>CAWBZI010000001.1:0-1832500 GCA_963793265.1 uncultured cyanobacterium
AGCAAATCAAGATCGCTAATTTGGCGAAGAGATATGTTTTGATAGGCGCTGATGGCTAAGAGGGGGCCTTTGAATGCGATCGCCTGTAAGCCCGAAGCTTCAAAGCATTTAATCAAGCGGCACAGCTCCTTAGTCAGTATTAGATTATGGTACGTGTTCTGACGAAGAAAGCCTCGAGCTGAGTTAAAATATCGGCAGATAGGTTTTCAGCGCATATCTGCTTCAAGTTACAGCATACTATTGGCAAAACGCCGTGCTGCGCGGCAGTTTGGAAGAAGAATATCCAGTCGACAGGGGTATTAGCTAGCTCATGAATGCGATCACTTATCGCTTCAGAAGGATTGAGCCTGGCACAGCATAGCAAAAGCTGTAGCGCCGTCTGCGAATGACAGCTCATCTTTGAAGATACCGTTTCTTGTATTAACTGAGCGACCATTGTATTAAAGTATTATCAGAGTCGTTAGTCATAGCAAAGTGCGGATGCATTCGTACCTTGCTAGTCACTTTGGCCGTTGTTTCATAACAGGTTTCAGCCGACGTTAGTGTCGTAACCCAGGTGACAGGAACTATAGTATTAACCTATTGCAAGCAGTATCAGAGACATCAGTACAAACAGTCCGAAATTTCATACGCTTCATTGCTAGTCAACAGTTAGAACAAGCACCTTCTTAAAATCATCGATAGTTTCTCGCCTGTGTCTCAAACAAGTTGGCATACAGCATTGCTTCTCAATCAGTTCATCGTGGCTACCGCCCTCTACAATTCGGCCTTGATCCATCACATAAATCCGATCTGCCATTTTTACGGTCGATAGGCGATGCGTAATTAAAATGGCGGCCTGATCTTGAATAAGTTCTCTAAAGCGCTTAAACACCTCGTATTCTGCCTTTGGATCCATCGCGCTCGTTGGCTCATCTAGCACAATCACCTGAGAGTCTCGCAAAAAGGCTCTAGCTAGCGCCACCTTTTGCCATTGCCCAATACTCAGCTCCTCACCGCCCTGGAATAGCTTGCCTAGCATCGTGTCGTATTCTTTCGGCAGGCTAGTAATAACATCGTGAGCCCCAGAGCGTTTTGCAGCCGCCATCACAGCACCATCTTCTGGCGGAAGCTGAATATTGCCTAGCCAAATATTGTCTTGAGCCGAAAGGTGATACTTTGCGTAATCTTGAAAAATAACGCTAATCTGCCGCCGCAAAATCAACCACATCTCAGATCTTGCAGGTCAACCCCATCAACTGTGATACGACCCCCCGTTGGATCATAAAGGCGACACCAACAGCTTAATCAAAGTCGTCTTGCCAGAACCATTCTCTCCTACCAGGGCGATTGTCTCTCCCGGACGCACCGTTAGCGATATATCTGCTAAGGCCTGACGGGTCGTTCCTTCGTACTGAAAGTCAACATGATCAAACACAATGCCTTCTGTCATCGTCGCAGGCATTACTTTAGGGTGCAATGGCGCAGTGATGTTTGGCTTAAGATCTAAAAACTCGTAGAGATTCGTCAAAAAGAGATTATCTTCATGTAGCCCTGAAACGCCAGACATCAAAGCCGTCAGCGAATTTTGTCCTCTTTGTAGAGCTTGATGATACAGCACCAAATCACCTAGCTTGAGTACACCTTGTAGCGTTTGGTAAAGAATAAAGCCGTATATGGCACCCACCAAAATTCCTGAGAGTATGCTGACGGACAGAAAGGACAGCGACCGGCGGGTCGTCAGCTTGAGCTTAGCCTGATAAAGGCTAGCCCGCAGGCGATCAAATCGCTGGCTGAATAGGTCGCCTAGCTCAAAAAGCCGAATTTCTTTTGCAAACTGCTCTCCGGTCATCAACCAGGAAAGATACATCGACTGCCGTTCTACAGGCGTCCAGGTGCGCTGCCATTGATAAAGCTCACGGATTATATTGCAGTCGCACCAGCACAGAAGGAATAGCCGCTACTATCAAAACGCCCAAAATTCCCCAGTGAAGGGTCAGCAGCAGGCCCACCATTGCGATTAAAGAAATGCTGTTTTGCCCTACTTGGGCCAGCCTCGCCAAAATCTGGTTTGGGCGGTAGGTTGCTTCTTGCTGCGCTCGTTGAAGCGTATCGTGGTAGCGGGGATTTTGTAGTAAGCGCAAATCAATTTCAATAGACTTGGCATGTAAAATACTACGCATGTAGTCTGATACTTTCTGAGTTTGTGCAGTACTAACTAATTCAGGAACAGCTCACCATCGTTATTAGCACTACAAACACCACTCCGACCAGCAGCGGTGAAATCTGCCGCATTATCTGCTGCGGCTCGGCAAGTGCCAAGCCTTCAGTTAATGCATCGACAAGCAGCTTTACTAAATAAATAGAGGCTAACGGTAGCAGCCCTTGAACAAACAAAAGGCTTAGCTTAGCGACAGTCCAAGCCGGACTACTCTGCCACACAAGCCGCAAGGCAGGTATTAATTTCTGAGTACCTACAACAAATTTATTTAACGTTCGGCCAAACTGCATAGTGGATTCAGTCGTGACTGCTCAGGAGTTTTTTCATTTGCATGATTGGTCACTTAACCGCACTAAATCCGGCAGTTCTTCTAACCCAGGTTTGCCAACAAAGCGATAGCAAGGAACTTGCTCAAGCAACTTTGTACATTGCTGAAAGTGCTTTTTAAGCATTTGCGGGCTGGACAGCGTTTTTGTTGCACGAGTATGACTTACCACATGGGTAAAAGCGTCTTTCGGATGCATAGATATAATGCGATGCTTATTGCCGCTATCTAGAATATATAGCTTCTTCAGCGGTAGCGACTTCGATTGAAAACCGCTCTTAAAGTTATAAGCTCTTTTATATGCGTGCGCAAACAGAGGAGACATATCATCGGGATTCTTTCCAAGTGCGACGGCAGATTCCGGTGCGAGTTTGCATTCAGGGAAAGAAGGAATAACGTTTACGACACTACTATTTAATTGAAGCGTCATCACATCGTCTGTAAGGACAACCCTTTGCATGTAGCGCTGCTGCCAACGTAGATTTCCCACAGCCCGAGCCACCTAGAAATCCTATGGCAGTATCTTGAATAGTGGCGCTGCTAGCGTGCAAAACAAAGTAGCCTAGCTGCCGTAGTATTATTGACAAACAGCCACCTAAAATATTAGGCGCAATCATTTCGCGAGTAACGCCGTCAAAGGGCTCAAAAGTTACAAACTTTCCATGAGAAACTAAGCAAGTCCCAAGGTGCTCAAATTTGCACAAAAGAACTTGGGGTGAGAGTGAAACTGACTCTCGGTTTATAGTACCAATGCGTACCACTACGTCAACTGCAGACGTTCCAGCGAGGGCCCCAGGCAGCACGGATCTCAGAGTGAATATTTAATCCATAGGCATAGTAGTGATACATAGAGTTCTAATAGTTTCGTTGTGCAGAGGGTTTCTACTGAATAGTTTTCTTCATAGGTAGACTAGAATGGTTTTCTAGCTCATCCTTGTTTTGTTACAATAATGAGCTAGAGATCTTTAATCTAAGTAGTTGTGCAAAATAAGCTACATACAATTCATCTAAATCCTAGAGCTTAGGGATTTACCAGCCGTATTTTGCAAATATTTTTGCACGGGGACTTATGCATCCACAAGCCATGCTACAAGTCCACTTCAATTGAGATTAAATAGGATCAGCGTCCCGTGAACCCTGAAGTTGTGCTACCGGATTGCCTTGCGCATTAAAGACAGTATCGTCATTACCATTCGTGAAGTTTGCTTGCGTTATCTGTTCTACATTCCCGTAGGAGGTAAGAACAGGTTGGATGTAGCTTTTTTTCATGATGATGTTTCCTTTGAAGTGTTAAAGCATTACGTGTTCAATTAAGATGCACCTCCTTTGGACTTACAAACCAACTTATGAAGTAGTAGCTTCAGGCTGGTATGCCAGGATCACCTAATCTATGTCAAACTTACCCTGCATACGCTGAAACCAAAGGGCTATGGCTGTAGAACTCCAAACCGTCAAGCTGTCTTTTTTTGCTATGTTCACTTTCGGCGTACTATGCTTTTGATATGATTTTAATCGCTGCCATGCCTCGCGCCATTCGTCAATATTAATATATGAGCTTGCTAGCTGTCTTTCATGGCTGAGCACTTTTTCAAAAGAACGACTATCTATATTCAACAAACCGTTAAGGAAATTAGGGGACATACTGGTTTTATCTCCTCTCTTCAGAATTGCCTCTGGCAGTATTCCTGCCAAACCTCGTCTCATAACAACCCGACCCAACCCCTGATTGAATTTTTGTTCAGATGGAATAGATAAGCAGAACTCGACAAGTCTTCTATCTAGAAAGGGATGCCGAGCTTCAAGACCAAAGGCCATCGCGTAACGATCTGTAGATTCTAGGTTTAGAGATAATAGTCCGCTTGTTAGAGTCTGCCAATGGCTCTGTCTCACAGACATTCGCAAGCTTCTTTCTCTCCCGTACTCTCTCATTCTCTCATGCAAGTTAACCTTCTCTATAAGCCAGCTATTGACCAGCTCTGAAGAGAAACTTTCTTTGGTTCTATCTCTTTTGAAAATCTCATTTAGAATTCTTCTTGCAGCGGGTCTAATCCCGTGCTTTATGTATAGCTTGCGACGCGAATAGTTAAACTGATTGTGGATACCGCTAGCAGTTTTTACGAAGTCTAAAATTTTTCCTGTCTTAGCTAGGTGTCTTAGATGACCTATAGCGTAGTAGTTGATAATAGTATCAGGAGGTACGTCGTAGTTTTTCCCGGTAACTTCTGCGGCATCAGCAAACTCATTCCATCTTTGTTCTATCGCTAGCTCATTTAATCGCTCTACACCATGACACACTACTGTATCACCATCAAACCCGTCGAATATGACCCGCACTCCTGCCCTATAGGTTGCCTCGTTGAGCCTCCACGGTAAATAATGAGACGGCCCTGTGACTGGCTCATCCTCGTATTGCCACATCTGTTCCACATCAGTCAGTGGCCCAAAATTGTCTACATAAATATAATGAGGCGTATATTTGCCTTGTTTCAGTACCTCGTTGATATAGACCCTTTCATCACACTCTCTCACTGTGTCGAAAACGTTTGAAAACGTATGAAGTGTTTCTCTAGTTGTCGCATCTAAAAGTTTTCGAGCCATACAGGTAACTGAAGATGAGTCTAGCCCACCGCTCAAATGGCTACCTATTGGAAATGCGCTGCGCAACCGGCAGCGTACGGCCTCTGTAAACATCTCTCTGAATGACTCTGCGTAAGCTTCATCAGACTCTAAAATAAGCTCGTAGTTCGGATCCAACGCCCAATATATTTCGCTACGAATACCTAATGTATTTATCCACATTCTCGTAGCGGGAGGAAGCCGAACGATCTCTTGGAATGTAGTAATTTCCTGATCCTCTAACATCGGCACCAAGTAATCAGCAATCCGAGTTTCGTTAAGCCGACACGGCACCCAGTCGAGGCACAACAGCCCTTTGATCTCAGAAGCTACTGAAAATGAATGCTCAGAAGAATAATGATAGAAAAAAGGCTTCACCCCAAAGTGATCTCTAGCACAAAATAGCTGCTGCTTCTCGCCATCCCAAATCAAGAAGGAAAAATCGCCTAGCAAGTGCTCAGGGCAATCACTATTCCATTTCTCATAAGCCGCCAAAATAAACTCACTATCAGCAATTTTCTCCAGCGGTCGGTCAGGTAAATCCAACACTTCAGCTAGCTCATCGCGGTTATCAATTCGCGCATCTGCCGTAATCGCCAACGACCCTTTCACTAAAGGTAGATTCTCATGCAAAGACTCCGGCGTCGTCCACAACATCCGATGCCCCAGCCCTATCGGCCCATCGCACCACACATCTACACCATCGGGCCCACGATGCGCCAGCACATCCACCATCTGCTGCAAATCTTCAGCCTTTACTGGTTGCTCATCAAGACGATAGATACCTGCGATACCGCTCATTTTCTTACACCTGCAACAGCAAGCGGTTTAAACCGATCCAAATCACTCAGCCCACCCATCACAACGCAGCCCTCATACTCAATCCAGGCGTGCGCTTCAAGCTCCTGTTTATCACCTTTAGCCACACCAATATGTAGCTGATGAACATAGCCATATCGATTCAACAGAATTTGCGTGGTAAAAGCCTTTACCAAACACATAGCGCCCCCAGGCGTATGCCGACTAGCAAAGGTGACAGCCCATCGAATGAACTGAATAGAGACAGTTTGCCTAGCGCTAGTGCAAACCCAAATAGAGGAAACTTTATTGAGAAGCTGCCTCACAAAGCCAAAAGGAAACAGCCACAAAGCTAAACGAATGCAGTTGAGCAACAGACACGCATAGAGCAATACCCGTCGTTCTTGCCAAGAAAAAGCAAGCAATTTGTTAAGTCGCCTCATCGTTTACCTCAACCAGGCGAGCCGCCTTCAGCTCCATAATTATTTTTGTCAGGTCTTGCTTACACTCCTCTGAGGGCACGTCATATTCTTCTAGCAAAATGCCGTGCAGCTCATCAAACCTTCGAGACTGCTGCACCAGCTCCCAAATCCGAGCGCCTACCTCATTGAGGCCGTAGTAAACGCCCGAAGCCATATTCAAAATAACGGCCTCCCCCCCAGCTCAGACGAAATCTGATCTTGAGTCGGTGAAATGGTAGCGCTCGCAGAAATTTCTAATAATTTGGAAGACATATGCATTTTGAACCGTAGATTTCACAAGCCGTATGTGGTACGACTGTTCGATTACACTTACATTTACTCAAACAAATCTTGATATCTGGCAAACTGTCCGCACTTTCACGCAGGCTTTAAGCTCGCCTACAAAGCCTTAACAGTAGCGTGCGTGGTTTGTTCTGTAAGGCATTGGCAATAAGGCACACGCGCCAGCACGCAAGCTATCTCGAAGCCGCCTGCTTACTAATTACAGCCATCGCCACATAGTAATAAACCGTGAACAGCAGTCCAACGAAAATTTGAGCCCCCCAGGAACCATGCCAAAAGTCGAACCACCACTCACCCCAGTAGGCCGCAGCCATCACCATCAGCACAATTCTAGGCACATTAAACGCTAGGCCCAATCATAATACCTGTGCCCATCAGGCCCAAAATCTGCCCCCGACTCCGCCGAAAAAAAACGCCCAGCAGCAGCCCCGTAATCGCCATCGCCACCGCCAAATTAAAGCCATTACACCGCCAGGCCACCTCCACCGCCCCAGACGGCATCGTAATAAATCGCCCCCCTTCCACCGCCGCAGGCTGACCCACCCACTGCAACACCTTCACACTCACCGCCGCCATCGCATTCTCCAGCCAAAACGGTGGCACCAAAAACCGCCACACCCCCTGAGCAATTACCCCTGGGCGCGTGTAAACCGTCAGCGGCATCAAAAAAGCCGTCAGCGGATAGCACGCAAAAAACGTAGCACCCCAGGAGCGTAAGGGCAATGCCGACTAGCACAAAAAGCCAGACCAAAGCCTGCGACCAGAGTTCGGCTCTAAAAAAGGGGTATAGCGCGATCGCTCCCATCACCAACAAATGACCCACATACCGATCCGCCTCAGGCGCGACCACCCGGCTCAACTGCCGCCGACTTCGCCAAAGCGGAGCCATCCCCAGCAAAGCCGCGCTCGAAATTAGCACCAAGCCGGTCGAGCCACTGACCGAGCGCACCACCAAATCTTGCAGCCACAGCGGAAAATACAGCAGCCCCACTACCAGGCCCGCCAAAACAATTCGACCGTGACCGGTCGAGAGCAAACTGCGAACTGGCTTAACGACAGGTCCAACTACATTGCTCATCAATATCTCCTAGCTCGCAATGCGACGAAGATTTGCCACACCCAGCCGACCCAGCGAAATTAAACCAAGCCCAACGACAAACAAATTCCCCACACCCGCCAAGGCTGATTTGGTAATGTCTGTTCTAGTGTCAGCCTTCAGTTGCTCCGCTTCCAGGCTAATCTGCTGCGCGGCCTGCTCTAGCTGCTCAAGCGTGACGTTAGCCGGTAGCTCATCACTGGCTCTACCCGCCTCAATCTGAAGCCGAAGCTGCTCTGTTTGCGAGTTAATATTGCTCAGCGTTTCGCCCTGCAAAATTAAGCTATCGCGAATCATGAGCGTGCAAGAGAGCACAAAAGCCACGCCAATTCCCATAGCCAGCAGAGACAGAGGTCGATTGATGCGGCGATTGTTGGCCTGGCTATAGAGCAATAGCGCTACGCCAAATAGCAAAATTACGCTGCGATCGCCCGTCTGCTGCAAAACGCTAATCCGCCACGGCAAATCAAACAGATTCAACGGCACCGCCAGGGCCAGCACATCCACAGCAAACCCAGCCAAACAAACCACACCCACCACCAAACAGATCTGCCTGGAAATAGAAGTGGCTCTTTGCGACACGGGCCTGCGATTGTCGTACTGAGCTGGCGGTCTTTGAAGACTGGTCATAAGAGTGCAATAGGTAAGGATAGGGTAGGGGCATAGCACGCTACGCCCCCGGTGCAACATTATTTAAGTTACAAAAGCAAATCAGTTAGTCTTACGCTTCCGTAGAGTCTTGATCGGCCAAGTTACGCTTACGCACAGCCGCCATGTCCCATGCCAATCAGACCCGGCAAAAGCGCAGGCGTAGGGATTGGCTCAGCCGAGATTTCACCTGCGAACGCAGTCACGCCTGTGAAACGGTTTGTGCTAAAAGTTGCTGATAACAGCACCTGTCCCGACAACAGATCCCCTGCCGTCTGTGAAAACACCTCTCAGGCCACCACCATTAAGCCCAAAAGCGCCAGTGGGAAGACTCATAGCCTGGGTAAAGCCATCAAACTCAGTTAGATCAAATCTCAGGGTTGTGCCAGCCGCCTGAATGCCGCTAATGAAGCTGGTGATCGGTGCTGTTGGGAAAGTTATTGACTGCTGTCAGCGAAGAGAGGTCGCTAATTCTAGCGGTACCAGAATTTGAAAAAGACCCTGTACCGGCACCAACCGTCAGATCACCCGCTGTTCCAGCGTCGGCGTTTGAATTTGTTCTTAGAAAATCGAACTGATAGTTGTTGGGTGCTGTTGTAGGTGCAGATCGAAAAATTCTGACTCTTCCAGCAAAGTTGAAGTCGCCGTTGAGCGTGAGAGCATGGGCAGGGGCGGAAACTGTCGTTGCGATCGCCACCGCACCAGCCGTCACAAAAAGCTTATTTACATTGTTGAACATTTAAAGGAACTACCGTAATAATGAGTTGTAGAGATAAATATCAGATACGAAAGCCCGTTTGCAGCCAACTGCTATCGTCCAAGTTTTGCAGCAGACTCACAATTGTGATTTAATAACTCTCGTATCGGTAGTGCCCTAGCCATGAGCAAACATAAATCGTCTGCCAGGCCCCTTTTTGTCTGTACTAAAGTACTCTACACCCGCATTCTAATAGTTAAATCTATCTTTCTTGATGTTTGCATCTTCTTAATCAAGTAATCTACAAATATCAAAAGACTGTAAAGCCTTACTTATTTGTCCTCGTCCAAACCAGCTACTTCTCTCTAGCGACTACCCCCAGCACATTCACATCTGCCAGCCTTAGCTGCTCCATCGCCCGCTCCAGCAGCGGCTGTTTCACCCGCCCCGACTGCGCCACCAGCAGCAGCCCGTCCACATGGTTCGCTACCAAATAAGCATCCGACTGCCCCAATAATGGTGGCGTATCAAAAATAATCAAATCAAACACCGGCTTCATCTTCTCTACCAGCTTTCGCATCCCCCCAGAGCCCAGCACTCGCGAAGGCTCAATCGGATGCGAACCCGAACACATCACATAAATCGTCGGATCTTCTGAAAACTTCTGAATCACCGCCGGATTCACCGCCCCAGAAAACAAATTTGTCAGCCCCTTCTCATTCGGCAGCTCCAAATACTGATGAATTTGAGGATTTCTTAAGTCCGCATCTACCAGCAGCACCCGCTGCCCCATCGCCGCCGCCGCCTCCGCCAGGTAAATCGCCACCGTCGATTTGCCCTCACCCGCCGTCGAAGAGCTAACCGCAAGCGATCGCACCCGCTTCCCTGAATTCGGCTGTCGCAGATTGGTATACAGCAATCGAAAAGCCTCCGAAAACGGATCGCTATCGTAAGCCTTACTCACCACCTTGCCATTGCGCGGAACCGATCCATTTTGAGCTGCTCTTACCCTGGTGCCCTCTTTAATGTTAGAGCCCACATACTGCAAAGACTCCGTAAATCTCTCCTGAACATCGCCCCCATTAAGAATCTGATTAGTTGGAATCCTGGCCAAAATTGGAAGCTGCGTTGACCGCCGAATCGCCTCATCGCCATAGATAACGCCCCCCGACTTGTCGAGTAAAAGCGCTGCCCCTGTACCTAGCATTAGGCCCAGCATCGCGCCTAGCAGCAGGTTCTGCGGCAGGCTCTCAGGCTGAGGCCGAGGCGTCGTTGGCGGCGTCACAATCTCCCAGGGCACTTCCCGCTGGGCCGCATCAATTTGCAGCGCCTCCCGCTTCGATAAAAACTGGTTCAAATTGTTAGTCGCAATCTCTAGCTCTCGGGTAATGTCTGAATAATCTCTCGAAATACCTGACAAGTCGTCTACATTCGTATTCAACTCCTGTAGGGTTTGCCCTAGCGATCGGTCACGCTCCTCTAATTCCTGGATTTGGCTCAACACCTCTCGCTGAGACTGCACCGCCTGCTCCTCCAACAGCCTCAGCAAATTATCTCGCTGCTCTTGCAGCACCTCCATATCGGGGCTACTGTCTAAATATATTGTTGAAGCTTCAGCCATTTGCGCATCCAGCGCCAGCAAACTATCCAATAGCGACTGATAGCGAGGATTTTGATTGAGCAAAGAAGAGCTGGCCTGCTCCTGCGGCTGACCCGCCTGCTGCTGAAGCTCAGCATAGAGCTGACGCTGTTCTCTAAGCTGCGACTGCACCGCTAGCTGCTCATTAGAAAACGAACTCACCTGAGAGGCTAGCTGAGAACCCCGAGACTCCGGATCAATAAGATTGTTGTCCGAGCGCAGCGTTTGCATCTGGCCCTGTAGCGTATTTACCTTATCGCGCAAATCTGGGAGCTTTTGCTCAACAAAATCAATTCCCCGGCGAATATCTGCCTGCTTAGAAGCCAAACTGTAGTCCAAATAAGCTTCTGACAGCAGATCTAGCGCAATCTTCACCGTCTGAGGATCGAGATCTTGAAAAGACGCCTGAATAATCTGTGAGTCATCACCCGCGCTACCTACTGACAGTCGCCCAGCAAGCTGATCGTAACAAGGATCGTAGTTCGTCTGCTCAACTGGCGCGGCTACTCCCGACTGGCAAAAAGTCGGGTCTTGCTGGCGCATTCCATCTACAACTGGCTGTAGAATATTGGGGCTCTTGAGTAGCTTCAGCAAGTCGCCAGTAACCACCTCATCAGGCTGTATAGTCGTCAGCGTATCCGGCACGTCTGAAATCACCTCAGTTTCAGTACTTTGCGCCTGCACCAAAATCTCAAATAGGCCGCTATAAGTCGGCGTATCAGTTAGCACCTTTGCGCCCCGCTAGCGTTGTAGTCGCCGCCGTCATCCCCGCAATCAGCCACCACTTTCTTTGCAGCGTCTTTAAGAGCGCACCAAAATTAAGACCGCCTTCTTCTTCCTCCATTGGCCCTACCGGCGGCATGGCTATCGGCATGGTTAAAGCTGTGTCGGTTTTCATAGAATGCTACCTAGTCAAAAATCCCAAAGAGTCTTAAAGGGAAAAATACGCTTTGAATCACCCGGCCTACGGGGCCTAAAATTGCGCCCACTCTGTCGTCAATGTTGGCGATCGCAGAAGGATTCACCACCACCACATCGTTATTCCGCAACAGCGGATTATTCTCCTCATCAATCCCTTGAGCAAAGTCCACATCAATCACCCGGCGACTCACCGAACCATTCGGATTCAACCGAATCAGCTCAGCCTCTAGCTCGTTCGCCCGGTTATTAAATCCACCTGCCGCCAAAATAGCCTGACTTAAAGACGTATTCGGCGGCAGCTCCAATCTTCCGGTACGTTCTGTTTCGCCCACCACATTTACCTGAATAGAATTTGGCGAAAAGCTCGCTTCGGCGATCGCACTCACCTGCTCAGGATCCACCTCAGTCGCCGCTGGCACAAACACCGTATCCCCTGCCTGCAAAATCGCATCCTGCTCCAAATTGCCCACCTCAATCAGCCGCGCCAAATCCACCTCAAAGAGCTGAGAAGTCCCCCCTCGCGTCGCCCGCACCACCTGCACACTCCGAATATCCGCCTCCGGCTTAATGCCGCCCGCCACCTGCAGCGCTCTTGTCACGGTCGTTGGGCTATCACCACCGCTACCGCTTGAGGCCCCCGGCACACCAGCATCACCCGTACGCGCCTGCCCCCCTTGCAACGTATAGGAGCCAGGCCGATACACCTCACCAATCACCGCAATATTAATCGGCTGCGTCACGCTCCCAGCAAAATTCGCCTCCGAAAGCAGCGCCATCTCCGCCAGCGGCACCGTCGTTGTCGGCACAAAAATAGAGTCTCCATCTCGCAGCGTCACGTCCTGACGCTGATCGCCCGTTTGCACCAGCGCCCACAGATCCACCTGAAACTGCTCATAGCTACCGTCCGCTTTTTGCCTTTGCACCTGCACCTGGCGCACGTCTGCGGCCTGCGTCGTTCCGCCCGCATCTCGCAATAGCTGAGTCAGTCGGGGCAGCGACGAGCCCTCACGGCTGAGCGCATAAGACCCTGGACGATTCACCTCACCCGCAATCCCGATTTGCAGCGGTCGGCTGCTAATCAGGCCCACCGTGAGGATCGGTCGTCTGAGAAAATTGCCATAGCGATCGCTCATCAAAGCCGTCGCCTCAGCAATCGTCAGCCCGCCCACGTTCACACTGCCCACCAAGGGCAAATTCACCGTACCGCCCACGAGTACCTGGCTCTCGCCGCTGTACTGCGGCACCCGAAAAATGTCTACGCGCAGTACGTCTCCGGCCCCTAGCGTGTAGGGCGTTTCGGCCAAAGGCGCTGGGGGCGCTGTCGGGATTGGCGCTGTCGGAACGGGTGCGACAAGTACTGGTAGACTAGGCTGGGCGACGACAGCAGCAGGGCTCATAGCCAAGCCTAAAAACGCAGACAGTAGCGGTAGCTGAAACAATAGACGCGATCGCATAGGCACCTCCAATCTACTCATATAAACCGTCTGAAAAGAGCAGCCGTTGAGCTTAGTCTTAACTACCTGTACGAGGCAGCAGATCTCAACGCCTAAATTACTAATGCAACCTATCTAGAACTAATCCGAAAGACTATGAAATAAAGTTGATAAGTTGACGCAAAGTTCATACACTTTCTGATTGAAGTCTGGCTGCCTTGAAGGGTTTATAAACCATCAAGAAATCTAGATGAAAATTAAGGCGATGTGTCTTGTTAAATTCAAGAACAGGGTGTAAGTTGATATGTATGCAAATTTTAGGATTTGCAATATGCAACTACCATTAAGTTTCTCTAGTAGAGACTTATTAAGCATCAGCATTCAAAACTTTTATTTATAGACGGCACGTCTCCGTATATATAGACGCTCACTTCTGCCTTACGCTCAAGTCTTCACTTCTCAGCCGGTTCAAGTTCCCCTTAGTAGGGGAGAAAGTCCGCTGCGAGTACATAAGACTTCTTGAGCCAAAATGACGTTATTCATTTTTTTAATCGCATCTGCAGCAATCTATTGATCTCGCAGATCATCTACCAAGTTTAACTTCAACAAAACTATCAGACGGGCTAAAGCTGTTCTCAGTACCGTCTTGAGTTTGCGTGTATATTTTGTTCTTTTGAACAAAGAGAATATTAGAGTGCAGTCTTTTTTACCCGGAAATTGCTTAGAGAAGTGTAAGAAGACAATCATAGGGTGCCGTGTTCAGCATTTTGAAAATTACTCTTGCAGGTCTAATGTTGTCATCTCATCCACAAGGATCAGTCTCTCTCAAGCCAAAGCCTTCAATTCAAAAAAGCCCTAGCCAAGATGTCATTGGCTTTCCAGTGTGCGTACTCTCTCTCGAAGAGCACATTGATCAAATATTAGAATGGGCAAGCGCGCGGCTAAGCAAGATCGTTTGTGTTGCCAACGTGCACATGCTTATGGAAGCACACTGGAATGAAGACTTTGCTGGCATACTCCGCAAAGCAGACATGCTCACACCCGATGGTGCGCCTCTGGCCTGGATGGTGGGCTGGCTAAGGCTGAAGCCTCAAGAAAGAGTTGCAGGTATGGATGTTTTTCTAGGCATTTGCCAGCGAGCCAAAAAGCAGTCTGTAAAACTGTTCTTTATTGGCTCAACGTCTGATGTTCTATCGCTTATTAAGCAGCGGATTGAACAAGAATTTCCGAATGTGGAAATTTCAGGCATTGCAGACTTCCCCTTTCGACAGCTCACGGCAGAAGAAGATAACGCCCTAGTAGGAGAAATCAACCAAAGCGGTGCAAATATCGTCATGGTGTCTTTGGGATGCCCTAAGCAAGAGCGATGGATGAGCGAACACCAGCATAGAGTGCACGCCGTCATGATCGGGCTCGGTGGCGCTTTCCCCGTATTTGCAGGCCAAGTAAAGCGCGCACCCACACTCGCAAGAAAGCTAGGACTAGAGTGGATGTATCGGCTAGTGCAGGAGCCCAAAAGGCTTTGGAAACGCTACTACAGCACCATTCCACCATTTGTATTTTTGGCGCTGCGGCAGGCTATTCGCAGAAGCTGGTAGCGGTGGGTTACTTTTGATACTATCGTCAGCAACCGCTACTCAATTCAGCCGTGAACGGTTGCGATATAATTGCCATAATTGATTGGTATGGGTGGTTTTGTATCCGTGACTTTTTGCTCTGTTATAATTCCAACTTACAATCGCCCTGATCGATTGGCAGGCTGCTTAAGTGCGCTAACTCAGCAAAGCTACCGGCGCGATCACTTCGAGGTCGTCATCGTTGATGATGGCAGCGCTACACCCATGGATAGCGTCGTTGAGCCTTTCCGCTCACAGCTAGATATTGTGCTAATACGCCAGACTAATGCGGGGCCAGCCGCTGCGCGAAACACAGGCGCACGTCAGGCAAAAGGAGAGCTGCTCGCCTTCACTGACGACGACTGTATGCCCAGCCCCGACTGGCTAAGCGGGTTTGCCAGCCAAATTTCTCATCATCCAAAGGCAATGATCGGCGGGCGCAGCCTCAACGCGCTGCCGAACAATCTCTATTCCACAGCGTCTCAGGCGCTTATCGACTATCTCTATACCTACTACAGCGATCCGAGAAAGGAGATGTTTTTTGCTAGCAACAATATTGCCATGGCAAGAGAGCATTATTTAGCATTAGGCGGATTCGACACGTCTTTTCCATTAGCGGCGGCTGAAGACCGGGAGCTGTGCGATCGCTGGCACCAAGCCGGGCTCCCCATGCACTACGACCCCAGCATCACCATCCGCCACGCCCACCACCTCTCACTCCGCTCTTTTTTCAAGCAGCACTTCGGCTACGGACGCGGAGCCTTCTGCTTTCACCAAGTCCGAGCCAAACGCAACGCCAAACCCATCAAAGTAGAGCCCTTCAAATTCTACAAAGACCTGCTCACCTATCCCCTCAGCCGCAAAGACGTAAAGTCTCCCTGGTTCGTTTCTATGTTGTTCTTTCTTTCTCAGGTCGCGACGACAACTGGCTTCTTTTGGGAACGCAGCACACAAAAGAAGCCAGCCTAAAGCAATAGTAAATCAAACAAGTCTTTGACAGTGAACGTCAGCCCCTGCATGAACTCAGGAAAGGGTAATAACGCTTCAGGTTCATCTATTAACTCTAAGATTTCGATATCCTTCTTAGACTTGTAAACAGTGACGGATTCTTCGTCTGGATCGATCAGCCAGCCGATCTGAGTACCGTGCTGTAAACAACGAATAACCTTCTTCCTTATCTTCCTGTATCCTTGCCCTGGCGATAGTACCTCAATCGTCCAGTCTGGTGCAAGTAAAAATACATCAGTAATTTTTCCTTTAGCATCAACTGGAATATGGCCCCAGGTAAAAACAGCAATATCTGGAACGATAGAAGCACCCCCAAAAGTACAGCGAAGCTCAGGAAAAGCACAGGCAATTTTTTGAGTTTCGACGACAGCATTGATCACATTTACAAGCTTATCTTGGAATCTGCTGTGTCTTCCTTGCGACATAGGCTTTTGAATAATTTGGCCATCAATGTACTCGCTCGCAGGCTTCGTTTCCGGCAGCGCCAAAAAAGCATCGAGCGACAGCGGCCTAGCTTGAGTTTGAACCATTTGAGTACCCTTCGCTTGAATTGGCTACCGACCTATCTTAGATCATTGGCGACAAGGCAAGACTCTGGTAAGGATGAGTAGCTAACTTAAGCCGCAAACCCGTGAAACTTCTTTGGATGACAGAACGCTTTCCGCCTGATATTGGCGGGGTAGCGCGCAGCTCAGAGCGAATTGTGCGATCGCTCACCACCTTAGGCATTTCTGTAGATGTCGTCACTTGGAGCCGCTATGTAGACCCTGGAGAAATCCTTCCTCCTGAAGCCTCACCAACAGAGAACAAACAGTTACGCATCTACAGATTAGGGCCCTATCGCAACTGGGACATGACCCTGCCGCATACGATGAACCTATTGGACTGGCTGCACCAAAAGCAACAGTACGATGTCGTTTGGGGACATTACCTTTTTCCTGCTGGATTTGTTGCAGCCTGGTTTTCGCAGCTCAACCACATCAAGTCTATCGTTAGCGCCAGAGGCAACGATATTGACAAAGCCATTTTTCCACCTGGAGACTTTTCACGGTTGCAGTGGACGCTAGCGAATGCGACGAGGGTGACCGCCGTGAGTGCAGACATGGCGAAGAAAGTAGAAACCTTAAGCCATCGAACCGCAGAGGTACTCGCGAATGTTGTCGATACAAGTGTGTTTAAGCCAAATGAAGAAGATAACGCTACTTTACGAGAATCCTTTGGAATTTCTTCACAAGAGACTGTGCTTGGCTTTTCGGGTGAGCTGCGAGAGAAGAAAGGACAGCGATTTCTGTTGCAAGCATTAAGTGAAGTGCGACAAAAGCGGTCTGCTTGTTTGTTAATAGTTGGAGAACTACGGCCTGAGAGCCAGGCTTTTTTACAGAGCTATGCTTCCACTAATCCTGAAGACGGGGCCAGGGTAATTGTTACCGGGCATTTAGATTCACCTGATCTAGTAGCCCAGCACTTGCGCCTGTGCGACGTATATTTGCAGCCGTCGCTGTGGGAGGGAATGCCCAATGCGCTTATGGAAGCGATGGCCTGCGGCTGCGTTTGTATTGGTAGCGATGCAGGCGGTATTCCTGAAGTCATTGAGCATGAAGTGACCGGGTTTATGGTGGCGCGATCGCACCTCCACTATCTAGGCACAGCCATCCTGGAATATCTCGAACTTGACGAGTCGCACCGCCGTAGAATTAAGCGACAGGCCAGCGATCGCATCGCCCAACAACATACCCTCGCTCAAGAACAAAAAATGCTAAAAGATCTGATGGAATCTTTAGTCCCTGAGTTTCAGCCCCGCTAAAGTCTCCATCAGACTACTACTGATAAGGCTTTTGCAAAGCGGCTCCCGACTCAGCTTCAGACATCACACCCGTCATCACGCTCCAATTAATCAGCACCCGGTAGGCCATCTGCAAGCTCTCACCAAACACAACCACGCCCTCCTCATGCCCAGCCATCGCAAATATTCTCTGCTGCATTAAAGAGCTTTCTTGAAACAACCACCGCGTTTCCGCTGCCATCTCCGGCGTTCCGTAGCGCACAGTCTCACGCGTTGTCGGCACCTGATGAAGTAGCCGCTGCCACAGCGAGCGATGATGAACGTGAATAATCGAGCGAATGCCGGGGTGAGCCTGATAGATAACGCCGTGAGTCAAAGATTCTGACGAAGCCTGGCGCAGCCCTTCGCATGTCAGCGTGTTTTTCTGTGGATCGAAAGCAGTCACTAGCGCATAGTCGGCAGCAGCAAGAGTTTCAAGATTGCCCGTTTGAGTGCCTGAAACAATGAACTGTGGCGATGCTGCCAGATCGCTATCTACGCGCTGAGAAATATTGCCAAAGCCAATACCGTCAGGATACTCACCAATAAAGTTGAGCTGGTGGAGGGCGTTTCTGTAGGGTGTGATAGGCGCGATCACCTCACCCGTCACCACATCTGCCTTCACCCACTCACACCGATACTTGATATAGCCTTCGTCAATCATGTTGTAGAACCGTCTGCCACGATAGCTGACGCCTTCAGCCAGTCTAAAACCAGCTTATTCACAACCTCTGGACGCTCATCGTGAGGGCAATGTCCGGTATCTGCGATCGCCCGAAACGTCACATCCCGCTCAGCATCCGCCGCCATCTCCTGATAAATATCCGCCGCCTTAATCGGCGTCCACGGATCTTTCTCACCCCACAGCACCAGCAGCGGCTGCGTTACTTCAGGCAGCAGTTCGCTAGGCCGAGGCCCCGGCGGCGCACTCAAAATAGAGGCAAATACTTTTTGCGCCCCCGGCTGACAGGCAGGCCCGTGCAAAATATCAATCAGCTCAGGCGTAATTGCCTTGCGGTTACCATACACCTGCTTCAGCGACCCGCGAATTCGCCCTTTCGTCCGCACCCGGTTGAACAGAAAAGGGCCGGTTATATTAGAGCCTACGAGCCTGCCAAAAGCGCCCATCACTACCCGCAACGGCCCCGGCAAATCTTCAGGGCGATGGTTCAAACTGCCCGCGCAGTTGAGCAACACGCCGCCGCTCGCCGTTTCAGGATAGGTGGCCAGCGTCATCAAAGCCATTAAAGCGCCGATGGAGTTGCCTGCAAATACAGCGGGTTCTTTGACGTGCGATCGCCAAAAGTCATGAATTAGCTTCACCCAAAACTCCAGGCTATAGCTCAAATCGGGCTTATCAGAATCACCAAACCCCAGCAAATCCAGCGCATATACCCGGTAGCCCGCATTCGCCAGCGCCGGAATGTTTTTACGCCAGTGACCAATAGAAGCCCCGAAGCCATGCAGCAGCACAATCGGCGGCCCCTCACCACAGGCAACGTATTTGACATCGTAGCCGCGCCAGTCCCAGGTGAGCTTTTCACCGGTATAAGAGGAGGCCGCGATCGGTAGCTGTGATGTCAATTGTGCCGTCATCGGATTAATCGTCGTGCGTAGAATATACCTACATCATATCGCTCCGTCGTTTACCCGGCGCTTATCCAGCCCCGGCCCTAAGAAGCACATGGACGCATACCCACTTGCTGAAGAAAATCTTCTAGCCAAACACTTTCCTGATGGCGCAGAGGCGGCAGCGGATCTTGCTGATAGTTGACCAGCAGATCGGTGCGATCGCACGCCCGATCCACCACTGGCTTCAGGCAAAACGGCAGCTCCTCATGCCCCGACAGCGGCACCACGATCTGCGGAATCGGCTCCGTCACCGTCCAAGCATAGAGCTGAGCCCGCGGCCGCTGTTCGCTGCGGCTAATCAAAATCCGATAGTCGCCCGCCTCATCAGGGCCATAAATAGACGGCGGCTCCCAGCCTCGTAGCAAATCAATTTCGACAAAATGCACAGCGCTGCCAAAAATAGCCTCTCGATGACGCTCGTAGAGTGTGCGCCCTCGGCCAAATCGCTTTTTCTTAGGCGAAAGCGCCTCTACAATAGTCACCACATCGCCCGCCGCGTCCACAATTTCCAAATAGGTTTCGTAGACTCTTTGCGGCACCGGAATCAGCACAGAAATCGGCTGACTAGAGTCTGGGCACGGGCCAGGTGCAGGCGGGCTGACCATCTCGACAACCTCACCAGTATGTGCCCTGCCCCAGTTTAGCCCCGGTGAACCCACCACCAAAGAATCTTCCCCACTCACCTGATAGTGCCTTTCGCGAAGCCTGACTTGATAAGCCTCTGGAAGCTGATGCTCTAAAGCATCGGCCAGCGCCGTAATCATCTTTTGATGAACGTTAGGCCATAGGTCTGGATGTTCTAGATAAGGGTTCATCCCTGGGAATGGAATAGGCATGACGTGCACTCTTGACTTGTAAAAATGACGGTGGAAATGACGGCGATGTGAGAAATCAGGAAAAAAGTGAACTTTTTATCCACTCTTTACGTCGCCGCTTCATATCTATTTTCATTGTTCAAAGGAATGTCTGTGGGTCAGACAGGTTTGCGTACTTTTTCTGACGAAAAGTGAAATTTAATACATCAATTTCTCTTGATATGTCAGCTTGAGATCGCATGTTATACAGCGTCTCAGGCCGTTTCAAGCTGCTTTAGACTTCTCAACGGCCGCGCTCAGGCGGTAGGCTACTAAAGGCTTTCTCACAGCTTTACAAAAACGACCTTTACAAAAACCACTTACTCGCCTACACCAAACCCATGGAAATTTCCAACTTTATCGTTTGGGCTGTCGTCGTTTTCGGCATCGCCGGATTTGCTATCACCTCTATGCTCAGCGCCTTCCGCACGCCTATTGAGCAAACCCCTTTTCCTGACAATCCCATCGATGAGCTGTCGATTCCGCTGAGTCAGTCGGCCACACAGGCTTTCGTTGGCGCAGTCGGCACCTACAAAGCAGGCGACTATCGCAAAGCCATAGAGCAGCTTACGCCCGTTGTAGAAGAAGCGCCAAACTGCGCTGAAGCCTGGCATAATATCGGACTTGCCTATGCCAACGTGGGTGATAATAACAAAGCCGTCCGCAGCCTGTTAAAAGCAAGCGAAGCGTACGACAAACAGGCGACCAAATCGGGCATTGATCGAATTAAGGAAGATTTGAAAACGTTGAAAGGCGTTAGTGGGTAGATACAACGCTGCGTCGCTTTTATCAGTTTTAAGGAGTGCTCAGGAGCTGAGCAAGCTTGCCCCATTCCTGCACTGTCCAAGTAAGGGTGCGATCGCCTACCCTCTGAACCACCTGATTGCGCGTGGTATCTACCGTCAAATTTTCTGGTAGCCACAGGCGATCGCCTTCTTGCTCAGGCCGCGTAGAAAGCTGAATGTCCCAAGGCTGAGCGCCCTGCTGAACAGAACCCATAGAGATTTCGCAAAATGGTTTCTGCAAGTCAGACTCGTGCGAAAGCTTTTGCGTGCAGATAAACCGATCACCGCACACCACGAGCCACCCGCACCAGCCAGATTCATCAGAAAGCGTCATCGCCGCCGTCGCCCCGGTTGCGACCCGCTGCCATTCTTCTTTGTAGGCATCATCAGGCCCCATCTCAACTAAGATGTCGCCTTCCCAATACAGCCTGCCTACGTCTGAAGCGTCGCCGTCGGGCCGATAGTCCATCGTGTGCTCCCATTCGCAAAGGTCGTCTTTTAAGCGAGTAACGCCTGCAAACCCATCCATCTGATCGCGCCCCATCGCAAGCCGCTCAGCCGGAACCCGAATATCACCAAAGCAACAGCTCGTTTGCAGCCAAAAAACCTGCGTTGTTGTATCTCGCTTGCCATTCTCTTCAATCGAAAGCCTCCGCCATACGCCCCTTAGCCAATCGGGCACTTTCTCAGCAAACAAACTATCAGTAGGGCTTGTCAATTCACCTTCCCCAAATCAGAAAAATTATTAGAAAGCTGTCGGTACGCCAGCATCGCAAGCTGCGCCCCCAAAATGGGAGCTACCCAGTATAGCCATTGATACTGCCACAAACCGCTCACCAGCGCAGGCGCAAAAGACCGAGCCGGGTTCATACTCGCTCCGGTAATCGGCCCCATGCAAGCGGCCTCTAGCCCCACCGTCAGCCCAATCGCGGCCCCCGCAAATCCAATCGGCCCGCGCCGATCTAGCCCCGTGCCAAAGATCACCAGCATCAGAAAAAAAGTCAGCACCGTTTCTAAGACAAAAGCCTGTAGCCAGTTGCCTGCCAGTGGCCGTGTCGCACCCATATCAGCCACCAGGCCAAAAGCAAGCCACAGCAGCAGCGAGGCCAAAACGCCGCCAGATACCTGCGCCAAGATATAAGAGATCACCTTGCTTTTGCTAAAAAAACCACTGCTCCAAAAAGCCAGCGTTACTGCCGGGTTAAAGTGAGCATCGCTGATATGCCCTAGTGCATAAATCATCGCTGCAACCACCGCGCCAAACACAAAGCTCACGCCTAAATGCGTCAGCGCACCCTCGCTAATCGCATTGACCATCACCGCGCCTGTTCCGGCAAACACAATTGCAAACGTGCCAATAAGTTCCGCAAACTCTGGGGCGTAAGACCGAGCGCGCGATCGCCTTTTTGCCTGCATATCGATTAGGCTCTATATTGATAAATATCAATATTATTAAACATATCGATGGCTGTCAATATAAGCAAGACACCGCAGTGCTGTCCGCCTTTACTGACAGGCAAGCTAACCAAGGCAGACGCCCAGCCAATCGCAGCCCTGTTTCGCGTGATGGGTGAACCGATTCGGCTGCAAATACTCAGCTTGATTGCCGCCCAGCCGCAGCAGGAGGTGTGTGCTTGCGAACTGGTCGAATCTCTAGGAATTTCTCAGCCGACGGTGAGTCATCATCTCAAGGTGATGTATGGGGCGGGGCTGTTGGAGAAAGAGAGAAGAGGGACTTGGATTTACTATCGGATTGTGCGATCGCAACTCGATACCCTTAGGAATGTCCTTGCTTAAGGTGAAAAACTTTTTGAGTTGCTGCTTCGGAGATTCGGAGGGCGTAATGCCTTACGCCCCTGAGGGCTTGTGGTTCTAGCAACAGCCACCGCCGTCGTAATACCAGGTGGAATCGGTGACGGTGATATCATCGAACTTATCAAGGTTTCGAGCCGTCTTGTCACAGATTGCCAGGGGAATGCCGGGCATTAGAATGTGACCTGCATTGTCGTCAAAGTACTCTTGCTCGCCTGCGTACACGGCCATCTTGCCCGTAAAAATGCACGCGCCATCCTCAGCGATTGGCACCTTAAACGAAACGCAGTCTAGGCTCTCTAGCATGAGGTGCTCGTTGAGCTGATAGTGCTTCGCATTTAGCAGCCGGTAAGGACGACGCGCGCGCACTTCTACTTGGCCAAAGCCCGCATCGATAATGCGCTGCGTGTAGTCCTCATAGGTCAGCGCGCCCGAGAGGCACATCGCGCGCAGGCGGTCGTCATTTCTGAGATGAATTGGAATTTCGCGGGTCGTAATCGGATCGCTCATCACCAGGCGGCCTTCGGGCTTGAGCACCCGGTAAGCCTCAGCCAAAGCTTTGGCTAAATCTTCAGGCTCAAAAATATTGAAAAGGCAGTTTTGAGCTACCACGTCTACCGAATTATCAGGCATTGGAATGCTGAAGGCATCGCCAGCGCGAACGCTGACAAAGCTCGGATCAAACCAATCGTTTTGCTCAGCTGCTAGCACTAAATTTCGCTCAGCCGCTTCTCGCATAGAATCCACCGGATCAACTGCGATGATGGCACCGGGGCGGCGAGAAAAGTAGGCAAACTGCAAGGCTTCTAAGCCGCCACCCACGCCGACATAGAGCACCGTTGGGTCGCCAGTCAGCTCGGCAGGATGAACGGTCGTGCCGCAGCCGTAGTTCATTTCCTGCATTTCGACAGGAATCGTTAGTCCAGGCATTTGCAAAGGCGTGCTTTGTACGCAGCACAGCCCCACATCAGGGGTTTCAGCAACTTCTGTATAAAAATCGGCAACCGCTTCTAAATAACTCAAAATATTTTCACGGAGAAATTGGGCCATTAAAGTGTAAAACTTTCGCCTGAGTTTTTACTGAGGAAAAAGCAAAAACATTATTTAGCGATCGCGCATTGCTTACTTGAGCCATCCATGCGAGCTGTCGATATTCAGCTACCTGGCGCAGACAGTTACCTGTAGTGACCTAGTGTTCGGCTAAATCAATTGATATATCTTGATATTATTGAGTCACAAAGCTCTTTAGTATTGGGGCCGCACCGCTGGTTTGCTACCGAACGAGGCTGCTGGGCGAGTAGGTGACGGCACGTAGCCACTCATGCGATCGCCAAACATCATAACCCTCATGAGCATGCCGCTAATACTAGGCTCCCTACTCAGCGCCTGCAATTCAGCGACCACTTCAGTTACGGGCACGACAAGCGCCACAAACAGCGCTGTACAAGCCGATGAAGCAGCCTGTGAAATGCCTACCGCTGATCTGCAGCCGCTCTCCGCGCCAGAAGACATGCCAGTGTATGAGCAGTTCAACTTTCAGCCGCAGAACATCTCGGTGTCGCCAAGTACCCTCACGCTCAAAACGCCTTACTACACCTTTTCTCAGTGTCGAGGCGATCGCACCTGGTCAGTCACCTCCTCCGACCCCGACCCCGCCGAGCCCTTCGACTACAATCAGTACGCCCGCAGCCTAGCTGACCCCGACTACGAAACCGTTCAAATTAACGAAGACTCATACGAGTATCGCGTTCGCCTGCAAGCCGACTGGCTAGACGAACAGATTGCCGATACCGACCCCGCTGCCGCTGCCACGCGAGCACCCACCAATGAGGGAGAAACCACCGAAGAATCTGTTTACTTTGACATCAAATCACCCGATGGTGAGGTCACCAGCTATCAGCTTTACACCGTAGAAGACGTACGAGAAGCTAGCTTAGGTGCCAGCTTAGGCGTTCCGACCATTTCAGGGACAGTCGTCACGGGTGATACAGTGTGGTTTGCAGCCACCACCAGCCAGGGCGAAGGCGAAAACGGATTTGCCAGCCTGCTGCACTATACGCCTGAAACCGAAGATCTAGATATCCAGCGGCCCGCCGAGATTCAAGGCGATCAGATTTCATCGATGGTCGCCACTAGCGTAGAAGACACCAGCGAACTCACTCTTTGGCTAGGCACCTTGCGCAGCGGTGAAGGTAATCCGGCTCTACCTGCCAGCGGTTTAGTCTCCTATCAGCCCTCTAGCCAAACGCTCAGCCAGTACACCCTAAACAACAGTCCTATAGTCGGTGCTATTCCGAATCAGCTAGCCGTTGAAGGCGATTTACTTTGGGTCGGCACGGGCAACGGCATTTGTGAGGTAGCGTGGCAGGCCATTGAGCAAGATCAAAGCTGGGACTGCTGGCGATTTATCACCACAGCTAAACTCCCGGATGAAGGCGTTGCGCTCTACGATAGCTTTTTGGCTGAAGAGGCCGCAACCACGTTGACAGAACCCTCTATAGAAGTCCTCTGGGCTGCTTGGGAGCATTTCAACGAGCCAGAGGTAGACAAAGAGGAAACGTTTCGCTACGAGGTGGTTTATGAGCCTGGCTTTGAGGTGAATTTGTCTCAGGGCGGCTATCGGGTAAATAACGAAGTCGCCAGGCTGATGGTGGGCGATAGCCGCGTTTTTTGGCCCGGCAGGCAGTGGCACTGGGACGGTGACACCTTTACCAGAACCTTTGACGAAGTAGCCCTGAACCTGATCGGCGGTGGCCCATATGGCCTCATCTCTTCTAATATCCAAACGGGCTTTTCATTCGATCACAATGCGATTCGAGGAGACTTTGACCTATTGAGTCTTGAGTCAGACGGCACCCAGGTTCGACATTATTCTGGCTGGGTAGAAGGCGCTGGGCTAGAAGTCTATCCAGATATGGTTGCCGTCGTTCCCCCTGTAGCGGTAGAACCAAATCCAATAGATGAAATTGCTGCTAATTTACCGGCATCTTCGGGGCCATAGCACAACGCTTAAAGAGGTTTGAACTACAGCATGTCTGCGTCAGAAGCGAAATTTCAAGCCTTACTCAACCAGTCAAGCCTCACCCGCCCGATGTGGATGCTGTGGATACTCTCTGCCGGGCTAATTGCGCTAGACGGCTTTGACTTTTTTATTATCGGCGTGGCGATGCCGTTTATTCAGAGAGACTTTGGTTTGAGTGCGGGGTGGGTGGGGGCGATCGCGACGGCTGCACTCGCCGGAGCCCTCATCGGTTCACTCACGCTCGGCCCCGTTACTGATAAAGTAGGCCGTCAGCTCATGCTAGTGGTTGATATCGGCCTATTCGTCGTTGCCTCAGCCGCCACCGCGCTCGCCTGGAATGCCTGGTCACTGCTCATCTTTCGCTTTTTAGTCGGCGTTGGCATCGGTGCTGACTATCCCATCAGCGTTTCTTATATTACTGAAAACACACCGGCCAGACTGCGAGGCCGAATGGTGATTGGTGCTTTTAGCTTTCAGTCAGTCGGTGCGCTATTAGGTGCTTTGGTCGGCTGGCTGACGATTTGGGGCTTTCAACAGTTTGCGCCCGAGTTAGCGATCGCCTACGCCTGGCGAGTCATGCTGGGCGTGGGCATTGTGCTCTCAGTCATGGTCGGCGGATTGCGACTGCTGTTTTTACTAGAAAGCCCTAGCTACTACCTGGCGAAAGGAGAATACGAAAAAGCCTCGAAGGCCGCTTCTGAGCTACTAGAACAATCCGTCCATTTTGAAACTGTTGAATCTGAGGCAGTCTTTGAAACGCTTGAAAGTCAACCCAAACCTAAGCTTGGCTATACAGACCTATTTTCCGCTAAATACAGACAGCAAACCGCCCTGGCCTCTATTCCATGGTTTCTACAAGACATTGCCACCTACGGCATCGGCATTTTTACGCCTACCATCATCGCAGCCCTTACGCTCTCGACTGAAGGCAATCTGTTAATAAAAGAAATGTCTTCAGCCAAAGGAGCCGCTATTGTCAATGTCTTTTTAGTCGTTGGCTTTCTGCTAGCTATTCTATTAATCAACCGTGCAGGCCGCATTTCACTACAGATGATCGGCTTTTTGGGCATGGCCGCAGGGCTCTGGATACTCTCCACCTCAGGCACCAGCTTAGCGCTATTGTTCACAGGATTCATTCTGTTCAACTTAATGATGAATCTTGGGCCAAATTCCACAACTTTTCTGATCTCAGGAGAAGTCTTTCCGCCCGCGATTCGAGCGAGTGGCGCAGGACTAGCGGGCGGCATTGCCAAATCAGGAGCCGTATTAGGGGCGCTGACGCTACCTATATTGCAAGAGAGTATTGGCGTCGTGCAGGTATTACGGTTACTTGCGCTTATCTGTGTCGTTGCAGCCGTTGTTACCTACGGTTTGCGAGCTGCTGTCAGCTATCAAGATGTACTCATAGAGTCAGAGGTTCAGACATGAAAATGATCAAACTACCTTCAGGACAAAGCATTCCTACGCTGGGAATGGGCACCTGGGGCATGGGTGAAAAGAGAAAGACCCGGCAGCAAGAAGTTGAGGCTTTGCGGCACGGGCTAGCGTTAGGATTCTCGCTAATTGATACGGCAGAAATGTATGGAGAAGGCGGTGCGGAAGAAGTGATTTCGCAGGCGATCGCTTCTCAGCGTGAAAAAGCTTTTATCGTCAGCAAAGTCTATCCCCACAATGCTTCAAAGCAAGGGGCTATTGCCGCGTGCGATCGCTCTCTCAAACGCCTCAAAACTGACTATATCGATCTCTACCTTTTGCACTGGCGCAGCAGCACCCCGCTCTCTGAAACCCTAGAAGCCTTTCAAACGCTACAGCAGGCGGGCAAAATTCGCAGCTATGGCGTCAGTAACTTCGACACCAACAATATGAAAAAAGCCGTTCAGCTTAAAGGCGGCAACAATATTTGCACTAACCAAGTGCTCTACAACCTAACCCGACGAGGCATTGAGTTAGATCTGCTGCCTTGGTGCCGTCAGCAAAACATTCCAATCATGGCTTATTCTCCCATTGAGCAAGGACGGCTGCTGGATCATAAGGCGCTACAAGCAATGGCAAAAGAGAAAGAAGTAACCACCGCTCAGATTGCGATCGCCTGGCTTCTCCATCAAGAAAATGTCATCGTTATCCCCAAGTCCAGCCGCATCGAACACGTCGAACAAAACTACGCTGCTTTGAATATAACCCTGAGTGCCGCCGAACTCTCAGCATTAAACGACGCCTTCCCCCAGCCTACTCGCCCTGTCCCCTTAGCCATGCTCTAATTTAAAAACGCTCTAGATCATTCTGCACCTCAGCAACGCGCTCATAAAGCGGTGCAAAGGTTCCAATCAATTGCATATACAGCGGCAATACAACCTTATAGCGAGCCACATTTTCAGCAATCGGCTCGTGACTATGCGTTGTACCAATCATTTCATCTACATTGTCCAAATTAGGAATGCGCTCTAAAGCATATAAGCCTAATACGGCTGCGCCAAAGCTTGAGCCCTGGTGACTTTCAGGAAAAATGACGGTACGGTCGAATACGTCAGCTAGCATTTGTCGCCAGAGGGGTGATCGCGCAAATCCACCTGTCGCCCGAATGCTGGTTGCAGCGCCCACGGCCCCTTCTAAAGCAACCGCAACCGAATACAGGTTATACACAATGCCTTCTAGCACCGCTCGCACAAAATGCGCCTTGGTGTGGTTCAGGTTTAGAGCCCCAGAAGCTTCCTCGGGCATTGGCGTCCCATAGGGGCGATCGCTCCCCCGCTAAATAAGGGTGAAAAATCAGACCGTTCGAGCCCGCCGGAACCGTCGCCGCAATCTCAGTCAAAATGTCATAGGCATCTCTTTGCAACAAGCTCGCTGTGGCCACCTCTGCATCGGCTAAATTATCTCGCACCCAGCGCAGCACAATCCCACCGTTGTTAATAGCGCCACCAATTACCCACTTATCCTCAGTGAGCGCGTAGCAAAACAGCCGCTCTTGTTCATCTGTTTGTGGGCGATCGAGCATAGAACGGACTGCGCCGCTAGTACCAACTGTAACTGCAACGGTGTCGGAGGCGATCGCCCCCACCCCCAAATTAGCCAGCACCCCATCGCTAGAGCCGATCACCACCGGCATCTCAGCCGGTATACCCATCAACGCTGCCGCCTTCGGCTCCATCCTGCTCAAAACATGAGTCGTCGGCACTATCTCTGAAAGCCGCTCCGACGTAATTCCAGCTAAATCTAAAGCTTCTGCATCCCAATCCAGCGCCTTCATATTGAACAGTCCAGTCGCATTCGCAATTGAATAGTCCACCACATACTGTCCGAACCAGCGGAAAGTCACATACTCTTTAATAGAGATAAACTTGGCGGCCTGCGCAAACAGCTCCGGCTGCTCGTATCGCAGCCATAGTAGCTTCACCAGCGGCGACATTGGATGAATCGGCGTTCCCGTCCGCACATACAAATCATGAGCATCACACTGTTGTTTAATTTTATCAACCCATGCAGCGCTACGGCGATCGGCCCAAGTAATGCTATTTGTCAGCGGCTGGCCTTGACTATCAACGGCGATCAGGCTGTGCATCGCCGCACTAAACGACATCCCAATCACAGACTTCGCCGCCTCTGGATAGCGCTTAATTACGCCCTGAACACTGCCAACAACTGCCCGGTAAATCTCTTCTGGATCTTGCTCTTGAATTTCAGGTTGAGGTGAGAGCAGCGGGTATTCGATTGAATGCTGGCCGACGACTTGTCCGCTGGCTGTAAACAGCACGACTTTAGTGCTTGTTGTGCCGATATCAATGCCGAGAATATGTTCAGAGTTTGTCATAGGTACGAATATTTTTTAGAAGAATCGGTTTAATTGTTATTTACCGAAGCCCTCACCCCAACCTTTTGAAGACACAATTTAGTGACACCTCTGTAGCACAATGCGTTTTCCCGAGGGGAGAGGGAGCCGGACTCAAAGTCCTTCTCCCCTCGGGAGAAGGATTTAGGATGAGGGCCGCGATATAGCCGCGATATATAGGGTAGTTTGATCCTCATCCATAAACGTCTACAAAAAGAAGCTCAAAATCAGCACGACCAAAAAGCCTACAAGCCCCAAGATAGTCTCTAACACCGTCCAAGATCGCAGCGTTTGCTGTTCACTCATGCCAAAGTACTTACCCACCAGCCAAAAGCCCGAATCGTTCACGTGAGAAAGAACCGTAGCCCCACAGGCGATCGCAATTACAATCGCCGCTACCATCGGCGCTGAATAGTCCGCGATCTCCACCGCCGGGGCAATCAATCCTGCCGCTGTCACCATCGACACCGTAGCCGACCCCTGACTCACCCGCACCGCCGTCGCAATCAAAAACGCCAATACAATAATCGGCAAATTCGAGGCCGCCATCACATCAGCTAAAGCAGCACCCACCCCCGTAGTAATTAGAACTCTACCAAAAACGCCGCCCGCGCCCGTCACCAAAATAATTAGGCCCACCGGCTCAAAAGAACGGCTGGCAATATTGCCAATATCTCGCCTGGAATAGCCCTGGCGCGTTCCTAAAAAGTAAAACGCCAGCAGCGAGGCCAAAATTAAAGCGACAAACGGATGCCCGATGAATGAAATCCAGTCTCTAACCGGGTTGCCCTCTGGCAAAACAACGCCTGTTACGGTATTGAGCAAAATCAGCACCAGAGGCACAGCAATAATGCCGATAACCATTCCAAACGTCAGCGGCTCTTTAGGTTTGCGCTCAGCAACGGTCGGCGCAGCCATATTCTCAGCAGCAGGCGGCGAGGCAGGTGCAGTAGTTTCTTCTTCTACAGGCGCATCAATATGAATCTGCCCGGCAATATATTTACCAAAGACAATGCCGCCGACCAGCATCGCTGGAATGCCCGCCAGTAAACCAAACAAAATCACCCAGCCCAAATCTGCCCCCAAAAGCCCGGCCACCGCAACCGGCCCTGGCGTTGGCGGAATAAAGCTGTGGGCTACGGCGATTCCTGCGGTGAGCGGGATACCGTAATAAAGTAGCGATCGCCCCGTCCGCCGCGCCATGCTATACACCAGCGGAATGAACAGAATTAAGGCCACGTCAAAAAACACTGGAATCGCCACAATCAGCCCGGTTAAGCCCAAAGCCAAAGGCGCTTGCTTATCACCGGCCTTTTTCAGCAGCGTATCAGCAATAATCTCAGCCCCGCCCGATGCCTGAAGAATCTCACCAAAAATAGCGCCGAGCCCAATAATAATTGCAATATAGCCCAGCGTACCGCCCATCCCTTCTTGAATAGTGCCTGCAATCTCAGCCGGTGGAATGCCGCCAATGACAGCGACAAACAAACTGGCAATCAGCAGTGCAATAAAAGCCTGAAGGCGCAGATAGATAACGAGAAACAGCAGTAGCGCTATTCCTAAAACAGCGATAAAAAGAAGCGAAAAGGTAGACATATTTCCCCTGACTGCGCTATTGGGCTGATCACCCAAAATCAGCAGATTTTAAAACAAACGAGATAGATTACCTTTCAATGCTCATTAAACAAGAGAACCCTTGCTTCTCACCTATGACAGAGATCACTCTCTTCGTTAGATTTCTTAACTGTCTGTCAAGACAGGTAGGCGCTTTTAGGTAGTTGATTTTAAACAAAGAAACGCATAGCGTAGCGAGGTGGTCTATGGCAGATTTGACGCTATGAAAACGTTTACACTCAACGACGGTACCGTGATGCCCGCTTTTGGACTGGGCACCTGGAAGTCAGCAAAAGGCAAAGTAAGAAAGGCGGTTGCTGAAGCCCTTCGTATTGGCTATACCCACGTTGATGCGGCCTGGATTTATCAAAACGAGCAGGAGGTGGGTGAAGGAATTCGTGAGGCCATAGGCTCAGGTGCGATCGCCCGCGAGTCACTATTTGTCACCTCAAAGCTATGGAACACCTTCCACAAACCAGAAGCCGTTGAAAAAGGCTGCAAGGAAACCTTAAGCGCACTAGGGTTGGACTACCTCGATCTTTATCTCATGCACTGGCCGATCGCCTTTAAGCCTGACATATCGCAGCACAACAGCCCTGAAGACTTTTACTCGCTAGACGAAGTGCCGTTTTCCGAAACCTTTGAAGCGATGGCGGCACTGCGCAAAAAAGGACTGGTGAAAAGCGTGGGCGTTTCAAATTTCACGCAGTCAAAGTTAGAGAAAGTCATTGCAGATACCGGCATGGTGCCCGCAATGAATCAGGTAGAGCTACACCCTTATAATCCGCAAAATGAGCTGCTGGCGTATTGCAAAGAGCAGGGAATTTGTGTGACGGCGTATTCCCCTTTGGGCTCAGGCGATCGCCCCGACAGCATGAAACAAAAAGACGAACCCCCGCTCCTCCAAAACGACCTTGTAAAAACCACCGCCGAGAAAGAGAACGTAACCCCTGCTCAACTCCTGATTGCCTGGGCACTAGCTCGCGACACCATCACCATTCCAAAATCTACAAACGCAGATCGTATAGCTGAGAACCTAGCCGCCACCAAACACACGCTCTCTTCAGAGGCAAAATCAGCCCTAAATAGCATTGATATCCGATACCGATACGTCAGCCCAAAATCGTGGTTCTTCCCAGGCATCACTTACCAAGGAGAAGATTTTTGGGCATGATCTTCAAAAGTCACCTATGGTAGAAAACGCCAGATGGATATCCAGCCCCTCATTCAACAAGAACTCAACCGGATCGAGGCCGAGGAATCCGTCAAGATTATTTTCGCCATCGAATCAGGCAGTCGCGCCTGGGGGTTTCCCTCCCAAAACAGCGACTACGATGTCAGATTTATCTATGCCAGAGAGCCCTGGTGGTATATCAACGTCTATAAAGGCCGTGACGTGATTGAGCGCCCAATCGAGGGAGACTTAGACATCAACGGCTGGGACTTGCAAAAGGCTTTTGGCCTCCTGCGCAAATCTAATCCCGCGCTGATGGAGTGGATAAACTCACCCATCCTCTATCGCGAATACTCACCCCACGCAGATAATTTCCGTCAGTTTGCCAGACAGGCATTTCTCCCCCTGTCCGCCTGCTACCACTACCGGTCAATGGCCTACAAACACCAAATTCGCAGCGCCCGAAAATCTCAGGTTCGGCTGAAGCACTATCTCTATACCGTACGACCTTGCTTAGCGGCGCGTTGGGTCATAGAGCACGGCACGCAGCCGCCTATACTATTCGCTGAATTAGTCAATAGCTTGCTGCCCAACGGCGAGATTCGCGACATTGTTGATCGCTTAGTCGAGATAAAGGCCAGCACTTTAGAGATAGATACTGTTGATCGCATTCCTGCACTCGATCATTTTATTGAACAAGAATTGACGACAATTAAGGATAGATTACCGGCAGCAAAACCTGCTATGAGTAAAGACAAGTGCAATCATTCATTTAGAACAATGCTTAAAGACTGCTGGCACAACTGATAGAATCTGTTGTATCTCGCCATAAGGATCGCGTGCAAAATGTCTGAAGAAAACTGGTACATCATCAAAGCCGCCTCTGAACAGTGCGAAATTGTGACTGAGCAAAAGATCGCGTCGCTAGATACGCCGCCGACAGAACAATGGGGGCCGTTTAAAACGCAAAATCAGGCGATCGCAAAACGCGTCGGCCTGATTAGAGCGGGTAAGTGCAAACCAGCTTAAAGGCTGATTACTAAATAGATTCTCTACCGATTAGCGAACACCAGCCGTATTTGAAGACTGACGAGCAGCTCGAATAGAATCTGTCAGCACGTCAATGGCCTTAGAGTACTGCGGATCTTCTAGCGTTCCAATTTTGTCACGGTCATCGGCTAGCTCTTCACGCTGTTCGTCAGAGAGTTCCACAATAAAGTCAGGCTCAATGCCTAGCTTATTAATGTCTCTGCCCGAAGGCGTTAGGTACTTAGCAATCGTCACTGCCACGCCCGAACCATCCGCCAAACCGCGCACCGACTGCACCAGTCCTTTACCAAAAGTTTGAGTGCCGATCAAAACCGCACGATCGTTATCTTGCAACGCGCCCGAAAGGATTTCGCTCGCACTCGCTGAGCCACCGTCTACCAAAACCACTAGCGGCTTGTCTGTCAGCGCCTGGTTCTTAGCAACTTCCTCATCGCTAATAGAGTTGCGATCAACGGTCGAAACAATTGTGCCGTCGTTGATCCACATCTTTGCAATGTCAATACTCGCAAAAAGCAAGCCACCTGGGTTCGAGCGCAAATCAAGCACATAGCCCGTCACGTTACGCTCTTCTAATGCCTTAATCGCATCTCGCATTTCATCAGAAGCGTTAGCGCTGAACTGAGTGAGGCGAATATAGCCAACCGTGCCCTCAGGCGATGTTTCAACCGAGTAGCGCACAGGATGAATTTCAATGCGTGCTCTGGTAAGTTCAAAGTCGCGGGGCTCGCCATCACGCGTAATGGAAATGGTCACCGTTGAGTCAACCGGGCCGCGAATAAGATTAACCGCGTCGCTCAGCTCTAAACCTTCTGTAGATTCGCCATCAATAGAGCGAATAACGTCGCCCGAGAGCAGTCCTGCCTCGTAAGCAGGCGTGTCTTCAATCGGGGCAACAACGACAATCTCTTCGGTTTCTTCTTCTTGCGTAATTTGAATACCGACCCCGGTAAGTTCTCCCGAGGTATCGATTTGCATATTGCTAAACTCTTGAGGATCCATAAACCGCGTGTACGGATCGTCAAGCTGTTCGAGCATTTCTCGAACAGCGGTGTAGGCTTCCTCTTGATCGGTATAGTTTCTATTTAGATAAGACGTACGAACGTCGTTCCAATCAACGGCATTAAAAGAGTCGTCAACGTACTCGTGATCGATGAGTTGCCACACCTCATCAATGAGTTCTTTGGGGCTCTCCTTAAAAAAGGCTTGGCCATCGGATAAATGAATGCCGGTGCCGGTAATCACCACGGCGGCACTCGCTAGTGCTGTTGAGCCTAAAACAAGGCCGCGCTTCGTAATAGCCATAGACTAAAAAATCCTGTGTGGAGGACGTTAATTTACGCCCAATTTAGCACACCCTTCTTATTGCTAACCTGAGTTTAAGGTGAAGAGTCGCTGTTGTTGTATAAGAATGCGCAAGTATTGAGATTAAATTGCGCTGAGCACTACTTTTGTATGCAATGGGACAGTTTGAAAAGCGTACGTTCCATACCATTTATAGGCAAGCTAACAATCACGAGAGTAGTGCTGTTGCAAATGCTACTTAACAGCTTTGCGCACGTAATTGTGCAGGTCGCCATACGCACTATTGACGCGTTTTTTTCTTTTGGTAGTTTTTAAACGGCCTGAAAAAAGGCGATCGCACCCCTTCCAAAAGCAACCTCAAGAACAACCTTTCAGCCCGCAATATTCTCTCTTAAGCTGCTCTTTCAAAAGCCCTACACCTCATGCCTGCTCGTTTGGCGTCTGCTCGTCTGGTTCAACCCACCGACCATCTGATTTAATCAAACCGATCAGCTCTTCTACCCCTTGAGCCTCAGGCACCCGTTTTATCTCTTCTCGGCCTCGATAGAGCGCAATGGTGCCAGGCTGTTTGCCGACATAGCCATAGTCAGCATCGGCCATTTCGCCCGGCCCGTTCACAATACAGCCCATCACCGCAATATCTAATCCGGTTAAATGGCTCGTTGCGTTGCGCACCTTATGCAGCACATCTTCAAGGTTAAACAGCGTCCGCCCGCACGAAGGGCAAGCCACGTATTCCACCATCGTTTTACGCAGGCCCAGCGCCTGCAAAATGCTGTAGCACACCGGAATTTCTTTTTCAGGCGCTTCGGTCAGTGAAACGCGAATTGTATCGCCAATACCCATCGCCAGCAGCGTTCCAATCCCTGCGGTCGATTTGATCCGGCCATACTCGCCGTCGCCTGCTTCAGTGACGCCTAAGTGCAGCGGATAGTTCATCCCCTCGTCGTTCATGCGCTTCACCATCAGGCGATAGGCCGCGAGCATCACCGGCACCCGCGAGGCTTTAAGCGAGATAATGATGTTATAGAACGCTAGCGATTCGCAAATACGGATAAATTCTAGGGCCGACTCCACCATGCCCTCAGGCGTATCACCGTAAGTAAAGAGCATCCGTTCGGCTAAGGAGCCGTGGTTGACGCCAATCCGCATTGCTTTGCCCTGATCGCGTAGGGAAATGACTAGAGGCTCTAGGGTTTCGCGAATTTTTGCGCCGATATTGTCAAATTCTGACTGGGTGTATTCAGTGCGATCGCTATCCGACTTCTCAAAAACGTACAGCCCTGGATTAATCCGCACTTTATCCACGTGCTTAGCCACTTCCAAGGCAATCTTCATACCGTTGTGATGCACATCAGCCACCAAAGGCACAGTCTGATAGGTGTCTTTTAGGCGAGTCTTAATCTCTGCCAAAGCTCGTGCGTGCGCCATACTAGGCACTGTCACTCGCACGATTTCACAGCCTGCCTCATGCAGCCGACGAATCCCGGCGACTGCCGCCTCAACATCCAGCGTGTCTTCATTAATCATTGACTGCACCACCACCGGATGACCGCCGCCAATGGTAATATCGCCCACCTTTACCGGGCGAGTTTTGCGGCGCACAATCGTCGGTTCAAAGGCTTGCTCGGCGGTTTGCTCGGCGGTCTGCTCGGCGGTTACAGAGGCAGCATCACCCGTAGTCGGACTGGCAGCAGGTGGGGTAGACAGAGTTTGCATAGTTCAAGTTTGAGCGCTCAAAGTACTCTAGCGCAAGTCGCTCTGGCGACATCTATACGCAAGGAAAATCTTATTTATCAGCCCAATTTATTATTCCAGTTTGGCGGTGCATTCGAGGATCATTCGCTGATTAGAGAGCGCGTAGGGCTGCACTTCTAGAGCGCCACGAAAGGCTTGAATCGCAGCAGTATAGTTGCCAAGCTGGCTGTGGCATAGGCCAAGGCCGTGCAGTGCGCCAAAGTGATAGGGCACAAGCTGAATGGTCTTTTGGCAGTCTGCAAGTGCTCGCCAGTAGTCTGCCTCGGTGTAGCGCAATACCGCCCGCCGATTCCACGCCTCAGCAAAATCTGGCTGGGCCTGCACTACTTCACTTAGCAGCTTATCGGCCTGAAACATTTGCTCAGAGTGCAGCAGCGTTTCGGCCTGCATGAGCTGCTGCGCCCCGTAGGCCCCCTTTTGATGAAACCAGTGGTGCCATAGGGTAGAGGTGGCGCGATCGCGCGCAGCCGAATCGGGATCTTTCAGCGCAGCTAGCAAAGCTTCGATCTGAGCAGCATCCATAGACAAAAGATCCTCAAAAAACGTCACTCGAAAAGAGATATTACAACGAACAGAACGCGCTAATCACATCATAGAAAAAGCTTGGCGACTAAAGTGTCAGCCAAGCTTTTTATTGAAAGGAGAGACTTCAGGCAGCCTTAAGAACTTACCGCCTTAACGATAGGGCTATACAGCGGTTAAGTGTAAGGATCAAGAGCTTAGTCAACACGTGGCTGTTTCTGGGGGCCATAAAACAGGTGGCTAGCCTCTCCTGGAGTCTCTCTTGCAGTTAGCCTTAAGCAGCCTGCTTACGCTTGACAACAATCAAACCGGCAGCGGCGATCGCTAAGCCAGCAAGTGCCGTGGGCTCAGGCACAGTTGCTACAGCTTCAGCAGCACCAATTGCCGCAGAAGCTACTGCATCTGCACCAGTCGCCTCGTCAGTCGTGGGTGCCGGAGGCAGCACGTCTGCGATAGTCGTTGGCTCAGGATCAGTGTCGATGCTAACTTCAGGCGCAGCCGGAGGTGTGGTACCTGTAGGAGTATTGCCAAAGCCACTGCTAGGCTGAGCGGCCACTACGATAGATGCCGAAGCAGACTGCTCGGCGTCAGCTTGCTGAGCGGAAGGGGTCTCTTCGCCGCAGGCAGTTGCCAACAAGAGCAAAGGCAAGGATACTTTCAAACCTTGCTTCTTGAAGAATTGGATGGTTGGGTTCATGAATGCCTCCATATGGGATCTGAATGAATGGGATCTACAAAACATTCCGTGCTACCACCGAGGCTTTATCTCTGCGATAGGTTGGCGTCTGTGTACATCTATCCACAGAAACAATCGGAAGATCAGCAAAAACTAGGAGGCTTCACGAAGGCTATACATCGCTTTGGGTGAAAGCACTTAGAGCATTTTTAACCAGGTTTCTTTGAGTTCAATTTTACTTGATACGTCTGGCGTAAAAAGATTATGCAACAACGTCTGCACAGCAGCAGTTTTGACCTTTTTTGCGAAACCAAGCGCTCGCAGAACCCATCAACTTACTCAAATACGCAAGTGTCTTTTACGACTAACAGCAACCTCATGAAAACTAGGCATTTCTATATAAAGTTACCGACAATTGAGGCGTTGCAAAGTGCCTACTCAATCACCTTCACTCAACCGCTAAGGAAACGCTACGCCCACCGACCTCACGCAGCTCGCTAAGTAACGTCGCAATGTCGTCATACGGAAGGGCGCGGTCAGCTTTGAGCATAATGCTACCGTCAGGATTTTCTTGGAAATATGCTCTAATAGCCGGAGAAAGCTCGCTGATGCTTGTGATTTCACCGTCTATTAGCAGTTCTTTATCGCTGTTGAGCCCGATAGTAAAAGGTTTACGCTCATCCGCTCTATCGGTTACGGCTTTGTCTGCACCTTCTACCGATCTCGGCAGCGTAACACCGTTGACTTTCACACCCGTTAGACCCATAGAAATAATTACGAAAAAGATCAGCACCGTCATCAAAACGTCCATCATCGGGACGAGATTGACTTCAGGAATGCGGCTTTTAGGACGGCGACGAGTACGCATGAGTATTTGGTTCTATTGAGTTTAGGGATCTAAATCTGGTTGGGCTCTTTTGGTAGAGTTCGTGACCTATTCTTCCAAGGCCAGTGAGACGCGATCGCCGCCCACCATCCGCATATCGCCCAAAAACCGCATCACCTGCTCGTAAGGCAGCTCGCGACTAGGCACTAAGTACACCACGTTCTGAGGATTCTGAGCCAGGTAAGCTTGCACCCTAGCAGAGAGCTGATCGGGGCCAATCGGTTCGCCATTTAATAGCTGCAGGCCCGTCGCGTCCATTTCAATAATGAAAGGCTCTTGCGCGGCAGCATCGGCTGTTGGCGTATCTTCGCTCTGCTCCGGCGGCAAATCGACCTGTATAAGCTGCTCGCTGCCGAGGGCCACTGAAATCACCACAAAAAACGCCAGCACGCCCATCATCACCGTGAGCATCGGAATCAAGTCGATAGTCGGAATGTCGTTTTCTTCTGAGGTGTGGCGAAAGCGCATGAGGTTAACTGCCTTAATATGCCTTAATATATGGACGACTTTTAGAAAGAGGGCCGTTCAGTCGCACTCAAAGGTGGCGTCGTTCGCGCTGAAGAATCAGGCTGTGGCAGGCGACTTCTGGGCGGCGCAGCATTTTGAGGCACAGGGAGCCTGTCGGCCTCGTACCAATACTCACGATATATCAGCTCCAGCTCGTTCCCTGCTTCAGAAAAGTAGTCCATTTGCTGAGCTTGCAGCGTCACCATAACCCGTAAAACCAGTAGGGCTAAAATTGCCACCACCATGCCCGCAGCGGTGGTAACCAAAGCTTCACCAATGCCCCCGGCTGCTTCAGTTGCACCCACGCCGCCATCGCCACCGCCAATATCTAAGCTCTCAAAGGTCGCAATCAGACCCGTAACTGTTCCGAGCAGCCCGAGCAAGGGAGCCACTGCGACAACGGTTTCTAGCAGCTTGTCGCCCTTTCGCATTTTTACAAATTCTTTATCGCCCGCGTTCTCCAAGGCCAATCGGAAGCTATCAGGAGAGGGATTTTTGAGACTCAAAGGGGCGAGGAGGAATCGAGCAATGGGAAGATCGCGATCGCGTGCAGCAATAGCCGCAGCCTCCGGCAAATCCCGACGGGCCATATCGAGCACTTCATTAACCACGCGGGCCTCTCGCTTGAGCAAGTTCGTCCAAAAAGTAGCTCGCTCTAATGCGCAGGCCACCGTAAAGACAGACGCCCCTACAATAGGCACCATCACAGGGCCACCCTTGGCCAAAAAATCGAAGACGGTTGACATAGATTTTAAGAGATATCCGCAGATCTTCTGTAGTCTTAACTAGATATAGGATTTGCCACCCGAAGGCGGCTGTAGATGCGAGAATTTTAAGTAAAAATCACTCAAAGGACTATAGCCGTTGCTGGCGATCGCTAAGTAAACAGAAGATTAAACCTGAACGCTACACAAGCTGGCGACGATGCATTTCACTCAGCAGCCAGTTTGCCATGGTGGCCCTGCGCGTTAGCCGGGGCACAAGCTGATCGACCGAGTAACCCTTGAACCCCAGATAAGTTTTGAGCAACTGCTTATTCTCTTTGGGAATAGAGCGGGTGAGCTGCACCGTCGCCGGACGGCTTTCGATAAAGTTAGGCGGTTGGGGGTACTTTTCTCGCCATTTTTCGTCTACCTCATCAGTCAGCCATTGTGTTTGATCAGCCGCTTGATCAGGCGTACCCGTGTAGCGGTAGCCTAAGGTATGCCACACAAGCTGGTTCACAGTCTCATCGGGCAGCTCATTATTTAAGATCGCCCACAGCGTTTCGGTGGTTAGGGGAGGAAGGTTAGTCATCATAAAGTCGATAATACCAACCTCTACGGCGACGTGTCTTGGCCTAGAAGAAAGCCGAGAGAAAATAAGCACAATTCTGGCAGCAGACGGCGCAGATGTTGGCGTCTCTGCCGAGTTCAGACAAATTCGCTCCAAGTTCGACGTGCACACATTTGAGCAGGTGCCCTCAACGAATGCAAAGCTGTGGGAGATGATAGCGCAGGGGGCCAAGGCGGGAACTGTTGCGATCGCCCAGTCTCAATCTTCTGGCAAAGGCCAGCGCGGACGATTCTGGCAATCAGATCCTGGCGGACTCTATCTTTCATTAGCCCTAGAGCCCGACTGGCCCGTTACCCACAGCGCCCAGCTCACCTGCATTAGCGCCTGGGGCATCGCCACCGCCTTTAATAACCTTGGCCTACCCATTCAAATCAAATGGCCCAATGACTTATATTTCCAGGGCAAAAAATTAGGCGGCATCTTAACAGAGACAAAACTGGCACCCGCCACATCTGTTACATCCGCGCTCGGCGATCGCACCAAAGCCCCGCCCCGCATAAAACAGGCCGTTATCGGCGTCGGCATTAACTGGCACAACGCAGTGCCCTCAACCGGCATCACACTGGCACAAATACTAAAGCAAATGCCCGAGAGCACCGCCAAAAACAAAATAAATTGTTTAGAGATGCTAGCCGCGCTCGTCCTTAAGGGAATTCTTCAGGGGTACTTCTTCCAGCAGCGGGTAGGCAGTCAAGATTTCATGAAGGTCTACTCAAATTTACTGACACAGGTCGGCAGCACTGTTTTATTAGAAAGTAACTTACGTTACCCTTATGTTCTCCGTGCTTCTGATGTCAGTATTACTGAAGAAGAGCCTTCAAAGTCCGTCCAAGCAGAGGAAAGCGCTCAGTTGGCCCTTAGTCAATCGGAACTAAGCCAATTGAAAAACCGTTCCGGAGAAGTGATAGGCGTCTCAGAAGAGGGTTACCTACAGGTCGCGATATCTCGCGCCCGAGCTAGCCCGATACGAGATAGGCCGCCAGATAGCGCAGTACCAGATTGCGTTGCGCAAGGATGTATCAAAGATATCTTGCTGATTAAACCGAGTGAGATTCACATAAGTTAATATTGATTGATTGGGATTATTTTTAGGTTATTGACTATGACTGCGCCCCAGCATACTGCTCAGCCAAAAGCAGATCAAAGCGACCTGTCTTCTGTAGAAGACAAGTCCTCTACTAACAAGGTCAGCTCGCCCAACAGCTACCCGCAACAAAGGTGCTGGTTTATGGCCTTAGGGCTGCTAGGTGGCTTTGGCTTTGTCGCTGGTCAAGTAAGCTTTGCCCATGCTGAAGGCGACTTCTTAGTCAACGACTACGCCCTGAGCACTGAAAGTGCGAATCATTCAGTCGCAGACACTACCTTTTCAATTTCTGAGTCTGCGCCTATTTCACAGCCCATACCCAATGCCTTCGTTGAAGTAGCACCGGCTCCGGGCGTGGCTGCTGAAACCTTTACGCCAGCACCCACGCCCGCGCCAGCACCGGCACCCGCCTACGTTCCCCCGGCACCTACCCCAGCGCCAGTCGTTGTAGCCGCGCCCACGCCCGCACCGCCCGTTCAGGTAGCCACACCCGTTGCCCCATCGGCCCCCGAGCCCTCTATCACCATCGAAATAGAGCCTGCCCAGAACGTGCAACCCGCCGTTACGCCCGTTGCCAGGCCCACCTTTACAACAGCCAACAGAACAGCCAACAGAACAGCCAGAAAGCCCACACCGAAGAAGACAGCGCGTCTTAATAATCGGCTAGTCGGTATGACAGAAGCAGGTGCCCTGGCCATCCCCTTCTCTAACTACATGACGCACAGCGGTGCGGTTGCCGCTGTCACTGCGCCCAGTCGTGGGCCTATTAGCCGTAGCGCAGCCACCCTAGGCGTTGTTGAAGTATCGGCCAGAGATATCGGTACGCTGGTAGCTACAGGTGATTTGACGGATGAGCTAGCGATAGAGGCCGCACCTGTAGAGGCTGCGCCTGCCGTTCCTGACTTTTTACCCGAGCAAATGGAAACGGCTGCGCCCCCGATTGTAGATATCGCGCCAGTTGCTGAAGAGATTGTGCCGGTTAGGCCCGCAGATAGCGTGCCGGTTGCGCTGCCTGAAGGCACTGGCCTGCCTGAAGAATACAACAGCATTTTTGTTGATCCTACTGACTACAGCGTCGGCGCAACGCAGTCGCCTGATGTGGTCGTTTCTGAGCAGTCTACAGGCTGTGAGTTTACGATAGGCGGTGGTCAGGGTGTGCCTAATGGAGCCTGCGGGACAAGCCTGCCGACTGCACCTGCGCCTGCGCCCGTTGCTCAAGGCAATCAGCAGGCTCCGGTAGCAGCTGCCAGTGCCCCAGCGGCGACTGGCTATCACGAACAGTCGCCAGTCGCCAGCAGCAGCTATAGTCAACCGGCTGTTAATGTCGGGCCAGTCAGCTTTAGCACGTCAGGCATCCGGTTTAATAGCTCAACGACAGCAGCCGGTCGCGAATATCTCAATCGCTCCGTACGTCCGCTGGTCAACCTTCAGGCGGCTCAGCAGTTTATTTTCCCGCTGGCAGTGCCATCTCCAATTACGTCATTGTTTGGCTTTAGAATTCACCCAATTACGGGCACACGGCGGTTTCACGCCGGTACTGATATTGGCGCGGAGCAAGGTACGCCCGTACTAGCAGCTCAAGACGGTAAGGTGGTTACGGCTGACTATGCTGGTGGCTATGGCTTGATGGTGGTATTAGACCATTTGGTTGAAGACACAGAGTTACAGAGCCGCTATGCTCACCTTTCAGATATTTTGGTAGAGCCTGGTGCAGACGTGAAAAAAGGCGAAGTGATTGGGCTAGTCGGCAGTACGGGCAACTCGACAGGGCCTCACCTGCACTTTGAAATGCTGCAAAATACCGCTGATGGCTGGGTGCTGGTGAACGCTGACGGTCTGGTACAGAATTCTTTGGCTAATTTGGTCAAAGCGCTGAACAATCCCGTGCAGGCATTCAAGCTAGCTGATCTCACGATGAACTTGCGATCGCTTAATCAGACCTCAGCACCGTCTCAGCCAGGCATAACAACTTCGCCAGTCTTGAATGATTTACCCGGACAAAACGGTGTGCCCTTCCGTCCAGCGCAGCCTAATGCTAGCTAGTCAAAACTTAGCAAAAGCGAATGGCTTTTTCGTATGGCTTTCTCGTACGCTCGGGTGATTCGGTTTCATGAAACGGATGCAGCAGGCGTTGTGTATTTTGCGCGCCTGCTGACGCTGTGTCATGAAGCTTATGAAGCCTCTCTAGCGGCAGTAGGTATAGATTTGCGCGCGTTCTTTTCGAGTGCGGATGGCGTAGCGGTGCCAGTGGTACGGGCAGAGGCTGATTTTCTGCAGCCGATTTTTTGTGGTGATGTGATCGCTATCTCCCTCACGCCAAAACAGCTCAGCCCTCACAGCTTCGAAATTGCCTACACCATCACCAAAGCCGACAGCCCAAAGCCATTAGCCCAGGCGGCAACCCGGCACGTTTGTATCCGCACAGATAAAGCAGAAGGCGCTAGGCGTCGTCGGCCCCTAACGGCTGCGCTGGAAGATTGGATAAACGATCTATCAAAGTCCGACGATTGAGCTTGCCTTGAGCATTACGGGGCAAAGCGGCTAAGGGCACCCAGTACTTTGGGTGTTTATATCGGCTGAGGGCGGGCGTAGATTTGGTCGAAGGCGCGGACGGGGAATTCATTAGAGATAGTTTCAGGCTTTCTATACAGACGCTTTCATCGGTAGGAACGTAGGCTGCGGTAACGGCTTCTCCCCATTCAGGATGTGGCAGACCGAGCACACACACATCTTTAACCAGGCCAGTGCTGCGCAAGGCCGCTTCGACTTCGGCTGGAAAAATATTCTCGCCGCCGCTGATGATTTTACCGCTGGCTCTGCCCGTGACGTGTAAGTGTCCGTTGTCATCTAGGTAGCCGAGGTCGTCTGTGTAAAAGGTGTCGGCGTCTGAACTGTCGGCGATCGGAGGCTTTGCCAGTGCGGCTGAACGGATAGCGATCGCCCCAACTTCACCCGGCAATGCCATCCGTCCATTTTTAAGAATCTGAATCGTGGCATGGGAGAGCGATCGCCCACTGCTCAAGCGTCCTCGCAAAAAATCATCAGGACTCAACGCACTCACCATAGCCGCCGTCTCAGTCATGCCATATGAAAGGCACAAAGGAATTTGTAAAGCGCTAGCCTGTTCTAACAAAGTCGGCCAGGCAGGCGCGCCCCCCAATAAAACGGCCCTGAACTGGTTAAGCCAAGCGCCTTTACCCGAGCGAATCAATCGCTCAAGCTGCGTAGGTACCAGGGAAATAAACCAGCCTTTATAGTCGTGAGGGAGAGCATCAGCCGCTTCTAACTGCTTAAAAGGCGCAATTCTCACCTGCGCATTGCTCACCCAGGCTCGCAAGATTTGCATTAGCCCGCTCACGTGATAGACCGGCAGCACGCAGTAGGTATTAACAGGGCAGCCTTCAGGGGTGAAAAACTGTTGAAATCCGCTGACTGAAGACATCAGGCTCGCCCAGGTATGATAGGCAAATTTAATCTGGCCGCTACTCCCACCAGTAGGAATGAGAATGGCAGATTCCGAAAAGTTCACTAGGCTCCGCAGCAGGCGCATCAAAGACCGCTGAACATTTACCCCATACAAGATCTGGCGCGATCAGCTGACTGACGGACTGCCATTCCTGATAGCCCCACTGTGAATTGGCAAAAGCGACGTTCCATCCTGCTAACAATGCAGCTAGAAAGCAGGCTAAAAACGTGGCTGAATCGGGTTCGGCAATGAGAACTAAGGGTGAAGTTGAAGAGCTGGGATGACTTTCGAGCTGATGGCGGCGATCGCGCACCTCTTCAAACCAGTCCTCTCCTTGATTCTCTAAAATTAGCCAATCTTGCCTCAACTGCGCCCATAGCACCTGCGGATCTGGCGCTAACATCTCGGACGTAGCCGCTGCCACAGCGCCTCCCAGTCAGGATCGTCTAGCCCATCATTCGGCAACCACTGCTGCGTACCCAAGCCCATCACCCGATGCGGCGCATTCGGTAGCACATCCGCAATTTCCAACGTCAAATCAATCAGCGCCTGGCGACCAATGTCCGTCTCAAAAACAGACGACACCACAACATCAATCGGATAGTCGGCGCAAAACTGCTTGAGCCGACTGGGCGATCCTAAAATCGCCGCCTTGATTACATAAATGCCGCGCCAGCCGCGAAAATAGTGGGACTTAAGCTGCTCAAGCGTCGTCACTGACTCGTCTAAGGCAATCGGCGTCTGGTAGCGGTGGGCGAGCTTGACTAGATCATCAAAGTGACTAGGGGGTAGCGGCTGCTCAATAAACTCAATGCGGTGGCCGAGGCGATCGCACTGATCGAGCCAGCGATGTGCCGCTAGCTCATCAAGCCCACCGTTGGCATCAAGCCGTAACTTTGCCCCCAGCGGCAATTGCGCCATCAGCCGATGCAGCCAGGCCAGCTCAACGGCTACCGGAGCCACCCCAATTTTCCACTTAAACGTGCGATGACCTAACGCCCAAAGCGTCGGCCAGGCAGAGAGCGCCGCCTGCCCGGTCGGCAGCAGGGCGCTGTACTGATCGGTTTCTAACTCAGCGGTGAGATGACCCGTCGTCAAATTACGAGCCAGGTTATTCAGGGCTACTTCAAAGCCAAACTTGCAAGCTGGTAGCGTCGGCAGTATGGCAAACACATTATGCTCCGAAAGCCGCTGCGGAAGCTGCATACAAAAAGAAACTGCCTGCGCCTGAGTTTCGGTGCCAAACCAGGGTAGGGGCGCAATCTCACCAAAGCCAATGCACCCACGATCATCAGTGAATTTTAAAATGATGCCTTCACGATATTTCCAGGCCCCATGGCTGGTTTTGAGCGTTCGACGAAACGGTCGCCGGTAAGCGCGAAACTCAAAGCGGTAGGCCATGTGCAGCTACCCCGCGCTCGGGCCGAACGGCATTGGGGCCGCTGAAACTAATAGACCTAGCACCAGCAGCAGCCCGCTCCAAAGGTGAAAGCGAATGGCCAAAAATTTGGCGTTGCTAATGCGTTTGGGCCGATCGTGAAACCGCAGCACATGCCTGCACAAACGCAGGGCAGCAGGCGCACTGCCCCATATCAGTATTACGCCCCAGGGGAGCCCGCCTAGCAGCATTGCCACTGCCGAAACTACGAACACACCTGCGCAGGCTAAGGGCAAAAGCTGCGAGCCTCTGCGAGTGCCGAGCCGCACAATGGGCGATTTCTTCCCAGCTTTCAGGTCGTCTTCAACCTGATGAAAATGGGAGCAAAAAAGCACTAGCGTCGTTGCAATGCCGACAATTGTTGCCGCCGGTAGCAGCGGCGTTTGCCAGCTCCAAACCAACGTCGAGCCAGCGGTAGAATCAACCTGCCAGCTTCGTGCTTGCGCGTAGTAAGCGGCCCCTACAGCTAAAGGGCCAAAGCTGAAAAAACACAAAATTTCTCCAAGCCCCTGATAGCCCAGGCGGAAAGGAGGCCCCTGATATAGGTAGCCGAGTGCGCAGCAGGCCAGCACCATCGTTAGTACGGTGGCATCGTTTTGCCAGAAGGCGATCGCAACAATACCCGCAATCCCTAGCAGCAAAGCGGCATTCCCAACCCAAAAAATTAGCGAGCGATTGCGGGTGAGATTCACCAAAGAATGGTGCTTGTTTTTATCAATGCCAGTCGCGGCGTCAAACACGTCATTACTGAGATTTTCCCAAACCAGTAGCAGCACTGCTGAAAGCGCAAATGTCGCAAATATGCCAAAGCGGAACGCGCCCGTTTGAGCGTAGGCCACCGCGCTACCCACACAAATTGGCATCACCGCCACGCAGTACATCGGCGGCTTAATTGCAGCCATCCATAGCTTAGAACGGTCAGGCGCGCGATCAGATACGCGACCAGGTGGCAAAACGGCTTCGCCAAGCTGTTGGGAATGCCTGCTGAGAAGGGTATTCGATGACGCCTGACGAGGCTTGGCCGTTTGAATGGTCATAAAGTCCGCAGTGTAAAAGCTCAGGGAACCAGCATAGCCTTTTGCACATAGGCGCTTGGCCGATGGCAAAAAAACTCAAAGGTTAGCCAAAGACTTTTCGTCGAGATCGATTAGATAAGAGTTTCTTCGGTCATTTTGTCAAGTTCTCTGCTACAGTGCAGTGCGACTATCTGGCTCAAGCGCATGGAAGACTCAGCAACCACAAAAACGGCTCAGCCCACTAAGTTTGGGTTAAAGTCGCTGACAAAGCTACCTAAGCTGGTGACCTTTGGCGCTGCTTTTTTGCTAGCAGGTGGCGCTATTGCCTATCTCAATTTTGTCCAGCGCGCCCCTCGTAGCCTCTCCCCGGCAGGCACGCAGCTCGTGCCCCAAACGGCTTTGGCGACCATGACTATCACCACCGACGAGCTGACTTGGACAAAGCTGCGGCAGTTTGGCACCGAAGAAAGCCAGCAGCAGTTTGACGGTGTGCTCAGCCAGTGGAAAGACCTTTTATTTACGGATAATGGCTATAGCTTTAAGCGCGATATTAAGCCCTGGATAGGCGATCGCGTCACGCTAGCCATGCTCAAAGGCAAACCAACCGCCGATAGTTCCTTAGCAGGCATAGAAACCACCCTGCAAAACCTGGTTCTTGTCGTACCCATTAACGATCCGCTCAAGGCAAAAACACTCATTGGCGAAGGCCCTAAAAGCTCAGAGGTCACTTGGGAAGATCGCACCTACAAAGGCATATCGGTTAAAACAATTCAGTCGAAAGCAGGCGCTGCCGTTGAGTCAGCAGTAATTGGCAGCGACTGGCTATTGCTCAGCAACTCTACAGAAGGCATAGAGCAGGCGATTGATACGCATAAAGGCGGTCGCTCCTTGCTAGACGTATCGGGCTATCGTAAGGCGGCGCTGCGCATTGAATCTCCGCAGCCACCCGGCAAAAACTTCGCCCAGGTTTATCTCAATATTCCGGTAGCTACCGAAGCGCTAGGGTCACCTGTGTCTAACGCGCGGGGCAGTATTGTTCCGCTCCAAGGATCGCAAGGCTTAGTCGCAACCGCTCTGATTGAGCCCGAAGGCGTACGTTTTCAGGGCACAAGCTGGCTGGCTCCCAAAAACGATTTGGCCTACAGCAGCATGAGTAACGAGGCCAGTGAAATGCCGCGTCGGCTGCCCGATGACACGTTAATCATGATGTCAGGCAGCAATCTTCAGCAGTTCTGGCGCGGCTTTAGAGAAGAAAACAGCTCGCCACCTTTCTTCCCTAATCCGCAGAACCTGGAGTCTGGCCTGCTGACGCAAACGGGTTTGGATTTGAACGAAGACATCATGCCCTGGGCCGCAGGTGAGTTTGCAGTGGGGCTACTGCCACCCGAGCTAGCCGCAGGCTCAGCAGAAGATCCTGACGAACCAGCAGAGATTGAGCCGATTGAGCCGGAGGGCGATGAATCGACGATTGAGCCCACGATGGAGAGTGCGCCGCTGATGATTATGGTGCAAACCAACGACCGTAAGACGGCAGAGTCGGTGTGGGCGCAGCTTGACGATGTGATGGTGAGCCGGTATCGGTATCAGGTTGAAACCGAAGAGGTTGAAGGCGGTTCGGTAACGCGATGGGTGTCGCCTTTTCAAGGGGTGCAGTTCAGCCATGGCTGGCTACCGGGGAACGTGACCTTTTTTGCGGTGGGCAGCGGTGCAGCTGAGGCGATCGCCCCCAGTCCTGAAAAGTCACTCGCTGAAACCCGTCAGTTTCAAACCCTCACCCGTCAGGCCCCACAGCCCAACAACGGCCACTTCTTTTTAGATCTGGCTCAAATTAATGCCTTAGACGGCGCGGTTTTCCCACTGCCTGAACTGCCTGAAGAAGGCGCGACAAGAGCGATTCAGGCGATTGGAATGACGGCTACGGTGGGCGATCGCAACATGGACTACGACCTCTATGTAAAGTTAGCCAAAGCCGCCAAGCCAGCGCCACTTTAGAGGCACTAAAGGGGCAACAGGCGAGGAAACAGCGAGTTATTTTGCCAAATCTCAGCATGTAGAATGGTATCGATCTTTACGTAAATATGCCAACCGAATCAGGACAGCTACTATTCTCTGATAAACTCGATGGTGGCCCGCAAGAGAATTAAAGACTCTTTTAACATCGGCTATATTCGGCAGTTTGGAGGAATAAATATCCCGTGGAAACCACCCTCGGATTAGAGATTATTGAAGTCGTCGAGCAGGCAGCGATCGCATCTGCCCGCTGGATGGGTAAAGGCGAGAAAGACATTGCTGACGAAGTAGCTGTAGAAGCTATGCGTGAGCGCATGAACAAAATTCACATGCGCGGCAAGATCGTAATTGGTGAAGGCGAACGCGACGACGCACCCATGCTCTACATCGGTGAGGAAGTTGGCATCTGCACACAGCCCGATGCTGACAAGGTTTGCACCCCTGACGAGCTGATCGAAATTGACATTGCCGTAGACCCTTGCGAAGGCACCAACCTTTGCGCCTATGGTCAGCCTGGATCTATGGCCGTGCTCGCCATTTCAGAAAAAGGCGGTCTGTTCGCAGCCCCCGACTTCTACATGCGCAAGCTCGCTGCCCCTCCGGCTGCAAAAGGCAAAGTAGACATCAACAAGTCACCCGCTGAAAACCTCAAGATTTTGGGCGAGTGCTTAGAGCGCGGCGTAGACGAGCTAGTCGTGATTGTCATGAAGCGCGAGCGTCACAACGATTTGATCAAAGAGATCCGCGATGCCGGTGCCCGCGTTCGCCTAATTAGCGACGGCGACGTTTCTGCCGCGATTTCCTGTGGCTTTGAAGGCACGAACGTTCATGCCCTGATGGGTATTGGCGCAGCGCCTGAAGGCGTGATTTCGGCAGCAGCTATGCGCTGCTTGGGCGGTCACTTCCAAGGTCAGCTCATTTACGATCCTGCGGTTGTGAAAACGGGTTTGATTGGCGAAAGCAAAGAGGCTAACCTTGAGCGTTTGTCTTCGATGGGCATCAACGATCCTGACAAGATTTATACTGCTGAAGAGCTTGCCAACGGTCAGAACGTCTTGTTTGCAGGCTGCGGCATTACGCCCGGTACGCTCATGAACGGCGTTCGCTTCTTTAACGGCGGCTACCGCACTCAGAGTTTGGTTATCTCTAGCCAGTCTAAAACGGCTCGCTTTGTTGATACCGTTCACATGGGCGGCAATCCTAAGCGTGTGAATTTGGTTTAAGTAGCCTCTTTCTCGGGCGTAGCATGTCTATGCCCGAGAAAATGACACAGGGCGCAAAAAGAGACTTCGGAACTAATCCAAAGTCTCTTTTTTGTGCTGTTGGCTGATGTTTTCTAACTATTAATTATTAAGCACTGTTCTATTCCTATCTCTTAAAATGGAGTTTTGTTGAGTTTTCTTGAGATAGCGCTTAGGTTATTTAATACTTTAGGAATAGGGGTGTTTGCCCCTTCACTATGAATAGAAGATTCTTCATTCGCAGAACTCTTTAGGAAGCCAAGAAGGAAGCCAAGATGAACATTGCCGTTGTTGGGCTCAGTCACCAGACCGCGCCCGTTGAAGTCAGAGAAAAACTCAGCATTCCTTCTGCACAGGTCGCAGACGCGATCGCTCATCTCAGCAGCTCGCACACCCTCGAAGAAGTTTCTATTCTCAGCACCTGCAATCGTCTCGAAATTCACATTGTCACCACCGAAACCGAAGCAGGCGTTCAGGGCGTGATGCGCTTCCTTTCCGAGCACAGTGGCCTTTCTTTAAACGAACTGCGCCCCCACCTGTTCGTACTGCTTCAGCAAGATGCGGTCATGCACCTGATGCGCGTCTCAGCAGGGCTCGACAGCCTGGTACTGGGCGAAGGCCAAATTCTAGCGCAGGTAAAGCACGCGCTTAGCTTAGGCCAGCAGCACAAGGGCGTTGGTCGCATTCTCAACCGTCTGCTCAAAGATTCTATTAAGGCCGGTAAGCGCGTTCGCACTGAAACGAACCTGGGCACGGGCGCGGTGTCGATTAGCTCGGCAGCAGCAGAGCTTGCGCTGATGAAAGTTGAGAGCTTTGACAACTGCCATATTGCAATTTTGGGCGCGGGCAAAATGGCTCGTTTGCTGGTGCAGCATCTCATTTCTAAGCGAGCCAGTAAAATCACGCTGCTCAATAGAACCATTAAGCGAGCTGACGAACTGGCCGCACAGTTTGGCGACGTTGATATTACAACCGGCACACTTGAGGGCATGTTGGATGCGGTAGTCGCCGCAGATGTGGTGTTCACCTGCACCTCTTCAGTAGAACCAATTTTGCACCGGGAGAATTTGGAGCCCGTTTGCGATGGTTCCTCAACGCTGGTGTTTGACATCGCTGTGCCTCGTAACGTGCATAGCAATATCAGCGAAATTAACAATGTGTTTGCCTTTAATGTAGATGACCTGAAGGCGGTAGTGGCGCAGAATCAGGAGAGTCGTCGGCAGATGGCGATGGAGGCTGAGACGCTGCTAGATGAGGAGGTTGAGGCGTTTATGGACTGGTTGCGATCGCTCGACACCGTACCGACTATCAGCAGCCTGCGCAGCAAAGTAGAAACCATTCGCACCCAAGAGTTAGAAAAAGCCATGTCGCGTTTGGGCTCAGAATTTTCTGAGAAGCATCGCGGCGTCGTTGAAGCGCTCACTCGTGGCATCGTCAACAAAATTTTGCACGATCCGATGACGCAACTACGCGCTCAAAGAGATATGGACGCGCGTGACAATGCAATGGAGACGTTGCAGGTATTGTTTAATTTAGAAACTGCTGCTCGGGAAAAAGCGAATAGCAACCGATAGCGGTTCGATAATATAAAGCACAGCACTCCTGAGACGAAGTGAATCAATATGGCGAAGTTAACAGTTGATATTCCAGATAGGTTAGTTAGCCAGGTTGAATCAGCAGGACAGTCAGTTGAGGCTGTCCTGCTCAAGGCATTCACTAAGTATGTAGACGACGAGCTGCCTAAACGAGATATTACAAAAACTCGTACTTGGGAGCTACGCGGTAGTTTTGCAGTTGCAGAGCCCGAAGCAAAAGGCTCTGAGGCAGTAGAAACCAACTATGCAGAGCATATTGATGATGTCCTTTATAAAGGACTTTGATGACGCGGGTTTTGTGGGATACTTCTGCGCTAGTTGCCTTGTTCGTTCAATCTGAGACTCGCTACGATCAGATTGAGCGCTACGTTTTGGAAAACTCCGATCTTGAATGGGTGATTCTCTCCACAGTGCTAGACGAAACAGTAACTTGGATGAGAGCGAAAATTTCTCCAAAAGCCTCTATCCAAGTGGGCTGCATTCTTCGGCAAGAGCACACATACATAAATCTGTCAGATTCAGATGACAAAGCAGTATGGGATGCTTTTTGCAATTATGACGATAAAAGGTGGAGCTATACAGATTGCTCGCTGTTAGCGATGTCTAATCGTTTAGGCATTGCCAACGTTGTCTCATTTGATAGTCATATTAAGCAAATGTCAGGTTTAGGAATCATTTGCGTTCCCTAAGCGGTTAGTTGATAGCTACATTCACTTGGCAAGGACTGCATATGCGGTAAATTAGAGCCGTTGTACGCAGCAGCTTATCGCCCCTTTGCTTATGCCTTTATTTGAGCGCGCGATTGGCGGCATTGCCTGGTCGGTTGGCGATGAGTGCGATCGCCCGCAAAACCCAGTTCAAAGACGGCTCAAATAATGGTCGAACAAAAGTATATAGACTACTGGAAAGCCCAACAGACCGAGCAGGCAGCTCAAATAAAAGAGAGGGTGCTATCGACTGGAAGGGTTGTCTATGAAAGTAACGAATCCTCAAGTAGAAGCCGTAGATAATGACCGACAATGGCAAGACATACTTGCTACACACCTTGCCATGCCCCGTTCTATCTGCCAGTCATTAATTCAGCACTTCCGCCCCTTCGCCCGCATTTGCACAATTTGCCTACTCCTGACGCTCACCATAGGCTGCGCCGCCAGTGCAACGGAACCCACTGACGGCCCCTACAGCTACAAAACGCCCAGCTCAGACGGCATCGGCAAAGTCTATTACGGTCGCGAAATTGCCGAAGTCATGGGCTATCAGGGCGCGAACTGGCTCGCTCGCCCAAGCCGTACTACCGAAGAACGATCGGATATGGCGGTAGACGCGCTCATGCTAGAACGCGATGACGTGGTTGCCGATATTGGCGCAGGGCTAGGCTACATCAGCTTTCAGCTTGCGCATTGGGTAGATGACAGGGAAAGTGATTGCAGTTGATGTGCAGCCAGAAATGCTGGCGCTGCTAGAGGCTGAACGCGATGAGTATGGCGTTAAAAACGTAGAGACTGTATTGAGCGCCGAGTCAGATCCAAATCTGCCTGATGAGAGCATTGATATGGCCGTGATGTTTGACGCCTATCATGAGTTTGCCTATCCAGCAGAAATGATGGCAGGTATTGTGAAAGCACTCAAGCCGGGCGGGCAGGTGGTGCTGGCTGAGTATCGCGCTGAGAATCCTTTAGTACTGATTAAAAAACATCATAAAATGTCTCAAAAGCAGGTGAAAAAGGAGTTAACAGCAGCGGGCCTAGTGTGGACTAAGACAGATGATCGGTTACCGCAACAGCACCTTATGTTTTTTGAAAAGCCTGAGCGCGCCTAAGTAAACTGCTGAAAAGATTACTAGCAGGCACTGGCGGATGAATCGGTTCGTGGGGCAGTTTCAATTAGGATTAGAAGCATCGGCCCTTCAGATAGGGAGTCGAACGATTTCGGTGAGTGCGATCGCTCAGTTTCTGCTCATTGTTTTAGTCACGGTCGCTATCTCTTTGGGCATAAAGCGTGTGCTATCGCTTTATTTGCTGAACCGGCTCGGGTTGCAACAGGGCACAAGAGAATCTATCGCAGCGATTACAACCTATGCGTCAGGAACATTGCTGTGCATTGTTCTATTGCAATTTGCAGGGATTAACTTAGCTTCAATAGCTGTCTTAGCAGGGAGCTTAGGCATCGGTATTGGCTTTGGCCTGCAAGAAATTACCAAAGACTTTACCAGCGGGTTAGCGCTACTGATTGAGCGCAAGCTGAAAGTAGGAGACTTTGTTGAGCTTAATGACTTAAGTGGCTACATTGCCGAAATCTCTCTGCGATCTACTGTGATCAGAACCCTCACCCAAAAGCATATTGTTGTGCCTAATAGCCATTTGGTCAGCAATCAGGTCATCAACTGGACATACTCTAATACCAAAGGGTGGGTTTCTATGCTAGTTAGCGTGACGCACGAAAGCGATCCGCTACTGGTGATTGAAGTACTAATGGACTCGGCCTATCTAGAAGAAACAGTTTCGCTAGAGCATCCACCGGAGGTCTACTTCACCGCAATTAGAGAAAACGCTTTGGACTTTAAGCTTTGGGTTTGGAGCAACCAGATTGATACGAAGTTTATGCTGGAAAGTTCGCTCAACTATATTATTTTGCAAAACTTGAAGCAGCACGGTATTCGGCTTGCCTCACCCCGACTGGACTTGTGGAACCGTACGCCTAATTTAGCGATCGCACAAACCTCATCAACCCACGAAAATAATTTAGACACCCTGTCTAAGCCCGTTGCCGTTAGAGACTTACTCAAGCAGCTTTCCTTTTTCAGAAACTGCACCGAGATAGAACTACGCAAGCTCGTTGAAATCGGCCATCGCAAGCGACTAGAACCGTTTGAAACGCTTTATCAAGAAGGTGACCCAGGAGACGCATTCTACATTATTCTGTGTGGTGCGGTGGGATACACGCTTGAAAGTACTGACGCAAACCCCGAACAAGCGACCATCATGAGAACAGGACAGTTTGTCGGGGAGTTCTCTTTAATGTTGAACGTACCGCGAACGGTCACGGTCAGGGCAGTCGAGGAGACAACGCTGTTTTCTATTAGTCCCAAAGGATTCAAGAAGCTGCTACGCGATCAGCCTCATCTGTACGATGTCATTGTCAAAGAAATGGCTCGTCATGAGGAAGAACTTTCCCAGCAGGGCCGTCAGCTACGAAAGCTGGGTCTGATCAACTCGGACGATTACAATCTAAACCCGGTTGAGTGGATTCGGAAGCGTTTAGAAGGGTTGTTTGGGCTGTAAGCCCGTCTGCTGTCAGCCTAAGGGTCAGCACCTCATTCGTGCCAGTCTACCAAATCAGCAACCGGGGCTCCTTGGGAGCTAACGTCTAACTCTTCGCGGCGAATAGTCTCTTGAGTTCTCACCACATCTTGCATGGTTTCTTTGCGAACCGTGACGTTTTGGTAGGGGACTACGCGGCGACAAACTTCAGCTTGGTCTTCGTAGATGCCCATGCGAACGGTGCCATCTTCAGCCACTTCAGCATCCCCAAAGTCTACACGTGTCTCTCCACCGTAAATAGACTCTATTTCAATAATGACTTTCTCTTTGGTGATAGGAATAGCGGTACCGTTCGTCTCAGTGACCGTACGCTTTGAAATTTTCACCTCGCCAGTTTTCACCCGTTGCCTTTGAGTGGTTATGCGTTCCTCGTATAGCTGAATAGGCCGATCTTTTTTCTCTGCCACGTCTTGAACAACATCTTCTCTGGCTACAGCTGGCTCAAATTCTCTCGTGGCCATAGGCTCAGTTGCAAGCCCTCGTTCCTCTACAGGCACCGTCATTTCAACCGGCACTGACTGTTCGAGCGGCGTCATCTGGTATATCTCTAGTCCCCGACCCACTACGTACTGACTATCGTCGTACTTTGATAGGTGACCAAACTCTTCTCGATTGAGAGTGCGGGTATAAATTCGATTTTCGTTAGGAAGGTCAGTACAGCGGTCAACCGGTACTAATACCCTCTTATGCCCACCAGATTTGACGACTAGGTACTGTAACTGATCTTGCTCATCAACCAGCAGTTCGTCAACGCTTCCTACCTTATGATTTTCGGCGCTATAAACGTCTAGGCCCTTAAGGTCACGCCCCTTGAAGTAGGTATCTCTATAGTTGGGGTGGCGATCGCCTATTTTGTGCAGGGCCATAGTAGCTAACCTTCGTTTAAACGATTTACGACTGTGAGCCAGCATAGCCAAGTAGTTTTCTCTTTTCCTTCCACCGGAGGAGAGAGTATTGAAGGCTAGGCGATTCTAGAGGTACTGAAATGTTGTTATGAGTAAAACTATACCTACCTGGATGTTACTGTCTCTAACTTTCGGTAGGTTCATATAAAGCGCCGTCTGCATAGTCTAAAGGAGAAGCGTTTGCGAAAGACAACGCTCGTTAGCAGTCGTAGAGTGATGTCGGCGCTAGCAGCAGTTCTAGCCGTAAGAAAGCTAAGAATTAAGCAAACACAAAAGAATCTACAGCACTTTAAGGAGTCTTGACTATGACATATACAGAGAGAAACGACAGAACTGACGTGGGCGTTCGCACTGCGCCCGTGCCTACTGGCATCGTAGCCGAATACCATGACACCGTGCGATGGGGCCCAATCTTCGCCGGTATTGTTGTAGCTGTTGTTTCACAGCTAATGCTTAGCGCGCTGGGTGCATCCATAGGTGGATTTGCCGCAGGTGAAGCTGCTCCCGGAACAATCGGCACCAGCTTAGGCATTTGGGCTGTTATTAGCCTGTTAATCTCCTTATTCTTAGGCGCATGGGTGATGGCCTCATCGTGTGGCCCCATGAATAGCAAAACAGCTATGCTCAACGGCACTATCATGTGGGCAACCACGCTTGTGATTAGTGGCTGGTTGCTAGCTAGCGGTGTATCAGGTACCTTCGGCGTGTTAGCCACTAGCGTAGGCGATGCGGCAGGTGGCGTATTCAATCAGGTTCAACAGCCCGGTGGTTTAGAGATTCCTAGCCAAGAGCAGGTTGCGCAAGCCGTTCCTAATATCAATGCTGACCAGGCTGCTGCAACGGCTGCTAAAGGTGGGCTCTACTTCTTGATTGGTTCACTGCTCGGTTTGGTAGCCGCTCTGATCGGTTCTTCAGTAGGTGCTAAAAAGCCCAGAGCTGTTGTTCGCTAGAAGCATTCTTCGCAAGATCTTACAATACAGGTTCGTGAATTTTAGAGAGTGCTGATGTATTGGCACTCTCTTTTCTTTTGACTGTTCTGCTTACGCCTATTTGAGTACTTTGCAAAAAGAGTATCTCTCTCTATTTATTCATGAAACCTCAAAGAGAAATCGCTACATTGTTTACATAGCGTTAAACACGCGAAGAACATAATTAGAAATGGAGAAACCAACGCATGGCACTTGTCAGCCTGAAAGAAACTTACCCCGATTATCGCAACACTTTTAGCGATCCTAGTCTCAGTCACCTTGACGACTACAGCGTATACGCAGACGGCGACGATAAAGTCGGTACTATAGAAGACGGTTTGTTTGATAGCACCACGGGTCAATTCCGCTACCTGATTGTTGATACAGGCGTTTGGATCTTTGGTAAAAAGGTCTTGCTGCCGATCGGTCGCGCCCAGTTTGACAACTCCCAGAAACGTGTTTATGTCTCCGGCCTTACAAAAGAGCAGGTAGAGAATTTGCCTAAGTACGATGGTATTAGTAGCGTAGATTACGACTACGAAGAGAACGTTCGTGGTGTGTATCGCGAAAACACCGTTGGTCAGAGTGCGGCTGTTGCAGGCGCTACCCCAGTGAGCGGCAGAGCTTACACCAACGAAACCTATAGCTACGAAGATCACGACGCCGATCTTTATACGGTTCCTGAAACTGAGAGAGCCAACCAGCCTATTCGTCTTTACGAAGAGCGCCTGATTGCAGGTAAAGACCGCTACAAAGCAGGTGACGTACGAGTTGGTAAGCACGTAGAAACTGAGACTACTAGCGTATCTATTCCTGTTGAGAAAGAGCGCGTTGTTATTGAGCGCTCAGCGCCTACGACAACGACTAGCACTGACGTTAACCACGCATTCGAAGATGGCGAAGTTGCTCGCGTAGAAGTATACGCTGAGAAAGCAACCGTTGGTAAAGAAGCGTTTGTACGTGAAGAAGTGAACGTTCGTAAAGAGACAGAGCAGGAAATGGTCAGCGAGCAAGCAACCATTCGCCGTGAAGAGCTAGACGTCGTAACTGATGGTGATGACACTGTTATTAACCGATAGATCTGCTGCATACTCCAAAATCTAGCCTGCGGTCAGATCGGCCGGACGAACAAATGGCTAGATAAATAGTGCCTTGTAAAGCGAAGTGCCCTTGTAAAGGTCGCTTCGCTTTCCTTTTGCGATTCACCGCCTCATGGCACAATTGACAGTAGCTATGAGGATAGAGGGATCTTAAAAATGTTTAAGCGATTTGCTACGCTGCTGTTGGTTGTTTGTTTGTTTGTAGGGGCACAGGGCTTGCAAAGCTGCTCTAGCACGACGAGTTTGCAATCGTACAACGACAGCTATGAGGGCTACGAGTTTAAGTATCCAACTGGGTGGGTAGAGGCGGATGTGCCTGGCGGGCCGGATACGGTTTTTCACGACATCATTAACGCCAGTGAAAACGTTAGCGTGGTCATTAGCCCCGTTTCAGGTGGCAAAACACTGCCGGACTTGGGTACCCCTACAGAAGTTGGCTACAAGCTTTCTAAAAGCATTACCTCGATGAGTACTGACGATCGCAACGTAGAGCTGGTCAATGCTCAGTCGTTTGAGGCGGGCGATAAGCTGTATTACATTTTGGAATATATTGCTAATTTGCCTTCGGGAACGCGTCATGATTTGGCGAGTGTGATTGTTCGTCGCGGCCAGCTCTATACGTTTAATGCTTCTATTCCCGAGCGCAGATGGGACAAGGTGAAGCAGACGATGAAGCAGACGGTGGCGTCTTTCTCGGTGTATTGATTACTTGCTTTTTGGGTTTTTATGGCTGATATTCAATTTGTGCTGGCGTCTGCTTCGGTGGCGCGGCGAAAGCTGCTGATAGACGCTGGTATTCAGCCCTTTGTGTGTCCGAGCAACTTCGATGAAGATCAGGTTGTGATTAGCGATCCGCCAGAGCTGGTAAAGGTACTGGCGAGAGGCAAGGCTGAGGCGGTCGCGCCCCAGTTTCCAAGTGCGCTGGTGCTGGGCTGTGATTCGGTGCTGGCGATCGCAGGCACTATCTACGGCAAGCCTGAGAGTGAGGCCGAAGCGATCGCCCGCTGGCAGAAAATGCGCGGTGGCACAGGCGAACTCTACACTGGCTACGCCCTGATTGCCCCAAACTGCGAGCCCTTAGTCAGGTGCCGCATGACCAAGGTATTTTTTGCAAACGTCACTGACGACGAGATTGAAGCCTATATCAGAACAGGCGAGCCAATGCAGTGTGCTGGGGCGTTTGCGACAGACGGCAAGGGCAGTATGTTTGTCGAAAAAATTGAAGGCTGCAATACAAATGTTGTGGGTTTGAGTATTCCGTTGCTGCGAGAAATGATGGCTGAGTTGGGCTATCGTGCGATAGATTTTTGGGGACGGTAGCGGTCAGTCTTGGGACTGGTCAGTGGAGTAAATCAAGATGGCTAGTGTTGACGATCGCCTTTCGGATCGCGTTTCTCAGCGGCCTGTTCGTCCGCATCGGCATCTGGGTAGTCGTTGGGTGAGAGGGGTGCGATCGCCCGCTGGTAAAAAAGCTGTGATCGCAACCATCCTCCTCCTGATCGCCGCCTACGTTCTCACCTACTACTGGGCCGAGGGCATGTGGTTTGCTGAGCTGAACTTTTTGAACGAGTTTTGGCTGCGATCGCTTACCCAAATCGGCCTGGGCCTGCTGGCGCTATTCGTTAGCCTTGGCGTTTTCTTCTATAACTTTCGCATCGCTAACCGCCTCCAGGCTAGCCAAAACTGTCTGCTGCCGAACCAGGCTAACTTGCAAGTAGGCATCGGGCTAAGAGGACTACTGCCTCTGCTATTGCTACTAGGTATTCTCCTCAGCGCCAGCTTGATCTATCACGTTTACCTGGCCGCGATAGAACTCAGCACCATACGCACCGCGATTCCAGCGCCCTTTGGCATAGACTTTGAACTCGACTGGATACTGGCCCGGCAGCTCGTGCAGCAGCCGATTGGATTAGGGCTGGCGGTAGGGGGTGCGATCACTTTAATTGCCTTTCCCCAGCGGCTTATTCAAATCGGGGCGATCGCCCTGAGCCTGTGCTTTAGCATCATCGCCGCCGAAGAATGGGCCAGGGTATTGCCTGCGATTAACCCCTCTTCTTTTGGTCAAAGCGATCCCGTCTTTGGGCGCGAACTGAGCTTTTATATTTTTGAGCTGCCGCTGCTAGAGCTGGTGAACTTTTGGCTCTCAGGACTGCTGCTGTTTGTTTTGGTGGCAACGACGCTGCTGTATTTGCTGGCTGGCAAGACGCTTAGCCAGGGAAGATTTGCAGGGTTTTCGCGTCCACAGCAGCGGCATTTGTATGCGATCGCCGCCAGCCTGCTCATCGTCACTTCTATGAGCCATTGGCTAGGCCGCTTCGAGCTATTGTTTTCAGAGCAGGGCGTCACCTACGGCGCGAGCTTTACCGATATTCACGTTGATTTGCCCGTCGATTCAGCGCTGTGCCTAATTTCGTTAGGGCTCGGCATGTTTTTGGTATGGCGCACGGTCATGTGGCCCAAAATGGAGAAAATCGACGGGTTTCAGACGGTAGGGTCGCTTAGAGATATTGCGCTGAGAAACGGTGCGCTGAGAAACGGTGCGCTAAGGAATGGTGCCTTTACGAACGGCTCAATCAGAAGTGGCCTGCCGAAAGGGCGTAAAAAGTGGAGCCAGTGGCGCAGATTTTTCATAGCGCATCCCGTTGTGTTTGCGATCGCCCTCTACCTGCTATGCGCGCTTCTAGGCAACACAATCGTACCCTGGGTCGTGCAGCGCATTGTTGTACAGCCCAACGAACTTCAGCGAGAAACGCCCTATATTGAACGCACTATCGCCTTCTCTCGCGATGCGTTTGGCCTCACAGATATCGAAACAGAACAGTTTGATCCGCAGGGAAGCCTCACCACCGCCGACCTGGAAGAAAACGATCTGACCATTCGTAACATTCGCCTGTGGGACACGCGCCCGCTATTGGACTCCAACCGACAGCTCCAACAGATTCGGCTGTACTACGAATTTGCCGATGCCGATGTAGACCGGTACGCGCTAATCGGAGACGACGATGCTATCGACCGCAGACAGGTGCTTATTTCAGCGCGCGAGCTGAACTACGAAGAGGTGCCAGCCGAGGCCCAAACGTGGGTTAACGAACACCTGATTTACACTCACGGCTACGGCTTTACCATGAGCCCAGTCAATACCGCAGGGCCCAGTGGCCTACCCGAATATTTCATCAAAGATATCGCACACAACCCCAGCTCGGCCAGCGTTGCCCGCTCGATTCCAATTGGCAAGCCGCGTATCTACTTTGGCGAACTCACCAACACCTACATCATGACCGATAGCCAGGTGTCGGAGCTAGACTATCCGAGCGGCAGTGAAAATGTGTACAACCGCTATGACGGTGATGGCGGCATCAATATTGGGGCGTTTTGGAAGCGGCTGCTGTTTGCCAAGCACTTGGGCGACTGGAAGATGCTGCTCACCGACAACTTTACCGCCGATACGCAGCTTATGTTTCGGCGTAATATCAAACAGCGCGTGAAGCAAATTGCTCCATTTTTGCAGTTTGACGGCGATCCGTACCTGGTGGTTGCTGACGCGGAGGGTGAGTTTTCATCGCCCAAAGCAGAGTCAGGTGAGAACTATTTGTATTGGATTGTTGATGCCTATACGACGAGCGATCGCTACCCCTACTCCGACCCTGGCGATAACGCCTTCAACTACATTCGCAACTCCGTCAAAATTGTTGTCGATGCCTACAACGGCTCCGTTCGGCTCTTCATTGCTGACGCCAGCGATCCGATCATTCGCACCTGGTCAGAGGTTTTTCCTGGCCTGTTCGAGCCCCTTTCGGCCATGCCACCCGCCCTTTTCTCTCACATTCGCTATCCTCAAGATTTCTCTCTTATCCAAACCAATCAGCTTCTCACCTACCACATGACCGACCCTCAGGTTTTCTATAACCGAGAGGATCAGTGGCGGGCTCCTAACGAGATCTATGCCAACGAACAGCAGGTTGTAGAGCCTTACTATGTGACGATGGAACTCCCCGGAGAAGAAGCGGGAGAGTTTGTGCTATTGCGTCCGTTCACACCTGCCCAGCGCAACAACTTAGTCGCCTGGATTGCCGCTCGGTCAGATGGCGAACAGTATGGCCGTCAGCTTCTCTATCAGTTTCCTAAGCAAGAGCTGGTATTTGGCCCCGAACAAATTGAAGCGAGAATCAATCAGGAGCCCGATATTTCTCAGCGAATTTCGCTTTGGAATACACAAGGATCTAGGGCTAATCAGGGTAATTTGCTGGTTATTCCGATTGAACAATCTTTGCTGTATGTGGAGCCCTTGTACTTAGAAGCTGAGCAAAACCGGCTGCCGATTTTAGCCAGGGTAATTGTGGCCTATCAGAACCGAATTGCGATGGCAGAGACGCTAGATCAGGCGCTAGAGGCTATTTTTAATCGACCACAGCGCAGTAGTCCGGCGATTATTCGCGAGTTGGATAGTGAGGGTAGCGATGGCGTCGAAGAACTGCTGTTGCCTGACGTGTCCGATCCGGCCCCAATTGGTGATACGCCTTCTGAGAGCGTACCGTCTGAATAAAGGGGCGCAAGCTACCTATCCGCAATAGAGAATTGCTCACTATATTCAGAGATGCTCTCATCGCTTCGGCTAGTGAGTCGGAACTGGTAGTTGTTGCCGCTCTGAATATAGGAAGGAATACGCCAGGTGTAGCTGCCATCGCTGGCGGTTGAGTTAGTGAGTATGCGCTTAAACTGACCGTTTTGGTAAAGCTCGATTTTCAGAGTTTCGTCCAGGTTGTCGCGCCAGGTGATTTCGTAGCTGCTGTTGGTACTAAGAGAAGTGCCTGAGCTAGGTGAGTTAACGGTTAGCAAGGGCTTGGGACTAACGGTAAAGGGAATATCGCTAATGCTTGAGACGCCGCTGCTATCGACGCTACTCACCTTGATTTTGTAGAAGCTGTCACTGTCCAAATCGTTCGGCACCTGCCAGGTATACTGGCCGTCACTATCGGTTGAGCTTTCAATAGTGCGCCTGTATCTGTTGCCCTCGTACAGTTCGATCTTTACGGCCTCTGAAAAGTTATCTGACCAGCGTAGGGTGTATGAACTGCCATTTTGCAGTTTGTTCGTGTCCTGACCGTTTTGCTGGATAGCAAGAACTTCAATCTTCGGTACAGAATTTAGAGATGAATAGTCGATGGTGTAGCCAATATCGTCTAACAGCGCTACATCCAACCTAGTCAAAAGCTTTCTAGTGCCTTTAGAGAGTCTTGGATCTAATGCGTTTTCGCCCAGTCCAGGCACCTCAAAGTCGTCTTTAATATGAGAGCCCTTGGGATCTAAAGGAATAGGATTGCCATTATTAAGCGCTGTTGACTTTTCTCCCGTGAACTGTCCATTCTTTATTAGCGCGCTAAAAGCATCGGTGCTCGAAGAGATGCCTAAAATATGGCCGAGTTCGTGAACGGCAACCGATAAGAAATCAGCCTGGCCAAAAGGCACCTCGGGACTGCCTTGCAGATCTGAATCAACAAACCAGGATTCGCGGGTGTTGAAGTCAATTTCACCGAGCCAGGGTTGAAAGACGGAGGCGGTGTTGCGATCGCTCTCATAAGTCGTGGCCCCGGCCTGCGCTAGCGTCAAGGATGGCAGGTCTTTGGCAAAAGCAAACACCACCAAATCATCAATCTCATACTCTAATTCAAAGGCCCTGAGTCCACCGCCATTAGGGTCAGAAGCATGGACAGTTGTACCTGCTGCAATATTCTCGAAGTCATCTAAAATAATGGACTCCCAAATCTCGGCAGCGCTTTCTAAGGCGGCTTTCTTTTGACTATCGAACCAGTTGTTGATATCAAAGCGATAGTCAAATTTGATGTCGAATCCGTCTTGCTCAAGTGCTTGCCCAAGTGCCTTAACAGCAGGCGCTGCGATTGAGCTAGCTATCATTGGTTGCCAGGAGCCGCTTAGATCAGCGATCGCAATTTCAGCTTCGATTTGAGTATTGTTAGCCCCGCCCATTTGCCAAACGCCGTTACGGCTAGCGGCTTCGTGACGCCAAAAGATATCAGGATCGCCGTCTTTGTTGAAGTCGGCAACGCCTTGAATCTGCCAGCCCCCAGAGATTGTTTTGAGCGTAGCGTCAGACTGATAGTCCAGACCAGCTTCGCCGCCTAAGAACCAAATTGAGTTCTTTCCTGACTCGAGATCGCGCCACAGCAAATCAGCGCTGCCGTCTCGATTAAAGTCACCAATGCCGCGAATATCCCAGCCACCGCGAACGGTCTTAATCGTGCCCGTAGATTGGATGGTTGAGTCATCTTCACCGCTCATAAACCAAACGCTGTTCTCGCCCGTCTCGGCATTGCGCCATAAAATATCAGTCTGGCTATCCTGATTAAAGTCAGCAACGCCTTTAATATCCCAATCCTTACTCAAGCTCTCTAGATTCTTTTCTCCCTGCTTTTGGGTGCCATTCTCGCCGCCCATAAACCAAACTTTGTTCTGGCCCGTGCGCTCATTACGCCATAGCAAATCGAGCTGGCCGTCTGCATTAAAGTCGGCGGTACTCTTGATATGCCATGCGCCACCTAAAGTATCGAGAGTAGCGCGCGATCGCACCTCATTCCCCTGCACACCGCTCATCTGCCAAAGCACGTTCTCGCCCGAGGCTCGGTTGTGCCAAAGAATCTCCGAATTTCCGGCTTCATTAGCGCTCAGACTATCTGTATTCTCATTGGCAACAGGTGGCTCAACAACGTTGTTTTCAGTGCCAGACTCAGCAGGCGCAGCACCTGTAGGTAGCCCCCAGCCCGAAATAATAGGCTGCCAAGCGCCACTCAGATAAGGCAGTACAGCTTCAGCTTCTATTTGAGTATTGTTGTCTCCGCCCATTTGCCAAACAACATTTTTACTTGCACTCTCAGCCCGCCAAAAGATATCAACATCGCCATCTTGATTAAAGTCGGCTACGCCATGAATCTTCCAGTCAGTCGAAACTGCCTTCAGCCGCTCATACGATTGAAACTCAAGGCCATTTTCGCCACCCATAAACCAAACCGTATTCTCACCGGTTTGCTGGTTTCGCCATAAGGTATCAGCACTGCCGTCTTGATTAAAGTCACCAACGCCTCGAATATCCCAGTCGCTGCTCACCGTATCTATCGCATCTGTTGAGAGCACTTCGAGGCCCTGCTCTTGACCCATAAACCAGACTTCATTCTCACCGGTTACGTCATTGCGCCACAGAATATCAACCTTATTGTCCTGATTAAAATCAGCGACGCCTCGAACATCCCAATCTTGACCCATGCTCACTAGCTCATGCGTACTCTGACGGTCTGCGCCGTTCTCGCTACCCATCAGCCAAACCGTATTCTCACCGGTTTTCTCATTGCGCCACAGCAAATCCGAGTGGCCGTCCAAGTCAAAATCAGCCGCGCTTTTGATATGCCAGTCGCCGCTGAGCGGATCGATTTCTACCCTAGCGCGGTATTGATTATCAGCCTCGCCATCTGTAAGCCAGAGCGCATTTTCACCTGAAACAGCGTTGTGCCAAAGGATATCAGGACGGCTATCACCGTCAAAATCTAGACCGTAGGAGTCTGGAGCGATCGCAGCATCTCCACCCGTTAAAACAAAGTCACTATTGTTTGAAGCTGATGATTCGCTAAGCATAAGAAAAGCCTCTATCCGAATTGAAGGTGAAGAAGAGAGATGACCCGTTTTGCTTGCCAGAGAAAGTGACCGACAACAGCATGGCTGTCATCGGTCAGGCACTAATAAGGTTGCAAGCTAAAAAGATAGAAAAAGAGAAAGATTGGTCGTGCAGAAAAGTTGTCGTTCTACGACGACAAAATACACAAAAATGTTTTCAACTAGATTGTTGTTTGCAGCAAAAGCTTGCTGAAAGAATAGTGCCCAGCACGCCCGAAGGAATATACAAAAAGAACACACTGGCCCCTTGTAAATGCCTATTCCTTTATATAAGAAGCAATGTAAATCGATAAACGCAGGTGAATGCACGCAGTAAAAACGTCATTTCAATCACACTTGTTATGTCCACTGTTTTCGCTTCTCAGTATTTCCGCTAAAGCCGCGAATCAATCATGCATAAAACATACGAGAATATCTTCCCGGATACTCCATACATCAGTATTCACAAGCATTTGAGGGCCTATTCAGAAAGCTCGCAGCCAGTTTTTGACCAGTCGATGCGATCGCTCACCGCCTTCAAGCTCACCTGCGGCAAAACCTCTCCATCCGCCTTCCATGCGTCCAATCCCGCCTTCAGCGCCATCAAATACACATAGTCACCCTTACAGGTGCCTAAATGATCGGCATCTGAAAACAGCGACCAGTCGTCGGCATAGCCAAGCGATCGCACATTCAAATCAATCAAAGGAAAGCCAGACGCCTGAGCTAATTTCTCAATATCAGTACTATGCAGCTCTAAACCATACGCTTCTTGAAAGGTCAAAAAATCGCTGCGAACCGGCGGCTGAAAAAAGACTATCGTCACCTGCTTAAGCCTGGCCCACTCTGCTAGCGCCTTGTACTCATCGCTCCACGGATAGCGACCTTCAATGCTCTCTAAGCGAGTAATTTTAGGATCGTCAGCCGCAATCGGTGTTGCCTTGCTATCGCTTTTACGAGTAGTCTCAAACGCCGCCGCTCCATTTTCCTGAAGCTGCTTAAAGATATTCGACGCCGTAACCGGCATTCGCTGCTGCGTTTCGTTGAGTTTTAGCAGCGTAGAAATTTTGAACTGGTCGCGGTGCTTTTCTAAATGAATCGGAATCGTGCGCCAGAAAAAATGGCTGTCGTTGATATGAGCAGACTGCTCAGACTGCTGATTTATAAACGTATTGATATTTTCGCCCGCCGCCGTACCTGCCATTTCTAGGCCCAGCGCGGCTAAGAAAGGCAGATACTTACGGTGATCGGGCGTCATTACAAAGTCAGGGGCAGGCGCTTGTCGGGTCAAAAGGGAGGTTTCTACAAAAACATACTTGAGATTAGGAAACTCGCGCTTGAGAACGTCTGCTTCGATTAAATAGCTGTAAGAAATTTCACCGTATGAGTTACCGGCTGAAACAACGGCGCTATCCCATTCAACAATCTGAGGCTTTAGCAGTTTGGTTCGAGACGTGCCCAAAAAAGCGGTGTCTACTTGCTCATGGTGGCTGTGCCGCGAAAGCTTAGCGATGTTGTAAACAGTGTAGCGGCTATCAACCTCACGATTTTCGACGGTGCTGTTAGCCAGTGCTTGAATGGTCGTTTCAGGAGTAGGCGTGTTTGAGCGCTGAAAGCTAATTTCAGGCCGATAGCGGCGAGCCAATGAATCTGCGCCGATGACAGTGGCCCAGGTTAGCGCGATCGCAAAGGCAAACTGACGAATTTTCATAAGCCTCCCAAACCTCGACCCTTCAAAACTGAAAGTAAATGAAATCTACGCTATCGGTGTAATAAACAATAGAGAAGCAGAGTCAGCACGGGGAACAGAATATAGGCAGCTATCGGGCGATCGCTCACCGCCACCTCAGCCGTATACCGATGCAATACAAACTGAGCTGGAATAAATAGCAAAACTAGCTCATAAAAACTACCGCCCAAGCTGCTCTCAAACCAACCGGCACCCGGCGTCACGACCAGGCCCACCTGCTGCCAGGCCGCCTGCACCGACGATGCCCGAAACAATATCCACGAAAGCGTCACTACCCCAAACGTCCACAGATAGCTGAGCGGCAAGAAAGTGGGTCGTTTACCCCACGCCCGCTCGGCGGCTAGTGCGCCCCCGTGCAGCAGCCCCCAAAAGAAAAACGTCCAGCTTGCCCCGTGCCAAATGCCGCCTAGCACCATCGTCAGCAATAGATTGCGATAGGTCATCACGGCCCCGCCGCGAGAGCCGCCCAGCGGAATATATAGATAGTCTTTGAGCCAGTTGCTCAGGGTAATGTGCCAGCGTCGCCAAAAGTTTTGCAGGCTATGGGCGATGTAGGGCAGGTTGAAGTTGAACGGGATTTGATAGCCAAACAGCCGCGCTGAGCCAACGGCCATCAAGGAATAGCCGCAGAAATCGCCGTATATTTGAATGCCAAAGGCGATCGCCCCCATCAAATTGTCATAGCCGCTGTAATTACTCGGATTCTCAAAAATCACGTTGACGTAAGGCGCTATCCCATCTGCGATTCCTGATTTAAGAAAAAAGCCCGCAAGTAAGATAAATAGCCCGTTTATCAGATTGTTGAGCCGAAAAGATTGGATGCTTTTGAGCTGAGGCATTAGCTCCGAAATGCGGCAGATTGGCCCGGCAATGAGCTGTGGAAAAAAGGCGATGAACAGAATCAGGATAAGCGGATTTCGTTCGGCACAGATGCGATCGCGATACACGTCAGCCGTATAGGCAATGACTTGAAAGGTGTAAAAAGAAATACCCAGCGGCAAAATAATGTCTGGCGCTGCGGGTGAAAAGGAGAGTCCTAACAGGTTCGCACCCGCTACCAGATTGTCTAGAAAAAAATAGGCGTATTTGAAATAGGCAAGGGCAGCTAAGGAGAGCGCGATCGCCCCTACAAATACACCTTTACGAATAGGACTATGCTTACCAACGGGCGAATTTAGCCAAAGCGCAACGCCCCAGTGGAACAGCACTATGCCTACTAGCAAAGGCACGAAAAGAGGATTCCAGGCAGCATAAAAAACCAAGCAAGCTAACAGCAGCACGCCCTGTCTAATCACGAGTATTTGAGTTGCCCAATACAGCAGAGCGGTTGCCAGCAGCAGTTCTACATATTGCCAAGAATTAAACAGCATCTAGACACTCATACCAGGGCCAAAAGCTCCTTGACCTGAGCTTCTAACACATCCAAACTAAACGCCTGCGTGCAGTAAGCCTGACCGCTAGCGACCAAAGAGCGCCGTAGCGACTCATCATCCAAAAGCTGCCGAATTTTATCAGCCCATTCGCCCGGCTTTGCCCGCACAATTTGCTCATCGGGTGCAAACTGCTCATACACATAGCCATCGCTCGCAATCGTCGGGATCCCACAGGTCGTATATTCAACGTACTTAGTAGGCGCTTTACAGCGATTAAACTCGGTGTCTTTTAGCGGGGCAAGGCCGATGTCCCAGTTGAGCTGATGGAGATGATTTAAGAAGCCCACGTAGTCAGTATTCGTTTTATAAGATTTAACGCGATCCGTAAATGACTGCAGCGCAGCAGGCATTGCGATGGTGCCAAAAGTTTCAAAGCGCAAGTCGGGGCGATCGCTCATTACCTGTGCAATCTCATCGGCAATCAAATCTAAATCAACTTGATGTCCTTTAGACCCCATATAGCCAACTGTAGGCGCTGCATTGGGCGGTCTAGAGCGACTGTCATCTTCTAACAGAAAGTCTAGATACGGCGCGTACATGCCGTAAAACACCTGCTGCTGAGGGAACTGCTCAGAGAAGCGATCGCCCAAAAAAGCGGTAGAAGCATAAATCAGATCCGTCTGCTCAAGCAAAACTCGTCTCGCCGCCTGCACCGCCGGATCGCCCTGCCGCTTTTGAATTTCCGCACCCAAATCCGCATTAAGATTTAGCAGGTCATCATCGATATGGCACACCGTCGCAATCTTTTGCTGCTTAAAGAGCCCTGGCAGCACGTCCCCATGCGGCACACCATACCGACTAAAAATCACCACCGTAGGCTGCACATCCTCAACCACCTGCTGCACAAAATCTTCAGGCGTTTTTTCCTTCGTCCACTGCTCAACCTCAGCGCTATCAATCACAAAAAACGCCAGACTCTCCGTTTCATACACTCGTTGCAGCACGTAATGAAAGCTCAAAAAGTAGGTCGCTCGCACGTTGTCTACCAAAATTAAAATGCGAGGCCGCTTAAACGGCGACTGAAACGCATAAGCATAGCGAGGTGAATTTGGCCCTGGGTCGAACGTTTCTACCCCCGAAGCCGCGCCTAATGGCGGTTGGTTTCGCTTAAAAAGAGACTTAAATGAATTCATAATGTAGATGCGAGCATTTTCATATGCTCTCCTAAATATCGACACCCTAATATCAGCGTCTAAGCTGCGGTTATCTTAGCGGCATCTGAGCCCTATTCACCAACTGCTACGTTTGCTTCACACCAGGCCGCCAGCTTAGCCAGTCCCGACTCCAGGCTTACCTGTGGCTGCCAGCCCAATAGCTGATGCGCCTTCTGAATATCGGCCACCGCATGGCGAATATCGCCCGCTCTAAAGTCACCTGTGATCTTATAGGCGTTCGTTGGTTTCTCATAGAGCTTGAGTAGCAGCCTCGCCGTTTCTAGAATGGTGACGGGCCTACCGCTACCGATATTGATAATGCTGCCGTGTGGCACATCGGCTTTGCAGGCGAGCACCAGCGCATTCACCACGTCATCAATAAATACAAAGTCGCGGCCAATCTGACCGTCTTCATATATGTTGAGGGTTTTGCCTGAGAGAATTTGTCCTGAGAAGATCGACAGCACACCTGTGTAAGGGTTCTTGAGCGACTGACCGGGGCCGTAGACGTTTTGAAAGCGAAATAAGGTGGCGCTCCAGCCTGCACCCGCGCCTGCTTGCGCGACCAAATGCTCCTGCATCAGCTTGGTAGAGGCGTAAATAGAAGACGGCGCAGGCGGAATGGATTCACAGGTCGGTACGGCAGTTAGCTTTTTGCCAGGCACTAAGGGCTCGAATATGCCAGCCTGCATGTCTTCGATTTTGCGCGGCGGTGGCACGACGGTTTGACGATGGTGAGCGTCCCAGTAAGCGCCCTCACCGTATACCGCGCGCGAAGACATCAGAATGAAGCGCTTGAGCGGGATCTGGGTTTGCGCGATCGCCTCTAACAAAATCGCCGTGCCCATCACGTTCACATGGCAATACCGATAGATCTCGTCCATCGACTGTCCTGTACCCGTTTCAGCCGCCATGTGAATGATGATTGTGGGTAGCGCCGTGCTAAGAAGCTGAGTGAGGAGGGGGCGATCGCTCACATCTCCTTTTACAAACGTCACCCCATCGGGAAAATCAGGCGGCTGCGGGCGATCGCCATGCACTTGCGGATGCAGGCTATCAAGCACCCAAATTTTCACTGCCTCTGAGCTGTTCTGTGGGCTATTCTGCGGGCCAGCAGCATCCAACATTAGCTGCCGAACCGTACGACTCCCAATGAATCCGGCCCCACCCGTAATCAAAATCCGCTGCTCACTCATACTCTTCACCGCCGCACTGAAGCTTTCTATGATACGGCTTCGACGGCCTGACGTTCTTTGATGGCATTCTTACGAATTTTCTTCTGACGATAGACTTCCTTATGCGGTTTAAAGGGCTTGTCTATCAGACGCAACAGCTTTTGAAACTGAGGTTTTAGCGGCCCAGGCATGAGATGGCCCAGGCGCAAATCTAGCAGCAGGGACGGGCGGAAATGACCCAGTTCGATTTCTTCTTTAAGCTGCGATCGCCTCAAAGATCTATCTTTCAGCATCAGCCGCACTTCAGCGAGCCACAGATCACCATACTGATTTTGCGCATACACCCAGGGCTGCGTCGCCATATCCGTATAGTGAATCAGCGACGTTTTACCCGCCTCATAGTGCTCCATGCTATTCCAACAGAAAGGCACCGCGTACTTAATATCCTGCTCCTCTAAAATGCACAGGTCATACATCAGCTTTTCGTAGTCGTAGCGGCCCTTATCAAAGCCGTCTATGATGTCGTCAATTTTCCAGGAGAGGCGATCGCAATCCAGCAGCATCACCGCGCACTGCTTCACTCGCTTTGCCGGAGCCCCCACCTTTTGGTTCGTCTGCTGGTGCTCCTCTGGTAGGTCTTCTTGAATAATCACCTTTGCCGGGCCGTCAGCCGAGCCGTCATCGTGGTCAAAAGACACCTGCCACAGCGCCGCAATATCTGTAAACACCAGCATATCAGCATCTAAATACAGCGCCTTCCCCTGGTAGCCTGCTAGCTCAGGAATACAAAAGCGACTGAACGAAAACCCTGTTCGCTGCCAGTTCAGCGGGTCTACCGGCACCCGCACTGGCAAATCCACCATCGCCTGCACGTCCACTGGCAGCTTAGTATGGCGCTTAATCGAATGCTCTAGCACCTTTACCGCAATCAGTTGAGAGCGATCTGCACCCACAAAAACCCTAACTGGCTCACTCATCTCAAACTTACCTCGACGCTGGATAGAATACTCTCTCGAACGCCTGACTCCTGTAACGTCGATAAATATCAAAATCTTTATCTAGAGTCGCTATTCTTGAAATATCCAGGCGTTCAGAAATAACGACTAGCGATAAATCTGCAAAGTCTGCTGGCAAATCAGAATATTGAGTATTCAATTCAGCCATCCTCACAAAATCATTAGCTTGCATTGGCTCGCAATCGTAAACCCGCCCGTGCAAATGATGCAAAAATTCATTCTGGGCACGGCGGTCAGGTTCTAGTAGCCACATAACTTCAGTGACGCATCCCAGCGTCGTGATGAGCTGACCTCTACAGTTGCTCAAAAACTCAATCACTTGATCATGATGAAAGTCTGCTCTATCATACAGGGCAACCAAAATCCCTGTGTCTATTAACGTAACTAGCAACGTTAAGACTCTGATTTGTGCTTTTGCTGTAACCGGTTTGAGATAAGAGCACGCCTTCGATCTCTGTCTGATAGACCGCCGACAGAAATCGTGTGTTTAGGTTCGCCACCCATACGTTCCAGCACGGTTTTAGAAAAGTCTGGTTCCGACGCTTCGGATGATTGCGCTTTCGGCAACGCCTCTAGCATTTGTAGAATGTTGGGAATTTCTAGCTGCCTCTGCTGTAATTCTTTTAGCAAGGAAGCGAGCTGACTGATTTCTTCGTCAGGCGACTGACGGATCTTTTCAATTAGCTCCTCTTTGAGCGATACCACGTTATCTCCTTAGCCGCAAAGGCTATTTCTGTATATGCCGCTAGCAAAAACGGTTTTGCTTTACTAACGTCTAAAACTACCAACTTTTGCGCTGGGGAAAGTTGGTAGTTCAACAGAGGCCATTGAACCAATTTTCTTTTGCGATCGCAAAGGCTTTACCACAGGCGAAACGCTCGAATCAGTCGTGCCCTCAGTCGCCGGTAAATAATCAGTCGGGACGCTCTGAGCAACGGCTGGCTGAGGCTCAACGTTTGTCAGCGGTTGGCCCCAGGGAGAAGGCTCGGTGAAGTCAACCTCTTTCTCTAGCCGCTGCCGGGTAGCGGCGGTAAAAGAAGCCTCAACCGCAGCGGGATCTATCTCTGGAATAGGTGCTTCGGCGGGATCTTCAGCAGGCAGCGCTGGCGCAAGGTCGGCGGCAGAGGGCATATCGTCATCAAGCTCAATGCCTTCGGCAGGCGTGTTTTTAAGCTGAGTCTGCCAGTTCAGCTTAGGCGTTTTAGAAGACTCGAAGCCAGAGGGTTCAGTCACCGCTGCTGCCGTCTCAATAGTAGGTTCAGTAGGCACTTCAGCAGGCTTATCTTCAGTTTTCTCAGCCGCAGAATCAGTCAGAGAATCAGCCGCAGGCTTAACCGCAGAGGCCGTATTCATCACGCGCTCTAAATCTTGCCAAAGTTCAGCTTCAGCCTCAGCAGGCGGACTAACAGCGGCTACTTCGGTTGCTTGAGCAGGCTCATCTCTAAAAGGCTCAGCTTTAGGACTGACATTTGCAGCCTCGCCGGACTTGCCGACATTGCGAATAAGCGTCTCTAAGTGAGGATCAATGCCCTGAAACGGTGAGGACTCAGCAGAGGCCCAGGGCATGATGCGCTGCACTTTGGGCATGACGACTGAGGCCGAATCTTTGAAGGGCACGGGGCGAGTCACTTCAGCTTTAACCGAGCGGGCGCTGACGGTGAGTGATTTTTCTAGGGCAGCTTTGAACTGTAGGGTGTAGCGCTGCTGACGTTGGAGGCGCGATCGCAAATCTCGGCTGCTGGTTTCTGCTTTTACGCGGGCCTTGGCCTCTTCGGCATGTTGCTGAGCGCTCAGCACGCACTCCCGCTCTAGCTGAGCAATCCGCTCCTGGCTATTGTCTAGCTCTGTCTGTAAGTTTTCATTGATTAAGCGCTGGCGGCTCAGGCCCTGTTCGGCTGTTTCTAGCTGAGTGACTATTTTGGCAACCTGCTGCTGCGCGTTTTGCGACACCTGCTGAGCCGAAGCGTGCTCCACAGATAGCTGCTGCTTCATCTTATTGCGCGCGGCACTGGCCTCATCTCTAGCCTTCTCTATCTCAGCTTTAGCCGTCGCCTGGCTCTGTGCTAGCTCGCCTTCTAAGCTTGCTACTCGTGAGAGCAGCACATCATTACACTCATTGAGATCGTGAATTAGGGCAAGCAGCTCGTTCTCACGTGTAATCGTTTTTATCTCAACTGGCTCTGTAGCTGCTGGCTCTGTAGCTGCTGACTCTGCAACTGTTGGTTCTGCGGCTGGCGCATCAACTGCCTCCCACATGTCCACCGGCTCAGGGTCTAAAGGTGGCGCGCTTTGCTGAGCACTCCCCTCGCTCATCAACTGGCTAACGCCGTCCATGGTCACCTGATTAACGGATTGATTATTTGGCTGAGAAGGGGAGGACTGATTTTCACTCATATCAATAAGTCGCAGACACAGCTGTAAGAGGCGGAACTTCACAAGAGATAGCAAGATAGTTTAAAGGGTTCAACTCAAAGTTTAATGCAAGTGAATTAAGCTGGTGAACTAGCCAGGCATAAGGTTCGTCGTGATAGACATTAGGGAACCCTGCAAAATCTCTCTCTAAAGTAGTAGCACAGAAAAACAAAATAACCCTAGCACTAAACAAAAAACCCCGATAAGTTCAGTACAAACCCTCATGACTCCTTCTATACAAAGAACAGAACATCCGGGTATTTACAACAATGTGTAACATTCAATACTCGTATTAGCAGATGATGGCTCAGTGGGAAAGCGTCTTATCACGGTGATTTGTCATGGCTGATGTCATAGCTAAAGGGAACTAGAAAATAAAGCTGATGCTAGTAGGTCTTTGTGCATAAAAGCGCGGTCTACCTGCGACTGTATCTGATCCGGGTTAAGCGCTTCGCCGTTCACGTAAAAGTCTAGCCAGGTTTTGCAGATGGCCTGAGGGTCGGCGGGTAGCGGTGGTAAAGCGTCAGGCGTGGGAGAAAGATCCCATCCTGGTAAGTCCAAATCTTGAGCGAGGGCGTCTACTTTGGGGTCGTAGCTAATGGCAAAGCTGCGACAGCCTTCAGCCGCCGACATTACCAGCGCATGAAACCGCATTCCAATTGTCATTTCTACGCCGCGAAACAAGCCCTTTAGCTGTGATGGCTGGGTGAGCGCATAGATATGGTGAGGGCCACTTTGTTGCTCGGTAAGAACGCTGGCGATATATTGCGCGATCGCCATATCCTTCACGGGCTGAAACGGCACGAGCACCACACACACGCCCGTTGCTTTCTGAAAGTTCGCGATCGCCTGAGCCAAATTTTCTAACCGGCGATCGCTCAAATGCACATGTGGCCTCAGCGCCACGGCAACTCTAGGCGCGGGCAAATCCCACAGTCCTTTTACGGGCGAATGCTCTAGCCCCCACACCGGATCGGGCGCAAGCAAGCAGTCGCGCTGCCACTGGCCAAGGAGGGCTTCAGAATTGCGATCGCGCACGCTCACCCGGTCACACTTTGCCAGCGCCTTTCGCGTCAGCCACCGGCTAAATGGCTGATTCAAAGGCCCCACGCCCTGAGCCCACGCAATCGTTTTGAGCCCCATCATCTGCGCCAGCAGCATCAGCCCGCCGTAATACACCGGATTGAGCGCGCTACTGGCATCTTGCATCAGGCTACCGCCGCCCCAAATAAAGGCATCTGAGCTGCGGAGTGCAGCCATCACAGCGCTGAAAGATTTGCGGGGAACGGCCTCTACCTGATGGCGATCGCGCGTTTCTGACGGATTACCCGAAAGCACCACGGGCGTCACCCTGGCAGGCAGCATTTGCAGCAGCGCAGCCAATAGCGCCTCATCGCCGCCGTTTCCCATCCCGTAGTAGCCACACAACACTGCTCGCATAAGTTTTGCCTTATTTCTGGCTTATTTTTTGGGCCGTCTCAATCGGCCTTGCCCCATGAATCCTTAGAATACAGAAGAAGGAACCCCTAAAAAGTATCTCGCCTATGCACGCGCTCTCAATTCCAACCTGGATGGTTCACGTTTCTAGCGTGATCGAATGGATTGCCGCCATTTGGTTTGTTTGGCAATATGCCGAAGCCAGCGATCGCCTGGCCTGGCGTGCCCTCTCGTTTGGCATGTTGCCCGCCCTCATCAGCGCCATGTGTGCCTGCACCTGGCACTTTTTTGACAACGCCGCAGCTTTAGACTGGCTCGTGGTGCTGCAAGCAGGCATGACCGTGGTCGGCAACTGTACGGTTTGTTTAGCGGCCTGGTGGATTTGGAAGCAGTCTAAAGTGCAGCCGGTTGGTGATATTAAAACTGGTGACATTAAAGAGGGTATTGAGGCATGAACAAAGAATCTCTCTTTGCGATATCGCTATTTCCCTACCTAGGATTTTTGTGGTTTCTCACAAAGTCCAATCAAACGCCCCGACTGGCGCTAATTGGGTTTTATGTGCTGCTCATCTTTGTTGCAGTCACGATTCCAGCAGGCATTTATGCCAAGCAAGCCTACGGCACAGAGCTGGCAAATGTCGATTGGCTACACGGCAGCGCCGAATTGTTTTTGACGATCTCCAACATATTGGTGGTTTTGGGCTTTCGGCAGGCGGCGATCAAATTTCGATCGGCCAAATTAGCCGTTAAGACTGGTGCAGAATGAGCCGATTGCCATCGGGGTCGTAGGCGTATATTTCCTGACCGTGGGAGGTGTGCATGATGTCGCCGGGTGGTGGGTAGCCGAGGGTGGTGAGGTGTGCGATCGCCCCCACCAAATCCCTTACTTCCAAACACAAGCTCATCGCTCCGCTAGTATCAGCAGCAAATTCAACCGCGTGGTTTGCCTTTGGCGTAAAGATAGCCAGTCGTAACCCTGCCAGCCTAAATTCGGCATACGCTGGCGTATTCAGCTTTGGCTCGGCCTTCAGAAGCTCGCGGTAGAAAGCAACTTGACACTCTATCTGGGTGCTAGCAAATGCGATAAAGGCTTCGCTATAGAAGGTACTGTTCGCTGTCTTCTCAATTCTTTCCAAAGGCTTACCTGACAAGTTGTATTTGACAAAAGCTACATTCATTGTGCTCCTCTGTTGGAGGATGAGACATAAGGTGTGCCGAAGGCAGGCAGTTCATATCGCTGCCTCTGCCTCTTTTATCACTCGCACTACGTCTGGTTTATCACTTACAACGACAGACTCTGGAAGATGCTTGTGATGAGGACAGGTAGGTAAGTCTGGGAAATGGGGAGTGCTGTCATAGCGAAAAAGTAAGCTATTTTGGCTGTCTTGGCAGTGATAGCGATAGTCGAGCGAAACTAGCTGATCATTTTTAACCTGAACTGCTTCATTAACCGCTAATAGGTGGCCTTGGCTAAAGCGAATGCGAATACGTAAGTTAACGCGCTCTGGAGTCAGAACCTCTTCGACATAGCGTTCTACGTAAGCGGATTTACACTGGGTAACCGCTTGCTCTACCCGATTCAAATAATCAGACAGGCGCTTATGCAGCATATTGCAGCTTTTTTTCCAACACGCTACGAATTTCAAGATAGTGCTGATAGTCGTTAGCCCACTCAATAAAGACAATATCGTCAGAGATCAGACCGTCTTTGTATTGGTCAAAGAAATCCTCTGAGTTAAGACCCTGCTGGTTTTCGTAAATGCTTAGCCGCTTTGTGACAGCCACTAGAGCGTCAATGGGAGTCGTATGTTGTATGACTTGCTTTTTCATGGGGATCTCTTAACTAGCTCTATATACAGCTAAACGCTAAGAGATAATAATAGAGCTAAAGACTATCCGTAAGGTAGGCGAAAATCCGTTGCGGCTCACGCTAGCTTATAGGCGAATCCGTAGAAGACGCTAATAGCCTGCGATTAACCTGTAGGTCGCGGTCTGCGCTAACGGATGTGACGTTTTGCGAGGAAAGCACCTGTGGTTGTAACATCTACGCAGCCTGGAACCAGCCAGTCTGAAGCCAATAAATCTATTGCCGACTGGCTAGGCGATGAGGCCGATAGCCTACTTAATTACAAGGCCAAGGTCGATAAGGGTCAGCTACACCTGCCGGGCTCAGATTGGGTAGACCGCATCTTTTCACAAACTGACCGCTCGCCTCAGGTACTCCGCAGCCTGCAACAGCTCTACAGCACAGGTCGCTTAGCTAACACAGGCTACCTCTCTATTCTGCCAGTAGACCAGGGCATAGAGCACTCCGCCGCCGCCTCTTTTGCACCCAACCCCATCTACTTCGACCCCGAAAATATTGTTAATTTAGCCATATCAGGCGGCTGTAACGCAGTAGCGACCACGCTCGGCGTGTTGGGCATGACCTCTCGTAAATACGCCCACAAAATCCCTTTTATCGTCAAGCTTAACCACAACGAACTGCTGAGCTACCCCAAAGAATACGACCAAACCATGTTCGCCTCAGTTGATCAGGCATGGAACTTAGGCGCAGTTGCCGTGGGCGCAACTATCTACTTTGGCTCAACTGAATCCACTCGCCAAATCCAAGAAGTCAGCAAGGCGTTTGCGCGCGCTCACGAACTGGGTATGGCGACTATTTTGTGGTGCTATCTGCGCAACGACGTATTCAAGCAAGACAAAGACTACCACCTATCTGCCGACCTTACCGGACAGGCAAATCATCTTGGCGTAACAATCCAGGCCGACATCATTAAGCAAAAACTACCCGAAAATAACGGCGGCTACAAAGCAGTTGCAGACGCCACTGGAAAGTCTTATGGGAGAACCGATGATTTGGTTTATTCCGAACTCACCAGCGATCATCCGATTGATTTAACACGCTATCAGGTGTTGAACTGTTATGCGGGCAGAGCGGGGCTGATCAACTCTGGCGGTTCGTCAGGAAAGAATGACTTTGCCCAAGCGATTCGGACGGCTGTAATTAACAAAAGAGCGGGCGGCTGTGGTTTGATTTCAGGTCGCAAAACATTCCAAAGAGACTTCAAGGAAGGTGTAAAGCTGTTCCATCTCATTCAAGACGTTTATCTCTCTGACGAAATTTCAATCGCATAGTAAGACAACCCCCTACGATGCAATTATCGTAGGGGCGTAAGGCTTTACGCCCTCCGGCACAACAATCTTCAGGCTCCCCAACCCTTACTCAGATTTATCCATATTCACTAGCTCTTCTTTTGAAAAGTCCTTGCCTATCTGCTCAGGCAGCACCTCATTAAGCGGGCCTTCTCGCTCATACGAGTTCTCAGCAGTCGGCTTACTCTCTGGGTTATTCACATTGTTCGCAGTGGCATCTTCTACAATGTCGCGGATGCCTTCACCATAGTGCTCAATTGTTTTTTCCTTACGCGCTTCGTCCATCTCATAGTCAATATCGTAAGCAACAATCGCTGAAGCTTCGGGACTATAAGAAGGCATCTCAGCAGGCGAAAGCACGAGCACAGACAGCATTAAAAGCGCTGCGGCTGTAGTGCAAAGCCATTTGGCACGGCTTAGTGTTGCAAGCACGCTTGAAAGAGTGTTGATTAGCGGCAAAATCATGGGCGATCGCTCAAAAAAACAATTAACCCTCTCATCCTGACCGCCCCCGGCCTATTTTCCCTCTATCCAAATATCGAAGTTACGTTGTCGATTCACTAGATGAAGACCCGTATGGTTTTGCGCACCATGCGGCCCAGGCGATGAGTACAAACTGAAACGGCAGACGAAAGCCGTGCAGCCACCAGCTATCAGGAATGCCCGTGAGCTTGATGTGATTGAACGCCATGTTGAGATTAGCAGGATAAACGGCGATGAATAAGGCCACCAAGCCCCAGGCGGAGATCCAACGGGTTGCGGGGAAGAACAGCCCTATGCCGAGCAAGATTTCAAAGACGCCGCTGATGTAGACTAGCGCGGCGGGATATGGGAGAAAGCCGGGTACGATTTTGATAAAAGGCGTAGGTATGGCGAAGTGTAGGAAGCCTGCGATGATCATTAAAACGGCTAGCAGGTTGCGCAGCGTTGTTTTGTTTTGCTGAAGAATTCTCTTGATTGTGTCCATGACTGTGCGTAAAGTCTAATAACTGTATGTGTAGCAGACTTGGTGAGCGTTTATCTTCTCTCTGAAGGGTTAGCGCGGCACATCGAACCCGCCCCGCCCTAGTCAGATGGCGCGCAGCGACGGGGTGGGTTCGGCAACCCTAACGGACAGCCAGCGCTACCACTTAATGCTCCTTCTGCACACGCTTAATCAAGATACAGGTCACCTCATCAGCCTTACCCGTAGCAAGCGGCCTGCTCCAATCATTAACTTCGGCGTAGCCTAGCTGATGCAACTGTCGAATAGTCGTTTTCACCGCTGTAGGCGCACCCGTCAGCATATGCCGAATGCGGTTCGGGTCGTCCTTCTGCGGCGTAGTTGGCGGCTCGTAGCCATTGGCAAATGAAGCTTTGGGCGTGGGTTCGCCCTGGCTAGCTATTGTAAACATGAGATTCTGATCTCCTACGTTTGTTGTTTTGAGGAAACCAGAACCCAACAGAGCAGAGCCACCCCGCAACTTGGATGCAAATCGGGGTGGCTAAAGGATACAGTGTATCCTAAGCCGCCAGACTGCTGTAATCAGTGTGGGGGTGAGCCCTCGGTTTGGTGCTGGTTACACCTGCCGAGGGTGCTCGACAAAATTGAGTTCTGATGAAACGGGCGTGATAGGCATCACAGCCTTAGTACTGACCATAGGCTGATTTTCTTTTGCAGTCAAGCTGATTTCACGACAAAAGCAGCTTAATGGAACCTAAAAATATCCGAAAAATTTGACCTAATTGACTCAGATAGTGACCCTGAAACCTCAAAATCGATCTACGGTATTGTACTAACCTATTTTTTGCGTGCAGGTGATAGGTACCTGCCGAAGCCCATGAAGCTCGCCTCCCGCATCCGTCAAGTAACGCCCTCTATGACACTGGCCATTTCGGCTAAGGCCAAGGCGATGAAAAAAGACGGACTAGATGTCTGTAGCTTCAGTGCAGGCGAGCCCGATTTTGATACGCCAAAGTACATTTGCGAAGCAGCTAAAAAGGCAATTGATGAGGGTAAGACACGCTACGGCCCAGCGGCGGGGGAGCCTGCTTTGAGAGATGCGATCGCTCAAAAGCTCCAATCCGACAACCACCTCAGCTACCGCCGTGAGAACATCATGGTCACCAACGGCGGCAAGCACTCCCTTTACAACCTGATCATGGCGATGATTGAGCCGGGCGATGAGGTGATTATCCCTGCGCCCTACTGGGTGAGCTATCCCGAAATGGTTAAGCTGGCAGGCGGGGTTCCTGTCATCGTGACGGCCACCGCTGAGACTAATTACAAGGTGACTGCCGCCCAGCTAAAGGCTGCGATTACGCCGAAGACGCGGTTGTTCATTCTCAATTCACCAAGCAACCCAACGGGAATGGTGTATACCCGCAATGAGATTCAGGCGCTAGCAGAGGTGATTGTTGAAGCGGATATTTGGGTGGTGTCGGACGAAATTTACGAGAAAATTCTTTACAACGGCGCTGAACATGTCAGCATCGGCTCTATTAATTCAGAGATATTTAAGCGCACCATCGTTAGCAATGGATTTGCCAAGGGCTATGCGATGACGGGCTGGCGGCTGGGCTATTTGGCAGGGCCTGCTGATCTGATCAAAGGGGCTAATACGCTGCAAAGTCATAGCACTTCAAACGTGTGTACGTTTGCGCAGTATGGGGCGATCGCTGCGCTTACCGAACCCTCAGAGAGTATGCAAGTTATGCTCAGCGCTTTCACCAAACGGCGCTTAGCCATCATGGATAGAGTGGCCAATATTCCAGGGCTGAGCTACGTAGAACCTAACGGCGCGTTCTACTTGTTTGTAGACATGAGCCAAACAGGTTTGGGCTCTGAAGAATTCTGTCAGAAGCTGCTGGAAGAGAAGCATGTGGCCGCTATTCCCGGTGTGGCGTTTGGCGCAGAAGGCACAATTCGTATCTCCTACGCCACCGATTTAGACACCATCGAGCGCGGCATGGATCGGATCGACGGATTCGTTCGTGCTTACGGGGCTTCGTAGTTCAAAGCCAGCAACAGCCGCCACGGCCTGCCGCAGCGCCTCCGTTCTATCGTCTATAAACCGCTCGGCAGGCACCATCTTGAGTAGCCCTAGCTTCGTGAGTCGCTTATAGGTTTGGTCTTTTGCACCCACAATGTAGACTGTGCGATCACCCTCCACGGCCTCCTGCACCACATTCTCAATCGAGAGCGAGGTGGTCACGCCCAAGTGCGGCACTTCGCTCAAGTCCAAAACCAAAGCCTTACAGTTTTGCACCGCTTCGCGCTGACGTGCGATTGCCTTAGCCACCCCAAAGATCATCGGCCCACTTAGACTAAAGAGCAAAATCCTATCTTTGCCCTGATCCAGCAGCGCTTTCTCCTCAGGATTGAGTGAGATAGTGTCGTCATCATCCGTAATCGCAGTCACGCCCTTATCTGACCGGAGCTGCGAGAGCTTATCGATTGTGAGAATATTTGCAACAAAAATGCCGACGCCCACCGCCACCATCAAATCAACAAACACGGTGAGAATAATCACGCCGTACATAATCATCGCAGACTTGCGAGAAATATAGTGCGCCCGCTTCAAAAAGCCCCAGTCAATAATGTCGATACCCACTTTGATGATGATGCCAGCAAGCACCGACAGCGGGATATTTCGGGTGAGCCCGCTCGCACCCAGCACCACAATCAATAAAATTACTGCCCGAGATAGCCCCGAAAGCGCCGTGCGTCCGCCCGCTTTAATGTTCACCACCGTGCCCATCGTCGCCCCAGCGCCAGGCAGTCCACCGCACAGCCCTGAGACAATGTTGCCGATTCCCTGCCCGATCAGCTCCTTATTAGAATCATGCTCAGTACGCGTCAAACTATCGGCTACCACCGACGTTAGCAGCGCGTCAATGCTGCCTAATATGCCAAGTACGCTCGCATCAATCAGCATGTTACGCATCTGATCGCCCGTGAAGGTAGGCACCGTCAGCGTCGGCACATCAAAGGGCACAAGCCCGATTCGCGGCAGATCTTCAACACCGCCAAATATTGTTAGAGACAGCACCGTCCCGATAATCATCGCTACAAGCTGAGGCGGCGCAAATTTCCGCAGCCCCTTTGGGAAGTAAACGATTATGAGTACCGTTAGCAGCGTTAGGACAGCGGCGCTCGGCAAAGCACCTCCTAGCAGCGTAGGTATATCGCCCAAAGTGCCTAGCACACCACCTTTAGGCGCGCTTTGGCCTAACGCTGGCCCAATCTGTAAAATGATTAGAATCAGCCCAATGCCTGACATAAAGCCAGAAACCACGTTATAGGGCATCAGCGTGACGTATTTTCCTAGCTTGAGCGCGCCAATAACAATTTGCAGCACCCCGGCCATCATCACCACGGTAAAGGCCATCGCCATCCCGTTGACTTCATCAGCCGCCATCAGCCGGGCAATCACGGCGGTGATCACCACGGTCATCGGGCCAGTGGGCTCAGAAATTAGGGTCGGTGTGCCGCCAAATAGGGCCGCAAAAAAGCCGACTAGTATGGCTCCGTATAGCCCAGCGACAGGGCCCGCCCCTGAGGCAAAGCCAAATGCTAACGCCATCGGCAGGGCAATTACCGCTGCGGTTAGCCCCCCAAATAGGTCGCCGCGCAGGTGCCGGAAGTTTATTTGATTCGTGAATTTGTAAGATCGGGTCATGGCAGAAAAGCAGCCCTCAACGTCATCTCTGCTACTTAGTGTCTCACGACTCTTGACTTGAACCTACAGGATTCTACAGAGCCTTATAGAGTTAGCACTACACGGCCTACAGGTTTTGCAATGCAGGTGAGCACACAGCCGCCTGCGCGATCGCCCTCACTTAAGCCCTTTGGCTCCACGTCATAACAAACCTCACCGGCAGCTATTGTTTGTTTGCACATCCCACAGCTCCCCATCCGACAGCCGCTTGCAATCGTCACGCCCGCTTGTTCGGCAGCGTCTAATAAAGTGTCAGACTCATCGCAGGCGATCGCCTCTCCCGAAGCCGAAAACTCCACCAAAGGCGCTTCTGTAGAATTGCCTTCAGAACCAGATGAGAAGGGAACCGCGACAGGCATTGACGCTTTAGCCGCCTCAGGCTTCACCGCTGAAGATCCACCAAAACTTTCCTCGTAATAGTTCTCCATCGGAAACCCTTCCGCTTCGAGCAGATTTTTAGTGCTGCTCATAAAGCCCGCTGGCCCACAGACAAAAGCATGACGCTTGGCAAAATCAGGACAAATAGCCGACAGCATCGCCGGGTTCAACCGCCCCCGGTAGCCTGCCCACGGCACGAGAGGCGTCTCCTTCGTCAGCGTAAAAGCCAGCTTAAAGTGAGGGTGCTGAGCCGCTAACAGTTCTAATCGCTGACGAAAGATAATATCGTGCGGGGTACGCGCAGCATGGATAAAGGTGATATCGACAGTTGCAGCCCGGTCACTAAGCCACTGCGACATTGCCATCATTGGCGTAATCCCGCTGCCCGCTGAAATTAACAACAGCTTATCGGCAGGATAGTCCACACAGTTAAACTGTCCAAACGGCCCCTGCATGAGCAGCGTCATCCCTACCTCAAACTGGTCGTGCAGCCAGTTAGACACTATTCCCGGCGGCAAATCCTGACTCGCCGCCCCCACTCTTTTCACCGTAATATCCAGCGTATGAGGCCGCGAAGGGCTCGATGAAATCGAATACGAGCGCATCACCGGTTTGTTGTCGGCTCCATCAATCGGCACTTGCAGCGTCACGAACTGACCAGGCTTAAAGTCAAATAGCTGCTCAGGTTCGCTTACAAAGCGAAAGGTCTTTACATCGTGAGTTTCTTGAATAATCTGAACGCAGCGGCCCGTAAAGGCTTCACCGGCTGAGCGCGAGGTTGTTAGGTTTTGAACCGCGGGCGTGGGCTTTAGCGATTCTACAATAAGGGCAAAATCACCAATCCTGATCACATCATCAGGCGCGATCGCATACCCTTGATTCACCTGAGCCTCCTCGTTGTTCAGCCGCGATCCGTCCGTACTGCCTAAGTCGGTAAAAAAACAGCGATCGCCCTCAAACAAAATCCGACCGTGCACCCGGCTCACCGCAGGCCCGTCTAGGATCAAATCACAGTTGGGATGCCGACCGATCAAACACTCCGACTGCTGCATTGAGCGAGGCAACAGCTCAGCAGAGTAAACATCATTTGTGTTGTAGTTAACAATCTTTGTTTTCAACATGACAAAAAGAATCCTTACGGTGTGAGTGATATTGACTTAAACGCTGCCGTCTATGGTTTTTGCATCGTTTTTTTAGGCACATACGTTGAGCGAATAACTGTTTTTGGCGCTTCACTTTTAGGCCGACGAATGGCGGTCTTAGGTAAGGGCAAGTCTTTTTTATCTTCACTAGCAGCAGGCTTAGCGATCGCCCGAGGCAGCACCTTCGCCAGCACATCAACCGTTTCTACCCCAAGCTGTTCGGTCGTATAGCCCTCACCCAACAGCTCATCTACATTCACGGCAAGCTTTTTAAGCTGACGGTGACGCTTACCCACCAAGCTCTCCTGTTCATATAGCTGCTCGCTACGGCTCCAGGTTCGATACAGCCACAAACTGCTCACCACAGCTATCAGCGTTTGAAAAGCAAACTGAACAACTATCGGCAGTCGAATAATTTCGGGGCGACCGCCATAGATAAAGAAGAAGTTGACGGCAACGAACGTACAAAGAGAGAACATTCTATGAAGGCTTTTATCTGCAATGTTCTCAGAACTTCCAACAGATTTTGCTTTCAAGTAGCCCCGGTAGTAGCGCTCTAAACCGGTACATATCCAGCAGCTTGCAGCGGCGAAGATGGCAAGTGTTAGGGGTGCAGCAAGAATTTTAGGAATTGCGATCGCCTGCCCAAACAAATAGAAACCAGGCTCAACCAGCGATATCACCGTTCGAGGATCATGGCTCCAAACGCCCGAAAAGTAGTACCTAAAATTACCTGCATACAAACCGTAGTAGCAAAAGTAGCCAATCACCAGGCCCAAATAGCCATACTGCACCAGCTTTCGCCCTGGCTTACGCATCTGATCCCAATACGACTGCTCAGCATCTATGTCCATACAGGCTGACTTACAAGAAACGCAGGCGCTCTCTTCATTCCCCTGGCTATCGACTGTGCGACACATTGATTGGGTCAGGCTATAGGGCTCAGCCTCATGCGCCTTGCTATCGAGCAGGCCGCGCGGCCCGGTCAAAACGGTCTGCACCATACCGAAAGGGCATACATAGTGGCACCAGCTCCGCCCGCCATATAAAGCAACCACCCCAGCCGCCAACAGCAGCGTCATAATAAAGAACACGCCGACCGCACTTCTCACCGAGTTAAACAGCAAGATCCGCCCTGTAATGCCTAAAAAGAACAGAACAAATTGAAGATAAAGGTGGTTTTGTTTTAGCCACTGGTTTTGCTCAATGCTAAGCAAAGGCTTCATGCCTAAAGCTCTAGGTAGCTGAGAGAAAAAATACAGCGGACAAATTCGTCGCCAAACCTCATGACCGAACACAAATACAACAAAGAAGGCGGTAGGAATGACCATGCCCCAAAATACGCGAGTGGAGATTTCATAGGGCGCTGAATTAACGCAATATCCTTGAGCGCTCACGCAGAGATTGTATTGTTGGGATGTTGCGATCGCCTCATCAGCTAGCCACCCACCATTAGCCGGGTCAGTCAGCGCCGCAGACACAGGATCGTAAAACAAAGACACTATCAGCAATCCCCACGCCAGCAAAACGGCCCAGCGAATCGTGTGCATTTTCTTTTCAGACAAGGTAGATAACATGAGTCGTTACATGCGCGATATAACGAGCTATCATCACAACAACGACTTTTTCTGCAAATTTACTGCTACCTTGATTGTGTAAGACTTACCGAAGGAGCAATAGCTGTGGTTTCTCAGATACCAACATCTAAAGCCATGGAGGTTTTCTACCCAGATACCGACGGGCAGCCTATGGCAAGCAATACGGAGCAATATCGTTGGATTGTGACTATCCAGCAAAACTTAGACTGGCTACTTCCCGACGCCTTTGTAGCAGGCGACTTATTTTGGTATCCCATCGAAGGTCGTTCAGATATTTCAGTGGCTCCCGATGTGATGGTTGCCATAGGTCGTTTGAAGGGTAAACGACTCTCATACAAGCAGTGGCAAGAAGATGATACACCGCCTCAAGTTGTCTTTGAAATTCTTTTGCCTAGCAACACAAGAAGAGAAATGGATGCCAAACTGCTCTTCTTTGATCGTCACGGCGTTCAAGAATACTACCTGTACGATACCGAACGCCACGAACTGAACGGATTTGTCAGAGATGAGTTGGGGCTAACCCCCATCATAGATATCGTGCCTGACTGGATCAGTCCTTTACTCAAAATCCGTTTTGATATGACTAAAGACGTACTACAACTGTTTCGCCCAGACGGTACGCCCTTCTCAACCTATCAAGAAGTTATGCAGAGAGCTGAACTAGCCGAACAAAAAGCAACGCGACTAGCCGAAAAGCTCAGAGAACTAGGCGTTGACCCTGACCAAATCTAAGGCAATAGATCCAAATCTACAACAAGCGGGCGATGGTCGCTGCTGTTGAACTGCTCGAAGCCAGGTATCGCTACGCTAGAAATTTTAGAGGCCCAAGGTTTCGGTAGAAAGCAGTAGTCAATGTGAAAAGGTTGCGTCACTTTCCACTGCCAGTAGTAAGTCGTATCGAGTTCGTCTCCATGCTTACAACCGTGATACGTATGGTAAGCGCTGACTAATCCAAGATCTTCTAAATCATGCACCAGGTCGTCGTGATTGTAGGATTTGTTGGTAGCGTTGAACTTACGATGGCTGTTAAAGTCGCCCAGCAAGATAGTAAGATTTTTACGAATAGAGTCAGCGTTCGCCTCTAAGGTAGCTTTTAGGCTTTTAGTATACGAAGGCTCTTTGTGTGTCCAAATGCCGATTGCATCAAAGCTGACTGACCCGCTGATAGAGGCTTTTAGGTGATGAGGCGCTTCTTGGTTAGTCGTTGAGTTCGCGATCGCCCATCCCTCTTTTACCCAAACCGCAATCCCCTGCTGCGTATTCCGCTGACTCGCAACGACCTGACCGTTCGTAACAACACTGCCACAGCACTCTTGCAAACAAACAACATCGGGCTCAAGCTGACTCAGCGCCTTCACCCTTTTATCTACGTCCCCGCGATAGCAGTTCCAAGAAATAATTCTCATTTTATACAACAAGACATAGGGTTTTACTTACCAACATGTTCTATCTTTTAGTCATTCATCTACACTAATTGACTTGATAGCCTCTAACGTTTTAACTGCCGACTGGTTCAACCGCCCCTCTCCTAAAGTTGCCGAAGACTTAATCGGATGTACTTTGGTGCGCGTGATCGACGATGAAACAGTGCGCGGAAAAATTGTTGAAACCGAAGCCTACGAATCAGGCGACCCGGCTATGTATGCCTACGAAACCAAAACGGCCCACAACGAAGTTGTCCACGGCCCCGCTGGATTCGCCTACGTCTATCGCATTTATCACCAGTATCACTGCTTCAACATCGTGACCGACCGCGACGGATTTCCTAGCACCATTTTGATTCGAGCCGTCGATTTAGAACAGCGCCCAAGCTGGATAGATCCGAACAAAGAAAAATTGCCTCGGGTAGCAGCAGGCCCCGGTAAAATGTGCCGCACCCTGAAAATTGACGAGTCTCTCAAAGGCATTCCTATTCATCCAGATTCTGGGCTCTGGGTAGAAGCGCGCGCCGAAGATCCTTCAATAGCAACTCCAACACTATTTGATACGCCTCCAGCCATCACCCAGACCACTCGCATCGGCCTTTCCAAAGGCGTTGATGTTCCGTGGCGCTGGTACCTCACCGACTCTCCGGCGGTATCTCGCAAAAAATAAGGCCGACGAAGCTTTCCTAAAAAAGACCTCATCGGCTTTATTTATCTTCTAAGTACTTGATAGAACGTTCTACCAACACACCACCAATAGGCAGCTTTTTAGTAGCTATTTCCAAATTCAGCCCATAGCGTACCTTCACCTGGCACAATGACTTGAACTTCCGCGTCGTTGCTAGTCGTAGCAGCTTGAGTCGTTTCAGCTAGGCTCGCGCGAACAACCGTATAGCCTAAAACAAACATAACGCCTGCAACAAAAGCACCGGTAATCGCCTTATCAAGACCAGACGTGCGAGTTGCGTTTTGAGTGGCTGTGTTATAGCTCATTTGAATAAAAGTCCTTGTATTGACTGAGTACATAGCCATACTCTCAGACTTTTCGGTATACGCTTATACCGTTTACTTTTATTTAATATCTACATATAGAGGTATTAATAATTGAGAATATCTGTAAACGCTGACTTTAGTCTTTTAGGACTCTATTGCTCTCAAAGGGCTGCGTAATTTGCTCACCCAAAGACATCGGTAGGTTGGAATAATGAGAGACTACGCCGTGACCCATACCCGCTGCCAGTCCTAGAAAAGCAGGCAAAAACAAAGCAACCAAATTATTCATAAAATTTCAATACGCTACTCTCCTAAGATTCCCAAGAATAGCGGCTTGTTTTTGTAACCAGCTTTACCATTTGCAACAAACCTAAAGGAGTATATGTAATAATTACATCTCTTGTATGCAACTTTATTTTCCTGGTTAGGCCAGTAGGTCATAAGCTCACAAAAAACACTGAACGCCGTACAGAAGTGTCATCTGTACGGCGTTCAATTTTAGAGCTAGTGTTAAAAACACCTACCCACCAGATTTCAGCGCATCCGTCTTCCGTACAAAGATGTCTGTGAAGAACGTAATAATCCGACGCTTGCGCAAATTGATATTGGCACTCAGAGACATCCCCGAGCGCAGCTCAAGCATCAGATCGTCTGACATCATTTCTTGAGCATCTAGCTCTACCTCAGCCGGGAATCGGTAGTACGGAAACGTTTCATCAGGCGGTAGCGCATCGGTACCAATCCTTGTCAAGGTGCCTTCCATATCGCCAAATTCGCTGTACGAAAAAGCATCAATTCGAACGTCTACTTTTTGCCCAACTTCAATAAAGCCAATGTCTTTATTAGGAATAAAGATGCGTGCTACCAAGGCATCTTGAGGCACAATCTCCATCATCGGCTCGGTAGAGTTAGCGACATAGCCCGGACGATTTGCCTTGAGGTTAAACACCGTACCTGTAATCGGCGCAGTCAAAGCCTGTTGGGTTTGACTCTGCTGTAGCTGAATTAGCTCGCTGTTGAGCTGCGCAATCTGCCGGTTGTTGTCAATAATTCGCTGACCGAGCTGGCTTTCAATATCGTCAATCCGCTGCTGGTTGACATCAATGCGATTGTACAAATCTACCTGAGAGCTAGATTCTGTGCGCTCAACTTCTGTCTCTGCCTGAGAAATTTGAAAGGTCAGAACAGCAATATCTTCTCTGAGCGTATCAACGGCTGCTTGCTTATCGTTCACTTCTTGCTCTTGCTGCAAAAAGGAAAGCTCGGCAACTGCCCCTTCCTTAAAGAGTCTCTCAAGTCGATCTAGAATCTCTTGATTGGTAGCCAAGTCGTTTTGGGCATTGCCAAGCTGAATTCGCGCCTTATCGAGCTGTTCACGCAGTTCACCGGCTCTAGAGCGATTGATACTTTGCTCGTTGCCAATATTGCTTCTAGCCGCTTCAAAGCGATCGATTTGATCGCTAGAGAGCCCCGCTGAGCTGCCCTCAAGCTGCGCTCTATAGAGACGATTAGTTTCAATCAGGCCCAAGCGATCGCTTCCCCGCTGTGTCAACGCTGGCGAAACGCCCTCTGGAGCCACTGCATCCACATCACCTGCCTTTTGAGCGCTGTAGTAAGCATTCTCTTCCTTTAGCCCCTTAAGTCTTTCTTGTACAGACTCAATCTGCGCTTCAGTAGCCGTCTCATCTAAAGTCGCAACCACTTCTCCTTTTTCAACCAGCTCTCCTTCCTCTACCATTATCTCATCTACAACACCGCCCAAAGGAGCCTGTACCACCTGCACCGCGCTTATCGGCTCCAGCTTGCCCTGGGCCCCGATGTTCTCGTCTACCTTAAAAATAAATGCGGCCAGCACCGAGAGCGTCGTAAAGCCCATAATGCTAATTGTGATCCACCGCGCCCACTGCGGCGACTGCCGTAGAATAACCGGCTTGTCAAAAGACTGAGGCACGTAGCTGTCAAACTGAGGGCTGTTGCCGTTCGCTGGCGCTTGAATACCGCCGTTGCCATTGCCGTTACTAGAACCATTCATATGGCCGTTCGTAGCACCGTTGCCATTACCGTTGCCGTTTGTAAACTGCGGTCTGTTAGAGGTACTTGTCATTGGTCGTTATTCTCCCTTCTGCTCAGATAGGCAGTAATAGCGGCCTTTGAGGGCCATGAGTTCTTCGTGGGTGCCCAGTTCAACAACCGAGCCTTTGTCCATTACCAATATTCGGTCGGCCTGACGAATGGTGCTGAGGCGGTGCGTAATGAAAAACACCGTGCGGCCATTGGCCCAGCGCTTGAGGTTGTAGCAAACTTGGGCTTCGGTGTCGTAGTCGAGGGCGCTAGTGGCTTCGTCTAAGATTAGGAGTCTTGGGTTTTGGAGGATTGTGCGGGCGATCGCAACCCGCTGCCGCTGCCCGCCCGACAGAGAAGATCCGCGCTCACCGACCCGTGAGTTGTAGCCACTCGGCATATCCATAATGAAATCGTGGGCATTAGCAATTTTAGCCGCCTCAATAATTTCTTCGGTGCTCGCCTGCGGATTTGTCAGCGCGATGTTCTCCTGAATGCTGCCTTCAAACAGCAAGCTGTCTTGCGGCACAATACCGACCTGCTGCCTTAAGGAGTACAGCTCTACTTTGCGAATGTCATAGTTATCTATCAAAATTCGGCCAGACTCAGCATTATACAAACGCGGCAGCAGCTTCATCAGCGTACTTTTACCCGAACCACTCTGCCCCACAATGCCAATAAACTCTCCAGCATGGAACTCCAGGTTCACGTTCACAAGCTGCAAGGGGCCAGAAGGCGCAAACCGGAACGACAGGTTCTCGTAGGTCACATTGCCCACAATCTCTGGCATCGGAATTTGGCTACGGTCTTCTTCAGCCTGCTCTTGAGGATTGTCGATAATATCGCTCAAGCGCTCCAAAGACAGCGCCGTTTCTTGGAAGTTCTGCCAGAGCTGAGTTAGGCGCAGCAACGGCTGAGTAACGTAGCCAGAGATAATTCGGAAGGCAATGAGTCCACCCAAAGTCATCTCGTTATCTAGTACCAACGCAGCGCCAAACCAGAGAACCAGTAGGCCAGACATCTTGTTCAAAAAGCCACTGGCTGAGCCTGCCGTAGTTGAGGTCAATACAGTCTTAAATCCGTCGCTGACGTAGCGGGCGTACTTTTCCTGCCACTTCCAGCGCGTCTTCAGCTCCATATTCTGAGCTTTCACTGTCTGAATGCCTGAGAGCGCCTCTACTAAGAATGATTGAGTCTCAGCGTTCCGCTCGGCCTTAGCGCGCAACTGACGCCGCACAATCGGCGAGACAAAGAAGGTCAAAATCATGAACAGCGGAATCGTCGCTAGCGACACAAAGGTCAGCTTGATGCTGTAAATGAACATCACCAGAATGTAGAGCACTGAGAATACAGCGTCTAGCACAACCGTTAAGGCGGTACCGGTTAGGAACTGACGGATATTTTCTAGCTCGTTAACGCGGCTAGAAAGTTCACCTACCGGGCGGCGGTCGAAGTATCTCAGCGGCAACCTGAGCAGATGGTCAATAATCTCGGCCCCTAAGGCCATGTCAATCCGGTTGGTGGTATCGACAAACAAGTAGGTTCGTAGGCTTGTTAATATCGCCTCAAAAATAGCGACGACAACCAGAATGCTGCCGAGTACATGTAGCGTATCAATGCTGTTTTGGCCGATTACCCGGTCGATAATGACCTGCACCATCAGCGGGTTAGCCAGGCCGAATATCTGTACAAACAGCGAGGCTACCAGTACGGTCGTCAGCACGCCCTTGTATTTTTTGAGCGAAGGGATAAACCAGGCTAAGCCAAACTTTTGCTGAGGCGTTTGCTCGGTGGTTTCTATCAGCAGGATCTCGCCTTCTGGGCCCCAAATCTCTTCAAAGGCCATGGGTGAATGGCGTACTAGCTTGTTGTCAGCAGGTACACCCAGCACGTATTCGGTTTCAGAGGTTTCATAGACAATCGCAAAGCCTTCACGCCATTTGATTACAGCTAGCTTGGGGAGGCGGGCGATCGCACTAGCAGGCACCTTAGCGAGCTGCGGCTTCAGGCCCACCAGATCAGCCACCGCGCCACAGGCCGTCAGCGACAAATGTCCTAACCGCTCATTCTGGTTCATCAGCACCCGCTGCACCACGTCGCGCTTAAACGGCATTCCCAAGTGCTGAGCCACCATAGCAAAGCAGGCTAAGGCCGTGCCGACCTCATCGCGACCTCGCATCACCGGATACTTAATTGCTTTGGCTCGCGCCGATCCTTCTTCAACAATATTAGAGTCGTAGTTGAGATCGTCAGAGGCGTAGGGCAGCTCGCTGCGGCTAATGGCACCTCCGGCTGAGCGTACGGCTAGTCCACCGCCATTAGGTGAGCCATCGAGCGGATATCCCGAGGAGCCATTTGTACCGCTGACGTCTGGAATATAAGGTCTGACGCGGGTTGAACTGCCGTTTTGACCGACCGAATCGACAACACCAGCCGCGTTTTGGTTCGCTAGCTGGCGCATATCAAGCCCAACGAGCCGCGTGCTTTTTTGGCTAACAATCCGGCCATCTAGCATTTCTGGGAGCAGCCAGTTACCCGCCGGGTGACTAGCAATGCTCTCTGAGCTAACAAACCACAGTCGGTTTGGATCAGGGTCGCTCAGGGCAATAGAACCAGCTCTTAGCGTCGTCGCGGTGGCCCCTTCTAGCAGCACTTTCGCGGTACCTGCCGCGTCGCTGACGTTGCGAGCCTGCGTTTTAAAGTACTGACTGGCTAGATCAAACACCTCAGCCAAATAGCAGCGCCCCGTCACGGCCTCAGCAAACCGGGCGTGCTCAGCAATCATCTGCCGCACCGCTGTAATTGGCACCGTTACGGCGGTTACTTCAGATGAGGCGATCGCACTCTCACAAGGCACTCCTCGCACTAAGCCTGCCAAACCCAGCACCGAGCCGGGCTGCAGCAGCTCCAGCGTCATCGGCGTTTTTTGATAGGGGTCGTAGCCCAGCAGTCGGCCTTTGCCCTCAACAATCACCACGAGCTGATAGGGCATCGACTCGCGCCGCAGCATCGGCTGACCGATTCGATATCGCAGCATTTGACAGCCGCTAGCCAACGACTCTAAGGCGTTAGCCGGGAGCTGATCGAATGGGAAAACACTTCCTAAGCTTTGTTCGAATGAAACTTTGGTATAGGTCATAACGAGCAGGGGGCTAAGCGCATCTCAATAAAAAAACAATTAAGGCAGTCAACACAAGGAAATGGAACGATAGAAAGTTCCGTGACGCTAGCCAGATGAACCGGCAAGCTGGCTGTAGGGCTCCTCAACAGTCGTCGCCTGTAGCTTTTCTGCTAGCCACGATTGAAACTGCTCAGCGAGCAATCGCTGGCGCATCGCCTCATCAAACTGAGCGGGCACAAACTGCTCCAAACGAGCAATCACCAGCCACTCCCCAATCTGGGTCGGAGCCCAAAGCTGATTGGGCTTACTCACCATCAGCATCCTGGCGAGCACCGGATGGGGCACGTTCAGCTCTACGGGCCCAACCATACCGCCCGTTTTGGCCTCCTGGCCTTCTGAATACTGGCTCGCTAAGCTCGAAAAAGACTCGCCATCGTCGTTGAGCCTGAAGTAAATTTCTTGAGCCAGGCTCGCATCTTTAGTTCTAATCAGCGAGTAGCGCACGCGATCTAGCTGAGCTTTGCGCTGCAAAAAGTAGGACTCTATCTGAGCGCCCCAGGTCTGTTCCTGAAATGTCAGCAGCTTCTGCTCTCTCAGCGCCGCCGATGTCATTTGCTCAGGCGACATTTGCTGCTGTTGGCACCACGCCTGCTGCTGCTCCCGCGAAAACAGCCCTCTTTTCGCGCAAAAGGCTTGCAGTGCTTCTTGCGGGTCGCAGGCCACACCTGCGATCGCCTCATCAATAATGATTTCTTGCACGAGCTTGGGCATCAGTTGATGCTCTTTAAGCTTTGCAATCAGTGCAGGTGCATCTAGCACCGCCTGACCAATCTGAAGAACCGCTGCCATACCCTGGTTTCTTATAACAAGTTTGGTTTATTAAACCCACAATAGAATGTACACATATCAAAAGATATAGTCGAACACCTAAATTATCCATACATTCATACGAACACTAATCCGTATGAAAGGTTTATTTGGGTTTTCACCTAGCCTAACTAGATATATGAAGCAAGCGTTAGTAAAAAGTTGCGCCTTTTTATAGAGATAAGCGGGCTTTTCGATCAAAATAGTCAAGAAAGTAGGGGCGACTGTCCATAACTTTTTGGTATTAAATACTGCGTCTACTCGCATTTAGTAGCTTTTTGTCAGCTTCACACTATTCCGTAGCGTAGTTTACATCACCTAGCGATCGCCGTAATTTGTATCAAGCACAATCGCGTAGCCTCACGGGAGATAAAATCCGCACCGCTCGGGAATTCTTCATCAAAGAAAGACACTATGCGTGGTGTTCTTCACAAAATCGTCTGAAACGTACAGAACTTACCTCCTGGAATGAAGCGACTCCTCCAATTAATACAAGGCTGGCCTCGTCATAGGCGACTAGGGGCTCAGCCTGAAGTGACCGCTAAGTCAGCGAGGCGAAACAACGCGCTGAAGCACACCGTAAAAATTGCTAAGCTACCGATTCAAAGAGAAGCTGGCTTGCCGAACCAGTCCACCGAACCTGCGATCGCAAGCACAATCTACTCAGATCATCCCGACCGACTCTCAGAGCTAGCAGACTCTGCCTACCTGTGTGAAAGGCAAGGGCGATATGCAGCAGCAGAGCGGCTTTATAAAAACGTTCTAGCGCTCAGAGAGCAGCGATTCGGCAAGCGGCATCTGTGCGTTGCAACCAGTCTCAGCGATCTAGCGACATTCTACCAGTTCCAAAATCGCTACAGCGAAGCGCATCCCCTTTTACAAAAGGCCCTGCTCGTCCGTCGTAGCCTGCTTAGCGCCGATCATCCTGATATCGCCTACAGCTTCCATCAGCTCGCCAAATCTCACTACTACCAGAGGCAGTACGGCAAAGCCGAAGCGTTCTTACAAGAGGCGCTGAATATTCTTCGCCGTCAGCTAGGCGCTGACCATCTCCAAACTCAAGCTGTCTACGGCGATCTTATGAAAACAATCGCAGCGGCGATAGAAGCCGATCGGTTTGACGATCTCCTCTCAGAACTGCCACCGCTCAATCTCAGTCAGCTTAGCGAAAACTATAGCTGGGCAAAGCCTGTGTGGGAGCAGTCAACCTTGGGTTACTAGAAGCGCGGGCCGCTGCTAAAATCTTAGGCTGCTAAATTGAAGGAATCCACACCGCCTAGCTAATCAAAATCACCCAATTTATGAAACTTGCTTTGCTGCTGCTAATAAAGGGGTATCGCCAGCTTATTTCACCGTTGTTTCCGCCCGTCTGCCGATTTGAGCCAACCTGCTCGTGCTATGCCATTGAAGCCATCGAGCGATTCGGCCCGCTGCAAGGAAGCTGGATGGCAGCCAAACGTGTGACTCGCTGCCATCCTTTTCATCCCGGCGGTTACGATCCCGTTCCTCACAAAGACGCTACCGACTAGCCAAACAGTTTGCTACAGTAACGTCACCCGAAATGGTTTAGCGGTTTGCAGCAGTTTCTATAATCTATGAAAAAATCCTACGTCCTTGATACCAATGTATTGCTGCACGACCCTAATGCACTGCTGCGGTTTGAAGATAACGATGTAGTACTGCCGATTACGGTAATTGAGGAACTGGATCGATTCAAGAAGCGCCCTGAAGAGACGGGTCGCAATGCTAGGCAAACGTCGAGAATGCTAGACAAGCTGAGGCAGCAAGGTAGCCTGATCGAAGGCATTCAGCTCAATAATGCCAATGGACACAAGCATAGCAAGGGCGGACGAGTACGAGTGGCTTTATGCCGCCGGGAAACGCTCGATAATTTACCTGCAGAACTCTACAGCGGGGGTGGCGGCGACGGGGGCGACAATGCCATATTAGCCGTTGCCCTAGAGGTCAAGCAGCAGTGTGACCATCCCGTCGTGATGGTAAGTAAAGACACCAATATGCGGATTAAGGCCGATACCTTAGGGCTTACGGCTGAAGACTATGAAACAGACAAAATAGACGTTGACGATCTCTATACGGGCATTGGTGAAATGCTGGTGACCCCGGAGCAAATGGCGGCTCTGTTTCAGCCAAAGGCTACCGTTGATTTGCCACAGCTTAGCGAAAAGTTTTCACCTAATCAGGCGCTAACGCTCGTAGATGTCAATAATCCAAACCATACGGCCCTGGCGACTTTGCGGGCAGACAGCCAGCTCATACCGCTGCCGAAGATTCCTTATAATGGGGTTTCTCGTATTCACGCTCGCAATCGGGAGCAGCGGTTTGCACTAGCTTTACTGCTCAACGATGCGGTGCCGCTGGTGACGCTAGTAGGTAAAGCTGGAACGGGTAAGACGCTGCTGGCGATCGCAGTCGGTTTGCAAAAGGTCACTGAAGAAAAGCGCTACACTCGCCTCCTTATTTCTCGCCCTGTAGTACCCATGGGCAAAGACATCGGCTATTTGCCGGGCGATATGACCGAAAAGCTCACGCCCTGGATGCAGCCTCTATACGACAACTTCGATCTGATTTTCAACACGCAAGACAGCACTGGCAAACCGGAGCACTGGCGACGCGGCCACGAGGAGCTAATGGACTTAGGTCTTTTGCAAATCGAAGCGCTCACCTACATTCGAGGGCGCACTATTCCAAAGCAGTTTTTCGTAATTGACGAAGCTCAAAACCTGACCCCACATGAGGTTAAAACCATTCTGACTAGAGCCGGGGAAGGCACCAAGATCGTGCTCACGGGCGACACCGCTCAAATTGATAACCCGTATGTAGATGCGGCGAGTAACGGTCTTACCTACGTGATTGAGCGCTTCCGTAATGAGCCACTTGCAGGCCACGTCACGCTCTACCAGGGCGAACGCTCAGATCTAGCGGCGCGAGCGGCTACGTTGCTTTAGGCAAATCAGCTAGCTCGAACAGCGCTTTAAGCAACAGATACGAAATTCTATCACCTGCATCTGTATCACCTATCAACACGTAAGTGATTCTCGATGCCAAAAATTCTAAGTAAGATTGCGGCTCATTTTTCCAAAGATCGTTCTGGGCAAAAGGGAATTCTGGATATAAATGTTAGCGATCGCGCTGCCCCTTTGAACATAATGACAGCTTCCTCTTTACAACAAACGCTAAAGCGCGTGCTTTGCCAGCAACCGCTCACTTTTCTAGATCCTGTTTTTTACACCAGTCCAGATCTACTAGAGCTAGAGCAGCAAAACATATTCAGTAAAACCTGGCTCTATGCAGGTCATACGTCTACGCTAGGTGAGCAAGAAGCCGTCACCGTTATTGAAGTAGCAGGGCGTAGCTTGCTGATTATGCGATCTGAAGCAGGAAATATTACGGCTTTTCATAACGCCTGTTCTCACCGAGGCTCGGCGCTACGAGACAGCACGCAACCGACCGCTGCAAGGTGTCTGGTTTGCCCCTATCACGGCTGGACTTTCAATACCAAAGGTGAGCTAAAAGGACTCCCTGAACAAGAACGCTTTGCAGGCGGCGTAGACCTTTCAAAGCATTCACTCAAGCCTGTACGATTAGAAACTTGGGGGCCTTTGATGTTTGTGTCTCTAAATCAAGACGCACCGCCTTTGTCTGAGTTTCTAGGAGAGGCGATCGCGATGATGGCAGGCTTTCCGATGGACTCGCTCACCCTGTTATTTAGCGGTGACTACGCGCTAGATTGCAACTGGAAAACCTTTCATGACAACGGTCTGTGCGACTATCACGTCAACATCGCCCATCAAAAAACGCTTAAAGATATTCAAGGCAAAATTAAAGACTACGAGTATGTCTTCGGAGACTATATCAACGCCTTAGTAACGCCAACTACAAAGTCATGGAGAGCCGGAAACGAGCTATGGGAAGCGCTAGACGAGCCTTTTCGTTCGCGATTTGTCACGTTTGGTATCTTCCCAAACCTCCACGTTTATGCGCTTCCTGACGGCACTCTCTATGTAGAACGCATCGACGCAATATCGACAGATAGCTGCCGGATGCACGGAGAAGTATACGGCCTACCGCATCACCACAAATCAGTGGGTGCTATTAAGCAGTGGTACGAAGAGCTATTTGCTGAAGATAAGACCTTAGTCGAAGCCGTTCAAAAAGGCTACGTTAGCATTCGTAGAGACGCAGCGAACGCTGGCTTCACACCTGGCCCGATTAACTACCTAGAGTCTAGAGTTGTGCACCAGCAGCAGCTTATTCGCAAATTTTTACTCTCCGGCCTCCCTCAGGAAATGGCAACCCCAATTGGCAGCACCTACTCGGATGCATTTCAGCAGTCAAAAGCCTTCAAAGCCTTTGATAAGTTCAATCGCAGACCGACTTTGAGCCTATAACAAGAACGATAGATAAGTCCGTTTTCAGGGCATGATCGCTTAAGAAAGGCTTATCTATCTAACTGTTGGCTTATGGTGTCACAAATAGCTAAACAGCTCGTTTCAAAGCTGACTGGAAAAGGTAGAAACAAACAGCGCACTAACCTTTATCAGGGTTCTCTTGCCAGAGAAGCCTTGACAACGATGACCGTCCGAATCATTGGTGTTGTCGGTATATCAGCGCTCCTGAGCTATCTACACTTCGTTTCAAACATAGAGCTTCAAGTTAAGCAGCAGCTAGAAAAATATATTGTTGAGCGCGGCCAAAAAGAAAGCAATCTCTTTTTGCTGGCCGAAGACAATCACGCTACGCTCAAAGCGGAGTTTCTAGACAGGCTAGCTGCTTCAGAAGGCGAAAACCCATGGTTTGAGTTTACAGATTTGTTTTTTGAAGCCGACGACGGCACGATGCGTACCTGGCCAGATCTATTTACAAATCCTGAAGCAAAAGGCCCTGATCGACATATCGGTGTAACGGGTGTGATTGGAATTGAAGCGACCAAATCGCTGGATTTAAAGACACGGCGCGTTACAACGCTAGCTGCTGATATGGTAATGACCTACGGGCCTGCCTGGCGCAATCGGTTTCCTGATCTCTACATTTCTACGCCCAACAATATCATGCTCATCTATTGGCCAGAAGAGCCATGGGGCGCAGATATTTCACCTGATCTAGACTTCAGCCAAGAAGCGTGGTCATACACTGCTAACACGACTAACAACGTCACTCGTGAAACCGCCTGGACAGGATCTTATTACGATGTCGGCTCAGACTTTTATATGGTCAGTGCGGCCACACCCGTGGACTATCTAGGCGAGCATGTCGTTACTATTGGCAGCGACATATTGCTCAATGATTTGGTCAAGCGCACAATTGACGACAAGCTAGAAGGCACCCACAACATCATTTTTCGAGAAGACGGCCGCCTGATTGCGCACCCTGACTTGATGGATAGCATTAAGGCTGAAGACGGATATCTAGAGGTTTCAGATGTAGAGGGAATCGACCTGGAAAATACGTTTGAGCTTGTAAAAGCAGCTGTTAAAAGCAACAACATTGTCACTTTTAACCGAAACACAAATGAATTCTTAGCGGTTACTAAAATCCACGGCCCAGACTGGTATTTTGTTACTGCCTATCCTAAATCTTTGCTCTCAGAGTTTGCGATCAAAAGTGCTAGATTTGTTCTCTTAGCCGGTCTTGCCGCGTTTGCTGTCGAAGTTCTACTGCTATTTTCGGTGCTTAATAAGAAGGTCGCTCAGCCGCTAAACGCGTTGATTAAGGCGAGCGATCGCGTCGCGGAAGGACACTTTGACGTACAGCTAGACGACCAGCGTCGCGATGAAGTAGGCCGCCTGGCCCATTCGTTTAAGCTGATGGTGAGCCAGCTCCAAAGCTCTTTCGTGGTGTTAGAGCAGCGGGTGGCAGAACGAACCGCAGAGCTAAAAACGGCAAAAGAAGGGGCCGATAGCGCCAACCGAGCAAAGAGCGAGTTTTTGGCCAATATGAGCCACGAACTAAGAACGCCGCTCAACGGAATTTTGGGATATGCGCAAATTTTACAGCGCTCTGATAGTCTGAGCGAAAAGGAGCAAAAGGGCATTGGCATCATCAGCCAGTGCGGCTCTCATCTGCTGAATCTTATCAACGACATTCTCGATCTTTCTAAGATTGAAGCTAGAAAGATGGAGCTTCATCCCAGCGAGTTTCACTTTCTTTCTTTTTTACATGATGTTGGTGAGATATGCCGCATCAAGGCAGAAGAAAAAGGCGTTCAGTTTGAGTTCTCGCCTGAGGTAGACCTGCCAGAGGGTATCATCGCGGACGAAAAGCGACTGCGCCAGGTGCTGCTTAATCTATTAGGTAATGCAATTAAATTTACCGACAGCGGCAAAGTTTCACTGGTTGTTAAATCTCAACCTATCGAAGTAGAAACAGTCACAGATAATAGTGCGCCTTACCTACCCGCCAGACGCTTTCGGTTTCAAGTTGCCGATACTGGTGTAGGCATGAGTTCTGAGCAGATTGCCAAAGTATTCAATCCCTTTGAACAAGTAGGCAGTGCTCAAAAGCAGGGCGAGGGCACTGGGCTAGGGCTATCGATTAGTCGCAAGATTGTCTCGTTGATGGGCGGAGAGCTTGAAGCCTCTAGTCAGCCGAATGCTGGCAGTACTTTTTGGTTTGACGTGGTGCTGCCAGAGGGCAATAACTGGGTAGAAACCGCGCACCGGCAAGCGAAAGGGAAGGTGATTGGATATGAAGGCGATCGCAAGAAAATTCTCGTCATAGATGACGGTTGGGAGAACCGTTCTATATTAGTACATCTGTTAGAACCCTTAGGCTTTCAAGTTGTTGAAGCTGAAGATGGCCAGATAGGCTTAGCAAAAGCTGTCAAAATCCAGCCTGATTTAATCATCACTGACTTAGCGATGCCAGTTATGGACGGACTGACGTTTTTAGAGCAGCTTCGACAGATACCCGAGCTAGCCAAAACCAGCGTATTAGTGTCTTCAGCTAGCGTATCGCTCGCCTCCCGGCACAAAAGCTCTCAAGCAGGCAGTGATGATTTTATTCCCAAACCTGTGCAGGCAGAAGATTTGTTTGCTGCACTAGAAAAGCACTTAGGCGTAGTGTGGCAGTACGAACAGACTCGCAAACCTGAGAGAGAAAAAGAACAGAAAGTAGAAGCTCAGCTAGTGGCACCAGAGGCAGCGACGCTTTCGCGCTTTCATGCGTTAGCTGGAAGTGGTGATATCTTTGGGCTCTCGGATGAAGCCAGAAAGCTAGCCGCTGCTCAGCCCGCATTGGCCCCCTTCTGTCAGCACCTCATTAATTTGGCTGATAATTTTGAGATTCCGCCCATTCAGTCGTTTATTGAGCAGTATTGCGATGAGCTGTGATGGCTATTTTTGGGGATTCTAAAAAGAGAATGTCACAATTACTGACAGCACCTCGCTAGGCATATGGCGTGTAAAAATTGATTTGGATATTGAGATAATGACAGCCAGCGCGCAGTCTTCTGAGTTCGTGTTAATTGTGGATGATATCCCCACAAACATTTCTGTACTGGCACAAACACTGCGTCAGGCAGGGCTAGCTATCCGAATTGCAAACGATGGTGTCGGCGCGCTAGAACAAATTCATAGAGAGCAGCCAGCGCTCATTTTGTTAGATGTGCAAATGCCGATTATGGACGGGTTTGAAACGTGCAGGCGACTTAAAGCCGACGAAAAAACGCGCCATATTCCCATCATTTTCATGACGGCGCTTTCGGATAAAACTAGCCGCTTAAAAGGGCTTTCTTTGGGCGCTGTTGACTATATCGCGAAGCCTTTTGAACAAGATGAAGTCCTCGCACGCGTAAGAGTGCATCTTCAGCTCAAGCAGCTTACCGATAGATTAGAAGAGAAGGTAGAAGAACGCACGCTTGAGCTACAGAACGCTCAGGTTCAGCTTGTTCAGCAAGAGAAGCTAGCGACATTAGGTGAGTTAATCGCAGGCGTGGCCCATGAAATTAATAATCCAATGGCCTGTATCACGAACAATATAGACCCGGCTCGTGACTATATTCGTGACCTGACGGATCTGATCGAACTGTATAAGGCGCACTACAGCGAACCTGCTAACGAAATCAATCAGCTATTACAGAGTCGAGATATCGATTTTGCTCTAGAAGATTTGCCGAAGCTGTTAGATTCTATGCAGCTTAGCACCGAGCGAATTAAAAATATCTCAACCTCTCTGCGCAATTTTGCGCGGGTAGATGTGGATCAAAAAGTGCCCGTTGATCTTCATGAGGGACTAGATAGCACGCTGGTGATACTGGGGCATCGGATTAAGGCCGTCGGCGATCGCCCCAGCATCACCATCGTCAAACAATACGGCGCGCTTCCTGAAGTTCCCTGCTTCCCCTCTTCCATAAACCAGGTATTTATGAATATCTTGGCGAACGCGATAGACGCCCTAGAGGGCATAGCAGAGCCCAGCATTACAATCACAACAAAACCAATCGAAAACGACTGGATCGCCATCGAAATTGCAGACAATGGGCCGGGCTTAACCGAAGTGATTAAGCAGCGTTTGTTCGAGCCACTGTTTACCACTAAACCGATGGGCAAGGGCACCGGACTCGGGCTTTCGATCAGTCGCCAAATTATTATCGATAAGCACCAGGGCCGAATAGAATGCTTTTCAGAGCCTAATAAGGGCTGTCGGTTTGTGCTAGAGCTGCCCATTGACAAAAACGCCACGTCCAACCCGCTACTTAGTTCACTAGCAGCCTTAGCTTAGTGCTGCTGAGCGCTATATCATAAACTGTGTGAGGAATGCGGCTCTTGTCGGCCACCACTAATAGCACAAATGGACTATACGATTCGCCTAGCTGAAGCGGCTGACGTTAGCGAACTACCTGGGATAGAAAAGGCCGCTGCTCAGCAGTTTATGCCGTATCTAGAATGGCTCAAAATTTCAGTAGACGTGTTAGAGGGGCTAGCTGGCCTGAGCTTTTTGAAGAAAGCTCAGGCGGATGGTCGGCTGTGGGTAGCTGATGTAAACCAGAGAGTAGTAGGCTTTATCGTCGTCAAGCTTTTGACAGAAGGGTGCTTCATCATAGAGCTAGACGTGCATCCCGACTACGGGCGAATGGGCATCGGCTCAGCGTTGGTTGAAACCTGTTGCCAAGCCGCCCGAACTCAGGGCTTTGAGAACGTTCTTCTGACCACTTTTCGCAAGGTGCCCTGGAATATTCCGTTCTATCAGCGGTTGGGGTTTGAGATACTACCGGCCCAAGCGTGGTCGCAGGAGATAGAGGCGATTGTGCGCCACGAAGCACGTTATGGATTTGCCCCTGATAAGCGAGCGGTGATGAGACGGGTTATGCCGCATGATAAAGAATTTGGGTTCGTTGCAGAATAGGCGTAGCGCGCAGGCATGGTAGGAGCAGTAGACAGCGAGGCGGTTAAAGCGCAGGCAAAAACGTTGGGCTTTGATCTGGTGGGGATTGCGGCGGTGCCGGTTGAACCATCAGCAGCAGAGAAGTCTGCACAAACTGCGCTGCAAGCCTGGCTAGCTCAAGGATTTCAGGCTGATATGGGATGGATGGAAAGCGATCGCCGCCAAAACATCCGGCAGATTATGCCAGCCGCTCAGTCTGTCATCTGTGTAGCCCTTAATTACTACACCGATCATCAAAGGCCGCAAGGGGCTGAATACGCGAAGATTTCTCGCTATGGCTGGGGCCGTGACTATCACCGCGTATTGACTAAAAAGCTAAAGCAGTTGGCCGCTTGGCTACAGGCGCAAGGCACTGAGATAGAAGCGCGGCTGTATGCCGATACAGGCCCAGTGCAGGATAAGTTTTGGGCGCAGCAAGCGGGACTCGGCTGGATTGCGAAAAATGGCAATGTGATTACGCGCCAGTATGGCTCCTGGGTGTTTTTGGGCGAAATTATTACGAACATAGCGCTATCTACCGACTCGCCGCATACGCCGCACTGCGGGAGCTGCATGCGATGTATCGCTGCTTGTCCTACAAAGGCAATTCGGGCTCCTGGCGTTGTCGATGCCAATCGCTGTATTGCCTACCATACGATTGAGAATCGGGCTGAGGCGCTGCCGGAGGCGATCGCCCAAAACCTCAATAACTGGGTAGCAGGCTGCGACATTTGCCAGGACGTATGCCCCTGGAACCAGCGCTTTGCCCAGGCTACGAACGAAGCCGCCTTTGAGCCCTACCCTGAGAACGTCGCCCCGACCCTGGCAGCGCTCTCTACAATCACTGAGGACGAGTGGAATCGTCGGTTTCCAGCATCCGCGCTGCGTCGAATTAAGCCACCTATGCTCAGACGAAATGCAAAGGCAGCGCTCCTATCTCAGGTAGAATCAAGCACCCCGGAAGAATGATATGGTCGCTGTTACGCGCGAAAGAGAATTTAAAGAGAGGCAGCTTAATAAATGGCAGTTGAAGAGTCCAAAGCTAACAGCGACTTAAAAGAGAAGACGCTAGCCGCATCTAACCCGCAGACTACCCCGCAGACTGCTTCAGGCATTTGGAGAAAGCTATTTACTGAAAACGCCAGGCTAGTAACGGTGGCGCTAGCGATCGCTCTCTTTGTCCGCTTTTTCATTGCCGAACCCCGCTACATTCCCTCCCCATCAATGATGCCAACGCTGGCGGTAGGCGATCGCCTACTCGTCGAAAAAGTATCCTACCGCCTGCATCCGCCCAAGCAAGGCGATATTGTAGTGTTCGAGCCACCGCCGCAGCTACAGGAATACGGCTATTCGGCGAGCCAGGCATTTATCAAGCGAGTGATTGGCTTGCCGGGGCAGAGTGTGCAGGTGAAGCAAGGGCAGGTTTTGGTAGATGGGCAGGCGATCGCTGAAAGCTATGTTGCCGAAGCCCCAGCCTACGAGATGCCGCCAGTGCAGATACCTGAGGACAGCCTATTCATGATGGGCGATAACCGCAACGACAGCAACGACTCTCACGTATGGGGCTTTCTGCCTGAGCAAAATGCCATCGGCAAAGCCGTCTTTCGCTTCTGGCCCCTAGACAAGTTCGGACGTATCGATAGCTAGAATCTCAGACAGCTAAAACTTCAGATAGTGCAAAAGTTCAGCCGTCGCTTTAGTCGTTAGCCTGAGTCGCTGCTGAAGATCTGCCAAATCTTTATAGGGGCCTGACTGCCGGTAATAGACAATAGCGCGACCCAAAAAAGTATCGACAGTAGGAATAGTCACTAGCGCCTCAATCGTGGCTGTGTTCGCGTCTATAGCAATTGGTTCAAGGCAACGCTCAGCGCTGTAATAGAGAAACTGAAGCGCACTGCTCCACGGCTGAATTTGCTGAATCGGGATACTCAAAGCCGCTGCTACATCTTCTAAACAGTTAAAAGAAAGTCCGTTACCAGTCAGTGCCGTCAAAGTGCGAGCCTGGTGAATAGAGATGCCAGGTAGCCTCAGCCAATCGTCAACAGTCGCCTTATTGGCTTCTAAGCGAAAGCCCCAGCTAGCGGCAAGCTGAAGCTCTTCAAAGGAGGTAAAGCGGTAGTAAGGCTCTTGCTGCAACCGGCGGCGTAACGGATGAATCTGGGCTTTGGCCCAAAGCTTTTTGAGCATTGAGTTTAAGTCTCTAAACCTGTGCTAGTAGCTTACGACGCTTTTGTTCAAACTCGTACTCGGTAATTAGCCCTTCTTGACGAAGCTGTTCTAGTTCTCTAAGGGCGTTTGCAACCTGAGTTGCTACCTGAGCTGTCGCTGTCGAACTAGCCGCCGAACTAACTGTCAAACTGGCCGCTGTCGTCCTATCTGTTGAATTGACCTCTGAGCCATCTGTCGAGCTAGTAGCGCTATCAGATAGAGCGGCGGGAAGGCCAACTTCGGGAAAGTGACTTGTGAAGCTATCGTCGCTTTGGGTGAGATACCAAACGCCTTCTAGGCAGCAGGCGACCTGTGGCAAAAAGGTAGGAGCAAGCACTAGATAAACAATTCCCCATAGGTACTGTCTCAGGTAGAACTTGTGGAGCCAGGCTAGCGGTAGAGGAGTAGGGAGGGCTCCGGCAAACGCCAGGGCGATCGCAACTTTACGATTATGAGTAGCAGACATCAGCGCAGGACAGCCATAAATAGCCATTTATATTGATTGACTGGGCATTTTAGAGGGTAATCGTCTGCATCACGAACCGATTAGTAGAGCCGCTTTTTTGCATGTCAGAAGCCGAACTTTTTACCGAACTGACAACCCTAGTCGAGATTGATCCCTTTGCACTAATAGGGGTTTCAGTAAGTGCTGACGAAAAGCGAATTGCAAAACGATATCGGCATATTGCAAAACAACTCCACCCGGATGCACTCGCTAGCGGCAGCGTCGCTGAGGGAATGAATGCAACCATCGCAGCGCAGGTGATAGCGCGTATTGTAAACCCCTCTTACCAAAAGCTCAAACACGAAAAAGGTAGGCAGGAATCGCTGACAACTATTCGGTTTAGAGTCAGGCGTTTGGTGCGTACTGAAAAGCTACTGCCAACGTTTAAGAGTGCTCAGCAGCTTGCTGATATTGATGATGAAAACGTAGACATTTTTTACGAACAGTGGATGACGTGGTTCTCAGAGCGTCAGTTCCAATCACTCGATAGTTTGTATACGCGATCGCTAGAAATCAGTCAGCTCAATCTAATCTTTCTCAGTCGCAAGTTAGAAAACCTCGTCATCAGGCCCAAAAGAGCTGGGCTAATCTCAGCGGCGGTCACACCAACCGCGGCCGTTGCCGCAAAAACCGCTGAGGCTACCGAGTCCTCAGAAGCAGCTTCACCAGACACCCCTGATATCAACTACGCTCAAAAACATACGTCTAGAGCTAAAACATATCTCACACAGCAGAACTATGAAATGGCTGTGCAGGAGCTACGTGAGGCCCTAAAAATTTCACCCCAGAACCCAGAAATTCACTCAATGATCGGTCAGGCTTACTACCGTCAAAACCTGTCAGGCATGGCCAAAACCTACTTTCGCCAGGCGCTCAAGCTCAAGCCCACCCACAAAGTTGCGCTGAAATACAGCAAGCTGCTCGGTATGTCAGGCGAAGAACAGCTCAGACCCTCTCCGCAAGCCTCTGAAGACATCCCTAAAAAGCAATGGCTCGGTAAGTTGCTCAGGCGCTAGCATGAGTGGGGATATCCACCTTGGCGAGTGGGCTGTTAACTTTTACGCTATAGCTATCAAGTACACGTTAAAAACGCGCCTGCCCACTGCCTTAACAGCAGAGCTACAGGCGTACCCTTGGAGCGGTAAGAGCGGTAAAAATCATGGGAATGTTTGACTCAGACCTAGTGCAGCAAGAAGCACAGCAGCTATTTCAGGACTACCAGTCCTTGATGCAGCTAGGCGGTAACTACGGCAAGTTTGACTCGAAAGGTAAAAAGATCTTTATCGAGCAAATGGAATCGGTCATGGAGCGCTACAAAATTTTTATGAAGCGCTTTGAGCTATCAGAAGACTTCATGGCCAAGATGACCATAGAGCAGCTAAAAACGCAGCTCAGTCAGTTCGGCACTAATCCTCAGCAGATGTTTGATCAGATGAATCAAACGTTAGAAAGAATGAAAGCCGAAGTCAAAGAAGACTAGCGGGTAAAGCTACGGGCGAATAAATTCGCCGGGTGAACGGAAATTCTCAACTGGCTCGTCGCGCAGGGCTTCGACCATGAAATTACGCCATACAGGAGCCGCATAGCCACCCCCTGTAGCACCTTTGCCTAGCGGTCGGTAGTCGTCGTTACCCACCCATACGGCAGTTGCTAGCTGAGGGACGTAGCCCACAAACCACACATCACGCTGCGAGTCAGTTGTTCCCGTTTTACCCGCAGCGGGGCGACCAATTTGAGCGTTAGTTGCCGTACCCTGCGAGATAACACCTTGTAGAACGTCTGTTAAAGCTGCACTGGCCCAAGGATCTAGTACGAGCTGGGGCTTAGGTGTGTTGTCTAAAATGACGTTGCCGCTGCTGTCAGTCACCTGCATGATAAGCGTAGGGTCTGAGTGCCAGCCATAGTTTGCGAAGGTAGCATAGGCTCCTGCCAGCTCTAATGGCGTTAAGTCAACGGCTCCTAGCGGCAGCGAAATTACCGGATCCATTGGGCTCTTAATGCCGAGGGTGCGCGCAATCTCAACGACGCGGTTGATACCGACAGACTGACCAAGCTTGACGGCAGGTACGTTACGAGAGGTTTCTAGAGCCTTGCGCAGTGGCATGCTGCCTGCAAACGAGCCGTCATAGTTTCTGGGCGAGTAGTAGTTAAACCCATCGGGATAGGTGACTGCGGCGTCATTGATTACGCTGTTAGGCGTGTACTTACCCGAAGCAAAAGCAGCGTAGTAAACAAAGGGCTTGAAGGCAGAACCGGGCTGGCGTCTGGACTGTACGGCTCGGTTGAACTGGCTCGATTCATGATCGACGCCGCCCACAAGGGCTTTAACGAAATGCGTACGTGGATCGATGGCGACCAGTGCAATTTGGTCGGCATACGCACCACTGCCAAAGTAGCGGTAGTAGCTATCAGCGACAACATCTTCAGCCGTTTGCTGCATGTTCAAGTCGATGGTGGTCTGAATTCGCATTCCGCCTTTGGCCATCGCCTCTTCGCCAAACTGCTCTGTAAGCTCTTGCATGACGGCTTCAGTTACGTAGGGCGCTTGGCTAGAGCGGAAGGAGGTGATTTCGCCCAGGCGAATAGGTTGAGCTTTAGCAGCTTCTTGTTCGGCTGAGGTAATCCAGTTGAGATCGCGCATTCGCTGAAGCACGATGCGCTGGCGTTGCTTGGCCGTTTCATAGTCGATGAATGGACTGAAGCTTTCGGGGGCCTGAATCAGGCCAGCCATCATCGCTGATTCGCCTAAGGTGAGGTCTTTAGCTGACTTGTTGAAGTAGCTCTGGGCAGCGGTTTCTACGCCGTAGGTGTTGTGCCCCCAGTACACCTGATTGAGGTAGAGTTCAAAGATCTCATTTTTCTCAAAGATCTGCTCAATCCGCATGGCCAGCACGACTTCTACGAGCTTGCGGCTAATGGTGCGATCGGGAGAGAGGAAGAGGTTTTTGACAAGCTGCATGGTGACGGTAGAGCCACCTTGTACGGTTCTACCTGCGCCTAAGTTGGCCAAAAAGGCACGGGCAATACCCGTGGGATTGATGCCGCTGTGGGTGTAGTAGTAGCTGTCTTCAATCGCTAAAACCGCGCGTTTGATGTTAGGGCTGATCTCGTTGAGATCGACAACTTCGCGGTTTGCCTCATCGTGAACGCTGTCTAACAGCGTACCTTTGACATCGTAGACGTAGCTGGTTTCAGACGGCGTATAGTTGCGCAGCACTCGCACATCAGGAAGGTTGCGAAAGCTGACGGCTAGGCCGACTAAGCCACCTGCGATTACAGAGCTGCCCAGCATGGTGACGGTAAGTAGGGTAGTAGCCCCGATTTGCCCCACGTCTTGAATGTAACGAAGAACCTGAGGTGATCGCGTATTTCTGCGGGGATGAGGGCGTACTTTGCGATAGGTATTAGAAGACACAGGCTGACGATATTTCCTAACTTGAGGGAGCTTTTAGAACAGGCGCAGGTGGATCTACAGCTTCATGCGCAAGGGCTTTTAAGAGGCACTTCTGGCGTAGAAAAGATTATTTCGTAGCCTACTACAAAAAAATTACGCTTCTACTATCTCGTCAATATAGATGATCTCTGACGAATGTCTAGTCTTTTCTTGACGATATTCTGAGTTTTAGTGCCACTTATGGTAAAAAGCAGCGGTTACACCGAAGCCGCTCTCGGCTTTTTAACGCTGTAATGCTGTGGTTTTTACGCCATAAAGTTACACTGGCTGTTTAAGCTGTCAAAGCCTACATTTGCCAGTTTCTATTTTATCTCTTGCTTGATCCTATGTCTGTTAGTACGGCCCCAGATAGCACCGCATCTTCTATCGCTGCATCAATACCAACTGAAATTCCCGCAGAATTTGCTGATATCTATCGGGGTGTGAGCGAGGTGTTTCCGTCACAGCCGGGGTCTACTGATGAGAACGATAATTTGCTCGTGCGGCTACAGCAGAGTGATCGCCCTCTACGCATCAAACTAGGCATCGACCCCACTGGCTCAGAAATTCACATGGGTCACAGCATTCCAGTCCGCAAGCTCAGAGCCTTTCAGGATGCCGGACATACAGCCATTTTGCTAATTGGCGACTTCACCGCGCGAATTGGCGACCCCACTGACAGAGCAGAAGTGCGCAAGCAGCTAAGCGAGTCTGAAGTAAAGGCCAATGCCGAAACATACATCGAGCAAGTGCGGCCAATTCTAGACTTCGATACGCCAGGAAGACTAGAGATTCGCTACAACTCTGAATGGCTAGCCGACATAGATTTAAGCAAAATGCTGTCGCTGCTGAGCACCATGACCCTGGGTCAAATGCTGGCTAAAGAGGGCTTTGCTAATCGGTACGAAAAGGGCACACCCGTTTATCTACACGAGTTTTTGTACCCCTTACTTCAGGGCTACGATTCGGTTGCCTTAGAAGCAGACGTAGAGCTAGGTGGCACCGATCAAAAGTTCAATTTGGCGGTGGGCAGAGACTTGCAGCGCCACTTTGGAATGCGCCCTCAGTTTGGAATGCTGCTGCCACTATTGCTAGGCGCTGACGGCGTACAAAAGATGTCAAAGTCTCTGGGCAACTATGTTGGCCTGCTAGAAGATCCGCTTTCGATGTATTCCAAGCTAGAGAAAACGCCAGACGCGTTGATTTTAGACTACTTCACGCAGTTGACGAGCTTACCTTTGGGCGATCTTCCCGAAAGTCCGAGAGAGCAGCAAAAGCTACTAGCAAAGGTTGTGACCGGCCAATTTCACGGCGAGCAGGCCGCTGAGCAGGCTCAACAAGATGCGCTGACGCTGATAGCGGGTCAGGCTCAGGCGGCTGAGGCGGTGGCGGAGTTTTCGCTAGCGGGTGTAGGGTTTCCAGCCAAAGCTTTCTACTTATTAGGAGCTACACCGCTATGTTCTAGCAGCAGCGAGGCCCGCCGACATATTAAGAACGGGGCTGTGAAGCTTGATGGCGAGAAGGTAAGCGATCCTAACTTGACGTTTGAGGAGCCTGCTGAATTAGTTGGTAAGGTGTTGCAGGTTGGTAAGAAGAAGTTTGTTAGGTTGATTGATTAGGGGAGCAGGTATATGGAGAGTGTGGCTGAGAGGATTATTGTGCCTTTGGATGTGGCGGAAGAAAAGGAGGCGATCGCACTCATCGAAGCCATTCCTGAAGTCACCTTTTGGAAAGTCGGCCTAGAGCTATTTGTTAGCAGCGGCCCCAGCATTTTAGAAGCGCTCAAAGCTCGCCACAAGCGCATCTTTTTAGACCTAAAGCTCCACGACATTCCGAACACCATGGCAGGCGCTAGTCGGGCCGCAGGGCGCTATGGCGTAGATTTGCTGACGGTACACGCAAGTGCGGGAAGTGTGGCCCTAAAAGCTGCCCAGACGGCAGCGACTGAGGGGGCTAAGGCGGCGGGATGTTTGCCGCCGAGAGTGATTGCGGTGACACTGCTGACGAGTATTGGTGAAGCGTCACTTCACGACGAACTCAAAGTGCCGCTAGACGTAGACAGCTACACTCAAAAAATGGCGCTACTGGCACAGCAAAGCGGCTTAGGCGGCGCGGTTTGCTCTCCCCAAGAGGCCGCAGTTCTTAAGAAAGTTTGTGGTGACGACTTCTGGCTAGTGTGTCCCGGCGTTCGGCCTACTTGGGCACAAAAAGGCGACCAGCAGCGGGCCATGACGCCCCGCGAAGCTATGCAGGCAGGTGCTAGCTATTTAGTTATAGGTAGACCGATCACCCAAGCGGATGATCCAGCAACGGCATTTGCGCAAATCTGTGAGGAAATTGGCGAGTGAGGCGAGGGATTATCACGCTATTAGTGGGCCTAGCTGTCAATACACTATTGATGGGCACATCAACGAGGGCTGGATTAGCTGCGCTATCTACAGGGGAAATGTCCATAGAGGAGATACCTGTAGAAGAGATTCCTATTGAAGAAGTTCCTATCGAAGAGATACCCGTCGAAGAAGAGGTATTTGAGCTAGAAGGACTCTATCAACCCATACGCCCTATCACCGCCTGTCCAACAGACTTAGAAACGCTTACGGCCCTTCTCATTCGGGACATTCCCACCTATACCAACAGAGTCCTTCAGCGCGCTACTGCCGTCCTTTCTGACAACAACACTGACGAGATTTCTGAGCTACAAAGGCTTATCGACCGGGAGCCCTACCGCCCCTCATTCGTGCTCATCGCCGGACGCCCGGAGCTAGAGCCTGTAGACTTAAACGAATACGCATTTACAACAGATTTAGAAGCAGGCGGGCCTGTCAGACAGCTCTTTTTCACGACCCTATCGCGACAATATTCAGGACTAAAGGTGAATGAGCTACAGGAGTATCACTGGCTGTTTTTGACACAAACTTATGAAGGCTGGTGGCTGGCATTCATGTATTCAGCAATTGACGATGTAGATACCGCGCGGACATTCACGCCCCCACGCGAAAGCAGCGAGGGCAGCGTTGGGCGAGCCGTACAGCTATGGCTTAGAGACTGCCGGGCTGGCGCAATTGATGGTCTTGAATGACTCTGAAAAGTATGCGTACTTGGACTGTGCTGTCGGTTAGACCTATGACTCAGCGCGGATTTCGTCTAGCTTAGCTTTCACAGCCTGAATGTCTTGCCACATGAGCCACTTAGGTTTGCCCGGTTCGCGAGAGGGGTTGCGGAGTAAGTAAGCGGGGTGAAGAATAGGCATACACAGGCGGCCTTCCCACTCAATCCAGGTGCCGCGAATTTTGGTGATGCCGCGCTTTTCGCTAGGGATGATGCCTTTGACAGCAGTCGCCCCGGTGAGCAAGACAATTTTTGGATCGACGAGGCGGATTTGCTCCAGGATGTAAGGGCGGCAAGCGTTGATTTCAGGGGCGGTGGGGTTGCGGTTTCCGGGCGGGCGACACTTTACAATGTTGCAGATGTAGGTGTCTTTTTCACTGTCTAGCCGAACGGCGGCAAGTATTTTTTCGAGTAGCTGGCCCGATCTGCCCACGAAAGGTAAGCCCTGCTCATCCTCCTGCTGGCCGGGGCCTTCACCGATGATCAGGATAGGCGCGTTGGGGTTGCCTCTACTGACGACGACATTGGTACGGGTTTCGGCAAGCTCGCAGCGCACACAGCCGTTGCAGTGGGTGGCGAGCTGATCGAGGTTATCGTAGGTGCCGGTGGGAATGGGGACTTTGGCGCTGGTTGGAATTTTGTCAGGGTCGAAGTCTGCCGGGGGCGGGGTTGCCTCCACGCCGCTCGCGCTGAAGAGATCGATCTGGTCTGCCATGGATGTGTGTATAAGGGAGCACTGCCCTTTAGTTTAGAGGCAAACCCGTCAGTTAACGGGATGAGTTGCCTCTGTCGGCTGGGATTTTATGCCTAAAGATGGAGCATGTAGCCATTTTCCAACCATGATCAACTTGATGATATTCAAGTTCAAGGCTGCTATCGTTTCGTATTGAGAAGCTGCTGGTAGGTGACGGTCATGCGCTGAGCGATCGCACCCCATCCATACTTCTCTTCAGCACACCGCTGCGCGTTCTCACCCCGCCGCGATCGTCCCTCTCCATCTGCCAAAGCCTCACCCAAAGCACCCGCCAAAGCATCCACTTCTGTTGGCACCACCCATCCCGATTCACTCTCTTTGATAGCAGGCCAAATATGCACCTGATCGGAAATAACAACAGGAATTTTCGCGGCCATCGCCTCAGCCACCGCGATTCCAAAGTTCTCATAATAAGAAGGCAATACGAACACATCAGCCGCACTTAAGATTTGCGCCTTTAGCTCACCCGAAACAAAGCCACTCAAGGTCGCGCATTCAGCCCATTCAGAAGACTGGATTTGCTCGCGAATGCTGGTTTCGTAAGCTCTGTCTTGAGGGTTTGCGCCGCAGAGTAGAAAGTGAAAAGGTCTGTTGTTTTTGTGCAGTTTTGCAAGTGCAGGTAACAGAAGATCGAAGCCTTTTTTGGGATCGATTCGAGACATGAACAATATGATTGGGCGATTTGAGGGGATATTGAGGCGATCGCAAACAGCCTTCCGAGCCACTTCTCGACTCGGCAAATCGGGCAGCGCTACGCCCAAAGGAATCACCCTCCCTGGCGTCTCTACACCAAAGCGTTCTGAAACTTTTGCTTCTAAATCGCTAGTGAAATGAATTGCTGCTGCACCTGCTAAATTTGGCCGCTCTAACAAAGCCGCATACAGCTTTTTTACTTGTTTTTTCTTTTGCAAATCAGCCGGATCTAGTGTGCCTAGCGGACGCATTATATAGGGCAAGTTTTTCCAGCGGCAGACGGTGGCCGCAGAGGTGCTAACTGGCGAGAATAGCGCGTGAATGTGAGCAATGTCGTAGTGGTGCGCGTTGGCCCACAGCCAGCTCAGGAGGCTGGTAGAAAATTTGTAGCGGCGAAAAGGAGAGCAGCGAAAATGGATGACTTCGTAGCCGTCCTGCATGACCGGCTGGCCGAGCGGAACGTTTAAGGGCGCTTCGTCTACGTCGCCATTGGAGTCTGTGGTGAGAATAGTAACCTGACTAATTTGGTCTTTGGGCTGCTGGGCAAGGGCAGCACTTAGACCCTGAATCATCTGGCTAGGGCCACCGTATACAAGAGAGATAGACGGTACGATTTGGAGAACTTTTAAGGGCTTCATGGTGGCCGTGGATAGGGGCGATGGGCTACAGGCTATCTTGGCGGATTAGCTCGCCTGTGGCTAGATCAATCTCTAATGTTGTGCCGCCTGTTTCTACTAGCACACTTGCACCAGTTGCGTTCAGTGTAGGTTTGCTAGAGATCCACCAGCCGCTAGCGGCTTGCCGAGTGAGATCGGCGCGGGAGACGGTTGCTAGAGTTTGTTGAATATCGTCGAAGCTGTATTGGGCAATGATGGTGCCAGTGGGATCTATGAGGGCGATCGCATAAGGACTCGCGACGTTTATGTATTCATCGAACAAAACTACATTACCGGCAGAACTGACCATAGAAAACCTGGGGCCGTATTGCTGAGGAAGCTCTTTTTGCCATACGATGTCTTCGTCTTGGGCTTCGGTTTTAGTGAGTGTGGCTTTAGCGGTAGGCGATCGCCAATCATCAACCGCTTCAATAGTCAGCGTATAAGACCCTTCTGTGAAAGATTGCGTTACAGGCGGATGCGTGAGTCGATCTAGTGAGGCAGTTTCATCAATAGAGGCTGGCGGCTGACTCGCTTCCATTTCAAATGGTGACTGACGAGCTAGCAGAAACGACGGGATGGCCGCTAGCACGGTGACGCTGACTATAAAAAGCAGAAATTTGACTATCATCACAGTTTCTCTATTTTCTGGCTTTCAACTTAAACGTTAGCGTCAACAGCCGATTTGCGTCTCATTTTTAGGATGAACAAACCCAAAACAGACAGGCCCAGCCAGCTAATAGTCGGTTCAGGGACGCTCTCGATTTCAGTGTCAGTGCGCAGGGCATCGGAGGCTATCAGCGATCGCGCGTCGCTAGAAACTTCTGAACCCTCCACCGTTCCAGACGTACCGCTAGTCACAAAAGGACTGTTCAAAATTTCTCTGAGCTGAGCATTCGTCAGCACGCTTGTGCCTGCCCCATCAGGAAAAACATCGTCAACGGAGCCCGGAATATTTCTGGCATCACCGTCAGTGAGTAAATTGTTTGAGCCACCCGCGCCGAGCGTAGAATGGCGCAGGCCCAGGTTGTGTCCAATCTCATGAGCCACCGTGTCCGTGCGGCCATTTTCACCAAAATCGAGCGCTTCACTGCTAATTAGTACGCCATTGGCATCAACCCAGGCCAGGCCAAACTGAGTAAGACCGCTGCTCGTTTCGATATCGTCTACAAACCAAATGTTAATCGGCCCGTCTGTTGCTGTGGAGTCGGGATGTCGGCCAAAGGCACCTGCTTCGCCTGTGCGGGTGAGTTCGTAGAATTCGTAATCAATGGAGGTGCGATCGCGTCTGTCGTTGATAGACAAAAATCGAGAGGCATTAAGCCGGTTTGTCGGCAAAAAAGAAACCCTGAGCTGAGCCTGAGCCAGAATTTTTTCTGTGATGTCTCGAAACAAATTAACACCAGCACAGTTGTTGCCGCTGTCGTCACAAACCTGAATCGGCTGAATCGTGAGTTCGTCAGCTTCGCCAAAAACAATCGGCCCGGCTGATTGAAAGTCGCCTTCGGTGCACCCAGCTAAGGCTAAAGTAGCCCCTAATAGAAAATGGATAGGTCTGGGCACAAAGTATTTCACAAAGCCACGAGTAAACGCCAAAGAATAACTAATTTAGATGCAGAAAGTAGAAGAATACAGGGCAGTTGCCTCTTAAAATTGCGCAATGTGACAGAAGGTAGATAGGTTCATCTGATATGGCTCATACACACTTTTCAATTGCACAGACTTCAATATCTGCCATATCAAGAATTCCCAATATGAGGTCAAGTTATTGAAGCAAGACTTCTAAATTAAGACGCTTGAACTAAAGCGCTTGAACTAATCGTCTCAAAACAAGGTGGCATAGAAGTCCAACTGTCGTTTTGCCAGCGCCGTATTGGTGTACTCAGCCTGAGCCCGCTCATACCCTTTCTTTGCTAGCTCACTTTGCATCTGCGGCTGCTCAATCAGCATCGCCAGCTTTTCTGCAAAAGCACCGGCATCCCCTTCACTGAAAACCAGCCCATCGTCTTTAATCACGTAGGGAATTTCGCCCGAATCAGAGCCAATTACAGGCACCTGACAGGCCATCGCCTCAATGAGCACATGGCCAAACTGCTCTTTCCAGCCCACCGCGCTCATCGTTTTGAATTTATAAGTAGTCTCAGAAGGCAGTACTAGCGTGTCCATCAGGTTAATGTAGCGAGGCACGTCAGCATGAGGCACGCTTTCGATCCAAATAATGCGCTCTGCTATACCCGATTCGATCGCCTGTTGCTGAAGCTTTTCTTTAAGCGGCCCGCGTCCTAGTAGCAAGACTTTCCAAGGGCGATCGCCGCCTCGACGCTGAAGCTTGCTCAACGCCTCAAACAGCGTCAGCAGTCCCTTTTCTTCGACAAATCGCCCGACGAAGCCAATCACAAAATCGTTGGCATCAATCCCATGCTGCTCAGCTAATTCAGGCTGGGCCACAGGCCGAAAAATACTTTCATCTACCCCAAGCTGAGGCATTACGCAGCTAGGGCCAACGTAGCCATGATCGCGCAGAATATCAGCGCCATCTTGATTGCCAACAATCAGACCGTGCGTATTTTTTAGGTTATAGCGCTCTAGCCATGACAGCGGAAACTTCACCTCGTAGGGCAAATTCCACCACGTAAAAAATACGTTTTTGGCCTTTAGCCCCAGCATTTTATTTAGAGCAATTAGCTCAGCGTAGCCCACCGACTTTGCGCCCTGCTCTACATGAATAACGTCGGGGCGAAACTCGCGCAGCAGCTTGATAATATCTGCGCCAAAGCTCAGAAGGCTCTGATTGTTTTGGCTAAAGTTAGAAACTGGCACCACTCGAAAGCGGCCTTCGTCTCTGGCCTGAGTTTCTATCTTTTTGCTTTGTACGCCGCCAGGATTCCAAGTTTTGGGCACCACAACGGTGACTTCTACATCGGAGTCGATGCGGGTGATCTGTCGCAACTTCTCACAGTTCAGATCAACAATATAGGTATGGCTAGCAACCAGGATTTTCATAGCGTGTCTCAAGCAGATGGCGGATGGCTGAACAACCGACCGTCGCGGCCCGTTGGTTTGATTAACGTAAAGCAGGCTTTCAAAAAACCCAGTACGTAAAATACGAAGCGGGTGACAATTTTGATCGGCGAGCCGCTTTTGTTGCAGGGCGGATGGCCGAGCACGTGACAGTCGAACAGGCTAGCTGAGAGTCGTAAAAGCTGGCTGGGCGTGAGGCTTTTGAGCGCCATCAGAAAATGATTGTGGTAGAAGGTCATCTGGTATTTGAGCGATCGCGTACTAATGTCATGACAGCCGCCTGTCTCCTCACCCAAATGCACCAAATGCGCCGCGGGTTCGTACCAAATCATCATGCCGGTTTTACGAAACCGCAGGCAAAAGTCAGACTCCTCGCGAATCGCACTTCCCTGAAAACGCTCATCAAACCGCAGGCCGTATTCCTCAAACACCGACCGCCGAAAAGACATATTACAGCCCCGCGCGGTAAGCACCTGCTGCGGTTTGACCGTATGTACCAGATCGATGTGATACCAGGCAATACCAGGATCCATCGCCTCAGGAGGCAACATCTCAATCTCGGGCGCTGTAGACTGCGTAAGCTTCATGCGGTCAAATACCCGACCCGCCACCGCGCCCACTTCTGGCCGATCTGCATACACCTGTGCGTGAGCCGCCAAAAAGCCCTCTGGCAGCTCCACATCATCATCTAAAAAAAGAAAGATACTGCCCTTTGCGCGCTCAATCGCATAGTTGCGAGCCGCTGGTAAACTCGCCCAGTCCACCTGATACAGGTGAATCTTGTCGTCCGCGGCCAGCTCATCTAGAAACGATTGAGTATCAGCCTCATGTTTTTGAGTTTGATCCACCACAATCAGCTCATAGGCCGGATAGCTTTGGGCCAGCACGCTTTTAACGCTGTCGCACAAAACCTCTTCACGGCCATAGGTCGGGATCACGACCGAAATCAGCGGTGGATTGAAGGGCAGATCCAATGGTGCGACAGAGGCAGACGAGGATACAGAAGAAGTTGTCATGGCTCGAATAAGTCTTGTCTTGAACGAATGGCGTCTTTGATTAGATTGTCAGAACTAAAAGCTTAGTTAAAAGTAGGCTTTGCCTTACCTCGATTACGCTTTCGCCCTGACTCCACAGGCAGCGAACCTTCTTCGCCAGCAGCCTTAAGCGCTAGCGCCTCCGCTTTCTCTCGTTCTTGGCGCTCTAGCTCTGGAATCTTGAGCACAATCCCCGCTGCTAGCCAGTAATAAACGCCGACTGGATCAACGTCCAGCGGATAGTAGTAAGGGCTGTAGCTAATAAAGAGAATAAACACCCACATCGAGGCTGCATAGCTGCGGAGGTTTTTGTCTTTGGTGTTTCGATACACCCTGAAGGTGACTACCGTTAGCGTGGTGTATACCGCGAGTACGGCGATTAAGCCAATCGGGCCAAGCTCATAAATAATCTTGGGGTGATACGTCTCTAACAGCGTGGTCTTACCAAATTTACGGGCGGAGTTGGTCGCTCGCCCTACCCCATGACCAAAAATGCCTTCCTGCTCGTTCCAAACCTGTGAGAACTGCTCCATGATAAAGGCTTGCGGCGGAGACGCTTCCCAACGAGAAACCAGGCTGTCTATGCGCGTTTCGATCACGCCTGGGTTGTTGACAACCAGATAAGAAACGATGATCCCGAGAATGACGCCGATCGGGATGAAGCGCTTGAGGTTAGCGACTTGGCCTGTAAGCACGGTAAGCAGGCCGACTACAATCGGCACCAGCACCAGGGCAATCCGCTGACCGGATACTACCGCCATCACCATCACCGCGACCAAGGAAACTAGACCTACCGTGCGCCAAACGGCAGAGCGATCGCTAAAGGTAGTCCCAAAGCTAAAGAACGCACTAGAAATTAAGAACCAGCCCCATTGCCAGGGCGCGACAAACGTACCCGGTAGTCGAATCTGATCGACTTGAGGCGAGTAAAGCAAAGAACCACCCACGAGGCACCGAGCCGACAGCGACGCTCGGAACATTTCTTCGCCTAGTCCCTGAGTTCCGGCACAATAGCCTGTTTTTAGCGCCAGATATTGCAGCAGCCCTAGTCCTGAGGCAACGAGGATCAGCACGGCCTGCAATCGCAGCAAGAATACCAGATCTTCTTTGTTACGGATGAGGTAGTAGATGCAAGCTACAAGAGGGATGTAGCCAAATATAATCTTGGCGCTCCAAAGGGCCATGATGATCGGTGCGCTGTTGCCTTCACCGCCTGCGAACTGATCGGGCACATTCGTCACTAACGCTGTGATGCTGACAATAATCAGTAAGAAGATAAGCGGCGGCTTGATTTGCTGTGGCAGAATGATCGGCAGCCGTTTTTTGCGGCAAAACTGATAGACCCCGATCAGCGCTGGAATGTAGAAGATGTCCTTGCCAAGCTGCAGAATCGGGCTACCGCCTAAGGCATAAATGACCGTACCTGCAAACGGAACGTAGATGATAAAGGCATACAGCGCCAGTCGTTGATATTTGAACGACATGATCAGGCACATCAGCGCTGCCCCAGCCGCGACGCCCAGCTTGGGCTCAATTAAGAGTGCGAACAGTATGCCGATAAATGCGCAGCCTAAAAAGACTGAAACAATAAAAGAGACGGTTTCTTTGCGACGCGCTGCGATCGCCCGATCCAACACCAGTTTTTGACGCGGGCTCAGGTCTTCTGTGACCTCATCGCTGCCCATTACCAGGCCACCAGTCCCTGCACCTTTACCTTTGGCTCGCTTGCTCAGCTTTGACTGCCGGGCGCTTTGCTTACTTCGATTTTTCGCTTTTTTGGCAGACTGTTTGACAGACCGCTTGACGGAGCGTTTCCCGGAGGCGCGTGAAACCATAGTGCTAAAGCAAAAAGGAGAGCAGAGGGTTTAAACCAAATTTACCCAATCATGACTGTAAATCTGTATTTGTGCGGAAGGCGACCCAAAGATACGTACTAAATCTTCTTCAACGAGGGGGTTAGGTTTTCAGGAGCTTTATAGAGGCAGGCGATCGCCTCCGCAAATTCACCCTGCTCACCCTATTTCTACCGACCCAGCCGATTAGGCACCCCTTCACAGCCGCCCGGCACCGTTCCCCGCGTCTTACTCCCGCCCCAGGCGCAGCAATAGCACCGCTGAATTTCAGACAGACGCTGAACGTTGGTCAAATCCACCCCTTCTACCACCGCTCCTGTGAACTCACCACTCGCATAGTTGGGCCGATCTTGACGGGTTCGAGGCGTCGCCGTTTCTAAGTCACCATAGAAAAAACGTACGCCCATAATGTCTGTATTCGTCAAATTTGCGTCGCACAAAATGGCCCGCGCGAAGTTAGTGCGTACAAGGTCGCAGTCGGTTAGGTTAGCGCGAATAAGGTTGGCCTCACTCATATCAAGCCAGCGCAGGTCAGTACTGTTAATATCGCTAGCAGCCAGCATTACGCCCAAATCGATCACGCGAGTGCCGTTGAGTCGGTCTTCAGCGTAGCCACCCAACCCGTCTAGAATAGGGCGACCTAAGCGCTGATCTCTCGCTAAAGGCGTCAGTAGCTTAGAGCGAGATAAGAAACGTAGCACTTTAGCCTTACCGCCTGCGTCAACGCTGCTCAAAATTGCCGCCGTTCGCGCTTCAGCAATCACTCGCTCCTGCGGCCAGTCTTCCAGCAGTCCCTCATCGTCCAGCACCAACTCTGAAATACCTTGAAAGTAGGAGTCGATGGTTTGCTGCTGCGTAATCAGGTTTTGCTGAACGGTGAGATCGCGCGAGATAATGTACTGCCGCCACGCCACGTAGACGGCCAAAATGGCAATAAAAATTTGACCAATTGCGCCTAAAAAGTCACCCAAGGCGCTGATAATATCCCAACGCAAGCCGCTGCCCCAACGCGCGATTGGACGAGCAATACCACTGGTAGAAATGAGTCCGACGATGCCAAGCAGTAGCCCTGGGACGGCGATAAATAGAGCCTTCTGCTGCTGGCTTAGTTCATTGACGGCCTCTTGAAAGGTAGGCGCGAGCAGTCGCAACGAAACCACTAGCGTAACGATAGATCCTGCTAATGTGAGCCACAGACTGCCGAGGGTAAAGCCGATGACAACGACAATGGCCCCAGCGATCGCCACCACGCTCACAGGCGCTTTAGCCACCTGAATAGGATCGATTGCCGGTTGCCGCTTATAGCGCTCCGGCGTCAGCCCTTTATCTGAATTTTGCTCCAATTCACCGCCTTTCTCAGCCCCTAGCTGAGACAAAGACGCCACAGCAGGACGGCCCTCTTTCTGGCTGTTAGCAATGAGCTGAGTGCTATAGGACGTATGGGCCACCTCGCCGTTATCCATTTGGAAGTCAGGATCGGGGTTGTAATCGACCGTGAATGACTCGTTGTAGCTAGCACCATTGCCATTGGAACGGCTGCTCGAATTGTCAGTTGAGCTGCCTGGCGCGATGGGTGGACTGCTGGGGCGATCGCGCTCAAAATCATCAGCAGCCGATCGCGGATCAGAAGAAGGGTTGGGCATGGATTCTCGCTTTGCTTAGAAGCCAGTGTACCTGAAAGTTCTTTGATTGCTGCGGCCTAGCTGACCTCAGCAGCCACTAGCCATCCTCCACTAAAATAAAATCAACAGCACTTAATAAATAGTCCTTTTTTCGCCGCTGCTCGTCAGGTGCAACTGGTACGCCATTTCTGGTATGCCAATCAGCAGCGATTAACCCGATACCGTCAATTTATGATCGCAGCTTTACTTTTAATCGCCGCCATCGGCATCCTAGCGTGGGGATTTGTACAGGCCAAACCCTACGGCACGCCAGGCATTCTAGCCTGGCTGCAAACAGTCGTATTGATGGCTCCCTGGCTGCTATTCTTTGGCTTTTCAGCGCTTGGTATTTACCTCAACTTGGCGGGCATTTTGCTGCTGGTTGTTTCCTCAGCCGGACTCTACATCTATTTGGGTAAACGACTGCGGGTTTCAGGGCAAGCAGAACTTGCCGAAAAGCGAGCGGCGGCGCTTATGAGCGATGTAGCAGAATCATCTAAGACAGTCGAAAGCGGCTCATCTGATTCGGAACACAAAGCCGATCCTGATGCTGAAAAGGAAGCTGGCGCGGTTAATGAAGCTCAGGTGTCTAAGAAAAAAGAAGATGAAGCACTGCCACCAATTCCGCCTGAAGATTTGACGGTGATTGAAGGCATTTTTGGGATTGATACTTTTTTTAAGACGAAAACAATTCCTTTTGCAGAAGGCGCGATCTTCAAGGGCAACTTGCGCGGGAAGCCGGATGAGACGGCGAGGGTGTTGAATGAAAAGCTGAGTGAGAAATTGGGCGATCGCTACCAAGCCTTTTTGCTAGTAGACCCCGAGGACAAACCCGTCGTACTGGTACAGCCCAGCGACTATGGCCCCAAGCTAACCTCACTCAGGCAAAAGATACTAGCGGGCGTATTAGCCGCTGCCACCTTTGCAACCTGCATAGAAACCGCAGGCATCTTGCAAAGCTTTGACGTGTTCCAGTCGCCCGAACGCTGGCCCGAAGCGCTACCGATTGCGATCGGCATTGCGCTGGTGCTAGTGGCTCACGAAATCGGTCATCGCGTAGTCGCCAAAAGGCTTGACGTAAAACTCAGCCCGCCTTTTTTCCTTCCGGCCTTTCAGCTAGGCGCTTTCGGATCGCTGATGCGGTTTGAGTCAATTCTGCCGAATCGCTCTGTTTTATTCGACGTTTCTTTTGCCGGGCCAGCCGCCGGAGGGCTATTGTCCTTTGCCTTTTTGTTTCTGGGCCTTGTGCTCTCTCATCCCGGCAGCCTGTTTCAGCTCCCGGCTGAGTTCTTCCAGGGCTCTATTTTAGTGGGCACACTTGCTCGCACGGTGCTAGGCGATAGTCTACAAGGTGATTTGGTAGATGTGCATCCGCTGCTGGTGGTTGGGTGGATTGGCCTCATTATCACAGCTATTAACGTGATGCCAGCCGGGCAGCTTGATGGCGGTCGAGTAGTGCAGGCTATTTACGGACGCAAAACGCTGGTTCGAGCCACTGCTGTCACGCTAGTGCTGCTATCGATAGTGGGTTTGTTTAATCCGATTGCGCTGTATTGGGCCGTGCTGATTGTCTTTTTACAGCGTCAGCCTGAGCGGCCTTGTCAGGACGACTTAACGGAGCCTGACGATGCCCGTGCGGCGCTGGCTTTGCTATCGCTGTTTTTGATGCTGCTGGTGCTGCTGCCCCTAACGCCGAGTCTGGCGGGTCGGTTAGGAATCGGATAGATATAGTTCCTGAATTTTTTAGTGAGAATTGTCATGCAATCAAGTAGTACGCGTCTCTATAGACGAGGGTTAGCGATCGCGTTAAGAACACTGCCCTTTTTCGGCCCTTTAGCGGGGCTGATGCTGGTTCAAGGTGTGCAAGCTGATGACACGCAGCCGATGAGGTTTACAGGCTCAGCGGTGGAAGCTCGCGGTCAAACGGGTGGTGAGGAGAATTTGACTCGGATTGCGGCGCGCGATCGCAGACGAAAACTGTGTTTAGGATTTAGTACGTCAGCTCCTAGCCACGTTTTAGTGCTCCCTGATAATCAAGCGCGCTTAAGAATAGCCGTCGATAGCGATGGTAGCGACACAACCCTGCTCATTCGGGGGCCCCGAGGCATTGACTGCAACGACAACGCACGCAGGAATAGCAGAGACGCGGCGGTTGCCGATACCAACTGGCCAGCGGGCAAGTATGAGATCTGGGTGGGCGCTTACAGCCGGGGCGATCGCCTCAACTACACGCTGAACGTATCTGCGCCTAGCTCAAACCGCGTCAGAAATCTATCAAAAGGTCACCCTGCTAAGCCGGATAACCGACCAGATGAAGGGGTTGGAGCGGAATTAACCAGACGCTAATATAATCGTGGTTCATTTGCTGTTTAATGCCTACATCGATAGGAAAACTACCTGTGTTCAAAGCTCTGGTTAAAGACTTTCGCATTATTTTTGAGCGAGATCCGGCTGCGCGGAACTGGCTAGAGGTCGCTTTTCTTTATCCCGGCTTTCAGGCTTTGGTACTGCATCGCCTGGCTCACTGGCTTTGGAATATGGGCATTCCGTTTGTGCCCCGGCTCATTTCTCACCTAGCTAGAGCGCTCACAGGCGTTGAAATTCACCCAGGCGCGACGATTGGCTCAGGTGTATTTATCGATCACGGCATGGGTGTGGTCATTGGTGAAACGGCGATTATTGGCGATCTGTCGCTGATATATCAAGGCGTGACTTTGGGCGGTACTGGCAAAGAAAGCGGTAAGCGCCACCCAACACTCGGTACGGGCGTGATTATTGGTGCAGGCGCTAAGGTGCTTGGCAATATCCAAATTGGCAATAACGTGAGAATCGGGGCCGGTTCGGTGGTGCTGCGTGAGGTGCCTTCTGACTGTACGGTTGTGGGGATTCCAGGCCGTATTGTCTATCGTTCGGGCGATCGCGTAGAGCCTTTAGATCATGCCAAGCTCCCTGACTCTGAGGCCATGGCAATTCGAGCGCTCGTGGATCGCATTGATGCGCTAGAAAATGAGCTAACCAAAATTAAAACGGCTGAGCCAGCTAGGCAGACAGTCGATCAAAAAGCTGAGCGGCTAGTGGCTGTAGGCGCAGGGCGAGCCGACCAGACCGCCTTGCTGATGCGAGCATTACAGGCTGAAAGCTGTGAGCCCGAGCAGTGCTGCCGCATCGAAGACCGTGCCATTCAAGAATTTTTAGGCGGCGCGGGAATCTAAGGATTTACATCGCTATCTTGCCAGGTGCCTGCCGCTGTCATCTGATAAAGATGACGGCTTTGAGGCTCACCGCGCAGTTCTAAATGGTCAACGCTATTGGCCGTCAGCAGCAATAGCGTAAAGGTGTCAGGCGGCGTTTCACTATCGGGTGGTTTAGGCGAAAAAGCGTCGTTATCGGCTCTATCAGCTCTAGGATCAGGCCAGGCAAACTGAAGTCTCGCGCTATCCGATATTTTTTGCCAGGATTGAACTCTAGCGGCGCTTAGATCAGACTGTTCTGTTTCAGCTGTGATAATAACGATCTGTCCAGATAGACGGAATTGTTCTCGCGTTTTTGTAAAGTACCAGCAGGCTTCGGCGCTTGGATTTTGTTGAATTTGGGCTGTTTTTTCGCTGCGGCGATCGCTAATAAACATCAGCCGATTCGTCTCCTGTAAAAAGCCGCGAAACACGACGGTGCGATTGGCAGGCGTGCCGTTAGCTCTGAGGGTCGCAAGCTGAAGGTAGCGAGAAAACGGGACGGCGCGGTTGCGGTGGATAGCTCTAGAGAGGGGCGATCGCCAGGGTGCAAGCTCCTGTGGGTCTGTCAGTGAAGATGTAGATGAATCTGTAGCGTCTGTAGCGGTCACGGTAAAAAACCTATAGGAAGTTTTGTAAAAGACTTGTTTTCGGAAGTCGGCTATCGCTATTCTAAAGCTCTACTAAACCAGGACACTGCGGTGCATCGATACGTTGGCCGCACTTCATTTGCGGCGCGATCACGCCTTAGCGCAATGTGTTCGTGTATTAGCTATATATCTGGGTAATTTGATATAAGAGATCAAGCCCAGCTCCTGCCCTCCTACGGAAGAAAGATTTTTTTACAGCCCTATGAACATCTGGACGTTTGTGTACTTGGTCATAGGATTAGTTTTATTAGTAGGTGGGGCGGAAGTTTTAGTCAAAGGCGCTTCTAAATTAGCGGCTACCATCGGCATATCGCCCCTCATCATTGGCTTAACGGTAGTGGCCTTTGGCACCAGTGCCCCAGAACTTGCCGTCAGCATCAATGCCAGCTTGCACAACCAGGCCGATATCGCACTCGGCAATGTCGTTGGCAGCAACATCTGCAATATTTTGCTAATCCTCGGCGTATCGTCACTCATCGCCCCTCTAGTCGTTGCCCAGCAGCTCGTGCGGCTCGACGTACCGATTATGATCGGCGTTTCGGGGCTTGTCATGCTCTTTGGGCTCGATGGCAACATAGGCCGCTCCGATGGGGTGGTCTTATTTGTGGGTGGCCTTATTTACACCTTATTTTTGCTGTATCAAAGCCGGAAAGAGAAAGACCAAAACGTTCAGGATGAGTATGCCAAGTTTGGAGAGCGATCGCTTTCCAAAAAAGACACAGCTACCAACGCTGGCTTGTTTATTGTTGGCGCAATCATGCTGGTATCCGGCTCTCATTTATTAGTCGATAGCGCAGTCAGTATCGCCACCTTCTTCGGTGCTAGTCCATTAATCATTGGATTAACCGTCGTCGCCTTCGGGACTTCTTTACCCGAGCTAGCGACTTCAGTACTAGCCAGCTTTCGCGGCGAACGTGATATTGCTGTCGGCAATGTTATCGGCAGCAATATCTTCAACATTTTGGTAGTGCTAGGGCTCACCAGCACCGTTTCTGGCACTGGCATCAACGTCTCAATTGAAGCAAGAGAGTTTGACATCCCCATCATGATCGCAGTCGCGGTGATGTGCTTTCCTATCTTCTTCACCGACAATCAGGTATCCAGGCGCGAGGGCATTTTGCTACTCGCCTACTACTTGCTGTACATCGGCTACCTACTCGCCAACGCGACCAATCCAAATTCCTTCTGGGTCGGCTGGATTGGCATGGCAGTCGTGCCTTTAACGCTGCTGATGCTGGGGCTTTTGAGCTGGCGCACTTGGGCGACGATGAAGCAAAAGAAAATAGATAAGAAGCTAGGCGATCACTAACAGCTAAGCCTCAAGAACGGTTAAGCCTCAGGTTCTACGCCTAAATTTCTAAGCTGTTCAGCCAGTCGGGCCGCTCTATGTTCGGCTTGCTGAGCCTCGAGCGTGGCTTGCCTTGCAGATTCCTCAGCTTGCCTTGCTTCCTCAACGGCTTGCCTCGCGGCTTCTGGCGGTGTCATAACCAGATCGCCGTTTTCTAAGAAGTACCGCAGTTGACCGTTGTAAACGCCTAGATGTAAGCCCATTACCTGACTCCATAAGAAGCCTGCCTGATTGTGCTCAATAGGTTGGTAGGTTCGATCAATGAGACGATAGCCTTCTAGCTCTAGGGTTTCAGGTGAAAACCAAAAGTATTCTGGCGTACGAAAGCGAGTTTGATACAGCTCTTTCTTCAGCGTTTTATCAACTTTTGCAGTGGAGTCTGAGAGCAGTTCAATAATGACATCAGGATACTGTCCTGCCTCTTCCCAAACTACCCACGATTTTCGCGGTTTCTTTTCAGTTTGATTCACTAAGAAAAAGTCTGGGCCACGAAAGTCGCGGTTTTTTAGCTGCTCTTTGCTGAAATAAATGGTGAGATTTGCACCGATGAAAAAATCCGTTCGATCTCTCCACAGCCATTCTAAGCAGGCCACCAGTAGGGCGAGCTGAGCGTAGTGTAGGGAACTTTCCATTTCAGGCTCGTTACTTTCTATTTGGGAGGCGTCTGGCATGAGATCGGCCAGTTCGCGAGCGCTAAAAACCATGGCTCATTTTGCTTATAAAGGGCACGATACTTTCATTGTACGGTGATTTTTTCCACCGTTTGCTGTAAAGCTGAATTGAGCACTTTGGCTAAGTGCATCGGATCGACGCCAAGTAGCGATCGCTCCTCACTCGCTTTAATAGCCGCCTGAGAATGCCACCAAACCGCACTACAAACAGAGGACGTAAGTGAATCAGGCTGATTTTTCCACTGACCAGACTGTGCGGCACTTGCAAGCAGCCCGCCCATAAGACCTGTGAGTACATCACCGCTACCACCTCGGGCAAGTGCGGGTGTACTCTGTGGATTGAACCAAAGGTTTTGACCAGAATCTAGACCAGAGGCGATCACACTTCTTGGCCCCTTCAACAAAATAATGGCGCTACTCACCTGAGCCGCCTTCAACGCCATCTCTCCCGGCCAACCCTTTTCACCGTGAAGGTCTGGGAACAAACGCTTAAACTCACCGGGGTGAGGGGTTAGGACGGTGGGCGCTGTGCGATCTTGAAGCGTTTGAATAGGATTATTTTTTGCTAGTAGGTTCAAGCCATCGGCATCTAAAAGCAGTGGGCACTCAGCAGCGAGAACTTGTTGAAGGAGAGCTGGGACGGTTGGGGTAAGGCCGGGGCCAAGGGCGATCGCATCATATTTACTTAAGTCCAAATCATCAGGCAAAGCAGCGATCGCCCCCGATTCTGTTTCTGCGCATCCTACTAACAAAGCCCCCGGCAACTGCGGCAGCAGGGCTAATCGAATAGACTCCGGCACTGCCAAAGTGAGCATTCCAACACCGCTAGCCGTAGCGCCTAAGCCCGTCAGCAAAGCAGCGCCCGCATACTGGCGCGAACCGGCAATCAGCAGCAGATGACCGGCTTTGTATTTGTGTGCGGTGAGGGCGCGATTGAGAGGGAGATGGGCGATCGCAAACTCATCTGTAATCCGCTGAATCGCAGGCTTCGCGCCCAACACCGCCGTTATATCCGCCAGCGGAATATCAAAATCAATCAGGTCGCACTGTCCCAAATGAGCCAGCGCCTCTTCTTGCATAAAGCCTCGTTTCCACAGACCTAGACAGGCCGTGAAGTTTGCCTTAATAGCTGCGCCCATTACCTCGCCGGTATCGGTATGAATGCCAGAGGGTAAATCGATGCTGAAGATGAGCGATCGCGTTTCATTAACCGCTTTAATATCATCTGCCAGCGAGCCCTCAATATCACGCGTCAGGCCAAACCCAAACCAACCATCGACAATGGCATCGCACTCAGCGAGTTCTCTCACCGTTTCGACAAAAGGAACGCCCAAACTTTTAACATAGTGCGCGTGCTGTTCGGTCAGCGGCTTCAGGCTACCAAAGGGCTGATACACCCTTACCGCGAAGCCTGCAAAGTGAAGCTCCCGAGCGACTACCAGCGCATCGCCGCCATTATGACCGGGGCCAGCTAGCACGCCAACCTCAGCATTTTCTATCTCACAGCGCGCCATAAACCAATCAACCAGCCGCCCCGAGACTTTCTCCATCAGAGCGGATACCGGCATTCCTGCATCGAAGATGCGCTGCTCTACCTGCTGCATTTGCTCAGCAGTCACAATAAAAGGCGCAATCTCATCGCGAGAAAGCAACCGTTTCGAGATGCTATCGCCTGATTTTACGCTCATGAACTACGCCTCTTTACCTGCAAGCATCCGGGGCATACCAGCTACCTGATCGCCCCTATATACCTGTCTATGATGGCGTATCAGTAGAACACGATGCGTCCTTATTTGGCGGAATACGAGCGATCACGTCTGAAGCATTTAAAGGTAGCTGCGAGGCAAAGCGCAAGCATAGGCCCCACCATAGAAAAAGACTCAGGGACGCTAGTTGCCGAAAGACTAACATTATCGAAGTGAACCTCAACGCCAAAATCCGCATTCGGATTCGTCAGTCTAATTTCTAAGTTTTGATTCAAATTAGGGTCGTCACTACCTGTAATGTAGGACAAATCAATTGTCTTAAAGCTACCTTCCTCAATCGTTTGGCTGCTGTTATCTATTGCTAAAGACTCGCCCCCTGCCAACAGCTCAATGCGATAGCCCGGAAACCCTTCTAAAGGAAAAGTCGGATCTACCTTAGGATCGCCAACGCTAACGCTCAGTGTGTACTCAGTATTGGGCTTAAGCACATCGTCGAGCACTTGCCTGACGCCGAAGCCAATATCACCCGCTCTCGGCTGTTCAACTGAGAACACATAAATACTGTTTTGGCCGTCAGCGACGATCCCGTCAGCACCGCTGTTAACCGGATTGAAGTTAAAATCTGTTGAATTTTGAACGCCTAGTCCAGAAAAGTCTAGAAAATCTGTGTTGGGAATAATTTTGTTTTCAGCAGTCAGCAAGTTTTCAGGATCGAAAAACTCCCAGCCGGGAATGCCCTCAGCCAAAAAGTCGGAAAACTCAGACAAAAAGTTCACCGAAAATTCTCCCTCGAACTCAGGTTGAGAGAGATCGATAGTGGTCGCCCCAACAATCTCAGCAGCAGAGGGAACGAGTGTAACAGGCGCTTCAAAACTTGGATTATTGAGATTTATCTGTACCATTTACTTAAATAACCGACAGGTTTACAGTTGCTACATGAAAATACCGTAAACCTTGAGGCCGTTGAAGCAAAAGGCTGAATCGATTGGCCCAGCTTCACAATTCCAGGTTGTGCTTTACGAATACGTGAAGCTGGCGCAGTGTGGGAACGAAAGTATCAAAGTTGATAAAAGAAGCGCCGCTTTAGCTGAAAAGTCTAAGGCGGCGCTCGTGGGTTAGGTTGCCCATATCCATCAGCAAAAGTTAATTAGTGCCGGAAAAAACGCCGACGGGTAGGCGCGTAGAAATCGAGCCGTTCGACTCCGGCATACTGCCCTTCGATGGCTCCGACTGGAAAAGCAGTGAGCCGGTATATGTAGATGCCATCACGCGGATTGCGAGCTTTTAGTGCGACTGTGACCGGACGGCCCGGCTCAACGGGTGGGTCAAATTCTACGGTGAGGGTTCTTTCAGAGCGACCGCCATCTACTACATTTAGAGGCAGGCGATCGCGGCTATCAGCATCAAATGCGTAGCTATCGTCATCGTCATAGCGAGGATAGTCAACGCCCTCAATCTGCTCAAACACTATCTTCTCTAACGGCTCAACCGCATCAGCCGGAAAATCAAACGTAAATAGATAGTTCGAGCGGCGATATTGCAAGTTGTTAGGGATGCGTACGTTAGTTACGCGCAGCGGCCTGCGAAAGCTGATTGCAGAATTAGTAGCCGGTGTTAGTCCCGACAGTTCAGCATGCAGGCTGAGATTCCTCAAGCTGTTCGGATGAGGAAGGGAGATTGAGGCTTTCTTGGGCTATGGCCGGAGCAAGGGACGCTACTAAAACTGAGGCAATGGCGATTGGAAACAGGCGAGAAAGGCTAGTCATGGGGAGCGATCGCAAGCAGCATCCACTAAATTCTAAATTAAATAAAGTTGAATCAACAAAACCTTTGCCCTACCATGCCAACAGCCCTTCCTTTCCTAAATGCTTTTATCCATCACCACCACTCACCAGCCCGCAACCGATCTGGGCCATCTGCTACACAAGCACCCCGATCGCCTTCAGACCTTTCCGATGAACTTTGGGCCGGTGAGCTGTGGAAAAGCACACGTGTTTTACCCAGAGGCCACCACTGAAAGCTGTACGGTGTTGCTGTTGCTAGAAGTCGATCCGGCTGGGCGTGATAAGTCAGCTTTTGAAAAGCAAAGTGTGCTCAACCAAACCATCAACGATCGGCCCTATGTGGCCTCGTCTTTTCTGAGCGTAGCGATGCTCAAGGTGTTCAAAACTGCAATGCTAGGCCGTTCTACAGATCGCCCCGGTTTGGCGCTTAGCCAAATTCCATTGACCGTAAGCATCCCTGTTTTACCCTGTAGAGGTGGAGAGTTCTTTTTACAGCAGCTATTCGAGCCGTTAGGCTATGAAGCTACGGGCGATCCAATTCCTTTAGATCAAACCTTTTCAGATTGGGGAGAAAGTAATTATCTCTCCGTCACGCTCAAGAATACTGTTCGACTAGCTGACTTGCTCAATCATCTATGTGTATTGATTCCTGCGTTGGATGATGAAAAATACGATTGGCTAGTAGCAGAGGACATTCATAGACTGTTGCAGCGAGGAGAGAAATGGTTAGCGAAGCATCCAGCGAGAGAGGTGATCGCCCGCAGGTATCAGCCCCAAAAGCCACGCTACTCTAATGCACCGCTGGCCCGGTTAGAAGAAGACATCTCTTTCGACGCTGAAGCAGAAGAGAGAGAATATGTTTGGAAGGCGATCGCAGCTCAAAAGCCCAATAATCTACAGCAGCGCCGACTGACCGCAGTCGTTGAAGTACTAAAGGAGCGGGGTGCTAAGAATGTCGTTGACCTTGGCTGCGGGGAAGGCGATTTACTCGAAAAGCTAAGTGAAGATGATTTGTTTGAGAAGATCGTAGGTGTTGATGTCTCTCAGCTTGCGATCAGTCAGGCCAGGAAGAAATTGAATTTAGATGACATTTCAGAATCACAGCGCCCACAAGTTTTACAGGGTTCGCTGCTGTATGAGGACGAGCGATTACAAGGTTGTGATGCGTTGACCATAGTAGAAGTTATCGAGCATATTAATAGCGATCGCCTCCCCGAATTCGAGCATATCGTCTTTGAATTCATACGGCCAAAAACAATTATTCTAACGACCCCAAATGCTGAATACAACGTGCGCTATCCAATGCCACTAGGCGCATTCCGCGATCCAGACCACCGTTTTGAATGGACTCGACAGGAATTTAAGAAGTGGGCTGAGGCGATCGCTAAGCAATACGGCTACACGCTCACCGTCACGGGCATTGGTGATGAGTATTTTGAGCTAGGAACGCCGACGCAGATGGGTGTGTTTTGCAGATGAAGTTAACTATTCCAACGCGATCACTCGTAATTCTAATGGGTGCTTCAGGCTCAGGAAAGTCTTCCTTCGCTAAAAAGCACTTTAAAGCAACAGAAATTCTATCGTCTGATAAGTTCAGAGCAATGGTGCGCGACGATGAAAGCGATCAGTCAGCCTCTAAAGATGCTTTTGACGTGCTGCACTATGTGCTGAGAAAGCGGCTAGCGGCGGGGCGGCTGACGGTGATAGATGCGACGAATGTACGCTCGAAAGACAGGCGGTCTTTGCTGAAGCTAGCGGAGGAGTATCAGGTGAGTGTGGTTGCGATCGCCCTCAACCTTCCAGAGTCAATCTGCCAAAAGCGCAACCAGCAACGGCCAAATCGGCAGGTACCTTCTGAAGTGGTGAGTAATCAGGTGGAGAGTTTGGGGCGATCGCTAGCCAACCTAAACCAAGCAAGATTTCACCATGTCTATATCCTCACCACTCCCGAAGAAATTGACGCTGTTGAAATAGAACGAAAACAAATCTCCAAGCCCCACAGCGACAGGCTAAACGTCACCCATCTACTCGGTAAAAAAGTACTGGCTACTCGTCTCTACAAAAAGATCACCCTCAGACCAGAAAACACCGCCGCTGCCCTAGAAGTCATAAGCCGGTTCGCTCTCAATCCAAAATGGCTAATCTACCTACCGCCCACTACCCCACCTGTAGAAACCTCAACCCTTCCTAACTTTTTAGAGCACCCCACAGCCGCCTTCGACTACTACCGTCAGCAAGGCGTCGAAACCCTTATGTGTCAAGAAAAACATATGGGAACGCGAGCCGTCATCATCCTATGTCGCAACGAATCGGTGGTGCAAAAGCGATTCGGTCTATCAGAAGCCAGTATCGGCACCTGCTACACGCGCACCGGACGACGTTTTTTTGACAATTCAGCTTTAGAAAAAGACTTTTTAACGCGCATAAGTGACGCTTTGACCCAGGCGAACTTTTGGAAAACATTTGCAACTGATTGGATCTGCTTTGAAGGCGAGATAATGCCCTGGTCGCTCAAAGCGAAAGGACTCATAAAACACCGATACGCCGCAGTTGGAACAGCCGCTACGCACGGACTAGACGCTGCTATCAATCATCTCAAAAGCGCCAATAGCCGCATAGATGTCTCCAACGTGCTATCTCAATATCAACATAAAAAAGAGCTATCCCAACAGTACGTAGCTGCCTACCGTAAGCACTGCTGGCCGGTCAATGAACTTTCAGATTTGAAGCTAGCGCCCTTTCACATTCTGGCAACCGAAGGCAAAGTCCATACCGACAAAACGCATGAATGGCATATGCAGCAAATTGCCAAATGGACTCAGTTTAATACCGAGCTGCTGCTCTCTACTCGCTATAAAACCGTTCACGTAAATGATGAAAATAGCTGCGCAGAAGGCATTCGCTGGTGGGAAGATCTGACGGCGGCGGGCGGCGATGGCATAGTGATCAAGCCTATGGATTTTATTCACCAGGGGCAAAAGGGAGTTGTGCAACCGGCTTTGAAATGTCGAGGGATGGAGGCTTTGCGGCTGGTGTATGGGCCGGAGTATTCGCTGCCAGAGAATTTGGTGCGGTTGAAGAAAAGGGGATTGGGGAAGAAACGTGCGATCGCCTTTAGAGAATTCGCACTAGGCATAGAATCCTTAGAACGATTCGTCAATAAAAACTCACTCCAAGACGTTCACGAGTGCGTGTTTGGAATTCTCGCCCTGGAAAGTGAGTCTGTAGACCCCAGACTGTGATATTAAAGGCCACATAGCGTTACGATCAGACAAAGCGCGATCGCCTCAACTCCATAAACCTCTCCCTTTTGTGTCTATCCTTACGCCCGCTCACGACTGGTTCGCCCAGCAAAACTGGAAGCCGCTTACCTTTCAAAAACAAACCTGGAAAGCATATCTAGCCAGTAAGAGCGGCATCATCCAGGTACCTACAGGCTCAGGTAAAACCTACGGAGCCGTCATCGGGCCACTGATGCAAATGCTATCTGAGGCCGAAAAAACAGACAAGCCACCTGTCGGACTTCAGCTACTCTACATCACACCGCTGCGAGCTTTGTCCCGCGATATCGAAGCCTCCATTCGGCGTCCCATTGAAGAAATGGACTGGCCCATCACCGTAGAGTCTCGAACAGGCGACACCAAATCTTCAGTAAAGACTCGGCAGATCAAAAAAATGCCAAATGTCTTAATCACCACACCGGAGTCGCTAGCGGTTCTCCTCTCCTACAAAAACTCAGTCAAACGGTTTGACAGTTTACGCTGCGTGATTTTAGACGAGTGGCACGAGCTAATGGCCTCCAAACGCGGAACCCAGACTGAGCTGTGCATGTCACGGCTGCGCGAGCTAAACCCCACCGTACAAACCTGGGCAATCTCAGCAACGCTGGGAAACTTACAGGAAGCGGCTGAAGCAGCCACGGGCATAGACAGCAATCCTGTTGTTGTCCAGTCAAAGATCAAGCGCAAGACCAAAATTATCAGCATCCTACCCGAATCAGTAGACACCTTTCCCTGGGCCGGACATTTGGGCCTACGAATGTTTGAGGAGTTAGTAGCCGCGCTGGATATTGAACGCTCCACGCTAATATTCGTAAACACCCGATCGCAGGCCGAGCGATGGTTTCAGGCGCTCAACTTTTCCCTACCCGACCACGAAAAGCAGATCGCACTACACCATGGCTCTATCGACTTCGACACCCGCCTAGCCATTGAAGCGGGCATCAAATCAGGCGATACCAAATGGGTCGTTTGCACCTCTTCCTTAGATTTAGGCGTAGACTTTCAGCCAGTAGAGCGCGTCGTTCAAATCGGCAGCGCCAAAAACCTGGCTCGACTATTGCAAAGAGCAGGCCGCTCGGCCCACCTACCCGGCGGCACATCTGAAGTGTTCTTTTTGCCCACCAATGCCTTAGAGCTGCTAGAAATATCCGCCTTTCGTAGAGGACTCGCCGCCGGACAAATCGAGTCTCGCCATACGCTAGACAAGCCTTATGACGTGCTGCTTCAGCACTTAGTTACATTAGCCTGCGGCGATGGGTTCTCAGCGAAAGAAACGTTTGCAGCCATTAAGAATACTTTTTCTTACAGAGCGCTAACACAAACAGAATTTGACTGGATATTAGACTTCTTGCAGCATGGCGGGAAGTGCCTGAAAGCCTATCCACGCTATCAGAAGCTCGTAGTTGAAGACGGTAAGTACGTGATTGCCTCGCCGCAAATTTCAAGAATGCATAAGCTGAGTATTGGCACAATTACCGGCAATCAGCAGGTAAAGATTGCCTATGCCAAAGGTAGCCGTATCGGTACGGTAGAAGAGAGCTTTGTTTCAAGACTCAAGAAAGGAGATGTGTTCTTTTTTGCCGGACGACAGCTCGAATTCTTTCAGATGAAAGATATGACCTTGTACGTGAAGAATGCAAAGAAAAAATCTAACGTAGTGCCTGTTTGGAGTGGCGGCTATATGGCCATTTCAGACTGCTTGAGTCAATTCATTCGAGAAGAAATCACGCAGGCTAAAGAAGGCAACGTGAGCCGAGAAGTCGAATGCATTATGCCAATATTGGCTGCGCAGGATCGAATTTCTCACCTACCAAGCGCCGATCAGTTCTTAATTGAATGTTGCCGTACGCGCGAAGGACAGCATCTATACGTCTATCCTTTCGAGGGTCGTAATGTACACGAAGGCATTGGTTTTTTATGGGCTTATCGATTCTCGCAGCTCGGTAAAGCCACCTTTACGGTATCAGTGAACGATTATGGATTCGAGATCTTAGCACCTAAAGACTATCCATTCGCGAAGCTGTTTGATGAGGGATTCTTCTCTACTCGAAACCTGTACGAAGAAATAAAAGAGAGTTTAAATATCTCCGAGCTGACCCAGCGTCGGTTTCGGGGCATTTCTCAGGTGTCAGGGCTGGTGTTTAAGGGCTACCCAAGTTCACGTAAAACAGCGAATCAGGTTCAGATTAGCTCATCGCTTATCTATGAGGTATTTACTAAATATGAGCCGGATAATTTACTGCTTCAGCAGGCTGAAAGAGAGGTCATTGATTCGCAAATGGAGACGCCAAGGCTAGCAGCGGCCCTGAAGCGAATTAATCAGCTAGAACTGGTATGGCAGGAGATTAAGCGGCCTTCTCCTTTGGGGTTTCCGCTGCTGGTGGAGCGATTGAGTTCAAGGCTGACCAATGAGAGTTTGCGCGATCGCATCGAACGCCTAAAGCAGCAGTGGGACAAGTAGCCTAGCATCTTTATGTTTGCGGCGGCGTTGTTGCACCGAATGTAGAGAAGAGAGCGGTCAGCTAATAAATTCTTTTGCTGAGGGTAGCGTTTCAGCTCAGCAGACATAGCTATCCGGCTCAGCGTACTACAGCCGTACTCTTTATTTGTGCAACAACACCGCTCTTCTATATTTCTTCTAAATACGAGTTTTTGAGTTTTGAGCATCTTGAACAGATACTGAACTATATTTCTTTAATGATGCATAAAAAACAACAGCTACATGGCAATACAAAATGGTCGTACAAAGGGAGATTTCTCTCATACGCCAATAATCGAAGTTTTCTAACGTATAACCTGATGAAATGTATAAAAACAGATGAAAAAGTCCCGCTACGCTTCCATAAATCCACGTACACAGAATAGACAACTTGATCCATATTGGACAAAGGCTTAATACGGCCCTATACCAATCCTGACTATTGCTATGAAGTTTATGCATATTCAGAATAGCTAACCATCCAGAGAAGATGAGAAGCAATGATGAATCATTGTAAGCAGGTAGCTGGTCTGTTGGTTGTAGTGTCAATAAGTGGGTGTGTACAATTGCATTTCTAACTACTTCTATTAAGCAGAAACCCACGGTTCGCTGATCACTACAGGTAGTGTTTTCCAATAGAGAAAAACACGCCGATGGCGTACTCGTAACTTTGAACGTACTACCTATAGTAGATGCCAGAGTTTAGAACCGCTATATGTGGGAAGTGAGCGAACCGTCAACAGAAAGTTAAGAAAAACTTGTTTATAAGTTTTGACCTACTCACAATATTAAAATATCCTAACTGCTGAATCTATCCGAAGGTACTCTCAAGCTCATCGACATATCTAAACACTTTAATATGCTTCAAGAGGGTACCCATAAGCTTGGGAAAGGCTGAGCTATGCGGCTTACGCAGCATCTACTCTAGACATAGCTTTTGTTGCGATTGACTTCGTAATTTATCATCTACTCAACTAAAGCTATAGGAATAAACCGTCTATAGCTTTCAAAGTCTTTGTCGGTTGTCAGAATAGAGTACTGCCGTCTAGTAGATATTGCACAAATCAAGAAGTCAGTATTTGCACCTTGAATGCCCTGCTGACGACAAGTATTGAAGTAGCTAGCAGCTAGCTCATAATCTTCTGTTTCCAAAGAAAAACTAGGAAACGTACGCAAAACAGATTTCAACCGCTCGTACTGTGATTGCTCTCGAATGCCAGAAAGCAACTCTTGCCTTACAGCACCGACCAAAACCACTCGACCGTCCGTAATGAGTTCTTGTAGCACTGCAACTTTTGGGTGTAGCTGCACTTGAGAGCGCCTAAAAGCCAAAGACCAAACAGAGGTATCAACAACAACCTTCATTGTTTGTGACGCTGTTCTTTGTAGTCATAATCGTCTTCATAATCGATAGTGCCGAACAGCTCAATCACTTCAAGCTGCTTGCGACGCTGGACGTATTCTTTTAAGGCTTCTAGTACAACGGCCTGCTCTGTGCGGTGACGGCCTAGCCTTAGCGCCTCTTTAATTAGCTCGCTATCAATTTCAAGATTGGTGGTCATGTCAACTTCCAATAGTGACTACTCCTTAGCTAATTGTCGCATGGTTGCGATATGTACGACTCCTTCAATAGTTTGCTTTACGGAAATCCCCCCATCAGGCAGAGCACGCGCAGTAAGCCTCTTGCTACGCTATGGATACAGAAAGTTAACAATAGTAGCCTACAAGCGGTACTGGAAAATATGCCAATCAAAGACAAAGAACCTCAGCAGCGGCGCAAGCGAGCCAACTGGATTTTGCTGGCCATCAGTGCGGTTCTGCTTATTAGTACGTTTTTGCCGAACTCTTTTAGCCAGGCGGCAGAGCAAGTACCCTACAGCACGTTCATTAGCCAGGTGAAAGAGCATCAGGTTACGAGTGCGAGCGTAGGCGAAAAGCAAATTCAATATCAACTAGAAGAAGGTGGCGCACTCTATCAAACGACGCCCGTTTTCGATCTCAACTTGCCTACACTTTTGCAAGACAATGATGTTCAGTTTTCGGCAACGCCACCTTCTGGAAACGCATGGTTTGGTAGCCTGCTGAGCTGGGTCATTCCACCCCTCATCTTTGTCGCAGTGTGGCGATTCTTCCTGACTCGTGGTCAGGGCGGCGGTGGTCAGGGCGGTATGTTTTCGATTGGGAAAAGCCGCGCCAAGATTTATGTAGAAGACGAAGACACCAAAATTAAATTCACGGACGTTGCAGGCGTCGATGAGGCCAAAACAGAGCTAGTTGAGATTGTAGACTTTTTGCAAAACTCAAAGCGATTTACTGACTTAGGGGCGCGCATTCCTAAAGGCGTGCTGCTAGTTGGCCCTCCCGGTACAGGCAAAACGCTGCTTGCTAAGGCAGTTGCCGGAGAAGCAGGCGTGCCGTTCTTTAGTATTTCGGGCTCTGAGTTTATTGAGATGTTTGTCGGCGTCGGCTCTTCCCGTGTGCGTGACTTGTTTGAGCAGGCGAAAAAGCAGGCTCCTTGCATCATCTTTATTGATGAGCTAGACGCGATTGGTAAGTCACGCTCGTCAGGTGGCTTTTATGGCGGTAACGATGAGCGCGAGCAAACGCTAAACCAGCTTTTGGCTGAGATGGACGGTTTTGATGCTGAAGAGTCTACGATTATTGTGCTGGCAGCAACAAACCGGCCCGAGATTTTAGACCCAGCGCTGCTGCGGCCCGGTCGATTTGACCGGCAGGTGCTAGTTGATCGGCCTGATTTGAAAGGGCGTGATGCGATTTTGAATATTCATGCCAAGGAAGTTAAGCTCTCTGATGAGGTGGATTTGAAGGCGATCGCAACCCGCACCCCCGGATTTGCAGGCGCAGACTTAGCCAACCTCGTCAACGAAGCTGCCCTCCTCGCCGCCCGCCGCCACAACGAATCTGTAGAGCAGCAAGACTTTGCAGAAGCGATTGAGCGCGTAGTGGCTGGCCTTGAAAAGCGCAGCCGGGTGCTCAATGACAAAGAGAAAGAGATTGTCGCTTATCACGAAGTCGGTCACGCTTTAGTGGGTGCCGCTATGCCAGGAACCGATCAGGTAGAAAAAATTTCTATTGTGCCTCGGGGTATGGCCGCGCTGGGCTACACCTTACAGATGCCGACTGAAGATCGCTTTTTACGAGACGAGGCTGAGCTGAAAGGGCAGATTGCAACCATGCTTGGCGGTCGCTCTGCTGAAGAAGTCGTGTTTGGTTCGATTACAACTGGCGCGGCTAACGACTTACAGCGCGCAACCGATGTGGCTGAGCAAATGGTGACGAGCTATGGCATGAGCGAAGTGCTTGGGCCACTGGCATACGACCGCAGCAAGCAAAACAACTTCTTAGACAACGGGCAAGCGCCTAATGCTCGTCGTTTGGTCAGTGACGAAACGGCTAAGGCCATAGACCAAGAAGTGAAAAGTATTGTAGAATCTGCGCACCAAAGGGCGCTGACTATCTTGCGAGACAATCGCGAGCTGCTAGAGGAAATCTCTCAGCTACTGCTTAGCGAAGAAGTGATCGAGGGTCAGTATCTTCGAGACATGTTGAATAAAGTGCAGCTAGGTACAAAGATTGATGAGGCCGTAGAGAAGGAGATGGCAGAAGTTTAAATGCGATCTTCAGACACCTTTATCAAAACATCAAGTTAAGTTGCTGAAATCATCATGGGCAGTGGGTAACCTTCAAGGAAGCTCACTGCTTTTCTATGTATCCATATGCGATTACCAATTCCGTAGTTCTTAAAGCTGTGGGCCTAATCGTCATAGTGAATTAAGTGGTAAGAATTGCACGGATAAAATGCTTTGGCTTTGTTTAATAAATGAAGCCACCAATCTCTTATTTAGCAGCAAGAACTGCCCTATGATCTTCAAAAGCACCTCGGACTTAGCACCTCCAAACCTATGCAGATAAAAAGAGGACAACTGAAAAGCTCAAATGCCCTGGTGCCGTCTCCTCTTACAAAGTCTGCAAACTCTCGCCGCTCTCTACTTTCTAAGCTGGTAGAAACCTGTCTTTGGGGCACAACGCTGCTAATTGCCGTGCCGCTTGCTGGCGTTGCTTACCTACAGTATCAGCAGCAGTTTTTAGATCCGCCCGTGGCCCTTGTACTTGGGGGTGCTCCTGAGCGTGAGCAGTTTGCAGCCCAGTTTGCTAAAGACCACCCCAACGTCAGAATTTGGGTATCGTCCGGCAGTAATCCTGAGTATGCCAGATGGGTGTTTGACGAAGCGCAGGTGCCGAATGAGCAGTGGGCACTAGACTACGAGGCGGTCGATACGGTGACGAATTTTACGACGCTGGTAGATAAGCTTGAGGACAGACAGATTCGGCAGGTGTATTTGATTACGTCTGACTATCATATGAGCCGGGCAAGTGCGATCGCTCGAATCGTATTAGGCAGTCGCGGTATCAACTTCAAACCCGTCGCCATTCCGACCGACGGCGATCCTGAAAACCCTGAGACGGTGGCCAGAGAAGTAAGAGATGGGGCGCGATCGCTGCTTTGGGTCGTCACAGGCAGAACGGGATCGCAATGGAAGCGAACGCTTGGTCAGAAACCCTAACTTTGTTCTATCTCGAAGTATTTGCTATAAGGTCATAAAACAATCCAGTTCCGGTGATAAGTAACTATCGTTTGCTCAGCTAATCTTATGACAACCGTCTTACCAGCTTCTGCCTACACCTCCTCGCAAATCAAAGTATGGCTACGCGGCCTGCTAAGTGTTGCCTGGGCCGATGGCCAGTTTGAAGAATCAGAAAAACAGCTCATTCACGCTATGGTGGAATCCGAATTTGCCCCTGGTACTGAGTTTGAAACCCTAGAGCCTATCGAACCTGAAGCCCTGGCCGCAGAGCTTCATCTAGACAGCGCTGCCGCTCAAAATTTTCTAAGAATGGCCGTGATGGTTGCCCTGGCAAACGGCGTATATTCAGAGCCCGAAAACGATCAGATTATGGCGTTTGCTCAAGCGCTATCGATAGAGCCTAAAGCTTTGGACTCACTGCAGTCAACGCTCTACAAGCTCAGAGAGCTGGACAGTGCAAAAGCGACCGCAACAGATGCTAGCGATAATTCTGAAGGTAAAGCTTCTAAAAAAGAATCTGTCGCTGAGGCGCTACATCTACCGGCAATCGGCAAAGCGGTGGCTGACATAGATCCGCTCAAACCCGCGCGCGAATGGCTCGATCAGCTCAGCGTAGACGATCCCCGCCTCGCTCGATTTGTCTGCAAGCTTGTCCCTTCCCAGTGCCCCTTTGAGCGCGACGTAACGCTTTTCCGTCGCAAAGTTGTGCACATCCCGCCCATGTGCAAGATCAATCCTCTATACGATCAGCTTGTCGGGCTGCGCTTTAGAGCACTCTCTTACTTAGCCGACGACTGTGGTGAAGACATCACGCCCTACACGTAATGCAGCTCAACTCAACAGCCGAGCTGATTAAGGCTGACATTTTAGTCGTAGGGGGAGGCGCTGGCGGAACAGCAGCAGCTATTCAAGCGGCGCGGCATCAGGCAAGCCTCAAGGTAGTGTTGGTTTCTGAGCTGCCCTGGCTCGGCGGAATGCTTACCTCAGCAGGCGTATCCGCGCCCGATGGCAATGAGCTGGCAGCTTTTCAGACGGGCATTTGGGGCGAATTTTTGAAGGCGCTCAGGCAGCGTCATCCCCAAGGGCTCGGGAATGGGTGGGTCAGCTTTTTCACCTATAATCCAGCGGTGGGCGCTCAGATTTTTGCAGATTGGGCGGCAGCGCTACCTAACTTGCAGTGGATTTCGGGGCAGAGGGCTCAAGCAGTTTTACGGCAGGGTGATCGCATCACGGGCGTTCGATTTGACGCGATAACCGTACAGGCCAAAATCACGATTGACGGCACCGAACTGGGCGACATCCTTGCACTAGCCGAAGTCCCTCACCGCTGGGGCTGGGAAACCCAAGACGTTTGGCAAGAGCCGAGCGCGCCCGTCTCACTTACCGACCCAAGCGATCCGCTTTACAAAATCACTCAGCGCTATCCGGTGCAGTCACCGACCTGGGTTGTGATTATGCAAGACTATGGCGAGCAAAACGCACCCACGATTGACGCGCCTCCTCGACTTTCTGCCGATAGCGAGTTTGAAAACGCCTGGGCTAACTACGGCAATGCCAATACCTCAGCCGGTGAAAATTGTCTTAATTACGGTCGGTTGCCAAACAATCAATTTATGATCAACTGGCCTCATCAAGGGAACGATTACGGCGTTAATCTTAGTCGCCTGATTGAATCAGAATCGGCAAGAAAAGAATACGGGCAAGAAGCCCAATGGCACTCTCAATCTTTTGCTCGCTACATTCAAACGCACCTCGGTAAACGCTACGGCCTGGCACAAGACATCTTTCCAAAAACCGCAGACTCGCCGGGCGGTGCTTTTGCACTCATGCCCTACTACCGTGAGAGTCGTCGGGTCATGGGGCTATCGACCGTTTGCGAAGGCGATATTTTGCCGGTAAAAGCAGGACAGGTGGCGGCGCTGCCAGTGAACGAGCATGGTGAGGTGAGTGCGATCGCCTACGGCAATTACCCCAACGACCATCACTATCCTGGCTTTGAAATGCCGCTAGCGCCCAAAGCCATTTACTGGGGCGGTCGCCAGACGGGTACGCCGTTTACGATTCCCTACGAAGCACTGATTCCTGAGAACACCAATGGTTTGTTGGCGTGCGAGAAGAATATTTCTGTTTCGCATGTTGCTAATGGGGCAACTCGGTTGCAGCCTGTCGTGCTGGGTATTGGGCAGGCGGCGGGTATGGCAGCAGCGATTTGTGTGAAGCAGGGATGTGAGCCGAGGGATTTGGGCGAGAAAGGAAGGGTGCGATCGCTCCAAACCGCCCTTCTATCGGATCAAACTGCGCCCGCCGCGATGATTCCTCTGTTCAATCTGCCACCGGAGCATCCTCAATGGCTGTCTGTACAACAGCACTATCTCGCTCAACCTGAGGCTTATCCAACCACCGGACATCATGTTTTTTCGACCAGCTCATCAGTGCAAATACCCGCATCTATTCGATGTAATTCATCTATTTCTATCAAAGGTAGCTTTTACTGCAAAGCCGAAAGCCACTACGAACTTCACCAAAAAACAGAGAAAACCTTACCCGATCACGTTCTTTTACTAACAGTTAGATCGGAAATTACTGAGTTTTTTATACAAGCATTGAATGGGCAACAAGTAGAGGTTATAGGTACTTGGAATTCAGCCGGAAAATGGCTGCTTTGCGAACGTATTAGAATGCTGTAGTCAGGTCAATTCTTCACACAGATTTTCCTGACTTTATAGAGAGTCAACGTAACAGTGAATAACGACTTGGAAATCACTTAGCAACCATGCTGACTTCACATCATTCACTGCTCAGCGGCTTTGCAGCCGTTATTTGTGCCACAAGCGTGGTCTATCAAAGCGCGCCTCAAAATATGACAGAATCGCTTGTAGGGCCACCTGTGCCGACCAGCAAAACTGTTGACGTTTCCTATCGGGGCAGCGGTCGCGTAGAGAGCGATCCTGTAGAAACAGAACAGACTGAAGCTAACAGTAGCCGTGTTGCCCACAGAGGCAGCGGTCGCGTTCTGACTTTGCCACTGTAAACACCGTATTCAACGCCGCTCTTAACTGGGAATGGCTTTTATTAGTGAATATCCGTATAGGGTGTAGAATATTGACCAGATAATAATTTCCGTATAACCAGATGATTATTTGTGTAACTATTGATACTGCCTATTAGAGTTTGCACACCCAGGTTTACATACCCTGCTGTTTTCTTTCATCCATTTTCTGTGCATTCTATAGCATTAAGCATTTTCGCTTGATTGAGTTTTGATGACCAATAACGCCGATTTAGTCAAAAAACTAGACCCAAGCGCCATCGACGAAATCATGATGTACTTGGCCTTCAGCGCCATGTGCACAGGAGGTCATCGTCATGGTGCCTTTTTAGATGCCGCAGCCACTGCCGCCAAGTGCGCCATCTACACAACTTACGTTGAGCAGAAAAACAATCTGCGGATGACGGGCCACCTGCACCACATTGAGCCCAAGCGGGTTAAGGCCATTGTCGAAGAAATGCAGGCAGCGCTCACCGAAGGCAAGCTACTCAAAATGCTGGGCTCTCAGGAGCCGGGCTACTTAATTCAACTCCCTCACGTATGGCTACAGCAGTACCCGTGGACACCTGGAGAGTTTCGAGTACCTGGCACCCATCTCAGCTCCGAAGAGAAGCGCCAGGTAGAAGCCAAGCTCAAAGCAGCTAATTTGCCTGAGCCTTTACCTGACGGACAGCTTCTTACAGGCTTTCAGTTTATGGAGCTGGTTGATTTTCTTCATTCACGCTCTCAAGAAACCCTGCCCGAAGACCGTCGGATGGCGCTTAGCGACGCCCTTGCCGAACACATTCGCCGCCGCCTAATTTACGCAGGCACCGTCGCTCGTATAGATTCACCGATGGGTGGAATGCCCTTCTATGCACTGACACGCGCATCCTATTCTCCAGTTGGTGCAGAGGAAAGAACCTACACCATGATGGATGACACTGCCCGCTACTTTCGGCTCATGCGAGAGTGGGCCGACTCTCACAAAGGCACCCGCCGGATCTTAGAGGAGCTGAATATTCCTCAAGAAAAGCGCGAAACGGCCTTTGATGAACTCGATCGGCTCATTAGCCAGTGGGCCAATAAGTATCACGATGATGCAGGCCAGCCAACCGTTGTGCAAATGGCTATGGGCGACAGCGATTCGCCTCACTAAGTCTAGCCTCGGCGCTAATTAGAAAAGCTCCTGTAGATAGGATTCTACAGGAGCTTTTCTTCATTTATGCGGTGTCAGCACAAGTCTAGTGGCACTGCCTAGACACCATAATGCTTTTTGATTCGTACATACGCTTTTTTAGTCGAGCGAGTGCAGCGGCATCGTCTATAAGCTGTTCTTGATAGCTACGCTGCCACACCAAAGAACCAGGCTGATTGCGCAACAGATTGATTCGGGTTGCAGTGGCCGCTTTGAACCCCGCAACAAAAGAAGTCAGGCGTCTTGGTTTTCCAGCAGTAGGACGGCGATCACACCGTTCTCCAGATAGCACAACTAGCGCATGCAAGGCATCTGGGAAAACAGCCCACTGTTCTACTGTGATTTCGCGACAGTCGGCAGCTAGTAGCAGCTCATCAACAGCGACTTGGGCCAAAGATGAGGCTAGGCCCGTCTGAGACGTTTTTTGAGATAGATCGTCTTGCTGTACTGCCGGTACGTCGAACAGTTTATAGCTGTTGTGAGTTTTGAGCTGCACGTAATAGAGTGCAGCCTCGACAAACGAATTCTTGATTGCGGATGTTTTTATCAACGGACGCCCTGAACCATTGCACAGTGTCTGGTGTTAGACTGCCCAGCCCGACCGCTAAAGTCCCTAAAAATTGCCAGGTCTAATTGCGAAACCTGTATGAATAGCAATGCTTTGAGAACGCATATTAGCGTTTAATCGGGATGTGGGGCCTATCCCCTAATCACTCCTTTTTTAAACAAGCGTTAGTCCTTAATATCCGGCTATATTCGTTAAAAATTGCCACAAAAAAAGAGGCCAATAAACCCCTTTTCTTGCACTTTATCTTTTAAGCTTCTCAATGCTTAGCCGTATAAACAAATAGATATGGGCAAAGAGAGACTCGAACTCTCACGACCGAAGCCGCCACATTTTGAGTGTGGTGCGTCTACCAATTCCGCCACTTGCCCAGGTAAGAATACCATTATACCGAAGTAGGTCACTTTTTTAAGGTAATTTTGGACTTAGATCTTATCGAAGTTAGATCACCAGTTACGCCAGCCTCTAGGGCGATCGCTAGGTGGCTGGTCAGGCTTGTCACCTTTAGCTTCTTCAGCTAGCGGCTGGTTATCTAACAAAGCCTGATAGGCAGGTGTGCTTGCCCAGCGGTCTATCTCTCTAGCCCTGAGCACCGGCACCGGATGGCTCAGATCGTCTGTTTTTAACCGCTTTAGCATCTCACCCGTTTCGCTTTCGCTAATAGCATCGTATGAGCGGGCCTGGTCGATAAAAGCGTCTAGATTTAGCTGAGGAGAAAGGGTCGGCGAGCCGCCGGAGAGCTTCATTAGAACGGAGGCTACTGTGCGGGCGTCTTGAGTGGCGAGGAGGGCAGCGCGATCGCACGTAAATTCAGCGCAGCGCACCCACTCCATAATTTGAGACTGCCAGTTTTGCATAAGCACGTTGCCAAAGGGAAGCTGGCTGGTTGCTAGCGTCAGCAGGTTTGCCAGCGTCAGGTATACGCCATGATCGCATTTGAGATGGCCCAGCTCGTGTCCAATCACGGCCTGAACTTCAGCGGGATTCAGCAACTCAATTAGCGAGGTGTGTACTACGACAAAAGGCTGCTTACCACGCATCGCAAAGGTGTAGGCGTTAGGCACCGGATGCTGCTTGATGTATAGCTGGGGCACCTCTAAGTCGAGCACCTCGCAGGCTTCTACTAGAGACTGGTACAGCTCCGGCAGTTGGTTGGGGCCAACTAAAACGCTAGAAGCAATATTTTCCAGGTAAAAGAACTGTTCGCCCATAGGGCCAAGGAGGCTGCGGATAGCGACATCTAAGCCAGGCAGACGCTTGAGCGCCTGAGTCGCTTCGCGATCTAGCGGGTGACGAAATTGATCGGCATTAAGCCCGGTGAGTAAAGCCTTGGAGGTGTCCATATGAGTAGTCGATAGCCTTAGGAGGCGCGCCTGAGAAAATATGCTTTTTGGGAAAACCCTTAAGGATCAACAAAGCCTACACACGCCTGAGAAAATAGCGTTTGTGTAGGCTTTGCTACTTATCTAGTATAGCGAGCTAACAGGCTAGCGAGTTAATTAGAAGACACGCCTGCAACGGCTGGTGGGACAGATAGAATCTCAGGCGCAATTACAGAGGTAGGCTGAGCGGCGCTGTCTGCTTGGCTGAGCGGAATGCGTCTGAGGCGCGCACCGACATTGGTAAGCTTTTCTTCAAACTTTTCGTAGCCGCGATCAAGGTGATGGAGGCCGTGGAGGGTGGTTTTGCCTTTGGCAGCTAGGCCCGCGATCGCCAGTGCCGCAGAGGCTCGCAAGTCGCTCCCAGTCACAGGCGCGCCCGAAAGATGACTCACCCCGCGCACAATCGCGCAGTCGCCCTTAACCCGAATATCAGCCCCCATCCGATTAAACTCAGCCACGTGCTGTAGCCGGTTTTCAAAGACGGTTTCAGTCACCATGCTATTGCCCTCAGCCAGGGTGAGCAGTGCCATAAACTGCGCCTGCATATCAGTTGGAAAACCAGGATAAGGCAGCGTTTGTATATCCGTAGCGATCACTTTTTCGCCGGGAGAAACGCGAATTGTGCTGCGCCCCTCAATTTCAACATTAGTTCCTGTTTCGCGAAGCTTGGCTATCAGCGGCGTTAAGTGGCTAGGATCTACAGGGCCAACGGTCAGTTCAGAGCGCGTCAAAGCTCCGGCGACTAAGTAAGTACCGGCCTCAATGCGATCTGGAATGATGGAATAGTCGGTAGCGTGCAGGCTAGGCACCCCGGTAATTGTGATCGCATTGGTGCCCGCACCGCGAATTTTTGCGCCCATTGCTCGGCAGAAGTTAGCCAAATCAACCACCTCTGGCTCTTGAGCGGCATTCTCAATAACGGTTTCTCCCTCCGCCAATGTTGCTGCCATCATCAAAGTTTCTGTAGCCCCGACGCTGGGGTAGTCCAAATAGATCTTTGCGCCTTTGAGCTTGCCACGCGCGCCTGGAACGTAAGCGTGAACAACGCCGTGATCCATATGAACATGAGCGCCTAATGCCTGTAGCCCTCGGATGTGTAGCTCAACCGGCCTAGCACCGATAGCACAGCCACCCGGCAAAGGAACGCGAGCAACGCCTAGTCTTGCAAGCAGGGGGCCGATGACAAAGAAGCTGGCTCTGAGCTTGCTGACGATATCGTAGGGTGCTTTAGAATGGCTCACGCTACTGGCATCAACGTCTAATGTGCTGCCGTCGCGAGCAACTTTCAGGCCAAGCGCTGTTAGCACGCTAGACATGCGTCCGATATCCATTAAGTCAGGAATGTTGCGAATTCGGCAGGTTTGAGAACACAGTAGCGTGCCGCCGAGCACGACGAGCGCTGAGTTTTTAGCACCGCTGATGGGGATGTGACCACTGAGAGGTTCGCCGCCCCAAATCTCAATCACAGAGACGGGAGGCTTGGTGGATTTGCCATTTGTAGAGATGGCGCTAGCAGAAGTAGGAGTAGTAATGGGAGTGGCCTCCAAGAAAAATTGTGAACCCAAAAAACTGTGAGCTGCGAAAATCGGCTGTAAGAACCGATCTAAGGGCTTTGACGAATTTGGTATGGATTCTACCCGAAACTTCAGAGTTTCTCCCGGTTGATTTGAACAAAAGTGACGCTATCAATCCTAAATGACCTCTTTCTGTAGTAGGAAATTACGGACAGAATCGGAAGAATTACCGTATTTGAAAAAATTTCGGAAAGGTTTGCTGTCGCTAAGTGTTGACGAATGTCTCTAACTGCTTAATAATTGCTAATCGCAGCTACAGACAAAGTGCCCTGGCATTAGGTCGGTAAGTTGCTGTAATAACTGAGCGGGACTGGCGAAATTGGTAGACGCGCTAGATTCAGATTCTAGTGTTCGCAAGGACTTCCGGGTTCAAGTCCCGGGTTCCGCATAGCCATTGATTGAGTGAAAGATGCTTTAAAGCTGACTGGCTAAAGCACTTTTTTGCTTTGCGTAACTGCGCTTAGGTAGTCTGCCTTTTTTAGGGGTGGAACTTTTCTATGGTTAAGTGAAAATACATAGGCATTTAAATATAGTGACAAAAGTCGATAAAATGCTGATTAATCTGCTAGGTCGGATTTATCAGGATGGACTGGCATAACTTGTTTATGCATATTTTCATTTGCTGACATCTACTTCTCAAATCTTGCTTTCTTATGCTGACAAGCCTGCAAAATTCTACAGTTAAGCAGTTGCGAAAGCTGCAGCAGGCTAAGGAACGTAAGAAACAGGCGGTTTTGCTCCTTGAGGGCACTCACTTAATAGAAGCCGCTTGTACGGCGGACTATCCGCTGAAAGTGTTTTGCTATACGGAAGCCTGGCAGCAGCGCTATCCAGACATTTTTCGACAGGCTTTGGCTTTAGCAGAGCAAGTTGAGCTAGTGTCTGCTGATGTACTCAAGTCAATTGCAAGTACGGTGACGCCTGATGGTGTGGTGGCAACAGCACCCCGGCGAAATGCCTGGCAAGAAGCTGCTAGCCAGCCGGGCGAAGCGATTAAATTAGGCGTGATGCTAGAGACAATTCAAGATCCTGGCAACCTCGGCACGATTATTCGGACGGCGGCAGCCGCCGGGTGTGATGGTCTGTGGCTGAGCGATCGCAGCGTAGATATTAGTAATCCAAAGGTGCTGCGAGCCTCGGCAGGGCAATGGTTTCGGTTGCCAATGGCGACGGTAGAGGTGGTAGAGCAGGCGCGGCAGTTAAAAGAACGTGGCGTTCAGGTTATCGCGACGACTGCGACGGCTGAGCTGGACTATTGGCAGCTAGATTTGCGAGAGCCGAGCGTGTTTGTGATGGGCAATGAAGGGGCCGGGCTTTCGGCTGAGCTGATGGACTGTGCCTCTGTAGCGGTCAAAATACCGGTGATGCCAGAGGTTGAGTCGCTGAATGTGGCGATTTCGACGGCGCTACTGCTGTATGAGGCCAGGCGTCAGCGGATGGGAGAAATTGTTAAAAGCGACCGCTCTAGTTGAGAATAGAAAATACCTCAAAATAAGGAGAACGCATTGGATTCGGCATTTGACTACGATTTGGTAATTATCGGTGCAGGCGTAGGCGGTCACGGCGCGGCGCTTCATGCCGTAAAACGCGGCCTCAAAACAGCCATCATTGAAGCTTCAGACATGGGCGGCACCTGCGTTAATCGCGGCTGCATTCCGTCTAAAGCGCTGCTGGCAGCTTCAGGTAAAGTGCGCGAAATGCGAGACGAGCAGCACTTAAAGGCGATGGGCATCAGCTTAACTAGCGTGGGCTTTGACCGCGAAGGCATTGCCGACCATGCCAAAAACTTAGTGAACAAGATTCAGGGCGACTTGACCAATAGTCTGACTCGCCTGGGCGTAGACACCATTCGCGGCTGGGGCAAAATCGCGGCAAGCCAGAAAGTTTCTGTTAAAGACGACAGCGGCACTCGCACCATCACCGCCAAAGACATCATCCTCTCACCAGGTTCTATTCCCTTCGTCCCCAGAGGCATTGAAACAGACGGCAAAACCGTATACACCAGCGATGAGGCCATTCGACTCGACTGGCTACCTGACTGGGTAGCGATCATTGGTAGCGGATACATCGGCCTAGAATTTTCCGACGTTTATACTGCGCTCGGCTCAGAGGTCACGATGATTGAGGCGATGGATCAGCTGATGCCGACCTTTGATCCTGATATTGCTAAGCAGGCCGAGCGAGTGCTAATTAAGCCGCGTGATATTGAAACTCGTGTAGGACTGCTGGCTAAAAAGATTACGCCAGGTTCGCCTGTGGTAATTGAGCTTGCCGATCCAAAGACGATGGAAACGGTGGACGTGATGGAGGTAGATGCTTGCTTAGTAGCAACGGGCCGGATTCCAGCGACAAAGAATCTAGATCTGAATATGGTGGCCGTAGAAACCGATCGCCGTGGGTTTATTCCGGTAGATGAGCGCCTGGCGGTGCTGCGCGATGGTAAGCCGGTACCTCATCTCTATGCGATCGGTGATGCCAACGGCAAAATGATGCTGGCACATTCTGCTTCTGCGCAGGGTATTGTGGCTGTCGATAATATCTGTGGCGATGACCGCTCTGTGGACTACAACGCGATTCCAGCAGCGGCCTTTACGCATCCTGAAGTGAGCTTTGTGGGGTTAACAGAACCAGCGGCGAAAGCGAAAGGAAAGGAAGAAGGGTACGAGGTGGCTTCTGTGCGGAGCTATTTTAAGGCGAATTCTAAGGCGTTAGCTGAAGGGGAGACAGAAGGGCTCGCGAAGGTGATTTATCGGAAGGATACGGGCGAGATGATGGGGGCGCATATTATTGGGCTGCATGCGGCGGATTTAATTCAGGAGGCGGCGAACGCGATCGCCCAAAAGCAGTCTGTCACCGAACTCTCCCAATACGTACACACCCACCCCACGCTCTCTGAAGTGTTGGATGAGGCTTACAAGCGCGCCACAGTCACGGCATAAGTTTAGAGCCTCGATCTTAAGACTTAGGATCGAGGCTCCAAATCAGCAACTCTTTCAACTATTAGCATTATGGAAATTCGTCGTCGTCCGCCCAACCCTGCAATCTCGGTTGCGAGTCTTGAATATCGAACGAAGGCAGAGGACTCTGAGCCACGTAATATTCTCGAAAAGATCGTGTGGCACAAAGAAACTGAGGTAACCCGGCAAAGAGAGAAAGTGTCGCTGCAAGATTTGCAGGGGCAGGTGAAAGGAATGCCTGCAACGAAGGGATTTATCAAGGCTCTAAGGGAGCAGGCACAGCGGCAGAGCCCGGCGATTATTGCAGAAGTGAAAAAGGCATCGCCAAGTAAAGGGGTGATTAGGGATGATTTTGATGCGGTTGCGATCGCCCGCAGCTACCAGTCAGGCGGCGCGACCTGCCTTTCTGTACTCACCGACAGCAAGTTTTTCCAGGGCAGCTTCGACTACCTCAGTCAAATTCGTCAGGCCGTTGATCTGCCTTTACTCTGCAAAGAGTTCATTATCTATCCCTACCAGATCTATAGGGCCAGAGCTGCCGGAGCTGACGCCATCTTATTAATTGCCGCAATTCTGAGCGATCAAGACATTAATTACTTTGTCAAAATCGCTAGAGCTGTTGGGCTAGACGCACTCGTTGAAACTCATACGTCAGAAGAATTTGAGCGCGTGATTGGGATTGAGGGGATTGAGCTTATTGGCATCAATAATCGGAACTTAGAAGACTTTACGGTGAGCTTAGAGACGACTAAGGAGATTTTAGCGGCCTATGGCGATCGCATCGCGCAGCGGCAGACTTTGATCGTAAGCGAGTCAGGGCTGCATACGCCGGATGACGTGCAGTTCGTGACTGGCGTGGGAGCAAAAGCAATTTTAGTTGGAGAGTCTTTGATGCGACAGAGCGATCCCGGTAGGGCGATCGCAACGCTTTTAGACCGCTAGATAGGCGGCTACGCTATCCAGATGAGGTCTATACTAAGAAACGTAACGTATAGCTAGTGAAACCACGGTATGAGTCGCAAGAAAGCCATCATTATTGGTTCAGGTATTGGCGGAATCTCTCTAGGCATTCGGTTGCAGAGCCTGGGATTTGACACCACCATTTTTGAAAAATTAGACGCACCTGGCGGCAGAGCCTACGTGCGCAAAGCAGAAGGCTTCATCTTCGACATGGGGCCAACTGTCCTCACCGTGCCTCACTTCATCGAAGAATTATTCTCATTGCAGCAAGGCGCTGCGGCCTTGGGCGAACCTGATTTTCCTAAGGAGATCATGGATCCAAAAGATCGGATCAAATCGGGTATCACCAGCGGCCCAAACACGTCTAAATACGTCAAGATTGTTCCAATTCTGCCGTTCTATCGTATCTACTTCGATGACGGTACCTACTTTGACTACGATGGCGATCCTGAGAACACACTGCGCCAAATCGAAGCGATTGAACCAGACGACCTAGAAGGCTACGAGCGTTTTCACAAAGCTGCTAAAGCCATCTTTGATCGCGGATTTATTGAGCTGGGCTACACCTACTTCGGTAACGTTGGAGATATGCTCAAAGTAGCACCCGACTTGATCAAACTTGACGCCCTGCGTCCTCTCCTATCGTTTGTAAAAGACTACTTCAAAAGCCCTAAGCTTCAGCAGGTCTTCAGCTTTGAGCCTTTGCTGGTCGGCGGCAGTCCGCTGAGCGTACCAGCTATCTACGCCATGATTCACTTCGTTGAAAAAACCTGGGGCATTCACTTTGCCATGGGTGGCACAGGCGAACTGGTTCAGGGCTTTGTGCGCAAGTTTGAAGAACTCGGTGGCACCATTCGCTACAACAGCGAAGTTGCCAAAATTGATGTAGAAGGCTCGTACTTTGGTAAGAAAATCGCCAAAGGCATTGAGCTTAAAGACGGCAGCTACCATGCCGCCGATTTAGTCGCCTCGAACGGTGACTACGCAAACACTTACATGAAGCTGATAGATCCAAAATATCGCTTTATCAACCAAGACCTAAAGGTAAAGCTGACACGGCAGTCGATGTCAGTACTGGTCATTTACTTTGGCTTTAAAGCTGACCCTTCTGAAGAGCTAGACCTACAGCACCACAACATTATTCTCGGGCCTCGCTACGAAGAACTGCTCAAAGAAATCTTTGATCAAAAAGTACTCAGCCCCGACTTCTCACAGTACTTACATATTCCTTCGCTCACCGACCCTAGCATGGCCCCTCCCGGACACCATGCGGCCTACACGCTGGTACCGGTGCCTAACAATGGCGGCGATATCGACTGGGATATTGAAGGGCCAAAGCTGACTGATAGGGTGCTCACCTTTTTAGAAGAGCGCGGCTATATTCCTAATCTCAAAGAGCGCCTGGTGTATCAAAGCCATGTCACGCCTGACTACTTTGAAGGCACGCTTAACAGCTACTTGGGGAATGCGTTTGGCGTAGAACCTATTCTGGTTCAGAGCGCTTTCTTCCGTCCGCACAACCGCAGTGAAGATATCGAAAACCTTTACCTGGTGGGCGCGAATACGCAGCCAGGCGGCGGTACGCCTTCGGTGATGATGTGCGCGAAGATGACGGCGCGTGAAATTGCTAAGAACTTTGACGTTCCCGCTGAGATCGTCAATGGCGTAGCAACTGAATCAGCCGTGCCAGAAGTAGCCAAGGTATAGGATGCTGCCCAAAGAAGACATGCTTAAGCGGGTTGAGAACCGAGAGGCGATCACCCGCATTATTGACCGCGCCGAACAAGCTATTCGTACCTGGGAGCCGGTTGCAACAGACTTTCTTTCACCGCCTGAGCTGTTCGAGGCCCAGGCGGTGTTCAAACAGCTCACGGATATTCACACATTCTCTAGCGGTGGATATCCTCAGGCAGAACGGCAAAGAATGGTGATTGCCCGCAGCGAAATTCCGTTTGACGAGCAGCCTGTACCATTGGCTGCGCTCAGCATTGCCGGAAACTTTTTGTTCGACACAGCTTCTCACCGCGACTTTTTAGGCTCTTTGCTAGGCACAGGATTAGTGCGCGATAAGGTGGGCGATATTATTGTGCTGGGTGAGCGGGGGGCGCAGGCAATCGTGGTGCCTGAGTTAGTGGAATTTTTGACGACTAGCTTGGTTCAGGTGCGCTCGGTGGCAGTGAAGACGCAGCCGATAGCACTAAGCGAACTGCGGGTGCGAGAGCCCAAGAAGAAAGAGATGACGACGGTGGAGGCTTCGATGCGGTTAGATGCGATCGCCTCAGCCGGGTTTGGCATGTCGCGCAGCAAAATGGCCGACATGATTACCAAAGGCGACGTGCGGGTGAACTGGAAGCCGATTACTCAGTCAAGCCGTACGGTAGAAACAGGCGATCTGATTGCAATTCGTGGCAAAGGGCGCTTGGAAGTAGGCGAGATGTCCGTGACCAAAAAGCAGCGGTATCGAGTGCAGCTAACGCGGCTGGTGTGAGGTATAAAAGAATTTGCAAAAACTCAGTGCAAGCACATAAAAGCTTTCATATTTTTTATGTAACATCACATAATCTTTAGATTTACTCTCATGGATATTTTTGTGTGAGATGCCAACGCTTGAAATGCACTCATAGCAAAGGTGATAGCTATTAACAAAGCGTGGAGATTGCCATCAACTAACTGGAGCTGCAATAAACAACGCCCGTATATTTATGTAGATTTCGTTTAGCTGATGTGCCTCACTGGCAAAGGTACCGGGAACCTGCAAGATTTTGAGTAAGAGGAAATGCGCCTCTTAGCACGTCTACCCAGTCCTAAGAAAATGCCACGATTAAGCGATCGCGCTTTTCTAATCGTTCAAAACGAAATAGAGCGCCGTTATAAAGATCATCCCGCTGACCAAATAAAGCGGGTTATTTTGCTCGCGCGGCTAGAAACGCTACGGGCTCAAAAGGGCGACCCTATGACTCGGGTACAGATTTGGGAGGTGCTAAGCGATGTAGCCCCCAACTTTGATCAAAATATTCTCATGGATGCAGAAAGCGTAGACACAGACTCTCCTCTGTTAGGCATATCTGTCGGCGTCGGCGCGGTCGCTGTACTGGTTTCAACTGCGATCGGCATGAAGGCAGTTACAGCAGACACTGTTGCACAAGCAGCCGCTCAATCTGCGGGTCAAACTGAGCAACCATCGTCGGTCACTACAACCGAAGAACCCGATCAGGTAGTAGAAAAAGCGATATACAGCGTAAAGCGACCGACTGAACAGGTGGCTGACAAACAGGATCAGCGACGATCGTTTTGGCCGGATGGGTGGCGCTTACCCAAGAGAGCACCTAGACCGACTAGAGAACCGCGTTCGGTGCCTGACTCTCAAAGTAATTCCTCAAGCGTGCCTCATTCAGCCGCTTTTGAGATGGCTAAAGGTATCGGCTGGCAAGCAGCGCTAAAGAGTCAGAATCCGCCACATTCCGTTGAGCACTGGAGCAGTACGGCAAAGCTGTGGAGGCTGGCGATCGCCCATCTAGAGCAAGTTCCGCCTAGCCACAAAAACTATAAATCTGCTCAGGTCAAAAAAGCGACTTACCAGCAGTATCTTCAAGAAATTCAAACTCGCCAAGCCTCAGCACAAACCGCACCAAATACTTCTGAGCTAGTAGCAACCGCACCTGCCCCAACTGCACCTGCAGCCCCTCAGTTCTCCAGCAAGCTTACCGAGCAACCCCCTCAAGAAATACTAAAAAATCCAATTGCTGTTGCCAAGCACTACGGCTGGCTGGCGGCTGTTGCGAGCCAGAACGCGCCCCATTCTGCTGAGAAATGGGCCGATATTTCTAGAACTTGGCAGCGGGCGCTGATGAGCCTTGAAGGTATTGACCAGGCAAGTCCTATCTATGCTGAGGCGCAGCAGGTGAAGGCGCGCTATCAGAAAAACCTGGCGGCTATTCGCGAACGCTATCAGCAAGAGCAAATCGCTACCCAGCGCCTGCAATCTCTACAGGCGTCGCTGGCAGAAATCAATAACGACATTACGCCTAACGCTGCACAGTTGGGCCAGCTAGAGGCGATTGTGAAAAAGCTCAAGAGTATCCCAAAGAGTACAGAAGCAGGGGAGCGGGCGCAGCGGCTAGTGGCTGAAACCAGTGAGGTGATGGATGCGATCGCCACCAACGCTCTATAACGTTAGCCTTAGTCGCTTCAGCCTTGACCTCAGTCGCTTCGGCCTAAAACAGTAGCCACAGATACACACAAAAATCTTCAGAAAACATTTTATTTTAATCAAACTTGATATTTTCCCCCTGTCTCTTACTAAAGCAGCACAGCAAGGCGGACAGGTTGTGTCAATATAAAAACGGTTTGCCAAGCTGAGGAATCTCTTTAGCACAATTGGCAGGAAATGGAGTAATCAATGGAATCCGCAGAGGCCATTTATCAATACGCCTGGCTGATACCCGTACTGCCCTTATTAGGCGCAGCGATTGTCGGCTCAGGGCTAATTAGCTACAACGAAGCGACCAACAAGCTCAGAAAGCCGGTCGCCACCTTTATCGTCAGCCTGATTGGCGCGGCGATGACCTTATCTATCTTAATTTTAGTCAGCCAAGTTCAGGGCCACGCGCCCTACACCTATTTGATTGAATGGGCCTCCGCCGGAGACTTCCATATCAACATGGGCTTCACTATCGACCACATCACCTCACTGATGCTGGTAATCGTCACCACCGTTGCATTTTTGGTGATGATCTATACCGATGGCTACATGTCTCACGACCCGAGCTATGTTCGCTTTTACGCCTATCTGAGCCTGTTTAGCTCATCTATGCTGGGTCTGGTCGTGAGCCCAAACCTGTTGCAGGTGTATGTATTTTGGGAGCTGGTGGGGATGTGTTCCTACCTGCTGATTGGCTACTGGTATGACCGCGATGGCGCAGCAGATGCCTGTCAGAAAGCCTTTGTCACTAACCGAGTCGGTGACTTTGGACTGCTGCTGGGGATGCTCGGACTGTTTTGGGCAACCGGGACGTTTGAGTTTGAGCTGATGGGCGATCGCCTCTCAGAACTGGTCACTACAGGCGTGATTTCAGGTGGACTTGCGGCCCTCTTTGCCGGACTGGTATTCATGGGGCCGATGGCAAAGTCAGCGCAGTTCCCGCTGCACGTTTGGCTACCTGATGCGATGGAAGGCCCCACGCCAATTTCTGCGCTCATTCACGCGGCAACAATGGTGGCAGCAGGCGTATTTCTAATCGCCCGCATGTATCCCGTCTTTGAAGACATTCCTACCGTCATGAGCATCATTGCTTGGACAGGTACTATCACCGCCTTTTTGGGCGCATCAATTGCGATCACGCAAAACGATATTAAGAAGGGGCTGGCCTTTTCTACCATGTCTCAGCTTGGCTACATGGTGATGGCGATGGGCGTAGGCGCTTATACCGCTGGCCTGTTTCACCTGATGACACACGCTTACTTCAAAGCGATGCTGTTTTTAGGCTCAGGCTCAGTTATTCACGGCATGGAAGAAGTGGTTGGCCACGATCCAGCGCTGGCGCAGGATATGCGCTTGATGGGTGGATTGCGCAAGTACATGCCGATTACAGCAATTACCTTTTTAATCGGTACGCTGGCAATTTCAGGGCTTCCTCCGTTTGCAGGTTTCTGGTCTAAAGACGAAATCTTAGGCTCCGTGTTTGAAGTGAACCCGATAATGTGGGCAATCGGCTGGATTACCGCAGGTGCCACCGCGTTCTATATGTTCCGCATGTATTTCTCCACGTTTGAAGGTGAGTTCAAAGGGACTGACGCTGACATTCAGCGCATGGTGAAGCGGCAGTCTTTGCAGATGGCTGGGGCTTCTATGGGGCCGGGTGCCATGAGCACTCAGGAGCTAGCGGTAGAGACGGGGCATGGTGACGATCATGGGGATCATCATCACGCTGAAGAGCCGCATGAGTCAGTGCTGAGCATGACGTTTCCGCTGATGATGCTGGCGATTCCTTCAACCTTGATTGGTTTGGTGGGCACGCCGTTTGCTAACTACTTTGAAGAGTTTATTCATCCTTCAGGCGAAGCGCTGACGGTAGCTGAAATTGCTGAAGAGGTTGATATCAATGAGTTTGTGCGGATGGCTGGGCTGTCTGTGGCGATCTCGGTGGCGGGGATTATTTTGGCGGTGCTGATGTATCGGACTAAGGCGATTAGTGCAAGTGTGATCGCTAACAAAATCAAGCCCCTCTACAACCTATCGCTCAACAAGTGGTACATCGACGATATCTATCGCGAGGTATTCATTAAGGGCACACGCAACCTTGCTAAAGGCGTGCTGAACGTAGACGTGAAAATTGTCGATGGTATTGTGAACCTCACAGGCTTTGTCACGCTGGTGACGGGTGAGGGGTTGAAATACTTTGAGAATGGCCGCGCTCAGTTCTATGCGCTGATTGTGTTTGGTGCGGTGTTGGGATTGGTCTTTGTGTCAGGACTGACATAACGCTTCAATTTTGAATACGGATATAGACTTAAGGAGCATTGGCATTTAGCCCAGTGCTCCTTGTTTTATTGCTATAGCCTTAGCCTTCTAGCCTATTGCGTTCACCATGGCTGTCATCTCGATATGAAAAACACTTACCAAACCGATTTCGATGTTTGGACACATCAAACGGCTCAGCTATTGCGTGAAGGGCGCTATGCAGAGATAGAAACCGAGCGTTTAATAGAGGAAGTTGAGGATTTGGGTAAGCGTGACCGTCGGGCTGTAGTCAGTCAGCTTATTCGTTTGCTGATGAACTTACTCAAGTGGGCATATCAGCCAGCGCGTAGATCTGACAGTTGGCTGGACTCCATCACAGATGCTCGCGTTCAAATTCAGCTAGCTTTTGAAGATAGCCCAAGCCTTGAAAACTATCTATCTGCGCAGGTTGAGTCAAGCTATGAACGCGCGCGTCGCCAGGCTGCGCGGCAAACGGGACTAGATGTCTCTGTTTTTCCGAGCGATTGCCCGTATGAGCTAGAGTCTGTGCTGAACGAGGATTGGCTACCTTTAGAAAAAGAATGAACGAGTTTGGATAGCGTCACTTAAAAGTTTGGATAGCGTCACTTAAAATAGGGCTGTTTTGAACTCTATAGACTCCCGCTATGTTTGATCATATTTCTATCGGCGTTCTCGATTTGGCCAAGAGCCTTACGTTCTACGATGCTGCGCTGAAGCCGCTAGGACTTAGCCGGATGTTTGCGATGGAAGACAGGGGCATCGCGGCCTACGTAGATGACAAGCAGGTTTCTTTTTGGCTTTATTCTAAAGATGTGAATCAGGCGAATTTAGAAAACATGCCCAATCCACCGCGATTCCATTTGGCGTTTCGCGCGGCGGATAGAGCGGCGGTGGATGCTTTTTATGCAAGTGCGATCGCCCGAGGCGGAAAAGACGAAGGCGCTCCCGGCATCCGCAGCCAATATCACCCGAATTACTACGCCGCATATGTGCGCGACCCTAACGGCTACAAAATAGAGGCAGTCTGCCAACAGTAAAGAGAATGGAAGTCGAAGGATCTATGGAAACAATCGCGCTAAGGCTAACGCCTGGATTAGATATTCGTAGAGACTTAGAAGACTTTGCAAAAAGAGAGGCCGTTGAAGCGGCTGTTATTTTAGGCGCGGTCGGCAGTCTGTCGCAGGTGTGCCTGCGCTTTGCCGGACAGGATGACCATACCCAGCTAGCGGGTAAGCACGAAATTTTGACGCTCTCCGGCATGATCAGCAAAGCAGGCGTACATTTGCACATGAGCGTTTCAGATTCGCAGGGCAACTGCATAGGCGGGCATGTGGTGTATGGATGCAAGGTGTATACGACGCTGGAAATTGTGATCGCGCTACTACCAAACTTACAGTTCCACAGAGAGATCGATCCAACTACCGGCTTCAAAGAGCTAAAGATTGCTTCGGTTGAGTCATAAGCACAGGCTGCCATAAGCATCGTCAACAACCTTGCTATATTCCAGATTTCTCTCAGGATGTCATTCGCCTGCTCTCATATTTGCCATGAGATAGAGGCGTAGGGTTGCCATCAACCTCTGAATGCGCCCTCTAAAACGATTGCTATTAGTATTTTTGGCCAAGATATTTTCGATAAAAATAGAATTGCGATCACAACAGATAAAGTCTATCGTCGGCGCTCTTACTACCGCTATTTTAATCCTGTTGTTTGGCCTAACATCGCCCCAACCAGGACTGGCTCAGTCTACCGCGCCTGCCATCCCTAACGACACTGTAGCTGCAGATGTTGTTGTAGATGGTAGAGTTCTATTCCGTTTAGGAAGCATTCCTGGCTTCACGGCAAAGGCCAGGGCCGAAAGTGTTAACCGTGATTTGCAAGCAGCAATACGAACAACCCCATTCGATCAAGATATTCGAGTGGGCATTGTCGAGCGCGATCGCCTGAGCACCATTCGGGTGAACAATCGCCACCTCCTCTCAATTACAAACAGCGACTTTAGGATGGGCGTGAGCCCGCAGGAGCAGGCAGAAGACTGGGTAGGGCTGCTGCAAACGTCGCTAGCTAATGCGCAAAGGGAGCGATCGCCTGACTATGCTCGTGCGGTCATTTGGCAAATTGCAGCGGCGTTAGTAGCGGCGATCACGCTGTACATACTCATAAGATTTGACCTGCAAAATATCGTCAACAACTTTATTAGCGGCTGGATTTTACTCATTGAGCGTCCGGTGCAGGTTGGCGACCTTGTAGACGTAGGCGCTGTCCTTGGCACCGTAGATCACATTGGAATGCGCAGCACTCAGCTAAAAACGGCTGATGGCTTCTCGATTATTTTGCCAAGCCAAGACAAACGGGACAGCGACTCAATTACACAACCCGCCATTTGCGCCACCGCCATCGTCAGAATCGCCTTCTCAAACTGATGTAGAGCCACCTGCAAAAGCGGGCACGTTCCCAGCCGATATCCTTGCAGATGTGACTCGCTATTCCATTCTTTTGAAAGGACATAAGAGCGTCGCTACTACAGAAATCGATCGGCTTGTCGAACAAATGCTGGGGCCAGATGGGCTAGTGATTAGCGATCGCCGTTTTCGCCTGTCGGCCTATCCCAAATGCTTTGTCGGTAGCGAGGCGGTTAGCTGGATGATAAGAACGCAAAAAGCTATGCAGATAGAGGCGTTTCGGCTTGGACAGTTACTTGTAGATCGCGGCGTTGTTCATCACGCTAGCGATGAACACGGGTTTAAAGATGAGCACCTGTTCTATCGTTTCTATAAAGATGAAGTTTGAGCAAAATCGAGCCAACCACCAGATTCAAAGCGCTAAAGCTTTGACGCTGCAATAGCTATATAAGCCAGTGGGCTCCAGTGGGCTCCAGTGACGTGACACACTGATGTATTACATATGTAGTACATACAATAGCTGTGTCTTCACTCAACTTAACGAAACTTTTTGGATTTTAAAGATAAGATTAAATTAACGTGAGGAAAGAGATTAATAAATTTAGCTTATTTGTTTGTGGCCTTAGTGCATTGACAATTCAAGCTGCTAAGAGAGCGCCCATAATGATTAGTAAAAACGTCCATAGCGTCGAGATTCAGCGGAATACTCGTGATCACAAAGGCTGTTTTGTCCCAGATGAAGTTTATCAATTAGTCGAGATCACGCCATCGGGATGGGCTTTGATTTGCCCAGATAATGCTGTTTGCCACTATGTTGATCCTGAAGAGGTACGTGAGGCTTCCAAGCGCTGTTTTCTATAGTCTCTAGAGGTATAGCCCTCAAGGTCATAGTCCTCAAGGTCATAGTCCTCAAGGTCATAGTCCTCAAGGTCATAGTCCTCAAATTTAAAACAACCTTTCAAGGCAACAGTAATAATCATGCACTACAACCCTTCCATCAGTGAAGCACCCCGAAATCAGAATACGCCTATCGTTCATAGAGCAACAGCAGAAACGATTTTAGGTTGGCTAGAGCGAAAGGGCCGATTGATTGCCTATGAAACGGATGATGCTGGCAACAGAATATATCCTCCTGTGCTGCCAATGAGGCAACACGGCTAGATTCACACAACCTGAGGAGAGAATTATGACGAATCCTGGTGAACTTACCCTCTCGCAAGAGTTTCAGATAAGAGTTTTATCGAAACAGATAGAAACACTAGACATACAGCAGATTCGGGAATATGCAATAGAAGCGACAAGGCAAATTATGGTGAAAGACAATTGGGCAAATCACGCCTTCAAATCATACTTTTTGGCCCCCTTGAAGTATCCCTTTAAACGGTAGTCGTGCCTTGAGTTCTGCACCTATGGATATGTAGTCGGTGAGTCAGGCACTTGGCATACTGAGGTATTGAGTAAACATACTGCTGTACCCTGAGCGCGTATCGCTTAACGAACGATGCGATCGCCTGCTCTCGAAGAACGTACCTTCTATGGGTTTCCAACTGTCTGAAGTCAAGCTGATGGGCCTGTCTCGTCAGCGAAAAATGCTTTCTGCGCGCGCTAGAATGAGGGGCTTGCAAAGCCTGCCGGTAGCAGTCAGAAAAGGTCTGTATCGAGGAGGCACTTACGCCTGCCCGGTCTGTGAAAGTTCCATTCGACAGTTTGAATCTTTTGGCCATATTGACCAGGCTTGGTGCCCGGTGTGCTCGGCAATGCCATGGCAAAGATTAGGCTGGCTCGTACTTCAGCAACACACCAACCTCTTTGCAGGAGCGCCGCTGCGGATGCTGCACATGGCCCCTGAAGTTGCCTTTGAGCCCAGGTTGAAACAGCTATCTCATCTTGACTATGTTACCGCCGATCTTTACGAACCCGGCGTAATAGTCAATATGGACGCTACCAATAATCCCTTCCCAGACGACTCGTTCAATGCCATTTACTGTAGTCACGTCATGGAGCATATTCCAGACGATAGTAAAGCCTTCAGCGAATTTTTTCGTGTTTTAGCGCCGGGTGGGTGGGCGATATTTATGGTGCCTATTCGGATGAATGCCCTCACTGATGAGGATGCAAGTGTCGTTGATCCCAAAGTTAGAGAAAAGCGCTTTGGTCAATACGATCACGTGCGTTTTTACGGCAAAGACTTTGAAGATCGTCTGAAGGCGGCTGGGTTTCAGGTTAGTTTATTTCGGCCAGAAGATGTGGCTGAGACTAACAAGCCGAATAGGGGACTACGCGAGTCTGAAGTTTTGTTTTATGCGAGTAAAGCAGCGTAGTGAGGGAATAGGCGCTTAGAAGATCAATGCCAGGCGATTGATCCTTAAGGTGGTGCTAAGTTGAGCGGCGTTTTTTGCTAGGGGCAGTATCATTCTTGGGCAGTGATCGCTCCTAATCATTCAGACTTCAAAAACACAGCCACACACTCTTAAGAAAAAATAATCACCTGCGCAGAATCAATTTTTCTCTCTACAGTGTGAAAAGAAGTTCAGCTTCGGCTTATACAGTTCGTCAGTAGCCTTATCGCATCACAGCTCATCCAAGCCGCAGACTCTCAAATTCGTTATGGATCAATTCCCCTGGCTGTCGTTCATTATTTTCTTCCCGTTTGCAGCGGCGTTGCTCATTCCCCTCATCCCCGATGAGAATGGCCGCACCGTTCGCTGGTATGCCCTGGTGGTCGGTCTGATTGACTTTGCCGCCATCGTCTACGCCTTCTCCACCTACTACGACATCAACAGCTCAGGAATGCAGCTCTACGAAAGCTACACCTGGGTGCCACAGCTAGACCTGCGCTGGTCAGTTGGGGTCGATGGTCTGTCGATGCCGCTGGTGCTGCTAACGGGGTTTATCACCACGCTCGCAATTTTGGCCTCATGGCCGGTGACCTTTAAGCCCAAGCTGTTTTACTTTTTGCTGCTGAGCATGTACGCCGGTCAAATCGGTGTGTTTGCCGTGCAAGACATGCTGCTGTTCTTCCTGATGTGGGAGCTAGAGCTGCTGCCGGTATATCTGCTGCTCTCTATCTGGGGCGGCAAAAAAAGGCTGTACGCGGCGACAAAGTTCATCCTCTACACCGCTGGGGGGTCGCTGTTTATTCTGCTGGCCGCGCTTGGTATGGCCTTCTATGGCGATACGGTGACCTTCGACATGCAGTCGCTGATGGCGAAGGAGTTTCCGCTGAGGCTACAGCTATTCCTTTACACGGGCTTTTTGATAGCCTATGCGGTGAAGCTGCCGATTATTCCTTTCCACACGTGGCTACCAGACGCGCACGGTGAGGCGACTGCGCCTGTGCACATGCTGCTGGCGGGCATTCTGCTGAAGATGGGCGGATACGCGATTATTCGCATGAACGTAGAAATGCTGCCGGATGCCCATGCGGTCATCGCGCCAGGACTGGTGATTTTGGGCGTGGTGAATATTATTTACGCGGCCCTGACCTCGTTTGCACAGAATAATCTGAAGCGAAAGATTGCATACTCATCTATTTCGCACATGGGCTTTGTGCTCATTGGCTTGGGATCGTTTACGAACTTGGGCTTAAGTGGCGCGGTGCTACAGATGGTTTCGCACGGTTTAATTGGCGCAAGCTTGTTTTTCCTAGTCGGCGCAACCTACGACCGTACGCACACGCTGATTTTGGACGAGATGGGCGGCATTGGTCGCAAAATGCCAAAGATTTTTGCGATGTTCACTACCTGCTCAATGGCGTCTTTGGCACTGCCTGGCATGAGTGGATTTGTCGCGGAGCTAATGGTGTTTGTGGGCTTTGCAAACAGCGATGCTTACGGCTTCAACTTTAAGCTGATCGTAGTGATGCTGATGGCAGTTGGCGTGATTTTGACACCGCTGTACCTGCTCTCGATGCTGCGCGATATCTTCTACGGCCCTGAGAATGAAGAGCTGATTTCTAAAGAAGTTCTGATTGACGCGGAGCCTCGTGAAGTATTTGTCATCGTTTGTCTGCTGATTCCTATTATTGGCTTTGGCTTGTATCCGAAGGGGCTAACGCAGCTTTATGATGCGAAGACAATCCAGATTACAGAGCGCATTCGGACGGAGATGTTTGCGATCGCTCAAGACAAAACCCCACCGCTCCCCATCGCAACCACACCGTTGCTGAACGCCCCGGAGATCACGACGCCATAGCGTTAGAAGCTGTTATTTCGGGCTTTAAAAAACTAATCCCCTTCCGGCTACCACCGCGAAGGGGATTTTGCTATCCTGCGTGCGGCAATGGACAACCTAATAAATACCTTCACAAAAGCTCTACGCGTTACTACGCAATATCTTGACACCCCGCGTAATCCCCTATAGCTTAAACATCGTCTGGCTTTAAGCTCAGCTTCAATCACTATCTATCCATCGAGCCGATCCCTTGGACTCCAACCTGACTAGCGGCACCCTCCAAATCTTCTCTCGCATTTTTTCCGTACGCGGCTGGGCCTTAGAAGCCCGGCTGCTGCGGTGGATGACGCTGCTGTGGGTCTGCATCGGCATGGTGATTTTGTTTTCGGCCTCTTACCCGGTAGCCGAAGCAGACCCGCAGCTAGACGGAACGCATTACTTCAAAGTTCAGCTGATTTGGGTGCTCGTTGGCCTGGTGATCTCTCGCTGGATTACCCGCCATCCCATTCAAAAGATGATGCGGATGTCGGGCTTTTTGCTGCTGATTTGTATGCTGATGGTCATGGCCACGCATATTCCAGGCGTCGGCATTTCAGTAAATGGGGCGACTCGCTGGCTACCCTTTGGCCCGTTTTTGATTCAGCCCTCAGAGCTGATGAAGCCTTTTTTGGTGATGCACAGCGCTCAGCTATTTGGAAAATGGCATAAGCTAACCAATCAAACGCGGCTGACCTGGCTCGGCATTTTTACGGGCGGACTACTGCTGATTTTGGCGCAGCCTAACTTGAGCACCACGGCGGTTTGTGGCATCACAATTTGGCTAATTGCACTCGCTGCTGGGATTCCTTACCGGCAGCTCATGATCACAGCGGGAACTGGGCTGATGGCGGCAGTGCTGAGCGTGAGCATTAAGTCTTATCAGCGCGAGCGCATCATCTCTTTTATCAATCCGTGGGCTGATCCTAGCGATACCGGCTTTCAGCTCATCCAGAGCATCCTTGCCATTGGCTCCGGCGGGGTAGGCGGCACTGGCTACGGCCTGTCCGTTCAAAAGCTTTATTTCCTGCCGATTCAGTACACCGACTTCATTTTCTCAGTCTTCGCTGAAGAATTTGGCTTTATCGGCTGCATTATGCTGCTGTTGTTCCTGGCGGTTTATAGTACGGTCGCGCTGATGGTGGCTATTCAGGCCAAAAAGACCGTTCACCGCTTAGTGGCGATTGGCTGCATGGTGCTACTTGTGGGCCAGTCGCTGATTAACATCGGCGTCGCTACTGGGAGTATGCCGACCACCGGACTGCCGTTCCCCATGTTCAGCTATGGCGGTAGCTCTATGATTGCCAGCCTGATTACAGCGGGCGTTTTGATCCGCGTGGCCAGAGAGTCTAGAGATGCCGAAGTGCTGACGCTTAGAAGAATTGAGCAAACGCTAGAGCGAACGGCCCGCCGCAGAACGAATCAGGTGAAGAAGAAGGTGCAGACCCCCTTTGCCCAAAGCGGCGAGCTAAAGAAGTTAACTAAAGCCTCTACTGAGAAAGACTTGCGGACGGCGCATAATCTGCTTAAAGCACCCGTTGGACGGGTCAAAAAAGCCTCGCTGGCGGCAGAGGGCCAAAAGGATCAGGAAAAGGCACCTGCCGAGAGCAATTTAATCGAATAGATCACATTGTCAAACTAAATCAAAAGCTACAGGCGTTAGCAGTTCGATACAATTGAGAGTATATACCTGCTAATTTTTCGGCCAATTCTTATGGGCGAACGCCTCCAACTTTTTTTATATCACCTCAGCCAGCAGGCCAACGGCTGGGTAGAAGGACAGCTTGGCCATTTGAGCTTTTCTAGTATTGGCATCATTGCCGCTGCTGGGCTGCTCACCAGCCTGACGCCCTGTATGCTCTCAATGCTACCGATTACGGTGGGATATATGGGTAGCTATGAGCTAGAAAATCGCTGGCAGGCGGTAGGACAGTCGGTTTGGTTTGCCACCGGCCTGGCGACGACGCTGGCTGTATTGGGCTTGTTGGCGAGTAGTTTGGGCTGGGTGTATGGGCAAATCGGGGTCGGTTTGCCGATTGTGGTGAGTGCGATCGCAATTCTGATGGGCCTAAACCTACTAGAAGCGCTACCATTACCACCGCTACCTTCTTTCAACGGCACAGATTTTCTAGAGAAAAACATTCCACGTTCTGCCAAGTCTTACCTGCTCGGGCTGACGTTTGGCCTGGTGGCCTCACCCTGTAGCACCCCGGTTTTAGCCACGCTGCTTGCCTGGGTCGGTGAAAAAGGAGATCCGGTATTAGGCGCTTCCTTACTACTGGCCTACACCGTTGGCTACGTAGCCCCGCTAATGCTAGCTGGTATTTTCACCGCCTCTATTAAGCGCATTTTAGAACTCCGCCGCTGGTCAGGATGGATAACACCCGCAAGCGGTGTACTGCTCGTCGGTTTTGGTCTGTTCTCTCTGGTCACCCGGCTCTTGCCCGTCGCCTAACCACCTTTTTTCTTATGTCCAGTGCTGTTGTTGCCACTAAAAGATACTTTCGCAAAGAGCTGATTCCTTTACTAGCTGATCTGAAGCTGGCGATTGGACTGCTGCTGGCGATCGCACTATTCAGCATCAGTGGCACCGTCATCGAACAGGGTCAGGGCCTCGCCTTCTACCAGGAAAACTATCCCGAAAGCCCCGCCCTTTTTGGCTTCCTCACCTGGAAATTTATTCTCATTGTTGGGCTCAATCACGTTTACAGTACGTGGTGGTTCCTCGCCATTCTCATTCTGTTTGGCGCGAGTCTCACCGCCTGCACCTTCACCCGACAAATCACCGCGCTGCGCTGGTTCTCACGCACCTGGAACTTTTACAGCAAGCCGCGTCAGTTTGGCAAAATGGCGCTGAGTACTGAGTTGGATATGGGGCTAGAAGAAGGTTCGATAGAGGCGCTGAAGGCAAAGCTGGGCAATCGCCGCTACCGAATATTTGAAAAGGCAAACGAAACGCCTGCTGGCGATCAGCCTATGCTGTATGCCCACAAAGGCATCATCGGACGAATTGGCCCGATTGTCGTTCATGCCAGCATGTTACTGATTCTCATTGGTGCAATCATTGGGGCCATGACCGGCTTTTTTGCCCAAGAAATGGTGCCGAGCGGCGAAACTTTTAGAATTCAGAATGTCTTTGAAGCCGGGCCTTGGGCGGCCTCTCAAGTGCCCAAAGACTGGTCAGTCAAAGTCAATCGCTTTTGGATCGATTACTCTCCTGAAGGCCGCGTCGATCAGTTCTACTCCGATCTTTCGGTACTCGACGACAGCGGTGAAGAAGTTAAGCGAAAAACTATCTGGGTCAATCAGCCCCTACGCTACAAAAACGTCACGCTCTATCAGGCCGACTGGTCAGTTGCCGCTGTGAGAGTCAGGCTGAACAACAGCCCGGTTTTCAACTTGCCCATGGCCCCGCTACAGACAGATAGCGGCAAGGTGTGGGGCACTTGGGTACCTACCAAACCCGACATGAGTGAAGGCGTTTCGCTGGTAGCCCAAGACTTGCAAGGTACGCTGCTGGTGTATGACATGAGCGGGCAGCTGGTGTCTACAGTGCGCGAAGGAGGCAGGGCGCAGGTAAACGGGGTGACGATGTTTGTTGATGAGCTGATTGGTAGCACGGGCCTGCAAATTAAAGCAGATCCAGGGATTCCGGTAGTGTATTTAGGCTTTGGGCTGCTGATGGTCGGCGTGATGATGAGCTACGTTTCGCACTCTCAGGTGTGGGCGCTGCAAACTGCCGACAAGCTGTATGTAGGCGGCAGAACGAACCGGGCACAGGTTTCTTTTGAGCGCGAATTGCTGGCTATCTTAGATGAGCTGACACAGGCTGAGGACGTTAAGACGAAGCCGGAAGCGGCGGCTTTAGCGGCTACCGCGTCTTTTAAGTAAAGTTTGGGTACGCGTTACGCCGTAGTCATGCGTCAAAGCTCATAGAAGCTTGTTGAAGTTGGCGGCGATCGCTGGCTTAAAATAAGGCGGTTCATCGAGCCTGGGGCCGCTAAACAACGGCATGACGCTATACCCAAAAATTCAGAGCAGCCTGCGACTTGGCGTTATTCGGGCCGTTGCCTGGCTGTGTCTGCTCGAAACACTGGCCTTTTCACTCCAAAGCTGTAGCCAAAGTGAGCTAGCAGGAGACTGCGATCGCCTCCAAAAATCTCTATATACCGCCCCCAACTATAGGGTTTTAAACGCTCTTCAACTGGACCAAGCCGCTGCGATCGACGCTTCAAAGCAGCAGGCCATCCTCGCTCAGAAAATAGCTCAAATGCAGATTGACGACGAGACGCTTAGCGCCTATCGCAGCAACTTAGTCGATCTGTATCTCCACGATAGCGACTTAGGATTACAGGTCGCGTCATTTATGACGGCAGCAGGCGACATTTCAGTGGCAGGCAGCAATCGCACCGCCTACGACCAGGTCGCCAGCCAAAGAATTATGATTAGTCAGCAGGTGCAAGACCAGCACAATATGATCGCTGGCCATTGCAGTACGCCTTAGTTAGTACGATCTATTGCCGTGGCGAGATAGAGAGAGCCCTGCGATACCCGTTACAGCAACCAGTCCTAAAACGCTCAGCGGCTCCGGTGTCGTTGCTGTTGGCGCATCATTGGTTGCCAAAATTTGACCGCGTAGCTCTCCGGGAAAACCCGTGGACGCATCGAAGCGGTTGGTATGCACCTGCACGTAAAGTCCGCCTGTCTTTAGCGTATTGATAAAGTCAGTCAGCGGCTTGGTGTCGTTAGGATCGCTAAGGCCGTTACCATTCAAGTCGGAGACATCGCTATCGTCCCATACGCCGCTCAATGTGTTGGCTGCATAGTCCACAACCAGATCAGCATCGTCTTCAGCGGGCAAGCCGAATATATTGAGCGTATGTGGGCCATTACTCCCAGCAGGCGCGACGTGAATATGAATTTTATTGACATCGTTGGGAGCCGTGCGATCGCCCTCAACCAGCTTCTCAACCAAATTTACACCCTCAAACGCAAGCTCGTAAGCAAGCTGAGTTTCATCTTCATTCAGCGTAAAGCTGCCTGTACCAACGGCAGTAGAGCCGGTGCCCGGAACCACCTGATCGCCCGTAATATTAGCTGTAAATGTAGCCGCCTGTGCAAGCTTTGCACTGCCTAATGTGGATGCGATCGCCACGCCACACGCCAGCCAACCTAAGTTCCAGTTACGATTCATCGAAAATCCTATTACTCACACGACTTACTTCTTTGCAACCCTTAGAAGCTGTTGGGGTACAGCGCTTCTGTAATAGATATTCAATCACTGTAGAATATTCTTTTCAAAAGACCAGCCGTCAATCTCGAACTCAGCCACCAGAGCAGTGAGCGCGTATTTTATCCATGCGAATTTTATTAGTAGATGACGAAGTAGAACTCACCGACCCGCTCAGCCGTCTGCTACAGCGGCAAGGCTACGAGGTGGAAGTGGCCGCAGATGGCCAGGCTGGCTGCGATATGGCGATTAGCAACCACTACGACCTGCTAATTTTGGACTGGATGCTGCCGGGCAAAAGCGGCTTGGATATTTGTAGGGAAGTGCGATCGCAATCGCAAACCACCCCAGTTTTATTTCTTACCGCCAAAGACACGCTGGATGACCGGGTAGATGGATTAGATGCAGGCGCGGACGATTATTTAGTCAAGCCCTTTGAGCTACGTGAGCTGCTTGCTAGAGTGCGGGCGCTCTTACGCCGACCAACTGCGATTGAGAGTACATCTAGATTAGCAGGCGGCATCGCAGAAGGTGCTTTAGCATGTTCAGATCTCACGCTCAACATAGAAAGTCAGCTAGCCAGTCGCGGGGGGAAAACAATAGAGCTATCGGAGAAGGAGGTGCAGCTATTGGCTTATTTGATGCGATCGCCCCAGCAGCTACTCACGCATACTCAAATTTACGATGCCGTATGGGGCAAAGGGGCGACGCCTAATAGCAACGCCCTAGCCGCTCAAATGCGACTGCTACGAAAGAAAATAGAGCAGCCCGATCAGCCTGCCTTGATCCATACGGTGTATGGCAAAGGCTATCGCTTTGGCGCGGCCTCCTAAAATTCAGCCAAAAATTCATCTAGATTTAACTGCCTTAAAAACGCAGTCACTTTTCTTGTTTGGACGGGCAAATGAACGGGAAATCTTATCTCGGCAGCGATTGTTTACGGGCACAGCCACCCCGAATAATGCCTGAGCGCACCTGTTTTCTCTGTAAAAATACTTAACTATTTATTCTCTGTGAAGTGGGATAAAACACGCAGGATTCTACGTCTACAAAACCAATACGCGTCAAAACGGCGCGATCACATCTGCGTTCATCTCTTAAGCGCGCCCTCTTTTCAAGCTAGTGGAAAGCCTACATGAGCAACAAAAGGAATAGTATCTTTTCAGGTGTTGTCCCGGTAATGGGAGACTCTCAAACCGTTGTTCCCACCCTTGCTTCCCCAGTCGCAGGCTCTAGAATTCTGACGCAGGCGATCGCTCAAGCCCTAGCCGAAACTAGCCCAACTACGCGCCACTCCACCGGCAGCACCCTGCTGGACTCCTTTATTGGCGATGCTGCTCACGACGCGTTTGCTTTGCAAAGGCAGCTCACTAGCCTTAGCTTTGAGCTAAAGCGCGTTGCTAACCCTAGAATTAGGCGACCGATTGCGCGAGATAAAACCGTCCGAGACAGGCCAATAGCTGAGCAAGCAAGACCTCGCCAGACAAAAAACAGCGATCGCCCCCAGCCGTCTGCTCAGCCGAGCCAAGCCCTGCCCACCGAAGCCCAAATTATCAGCGCCCAGATCGCTCAGGCTCAGGTCGCAAAAGCACAAATTGAGAAGGCTAGAGTTGAAAAAACCCACGCCAGGAAAGCAACTATCCGGCCTTCTCAACCGCAAAAAGTAGCAACCCAGAAAGAAAGCAACCCCTCTCGGCAACCACTACCTGCGTCACAAAAGAAAGTATACGGCGGCTCTGACTACAAGGCGCTGCAAGCACGAGCGCAGGCAGGCGGCCTCGTTAATCTCGACGATTGGCTGCTATTTGGCGGAGCTGATAAGGACAAGCCTATTGGTGGTGACCTGAGCATTCAGCGATCGCAGGCTAGCTCGCACCTCTCAAGCTACCTCAGCGAGCAGCTTCAAGACTTCACAGCCTCTCCCATTCCAGGCGGCTTTCACGCAACCTTGCACATCGCACAATCTAGTAGCGCCCAACAAGATCAGCATCAAACCGTTCTAGGCGTTGATGTCTTCAAGCTCAGCGACTTAACAGCCGATAGCATCCTTGATTTAGTAGACGAGAGAGCTGTAAAGGAAGCAACAGAGAAGCAAGCAGAAGCGCGAGAAAAGACAGGTGTTGAACCAGTTGAGGTTTTTCGGTCTTCGCCCGAAGCTGTGAGCAACAATCAGCCTGCTGCTTTAGATGAGTTGAGCAAACAAGTTATCTATCTAAATCAACGAATAGAGTATCTCTCTCAAAAGCTGGCAATGCTCGATGAGGACGGATTGGCAGGCGATCGCACTCACCCGCCGCAGGCGATTACAGCCACAAAAGCAAATGGGACGCGATCGCGCAGCCACACAAAGGGTTGGAGCCCAGTCGTGCTTGGCACGGAAGTATTTACGCTTGCCGAAAGTGCCAGCTCACCACAGAAAAGAGTGGCGACTTTGGAATCACTATCGAAAGCGCTCTAACGGCTAAAGCCAATCACCTAGCCACCCAATAGCGCCCTACCGATCGCCATACAAATTGTTGTAATAACCCTTGTACTCCTCAGAAAGCAACGGTTGCCACCACTCACGATTAGATAAATACCACTCAACCGTTTGCTTTAGCCCCGTCTCAAAGTTGTAGGCAGGCGTCCATCCCAAATCGCGCTCAATCTTAGAAATATCCATCGCATAGCGGCGATCGTGACCAGGGCGATCGGTCACAAAGGTAATCAAATCGCGTGGCGCGGTAGGCAAGTCTTGAGCCAGCTCACCCATCAAATCACAGAGCTGATAAACAATATCAAGATTCTTTACCTGATTGTTGCCGCCGATGTTGTACACATCACCCGGATTTGCCTTTTGTAGCACCGTATCAATCGCCGTACAGTGGTCGCTTACGTGCAGCCAGTCGCGCACGTTTTGGCCGTCGCCATACACTGGTAAGGGCTTACCCAGCAGAATGTTCAAGCACATTAGCGGAATCAGCTTTTCAGGGAACTGGTATGGGCCGTAGTTGTTAGAACAGTTTGTGATTAGCGTGGGCATTCCATAGGTGTGGAAGTAGGCGCGCGCTAGGTGGTCGCTACCGGCTTTAGAGGCTGAGTAAGGACTGTTGGGCGCGTAGGGGGTTGTCTCAGTAAAAGCCGGATCGTCTGCTTCTAAGCTGCCGTATACTTCGTCGGTAGAGACGTGCAAAAATCGGTAGTCTTCGGGCTTGCCTTTGTCTTGCCAGCGATTGCGAAAGGCTTCTAGCAGCGTAAAGGTGCCGACTACATTCGTTTGCACAAAAGCCGCCGGGCCTAGAATTGAGCGGTCTACATGGGATTCGGCAGCGAAGTGAATGACGGTATCAATCTCTTCTTCTTTGAGCACTGAAGCCACCAAGTCGCCATCGCAAATGTCTCCTTTGACCAGGCGAAATCGGTCTTGGCCTTCTAAATCAGCCAGATTCTCTTTATTTCCGGCATAGCCCAAAATATCGAGGACAATGACCCTTCCATCATGGGTATCACACCAGTGATGAACAAAGTTAGAACCAATGAATCCGGCACCGCCAGTAATAAGAACGCGTTTTGACATATTGCTTTAGAGATGAGTGAAAAGATAGTTGAACAGAAAGAATTTGCTAAAAAGAGAAATTATGTAAGTTCGATTTTTGAGTCGTCACCGACCATAAATCTCAGCGCTTTAGGACGATGCTCGGTAATCGTGAGCTTGGCGCGCTCGCCAATGAGGCTATCGACAATGCGTCTTTGAATGCCCGCAATAGTGGCTCCTTGCAGTACAACGCTGTGGTCAATTTCAATATTGCTCATGCTCACCCCATCAGCAATGCTGGTGTAGGAGCCTACAAAGCAGTTTTCAAGTACGCAGTTTTCGCCAATGACAACTGGGCCGCGCACGGTGCAGTTAATGAGCCTTGAGCCTTTGCCAATCACCGCTCTACCGCTGACTTTGCTCTGCTCGTCTACATCCCCGAGCACTTTTGCCTCAGTCAGATACTCATCTAAAATGATGCGGTTGGCTTCTAGCAAATCGTCTTTTTTACCTGTGTCTAGCCACCAGCCAGAAAGCTCTTTGGCTTCAACAGGCTGTTTAGAGATGATGAGCTGCTGAATGGCGTCTGTAATTTCTAGTTCGCCGCGAGCAGAGGGTTTGATTTGGGCGATCGCCTGATGAATCTCAGGTGAAAACAAATACACCCCTACCAAAGCCAAATTCGACGGCGGATCTTTAGGCTTCTCCACCAGCTTAATCACACTGCCGTCAGCAGCAATCTGGGCGACGCCAAACGCAGTGGGATTCGCCACCTGCTTCAGCATAATAATCGCGCCCAACGGCTTTTTCTTAAAGTCAGCAACAAACTCTACGAGCTGATCTTGAATCAGGTTGTCGCCTAAATACATCACGAATGGAGAATCACCGAGGAAAGGCTGGGCGATTTTTACAGCGTGCGCTAGACCATCAGGACTTTCTTGGGGAATATAAGTAATGCTTGCGCCAAACTTATCTCCCGTGCCTGTTTTCTTTTCAATTTCAGGCCCAGTCTCAGGGCTCACGATAATACCGATGTCAGTAATGCCAGCCGCAACAAGACTTTCGATGCCGTACCAAAGAATCGGCTTATTGGCGACCGGCACAAGCTGCTTTGCACCCGTATAGGTGAGCGGTCTTAGCCGAGTGCCTTTACCGCCCGATAAAATTAATGCTTTCATGTATTCTCCCTTCAGGTCGTAATCTGGTAATAAAGTTGTTTTTTATGTAGCTGAAGTAGGCTGCGATACCTGGGTTTGGGCGGCTTCAGTCCGCGCGTAATCTTTGAGCATTGCTCGCAGGCTCGATCGCCAGTAAGGCGGGCTATGTTCTAACGTTCGAGCGAGCTTCTGAGTGCTCAGGACAGAATAGGCCGGTCTTTGAGCTGGCGTGGGATAGTCGGCGGTGGTGATGGGATTCACCTCCTGAATTTGTAGCGGGATGCCGAGTGCTTTGGCTTCTTCAAAAATGGCCACAGCAAAGTCGTACCAGCTTGCAACGCCGCTATTTGTGAAGTGGTAGGTGCCAGCTATCTCTGTAGGCTCGCTGATTAATTTTGAGGCGAGCTGAACAATGGCATCGGCAATGTCTTTGGCCCAAGTCGGCGAACCAATTTGATCGGCAACAACGCTGAGCGAGTCTCGTGATTTTCCCAGCCTCAGCATGGTCTTTAAAAAGTTGCCTTTGCCTTCGGTGCCATACACCCAAGCCGTTCTCAAAATCACGTGCGCTTCTAACGCTTCGCGAATAGCCTGTTCTCCGGCTAGCTTCGTTTTGCCATAAGCACTAATCGGGCCAGTAGCGTCTGTTTCACTACGCGGGGAACCCTCAGTGCCAGCAAATACGTAGTCTGTCGAAATGTGCACCAGCTTAGCGCCACACTTAGCGGCTGATTCAGCTAAAACCTTTGGCGCTTCGGCATTGAGGCGATAGGCCAAATCGTACTCAGTTTCAGCTTTGTCCACAGCGGTGTAGGCGGCGGCGTTGATGATGAGGCGAGGCTGTAAGGTGGCGATGGTTTGGGCGATCGCATCCAAATCTGTCAAGTCCAACTGCGATCGCCCTACCGCCGTCACCTCTCCCAGCTCAGGCACACTCGCCAGCGCCTTCACCAGCTCCTGTCCCACCTGACCGCGTGCGCCTACGAGTAAGATCTTCGGTGAAGTATCGTTGCGATCGCTCATTATGCAGGCTCCTGTGAGAAGTCTGCATAATCGACCAAATCCGCAGATTCTAAGGTATCACCAGCAGCATCCTTACCCGATAAAATCGGCGTTTGATCGGCGGTGGGCCACTGAATATTGAGTGTAGGATCGTTCCAAACAATGCTGCGCTCATGCTCTGGAGAGTAGAAGTCAGTTGCTTTGTAGAGTACATCAGCTTTTTCAGAAAGCACATAAAAACCGTGGGCAAATCCAGGCGGAATCCATAGCTGCTTTTTGTTCTCTGCGCTCAAGATTTTGCCGACAGACTTACCAAACGTAGGCGAACCCTGGCGAATATCCACAGCGACATCATAGATGCTGCCAATGGCGACTCTAACTAGCTTGCCTTGAGCGTTTCGTACCTGATAGTGCAGCCCGCGCAAAATATTAGACACCGAACTTGAATGATTGTCTTGAACAAAATCGTAGTGTGTGCCGATAGCTTCATCAAAAGCCCGCTGGTTGAAGCTTTCCAAAAAGAAACCGCGTTCATCTTGAAAAACCCGAGGCTCGATCACCAGCACCTCGGGAATTTTGGTTTGCGTAATCTGCATGGGGCTAAAGCTCTTATCCGCATAATCTACTAAGATGTACCGCATTTAAAGCATTTAGACGCATCAAATTTGCGGAGATTCATCGAATCTTGAAAAAATATGAAGCTAACCGACTAAGGCCCTATCAAGACAAGTATCAGCGCTGTTACGGACAGCTCATACGTACAAGTCAAACCCCTATCACCACGCCCTCTCAAGCGGGAAAACTGAGTTTAGATTTAGTTTTTAAACCCGGTGGTTCCTTATGACTCGTCCTTTTCTTTCGCTCGTAATTCCGATGAGGGAAGGGTTTTCTGCCCACTGGCTACAAGAGCTGCTCAAGGTCAAAGGCAATATTGAATTTATTTTGGTACATCCTGCTGGGGTGAAGCCTGAACCGTATGCAGATAGCCGAATGCGCCAGCTTATCAGTCCTTTTCGCGGTGAGATCATTCAGCGGCTCACGGGTTTGCTTAACGCCACAGGCACCTACGTTCTCACTTTTAACTGCGATGAATACATAAACCCCGACACGCCCGCGATTGCTGAGCGCTACTTTCAGCAGTTTCCTAATAGCTGGGTAATGCGCTTAGCTAAAGACGAATACGAGTATGGCGACACAGCAGCGCTCAATGCACCCTGGGTCGATTTGCCAGAAGCCTTGAACCAAATTCCGGTTTGTCGTAAAGCTGACAATAATTTGCGGCTATACGAAGAGGAAGGGCGGATGCTGGAAATTCCGATTGCACCGATGCACAATCGGTTTGACCTGGGCTGCATTTGGCGCGGGCGGCGCGATCATCTTGGGCCTCATGCCGAAAACTTTGATAAGAAAGTATGGATTAATGCCATGGTGCAGGAGGCTTTGCAGGAAGTCATGCAGGGCTTTAAGCTAGCTGGCCCGATTAAATATTTGCCGTTTTGGTGCTTGGATCGGCTGCTGGGACTGGCTTTGCAGGCTAAATTCTATGATGCGGCTCAGCCTGAGAAGGTGATCGGACACAAGCTGCCAGGGCCCGCGCAGCTACGGGTGGAAGACAATCCGCCGGAGTATCGCCGTCGCGGTCGGTTCTATCTGTTTGCAGAGATCATTTTGCTGCGTCGGTTTCCTCAGTACGGCTACATTTGGAATTTGACAATTCACCAAATTCGGGAGTTTCCCGTGCGAAGCTTTTTGGCGGTTCAGCGTAAGCTTGCCAGCAAGTCGGTAGCGGTGCCTGCGGCGGTTCAGGTGTCGCCCGTGGCAGATCCGCTGCCTGAGGTTCAGCTAATAGATATTCAGTCGGAAGTGAAGCCTGCTGCTTTAGGGCAGGTTGTGGAGATGCCTTCGTCTGACGTGAAGTCGGTGGCCTGATTACAAATAGCGCTTTAGTACCTCTACCGTCGCGCGGCCTGTTTTTGCCCAGCTAAACTGCCTTGCGCGCTGTAGGCTGGCCTGGCTGAGCTGATGGCGCATTTGTGAGTCGGTGGCGATCGCCCCCATCGCCCCAGCAATCTCTTCAAAATTCATCGGATCGATCAAATAAGCTGCATCTCCTACCACTTCGGGCAAAGAAGCCACCGCCGAGACGATGACCGGGGTGCCGCAGGCCATTGCTTCTAGCACAGGAAAACCAAACCCTTCCCACAGGCTCGGAAAGACTAGGGCAATAGCACCGCTAAGTAAGGCGGGTAGCTGATCGTAGGGGACGTAGCTGAGGAATTTTATACGCGATCGCACCCCCAATTCCTCAGCTAGCTTTTCCAGCTCAGGCGTATAGCGAGCATCTGTCGGCCCGGCAATCAGCAAATCATAATCATCAGACCGTTTTTTAGCAGATAGTTTAGAAAGTGCGTGAATAGCCGCGCTCACATTTTTGTAAGGCGCTTGCCTGCCCAGCATCAAAAAATAAGGTTGGCTCACCTCAAAGCCGTCCGGCAAATCAGGCTTAGCTTCAACGGGCCTAAAGTTATCAGCGTCGTAAGCCAGCAGGATAGGCGATAGCTTACGAGCTGGAATGCCGTAAAAATCTATGACATCGCGCGCGGTCGCCTCGCTATTGCAGATGATGTGATCGGCTTGAGCAAGTACCTGCGGAATGTAATAGCGGTAGTAGTATTTAATCGCGCCGAAGTCTTTTGGAAAGCGCAGAGGGATAAGGTCGTGAAAAGTGACCACTGACCGATAGCAACGGGCGGATCTTATGCCTGGTAGCGTGAGCGGAATTTCGGGGATGGGTGAGAAGAGTAGAGAGGATGAGTGTGATCGCACAAACTTCTCAAGCTGAAATTGAGTCCACCATAACCGTCGCAGGTGTCCGGCAGTGCCTTCAGCCGCCGTCATATTATCGGGAACTGGGATGTAGAGAGGTAGGCCGCTCGCTGGCGTCGCGAGAAAATCAGGCGAAAGTTCTGCGAGATAAGGCAGCAGGTTTAAAGCGTAGCTAGTGGTGCCTGTAGGCCGGTTGAGTAGGTAGGTCAGATTGATCAGCATCGGCTCAAACAGCAGGGGGGCCAGCGGGTGGACGAGTGCGCGGAGCTTTGAGGAAGTGCCGTAGACCTAACCATCGGCCTTTGGCAGCAGCCCGATCACTCATCCGTAGCCATAGCGACTGCATAAATAAATAGATCAGGTTCAAGCCCAAAGCAAAAACCGTCGCGTGGCGGCGCAAAAAGGTGAGCTTGCTAAAGGTGGCATGAACGTACTTGGGCTGAGTGTAGCGGCCTGTGATGCTAGAAACGGCGTGGACGACAAGCGGAACTGGGGCGATCGCAATCATTTCTCCTTTTTGAAAATAGCGCTCGCACAGGTCGCAGTCTTCGTAGTACAAAAAGTAAGTTTCATCAAACTGGGGGCAGTGGCCGAGCACGCCTAAGTTGAGCAGCATACTACAGCCGCTTACCCAGCGCGTCGGCCTCGGACGACCCAGCGGATCGCGGATCTCTCGGTGAGAAGAAATTGAGCCCGTCCAGCGATTAAACCGACCGCTGCCAAACCATAGCTTGCTGTCTTCGCCTAAGATCGGCGTGCCTAAAATAGCAATCTCTTGATAGTCAAAGCACTGGCGAACAATTGCGACCGCCTCGGGAAGCAGGCGAGCATCCGGGTTAATTAGCCATACAATCGCACGGGGCGATCGCGCATAAATCCACTGCAAGCCCAAATTACAGCCCGACCCAAAGCCACCGTTCTCAGGCGCATCTAATACTGTTACCTGTCCGCCTGCGTAGGTGTGTCCATTCAGCCCATGCACCGCGCGATCGCTCGGTGAGTTATTCACAATCACAATCCCCTGGTTCTCTTCCAGGGTATGCATCAAATCACTGATGAGCGCCGCACTGTAGTAGTTCACGCTCAAAAAGTACAGAGGTGGTGGGCCTAGTGGCACTGGCGACTTTTGAGACAGCGCTTGAGGCTCACAGAGATCTGAAGACTCGTACTCAATCTCTATTTTGAAACCACTCTCATCCGGCTGCGAGCCGTTTTGGTTCTTAGCTTCTGGTGAGGATGAATCTGTCTCAAACATCATGAGCCTGCCCCCGAAAGCGCTTCACCTGATCGGCGGTGGCTTTTAGCGCAGCGTATGTCAGGCTAAACCACTGGCGCGATCGCTGCTTTTGCAGCATCGGATGCTTTAAATACTTTTGCCATACGTGAGGCGGCGTAAACGTATAGCGATCGCGCTGCAAAACATCAGCCGGAAGCCGCTGCGGCTCAGCAATCTGATGATCGACCTGATACAGCAAAGACGGGCGCGCCCAGCCTCGATCGACTGAATCTTGCACGGTGGCCCGGCTAATTGCACCAGCGGTGACTGCCTTTAAAAGCGCACTGCACCATATGCTCGCTAACGGATTGACCGTCGAGAGCCAGGGCTGACGGGGCATGTCGGTGTAGTGCAAAAGGGCCGTCCGCATAGGGTCATAGCATTCGAGATCGTTCCAGCCTAAAGGCAAAGCGGCTATTTTTCTAGGCGCAGGACTCATTTCTAAGACGAATTGCTGATATGTCCAGGTTCCCCGCTGCAACGCATCAACTAACTGTGTTGGGTTCCACTGAAGCTGCGCGCAGTTGAGCAGCATGACACTGTATTGAGGCGATCGCACCGACCCTACCGGCTCTGGCACCGACAGCAAATCGGCCTGCTCAGCGTCTAAGCGATCATCTGTTTGCTTAAAGGGCTGCTGCCAAATCTCACTGATATCACGAAAAACCAGCATGTCTGAGTCAAGATAAATCGCCCTGCCCTGATATTGGCAAAGTTTTGGAATAGCAAACCGCTGAAAGGTAAAGGGCGTACGCGGCCTAAGCTGAGGATCAGTAGGTGTTGGAATCTCAATACCAGCGGCGGCTACCGCTTCATAAAGCGGCCTTATTTCTACGGCGTGCTGCGTGTGGCTCACAATCGAGTGCGTCAATACAGCCGTAGCCAAACTTTGCTCTATCTGCGTACCCAAATAAATTTTAATTGGCGGGGTAGAAGACACGGAAATTAGCGTTGGGTCTGCTTTTGGGCGGTAATGATGCGATCGCACACTTCACGAACAGCCGCCTGCCCGCCGTCACGCTGCGTAACATGCACCGCGCAGTCGATGTTTTCAGGCATCGCATCGGCAACCGTCATCGGCGTGCCCACGGCTTGCATCACAGGCAGATCGCTTAAGTCATCTCCCATACTAGCCACCTGAGTGAGATTAATATTCAGGCGATCGCACAGTTCTTTTAGCGTCTTCAGCTTGTCTTTTACGTTAATAAATACGTGCTGAACGTTTAGCCGCTGCGCCCGATGCAGCGTCGCTTCCGACGAATTAGCCGAAATAATCGCCACATCCACCCCCGAGTTAATCAGCCGCTTGATACCCAGACCATCTTTGACGTTGAACTTTTTTAAGATCTCGCCCGATTCGGTATAGTACAGACCACCGTCCGTCAAAATACCGTCTACATCTAACACCAAAAGCCTGACTGAGGCCAGCCGAGCTGTGAGGGCATCGTTAGAAAGAACCATTGAAAACTACCGCATTTTCCAAGCACTCTCTTCCTAGAGTATGCTTATTCGGGATCAATCCAGCCAAGTCAGGCCAGATAGGGGGCAAAAGGAGGGACACTTGTCTTTAATGACACAGTTCGTAAAAATTGGATGGATACGATCGGTATGATTTCTAAGTTGCATTGTTAGTGTTCGGTCTTTTGCGCCATGTCTCCTTCCAACTATGCTCTGACCCAATACACCGAAGCCCCAGCGATTAAAACGCTCGATTTATCAGCAGCAGGCACCGAAAAGCTGATTGCCTTTGGCGAAGGGCAGCGGCAAAAGTACCTCAACAGCGCGCCTTTTCCTCATCTTATTATTGATAACTTATTTGATAACGCGTTGCTGACAGACGTGCTGCGCAATGTCGAGAACCTGGAGCATCCGATTGCTAAAAACTTCTACGGCTCTATTAAAAAGTTTGCTACGCCCGATCCACAGGCACTGGGGCCAACGGCAAAGCGCTTTTTGCTTGATTTGTGTTCCTCTCGGTTTTGCCTATTTTTAGAAGCGCTTACAGGCATAGAAGGCATTATTCCCGACCCACACTTTGAAGGCGGCGGCGTGCATGAGATGGCTCAGGGCGGCTTTTTGAAAATGCACTCAGACTTCAACTGGCATAAAAAGCTGCGGCTAGACCGACGGCTGAACATGCTGATATATCTCAACCCAGACTGGCAAGATAGCTGGGGCGGACACTTAGAGCTATGGGATAGCGAGATGAAAAATCAATTTATTAAAGTGCCGCCTGCTTTTAATAAAACGGTGATTTTCTCGACGACTGACTATTCCTTTCACGGCCTGCCGAATCCTTTGGAGTGCCCTGAGAATGTAAAGCGGCGATCGCTAGCCCTCTATTACTACAGCAACGGTCGCCCCAAAGGGGAAGTGAAATTTCACCAAAGCACAGGTACACAGTATAGAGAGCGGCCCAATGAGATCTTTACACCACCGCATACCGTAGCGACAGGCGGTTTGTATAGGCGGTCTAGGCAAATGAATCTACAGCAGTCGGTGAAAAAAACATTGAAGAAATCACTGCCTAAGTCGCTGATAGACCTTTATAAAGCCGGTAAGCGATCGCTCCGTGGCTAACAGACCAAAGCTTTCTCAGAAAATCCTCTCATCAAACATCTAGAAATCTCTTCAAAAGCCCTATGAATCTGCTGACGCCCCTTAAAAACGTTTTTCGCTCAAAACCTCAGGCTTCTGACTGCTTCAACCAGCAGCTCATTCAAGACTTTGACCCTACTCACTTCACCACTCGTCAGCCCTTCCCCTGGTACAACTTTCAATCTCTCTTAACTGACGAGACATTTCAAAGTCTCTATGATGAGTTTCCATCGCTAGACTTCTTTGAGCAGCATGAGGGACTCTCTCGCAAGTACGGGCAGCGATCGCACGACCGCTACTATCTGGCATATGAGGAGACTATTTATAAAAAAGAGGGAGACAAAAAAGAGGAAGGCGATTGCGAAAAAGGCGTCATTCGTCACGAACAGCTCTCGCCTAGCTGGCAAGCGTTTATGGACGGACTGCTCAACGATCCTAGCTACCGACAGTTCATCTGCAATCTGCTCGGCGTCAAACACTTTACCGCTCGCTATGCCTGGCACGTAGCCACAGCAGGCCGCTCAGTCTCTCCCCACATAGACGCCCGCAACAAAATCGGCACCCATATTTTCTACTTCAACACCCAGGGCGACTGGCAGCAAGCGTGGGGCGGGTCAACCCTAGTATTAGGCGATAAAAATTACGAAGGGATGAATCCTGAGATCTCCGACTTTGGCACCGTAGAAGCGGTCGAAGTCATGGACAACCGCAGCTTCTTATTTAAAAACCAGCCGGAAGCCTGGCACGCGGTAGATACGATTAACTGTCCGCCTGACACCTATCGCCGTATCTTTAACGTTATTTTTGAAATTCCAAAAGGAGAAAAGCTCAAACGAAAGCTGTTTGCTGAAAAGTAGCACCAGGAAAACAACGATAGACGCTCTCTGCCCAGGGAAGTAAATCGAGTGGCATAACCCCTGCTGTAGAGCTACTAGCAATGTCTACCTTTAGACCATTTAGCTAAAAAAATGGTTTCACTAAGCTGTGAACAGCAATAGGCAAGCCATGAATAGGGTTTACCTTTCGCTTAACTCACAAACTGGAACCGTTCTTCGATGACATATACCACACTAGACAGTGTTAAACCCCCTCTCGATAAGTTCAACACATTTGACGCCGACACTAAGCTAGCTTTGCTATGGCGCGGCTATTTAGATCTCAAAGACAATCTTGAACCCAACCCAAGCAACGACGTTGAGGTTTTGGGTGGCGCTTTGGTCAACCAAATCAAAGAGATGTCTGAAGAGGAGCAATTGCAGGCTCAAAGAGACGTTGTAAACAGCGCTGATACGGCTATTAGTAAAGAATATGGCGCGCTCAGCACGAGCGGCATGTTAGAGTTTTGGCTACTGCTAGCTCAAGGCATGGAAGCAGGCAGCGTCGTCAACGTACCTGACGACTACGAGCTACCCGAAGAAACGGGTGAGTTCGTTGATATGATTAAAGACTACGACTTTGAAGAGAAAGTGAACTTCACGCGCAATGCTGTAGCGCAGATGGGTTCTAAATAGACTTGTACGCATGAACCTGTGCGCTAAAAAGGCTCCCAATATATTGAGAGCCTTCTGTTTTCAATCATTGCCTGCCGATTATTCGACGGCAGGCATTCGACGATCATCATCCAACCAGATGAGCTTCTAAGAACCAAAGGCGCTTATCGATAGTCCGAGAGATCTCAACATACAAATCATTTGTATCTTGATCGCCTAGCTCATCGGCTTTATCAATACTTGCACGCAGGTGCTTAGCATATGCAGCGTAGCGATCGGCTAACGCAGCGACATGCTCCATGCCACCGACAGCTTCAAAGTCATACTCAGGCAAAATTGACTCGCTCGCAGCAATTCGTACGGTGCCCATCGCCGTTCCTGCTAGCGCGGTGACACGCTCGGCTACCATATCGGCGTATTCCTCAAGCTCGCCTGCCATCTCATCGAATAGCAGATGAAGCTGATAGAAGTCTTTGCCCTTAACATTCCAGTGAGCCTGCTTGGTTTGAGTACGCAGGTCGGTTGTCGCTGCCAACGTGGTGTTGAGCATTTCGACGACTGGCTTGCGAGTGTCAAGCGGTAGATCTATCCGGGTGGGATAAAAGACGGGTTTGGAAGCTGTTGTTGAAACCATAAGAGTCTCCAAAAATTAAAGGGGTCTAAACGCTTTTAGAGCAGATAGCTGTAAAAGAGCGCCTCAGAGCAGCGGTAAACGCTAAGAATAGCGCAGGTGCTTTTTAGCTATTGTTCCATGATTTACGATTTCACAGATTGCTCAGGTGGTAAAACCCCTATCGAACTTCTATATTATACTCATAACGACTTCGCTTTAGCAATCTTTTACTAGCGGATATCCACCCCAAAAGGTTACTACTGAGGACTTGTATAATCTTTATTATGAAAGTTTCCTGGGCTCAGCAAACAATTCCTACTGACCTTCGGCCTTATGTTGCGTACCGGCAACAGGTTAAAGCTGATGAGCGATCGCACCTCCAAGCACGTCATCAATTGGGCATGGCGCAAGCACAGCGACTCGCAGAGATCCTTAAAACGAAGTTTGGCGCTACTAGGGTCGTTTTATTTGGCTCTATGCTTTCAGCTAGTGACATTCATATGAGTTCAGACATTGACCTGGCCGTATGGGGTTTACCAGTTGAGAAGTATCTGTCGGCGCTCGGCCATTTGCTGATGAGCGCTAAAGAATTTAGTGTGGATTTGGTACGTATTGAAGAAGCGCCATCTAGCCTTAAAGCTTATATATTGCGAGAAGGTCTGACGCTAGATGCAGCAGCGCCAACGGTTCATCCAAGCAATTCACTCACCATTAGTAGGTTGACTGTGGCAAGATATGCCGTCTTGATAGCCCGAATTAAGCGAGAGATAGCGGATATTGAAGCTCAATATGAGCAGACGCGATCACAAATAGAAGTCGCCCGCGAAACCGATCAAAACGCCTACTGGATGGCTGTAAGCCTGGGTCTGCATGGAATCTACAGCGGCCTGGAGAAAATCTTTGAGCAGATAGCGCGTAATGTGGACAGCAGTCTTAATAAGCAGTCCGAACGATGGCATAAAGATCTGCTAGAGCAAATGGCGATCGCGCTGCCGAACATTCGCCCCGCCATCATCGACGAACCAACCTTTCACGCGCTCGAAAAGTATCTATCATTTCGTCACGTCGTTCGCAGCAACTACGCCTACAGACTTGAACCTGAAAGAATAGACGATAATTTCCAAACATTAGAAAACGCTTACGACTTGCTCATTCAGCAACTCCTCAACCACTGCAACTTTCTAGCCGCGATTGATTAAGCAATTACCCTAAATACGTCCGGGATGATAGCGATAGAGCTACAATGACCCCGTGTAAAACCTATCTATATATATACGCCATATACCTGCTTAATAGCGACCTCTACACCCACGAAGCCTTTATGACTGCCGCTGCACCTGCAAAGACCACTGCTGCCTCCAAATACGAAGCCGTCATTGGGCTAGAAACCCACTGTCAGCTCAGCACAGAGACTAAAATTTTCTCTACTAGCTCTGCGGCTTTCGGCGCTGATCCCAACATGCATGTCGATCCGGTGACGATGGGGCTGCCGGGCGTATTGCCTGTACTCAACGAAAAAGTTTTGGAGTACGCCGTCAAAGCAGGACTGGCGCTGAACTGTCAAATTGCGCCCTATAGCAAGTTCGACCGCAAGCAGTACTTCTATCCCGACTTGCCCAAGAACTATCAAATCTCTCAGTTTGACTTGCCAATTGCTGAGCATGGCTGGCTAGAAATTGAAATTCTCAAAGAAGGCAAACCCTTCCGTAAGCGCATCGGGGTCACTCGTCTGCACATGGAAGAAGATGCAGGCAAGCTGGTTCATGCTGGAAGTGACCTAGCAGGCGCAGCCTATTCGCTAGTGGACTACAACCGAGCGGGCGTGCCTTTAATTGAGATCGTTTCCGAGCCAGATATTCGCTCGGGCGAGGAAGCTGCTGCCTATGCCGAAGAAATTCGCCGGATTATTCGGTATCTGGGCGTGGGTGATGGCAACATGCAGGAGGGCTCGCTGCGCTGTGACGTGAATATTTCGGTGCGACCAGTGGGGCGTGAGGAATTTGGGACGAAGGTTGAGATTAAGAATATGAATAGCTTTAGTGCGATCACTAAAGCTATTGATTACGAAATTGAGCGCCAGGTTGCCGCCGTTGAAGCGGGCGAGCCCATCTACCAGGAGACTCGCCTGTGGGAAGAAGGCCCCGGTCGCACCAAAAGTATGCGGATGAAAGAGGGCTCTAGCGACTATCGCTACTTTCCTGAGCCAGATTTGCCGCCGATTGAAGTGTCGGTAGAGCAGCTTGACGCGTGGAAATCGGAGCTGCCTGAGCTACCAGCGGAAAAACGCAAGCGCTACGTTGATGATTTGGGCCTTTCGCCCTATGACACAGGCGTGATTGCAGACGATCGGGCGGTGGCCGAGTACTTTGAGCAGGCCATTTCTACCGGCGCTGACACTAAGCTTGTCGTCAACTGGATTATGAGCGACATTGCTGGGTATCTTAATGCCGAAAAGCTGAGCATTACCGAGATTAAGCTAACGCCTGATGCTTTGGCTGAGATGGTGAAGCTGATTGAAGACGGCACTATTAGCAATAAAATCGGCAAAGATATTTTGCCAGAACTGCTAGAAAAAGGCGGATCTCCTAAGAAAATTGTGGAGAGTAAAGGACTCAGCCAGATTTCTGACCCGGCTAAGATCGAGGCTATGATTGACGAGGTATTAGCCGCCAACCCCGACGAGCTAGCTAAGTTCCGAGCGGGTAAAACGAAACTAAAAGGCTTCTTTGTCGGTCAGGTCATGAAGCAAACTGGCGGACGCGCCGATCCTAAGCTGACCAATCAGCTCCTTGGAAAGAAGCTAGCAGGCTCATAACAGGCTATATCCAGCTCCTATAGCCTGTTTCATACGCTCCGCGTGGTAGACAGTTCGTGATTACGCTCACAAATTCTAGAATACGGACGTATAATTCTAAAATAAGTACAAAGAGGGGTTTCGCCCCTCACCCCTCACGTGCCATAATGTGTACATGTAGATGCACCCTGATGGTAGGGAGAGTCACCAATTCGATTTGGGGCTCTCCTTTTTTCTTTTTAAAGGCAGCTACGTACGCTAAGTCATAATGCTTGCGCAGGTATTTTTTGAGTGCGAGATGCCATTGGCGTTTCAATAATTGCTAGTCGGGTGACGAGGCAACCATACTTAGGGCCACGGCCTCTGCTACCTTAATGCCGTCAACCGCAGCCGAGAGAATACCGCCTGCGTAGCCTGCACCTTCTCCTGCTGGGTAAAGTCCTTGGGTATTTAAGCTTTGGAAGATGTCATTGCGTTTAATGCGGATAGGCGAAGAGGTTCGTGTTTCTACACCTGTAAGGACGGCATCGTTCATCGCAAAGCCTTTGATTTGTTTGTCAAAGGCGGGGATGGCTTCGCGGATAGCAGCGATCGCATACTCCGGCAAACTCTCACTCAAATCACCTAAGTGCACCCCAGGCCGATAAGACGGCTTCACCTCACCCAGCTTAATTGAAGGTCTGTCAGCCAAAAAGTCTCCGACTAGCTGTCCGGGAGCCTCGTAGGTGCCACCGCCCAACTCAAAAGCCCTTTGTTCTAGCTTCCGCTGAAACGCCATGCCCGCTAGAGGATCGCCAGGATAGTCTTCTTCAGGGGTGATGCCTACAACAATCCCGCTGTTGGCATTTTTACCACTGCGCTCGTATTGGCTCATGCCGTTGGTCACCACGCGCCCCGGCTCAGAGGTCGCAGCGACCACCTGCCCGCCCGGACACATGCAAAAGCTATAGACCGTTCGACCGTTGGAGCAATGATGAACAAGTTTGTAATCGGCGGCTCCTAGAATCGGATGTCCAGCACTTTCTCCATAGCGGCACTGATCGATTAAAGGCTGAGGATGCTCAATGCGAAAGCCGACAGAAAAAGGCTTAGGTTCAATGTAGACGCCCTGAGCGTGAAGCATTTCGAAGGTATCACGAGCGCTGTGTCCGACGGAAAGAACAACGTGATCGCTAGCGATAAATTCTCCATTTTCTAGCGTCACGCCTTTTACCTGTTGGCTTTCTCCAATCTTTTCTACTTCCAGCTTTTCTACTTCCAGCTTTTCTACTCGGCTTTGAAAGCGAATTTCACCGCCGAGCGCAATGATCTGATTGCGAATGTTTTCAACAATCTTGACAAGTCTGTAGGTGCCGATATGAGGCTTGCTGATATACAAAATTTCAGGCACCGCGCCATTCTCTACTAGCTCGGTGAGCACTTTGCGCCCATGATGGTCGTTGTCTTTTATGCGGCTGTATAGCTTGCCGTCTGAGAAGGTGCCCGCACCGCCTTCGCCAAACTGCGCATTAGATTCGGGATTGAACTTGCGCTTGCTCCAAAAGCCGAAGGTGTCTTGCGATCGCTCATGAACCGCCTTCCCTCGCTCTAGCACAATTGGCCTAAAGCCCATCTGCGCCAGCAATAGCGCCGAAAACATCCCGCAAGGGCCGACCCCAATCACAATCGGACGAGTATTCAGATCAGCAGGCGCTTGAGCCACATATTTGTATGTCATATCGGGCGTAGACGAAACGCGCCCGTTCTTTTTAGCCTGTGACAGTATCTTCTTTTGCTTGGGCGTCTCAATATCGAGCGCATATACCAGCGAGATCGCATCTCGCTTGCGAGCATCATAACTGCGTTTAAAAACCGAGTAGCCCTTTAGCTCCTTAGGAGAAATCTTGAGCTTTTGAAGAATCGCTGAACGCAAGTCTTCTTCTGTGTGATTTAGAGGTAGTTTAACTTCTTTGAGACGCAGCATAGAAGGGAAAGTGGGCTAGGAAGGATTTAGAAAATGCCCTGTAGCTTCAGCTCAAATCCGGGCAGAACAGATTCGCCTGAGAGACGCAAAGGGCTAGATAGAATTTCTACCGATCTGCCTGGGCGATAGATTTCAACCTGCTTGTCCTTACGATTGATTAACCAATAGTCTATCTTGAGAGCGGTTGAATAGACGGTTTGAGGTTATTTCATCTGGGTAAGGGCACAGAGATATATTCTAGGCAAAAATGGCTACTTGCCAATACAAAAGCGGCTGAAGATTTCGTCGAGCATAGATTCTGTCATTTCTTCGCCAGTTACTTCGCCTAGCGCATGAATGGCCGTGCGTAGGTCAATTGTCCAAAAGTCTAAGGGCAGCTCGTTTTGAATGGTGGTCTGCACTTCAGCTAAGGCCGATTGGGCTCGGAGCAGGGCGGCTGCTTGGCGCTGGTTGATGGCAATATCGGTATCAGCCGCCGCGAGATTACCGCTGTGAACAGCCTTAAGAATAGCTTTCTCTAAAGCCTCAATGCCTTTTGACTGGGCGGCTGCGGTATAGACGGTAGCAGCGTTAGGAAGATTTTCAATGGTCTTGTTTGTTAAGTCTGTTTTATTCACCACTAAAATATGAGATTTGTTGCTTATTTGCGCGTACAAAGAATCCTCAGCTTCTCCCCAGCCCTGGCTAGCATCTACAGTAAGAAGAACAAGATCAGCGGCTTGAGCAGCAGATTGCGATCTGGCTATGCCAATCTTTTCCACTTCATCTACCGATTCTCGAATGCCCGCGGTATCGAGTACCCGCACGGGAATGCCGCCGACAGTTAGCTGAGACTCGACGACATCGCGAGTGGTGCCTGGGAGGTTTGTCACAATGGCGCGATCGCTCCGACTCCAAGCATTGAGCAAGCTAGACTTACCGACATTAGGCTGACCGATAATCGCGATTTTTATACCAGAGCGCAACAGTTCACCCTGACGTGCGCTCGATAGAATATGGGCGATTTGTGCCATGATCGCTTCGAGCTGCGATCGCACCTCATCCTCATCAATTGGCGGCAAATCGTCTGCAAAATCCACCCGCGCCTCAACACTTGCGAGCACGTCTAAACACTGTGATCGCAACTGCCTAATCACGCCTGCAAGCTTTCCTCGAATACCCATCAGCGCATTCTGCGCCGCCTGCGGTGACTGCGCGCCGACCAAATCAGCCACGCCCTCAGCCTGCGTCAAATCTAGCCGTCCGTTCAAAAAAGCCCGTAGCGTAAACTCTCCTGGCTGAGCGAGCCTGGCCCCCTGGCTAATACAGAGCTGTAGCACCTGCTGCACGGCCATAATACCGCCATGACAGTGAAACTCCACCACATCTTCACGCGTGTAGGAGCGAGGAGAGAGCATGAGCAAAAGCAGAGACTCATCAATGACAGCCTGCGTGTCGGGTGATCGCACGTACCCATACAAAATACGATGGCTCTCCCATACCTGCTGACCGGGCGCGTGAAACAGCGCTTGGGCAATCGCGATCGCCTCCACCCCCGAAAGTCGCACAATTCCCACGCTTCCCTGCTGCGGCACAATGGCCGTGGCGATCGCAACAATGGTTTCGCCCTGAATGATATCAGGAGAGACAGTAGGAGAAATAGAAGGCTGAGAAACGGACATGCAAAAATAGACGGCTGAAGAATAGACACCTTAAGAAACAGGCGCTCGGAAATGGTAGCTGATACTGTAAAAGTAAGTCTACTGCTTTGTAACTTCTCAGCGAATCTTCAGGTACCGCTATTTGGCCAAGCGGGTCACTACTATAGAATGGTGGTAGATCAAGAACAAAAAAGAACAAAGATTATCGTAACTGAGCACCCATGCTAGATCCTGCTTCAAAACCTAATGTATCTGGTCAGGAGGCAAGCGCAAGCTATGGATCGAGATATGAGTATCCACATGGTATGAGTGCCAGAAGCCATACGAGCCAAGTTCTTGAGAAGCCAAAGCAGTTACCAGAGCAGCCGTTGAAAAAACGCGATAGTAGACGCCCCTCTCTTCCTCAGAACTTTTTGCTCAAATGGCTACATGCTCGCTATTGGCAGCGATTGCTACGCTATTTTTACATTCGTTTTTTGAGAATGCGGAGCAGTCCGAAGGCGATCGCACGGGGTATGGCCGCTGGGGTATTCGCCGGATCTTTTCCGCTGCTGGGTCTGCAAACTATTATTGGCGTTGCGATCGCCTCCTGCATTCGGGGCAATAAAGTCGTCGCCGCTGCGAGCACCTGGATCAGCAATCCTTTTACCTACGTCCCGCTGTTCGCGCTCAATTTTCACATGGGTCGCTGGCTGCTGCGTTTGCCAAGCATCGAGCTGCCCTCTTCGGCAGTCGGCATCAGAGTGTGGATGGAGATGGGCATGGGCGTAGTGGCAGCGCTGATGCTCGGATCTTTTATTACGGGCATTGTGTTTAGCATTGCGGGCTACTACGCTGGTCTGCGGATAGGGCGGCGCGTTCGGACGATTAAAGCGGCTAAAGCAAGACGCAAAAAGCAAATGCGATCAGAACAGATCACGATAGAGGCTGGTTCTGACGAAAGCCGTTACTAAAACTGAAACCTGAGAGTCCTTCGCTAGAGCGCCTTGTAAGCTGATGAATAGTTGTTCCATTCACTGAGTTTGCAAGTCATCTCTATGTCAAAAGCTATGTCAAAAGCTAACCTGAATCATTCCTGGCGTCGTTTGCGCCATTCAGCCGCGATCGCCTCTTTCCTGCTAGTGCCTATCGCCGGCTGCACGCTACTGCCTACAGCCGCCAAAGCGCAGCCCGCTATGTCTTCAGCCTATCAGCAGCCCGAGCAAACGCTGAGTGTGACTGGCCAAGGTATCCAAACCATTCCGACCACCCTCACAGAAGTTAGATTGGGCGTGCAGGTTGAAGCAGAAACGGCTGAAGAAGCGCAGCAGCAGGCCGCGCAAAGGTCTACGGCGGTGATTGAGTGGGTGCGATCGCAAAACGTAGACAAGCTGCAAACCGCCGGTATTTCGCTCTCACCTCGCTACGACTACAGCGGTGAACGTCAGGTGCTCATCGGCTATCAGGCGACCAATACCATTAGCTTTAGGGCTCCGACTGAAGCTGCCGGGGTCATTATTGACGAAGCGGTTGAGGTAGGGGCAACCCAAATTGACGGGGTGAGCTTTGTTGCAGATGATAGTGCGATCGCTGCGGCTCGTCAGCAAGCGCTACAGGCCGCGGTGCAAGATGCTCAGGAGCAGGCTGATACTGTGCTAGCCGCGCTAGGGCTTTCTCGCCAGGAGATTGTTAATATCACCATTGGTTCTGTCAGTGCGCCGCCACCAGCACCCGCCGCACCTAGAGCAGCACGCGCGTTGAGTTCTGAGGTAGCAGCAGATACGCCCATTATTGGGCAAGAGCAATCTATTAATGCTCAAGTTACATTGCTGATTGCTTATTGAGGATCTGAGGGCTAATAATTTTCTGGGCCATACGCCCCTACCGGTTAAATAACTACTTTCGTTGCTGGTTCGGCGTATGGGTGTCTTCAACTGGGTAAAATGTGCCCGAGAGAAACGCGGAAATATATGCTGGGACAGACGCTCGCTGGTCGCTATAAGCTTACGCGCATTTTAGGAGCGGGTGGATTTGGACAAACTTATTTAGCGATTGATACTCAAAAGAGCAGTCGGCCTCAGTGTGTTGTGAAGCAGCTTCAGCCTGCTAGCCAAGACGCTAATTTTTTGACGGTGGCACGTAGGCTGTTTGAAACTGAAGTAAAAACCCTAAAGCGACTGGGCTTCCACGGGCAAATTCCAGCCCTGGTAGACTCCTTTGAAGAAGACAGCGAGTTCTATTTAGTTCAAGAATATATTGACGGACAGTCGCTAGAAAATGAGATTAAGCAAAAAGGCCAGTTCTCAGAAGCGGACGTTGTTGCCCTCCTAGAAAGCGTGCTGCCCGTGCTGCGCTTCATTCACGAAAATCATGTGGTACATCGCGATTTGAAGCCAGACAATCTGATTCGCCGCCGCCATACGGGTGAGATTGTGCTGATCGATTTTGGTGCGGTAAAGGAGATTCGCACGCGGGTGCTCACGGGCGAGCAAACTGCGCTGACGATTGGCATTGGCACTCAGGGCTATACGCCGAGCGAGCAGCTATCGGGCAAACCGCGCTACAGCAGCGATATCTATGCGCTGGGGATGACGGCTATTCATGCGGTAACGGGGCGATCGCCGACCGATCTTCCCGAAGACTTCGACAGCCTAGATCCACGCTGGCAAGACTATGCAGAGGTCAGCCCTGGGCTGGCAATCCTGCTGGGCAAAATGACCCGGCACTATATCTATCAGCGCTATGCCAATGTTGCAGACGTTGAGCACGACTTGAACCGGCTAGATGAGCTACCGGCTGAGGCCGCTGCTGCAGCAACCTACGTAGAAACATCGATTCCGCAGGATGCTTTTGTTAGTAAAGCACCCGTGCGATGGCGAATGCGCAAGCGGGCTCGGATTGTAACGGCTGCGATCGCTACCGCACTGACCAGTGCTTTTATCCTTGGCCTACAGCAAAAGGGGGCTTTTGTAGAAAGCGAGCTAGCCGCGCACGACTGGTTGGTGAGTACACAGCCTGATCAAGGCCCCGATCCTCGGCTGCTGATAGTTGAGATTACAAAAGATGACTTAAGTCGGCTCGGTGTTGCGACCCCAACCGATGCCTCAGTCGCAACCGTCATCGAAAACCTTCAAAAACATGAGCCAGCCAGCATCGGACTAGATTTGCTACGTGGCGTAGAGTATGCGCCAGGCCTTAGGCAGCTACAAGAGAGCCTCAAGAGCCGCAACGTCTTTGCGACCGCAAAGATTGGATCTCAGCCGGGCGCTGGCCCTGACTCGCCGCCTATAGGCATGACCTCTGATCAAATCAGCTTCAGCGACATCGTGACCGACTCCGACTTCATGGTGCGGCGATCGCTCATTCGTGACGCTTTGCCTGACGAGATTATCGATAGCGAAAGGGATCAAAATTTAGGCAATGACATCAACAACCCAGCGCCTGAGCCAGTAGACCAAAATATCTACTCTTTGAGCATTGATTTGGCTATTCACTACCTTGATAGTATTGAGAACGTTAGCCCGACTGGAACAGATCCCTTGCAGATAGGCGATGTCATCTTCAGGACAATCACCCCTACCTTCGGCGGCTATCAGTATGAAAAAGTTTCAGGCTATCAAATATTTATGCAATATCGCTCGCCTAAAAACGTAGCCCGTCGCATTAGCTTTTCGGATGTTTTAGATGACGACTTTGACGGGGCGCTGATTGAGAACAAAATTGTGCTAATCGGATCTACAACAGCCGACGGACAGGACTTATCATTTACTTCTTACAATACAGGGGGTAACGATGAAAAAATGCCCCGCGTCATCTTACACGCTCAGGTCATCAGCCAAGTTCTCTCCGCCGTGATCGACGGTAAAACCCTTCCTTGGGCGCTACCGGACTGGGTGGAGACAATATGGATTGTCGCGCTCACCGCAGCAGGTGGCACGCTGATGGTACTCACCCAGAAAGGGCCTGTGCTGATCGCCTTTGGCCTTAGCGGGCTATCTGTTGCCTGCCTGGTCAGTGTTGTATGCTTTCAGTTCGGCGGCTGGGTACCGATGTCGGCACCGATGAGTGCATTTTTCTTGTCCGCTGCCGGAGCACGTATCAGCAAAAGCTATCAACGCAGACATTGGGAGGCCAAACAATAAATTCTCTACAGCCGCAGGACTTACGCTCACTCATTGAGGCGCTTAAACCATTAAGCGGCCTGCCTAAACCGCCCTCTGGTCAACTGGATAGCTCAGCGCTAGACGGCTGGTCTTTAGCAGGCAGAGATCCAGATGTCTTTCGGCATATTATGCCGCTCATGGGCTGGCTGTATGACCATTACTATCAGATCAGTACGGATGGATGGGAGCATATTCCAGCCGACGAAACGGTGATGATGGTGGGCTCGCACAATGGCGGAATGCCTGCGCCTGATATGCACATGATGCTCTATGACTGGGTGCGTCGCTTTGGCCCGCAAAAGCCGCTGTATGGGCTGATGCACCCTAGCGTATGGGCAGCTTTTCCAGCCGTTGCTCACATTGCAGCGAGAATGGGCGCTGTGAGAGCACATCCTAGAATGGGAATTGCAGCGCTAAATAAAGGGGCGAGTATTGCGCTGTATCCAGGGGGTGCGCAAGATATTTTTCGGCCCTATTCGATGCGCCACAAGATATATTTTCACAACAGAAGAGGCTTTATTAAGCTTGCGATTAAAAAGGCAGTGCCGATTGTGCCGATGATTTCTGTTGGCGCACACTCTACCCTAAGGGTATTAGGCGATATTTATCCGCAGGTAAAACAGCTTCACGACTGGGGGATACCCTGGGCGTTTGGCATTGACCCGGAAGTCTTTCCGATCTATCTCGGACTGCCTTGGGGTATTGCGTTTGGCCCTATTCCAAATATTCCACTGCCTTTGAAGATACATACTCGCATTTGTGAGCCGATTCGGTTTGAGCGAACGGGGGCTGAGGCTTTGCGCGATCGCAATTACATAGACGCTTGCTACAACCGCGTACAGGCCAAAATGCAGCAGGACTTAGATGCATTAGTAGCAAGCACTTAACCCAATACAACAGGCAGATGCTTGTACGTATGCCAGCCGGGTTTGACATCTAGCTTTAGCGCCGATGGTTCTATAGCCAAACGTAAGTTTGGATTACGCTTTAATAAATTAGCTAGCGCAATCTTTGTCTCCATTCTTGCTAAAGGGGCTCCCAAACATGAATGAATACCGCTGCCGAAGCCGAGATGTTTGTTAGGAGAACGCTCAATATCGAATACTTCTGGATTCTTAAACACAGCGGGATCGCGATTGGCCGCGCCTAGAAAGGGGAAAACCGCAGACCCTTTAGGAATCCTGACGCCGTGCAATGTCACATCTTCTAGAGCATAGGCAGGCTTCGTACTATGAACAGGGCCGCTATAGCGCAAAATCTCTTCTACGGCTGACTCAATGAGATCGGGCCGTGCTCTAAGTTTCTCTAGCTGATCGGGGTGTTGCAAAGGCGCAAGTACGCCATTAGTAATAAGCTGTACCGTGGTTTCGTAGCCTGCAACAATCAGCAAAAAAACCATAGCAACCAACTCATCTTCGTTGAGCTTTTCGCCTTCATCTTCGGCCTGAATCAGCTTAGTAAGAATGTCATCTTGAGGATTAGAACGCTTGCGCTCAATCAGCCTGCGGACAAACTTAGACAAGCGCGGCATATCCCAAAACACCGTGCGCACCATTGACCAGCCCGAGAAACCGTTTTTCAGGGCAGTGAGGCCGTCTTGAAATTTGGGCATATCTTCATCATCTACGCCCATCATTTCTTGAATGACTGTGACTGGAATAGGTAGGGCATAAGCTTCTTTAAGATCGACAGTTCCTTTTTTCTCTGCCTTGTCTAGCAAATCGTGGGTTAACTGATCGATTCGCGCCGACATCTTTTCAAGAGAGTGCCGAGTAAATGCCTGATGCACCAAATTTCTCAGCCTGCGGTGGTCAGGTTCGTCTTCAGTAATCATACTTTGCGCTATAAGCTGAACGGCTTTAGGCATTGGGAAAGGCATTCTACCGCCACCTGTTGCTGTCGTACGGTTGCGGACGAAGCGCGGATCTTTAAGAAAGTTCACGCAGTCGTCGTAGCGAGAGAGTACGTAGACATTTAAGACGCTCAGTTTACCGCGGAAGACGGGCGACTCCTCACGCAGCCATTTGTAGTACTCGTATTTGTTGTTGGCAAACTCTTTAGAGTTTAGATTGAGCGGAAGCTGCAACTTGTGAGGGGTCTGTGTGGTAACCATTGACCGTCATCTCCTAATAACGCTTGCTCTGATAACTATCACGACCTTCAGCTTAGCTCTGCCTCCAGGTTTTCTGTTTTGGGCGTGAACTGCACGTACAGGCAAGGAATGACAATAAGCGCGGTGGCAGTCGCAGCAATCAGCCCAAAGATAATAGCGCTACATAAGGGCATCCAGGTGGGGTCGCTGAAGGCCAGCGGAATCAGGCCGAGGATAGTAGTGACGCTAGTGGTGATAATAGGCCGCAAGCGATCCGATACGCCGTTGGCGGCTGCTCGTCGCACCGTCATGCCTTCTTGCTGGTAGCCATTCATCGTATCAACCATGACAATTGCGTCGTTTACAACAATACCAACTAGGGCAATAACGCCGATAAAAGTGGTGAAAGAGAACGGAATCCAGGCCAGGAAGGAGCCGACAAAGGTGCCAGTAAGTGCAAGCGGAATGGTTGCCAGGATGATGAAAGGCTGACGGAAGGATCTAAGCTGTAGCACTAGCACTGCGAAGACTAAAAAGATAGCGAGGCCCAGTGCTTGACCAGAGGAACCAAAGGTTTCGGCCTGATCTTCGCTTTCGCCGCCGAAGCTGTAGCTGTAGCCAGCGGGCCAAGACTGCTGTAGGTCTTCGAGTTTGGTTTCTAAGTCGGCAATGATTTCGTTTGCGGTGCGATCGCTATTTTTCGCCAATACCGTCACCGTCCTTTCCCCCCCGCGATGCGTCACCGACAGCGCCGACTCTCCCTGCACAGGCTCCACGACCGCCCCGACTGGAATTACTTCGTTGTCAGCATTAGAGCCGAAAAAGCGAACCAAGTTCAGCTCATCACGTCGGGTCGGGCCACCTACAGCACCATCACGAGAAGGCCACGCCGTACTCAACCGAATCTCCAAATCCTCCTCATTGCCGCCCACGTCAAAGTCTCCGACATCTACCGCAGTCGTGTAGTAACGAGCCTGACTGGTCACATCCTCAGCCGTGAGCCCGTAAAAATCGAGCGCTTCTCGTCTGGGAATGAGCTGTAGGTCAGGCTGCAAGTCACCTAAATTATCACGCACGTCAGAGGTACCCGAAATTTGTCTCAGCGCCTGCTGAATCTCGCCCGAAATCTGCCGAAGCTGGCTAATATCGCTACCTGAAACTTCTACCTGAATCGGATCGCCGCCGCCTGTAGCGCTTTGACTATTGATAACCAAAGACGCGCCTGGATACTGCCGTAGAACCTGACTAACTTCTGCGCGCAAGTCGTCTAGATAGGCATAAGAAATCATGTCGCGCTCGTCTTCTGGTACAAACACCGCTGAAAAGCCTACTAAGTAGCTGCCTTCGGTAGGCTGTAACTCGCCTGAGCTAACTAAGTTGCTACGCTGCCCTGCATACTTAATCACGCTTTCAAAATAGTCTTTTTCTCTCAATAAGTTGCCAACATCATCAGCGAGCACCTGAGACGTGTTTAGGGTTGTTGTCGGCGGCAGCTCAACGTTAATACTCAAATTACGGCTGTCTTGCTCAGGAAACAGCGTCACCGGAACTTGAGTAAACGCGAATATTGAGCAGATGAACAGCGTCAGCGCGCCTAAAGACCAAGCTCTAGCGACTCCCTTGTTACGAACGGTGTGACTCAGGCTCCATCGCGTGAACTTCTCAGAGGCTTTTTCGCTTATGCGGTCAATTCGAGACTTTTTATTTTCTCCTTTAGCGCCTGCTAATAGGTAGCGAGAGAGCGGAATATCTACCAATAGCGCAATTACGAAGCTGAGCACCAGGCAGGTAATTGCCGTAATCGGCAGCACCCGAATAAACTTGCCCAGCGTACCGCTAATTGACATCAGCGGCGTCATTGCCAAAATAGTTGTTAGCTGTCCGGCAAAAGCAGGCCCAGCATAGGTTCTTACCGTCTTCAGCGCGGCTTGATTAAAGCTCAGACCTGACACATAGATGCCTTCGTGCATTCCCTCCATCATCAAGATAAACACATCTACCAGAATGCCGAGCGCTAATACCATGCCGATAAGCACCATATTGTTTAGCGTTTGACCCATCAGCCACAGTATGGCTAAGGTGCCTAAAAACGTCAGCGGAATCGAGAGCCCAGCAATCAGCGCCTCACGCCACGAGAGCGCAATAAACAAAATAACAAACACTACGCCCATCGCCTGTAGTGCGTTTACAAACAGGCTGCTGAGCTGATCCCAAATTACGTCCGCATCGCTAGCGGTAATTCGATACTCCATGCCAAACGGCCATTCACTAGATCTTTTAGCTGTCTCTAACGCCGCTTTCACATTGTTGATTACTTCAATAGAATCTTGCCCCGGTACCTTTTTTACCCCGACGCTTACTACTGGCTCGTAGGGTGCGCCCTGCCAGCTAATTGCCGCCCGCGTATCTTCTTGCTCTAGCTCTCTGCGAACTTGGGCAATCTCTTCAAGTCTGACGACGCGATCATCTATGCGAGCAATGGGCAACTGCCGAAGATCTTCTAGCTGTCGAAATTTGCCGTAAAATCGAATCTGAGTGCCGATAGTATCGCTCTCAATTTCATTCAGCGGTGCGTCTATGTTGGCGCTACGAATCCGATTAGCTACCGTGGTTGGAGAAATTTGTAATGCTGCTAAGGCGGCAGGATCCATCTGTACCTGCACGACCTCTTCACGCGCACCGCCCAAGTTAACCTCTGTAACGCCTACAACGTCTTCGAGTCTATCTTGTAAATCTTCTGCGGCCTGACTGATAACTGTTGAATCGAGATCGCCAAATAGCGCAACCGTCACGATTGGCGCATCGTTGACAGAAACCTGTTCTACAACTGGCTGGTCAGCTTCGCGCGGTAGTTCTGGCGCTGCTTGAGATACCGCATCTCGCAGCCGTTGGATAGATTGGGTCGTATCGGCGTCTGAACGGAACTCAACGCTGATAAGAGAGAAGCCGCTGTAGGAAGCACTCTGAATCGACTTGAGTCCTTCTACTGATTTAATCTCGGTTTCTAACTCGTTCGTGACCTGTTGTTCGATGGTGCTAGGGTCAGCGCCGCCCCAAGTTGTCGTCACCGTAGCGGTGGCAATGTCAATGTCAGGGTTAGCCTCTTTCACCATTGATAGATAGCCTAATAGGCCACCGACAGTCAGCAAAAGTGCTAGCAGAATCCCAAAAATAGGCTGTAAAAAGAAGAAACGCATTAGCCCTGATGCCTTTTTAGGATCAGGGCCAGCTTTGGTATTGGGTGCTGAATTGTTGGAGCGGTGACCGTTTTGGCGATCGCGCAAAGAACCCGGCGTAGAGGCTTGACTCATCAGTTACTCACCTCCTGACTCTTCACAAGGCTGTCTGTTTGACCCTGCGCAATTTGAACAGTAGCCCCCTCCACAAGCCGGTTTTGGCCTGCTGTAATCACCTGCTCTCCAACGGCAACACCGCTGACAATTTCTCTTGTCGTGAGTCCTTCAACGCCAAGCTCTACCCGACGTTGTTCAACGGTGTTACTTTCAGCATCCACCACAAAAATATAGGGGGTTTGCTCGCGATAAACAACCGCGTTAAGCGGTACAACGGTTGCCTCAGATTCTTCTGCAACTGCAACCCACATTGTCACATTTTGGCCATGCTTGAGAGCGTCACCATTCTGAGTAATTTGCGCAGTCACTTCAATTGAACGTCCACCGGGATCAACCGCTGGATTTACAGCAAACACCTGGCCGCGAGCGTCAGCCCGCGAAAGCAAATCATCCCCTCGACTGTTTGAGCGATCGCTCGTCACCAAAGCCGTCTGCCCCGGCTCAACCCGCTCACCCTGATAGGCCGCAAAATCAGCCACCACCTCATACTGACTAGGGTCAACAACAACGATTGGCACACGATCCAAAATAGCGGAGTAGTCTTGGCCGAGCTGAGAAGATACCGACTGAGGCGTATAGTATTCGTTCTCTCGCAGGTTCATATAGGCGACTATGCCGTTGAATGGTGCATAGAGCCGCGTATCTTCTAGCGCCACCTCAGCCTGAGTGAGCCTGGCCCGCGCTGTTTCAATTTGAGAGTCGAGCGCCTGCTGCTGTTGTTGCGCTGCCAAAACGCCTGCTTGAGCGGTGTCCACCTGGGCTCTGGCTGCTGAAACCTGAGACTGAGCCGCTGCCACTTGAGCGCTTGTGTCTTGAACCGCATTGCGACGAGAGTCTAGCTCGGTAGCTGCTAATGCGCCCTGGCTATAGAGCGTTTGATAGCGTTGAAAGTCTGTTTGGGCCAGCGTTTGCGCAGATCGGGCCTGGTCTAATTGGGCCTGAGCCTGGTCTACTTGTGATCGCGCCTGAGCCACCTGAGACTGAGCGCTTGCCACATCTGCACCCGCTGCTGCCCTTCTCTGCCTGGCTTCAGCAACCGCCGCTCTCGCCTGGTTAATATCAGCTTGCAGCGTCCGGTCATCAATTTGAGCCAGCAATTCGCCCTGCTGAACCGTGTCACCCGCGCGTAGCGTTCGACCGTTGCGGTTAGCAATAAACGTCACATCGCCTGCGGTATCGAAGGCCAAATGTTTGAAGCGTTCTGCTTGTACCGTGCCTTCGCTAGAAGTCCAGGCTTGGATAGGCGCTTGCTGAGTGATCGCTGTTCTTACTGACACCGCAGCCGCTTCTTCAACCGCTGGGGGCGGCGCATTGTTGTCACGAATACGAATATATGAGAGCCCGCCGACTGCTATCGCTAAACCCAAAGCAGGTACGAGCCACCACTTTTTCTTTAGGCGATCACCCACAGACTTAGACTCATGATCCTGCTCACTGTCTTCCTCTCTCCCTTCAGGCAACGCTTCCGGCGATCCTTCTAGCAGCGCGGCTGGCGGTAATGGTGCTGCAACTGTGCCCTCTGATCGACGCATTGATGGATCGCGATTGAGTGAGACAGGTTCCTTTTCTTCATTGAGAGAAGCAGAGTCAAGGGTGATAGATGGCTTAGAAGGCATATGCTTGTGCTGTTACTGACCAGGGGGTCACATGGCTAGATAGTTATGCTACAAAACAAAGAAAGGGTCTTCACATGCTCGAAAGGGTGAAAGTCCCACTATTCCTAAGGTAAGGATCTGACTTTGTATAGAGGGTCTTTTGTGAGTTCACTTTAAATCGCCGAATTTAGGCGACCAAAAACCACCATCACGGCTTTGAAAAAACGCCACATCTTTGCATTTTCCCTTGCGATTTTCCAGTAGCGAGCAGCGCAGCATAACCTTATCAACGCCTTCTTTTTGGTAGGCATGACGGATGAGTAAGGCCCCACAGATTCGGGCAAGGATGGTCGGTGAACGCTTTTGGATCGACCGGGCGCTGGGCATAGGGCAGCTCGTATCCTTTCTTCGCCGGATTCCAAAACATGACGGTATCGCAGCTAGACGATTCGCATTTTAAAAAGTGGTTTGCCTTTAGTTTTTTAGAGCGCGATGGAATTTTGCTCATGACTTGAGCGCATTTTGGGCATTTGGTTTTGCTTTTTTGGATCTGAGACTTTTCGGTCTGGGGCTTGTTTGCTTGGGGCTTTCTACGAGATTGTTTGCGCAGCGGCTTGTTTGATTTTGCTGTTGGGCTAGCTGTTGAAATAACTTTGCGACGGGTAGGCGCTGAAGTCTCTTTTGCGACAAGTGCTTTGGCTGGCGGTTGACTGACGTAGGTATCGGCAGCGTGCTGTAAGTCTCGCATGACGCCTGCGGAGAGCTTGGTCTTAGCTTGAGCGATCGCAGGTGCAAAGTAGTCTTTATGCCAGTCGGTCAAATACGTTTGCCAGTCTTGTTTACCAGCAGCGATCGCATCCAATTCATTCTCCATCTGCGCCGTAAAATCAGGCTCAATCAAATCAGGTAATAGCTTCTCCAAAGCTGCATCTAGCGACAGCCCTAGTTCAGTCGGCTGAAGCTTCCCTTTTACAAGGGTTGCATACGTTCTTGTCCGCAGCGTTTTAATCGTCGGCGCATACGTACTCGGACGCCCAATGCCTTTGCGCTCCATCAGCTGCACTAGCTTAGGCTCGGTATATCTTGGTGGCGGTTGAGTCTGCTTCTGGTCAGCCTGCGCTTTTTCTAGTGTCACAGCCTGCCCTTCGTTTAACGTTGGTAGCTGCGAGTCGGCGCTTAAGTTATTCCAGTACTGGGTGTAGCCTGCGAACTCAACCACCTGCCCTCTCGCCTCCCAATAAGCCTCTCCCGATTGGGTCACAATTCGCGTTTTACGCAGTTGAGCCGGACGACACTGAGAGGCTACAGCGCGATTCCAAATTAGCTCGTAGAGGTTAGCGGCATCGGTAGAGAGTGCGTTTTTGAGCTGCTGTGGAGTGGCGGTAACTTCAGTCGGACGGATAGCTTCGTGTGCGGCCTGCGCGTTTTTGGCTGAGCGATGTTTGGCGGTTTGTTTAGGAACGTTGGCCGCATCGTGCTGGCTAAGGTAGTCTCTAACAGCGGCGCAGAAAGGGGCCGACAGTACAACAGAGTCGGTGCGCATGTAGGTGATGTGGCCCGCTTCGTAGAGTGACTGGGCCACTTTCATGGTTTGGTCAGGGGTGAAGCGGAGTTTGGAGCCTGCGGACTGCTGTAGCGTGGAGGTGATGAAGGGCGGCGGGGGCGATTGGCGGGTGAGTTTGCCTTGGATGGAGATGATTTTGTGGGGGGTGGTGCGGGCGATCGCAACCAGCCGATCCGCCTCAGCCTGCGTCGTCACCCGTTCAGACTCAGGCTCTTTTGATTTACCCGCTGACTTACCCTTCGAGCTAGCTTTATCAGCGCTATCTATCTCACTCTCCTCAGTCTTCTTAGGCCGACTAGCCGTAGGCTTCCGTCGATAAAAAGCTTTAAAGCCTTCCTGATAGCTCACCCATACGCTCCAATAGTCTTGTGGGGTAAACGCTTGAATCTCGCGCTCGCGCTGACACAGCAAATGGAGCGTCGCACTCTGCACACGCCCCATAGACTTCGCGCCGTTATTCAGCGGCCACACCACATGGCGGCTACCTTTATAACCCACCAGCTTATCCAAACAATCACGCGCTCGACCCGCCGCAATTAAAGACTGATCGAGCACACGAGGATTTGCGACAGCGTTGCGAACCGCAGCGGGCGTAATTTCGCTGTATACAACGCGGTGAGGTTTCTTGAGGCGCAAAGCCTGCTGCAAATGCCAGCCGATCGTCTCGCCCTCGCGGTCGGGATCAGTCGCGATGTAAACCGTGTCCGCCTGCTTTACGGCCTGACGCAGGCCCGATATTGTCTTCTTGGCCCGCTCATCTCGCGGCGCATACTTGCAGTGAATCTGTCGGCCTTCCATATCGAAGCCTAAAGCATCTTCACCTTCATTAGTCAGCTCTCTGATATGGCCCATACTGGCTTTCACGATCCAACCAGGGCCTAGAATTTGGCTAAGCTTCTTCAGTTTTCCAGGGCTTTCGATCAGCAGCAGCTTAGCCATCACGGTTGTCCTTTTTATAGGCTTGCGTAGCGCAGCAAACAGCCACCCTGCGCAAGCCTATTTTAGTACAAACGATCTTACTTAGCGAATTAAGAAAATCTGAGTTCTCTTATGTTCTCTAGGCGTTGTTCTCTATGCGTCTACTTTTCTAGCAATCTGACGAACTTCTTCTATGCTTGACTCCGAGCCTCTAACAACAACTCTATAAATATCAGTCGCGTTAGGATCTGTCTTATCCCTTTGCTTTTGGGGCTGAGAGGCAAGTGCTGCTTTACCGATGAACGCACCGAGCGTAGCACCGCCAAACGCCAAGCCGAGAATCAACAGGCGGTTGAAGTTGCTATTGGCATACATGCTGTCGTTCCAATAAACAAGAATTGGAACAATGATGACGCCCAGCAAGCTCCCGTAGAGGCCACCTAGCCAAAACCCAGCCGCACCGCCAGTAATCGTGCCCATCGCCTCTAGTCTGCTACGCAAGCTCGTTCTGTCATCGATAGCGACCTGCTCAATGGATGAACCTGCCGATTCGATGGCTTCCTTAACTTTTTGTGCAGACTGACGGTTGTTAAAGTTAGCAATAACCTCATCTTTAGAGCGGACAGATGGCTGATTGGGCCGTACTGATTGACTTGTCATAAAATTGTTTTCCGTTGAAAGTAAGCAATGATTCTATGATGACGAGTCTGTTGTGGTGTTTTCTCTATAGCTTGATAGAGCCTATTAGTTCCGTGGAGAGAAAAAACACATGCTAGCTAGCTCAACAGCTCTGTCGGAAGATCGCTAGAAGATATCATCTTAAGCACGAGGGCGAGCCATCGGATACGTTTAATGGCTCGCTATATGGCTAGCGCTACAGTCTGACGCGGCGGGTCAATACGACCATAACTTCATTGCGATCGCCCGTTGGCACAGGCTTACTCCAATCGTTAGGCTCGGCGTAGTTGAGCTTGAACAAGGTGCGAATGGTCGCTTGGACTGCATGAAGGGAGCCCCGTATGGTGTGGGTCACAATCTCGGGGCTATCGTCTGAGGGAAATGAGGAATTGCCGACAGGAGGAACGGTGAACGCAGAGGCGTCCGGGCGAGCTGAAGTAAGCATAACGTTGAATTTCCTTTGTTTTTGTAGGAAACCAGAACCCCACTAAACCAAGCCACCCCGCGAAAATGTAGTGCAAATCGGGGTGGCTAGAGTAAAGTGACTCTAGCCGCCGGGACTGCCGATTAGTCCGGGGGGTTAGCTATCGGTAGGTGTTGACGCACCTATCGATAGTGCTGAGCGAAATCGAGTTCTGGCAAGAACGACTGTGATAGGCATCACAGCTTAGAACTGACGATAATCTGATTCTTTGCTGCCGTCAAGTGGAAACGTATTTTTTCCGAGACGCCTCGGCGATTAACCCAAGTGCAAAGTCGAAAGTGTCTCATTATTTTCAAACCGCTTACTATGCTCAACCGTCGCTCTGATCTTTTAAGCGGCTGAATCTGCATACTGATAGACCGGAACTTCTATAAATTGCTGAGGCTCTGAGTCATCTAGGATAAACGATTGCAATTTCTCTACTGTATCTAGCGAAAAGAGCTGTTCGCCTGTCTCTTCGTTTACTCTTGCTGGCACTCCTTTAATTACGATAATTTTGCCGTCTATCTCCAACGTGTAAGTGACCAGTTTTTCTACCAAAGGTTCCTGCCAATTGTTATTTGCCATTTTCAGTTTGTCTCCTCTCAGTAAAGCTATTTGTCCAGATCTGCGGATCGGGTTCGTATAAAGTAATGACTTTGATTGACGGCCTAGATGGATAGGAGCATTGAATATGGATAGGACGCATATCCCTTGTAAAGCCGAATACTAAGCAGCTTGGCCCATATTTGTCATTTGGGTATTTTTCGATGATCTGACCGCTAGCGATCGCCTCTTTGATCTCCTGCACTCTGATTTTTCGGATACCTGATTGATCAATAGCATGTTTAGAAAGCTCAACTTGATTTCTTTCGACTTTTTCGCGAATTTCATCAATCATCAACCTAGTCGCTCTATCAAATGGTCGCCTACGCGCATAGCGTTAGCCATGATGGTGAGAGAAGGGTTAACGGCGGCGCTAGAAGGGAAGAAGCTGCCGTCTACAACATAGAGGTTGTCTATATCGTGGGTTTTGCAGTGGGTGTCTAGTACGGAGGTAGCTGGATCGGTGCCGAAGCGACAGGTGCCGACCTGATGGGCGATCGCACCAATCGGCAAAATCTTACTAAAATACCAGGACACCGGCAGCACGCTACCTTCATTGTCCACGTCCTGAACGACCTTAATCCACCGCTTAATCAGCCGCTTAAACGCCTTCATATTATTGGGCTCATACTTCAAAGTAATCTGCCCATCTTTTACCATCACCCGGTTCTCAGCATCCGGGGCATCCTCACCCGTGAGCCACCAGTCCACCGTCCGCTTCGCCGCCACCCGCAGCGCCCAGGTCGGCGCAATCTTCGGCACATCTAGCGCCAGCATTCGATGGTTCACCTTGCCGAGTAGCTGAACGTGGCCCATCGGATAGTCAAAGCCAGGCTCGCCCCAATAGTAATCGTTAATCGCCAAAGTCTTTTGGAACACGCTGTCATTTTCTTTCAGAGAAAGTCCAACAATCGCTGCTGCCAAATGCTTCATAAAATTGCGGCCCACCTGATCCGAACTGTTGGCAAGTCCATTCGGATGCTGTTCATTAGCAGACTTTAGTAGCAGCGCCGCAGAATTTACCGCACCACAGGCAACAACAACAATATCGCCCGAGAAAGTCTGCGTTTCGCCATTAATTTCAGCTTCTACGCCCGTAATCTCTTTCCCCGACTCGCTCGTATGCAGCTTGTTTACCTTCGCCTCAGTAATCAGCCGAACGTTGGCATTCCCCATCGTAGGCCGAATACAGTTCACATCCGCATCAGATTTGGCATCAATAAAGCAGGGAAAGCCATCGCAGGTATTACAGCGAATGCACTCACTTAAAAAAGCATCTTTTTCATTGAGCTTCACCGACAGCGGCAGATAAAAAGGATTAAGCCCTTTCTTTTGTAGCGCTTTATCCATCCAGGCAATTCGCGGCTCATGGCTCACAGGCGGATAGGCATAGTCAGCGCTGCGCGGCGGCTCAGTCGGGTCATCACCTTGTTTGCCGTGCACCTGATACAGTTTCTCAGCCTGTTCGTAGTAGGGCGCAAAGTCGTTATACTTCAGCGGCCAGGCGGGTGATATGCCTTCACTCAGCCTCACTTCGTCAAAGTCTTCTTCTCTTAAGCGAAACAGCGCACCGCCGTAGACTTTGGTATTGCCACCGACCCAATAGCCGATGCCCGGATTAATATCGTTACCGTCTCTATCGGCCCACACCTCATTGGTTTGGTAGCGGCCATCTCGAAACACAGCGTCCGTGCTCCAGTTCGCTTTTTCTTTCGGTAAAAAGGAGCCGCGTTCTAGCACCAGCACTTTTTTACCGCTAGGCGCTAACCGATGGGCTAACGTACCGCCACCCGCGCCCGTGCCAATGATAATCACGTCGTAATGTTCGGCTGCGGTCATAGCTTTAGTCCTAGAGAGTTGAGAACGAAGTCAGCAAAAAAGGGAGTGCTTAGATTCTTCTTTTATACGCTTTTAGTGTCAATGGGCCGAAGGTAATAAACAGTACCAGGCTCCAGGCTAGCGTAACTAATACTAATCTCATGGCAGGCTCACCGCTCGCCAAGGCTCGCATTGCTTCAGAGATGGTGGAAACGGGGTTGAGGGTGACAAAGCCTAAGGCCCAGTCGGGAAAGCCTTCTTTGGGGACGTAGCCGACGCTCATGAAGGTGAAGGGCAAAATCCAGGGATTCATGATGGCGGAGATGGTTTCGGATGATTTTGCACCGACGGCGATGTAGAGGGCGACTAAGGCGATCGCTAATGTAAACACAGTCGGCAGCAGGAAAAAGCCAATCGCGCCCATCAGCCCACCGTAAAAGCGAAAGCCCACTAGATAGCCTGCCAAAACAATGCCGCTAATTTGAAAGAGCACGCGCACGGCAGCAGCTAGGAGTCTTCCGCCCACTGCGGCGAGCCGGGCAATGGGCATGGCCCGCAGGCGCACGTCTCTACCGCTGCTGAGATCGTCGTAAAAAATGCTGCCAATATTAACGGTGGTAAAAATCAGCCCTTGAATGAGTGTGAACGGCAGTAAAAACTGGGCATAGCTGCTGTAGCTTTCGCCGGGCGCAACGACTTTGGCAAAGCTGGCGGTAAATACCAGGAATAAGGACACCGGGAAGGCGGTAGACACGAGGATTTCGGCGGGGTTGCGAAAGTCTAGCAGGAGGTTGCGCCGGGCGATGGTAAGGATGTCGTTGAGCGATCGCCCCCATCCGCCCTCACGCCGCGCGGCTACCATCGCCGCAATCGAGTCTTGGTCAAGCTTTTCTGGTGTCATGGCGTCCGAGGGCATAGCGTCTAAGGTCATATTCAAAGCTGCTTATAAAGTCGAACCGACCAGAGCCCTAAGCCTATCCATAGCGCCACGAGCCACAGAAAGCTAGCTACAAAAAGCTCACCGCTTGCCGTACTGCCATCGACTAAAGCCCGCAACGCATCGCAGGTAACGCTCACCGGCTGATAGCGCACAATTGGCTGTAGCCAGCTTGGAAAATTTTCGGTCGGGCTAAAGCCATTGCTGAGCAGTAGCAGCGGCGTGTAAGGAATAATGGCGACTGAATTTACCAGCGATGGATTGCGAAGCTTGAGCGCAAGGACGCTGTAGCCGGTAATGCAAGTGGTGGTAAATAGCGTGACCAGAATGAAGTAAGCCAGGAAGGCGAGCGACCCGCCGTAGAAGCGAAAGCCTAGCAGACAGGCGACTGCGAGCAAAATCACGGTCGCCAGTAATGCTCTTACCATGTAGGCCAGCACCAGCCCAGCCACCACGGCCACGCGCGAAATTGGCATGGCCCGGCAGCGTTCCATCATGCCGGTTTCAATGTCGGTAGCGAGCATTACCGCTGAGCCAAACCCAGCGAAAAATAGCGTCTGCAAGTTGATTACGGGCACTAAATACTGGATATAGACCACGCCTTGAGCAGCCATCAGCTTTTGGCCGACGATCCAAAAGCCCAAGAGGAAAACCATGGGGAAGATAGCGATCGCAACGATCACAATCGGGTTCCGCTTCAGCCGAATTAAATTACGCCAGGTAATCAACAGGCTGTCATCAATCGCCCTGCGCCATCCCGTCTCCTGACGCTGAGCGATCATCTGCTGAGCTAGCTCGGCCACATCGTAAGTAGAAGGCATAGAAAATAAAAGAGCCATGGAAAAAATAGGCCATCCAGAGTGTAGGCCAAAAAACTATCGAAAATCCAGGTTCGATTGAGGGGCGATCACCTGCATTCGGGCTGCGATCGCTTGCATTCGTTGTTTGAGGTTGCGGGCGGGTAAGTTAATAGCACGCTGAGCAAACAATCAATCTTGATATCGGCCATCTCGATTGATATCAGGCGCGCCGTTAAAAGTTCTCAGCATTGGGTGCTTTTTGATGGATATTTCTGGACTATAGCTATGTTGAGAATTGCGATCGCAAAAACCCCTGAGCTAGTAGACGAAGTGCTCAAGCTGCGCCACCAGGTATGGGGCGACGTGTGGGATGACGTTTGGGCCGATCAGCCCGATCAGCTTGTGCAAACCGATCCGACTCGCCTGATGGATCGGTTCGACACCTTCCCCTCCACCACGCACATCGTTGCCATGGAGCAAACCCACCTGATCGGCAGCCTGCGCCTCACCCTCAACACATCCGCCGGAACCCCTGTCAGCGAGCTATACCATCTCAAGAGTACGCCGCCACCCGGACGCGTGCTCCTAAGCTGCGATTTACACTGCATTCACCCTTCCCATAGCGAGTCTTCAACTGCTGCTCAAACCACGTTGGGGCTAATGCTGATGGCTTGCTACGTCGGCATCAGCCAGCAGGTTACTCATATTGTCGCCTCTGTTCATCCTAAGAACGTCAGCCTGCTAGAGGGAATTGGGTTTCAGGTAATGGCCCATAAGATTACTCAAACCGCCGAAAAGCTCGATCATATTCCACTGATATTAAATATTAAAAGAGATCTTAAAGATGCATTTATGGAATTCTCTGAGCGCAACGAACTACAAGAGCTGATGCACTCGTACGGATGCGTACTCTATAGACCCGGAGAATCTATCTTGAGAGCAGGAACAACAGGCGACTGCGCCTTTGTGATTGCCGATGGAGAAGTAGAAGTCAAGCACGCTGGCTCTCAAGCGGCAGTCGATACCATGGGCGTCGGTGAAGTGTTTGGCGAGCTAGCGCTATTAACAAATCAGGTACGCTCAGCAGACATTATCGCGAAAACTGAAGTGCGAGCAATGATCTTAGAAAAGTCTGTTTTTGTTGATCACCTCATGTCTGAGCCTAAAGTTGCGCTTAAGCTACTGACCAGCATGGGCCATCGTATGAAGCACCTGATCGATTATTGCAATACGCAAGAGATTAAAGCATAAAGGTCGCTTGCTAATAAACACAGTCACACTATGCCCAACACATATGGCCTTTCGCTGGCATTCATAACGCCTGCTTTGACCGCTACAGTAGGGCTACTGCCAGCTCAGGCAGAGTCGATCATAGCCGCGCCTGATGGCACCGGGACGGTGATTGTTCAACAGGGCACACAGTTTGATATTGAGCAGGGCAGCTTTTCAGACGATGGCGCTAATCAGTTTCACAGCTTTGAGCTGTTTTCTTTAGAAGCCGGGGAGCTAGCAAATTTTATAGCGCCCGCTGACGTTCAGAACATTGTCGCAAAAATTAGCGACAGTGCGCCTTCAGTGATAAACGGCCAGCTACAGGTGTCAGCAAACGGCGGCGTGCCTGATGTGTATTTACTGAATCCTGCGGGCGTGCTTTTGGGGCCTAATGTCAGTCTAAATTTGCCTGCTAGTTTAACCATATCAACGGCGGATAGCATTGGGTTTGAAAACGGTTGGTTTGGCGGGGTTGACACAGGCAATCTTGGAGATTTGAGCGGTACGCCTACAGGTGAATTTGCCTTTTTGAGTGAAGAAAATGGAGCGCGTGGGGCGATCGCTAACCAGGGCACCCTATCGCTCACACCCGGCGCGAGCCTGTCGCTAATCGGCACCTCAATTACCAACACAGGCACAATATCCACGCCAGGCGGAAATATCACCCTAGCCGCTGTACCCGAAGAAAGTGTTGTTAAGCTCAGCAGGCAAAATAGCCTGCTGTCTTTAGAGCTAAGCGTGCCAGCCGGTTCAAACAACACGCTTTCCTTACTCGAACTGCCTGAGCTGCTTACCCATAGTGAGCGATCGCACGCTACCGAACTGATTACAAATCTCGATGGCTCTGTCAGCTTAGTCAATGCGGCCGCAAACAGTGTTGTAGCATCAGGCTCGCTGTCTGTTGAGAGTGAAACAGGGGTTGGTGGCGGTGTGGTGGTGGTGGGCGATCGCATCAATCTACAATCTGCCACCCTATCCGCATCCGGGCTCACAGGCGGCGGCACCGTCCGCATCGGCGGTAACACCAGAGGTCAGCGCGGTCTACCAACAGCTTCCTACACTCGTATTGATTCAAATACTTCTATTGCAGCCGACGCCCTTCAGAGCGGGCAGGGTGGACAGGTTTCAGTCTGGGCCGACGATACCACACAGTATCTAGGCACAACGACCGCAACTGGCGGCGAACTTGACGGAGACGGCGGGTTTGTTGAAGTATCAGGCAAAAGAAACCTTTTTTTTGACGGCGTTGTCGATACGCGTGCCCCACAGGGTCAAACCGGATCGCTACTGCTCGACCCTGAAAACATTCTCATCATCAACGGCGCTTCAGCCCCAGACGACGATCAAATCACAGATGCCACCATCCTCGCCGCAGAAGGCGACGGCCTCTTCACCATTGCCGAACGCACCCTAGCTAAGATATCCAGCCTCACGGATGTCACGCTAGAAGCCACTAACAACATCACCGTAGGCGTACTACAAGACCAAACGCTCACCTTCGCGCCTAGCACCATATCTGGCACGCCTATTCCAAGCGGCGCTATCACGCTTAGAGCCGATGCGGACGGCGACGGCGCAGGCGATTTCATCATGACTGATCCTGACACCATACTGATAGCGCCAGGCCGAGACGTTTCTATCTCAGGTGCCAACTTACAGCTAGGCGATCTCAATACAGCCGCACTGTTTCAAGCGGGCAATATCACCCTTACAGCGAGCGGTTCGGTAACCACAGGCGATATTGACGCTCATGCCCCCCAGTCCAACAGTCAGGGCGGCAACGTTAGTATCACAGCCGCCGATATTACAACACGAAACATTCTTACTGACAGTCCTGCGCAAGCAGGCAACGTCTCGCTAATCGGTCAAATCGGCAGCATCACCACAGGCGAAATTTCAGCCGCATCGCTCAATGGCCAGAATGGATTGATAGACCTCGCCTCGCCCGGCAGTATTTCAGTCGGTGGAGAAGTGATCCAAGCACCACAGCCGCAAACGCCACCAGAATCTACGCCAGGAACACCACCAGATTTGTCACCAGAAGTACCAGCGACGCCAGCAATACCAGAAGTACCAGGCGAAACGATAGGCGAAGCTGCCCTTGGTAATGCTGGGCTGACGGTTGGTTCACGTCAAACACTAGGTAGCTCAAACTCGGCTGGAGCAAGCGGCGGCGGTAGTGGGTTTGCTGGGCTAGGTGGCTTAGTCGGCGGCGGTGATGACGATGCTTCAGGGAGTAAAGGCGGTGGGAGCGTGGTGCTAAGTGAAGCGGAGGCTAATGAGGCGATCGCACAAATTGAAGGCGATCGCACCCAAACCTTCTCTAACTACTTTGGCCGCACCCTCGAATCCACTGAAAGGAACCTGGCCGATATTAAACAGCTCCTTACAGATGTAGAAGCCGAGAGTGGCAACCAATCAGCGTTTGTCTACGTAAAAGCGCCTGCTGCACGTCCAGACGGCACCGAAAGCCCCCTAGAGCTGATGCTAATAACCGCTCGCAGTGCGCCCGTGAAAATAACAATTCCCGAAGTCAAAAGCGCTGAACTGCTCAAAACAGTCTCAACCTTCCGCGACGACATGCTCACCTCTGTAAGGAGAGGCGGCACCCCTTATCTCACCTCAGCCCAACAGCTCCATCAGTGGCTCATCGACCCGATTGAAGCGGCCCTGCAAAACGAACCGGGCGTTGATACGCTGGCATTCGCCATGGACGCTGGGTTGAGAACAATTCCGATCGCTGCGCTGCATGACGGAGAACAGTTTTTAGTTGAAAAATACAGCGTTGGCGTGTTGCCCTCACTGGGCTTAGTCGATCCGCACTACGCTTCCTTGCAGAACGCCCAGGTCATCGCCATGGGTGCCAGTGAGTTTGCCCGGCAAGATCCTCTACCGGCTGTGCCGCTCGAACTAAATCGCATCGATCAGCTTTGGCCCAGCGCTACGTTCTTAAACGAAAAATTCACCCGACAAAATCTCATCCAGCAGCGCGCCCAAACGCCCTACAACATTATTCACTTAGCCACACATGCCGACTTCAACCCAGGCAGCATCGACAATTCCTACGTTCAGCTTTGGGACGAAAAGCTCCCGCTCAGCGAACTAAAGCAGCTCGGGTGGAACTCTCCAGCCGTAGATTTACTTGTCCTTTCGGCCTGTAGTACGGCAGTGGGTAGCCCAGAAGCTGAACTCGGTTTTGCCGGGCTTGCCTTGGCCTCGGGCGTACGATCTGCTGTTGCGAGCCTGTGGTCGGTAGACGATGCCGGGACGCTGGCGCTGATGAGTGAGTTTTACCGGCAGCTAGCAATTATGCCGACGAAAGTAGAGGCATTGAGGGCTGCTCAGCTAGCCCTGCTGAACGGTCAGATGAACGGCCATCTTGATAGAGAAGAAGATCCTGCAAGCGGACAACTACTGAATGGAGATATAGACGGAGGCAGTGAAAACGCACTTACGCACTCATTTGAGGCGGGTACTTTAAAAGACACAGACTTCTCTCATCCTTACTACTGGTCGGGCTTCACGATGATCGGGAGTCCGTGGTAATTGAGGGCATGAGAGGGATTCAATGATTTTAGAGTCCTGTTTTAAGAGGCAACGCACCCGTGATAAACCTTAAGTTACCGCTGTTGATAACGGCTACTTTGCTACTGAGCACTTTGCCTGGCTATAGTCTAGAGTTTCCAAGAACTAGCGATCGCGGTGCTCCTTCTCGGACAGCCAGCGGCGGCACTCGGGGCGATCGCTGTCAGCTCCCTGCTAACAAACGCATCAGCGCCCTAGTACCCCGAAATAACATCAGCACGTTCACTAGCACCCAGGCCAGCCTTTGGCTACGCATTCCTACAGAACTCAGCCAAAAAAGAGCTGAAATCTTCGTTCAAAATCCTGAAACTTTCGAGATTGTCTACCAGCAGCAGTTTCTCTTATCAGACCTTGAAACTGGCATTTCAAAGATAGATCTACCGACTACGAATAACGAAGGAACCGCGCTATTAGCTATTGGGCAAGACTATTTTTGGGAGTTTGCAGTCATCTGCGACGCCTCCGATCGCACTAGAGATCATATTGCTCAAGGATTTGTACATAAACTCGAAACAACAGAAGCTTTTGAAGAAAAGCTTGAAACCCTTACACCCAGTCAGCAGGCCGAGCAGTACGCTGAAGCTGAAATCTGGCAAGAGACTTTAGAGTTAGCCTTGCAAACAAGAGCTGGTGACCCAACAGCATGGGCGCAGCTACTTGATTCTGTAGGACTCAACTTTTTGGCTGATGAACCCGAGGCTAACGACATCCTTTTAGACTGCTGTCAGCCTAGCGAGCCCAGCTAAAAGATTATGAAAAGCTGGCGGCATCGATTATGGCAACAGCGGCACATTTTAACCATTGCGCCAAGTGTTGCTGGTGTCGTCATATTACTCAGGCTAGCGGGGCTACTACAGGCGTGGGAGTGGGCCGCTTACGATCAGTACACGCGGCTGCGCCCTGCAATGCCAGTAGATGAGCGCGTTGTGATTGTCGGCATCACTGAAGCCGACGTGAGTGAGATTGGGCAGGCCATTATTCCTGATGGTGTGTATGCCAAGGTGATTGAAAAACTGCGATCGCAATCTCCCCGAGCCATCGGCCTAGACATCTATCGCGATCTTCCTGTAGAGCCGGGTCACGACAGGCTGGTGAAAGTATTTGAAACCACGCCCAACCTCATCGGCATTCAAAAAGTTGTTGGCAACGCAGATCGCCAGACCGTATCACCGCCGCCCGCACTTGCCGCACGAGGTCAAGTGGGCGCAAACGACCTGATTATTGATGCAGACAACACGCTGCGCCGAGGGCTGCTCTCTACCCAAACCGCCGAAGGCACGACAGCCTACAGCCTCAGTTTGTACCTATCTCTACTGTACTTAGAGGCCGAGGGCATCGGCCCCGAAATGGTTGATGACGATGTTTGGTGGCTGGGCAAAACCCTATTCAAACCATTTGAAGCCAATGACGGCGGCTACATTCGAGCCGATGCTAGCGGCTACCAGCACTTAATCAACTATAGAGGCGGCGATCGCGCCTTTACCCAAGTCTCCCTGCTAGACGTATTACACAACCGCATTCCTTCAGACTGGGCCACCGACCGCATCGTCTTAATCGGCGCAGTTGGCGATAGCTTTCAAGATACCGTTTATACGCCCTACAGCAGCACGCTGCGCTCTATTCCTGAGCCGATGTCAGGCGTAGAAGTTCACGCTAGTGTCACCAGTCAGCTTGTCAGCGCCGCACTAGACGGGCAGGTGCAGATGCGTAGCTGGCATGAAATTGGTGAGTGGCTTTGGATTTTAGGATGGTCGGGCGTGGGGGCTGGGTTTGTTTGGCAGAGTAGGCAAGCCGGAGGGCGTTGGAGAAAAGGAGGATTGGGGGTCGCAGCTTTAGGTGTCTTACTAGGTGGCACCTACGCACTCTTCCGCTTTGGCTGGTGGGTGCCTGTCATCCCGGCTGTGCTCGCTGTCGGTGGATCAGCCATTGCCACAACCGCATACATTGCTCGCAGCGCTCATGACATTCGCCGCACGTTTGGCCGCTACCTCAGCGATGAAATTGTCACCACGCTTTTAGAAAATCCTGAAGGCCAAAAGCTCGGGGGCGAACGCCGGGAGATTACCATTCTCACCTCCGATCTTAGAGGATTCACCTCTGCGGCTGAAAGGCTCGCCCCCGAAGTTGTTGTTAAAGTGCTGAACTTTTATTTAGGCGAAATGGCAAAAGTGATCGTGCGTCACAAGGGCACGATTGATGAGTATATGGGAGATGGCATTTTGGTGCTATTTGGGGCACCGATTCAGAGAGAAGACGATGCGAAAAGAGCGATCGCCTGCGCTGTAGAAATGCAGCTCACGATGGAAGCTGTCAACAAAACTATGAAAAGCTGGAACCTATCTTCTTTGGATATGGGCATTGGCGTTCATACCGGCGAAGTGGTTGTGGGCAACATTGGCTCCGAGCAGCGGTCAAAATATGGTGTCGTCGGCAGCCCGGTCAATTTGACCTACCGTATAGAATCTGTAACTGTGGGCGGTCAGATATTAATTTCAGACGAAACTCTTCAGGCCGCAGGTACAGGTGTACAGACTATCAATCAACAAACGATTATGCCAAAAGGCATTGTCAGACCTGTTGTAGTGCATGAAGTAACAGGCGTTAGTGAACCCTATCACTTACAGCTAACGAAAGCGACAGAGACTTTTTCGCCACTAGCAGAGCCTCTACTCATTTGCCTACGGCACATCAAAAACAAGCAGGTCGGCACTGATTCTTTTATCGGTCAAATCGTTGCGCTCTCCGAAAAAGGCGCTTTATTCAAAACAGAAGAATCGGCAGTTCGCACTATCGAAACATTGAGCAACTTGAAGATTAATTTTCTGTCACTGGGCTCAGTTACAGCGAGCCAGGACGCCTATGCCAAGGTAATTTCAAAAGATGAGCGCCAGTGCCAGCTACATATTCATTTTACGGCGCTGCCTGAGGCGATAGCGAGGCAGTTAGAGAAAGCAGTCCGAGCGTAGGTCTTTAAACAGTGGCAAACAGCAAATTTTGTATACGATGTCACAAAAGCCTCACATGCACACTCAATTATTATGTTTTGTAGCTTGCAATACGGTTTGTAAGCTTGTACAACTTTAGATAGATATTTTATAAAGCAGCTAAAAAGAAAAATCGCACAAGTACCGCAGCGGACTACCTACCGGGAATTCAATATGGCCTCTCTCAACCAAGCCTCACGCCCTAACGCTCAAGCTAGAGATCAGTTCAATGACCTGCACGCTCAGCACACTATCGACAGTGGTGATTTGCTCGTCATTTGTAGCTTAGCCAACGTAGACAATATTTTTGAGCGCGTAGAGTCTTGGAGCTTCGAGCAGTTTTTTGGATTTGCAGCCTATCTGTTTATCACCACCGACTCGGCGGAGACTCGCCAGCAGCTTGCTCAGATCATGCCAAAATTTGGTAGCAGAGCGGTGCTATCACTGGTCAAAATTTTGCACCATGCTCAGCTATCAAATGACAATAAGAGCCTGTCGCTAAAAGCGCTAGCAACGCAAAGCTTGGGTGCAATGAATCCCTACACCTTTGCGATTGGCCTAACAGAAGTGTTAGCTCAAGATAATGCGGCAGAACTAGGATCTGTTGCAGCTAAGGCACTGGTAAAAATTAGCTACGAAAGCAGCGACTCTATTCTTTTACTATTGCCTCAACTGCTGCCCGCGAAGTCCTGGCAACTGCTCAAGGCTAAACTTGTTAGCGAACCTTCTTTTACCAGCATTAAAAAGAGTATTAAAGAAGACACCGAAGCTCAGAAAATGGCGGTCAAAGCGTTGAACAAAATCAACGTCAGCGCTGATGAGCTGTCCTTTATTGAGAGTCCTCGACCTGTGTCGTATGGCCAGTAAGGGCAAAAAACACGTCATCTAAGCTAGGGCGGCGGAGTGAAATATCGGCTAGCGGAATGTTTGCAGACTCCAGGCGTAGCACTATTTCTGTGAGTGTTTTTGCACCGTCAGGCGCAGCGATCGCAATTGCTTTCCCCTTACCGGCTTCATCACCCGCCCCACTCACGGTCATATCTCCCATATCAGCCAGCAAGCGCTGCACGCGCGGAATATCTTCTGGATTAGCCAGCCGTAGCTCACAAAATTTACCGCCTACTTTGTCTTTAAGTTCGTCAACGGTGCCCTCTGCAATCACCTGCCCTTGATCGATCACAACAATCTGATCGGCTAGCGCATCGGCCTCTTCTAGATATTGAGTGGTCAAAATGATGGTAATGCCCTGCGCCTTTAAGTCTTGAACAACGGCCCAAAGCTGCTGCCGACTGCGAGGATCGAGGCCGGTAGTGGGTTCATCTAAAAATAGAACTAAAGGCAGTACAACAATACTCGCGGCCAAATCTAACCGCCGTCGCATACCGCCCGAAAAGGTTTTGACCTGTCGGTTAGCTGCCTCTGTTAAGTCGAACTGGGCCAGCAGTTCTTGTGCTCTTTTTTTCGCGGCTGCACCTGAAAGCCGCAGCAGCCGGGCAAATAAAATCAGGTTTTCGCGTGCGGTGAGGGCTTCATCAACGGCGGCAAACTGGCCCGTTAGGCCAATGAGCGATCGCACCGCCTCTGGCTGTGTCACCACATCGTAGCCCGCGATTGTCGCCGTGCCGCTATCTGGCGTCAGCAGCGTCGTCAGGCAGTTGATTGCCGTCGTTTTTCCGGCTCCGTTAGGCCCCAGTACGCCCAGCACCGTTCCGCTTGCCGCCGACAGGTTAATCCCACGCAACACTGGCGTATCCCCAAAGCGCTTCGTTAGATTCTTCACCTCTACAATCATCTCTGCCACTAGAGCCACAGAATACCTTTCCTTAGGCGATACGCTAAACCAATAACCTAGCATCGTAACCTACCTGCTCCAGCATTATTCTTTCTACAGGGCGAGGCGGTTTTTGGCTAGCTAAACGAAAATACGTAAAAGCCGCTGTTCATTTTGTAGACAATCCTTCGGTCATAGCGCCGATTACTTTCCCTGATCAGGCTAGCTACGCTTGTTAAGGTTACGGCCAGCACTACCGTTCGTTAGAAATCCAGGAAATTTGCATGTCACGTTCGCTTCATCTTTGGTACCAGCAGCAGGCTGCTCGGCTTGCCTACCGCCAGGGACTTGCCCATGTTCGCCAGGCCGCTCACTCTGAAGCGATCGCAGCATTCACCGAAGCGATAGAAAAGGGATATCAAAAGTCGAACCAGGCGCTATTTGCCAGGGGTCTTAGCTATGCGCGGATGAGAGATGTAGAGGGCGCGATCGCAGACTTCTCAACCATTATTGACGAGGCTTCGCCAAGCAAAGGGCAGAAGCGAAATGCTGAGGCCGAGTTTTTACAGGCCCAGGCCCACCACCATCGGGGCCTGCTCAAGCAACAATTAGGTAATGAGGCGGGCGCGTTAGCTGACTGGTCTGAGGCGATCGCTCACTGGCCCAACTACCCCGAGCCTCACTATCAAAGGGCGCTAGTTTTCTTAGGCCAAGGACACCACAAGCAGGCACAGATTGACTTGGACGCGGCGCTTGAAGGCAATCCGACCATGGCACTTGCCTATGTGCAAAGAGGAAATTTGCGCCATCAGCTAGGCGATATTCCGGGTGCGGTTTCTGATTGGGAGCTGGCCGTGTGTAACGATCTTGGCTTAGAGAGCGTCAAACAAAAGCTGGCAAGCATACATCAAGCCGCCTACGATGCTAAGCTCAGCGCCGTCTTAAAAGCGCCGCTGGCAGCTAAAGGTCTTACCGCAGAAGTGACTCACAGCGGATCTCAGCTCGACATTCACGTTCACCGGCAGCTAGGCACAGGCGTAAACTACTACACGCTGCCCGATCTCATTCGCGAGCATCTGGTACCGCTACATTTAGCCGACGTTAAAAAGTTTCAGCTCATCGGTCATCTAGCGGAAATTAATCGACCTGAGTGGAGCCAGTCATACGATTTGTACAAAGGTCAACCCTGCCCGCCTAGCAACTGGCAAGCGGCTTTTTCTACCCTGGTCGTGTTTCCTCCCTTCGGTATTCCTGCCTTCATCCAAGCGGCTCAGGTCAAAAAGCTCTACAGCCGCGGTCAGTATGTAGAGGCATTGAGTGCATCTAAGTCTGTGAAGGGGCTGTGCGTAGCAGGCAGTGTCACGCTAGGATTTTGTACGCTGCTGCCATTAGGATACGTAGCCTACGATTCGATGCAAGCAGAGCCAACATTTCGAGTCGTCGCCGAGCGCCTAGAACAACCCCACCGCCCCTACCAACAAATCCGCCGAAACAACCCCGACCTGTAGGGGCGTAAGGTCTTACGCCCTCCGGCTGAAATCCCGCCCCTTACCAAAACCACCCTCTCACCAATCTCTCACATCGAAAGCGACACTTCCTTAGGCAACGCCAACAAAACATCCAAAAAAGCAAAAACAGCGCGCGGCAGCACGGCATTCTCCAAAATGGCAACACCCACAACACGCTCCAAAGGCTCAGGCAAAGACTTTACCCGCACGCCCGCAGGCACCGGCTCTGCCTCCAAACGCGCCAAAACAGCCGCACCCAACCCTTTCTCTATCATATTCATCAGCGTAGAATCTTCTCTCACTTCGTAGTCGGCAGGCAGGTGATAGCCAAAGTGCGCGAGGTGCGCTCCGACCAAATCATTGTGTTGAGTAGAGCGTAAGTTCACAATCCGCGAATAGCTCACTAGCTGCTCCCAAGTCAAAGAGTTCTGTTCTTTTTCATCCACCGCTTTCTCATCAGGCGGCAGCAGTGCAACAAACTCTTCTCTAAAAATCTCCCAAGATTGAAACTCTGACGGCGTAGGCAGTAGCGTAAAGCCTAAATCGGCCTGCCCTTCTCTCAACGACTTCTCTACATCAGCATAGCGGTCATGCTCCGAGATCTCGACGGTCAGCCGGGGATGAACCCGCCGAAACTGAGAAATAACGCCCGGCAAAATATGTGTTGCGACCGTACGAATAGCCGCTACGCGAACCCGGCCTGTCTGCAAATCTTTCGCCTGGCTAGCCGTCTGTTGAATATCGCTCAGACCGTTCAGCACCGTCTTTGCCTGCTGATAAATTTGAGTGCCGATGGGCGTAAGCACTGCGCCAACACGGTTTCTTAATAAGAGGACAACGCCCAAATCTGACTCTAGCGTGGCGATCGCATGACTCACCGTAGACTGCGCTAACCCTAGCTGAAGCGCCGCTGCACTAAATCCGCCCTGCTCAGCGACAGCGACTAGAGCCACAAGCTGCGAAATTTTAAGCTGTTTGCCAGTCTTAACCATCGGTCTTAGCCGTTTTTAAACAGGCGATCGCACGTATTTAAACATCAGTAGACTCGAAATAGAGCCCATAGCACCATCGACGGCATCGATAATAGCTATCACAACATCACCTTGTCGAGACTAAGCTCGCTCCTTACAGTGAAGGAATTCGATCCTGCGCTCGCGCCTTGCACAGTATGCCAAACAACAACCTCGATCTGATTGTAGTTTTGTTATTCTCGTTTGGTCTATTAGTAACGAGCGCGCTCACAGGCACTTTCATTGCCTATCCCCTATTGGTTGCACTGATACTGTTTATGGCCGTTTTAGTGCGGCGTGGGTTTGCAGTGCGATCGCTTCTCAAAATGGGGTTCATCGGTGCCCAACAGGCGCTACCTGTTGTAAAAGTGCTCTTACTAATTGGCATAGTCACGGCAATTTGGATGGCCTCGGGCACGGTACCAGCACTGGTTTACTACGGCACAGGCTTAATTTCGCCTCGTTTTTTCATTTTATGGGCCTTTGTTCTCACAGGTCTGCTTTCCACGCTCATAGGCACTTCCTTTGGCTCAGTGGCCACGCTTGGCATTGCGCTGATGGTGATGGCTCGCAGTAGCGGTGTGGATGCTAATCCTGTGGCGGGGGCAATTATTGCGGGGGCCTTCGTAGGCGATCGCTGCTCCCCGATGTCTTCTAGTGCGCACTTAGTCGCTAGCATCACCCAAACATCTCTCTACGGCAATTTGCGAAATATGATTCGCAGTAGCCTGTGGCCGATTGCGCTCTCTTTAGGCTTCTACGCAGTTCTCTCTCTTTTTCATCCTGCGCAGCTCGCCGCCAATCCTATAATGGCTGAGCTGCCCAAAGCCTTCGATCTTTCACCTGTAGTTCTACTTCCGGCGGGTGCTGTTTTACTTTTGGCCGTTTTAAGGGTAGATGTGAAGCTGGCTATGCTGGTGAGTATTGGGCTGGGGAGTGCGATCGCCTATCACTTTCAGCACTATTCTTTCTTCAGCATTATTCAGTTCGCGCTGCTTGGCTTCCAGCTCGATAGTTCACCTGCGCTTCAAAGCATTCTCTTAGGCGGCGGGCTGATCCCTATGGCAAAAGCCACGCTCGTTGTCTTTATCTCTACCGCCTTTGCAGGCATATTTTCAGGCAGTCGCACCCTCAGCTTCATCGACCGCTGGTTTAGTCACATCCATACTCAGCGCCAGCTTAGCCGGGCCACTGTCTTTGTCTCTATTCTCTCTAATCTCTTTGGCTGCACGCAAACGATTGCCATTTTGCTTGCCGGGCAAATCATGCAGCCTCACTACAAAACGCTTTGGCCTAATCGAGATAGAGCGGCTCATAACCAACAGCTAGCGCTCGATTTAGAAGACACTGCCGTCATGATCGCGCCCCTTATTCCATGGAATATTGCCGGGCTCATTCCAGCCACCGTTCTTGCCGTTGGCCCAGGATTTATCCCCTACGCGGCCTATCTCTGGCTACTGCCACTGTTCACGTTTTTTAGAAACAGTACGCTTCAGCCTTCGCCAAAATCTCCGTCTTCAGGTCGCTCGCTGGCGTCTAAAAGAACTGTCTTAAAGTAGAGGTGATCGCCTCGAAGTTAGGGTACGGTTAAGGTTAGAAAACTTCAATCACACAGCCAAAACACTACTCACATGACTGACACTCAAGACAAAATGGCCGCTTCTTTTAGTCAGGCTTACCAGACCGCCGAGCAGTTAGGCGGCCTAGTGTCGGCCGTTGGCACCCAAATCTTCAACAAAGTATCGAGCGCTACTGTTGATACAACAACTCGCGTTAGCGAAGCTGCTGCCGAATCTGCGCATGTAGCGGTAGAGCAGGCAACTGAGAACGTGGGAAATACCCTGCATCCTATTGCTGAAAATCCGGCCATAGATTATGTCGCCAAGGTTCCAGGATTAGGCTGGCTCACCAGTGCATTAGGAAAGGTTGACCAGAAAAAGGTGAAAGCAGACGTTGAGAAGCTGAAAGCCAAGCATCCTAATGAAGCGGCTGAGGATTTGGCGCATCGAATTATTGTTGATACCACGATTAGAGCAGGCGGGATTGGCCTGGCGACGAATATTATTCCGCCGATTGCTCTGGGGTTGTTTGCGGTGGATTTGGCCGCGATCGCTGCTCTCCAATCTGAAATGCTCTACCGCATCGCCGCCATCTACGACTTCAAGCCGACAGATCCTGCACGCAAAGGCGAAGCCCTAACCGTATTTGCCCTTTCACTAGGCACCTCTACTGCCGTAAAAACAGGACTCAGCGTCGTTGAGCTAATCCCCCTTGTCGGTGCCGCCGTAGGTGCTAGCAGCAACGCAGGCATTCTCTACAGCTTCGGCATCGCCGCCTCCGAATTCTACAAAAGAAAACGCGCTAAAATCAAAACACCGGCCTATTAATCCAAACCCCCATCAACATCCAGCCGCCAACCGATTCACCGTAGGGGCGTAAGGCATTACGCTCTCCAGCCTCCACCCCAAAAAACCCTTTTTCCGTTTATAAGAATTAAATTAGAAATCCAGAAATATCAGCAAAAATGGTTGCATTATCTATTCCCTATCGCTATGATTGCTAGCATTGGTAGACCGCCAATCACTACACACAGCCCTCTAACAGCGTTAGAGATAAGCGATGATTCACTCACTCCCCCCCATTCTGTCCGCCCATTAGAGATGGCAGCAAAGACAGTCAAACCCCTCTAGCGGCAAGCATTTCAAGAAATATTCGGGAGGCTCCACGATGGCTATAATTACTACTTACCTATTCACTGCACCGATTAAAGTACGGCGATAGATTCACGCGTCTTTTCTTAATAGGTTTCAGCAAAATCTCAAGACACTTTTCATCCTCAGCTTTCACAGTAGCTAGCGTGTAAGCAAACATTTTGCATTGCTAAAGTTCTAGTATCAGAGCGCAGCAATCCACTATGGCTGCCTGGGCATAGTCGCCTATTACGCTGCATCAGTACAGGTGTAAAAGCGTCTTACAAAACATTTTCAGCAGTAGAATGCTGAAATAATTTGCTGTTCTCCTTTATCTGTTACTTTACAACAGATAAAGAAGAGTGCCTTTTGACTGGCCTATTAAATTTTCCTATCCATTCAATACCCTCATATCTTTAGACCCATGCAAAAGTTTTTAACTATCTTGGGCTACTATCAGCGCTATTGGAGAATCACCATCTTCAGTGCCGCGATGATGAGCCTTTTTGAAGTAATAGACCTCTTCGTACCCTACGCGACTGGGCAAATTCTCAATCTAATCTCACAGCAAACTATAGACGATAGGCTTCAACAGACCATCAACTACATTGCAGGGGTCTTCAACCAGCCAGTTACTCAAGAATTCTCGCTGATTGTGTTAGTGGTTCTAATCGGTATTGTCACCGTGGGCCGCGCCCCGATTCAGCCCTGGCTAGGAGGATGGTTTGGCTGGGACACCGCTTTTCGCGCGCGCCGGGAGAACGCAGAGAAAGGCGTTGAAGAAGATTCTGACACTACCGCTGGAATTTTATGACGAAAACAACCCTGGTCGGATTGCGGCAAGGGTCGCGAAAGGGCTTTCAAACTTTACCTGGACATATCCAAGCATCACCGAGCAGCTCATTCCTAAAACGGTTCGTATTCTTGGCATCTTTGTTGTCATTAGCCTAATCGACTGGCGAATTGCAGCAATTGTGCTGGTGTCGGTCAGCGGCATTTTGCTGCAAAGCTTTTTAGGCTTAAAAGAGCTTTCAGCGCGAGAAGAAAAGCTCGATACCTACATCGAAAACACAGATAGCCGTAATTCAGAGATTATCTCTAATATCAAAACGGTGAAAGCCTTTGGCAACGAACTCACTGAGCTAAAGCGCCAAACGCAAAGGCTAGATCGCGAATTCAAGGTGCTCGACTATCGTATTCACAAGGGCTACACGATACTCAGCACGTACCAAAGAACTTTTGTACAAAGCTGTATGTTTGTAGTTCTTGCTTCTACGCTATGGCTCACGGTTAACGGCAATATTTCTATCGGTCACTTCATCACCACGCTTACAGTAGCGAGTATGGCCTATGCCGAGGTCAATCCCATTTGCGATTTGGCTGAAATGTTTGCCAGGCGATACGCGCCGATGTCCAGGTTCCAAGAGTTCACGGCCCTACCGCCAGGCAGAGATGCAGGCGCGCTGCTGCCAGATACGCCAACCTACGAGTTCACAGGCAAAGTTCATTTTCACGGGCTTACCTTTGGCTACAACCCTGCTGATCCAGTGCTAAAAAACATTGAGCTGCTGATTGAGCCCTATCAGACGGTGGCCTTAGTCGGGCGGTCTGGTTCAGGAAAATCTACGTTAGTGAAGCTGTTGTTGCGCTATTTTGAGCCTGATGACGGCGCGCTACTGATAGACGGCAAAGATATTCGACAACTTGACGTTACGGGCTATCGCAAGCGGCTCGCTATCGTGCATCAAGAGGTTGATATCTTTAACGGCACGCTAATGGATAATCTGTTGTACGGAAATCCTGATGCGAGCTTTGAAGAGATTGAAACAGCCTGCAAAATTGCGCAGGCCCACGATTTTATTCAACAGCTTCCAAAGGGCTATTTCACGACAGTAGGAGAGCGTGGCGTACGGCTTTCGGGTGGTCAGCGGCAGCGGATTGGGATTGCGAGAGCTTTAGTCGTAAACCCTGATGTGCTGGTGTTTGATGAGGCGACCTCTAGCCTGGATTATGAGTCTGAACGGGCGATTCAGGTGGCGATGCGATCGCTCTTTGGCACCCGAACACTCATCATCATCGCTCACCGCCTCAGCACCGTTCGCGATGCTGATAAGATTGTTGTTCTCGATCAGGGCAGCATTAGCCAAGTGGGTGCTCACGACGAGCTGATCGAAGAAGGTGGGCTTTATCGGAGGCTACATGCGCTGCAAGAAAGTGGCGAGCTGATTGATTAGGGTTGCTGCTGTGCTCTCTAACCTAAGAAGTTAGGGAGTACAGCAGTCTCGTACAATAATTGTGCCAAAGAGTATCTGTGTATTACACTAATAAATAGCTAAGCTCACTGGTAAACAGATGGTTGCCAATGGATTGCCGACTGGCGGCTTAAGCAAATTGAAGTTTATCGGCGGCAAGCCGCTCAGCTACGGCTAGTAGAGACACTGGTGGTTGGTGATGCGCTTACTTCACCGCTACTACCAGGATTTAACTGCCCACTCGCAGCTATTTTTCAATTGCCTTAACTAATTTACCCGATTGATTTAGTTAGGTGCTCGGTATTGAATTTGGACGCGATCGCTAAACCGGCTCTCTTTTTTACGAAACGTCTCTCTTTTCACTACGCTCAGCCCAATCTCTTCAAACTGGGCCAGCTCTTTTTGCGAAAGCGGCCAGGGCGGGCCATCAGGAATATCATCAGACTCTCTGGTGTAAGTCGCTAATAGCAAAGTGCCACCCGGTTTCGGTAAAGCGGCGATTCGAGCAATGGCCTCTGTTCTGACGCTTACGGGCAGTGCTTGAACGGTGCGAAACTCAAAAACAACATCAAACGAACCAAGCCAATCAGCAGGCAGATTAAACAGATCAGCCGCGACATAGTGAACTGAAGAGTTAGGGAAGCGCTCTTTGGCCCAGGCGATCGCACTTTGCGAAACATCAAAAGCCGTCACCTCAAATCCCGCCTTTGCCAGCGCCTCGGCGTCATCACCCAAACCGCAGCCGACGACAACAGCCGATTTCCCGGTGCCATCGACACTGTTTTGACTAAGCCAATTAGTGAGGTAGGGCACCGGGCCTGATAGCGCCCAAGGTACCTGGGAGGTATCACCCGAAGCCTTTGCATAAAGCGGCTCAAACCAATCGTATGTGTCTTCCATAATACGCAGCTATCAACAAGACTTATTGTAGCGCCGTTCAAGCTACCTTCTCGAACTCATCAGATCTACGGAAGGTTTTCAGTTTTTTGGAACTATCAAACCTCTCCTTCAGTGTCATCTCTGAAAAAGGAAGAGAATTAAACAACAACATATCTCCGGGTACAAGAAAGTTATTGAGAATAAGTAATAGACCGCACATCGAAGCACGTCTATACATTTTATGGCTCAACCCAGCGCTCAAGAACAGCTTTTACTAGAGCTTACTAACCGATTTCGACTAAACCCAGCCGCCGAATATGACCTGCTCGTAAACTCAGATAATACCGATGTTATCAATGCGCTCAACTTTTTCGGCGTAGATTTATCCGTGCTTGCCAACCAGTGGAATTCTCTGGTTGCAGCGCCAGTTTTAGCCTGGTCTAGCCAGATGAATGAGTCAGCCGCCGTTCACAACCAGCTCATGATTGACTACGATCAGCAAAGTCATTCCCTACCCGGCGAGCCTGGCATTCTCGATCGCATCAACAGTGCAGGCACTAACCACTATACTTCTGTTGCAGAGAATATCTACGCCTACTCAACTTCTCCTTTTCACACTCACGCAGGCTTTGTTATAGATTGGGGAGACGATGACAACAATAGTAGCAACGGATTCGGTACGGGCATTCAGAATCCCGCAGGCCACCGTGTCAGCATCCTAAGCCCTAGCTATCGAGAGATCGGAATATCTATTGTTGAAGAAACCGATCCTGCAACGGCAGTTGGGCCTTTGGTGGTGACTCAGCACTTTGGTAAGCAGGCTTCAGTTACGGAGGCTTGGCTATTGGGCGTGGCCTTTCAGGACTTCGACGACGATGACTTTTATAGCGTTGGCGAAGGACTAGGCGATGTCACCGTTAATATATCCAGCAGCACTTTCAATACTTCGGTGCAAACTGGGCTAGCCGGAGGCTATCAAACCCTTTTGCCTCAAGGTACCTACAACGTAGACTTTATCCGCAACGGTCAGTTGCTACAAGCCTACGACGATGTAGTAGTAGGTAGCAACAACGTTAAAAGAGACTTGTTAGTTGAGGTAAGTCCTGAACCTAACGCAGGAATGGGCAAAGTAGTAGGCATTCAGTTTGATGATGCTAATGAGAATGGCGAAAGAGATGCGGGCGAGCTAGGCATTGCTGGGCGCACCGTTTTTGTTGATGCTAACCGGAACAAACAGCTTGACGATGGCGAGCGTTCGGCTATTACAAACGCTGACGGCGTTTATACTTTCAACAATCTAGCGCCTGGCACCTATCATATTCTGTCAGTGCTCCCAGCAGGTAGAGCGCAAACGTTTCCAGATCCTAGCGCGCCAATTGGTTCTGAGACTTACCAGCTTGATAGCGGTAGCGGCAATAGCTGGGTGGGGTTTACAGAAGATGTGATCGCCTTCAACCGGTTTGAAACGATTGCTAATCAAGAAACACTAACCTCTATCACTGTTGGCCTCTCTTCTCAGGGCAATCCCACAAAGCTGTTCATCTATCAAGATGCTGATGGCGACAATACACCAGACGACAGCGAGAAGGTGTTAGAGATTGCGCCGACGCTTGCGGGCAGCAATGGGTTTGCGAACGTTGCGATCGCACCCACCCTCGTAAACGGTACCTTCTTCGTAGGTGCTCTGTACGAAAAACCAACCTCAGACTACAACTGGATAATCAGAGATACGGTTTCTCCTGCGAACCAGTCCTGGTTCGCAGTTACACCCAGTCCTAATAGCTTCACTGCCCAGTCTTATGACGCTGCTAACTGGCTGCTTAGAGCCAATGCAGCAGGGTTGGTGTCGCAGATTGTCACAGTAGCGGCAAACGAGACAGTGAGTAATGTAGATTTTGGAGATCGCACCGATATCAACATCATTACAGGCACTGCTCAAGCTGATTCGCTCAGAGGCAGCAGCAAAAAAGACAGTATCTCGGGTAAAGCCGGGAACGACATAATTCTTGGCTTTGGCGGTGATGACCTGCTCAATGGAGATGGTGGTAGAGACACGATTAAAGGTGGGGGCGGTAACGACAGGCTGAGAGGGGGGGCTGATAACGATGTTCTGATGGGTCAGACTGGCAACGACAGCATTAATGGCGGCAATGGCAACGACACTATCTCAGGAGATGCTGGTAACGATACCTTGGATGGCGTGAATGGCAACGACACACTTGACGGCGGTAGCGGTGATGACCTGTTGCGTGGCGGCGATGGCCGCGATACTTTGAATGGCGGCATCGGTCATGACAATATTGTTGGGGGCAATACTAAAGACTTTCTCTTTGGCGGCAGCGGGCGCGATCGCCTCGACGGTAACGGCGGCTTTGATGAGCTTACGGGGGGCACAGGCGATGACCTGCTGCGTGGTCAGGCGGGCGACGACATTCTTATTGGTACCGATCCGAATGCTGCCGGTCAGGCTCGAAAAGAAATTGATAACTTGATCGGTGGCATAGGTGCCGACAGGTTTGTTTTAGGCGATCGCAATGCCGCTTTTTACAACAGCTTAGGCAGCGCTGACTATGCCATTATTAGAGACTTTAAGCTATCAGAGAATGACACCATTCAGCTTAAAGGCAGCAGCAGTGACTATAGCCTGAGAACGCTTGGCAATAGCACATTTGTCTTTTCGAGCAGCGATAGTAGCGAGCTAGTCAGCATTGCTAAAGGCGTGACGCTCAATAGCTTTAGCAGCGGGTTTACTTTTGTTTAGGGCAAAAATTAGAAAGGGCTATATACGCTACGTGATGCGTGTAGCGTATATAGCCCTTTCTAGCCATTGTTCTTTGTGGTGCTAGTGCTATCGGGCCACCCGGTCGCTAGCCAAACCCAACTTCGCACAATATCGCGAGGAATCTTCCAGGCGTGCTCTCCAGATTCGATCATATTTTTCTCTGTCACCTGCACGTTCACAGGCGTACACACAATCCCTCGGCTACCAAATATCCAGAAGGCAATCACCTCAGCACGGGGCATGTGATAGTCAGCAGTGACCAAATACACATGGCGAATGTTGTGGGCTCGTAGCGCTGCTACTGTGGTTGTAAAGTTCATAAGGGTGTCGGTAGCCCGATCGTCAATGATCACGCGATCATGCGGCACACCTGCATCTGCAAATCGTTGATAGATAATATCAGGCGATCGCTGCGTAGATATCCAGGCGGTCATCTCTGACTCGTGCTGCGCTAGCTGAGCCGCTTGGATATCTCGTTGTTTCTCTCCGCCCAGCATCAAAATAGCTTGAGGATCAGGCACTTGATGCCTAGCAATTTTCAGACGCACACTGATAAAGACCGTAGTCAGCACCAGGCACAGCACCCCGCCGCCAAACCCTAGCTTCAAAGATCTGCTGATCCAAACGTTTACCTCATCCATCCGCTATTTACTAAACCACTTACCACTGGTAGCCTAGCTTGTTCAGCGCAGTCTCTAAATGAGGGCGAATTTGTGCCATCGTTTCAGCGTCAAGTACATCCGTCCAAACTCTCTGCCGACTTGGATCGGCGCTGCTGGTTACAAAGTCAATTAGCGGCTGGCTAGCTGGCAGCTCTGCAAACGCTGTAATTGCTGACATCGTTGTTTCAGGCTGCGCAATCAAATCTTCATAGCGAAAACGATAGTAGTGCGAAGCGGGCAATTTGCTCCCATCTTCTACCGCCTGCGTCGCTGTCGCGGCCCATTGCTTTGCCAATATAACAGGCTGCGGATGGTTGCCTACCCAGTCTTGCCAGCCTGCCGGACGCGGCCCCCAAAAGGGAATGGGCTTACCGGCTAGCTTACTTAGCAAAGTCTCTTGAATTCTAGGCCAGTGAGCAGGCCACTCAGCTATTGGCGTTTCAACAAGCATTTCACTAAAGCGACTCTTCAGCTTATCAGGCCGGTAAAATCCAGTTTCTAGCATGTCGCTTGCTGAGCTAAATACAGAGCGTCCGTCGCGAATCACGTGAATAATTTTGGCGTCAGGAAATACCTTATGAATAAACGGCAGGCGCAGGCAGTTACTCGGCGTTTTCTCAAACAAACGCGCTTTTCCCTCTGCGGCTACAAACTGCTGAAACCGGCTGCGAATATGCTCGACAACCTTCGGCTGAGCATCTTCAGAGGTAAGCACATCATCTTTTCGATAGTTGTTGCCCCACGACCATACGTAGCGCGGCTCCATCCAGCAGGCCAAATCAGGGTGCCGAGAAAATACGCGGGTTAGCCATGAGGTACCTGAGCGATGGGTACCGACTAATATAATAGGAGAGTTGATCATGGGTTCGTAACAACACCTGTAGGAGAGTTTTTTGGAAGCGTAAGCGTTGTGGCCTCTGTCTCTAAAGAGACGTTTAGAATATCGGCATATTCGTTAGCCAGTCGGCGGGCAATACTATCCCACGTGTAGTTATCAAAAATGAATTGCTTGGCTTGTTTGCCCATTGCTTGCGCCTCAGCAGGTTCTGCAAAGCAGCTAAATAGCGCTTCAGAGATTGCCGTGCTATCAATTGCAACTTCGTGGGCGACGCCAGCCTCACGGGCCTCAGCGAAATTACAGCCAGTGGTAAATATGCAGGGGAGTGCTGCTGCCATCCCTTCGAGTATTGACATACTGAAACCCTCAGAGCGTGAGGGGGCTACATATACGCTTGCTGCTGATAGTGCCGCTAGCTTTAAATCGCCTTTAATCATGCCTGTAAATGTGGTCTGCTCCACGCAGCCCGCCGTTTCAAAATAAGCTTTGGCGGTGGGCAAAAAGTCGATGCTATCTGGCCCAGCAACAACAAGGTGAGCATTAGGGTAAGCCTTTGCTAGTGGCGCAAAAGCAGCCGCTAAAAGATCTAATCCCTTTTTAGGATCGATACGGCCTAAGAATAGGATTAGTGACTTATCTTTTAGATGTGGGTACTGATCGTAAAATAGTTGCGTCGTCGGTAGCTGCTCAAACTGCTTGCAGTGAATACCATTAGGGACTAGCGCTGTTTTCTTCAGCCCTAAATCACGAATTTGTTCTACTTCAACAGACGTTAAGGCTTGAATAGCAGCGGCTTTTTGAAGCGATCGCCCCTCAACTAGCCGGTAATAAAGCTTCTTCTTCCATGCCTTGTAGGCCAGCGCCCAAGGCTCTAACATGCCGTGAGGCGTCATGACGTAGGGTATGCGCTTTATTTGAGCGATCGCATGGGCCATATCCATTAGCGGCGTAAATAGCGTATGGGTATGAATCAAATCATAGTCACTTGCATGTCGCCATAGCCATTGCAACAAATCGCGGCTCAAAACAAAATCGTTACGATTCCAGCTCGCAAAATACTGCACGCGATAAGGCGTCTGTTCATTACCTTGTTCTATCCAAGTATTCAGCGGCACCGCTAGCTTCGTTGCGTCGTTAGCATTCGTCGTCACCAAATCTATTGTCAGCGGCTGCTTACCCAGCGCGCCGACAATTTCAGGAACGACCGTCGCAATCCCACCATATACTGGCCCCAGATAAGGCGCAATCATCAAAATCTTCATAGAAAAAACGGCATCCCTAATTGATAAAATCTCAGGCAACTATCGGCAGTTCCGACTTTCTTCTCACATCTTCTCTCTGCGACATTTCTGTCTGTGACGTTGCATCGTGCTTAGCCCGCACCGATCTCGCGCTTTGAGAGAACTGATATCTGTGCTGATAGTCATTGAACGCCTCGGCCATATCTTCAGGCAGTTCAATCGTTCTAGCCAAAGACTTTTGCAACCTAATTTCACTAGCTGCTAAAGTCAGCCACTCAGCCGGTGCTGAGAGCCCCAAAAAGTCACAGAGCTGCCTCAAAACTTGCTCGGGTTCTTCTACAAACTGCTCATACACAATCTCGCAAAGTTGAGAGCCCAAAGGCTTTCGCCACCTATCCATTTCTGCTAGGCTCGTAAGCCATTCGTATGCGCCGCGCTGAGACTCTTTCGTAAGCTGTTCTACTTCATTGGGCCAATAGCCTGCTTGGGCACCTTCGCGCTGAAGCCGATTCCACTTTTCACCCGCAATACCCCACCACTGATTTAAATCAGGTTTGCCTGCAATTTTATAAGGGCTTCCGGTTGCCAGGCGGCTGATAGAGTGGGCAACATCTACGCCATCGCGGACAATATGAACAAACCTAGCGTGAGGGGCAAGCGCTCTTAAGTAGCCAATCCGAAATACGTTCAGCGGCGTTTTCTCTAGCATCATTTGGGCCTGCTTACTCGGCCAGAACAAACGCGAAAACAGGTTGTGAGAATCTTCACTTACCAGATCCTCATCCATCATGAGCTGAGCGCTGCCCTGATGGTAAAGATTGAGCACATCGCTACGCTGATCGACGGCTGCCCAAAGATGATAAGGCTCAAATCGATAGCTGATCTGTGGATGGGTTGCCATCACTTTGCCTAAAATAGTCGTTCCCGAACGCCCACAGCCGACTAAGAAAGTGATTGGCGGCGCTGTCTCTAGCAGATGATTAGCCGACGAGTGGCTAGCGCCTGATGAGCGCCACTTAGCTCTTTGATATAGCCAGGTATATTTCAGCGCCCGGAAAATAGGTTTTAAGCTCATTGCCATAAAACTGTCTCGAAGAAAACTGTTGTAGATGCTTTGACAGAGGTCTTTACAAGAAAGCACCTCCCTTTAAAGAGGTTTTTCTTGATTTATAGTCGATAGTGCCCATCAGCTAGGCAGTTTTCGCTATGTCTACCCAGCTATGATCCAATTCGTATTCCAGCTTGATGAGAGCCTCTCCTGCATACTTATCAAATACCTGGCAGGCTTCAGACGAAAACTGATTTCGCCAGTCTCCAACAATGCCTTTTCTCAAAAAGCTGTTCTTATTTTCTTCACCCGGCTTGCGCCCCGCCTGCTTAGCAAACGAAAATTCTTCTACAATTTCAGCAGCGCTATCAGCTGTAATATTTTCTCCTGTTAGCTCATGCACAATCCGCTGTAGCTCAGCCGGGCCGTTGGTTCTAAGATCTTCGTATCGAACGTAGGTCACGTCATCGCGGCCATACCATTTGCTGACGAACTGCGGCCAAGAAAAGCTCATGGGCCGATACTGTGTAAAACACTGTTCTATAAAAGCAGGGAGGTTGCTGCGCACGTCATGGTAATCGTCGAACTGAAGGCGCGATCGCAGCTCATTTACAATCGGCGCATTCCGCCCGCTCTCATTCACAAACAGCGTGTGGTGATACCAGGACACCATCATGTCTCGCCCGTCTCGCCAAACGATCAGCGCATTTTCCATGCCCCAGGGCCGCAGGTAGTGACCGTGCATCATACTGGTCGATAGCGTTGGAAACTGGTTTCTAGGAAAAGGCAGTCCGGTCGCTCTACTCACCATTTGCCCTACCCAAGTTCCGCCCGATTTGGGATACTCATTGACGATGTAAAGGGGTGAGATGGGCGTGAGGCCGTGCACCATGGCGTATCTTACAGCCGCTTGGAATTTGACAGCGATCGCATTAGACATTGTTTTTGCTTCTTAAATGATGGCTTAAGTAGAACTAGGTAGACAAAGGTTGTGTGATTGAGAGCGTATCTTCAGCGGCTAAATCTGGCTGCAAAGCTGGCTGAGACAGATCGCGCTGCAAACTTTTCATCGCTAAAACGATGGCGTCTGTACTTTCTTTCCAGGTTGGCTGTTGCTGGGCTAATGCTTTACCAGCAACAGAAAGCGCCTGTCGTTTTTCTGCATTTTCCAGTAACGTGCAGACAGCTTTAGCGAACTCTTTGGCAGAATCAGCAGCGATCGCATCTCTCCCTGGCTCGCATCCCGCTACCGTAGAAAGTACAGGCGAAGTAGACACCAGCGGCACGCCCGCAGTCAGCGCATCTAGCGCTCGATTAATCAGCCCGGTACTGTGAACAATGGGGACAACAGCTAGGCTTACTGAGTTATATAGTTCAACTAAATCTTCAACAAAGCCCAGTGCTTTTACCTGTGGCGGCAAGCTGCGAGCAATCTCACTGTCAGGATCAGGCGGCGTTCCGGCCAGTAGCAAATTGGCCTCTGGATGCTTTGCTAAAACTAGCGGCCAAACTCTTTGTAAAAACCAGCGAGACTCTTGCGCGCGACCGCCCTTGAGGTGGGTCATGTACAGAACTGTTTTAGGCGCTTGAGGGTTATAGGTAACCTGATCGAGCGATCGCTTTCGACCGTTCTGCGCAGCGAGCACCATAGGCTGTTTGGCCTGATTTCCTAACAGCCAGTGTGCGCGTTTTTTCTCCAACGGCGTCTGCACATGCAGCAAATCCACATCTTGCAAGTAACGCTTCTCTAATGGCCACACCACAACAGAGCGTAGCCCCTGAAACAACCGTTGCAGAGAAAATCCTAAGCGTCCGCTCACCCACTCTCTTAGAGAATCTACATACGTGGTCGTAATCACGTCATTGCAGCCCAAAGCGACAATAGGCGGCACCGAAAGCTTAGCCTTTCGACAGGCTAAAAGAAGTCCTAGCCCACCGACAGGTGAAACCCAAACCGCATCATAGGTATTAGCGGCAAATATCTCTTTTAGCCTTTTGGTGTCGTAACCGTTGATAAAAAAGGTTGGACGCTGTAGGGTTAGCTCTTTCAATAGCTTATGGCCGCTAGTATGATCGCGGCTCGGTAAGCTCAATACCTGCTTCACGCTCGCAGGTACGTTTTGTTTTCTTTCTTCTAGTAGCTGTTCGTCTTTAGGCGATTGCGTAATCACCAGCATGTCCAGCTCAAACGACGCCGATAGCGCCTCAGCAATATGTGCGTTCGGCAGCTCAATCCCCTGACGCGGCGGAAACGGAATTGAGGTCGTTACAAACAAAATCTTCATACCGCTACCTCCACGGGTCTAAGCGTTTCTAAAAACTGAAAGCTGGTTCTCGCAGTTGCCTTCGCCTGCTCAACGGGCATCTGCACAGCAGGCGGTTCACCTGCTTCGATTGCGGTCATTAATCGCGCTGTTAATGTCTCTGCCGAAAGCGATTGAATCGGCATCACCCAGTCATCATCTAGCCCAACTTCCTGAGCAAAATCAACGCATTTTTGATGGTAGGAAAGCACGCCAAACGGCGTCCCCACTGCGTAAGAGATAACGGCTGCATGGAGGCGGCTAGCAAGGACTAAGCTACATTCGCTGAGCTGCTGGTACATGGACTGGGGGCGATCGCTATAAGGCAACAGCCTCACCCTCTCCTTTGCCTCTAATCGCTGCTGAAGCTGAGCTGAAGCCGCCTCATCCACATCGCTAAAGTTCAACAAATTTACCACTACAGCGTCATTCGCAGACTGCAATGCATTCAAACTTGTCGCCAAAGCCGTCATCATCGCATCAGGCGTATGCCCCTGCCGCAAAGCAATGCCCACACTAGGCCCCTTCAAAGGTTTCGGTTCGCTCACTGTCTCACCTGCAGGCAACAGCTCCGGTAGCAACAAAGCAATATCCATAGCTCGCACCGCCGGAATACCCACATCAAGCTGTTGCAAAACGTCCCAGGATCGTTGATCTCTCACGGCAACGAAATCAAGCTGCCTGAGCACCTGCTGGCAAGCATACTTCTCGGCCTCTGTTTTGAACGGCCCGAGCGATACGCCAATAGCACCAATGAGAGTATCTGAATGAAATAGCCTGGTGGCGGTGACGACCTTAGCTAACCGCTGCGACCGAAAAACAGAATGAAAGATAGACCCTCCGCCGACTAACAACACTGGAGAAGACTTGGCCAGGCGATTATCAAACAGTAGCGGATTGAGCCAGCGGCGCACATAAGGAATCTGTTGAAACGTGTTGTAGCCTGCAAATCCTTTAATGCTATCAGCGGCGCAATTGGCGTCTATATGCGATTCATCAGCGACATAGTGAGCCAAGCAGGCGTCATCAGCCAGCAGGCGAAATCGTACCTGCTGGCTGAAGTTTTTCAAAACATAGTTGATAATTACCGCCGTCATGGCGTCATCGCCAACGTTGCGCTTTCCATTCCAACCAATCAAACTAACCGCATCTGAACTGGCAGTAGCAAGGCTCTCTCCATCAGGTCTAATCACATTCACGCGAGCGGTCTTCAAACTAATCATGGTTGATTTTGAAATAATAGGAATATCGTCACTTAGCATTCAAAAGCAGCAGTTTTCAAAGCAGATAGAAAACTAAACGGCTACTTTCTTAGAAGATAAAAAGTTAATTAGAAAGATATAGAACGCGAGCTGCCCACATCGAATAACCAGCCAGGAGCCGGTATTGTCGAAATTTCCCGACATAATGCTTTCAGTAATCATCAGCATCACAAATCCCTGCAAGATGAAGGATACATCCAGGTCTTTTACCCGCTGAAAGCCACAGATAATTGCGGCCCAAAGTGACCCTAAGCCAAATGCAAATGCAGGCACATAGCCCCCTGCCATCAGTCGTAGCGCACCCCATATTCCGACAGCTCCTGCAAAAGACTTATCACTGTCAAAACCAATGTAAGCAATCCCAACCGCCTTGCCTGTGGTCATACTGGCCACGCCGCCATCAAAAGGAACAAGTTTGCTGATAATTCTTTGCACCGTATTAGACAAGCTAAACACATCCCGCAGCAAGTCTGGCTGATAGATATTAGTAACCAGCAGGCCATCAAATCCATTAAATCGAGTGGTGACCAAATCGACAAAATACACCACGTTGTCTAGCCGAAGGGCTTCAGCCGCGCCATTTGCAAAAGCCTGGATAACGTTAAATCCATAGGACTGACCTGCAAACAAAATGGTATAGCGAATCTGGTTGGCGACCGCAAAGGTTGTAAATAGTAAAAAAACAGCGATCGCTGAAGTGACAGCGGCTCTCTTAACAGATATTTTGAAGTTGCCGCGTTCGTACAAAAAGTAGATCACGGCTAAGATTGCAATCTCAGCTAAAGCACCTTTGCTGCCGCCAATCAGGCCGAGTATAACAAAGCCGATTAAAACAGATATGTAGAACTTAACGTGATACCTATACTTGAAGATATAGAGTAAACAGGCCAGGTGAATAAAGATCTCGGGAATGACAAATGACCATATTCCAGAAGATGACGTAGTGGCTTTCTTGACACCAATCTTGAGAAAAACTGCAAATACGGTGCTCATCAATAGAGCGACTGTTGCGGCTGCTTGAACATACTTTTGCTTTTTCTCTAGCAGGCTTTTCGAGCGCCCGGCAGCTTTAGCAAGATGGCCGTTTGCCAGCAGCTCTCGACTACTCGGCGCTAGTATCATAGAAGTCAGGCAAAATCCTACCAACAAACAGCCGCTATAGAGTCCCGTTTGAACAAGAGATGCTTGAATAAGGTCATTGCTGATACTGCTGAAGCGGACGTACTTAAATAGCTCTAAATTAGGCAGCAGTATAAACGGTCGCAAAAGATGCGTCAGCCACAATACGAACGAGATAAATAGGCAGGTTTGCTTGAGCCGCAGCGAGATTGGGAAAACGTAGTAAGGCACGACCAGGCAGCTAGCAGCAAATGTATACCTTAGCCCTACCTCAGCATCGTAGAGCAGCATGAGAAACGAGCCAATGACGTTGAGAAGCAAAAAGTAGTCAGAAACTTTTAAAGACATATCTAAGCCCAATTCCTTTGAACTTGCTTTCTTTTAAGAAAGGTTCTGTCAATAGCTTTACTGAGTTCTTTGCTGGGTAAATACAGCTTGGCGCGTAGCTTGCTTGTCAAACTCAACTTTGCGCCAACTATCTCATAGCCCAGCTCTTCCATTTGTTTTTTATTCAAATATTCTACTAAGGCAATATCACCGCTGGGCAAATCAGTCTTCCAGCTTTCCAAGCTTTTAGTATTCACAGAGCCTGCCGCCGCCGAGAAATGAGACGCGGCCCATTCGGAAGAATACAGATCTGCATCAGGGACAGCCTGGTTAGTAGGGGTAAGCATTGCAGGCTCAAACTGTTCTTTAAGAAAGCTACAGGCTTCTATCAAAGAAGATCTTGGTGACTTTGCTAAGGCTTCATAGCGCATTGGGTAAACCCTAGTATCCGAGGCCCACCACTGCAGGTGCTTAACGCTATCTTGCCACCTGAGCGCATGGGCAACAACATCACTTCCTCCCCAGGGCACTCTTGCCATCGAAGCAGCGACGCTTCTAGGATCGCGAATCATATAGATAATTTGAGCGTTAGGATACCAGTTCAAAAGCTGTTCGATATAAGCGTAGTGTGCAGGTGTCTTTTCTCCCCAGCGAGGTTTGTTTCTCTTTTCAGCATATTGCTTCAGCAAGCCGGAGAATAAATTTCTGTATTTATTCCCATTTCTATCCAGATTCGCTTTGTTCGCTTCAGTAAAAACCGAATCATACAGTGAGCATGCATCCAAATCAAAGTAACCAAACCGCTGGCTGTTGGTAAACGTATGCCAAAAGTTTTGAAAGCCTTCTTGTGATCTAATCACGTCGGGCGGAAAACGCTGCATCCAATAGTTTAAAAGGTGGCTTTCTGGGGCAATACAAATGTTTGAATGAGCAGAGAGCAACCGGCTGAGTAGGGTCGTTCCTGAGCGGGGCATACCAACGATAAAGATAGGCGCTGTGCTAGCGCTGCCATCTTTATTAATTTCCAAATCCATCACACTAGCCATACAGAAGCCCAAAAAGTCTAAAAAACAGATTTCTCACGGGTCAGGCAGCTTTTTGCAGCACTAGCCTGGTGACCTTAGCCAGCGTACCGGGCGAAACTCTTGACACGCAGCCCACATAAATCACGACGCCCAAAGCCACACAGCTTACTACCATCGCCCAGTTAGAAAGCCAAGAAGCTTCTATTTGCTGCAGGCAGACCATGCCTAAAGTCGCTAGCATTCCGCTGAATACCACCGGCCAAACTTCCTTAACATAGGTCGCGTAGCTAATTTGAGTCAGTTTCCGAATTGCTAGAAGCGGCAGCGGAAACAGCAGGTAGCCCCGCACGACATAAGCCAGCGCAACGGCCCAAATTCCCCAGCGCACAGCAATAAAAAAGGCCGGAAAGTTAACTGCCGCATTGAGAAAGTTAAACCCCAGTCGCCAGGAAGGCTTGCCCATTGCAATCATCAGGTTTGCATTCAAACCGCCCATCGCGTGAATTGGGCCAATGAGTGCCAATACCTGCATCACAGGAATACTCGGAGCCCATTTGTCACCGAATAACAACGGTACAAGCTGAGGCGCAAGGGCAGCGGCAAATAAAAATGCTGGAATTGAGACTAGGCCCACCATTTTAGTGCTGCTATAGAGGGTTTTGCGCAGCAAAGGAAGGTTGTCTTGCAGCTTGGCAAACGCTGAAAATGCCACCTGATTCACAGGCGCATTGATTAGCTGAGTCATTAGCAGCAGCAGTTGATAGGCGACGTTGTAATAACCTAATGCAGCGGTGCCTAAGTAATAACCCACAAGCAGATCGTCAGAACGGCGATTTACAACATTAAGAATGTTAATACCCATAATGCTGATGCCGAAAGCAAGCAGCTCCTTTAGAGAAGAGAAAGAAAACCTCAGTCGAGGCCGCCACTTACCCACTTGCCAAAGCACGACTACGGCGACTAATGCCCGCGTTAGTTCTTGTGCGACCAGGCTCCAAACTCCAAATCCTGCCAGCGCCATCACCATTGCCACAACGCCGCCGATAGAGAGTGCTAGCAACGAGCGAATCGCTAGCGACTTGAACTTTAGCTGCCGTTGAAGGATGGCCGTTTGTACGCTGTTGAGCGCAATTAGAACAAATACAGGCGAGAGACTTTTGAGCACTAAAGCCAGCTCGGGCGCTTTGAACTGAATAGCGATCGCATCAGCGCTCAAGAAAGTAACGGCACTGAGTATTAAGCTAATCGCCAGGCTGCTCCAAAAAGCCGTATCCAGGCTCTCAGGCTTTAGCTCTTTAGCCTGAACAATCGCCTGGGCAAACCCCTGTTCAACAAAAACGCGAATAAAGGCGACGACCACGTTAGCGAGCGCAACTAAGCCAAAAGCCTCAGCAGACAAAAGGCGTGTCAGCAGCAGCAAAGAGGCAGAATGAAAAAACAAACCGCCCCATTTTTGTACCACAGACCAAAATAGTCCTCTGATAGCCAGAGACTTCAAACTCATACTCTACTCTCAATCTTCTCTAACATTTTTATCTTAAAAGCACCCAAGCCAGCCCTATACCCAGCGTTCTAAGATTTGGTCTATCTCAGCTTTAGAATAAAAATGTTGAAGATACTGAGACTGCTGCATCCTATCTAAATAACCTTTCGGAAATTGGATATGCCGCTTAAACTCGTCGTATGTTTTAGAATATTCTTTACTAGCGCCCACATTGCGAGAAACAATATTGAATGCGCCGGGCTCCAGATTTAAGAATGCTTCAACCTGGCGTGTCTTTTGGGCGTCTTCTAAGTCACAGCGCATGACCAATAGCTCAAAGTCATCTTGCTGGTACGTGCAGGATTTTTCGCTGAGAGGAAAAGGTTTAGCATACACATCAATGCCAGTGTAGCGTTTGATGTACTGATCAAACCACGTCAGCGGCGAATTGTGGTGCTGGTATTTGTTAAAAAATAGATCGTTTAAGGCTTCTAAACTGAAGTCTGATGTGGCATAGGCGCGCCCTGTATTTTTCTCGTAGTTTTGAAAGAATGAAGATACGTTTTTGCCGATAGGATCTCTGACTAGAGAAATAATTTTTAGCGGGATTTTAGGCGCTATTAGGTGTTTGTAGAGGACTTGCGATCGCGGATGCACCGGATCATTCATAAAGTGGCTTGTAAAAACCGCAACCCCTTTGACGCTATTGAGAGCCTTGGCAATAGAAGTGCTGCCAACCTTCCCCATCGACCAGATGAATACAGGTTGATTGCGCTGCACCTGTAGCTGCACCTTCGGTTCAAACAAAGCATTCCGAACTGCCTTATTAATATCAATCCCCACAACTCCAGACACTGCCATACTTATCTAACCTATCAACAAAAACTAATGGATAGATACAAAATAACCGTGAGATTTCGCACATACAAGGGAAATCTCACGGATAGACACTAATCGAAAGTAGTGATAGGAGAGTGGCACGTCTAGCTAAAGCTGACTAGACGAGAATAGTCAAGCAGACCACTTAGACAAAATTAACGCCGATGCCCGCCGACAAATCAATGCTGCCAGAAACATCATTTGCGAAAACAGCAATAATATCACTTGTGCTGTTCAGAACAATTCGCGAATTCCCTGTAGAACGAACAGTTTGCAATTGATAGTCACTAGCTGATCCAAATAGCTGAATCACATCACCCTCAGAGAAGTCAAAATCTCTAATAATGGCTCTATCAGCACCCCCATTATCGTAGAGAACGTCGCCCGCCACGCCTAAGACAAAAGTGTCAGCACCGCTACCCCCGATCAAGAAGTCTCTCTCACCAACATTCGTACCGCCACCGTTCAAAAAGTCGTCGCCTGCTTGCCCCTGCAAACGGTCGTTTCCAGATTCTCCGGTTAAGCTATCGCGACCGCTGCCGCCTCGAATATCATCGTTACCGCTACCGCCATAAAGGTCATCCATACCTGCCTGGCCCCGTAGCTTATCACGACCGCTCTCGCCATAGAGCACATCAACCCCTAGTCCGCCGAATATCAGGTCGTTGTTGGCTCCACCAAACAAAGTATCGTTACCGTCATTGCCAAACAGCTTATCATTGCCATTCGCGCCCGATATTGTGTCATTGCCAGCGCCGCCTCTTAAAACATTGGGAGTGCTAGTCCCAATAATAGTGTCATTATTCTCTGTACCGCCCACGTTGGCATAGCCAGGTGTGGCCGTAGGCTGCCCTTGCGCCGCGCTAAGAATGTCAGTCTGGTTGATGACATTTGCGCTACTAGAAGGGTCGCGTACCAGCGAAACGCCGTCAGTCGTCGTTCCCCAATCCTCTACAGTGCCAACTAAAGCCGCGGTAGGAGAGAATCCTGCATAAGTGACAGGACTATCAGCCGCAGCGCCGTTGTAGGTGAGCTGAACGTATTCGTTTGCGTTAGGGTCAAGCAGAACGATGTTATCACCAGAATTGTTGAATACGCCTGAGTTTCCCAGTCCAGCATCAAAAACTAGCGTCGTACTGTTAGCTTTTGGCAGTGTGCCACCGCTGGTTCCTGAAACAATATATGCGTATTTTCTAGATTCCAACAAAGAGCCGTTAGGAATCGTAAACCAGTTTCCAGCCGCGGCATCCCAAAGCTGCAGGCCACTAATATCGATAGTATCTTCAGAGGTATTGTATAGCTCTATAAACTCATCACCAGCTCTAGCGCTGCCGCTGCGATCGGTGTCAAAGTTGAAGGCAGCGCCACTAGGATCGCTGAGAACCTCATGAATAATAATTCCGCCGAGTAAAGTGCTGGCTGTATTAGGCATGTCAAAAAATCTCGTTAAAAAGCTGTAGCAATCGTAAAACTACGGAACACTACCGTAAAATTGCTTGTACTAAATACTACAAATGCTACTTAGAGATTAGTGAGAATACTGGCATCCTTTACCATGTCATCATATTGAACAGATCTTTGATAAAAGCATTTGAAGATAAGCAACAGACGGTTGCCGCTATTTTTCAAAGAAGAGTATTCGCATCTTTAAAGAAAAAGGTCGTTTGATTTGTATAAATCAAACGACCTTTTTTTAATTTGATATCAACTAGCCGCTGCTATGCGATTAAACATCGCTAGATAATAGTAGCTGATTTATCACTATACGAAGCTAAAGCCTGTGCCCGTTAATAGATCAACGTTTTGAGCGGTAATGTCGTTAGCAAACACAGCAATTAGCTCCTCTTGCCCGCCTATGTTCGCAAGCAAGCGAGAGCGGCTTCCGGCGCTGTACGTTTCAATAAAATAGTCAGAGGCAGAGCCTGCTAGCTCAATTATATCTCCCTCACCGAGATTAAAGTCTTTGATAATAGCCCTGTCACCAGCCCCTCGACTTCCTTGTCCACCCGCATAGAGAATAGTGCCGTTTCGTCGTCCTAACACAAAAGTATCAGCACCCGCACGTCCAATCAAAGTATCTATCTCGCCTGCCGTAGCACCCCCGCCATTAAGACGATCGTCACCGTCACCACCAGTTAGCTCATCATGACCAACACCACCACTCAAATTGTCGTTGCCAGTGCCGCCATTCAATATGTCGTCGCCGCTATTGCCGTACAGACGGTCGTTGCCAAGGCCACCAAATAGCTTGTCGTTGCCCTCATCGCCATTCAAGGTATCTCTACCGCTATTGCCGCGCAAAATGTCATTGCCAGCCCCACCAGAAATGGTGTCATCACCGCCGCCGCCAGTAATAGTGTCTCTGAGGCTGCTGCCAACAATAACATCATCAAACTCAGTGCCGCCGCCATTAGACATACCAGGCGTGGCAAGTCTATCGGACAAAATTTGATCCTGTCTGAGTACCTGAGTACTCGAAAACAGATCGCGAACAAGGGAAGTGCCATCATTATCCTGGCCCCAATTTTCTACGTCGCCGTTACGGCTTGCCGTACGAGAAAATCCTCGATAGTCAGTGATAGGGTTGTCAATCGCGTCATCATTGTAAGTAAACTGAATGAATTCATCTGTGACTCGATCGTACAGAACTACATTGTCGCCGCTGTTGTTGAATACAACCGATCTTCGGCCTGCATCAAACGCTAAGCTATTGCTGTTGGGCAAGCTAAGCGTACCACCGCTGGTGCCCACAGCGACATAAGCATAGCCGCCCCCTTCTAGCACTGCATTTGCATCAAAAGTAAACCAATTGCCAGCTTTAGCATCCCAAAGCTCCAAACCGCCTATACTAAGAGTCTCGTTAGAATTATTGTAGAGTTCTATAAATTCATCTGTATTTTCAGCAGCACCGCTGTTGTCTGTATCAAAGTTTTGTCCGAATGCACTGTTAGGATCAATCAAGATCTCGTTGAGAATAATGCCACCACGTATAATACTGTTAGTTTCAGGCATAACAAATTTCCTATTGAAAACGAATCTACTACAGAGTTAAGATGCCCAGGGACGTATTAGAACAAGCAAACTTGTATTGATTGATTTGGCTGTTCTGTCCGTATAAACAAGGTTCCCAAAGGCATCTAAAAACAAGCAAAGGGACAATCTAAAAAGGCGTGATCTAACTATGTAGACCGCGCCTTTTTACTTATTCTATTTTATGTTTTACCTTATGAATTTGAAGTAGCGCTTTGAGCGAATGAGCCGGATAGTGAAGTCGCTGCTGACTCAACAACTTCTAAATACTGCTCCGCAATAATTTCAGGTGTGAAGTGAGTTTCTAAGTATTGACGACCAGATTTTCCGAGGCGGCTGGCTTTCTCTTTATCTTGAGATAGCTCAAGAATATAGTCAGCTAGCTGCTGGGCTTCACCGTTGTTAAAGGCGGTGCCGCAGTTAGCCGTTTCTAGTAAAGAGCCTAAATAAGACAAAGAGGAACAAATTGCCGCGATCGGTCGGCCGGTTGCCATTGCTGGATATAGCTTGCTGGGAGCCACTAAACTTTCCATGCCAGGTGCTACGCTCACTAAGGAAAGATCGCTGGCGGTCAGTGAATAGGGTAAAACAGATTTTTCTTGATAGGCTAGAAAACGAAAGTTTTCTAGCCTACTGTCTTCTACCTGTGCCATCAGATTTGTGCGCTTAGCACCGCCACCAATACAAACGAACGTAATAGGCTCGTCTTTTAGTAATTTTGCCGTTTCAAACAGTGTATCAATGTCATGGCATCGCCCCATGTTACCGGAGTAGAGCACCACAAAATTATCTGTGAGGCCGTGCTCTTTGGCAAACCAGTTATCTTCTTTGGCGATCGGTACAATCTGCTTATCGTTCGACCAGCTATGAATGACGGATATTTTGGCTTCAATATCTGGGCAGTGTTCTACAATTCGCTGCTTCATCGAAGAACTCAGCACAATTACACTAGCCGACCTGCGCCAAACCTGACGGTTTAGTGCCCGCCATATCTTTGCAACAGGGTTGTTGACAGATACCACTTCTAGCTCTACAGCAATATCAGGATACAAGTCATACAGCAAGCAAACGTAAGGTAGGCCGAACAGTACGTTTGCAAGATAGCCAATCACAGGTAAAAAAGGCGGCGCGGTCGTGACTAAAAGCGCCTGATACTGACTGGAGCGCCGAAATAGGTGCAACATAGCGCGAATAGCAAACATTAGCCCGTTGATAGCTTTGCCGCGGATTCGGCTGGGAAAAAGCTGGCTCATGCGCGATCGCTTGATCCACACGCTCTCTTTTTGCTCTACTTTAGGCGCTTCGCCCTTAGCAAAGGCGTACCCCGGCTGTCCGGTAAATACGCTGACATCAACGTCTTGCTTGCCAAGCTGATTGACCAGCTCTTCTATAAGCTGACCGGTGGCCGCAAAATCGGGTGGAAAGAACTGCGTCATGATCAGTAGCTGCAAAGCGCTAGAACCTGAAGCCATCGGATTTTTGATGGTTTCTTCCGATACCCAAACGTTTCGAACTAAAGGTTTTTCGAGTACCATATCTTCTTTCTCATAACAATATTACGGCCTTCAGAAGGCACAATTAAAACTTGTCGTAGATGCCAGGCGCAAAAGCCTAACAGCGCAACCAACTCCAGGAGAAGTGTCAGACTACTGACTATTCCCACCATTGCTAACGCTAAACTACCCGTCGCCAGTGTTAATACATAAACAATCCACACAACAGCCTTATGGGAGAGATCTAAACTCAGTAGTCGGTGATGAAGGTGACGGTTATCGGCGCTAAAAGGAGAGTTTTTACGGTAGAGCCTGGCTAGAATAACACCGGTCATATCGCCAACAGGAATCGCTAGGATAACAAGCGGTAGCAGCGTCGAAAACGGATTATCGATATGTTGCGGGCCGACAATGCATAGGCTAGCTAGGGTAAATCCAATAAAGTAAGATCCGCCATCTCCCATAAAAATTTCGGCTGGGTTGTAGTTGTAGTACAAAAAGCCAAGTAGGCTACCTAGCAGCGCCGAGCCGATAAGAGCAGTGACCGGCTGCGCCATAGCGATCGCCATGACCACTAGCACCATCGTGACAATACTCGATACGCCAGCAGCTAGCCCATCTAGGCCATCTATCCAGTTAATCGCATTTACCACGCCCGCTAGCCATATTACGGTGATTGGCAGACTCAATAGACCTAGCGAAATCGGCGTCTCTATTCCCGGCAGTATTATCGTATCGACGCGAATGCCAAACCACCAGAGTGCAGTTGCGATCGCAGCTTGCATCCATAAGCGATGGAAAGGAGACAGATCGAAAAGATCGTCTGTGAAACCTACTAGGAAAAAGCCACTGCCACCTAGCAATAGAAGTAAAACGGTTGAGAGTGAATCTGGCGTTAGATATCTACCCGAGTCGAATAGGCAGACGCAGAGGAGAGAGAGTAGAGTGGAGCCAAAGATAGCTACGCCACCTAGCCGTACCATCGGCTGTTGATGTACCTTTCGATCTGAAGGTGCGTCTATCTTCTTAAATTTGAGCGCGATTGATTTGATAAAGGGTGTTGAGGTAAGAACAACTCCTGTAGAAATTACACAGACGATTAAGTAGATCCAATAGATGGTCATTTGCTATTTTCCTACGTGGGAAAACGTTTGTTACATTCGTACTTTATTCGGTAGTCGCAAATGTAGCTTTGCAGTTAATTCAAGATACATAGCGTTATTCTAAAATCAGCACCCTTTTGTTTGATTTTATACAGCTTGTTGCAAAATTCACCGATGCAACAGAATCAAAAATTTTACAGCGAAGCAGATATTCACGTTTTAGTAATGCATCATGTGTTATCGATGTGACGACATAAACCTGTTAAGGATGTAAGCGCCAAAGCAAAAACTAATCACAATATGCCTGAACACATCATTCTTTTTCGGTTGAAGAAGTTTGATGTCTGCTGTAGTTAAGTTTCCCGAGATAAAGGTAGAAATAAGCGATTACAGCGAGCTAAAGTAAAAAAGTTGATAGATGAGTGTCTACGTAAGTGTCCATAGCTTAGCCTTGAGCAGGCTTAAGATTAAGCCGTTAGAGGTAGTAGAAAGGGCTTTAGCTAGCTTTTATAGCGATCGCACTTGAAGAAGCTTCTACAGCACCTAAGCGTAGAGGCTTCAAAGCCTGAGTCTGCCACTCACCCGCAAATTGACTGACCAGGAACGGACAAACTTCAATTTTTTGAGCGTGCAGAGGGCGCACGTTGATCTTAACAAAGCTATGAAACTGCTGTCTTTTGGATCTATAGCCGCGAACACCCGCATAAAGCTGAGACTTTGCAACAACGCCAGTGTAGCTTCTCTTGCTATGAAAAATTTTTCCTAAAATATCAGCACCCGCCTGCCTCTGTCTTCTTAGGCCAGCACCACTTCCCCCGCAGACTAGCCAGTCCATCTCACTATCGGCATGGCCTGTTTGAGCGGTTTTTAGATGTTCTAAACAGTGCGCATGGCCACTGATTATTAGGTCAATTAAGGGATCTTGCTGTTGATCAACGTCAGTAGTTTTCTCTAGAGCTGCCGCGACACGATCCAAAACAGTGCGTAAATGCTTGCGTACCCAAAGCGTCTCTGGCTGCTGCCAGCGAATTTCTTCGGTGGTATAAGGAGAATGATGGAGATAGACAATTCGGCCTATCTTGCCGGGCGATCGCCAGGAGGTTATCAATGAGTCTTCTAACCAAGCTAGCTGCTCCACATCGAAATCTTTAGCGTCGCAGCCAGCGTTCCAGGTGCTAGAATCTAGCGCAAAAAAATCTACGCCGCCGTAGCAAAAGCGATAGTAGCGGTTGGGCAAACGAGTAAACTGGCCAGGCTGATAGTTTAGGCAGTAGGTAGCGTTTGTAGTGGTACCTATGCCGCATAGAGCGCTGTAGTGAGCGGCTAAGTGAGCGGTGAGCTGTTCGGGTGATCGCACAGACAAGTCGTCTAAAAAGGTTTGGCCGTACGCCTCCGAACCCGAGCCGTCATAGTGGCCTAGGTCAATGCCTATGCTGCGGAGGCGATCGCACAACGCGCTTAGCAAACGCGGTAACAAACCAGCATTCCTCTCTCTTGCATAGTCATGATTGCCTGGCACCGGCAATAGCGGTCGGGCAAAGACAATATCATCACTTCGATAGCCGCCGTTTTTAGGCAGGTCAGCCAGTAGTGAGTGATAAGGTTGCAGGAACCCACGTAAGTAATTCTCGTATGAGCCAACTGGATAGGTGACATCACCTGTATGCAACAGAAAACGACTCTCACCTAGCTGCAAGAGCAACTGCTGAGCAAAAGCATTAGCAAACTCAGACGTATTCGCTCGCGGTGAGGGCCCTGCGTCAGTATCGCCCATGACCAGGAACGAGAACGGTGTGGGCTCGGTTGGCGCACTGGAGATCGCGATCTGAGTTTGATCAATTCCACCCTGCTTTACTTTAGGATGCTGCCATTGCACCTGCTTGCAAAGCGTTGACTGGATTCCTGAATAGAGCAAACTGCGTTTAGAAAGGAAGGTCGTCATCTTTTGAGAAAGTGTTAAAGCGAGCAGATTGAACTGTACTCAGTTCTACAGTCTCGTCGATAGCCGCATCGCTACCATAGCCATACGCGTAGTAGCGATAGCCGCTCATGCCAGAAGATTTGACGCCGTTAGCCACTAAGCCCAATGTCGGAATTTGCGCCAGCCTCAGCGTTTCGATAGTTTGTGAAAGCACTGTTCTATCTGTTTTACCGATGCGAGTCACAAGCACTAAGCCATCGGTGCGCTGACCGATTAAGCTCACGTCAGCTAGGCCAGTTGTCGGCGGCGCGTCGTAAATTACCAGATCAAAACAGCGCTCGAAGGTACCCATAAGCTGCTGCATTTTTTGAGAGGCTAGCAGCTTTGTTGGATCGGGCGGAATCTTACCTGCCGTTAATACGAATAGCTGACCGTTAGGATCGGCCTGTTGAATCACAGACTTGAGAGGCAAATCGTCAGCAATCAAATTAGAAAGCCCAAGCTTATTAGGAAGATCTAAACGGTCGTGAATCTGAGGCTTACGCAAATCGGCGTCTACGACCAGCACCCTTTGGCCCATCGCCATTGCAACCTGAGCTAAGTGAGCCGATACCGTAGACTTTCCATCTCCGGGTAAGGCAGAGCTAATGATAATAGAGCGGATGGCATGGTCTGAGCCTAGCATCCGAATATTGGTGTGCAAAACCCGCAGGGCTTCTAAAAAATTTGCTTCACTATCGTAGGCGTAGTAAGGAGACTTGCCAATCGATCCTTTAGAGAGCGAATCTGCAATTCTACTCAGCGCCGACCGCTTATCCGTTCGACTATCTCTTAGCTCGCGGTTGAAGGGTAAAGTACCCAACAGCGGCAGCTTGGTTCCGGCCTTGAGTTCGTCTATGGTGTGATAAACATTATCGAGCTTTTCAATGAGGAGTGCAGCCATTAGACCCAACAGCAGGCTAGCGGCGATGCCCATCAAAATGCTGCGTGGTAGATTAGGAGAGATGGGCTCGGTTGGCTGCACCGGAACTTCGATAAGCTGCCACGGAATTTCTGTTTGAGCCGCTTCAATTTCTAGCGTTTCACGGGTGACCCTAAACCGGGTGAGTGCTTCTGTCGAAATCTCTAGCTCGCGCTGGAGGTCAGTATATTGCCGAATGAGTGATGGGAGCTGACCGATTACCTGTTCTACCTGACTTTCAGCATTCAGCAGCGTCTCGCTCTGACCTGCAATGACCTGTAAGTTATTAGTTGCGATCGCCTGCTTAGTACCCACCACCCGCTCAGCTTCTTGCTGCAACAGCGGTAAAATATTCTCTCGCTCTTCTTCTAATACACGAATAGCCAGGCTGCTAGGATCAAATCTGGTTAGCTCTGCCGCTATCTTTGTTTCTACTGCTCGCAGATCACGCAGTAGCTGCTGATAGATAGGCGCACCGTCAAGCGCAGCGAGCGCGCCGTCTTGTACCTGCAAATTTTGGGCAATTTGCTGCGCTTCAGAGAGCCGAGTATCAAGACTCAGGCGCTGCTCAATAAGTCCGGTTGTTTGCCGCGACAGCTGAGAAGATTGCATCTCAGGCGTAATAAAATCGTACTGGCGGCGAAAGCTTTCTAGCCGGTCTTGAATAGAATCAACCTGAGCTTGCAAATCAGGAAGCTGATTTTCTACAAAATTGATGCCCTGTCGCAAGTTAGTTTGTCGCTCTTCTAGTGAGTATTTTAGATACGTTTTAGAAAGCTGGTCGAGAATGACTTGAATTTGAACAGGGTCTGGGCCAGCATAGCTAACTTCTAAAATTTTAGTTTCACCAAGGCGAGTGATCTTGAGATTGTTTAGCAGGGTGAGATAGTCTATCTCAGGATAGGTTTGGCTAAGCTGTTCGGCCACTGGCTCAATTAGCTCAGGACTGCGTAATACCTGTACCTGAGTTTCATAGTCTAGACCCGACTTACCGATTGACTGCTCTCCTAGAATAGAAGGCAAATCTGTGAAGTCCTGATCGGCATTTACAGGCTCTACAAGAACTCTAAACTGACCTTCGTATATCTTCTGTTGCTGCAAAGCTTTAGTCGTAACCAAGGCCATCACCATTGTAGCAACACCTGCTATCACCCAGGCTCTACGCCTGAACACCAGCAGCAAGCTTCGTAAGTCCATATCTTCTTCTTGCTGGGCGTTAAGCTGCCAGGCCGCCAGCATCGAAGAACTTTCAGTAGGCGCGATCGCAATCGGCGCAACGGATGCATCATTATTGTTGATCGTGGTGGGTAAGGGCGTAGCTTGAAAAATGTCCATGCGATCACGCGATAGCGTTAAAAGAATGTGTTAGGAAAAGGAAGAACAGGAAAGTGTTAAAACAATCTGAAAAGCAAATTCAGCGGCGAGGCAAGCTGAATGAGCGGACTAAACACAGAACCCACCGCATCATTAAACTGAGCCCGACCGTTGCGGCCTACCACCACCACATCATTATTCAAAATGAGCGGATTCTTCTCCGGATCGATCCCTGTCGTCAAATCTACCTGAACTTCTCGCTGCGTGACGGTGCCGTTGGGGTTAAGCCGAATTAGCTCAACGGTTTCGGTTGCGCGCTGCGTGAATCCACCTGCCGCTAGCACCGCCTGATTGAGCGTAGTATCAGGCGACGTGTTAATTACACCAGGGCGTTCTACTTCGCCAACAACATTAACAGTTACTTTATCAGGTGAAAAATTAGCCGCCGTAAGCTGCGCAACTTCAGCAGGTGTCGTATCTGTAGCCATTGGAATGATTACAGTGTCACCTTGTTGCAACACCAAATCCTGACTGATATCGCCTTCTTGCAAGAGCTGCCAAAAGTCTATATCAATGAGCTGTTCATTACCGCCGCGCGTTTGCCGTCGCACCTGAATATGGCGAATATCGGCAGAAGGCTTGATGCCACCTGCTGTTTTCACAACTTGAGTCACCGTTGTTCTACCACTGTTTTGTGCATTCTTAGCGGTAAATTCGTAGGCCCCTGGGCGAAACACCTCACCGATGATGGCCACTACCATATCTTGTTCTACACTGGCCGATAGGTTGGAGGCAGCTAGCCGATTTGTCTCAGCAATATCGACTGCGTTAGTTTCACTGATGACAATTGCGTCGCCATCGCGTAAGGCAATATCCTGTTCTACATCACCATTATTCAACAGTTCCCACAGGTCGAGCGTCACCGTTTGAGTGCTGCCGTCAGCGGCTCGTCTGAGCTGCACCTGGCGCAAGTCGGCAGCTTGGGTAACACCGCCTGCGGTTTGTAGCGCTTGGGCAACGGTGGGAAATTGAGCGCCATTTTCGGGCGTCAGCGTGTATAGGCCGGGCTGACCAACTTCACCTGCGATCGCTACCCTCAAGGGCCGAGGCTCGTTAAGCACTACTGTCACCTGCGGGTAGCGCAGCTCTCCTTGATAGGCCGCACCAATTACCTGACCAGCGGACTGAAGCGTCAGACCATTAACGCTCACTCGGCCCACGACTGGGAGGTTTAGAGAGCCATCTGCGAGGACTTTTTGATCGCCGCTATACTCCGGTACATTAAAGATATTGACGCTAACTGAGTCACCCGCGCCTAGCGTGTAAGTATCGTTTAGATTTGTTTGGGCTGGGATGGCGCTATTTTGAGCACCGTCAGGAGATAGTGCAGGTAAGCCGACAACAGCGGGCTCTGCGGCTAGCAGCAGACGCGACTCGGCAGTCAACAGCTCAAACGAACAGGCTGCAAGCAAGGCCCATAGTCCAGCAAAAAATGTTCGTCGTACTTTTGAAGTATTGCTCATTTGAGGTAACAACCGCCTTACTACGTTTCTTATCTTTCGGGGGGATCGAAGCTCAATAAGTACCAAAACCGCAGAGCCTAACAGATGCAGTCTTATATAACCCGCTCAACTCACGAATGTATCAAGCTGATTTGTTTTAGAGAAGAAGCGTCTTACGTAAAAAGCGCAGCAGGTAGTACGTATCGGCACAATAATGGTAATTTCTCAGTAGTTTCTTTTCAGTAGATTCTCTTATTTTTGTCGTATTGTTCAAAGCTTCACGACTTTGCTAAGGATTTGTACGGAAGTGCTCAGTAGGTTGCGTGTAACTCATTAGATTTATTACTTTTTATACACAAGGTACGTAACACCCCTTTACAGGCTGATGTGTTGATAGAAGCCTCCTATCTTCGCCTTTGTTGTTGCGTTTGAATAATTTATTCTACTGCCTGCTGTTTCGACACCTTTCAAGAGGAAGCGTTTTTCATGCGCGTAAATTCTATTATTATTTCGAGCGTCATTTTGTGGGCGATCGCGACCATTCCAGCTTTTGCCCAATACAGAGAAATGCTAAGCGATCGCCCTATCACTGAGGCATCAGCTATCACGTCTCTAGCCACCGTAGAACCTTCACTGGATGCAGCTCCTTTATTAGATATAGAAGCGACAGAAGAGACGTTGAGCGTTGGTGCTAATAGAGAGGAATGGGTGGCGGCAGTTAGTAAGCGATCGCTCCCCTCTCTAGAAGAAATTCAGCGCATTCAAAACGAATTGATCGAAGTCACCGAGCCTAGACCAGTTACAACTCGTCGGGCGTTTCCTAGCATCAGTATTGCGGTACCGACAGGCTATGGCGCAGATAAAGGGCAGATATTTGCAGGCGTAGGCTACCAATCACGAACTCGATTTAGCGGCGGGAGAAATCCTGGAACAACGTTTGGCGGGGGGCGGCAAGATGGTGCAGTGGGTATTGGATTTGGTATTGGCGACGCGCGTGAGTCGGTAGGTCTTCAGGTTTCTTATACGGCGGCTAGCTTTGGGGGGAGTAGGGCACCGCTCAGCGGTGGGTTTAATGCAAAGGTTCACAAGCAGTTTGGTAATGGATGGGCCGCGGCGATTGGTGGAGAAGGCATTATCAACATAGGGCGCTTGAGAAATAATAACGAAGTTGAGTTTAACGACTTTGAAAATACCTATTACGGTGTGGTGACTAGAACAATTGCCCTCCGTGACTATGAGGAGCCCTTTAGCAGGTTGAGCCTGACCGCGGGCGCGGGTTCAGGGCGATTTAGATCGGTAGACAATATTGTTAATGGCGAATTTGGTGTGGGTGTATTTGGGAGTGCGGCCTTACAGGTTGTTCCTTCTACGAATGTGATTGCTGAATGGACAGGGCAGGATTTGGGACTGGGCGTTTCTGTTGCACCGTTTCCCAACTTCCCAATTGTCTTTACGCCTGCGGTACGTGACGTTGTGGGCGAGGGTGACGGCGATCCGCGATTTATTTTGGGGGTTGGCATCTCGGTAAGAGAGGCTTTTGAGGCCATTGGTCTTTAGAGTACGCGCAATTTTTGTTCTAGATATAACGAGGAGTCTTTTATGAAAGCATTTAAGTGGAGCTGTCGCGCATTGGCGTTGGTAGCGGTGTTGGCAAGCGCAGCGCCCGTTATCGCACAGGCGAATGTCTCTGATGTAACTGGCCCTATCATCAATGGGCCAGGGCCAAGTATGCCTAACGTTTCCGATAACACCGGCTCTAACGTCTCTGATGTAACCGGGCCGAATGTCTCTGATGTGACTGGGCCGAATGTTTCTGATGTGACTGGGCCGAATGTTTCTGATGTAACTGGGCCGAACGTTTCTGATGTAACTGGGCCGAATGTTGGCGCGAGTAGTGTCGGACAAATTTCTTTAGACGGTTTGACTAGCATAGATGCAGCGGCGTTGGCACAAGAACTGGAAGTTGCTTACAACAGTTGTGCCGATAATCAAGCTGCGGAAGGGGGGAGCACGGCTTTGCTGACACAGGAGAGCTGCTTAGAATTTTACGCGCTTTATGACCAGCTTGTTGATTTGCTGGCTGAGGCTTATTAGGGCCTTCTCTATGAATGTGAGCGAACGTCGAGGGCATCTCTGAGGCCGTCGCCTACGTAGTTGACGCTAAGGACTGTTAGGAAGATAGCGAGTCCTGGAAAGATGACGAGATGCGGGGCGCTCGCGATGTAGTTTTGGGCGTCGAAGAGCATTCGACCCCAGGTGGGTACGTCGGGTGGGAAGCCGATGCCTAGAAAGCTAAGGGTTGACTCTGTGATGATGGCGTTGCCGACGCCTAGCGTGGCGGCAACAATAACTGGGCCAATGACGTTTGGCAGAATGTGCCTACAGACGATGCGAACGGGATGTGCACCCAAAGATCGCGCTGATTGAACAAATTCTTTTTCTTTGGTCGCTAAAAACCCAGCTCTGACTAAGCGCGCAGTTGGCATCCAGGTAAGGCCACCGATGACTAAGATAATCAACAGAAAAACGCCGAGTTCTGGCCCAGCGATGTCGCGTACGCTGTCTCTGAATAGATAGATGATTAGAAGGAGAAGGGGAAGCTGGGGAAGTGATAGGAATAGATCGGTTAGTCGCATGAGGAGGTTGTCGATGAAGCCGCCGCAGAATCCTGCAATTGTGCCGATGAGCGTGCCTAAAGAGATAGAAACTAGCATAGCGGTGATGCCCACTGCGATACTCACGCGACCGCCCCATAGCATTCTGGCGAGCTGGTCTTGGCCTAAATCGTTGGTGCCTAATGGGTGCTGTAGGCTAGGTGGGGCAGTTGAGCGGGCGAAGTCTATATCGCTGTAAGAGATTGGGTAGATGAAAGGCCCGATAATTACGCTGGCGATGATAATGAGCAGGATGAGCGTACCGAGCATTGCCATGCGATCGCGTTTGAACTGTCGCCAGGCTGTTCGTTTTGTAGGCTGTGTGGTCGCTGCCTGAGCAGATGTCGCAATGGTAGCAGGCGGAAGCTTTGTAGTGGCAGGCATGGCTCTTTTGGACTATCAGTGCAGATAGTAGCATTGCACTGACGAGGCTGTTCGGATCGCCTATCACCAGCGATTTTATTGTCGTTGGAATATAATTCTGATGGCTTGCAGAAGACACGCCTGCTTAGTGTAAATGAGCTGCCAGCTCACCAGTTTAGCGCCTTAGAGCACTCATCAACAGGTGTCTCCAAACCTTCTTTTATAGACTCTCGCATCCCAGGCACAGAGAGCAAATAAAGGGTTTCTTGAATACTGGCCCAGTCTTCTTCAGCCAGAATGACCACATTGCTATTGTGGCTAGTCACTATCGCAGGCCGATGAGACTCAGAAACCTCATCTATAATTTTTTGAAAGTTGCTTTGGGCCTCTTCAAGCGGATGTATGGACATTAGCAGCTATGTATGATTTCTATGAATCATTGTAAGCTCTAAACGAATCTCTTGGCCCACCGTCAGCCCATACTTCAATGGGGTTATGGGGGGGTTATGGGTTGGATTGCCAGGTTTCGATGTGGGCGATCGCATCCAAAACCCCATTTGAATAAGAGGGCGTTGTGAGCTTTGGCCGCTGAAGCAAGGGTTCGAGTGTCGCGATCGCCTCTCCTATATTCCCGACTAAACAACCATATTTTTGTATACGCCGGGTCTGACGGTCATAGCGACGAGGAAACGCGAAGCCGACGAGAGGAATATTGAGCGCAGCGCATTCATGCGTGAGGTTATAGCCACCGCCACCGACTACTGCATTGGCGAGCTGCAAAATATCGATGCCTGGCCAGTGATATAGCCATAAATCGGCAGGACAAGTGGGTGGGCAAGTCGCAGATAGGCAGCGAATGGTTGATTCGGGGAAAGCCCTTGCTAGGTGCTGCGCTATCGTGCCAAAGAAAGCAAGTTCTTTAGGCTGACCTGCACCTACAACAACAATGAGTGGCTTATTAGCTGGAATGTTGTATCGAGTTCGTAGCGCTTGAGTATCTGGCAGATTGTTGTGATCGCGGCTGATCCAAGGGGCAGTTATTTTCGCTTGAGGAAGGTGAGCGAGGGGAACATCGGGTTCGCCGGGGAGGAGGAAGCCGTTGTAGTGGTGACGGACGAAGGGGGCGATCGCCTTGGCAGAGATGTATTTCGGGTTGAGATCTCTGTGAATGAGAACGTGAGAGACGTGGTGCTGCTGTGGAATAAGGTCGGCTAGCTCTCCGATCAGGCCGCGGGGAAAGGTGTCAACGATGAGACAGTCGTATTGAATACTCTTTAAAAGAGATTGAATGGACTGCCGGGCTTCGGCTGCGCTCAGCCCTTGAGTGCAGGGTTGGTGCAGAGTTAGATTAGGGGTTTGGACAAGTGAAGTGAGACGGGTGGCGTAAGGGCTATTAGTGAGTAGATGGACGCGGCGGCGGGTGGCGGCGACTTGAGCAAGGGCGAGGGCTCGGTTAAGGTGGCCCCAGCCGCTGCCGAGGGCGTAGATGAACCAGCTAGTCGGTATCTTAGCTGGTATCTTAGCTGGCATCTAAATCCATTTCGTAGTCGCGATCGCCTTCTTGCTCAAAGCTCGCTGCATCAGATTCGTTGAAATCTACGCTGCGTCTGTTGGGATCGTAGCTGTAGTGATCGCGGTCATGATAGTAGTCGTGGCCCCAATAGCCGCGACGGTAGCGGCCATAGTTGGGATAGTAGGCGTAGTCATCTTGATAGAGATCGCGAGCGGGATCGATCTGACCATTGCGACAGTGGGAACAGCCTGCGGTGGTGGTGCGATTGCAGGGGCGTTTGAAGAGGAAACCTACTTTGCGATCGCATGGATTCTGAACGCTGACTGTCCCTGCGCTTTCTATGCCTGCGCTTTCTGTTCCTGCGCGGCCTGTTGTATGACTGACTGCGGCAGGGGTACTTAAGCCCGCAGCAAATCCAGGCGCAAAACCTATTGCAGCCGCAGTCGCAAAGGGATCGGCCTGAGGTTGCGGTGGTGCCTCCGGCAGCGTCTCTAATAAAGTCACCGTGATTTCAAAAGGGCCGATAGTGAGGCGATCGCCATCGTTCACGGGCTGTATTGAGCCTGCCTTTCCATTCACCAAAGTGCCGGTGCCTTCCTGGCGATCTGAAATAACGAGCCGTCCTTTGTGCTCTGCCAAAATAGCGTGAAAGGGAATGACCGCATCGCTAGCAAGCACCATTCGTCGAATCGCTTTACCTTTAAAGGCGCTAGGCATTTCGCCAAACTCTCGGCCAAAGGCTATTGGGGTTTCTAGCGTTGGCGATCGCACCTGTTGCGTATTTGGATCTGTCCACCTAAGCTGCAATCGCATTGCCTATTGGCCTCCGGCTAAATTCACTGCGTAGGCCAGGCCCGCTTGCTGAGGCAGCGTGAGTACGTCAAATCCAAAAGCAGCCATTGCAGAAGAAGTCATCGCTGACTTTGTAGAAAGCACGGTGTCTTCGTTAGCATCGCGCAAAGAGAGCTTACCGCCTTTTACCTTTACCTTGTACAGTGAGACTTTCTCAGGCGTTTCAATTTCATAGCCATAGTCTCGCACCTTAATTCGATAGATAGACGTATCATCACCATCTTCTAGCTTCAAATCACCATCTTCTTGAAGCCGCAGTACATAGAGCGTTTGCGCCTGTGCGGCATCTTCTATCTTCCAATACCCATCGTGGCTAACAACATAGCCTAGCGTTTGATCGTCAGCATCTTTTATTTTCACTTTGTTGTTTTCATCAGCTGTCAACCGCGCCAGCTCATTATCAACACTATCTACTAGCTTGGTACCGTCTGCTTTGAACTTAAGAGAGAATTTTTCTGAGCCGTCTGCCTGCTTGAACTTAACTTTATCGAGGCTAGCTTGAGGCGTGCTTTGTGGGGCAACTGTAGTCGCAACTGGCGTTGTGATAGCCGTGTTGGATTGAAGGTTCTCGTCAGCGTTTTTATCCTGGCCGCATCCTAAAACAACAATCGCGATCGCCATCACGGAAAAGAGGTTGAGCCATACCCTGTAATAGCGACGTTCAGCAGTAGATTTCATAGCAAGTGAAGAATAAGAGTAGCGATTCGAGAAAATTTAAAACAGCGATCAGCCTGTGGCCTTTGAAAGCGCTTTGGAGAGGTTAAGCGCCTGGTAAGCACTCAGCAGCATTTGAGTAATGAGCTGATAGAGATTTTCAGCGGCAGCACCCACTTCAGCGGGTGCTTTTACTCGCATGACGAGCTGATGGTCATTGGCTTTTATCTGCTTTAGCGTCATGCCGTGAGGGATGTTGACAGCTTCAGATAGGTCGGCGGCAAGTACGCTCATCGCACCATATTTTTTGCGGGGATACTTCAGTACGAGCTGAGCTTCACACCCTTTGAATTTGACCTTACGCTTGTGCTTAATTTTGCCGCTGCTGCTGCGCTTAGTGCCCGAACGCACCACCGTATGATCTCTCAGCGTGATATCGAACGTCGTACTGTCTAAAAGCTGGCCGCTAATGCGTAACCAGGGGTCTTCAAAAAAAGCTTGCTTCCAGCCCCGACGCGCAGGATAGGGGCCTTTATGCGTCATTTTGTGTTTGGCAGTTGACTTAGAGAAATCTATGCGGATGTTGAAAACAGCGCCTTTTGCCATGTCACGACCCAGCATGTCGCACAGGCGGGGCGGCAGCTTGTATCGCACATCGGTGACATCTAAGCGCCCTAAATATTGGGCAAGGATGGCAGCGACGATCCCAGTGATGGCTGACAGCACAGTGGCAATAAGCGCAAAGGTAGGCGCTGCGGGTGCCATCAGTACCGTTAAGAAAGTCAGTACAAAAGCAGAAATTGCGACAGTAGTACAGACGCGCTTCCGCTTTTCAGCAAGCTTATCTTGCGAGGCCACTCGATCCGTATAGACCTTGAGCTGAACTGCGGAGGCCGACGTTTCGTACAGCGGTTGAGTAGAAAATAAACCTGAGTTAAAAGCCATAGGGCGCGCTGCTAGTTCGACCTTTTTCCAAATCTGACTTTTGGTCTGACTTTTGGAAGCGTGATACTTAAGATATCCAGGCGATATCAAAAGTTCTTGATGCGATAATGCCCATTTCTACAAGAAGATCACGTCGAAGCAGCAGCAATTTTAAGTTTATATTGACGATTTTTGCGCAAAAACCGTCATATACCTTTGCAAACTCGGGCATCCTTCAAAAGTTCTTGATGTAAATCAACCTCCAAACGCTGATTTTCCATGACCTTTGACCTGTACGATAGCGACGCACTACCAGCCTTCACGCCTAGAATTGCCTATATTTCGTTTGATGTGGTGCCATCTCACAAGGGCGCAGCCGTCCATATTGAGTCATTTGTGCGATCGCTCGCCAACCATTACGGCACCGTCGAACTGGTAACCGTCGCCGCAAATTCCACCGCTAGCCCAGCCGTCAACTGGCCAGGCGTTACGCATACTGTGCTGCCCGCTATTGGCAAAACCCTGATAGATAGGGTGATGTGCTTTCGCAGACACCTGCGGACTTGGCTACAGGGACAGTGGTTTGATGTGATTCAGGTGCGCTCTATTTTTGAAGGCATGGTGGCGCGTGAGTTTTGTGAGTCGCTGATTTTTGAAGTGAACGGACTGCCGTCTATTGAGCTGAAGTATCGCTATCCTAAGGTTGCTGAGGATGTAGAGCTGATGCATAAGCTGAAGAGCCAGGAGCAGGCTTGCTTAGAAGCTGCCGATAAGATTGTGACGCCTAGCCATGTGACCAAAGCCTATCTAGCTGGGCATGGTGTTTGCGATCGCCAAATTCAGGTAATTCCCAATGGCGTTGACCTATTACTATTCACTGGCCCGGCACCGGCTAAGCCTGGAGTGATTGATACGCTAGAAGTGCTTTACTTTGGTACGCTGTCGACCTGGCAAGGGGTTGAGCTGGCAATAGAAGCGATCGCCCTCTACCGCCGCGACTTTAACGCGCAGCTAAAAATCGTCGGCCCAGCGCGAGGCAAGCAAGCCAGTCGCCTACAAAAGCTGGCTCACAAATTGGGAATCGCATCCTCCGTCCAGATTTTTGATGCCTGCTCTCAAGCCGAGCTAGCTGTCTTTATGCATCAGACAGACGTAATCGTCGCACCGCTAAAAGCAAACGACCGCAATCTAGTGCAGGGATGCTGCCCCTTGAAAGTGTTAGAAGGTATGGCCTCAGGAACGCCTGTGATCACCAGCGATCTCCCGGTCGTCACAGATCTTGGGGAGTCCGAAAAGCACTTTTTGGCCGTTCGCCCCGGTTCGGCTAAGGCTATTAAGGATGCGATGCTGAGGCTGAGAGTAGATGAAGGGTTGAGGAAGCGGCTGGCGGTGGCGGGGCGATCGCACGTTGAAACGCACTACACCTGGCACCAGGCCCACCGTGACCTAGCTAGCGTTTACAACCAGCTAAGTTCGCTGAAAACATCCCAAATCCAGACTCAGCGACTTCGGCAGCAGCAGCTCAGCGCGTCTTCCCTCAGACAAATCGGACAGATAGCTCAACGATAGATCTATAGGCTCAGGCGGTAAGTGCGTTAGCCGCTCTGACCATTCAATCGCCACAATGCCCAGATCTACCTCTAAGCCGTCCCAATAGGTTTCTAGAAACAGCGCGTCGGCTTCTGCCGCCGACAGCCGGTATAGATCGATATGGTATAGCGGTAGCCGACCCTGGGTGTATTCATTAATGAGCGTAAACGTAGGGCTATCGATTTCAGCCACGCCCAAGCCTTGACCAATCCCTTGTACCAGCGTCGTTTTACCACTGCCCAAGTTGCCTTTAAGTAGCAAAACGCTGCCTGCCGGTAGCTGCTCGCCCAAAGCCTGACCCAATAGCTGAGTTGCCTGCGCATTTGGTAAGTTAATGACCATAAGCCAGCACACTCCCGGTATCGTACGTCTCAACACTGTATAAACTGTATACGCCTTCTGCTATTCTCTGCCCTGCTCCGAATCAATATTCAGCCATGATCATTACGGTTGCTAGCTTCAAAGGCGGCGTCGGCAAAACGACAACTGCTATTCACCTTGCAGCCTTCTTGCAGGGGCAGGGCGAAACGCTGCTGGTAGATGCTGATCCTAACCGCTCGGCACTAGGCTGGGCCAGTCGAGGCGAGCTGCCTTTTGCGGTGATGGACGAGTGGGAAGCTGGGCAAAACGTAAGGCCCAATAGCAACGTAGTCATTGACACCCAGGCGCGGCCTACGCCTGAAGACCTCTCAGCGCTAGCAAAAACCTGCGACCTATTGGTGCTGCCAACGACGCCAGACATTTTAGCCCTAGACGCGCTCGTGCTCACAGTTGAATATCTCAAAAAAATTAGCACAGAGCACTATCGCATATTAATTACGGCTGTTCCACCAAAGCCAAGCAAAGCAGGTGAAGAGGTGAAGGCGCTTTTGCAGGAGGCTCATCTACCGGTGTTTGAACAAGGGGTTCGGCGGCTGGCGGCGTTTCAGAAGGCCGCGCTGCAAGGGCTGCCGGTGTATTCGGTGAAAGATCCTAGAGCTGAAGCAGGGTGGCAAGATTATGAGCGGGTGGGTCAGGAAATTTTGGATCTTATGGAATCACGGGCGCTGGACATCGAGCCAAAAGAGATGCTGATTGAGGGGCCAGAGGAAAGAGATTTCTTTTAGGGGCTAACGGTTGCAAGCAAAAATGCCGAGCCACAGATCGCTTGTGACTCGGCATTTTACCCGGTTTCTGTAGAATCTATGCCAATTTTGATTCGGCGAAATTCGTTTAGAGAGAGGGGTTTGAGGTTAAAGATGGCGTTACTTTCCGGCAACAAGCTGCTTAAAGCCTTTACCTGCAGAGAAAGCAGGAACTGTAGTCGCAGGAATTTTGATCGTTTCGCCGGTTTGGGGGTTGCGGCCATCGCGGGCTTTGCGATCGCGTGGCTCAAAGCTACCAAACCCAATTAGAGATACCTTATCTCCGTTAGCAACAGACTCCATAATTGACTCAATCGCAGCCGTCACTACCGCATCAGCGTCTTTTTTAGAAACCTCTGCTTTTTCTGCAACAACATCAATTAGCTCAGCTTTATTCATAAGGAGAAACACGAAAGAACATCGATGTAGTTGTAGCACATGACTTATTAGGTCACAAGTACTATTTCGCTTATTTTCGGGTGTCTCGGGATGAATAATGTTGATTTTTGGGGCTTTTTAGTCAAGCAGCAGCAGCCTTTGCATGGGCTGAAGCCACTGATACAGGGGCTTCGTAGCGATTTACTGCCAGTTCTGGCGTGTTGGGAACGTACCGTTTTGCTAAGCGCAGGAATAAACGTAAAATGCTTAACGAGATATAACAAAACGGTGAGAAAAGTCGCTGTCAGCCTGAGTTAGACCCTGTGGGGTCTGGCCCCTCCGTTTGCGAGGAGGACTGCAAATACCAGCTTGCATAAGGCGTGTTTTTGACCAAATGACGGTTGTAATCAGGCGCGCCATCTTCCCACCAAACCGGCCCTCGCTCGCCTAAGGCTATCTTTGCCGTGTTGACCTGAGTGCGCGCCCTACGTAAGGCGTCATCATCGTTGTGCTTTTTAGCCTGCTTTACCTGTCTGCGAGCGTCCATTAGCTGATTGACTAGCTGCTGCTTAGCCTCTGCCTTCAGGCTGGGATCGGTAGCCCGCCAGAGGCGATCTTTTACAACAAAGTAGCGGCCGTCTGGCGTGGTGGGATAGGTCATGCGAACGAAGAACTATTCTCCTTCTTTAGGTGCGCGGATGACAGATTCAAATTCTATCTTTCGGTGGGTGCCATTACAAAAGGGTTGTGTCGTTGATGCACCGCAGCGGCAGAGTGCGACAGCTTCTTTGTCAATTGTAAAGTCATTGCCTTCTGCATCGGTAAGCGTAAAAGGGCCTTTAACGAGAAAAGGGCCGCTGTCTTTAATTGTGATTTGGGTGTCAGCCATGATGAAAAGTCCTCTCAAGTGATTGCTCAGTAGCTAGGCCATTACTGGGCTAGCTACCGAAAAGTAGCTTACAGGCAAACGGGATCTCTAGTCCGTTACGCTTACAACTGTATCGCTGAAATATATATCTACTGATAAAAGAAATTCTTTCTCGTGAAGGAAGAAACGGAAGGAGCGATCGCGATAGCTTTATAACAACAGAGCAAAGCTGGTGAGATCCTGCTTCATCAAGAAGGCAGTCACCAGTGGTTAGCTCAGCGAGTCAACCAAGAGAAGTATGAATATTAAATCCGTAAAAGAAGCTGACCTGACGGTGAGCACACAAGAAGCAGACACTGGCAACATGGGCCAAAAGCTGTTGATAAGTGGCGACAACATTGCCTTGCGTATGTGGAACGAACAGCCTGGCGATGCTGAAAACAAGAGTGCAACGGCTCGCAATTATGAAACGGCTGGCTATGTGATTGAAGGCAAAGCCGAACTCACGCTGGACGGCAAAACTATTACGTTAGAGCCGGGTGTTTCGTGGATAGTGCCACAAGGCGTTGATCACGCTTACAAAATTTTGGAACCTTTCCGCGCTGTAGAAGCCACTCACCCGCCAGCAAGAGGCTATAAAACAGGGCAGTAAAGCTCAATAATTCGCCCGTTCATGTCTACATTGCAACACTATCTCCACACTGAGGAACTTTTATGCCATTACTCTCAAAAGCAGAGCTGCGATCGCTCACCGAAAACCAATCATCCCTTTGTATCTCTATTTACCTGCCCACCCACGAAGCCGGTAACGAGATTCAGCAAGATCATATTCGTTTGAAGAACCGGCTTTCTGAGGCAGAAAGTCAACTGAGCGAGAAAGGTTTGAACGACAAAGAGATTCAAGACCTGCTCAAGCCCGCTGCTGACCTGGTAGATAACGGTAACTTTTGGCGGCATCAAAGCAGTGGCCTAGCGCTGTTTATCACTGCCGATCTGTTCCGCAGCTATCGAGTGCCGCTGAGCTTTGAAGAACTAACAATTGTGGGCGAGCAGTTTTATACCAAGCCGCTGCTGCCGCTAATTGCTAATAACGGCCAGTTCTATGTGCTAGCAGCAAGTCAGAATCAGGTGACGCTGTATCAGGCGACGCGCGATCGCGTTCAGAAGATAAATTTGGGTGATACGCCTGAAAGCCTCGACGTAGCTCTACGTTTGGACGATCCAGAAGAGTCTCTTCAAAGCCACTCTAGCGGTGGTGCTGGCAACTTTAGCAACGGTTCGGCTATCTTTAACGGCCAGGGCGGCGGCAAAGACAGTGAGAACTCAGACATTCTAAGGTTCTTCCACTTAGTATCTGATGGTGTGGAAGATGTGATTAGTGGGCAAACGGCACCGCTTGTATTTATGGGCGTGGAGTTTTTGTTTCCACTGTATAAGCAGGCGAACAAGTATCCACATTTGATGGACAAAGCCGTTGACTATCAGCCTGATCAGCTAAGCCCAGAAGAAATTCGCGATCGCGCCCTTAAAATAGTTGAGCCCCAGTTTAACGCCGACCGCAAAGCAGCCGCCGATGAGTACGGCAGCTTGCAGGACAAAGACCAGGCAAGCGCTGATCTTGAAATTATTCTCAACGCAGCCTTTAACGGTCAAATTGATACCTTGTTTATCTCTAAGAATAGTCAGCAGTGGGGCATCTTTGACATAGAAAGCCGCAAACTGACTTATCAAGATGAACAGACAGAGAGTTCTGAAGAACTGTTGAACCTCGCGGCGATTCAAGCTTTAGCAACTGACGCGGAGGTGTATGTAGTAGAACAAAGCGAGATGCCAATAGAAGGCGCTGCTGCTGCGACGATGCGGTATCCGATCGTTAGCCCTGAGCTAGTGAGTGCGTAATTGTTGACTTAAACTCCAGGCTCTTGTTCGACGTATTTATTTGATCGAACAAGAGCCTAATTAAGCGCTTCAAATCACCAGACGATTGAAGCGTAGATTAGACAAACACGTCAGAACTCAGGTTTGTCGTGTCAACGCCTGTTAGTGTCAGCAAAACTTCTGAGGTGCTAGCTAAAAGAATATCGTTACCGAAGAAAGCGAGATCGCTATAGCTAATACTTCCGAATATCTGGATAGAGTCGCCAGAGAGTAAGTCAGTACTAAAGTCGGTAATGGTGTCAGCACCACCAGTAGTGCCAGCCTCAAGGGCAAAAGTATCCGACCCCGAGCCTCCGGTTAGCGTATCCTTGCCATTGCCGCCAAGGAGAAAGTCATCGCCTTCAGATCCAAATAGAACATCGTCGCCATCGCCGCCCAGAAGCTCGTCATTGCCACTTTCACCAATCAGGCGGTCATCACCGCCATCACCAAGGATTGTGTCATTGCCGCTACCGCCTGCGAGGATGTCACTATCATTGCCACCTGATAGGAAGTCATCGCCATTGCCGCCTAGCAAAAGGTCATTACCGTCGCCGCCGTAAAGGCCATCGTTACCGTCATCACCGTTGAGTCGATCGTTACCGGCTGCGCCAAATAAAGCGTCGCTACCGCTGCCGCCGAAGAGAAGATCGTCACCGCCTTCTCCAATCAGGCGATCGCTGCCATTGCCACCAATGAGCGTATCTTGACCCCTGCCGCCTGCGAGCACGTCGTTGCCTTCGCCACCCTTTAAATTGTCGTTACCGTTGCCGCCGAGTAAGGTGTCGTCGCCACCGTTGCCAATCAGCGTGTCGTTACCGTTGTTGCCGTAAATAGTGTCAGCACCCTCACCGCCTTCTATCACATCATCGCCAGCGCTGCCTTGAATGGGCGTCACGATATCGGCAAGTAGATCGTTAGACGGGATGATTTCAGGAATAGTTGAAGTATCCATATTTAGATTGTTATTGTTTTAAGCGTTCAAATGGCTTAAGCGTGTTTAGCTACAAGAGCAGACAAGTTTTTTATTTTAGAAACGAATAATAGTTTCTAATAAGGACACCGCTTCTTTAGCAGAACGCCTGAAAGAAGGCATTCCGTACTAAAAGCAACTTTATCGCCCTGCATTTAAGCTGAAATGAAAGTCAGCAAAATACAGCGCCTCGTAGTCAAAACGGTTAAAACACAGTCGTAGCAGCTAACTTTACTCAAGAGATGCTATAGATAAGTTCAACATTAGATAGACAATAATACTGAATTTATCAGATATTCCTGATACATAGGCACGATTAAACCACTGAGTTCACCGGCTCTTTGGATACACGCAATCATTCAGGCACTATCTTTATACGAAGGTAAAGCTTAAGAGAAGTCGCTTCTACAACAACCTTCTCTTAAGCCTTTTACTATGCATTTTTACTAACGCAGGCGCTACACTCGAATCTTAGCCCTACGGATATCTTGCTTTTGCCAGCCGACCTGTTTACGATTCATCGCCCTAATCACGCTGCCCTGCCGGTTGTGGCGAATTTGCCGCACAGTGGGCTCAAGCTACCAGATGCGATCGCTCAACAATTCACCTTTGAGCATCGAAACACCCTGCCTAACTCCGACTGGCATCTACAGCAGCTCTACAGCTTTTTGCCGAGTTTGGGCATCACCGTCATGCAGGCAAACTATAGCCGCTATGTCGTCGACTTGAATCGGGCGCTCAAGCCACCTTTATTTGGCTCGTTTTGGTCAGCAGCAGTTCCTGAGCAAACGGCGTTCAAAAAACCTATCTATCAGGCGAGCAAACCCACCAAATTAGAGGTCAGAGCGCGCATTGATGAGTTCTACAGTCCCTATCATCAGCAGCTCACAGCCTTGTTAAATGAGGCAGTTGCCCGGCACGGCAAAGTCTATCTACTAGATCTTCATAGCTTTATGGGATTGATCACCGATGACGTATGCCTGGGCAATGCCAACGGCAAAACCTGCGCTGAAAGCCTAATTGACCAGGCCGCTGAGAGCTTTACGCAGCAGGGCTATCAAACTGTTAAGAATAAGGTTTTTACGGGCGGCTACATTACACGCCACTATGGCGAGCAGCCTCAGGTAGACGCACTGCAAGTTGAGATTCGCTATCCCATTTATCTGCCAGACGATCAGCTAGAAGCAGAACAGATTTTGCATATTCCTCATTGGCAGGGGCCAAAGTTTCTAGAAGCCCAAAATAAGCTTAAATCTGTGTTTGAAGCGATCGCGCAATCACTTCTACAGCCATAACTTCATCTGTTTAGGTTAAGAATCACTGCAAATCTTACAAATATATGCTGCAAGCAAAAAGGTAAAGCCTTATCGCGGCAGCTTTATAGCAACTTTACATAGGACATAATTGCTTCATATCTTTTTTATGTAAGTAGCTGAGGTTACGTAGTATTACTTAATCAACGGTGTACTGTTTTGAATAATTATTACATCTAATTGATGTAAGGTTGTCTATCGGAAATTCAGCAACGGAACCATAACGTTTTATTGCCATCTTTAGATTTAGTCATAAGCGCTATGTCGTGGGCGCACTCAGAGCTGCTGGTAGTGGCTTTTCTCAATAGTTACGAGCGGGTTTTGCTCAAAGATTTGCCATGGAAATTCCTAGCACTTTTATAGTTCGGCAGCCAGAGGCAGCAAAAAGTAGCGAAGATATTGACTTTCGTCGTTATTGGCAGGCTGTAAAGCGACGGTTGATTCCAGCTGCAGGGGTCAGCGCTGTTGTTTTGGCCCTGACTGCTGCCGCGATCGCCTCGCAAAAAGCCTCCTATACAGCGACTGGCAAGCTGCTGATGAAGCCCGACGAAATTCCCTCACTCACCGGGCTAGACTCTAGCGAGATGCGTGAGTTTGAACCGTTAACCATTCAAAGCAACCCGCTCAAAACAGAGATTGAAATTCTCAAATCGCAGCCGCTAATTCAAAAGGCCGTAGACCTGCTGAACCTGAAAAACGCTGATGGCAGTGCTCCGCCAGCTAGCGCCGTGAGTTCTCAGCTAGAAGTGGACGTTTCAGGCGGCACAGACGTGCTCAAAGTGGCCTATTCCTCAGATGACCCTGAGCTAGCTGCTGTGATGGTAAACACGCTGATGAAGCTGTATATCGCTAATAACATTGAGCTAAATCAGGCGGAAACGATTGCCGCTAGAGACTTTATCACCGATGAGCTGCCGAGTGCGGAAGATGCTGTGCAGCGGGCCGAACGTGCTCTTAGCGAGTTTAAGCAAAATAATCAGCTTGTCACAATTGAAGATGAAGCCCGCTCAGCCGTTGAATTTGTGACCCGGCTAGATGAAAAGATTGCCTCTACACAGTCAGACTTAGCCAGCACCAATGCCCAAGTGTCAATTATTCAAAATCGCTTGGGCGTTTCAGCAGCCCAGGCAATTGACTTGAGCGCGGTTAGCCAGTCTCAGGGTGTGCAAGAGGCCTCGAGCGAGCTGCAAAGTTTAGAAACGCAGCTTACCGAAGCTCGCTCTTTCTTTAAAGACAGTAGTCCGCAGGTGATCGCCTTGCAAGAAAAGGTGAGTTCGCTGCGATCGCTTCTTAAACAGCGGGTTCAGCAGGTCGTAGGCCCGCAGGGAACGGTTGGTCAAAACCTCCAGATTGGTGAGCTAGAGCAAAGCCTGATTAACGAGTTTGTAGACTTAGAAGTTGAGCGGTTAGGACTCAATAGCCAGGTGTATGCGCTGGATTTGGCGCGGGGGTCTTACTCGCAGCGCATGAACGATTTGCCGGGGCTAGAGCGTCAGCAGAGGGTGCTAGAGCGGCGGCTAGACGCTGTGCAGGGAACTTACGAAACGCTGCTAACGAAGCTGCAAGAGCTGAAAACCACTGAGAATCAGTCTTTGGGCAATGCGCGCATTATTGAAGAAGCCAATGTGCCTAGTAGCGCGACGCTGAGTAAGAAGACGGTGGCAATGGGCTTAGGGGGCGGCACGCTGAGTTTGCTCGCGTTTGCGGCAACGGTGATGCTGTTGGAGAGCCGCGATCGCACCATAAAAACCACCGAAGAACTCAAAAAAATATACGGCTGCGATCTCTTAGAGACTATTCCTCAGACTGTTCCTAAAGGAGAGCTGATCCAAAAAAATACCAGCCGCAGCTTCGACGCTGGTCATACTGAACATTTACCCGTATCAATAGACACGTTAGTCAGCGTGAGGGACTACCCGCGATCGCTCATCAGTGAGGTGTACCGTTCGCTACAGGTGAAGCTGCAATATTTCAATGAGATTCGCTCTTTTAAGGCGATCGCAGTCGTCAGCGCCACGCCCGAAGAAAACTGCTCAATAGTCGCGGCAAATCTAGCTATGGCAACCGCCGAGCTAAAGCAGAGGATTTTACTGATTGATGGTAACTTACGCAGCCCTAATCAGGCCGCACTCTGGCACTTATCAAGCGATATGGCCGATCCGCTATCGAATGAAATGCCGGGCCGTAATGAGGTGGGCCTGAGCGATGTGCTACAGGGTGAAACGTCGCTACAGTCGGCTATCAGGCAGGTAAACAGCCACCTGTGGGTGCTGCCTGCTGGGCACGAGCCGCCCTCACCGCTGGCTTTGTTGCGATCGCCCAAAATGCAGGCGCTGATGCGAGCGGTAGCCCAGAACTTTGACGCCGTAATTATTGATACGCCTTCTTTACTGTCTGCGCCCGATGGCCTGGTGCTTGGCAAACTGGCCGATGGCGTGGTGGTCGTGAGCCAGCTTGGCAAAGTAGAGCGGGCAAACCTGGTGGCTGCGAGTGATTCGCTCAAGAAGTCGCATCAGAGCGTGTTGGGACTGGTGATTACTGAAACCGCTGCGAAAGATCAGACGGGCGATCGCTGGCTATACGAACCTTCGCCTGCGGGTCATCTGCCGTCACGGGTCGGATCGTCGCAAGCTGGGAGCCAGAACGGCCCAGCAGACGTTTCGGCTGAAAGCTTACAGCTCAGCTTTCCCGACGCTTCAAGCAACGGTAGACCAAACAACAGGCCAAATAACAGCGGCTAAAGCAGTCCTAGCAATAGCAGCTTTAAAAACCGCAACAGTAAGTAACAGGAAGAAACGCCATGTCGCTGCCAAAACTATCTGAACAAATATTCGCAGTGCTCGTTCTTTTCTTTTACACAGGCGGAATCGCCCCTTTTATCGGTGCAGGACATCCCTTAGCACCGCTGCTTTTGGTGCTGCCACACGCAGCGGCTTTAGTCACGCTGCTGCTGCTCTTGTTGAACTGGCAGCAGGCCATCAAAACGCTGATTCGCACGCCGCTGCTATGGCTGTTGATGCTGGTGGTCGCCGTCTCTCCCTTTTGGTCTGATGTGCCAAACGCAACCGTAAGTGAGATACTGGCGCTGCTGCGCGTCACGTTGTTTAGCCTTTATTTAGCCACTCGCTATTCTCTCAAAGAGACTTTGCAGCTTGTAGCCTGGGCGCTAGGAATTGCCGCCGCCCTAAGCTTAGTATTCGGTGCTGTGCTGCCTAGCTATGGCGTTATGGGCCGAGGCTACATCGGGCAGTTTCAAGATTGGGCGCACGAGGGCTCGTGGCGAGGAATTTACGTTCATAAAACAGAGCTAGGCACGTTTATGGCGCTAGCAATGCTGGTGTGCGCCTATTTGCTGAGCTGGAAAAACATGCTGAGGCCGCTGGCCTGGGTGACGTTAGCGATCGCCTCTCTGGTGCTACTCATGTCTACTACCAAAGCGGCCTTAGCCATTGTTTTCATCGTCTTTATGTGCGTCCCTCTCTATCGCTCTGTTCGCTGGCGGCCCACGCGGCTCATTCTCTTTTCGTCGGTCAGCATCTCTCTTTTAGCTGCAGCTATTCTAGGCTTTGTTGCAAACGCTCCGGCTATTCTCGCCGCCTTTGGTCGCAACACCACGCTCAGCGGTCGAACAGAATTTTGGCCGCTGATTATAGACAATATCGGTCAAAGGCTGTGGCTCGGCTATGGCTATCACACCTTTTGGCTCAATGGCTGGGAAGGCAACGCGGCAAACGTGTGGGTGTATTTGCCACAGGGGTTCGAGCCGCCTCACGCTCACAACGGCTATCTCGATATTTTATTGGGATTGGGCGTGATTGGCTTTGCTGTATTTTTGCTTAATCTTGCAAACTATAGCTGGCAGGCGTTTCGCTGGGCGCGCGCGCATCCTAACATCGAGGGCCTAGTGCCGCTCCTGTTTCTTACTTTCATGGTGCTGGTGAATATCACTGAGAGTCTGTGGATGAATGGAGATTTTTTATGGATTTGCTTTAGCACGATGTCTTTAGCGATCGCCCAAAAGCCTCAGACGCTGCCCCACTGGGAAATTTACCCGCTACCCGAGGAGGGCGCTTATGTTTAAAGGCAAACTAAAACAGCTATTGCAGCCGCTCTCTAGCCTGTTCAAAAGACTCCTCTCAGACAAATTTATCCGCAACATGGGAGCCCTCGTTGGCGGTGAAGCCATTAGCCGAGTCTTCCGCTTAGCCCTCGTTGTTTTCATCGCCCGCCTGCTCAGCCCCTATGACTACGGTCTAGCAGCCATCATTCTCACCGTCAAAGAATTTGCCACCACCTTCACCATGCGCGGCGGCATCACCGGCAAACTCATCCAGGCCGACGAAAGCGATCTGCCTCAAATCACAAACACCGCCTACTGGCTCAACTGGATCTTTTGCATTGCCTTATTTATACTTCAGTGCGCCCTAGCCTTTCCGATTGCCTGGTTCTACAAAGACAGCTTTTTAATCTGGCCGATTATCGTTGTTGGCACTAGCTACCTTGCCATCCCAATATATTCAGTACAAATGTCTCTAATCGAGCGAGACAACCGGCTTCAGGTCGTCGCCGCCGCTATTACCTTACAAACCATGGGCGCGAACCTATGCACGCTGGGATTGGCCCTAGCCGGTCAGGGCGTTTGGTCATTGGTTTTACCAGGCGTGATTTTAGGCCCTATTATTCAAATATACTGCGCCTATCGCTACCATAGCTGGCGACCTACCGGAAAATTCACCCTGGCACGCTGGCAAGAGATTATGACCTTTGGCTCAGGGGTTGTGGGCGCGCAGCTACTCGATAAGCTCAGAGCAAATTTGGACTATCTGCTGGTGGGTAGATTCTTAGGCGTTGAAGTTCTCGGACTTTATTACTTCGCATTTTCTGCCGGGCTAGGGATCAGTCTTAGTATTATTGACAAGTTTACCTGGGCACAGTTCCCGTACATTTGTGAAGCTCGAAGCAATCTCGTAGAGTTCAAACGCAGATACTTTAAGAGTATGAAGCTGATCGCCTATATCATTGTTCCTCTGGTGGTTTTGCAGTCGGCTCTTGCGCCCTTCTACATTCCAGTTGTCTTTGGCGAGCAGTGGCGTCCCGCCATTCCGGTGATGATTCTAATTTGTCTATCGGCCATTCCTCGGCCCTTTGGCTACGCCGCAGGTCGCCTGCTGCAAGCGATTGATAGAACAGACTTGGACGTAAAGTGGAATCTCATATTCACGGTTATCTTTGCCGGGCTGCTGCTAGCTGTGGTTAATGCAGGCATCGTGCCGGTTGCCGCGACCGTTTTGATTGTTCATGTTGTCGCTATTTCTATCTTTGTGATATGGGTCAATCAGTTTGTTTTCAAGCGATCCAATAAATCTTTTATACCCCGCTCTGAACCGCCCACGCTGTAATGTCCATCGCGATAAAACCGTGATAAAACTATGAAACCGACCCTGTATTTAGTTGGCGTACCCAAAGCCGCGACTTCAGCGCTGGCAGGCTGCATGGGAGCCCATCCCCAAATCAATATTTGCAGCATTAAAGAGCCTAACTTTCACTGCACTGATTTTGCGATCGCTAAACCCAAAACAGAACAAGAGTATCTCTCCCTGTTTGATCCTGACAAGCACACAGAATATCTGCTCGACGCCTCAATTTTGAGTATGCATTCAAAAGCAGCCGCAGCCTCTATTGCCAGCTACGCGCCGAATGCAAAAATAGTAGTAATGCTCAGAAACCCTGCTGAGGTGATGTATTCCTGGCACGGCCAAATGCTCTACACTGCGAACGAAACCATTCCAGATTTTGAGCAAGCGCTAGCTGCCGAAAGTGAGAGAAAGCAGGGGCGAATGATTCCTCAAGCAGGCACCGCCAAAGACTGCCCGCAGCTTCTGTTCTATCGGGAGCTGACAGACTATGCCCTGCAGCTAGAACGCTACTTCAAGCTATTTCATTCAGACCAAATACACATCGCTTTCTACGAAGACTTCAAGCAAAGCCCAGAAGCTGTCTTTAGTGGAATCATTCAGTTTCTAGAGCTAGACAACACCTTCCAGCCTGACTTCAGAGTCTCCAACGACTCCACCAAAGGCCGCAAAAGCTGGAAACTACACTACTTAATAAAAAAAGCCTTTGCAGCCCCCGCTCAAGCGCTTTTACCTGCGCAGCTCCGGTTAGATCTCATTATGTTCTACAACCGATTGAACAACCAAAAACAAGCGCGTCTACCGCTAGATCCTGATCTTAAAAAGGCGCTGATAGCAGAGGCTTCGCCAGGCATTGAGAGGCTCGGCGCGCTGCTTAATAAAGACATGAGTAGCTGGTATGTCTAAGCGATTGAACCAAAGATTTTATGCCTGTTAAAACTAGCCTAACCGTTACCCTCTCTCTTCTTTGATAATCCTATGACGACTTCTACACGCATCGACAGCAGCCTCGCCCAGCAAAACGACTCTATCCAGCGTCCTACCTCAAAGATTAAGGTGCTGCTGATTGCTGAGAGGGCTAACCCTGAGTACACCAGCATTCCCCTTACGGGCTGGTGCCACAGTCGGGCTGTAGCTGATTTGGCAGATGTTCACGTGGTCACACAGCACTGGAACGGGCCTGCCTTTTTACGGGCAGGCTTTAGTGATTTCACCGGCATTAACACCTCGATCGTGCACGAGCCAATGAAGCTGCTGATCGCCGCATTGCGGGGTGGTAAAGGGAAAGGGTGGACAGTAGATACTGCGCTTTCAGCTTTGGAGTATTACTACTTTGAGATGATGCTGTGGCGAAAGTTTGGAAGTCGTATCAAATCTGGCGAGTTCGATATTGTACACCGCCTGATTCCGAGCACACCTACAGCCGCTAGCCTAATTGCGAGTAAGTGCAAAAAAGCAGGCGTGCCCTTTGTGATTGGGCCCATTACCGGCGGACTGCCCTGGCCGGAAGAATTTAGGGCAGTGAAGCGAAAAGAGAAAGAGTGGCTTTCTAATATTCGAGAGATTTATCGCTATATGCCTGGCTACAAGTCCACTAGAGAGAATGCGGCGGCGATTATGGTGGGCTCGCAGTCGAATATGACGCAGGTAGAGCCGCGCTATCAGGACAAATGCGTTTATATTCCTAGCAATGCAATTGATATTGAACGGTTTCACCGTCAGCGACAGCCGTCTAGTCAGCTTCCGTTGAAAGCTGTTTTTATTGGCAGGCTGGTGCCCTACAAAGGGGCGGATATGCTGATTGAAGCGGCTGCGCCTTTGCTGAAGTCGGGCCAGATGACGCTGGAGATTATTGGGGACGGGCCAGAGCGAGAAGCTTTAGAAAGGCAGATTCAGGCGGCAGGATTAACGGAGGCAGTTGAGATGGTGGGGCAGCTTCCGCAAACTGAGCTGCAAGATAGGCTGGTGAAAGCGGATGTTTTCACATTTCCAAGTATCCGAGAGTTTGGCGGGGCGGTGGTGATTGAGGCAATGGCGATCGGGGTAGTGCCGGTAGTGGTGGACTACGGGGGGCCTGCTGAGATGGTGACTGAATCTACTGGGTTTAAGGTGCCGATAGGGGCGCGATCGCAGATTGTTGCAGACGTGCGGAAGGTGTTAGAGGAGCTAGTGAGAAACCCTGAGCAGATCGATCGGCTAGGAAAGAATGCTCGGCAACGGGTGCTAGATAAGTTTACTTGGGAGGTGAAGGCCGAGCAGACGGTGGAGGTGTATCGGTGGGTGGTCGAGGAGAATTTTTCTAAGCCTGAGTATGACTATGTTAGCTAGGCTGCGCCTACAGTTCATTTTCAGTAATGTCGTTTCTCAATCTGGTTGAAAGATGCCTTTAGTTTCTGTTGTTGTTCCAGCCTATAATTCCGAAAAAACAGTGGTTGAAACGGTTCAGTCTGTTTTGCAGCAAACCCTGACGGATTTTGAGCTGATTGTGATTAATGATGGCTCTACCGATGGCACCTTGGAACGGTTGAGAGCGATCGCAGATCCACGCCTACAGGTGCTCTCCTATGACAACGGTGGCCTTGCAACCGCCCGCAATCGCGGCATTGAGCGGGCAACGGGTAATTTCATCACGTTTATCGATGCCGACGACTTGTGGACGCCTGAAAAGCTAGCGCTTCAGGTCGCAGCCCTACAAAATTCGCCAGCAGCGGGTGTTGCCTATAGCTGGACGCGAGCAATGGATCATTCAGGCCAGCTATTTTACGAAGGCAGTTCGGCTAGCTACTCAGGGGATGTGTACGAGCCGCTGGTGCGATGTAATTTTATCACCAGCGGCTCGAACGTCATGATCACGCGCGCGGCCTTAACCTCAGCAGGCGTCTTTGATAGTACGCTGCGCTACTGCGAAGACTGGGACTACTACCTGCGTTTGGCGCGCGATTGGCCCTTTGTCGTGGTGCCTCAGTATCAAATTTTGTACCGACAAACAACAGGTTCACTTTCAACGAATGTGGCAAAAATGGAGGCGGCTTATGAACGGGTGTGCGACCAGGCCTTTCAAAACGTTCCAGCTCACATCAGCGCCCTCAAACCCGAGTGCCTGGCTCACGTAAACCAGTATCTCACCCAGCTCTGTCTTAAAAGCCCAGAAAAGAAAGAAAACCTACGTCACGCTACTGCCAAACTCTGGAAAGCCACGCGCCTCTACCCTCGCATCCTTTTAGAATCAAAAACACAAAAGCTATTGATCAAGCTAGCTATTCTTTGGCTTTCGCCCACAGGCGGCCATAAGCTGCTCAAACGTATCAGCGAAGAAAGGGGGTCTGAATATGCTTAGCCTTCGCCCGCGCTTACCTCCCTAGCAGCATACTAACACCTTCAAAAATAAAGTCTCAAATCAGCCGCTTTATAGCTTTATATAAACGTCCAACAGCCAATTCAACAGCCAGAAAGCCCCCATCAGCTCATCTATAATTTTCAAATGGACAAATCCAATGCCCCTAGTTTCTGTTATTGTCCCAGCCTATAACGCAGCAGACACAGTTTTAGAAACCATTCAATCTGTTCTACAGCAGAGTCTTCAAGATTTGGAGCTAATTGTTGTAGACGATGGATCAACCGACAACACCTTAGCCGTCGTCAACACGGTAAGAGATTCTAGGTTAAAGCTATTTTCCTTTGAAAATGGCGGCGCTGCTGCCGCTCGTAATCGCGGTATTGAACAAGCAACCGGCGCGTTTTTATCCTTTATCGATGCCGATGACCTTTGGGTTCCTGACAAGCTCCAAAAGCAGCTTCAGGCACTACAGCAAAATCCCGCAGCAGGCGGAGCCTATAGCTGGACGCTGATTATGGACGCAGCAGGCGAATCTTTTTATCCTGGTAACTGTGAATCGTTTGCAGGCGATGTGTACGGGCAGCTATTGCTCAGCAACTTCATCGGCAGTGGCTCTAATATGCTAATTCGCAGGGAGGCTATCGAGCAAACTGGGGGCTTTGATTCGAGCTTGCGATCGCACGAAGACTGGGACTACTACCTGCGCTTATCGCGCCACTGGCCCTTTGCAGTGGTCAACGAGCCCCAAATTCTCTATCGCAAAACAGACACTTCCCTGTGCTCAAACTTTGAGGTGATGGAAGAATATATTTTCGTACTGCATGACAAAATGTTCGCCAGCGTGCCGCCAGAACTCATGCACTTAGAACAGCACAGCCGGGCCAAAAAGTATGATTTTTTGGCCCAGATATCGCTCTCTCACATCTCTAACTGGCAAGACTGCTGGCGGGCTGTGAGAACGCTGCGTCAGGCGATCGTCCTTCATCCCGCCGCCATCGGCACGCGCAGAGTACAAATTCTCATTGTTAAAGCGCTGATGACCCTGGTGCTTACGCCGTCATTGGCCGATCGCGCCCTATCTAAACTGCTATCGCTGCGCGCCAAACGCTATATGGCCAGTCACGTAGGCATTCTGCCAAATCGAGCCCCTGGGTTGAAGGCACATGGCGCTACAGATTCCGTCAATACAGTAGACACTATCGAATTTCGCTCAGCCACCGACTCTACCCAACGCGTCTAACGCAGTGCGCCTAAACCAAAAAACTCAATTATGTCTTATTGCTCTTTTTCGCAAAAATCCCTGTCGATAATCGCCCTCTTCACAGTTACAACAGTCGCAATAGAAGGATGGACACTACCTACCTTCAGCCAGCAGGCTCCAATCAACAGCATTCCAACTACGAGCCGTCGTAGCCTCTCCAACAGCTACATCCTCGACAGCGGCGATCGGCTCTATCTAGAAGTCTTCGGTCTGCCTGACTACGCCGGAGAGTTTCAGGTGCTCGCAGATGGCTCTGTGCGACTGCCGCTCGTGGGCCAGGTGCCCGTTCGCGGCCTCTCTTTAGAGCAGGCCCAAATCACCGTAACGCAGGCTTACGGACGCTACATTCACCAGCCCTTTGTCGATCTTAATTTGATCAATACCCGGTCGGTACAGATTGCGATCGCAGGTGAAGTAAACCGCCCAGGAGCCTACGCCGTTGAGCCCGACGAAAGCGGCAGCCCAATGACCGTGACCAAAGCCATTCAGCTTGCCGGGGGCATCACGCAGCTTGCCAATATCCATCAGGTGCAGGTGCTCCGCTCTCAGGGCGTTTCTGGCGCTGCGCCCGAGTCAGCCGATGTGGATCTGTGGGCGCTAATTCAGTCGGGCGATATAAAACAGGACGTAGTGCTGCGAGACGGTGACACCGTGGTGATTCCAACGGCACAGTCGCTTAACGCGGCTGAGGCCACGAGAGTTGCCAGCGCTAACTTCTCACCTGAGAGTATTACAGTGTACGTAGTGGGTGAAGTGGAAAAGCCAGGCGCGATTGAGCTGCCGCTGAACGTGCCTTTAAATCAGGCGCTGCTGGCTTCGGGCGGCTTTACGAACAGTGCAGTTGAGGGCACCGTTGAGCTGGTTCGGCTCAATCCTAATGGCACGGTGGTTAAAGAGGCAGTGGAGGTTGATTTTGCGCAGGATGCCGAGAGTGCGGGGAATCCGGTTTTGCAAAACAACGACACGATTGTGGTGAGAGAAACAGGACTCTCTGAGTTTTCGGAGCGGGCCGGGCAGGTATTTTCGCCAGCGCTGGGGATATTGAGCCTGTTGAGGTTTTTGTTCTAACAAGTACGTGAGAGCCTCATGACTTCCTCAAGGATGTTCTCTATAGTTCTAGGAGAATACCTGGAAAGCGACTTGAAAAAGCGCCAGCGGGACTAGCGCAAAGTAGCTGATATGACTCGACGAATTTTGGTAGTTGATGATGACGACTCAATTTTAACGGTTGTTAAGCTGTCGCTGGAGTTCTTGACGGCGTGGGAGGTTACGGCGCTCAGCTCTGCGACCGCTGCTGTCGCATTCGCCAAATCTGACTGCCCCGACGCGATCATGCTCGATTTGATGATGCCCGAATTAAGCGGCACAGAAGTTCTTCAGGTATTGCACGCTAATCCTGACACGCAGAATATTCCTATTATCTTTTTAACGGCAAAGGCAGATACGAAGGGGCATCAGTGGCTAAAGAATTTGGGAGCAGCAGGCGTATTGGTAAAGCCCTTTGAACCAGATGAGATCGCCGATCAGATTAGAGCATTGCTTCACTGGTCGGACTAGGTACTGCGTTAGGCAATTGCCCGCCGCCCACGCTTTCCTCATAGGTTCCTCAGAGTCTTCGGCGATAGTGATTGAGACAACGTTGATAAAAGGAGATTCTCTATGTGGACTGTCGCCGATATTATGACCAAGACCGTATTCACAATTCGTAGCTCTGCTAAAGTGCATCAGGCGATCGCACTCATGCAAGAAAAACAGGTGCGATCGCTCGTCGTAGAGCGAGACGTAGCTGGTGGAGCCTATAACATCATCACTGAGCAAGACATTGTTTATCAGGTGACAGCTACTGGCGGCGATCAGACTAGCACCATGGTGGGCGAGATTATGCAGCAGCCCTGCACGGTAACCTCGTTAGAGGTTAGCCTGCCAGAGGCGGCTAGAGAAATGTGTGACAAAGGCATACAGCGGATGCCCGTCGTTGAAGATGACAGAGTAGTCGGCATGATCTCGCTTACCGATATTGTGATGAAAAGCGACGTGGCTTCGGTTGAACTGCCCCAGTAACTTTGCAGATCGCGTGGAAGCGGCCTTACGCAGCAAACGGCTGCATTGGGATGAAACAGGGTATGTAGATCAAGATAGCAAAATGGCACAGGGCGTTTTGGCTGAACTGAGCGTGGAATCGCCTGCGCGCTGAGGGAGCACTAGAGGCTTATGATTAGGTGCTACACCTTCGGCAGCGTGAAGCAAAAGGTGCTTCCTTTGCCAGGTTCGCTCTCTACCCAGAGTCTCGCCGCCGTGCTGCTGCACAATCTGTCTGCAAATGGCCAGTCCTAGCCCGGTGCCGCCTAGCCGTCGCGACTCTCTAGAATCTACCTGTTGAAAGCGCTCAAAGACGATCTCTTGTTTATCAGCAGGAATGCCGGGGCCGCTGTCTTCAATGCAGATCAAAATGTCTTGCGATCGCTGAGTGGCGCTAAGTGTAATATCAGAATCAGCAGGCGAAAATTTGATCGCGTTGCTCAGCAAATTAGTCAGCGTTTGCGTAATGCGATCTGAGTCAAGAGAGATTGCTATGTCAGTAGGTTCAACGACTAGCCGAACGTCTAGCTCCAGAGCCATCGGTTCCATCGCCTCAGCCGCCTGCATCATTAGCGCCGCTAAATTGCAGCTTTGTAGGGTAATGCCCAAACGGCTCTCGATGCGCTCTAGATCTAGCACGTCATTAATCAGACGACCGAGACGATCAGTGCTTTTAAGGGCGATCGCAACTAGCTCTTTCTCCTTTGGATTAGCATCTTGCTGACTGCATCATCGACATGAGCTTGAGCGAGCCGTGAATAGAGGTCAGCGGTGTGCGTAGCTCGTGGCTCACCATCGAGATAAACTCATTTTGAATGCGTTCGTTGGCTTTGCGATCGCTAATATCGTCAGTCAGACCAAAGAATCCTTTTACCTGGCCATCAGCCGCTATATCTGGAATATAGGTTGCTGCTAAATCGCGAATTTTGTTGTTTAAGAATGTTGCGGTTGATTCGTAGTGAACCGCCTGTCCCGATAGCGCTTTTTCAATATAGGGCTGTGCCTGCTGATAGTAGCTGTCGCCAATGATTTCTTGTACCCGGCGACCTTCCATCGCTTCTACAGATTGTCCAAACCAGTCGGTGTAGGTTTTATTACTAAACCGATAGCGCTGGTCTGCATCTATGTAGCAAATCAGCACGGGCAGTGCGTCTGTAATCAGCCTGAGCTGCAGAGTACGCTGTTCGACCAGCGCTTCTAAATTGTCGAGTAGCTGGGCCTGGGCGATCGCAACACTCATCTGGTCAGCTAGCTGTTCCATTAGCTCTATTTCAAACGGCTGCCACTCTCGCGCTATCCCGTTTTGGCAAGCAACCAGTAGGCCCCAAGGCTGGTTTTGTGCGTAGATAGAAATTTCTAAGCTGGCGCGCATTTGAAACTGTTTCAAAAAATAGCGGCTGCATAGCGTACAGGGATGCTGCGTGAGATCTTCGACGACGCAAACTTGAGGCCCGGTAGTATCAGGTCTGTCCGGGAGGGTTAAATCAGTAACAGCCCGGTTGAGTAAAGAAGGCTGAATGTCCGGCAGCGTCGATTCTTCGATCACCTGACCGCCGCTATCACCCTGGCGCTCAATGACGATAACGCGATCGCATTTCAAAATAGCCTGCACCTCAATCACCGCCCGGCGCAAAATCTCTTTTATCTCTAGCGGTTCTCGAATGCGGCGCGTTACGTTACTAACGAGCTGACTCTGCTGATGCTGATGCTTTCGCGCTAGCTCGATCTGATGATGCTGGGTAAGCTCAGCAGCGCGATCGACAGCTTGCGCCGCTAATCGCTGATTAGCTTGCCGCAGCGCCATCGCTAGCTGCTGCCGTCCGTCTGCCTCCTTTCGCAAAGCGTGGTGGGTATGCTGAAGCTGCAAATCTGCCTGGCTCAGTTGCGCTGCCTGGGTTTTGCTCAGGGTTTGCAGATGTTCTATTTCTTCGAGCAGTTGCCTCTGGCGGATGCTATTTTCTTTTTGCTTCTCAACGGCCATAGTATTATCAAATGTATTAGCTGGTATCAAAGCAGCAGATTGATCGGCCAAGATTACAACAGTGCAGGCATGGCCGGTGCAGGCATAACCTTGCCCGTTCGTTTTAATCGGTTGAGCAACCGCGTTGGGAGTTCTATCGCCATCGTCGCTTTACTTATGAAGTCATCGGCACCGACATTGAACGCCTGATGCTGAGTATTCGCGTCATTGTGAACGCTTAAAAACAAAATGGGTAGCTGCTGCCATCTCTCATCGGCTCGCAGTACCCGGCAAATCTCCAAACCATTAGCCTCGGGCATCTCCACGTCCATTATCAACAAATTCGGCTGTACCGACGCTAGCGTATCGAGGAGCTGATTTGGACTCTCTAATGTTGTTGTTTGAAAGCCCCAGGGCGACAGCATAGTTTGCAGCAGCGCTAGCACCTGCGGGTCGTCGTCTATAGCTACCACCCTGGCACATTTGCTCGCTGCTTTTAATGCTTGCTGAATCGTTTCTATCGCATGATCGGGAGAGGTTGCCCCTTTGAGAATAGCGTCAGCGCCCTGCTGCACTAGCTGGAGTCTTTGAGAAAAGTCTTGAATGTCGGTAACAACAATCGCCGGTATTTCGCTCGGCTGTTGAGTAAGCGCGCCTAATAGCTTCACGGCTTCATTAAGGGCATCTGCTTCCACCCACAGCAGCATGCCGGTTAACGCCTGCTTTTTGACCATCGCCATGGCTTGCTCGTAGCTGGCGGCGATCGCACACTGCATTCCAGCAGCCACTGCCGCCGCTGTTAGCGCTAAGTGCAAAGACTGAGGCGCACCGACCACCAAGATTTGAGATGTGCTCGCCGTTACCGCTACTCCACCGCCAGTGCTTTGCTTGAATTGCTCACGCAAGTTCTCTACCAGCGCCAAAAAATGAAGCGCTTGCGGCTGGCTAAAAGAACTCTCTCGCTTGAGCAGTTGCTCTAATTGGTGGGCAATCCGCGAGCCTTCTGCAAAGCCATAGCAGCCCATAGCACCTGATAGCTTATGCGCTTGTGATTCTCCAGCGGCTCGCAGCTCTGCGCTCAGATGGCCCGCCTCCACTGCCGCTGCAGTCGCCTCTAAAATGCCTACCCTTTCTTGCATGGTGTCCTGGTGTCTGCCCCAAGCGGCGGCGATCGCAGCCTGCAGCTCCGGCTTGTTCGGTAGCTTCGACTTCGATTCTGCCAGTGAGCTAGCCGCCGTGATCGCTTCAGCCGTTTCTGGCGCGATCGCCTTTAGTCGGTAGCCTAGCCCATACACCGTCTCAATAAAATCTTTAGGCGCGCCGCCCGCTTTCAGCTTTTGGCGCAGTCCTTTTACGTGCGTTCTTACCGCATCACCACCCGGAATATCTTCGAGTGACCAGAGATTATCAATAATCGCATCCAGGCTAAAAACCTGACTGGGGTGACGCAAAAACAGCGCTAGCAAGGCATATTCTTTGGGCGTTACGCGCAGCAGCCTATGTTGGCAAAACACCTCAAAAGTGTTGGGATCTACTCGCAAATCGCCCCGTCGTAGCACAGTATCTAAAACGGGGCTATCTCTCCGTCGCAGCGCTCTAATGCGGGCAAATAGTTCTTCAAAGTTAAAAGGCTTTACCACGTAGTCGTCAGCGCCAGCGTTCAGTGCTTCTACCTTCGTTGCGCTATCGTCTTTAGCCGTTAGCATCAAAATGGGGCTGATAATCTTTTGCTTTCGCAATCGCTGACAAAGCAAAATTCCTCCAATATCGGGCAGTCCCATATCTAGAATAATGAAATCGTAAGCGAAAAGACTCACCCATTCTTCAGCGCACTTGCCATTGGCAGCAATGTCCACCACGTATCGCTGCTTGACCAGTCGCTCGGCCAAAATATTCATCAAAGCGGCATCGTCATCAACTAGCAGTATGCGCATGTAGTCCCTATATGAACAGTTGAATGAAATTTGCAACTATTCTTGTAGTGATTGGCCCTGCGGTGACTGGCCCTGTGGTGACTGGTATATTCTGAGAAACTGCGTGATTGTTTTTAGCGCCTGGTTGATTCCGGTTATAGCAGTAGAAGAAAGCCTTCTGGAAAAGCGAAAGTCTTGTGTGGGCACTTTCATGAGCCAGCTTTGGGGGCAGGTGTCGTAAATTTGCTGGGTTAACCCCATTAGCTTGCGAGGGCTACACTGACCTGCTTCGACATAAACCGGCTCTGAGTAGGGAGCAACAACCGGGCAAATCTGCGCGGTGCAAGCGCGATCGCTCTTGACGCAAGGTTCAACAAAAATAGCGTAGTTTGTCTTGGCTAGCTCCAAAACCAGCGCTGGTGTGAGTTTATCAACCACAACAGTACGAACCGAACCGAGTTTCCAGCCTGATATAGCCATTGCGATTCGTGGCCCAACAGCAGCATCGCCGTGCAATTCATTGCCGCAGCAGACAATCAGGAACTTATCCTGACAGTCTTGAGGCAGGCGTCGGGAGATAGGCTGAGCGACTCTTTGAGATAGCTTTTGAGGTGCTGTAGGGGCGTAGATCATATTTGCTTTCCTGTGGTTGCTGCTTGCTACAAGCATAGAGAAAGAATATGAGCATGTTGTGAAGGTGACGACCCTGCAAAAAACAAGTCATGCCAACGACTAAAAAGGCAATCCAAACGAGTGCTTACGAATTCTCCAAAGCTTGATTATTTACGCAGCGGCCAGAACCTAAAGGACTAGGCTAATCGATGAAAATAGAGCCGATTTAATGATGTATTTTGGGACGAATGGCGATAGGGCGGGTCTGCTGACGACGGGGCGTAGGCCACCTGTCTAGAATGTCTTTTACGAGCAGTTCTTTGATCCATACCTGAGTGACAATCACCATTGGTAGCGCCAGGAATAGGCCCAAAACGCCGAAGAAAACGGCGGCAACGACCTGGGCGATTAGGGCGATCGCAGGCAGCAAAGACGTTTGCTTTTCCATCACTATCGGCGTCAGTACCGATCCTTCTAGCTGCTGAATGAGAAAGTAAAGGCCGACAACCGCTAATGCTTTCCAGGGCTGAATCGCCAGCGCCATTAATACAGGTGGAATGATGCTTAAAAGCGGGCCAATATTAGGAATAAAGGTGAGCAGCCCCGCGATAATTGCATTTACCATCGGCAGCGGTACGCCGATAATTGCCAGCCCCACGCCGCTAAACACCGTGATCACGGCCATATTAAACAAAATGCCAATGGCCCAGCCCGACAGCGCCTCTTCACACTCATCGAGAATGGCATCGGCCCTGACGCGATAGAACTTAGGAAACGCTAAAATAACCATTTTGCGGTAGCTCTCTGGGTTGCTGAGCAGCATGATGGTCACCACCGTCACCAGCAGCAAATTGATGATGAAGTCTAAAGAGCCAGTGAACAGCGCCAGCAGGCGACCAAGCCAGGTTGGGCTGAACTGAGTGAGCTGTGGCAGCAGTTCGGTGAGCCTGGTGCCTGCAAGCGGATCGCCCGGCACAATGCCCCGCACTCGCTGATACCACATCTGAATTTGACCGAATCCTTGCTCTGAAAGAAATGTGTACTCAGGAAGCTGATCGGCAATGGCAGGGGCAACAAACCAGACGGTCAGTGAGAGCAGTGAAATGATAGCGGTCAGGGCGATCGCAACCGCTATTCCTCTAGGCACAGGCACGGGCAACCGGCGAATCAGATTGACAATTCGGTTGATAGCTGTTGCAAATACCACCGCTGCAAACACAAGCAACAATACCTGCCTAATCTGCCAAAGCAGCAGCAGCACCGCAACAACCGCGATTACGCCTACCAATTTACCGAACTTCACACAATTTCTCCATTAGCCGCTTTCTCCGTTAGCCTCAGAACAGCCCCTAAGTAAGGAGACTCATAACCAAAGTGACAGAGGCTATATCCTAAAGATCAGCGTAAGAGTCTAGGCAGCGTTGAAGCCTCTACCTAAAGCAATGGATACTCGGCAGTCCTGATTGCACTGAGGCGTAAAGCCTTACGCCCCTACACCATAATCTGCGCCATACTCGTCACCATCACAATCTCATCCTTTTGGGTTCTTGGATGAACACTACTGTTATGAACACCCTCAGAGACGCTTTCAAATCGCCAGCCTAATCTCGCCTGATAGTCATTCATCATCGTCAAAAAGCCAAGACCAGAGGTAGGTGCCACATCTGTTATCGTATTGGCCTCAAGCCTACGGAAGTAAAGCTCTTTGGTATCGACCCCCAGCAGGGTATGAATAAACGTTTGAAAGCTCTCGGCGCGCTGTTTGTCTATGCTATTAGAAGCAAACATAACAGCAACTAGCTTGGGCTCCTTTAAAAAATGAATGCCTAGCTTAACGGTCGGCTGAGCGCTATTCAGGTTGAACTTAACGGCGTTTTCTAGCAGCTCATTAGCCACATAGCCAATCGCGCCTTTTAAGTCCTGAATTCGCTGCTGGTGAGTCTCTTGCTCACGCGCTTGTTCGCTGCCGGGGTAAGGCAAAAAGTTAGTGCAGTATTCAGCGACGAAGTTAGCAGATAAAAGGTTGTTGCGCCATCGACGCGGATCGCAAGCAGAAACAACAGCAGTAGGCGGTGAAAAGCTGAGTTCTAAAGCATCGCATCTGGGAGGAAACCTCTCAATAAAATCGCCTAAGATCTTGACCATAAAACGCTTGCCTTAGAAGTAGCTAGTTTAGAAGAATGTGTTTAGATGACTGACGTCATAGTACTGAAAGAACGCAGCAGCTAGGGACATTTGATCACCAACAGAGTGATATCATCGCATATTTCTCGATGCTCTATAAACTGTTGAAAATCGTTAATAACGCGCTGTTTGGTAGCTTCGGCGCTGCCCTGCCAGTGATGTGCGATCGCCTCACACAGTCGATCTAACCCATACTGTTGATTATTAGCGCCATACGCCTCTGTAATGCCATCGGTATAAAGGACAATACCGTCTCCTGAATCAAGCCGCAGCGATGTTTGGTTAATAAACTGAGCGATATCGTCAACCAGGCCAATTGGCAACCCTAAATCTATCGTATCAATCCGCTCTACCACGCCGCCATTACGAACAATTAAGACCTCTTCATGCTGGCCGCTAATGCTCACGAATCCCTCTAGATAAGTCAGAATAGAGAGCGTTATGTTCTTTTCAGAATCCATCCGCTGCACGTTTTGATAAAAGGTGCGATTCAGCGTTTCTAAAAAGACAGCCGGGCTGCGCTCTTTTGTCTCTTGTAGCGTACGGACAGCAGTTTGGGCCATTAGCATCAGCAGGCCGCTCTCTAAGCCATGCCCGCTAACATCGCCAATCGCAATCGTCACCATCTCATCGGTTTGCAAAACGTCGTAATAGTCGCCGCCCATTTCAGTGGCAGGCTCCATAAAAGCCGCAATATCCAATGTTTTTATCTGCGCTAGCTCTAGCGGCTTAGGCAATATCATCTGCTGCACCTGACGCGCCACCTCAAGCTGCGCGCTCATCCGAATATTGTCGGTTTGAAGAGAATGATTTAGCTTTGTAATTTCAAGATTAGCCGCGCTCAAAGCGGCTTCAGCCTGCTCTAGCTCCCAGCTATACTGCACGATATTAGACACCTCACCCAGCATCTCAATCACAACCTGAGAAGCCGCAATCGGATCTTCTTCCATCCCTAACCAGGGCAGAGGCTTGATCGGGTTGCGGCTACTGTGAATAATTTTGAACTGTTCATTAGGCTGAATTTGACCAATCCGGCAGTCTTTACGGAGGTGGTGGTTCGGCTCGCAGTAAACCGGCCCACCGGGCGCATCCCAGATCAGGTGATAGGCCGCCTGCCTGAGCGCGTCAGTTTCAATTGTTTGCGCGAGTGTAGCGGCCCGATGCCACAAATAAACCTGAGTATAGGCTGCTTCAATCGGGTCGCTAGTCACGCGATCTGGGCCGTATCGATGCTTAAAGCGAGCCACGAACGCTTCATTCTCAACCGTATTCAAGCTCTGAAAGTAGCTCCAGCAGGCGTAATGACCCACAGCGGCTTTACCAACCTGCTGCAAACCGACCTCTGCTAGGCTCATTGCCATAATTGGCATTTCGTCAGCGCTGATACCCGCTGCCTGGGCCTGCTGATAAAAAGAGAGATTGCTATCGCCATTAACCGTACTGAAAATAGCATCGGGCTGCACCTGCAAAATGCGCTCGATAATGGGCTCAAAGTCCTGTCCGCCTAGCGGTATGTAGGCTTCACCGACAACCGTGCATGCGACAAGGCTGCCAGCGTACTTAAGCCGACTTTTGATAACTTTGTTCGCCACCCTCGGAAACACATAGTCGGAGCCCACCAAATAAAAGCTGCGTTTGCCCTGACTCAGCAGCCAGTCTAGGGCAGGCTCAATCTGTTGATTGAGGCACATGCCCGTGTAAAAGACGCACCGAGATTCTTCTAACCCCTCATACTGAACGGGGTACCACAGCAGCGTATTGCTTGCCTCAAACAGGGGAACAACCGCTTTGCGGCTCAGCGATGTCCAGCAGCCAAAAACAGTCGCAACCCGATCAGCTTCAGTGAGCTGCCGGGCCATTGAGACAGACTGTTGCACTGTAGAGGCGCTGTCTTTTACAATCGGCACTATTTTATGGCCTAGCAGCCCGCCTGCGGCGTTGATTTCAGAAATCGCCATTAAGGCCGCCTCTACCAGCGGAGCCTCGCTAAAGGCCATGGTGCCGGTCAGCGAATGTAGAATGCCAACTTTGATCCCATCAGCTAATGAGGCCAATCTTACGCGCCTCAATTTCAACTTGAGTTTTGACATCCTTGTCAGGATCGTCGCCAATCAGCAGCGCGTCTTGAATCCGAATCCAGTAGTTGCGAATGGTGCGATCGCTTGTTCCCATCCGTTTTGCAATCGCCCGGTCATGCAGCCCTTCTTCAAAGCGCAGGTGCAATAGCTGTAGCCACCGCGCATGAAACTCAGGGCGCGACTTTACCGTTTGAGGTAGATAAACAGAGCCTCGCAGCGCAAAATTTATGTAGTTAATCATGTCTTGCAGCGGCAGCGCTTTATCCATCGCCGCAAAGCCACCTTCGTATATTTTGATGGCCGCTTTCAGGCGTACCAAAGGATTGATATCCGTGCTGAGCACAGCAATATTAGGAGCCCATTTGCTCACCAGCAGTTGTTCAACCAGCCTGAGCCCAACGCTAGGCGTTGCGGGCGTCCCTGGGGACTCTGGAATACTCAAATCAACCACCATCAGATGAGGCTGCACGCGATCTATCAAACCGGCTGCGGTGCTGTAGTCTTGCGCGGTCAAAATTTCGGCTTGGGGATAGGCGCGCCGTAGCGTCGGCACAGTTCCTCTCAACACGGCCTCATGATCGTCAACCACTAAAAACTGCTGAACAGCGCACTGACTGGTAAAAACCACGATGTTTTTGCTTCCAAATATATACAGCTCATTTACTCATTACGTTCCCTTTGACATCAGTATGCTACAAAGCAAGCCTGTAGAAAACACTGAAAGTTCAGGTTTATTCAGGTTTAAAGTTCAGGTTTATTCAGGCATTAGCGTTTCTGTCGCTTTGAAACAGGCCAAATTAATTCACAAATCGTACCGCTGGGCTGGTTTTCTCGCCGATGGAACGTCCCAGATAGCTGCTGTGCCAATGCCTGCGCCTGCCGGGTTCCCTGCTGATCCGATAGATCAGCGCGGTTTTCAAATAGGCTTGCGGCTGCACTGCTAGCCATTGCATCAGCCATCACACCGGCCATCACAACCGGCGGGTTAGGAGCCGGGGCGTTATCTATTATTTGCAAACTGTAACAATCTGCGTGCTGCTGACAAACAACAGATAGTCGGGTTGTGCCTAGCGCATGTTTACCAACGTTACAGAGCGCTTCTTGTAAAAATAAGCATAGGCCCCGCTTTTGCTCAATTGAGAGATTAGCTGATAGCAAGGGCGAAAAGTCGGGGGTGACTTGAAAGCGGAGATTGGCAAAGCCCTCGAAGTCACGGGTTAGCGTGTGCTCAAAAATCTGCTGTAGCAAATCGGGCAGCGGTGAAGAGAGCGAGAGTATGATGCTGTTTTCAAGGTATAGTTCTTCGCAGTGTCGGCCTACCGATAGGCGCATTGACTGGTAGATGCCGCGCAGATCTTTGCTGATCTTGTCGAGATGCGATCGCATCTCGACAGCCGTAAAGCTCTCCATATCGGCCCGCAACAAAATGGCTAGCTCTTGCAAAGGGCCATTGTGTACCGCTTCGTAGGTTCGTTCAATGGTTTGCGATCGCTGCTCCAAAAGCTGTTGCGTCAGGTGCAAAGCATCTTCTTGGGCCTGCTTACGCTCCAGGCTTTCTCTAGCCAGCGTAATGTTTGCGGCCTCTAGCTCAGCCGTCCGCTGCCGCACCCTTTCTTCTAAAGCCACATTGAGCTGCCGCACGTAGCGCTCTGTTGTCTGCAAATCGTCTCTTTGCTGGCACACCTGCTTTTCTAGCTCAGTCGAATGCTCCACAACCGTTTCGAGCATGATTTCGGCGTCGGCGCGCTGAGCGGCCAGCTCTTCAGCTCTAGCAGCTAAGCTTTCAGCCTGTTGCGTGAGCTGTTCTACTAACATCAACAATTCTGCGCGGGTGAGGTGCTGCACGTTGGTTTCACCTAGCTGAGTTCAATCACAATAGCGGGAAAAAGACGTTTCAGGTTCGTTAGAGATTTGCGCTGCCACGGAACTGTTTTAGCGCCTTGAACGGTCATAGACACAACGCTTGCCTGACGGACTTTGATGGTAAATCGAAAGAGCACGTTAATGCCAGAGCTGTTGAGAAAGGAGAGCGATCGCAAATCCATTTGCAAATGAGCATCCTCGCGGCGGCTGACCTCATCTAATGCCGTATCCAACAACCGTTTGATCGGCGTATATTCTGCCATTGTCATCAGCGCCAGCTCACCCGAGAAGGTAACTTCTGCAGCTGAGCTGATGTAGATAACCTGATAGTTTTCACCTTGAACTTTCATGCAGCTTTGGTCTTCTGCGTCCTTTTCTTTGAAAACCTTTGCCTAAAGGCTAGCAGGCAATTGCCCCTGCAAAATGTCCATCACGATACCCAGCGTCTGATTCAAATGCGTATCACCGTTGGGCAGCTTTGCAATCGGGTCAATCGGCCCGGTCGGCCCGTTGTGATTAACAGGCCCTAGCGAAATAAAATTCACCCGCCCCTCAGACTTCGCTAAATTCCAGCTTGACCAGGCCATCATCGGCCAGCGCTTGGGAAACATCATCGCTCCAATTTGCGCTAGCACGTCGCGATCGCCCGTCAAATGATAGAGCCGGTCAATCAGCCCCACCCCGTTATTTCCACTCACCACACCCGAGAGCGAAATCACCTCAATCGGCACGTCCAGCGCGTACTTGAGATAGGTCACCGCCCCTAAGGCCACTTGCGCCCCGCCGCTATAGCCCAGCAGCGTAATCGGCACCCCTGGCTGATAGCCCCGCTGCCGCAAACTGTTCAAAATCACCTGCGCCGTGCCCCGATTAAACACCGGGCCATAGCGATTATCTGTAGACACCGCAACTTGAAACGTATTGCGCAGGTTTATAAAAATATCCAACGGACTCTGCGGATAGCCTGCTTCAATTCGGTTCACCCAGCGCCAAAAGCTCGCAAAGGGGCGCTGCATGGTGAGCGGACGGTTGAGCGCGGAGTAGGCCATGATGTCTTGAATAAACACCATGTCGGCAGGGAGGCTTGCCGCTAGCGTGTCTAAAAAGTTTTGGACGCGCTTAGGGTAGTCGGCGCAGCTTTGAGAAATGCCGTCTAAATAAATCACGTAGCGGCGCGGTGAAACGCGGCTGGCGGTCTTTGAGGAGAAAATAGGCTCAGTAGAAAGGGCAGAGAGCTGCGCGGGAATCTTGCAGGGAATGGTGGTTTCGATCCCATCGCCATACCAGCCAGCCCACCAGCCCAGCGCTTCAAAGGGCGAAAGCAGCCCGGCTAATAGCAACGCAATCAGGCTGACGCGGGCTAGATCTATGACCAGCTTTAGCAGCTTGCTATTAAAGGCTAAGTACCAGCTTAGCCACTGTTGATTCACCGGGGAGAGCAGCACAATCGCGCCCACGGCTAGGAGGATGACCGCGCTGAGCTTGAGTAATCGACTATTCATAGACGAATTTTATAGGATTTAGCGATAGTCATCTGGTTTTTCTAGTCGATCGCGTGCGTTTTTGAGCGATCGCACTACATCACGCGGGCTATCAAGCGCGCGCAGGTCACTGATTTGAGGCGGGTGCGATCGCAGCCCTGCATACAGCTCTTGCGCCAGCCGCGTTCTGTTCGTAATCAGCTCCTCGCCTGCCGCCCAGTTTGTAATCCACTGGCCCAAAGACGCAATTGGCTGGCCGACGGTTTTTTGCAATAGCTGTAGCACCACCCATCCTAACGCCGCACTGGTAAACGACTCCCATAGGTCTAGAGGGGCAATCACATCGATACCCACTACCACCGCCAGCAGCGTCCAAATCGAGAGCAGCACAAATATCCCACCCCCAAAGTAAGGCAGCATGATAAACACGCCAAAGAGCATTAGGGGCGCATAGCTAAAGCCCAGCGTTCGCAGCACGGTGAGTAATGATAAGTCGCCCGCAAAAGCCGTGTTGAGAATAACCCAAATGCTCAGCGCCCAAAAGCCGTAGCCAATGGTGAAAAATAGGGCCGAAATCAGCAGGCTCAGCACGAATCGTAGGGGCCGAACCTGATTGATAAAGAGCACTACCATCTGGCTCAAAGACTGAGCAAATCCGGCCAAAAACACAATGGTGAGGGCGGCGAGCAGGCTGTGCGGATGGGTGTGAATGCTTTGGAGCGTGGGAATGTTGAGGGCGATCGCACCCGATATTAAATGCCATAAATCACTAAAGGCATCCTTGCGCGGCAGTTCAATCAGCAGCCTTCCACCAGAAGCACCAAAAGGAACAGAAAGCGACTCACTAAGCAGCCCGCAGAAGAGCCGACTCAAACTAACCAACTGACCGCTCAAAAACACCGATTAATCGCACCTATGCACTTTAGAACCTTCGGGATCGTAGGCGATGGAGCGACGACATCGCAACTGCTTTTGAACCGCTTCTCGAACCGCCCAGTAAACGCTTACGCTTTAGTACTTAATCCGATCCTTATTCTTATTTACGCCTGCATTCTTTTCCAAAAACTCAATCGTCTTCCCGGCCACATCAATCTCAGTCGCCTTCTCAATCCCCTCTAGCCCCGGCGACGAGTTCACCTCCATCACCACCGGCCCTTTATTCGACCGCAGCAAATCCACACCCGCTATCATCAGCCCCATCGCCTTAGCCGCCTTCACAGCCGTCGCCCGCTCATCGGGGGTCAGCTTAATCTGCTGCGCATTGCCGCCCCTGTGCAGGTTAGATCGAAACTCTCCCGGCGCGCCCTGTCGCTTCATCGCCGCGACGACCTTACCGCCAATCACAAAGCACCGCAGATCAGCGCCTTTCGCTTCAGCAATAAATTCCTGCACCAAAATATTCGCATCGAGCCCTCTAAACGCTTCAATCACTGACGTTGCTGCCTGATGCGTCTCAGTGAGCACCACGCCAATGCCCTGCGTTCCTTCTAGCAGCTTAATCACCAGCGGCGCGCCGCCTACAATATTAATCAGCCCCTCAATATCCTTTGTAGAGTGCGCAAAGCCAGTCGTCGGCAAGCCAATTCCTTGACGAGAGAGCAGTTGCAGGCAGCGCAGCTTATCACGCGATCTAGAAATCGCCTGCGACTCGTTCGCGACAAACACGCCCATCATTTCAAACTGCCGAATCACCGCCGTGCCGTAAAACGTATTAGACGCGCCAATCCGCGGAATTACCGCATCAACACCTTCTAACCGTTTGCCCTGGTACAAAACGTGAGGATTATCAGGCGTAATATCCATATAGCAGCGTAGATAGTCAATCACCTGCACCTCATGCCCACGCTCAATCGCCGCTTCTTTAAGGCGATGCGTCGAATAGAGAGAAGAATTTCTTGACAATATTACTATTTTCATTTTTTGGTTTCTTACGGCTTTTTAGTTTGCGCTTGGACTTAGTGCTTTGCAAGTAGGACTTACCCGAATCTACCAGGAAGCGGCGACGCACAGCCTGACGACCGAGCAGCATCCGAAAGCCCATCAGCTTGCGATTGGTGAGCGTGAGTTCTATGGGCCACTGCTGCGCGCCCAAGGCCACAGTGGTCGTAATCACCGGACGCAGCTCAGATTTACCACCGGAGTTGCGCACGGTTCGCATTTCGAGCAGCGGGGCTTCGGCGGTAATAGTTTTGGTGCGATCGCGCTGAGAGGGATGAACCTTAAAGCGAACGAATTCTACGCCTTCACGCTCAAACGTTTCGATATCGAAAGCGTGTAGGGCTGAGGAACGCGCCCCTGTATCAATTTTGGCTTTAACGCTGCTGATATTTAGCTCGGGCAGCACGACCCGCTCTCGCCAGCCAATGAGCGGTAGATGGGGCTGTGGGCTGGCTGTTGTCTCTTTAGCCGTCATGGAATACTGCGAATCTTTAGCATCTACGTTACTGTGAACGCTCACACTATCATCAAGCAGGTATAGCGCAAAACTATACCGAAAGAACAATCGGGAGTAACTATAACTATGACAGATGGAAGCTCAAAAATTGCACTGGTCACTGGGTCTAGTAAAGGACTGGGCAAAAATACCGCTTTAGCTTTAGCGAAAAAAGGGACAGATGTGGTTGTGACCTATCACACGAATCAGGATGAAGCTAAAAGTGTGGTTACGAAGATTGAAGAGACGGGGGCTCGTGCGATCGCCCTTCAGCTCGATACGTCAAACACTCAAGATATTGACAAATTCGTAGGGCAATTTAAGCAGGCACTAAAAGAGAAATGGCAGACTGAACAGTTTGATTTTTTGGTTAATAATGCAGGCGTTGGCATTAATGTACCGTTTGCAGAAACGACAGAACAACAGTTTGATAGCATGATGAATATTCATGTGAAGGGCACCTTTTTTGTCACGCAAAAGCTGCTGCCTTTGATCAAAGATGGTGGACGCATTGTGAATACCTCTTCGGGGTTAGCGCGATTTTCTCTACCAGGCTATGCGGCCTATGGCAGCGCTAAAGGTGCCGTTGAGGTGCTAACGCGGTATATGGCAAAAGAGCTAGGCGAGCGGCAGATCACGGTAAACGTGGTGGCACCGGGAGCCATTGAGACTGATTTTGGCGGCGGTGCGGTGCGAGATAATCAAGATCTTAATGACACGCTCTCTTCGATGACGGCGCTCGGTCGCGTGGGGGTACCGGATGATATTGGAGGTATGATCGCCTCTCTCCTTTCAGAAGAGAACCGATGGGTTAACGGTCAAAGAATTGAAATCTCAGGCGGCATCTTTCTCTAAGAATATAGATAAAAACGGTAGGGGCGTAAGATCTTACGCTCTCCAATCTCTACGCCCCTCCGATCAACCAGCAGACACAGGCACACCATCAAACTTATTAATTGCCACCAGTAAAAGGCTCAAAACACCCACAACCATTACAGGAGAAAGCACCGCCCCAAGCGGAATTAAACAAAGAGAGAACAAAGCTAGCAGTAGCCGCATCGCAACCACCCGCCTCGGCAGTGAATTAGGTGATGCCCACTGCAACGTCGTCACGCCGACCAAAAACACAGCAATCCCGCCACAAAGCACCGCCCGCACCTCGGTCACAAACGCCTCCCCCGAAGCCGCTTCAATCGCAAACTGCACGCCCACGCCCGTTGCCACAATTCCCATAAACGCAAAAACGTGGCTGTAGCCATACACATAAGACTTCAGCAGCGCCCTCTTCCCACCGCGCAAAGCCTGGTCAATCGTCGATTCGTCCGATCGCTCAAAGTACATCCACCAAAGGCTTATGGCTGTTAAAAAACCAGCACTTGCCGTCAGTACGTTTTGCCACTGCCACGTTGTTTCAGCAACACCTGTGGCCACCGCAATAATGGCCTCGCCCAGCACGATAATTACGAACAGGCCAAATCTCTCGTCCATGTGAGACTTTTGCGCGGGCACGTTGCGAATGGTGAGATAGGTGATGGGGCCGTTACTGATTTCGATAAAGAGTGCGATCGCCCACAGCCAAAAGCGCAGCGGCACGGGCACCACAATTGACAGCAGCCACAAAAAGAACGCCACCGAAAAGCTCATCACATACCGCCCTGACAGCTCCCGAGACTGCGGCACAAACCGCCAAGCCTGCATATATAGCGCAATAATCGCCAGCCGCAATGCCGCATACGCCGCTGCAAAATTAGCCGAACCGCCATGCGTCACATCATGAATAGTCAGCGCCATCACCACAATGCCAAACATCACGCCTAGTATCGCCAGCCGATACGGCCCCTGATCGACATCAAACTGATCGGCATAGTAGCTAAAGTCAATCCACAGCCACCAAACCGGAATGAACAGACCTGCAAAGCTCAGAATGCCTGTCCAGCTTGCATCACCATGAAGCAGATGCGCCAGTTCGGCAATCGATAGAACAAAGACCAAATCAAAAAATAGCTCTAGCCAGGTGGCATGTCGAGGTGAGCGATCGCTCCCACCCGCATGTAAGCTCAGCGGGCGCGAAGGCTTAGACTGTAACTGAAACCATTTGGAAGGAGTAGGAGGAATCATGAGACGTTGTAGATAGCTCGCGATGGCTTCATCTTATGGGGTATGTCCTGCGGTCGAAGTGTCTCTTTAGGCTGATTGCGATGTACGTGTTTAGCGTTAGTCATTTGATGGCTTAAGTTGCTGACCCACCCCGTCGCTGTGCGCCACCCCTGTCTTGGTGCGCGTTCCCAGCGCCGCAAAGCGACGTGGGGTCGCACCGCTCCGGCAGAGGGGAAACTGGCTGTGTGTTTGGAGAGACAGGACTTGGTTCCCTTTGGAAACAATTCTGGATAACGGCTTAGACAACAACAATTCTCAAATCTTTAAGTTGTAGGTTTCCCTTATAGAGAACATGGGGAATTCGGTGAAAAAGCAGTGGAGATTGCCCCGTTTTTTGACTGTCTTTGTAGTATTCAATCGTTGCTTCAGGCATGTGAGATAAGCCAGCCAAAGCGCTATTGTGAAACGGGCGAAAGTCATCAGCCATCTTCGTGAAGTCGAGGTAGGTTTTAGGCGGATGAAGATAAATGACAGCATTGTCTGGATTGAAGCCGAGCGCTACCGGATTTACTTCAAACCAATGCATTGGTTGCAGCTCAATTCCAGCAGATTCTAAGCCTTCTTTAATTAATTTTGGGTGAACAGGAGAGAAGTGCAAAACATCGTTCCAAGAGCATTTGAGTACAGGAATTATTTGCTGTGTAAGCACCTCGCGCCTGGCATATTTTTTGGCAGCCTCAGCATAGAGCTTAGGAAATTCTTGTCTCAGTGCATTAAGCGGATATAGAACGGAGCCAGAGAGATTGTTTGGAACGCGATGATACAGCATAGCAGCACGGTTTGGTTTAACGGATTCGGTTATAGTTCAGTGACGCATATGCAAAAGACCTATGGCTCAACCAAAAACTCAACCGAAAAAACAGATTATTGCGCTTGGCGGTGGCGGCTTTTCGATGGAGCCTGATAATCTCTTGCTGGATCGCTATATTTTAGAGCAATCATCTCAATCAGTGCCCAACGTTTGCTTTTTGCCAACCGCTAGCGGGGACAGCGATCGCTACATCACCCGCTTTTATGCTGCTTTCACTCAGCTCAACTGCCGTCCCTCTCACCTCAGTCTTTTTCGCCCACCTACAGAAAGTCCCGATACCTATCTGAAAAGACAAGATATTGTCTATGTTGGTGGTGGCTCGACCGTTAACATGCTGGCCATCTGGAAAGTATGGAGATTAGACCAATCGCTGCGGCAAGCCTGGGAGAGCGGCACTATTCTTTGCGGGCTTAGCGCAGGTTCACTCTGTTGGTTTGAAGAAGGGCTTTCGGATTCGGTTGCACCTGGAAAGTATGCAAGAATAGAAGGATTAGGCTTTTTGAAAGGCAGTCACTGCCCGCACTACGATGGGGAAAGCGAGCGACGCCCCGTTTACCGGCAGCATATTAAGAGTGGAGCGTTAGCCGAAGGAATTGCCGCTGATGATGGCGTTGCCCTGCATTATATTGATGACGACTTAAGCGAAGTTATCAGCTCACGCCCAGCAGCCAAAGCCTATCGCATTTATCAAAAGAATACAAGTGTGCAAGAAGATATAATTGAACCACAGTATCTAGGAGAATAGATAGTAGCTATATTGATCAAAAAAGACTTATGCGATCGCTCAATTTGGCAGTTCTCAGGCAAACGCTTTAGGATAGACAGCGGTGCGTGAATAGCAGTCGCTTAGAAGAACTAAAGTGAGCCAGAAAGAAATTACGTTGCCTGTTAAGCCTCAGCCTAGCCACAGTCGTAATCGTAGCTATGCGGCTTATGCGATCGCACTCACCTTCATCCTGCTCGCACTCGGCCGATTTGTGAACCTCACCGCTGACTTTCCCAACGGGCTCACTAGCTACGGCGCAACCTACACAGACGAGGGCTGGTGGTCACGAAATGCGGTTGCTCTCGTCAGAGAAGGCAACTGGTATATAGACGACGGCTACAATACGATTTTGAATTTGCCGACCGTGCCGCTGCTGCAAACGCTGTGGTTTAAGGCTTTTGGGGTGTCGCAAGCGGCGGCTAGAGCGCTAACGGCGACCTGTTCTGTAATAGTGAGCGCGCTGGTATATGCGATCGCCCGCCGCGAACTCAAACCCTCTCTAGCCTGGATCGCGCCTTTCATCATTCTCAGCAGCTATCCAGTCTTTGCCTTTAGCCGCATTGCCCTGCTCGAAATGCCGATGATGGTACTGGTGCTGCTGAGTTTGTGGCTGGCAACGGTGCCGAATATGCGAGCGATCGCACTCTCTGCGGGCCTAATTACCCTCGCGATTCTGGCAAAAACAACGGCGCTGTTTGCGTTACCCATGATTGCAATTCTCACGGCGCTACAGCCTGGCCCAATGCGGCAAAAGAGTCAGCGCATTTCAATATGGCTAGGCTGTTTTGCTGTGGCCTACGGCTGCTACCATCTCTTTTGGGCTCCCGAAGCATCACCTAGCTACCTGTACTTTGAGCGGTACAACGTCAGCTCTAAGATCCATAGAAGCTGGTTCTCTGCTTTTAAAGGGCCGTTGCGGGTGCTTAAGTACTGCTTCCAAACGTTTCCTATTCTGTTTCCATTGCTGGCAGTTTGTGCGATCGCTCTAGCCAAAATTAAAAAATACCGCACCAGCTATCTTGTTCAAATTATTGTTCTATGGAGCGTTTTATTCTTAGGCGGACTCTCTGTTAGCAACTATGCCGCACCCAGATACTTTATTATTCTTATTGTGCCGATTGCGCTCTCAATTCCAGTCACGCTAAACTACTTGTTCTCTCGATCTGACAAGGGAAAAATAGTCTTCCTGAGCGCGGTTTTACTTTCGGTTGTCATCAGCCTTTTTCGGATTTCTAGCTACCTATACAGTCCCAGCTACAGCTTTATCAACATGGCCCAGCAGGTAGAAGCCTACGTCGCATCAAACCCTGACCATCCGCCTACTTTGATGGGCCACTTTGCCGACTCCATAGCCCTTGCAACAGACGTAAAAGCCATTAACGACGAAATGGGCTTTCAAAGCTTGCCCTATCGGATCGAAAGGTTTAATCCGGGCTACTACCTTTCGATTGGAGCCGTCAAAGAGCCCATAGCAGCGATCTTGCAAGAGTACTACCAGCTAAAGCTTATTGAAACTTTTGATGTTTATGAAAACTACGACTACGGCAAAGCTGTTTTCTTCTATGAGCTAACGCCCAACGAGTCGAGGCATATGGTAGAGAAGTAAGCGATCACTTTAACAGGTCTTATGCAAAAGAATTTAGAGATAAGTTAGCAGCGTTAGCACGCCGATAGCCAAGACGGGAAACAGCACGCCGCACGCAGTCGAGTAGTAAAGAGAACTCGTCTTCCTTTTGCTCGTCCAGTTATTCACAAAATCACCCGCAAAATCAGCGGCCAGCCTCTCCGTTAAGTTTGCCATTGAATCATTCGATAAGTTGTTCATAAGCGCCTCTATGTGTTTATTAACTCTATGTGTTTATTAAACTGTCGCATTCTTCACAGATCGATTGCCTCGCAAAAGCCCGGCCACTCACGTTTTTATACGCCTCTAACCTTACACGCTAAAGGTTAACTGAAGGGTAAGATATGCGATTATCCAAGTGCGTTAGTTAAACAGAATTTACTCTCATAACTTGTTCATAACCTTCTCTTTACCTACAGGTCAAAAAACTTTGATAGAAGTAGTAGGCCGCTGACAAATCAGCAGCGAAAAACGGGTGCATGGCTTGCATATTAGGCATCGTCATCTTGGATTTATAGATAAAGGTTATGACCCCCTCTCTACAAAGAATTGGTAGCTTTACTAGCACCACAGGCGCTGAGATTTCTGCTTACGATAGCATTCGTCAACTGCTATACGTCGTCTCGGGAAACACAACGCTTCAAGCTATTGATATTAGTGACCCTACCACGCCTGTCGAAGTTCTCTCGTTTGATATTGCCCGGCTTGATCAGCCCATAGCAGGAGCGAACAGCATTGCCTTTAAAGATGGATTTGTTGCCGTTGCGCTTGAAGCTGAAGTGCAAACTGATCCGGGCGCGGTTGCGCTAGTCGATGTGGCTGTAGCTGGGGCCGCTCTTGCCAGCGGCGGTGACATTTTAGACGCTATTAAGGTGTTCACGGTTGGCGCGCTGCCTGACATGGTGACCTTTACACCCGATGGCTCTAAAATTTTAGTGGCTAATGAAGGCGAGCCCGAGGATGGGATTGATCCAGATGGATCGGTCGGCATTATTGATATTTCGGGTGACTTTGGTAGCCTCAGCCAGAGCGACGTGACGATTGTTGGTTTTGATCAGTTCAATGGTCAAGAAGCAGCCTTACGCACTGACGGCGTGAGAATTTTCCCAGATGCGACAGCGGCTCAGGATTTTGAGCCTGAGTATATTGCAGTCTCTTCTGATGGCACGAAAGCCTTTGTGACGCTGCAAGAGAATAATGCGATCGCTATTATCAACATCAACAGCGCCACCGTCGAAAGCATCAAAGCCTTAGGACTCAAAGATTACAGCCTGCCGGGTAATGGTTTGGATGCCAGCGATCGCGATGACGGCATTAACATCAGCCCAGAGCCAGTATTCGGCCTGTATATGCCCGATGCGATCGCCTCATTCGAGGCTAACGGCGAAACCTTCTACCTGATCGCCAACGAAGGCGACGATCGCGGCGATGCCGACGAAGACGAGCGCGGCGACGCCATCCGACTTAAAGACCTAGCCGATGTTACCTCCTTTGGCCGCAGCGGCCTCACCCTCGACCCCAGCATTGACCCGGCCCTCCTCGCCGACGATCAGCTAGGCCGACTCGTCATCTCCTCAATCGACGGCGACACCGACGGCGACGGCGACATCGACCAAATCGTGGCCTACGGCGGTCGCTCCTTCTCTGTGCTTGACAGCGCAGGCAATATTATCTTTGACAGCGGCGACCAAATCGCTCAAATCACCGCTGCCCAAACCCCCGATCTCTTCAACGCCAATGACGGCGACCCCGAAGCAGTAGACACCCGCTCCGACAACAAAGGCGCAGAGCCCGAAGCCATCACAACTAGCGTGATTGATGGTAAAACCTACGCCTTTGTTGGCCTAGAGCGAGCAGGCGGCGGCGTCTTAGTTTACGATCTTACCAACCCAAGCCAGCCCGAGTTTGTTCAATACGTTCGCAGCGACGAAGATATTGCCCCTGAAGGCTTTAGCTTTATCACGGCTGAGCAAAGCCCCACCGGCCAAGCTATCCTTTCAGTCGCTAATGAAGAATCTAGTACTGTCGCGCTTTATCAGGTAGGCAATCAAGCTAGCGTAGAACCCTTCCAGCTACAGCTACTACACTTAGCCGACCAAGAGGCAGGCATTCCTGCTTTAGACGATATTCCACGCGCCTCTGCGGTAGTCAACGCGCTCAAAGACGACTTTGCCAATACGCTGCTGCTCTCTTCAGGCGATGCGTACATTCCAGGATTGTTCTTTTCTGCCAGTGAAGATGCCTACGGTGGCGCGGGCCGAGCCGATATTCTTATTCAAAACGAACTGGGCGTTCAGGCGATCGCCTTTGGCAACCACGAATTCGACCTTGGCACCGAGACTATTCAAGATTTGATCGCAGGCGCTCAAGACGATCCCGAAACCCTCGGTATTGACGAATCATTTATCGGCACCCTGTTCCCCTACCTCAGCAGCAACCTCGACTTCAGCACCTCCGAAGCGCTCGCGGGTCTAGTCGTTCCTGACGACCAGGCTCCATCACCCAACAGCATCGCCGCGACGACTGTGATCGATGTGAACGGTGAAAAAGTAGGCGTCGTTGGGGCCACCACGCCGACGCTGCCCGCTATCTCTAGTCCAGAAGATGTCACTGTGCTGCCGCTAGCGTTTGACGGCGCGCCCACAGACGCTCAGCTAGACGCTTTAGCCGCTGAAATTCAAACCGACGTAGACGAACTGCTCGCGGCTAATCCTGGACTCAACAAAGTTGTTGTGCTAGCGCATATGCAGCAAATTTCGATTGAGCAAGCGCTGGCTACTCGCCTGAAAAATGTCGATGTCATTGTTGCAGGCGGATCAAACACTCGCCTGGCCGACCAGAGCGATCGCCTGCGTCCGGGCGACACCGCTCAAGGTGAATACCCCATCTTCTCAACCGACGCCAACGGTGAGCCCATCGCCATCGTCAACACCGACGGCAACTACCAGTACATCGGTCGCCTGGTTGTGGACTTCGATGCTAGCGGCAACATCATCCCCGACAGCTATGATCCAGCCATCAGCGGCGTCTACGCTACCGACGAACAGGGCGTAGCTGACTTGAACGCTCAGGGATTAGTTGATCCTGAGATTCAACAGATTGTCGATACGCTAGAACAGGTAATTGTTGCTAAAGAAAGCAACGTTTTTGGCATCAGCAATGTGTACCTCAACGGTTTACGCGGCAGCGTTCGCACTCAAGAGACTAATTTGGGGAATCTGACTGCCGATGCTAACTTAGCGATCGCCAAACAAGCCGATGAATCGGTCGTGATCTCACTCAAAAACGGCGGCGGCATTCGCGATGACATCGGTCAGCTTATCGTGCCACCCGGCGGCACCAGCGAGCCCGAGCGGTTGCCCACCGAAGCGATTCCTGGGGTCAAGCCCGCAGGCGGCATCTCTGAAACCGACATTGCCAATAGCCTAAGCTTTAACAACGGCCTGACGCTGCTGACCATTACCGCTGAAGAACTGTTGGCAGTACTTGAGTACGGAATTGCAGCTAGTACGCCAGATGACAGCAACACCCAGGGCCGGTTTCCACAGGTTGCTGGAATTGAGTTTAGCTTTGATTTGACGGCTGAAGCGGGCGATCGCGTCCAGTCTCTTGTCATCCTCGACGAAGACGGTAGCGACGCCGAAGTGGTTGTTCAAAACAGCGAAATTGTCGGTGACCCTAGCCGCACCTTCCGCATGGTCACGCTCGGCTTTTTAGCCGACGGGGGCGACGGCTATCCTTTCCCCATGCGCGATGTGGTAGATCTCGATCAGCCAGACGACGCGGCCCGTACAGGCGTAGCTACCTTCGCCCCCGACGGCTCCGAACAAGACGCCCTCGCTGAATATCTCGCCGCCAACTTTGACGCAGACAATCCCCTCAACGAAGTGGATACTAGCCGCGCTGAAGACACCCGCATTCAAAATCTCGCCTTCCGCGAAGACACCGTAATTGACGGCGGCACTGGCGGTAATAATGGCAATGGCAGATTCTTTGGCGGTAGCGGTGACGATCTGTTGTTCGGCGGCAGCGGCAACGACATTCTGTTTGGAGAGTCTGGTGACGATATTCTCTTTGGTGAGGGTGGCAACGACTACCTACGCGGTGGAGCGGGCACCGATCTGCTCTTTGGTGGAGCCGGTACCGATATCTTTGCACTGGCCCCCGGCGAAGGCACCAATATCATTCTCGACTTCGCAGCAGGCGACCTGATTGGGTTAACGGGCGGGCTCACACTCGGGCAGATATATCGAGTGCAGTCGGGTGAGAACACTGTGATCGGCACCTATGCAGGTGAGTTGCTTTCTGTGGCGATTGGCACCGATGTTGCTCAGTTTAGCGACGGCGCTTTTGTGATGGTGTAGCTGCTCAGAGCACGGGGGCATAGCGTGCTATGCCCCTACATCAATGCCGATGGCTTTGCTAATTACACGATCTATCTCCTGCCGCCTGAAGCGTAAACCTTTCACGAGCTGATTCTTGCGCAGACTCAACCAGCCAATTATAGCAAACGGCGGATTGCATTCGTCGTTTGCTAGTCACTTAGCCTGTTGTAACTCAAGGGTTTTAGTCGAACTCTATGCCGTAAGCTAAGTGACCAAAGCTATAGTTTATCCGTCACAATTTCTAAGGTGCCGCCGTCTTTCTTTGCTTCTAAAGGCTTAGCCGAAAGCATCGCTTCGATCAGGACTCGGGCGCAAGGTTCTGGAGAAATGGAAGTGTGAGCGATCGCATCGCAAGCCGCCATCAGCTCAGGCACATCTGTTCTAAAAACTAAAAAGTGAACTCGCCCAGAAAGTCCCACATCTTCAACCTGCTGGTGCAGCACCTCAATTAGCACATGCTGCCCTTCCCAAAGAGACAACCGGCTAAAGTGCCCAAACACAAATTTATCTTATAAACCCATATATCCATACCGCTCTTTTTCTGATGTACCGGGTATAGCCGTCTGCGCAATTGCATCGCTGGGCGTTGTTGATAAGACCGTCGAAGCTGAGGCGGGTATAAAACATGGCCTTGCATTCATAACGAACGTACGTTCGTTAGAACTTAAAATCACTGGTATAGAACTCTCTCTTGTAGGGTGAGAAGGTTCTCGAAATCAATGTTTTTGTTTCCGAGTGTTGTAAGTTTCAGACAGTGCCTTCAGTTCACGTGAGCTTTTTCACTGGTTAAGAGCAACGGTAGTTCATGACATACCTTCGGGCTCACGATGTCGCGCATTATACCAAACGGATAGGAATAGCGTTCGGGCTCACAATGTCGCACATTATACCGAACGGATAGGAATAGCTTTTTGACTAAGCATTGAGCGCTATTCCAAAAAAATATCAAGCTTTCATCAGAAAGAGACTAAAAATGTGAACTCAACCCAAAAAATATATCTCTCAAAGGCCCTATTTTAATAGCTTTCAGCCTTTCATTCAGGATCAAGTCGCAAGCCATACCTTTGTCGCTCTGCTATCTACGCATATTGGCTGAACTTTAAAGGCCAAACTTCATTTGAGCTACCATCGGCTCTTCTACTTTAAAACTTAGATTCTTCAATTTCTTGTTTGTTTATAGTCAATTCTTATTGATATAACGTGCAAGTTCGCTTAAGCAAGAGAATTCATGTTTTGTCCTAGAGAAGGTATAAGTGTATATGAGGCGTGAGAGAAATGTTCTCAGTGCAAGCTCCTCCGGTTTTTAGGTGATATCATGCCTTTTAGGTATATATTTATTATCGACGTTCGTATTAATTACGTAGGTACTGACATGGCCGCATAAGTTTTCTAATAACTTATTAGGATAAAAATAATGAGGATTTCAAAGCTAACATCGCGCGTTGTATCTTCGGCTACTCTATCTTCAGCTACTCTCAAGCTAGTTGCGTTTGTCTTGTGTTTCTGCTTGCCTACAAAGCTGGCGCTTGCATCAGACCAAAAAGATTATATAGTAGGCGTTCCTCAGGGTCTCTCTCAGCTTCCACAGATAGGCGAGCAAAATGTAAACAACAGTGTTCCTTTCTCTCGTAACGTCGCTAGTAGTGAATATCTGTTAGGAACAGGCGATCGCCTCAAGGTCAGCGTATTTAATGCTGATGACTACGGCGGCGAGTTTAGCGTGCTGTCGGGTGGGGTTTTAAATATCCCTTTGGTGGGAGAAGTGCCGGTTGCTGGGCTGACTATTCAACAGGCTTCGGATGTATTGTCTGCTCGAATGCGGGAATACGTGCGTCAGCCTAGAGTGACGGTCAGTTTGCTAGCAGCTCGCCCTTTACAGGTGGCTATAGCAGGAGAGATCAATCGCCCTGGTGCTTACACCCTCTCGGCGGAAGGGGCAGCTAGTGGCGAGAGCATTTCGGCCACGCCGACGCTCACTCAAGCGATTAGTCAAGCAGGCGGGATCACGCAGGCCGCCGACATTCGAGATATTGTAGTACGCCGCCAACAGGCTAGCGCTGCGGATGCTGTAGTCAGCGATCGCGAGATTAATGTCGATTTGTGGCAGCTCTTAAAAGAAGGACAGATTGATGCTGATTTGCCTTTACAGCATGGCGATCGCATCATCATCCCAACCGCTATCGCCGTTAGCACCAGTGAAGCGGTCGATCTAGCCTCAGCCAGCTTTTCGCCCGATACAATTACCGTAAACGTTGTGGGTGAAGTTGAGAACCCAGGGGCGATACAGCTCTCTCCAAATGCGCCGATGAACCAGGCTATTCTAACAGCAGGCGGATTTAACCGGCGAGCCCGTCGCAGCAGCGTTAGCCTCATTCGACTAAACAACAACGGCACGGTAACGCAACAAGAAATTGACGTTAACTTTGATAGAGGGATTGATTTTGAGAGCAATCCTCCCCTTAGACCTAATGATACTGTTGTGGTTCGTACTAACGGGCTTAATCGGCTAACAGACACCCTGGGAACTGTGCTTTCTCCAATCAACAGTAGCTTCAGCCTTTTTCGACTGCTAGGACTGTAGATCTAGGATCTGTATATCTAGGATCTGTATATCTAAGATCTGTAGATCAGTAGTCTCCTATGCAAAAAAGAGACTTAGCAACGCATCAATCGATAAACAAGCGTAATTAATAAATAAGCGTTATGAAAGCTGCATTAGTGCATGACTATTTAACTCAAAAAGGCGGTGCAGAGCGCGTATTCAAGCTGCTTTGTCAACACTTCCCACTGGCAGACGTATACACGTCTCTCTATAGCGCTACGACCAGTATTGATCTAGGTCAGCACCGGGCTATCCATACAACTCGACTTCAGGCCGTGCCAGGGGGTGCAAGGTATTTTAGACTGCTTGCACCGTTTTACTTTTCGGCTTTTGAGGCGTTAGATCTACAAGACTATGACTTGATTATTAGCAGTACGACTAGCTTTGCTAAGGCGGTTAAAAAGCGACCGGATGCGACGCACATATGCTTTTGCCACAACATTACTCGCTTTTTGTGGGATACCGATACCTATTTGCGTCAGTACCAAAACTACAAACGGCTTTATCCTCTAATCAATCCTGTTTTCTCTCGAATGCGAGAGATTGATCTCAAATACGCTCAAAATCCTGACTTTTATGTTGCTAATTCAAGTACGGTCGCTGCTCGTATTGAGCACGTCTATCGGCGTCCGGCAGTGGTGGTCAATTTCCCAATCGATGTGCCTAGCTTTCTTTTTAGTGAACAAAAAGACGACTTTTATCTGGTGTCTGCCAGGCTCATCAGCTACAAGCGTATCGACATTATTGTTGAAGCTTTTAACTGGCTAGGACTGCCGCTGTTGATTATTGGCGATGGGCCTGAAAGAGAACATTTAGAGGCTAAGGCACTTGATAATATTGCTTTTTTGGGTCATGTGAGTGATGCTGAGCGATCGCACTTAATGTCGCGCGCCCAGGCGGTTGTTGTCGCGGCGCTTGAGGACTACGGGCTAGTGCCGATAGAAGCCAATGCCAGTGGGACGCCCGTGATTGCCTATGGCGCTGGTGGCGTGCTAGACACTCAAGTCCCTGGAAAAACAGGCGTTTTCTTCAATCGTCAGTCGCCAGAGGCCATTCAGGCGGCAGTTACCGAGGCCGCTCAAATTCAATGGGACTACGCTGCCATTCGAGGCCATGCGGTAAGTCGTTTCTCAGAAGGCGTATTTTTTGAGCAGGTCGAGCAGCTGATTGAACGTGTACTGAGCCAGCCAAAGCATCTGGGGTTAGAGACAAAGAACGAAGCGCCAAGACTAGCAGCCCATTAGAACAGCGACGGATAGAACAGCGACGGACAGTTATAGAAGGAGGAAGCACGGTGACGAATGTACAAACGCCTTTAGCTGAAGACTCTGAATTGACTTACGGGCAACTGCTGAAAGTTTTGCGGCGAAGGATTTTATGGCTAGCGGGCGCGGCCGTCGGCTCAATCGGATTAGCGACACTCATGACACTGGTTCAATCGCCCACTTACAAAAGCTCAATGCAGCTATTAGTCGAACCCAATGTCAGCTCCACATTTACATTTAACCCAGAGGAGGGTAGAGGCCCGGCCTCTTTTTCGGAGGTAGCACTCGACTATGCCACTCAGCTAAACTTGATGCGCAGCCAGCAGTTTGTTGAGCAGGTTGTTGCCTTGCTCGAAGTTAACACGCCCAACCTCTGCGCAGAAGTTGAGCGCCGAGAAGATTGCATTGAAGCATTTCAAGACTCGCTAAACCTGTTTCAGGTGGAAGAAGGTGACGCCAACACGCGCATTTTTGAAGCCACTTTTACCAGTGACGATCCGCTCACAACCCAACAGTCTTTAGAGGCGCTGCAAACCGTATATTTAGACTACAACCTGAAGCAGCAGAAGCAGCGGCTTGATGAAGGACTAGCGCTGGTTAACCAACAGATTAAACAAGTTCAAGACGACTTACGTCAGTCTCAAGAATCGCTACAGCAGTTTCGCCAAGACGAAAATCTGATCGATCCTGAACAGCAGTCATTGGCAACGGCTGCGGCGCTAGATGAGCTGGCGTTAACCCGGCAGACAACGGAGGCTGATTTTCAGGAGACAATGGCTCAGTATGAGTCGCTTCAGCAGGCCCTTTCCCTAGACCCTCGGCAGGCAGTGATGGCTTCTCGGCTGAGCCAGTCTGGCCGCTATCAGGGCTTGCTAGATGCTTTGCAAGCTAGCGAACTAGCGCTGGCCCAAAGGCTGGCTACCTATACTAACTCTGATCCTGTTGCCCAAGATTTGCAGGTGCAGCGCGATCGCCAGGTGAATTTGCTGCGGCAAGAAAGCCAGCGTCTTTTGGGCAGTGCAGACGCCAGCGAATCGCGTTTGCTAGCAGAGGGCCAGCTAGGCGAGAACGATTTGGCGCTGGTTCAAGAGATGATTACGACGAGAGTTAGGCTAGATAGCCTAGCGGCAAGACAGGCAAGTTTGGCTCAAACCGAGCAGTCTCTACAGCAGCTCCTCAATCGCTACCCTGACTTAATTGCTCAGTACGATCGCCTCCAGCCCGATGTAGAAACGCAACGCGCTTCGTTAGAACAACTGCTAGAAACTCGTCAGGAGCTGAGCAACGAGATAGCGCAAGGTGGCTTTAAGTGGGAGGTCGTAGAACCTCCTCTGCTAGGACGTAAGATTTCACCTAGCCTCAAGCAAAATCTGGCTCTCGGCGCAGTGGCAGGTCTTTTTATTGGTGGCATTCTTGCCTATGGCCGCGAAGCGCTCGATACTGTTGTCAGAACATCAGAAGATCTAAGAAAGCAAACAGCACTGCCTCTATTAGGGGTGTTGCCTGAAGTTAAAGAACCTGCTGGCAAATATATTCCTAGATATATTCCACTGACGCGATCGCTCAAGACCTCTGCTGTAGAAATGTCTTCTTTACTGAGCAAAGTGCAGCAGGAGCCTTTTCGTGAAGCTATCGATTTAATTTACAAGAACATTCAGCTAGCCGCTGGCTCTCTCAAGTCAGTGATGGTGACCTCGGCAACGGCTGGAGAGGGTAAAACTACTCTGGCCGTTGGCTTAGCGTTGAGTGCAGCGCGATCGCAGCAGCGCGTTTTACTCATAGACGCCGACCTGCGCAATCCCGCGCTTCACCAGCAGCTAGGGCTTTCTAATACCGCCGGACTCACAACGCTATTGTCGTCGGCAGAGATGCCCCTACCGATCAGCGTTTTTCTGGGCGATACCCAAATAGACATTCTGCCAGCCGGGCCCCTTTCTCACGACCCCGTACGGCTGCTCAACTCTCATCGGATGAGAGAGTTAACGGCCAAGCTCGAACGCCAGTATGACCTGATTGTATTTGATACATCCACCCTTCTTGGACGGGTAGACGCCCTACAGATTGCCTCTCTATGCAGAGGCGTTGTATTAGTTAGCCAGCTCGACCAAATTACCCAGGCCGAGCTGACTCAGGCAACGACTATTCTTTCTCGGGTTAACACGCTTGGCATTGTGGCCAACGGTCGCAGCAGTCCTTTATCTGTTTACTCATCGGATTCAATTCCCCTGCCCCCACTCGAAAATGGCGCTTCGCCCGCTACTTCTGCTGCTCGAACTTAATTAACTGCCTGCCTATTATCCTACGCCCCAAAGGTTCCTATGACTTCACTGACTGCTCTACTCAAAACGCCTAGAATTCTATCTCTCCTTCAGCCTGAGAGCGAGGCGATCGCCCCCTTAGCACTGACTTGGCGGCGGCATTTGCTGCTAGTCGAGAGGATCAAAAACACGTCAGTTCAAGACTCATTAAAAAACATTCCCGCTCTACAAAGTTTGCAGTGGCGCGAAGCCTGTCTACAGCATTCGTCGGTCAAAGCGGTTCGACTAGATTTGAGCTTGGGAGAAGACGCGCTAAGAAGCTGGGCTAATACCTGCGATCGCACTGGCAAGCACACCTTTATTCGCCTACCGACCGCCGCCTACCTACCTAAAATGCGCTCTCCTCACGCGTGGCGGTTCAAGCGAGTGGCTGACTGGTTGGCCGCTGCGATCTTGTTGCTCTGCGTAAGCCCTTTGCTGTTGCTAATAGCCGCCATCGTGTATGTAGATTCGCCTGGCCCCATATTATTTAGACAATGGCGAGTCGGCTATCGCGGTCACCTGTTCCAAATTATAAAATTTAGAACCATGCGCACCGACGCCGAGCAGCTTCATCATCAGGTGATGGGTCAGCAAACAGGGCTGCACAAGTTAGAGAACGATCCGCGAATCACTTCGGTAGGCCGTTGGCTGCGAAAATATAGCTTGGACGAGCTGCCACAACTCCTCAATGTGCTGCAAGGAGAAATGAGCTTAGTAGGCCCAAGACCCTGGGCTCTATATGACGCGGTGCGAATTGAGCCTTTTCAGTCTCGACTGAATGCACTGCCCGGCGTAACAGGTGCCTGGCAGGTAAGTACACGCTCAGACGAAGTTGATATTGTCAGCGTTAGTAAGACAGACCTCACCTACCTCGCCAAGTGGTCGGTTCTAGAAGATTGCAAGCTGCTGTTACTGACAATCCCTAAAGTAATTTTAGGGTCGGGGTCTTACTAAACATGTTGGACGTAGTTGTAAGAGAGCAACATAAAAATCCTCGGACTTCTTCTATTATCTGGACAGTCATATGCGCCTATGGCCTAGTATCTGCTATTCTCATCTCACTCAAGCTAGGAAGCCTGGTCAACCTTTTTTTCCCGTGTGGAGCAGTCATCGTCGGACTCACGCTTTACACGCTAGATCAGCCTATATATGCTGGATTCATCTGGTGGCTTTGCTTCCTGTCTCCTTTAGTCAGACGTCTAGCAGACTTCAACGCTAGCTATACAGCGCCTAGTCCGATTCTACTAGCGCCCTATCTCACTATTCTTGTCTGTCTCCCTAGCTTCTTCCAAAAGCTGCCTAAGACGCTTTACAAAGGAGGCGGGCCTTTTGCTTTAGCGACCTTTGGAATCGCCTACGGTTACTGTGTTGGCTGTGTGATTGGCGCACCTTTTGCCGCCACACAAGGTCTTTTAGAATGGCTCTCTCCCGTTCTTTTTGGGTTTTATTTCTTCTTCAACTGGCGATCCTATCAACAAAACAAAAAGGTTACGCAAAAAGCGTTTATATGGGGTCTTTTAGTGATGGGTATCTACGGTATATATCAGTATTTAGTAGCGCCCGGCTGGGAGCAATTTTGGCTTGTCAATACGATGGGCAAAGGTTCATCATCGCTGATTTTACTAGGTACCCCTTTTGGTACTCCCGAACCTCTGGGCATTAGGGTTTGGAGCACTATGAATGGCCCGTATACGTTTGCATCCTTTATAATACCGGGTCTGCTGTTTCTCTTAAGCTACAGCGGGCCGCTACAGCCATTAATATCAGCGGTAGGCTATCTGAGTTTTTTGCTGTCGCTATCTAGAACGGCCTGGATAGGCTGGCTTGTCTCTATATCTGCATTTTTTGTGACGCTCAAACCCGATCAACAGCTTCGATTTATAGTTTTAGTTGTCGTTGCCTTGCTAGCAACAATACCGCTAATAATGATAGGTCCATTTACTGGACTTCTGACCTCTAGAATCGAATCGCTTTTCAGTATTGCAGATGATGGTAGTGGGGCTGCAAGAGCTGCGACGTATCAAGCGCTTCTACGAAAGGCGCTCACATCGTTCTCAGGCTATGGCTTAGGAAACATACCCGATGTAGGTACGGTGCTCGACAGCGCGATTTTGCTAATCCTATTTGAGCTTGGCCTTTTTGGAGCTATTCCTTATATCTCCGGCCTGTTACTGTCTGTTTTGCGCAACAACAACAGTAAACAGGCGAGAGCTGACACATTTTTAGGAGTGTCTAAGAGCTTCGTTTTTGGTAGCCTGTTTATGTTTCCTTTAGCGCCTATCTTAAATACAGAAACAGCCATAGCCTTATGGGGATTTGTCGGATTGAAGCTTGCTGGAAATGAGTTTTATAGCAGCATAGAAAAAATAGACAGCGCCACCTGATGACTTATTTTCCCTATCTCTTGCACTTTATGGATCGTCTTCAATGCAATTTTTAGCTTCTAAAATCAACTGGCTGATTAAAGGAGACGGTGGCATTGCAGCGACGCTACAAACTGTTTTTTCTCGTTTTTTCATACTCGCTATAAATTTAGCAACCGGAATTATCACCGCTAGAATGCTAGGGCCAGAAGGTCGAGGGGAGCAGGCTGCCATTATTTTTTGGCCAGGGATATTAGCAAGTACGTTTACGCTAGGACTACCGATATCCATTGTTTATAACTTTAGACGATATCCAGATAGAAGGCCGGAGATGTTCGCGAGTGCGCTCATTCTTTGCGTGGTCTTAGGGCTGCTTGCGTCTTTTACAGGTTATGCTTTCTTGCCCTACGTTTTAAACAAGTATTCAGCAGAGACGATAGCCTTTGCTCGAATTATGGTGTTTACGACAATCGCCATTCTGCTTAGCTTAGTTCTCTATGGAGCCTACGAAGGAATACAAAAATTCTCAGTCTCTAACAAAGCACGTACTTCAATCGCGGTGTCAACGCTGCTGCTACTCGTTGCTTTCTCACTAACGGGAACGTTAACTTCTTACACCTCCTCGATAGCGTATTTAGCTATCTATGTGCCTATTGCGTTTTGTCTGTTGGTTGGGTTGTGGCGTACTTTGAAGCCGAGGGTAGAAAACATAGTCCCTTCTTCAAAACTGCTTATCAGCTATGGCGTTCGCTCCTATGGGATTGATCTGTTTAATGCTGTTTCAAATCAAGTAAATCAGGCGCTGGTTGTCAGCGCTTTGAGTCCTGTAGAAATGGGACTGTTCGCGATCAGCACGAGCTTTACTAATATGCTGTCTATCTTCAGGCTTTCTATTGTAACTGTGCTGCTGCCTAAAATGGCGGCGCGATCGCAAAAGGAGGTGGTAGAGACTACAGGCCGTGCGGCTAGAATTTGCGCGGCCCTGACGCTTATGACTGGCTTAATAATGGTTGTTATAGCCCCTCAGCTCATAACGCTACTGTACGGTGCTGAATTTCTAGAGACTGTTGTATTATTTAGAATATCAGTGCTTGAGGTTCTTCTTTTAGGCATTACGCTGGTACTCTCTCAGGCATTTTTGTCTCTAAACAAACCGGGAATTGTTACAGTCTTACAAGCAACTGGCCTTGTCGCTGGTATTCCGCTTCGGTTAATTTTAATTCCGGCCTATGGCTTTGTCGGCGCTGGAATAGCAATCCTGCTTTCAACCATAATCAGGTTTATATTCATACTTGCCTGTTTCCCAATCTTCTTAAAGTGCAAAGTACCTAATCTTCTGGTTACAAAGGCTGATATTTCATACCTAACGAAAAACATTCTCAAAATAACTTGAGGAGTCTTCAGTCTAGAACATGCAGCTTTTTATATATTTCCAAAAGCAATTTAATAGTACTTGGTGAGGCGCAATGCTTGTTTTCGTTATTCCTTTGAAAAGTAAACTCGTTTCCCGTTCCTGGCCTACTGTAAGCGACCTATTCAGAAGAACTCTAGAATCAATCTGTCAGCAGACATCGACAAACTTTAAAGTCATCGTTGCTTGTCACGAAAAGCCTTCTGTTGGCTTTGAGCACGACAGTGTTGAGTACATTATTGTTGATCACTCTCCACCACTGCTAATAGGCGATCCTGCTGAAGATCGCAGGCGAAAAGAAACCGATCACGCAAAAAAATTATGGCTTGGCTTCGTTTATGCCAAATCTCTTAGTCCTTCGCATGTGATGGCTGTCGATGCTGATGACTGTATAAGTCGTAGATTGGCAGCTCACGTAGATAAAAATATCCATAGCAATGGATGGTATATAGACCAGGGATTTGAATATCCCAACAAAGGAAATGTTATTTATCCAAAGTCGAAGTTTTATACGAAGTGTGGAACAAGCAATATTATTCGCTACGATTTGCTATCGCCCTTACTTGAGACTTCTGTGGATAAAGTCAGTATTAAGAACGACTTGATGTACATGCGTCATAAGCTTCAGCGCGGTTATTTTGCTGAGACAGGCAGTCCGATTTCACCTCTTCCCTTTCCAGGTGCTATTTATATCACAGAGCACGGCGATAATAATTTTCTTGAGTATTTTTCAAACAAACAAAAGACCTTATCAGACTATGGGAGGCTGTATGGCGGAAAGCTACGAAAACGACTAATGGCTAAACCAGTTACAAAAGAAATACGCGATGAATTTGGACTGTAGGGATGCTGAGTAAAGGCTAAACCGCTTTAGAATTTCACAGATTTGCGAAGTATCTTCTATTAGATTTTAGAGATAGTGCGATGAAAAAAGCCGATGTTATTATCGTTCATGAGTTTAACGGGCCAAAATATTTTGAGGCCATATCTTCACTGTATAGCGAAAGGAAAATCGAGGCTTTAACCTTTAAAGAATCTAGCGTTCTAAAGCAGTTGGTTCGTAATGTTTTTCGAGATAAGAAAAGTATCAGCAGTTCGGTAAGGCGAGCTTTTGAAAACTTTCTTCTCAGGTTAAAGGTACCGTTGTTTAAAGGCAAAACGGTTATACTTGCCATACCTCCTTGGGACTTCCGTATGCTCTGGTACGGCCAGTTGGCTAAGCATAATCGGCTTATCTATCATACATCCTGGCCCAATTGGCAGATAGATGCCGTTCCGCGCCGATATGTTTTTTTAAATCATATTCTCAGGTGGCACTGGTATCGTGTATTGCAATTAGAGTCTGTTCAAATAGTCGCGGTTGCCTCTAAGGCTGCTGAGCATTTACACCAGCAGTTTATAGAAACTCGTATTGATGTTATTCCTCACGTCGTAAGTTCTGAGTTTGATCGGGTTGCAGCTACCCAGTCGAAGACATCTTTTGGGATTCTATTCGTTGGCGAGCTAATTGAGAAGAAAGGAGTGGGTTTATTACCCAAGCTCATTGAAAAGCTCGCCGATCAATCGTTTCGCTTTGGTATTGTTGGAGAGGGCTCTTTGAAGTCGTCTTTTGATCGTTTTCAGGGTTTTCCGAACGTGACTATTTATGGGAAAGTCAGCGATCGCAAACAGCTTGCCGAAATCTACGCTAGCCACCATGTCTTATTAGTTCCTTCTCAAAAGACAAGCCGCTGGGAAGAACTATTTGGAATGGTCATTGTGGAAGCTATGTCAGCAGGGCTTCCTGTGATTGCCTCCAAACATATTGGCCCAAGTTCAATCATCACAGACGAAAAGGATGGATTTTTAGTTGCCGAAAAGCAAATTGAGGAATTTATGGAGCGCATTTGCTACTTAAAAGATAATCCAGTTGCGTGGAAAGCAATGTCGGATAGTGCTTTGGTAACCGCTAAGCGCTACTCGTTGAAAACCGTTTCAGCAGAGTGGCTAGAACTACTGACCTCAACGAATTCGCCTAATTTAATAGATGTGAAAGATAAAAATAGTTCTGTTTAGCACATTATGAATAAAAGACTAGAGCTATTAGAGTGCTTCAGAGGCATTGCAACTATTCTAATCGTCGGCTTTCACGCTACGGTCTTATTTGAGCTGAAGTTCAACCGGGTGTTTTTGCTATCAATCTTTGAGTTTGGAGATGCTGGGGTTGATTTCTTCTTCGTTCTTAGCGGTTTTTTCTTGGCTTTGGTCGGTCTGAAGTACACTGGCAGTAAAGACAGTAGAGATGTAAAAGGGTTTTTGCTGAGGCGATTTATACGCATCTATCCACTCTATTGGCTAATTAATCTTTTTCTAATTCCTATCTATTTCTTGGCACCTTCGTTTGGCAAAGGCTATGAAAGAAATATCGGAGCCATTGCCAAATCGCTACTGTTAATACCGCAGGCTCACTTCCCAATATTGACAGTTGCCTGGTTTTTAACACATCTGGTTTTTTTCTATCTAGTATTTAGTCTTTTAGTGCTAATGAAATCTCGACTGTCTATTGCTACTATCTCTATCTGGCTCGTTCTGTCTGTTGCTTTTTCAATCTGTGATCTACTATCAGGATCTCAGCTCAGTCAAAATTCTCACTATTTAGTAAGTTTCTTTTTCAGCTACTATATTCTAGAATTCTTTGCAGGCTTTCTGGTAGGCGTCTTAGCGCTCAAAATAAAAATCAGCAATAAAATAGCCAAACTAATTTTGATGTCGGGCTTATGCTTATTTTTGGCTGCTGGCGGTATAGAGACTTATATACTCCCTAACAGCGCTGAGATTGATACTGCCAGTTACTACAACCTCTTTACTTATGGCGTAGCTTCAGTTCTAATAGTTGGCGGCTCGGCTCTCTTAGAAAAAGACAGAGAAAAGGATAAAAAGGTTAACGTTCCCAACTTTTTTCTGTCGCTTGGTGCAGCTTCTTACACCATTTATTTAATTCACTACCCGCTTTTGTCACTGTTCACAAAAGTGGTACAGGCAACGCTTCGTTCAAACTTTGTTTTTCTTACAGCCTGTATGATTTTTGCCTGCTGCTTATCAATCGCTTTTGGATATGCTGTCCACATTTTTGTAGAGAAAAAGCTTATCTCTAGTCTAAGAAGCTATCTAAGTGTTTAGGAAAAGGTTGCTGATTGTGAAAATTCTGTTTTTAGATCAAAGCGGTAAATTGGGGGGTGCTGAACTATGTCTAGCGGATATTGCCAAACAGACAGAACATGTTAGGCTCGTCGGTGTCTTTGCTGATGGCACTTTTCCTGCTTACCTTCGGCAGCTAGATGTTCCTGTTAAAGTTCTGACGAACGAAGCTCTTCAAGTAAAAAAAACAAGCGGCTTACCAGCAGGTCTTAGAAGCCTGCGCCAGCTCACTCCTTTAGTTGTGAAAGTGACACAGCTTAGTAGATGCCATGATTTGATTTATGCTAATACTCAAAAGGCTTTAGTTGTTGGCGCGATCGCAGCATTTCTCAGCCGCCGTCCGTTTGTCTATCACCTGCATGATATCGTCTCTCCCGAACACTTCAGCGCCGCTAATTGCCGAATTATCGTTGCATTAGCAAACCGAGCTGCGCTCATTATCGCCAACTCTCAAGCCAGCCGAGATGCCTTTGTCTTAGCAGGTGGAAAGGTTGATAAGCTTCACGTTGTTTACAACGGCTTTGACCCAGATATTTATACCCGCTGCGCCGATACTAAAAGACAATATGAAAGAAGAGCACTTCGAGCAGAACTAATTTCTTCCGATAGCCTCCGAGAAAATAAAAAGACGCCGTTTATAGTTGGGCACTTTAGCCGCCTTTCTCCTTGGAAGGGACAACATGTATTGATAGAAGCGCTGCAATACTGCCCAGATAATGTGGTTGTCCTGTTAGCAGGCGACGCCTTGTTTGGAGAGCAAGATTACGTTCAACAGCTTCAGCAGCAAATTAAGACGCTCAATCTAGACCATAGAGTTAAGTTCTTAGGATTTCGATCTGATGTGCCCCGTTTGATAGCGGCTTGTGACTTAGCAGCCCATACGTCTACAGCCCCTGAACCTTTTGGTCGCGTTATTGTTGAAGCCATGTTGTGTGGCTGTCCAGTCGTTGCCGCAGCAGCAGGTGGGGCAACGGAAATCGTAGAGCATAGTAAGACAGGATGGCTTGTCCCACCAGGGGACGCGGCTAAGCTTGCGGATGTTATTAGGCTTGCCCATGATCAGCCTGTTCAGGCTAAGGCGATCGCTCAGCGAGGTCGCAAACAGGCGCAGCAGCAGTTTAACTTGACAGTGGTTAATGCTCAAATCAATCGACTGTTGAAAGAGACTATGCAATCGGTCTTTCTGTAGACGCGCGATGTCGCATAAGGCGCTATCTTCTGATGACTTGCTGAGTGAATACGCTCAGCGAGGCTTGCTGTGGAGTAGTGTTTGTGTCTTTTGTGTTTTCTTTTGTACCTTCTACAGAGCGATCGCGTTTTTCGTATGCCGTCGGGCTCGCAGCACTTTTTCTCATGAGTTGGAGTGGTGCGATCACCAATGCACAGCCAGCCGTAAATCCATCGACAGGCGAACCCGCTAGCAGTTCAGCGCCTTCACCCACTGCCCCTTTAACAATAGGCGTCGGCCATGCGCCCCCTTTTGCCATCGAAACGCAAACCGACAGTGGCAGCGACTGGGACGGCATCGGTGTGCACCTGTGGCGAGAAATTGCCGAAGATTTGAATATTCAGTATGAATGGCAGAAAATCTCTCCTGCTGACGCTGTACAGCAGGTACAAAACGGCACTGTCGATATTGCTATCACCGCTAGCGCCACTGCCGAGGCCGAGCAGCAGGTTGACTTTACGCAAAGCTACTACAGCACATCGCTAGGGATAGCCCAGCTTCGTCGGCGTCGGTTAATAGACATCGTACTGGCTGTTTTGTCGCCGCGATTTCTCTGGATCTGCTTTTGGCTATCCATCTTACTTCTCATTGTAGGTCTAATTGTTTGGCTGTTCGAGCGCAATAACAACAAAGACATGTTTAATCCCAAGCCAGCAAAAGGACTATGGAACAGCTTTTGGTGGGCGGGGGTAACGCTTACTACAATCGGTTACGGGGATATTGCTCCAATTTCAGTTGGCGGGCGGGCGATCGCACTGCTTTGGATGCTCGTGTCGATGGGTATTACAGCGAGCCTAACAGCCAGCATTACGTCTGTTGTAACCCAGGATAGCAGCGGTAAGCTTACCGACTTTGCCAGTCTTAAAGAGATAACGGTAGGTAGTATAGAGGGTTCTGATGCGGCAGATGAGCTACAGCAACAGGACATTTCTTTTGAGACGGTGCCGACACCGATGGAAGGATTGCAGGCTGTAGATGAGGGTCAGTTAGATGCTTTTGTCTATGATGCTGCACAGCTACAGTATTTGAACAAAAATGAGCTGAAGAATAAATTAGCGATTGAAACAACAGATCTTGACGCGCGTCGCTATGTGTTTGCGCTGCCTGAGAATGCTGATAGCTTTGAGGCGATTAATGCTCAGCTTTTGAGAGAGCAAGATGGCGCTGATTGGCAGAGTTTGCTTGATCGTTTTTTGCCTAAGTCTGACCAGTAAAGCCAACAAAAAGGAGGGCTCTAGAACTAGAACCCTCCTCCTATAAAAGCCTTGTGCTGCTCAAACTTAGCCTTTAACTTAGCGAATAACTTCGCTCTCTACTTCAATGACGGTAGGTGCATCAGGCGCGGTCGTTTGCTTGGTAGCAGGTGGCTGAGTGGTGACGTAGCGATCGCGAACGCCGCTAAACTTATCCTTAAGATCGCTATACTGCTGACCGTAGCGATTATTCAGCACGTCATCTAGCTTAATCGCCTGAGTTTTGAGCTGAGGAAATAGCTTTTCTTTAGTAGCGACTGCCATCACGCGAACAAAGCGAATGAGCCGGTCGGTGCGGTCTTGAGTATCTGCTTCTTGCTGCCAGGCTTCATTGACTGTCTTAGAAGCCTGCTGACTTTTCTCTTTAACAGTAGCCACTGTCTCAGCAGTCACTTCTTTAGCAAGCGGGCTAATCACAGTGCGCCCTGCTTTGAATTCGGCAGCGGTTTCAGCAAAAGCTGTACGCAAAATCTTAGCAATCCGCTTGGCTCGCTGCGTGCCCTCTTGCTTGAGGGTCTTTGCTTTCTCTGCGGTAGACGGCGCTTGATCGGCAGATGTGTTGGAGAACTCGGAAGGTGTCATGTATGTCATGGGTTTTACTTGTTTTTGAAGTGTATAAGACTAGGGAAAGTTTTGAAAGGCAGAGTTTTGAAAGGCTAGGTTAGCCGACAGAGACGGCATCGACGGTGATAGTTTTACCAGCATCGAAGTCTGCATCAAGCTCTTTTTCGGTGTTGGGCTGTCGCTTGCGCTTGAGCTGCTCTGTCATGAGCTGACTAACTTCTGTAACCAGTAAGCCGACAACAACCCCATCATCTATCCAACCTAATACTGGGAAAACATCTGGAGAAATGTCTAGCGGGCTGACGAGATACAACAGGGTTCCGAAGATAACAAGCCAGCGATATTTGGAGTGCTTGAGGGCTTTGCGATATAGGTTATGGAGAACAGTTGAGAAGGGTTGTTTCATTTTGTTTTGGCCGCTTGCTTGGCCGGAGTGCTTTGTGCCAACAAATATATAATCGCAAATATACGCGCTGCCGTCAGGTGTAGATTGCACACCGAACAACAGAGAGTACGGTCGATTGAAACTATACGGTTTGCCGTAAAGAAGAGACGGTTTACCGTAAAAGGTTTTTACAAAGTGCGTTCAGAAAGGAGAGAAGTGAGATGAACTAGCTCTGGAATGATGAGGGCTTCTAGGGCTAGTTTTACGGCTTTACTAGAGCCGGGGACTGAGAAAATAAGTGTGTTGTTATGAGTGCCTGCGATCGCTCTTGAGGCGATCGCTCTCGATCCTATTTCTGCGTAGCTAAGGTGTCTGAAAATTTCACCGAAGCCGGGGAGTTCTTTAGTAATGAGGGGAGCGATCGCATCATAGGTCGTATCTCGCGGCGCAATTCCCGTGCCGCCATTGAGCAAAATGGCTTGGATCTCAGCGCGCGCTGCTAAGCCTTTCACCAAAACCGCTATTTCCTCCGGCTCATCCTTAACAATTTCGTAGTGAGCTATCTCGTGCCCAAACGCAGCCAGCCTATCTTTCATAAGCTGACCGCTTTTATCCGTTTCAGGCGTACGGGTGTCGCTGACTGTCAGCACCGCGCACATAACCGACGCTGAACCATCGTCGGGATGAGGAACCTGCGCTGAGGCATGAGGTGCCATGGCCTAAGTCTTTGTCAGGCCCATATCATTGTCTCTAGCGTAGCGATCCATAAATCGCATAAAGCGCTCCCATTCTTCTTCACCACGCATTACAAAAACGGCTTCAACACCAGCAGGCTCACCGTTTACAAACTTGCCGTTCACATCGCGAGTGGTCAGTTCGCCTTCTTCATCGACCATGTAGAGGCCCGTGATTTCGCCGCCTTCTTCTACTAGGGCTTTGGGGCGATCAAAGTAAAAGGTGGCGGTGCCATCGGACAAATCCTTAGCGCGGGTGATGCGGATATCGGGGATGACCTCCTCTTTTACACCGCGAGCAAACTGCATTTCAGCCATGATGAATCTTGTCGTTACGTAGAGTTGGTTGCTTTAGTTTCTCATTTTATTGAACTTTATTGAACGCCCAGTTCAGGAAAACTTGGCTGAGACTTGGCCGAGACTTGGGCTGAGACTTGATAGGGCGACGATAAAGCAGGCATTTTGTCGTCTACAACTAGAGCCTGGTAAACCATTGCACACACCTCTGCTCGGGTGGCCGCACGGCTAGGTCTAAGTTCTGTTACGTCAGGGTGATTGAAGACGAGGCCGAGCTGAGTGGCAGCAGCGATCGCACCTTTTGCATAGTTAGGAATATCGCCGCTGTCTGTGTAGGTTTGGAGCGATCGCACATCAGGCAGCGATTTTGCCTGCAAGTTCAGCCCGCTCACCAGCGCTAGCAATGCCTGTAGCTTAGTCAGCGGATAGTTAGGATCAAACGTAAGATCTGGAAACCCTGAGATGAACTGAGCCCGGTAGGCTTGCTGAATCACGGCAGCGCCCCAAAAGCTATCGGGCACATCGCGAAAGCGGAGGGCTGGGCGCTGCGGGTCTGGGTCGAAGGCACCGACGAGGAGGGCGGCGAACTGGGCGCGAGTCATGGGCGCGTCGGGTTGAAAGGAGCCATCGCGAAAGCCGCTGAGCCAGCCTTTTTGCACAAGCGGATCGATGAAGTCTTTGGCCCAGTGGTCGGTGGGAAGATCGGTGAAGTTGGGTGAGGCTGAATCGGATTGGGCGATGAAGGGAGAGGCGATGCGAGGGGTTTTGCCTGCGGCGGCGAGGGCTTGGTGGACGAGGGCACTGGTTTCAGCGCGGGTGATGGGGATGAGGGGGCGCAGTTGATAGGGATCAGGGTAGCCGACGACCATCTGGCGCTGGGTGGCGGCGGCAACGGGCTCGATGGCGTAGCTGGGAATTTGGGCGCGATCGCCATACACCAAGAGCAGCTCCGAGCGGCCTGCACTCACCTTTAAACCATTCACGAGCGCGACGATAGCCTGCACTCGGGTGAGCGGCGCGTTAGGGCGAAAAGAGCCGTCTGGAAAACCCGTGATAAATCCTTGCGTCTGCGCCTTGCGAATAGCCTGAGCGGCCCAAAAGCTAGCGGGCACGTCTTGAAACCGGCTGATGGGCCGGGTGGCGGGAATGTCAGGGAAAGAGGCGGCAACAAGGGCGGCAAACTGGGCGCGGGTGACCTGACTATCGGGCCGAAAGGTGCCGTCTAAAAAGCCTTTAATGAGCTGCTTTTCGGCTAAGGCTTCTACAAATGGCGCTGACCAGTGGCCGACAAGATCGTTAAAGCGGCTGTCTAAATCGAGCCCGGACAGTGGATCTGAGTCATCTTTGGGCGGCGCAGGCGGCATCGGCACGGGCTCTACATTACCGAGCAGGACGGCAGGCACGGCGACTTCATCAGGAATCTCGCTAGCCAGGTACTCAATGCGGCCTTGAACGCGAATGGGATTAATCTGATTGCCTGCTGTCAGTAGCGGTCTGTCGGCGTCGTTACGAACGTCATAGGTTTTGCCCTCAAAGCGGTTGCTGCCGATATCTTGAGGCTGACCAATATCGGGTTGGGCGCGGTCTTTAATCCACAGCCCGGTTTCCTGGCTAGTAGTGGCCTGGTTGTTCCGCAAAACGGGCCTAGCATCATTGGCAATCATGATGGCGCAGCGGTTGTCGGTGAGCTGATTGCCAATCACTAGCGGGGCGGCTCTATCTGAGAGTGAAATGCCGTAGCCTGTGCGCTCGAAGCGATTTTGACGGACTTCGCCTTTGGCCTGGGCGCTGATAGACACGCCTGTGATGCCGTTACCGATAAAGTCGTTTTTAGAGATGAAGGGCTGGGCTTTGCCCTGGGCGATCGCCCCATGCTGCTGACAGTTCACAAGCCGATTGCTGACGATAAGGGCCGCGCCCTGACTGGTGAGGATGCCGCTGCCCTGAGGGTTTGTGATAGTGACTTCGCGGATTTGAGCGCGATCGCCCAGCACAACCGCCGTATTTTGCTCACTTGTAACACCGCCGCCCTCAATCGTTACTGACTGGCTCGCTTCACCTGCGACAGTGACACCTGCTGGAATGACCAGGGGAAACTGCTCGCCTGTGCGGTAGGTGCCAGAGGCGAGCTGAACGCTGTCACCGGGCTGCGATCGCTGCAACCCACGGGTGATCGTTCTCAAAGGAAACTGAGCGGTGCCTGCCTGATCGTCTCGACCAGCAGGACTTACATAAACGACAGGCATAGAGCACCGATAGCGACTTCATCTAAATAACCATAGGATCACTATGTAAATTCGTCATGTCTGAGGCGCGTATGGCGCAGCTAACCAATTTGAATGCGCTATAGCCGCTAGAATAAGCGCAGCCCCTACGTATCTAGTTCGTATCTATGGCAGATTGGTTAGAACATACCGTCCATGTAGACGTGGATGCTCCAGTAGAAAAGGTTTGGCAGATGTGGTCTGACTTGGAGCAGATGCCGAAGTGGATGAAGTGGATTGACTCGGTCGAGATTTTGGCAGACGATCCAGATTTGTCGCGGTGGAAGCTGAATACAACCGGGCTCACCTTTTCGTGGCTGTCGCGAATTGCCAATATCGTGCCTGAGCAAATCATTCAGTGGGAGTCGGTAGACGGCCTGCCAAATAAGGGCGCGATTCGCTTTTATGGTCGTAAAGATGGCACCAGTACGGTGAAGATGACGATTGCCTACGCGCTGCCTGCTATTTTAGCTCGGCTGATGATGAGTAATTCATTTGTTGATCGAGTGGTGACTTCAACGCTACAGGCTGATTTGGATCGGTTTAAAGAAATGGCGGAGCCTGCGGCTGACGTAGCGTCTGCTGGTAATCAGTAGTATGGATTGGGCGCGGGCAACGGATCAACTGAGATCGCACCGTCTAGAAGCGCTTTTCACTGAAACGCTCGGCTGGCAGGTGGTAGCAGAAAGCCCAATTGCCTCCCAAGTGCCGATTCAAATACTTGACTGGCAATGCAAGGCGATCGCCTATCGTGATGGCATCACTGTTTGGCAAGTTTTGCTACCTGATGATAGACCGCTTACACCTGACACAAGACAGACGGTTTACGAGACAATTTCGCAGCGAGTAGAGACGCCAGATTGTTGCGAAGCACCGCTCGTCATCTTTGTAGATGCTCACAAAACGCGCAGTTTGTGGTGTTCTCCTCAAGGAAGTGCGTTATATGTGGCCAATCAGCCCGCCAAACTATGGGAGTTTCGTCTGAAAAGATTTACTCAGGGTAGGCGCGGGCTATTTCCTGTTTTGGAGCGGGAGCAGGAAAAGTACGAGGTTTTTGAACAGCTATTACAAGACTTGTGCAGCGGAATACAGGGAATTAGTCATAAGAGTGACCGACAAGAGTATGCGCTGCTAATGGTTCAGCGGCTAATCCTCATTCAAAGTATGCAGCAAAAAGGCTGGCTTGGTGGCGATACTTGGTATTTGCAAAATAGGTTTGGCCAGGCGCTACAGGCTGGTGGAGATCTCTTTTTTAGTGATTATTTGCAGCCGCTTTATCGAAGCCTGGCGCTACCAAAAATAGAGCGATCACCTGCGTTAAAAGAGACAGTAGGCAACGTGCCTTTTTTAGGCAGTTTGTTCGATACGCATAGGTTAGAGAGAAAGTACGAACAGATTGCAATAGGCAATAGCCCCTTTGAAAACATCTTAGGCTGGCTAAGCGAACAAAGTAATGATGACGCGCTCAATCCATGGCTGAGTGGAGATCTGGGCTATTTGCTAGAGCGCTATTGGGGCCAGCACACGCAGCCAAAGTCGGACTATATAGGGACGCCAGCGTTAGGCCGTGAGGTGAGCGATCGCACAATAGACACGCTATTGCTAAACCGAATCAATCGCGACTGGCTGCCAAAAGCGTTCTCGAATGAAGACTTTAAAACTATCACCCTAAACGATGTGTTATTCAGCGCTAGCCCTAAACTATGCCGCCATTTGATTCAGAATATTTTGCCTAACTTGCGTCTATTAGATCCTGCCTGTGGCAGCGGCAGTCTTTTGGTAGCACTGCATCAGCGGCTTATTGAAATTTTTAGCGTGCTCATTGGCTACAGTCAACAACATCAAGACACTCAGCTTAAAATTTGGCAATCGGGCCTGATAGAAACAGCGTCCGCTGACGATGAGAATACGATAGAAACAGAACATAATCACCTACTGCTAAACGTTCAGGCAGGCGTGCTTAAACACATTCTGCATGGTGTAGATATTTTGCCGGGGGCTGTTGAGACAGCTCGGTTTCAACAGGGGGTGATGAGAGTTGCGATCGCTCAACACCCTAATGTTCTAGAACCTCTCATCGATCTATCCTTCAGCATCCTAGTCGGCAACAGCTTGGTCGGACTCATCTCGGTAAATGAGGAGCGCTTCGATCAGGTCAACAAGTCGGGAGAGCTAAATGTTCTTCAGGGTAACTTGCTACAGCCTTTAGCCGCCGATGGATATCAAATAACGTTAGCTGAGAGAGATTTGGCTTTAGAGCACTACAAGTCTCGCAACCAAGCGCTAGCTGATGCCGGTAATATTCCGGCCTATGCAAGAGCCTCACTGCTTAAAGAAGAGATTTTTCAGCTAGATAGCAAAGCTCAAAACAAGCTAGATGCTTTGCTTTTGAACTATATGAGCGAACAGCTTGGCATTCAGTACAAGGCCATGCAGCTTACAGACAAGCCTCAGCGCCGCCTGATAAGCATAGAAGATATCGACGTTTTGCAGCCGTTTCACTGGGGCTATCACTTTAACGAGATTGTTCAACGTGGCGGCTTTGATGCCATTGCGTGCGTGCCGCCGTGGGGAGCCTTTAAGCCAACAGCTGAGGTGTTTTTTCAGCAATTTCAAGATTTAGCTGAGGCTAAGGGTTTGAGTGTGGAGGTTTCGGCCAGGCTACTCAAAACCTCTAAGCAAGCGCTCTTGGAGGGCGATCCAGACATTGCCGAGGCCTGGCTATTTTATCAAAATCAATATGCCTACGTCGCAGACTACTTTTACCGCAGCGAGCAGTATGCCCATCAAAATCCAAAGGTTCGCGGTAAGTCTGTTCGCAATCAGCTTGTTTTAGAACGGTTATTTTTAGAACGGTGCTGTAGCTTGCTCTCTATAGATGGAAATGTGGCGATTGTTTTACCAGAAAAGATGGCAGAAGATAATAAGGCTCAAGCGTTACTGTGTTATCTGGAAGAGATTGGGCGGGTGAGTGAGGTGGAGATAGTAGGAGATGACGCGATCGCTCTACTTTCCCTACAGCGCAACGGCTCTACAAATTAGCGACTCTGGCGCGCGCGTGTAACCATAGCGCCTGCCATCGCTGCTAGTCCTAAAACAAAAGCAGGTTCTGGAATATCGGTAGGCTGCTGGCCGCCGTCGCCGTCCATAGCAATAGATTGGATTTGAGCAAACAAAGTGCTATCGACCGCCTGATCTTCAGGCACCTGAAAGCTCCGCGTAAAGGTAGCACCATTGTCAGGGCTAAATCCCAAAACTTCTACACTGTAGCGCTGTTGATCTATTGTGAATGTTTGCGGCTCAGGGTTTTGCGAAATAGATAGGCTATCATCGCTGTTATCCTCATCCGAGTTAGACGTGAGATTGAAAGTAAAGCGATATTCAAACTGTTGCTGAATTTGAGCAGGCTGTAGCAGATTGATATTGACGCCCAAAGGTACGCTAGAGGCATTCGTGCCGCTGAACGTTTGGCCGTTGAGATAGGTGAGTGTGCCAATTGAAAAAGACTGATCGCTCATGGCAGCAAAGCTTTTTCCAGCAAAGGTAAGCTTGTTTGCCGTAGACATCTCTCCGGCCTCGCCCAGCATAAACGTTTCGGTCAGCGGCGCAGGTCTTTCAATGCTAAAGACAGGATCAGAATCTACAGCCTCATCGATATCAGGTATTCCAAACGCACCCGCGCTGTTGCCCGTAATAACAATAGCCGCTTGTGCTCTTGAGCTATAGGCGCAAACCGCTAGTAGAGTAGCCGCTAGCGTAGCCGAGGCGAACTTGAAGGAACGAGACATATTGTGGGTTCAGCATAGTGACAAACGTATCAGGAAAAATTGATGCACCTAGATAATCAATGTAGTAATTCCACTGAGCCTGTGCATATAGTGAAATTACATATTCTTCAATTCTTCATCGGAGTTTTAAGACCGTGCCCTACTAAGGAGCGCAGAAATACCGAAAGCTGCCGATATATTCAACAGTCGATAAAGCGCAAGATCCCCACCGTTTGAGTAAAGCTACTGTGAATATGCTTTACAAACGACGGCTGTAATATTTACCGCAAATTTATCTTAGGTTCCCGGAGCAGGCGGAATTGTTTGGTTGCTTGGTGTTGAGCGCGATCGCCTAGCCACTGCTAAGGCTTACCCTCTGTTCTTCTTTATTGGGTTGAAATAGTGTTTTGTTAGGCGATTGTGAAGTGTGATCGCGAGCAGTCCGTAGCTGTTCTGTATCAATCTCTTCTGTAGCACTCAGTAGGATCCACATAAAAAAGGTGCAGATGAAATCAATCATCTGCACCGCTAAACTAGCCGAAGCTATTCAGTTGTCTCTTTTCTCTGACGCCTGAGCGCTGAGGCCCAGAGCTAACCTGCTGTGGCAACCTACTTCCCGTCAGTTTCAGAAAACTCAGCGTCAATCACATCGTCTTCACCACTTGAAGCGGTACCACTGTCAGCCTCACCCTCTGCGTCAGGGGCTGCGCCTGCACCGGCTGCATCCTGATAGAGATTGCTGCTCAAAGAATATAGGGCTTGCTGAAGCGTTTCCATAGAAGACTTGATCTTATCGAAGTCCTCAGCGGCAAGTGCTTCCTTGAGGTCTTTAATTTGGCCCTCAATTTTTTCCTTATCTTCAGCAGGAACCTTATCACCCAGCTCTTCTACCTGCTTTTCAGCCTGGTAGGCCAGCGAGTCAGCCTGGTTCTTCATGTCGATGCGCTCACGGCGCTCCTTATCAGTGTCAGCGTTGCTTTCCGCATCGCGCACCATCTGCTCGACCTCAGTATCAGAGAGCGTCGAAGCACCCGTGATACTAATAGACTGCTCTTTACCCGATCCCTTGTCTTTAGCCGTGACGTTCAAGATGCCGTTAGCGTCAATATCAAAGGTAACTTCGATTTGAGGGACGCCGCGTTGCGCAGATGGAATGCCATCTAGGCGGAACGTTCCCAAGCTCTTGTTATCGCTAGACATTTCACGCTCACCTTGCAGCACGTGAATTTCTACGTTGGTCTGACCGTCGACAGCGGTAGAGAACACCTCTGACTTCTTCGTAGGAATCGTCGTGTTGCGAGTGATCAGCTTAGTCATCACGCCACCGAGGGTTTCAACACCCAAAGATAGCGGCGTCACGTCTAGCAAGAGGATGTCTTTGACTTCACCAGCTAATACGCCACCTTGAATAGCCGCACCAATCGCAACCACTTCATCAGGGTTAACGGTCTGGTTAGGCGCTTTGCCCAAGATTTTTTCAACGAGGTTCTGCACCGCAGGGATGCGAGTAGAACCACCGACGAGTACGACCTCATCAATATCAGTCTTGCTGAGCTTGGCGTCTTTGAGCGCGTTTTGCACGGGGACGCCACAGCGATCGATCAGATCAGAGCACAGCTCCTCGAACTTAGCGCGAGTCAAGGTGGTTTCTAAGTGCTTAGGCCCATCCTGAGTAGCGGTGATAAACGGTAGGTTTACCTCTGCCTGGCTAACGCTAGAGAGTTCAATCTTGGCTTTCTCAGCGGCTTCAGTCAGGCGCTGTAGAGCCTGCTTATCTTTGCGAAGGTCGATGCCTTCCTTCTTAGCGAAGTCTTCAGCGAGGTAGTCAACGAGCTTTTTATCAAAGTCGTCGCCGCCTAAGTGCGTGTCACCTGAAGTAGAGAGTACTTCAAATACGCCGTCGCCAACTTCGAGTATAGATACGTCAAAGGTACCACCACCTAAGTCAAAGACGAGGATAGTTTCATTGCTCTTTTTATCAAGGCCGTAAGCCAGTGCGGCGGCTGTGGGCTCGTTGATAATGCGAAGGACTTCAACGCCTGCGACTTTACCCGCGTCTTTTGTAGCCTGACGCTGAGAGTCATTAAAGTAGGCCGGAACTGTAATCACAGCCTGAGTGACCTTCTCGCCAAGGTACTTACTGGCATCGTCTACGAGCTTACGCAGCACCTGAGCCGAAATTTCTTCGGGGGCGTACTGCTTACCATCTGAGGTTTCAATTTTTACATTGCCGCCTACTTTTGCAATTTTGTAGGGGACTTCGCTGGACTCGTTATTGACTTCATCATACTGACGACCGATGAAGCGCTTAACTGAGTACAGCGTGTTTTCGGGGTTCATGACCGCCTGACGCTTCGCAATTTGGCCAACGAGGCGATCGCCATTTTTGGCATAAGCCACCACCGATGGCGTCGTGCGAAACCCTTCAGCATTAGCAATTACAGAGGGCTTACCGCCTTCCATAACCGCGACGACTGAATTGGTAGTTCCAAGGTCAATTCCAACGACTTTTCCCATGTGTATCTCCGAGTGATCTGAATAACTAACGACTAACTAAAATTTGTTCGTAAAGGTTATATACATAGTGCGCAATGGGGGGCGGTTTGCTGAAGGGGGGGTTACCGAACCGGGGGCTTCGGCTAGGCTGAGCTGCTAGCGGGTGGGCTTGGTTGAGATGAGCAGCTATTAATTAAATAGCGGCAGAATAGCTCAAGCAGGAAAATAGAAAGCAGAATAGAAGCTAGCTAATAGTCAAAGGCGTGTCGCCTCTTTGTAAGTAACCATGATTCAAACTATTAAAGCCAAAACAACCGTTAAGCCTGGTGGCTTAGTTGAGGTGCATTCAGATGAGCTGCCTGAAGGGGCTACCGTAGAGGTAATTGTGCTAGTAGAAGCCGTTGAAGAGCCGAAAAAGCCTTCAAGAAAGCTGACTGATTTTATTGGAGCTGCCAAGGGCAGTTTTTCTAGCGTTGCCGAAATTGATGCGTACATTCGCGAAGAGCGCGATTCATGGGATTGATAGAGCTGCTGAGAGGTGACCGCATTTACTTAGACGCTAATATTTGGATCTATGCGCTAGAAAACGTTGCTGAATATAGTAATTCGTTTGTTTCTTTGTTTAAAGCGGCTGAGGAAGGGGATCTGACGATTTTGACGAGTGAGCTTACGCTTGCGGAAATTCTGGTCAGATCTATTAAGAGAAGCGATATAGCGAGGCAAATTATCTATACCGAAGCTATCACGACTACAGACGATACGATTGCTGCGCCTGTCAATAGAAGTATTCTTCTGGAAGCAGCTAGAGTTCGGAGCAATACGAAGCTCAAGCTACCGGATGCGATTCATGCGGCTACTGCGATCAAGACCAACTGTACGACTTTTCTAACTAACGACAAGCAGTTTAGAACCGTTCAGGGTTTGCACACGCTGCTGCTATCGCAAGTTCCGGCAGATTCTGATGAGGAAGAATAGAGTTAACGATAAAGAAAAAGCGCCTGACCGTATGTACTGTTGGTTGGGCGCTTTATAGGTTCTCTAGTTCAGATTTTGCTCACGCAACTGCTGCAACTGCTGTATCTTCTTTCGCCTCTTCGTCCTGCGACTCGTCTTTTGCCATGAAATACAGGCTTAGATTAGCGACTGTGAGCGGAGAAGCTTGCTTTAAGTTTCGGGCACTAAAGGCCGTCAAAGACTCTAGCGCTGCTCTTTCGGCAATGTATTTTTCTTCCTGCTGTCGCGATTCTATATCAAATGAATAGACAAGACTGTCGTACAGGGCAGCTGGTACAAAATTTGACCTGGCCTCTTCGTAAAATGTGTACTCTGCTGGCTTGTCTTCAGTGTGCTCCTCTGTGGTAGAAGCTTCTTCAGCTTCGGGGGCGATCGCTGCCAACTGCTCCTTTTCACCTATAGAAAGCCCTTCGTACCACTCAACCCGATTTCTCCATGCCTCAATAGCAACCAAATCGTGATCGCGAATTCTGGTGAGTTCAGGAAATAGAAAGTCTAGTTCTTCTTCGGTTTCGGCTTTATCTAGGGTGAGGGATGCGTCTTGGCGGATGGTGGTGGTGAGGGTGGTGAGGCGATCACACACCGTTTGCCATTCGCCCTGCATTTCGTAAGTCATTGCGATCGCCTGCTCAATTGCCCACACACACTCGCGCCTGCGAACATACGCCACCGCACCGATTCCGCTCATAATCTGGCTATTGTCATAATCAGATAAAGCCTGAAACATCATGTCTCTAGCCGCTTTAATTTCATCATTTCTTGCCCTTAAATCCTGCATGGTAACCGCAGAGGCAAGCCGGTTCATCGCCTTGTCAAACAAGCCATAAGCCCTAGCTAGAATCGTACGGTGCGCCCTGAACTCTACATCTTCTGACACATGCTGAATATGCTCGATTAGCTCAGTGCCCTGGTCTGCAAATGCTTGTTTAAGATCAATAAAACCTTCTCTAACCTCAACGCGCATTTGCTGCACGTCCTTTCTGAGCTTAAGCGTTTGCCACAGATTTACAGCAGAAAGCGCTGCAACGCCTACTACGCCTACGCCAATTACAGCCGTAGTTGCTTGCAATGTTGCTACCGAGGCAGAAAGCGCTTTGATTCCTTGAAGTGCCTTATGTCCTTGGTACAGTTGACCTGCGCCCATAGCCATTGATGGTAGGGCTGTCAGTGGATTAAGTCCCATTCCAACAGCGTGTGCGGCAAACTGACCTGTTGCAGCGTCTCGAACCATTCCAATGGGCACGCCTGCTGCTGTCTGAACCGGGATGTATTTCCCGGCAGCTATTAAAGCCTGTACTGGAAGTGAAAACTGGTACATAGATGTTCTCCTTTAAATAAATAAATTTGTGTTAGTTCAGTGCTGCTTTAGTTAAATTGTTGAGAGCTGTTTCTATTGCTTGTAGCTGAAGAATCTTTTTCTGAATAAGAGCTGACTCTGTTCCCTTTTGTGCCAAAGTTTCTTTTAGAATTCTTTCCTGCTGCTCTAGCAGATTGCATAGGATAAAAATAGAAGCACTTGCCGCTTCGTGGAAATCTTGGGCCTTTCTGTCGAAGGCAATTTCTATGTTTTCAACAACCTTAGCTAACATTGGCTCGAAAGACTCTGTAAGCTTATCTATGCCCTTATTGAAGGCTTCCAGCTTCAGTTCTTGTTTCATTTCTTCTGTTGTTCTACCTAGAAAACCTATAATTCCACCAACTAATCCACCTGCCAAAACGATTGGAAACATAGTGAGGCTAGTAAAAGCAAGTCCTCCGACAGCTAGTGCACCACCGAACATCCCTAGCCCACCCAAAAAGCTTGTCGGATCTTTCACTGACTCAGGTTCTAATTCAGAGTGGAAATTAAGATTGACGCCCAAACCCGACAACTCGAACTGTTTGTGCAAGTTAGTGCCAGCATCCTCGTCAATAGACTGTAGGTCATGTTTTATAGCTGCTAGCTTTCGAATAATTTCACTTTCTAGTGCCTTCACCTTAGGTTTTAAAATTGTCTGCATGACAGATTCTGTCAGCCAATTATCTAGCTCTTCAGACATGTTTTCAACAAATTGCCTTGCGTAGTCCTTAAGAATCTCTTTCTTCCCTTCACACTCAGTTTCCCACTTCTCTGCCTTAGTGATTAGGCGAGTATCAATACTCTCTAGCCACAGATCCCAAGAGTCGCTAACTTCTGAGAGTGTGTCATCAATGAGAGTATCTTTAAGCGCCTGAATTTTGGTGTCAAACCCACTTATCTCACCTGCTTGTTCTAGTATTTTGCGACGCTCCTCCTCTGAGAGACTGAGTTTGCCTTCTAAAGTAGCTGTCATTCGTTCGAATCCACCTTGGATACCTGAAATAAACCGCTGAATATCTGAAATTCTTTTCTCAAGTGTCAGTTCACCTCTCTCCTCTACTAAGAAAGTTTCGAGGGCGCTTACGAATTCTGAGAACGGCTTAGAATGCTCGTTTGAGGTCTGTGTCAAGGTTGCTTCTAGCGCAGACCGCGCAGACACAAAGTGAACTCGATTGTCGTTGCTTACTAGAGAGTTTGATGGATTGCGCACAACATTTTTTACTAGCGTTTCAACCTGCGCTACGTCTTTTGGCGATCGCAACAAATCCATAAAATTAATCAGCACAAACAAATTATCAGCCGGAGCACCAGGATCTACTTTCTGCAAACGATGCTTCAAGCTTTGCAACAGATCTCGCTCTCCTTTCGTCATGGGGCGCTGCGCATTCGCTAAAAAGATAGCCGCGTCAGTATCTTGCAATAGCCGTTCAGTTACCGCCGTCCGATCGGGATGCTCGTTTAATCCTGGCGAGTCTACAATCTCAACATGGTAACGGCACAGCGCTAGCCCCGGATGCTCCAGCACAATCTCAGCAATGTCAGATTCTGCTAGCTCAAGCTCTAGATTTCCTAACGCCGCTTCCTCTGGAATGGACACTTTCTGCTGATACTGATCAAAAGGAATGACAGCCTGTGTTCCATCCTTGTAATGGCAGATAACCCGTTTTTCAGCTCCGTATTTCAGTACCGTCAGCGTTCCACTACAGGGAATCGCTCGTACTGGCTGTAATTCTTCCCCTAGCAGTGCGTTCAAGAATGTCGATTTGCCCTGGCTAAACTCACCTACAATCGCCAGTCGAAATTTCTGGGACTGAACTTTTTGTGTGAGCGATCGCACCTCATCTTCCAACACTGAAGGAAAAATATCATAGTCTCCTTCTACCTGTAGCACTTGCAGCAGATCCGTACAGATTTGGCTCAACTGCTCCTGATAACCCTGAAACTTTTCGAGTTTCGCATACGAGAGCTTGCCGCCAGCTGAGTGCGATGCGTGCTCGGCCTGAGCTGAAAACTTAGAGGATAGAGAACTCGCGGCATTAACAATGGCCGCATCAATATTTTGAAATCGCTGAGGATCTAGCAGCCATCGCAGTTCTTCTATGGCGTCTGGGCTAACCTCGAATTGTTTGTCTTCCAGGCAAGAAAACAGTGCTTCTACTTGCTGCGCGGGTATGTCCATAGCGCGGGCTACTGTATCGAGATATTGCCGCTCTTGCGCTTCTGCATGGCCGTCTGCGATCGCTAATCTATACCCAAACCCCAAAATGATTAGCTTCTCAGAAACCGACAACGTATCTGTCAAACAGCTAATTGCATCCAAACGAGCATAAGTTTTATCTTTCCGTATGCCTTTAAGCATCAAAGAGGTTAGCTTCCTCATGCCACTTCTGGATGACACAAGCTGATTCAAAACTTCCTGAAGATAGGCCTTTTCCTCTTCTGCTAGCTGTCCGTCTGCGTAGGCTACACCAACTAGCACCGTCGTCACCGCCGACAAAAACATAATTCGAGGTGTAAGGTGACGCTTCATCACCTGTTGCCCCGTAATCTGTGTCAAGATTTCTGCACTGTCTACCGCTTGTATCGCAAGAGTTGAAGACATCTTCTACTTTCTACATAGGAATAACTGTTGATATGTTTCCCTGTGTGTTACTCAAGGTAGATCAGCAAAGCTGCCTATTCTGCACTGCTAAAAGCGCTAATTTGACAGGAGACTACCTAAATGCTTCAAAATTTTTAGAGCCTCATATAGGTTGTTTCGAGATTGTGATCGCGTTCCAAATAAATCAGAGACGCCATAGCGATCGCCCAAAGTCTTAACAAACAAATAGCTACTACCATTAGCAACCATGCCATAGAACGGTAAATCTGGTGTTGGAGAAGCCGCCATATAGGCTAGCGTCTGCGGCAGCGCCATCTCTAAATCAAACGTAGTCTTTTTAGACTCAATCACCACAACCCATAGCTGCTCTAATAGCACCAAGCCATCGATCCGCCCGCGCAAAACTTCGTCATTATCTCCCAAAGCTTCTATTTCAACAGGCGCTTCAGCTCGAAATTTATAGGGCGCAGTATAAAACCCTGCCAGCTCCAGCAGCGGCGATAGAATGACCAGCTTAATAGTTTCTTCTAGCAGCGCACCATCAGAAATTTGATACAGATAGTTTTTTCGCACCTCGTCTAGTCGTGAACGCTCTGATGCTTTCAACTCGGGTAACGCTTCGTTCCATTCTAGAAAAAAGTCTGGGTCATCACTCAGCGACAGACCTAATTTCTGTTCTACCTGACGAAAGGTTGTAATCTTTTCTGAGATGGCTAGAATCTGCGTCATTCTCGTTACATTCGTAAGTGTGGTAGCTACGTCTATTCTACGACTGAGACAAAATTTGGTCGTCTAGTGAAAAGTCAACCTCTGTTTTGCTTCGACCATTAGACAAATAATCATTCTCAAACGAATCTTGTAGACCCTTAACAAGGCTGAATTTAGGTTGCCAGTTTAGTTCGCTTTGGGCTTTGGTGATGTCGGTGAAAAAGTGCTGTACGCGCATGGGAAAAGCTTTCTTTTTGCCGAAGTCGAACTGGGTGGGGTCGTAGTGAACGATTTTGAGTGCGTTGGGATCTTTGCCGACCGCTACGGCGCAGGCTTTGGCAAGGCCGTCAAAGGTAACGGCTTTGGGGCCAGAGATGTTATAGATTTGGCCAATGGCTTTAGGATTGTCTAAGACGCTGACCATGGCGGCGGCGAGGTCTTCGCAGTGGCCGAGGTGGGTGAGGGCCATGCCGCTACCGGGAATAGGGATGGGGCGATCGCGCACTACCCGATCAAAAAACCATTCCTCCAAAGGATTGTAATTCTGAGGCCCATATATATAGACGGGGCGAATGGCCGTAAAAGGAACGCCCTGCTCTTTTAGATAGTCTTCGGTATGGAACTTACCTTTATGACGGCTGTTAGGATCTACTAGGTCGCCTTCGACATGAGGCATCTGATCGCTTTTGGCATAGACGCCTGCGGAGCTGACGTAAACAAAGTGCTGTAGCTTGCCTTTGAATAGCTCGACTAGAGGCTGAGTGTGAGCGAGTTCGCGGCCGTTGTTGTCAAAGATGGCATCGAAGGATTGATCGGCAAGAGCGGATTTTAGGGCTTCTGGGTTGGTGCGATCGCACACAATTGTCTCCAATCCCTCAACGGGCGCAGGATGATTCCCCCGATTCAGCAGCACCACCTCATGCCCTGCGGCGACAAGCTGCTTGGTAAGATACACCCCAATAAACCGCGTACCGCCAATGACTAAAACCCGCATCGCCTACTTCCTAACGTTCTACACAATCGAGTTTATCTCTATGCCCGGACAATAAATCTGCTTAATACTAATAGCTAAAACAGGCTAAATAGAGCGTTTTGTCAATAGCAATAGCTTTAACTTATGCAAACGATAGGGAGGAGTAATGACTCATGAAAGTTTTGCGAGTCAGCGACTTTTCTTAAAATAAATTATGTCAATTTGTGTCACATGAAGCCTTTAACCCTTGCGGGATAGAGGTTTTCTGGTACAACTTTAAAGGCAAAAAGAAAACCGATTGCGGTATGTAGAAACGTTTCATTACCTCAATTCAACGCCGCTGTAAATGTTTCTTTTAGTTAAGAAGTTCATAGTTTTACAAGGCTAAAAGACATCTAACCGTTTTAGGAGTTCACTGCGCATGTTCACTCAAGTTCGGCCCACTGTCAGACACGTTGTACCCAAAGAATTGGGCGATCGCTATCTGGTTAAGGTGGTCTACGTCGTACTCGAGCCCCAGTACCAAAGCTCTTTATCAGCAGCGGTACGCTCTATTAACGAAAATAATTCACGAATCGCTGTGGAAATCAGCGGCTACCTGATTGAGGAGCTGCGCAGTGAAGAAAATTATGAGGCGTTCAAACGCGATATTGCTGAGGCGAATATCTTTATTGGTTCGCTGATTTTTGTAGAGGAACTGGCGGAGAAGGTGGCGCTAGCGGTACAGCCTGAGCGCGATCGCTTAGATGCCGCCGTGGTGTTCCCTTCTATGCCGCAGGTAATGCGCCTGAACAAGCTTGGCAGCTTTAATATGGCGACGCTGGGTCAGTCCAAAAGCGTGATTGGCGACTTTATGAAAAAGCGCCGCAAAAAGCAGGGCAGCGGCTTTGAAGACGCCATGCTGAAGCTGCTGCGGACGCTGCCGAAAGTGCTGAAGTACTTGCCGGTAGAGAAAGCGCAGGACGCTCGCAGCTTTATGCTGAGCTTCCAGTACTGGCTCGGCGGCTCGGCGGAGAACCTTGAGAACTTCCTGCTGATGCTCTCTGATAAGTACGTGCTGCCTGAAGATTACGAAGGCTCACCTGAATCGGCAGCGCTGAGCTATGAGCAGCCAGTGACTTTCCCAGATATTGGGATCTGGCATCCGCTAGCGCCAGTAATGTTTGAAGATTTGAAGGAATATCTTAACTGGTACGATTCGCGGAACGATATTCCTGAGATTGCGCGCAACGAGAATGCACCTTGCGTCGGAATTGTGTTGCAGCGGACGCACTTGGTAACGGGTGACGACGCGCACTATGTTTCGATTGTGCAGGAATTGGAGTACAAAGGGGCTCGGGTCATTCCTGTGTTTGCAGGCGGTCTGGACTTTTCTAAGCCGGTAGATGCTTACTTCTTCGATCCGCTCAATCCGACTGAGGCAATTGTGGATTCTGTGGTGTCGCTGACAGGCTTTGCGCTCGTCGGTGGCCCCGCGCGGCAGGATCATCCCAAGGCGATTGAGGCGCTGCAAAAGCTGAACCGTCCTTATATGGTGTCTTTGCCATTGGTTTTCCAGACCACAGAAGAGTGGGAAGCGAGCGATTTGGGCCTGCACCCGATTCAGGTGGCGCTGCAAATGGCGATTCCTGAGCTAGACGGTGCAATTGAGCCGATTATTATGTCGGGTCGTGATGGGGCTACAGGTCGGGCGATTACGCTGCAAGACCGGGTAGAGGCGATTTCGACGCGATCGCTAAAGTGGGCACGTTTGCGCAAGCTGCCTCGCGTGGATAAAAAGCTGGCAATCACAGTCTTCAGCTTTCCACCAGACAAAGGAAACGTAGGCACAGCGGCCTATCTCAACGTATTTGGCTCTATCTACCGAGTCATGGAAGAGATGAAGGCGCAGGGCTACACCGTTGAAGACTTGCCCGAGACATCAGAAGAACTGATGCAGATGGTGATTCATGACGCGCAAGCGCAGTACAACAGCCCGAACCTGAACATTGCACACAAAATGTCAGTGGCCGAGTACGAAGAACTCACACCTTATTCTCACCGTTTAGAAGAGAACTGGGGGCCACCACCAGGACAGCTCAATACAGACGGTCAAAATCTGTTGGTATACGGTAAAACGTTCGGCAATGTGTTTATCGGTGTGCAGCCAACCTTTGGCTACGAAGGCGATCCAATGCGATTGCTATTCTCTCGTTCGGCCAGTCCCCACCACGGCTTTGCCGCTTACTACACTTATTTAGAGAAGATTTGGAAGGCGGACGCGGTACTGCATTTCGGTACGCATGGTTCTCTTGAATTTATGCCCGGCAAGCAAATGGGAATGAGCGCAAAGTGCTATCCCGACAACCTGATTGGCAATACGCCAAACCTGTATTACTACGCGGCGAACAATCCTTCTGAGGCGACGATTGCCAAGCGTCGTGGCTATGCGGAGATTATTAGCTACCTCACCCCGCCAGCGGAAAACGCCGGTTTGTATAAGGGGCTCAAGGAACTGAGCGAGCTAATTGCGTCTTATCAAACCTTAAAAGAGGGCGGTCGAGGAGTTCCGATTGTGAATGCGGCGATTGAGAAAGCGCGGCAGGTGAACTTAGATAAGGATATTGAGCTACCGGAGGAGTGTTCGGAGCTGAGTAAGGAGGAGCGCGATACTTTAGTTGGCAAGCTTTATATCAAGCTGATGGAGATTGAGTCGCGGCTGCTGCCCTGCGGTTTGCATGTGGTGGGTGAGCCGCCTACGGCTGAAGAGGCGATCGCAACCTTAGTCAACATTGCCAGCCTTGATCGCATTGAAGAAGGCCAAAAAAGCATCCAGCGCATCATTGCCGAGAGCATAGGCCGCGATATCGATGAGATCTATCGCAACAGCGATGTCGGTAACCTTGAAGATGTTCAAACGCTGTTCGACATTACTGAAGCGATTCGTGCGGCAGTGCGAGCAATGGTAGAAGAGCAGATTAACGAAGATGGCCGAGTATCAGCAAAGTCGATTCTCTCTAGCTTCAACTTCGGCGGTGGTAAGGCCGTATGGACAAAAACACTGCACGAGCTGGGCTATGAGAACGTTGAAGACGAGTCACTGGCTTCTTTGTTTGAATATTTGCAATTTTGCCTAAAGCAAGTTGTTGCAGACAACGAGCTAGCCGGTTTGTTGAGTGCGCTCGATGGTGAATACGTCCTTCCTGGCCCCGGTGGCGATCCCATCCGCAACCCAGACGTATTGCCCACAGGTAAGAACATCCACGCCCTTGATCCGCAATCGATTCCCACCTCTGCGGCGGTTGATTCTGCAAAGATTGTTGTTGATCGGCTGATTGCACGTCAAAGAGCCGAGAACGATGGTGCCTACCCTGAGACGATTGCTACCGTGCTGTGGGGCACAGACAACATCAAAACCTATGGTGAGTCCTTAGCTCAGATGATGTGGTTTGTCGGTGTGAAGCCGGTGCCCGATTCGTCTAGGTCGGATGAACAAGCTAGAGCTAATTTCGCTTGAAGAACTCGGTCGCCCTCGGATTGACGTGGTGATCAACTGTTCGGGCGTGTTCCGCGATTTGTTTGTGAACCAGATGGCGCTGCTTGACCGGGCGGTGAAGATGGCGGCTGAGGCTGATGAGCCGGTAGAGATGAACTTTGTTCGTAAACACGCGATGGCGCAAGCCGAAGAGTTTGGTATCACCCTGCGCAGCGCGGCCACTCGGATTTTCTCTAATGCTTCGGGCTCTTACGCTGCCAACGTAAACCTAGCAGTCGAGAACAGCAGTTGGGAAGAAGAACAGGAATTGCGCGATATGTATTTAGCGCGAAAGTCTTTCTCCTTTAACTGCGACAATCCCGGCGTGATGGACGAGTCTCGCGGTTTGTTAGAAGCTTCGTTGAAGACGGCTGATGTCACCTTCCAAAACCTGGATTCCTCTGAGATTTCGCTAACTGATGTCTCTCACTACTTTGATAGTGACCCGACTAAGGTGGTTGCGAGTTTGCGGGATGACGGTAAAAAGCCTGCGTCTTTTATTGCAGATACGACAACAGCGAATGCTCAGGTGCGATCGCTCTCCGAAACCGTCCGCCTAGACGCCCGCACCAAAATGCTCAACCCCAAGTGGTATGAAGGCATGCTCTCGAACGGCTACGAAGGCGTCCGAGAAATCTCTAACCGCCTGGTGAACACTATGGGCTGGTCGGCAACGGCTGACGCGGTAGATAACTGGGTGTACGAAGACACTAACGACACCTTCATCAACGATCCTGAAATGTGCAAGCGGCTAATGGACTTGAACCCTAATTCTTTCCGCCGCATGGTGACAACCTTGCTGGAAGTGAACGGTCGCGGCTACTGGGAAACCAGTGACGAGAACATTGAGAAGCTTCAGGAACTCTACGAAGAAGTAGAGAACCGGATTGAGGGCGTTGAATAGACTGCGGCTATCTTAAGCTGATAAGTAGGATACAAGGGGCAGATGTATATCTGCCCCTTTCTTGCTGGCGTTTTTAAAGCATCGGTTGATAGTGCACCCTCACCCCGAATTATTGAATTGTTTTCTATTGACCTATGAGAGAAACTGTATATATCGAAACCAGCGTTTTAGGATATCTCACGGCTAGATCGACAAGAGATTTAATTATTGCTGCAAATATAGAGTTGACTAAGATCTGGTGGAACACTCGCCGGAAGGATTTTGTCTTGTATACCTCACAAGCTGTCGCGACAGAAACATCCCAGGGCAATTCCGAAATGGCAGCTCAGCGGCTCAGTATCGCGAAAGAGCTTCCGTTGCTCGATCTCAATGAAGACGTTGAAGCATTGGCAACACAGTTCCTATCTCGTAGTAATCTTCCTCCAAAGGCCAATATAGATGCGATTCATATTGCCGCTGCCACGGTTCATGGAATGGATTATTTGCTAACGTGGAACTGTAAGCATATTGCAAACGCTCAAATGCAAACTAAACTTGCTGAAATCAGTGTTGAGCTTGGTTTTCAGCTACCGCTTATCTGTACACCCTATGAGTTAATAGGAGAATAATCTATGTGGCAGGACAGAATTGTAGAAGCCATTCATGAAGTTCGCGATCGGTACTCCGAAGACTTCAATCATGATTTAGAGGCTATTTTTTCCGATCTCCGCAACCAGCAAAACAAAAGCGGTAGCAAAGTCGTGAGTTTATCTCGACCAGAGAATTTGAAAACGCGCTGGAGTGGACAGACAAGGAATAATGTGAACAGGGCTATGAGTGCCACTAAAACTCAAATGGGCCGCTAGACTATCTGAACTTCGGTGGTTGTCGGCAGGCGTTAGAAGCTTTTGATGTGACAGGCTTATAGCTGTTACTCACGATGTTTCTATGATTATCTTTTCAGTGCTTATTGCTGTCGCTTCTCAACCTGTCGTTCTAGACATGGCTTCGGTGACGCCTGCCGCTTTTTCACAAAGTAAGGGCAACGTTCAAGCTGCTGTGAATGGCAACCAGCAAGTGCTAAACGCTTATCGAAATAGACAGTCAGATGTGATTGTCGAGAACGTTTCAGGTGTGGTGGAAGCCATATTGCCGGATGATTTAGAGGGTTCGCGGCATCAGCGGTTTATTATTCGGCTGGCGGGCGGGCAGACGGTGCTGATCGTGCACAATATTGATTTGGCAGCGAGGATTGATAGCTTGAGAGAGGGCGATCGCGTCTCGGTAAAAGGCGAATACGAATGGAACGATCGCGGCGGACTTATTCACTGGACACATCACGATCCACGCAACATTCACGAAGGTGGCTGGATTGATCACAACAACTTGCGCTACGAATAGCTCGAACGCTAGAACAACAATGAGATAAATAAGCAGGGGGCAGACTTTTTAGTCTGCTCTTTTTTTATGACCTACGCTTCATGCCAAGCTACCAGTTTATAGGAGCGCTTTAGGACGACTAGCACGGAAGCTGTAAACTGATTTCTATAGCGAGTACAGTGCGGCCCAAAAGGCCAGCGGATGAAATATATGCGTAGACGAGTATTTTTAGGAGGGATTGCGCCGGTATTGGCAGCGCCGTCTTACCTGTATCGGAATAGTCAGGCTGAAGTGATGGCGAGTAAAACGTTGCAAGATGCGTTCAAAAACCAGCAGTCGGATGTGATGGTCGAAGAGCTGACAGGCACAGTGAGCGCTGTGCTGCCGGATGACATTGAGGGCTCGCGCCATCAGCGGTTTGTGATTCGGATTTCGCGCGATCAAACGGTGCTGGTGGTGCACAACATTGATATGGCTCCCAGGATTAACGGGCTGATTAAGGGCGATCGCGTCTCGGTAAAAGGCGAGTACGAATGGAACGACCGAGGCGGGCTCATTCACTGGACGCACAAAGATCCGAGCAGTAGCCACGAAGACGGCTGGATTGAGTACAACCGCGTTCGCTATGAGTAAATCAGCTATTGAAACCAACGGAGCTTGTGCATTGTGGACGCTAGCTTAATTCTTTCTAACATTCTCAACCCGCCGGTTCTCTTCTTTTTCATGGGCCTAGCCGCCGTCTTTACAAAATCAGATCTTGAAATTCCACAGCCGATTCCTAAGCTATTTTCGCTGTACCTACTGCTGGCGATTGGCTTTAAAGGAGGGCACGAGCTGCACGAGAGCGGCCTGACAGCGGAGGTAGCAAGTGCGCTGGTCGCAGCAGCGCTGGTGGCGGCGATTGTGCCGGTTTATTCTTTTTTCATTTTGCGGCTGAAGCTGGATCTTTACAATGCAGCGGCGATCGCGGCCACATACGGTTCTATCAGCGCAGTCACTTTCGTCACCGCTAGCTCTTTTCTAGAGCGAGTAGGGGTGGGCTATGGCGGGCACATGGTCGCCGCACTGGCGCTGATGGAGTCTCCGGCGATTATCGTGGGCCTATTGCTAATACGTGTTTTTGTGGGTCGCGATCAGGAAAGCAAAGCCGCAGAAGAGGGCACAGAGAAAGAACACTTTAACTGGTCGGAAGTGCTGCGTGAGTCTTTTCTAAACGGGTCTGTGTTTTTGCTAGTCGGTAGCCTGCTGGTGGGCCTAGTAACAAGTCAGCAGGGATGGGACAGCCTGAAGCCGTTTACGAGCGATATGTTTTATGGCGTGCTGACGTTCTTTTTGTTGGATATGGGCCTGGTGGCCGCTCGCCGTATGAAAGACCTGCGCGAAGGGGGCAGCTTTTTAATTGGGTTCTCGGTTTTGATGCCAGTGCTGAATGCAGCGTTGGGGATCGGCATCGCTCGGCTCTTGAGTATGAGTGTAGGAGACGCGCTGCTATTTGCGGTGCTGTGTGCAAGTGCTTCTTATATTGCAGTCCCGGCGGCGATGCGGATGACGGTGCCGGAGGCCAATCCTAGCCTGTATATTTCAATGGCGCTGGCCCTGACCTTTCCCTTCAATATCATCATCGGCATTCCGATTTACTTTCAGGTGATCCAGTGGGTTTGGCCCGCTGTTGCATAGGCTAGCGTTTACTTTCGTTAGAGGCTTTTTTATTATGCAGTCTGTTAAGCGTATCGAAATCGTCGTGCCCTCTCAGGAACTACGTCGCGTTTTAGACCGGCTAGATCAGCTAGAGGTCGCAGGCTACTCAGTGATTCGAGACGTGGTGGGCAAAGGCCACGGGGGCAGAGTTTCAGATGACTTTGACTTTGCTTCAACGACGCTGAGTAATGTGTATATCCTCTCGTTTTGTGCGGTAGATAAAGTGGAGGCGGTGGTAGATGGGCTGCGATCGCTACTCAATAAATATGGCGGCATCTGCTATGTATCAGACGCGGTTAAAGCCGTTTAGCCGTCACTTTGGCAATGTTCCCAAGAATGATACAGTCCTGCGTTTAAACATATCGTCGTATAGCGGGTTTCAATATCTATAGAAGAATAGAGCCATATCAGGAGCAATCTCGGTATAACTCAAAAGACACCTGTCGTCTTTGATACCCTGTTATGAAGTTACTACACGCCTCGAAGGCATTGAGTACTACTCGATCTCAAGCATTGATAAGCTGCATGGCGATGGCAGTGATTGTTTCAGTCCCCGTTTCTACTAAAGCCCAGCCGCTACCGCTTCCAGGGCTCACTGGCAGCGAGTCTTTTTTGACCCAAGACGTTATCAACGCTGTCACTCAAGGATTTCACTTTGATGATGAGCGTTTCTTCGACGAAGGTCGTCAGCAGTTCGAGCACGATATTGAAGCGCTACGAGACGATTCGTCGATTGAACCGATACTGACCGTCGAGCCCATTCCTGACTCATGGCAGCAATCTTCTTTTGCCCCCCGCACAGAGCCCTTAGAATAGCTGAGAAACGACCGAAAAAAGGCTGAAACTTGAGGGTTCACAGGCACCGTATCATCAGCTACAGGCCCGAGCTGCGCCGATCTGGTACAAAATAGCGATACGTCATCTTTTAGGAAGGCACCGCTGCTGGTGTGTGCCTGTATGATGATCGCAGCGACCAGGACGGCCTATGTATATTCAGCAATATCAGCAGCGCGAGCTAACCCGTCAAAGATCTGACTTGGGATCTGATTTGGCACGTAAAGGCGCGAGATCTTTTGCCGCTAAGCCTTTGATTCGTATTTTGGGTAAGCACGAAGCGCCTGGTGACATGCTGCAACGGCCCAAGGCGATCGCCTTCAAAGGCGAAACCGACGTATATATTGCCAGAGCCGAAATCGAACTGAGAAAAGCCATGCAGTCGATGGCCTTTAATAGCGCCATGGGTCATAGCTCTTTGCCAACCCTAACAGCGCTGTCTCTGCCGGGCACCGCCACTACTTTGCTGTGGGTTATTCACGCGTTTCTAGAAGGCCGCTACCAAAACTCAAACGACGCCCGGCTGATCCATCACCGCAACCGTGATGCCCAAATGCTCTACCGGCAGCTCCTCAAGCTAAACCTCACGCCCTGGGCCAATCAGCTTGTCGATCAGATGCGATTTGATGAAGTGCCTGATAGCGTCTATATGCCACCAGGGCACCCCATCCCCGGACAAACCTATCGCTGCCATCCTTTTAAGGGCAGACGAAACTTTTACTACCCGGTCAATCGCTACTTTGCCATGCTGTTTGAAGAGCGAGAGCAGGCTTTAACAGCGCTATTGAGCGATTTAGGTGCTACTAAAATTGCAATTTCAGCGCCGCCCGAAGAGTCTATTTGTGAGGGGGGCGCTTCAGTATTAGCCAGGCTGCACGAGCGAGTGTTTGAGTATCCCCATACCGATCGCCCTGTGCCTGAATCTGTTGATGTTCGACGTCACCCGTGGTTAGCTTCAGAGCAAGAATGGCAGTCTGTTGTAAAAGAGAGAATTCATCGGCACGTGTCGTCAGCACAGTTTGAGATTGATTTGGGAATTGCCGGTATGATTCGGCAGCAAATTCAAACGATTGCTCAGCTCATTCCTAATTTAAACTCTATGGAATTACCCGCTCAAGAGCAGTCTAAGCTCATGGTTGAGGTGCTTCAGCCGCGCCGGGTGCGGGTAGAGTTTTGTGAGATTGCGTGAAAATGACTAGCGTTTTCGTCTGTATGAAGCAGCTCTGCGTCGTATTTTATACATTGACATAAAGCTGAATTGAAGTTTATATGGTTTAGGTCAAGTACAGTCTAAGTCTAGATAAAGACTAAGCAACGAAGGGTGTTTTTACCGATCCGATATACCTTCAGTTGAGAATTCTTCATGGCAGATGTTTTATCTACCTCAGCAATGAGTGCGATGGCGCACGGCAATTCGGCATTGGTGCATTTAATTAAAGGGATCAGCCCAACCCACGTTGCGGTTAATAGCGGCTCGTGGTTTGATCCGAATACCTGGCAGGGTAAGAGAGTGCCGAGTGATCGCGCCCGAGTGCTAATAGGCGAAGGCTTAACGGTGACCTATGACGGTGAAAGCGACCAGCGAATTGATACGGTCGCAATTGAGGGGCACTTGAAGTTTGCGACAGCCCAAAGCACGAAGCTGATAGTTGAGACTATGCTGAATGGGCCGAGCGGCGTTTTGACAATTGGATCGCGATCGCAGCCAGTCATCTCCAATGAAACAGCTCAGATTGTATTTACGAGTGATCGCGCAGTCGGTGCGAACAAATCTTGGGATCCCAAGCAGCTCACGAAGGGGCTAGTAAGCCATGGCAAAGTTAATATCTACGGAACAGATAAGCTAGATGCGGTTGCTTTAGTCGGCGATGCTTTGGCGGGCGATCGCACTCTCACCTTGAGCCAACGCCCCAAAGGCTGGCGCGTTGGCGACCAGATTGTTTTGGGCGGTACTCAGCGGTCAAAAAGCGGGACTCATGCCGACAACTCGCTTTTTCAAGACGAAGTGCTCACCATTACCAGCATTCGTGGCAACAAAGTCAGCTTTATCAACAAAGATATTGCTGGCGAAAGCAACAATGTTCTTAGGTATGACCACAAACGCCCAGACATAGCAGAAAAAGAGAGTCTGAGCCTATACGTTGCCAACACCACTCGCAACATCAGCTTTGCCACAGAAGGCGGCAATCGGGTGCCTATTCAGCACAGAGCGCACGTTATGTTCATGCATAACGCCGATGTGCAAGTACACAATGCGGGCTTTTACAATCTGGGCCGAACCGATAAGTCAAAGCTAATCGATGATGTAGGCTCAAACGTAGACGGCTCGACCAGCAACGGCACCAATCCTAGAGGCCGCTACGCCCTTCACTTCCACCGCAACGGTGCAAATGACTTGAGCAGCACCGCCGCCGTTGCTAAAGGAAATGCGGTTGTTGGTAGCCCTGGCTGGGGAATTGTTCATCATGACAGCCACTTAAACGTTCGAGAGAATGTTGTTTTTGACGTAGCGGGGGCAGGTATTGCCGCAGAGTCAGGTAATGAAATTGGTATCTGGGAGAAAAATACCGTCATCAAAACGACCGGTGCACCCACCTCGTTTGGACTACAGCATCCCTATCGCCGTCCGCTTTTTGACTTTGGTGTAGATGGTGATGCCTACTGGGTACAGGGAGCCGCTCAGGTTCGGATGCGAGATAATGTGGCTATTAGCTCAAATAAAACGGGGCTGACGTTATTTGGAGAGTCTTTAGATGGTGAGTTTTTTAAAGACGTAGATACTATTGCAATTAGCAGCCTACCACCCAACATACAAAGACTATTTCCTGCCGATCAAACTGAGGTGGATGTAAATGACATTCCACTGCGAGAGCTGACAGGCTTTGAGAGCTACAACACCGAAACCGGGATGAACTTTTGGGCCCATATGACAAACCCGGATGCGACCGGTGAGTTTTTGGGTGGTGGCAGCGCGCGTAAAGGCGCTCATGACGGTCAGTCAAACGTTGAAGACTTCAAGCTGTGGGGAAACTACAGAGGGCTGCACGTTATTTACAGCGGTAATCTCAATTTTGAGAACGGCCTGATTGTTAGCCATCGGCCAGACATACAGTCGGGCGTTGGCATTAAGCAAAATGGTGCGACGGTCAAGAGCCAGTACAACAACATCAATATTCAAGGGTTTGACCAGGGTATACACGTTGTATCACCTGCTGCTAAACGAGACATTGATCGTTCAGTAGCCACTATCAAAAACAGTCGATTTTCTAACAACAGATACCACTTAGCCAAAGTAGGACACAATCGGTCAGATGATTTTGATCGCTTTATGAAGCTAGAGAACAACAGCTTTGAAACAGACGGTCGCAACCAGGCTCCAGCGGCTCGGTTTGCCGCTCAGCCGATTGGTGGACTGGCAGTAGCCCTCTCTGGCGGTGAGTCTTCAGATGCCGATCCGATTGAGGGCCAGGTGGCGTATCCGCTTGAAAGCAAGGGAATTGCAGCCTATGGTTGGGATTTTGACAGCGACGGGGTAATAGATAGCTTTGGTCGCCAGACGAAGCACTATTTTGAGCAGGCGGGCCAGCAAAACGTGACGCTTACCGTTTGGGATAATCAGGGCAAATCATCTACGCTGACCCAAACGATCGACGTGCAGCCGATGCCGTATGAAAATGCATTCGTAAATGGAGACTTCAGCGTAAAAGCGCCGTCGTTTACGAGTCGGGGTGACGCGGAAGGCTGGGCAACTGAAGGCCGAGTAGCTCAGGGCGCGCTAAAGCTATCGTCGCCGGGCAAGTGGCATTCTTTTGCCAAGCAACAGGTTGATGATGAGCGGATGCGGCGAGGAAATCAAACGCTAAGCTTTGATCTAAAGAACATTCAGGGCGCTGAGACAAACAATCCAAATCACTTCAATGAGGTAAGCGTTTTACTGTGGGGAATTAACGGTGAATTCGCAGATAATGTTCGCAGAAAAGACGGCATAGAACAGATTGGAACGCTGCCGCTAGAGAGCAATTTGCTTTTTAGAAGAGACTTTGGCGGGAAGTCGGGGGCGTTTTTTGACTGGAGAAGCTTTAGCGCTGAGGTTGATTTAAAGGAGGGTTACGACACTTTACTTTTCAAGGTAATGTCGCATAAAGCCTTTGGTGAAAACGATGTGGTTGCGATCGACAATGTGTCTTTGGTGGATAGTGTGTCCTTGGTGGATAGTGTGTCTTTGGTGGATAGTGTGTCTTCGGTAAGTCGCGATCGCCTTGATAGCAATGGTACAACTTCCTCACAGCCCATTGCCGCGCTGTCTTTTGATCGCGGCATCGGCAAAACGGCTGTAGATGACTCTGGCTTTAACAATGCCGGTAAGCTCTATGGCAATGCGGCTCGGGTAGAGCACGAAGCGGGATATGCCGTTACGTTTGATGGGGAAGGCGATGGCATCACGCTCAACAGCTCAGCAGACATCAATCTAGGCATTCACACTCAGCGAACGGTATCACTGTGGTTCAACCCCGGCGATCTCTCAGATCCGACTGCAAAAAACGCTGATCCGCAGGTACTCTACGAAGAAGGCGGTGCTGCTCGTGGCCTCAATGTGTATATCGATAAAGATAGGCTTTATGTCGGCGGCTGGAACCAACCTGCCAGTGAGAGTGCATGGGAAGGCACCTGGCTAAGCACCGATCAGCTTGAGGCAAATAGCTGGCAGCATGTTGCTCTGGTGCTTGAGGGTGACACCACAACTCGCGAGAATGCTTTTAGCGCTTACTTCAACGGTCAACTGTTTGCAGCGGGCGAGGGGTCGCAGCTATGGGGGCACCCAGGAGGTATAGGCTTGGGAAGCATCCACAACACAACGCGCTTTCATGGCGATCGCGTGGCCAGAAGTGGTCATGAACTGACGGGCGCACTAGATGAGGTGAAAATCTTTAACGATGCGCTGAGTGCTAGTGAGATACAAACGTTGGCAACAGCGTTTTCACTTTAGCGCCAAAAGTCATCGGGCGTTGTCAGAAGTCATTTACTGAAAGTTGCTTTTTTGAAAGCCGCTCAGCTTTGTTGATCATTTCATCAACAAAGTCGCTGGCGAGCATCTGTGTAAACCTCTCTGCGCCCGCTTCGATCATATGATCTTTGTTAAACCTTTGATCTACATCATAGAGCCATTTAAAGCGGTTAGGGTCTTTGTAAGTCAGTACCGTATCAACAATATTGAGCTGTTGGGCGATCGTGTAGGGTTTGTCTAAAACGGTATCGCACGCCTCTATATAGACAGGCGAGGCCCCGGCTGCTTGGACTATTTCATTAATGCGCTCTAAGAGTTTTACCTTGTGAGGACTCAAAAGGGGCTGACCCGTTTCCGGGTCTATCTCAGGTTCCCATGTTCTAAGCGCGGCTACGCTCTGCATATAGCTTGGGATGCTTTGCAAAAAGAGGGCTCGGGCCGCTTGGAGTTCGGCATCGTAGGGCGGGGCAATGGCTGAATAGCCCTGGGTTTTGATCAGTTTGGAGCGATCGCGCTGAACCAAGTCGCTCGGTACCATAACGTCTGCAAGCCGACCTAGATTGAGCTGATTGTAAAAGCAGGATAGTAAATGGGGCCGTAGCAGCACGACTTTCTTATGCCATCTTCGGTTGGCTCCAAGCACATATTCAGCGGCCCTACGAGTATTTTTCAAGCTGTGCCAATACACCGAACGGGGCGTTTTAACGCCAGCTTTTAGCTCACCGTCGTACAGGTCATAGTTAATAAAAACCCATCTCAGGTTCTTAGGCGGATTGGCGAGCACCCTTTCTAAGAACAGTTCACCTTCAATATCGAACATAGCAGGGATGCCGAAGTTGTAGCTGGTTGTAGAGAGATTTGAGGAATGGGCGATCGCATCAAACTGCTGAGGATCGATATGATTATAGGTTTGACTAGAGCCAAAGAACAACACATTATAATTGTCTTTACGCGCCTGGTAGTATTCGTATTTAGCGCTAATAAAGTCAATATTTGAGGGCAGTTTTGTATTGGGAATGAGCTGACCTAAAAGAACAACAGCGATTAAAAAAGAAAGCAGCGCCATCAGGCCATACTTAACCTGCGAATAGAAAGAGATTTGCTTGCTCATGAGCCTGTAGACTGCTTGTTTTAGACAAATGTAGCTACCCCCTTCCACATAATCGCACATGACAGATAAATAGCTGTATCTTCATATTGCCGTTGTAGCGACAAACAGCCGTATATATCTCATTTATCGGCTAACTCGTGAATTGACTTCAAGCTCATCCTTTGGACGTATGTCCAAAGGATGCTATCTCCATAAATTACAGCATTGTAATCTAAACGCTCTCAATCACTATTTTTTCGCTACTAAGATAAAAGAAATGAATCTTTGTTTTGTTGAAAAAACAAGTTTCATTCCTACCTATTGTTCAACAACCTAATACAAGGTCAAAAATAGTTTATGCGTTTCCCCAACCCCCTTAAGCCCTTCAACAAAATTGCCGGTATAGCGGCTGCGTTGATGATTTTGCCAGTCGCCATAGCCTGCGATAGCACCACTACCGAGACGGTAGATCCGGCGGCTGATACAGTGACTGAAGTGCCCGCAGCCACCGAGCCAGTCGCCACTGGCGAGACAATCGTCGATGTGGCCGCTAGCAACGGTTCGTTCGATACTTTAGTCGCTGCCATCCAAGCGGCTGGCTTAGCAGAAACCCTCAGTGGTGAAGGCCCCTACACTGTTTTTGCACCGACAGACGAGGCTTTTGCAGCTCTCCCTGAAGGCACCTTGGAGCAGCTACTCCTGCCTGAAAACCAAGAAGCCCTCACGCAGATATTGACCTACCACGTGGTTGCTGGCGAAGTGCCTTCTAGCGATGTCACAACTGGCATGGTGCCTACTGTTGAAGGCGATGACCTAGATGTTGTTGCCGATGCAGGCAGCGTTACGGTTAACGGTGCAAATGTTACTCAGCCTGACATAGCAGCTAGCAACGGTGTCATCCACGTTATTGATACTGTGCTGGTGCCGTCTTCTGTTGATATTGCCGCACTCTAATACCGTGCTTTAACAGAAAAGCCCATTGTCTTTCAGCAGATGATGGGCTTGGAGCTTTGCCACTTCCCGTATCCCTTTGCTATACAATACAAGGCATTCATCAGGCAAAATACTATGGGATAGTAATGGCCACTATCAACTTCAACACCTCTAATACGACCTTCCGTCAGCTACTAGGCAACGGTCTTACTTATCGTTTACTGACTTCCGAGCAAGAGAGAATATATAACGATATTGCGCGTAATATCTCTAACAATGTGTACACAGATCACTCTCAAGTAGAGGAAGCACTGCGCAGCCTTTATCCTGACGACGGACTGTTTAAAGGAGCATTTGCCGAAAAAGAGCTAAAAACTACTAGCAGCCGAAATAAAAAAGTCGTTCGCTATCTGCTGTTTGAGATTGAGAAGCAGCGTTCTGGGAAAAAGTTTGATGCTGAGAGTGCAACCTACAATCTGGAGCATATTCTACCGGAGAATCCTTCTGAAGCGTGGAACTATATTGACGAAGCTAAGCAAAATCGCCTGATCTACCGATTGGGTAATATGACGCCGCTCGAAACTAAGCTGGATTGGAATATTGGCAATGCCAGCTATGCCGATAAAAGGGCGGTGTTTGAGAGCAGTGATTTTCAGATCACGCGGGCGATCACAGAGCACTACGATATTTGGGACGAACAGAAGATAGAGAGCAGACAAAAGCAGCTTGCGAATATTGCTGCTGGAATCTGGCGAATTGATTTTGGTAAGTGAAGCAAAAGTCAACTTAATTGTGTGAACATAGCTGCTTCAGCAGTACGTGTTGAAACAAAACAATACCCGCAAAGACTGTAAGCCTAGCGAGGATCGTAAAATCAATGATTTACTTATCGAAGCTGGTGATCCGACTCGAACGGACGACCGGCTGATCACAAATCAGTTAGTCTAGTTCCCGAAAACCCTTACGGCATATGGGTTTAGAGAGGTGCAAGTTTTTGATTTTTAGTCCGTACCCCAATCTGTACCCCAATAATGAATCTTGATAGTCCTGTGCGCTCAGCTGCTCTACATCTTTGTATGCTTTCTCTAAGCAATGTTGGGCTGTATAGTTCAAACGTGGTTGCTTAGGTGGACTCGTAGAAGATCAGCAGCGAGAAGCTTTCGACACCCCGCTTGATAAGCAATGTAAGAGCAAGTTGGCCGAAGCAGATACACAGGAACTAAAATCTTTAATGCAGCTCTACCGTCGCGGTATACTTCACGGAGCAAAGACTTCTCAAGTCGCTGTTCAGCGCAGCTTTGTGGCTCCTTTAAATGTACGTGAGCCAATTATCTGTAGAAGTATATAGTGCAGTTGAGTAAAGCAGCGACATGTCCTCGAAAGCCTGCCAGTGAAAGAGTGGAATGGCAATCACCATGCCTCGATAAATGCCCTGCAGTTCCTCAACGACATAGAAATTAAGGGTGTTTGCTTTCCCAGCAGCCTGTCGCGCGTACTCTACGAGAAGGCAAAGCCTACGAATCGCGTTACCCGCTTCTCTTAACACCGAATGTTCAACACTTCTCGCAATCGCATCTGGTCGTCACCTTTGATTTTGAAGCGACCTCTTTCTACGTCTCGAATCCAACTCTGGCTTTTACCTAGTCGCTCGGCTAGGGCTCGCTGACTCAGTTTTTGCTGCTGGCGCGCAGCATTAATCTCATGTCCCGAAAGTTCTTGCTTCTCCTTTGCTACGGCCCAGCGTTTAGACTTCTGACGACTTTTTTTCGGCTTGCGCCGCCGAACATTTCCCTGCCATTCATCGGAGAGTTCAAAGCCCAAAATACGCGCATTGAGCAGGCGCTGCCACTTATCTCTGGGGGCACTATCGGTAAGGCCGTTGTCTCGGGTGGCATCTTCAATCCAAAAATCAAGCGCATCATCAACATCATCAGGAATTTCGGTTACTTTAAACCAAAACGGCTGAATATCGGCGGGATAGGTGACGGGATCAAACAGTGGTTTGAGTCCGTAGTGATAGAGCGTTTCGAGATCGCTCTCGAATGTTTTGAGCAGCCGTTTATGAGCGCCTCGCACGGTTCTCGCTTGTTGCAGCCGAGCTTTCCCATAAGCAATTTCCAGGAGCGTGCTCACTTTCAAGCGCTGGTCGCCTCCAAGCCTAAGCTTAAACAAATTCCATAACAACAACCGAATGGCTCCCTCATGTTGTTGCCAGTTATTCATGACTTCTTTGATCAGCGATTGGGGTAGGACACCGTACTGATAAAAGGCCGTTTGGGCGCGATATTCATGCTTGTTGAGAAAGTGCTTGGCCCACAGACCCGATTGAATAGTGAAGCCTAGACCAATTAGATGTTGAGTCCCTTGAGCGCCTTCGTCAAAGTAGTATTGCGTGTCGAGTAGCTGCCAAACAGGATGTTCGTCTAAGCTAAACGCATTGACTTTTCCCTGTCTGGGCCAGTCCAGAGAAACCAGGATTTGGCAGGATTGGTAAACCAGATTTTTGATCAGCGTAAGCTTCTCTAATTTGCTTAGGTCTTTGCGCTTATCGAGCCCTAAATATTTTTCAATGTGCTGATCGTTAATTACAAAAGATTGTTGCCAGGGGTGCTCAAGGGTCATCGCATGCGCTGCAAAGATGAGATGAACGCAGGCGGCGCGAATATCGAACTGGGCGATCGCCTTACTTGCCTGATCTACCGGCATGGGGACATCCTCATCGGCTTCAGGATCTGCTGCTAATCGAAACCGTATTTCACCTCTATTGCGATTTACAGACCGTCGATAACAGAGCTGACCGTCAGCATCAGGTTGCCAGGGTAGCGCTTCTCGCTGGGACAGAACGTTACAGGTCTCCCACATCACCATGCAAGAGGCAAAAGGGGAGGTTTTTTGATTGATGAAGATACTAGGAATGGCGACCGGTAGCAGCGTGCTTTTACAGCGACCTTTTTTGGGCTGTAGGGGCACCAGTGCATCGACCTCACAAGTCTGTATGCACAGGGGTACTGCTAGATCTGGGCAACCATCGCACAGCGTCGGATCGATCCAGTAAGTACCTTGCTTTTCGTCAGGCTTAATAGCTCCATTGGGGCATTGAGCCTGACAAACATTGCAGGAAATACAGTTATCCTTAACGGTGTAAGTCATGGTGGAAGTAGCCTGCTAATAAACAAAGCAGGTAGGTGGTGTTCTCTTTGGCATTCTCCTCAAACTCTCTTTAAAACTTTTCTCTACGCCGCAAGTTTCTCTAAATTCGCAACACATAGTGCTCTAACTTTATGTGCGCTAACTTTACTAATTGAAGCAGTTGATTTAATTGACTTTTCAAATTCTAGGCTATTAAGATTAGCCGCTTGTTCTCGGCTAGATTCACTTATGTACCTTGAAACATAAAAGAACCTACTTGAACCTACTATGTTATAAACTGATGAAAAAGAAAGAGATTAGACGGAAAGAGATTAGACAGATTTCTTCTTGCTTTTGCATTTGTCTATTCATTCTCACTTGTTGATATAGGTATAACAACTCAGCATTTTCTATTCTATCTAATTCGATACAGTTTAATATTTTCTTTATCAATAGTTCAAAGCCTGTTTGAAGCGATTTGAATGTATTAAGATATGAAAGATAGTAGGCCGCTAAAAGATTCTGAGAATTCTAGAATTCTCAGAGATAAGAGAGTAGATCAATAGGCAAATTATCTATCGTTTGGATTAGCTAATTCTTGTTTAACTAACGTTTTTGTGAATTAGAAGTGGGTAAAGATTGGATCGTTATAGAAGAAGGGGAATGCCAGCCGTGCGTTACGTCTAAAGAGTGGAGCCTGCTCGAAACGCCTTATCACTTCTATCGCTTTTTAACAGAGGTAGAAGACGTGTTAAAAGTAGCTAAGACTGCGCGGCAGTGTGAGTGCTTGCCTGCATTGCGTCGTCTAGTTCGAAAGCTTTTAGTCAATGCCTATTGGTTGCGATCCTTCTCAGAAGGCTCTCAGCCATCACAACCCTCAAACTTTAACTTTCCATCTACACTGTCTGTCGAACGGTCTTTTGGGCAGTCTCAAGAAACTAATTTCATCAACCTTTATGATGAAATTGGCTATCCTTTAACTGTCCAAATGGAAATGCATTTGCCTGGTGAAGTCTCTCCTATTCACTCTCACGGCACCTGGGGGATTATTGCGATACTTCAGGGACGGGAAAAGAACACTTTGTGGAAAAGACAACCCGCATTAGCATTGCCTGATAAAATTGTCTGTGTCGGTGAGAAAGTTTTGAAGTACGGAGATATTATTAGCTTTGTGCCTGCCGCTATTCACAGCATAGAATCAGTTGGCGCAGACCCATTGGTTACGCTTAACCTCTACGGAGAGACGGAGCGAAAGCAGCGGTTTGAGTTTAATCCTATGACGCATCAAGCCAAGCGCTACTAGATGGACGTAGAGATTTTATAGGAGATTCATGCATGACAGCAATCCTTTCTTTGAGTTGCCTTATGTGTCTGCTTTAGCCTCTCTAGGCGATGATTTTTACGATTATGTTCAACCGGCTTATTTTCCTCAGTCGCTACTTCGCTTTCGTAATGACAATCTGCTACTTCTGTTGGGATTAGTGCCAGAAAGAGTGAGCGATCGCCACTTTTCAGAAGCCTTTGGTCAATTCATCCAGCGCCCTCGCGCTGAGCCAGTAGATCAGGATCAAAGCCAACGTCATCCCTCGCAACGACAAACGGGCATGGCGCTGCGCTATCACGGCTATCAATTTGGCCAATACAATCCTTACCTGGGCGATGGACGCGGTTTTCTCTATGGACAAGTGCGCATAGCCATCGACCGCATCGTAGATTTGGGCACTAAAGGATCGGGCCGAACGCCCTACTCGCAAGGACTCGATGGCAGGATGACGCTACGGGGCGGCATTCGAGAAGTGCTCGCAGCAGAGGCGCTACAGGCGCTGGGCATACCGACCTCCCGGGTACTCAGTTTGATAGAGACCGGCGAGGCGATCGCTAGGACGGATGCCCATTCAGCTAGCCGTTCAGCGGTGATGGTGCGCCTGAGTCATTCGCATATCCGCTTCGGCACTTTCGAGCGGCTAGAGTACTTTGACCGCCCCGATCTCATTCGGCGGCTGCTCGATCATGTCATCACTTATTACTACAGTCACCTGCAAACATCGCCCGATAGAGATAGTTTGTTCTACGTTGAACTGGTGGAGCGCACGGCCTATTTAGTCGCTCGGTGGATGGCAGCGGGATTTTGCCATGGCGTAATGAATACCGAGTTTTTCTGGTAGCAGTTTGGCCGATGCGTTTAACCCCTGGAGGCGTCTCTATCACAAACTACTGCGCCAGCAGCCAGCCTCCGAAATGGACGCTGCCAGTCAGCGATTGAAGCGATACAACCTGGCAACACCCCTTTCGCAACCGGCGATCGCCTCCATTTGGCAGGCCATTGAGCAGGCTGATGACTGGCAGCTTTTTTTGAGGCGATCGCCAGCTTAAAACAATTTTGTTAACTCTCTTGTTAAATGTTCAATGCCTGCTGTATGAGCTGACAATCTTTAGCGTTCAGGCTAAACCTTTCCTTCTCGACATCGCGAATCCAGCTTTGGCTTTTACCGATACGATTGGCTAAGGCACGTTGACTCAGCTTGTTTTGCTGACGCGCTGCTTTAATGGTATCGCCAGAGAGTAAAGGGGACGATGCTCTGGTAGGAGAAGAAGATCTTTTGGTACGAGACTTCGTGCTAGCCTGGCTGCTGCGGCGCTTAGAACCGCTACGATGCATCACCTGCTGCCAATCTGCGGAAAGTTCGAACCCTTGCAACCGGGCATTGAGCAAGCGCTGCCATTTATCTCTAGGTGCATTGTCCATCAGCGATCGGTTCGCCTGGTCAGACCAAAAGTCTATTGCTTCATCAACATCATCTGGAATTAGACAAGCCTTGGCCCATAGCGGCTGAATATCGAGTGGGTATGTTTCAGGATCGAAGATGGGTTTTAGACCATGATGGTAGATAGCTTCTAGATCGCCTTCAAATGTTTTGAGCAGTCGCTTGTGTGCGCCTCTTACCGTTGTCGCTTCTAACAACCGAGCCTCGCCGTAAGCAACGCGCAGTAGGGTACGTATCGTCAGACGATGATCGCCGCCTAGCCGCAGCTTGAACAGCAGCCAGAGGAGAAGCCGAGCAGCGCCTTCATGCTGTTGCCAGTTGCTCATGACTTCTGCGATTAGCGCATGCGGCAAGCTGCCATATTGAAAAAAGGCGGTTTGATGGCGGTAGTCTTGTCGATTGAGAAAGTGCTTTGCCCACTGACCCGGTCGCAGGGTGAAGCTCATGCCAATCAGGTGCTGACAGCCCTGCGCGTCTTCTTCAAAATAGTATTGTGTATGTAGCAGATTCCAAATGGGTTGTTCTTCTAGCGCGAATTCTCGAACCTTTCCTTGGCGGGGCCAATCGAGCGATACCAGGAGCCGAGTGCACTGATACACTAGCGACTTTACTAAGGTAAGCTTCTGTAGTTTGGTGAGATCTTTGCGCTTGTCGAGACCCAGATACTTTTCGATATGCTGATCGTTTATTTCAAAGGGGTCTTCCCACGGGCATTCCAACGTTATTGCATAGGCGGCGAAAATGAGATGGACGCAGGCCGCGCGAATGTCGAACTGGGCGATCGCCTCGCGAGCTGCTTCTGCTGACATGGGCATAAGCGCATTCAATTCGGGATCGGTGGCCAGGCGAAACCGCATTTCTCCCCGGTTGTGGTTGACGGAGCGACGGTAGCAAAGCTTACCTGTAGCATCACTTTTCCAGGGCAGTAGGTGTCGCTGAGATAGCACCGTACAAGCTTCCCAAATCACCATTGAGGAGGCGAAAGGCGTTGTTTTACCATTGATAAAGATACTGGGAATTGCAGGCGGAAGAAGCGTACTTTTGCAGCGTCCTTTCTTCGCCTGGAGCGGCGTTAAATTGTCTCTATCGTCACAGACTGCCACGCATCGGGGAACGTCTACATCGGGGCAGCTATTGCAAAGGGTCGGATCGATCCAATACCCTTCGCGCTCGTTCGAAGGCTTAATAGCACCGCTTAAGCACTGAGGGTGACAGCTATCGCAGTCATGGCAACCCTCCTTGATGGTGTAAACCATGGGTCAACATCGATTGAATACCCATTGGAGCATATTCGTATGCTATGAGACGTTGTTGTTAAAAATGTCGTAAGAAAGGTCTTTAAAATCAGTGTGAAAATTGTCTCCAATGTATTAGGTATAACAATCTGATATGGGGCGTTCTATGCCGTGCGATACGGTTTAATGTTTTCTTTATTATTTTGTTCAGGGTTTCTTGAAATTTGCGATCTGATTAGCGATCTTCGTTTAAGATCAAAGTGTTGTCTAATGTCTAGATATCTTGATTGAATGTATCTGATTGAATGTATCTGATTGAATGTATCTGATTGAACATATCTGGCTTGGATGTTTTAGTGAGGTCACCGATGAACGTATCGACGACTGAGGCCGAACGGTTAGCCATCGACTTTTTAGTAGAAGATTTAGAGGTTCCTGAAGCAGACCGAGATTTTTTCTCTGTTATAACTGCGCGACAAACGGAGAATGACTGGTGCGTTGTGGAGATTGGTGTGGCAGGTTTGCCCGATAAGTGGGTGCTACAAGTTTTTGATACGGGGATATGCGATCCCTGCTATACCTTTATTTCTCCGATGCCGAAAGGAGAGGATGCAGACCTAGCAGAATTTCCAGACCGGATTGCTCAAGTCGTGGCCATAGAACGATCAGGCAAGTCGCCTTAAGTGCGGCTTTGGTCTAACGAGGTTCGGGCTATATGCTATCGAATCCGTGTTTTGTAGTCTGCGCTACCGGACACATGCAAGAACCGTAGGCAAAATAGTGAAAGTAAGCATTATGAAGTTAACATGGCTAAGCGCTGTGGCGATCGCTAAGGGACGTCCTTAGGATGAAGTAGATTAGGCCGGGCCGTTTGGACAGGGCCGTTTAAACAGGGTGGTTTGGACAAGATAGCTTTAGAGAGTCGTTTGAGAAAAGTGTTTTGCCAGTAAAGCAGGCACATCTCTAGGGTTAATTCCGTTGTAGCGATGCCCTCCGGGCATGATGGTTAGCCCAGGGGCTTTTGAACATTGTTTTTGACAGCCAGTATATTGAATCTCAACGGCGTTTTCTAACTGCTGCGCTCGTAGCGTTCTCTCTAAAGCTTCTACCAACTGCCTGCCGCCTCGTTTTTTACAGCCAGACTTGTGACAAACCATAACTTTGCCTTTGGGTTTGTCTGTTAGCCTATCTGTTAGCCTAATGGGCTCGATTAAAGCATGAGCATGCGTAAAGAGACAGTAGGCTTTGAGCTGAATGACGCCTGCCGAGAAATCGAGCTGACTGCGACCGATACATCGCACGCGATCGCCTAGCTGCAAAGTTCGCCGCCGCACCGCTTGCTTGATCGCGTTGCTCAAGTTATTAGGAAGCTCTATGGCCATCTTCTCTCGATCGATCTCTAAGACAATGGCACTTACGTTTTCTGGTGGTTCGCCGAGTAGACCCAGAAAGACACCTTCCTCGTTAAATATCCAGGGCATGAGCGGCTTGTTGTTTAACTCAGCGTCTAATGCAATATCTGATACGACTTCTGGCAAAGCGTCTATGGTGCTGGGGGATGTCTTTAATTTCGCACTTGGGTTAATACTCTTCATGGGCTTGGCCCTCCTAGGGGTTCCTAATGGCTGTAGAGCATGGGCTAACAAAAGCTGGCTAGTTTACGCGTCTAGCTCGAATGGTTTGAGGGGTTTCGATTGGATCGGTTAAACCTTCCACGCGTAGATCCCAGCCGTTGTCTAACGTGAGAATTTGAGCACCTTCAGTATCGGTTTGTTTAATGACTTCTTGCTCTAAGTCTTTTTTGGCAACGTAAACCATTAGTTTTCCAGCGCGGTCGGTATGCAGCATAATTTTCATGGGGCGTTCCTTGTGAGGGTTTCTTTTCTGAGAGGCTTTCACTCAAGATCTTTTGGCAGCGATCGCCAGTAGTTCATCTAACGTAAGGCTGCGCTTAAGCTGAGTGGCTAAGTCGCGCACTTCGTTCAGCACGGACTGACTATTAGCCCCTGCGGTCGCCAGTCCGTGACTGTTCAAAAACTGATCTACCGAATGACGACCCGAGTGTTTGCCCATGGGTAGCTGCCGCTGCCAGCCGACGTCTTCTGGGTCAAAAGGCTCATAAGTACTTGGGTTTGCCAGCACCCCATGAGCATGTATGCCAGACTCATGGGCAAAAGCGTTGTTGCCTACAATCGCTTTCCAGGGAGGAACCGGGCAGTTCACAGCTTTGGCAACTGAGCGAGAGAGTTCTAACAAGTGCTGAGTTTGAATGCCCGTTTTAAGACTGTAGATTTGCTTGAGCGCCATGACGACTTCTTCTAAGGCGGCATTCCCAGCACGTTCTCCTAACCCGTTGACGGTCGTGTTAATAGACGTTGCACCCGCTCGCACGCCAGCGATCGCATTTGCTGTCGCTAGACCCAAATCGTTATGCGTGTGCATCTCTACCGGAATCTCTAATGCGGCGACCAGCTTTTTGACCTTTTCAAATGTCGTAAAGGGGTCGAGAATGCCCACCGTGTCACAAAAGCGAAAGCGAAACGCGCCCCACTCTTGAGCAAACTGGGCCGCATCGATCAAGAACTGTTCGTCAGCGCGAGCGCTATCTTCGCCGCCTACGCTGATCTCCAACCCGTGGTCAAGAGAGAAGTTTATACAGTCTCGCAGCTGTTGCAGCATGGCATGCCAGCGCCCCTGAAATTTGACCTGAATCTGGATCTCAGATAAGGGGATAGAGATATGTACCCGTTTTAGGCCGCAGTGAATAGACGCTTGAATATCCGAGATGACGGCCCGGTTCCATCCCAAGATGGAGGCATTGAGGCCAAGGTCGGCGATCGCTCGAATAGATTGGGCTTCTTCTTGTCCCATAGCAGGAATGCCCACTTCTAGTTCCTGTACGCCGATAGCGTCGAGAAATTTTGCGATCGCAACTTTCTCTTCTAGCCCAAAGGCGACGCCCGCAGCCTGTTCGCCATCTCGTAGGGTCGTATCGTTAATGTAAACGTTGTCAACAAACATCTGGTCGGCCATCTGATGGGTTCCTAGTTGGGCGCGTCAACAATAAGAAAAACAAAGCTGAGAAGAACAAAGCTGAGAAAAACAAGACTCCCCTTTGAATAAAAGGGGTGAATAAAAAGGGGAGCAAGTGAGGCAATCGGCTTAGCTACTTCAAGAAGGCAAAGGTGAGACTGTCTTCAGACAAAAAGTGATCTAGATGGAAGGCTCTATCTTCTGTCTCTAGCAGAATTTGCTCGTAGAGATAGCGAGTAGCGCGATCGCCCACGCTTTCTGCCTGCGTAGACAGCCGACGCAACAGAGAGATAACAGCCTGTTCAGCGACCAGATCGTTTTCAATCATCTGCCGACAAACGTAAGCGCCATCAGGCTCCATCTCAAAGCAGCATAGATCTGCTAGCGTTGCGAAAGACCCAGCCGGAATGCCCCCTAGCCCATTTAACCGTTCAGCCAGGTCATGGGCATGGCCTTGGGTTGTACCATAGCTCTCTTGAAAAAACTCGTGAATGGAATAAAATTCGGCCCCCTCAGTGACAAAGTGTTGCTTTTGATACTGTAGATATAGACCTTGAAAACTAGCGTAGGCCAGGTTTAGCCCTTCGCAGACGGGGATGGTGACGTCTCTTTCAAAGCCGACGGGGTTGGGGCCAACGTCGCCAAATGCGCGAACCAGCGTTTGAACAGATTGAACCGTTTGAGTAGTCATAGGGTTTATTTCTCGCAAGTAAAAGATGAGTAGCGTTAAAATGAACAGATTAAGGTAAGTGCTTTGAGATGAACTGTTTCAATGAACACTTTTCTATGAAAAAATCTCTTAAAAAAGTGTTTTTAGCAGGCCATCTCAGGCGAACGATTTAAAGGAAACAAGCTGCAAAGAACACTATTTAAAGGCGAGATTCAGGGTACGGCAGGAACCGCAGCCTGAGTTTCCCAGCAGCGCTCTAGCCAGGCGGCACTAGCCTGACGCGGTAGCGTGAATCTTCGTACCACGCTGTTGACCAGCAAGAGGGCAATCGCGTGGTTAACTTCGACTCTTAGGGTGCCATCGATTGGGCAGGCACAGGGCACATTGAGTTCTTGCAAGCGGAGATTGATCGACCAGCGATCGCTTCGCGAGACTGAGACAATTTTCCCCTCTGTAGAGACAGTCGAAGGAACGGCAGAGGTAGACTTATCCATAGGATTGATACTCCAAAGTTGATAGAGGTGGACGAGTAAACTTTTTGAGACTTTGTAGCTGGCCTTCTAGTCGTTCGATGCGAGACAGGAGGCGCTGTAGCGTGACGGCTTCAATATCAGGTAGGTGAGAGTGTTCTAGGGGATTAAGGGCCGTATTGCACTCGCAGACATTGCGACTGGGAATGCCAACGGCGGTGCAGTCAACGGGCACATTTTTTAAAACAACAGAACCGGCACCAATGCGGGCGCGATCGCCAATATGAATGTTGCCGAGGACTTTTGCGCCCGAGCCGATGACCACTCGGCTGCCTACGGTAGGATGGCATTTGCCACTCTCTTTGCCCGTGCCGCCTAGCGTTACACCCTGATAAATCAGCGTGTAGTCGCCCACGATAGCCGTTTCACCAATTACAACGCCCATACCATGATCGATAAAAACGCCTGCGCCTAGCTGAGCGCTGGGATGAATTTCGATACCTGTGAAGCAGCGGGCGAGGTGAGAGATGAAGCGAGGGAAGAAGGGAACGGCTTGGTGGTGAAGCCAGTGGGCTAGGCGATGAGCTGCGATCGCGTGGAGCCCTGGATAGCAAAGTAGGACTTCTAACCCACTTCGTGCAGCCGGGTCTCGCTCAAAGATAATTGAAAAGTCTTTCCAGAGAGGGCACTGCTGCACCCTGAGACATACCTGAAGGAGAAGCTGAGGACAGGGGTAGTGCCTGGGAAATCTCTTAAGGATGCTTTGAAGAGAGAGTAACATGGCACGCGGTGGGGCTGGGGTGTCTTTGTTTGTCTGTTTATAGCAACCGCGTTTTGTAGGGGCGATCGCAACCGCCCAATCCAGATTTACTAGAACTATTAATCTTGTACTCAGAGCGTGAAGCGCCCCGTCTGTAGGAATCTTGGAAAACTTATAGGCTGGGGAACGAGTATTTCGGCTTACAGGCGCAGGTATTTCAAACGGTAGGGACAGGTATTGTGTACTCAGGGCGAAAGCGGCTGCCTGCGGTGACTAGAGAGAGATTTGCCTGGGATGACAAAAGACGTCCAACTGTACTCACCGCTAAGCTTTTTGAGGGGCGCATCCATATTTCTGTTGAACAAACCGTAACAGAGGATGCAAAACGCTGGATGTTTTTTGAAAAAACTCAACAATATTCGCAGATTTCATGACATGAGACTTTTTACTCATGGTTGCGGTAATGACTGCTCGCGTTTGAGCCAACAGCTCGCGGCGATGATGCCGAAAACTGCCAGGAGTGCCATGGGATAAAACGCATAGGTGTATGAGCCGAACCAGTCGCGAATTTGGCCTGTTGTTAGCGTCCCTAGCAAGGCCCCGGTTCCATAAGCTGTGAAGACCAGCCCATAGTTTTGCGCGTAGTGTTCGGGGTCGAAGAACTGGAGGGTGATGGTGGGGGCGATCGCTAGCCAGCCGCCTAAGCAAAACCAGAATAAACAAAAGGAGAATAGATAAGTGGTGACCTGGCCAGCCTGCGCATTGGCCATTAAGAGACTGGCAATCAGAATTAGCACGTAGGTAGAGATAGCGACGTATTGGGGTTTGAAGCGATCGCTCAGCCAGCCAAAGAGCGGGCGGCTAATGCCGTTGAATAGCGCAAAGAGGGAGACGCTGCTGGCAGCTAGTCCAGGGTTAATTTTGATAATCTCTTCTCCTACAGGACTCGAAATGCCGATGGCGCTTAGCCCAATTAGCGTACCGACTGCGTAGCATAGCCAGAGGCCGTAGAAAGAACGGCTAGAGAGCAGCTTTTTCGGATAGGGTTTAATCCGGGCGGCCTGCGCCTGGCGGGAGATCTTGCGTGGGGGCTGCCAGTCTTCGGGGGGGAACTTGAGCGTAAGGGCGATCGCCGGAATGATGAGTGCGAAGGCAATCCCTAAAATTCGCAGCGTTGTTCTGACACCATAGGTACCCATAAGGCTGTTGGAGAGCGGCGCAGTGATTAAAGGGGAAAGCCCAAAGCCAACAATTGTGAGCCCTACCGCCAATCCTTTTTTGTCGGGGAACCACTTGGCGACGACAGCCATAGGGACGCCGTAAGCGATGCCGACGCCAGTGCCAGCGACTACGCCATATGTGAGCATCAGCGTCAGAATATTCGTTGAGAAGCTAGCGAGAATATAGCCGAGTCCGACCAGGCTACCCCCAACAGCAGCCACTGTTCTAGGCCCGATTCGAGTAATGTAAAACCCTGCAATGGGCATCAGCGAGGCGTAAAAGAACAGTGAAAGCGTGTAGGGCAGTAAACTCTCTGTTGCACCGATACTCAGTTCGCTCTCCAGCGACTTTCTAAAAACACTCCAAGAATAAACGCTTCCCAAACAGAGAAGTACGCTCATGCCCAATAAAATCAACAGCCATCTTCCTTGAGCTGCTGGCAGTCCGAATACTTTGAGATCTGAAGACATCGTAAGTCCTAACGATAGAGCAACATCAAAAAAATCTAAGTCATAGCCATGTCGGTGCGACACCGCTGTTTTACAGGCCAAAATTCTCACGATAGAAAGGCACTTGCTTTAGTCGTTCGTAGTTTTGCGAAATAAACAACTCCATATCCGCTAGCATACGCCCCACCAAGTTCACCAGCGAATCGCTGGCCTGGTAAGGATAGACTTTTACAAATCGAGGCAGCATTTGACGAAAAACACTGTGATACGGAAAGTCGGCTTTAGGTAGCTCGCAAACTAAAGCTGCTCTGTCGCAAACCGCAAGGGGCAGACGCTGAGCGCTTCTAACTTCAAATGAAATGGGAACAGCCGGTGCTATCCGTGGGCTGACGCTGAAAGGAGAGTCTTTGGGAAAGATCAATCCGATTTCAAGACTATCAAAGTGAGCCACTATCTTTTGATCGTAAATCAACCAGCCTTGAGGTTGATATCTTCTTTGAGGAACCGTTACTGCCGCTGAGAATATCCATCGCTGGGCTTGTCTGCTTGTGGTCAACACCGCGATTTGAAACTGATTGAGGTCGGCGATCGCCACTTCATCAAACAGAGACTCTGGTTCTTGATCGGAAAAACTAACCATACCGCAACCTCACTTTGTCTAATCCGTCGCTTCAGTGAGATGGTTTGGGGCAGAGGTTTTCACATTATTTAACGCAAAAAAGTAAATTCTGTCACCTAAAAAAACTCACTATGTTATCGACGATACAGACACCAACAACAGCTCGTTGGGTCACCTCTATATTATGTATCCAATTTAGCAAAATGAGCACTATTGAGTACTCGCTAACAGCGCTCTATTGAACGGAGTAAATAGCCCATAACCCTCTCTGTGAGGGCAATTCAGTTGAGTACAGCAATTATCGGACGGGGCCGTCAAAATGCTAGCGCTGATGGCATGAAATACTCGTACCCCGATCTCAAAGAAATATTTTTGCCTGAGTTTTCAAGGGTTACCGCTGCTGAGTACAGGGTTAATCATTCAATAAATCCTACCGGGCTAGCGTTTTGAACTCGTTTTTGGCCCCTTGCTATAACTTTTTCATCGACGAACACCTAAGACTTAAAGCCTTGAGACTTCAAGTTATTGAGCCAATCGGTGAAGTCAACCAAAAGCGCAACGTCAACCTTAGCTCAGTTAGAGCGTTTTCATCTTCTCGACGCTTTGCCTTTTGTTTTCAACGATTGACCGATGCTAGTAGGTTCATGCGAGTCTAGTTCGATTTCAAGCGTACTCATCCTTGCCGGACTGCCCTGCCCGTTCTCTTTCTCTTGTATGGCAAATAAGCTAAGCAATGACGTTAGAGAAACCAAGCGCACCGCCGACCCTTGCGCTATCGAAACCGTTCCAAGACTCATTAGTTTTAGGCTGCTGCGCGATATCTCCTTAGTTCTTGCAACTCCCAAACGGTGTTGTATTACTAAATCCCTGGTAGTGCAACACCGCTTTCTCTCTTTTTGACTTTTCGTTTCCACGCTCTCTTTTATCAAGCTTTCCCAAACGCCCTATAAGTTTCTCCTTTCTCTAGCCTTCAAAATCCTTTACCCCTTAAAACAATGACGCCTCCGCCAAACACCACCCTTACTGCTGCGCCTAAGACGACGCCCAACAAAAAGTCTGGCGGCTGCGGCTGTAGCTCTAAAAACGAAACTGCAGTTAGTGATACGCTCAAAGCTCGCATCGAAAACCATCCCTGCTACAGCGAGTCAGCACATCACCACTATGCTCGGATGCACGTTGCGGTGGCTCCGGCCTGCAACATTCAGTGCAACTTCTGCAATCGCAAATACGACTGCGCCAACGAAAGTCGCCCAGGCGTTGTCAGCGAACTGCTTACGCCCGAAGAAGCCGCTCATAAGGCTCTGGTAGTCGCGGGCAAGATTCCTCAAATGTCTGTTCTAGGCATCGCTGGCCCTGGCGACCCACTCGCAAACCCCGAGAAGACTTTTCGCACCTTTGAGCTGGTTGCCGAACAGGCCCCAGATATCAAGCTGTGCCTGTCTACGAATGGCCTAATGCTGCCCGACTATGTTGATCGCATTAAAGCGCTCAATGTCGATCACGTCACTATCACCATTAATATGGTCGATCCGGCAATTGGCGAAAAAATCTACCCTTGGGTTCACTATCGCCGCAAGCGCTATCGCGGTATCGAAGGCGTCAAGATACTGCATCAGCGGCAGATGGAAGGTCTAGAGGCGCTGAGAGATGCCGATATCTTGTGCAAAGTGAATTCGGTACTGATTCCCGGCATTAATGACGAACATATGCCAGAAGTGAATAAGGCAGTTCGAGAACGCGGCGCATTTTTGCACAATATTATGCCGCTAATTTCTAAGCCTGAGCACGGCACCTACTTTGGTCTAAACGGACAGCGTGGCCCGACGCCGAAAGAGCTTAAAACGGTTCAAGACGCCTGCGCTGGCAACATGAAGATTATGCGCCACTGCCGTCAGTGCCGGGCAGATGCGGTGGGCCTGTTGGGTGAAGATCGCAGCCAGGAATTCACCAAAGAGAAGTTTATGGCCATGCCAGTGGGCTACAACGCCGAAAAGCGCGAAGCCGTTCGCGAAGATATTAAACAGACTGAAGCGGCGATCGCCCAAAAGAAAGCAGCCCTCACCCAAAAAGTGGCGGCTAACCAAGCTGCTCAGACATCCGCTAGCTCTCCTAAAGTTTTAGTTGCTGTAGCTACAAAGGGTGGCGGCTTAGTCAATCAGCACTTCGGCCATGCCAAAGAGTTCATGATTTACGAAGTAGACGCGGCTGAAGCGAAGTTTGTTGGCCATCGCAAAGTTGCCGACTACTGTCAGGGCGGCTATGGAGAAGAGGCTACGCTGACCGGCATTATCGAAACCATTGCCGACTGCAAGGCCATTCTCGCATCTAAGGTAGGCCCTTGTCCTGCCAAGGCGCTGCAAAAAGCAGGGCTGTTTGTGGTAGAGGCTTACGACGTGATTGAAGCCGTCGCCCGAGCGTTCTATGACGAGCACGTTCTGGAGACCGTCTACGTGTAGAAGCGACTCTATTTCCTCACTCTATATTCAGGGAGACTCAGGCCATGACCTACGCTATCACCGAAAAATGCATCAGCTGTCAACGCTGCTTACCCGCTTGTCCAACCAACGCAATTGAGCGTGACGGTGACACCTTTCGGATAAACGCTGACTTATGCAACAACTGCCAGGGTGCTCACAGCGTTCCTCAGTGTTGGGCGGCCTGTCCCACCGATGGAGGCTGCGTGTCTCTATCTAATGCGGGTAGCTCGTTTACGCTAGGCAAAGCCCTAGAAAATACAACAGATTACTGGAAAGCCTGGCTAGCTGCCTACTCTCAAAGAGTTTCTCAACTGAGAAGCTCAGCCCAAGCCGACTACTGGCACGACTGGTTCGACAGCTATTCTCAAACGCTGCAACAGCTACAGGATAAAGCTCAAGAAGAGTCTAAAACGCTCCCGCTAGTCCCCTAACTGCTTACTGTTCACTCTCTTCTCATTCCCTCGGAGACCCAAAATGGTTACTTATTTAGACAACAACGCCACCACCCAAATAGACCCTGTTGTTTTAGAGGCTATGTTGCCCTATTTGAGTAACCTCTACGGCAACCCGTCTTCTATGCATAGCTTTGGCGGTCAGGTGGGCGCAGCCGTTCAAAATGCTAGGGCTCAAGTGGCTGAACTCTTAGGTGCAGAAAATACCGAGATTATCTTCAATAGCTGCGGCAGCGAAGGTAACAACACCGCGATTCATGCCGCCCTTGCCGCCCAGCCTGACAAGCGTCACATCGTTACCACAGCGGTGGAACATCCTGCCATTCTCAATGTGTGCAAGCATCTAGAGAAAAAAGGCTACACGGTGACGTATCTGTCGGTTGATGGCCGCGGACAGCTCGATCTGATGGAGGTCGAGGCAGCGGTCACGGGGGGCACCGCGTTAGTCACGACGATGTATGCCAACAATGAAACCGGGGTGATTTTTCCGGTAGAAGAGATTGGCGCGATCGCCAAAGAATGCGGCGCAACGTTCCATGTTGATGCGGTACAAGCGGTCGGCAAAATCCCCATTAACCTCAAAGACAGCACCATCGATTTACTCACGCTATCTGGTCACAAGCTTCATGCTCCCAAGGGCGTTGGCGCGCTGTATGCTCGTCGCGGCTTTCGCTTTCGCCCGTTTTTGCTAGGCGGGCACCAGGAGCGCGGCAGACGCGCAGGGACTTCTAATGTCGCTAGCATTGTCGCGCTTGGTAAGGCTGCCGAAATTGCCGGACAACAGTTGCAGGCGATCACCCAACTAGGCAACCCCCTCGCCAGCAACCCAGAAGCGCAGCTACGAAACCAGCTAGAGCAACAGCTTTTAGCCCTCATCCCGGACTGCGAAGTGAACGGCGGCGGCACGACTCGACTGCCCAATACGACCAACATCGGCTTCAAATATATCGAAGGCGAGGCCATCTTATTCATGCTCGACAAGCACGGCATCTGCGCCTCCTCTGGCTCTGCCTGCACGTCAGGATCGCTCGATCCTTCACACGTGCTCACCGCCATGGGCCTGCCTTATACCATTCTCCACGGCTCCATTCGCTTTAGCCTCTCTCGTTTTACCACCGAGGCCGATATTCAGCAGGTCATTGACGTTATGCCGACGATTGTTGAAAAACTGCGGGCCATGTCTCCTTTCAACAACGACCAGTCCGACTGGCTCCAAAGCCGGGATTTGGTTCACACGACCTAAGCTTTCTTCTTGCCTCTTTCTCCATTCTTCATTCACCCTTGTAACTGCCATGTGGGACTATTCTGAAAAAGTACTCGACCTCTTTTATAACCCTGTCAATCAGGGCGCGATCGCAGACCCGAATGAACCCGACGTGGCGGTGGTCTACGGTGAAGTGGGCAGCATTGCCTGCGGTGATGCCCTACGGCTCCATCTCAAAATTCAAGAATCGACTGAAACCATTCAAGATGCTAGCTTTCAAACCTTTGGCTGCACCAGTGCGATCGCCTCTTCCTCAGCGTTAACTGAAATCATCAAGCAAAAGACGCTAGACGAAGCTCTAAACATCAGCAACCATGATATTGCTGACTACTTATGTGGCTTGCCCGAAGCCAAAATGCACTGCTCGGTGATGGGGTAAGAAGCGCTAGAAGCAGCCATTTATAAGTATCGCGGCATAGAAATAGAACAGCATGACGACGACGATGGCACGCTGATTTGTTCCTGTTACGGCATTTCTGAGCCACGCATTCGCAGGGTGATTATTGAGAACGATCTCACATCAGTAGAGCAAGTTACCAACTATGTGAAAGCTGGTGGCGGCTGCGGTTCTTGTTTAGCGGGTATTGAAGATTTGCTCTTAGACGTGCAACAAGAAAAAGCGGCTCTCACAGAGAGAGTCGCCGCAGAAGTAGCTTCAACGTCAACACCGTTAACCCCTATTCAGAAGATTAATCTGATTCAACAGGTTTTGACCGAAGATGTGCGACCGATTTTACTGGCCGATGGCGGCGATATTGAACTCTATGACGTGAGCGGTGATGTGGTGACCGTATCGCTCAAAGGAGCCTGTGGCGGCTGCGCTAGTAGCCACGACACGCTGAAAAATTCGATAGAGACTCAGTTGCGATCGCGTATCTCTCCCACCCTCACCGTTGTAGAAGCCTAAACGTAGAAGCCTAAACCCATTATCGAGGTATCAGCCCATGGACTTTCTCCATCCCACACCCACCGTTGAACGTTCTCCTCCGAACTCAAGAGAACTGTTCAATCCACCGTTTAATCCATTACTTTCGCTACCCACTTAGGAGCCTTTTAAATTATGAGACAGATTGCATTTTACGGAAAAGGTGGCATCGGTAAGTCCACTACGTCGCAAAACACGCTGGCGGCCATGGCTGAGCAAGGCCAGCGCATCATGATTGTAGGCTGCGACCCCAAAGCAGATTCTACCCGTCTGATGCTCCACAGCAAAGCCCAAACCTCCGTGCTACAGCTCGCTGCTGAACTCGGTGCCGTTGAAGATGTTGAACTTGAGGACGTGCTGCAAGAAGGCTATCGCGGCGTTAAGTGCGTCGAGTCCGGTGGCCCTGAACCCGGCGTCGGCTGTGCAGGTCGAGGTATCATCACGGCTATCAACTTTCTAGAAGAAGAAGGCGCTTACGAAGATCTCGATTTCGTCTCTTACGACGTACTGGGTGACGTTGTTTGTGGCGGTTTCGCAATGCCCATTCGAGAAGGCAAAGCCCAAGAGATCTACATTGTGGTTTCTGGTGAAATGATGGCTATGTATGCAGCCAACAACATCGCGCGAGGCGTCTTGAAGTATGCCCAGTCTGGCGGTGTGCGGTTAGGCGGCCTGATTTGCAACAGCCGGAATACAGATAGGGAAGTCGAGCTGATTGAAGCCTTGGCCGATAAGCTCAATACCCAGATGATTCACTTTGTTCCTCGTGACAATGTTGTTCAGCATGCTGAGCTGCGTCGCATGACGGTGAATGAGTACGCGCCTGACTGCAACCAGGCTAAAGAGTACGCAGCGCTTGCTGAGAAAATCATCAACAACAAAAAGCTTACCGTTCCCACACCCATTAGCATGGACGAGCTTGAAGATCTGTTGATTGAGTTCGGCATCTTGGATAGTGACGAGCAGTATCAAGAAGCGCTAGCAGCCGATCAAAGGGAAGTCGCTACTGTATAGAGCGGCTCTCTCTATCAGCTTTTAGGTCAGTTTTCTTAGCTGCTTTGCTGATTCGGATTGAGATGTAGCAAACCTACCTTAGTTCTGTTGCATCTCAATTCCACCCATATTTCACTATTCCCTACACTTATTGAGAGGGCATTATGACTACTGTAGAAGACAGAAAAGACCTCATTAATGAGGTACTAGACGCGTATCCGGCGAAAGGTAAAAAAAGACGCTCCAAGCACCTTGGTGTTAAAGAAGCAGAAGCTTCTGACTGCGGCGTTAAGTCTAATAAAAAGTCCGTTCCCGGTGTGATGACGACTCGTGGCTGTGCCTATGCTGGCGCGAAAGGGGTAGTTTGGGGGCCGGTGAAAGACATGATTCACATCAGCCATGGCCCGGTGGGCTGCGGCTACTATTCCTGGTCAGGGCGGCGTAACTATTACGTGGGTACAACGGGTGTAGATACCTTTGGTACTATGCAGTTTACCTCTGACTTTCAAGAGCGAGACATTGTTTTTGGTGGAGACAAAAAGCTCGCTAAGCTGATTGATGAGCTTGAAGAACTCTTTCCGCTGAGCCAAGGCACGACGATTGAATCGGAATGTCCAGTCGGCTTAATTGGAGACGATATTGAAGCCGTCGCTAGAGCGAAGGCTAAAGACACTGGCAAGCCAGTTGTGCCGGTTCGCTGTGAAGGTTTCCGAGGCGTGTCACAGTCGCTAGGTCACCATATTGCAAACGACACCGTGCGCGACTGGGTGCTGCCCAAAGCTGACGAATATCGCAAGCTGCCAGAAGGCTTTGAGCCAGGGCCTTACGATGTCAACATTGTGGGTGACTACAACATTGGTGGTGACGCCTGGCCTAGCCGCAAGCTCATGGAAGATATGGGCCTAAGAGTAATCTCTCAGTTCTCTGGAGACGGCTCGTTTAACGAGGTCGTGATGGCTCCTCTAGCCAAACTCAACCTCATTCACTGCTATCGCTCCATGAATTACATCTGTCGTTTTATGGAAGAGAAGTATGGTATTGGCTGGCTAGAGTACAACTTCTTTGGCCCCTCGCAGATTGCCAAGTCACTGCGCAAAATTGCAGCGCAGTTTGACGAGACGATTCAAGCTCAAGCAGAAGAAGTGATTGCAGCTAACCAGGCTCGCATGGACAGCGTTATTGCCAAGTATCGTCCTCGCCTAGAGGGCAAAACGGTGATGATGATGGTCGGTGGTTTGCGCCCTCGTCACGTTATCCCAGCCTTTACAGATTTGGGGATGAAAGTGATTGGCACAGGCTACGAGTTTGGCCATGCAGATGACTATAAGCGAACGGCTGACTACGTTGAAGAAGGCACGCTAATCTATGACGACGTGAGTGGCTTTGAATTTGAAGAGTTTGCTAAAAAGCTGAACCCTGACCTGATTGCGGCTGGCATTAAAGAGAAGTACGTCTTCCAAAAGATGGCACTGCCCTTCCGACAGATGCACTCTTGGGATTATTCCGGCCCTTACCACGGCTACGAAGGCTTTGAAGTCTTTGCCCGCGATATGGACTTGGCTATCAACAATCCCACCTGGTCGTTGATTAAGACGCCTTGGGAAACAGAAGCCGCTTGAAATCCGCAAACAATATAGGGGAGTCTTTGACTCCCTATTGCATCCGCACGCTGCTACACCTGGGGGCTGAGCGTAGTCAAAGCCCTCTATCCAGAATTTTCTCTCAAAAAGGAGAGCATCATGACTGACAACCTTGACAATACTCAAAACACGCCCCCCGCCTCAGCTCCAGAAAATAACGGAACCAATTCCCCGGCAACTGAGCCCGGAAAAATTCAAGACCATTTTGATCTCTTCGTTAATGACGAATACCAAGCGCTGTTTGCTGATAAGCGGCAGTACGAAGGGGCACACTCTCACGAGAAAGTGGCTGAAGTCGCTGAATGGACAAAATCTTGGGAGTATCGCGAGAAGAACTTTGAGCGTACTTCACTCACTGTCAATCCGGCGAAAGCCTGCCAGCCTTTGGGCGCTTTATTTGTTGCTTCTGGCTTTGAAGGTACGCTGCCCTATAGCCATGGTTCCCAGGGCTGCGTCGCTTATTTTCGCACCCACCTCACTCGCAACTACAAAGAGCCTTTTCAAGCGGTTTCTTCTTCGATGACGGAAGATGCAGCCGTATTTGGTGGCCTAGCGAATATGAAACTGGGCCTAGAGAATGCCTACGAGCTGTACAAGCCTAAAATGATTGCTCTGTGCACTACCTGCATGGCAGAAGTCATTGGGGATGACCTCGGTGCATTTGTGACAACGACTAAGCAAGAAGGTCATATCCCAACAGAGTTGCCGGTGCCCTTCGCTCATACACCTAGCTTTGTCGGCTCTCACATCACCGGATACGACAACATGCTGAAGAGCATTTTGACCAATCTGACTAAAGATAAAAAAGCTGAAACGACCAACGGCAAGTTTAACTTTAACCTGGGCTTCGATCCATACATTGGCAACATCCGCGAGCTGAAGCGAATTTTGGGACTCTTTGGCATCGACTACACCATTCTCTCAGATAACTCGGATACGTTTGATTCTCCTAATACCGGTGAATTCAAAATGTACAACGGGTTGACCACACTGGAGGATGCTGCCGATTCAATTAACGCTGAAGGGACGTTCTTCTTCCAGAAGTACACAACGCCTAAAACGCAGGAAACCATCTCAAAAGATTGGGAGCAAAAGACATACAACTTCCGTCCCTTTGGCATCAAAGGAACAGACGAGTTCTTGATGAATCTTTCTGCTGTTACGGGCAAGCCCATTCCGCAAGAACTTCAGCAAGAACGCGGTCGCGCGGTTGACGCCCTGACAGATTCACAAGCTTGGATTCATGGCAAACGAGTTGCGCTCTACGGCGATCCTGACCACGTATTTAGTGTCACTCAGTTCTTGCTGGAGATGGGCGCTGAGCCAGTGCATATCGTGGTTTCAAACTCTAACGTAGACTTTGAAGCCGAACTGCGAGAAGTGCTAACCAACAGCCCCTACGGACAAGATGCCACTATCTGGGGCAAGAAGGATTTGTGGCACTTGCGATCGCTCATGTTCACCGAGCCTGTAGACCTACTCATCGGTAACTCCTACGGCAAGTATCTATGGCGCGATACCGGCACACCGCTCGTCCGCATTGGCTACCCAATCTTCGACCGGCACCACATGCACCGCTACGCCACCCTCGGCTACCAGGGCGCGATCAACCAGTTCAACTGGGCCGTGAACACGATTCTCGACGAGCTAGATCGCCAGACTATCGTTCCTGCGAAGACGGACATCTCCTTTGACCTGATTCGCTAAACCGAAAAGAGATAGGGATGGGGAATAGGAAACTGTCTCATTCCCCATCCCTATCCCCTACTTCCTTATTCCCCTCGCCCTCCTCTCCCCATGCGTCTTAGTGAAGAAATTGAAATCGACTCCGCGCCTATCTTTGACTTAGGCAACCGCGTGAAAGTTCTCAAAAAGATCCGCAACGATGGTACCTTCCCTGGTAAAGACAAGGGCGCACTGCTCGCTGAACCCGGTGATATTGGCTTTATTGTCAGCATTGGCACCTACTTACAAAGAGCATACATCTATTCTGTTCACTTCCTCGAATCCAATAAAGTTGTCGGCTGCTTGAGTCGAGAACTAGAACTCGCCGAAGATCGTCCGCCCCTAATCGGACAAGCCGATTATTGAACGGCGCTTTTCTCTCTTTTCTCCTCACCTGTAGAGTTAGTCTCATGAGCTTTCTACCTTTATCCTTCAAATCATTCTCTCTATCGCTCCAGCCGCTATCTTCTGTGCGAGCGTGGCTAAATACTATCGAAGTTCGCAACGTTCGCACTGCCCAATGGATTTGTCGGCTGATTCCTAACACCTGTTCTCCCGGCTATGACCTGGCTCTGTTCGGTCGCACCTGGCTGCACTTACCCTCGCCTTGCGAGATAAATCCGCTTGCCGATGAACTGGTCGATCTTCGCTTTCGGGCGGCTGACTTTTTATACGAACAAGGTACGTAGCCATGAAACTAAGCGCTGGTAAAATCAACGAACTCCTGACCCAACCGGGCTGCGAGCACAACCATAAGAAAGACGGAAAAGGCAAGAACAAAGCTTGCCAACAAACGGCTCAGCCCGGTGCAGCTCAAGGCGGATGTGCCTTTGATGGTGCGAGTATCGCGCTTGTCCCCATCACCGATGTCGCGCATTTGGTACATGGCCCAATCGCCTGCTCGGGCAACTCGTGGGGCAGCCGAGGCAGTTTGTCCTCTGGCCCGACGATTTACAAGATGGGCTTCACCACGAATTTGAGTGAGAACGACATCATCTTTGGCGGAGAGAAGAAGCTCTATAAGGCCATTCACGATGTTAAAGAGCGATACAGTCCAGCGGCTGTGTTTGTTTATCTCACCTGCGTGACGGCGCTGATAGGAGATGACATAGATGCCGTTTGTCAGGCGGCTAGCGAGAAGTTTGAGATTCCAGTGGTGCCGGTAACTTCTCCAGGATTTGTTGGCAGCAAAAACTTGGGAAACCGCATCGGTGGAGAGGCTCTGCTAGAGTATGTGGTGGGCACTCAAGAGCCTGACTATACGACGCCTTATGACATCAACTTGATTGGCGAATACAACATTGCTGGCGAGATGTGGGGCGTATTACCGCTGCTAGAAAAGTTGGGCATTCGCGTTCTCTCTAAAATTACAGGCGACGCCCGCTATCAGGAAGTGGCTTACGCACATCGCGCTAAGCTCAACGTGATGATCTGTTCTAAAGCGCTGATTAATATGGCGCACAAAATGGAAGCGCGCTATGGCATTCCCTATATTGAAGAATCGATCTACGGCGTAGAAGATGTGAACCGCCTGCTGCGAAATGTTGCCGCTAAGTTAGGCGATCGCAACCTACAGGCAAAAGTAGAAGACCTCATTAAGACTGAAACTGCCAAGCTCGATCTGGCACTTGCACCCTACCGACAGCGGCTGAAAGATAAGCGAATCGTACTTTATACTGGCGGCGTTAAGAGCTGGTCGATTATCTCTGCGGCCAAAGATTTGGGCATTAACGTTGTTGCAACCAGCTCGAAAAAGAGCACAGAAGAAGACAAAGCGCGAATCAGAAAGCTGCTAGGTAAAAATGGCATTATGATGGCCAAGGGCAACGCGAAGAAGCTGTTGGAGGTGATTGCCAAAACGAAAGCCGATATGCTGATTGCCGGTGGTCGCAACCAGTACACAGCCCTAAAAGCAAGAATTCCGTTTCTAGATATTAACCAGGAGCGCCATCATCCCTATGCAGGCTATGTCGGCATGGTGGAAATGGCCAAAGAGCTAGACGGTGCGCTGCATAGTCCCATTTGGGAGCAGGTGCGATCGCCCGCCCCCTGGCAGCCTACTGTGTCCAACACGGGGCCTACGCTCCGTCTAGGAGAGCATGCAGAAAGTGCGAGCCCGACAAAAGTCGTTGCTCGACGAAAATCGGTTACGGTCAATCCGCTCAAGCAAAGCCAGCCTCTCGGTGCAGCGCTTGCTTACTTGGGCATCAAAGGCATGATGCCGCTGATGCATGGCTCACAAGGCTGCACCGCTTTTGCCAAGGTCATGCTGGTGCGTCACTTCCGTGAGGCGATTCCCATTTCGACTACGGCCATGTCAGAAGTTACCACCATTCTGGGGGGCGAAGAGAATATAGAAACGGCGCTCCTTACCCTGCTAGAAAAGTCGAATCCAGCGATTGTTGGACTTTGCAGTACCGGGTTAACAGAGACTCGGGGTGACGATATGCGCGGGATTTTGAAAGAGTTGCGCGATCGCAATCCAAAAATTGCCGCACTCCCACTAGCCTACGCCTCAACCCCAGACTTTAAAGGCGCTTTGCAAGACGGCTATGCCACCGCTGTTGAAGCAATTGTTCGAGATATTCCAGGCAGCGACGCCGACCGTCAATTTGGCAGCGCAGAAGATACTTTTTACAGCTACGCAGCGCCAGGACTACCTTCTCAGGTCACGGTGCTCGCTGGCTCTGCGCTCGCTCCCGGCGACGTGCAGGCAGTTAAGGATATGGTAAAAGCGTTCGGTCTCAATCCGGTTGTGCTGCCTGACTTGTCAGCGTCCCTCGATGGTCATCTCATTGACCAAAGCTATTCGGGCAACACCAGTGGCGGTACGCCGCTTAGCCAAATCAAAGCGCTTAGCGCCTCCGCCTTCACTTTTGCGGTTGGCCACAGTATGAAGCTCTCTGCCGAAATTTTGCAGCAGCGATTTGGCACTGAGTTCAAACTATTCGAAGATCTCACGGGTCTAGAAGCCGTCGATAGCTTCTTGCAGACACTCAGTGAAATTAGCAGCCGTCCTGTCCCTGAAGTATTCCGTCAGCAGCGACGTCAGCTACAAGATGCCATTCTCGACGCGCACTTCTTCTTTAATCGCAAGCGAGTGGCGCTAGCGCTAGAACCTGATCTGTTACACAGCGTAGCCTGGTGGCTCGCCACTATGGGCGCAGAGATCCATACCGCTGTGACCACCACTAAGTCCACCGTGTTAAAAGACCTTCCGGTCGATAAGGTCACTCTTGGCGACTTAGAAGATTTTGAGGAATTCGCTCAGGGTGCGGACTTACTCATCGCCAACAGCAGTGCTAAGGCCCTGTCCAAGCGGCTAGGAATTCCGCTTTATCGAATGGGATTCCCCGTGTTCGACCGCTTGGGCAACGGCTCTCGCTGTAGCGTTGGCTACAACGGCACCAAGCAGCTTTTGTTCGATATCGGCAACATTTTTATGGAAGCTGATGAAACTCAGGCTCACGAGCAGGTTCACGCCTGGCGAGAGAATCTGTAGCGCCGCCCAAAAGACTGGCCGGAAGACTGGCCAAAAAACCTTTAGAAAAAGGAGACCCTCTGATGAAAATTGCATTCACCACTAATGACTCTGTTCATATCAACGCTCACTTTGGCTCTGCCAAACAGATCGATGTCTATGAGGTCGATAACAACAGTTTTGTTTTCTTAGAGTCGCTGACCTTCGGCGGCAATCTCAATCAAGACGGCAACGAAGACAAGCTAGAGCCTAAGCTAAAAGCCCTTGCAGACTGCACGATTGTCTATGTGGTCGCTATCGGCGGCGGCGCAGCGGCGCGGCTGATCGGGCGCAATATTACGCCTATCAAGGCTCAGTCCGACACCGCCGAGATCCAAGATGTGCTAGCGCGCCTGGTACAAACGCTTAACGGTAGCCCGCCGCCTTGGTTGAGAAAGGCACTGTTGAAAAGTCAGCAGGCCCAATCCGTCTCTCTAGATAAGTTTGAAGATGAATTTGACACCGTTACGGAGGAAGTTTTGGTATGAGTTCTGTTATTACGCCTGAATTAGAGGCCGCTCTGGTTATTGATCGCTCAGCCTTTCTCAAGGCTATTGTTCAGCAAATCCGTGCGAATGATGCCTATGGCACCTATCGCAACTGGGCTGACGAACTGTTGCTTAAGCCCTACATTCTCTCTAAAAAAGAGAAGCGGGCCATTTCAGTAGAAGGCGAGGTCGATCCGATTACGCTAGCTAGGATTTTGGCTTTTTACCGGGCGATCGCCATCTGCATTGAAACCGAAACTGGCCAGCTCTCCCAAGTCGTTGTCGATCTCAGTCACGAAGGCTTTGGCTGGGCGCTGGTCTTCTCGGGTCGTCTTATTCTTGTTTCCAAAACGCTAAGAGATGCCCAGCGCTTCGGCTTCACTTCCTTGGAAAAACTCAGCGCTGAAGGCGAAAATCTGGTCAGTAAAGGCGTTGAGCTAGCTAAGCGTTTCCCTGAAGTTTGCGACGTTTAGTGTAAGGATCAAGGATTTAATAAGCTCCACAACTTGCTGAGCCCTCATCCCCAACCCTTCTCCCAGTGGGAGAAGGGAGCCAGACTCAGAGCCCTCTCCCACTGGGAGAGGGACGGGGTGAGGGCAGCGGCGAACAAGCGAATAGTCAAATTATTTAATTCCCGTTCCTAAATGCCCATCGTGCTAATCACTTATAGTGCCATGCTTCAAACTACCCAACCCACCGCTCTCGATACGCTCAAAAAGCAAGTAAGGCGTCTTAACAGCAAGGCAGGCCAGATGAAAATGGATCTCCATGACATTGCCGAAGGTCTGCCCACTGATTTAGAAAAGCTGCCCGAGGTAGCCGCTCAAACCTACGACATCTACTGCCAACTGCGCGATCTAAGACAACAGCTCAAAACACTGGAGGCCGCCCAATGAGTACACTACCCAAAACGCTATCGCAGTTCAACCGACTCAAAGATGCTGAAGAATACTTTGCCTTCTTTGCACTGCCGTACGATCCCGAGGTTTTGAACATCAATCGTTTGCATATTCTCCAGAAGTTTTCTGAGATTGTTAAAAACGAAGAAAACACTCAGGATGAGGCGAAAACGCTGGCGGCCTACCGCCAAGCTCTACAAACCGCCTACGATCTGTTTACGACCTCTTCTTCGGTAGAGCAAAAGCTGTTCAAAGTCTTCAAAGACAGGCCCAAAAACGTTGTGATGGTATCCGATATCGCGGTGGAATCATGACGTTATCTCCAGCCCCTTCTCTATCTCCTGATCTATCCCCCACCGAGGTCGAACGCTACCACCGACAGATGATGCTGCCAGGACTAGGCGAGGCCGGTCAACAACACCTTAAAAATACGACGGCACTCGTCACGGGCGTCGGTGGGTTAGGTGGAACCGCAGCGCTCTATTTAGCCGTAGCAGGCGTTGGCCATCTCATCTTGGTGAGAGGCGGCGACCTTCAGCGGGACGATCTTAACCGACAGGTTTTGATGAGCGATGATTGGGTTGGTAAGCCCCGAGTGTTTAAAGCTCAAGACACGCTAAGGCGGATCAATCCCGATATTGAAGTCGAAGCCATCTGTGAATATGTCACTGACAACAACATCGATGCTCTTGTGCAGCGAGCCGATATCGCTCTAGACTGCGCCTTTAATTTCAAAGAGAGAGATTTGCTCAACGCGGCTTGCGTACGGCATGGCAAGCCGATGATAGAGGCCGCCATGAATGGAATGGAAGCCTATCTCACGACCATTGTCCCAGGAGAGACGCCTTGCCTGACCTGTCTCTTTCCCGAAAAGCCCGAATGGGATCGTTGGGGGTTTGGGGTGCTAGGAGCGGTGTCCGGTACGCTGGCCTGCCTCGCCGCTCTAGAGGCAATCAAGCTAATAACGGGTTTGGGCGACCCGCTGTTGGGTCAGCTCCTGACGATGGATCTCGCCCGCGCTGAATTTGCTAAGCGCCGTGCCTACCACGATCCTCACTGTGCCATCTGTGGTTCAGATAATAAATTCTCTCACTCACTGCTGAATTCCTTTTAAACTTATGTCCTTTACCACTTTCGCTCTTCTCAGTTTAGCCGTAGTTGCTTGGCGGTTTGCTCGCTCCCACAGCGACGTCGGCCGCATCCTGGCCAGTCTTTTAAGCGTGGTTTGTTTGGTCGTCGGCTTAGTCACGGCGTCCCCTTTAGTTAAAAGCTTAGTTCTGCTCAGCGTCCTTCTCTACCCTGTCGTTGTTGAAAAGCATCGACTGCTCTCACTGCCTGAACCTTGTTCGAAATATACCTGTCCCAAGTACGCTAGTTGTCCTCAAGATTTCGACTGTTCGCGCTACGTCCCCAAATATTCACTAGGAACTCTCCATGACCGTTACCATCACTGAACTTGCTGAACTTCGGCTGCGCGCGTTTGTGCGCGGCACGCCAAACCCAACGCCTACCCGAGGCGTTCGCCTAGCTGTCAAAGACGGTGGCTGCAATGGCTACGAATACGATATCAAAATTGCTAACTCGCCTAATCCTGAGGACGAAGTGACCGAAGTTGGCAGCCTCAAAGTCTTTGTCGATCCCCAAAGCTCTCCTTTGCTAGAAGGCGTGGTGGTGGACTACATCGACAGTCTGCTAGAAAGTGGATTCAAATTTACGAATCCTAACGCGACCGATACCTGTGGCTGTGGGAAGTCTTTTCAGACAGAGGACTGCGGTTCACAAGGAGTGCCCTGTAGCTAATCATTTTTGTCCGATAATTTTTGTTCATCGTTAGAAAAACTAGGAGACTCATCATGACGACTTACCAAGTTCGCCTAATCAACAAGAAGCGTAAAATTGATGTCACTATTCCGGTTGATGATGATGTGTATATCATCGACGCCGCAGAAGACAACGACATTGACCTACCCTATACCTGCCGGTCGGGTGCTTGCTCTAGCTGTGTTGGCAAAATAGTCGAAGGCGAAGTCGATCAAGAAGATCAGTCCTTTTTAGAGGACGAGCAAATTGCCAAAGGTTTTGCAGTTTTGTGCTCTAGCTATCCACGCTCAGATCTCACTATCAAAACGCACATGGAAGCGTATCTGATCTAGGCGAACAAGCTTTCAATAGCTGACTGCTTAAACCGGTTAAATCATCGTCGTTTATCGTTCATACCTAGCGAGGTTAAAGAGTTTTTGTGTTTACTGGATTCACGATATCTGGCGCTTCTCTTCAGCTACTCAACGTTGGAGAACGCGGCACCATTGCCCGAATAAAAGATGCCGACCCTTCTGTTCAAGACAAAATCAGAAGGCTAGGACTATCACCTGGGGTGTCAATCACCATAGAACAGCGATTTCCTCGCTTTGTTGTGCGTACTTGCAACGGGTCTGCCGCACTTACTCAAGCGATGATTCGGGCCATTTACGTGCGCACCTACGCTACTTGAATTTGAGACAATAGAAGTAAAAAAGAAGTAAAAAGGAGAAAAATAATGGCAAACATTGGCATTTTTTACGGCAGTACTTCTGGTGTTACAGAAGAGATTGCGGAGAAGATACGAGACGAAATAGGCGAAGACCTATGCGACCTGTACAGTATGGAAGAAGACTTTGACGATGTTGAAGATCTGCTGAAGTATGACTACTTACTACTCGGCTGCTCTACTTGGGGGGCTGGAGAAGTGCAAAACGACTGGCGCGAGCCTTTGTTTGATATGGAGATCGAGAAGCCTGACTTCTCGGGGAAAACGATCGCCTTATTCGGCGCTGGCGACTGTACGGGGCATGGCAAACACTTTGTCGGTGCGCTAGGTACGCTCTACGAGCAGTTTAAGGCGTTAGGTGCCAAGCTAGTTGGTGCGGTTTCTGCCGAAGACTATTCCTTTGAAGCGTCCTCCTCAATTCGAGACGGTCAATTTGTTGGACTGCCGCTAGATGAGGTGAATGAAAGTGAAAAAACAGATCGGCGGATTGCCGATTGGCTAAACTTACTAAGCGCTGACTTTCCAGCGCTGGCCACCTAACAGGACAGTCGCATGACGCCTACGAATACTTCACCTGCTCAGACTAATCGGAGCCGCCCCCCGCACCATCCGTCATGGACAAACTACTACCAGGCGGTGGCAGGGCGTCCCCCGCGCGAAACGCTGATGGCAGCGCTTGAGGCTTTTGCCACAGAGCCGCTGCCATCGGCTACAGCTAGATTTGCGGTGGATTTGGGCTGCGGCAACGGGCGCGATACGGTGGAGCTACTTCGGCAAGGCTATCTGGTTCTGGCGATTGATGCAGAGCCTGAGGCGATCGCCCAGCTCAATCAGCGCTCAGATATTGATCCTGCTCGCTTAGAAACTCGAATACAATCCTTCGAGTCGTTGTCTTTACCGGTCAATGTCGATCTCATTAACGCCAGCTTCTGTCTTCCTTTTTGCCCACCAGAACAGTTTCCAACGCTGTGGCAAAAAATAGTCAGCGCACTGCGACCCGGCGGACGATTTTGCGGACATTTGTTTGGCGATCGCGATACCTGGATAAAATATCCCAACCGCAGCCATCACACCCGAGCACAAGTTGACGAACTGCTGAAGCCCTTTGATATAGAACTTCTAGATGAGGAAGAACATCCGGGTAAAACGGCGTTAGGAGAAGAAAAGTACTGGCATATTTTCAACATTGTGGCTCGGCGAAATGAAACCTAGCGAAATGAAACCTAGCGAAATAAAACCTAGCGAAACGAAACTTAAGAAGGAAGAGAGAGGCAATGAAGGTTGCAAAAGACGTTACTCAACTCATTGGTCGTACCCCACTGGTGCAACTAAACCGAATTCCACAGTCGGAGGGCTGCCAATCTCAGATATTAGTCAAGTTAGAAGGCATGAATCCTGCCGCGTCTGTAAAGGACAGAATCGGGGCTAATATGATTGACGCGGCAGAGCGCTCAGGTAGCCTAACCCCTGGCAAAACGGTCGTCGTAGAGCCGACTTCCGGCAACACTGGAATTGGCCTTGCCATGGTCGCAGCGGCAAAGGGCTATCGTCTCATTCTCACCATGCCCAAAACCATGAGCACCGAACGGCGAGCGATGCTCAAAGCCTACGGTGCGGAGCTGGTGCTAACGCCTGGGAATCAGGGTATGAAAGGGGCGATCGCCATGGCAGAAGAGATTGTCGCTCAACTCCCCGATGCCTTTATGCCTCAACAGTTCAAAAATCCTGCAAACCCTCAAATTCATACGGAGACAACGGCAGAAGAGATTTGGGCCGACACCGATGGCGAAGTCGATATCCTGGTCGCAGGCGTGGGCACGGGCGGCACTATTACTGGAGTGGCCGAGCGGTTAAAGTCGCTGAAAGAGAGCTTTCAGGCCGTTGCCGTAGAACCTGAAAACAGCCCTGTTCTCTCGGGCGGCAGTTCAGGATCGCACAAGATTCAGGGCATTGGCGCGGGCTTTATTCCAGACATTCTAAATGTCGATCTGATTGATGAAGTCGTGCGCGTTACGGATGAAGCTGCCATCTCTTTCAGCCGCCGCCTGGCCCGAGAAGAAGGGCTTCTTTCTGGAATTTCTACGGGAGCAGCCCTTGCTGCCGCCATTCAAGTGGGCAAGCGGCCCGAAAACGCCGATAAACTCATTGTGATGATACAGCCTAGCTTTGGCGAGCGCTATCTCAGCACCGCCCTGTTTAAAGATCTTGAACCGGCGTCTCCTTCTTTGATACCCGACAGCTTACCACTCGACTATTTAGCCACTCATTCTGTTGTTTAGTATCAGCCGCTACCCGCCTAAAATCCTATGACAAACCAATCTAAGACTTCTGAACATAAGACTTCTCAAAAGGATTCGCTTCAGTTTCGGCATATGAGGTTAATCGATCGACTGCTGCAATGCCCAAATGGAGAAGAACCTGAGATTCTAAACAGCGAGCCTGAACTGCTCGACGAGTCGTTCGTGCGGGCACTTATGAAAGCTGCTAGCTACTTCGCCCATCATGACAATCCTGACTCGGCTAAGTTTCTCATCTTTATCGCTCGCGAACTCAGCCGTCAGCTTGGGCTGCATCCTGTAGACAAAGCACCCTCCTAACTGGATGTACCCTCCTCGCGTTTTCGCCCAACTCACCCCCGCAAGGCTATGAAGCATCGCCAGCTCATTCCACCTTTTTTAGTTCCACCTTTTTTAGTAGGATTGATTGTCTCTTTTATCCTCAGTGCCTGCACCGGGGGGCCGCTGGCGGTGATGACAAATGTTTCGTCTGGCGATGCCTCACCAACGACAACCCTTACGGTTTCAGCAGCGGCCAGTTTGCAAGCAGCGCTAGAGGCGATCGGGCCTCAGTTCAGCGCCGCCCACCCTAGCATCGCCATCCAATACAACTTCGGTGCTTCTGGGGCGCTACAGCAACAAATTCAGCAAGGCGCTCCCGCCGATGTCTTTTTCTCCGCAGCGTCTCAACAGATGGACGCGCTCGCCAAAGCGGAAATGATACTGCCGAACTCTCGGCGAGATATCGTCGCTAACGAGCTTGTCCTGATCGCTCCACCCAAAACGGACATCGCAATTACTGATTTAGCCCAGCTTAAAGATATCAACATCCAGCGCTTCGCCGTAGGAGAGTTTCGCAGCGTTCCCGCCGGACAATATGCCGAACAGGTCTTGAAGGAACTCGACCTACTGGCGGCTCTACAGTCCAAGTTTATCTTTGGCAACAACGTTCGCACAGTCCTCTCTGCGGTCGAAAGTGGTAACGCCGACCTGGGCATGGTCTACACTACCGACGCAGCTCTCTCCGAACGAGTCACCGTACTCGCAACCGCGCCTGCTAGCGCTCACGAGCCTATCGACTATCCTGTTGCTATTGTAAAAGAGACTGCTGCGCCCGAAGCAGCACAAACCTTCATCCATTTTCTAACGACAGAGGCCGCCCAACAAACGTTCGAAGACTTCGGATTTAGCCGGAGCTAACCCCATGTTCGACCTCTCTCCGCTGTGGATCTCTTTGCGTATTGCAGCGATCGCTACCTTCATCACCTTCTTCCTGGGCATCGCCGCTGCCCACAGCATGCAGCGCTATCGAGGCCGCTGGCGATCGCTCCTTGACGGTCTCTTTCTTGCCCCCCTCGTCCTGCCGCCAACTGTCCTTGGCTTCTTACTCCTGCTGCTGCTAGGCAAAAACGGGCCTTTAGGCAAATTGCTTGCAACCGTTGGTATCAGTGTCGTCTTCACGTGGTACGCCGCCGTCATCACCGCAACGGTTGTCGCCTTCCCGCTGATGTACAAAACCACCTCAGGCGCGTTTGAACAAATCGACCGCAGCCTGCAACAGGCCGCCAGAACCCTGGGCGCGTCAGAATTCACCGTTTTCTGGCGTATCACACTCCCCCTATCACTGCCCAGTCTGCTCGCCGGAACCACCCTCGCCTTCGCTCGTGCCCTCGGCGAATTTGGCGCGACTCTCATGCTGGCAGGCAACATTCCTGGCCGTACGCAAACCCTCCCGATGGCCATCTACTTCGCTGTCGAAGGTGGTGACTTTCGTGAAGCTGCCCTGTGGTCATCGGCCATTCTTATCCTCTCTCTAGGCGCAATTATTCTCGTCAATCAGTTCGCCCACCGCAAAACTTTCCTCAGACAAAGCTCTGCTTTTACCTTTATCTCCCCAAAGAACAACCTCCCCTCTCCCCTCTCTTCGACTACGCTCAGGGCATCGCCCCAAATCTCTCGTACGCTGAGCGTAGCCGAAGCACACGCCTTCCCGCTCTCTTCCCTGGAAGTCAACATCCGCAAACAGCTACCCAAGTTCACACTCAGCGTCAATTTCACCACAGACAACCAGCATCCGCTAGGTCTTCTCGGCGCATCTGGCGCAGGAAAAAGTCTCATTCTCAGGTGCATTGCTGGCATAGAAACGCCTGATGAAGGACGTATTGTCCTCAACGGACGGGTGCTGTTCGATTCGCACTTGGGCATTAACGTGCCTGCTTGCGATCGCAAAGTCGGCATTCTGTTTCAAAACTACGCCCTGTTCCCCCACCTAAGCGTCGCAGATAATATAGCCTTTGGCCTTCAGCAACAGCGCTCCTCTCATCGACCCAAGCACTCAAGAAAAGCAATCGAAGCCATCATTACTCAGCAGCTCTTAGCCGTTCAGCTTGAGTCTTTATCCCATCGCTATCCCACCGAACTTTCTGGCGGACAGCAACAGAGAGTCGCGCTAGCAAGAGCCCTATCCAGTCAGCCAGAAGTCCTGCTGCTCGACGAACCCTTTTCCGCCCTCGACACGCATCTACGCAGCCAAATCGAACAACAGCTGATCGCCCGCTTGCAAACCTACAGCGGTATTACCCTCTTAGTCACTCACGACTTAGAAGAAGCCTACCGCGTATGCGACGATTTGCTGGTTGTCGATAGCGGGACGCTGGCTGCCCACGCGCCCAAACATCAAATATTCGAGCAGCCTCGCACTGTCGCAATGGCTAAGCTAACCGGATGCAAAAACTTTTCACCGGCGATCGCCCGTGGCCCTCAGCAAGTAGAAGCTATGCACTGGAAATGTCTTTTACAAACGGTCGAACCGATTCCTAAAAATCTCTCTCAGGTTGGCATTCGCGCTCATCAAGTGACCTTTCTAGAGGCTCACCATCCGCCTGTGCCGAACACCTTTCGCTGTTGGCTAGCCGCAACCAGCGAAACCCCGCACCGCATGACGTTATACCTAAAGATTCATTGTCCGCCCAACCACGAGCGCGACTATCATTTGCGCGTAGAAGTCTTTAAAGAAAAGTGGTCTTCGCTTAAGATGCGTCCGCTACCTTGGAAAGTCTGTTTAGATCCGCTGCGGCTGATTTTGTTAGAAGACTCCTGAGTGAGAAGCGTCAAAATCTTTTTTAAGCGGAGCGGAGGTCGGGGTGGGTCAGCAACTCCCCTAGCTCGCCTTCACGCCCTGTAGAGCGAAAATATCTATCGCCTGTTGAACCTGCGCAGGCGTCGGCGTCGGCGTCTCTGAGAGCGGATAGTCATATCCCATCGCCTGCCACTTGTATTTACCCATCTGATGGAAAGGCAGTATCTCTACTTTCTCAACAGATTTTAGATTTGCAACAAATTTGGCGACGCCCGCAATGTTGTCTGGCGCGTCGGTGAGTCCTGGCACCAGAACAAAGCGAACCCAGGTAGGCTTGCCAATCGTACTCAGATAGTTGGCAAAGCGAAGAGTTGGTTCTATAGAGACGCTGGTGACTTGGTGATAGGTGTGCGGATCGAACGATTTGATGTCTAGAAGAACCAGATCGGTATGGTCTAGCACGGGTTGCGATCGCTCAAAATCAGGAAAGCCCGAAGTATCCAAAGTCGTATGAATTTCCAGCGCCTGACATTGCCGAAAAATCTCTCTAACAAACTCGGGCTGCAGCAGTGGCTCGCCGCCCGAGATTGTCACTCCGCCGCCGGAAGCTTGCATGTAAACGCGATATCTTCCAATCTCTTCGACTAGCTCTTCTACCGTGACGAGCTTTCCGCCCGTTAGGTCGCGGGTATCTGGATTGTGACAGTACTGACAGCGCAGTAAGCACCCTTGGGTGAAAATCACAAACCGAATACCTGGCCCGTCTACGGTGCCGCAGGTCTCGACTGAGTGAATGCGGCCCTGGAGGGAAGTGGGGGAGAGATGGAAAGGGGGAGAGAGGGGCATGGATTGAAGAATCCCTGGTTAAAACCGATCGTGGAACGTCCGGTTAATGACGTCGAGCTGTTGTTCGCGCGTGAGCTTAATGAAGTTCACTGCGTAGCCTGAGACTCGAATGGTGAGCTGGGGATATTCTTCGGGATGCTCCATGGCATCAAGGAGCGTCTCTCGGTTGAGGACGTTGATGTTGATGTGGTGGCCCGTGTTGTGGAAGTAGCCGTCGAGCAGTCCGACGAGATTGTTGATCTGGTCGTCAGTCTGTTTGCCGAGGGCTTGAGGAACAATTGAGAAGGTGAAAGAGATCCCGTCTTGAGCGTCATCGTAAGGGAGTTTGGCGACTGATTCGCAGGCAGCGATCGCCCCCTTAGTATCTCGACCATGCATAGGATTCGCCCCTGGGCCAAACGGCTCACCTGCCTTGCGTCCGTCTGGGGTATTCCCTGTCTTTTTGCCGTACACCACGTTAGAGGTGATGGTCAAAATAGACTGCGTGGGGGTCGCGTTGCGATAGGTAGGACACTGGCGAATCTTGTTCATAAAGCGGCTCACCAGATCGGCTGTAATCGAATCTACCCGGTCATCATTGTTGCCAAACTGAGGATAGTCGCCCTCAATTTCATAATCGACCGCCAGGCCCTCTTCATTTCTCAACACTTTCACCGTGCTGTACTTAATCGCTGAGAGCGCGTCGCCAACTACCGAGAGTCCGGCAATGCCGGAGGCCATGGTGCGGTAGACTTCGCGGTCGTGCAGCGCCATCTCTAAGCGCTCGTAGCAGTACTTGTCGTGCATGAAGTGAATCACGTTGAGCGTGTTCACATACAGCTTGGCTAGCCAGTCCAACGTGGGGTCGAATTTGGCCATCACCTCGTCATAGTCGAGCTGGTTAGCCGTAATAGGTTCGGTTTCCGGCCCTACCTGATGGCCAGATTTTTCGTCTTTACCGCCGTTGATGGCGTACAGTAGCGCTTTGGCGAGGTTGACCCTGGCTCCAAAGAACTGCATTTGCTTGCCGATTCGCATCGCTGAGACGCAGCAGGCAATACCGTAGTCGTCTCCGTAGAGCGGACGCATCAGGTCGTCGTTTTCGTATTGGATAGAGCTGGTGTCAACAGAGACTTTGGCACAGAACTGTTTAAATGCCTTGGGAAGCTGTTCAGACCAGAGCACTGTGAGGTTTGGCTCGGGCGCAGGCCCTAAGTTATAAAGCGTTTGCAGAAAGCGGAAGCTAGACTTGGTGACCAGCGCTCGGCCATCTTCACCCACACCGCCAATCGCTTCGGTGACCCAAACCGGATCGCCAGAGAACAACTCGTTGTAGGCAGGCGCACGTAAAAAGCGCACCATTCTGAGCTTGCTAACTAAATGGTCAATCAGCTCTTGAGCTTCGGACTCGTTGAGTACCCCGTTGTTCAGATCTCGCTCAATATAGATATCGAGAAAAGTAGACACACGCCCGAAGGACATCGCCGCGCCGTTTTGTTCTTTGATTGCGCCTAAGTAGCCGAAGTAAGTCCACTGAATCGCTTCTTTGGCGTTGGCCGCAGGCTGGCTAATGTCTAGCCCGTAGGTCGCTGCCATCTCTTGGAGTTCTTGGAGGGCGCGGATTTGTTCGCTGATTTCTTCGCGATCGCGAATCACCGTTTCAGACATTACCGCATTTTCGGTTTCGCTAAGCTGCGCCTTCTTATCGGCCACTAACCGCTCAATGCCGTAGAGCGCCACCCGTCGGTAGTCGCCAATAATCCGACCTCGACCGTAGGCATCGGGCAGGCCAGTGATAATGCCCGCATGACGCGCCTGTCGCATTTCGGGCGTGTAGGCATCGAATACGCCGTCGTTGTGAGTTTTGCGATACTTGGTGAAAATCTCATGCAGGGCCGGATCAATGCTGTAGCCGTATGCTTCTAGAGACTTTTCGGCGACTCGAATGCCGCCCAGTGGCATGATAGAACGCTTCAAAGGCCGATCGGTTTGCAGCCCGACAATCTGTTCTAAACCCTCGTCTACATAGCCTGCATCGTGAGCGGTAATGCCCGCTGGCACCTGGGTATCTGCATCCAAAACGCCCTGCTCGCGCTCTTGCTTCATCAGCACGGCAATCTGTGCCCAGAGCTGTTGAGTGCGAGGGGTGGCTTCGGCGAGGAATGTGCGATCGCCCTCATACGGACGATAATTCTGTTGAATGAACTCGCGTACAGCGATTGTTTCCGTCCAACTGCCAGGGGTAAAGCCTTCCCAAGCATCCTTAGTCTTGGCTCTTGGCGTTGAGAGCGATGATTTGAGAGGAGTAGCAACCATAAAACACCTTCCTATCGATATAACGTGCAATCAAAGAGAGTAATCAACAAACTTTTCAGCGGTCTCAGCATTTTCAGCGCCTTGCATGGCAGAAAGATCTTGCAGCCGCAGAGGAAGACCGCCAACCACTAACGGAGAATCTCCTCGGTAGGCTTGCAGCAACAGCTCGCGCAAGTCGCTAATTAGCGGATAGCGAGGATTGGCCGACGTACACTGATCGTCAAAAGCATGATCCGCAAGGCCATCTAACTGAGCGTAAAATTCAGACTCAGGAATGTCCAGCACCGCTGACATGGCGGTGGGAATGTCCACTTGCGATTTCAGCTCTTCAATTGCGCCAATCAGCCGATTGACCTTTTCGTGGTCTGTGGTTCCGCCTAAATGGAGATAATCGGCCACTTGCGCATAGCGCCACTGAGCGTTGGGATACTTGTACTGAGAGAACGTGGCCTGCTTAAAGGGCGCATCGGTTGCGTTATAGCGAATCACGTGGGAGATCATCAGGGCGTTCGCCAGTCCGTGAGGAATGTGGAACGTTGCGCCTAGCTGATGCGCCATGGAGTGACAAATGCCCAGAAAGCTGTTGGCAAAGGCCATGCCTGCAATGGTCGAGGCGTAGTGCATTCTCTCTCTGGCTTCTGGGTCATTATGTCCAGCGCTATACGCTCTAGGGAGATACCTGAAGATCAGCCCAATGGCCTCTAGTGCCAGTCCGTTGGTAAAATCAGAGGCCATCACCGAGGCATAGGCTTCTAGCGCGTGGGTGAGTGCATCAATCCCGCCGAAAGCGGTTAAAGCCTTCGGCAAATTCAGTACTAGATCTGAATCTACAATGGCCATCGTTGGCGTTAAGGCGTAGTCGGCGAGCGGATACTTAATCCCATTCTTGCGGTCGGTAACCACGGCAAACGGCGTGACTTCTGACCCTGTTCCTGACGTTGTTGGAACCGCGACTAATATCGCTTTCTCTCCTAATGGCGGCAGCTCGTATACTCGCTTGCGAATATCCATAAACCGCATAGCCAGTCCGTCAAAGGCAATATCGGGATGCTCGTACATCAGCCACATAATTTTGGCCGCATCCATGGGCGAGCCACCACCGATAGCCACAATCACATCGGGGTTAAACTGTTGCATCATCGCCACGCCCTTGTTGACCGTATCCAGGGAGGGGTCGGGCTCTACATCGTAGAAAATTTGGCTTTTGATCCCAAGGGTGTCTAACGTCTCTTCGACAACGCGGGTCATCCCCAAATCGTAGAGGGGTTTGTCTGTAACGATGAAAGCGCGTTGGCGATCGCTCAGTTCGCCTAGCGCAACGGGCAAAGACCCTGGCTTAAAGTAAACTTTTGGCGGTACCCGGAACCAGAGCATATTCTCTCGCCGTTCGGCCACTGTTTTTACATTGAGTAAGTGGCGAGGCTCTACATTGGCGCTCAAGGAGTTGCCACCCCAGCTGCCGCAGCCCAGGGTCAAAGACGGATCGAGTCTAAAGTTGTACAAGTCACCAATGGCCCCTTGAGAGGCTGGCGTGTTAATGAGCACGCGGCTAGTTTCTATCAGCGACTCGAACTGTTGAATATGCTCGGTGTTGTCCGGTTTGGTATACAGCACCGCCGTATGCCCGCGACCAGCAAAGGTCACCAGCTCTTTTACTTTGTCTAGACCCTCGTCAAAGTCTGTCGCTCGATACATGGCCAAAATAGGCGTCAGCTTTTCATAGGACAGCGGCTCTGTTGGGCCAATCTCTTCGACTTCTGCAATCAAGACGCGGGTGTTTTTAGGAACATCAATGCCAGCCATCTCAGCTAGATTCGCGACCGACTGACCGACAATCTCTGGATTTAACCGACCATTGAGCAAAATCTTATCGGCTAGTCGCTGCTGCTCCTTTGGGGTGGCAAAGTAAGCGCCCCGATTTAAAAACTCTTCTTTAACCGTCTCATATACGTCGTTTTCGACGATAACAGACTGCTCGCTGGCACAGATCATGCCATTGTCGAACGTTTTGCTGAGTAGAATAGAAGACACCGCCGTTTTAAGATCGGCGCTATTATCAATCAACGCTGGAGTGTTGCCAGCTCCCACACCCAAAGAGGGATGCCCTGAAGAGTAAGCGGCCTTTACCATGCTTGGCCCGCCAGTCGCGAGCACCAGACTTACCGATGAGTGACTCATCAGCGCCTGAGAGAGTTCGATAGAAGGCTGATCGATCCACCCAATAATCGAAGCGGGTGCGCCAGCTTTGACGGCAGCATCTAACACGGTGCGAGCTGCCGCAATTGTACAGAGCCTTGCTCTGGGGTGAGGCGACAATATAATCGCATTGCGCGTTTTAAGCGCAATCAATGTTTTGAATATTGCGGTTGACGTTGGGTTAGTAACAGGCACAATGCCCGCCAATATGCCCATTGGCTCAGCAATTTTTTGAATACCAAAGGTTGGATCGGCTTCAATAATGCCGCAGGTTTTCTCGTGCTTATACTTGTTATAAATGATCTCGGAGGCAAAGTGGTTTTTAATCACTTTGTCCTCGACGACACCCATTCCTGTCTCGGCAACGGCTTGCTTAGCTAGCGGCAGCCTGGCGGTGTTTGCAGCTAAAGCAGCCATCTTAAAAATACGATCGACCTGCTCCTGCGAATAGGTAGCGTATTCAGATTGAGCTGCCTCGACTGATTCAATTAAGGCTTCTAATGTCTCAATAGAGTTTGTTTTTGGGTAGTCAACCATATCAATCAAAGGTCTCTCTTCTACAGTACTCTTTATCGCTTATCCGCAGGCAAAGATATGTTTGCAGATCTATCTTGCTCTTTCGTTAGGCTTCCAGATTCTGCTACTACGCACAACCTTAACGGGTGTAGCTGGGTTCTAAAGATGTATTAACTAATCTTGGTGATAGATTTGCCTCTATCATACCGTCAGCACAGGAAACTCTTTACAAAGAACAGCCATTGAGTAATATAAACAAGAGACAGTATTGTCGTAGATGGCTAGTAAAACTTGTTGGCAGGGTGGCGAAGGTCGGGGTGGGTAATAACCTGACGCTATAAGCCAATTTCAACCGCTAAACAAATACATGCTGCCTCTTGTTTATGCCTAAAGTTTTGTGCCTAAAGTTGTTTATGCCTAAAGGTTAGTAGGGACGGCTGGTAAAAGAATTTTCTAGTTAGGTGTTATTTAAAAACCTAGTCTCTGTGCAATTCCTGTTGCATCTGCTTAAGCGTAGTCTAATTTAGAGGGTTTGGATCGCAATGTCATCAAAAATAAATCTTACCGTTTTCCTTATACAAAGAGTATTCTGAGAATTCTCAAGCGGTTTCTGACTAGCTTTTACTTAAACGACTTTCAAATGGCTTTAATCGGCTGTAGAACAATTTTTGAGTAGTTTATTGTTTGCTTTAAATTAACTCGATTTCAGTTGAGTTAGGTTCAAAAATGTTTATGTAGAACACATTTACAGAGAAAAATTAATTAAAAACGAGATGAATCATAAGGAAAAGCTTTTTGAATCGCTTTTAGCTGTTTTTTTAACCTGTCTTTTATCTGCAAGAGTCCTGACCTACCAGAACGAACCCTTATGACATCTGTAATGCAACGCCGCTCCGACCCAGCGCATGATGTTCTTCGCACCCGTCGTCAGCCGCTAGACGCGTTCTTTAATCCTCAAACGGTTGCCCTCATCGGCGCAACCGATAAGCCCACTAGCGTCGGTCGTCGCCTACTTTGGAATTTAATTCAAACGCCCTTTGGTGGCACAGTGTATCCGGTGAACCCGAAACGCTCTAGCGTACTAGGCATTAAAGCTTATGCACAGCTAGACGATGTACCCGAACCCGTTGATTTAGCGATTATTGCGACACCAGCTCATACCGTTCCTCAAGTGCTGCGCGATTGCGTGGCGGCTGGGGTGAAAGGGGCAATTGTGGTGTCGGCTGGATTTAAGGAAGTCGGGACAGCAGGGATCGCTTTGGAAGAAGAGATCTTGGCGATATTGAAAGCCTCGAACCTGCGACTAGTTGGCCCTAACTGTTTAGGCGTGATGAATTCTCATACTGGGTTTAATGGCACGTTTGCAGGTGCGATCGCCTCTCCAGGAAATGTGGGCTTCATCAGTCAAAGCGGCGCGCTCTGTACCTCCATGCTGGACTGGAGCTTTAGAGAGAATGTGGGCTTTAGCACTTTTGTCTCGGTTGGGTCGATGCTAGATGTTGGCTGGGGCGACTTAATCAACTACATGGGTGACGATCCTAATACCGAAAGTATCGTTATTTACATGGAGTCTATTGGTGATGCCCGCGCGTTCTTATCGGCAGCGCGCGAAGTCGCACTGACCAAACCTATTATCGTCATCAAAGCCGGGCGTACCGAGGCAGCAGCGGCAGCAGCGGCTTCTCATACAGGCGCGCTAACCGGCAGCGATGAAGTGTTAGATGCCGCTTTTCGACGCTGCGGCGTCCTGCGAGTCGATAGCATTGACGATTTGTTTAATCTCTCTCAAATTTTGGCAAAGCAGCCTAGATCTAAAGGCAATCGCTTAACCATTTTGACCAATGCGGGGGGGCCAGGGGTCTTGGCAACAGATGCGCTAATTCGCAACGGCGGCCAGCTCGCTAAGCTGTCGCCGCAAACCATCAGCGAGCTAGATGCTTGTATGCCAGCGCAGTGGAGCCGTCGGAATCCCATTGATATTTTGGGCGATGCTACCCCTGAGCGCTATCAGCAGGCGTTAGAGATTGTTAGAAAAGATCCTAACAGCGATGGGTTGTTGGTAATTTTGACGCCTCAGGCGATGACCGATCCCCTGAACACGGCTGAGAAAATTCAGGCGCTGCGTCCAGCAGACGGCGGGCCGATGTTAGCGAGTTGGATGGGACAAAAGACCGTTCAACCCGGTGAAGATGTCCTGAATCGGGCCGGTATTTTTACGTTGCCCTATCCGGATACCGCTGCCAAAGTGTTTACTCAAATGTGGCGATATTCTCGCAATTTGCACAGCCTGTACGAGACGCCCGCATTTGCTGAAGAGATTGCACAAGCAGGCACCGCTAAAGTGCTTATCGATCGCGTTCGTCAAGAGAATCGAACGCTTATGACTGAGTTGGAGTCGCAGATGGTGCTTTCTGCCTATGGGATTCCGACAGTTGTTAGTCAAACAGCAACCTCGGCGGAGGCAGCGGTTACTTGCGCTCAAACCATTGGCTATCCAGTGGTGCTGAAGCTGTGGTCGCAAACCATTACCCACAAAACGGATGTGGGTGGCGTGTACCTTAATTTATCGAGCGATCGCGCCGTGTGCGAAGCCTTCGACGCTATTCGAGCAGCGGTTGCAACGGTCAGTGCAGATCCGGCGGCTTTTCTGGGGGTCACCGTGCAGCCAATGGTGCCGCCAGATGGGTATGAGCTTATTTTAGGCAGCGCCGTAGATCCTCAGTTCGGGCCAGTGTTGTTGTTTGGTCTGGGGGGCGAACTGGTCGAAGTCTTTCAAGATCGAGCGTTGGGACTGCCGCCGCTAAATACGACGCTGGCTCGGCGGATGATGGAGCGCACTCGTATTTATCAGGCACTCAAAGGCGTTAGAGGACGGGAGGCGGTTAACTTAGCCAATCTTGAAAAGCTTTTGGTCAGATTCAGTCGATTGGTGATTGAGCAGCCCTGGATTAAGGAAATAGACATTAATCCACTGAGGGTGAGTTCTAGCAGTGTGAGGACAAGTGAGGCTAAGAGTCACTCTGGGCATGAAGCTATCGCGCTAGATGCCCGTATCATTCTGCACCCGCCTAATCTCTCTATAGAAGACTTACCCAAGCCCGCTATTCGTCCCTATCCCCATCAGTACGAGACTAGCTGGACGCTCAAAAATGGAGAGTCTGTACTGATTCGACCCATTGAGCCGGAAGATGAGCCTTTAGTGGTTGCTTTTCATCGAACGCTCTCTGATGAAAGTGTTTATCTTCGTTATTCTCACTTATTTAAGCTCAGTCGGAGAACGGCTCACGAGCGTTTGACGCGCATTTGCTTTATTGATTATGACCACGAGATCGCGCTGGTGGTAGAGGCTGGTAAAGGTGATAATCGGTCGATTTTGGGCGTGGGACGGCTCAGTCAATTTCCAGGAACGCAAACGGTTGAACTGTCCATGCTTGTGAGCGATCGCTATCAGCATCAGGGCATCGGCAATCAGCTCATGCAAATGCTCATCGCAGTTGCCCAAGAAGAAAGAATTAGCCAAATCGTGGCCGAAATCCTACCTGAAAATAGGCCGATGCAAAAACTTTGCCGCAAGTATGGGTTCCAGATAGAGAGCCATCAATTGGGCGATATGGTAAAAGCCACGCTGCACTTGTCCTAAGCAGTATTCTCCTGAGCAATGGTAGTCCTAAAGCGGTAAGGATGCGTTGTAGTGATGGATGAAGTACCAGATAGCGCCTATATGATTCTCCAACTTTTTAGAAAATGAGAGCGTTTTACGCACTAATCTAGAGATACGTTGACGCAGGGTACAGTTGAGTCGTTCAATCCGATTGGTCAGTCCCGTTTCCTTCCCTACTGCTCGATGCCGTTTGCTTGGAATTACCTGTTCATAAGCTTCCCAGAAGTCAGTATAGGCCACAGCACACTGCCGATAGACGGGAGGCAGTGTGGCCCATAGCCCACGCGCACCGACTCGACTTCGACGACCGATGTAGAGCCCTACAACTTCTCGACTTTCAATATCTATCGCCAGCCATACCCACTGTTTGTTGCCTTTGTTGCCCACGAATGACCACATCTCATCGCATTGGAAGGTCAATCGCCCCGGTTATGGCGCGCACGTTGACTTCGCGCGGTACCGATGCATATTTCTTATTCACGTAACCTTGTAGCCATACCTCAGAAACATCAGCCACTCTAGCCATCCCAGCCAGCGGTATTTTCTCTAGCAATAGTTTGTCTATCAACGCCTTCGTCTCATCGCTAATCACCTTATTCTGCGGGTCTTTGACGAATTGTCGTCCGCAGTCTTTACACAGATGATTTTGCTTGCCGTTGTGAATAAATCCATTCTTAACAACAGAATCAGAATGGCAATCAGGGCAGGTTGGAAGAGCGGAAGTCACTAGAAAAGTTAAGGTTGCAACGTTACTATTATCACCCAATCGTTTGTGCGATCGCATCGCCTAATCGATAGAATTATCCTTACACGTTAAGGACTACCTGAGCAATATCTCCTAACCAGTATCTTGTTGATGACCGCTGATATGAAACTGATTGTTCAACCGGGTGATAGTTTTCCTTTGGGCGCAACGCTGCGGGATGGAGGCGTCAACTTTTGTCTCTATGGATCGAGGATTAAATAGTTGAGCCAATTTAAGTTGGGTTAGCCAAGGCTGTGTAATTCCATTTTGGTAAGACGTCATCGAAGACGAGTTGGATGCTGGCTTTGAGTTCATCGGTCGCTTTCTTTCCAGTCTCGTAAACCTTATCAAGGACGGCGGTGAAGACAGTCAAGCCAGTGGCCGTGGTGGCCTTAGCCATTAAGTCTTTGACCGTGTCAACGGTGTCAGAAATAACCCCTTGCGTCGCTCGTGTCAGATGGGGAAACAATCGATGCTCGATAGGATTGTACTTGGAGGTATAAGGGGGATAGTGAGCGATTCGAATATCGATGCCTAGCTCAATGGCTAAGGCTTGCAAAGCCGCCTTGAATAGATAGGACCGGGAGCTATTGCTCCCCCCGCCATCGCAGAGCAATAACCAGGAATCTGCGGTTCTGTACTGGTGGCTGCCATGATGTTGCCACCAATAACGTAGGGAATCAATCGCAAACTCATGGGTATCGCGAGAGGTGCCAATCTGGACATAGCCAATGTTCTCAGTCAGGTCATAAAGCCCGTGTGGAACCGCCTTGCCTGTCGCTAGCGAGACCCAATCATGGTCGTAAACCTCTATCGGTGCTTGATTATAGGTGTGACCGGCCCGATACAAAGAACCGATCAACTCCTTTTTTTGGTGTCCATGCTGATCACTGGCTCGCCTGCCGCTTGGTAGGTTTCGACCAACTCATGAATCTTCTCAAATTGCTGATTACGGTTAGGATTACTGCCAGTGGCCTTCCGTTTCAGCGCCTGACGGCGGCGAAACTGGTGCTTCTCTAACAGTTGATCCACCACCGTGACGCTAACACTGAGGGCTTCTTCTTCAGCTAATCGGTCGGCTATTTGCTGGCGCGTCAAATGCGTCCACTTAATCGATTCATCCATCGGAGAACCGGCTGTGTGACGTGAAACGACCCGAAGAAAGGCTTCATCCAGACCTGGTATCGTCTCAAAAGCGCTCTTTCGTCCGGCTCCTGGTGCTCGCTGTCCTGGTTCGCTCAGGGCCTCAGGATCTGATATTTCTGCTATCCCTAAGCGAATGCTCGGGCGACCACAACCTAGCAAACGATGGATGTAGCTGATGCCCCCATGCCCTAGTTTAACCGCCTCGACGGCCGCATACCGTCGCCGATCCTTCTCGCTCAGCGAGCCATAGTACTGCTGCATTTGCTGCTCTATCGCTGGTGGGTAGGGGCGAAGCTCACGCATCTTAAAAGACACTACAATGACGACCTATCTATCTTACCGTGATAACTATTTTGATTCCCTAATTTAATCCTTGATCCTTACAGGCAGCTGGCTGGCCTATCAGTCCATTACAGATAGCATCATCACAAATTCAACGCTTTTCGGACTGGCCGCCGTGCTACTAGTACCTAGCTTTATTCTGAGTTCAGGATTCTTCGTCGTTCAGCCCAATCAGGCACAGGTTTTAATTTTCCTGGGTAAATATATTGGCAGCGTCCGCGAACCAGGATTCTATTGGACATTGCCTATCGTTATCGTACGACAGGAGATTTCGTTAAGGGTACGAAACTTTAACAGTGATTACCTCAAAGTAAACGATGAGCAAGGAAATCCGATTGAAATTTGAGCTGTTGTGGTATGGCGAGTTGTAGACTCTGCGAAGGCTGTTTTTGATGTTGAAAATTTTCAGCAGTTTGTTGCGATTCAAAGTGAAACAGCCATCCGCGCGCTGGCTGATCGCTATCCATATGATGTGTTTGAAACGGATGCGCCTTCACTGCGTAGCCAACCGAACGACATGTCTGAAATTTTGAAGCAAGAAGCGCAGCAGCGACTGGAAGTTTCCGGTGTAGAGGTATTGGATGCTCGCCTGACTCATCTAGCTTATGCACCAGAGATTGCTCAGGCAATGCTGCATCGGCAGCAGGCGACTGCTGTCATCTCGGCTAAGGAGCGGATTGTAGAAGGTGCGATGGGCATGGTGGAGATGGCGCTGACTCGACTGAGCGAGCAGCAGGTGGTAGAGCTAGACGAAGAACGCAAGGCGGCAATGGTAAACAATCTGTTGGTTGCGCTTGTGTCTGAAAGTTCTATTCAGCCCATTGTTAATACAGGTACTCTCTACACATAATCTAGTTATACGTGAGTAAAAAGAGATTTCTTCTGCGCATTGATCCTGAGCTATATAAAACGCTCGAAAAGTGGGCTGCTGGCGATTTGCGCAGCGTCAACGCCCAAATAGAATTTCTGCTGAAGCAGGCGACCAGGCAAGCGGGTAGAACTAAACCAGACCAACCTCAGCAAGGTTCTGATGAGTTGGATGGTAAAGCGTAATTAGGGCTTAAGTTCTTCAGGGGTAGGCAAGCGATAGCTTGTACTGCGTCCGCCGGGCGCATTCTGGATGAGCAGTCCATGCATGAGTAAATATCGGATGTCTCGTAGTGCGGTATCTGTAGAGCACTTGGCGATTTTTGCATACTTAGACGTGTTCATATGACCTTTGAACCCGTCTAGCAATCTATTCAAGATCAGTCGCTGACGTTCGTTGACTGACTGACGATTCGCGATTTTCCAGAAAGCGGCTTTGTAGAGTACGGCTTCTGATGTAACTTCCGCAGCGTCGATAGCTCGTCCTAAGCAGTCGAGGAACCAGTTTATCCATCCGGTGATGTCGGTTGAGTTACGTTGTTGTTGTTCGAGCTGGGCGTAGTAGGTCTTTCGTTCTTTCTCAATCTGAGCAGACATACTATAGAAACGTTCAGACGTGCTATCTGCGCGGGATAGCGCCATATCTGCGATTGTTCTAGCGATGCGACCGTTGCCGTCTTCGAAAGGGTGAATGGTGACGAACCATAGGTGGGCGATCGCCGCTCTAATAAATGGATCTATGTCCGCAGTGTCTTCGAACCAGTCTAGAAAAGCTTGCATTTCATCTTCAATCCGAAGCGCATCTGGAGCCTCAAAGTGAATGCGTTCTCTTTCGATAGAGCCAGAGACGACTCGCATAGTCCCAGCAGATTCGGGTCTCCAATCGCCAACGGTAATTTTCCTCAGTCCGCTCCATCCAGTGGGAAATAAGGCAGCGTGCCAGCCGCACAGACGATCTTTTGTCAGCGGCTGGGAATAATTACGAATAGCATCCATCATGACTTCGACGATGCCTTCAATGTTGCGGCTGATGGCTGTAGAGCTATCAAGATCGATCCCAAGCTTAAGGGCGATGGAGGAGCGCACTTCGTCGGAACTTAGCGTTTCTCCTTCGATAGCAGATGACTTGACGATATTTGCTGTAAGCGTTTTGATATTCGCCTCGGTGCGCAGCTCAAATCCTAATGATTCCATGCGACCGAGTAAGCGGCCTTGTCTGTGGCGGACATCAGCTAGCTTTTCTGACAAGGCAGCACGATCCCATGAAAAGGTGGGCCAGTCTGGGGTCTGATGAATCCAGGTCATAATCGCTGCATATTGTGCGGTGATTAGAGTATACAATCACCGCATGATTCGGCGCGATCACTAAAACGCAGATGGCTCGCCAGTAGGAGAAGCCTCTCCCATCTTCAAAACTTGCTTGGCCGCGTCGTAGGTATTGACCGTCCAGGTAAGGAGTCGTCCTTCGCGATCACCGCTGTACAATCGCTGCGCAGGTGCTTTCCCAAAGGCAACTGCCGTAACTGGCGCATTGTGCGCCAGTAGTTCGAAGACGATCTTGCCCTTGCCGCCTTCTGCTTGCAAATCGAAGATATAAACTTTGCTGTTGTGACAGCCGACCGCGATATATCTCCCCGTAGGATTGAAGGCTAACGCCGTAATCTTTGTGGGGAAGCGATGGTTGGAGATCGCCAATCGCGGACTAGCATATATCTGTAGCAAAGGCCCCTGCCCAACCGCTAGTTTGTAACCATTCGGGCTAAAGCAAACAACGTGGGCTAATCTTGCAGAAGATAAGTTGACACCATCAGCGTTATCTTCGAGCGGTCTATTCCATAAGATAGCGCCTCCATTACTGCTCGCAGTAGCTAGCTGTTCTTTTCTGGGATTGAATACTACAGACTCAGCCTGACCGTTGTAGAGACTCTCTTCTGCGTTGAACAACTCCCGTAGCAGGTCGCCCTTAAAGTTGAAGATCCGTGCGGCATTGAGGCTAGTGGTCGCTGCGATGTATTGGCCAGTTGGTTCTATGGCGATGTCGGTGACGCCGCCGCCTCTGGCTGGGAAAACATGCCCTTGTTCAAATATAATTCCGATTGCATTCTTTCTGTCTTCGTAGTTCGCAACGCGGATAGTACCGCCGAAAGTCGCGCTGATTATCTGTTGCTTTGTCGGATGTATGGCAACGCTGCTAACGGCTCCGAAGTCGCCTCCGTAATTGTCATGAATAGGCGTTCCATCGGGTTCGGAGAAGCGAATGAACGTATCGCGACTAGCGGTAACGACGCGTCGCTCTCTTTGGGTACTGGAGGCTACCGCGATGTCTGTAATCTCTTCAACATGGATCTTTTGGTTATTGTGAAGCGTGAAGGCTTGGATAGGTGCGAGCGGGTTTTCCAAGCGAACTTTGCTAAGGGCATGCCAGGTACTGGGGCCGACAATGCCGTCGTCTTTTAGACCCATTTGTCTTTGAAATCCAGCTACCCCACTTTGGGTAACGCGGCCAAAGTAGCCGTCTACTAGGCCAACTTCAAATCCGGCGAGGAGTAGGGTCTGTTGCAACTGTTCTACGGCTTCTCCAGAGGTTACTTTGCGTAGCACTGGCATATTTGTAGGCGCTCCGGTGTAGAGTGCCAGCCAGGTTTGGGTGCCGACTACGCCATCTTCTACTAAAAACATACGATGTTGAAAGAGACGCACAGCGTAATCGGTAAGACTATCGAAGATGCCGCTAGAGACAATGGGTAGAACAGAGCTGTTGCGAAATAACAGAGAATGTAGGGCAATGCTTTCCTTCCTTCCGCTTCAGTTTATGCAGCCGCTAGGTAGAAGTTCCATAGCCCTGCTGCGGTGAGCATCAACCGGTCATCGAAGTTCTCTTTGCGGTTACGGTAGATATCCGCTGCCGCTCGGTATCGCTTGGTACCCCCGAAGGCATGTTCGACTACGATCCGTTCTCCACTAAACGCTCGGTTCTCTTCTTTCTGCTTTGCGGTTAACTCACCGCCTCTCGGTTTCTTATGCGGAATTTCTATATTCTCGTACTCTCTTTCCAATCCTTTGAACCCCAAGTCCACTTGAATCGGAATATCGACCGGAATATGTTCGGCTAGGACTAAGCCATCGAGCATCGACTTATCGTGATGGCTCCCGTCTTTGACAGGACTTAGCAGCAGAATACGCTTATCTTGGTCGCTCAATCCTAGATGCTTACGCGTGTTTCGCTTCTTTTTTCCGGTGTAGGTAAGCTTCTGACGCGTAGAGTCTTGCGGACGTTGGATAGGACGCTCTACCCCGTCGAGAATGACCCGCTCTGTCTCTGGGAAGCAGGCTATGAACTCGGCTAGAGAGCGCAGTTGACGCTTGGGCAGCATCATCTGGCGACCTAAGGCAGCTTCGAGCACCGGTTGCAGACGATGCAGCCAGCGATTAGCTTGTGACCGATTGAAGTCGAATAAAAGACCCGCCAAGTCGAAGGTGGGATAGCACTTGAAGTAGAACAGCACGAAAAACAGCTTGTCTTCTATCTCTAGTAGGTTGGACTTGCGACCCGCACCGGGTTTACGTTGGCGGGTAGGCGACGCTGGGTGAGCGGCTTGGTAAGCTGCATCGAAACTCGGTAGCAGTTGGTCGAAGGTTGCTAAGTTCATCCCCGTGAGCGAGCGCATCAGGCGGTCATCTTTGAACACACGGTTAAGATTCAGCATCGAAGGGGAGGGGGCTAACGAAGTTGCAAGCGTCACAGCTATTTTAGCAGCCTATTTCGCAACAGCTCTAACGTAGCGGCTCAGGAGGTTTTGAAGTTCTGCTACGTCGGGATGATGAGATCCTTGACGCAGGGTAGTCTTTTTAAGACGGCTAACCTGAATGTGAGATTGGCCGCTAACAGAATTTAGTGAGACATTACCTGTTGAGATAGCTTGCATGGATTGAACCTCTTAAAACTAAAAAGACTTGAGACGGGATACATCACGTGTTGTCTCATAGGTTCAACATAAGCAGAGAAAGAGAAGAAATCGGGAGAGGTGCTCAAAAGCTTATATCTGTTGTCATTCTCGATCTTCCCGCTATCTTCTCGATTGTTCAATAGAGTAATTTCATCAATCGAGAGGTTCCTCACTATGAGACTTAATCGTAAAATCAAATGGATTGCTACGGCTGGTCTAATGCTAATGGGTCATTTGTTATGCACATAGGCATTTCTGAAGAAGGGAGGGGCGGCTACGAACAGGTTGGTAAGTGCAAGCGCCCGAAGCCGGTAATTGATAGCGTTTTCTCAGGCGAGCCTGCTGCCTGCGCCTCGCTCGTTTTCCACCCCATACAAAGGCTGTAGGCGCTCGGTTCCAAGCTCTGGCGACTGCCTCAAAGTTATCGATAATCTGCTGAGGCTTAGTGGGGTGTTGGCCATCTAAGGCTCTATGTTTGAGGATCTTCTGGATGGACTCAGCCATATTGAGCCAGCTTCCTCCCAACGGCGTATAAAGCGGCAGAATTCCATGGTCACACAACCACAGTACGAAAGCTGGTGTTTTGTGACCGGCTAGGTTATCACAGACTAATAGGAGTCGTAGCGGTGGCAGGGTTTCAGGCAATGTGAACTTGACCGTCAGGTCTTGTCGCCAACTCTCCCAAATTGCACGATTGTCTTCGGAATTGAGAGTAGTCGCAGGCGGCAAAGCGTCAACAATCTCAGAGAGAGTCTCTTCTAACCAAGCATGCAATATCGGGTTAGCAGTAGACAGAGTGCCTTTAATACGAACATTGCCATCGCTGGGATGAAACAAGGTCATGATCTTGGCAGTTCCATTCGGAAAGTATTCATGTGGTTGTTTGAGTGGCTCACCCTGCGGATACCAGTCTTTCCCCTGATAGGGTTGGGTTCGATAGGGGCCTGCCTCATCTTCTGTCCAAACAGCTAACCCTGACTGTTCGCCCAAGCGATAGGCTCGTTCAATCAAGACTTTTTTGCTTCACTATCAGGGTCTACCGCCTCCACGATGCCGCTTTTGCGGCGGCGTTTGACGACTCCGGTACTACACCAGCTACGACTCAGTTGCCAACTCCAATTCGCTTCGTGCAACACCTGCCAAATGGTGTATGTGCTAATGCGAGAAAATTCAGGCTGCTGACGCAATCGACGCTGTAGCAGGCTCAAAGACCAGCTAAGTGCGCCGTCTTGTTCTACTTCCGGCAACTGACTAGCGATCTCCAAAATGTGTTGACGTTTCTCACTGTCATAAACAGTTTGGGCACCACCACCATGCATCGGTTCTAAGGCGGCTAGACCGACTTTATTGAAGCGGGCAACCAACTGTGAGACCGCGTCACCTGAACGACGACCGACCGACTCGGCTGCGGCCCTGTAGCTTTTTCCTTCGGCTACCGCTAGCAGGATTTGAGCTCGAACCACATGAACAGCCGGTTCCTGGCTGGCGCGACTTAATCGCTCTAACAGTTCTTGTTCTTCATCACTGAGAGACCGAAGGGGGTCTTTTGGCCGACGAGTCATAGGACGACTGATCCTGGGAAATAGGGTGCTGACTGCAATGCCTCTATTGTCGTCCATTTATATGCCTATGTGCATAACAAATGACCCACTAATACTGGCTCTAGTGACTCCGACTATTCTGTCTAGTTCGAGGCAGTCTAAAACTCCGGCAATGGCGGCTGCTTTGCAAGCACCTATTCTGAATGACTTAGGCAACTATACGTTTCCAATTTCTACCAACAGTAAGGAGGCACAACGCTACTTTAATCAGGGCATTATCTTCGCCTATGGCTTTAACCATGCTGAAGCGCTTCGTTCTCTCGAAGCGGCAGCAAAGCTCGACCCTAACTGCGCGATGTGTCACTGGGGAATGGCTTATGTGCTAGGCCCGAACATTAACGCGGCGATGGAGGCGGGCAGTGTGCCGACGGCTTATGAAGAGATGCAGCGGGCGATCGCGCTCAAACCCAACGCCACTCAAAGAGAGAAAGCCTACATTGACGCGCTTTCTACGCGATACAGCGCCGAACCTGTCGAAGATCGCAGTGCGTTAGATTTGGCCTATGCCGAAGCGATGGCCGATCTTTCATCTCAATATCCAGACGATACCGATGCGGCAACGCTATATGCAGAGGCGCTAATGGACACCATGCCCTGGGATTACTGGCGAGAGGATGGTAGCGCAAAGCCTGAGACTACAACTGTTCTCAATACGCTCAGATCGGTCATTGAGCGCTATCCTGACCATCCTGCGGCGCTTCACCTCTATATTCACGCGGTTGAAAAAGAACATCCTGAATTAGGGATTGAGGTGGCAGATCGTCTAAGAGACCTGGTGCCGGAGGCGGGCCATCTGGTACATATGCCTTCTCATATCTATGTTCGAGTCGGTCGATATCACGATGCGGTTGTTGCAAATTTGAAGGTGATCGCGGCTGACCAAAGCTACGCAACTCAGTGCCATGCTCAAGGGCTATATCCTGTGGGCTACATGCCGCACAACCACCATTTTCTTTGGTTCTCGGCGATGCTCGCGGGACAAGAAGATATTGCTATAGAGGCGGCGGAGCATACTGCGAAAATGACAGATAAGTCGCTGATGCGAGAGTCTGGATATGGCACTTTGCAGCACTATGCTGCTATTCCGCTGTATACGCTGGTGAAGTTTGAAGAGTGGGATAAGATCCTGGCGGAGCCTGCACCGGATGTTGATTTGGCTTATCCTACGGCAGTTTGGCACTATGCCAGAGGGATGGCATTTGCTGGGAAGCAACAGCTTGAGCAAGCTAAAGACGAGCTTCAGGCGCTAGCGCAGATTGTTGATTCCTCTGCGCTTGAGGGTGTCACGATTTGGAATATCAACACAACTCAGGATTTGTTGCAGATTGCCAGGTCTGTTCTTTCCGGAGAGATTGCGGTGGGCGCTGGAGATTTTGAGGGGGCGATCGCTCACTTTCAACAAGGCGTAGAACAAGAAGACGCACTCAACTACGACGAGCCTTCTCCCTGGTATAGCCCCGTCCGCCAAAGGTTAGGTGCTGTCTTGCTTCAGGTCAATCGTCCTAGCGAAGCAGAAGCTACGTTTCGAGCAGATCTTGAGATTTATCCGCGCAACGGCTGGTCTTTGCACGGCCTGGTTCAAGCGTTGAACGCGCAAGGCAAAACCGAAGCGGCACAAAAGACTCAAGATGAGTTTGAGATTGTCTGGCAGTATGCAGATATTGAATTGAGCTAATGCTCAACTTCAAGTCCGATAGCGCAGTACTCACATAGGTACTGCGCTATGCAAATAGCTTTTCTAAGGCGGCAACTATAAAAATAAACAACGACTTTACGATGCGGTGATCGCGTTTAATAAAAGGCCAAAAGCTAGGGTGGCTTTTAGTCTGTTTTTATGAAAGGAACTAAATGTCTCATGTAGTCTTGTTTCCCAATAGACATGCCTATCATACGAAGAATGTCGTAAGCTGTGACCAGATGAAAGTAAAAGTTTGGCATCAGAAATTCATCGACGTAGCGACTACTCGAAAGCTCTACGTAGACTCCCTCACCAATCTCAATGCGCGTAACTTCATCTAGCTCTATATTCTCAACACGAATACTCGACAGAAGTCTTTGCGTATTTGCTATGTGCTCGTATGCTTGTGAAAGGGATGTGACTTCTGGATCTAGGTTGTCCATTGGCTTACCGTCACACCACAGGGCAAAGTTGCGTGGCTGATTGCAGGTAAAAGCAATCTGAGTGCCAAGAGGAAGCATATCGTCTACAATTCGTTTCTGAAGGAACGACTCACTGCCGTTGAAATGAGTCTGGGCAGTCTTTAGAAGATGTTCAAGTGTTATTAGGCGGCTCTGGAAGATAGTTTGGTTCGGCTCTATATTTGGTGAGTACATTGTTTTAACCCTAAGAAATTTATTCTTTAGCTCTCAACATTATCTTGACTCTAGTCAAACACTCAATGAACGACGTGAAAACAAGCTGCCCTCTTCATTGCCAATCGAGCACTTTTCGAATTTCATCGGCTAGCGTTAGCGGACGGAAGGGTTTGGTAAATACAGCTGCAACATGTTCTGGAGCGATTCCAGTTTGTGCTAAAGGCTGAACTTTTGCGGTCATCAAGATGGTGGGAATAGAGGCTGATGTTGGGTCTGCTTTTAGCTTTTGCAAGGTCGTCTTGCCATCCATTTCTGGCATCATCATATCTAGCAAGATGACGTCGGGTGTTTGGCTCTGAGCGATCGCAACCGCCTCTTTCCCAGAACTGGCCTGAAGCAGCGTCCAGTCAGTCTTCATCTGTAGCGCTAGAACAGCGATCGCCCGCGCATCATCTTCATCATCAACAATCAATACGGTTTTAGACATGGCACCTTACCTGCTAACTCAATGAGTAGGAAGAAGGACATGGAATGTGCTGCCCTTGTTCAATTTACTTTCTGCCCATATTTGTCCTCCATGTTGCTGAAGAATTTTACGACAAATGGCAAGCCCCAGTCCTGTGCCTCCCTTTTTTCGAGAGTCGGATGCGTCAACCTGTTGAAATCTCTCGAAAATGGTTTCTAGCTGAGCTTGCGGGATGCCTCTACCCTGGTCGCTAACGGTGATATGTAGAGTGGGGATAGCTGAGTCTGACTCTGAAGGTTCTAAGACTGCTGTCATCAAAACGGTTCCTCCGGCAGCAGAGAACTTGATAGCGTTGCTGAGTAGATTGGTCAGGGTTTGGAGGATGCGATCGCAATCTACATGCACCGGCACTGACTCGGCATTAACCTGCAAACTGACCTCCATCTTGTCTGCCATGGCCTGCATCGCTGCAACAGCTTGAGTGCAGAGCGTATTGATATTGCAGTTGGAGCGCTTAAGCTCAATTTCACCGATCTTGAGCCGCTCTAAATCGAGGATATCGTTGACTAACCGGATCAAACGCTCTGCGTTAGTTGTCGCCATCGAGAGAATTTGCTGGCCCTGATCGGAAAGATCGCCCAGTTCTCCAGAGCTGAGTAGATCGAGTGCGCCAACTAGCGAATGCATTGGCGTACGAAGTTCGTGACTTACCACAGAGATAAACTCATTTTCCAGACGTTTCCTTTCTGTGATGTCGTTGATGGTTGTCAGCGCACAAGATTTCTCGTTTAGCGCGATCTGTTCTATAGAAACGAGTACGGTACGCGAGTCGCCCTGCTGCGTTCTACAGTCGAGTTCTATACTGCTACAGGGTTTTCCTGCCGCGACTTGCACTAGCGCTTTTTGATAGAGCACAGGCTCTTGCCATAAATTGAGTTCGGAGGTGGTTTTGCCGAGTACGTCCGGCTCTGAGTAGCCGGTTAGTCTTAAAAAGCTGGGATTTACGGCAACGAAGGTATCGCTGCGTAGCCTGTTGATAATAATGGGACTGGGGCTGGCTAAGAAAGCCGTTTCGAAGGTTTCTTCAGCGCGGCGACGTTCGTCAATCTCTCTTTGTAGTCGTAGGGTTTGGGCCTCTTGTTGCTGTTGCAGTCGGTGCAGGGTTAGGTGGGTCTGAATGCGAACGAGAACTTCTTCTATTTGGAAGGGTTTGGTGATGAAGTCTACGCCGCCGACGTTAAAGGCTTTGACTTTATCGACGACATCTCCTAAGGCGCTGATGAAAATGACGGGGATGTTGCGGGTGACCTCGTGGTGCTTTAGCCGCTGGCAAACTTCGTAGCCGTTGAGTTCGGGCATGTTGATGTCTAGCAAGATCAGGTCTGGGGGGACGGCGATCGCGCCTCTTAATCCCGTACTGCCTTTCGTCACGCTACGTACCTTATAGTTCCGTTCGCTCAGCATCGTAGAGAGCAGACGAAGATTTTCGGGCGTGTCGTCAATCGCTAGAATATCGGCTCTAGCAGACTTGGCCGAAGGATCTTCTACGGATGTAGGCTCTGTTGTTGCTGTCGTTTCAGACATAGGCTTGGGTTAATTCGACAAGTTCGTCAAAGCAAAAGTTTTGAACCAGACGGGTCAGGGCCTCGGCTAAGGGTTGTTGTTCGGTGGGGATTTGGCTGATGAGCTGGTGGAGAGCTTCGGCATCGACAGCGATCACAGCCTTTTGAAGCCGCTCAATCCAGTCCGATGGCATTGCGCTTATTCTATCGGGATCTAGCGTAGGCGCGACCTGAACATCTGAAGTGGGGACAGCAGGCTCTTCTGAGAGCGAGTTCTCTGTCTCGCCATGTCGATAAACATAGTCTACGCCCAAGTACTCTGCCATTTTTTCAAAGATGGTGTGGGTTTGAAAAGGCTTGCGAACAAAGTCATCGCAGCCGCTATTGAGTGCATTTTTGCGCTCTTTCTCAAAGGCGCTGGCAGTGATAGCGATAATTTTGACCCGGTTGGAGGCGATCGCCTTAATCTGCTTTGTGGTCTCGTAGCCATCCATGCCAGGCATTCTCACATCCATCCAAATGAGGTGCGGCTGCCAGCTTTTGTATTGGGCGATCGCCGCTTCTCCATTACTCACGGCTCGCACCTCAAATCCAACTTGAGATAGCAGCGCTACCATCAGTTGACGGGCAGATAGAATATCTTCTACGATCAAAATTCGATAGTTTGGCTGTCCTGACGCGAGACCGATAACCTCTCCTATCGGTAAGACAGGCAGCTCTTTCGGATTGGCAGGCTTCGCGCAAATGGAGAAGGTAAAGGTAGAGCCTTCATCAACCTGGCTTTGTACGTGAATGCTGCCACCCATCATTTCGACAAAGCGCTGACTAATGGCAAGTCCTAAGCCAGTCCCTTGCTGCGTTGTCCTCGTACTAGACGCTTGAAAGAACGGATCGAATAGATGAGTTAATGCGTCCTCCTCTATGCCAACGCCCGTATCTTCCACCGTGAATTTAATATTGAGCGAGTCTGTTTCTGTTTTATCAGCACCTTCATTCGCAATATAGAGCGTAACCTGGCCGGTTTGCGTAAACTTGATTGAGTTCCCAACTAAATTAACCAGTACCTGCCTCAGCTTCACCTCATCTGTTTTAATAAACTGCGGCACATCATCTTCTAAGCGAACATAGAGCTGTATCGCTTTGGACTCTGCTCGCATTCTGAGCATCTCTTCTAGCGTTAATAGCATCTGGCGCAGGTCAAAGCAGACGGGGGCAAACGAGGTGCGTCCGGCCTCAATCTTCGACATTGAAAGCACGTCGTTGATGAGATTTAGGAGATGCTCGCCGCTGCGGCTGACGATGCCTAAATAGTCGTGATGGGGTGAATAGCGATCGCTATCGCGCTGTATCAACTGCGTAAATCCTAAAATCGCGTTGAGCGGCGTTCGCAGTTCGTGGCTCATATTGGCTAAAAAGTCGCTCTTGGCCTGATTCGCCGCATTTGCCTCTGCGGCTGAAACTTCTAGCTGTTTACTATAGCTTTCGATTTGTTTGCGAGAGCGGCTAAGCTGGCGGGCTAATCGGCCAACGCCTAAGAGCAGAATGCCTGCTGCGCCTAGTCCGACCAGGACAATGGTTGTGGCTAAATTTCGGGCAGGGCCAAAGGCTTCCGTCTCGCTCATTTCGGCCAGCAGCGCGATGTCTTGTCCATCGAGCCAGCGATAGACGCCAATCACGGGTTCACCGGCATAGTTGTTGTAGATACCCTGGTCGTCTAGTCCGTTAAACGCGGCAGTAATGCCTTCGCTCTGCGGGCCTTCTGACAAGTCCAGAGCAGTATCGCGTTGAGACAAGAAAGCTTTCCGGTTCGACAGGGAACCGACTAAATAAGTCTCTCCTGTTTTGTCTGGGCCGGTTCTCTCGGAGACAATATCGTCAATGCGCTTGAGATTTAAGGTGGCTAAGAGCGTTCCCTGTCGGTTGCCCTGGTCATCGTAGATTTTAGTGGCGTAGGTGATGGCGGGTCTCCCTGTCTTAGGAGAGAGGTAAAAGTTTGGCGAGAAGTCTTCGCCTTTAATAACGCTGCTCAGCTCGGTCAGGTTGGAAGACATTTCATATTTGCCTTCTCTGCCGGGGTCAGTAGAGAGAACAATTTGGTTTGCTTTGTTTTGAATCGAGATCTCAGTGAACTTTGGTTTGGTCTCTTGAACGCCTGCTAAGTATTCTGAGAGTCTTTGGTCTGCGCCTTGTAGTGTCTGCTCGTCGGTAGATTTAGAGAGCAGCGCCTGCATATCGCGAGTTACCGTAGGGAACTGAGCAATCAGCAAGAAGTCTTCTTCGCAGGATTCTAGCCAGCGCACAATCTCTTTTTGCTTTAGCGTGGCTGTCATACTCAGGCGGTCGTATGCAGCGTCTTTTAGCGCGATGCGACCGCAGATGTAGGCGACTGCGCCCACCATGGAGACTGTCAGGAGGGCAAGGCCTAGAAAAGAGCGAGCAACGCGGCGCGTGAAGCCGGATGACGGTTGACTAGCGATCGCCGATGATTTGCTCATGACTGCTCGCGGAAAATAGTTTTGATTTGGACGATCGCCTCATCTGCTGCGTCCTCAGCACTCATCCCCTCAGTCACCATGCGATGAATCACATCGCCCCACACGTTCTGTTCCATCACCTCGCCGTAGTCCGGATCGAACACGTTTTGAAAAGGCTGAATCTGTCCATCCGTGACTGTTTTTACCACCGTAGAGACGTGAGGGTCTGCTGAGTTTTGCCAGAAGTCATCCGCTTCTATTTGGCTGATGGCAGGCGGCATATACCGTCCGTAAGAAGTTTCTAGAAAGTCGCTGAGTACTTCAGGCTGCGTGAGATAGGCGAGAAAGTCCTTAGCTGCCTGCAGGTTCGGCGCATCGTTAAACACCACGGCCTGGCGGATGCTGACAAAGTGGGGTAGCGGCTCGCCGTTCAGCTTGTTTGGAAACTCGACCGTGCCCAGTTTCTTCAAATAGATGTCATCGTCGTTACGGACGGCAGCAGGAATAGAGAGTGTTGGATTTGGCGTCATCACTACATTGCGATCTAGCAAGTTCCGATTGTTCTCTGGGTCTAACCAATTTGCTGCATCTTCGGGCACGTAGCCCTCTTCGTAGAACTGTACGTACCAGCGCAAGGCTTCTACGATACCTGCCCGAACTTCAGGAGATTGCCAACGAACAGCTTGCCCTGCTCGTCTATAAGGACGACATCGCGAGCAGACAGCACATGCTCAAAAACATGGTACGTATCCAGGGCATCTACCGAGTAGGGCAAGCCAATGCTACGCAAGTCTGGATAGGTTTCGCTCAGGTTGTCTTGAACCGTTTTCCAAAACGCCCAGAAGGCATCCCATTCGGTCGGGATATCCGCTGGACTGTATCCAGCTTCTTTCAAAAGATCTTTCCAGTAGTAGATATGAGTCGTCGACTGGGTGAGCGGCACTGCGTAGTAGCGATCTTTTGCTCTTTGGCTGCCGTAGATTTTCGCTGATTGTAGCGCGGTTTTGGTGTAGCTATCGGCCAGTGGCATGACGACATCCGTCACATCGGCAAACTTTCCGTCCCATTCTGAAACTGGATAGACCGACTTGGCGGCAAAGAGAATATCAGGCATGGTGCCTGCTTTGCTAGATCTGAGCGTTTTAGGCGCAATCTCACCAGAATTATAAAAAGAAAGATCGATGGAAACACCGCTTTGGGCTTCCCAATCACTCACGACTTTTTGAATGGCTTCGTCCTCTTCGGTGACGTAGCCTTTGTCCCACAGAATCGTGAGAGACTTCGAGGCTGCGCTCGGCTCGGCTGACTTTTTTGCACTGGTTGGCACGCTTGCCTGAGGATTAGTGGAACAGGCTACTATCAACAGCACTAGGAAAGACATCAGACTGTAGCGACTATTCTTAAAGTATCTTGTCAAAAGTACTTTCACCATCTTCGGAGCGTCGCAGCTGAAAAATGACCGATCTGTACCGAAAGTATACCGAATGGTTTTCGTTTTCTGCGGATCTAAACATCTCGTCTATATTCGCCCGATCGCTCGAACTGGTAACGTAGCTATTAGAAAGTCATGCTATGTAGGGCTTATTCAAGGGTCGCATCCATGGCTGCATATGCGCCTTGGTACAAGGCTTTCAAAGTATTTTCCTGTTTAGATGAGCTGGTTATACCTACTGCATATTGGGCTTGAAACCGCTCCTTCAAGCTAGGGCAATCTGCGTTAGCTGATGATGGAAATATGCGCTGTCGGAACGTTTTAAGTAAGGGCGCGATCGCCTCTTTAGCCGCTTGCCCTGAAGTGCCCGAAAATCCAATAACAAAGTCACCACTACCCCAGTAGCTGGCGATCGCCTGCCATGCTCTAGAACGATTAACGTCCTCCTGCCAAAGTCGAATATCGTTCCCCCAAACGCTGAGTACCTCGTGTCCTACAGCATGTCCGTAATCTAAGTTAATCTGACCTAAGTTCTCTAGCCGAACAAGTACAAAAGTATAGGGTGTTTCCTTCGTTCTAAGTGCTTGGAACCTTTGTTGAAACTGAGTCTGATTCGCTAATCCTGTTTGGCTATCTCGGCTAGAGAGCGTTTTTAGCAGGCGAGCGCGTTCTAGTCGATTAGAAATACGAGTAATTAGCTCTGGGCCGACTACAGGCTTTACGACATAGTCGTCTGCGCCCGCCGCAAACACTGCGCTAGCTGCGTTTTGCCGACTGGTTAAGAACAGAATGGGTAAGCTTTGCCAGCGATCGTCCTCGCGAGTTTCGCTGCGAATTTCCTGACAAAGCTCAATTCCGTTGATGTCTGGCATCTCAATATCCAGAATGAGTAGCTCTGGCTGCGAGCTTGCTAGCGTTGGCCAAAACTGTTTTGGATCGCTCAGCGTTGTGACCGACAGGCCCCAGGGTTCTAGCATTGGCGGTAAGGTACTCAGAAAAGCTGGATCGTCATCTACGGCAAGGATGACTGTTTTTTCTGAGCTTTTCTGAACAGTTGCAGAAATAATTGTCTTGGTAGGTTGTGGATCCTTAAGGCTCAAAATTCCCTTTAGCCGATCTACTAAAGGGGAAATAGAGTCGGGCGCTAGCGTGGCTTTCTCATTCAGTAGACAGTCTTCTAAGGTTCTTGCAATTTGCGTGCCTGCTTCTTTCCCAAACATGCCAAGGACACCTGCAAGCTTGTGCGCTGCCTTGGCGGCAGACTGACGCGTCTGGATGGTTAGGTTGCCTTGTTGAAGGGTGGCTTCTGCTTTCTGGATTTGGATAAGGCGATCGCGTATCGTCTCTTGATGCTGCGCCCACAGGTCTGCCATAGCCTGGTCAAACTGCTGCTCTACAGACGTTGCAGTCTCAGTTTCTCTAGTCTCCTGCGCAGGCGTTATAGAACTGCTGTCAGACTTCTTTTCTGCTTGAATATCTACCCGCTTCAGGTTGTCTTGGGACTTTGCGGCTAGTACCCCATAGTCAATCTTTGGACTTAGCTTGTATCCTAGTCCATACACATTCTCAATCCAACCGTCTGCACCTGCTTTTTTAAGGCGTCGTCGCAGTCCCTTTATATGGGCTTTCACACTGTCTTCTAAAGGTGGATCGTCAAATGTCCAGAGATGTTCAATAATTTGCCCGCGACTAAATACGCGAGTTGGATTGCGTAAAAACAGCTCTAACAAACTGTATTCCTTCGGCGTTAGCTTTAGCGGTTTATCCGCATAGGTCACCTCACAGCTGGCTGGATCTAACCGTAGCTGACCAATCTCTAATAGGATGGAAGGCAAGACCTCGCCGCGACGCAGCAACGCCCGCAGCCGAGCCTGAAGCTCGCCAATGTCCAGTGGCTTCGTCAAATAATCGTCAGCGCCTGCATCTAAGCCGCGAATCTTCTCGTCGGGCACATCTTTCGCTGTCATTAGCAGAATAGGTGTTGCATTCCCACAATTACGCAGCTCTTTGCAGAGGCTAATACCATCTAGGCGAGGCAGTCCTACGTCTATCAGCAGTAAATCGTAAGTGCCTTCTTCTGCATACTCTAGTCCAAACCGTCCGTCTGCCACCGTATCGACGGAATAACGCTGTTTCTGAAGTGCGTCTACTAATACATCTGTCAAAACTTCGTCGTCTTCAATCAACAGAATTCGCATTGCCTTACGTCCTCTAATCCCTCTCAACTATCCTTCGATAACCTCTTTAACTATTAGCAGCATCTTGTCTCAATCGAGTATTTTTTTGTTCCCGACTTCTTCTCTATAGGCTTTTATATTCAAAGTGTGGAGCGAAAGAAAACGGCGAAGCGCTTTTGCATGAAGAGTCATACGCTTCTCAAAAACAGTCTTTCGGTGAAGATACGGCGATAGCAGTCGTTATTCAAACAAAAAAATTGCCGACCTGAACGACGAAAGTCAGATTGAAGTCTTTGCAGGGTAGGTCTGCTAGCGTTCGTTCGTAGCGGCTAGGGACACACTGCGTTGTTTGACCACATGTCGGGTAAGGGACAGTAGTTGGATTAGAAGAAAGATGCATGACGAAGTACGCTGCTGACTCGTCTATCTCATAGTTATTTAGATGGAGAAAGTTGACTCTGGTTAGGAGGCGTTCTAGAAGTCGCGTAGCTAACTACCAAAGCGGTTGCTCCTTCTAGTCTCTACCTCTTTTACCAATCGCCAAAAGTTGGGAAGACCCCCATGTGGTTGACATCTGACAAGCGTCAGCGGAGCAGGGTTCTTATGGGGTGTGAGAACGTCAAGACCAAACTCTCTCAGTGAGACAAATCTGCGTTCATGCTCATCGACCTAGATAGGCCCAATGTCCTTCAATCAATACGCCCATAAAGAGCAGCTAAGTGAAAAACATTAACTCTACCTATAGCCATACTCAACCATGCTAAGAGCTTCAGAGATCGCTTTGTCCTTAGCACTGACTCCTTACCTCATAACGAACCCCAAAAAGACTGAAAACAGTGCCTGAATGAGTAGAAATACTTACAAAAGTTGCCTTGAAAGCAATTTCATAATACAACCCTTGCAAAGTCTGAAAACCTTTCAGGAAAGGAGATACATTGAATTATTAGAAAGCTGGTGATCCGACTCGAACGGACGACCGGCTGATTACAAATCAGCTGCTCTACCAACTGAGCTACACCAGCGTTGTGTTTAACCCTCTAATAGCTGACCAGTCAAAGGCCGGCTGCTTATCTGAGGAATTTGATTATATCAGAGGTTGCAGACACTTGGGAAAAAGAATTTGCGGCGTAGATCGCAAAGCAGATCGCCTACAGATCTACGCCCCTAAAAGCAAGGGCAGGCCCTACGCCTTATTATTCTCTACCGCCCACCGCGCCAGCTCTGTGCGGTTGTGCAATCCGGTTTTGCCCAGCATATTGCTTACATGGCTCTCAATCGTCCGCTGGCTCACCTTCAGCTCCTCGGCAATCTGGCGGTTTGCCATGCCCCGAGCCACAAACTGCACCACCTTCAGCTCAGTCGGCGTTAGCTCCACATCAAACGGCACCTGAATGGTGGGAATGGAGTTTGGCCCTTTGTTTTGATGATGAATTAGGCGAGTTGCCTGCTTTAGCGATGACTCCACCTGAGCAACCAGTTCTTCTGGCTCAAACGGCTTCACCATATACACATCAGCCCCAGTCGTAAGGCCCTTTACGCGATCCTGGCTCTGGCCTTTGGCCGAGAGGAAAAGGATCGGAATCCAGCTCTTGCCCGGATCCTGGCGAACCTGCTCTACAAACGCGTAGCCGTCCATCTCGGGCATCATCACGTCGCAAATAATCATGTCGGGAGACAAATCGGTGAGCGCAGCAAGTGCCTCTCGACCATTGCCCGCTGTGACCACCTGATAGCCTCGGAACTCTAGATAGTCTTTTACTAGCAGGATGAGATTGGGGTCATCATCAATGAGTAAGAGCTTCTTCTGTTCCCCTGTATTACCTTCTTTCATGCCGTATGTTCGCTCGCAAATGTCTAGCGGGAAAATCTTTGTACTAAATAGATAGAAATCAGTCGCTTTCTCGTGTGCGCTCACTGGTTACCCTACGGTAAAGATACGTAAAGACAACGTTGAATCAGGTAGCTGCAAGAGAAATTGACGTAATTGGCCGTTAACCGACACCTAAAATGATGCAACCTTCATCAAACCAGATGGATTTGATAGAAGCTTACGCTAGGGATGAATACCGATTGACATATCAAGTATTCCCAAAATATCAATAACATCACCCACTCTATATGGAGGTACGTAAGTAAGCGTTAATCGGTTGCCTTGGGTAGGGGATGCTGCAAAAACATATAGTCTGAGACAACTTTTCCTCCGATCAAATGCTCCTGAATAATGCGTTCTATAACCTCAGGCGTGGCGCTGTGATACCAAACACCGTCCGGGTAAACCAGTAGAATTGGCCCTTTTTGACAAACGCGAAGGCAGTTGGCCTTTGTCCTAAAAATAAAGGTCGAGCGCTCTTTGACAGGAATATCTAACTTCAACGTTTTTAAGCGCTTCTTTAGATAGTTCCAGGCCGCTAAGCTCTGTGCTTTATCACAGCATTTTGGGACGGTTTGATCGGCACAAATAAAAACATGTCTCTGTATATCAGCTAAAGAAAGCGCAGTGACGCTCTTTTGGAGAGCGCTTACATTTGGTTCAAACTGATCAGATGACATATCAATTGCACTAGGTAGACATTAAAGAGCAAACCTTTACGTACAATCAATGATCGCTATCACAGTACGTAGGTATCAAATAATACCGATTGGCTAGCTGTAAAACTACGGGAGGACTTCACATGATTGCACTGCTAAGTGACTTTGGCTATCAGGATGCCTATGTGGCCGTGATGAAGGGCGTTATCGCTACGATTGCGCCGACTGTAGCCATGTGTGATCTGGGGCACGATATACCGCCACAGAATATTCTAGCGGCTAGATTCAATTTAATGATGGCTTATCCTTATTTTCCGGGTGGCACAGTGTTTCTAACAGTCGTTGATCCGGGTGTGGGCTCGGCGCGTCGGGCGATCGCACTCAAATTCAACAACCAGTTCTTCGTCGGCCCAGACAATGGTCTATTCGGTGGTCTACTCAGCGGTGCGATCGCTCACCCGGCTAAAATTACAGCCGTCGAGCTAACCAATCCCCGCTACTGGCGAGCCCCACAGCCGAGCGCGACCTTCCACGGACGAGATATCTTTGCCCCAGCAGCAGCTCACCTGGCAATGGGCGTAAGTCTTTATGAGCTGGGCGATCGCATCGATCCGTCTACTCTAGTCCAGTTTGACTTACCGCCTTTCCAACCCTCTCCTCCGCTATCTACTCAGTCCTCAGCTACAAATCCGGTGCTTGCAACGGGTAGCGTTCAATATATAGATGGATTTGGCAACATCATCACGAATATTCCATCACAAGCGGCACCCTTTGAAGCCTGGCAAATAGAGATCGAATCTCACCGCTTTCTCAGTATAAAAACTTACAGCGAAGTGCCCGCCGGAAGCATGGCTGCTCTAATCGGTTCACACGGTTGGATAGAAGCTGTCTGTTGCAACGGCAGTGCAGCAGCAATGCTGGCCCAGATAGATGATATTGCTGTCGGTACCCCTGTTCAGCTAAGCCTTTGCGACGCTTTGCTCTAAGTTCAGTACATTCGCGGAGAGGGTTCTTCCGGACTCGAATGTCCGTTAAAGAATACGTCAATAGCGGTTAAAGCAATCGCTTGCCATCTTCTCTACATGTTCTAAAACTTATGATGATGTTAACTGGAATTAAAGCCTTTGAAGCCCGCTGGCAGTCACTTAAAAGCAGTTACGCCACAAGTTCTGCTGACAACCGCACGCTCATGCAAGCAATGGGACGACTGGTTGATAACTATGCAACTCATGAAGAAATTTCTGAAGACCTATCTGACTCACTCAGCAGCCTATTTGACCAGTTAGTGGATGCCTACTTAAACGGCTGCTGGCTAGATGATGTTGAAACCACTGGGCAAACCACCGAGCAAACCACCAAGCAAACCACTGAGCGCCCCCAAGTTTCGCCCGCACTGCTCGCCGCTCAACAAATGCGGCAGCGCCGAAAAATTCAGCCCACTCCCGCTAGCGAAGCAGAAACTTATGTGGTTCGCGATCGCGCTGAGCTATCAGTTGGCTCTGCGTTTGGTTCAGCTTTCAGCTAGCCATATGATTGCAAGTCTGCTAGAGACATCTGCAAAATACATACTCAATCGTTTAATGAAGACGATATCTTAGTAGCGGCGGTCGGCTTGCTCTAGCTTTGAAAGATTCTGAGTTCCACCGCTCGCTGTTTGCGTCAGGTTAGCTTAGTTTGTACGAACCTCTCCATCACAAATACAGACCCCAAACGTTTGCTCAACTCGTGGGCCAGGGGGCGATCGCCTCTACCCTCACGCACGCCCTCCAGCAAAACCGAATTGCCCCCGCCTACCTATTTTGCGGCCCACGCGGCACCGGCAAAACCTCCAGCGCCCGCATTTTAGCCAAATCTCTCAACTGCTTAGAAGCGATCGCCCCTACCGCCGAGCCCTGCGGCAAGTGCGACGTATGCCTATCTGTCAATCGTGGCAGTGCGCTCGATATCGTTGAGATTGATGCTGCCAGCAATACCGGCGTCGATAATATCCGTGAGCTGATTGAAAGAGCCCAGTTCGCACCTGTTCAGTGTCGGTACAAAGTATATGTAATCGACGAATGTCATATGCTTAGTACCGCCGCGTTCAATGCCTTGCTAAAGACGTTAGAAGAGCCACCAGATAGAGTCGTTTTTGTGCTGGCGACAACCGATCCGCAGCGCGTTTTGCCAACGATTATTTCTCGCTGTCAGCGGTTCGATTTTCGTCGAATTCCCCTGCCTGCCATGATTAAGCACTTAACCTATATTGCCGATAAAGAATCGATCAATATTGCTGAAAGTGCTGTTCAGCTTGTCGCTCAAATCTCGCAAGGCGGCCTGAGAGATGCTGAAAGTTTGCTCGATCAGCTCAGCCTTCAGGCTGACGAGATTACGGTGGATTCGGTTTGGGAGCTGGTGGGGGCAGTGCCAGAACGGGATTTGCTGAACTTGGTGCGGGCGATCGCAGCCGATGATGGCACCGCGCTCCTAGAAAGAGTCCGCAACCTAATGGACAAAGGCCGCGAGCCGCTGATTGTTCTGCAAAGTTTAGTAGGTTTTTACCGCGACTTGCTAATCGCAAAAAGTGCCCCAGCTCGCGCCGATATGGTCGCAATCACCCCAACCACTTGGGCAGAAATGACCACGTTTGCCCAGCAGCTATCAGTGCCGCAGCTTCTAGCTAGCCAGCAAAAGCTACAGACCGCAGAAGTACAGGTGAAGAACACAACTCAGCCGCGCCTGTGGTTAGAGATTACGCTCTCAGGACTGCTGCCGAGTGCACTGGGTGCGCTAGCTCAACTATCCACCAGTCCCTCATCCAATCGTTCAGCCCGCTCAGTTTTATCTGTTGCTAATCCACCCGCCATATCCTCAGCGCCCAGCGGCCTACCTCCTATCAAAGCGCCTGCGGCTAACCCCACACCCCCCACTGAACCTGTATCCCAAAGTCCACCGCCAGAAGCGCCACCCTCTAAACCACCGTCACCCGAAGCGTCGCCAGAGTCGCCCCCTACCGAACCGCCCAAAGCTCCCCCGACTTCACAAGATTTGCCGATCGCGCCAGCCGTCGCACCACCGCCACCCGAACCACCCGAACCCGAGCCAGAGCCACCCAGTGAAGTTGCCTTTGGCAGCTTAAGCGAACTGTGGACAAAGATCTTAGCGGCCTTAGCACCGAGAGGGACGCAAATGCTGATGTCTCAACAGGGCGTACTGTTGGGCTTTGATGGGGTCGGCGCTAAAGTCGGCTTTCGCTCTGCCTCACTGCAAAAGATGGCACAAGAGCGCATACCCAACTTAGAAGCCGCGTTTGAAAAGGTCTTTCAGCGTCCGATTAAAGTCTTTTTAGAAGTGGTTACAGCCGAGGAGCCACCAGAAAAAAAAACGAATAAGCCCTCAGATAATCCATCTAATTCATCTCAAGGGCGATCGCCCGCTCCCCCAACCAGCCGCACCGCGCCACCGCCACCACCTGCGCCTCCGAGCCCAGCTAATAAACGACCTTCAGACGCACCGTCTCCGGGTTCTCCCAATCACTCACCTACAAATACATCACCCAACACCGATCCGTCTTCTAAAGACAAAAACCCTAGTGCGCCCCCTGAAAACCATTCTGATCGCCCACCATCACAGCCACCCGACAAGCCACCTCTTCCCTCCAGCGGCGCACCCGATCTGGACTGGGCTAGAAACCAAGACCAAGACAACATCAAGCGATTTGCTCAGTTTTTTAACGGTCAAATTGTGAACTTAGACGACGAAGACGATGAGCAAAACCCACCGTCTCAAAAGTCCTCCGATCCTGGCCCAGACGTTCCCTTTTAGCTGCGCAGGCTGACCTTGTAGGTTTTCTCTAGCGCGGCGCGAACTTTTTGGTGCACTGGATCGATGTCTTTATCGGTGAGGGTGCGATCGCCCGCTCGATAAACCAATCTGAAGGCCAAAGACCGCTGCCCCTCCGGCACATTCTCTCCTCGATACTCATCAAAGAGCATCACGCCATCCAACAATTTTCCACCCGACTTACTGATCGAGCGTGTTAAGTCGGCAACAGACACGGTGATAGGCGCAAAGAAGGCCAAATCGCGGTCAGATGCGGGATAGGTAGAATAGGCAGCAAACTTCACGGCCTTTCCACTCTTGCCGGTTAAGCACATTTCCAACACAGCCCAGTTAAGTTCAAAAACGTATACCTGATCGGGCAAACCGCTTTCTCTTTGTAGCTCAGGATGAAGCTGACCGAACTTACCCAGGCTTGTTTTTCCTCGCACAAATAGCTCAGCGGTACGTCCAGGGTGCAAGCGGCGATCACGATCGCTCGCGCGGTAGTCCACATCAATGCCCAAGTTATCAAACACGCATTGCAACATCCCTTTGGCTTCGTACCAAGTCATAGGCACTTCTTTGTTGCTAGTCACCCAGCGTCCGCGCCGCGCATCACCGCCAACAATGCCGCCAACCTTAAGCGTTTCAACCGGGTCGCCGTCAGGATTATCTTCTGGTTTATTAAAAACATTGCCAATCTCAAAGGCATTGAGTGGGCCATTACCGTTGTCTATGTTGAGCTTATAGGCGTCTACTAGGCCATCAATTAGATCAATTCTTAATGCCGAATACTCTTTGAATAGCGGGTTAGCTAATACAACCTGTGGCTTTTGAGGATCGGTTCCAGTCAGAGAGTAGTGAATGGTTTCGGTGAGCCCAGCACCACGAAAAGCTGCGCGCAATCGCCTGGATAAAGCAGCAGATTCGGTCAGGTACCCGCGTGATGTCTGAGTTGGCAATGTGTTGTCGAAGTGATCATAGCCATAGAGACGTGCAATCTCTTCTATTAAGTCAATCTCTCTTTCTAAGTCACGATAGCGGTAAGGCGGAACGGTGACCGTCCATGAATCTTCTTTCTCGGCTGCTGCCTGGCAGCCTAGCTTCTCTAGCAACATTTCGATAGTTGCTTTATCCAGGAATTGAGGTTCCCCTTTATTAACGACTTTTCCAAGAATCTGATTGACTCTTTCTAGTCGAAGGGAGACTTCACGCGTGTGTGAGATCTCGCCTACTTCAGTACGATCTTCCGCCTGGCCAACTAGCGTAGCACCTGCAATTTCCTGTAGAAGTTGAAGGGCGCGATCGCTTGCCAAGCTCAGTTCAGCCGGGTTCACACCGCGTTCGTAGCGAGCAGAGGCTTCGGTTCTCAAGCCTTGCGATCGCGCTGACTTACGAATCGCCGCCGAGTCAAAATAAGCCGCCTCTAAAAACACTTTTTGGGTGCTATCTACCACTTCCGTATCAGCGCCGCCCATCACACCTGCTAAGGCTACCGGCACATCATTAGCCGTAATCAACAGCGTTTGCTCAGCGAGCTGCCTTTCTTTATCATCCAAAGTAACCAGCGTCTCCTCTGCTTTGGCATAGCGTACGTCAACGGTGAGCGCCGACGCTTGGCCTGCCCCTGTTAGTCGCTCAAGATCAAAGGCGTGTAAAGGCTGACCCCATTCCAACAGTACGTAGTTAGTGACATCTACCACATTATTAATCGCTCTCGTGCCAGCGGCTACTAGGCGCTGCTGTAGCCAGGCAGGCGAAGGGGCGATTTTAATACCTTCTAAAACGCTGCCTATATATATAGGACAGGCTTTCGGATCGCTAAGTGCGATCGCCACATCTCCTACCTGAGTTTGAGTCTGCTCACCTGCGGCTGTATCTGAAACAGGTAGCTTAAGCGGATTGCCGGTAATCGCCGCAATCTCGCGAGCAATACCCACCATACTCAGCGCGTCGGCCCGGTTAGCTGTAGAGGTAATATCTAAGACAAAATCATTCAGTCCCAGCAGCGGACGCACGTCTTGACCAGCGGCGATCTCTCCTCGCTCAAAGCTAGCCTCATCAAAGATATAAATACCTTCCGAGTCTTTAGCGAGCCCTAGTTCTGAAAGTGAACAAATCATCCCGGCTGAGGGCACACCCCGTAGCTCGCGGGGCTTGATTTTAAGATCGACTTGAGGCAAATAGCTGCCGACCGTCGCCACCGGCACGCACATATCTGCGCCAACGTTCGCGGCCCCGCACACAATCGTAGAATTCTCTGCTGCGCCAATATCAACCGTACACACGCTCAGCTTCTCAGCATCAGGATGCAGCTCGCGCGTTAGCACTCGACCCACCACCACGCCATCAGCCCAGCTTTGACGATCTTCAATATTTTCTACCTCAAAGCCTGCCATGGTCAGAGCATCGGCTAGCGCTTCAGGAGAAAGATCAAATTCGACAAGCTCTTTGAGCCAATTAACAGAAACACGCATGAGAAGACGGGCGCTTTTGCCACCGCGATAAAGATAGTCGTAGGAAAGGCTTTGAAAATGCGCCTACAGGCGTCTCCAAACCTCGACCTATCGTACTATAGCGCCTCGTACTGTAGCGCCTCATCTCATCCATCAAGTTTCTTACTTTTCTGCTTCTATCGCCTTTCCACAAGCGGGAATACTGGGGCAACAGCCATTCTACAGCCGCCTCTTCTTGTAGGATTTTGTCTTTTTTTCCCACCTGTAATGACCTATTGCATAGCCACAGGCTGTCCTAAGCCCAAAAACGCTCCCAACGCTCGGCTCTGTAAAACCTGTGGCAGCAAGCTTTGGCTGCGCGATCGCTACAGAGTATTAGGTGCACTCGGTCGTGGTGGCTTTGGCGCAACTTTCCTAGCTCGCGATCAGTTACTTCCAGGCTATCCTTCTTGCGTCATCAAACAGCTTAGGCCCACCACCGAAGTGCCTAGCCTATTAGAAATGGCCCGAGATCTCTTTCAGCGCGAGGCCAATATCTTAGGCAAAATTGGCAATCATCCGCAGCTACCGCGCCTGCTTGACTACTTTGAGATGGCGCATGAGTTTTACTTAGTGCAAGAGTACGTCAGCGGTTCTACGCTGCAAAAAGAAGTGAAGCACGGTGGCCCGTTTACAGAAGTCGGCGTAAAGCAGTTTTTAACTGAGATTTTGCCGGTTGTGCAATACATTCACAGCAATAAAATCATCCATCGCGATATTAAGCCCGCTAACTTAATCCGCCGCGACCAGGATAAGCAGCTCGTGATGATCGACTTCGGCGCAGTCAAAGATAAGGTCAGCGCGCCAAATATCGATCCGTCTGATGAGTCTGCGCTGACGGCCTATGCTATCGGTACGCCAGGGTACGCACCGCCTGAGCAAATGGCAATGCGCCCTGTCTATGCCAGTGATTTGTACGCAATTGGCGTGACCTGCGTATTTTTATTAACGGGGCGATCGCCCAAGGACTTTCCCTACGATCCGCACACTGGCGAACTCCGCTGGCAAGACTACACCGTCGTTAGCAGCCACTTTAGTAAAGTACTGCGCAAAATGCTCGATATCTCCGTACACAGCCGCTATCAAATGGCCGCAGATATTCTGCGCGACATAGAAATAGAGCCCTATCTAGATAGCCTTTCACAGAATTTAGCCTTTTCAATCACTGCCGGTAGCACCGCGCCAACTGCCCAAGCCTCAGAAGCCTCAGAAGCGCCTCGCGTTTCGCCCTCATCCCGAATGGCCGAAGCGATCAGAGCCCGGCGAGAGCGGCGCAATAACAAAGCAGACACTCCCTACAAAGGCACGGAGCGGCGGCGCCCTCAAAAGCCAACAGTGCAATCTTTAATCGAGAACTACGGAAAAGGACAGCGCGATTTCTCCGAGCAAATCTTCAGTCAGCTTGACCTGCATAAGCAGTTGCTCGCGGGGGCCAGTTTTGCAAAAGCGACGCTTGCCAGTGCCAATTTATCAGGCGCAGATCTGTCTAATACAAACTTTAGTCGCGCCAACTTAGGTCAGGCCACGCTCAAAAATGCCAAACTCGTAGGCGCTTATCTCTGTGGCGCTAAGCTAGAGGGCGCTGATCTGCGCGGCGCGAATCTCTCAAAGGCGAGTTTAGAATCAGCGCGTCTCAAAGATGCTAACCTCTGCGGTGCCGACTTAACGGGGGCTACGATCAGTGAAGCTCAGTTGGCTGTAGCGCGAACCAACTGGGCTACCATTCATCCCAATGGCAAACGGCTGTTCCGCTAGTAGTCTATGACTGAGACTGTAAATCTATAGGGCTGAGATCTTTAGAGTAAACTACAAAAGCTCCCTCGCGCCCGCTAAACTAATAGCAGATCTTATGAGGAAGTCGATTGTATGTTTGTAGATGAGCTAACCCCTTTCGTGCGGGAGCTGGCCCGTCAGCCAGTTGCGTTTTGTGGTGGTTTCTTTTCAGGTATTTTTGGCCTGGACTTAAACGAAGACCCTGTTAGAACTTGGTTAGGAAAGCAAGGAGCAGCCCCTACTGGCAGCACGCTTGAAAGTTCAGCGCCTACCAACAATTCAGCCAAAGGCCCACAGTCTATCGATATTGACTAGCTAACACTAGCTCGATACTAGGCTGAAAGTTCTAAGCTGCTGAGCCACTTCAGCACTCGGCAGCTTAGTGCACTGTGTTGAACGCTATTACAAGGCGACTCAGTGGCATACGACAATTGCAAAGCGAGTGCTTTACGGTAGTCGGCAATCGCACAGTTCCAGTCGCCATCCAAATGATAAACGCGCCCTCTCTCTGCATAGAGCGCAGCGTTTTGCGGCTGAAAAATTATCGCGACATCCAGGCAAATCAAAGCTTCTTCATAGTCGCCCAGTTCTCTAAAGGTGATGGCCTGGTTAAGCCGGGCACGAATGTTGAGCGGGTTGAGATCGATGGCTGTATCGTAGTCAGCGATCGCCTCAGTCCAATCTTGCTGAATGGCATATAAATTGCCACGGTTGTTATAGGCCCGGTCTAGCTCTGGATTAATCGCTAGCGCCTGGTTGTAGTCGAGCAAGGCATTTTCATATTGATAGCGTGAGTAGTGCATCAGGCCGCGATTGCTGTAGTGCTCCGCTTTATTAGGTTCGCAGGCAATCAGCCGACTGAGCAAAGCAATGGCCCTAGCGTAGTTCTTCTTCTTAGCAGCGAGGCTAGCCTGCCTGTTGATCAATATGTTGAAGTCTGCTTGAGAAAGGCAGCTACTGGCTCTAAATCGATTACTCCCTATCGACTTGCGCGCTGGCTGATAGGTGGGCTTGAAAAGCATGGTACTTGGATAGCGAATAGCGGCGCTGATATGGCTGGCGTCTGGTGAGTGCATAGGTAGAAAAGTCCTTGTTTAAAAGAATGCATCATATATAGAGATGTGAAAGTAGTGGTGCAAGAGCTACTAATCAATGCATAAGGCTATCTACCGACATAGGTTCAATGGAGCTTCGCGAGCGCTTCGATTGAAACGCAGATTGAAGCATTTGTTACAAATCAATAAATCAATTTTATTTACATGTAACGTTGTTGATGAAATCCTCTCACGGGGCTACAGACAAACTAAACCGAGAAAGAACGTAGTAACTGCTGCCTTTCTGGCCAACAAAAGTTGATATATCGGTGTAACTACTGAAAAAATAGTTGGCAAGATCGGTATTTTCCCTTGGCCATTAGATAGATATAAAGGTAACCATGCCCGCCACTTAAAATGTCATCTGAGGACTGATTACCGTTTGCAGCGTTTCCAAAAGATTTGTTACGTTCCTTCTGGTAGCATTTCAACAGAAATAGACAAAAAACAGGCGATCGCCCTATGTCTGAGCGATCGCCTGTTTTGCAATGATTCGATTGTCTGTAGCGCTATCGCAAAAAGCTAATAAGCTAGCTTACCTGAAGCCAACGGAAGCCTGCCACACGAAAGCAAGCAGCAAAAAGAAGATGGGAAGAATTGGCAAAACGTCAATAAGGGGGCCAAATGCGCGATATGCCTCAGGGAGGGTCGCTATCAGCAGTGCTGCTTGCATGGGGTTGGTATCTCCAAGTGCTTGTTGTTATAGTTGACGATATTTTATCACGAGTCTGTGGTGTAGCTATCATCATGTCCTCTCGTAGCTTGGGCATCGCCGCCTGCTAGTTGCGCTTGTATGAAGGCTTTTCTTTTCAGGTCAACCAGTGCTTAAATTCCTCAGCAAACGTGTCGTTCAAAATAGCATCGCGTATGGCTTGAGTGAAGCGAATCAGCTCAGTAATATTGTGAATCGATAGCAGCGTATAGGCCAGTAGCTCTTTGGCATGAAGCAGGTGACAGATGTATGCCCTCGTAAAGGTTTGGCAGGTGTAGCAGGGGCAGCTATCGTCTATGGGCGTTAAGTCCTGTCGAAATCGTGCGTTTTTAAGGTTCCAGCGATCGCCCTGCCCGCTCACGCCACCTGTCAGCGCCGCACCATGCCTGGCGAGCCGAGTTGGAATTACACAGTCAAATAGATCAATGCCTGCTGCGATCGCCTGTGCCATCTCCTTATAGGTACCTACGCCCATCAAGTAGCGCGGCTTGTCTTCAGGCAGTAGCGGCGCGGTCGCCTGCACAATCTTCTCAATCAGCGCTGGCGGCTCTCCTACGCTCACCCCACCCACCGCATAGCCGGGCAAGTCTAAATCTGCAAGCGCCTTAGCCGCTTCAGAACGTAAGTCTAAGTACGTGCCGCCTTGCACAATGCCAAACAGCGCCTGATCATCACGGTCGTGCGCGCTAATACACCGCTTTAGCCAGCGATAAGTCCGCTCAGTTGCTGCCACCACCGCCTCCCGCGTAGCTGGATAGGGCGGACACTCATCGAAGGCCATAATCACATCTGCCCCCAGCTTGTTCTGAATCTCAATAGAACGCTCAGGCGGCATCTCAATAATCCGTCCGTCCCGTGGCGATCGAAACGTAGCGCCTTCATCGGTAACGGTACGCATTTCGCTCAGGCTAAAAACCTGAAACCCACCTGAGTCAGTCAGCATAGGGCCACCCCAGCCCATGAACTTGTGCACACCGCCCGCGGCTGCAACCAAATCCTCTCCTGGCTGCAAGTGCAGATGGTAGGTATTAGAAAGCACCATTTCAGCGTTACAGCTTTTGAGCTGATCGGGCGTGATGGTCTTTACGTTTGCAAGGGTGCCTACCGGCATAAACCGAGGCGTATGCACATCGCCATGGGGCGTATGAAATATGCCCGCGCGCGCTTGCGTGCAGCCACACTTTGCCTGAAGGCGGTAGGAAAAGGCTTTGGTCACTTAAATGTATTAAAGAAAGAGCCCCATTTTAGACTGCTATGGCAGGTTGCGCTCGTCATCAAGAGAGGCATCCCAGCTTGCAGATAGCGCTTCATTGACAATAGCTTCTAAGGTTGCAGCGTCTAGCGTTCCGGTAGCCGGTGATTCTTGCGTAGCAGGCAAGGGCATCAAGCACAGGCAGCGACTGTCTTGAACCAACGCAAAGGTCGTCTCGGCTGCGTGGGTAATAATTTCCAAATAGTCGAAGCTGTGGACGTTCAAATAAAGACTGCAATTGGCAACAATCGTCGCTTGTGCGGGATCTGCAAAAGCCTCCATCACACACCCTTCGCCAGTGTTGGTAATTTGAGAGTCTTGCTTGTGTATGTACTTGACCCTACGTAAACCTTTGAGAAGCCTCAACATGTCACTTTTGTTGACGACAATACCATTGTCAACGAAGCAAGGCGCGGGCAGATAGCTGGAGTCGTTAGGTTTCATTTGGAAGGGCTGCATAGTTAGGCCAACGAAAAGAAAAGACCGAGATAAGAGCGCGGAAGAACCCTTAAAAATTGATAGATCGATTGCTTCTGAGATTGGCGGTAGTGGGTCAAGATTAAGGGTAATTAATCAGGTGCGAACTTTATTTTAGTTGCGCGAATATACCCTCACGATATACGAATATTATCGGATCGCCATACCAGAAACGTAAGATCTTGAAATACTTCATAAGGGAGATTTCCGCTGTGTGAAGTCATGAACTGAACAGGTTGCTTAATTCGGTAATAATTGCTCGAAATTAGCCATTTTTCTCTTTATTTACAGGTGTTTTACTTATCAAGGAGAGATGAAAGTTTGTCAGTACTCTTACGGTACACATCTATAAGCTGTGAGGCCGTGACTTAGTTGTATGTCTGATTTGTCTATGCTTGTAGGAATATATGCGGATGTTGTTAAAATTGATTGCTGTTAATGCATAGAGCTTTTGCCAAAGTACTTGTCGATTTAGGACGGCTATTGAAACGGCTGTGGTCGAATTGGAATGGAGCGCTTATGTTTTACACGTGTTTACCTGTGCCCCAAAGCTGGCCGCTGGAGTTTCGTTGGATTGCGCGATGGGTGCCCTGGATAGGCATTGCGGTGGGCGGCTTGTTAGCAGCAGTTGACGTTGGACTAGCGACGTTGCAAATGCCAATTTTGGTCAGGAGTGCTGTGGTGGTGGCCTCAGGTATTGCACTCACAGGGGGGCTTCATCTTGATGGGGTAATGGATGTAGCTGATGGGCTCGCTGTACCGGATGCGAGTCGGCGCTTAGCGGTGATGGCCGACAGTCGGATGGGCGCTTTTGGCGGAATGGCAGCGGTGATCTTGGTGCTGCTAAAGGTAGTGGCTTTGGGCGCTTTAGTGGAGAATCGTTGTTTCATTTTGGTAGCGACTGCCGCGTGGGGTCGCTGGGCTCAGCAGTGGGCGATCGCTCGCTATCCCTATCTCAAAAAAGAAGGCAAAGGTGCTTTTCATAAAACAGCGCTGCCCTCTATCAGATATGCGCTGCCCAGCTTAGCCGGACTCCTCACAATAAGCTTTGGCCTTGGGCTAGCGGGTTTATTGCCTTGGGCTTTGGTGCTACGCACGGCGGCAAGTGGGGCAGTACTGTCTCTACTCACAAGCGCCTACTTTTACCGTCAGCTCGGCGGACATACCGGAGACACGTATGGAGCGGTCGTGGAATGGACTGAGGCGCTATCGCTTTGTAGCCTGACATTAGGAGTGCATTGACACTCCCACGGCTAAAGCGCGTGGGATTCTTCTTTCTACGATACGGTTCTATAATGCGGTCTTAGCTATTTCCTCTAAAGCTGTTTTTATTAAAGAGCGTTTTTGTAAAGCCATGAGTGAGTCTTCTCAAGTTCGCGCGGTTGCTGGTCGCGCTTTGCCCTTAGTCGGCAACGATATCGATACCGATCGGATTATCCCAGCACGGTTTCTAAGAGCTGTGACGTTTGATGGCTTGGGCGAGCAGGTTTTTGCAGACGATCGCCAGCAGCTTGCAGATCATCCGTTTAATCAGCCTCAGTACCAGTCTGCAAAGGTGCTGCTGGTGAATCGTAATTTTGGCTGCGGCTCTTCTCGTGAGCACGCACCTCAGGCGATCGCTCGCTGGGGCATAAACGCACTAATTGGCGAAAGCTTTGCCGAAATCTTCTTTGGCAACTGTGTAGCAATGGGCGTGCCCTGTCTGACGGCTACTGCGGAGAGCGTAACTGCCCTACAAAACGCGGTCACAGCAGATCCAACCCTTGAGGTGGCGATAGATTTAGTCGAAATGACAGCGACGGCAGGTGATTTATCGGTGCCGCTGACGATGGGCGCTGGGCCCAGGCAAATGTTTTTGAACGGCACCTGGGATGCGTGCGGGCAGCTTGTGGCTCAAGAGGAGGCGATCGCCAAAACAGCTAGTCAGCTTCCCTACGTCAACTGGGCAGCGTAGACGAGCTTTAGCGCCACTGCGAATAAGGATATTTCACGAGGCTAGCGTTGTAATACTTTGCCTGGCCTGAGACTTCTTCGCCTAGCCAATCTGGCCGTTCAAACGCCTGATGCTCTGAGGTCAGCTCTACTTCAGCAACCGTTAGCCCGGCATTTTCACCTGCAAATTCATCAATCTCCCATACGACTTCTCCTATGGGTAGGCGGTAGCGCGTTTTTTCAATTAGGGGGCGATCGCACAAAGTCTTAAGCATCTCGGCGGCATCACGCTGCGGAATTTCGTACTCGTACTCAGCGCGCGTTAGCCCCTCTACAGGGCCTTTGACAGTAAGGAATCCTCTATCACCTACGAGCCGTACCCGCACGCTTTGTCCAACTTTGGCGGTTGCAATATAGCCCTGGCAGTAGCGCTGTCCGGCTGCCGACGCTTTCCAGCGATCGCTCACCACCAAAAATTTGCGTTCAATTTCTTTAGCCATCAGAAATTAGCTTACAAAAGCAAGCCTCCAAAAGCGGACTGAAAGCGAAACCGTAAACGCTACTTCAGCCGCCGCAACACGTATGCTGAAATATCTTCGAGGGCCTGACGCGACTCAGACGCGGGAAGCTGGCTCAAGCAGGCTAAGGCTTGGTCACCATGATAGTTCGCCAGATCGCGAGCCCGGCTGATGCCCTTGCTCGAATTAACTAGCTCAATCGCCTGCTCAAAGTCTTCGGCTTGAGAAAACTCACGGTCGATCAGTGTTTTTAAGTAAGGAACTTCCTCTAGGGCATACAGCACAGGAGCTGTCAAGTTTCCGCTTAATAAATCTGAGCCTGCGGGCTTGCCTAGCACTTCTGACGAGCCCGTAAAGTCTAGAATGTCATCGACGACCTGATAGGCCAGCCCCAGATTGCGCCCAAACTGATACAAATTCTCAGATAGGCTATCGGGCGCATCGCTCAGCACGCCGACGGCCTTAGCGCTATTAGCAATCAGCGTTGCCGTTTTGTAATAGCTTTTTTCCAAATAGGCTTCAATCGAGAGGGTCGTATCAAAGTGCTTTAGCCCTTGGCGAATCTCGCCCTCAGCTAAGTCCATAATTACGCGTGAGAGCAGCTTGACAACCTCTAAGTTGTCTAAGTTAGCCAGGTACCAGGACGACTGAGCAAATAGAAAGTCACCGGCCAAAATGGCAACTCGGTTGTCAAATAGGCTGTGGACGGTCGGCACGCCTCTGCGCGTTGCTGATTCATCCACCACATCGTCGTGCACAAGGCTAGCGGTGTGAATCATTTCGGTGATTTCGGCCAGGCGACGGTGCCTTTGGGTGATGTCGCCATCAGGGGCAATCGCTCTGGCGAGCAAAAGCACAATGGCCGGTCGAATACGCTTGCCGCCCGCCCCAAAAAGATGCTCCGCTGCTGCGTAGAGGATCTTATGGCGAGCGCCAACGAGGTTCTTCAGATTGTCTGTCAGGAGCGCTAAATCGGCTTCGACGGGTGAAAAAAGAGAAGTGGCTGAGGTCATGGAATACGCGACTCAGGCGGATTAAGTTACGAAAGTTTAAGCTGTCTTTCTGTATTCTAAGCTATCGCGCTTGCAAAGGAACTCACCAACGAAATGAAAGCTGAATAGAGTCGCCTGTATGGCTATAGAACTCATCCTGAGAAAGTTTGCTTATCTTCTAACTGCGTAATACTTCTTAAAAGTCAAGAAGTTTTTTGTTACAAAGGCTCTAGCGCAATCTCCGCCCGGATTACAAGCCCAAAGAAAACTTCAATATTCGCGTCAGAAACCGACCTGATAACAAAAACTTATGATAGTATAGATATATCAAGAAACTTTTTGTTTTCAAAGCTGAAATCGTTACCTTTAGCACAAGCTGCGGTGATGGATCTGTTAGGATAAGCTCCCTAATGTCTCAGCTCTTTGGATAATTTCGTAGTCCCAGAGTACATTTCCTGAAGATGTATCTCCTGGCTCGTATTTTAGCTACGTCACTTATATATTCGGTTCGTGTGGATCTTCAGTTGTATCTGAAGGTTTTAGCGATTCGTCATTGAAATTTTCACTAATGCGTTAGAACCCGCAAGGGGCACGCATTAGCGCCGCCGCAGTACAGCCTACTTCCAAAAAAGTGCTTCAGCCTACTTCATGCCTGGTTGCTGGCTTAGTTGGAGATTCTGTACAGCGATTCGGCTATGGTTTTTTGTTGCTTTTTTTCAGCTTAATTCGCTGAACTGATACTTTATTTTTGGTATTTGCCATGTTCCAATTGTCTGCTGCTGAGCCATTCGCTTTCTTATTACCTGCCTTGGGCTATTTGCTCACGGTGTATTTAGTCATGATGTGGATGAGCACTAGAACGTCTGATATGTAAAAATGTCTGATATGTAATAGCGCTCACAATTTAACATTTGACCAAACTCAGTGCGTTTTATTGGTGTCCTCATAAATAGAGCACACCAATAAAACGCACTGAGCAAAACGCATTGAGCTGTCTAGCTTATCTGTCGCTCGTACGAGAAGAAGCAGCATGGATAGACTCAAGTGCGGCTACGGATACTTGCTCAACGACGGGCTGATAGCCAAGCCATTGCTCTGATACTTGCGAGAAGTGTGTCGGGTTGCCGCTGACGAAAAACTCTATATTTTGATCAACTTTCTGAGCCTTAGATCGAACTTCAGGTATGTGTCTGCGCAACCTCAGAATCTCAAGCTCTTGTGCAGCAGCGGCTGTGAGATGTTTGGCTGGATCTACCAGTGTGATGCGCTTAGGCAGTATCTGTTTAAAAACAGGCGCTAGGTGGGGATAGTGCGTACAGCCATATACCAGCGTGTCTATTCCTGCTGCAATGAGAGGGTCTATATAGCGTTTGGCAACTGCGAGTGTGTAAGGGTCGTGGATGCGATCGCTCTCAATCAGCGGTACAAAATCCTGACAGCCTACCTGCCACACCTTCGCTGCCGCGTCAATTTCTAATACAGCCTGTTGGTAAGCATTGCTATCGGCAGTTGCTTGCGTTGAAATCACACCAATTCTCTTACCGCTTTTTACGGCTGCTCTAGCACCGGGCAAAATAATGCCCAAAATAGGAATCGGAAACTCTGAGCGCACTTCTTCGAGTACTAGCGCCGAGCTGGTATTACAGGCCATCACGATCATCTTGACCTCTAAGCCCATCATCCAAGCGATAATCTCGCGGACAAACCGCAAAATTTCGCCCTTGGTGCGGTTGCCATAAGGGACACGGGCCGTATCCCCAAAGTATATGACTGACTCGTTCGGGAGCTGAGTGCGCATCTCGTTGAGCACTGTAAGACCTCCAACGCCGCTGTCAAAAACTCCAATTTTGAAATTGGAGCGCAGCTTGCTGGACAGTGCTGGGATGCTCATAAGTATATATGCTCACTCAATGAAGCGATTAAATGTTGTATAGAGTTTAGTCGGATTTGGAAACATTGCTCATTTTATTTTTTCTTTTAAGTAAGAAAAACTGTGAGTTAAGCGTGTTTTCTGCGGTTTTCACTGAGGTTTAGCTGCGATCGCTGCCTTTTAGCCGCCGACGGGCGGCCTATTGACACACAAAATGACAACTCAGCCGCGCAGAAGGAGAAGCCTTTCTACAGAGCCATTGTTGCGGTTAGTTTTATCGCTACAAAGCTTTTGATGAACGCCTACGAGCTAACAGCTAGCTGGCCGTTGAATCAAGAGTGTTTCCTTTCCCTACAGACTTATCCGTAATATTACGAATATTTCAGGGCAAAAAATAACACTCTATCGACATGTTATTTACGAGGGGGTTTTGGGTACGCGTCAAGACTCTGCAGCCTCAGCAGTCGGCGTTGCAGCAACAGCAGCATCAGCGGTCTCTCCTAAAGGTATCCCTTCGGTAGTAGATGTCAGAGTATCGCCGGATGCATCATCGCTATCAAACACAAGCCGCAGTAAGGGCGGTGCAATAAATGTGGTCACAATTACCATGACGATGATGGCCGCATCTAAAGACTCAGATAGTACGCCACTCGCAGCGCCTACACCTGCAAAGACCAGGCCCACTTCGCCTCGCGGAATCATGCCAAAGCCCACAGCTAAGCGGTTAATGCCGGGCTGACCAAAAACTGCATATCCCGTAATTGTTTTACCGATGATGGCGACGACAACTAAGAATGAGGCAATAATAAGCCCTTCTCGGTTAGCAGGCACCATAGGATTGAGCACGCTGATATCTGTGCGGGCTCCAACCGTGACAAAGAAGACCGGCACTAGCATGTCGGCAATCGGTGTAATTTGCTCTTCTAATTCTCGGCGTTTTGAGGTTTCTGCCAAAATTAATCCAGCGGCAAAAGCACCCAGAATCGTCTCTAGCTGAATAGCAGCGGCGATATAAGAGAGCGCAAACGCAAAGATCAGCGAGGTGATAATGAGCTGGCCTCGGGTCTGAAGCTGATCGACTAGCGTCACGAATAGCGGACTGAGCAAACGGCCAATAAAGATAGAGCCGACAAGAAAAGCGGCTGCGCCTAAGACTAAGTAGATGACGTTCGTAATTTCGATTTCGCCTGTTTTAGCCAGACTCGCGACAACGGCTAGTACGATAATGCCGAGCACATCGTCAAGGACGGCAGCACCAATAATAATCTGGCCTTCTCTTGAGCTAAGCTGCTGCATCTCGGCGAGCACTTTAGCGGTAATACCAATACTCGTTGCGGTAAGGGCAGCGCCAGCAAAGACGGCTGGAATAGTCCCAATGTTGAAGAAGAAGATAAGACCAGCGGTGCCTGCGACAAAAGGCACCACAACACCAATAACGGCGACGACTGCTGCCTGCGGGCCTACGCGAATCAGCTCTTTAAGATCTGACTCTAGGCCAATTTCAAATAGCAGAATAATGACGCCTAGCTCAGCGAGTACCGAGAGCGCTTCGCTTTCTCCACTGAATACCTTGAGCAGACTTTCAGGATCTAGATGAGCCGTCATCTGAATCAAGTTCATCAGGCCAGAGACGGGGACTTCTCCACCTTCTGGGAACACGATAAGATTGAGCGCTGAAACGCCGACGACAACACCGCCGACTAGCTCTCCCAACACAGAGGGCAAATTAAGCCGGGCGCAAAGTTCGCCGCCAACTTTGGCGGCGATGAATACGGTGATAAGACTCAGAAGAATACTCGCAAGGACTAAAGAGCCTACTTCGGCTTCATCAATTTCAGCGATGAGAGGCGATAGTATAGGCCATCCTAAACTGGGCCATAGGGTGTGAGCCGTTTGAGCGATCAGGCCGTCCATTGAGTGACCTCCATTGAGTTACCTAGAGTGAGTAAGCCGCCATTTAGAGGATTGGCTGCTAGGGGCAAAGCAAGCTGTCCTGTATCAATCATGTTGTTGTCAGCAACGTGTTGGCTAATGGTCGTTGTCTAATGTACACGAGTGACTGGTCATAGAAGTGTTCATTTAGTCATAAGCCTTTACGCAAATTGACCTACGATAAAAGGTCGCTAAGTCTATCTAAAAGCGCTGTTCAAGGGCTGCTTTCGTATGCAGTCTTCTACTGTGGTGCCCGCAGGCTTATCCAAAAACGCGGTGTTTGAGTGAGGGCATTTGGCGGCGCACCTGCTCTAGGCGGGAAGGATTTATCTCTGCGATCGCCATCCCCACATTGTCCCCGGCATCAGCCAGGGTAATGCCCCAAGGATCAATAATCATGGCGTGCCCATGCGTCTGCCGCCTAGCGTTATGAAAACCCGTTTGCGCTGGGGCAATCATGTAGCACGTATTCTCAATGGCTCTGGCCTGAAGCAACACTTGCCAGTGGTCTTTGCCCGTAAAGGCCGTAAAAGCGGCTGGAACGATCAAAACTTCAGCGCCGTCTTTGGAGAGCTGCCGGTAAAGCTCGGGGAAACGCACGTCATAGCAGACTGAGATACCTAAGTTACCTAGCCGCTCTGACTTGTGCACGTTAGGTAAAGTGGTGCCTGCGGTGACATCTTCAGATTCTTGATACCGATTGCCATCGGGCAGATTTACGTCGAATAGATGAACTTTGTCATACTGGCCGAGTTCTTCGCCGTTGGCGTTGACGAGTAGGGCTCGGTTGTAGGTACGACCGTCGGGCGAGGGCACTGGGTAGCCGCCGCCTAAAAGCGTAATGCGGTAGCGCTGGGCCATGGTTCTAATAAACTTTTCGCTGGCCGCACAGATGTCCTTGGCTCGACTGAACTTTACTTTTTCGTCGCCTAAAAAGGAGAAGTTTTCAGGGAGCGTAATCAGCTCAGCACCACGACGGGTAGCCAGATCGATTAGCTCTTCGGCCTGGGCTAGATTTTCGTCTAGATCAGGAACGCTGGTCATCTGTAGAGCCGCCGCTAAGTAGGGCTTCATAAGTCTCTAGATTGTGCACAGAACAGCTTTTAATTGTACGGGTTAACCGCCTAGTTCTGAATAACCTGGCGCATAATAAGAGCGTCGTATGGAGATGGGTGCGTATGATTACGCCAACGGCTCAGGAATTGGCTCAGGCTCAGCAGGCGATTGAGAGGCATTTGGAGGAGGTGCGATCGCACCCCGATCAGCGCCCCGGAGCCCATCCCTACTACTTGTTTCATCCACCGGGCGAGCCTGTTTATGGAACCGTGATGATGTTCCACGGCTTTAGCATGAGCCCGCATCAGATGTGGCGGCTGACTGACTATTTATTTCAAAATGGATTCAATGTTTATTCGCTTACCCTCGCTGGCCACGACCGGCTAAACCCAGCGCAGAACTGGCCGCAGATAGATTTGAAGCCCGAATACGTTGGGCCGTTAATGGAAAAGGTTCGTCAAGATCCGGTGCTTAGAGCAGCACTTGTGCAGACCCAGGCAGCGGGTTCAGTCGCAGTAGGACAGCAAAAGGCGCTATTGCAGCGGTTGTTTCAGGTGGCACCCGAGATGAAGACGTTTGCAGCAGCGATCGCCCATCCCAAACATCGCGACTTCGATCGCTACTTTACCTCTACTCACGAAGCCTTTTTAAAAGATGCTCAGCAGCGCTTAATCGAGCTATCCGCTTTGCCAGGGCCAATCTACACCGTAGGGCTTTCTATGGGCGGCGCGGTGGCGCTGGGGCTAGCGAGTAATGCGGGTGGGCGCGTTGAGCGAACGGTGGCATACGCGCCGTTGCTAAAAATTGATGGCGAGGAGCGGCGACAGTTTGTTCAGCTTACCGGCCCTCTGGATTTAAATGAGACGGGCTGGGATCCAAATCTGCGGTTTCCGGTGGGCGCACTGACGGCGGCTGATTATTTTGGTGGCGAGGTGCGCTCGGCTGATAGCGTTGAGCGATTGAAAGATATACCAATATTTATGGTGCTTACAGAAAACGAAGATGCAACCGAGGTTAAAGCGGGAGAAGCATTCTTCGCGGATCTAGACTCGCATCCTAATCGCAACTGGCTGTACAAGTATCCATCAGCGGCAATGGTGCCTCACCCCATGATTGACCCAACAGAAGTGAGTCAGGGCATGAGCAACTTGTTTTGGCAAAGCCTGTATCAAGAAACTCTGCGCTTTTTGACGCTAGAGAAAGTCAGCATTGAAAATTTAGAAACAATAGCGCAAGACCAAGCGCTGCCGCTGGTGCTATCTCTTTAGACTCTCGCAGCTTTTTTTGCGCTGAACCCCTTGACAGGAGCGTCTATGAGTCGCGACAATGTGTATTCTTACAAAATAGTGCTCGGATCAGGTGCAAAAGCGTTAGCAGCAGCTAATCTACCTGTACGGCGCAAAGGAAAAAAGGAACTATGGCTTACGCGATTATTGCGGCTGGGGGCACTCAGCTACGGGTAGAACCCGGTCGGTTTTACGACATCAACCGCCTGCCGGTAGAAGCAGACGAGCAAATCACGATTGACGACGTTTTGATGGTCGAAGATGGTGATGATGTTTCTATCGGACAGCCTTTGGTAGAAGGTGCTACCGTGAGCGGTACGATCATCAGCCACTTGCGCGGGAAGAAGGTGATCGTCTATAAGATGCAGCCCAAAAAGAAGACCCGTAAAAAGCGTGGTCACCGTCAGGAGCTAACGCGGGTGATGATTGACTCTATTACCGTGGGTGGTAAGACGATTACGGCGGATGCAGCAGCGGCAGCTAAAGATAAAGAGTCTGAAGACAAAGCGCCTGTTGCGGCAGCGGCTGAATAGATTTAGCTAGATTAGGTTTGGCTAAGCAAAAAGTATTTTTTAGGAGTAATCTCAAGTCATGGCACATAAGAAGGGTACAGGTAGTACAAGAAACGGTCGCGACTCTAATGCTCAGCGGTTGGGCGTGAAGAAGTATGGCGGCGAGCAGGTGATTGCAGGTAACATTTTGATTCGTCAGCGCGGCACAAAGTACCATGTTGGCAACAACGTGGGCATCGGCAGCGACGACACGCTGTTTTCTTTGATTGATGGCGTGGTTAAGTTTGAGCGCAAAGGCAAGAACCGTAAGAAAGTCAGCGTTTATCCAGCTTCTGCGTAACGCTGCTTCGTTGAGAGTCACTCGGCTAATTAATCGATCGATTAAAGCTCGCTATCTTGCAAAAGGTGGCGAGCTTTGTATTTAGGAAAATCATTCGAGTGTTTTAGGAGCCTGTTCGTCTGCAACGATCTCGAAGGCGCTTGCAACAGCCTTGGGAATAGGTAGCGGACGTCCTTTTTGCGCGTCAACAAAAACCCAATCGGTTTCACATTGGGCTAAGACAGCTTTGTCAGAGACGCGAAAGAACGTGTATTTTCGCTGCGATCGCACTTTCCGAATATTAGAAATCCAGGTCAAAATAGCCAGCGCTTCCCCTTCAAAAGCAGGGCGCAGATACTCAATGCGATGGGCGCGAACAATCCAAGTTGCACCAATGGCATTGGTTTCTTTGGTGCAGGGCGTGTGGTTGGCATGGGCGATCGCGGCCGACTGCATCCACTGTACATACGCCACATTATTTAAGTGCCCGTTCTCATCAATCGCTGAAGCAGGCACGGTCACATCGTAGCGATAGATAGCTGGAGAAAGCATAGGCAAATAAGGCTGTAGGCAAGCTTTGAGAAAGTATTCCAGTCTAGTGTGTAACAGAGGCAATCGCCGAGCTTTGTTGTCCTATAGAAATCTGAACATATGGGGCGACCTTTGTAGAAACGAGCGTAGGGTACTCTGTGTTTGTAAAGTGTTTATAGACTGCTGCTTACTAGCCGTTTGACTGTCTTTTAGATACGGACTTTTGAATACAGACGCTGTGCCTTTTCATCTTTTAGTCGCTATTCTGCCAGCGATCGCGGCTTTTCTCTCTGGTAGCTTTGCCCTCTACGCCTGGCAACGTCGCGATATCAATGGTGCTCAGTCGTTCGCGCTGTGCTCAGGCAGCGTCTTTATTTGGTGCTTTTTTGCTGTTTTTGAGCAGCTCGCACCCACGCGATCGCAGCAAATTATGTTCGGCAAGCTCGAATATTTTGGCATTGCGTCTTTTCCATCATTTTGGATCGTCTTTACGCTTCAGTACGCCCAGTACGACCGCTGGCTGAGCAAGCGAGTGCTTAAAGCGCTTAGCATTATTCCGATACTGACGGTGGCGTTTGCCTTAAGCGATCGCTTTCATGGCCTAGTTTGGAAGGCAGCCGAGTTTTACTCAGAGCCTTTTCCCCGCCTTGAAATTACGCATGGCTGGTGGTTCAATCATGTTGCCATTCCCTACTGCTACGCGATGCTTATTGTGGGACTAGGCGTCCTGTCGATAGCATCTTTTTCTGGATCGCGACTGCACAAGCGGCAGACACTTGTGCTCCTGTCTAGTGCCCTATTCACGTTCGTAATCAACGTCATCTATATCATGACGGGCCATACCCTATATGGCCTAGATCCTACGCCAATAGGGTTTACGTTTCTAAGCTTAGCGATTCGGCTGAGCCTGTTTCACACCAAATTTCTAGATATTTCGCCTATTTCTTACAAAACGGTTTTTCTCAATACGGCTGATGCGGTTATTTTGTTAGACCAACGGCAGCGTATTGTGGATTTGAATCCGAGTGCTTTGGCTGAGCTGGCGACGCAAATTGATGAGGCTGCTGTCATTGGCCAACCGTTTGGGCAAGTGTTTTCAGAGTATGGAACGGTGCTGAAGAAATTAGCAGGCGACGCTAGTGAGATAACCGAAGTTTTGAGGCTACTTCGGTTACCGCTTAACTCGCAAAGCGGTCAGGTTCGAGAGATTTTTCGGAATGTGAAGGTGCGATCGCTGCTAAGCCCTGGCGGTAGATCAATAGGCTGGGTGATCATCATTCGCGACGTGACCTTAGAGAAGCAGCAGCAGGCGCAGCTAGAGCAGTTTGCCTTTATCGATAGCCTCACAGGCTTATTCAATCGTCGGCAGCTAGAGCTAAAAGCCGAAGAGATATTTGTGCCAGAGCCCTTCACAGATATTGCTACGCCGATCGCTTTACTTTATATCGATCTCAACCGCTTTAAGCCGATTAACGATACCTATGGTCACGATGTGGGTGACGAAGTGCTACAGCATTTTGCACAGTGTTTAAGAAGTAGCGTGCGCCAAGGCGATATGGTAGCTCGGATTGGAGGTGATGAGTTTGTTGCGCTGCTGTATGAGGCGAATAGGGCCGTGGCTTTGGAGGTGCGATCGCGTCTGCTCAAGTTATTAAACCGGCCTGTGGTGCTAGCGGGCCATTCATTTACTCTCAGCGCGAGCGTTGGCATTACTTACTATCCGCAAGAAGGCACGACCTTACAAGACTTACTGCGGCAGGCAGATGCCAATATGTATCAAGAAAAGCGGCTATCAAAAGCGGCTAAATCTATTACTGGATCACAGCACGGTATATCGCAACGATAGATGGCTAAAGGGGTGATAGGTACGTAAGAAAACAGGTAAGGTTATTATGACCTTTGTGCTTACTTCTTTTAGCGACTTCTCGTAACCGACCTATATGCGATATCTCATCACCAGCGCCCTGCCATACATCAACGGCATCAAGCATCTTGGCAACTTGGTGGGCTCGATGCTACCAGCAGATGTGTATGCGCGGTTTTTGAGACAAGAAGGTGAGGAAGTTCTTTACATATGTGCAACCGATGAGCATGGCACTCCGGCTGAGATTGCCGCACTAGAAGAAGGACTAGATGTAGCCGCCTTTTGTACGAGGCAGTATGAGCGGCAGGCGGATATCTATAAAAAGTTTGGTCTATCGTTTGATTACTTCGGACGGACATCTTCTACAGATCAAAAAGATTTGACGCAGGACTTTTACCGCAGCTTAGACAGAGAAGGCTTTATTGAAGAGCGCGAAATTAGTCAGGTTTATTCTGTTGCAGATGAGCGTTTTTTGCCCGATCGCTATGTAGAAGGTACCTGCCCAAACTGTGGCTACGAGAAGGCCAGAGGCGATCAGTGCGAGAACTGTACGAAGCTTTTGAACCCTACAGACTTAATCAATCCGCGATCGGCAGTTTCGGGCTCTACTGATGTAGAAGTGCGAACGAGTCGGCATTTGTTTTTGCGGCTCGACCAGCTCAGCGGTGAAGTACGTGACTGGGTAGACGAGCAGACTGACTGGCCGAATTTGACTAAATCGATTGCCTATAAGTGGCTAGATGAAGGGCTGCAAAGCCGAGGGATTACGCGCGACCTGAAGTGGGGGGTGCCGGTGCCCAAAGAAGGCTTTGAGGATAAGGTTTTTTATGTGTGGTTCGATGCGCCGATTGGGTATGTGTCAGCCACTAAGAGCTGGGGCGATCGCGAAAATAAAGACTGGAAAAGCTGGTGGTACGACGCTAAAGACGTTCGCTACACCCAGTTCATGGCAAAAGACAATCTGCCTTTTCACACCATCATGTGGCCTGCGACCATTTTAGGCACGCGCGAGCCCTGGAAGATGGCGGACTACATTAAGGGCTTTAACTGGCTGAACTACTACGGCGGTAAGTTTTCCACCAGCTCTAAGCGAGGCGTGTTCTTAGATCAAGCCCTGGAGATTGCACCGCCTGACTATTGGCGATATATGCTGATGGCCTCTGCGCCAGAGTCGTCAGATTCGGCGTTTACCTGGGAGCAGTTTCAAACCAAGGTGAATAAAGAGCTAGCTGATAACTTTGGTAATTTTGTTAACCGGATTTTGAAGTTTACGGCCTCAAAGTTTGGCAATGAACTGCCAGCAGGTGGAGAGCCAGGTGAGGCAGAAGCTGAGCTGGAAGGGCGGTGTGAGGAGCTGGTGGGGGAGTTGCGATCGCACCTACACAACATGGAATTTCGCAAAGCCACCGAAACCCTCAACGCCCTCTGGTCAGCTGGGAATCAATACATAGACGTACGCGCACCTTGGACTTTGTTTAAGCAAGACAAAGCGCTAGCGGCAGTTGTCATTCGCACCTGCATCAACCTAATTCGCCTGTATGCAATAGCTTCAGCCCCTTTCATTCCCACCACTGTAGAACAGCTATTCGACGCTCTACAGCTCACCGAATCAGAACGCCGTAGTACGATGACCGTAGCGACTGACTTAACTATCCTCAAAGCCGGTCGAGCTTTTAACGTTCCACCTGTACTGATTCAAAAAATAGACGATGATCGTGTAGCCGAACTTAAGAACCAGTATGGAGGTGATTGAGTAGTATTTCTAAGCACTTCTGATACTCGTATCTTGGACATTAGATACTGAGTTGCTGTCAGCATATGTATATTTGGGATATGTCTAATCGGTCACTATTTTTTATACTCAAGTAAGTAGAGTTAGTTTTTGGGAGGAATAGCACAGCCAAAACCTTCTATCGTGGACAAGTTCAGGGTAGTTGGAATAGAAAGCGGTAGAAAAGTCTATAGAGACGATACAGAAAATCGATACTACACATGGGATTCGATGCACGGAGAGTTTGAAGTATTTAACAAAAATGGTCGTCACTTAGGTGCGGTCTGTCCCACTACTGGAGACTTGATCAAGCCTGCTGTGAAAGGCAGGAAAATAAATAAACAAAATTAGGAAGCGACAGATGAGTTTTATCAAGATGTGCCTTGCTGGTGATGTTTTAGAAGATGAAATAGATGAATTCGTAGATAGATGGCATGACGGTATAATCGGTGAAGGTCAGCAACTATACGAACTCTTAGGGATGACTTGGGAGGAATATTCTCTCTGGGCAACTCGACCATCAATACTGCCCTTTATTTTAGCTGCGCATAAGAACAAAACGGATGTCACAACTGAGCTTAACCAGGAGAGATATGCCTTAGCAGCTAGGGCCGAAACTGCTAAGGAAGCTGAGCAAATAGAGGATTGGTTGAAAAGTATAGGGAAGGCATAGTGGAAGCCGTAGAAAAGATGGCTGCAAGGGTTCTCCACCGGAACGGGCTTATACCCCCGTATAACCTAGAAGCTTTGGCAAGTAAGTACGGAAACGTTGAATATCACCGATTTCCTCTAAATGCGGATGGAGTTACTGTTGGTATAGGTCGCGACACTACACCACAGATTCTAGTCAATAAAGGGATTTCCCAAAGCAGACAGAAATTTACTTTGGCTCATGAATTAGGGCACGTGATAATTCCATGGCACGTTGGTACAATCGTTTCACATCTAGAGCTAAAAGCTTATGCCCAAGATGAATATCGGCAAATGGAATCTGAAGCTAATCGGTTTGCCGCCGAGCTATTGATACCTACTGTATGGACTAAGAAACAAGTAAGTTTCTTTAAATCATACGGAAAGTACCTAGAATTCATCGTTGCCTCAACGGGTGCGTCTAGAGATGCCGTATTAATCAAGATCTTTCCTATTCTAGATCAACCTATTGTCTGTGCTCAACATGACGAATCGGGAGAGATCATTAATTACTATCACACTCCATCAGCGCCTCCATGTTTTGATTTATCGGGAAAGAATATTTCCAGAGACAAGCTGTTTCTTACGCCTTGCAAAACGGAAGAATTTTACTTAGGAGATAGAAGGTATTATCTGTGGGAGTTTGAGAAAGAAGCAATAGACGAAAGTGATAGTCGAAGCTGGAGGGAAATCCTCTCTATCATCCTCTCTGAAGCAGATTGTGAGCATCTGCAACAGAACGTAAATGCTGTCCTGCCAAGTGAAGTTAAGCCAAATAAGCATGGCTCTGTTAATGAGATATGTAACGCTGTTATGAGACGGTACGACGGTAGAGACTCATCTAGGCCAGTAGTAGCTCATCCGCTCTTCAAGCAATACGTAGTTAAAAGAGTCAAAGAGCTAATTGCCCGTAGGAAAAAGATGGTATAGCAAAGAATTCTTTACAAGTCAGTCAGGGAGTAAGGCTGTAAGGAAAAGCTGCTTGCTCATGAGAGCAAGCAGCCCATGGAGCTGTATATTTTGTCAAAGCTGAATATTGGTTAATCTTCTATGCGATCGTTTCGCTTAAAACATCGGCGGGCTGATGGCCAATCGCTTCGATAAACGCCGTTCTATTTTTGGGCGAGACTAGGATGAAGCGCTGTTTGCCGTAGTCAATTTTAAGGCGGTTGATTGACAGGGCTGGGGAAGAAATCCAGGTGCGGCTGGCGGTGACGGAGCGAATTTGTTCTAGCGGAACAGACCAAGAGAAGGGGCCTGCTTGAATGCGCAAGATGGCAGAATCAACGCGATAGTACGTGGAGAGTAGTAGCCAAATTGGAATAATCGAAACTACCACTAGAGCGCCAATAGTGAGTACCGTGGCCTTAGCGTTTTCATCGGATAAGTTGGAGAGTGCTGCGCTAAATAGAACAATAGGTAGACTGAAGACTAAACCATAAAACCAGGGGTCAACGGCGGATCTAAAGAACATATTGAACACTCACATAAACTCGATAATGGCAGCGATGCGCTGTGTTCTTAGATTACCCAACAAGAAATATTGATATCTATTGGGCTCAATCAATCAGTTATGTTTGATGTAAATTGGCTACAAGCAGCGGAATTATTGAGCTGTATGTGGTATCTAGAAGGTCATACTGTGATTTGGCTTAGATGACGTGATAGATAGCGCAACGTTAGTTTCGTTTGGGATCGCAGCGGCTTTACTGGTGGCGATGCCGGGGCCTGCGACACTGTATATTGTGACGCGCAGTTTGGATCAGGGGCGCTCGGCGGGGGTGGCTTCGGTGTTAGGAATTTCGGTGGGGGCGATCGCACACTTCATAGCCGCAGGCTTCGGCCTCTCTGCCATCCTAATGACATCAGCAACCGCATTCTCTGCCGTCAAATATGCTGGGGCTTTATACCTAATCTACTTAGGCATCCAAAAACTACGCTCTAACGAAACGCTGAAGATAGATGGTGAGGTACCCAAAGAACCTTTGCTGAAGATCTTTCGCCAAGGCGTTATTGTGAACGTTTTGAACCCAAAGGCCGCTATCTTCTCTCTGGCCTTTCTACCCCAGTTCATCAATCCTACGGGCGCACCAGTATGGCAGCAGTTGAGCTTACTGTGCTTCGTATTTATATGCATTGGCCTATTGGGAGATAGCACCTACGCAATGCTTGCTGGGCAAATGCGCCAGTGGATTGTGAAGCACCCTAAGTTTTTGCGCCGACAAAAATACGTGACAGGCGGCACATATATTGCCTTAGGCATGGCCGCAGCGACGGTAGGGCCGAACCAAAAGTAGGGGATAAAGGAAAATGATCGAGTGTGTTGAGGGCTATTGGCGTGTTTTTTCTGAGTCGCACTAAGTTTGTTACTTTTGTTCTGCTGGGGCTAATAGCTTTACTAAGCACTTCGCTGGTAAGCTGCTATCGTGGTGCGGCAACGGGCGGCGGCAATCCAACTGTCGAGTCCTTTGTTGCAGTCACCCAAATCGTCAAACACCCAGCTTTGAATGCCGTTCGCGATGGCATAAAAGAAGCCCTGGCGGATGCTGGATATAGAGAGGGAGAGTCTTTACGGTGGGAGTGGCTGAGTGCGCAAGGAAGCCCGCCAACAGCAGCGCGGATTGCGAGTAAGTATGCTGGGGCTAATCCTGATGTGATTGTCGCGATCGCAACCCCAAGCGCCCAAGCTGTCGCAGCAGCAGCGAAAAACATCCCCGTCGTTTTCTCAGCCGTTAGCGATCCGGTTGGTGCAAACCTCGTTAACAATATCAATAAGCCTGGCAGCAACATAACTGGCGTTAGCGATCTTTCTCCTATCGCTCAACATCTAGCATTAATCAGAGAAATCTTACCTGAAGCAGAAACGCTCGGTGTGATTTATAGCGCCGAAGAGAAGAACGCTGCAAGCCTGATTAGTTTATTGAAAGAACAGGCTCCCGATCAGGGCTTCAATGAAGTCAAGGAAGCGACAGTATCTACTGCTATTGAAGCGATAGGGGTCGCGCGTAGCTTGGTCGGAACGGTAGACGCAATATACGTGCCGACTGACTTAAGTATTGACAAGACAGGCATATCGATGCTTGAATCAGTAGCTCAAGTGGGTCAGGATAACGATTTTCCGGTGTTTTCAGGGGATGTGAACGCTGTTGAAAGGGGTGCGATCGCCAGCATTAGTTTCAACTACTACGACATAGGTCGTCAGACCGGGCAAATGGTAATAAAAGTGCTCGAAGGTAGCAGACCAGAAAATCTACCCGTCGAATATGTTAGTACCATACAGCTATCTATAAACCCAAAGTCAGCATCAGAAATGGGCGTGACGCTTCCTAGCGAAGTTATTGAGCGAGCAGACCGAGTTATTGAATAAAACTACGGTCGAATCAGAAGAACAACAACAGACCCGAATAGCCCAGCGCGCCTGCTGCGAACATGCCAAACTTGCTCTCGTTCGCCTGTGGTAGCTCTTCTTTGAGCACATTAAGAATGATGCTGCCCGCCAAAAACGCAAACAATACCGCCGTAGCCGCTTCGCTGATTGTTGTCTGAGTGCCTAGAACCCAGCCAAAGATAACAGCGCCTGCTAGGATCCAGCGCCCTATTTTATCGTAGACATGCTTATGATCGCCGCACAGGCTGTAGTCATTAACAATAAAATGTAGCGCCATCGCAAAGACATACACCATCAGGCTCACTAGGCCCCCATCTTCGCGATGCATCAGCAGATAGCCAATAAGCGCGTTGTACAGAGAGAATGAAACCATGTGTAGCCAAAAAACATCGGCCTGAGTGGCGTCATCACCGCCGCTCCGCACACTTCGCTCCCTAGAGGCGTCTGCCGCTCGCTCTAACCCATAAAATGCAACCATTCCTACTAGAGACAAGATATAGACATGGTGCTCAATGGCATCTATAAACTGCACGTGAGACTGGAGCTGTTCTTGCGCTTCCCCTAAATCTGGCAAAATATGTACGAACACATACGCTACTGACACGCCGCTGCCTAGCGAAAGCCACCGACTTCGGGGCGACTTCCTTAAAAACTTGAGCTTTCCAGCATAGATGTGGATCAGAGCTAGCAGCAAGGCTGACAAGCCCGTGATCCACCAGAGCGAGCTGTCATTCATAGCAACCTAAAGATCTGAGGGGTAGATCTATAGGTTAATGGCTATGGTGTTGCAGTACCACCACTTTGTCTGGCTCGTGACGTGCCTTGCTTAGAGAGCACGTCTTCGTCAACAGCCTGATCGCTCAAGTTGCCTTGGGCTCGCTCAATGGCAGCTTCAGTGGCTTCGGTTACTGGCTGGGCAGCGTCAGCCTGTCTATTCTGAGCCTGTGAAGGTGATATGGCGGTGGTATCTGCTTGAGAACAAGCAGTAGCAGTGATGACCAAAACGCCCGCTAAAAACACGATTAGTAGCTTGCGCATTTGCTTGTACGCCTGCACAGTTTGAGAAAGTAAGCTCATCGTTTGGTTCCTTATTTTATAAAATCGAACACTGCTGCTGAGCTTATTAGGATATTTATTATTAGTCGTCAGGCTGAAGACAGACATTCAGCCTAGCCGCTATGGTAAGCGGTATGGCGATAAGGCTTTTCTCTTTCTTTAGATACAGGATACTAACGCAATGAATAACGACTTTACGCGACTGGCTATTTTACTCTCTATTCTGTTGTTGATTGTATTTCCGTTTGCAGGGCTTGCGCCGCTGCTATTGATTGTGTTTGCGGCTGTCTTTGGCTGGATGCTACAGCTTGCTGGTACGGTGATTGGTGCAACTGAGCCAGAAGATGTAGAAAGGACATAGGCTCAGTAACAGTTGTCTCTTACGGTATAGATTCGATGGGGTTGAGATCGCAAGAACTCTACTTTTAGAAAGTTAAAAAAAGTAGGCTAATTCGTTGCTATATAGGCTGATGACCTGATTGAAAGGAGCCTTAACTATGGTAATTTCTGCCGACCAAATTCCCGCTCAAACGCAAGATAGACAGCCTGCGCTAGAGTCGGAGATGAACCCATCGCCAATTTACGACCGTGACAGCTACAAAGGTAGCGACAAGCTGAAAGGCAAAGTTGCCTTAATTACAGGCGGCGATAGCGGGATTGGCCGCTCGGTCGCTGTTCTGTATGCCAAGGAAGGCGCAGATGTTGCAATCTCTTACTTAGACGAGCAGGGTGACGCGGAGAAGACTAAGAAAGAAGTTGAAGCGCTCGGTCAGAAGTGTTTACTACTGCCTGGCGATCTTAGCAATGAGCAGTTTTGCCATGAAATAGTTCAAAAGACCGTTGATGAGTTTGGCCAGCTCGACGTTTTGGTGAGTAATGCGGCTGAGCAGTACACCGAGAAAGACTGGGACGAAATTGATGCAGCCAGACTAGGCAGCATCTTCAGCACCAACGTATTCCCGATGTTCTACCTGACAAAGGCAGCGCTGCCTCACCTAAAAGAAGGGAGCACTATCATCATCACCACTTCGATCAATGCCTACAAAGGCAACGATTCTCTGTTGAGCTATTCGACGACAAAGGGCGCGAATCTGGCGTTTTTGCGATCGCTCTCCCAGCGCGTCCTCGAAAAAGGCATTCGCGTCAACGGCGTGGCTCCTGGCCCCATTTGGACACCCTTTATTCCTGATGCGATGCCGCCTGAGCAAGTAGAAGGCTTTGGGAAGCAGGTACCGATGAAACGTCCTGGTCAGCCCGTAGAAGTGGCGACTTGCTTTGTGTTCTTAGCCTCTGAAGACTCTTCTTATATGACGGGTCAGGTGCTGCATCCCAACGGCGGTGTTGTGGTCGGCGGATAAGCTAATGCTGACGCTTTGAGACACTAGACTCAGCGCAAAACAGGCATACCCTACGGCTCTTTATAGCCTGAAGGTATGCCTGTTTTGTTTAGGCTTGCTCAGTTGTGCCTAAACCGTCTTGAAGCTGGCAATAAGTGAATCACTGTTGTGCGCGAGCCCAGCAGCTTGGGGGCTCAAGACAAGCTGGCGCTGTTGAATCTTCAACCAGCCTTCATCTTTGAAGTCGCGTAGTAGGCGAGTGACCGTAACGCGAGTGGTACCAATAATCGTTGCGATTTGATGGTGCGTTAGGCGTAGCTTAATGCGAACGCCGCCTGGCTCTACGTGGCCAAAGTCTTGAGCGAGCTGAATGAGAACGTAGCGCAGACGGTCGGATACCAGGCGTCTGCCAGAAATAGCAAGCCAGGCTTCGGCCTGCTGAAGGCGGCGTACTATCTGAGGAAAGATGCCTGCCATCAGAGCTGAGGAAGACTCTATTTCTGCCATTGATAGGGGTAATAGATCGACCTCTGCGATCGCAGTTGCCCAGTAAGGTTCTACGCTCGTAATTACTCTGCCAAACGCCATTGAGGGGCCACAAAGGCCGACGATCGTTTCGCCACCGTCAGCGTGAATAGTATGGAGCTGAACCACGCCCCGGCAAATAATATGAAGGTCTTGATGCTGAAGCGGAATGTTGCGACCGGTAGGGTATGTGATGAGCGATCGCTCTTGGTAAAGCTGCTCTAGCAGCGAGATAAATTGCTCGCGATAGCCTGTAGCCCTAGCAGTCTGAGTATGCGCAGAAGCAGAATTTGCCAAAGTCAAAACGGATTAGCTCCACTGGTCGGTGAACAAAGCTTTGTAAATAGCTCAGCACCATGACTGTAGTTCAATCGTTTAGATGGGGCGTTAACAGAAGGAAAAGGAAAGGTTAAGGGCCAGAAAAACGCTCAGAAGCTTGAGCACTTGTCCCTATCCAAAGTACGCTATTTTTCCTTACGGTGAGACACTTCGATGACGGTGTGCACATTGCCCCGCGGCAAAAAGTCGCCCTTAACCGTAACAGAGAGTGGATCGCAGGCGGCTACGAAGTCATCCATAATTAGGTTGATCGATTCTTCGTGGGAGATGTTGCGATCACGATAGCTATTGATATACAGCTTGATTGCCTTCAGCTCCACAACTCTTTGATCGGGCACGTAGTCCACATATATCGTGGCAAAATCTGGATAGCCGGAGAAAGGGCACTTACAGGTAAACTCAGGCAGCGTAATGCTGATGTTGTATTCCCGCCCCGGCCTGGGGTTCGGAAACGTAATCAACCTGCCTTCCTGAATGGCCCTCTCTCCATACAGGGTGGCGTCTGTTGTCGCTGTGATAGCAGTGTCTTGGGTAGTCATAAATGGCCGAGAGATCGTCTAAAATTGCTCACCCCTTAGCGTAGCAAGCTAAATGGCTCCTGACGAGTACGCCACGGTCGTCTAGTCGTCATTTTGAGATCTGCGACTTTTGGCGCGGTTACTTTCAAAATCTGGTCTAGCAAGTTTGGTGAGATGCGGTTGCACCACACGGCTAGATGAGACTGCCAGCCCACGAGCACTTCTGACGATCCTTTGTTAATGCCACGAACACAGGCTTGCGCGACCTGTTTAGAGGTCATTGGAATCACACCTCTAAACTTCCGCAAGTCTTTCACCATGTCGGTATCGGTGAGCGAGGGCAGCAGCGTCATCACCTTAACGTTGTAAGGGGCAAGCTCCATTCGCAGCGCACGGGTAAAGCCGACGATGGCAAATTTGGTCGCTGAATAGGTAGCCATGGTGGGGGCGGCCACTTTACCCATCAGGCTAGAGACGTTAATGATAGTGCCGCTGCGGCGAGAGGCCATGCGCCGGGCAATTAGACTCGTAACCATGTACATGCCCATCATGTTGGTGGCGATCTCTTGCTGGACTGAGGTGAAGCGCGATCGCAAAAAAGGTGTTTGATGCGCCACGCCAGCGCAGTTTACAAGCAAATCAATATCGCCATAGTCACGCCAGGCTTTGGCTACCGCAGAACTCACCACGGCCTCAGCAGTCAGATCGATTGGAATGGCTACAGCTTCAACGCCGACGTGCCTGATTTCAGCAGCAACCTGGCTAAGATGATGTGGATTACGAGCGATGAGGATGATGCGGCGGGCTCCGTTGAGGGCGAGTTCTTGTGCGATCGCCCGCCCAATGCCTCTAGAAGCACCCGTTACCAGCGCTACTTTTCCTTGAATATTCATAGGCCAAAGACCTCCATATAGGCTTGTCAGTTGCACAGCAATCTTCTTGTTCTGGTTCGATTGCTGTGCAAACAAGGTGACTAGAAACTACGACTGAAAAGACTGATGATTTTGTCTATTCGGCGCAGAGTTAAGCAAGGTTCTAACTGCAAAGATGCAGAGCTTAAGAGAGGTCGCTACAGCCATCTTCATAAGTAGGTGCTGTACGTAAGACACGCCATACATTAGAGCTTTCAAAGGGTTTTGAAAGAAAGAAAGCGCCCGCTGATTGACAGAGAATTTTCTCATCGTAAGTAGTCTCCTGAGGTAAATGTACTGATTCGGAAAAAGTGCAGACGATGCTGTGTTCTGTTTCACTTTGTTCACTTATTTGTCATTACGTTAAGAGAACTTAATGAATGAACGCGTCCAAGCTAACAACGGGATCGATAACCTGCAACACTTTCTTATATAAGTGCATTTCCTTTACATTGCTTAATGCCAGCTCTAAGCTTTTGTCTATGCCCATAGAGAGAGGCCAGTATAGGGGTTTCAACGTTGAAGTAGGCTTGAGCGGTTGTTCTTCACAAACACTATGAGAGGAACTTCGATTTGTGATCTGCGTCCTTAAATCGATGAGTCTTACTGTTTGTAACCACAAGCCATCAGCGCCTGCTGTAGTCAAACCGGACTCAACCCAGTAAACTTCAGTGAATAAATCCGTAATTTATACACACCTTGACGTTCCCTTTGTTCCTGAAAGATCTGTGCCAGCACAGTCTGATTTTCTTTATCGTGACCGTACTGGGTTACTTCGCTGCCGCTGGAAGCTTGTACTGGGCCTTATACGTAAGAGAAAGCTCTAAGTTCGCGCACTCAAGGGCTGCACAGTCTAAGCCTGCGAGATCTAAAGCTGCGCTTGCAGACATCTGGACTGCCATCCGCAGCGATGTCATCCTCTCTGTCTTATCTTCTGCAATTTTCTCAGTCTGCGCCGCCATAATGACAGCTGCCTACACGCTAGGCTACACACGAATTTACTTGCAGCCTGAGCAATACGGCCTTTGGTACATCGCCTTTAGCCTGGTACTAGCCATCGTCTTGCAAGATGCTTACTTTTATTTCACGCATCGCGCGAGTCACCATCCTAAGTGCTACAAATGGCTGCACAGCGGCCACCATCACTCCAAAAACCCGACACCCTGGACAGCCTTCGCCTTCGATCCGGCAGAAGCCATGATTCAGGCCATCTATTTAATAGGAATAACGATGCTGATTCCTATGCACCTATCTGTATTGGTGGCGCTAGTGATGGTGATGACGATGGGCGCGCTGATCCATCACTTCGGCGTACGGCTATTTGCCGACTCCGCGCTGGGTCGGTGGCTGGGTAGCTGGATGGTCGGCTGCACGCATCACTGGCTGCATCACCGTAAGTACACCGTTCACTACAGCTTGTACTTCACCTTTTGGGATAGGGTGCTAGGCACGCAGTACGAGGGCTACGAAGACGTGCTGAGTCCAAAAGCTGACGTTGTAAAGCTAAAGACTGTTTCGACGCGCAAAACAATCCCTTTTCCAGCGCCCTTTAAAAAAGCCTCGTGAGCAATACACGCTACAAGTACTTTTTTAAAAGCATCGCTAGCTTTTCCTTTGCCTCGGTCGGTGCTTTGTCTAGCGGCGTAATAATAGCGTATTTCAAAGCAGAGTGGGCCTCTGATTCGGGTGGATTCTCGCTTAGCTGGCGCACCACTTCAGCAATCACCTTCTGCGCGTTCACGGCATTCTTTTGCAGATTGCCAATCACCATTTCCACCGTCACGCTGTCGTGATCAGGATGCCAGCAGTCGTAGTCGGTCACCATCGCTAAGGTGGCATAGGCAATTTCTGCTTCCCGAGCAAGCTTAGCTTCGGGTAGGTTTGTCATGCCAATAACAGTGGCATCCCAACTTCGATACAAATTAGATTCGGCCTTGGTTGAAAAAGCAGGGCCTTCCATACAAACATAGGTGCCGCCTCGGTGTAGTGTCACGCCTTCCAGGTTTTGACTCTCTACAGCATCCGCTAAAACCTTTGCCAGGTTATTGCATACCGGATCGCCAAACGAGATATGACCAACAATGCCGCCGCCAAAGAACGTAGAGGCTCTGTTTTTAGTGCGGTCGATGAACTGATCGGGCACCACCATGTCTACCGGCTTAGCTTCGGCCTTAAGGGAACCGACAGCCGAGGCCGAAATGATGTATTCCACGCCGAGCGTTTTCATAGCGTAGATGTTGGCGCGAAAAGGCAATTCGGTAGGTGTAAGCGTGTGGCCCCTGCCGTGGCGGGCTAAGAAGGCGACGGGTGTGCCTTCTATCTTGCCGACAATCAGCGCGTCAGAAGGATTGCCAAAGGGCGTTTCGATCGTTATTTCTTCGACATCTGTTAGCGCTTCCATCTGGTAGAGGCCGCTGCCGCCGATAATGCCAATTTTTACGGGGTTCTCTTGCCAGCGATCGCTCTGAACAGTCATCAATTTTCCCTATTAGGTCGTCAAGGGGAATTTTACCGTTCTCATCGGGTCTTAAAACATTTGTCCTCAGTGTATTTTTTAGACTAAGCAAAAACACGTACGGAACCAATTTTGCCGATACCAGTGTCATAACGGTGTCATCAGCCGGTTAGCACACGTCACGAGTGCCGACACCGCTACATTCCCTGAAAATCGTCACACCTACCATTTTACAGTTATGCGCTTCTCCAACTTCTCTTCTGTACTTTTCGCAACTGGCGCAATGGCCCTATCGATGCGAGCACTACCGGCTGTAGCAGCTCCTTCTACTGACTTTCGCCCAGCGCTAACGCAATCTGCTGGCATTCACGCTTCTGGCTCTCAGCCAACGGGCGTTTTGTCAGGAACCAGCCGCGAATCGCAAATGGCTGACCAGCTTGCTAATCAGGGCGTTCGCGCCTTTACGAGCGGCGACCAGGAAGCGGCGTTTGAGTACTGGGAGCAGGCGCTAGGGCTATATGAGTCGGCTAACGATTTGGCAGGTTCTGGGCGGATGTTAGAGAACTTGAGCGTAATTCATCGCCTGGCGAATCGTCCTAATGACGCGCTGATGATGGTTGAGGGTGCGCTGGCTGTGTATGAGGAGCTAGGGACTGTAAACGAGCAGCCTAGCCTGCATTTGAATGTGGGCAGCGCTTATCGGTTGAATGGTCAGTATTCGAGAGCGATCGCTGCCTACAACACAGGTCTTGCTATCTACCAGCGCCGCAGCGACGATGCAGGCGCTCGCATCATGCTCTCACTCATCGCTCAATCCTACGCTGAGCAAGGGAGCTACGCTCAAGGCATTAGCTTTCAGGAGCAGGCGCTAGAAATTTCGCAAAAGACAGGCCATAGGGCGGCTGAAGCTGAGGCGCGCTTTGAGCTGGGCTACGCTCATATGATGGTTGAGCAGCCTGCTGAGGCGGTGGCTCATTTGCGTCCGGCGCTGGCTTTGTTTCAGCAGATGGGCGATCGCGCTCAAGAAGTCGCTACGCTCAACAACCTGGGCCGAGCCGCCGCGCTCAATCAAGACTATGCTCAGGCGCTCAGTGCCTATGAGCAGGCGCGCGCTATTTTTCAACAGATGAATAGCCCGGTGCAAGAGGCGTACCTGCTAGTGAATATGGGTCAGGCTTATGTGGGTGCAGGACAAATGGATCAGGCAATCGCCTCCTTTCAAGCAGCCGTCAACATTTCTGAAACCATCCGCCGCCAGCAGCCCGTTGCCACTCAGCTTCCCGCTCGTCTAGAGGCTGGCTACCGCAATCTATCCACCTTGCTCCAGCAGCAAAACCGCAACGACGAAGCGCGTCAGGTACTCAGCTTGATCTAGGTCTTCTCGGATTTTTTGAAGCAGGTTACGTTCCTCCACCTCTAATACACCTTAAAAAGCCTTTGTTTAGACAGGCTGCTTAGGGTGTATTTTTTTGCCTTCAGTCGATTGCAGCAGCCACAGCCCCGTATAAGTGACACCTGAATCATCAGGACGCACCAGTAAAAAGTGCAGTCCCTTCGCCGCGATTTTGCGCTCTGTAAACGTTCGCGCGGCCCCAGCCACGTCTGCATCCTCAAAGGTCGCCATAATCCAGCGGTCAGAAAGCCCGGCTTCAAGCAAAAGACCGTCTGGTTTACCGGCGATGTATTGCAGCATTACGGGCTGAACCGACTGTAGCCACCGGGCCAGCATCATTGACTGTCTGCCGCCGTCGATAATGACGCCGGGAATAAGTAGAGTGCTAGGCAGTCCTAACTCTATGGGCTGAATATTTTCGGGAATGGATTGAATAGGAATCGGTTCTTGTTCTAGGCAGGTAAGGGCATCGGGGTTAATGGCGGCGAACTGCCACCGGTCGCCCATGAGGTAGTCGGCAATGGGCTGGGGGGCGGGGCGGTCTATGGCAACCGGGTCGTAGGGTTCGGCGGTGTAGTTTTGGAGGTTTTGGTACCAGACGGCTCTCTGGCGTAGCCAGCGTTTGAGGGTAGGTGTGTCGCGGGTGGGGCTGACTTTGACGGGCAGTTCGCGGCAGGCGACTTCGACAAGGCTGACGGACTGGGGACGGAAGATTTCGATGTGGTCGGGCCAGCCGTTGGCGCGATCGCACGCAATCTGCAACTGCTCTCGTATCCAGGGCGCACTGGCGGCTGACTGCGGGCAAAATTCAGTGTAGGTAAAGGAGAGCTGTGGGTCGCAAATGAGCAGTTCCCATAGCGGTTTTCCCTGCGAGTCTTTCTGTGTGTCTTGGAGGGGGCGGCGGTAAAAATCGAGCTGCCAGGAAGAGGCCATGAGTAAATAGCGTTAGTATGGGTCGAATAGTCTATTGTAAAAAGTCAGTAAAAGTTAATACCAGATACACCATGACTCTTGCTCTTACCCAGTTTGGCGATCGCATGTCTCACCTAACCGGGGTGCGAGCGATTATGAAAGATATTATCGAAACCTTGGAGTCAGCCAAGGCGTCAAACTCTACTCAGGAGTTTATCAACCTCAGTGCGGGTAATCCGGTCATTTTGCCAGAGGTAGAGCAGCTTTGGCGTGACTGCACTGCTGACTTATTAGCCAGCTCAGAATACGGCGAAGTCGTCTGTCGCTACGGCGCTAGCCAAGGCTACGAGCCGTTTATTGAAGCGATTCGTGATGACTTTAACCAGCGCTACGGGTTAAGCCTCACCTCTCGCAATATTTTGATTACGCCCGGTAGCCAAAACCTTTACTTTTTAGCGGCAAATGCCCTTGGCGGCTATGGCTCTAACGGTCAGCTCAAAGATATCGTGCTCCCCTTAAGCCCAGACTATACCGGCTATGGCGGTGTCACCCTCTACCCTGAGGCGCTTAAAGCGTATCGTCCTTTCATCGAGCTAGGCGAAGACCCACACTCGTTTAAGTATCGCCCCGACTTTGATCAGCTAGAGATTAACAGCAACACGGGCTTTGTTCTGTTCTCTCGGCCCTGCAATCCGACGGGCAACGTCGTCACAGACGCCGAAGTGCAGGGCATTGTCGATTTAGCGGCTCCTCACGATGTACCCGTATTTATCGATTCGGCCTACGCACCGCCTTTCCCGGCGCTAAATTTCACTGAAATGAAACCTGTATTTGGGCCTAATATTGTGCACTGCTTGAGCCTTTCTAAGGCGGGTTTGCCGGGTGAGCGCGTGGGCGTGGCGATTGGTGATGAGAAGATTATTCAGATATTAGAGGCGTTTCAGACGAATTTATGTATTCATTCGAGCCGGTATGGGCAGGCGATCGCAGCTCGTGCCATCCGCAACGGTGGCCTAGCTGACATTGCTGAGAACGTAATTCGCCCCCACTATCAAAGCAAATTCGCAGTGTTAGAAGAAACGCTGACCAAGCACATGCCCAGCGAAGTGCCTTGGCGATTGCACCGCGGCGAAGGTGCGATCTTTGCGTGGCTATGGTTTGAAGATCTCCCCATGACTGACTGGGAGTTCTACAACGAACTTAAAAACTACGGTGTAATCATCGTACCGGGTTCTCCGTTCTTCCCTGGGCTGAAAGAGAGCTTGAAAGGGGAAGATTGGCCTCATATGCGACAGTGCTTCCGCCTTAGCTTGACCGCGACTGAAGAGCAGCTAGTCACGGCGCTCAAGCACTTGGCGACGTTAACAGATAAGGTGTATTCGGCTCAGCCCGCGATGGCGGCAGTTTGATGGTTATGACAAGCGAGAAGACGGAGCAGGATTGGCTGCTGATTGGCAAAATTGTGGGCGCACATGGGCTGAATGGTCATGTAAAGGTGTTTGCTGAGAGTGATTTTCCTGAGCGGTTTACGAAGCCGGGCGATCGCTGGCTGCAAAAGCCAAACAGCCGTGAACCTATCAAAGTTCGGCTGACAAGCGGTCGCTTTTTGGATGGCAAAAATCAGTATCTAGTGAAGCTAGAAGGCGTTGACTTTCGCGATCAGGCAGAGGCTTTGCGGCAGGCTCAGTTGATGGTGCCCAGGAGCGATCGCCTATCCTTAGACCCCGGCGAATTTCACGTCTCTGACTTGATCGGTTTAACCGTTGTAATGCAGTCGGATCAATCAATCCTTGGCACAGTGACTGATGTGTTTACAACCGGGCACGACATGCTAGAAGTTTTACTTGCAGACCAAGGCGCAGAAGAACCCGTCGAAGTCAGAGAGCCATCTGAGATTTCTAACGAGATTGCGCATCCTTCCACACGAGCGAAAGCATCCAGAAAGCTGAAGCTTCAGGCTAAACGAAAGCAAAAGAAAAAAGCGCCTAAGACACTGCTCATTCCGTTTGTGGAAGAGATTGTACCAATAGTTGATATTGCCGCTGAGCGAATTGAAATTACACCACCGCCCGGTTTAATCGATTTAGCTTAGAAAAGCAGTCCCTAACTTTATACTCTAAGGAAGTCTTTCAACGCTAATCAAGGCCGAATCACGACAAAAAGTAAAGTGCTCAAAAGCGATTTAGTTCCGAATAGACTATTATCACCATCAGTAGTTGGTTTGTATGAATGAATGAGTAATAGCAAAAAAACATCAAATCAAGGGACTTCTGAAAATTCTCTGTTTAATCGTCTCATTGTTCCTGTCTTACTAACATTAGTAGCCGGAGGAACCGCACCTTGGTGGATTGGTTTAGTTCGAAGTGACAATGATAGAGCCAAGCTTATAGAACCATCAAAGACGCAAAACGCTCCCGAGGAAGAATTTGGTGATACTGAAGCTATCGAGAAAGTGCAGGATGATACCCGTACGAACATTCAGGGGTCGGAAAACGACGTAAAGAATACTCCTACAAAGGGTGAGGGGTCAGGAAATGTCATAAATGATTCCTCAGTGAGGCTTCAGGGCGAAGGAGATCAGGCCGTTATTCAAGGATCAGGAAACAACACTATTCAAGGCTCGGACAATCAACTAACTATTCAACAAGATTCTGAAGCAAGATCTAGAGGTGAATTAGAGATCCCCTCTATTTATGGACTGGGCTATCACGAGGCACGGGAAAAACTAACTGATTCAGGATGGATTCCTCAGACTCAACGTCATACATATGGCGCAACTGAGCCAGGTCTTCGATATGGAAACGGACAAGTTTTCTGGGATATGGGATACTGGGAAGTTGTTTCTTGTAGTGGAATAGCAGAAGGTTTTTGTAGATTTGAGTTTGAAGACCCTGCTGGTCGTCGATTAGTGATTATCACGGCAGGTATGGAGGATAGAAGTAGATCTATAGAGGCCCAGATTAATAGAGTCTTCTTTGCAGAAGACTCCTTATGATTTAGATTTCTCGAAGAGAGAAGTTTGATTTGTAATTCCAAATTTCGGAAAAAGGCAAGCTACTAGATTACAAAGCCTACAGATAAGCGTTTCATCCATTTAGCATTGCCAACCTTGCCACGCATCAGCACTGATAATTGAAAAGCAGAACTTGCTCACTCTAAGAAATTTGAGAACTTCACCGTTAAGCCATATTGTCACATCAGAAAGTTCTTCTTCAATCGGCTGAGTATGAGTAGTTCGCCGTTGATGCGCTTAGACTACTGAGTGGACACTGACTTCGCATACCCGTACCGAGAAGGAGCAACGTGGGTCGCCCACTACAATATTGTCAAACAGCCATCTCTATGAGGCGCTTAATAGCAACGCTTGGTAGCCCGCTTGTACAAAATGATTGTCAGCGGTAGCAGCTTCGATGATATTTTGCTCTCGCATTGCCACGAAGGAGATACAGTCTATTAACCCCCAAGTTTTATCAGCGCGATCACCATACAGCCGCAAAGCTCTATCCATAAGTTCTGTCTCGAACTTTACAACGTGAATGTTTGGCGTTTCATAGCATAGCCGAATAAATTCAACCGCTCCTTGCCGATTCACTGCACTTAATCCATTGCCAACTTCAATCAATACGGCTTCTGTTACCCACGCTTCCGCTTTTTCGATTTCGGGCAACAAAGCTATTGCCCTTACGTGATACTGATCTCGGGAGTTGTAGATAGCTTGGATGAATACCGTATCAAGAAATATGCGGCGCTGGCTCATAGCTTATGCCTGCTGTTTGGGCGTGCCATAGAGATAATGGTCGTGCTCTTTTGCCCAGTCTTCCGGCATTTCTACTGAACCGGCCTGCTCACGCAAAACCGTCCATGCATTCTTTTTATCTGTCAGCGCCTGAGTGAGTTCTGCGTCAGATTTCTCTGTTTGTCCCGATGTGGCCTCCTCAACCACTAGAACTGCCTTATGTGTTCCCGGTGGCAAGTCTGAAGCTAGTTCTATAACGAGTGTGCCTTCTTGATTGACCTTTGCGGTAGTTTCGATAGTCTTCATGGCTTGGTCTGAGATAGGTTGGGCTAGTGCTTCTATATCCGTTTCAGCAACTCATCATAATCAGCATGAGTTCAATCCAAAACCAGTAGATGTGATTATCCTCTAATAGACCGACTGCTCTGTAATTAAGGTTGATACGAACTGAATAGCATGGCTGGCGACTGCTTACCTTCTTAAATTAAAGACTAGGAGGGTACGGATTATCCCTCCATAGAGCATATGATCTATTAGCTTGCTCGCGTACTGCGTTTGGCAACTGGTCAAGCCGTTTTCGGAAGTCTTGGTTGGTACTTGACTTCATTGAGTCGTTGGAAAGACTTCATCAAGCGGGGAGGTGTTGCCCGCCGCTATGTCTTGCCGTACGCGAGCTGCGAGGCTGTCCCATTGAGCATCTGTAGTCGCCTCGAAACGGGTTTGCCAAGCCTGCTCGTCTTTTAGTTCGGCTATAAGTCGAGAGGCGATCACATCCTGCTCCTCATCCGATAGCTTTTTGACCTCTGCGATGGCTTGTTGAAGAAGTTCAGTCATAGGTTTTAAGTAGCTGACAAACTCGTATGAGAAGTAGCTATCATTGTACTCTCTCTTCAAAGATTGCTGTTGTCCTCATCTCACACGCTCTTAAGATCTACCTTTGGCCCACTATTGAGAGATTCTCTAATACGAACAATTTGAGTCAGCACATCTTCTAACTTGTTCAATGGCACCATATTTGGCCCATCACTAAGCGCCTGATCAGGATTCTCGTGCACTTCCATGAATAGCGCATCAATGCCAATAGCAGCAGCAGCCCGCGCTAAGTAAGGTACGAATTCACGCTGTCCGCCAGATGTGTTGCCTTGCCCGCCCGGCATTTGTACGCTGTGAGTGGCATCAAATACAACGGGATAGCCAAACTCTCGCATCTGCGGCAGGCCGCGAAAATCGACGACTAAGGCGTTGTAGCCAAAGCTGGTACCGCGTTCGGTGAGCAGAATGTTCTTAGCGCCGCCGTCTTCTAATTTTTTCACGACGTTCTTCATGTCCCAAGGGGCAAGGAACTGGCCTTTTTTGACGTTAATCGCTTTGCCAGTAGCAGCGGCGGCGAGCAGCAGATCGGTTTGGCGACACAAAAAGGCAGGAATTTGTAACAGATCTGCGACTTCAGCAACGGGTGCGGCCTGGTAGCTTTCGTGGATGTCGGTGACGACAGGGACGCCGACTTCTTGCTTAACACGGTTCAGAATAGTCAGCCCTTTTTCCATCGCCTGGCCGCGAAAGGAGCTGATGGAGGTGCGGTTGGCTTTGTCGAAGGAGGATTTGAAGATGAGGTTTACGTTCAGGCGATCACACACCTTTTTAATCTCTTCAGCCATCTTCAGCGTAAAATCTTCCGACTCAATCACGCAGGGGCCAGCGAGCAAGGCCAACGGCTGACCTTCACCAATTGAGAACTTATCGGCAATCTGAGTTTGAACAAGGCGAGGCTTAATCGGCGTAGCAACCATAGGTTTAAAGCTTTCCTGCGGCAATCAGGGCTTGAGCGGTGGTCAAATCTTCGGGCGTATTGATTTCTATAATGGCAGTTTCTGTCTGACATACGCGGATGCGATAGCCGTGCTCTAGAACGCGAAGCTGCTCTAAGCTTTCGCACTGCTCTAGCGGCGTGGCTTCTAGCTGGGTGTAGGTGGCGAGGAAGTCGGCGCGGAAGGCGTAGAGTCCTAAATGATGGAAGACAGGAGCAGCTAGGGTTTTGCGAAAGTAGGGGATGGATGATCTGGAAAAATAGAGGGCGTTTTGGTGGCGATCGCAAATCACCTTCGCTACATTCGGATTTTCCAAATCATTAGCCAAATCCAAAGGGCAGGCCAGCGTCGTCATATCTGGCAGCTCATCTCCCTCTACGTAAGGGGCAACCAACTGCTTTAGCATCTCAGCTTTCACAAACGGCTGATCGCCTTGCACATTCACCACCACCTCATACTCAGGATGCCGGGCCGCGACTTCGGCAATCCGATCGGTGCCCGTCTCGTGCTGGTCAGAAGTCAGCTCTACTTCGCCACCAAAACCGCGTACACACTCAGCTATTTGCTCGCTTTCGGTCGCAACAATTACCCGGCTAAAAGCCGCACACGATTTGGCTGCCTCGTACACGCGCTGAACCATGGTGCGATCGCCCACCATCACCAGCGGCTTACCAGGAAACCGCTGCGACTGGTACCGAGCGGGAATTACCGCCAATATTTGAATGGCCATAGAAGCTTAACAGGGCTCACTAAAACTGCGTTTACTATAGCGCTGGGTTGCAGCACAAAAAACTTTTACAAGAACCTAAACGCTTGGGTTATAGTTCAGAAAAAATAAGGTGGGGAGGTCTTCATGGCGAACGTTAGCATCACAGAGGCCCAAATTGAAGCAGCGAGAAAAGCGGGTCAAGCGTCTTTAGAAAGTGACTTTCATGCTGAATCAGCCTGGTATGAGCCAGCGAAGGATCTAGTTTGGATTAAGACAACGGCAGGAACTTATCATGGTGTTCCGGCAGCTCATCTACAAGGGCTATCAGGGGCTACACCAGAACAGTTGAGTGATATTGAAGTAAGCCCGCAAGGAGTGGGACTACATTGGCCTCAGTTGAATGCAGATTTGACGGTACAGGGTATCGTCTTTGGGGTTTATGGCTCTCAAGCTTGGATGGCGGCGTTAGGAAGAAAAGGGGGAAGCCGAAAAAGCGCGAAGAAGGCGGCAGCGGCTAAGGCAAATGGGAAGAAGGGCGGCAGGCCGCGTAAGGAAGCGGCGCTATAGACCGCTACGGACAATATCGTGAAGGCGAACAATGCCAAGGCAGTTATGGCTAGTATCTACCACAGGAAGGACTGAGATTTGTGAGGGGCGATCTTCCATGGTTTGTAGGGCGTCGTAGGCGAGGCAGCTGGCGGTGACGGTGACCGGGTTTGCGGTCATGAGGTCTTGGCCGATGAGCGTGTTCCAGTCGGACTGGTTTGTTTTTTCAAACATGCGGCGCAGGTCGCCATCGGTGATGATGCCGATAAGTTTGCCATCAGGGCTAGTGACGGTGACTGCGCCTAAGCCGCCCTGGCTGATAGCGGAGATGATTTCAATTAGCGGGGCTTGAGGCTGTACGGTCGGGGCGCAGGGATGCATTAAGTCGGAGACTTTGAGGGTAAGGCGTTTGCCTAAGCGGCCTGAAGGATGGTTGAAGGCAAAGTCTTCGGGGGTGAGGCCCTTGCGCTGCATGAGGGTCATGGCGATCGCATCCCCAATCGCCAAAGCCACCGTAGTACTCGCTGTCGGCGCTAAGTTTAGCGGGCATACCTCTTTATCGACGGTGGCTTTGAGGACAACGTGCGATCGCGCAGCTAGCGGTGAGTCTTCATTGCCGACAATTGAAATCAACGGAATTTTACGGTGCTCTAGATAAGGGAGCAGGCCGACGATTTCTTCGGTGTAGCCGCTGTTGCTCAGTGCGATCGCCACGTCTGCTGAACCCACGAGCCCTAGATCACCGTGTAGCGCATCGCTAGGATGCAGGTAAATTGCCATCGTGCCTGTGCTAGTAAGGGTCGCTGCAATTTTGCGACCGACAATGCCAGATTTGCCCATGCCCAAAATAATCACCTTACCAGCGCAGCCTGTTAAGAGCGCCACAGCCTTTGCTACCTGCTCAGGCCGTAGGGCCGCTGCGGCCTGATGGATAGCATCGGCTTCTGCATGTAGTAGCGCCACGACCTGTTGATAGTCTGTAGGCGGCTTGAGATCTAAAGATTGAGGCATGGGAGAAACTAAACCGACTCTAGTGCTTCACGATAAACGTTTTGGTGTGATTGCGACCTTCTCGGCCATAGCGGAGATGAAAAAGCTGCTCGGGCCTGCCTTTCATAAATTTGTCAATCGCTTCTTTGGCCATGGGGTAGTGGTAGGAGTTGTAGTCATCAAAAAAGATGATGCCGCCTTTTTCCATGCGCGGGTAAAAGAACTCCAGGCACTCGATATGGCCGTCATAAAGGTCGCAGTCGAGGTTGACAAAGAAGTACGGCCCTTCTGGCATGGTCGAAAGGGTGTCTTCAAAAAAGCCGGGAACCAGGGTGACGTATTTACTTAGGCCGCGTTCTTTGAGCGCTGAGCGCACCTGCTCTATTGAGGTGTCGTCAAAAATAGTGCCGTGATCGCGAAATTTCTCGATCACCAGCTCAGAGGCGTACTGCTCATCAATATCGGTGAGATCGGGCAGACCTTCAAAGGAGTCGAGGCCGTAGATGTGGGCGTTGAGGCCGTATTGACGAATGATTTCGGCGCTGGCAACGAGGCAGGAGCCCACGTATACGCCACATTCGGCGGCGATGTGCGATCGCCCATTCACCAGCAAATCACCCAGCCGCCGCAGGCTTTTTTTCAGCGGATCACCGCGACCAGACTTACGAGCGTAGTGCTCTAAAAGCGCCGTGCGAAAGGTGTGCAAAACAGGAATACGTTCGGCGTATTCTACTTTGTAGGGCAGATCGTAGGGGAGCGGCGTCCGCGAATTGACTTTGAGCTTTTTGGGCTTCGGCTCTGATTTTCTAGCCTCTGACATATCAGCTTTATTCGATAGTTTTAGTGGGCTCACTATTCCCGCGCTGCCTCCTGCAAGTACACTTCTGGTTCGGTCGAGCTGCTTTGTAGCTGCCATTCTCGGGGCTGATAGAACTGACACTGGTTCATGTTTTTGTTCTTCTTCACCTCAAAGCGGAACGATTCCACCATGTCGAATACATAGAAGGGCCTGCGACTTACGGTTATTTTCATCACGTATAGGTTGGGGCTGAGGCCGCAGTGGGGTAGATGCAGACGGATTTGGTGCGCTCCAGCGCTTAGCGGTAAAGGCTTTTTGTCACGTTCGCTGCTGAGATTCAGCACGCAGTCGTTGCCAGAATTAAGTTCGCGAATCATTACACTGACGATGGCGTTCTCAATAGGTTCGCTGACGGCGCAGTGAATACAAATGCTGGCGGCTTTGCCGCTTGCTAAGGCTTCTATAGGTTCGTCTTTTGCATCTGCAAAGGTGACTTTTTCAATGGCAAGCTGAGGTTCGGCTTGCCCTTCGGCTTTACTACCTGCTTTGCTATTCGCAGCAGTGATGCCTTTATTGGCGTCGGCTTTGTAGGCGAGCAGGGCGTCTTCATAGCGGCTGATGACATGCTCAGCGTCGGCTTGCAATACGACTTTGCCACGTTCTAAAAAGACGGCAGTGTTGCAGAGATTGAGAACGGCGTTGGCATTGTGTGACACCAGAAAAAACGAGGTGCCCTGCTCACGCATGAGGGCCAGGCGGCGGTAGCACTTAGCGCGAAACATGGCGTCGCCAACGGCAAGGACTTCATCAAGCAAAAGAATATCAGGCTCGGTAAAGATAGCGCAGGCAAAACCAAGGCGCGCGCGCATTCCAGAGCTGTAGGTGCGTACAGGTGCTTCGATGGCCTCCCACACTTCGGCAAAGTCAACGACATCTTTGAAGCGATCGCGAATATCCCCCCGCGACATGCCCAAAATAGCCATGTTGATAAACACATTCTCACGTCCGCTTAACAAGGGGTTAAATCCGGCTCCGAGCGCGATCAGCGCTGCAATTCGCCCCCGGACAACAATGCGTCCGGTGTCGGGCTTCATCAGACCGCTAATCATGCGTAGCAGCGTAGACTTGCCGCTGCCATTAACGCCGACTAGGCCGATAGACTGGCCGCGTTTCACTTCCAGGCTGACATCTTTGACGGCCCAAAATTCCTGATCGCGGAGGCGATCACTCTGCCGTTCTTTTCCAACCACCTCTGCGAAAATATCTCTTAGCCCATATACATACGAGCGCTTGAGGTTGCGGCAGAACTTTTTAGACACCGATTGGACTGACAAAATAGAGTCAGCCGGTGCAATTAGGCTAGATTCAGGGGTGACAATAGCGCTCATGGCTTAGCTGATTCTCTCCACCAAAAAAGGGATAGACAGGCGGAAGACGAGCCAGCCGAAGAACAGAGAGGCGATCGCAAGCAGGCTCACCGCTAAAAAAGAAATCGGCTCAGACACGTTACCTGTGGTCATCAGCTCACGAGCCGTCACCAGCAGCGGTGTTACAGGGTTGAGCCTGACTAACACTGCGAAGACAGCATTATCAGGCACGGGGTAAATCACGGGCGTGAGAAAAAACCACACCAGCACAATCACTTCCATTGCCCGCGAAATATCTTGGACAAGGTGGTTGATGGGCACCAGAAATAGGCCAATGCCTGTGCCTAACAAAATTAGGCTGATAAAGGCAAAGGGTGCGAGCAGTATTTTCCAGCTCACCGTGACGCTGAAGACAATAAACAAAATCACCAGCAGCGCAAGCTTAAGCACGAGGTTGAAAAGCACCTGGCCGAGCTGAGATAGGATGATCGCCTCATGTGGAAACTTAACCCGTGAGAGCACGGTTCGCGAGGCTTTAATGGCTTTTTCAGGGCCGTTGAAAGCTTCTAAAAAGGTCTGCCAAAGAATCGTGCCCAGCATGACAAAGGCGGGATAGGGAATGTCCGTTTTGCCGACGTTGATGACTCCGGCGTTGCTGGCAAACGCCAGGCCCGCAGCGGTGATAGCTGCCGGTACGATGGCCCATAGGGTGCCTAAAAATGAGCTGCGGTATTGAGACTGAATATCGCGGACAAACAGCCGCCAGGCTAACGATCTCGAAAGCAGCAGGTCTTGAGACATTTCACGGAGCAAAAGTCTGGGCGAACGAATGCGGCTAGCCGGGGTATAGACGGTTTCGTGAGCAGACGGTGGGGCCATGTAGCACAGGCTTAAGGAAAGCTCAATAATTTTACTGGACAGTGGATGTTTGGGCTAATTCAGCCGTGCCGCAAAGCCCGGTTCGGCAATCTGACACAAGGCGAGTTGCGGGTTCTTATTTTTTGAGGTCGGCGGTGATTGTGTCGATGATTTTTTGGACGGCGTTGCCGGGGACTAGCTGAGTTTGTGAAAACTTTTGGGTGAGGGCGATGAGGCGATCGCGCCCACTCGCTGCGTGGCCAGATACCTGGCTACCCGACTGATCGTCTATAGCGTCAGCTACTTGATGGCATACCTGATGGCATACCTGATGGCATACCTGATGGCAGAGCGATCGCCAGTCCTTGCCGCTCCGCAACAGCGGCAACGGCTCAAAGTTCGGCAAGTCCATTTCATAGGCAACAACGGCCACCGGACATTCTGCTCGCACCGCATCAATCGCCACGGTAGAAGGCGTCGTGATCACCACATCCGCCACCTCAATTAGGGCCGGGGCGGTAAAAGCTTCCCATTTGGGATCTTTAGGGTCGGCCACGATCAGGTTATCAGCAGCAGGCACGTTGCCCTGATAGCGCTGCGTCAGCCAAAGCCCCGTATGGTGAGGCTTTACTAAGAATGTAATATCAGGACACTGCAAAGCCGTTTGCTCTAGATCTTGCAAAAAGCGCTGCCGGTATTCGTCGTTATATCGCCCCCAGTGCAGGTTTTCAAAGATGACAGCCAAACAACGTTCTCCTGCTTTTATGCCCGGAACTTTTACCGCCAGTCCCGGCGCATCAATAAACTTAGGACAGCCCACCGCCACACACTTTTGCCGCGTTTCATCCGGCGTCTCATCCGGCAGCTTTTCTACCTTGCCCCAGGTAAAAAAGGTCTGCGAGGCAAACATAATTTTGCCCACCGGATATTCTTCATCAAAGTAGGTCACCCCTACGTTTTCGTAGCCATGCTGCATGGTGTAGGTGGCAATGCCCTTCTGATTGGCCCGTTTAACTAGGGTATGCGGCCCCTTGTGCGCGTTAGCGGTGCTTTCTGAAGCGGTGACGACTGCTTTGATGCCATCCAGCCTTGGCTGTAGCCCTGCAACAACTGCTTTATGGCTGAGCACAACGGGCTCAATACCGTTTGCTGCTAGCAACCTGTCGATGCGCGGCGACTGCTTCCACACTTTGTCAGAAACAGCAACAACTAACGGGATGTCTTCGCGCTGCTGAAGCTGGGTCGCGAGCGGTAGCAGCATGTCTAAGTCTTGCTGCAGGTTAATAAAGAGTAAAATCTTTGGCTGAGGGCCCCACTGATAGCGCCACGAGCGGCCTAGTCTTTGCACACCGCGCGCAAGTCGTTTTTGAATCATGCCATTTCCTTAATGTTGTCTAGCAGGCTTAACCATTGTTCAGAGATAACCTCACCGCTCAAGTTTTGCGCAATAACCTGCTGAGCCTGAGCGACATGCGCTTTAGCTAAGTCAGGATTTTGTAGATAAGCCCGTAGCCCGCCCGCCCAATCATCTAGCCATATGCACTCTGAAAATATCTCTAGCGCTGGCGTGTGGCTGGCGATTACGGGCGTACCTTGAGAGAGCGCTAGTACGGCCCGATTAGCTGACTTGCAAATGCTATAGACCGATTGGGAATTAGGAACGATCACCACGTCGCTAGCTCGCAAGTAGTCGTAAATTTTGCGGGGGTGCCAGGGTAGATAGTCGGTGGCAAAAGGCAGGGGCGCAATGTGATGTTCGTACTTTTGACGGCTGTTGCTAACCACCATCAAGCGTAAAGGCTGCTCTTGGCTGAGGGTTTCTAGTGCTGTCGCGACATCTAGAATATTCAACATGCCAAAGTTGCCGTACTTTGCACCGTGATTGCCAAACCACAGCACCGTCTTGACGTTCAAAGCCGAGGGCCAGGGGTGAGGATAGAAAGGCGTGGGCTGGGCGATCGATTTTGGTTTAGGGATGCAGGCTCGCTGAGGTTGGGAAACGGACTGGGGTGCGGCGAGATGAGGAGTGCTTAAAGGTTGCGCGATCGCGACCTGTTGAGATATCTGCTGAGGCGGCTTTTGCCGTATCAAACCGTAGCTTCTTAGCTGAGTGCCCACGGTTCTTTTTAGCTCGCATACCCAGCACTTTATCTGCCGCTTGCGCTGCTTATAGGCTCGTTTAGATGACTTCAAGATGTGTTGCTTCGTGAGCTTAAGCGCGATAGAACGCTGCTTTTGAGCCAATCTCAGCGCTCGGGCTACGACCCTTTTAACAATCCGCCGCTGAACTAAGCTAACGACTCGCTTCCACCGTAGCGCCCGAAAAGCGTATTTGATATCGCTAAGGGACTCGTTGCCATCGGGGATAACGACCACGGTAACGTCAGGATTAGGGGCGATAGCTGGATGAGTCTCGGCTAGCGATCGCTCCACTTGGGCCTTCATCGCTGCGCCTGTTGTGACAATAGCTGCTGCCCTTCGCGCCATCAGCCGAAAGTTTTTAGCCGGGTCGTAGTGGCTATCTACGCCGTATCCTTCGATAAAGATGTTGTCGCACAGATCCAGAATAATCGGCACGCCTAGCTGATAAGCTTGCTCGCAGGTTTGCACGTCCTCAGCGCGGAAGCTTTTGACAAAGATAATGGCCTGAGTGTTCTCGGTGAGCTGAACGGGGTCGGCCCCGCCGCAAATAACTGAGGAGATGCCTTTGCCGCTGAGATAGCGCAGTGGGAACAGGCAGCGATAGCGCAGGCTAGCAACGTTTACATCCAGCGTTTGTGTTTTCCAAACCAGCATGAGCGCACGTATCACCTGAAAAAACATTGAAGAGAATTGCGGTTGTCCATGAGTGGTTTACTAGCCACGCAGGCTCGGAGAAAGTCGTTGAGCAAATTCTTAGGATTTATCCTAAGGCGGATTTGTACAGCCTGGTAGACTTTTTGCCGGATGAGCTGCGCCACATTATCGGGCACAAATCGGTCAATACATCGTTCATTCAGGCTATGCCTTTTGCTCAGCGCTATTTTCGCAGCTACTTGCCGCTAATGCCGATGGCGATCGAACAGTTTGATCTGTCTGACTATGACCTGATTATTTCGAGCCATCATGCGGTGGCAAAAGGTGTGTTGACGCGCCCGGATCAGCTTCATATCAGCTATGTACATACGCCACTGCGCTACGGCTGGGAGCTGCAGCATCAATATTTGCGTCAGGCTGGGCTCACGCGGGGGGCAAAAAGCGCGCTGACGCGGGCAATTTTGCACTATATGCGGCTTTGGGATGTCACGAGCGCGCACCGGGTCGATCGCTATGTTGCCAACTCTCAATATGTGGGTCGTCGGATCGAGAAGACCTATCGTCGGGAGGCTGAGGTGATTTATCCGCCGGTTGATACGCAGCGGTTTGTGAGTGACGATCAGCCTAAGCCCCGAGAGGATTTTTATCTGGTGGTGTCGCGGTTTGTGCCCTATAAGCGGGTGGATTTAGCGATCGCAGCTTTCAACCAGCTCAACCTACCGCTGGTCGTCATTGGCGATGGCCCAAACCGCAAAACCCTACAAAAAATGGCCGCGCCAAACATTCGGTTTTTAGGCAAACAGCCAGACAGTGTGGTAGCAAATTATATGCAGCGCTGTCGGGGGTTTATTTTTCCACCTGAGGAGGACTTTGGCATTACCCCGGTAGAAGCCCAAGCAGCGGGGGCCCCTGTAATTGCCTATGCAAAAGGCGGACAGGCCGAGACAGTCGTGCATGAGCGCACCGGATTACTGTTTGCACGTCAGACAGTCGAAAGTCTGGTACATTCGGTCGAAAGGCTACAGGCAGGTGTGGATCAATTTGAAGCAGATGCGTTGAAGCAGAATGCTGAACGATTCTCGACTGCCCGCTTTCAGGCGCAGTTCAGCGCTTTTGTAGAAAATGCATGGGTGCAGTTTGTAGCAAGCGCGCGGCCTGGCTCGCTAGGTCATCAGCTAGAGGAGGTCGATAGAACACTGTGACCATTTACCAACCGTCTCCTTACCGAGGCGCAAATACGGTTAGCTTGAAGCAGGCGATCGCCCATGTTCGCACCCGCCCCTGGCTCACGCTCGTTACGCTAGTCGGCATAGATTTCTTCTGCCTGGCCTGGGCCGGTATCCTTAGCGTTTTAACGCGCTTAGCTTTAGACGGACAGTTTCAGCCTTCGGTGTACTGGCGGCTGTGGCCAGTGATTTTGATTTTCATCGTGGCTTATGCAGCGGCAAATTTGTATCCGGCGATCGCGATGAGCCCAGTTGAGGAGCTGCGCCGCCTGACGCTGACTACAACGCTGCTGTATCTGCTGCTAGGCTCCGCTATTTTCTTATTTAGAGAAGGCGCTATCTACTCTAGAGGCGCTTTCTTGATGGCCTGGCCGCTGTCTATATTGTTTGTCATTATTGGGCGCTATAGCATCCGCTCGCTGTGCGCTAAGCAAACCTGGTGGGGCTACCCAGTAGTGGTGATGGGCGCGGGCAAAACTGGGGAGATGGTGATTCGGACGCTGCAACATCAGCCGACGCTCGGGCTCAAGCCGATTGCGGTGTTAGATGATGACAGCCGCAAGCACGGCACGTTAGCGGGCGTGCCTGTCGTTGGCAATCTGTCGATGGGGCCAATGCTTGCGCGTGACTTCAACATTCCCTATGCAATTGTGGCCATGCCGGGTGTGGAGCACCATAAGCTTTCTCCGTTGCTAGAGCGCTACGGTCGCACGTTTCCGCATTTGATGATTATTCCTAATTTGTTTGGAATGGCGAGCCTGTGGGTAGCGGCGAAAGATTTAGGCGGCGTGCTGGGTCTAGAGGTTTGTCAGCAGCTATTTTTACCAGGGCCTCGGCTGCTAAAGGCGACTTTGGATAAGGGACTGGTTTTTTTGATCGGGCTGTTTTCTCTACCGCTGATTGTGTTAATCAGCTTGCTGATTGCCTGCGATTCGCCAGGGCCAATCTTTTACCGGCAAACTCGGATTGGTCGGGGTGGCAGACTGTTTAAGGCTTGGAAGTTTCGCTCAATGTCGATGAATGCTGAGGTGGCTTTGGCGCAGTATTTAGAAACTCATCCAGAGCTACGAGCGTCGTGGAAGAAAGATCATAAGTTAAAGAAAGATCCTCGAATCACACGGGTTGGAAAGCTTTTGCGCCAAACGAGTCTTGATGAGCTGCCGCAGCTATGGAATGTGCTGTGTGGTGAGATGAGTATGGTAGGCCCGCGTCCGATTGTGCACGAGGAGGTATTGCGATACGGCGATAAGTTTGATCTGTATTTGCAGGTATTGCCAGGTTTGACGGGGCTATGGCAGGTGTCGGGGCGCAATAACGTTTCCTATGAGGAGCGGGTCAACTTTGATACCTACTACGTTAGAAACTGGTCGGTATGGCTCGATATTTATATTTTGATTCGCACCGTTAAGGTGGTTTTGTTGGGTGATGGTGCCTATTAAGTCGTCTGATACGTTATCTGGTAAGTCACCTGGGCAGGGGCGATCGCTCGTTTGGCTAGCGAGCCTGATTGTGCTGCCCTATGCGAGCTATTTGGGGCTGTTGGTGATGCTGGGGCTGCTGATTGGGGCGATGCGATCGCGCGGTAAGCAAGTATGGCAGCTTTGCGGGCAGTGTGGGTTTGGCTGGCTAACGGCGGGGCTGCTGCTGAGTTCGAGCTTTGCTTTGAACAAAGGCGAGTCTTTTTTACAGCTCACTAATTTTTTGCCCTTTTTTCTATTTTTTGGCGTTTTAGCAACGGTGCCGAGCGTTGTTAAGCAGCCCTTTGTTCAGCTTGAGGCGCTGGCAAAATGGCTGCTGCTGACTTCAGTGCCGCTGTGCTTGATTGCGGTGGTGGAGTTTGTAATTAAGTTTGAGGCGATCGCACCCCGCATAAAAGCACTAGCGCTGCCTACCTGGCTACTCAACTGGATTTACGTGCCTGACTTTGGCCATCGGGCTCACAGCCTTTTTGGCCATCCGAACGCGCTGGCTGCTTATCTGGCAATTGTGCTGGGGCTGGGGCTGGGACTGGGACTGAAGCGGCTGTCTGAGCGAAAAGGGTTTGGGCTAGAGGCGTTGGCGTTGGGGCTGTGTGCGATCTCAATATTCTGCACGGGGTCACGAAATGGCGTGCTGATTTCGCTGGTTTTAGTCGCGATCGCCCTTTACGCTGCTCGTCGTCATAAGTGGGTGATGCTGGCCGGGCTCTTTGGCGGCGGCGCAATTGTCGCAGCGGTGTTGAGTATGGGAATTGGGGGGCGATCGCTCTCTATGGCACTGCTTACAAACGACCCTCGCCTCGGCGTGTGGCGGCTCGCGATTGAAATGATTCATCAGCGGCCCTGGCTGGGCTGGGGCTTTGCCGGGCTCCGATTGCTGTATGAGCCCGGCAGCATTCCTGACTATGACAGCATTGCTCATGCCCACAACGTTTGGTTATTTCTGGCCTCGGAAGCCGGTATTCCAATGATGGTGGGATTTTGCGTGGTGGTTGGAACGATTTATTACAGGGGGGTAAGGGTGCTTTTGAAAGGGGGATTGATGGGGGGCGATCGCGCTATTTTGCTAGGCTACCTGCTCGCTTTTGCAAGCTGCCTGCTGTTCTCCTTATTTGATGTCGCCCTATTTGACTCGCGAATTAACGTATTGAGCTGGGGCTTGCTGGCGGCCATCTATCGCATGAGCATTCATCAAAAGCCAGGAAATATTTTCACGTAAAAAAGGTGCGAACAACCTTTTGCCCACACCCCTCTCCAAGTCTCAAATTAAACTAGCAAATCCTAGATCAGCTTGACAGCTCTTAGGCCGAAGTAGAGGGCCATTGCCGTGCCCGCCAACGCTGCGAGATAAACCACATAAATTACTGCGCCGCCCATAATTTTCTCCTAAACTAATGTTCTAATGCGTTCTTCTATTGAACCACAACGCCCGCTTTTCGCCCCCCAAATATCCCTGCCACTGGCCCCCTTGTTATGAGCACCCTCACCAAAACCACCATCCGCGTCAACATCCCTGAGAATCCTTACGACGTACGCATTGCGCCCGACGGCCTGGATGCTTTAGGCCAGTGGCTAACGGCTGAGGGCAAACCGCTCGTCAAGCCAGGGCAAAAGGTGCTGGTGGTGTCCAATCCGATTGTGTTTGACCTGTATGGCGATCGCGTTATCGACTCACTCACCCAGGCAGGCTACGAGGTGTGCCAGTGCATTTTGCCAGCGGGCGAGCAGCACAAACACATGGCCTCGATTGCCACAATTCACGATGTCGCCTACGAAAATCGTTTAGAACGCGGCTCAGCAATGGTCGCCTTAGGCGGCGGCGTCATTGGCGATATGACCGGCTTTGCAGCGTCAACATGGCTACGCGGCATTGCCGTTGTGCAGGTACCTACCTCTTTGCTCGCCATGGTCGATGCCTCTATGGGCGGCAAAACCGGCGTCAACCACCCCAAAGGCAAAAATCTAATCGGTGCTTTTCATCAGCCTCGCCTAGTCCTCATCGATCCAAGAGTACTTAAGACGCTACCTGTTCGCGAGTTCAGGGCGGGCGTGGCTGAGGTGATTAAGTACGGCGTGATTTGGGATTTGCCGCTATTTGAGAAGCTAGAAGCTGCCGCGCGACTAGACGATTTTAATCACGTGAGTGAAGCGCTATTGCAATACATGCTTGAGCACTCCTGCCAGGCGAAAGCTGATGTGGTGAGCCAGGACGTAAGAGAAGGGGGCATTCGAGCCATCTTGAACTACGGCCATACCATCGGTCATGCCGTTGAGAGCTTGACAGGCTACAGCGAAATCAATCACGGTGAAGCGGTGGGTATTGGGATGGTTGCCGCCGGGCAAATTGCTGTAGATATGGGGTTGTGGGCGCAGTCTGCGACCGACCGTCAGAATGTGCTGATTAAGAAAACGGCGCTGCCGACTCAGTTGCCTGCGAGCGTTCGCACTGATGATATTTTGACGGCGATTAAGAGCGATAAAAAGGTACAGGCGGGTACGGTGCGCTTTGTCTTGCCAAAGGGAATTGGTGAAGCGTTTGTGAGCGATCGGGTTGATGCTGAAGATACGCGACGAGTGTTGGACGCTATGTACTAATCGGAAAGCCTTACGATTGCGTTGCAGGATGTTCCGAATCTGGCCTGAAAGTGGTTCAGCCTGAAGCAGGCGGTTCAACGAGGGGTGACAGCGACGACTATAGCGGTTCCTAGCTGAATGAGGTACATTTTGAGTGTAGATTTCCTTTCCTCTTTGCTGAGTCTCAATGAAAGCGTACTCTCTCGATTTCCGGCAGAAAATAATGGAGGTTCATCACGAAGGTAAAACCTCACAGCGTCAGCTTGCTAAACGATTTAACGTTGCCTTGAGTTTCGTTGAGAAACTCATCAAACAAGAGAAAGAAACCGGCAGCATCGCCCCCAAAGGGCACGGCGGCGGGTCTAAGCCGAAACTGACGGAGGCACAAAAACAAGTCGTTGCAGAACTAGTTGCTGCCGACAACGATGCGACGTTAGTCGAACTGTGCGAGCAGCTCGAAGCGCGCGTTGGCGTTCGCGTTAGCCGTTCTACAATGGGCCGCCTCACGCAACAGCTCAACCTGACCGTCAAAAAAAACGTTTAGAGCGGCTGAGAGAGACCGAGAGGACGTACTTCAGAAACGAGTGAGCTACTGGCAACTCATCCAGAAGATACGAGTAGAAGACCTCGTGTTCATTGACGAAGCTGGCGTCAACCTAGCGATGACGCGCCTCTATGCCAGAGCGCTACGCGGCCACAGAGCAACGGCAACGAAGCCCTCAGCCAGAGGTCAGAACGTTACGATGGTGGGCGCGATCGCTTTGTCAGGCGTGATTAGCGCGTTGACTTACACTGGCGGAACAGATGGGTTGACTTTCAAGACTTTTATCGAGAAAGCCTTAGTCCCTCAGCTATGGGAAGGTGCCTGCATCGTGATGGACAACTTCAGTTCACACAAAGTCGAAGGTGTCAGAGAGTTGATTGAGGCGGCAGGGGCCAAGCTGATTTACTTACCGCCTTATTCCCCAGACTTCTCGCCGATAGAGAACTTTTGGTCTAAGGTGAAGCAACACATTCGTTCAGCAGCGGCGCGTACATCTGAAGCACTTGACGAAGCGATTACAGATGCTTTCGCAGCGGTCTCTCTTGAGGATATTCAGCACTGGTTCGCTTATCGATGCTACTGTACCTCACTGAACTGAGAACCGCTATATACACGCCTATCGAACGTCGCTACTTCATCGTCTAACTTCAGTTTCGTTATCTAAGCGATCTTAGTTAGCTTCCTAGAACTGAGCATTCCGAATCTGTGAGAATATGATTCTCACCTGTCTCATGCCTAAAACAGGCGTGGCTACTAGCATTTTTCTACCATCATAGTTCCGAAGATAAGACCGAAAAAGTCTACACTTGCTTCTTGATAAATCGATATCATCGAAGGAAAAGCGTTCTCTTTTAGTCTTTAGCATCCCTTTAACAACGGGGCCAACGACGCCAACCTCACTGACTTCAATATCGGCTTGATTTATTAATGGTGTTGATACAAATAGCAGCAGTATTCCTAGTATCAATCCGGTGTAGAGGCCGATGTCTAGAACGCCTATTGGATCTTGCTCAGACAAGAAACCTGAGATATAGCGTGAGAAGAGACCTGAGCACAGAAAGGTAGGATACATGATCAACACATATCGCCAGCGATAGGCTACATAAACATTTTTCATTGGGTAGCGTTTGACTCTCAACTACAACATGTTGATGTTAAAACTCGCTCTAGCGGAGAGCACTACTACTGTGCCAGTATTAAAGGCTTTTAGAAAGTGGAAGAGCGTTCTCTCTTTGAGAGCAAGCAAGTAGGGGAAATGCTGTAAACTCGTTGATTTAGTACAAACGGTTTTTCAGGATTTCATTTTCAGTCAGCTAGGTCTACTAGAGGCGCTTTGCACGTGCGGGTATAGCCAGCGGTAGAACAGCCGCGTAATACGAGGCATGACAACGTAAACCAAGGAAAAGACCGTCAGTGTTGTTAGGATAAACGCTCGTAGAAGGCTCGGTAGATCGGTCAGCAGTAACCCTAGCGTTCTACTTAAGATCTGAGACACTATAAAGACTGCTAGTGCTGTCAAAATCGCCATCTTATACCGCTTTGGTGGCTGCTTGACTAGCTTTCCTGGAAGCGTGAACCAGGTTTCAAAACCGGTGAGTACCTGCACGTCTTGATCTTTTTGAACCAGCGGCTGGGCCTTTTCCAGCCAGCGCTTGCGAATGGGCGACTCCATCCATCGCTTCAGGTTTTGGTAACGGTCAAACTTCAAAATGATTGCATACTCAGGGTAAGTCTCATCTTGCGGACGAACAAAGCTAACACCACAGTGTCCTTCAAACTGCTGAGCGACGACAGAGACATCCCGCAACCACTTCTCATAAGCAGAAACATGCTCAGGCTTGACTAGGTGAGAGATAACCGCTGTCACATGCTGGTTGTCATCATTTGATAGCGGTGCCGAAGTTGAGAGAGAAGCCATACGCAGCGATCCTGTAAGGTCAAAAAGCAATTCTGCAATCTATGAAAGCCAGTCCTTAATCGATTGTTATCCTTAGTTTGGCAACGTGGTATCAATATTAATATTTACACTGTACTGAAAATTAACTGAAAATTAGAAAAGGAAGCCAATTGAATGCCTCACAGTTAGGAAATACGTTCACAGCGATCAAAGACAACACAGAAGTCCTCTTATTCGACCTAGCGCTATGAACATCGACTGTAACGCCATTGAAATATTTGCTAAGAGCGCGAATGCGTTGATTGATTCTAAACAATCGCTCATTCGTCTCGACGATAGTTCCATACATGCAGAAGGGCCAGTCTATATCCCTATAGACGAGAGTGTTGTATGGAGTGACGTCAAAGGAAACTGTCTGCGCCGTTGGTGTGATGGTAACGTCAGTATCATCAGACAGCCCACTCACTTCCAAAACGGAAACGCGCTCGATCTGGAAGGGCGTATTGTCGCCTGCTCTCATGGGGAACGCGCCATCGTACGTCAGGAGAAAGATGGTCGGTGGCACAAGATCGTTGAACGCTATCAAGATAAGCGGCTCAATAGTCCAAACGATATCGTCGTCAAAAGTGATGGCACACTCTGGTTTACAGATCCGCCCTTTGGCCTAACTCAAGCAGACGAAGGCTGCGGGGGCGAGCAAGAACAAGTGGGTAGCTTTGTCTTTCGCTTCGATCCTGCTACGGGCGAACTTGATGCCGTCATTACGGATATGGAACGTCCTAACGGTCTAGCGTTTAGCCCGGATGAGACGCTGCTGTATATCTCAGACACTTCGGCTGTTGAAAGAGCCGAGATGTGTCATGACATTCGAGCCTATGACATCATAGATGACCGCTATGCTGCCAACATGCGAATATTCGCTGTGGTTGAACCTGGTCAGCCAGATGGCTTCTGCATTGACCAAGCCGGTAATGTCTTTACCAGCGCTCAAGACGGCGTTCAGATATACTCACCGACAGGCAACCTGCTCGGAAAGATACACACGCCAGAAGTTTGTACGAATGTAACCTTCGGTGGCAAAGAACGCGATTCTCTTTTCATCACGACAAGTTCTTCTCTTTACACGATAAAGACGAAGACTAGAGGTGCTTAGCAACTTATTAATCACTTAAAGGCTAAGCGCCAAGATCCCCGAAGTACTCACGAAAGCCGACAACTTTGCCGTCTTTTACTTCAAAAGCGATCGCGTTGTGTCCCTTATACGGCTTGTTGACGTATAAGCCTTCTGCTTCAAACTCAAACATCACAGAAGATTCGTCGCTGAGCGCGTAACGGGGTGAGGAAAACGTAAGGCGATCGCCTGCCGCCTCGTGGTCTTTGCACTTGGCAATCATCTTCTGTCGTCCCTCGGCTCCGCTGAACTTACCGCGATGAGTTCCCATGGGAAACCAAAAGGTCATCTCTTCAGCGAGCACAGCGATGTATGGGTCAAAGTTACCAGTTGCCCAACCCTGTGCGAATAAATCGAAAGCCTTGCGTGCTGTTGCTATATCAGCCATAACATTGAGTTTTATTGGTGACGCCTCAATCGTACAGCTCTATAACCATAAGAGAGCCATTACTCATGGACTAAACTAAGGAGCCGTTCGGAATTAACTTACCGGCTTGTTATTGTTTGTGTGGCTGTATTTCGTAGTTCCAGTCGCCCTGAAAAGCATTGCGCTTTAGCCGCACAGTTCTGATTTCTTCATCAGTCACTTTTCGACCAGTTAGATATGTTTTACTATCGAGCCAACAGTGCACTTCTAACCCCGCTTCGGTTCGCGTTGAACCTACCAAATTGACCACGACTTGATGCGTTTCTAAGGGAACGCCTCGCCAATTTCGCGTGATATGACAGAACAAGCGATGCTCAATTTTGTTCCACTTGCTCGTTCCTGGCGGATAATGGCAAACCTCAATGTTCATCCCTGTTTCGTCTGCCAATCGTTGCAGTTCAAGTTTCCACAACCGGTTGCGATGACCGTTGCTACCGCCGCTATCGGCCGTAATCAGCAAACGATATGGTTTTGTATAGCGTGGCTGGCCTAACTCGTGCCACCAACGTCGAATCGCTTCGACGGCGAACTCGGCGGTGTCGCTACTAATGCCGACGGATACACCGGCTTCATTTTCGGCCATATCGTAAACACCATAGGGAACTGCTTTGCCCAGTTTCTTGTCGGGAAAGTCATGCGTGTCTACGGCTAGTGGATTGCCATTAGGTCGGTACTCTTGTCCTTTATTCGCTTTGTTTCCCAGCACTTCTTTCTTCTTCGTATCGACCGAAATCGCAGGCCGTCCGCTGCTTTGATAGGTTTTGACTCGTTTGGCAATATGCTTGAATTGCGCATCGCGCTCAGGGTGGTTTTTACCTTCTCTAGTTTTGCGATTACCTTGAAGCGAATAGCCTAATTCTTTGAGCAGTTCGGCTAGCTTTGTGCGACCCACCGGATAACCCTGCTGCTTCAGCTCACTTTGCAAATTCGTCAAGCTTTTACACGTCCAGCGCAGCGGCGTTTGCGGGTCGCCTCGTCCAGTCGGCTCGACTAAACACTCGACCGCAAGCGGTAAGCTTTGATGGTGATGTTCGAGCCGCTTCCGCCCGCCGCCCGCTCGCCGCTGGCGACTCGCCGTTAATGGCGTTGAGCTACGCAGCTCTTGAATACCATTTCTCACGGTTCGATCTGATAGCCCAGTGGCATTTGCCACCGCGACAATGCCACCATGCCCGATGGCCATCGCTTCGGTTGCGGCCCAGCGACGACGACCCCGTTCATCTAAATCGTTGCTTAAGGCTAGATATTTTACACGGATGGTTTCAACTGTTTGAGCGTTTGGCATCTCAACAGCGTCGCAAAATTATGCTGTTTAATCAACCTGAAATCGGTAATTTATTTGCGAACGACTCCTTAGCAATGAGGCGCAACAGACTCGCGATTTAGAAGGTGACTTCACGATAGACACCTATCCCGAGTGCGTCGCGGTCAGAAAATGGCTACGACAGAACGACCGAATCGATGCCTACTTTGCGCTGCACTCATCCGCTCTGATAGCGCCAGGCTTGTTCTTCTACGTAGGAAGTGGTTCTGAACCAGATCGTACTGACCAGTTGACTCATCTGCTTACTACCGCAGTTCCTGATTTTATTCCACTCCTATCCAGCGATCCGGCTGGCGTTGCCTCAGCGGTTTTATCTCCAGGACTTTTCGAGATACCACTTTCAAATCCTGAAGAGCTGAACCTGGTGAAGTCTAGCAACTCTCTCACATTTATCAGTCGACACTTTCAGCCTCAGTTCGTTGGTGTTTCAGAGATGCCACTAGCTGTCTGTCCTGCGCTCCAAGATGCGCCGCTATCTGAGATTGACCTGTACAATTGCAAATTTAGACAAACAGGCCAGATCGAACACTCAATTAGAGAGACTGAGCTAGGCTTACAGCTTTCTATAATGAAAACTTTCGCTGAGGCCGTCGCACAGTTTGTTTCGCTGAACGCAACGACTTAGTTCTTCTTTCGATGTCTCGTTATCTAGAGGTATGAGAACAAATAGATAGATTGAAGTGATACGCAAATAGTCCTTTAGTGCAACGACACTCTCGCTGAACCTTTAATGACAAATACTATGCCAGAGCCACATTTAGGTATTATTTTGCTAGGCCGCTTCAAGATGCAGCGGAACAGAATAGTCTCGGCGCTGACCGTTCTTGTCAGTCAGCAAGGAAGGCAATTCTGTCTTTTCATCGTAGTTAACGTACCAGACCCAGTTGAACCGGCGCTCGCCAGGAATCAAAGACTCATTTTCACCTGGGATAACGTATTGCAAAATATGAGAGTTTGGAAACTCATAGAACACAAAGCGTTCGGTGAAAATCTCAGCAGTCTCTGCATCTAAATCTGATTCATCGACCAGTTCTCGATAGCCCACGTAGCCTGCATACTGAGGTTCATAAGTGGGCAGTAGCTGTTGCCGAACAGAAGACGTGATGCCGTCTGCACCAATCAGCATGTCACCGACTTCTTGCGAACCATCGGTGAAAGTCACGGTGACTTTCTCATCATCTTGAACAAGGCTCTTGAACGTTTTTCCCTGGTGGATGATAATGGCGCGATTCTTCTTTTCCATAGCCCGTTTTCTCCATCAATGCTTAGAACAACAATCAAACGCAATCTGAATAACGTTAGCGACTAGCCACTTTCCTCTTGTCAGCCGCTTTCTGAAAGGCAGATACTAAAGCGCTGACTGACTGTGCTCCAGGAATAGTTTGGACACCAATCTGAAGTGCAGGAACGCCGTGAATGCCTTTCAAACTTACTTGCTTCTCCATCGCTCGAACCGCTTCAATCCCTTCGGTAGAGTGCAAAAAAGACTTAGCATTTTCTACTGTCTCTACACCTACCTCAGCAGCCAGTACTGCTAGCGTATCAGCATCGCTGATATTCTGACCTTCGCTGAAGTAAGCGCGCAAAATTCGCTCTGCCATCTCAGTTGCGAGGCCCTGCAGCTACTGACGCGCTCGAATAGAAAACTGACGCTCACTGAAGCAGGCGATCGCTTCTATACCGAAGCGCAACATGTTTTAGAAGCGATCTCGCAAGCTGAAGCCAGCGTTGGCCGTCGTCAAAAGCCTTCAGGCATACTCAGAATCAACTGCCCCGTTTCATTCGGGCAGCTTCAGGTGGTGCCCAGGCTCAAAGATTTTCTAGATCGCTACCCTGATATTCAAATCAAGCTCAGCATGAACGATCGGTTTGTAGACTTAGTAGAAACAGGTTTTGCGCTGATGAGAATACCCCTGGACATCGCAGCTTCGCGCTTAGGCAAAAACGTATGCTTGCCAAGACTCGCAAGAGAAGTTTGTGAAAGACTTTGTAGCCGTGTGGAACAAGGTGATGAATCTTAACCGCTTCGACTTGAAAGTATAGCAAACTAGCCTATTGCCCCCAACTGCAATTCTTGAGCAGTTGGGGGCAATTTTTGTTGTTCTTTTTGCGATCTAACAACAGCCGTTATGAGACTTTTGCTAAGCCGATAGATCGAAGAGTAGAACTTCTGCGCTATCGGTGGTGGCTGTGATGTCTAGTTCAGGAAGCTGCGCGATCGCAACCCCATCCCCAGCCGTCAAAGCCTCACCATTTACTAGCACAGACCCGCGAGTCACCTGAAGCCAGGCTTTCCGCTGCGACGCCAGCTCATACGTTAGCTTTGCACCAGCGTTCAAAGTCGAAGTATACAGGCTCATGTCTTGATGAATCGTCACCGAGCCATCGCGGCCATCGCGAGAGCCAATCAGCCGCCACTGATCTTGCCGCTCAGCCGCTTCAAAGTGCTTTTGCTCATAGCCGGGCGCAATGCCTTTGGTGTCAGGCAGCAGCCAGATTTGCAAGAAATGAACTGGGTTGTCTGCCGAAGCGTTCATTTCGCTATGCATAACGCCTGTGCCTGCGCTCATGCGCTGTAGGTCGCCGGGGCGGATGACTGAGCCGGTGCCCATGCTGTCTTTGTGCGCTAGCTCTCCTTCTAATACGTAGGAAAGAATTTCCATATCTCGGTGGCCGTGCGTACCAAAACCCGCGCCGGGCGCAACGCGATCTTCATTGATGACACGCAAATCGCTGAAGCCCATATGGCCGGAGTCCATGTATCCACCAAAGGAAAAGGTGTGCTTAGAATCTAGCCAGCCAAACTGCGAAGCGCCTCTGTCGTTAGCCTTGCGAACTGTGAGCATGTTGAGTCTCCTTGCCCTGCAATCGGGTGTGACATTTAACTGTTTCTATTATGGATTGAATTAAATTAAAAGACAATAGTCTATTTAATACGCAGATTGTATCTATTTAGAATACAATCAAAGCAGCTAAGCTAGGCACCTTTATGGATAAGTTGGAAAGTATGCGAGCGTTTGCGGCTGTGGTGGATCACAGTGGATTTGCGGCGGCAGGAAGGCAGTTGGGGCTATCGCGGTCGGTGGTGAATAAGCTGGTGGCGCAGCTTGAGGGCAATTTGGATGTGCAGCTATTGCAGCGGACAACCCGGCGAGTGAGTCCGACTGATACGGGGCGGGCCTATTATGAGCGCTGTGTGGATATTTTGGCCGAGGTAGCGGCGGCTGAAGAGGCGGTGACGCAGCTTCAGAGTGAGCCGAAAGGGGCGCTGCGAATTAATGCGCCGATGTCGTTTGGCACAATGCATTTGGCAGAGGCGATCGCACAGTTCATGCAGCGCTACCCAGACATTCAGGTACAGCTCACGCTCAACGATCGCTTTATCGATTTAATCGAAGAAGGCTTTGATGTGACCCTACGAATTGCTCAGATGAGTGCAGATGAGGCTTTGGTCACGCAGGCGATCGCACCCATCCGCAGAGTAGTCTGCGCCTCACCGAGCTATCTCGAAAAGCGAGGAACGCCCGCTCATCCCAAGCGATTTGTCAGCGCATGACTGTTTGGAGTATGGGCATTTAGCAACGAGCAGTAAGTGGCGGCTTACAGGCGAAGACGGCAAGCTTTTGAGCGTGAAGCTGCGCTGTAAGGGCTATTCAAATAATGGAGAAGTGCTGAGGGAAGAGGCGATCGCAGGTGTCGGCATTGCGCTTTTACCCACCTTCATCGTCGGCGAAGCCATACAATCAGGTCGGCTCAAAATCATCTTGGACAACTACAGCCCACCACCGCTAACGGCCTACTTGAGCTATGCCACGAACCGCCACCTTTCTACCAAAATCCAGCTACTATCCGCCTTCTTGCAAGACTGGTTTGCTGTTCCCGTTTGGGAAACCAACTAGCTCAATTATGCTATACGGTTTTACGTAGGTCTGTTGCATCAGGTAGATACTGAGACAGAGGAGGCGTTTGATTGCTTTTCTTTAGCCTTTGCGAGCTTTTCAGAAACCGCTGCGACTTCTTCTAACCGAGCCGCCTCTTCGGCTTCATCTGCAAGCTGCTCGTCGCCCGTATCAGAAGGTGATGATTTGGGCGCTTTAGGTGCAGGCGTCTTGGGTGCTTTCGAGCTTTCGACTGCTCGGCTAACGGGCGCTACGGCTGTAACTGTCAGGTCTTCGGTTTCGCTGATGCTTTGGGTTTGGGCCTCTAGCTGGGCATTTGCTTGAGCGATCGCTGCCTCATCTTCTTGAATGCGCCTGGCCACAAATGAAACAAACGCTACGCTGGTGAAGCCTGCGCTGAAGAGCATCCAGCCCTCAATAACGTAGGTCATTAGGTGGTTGAGTTCATGGACAGACATAGGTTAAAACCTCACCGAACTTAGCGCGCTAGATCACTATTATGCTAGCTGGGCTGAAAAGATTCAATCGCGGCCAGAATTGGCGGCGGATTGCTGAGGGGCTGAGGTGTTGCGATCGCCTGCACTTGAAAGTCGTAGTATGTAGAGAGTGAATTAAGTTATTGAATACGGCTATGGTTTCTAGTGCTTCTCGGATTGCTGAAAATGGACTGTCTGCAAATGGGACATCTGCAAATGGGATGGCTGTGAAAAGCAGCGATCGCACCGCTTCAGTAAGCCGCACCACCAAAGAAACCGATGTACAGGTAACGCTGAACGTAGACGGCACCGGCAAGTGCACTGCCGATACAGGCATTCCCTTTTTAGATCACATGCTGCATCAAATTGCCTCTCACGGTCTGTTTGATCTTGAGGTGAGAGCAACCGGGGATATTGAAATTGACGATCATCACACCAATGAAGATGTGGGCATTACCTTGGGAATGGCATTGCATCAGGCATTGGGCGATCGCAAAGGCATTACCCGATTCGGTCACTTTGTTGCCCCTTTAGACGAAGCGCTGGTGCAAATATCGCTTGATTTTTCAGGTCGCCCGCATCTCAGCTACGGCCTAGAGATTCCAACTCAGCGCGTAGGCACCTACGACACGCAGCTCGTCCGCGAATTTTTTGTGGCAATCATTAACCACGCCCAAATGACGCTACACGTTCGTCAGCTAGACGGCATTAACTCGCACCACATCATCGAAGCGACCTTTAAGGCGTTTGCGCGAGCAATGCGAATGGCCACAGAAGCTGACCCCCGTAGAGCGGGAACCATTCCTAGCTCTAAAGGTGTCCTTTAGCGTTAAGAAGACTTAAGACAGAGAGCGTGCTGCCTGTGGCGTGGCAAAGGAGCGCTGCGCAGGTGCTTTGGAAGAGTTGTTGGTAGTTCTAGGGGCGATCGGCCAATCGGTAGTTCCGCACAAAAATCTCAATTTGATTCAGCGCTTGGGCCACAGACTTTTCAGCCGCAACGGGGCGAATTTGCTTAGCTCGCATTTCAGTCGTTGGAAGCTGAAACCACCAGGACTGAGGCGACTGTGAGTGCCGCTCATGCATTGCCGTCAGCAGCGCAGCCGGGCTTTCATCGGCTACATCAGCACTATTATTTTGAGTAGTGCCCAGCGGGCTGACCTTGATTTGAACGCTGGGCTGATCGCAAGGCGTAATAAAAATGGCGTAGTCAGACTCAGCAACAGCATTGAATGCTGAAGGCTGATCGACTGAGGGCTGTTCGTAGATGAGCGATCGCACACCCGGTAGCTGCCACTCAGAAACAGCTCTAGAAATCTGCTGAGTAACTTCGTTTTCTTGGCAGCAAACAATCCAGAACTTTGTTTTAGTCGCAGCAGAGGTTGACATAGCGTTTAGTAGTGAACAATTTTTTGGTGGAACAGAGCAGTTTCGTTGAGCATGCCGTGTTTTTAATACTGACAGGGATTATGAAAGCCAAACGCTAAGATTATTTAAAGCGATTTGATTCCCAGTAATAGGTCTATGAGGACAGTTTATAGCCTCCTGAAAGCCTTTCTGTGAGCGGCTTATCTCAATTAATATGACCTTCTTAAGGTTCCCTGCTTTTCGGGAACGATTCACCCTTTTTGATGAAATATTATTTGATGATTTGTTAAGCAAAAGACTGTTGTATTTCTGCCCTTTTATCTTCTTTTCGTAACATTTCTCCAAGGCTTCCTGACGCTATGACTTCACATCCGAAAGTGCTGACAGCCCAATTTTTGCAAGCGCTGACGTTTGCCGCTGACAAACACCGCAATCAACGTCGTAAGGGCGCTGATCAAACGCCTTATATCAATCACCCTATTACGGTGGCCAATATTTTGATTAATGAAGCGGACATTACAGACGAGTGCGTTTTGATAGCGGCTTTGCTGCACGATACAGTTGAAGATACCGACACTACGTTTGAAGAAATTGAGCAGCGCTTTGGTAAAACTGTCCGCGATATTGTGAGTGAGGTGACTGATGATAAGTCTTTGCCAAGCCCGATTCGCAAGCAGCAGCAGATTGATCATGCCGGTGGATTGAGCGATCGCGCTAAGCTCCTCAAGCTCGCTGATAAAACGGCTAATCTTCGCGATATGGCCACTGTTCCGCCCGCAGACTGGTCAGCAAAGCGAATAGATGATTATTTGGAATGGGGTAAGACCGTGATCGATCAGCTTCGCGGCAGACATGCTCAGCTAGAGGCTTTGTTCGATCAGGCGTACGAGGCGGGGAAAGCGACCGCGAACAAGGCTTAAGTTCAAGCAATACTAACGGGCGACATAATTTTCATTTCTGGTTTGGATAGAGCATGGCGGCGATTAAAAAAATTCTATTTTTAGCGGCCAATCCTCGATCGACGAGTCGGTTGAGCTTGGATGAAGAGGCTAAGAATATACGCCAAGGGCTAGAGCGGGCGAGACGGCGAGAAAGTTTTGAGATTATTACGCGCTGGGCAATAGATGCAGAAGAGTTGAGGCGATCGCTCTTAGATGTAGAGCCGCATATCGTCCACTTTTCGGGGCATGGCTTTGGCGCAGACGGGCTAGCGCTGCATACGACTGATGGCAAGGCAAAGCTGGCGAGCAGTGAGGCACTGGCAAATTTGTTTGCTCTGTTTGCCGGGCAAATAGAGTGTGTGCTGCTAAACGCCTGCTACTCAGAGACGCAGGCAGCAGCCATTCATCGGCATGTGGACTATGTAATCGGGATGAATAATGCGGTGGGCGATCGCGCTGCAATCAATTTTGCAGTCGGCTTTTACGATGCGCTCGGAGCAGGCAAGTCTTACGATATTGCCTATAAGTTTGGCTGTAGTGCTATTGATTTTGAAGATATCGTACAGAGCATTACGCCTGTATTGATGGCGAGATCTGCGAAAGTGGTCGAGCGAGAAACCCAGAAGAATATGCCGGTAGATCCGATTAAGGATAAGCCAGCGTGGCGTTCGAGCACTGACCAGAGTGCTGAACCAACAGGCGTGATCTTAGAGAATCCAGAGGGGCAGGTGCCTTTAACGTCTCCTTTTTACGTGAGGCGATCGCCCATCGAAACCGACTGCTACGCCGAAATAGAGCAGCCCGGCGCGCTGATCAGAATTAAAGCGGCCCGGCAGATGGGCAAATCTTCTTTGATGACCCGAATTTTAGATCACGGTAAAAAGCAGGGCTATCGCGCCGTTCCGATTTACTTTCAGGAGGCAGACGGCGAGATTTTTAGTGACTTAGAGCAGTTTCTTCGCTGGTTTTGCGCGGTAATTGCCGAAGAACTTAGTTTAGATATCCCGATGGATGCTATCTGGAAATCTAGTGCGCTCGGGAACAAGCGAAAGTGCACTAACTTTTTTCAAAAACACGTGCTGCCTCAAATCAAAGAGCCTCTAATCTTGGGGCTAGACGAGGTGGATTTGGTGTTTCAGCATCTCAAAATTGCTCAAGACTTTTTTGCTTTGCTGCGCGCCTGGCACGAGCGGGGTAAAAATCAGGTGACCTGGCAAGGCTTGCGGCTCGTAATTGTCCACTCTAGAGAAGTTTATATTCCGCTAGATATGCACCAGTCGCCCTTTAATGTAGGGATGCCGGTAGAGCTGTCTGAGTTCAGTATTTCTCAAGTTGACGATCTCGCTAAGCGTCATGGCCTAATGCTGAGCGACTCAGAAATTTATAGCCTGACTGATATGGTGGGCGGCCATCCTTATTTAGTGCGGGTGGCGCTAAGAGAATTGGCGAGAGGTCGGCTGACGCTGCCTCAGTTTTTGCGCGTGGCTCCCACTGAAGAAGGGCCTTATGACGATCATTTGCGCAGGCACCTGGCAAATTTGCATTCGGACGAAAAGCTGGTGAGTGCGATTGAAGAAATGATTAATAGCGATCGCCCGGTCGTCATTGCAACCGATGAAGTTTTTCAGCTAGACAGCATGGGCCTGGTGCAGCGTCAGGGCAATGCAGCAGCGCCGCTGTGTGATTTATATAAACAGTACTTTAGGGAGCGGCTATAAGACAATGAATGCTGGATACCACGCTTCTCCTTACCAAATTGGCGGCTCGCTTCAGCTCAATGCGCCTACTTACGTCACTCGTCAGGCCGATAGTGAGCTTTATGAAGGGCTGAGCGCAGGCGAGTTTTGCTATGTGCTCAACTGTCGGCAAATGGGTAAGTCGAGCTTGCGGGTGCGGGCGATGGCGCGGTTGCAGGCAGAGGGGACGGCCTGCGTCGCGATTCAGATGACGGACATTATTGATGAGGAAACGACGCCTGAGCAGTTTTATGCGGGCGTAATCGATAGCATTACGACCGATTTGAATTTGGACTTCGATAATTTGGACTGGTGGGAAGCTAACGGCCATTTGTCTCTAGTTAAGCGATTTAGCAAGTTTGTTGAAACGGTTTTGCTTCGGCGAATTGCAAGTGACGTCGTTATTTTTATCGATGAAGTGGATCGCGTGCTTAGCCTTCCTTTTAAGGTGAATGGCTTTTTTGCGGCGATTCGCGAGTGCTACAACAAACGCGCCGACAGTTCGATTTATCGTAGGCTCACCTTTGCCTTACTCGGGGTGGCGACGCCTTCAGATTTGATCTCAGACAAACGCAGTACGCCTTTTAACGTAGGTAGAGCCGTTGAGCTGACGGGGTTTACCTTAGCAGAGGCGCGACCTTTAGCAGATGGGTTGGGCGTTGATGACCAGGAAAAAGCACTAGCAGCTATTTTGAAGTGGACGGGCGGCCAGCCGTTTTTGACTCAAAAAATCTGTCGACTGGTGGCGGCAGCTCATGCGCCTCAGGGGCAGTCGGTGGCGGATTGGGTGGACGGGCTGATTCAGCAGAATGTGGTGCAAAACTGGCAGTCGAATGATGAGCCGGAGCATTTGCGGACGATTCGCGATCGCCTCCTCTCTGACGAACAAAAATCAGCCCGGCTGCTCGGGCTCTATCAACAGATCTTAGCGAGAGGCGGCTTAGCCGTAGAAAATGCGAATGCCGATCATATTGACCTGCGGCTTTCTGGATTAGTCGTCGAAAGGCAGGGGCAGCTTCGCATTTACAACCTGATTTATGCAGCTATTTTTAATGCGACATGGGTAGGACAGCAGCTTGCGGAGTTACGGCCTTACTCGGTGGCGATCGCTGCCTGGCTAGCGTCTAATCGGTTAGACAAATCCTGGCTGCTAGAAGGGCGAGACCTGCGCGAAGCGAAGCAATGGTCAGCCGATAAAGTGCTGCCGCCAGAGGACTATGCTTTTTTAGCGGCGAGTCAGGAGCTGGCGACCGAAGCGGTGGAAGAAGCCCGGCAAACGCTGGCGCAGGCAAATCGAACGCTGGCCGATGCGAATGTAGAATCCACGGCTAGAATCAGCAGCGCTAACAAACGCCTGCGGATCGGCTCGGGCATTTTGATGGGAACGATCGCGCTGTTTGCCTTTACGGGCGTGTATGCGAGTCAGCGGATTGGTACGGCTCAAAGTGAGAGCGAGCAGGCGCAGCAAGATAGTTTGGCAGCCGCCGATCAGATACAGCAGGCCGAGGCCGACCTAGAAGCAGCGAGCATAGTGCAGGCAGCGTTGGAAGAAAAAACAGAAAAAACAGAGCTAGAGGTGGCGCAGGCTGAGGAGAAAAGTGAAAAGATTGAAGCTGAGTCCCAGCAAAAAATTGGCGAAGCTGAGCAGAAGGTCGAGGTGGCCCAACGGCGAATAGAACAGGCGGCGGTGCAGGCGGAGCATGCGCGGGCGGCTACAGAACAGGCTGAAGCGGAACAGGCGATTGCACAAGTTAAAGCGACTGAGGCTGAGGAGAACGCCGTTGCTGCGCAAGCTCAGGTCGCCGCGGCGCAAACCCAAGTAGAAATCGCTCAGCAGGCAGAAGCCGACATTCGCCAGCAGCAACAAACTATTCGAGCAGGCATTGATTTAGAGCGTCGTAGCGCGGCTTTGTTAAGAAGACCGCCCGTTCAACAGGCCGGATTAGGCTTTTTGCTAGACGCAATAACAGTCGCACGTGAAGCAGAACAGCTATTAGCCTCATCGAACCAGGACGATGCAACAGATTTTACAAGAGAACATCCTGCGGCCAGTTTGGCTTTAAGAACAGCGGTTAACAGCGTTTTAGAGAAAGCAGAGGTTAAGGGAGATCGTCCCGTTTTTAGCCCTGATGGTAATCGAATAGCGACTTCTAATACCTTTGAAAATCAAACATTCCTATACGACCTTTCGGGACAGCTCATACGCGCCTACGACGGAACAAACCCTCTCTTCAGTGGAGACAATCAGCAGCTACTTACCTCATCGACAGGCTCTGATATTATCTATCTGTATGATATTTCTGGCGCGCTCCGTCTGCGCTTAGACGGAAAATCTGCGTCATTTAGCCAGAACTCTCAGAAAATACTGTACGCGCAGGGAGCTGTCGCCACTTCTGTTCTTTATGATATTGCTAGCGATCGCACCGTCTCTTTCAACGGATATTCTCCCCAATTTGCACAAGGCGATCAGCGCATCGTCACCACCTCCTTTATCGATGAAAAGGTTTATGTGTATGACTTATCAGGAGAGCTTTTGCGCACCTTTGAGGGGACTTTCCCAAGGCTGAGTGAAGACGGCCAAAGGCTAGCGCTTTCATCGGGCGATCGATCTCTTTTATACGATCTTTCTGGGCGACAAATTGCTGAGATGGAAGGAATTTCTCCTAACATTAGTAAAGACGGTCAGCGCGTAGCCACTTCAAAGCTTCCAGACGCTTACTTTTACGACGCCGCTGGAAATCTCTTATCGTTTTTAGAAGGCAGTAGCGCCCCCGTTTTTAGTGAAGATAGTCAACATTTCGCGACTAGCTTGAGTAACCGTTTCGCCATTAACCTATATGACTTTTCAGGTCAGCTTCTTTCTTCTCTTGAGGGCAAAACGCCTTTGTTTAATCGTGGTGGCAATCTGATAGCGGTCTCTGCAGCCGGATACAGAGAACAGACTTCTTTCCGCAGGCCCTCTTCTCTATACGACTTATCAGGGCAGCAACTGGCTACTTTTAGTGGAGATATCACTGAGTTTAGTGAGGGCAATCAAGCGCTTCTAACTTCGTCCGAGGAAGCTACCACCTCTCGTCTCTACTCACTAAATAACGACAACATGCTAGCAAGCGTTCAGGCTGACAGCGCCATTATCTCACCGGATAAGGCCAGTCAGCGTCTCGTAACCTACGCAGAAACGGATAATCTCTCTCGCCTATACGATTTCTCAGGTCAGCTTCTAGCTACTTTTGAAGGCAGCCGTCTAGCCTTATTTCCTGATGAACAGAGAGTCACTGCTATCTCTACTGACAATTCAATGGTTCGCCTATACGACTTATTGGGAAATCACCTTGCCACGCTAGCAGGCCAGAAAAATACACTTAACGCATCCGACCGAAATGGCCAAGCCATTGTCACCTATTCTCGCGCCGACGAAACGTCTTTCGTATACGATTTTTCCGGTAAGCTTCTCGCATCTATCGCAGGTGTTCCCCGTGGCTTCAGCCCAGATGGCCGGGTAATACTGATAAATTCTTCTAATCAACTGGGAGCCAATGCCTCACTGTACGACGCTTCTGGTCAGCTTATCTCCAACTTGATAGGCGATGAGACTCGCTTTAGTGCTGATAGTCAAAGGCTAGTGACTTATGAGAATGTTGATAACACATCCCGTCTCTACGACTTATCGGGTCAGCTTTTAATGTCTGCTACAGGGCGGCTGAGTTTCAATGAGGAGGGCACCAGACTTTTGAGCGCTTCTGCGGGTCAAACTGAGCTGTATGACACTTCAGGAAATCGACTGGCCTCCTTTCGCGGATCTTTTCCTCTTTTTGTTAATAGTCAAAGAATTCTCACGAGTCCGCCGCCTGCCGAGGGCGCTTCTCAAGCGGATTCACATAAAGTGAATACCACCAAACTGCTACACGATGCATCGGGTCAATTTATTGCAACCATAGAAGGGATATATTTCACGTCTAGCGAAGACGCTCAGCGCATAGTCACCTACTCTTTTGATGACAGCTTCTCCCGGCTATACGATGCGTCGGGTCAGTTGCTAGCTTCGCTCAACGGCAGTAGCCCTGTTTTGAATGAAGCGGCGCAAGCGATCGCAACCCGTTCACACTCAAAAGATACAACCTACCTTCACGACTTCTCTGGCCAACTGATTGCAACGCTTCCCGGCATGTTCGGCGGATTTAGTGAAGATAAGCAGAAAATGGTCATAACAGTTGCCGACGAAGATATCAGCCGTGTTTACAACACAAACGGCGATCTCTTAGCAGAGTTTCCAGGGACATTAACTCATCAACAGGACAAGCTCGGCTTCACACCCGATAGCGACTATCTTTTCACCAGAACCCAGGATGGCTACTATCACCTCTGGCATTTAGACAACGGATTACAAGATCTACTAGCGCAAGGCTGTGACTGGGTAAGACCTTATCTGCAAGCCAATCCTGAAGAGGAAAGGGCCCGCTTTTGTCTGCAAGCACAATAGCTCTACCTTTCCGCAGAATCCTATAGCGCGGCTGCATTGCTAATGTAAGGAAGTAATTATCGCTAAGTTTTCCTTAAACGAGCCGCTATCAAACCTATGAAAAAACGTCATCTTCTACAGACTGGTGGAGCGCTTGTGGGCCTAGTCGCCCTCTTCCGCCTCCCCTTTTTCAGAAGCAAACTCAACCCTCCCAATCCTGAAGCCGAACCCGTTTCAAATACTGACTTCGAGATCACTAAGACAAAGGAAGAGTGGCGTGAAATATTAGGGCCCAAAGAATTTGCCGTGCTCCGCGAACACGATACTGAACCGCCTTTTAGTAGCCCGCTCGACAAGCTATACGCGCCCGGCATCTATAACTGCGCAGGCTGTCAAAATCCGGTATACCTTTCTGAAACTAAGTTCGACAGCGGCATAGGCTGGCCCAGCTTTTACGCCCCAATTGATGAAGACGCTATAGGCACCTCCATTGATAACACGCTGTTTATGACCCGCACTGAAGTGCATTGCGATCGCTGCGGCGGACACTTAGGCCATATCTTTAACGACGGCCCTGAGCCTACCGGCAAACGCCACTGCCTCAACGGCATCGCGCTAGAGTTCACACCAGCAGTCACTTAGGGATAAAAAATTCGGTCAATTAGACATAAGCGCTTCTGCAATGATCTGCAACGGATATCCGCTACGGCGTGAACCCATGGTCTACTATAAATAACTGACCTGATGCAAGGTCTTTGAGTCGTTACTACTGCGCTTTTTGGTACGCACATTCGCTATGAGCAAAGGCACCCTATTTGACAAAGTTTGGAACGCACATACCGTAGGCACGCTGCCTTCTGGCCAAACTCAGCTATTCATCGGCCTGCACCTAATTCATGAGGTGACGAGCCCCCAAGCCTTTGCCATGCTCAATGAGCGCCAGCTAAAGGTGATGTACCCACAGCGCACTATCGCCACCGTTGATCACATTGTTCCGACTGAAGACCAGTCACGGCCCTTTGCCGATCCGATGGCTGAAAAGATGATGAGCGCGCTTGAGGCGAATACCAAAGAGCACGGCATTCAGTTTTTTAATGTGGGTTCGGGCAGTCAGGGCATTGTGCATGTGATTGCGCCTGAGCAAGGGCTGACGCAGCCGGGGATGACGATTGCCTGTGGTGATAGCCATACTTCGACGCACGGGGCTTTTGGTGCGATCGCATTCGGTATCGGCACCAGCCAAGTGCGCGACGTACTCGCCTCCCAAACCCTAGCACTTGCCAAGCTCAAAGTTCGCCGCATTGAAGTGAATGGCGAGCTGCCGACAGGCGTCTATGCCAAAGACATCATTCTGCACGTGATTCGCAAGCTTGGAGTCAAAGGCGGCGTAGGATTTGCCTATGAATTTGCAGGCAGCGCGATTGAAAGCCTATCGATGGAAGGGCGAATGACGCTATGTAATATGTCGATTGAAGGCGGCGCGCGCTGTGGGTATGTGAACCCCGATCAAACGACTTACGAGTACATAAAGGGTCGTGATTTTGCGCCTAAAGCTGAGCAGTGGGATAGCGCTGTGGCCTGGTGGGAGAGCCTGCGCAGTGACGCCAATGCTGAGTATGACGACTTTGTACAGTTTGACGCGGCTGAGATCGCCCCGACAATCACCTGGGGAATTACGCCCGGTCAGGGCATTGGTGTAAACGAGTCTATTCCCAAGCCTGAGACGATGCCGGATGATGAAAGGCCAATCGCAGAAGAAGCCTACCGTTACATGCAGCTTGCGCCCGGTCAGCAGATTGAAGGGGTGAAGGTGGACGTTTGCTTTATTGGAAGCTGCACGAACGGTCGGATTACTGACCTGCGCGAGGCGGCAAATGTGGCCAAAGGTCGCCACGTGGCCAGCGGCGTGAAGGCGTTTGTGGTGCCGGGCTCTGAGCGGGTAAAGCAGGAAGCTGAGGCTGAAGGGTTAGATAAGGTGTTTGTCACAGCAGGGTTTGAATGGCGAGAGCCAGGCTGCTCTATGTGCCTGGCGATGAATCCCGATAAGCTAGAGGGCACTCAAATTAGCGCGTCTTCTTCTAATCGCAACTTTAAAGGCCGACAGGGTTCTTCTTCAGGGCGCACTTTGCTCATGAGCCCGGCGATGGTCGTTTCGGCGGCGGTGACTGGACAGGTAACCGATGTTCGGCAGCTCGCCCCAGTCGGCTAACAGTCGGCTAAGTTCATCGCGACTAAATCTTAGCTAGACGCGCTGGTGTAGAACCTTAGCGCAAACTTCCACCACCACCTGGATGCCTGGAATAAGGCGGCAGCTAAAACCGCTGAGCCCAGTAGCCAGGTGGCTTCGCTGCGGCCCATCATGGTTTGGGCAGGCACGGTGGTGAGAAAGGCAACGGGCACGACAAAGGTGAAGAATATGCGGTAGGCGGCGGGGTAGGCAGCCACGGGAAAGCGACCGGCTTCTAGGAGCGATCGCAACACTTCAGTCACATTAAAAATTTTGACGAACCAAATGCTGGTTGCACCCAAAATAAACCACAGGCTGTAAAGGCTGATAACGCCCAGCGCCAAAGGCGGCAGCACCGCGAGATAGGCCACAGGCGCAAGTTCTAGCTGCGAGCCTGCATAAAAAATAATCATTAGCCCAAAAATCAAATCCGGTAGGCCCCAGGGCGAAACCGTGTGGGTGCTTAGCCAAAATTGTGAGCTGATGGGCTTGAGCAGCACAAAGTCGAGGGTGCCTTCTTGCACATAGCCGACGATTTTATTGAGGTTAGGCACTAAAAAGGTGGCCGAGATACCTTGCAGCAGAGTAAATAGACCCAAGACGACAAGCGCCTCATTCCATGACCAGCCGTCAAAGGTGTAGCCCGTGCGGTAAAACAAAAATAGGCCAAACAGGCTACCGGCAAGCCCGCCTATGCTGCTGATCACAGCGACCACAAAGTTAACGCGGTATTCTAATTCGGCAGCGATCGCGACTCGCCAAAATAGCTGTAGCACTCGCAGATATCGCCCTACGCCTTGCCCGCTATAAAGCCCTTTGACCATCTATCTTTGACCCCAGTTCTTTAGATTCAGTTCCCAGTTTTAACTTTTTTCGCGTACATTAACTATCCGTTTGTCAATGGACATATTGCGTAACATTTGAACTGGAACTTCACCGCCAAAATAAAAGTCTTACGATAAAAGAGCAAGAATATTAAAAGTAGTCTCACCTACAAGCGATATCTCAAGCAGTAATTGCCATGCTCTCGCCTGCACCTAACTATCCTGCATTCAAATACATTTTTAGTTTCTCTTGCAGCCGCTGCCGCGCTCTAGCAATCCGAGACTTCACCGTACCGAGTGAAACGCCTGTGATATTGGCAATTTCCTCGTACGAAAGCCCCTGCAGTTCGCGCATAGCGATGGTTTTTTGAAACACGTCAGGTAGCTCGGCCATCGCCTGCTTCAGGTGATCGTGAAACTCCTGCGTCATCATAGAATCAGCAGGCGTAGGCTCCACTGAAGGTAGCTCCCAGTCATACTGACCATCGCTGGAATAGCGAGGCGCATCTAAAGAGACAGACCCTTTGAACCGCTTACGTTTGCGCAGTTCGTCGTAGAACAGATTCGTCGTAATTCTACCAAGCCAGCTCTTGAACTTGGCAGGCTCCTTAAGGCGGTGAATGCTGCGGTAAACACGAATCCAGACTTCCTGAGCCAGATCAGCTCTATCAGACCAGTCAGAAGCGAGGTGATACAAAAGTTTGTCAACATAGCGCTGGTAGCGGCTCACTAGCTCTTCAAAGGCAACCCTATCCTTGTTGCACTGGTCTTGACATCGGCTAACTAAATCGTGGTTAGACAGCTCTGTTAGCGGAATTTCACTGGCAGGTGTTGTCTGTGGCTCAGATGGCGCTCGAAGCACCTGTAAGGACGCTTTGCCAAAGGTCGCAGGCTGTTTTAATGGAATTAAACTACTCATCAGTTTTTAGAACTCAATCCTAAATGGGGCTGCACTTTTGTAGATAGAAATCTGTAAATAGAAAGTCGTAACAATGAAGACGCGGTAGACCGACAAAGCGCTCCTAGTACAAACACTTTTGCTACCGCATCAGCATTTACCCGTACGTACGTAAGCATTTATTACTACGTGTCGCTTTGTTTAAGTCAACATAGTAAACATTACTTAGGCCATACATCAGCTAAATAGCCTAATCTTGTTCGTATTATCACTGGAAGGTTAAAAACCAATAATCGTTGAATTGATTAGAATTGATATAAAAGCATTAGCAAAGGCAGTGAAATTGATGCTCTCCTAAAAGATAGAAGGAGTCATATTTTTTACATCACTATCCATTATGCATAATGAATACATAATATATTATGCGCCCATCCCTGAGTAGCGCTTGAGGCCCGCTCGCCATAACTTACGGTTGATAACAAGAGCGATGATCCCCCAACCGGCCATTGTCAGCAGTCCTCGAACGAGATCTACCGGTAGCCCTACTAATAGGCTGGCTGGAAAATAGATTAGGTAGGGAAAAGGCGTCCACAGTGCAAACTCTCGAATGGCCGCTGGGAAAAGCTCTAGCGGGGCGACCATGCCCGACAAGAAGGTGTAGAAGAGAAACCAAAATTGCTCGATGGCGGTCGCTCGCTCTACCCAAAAAGCCAGCATGGCAAAGGTGTATTGAATTAAGAACCGTAGGCAAAACGACAGCATGAAAGTGAGCGATCCCCAAAAGAAAGCATAGGGTGTGGGAAGCCACATGGCGTCTGGATAGAGTAGGCAAAATAGGCCAACTAGCAGCAATATGAACGGCAGACGGGTGAGTCTTTCAGCCAAGTGACCGAAGAAGTGTCGCCAAACTGGGTCAATCGGCTGAAGCAGTAGCGGCGAAAGTTTGCCTTGCACAACTTCTTTTTCAAAATCCCAGATGACCCACACAACGGTAAGCTGCCTGGCTAAGAAGACGGCCAGGAAATATCGGGCAAATTCTGTGGGGGTAAAGCCTAAGTCGCCGCTTTGCGCTGCCTGGTTCCATAGGCCCAAAAATATGAGGGGAAAGCTACCCGAAAGCACCCAAAAAATTAGCTCTGCGCGGTATTCAACCATGTAGGCGTAATACACCGAGAGAAAGGTTCGCGCGATTCGGAAGGGGCGCGGGCTAGTCATAGTGTTTCGAGCGGGTAAGGAGAATATTAGAGAGAGCCGGACTGAAAGACTTTACCGATAACGTCTTCAATGGGGGGTTCGGCTACGGTGAGATCTTGAATGGCGTAGTCGTTTAATAGTTTGGAGACGCTGCGGGTTAGGTCGCTTGCTTCTACTAAAAAGGTTGCTTTGCAGCCGTCTAGCGTTTGGAGGTTGCCGTAGGCTAGAAGCGCTGATTTTTCGACAGACTGATGGCGCTCAAATTCGACGGAGACTTCTCGATAGGGAGCAAAGCGCTCTAGCAGGCCGTCAAGCAGGCCATCGTAAATGAGGTTGCCTTGGTGGATGACTAGGACGCGATCACACAAAGCCGTAATATCAGCCATATAGTGACTCGTCAGCAGCACAGTTGCCCCGTAGCGCTGGTTATACTCCTGTAAAAACTGACGGACGGCGACCTGCGCGTTTACATCTAGACCCAGCGTCGGCTCGTCTAAGAAAAGAACTTGCGGGCGGTGGAGTAAGGCCGCTAGCATTTCCGCCTTCATCCGCTCGCCTAAAGACAGCTTGCGCACAGGCTGCTTAATTTGCTCTTGAATAGAAAGCATTTCAGCAAGTTCACTAATGCGCTGGCGTGATTCGGTTTCTGTCAGGTTGTAGATAGCCGCGTTTATCCTTAATGAATCAAGCGCGGGCAAGTCCCAAATAAGCTGCTGCTTTTGGCCCATTACCAGCGTGATTTGGCGCAAAAACTGAGCGTCTCGTTCAAAAGGTCTGTAGCCTGAAACGCTGACGTTGCCGGTAGAGGGATGAATGAGGCCCGTAAGCATTTTGAGGGTGGTGGTTTTGCCCGCACCGTTGGCCCCCAAAAATCCGACAATCTCTCCCGGCTCAATTGTGAAGGAAACGTTTTTGACAGCTTCGATATTGCGATAGGTGCGGCGGAAGAAGTGGCGCACCGTACCTTTAAGCCCAGGCGCTTTAATCGCGACTGGGTAGACCTTGCCTAAGTTTTGAACGTCGATAATGGGCATAGGAATGCGGCGGCGGGCGCTGCTAATTTTTCGCCGTCATTTAAGGCGCACGGTAAATCTTATCACTGGCTCACGGCTGGATCTTTCTATCTGAAGAGGGCTGGCTGTTGCTTTTCGTTTGAAGATGATGGAAATAACGGAAAAGACGATCTTTATCAAGATGACAAACGTGGATTTGATGGCTATCCGCCAGGCAATTGAGCAGCAAATTAAGGCATTTCAAGACGACGATGCGATCGCTGCTTTTGCTCAGGCTGCCCCCGGTATTCAAATGCAGTTTGGGACGGCTGAGAATTTTGTAGAAATGGTCAAAGCGGCCTACCCGCCTGTGCATCGGCCTCGCTCGGTGATGTTTGAGGACTTAGTGCAAATTGAAGGGTTTCCGGCTCAGCAGGTGATGCTAATGGACAATAACGGTCAGTTGATTCGAGCGACCTATACGATGCAGCAGCAGCAGTCGGGTGCGTGGAAGATTGCGGGCTGTTATTTAACGCCGATTGGGTATGAGCAGGGCTAGGTTTAGGACTGGTGATGCTCGTAAAAGTGGCCGATGAGATAGAGTGAGCCGCATAGAACGGTAGGTGAGGTTTGGATTGCAACGGGTAGTGCTGTTTTGAGATTCGGGTGAATGCAAGTGTTGATTTGAGGGCAGATGGTTTGGGCGATCGCTGCCAGGTTCTCAGGCTCTGCGCTCGAATGATCAGGTACAGGAACTAGGTGGAGGCGATCGCCTGCCCGCAAAAGTTCTGTAAAAACGCCCTCGTGATCTTTGGTGCTCAACATGCCCATAAGCCAGGTAATCGACTGATGAGGAGACGTGCGGTTGATATAGGCTCTGAGCGATCGCGCTGCATCTCTATTGTGCGCGCCGTCAATCAATAGATCTTGCCCCTTCCACTGCCCTCGCTGCAATCGTCCTGGCCATTGGACATTCGCCATGCCTTGAGTGATCGCACTATCAGGAATTTTCCAGCCCTGGGTGCGGAGGGTTTGAATGAGCGTGATCGCGCAGGCCGAATTTATCCGCTGATGATCGCCCAACAAAGTCTGCGGATACTCAATGCCGTCATAGCTCAGCCGAGGCGGGTGCGTAGAAACTTCTTCAGCAGGTGTCACCCATACTAGGGGCGCGTCGAGTTTGATTGCATGGGCCTTTATCACCTTCGCCGCTTCGTCAGGCACAGGGCCAACGATCATTGGAACGTCAGCCTTCGTAATACCGGCTTTTTCACCTGCGATCTCAGCGATCGTATCGCCCAGTCGCTGCCAGTGATCGCGGCTGATTGAAACAACCGCAGTAGCCAGCGGCTTTTTGAATACGTTGGTCGCGTCCAATCGGCCCCCTAATCCCACTTCTACAACAGCAATATCGACCTGCTGATCAGCAAAGTATTGCCAGGCGGCGGCTGTGAAGACCTCGAACTGAGTTGGGGTTGGGATGTTTGGTGCGATCGCCTCTATCACTACTTCCAAACTACTTTGCAAAGCTTCCCAACTAATCTGCTCACCGTCTATACAAATGCGCTCCGTCCAGTCGATTAAATGGGGTGAAGTATAGCGGCCCGTGCGGTAGCCTGCGGCAGTAAGCACCGCTGATAGATAGGCGCAAACCGACCCTTTGCCATTAGTCCCGGCAATATGAACAACCGGCACCTGCGCTTGAGGATTGCCCATGTCTTGCAGCAGCCTTTCAATCCGATCCAAACCCAAATCAACGCCAAAGCGAGCATAGGTTTGCAGGCGCGCCTCAACGGCAGCTTTCGTTATTGCAGAATTTTTCATTTGCGCCTCAACAAGAAAACCTTCATCAAAAAAGGGAGATAGCAAATTGCCATCTCCCCGAAGCTGTAGAGCTTTTTAGACAGTCTCTAAACAGCCTCCAGATTTTTCTCGCCAGTACGGATGCGGACAATTTCATCAACCGGACTGATAAATATCTTGCCATCGCCAATCTCACCTGTGCGAGCAGCTTCGACAATCTTACTCACCACCATATCCACCTGTGTGTCTTCAACCACGATCTCTAGCTTCAGCTTCTGCAAAAACTCAACCGTATACTCAGATCCGCGGTAGCGTTCTGTCTGGCCCTTTTGCCGACCAAACCCACGCACTTCTGAAACGGTCATGCCCACGATGCCCGCGTTCACCAGGGCAATCTTGACCTCATCTAATTTAAAAGGACGGATAATCGCTTCAACTCTTTTCATGACTTAAACACACATCTCCCCAGTATTGACAGCAGCACCGAAACTACAAGCTTGGTGACACTGCATATACTAATACCATTTGCGGCCTTAGCGGTCGTTTAGCAACGGCTTCATGATTAAGAATCCTGCACCAAAGGCCGTCACGATGATCAAAATAATCGAAAGCGCCAGCCAAATGCCGCCTATTTCCTTATTCTCTGAAGACTCTAGAGACGTGCTGCGATAGCTTCCCCCTTTCTCCGTAAATAGCTTTGGCAAGGGCGCTTTGGCCATCGCGCTTTTAATCGGAGCCTCAGTTCGTTTGAGGGACTGCTGTCTAGCTGGCTGTCTTTGAGGCGCTTGCTGCCTGGCGATGTTAGCTCTCTCAGAAATCCTGGCAGCATCTCTAGCAGCTTCACGGGCGGCTTCTTTAGCCGCAGGCTTTACAGCAGGCACCTTCATTGAATGCTTAGCTGGGTTTTGAGCGATCGGACGTGGTACGCGGCTATGGGACGTTGCTGGTGCAGCGTTTGGTGACTGCGGGGCGCGAGGGGCCTCGGATTCGCTTCTGACGAGTTTGGCTAGCGTGTCAGGGGCGATCGCGTTGGGGAAGTCCTGGCGAAAATTCTGCCCAGTGCCTTCCCCTGCCGTCTGCCGAGCAACGCCTGCAAACTGTCCTAGCTGTAGCGCTGCTTGCACCACGTTATGAATCTCTTGCTTGAGCATTTGATTCTGGCTCAGCAACTGCTGATTTCGAGAATTCAGCGAATCAATAACGGCCTGGTTTGCTCTTAGCTCAGCCGCTAGCTCCCGGTATACCGTCATCGGTACAGAGGGCGAATAGTGAGTTGGCGCTGAATGGCTAGACTCAGCAGGGTGTGAAGACTTCATAGGTGGGGTGTGGAATGTAGTCCAAATTAGAGCAACATCGGTGCCATTCGTCAAGGTAAAACCTGAATTAGCTGCAAATTAGCGCTAAATGACAGATCAAAACGACGAAATGCGGCGATCTAGCTTATCAAGATCGGTTGATTCAAAAAGGCAGTCTAGTTGTACCCTATTTCGCGTCAGTTCTATTGATTGTTTTTAGAGGCGCTTTAAAGGGCTATGTGTCGGTAGGCCAAATGAACGAAATTGCCTGCTACACGTCGAAGTCCTAGCAGGCGCGGTTCAGTAGTGATATCGGCAGGCAATAATCGTCAAGTAGCTGTCATCTACAGCGTAGACCAGACGGTTAGTATCATCTATTCTGCGCGACCAAAAGCCAGACAAGTCTCTTTTTAGAGGTTCTGGCTTGCCGATGCCTTCAAAAGGGAGAATTTTGGTCGCTTTAATAAGCTTATTGATTCTCTTAAGTGTTTTTTTGTCTTGCTGTTGCCAATACAGATAGTGGCCCCATGCCTCATCAGTCCAGGCGAGCTGTCTACTCATTCAGTAGCGATCGCTCAGTCACCTGCCCTTTTCTATATTGCTCAATAGACCGCTTCAGGCTGGCCGAATTTGCTGGAGACTCTAACAAATAAACCGTTTCCATCAAACTATTAAAATAGTCCAAAGACATCACTACCGCGTCGTCACCAGCATCTCTGCGAGTGATGATGGTGTAGTCTGCATCGTCGATAACGCGATCTAAAACGGCTTTGAGCTTATTTCTCGCTTCGCTGAAGGTAACTACTTTCATCGCCAGCACTTGACTTATATATTGTACAAGTCTATCACAGCAGATTAGTTGAGGTTGGCCTGTCTTGAAAGGTCGTCAGCTTCTGTAGCAGCCTTTGCGAGCTGTTGAGCCTCTGACAGACTAGCCTCTGCAAACTCGTCTAAGCTACCAGCCATTGTTTTCGCCACCTTTGTTAAGCGCTCAGCCTTTTTTAGCTTGTCATCAAAATCGTTTAAGGCCGAATCGGCTTCTGCAAACAGGTCTTTCAAGTCTCCAGGTGGATTATCAAGCCAGTCTTCGAATGCTCTCTCTGGCGCTAGCTTTGAATCTTTAAGATCATTCTTTTGAGATGACTTTCCAGACGCCGCTTTCTCGGTTAAGTCTCCGGCTGATTTTAGGATAGCTAGTGCCTTCTCCCAAGACGCTGTGTACCGCATATCAAGAGGTTTGATATCTGCGAATTTAGCTTTGAGCTGCCTTGTCGTAGTGACATCAGCTCTGACATAAGTCTTTTTCTTAAGCTCGGCTAGCTTCATATTCAGCTCGCCTTCAAATCGCTGATCTGCTGAGCCATTTGCATTTTGTCTGAACGTAGCGTTTGGTTGAGCACTTTGAGCTGATCAATTTGCTCCTGCTGCTCGGCCAAAATGGCTCGGGCCTCATCTCTTTGGGCTCTAGCTTCATCGCGTTCTTTACGGAATCGCTTAGTGTGGGCCACACGTCCGCCTAAGCTCTGATTGTTTTTGGCCAGCTCTTTGCGCCTTTTAGCAACCTGATCAAACTCTTTCTGTAGCTTCTCAAATTCTTCTAGCAGCTCTGCATAGGCTTTGCTTTGTTCTGAGTCTGCTTTAAGCGCTTCATTTTCTGTTTTCAGCGCAGTCACTTGAGACTGAAGCTGCTTCACTTCCTGATCTTTGCCAAAAAGCTTTTCTTGAAACAGCCGAATGACTCTGCGCAAGCGTGATCGCTCTTCATCCAGCGCTTGATAGTTCGTCTCTGCTGCCGCTATTTGATCCCTCAGCAGCCCAGCCCGCCGCTGAAGCACTTTAGCGGTGCACTCATACTTGATAATAGCAACGGTTCTATTTTGCTCTAGCTTGGGTAGCGCCTGCACTTCCGGGCTTTGCCACAATCTATCGTAGTTAGTACACTCGTGCCTGAGCGTTTGAGTCGGCACGTGCTGCACCTCTGCCATCAGCGCCTCATTTTTAAACCGAACCTGATCGTGCCAATAGTCAAAAAGTGCTTTGTTAGAGGTCATTACCCAAACCGTGAAAACCTAGCAGAACCGCTGCTGTTACCTTCTAAATCTATACCAAGTTTTGTTGTACGAACCAGGAGAGTATTCACCCACTTATTCAGCAGTCACAAGCTGCTGAGCGATTAGGTCTTTCTCAATCGGCTGCGCAGCCCCTACCAGTGAAATCAGCGGCCCCATTTGCTCCTGCCCAGTCAAAGCTAGCTCACTATGACAGAGAAAAACCCGTTCTGTCGTACGGCCTAGCAAATCTCTGAGGGTACGCCCTAGCTGCGCTTCATTTTCGGCTTCGGTTTCTACTAACGTGATCGGACGACCGGCCCAGTTTTGCCTAAAAATAGGTGCGCCAAACATTTCACCGCTGCTCATGCCCCAAAGCGGTGAGCCTGCATCTAGCCAAAACTGCCAGCGGTGATTGAGGCGTTGGGCGCGGTACTGGTAAATGGTGGAAAGCGTGACGCCCTGGCGTTCGAGGGCAAGCGGTTTGACGGGATAGGGATTGGCTGAGACGGTGCCTTTGAGAAGTAGCTGAATAAAGCGGCCTACGTCGCCTGATGACTTATCAGGCCCCGGATCGGTGGGTTTGCCGTCTAGTAAGCGTAGTCGGTCTTCTACCTCCCAGAAGTGCTGGGCAGTTTCCATTAGCTCGCGCAGGGTAGAGAGCTGGTCGTAGGGCAAATGGTTGCCGCGCCACAAGAAGTCTTGAACGATGCGGTCTACTGAGACAACTGGGCTGGAGGTGAGGCGCTGCTGGCGGAGCTGTTTTTGAGCCTTTACCCACTGCAAGATTCGGTTGTAGGCGGTGACTGACTGATGGCCGAGTCTATCCCAGCGGGGGAAGGTGTCGGCGGGCAGCAGTCGCGGGTTTTCTACGTCTGGGATGAAGCAGTGGTCGGCAATTAGCTCGGCGCGGACTGGATCGATAGAGACAAGATCGAACCAGGGGGCAGCGGTGGTGGCATCGGCGTAGCCGGTTTGAGTTGAGGCGGCCTGTGGACTTATGGGCACCGCGTAGCCGGAGAGGCTTTGACTGAGGACGACGAGCATTTCAGCGATCGCATCTCGATCCACCAAACGCCCGAGCCCCGGATAAATTAGCGACAGCATGGTCAAAAGCGATCGCACCATCGGAGAACTAACCAGCGGCCTTTGATCGTTCAATGACTCAATGGCAATCCCACGGCTCGCCAAAATCTCAATCAGGCTATAGCGCCCAATCGCATCTAATCCAGGGCCAATAACGGCGATTTCGCGAGGCGCTATCTGGTGAGTTTCAATCGCATTGGCGATCATCTCAGCCGTTGTCCGTAGCATGTGCCCGCGCGAGGTTTCTTGAATAAGGGCTACAGGCTCAGGCAAAACAGGAACGGCCAATGGATCTTCAACCCATTGAGCAAAGCGATCGCCCCACCGCCCTAAAGAATCTGTCAAAGGCGCTGAGAGATCTATCGATTGACAGCGAGCAGCCAATGAAAGCAAGGCATCTGGATCGGCCCCTAGCCCTAACCGCACTTTGCCTTGAGGGTTATAGGTAAATAAACAAGGCCGCTCAGCTTCTAGGAAAACGCTGAACAAAGCCGCTGTAATTGCCGGATACTCGTCTACGTCATCGGCTAGTACGCCGCTAAACCTGGAAAGCAACTGGGCCTGGTACCTTTCCATTGGCAGCAGATGCCGCCAGTACAGGGTGCTCATGATGCCATAGGTCAACAGCCCTCTTTGCAGGCACCAATCTTGCCATTCAATCAGAGCTTCACCTGCCGTTTGCCACAGCGTTTTAGGCGCTAGGGCACTGGGCATTCCGGCCTGTAAAATAGCGGGAATTTCTTCAATAGGGATACAGCCCTGAGCCGCTAACTGCAAAAAGTCGAGCGTCCGCCGAACCACGCGGGCTTCTCGCCAGCCTTCGACTTCTAGTGCTTTGCTGTCGAGCTTAGGTTGCCATAGCTGTGTGGCTAGCGCCTGTTCATTTTCGGGGCGCAGCTTTAAGGGAAACTGAGCTTTGAGGTCAAGGTGCTCAACGAGCAACGGCCAAAATAAAATGATTTCATCTTGGATGAAGCCTGCGGGGGTAGTGGTGAAGGTGGCGACGCGATCGCTCAGTTCCTCCACCAGTCGGCTCGCCAACATAATTCGATTGTCGCCATTGGCTGCAAAGGCCAAAAGGGGCTGACGCTGTTCGGCTCCTGTCTCTCGGGCAAAGTCAATGAGCGCGTTCGTTTTACCACTTCGGGTTGGGCCAGATATCCAACGTGCCGCCATCTAAAATCAGCTCCTAACCCATCGCGATTACCTCGTACAGATATACTATACCGCTCGCTTAAGCCGGACTATATTTCCATAAGAAAAGGCTTGCCCTGAAGTGTGGGCAAGCCTTTTGCGTAAAGAAGATGTTTCAAAAAATATAAGAGGAGAGTCTCTCTTTGAAAGCTTCCTTAACTCTGGAATATCAGGAAATAACTTAAGAGACAGCAGCAGCTACTGCGAATAGAGCGACCACCAGGCTAGCAGCAACGCTACCCAAGATGATGTAGTTACGCTTCTGTGTGCCAGTAGGGGGCTCAGCTTCGTACATCTTTGGCTCAACGGCAAAGTTGTTCATCAAGCCTGCTTCGTCTTCTGTGTAGCGCATAGTGGTTATCTCTTGTTGTATTTATATTAAGTAATATAACAAACTAAGCGCCATTTTTCTACCACCAATGTCATAAATCTGTCATACGAGCGAGATTTATGAGTAAAAAGTAGTCTGCACGACGTTCTGAGGCGTGAGATTTAGAAATTTAGCTGTTGATGGTGCCGGTTGTAGGGGAGCTAGCGATCGCGTAGCTTTTCACCGGAATCCGGCCTGACTGATAGGCAAGTCGCCCGGCCTGTGTTGCCATACCCATAGCTCGCCCCATGGCAACTGGGTTTTTGGCTAGCGCGATCGCACTGTTCACCAGCAAAGCATCTGCCCCCATCTCCATTGCAAACGCAGCCTCACTCGGCGTCCCAATCCCAGCATCCACCACCACCGGAATCTTCGCGTTCTCGATAATTATTTCAATATTGGCCGCATTCCGAATGCCCTGACCCGAGCCAATGGGCGAACCCAAAGGCATCACAGTTGCACAGCCAACTTCTTCTAGCCGCTTAGCCAATAGCGGATCGGCATTGATATATGGCAGCACTGCAAACCCTTCTTTCACGAGCTGCTCAGCCGCCTTGAGCGTATCAATCGGGTCAGGCAGCAGGTACTTCGCGTCTGGAATAACTTCTAGCTTCACAAAATTGTTGTCTTCTTGCCCCAGCAGCTTAGCCATTTCGCGCCCTAGCCTGGCAACGCGAATGGCCTCTTCTGCGTCCTTACAGCCCGCCGTATTCGGCAACATCCATATCTTTGTCCAATCAATCGCCTCAGCCAAGCCTTCGTGCCCTGGCGCGTTGGTTTGCACTCGCCGCACCGCAACCGTGACAATTTCGCTGCCGCTGGCGGCAAAGCTCTGGCGCATTGTTTCTAAGCTGTTGAACTTGCCAGTGCCAGTCATTAGCCGCGACCGAAACGTTTTTCCGGCGATTGTTAGGGTGTCTTGATCGGGGATGGCCACTATTTCGGGCGCTACCTCGGGCGCAGCCGCTATCGGACGAGACGTATCAATCGTTTGCATAGAAACACCAGAAATAGGACTAGACAACTGAAATCTTTGGTAGCTGAAGGCGGGTAAGAGCGATCGCGCTTGCTCTGAAACACGACCCAAAATTTGCTCTGCGATCAGCTTTGCCGTCACGGGCGCGAGCAAAACACCGTTTCGATAGTGACCTGTTGCCAGCGTCAGATTTTCACACGGCCCGGCCCCAAGTATTGGCATTTCATCGGGGGTCGCAGGCCGAAAGCCCCACCAGCATTCGTCAATAGGAAAGTCTTTGAGTACGGGGTATAGCGCGATCGCTTCACTCAGTAAAGCCGTCACCCCGGCTGGCGTATTGTGCGGCGCAAACCCCACGTCTTCTACAGTAGCGCCCAGTACAATTCTGCCATCGCGACGCGGCACGATATAGATACTGCGGCCATAGAGCACCCGCCGTAAGGGCTGAGTTTGACCATAGCCCAGGGGCACTCGCACCGACGCCATCTGCCCTTTACGTGGCGTAACTGGTACTGGCAAAATATCTTGCGACCAAGCGCCTGCTGCTGAGACATAATGCTCTGCCTGCATTTCGCCCGCTGACGTACGCAGGCCAACAACGCGCTGATTTTTTTGAATAAAGCCGTCTACGCTAACGCCACTTTTAATCTCTATTCCCGCATCCTGAACGGCTATCCTTAGCGCCTTCATCAGTGCGCGGTTGTCTACCTGGGCGTCTTCAGGATAAAAATTAGCGCCTGCAATATCGCTGCTCAGGCCCGTCTGGTAGCTGTGTGTGGCCTCAGCGCTAAGGCTAAGCGTATTGTGATCGGGGCGATCGCGCGTAAGCTGAGGGGCCAAAATGCCGCAGGGCCAATAGCCCGTATCCTGGCCGGTCAAATCTTCTAGCTTGCTAATCCAGTTTGGATACAGATCCAGGCTGCTGAAGCACAAATCAGCCATTGGGCCAGGTTCTATTTTTTCAGCGCTAGGTGCAAGCATCCCAGCGGCGGCGTGGCCTGCGGCTTCAGAAAAGTCTCGGGTTAGCACAGTGGCCTGAGTGCCCTGCTGGTGTAGTTCTAGGGCGATCGCTAGCCCGATAATGCCGCCACCTACAATTAATACGTCTGAGCGGCCCATAGTAGAAGTGTCGGTAAAGGCGTGAACACTCTTTATTGTACAGAGCGGCTTTTACTCTGTGCTACTACTGAGCCTTCAAGCGTAATGATTTGACTATTATGACTGGCTACCAAAGTGCAGGTACGGCAGGTTGCGAAGAGGTAGCTGGCTCAGTGGTCGTCGTGTTAGGGGTCGTCGTATTTGTGCTAGACGAGGGTTGCTCAGGCGCACTCGGCTGATTAGGGACTCTGCTGTCTCCTGTGGATGCAACCGGTGCACCATCAGCATTTGGAATCACGTTAAAGGTTGTATCAGCAATAATGCTGTCTTCTTCTACGCGCTTTTGCCTCTGAATGTAGCTGCCTGCTTCATCTAGCGCTGGATAGGTCAGGTTTTGGCCTGCTGTGCTATCGGTGTTGCGATCGCCTGCATCATTAGCCAAGTTACGCTGATCAATTGCCCTGTCTATCTCTCTATCTGCCTGGTCTATTGTTTGGTCATCAAATACGCCATCAGACTGGCTATTGAAACGGTCGGCGTCACTTGCGGTATTGTTGCTACCTGCTGCAATTCGCTCTTCTGTGGTGTCTTGAGTCGAATTAGACAGCCAGTTATTTGCGCTACGTGCGCCAAACATAGCCAGCATACCAATGCCTAATATGATCCCGCCGAGGGCTTTTTTGCTAACGCCAAACATACTTTCGTCCTCACATCACCTTGAATTTACTCGGATCAAAAATTGCTCAAACCAGAATTACGCAGCGGTAGATGCCTTTTTTACCTAGTACGATCAATTTAGCACCGCCTAGCGATCTGGATATGTCGCTAACGAGTTATTGTGCTCTCAAAGGTGCCCAGGCAACCTGATCTTCGTGGCCCCAGAACCCAGTGAATTTAGTGACCTCAATGTCTCCAAGTACTTTAGTTTGGCAAGCCAGGCGACGAGCTTTGCTAGGGTCGTGAGGTGGCAAAGCGCGGCGAGCTGCATCACGCCAGTTCACATCTGAAACCTCACCCTTAATGGCTACAGCGCAGGTTCCACAAGTGCCGAGTCCCATGCAGTTAACATAAAGGGCCCGAGGACTATACAAATCGACGCCGTTAGCTATGAGCGCCTTGCGGAGGTTCGCGCCGGGTTCGCACTCAAACGTTTTACCTTGGGCCGTAATAGTTGGCATATTCATAAAGAATCTTTGTTTAAAGACATTGTTAACGGCTCTCCTAAGCTTATTAGAATTTCATCAAGTGTCGTTACTCTAGGAAAGAAACTATCTTCTGGCTGCACCTTCTGGCTGCTGCGTCTCTATGCAACTTTGGACTTGGAAAACCTGGGAAGACAAGCCTTTTTTAACCTGCGCTCTTTTGCCTCAGCCTCACGGTTTTTTTACGCGGCATTTCTATCCTTCTGAGCCCAGTCAAATCAGCCAAGCGCTCTCAGCCTCAGCTTCGGCGTACCGGTTAAAGCAAGTGCATAGTGCCGATGTGCTGACGCCAACGGAATTTGAGCGGGCGATCGCCTCAGGACTCCCTCAGCTCGAAGATGGCACGCAAGCGCTTTTTCCATTGGCCGATGGACTGGTGAGCGATCGCGCTAATCAATCCATTTGGGCCTGCTCTGCCGACTGCACCCCCGCGCTCATTAGTGATATTGCCACCGGACAGTGCGCTGCTGTTCACGCAGGCTGGCGGGGTACGGCCCAAAAAATCTTGCCCGCAACGGTTTCCAGGTTGCAGGCGCAGGGTAGCCAGCTCAAAAATTTGCGGGTGGCGCTAGGCCCGGCTATCGACGGTAGCGTTTACCAAGTGCAGCACGACGTTGCCGCTGAAGTGGGCTTAAGTGTTGCCCCTACCTTGACGAGTGAAGATCTTATTGAGCACTTGCTAAACATAGAGAATCCGCCTCTACTTGGCGACCCTCAGCCTGAGAGAGTGCGCTTAGATGTAAGGCGGATCAATCAAATGCAGTTGGAGCAAATGGGGTTGGATATAGAGCAGATTGCGATCGCGCCTCACTGCACCTATCAGGAGCCCGACAGCTTCTTTTCATACCGTAGGGCTAGAGAAAAGAAAGTGCAGTGGTCAGGTATCGTTAGCACCTGAATTTCAGCCCTACGCTTTATCATCTGCTGGCGGCGGATTGCCGAAGACAGGCGTTAGAAAGGCGACAATCGCACCAATCAAAAAGCCCGAGACGTTACGAATTACCGGCAATAGCTCAGGCGTACGAGTCACGACTGGCCCCAGACCAAAAGCAATAAACAAAATTCCCCACAGTGGCGAAAACAGTAGCGCCCACTGCCAGGCAATCCCTTGACCCTCTTTACGCGGTTGCGCAGCAAAGCCACAGATAACGCCGCCCAAGATAGAGGTAATCAGCGTTAAAATCCACTGCTCGCGAGGCAGGCCAGGAACCACCGCACAGCCGCCCCGATTTAGACAAACTTCCAGGGCGTCAATCGCTCCAAGCACCGCACCATCTTCACCGTTATCACGCACATAGAACTGGTTACCAAAGCGCGTTTGTAGCTCAATCCAAAACGTTCTAGGCAGCAGTGGATACAGCTCATCACCCACGCTGAAGTTAAGCAAATTACCGCCCCGAGGGTCGGCCACAAGCATAATGCTTTTTTTGTTAAGACCCCAGAAGTCTTTTACAGCACGGCCCGGCGTCTGGTCAAACTGCGTGAGGACTCTCAGCTTCCAGCCTGTATTTTCTTCAAATGTAGACAGGCTTTCGTTGAGATATTCTTCTTGAGCATCGTTTAAAATGCGAGCCAAATCGATCACGACAGTAGGCTCATCGGGCAATAGTTCAGGATTGTTAAAAGCCTGAGCCGGTAGCGCTGGCGACCATGCTAGCAGCATGGCGCAGCAGGCAATCACACACTTGATTGCGCACTTACTGACCCATGCTGACAGCAGCCTTTTTGATAGTTGATGTTGAGCAGCGTGCTCAAGCACGGTTTTGAAGCGCATTTTCATTAGTACAAGCCGAAGGCAATGACGCCTCTTTACAGTTGTTTACCTAATTTTAAGATACTCGGAGCCGATACGAAAGCAATTGCTCTGACAACAGACCTTAGGTAGACCTTATTTCTGGGATTTAGCGCTTTGTCCATCGCCTGATCTAGCAGCTTGTCTAGGCTCTGGCTTCAGCAGCGCTGAATTATGAGAAACGGGCGGACGACGAGTGGGCGGACGGCGACGACGACGGGCGGGGCCAACGAGTACACGCATAGCAGCCGTCGCGCCTGCAACTAGGCTACGGGTGGTGACTTTGGCTTTTTGGGCCTGCACTTTAGCTTCTATCAGGCTCTGATCTACCTGCTGCACTACGCTACGAGCACTTTGCACGCTGCCGCTGACCTCATCGGTGAGAACGGAAAGCTCTTTGCCGGTAAGTCGTAAGTCTTGCAGCGTAGCTGGCAGTTCGCGGTTGAGGCTGTCAAGGAGCTTTTCAGCGCTCCTAGCAGCGCGGCCAAGTTCTTGTAAGGCCAAAATGGCAACGGTAAGGAGGGCCATTAGGCTAATGGCAACTAGCAGTAAAGAAATGCCGAGCCAAAAGAAAGGATTGTTCACAGGTAGATCACTCGTCTTCGGCTACAGCGGGTGCGCTGCTGGTGCTGTCATTGCCATTGACTGTCGCGCTGGTCGCTACACCAGCCTCCATATTAGTGGCTGCATGGTTTGCATAGTCCGGCTGCTTGTCCCATTCCCGGCGGCTAGCGACCTGACCAGCGATGACCGCTTCTCGTAGCCTACCAAGGGTTTGATCCCAGTTGCTTAAAGCCGTACCTGAGAGACGATCGGCTTGAAACTGAATGCTGGTTGCCAGATCTTCAGCCAGTTCAGGCAGCGCGTCGGCAGACTTTTTAAGGATGCGACGAGTGTCTTTGCCAGGGCGGGGAGCGGCGAGAATGCCTGCGACAGCGCCTAGCGTGGCCCCAATGATTATGCCACCTAAGAGCCCATCCGATTTTTGGTCTGCCATTGCTGATGTCCTCTCGCTATTTTCTTTGGGTTCACTTACCTCTAATGAATTCTAAGGTCTATCTGCGTGAATTACGCAAAACCACGACTGTGCGGAGGAGCTGAATGAGCCGTAGGGTCTGCTGAACTTGGCGCGACCTATGCTGCCACTGCCCTAGTTGTAATCTCGCCGCTACTAGCTGAAATCGGCGGCGGGTTAGCTCATAGCTTGCTTGCTTTGGTGCCAGGCTCATCTCTATTTCGTGACTTTGTAGCTGCTGATTAAGCCGCGCTAGCCCGCAGCGCCACTGCCACAGTCCGTAGGCGAGCCAAATTATCAGTACCGCTAGCAGCAGGTTTAAGCAAATTGCGATCGCCATAATACTTTTGCGGGCCTAAGTTGCCTACTCCGGTAAATAGCTCATAATCAGCGGCGCGAGCCCTATCTCCTCAGGGCGCTTAGCCGTCATTTCAAAAAAGGCCACAATTTCTTTAATTGTCGGCCTGCCGCGCTTTGCACCACTCGCTCCGGTGGCGATAATGCAGCCACAGCAGCCGTTGTTTTTATCACTATCCTCCGCCCATTTCGACAGACTGTGGGTATCGGTAGGGTTGTCTATTTCGTACTCATTAAAGAGATGCAGGTGACCTTTGGCGGTTTGCAAAATGCCGACCTGAAAAATTTGTCCGCTGACCGGATCGTTGCCTGGATTAAAGCAAATAGAGCGAATGCCGCCTTCTGCCTGAAGCTGCTCGATAAGCTGCTGCGCTTTGGGGCGAGTGGTTTGAATAGTTAGCACTGGCCAAGTGGCGCGATTGCTCACTGGCGGCTTAACTGGCTGCAAAAAGCCTTGATAGTAAATCTTGGGCGAGGCTCTTAAGGGCGCTAGCTTCTTTTCTTTATGGTTGCCCAGCATAATCAAGGAGCCTGCTGGCACACTGTCATCAATCAATGGCGCAAGCTCAGGCGGTGCCTCGACGGCACCAATCTCTGCTAAAAAAGCCTCTGAAACTTCAGGCATCGTTGAAATTTTGACCGTTATTTTGTCGGGAATCTCACCCGCTTCCTCAATGGCCGTAGCGCCTTCTAGGCTAGAGGCTGGGTTGGGAATGCGAAACCGACTACTGACCGGCTTTAGAGCAAAATCTTCTTCGCTCAGGTCGTGCTTTTTGAAAAAGCGGTGCAGGGCTTCGAGCACCACAATCAGGCTGGCGGCTTCTTCGGCGGCTAGCTGCGATCGCAATCCCTCTAGTGGATGCAAACTACCAAACTCATACGTTACCGCCGCCGCAGGCTGTGCGCTTTTTTTCTCACTGGCCAAAGCGTGTAGCGGAATCACATCTTCAGACGGATTGAAGTTAATAAATAGACAGTTTTGCTCTAGAAAAGCCTGCTGCATTCCATCTGAAAAGTCATGACTGTTCAGCAGCTTGCGGCGAAACTGCTGAAGCGAAGCCAAATCCCGATAGAACAACAGGCCGTACTCCATACCCGCAAGCCCCAGCACAGAAAGATACAGCGTTTCTATCTCCCAACGGCTTAGATCAATCGCTAAAATTTCTTGTTCGCTGAGATTATTCCAGGGCGCATCTTTCCAAAGCAGCGCTGCTTTTTCTAAAAGGTCTTTTTCAAAGGCTTTGGGTAAATCTCTGGCGGGAGCCTCTGTCGCCTGAAGCTTCTCAAAAACCTCGTCAATAATCGGCAGATCAGAGACGTGCTCAACAGGGATATCAAGATCCTGTAGGGCTCCTCTTAAAAAGAACTGAATTTCGCGATCGCACACCACCACCTTTCGCGGGCGAGCGGGCTCTACGCCTCCCTGTGGCGTCTCAATCGCCTGTAGCAAAGTCCTTACAATCGCCTCATTTCCTGTTTCTTTGGGCACCACACTAATGCCACGCACAATGCCCTGCAGGCCATCCACCCAGATAATGCAGTCGCCTTGGGCCGCATCGTCTTCGTCTACGGCCTTACCCATCGCGGCTAGCGGGCGGCGATCGCACTCCCAAACGCTCGTCAGTCGGGGCAGTTGGCTCAGGCGGCGACAGGTAAATGGACTCAGTTGATGCATGGACAGTTAGAAGAGGGCGTGAACGTGAATAAGGCGACGTATGGCGTAGATAAGGGCCAATTTTTGGAAGGCGAGATGTGAAGATTTTAAAGTCGATGCGCCTGCTGTAGAGCTTAAATCTATCTAGACTTTAGCTGTCTATACCGAGATCTCGCTATCTAACGAATTGAGCCGCCTATTGAAAAGGCATCAAGCTCCTACGCTAAACTAAGGCTAATCAATTAACCCATCCTAACTCTTATGACTCAAGCCACTACATCATCTCCCGAAGCGGTTGTGCAAAATGATGCCAATCCAACTGCTGATGCCAATGGCAAAGGCATTTTAATGTCTGAAGCGGCCCTCACGCATGTTAAGGCGCTTCGCGAAAAGCAGGGCAGCGACCTGTGTTTGCGCGTGGGCGTTCGTCAGGGCGGCTGCTCTGGCATGTCTTACATGATGGACTTTGAAGATATTGGCAACGTGGGCGAGCACGATGAAGTATACGATTACGACGGCTTTAAGGTGGTATGCGATCGCAAAAGCCTCCTCTATTTATACGGCCTCATGCTCGACTACAGCGACGCTTTAATCGGCGGCGGCTTCCAGTTCACAAATCCCAACGCCAATCAAACCTGCGGCTGCGGTAAGTCTTTTGGTACTTAAAGCTGGCATATAGATCTATATAGACAGATCGCACACATCTTTCCAGCCCACACACAGCAAACTCATCGTCGAAATTTCCTAACCATTTAGTATGCAAACACTAGAAAGCAAGTTTGACGCAGGCTTAGCCCGTTACAAAGAGGGTGAATCAGCCGCGTCTTTACTGCCTACGTTCAAAGAAATCTGTGCAAACGCACCCAAAAACAGCGCTGCGCAAACCTGCCTGGCCTGGCTATATCTACTTGCAGACAAGCCAAATGCGGCTTACAAAGCAGCTCAGCGCGCGGTCAAGCTTGCACCTACCGATCCGCAAGCTCGTATTAACCTGTCGATTGCGATGCTCGAAACCGGCAAGAGCGGCGTTCGCGAGCAGATGGAAATGGTTGCGCCCTTCTTAGCCTCTGTTGATGAGCTAAAAGCAGATATTCAGGAGAACTTTGAAGAAGGGTTAAGAAGAAAGCCGGATTGGAAGAGTTTAAAGCGAGTCCAGAAATGGCTCTTTGAAGACTGATTCCTAGACGGGGAAAGGTGTTGGCAAGAAAATAGTGGGAGACATCACACTTATCTACTTCGCCTAACTTCATGAACTAATGAAACGAAAATCATAAAAGGCGATGGGGATCGCTGATAACACCGATCCCCATCGCCTTTCTTAATGGCTTCATGAATGGCGAGTTCAGGCGCTTTAAGTCGTTTAAACGCCCTGTTTGCAACCGTTAACAAAGCCCCGAAGCGTTTGCAACGATAACTTAACGACTGATCCCCAACGCGACTGATAAGATTAGATGAAGCGGTTGATAAGGATTACTTAAGTGTCACCAAAACTAAGGTCACTTAAATAGCTGTCCTCTATACAACGAAAACTTTGGCTCTATAAATAGAGCCGCATCTACCACCACTTATTCACTTCGGGAGTCGCTTATTATGACCTTCAAAACTGTTGCAATCAAGCCTGAAACTCGTAACCACAAGGGGTTTTTCGTTCAGCAGACAGACTACACCTTTGTCGAAATCGACAAGTCTGGTTGGGCACTCATCTGCGTTGATGACGCGGTTTGCCACTATGTTGATCCTGATAATATCCTTGCTGGTGAACTAGAAATCCCTGAAGCCATGTAGGCTTTATCCCTTTTAAAAAGAAAGGGTTAGTTAGATGATATATCTTAATGAATGGCTGCTTCCCCGATGAAGCAGCCATCTTTTATTTGAGGGCTGTGATGAAAGATCGTTTTATGAATGGGTTAAATACAGTTTTAGTATTCAATCTATTTTTTGTACTGTTTTGCTTTTTTTGGTTTGCGATCGCCCTTATCGGTCGCTCTACAAACATCAATTTAGGCTTCGACCTCTGGTACAGCCTATGGGAGCCCGTGATTATGCCGTCTATCGGCATATTGATGGCAGGCGCTTTACTTAGCGGCATCTCTAGCTGGGTGAGCAAAAAGTTCTTACAAGGCCCTTCAAAGACCTGATCAAAAACCTAAAAAACTTCTTACCAGCTTCCGCGCGTTCGCTCATACCACTTCACCAGCACCCGAGCTAAGCGCTTTGGATCATGACGAACGGTGCCGTCAATTTCGCTCATCACGTTAGCAATCACGATCCGTCGGTTTGAGTCGATCACGGCCTTGCGATCAAAAATCACGGGCGTAGAGCCTTCTTTTATATAGCGGTCAATGGCTTCTCCTGAGGGCATTTTCTTTTGCACCAAAACCGCGTCAAAAAGATACTGTCCGCAGGCGCGGTCAATCGCCTGCACATGCTCAGAAACCGTATAGCCCTGAGTTTCGCCAGGCTCGGTCATAATATTGCAAATGTATATGCGCGGTACTTTTTGCGCTGCTAGCGCCTCGACTAGCTCAGGAACCAGTAGGTTCGGAATAATGCTGGTGTACAGGCTACCTGGGCCAACAATGATATAGTCTGCCTCGTTGATGGCTTCTATTGCCTGAGGCAGTGCTGGTGGATCGGCAGGGATACAGCCAATTTCGTCGATGCTGCCGCGTGCTTTGGTGATGTTAGATTCACCTTCAATGTGACGGCCATCGCTGAGGTTAGCCCACAGGCTGACATCGCTGAGGGTAGAGGGCAGCACGCGACCGCGAATAGCGAGTACCTGAGAGCTAGCTGCGATCGCCTGCTCCCAGTCCCCCGTAATCTCATTCATTGCCGACAAAAACAAATTGCCGAAGCTGTGCCCGCTCAGTCCGCTGCCCGCCTCAAAACGATACTGAAACAGCTCAGTCAGCAGCTTTTCTTCATCGGCTAGCGCGGTCAGGCAGTTACGAATATCGCCTGGTGGAATGCCGCCCATCTCCCTGCGCAGCCGACCTGAGGAGCCACCATCATCGGCAACCGTCACAATCGCGGTAATGTTGCCGCTGTAGTGCTTGAGCCCGCGTAGCAGCGTAGAAAGGCCCGTACCGCCGCCAATGACAACGATGCGAGGGCCTTTGCGCAGACGGCGGTGGGTAGCGATCGCATCCCACAGATTATCTTCACCATTTGCAGGCAGCAGCACCTCTACAATTGCGCCCAGCGTGCGCGTTTGGCCCCACACAATGAACAATAGCCCGCCTAAAATCGCCAGTGGGCCGCTGACGTAGCTCGGCAGCAGGCGCGTAATTAAATTGAGCAAGTTGCCAACGAACTTTACCGTATAAAATACGGGCGTTAGCTTGAGCCACACCATAATGCCAAGGCCCACCGCAAAAATGCCCACGGTGCTCAAAAACATCCAGCGTTTGACAAACAGCCCTGGTTTGAGCCATCTCATCCAGCGCTTAGGTCTTGCATATAACTTTTGACGATTGGGGCGCATAGCGATAGCGAGCAACAAAACAGCCCGAAATGCAGGCTGCGCAAATGGGATCGCGCATTAGGGTTATACAGCAAAAAGGCTAAGGCTAATATAGATTTCGTTTAAGCTGAAAGCTATGAGCGTTTTCTTTAAGTGCTGCTTTAGATGCGGTTCGATGACCGTTTTCTTCGAGGGGAATGTCGTCAGCTTTCACGGAATTCTCATGCTTTCCGACTAATATTAGGAGAAGTTAATACTTGCCTAATATACGAAGATATTGGGCACAACGCTGCTATGGACAATTCCTATCCGCCGCCGCTTGAGCATTCAAATACCAGCGCCGATGTGCCTTGCGGAGATAAGCCGTTAGTTGAGCTAAAGGGCATTTCTAAGCAGTTTGGTAGCAACGCGGTGCTCAAACAGGTTGACTTTACGCTGAGTGCGGGGGAGGCGATCGCGATCATCGGCCCATCGGGTACCGGTAAATCCACCATTCTGCGCATTATTGCCGGGCTTTTAGCACCTGATACTGGTGATATTTGGGTAGGCGGACGGCGGCGCGTGGGCCTGATAGAAGACTCGCCTGATCCTTTGGGTGTCGGCATGGTCTTTCAGCAGGCGGCGCTGTTTGACTCACTTACGGTCGCTGAGAACGTTGGTTTTTTGCTGTACCAGCACTCTCGCCTGCGCAACCGTGATATCAAGCGGCTAGTGATTACAGCGCTCGCTAAGGTGGGGCTTCCTGATATTTCCGATCGCTACCCCGCCGAGCTATCGGGTGGTATGCGCAAACGCGTGAGCTTTGCAAGGGCGGTAATGTCTAACCCCGAAAATCCCGAGGCTCAGCCTAGCCTTTTACTGTACGATGAGCCGACAGCCGGGCTTGATCCCATCGCCTCGACCGTGATTGAAGACCTTATTCGCAATATTCACGATGACCGTAGTTGTAGCGCCTACTTGATTGTGACCCACCAAGAAAGTACGATTCGTCGTACGGCCGATCGCGTTATTTTCTTGCACGACGGTCGGGTGCAGTGGACAGGCGCAGTCAGCGACATTGATTCAACCGACAATCCGTTTGTACGTCAGTTCTTTAGTGCCAAGACTGAAGGCCCTATTCACGTGACCGGTTAAGACGTGAGCAGGTTAAAACGTGACAGGATAAGAGAAGTCAAAAGTTATAGCAGCTAAGCCGTCAGCCAAGCAGACAAATTTTATTCAAGCGCTAGGAAATTCATGCGGGCACGAACAATTCGAGAAGGTTCTGTGGGACTGCTGATCTTATTAGGGATCGGCTTGTTCGGCGGCCTGATACTTTGGCTGCGTGGGTTCAATCCTGCCAATCGCCCCTACCAGATAACGGCTGAGTTTGAAGATACGATGGGCGTTCAGCTCGGTACACCTGTGCTCTACAGAGGTGTACCGGTCGGGCGCGTAACCTCTATTAATGCACTCTCTAATAGTGTGGAAGTGGGCTTGGAGATCACGCAGAAAGACCTGCGTATTCCCGATGAAGTGCTGGTTGAAACGGTAGAGTCGGGCTTAATTGGCGAGATTTCTGTAGAGATTACACCTCTAGCGCAGCTAGCGGCGAGTGCAGTGGATATCAGCCCAACAGGCCCAGACTGTGACAGCGATGTGATTATTTGCGATGGCGATCGCCTAGACGGTACAGCAGGCCCTAGCTACGAAACGCTGCTACGTTCAGCAGGCGAAGTAGCCGATCTCTTAGCCGATCCTGAACTTATTGCACAGCTCAAAGACGTACTGACAGCAGCAAGTACTACCGCCGAGCAAACGGGCCTGCTCGCGACCGAAGCCACTGAGCTAGCCAGACTTGCTCGCAATGAGATTACGCCGCTTTCAGAGGCAGCGATCGCAACGACGACTGCGGCTACCAGCGCGGCCCAAAGAGTAGAGAATCTGGCAAACGAGTTCACCTTAACCGCTTCAGACGTAAACGGATTAATCGGTGAAAATCGCGGCGTGCTGGTTAGTACCTTAGGCAACTTAGAGTCAGCGAGCCTTCAGTTGCGCGGTGCCGTTGATGTGTTAGGCCCCAGGCTACAAAGCGGCGAGCTAGTAAATGATCTAGAGCTGGTGCTAACCAATGCCTCAGCGGCTTCTGCTGATTTACAGGCAATCACATCGTCGTTTAATACGCCTGCAAATCTGGTGCTGCTTCAGCAAACGTTGGAGTCTGCTAGAGATGCTTTGGCGAGCGCCCAAAAAGTAATGGCTGACGTGGATGAGATTACCGGCGATCCAGCCGTTCGTAACCAGTTGCGCGAGCTAATTAACGGGCTCGGTGGGCTGGTGTCTTCTACACAGTCTTTGGAGCAACAGTCTGAGGTAGCCCGCGTGCTGACGCCGTTAGAAGTGAGTCCATCTGCTATTGAGCTGCCTTCCGAACGGCTAACAGTCGAGCGGCTAGCTCGTGAGCAGGCGACCAATGGTATAGACGGTGGCGTAGACAGCGAGACTGAGAATAGCGATCGCAGCTCAAATGCTCGTCCAGTACTCGTTTTTGATGGAGAACGATACACTATTCGTCGAACTGACCGTTTAGCTGACTCTCAACTTGAGCCCATAATTGAACCTGCAAAAAAATAGTCTACGAAAGTGCGTAACCCTTGTAAACATTGATACTAAAGACAAAAAAATAGGGCCAATAAATCTGATAAGAGCCTGACTCAAACCCCATATCTTGGGACACATTTCGGGAACCTTGAGATCGCCAGTATCAATATTTATGTGTTTACCTCATTTTTATGAGGTCGTGCTTAGGGTGACTTATTCTCCGCTTCTACCAGCCGCTCCATCGGACAGTATCTCATCGCCTGATTTGTCTTGCATACTAGCCGATAGCCTACTGAGCAAAGTGGGCTGCTTGCTACACTGCCCAATCGATACACCGCTGCTTTGGCTGCAGGTACTTTCGGTATTGAGTAAGGCTTTTGAATGCACATCAGCGCAGCTCTTTTTACCGGGGCTATTAAGCGAGCAAACTCATTATTGCTGGAAGGGCGATCGCCGTGGCAAAAAATCCGACAGAATAGAAGCTTCTCAGTACAAATCAGCGCTGCCCGCTGACGCAGTATCGCTACTGTGGCGCTATTTGAGCATTAAGCAGGCTGAAATCGATGTTTTGTGGCAGCACCAGGCAACTGATTTACAGGCGCAGCTATCAGCTTTGGCCGATGGCGGAGACTTTCACTTAAGTGGTGCTCAAGTCTATGCAGCAGCAGATTGGCCGGATGAGTTAGTGCAAATTTTTGGGACGGCTGAAGGCAGGCAGCTCGTTTTGCTGCCGCTCTGTCATGACTCTGGCGATGACAATGCCGATCCAGGTTCGATGAGAGCCCCACATTGTTTGGGTGTGCTAGCGCTATTGCGGGCTGCCGATCAGGCTGAGTGGACAACGCGATCGCTACAGCTTGTTGAGCTTGTGGGTAGTCAGATTTATTTGGCAATGCGGCGATCGCACCTCGATCAGGTGTCTCGCACCCGCAGCGCCTACGACCAGCTCACCCAGCTCCCCGACCGCGTTTTATTCAACCAGCAGCTCATCCGCTCAATCTCAATGGCAACTGAGCAGGACACCATGCTAGGGGTCGCCTTTCTAGACCTAGATCGGTTCAAGAACATCAACGATACGCTGGGCCACGAAGCGGGCGACTGCTTGCTACAGCAGGTGGCCGGGCGATTGAAAAGCTGCCTGAGAGGCTACGATGTGGTCGCCAGATGGGGCGGTGATGAGTTTACGCTGCTGCTTTCTGGCCTACGGTCGGCTGAAGACGTTTCGGGCATTTCAGAGCGCATTTTGCAGCGACTCGCGGCCCCTTTTCAGGTGCAGGGCGAGGAGCTTTATGTGACAGCTAGCTTAGGAATTGCCCTTGCACCTTACGATGGCGAAGACGGGCAGACCTTACTGCGCAATGCCGATGCGGCGATGTATCAGGCCAAAGCCCGAGGCCGAAATAACTATCAGGTTTATTTTGAAGAAATTAACGCGGACGCGCGCACTCAGTTAAATTTAGAAACAGACTTGCGCAAAGCACTTGATGGCGATGAGCTGTTTCTTTGCTACCAGCCCCAAGTCGATTTGTCAGACGGCCATTGGATCGGGCTAGAAGCGCTTATCCGCTGGCAGCATCCGACGCTAGGGCTGATTCCACCTGATAGATTTATTCCGATTGCCGAAGAAACAGGTCTAATTGAGCCGATTGGTCACTGGGTATTACAAGAAGCCTGCGCTCAGTACGGTAAGTGGCACAGCCTTGGTTTTCCAAAGCTACGTTTAGCAGTGAACCTTTCTGCCCACCAATTTCATCGCAGCTACTTAGTGCGCTCTATTTTGCAGATTTTAAAGGCGACTAGCTTTGATCCGCGCTACTTGGAGATAGAAGTCACTGAGAGCGCAGCTATGCACGATGTTAGCTTCGCGATTGAAGTGCTCAAGAAGCTCTCTCATGCCGGAATGCAAATCGCAATGGATGACTTTGGTACGGGCTACTCGTCGCTGAGCGTTCTGAAGCATTTCCCGCTAGATACGATTAAAATTGACCGCTCTTTTGTGATGGACTTGGTAGATAGCCCCAGTGATGCTGCGATCGCCTCTACCATCATTGCCCTAGCCAAAGGTCTTAACTTCAAGGTACTTGCCGAAGGCATTGAAACCCCCGAGCAAATCGCCGTACTCAGCAAAATGGGCTGTGACTATGCCCAAGGCTATTGGTATAGCCGCCCGCTTACGGTGCAGCACATCAACGACTTGCTCACTCAGGGCAAATTTTACGAGCAGGCTAAGCTTTAGCTTTTAGCCCTTTAGGCAGCAGCGTTTCTGGCTTTAGTCCGCACAGTTCATCAGCTTCAGCCGCTCGCATATCCCAAGGCACGATTGAAAAGAAAAATAGCGTTGAGGCCATGATCAAGCCGCTGTTGAGGAACTGCCAGCGAGGACTGAGAACAAGAAAGACAATGCCCAGGCCATGCACTAAACTGGCTGCGCTAAAAGAGCGCGATCTAAGACCAACTGCCATCGCAAAATAGCCTGCTGCACAAAGCCCTAGCCACAGCGAGCAAAGGTTCATAAGCACGATGCCAATGCTACCAAAAATGCCGTAGGCAGTGACGATCATACCGCCCGTCATCAGTACAGCCCAAAGCACGATGACCCACCGCAATCTTTCACTACAAGCTAGTCGCCAGGTGAGCTGAGAGGTGCTGGCAATGCCTGCACTGGTTAAAGCGGCATCTATAAAAGCTTGTGTTGTCCAGCTCAGCGTAGAGAACTGAGCGGTTGAGAAAATGGCTAGCGCCACGATTCCCCAGATTACAAAAGCCTGATCAAGCTCGCTGAAAGGAAGGGCTGGAAAGGTGATATTCGGTTTTTTGAAACGGATTCCTTTAGCGTAAGCTTTGATGAGCCCGCTGAGATCTCGCAGGGCGATCGCTTTGGGATGTAGGGGCAGCAGATGTTCGTTTAGATCAAAAGAAGTCATATGGACGGGTATAAAATCCCAACTAACTACTCGACAGTGGCCTGAGCAATTGTTTGCTCTATATTTACCTTGGGCCGGAACGATAAGACAGTTGTAGAATTGTAACCGATAGTTAAGGAAATATTATATTTACATTTTATTTGGGAAATGCGATCGCTCAAAAGGGGCAGTTAAGCGCGTTACCATACTCTTCTGGCCCGTTATTACGCTTCAATGACATTTTTAGATCCAATCGCCTCAGATTCAACTGCTTCTATCCGCTCGTCTTTATCCGTGCCATCGGCTGTTTTTGAAGCTGCTAAAGCTGGCGCGTTTGCGTTGGAATCTAAGGATTTACGAAAAGGATACGGTAAGGGCAAGCGTAGGCTAGAAGCTGTACGCGGTGTCTCTTTGTCTATTCGCTCGGGAGAGGTGCTGGCTTTTTTGGGGCCGAACGGTGCGGGCAAAACCACTACGATCAAGATGATTGCCGGTTTGATTCGCCCGGATACTGGCTGGGTGAAAATTGCGGGCGCGAATCCACACCAGCAGCCTCAGGCGCTACGAGGCGTTGGTGCGGTGCTAGAGGGTAATCGTAATTTGTACTGGCGACTAACGCCGCTGGAGAATCTGGAATACTTTGGGGTGCTAAGGCAGATGCCTCGAAAGCGAGTGCGGCAGCGGGGCGAGCAGCTTCTGGAGGCGTTTGGCCTGATGGATAAGCGCAATCTGCCGGTACAGAAGCTTTCGCGAGGAATGCAACAAAAGATTGCGATCGCAGTAGCTCTTATCCACGAACCCAAGCTCTTATTACTAGACGAACCCACTTTGGGTTTAGACGTAGAGTCGGGCGAAACGGTAAAGCAACTGGTCAGACAGGTTGCGGCCTCTGGCTGTGCGATTTTGCTCACCACGCATCAGCTCAACGTGGCCGAAGAACTCTCTGATCGAGTGGCAATTATTCGTCAGGGGCAGATTGTTGCAGAGCAGTCTACACAGGCGCTAATTCGACAGTTTTCTGATAGTGCGGCCTACAAAATTGAGTTTGATGGTGTGCTAACCAAAGAGAAGAGATTGTTGATTACTTCTTTGGGAGCAACGGTTAGCGATCGCCATATCCGCTACAGCGCTGGCCCTCAATCTGCTCTCTATAAAATCCTCAGCCTTTTAGATCCGTTGCCTCTAATAGAAGTTAGGCAAGATAGAGCTGATTTGACTGACGTGTTCTTAAAGCTGACGACAGGAGAATTAAGCAATGATTGATTTGCTCATTGGCGAGCTGAAGCGAACCTGGACTCAGACCCGGCGCTACCCTACTGAAGTTGTAGGCGGCGTGGTGATTTTGACGACGGTGTTCTACGGCATATTTATTAGTACACAGTATATTGCGGGGCCTGCGAGTACGTTTGGCGATCGCCTAGACTCTGTAGTCGTTGGCTACGTCATTTGGACGCTGGTGCTCTACATCGTCAATGACATCGCGAATAATCTACAGATAGAGGCGCAAACGGGGACGCTAGAGCAGGTGTTTTTATCGCCGTTTGGAGCGCCTCGGGTATTTTTGGCGCGGGCGATTGCTAGCCTGAGTCTGCGAATTCTTCTAATCGCTATCGTGTTAGGTCTAATCATTCTAATTACAGGCAGCCGAATCGCTTTTCCACCTGCTTTATTGCTGCCACTATCGACGCTTCTACTCAGCGCTTACGGACTAGCATTTTTCATCGGTTCTTTTGCGCTGGTGTTCAAAAAAGTGCAGCAGCTACTCGGCATTTTTCAGTTTGTACTGCTGTTTCTACTCGCTGCACCGACTGAAGACTTTACGGGCGGTGCGCGAGTAGCGGCTAATATGATGCCGATTTTGCCTAGCGTTGGGCTGCTACGAGGGTTGATGGCGAGGGGAGAAAGTTTGGATTTTAGGGTGTGGGCGATCGCGCTAGCCAACGGCCTCATCTACTTTGTTCTAGGCACCTTAGTTTTTCGCTGGGCCGAAGGAAAAGCAAAGCGACAAGGCACTTTAGGCGGCTATTAAAGGCTCTGTCGAATCCAGTTTAGGTCGAGCGCGCTAACGGTTGTTCCACTCGTCAGCAGCATCGGTCACAGCCTGATCAACCGTTTTATCCCCTAGCATAGAAGCCTGAAGGTTGTCGTAGATGATGTTTTGCAGCTCTTTCACGTCTTCCATTGCTGGAATGAGCACCGCCGCATCATCTAGCTGGCTTGCACTCACCGAGCGGGCAACCTCGACAGGCGAGGTATCTGCTGAGACTTCAGTAAAGTAGCTGTCTTCCATAGCTTTTACGGTAGAAGGCAACACGTTTCCTACTTTGGCAAACTCAAGCTGATTTTCGTCATTAGTGACGTAGGTGGCAAACTTCAAAGCCGCTGCTTCAGCGTCAGTAGATTTTGGGATGACCAAATCCATCGCAGCCACATTTTTTTTGCCAGTGCTACCGCTAATTTGAGGCGCTGATTTGGTGGCCGCCGCAATATCAGGCGCGTTGCTCTCGATGCTGCTTAGGAACTCCGCACCAGAAGCCAAAATAGCCGTCTCGCCAGACTGATAGAGCTGAATGGCCTGCTGATGGCCTTGAGTAAGTACTTCGCGGGGTAGCAACTCTTGCTGATAAAGGTCAGTCCAGTACTGAAACACCTTTTTGCCCTCTGGCGTATCAAAAGCAGCGTTGCCTTCTTCATCTACCAAAGACACACCCATTTGCACAAACGACTGAAGCACATCGGCGGCATCGTCGGGCACGAAGCTAATAAAGAAAGCGTACTTACCTGTTTTTTCCTTAATCTGCTTAGCAACTGTTGCAAGTTCCTCAAAGGTTGCAGGCGGTTCGCTCACACCTGCAGCTTCAAAAATTTCAGTGTTGTAAAGGGTTACGCGAGTGGTGAGATACCAGGGAAAGCCAAAGCTATCGCCGTTGAGCTGAGTCGCCTCCCAAATTTTGGGCAAATAAACGGCCTGCTCTTCGGGTGATAGCTTGTCGTCTAGCGTCAACCAGGCACCTTTTGAGGCGAGCTGAGAAGCGAAGTTAGGATTTAAATTCACAACATCTGGCGCATTGCCTGCTGAAACCGCCGCCAAAATCTTTGTTTCCATATCGCCCCAAGGCACATCTACCCACTTCACGGTAATGTCTGGGTTTTCGGCTTCAAAGTCAGCAATAAGCTCGTTAAAGTAGCCGTCAAACTTGGGCGAAAGCTGCATTGTCCAAAATTCGACCTCGGCAGGCCCGTCGGTTGAGCTAGCGGTGGTGGCGCTGCCGCAGCTAATCAGCCAGCTTGAGAATAAGCCAACGAGGGCAAGGGCAAGAAACCGTTTCCAGTGGCGGATGAATGACATGGTGGGTACAACAACTCAGCGTGATGATCTGTGACTTTACAGCACAAATTGCCTGTTTGGGTAAGCCCTGTAGGCCACATTTTTGCTCAAGTTTCTGTGGGTAAGCGATCGCCGAACATCTATGACTTAGCCGTCAAAACCTGCTGAGCTGTCAGCGTCAAGCCTGAAAAGCTCGGAGAAACTATTCGCTGATCGCCGCGCAGCACTGTTGTTTGATAGCGCCTGTCTTCATCAAGAATGCAAACCGTCAGCGTAGGTTGCTTAGGGCGGCCAATAAAAATTTCACCGCCGAGCCCTGCATGATCAACAATCCAATATTCTCTAATGCCTAAAATTGCATAATCTTCAAACTTACGAGCATAGTCATTCTGCCAATTGCTACTGACGATTTCGGCAACAAATTTAATCGACTGAGCCAGCATCAAAATCGACTCCCTTGCCCAAAGCGGTTCCTGCGCTAAAGTTTCACTATTTACGACCATCACATCTGGACGAAAGGCTGTGAAGTTGCCTAATGGCTTGAGGATGCCGCGCTGCAAAATGAAATAAGGTAGGTCTGCTGTATCAATCTGGACGTTGAGCTTACGATCAATAAAAGCGGCTACCTGCTCATGCGGCCCGGTCGGTTCCAAGTCAAATACCTCACCATCAATCAGTTCATAACGACTATCGTCGCCGTACTGCGATAAAAACTGCTCAACTGTTATGGGGCTTGACTGTACAACCGTCACCATAGCTATGCCTTCTCGGGTATCGCTGCTATCAAACTTTTACAGAGCTACGTAATTTGTACCTTATTAGCACACGCTTTAGCCCGTTCTCTCGCTTCATCTGTCGTGTTTCCTAAAGCCAAAGCCACACCCATCCGCCGATTTTTATAGGCTCTTGGCTTGCCAAATAGCCGAAGCTGACTGGTCGGTACGCTCAATGCCTCTGCCATCCCGCTAAATTGAGGCGTATCTGTCGCCTCAGTCGCTAAGATAACCGCCGAGGCACCAGGCCGAATCAGCTCAATTTCACCAATAGGCAGGCCCAAAATCGCGCGGACATGAAGCGCAAATTCTGACTGGTTTTGACTAACCATCGTCACCATGCCGGTGTCATGAGGGCGCGGGCTCACTTCGCTGAAGTAAACCGTTTGAGCGCCATCGGCTGAACCGGCGATAAATAGCTCTACGCCAAAGAGGCCCCAGCCGCCCAGCGCTTCAGTAACTTTAGCCGCCATGTCTTGACAGGCTTCTAATGTGTCAGGCGTCAGCGCACAGGGCTGCCACGATTCGCGGTAATCACCGCTTTGCTGAATATGACCAATGGGCGGGCAAAAGTGGGTGCCAGAAACTGAGCGCACGGTGAGCAAAGTAATTTCGGTTTCAAAGTCTACGAAACCCTCTACGATCACCCGAGCTTCTTGGCCGCGTCCCGCTTCAAAAGCGTAGTTCCAGGCGGCGTCAATATCTTCGGGGGTTCGAACGGTGCTTTGCCCTTTACCTGATGAACTCATCACTGGCTTAACCACACAGGGTAAGCCGATGGCCTCAATGGCTGCTCGGTATTCTGCGGCGGTAGAAGCGAATCTATAAGGAGAGGTCTTGAGCCCTAGCTCGTCTGCAGCAAGGCGGCGGATGCCTTCTCTGTCCATAGTGAGATGGGTGGCTTTGGCGGTGGGGATGACGCGCCAGCCGGATTGTTCTAAGTCGAGGAGGGTTTTAGTTGCGATCGCCTCCACCTCCGGCACAATCAAATCCGGCTTCACAGCCTCCACCAAATCCTGCAACGCCTTCCCATCAAGCATGTTTGTTACATAACTGCTGTGGGCAAACTGCATTGCCGGTGCCTTTTCGTAAGCATCGACTGCAATCACCTCTATACCAAGCCGCATCGCTTCTAAAGCAACCTCGCGACCAAGCTCACCAGCGCCTAACAAAAGCAGGCGCTTTGCTTGCGGGCTACCAGGAGCGCCCCACGGTGTCTCGGCAGACCTGACAGTAGCAGAATCATTGCCTGAAGGTGGCTGAGATAAGGAGGAAACGTTGCTCATAGTGGGGCCTTTGGGTTCACCGTAGCTTTGTAGCAGCACATACATGCACGTAAGTGCACTTTGCGCTAAGGGGGCTCAGGCGCACGTCACATGTAATTTTCTTGTTGCAACCTGGGCAATCTAGAGTCCAAATTCGGATCTTTAATTCTACCGGGATTAAACCCTAAAGGGAACCTTTTGCAGGGTTGCCGTCATCACTCACTGGGCAAGCGTAGTCGTGAACAGACTCAAGTCTCTATTTTCCAAAAAATCGTCAGGGGTCGGCATCGAGCTAACGCCTGAGCGCATTAATGTTGCCCGCCTCAAAAAGCAAGGGCAAAAGCTTAAGCTGCAAACCCTAGCAACCGCCGAAATTCCTGAAGGCATCTTTGAGGAAGGCCAGATTGTCGATAGCCCGGCGATGGCTGAGATTATTCAGTCCACCTTGGCAGAGCACAAAATCAAAGTTAGCCAGGCTTCTACTGCTGTGCCCGGACGCGCCGTCACCCGTGTGATTCCGGTACCCGCAGAACTCGATGACAACGAGCTAAGAGAAATGGTTCTTAACCAAGAAGCCAGCCTGTATCTGCCGTTTCCGCGAGACGAAGCTGACGTTGATTATCAAAAGCTTGGCTTCTTTGTAGATGATGACGGCATTGAAAAGGTTCAGGTGCTACTCGTCGCTGTCAAGAAAGACATTACCGATAGCTACACCGAGACGTTTGCTCAAGCAGGCTTAAGTCTCACGGTATTAGAAACCAGCAGCTTTGCACTCATCCGCACCATCCGCGAGCAACTGCGGCAGTTCACCTCTCAAGAAGCCGCTGCCATTGTTGATATTCAGTTTGAAAGCACTGAAATTTCAATCGTGGTAGACGGTATTCCTCACTTTTCACGCACCGTCCCGCTCGGCACCTCTCAAATTCAAAATGCTTTGAGCCGGGCAATGAACCTACCGCCATCGCGGAATGCAGATTTGCTTCAGGGCATGTCGATTCCACCGGGGCCAATGGCAGGCGGGCCAAAAGGCGGCATGAACCCAGGCACAGCGGCCATGTTGCGCGTAGTAGGTGAGCTTTCTGACGAGCTGAGACGGTCAATCGATTTTTACTTAAACCAGGGAGAAGATATGGAGGTCGCACAGCTTCTGCTGGCAGGGGCCGGTAGCGCTATTGGCAATTTAGACGAGTTCTTTTCTCAGCGCTTAGGACTACCGGCTAGCGTAATCGACCCGGTAGATTCTTTGGCAATTGAGATGGATGAAGAACTATCGCCGGTTCAGCGTTCAGGGCTAGCGACGGTGCTTGGCTTAGGCCTTAGAGAAGTTTAGGAAAGGAGGTTTGAGCCATGTACGGAATTGATATTAACTTTTTGAACGACCGCAAAGACCGCCCAACAGAGGCGATTGTTCCGGTCAAAAAGGCAAAGGGGAGTTCAGGCAGTAAGCTGCCGATATTTGTGGGGATGGGTGTTGCTGTGGCTGCTTGCGCAGCCGTTGGTGGCTCCTGGCTGGTGCTTCAGAGCCAGCAGAAAGGACTTGCGGCTGAGAACGCCGTTTTAGACGCGCAGCTCACTGAGCTTCAGCAAAAGCTGGCGCAAGTTGATACGGTTCGCCAGCAAACGGCGGCTGTGAACAATGAAATCCAGGCGCTCGCTAGCGTGTTTGAGCGCATTCGCCCCTGGTCTGCGATTGTGCGCGACGTTCAGTCCAGAATTCCAAACCGCACTCAAATTTCACGACTGGTACAAACAGCGCCCGCTTTAGAAGACGGCGGCTCTGCGGCGGGCGGCTTAGATTTGGGCGGCAATGCCTGTTCATTTGATGACGTTAACGACTTTTTGTTGACGCTCCAAGCCTCGCCCTTTTTAGACAGTGAATCGTTAGAAATTTCGACCGCCACTTTAGGGCAGGTGGTCGAGGGCCGTTGCCCTGGAGAGGTCGAAGACGGGTCGCCTTTGGCACTTGTCAACTACACCATCGTTGGCGATATCAAGAGCATTCCAGCCACGATGCTGCTCGATGAATTAAACCGCCAGCAAGAATCTACCGGGCTGGCTGCTCGGATTCGTGCCCTTCAAGAAACAGGAGCAATTGAGTAATGGCTGCTATTGGAGATTTTATTCCACCTGATGATGCTGATTTTATTGACGAACCTCTTAATCCGGTCGTCTTTGGCATTGAGATATCCCCCACTATTATTGCTGTGCTGATTGCCCTATTGGGAATCGGTGGCGCGAGCTATGGCTTTGTCAAAATGGTCAAGCCTGTGATGGAGCGTAACGATACGCTGCGTCAGGACATTGTTGCTAAAACAGGTCAGCTCGCCTCTCAACGGCAGCAGCTAGAAGACGTGGCCAAAATAGAGGCTCAGCTAGAAGATGCCATGCAGCGTCGTCGCAATGTCTATTCACTGTTTGCTAACGAAGAGACGATGGATACGCTGCTGCTCGACATCAATCAGCGAATTGAGTCTAGCAATGCCTCGCTGAGCGGCGTACGCTCTCAAGTCTTTAGCAGAGATATCCCACCTGTTTTGGTAGAGGCTCAGCTACAGTCATTTTCGCCAACTGAGAAAGGCGTGATTGAAGATAGCTCTATGGGCGAGAGCATTAACGGCAAGCTCAGACGCGAAACTTACTCTGTTCAGTTCACCGGAGACTATGCCCAAACTCAGTCAATTTTACGCAACTTAGAGCGTTTGGAGCCGCTGCTGCTGGTGCGTGACTTTAATATGACGAGCGGCCAAGAGGTGCTTGAAACCGTGATTGGAGAGGGTGGTCAGGTGGTAGCTCGGAGCAAAACGCCGATTAATACCTCTTTTCAGCTCGATGCGCTGATGCCGACTGCTGACGCTGACGTACCGCCGGAGATTGCGCCGCCGCCTGTTGAAGACCCTGCCGCTGAAGGCGGATAGGTTCTTCTAAGCTGTCTGGTTGCTTTCATTCTCACTTATTTTCATCTATTTAATTCACCGCTAGTTTTGACTCAAGGAGTGCCCTGTGAAACGTCATCTTAATTTCAGCTATCTTAATTGGCTTATGGTTGGAGGTGCGTTAGCGGTACTAGCGGGGCCTTTAGCCTCAGCCCAACCTGCTACTGCCAAAATCACACCTATCAATGTCAAGTCAATAGGTAGCTCGCCACCTTCTAAGCTACCTGACTCGATTGAAACTGTCCCTGGTGAACCTATTACCGCTAAGAAGCCCTCAGCGCTAGCGCAGGCTCAAAGTGAAGAAACACCAGAGATTCTGATTCCCAACCCAGGGGTAATCATTGATGGTACGCCAGTTACGGCACCTACTCTGAATGGTGCGCCTCCATTCCTCCCCAGGGCAGTCGCACCCCCAGTTGGTGACCTTTCGGTTTCAGATATCGACTCTACTTTGGACATAATTGATCTAGGTACTGCTGAGCGAGTCCCTCGTTTGGTCTTGCGGGATGCCTCCGCTCGTGAAGTTCTTTCTTTGCTAGCTAGGGCTGCTGGCTTGAACCTAGCTTTCACCAGTGCTGATGAGGAAGGCGGATCACCAGACGTTACTGTATCTCTCGATATTGAGAATGAACCGGTTCAAAACGTTTTCAACTATGTACTTCAGCTTTCTGGCTTAGAGGCTAATAAAGTGGGTCGAACCATTTTTGTAGGCCCTAGATTGCCAAATAGCGCTCGCAATATTTTAGTGCGCAGTGTTCGCCTCAATCAAATTGATGTAACCAGTGCTGTGAACTTTTTGGTTTCGATGGGAGCCGAGACTTCGATTTCTTCAGAACGTGAGGTAACTAGCGTTAACGCTGTAGAAGTTGGTGGTGGCACGGACGTTAGTGAAGTAACAACCACTGAATCTACCGTTGAGACTCAGCGTGCGGACTATGAAGACGCTGATCCTTTGCTACGTGGGCTTCAAGCGATTGGAGATGCTCGGACTAACTCCTTGACGCTGATTGGAACGCCGCGTCAAATTGAAATTGCAACCGCTCAGATTGTTCAGCTCGATTTGCGCCGCCGCCAGGTAGCCGTTAATCTGCGAGTGATCGATGTTAACCTCAATGCAATTGATGCTTTTGGTACTAGCTTCTCCTTTGGGGCAGGTAATACCGACGTTACTCAAACAAACGGCCTTGGCGTGATTAACTTTGGCGGATCTAGTGGTAGAGCACCTAATGTTGGTGCCCTGACAAACAACTTCTTAGGTACTGTTTTGGGTGGCGGTGGTGCAGTAAACCTTGCTAGTGAGTTTTTAGCGAGGCTTCAAGCTACCATAACTAGCGGTAACGGAAAAATTGTGACAGATCCGACTCTAGTAGTTCAAGAAGGCCAAACGGCTGCTGTTCAGCTTACTCAGGAAGTCGTAACGAATATTACGAGGGTAGAGACAGTAGACGATGCTGGGCGAATTGAGATAGAAACCGAGATTGAAAAAGAAGATGCTGGATTAAATCTTCTTGTTCAGATTGATCAAATTGATGACAACGGTTTCGTGAACTTATCTGTTGCACCTTCTATATCAGCACCTACAGGCGAATTCGCGAGTAGCGCAGGTATTATTACTCTTCTTTCTCGACGACAGCTTACTTCCGGTCAGGTTCGAGTAAGAGACAGTCAAACTCTAGTGCTTTCTGGCATTATTCAAGAATCAGACCGAACAACAGTATCGAAAGTACCTATATTAGGTGATATTCCTCTATTAGGTGCTTTGTTTAGAAACACTAGCCAAACTAATGACCGCCGTGAGCTGATCGTGCTGCTTACCCCAGAAATTATTGATGATTCTGATGGAAGTGTTTACGGCTATAGCTATCAGCCCGGTGAAGATGTGCAGCAGCTTTTGGAAGACAGACGAGGCGATCGCTAACCCTCTGCTAATCCCTTCACAAAAATCAACGTCCGTCTTATAGAACACACGCCTAGAAAGCGCCACAGCCGATGCATTCCATTTTTAGGAGAATGCATCGGTTTTTTGTCAAGACAGAATTTTTAATTTTTCAGCCTAAAAGTATGAACTTTCTTAAAAAAGCCTCAGATCCATACAAATTCAAGGTTTCTTGTGTTCAGATTGCGCAAGTAACCCTTAGAATGGGGCAGTAAAATTATGAGGTTTCAAGGGTTTCAGCGATTGCCCCTGCAATCGTTTTCCTCGCCCTCATAAAAACTTTAAGTTCTGCCATCAGGCAATGTGTAGTCCCTCACTGAACTCTAACTAGAGATCATTTAACTAGAGATTCAAGTAGTCCAAATCATCACTCTTAAGGAGATAAGCATGAATAAAGGTGAACTCGTTGATACCGTTGCAGAAAAGTCATCTGTTACCAAAAAGCAAGCCGACGCTGTGATTTCGGCGGCTGTAGAGTCCATTATGGAAGCCGTGTCTAAAGGTGAAAAGGTGACGCTAGTAGGATTTGGCTCGTTTGAGCCTAGAGCCCGTAAGGAGCGCGAAGGACGCAATCCTAAAACTGGCGATACGATGGTGATTCCGGCTACCACGGTGCCTGCTTTCTCTGCGGGTAAACAGTTCAAGGAAATGGTGGCTGGTAAAAAGAAGTAAGTCTTTTTATCTCAGGCGCATTTTATGTACAGACCCGTTCATGGTGGCAATTTAGCCTGGGCTGCTAGGCTCGCTAACTGTGCCCCTCATGAGCTTCTCGATTTTTCAGCTAGCATCAGTCCGCTTGGGCCGCCTCACTCTGTACTTGAGGCGATCCGAGCGGCTTTTTCGTTGTTGCCTGCTTACCCTGATACGGAGTATGGCGAGCTGAAAGCAGCGATCGCACACCATCACAACGTCCCCATCAATTATGTCACGCCCGGCAATGGCGCTGCCGAGCTGATTACCTGGGCCGCCCGCGATTTGGCTGAAATAGACGGCGCTTGTTTTCGGCTAGCACCTGCATTTAGTGACTACGATCGGGCTCTGAGTGCTTTTGGTTGCAATAGTCCTACCGATATTGCTCTGGTTGATTCAAAAGGGTGGAATCTGGAAACTTGGGACGCTAAATTTTTAAGGGACGCGCCCAGTGAGGTGAAGCTTGAGCGTCGAGGATTTTTACTAAATAATCCTCACAATCCTACAGGCGCTATCTTTTCAAGGGAGCGGTTGCGCCTTCTGCTATCGCAATTTGGGCGGGTAGTAGTAGATGAGGCGTTTATGGATTTTGTGCTGCCGGAGCGATCGCAAAGTGTAATCGACTGGGTGCATGAGTTTCCTAATCTGGTAGTGCTGCGATCGCTCACGAAGTTTTACAGTATGCCAGGGCTACGATTAGGCTATGCGATCGCGCAACCCAAAACCCTCCAGCGCTGGCAGCAGTGGCGCGACCCGTGGTCAGTAAACGTGCTCGCCGCAGCCGCAGGGGTGGCCGCCCTGCAAGATACTGACTTTCAACGGCAAACGTGGGACTGGCTCGCTGGGGCTAACCCGCAGCTTTTTACTGGACTCTCGGCATTATCGGGCCTAGAGCCATTGCCGAGCTGTGCCAACTTTTTACTGGTGGCCTGTGACGTTTCAGCGACGGCTTTGCAAGCTGAATTGCTTAAGCGGCATCGGATCTATATTCGCGACTGTATGAGCTTTGAGGTGTTGGGCGATCGCTACTTCCGCGTAGCTATCAAAACCACCCAAGATAACCAGCGCTTACTCTCGGCTCTAGCTAACGTGCTGCCAGATTTGCCCAAGGTTAGCCATGTCAGTTGATTACGATGTGGTTGTTTTAGGGGGCAGTATTGAAGGGCGAATCGCTGCGACCTCTGCGGTTAGATATGGCGCGCGGGTGGCGCTTGTAGAACCGCCCGGCCTGTTTGAGCAGCGGCAGCAAAAGCGATATTTGCTCAGGGCCTTACAGCAATTGAGCCGCATCAAACAAGGGCAGCAGGTGGCTCAGTGGTTTGCCCAAAATGCGAGTCCTGAGTCTGAGTGGGACTGGCCGAGTGTTTTGCAGTGGAGTGCAGTTGCAGCAAAAACTCAAGACCCAGAGCTTTCGCTCGCTGTGATGAACGCGAGCGGTGTAGATGTGGTGTCAGAGATGCCTGAGCGGCTATCTCACAAGCTCGTAGTAACAACAGCTACCAGGCGGCTGACGGCTCGGGGCATCGTCGCAGCATTTGGGACTGTATCGTCGCCCATATTTTCAGAAGCGAACCCTCAGACGCCTTTCGTAACAGGAATAGACCCACTGCTGAATGCGAAAAGCCTACCTGAATCACTCGCGATTTGGGGTCATTCTCCTGAAGCCGTGATGTGGGCTCAACTGCTGAGTTTGGCAGGGGTGAAAGTGCAGCTGATCGGTGAGGCTTTTTTACCCTACGAAGATTGGGATATGAGTCGGTTGTTGCGATCACAGCTCATCGCAATGGGCATCAACATTCTTACCCCTGCTGATATCCCGCCGGGATCAATAGACAGACTACTAAACAGCTCACTGCATTTTGGCCCCGGTCAACCAGCGCTAACTTTACCCGACTTTATCTATCGCAGCCGCGACGCAGCTACCGACTATCAACAGCGCACTGAAGCAGCCTACCTCTATTCAAACAAGCGAGTGCAAACGCAGCATCCTCGGATCTTTGTTTGCGGCTCCTTAACAGATGGCTTTCCAATGCACGAGGCAATGGCGGTGGCTCAAGCCCGGCTGGCGATTCAAAACGCGCTATTTTTACCCACAGCAAGAAGGCGGCATACGATAGTTTCTGAAGACTACGATCGGTTTGGCCGAGTAGGGCAAGCGCCAAAATTCGCGATAGAAGGTCGCGCGCCTAGAGGGGATGAACGCTTTCACTTTGGCAGTGCTAACGACTGGCAGGTGTGGACGGCGAGTAGCTCCAACAGCGCTAGCTTGAGCCAGGTTAGTCCGGGGCCTCTATACTGCAAACTCATTTGCTATGAAAAGCGGTTGCAGAGTATTCATCTGGTCGGTGAGGGGGCAGGTGAGCTGTTGGCAGGGCCGATGGCAGGAATGATTGGGCGGCCTATCAAGTTTGTGCAGAGTCAACTGCCTGGGACGGGGGGGCTGGTTGATGTGGTGGGAGAGGCGGTGAGGCGATCGCAACATTCAAAATGGCAACCGGGCCAATGGCGACGAGACTGGGCCGAAAATTGGTTCAACTGGCGGCGTAGCCGATAGGTCTTGAATGCACCATTAAGCTCTGCCATCAAGAACCTGAGCGACTGATAGATTCAGGGAGGGAAAGACAACCGATTGAATCGTCTGCGGTCTTCGATAGATTTTTCCTTGATAGGCACCCTCTTCTAAGATCAGTGCGGTTATCTGCTGTTGATGACAATCAATAATCCAATATTCAGGAATTTGCCACCATCCGTACTGCTGTCGTTTCCATTCGTAATCGCGGCGGTAGTTATCGCTGCGTTCATTGCCAGGGCTAACCATCTCAGCGACAAAAGCAGGCGGAGGCATCCCAAAAAGAATGGCGCTCTTTTTGAGGTTTGCCATCAGCTCGATATGTTCTGGCCGAAGCACAATGACATCAGGCTCACGATTTACCCTGCGATCGCCAACCGGATGAACCTGTATTTCTGTAGACGAGTCTCTGACCAGTTCTCTCGGCGTAACCACCTGCTTGAGCAAATATTCCAGCTCGCCTGCTGCTCGAACGTTATTCTCATCCTCTGGCGGCAATGCAATAACCTCTCCACTATTAAGCAATCGAAACTTCCCGTCTGACCCGAAGTCAGCGGCTAAATACTCTTGATAGCTTTTGTAGCGTACAGGTGTGTAGGTCATTGAATACTGAGCTTGGATACAGCTTAGCGTCAGCCCCGATTGTATCAAGATAAAAGCTACATTACACGCGGGCGATTGTAACGGCTTCAGGCTGATCTTGATACTTACCACGTCTAGTCTCGTAGCTCACTTCGCAAGGCTCACCTTCTAAAAACAGCAGTTGCACAACGCCTTCGTTAGCGTAAATGCGGCAGTCGGCGCTAGAGGAGTTAGAAAATTCTAGGGTGAGGTAGCCGCGCCATCCGGCTTCGGCGGGGGTGAGGTTGGCGATGATGCCGCAGCGGGCGTAGGTGCTTTTGCCAATGCAGATGGTGGTGATATTGTTCGGCATTTGCAGGCGCTCTAAGGCAACGCCAAGGCCGTAGGAATGGGCTGGCAAAATGAAGTAGCTGCCGTTATCACCGTGCTTTAGCTTAGCGGGCTCTAAGTTTTCGGGGTTGAAGTTTTTGGGATCAATGACGGTGCCGGGCACATGGCGAAAGATGCGGAACTCATTGGGTGATAGGCGGATGTCATAGCCGTAAGAGGACAGGCCGTAGCTGATGACCGGGGTTTGGTGGCCTAATTGAGCGCCAGATTCTCGAGTACCAGATCCTTGAGCAACAGTTACTCGCTCGCCGGGCCTTTGAATAATCGGCGTAGACAGCTCTGCTTTGCGAATAAGTGACGGTTCAAAAGGCGCAATCAGTCCCTCTCTAGCGGCTGCTTTGATCCACGCATCATTTTTGATCATTTTCCTGCACTCGTTTTTTTAAACGACGTAATTACGACGAAACTCTGTAACCTGATCGGCAACGGCCAATAGCGATTCGGGCATTTGTGGCCCGGTCAAAATGACTTCTACGTGGGAAGGTCGCGTTTTTAGCAGGTTCAAAAGCTCGTTTTCTTTAATTAGACCAAAGTCGATCGCCAAACTCAGCTCGTCAAGCACAACTAAGCCGTATTTACCTTCGTTAACAGCGGCCTGTGTGTACTGCCACAGAGCAAGTAGGGCGGCTTGCGTGGCGGGAGAAATATTTGGGCCGTTGATGCACTCTAAGCAGTCGCAGCGAATCCAGGAAAGATTCTGGCCCATTTGAGTTGGATAATCGGGGCCTTGATTGATGCCGCCTTTTAAAAACTGGACGACTAAAACAGGTAGGCCCTGCTCAGCTACGCGCGTAGCTTGAACCATCACGTTAGTGAAGAAAGTGCGGTGCTGCGAGGTGAATACTTGAACGGTGCCTTCGATGGCGCGAAGCATAGGGTGGCGGTGAGCCGAGCACAAGGGGCCATCGGGAATTGCTCTAAGCTGTGAAACTATGGGGCGCTGTGAAACCATAAAGCCAGAACTGTAGAGCGAAGGAAGGAATGGAAAAGCTGTAAAACTTAATCGGCCAGCTTTCGTTGTAGCTAAATATAGCGTAGTTAGTGCGTTTGACTATAAATAATACGCTACATGTCGCAGGTGATCGCCCAAACCTTTCAGGAATTCTACCAACCCTGTGCGGTACGCTAATGCTGATTGATATTAAGCATTCTCCCTCAAGGCCCCTATGGTTTGGCAACGCCCTGATAGCCGACAGCCCGATGAGCTACGACCTATTAAGTTTGAACGACAATTCACGCGATATGCCGCTGGTTCTGTGCTAGCTCACTGCGGCAATACGCAGGTGATCTGTACGGCTTCGGTGAGTGAGGGGGTGCCTCGGTTCTTAAAGGGGTCGGGGCAGGGCTGGCTGACGGCAGAGTATCGAATGCTGCCGGGGGCGACGCATACGCGCAAGTCGCGTGAGTTTATGAAGCTGTCGGGGCGTACGCAGGAGATTCAACGGCTGATTGGGCGAAGCCTGCGAGCGGCAATAGATATGGATGCTTTGGGTGAGCAGACAATTACGATTGATGCCGATGTGATTCAGGCGGATGGGGGGACAAGGACGACAGCGATTACGGGGGCCTATGTGGCGCTTGAGGATGCGATCGCTCACCTGATCAAAGCAGGCACACTTTCTACCTCACCCCTACGCCACCAAATCGCCGCGATCTCCGTGGGCCTACTCGAAGGCGATCCCTTTTTAGATCTCAACTATCCCGAAGACTTCGCTGCCGACATTGACTTCAACGTGGTGATGAACGAAAAGCTTGAATTTATTGAAGTGCAGGGCACAGCGGAGGCCGGTAGCTTTACCCGCAAACAGCTTGACGCCATGCTCGACTACGCCGAGAAGGGGATCGGTGAGGTGATGCAGTTGCAAAAACGGTCTTAGCAGAGAGTTAGATGGGGGTTAGATGGGGGTTAAATTCCCCTAGCCCTTGCAATCTATCGGTCGTCAAGGTTGGTATAACTCGCTAGAAGTGCTACATTCCCACCATCACCAATGCGGCATTTTTTACCGTTTTCCATATGGCCAAGGATCTGCGAGATTTTCTAAAAAAAGTTAAAGCACGGGGGCAGTTGCGAAACGTCAGCGCGCTTGTAGATCCGAACCTGGAGATTGCCGAGATTTCTAATCGGCTGCTGCAAGCGGGTGGCCCGGCGGTGCTGTTTGAGAATGTGAAGGGATCGCCCTATCCGGTGGTGGTGAACCTGCTCGGGACGGTAGAGCGGGTGTGCTGGTCGATGGGGATGGAGCGCCCCGAAGAGTTGGAAGTACTGGGCAAAAAGCTCGGGATGTTACAGCAGCCAAAGCCGCCTAAAAAGTTTTCGCAGGCGATTGACTTAGGCAAGGTGCTCTTTGATGTAGTGAAAGCTAAGCCCTCGCGAGACTGGCTACCGGCCTGTCAGCAGGTTGTGCAGCTCGATGAGCAGGTGGATCTCACTAAAATTCCGATGATTCGGCCCTATCCCAAAGACGGCGGCAAGGTAGTGACACTGGGGCTGGTGATTACGAAGGACTGCGAGACGGGTGTGCCGAATGTAGGCGTATATCGCTTGCAGCTTCAGGGTCGGAACACAATGACGGTGCAGTGGCTTTCAGTGCGGGGCGGGGCGAGGCACCTGCGGAAGGCGGCTGAGCGCGGGAAGAATTTGGAGATTGCGATCGCGATCGGCGTAGATCCTCTCATCATTCTCGCCGCAGCCACGCCGATCCCTGTAGACCTTTCAGAATGGCTATTTGCAGGACTCTATGCGGGCAAGGGCGTCTCACTTGCCAAGTGCAAAACCGTGGATCTGGAAGTGCCTTCAATGTCGGAGTTTGTGCTAGAAGGCACGATTACGCCGGGTGAAACGGCAGTCGATGGCCCATTTGGCGATCATATGGGCTACTACGGTGGCATTAACGACGCTGCCCCGCTCATTCGCTTTCACTGTATGACGCACCGCAAGTCTCCGGTGTATCTCACAACCTTTAGCGGCAGGCCGCCTAAAGAAGAAGCAATGATGGCGATCGCACTCAACCGCATCTACACGCCCATCCTGCGTCAGCAGGTCACCGAAATTGTAGACTTCTTCCTCCCGATGGAAGCGCTCAGCTACAAAGCCGCCATTATCTCTATTGACAAATCCTATCCGGGCCAAGCCCGCCGTGCCGCCATGGCCTTTTGGACGGCGCTGCCACAGTTCACCTACACCAAGTTCGTAATCGTCGTCGATAAAGACATCAACATTCGCGATCCGCGTCAGGTGGTATGGGCCGTCACCTCCAAAGTTGATCCCATTCGCGACGTATTTATCCTGCCAGATAGTCCATTCGACTCGCTGGACTTTGCCAATGAGCGCTTGGGCTTAGGGAGCCGTATGGGCATAGACGCAACGACCAAAGTGCCGCCCGAAACCGAGCATGAATGGGGCGAACAGCTAGAGTCCGATCCGAACATGGCAGAGCTAGTAAGCCGCCGCTGGCGAGAATATGGCCTAGACGATATTAGGCTCAACGAGGCTAATGCCAACGTGTTTGGCTACGACATCCGTTAGCCGTTCGTGAGATTAACCATTCCTGAATCTGTTCTTCAAGGCATATGACAGATAGCCAAGAGCGCGACAATACTTAAGCTGTATAAGATGGGCTGATTCTATGCACTGGCCCATTTTTTGCTATTTGCTTATTCGGCGCTGGTGCCCATGGAACCCAAGATAATTTTGTATGTCGTTTTTGGTTTGGCGCTGCTGGGGTTTACCTGGCTGCCCAGTATCAAAGGCGCTAAGTTCATCAATGTGCCGCTGCTGTATTCTTTGCTCGCAGTCTTCTTATTTAGCCAAATTTCGGACTTGCCGCTGCTTGATCCGATTAATAACAAAACGCATACCGTCGTCACCGAGTATGTCACTGAGCTGATTGTGATTCTCTCTTTAGCGGGCGCTGGGCTGGCTATTGACCGACGCTTTCGCCTGCGTACCTGGCAATCTACGCTCAGGCTGCTGTGCATATCAATGCCTATTTGCATTTTTGCAGCGGCTTTTTTAGGCCATCAAATATTTGGATTGCCCTTAGCAGACGCGGTTTTGTTAGGCGCTTGCCTTGCCCCGACCGATCCGGTAATGGCTCATAGCGTACAGGTTGGCCCACCTAACAAAGGCGGCGAAGATCCGGTGCGCTTTAGCCTGACCACTGAGGCTGGTTTGAACGATGGTTTGGCCTTCCCGTTTGTTTACCTGGCAATTCGGCTAGCAGAGCATAACGGTACTTTTGGCAGCTGGTTGGTGGGCTGGACGGCCTACGACTTCATTTTTCGAGTGGTCATGGGTACCGCCGTTGGCATTGGGATCGGCTGGCTGCTGGCCCATTATGCGCTTCGGGTTTCGGATGAGACAGTGCGCGAGCAAACCCGCGAAGGGCTATTTGTGGTGTCGGCTATCTTTTTGGCATACGGGATTGGGGAGGCGCTGCACGGCTATGGATTTTTGGCGGTGTTTGCGGCGGCGGCTTCTAGTCGGCAAAATATTGATAAGCACAATGACTACTACGCCAAGCCCTATCAGTTTGCAACGCAGTTAGAGCGGATTTTTTCAGGGCTGCTACTGATTGCATTAGGTGGCTTTGTCGCCAGCGTAGATATGGGCATGTTGAACTGGCGAAACTTCTTGTTTGCGGCACTCTTTATGCTGTTAGTTAGACCTATCTCAGGACTGCTCGCACTGATTGGCATGAGGTTTTCCTGGCTGGAAAGAAACTCAATTTCCTTTTTAGGCATTCGAGGCTTTGGCTCTTTTTACTATCTGGCCTACGCGCAAAACCACGCTACGTTTGAGAACATGACGCTGCTGTGGAGTATTACGACGCTGACGGTGCTGATATCGCTGTTGCTTCATGGCAACACGGCAACGCTGGCAATGAACTGGATAGATGAACAGCAACGAGCTGATCGTAAGAGCCGGAGCAAGCAAAGGCGTAAAGGGCTTGCCTCGAAGTGAAGTCTCCCACCGCTGAAAGCGGGGGCTTCTTAAGACTTAGCGCTTAACTGGGTGTTCGTCTTAAGATTTCCTGGTTATTCGTTGTTGCCAACGGTTGCACCACTTACCTAGCGTTGATAAGACGCCCCAGCAGATCGATTGCTCAGGCAGTTTCCATTATCCCGATATTCCACGGGCTATTTTCGTATCTAGCGACGCCACGGTTACGCAAAACTTGAGAGCTAGCCACGTCTCTAGGCTTTACCGAATGGCAACTAGGGCAGTTGTGAACGCGATCTTTCAGTTCCTTGCGAACCGTTGCGCCACAGTCGGGGCATTCCTGCGATGAACCGCGATGATCCACCGTATCAAAGAAAACGCCACGCTTGAAAGCGACTTGCTTTGTAATGTCTCGCAACTGTCCTAATCCTACGTCTAGCGTGTGTTTGCCAAGGAAACCTTTAGCCATTATACGAAAGTCGATATCCTCAAAAAAGAGACTATCTGCACCATCACAGAGGAGATGAGCTAGCTTAAAGTGCCAGTCGCGGCGTTGGTTTGCGATATGACTATGCTGCCTCGCTGCTTTTAAACGCGCTTTTTCGTAGTTTCTAGACCCCTTTGTTTTACGCGCTAGTCTGCGTTGTAGCAATTTAAGCTTACTTTCCGACTGCTTGAAAAACTTAGCGGAACTGACTTGAAGACCGTCTGATGTGGCGATTATATAGTCCAATCCGAGATCCACGCCTACGGGATGACCGTGAGGCGATATATCAGGAACAGACACCTCACATTTGATGCAGATATTGACATACCACTGATCAGCTTTCTTCACGACGCGACAGTTCGCAATATTAAACCCCTCTGGAATAGGCCGATGCAGGTTTATCGCCACTAACCCTAACTTAGGTAGTTTCAATGTTCCGTTATCGCTATCTAAAGGGTTTGTTTTGAACTGTGGAAACAACGTCGATCTAAACTGACCAAACTTTTTGAACCGTGGGAATCCAAAGCCTCTGTCACGCATAAAGTCAAAACTACGATGCAGGCGTTTGATAGCTTGCTGCAAGTTTTGAGCGGGAACCGTCTTAAGGTTTGGAATCGTCTTTTTAGCCTTCGCTAGATTGTTGAGTTGATTAACTTCAGACGGGTAAGGCGTGTTAGCTGGCAGGATATAACAACGATCCAAAACGCAAGCACTTACCGAACACTTGCGACTGTTGTAGAAGTCTTTGATTTCAGCCAGTGCATAGTTATATACGCGCCGTGAAGTCTCGAACCAATCGTTAAGAGTCGTCTGTTGATCGATATCTGGATATATGCGGTATTGGTAGTTAAATATCAGCATAGGCTAAGTGTATCAACGTTCTACCGCAAATGTAAGTTCTAGTAGAATTCAGTTTTTGTAAAGTGACGTATAGTTGAGGGGAAGTGTGATTCACCACAGCGCTAAAAGCGCGAGGCCTTTCACCGATTCCCCTCAAACTCCCCTACCGCTAGATAGAATGTTCCTCGCCTCTGGCCCTTCTGCTTAGGGGTTTTCCTGTGCCTAAGCTAGCTGACGCCTAATGAATGCCTGGTTCTGTTCTAAAGAGAGCTGCAATTCGGAAAGCTGGTTGAGCTGCGCTTTAATTTTCTCGGCTTCTTTTTTGGCGGCAACTTTTTTGTAAAGAGCCGCGCGGGCTAAGTCTTCGCGGTTCTTTTTGAGGGCACGCTGGGCGACTCGATGCCAGGTGAGAACGTCTTGGGTGGCTTTTTCATAGTTAGGTAGGAGAGTGGTGGTCGCGATCGCAACATTGCTCAGCGCCTCTTGAAACAGCAGCCTAGTCCGTTCAGGCGAGGCGCTTTCATTGGCATCTATTGCCGCTCTACGCGCTAAGCCAGTCACTTCAGGCAGCTTGATCTGGTTGAAGCGAAGGCCAAAATTATCGAGCTGAGCGCAGTCGCCACCCCCTGTTTTACACCAGTCGGCAAAGTGCTCACAGTTATTAAAGAATAAATCGTACTGCCGTTCGCCTAAGCGACTTTCGGCCCGCTCTACTACGAATTCTGGAATGAAGGCAGTCGGTACGTTCTTGGTATATATCGCGCCGCCTCTAGCAAAAGAGTCTCGGGAGGTGCGTTTGATTTCGGCGTCGCCTGATTTGCTGTAGTGAATGACGCTGCCATCACCGCAGTCTATGCCGTGGTGCTCATAGGGAACGCCCGCAATTTCTCTATATGCGTAAATCTGATCGCCCCGTGCCATAGGTTTGTGTCCAGTTCAGCTAAGGTAATTGGCTTTAACCTTACTGTGCTGCCTGCGGCTTTGCGTCTTCTTGTTTTGCTATCAGTGCATGAATAGACGACATGCCCTTCGTCTGACGGGTTACGTTAATTTGAATATTAGGCCCAGAGCGGGCGAGCCGAATGACCAAACCATCTTGGACAGGCTTGCTTTCGATGCGCTGGCCCGCTAAATAAGTGCCGTTCGTGCCAATATTATGAATTTCCCAGCCGTCTTCACCCTGTCGTAGCTCTACGTGATGGCGCGATACTACGGCGCTGTAGAGAATAACGTCGTTGCTGACCGAGCGGCCAATACGGACGACTGGCTCTTCTTCAAACGTCCAGCTTTGTACAGGCGTTTTGTCGATGGGGTGCAGCAAAGAAAGAGTGATGACGTTGTTTAATGCAGACACAGGCGCAGGCACCAAAGAGGAAAGGACACAGGCGAATCTGGCGAAGAGACGCACCTGAAACCAAATGCCTCAGAGGGCGAGGTGGCTAGGCCGTCTCAAAAATGAAGCTGACTTTATCGCCTTTACCGAGGGCAATGCGATCGCCCGGACGCAGCCGATGACGGTTTCCCGCTGCTAGCGGTAGACCGTTGACGTAAGTGCCGTTAGAGCTACCAACATCTTCGAGGTAGTAGACATCGCCTTCTACACGGAGATTGGCATGGACTCTAGAGACGACCTCGGAGTCTGGAAACCCAGACACATCAATGTCGGGAGGCGTTTGATCATTAGGTTTCCCAATCCGTACAACAGATAGCTGCCGGGGAATTTCGATTGGTGTGTCGGTTTGGGCGTGGCGCAGGCGAACATTGATGACCTGTAGCTGAGTGGCGTTTGCCGGTCTTTGCGCAGGTGGCGCAGGGGTTGCAACGGGCGGTGCGGCAGCGGGTGTTGCTGCTGCGGACGCTACGGGCGGAGCTGAAGCTTCTGTATCTGGCAAGACTGAGGCTTCGGGGCCTGTCTCATTAGCTGATTCGATACCGATGGGCTCGGGTTCAATGAGCGGATCGGGCATCACCAAATCGGGCAGGTCAAAGTCAGGATCGAGGCTCGGGCCTGTTGTGTTACCTGCGCTACTGCTAACAGATGAACCACTCGTTGCAGTCGCTGGATTTTCTACCAAGAAGTTCTGCGTCTTCATTTCAGAATCAGGTACGCCTGAAACTTCTGTTGAGGAAACACCAGAGGATTGCGAACTGGGTGTTGCTGAGGCTTCTCTAAGGTCGTTGCCACACTGGCCGCAAAAGCTAGCGTCTTCTTGGACAGGCGTGCCGCAGCTAGGGCACGGCACCATGGCTGGTAGGGGAGTGTAGCAGGCTTCACACTGAAGCGCACCTTCAGGATTTTGGTGATTGCAGTTCGGACAGGTAATCATAAAGAATTGACCCTAATGACGACAAAAAGGAGTGATTGAATGCTTAAAAAATAGCCGCCCGAGGCCGCTTGATTGGATATAGCTTACTTAAATTTCGTAGGGACGCCTTCTCCGGCAGCAGCATCTAGCAGCCATAGCGGGTCTGCTGGCTGAATAAGCTTGCTGGGATAGGTGTGGTCATCGGCTGTCTCTGAAAATACTTGAGACAGTGCCGTTTGTTTGTTTTCGCCAGCGACCAGAAAGACGACCTGACGGCCCTGGTTAATTAATGGCGTGGTGAAGGTGATGCGGGGTTCGCCATCATGATTGCCTACGGTGACGAGGCGATCGCGCACATCTAGCGCATCGGTATGCGGAAACAAAGACGCCGTATGACCATCGTCTCCCATCCCTTGCAGTACAAAGTCCAGAGCAGGAAATTCCCCGTCCTTAGCGTCAAAGAAGTCTTTCAGCGTGGCTTCGTACTTGGCCGCGTCTACTGCCGGATCGCCTGCGCTCGTCGGCATCGGAAAGACATTGTCTGCTGGGATCGGAACGTGATTCAGCCAGGCTTCTCGCGTCATTCGCACGTTACTTTTCTCGTGGTCGTGAGGCACGTAGCGCTCATCGCCCCAAAATACAAAGACCTTTTCCCACGGGAGATCTGCCTCTATCATTGAGGCGTATAGCGGCTTGGGCGTACTACCGCCGGATAGGACAATAGTGGCGCGATCGCGATCGGCTATCGCCTGCTTAATGCTTTTTATAGCAACGTCATGGGCGCGCTTAATCAATGCGGCCTTATCTGGCAAAATCTCAACGGTGGGGGCCATAGAAGTTTCCTGCTGGTTTTTGTGAGAGGCTTGATACGTGACAGCTTAGCGCGATGGTTCACCACTTTAAATAGCGGTTTCTATCGTGAACTTCAGGGTGCTTTTATGCCGCTAAAATCGTCAGTGGCAAACTCTGCACCTTATAACTTATGCTCTCTGTCGTTTTGCCTTGTTTTAATGAAGCGCGTCACGGCTATTTGCCCAAAATATTAGAGAACCTGTGCCAGCAGGAAGGCGAAAAGCAGCTTATTGCAGTAGTAAGTCCTAGCGCTGACGATACGCTCTGGATGGTCAAGCAATTTTCCGACTTTGAGATTATTGAAGCGGAGGCTGGCAACCGCGCGCAAAGGCTAAACGTGGGGATCGCCGCTAGTATGGGCAAGGCTGTACTGCTACATCATCCTGCAACTTTGCTACCGGAGAAGATAGCGTTAATGCAGGCTGAGGAGGCTTTATCGTCTGCGGCATGGGGCGGATTTGTGCATAGCTTTGATATGGATCACTGGCTGCTGCGGTTTACTTCTTGGTATTCGACGAGGCAGCGATCACAACGTCAGCGCATCCTTTACTTAGATCACTGCATTTTTGCTAGGCGGCAGGTGCTTATCGAGATTGGTGGGGTGCCTGATATGGATATTTTTGAAGACACGGCGCTGAGTTTGGCGCTAGCAAGGTGGGGGGCTCCGGCGATCGCACCCGGCAAGGTCATTACCTCAGCTCGGCGGTTTCGCGATCGCGGCATCTATCAGCAGGCTCTGCTCAACCAGCTATTAAAGGTGATGTATCTGACCCACCAAGATCCGAAAAAACTCAACTGGCTATACGAAAGTAAAAGTCAGATTAATGTGGCTTACTCAGAGACTTTAGAGGGGTTAGACCAAGAGTAGTGTGGCTTGGAAATCCCATCAACTAAAGTAAATATAAAGTAGAGTAGGCGGGCATATTGAATTCGATTGATAATTCTTTGATGATTTGATAGTTGCTGCACTTAGGGGTTCGCTATTTCATCAAATTTGCTTTATTCTTGTTGAAAAATCGTACTGTTTTTGACTGCATCATCAGGCAAAATGGTGTATCGAACTCATCTCGCTGGAACTTTATGACTCCCTCTGTACCGCCCAAGGCTCCTTTTCCCAAAGAAAATATTCCCTCGCCGCTGGCGGCTACTTCTTTGAAGCTGGTGGGAGCCATCACGATTTTGGCTGCGCTGATTGACTTTTTAACGCTGCTATTTCCGCCTCAGTTTGGCAATAGAGCCTGGCAGCTAGCAACCACAACTCAGCTTGTAGATCGCGGAATTGTGCCGCTGGTTGGGATTGCGCTGCTGTTTACGGGCTACTGGATTGATAGCAGCATTGGGCGATCGCCTCGTCGGGTGAGCCTAGCCGTAGACGCTCGATTTTGGACGTGCTTACTCTCTTGCTTGCTAGGTCTAATCTTTCTGCTTACAACGGTACTGCACCCCAATAACGTGCGGATTCAGAGTCGTGAGGCGCTTGAGCAGGTAGAGACAGAGGCGACTGCCGCGACCGACCAGCTACAGGGCCGTTTGGATGCTGATTTGAATCAGAGACGGGCTCAAATTGCGGCGCTTTTGCAGAATGAGGATCAGTTGCAAGCAGCGATCGCAAATGGTGACTTAGACGAGGCTCAGCTTGCGCAAATTGAGCGTTTCCGCAGCGATCCAGAAGCATTGAACGCCTTTTTGAACGAGCAGGTTGGTGAAGCGCAGAACCAACTGCAAAGTCGTATTGGTGAGCAGAAAAGAGACGCTACCGAACGGCTCAGAGCAGAAGCGCTTAAAGCGACAATCCGGGTAACGCTGAGCAGTTTGCTGTTGGCGATTGGCTATACGTACATCGGCTGGCAGGGCTTGCGCCGGTTGCTGGCGATGGTTAGGTAATAGCTGCGTCGGAGGGCGTAAAGCCTTACGCTCCTACGGTGTTGGGTTTTAGCTCAGTGCGGTCATCATGGCCTGCTGGGCAACTGTTTGATAAAGGGCTTTGAAGTGGGCCATGACGATTTGAGCTTCGGTGGTTGCCAGCGGCATATCTCCAATCACGTCTAGAACGGTTTGCTCGGTAGGCATAATCACAACTAAGGAAGGATCTAGGGGGGCGTCGTACTGCCAGAATTCTTCTATTTGGAGTGTGGGTTGAGCGGCTGGTTGGGTGCGATCGCTCTCATCGATACTCGCTTCAACTTTAGGCGCGGCTGAAGAATCTTCGGTCGCGTCTTTTTGATCGCCTGCTTCTGCTTGAATTGCTAATTGACGCTGCTGCCGTAAGGCTTCAAGAATTTGTTCTTTGGTACGGCCTCGGAGCTGAAAGAGGACAAAGGGATCTTCGCGGAAGAAGTCACCGAGCTGATAGTAAACGGCAGCAATATGCTTACAGGGATTCTTAGGATCGGGGCAACTGCATTTGGAGTTGACGTCAGAGAGAGTGAAAGGAAATAAGCTGAGGCCGTTAGACGTAAAGACTTTCTCAATGTCATCAGGCATTTCTCCGGCGAGAAGCTGCGCAGAATAAAGGGCTTGTTTACCTAACGTATCGATTACAAAGCCCCAGTCTTCGTCAGTAAATCGCTCGATCCAAATGGAGAGCTGATAGGGTTCGTTAGCGGTGCCCTGAACTTTGGCGTGAACTTTTGAGTTTTTGAACTCTAGGCTGAGGATGTGGCCCTGGCGGGCGTAGTTGCGGCCACGCTCCAGGCGCTTTTTGAAGCGATAGGAATTGAGCAAATCTACCCACTGCTGTACCCACCAGGTATCTTCTTGGGCAGCAGGCGGTTGAGGGGCGCTATAGGTCATAGGTGTAGGCGAGATGATGTTGGGGTTGTACCTTAAAACTTACTACAGGTCGATTGCTGAATTCATCAGCTTTGCGCCACAGGCATCTGACTCATTTGCTGTAGGTCTAAAACTTTGCTCAAGGTCGCTTCATCCATGAGCTGCCGGTCTAAGACGATTTGGCGTAAAGACTGGCCGGTTTCGAGCGATTCTTTGGCAACTGCTGCCGCGTTCAAGTATCCAATGTGAGTATTTAGGGCGGTGACTAACGCTAAGCTGCCTTCTGCATAGTCCATGCAGCGCTCAGGAAAGGCGGTGATGCCTTGTAAGCATTTGGTGTCTAGAGCTTCGAGGGTGTTGCCTAGTATTTCAATGCTGTGAATGAGGTCGTAGGCGATGAGCGGCATCATCACGTTGAGTTCGAGCTGACCAGCTTGGGCGCAAAGGGCGATCGCACTCCCGTAGCCCATCACCTGAAAGCACACCATAGATGTCATCTCAGCCATGACTGGATTGTATTTACCCGGCATGATAGATGAGCCTGGCTGCACGGGCGGAAGCTGAATTTCTTTGAGGCCGGTCTTGGGCCCAGAGTCTAAAAGTCTGAGGTCGTGGGAGATTTTGACGAGATCTTGAGCGAGGTTGGTGAGGGCGCTGCTGACGGCGACGAAAGGGGCCATGCTCTGCATGGCAGCCATTAAGTGAGGGGCGCTGGTGATGGGCTGCTGAAGGTAGTCGGAGAGAATTTCGGCAACGCGGAAACGGTAGTCAGGATGTGTGTTGAGGCCAGTGCCAGTGGCGCTGCCGCCGAGCCCTAAAACGGCGAGTTCTTCAGCAGCAGTTTTGAGGCGCTTTTGGTGGCCCGTAAGGATGTGTTCCCAGGCGCGGAAGCCTTCACCGAGTCGGACGGGGACGGCATCTTGCATGTGGGTGCGGCCTGAGCGTACGACAGCTTGGAATTCGGTGGCTTTGGATTTTAGCGTCGCGATCGCCCCTTCCAAAGCCGGGTACAGCGAATGCTCTAGCGCCAAAATCCCACCGACGCGAATCGCCGTTGGAATTACATCATTCGTGGACTGCCCGTAGTTCACATGGTCGTTAGGGCTCACCCGTGCGTAATTCCCCTTCTCATCGCCCAGTATTTCTAGCGCCCGATTCGCCAGCACCTCATTCACATTCATATGATGTGACGTGCCCGCTCCCGCCTGATACACATCAACCACGAACTGATCTCGCAGGCTCCCAGCCAAGATCTCATTGGTTGCCTGAACAATGGCTTCACTAATATCACCCGGAATGCACTCAAGCTCTCCATTTGCCGTTGCCGTTGCCTTTTTAATCAGCAGGCAAGCATCAGCGTAAGTTTCTAACGGCTTTAGCCCGCTAATCGGAAAATTTTGAATTGCCCTCAGCGTTTGAATGCCATAGTAAGCCTCCGCTGGAATCTCCATCTCTCCCATAGAGTCTTTTTCGATGCGGATATTGGCTGCTTCTACCATGGCTAATTATTCTCAACGCGACGGATGAGGCTCGGTTAGGGGAACGTTTCAGATCTTAAGCTTTTATGCCAACATCAGAAGCATCGGCTTACTATCCAACTAGCCTTGATATGACCTAACTGGGCACAATGAGCGCAAGCGGCAGCGCAGCAGCAGAACTTGATAAAAGGCATTATGTCATGCGGCTTGTTGGTCATTACGGATAACAGCACTACGATTAACAGCAGTGGTTACTTCTCTTCCTAATTTTACGGCCAATCTTCGCAAGCAAGATAGTTTTAGAGCGCTCTCTAACGTTGAAGAAATGGCTAGCTTTGATGAGCCGCCACCGCTGCCGTCACCACCGTCTTCTGTCAATGCAGCGCTACCTGATATAGCACTATGCTCAGAGCCAGCAGACGCGGAGCCGACCGCTGGCAGCCAGGATATTAAAACCTTAATCGGTCAGGGCTTTGAGCTGCGTAATGCAGGCAATTATAAAGGCGCAATCAAACGGTTTGATCGCGTCATCGCCCAAGATCAAACCTCTCCTAAGCCTTTTTTGTACCGCGCACAAACCCTAATTCAGATAAGGGCTTACGAAGCGGCGCTTAAGGATTTTCGTACGGTGCTACAGCTCGACCCTACAAACGTGCGCGCCTGGCATGGTCAGGGCGTAGCCAAAGCTGAGCTGAGGCTGTATCCCTCGGCAGTCGATAGCTTTGATCGGGCGCTAACCTGTGACCCTAATAATGACAAGATTTGGTATAACCGGGGTCGCGCGTTGCTTAAGCTAGAGCAGCATGATAGAGCTTTAGAAAGTTTTGATAGAGCCGTTGCGCTCAATAAATATAGATATCATGCCTGGTATTCTCGGGCGCTGGCTCAGGCGGCTTTGGAGCTGATTCAACCGGCTATTGAGAGCCTGGAAGAGGCCACAGCGCTCAAGGAAAGCTGTCACTATGCCTGGAACTATCGGGGCACTTTGCTCAATCGCTTGTTTAATCATCAAGAGGCGCTAAAAAGCTTTAGAGAGTCTTTGGAGCACCGTACGCCCAATCCTAATGCCTGGTACGGGTTGGCTTCTACCTACGCGCTTCTAGATGATCCAGATTCGACGGCGATTCATCTGCGTCAGGCGATTCAGCTCAACCCCAGTATCTATAGCCTGATGGCCCGCAACGACAACAGTTTCGATTTAGTTCGCGACCATCCTAAAGTAGCTAGCGTTTTGCGTGACTAGCTGTTTTGAGAGGGCACTAAGCAACCTGATAGCCTAATTTTTCTAGTAGAGGGCCTGCTGACTGCTGACAAAGCGCAATATCGGCTTCAGAAAGTTCTTCTTTCCAGGCGTCAATAACGCCTTTCCTGACGTGCTGTCCTTCTCCTTTGTGTTTTATCTTTTCAATGCTAAAGGCTTCAGCGATCGCACAAATATCTGATTCATCGGCAGATACTTCCAAAAACTCAAAGGCACTTTGCAGAGAAACCGCTGTGTTTTGCCTGAGATCTTCGTATCGAATGCGTAGAATGCGATCGCACATAGCCGCATCTTGCCTACATTTCTCCGTCACCTCAAGGCTCCGAGTCCACTGCTTCACAAGCTGATAAGTGGGTTTAGCCGCCCAGGTTTGAGTTTTGGCACGCGCCTGCCAAGAGGCACAAACCCCTCTAACGTCTCTGACAATTTCAACGACTTTCGCTTCTGGAAAAGACTTGAGAATGACGTCTGAGTATTTGACGTGCATCGGCGTCTTTTCAAGCATGATCTTGTTGCGATCGCCCCCCTGCTCATAAAAAGAGAACGCCAAAACAGATTCAATCAGCCGACTCACCTTCGTAAGGTCGCTGCCCTCTTCAGACTTTGCCTTCTCAACTAGCGCTAAAAATTTGGGGTAGTCAACGCACATATGAGGCCCCGAATATTGCCCGCTGCGCTGATAAAAGCGATAGATTCTAGGCAGCGCGGCCCAAATATTGCGGCTGTTAAAACCCGTAATAATAGGCGCGATTCCAAAGTTCTTGAATATCCAAGCTCTCTTTTCGATTCTCTTTTTCCAAGTCAGCTTTTCAAGATAGGTAAAAGGATCGTAGAAGAGTTTATACAGGTGGCTCTCGCCTGCTAGCTTGACGATATCTGGATGTTGAGCGAGCATTTCTGCAGCCCAAGATGTTCCAGAGCGCGGACAGCCGACAACGAAAAGTTTGCGATGAGGCAGGTCGTAAGACACAATCTGATGCATGGGCCGTTGGATCTTGTTGTACTCAGTAGGCTACGTTAATTTAGTATAGTTTTTGACTTACGTTCCGTAGTTGAGCATACTAACGCTCTTTTGCGATGTCGAGGTGATGTCGAGGTGATGTCGAGGTCACGTCAAGCTTTCATAGGTTGGGCGCTATGCTAAACGCAACATACTCAACGCTGTCAACCTTTTCCTATGGCAAGACTTCCTACCCTAAAATTTGATCGCGGTACGTTAGTTTTGCACCCACCACCTCGGGGCAAAGCCTGGATTGATTACGCCGTGTGGGACGATCGGATTGAGCGCTTTCGGGTGCCTGCTGATAAGTATCGCCCTCTAGTTGAAGCGCTAAGAGCTGAGGGCGTACGCTTTGAAGACAAGGTGCAAACGTTTGAGCCATTGGCGTTGCAGGATAATTTGACGCTGACGCCGTATGCCCATCAGCAGGAGGCACTGCAGGCTTGGAAGGTGAATGAAAGGCGTGGGGTGGTGGTGCTGCCAACGGCGGCGGGGAAAACGTATTTGGCGCAGATGGTGATGCAGGCGACGCCGAGACGGACACTGATTACGGTGCCGACGCTGGATTTGATGCATCAGTGGTATGCAAATTTGGAGGCGGCTTTTCCGGGGGTGGAGGTTGGCTTGTTAGGGGGCGGATCGCGCGATCGCACCCCAATTTTAGTCGCCACCTACGACAGCGCCTCTATCTACGCTGAAGATTTGGGCAACCAGTACGCGCTGCTGATTTGCGACGAGTGTCATCATTTACCCAGCGACTTTCACCGCAGCATTGCTGAGTATTCAATCGCACCTTACCGATTAGGACTCACCGCAACACCTGAGAGATCGGACGGGCGGCATGAGGACTTAGAAGTGCTGTTAGGCAAGGTGGTGTACCGGCGCACGTCGGAGGAATTGTCGGGGACGGCGCTTGCGCCTTATCAGATAGTGCAGCTCAAGGTAAAGCTAAGTGAGGAGGAGCGCGATCGCTATACCGAGCTGCAAAAACAGCGTAATGAGTTCTTACAGGCTTCTAAAATCTGGCTGAGCAGTCCGCAGGGTTGGCAGCGGTTTGTACAGGCGAGTGCCCAGTCAGCAGAGGGGCGGCGGGCGATGTTGGCCCATCGGGAGTCTAAAAATATTGCGCTGGGTACGGCAGGTAAACTAACGCTGCTAGAAAATCTGTTGAAAAAGCACTATCCCGATCGCACCTTAATATTCACGAACGACAATGCGACCGTGTACAAGATTTCCCAAGACTTTTTGATTCCAGCTATTACGCATCAAACGCCGGTTAAAGAGCGCCATGCCATTTTGCAGAAGTTTCGTGAGGGCGACTACAGCGTGATTGTGGTATCTCACGTGCTCAATGAAGGCGTGGATGTGCCCGATGCACGCGTGGCTATTTTACTGTCTGGGAGCGGATCGCCTAGAGAATACATTCAGCGCTTGGGCCGCGTGCTGCGTAAGGGTAGCAGTGGAAAAATGGCGCTGCTGTACGAAGTGGTGGCCGAGCAAACCAGTGAGGAAGGGGTTTCTAGACGCAGGCGACAGCAGCCATCGCAGACGGGCGCAGAGCAGGGGAACGAACAAAGTAACGAAAAGCAGCTTTCTTTGATGCCCGACTCGCCTAGTAAACGCAAGCCCGCTTCACCTTACAAAGTTGTCAAGCTTCCTAATATTGCTCGTCGCGCAGCAGAAGAAACAACAGAATGGAAAGACGATGACGATCGATAAAGTGCTCTACGGATTTAGCCACTTCTGAGTTGGCTTTCTAAGAAGACGGGCGTTGCTATAGGCTACATCTAGAGGGAGTATGGTTCTGACCCGGTAGATCTTGCTGTCAGTGTCTTTGTCTGCGACAAGAGCCGCGTCTGCTTTTTCAGAATCGGTGATGCGCAGTGGTAGCAGTAGCTGCATTTTTTGGTTGGTATGAAACCAAAAAGGCACGGCTTCGGCATCGTTGCGTTCACATTTGGTTTTGAGCTGGTTGATGGCTCCTGTGAGGGCCGTGATCGCCAGTGTCTCATTGCCCTGAAGTTCTAGCGGCAGTCGATCTCTATTATCTCGAACAACGTGAGCAACATTGACAGAAATATCGTAGCTAGCATCGAAAGTAAGATCGCTTTGATTTTGAATATAGCTGGCGTGCTTTGGCAAGGGTGCAAACTGAGCGAGCTTTTTGGCATCTTGATCGCGCCACTTTCTAAAGAACCAGTCAGGAAAGTCGTTGTCGTCAGCGGCTCTGGTATTGGCCTTAAAAGTTGCAAAGATATCTTTGTTGAAGGGTGTTTGCAGTCCAGTGTTGAAAAACACGTAGGGCTTGCCGTCTATCGTTTGGAACTGAATTTTGTTTTGGTCTTGCAGCCTCAGAAACGTGTAGTCCAGGTACTTGAGCAAAATAGGAAAGCTTTCATTCACCTTTTTGAACTGTGGTTGCTGAAAGTTCCAAGGTTCTGGCCTGGCTAGCGCTGCAAGATCTTCAAAGCGGGCCTCCCAACTTTCGCCTCTAGCTCTGTCATAGTGAAAGTGAGCAAACGCATCGCGCTCGTTTTGACCAGGGTAGGGCCGCATTAACCTGTCGTATTTTTTAGAGAGCGTGACCGTTCTATCTTGCGGCAAAACCGGCTCTTTCTTCTTATGAAGAGGCTTGGTAGTTTTGCTGGCCGGTTTCTTAGAAGGCTTCTTCTTCGGCTGTTCCTTAGGCTTCTTTTCAGGTAGTTCTTTAGGCTGCTTTTTGGGCTGCGCTTTGGCCTGTTCTTTGGCCTGAAAAACTGGCTTCTCAGCCTTCTTTTTTTTAGGTTGTTCAGCTTTCTTCTTTTTCGGCTTGTCTTTTGACCTTAGCTTTTCCTTTGCTTCAAGAGGAGGCTCACTGCGGATTTTTGTTACTTTTTTAGAAGCTCTACTGCGCGCGCTAATTAGGGCATAGCCAAATACTGAAAATGAGCATATTGAAAGTCCCACCAGCAGCCATCCGAGCGCTTGAGGCAAGGATAATAAACCAAGAATTAGAAACAGAACAGCTATTCCTAAGGCAACATAGTGGGAGGCTTTGCGATTACCCAAAATTGAACTCCTAGAATGTGGTATGTGGCTTAGCTTATGGTTAAATTACGCTTAATCTATGAAAAAGTTTAATATATTGACCTGGCAAAACCAGCCTCTATTCACAGAAGTTATATTTAGGTCTATTATGCATTTTTTCTATACATATTATTAAAATCGTTGCCGCTGAATCAATTGCTACATCAAGCGCTATCTAGTTGACTCGCACTAGCCGAATCTCCGTTCTCTGATTGCGCGCATCTTCAGGAGCCACACCCGCGAGAGGCTCGCTAAATCCTTTACCCTCCGGCAGAATGTTTAACGAAACGCCCATGCCTTTGAGGTGATTTACCACAACATTAGCGCGCTGCTGGCTTAAGGATTGATTGAGGGCGGCTGTCCCTGTGCGTGACGTGTGACCAATCACGCGAACCGCAACCGTTTGCTGGTTGAATTCTTTAATTTCGCTCGATAGCTGATTGAGGGTTTGCTTACCTTCTTCAGTGAGCTGCGCAGAGCCGGTATCAAAGCTGACCTGGCCGCGTATCTGCAAGTTACCAATATCAGGAGCCTGCTGAATCTGCGCGGCTGAAACTTGAGGGGCAGCAGTAATCGTGTTGCTTTTTCCTGCGAGCTTGTCGGCAAGATTTGGGTTGTCGGCTCTTACTAGCTCTATGAGCGTTTGGGTGTTGTTAGCAGCTTCGGCTACAAACTGTTCGCTATAGAGGGTGGTTGCATCTGCGGGCACTGCGTCTAAGCGGTTAGAAAGCGTGAGGACAGCGGCGGTTGCACCAATACGCTTATCCAGGGTGCCTTCGGTAAACCATGTTTGTGCTTCGGTGGCGGTAAAGAAGTCAATGCCATCGATAATAGCTGAGGCGTCGCCTACGGAAAGGTTGCCGTCGTCAGCGACCTGCGCCTGTAGCTGACTGGCATCGCGGGCGTTGGCGTCTATACGGCGGTAGTAGTTTTCAAGAAGCTGTGAGATGACGCTGGGTTTGGACTGAATGAGTTTGTCTGAGGCGACAATTACATCGACGATGGCGTTGGGCGCGTCTTGGCTAGAGAGCACGACGTTGTAACCCTGCTGGCGGGCCTGAGTGACGTAGGGCTCCCAAAGGACAGCGATCGCAACATTCTCGTTCGGGTCTTGTATCAGCGCCCAGGCTTCAGAGGCTTCGGCAACTGTTCTAATTTCAAAGTCCGATAGATTAAACGAATCGAACTTTGTATCTAGCACCAGGGCTAAGTATTCGCTGGGCGTATCTTGGGCGTAGGCAATGCTTAGCTTTTTGCCCTGCACTTTGTTTTGTTTTACTAGGGCGTCTAAGTCGTTGAGAGACTTCAGGCTGTTGTACTTTTTTGTATTTAGCACGACCGCATCAGCGCCAACAGTACGATCGAGCAGTCCGACGATTTGACCTTTGGGCTGCTGTTGTAAAAACTGGTCTAGGGTGGTGACGATGAGATCGGCTTTGCCTCTGCTGAGCTTTTCGGCTCTGAGGGTTTGATCGAATTCGTCGGCATAGTCAATTTCGATGCCGGTTTCTTTGAGGGCTTCTAAAAAGTCGTCGTTGCGGAACGTGCTGTATCCGCTGAAGGTGTCGCCTAGTAGAGTGAGGCGGGCGCTGGTTTGGGTGCGATCGCCCGATGTCACTGATTCAATTCCGGTGGGCGAGAACCCTGGCAAACCGCCACCGATAAACCAGAGCCCGGTGCCCACTAGCCCTCCAGTAATGGCGAGGGTAACTAATAAAACAGGGAGTTCATTCCGCTTGCTCATGGGTTGGGTGCCGTAGCATATACTTCTGGTTTATACAAGTCAAAAGTACCCCTTTACAGAAACTTATGTTGATTCTGGGAGGCTACAGCGCGGCTTATTGTCTCAAGGGCTTGTCGTCTTAAGACTGTTGCTTACTGCCCTACTAGCTCCTTAAACCAATCATCGTTCCAAATGTCTTCAAAGATTTCGTCGGCAAGGGCTTCTTGTTTGTAGCTAGGCTCAAGGCGAACAGCCTGCTGAAGGTTTTCGAGGGCGCGGTCGTTGTCGCGCTGAAGGGCGTAGCAGAGGGCGCGGTTGTAGTAGGCTTTGGCGTAGTTGGGATTGGCTGCGATCGCCTTATCAAAGCTCTTAAGGGCATCGCGATCGCGCCCTAACTTCAGCAGCACATAGCCCCGATTGTCCCAAGCCTTAGCCAAATTTGGCTTAAACCGAACCGCCTTATCGAATGAAGCCACCGCCTCTTCAAAGCGATCTAGCTCGGTGAGGGCTAGGCCCCGATTGAGCCAGGCCACCGCGTCATTCGCTTGAATAATAACGGCCTGATCAAATGACTCAAAGGCTTTTTCGTGGGCTTGCAAAATGCCAAAGGCGACGCCCCGGTTGACCCAGGCTTCATGGTATTCGGGGTTGATATCGATGGCGCGATCAAAGGCTGTGATCGCCTCTTCGCGTTTCCTCAACCGGCTTAAAACCATTCCTTTATTTAGCCATGCCTTTGCATCAGCGGGATCTTTCTCTATTACCCGTTCAAAGGCACTAAGCGCTTCTTCGTAGCTTCTTTGTTCCCTGAGCAATAGGCCAGTTTGGTACCAGGCTTCGCTATTCTCAGGCGATAGCTGAGTGACTTGATTGAGAGATTGAAGCGCGTCTTCTTTTCTACCGGCTTCAGTCAGCGCGCGGCTACGGCTAAACCAAACATCGGCGTTGCTAGGCTGCACTTCTAGGGCTCTATCATAGGCTGCGATCGCCGCCTCATACTGTTGCTCTTTTAGCTGTTTATCACCTTCTTCAATAAACTCATCAGCGGTTAAAAATAACTCAGGGCGATTGTCTTTAAGCCGGTTCACCTGCTCAGAAAGCTCAGCTATTTGAGTTTGAGACGTGCTCATAAACGAGTCGGCCACGTACTCAGGCGTAACCCGTCCGAGCTGCTCCATAATCTGTTGCTTTTCGGCTTCAGCTTCAGCGCTCAGCGCACTAATTTTGTTTTGAATCTCTTCTTTAACCTGCGTGACTTCGGTAATAGCCGTTTCCTGACGTTCGTTCAGATTTGACTCTAAGGCAGTTAGGGTCTGAGCAAATTTCTCTTCTATCTGCCCAAGCCTTGCCTGCGCAATTTTCTCTCGCTCTGCCGCAGATTTCGCCAGTTCACCAATCTGCTCGCCTAAGCGCGAGTCAAAGCTGTTGAGCTTGTTGATGATCACGTCACGTCTGCCGAATACGGTGTTGCGGACTTCAGTCAGTTCGCCGGTAAAGCTGTTTTCGATTTCTTTGAGCGATCGCAATAGCTGCTGCCGTTCGCCGCCAATCCCCGTTTGCAGCTCGTTTAGCTCCTGAGTGAAGTCGTTTTGGAGCTGTTGAACGATAGCGATCACCTGCTCCCTTTGCTCACCCAAATCACCCTGCAACTCATTAAGCTGCGAAGAAAATTCGCGAGCACTCTCTGTCAGCTCGTTATACAGCTCACTTTTGCGCGTCCCTAAATCACTGCCAAGGTTAGAAAGCTGCGCCCGAAAGCCATCGGCGGTAGCCTGCAACTGCATAATCGTGTGGCTACGCTCCTCACTCACGCCATCCTGCAAGCCCGAAATCTGTTCTTTAAAGTCGTTAGCAACCCTATCCATATCGCCTAATATGGTGCCCTTGCGTCCTTCGACATCCGCTTTGAGCGTGGCAAACTGCGTCAAAAAGCCATCGGCAGACTGGCGAAAGCTCTGCATCATGTCGGCCTTACGGCTCTCCACCTCATTGCGAATAGCGTTGAACTGCTGCTGCAATTCTTCGGTGGAACGCTGAATGTTCTGTAAGGCCAAATCTTTGTGACCCAGCGCGCTCGCCTGAACGTCCTCAAGTTCTTGAAGCACGTTTTCTTTAGACTGATTAAGCCCTTCTAACGCCGAATCGCGCTGCTGTTCGATCTTGGCTTTAGCCTCAGCTTCCACGTTAGCGAGCTTAGGCCCAAACGCGCGATCGGCTTCTCTGAGCGCTGACAATACGCGCTCTTGCTCGGCAACAGTTTCGGCCTGCATACTGCCAAGCTGGTCAGAAAGAACAGACTCCTTACGATCGACTTCATCAAAGAAGGCCGCTTTACGCCGCTGCGTTTCTTCTTTAATCACACCAACGTGACGAGAGAATTCAGCTTCGGAGGTCGCGAACTTTTGCAGAATACGCTGACCTTCTACCGCTGTATCTGTCTGCATCTCTTCTAGCTTTTGCTTAGCCTGGGCCTGAATGCCCGCAGCCGTTTGCGCAAAGTCTGTTGCTGTCGCTTCTAGCTTGTCGTTAATGTCTTCTAGCTGTTGCTCCCAATTACGAGCCGTTTGCACCTTAAACTCATTGAGTTCTTCAACTAATTTGTACAAAACCTCTCTTTGGGCAACGACTTCTCTTTGGAAATTGTTAGATCTTCCCTGCATCTCGCCAGAAAGATCGTCAGCATCGGCCAAGATACGGTTAAGGCTGCGGGTTGCATTGTGCACTTTGTTCTCTAACTCAGTCATCTCATTGAGCTGAGTGCGGACGATAGTAGCCACTTCATTCACAACAGACTTACGTAAGGCCCACAGCATGGCAATGCCAACGCCGAGTAAAAGCACCAGCGCGCCGAGCATGATGGTTAGTAGCGTGGTGGCCTGATCGAGTGTGTTTTCAGCGTCTTGCTGAGCGATCGCAACATCAGGCGTCGTGGCTTCAGGACTGATGGTTTCTACTGTCTGAGCAATCCTAGTTTCGGGCTTGACCTCAGAAGCTTCGGCCTCGGCTGGCTGCTGACCTGCAAGGGGCGTCGTCAGGCTTCCGGCTGCTAGCACTAGCCAGCTCGTGAGCAGTCCGCTGGTAGCCATGACCAAACGCCAATTCTTTTGATTCCCCTGCATGGGTTGTAACCCCTTCTGTGGCTGATGTTCGCAGTTTCAGTTTTTATCTACATGTTACCTGAACCGTCAGGTTATCAGATCTTTTGCCCTATCAGCCGTCAAAAGCGAGGCAAGGACTCAAACGGGTGGCAGCTCGGGCGCTATGATTTTAGAAGCGTTTAAGCTGCTTTCTCTATCCTTTTCAGCCCTGACCTGACTCATTGACTTTAGGAAACGTCGCTAATGGCCAACGTCTCAATCGCTCAGCACTATCATCAGCGCACTAAATACGACCCTGAAACAATTGCGGCGATGGGCCAAAGTGGCTTGGACTGGTCACAGCAGCCGGTGCCTTACAAAGACTACAAGCTGGGCCATGAGATAGATCTGAAGCCTTATCTGGAGAATGAGCCAGATAGTGCGGATGATGACTGGCGGTGGTGGCAGCGGCTTTCGCGGCTGTTGATTGATAGCTATGGGCTGACGGCGAAGGTGATGACCTTTTCGGGGACGCCCATGTATTTGCGGTCTGCGCCTTCGGCGGGCGGGCTGTATCCGGCAGAGGTGTATTTGGTATCGCGGGGCACGTCGCTACTGCCACCGGGCCTTTACAACTATCAGGTGCGGACGCATTCGCTGTGGCGCTTTTGGGACGACCATCCGTGGCAGGCTTTGCAGACGGCGTGCTTTTGGCATCCAGCGCTAGAGACGACACAGATTGCGCTGGTGGTGAGCGCTATTTTTCAGCGGTCGGCCTGGCGGTATCAGGATAGGGCTTACCGGCGCGTGTTTTTAGACTCAGGGCACCTGCTTGGCAACTTAGAGGTAGCCGGGACGCTGTGTGACTATCGGCCTCATTTGATTGGGGGCTTTGCCGATGAGCTGGTGAATAAGCTGCTGTATTTGGATGGGGAGACGGAGAGTGCGATCGCGCTATTAGCCCTAGCTGACCTATTCCAGGTCGATCAAAATCTATCGCCCGCTCGTAGCGCCCTGCCTAGCTCTATTCATATCGACGTGGCACCTGTGCCAGATGGGGATCTGCTGGGTTACTTGCATGAGAATACAGCGATCGCCCCTGACTCTGACTTTGGACAGCTTCAGCAAAAGAATAGTGCGCCGCTGCCGTTTGCCATTGAACAAACCGACTCATCTAAATCGGGCTCGTCTAAAGCGGCGGCTAAGGCAATAGATGACTCACGACAGAAGTCTAGCAAGGCAATTAAGCCGCTCTCAGATAAGTACAACTTTCCGTTCGGGATTACGGTTTCGACGAAGACGCAGCCGATTGGGTGGGGCGATCGCCTAGAAGAGCTTGAAAATACCCTCCTCACCCGCCGCTCCACCCGCCGCTTCATCAACGCGCCGCTCAGCCGAGCCGACCTCTTTGCCCTACTCGACTTTTCCTATCACCCCGAGCACTACCGCCTGCAAGACTTTGATCAAGCGCCCGATTATTTTGACCTGAGCTTGATCGAAACATTTGTTGCAATTTCAAACGTGGAAACCTTGGAAGCAGGCTGCTACTACTACGCACCTCAATCCCAGGAATTGCGTCAGATTCGCTTCAATCAATTTCGCAAAGACCTGCATTTTCTATGCCTAGGTCAAGAGCTAGGACGCGATGCAGGAGTCGTTATTTTTCACACGGCTAACTTAGAAGCAGCGGTTGAAAAATACGGTGACAGGGCGTACCGCTATCTGCATATGGACGCAGGGCACTTAGGACAGCGCCTGAATTTAGCGGCGACTCGTCGGGGGCTTGGCGTAAGCGGTATTGCAGGATTCTTTGACGATCAGGTGAACGATTTGCTGAGCATTCCGGCTGAGGAGGCAGTTTTGTACATCACGACAGTGGGGCGGAAGCCGACTCGGTAGGTGAGAATTTAAACTAAAAAAATCCCCAGCAATGCCAGGGATTTCTTGAATTTAGATATGTGGGTAGGGGTATAGCAATGCTGTGCCCCTACAACACGATGACTAAACTACTCAGCCGCACAAGGGTCAGCCGCGCAAGGGTCAGCCGCGCAAGGGTCAGCCGCACAGGGGTCAGCCGCGCAAGGATCGACGGCAGCATCGGGTGCAATTACTTCGCCAGATGCATCGGGTTCTACTTCAGCAGGGGCACAGCTAGTTAGCGTAGTAACGCCAAGAACTGAGGCAGCGGCTAGAGCGGCTAGATACTTAACTTTCATCTTGTACTCCTTGTCTTTTGTTGTTTTAAGGGGCTCAGCGCAAGGCTGTTAGATAGATTTGTTGGAAATCTCGGCTGTCATTGCCTTTGTTGATTGCCAACACAATCTTTGTATCTCTAGCGATTATGGATTGTCAAGCATCTAAAAAAGTGAGAATCCGCTGAGGCTATAGTGAGTAAGGATGAAGGGGTTTATTACTCTTCTGTCATTTTTCTGTTGCATGTTCTGTCATTTAGCTGTGTCTCTCCTGCTATAGCAAGCGCTTATAGCAATCATCAGAAATTAGAGACTATCGAACCAAAAGATCGAAACTGTTATTTTTAAAGCGGTAACTTTCGCCACAGTTTTGTTTAGGAGCGCCGCTTTTTTTTACGTCGTTTTTTACGCCCTGATCTTTTACGTTTCAAGTAGCTACCGATCACGTCACTCGCTGAGTGGCTAATTGCACCCAGCTCTAACCCGACTAAGATCGCAATCCATTCAGCCCAATAGTGACTAAGGAGATACCGTAGGGTTGTCTCCAGGCTCCCCCAGGTAATCTGCGCATCCCACACGGCATTTAAAAGCTCAACGGATAGAATCGTAAGGAGGGCTATCCATACAGCTAGATAAATAACCCGTAGCACAGTGCCGATGATAGGGCCGTGAGACAGCTTAGATCGGTGCTTCAGTGTGACTTGATAGGGGAGCCAAATCCATTTTATAGGCCCCCATCGCTTGTATTGAATAGAGTGAATATCTAGGTCGGGGCCGAGCATAAAGCCGCCGACTAGAAAGGCGGTGCCAGTAATTGCTGTGAGCCCCAGAGAGTTTGTAAGGCCAAAAGTGGGGCCGATAATGAGAGGGACGCACCAAAGGGTGATGCGGTCGTGAGTGCGGCCTGATGGCATGAGTATGAGTGTAGAAGACACGTTGCAGATGTGATGCTTTCTACAGTAATACAGATGTTTGTCTGTACTGTTTGCGCAGTGTAAAAAATTGGGGGTTGAACCGCTTCATCTTCTGCTATTATTTTAATCCGAGTGCAAAAGTGCATTCATCCGGGCGGTTAGCTCAGTTGGTAGAGCGTCTCGTTTACACCGAGAATGTCACAGGTTCGAGTCCTGTACCGCCCATATTCATGACATAGCCCTATGCCTTCCAAACGTAAGGATGCAAAACAGCGTCTGCCGCTTCAGTTTTGGATTGTTGCTTCAATTGCCTTTATTAATTCGGTTAGCTTCACTATTATCATCCCGGTGCTGTACCCGTATGCGAAGCAGTTTGGGCTGAGCGATCTTCAGGCGAGCTTGCTCACAACGGCCTATTCGCTCTCACAGTTTATCGGCACGCCTATCTTGGGTCAGCTCTCAGATCGGTGGGGACGCAGACCGCTGTTAGTCGTGAGTCTTTTAGGCACGGTAGCTTCTAATTTGGTGGCGGCTGTAGCAGGTGTTCCCTGGCTCTTATTTGGAGCGCGTATCCTCGACGGCATCACGGGGGGCAACAATTCCATTGCTCAGGCGGTGGTGAGCGACATCACTTCGCCCGAGCAGCGTACGCAGGCGTTTGGTATCTATAGCGGGCTGTTTCGACTGGGCTTTGTGGCAGGGCCGCCTTTGAGCTATTTGGCGCAGACGGTGCCGCCGATTCCAGGCGTGTCTTCTTTGGGAATGAGCTTTTTGGTGTCGGCAGCGATCGCACTCATTGCCGCTATTCTCTGCTTCTTTTTCTTATCCGAAACACAAATAGATACGGCTGACGCCTCAGATGATCCTCAAGATAAAGCGGGCCAGAAAGCAGGCCATAAAAACTTTGACTTCGCAGGGCTTTTTACAGCTCTGGGGCGTCCGGTAGTGGGCCGCATTTTACTAATGACTTTTTTGAATGGCTTTACGTTCACGATTTTTACGTTTGCCTTTCAGCCATTTTTTATTCAAGTTCTAGATCAAGACGCCAAGAATTTAGCGATCGCCTTCGTTGCTTTCGGGCTACTCGCCTTCGCCTCCCAAGTATTTCTCCTAGAGCCCCTACGAAAACGCTTCAGCATCGTGAACGTCCTAGTCGGTGCTTTAATTGCGCGGGGCCTACTCTTTATCTTGATGCCTACTTTCCCTAACATCTGGATATTCTCTGGGCTACTGGGCTTGTTTGGCCTAGTTAACGCCTTCCCAATGCCGCTGATCGACTCTATTCTATCGACCCGTAGCGACCAGCGCGAACAGGGTGAAATATTGGGACTCAATGCTTCCTACCTCAGCATCTCGAACGCATTTGGCCCGGCAGTATCAGGGCTGCTAGTGACCTCTTTTAACTACTCGGTGCCCTTCTGGGTTGCTGGAGTACTCACTGTCATCGTCGCTGTTTTTGCAATCACGCTTAAGCAACCTGAGCCCGCAGCCTAGCGCTACAAGAGTTGCCTATATTTACACGTCTTAATAGTATAAATAGACAAACAAGTTTAGGTAAACGTGACTTACACAAGTATTGATAAGGCCCCTGAAGCGGTGAAAAGCCAGCCGTCAGAGTGGTTTTCTAATGTGCCAAAGGATTTAGTCGCTGGGGTAGTGGTGGCTTTGGCGTTGATTCCTGAAGCGATCGCATTCTCCATCATTGCCGGAGTCGATCCCCAAGTCGGCCTCTACGCTTCATTCACGATGGCCGTCACGATTGCCTTTTTGGGGGGCAGACCCGGTATGGTGTCGGCAGCGACGGGCGCGATGGCACTGTTAGTCGTCGGGCTAGTCAGAGAATATGGCGTGGAGTATCTGTTTGCAGCCACGCTGGTGACTGGCTTATTGCAGATAATCTGGGGCTCGCTGCGCATTGGGCGCATTATGAAGTACATTCCTCGCGCGGTTTTGGTGGGCTTTGTAAATGCCTTAGCTATCTTGATCTTCATGGCTCAGCTAGAGCAGTTTACGATCGCTAGAGAAGTGGATTTTGAGGGGCCTAATGGCATTTTGATGTATGTGATGGTGGCCGCAGGACTGGCTATTATTTACCTGTTGCCGCGCGTGATTGGCAGAATTCCTTTTATCAAGTCGATTCCAACGCCGCTGATTGCGATTGTGGCGCTAACGGCAATAGCGAGGTATTTCAACATGCCTTTGCCAACCGTAGGTGATATGGGCGAGCTTCCCAAAGCCTTTCCTTTCTTTAGACTACCTGCGATTCCGTTTAATTTACAGACCCTTCAAATCGTGCTGCCGGTTGCACTCACGATGTCGGCGGTGGGTCTACTGGAGTCATTCCTGACGGCCTCAGTACTCGACGATATGACCGATACCAACAGCGATAAAAACAAAGAAGCGCGCGGTCAGGGTGCAGCTAACTTGATCACCGGGATATTTGGCGGCATGGCGGGCTGCGCAATGATTGGGCAGTCGGTAATCAACATCAAATCAGGCGGACGCCAGCGACTTTCTACGCTGAGTGCGGGCTGCTTTCTGCTGTTCTTTGTGCTGACGCTAAGCCCCTTGGTCAGCAGAATTCCAATGGCAGCGCTGGTTGCGGTGATGTTCATGGTGGCCTTCAGTACGTTTAACTGGGCCTCGCTGGTGAACTTTCGCAAGCTGCCTAAGAGTGAGACGGCGGTGATGCTGGCGACGGTGGTGACAACGGTGATTACGCACAACCTGGCGCTGGGGGTGCTGGTGGGAATTGCTTTGAGTGCGATCGCCTTCTCGCGTAAAATCGGTAAGCTGATCATGATTCAAAGCGAGCTAAGCGAAGATCGAAACACGCGCACTTACTACGTGTTTGGGCAGCTATTTTTTGTTTCTGCCAACAACTTCCGCGAAGCGTTTGATATTCACGAGAAAATTGAAAACATTGTGATCGATCTAACGCATTCTCATCTATGGGATCAATCAGCAGTCATGGCGATAGATAAGGTCGTACTGAAGTTTCGATCGCACGGCTCAAAAGTCGAGATCGTTGGAATGAATGAAGCAAGTGCAACGCTAATGGAGCGTTTAGCCATTCATGACAAGCCAGATGCAATAGCGCTAGCCAGCGGCCACTAGCGCTTAGCGCGTAAGCGTCCAAATCGCACTTGACTTTAACGGCTCTTAACCCGTCGTTAAAGCTTTCCTAACCCGCTGATTTTGCTGTCTTAAACTTGCCCCGATACTTTACTCCTTAGCCAAGATTTTGAGCTTAGGAGTTTTCGACACAATGATAATGAACGACAAGAAGTTTTTCACCAGCTTCAAGTTTTTGGGAGCTGCGACGGTGGCTGCGACGGTGGGGCTCTCTTCTATGGCAATCGCACAGAGCCGCAGCGTCATCTCTATCGATGGCTCTAGCACGGTTTTTCCTATCACCGAAGCGATGGCTGAAGAATTCATGAGGACAAATTCTAGCGTCAATATCAGCGTCGGTGTTTCGGGTACTGGCGGCGGTTTTCAGAAGTTTTGCGCAGGCGAAACCGCGATTTCTAATGCGTCTAGACCCATCAAAGACACCGAAATAGAGCTTTGCGCGGCTAACGGTATTGAGTACGAAGTGATTCCGGTCGCCTACGACGCAATCACAATCGTTGTGAACCCAGAGAACGATTGGGCAACTGATCTGACCACTGAAGAACTCAAAAAAATTTGGGAGCCTGCTTCTGAAGGCACCGTCACTAGATGGAATCAGGTCAATCCGGCTTACCCCAACGAGCCTATCCGGCTGTTTGGCCCTGGTTCTGACTCAGGCACATTCGACTACTTTACAGATGAGATTGTTGGTGAAGAAGGCGCTAGCCGTGGCGACTATACGGCCAGCGAAGACGATAACGTGCTAGTACTTGGCGTTTCGCGCGACAGAAATGCCCTGGGCTACTTTGGCATGTCTTACTATCTTGAAAACCAGGACATTCTCAAAGCGCTGGGTGTTTCTAGCCCGGACACTAACAACATCCCAGTTGTGCCTTCGCCTGAAACCATCGAAGAATACAAGCCTTTAGCACGTGAAATTTTCATCTACGTGAGCAAAGATACTCTGGCTAGCCGCCCTGAGGTGGCCTCTTTTGTCGAGTACTACATCAACAACGCGCCGACTATCGTGCCTGAAGTAGGCTACGTCGCGCTGCCTGGTAGCAGCTACGAAGAATCTCTAAGCAAGCTATAGCGACGGTTTGAATGTCTGTCGGGTTCATCTACTAAGTTGATAATTGCCTGGGGTGCTTTTTGTGATCACCAAATAGTTGTTTGGCAGTTGCAAAAAGCACCTGAGTTTGTTTGCTGTGCTTAACAGAGCTATCTAATTTTATGCTGCGACTATGCTTCCTACTATTAAAAAGAATACATCGGTTCAACAAAAGGAATCAGCGATCGCACCCTCTAGCACTCAGCCGACCAAACAGCCAGCGGGCAGACGTATCACGCTCAAAAAGGTACTGTATCATCCCCTAACCTGGCTCGCGGTAGGCTTCCACGTTCTATTACTTGTGGTGCCTTTCGGTGGCGGTGCCAATAGCGACTTAGCCGAAACGCCTGAAGAAGACAGCGAAGCGGCAATCCCTGTCGATCTGCTTAATCTGTCAGATATTGCCACATCTACGCCACCCCCTCTTGAGCCTCCGGTGGCTGCTCCGCCGCCAGCAGTCGCACCGCCGCCACCTGTGCCCAGTAGTAGTAGTCAATCACCCACTCAAGCGGCTGTCCCTGATTCAGTGCCCGCTCCGGCAAATGAGGTTCCGGCAAATAAGGTTCTTGAGCCCACAACGGCTTCAGTAGAAACAGCGACACCAGATCCGGTCGCCACTCCTAAAGAAACGCCGCCTGCCTACAATCCCGCTCAGGATCAATCTATTTTTATCGCTAACTTGGAAGCGGTCGGCTTAAATGACTACACCGATCAAGGACTGCCACCGTCTAGCTTTTTTCGCAGCCCTGAGAACGCAGGTTATTTTTTAAATGGGGATACGCCTGCACCGGGGGCAGCCAGTGCCCGGTGGGTGGATAAGAGCCCGGCTGATGTGCTCGCTCAGCTCCAAACCAGCTATGCACCGACTGGAATTGCCTTTACGAAGCTAGATGACTATGCAGGAGAGCTGCTCTACCAGCTCACAACCCCAATAGGCGAAACCTTTATGCACATCAGTCTAGTGCGGCTGAAAGGCTCAACTTTGTTAGTAATCTGGCAAGATCGGCCCGCGTAACTGGCTGAATGCTCGCTATCGTGTAGTAAATCTGTGTAGCGATTTGTAGCGAAGTTCTGCGGAGGTCTTAATTTTTATTTTTCAAGTTTCTGATCTGTGTTTTAACTAGCCCCTGCTTTATGAAGGTTGTTCAGTTTATTCATCCGCTTTTTCTAGTTGCTTTGGGCCTGCACGTATCTATTTTGTTCGTGCCAGTAGGCGATGATTCTGACTCGGCACTCATTGAAGAAGACGTACCGCTAGCGACGCTGACAGATTCTCCTACAGACGACTCGCAGACAGTTGCATCGGACAGGTTGCCTGTACCCGGTCCTAATGTTTTGAAGCCGACAGCAGCGGTTCCTAGCTCTACTGCTAAATCTACGGTGTCTGCTAAGGCTCCGCCAACGGCTGTAGCCATACGTCCTGCGCCTGCGCCTGCGGTGGCTGTGCGGTCGGCGGGCGCTACTACACCTACTATCGATCAGCCCCCTGTAGTACCAAATACCCCGGTAACCGTCCCACAGCAGCGTTCTAATTTGCCGGATCTAACAGCAGGTGACGGAGATGAGAATACTGGCGAGTCTTCGGTTGCAGCCAACAGCGAATCCGAGCTGACATCTAACGATGACGCGAGTACCGCTGCCGCAGACTCTCCTGAACTCAGTCAGCTAATAGCCTCAGCGCAAACAGAGGTGCCTGTATCGTTAGCGGCCTCTTTAGAAGATTTAGCTAAGGGGCTGGTGTATGAGCCTGAAGGAACAGGGGATGCAATCGCTCAACAAAAGCTTGATGTGTGGCAAGCGAAGCTTAGCGCACAGGCCAGTGCAGGTCGGATTGAAACTATCGAACCAATACTGAATTTTGATGTGGTGCTGGAGTATCCAGTTGAATCGGCTGAGGTATTGGAGGGGCGATCGCTCTCAGTATGCCTGGACGAGATACCGTACAGCGCTGAAATTGGTTTGGCCTTCGACGGGCAGGGCGAGCTGATGGGCGAGCCTGAGCTAATTCGCAGTACGGGCTATGACATTTTGAACGAAGAGGCGATCGCGCTAGTCCTACTCCCTGAAAACTTACCCGAAAACCCAGCGTCCAAAGTCTACCTATATGACGTGACCGTAGACTATAACGACGAGCGTTGCGTGAGCTTAGAGGAGCTAAAGGACTAGACCCTCTACCTAAACTTTAGTGCGGTCGGTAAGAATTTCGTAGCCTGATTCAGTGACCAGAACGGTGTGCTCCCATTGGGCTGAGAGGGATCGTCTAGGGTGACGACTGTCCAGCGATCGCTCAACGTGCGCGTATGCCTTTTCCCCTCATTCAAAATCGGCTCAATCGCCAGCGTCATCCCCGGCTCAAGCGTCACATTCGGCGCTTCCTTAGTGCGAAAGTTAAACACCGCTGGCTCCTCATGCAAATTGCGCCCAACGCCGTGCCCTGTGAACTCCTGCACCACTGAGAACTTATTAGCCTTCACCGAATCCTCAATCGCCCCGGCAATATCCATCAGCGTATTACCCGGCTTCACCTGCCCAATCCCCGCGAACAGCGCCGCCTCAGCCGCATCGATTAACCGTTGAGCCTTGGGCTTTACCTTCCCTACAGCGATGCTAATACACGAGTCGCCGTGAAAGCCCTCGTAGTAAGCGCCCGTGTCAATCTTCACCACATCCCCGTTCTGAATCGTCTTACGCTTACGCGGAATGCCGTGCACCACCTCATTATTAACGCTCGCACAAATTGAGGCCGGAAAGCCGTGATAGCCCTTAAAGCTCGGCGTCGCCCCCATTTCCCTAATCCGCTTTTCAGCGTGAGCGTCCAAATCAGCCGTGGTCATCCCCGCAGCGGTGATTTCGCTAATTTCTTTGAGCACCGTCGCCACAATTTTAGAAGCCGCGCGCATCGTCTCAATTTCGGAGTCCGACTTTAGCTCAATGCGGCGACCCGCTTTTACTCTCAGAGCAGGCGGAAAAGAGATTTTAGGAAGCAAATTAGTAATGAAATTCATGACTTACAAAGCGGGTGTGCTCTACATCGTAGCGGGAAGTGACAGGCAGCGACAGCTAAAAGTTCGATAAAACATTTCCATTCCTTCCTTTTTGCTATAACCTTAAAGACTGTGCGCTTTTTGAAGGCTGTAATGAACGCTGAAGCAATTATCCGCTCTATTGAAGCGGAACATATTAAAGACGATCTTCCTAAGATCTACGTTGGGGATACGATTCGCGTCGGTGTGCGAATTGTCGAGGGCGGCAAAGAGCGCGTCCAACCCTATGAAGGAACTGTCATTGCCATGCGCAATGGTGGCATTAATGAGACAATTACAGTGCGCCGCGTGTTTCAAGGTGTCGGTGTAGAGCGAGTATTTTTACTCCATGCGCCGCGCGTTGCCAGCATTAAAGTGGTGCGTCGGGGTAAAGCGCGTCGGGCTAAGCTGTATTATCTGCGCGATCGCGTCGGTAAGGCAACTCGCCTCAAGCAACGCTTTGACCGCTCTCTGTAGGCTTTCTGACCACTTGACTAAGAGAGGCATTTGCAACATTTATTTAATGTGAGAATAGTTAGCTCAGGTTAAATAAATGTGCGAGCCTCACTTGTAGAGTGTAAGCATCCGCGATAGGATCTAGAAAATTCGAGCTATGCGTCCTTAGTTCAGTTGGTAGAACGTCGGTCTCCAAAACCGAATGTCGGGGGTTCGAGTCCCTCAGGGCGTGCTTTAGATGTCAAACTCTGCCCAGGAGTAGCCCCACCGCTCACGCGAAGGCATAGCTCTTGGGCAGGTTTGCTGTCTGGATAGATGTTGAATTGTTCGACAATTTACTAGAATTGAATTTCGATATTGTTTTGAGTGGGCGAGGAGCCGGAACCTGTGGCCAAAAAAGACGCTAAGCGAGCACCTAAAGAAGACATTTCTCAGCCAGTGAAAGAATCGGCCAAGCAGCCAGCCAAAGGGCAAGCTGCCGTCGAAACTTCAGATGGCTTTAGCGCTGGCGAATTTGCTCAGGGAACGCGCGAAGAGCTAACCAAGGTCATTTGGCCCACTCGCCAGCAGCTCATCAGCGAATCTGCGGCAGTAATTTTGATGGTGGGGCTATCGGCAACCGTTATTTATTTAGTAGATAAGCTATTTGGCTGGGCGTCTAGGCAGGTTTTTTAAGTCATGGTTCAAGCATTAGACAATTCTGATTACGACGAGTCTTTAGCCTCCCAAGAAGATCCGATTTCTGAAGAGGAACGGGCGGAAGCAGAGAAAGTTAAAGTCCGAAAAGAGCGACCCCGTTGGTATGCGGTGCAGGTGGCTTCGGGCTGCGAAAAAAAGGTGAAGCTGACGCTAGAGCAGCGTGTAAAAACGTTTGACTTAGCCAGCGTCATCTTAGACGTAGAGATTCCGCAGACCCCTGCGGTGAAAATGCGCAAAGACGGCTCGCGTCACAACATTGAAGAAAAGGTGTTTCCAGGGTACGTGCTCATTCGTATGGCCCTAGACGACGACGCCTGGCAGGTTGTGAAGAACACCCCTCACGTGATTAACTTTGTGGGGGCCGAGCAGCGTCGGGCTCAGGGCAGAGGTCGCGGACACGTGAAGCCGATGCCGCTGAGTGCAGGCGAGGTAAAGCGCATCTTTAAGCAGACCCAAGAGCAGGCTCCCGTGGTCAAAATTGACATGGCGGCTGGCGACAAAATCGCCGTGCTTTCTGGGCCGTTTAAAGACTTTGAAGGTGAAGTGATTGAAGTGAGCCCAGAGCGCAGCAAGCTTAAGGCACTGCTCTCTATCTTTGGTCGCGATACCCCCGTCGAGCTTGAGTTTAATCAAGTGAAAAAAGAAGGGTGATAAGCCCGGTTTTATTCAGTTAGTAAGAGATAATCAATGGCAAAGAAGGTAGTTGCGCTCATTAAGCTAGCGATTCCCGCTGGCAAGGCGAACCCTGCGCCACCGATTGGCCCCGCTTTGGGTCAGCACGGTGTCAACATTATGGCGTTCTGTAAAGATTACAACGCCAGAACCGCTGAAAAAGCAGGTTTGATTGTTCCGGTTGAGATTTCTGTTTTTGAAGACAGAAGCTTTACCTTTATTCTCAAAACGCCGCCCGCATCCGTTTTGATCAAAAAGGCTGCGAAAATTGAAAAGGGATCTGGCAATCCCAAACTTGAGAAGGTGGGTTCGATTAGTCGCGCTCAGCTCAAAGAAATTGCCGAGACAAAAATGCCTGACCTTAATGCCAACGACATTGAGATGGCGATGAATATTATTGAAGGCACCGCTCGTAATATGGGCGTTGAAGTCAAGTAGAACCCGGACTAGAAAACATTACGGGGAAGGAGCGCCAGCTTCGTTAGACCCCAGGAGAACACATGGCTACTAAACTATCTAAGCGGATGAAGACGCTCGCTGAGAAGGTCGATAGCGATAAGGACTATCAGCCTCAAGAAGCGATCGCGCTCCTCAAAGAAACCGCATCAGCAAAATTCAACGAAACCGCTGAAGCGCACATCCGCCTCGGCATCGATCCTAAGTACACCGACCAGCAAATTAGAACCACAGTGGCCTTGCCTAAAGGCACCGGGCAAACCGTAAAAGTCGCAGTGATTGCTCGCGGTGAGAAAGTAAACGAGGCTACTGAAGCTGGGGCTGCGCTCGCGGGCTCTGAAGAGCTGATTGATGAAATCAGCAAGGGCATGATGGACTTTGACGTGCTGGTGGCAACCCCCGACATGATGCCTAAAGTGGCGCGATTGGGCCGGGTGCTCGGCCCCCGTGGTTTGATGCCTTCGCCCAAGGGTGGCACGGTTACTTTTGACGTGGCACAGGCCATTGAGGAATTTAAAGCAGGTAAGCTTGAATTTCGTGCCGATCGAACGGGCATCGTTCATGTTAAATTTGGTAAGGCAGATTTTTCACCCGAAGATTTGTTGGAGAATTTGAAGGCGCTGCAAGAGACGATTGACCGCAACCGTCCTTCAGGTGCCAAGGGCCGATTCTGGCGCTCCGTTTCACTTTCAATGACGCAAGGGCCTTCTATTTCGGTAGATGTTCAGGCTTTGCGAGATTTGAAACTGAACGAACTGCTTGAAGCTCAGGCTGCTGGATAAGCTAGTAAATAGCTTATCGTCAGCTAGCAAAATCATTGTTTTAATGTCTTAGACCTAACAACTGTATGGTTCAACCTCAAAATTGAATATTGCACACCAGAGACAGTGGGTGCGGCTAGTGGGATTCTCCCTGCTGCTGCTTAAATTACCCACCGAGGTTGCGTTAGAAGGTTTTCATACCGCTTTCAATTTAGAGAGTCATGAATAGATCTTTGAGACGTTTGCCCCGCTCTGGTTGTCAGGTCGGGGCTTTTTAATGAGACGCTTTTCAACAAAACTAAGCGCTTGCTCTTGAAAGACATGTGACACTCACAGGGTCTTTTTGCAGAGCATAAAAATCTAAACAAAAAGGAGGTGAAATGAAATGGGAAGAACGCTAGCTAACAAGAAAGAGATTGTAACTGAGCTACAAACGCTTTTGGACGAGTCGCAGTCAGCTTTTGTGATTGATTATGCGGGACTCACCGTGGCTCAAATTGGCGACCTACGCGGACGCTTGAGAGAGTCTGGTGCGGTTTGCAAAATCTCCAAGAACACATTGCTCAAACGGGCAATTGATGGGCAAGAGCAGTGGCAAGAGCTGGAATCTTTGCTAACTGGAACGTCTGCGGTATTGCTAACCCAAGAAGACATTGGGTCTGCGGTTAAGGCGTACAAGAAGTTTCAGAAAGATACTAAGAAAACTGAGCTTCGCGGTGCGGTACTGGAAGGCAAGCTGCTGGGCCAGAAAGATGCTGAAGCACTCGCTGATCTGCCAACCAAAGACGAGCTGTACGCAAAAATTGCGATTGGCATCAATGCGGTGGCAACCAAAATTGCTTTGGGCGTCAAAGAAGTTCCGGCTTCTATCGGCCGTGGTATCAAGGCTTATGCCGAGAAAGAAGAGTCATAGCTTCGGCTTTGCTTAACTCATAACGACACAATTCAACAAACTACAAGGAGAGACACCAATGTCTACTGCAACTGACGAAATTCTGGAAAAACTGAAAACGCTATCTTTGCTAGAAGCTTCTGAGCTAGTAACTCAGATTGAAGAGGCTTTTGGCGTAAGTGCGGCTGCGCCCGTAGGCGGCATGATGATGGCTGGCGGTGGCGGTGGCGCTGCTGAAGAAGTTGAAGAGAAAACTGAGTTCGACGTCGTGTTGGATGAAGTGCCTGGCGATAAGAAGATTGCCATTCTTAAGGTTGTGCGTACAATGACTGGCCTGGGCTTGAAAGAAGCAAAGGGTATGGTTGAGTCTGCACCAATTACCGTTAAGGAAGCTGTGGCTAAAGACGCGGCTGAAGAGGCTAAGAAGTCTCTTGAAGATGCGGGCGCTAAAGTTACCGTCAAGTAGGTTTTTAGCTTACTGATTGTTTGTAATAACGCAGTCTGATTGACAGATTGAAAAGAGAGGGGAGCTAGCGGTTGTTAGCTCCTCTTTTCAAACTTGTCAGCGAGAGAATTGTCATGTTCGAGATACTCTTATAAGTAGATACGTGCAATTAAATTAAGGATAAGATAACTATCACTGCATTGCCCCCCAGCCCCCACGATAGGGGAGCACAGGTTATCCAGAAGTAATTGACCGCCTATTACAGCAGGGGTTAAGCGCATCTTGTCTCAGAGCCCCAAGGTGGGGACGGGGGCCATGCAGTCAGTCCTTTTCATCTTCAGTTTAATTAAACAGATTCACCTATCACTAACTCTGAACCGTATGTAGGCATTAGAGAAGTTTTATCAGTTGTCAGAGATTCGATTTTCTTCAACAAACCGTGTGAAAGCGTCGAAGGATTCAAACTGAGGCTTTAGCTCGGGCCATTCGCGGCTGATGAGGGGGCAGCGAAGGGTTCGTTCCATGTCTTCGCGCCAAACTTGCCAGATGGAATCATCGATGTATTGTTGGTAGGCGAGGTAGTGGACTTCGCAAATGACGAAAAGGTAGTTGATGACGGCCTGGGTGAGTTCGGGCGATCGCACCGGCAATTTACTATCATCCAACCGATGATAAAACGCATTATCAGGAAAGCCATTAATGGCGTCTTTATGGCGCTCAGTATAGGTAATGAAGGTGCTGACGTTCCACTGCTTGCGATTGAGGCGGGTGTTGGAGCGGATGGAAATGGCAGCGAAGATGACGGAGATGATGGCGGCTAGCTGTGAGATTTGGGCGGTGATTGATAGCCAGTCCATGGTGGGTTTGTTGGCGGGACGGTAAGTGTGTTGCGCTGTGCGTAAAGCCTTACGCCCCTACAGTTTATCGGCAGTTTAGCGGGTTTGGTCGGGGGTGAAGGTGATGAAGACGGTGCTATCGACAGTGCCAGTGGTGATCGGTGGGGTGCCGCCTGTGATGTTGCTGACGGCAGCGCTGTAGCCGTAGCCTGCATCTACGCCCTGTACGGTGCCCCGGCTACCGTTTTGGGATAGGGTTGTCCAAAAGTTACGGGCTCTGAAATCGGGAGCCACTGACATCCAGGCGGCGTCTTGACCACCGTAGCCGCCGACAGACTGATTGTTGAAGGTGAGATTTTCGCGGTTGGGGAGGGTGGAATAGGCGGTGCCACCGAAGGTGAGGGTGCCCTGGCTGTTGGTGGCAATGTCGCCAATCCGCATGGTGTTGGACTTGGTGCTGGCGAGGCGGGGGAAGCTGAGCTGTGAGGTGACTAGCTCTCCGGTGATGGGGTTGACTCTGCCGTAGTAGGAAATGTGGGCCGCACCGCTGTTGTATAGGCGGCTGTTGGCGTCAATTTGAGTGAGGAAGGGGCGGTCGGAGCCAAACTGTTCGCCTTCGGTCATGGGCTGGCCGCTCCAGCGGAAAATGGTGGCGGTGCCTGCACTTTCGCCGCCGATGTAGAGGTAGCCGTCTTGACCCAAAGTGACTCGGTAGAGACGGGTGTCGGCAACGTTTTGTTTGATGGTGTCAGCGGCGTTGCCAAACAGGCTCCACTGCTGCTCGCCCGTAAAGTCAAAGGCTTCGAGCTTGGCGATTTGAACCGGGTTGCGTCTGCCCTGCAAGTCTACAAAAGAGGTGTTGCGGAAGCTGGTGACGTAGACCAAATTGTTGCCGTCTTGGCCGCTGCGAATTTCGAGATCGGTGACTTCTTTGTAGTCGAGGAAGTTGGAGAATAGCGGCGTGTTGTTGGTGTCGTATAGGTGAACGGTTCGGCCTGCGATCGCACCCACCACCCCAGTCTTTGAAATCGCCACTCGCGTAATCCCCGACAGCTCAATTTCGCTTAAGACTGCGCCCGTAGTCGCACTGAGCTTTAGCAGCTTATTGTCTGAGGCGATCGCCAACGTCCCACCACTATCAAAAGCAATATCCCGAATCGAACCCGTGAGGCTCACAGTTTGCGCAATCGCCCCTGTCTCAGGATCTATCCAGTAAAGCGCAGAGCCGGTATCCGTATTAACGGCTGCGATCGCCCCTCCACTTGTCATCACCACATCAACGCCCTGATTCCCAGGCAGCGCCAGGCTCGCACTTAAGCCGACATCGGTACTATAGCTACCGCTTCGGGTTAGCACAGACTCATCAGGAGCACCATCGCCAGCGCTGCTTGGCTCAGGAACTTCGAGGACGAAAGGCGAGGTATCGGCTACATTACCTGCCAAATCGCTCACGCCCGCCACCGAAAATTCGTAGGTTCCAGTTGACAAGCGCTCTGCTAAGGTCAGCTCTACCTGGCTATCGCTGAGTCGGTTGGCTGACGCGATAGCGATCGCCTCTCCTACTTGATCGCCCGTCGCATTAAGCATATAGTTTGTCTGGCTATCTGCCCCACTATCTACCGCCTCACTAAAATCAACCTTAATCTTTGAGAAGGTCGCTGCCGGTTCACTGACAACCACTGATGAGTAAGTAGGGTTGGTCGTGTCGAGCGTGAACGTTTGTTGAACCGTATCTTGTTTGGTGCCAGTTGCGTCGGTAGCGGCTATTGTCAGCGTGTGCTGTCCATCCGGTAAAGTGCCGCCGTAAATCGCGTTTAGCTGAGCCGCATCTATGCTAAATCTACCGTCTGTTTGATTGTCAGGTGAATTGACTGTGGGAATAAAGGCGCTAGAAATATCTGTGTAGTCCTCAGCAGGCGTATCGTCAAAGCCTGCTTTCAAGCTAATAACTGCTGCCTCAGCGACGACGCCTGCTACCGTTGGCAGATCCTTTGTCAAGGCAGGTGCCTCAGTCGTGATCTGAATTTCTGGTGTCGTCACAATGGCGTTAGGGCGGTAGCCGATGCGATCGCTCACCGCCGCCTTATCTGTCTGAGTAATCTGCCTGTCACCATCAAAGTCAGCTTTAGCATTAGTGCCATCAACCGCTTCACCGACGCGCTCCTCTACAAAGATTTCATCCGTAACGTCCACCTGCTCGCTACCGTCAATATCCCAAGGAAAATAGCTAACATCATCTACGCCAATTCCCTTAATGGCACTCGTATTATTATCTTCATCGGTTTCAATCACTCTATTTTGCGTATCTACCTGGATGCCCAAAAAGCCAATGTCTGTAGCCGTATAGTTCGAGCCTTGGTTTCCTGGAATATTCACCTGCACGCGATCGTTTAGCAGCGCTAACGGTAGCTGCACGCTAACGGTGCGAGTCAGCGTATCTTCAGCATTTATTTTGTCAATATTAATGCTTTCAACAACAATATCGTCGCTGTTACCGATCAGAGAATCTTCGGAGAAGAGAATGTCAACTTTAAAGCTGTCGGCAGCGGCCACACCCGTATTTTTTAGGGTGAAGATTACATCTGTTTTACCCAGCGGTAAATAGTCGTCAATCGCGTCAAAGGCGAGAATAGAAAGATCGCCGTCTTGACTTTGCTGTATACCAGGGCCAAGGGGGGCGAAGTGGATGGGGGGCGGGGCGATCGCAATAAGTTCACCGCCAGCGCCAACAGCAGAAGACGCGCTCATCGGGCTAGGTAGAGCGTCGGCAGGTAGGTAAAGAGCGGCGGTTTCCATAGAGCAGTTGATAGTGGTTTATATAGTTAGGCAGCGGGCAACACAGATCGGCCCGAGTAGATTTACTCTCAAAAAAATAAATATCCGCACATATTGCAACTAATTGGCCCTACTACCGAACAACTTGAGCTGTTATTGGCTGAATGACTTAGGGATATATAAAGCAGGGTTGGTATATTTTGTCTGCCGTATGTTGATGTTGCTATTTAGGGTTGAAAGCGAACGCTGGGCGATTGCAGCTTCTGAAATACAGGCCGTCATTCCACTGGTTGACCTACAGAAAATGCCACACAGCCATCCCACGATCGCGGGGCTGCTAAACTATCACGGACAAAGGCTGCCCGTCGTCGATGTGTCGGTTGCGATCGCCCAACGACAAGCCCCACCGCTGATGAGCACTCGAATCGTGATTATCGAAAAGCAGCACTCAGCCAAACAGCCGCAGCGAATGGGACTAATTGTTGATCGAGCCAGCAAGACAGAGCAGCTTACTGAAACGTCAGACTGGATCGCTAAAAATGAATACGCCCAAGCGACCTACCAAACCCCGTTGGGTGAAAGCGTACACCGTTTAGCCTTAGCGTCTTTTTTTAATCAAGCAGGGTGAGATAGGTGGAATATACGCGGTTGATACAGCGTGAGATAGAAGACTTGTTGCGCGATCGCATCGGGTTAAATCCTGAGTCGGTAGGATCGCGCTCTATTCTACGGGCGGTCAAAAAAGGAATGCGCAGCGGAAAAATGCAGGGACTCTCAGACTATCTCATCAGCCTGAGAGCGTCGCCTGAGCTATTTGAAGCGTTAGTAGAGTCGATTGTTGTTCCAGAAACCAGCTTTTTTCGCAATCGTGCTTCGTTTGTTTTTTTGCGGCAGTGGGTCGCACAAGAATGGTTGCAGGGCGGCAAAATACCTAAAAGGCCGCTGCGGGTACTGAGTTTGCCCTGCTCTACTGGTGAGGAGCCTTACTCTATTGCGATTACGCTGCTTGAAGAAGGGCTTGAGCTAGACAATTTTCAGATCGATGCAGTTGATATTAGCGCAGCAGTGATCGCTAAAGCGAAAGAAGCCGTTTATAGTCCCTATGCTTTTAGACGCCAAACCTATCGTGAAGACGACAAGTACTTTGTATTAGGTAAGCCTGAGGGCTCAAAGGAGCAGCGAACAACTCAACGCTACTTTTTAGAGTCGTCTGTGCGAGAGAAAATCTCCTTTTCGCAAGGCAATGTGTTGACGCCTGGGCTACTAGCCGATAGAGCCCCCTACGATATTGTTTTTTGTCGAAACTTACTTATCTATTTTGACCAGGCAGCGCGCGATCGCACCAATACACTGCTCTACCGGCTATTGCAACCCTCTGGACTGTTGTTTGTCGGCTATGCCGAAACAGGTTTGGTGATGCCAGATGCTTATCAGCTCGTGCCCTACCCTCAAACGTTTGCCTACCGTAAAAAGCTAGCAGATGGAACAGATATTTGTGAGCCTCAGCGATCACAAATATCTGTTCCATCTGCCACAGTTCATGTAGCCGCACTTGAGGCCAGCTATCGCGCTAAATTCAAAAACGAGGATGCCAAAAAACGAAAAGAGAGTTTGAGCCTAGCGAGTGCTCAACAGCTAGCGGATAAAGGAGACATGCAGCAGGCTATTGTCCAGTGCGATCGCTACTTAACCCATCATCCCACAGATGCTCAGGCCCACTTGCTGCGAGGAGAACTATACGAGACAGCCGGCAACAGTAGCGCCGCCGAAGAGTGCTTTAAAAAAGCCATTTACCTCGACCCGCAGCTTACCGCAGCGCTCACTCACCTCATGCTAATCAAAGAAGAGAAACAGGCTTTTGAGGAAGCAGCCGTCATTCGTGCGCGAATTCATAGGCTAGCTGAACGCAGCTCTCAGCATTAGTTTCGCTTTATACAGATCTTGAGTAGGCTTCTTCCAACAATGTTCGATCTCTCCTTAAAGAAAATCAGTACGCGGCTGTTGATAGGCTATTCTATTCCGCTGCTTTGTTTAGCCGGACTAGGCATATCTGCAATATCCACGGCCAGAGAAACGTTCGCCCTAGAAAAAGAAAGGGATGCGCTCAATGCTTATAGCAACGCGGCTAACGACGCGTCATACGATCTTATAGACTCTATTCGGAAGGTGAAGGGGAGCGTGATTAGTTCTGAAAAGTCTCGCGGTATGGAACTCTATAGTGCCAGTCGAGATTCGTTTGTAGCAGATGCCGATCGGCTAAATGAGCTAGCTGAAAGTCATTCTGACGAAGAGCTGAGCGAGCTAACTGACGTACTGGTGGCTGAAGGTGAGCGAATTCATCAAGTGGCGCAGCGTATTTTTTCGCTGCTAGGTGATGAAGATACTGCCCGCGCGCGGGCATTAGTATCTGAGCTAGAATCTGATAGCGTTGGCGTTGATCGCGCAGAGCTATTGATGCAGCTTCGAATGCATCTAGAAGAGAACACCGCGCACTTTGAACGCGCTCAAGATCGCCTGACAGACACCCTAAAATGGGGAACGGTGCTCGCTACGCTGACGACTATCGGTGTGGCCATCGTATTGACTCAGCAAATTCGTAGCCAAATGACCAAGATTGTGGGTGTCGTTGAACAAAACGGGATTCAGGTCACCACGTCTAGCACCCAAATTGCCGCCTCTAGCCGTCAGCTAGAGGCTAGTGTCACCGAGCAAGTAGCCGCTACTACAAAAATCACGGCAACAGCAACAGAAATTGCAGCCACAGCAGAAGAACTTAGTCAAACAATTGAGCGCGTCGGCGGACTTTCGGAGTCAGCAGCAGCAACCGCGAGCGCGGGCAAAGAAGATTTGGAACGGATGGCCGCGACGATTCAGCAGCTCACGGCGGCGACCGCGACAATCTCTTCTAAGCTCGGCCTGATTGACGATAAGGCCAACAACATTAGCGCGGTTGTTACGACAATTACAAAAGTGGCCGATCAAACAAACTTACTGTCGCTGAATGCGGCGATTGAGGCAGAGAAGGCGGGCGAGTACGGGGCGGGCTTTTCGGTGGTAGCTAGAGAAATTCGACGGCTGGCCGATCAGACTGCGATCGCCACGCTAGATATAGAAAACACCGTACAGGAAATGCTCTCTTCAGTGTCTACCGGGGTGATGGAGATGGACAAATTCACCCAGGATGTGGGTGAGAACGCACAGAGCATCTCACAGATTAGCGATCAGATGGCGCAGATTATCTATCAGGTGCAAAGCCTCGTACCGCAGTTTGAAATCGTCAGCGGAGGCATGTTGGCCCAAGCGCAAGGCGCTCAACAAATCAAAGCCGCCATGGAACAGCTCAACGACACCTCGCAACAGACCGCAGATTCGGTAAAAGATACCAATCAGGTGATTCTTCAGCTTGGCGATGTGGCTCAGGATTTGCAGATGGAAGTGGCGCACTTTAGACTGGCGGTGTAAATGAATACTCATTTGTTGAACCGTTTGCCGCCAGCAGGATATAGAGAGCAGCAGACGCAGAGAGTTGCGACCCGATGGCATAAAGGCGATCGCACACAGCTATTTTCAGCGATGATTTTTCGGCTGGGCAGAGAATGGTTAGCACTCCCCGCTGGCCTTTGTCAGCAGGTACTTTCACCGCTACCGGCTCACCGACTGCCGCACCGCAGCAACAGCACCTTACTTGGCATCATCAATGTGCGCGGTCAGCTTCTTTTAAAGGTTTCTCTGTTTGAAATATTAGGCGTATCTCCACAGCAGGCGGCTAATTCTGAGCGCTCTGTTGATTCAAAAACTGTCGATTCAAAGACCGATAAAGAGAGCATGAAAGCGTATCCGCGCATGTTGGTGATAGAAAAACAGTCAGAAGACGGTGAAGTAGATAGCTGGGTTTTTGATGTAGACGAGCTGCACGGTATTCATGCTGTTGCGTTCAGCCAGTTATCGCCAGCCGCGCCTGGCGTTTCAACCGTGGCCCATCCCTGCATTCGCGATGTCTTCGCCTGGCAAAACCAGCAGGTCAGCTTTCTAGATGACGTTCGGCTATTTGAAGCATTGAGGCAGCAGGCGTTATGAGTACAGCTCAAGACTGGGGCGATCTTTCGTTGATGGGCTTGTTTTGCTTGGAAGTAGAAAGCCAGGTGGAAGCGCTAAACAGTGGGTTGCTGGCTTTAGAGAAATCGGCGGGCTGCGATCGCACCCACTTAGACGGACTGATGCGCGCAGCCCACTCTATCAAAGGCGCAGCTCGTATTGTTCAAGTAGAAGCGGCTGTGAAGGTTGCCCATGCCTTAGAAGATTGTTTTATTGCAGCGCAGCAAGGCATTCTTATGCTGACGAGCGATCACCTCGACGTGCTGCTAAAGGGCGTGGATTTGCTAGCGGCCTTGGGCCAGTTAGAAGAGTCAGCTTTAGCCGAGGTATCGTATAGCTATATGGCTCAGGCCGACGAGGCAGTCCTGGCAATTGAAGGCATGGTATCAGCAGCAGAGAAAGCAGCACCCTTGACACCAAACTGCAAAGAGCCTGCCGCTGAACTTCCAATTGAGCCTATTGTTGGAATTGCAGATAAATCTATTGCTGCTTCCCCAGACAGCACTATCGCCAATTTATCTCTAGAGCCACAAGCGATCGCACCTGAACCATCAGCACGAACCGTTCGGATTAGTGCGCGCAATCTCAATCGCCTGATGGGATTAGCCGGAGAGTCTTTAGTCTCATCAAACTGGTTGCAGCCTTTTGCGCAGTCTTTGCTACATATTAAGCGGCAGCAGCAGATAGCGATCGCCCAGCTCGAAAAGCATCAACAGTCACAGATAAGAGGTGAGCCGTCCCATTCATCCCATTCATCTATATCCGAGTCAGATCTGAACAAAGCTTTTCAAACGCTCCAGTCTGCTCAGAGCGCATTAAACGAGCAAATTAGTGATTTAGATGTATTCGCTCGGCAGTTTGAACAGCTTTCTGACCGGCTATATCGGGAGGTAATTGCAGGACATATGTGCGCCTTTGAAGAAAGCACGCAGGGCTATGGCCGATTAATTAGAGATTTGTCACGACAGCAGGGCAAGCAGGTTAAATACGAACAAATTGGCGCAACCACTCACGTAGATAGAGACATCGCAGCTAGATTAGACGCACCAATTTCGCACCTGTTGACGAACGCGGTTGTGCACGGCATTGAGCCTTCGGAGCAGCGGCTAAATGCGGGCAAACCGGCTGAAGGCTCTATTCGCCTGAGCGCAGCGCATCGCTCTGGCATGTTGGTGGTGACGGTAGAAGATGACGGCGCGGGTGTGGACTTTGTAGCGCTGCGCTACAAAGTTGTTGATAGAGGGCTAACAACGGCAGAGGTGTCCGATCGGCTCAGTGAGGCTGAGCTGCTTGAGTTTTTATTTTTACCTGGATTCTCAACGGCATCCCAGGTAGATAGTGTGGCAGGCCGAGGCTATGGCTTGGATTTAGCGCGTACGATGGCGCAGTCTGTCGGGGGCTCGCTTCAGGCAATTTCGCCCACCTTTGAAGATAAAATGACGGGCGCAGTCGGCGGTATGCGGTTTCAGTTTCAGCTGCCGCTGACGCTTTCGGTCGTGCGATCGCTCCTTTTTGAAGTGGCCGGTGAGCCCTACGCCATCAGCCTCTCGCGAATTGTAAGCGTGATTAAGCTAGCGCCCGAGCAAATTCAATATAGTCAAAACCGCCCTTATTTCTCACTTGAAAACGACCGGGATGATAAAGGCAGAAACAGCTCGAAAGAGAATATCAGCTTAGTCAGCGCCGATCGGTTACTCTCGCTCTCACCAAGCCCAAACCAGCGCTCAAATCAGTGCGCAGATTGTGCTAAGACGTTATCAATAATCGTTATCGGCGAGGCGGGCAACTACTATGGACTACGAGTCGATCGCTTTTTAGAAGAGAAAGATTTAGTTGTGCGACCTTTAGATCCTCGTCTGGGTAAGGTACCAAACATCAGCGCTGCGGCCCTTACAGACAAAGGCACGCCCGTCCTTATTTTAGATGTTGCCGATGTTTGGCGTTCCGCGGAAAAGATTGCAGGCCAAGATTTTTCTCAAGGGTCTTCACAAGAGCCTGCGGGGCCAAAACAGAAATTTCCCAAAGAGATGGCTCAAAAGCGCGTGCTGGTTGTTGATGACTCAATGACCGTACGCGCCATGGAGCAAAAGATGCTTCAAAATTGTGGCTATGCCGTTGATGTGGCAGTCGATGGGGTTGAGGGATGGAATGCGATGAGAATGGCGACTTACGATTTAGTCATTACTGATGTGGATATGCCTCGGATGAGTGGCATTGAGCTAATCGAGAAAATGCGGGCCTACAGCGCGACTAAAGGGGTGCCGGTGATTGTTGTTTCTTACAAAGATCGCGCTGAAGATCAGATGGCAGGATTGGCAGCAGGTGCAAACTACTACCTGACCAAAAGCAGCTTTCACGACGACGGGCTGACCAACGCAGTATTGGATTTAATCGGTTCTTAAGCACATGATCAAAGTAGCGATCGCAAACGACACCCTCCTAGCCTTAGAAGCATTGCGCCGGGCAATCGCCACTGACCCAGCCTATCAGCTCGTTTGGATAGCCAGAGAAGGAGCCCGAGCCGTTGAACTAGCTGAGCGCAACCGACCTGATTTAATCTTAATGGACTTGCAGATGCCCGGCGTAGACGGGGCCGAGGCAACCCGACAGATTATGGCGCGATCGCCCTGCGCTATTTTAATTGTTACAGGTAGCGTCGAGCGCAACACATCTAAAGTATTCGAGGCAATGGGCTATGGCGCACTCGACGTCGTACAAACGCCCGTGCTGGGAAGCGAACAGAGTTTAGAGATCTCAGCCCGACCGCTGCTAGCAAAAATGGCGGTTGTCATCAAGGCGTTTCACCTACCGGCTCCGCCCATATTACAGACTGAGCCAGTATCTAATCTCCCTGTGGAACTGATTGTTATTGGCGCTTCTACAGGTGGGCCTAAAGCGATCGCTCACATCCTAAGCCAGCTACCTGAGGGCTTTACAGCGGCTATTATAATTACCCAACATATCGACCAGCAGTTCACACATCAGCTTGCAAACTGGCTGAACGATCAGAGTCATTTACCCGTGTCGTTAGCGCAGGCAGGCGATCGCCCATTGCCCGGTAAGGTGCTACTGGCAAAAGCTGAAGGACATTTGGTCATGAAAGGCGATCGCACCCTGGCCTACACACATCAGGCAAATAATATCTACCGCCCTTCCGTCAACGTATTTTTTAAGAGCATTGCTCGACACTGGCCTTTAGGCCAACAGCTCTCAGGACGAGCCATTTTGCTCACGGGGATGGGGCAAGATGGTGCTGAAGGATTAAGGGCGCTGCGTGAGTCGGGATGGCAAACGGTTGCAGAGAGCGAAACAAGCTGCGTGGTGTTTGGAATGCCTCAGGCGGCAATCGCGAGGGGCGCGGCGAGTCGGGTGATGGGGGTGGAGGCGATCGCAAGTTGGCTAGCCCACTAATCCTGCCGGGAACACTAATGGTTGATACGTGCACGATAGAAATGATGATAACCGATAGGTATATCGATGTCTGAGTTGACTCTTCCCAATCAGCCAACTGACGGGCGGCCTACCGTTGTCTTAGTCATTGACGATCAGCCGATTGTCATTGAATCTATCCGCCGTTTGCTCGAAGCCGAGGCTGATATTGAGCTACACGCCTGCTACGACCCTACGATGGCACTCTCTACAGCGGCAGAGTTGCGGCCCAGCGTAATTTTGCAAGATTTAGTCATGCCTGACGTAGACGGGCTTATGCTGGTTAAATTTTTGCGGGCTCATCCTGCGACCAAAGAAACGCCTATTATTGTTCTTTCTTCTCAAGACGACGCCAAAACCAAAGCAGAAGCTTTTGCAGTCGGAGCCAACGATTACTTGGTAAAGCTGCCCGATCCGATTGAACTTATTGCTCGCTTGCGCTATCACTCGCAGGCTTACTACAACTTGCTCAAGCGAGATGAAGCCGAACAAACGCTCGTTCATAACAAAGTTTTAGAAAAGCGTGTGGAGGAACGCACCGCTGAGCTAAAGCAAGCTTTAGATGATTTAAAGCGCACTCAGGCTAAGCTGATTCACAATGAAAAGATGAGCAGTATGGGTCAGCTTGTTGCTGGCATCGCGCATGAAGTTAACAATCCCATCAATTTTATCTACGGCAATCTCAACTACATGAACGGCTACGTTCAAGATTTGTTAGATCTTATAAGATCGTATCAGCAGCACTACCCTGCGCCCGCTAAAGACATCAAAGAAAAAATAGAAGAACTTGACCTAGAATTCACCTCACCTGATCTCATTCAGAGCTTTGTTTCTTTACGCAGCGGTGCGAAGCGCATTCGCAATCTGGTGCTCAGCCTACGCAACTTTTCTCGCTTCGATGAATCCGAGCTAAAAACGGTAGACATTCACGAAGGCATAGACAGCACGCTTGCTATGCTGGGCGATCAGACCAAAGGCATCACGGTTGAAAAACAATATGGTACGCTGCCGTGTGTCGAATGCTATCCAGGGCAGTTGAACCAGGCTTTAATGCACCTTATCCGCAATGCTCTAGAAGCGCTTAATCGGCTAGGCACCGTAGAAGACGGGGCCGTAAAGTCTCCTATACTACACATTTCTACGGCTGCAGTTGAAGGCGATCGCGTCACGATATGGATAGCTGACAACGGCCCTGGCATTTCATTAGAGATACAAGATCGTATATTTGATCCCTTTTTTACAACTAAAAAAGTAGGAGAAGGTGCAGGATTAGGTCTTTCAATTAGCCATCAGGTCGTGTCGGTGCTGCATGGCGGCAAGCTAAAGTGCTATTCAATGCCGGGGCAGGGCGCTAAGTTTTTAGTTGAGCTGCCGGTTCAGCTATTGGCTGGTGAGAAAACGGCTGAGCCCGCTACCGATCAGAAGTTCATAACGCCTGCCGAGCTTGTTGGGTCATCTCACAAAGCTCAGCGAGGCTAGGCCAGGGGTGCGTTTCTGATTCTGCCTTTAGCCACAGCAAATACTCGATATTACCAGCCGGGCCAACGGTATCTGACCACGTGAGCCCTTTGTACTGCCAGCCGAGAGCAGCGGCAGCTTGATTGACCTGAAGAATTGTGATCGCCTGATCTTTAGCATCACGAACCACCCCCTTCTTCCCAATCTTTTCGCGGCCCACTTCAAACTGCGGTTTGACCAACAAAATTACTTCTCTTGGTGGAGCCAACAGCGCCCAAAAGGCAGGCAGCACTTTTGTCAGCGAAATAAAGGAAACGTCCATAACGCCCAACGTAGGCATCGCTAACGGCTGAGCTGGCGTCTGGTCTGGCGGTGGCTGATAAAGATCGGCAGGCGTCAGGTGACGAATATTCGTGCGCTCTCGCAATACCACCCGAGGATCTTGGCGAATCTTCCAGGCGACCTGCCCGTAGCCAACATCAATACCGTACACCCGTTTGGCGTCGGCCTGTAGCAGGCAATCGGTGAAGCCACCTGTAGAAATACCGCCGTCTAAACAGATTTTACCTTGGGGCTGCACATCGAATGTTTTGAGCGCTTTAGCGAGCTTTTCACCCCCTCTAGAGACAAAGGGCGGCTTTTTTTTAAGTTCAATAACCGCATCTGCGGCAACGAGCGCACCGGGCTTATCTATAATTTGCTGGGCAATTTTCACCTCACCCGCTCTAATCAACCGCTGCGCCTGCTGCCGGGAGGGGCATAGGCCCTGCTCCACGAGGAGAGTATCGATTCGCTGTTTAGCCAAGGTAGGAGCATAGGTAGGGGTGCGTTTAATTGTAATCTTAGAGGGTTTCGACAGCGATTCTTCTGTCATCCTCGGTCATCTTCAAAATATTAGCGTGAACTACATTCAAGGCTGCATAGTGGACAAGGCGCAGCCACAGATATATCTCCTATCAGCCTGAATCTGGAAAAGTTAGATGAGGCGTATGTGCGTCGTTATGAAGATGGTTAGACAGACTATCTGTAAGTGCGGGCTGTTCGGTAGGATTAAAGGTACGCGAGACAACGCTTGTAGCGCCGCCCTACCGCATCTAGAAACTGTCTATGACCTTTGAGAGCACTTCAGCTAAGCTATCTTCAGAATCATCTTTGGGGCCGTTTTCAAAACAGGCGGCTGAGGAATGGGACTTGAAGCGGCTGTATGCTGATTTGGCGATCGCAAAGTCAAAAGCCACCCCCGACCGGCAGCCAACGCTAACAGCCGTAGAAAAAGAACGCCTGTGCGGGCTGCTATTGGACTATAGCCCGGCTGAAATCGCTCAAAAGAAGTACGTGACGCCTCGAACGGTTGAAGTCTCTTTTTGTGTGGGGATTTATCGGTATGTAGAGATTTTGGCAAAGCGCGATCGCAATGCTTTAGAAGGCTGGCGGGATGTCGTCACTTGGCTAACAGCGGCAGGGTATCGGCGATCGCAAGTCGCTGTTAACTGGGCACAAATGCCCGACGTACCCGCGCTATATGGGCGAGAAGTTGAGCTTGACCGGCTCTCAAGTTGGATATGTGGCAGTTCGCCCTGCCGAATGCTGGCGATTAATGGCCCGGCGGGAATTGGCAAAACATCGCTGGCGATTGAACTTGCTAAAAAGGTGAAGCCTCAGTTTGAAGGGGCCATTTGGCAGTCTTTACGGCATCAGCCCGCGCTCGAAACTGTGTTGAGCGACTGGCTAGTGCAGCTCCCTAATGATTTTAATCGGGCGCGGCCTACGTCAGAGTGGTACAAGCAAATTGACGATGTGATGGATTATCTGAGAGCGCACCGCTGCTTGGTGGTGCTGGATAATTTGGAGTCTATTTTGCGCGGCGGCAGTTTGTTTGGTGAGTATGAGCCCGCGCATGAGCCCTATCGCGAGCTGCTAAAACGGATGGGCGAGGAGCCACATCAAAGCTGTGTGCTGGTGACGAGTCGGGAGAGCAATCGAGAAATTCGAGGATCAGAGTCAGCGGCGCATCCAGTGCGGCAGTTGCGTTTAGAAGGACTGAGCTATGAGGCGGCAGCGCCTATTTTAAAAGAAGAAAAGCTGTTGGAGAGTGATGGGCCGAACGGGTACGGTAAAAAGCTAGTGCAGCAGTATCGGGGCAATCCTCACTTTTTGAGGATGGTGGCTTTTACCATTCATGAGGTGTTTGACGGTAGGGTGGGCGACTTTTTGAAGCAGCGGATGACGCTGTTTGGGGAGGTGGTGTATATTCTCGATCAGCAGTACGACCGCCTGTCGGATGAGGAAAAGGCAATATTGCAACAGCTAGCAAGACAGGACGAGCGGGTGCCGCTTGAGGATTTGATTCCGCCGCATAAGCTGGAATCTATTAACGCGCTAAACCGGCGATCGCTGATCGAAAAGAGCGCAGCGGGCTACACGCTAAGACCTGTGGTCATGGAACATGTGCGCCGTAAGCTGCAGTGAGTTTTGTAACATGAGCTATTGCATAAATCCCTGGTGCGCTCAGCGTAAAAATGAAGCGACAGACAAGTGCTGTCAGGAATGTGGTACGCCTTTGCTCATTCAGGGGCGCTACCGGCTGTTGCGTCCGCTGCGTGAGCTGGATGAGTGGGAGCCATCAGAGATTTTTGAGATTGAAGATAGGGCCGACAGCAGCGGTCAGCCGAAGGTGCTGAAGATTCTTAAAAAGGCGAGCTTTCAGCCGCAGTTTGAGCGTGAGATTAAGACGTTGCAGCATTTGCAGCACGTGGGTGTCCCCGCGATCGCCCTCGATGGAGATTTTGTCTTTGAGATAGGCGATCGCAAGCTCTACTGCCTGGTGATGGAAAAAATTCAGGGCAAAAACCTGGACGTCTGGCTACAGGAAAACGGCAGCATCGACCAGGCCCAGGCGATTGACTGGATGCGTCAGCTCGTAGCCGTACTCGGCAAACTACACAGCGAAAGTCTCTTTCATCGAGACATCAAGCTCTCAAATATTATGCTTCGGCCCAGCGGACAGCTCGCGCTAATCGACTTTGGCACGGTGAGGCCGATGAGCGGCACTTACTTTGCCAAAATCTCAGGACAAAGAGACATTACCAGCGTAGTGTCGCCGGGCTATACGCCGTTAGAACAAATTAATGGCAAAGCGGTGCCGCAGTCTGACTTTTATGCACTGGGGCGATCGCTTGTCTATTTGCTCACCGGGCAGCACCCGATTGATTTGCCTGAAGATGAGGCAACGGGGCTTTTGGCGTGGAGAAGCTATAGCGATCGCCCCGTATCAGACTGGTTTGCCAGCCTATTAGACGACATGATGGCTCCCTTTTTAGCGCAGCGACCGCTAAACGCAGAGGCGTTGCTAGCACGGCTTGATCAACCAGAGATTAAAGCTCAGAGCATCGCACAGTCTAGTCCAGATGCTTCTAAAGTTAAGCGTCGCCAAAGCCTTCAGGCAAAAGGAGAACTGTTCCTTTTGATCGTGCTGAACACTGTTGCTTTCGTAATGATTGTTGATTTTCTGGTGAATGCTTGGGGCTAACGACAGGCGAAGCCGTTAGAAAAGGTGCGTACATACGCTAAATAGTCAACAACGAAAGCACTGGCAACTAGCTCATAGCGCGTCTCAAGCAGTTCTTTACAGCGCTATCTGTCTTCTTGTCTAAATAACATCGCGTTTTTCGCTGCGCGCTTTCCATAGCCTGCTCGATCGCTCCTTCACTTGTGACCGATTCACCTAGCAGCTCACTGAGCGAGATTTGAAGCTCGCGAGAGACAGCAGTATATGGCTTAACCTTAGGGCGAAAATCAGAGCGCTGCTGTAGGTATTGCAGAATTTCTGGCATAAATGGATACTTCTCAACGATCTCAGCGTCTTCGAATAGCGCTTTGCGACTAGGCAGCACGCCGACCTCTAGCACAAACTCCTTTTGGATCGCTTCACTGGTGAAATATTTAATGGCTTCCCAAGCCTGAGCTTCATAGGCAGAGTTTTTAGAGATGCCAAAGCCCCAGCCGCCTCGGCAGCTTATGCCGGGTCGACTGGCTGCGAAAGAGAACGGAGGGGCGATCGCAACTTTCCCTTTCACCAAAGAGCCCTCTCCCTGAATATCCGACCAAAACGCAGGCCATCCCCTCAAGAAAATCGCCTTACCCTCAACAAACTTCTCCTTAGAAAGTGTCTCGGTATAGTTCGTGACATCACGCGGAGAGATACCCTCTTGAATAAGCCGCTTCATCGCCGCCACCGCCCGCTGCGTCGGTTCATCAGTAAGTTTCACCCTACCGCGATCTATCCACTGTCCGCCTAAGCTGCGCACCGCCTCAAAAAAGTTAACCACAAGCCCTTCATAAGAATCCCCCTGCCAAAGATAGCCTGCCTCTATCCCAGACGACGCCTTCACAGCTTCAACCGTCTCTTTCAGCGCCATCAATCCTTCAGGAACCTGTAATCCCACGCGATCCAACAGATCTTTGCGATAGTACAAAACGCCGACATCAGGATACATCGGTATGCGATAGAGCCTTTTTCCACGAATATCAGAGTAGGTACCAATATCTATTTCGCTCTCTAAAAACTGATCGAGATCAAGCTTGTCAGCTTTCACACGTCTTGTTAGGTTCACTAACTCATCCTTGAAAGACTCTATCCAAATAACGTCCATAAAAACAAGGTCGTAGCGGACTTTATTGTCGCTACGGTTTTCTGTCGTAGATCTAAAGTCTTCTTTGTACAGGCCCTCTCTAACACTGGTGTTGTCAGAATCTCCTATCAGCGTGATCTTAATATCTCGATGTGTAGTTTCAAATCGATCGGCCAGCTTTCTCCAGGTAGACAGTTCACCCTCAGAAACCAGCATCGACAGTTCAGCAGGCGCTGCTAACGAAGAAACTGCTGCTGAAGGAGGCCACAAAATGTTTAGCAATAGCAGGCAGACAATCTGAGCTGCCAGCAGTACCATGAGTGCTGTTTGCCAAGAAAAGCGACGACGAGTTCTAGAGCGCACTGGCTTGCGTAAGGGTAAAACGGCTAGGGCATTCAGCGCGGCTGTTAGCTGATAGCTGCTTGCGCTTATCCTTCCTACAGTACCGTTAAGTTCGGCGCGGTAAAATGCGCAAACGGCGTTTTCAGCGCAAGCATAACCAAATTCATAACAGCGACTACCAGTGTTCTACTTTCGACGTAGGCTTTTGACATAGACGCTCTATTTCTTGCGGCCAAACTGCGCTTTCGCTTCCTTATAAACAGCGCCTGTAATCTCAGCCTGTCCGTGCTCTTTGGCATACTTCTCTATCTTCTTTCGAGCCGCTGGTCGCACGAAAAAAGGAATCTCTTTCAACGAAGCTTCAGCTTCAGCCGTCCACTGAATAGAATCTGCCATAAAACGTAAGCACTCCTAAAAACATACAAGGCTCTTATAGTAGTGTACGAGAGCTTCGTAGCGTTATGAGCTAGACACTGCCATTGCTAACGCGCCGCCAAAATCCAAGTTCTCGTCCACCCAGGTCTTATCTTCAGCCACCAAAGCTTCTGCGGCCTCAGCAGGCAGCGGCTTCGCAAAAAAGTAGCCCTGCCCGTAGTTACAGCTCAACCGTCGCAAGTCAGCTAGCTGTCCGGCTGTCTCGATGCCCTCAGCAATCACATCCATCCCGAGCTGATGGCCTAAGGAAATAATCGTCTTCACAATATTGCCGTCTTCACTAGTGCTCTCTTCCATCCGGCCCACGAACGACTGATCTACTTTCAGCGTATCTGTAGGGAGCTGATGCAGATAGCTCAGCGAAGAGTATCCCGTGCCAAAATCGTCCAGACTCAGCTTCAAGTTCAAAGACTTTAGCTTCACAAGCTGTTCAATAGCCCCGTTCACGTCATCCATCGCTGCGCTCTCAGTCAGCTCTAGCTTCAGGCAGTCACTCCTAAATCCTGTCTTCGCTAGTATATAAGCCACTTCTTCAGAAAGGTTCTCCTGGTTAAACTGCTTGGTAGACAGATTGACGCTCACCATCAAGTTCTGCGCGTGAGCAAACTGTTGATGCCAAGTGTGCATCTGAGTGCAGGCTTCTTCCAAAATCCAGCTACCCATCGGCACAATCAGTCCCGTATCTTCAGCCGCTGGAATAAATGCCCCCGGTGATACAAAACCCTGCTGAGGATGCTGCCACCGCACCAGAGCCTCAAATCCAGCTAGCTTGCCTGTGCGCAAATCTACAATAGGCTGATAGTACAGCATGAACTCTTTATTTGCGATCGCCTGCCGCAGCTCCGCCTCTAGCTGAAAGCGCTTAACCGCCTCCGCCCTCATGCCAGGATCAAAAATCTCATAGTGTTCTTTCCCCAAAGCTCTCGCTCTTGCCATTGCCCGATGAGCATCTTGCATAAGCGTTTCAGCTTCAGCCGCATCTCTCACCTGATTCAACGCAATGCCAATACTAAAGCTAGTCGTAATCGCCTGTTTTTCAATATTGAAAGGCTCCGTTAGCTGGTTATACAGCACATCAGCAACTTTCGTAGCCTGGCTTGCTTCATCTAAGTTTTGCAGCAGTACAGCAAATTCATCGCCGCCAATTCTAGCGAGCTTAGCCTGCACTGGTAAATGATCTTTAATCCGCTCGGCCACTAATATCAATAGCTGATCGCCAAACTTATGCCCGAAGCTTTCATTTATTGCCTTAAAGTGATCCAAGTCCAACAGCAATATAGCTGAAGAGGCGTGCACATCGCTCTGAGTGGTTCTTTGAATGGTTTGCTTTAGCTGCCGTACAAACAAAGACCGATTGGGCAGGCCGGTCAGCAGATCGTAGAAAGACTGGTGAAAAACTTGGTAGGTAATTAGAGAACCGCTTGTGAGAATGAGTGCGATTACAGGCGCGGCGAACGGTATCCAGCCTGAAAGCGTGAAAGCCAAAAAACACAGGCCGCCTAAGCTTGCCACGCCAGCGATGATAACAGCGCCTAGCAGCGCCGATCGCTTCAGCCGCCAAACCAGCACGCCGCCCACTAAAGACCATCCCCATATCCAAAAGACTTCTGCCCTCTGCGACCAGTACCAAAACAGAGGCTGCTCGTCTAGAACGCTGCTCAATATTTGGCTCACAACTTGCGCGTGAACCATCACCCCCGGCATCACATGTTCGCCACTTCTTTCTGAACTGTAAGGCGTATAAAAGAAATCTTTCTCGCTAGGGGCCGTCACCCCAATCATGACAATTTTATCTTCAACCCAGCCCGGATCAATCTTCCCTTCTAAAACCTCAGTCAAAGAGACTTTCCTAGCCACCCAATTCGAAGATCGGTAGTCTAGAAGCATCTGATAGCCCAATGAATCGATATCATCGTAGCCACCTGAATCAGGCGACAGCGGGAAAAACTCTGTTGCGTTTATCCGCAATGAATCGTTGTCATAGGCAAAATTAGTCGCATCTTCTCCACCTAGATAGTTCAATCCTAGCTGCAACGCAAAAGAATAAAGCTGTGTATCATCTTCCAAAAGGGCGAACAGCAACCCACGACGTACGATTTTATCCGAGTCGATCACAAAATCATTGAAGCCAATCTGAGACGGCTTTAGATTAGGTGGGGGTGGAATACTGTCTTCTTCGCTAATACCCAAGCTGGTGATCGCCACAACGTTCGGCGCTTTCAAAGCCTCTGCCAAAGCTGCTTGTCCATTACCTTGCGGAATATCACGATAGATATCTAGGCCGATTGTTTTAGGAGAGTCTGCCTGTAGCCGGTTGAGCAACGTCGCCATTTTCTCGTCAGAAATTGGCCATTCGCTTTGCTTGCGAATATCTTCTTCGGTCACTTCAACAATTAATAAGCGCGGATCAGGGCCGCGATCGCCCTGCAGCCGAACCATGCGGTCAAAAGCAAGTAGCTCTAGTGACTGCAAACCACCCACCTGCCTGAGCGCTATGAGCAAAGCCGTTACTGCAATACTTGCTATCCAGTAAGGCTCACGCTGTAGTTTTTTGTAGAGGTTGGTAATTACGGACAATGGGCCTCCCGGCAGAGGTTTGACAGACGTGTTTTATACCCCAGAGAATGCCCACCCACAGAGGGCCGCGACCCATCACTTTTACTTAGTTTGAGAAGATTGACAAAACTATGCACAGCACATGGCGGTCATAGCAAAACCCCCTAGCTCATCAGCGCTCATAAAAAAGCAGCATAGCTAAGGGGCAAGATAGAACTCAGTGGCGTTCAGCTACCTCGAAGAACAAAGGATCTAACGATCAGGCGCAAGAAGCGCGTCAGGCGTAGATAGCGCAATTGACTCGACAGGGCTCATCGCTTCTGAAATATTGCTAGAAACTTCAGACGTTAAACCGGCAAATTGCACTAGCGCGGCCCACTCAAGCTGAAAGTCCATATCGGCTAAGTTCTGACGGCGAAGATTTATTAGCTCAGTCACCTGTTCGTGCCATAGCCCGGCGGCGGCATACAAAGCGACGCTATCTTCGGGGCTAGCACTCTCAATTTGTGAGGCCATATCACTTGTCAGCTCTACTCGGTTCACCCATCCCTGCACCTCAAATCGCGAGCTGTCACTACAGCCAAGAGAAAATACCCATCGATAGTTTTCACCGGGTACCAGGGCAGGTACGCTCTCAGGCAGCCGCAACTCACTCAGACCATGCTTGCGACTAATATCTACTTGAGTGCTATAAACCGGCTCATCAAACTCAGTAAGTAAGGAAAATCTGACTTCATCAAGGGCTTCGGTTTCAGGCAAGGAAAACCAAAAAGCTGGCCGCGCTTCAGCCGTTTTGGCGAAGTTGTTGCGAGGCATAATCGCAACTAAAGACTGGTTGAAATCTACGAAACAGTTACCTTCTCTCACGCCTCCGCTAATTCTTCTGCCAGGCAAACCTACATTTCTATTTTGGCCATTGCGGCTATTGGCAAGGCTAGACATTGGAAACGTGCTGCTTGCCAGCACTAAGCCAAACGTAGCTGCCAACACTAATTTAGGAATGTGAATGGTTTGCATAGTAGGGGTTGTCCTTATTAGTAGGAGGTTTATAAAACGTTTCTATGTATTCTTTAGAAAAGTAGATGCTTTTGAGAACTAATCTTGCGTAGGCAAATCGCTTTGAGCTATTTGTGGCGCAGGCGCTAGGTCGTTGCCAAAGGGAACTGAAACCACCTGAGATAGCTCTATTGATTCCAAAAGCGCTATCCATTGCTGTTCTAAGCTATCGCTTGCAGCAGCGCTTTCGGCAGTGTCACCGTCAACAGCGTCGCGACGAAGTTCCGCGAGCGTGGTAAGCGCGTCATACCAGAGCATAGATTCTTCGTAGATAGAGAGGCGTTCTCGACCCGTAGCTACAGTTAGCCGCTCACGCATCGCCTGGTCAGGCTCTATCCGTTGAATCCATCCTGCAACGCTCAGGTTTTCGGAAAGGCTTTCGGCATCACAAACCACTGACAAGTTCCACCGATAGTTCTTGCCTATGAGTAGGGGCGCAGTCGTCTCGGGCAGTAATAAGCTCACAATGCCAGCATCCGCAGGGACGCTAAAGGTTTTCTGATAGAGCAGCTCTCCTGACTCATCGACTAGCCCAAACTCAAGACTTCTGTCTGCGCTAATACCGGGTAGTGAGAACCATAGCGTCGGGTGCTCTGAAATTGTCAGACCGACGCTGCTTTTTGGTATCAGCGCGATAACAGGCTGATTAGGCGTCGTCAGGCAGGCGGTATTTGGGGATCTAGAGCCACCGCTGATCCGTCTGCCGGGTAGACCTAGCCTTTGGTTATCCTCTTGCGAGTTAGCAAAGCCAGGTAGGCCGAAAAGACTACAGGCAAGCATTCCGCCGAGGGCTATGGCTATGGTCGTTTTTGTCAGGCTAGAGCGTCTCATATCACACGCTGAGTTGAAGGTAGTTGCATATGGCAAGTCAAGGGCCGCGCCAGGATGGGTACGGAGCTGCCTCGGCTATCTTTTCTGTCTTAAAGGGTTTTCGATACATTGGAGAATCGTAATATTACGGACTCGTCACCGCGGCGGGCGCGTCACTAGCCTGGTCAGCACGAACCAGAGCATTGACTGAAGTGGCGATCGCTGGTGACAATAGAGAAGTCGTAATTTTTAAAAGCAAGTATGGCTAGTATTCAGCCCACTAAAGTCCCTAATATGGAACGCCCAAAAAAGGGCTTTAACCACTATGCAGAGCGGCTTAACGGCAGAGCAGCCATGATTGGGATGGTCGCTTTGGTTTTAATTGAGCTACTAACTGGCAAAGGTCTAATGACATTAGTAGGGTTGGCCTAGAACGTCAGACCAGCGCGTCTATCTGTGAAAACAGGTGTTCTAAGCTACCAGCGTTATCTAATATATGGTCGGCAAGCTGGCGCTTTCTAGCCAAACTCATCTGCGCGTCGATTCTGGACTGTGCATCTATGTCAGAGAGCTGATTGCGGCTCATGAGCCTTTGCTTTTGCTGCGACAAATTGCAGGTGACGACCCAGGTTTCGGTCACAAGGTGGGTCAAATTCGCTTCAAATAGCAGCGGGATAGAATATACCAGTGTTTGAGATGGCGGAAACGAGGCTGCTTTTTTTTGAAACTGGCTGCGGACAAAAGGATGAATCTGCTGCTCTAGCCAGTTCTTTTCGGTGGCATCACTAAAGATAATTTGACCGAGCTGACTGCGGTTAAGATCACCATCAGGCAGGAGGATAGTGGGGCCGTAGCGTAGGGCGATCGCCTCTAAAATTTCACTTCCTTTTGCGACTGCTAATCGCGAATACACATCTGCATCTAACACAGGCAGCTCATGCTTTTGCATCAAATAATCAGACGCGGTGCTTTTACCAGTCGCGATACCACCTGTCAAACCAATAATTCGCCTGGCCAAAGAGCCAGCCAAGGAGTCAGCAGAAGAGGTCATTTTGCCCATTCCTCTAACCCCTTTGTCAGCCCCGCTAGCGTGTACTCTTTAGCCTCGAATGTAACTTTGCCCAAGAGCATCTGGCAGTCTCTTGAGGTTTGCGGGCCGATGGAGGCGATCTCGACACCCTCTAGCAAATCCAACCAATTTTCACCGAAAGCGCGCGCCATCATCTGCGCAAAGTGCCGAACCGTTTTAGAACTTGCAAACGTAATCACATCTATCTCTCTATTCTCTATCGCTAGCTTTGCAGCCGGTGGAATAGCAGTAGGAAGCGCTGATTCATAAGCGGCGACCTCGGTGACTAGCGCGCCTTTTTCTGACATCTCTTTTGTTAATATCTCCCGACCGCCTTGTTCTACACGAGGAAACAACAGCTTTAGACCATTGGGACTTTCAGGAAAGTGTTCAATCAGAGAATCTGCAACATACTCTGGCGGAATAAAGTCAGCAACCAGACCACGCTGAGTCAAAACAGCATTTGTCTTTTTCCCGACGACTGCGATCTTAAGAGAAGACAGTGCGCGGAAGTCTTTACCTTGCTGAAGAAGTCGGTCTAAGAAAAAGTTGACGGCATTGGCTGAGGTGAGAATAAGCCAGTCGAAGGTAGAAAGGATGGCGATCACATCGTCTACCGGCTTCCAGGTGGCCGGTTCACGAATTTCTAGCGCCGGAAAATCAACGACCCTAGCACCTTTCTCAATCAGCATTTGGCTAAACTGGCCTGATTGAGTCGCAGCGCGAGTAACCAGAATGGTTTTATTTGAAAGCGGTTGCAAAGATGTTGGTGGAGGCGCTAGATAGCTACGCAGGCTGACGACTTCTCCAACAACGATGACGCAGGGAGAAAGCTTTGCCTCACCCACTATTTGCGGCAAGCTTATCAAAGTGCCCTGCCAAATCTGCTGCTGGGGTTGGCTCGCCCAACGCACGATCGCGACGGGTGTTTCGGGGCGTTTGCGGTGCGTTGTCAGGCGATGGCAAATCTCTCGCAGGTGCCGTCCACCCATGAGCAAAACAACGGTGTCGAGACGGGCGATCGCGGCCCAATCTAAAGCCTCCAAATCGTGAGCCGTAAACGCGCCAAATCCGCGACTAAGCACCTTATCAGTCAGTGGAATACCCGCAAGTAGAGGGGCGACTAGCGCGGAAGAGAGTCCAGGAACCACTTCAAAATCGCAGTCTGCGGCCTTAAGTGCCTGAATCTCTGCAGCGGCTCTACCAAAAATAAAAGGATCGCCGCTTTTGAGCCGCACCACTTGCTTACCCGCTTGGCAAAGCTTTACCAGCAGCCGATTAATCTCGGGCTGAGGTGTACTAGGCTCTCCGCCGCGCTTGCCAACGTGCCACTGCTCGCAGGTAGCGGGAATTTCCTGTATCAGCGAGCTATCTACGAGCGCATCAAAAACCAAAGCATCGGCCCGATTGAGCAGCCGCAGACCGCGCACGGTGAGATAGCCGATATCGCCTGGGCCTGCACCCAACAGAAAAACTTTGCCCTGACTTGATTCGCTCTGACTTAATTTAGGTTCAGACAACATGGTCTACCCGCTAACCTGCTGCCTTTATTCTGAAGCAAGATGGCACTCAAGTTTAGTCTTCAGGCATTGGGTTGGCGTAAATGCCCAAATGATTGGCGACAGGTCTGAGATTTGTCGGTATGCGCGCTTGAAAAGGCGAGTTCAAAACCTTTGCCCGTCCGCCTGAGTCCACCGCTAGGGTTGACGAGCCGCCGCCGTCTAAGTTCAAAGCTTTGCTTGCACCTAAAGCAATCAGTTCCTCAGCGAGTTCAGCGAGGGTAATTCCTTCGCTATAGCCTTTTTGACGGCCGTCTACGGTGACTAGCCACATCGCTTCGTGGGCTTCGTCTAAGGCGACGACTGTGCGGGGAAAGAGTTCGTTGTAGTTAGAGCCAGCGACGAGCTGAGCTTCTTTTAGGAAGTAGCGATCGCCCGCCCACCCATGGGCTGTCCCGTCAGGACAATCACCGCTATCAGCAATAGAGATTTCCTGAGCGCTAGCAATGCACAGAGCAGGCCAGTCAGCTTCGGCTTCGGAGTAGCGATTGCCATTAGACATCATGATTCCTACGGCATTTACGCCCTCACCTACATGAGGCGCATAGTCAAAAGGGTGGTGCACATGCATCGGGTAGAAAAAGTTAGCGTTAATTGCTACCTGCACACCTTGCTTCTGCAAAAATCCTGGCACCGTATCAGCGGTAGTCTCTTTCCCATCATCAGCAATCCCTTGAGGCGTCGCCAAAAACTCGATACCTGGCGCAGTCAAATCTACTGTTACAACGTGGAAGACAAGCGGTCTGGGTGTGTTGCGACTGTAGCGTTCGTAGGTGATGCCTTGAAAGAGCGATCGCACCTGAGGCGTTCGAGCGGGCCTTTTGAGCAAACAAAAACCATACGTCAGTCCGCCCGCTAAAACCAAACTACCTAATATACTCGCAGCAACCACAGCGAGTGTCTTGAACGTTTTTTTAAGCGATGTGTTTTTGAAAGCCATAACCTACTGAAATTTCGTGTGTATCTATTTAATGACGAGCGTGTGTCTTTACGTATGGCGAGATGAAGATGCATGTGTTGTGGTAAAGAACTGTTGTGCTGACGCTCTGAGCCTCTGAGTATTCATCTAATATGAAAGTGTTCAAGAAAGCAGTGCCTTTCACCTCCAACGCACAGCGACTCGCCGTTTTCTCTTAAACATAAGGTGAGACTTGAATCATAAAACTGTTGTTTAGCTTGACCGCTCGAATTAGCGAACTTCTTAATAGATACAGCCTTTAATCGCTTATTCCTGATAGCTCAGCTTCGCAAAAAACGCTTTCTTTCTGAGGCGATTTTGCAAGGCAACAGTTTCAACCTTTTCTCAACTAAATAAAATTCGTAGGAGTTCTATTTTTTTACACTCTGTTTTTACACTGCGTTCCGCTAAGAAAATGTAGTTCAGAAAGAAAGGAGACTTCAGGCTATGAAACTTTTCCAAACACTCAATAGCGTTTTCCTCTATCTAGCTGAAGGGGTCTATCGAATCTTCAGCCCCCATGACGATGCTTACCCTGCGACAGGGTTGCAGCCATACGCTGGAGTCCCTTATTCCAAACGCTTTGATGTTTGGTAAAAGAGAACCGTAATCGTGCTTCCTTCCATACTTCCATAGACACACAAACATAGACACGCAAAAAGCGGGCAAAGTACCAACCTTTGCCCGCTTTTTGATGTGTTCAGAAATATAAAGCTCTCTGGTGAGCCTTAAGCCTTTACCATCTCTGAATCGTCAGCAGCTTTCTTTTTACCCTGTGCCATCTCATCAATGACTAAAGCCGAAAGTGCAGGAATAGAATCGTCGCCTGTAATTAAGCGAGCGCCGCGCTGACTTGTGAAATAGTGCCAGCCCCACTGAAGCATGACCAATAGCTTGTTATCAAATTCGACCAGGTAGTAGATGTGAACGAAGATCCAGATAAACCAGGCAGGAAAGCCAGAAAGGTTAGCAAACCCCAAGCTAGCGACAGCTTCGTTGCGGCCAATGACAGCTAGGCTCCCTTTGTCCTTGTACTCAAAGGGTTTAACGGGCTGCTTGGCAACGCGGCTTTTGATAGATTTTGCTAGATACTCACCTTGCTGCATAGCAGTAGAAGCTGTGCCGGGAACAGGGCCGTCATTGTTGTGAGCGTAGTGAGCCAAATCGCCTGCGATGAATATGTTAGGACAGCCTGGTACGCTTAAATCCGGCTCTACAATGATGCGGCCAATGCGGTCTAATGGTGCACCCGTTTGATCAGCGATCGCCTTCCCCATTGGCGAAGCCTTAATGCCCGCTGCCCACAGTACGGTAAACGCCTGAACTTTCTCTTCACTATCGCCGCTTTTGAGCGTCACGATATCGCCATCAATATTAGTCACCAGCGTATTGGTACGAACCTCTACGCCTAGCTTCTCTAGAGACTTTTTCGCAGCCACAGACAGATCGCCAGGGTAGGGCGGCAGCACTCTGTCCATACCTTCGAGCAGGACAACTTTAGTTTCCCCAGGATTGATGCTACGGAAGTCTTCGCGGAGTGTTTCGTAGGCAAGTTCAGCGATCGCACCCGAAAGCTCCACACCCGTAGGCCCACCACCCACAATAAAGAAGGTCAGCAGCGCCTCACGCCGAGCCGGGTCAGTTTCATTTTCAGCCGCCTCAAATGCCAAAAAGATCCGACGACGAACCTCAAGCGCGTCTTCAATCGTTTTCATGCCCGGCGCAATCGACGACCACTCATCTTTACCAAAGTAGTGATGGCTAGAACCCGTCGCAACGATCAGGCTATCGTAGCTAACACTTTCACCGCTCTTAAGCCGAACGTTTTGATCCTCAGGCTTAATGCCGACGACCTCGCCCATCAAGACCTGTACGTTCTTTTGCTTGCTGAGAATGGCGCGCAGCGGCGAAGAAATATCTCCTGCAGAAAGTCCGCCAGTAGCGACCTGATAGAGCAGCGGTTGAAACAGGTGAAAGTTGCGCTTGTCGATTAAGGTGACTTTGACGTTGGCTTTGCCAAGAGCTTTGGCAGCGTACAGTCCTCCAAAGCCACCGCCGACAATCACAACATGATGAGGTGCGGGTTTGTGAGTTGCGACGGAGACGGGCTTGTTCTGGAGAACTGCTGTCATAGTTAGTAACCGATGATTATTTAACTTAAATAAAGTTTATAACTCTAGCGCCTTATTTTTCTAGTGCTCAGACAGACACTTCATAGAAAGTTGTTGGGTTGAGGCGGCTCTGACAGGCTTAATTCTGTCTAAATAAATAGAAATAACTTTAATAAGTAGGCGTAATTAGAGCATAGCTATTGACTTGTGGATCAATGTGCCCATTATATTGAAGCCCATTGATTATTTTTACTGTGCCGATGGTTACCGTTGCGATCGCTTAGCGCTACGCTCAATCGTAGAGTTTGGTAGCTTTGATGCCATATGAGACGCAGAGAAATTGTAGAGTTTAGATAGCTGCGGCAGCGGCGAGATTAAGGCGAGGAGATTTGAGGACATGGGGTTAATTGTTCAGAAGTATGGTGGTACTTCCGTTGGTAGCGTAGAGCGGATTCAGGCGGTAGCTGAGCGAATTCAGGCAACGGCCAAAGCTGGGAACTCAGTGATTGTCGTGGTTTCGGCAATGGGCAAAAGCACTGATGGCTTAGTGCAGCTTGCGACCGAAATTTCGAGTAACCCTAGCCGTAGAGAAATGGATATGCTGCTCTCGACTGGGGAGCAGGTGACGATTGCCCTATTGAGCATGGCCCTGCATGAACGCGGACAGGCCGCTATCTCTCTAACTGGCGCACAGGTTGGAATTGTGACCGAGGCTGAACATAGTCGCGCTCGCATCTTAGAAATTAAAACGCACCGCCTAAAGCGTCATTTAGAAGAGGGCAAAGTCATTGTCGTCGCAGGCTTTCAAGGCACTAGCCGCAGTGACGAACAAGAGAATGATATTGAAATTACGACGCTAGGACGTGGCGGCTCTGACACCTCAGCCGTTGCCTTAGCCGCCGCTATGCAGGCAGAACGCTGCGAGATTTATACAGATGTCCCTGGCATTTTGACCTCTGATCCGCGTGTAGTACCCGAAGCGCAGCTCATGGAGGAAATCACCTGCGATGAAATGTTAGAGCTAGCGAGCTTAGGCGCGAGCGTACTGCATCCTCGGGCGGTAGAGATTGCTCGAAACTATGGCATTACGCTCGTGGTGCGATCTAGCTGGACAGATCAGCCTGGTACTCGTGTAACCTCACCTGCGCCACAGCCTAGACCCCTAGAAGGATTGGAGCTAGGCAATCCAGTCGACGCCGTGGAATTTGATACTGACCAGGCCAAGATAGCGCTGCTGCGAGTGCCCGATAAGCCGGGGGTGGCCGCTCAGCTATTTGGCGAGCTAGCAGGGCAGGCGCTGAATGTAGATTTGATTATTCAGTCTATTCATGAGGGCAATTCCAATGACATTGCATTCACGGTTCACAGTAAGTCGTTGGCTCAAGCAACCAGCGTTGCCGAGCATATTGCGCCTACGCTGAGATCGGATGTCTCTGCGACAGATGAGGCCGAGGTACAAACGTCTGACAAAATTGCCAAGCTGAGTATTGCAGGCGCAGGTATGATTGGCCGTCCTGGGGTAGCAGCAGGTATGTTTTCAGCGCTGGCGGCGGCGGGTGTGAATATTCAGATGATTTCGACTTCGGAGGTGAAGGTGAGCTGTACGGTGGCTGCGAAGGATTGCGATCGCGCGATCACCACTCTCTGCAAACATTTCGACGTATCCAACTCACCTGCTAGGCTCGATCAAGCCCGCATACTTCCCACCGATCTCCCTTCAGTACGCGGCGCAGCTTTAGATCTCAAACAAGCACAGCTCGCCATTCGCTACGTGCCTGACCAGCCGGGACTAGCCGCCCGCATCTTTCAAATCTTGGCCGATCGAGGCATTAGCGTGGACATGATTATTCAATCTCAGCGCAGCCGCCCGCACGAGGGGCAAATGACCCGTGATATTGCCTGCACAGTAGGTCAGGCTGAGGCGGCACTGGCCAAAGAGGTGTTGCAATCGGCGGCGGCTGAGTTGGGGTATGGAGAAGTTTGGGTGAATGAGGCGATCGCTAAAGTAAGCGTCGTCGGGATCGGCATGATCCATCGCCCCGGCATCGCTGCTGCTATGTTTCAGTCATTAGCTAAAGCAGGTATCAACATTCATATGATTGCGACTTCAGAGATCAAAATTAGCTGCGTTGTGAAACAAGCACAAGGCGTAGAAGCTTTAAAGGTCATCCATTCAGCCTTTGGTTTAGCTGGGAATAAAACCATTGAGGTACCCGCATGAGTCAAGATACCGCTATTTTTCTAGGCAGCGTAGCTTTATTCTTTGGCTACCTAGTTTTGTCTGCAAAAACTGAGATGGGTACGAAGACGAGCTTTCGATGGCCGTGGCAAAAATAATGAGAGAAAGCCATCAAAAAACGCTGCTAAATGGAGAGGCAGCTCACCCTTGTTTAGCAACGCGTAATTTTGAAAAAAGGTGTTGGGAAGCGATTGACTAAGCGATTGACTAAGCGACTGGTGGGCGACGGCGAGTTGCACCCAAGCCTGCGGCAAGTAAACCCACGCTAATTAGAGACATAGACATAGGTTCAGGAACCGGCTGCGCGGCGACTTCTCTGAATGTGCCTGCGGCAACAGGCGCTGTGAGACGGAAGACTTGACCGTCACCGACATCGACACCGAGAGGAGCGCCACTGCCTGCGGCTGTGACTGCTGCGTCAATAGGATTAGAAATCTCTGCGGGGAGCGTTAGTCCGTGAATCACAATCTCTCGGAAATCGAGAGGATTCAAGTTGTTGTATTGACGAGCCTGATCGGCATCAGATAGATCGAAGCTATAGGTAGTATCTAGAACAAACTCTGTACCACTTGGAAAAAGCTCGCCAGGATTGATTTCCCCAGCACCCGCTCTTTGCAAGAACTGAGTAAGTGGTGGCAGGCCAGAGGGTGGCGCAGGCTGCTGCTCAGAGGACAGATTCAAAATCACTGGGCCGTAGGCAGGACGACCTTCAATAAAGTTGAGATAGCCATCGCCATCAGCATCATCCATGGCCAGCGTAGGCAGCCTTGATGGCACGGGCCTGCCACCAGTTCCGGCAAAGAAAGGGCCGTTGCCCTGCTCGAATAAAGGCAAAGAGGCATTGCCTAGAAACTGACCGTGAATGTGGGCAACGTGAACGCCGCCAAACTCAGTCAGGTCTTGCAGTCCAGTGACGTTGACTTTAACTTGTAGGCTCGCTGTGTTGGCGATGCTGTCAAGCGTTTCGATAATAGAGGCAGAGCCGGAAGCGCGAGAGCCAAAGGCACTGTTGAGCGTACCGATTTCGCTGGTGTAGGTGCTGGTAGAAAGATGTGCAGCGAGTGCGGATAATGGCAGTGTAGCCGTCGCGGCAACGGCTGTCAGCGTGGAAAATAGCAGTGCTTTCAAGGCGGTTAATCCCTTTGAAGATGCTCTTAAGGCATTTCTATCTGGATTTTTGGCGATATGCATAAGATTTAGGATTTGTGTACGGCGAGAATACGGAACGGAAGTAGATGCCCTTCGTAGTCGGGGTACGTATGAGGGCTATGAGCGGATTCGGAATAGACGATAAAGCGGGAAAAACCCGTTGAAACTTCGCAGCGCCTTTATAAAGTGCGAATGAAGATATAATTCTTGTGAAGCAAGCAGTACTAAGCAACCTTTACGAATAGCGAGTATACGAATAGCGATTAACTATGGCCCAAATCTATATAAGATGGTGAGACGAGCATATCTTTTTGCCCCCTGTCCCGTATGTCTTTACCGCTATCTAATAGCTCTAGCTCTGAGTCGTCAGTACACAAAGACTCAGCAGATACGGTTGTATATGCAGCACTCGAGCGCGGCGACGCCAAAGCTTTAGGCATTTTGTATGACCGCCATGCGGGGCTAGTATATGCCATTGCTCTCAAGGTTTTGAGCAATACGCAAGCAGCAGAAGATTTGACCCAAGACATCTTTGTGATGCTTGCAAACACGAAGCAGTACAACCCCAAAAGAGGCGCACTACGGACTTATCTAGCGGTTTTAACCCGGTCACGGGCTATTGATCGGCTGCGTTCAAAGGGGGCAGCTTCTCGCAAAATTAACCGGCTCCAAAGTCTTCAGTCGCGATCGCCCACAGACAACGTACCGCTAGAGAAAGTCAGCCAGTACGAACAAAATTACACCGTACGGGAGGCGCTATGTCAGCTTTCAACTGAAGAACAGCAGATTTTGAACATGATGTATTTTGAAGGGCTTAGCCAGTCGGCAGTTTCGCAAACGCTAGGTGTTCCGTTGGGAACAGTAAAAACAAGATCTCGTCGGGGACTAACAAAACTGCGACAGATTTTAGGCGATTCTGTTCTTACGGACAAAGCTTAGAAGGAATCCACATCTATCATAAGAAGCGTACCTAGTTTAGTAGTTCCATTCACTTCCCTTTAACAAGGCGACTTGATGAGTCAGTCATCACCAGCAGAAAATATATCTTCTCTCGTCGCAGGGTATGTACTCGGCACGCTAGATGATGTCGAGGCAGAGATGTTTGCCCAGCTTGTGCTGGAAGATCCCACGGTGCTAGAAGAAGTTGACCAAATGCAGGCGGTGCTAGAGCAGACTTACGCGATAGAAGAAATTGCACCGCCCTCTCAGCTTAGAGAAAAGGTTTTGGCAGCATCAGCGACATCGGCAGCGGTCGCTCAACCTACATCCCTATTCTCACAGCCTCTACAACCACAACCTCTACAGCTACCAGAGCCTACGGTTGAGCAGCCACACACACGCTGGCGAAAAGCTGCTTTAGCTACCCTTGCTACAGTGCTAGGGCTTAGCGCGCTGACTAACTTTGTTCTATGGCGTCAGCTCAACCAACAAATCGCCACAGCCCCTAATAACCAAACGGTAGAGCAGAGCGCTGAGTCTTTAGACTATAGGCTAACCTCAACAGAACCAGCAGAAACGGGAACGGCTGAGGTGACCGTTGATCCAGCCAGCCTGACAGCTCAGATTCAAGCTCAAGAACTGCCAGCGATCGCACCTGATAAAACCTACGTACTATGGGCCGTACTCAATCCAGAAGCCCCTTTCACCACTGATGAGAAAGGAGCCATCTTAACCACAGCTTTTCAGGTAGACGAACAGGGCAACGCCAGCGAAACAACTTCAGTTCCCGCCGTATTCAGACAGCCCGAGCTGATTGTAGCCTTGGGCATCACGGTGGAATCTGCTGATTCGCCGCAGAGCCACACAGGCGCTCCCGTACTACTTTCACCGCTCTAGCATTCTCAGAGAAGCTACCGTAGGGCCTTTAAAGATCTCACTCTTATGGCTATGGAGGGATATCTACACTCGTAATAAACCGCTAAGCTTGCGATATTAAATATGTCAAGTGGCTAAGCGCAAACTGTTCTTGCGAGGTCACCCAAGCTCAAACACACAGGTAGCCCCCATGGACAATAAAAATTTAATTGAATCGTTTTACGGCTGGTATCGTGGCGCAATTCGTGACCCAAAGTGGCGCTGGTTCATCATCCTGGGCACAGCACTCTATCTTGTTAGCCCACTAGATATTTCACCAGATATTATTCCTATCATTGGCTGGCTAGACGATGGTATTTTGGCAACTTTGCTAGTGACTGAACTCTCTTCTTTAGCGATGGATTATTTAGGCGGCCGTAAGGAAACAGCAGCTACTGCTGATGCAGAAGACGCGACTGTTATTGATGTTGAAGTTAGCTAATTTTAGATTGTTGATTAGTTAAGTTTAAGAGCTTAAAAAGAGTGTTGATAAGGTTTTTCTAAAAGAGAACTTTATTAGCACTCTTTTGCCTTAGGGGCAGCTACTCACTTGCTGCTGGAGGTGCAACAGGAACAGCTTCAGGAGAGTTGTTTTCTTCGGGTACAGCAGGCGGCGCGGCGATTGGTTCAACGGGAGCATCTACCGGAGCCCAAGTGCCGATATCCCAGGTACTCGTGTCCCAAGGTGTCGGGTCTACGCCAGTGATGCGATCGCTCAACCCATTAATCACCGCCCGACGCACCAGCGGAATCACCACATAATCCTGCGCCAAAATAGTGTTCAACCGCTGAAAAAGAACACTTCTCTTATCAGGATCTAGCTCCTTACTCGCCTGCTCCCACACCTTGTCATATTCAGGATTACAGTAGCGGCCATTGTTTGGCCTTTGCCACTGATTTTTTTGAGAAGCAATCTCATCACATAGCCACCAGCTCATATAGATCGCAGGATCAGGCGTGTCGCTGCCCGTGTTGTACTCCTGCATATCTGCATAGAAGTGGTTGAGACTGCGAGTCTGAGACGGGTCGGCTGAAAAGAAGTCTTCGGCAACCACCCGGCTAATATCAACATCGATACCGACAGCCGCTAAGTCCTCTTTGATCATCTCCTGAGTTTGCTGGCGCACCGGATTGATTGGCGTTTGGAACACCATCCGCATTTCTTCGCCGTCTTTATCGCGAATCCCGTCTTCGTTAGTATCTACCCAACCGGCCTCATCCAGCAGTTTGTTAGCGCGCTCGGGGTCATGACGGTAGTAAATGCTAGGGTTCGCGTATTCTTCGGGGTAAGGAAGGAGCTGGTTCGTTCGCTGGCCTGCGTTGCCGTATACCTCGTAGGCGATCGCATCTCTATCAATCGCATAGTCCACTGCCTGACGCACTTTCACATCACTTAAAAAAGGATGCGGATTATCCACACTAGAGCGTTCACCCTTTTCAGTTTCTTCATTGGGATCGGTCAGGTTAAGCATCAGCCGCTCCACGTAAGCGCCAAACGTTGCAAACACGCGCCCGGCTCCACCTGCTGCTAGAGACTTGCGATCGTCAATACTGAGCTGTACGTTATGAGCGAAATCAGCGTCGCCATCGCGCAGCACTCGCTTTGCCGCCACATACGGCGTCACGCCGCCCTCTAGCTCCACAATTTTAAAAGCAGGTAGCCCGTCTCGAAACTGTTCGTTCGCCGCAAACGTCCACCGCCCATCCACAATTGTGATGAAGCGAAAAGGGCCAGTGCCCACTGGCTGCAAGTTTGCAGGCGCACTGCGAGCATTAATTCCCTTGGCACTCTCAAACACGTGCTTGGGCAAAATCATGCCGTTTTGCCCTGTGAACGGCAGCGCCCAAGAAGGATTGGGCTCTTTGAAAGTGATTTTCACAGTCAGCGGATCGACGGCCTCTACTTTCTCTATTGCCTCGTAGTACTTTTCTGTTACGGCTGCGACTTTCGGGTCGCTCACAAACTCGTAAGTAAAGACAACATCTTCAGCCGTAAAGGGCTGACCGTCTGACCAACGCACGTTGGGCTTTAATCGCCAGGTAACCGTGCGGCCATCCGCAGCAATGCCCCCATTTTCAGGCGTAGGAATCAGCTCAGCCAATACCGGCAGCAAATCGCCATTGGGCTCGTAAGTCGCTAGGGGTTCGTAGACAATTCTGGCGGCTTCAAAGTCTTGAAAGCCATTAGCCAAATGAGGATTTAGCGTCGTCGGAATTCGGCTGTACAGCAGCTTAAGAACGTATTCATCGCGTACGTCTAGCTCAACCTGTTCGTTTGTTTTGTTCAGCGTAAAGGGTTCAGAGCTAACCACTTCTGTCGTGTTAGTAGACCTAGACTGACAGGCCGAGAGCGCTAGCAGCCCAGCTAAAGGAATCGCTAATAGAGAAAATCTCATCACAAACTTTGCACCCAAACTAAACACTCGCAGCTTATCAACCTACTGGCTGTCTCAATATATTCAAACGCTGTTAGGGCAATCAGCCATTACTCGACAAAAAAGGCAAGACTTCAGCAACCCGATCAGACACCTGCTCGCTCGAACGCCTCGCCCAATACTCGCTTAAAAAATGAATTTGCCGTAGCCCCACGATCAGATTTAAACCTGGAATAACAATCCACCAGCAAACTAAAGGCGCACTCAATCCTTCAGCGACATACAGCCGGTTGATCTCTCGATACAGCCGATACTGAACGATATAAATCCATAAAACGCCTGAGAATGCCAGCCAGCTAAACCAGCTTGGCACATCTGGATCGAACCGAGCGAGCGCTAATGGCACGACAATGCCGAGGACGAAAGGAATAATGCATACTGCGCCTGACCATACGTTTGCGATCGCCTCATCCGACTCAGATTGCTGAGCAGCGTAAGCTTTCAGCTCGTCTTGAATCATCCACTTGTAGTAGCCGTAATACAGCAGCCCAGACGCTACCGAGCGTAAAATGACGCGAGTTAAGGGGCGAGGTGTGCCCACAGCAGAGGTCGCCGGAGAAGTAGCAGTCATGGAGAAAAAGGCACTAGCAAAAGTTTTTGTATCCTAGCGCGAGTTGGAGCGCCTTGTTCTGAGATCTGTTTCGAGTAAATCTATGCCTCGTTTCAACAAAGTGTCCTGACTCAGCTAAGCAACTGAGTACTAATAATTGGTAGATGCACCCTGATGTTTCCTCGGCTGTCATACCCTCGGTTCACGCTTGAATTCACACTTTTGTGGCGATGCGTACTGTCGGTTGATTAGCTGAGGATTTTTTTTGTTTTTAGCTGGCTTGCCGTATTTGTCCTGAACCCAATCGCCGCCTTGGAATAGTTAAGTGGTAGATGCACCCTGACCATTCCCTGGCACTTTTTAGCGCTAGGGAATTTTTTTTGCAAAAAAAGCCGCTAGCGAAGTAGCGACTTTCTTTCAACGATCATTCTTTCAACGATCAAAGGCGTCAGAACTACGCAGACTCAGCCGCTGGTTCTTCAGCAGGTTTCTCCTCAGCAGCGGGTTCTACAGGTTCGTCACTAGCAACGGGAACCTCAGCAACCGGTTCAGTCGTTTCAACGGCTTCGGCAGCAGGTGCCGTTGATTCAGTCGTTTCGCTAGAGTCAGCAGCCACCGACTCACTGCCATCAGCCGCTTCAGTTTCAGAAACTTCGGGCACTTCAGGTTCAGCGACCTTTGCAGAAGGCTTAGGCCCACGTACTAAAGCAGGATTCATCGGCCCTTTAGGCTTATCGTCCTTGCCTCGGCCCTTACCTTTACGTCCCTTGCCTTTACCACCCCGACCACTGTCACGATCGTCGCGGCTATAGGTCTGACTCTGGCTTTCGCTTTGGCCTTCGCCGCTGTCTTTGCGATCAGCCTTCTTAATCGGTGGAGGCACGTTACTAACAGGTGCAGGCGTGGGCTCAGCCTGCTTTGCCGCCTCACGCTCACTTTTTTTGATAGGACGCTCTGCCATCGATCTCTCCGCTGTATTACGTAAATTGCCAATTAATGGTATCACGTGCGATTGAGAGAAAAGCGCAGCTTAGCTAGGTGGCCAGCCATCGTCCGTTTGAGGAAGCGGGCTTTCGCTGCCCAGCAAAGGCGTTTCACCGTCAGAAGATGCGTCAATTGTCTTGCCTACTTCGCCGTTGTCCAGCACTGCTTCAGGATCAAAGTTCAGACCTAGTACATCAATCAGCGCGTCTTCATCTGAGTTGAGCTGATAGAACGGCACCATTAGGTTAGAAAGCTTAGGCTCTAGGGCATTAACAACGCCTAGAATAAGGAATGAGGACGGTCGGCGTCCGCCTTCGGGTGTGCGTACGGAAGTCGTAGACATCTGAACTTCGAGCCAGGTACGGTTGGCGCGGAAGTAGTCCAGCCATTTGTCTCTGATAACCGAAGTAAAGTTCTCGAAAAAGGCCATTTTTCAACCTGTAAGGAATTGCGAGCAAACTGCAACGGGGGCGTTTGCTATTCTACGCTTGTGCATGTAGCCCCAATATCGCAGCAATCTAACACCCTTCAGGCGTTATGACTAGACTATGAACAAATTTTGTTGTTTTAGGGCTCTAGCTGCATTCCCGTTCGTATAAACGGACTGCTGACTTCTAAGTCGCCCGTCTTCACGCCCTTGGTCACATCTACGCCGGGCTCTCTTCGCTCGTTAAAGTCTGCGATCGCCCGATTCACTTCCGTCGCAATCTGCTCATGAGACTTGGTAACGACCGGATCGGCTTCTAAAAGCTGGAACTTGTAATAAAGCATTTCAGAGAACTCGCCCAAATTACCCGAAAGCACCTCGGCAGGCGAAAGATTCAGCGGCCCCGTCTCAGTGATTTGCTCAATAAGCTGCGGGCTCAACGTCGCCTGAAACTGCTGAATGTAGGCCCAGGCGATAGAGCGCACTTCTGATTGCAGCTCACCTTTACGGGCGTAGCTCGCTACTTTTTGGGCCAAAGCTACCCATTCTGGGGCTACCCAACGGCTCAGCGCGCGATCTAACTCAAACGTCTCGACCACTTTATTCACCAGCGCTCGTCCGCCCGAACGGCTTAAAGAACCATCGTTGAGCGTGGCTACTACCGTTTGCACCAGGCTTAATAGCTCACCCGTTTTTTGCCAGTCTGTATCATCAGGTGCAAACTGCTGTAGGTAGGCGCTCACCACGTTGCTAACGGTCGCCTCTTGTTCACGCCGCCATACGGAAACCTGCTCGGCTAAGAGCTGGGCGCTTACGTCTACGAGGGTAGGGTCTACGCCTAAGCTTTTGGAGGCTGCGATCGCCTCATCTATGAACCGCTCTAGCTGAGCATTCTCAATTTGCACAGTCGTCAAATTTGCAACAATTGCCCCGATAGTTGCCCGCAGCTCAAGATTGTTTTCAGGCTGTCCAAACGTCACCACGTAAGCGCGTAAGACATTGAGCACCTGACTCAGATTTTTAATTGAAGCAGGCTGGTTACGCTTGGGCCGACCTGGCAGGTCGCGAGGCGGCTCAGCGCTTTGAGTAGCAGGGTTTGGGGAAGGCGCTGACGAATCTGCTGGCATATCTGGGGGCACAGAAGGCAAGGGGGTAGAAGAACGCGTTACTACGTCAGACGCTTTAGAAAAGTCTGGTGTTTCTTCATCGTTACTGGCAGGCAATGCGGGGACTTGATTATTCGTTTTTTTCTTAAAGAGACGAAATATATTGAAAAAGCGAAGAAATTTCCGAAACATAGCTAGTTTTTATTCCCCTGATTTGATGATGCAAATCGCTGAGCCGTTAAGCTGCGGTGAAAGACAACCTACGTCAACGCTAGTTCGTACTCAATAGCGCTCTGAATCGTAGCCGCGACCGACTCGGCCAAAGCACGGTAATCATAGCCGCCTTCTAGCCCAAATAAAATCTTTGGCGTGAGGCGCATACAAGCTTGGGTAAACCAGCCGTAGTCTTCAGGCTGCAAAGAGACGCTCGCCAGCGGGTCGGCATGGTTAGCATCGTAGCCCGCACTCACAATCATAAAATCGGCATCAAAAGCCTTCAGGAATGGCTGTGCTTTAGCTTTCCAAAGCGCTTGATAGTCGGCAAGCTGACTGCCTGCTGACATTGGGATGTTGAGAACGTTATTGTGCAGGCCCGTTTCGGTAGGCGCGCCTGTGCCAGGGTAGGCCGGAGACTGATGGAAGGAGCAGTAGGCAATGCGATCGCACGCCTCAACCAAAGACTGAGTGCCGTTACCGTGATGCACATCCCAGTCGAGAATAGCGACTCGGTTGACTTCCGGTAGATTGGCTAAAGCATAGTGGGCTGCGATCGCCGCGTTCGAGAGCAAGCAAAAGCCCATTCCCCGCGCATACTCGGCATGATGACCTGGTGGTCTAACCAGCGCAAAAGCAGGCGAGCCATATTGCCCCACCCAGTCCGCACCATCCAGCCAAGCCGCCACCGCCAGCAGCGCCAGGTCATAGCTCTGGGTGCTCATGATAGTGTCGGCATCTACCTGCCCCCCGCCCCTTTTCGCAAAAGCCTCAAGCGCCTTCACGTAACCTGCCTCATGCACCCGATAAATGTCCGGTAATACGGCCCTATCAGACGGATTTATCCACTGAATTTTTGTGGCCCAATCACGCTTAGAAGCCGTGCCAGAATCACTGCCATAAACATCGTTTTCTGAGTGCTTTTGTTGACAGTTCTTAAGGTAATCTACGACCGCCGTCAAACGGCCCGCATTTTCAGGGTGGGTAGCGCCCGTATCGTGGCCTAAGAATAAACTGCTATAAAAGATGGGAAACTTTTGTGCCATAAGGGTTACAGAGCATTAGACAACAGCCTATTCACAGCCCAAAGGAGCCGTAAAAAAGGGGTAAAACATGATAGAATATTAGCCATATTGAATGCTGCTTTAAAGCCTTACGTTACATGCCAAAAAAAGACTTCTGACCTGTTTTCTTAGGTGAGCAAACAGGTGAGCAAATAATCTAACTGATTCAATCGTTTTCAACGGTTTGCTGTTAACAGTTTGCCAACCCAATTTCTTTCTAATCTTCTATTAAGATTATTTACTGCATAGCGCCACTATTCAACTGTGGCGCTATGCAATTGAAGACCGCCATTGTCTTTCAGCCTTTCTCGTACTTTCCTCGAATTTTTCTGGAGCTTCCTACATGAGTAGTCCTCAAGAGCGCATCGTGCCAACAGACCTGCGCAATGAGATGTCTAGATCCTATCTCGAATACGCTATGAGCGTAATTGTAGGTAGAGCCCTTCCAGATGCGAGGGATGGCCTTAAGCCAGTGCACAGGCGCATTTTGTATGCCATGCACGAGCTAGGACTGACGGCGGATAGACCCTTTCGTAAGTGCGCTCGCGTCGTCGGTGAAGTGCTCGGTAAGTACCACCCCCACGGCGATACAGCGGTGTACGACGCGCTTGTGCGAATGGCCCAAGACTTTTCCATGCGCCACCCGCTGATCAACGGCCATGGCAACTTCGGCTCTATCGACAATGACCCGCCAGCGGCCATGAGATATACCGAGTCGCGGCTTCAGGCGCTCACGGGCGCAGCCCTGCTGCAAGATATTGAAGCTGAAACCGTTGACTTTGCTGACAACTTTGACGGATCGCAGCAAGAGCCTGTCGTGCTGCCTGCGCGCATTCCGCAGCTCCTTATCAATGGCTCCTCGGGCATCGCCGTGGGTATGGCCACCAATATTCCGCCGCACAACTTAGGCGAAGTTATCAATGGCACTATCGCCCTAATTGACAATCCCGAACTCACCAGCATTGAGCTGATGGAGTATATTCCAGGGCCAGATTTTCCGACGGGTGCCCAGATTATGGGCACTAGGGGCATTCGCGAGGCTTACACAACGGGTCGCGGATCGGTAACGATGCGCGGCGTGGCCAACATCGAGACGCAGGAAAATAGGGGTCGCCCCGATCGCGAAACGATCATCATCACTGAGCTGCCCTACCAAACGAACAAGGCAGCGCTGATTGAAAAAATCGCTGACATGGTGAACGAGCGCCGGTTAGAAGGCATATCCGATCTACGCGATGAGAGCGATAGAGACGGGATGCGGATCGTAATTGAACTCAAGCGTGATGCCTACCCGCGCGTAGTGCTCAACAACCTTTACAAGCAAACGCCGCTGCAAAACAACTTTGGCGTCAACATGCTGGGCTTGGTTAACGGCGAGCCTCAGCTCCTCACGCTGCGAGACTTTCTCCAGGTCTTTCTCGACTTCCGCGTTGAAACCATCACCCGCCGTACGCGCTACCAGTTGCGCAAAGCTCAAGAGCGCGATCACCTCTTGCAGGGCTATCTAATTGCCTTAGACAACCTAGACGCGGTAATTGCGCTCATTCGGGGCTCTGCGGATGCGGCATCGGCAAAGGCTGAGCTAATTGAGTCTTACGGATTTTCGAGCACGCAGGCCGATGCCATTTTGCAGATGCAGTTGCGCCGACTGACGGCTTTAGAAGCTGAGAAGATTCAGCAGGAGCACGAGGAGCTAACGAATCGGATTGCCGATCTTGAAGATATTTTGGCGAATCGTGATCGCATTCTCAGCATCATCAAGTCAGAGATCACAGCCATTCGTGACGCTCATGCCAACGAGCGCCGCACCGTCCTCGAAGCCGACGAAAACGATCTTTCAGACATCTCGCTAATTGCCAACGAGCAAGTAGCCATTCTAGTCACCGAGCAAGGCTATATCAAGCGAATGCTGGTAGATACCTTTGAGGCGCAAAACCGAGCCACACGCGGTAAGTCTGGCACCCGCATGAAGGACGATGACGGCATTGAGCACTTCATGACCTGCTGTAGCCATGACCACGTGATTTTCTTCACCGATAGAGGCGTGGCTTATTCGCTCAGAGCCTATCAAATCCCTGAAAGCTCACGCACGGCCAAAGGCTATCCCCTCGTACAAATGCTGCCGATTCCTAAGGAGGAAAAGGTGACTTCTGTCATTAGCGCTAGCGAATTTAGTGAAGACGAGTACCTGGTCATGCTCACTCAGGGCGGTTTTGTAAAAAAGACCGCACTCTCCGCCTTCAGTCGGATTCGTACCAACGGCCTAATTGCGATTTCTTTAGAAGAAGGTGACGAGCTGAGATGGGTACGCCTAGCGCGCGCTGAAGATAGCATTCTCATTGGCTCTCAGCGCGGTATGACGATTCACTTTAAGACCGATCATGCTCAGCTCCGTCCGTTGGGTAGACCGACTAAAGGCGTCAGGGCGATGTCTTTGCGAGAGGGCGATCGCCTAATCAGCATGGATATCCTTTCTTCTCAAATCGTTGCAGCTATTGAGGCCGCTACCGCCGAAGCCGCTGACGACGACAGCGAAGATGAGGTCACTGTTGATCAGGGGCCATGGGTACTGGTCGTATCAGCCGGTGGATTGGGCAAGCGCGTGCCGGTTTCTAACTTCCGCCTGCAAAATCGAGCGGGCATGGGGCTCGTCGCGATAAAGTTCCGCAAGGATGATGACGAGCTAGTCGCGCTCAGGATTGCGGGCGCAGAAGATGAGCTGATGATTGTCAGTCAGCGCGGCATTATTATGCGGCAGGCCATTGATGCGATTTCGGTTCAGTCGCGGATGGCAACAGGCGTGCAGTTGCAGCGGTTGGATAGTGATGATGCGATCGCCGCTGTTGCCCTCGTACCTCACCTTGAAGAAGAGGATGACTTGCCCTCAGAAGACACCGCTGAAGTGATTGCTGAAACTATTGCCGAAACGCAGGTCATCGCTGACCTAGAAGCTGCTGCCGAAGAAGGAGAAGCCGTTGATGAAGCTCACGACGCCCTAATGCTGCTACAGCAGGAAGCCGCCGCCGAAGCTGACAGCGAGCCTACCGATAGCTAGTTCTCTAAGTAGCTGGTACAAAGTCAACAAACTAAATTAGCAAAGCCGCTATCGATCCTAAAGCAGATCGGTAGCGGCTTTTTTGTATAAAGAATCTGCCTTTGGATAGTCATCATTATTGCCTCGCCGAGCTAACCTCCCGTAACCGCTGATTCGGTTGACTCGTTTTTTGAATTAATTTCGTTAAACGATCACCATTCACATCACAAGGCATAGGTGATACGCATCACAAACAAGCCTTTAGCAACGCCTAAAAGATAGATACATAGCAAGCACTTTGTTAAAAAGGTTCGCTAATCTCCGTGGATTCCCGTTGCGATCAACACTAAAGCTGTACCCTATTTCTAAATATCAGCAAAACTTGCTGATAGCTGATGCTAGCGTTCCAAACACACCAAACTTCACCAGACTCAAACCAAAATATGATTCATCTAATGCCGCCCCCAGCAATGGGTAGTAGCTTAGTCGGGTTCGGCCCATCCCCAACCCTTGCTCAGACCGTTGTCGAAGCAGACAACTTCTCTGAGCTTTGGGCTAGCCTGCTTGCCTTCGTGCCCACACTCATAGGGGCCTTAATATTCCTGATTGGCGGGCTCATTCTTGCCTATGCCGTTGCCTGGATAATTAAGAACCTGCTCAAAAAGACGACCATCGACGAACGAATCGGGGCTGCGATTAGTGGCTCATCCACCAATCATCTCAACCTATCCAAATGGATCAGCGATGGTATTTTTTGGATAATTGCCATACTGGCCATTATTGGCTTTCTCAATGCCCTGAACCTAGAAGTGGTATCAGAGCCGTTGAGCAATCTCATCGACACCGTACTTCAGTATATTCCGCGCATCATTAGCGCAGGCGTGTTGCTACTCGTTGCATGGATTATTGCAACCGTTGTCAAAACGATTGTTAACCGCATCTTTGAAGGCTTTAACTTAGACGACAAGCTAGCTGAGAACACAGGCGTCGATCCCCGAGAGAATTCCATTCGCATCCACGAAACTCTAGGAACTGCGCTCTATTGGTTCGTATTTCTGCTGTTTTTGCCGCCCGTGCTCAACGCGTTAGACCTCAATGGTTTGCTCGCGCCGGTTCAGAATTTACTTGACCAGTTCCTATCAGCGATTCCTAAGATCATCTTTGCGCTGTTGCTATTTGGTGCAGGCTGGCTAGTTGCCAAAATCGTTCGCGGTATTGTCACAAACTTACTATCGGCTACTGGCATAGACAACATCGGTCATCGCGTGGGCTTAGCACGTACGCCCGCTACCACAAGCGGAATCTCACTTTCTGGGCTAATCGGCACCATCGTCTATGTCTTAATCCTGATTCCGTTTGCTATATCTGCCCTCCAAGCACTAGATATTGAGGCCATCTCTGATCCGGCTGTCAACATGCTTGACCAGGTGTTGACGTTCATTCCGTTGCTGATCACTGCAGGCGCTGTACTCGCAGGGTTCTACTTTATCGGTCGGTTTGTCAGTGAGCTGGTTACAGGCTTGCTAGAAAGCGTTGGCTTCAACAGCATTCTCGACTCTTTGGGTCTTCCTGAAATGTCGCGATCCACGCCGCCAGTGCCACCCACGACGCCCGTTGCTGACTTGGGTGCCCCTGGGGCCACGATGATTCAGCCACCGACTGATACGCCTCAAAGCAAGACGCCTTCTGAAGTAGCTGGCTGGATTGCACTGGTAGGCATTGTGCTCTTTGGCGTTGTGACTGCAACTGAAATCCTTCAGCTCACACAGCTCACGCTGATTGTTCGCGCGGTCATGGAAATCGCGGCTCAAGTACTTGTCGGTGTGCTCATCTTTGCAATTGGCCTATATATCGCTAATTTGGCCTATCGCCTGATCAAAAGCAGTGGCGCTTCTAACATGTTGGCGCAAGCTGCCAGAGTGGTTATTCTCGTGTTTGTTGGTGCTCTGTCACTCGCACAGATGGGTGTTGCGCCTAGCATTGTGAACCTGGCGTTTGGTTTGCTACTGGGCGCGGTTGCGATTGCAATTGCAGTCGCTTTCGGCTTAGGTGGCCGAGACGTTGCTGGCGAACAGCTCAAAGAATGGCTTAGCGATCTTAAAAAGTAAGCGAAGCAAAGGGCTGTAGCAATAACGAATAATGATTTAGTCAAGCTACAGCCTTATTTCTCAAAACCCGTCGCTGTCAGGATTTTTTCCTTCAGCGGCGGGTTTCGTTTTAAAGCCTTGCTATACAATTAGGCTCTGAAGTGTAAAAAGCGACTCCAAAGCAATAGACCCTGTAGAAAAAGCCCATTAAAAACCAATACCTCAATGAAAAGCAATGAGCTTGCAAGATACATAGAAGCCACTGACGGTATGGGCAAACCCTGGCTGCTCGTTCAGCTTCGACTCGCCAAACTAAAAGAGCGCCGCCACGAACTCACCACTGAAGAATTTAATGATCAGCTCGCCGAACTCCACGCAGAGCTGATGAAGCTAGGGCAGTGGTGGGTGGGTCAAGAAAAAGATGTGTTTTAAAACCTATTCAATTTAAGTTCAAGCCGTAAAGCGTATGAGTAAGGCCCCAACTAACCATAAAAGCGGTGGTCAACCGGCTACTAAAGCTGAAACCAAATTAGCCGATGAAAAACAAGGTAATAGCAAAAATCAGAGCAAAGCAGCAAAGCATATCTCCACCGAAAAGATCTCTTTGGGCGATACGCAGTGGTATCTCAGCCGCGAACTAAGCTGGCTAGAGTTCAACCGCAGAGTGCTCCACGAAGCCTTGGACGAACGCACACCGCTGCTAGAGCGTCTTAAGTTTCTAGCCATCTTCAGCGCAAACTTAGACGAATATTTTATGGTGCGCGTCGCCGTCACCAAACAGCAGATAGACGCCAGTGTTAGCAAGCGCACGCCCGATGGCCGTAATCCGGTAGAGCAGCTACAGGCCATCAGCCAGCGACTCAGGCCGATGATTGCGCAGATGCATCATTATTTTCAGGCAGACTTGCGATCGCTAATGACCCAAGACGGTATCTATTTACTGAGCTATCCAGACTTAACGCCAGAGCAAAGCGCCTATCTCGATACATACTTCAACGAACAAGTATTTCCCGTACTTACGCCCTTAGCCGTAGATTCTGGACATCCCTTTCCATACATCTCTAACCTCAGCTTGAATTTAGCCGTTGAGATTCAAGATAAGGAATCTAATGAGTCTCATTTTGCACGGGTGAAAGTGCCTAAGGTTCTGCCAAGGTTTGTGCAGATTCCAGAAAGCTTGCGACCCGCGATCGCGCCCGACTCTAAAGATTCTGCTGCCGGGCCGCCCTGCCATTGGATAGGCGTACCGATGGAGCAAGTCATCGCGCACAACATCGCCGCGCTGTTTCCAGGAATGGAGGTCATAGACTGCCATTCATTTCGCATTACCCGCAACGCAGATTTGGCCCTAGAAGAAGACGAAGCGGATGATTTGATGCTGGCAATTGAGCAGGAGCTGCGCAAGCGTAGGCTAGGCGGGTCTGTGGTGAGGATGGAGCTAGAGTCGGGAATGAACCCGGACATGCGCAACACGCTCATGAACGAACTGAATATCAAAGAAGAAGACGTTTACGAAGTAGAAGGGCCGCTAGGCTTTGCCGATCTCATGAGCCTGATGGGGTTGCCGCTACCTGAGCTTAAAGATCCGCGCTGGTCACCTGTTACGCCGCCTTCTTGGAAAAACGCGGCTCAGGCTGAAGGTGACGATGTATTTGGCCTAATTCGCAGACGCGATCGCCTCGTCCACCATCCTTACCACGCCTTTTCTGGCACGGTTCAAGCCTTCATTACTCAGGCAGCTATCGACCCTGACGTACTCGCCATCAAAATGACGCTGTACCGAACCTCGGGCGACTCTCCGATTGTCAACGCCTTGATCAAAGCCGCTGAAAATGGCAAGCAGGTCGTTGCCTTAGTAGAACTCAAGGCCAGGTTTGACGAAGAAAATAATATCAACTGGGCTCGTACGCTAGAGCGTTCAGGTGTCCATGTTGTATATGGGCTCATGGGACTAAAAACCCACACCAAAGTCGCGCTCGTCGTCCGCCGCGAAAAAGATATGATTCGCCGCTACGTGCACATTGGCACTGGCAACTACAATCCTAAAACAGCAAAGCTCTATACCGATCTAGGCTTACTGAGCTGTCGGCCTGAGCTAGGCACCGACCTTACAGACTTATTCAACTATCTAACGGGCTACTCTAAGCAGCAGTCATATCAGAAGCTATTGATTGCGCCAGTTAGCTTGCGATCGCAAATGACTGAGTACATTCGTCATGAGGCTAAACTTGCAGCCGACGGCAAAGAAGGCCGCATTATCGTCAAAATGAACGCCCTTGTCGATCACAAAATGATTGCCGAACTCTATAAGGCATCGCAAGCGGGTGTACAGATAGACCTGATCGTGCGGGGTATCTGCTGCCTGCGTCCTGGCATTCCAGGGCTGAGCGAAAACATCCGAGTCATCAGCGTTATTGGTCGGTTTTTAGAACACTCTCGTATCTTTTACTTCCAAAATGGCGATCAAAACGGCAGCGCAGCCCGCTACTACATTGGATCAGCCGACTGGATGCCGCGCAATCTTGACCGCAGAGTAGAAGCGCTCGTGCCTATAGAAGATCCGTCCTTACAGAAAGAGCTTTTTGAACTACTAAACATCTGCTTAGAAGACAATCGTAAGGCTTGGGAAATGCAGTCCGACGGTACTTATATTCAAAGACATCCTCAAAAGGGAGAGCCTAAACGAAACACCCATAAGATTCTGATGAAGAAAGCGCTTAGCCAGCGTTAGTCAGTCTGCCGTCATTGAGCAAATCGATTATTCAAACTTTTCTAGCTGATCGAGCTTTAGCCAGGCATTAGGCGTCGGCACTCGTCCAAACTTGACCAGAGCGTAGTCATCGCGAGTGTCTAAAATTTCGCCTTTAGTATCAAACACGTAGCTAGAGAGGCGGCGATCGCTAGCCTTCGCTTCCACGCTATTTTCAAACTTCTCGCGCACCAAACGAACAAAATCCCCTTTTTTAACCGGCATAGGTGAAGCTCTCAACTATAAATATCTAGCGTTCATTGTATCGTTCTAGGCGATCGTGCGCTGATTAATCACATCACTCTATTGATGCTATGTACTGATGCTATGTACGACCGCCTGCGGCTACTTCTGGCAGCTAGGACAGTAGTGCGCCGAACGCCCAGCTAAAGACACACGAACGATTTCACGCTCACACTCACGACAGGGCTCACCTTCTCTGCCATAGACCCAGGCCACCCCACCATAGTTGCCATTCGTACCGTGAACATCACGGAAGTCACTAAAGGTCGTGCCGCCGGATTCAATGCTAGTCGTCAATACCTGAACAATGGCTTTATGTAGCTTTGTGATGCGTTTTTTAGAGAGGCGATCGCACATCACCTCAGGCCGAATACCGCTCATAAAAAGCGCCTCGTCGGCATAGATATTACCAATTCCAGCTACCAGCTTTTGATCTAATAGCGCATTCTTAATCGGCCTTTTGCGCCCCTTCAAAGCATCGACCAGATAGCCCACCGAAAAGTCTTCCGAAAAAGGCTCAGGCCCCAAATTATTCAGCCCAGTCATCACATCCTCAACAGGCCGATCGGGCGGCACCCACCACAGACGCCCAAACGTTCGCTGATCGACATATCGTAGCTCTCTACCACCGTCAAAAAACAGCCGAACCCGACAGTGCGTTTGCAGCGCCTCATCTTGAGACACCCAAAGTAGCTGCCCGGTCATTCGGAGATGAACCCCTAGCCAGCCAGCCGCCCTAGTACGATCTTCAGCGCCATTTTTAGCGTGATCGCCCGATTCCGAACGCCTTAGCTCACCCAGCAAATACTTTCCTCGACGGTGCCAAGTCGCTAAATGAGCACCTTCTATGCCCACCAGAAAGCTATCAGACTGCTCAGGATAGGCAATCGTACGCGCCAGCCGAACGTCTCCACCTCGAACCGGCTGATTTAACGAAACTCGGTTAAGCCCTCGGCGGACAGTTTCTACTTCAGGTAGCTCGGGCACTGCGATCGCCTTTCAACAAATTATCTCAATCAAATACATTCAAACCAGCACTCAGCTAGCCGCAGACCTGTTCTTACTTTTGGCCTTCGGCGCTGGGTTTCTCGGTGCTTTTTTATCGGCAGGCGTTGCGATCGCCTTGCCTTCGGGCTCAACACTATCTTTACTAGCAGCTTCAACAGGAGCCGTCTGCTTGCTAGCAGAACCAGCCACGGCCTTAGAACTACCGCTAGAACCATTGACAGCATTATTCTGAGCAGGTCGCCGCTTACTCGCCTTTTTAGCAGGCGCTTCAACCTCTACCAGCTCAAACTCTGCGAAGTTATTGGTATTTACGCCTGAGTAGTTCACTTTACTAAAGCGCACCACCACCGGATACTTAATGCCGCTTTGATCCACAGAGGCCACAGAGCCAATCTCTCTGTACCAATAGGACTCAGGACGCAGAATCCTTACCTTAGAGCCACGCTGAACCATTATTAATCATTCTCAATAGCTATCAACCCTCTCGCCAAGCACCTCAAGAACTGCCTATCTCTTGCAGAAGAGTCAAGCAGTTTTTGAGAGCGTTGAAACAAGCATCCAAATACAAGGGCACTCGGTTCTTTTTCTTACTTAGCCGCAGGCGTTTTTTTCATTGGTTTCTTAGCAGGAGCCTCAACTTCTACGACTTCAGCTTCTGAAAAGTTATTCGTGTTCACACCCGCGTAGTTGACCTTATTAAAGCGCACCACAACAGGGTATTTGATGCCGCTTTGGTCTACTGATGCGACAGCGCCAACTTCCCGATACCAGTAGGACTCGGGGCGGAGAATTCTGACCTTAGAACCACGCTGAACCATGAATACTAGCCCTCTTAAAACATTAGATAGAACCGTCGCAACGTAAACCATCGCGCACCTTCTAAGGTTACTACTCTGTCGGAGAGAAGCCTCGGTTTTACTGTTTAAGTTTTATTGCTGCGAAACGATAATTTTTACAAAGAACGTTCATTTCACAATGCCTACTGACCCAAGATTCCTATCACTAACCGCCACTAGGTAATACGCCTCCAAAAGAAAAAGCTACCGAACGACGCTAGAGATCGTTTCGATAGCTTCAACCAGTCGCTGTAAGAGAGCAGACCTTGTAGAACTAACCGCTACACAGCATTAGGTACAGGCACTCGGAAGCCAGGCAGTACAACCTGAGACACCACATCGGCAGGCTGCAATAGCAGAGAGTCTGGAACGCTACCCTGTGCGGGCTGTAAAGGATTGGCCGTAGCCGGAGGGGCTGCTAGTAGAGGCGTTGTTCGAGCAGTCGGCACAAATGCAGTAGGAATACTCACCGCAGGCGTCGTGGCTACTGGCTCTTCAGCAGCTTCATTACTGCTACCACCAGAAATAGGCCGGGAAACTTCGATGCCATTCTCTTCTAGAATCACCCGAGGCTCAAAGGCGATTGTTTCAATGCGCTTGACCCGAACATTGCCACCGCCGAGGCGATCGCCCACCTTCACATATCTTTCTGGCTCACTACCGGAGCGCACAATTGCATAGGGCTCATCGCCTAGCTGAATAATGCCAGAAACCGAAATTGTCGGTGCAATAATAGGCTGCGGAATTGAAGGAAGTGCCGCAATAGGAGAGGGTAATACTAGCGGTTCATTAGGTGGCTGTACGCGCACAGGTGGAGGTGTTGGCGCGGGCCGAGCGGCGACAGGCCGAGCCGTATTTCCACCAGATCCATTGCTAGCTCCACTGCCAGATCTATTTGCCGTGCGTCCACTGGAATTTCCGCCGCTTGGGTTTCCGCCACCAGAACCATTGCGAGCTGCTGCAACAGCATCGGGTGAAAGAACAACAGCATCGGGGGTTGGTGGGATTGGCAAACTGGCGAAGGGATCGACTCGGCTACGGGCGATCGCTCTAGCCCGAGCCGCCGGGTCAGTCGAACTAATCAAATCAACCGTAACCGTTCCGGCAGGCTGAGAGCCCTCTACAGTCGGGTCTTCGAAAGCTTCGGCATCTTCTGAAGCCTCTTCACCTAGCTGAGAGATAGAGTTTGGAATGGCCTCTAGAGCCTCTCCAGACTCAACAGACTCCACGATATCGACAACCGTGTTGCCGTCACGGTTGAAAAATTGGCAACCCGTCAACGGAATCGTTGCCAGTGAGATAAGCAGCAAACGCCGCATGTGGTGTTCCCTCCCAGGACTGGTTAATCAAAAGGAATCGCAAACGCCTTACAAAATCTTTATCGGGTCGTCGCTAGCTTAGAGTAGACACAATTCACTTGAAAACTAACGTCCTGGGCAAAGAATGTAGCAAATTAGATTGAAACGTCCGGCGGCTACGCCTGATACTGCCTCCGCCTACCGAACTAAGCCTCTTCAGCCGGTCGCATAATCACCTGCAAGTGCTTAAGTCCTTTCTTAACCCGGCGAGACACCGTGACTGAGCTAATGCCCAAGCGTTCAGCCGTTTCCTTCTGCGTAAGATCGTGCAAAAACACAAACTCCACCACTTCTCGGGTGCGTTTCTCTAGCTGAGAGAGTGCCTGATGCAGCCGAATCTGGTCTTCTTGGGCGAGCTGAAAGCTTCGGTAGCGAGAGTCGGGGAGCAAGTCACCTAAAGACGACGCGCCACCATCGTTTTCTTTAATCGGAGCGTCCAAACTCAAAAGATTGCGGTTGCTGCTAGCAATTCTGACCTGCTGCCATTCTTCCACACTAATCTCAAGCTCATCAGCAACCTCTTGATCGCTAGGTCTGCGGTTCAGATTTTCTTGCAGGTGACGAATAGCCCTAGCTGACTGATTTTGTAAGGTTTGCCAGCGCCGAGGAATGCGAACTACAGTACCTTTGTCTCTCAAGTAGTGCTGAATTTCGCCGCGAATGTAAGGGATGGCAAAAGAGCTGAAGGCAAATCCTTTTTGGAGGTCAAAGCGTTCAATCGCGCGGATTAAGCCTAAGCTGCCTACCTGCATTAAGTCGTCAAAGGTTTCTCCAGAGCTGTGCAGCCAGCGATGAGCTTCTCGGCGGACAAGGCCAATATTCATCTGCACTAAACGGTTTCTAAGCTGTGGTGAAGGGTCTTTGTGATAAGTCGTTAAAATTTCAAGAGATTGGTTTTTAATAACTTGATTCGACGAAGAATGCATATATTAAAGAGCCTGTAATTATCAGTTAAGGACTCTTGGCAGATGGGACAAGGCACACCTACTAGGCGACTCTGACTGAGCAACTTCAATCACAAGATCTGGAGCTAACCAGGACTTGAAAGCGCCTGTAGCAGAGGATACCAAGTTGACCCATCTAGCCTAATCAACGCCTCTTGCTCAAGCAATTGGGTTTCTACGGAATCAGACGGCTTAGAATGTGACCGCACAAAAAAGAGGACATCTTGGTAGATGTCCTCTTTAAGGGGTGCGCTTTGCTAAAAAGCGGCTAACTGTAGCTGACTAGAGACAAGTGGCTGAACTTAAGCGTCTTGACTAGACTCAATGCGACCGTAGAATACGCCTTGCAAGCGGACGTCATCGGCTGCGGCCGTTCCCATATCTGTATCAGAAGGCTGCTCGGAAATGAACGTACCGCCAACTTCACCCGTTTTGCTATCTACTTTAGAAATTTGCAAAGAGATATTGCCTCTACCCACATCAAAGGCTTTGACGTTCTCTCGGCTCAAATCAACCGCATCAGCACGAGCAGGTAGGGCAACTGCGTTGTCGTATCCCGTGGTCAAACCGCGCGCTTTAGGATCTAAGAAGTTAGAAGTACGGTAGGAAGGAACGCGAAAATCACCCTCAAAATCGGTGGAGGTGGTAATAGCGTTAAGCCCAGGCTGAGACTTAGCCTTTAGCCCTTTGATAGTAAAGAGGAAAGGAATTTGGTCACCGCCAGGAAGCAGTACGGTAATCGGCTGGAAGTCCATACCTAGCTTTTCGTCGAAGACTAAGCTACCGTCATCCTGAAGCTTGATATCACCGCTGACCTGCTCTAGAGAAGTGGTGTAGCGAGTGAGTGATTTACCGGCTACAAACTCAGCTTCTTTGCGCTGATTAGGTGACTCTTGCTTTACAAAGAAGCTGGTAGGCTCCATGCAAAGGTCAACGAGTTGATAGGCCACACCGGATTCGATGGGGATTTGGCCACGACGGGTTTCGTCTACCTGAGGGCAGCTATTGGCAAGCCCTGTATTACGAATTTCGTCATAGGTCAGTGGAATGTTGCTAGTTGCGCTAGGCGCTTCGCTACAGGCCGTTAGGACACCTAAGCAAAGGGCAAAAAACGCAGCTAGCAGAGCGCGATACCTCATGGTCAACCTCAAGATTCTGTTAAATATTTGAAAACGGCAAAGGGAATTTAGTTATTCATTTTACACCGCAACCGCCCGGTTCTGAACGGTTTCTTCAGCTTTACCCGGCGACGATATAGCGGCTGGCTAGCAGCTAGCTTGCATGAGCAGGCGGCGATCACGTAGGCTCCGATAGACTGTCGTACGATTGAAAGAACATAAACTAAAGTTACAAAACTACAAAGTCTTAGTTTAAAAAAAGCTAAAAAAAGCCTTAATCAAGAGTCCCTAAACACCGAGAACCCCTTGAACGCACCTCTAAATGCGCCCTTGAATGCACCCTCGAATACAGTGAGTAGTTCTGAGCCCCTGACCCATCAGTCCCCACAAGATATGCCAGCGGATCTCGCGCAGTTGGTGCAGGTTGTTCAAGCAGCGGCCCAAAGCAGGGAGGGCGATTGCGTAGAGCTACTAGCGCTGCTAAGGCTGCTAAACGAACTGCACTACAACATTCGAGACACTCTTTTTCGAGAAGCGCTGCCCGACAATCGCCAGCATTTGTACCGGCTGCTCAAAGACATGGAAAATAAGGGTGGCTGGCCCTATATCAGAAGAATGAAGCTAACTGCACTATTAGAGCATCTAAACGAAGAAGAGGCGGAAGCGGGAAACGAGTCTGAGCAAAGTCAGGGCTGAGGATTACTGCCAATTGCATTCTTCAAATTTACGTTTACTTACGTTTCAAGCGCGCTGAGAGCCGATTTGAAGGAATAGAGCTTGTTGCGTCTCTATAAGCCGCTCGCTCACTTTGTCATCTGCCTTTATTTAGCTGTCTCTAATTTCTTGCGGTTAGCATCCTTTTACCTTCGTAAGAGGATCAATGCGCTTAGGTGGCACAGCTAACCGGGCAACATCTGATCAAATCTCGTAGGATTGCTCACACCAGAGCTTCTACCTTTTTAATAGATTCCGCGATCGCGCCCTTGTGAAAAAATAGCCAAAAGAATAGCGATCTCCAAAAATATAGGCAACTAAAGTACAGGCAACCATGTTTTTTAAAGCACACTACAAAAGCCCTGATAGGAGCTGGCAGCGTCTCTTGCAGTGCAATCTTCTACAGAGCGTCTTGCTATCGGGTATGGTGGCTTTGCTCTCTCAAGGCATTGCCGCCTCCCCCGCTGAAGCGGCGGTGAATCGGTATTGCCAGCTATCGCAGGCAGACGCCGACAGAAAAGAGTCGCTGCGTGTGGCGGGTGCTCAAGGTGATGCTACCGCGCAGCAGCAATACGAAGACCTTAGACAGCAGCATACGCGCGATCTGCAAGACTGTCGTCGGCAAAACTGGCCAGAGAATCAGGCGATTTGGCTGCGGCTATACCCTTGTGATTTGCAGCCGGGCCGATTAGATGCGCTGATGGATCGGATTGTGAACTTGGGCTACAACCAGGTTTATATTGAGGCATTTTCTAATGGGCAGGTGCTGTTGCCTAAAAACGATAATCCGACAGTTTGGCCCAGTGTGGTGCAGTCGAGCGCGGATGCCGATCGTGATTTGCTAGCAGAAGCGATCGCCTCTGCCCAAGACAGAGACTTGACCGCCTATGCCTGGATGTTTACGCTCAACTTTGGCTATTCATACGGTCAGCGAGCCGACCGCAGGCAGGTACTTGCTCGCAATCGTTCGGGGGCAGACACACGCGACTATGCCGACAACGGAACCAGCGGCGTTTCCGAAGAATCCTTTGTTGATCCTTATAATGCAACGGCTCAGGCTGACTACGCTCAAATGGTACGCGCCGTACTTGCTCGTAATCCTGATGGCGCGCTTTATGACTACGTACGCTATCCTCGCCTCACAGGTGCGGCTTCTGTGGTTAGCCAGGTGAGCGACCTATGGATTTACGGCTCAGCAGCGAGCAATGCGCTTGTGCAGCGTGGCATGAACAATAAGGGGCGAGCGCTTATTCAGAAGTTTTTACAGCGCGGCTACATCACAGATACAGACGTAGCCCAGGTTGATAGTCAGTATCCCACTGAAGGAGAACCGCTATGGCAGAGCCGCAATCCACCCGCAGTAGAGCCTAAAGATTTAGCCGCCCCTTCCGAGCGTAGGCCAGGGCTACAGGTAGAGCTATGGCGACTGAGCGTAGCCCATGCAATTCAGGGTGTCGTAGACTTTTTACAGGCGGGCGCTATGCCTGCTCGTCAAGCGGGCATCCCTGCCGGAGCCGTCTTTTTCCCTTATGGCAACCGAGCCGTTGGCAGTGGCTACGACGCCCGGTTGCAGCACTGGAACCGCTTTCCTGAATGGATGGATGCTCATCCGATGGCGTATGCGGTCTGTGGAAATGCAAACTGCATTGTGGACGAAGTGCGGCGCGTAACCAACATTCGACAAAACACTAGAACCGTGAAGCCTGCGCTAGCGGGAACGTGGGGCGTCGCACAGCCAAACCGGCCTTCTCTAGAAGTGCAAATGGACGCACTACAGCGGAACTTTCCACAGATCAATACGGTGAGCCATTTTTCGTTTGCCTGGCAAGATTCCGAGTTTGATCGGTTTCGGAAGAGTTGTGGCGTGGGTAGAGCGCAAGGGCCGGACTTGGATGTGCTCAGAAGCAGAGTTCGCTTAGACGAGACGAGTGAGCAGGCAAATAACTTTCAATAGCCTATTCAAGTTAGCCCACCTAAGTAGCCTCGGGGCGTGATAAACCAGCCTTCATAGGTGCGACTGCTGCGGTTACCGATGATGACGGTGGTGAGCATGTCTATGGGGTGCTCGAACATTTCGCCCAGGCTAGTCAGGGTGATTTGTTCGTCGGGGCGGTAGAGCGATCTGGCTAATGCCACAGGCGTATCGGCACTTCTGTGCTTTAAGAACGTTTCTTGCGCGAACACGATTTGATCAGTGCGTGTTTTTGATTTGGGATTGTATAGCGCCACTATGAAATCAGCTTCAGCAGCGGCCCGCAGTCGGGTTTGGATTACTTCCCACGGCGTTAGCAGGTTGCTCAGGCTGATAGCGCAAAAGTCGTGCATCAATGGGGCACCGACTCGTGAAGCCGCAGATTGCAGAGCGCTGACGCCTGGAAATACTTCTACTTCAGGTGTTTTACCATCCCAAGATTCGGCTCGCAGTTGCTCTAGAACTAGACCTGCCATACCGTAGATGCCGCAATCGCCGGAGGAAATGACTGCTACTGTGAAACCTTCGTTCGCTAGCGCGATCGCTCTTTCGGCCCGCTGCCGCTCTTGAGTAATCGGTAGTCCTTCTACAATTTGACCCGGACGTAGCAAAGGTCGAATGAGATCGACGTAGAGCTTATAGCCGATTACAACGTCTGCATTTGTAATTGCGGCCCTAGCGGCAGGCGTGATTTGGTTAAGACTGCCGGGGCCAGTGCCGACAAGGTGAAGCTTACCCGTGCGACCTATGTATTCGGTTTCTGATTGAGCGATCGCAACTGTCACCGCCCCCTTAACACCTTCTATCTCAACATCTACCGCCTTCACAATCTGCTTTTTCACTCTCAGCGTACTTACCGTATCAGCCGCATCGCAATAGCCAACTGCCACAATGGCTGCGGCCTCAGACACGCTAGGCGTTCCTACCTCTCGTTCAACGACGCTTGAAGGCGTTGGAACAGCCACAGAATTCAGCATCTTTGCCGTAAAACACCGCAACGGCCAGTTTCGTTCTTGGGCGAGTTCAACTAAGCCCACTTCATCTGCTTTGAGATCGATGGTGGCTATTCCAGCGATCGCGCCCAAAGCCAAATGATTCTTCCGGCATATCTCTATCACCGCATGTTCAATTAGCGCTTTGCTCGTATCCCTTTCACAGCCAATCCCTAACCACAAAACGCGAGGATGCCACTGCACTTTTGGCAAATCAGCATCCGGTGCAAACGTTCTTTGAATGGGGCTAATCCACACGCGGCCCTTCGGCTTGGCTTTGGCGTCTCGATCTTCAAATTCTGGGAAGCCAAACTGAAAGGGATGGTCGGCAGGTAAGTGCTTTTGCCAGAGGGTGCTACCGGCTTCTTGGAGTATTTGGACTGGGGACTGCTGTGCGATCGCTGCTGCAACTCCCGTCCAATCACCAGCTCCCATTGCCCAGCCAAACGGTGTGCCGAGCGTATCTATACCAGGTAGGTTTAGAGAGTGTGATGAGCCGGTGATAATGGGTTCGGCGTTGAGGAGCTGGCTGATGTGTTGGGTGAGGCGATCGCCCCCACCCTGATGCCCGCCGCACAAACTAATCGCCACTTTCCCATCTGGGTCAATCACAACGACAGCCGGGTCACTGGCTTTATCAGTCAACAGCGGCGCAATCAAACGAACCACCGCACCGCTGGCAAGACAAAAAACAAAGCCTTCGTACGCTTGCCAATTCGCCTGCAAAAAAGCCGCTAATGAAGTGTCGTAAATGCGATAGCTGAGATTTAACGCATCAGCCTCGTGCTGCAATTTGGGCGAAATCCATAACTGTGCAACCTCTCCACACAGCGGCGCTAAGCAGCGCAGGCCCGAAGGTGTCGTCGTAATTGCAGCGGTAGGTAGCATAGGTACATTTTCAAGCCGACTGGCGAGGCCGAATAGAAGCCAAGGCTTTTGATTCTACCTTTTGAGTGTGGTACAAATCCCACCGAAGCTGAAGACTCATCCAGAAGTCGGCTGAGTTGCCGAAGTACTTAGCCAAGCGCAGCGCTGTACTAGGCGTTATGGCAGTTCTGACTTTAATTATTTTGCTGACAAGCTCTAGCGGAAGGTGTATAGATTCGGCAAGTTCCTGCTCAGTAATATTCATGGGCTTTAAAAACGATTCTTCAAGCATCTGCCCCGGAGGCGTCGGCACTCGATGACTAGGCACACGAACTCTCAGTGCGGCATTCTCAAAAAACGCATCTGTCAAAGGCGGAATATCAGAGTAGTTAATACTTTCGTCTTCCATAGCCTCTCGTACTGCCCAGCCAGTACGGGAGGTACCGTTCAAGTCTTGTCCGCTCATTTCTATTAGCCCTTCGTGCCGAAGTAATTAAAATCACATCATACGAACAGTATTCGCATCCTGACTCAGGAAGGTATCATTCACGGTTAGAGTGGAGCTGACGACCTACGCATCGCTTTTTATATAAATGTCTGAAGATAAAAGCCTTGATATCATCGGTGCAGGAAAAATCGCTGAAGCTATTCCAGACGCGGCTTGGACAACAGTAGTAGACACTGCCTGTGATACGTTCAGGCGAACGATCCTACCACTTACAGCGATTACCAGTGGCGTTGGACGGTTGATCGAAGCAAAGTTCAATCGGTTAGTCGATGCTGAGAAAGTTGTTATCTCTAACACAATGTTCCGTGCTACGGAGAAAGCGACCCGCAATAATCAGAAGCAGAAAGAGGCACACAAGACAGCCATCATATTGAAGGTTATAGAAAGTGCATCTAGCGAGGTTGATGCTACGCTGCAAGAGCTATGGACAAACTTAGTCGCGAATGAACTTGTGGACGGCTCTATTCATCCAGAATTTGTCCGCATTTTATCAAGACTCAGCACTGCTGATGCCCAAAGACTGATAGAGATTGCGCAAAGCTCTAAGCAGAGGTCGTCTCTTAAGTTAGCCTAAAAATCTTGAGTGTCGTAGAGGTGGGTTCAGTGCGTCTGAGAGGTACTAGCAAAGAACATACAACCTTTATTGATGCACATCTATCTAATCTCAATCTAATTCAGATATCCGATATCAATACCTGCGAGCTGACTGTTACAGGTAGAGCTTTTCTTGAGTCTGTTAGTGATCCTTCTATGGAATAATCTTCTTCAACACAAGAGTATATAGCCATTAGTCGCACTCATAATTCCTGTAGCTTTCCTTTGGCCTTTGCATCCATCGCTTCTTTGAGTAGAAAGTCTAGCTTTCCTTCGGCACTATCTCTCTCAATTTGCTCATCCCAAATCTGCCAGTCCTTCTCGGCAAACCACTCCCTCAATTGATTGAAGTCTTGTTGAGGAAGCGCCTCAATTTCAGCTTTTATTTGCTCTACCTGTGTCATGGAGATACCTCAACATAGCAAATTAGTTAAAAGAGAGGCCGCGATAACGTTTACACCATTTCAGACTGCTTAGCGGCAGGTTGTGGCTGTGGTTGGAACTGGAAGAGGGTGTAGACTACGTTCCGGCGGATGCCTGTCATCATATCGAGGAAGACCTCGTAGCCTTCGCTCTTGTATTCGATGAGGGGGTCTTTTTGGCCGTAGCCGCGTAGGCCGACGGTTTCGCGGAGGGCGTCCATTTGCTGAAGGTGCTCGCGCCAGAGGTTGTCGATTTGCTGGAGGATGAAGAAGCGCTCAGCTTCGCGCATGAGGCCGGGCTTGATCATGTCAACCTGCGCTTCTTTGAGGTCGTAGGCGATGCGAACCTGCTCTGCAAGGAAGGTTTTCATTTCACCCATGGAAAGGTTCTCTAGCTGGTCGGGAGTGAGGTCAGCGAGTAAGTAGATGAACTCTTGGACTTTGCTGACGACGCTGGCGAGATCCCATTCCTCTGAGGGCAGTTCGGGGTTGACATAGGCTTCTACGATGTCGTCCATCGTTTGCTCGGCGTAGGCTAGCACTAGCTCTTTTAGCTCTTTGCCTTCAAGTACACGGCGGCGCTCGGCGTAGATAGCGCGGCGCTGGTTGTTCATTACCTCGTCGTATTCAAAGACTTGCTTACGGATGTCGTAGTAGTAGGTTTCTACTTTCTTTTGTGCGCCTTCGAGCGATCGCGTCAACATCCCCGATTCGATCGGCATGTCTTCTTCTACGCGGAAAGCATTCATCAGCCCGGCGACGCGATCGCCGCCAAAAATCCGCAGTAGATTATCTTCCAAGCTCAAGAAAAACTTCGTCGAACCAGGATCACCCTGACGACCGGCCCTACCTCTAAGCTGATTATCCACCCGGCGAGACTCGTGACGCTCAGTACCAATCACGTGCAGTCCGCCTAGCTCAATGACACTATCATGAGCGGCTGAGGTAATAACCTCATATTCATCTAGCACACGGTTATAAACGTCTCTGAGCTTTTGAATTACCGGATCGCTAGTCGGCGCTTTCTCAGCAGCAACTGCAATTTTATCTTCAGCAGCTAGCTCCGAAAGGCTCTGCTCACCATAGGTTTGCGCGGCAAAAGAAACCGCTTCCTTCAGGGCTTCTTTGGTCTGTGGCGCTAAATCTGTAGGGAAGATCTGTGGCGCAACTTTCCAGGTTTTTGGCTTTTTGCCATCACCGAAGCCTTGAATAGACTTTCCATTCTTAGCGGCTGCCACTTGAGCAACGCCAAACTTTTCGTCCTTCTCAGGCTTAACCAGTCGAGGCATGAAGTACTCGCGCACTTTCAGTCTCGCCATATAGTCAGCGTTACCACCCAAGATGATGTCGGTACCTCGGCCTGCCATGTTGGTGGCGATTGTCACTGAGCCGCTGCGTCCGGCCTGAGCGACGATTTCTGATTCGCGCTCTACGTTCTCGGGTTTTGCGTTTAGCAGGTTGTGCTCTACGTTGAGTTCTTTGAGCAAGATGGAGAGGACTTCGGATTTTTCTACGCTGGTGGTGCCGACGAGTACCGGGCGACCCGTTTCGTGCATTTCAGCGCATTCTTGGGCGATCGCATTCCACTTCGCGTTCTCAGTTTTATAAACCACGTCTGGCAGATCACGCCGCTGCGAAGGGCGGTTTGTTGGAATAATCGTGACTTCCAAGTTGTAAATCTTTTCAAATTCAGCCTCTTCAGTTTTTGCCGTACCCGTCATCCCTGAGAGCTTTGGATAGAGCAAAAAGAAGTTCTGGTAGGTAATAGAAGCCAGCGTTTGCGTCTCAGGCTGGATCTCTACGTGCTCTTTGGCCTCAATCGCCTGGTGCAGGCCATCGCTCCAACGGCGACCGGCCATTACACGTCCGGTAAATTCGTCTACGATCACAACTTCGCTATCGCGAACAATGTAGTTTACGTCTTTAGTAAATAGTTCCTTTGCCTTAAGCGCATTAAAAATGTAGTGCGCCCAGGGGTCTTTAGGATCGAATAGGTCAGTTACGTTTAGAAGCTGCTCGGCTTTCTCAAAGCCTTCATCGGTGAGCAGTACGTTGCGGGCTTTCTCATCAACTTCGTAGTCAACCTCATCGCCTTCTAGCTGAGCTGCAACCTCAGCCGCCTGCGTGTATTTCTCACCGGGGCGCTCTATTTGGCCTGAAATGATTAGAGGCGTCCTTGCCTCATCAACCAGAATTGAGTCCACTTCGTCGATGACGCAGAAGTTAAACGGGCGCTGTACAACGTCCGCCATCTGCGTACTCATGTTGTCGCGCAGATAGTCGAAACCAAATTCGCTGTTGGTACCGTAAGTAACGTCGCAGGCGTAGTTTCTCTTACGATCAGCGGGACTCATACCCTGCTGAATAAGGCCAACGCTCAAGCCTAAGAAGCGGTGAACCTGACCCATCCACTCAGCGTCACGCCGGGCTAGGTAGTCGTTTACCGTGACAACGTGAGCGCCTTTGCCTTCAATCGCATTTAGATAGACAGGCAGGGTAGACACCAGGGTCTTACCTTCACCTGTTTTCATCTCGGCAATTTGCCCGTCGTGCAGCACCATGCCGCCGAGCATTTGCACGTCGTAGTGGCGCATTCCTAACACGCGCTTACCGGCTTCGCGTACAACCGCAAACGCTTCGGTCAAAATGTCGTCAGTGTCTTCGCCGTCTTTTAGCCGCTGCCGAAACTCCGCAGTTTTGCCCGTTAGCTCAGCATCAGAGAGCGCCTGCATTTCTTCTTCGAGCAGGTTGATCTCTTTGATATCGGGCTGGTAGCGCTTGAGCTTACGGGTATTAGGGTCGCCTAAAAGTCTTTTTAGCATGTCAACAGCAAGGAAACGGCGGGCGGATATTATTGTATCTAACTAATCTTATGAGCGGGTAAGGCTTCGGTGGAAGAGGGTATTCCGGGCGGGTTACCCTACAAAGGTTACTGTTAGTACTAACCGTATCCCCTGAAAATGGTACCACCTGAAGGGTTGTGCTGGGGTTACGTAGGGCTGCGCTCGGGCGAATTCTTCTATGGCTCGCCAAGTTAGGAGAAAGTCAGGAAAGCCTTACTTTTATAGCAGCAAGGTTTCTGCATAGCCACTATCCTTTACTAGAAAAGTAAAGGTATTTATTACAAACGCTCAGACTTGAATTCGGCAAGATTTTATCTGGCGTTCTTTTCCACTTCTTATGGAGGCCCAGCCGGGTTATTCGGTTTATGGACAGTCGGCATATTCAGTTTCAATACACACAGGTGTTTACGCCCGATCAGCTCACGCAACTGTGCGATTTGTTTAAGCTGGCTGCTTTTTGGGCTACAGAGAGACGGCCTTCGGAAATGGCACGGGCGATCGCTAACAGCAAACCCGTGGTCACCGCCTGGGACGATGAAAAACTAATCGGCTTCTCACGCGCTACCACCGATGGCGTTTTTCGCGCTACGATTTGGGACGTTGTAATCCATCCTGACTACAGAGGCGCAGGGCTCGGTCGCAGACTGGTAGAGACATTAATCGCGCACCCTCATATGAATAAGGTGGAGCGAACTTATTTGATGACCACTCACCAGCAGAGCTTTTACGAGCGCATTGGGTTTGAAGAAAACAGTACGACGACGATGGTGCTGCACAATCAACTGATTGCAGAGCGCCTGACAGAAGTCGCGGCAGCTCATGGCATAGCCGTAGAGGTAGGCGTAGAGCGAGGCTAAACAGTTTTTATTCGCCTGCTTCTTCAGCCTCAATTTTTTCGCGAGAGTCGCCCCAATAAGCGCTATAAATCCATTCTTCGTTGGGGCCTTTGTCTTCGGTGCGCCAGCGGTAGATGACGCCTTTGTTGGGGTTGACGCCGACTTCTAGCAGCTTAGCTCCCATGTAGTATTCGGTTTGCTTGAGGGTGCGATCGCGAAAAAACTGACTTTCTCGCTTAGAAATTGTCTTAGAGATATGAGCCTGGGTAGGTTTTGCCATGGTTCTAACTACGACCAAAAGTGACCGAAGGGATAGTCAAAAAAATAATTATATAGATTAAAGCGCCCACTCCAAATTGATGCCAACTCGGCTGTCGCCTTCATCCGCCGTGCTTTGCCACTCTAGATCGGTTGAGAGCCGTAAATTTCGAGTGACTGCGTAGCCAAAGTTTAGCTGGGTAATGCTGAGCCCTTCGCTGTCGCCCACTATCCAGGATTGATCAAGCGTGATGTCGGCTGCGCCTGTGCGAGAAGGAACAACGCGCAAACGAACGCCGAGGTTTGCGCCGCTCACGCTGTAGTCGCTGGCAGATTTTGCGTAACGGTAGCCGACAGTGGGGGCGACGTTGAAGTAGCCGCCTAAAGGTAGGACGTAGTAGTGCAGGTCGGTGCCGTAGGCTTGGCGATCGCCCCTAAAATTCTGCTGATAGTCAGCGCTTACCGTCAGCGGCGTATTGCCAATAAAAACATCTTCAACACCGACTAAAAAGCCACTCGTACCGTCCGAAGATGGAAAGTAGCTATAACCAGCCTGGAGTCGCGTTACAAAGCTAGGGTCGTTTCGGATATCGGCTCGAACGTCGGGCACTTTCTCTAGCCAGCGCTGCAAAACCGGACTCTGTTCAATAATCTCTGGCGTGAGGTTCAAAGGCCCCGTAGGCTCAGCAGATTCGGTAGGATCAGTAGTAGATTCAGCGGGCGTAGCAAGCGCAGGAGAGAATGAAGGTTCTAATGGGTTAGCAAAAGCAGCTGTAGGGAGAAGGGCGATCGCGCCTACCGTGGCAAAACGCCCTACCGACAGACAACCCATCAAAAGTTTCTGATAATTCATGGGCCTAGCCTATCCCGCTCACTAACAAAAGTCAGCCCGCTAGACCAAAAGCCTACAAGAAGGCCATTGGATTTACCGGCTCGCCGCCCTGCCGCACTTCAAAATGGAGGTGAGGGCCAGTAGAAAGCCCAGTTGTGCCGATTGCCGCAATCACATCGCCTTTCTTCACGGCCTGACCTTCATACACATCTAGCCGACTGGCGTGAGCATAAAGCGTCGTCACCCCGCCGCCGTGCTCAAGAATCACCGCATTACCGTAGCCGCCGTACCAGCCTGCATATATCACAACCCCTGTTTCTGCAGCCTGAATCGGACTGCCGTGCTCAGCGCCAAAGTCAGTACCCGCATGAAAACGGCTGTAGCCCAGTACTGGATGGAACCGACTCCCAAAATTACTGGTGATAGGCCCCTGGCTAGGCATTAGCATTTTGCCTGAGTTGCGAGCCGCCCGTAGCGCTTCTTCGCGAGCAATCTTGGCATCGGCAGCATTCGCCGCTGCGACGCGCTCTAAAATCAGCGATGTAATATTGTCGGAGTCTTTGTCTAGCTGTTTGATTGCCGCTGAGAGTGCGCCTCTATTTTCTCGCAGGCGCTCCATCGTCACTGCCTGCTGCTGAAGCTGTTCGGTGTATTGGGCGCGACTCGCCATAAGCTGCTGGCGGAGTAAGGAGATATCGTTTTTTTGCTGTTCGACGCCTTCTTGCTGCGCCACAATCTCAACGGACTGAGCGTCTAAATCAACCAGCGTATCGCGATCAGACATGTAGACTCGTTTTAGCCGATAGCGTCTGTCTAAAAAGCTGTTGAGGTCGCTGCTTTGTAAAAGTAACGCCCAGCCCTGAGCTGCCTGCTGACGCTGCATGAACTGAAGCCGTCCGACGACAGCGGTGCGAGACTGCTCATACACCTGCTTATTGGCTTCTAAATCAAGCTCTAGGCGGTTGAGCCTCTCTTCGGCTTCGGCGAGCTGATATTCGGTGTCTGTGATCCAGGCGTCGGTGCCTTGAATGGTTTTAGAAAGATCGCGCAGCTTTTTGTTGCCCTGATCTTCTGCCTTTTGATAGCGCTCGTCAGTTTTGCTGTGGGTGTCGAGCTGCTGATCGATTTGGTCGCGTTGCTGGCGGAGCTGTTCTAGCGTGGGAGGCGATTGGGCCTGCGTGGCTGTTGGCGTGAGTGTGACTGAGACTAGCCAGAGGGCGATTGCGATCGCCACAACAAAACTCAGATATTTCTGCCAGCGACTTAAATACTTTTGCCAACGGCAATGCAGCAAGACCATTATTTTCTCAAATCCAAGTTTAGAGCGCGCATTTCTCAAAGCACCAAGGCGGTAATTCCAAAGCTCAGAATCAGTATTCCAAAGACTTTAGTTGACCAGCGATTGAACGTTGCTAGCCGTTGCGGCGTGAGTCGATTGCGCAGGTAAATCACACCTGAGACTAGCACTAACCACCATGCTGCTGAGCCCGTAAATACGCCAGCCACAAGGGTTACAGAAGTTAGCGTGCGCGTTTGCGTAATACCTAATCCGGCGAAGATTGCGATGAAAGAGAAGATGGTTGCCGGGTTGGTTAGGGTTAGTCCTAATGTGGAGATGTAGGCGGAGAATGTGGATAGGTTTGGAGATTTGGGAAGGTCGGGAGATTTGGGGGTTGAGGATGTGCTGCCCGAGACATTCGACAAGTCCGCATCAGAAAAGTCTGTTTTAGAGAAGAAGGTAGTTAGTCCTAAATAGCAAAGGAATAAGCCACCGATTATTTGTAGATAGTTTGAGTACGTTACTAGCGCGTTAGAAATGGCGCTTAGCCCGAAAGCGGCGACTATGCCGTAGAAACCATCGGCAGTCGCCGCGCCTAGCCCGGTTACTAACCCCACCAAACGACCCTGGCTGAGCGTACGGCGGATGCACAGTACGCCAATTGGGCCGACCGGGGCAGCGATCGCAACTCCCATCAAAACGCCTTTCAACAAAATCAAAATCAGCACAATTTCCTCCTCAAGCTTGCGCATCGAGTAACTAACTTTTCTCAACCGGCAGCACTACCGCATCTTTCACTGTCGAAAGCGCAATCGTCGTCCGAGTCTGTTGAATGCCTGGCAACGCCTTTAGTCCTTCACTCAAAAACTGCTCTAAAGCAGCCGTAGAACGACAGCGCACTTTGAGTAGGTAGTCGCTATCGCCTACGACGTGATGGCATGACTGGACGCTGCTGTGCGATCGCACATACGCCACAAACCCTTGACGATACTGAGGGTGCTCTAGCGTGACAGCCACAAACGCTGTTAAATCAACCCCCAAAGCCTCCGCACTTAGCCGCGCTGCATAGCCAGTGATAATGCCTGCACCTTCTAAGCGACGGACACGATCAGCGATCGCAGGAGCCGACACCCCGAACTGATCGGCCAAAGACGACCACCGCACCCGACCGTCTTGCATCAACGCCGCCAATATCTTGCGGTCAAGTTCATCAATATCCATAAATCTATTTTTCTAAATCTAAATCACGCTAGATAAATTACTTATAGCGCTTAAATTCCTAAAACGGGAAATTAAATAATCTTTATATGAAAAATAGGTTTATATAAAAAGATAAAGGATATGTGATGAAGCCGTTCCATCTCATGTAGGAGGGGCGACAATCTGGGTAAATAAGTAGCAGTCGTACCCGTGCATCTGGCACATGGATCGCTGACAAACGTCACAAAATGGTAATGGCAGCAATTCATAACTCAGCCAGCGCATCTACCTTTCAACATCCACATATTTATGATCGGGAATCTTACTCAAGCCCTCGAACACATCGATCTCCCCGCCGATTGGATTGGCATTAGAGCAAATAAAGAATCAAGTAGCTGGCGAGCGATGCGCGACGGTCGTCCGCAGCAAAACGAAAGAGGACTCAGCCAAGGCGCAATGGTTGAAGTGCTGGTGCAGGGGCAGTTTGGCTACAGCGCTACTAATCAGCTCACGACAGAAGCCTTGAAAGATGCTGCCAAAAGAGCTTACGAGCAGGCGCTAGAGACGAGTCAGTGGGCAATCCATCGATTTACTCAGGCCGTGCGCCCGCAGGTTAAGGGCGAGTACATTTCTCCTTATCAGCAGGCTTTAGACTCGCTAAGCGTGGGCGATATTAATGACTTGCTGCGTAAGCTTTGCGAGCAGATGAAAGTATCGGATGAGATTGTGCGCACCAGTGCGATCGCGCGTAGTCATGAGGTGGAATCCTGGTTTGTCAGCACGAATGGCTCTGAGGTGTACCAAAAGCTGGTGATGTTGGAGAGTCATTTAGGGGCGATCGCACAAGCCCCCGGCGTCACACAGTCCCGCTCAGACAACGGTTACCTAGCCCGCAGCTATCAAGGCGGCTGGGAGCTAATGTCAGGCTCAGACCTTTGGGATCGCGCTGCTCGAATTGGTACGCAGGCTGTAGAGCTGCTTAGCGCACCAGATTGTCCTGAAGAGGTGACAACTTTGGTACTCGCGCCCGACCAAATGATGCTTCAGCTTCACGAGAGCGTCGGTCATCCGCTAGAGCTAGACCGCATTTTAGGAGACGAGCGCAACTATGCAGGCGGCAGCTTCGTACAGCCCAAAGACTTCGGCAGTTTGGTGTACGGTTCGCCGCTGATGAACGTCACCTTCGACACGACGAAAGCGGGCGAAATTGCTAGCTATGGCTTCGATGACACTGGAACACCTGCCGAGAAACAATATTTGATTCGCGAAGGCGTTCTACAGCGCGGACTCGGGGGGCTTGAGAGTCAGGCGCGGCTAGATGTGCCTGGTGTTGCCTGCACACGGGCCTGTAGCTGGAACCGTCCGGCAATCGACCGTATGGCTAACATCAATTTGGAGCCGGGAGACACGGACTTCGAAACGATGATTAGCAGCATCGAATCTGGCGTTTATATGGAATCCAATCGCTCTTGGTCGATTGATGACCAGCGGCATAAGTTTCAATTTGGCTGTGAATACGCGCGAAAAATCGAAGACGGCAAGCTGACGACGCCGCTCAAAAATCCTAACTACCGGGCCACGACGCCTCAGTTCTGGGGCAGCTTGGTTCAGATCGGCAACGGTCAAACTTTGGAAACTTACGGTACGCCCTACTGCGGTAAAGGCGAGCCTAATCAGCTTGTTCGCGTCGGCCACGCATCGCCCGTTTGTGCGTTTGAAAATATTGAAGTTTTTGGAGGCGCTAAAGCATGACCTTACGTTCATCTGAATCCAGCATCAGCACCATTGAGGACGCAAGCAGTTCGGCAGGCGAGCGCTCGCCTTCCTCCTCAGAAGCCACCTTCAACCAAATCGCCGCCGCCATCAGCACTCAGCTCTCCAATCACCCCAACTGCCACTTCACCCTTTCACTCGCGGGCGAAGACACTCAGTTCACCCGGTTCAACGGTGCCAAGGTTCGTCAGAGCGGCCAGGTTTGCGACGGGCAGCTTCGGCTGACGCTGATGACGAGCGATCGCACCACCGCCGCCCGAATTCCATTCACCAGCCACTTTGACACAGACTGGGCGATCGCAAAGCCAACCCTCGACGGCCTGCTAGCGGATCTACCCGAGCTGCCCATCGATCCCTACGTCGTGATTCCTACTAGCGATGACAAGAACAAAGGTCACAGCCGAGAGGTGCGCAATGGCAAGCTACTTCCTGCAAAAGCAGTTGCCGAAAAGCTCATTGAACCTGTGCAAAAGCTGGATTTTTCAGGCTTATATGCAGGCGGCATCTCGTATCGAGCCTACGCAGATTCAGCCGGGAAACGCCATTGGTTTGAAACGCCTTCCTTCACACTCGACTATTCCTTATTTAATCACCGCAACCAGGCCGTAAAAGGCACGGTCGCAGGCAACGTCTGGAATATGTCCGACTATCAGCAAAACATCAGCGCCAGCCAGCAGCAGCTAGAACTGCTCTCTCGGCCCGTTAAAATAATCTCCAAAGGCGCTTACCGCACCTACTTAGCGCCTGCGGCTGTCGCTGATTTGCTCGAAACTGTTATCTACGGCGGACTGGGCGAAGCTGATTTGAGACAGGGCAACAGTGCCTTTGAAAAGCTGGAAAAAGGCGACGCGACGCTCTCCGAGAAGTTCTCACTACAAGAAGACTTTCAGCGCATCAGCGTGCCTCGGTTCAACAGCAATGGTGTTGTTGCCCCTGAGCAGCTATCGATTATTGAGCAAGGGCAGTGGGTTAATTCTCTTGTGAGCGATCGCAGTGCCAAAGAATACGGCAAGCCTAGCAACGCGGCCAACAGCGGCGAATTCATGCGGGCTCCGACCGTAGCGCCCGGTCAACTGCGCGAAGACCAAATCCTAGCTCAGCTCGGCACTGGCCTATATCTTTCTAACCTGCACTATCTCAACTGGAGCGATCTCACTGCCGGACGGATCACAGGCATGACCCGCTACGCCTGCTTTTGGGTAGAAGACGGCGAGATTGTCGCACCCATTGAAAATCTCAGGTTTGACGACAGCTTCTATCGCTTTTTAGGCGAAGGGCTGGTGGCGCTGACCGAAGGGCAGAGGTTTTTACCGGCAGTCGGGACGTATGATAGGCGCTCGCTTGGCGGCATGTGGATGCCAGGTATGTTGATAGACCAGTTCCGGTATACGCTGTAGCTCCGCCTAGCATTTGCCCTTGAAACTCGATGAAGTCCGAACAGCAACTTTCTATTTCGTTTAGCGGCGTACTCACAGTTTTTGCAGCCATTCCAGCCGCTATTATTGGCTGGCAGCTCAGAGGCTTGCTTCTACTCGTGATGATCTCAGTGGTGCTAGCCTGCTCTATTGCCCCTATTGTCGGCTGGGCAGAACAGTTTCGAGTGCCCCGCTGGCTGAGCGCACTGCTCACCTATCTAGTCATCATCGGTACGCTAGTCGGCCTTGTCTTTCTAATTGGCCCTACGGTGCTCGACCAGATTCAGCTCTTAGTCAGGCAGTTGCCGCTGCTGCTAAGAAAGGCGGCGACTCAAGTAGAAACCTGGGCGCTGACCGTGAATGAAGATCGGCCTGACTTTACCAGTCAGGTTTTTGATCAGTTAGATGTGCAGGCGATCGCAGCCTGGGCCATCCGCTCCACCCGCCAGGTCGCCCTGAGATCCTTCAGCCTCACAACTGGCTTCCTTGGCACACTGCTTAGCCTCGTGCTTGCCATATTCATTTCGGGCTACATGCTCGCTGATAGCAACACGCTCACCACTAACTTCATTCGGCTGTTGCCTAAGCCCTGGGACAAGCGGATTAGTCAGCAGCTACCTGAGATAGGCGATCGCATTGGCACTTACATTCGCGGACGGCTGATCGTGTCAGGAACGCTGGCGATTGTGACTGGTATAGGACTGGGGTTTTTGGGACTACAAGACTTTGCGATTGGTTTGGGGGCGATCGCAGGCGTCACTAACCTAGTACCCTTCCTCGGCCCTATTTTAGGAGCCATTCCCGCCCTCATCGTCGCTATTCCTCAAGGCGGCTGGACGGTGCTATGGGTCATCCTTTTCTACGTCGTGATTCAAAACATTGAAACGTACCTGCTCGATCCGCTATTAGTGGGATCTTCTATCGGTGTACATCCGCTGTATCAGCTTCTTGCCGTTTTGGGAGGAGCCCAGGTTTTAGGTATTATTGGAGCGCTTATCGTGCCGCCCTGGGTTGCAGGGTTTGCCGTATTGCTCGAAAACCTCTACGTACAGCCCAAATTAAGGAGCGAAGAACCATCCTGATAAAAGTTGATTAGCGTTGGATAGGGAGTTTGTCGGCCTGCATCCAACCGCTCACGCTTTCTATAAATGATCTCAATAATCTAAGAACTAAACATCTCCAAACTAATCGTTTAAGCGTATCTGCCTTAGGAATGAGGATTAAGTAATCTACACATATCGAAGCCCTCACCCCAACCCTCTCCCGAGGGGAGAGGGAGCTAGACTCAAAGTCCTTCTCCCCTCGGGAGAAGGATTTAGGATGAGGGCTTCAATAGATGACGGTTGCGCAGTTTATTTAATCCTCGCTCCTTAGCGCCCCAGCAGATCGAGTTTCCTTCTATGGCTAGCGCAGTATTGTGAGCAGTATCGTCATCACTTTAGGCATCGTGGCCCTAGCCCTGGTGCTATTCATCGTAGAGCTATTTCCCGCAGACATCACGGCGCTAAGCGTCATGGTGGCGCTCATTCTGCTCAAGCAAGTCTCACCTGAAGAAGGCATTGCAGGCTTCAGCAATCCGGCCACCATCACCGTCATGGCGATGTTCATTCTCAGCTCAGGCGTCGCCAGAACCGGCGCGCTGCAAAAGGCGAGCGGCTGGCTAATTCAATGGGGCGGTAAAAGACTAACGCAGCAAATCATAGCGCTTGGACTAATCGTCGGCCCAATGTCGGCACTGGTAAACAACACTGCTGTCGTCTCTGTCTTTTTGCCCATTGTCGAAGACTTTTGCCAGCAGCACCGCATTTCACCGTCTAAGCTGCTGATGCCTTTGTCTTTTGCCACTATCTTAGGCGGCATGATCACCGTTATCGGCACCTCCACCAGCGTACTAGCCAGCGGACTTTCGGCTGATTTAGGGCTGGGTGAATTCTCCTTATTTCAGTTCACCGCCCTCGGCATCATCATATTTGTCATCGGCATGGCCTACTTAGCCTTCATCGCGCCCCGGCTCTTACCCAACCGGCAAATAGACGATCGCGGCCTCAGCCAAAAGTACGGCATGAAAGACTACGTGAGTGAGTTAGTCATTACGCCACGCTCTAGCCTGGTGGGCCAAACGCTACAGGCCAGTCAGCTACAGCGACGCTTTGACGTAGACGTGCTAGAGCTGATTCGTAACAACACCCATTTTCCACAGCCGTTTGCCGATAAAACCCTAGCGGCCAGCGATATTTTACTTGCCCGTGGCGGTAAACAAGATTTACTCAAGATTCGTGAAAGTGAAGGGCTAGAGATACTACCAGACGTTCAGTTTGGGCAAAAGTCATGGCAGGGAGGCATTGGTGAAGAGGAAGGGATCGCTGAGGCGCTGGTGATTGCGAACTCTAATTTGATTGGCTCGACGCTGAAAGATATGCGCTTTCGGCAGCGGTATAACGTGACGGTGCTGGCAATCAGGCGAGGACAGGAGTTGTTGCGCGATCGCATGGGAAAAGTCCCCCTACGCTTCGGCGATCTGCTCCTCGTACAGGGGCCAAAACAAAGCTTAGTCGGTATTCAAACCAGCCGTAACCTACTTTTACTAGAGCAACGCAGCCTCGAAACGCTACGCACAGGCAAAGCAAATATTGCCCTAGCCATCGGCCTTTCTGTGGTCATCGCGGCGGCTGTCACCGACTATCCCATCTTAGTTTCAGCCTTAGCCGGGGTCGTCGCCATGATCCTCACTGGCTGCTTAAAACCAGGCGAACTCTATCAGGCCGTCCGCTGGGACGTTATCTTTCTACTCGCCTGCTTGATCCCTTTAGGCACAGCCATGCAAAACTCGGGAGCCACCGAATGGATAGCGAGCCAGCTTGTCAGCGTCGGCGGCGGCATGTCTAGCTACTGGCTGCTGACGCTGCTTTATGTGATTACAGTGCTCTTAACCGCCGTATTATCAAATAATGCCTCTGTCATCTTGCTACTGCCCATCGGCGCGCAGGTCGCTAGCTCTATCGGGATCAATCCCCTCACGGCCATATTTATTGTCACGTTTGCGGCCTCTAATAGCTTTATGACGCCAATTGGCTATCAAACGAACACGATGGTCTATAGCGCTGGTGGCTATCGCTTTCTCGACTTTTTGAAAGTAGGTGGCCCGCTGGCGTTGATTATGACGATTATCACGCCGCCTTTAGCAATTTGGATCTACGGGCTGTAGGGGCATCGGAAAACACGGGTTCGCTAGTGCCCTCCTTGATGGTAAAACTGGTTTTTTTAGTTGATTGTTAGGAGATATCAAGAACAATGCCATCAGAACTGTCATCAAAACAGAAGGGCGTTACGGTTTGGTTTACGGGCCTTAGCGGCGCAGGTAAAACCACGATTAACGATGCGCTGACTGCAAAATTGCGCGATCGCGGCATCAAGCTAGAGGTGCTAGACGGCGACATCGTTCGCACTAATCTCACAAAAGGCTTGGGCTTTAGCAAAGAAGACCGCGATGAAAACGTGCGTCGAATTGGCTTCGTGTCTAACCTGCTTACTCGCAACGGTGTGATTGTGCTAGTCGCGGCCATTTCACCTTACCGGGCCATTCGTGAGGAAGTGCGATCGCGTATTGGCGATTTTATAGAAGTCCACGTTTCAGCGCCCGTAGAAGTTTGCGAAGAGCGCGACGTAAAAGGGCTGTATGCCAAAGCTCGCTCGGGTGAAATCAAACAGTTCACCGGCATTAGCGATCCTTACGAGGAGCCTATGAACCCTGAAGTGAACTGTGAAACGCACAAGGAGACTTTAGAAGAGAGCGTCAACAAAGTGATCGCTAAGCTCGAAGAAATGGGCTACGTACCTGCGGCTGTTGCAGCCTAAAGCCTGCTAGCGCATCAAATCGTCGAGTTCGGCGTAGTCGGGTAGGGTGGTATCAATTTGCTTACCCGCGCGAATTACCGTGCGATCGCCCTGCCCCCTCGCCATCAGCTCATTAAAACTGCGCGCCTTAAACACCACAAAATCCGCCCCCATTCCCTCGCCTATCAAGCCAACCGCCAGCCCCATCATCTCAGCAGGCGTCTTCGTCACCGCCAGCGGCCAGCTCCCCACCGGACGATCCAAATGCCCAATCCGGGCTGACTGCACAAACACCTCCAGTCCATCGTGATCCCCATAGGCAAAAAACGGATCGCGACAGTTATCTGAGGCCAAAGCCACGTTCACACCCGCTGCCTTCAGCTCATGCAGCAGCGTCACCCCTCGATACCGGGGCGTTTTTCCTGGATGCCTGTCTTGCAAATACAGGTTACACATCGGCAGGCTCACCACAGAAATGCCTGCCGCTTTCACTGCATTGATTGTTTTATCCACCTCTTCTTTGGACTGCACAGACAAGCTACAGCAGTGCCCGCAAGTGATTTTTCCTAAGAATTTATGTCGGATAGCAGCTTCAGCGACAAGGCGTAGGGCGATCGCATCAGAATCCAAACTCTCATCCGTATGAAAGTCCAAATCTAACGCTCTCTCTTTCGCCAGCTCAAATACCCGATCAATTTGTTGAACAATATCGGGGTTCATGAAGGCGACGCCGCCAAGCACGCCGCCCGAATCGGATACTAGATCAGCTAGCTTCTCTCCTTTCGATCCCGAAAAGTAGTCCAGCGTTACCAGGCAAGCCGCCTGCAAATGTAGCCTGTCAGCCCAGTGCGATCGCAGCTGCCGAAACACCTCAAAGCTAATTTCTCCCTGCTCATCAAACGCATCCAAATGCGTCCGTACTGCCTGCGTACCGTGCGCGTAGCTACACTTCAGCCCAAACGCCATCCGCTGGTAAACATCTTCTGCATTCCATCGCTCACTACGGTCATTCCCGGCAGCAGATAGCGCACTCGCAAAAGTACCATCTGGATTGGGGCTACGCGGCCAGATATGCCCTTTATCTAAGTGAGTATGTATATCTACAAAGCAAGGCCAAATCAGCCCGGAGTGAACGTCTACGCTCGGTACAGATTGAGGGATGTCTGGGGCTGCTGGTCTTATGGTTTTTATTTTGCGATCGCTCACCTCGATATCCACACCAATCAGCGCCTCATGATGGTCGCTAGAGCGTTCGATTTCTACTGTCTCAAAAGTTCCTTGAGCCAGTAGCGCCAAAGGAACTCGCCCGTTACGCAACCAGTAGCGAGGAGCGGTAGGCACCGTGCAAAAAGAACTCATCTTCAAAATAGCCTCAAACAAAATAGGTAGCGCTGTTAGCTACACTAAACCTAGCCGCTCAGCGCCTTTTTACTAAGGCTCAGCAATTATGGTTCAGCAGCTCTTCAAAATAGACTCTACAACAGACATCATCTATCCTGATTGCGACGGTCAACCCATGGCGGACAATACCGAGCAATTTCAGTGGATCGTCAACATTAAAGAGAATTTAGAAGCTATCTACAAAGACGATCCCAATGTTTTTGTAGCGGGCGACCTCCTGTGGTATCCCATTGAAGGCGACAACAAAACTCGCCAAGCACCTGACACCATGGTTGCCCTCGGCAGGCCCAAAGGCTATCGCGGCTCATATATGCAGTGGAAAGAAGACGGCATCGCGCCTCAAGTCGTTTTTGAAATTCTTTCACCAGGGAATCGCATGGGCGAGATGTTCAAAAAATTCCACTTCTATCAGCGTCATGGCGTCCAGGAATACTACGTCTACGACCCATACGATATAGAGCTAATGGGCTGGCAGCTTATGAATCAACGCCTGGAAATCATCGAAGGCATTGAGGATTGGACAAGTCCACTGCTTCAAATTCGTTTCGTCGTCAAACCTGACACGCTAGAGATCTATAGGCCGGATGGGAAACCCTTCTTGAGCCTAGCTGATACCCAGCAAAAGCTAGACGAATCTGAAGCTCGGAACACTCGCCTTACAGAGAAACTAAAAGAGCTGGGGATCGACCCGTCAGAAATTTAATGAGCGGTATTAAGCGGTTACTGTGCAGCTCTTTCGACCCATTCCACAACCTGATTGCCTAGCCTTACATTGTCTAGGCGGTCAATCTCGCGGATGCCGGTAGGGCTAGTAACGTTCACCTCAGTCAGGTAGCCGCCGATAATATCGAGTCCGACAAAAATCAGGCCATCCCGCCGTAGAGCAGGCGCAACCTGTTTGCAAATTTCTAAATCGCGCTCAGTAAGTTCGGTTTTATCACTACGACCGCCGACTGCCATATTGCCGCGAAACTCTTTGCCAGTAGGCACCCGGTTCACCGACCCAATCGGATCGCCATTGAGCATGACCACGCGCTTATCACCTTCTTTAGCCGCTGGTAAATAGGTTTGCACCATCACGGGCTCTTGGCCTCGGTGGGTGCTCACTTCGATAATGGAATTGAAGTTGCGATCGCCCCCTTCCAAAAACAAAATCCCTTCTCCACCCTTTCCGCCCAAAGGCTTCAGCACCCCAGCGCCCCAGCTTTCTACCGCCTCACGAATCACGTGCTTATCAGCACTCACAATCGTCTTCGGAATCGCCTCTGTGAACTGCATCGCGTACATCTTCTCATTCGCCATCCGCAACCCGCTCGGAGAGTTAATCACCTGAGTTTTCAATGGATCGATGTAGTCAAGAATATAGGTGACATAGAGATAAGGCACCGTCACAGGCGGATCGGTTCGCATGAACACAGCACCCATATCTTCTAGCGATCGCCACGTTGCCTCACCAAGCTGATACCAATCCGGTTCAGATATCCACCTCTGACCCTCTTGCACCACCGGCTTCATCGTTATTGGCTGCAGCCAACCGCAGGCTTTTCCATCTACCACACCCAACCGGTCAGCCTGAGTGATATACACCTGATGGCCCAAAACCTGCGCCGCCTCCATGATTGCCACACTCGTATCGTGACCTGGATCTAATCGCGCAATGGGATCAATAATGAACGCAAATTTCAATAGAATTCTCCTGAGAGAGTAGCCCTTGAATGGACATATAGAGCATAGGACAAAATAATCGTGTTACCGCTGTAATCGTTGCACAGATACTTGTTTTGAAGGGTATTTATATCGCCTTAAGCCTTGTGCAAATGTTTGTGAAATCTTTACCCTGACCACATCTCAGGGGGAGAAACTGCAAGCTATGTTGTACGCATATTCTGCAAGCAATAAGTTCGTCTTCAGAAGTTAGATGGACAAAGGCTGTAGTAACAGCCTGCTTAGAAAAGTTTTAGAGAAAGCTTGAATGCTGTGCCAATTCAAATTGGGTAACATTACCGATTCGCGAGTCCATTCGGAGTCTCTAATGTGAGCGGTAGCTAGGGCTGAAGGGTTGAGAGGAGATCGCACATGTTCGTTAGATTAATACAGGCCACCACCATTACGATGGCGCTATACGTTTTGCTAGGGCTGAGCGCCCTACAGACCCAAACAGCCGAAGGGAATAATGCCAAAGTTAACGTGGAGCCAGCCGAGGCACTCGTTGCACTAAAACAAGCGTTCACTCGCCGTCAGTAGGCATGTCGGTAATATTCTTTGAGTATTTCAGCAAAAAACGCACTCTGCTACTAGCAAGGTGCGTTTTTTATTAATTTCATATCCGTATCAGATAACGCTTAAAACGTACTGAAACTATCAACAAAGTAACCCTACACCAGAGCTGGCGACGCGCTTAAGGCAGCAGGTGAAAAACTAGGCGCATAGGCTTCAATAACGCGTCCTGTCTCAGCGCACATCGTCATCAAATAGTCGCAGTGAGAGCACTGAGTACGAACAATATTTTCTTGATGGTAGCGCTCGGCGGAGCTGCCGCAGGTAGGGCAATGTACTCTTTGTACCGTCGCGGGCACAGAAGCGCTCTTGCTATCTTGCGACAAGAAGGACTCCAAAAAGTGCTTCGCGGGTCTTTCCATGGCCTTCATAGTTCTTAATGACTTACTCATTTTTTAGGACGCTGTTGCCTGGGGAGTATGGAATACAAACTCACAGGTTCCAGAGATTTGGCTTGCTCGTTATCTCCCATATTATGCCAACTTATCTATGCGGTAGCAAAGCGTCTTAAGACATATGAAAAGATGGGGATCGCCTATCCTCAGACTGATCCCCGGATATCTGAAACGCTTGCCAGCTCAAGGGTAGATGAGTATTTATGCCTGCGCTAAAGGGATGAAACAAGCCTTTTTTGATGCCTCTGGCGTTTGACAAATAAAGGTTTGCTTTATAATTGAGGCCGATTGCCTTTACGGTTCTCAACACTATCTCATGTCGCAATATTGACAATAGTTAAGATAAAAATCAATGCTGTTCTTTAAACGCAGGAATGTATCAGAAAACACTTTTCTGTTTAAGGCACTATGAGGCGTTTTTAAAGCGTTTTTTAATCGGAGCTTAATGCTAAGGCTTGTGCTTAAAAGCTGAACCAAACGCCTCACAAATCAATCGACTAAATTAGTCAGTTAGGCTAATAGCCTTAGCAATAAACGTCACTAAAACTGTCAGCTTTTCTTATTAAGTGATTTCGCTTATTTTCACCTTCTTTTTCTAACAGAAACATCCTGTAGAAACCGCGTAGCTCAGACGAACATCTGTAAACAAAGCGTGGCGAGATTCACGACAGCTTCCAACGTTTATGAAGCGGCTGAAGGGTGAAAGTAGTCGTAGATTTGCTGCGCAAGCTGAGGGCCAATACCGTCTACGGTCGCAAGCTGTTTGGGCGAAGCCTCACGAATATAGTCAATAGAGCGGAAGTTGGCAAGTAGCTGTTTGCGACGGTGGTGGCCAAGTCCGGGGATGTCTTCTAAGCGCGATCGCCGCATCCGACCCATTCGCCGCTTGCGATGAAAGCTCACGGCAAATCGGTGCGCCTCATCACGCAAACGACGCAGCAGCATTACCCCAGGCTGATCGGCCTCAGTATCCAGCGACTTCTTCTCACCCGGCAAAAAGATTTCCTCTAGCCGCTTAGCTAGGCTTACCACCCGCAGTTCACTCAGCAAGTTCATATCTTCTAGCACCGCAACAACCGCCGATAGCTGGCCCTTACCACCGTCGATCATCACTAAATCTGGCCAGTCGGGATTGCCCACGCGCTGCAAAGTCAGATCTTCTGCGTAGCGGCGGAAGCGACGACCAATTACTTCGGCCATGCTGGCAAAGTCGTCAGAGTGACCGCTGGTAACCGTAGGGTTTTTAATTTTGTACGTGCGGTAGTGCTGCTTGGCCGGGAGGCCGTCGATAAAGACAACCTGCGAGGCCACCGCATCAGAGCCCTGTACGTGGGAGATATCGTAGCCTTCAATCCGCTTAGGGGGGCCTGGCAAGTCGGCTAGCTCAGCGAGATCTTGCATGGCCTGATTGTTGCGATCGGCAAAGCGTTGGGTGCGTGCTAGCTCGTATTGGGCGTTGCGCTCCACCATTTCTACTAGCTCAGCTTTAGACTGGCGCTGAGGCGTATCGATAGAGACTTTTCGGCCTTTTTGCACAGTTAAAAACTCAGCGAGCATGTCGCTTTCGGGTAGCGGATGCTGCGCCAAAATCTCGGCAGGGATCTCCACCGGATCGACCAGGCGATAGTGTTCTTCTAATACGCGCTGAAGGATTTCGCCAGGCGTACCTGACTGAGTGTCGGCGACGAAGCCGAGGCGACCGACTAAGCGGCCCGCGCGGATTTGGAAGAGCTGTACGCAGGCGTGTTCATCGTCGGCAGACAGGGCGATCGCATCCCGAGAAACCGTATCGTCTGGCAAAGCAACCTTTTGATGCGCCCCCAGCGTTTCGAGTCCCTTTACCTGATCGCGAATGAGCGCTGCTTTCTCAAAGTCAAGATCTTCAGCAGCTTTATTCATTTTGTCGGTGAGGATGTCGATCAGCTCGTGCGATCGCCCTTGAAACACCATCGCTACCCGCTGCACAATCTTGTGATATTCCTCAGGCGTAATCATCTGCTGACACACGCCAGGGCACTGCCCAATGTCGTAATTGAGGCAGGGACGATCCTTAAATAAAGGCTGACGGCGCTGCCGCAAAGGAAAAATTCGCTTAGCAATTTGCAGCGTCCGCCTGAGCAAACCCGTGTCTACATAGGGCCCGTAGTAGCGGCTTTTAGCGTCTTTTCGGCGCTTGCGCGTAATAAAAATACGCGGATAGTCCTCCCCCCAAGTAATGCAAAGGAAGGGATACTTCTTATCATCTTTGAGCAGCACATTGTACTCAGGCTGATGCTGCTTGATCAGGTTAGCCTCTAAAGCCAGCGCCTCTGCTTCAGTATCCGTAACAATAAACTCAATATCAGCCACCTTAGCCACCATCGCCGAAATCCGAGGCGAGTGGTGATGCGCGGCATCGCGAAAATAAGAGCGGACGCGGTTACGCAGGCTTTTCGACTTACCAATGTAGAGGATTTGGTCGGTGTCATCCCGCATGAAATAAACCCCTGGCTCCTGAGGAATCTCTTTGAGCCGAGCTTCTAGCCGTTCAGCATCCTTAAGCAAGGTCTTAACCAAAGTTCCAGAGGCGGCGGTAGAGGTTTTGAGGTTTGAGAGATCAGACACAGTAGAGAATCTATCAGAGGGTTATCTCTATTCTAGATATTTTTTGCTCTATGGAACTTTTTGCTTGGCTTCAAAAAGGGTACATGAATCACGAAGATTTGGTATGTGAGTTGTCACATTGTTCCTGGTTAGAGGAAAATTTTAGGTATAAGTCGATACTGCAAAAAAGATCCGTATTTATACGGATTTTTTTCTATCCTGATCTTTAATCCTCACCCACCGTCAACTGTGAACATCCAAGAATTTGAGAGCCAGTATCAAGAGTCCGTCAGCAAAATTCTCAACGAACTTCAGTCAATGGCGATCATCTCTAATCGCCTTGAGTCAACAATTGTAGAAGTCGGCTCATCTGTACAGAGCCTTAATCAAATGGTCGAAGACTTTTTGAAAGAACAGCAAGACACAGAACCACCATCGGATCAAACGCTCGGATAGGCCAATGTTATAAGGTGTTGCTATATAAGGTGTTGCTATGTAAGGGGCATTAGCTTCGCCACCGTTTCACTTAAGTCGCTAGGCAAGACAGGCTTAGTAAGATAGGCATCTGCGCCTAGCTGGTAAGCTTTTTGCTGATCTGTTGGGAGCGTGTAGCCACTGACTACCAAAATCGCGAGATGTTGCCACTGCAAGGCGGCTCGTACCTGCTCAATGATCGTAAATCCATCTATTACTGGCATTCGTAGGTTAAGGATAAGAACGCCAGGATCGAAGTCTTGAAGACTCTCAAAAATTTTTTGCCCTTCTGAGAGGGTACGTACGCTGTAGCCGCACTGCTCTAGATAATCAGCAAACAAAACTCGATTGCCGTAATCGTTCTCTAAAATCAGGACGCGGCCTAGCGCCGGAAAAGACATATTTGTAGGGTGCTGGCAATGACCAGGCAGTGAATTTTCTTAAACCTTGCTTTCATTGAATGCGCTGTTGCTGATGAATTTTGATGCAACAAACGTACAGGTATACGGACAATTAGTAAGTATACGCAGAGTGAGGCTTGAAAAGCGCGTGCTTAAGTCACATCAAGCTGCTTTATTCACAGACTCTTCACCATTGATATTAGCAAATATACCTATTTTCTCAATAGCGGTGGTAAGCACCTCTGGCGGATGAACCAGGGCAAACCGTACATAGCCTTCACCCGACTTGCCAAAGCCTCTTCCTGGCGAAAGCGCAACACCTGTCGCCGCTACTAGCGCCGTACAAAAGTCGATAGAACGCTCTGCCCAATTATTCGACAGGCCCTCAGGTAGCTTTACCCATAAGTACATCGTTGCTTTGGGGCTAGAAACATGCCAGCCTATGCCGCGCAGCGCCTTAACGGCCGCGTCTCTCCGGTTAGCAAAGGTATCTACAACATGTTTTACAACCGTTTGCGGGCCAGTAAGGGCAGCGATCGCACCTCTCAAAATCCCTCGATACTGGTTAAAGTCCACCGTCGCCTTGACCTGCCTAAGCCCTTTAATCAGCTCAGCATTACCGATGGCATAGCCCACCCGAAAACCGCCCATGTTGTAAGACTTTGACAGCGTGAAGAACTCAATCGAAACCGATTTTGTCGGATCTGCCTGAAGAATTGAAGGTACCGGATCGCCTTCAAAGTACAGATCGGCGTAGGGAAAATCGTGAACTAGAGCTATCGCCCTCTCCTGACAAAAGGCTACGGCTGCTTTAAAAAAGTCAAGCGGCGCGACAGCCGTCGTCGGATTGTGCGGATAGCTCAAAACCATCATTGTGGCTTTTTTGACAACCGCAGCCGGGATATCGGCCAGCACAGGCAGAAAGTCATTTTCAGCCAAAATTGGCATCGGATAGATTTCACCACCTGCTAAATACACTCCGCCAACGTGAGATGGGTAGCCGGGATCAAGCAGTAGCGCAATATCGCCTGGGTTCATCACCGCTAAGGGCAGGTGGGCTGTCCCCTCTTGCGAGCCAATCAGCGGCAGCACTTCAGTCTCAGGATTAACGGCGATGCCATACTTTTGCTCGTACCACTCAGCCGCCGCGACACGCATGTCTTTTGTGCTGTTGAACAGTGCGTAGCCGTGGGTTTCAGGGTCTTGAAGGGCCTGAGCAATTGCATCCAGCACATGAGGCGGCGTTGGCAAATCAGACGAGCCCAGCGACAGATCAATGATGGGTTTACCGGCAGCGATCGCCTGCGTTTTGGCCCGATCCATATCGGCAAAAACATTGGTTTGTAAAGGAGCAAGGCGGTCTGCAATTTGCATAGGTTAGACGTTAGGATTAGGCGCTAAGAGAAGACAGGTACGAAACTAAAATCCCTCACCTAAAGATTAATCCAGGCAAGGGAAATTGAGGAAGAAGGCTATAGCCTTGACAGTAACTACAGGCTATCTAGCTCACTTTTCAGCGCTTCTAGCTCACTATCAACGGCGGGGTCAGCCTTTTGATTAGGGGTCACCGCAGGTTCATCACCGGGCGGCAAAGCCTCTTGCGAAGGTGCAGCACCACCGAGCATATTTGCCTTCATCGCTTCTAGCTCATAGTCCACATCGCTACCCGACTCTAGCTGTGCAAACTGACTTTCTAAATCAGCTCCGGCTAGCTCAGCGGCAGCCTGACCACTGGCCTCCATCATCATCACCTTTTCTTCCATGCGCTCAAAAGCACCCATGGCGCTACTGGTGCTGAGGCTACCGACGCTATTTTGAAGCTGCTCATTGGCTTTGGCCGCACTGGCACGGGCTTTGAGCATGTCTTTCTTAGTCTTCGCTTCAGAAATTTTACTTTCCAAAGCAATGAGCTGACGCTTGAGCGTATCGACTGAAGACTTTTGCTGGTCAAGCTGGGTTTGCAAAGAAGTTGCTGTTTCGGCCTGAGACTTTTTACGCACGAGCGCCTCGCGGGCTAGCTCTTCGTTACCTTTTTGCAGGGCAAGCTGAGCGCGTTGCTGCCACTGAGCAGCGGCGGTTTTGGCCTTATCAGCCTGGCTCTGAGAGCGCTTTTGAGCAGCGATCGCACGGGCTACAGCCTGACGCATCTGCACCAAATCTTCCTGCATGTCGATGATGGCCTGATCCAGAATCTTTTCAGGATCTTCAGCAGAACTCACGGCTGCATTCAGGTTAGAGCGCACCACTCGGCTAACGCGATCAAACAATCCCATGTCGTTATATCCCTCAGTTCTTCTACGAAATGCTTACTATCTAGTATACGCAGCCATTCTAGAATGGTGAGCCGCATTCATCAGTAAAGATAGCCGTCCTTGAACACCATCACAGGCAATGTGTTGTCGGACAGTTACTCAAAAGATACCGCACGAAACGGATGAATTCCCGATTATAAATCTAATATTTCTTAAGCAGTGAGAGCGTTTTGCGAGCCGTGTCTATGGAGGGAAGTGGGGGAATGTGGGGACTTAGGGCATTAGGGGAAACGCCCGCTCGGTAGGCGGCGATCGCACCTGCTACCTCTAAATAAGTACTCAACGCAATTGTCTCTATCTGCAAATCAGCCGCACTCACTGACATCGCTGTCCTATTCTCACCAACCGCAATCACCTGCCCGCCTCGTTTTGCAAGCATAGGAGCCAAACTCATCACCGCGCTGCCGCCAAAGGCAGTAGCTGGAACCACAACGGTATCGACCTGATGAGCAGAAATCGCTTCAGGTAAGCTATCAGCAAGATCCGTAACAAACTGAGGAGCCCGGCTCAAGCCTGCTAGTACGCAGGGTAGAAACGTATAGCCCAGTTCCTCAGCCGCCGAACGCGGCGAAATATTAGGATCTAGCGGTAAAGGTAAGAGAGCAGGTGCGTGAGCACAAGGAATTTTGAAGGTGCGTACGACTAAGTGGCTGATTACCGCCTCGACTCCGGCTAGCGGATCGACGCCTCGGCCCTGACGATAAGCCTGAAGTTCTGGTGAGCTGTCGTCATCAGGGAATCGAGCAACCACTGCGATCGCCCGCACGCTCGCTTCAGTCATTAATCTTTCTACCGCCCGCAGCAAACTCCCTGGATTTTCTAGCGTCCCCCAAGATGCGCCTGACTCGATTGTTTTTAAGGCCACGCCTAGCGGTGCATCCGTCACCACATGCGCGCGAATGTCTAAGCCCAGGGTGGCTCTAGCAGCATCGGCGGCCTGGAGGTGGCGCGATCGCAATTCATCTTCTACCCCTCGATCAATTACCAGCCCAATCGGGTTCTGATGCACTGGCTGCAAATTCCACTTACCCGCTGCAAACTGATCGAGCCCATACCCTTCTACGTAATAGGTATTCTGCATCGGCCAATATAGCTGCGCCCCGTTCATCACATTTGGATGCGTGATTAGCCGGTCAGTCACCTGCGCTATGGTTCTTGCAACCGGCAGTGCGTCTCCAGCATAGCCGCCAATGGCCGCGCCAATCCCGGTCGGGATAATCAGCACCGTCGTGTGGGGTCGGGTCATTAGAGCGGATTATTTTAGGGTGGTTACGACGGCTTCAACGTGGGCGGTTTTGGCGAGGGGGTTGATGCTGGTGATGGCCCAGCGCAGAGGATCGCCGTGCTGGGAAAGGAGGGTTTCTATGTGCGATCGCAGAGCGTCGGAGCGCAGCAGATTAGTACCTCTCGCAGCCTCTCGCAGCTTGCTTGGCGAGGCTAGTAAAGACACATCCAGCGTAATTAGTTTTGTCTGCATCGGCATGTTGCTTTTACTAGAAAGATGGAGCCCTATCCCGGCTGACCAAACTGGCGCTGATATACCTCGTCTTCTTTTTCAGTCTCTATTTTGAGATCAGACGTGGGAAAAGCAACACACAGCAGCGCATAGCCATCTGCTTGCAGCTCAGGGCTCACGCCCATACCGTCCGTTTGATCCACCGTACCTTCTAAAATCAATGCGGCGCACGTTGTACATACGCCCGCATTGCAAGAAGTCGGCAAATCAAGCCCAGCCTCTTGCGCTGCGACCAACACCGTTTGATCCTCGGCCACCTGAATGCTGTGAACCTCGCCCTGGTGGTTGATTTCAGCCGTAAACGTTTTACCCATGTCTTGAGTTTTCTTCGCTAAATTTTTTAGAGTCAGTTTTTCAATAGACCTTCTAAGAGGCTACCTGACCAGGGAAAGCGCGATCAAACTCTTCAAGCAAATCATCAATTTCTTCTAGCGCCTGATTGATATCGATGCGCAGCGTACCAATCCCTGGCTGCTCTAGCAAACGGATTAACGACTGACGTTTAGAGCGAATAAGTTCAATTCTGGTTTGGAGTGCGGCAAATTCCATATCAAACGGATCTCCGAGATGAGTTACATTTCTTTATAGGATTATAGAGTAAGCGATCATAAGAAACCCCATAAGGAAATAAACAGGAAAAGAACGAGTATGCTGCGCAAAATTCCCCTTGGCACCGTCCTGCTTGTCGTTGGAACCATTCTGACGGCGATGGGCTTTGTTGCCTACGCCCAAGAAAACGCCACGCTCAACCTAGTCGGATTCTTTTACGGCGTCCCAATCTTATTGGGGGGACTCGCGCTGCGCGCTGCCGAATTAGAGCCCGTACCCTACACCAAGCCCGCTAGCGAATCAGTTATTGCCCTGCGAGATCAGGCCACGCAAACGCAAACGCAAGTCCGTAAAGACGTTACCCGCTACCGCTACGGCCAAGAAGCCCACCTGGACGATACCTTAGAGCGCTTGGGCCTGAGCCCGACTGATCCCCAGCGTCCTGTGCTCGCTGGACTGCATGAGGAGCAGAGAGAAGGCGCTTATACGCTGGTTTTAGAGTTTGATTCGCCGCACGTGCCTTTTGAAAAGTGGCAGGAGAAGCAGCCCAAAATTGAGGCTTTCTTTGGCCCTGGTATTAAAGCAGAAGTGAGTCAGCCTGCGGAGAAGAAGGTGGAGCTGGCAATGAAGGCGGTAGTTGCTTAGGCGTTTTCATATAGGCTCAAAGCGTCGTCGAACGTCACTTTTCCAGGCGCACTGCATACCACTGCACCGACTCACCTGGCGCTGTTTCAAACTCGCAGTGTGTTTCTAGCAAATACTTAGCCCGCTCATCATCGGAAGCCAGCTTTTGCAAATCAGGCGAAAGCTGGCTTTTTGCTTGCAGCACTTCCTTGAGCTTGTCTATTAATTCTGGCGGCGTCATGAAAGTCTCAGTCGCATCCGGCGTCAAAAAGACAAACATTTCCTCGCTATACATCATCGAATCAGACACTTAAATAAAGCTCCTATGGCAAAGTTTGGGCCGTTAGCATCTGGGCAGCTCACAGATGCGACGTTATGAACGCGATATTTTGAACACGATGTTAAATAACATGTCGCACTTTGCATCAGAATAAGTCGTTTTCTTTAAAACTGAACACCTTCTCTGGGCTACGGTGATAAAATTTCTACATATACACCGCAATCCCGACCGGGTTACCGGGGATTAAAAAGAATACATCCCCAACACGCACCAGGCATTCACTTAAGAATACTTACCTCGACAATCATCCACTTCGATACCTCCCCCGACTTCCCCATGGTTCACACGCCCATTAAGCCCGCCGCCCTTAACAACGCCGAAAAGAAAGTTTCTAAGCTCGAAGGCATCAAAGAGCGCAGTCAGTTTCTGCGGGAGCCCGTGGCAACTGAGCTAAAGCAAGACACGACTCACTTCACCGAAGCAGGCATCCAAATCCTGAAGTTTCACGGCTCCTACCAGCAGTACAACCGCGACGAAGTGGTACGCGGCGAAGAGAAGCCGTATTCAATGATGCTGCGCCTGCGCAACCCAGGCGGCTACATCCCCCCCGAGCTATATCTCACCTTAGAAGACATCTCGAACAAGTATGGCAACGGCACTCTACGCGCCACCACTCGCCAAGCCTTTCAGCTACACGGCATCCTCAAGCAAAACCTGAAGGCCACGCTGGCAGACATCATTCGCAGCATGGGCTCTACGCTAGGAGCCTGCGGCGACCTTAGCCGCAATGTCATGGCCCCACCCGCCCCGTACACAAATAAGCCTGAGTACGTGCTGGCCCGCAAATACGCCACCAATATTGCCGATTTGCTCACGCCCCAAACGCCTGCTTACTACGAAGTTTGGCTCGATGGAGAGAAAGTAATCACCACCGAAGAAGACCCGGCAGTGGTGGCCGCTCGTGAAGGCAGAGCTGGCCGCGTGAGTAATGACAACGACGGCGCAGTTAGGCCAGTTGAGCCTATTTACGGCACTCACTACATGCCGCGCAAGTTCAAATGTGCGGTGACTGTACCTGGTGATAACTCTGTAGATGCCTACACGCAGGACATTACGCTGGTCGTCATCACTGACGATAACGGTGAGCTGCAAGGCTTTAACGTCATGGCTGGCGGCGGCATGGGGCGCACTCACAACAAGGAAGAGACGTTTGCGCGCACTGCCGATCATATTGGCTATGTAGACAAAGACGATGTGTATGACTTGGTGAAGGCGATTGTATTCACCCAAAGAGACTATGGCGAGCGCTATAACCGCCGCGTATCTCGGATGAAGTATCTGGTGCATCACTGGGGGTTGCCTAAGTTTATTGCTGAGGTTGAAAAGCGCTTTGGCAAACAGTTTGAACCCTATAGAGAGCTGCCTGAGTGGAAGTTTGAAGACTATTTGGGCTGGCACGAACAGGGCGACGGCAAGCTGTTTGTAGGTGTGCATATTCGCAATGGCCGGGTGCATAAGCAAGGCAAGCTGAACAACAAAAGAGCGCTGAAAGGAGATTGTTGAAACCTTTAAGGTGCCGATGCGAGTAACGCCTAACCAAAGCGTTATTCTGTGCGATATTGAGCCCGGCGATAAGGCTGCGATCCAGGCGATTTTGGATCGTGATGGTATTACGCCTGATAGCAAAGTAGAGTCGCTAGAGCGCCTTTCGATGGCCTGCCCGGCGCTGCCAACTTGTGGTTTGGCGGTGACTGAATCTGAGCGGATTATGCCGTCAATTTTGGAGCGTATTCGCAAGCAGCTCAATAAGCTGGGGCTCAAGAATGAGACGTTTGTGACGCGGATGACGGGCTGTCCGAACGGCTGCGCGCGGCCCTATATGGCTGAGATGGGATTTGTCGGTCAAGCGCCTAAGAGCTATCAGCTCTGGTTGGGAGGAAGTCCTAACCAAACTCGGCTGGCTCGCCCTTATATGGACAGGCTACATGAGGACAATTTGGAGACGATCCTAGCGCCGCTGTTTGTTTGCTTTAAGCAGAACCGGAATGAAGGTGAGAGCTTTGGTGATTTTTGCGATCGCTACACCTTCGAGGCTCTCCGTCAGTTCTCTGAAACCTACGTGCCACCCAAGCCAGTAGGCTCAGGTCGCCGTCGCAATCGAATCGGCGTCACTGACGATTTATTTGCCAAACTCAAAGCCAAAGCCAGCGCAGAAGGCATCAGCCTGGCAGACGCCCTAGAAAACGCTATTGGCGACAGCTTAGGCTAGTTAGCTTTTAGACGACCTTCGTAACCGCCTTTTCAAAGTCCTTATGGCTCTTGAAAGGCGGTTATTTGGTGAAGACGGTACGATTGACGCTCAGAGAATACACTCACGCAAAACACCTATGACCTCCAAAACAAACCTATCTCACCTGCTCAGTCCTATCAAAATCGGCCCACTCTCTCTTAGAAACCGCGTTGTTATGGCCCCACTAACGCGCGGACGCTCAGGCGCAGACCGAATTCCTAATGCACTGATGACAGAGTACTATTCTCAGCGAGCAGGGGCGGGTCTGATCATCTCTGAAGGCACTGCGCCTTCTAAGCAGGGCAACGGCTGGCTACATGCACCCGGTATCTACAGCGCTGAGCAAACTGAAGCCTGGAAGCCAGTAGTCAACGCAGTCCATGAAAAAGGAGCTGCCTTCTTTGTACAGCTATGGCACACCGGCAGAGCGTCTCACAGCAGCTTTCAAGCGAATGGACAGCTCCCCGTTGCGCCCTCAGCTATCAAGATCGAAGGCGAAACGCACACGCCTAATGGCACTCAGCCTTACGAGGTGCCTAGAGCGATAGAAACCAAAGAGATTTCAGGGGTAGTGGAAGACTTTCGCAAGGCGGCTGAAAATGCAAAGGCCGCAGGCTTTGATGGGGTAGAGATTCATAGCGCGAACGGCTACTTTATTGACGAGTTTTTGCAGTCAAAAACAAACCAGCGCACTGATCAATACGGTGGTAGTCTCGAGAATCGCTACCGGCTACTCAAAGAGATTGTTGAAGCTGTTTTGACCGTTTTACCTGCCAAAAGTGTCGGGGTCAGACTTTCTCCAAATGGCGTCTTTAATGATATGGGTTCGCCCGACTATCGAGAGACGTTTACCTACGTCGCCAAGCAGCTTAGTTCGTACGATTTGGCCTATTTGCACCTGCTGGATGGATTGGCTTTTGGCTTTCATGAGCTGGGCGAACCGATGACGCTCGCTGAGTTTAGAGCGGTGTACAAGGGCGCGATTATTGGTAACTGTGGGTACGACCGGGAGGCGGCAGAAGCAGCGATCGCATCTAGCAATGCAGACATGATCGCCTTCGGTCGCTCATTCATCAGCACCCCTGATCTCGTGTCTCGCTTTCAAAACCATCAAGAACTCAATTCCGCACCCGATCAAGACACCCTGTATTCATTCGGCAGCGAGGGATACACCGACTATCCTACCTACGAAAAATCAGAGGTTGCAGCGTAGGGACAGTGGAAAATCAGATGAAATTCAAAAGCACTCCCAACCGCTGCATTCAACACGAAGGCAAAGAGATTTGGATTAGCCGCAGCGTCACTGTTTTACCTGTGCTCTTTTGCGTGAGCAAAGGCATTCAGTACGTGCCGCTCGGCCTGCGGGGTGAAGATCTGCCAGAAGGCGTCGGGCAGTGGGGGCTGCCTGGCGGCTATTTAGACTATGACGAAACGGCCACTCAGGCCGTTTATCGCGAAGTTTGGGAAGAGCTGGGCCTTGATATTCCTCAGCTCGTCGAAGACTTTAAGTTTGAAGGCAATCTAGCGCAGCCTTATGACGTGTATAGTACGCCGCTACGACGGCAAAACGTAACGCTTAAGTATGCGCTGATGTTTCACTTAGGCGAGGTGGATTTACCTGCGCTAGATCCTCAAGTTTCCAAAGGTGAAGTGGTTGAAGCCAAGTGGGTTGAAGTCGAAAAAGCGCTGACGATGAAGCTTGCGTTCAATCATCATGAGGTGATTAAAGAATGCTTAGAACGCTGCTATTCACAATGATAGATCCCCCTTCAGCTATAGTTCTTTAGCTCAGGGCTCCTATACGATTGAAGCCAATTAAATCTTATGCAAAACGATTGGCTCACCTTTCTATGCTCAACCTTCCATTCATCGATACCAAAAGCGTAGAAACTCAGCTTGGGCAAATCACTTACTATTTACCGGCCTTGCCCGAATATCCAGCCAATGAGGCTATTGATGAGCGATCACCCCTAATTTTTCTACATGGTTTTGGCGGCGGCTCCTCTGCCTTTGAATGGTCAAAAGTCTTTCCAGCATTTGCCAGCGACTATCGCGTACTCGCCCCTGACCTCATCGGGTGGGGAAGCTCAGATCACCTTGAGCGCGACTATACGATTGATGATTATTTAAACAACATACCGGAGTTTATTCGCGCGACCTGCCCAGGCGAAAAGGTGACGGTTGTCGCCTCTGCGCTGACTGCGGCTTTCATGGTGCGAATCGCAATTATTCAGCCCGATTTATTCAACTCCCTTATTTTGATGACGCCTTCGGGTCTATCAGATTTTGGCCGTGACTATACGCGATCACCCTTCGCCCAAATTGCCAGCACGCCTTTTATTGATAAATGGATTTACGGGGGTGCAATCGCCACGCAGTTCGGCATCGAAAACTTTCTCAAAACCCGCCAGTTTGCAGATCCCAACCGCATCTCACAAGACATCGTTGAAGCTTACTTAAAATCAGCCCAAAAGCCCAATGCAGAATACACAGCGCTCTCATTCGTACGCGGCGACCTGTGTTTTGATCTTGCAGACTATATCGGCAAACTAACCGTACCGACAACTTTGCTATGGGGTGAAAAAGCCGCCTTTACTGGCCCTGATCTTGGTCGCAAGCTGGCTCAGAAAAACCCAGATGCGATCAAGCTCTTTGAGGTAATTAAATCTACCGGGCTTACCCCTCAGCTAGAGCTACCGGCGTTTACTATTGGCATGATTCGGACTTGCCTATCAGTGCTAGAGAAAGCGCATTAGCGACAACAGTCCTAGCCTTGCAGCAGCAAAAACACCGCCTGCAAGCTCCCAATTACAAACCCCAAGATACCGCCAAGATTCACAATCGCCTGTAGCTCATTTTTCACAATATTCTGAATCGCCTTCTCCAACTCCTGCGGCGAGGTTGCATTCACCCGCTCAACAATCACCTGATCGATATTGAGAATAGGGATCGTCTGCATCACAATCTTCTCTAAGTCTCGCTCTAAGTAGCGCTCTAATACCGACGCTAGCTCCTGGCTGACCAAATCCAAAGAGTCAGTCATCACCGGAGACGCTTGCAGTCGGCCCAATAGCTGCAAAGCCAGTTTCTCCCAATCTATCGATACGCTTAGCGTCTGCAGCAAATCGCTGCCGTTCTCTTTCAAGTAGGTTTTAATCGTTTTCCTGAGCGTAGCCCGTAGCTGCCTCACGGTAGAAACAGGCAGCTCTTGTAAAGAAAACTGCTGGAGCCACTTTTGCAGGCGAACTTTCACGCCCAAACCCGCCGTCAGCTCAGCAATACGGGCATTGCTCTTCTCTGGCTCATCAGTGCAAACGTTCCGCAATCGAGTCAGCGCATTCCGAACGCCAAAGATATTAGCAACCACCCAGTAAGTGCCGCTTGTTTTAGCGCGCAGGGTTTCATCAATCACCTGAATGTTGTAGTCGCTCAAAAAATCAATCAGCAGCTCGCGCACCCGGTTCGGTGGCAGTACGCCGTTTACCGCCCAGTCAGACACCTGAGCTGACTGCTCAGCATTGAGCTGAAAGTCGAGCAAAACCTGATCAAAAATTTGGTTAAGCTGAACTTCTAAAAAGTCATCTCGCCTAGACCACACGCGCAGTAGCCGAGGCAAAGATTGCCCCATCAAGTCCTGTAAAATGTTGCCCAAGATTTTAGCAGTCTTGGTTTGCGCGCTGCCCTGCATTTGCTCTAGGGCAAGCTGCAATAGCCAGCTAATGGCTTTTTCGGTGCGTTCGGTTTGCAGCAGGCGGCGGGCCAGCTTTTGCATTTCTTCGGGGGTGAGAAGCGATCGCATAATCACCTCCGAAATCTTATTCGCCAGCCGCTGCTGATTGCTGGGTATCAGCCCTGGGGTAAACGGAATTCTCTGACCAAATATATACTTCGGCTTATAGGGCCGAAACAGCATTTTAATCGCAACATCGTTCGTAAAATAGCCAATCACGCCTCCCAACACGGGGGGCAAAAGCACTATCCACAAATTAGCTGCACTCATACGAATCCTTACAACATTTGCCAGTTCAATCTCTACTGGTCAATACTCATCAGCCAGTCTTACTAGCCACTAAAACGCCCATCATGCCGCCCGCAATCGGGTAGTGTACCGCCTGCTCAAATCCTGCGTCTTTAGCCAAAGCAACCTGCCTAGCACCTTGAGGAAAGCGATCTACGCTGGGGCCAATGTAAGCATACTCCTCACTCATGCCAAACCGCTCTGCCGTAGGCACGACAATCGTGTCTAAATACCACTGCTGAAACTGATTGACCAGTGGGTTAGTCGGCGTATGAAAGTCCAGAATTGCAGCTTTTGCACCTGGCTTTAGCACCCGGTAGAGTTCGGCTAAGCCCTGTGGAATGTTGGTGAGGTTGCGCAAACCGTAGGCCATTGTAGCGGCGTCAAAAATACTGTCATCAAATGGAAGCGCTAGGGCATCGGCTTCTATCCAGCTCAGGCGGGTTTGTAGATGAGGGCTGCGTTGAGAGGCGATCGCTAACTGCTCGGTTGCAAAATCCGCCCCAACCACCTCACCCGTCTCACCCACCTGCCGCGCCAGCAGCAAAGCCAAGTCCCCACTGCCACAGCAAACATCTAGGCACTTCATGCCCGCGCCCGCGCCGCTCCAGCGCACCGCCATCTGCTTCCACACTCGATGTAGGCCAAAGCTCATGTCCTGATTCATTTGGTCGTACTGTGGCGCAATCCGATCGAACAGTTGACGAATGCGATCGGCCTCTGGCTGCTGCTGGCTCGTGAGTGAGGTATCCCCCATAGATCTTCTGATAGTTCCTTCTTGTAATTCCTTAGGCATTTCGCGCTAGCGTTAAGAGTCTAGCGGTTTACAAGCTAAAAAAGCCTGAAGCCATGCTTCTCAAACACGGTTTCAGGCCCCATGAATACTCCTAACTTCAGACCCAAAGCTGCTAGCAGATTAGAGCCCTGCTGCTTTTAAGCAAAGCGATACCTGTGGAGCTACGATACTCAGCATTTGCGTAACATCGCCTACCGTCGCGTAAGCAGTTGACCACTGAAGCGAGACTGCCGCTAGCGTTTCGCCCTGATAAACAATCGGCACAACTGCATGGCATTGAGTACCGTTAGCGTAAAGGGCTTCGTTAGCTTTGGTTTCGTCGGCTTGGATATTGACTGCGGCCTGTGAAGATTGGGATGCGATCGCCTCCCCCACCAGTACATTCACCGCCGTCGCTTCACCATCCGCCATCCCAAAGCAGCCCGTGCCCCGGTTGTCCCTCAGCAACAGCGTACAGCCATCCGCACCTAGAATCTGACCAAACCCAGCCGCTAAAAACGTCAGCACCTCATCAGTTGCCATCGTCTGCGCCGCAAGCTGACCCACCGTCACCATCAGCTTTGATTGCTTTTCAGCCAAATGCAGCGCCTCATTTTGCTGCTTAATCAAATCGTAGGTTTCCGAGGCTCTAGCCACCACATGCTTCAGCTCATCAGGATCCCAAGGCTTAGTAATGTAGCGGTACACCTGACCAGCATTAATCGCATCTACCAGATCTTCCACATCGGTAAAGCCCGTCAAGATAATCCGCACCGTATCCGGGAAATCTGGCACCGTCTTGCTCAAAAACTCAGTGCCCTTCATCTCCGGCATCCGCTGATCGGAAATAATAACGGCAACTTCGCCCTCACTTTCCAAAACTTTCAGCGCATCTACACCGCTCTCGGCGCGCAATACCTTGAACTCGCGGCGAAAAGTGCGGTATAGCAAATCTAAGTTATCAGGCTCATCATCAACCACCAGCATCCGAGGCTTTTTAGAAGGAATGTAGCTCGCCAAAGTGAGTGGACTGATGGTGCTCATGTGGGTTTAGGGAGGTATAACAAAGTGATGATTTCTCCTTTCAGTAAGCCCAAGCACTCATCAAAAATATCCTCTGTAACCCCCAACAAACCCATGATTTCACTGACCTCTAGAGCCCTCTAGCTGACCTCTAGCAGCTCCACAACGTTACCGTCAGGGTCTTTTACAAACAGCGCAGCCCTGCCTGACGAACTCATCTGAAAAGGCACCTGCCGCTCGCCCAAATCCGCTTTCACCGCAGCCAAATCATGAATCGCAAACGTGATGTGAGGATGCCTACCCCATTTGTCTTCTCGAACCGGATTTTTTGCCCAGTCGCTCACAATCAGGTGCAGTTGAAAATTACCCACCTGGTACCAAGCGCCTGCAAACGTAAGCTGCCGGTCTACCTTTTGTAGCCCAATCACCTCTGTATAAAACACTTCAGATTGCTCTAGGTCACTCACCTGCACGGCAACATGCAGCGGGTACAAAATATCTGCCACGGTTCTTTCTCCTAGCGATTTCGCTTTATCATCTATTGCTATGAAAACATTATTTTTGCTCTTAACGGCCCTTGCGCTAGCCCTGCTGCTCATCGAAACTGTCCTAAGGGTTGGCTATGGCTTCGGCAATCCTCCGCTATATATCGGGGATGAAAAGATAGGCTATTTGCTTGCGCCCAATCAGAAGGTGCGGCGATTGAATAATCGAATTGAGATTAACGAATATTCGATGAGAGCTGGGGCGATCGCACCTCTCCCCAAACCCAACACCCTCCGCGTTTTCCTACTAGGCGACTCCCTAGCCAACGGCAACTGGTGGACAGATCAGCCCGATATTTTATCCGAAAGAATTGCCCACTACTTACGGCCTAAACTGCCTAAAGGCTATGAAACTGTAGAAGCTATCAACGCTTCTGCCAATTCTTGGGGGCCACGTAATGAGCTGGCCTATCTCGAACGCTATGGAACATTCGGAGCCCAGGTGCTCGTACTGCTGCTGAATACCGATGATCTATTTGGCACGCAGCCTTCGCCTTTACAGGTAGGACGCGATCGCAGCTATCCCGATAAAAAGCCACCTTTTGCTGTTACTGAAGTGCTAAACCGATTCAAAAAACCTCAGCCAATTCCTGGGCTTGAAGAGATTCAGCAAGAGAAGGGTGATCGCGTTGGCAAAAACATTGAGGCGATTAATGGGATTCATCAGCAGGCGATCGCCGCCAACAGCCAGTTCATCCTCGTACTCTCACCGCTCAAACGCGAACTACCACAGCCTCGCGACTACGAAATTGTTGCCCGCCAGCGCCTTACTGACTGGGCCGAGAAAGTAAACGTACCGTACTTAGACTTCTTAGAGACTTATCAGAAGCACCATCCTGGCCCCGAACGTCTCTATCGCGATCATATTCATTTGAGCCCTGAGGGTAATGAGCTGGTGGGGGATGCGATCGCCCAAGCCATCCTCAGATTCTCACTACCCCAGTCTCCCTAACCTGCAAATCTCGCCAACTTCTTCACACCACCACTGGCTCCAACGCCATCTTTAACTCATCTTGAGACTTCCAAGCCTGTCCATCCAAGGCCATCTGCTCAATCACACTTGCCAACCGCAGCGCCTTCAGCGCCTGCTCGCCCCCCACAGAAGGCTTATCACCCCCTCGCACACACTGTACAAAATGCTCTAATTCAGCATGAAGCGGCTCCGTATTACTCGTCGAAACCTGCTCAATCAGCCCATCCTGGCGATACATCACCTGGCCATAGTCAGCCATACAGTTCTCTTTCGTCTGCCGGTGGATCTGAATCTTATTCGCCAAAAAATCAGCCTCCGTCAAAGAATTACGACAGTGTGCCGAGATACTTCTAATTTTGCGATGTGTCACCTTACTCGCTGTCACCGTCGCCACAATGCCATTAGCAAAGCCCAGCGTAGAAGTCACATAGTCTAAATACGGCGAGTCCGTCCCTTTACTGCCATTCGCCGTCAGCTTCACCACAGGCGAATTTGCCAGCTCCAAAATCAAATCAATGTCGTGGATCATCAAATCTAACACCACCGACACATCATTTGCCCGCTTAGAATAAGGGCTCATCCGCCGCGCCTCAATCGCCAGCACTTCCTCCGTTCTAAGCACGTTATGCAGCTCCTTAAAAGCTGGATTAAACCGCTCGATATGGCCCACCTGCAAAATGCAGCTATAGTCCGCCGCCGCATTCACCAGCGACTCAGCCTCAGCAATACTCGCCGCAATCGGCTTCTCAATCAGCACATGCACACCCGCCTTTAGGCAAGCCATTCCCACCGTATGATGCAGCCGAGTCGGCACCGCGACACACACCGCATCCACGTGCTGCAACAGGTTCTGATACTCTTCAAAATAATGAACCTGATACTTACTCGCCGTCTCGATACCGCGCTCAATATTGACATCCGAGACGCCCACTAGCTGCACATCTTTTAGCCGCGAGAGCACCCGCGCGTGGTGCTGGCCCATATTGCCGATTCCAATTACGCCCACTCTCACCGGCTCAGACCGATTGCGATTATAAGGACGAGGTTCAGACAGCGAGATAGCAGCCCCCACTAATGGAGTGGTATCAGCGTTAGCGAGCGGTAAAGAATTCGCGTCGGCTAACGGTAGCGGTTGGCTCTGCACAGTCTCACACCTCAAGTTGCGGCAGTACGTAAACAGTACTACACATAATACTAATAAATATTACAGCTCTAAAGCACGGCAGTTAGAATTGATCCCGTTGCCGGTTGTTGATCTGTCCTACGCTAAGGAACCCTTTGAGATCATCTGCCATGTCTACGCGCGCCCTGAGCGGGTCTTTTTGCTGACGACGTAGACTTATCAGCCGATTTTCTGACTGCGACAGGCGCGGTGGTGTTCGTCAGCCTGAGTCTGAGTCCGGGTCGGTGAATCTGAATTTTGTCGAGCCGGGGGCCTTCAGCCTCAACGATTGTAAATTCTAAAGGGTGCTCTAGCTTTTGGTACGTTAGCTGCTCGTTCACCTGTGGAATCTTTTGCATCTCAAAAATGACAAATCCGCCCAGGCTGAGATATTCATCGCTAGTCGGCAAATGGATCGACAGGCGCTCGTTCACGTCTTCCAAGTCAGTTTGAGCCGGGAAAATAACGGTGTGACTATCTTTTTGAATCACCTGCATCTCAGGCGTAGGCGTATCGACATCGCCAATGATCTCAGCCGTCAAATCTCGCCAGGTAACCAAACCTGCGGTGCCGCCATATTCATCGACGACCATCACCATCTCTCTAGCTGACTGCTGCATTTGGGTCAGCAGCTCATTCAGCGGCAGCAGCTCTGGCACGACTCGCGCAGGCTGAAGCCATCTGGCAACTAGCGTATCGGGCAATAGCTCACCTTTTGAGAGCGGCACGGCCAAATCGTTGAAGTGAAGAATGCCGCGAATATCGTCTAGAGATTCGCCTGTAATCGGATAGCGCGAATGGCCAGATGTCACCATTTCATTAAGAAAATCCTGAAAAGTGGCCGTGTCAGGCAGTGCGGCGATGCTCGTACGCGGCACCATAATTTCTTCGACCGTCGCCACTCGGAACTCAAAGACGTTGCTTAAAATCTCACGCTCCTCTTGCTGAAGCTCTGGAATTTCTGTGGCTGTTGTAATCAGTAGCCGCAGCTCGTCGGGCGTTACTCGGCCATGGTGACCGGGGCCATGATTTTTGATGCCTGCTAACGAGAGCAGTAGTCGGGTAGAGCGATTCAATAGCCAGACAAAAGGGTTTAGCAGTCGGGCAATCGTGAGGCTGGGTGGGCCGAGAAACCGAGCAATTTTCTCAGGATAGATAAGAGCGACTGACTTAGGGCACAGCTCGCCTAGTACTATCTGTAAATAGGCCAACAGTAAGAAGGCGATCGGAACGGCGGCTGAGTGAGAGAGAAACTGGGTAGCGTTTGGCGCAAGCGGAAGCCAAAGGGCAAAGCGAGTGAGCTGGTGCTTGATCAATGCCGCCATGGTGTGCTCGCCAATCCAGCCCAACGCTAGGCTAGAGAGCGTGATGCCTAGCTGGGTTGTAGAGAGCAGACTGTTGAGCTGTCGCTGTAGTTTTTGGACGGTTTGAGCTTGGGTGTCGCCTGCGAGGACAAGCTGATTTATGCGCGATCGCCGCACCGAAACAATCGAAAACTCCACCGTCACGAAAAAAGCATTCAGCCCGATTAAAGTCACTACCGATAGCAACCGAATCATCACTTGTGTATCAGTCAGCGACATCTGGGCGATTATCCGCAAAAACTATTGACTTCACTTAGTTACCGCTATCGATTCGCGCGTTCACTTCATCAATAATTTTATCTTCATCCAAAAGCACAAGCTGACCGTGCTTCTCTCCAGCACGATTAGCTGTAGCGGCATTAGAAGGCCGCGTTTCGGGCTGGCGCACACCCGTTAGAGCCTGCCTTCCTAGCGCATAGCCCCAGGAAGAACTTACGATACCAGCGCCAAACATTAGCGTCAGTAAAATCAGCGTAAAGGCAACAGCCGGATTAATTCTCACAGATTTGTTCTCGCAGGTATTTTAGACAAGTAATGTTAGAAGTATGGTTTTGGACAGGTGATTTTGGGAGTCTACCCGATCTCGCTCCCATTTAGTAGCACTGAACCTAAACTTGAATTTCTTTTCTATCTTTTTAGGTGGTTCCCGGTAGATACAAAGGCAGGCAAGATAGTATATTAGCAACTGACCAGGGTTGGCCGAGCGGATTAGGCAGCGAACTCATAATTCGCCCCAGGCAGGTTCAACTCCTGCACCCTGGATTTATATATCTGTGTAAACTGTGTAAAACGCGGATCTTCGCCTGAAGCGAGAAAGGCAGAAACAAAAAAGGGATGCGCAATTAGTTTTGCACATCCCTTTTTCTACGAAGAGCGGATTAACGCCTTTCCTATTAGCGCTATTTACCGGCGCGGTAGGGGCTCGAAGTTAAGCTCACTGCCAATCACTCGACTGTTGGTTTGAGAGGTCGGCAGCAGTTGTACTGACGATGTGTAAGGATTCGGCAGGTCAGGAATGCGAACGGTTGCGGTGTTTTGGGTTTGTAGCAGCATTAGCTCTTGGTAAGCCTCAGAGAGTGCCGCCGAGTCACGGTTGATGCGCTGATCGGCAAAGCCGCCTAAGCCTAAGATGAAATTACCCTGACTAAAGATGGAACGATTTTTGTAGTAGTCACCAGAGCGACGCTCGCTGATGTCTTCAACCGCTTCTAAAACTGTTTCTTGAGCGCTAGCGGCAGGTGCTAAAAGGGCTGTAGTTGCGATCGCACCCATAATCCCTATGCCAAAGCTAACCGCGATCGCTCGACCAGACAAACCTAGAACCTTTCGTCCAAAATTAGCAGGCACTGCGCCCTGAAATTCAATAGCCATGATTATTACTTTCCCTCAAGAGTGGCTGCAAACATTTCTATAGAGGGTACCCGCTTAACCCAGCAAATTCTTAGATTCCCTATACACTAATCAAGCTTTCCAAACTTAAGATCGCCCATACGCTATGACTATTTCTGCTGCCGATCTCCCATCTACCAATCTCAGCGACCTGCGCTCAGCGCTACTAGAACTTATCTGCCAGGTAGCTTACAAAGAAGGCGACTTCACGCTTTCTTCCGGTAAAAAAAGCACCTACTACATCAACGGGAAGCAAGTCACTTTGCACGCCCAAGGCGCTTTGATGGTCGCTCGCATTTTATTAGATATGCTGCCAGCAGATACCGTTGGCGTTGGCGGACTCACATTGGGAGCCGATCCGATGGTGAGCGCAGTCGGGATTGTGGGCGCTTACGAAAACAAGCCCGTGACGCCGCTGATTATTCGCAAAGAAGCTAAAGGACACGGCACTCGCGCCTATATAGAGGGGCCAGAGCTACCGGCAGGCAGCCCTGTCACGATTTTGGAAGACGTAGTAACGACAGGCGCTTCAGCCTTGAAGGCCGTAGAACGATTGCGAGATGCAGGCTATAAGGTGAATGACATTTTAGCTCTAGTTGATCGGCAGCAGGGCGGACGCGAGCTGTACGAAAAGGAGGGGCTGAACTTTCGGCCTATCTTTACGATTGAGGATTTGCAGGCTTATGTGCGATCGCAAAAAACTACCGCCGCGTAGCCGAAAAACCACCCTCTCAAATGAGCTACAGAAGCGCGAAGATTGCTATTCTGCGCCTCTGTAGTCGCTAAATTCACGACTGACTCTTACCGAACGGCAGTCTTCTCAACCGACACAGCCTGCATCGCCTCAACTAAGCTACGAACTACAGCCACCATCGCCAGCGGATCGTTCAGCTTGTTTACAGCCGAACCCACGCCTACACCAGCCGCACCGGCTGCCAAAGCCATCGGTGCAGTCACATCAGAAATCCCCGAGGCGCACAGCACAGGTACAGACACCGCGCGCGAAATCGCATGAGCAGCAGCCAAAGTTGGCCCGGCCTTCTCAATCAGGCCCAAAACGCCGCCATGAGTAGGTGCACTGCTTGTACCGCCCTCAGTTTGGATGATATCGGCCCCTGCTAAAACTAACGCCTCTGCCAGTTGAACCTGAGCATCTAGCGTCAAAATATGAGGCACCGTCACCGACAGCGTGACGTTAGGTAGCAGCGCTCTTGTCTGCTGCGTCAAAGCCAATACTTCAGGGCCTTCAAACCGTCTGCCTTGCGCATAGAAGGCATCAAAGTTACCAATCTCAATCAAATCAGCGCCCGCTTCTACTGCTGAGACAAACTGATCGGGTTCGACTGCCGAGACACAGACGGGAAGATCTATCAGACTTTTTACAAGGCGAACAAGCTCTGGATCAGCCGCAATATCCACAAAGGTTGCGCCGCCCTGCTGAGCCGCTTTGACAACATCAGCAACGTTTTTGCGATCCAAGTTAGTAAGGCCGCTAATAATCTTCAGCGCCGCAGAATTGTCGAGTGCGCGTTGCAAAGCAGCCGTCTGGTTAGAAATAGTCATTGATGAGTTCTGTTGAGAATTTGTATGCAAGTTAAGCGTTTATTTTGACAGAGATTTGCCTAGCCGCTTCGAGATCGAAACGTCACTTAAAAGTGCTTACCAAAAGAGATAGCCACAGGGCAGCTAAAAGGCAATCTTTGTGCTTGTCACTGCTTCTGGCGCGTAGTATCATCAAAGACTGCGAAGCAAACGCAATCGTAGGGCTTCTTTTGACTTGAGACTAATTCTTTCAGAGTCTAAGAGCTTATCTGAACTTCAAATCTCTACAATTTTTATGCCTAAGCTAAAAACCCGCCGCGCCGCCGCTAAGCGGTTCCGCCGCAGTGGAAGTGGCAAAATTATGCGCCGCAAAGCGTACAAAAACCATCTTCTAGAGCGCAAAGATCAAGACCGTAAGCGCAAGCTTTCTAAAATGACTACGGTGCATGAAACCGATGCTAAAAGGGTTGAACTGATGATGCCTTATCTGTAAGCTTCACGGCTAGCAAGTATAAGCATCCGAACTTCAACGAAAGATTCAAAACGAAAGGAAAAACTAGACCATGGCACGTGTTAAGCGCGGTAATGTAGCTCGCAAACGCCGCAAGAAAGTTCTTAAACTGGCTAAAGGCTTCCGGGGTTCGCACTCTAAGCTATTTCGCACCGCTAATCAGCAAGTAATGAAGGCATTGCGCAATGCCTACCGCGACAGACGCCGCCGCAAGCGCGACTTCCGCCGGTTATGGATTGCCAGAATCAATGCCGCCGCTCGCCTCAATGGCACAACGTACAGCCGTTTGATTGGTGATCTGAAAACGGCCAATATCGAAATTAACCGTAAGATGCTTGCGCAGCTAGCGGTGTTGAATCCTGAGAGCTTTACTAAAGTGGTCGAGAAGGCTAGTAATAGTAAGTAGACAAGCACGGTTTTTAGTTGTGCGCAATCTGTTGACATCAGAGATGAAGCCGCTAAGGCTAACGCTGAAGAAACTAGGATTGAGATTGGGGGTGCAGCTATTGCTGTTGCCCCCATTTTTCGTGACCGGGTTTATAGCTAGGTTTTCGCATAACGAAGCGATCGCTGCCGACCTCTCAGAAATTCGCGATCGCGGCTACATCACCATCGCCGTCAAAAACAACCGCGCCCCGCTTGCCTTCCTCACCGCAAGCGGCGAGCTTAGCGGCTACGAAATAGACATTGCCCGGCGTTTAGCAGATGAACTCTTAGGCGACAGCTCAGCGGTTCGACTGGTGCCCGTACGCAATACAGATAGGCTGAGTGCGGTGCTAGATGAGCGGGTGGATATTGCGATCGCAGCTATTACCATCACCGAAGCCCGCCGCCGCCTAATCAACTTCAGCGATCCCTACTATCTTGACGGCACCGCCTTCATCACTAACCAGCCGAACATCCAATCTCTCCAAAACCTTCGCCTTGCAAAAGTCGCCCTGATCGACCGCTCGAGCGCCGTCCCTAGCGTTCGCTATATCTTGCCCGGCGCTCAGCTCATCGGCGTAACCTCCTACGCCGAAGGGCAGCGCTTACTTACCGCTGGTAGCGTGGATGCCTTTGCTGGAGATGCCTCGGTGCTCACCAGTTGGCTATCTAATAGCAGCGCCGACTACCGCCTTCTAGAGAGCATCATCACCGCCGATCCGCTATCAGTCGCAATCCCTAAAGGCACACAATACACATCGTTAAAAGAAGCCATTAACCGGGCACTCCGACGCTGGTATACAGAAGGCTGGCTACAAGAAAGAGCCGCTTATTGGGGTCTGCCCGCCGAATCATCGCAGTTTGTGAACATCGGGCCTGCCCCACCAGCAGAGCCTCCCGACAGCGAACCGATTGATATCGACATAGAAATAGAACCGTCTGCAGAAGAACCTTTTGGCATCGATGTCGATATTGACTTAGACCCCGAACAAGAAGAAGTAGACCTCGATTTAAACCCTGAAGAATCTGACAGCAGGCCAGAGAATGAGCTACCCAACATTGGCCCAGTCGATAACGAATAGCTAACAAAATAAGCAGCTCAGAAAATAGATAATAGATGCTGCGTTTTGTGAGCGCGCCCTCAAGGATTGGTCTGTTGATATAAAATAAGGCCAGCGTAGAGAAATCAAAGACACCACCGCCGACCATGGAAAATGGCAACTATTTAATCGTTTACTTAGGAATCTTGCTAGGGCTTTTGAGCATAGCGACCTTTTTTGTTGTGAAGCAGGTGTGGGTCACCCGCCGAGTAGAGCTGACCCTATCCGACTTACAGACAAAGCTCACTAACGGTAAAGGCGACGCCGTAGAGTATTACGAGCTAGGCAGCATTTTGCTAGATAAAAAGCTATACGCACAGGCCGCTGTTTATCTTAAAAAAGCGCTCAAAGAACTCTCGAAAGAAGGAACCAGTGAAAACGAAGTGCTAGTGCACAATGCACTGGGATATGCCTACTTTGCGCAGGATCAGTTTGACTCAGCCATTCGTCAATATAACGAAGCGCTTAAAATTAGCCCTGGCTATGTCACAGCGCTCAATAACCTGGCTCATGCCTACGAACGCAAACAGCTCATGCCGCAGGCTTTAGAAACCTATGAAAAGTCTCTGACGGCTGAGCCCAAAAACGAAACGGCCCAGCGCCGAGCAGCCTCTTTGCGCAAGCGTTTAGCTTGAAATTAGACAGCCTTTAAAGGTTGGATGAAATGGCTGGTTTAGGAGCTGACCCCGTTGAGAGAGCCACCGTTGATGCCTTATCTGAGGTAAGAGCAAGCTGGGTGGCGCTCTTAGAAAAGCATCGGGCGATCGCGATCATTAGAGCCACCTCCGTACAAACGGGCCTCGCGATGGCAAAGGCCGCTGCCTCAGGTGGTTTTTGCCTAATTGAGGTGGCTTGGAATCAAAACGCGCAGCCCGCTGTGATGATAAAAGCTATTCGGCAAGCGCTGCCCCAGTGCATAGTGGGCGTTGGGACGGTGCTGAGCGTGGATGACTTGAGAGCGGCGATTGCGGCTAAAGCCCAGTTCTGTTTCACCCCGCATACCGATCGCAAACTCATTTCACTTGCTCAAAAGCACCACATACCGCTCATTCCGGGCGCGATGACACCCACAGAAATTGTCACCGCCTGGCGAGCAGGTGCCACTAGCGTCAAAGTATTTCCAATTGCAACCATCGGTAATGGCGCTTACATTCGCAGCATTCTACAGCCGCTCGGGCCGATTCCTTTGGTGCCTACAGGCGGAGTCACCAGTGAGAGTGCTGCTGAACTTATTGAGGCGGGCGCAGTTGCAGTAGGTCTTTCGAGCGCACTGTTTCCCAAGCACGAAGTCGAAAACGGTGACTGGGTAGCCATTGAGGCCAGATCGCGCTATCTGCTGACGCTGCTTTCGTCTATTCGTCATTAGCTGCCCTTAACTAACTACCTAGCTTGAAGGCTTCGACAAATAAACCATAGATTAGGCCGAGCTTGAAAGCATTAAGTGATTCGGCGAGGGTGGAGCGCGATCGCACAGGCCCAACATCAAGCCCCGTAGGGATCACCGAACTAGGATCTAGCAAACTAGGTGGCGTGGCGTTGGGTGCAACAAGCTGCTCATTGATATTTGCGGCCTGCTGTCTTCTAGGCGTAAATCGATAGTAAAGCCAGCTAATAGACTCCACAAGCAGCAGTAGAAAAGCCGCGATGGTGACATCGAGCTTTGCCGCCTGCCCCGCCGTCGCTGAAATTGCTGTCGCAAAGAAATTGCCTAGCAGCAGACTGATCAAAATCACTGATAGCCGCCGCCATGGATTGAATACCCACTGTCTGAAGCGCAGCGTAATTTGGTTGAAAATTGTATTGAGTCGAGTTCTTTGCATAGGCTTTGCCAGGGGCGATCGCTAAAAAGTAAATAAACCAAAAGGTACGTTAAAAAAACTTAGCTACGAAGGCTCAGCAGCGTAGCTCTGGTACTGTTGCAATATGGTAGTTTCTCAAAACGCCATTGCATGAAGTGTCACAGCTTTCGCAACCAGAGCAGAGCCCGTGAAGCTACGATCTAACTATAAATACGCGGCTGTTAATTAGCCAGACACCTTTACAAGTCGTTTGCGCTATCAGCAGCTTTTTACCCTTCCTGAAACTCACTATGCGACGCCTACCTGCTTTACTTTTAGCTTCAGTCGCTGCTCTATCTGTCGGTTCTATCGGCTCTACAGCATCGGCACAGTCCATTGCCCGCACACCATTAGCTGCGCCCATTGAGCTAACTGGGCGTACAGGCGGAAACCAAAATTCGACCTGCGGAAACATTAACCCGTCTGCGGGCCAAACTGTTAGCGTCACTGAAATGTTCGCCTCCCTGAGTTTTGAAGTAGAAAGCCAGGGCGACTACACATTGCTGATCACCGGCCCGAATGGCTTTAGTGAGTGCGTGTTTGCACACAACTACGATGGCGGTGTAATTCAAGCGCCAGGGCTGCTTAACCAGGGTGAGTATCGGGTGTTTGTGGGCGATCGCAAAGGCGAAAGCCACCCTTACACACTCTCTATTAGCCAATAGTTTCATCGATCAACGGTCACTGCGCTAAAACAAACCACGAAAAAGGACGCTCGAACTACATCAGGCGTCCTTTTTTTTATTTTGAGTATGTGATAAAAGACCAGCGCTAAAGCCCTCCGGTCACATCAATGAATGAACCTGTCGTATACGAAGCCTCGTCCGACAGCAGCCAAAGCACCGCGCGAGCCACTTCTTCAGCCTCACCGCCGCGCTGCATCGGCACCTTATACTTAACGCGATTCACCCGGTTCGGCTCGCCGCCGCTCGCATGAATATCTGTGTAAATCATGCTTGGACGAACTGCATTCACCCGAATTCCTTCAGTGGCGACTTCTCTAGCTAGCCCTACTGTCATCGTATCGATTGCACCTTTAGAAGCAGCGTAATCTACATATTCACTAGGCGAACCCGAACGAGCCGCGCCAGAAGAAACATTAACAATCGCGCCACCTTTCCCACCGTGTATCGTAGACATCCGTTTGACTGCTTCTTTCGCGCACAAAAAGCTACCCGTGATATTCGCTGCAAACACTCGGTTTAAGCGGACGGCATCCATGTTCTCCACACGCATCTGCGGCTCTAAAATACCTGCGTTGTTTACCAATGCTGTTACCGCGCCTAATTGTTCGTCTACCTGACTGAACAGATGGTGCACGTCTGCTTCTGAAGCGATATCGGCAGCGATCACAATTACCTTCCGCCCGCTCTGCCGAATAGAGTCAGCAACACCCTCAGCCGCCTCTCGATTACGGCGATAGCTAACACAAACATCGTAGCCTCTCGCCGCAGCCAAACGAGCCGTCGCCGCACCGATACCGCGCCCGCCCCCAGTCACGATCATTACCCGATCCATTACCGACAGCTCCTTTGCAAGATCACCTGTCAGCGTCAGGCAATCTCTGCACTTCTACATCAATCGTCGTCGCTGAGGTATCGCCAAGTTCTACCGGTGTACTCTGCACATTCGATGCCTGCACATCCACCGCCTGAATATCAATCACCCCTTCAGGGGCCGACCGCTCAAATCCATCGCCCGTCACCGCCAGCTCTGTACCGCAATTAGGACAAGGCATCTTTGAATTTTTCAGGCCCGCCAGCGTCTGAGAACAAACCGGACAGCTCCCGTTAACCAAGTTGCGCTTTACCCAAAACTGAAGGGCAAAAAAGGCTAGGACAGGTGCGAGTACTACAAACAGCACAATCGCGAAAACTGACTTAATCAGGCCGCCAATACCGATCGCCCCAATCAGCCAGAATGCACCCAGAACAAACAGCCAGCAGCCCAAACCGGGAAATCGAACCTGTAGCTGATTAAAATTTTGATTCACGGTTGTCGTACCTCACCAGTGAGGAAAATTACTTCGATGTATACACCCCATCGTAGTGCTAAGCACAACCAGCGCAAAGCTGGCAAACCGTACCAATCTTGCCAAACTAGCCAACCTCTAGCAGTTCGCCCAGCCGACTTACCAATGCTGGAGCGCTAAAGTTTGCTAGGCTCTCTTGCCGCAGCCACAGCCCATCGCATCGCTGATCCTTACCGCTCAACGCTTCAATACAAGCCGCTGCCACTGCTTCAGAATCTCGATAAGGCACCTGCCAACCAACGCGTCCATCTTGCAGCGGATCGGCTGAGCCATCATCATCACCAGCAACCACAGGAATACCGCAGGCCATTGCTTCTAAATAAACAATGCCAAAGCCTTCCTTAGAAGGCATCACGTACACGTCAGCCATTCGGTAGTGGTCTATCAGCTCATCGTCTGGCACAAAGCCCGCAAAAACAACGCGATCAGCAACGCCCAGATCAGCTGCTAGCTTCGCCAAACGCGGCTGGTCGTCGCCTCGTCCAATCACCACATATTTCACATTAGGAAAGGCAGCAGCAATTTTAGGCAGGGCGCGAATTGTGACATCAACGCCCTTATAAATGTCACCGGGCCAAAGGCGAGCGACCGTTGTTAAGACGCGCGAGTCTTGTAGTTGATAGCGCTCTACTAAAGCCTCTGGCGCGGCTCCTGGCGTAAAGATGCTGCCATCGACGACACAGGGAAGCATGTCAAATTTTTCTTTGGGCACATGATTAGCCTGATGGGCTAAGTCCCGGCTATAGCGGCTGATTGTCCACACGCGGTCAGCCATAGACAGCGCTTTTTGGTCTTTATCGGGTAGCTCGTACCAAACCTCCTTGCCGTAGGTCAGTAGGGTATAAGGAATTCTGAGCGCGCGGCACAGCGGGCCGACCATCGGCGCTAGGTTGATATGGCCGCAAAAAACCCGCTCGGGCCGGTAGCGAATGAGATAAGTCAGCAGTGATAGGGTTAGCTGAACCCGGCCTGTCATCGGGCGATCGCTCTGGAAGTAATGATAGCTAAGACTGCCGCCCTGCAAGGAATGCGGCATCTCAGGATCCCTGAGCAAAAACACATCCGCCCTCATGCCCTTATCACTCTGGCGCGCAAGCTGATCGTAAGCGCCCAAAATATCTTTTATATAAGATTGAATTCCACCTTCGCAGCCAAACACCTCCAAAAATACAAACACATGTCTCATCCTACTTAGCTCCTACAGGGGCAACGGTTCCAGCCTTTAAACGCGCCAGATCCGCCTGCACCATTTTAGCTACCAATGCCTCGAAACTAACCTGAGGCTCCCAGCCTAAATTCTGCTTAGCCTTCGTTGGATCGGCCACAAGCTGAAAGTGCTCATCCTCCCGAATCAGTCCCGGATCGACTTCCGCATACTTCTGCCAGTCCAAATCAACGCAGTCAAAGGCAGCAGCCACCAAATCTCGAACCGTATGCAATACGCCCGTACCAATCACGTAGTCTTCAGCCTGCTCAGCTTGGAGCATTCGCCACATAGCCTCCACATGATCGCCTGCAAACCCCCAGTCCCGTTTGGCGTCTAAGTTACCGATTGAGAGGCGATCGCTCAACCCTAATTTGATAGAGGCTGCTGCCAAGGAAATCTTACGGGTGACAAACTGCGGCGGACGGCGCGGCGACTCGTGGTTGAATAAAATGCCGCTACAGGCAAATAGATTGTAGCGATCGCGATGATGAACCATTGTCCAGTGGGCATGTAGCTTTGCAGCGCCATAAGGATTCTTGGGTCGAAATGGCGTTTCAGATGTCTGTGGAGCAGATTGAACATCGCCAAAGATCTCTGAAGAACTCGCCTGATAGAACCGAGTCGGCAGTCCTAACTGCCGCGTGGCACTCAACAGCCGAGTCGCCGTACCTGTGACTAAATCAAGCGTACCGAGCGGATCTTCCCAGGAAGCAGGCACAAAACTAGGCGCAGCTAAGTTGTAAATCTCAGTCGGCTGTAACTGCTTTACCGCCTTAGTGAGCGCCGCCGCATCGGTCAAATTCACTGCATAGATCTCAACCTGATCGGCTAGATCATCCAGTTTTGCAACGCTACTTTGCCGTGCAGGCGGCACCAGTCCGACAACGCGGTAGCCCTTACCCAACATCAACCGGCTCAGGTAGTAGCCATCCTGCCCCGTTATCCCCGTGATCAGTGCAGTTTTCGTCATAGGCTTTTTAAATAGTCAGGCGTACGGAACCAAAAGTAGAGCAATCTCAATCGGCCTCAAGGTTCCATTTAATACTGTGCGGCAGGCGATCGCGACACCGCAACCCTATAGTTCACACAATCTTTGACGTTTTTACAATTCTCAGGCGGTTGCGCTGAACTTGGGAACGCGCTTGCGATCGCTCTATCTGCTCTGGCGTGTTCTGGTCTATTGCCGTCTGCTCAGAATCATAGGTAACCTGATCGGCTAGTCTACGCAGCAAAAACCAGCCATAGCCCCCCTCTCTTAATGATCCAGGTTCCGGTTCATTGAGACTTTCAGGGTCAAAAGGAGGCCCCTGATCCAAAATATGAATTTCAATAATATTAGCGTTAGACTTGCCAAGCTGAACCCAAAGCTCCACCTCAATCGGCGTACTGCTAGGAAGCTCGGCATGTGCGTGTCGAACAGCATTGGTAAAGCCTTCAGCCAGCGCCAGGTTCAACTTATCAAACTGACGATTGAGCGAAGGATACTCTGCTGCTAAGTCATTGTATAGAGCTTGAAACCACTTCTGTACAGTTGATAGCTCTTCTAAATGGCTGCTGACCGATAGACGAGCCTGTTTATGCATCTTTCTAAATTCAGCGCTCCTTGTACGTTTCACCTTAACTAGATAATGTCGAATTTGTAGTTGTGCTTCATTAAAGCAACCTTAGCAGTCATTCAATATGAAAATCGCCCAGATTCCGAAGAGTCTGAGCGATTTTGAGCTTTAGAAAGGCATACATACCTTACAAAAGAAGAAGTCTAATGCTTCCGTACGCTTAGAAAAGACCCAGCGTCAAAGAAGTGTCGATCGGGAACGTAGCGCCAATACCCAGCCATAGCGTTGCAAATGTACCAAACAGGAACACAGCCGTTGCAATAGGGCGACGGAATGGGTTTTGGAACTTGTTGACGTTCTCAATGAAGGGAACAAGGATCAGGCCCAAAGGAATAGCCGTCATTGCTGCAATCCCTAGCAGCTTGTTAGGCAGTACGCGCAGCATTTGGAACGTTGGGTACAGGTACCACTCAGGCAAAATTTCCAGCGGCGTTGCAAATGGGTTTGCAGGCTCGCCAACCAAAGCAGGATCAAGAACTGCTAGACCTACGCAGCAGGCAATCGTACCCATGATTACGATTGGGAAAACGTAGAGAAGGTCGTTAGGCCAAGCGGGCTCACCGTAGTAGTTGTGACCCATGCCCTTCTTGAGCTTCTCTCTGAGCATAGGATCGGTTAGATCTGGCTTCTTGAGAATTGACATCGATATACTTCCTAAAAATTAATGACACCAACAGCTAGTACTTAGTTTAGCCTGAGCCGTTACACCTCTAACACCTTCATAGGAAAGATTAACTGCATAACGGCCCTGGCTTATACCGAGTAGTCGCGAGCGCTGGCAACACGCGACTCAAATCTTCAAATCGCGCCTTTACAAGGGGCCAGAGATGCCCTGCTTGCGAATCATAATGAAGTGCAAAAGCATGAAGACGGCGATGAACCATGGCAATACGAACGTATGCAGGCTGTAGAAACGAGTAAGCGTTGCTTGACCTACACTCTCGCTACCACGCATCAGCTCAACAATGGTGCTGCCGACAACCGGAATGGCGCTAGGCACACCCGATACAATCTTCACAGCCCAGTAGCCAACCTGATCCCAAGGGAGAGAGTAGCCAGTCACGCCGAAAGAAACGGTGATAACCGCGAGGATTACGCCCGTGACCCAAGTTAGCTCACGGGGCTTTTTGAAGCCGCCTGTGAGGTACACGCGGAACACGTGCAGGATCATCACAAGCACCATCATGCTGGCGCTCCAGCGGTGAACAGAGCGAATGAGCCAGCCGAAGTTTACATCGGTCATGAGGTACTGCACGGAAGCAAATGCGTCCGTTACAGTAGGCCGATAGTAAAAGGTCATCGCAAAGCCAGTGGCAAATTGGATGATGAAGCAGACGAGGGTGATCCCTCCCAAGCAGTAGAAGATGTTGACGTGGGGCGGAACGTATTTGCTAGAAATATCGTCGGCCAGCGCCTGGATTTCTAGCCGCTCATCGAACCACTGATAGGTTTTGGAGTCGGTGACTTGCTTAGTAAACATGAAGCAAAAATTTATGTCTGAAGGGTTTGTACCAATACTAAAAAATGTAACACAGTCAAAGGGTTCCAACCCAGTAAGCGCGGCAATAGTTGGCGATAGACTCAGCTCTATCTGAGCGGAACCATCAATTTTTCTCTCAGGATTCCTCTCGTAATTTGCGTACTCTTGGCGCTCTCAGGGCGTTTTTGACAGACAAATCAGTATCACTCCAAACAATTTGGAAGGCAACTTTAAGAAAAACAAATATTTCGTATACTTTACATACCTTCATAGAAGCCGTCTGACAGATAGGACGTTGGCGAGAAAGGGTGAGATATTTGCGATCGCCCAGTCACTTTCAAGTCAGGCTGTATCTTAGTAAAGAGGGCACTTTCATTAATGATGTTATTGGCTTGAGACGTTTGCTGAACTTTATGAGAAGACGGATTTTTCGAGCGGTGGCGGCGGTAGGTTTGACAATCACACTTTGGAGTAGCTCACTGCTGGTAGGCTCACTCGGCCTGTCAAACGGTGTGCCAAACAGCTTACTTAGTCGTATAGATACCGCTGGAACCGCGCTGGCCTTTACCAATCAGCAGCAGATGGTGATGGAGGTGTGGCGCATCGTTAACCGTAGCTACGTCGATGAAACGTTTAATCATCAAAACTGGTGGTTTTTGCGGCAGAAGGTGCTGCGTAAGCAACTGCCAACCTGGGATGAGACGTACACTGCCATTCAAGAAATGCTGGCCGTGCTAGACGACCCTTACACGCGCTTTTTACCGCCTGAGCAGTATCAAAGCTTGCAGACAAATACGAACGGTGAGCTGCTGGGCGTAGGTCTACAAATTGCTAAGAGCGAGGAAATGGCGAATCTGCGAGTGATCGCGCCCATCGAGGGATCGCCAGCGGAGGCCGCAGGCATTTTGCCTCAAGATGAAATCTTAGAGATTAACGGGACGCCGACAAACAGTATCAGCTTGGATGAGGCCGCTGCTCGGATGCGGGGATCGATTGGTAGCCAGGTGGCTTTGAAGGTGGGCAGGGAAGGTCAGGAGCCTTTTGAAGTGAGTGTGAGACGCGATCGCATCGAAATCAATCCTGTCTCAGCCGAGCTACGCGCAGAAGCCGGTTTGCCTAAGCTAGGCTACGTGCGGCTTGGACAGTTCAACGGCAATGCCGCCGATGAGCTGAAGTCATCACTTAAAGACTTGGAGAAGCAGGGAGCTGACGCCTACATTCTGGACTTAAGAAATAACCCTGGCGGGCTGCTCAACGCGGGCATTGAGATTGCTAGGATGTGGATGGACGAAGGCACCGTAGTTTATACCGTGAACCGTCAGGGCGGGCTCGGTAACTACGACGCTATTGGTAAGGCAATTACAGACGATCCGTTAGTTGTGCTGGTGAATAAAGGCACCGCTAGCGCCAGTGAAATCTTAGCGGGCGCTTTGCAAGATAACGGACGGGCACAGCTCGTGGGAGAAACGACGTTTGGGAAAGGTCTAATTCAGTCGTCTGTTCGATTTGCCTAATGGAGCGGGGCTAGCGGTAACCATCGCTAAATACGAGACGCCGAATCATCACGACATTAATAAGCTCGGTATTACGCCTGATGAAACGGTAGAGACTTCTGTGGAGCTGCGAAAGCAGTTTGGCACGGAGGAGGATGCGCAGTATAGAGCAGCGATCGCCCTACTCTCAAAGTCGTTTGGCTTAGAGCAAACCGAGTCAGAAACACTGGCCGCAAAACCCCTAGCGGCGGCGCAGAAGTAAACCCGTGACCGGAACCACTCGCACCTACCACGACCCGCTCCACGGTGCGATTACGCTAAACACCGCTGACCCTGTAGAAGCGCTGCTGACGAAGCTAATAGAAACTAGCGCCTTTCAACGGCTGCGGCGAATTCGGCAGCTTGGGCCAGCGAGCCTGGTTTTTCATGGGGCAGAAATGTCTCGGTTCACCCATTCACTGGGCGTGATGGCCGTCGCGCGTAGGGCCTTTGATCGCTTGGCTAGTCTGCATCCCGAACTGCTGGAGCATCGAGCCACGGTGTTGTGTGCGGCGCTACTACACGACATTGGGCATGGGCCTTTTAGCCATACTGCCGAAGAGGTATTTGGCTCTCATCACGAAGAATGGACGATGGCGATTGTGGCGCGATCGCCCGAAGTACGCACTCTGTTAGATAGCTACCACCTCGATCTATGGCAATGGATCAGCCAGTCTTATGAGCACACCCATCCTGTACCCTGCGTGTGGCAGTTGGTGTCTAGTCAGTTGGATTGCGATCGCATCGACTACCTCATGCGAGACAGCTATTTCACAGGCGCTTCTTACGGCCAGCTCGATCTCGACCGAATTTTGCTCGCGCTCAACTACGACCCAACCAATCAACAGCTCGTCGTAGAGCGAAAAGGCTTAGCGGCAATTGAGCACTACTTAGTCGTGCGCTCATTCATGTACGCCCAAATTTACAACCATCCGAAGAACCTCTCAGCGACCTGGGTACTAGAGCAGGTTTTTAGCCGCGCGCGCGAGCTAATGAAACGGGGCGAGCTAGAGGCCGATCCCACCGTGACCGACTGGCTACTCAAACCCATGCAAGAAATTTCTCTATCGCGATATTTAGAAAGCGACGATATCGTCTTTACCTATCACGTGCAGCGCTGGCAGCACCACAACGACCCTACCCTGTCTGACTTTTGCAGCAGATACCTCAATCGCAGGCTGCTTAAAGCACTAGAAGTAACCTACGCAACGCCTGATGAGCAAGAAAAATTGCTAGCGAACGTACAGCAGCAGCTAGCCGACGAAGGCGTTGAAGCCCATCGATACAGCGGCCTTCGCGACACTTGGAGTAAGGGCTATAAGATCTATCAAGAAGGCATCAAAATTAAGACCAGGCGCGGGCTGATAGAGATCAATCAGCTTTCGCCTTTAGTTCAAACACTGGCTAAGCCTGCGCAGCGAACCTGGCTAATTTATCCGAGTGAAGTCGCGGTGGAAGTGTGCCCGTTGCCTGAAGAAAGCGTGGATATGCCCGCCGATTAGGCTTTTACAATCCAGCAGAAGCCATCTTCAAAGCCTCCCAATCAACAGATTGGAGCTGGGTATAAGCTTGAGCAATCTTTTTCTCACCACGTAGAAAGCCGGTGCTAGCGCCTGGGCAAATGTAGCTGAGATTGTCAGGGGTGAAGTCGATGAGAAGCTGCTGAGCGTGGCGGAGTTGACGCGGCCAGTGGAAGGTTTTTGAAAGTCGGAGCGGAGCGGGTATGCCTTCGCGGGTGGGGAGTAGGTGACGGCCCGTGAAGAGGATGCCACCGCGGCTGCTGTGATAGAGGCAGGCGGAGCCGGGGGAGTGTCCGGGATTCCAGACGACGCGGCTGGTAGGGGAAAGCTGGTGATCGCGATGAAATGTCTCAGTTTTTACAGTGGGCAGCAAGTACGCCTCCTGCTCTTGAATGAGCACCTGGCAGTCAAATACTTTTTGAAACTCAGGCACCTGTGCCATACCGCCGCGATGCGTGATAAACAGCGTGCTGATGCCGCCGCTTGCTGTGATGAAATCTTGATGCGTTTCATTCAAGGCGGGGCAGTCCACGAGGATGTTGACGCTGTTACCTGCTGCGTCTTTTTCGCAGATGAGATAGGCCGTGCCGCCTAGCGTTTCGCGGTTTGGCGGGAAAGCAAAAATGTCAGGGGCATCACGGGAGATATCACGGGAGATATCACCGGGGATATCGCTGGGGGCATCCGCTGTCGAAGCAGATGTAAAAACAGGCTGGGGGGCTTTGGTCGAAACCGGCATGGGTGAGCGCTCTAAATAAAAAGAAAAGGCTGAGTGACTGACCTACAATGTGTCAAGTATGCAGTTATTGCAAATGCGATCGCGAGCGAAGTTTTCATGCCTCTTGTTTTACTGGCTCTGTTTTTAGGATTAGTAACCTATTTGGTGATTAGCCGTAGCTTCACCAATATGACCACAACGCCCATCTGGATGCTCTGGCTGGTGATGATGACACCTGTGCTAGTGCTAACCCTATGGATGTTGATCAATGGAGAAGAGCCACCGCCCCCTATTTTGATCTACGGCCTGCTAATTTTGTGCCCGCTGCTGTACGCGGTGATGATTATGGTAGGCACCTCTAGTCAAAAAGGTAAGTCGGGGAAAAAAGACGCCGCTGGTGATAAAACGCTGGCACAGAAAACGGCTCAAAATCAGGTCAAGGCTCAGCCCAAGGCGAAGACAAAGCCAATCACCAGGGATGAAGAGACGTTACTACAACGATGCTTTCCCTGGTCAATTTACTACCTGCAAGATATTGAATATCGCCCTCAAGCGATGATCTGCAAGGGTAAGCTCAAAACGTCGCCCGGTGAAGCGTATCAGGCCGTTCAAGAAAACGTAGAGAGCAGCTTTGGCGATCGCTTCCTGGTGCTTTTTCAGGAGGGTCTAAACGGCATTCCTTTCTTTGCCCTCGTGCCTAACCCCCAGTCTAAAACGCCGCCCGTCCCGGTTCCACCCGACGCCGACGCCGCTGAGGCTAATCCCATTAAGGAGATACAGGCAGCTCATGCGGCTCGCCTCCGAAAGTTAAATGAATCAAAGCTAACGCGCCCAGGGCTGGCGATCGCACTGGCAATTACAACCCTGGTCACCACCACCTTTGCAGGCATCGCCTTTATCGGCGGCGTGGAAGATCCACAGGCGCTTCAAGCCGACCCGACGCTACTAAGACAGGGATTTGCCTACGGCCTCTCGTTGATGTTCATTTTGGGCGTTCATGAAAGCGGCCATTATCTGGCAACGCGCTATCACAAGCTCAGATCTACGCTGCCGTATTTTATTCCAGTCCCTTTCTTTTTGGGCACATTTGGCGCGTTTATTCAGATGCGATCGCCCATGCCCAACCGCCGAGCCCTATTCGATATCGGCATTTCAGGCCCGCTCTCAGGCTTAGTCGTCAGCCTCCCCATTTTGTTTTGGGGATTAGCCAATTCCACCATCGTGCCGTTAGGCGACGAGTCTCAGCTTTTTACCTTTGAAACGCTTGATCCAAGCCGTTCGCTACTGCTACTTGTCATTAGCAAGATAGCCTTGGGCAGCGCGCTATTAGCCGACAGTGCGATCAACCTGCATCCACTCGCCATATCAGGCTGCTTGGGTCTGATCGTCACGGCCCTAAACTTGATGCCTGTTGGGCAGCTAGACGGTGGTCACATCGTTCATGCGATGTATGGACAGCGAACAGCGGCAATCGTGAGCCAGGTGGCTAAGCTGCTGATGCTGCTACTGTCTTTTGCCTATCAGGAGTACTTCTTGTGGGCGATATTGCTGCTGTTTATTCCGCCCGCCGAGCCTGCTCTTAACGATGTGAGCGAACTCAATGGGCCCCGTGACTTTTTAGGGCTCGCTGCCTTAGCCCTGTTGGTGCTGATTATTTTACCTGCGCCTGCCTCACTGTCCAGGCTGCTGTTTTAACCGCTTTTTGCCAGCTTTGCCGTAAGCTGCTGAGTAATGAGGATGTGATCGTCAAGAGGAGAATGGTTGATGTCTCAAGATGTGGCTCAGTGGCTTGCTGAGGTGCAGTCGCTTCAGCGAAAGGTAGCTGAGCTTCAGCAGGAACGCGATCGCGCCTATGCTAGTGCGGACAACCTACGCAAGCTGTACGAATCAGAGGCGACGCAGCGGCAGCGGGATACTGCCTCGGCGCAGCGAAGGGTGGAGATGTTGGAGAGAGCGGTTGCAGAATTGCGATCGCCTCAAGATGAGGGTGATGGCAAGCTAGGGATAGAAATCGCCCGAATCAAAGGCAATTATTCAGTGGAGCAGCTACAGACTCAGCTCGTCGCTGCTAAACAGCAGTGCGAACAGCTCAAAGTGCTGCTAGAGGAAGAACAAATAGCACATGCCAAAACGCGAGAGAGCCTGACGGCTGCACTTGGAGACGCGGTGGATCTATTGGCCAAAGAGCGTGGTGAGAAACCATTTGGATCGGCTGAGCAGCCATAGGAACAAAGCAGCCGTGAAAGGATATAAAAAAGCCTTAGAGACATTGATATCTCTAAGGCTTTCCCATTACGGTCTATGTTATTTATTAAAAACCCATCGCTTCAGCCAGACTATCCGCATCGGGTGCTAAGCCCGCCTTAAACTGATTGCCGCTACGCTCGATAGCAGCTTCGGGATCTTTCAGGCCATTACCCGTAAGGATGCATACGATTCGAGCGCCTTCAGGCACCTGATCTTTTACCTTGAGCAAACCGGCCACTGAAGCGGCGCTCGCGGGTTCACAGAAAACGCCTTCTTCTGAGGCTAGGATGCTGTAGGCCGCTGCAATTTCATCATCGGTGACCGCGTTAAAAGCACCACCGCTTTGATCACGCGCTGCGATCGCCTGATCCCAACTCGCCGGGTTACCAATTCTAATCGCCGTTGCGAACGTATCTGGTGACTCAACAGGATGACCCATCACCAGAGGCGCAGCGCCCGCCGCCTGAAATCCCATCATCTGCGGTAGCTGAGTAGAAATTCCCGCTCGCAGATACTCGTTAAAGCCCTTCCAATAGGCTGTGATGTTACCTGCATTACCCACCGGAATACAAAGCCAGTCAGGTGCATCACCTAACGCATCTACCAGCTCAAATGCACCTGTTTTTTGCCCTTCAATCCGATAAGGATTAACTGAGTTCACCAGCGTAATCGGATACTTATCAGCAACCGATCGCACAGAAGTCAGCGCCTGGTCAAAGTTGCCTTTAATAGCCAGGATTTCGGCCCCGTATAGGAGCGCCTGGGCCAGTTTTCCCATAGCCACATAGCCGTCAGGGATCACCACGTAGGCTCTGAGTCCGCCTCTACGAGCGTAGGCCGCTGCTGCTGCTGAAGTGTTGCCTGTGCTTGCACAAATTACCGCCTTAGCACCCGCTTCTTTGGCCTTAGAAATCGCCATGGTCATGCCACGATCTTTGAAGCTGCCAGTGGGGTTGAGGCCATCATATTTGACGAAAACTTGTACGGATTTGCCGATGCGCTGAGCGATCGCAGGTGCTGGAATCAAAGGCGTATTACCTTCATGCAGCGTGACCACTGGCGTAACATCACTGACAGGGAGGTACTGGCGGTACTTTTCAATCAGCCCTGGCCAGCCCTGATGCTGATCCTTCTTTGAAGGGTTAAGAACTGCTTGAGAATGGGGTTTGAAAGGGCTCAGAGTCACAATAGTTTCCAGATACCAAAATCTGTACAAAAAGACGTTGCCATGCGCGCTTTGAAAATTAGTAAGAAATTAGAAAGGCATGGCCTTGGCATAGCCCCCTCAGTTTACCTTGAACCCCTCTGTCGATAGAGGTTGCTCTCAACTTTATAGAGATGTTTTTTGATTTGATTCAAGATTAGAGTGACGCCATCGCGTGCCATAAGATTTTAGGCAAAGCTTTTGTCTCTAGGACTTTCAGGGATTTTTCTAGACAATTATTAAAGCGCCACAGCATAGCCACAAACGAGAATTTTGGCTCAGCTAATATCAAGTTTCAATATTTAGTTTACAATGCCATTAAGTTTTGATTAAGTATAAATTCCTAGTCGCTTAGCAAATCGACTGAAAAATACTTAATAATTTGGTGGCAGTGCCTAACTATTGCAGTCTGTTCAGCTATTTTTAGAAGCCGCACTGAGGTGGCTAGCTGTATCGTATGTGACCTCTTGTCGGCGTGATATTCATGTTGCGTTAGCGGATATACCACATAGACTGTCTGGGGACATACCGCCGAAACCGAGCTGACTGCCTTTTGTCGGTGGTGTCGAACGCGCTATAAGAACCGCTCGAAAACTGTGTATCTGTTAAGTAAGCCTGTGAGAGAGAATATGCCTGTATTAGCAAAAATGCCTACGTCAGTAACCGGGAAGGCTTCTGTAAAAGCCAATGTCGGGACTAGCACTAGGGCTAATCTCAGAGCCAATGACGAGGCTAAAGTTTGCTGGATTGAAGTGAAGCGCTACCCTTACCAGCCCGATCATCAAGTTGAACTGCTGCACCTTCAGGCTGAGGCAGATGCCTTGATTATTAAGCTGCAAGCATCCGGGCAAAAGCAGCTCGCTGAGAAATCAAGACTCGCTAGCAAGTAGGTACTTCAACTTAAAGTAGGTACTTCAACTTATCTGTGGGGCCTGCTATTAAGCCTTTTGATAGAGTATTTTGCGTGCTCTGTTAAGAATTGGGTAATGCCCGCACGAACTCGTTTTGATCCGTTTATCTTTGAGAAGCATTGATAACGGCAAGTGTGTATGGGTGAGGAGTTTAGCTACGATCAGGCGCAAGGCCAAGAACTGAGTCGGCAGCTTTCGCTAGGTAGGCGACTGACGATAGCGAATAAGCGCAAAACAGTAGCGCCAGCAAAGGGGCTAGCTTACGAAGAGAGCTATCGATGCCCAGCTTGTGGCAGTGGAGAGCTGAATGCGATCGCCATGATGGACGTATTTGCCTGCAACTTTTGTCGGCACATGTTCACAGCCAACCTGCAAACTCAATCTGTACAAATAGCCGATAGCCTTCAGCCAATGGCCTGGCAGTGGAACGGCTGGCAGTGGCGCACGGCTCAGCAAAACAGCACAACAGCAGCTTTGGTTTGGAGCTTTGCGAGCGTCCTTACGGTTGTGCCAGTCGCCATTATTGCAATTTCTAACTATATTTTTCCGCCGTTGGAAGGCTCCAATTTTCCGATGATGTGGACAGGGCTGACGCTGACCAGTCACGGTATTATGTCAGGCTGGCTGCTGGCTGAGTATCATCGCTGGCCCTGGTATATTGCCAGTCGGATTAGGTTACAGCGGTTAGGCGAGCGGTTATTTGCAAGCGAGTAGCGGGTTGCTTGGGCTTATTCGTCTTAACTGCGCTACGTAAGCGTGAGCTATTTCACCTGCAAGGATCGCTTTCGCATGAAATACTGCTGATGGTCGTCAGTTGCGAGCCAGTAGTCGGTAGCTGGCTCAATTTGAGTGACGATTGGATTTTGATAGGTATTAGTCGTCTCTAGACTCGCTTTTGAGGCGCGAGCACTCTGCGCCTGCTGAGGCGTGTGGTAGAAGATTACAGAGCGATATTGTTCACCGCGATCTGGCCCTTGCCGGTTAAGCGTTGTGGGATCGTGACATTGCCAAAAGAGAGCGAGCAGCGCTTCATAGCTGATCTTGGCTGGATTGTATTGAATCTGGGCGACTTCGGCATGGCCCGTAATGCGAGAGAGTACGTCTAGGTAGCAGGGATTGGCAAAGTGCCCACCCATGTAGCCCACTGAGGTGCTGAGTACGCCGGGCTGCTGACGGAAGGTTTCTTCGGTGTGCCAGAAGCAGCCTGCGCCAAAGGTTGCGATCGCCCCTTCAACACTTTTTTTAGCACCATCTTTATCAATCCCAATAGCTCGATCCATATCTATTCCAACGTGTCAATCTCAAGCGTGTCAAATTTATAGACTGCGTAACTTTATAATCACCGAAACCCTCTACTGGCAAAAGATCGACGCTTATTATCAACGCCGTTGTACACAAACGTACTGAGATAGCCGTGTTCTATATTAAGCGGCTAATTGTTGTATACGCGGATGTGCTCTGGCTTTACAACCGCCTAAAGTCTTCAAAGCATTTGAAGATTGGAACAGTTAAGCAAAAGCGCATCCAGAAGCATCTACCTCGAAGGGCACTTTAAAGCCGTTGCAGAAAAAACAGAGCTAAATGACTAGATCTAATAGATCTTGACGGGCTGCTAAGCGAATCTGTTAGCCAACTTTGATGCTTTAATTCCTGATTTTCTCGCGATCGTCATTCTTTTTTAATTCGATTCAGTTATAGGGCCGGTAGGCCCAAAGGTTCAAAGCTGCTATGCGATGAGCCAAAGACTTGGGTGCCTAATTTTGGCTGAGCACCTGAGTACTTTGGCGCGAGCAGCAGTATCCGTGAAACTAGGAATATTGTAATGAAATGGACTGCTTTGTGGAGTATTGCACTGGTCAGCCTGACGGCAACGGGTGCGCGTGCAAAGGTAATTACGAACAGTGCACTCAGCGAAAGTGGAAGCCAGCAAGCCAGCTTACAAGAAGCAACGTTAGTCGCTAGTGCTGGAGAGTGTGCGCAGCTCCGTGACTTTTTTTCAGAGCTATTGACGCTTACCAACAGAGCCCGCCGAGATGCGGGCGTGAGTCCGCTAAAGTTTTCGTATCAGCTAGGTCAAGCGGCTCAAGGCTATGCAGAAGACTTGGCCACGCAAAACTTTTTTGACCACGTTGGTGAAGACGGCTCAACGATGCTGACTCGAATAGAGGCTACGGGCTACGAGTTGATTGCAGCTGGAGAGAACATTGCCGCCGGGCAAAGAACAGCGGCGAGCGTGTTTGAAGGCTGGATGAACAGCCCTGGGCACAGAGACAATATCTTAAAGGCAGACTTTACTGAAGTGGGGTTTGGCCGATTTGATGCGCCGAATAGCTCTGATTATGGTCAATATTGGGTGCAGAACTTTGGGAAGCCAGAGCAAGGCGCTACGGGGTCTGCTATCTACATTCCAGACACCTGCCGCCAGGCACTAGCCAATAGTCAATAAATAAAAAGTCTCTTAGAGCTGTCGTTCTTGGGAAAGCATTCTGCGGTAGCAAATCCAGCCGACGCCCACCATAACGACAGCAAAGATCACTAGAAATATTAAGTGTGTGCCGTTCTCACCGAATGGCTCGTCTGTATTCAACAGAGCGTCGGTGAGTGCTTCGGTCATGTGGTAGATCGGATTGAATCGAGCAATTTCAAGTAGAGAGTTGGGGAAAAGAGAGATTGGGAGGAAGGCTCCGCCTAACACCATTAAGGGCACGCCAAAGGCGGCGATGAGGGCGCTTACGTCTTCGGTGCGACGGGCGAACTGGGTGCCTAGCATGAAGCCTAAGCCAACGTAGGCGAGGATGCTAAGTAGGATGATGATCGCAGCTAGTGGCCAGGCGGCATCGGGGAAGGAGGCTCCGGCTAGAGTGGCGATCACAAAAATCACCAGGGTCTGCCCCACACCGATCACACTATGCGCCAGAAAAATTCCTAAAAAATAAGACACGCCGCTCAAAGGCGACAGAAACAGCCGCTTTAAAGTTTGCTGTTCGCGCTCAGAAACCACCGTCGCAACGCCGCCACCCAAACAGCTAAAGAACAAAGCCGCGCCGACTAGAGTAGGTGGGGCGGCCACTTCAAAGGCAGTGCTCACGGTTGTATCTGCGCGTTCAGCAGTAATAAGCCCGTTCAGCATTAAGATCAGCGCGGGGAACATCATCCATGAAATGAGGCTGCGCTTGCGCCGAAATAATTCGGTCAGGATGCGTCGTGCTACGGCCCAGCTTTCGCGCCAGTATTTTTTCATTTATATGGTTTTGAGTTATGAGGTGTGGCTATTGCTGGTGATGCTGGGGTTTGATGGGTGCGATCGCCTCATCACCAAACGCCCGCGCATTATAAACTTGTAATAACCCGTTACCAACAGGCTCTATGACGCTTCGTCCAGCACTTTCGATTCGCACACTTCTCATTCGCATAGTCATATCCCTCTGTCTCACCACAGTCTTCGCCATAGGCTACGCACTTTCTCCCATAGCGCCCTCAGCCTATGCCATGGGCGGCGCTCAGCCAACGTTAGAGGAACCTGCACCAGCCTTTACGCTACCTAGCACCTTAGAAGACGGCAAAGTTTCTCTTAGTGACTACGCCGGACAGTGGGTCGTTTTGTACTTCTATCCCCGCGACTTTACGCCCGGCTGCACCCTAGAAGCGCAGCGATTCCAACGAGATTTGCCGGAATATCAGGCTCGCAACGCGCAGATACTAGGCGTCAGCGCTGACGATGTAGATTCACACGCAGAATTTTGTGACGCCGAATCGCTCGTATTTCCTTTGCTCTCCGATCCTGATGGCACCGTCAGCAAAGCCTATGGCTCATGGATGAAACCTATGTCAATGCGCCATACCTATTTAATTGATCCAGATGGCGTTTTGAAAGAGCGCTTTTTAGGTGTGCGACCCGCAATTCATAGCCAAGAAGTGCTTGCAAGATTAGACGAACTGCAAAGTAGCTAAGTGAGAATGAGCAAAGGCGGATAACAACACAGCCGAGAAACGCAAAGCAAACGCTAAACTAGAGCAACTGAGTCAATAAATAAAGGAGATACCATGTCAACTTTGGCCCTGACCGAACCCAACGTAGAAAAAATACTTGATGAGTTGCGTCCTTACCTGCTGGCTGACGGCGGTAACGTGGAGCTTGTAGAGCTTGACGGCCCCATCGTAAAGCTACGCCTGAACGGTGCTTGCAGCAGTTGCCCTAGCTCAGCGATGACCCTGCGCATGGGTATTGAGCGTCGCCTACGTGAATTCATTCCCGAAATCGCTGAGATTCAGCAGGTAATGTAGTTCTGAAAGATTAGGGACTCACTTAGATAAAAAGAAGGGGCGGCAGGGCATTGATCCTGACCGCCCCTTTGCCTGTTAACCTTGCTTATGGGAAAAGCCGCAAGCGCCAAAGGAACACAAAAAGGAAGACAAGGCCGTGCTGGATATCAAGCTAATTCGCAATCAAACTGCTCAGGTGCAAGCTGCCTTAGATAAAAAAGGCGCTTACGATTTGCAGCCGCTGCTCGACTTGGACGCGCGGCAAAGAGAAATTGAGAAAAAGCGCTCCGACTTACAGGCGAAAAGTAACGAAGTCGGTAAATCAGTCGGTCAAAAGATTAGAGAAGGGGCTGAGCCCAACGGCGATGAGGTGAAGGCGCTGCGGGATGAAGGCAACCGGATTAAAGCTGAGATTGGTGAGCTTGAGCCGCATGAGCGAGAGCTAAAGGCGCATATCGAAGAGATTTTGCTGACGCTGCCAAACCTGCCGGATGCGTCTGCGCCGAAAGGTAAAAACGAGGATGAAAATGTAGAGGTGCGGCGCTGGGGTGATGAGCATATCTCGGACGGCACGGGCAAGCTGCCTCACTATGAGATTGGCGAAAAGCTTGGGATTATGAACTTTGAGCGGTCGGTGAAGATTGCTCAGAGTCGCTTTGTCACGCTTTTAGGAGACGGGGCGGCTTTGGAGAGAGCCCTGATTTCGTTCATGCTAGAGCGGCATACGGGCGAAGGCTATACCGAGGTGATGCCGCCGATTTTGGTGAACTCGGATTCTATGACGGGTTCGGGGCAGCTACCTAAGTTTGCAGAAGATGGGTTTAAGTGCGATCGCGATGACCTCTGGCTCACTCCCACCGCCGAAGTGCCGCTAACCAACCTCCACCGAGACGAAGTACTCACCGACGATCAGCTCCCGATTAACTACTGCGCCTACACCCCCTGCTTTCGCCGCGAGGCCGGAAGCTATGGCCGCGACACCCGAGGGCTCATTCGCCTGCATCAGTTCAACAAAGTAGAGATGTACAAGTTCGTTCATCCCGACACCTCATTCGATGAGCTAGAAACCCTCACCGCTGACGCCGAAAACATCTTGCAGCAGCTAAAGCTCCCATACCGCGTTCTAGAACTTTGCACAGGAGACTTAGGCTTCGGTGCAGCCAAAACATACGACTTAGAGGTGTGGTTACCCTCCGCTGGCAAATATCGCGAAATCTCAAGCTGCTCCAACTGCGTTGACTTTCAGGGCCGCAGAGCTAATATTCGATTCAAATCAGCCGGTAAAAAGGGCACTCAGTACGTCCACACCCTCAACGGTTCCGGGCTCGCCGTAGGCCGCACGATGGCCGCAATTTTAGAGAACTATCAGCAGGCAGACGGCAGCATAGGGGTACCTGAAGTCTTGCAAAAGTATATGGGGAAAACCGTCATCGCAGCCTAGCGCCAACTTGTAATCAGGCAGTAATCTAGGGGGCTCTGTGCCCTCAGACCCACACATTCGCATAGACGGCCCTGTACAATAACAAAAGTTAACTTAACGCAGCGATCTCTCATGACCGTATTGGCCGTAATTGGGGTTTTAGCCCTTCTGATTTTTGTTCACGAACTCGGCCACTTCATGGCGGCTCGGTTGCAAGGCATTCACGTCAATCGATTCTCCATCGGCTTTGGCCCGATTCTGTGGAAATTCCAGGGGCCTGATACCGAATACGCCCTACGAGCCGTTCCCTTAGGAGGCTTCGTAGGCTTCCCTGACGACGACCCCGAAAGCGACATCCCCGCAGACGATCCAAACCTTTTGCGCAACCGCCCAGTACTTGATAGAGCCATTGTGATCAGCGCAGGCGTAATCGCCAACATGATCTTTGCCTATCTCGTATTTGTCGTTCAGTTCGGCAGCATTGGCGTACCCGACACCTTTAACCTCAAGCCGGGTGTCTTCATTCCAGAAGTCATGCCCGACACACCTGCATCCGTTGCTGGCCTTAAGGCAGGAGACGTCATTGTCGCAGCAAACGACGAGCGCTTAGGCGACGGTGAGACGGTACAGCAAGAGCTAATCAGAATTATTCAGGCTAGCCCTAACGAGCCTGTAGACCTGACGCTTCAGCGGTTTGACAAAGAGATAGACATTACCGTAACCCCGAAGATCAGCCCTAAAAGTGGCGATGCGGTCATTGGTGTTGCCCTGCTGCCTAACGGCACCCTTTCGTACCGCCCGGCAAACAGCCCTGTAGAAGTGCTCACCGAAGCAGCCCGCGAATTTCAGGAAAAGACCAAGCTCGTCGCTGGCGGCATGGTGTCTTTGTTCACAAACTTCTCCTCGATGGCTGGGCAGGTGGGCAGCCCCGTCAAGATCGTTGAGCAAGGCGCTGGACTGGCGAAAACTGACGGCAGAAGCCTATTTCCTTTCGCCGCTATCATCAGCATCAACCTGGCAATTATCAACATTTTGCCGCTACCTGCTCTAGACGGTGGTCAGCTTGCCTTCTTGGTTATTGAGGCGCTGCGTGGTAAGCCTTTACCTATGCGTTTTCAAGAAAGCGTCATGCAAACCGGCATCTTTCTACTGCTGGGCTTAGGCATCTTTTTGATTATTCGCGATACCACCCAGCTTGAAGTTCTGCAAAATCTGCGTCAGTGAATACGGCTACCTCTTCTACAAGTTCAGAGACGATAAGCCCAGAAACACGTCCAGAAGCGCCATCCTGCCAACCACCCAGTAAGGAGAATGGTTACGAAGCCATTCCCTTACCGTTGACTGGTATGTTGGCACCGCCATTGAGGCCATTTCAGAAGCTTACTAAGAAGCTGCGAGCTTTAGAACTACTCTCGCGGCTGAAGGCAATTTATCCTGAAGCGCCCTGCTCGCTAGACTACGAAACGCCTGTGCAGCTTATGGTAGCAACGATGCTCGCAGCGCAGTGTACAGACGCGCGAGTAAATAAGGTGACCCCAGCGCTATTTGAGCGTTTTCCTGATGCAGCGGCACTTGCGGGTGCAGACATCGCAGAGCTGGAAGAATTGGTGCGCTCTACAGGCTTTTACCGGAACAAAGCAAAGAATATTCAGGCGGCTTGTCACAAAATAGTGGCTGAGTTTGGCGGCGAGGTGCCAAGCACTATGGAAGACTTAACAAGTTTGCCGGGGGTTGCGCGGAAGACGGCCAATGTTGTGCTTGCCCACGCTTTTGATATTCATGAAGGGGTGACGGTAGACACGCACGTAAAGCGAATTTCGGGTTTATTCGGCCTGACGAAGCATGTGGAGCCCGTCAAAATTGAGCAGGATTTGATGAAGCTGCTGCCGCGGGAGGATTGGGAGAACTGGTCAATTCGGCTGGTGTATCACGGACGGGCGGTTTGTTCGGCGCGATCGCCCCAGTGTAGACGTTGCGACCTGCTAGACGTGTGTCCGGGGGCAGCGAAGATTCGGAAGGCGGCGGCTAAGGCAGCAAAAGCTAAGGATGCAAAGGCAAAAAAGAAGAGAAAGAAATAGCGATCGCCACATTACGAACAAAAGCTTAAGCGTCACCGCAGAAGCATCGTAGGTTCGGTTCCATGGGTTTGCAAAACCTATCGTGACAGATTAGTATGGAATACTGTGTCATAGAAATAAATCTGAAACTTGCCTCATGGCTAAAAAAAGTATGGTTGCGCGCGAGAAGAAGCGCCAGAAGTTAGTTGCAAAGTACGCTGATAAGCGTGAGGCTTTGCTTAAAGAATTTGATGAAGCGCCCAATCAGCTTCAAAAGCTAGAAGTTCACCGCAAAATTCAGCAGTTGCCGCGTAACAGTGCGCCGACTCGCTTGAACAATCGCTGCTGGAAGACAGGTCGGCCTCGGGGCTACTATCGTGACTTTGGGCTTTGCCGCAATGCCCTGCGCGAAATGGCTCACCAAGGGCTACTGCCTGGTGTTGTGAAGTCTAGCTGGTAGCGTTTGGTTGCTGTCGTCTGGTTATTAGAGTTGAAAGCAGTTTTGGCTCTGAACCAGCTTAAGAGCTTAAAAGGCATTCCGTTCTGACGAATGGGGTGCCTTTCGTGTTGAGAATTATTAGTTGTTACCGCAGCAGCGTTCAATGCCAAGACTATCTAGTAGCAAGTCGCCCACGGCATTAGCGACGGCAAACTCGCTGTAAAAGCTTTTGGAGAAGTCGTAGCCTTGCATTTCAGTAAGAATTGCTAACACTAAGGCATTCAAATTATTTTCACCTTCCATCCGCTGTCGTACGAATACCTGAGAAGCCCTAGCGGCGATGTGTTCGTTGATGACTTCTGGTAAAAATTCTTCGTCTAGCCACCTGTGCAACTTGGCCTTGAGCCACTGACCTTCTTTCACCGCATCTTCAGGAGGCGGCAGTTCGATAGAGTCTATCGGCTCAGGGCGAGTAGCGGCTGCATCGGCGTTAATGTCAGCGTTGGCGTCTGGAGAGTCGGACATATTGAGGGTTTAGCAGCGTAAAGTTGCAGCGATACCGTTGATACAAGGCTAAGGGGTTATGCAGGGTTAGGACGCGAAAGCGCCTATTAATTCACGTACTGTAACGATTAATATGGAACGATGGTTTACTCTGTTCCCCATATTCTTCAGTGCTACGCTCAGGGCTACTTTTTGATGGCCGAAGACAGCGGTCAGCTTAACTGGTATTCCAGCCAGAAGAGGGCGTTGATTCCTCTAGATGATCGGTTTCACTATCCTAAGTCACTCAAAAGGCAGCTCAACCAAAAACGATTCACGCCTGCTATTAACAAAGACTTTGCAGCCGTGGTAGAAGGGTGCGCAGATCGTGAAACCACTTGGATTTCTGACAATCTTAAAGAAGTTTACTTTCGCTTGCACCGGGCGGGATACGCACACAGCTTTGAAACCTGGGAAGGCGATGAGCTAGCAGGTGGCTTTCTGGGGATTGCACTGGGCGGGGCCTTTATTGGCGAATCGATGTTTTATCGAATTCCTGAAGGGTCTAAGGCGGCGATGGTGCTGTTAGTAGAGCATTTGCGATCGCGCAATTTCCTCCTATTCGACGCCCAAATCATCAACCCCCACCTGGCCCGCTTCGGCGCATACGAAGTAGAACACGACATCTACGAGGCCACACTGCAGGCGGCTGTACAGCGGCACTGCAAGTTCGTATAGCAAGCGGGTTTAGCAAGGAATTGCCTAAGCATCCATCCGCGTCAGCAGCACCGGACAGTTGGCATACACTCGCACGTAATCTGAGAGCGCTTCGCCCAGCAATAAATCCAGATCGGGCATTTTTTTGGCAATCGTAGGCCGTCGATCGGGCGAGCCTAAAATGAGCAAATCGACGTTGAGCTGATCGGCCAGTTCGCAAATGCGTTGACCCGGCTTGCCTTCGGGGGCCATACAGCGATACTTAATGCCCATGCGGCGGACTTTAGAAATGGCCTCGGCTAGGACAGGATCGTTTTCGGGGCGATCGCGAATAGCCTCCTCCAGCTTGGCATTCAGCTTAGAAACCGAATGCACCAGGATAATCTCACTCCCTTCAATATCTCGCGCAAAATCAATCGCCACCTCAAGGCTTTTCTGCGCCGAATCAGACTTATCGACTGCCACTAGAATGCGCCGTACCGATCGAATGGCATAAAGGTCGTCTTTGACCAGCAGCATCGGCCGTGACGAGAGCTGAAAGACGTACTGGCTCACCGAGTTGCTCAGAATAGCCCGGAGCCCTTTAAGCCCTCTAGAGCCCATTACCACCAGGTCTGCATCGACTTCATCAGCGACCTTGCCGACCAGATCCTTGGGCTCACCCTCGCGCAGCACCGCGTTCACCTGCGCCGGATCTAAATCCAGCTCGCTGACGGCCTCTGCTAACGTTCTACCACCCTTTTCCCAAGATTCAGCCATCGCTTGAGCGGTAGATTGAGGAGGAACCGCGTGGAGAACGGTGATGCGAGCGCGATCAATTCGCGGAATCTGCATCAGCTTTTTCATCATCTCTCGGGTATTGCCAATGCCCGAATCAGCCAACAGAATATTCTTAATCATTAGACGGTATATCGAGTATCCCTAATGCTTTATCAGTGCTTTACCAGTGCCTTAAAGGTTGCGATCGCTTTACAAACAGCAAGTGGTTCACAACAGTGTGTCATATCAATTTAGAAACAAACCCACATAAACCGACTCAACTACGCTCAAAACTTAAAACCGTTAAGCAAAAAAAATACGTCTCCATTAACGAATCTCTATGGTTAACGCGACCCCTTCGCCCTCAGCCTGGTTTAAATACCCCGTCCGAGTTCAGCCTCATCACACTGACTACGGCGGCGTTGTTTGGCACGGCACCTATATTACCTGGATGGAATCGGCCCGCATAGAATGCCTGCGCGCAGCAGGCGCACCGTTTGAGCACTTAGTTGAGTTGGGCTACGACCTGCCCGTTGTAGACTTAGAAGTGCGCTACCGGCGACCGCTAATGCTAGGCGATGAGGCCATTGTCAAAACGCGACTAGCGCCAGTAAAAGGCGTTCGGATTCAGTGGCTCTATGAAATTGAAACCGATGAGGTGCAGCCACAGCTATGTTTGAGTGGACAAATCACGCTGGTTACGGTAGATGTGGCGAGTCGTAAGGTCATGCGGCGACTGCCTGAGGCGATCGCCCAAATTATCCATAAAGCCCAACAAAAATTGCCAATTTCGTAAGTTCACAAATATTAGTATGACGGCTAACTTATCCACAGGTTTTCCACAGACCGCTGCCGAGTTTTCCACAGGCTTTGACGTAGCTACGCGATTTTACTGGTTTTTGTGGAATATCAGGCAGAGCTGATAGCAGCTATTTATAAGAAAAAAATGTGAACTTATGAAACAGAAACAGGGCTGAAAGGGCCTTTTTTGCCAAACCTAAACTTTTGCTGAAGTACCCTGCCGACATTAAGAGCATTGCTATTTCTATACGCATGTCTCACAATGATGAGCACCTCAAGCAAGCGAGTCTGACCTGGAGGCTTAGCGCTTTATGTAAGCGTCATTGTGGCGCTATATAAGGTCTAGTTAGTCCAGAGAAATCGCGACTGTTTGTGATGTCAAAAAATAATTCAAAGGAGCCTCTGCGATGCAGCAGTCTGTAAGTTTATCAGTCGAAATTCCTGAAGATCTGCACGTTTCTGTACGGCACTATCTAGACGTACACTCCAGCTGGAGCCAGGATCGTTTGTTTTGCGCCGCAATCTCACTGTTTCTGATGCAAAACGGCGTTACAGACCGCCAGGTTAGCCGTGTTTACTTAGATAGCCTGTTTGGTCAATCGCCTGAAAGCAACAAAGAAGTTATGCAATCTAACTAATTTTTACGCTTAAATATCAGCCCAATAGAGGTGTTTTCTACAAACTTTTGCGCAGATAGCTAACTGAATGGCTAACTAAAAAACGTACAGCTATTAACTCTCTTCGTATAGCTAATTCGCACTGAGCTAGTGAAGCAGATAAACCTATAAGAACCCGCTTTTTTCCATCTCATCACAACTCATAGTTTGCACGCATGACAAAGCCGCTGATGACATCTCAAAAAGTCATCAGCGGCTTCGCTGTTATTTCATTAGAAGCTATCGACCAATCGCCTTTACAAGGCCAATGCCACCAAAGTACAAAAACAATACCGCCCCACCTAGCAGGCTTTGCGTGATTGGGTCAGTAGAAGGCGTTAGCACCGCGCCTAAAATAGCGGCCCCGAGCAATACGTAGCGCCAGCCGGAGAGCATTTGCTGTGAGCCCACAATGCCCAACAGTCCTAACAGGAGCTGAATCACCGGGATTTGAAAAGCAAGGCCCGTGCTAAACAGCAGCAGCAGCACAAACTCGAAGTAGCGGTCAATAGACCACATTTGCTCGACGACATCTGCGCCGTAGTTAATAAAGAAGTTGAGCGCAGCAGGCACTAGCGCGATATAGGCAAAGGCTAGGCCCGCAAAAAAGAGAAAGCTAGAGCCAATGACTACAGGTGCAATCAGCCGCCTTTCACGGCGCGTAAGGCCGGGGAGAACGAACTGAATGACCTGATACAAGATGAATGGGCTGGCTATTAAAATGCCGCTGTAGCCCGCTACTTTGATTGAGACAAAGAAGTATTCGCCGGGCGAAAGCTGTAAGAATTTAGCACCCTGAGCCGGGACTTCGAGCAGTTCTACAATTTGACGAACGCTGGTAAAGCAGCCGACGACGCCCAGAACAACTGCAATCAGCGAATAAAGAATCCGCTGCCTCAGCTCATCAAGATGGTCAAACAGCGACATCTCAACGTCATCGGGCACTTCATTCAAAAAGGCATCGACAGACGTGTCCATAGGCTCCATTTCTGGTGCTGAGAGGTTGGCACTTGCCGTCTCAAGATCAACAGGAGGCGTCATAGGCAGGTCTTAGGAATAGAGGTGTCGCTGTTTATTGTATCGGTTGCGTTGAAGGGTTGCCCGTAAGTTACTAAGGGCGCTAGTGAAAAATTACTGAGGAAAGACCTTTTCTTCGGGCTGGCCTCTTTCGCCCATCACCTCAGCAGCATCGCCATTGGCAGCAAGCTCTAGCGCGCCCGCATCACCGGAATAGATATTGAGGTTTTCTTCAGCTTCCCAAACCTCAGCATCGCCCGGCTGCAGCGTTCCTTCAAATATCGGATTACCGTCTGCAATTACGCTTACCCACGCTTCGGCAGTCGCTGTAGCCTCAACATAAACGGGCGCAGTGCTAGCAGGCGGCTGAGTAGCGACAGGCTCAGGTGTCTCAGTCTCAGGCATGGGTGGCAGTTCATTAGCGCCTTCGTCCACCTGCTCAGCTGAATCACCTGAGCTATCAACAACAACGGCTTCTCTATTGCCGCCAAAGATAGTTGCCAGAAGCAGCACACCGAGCGCAACTGCCGCTAAGACGCCACCAATAATAAACGGCTTTAGGTTAGGGCGATCGCCATATTCTACCCCTACCGGCTGCGGCTCACGAGCAGTCTGTGGGCTGAAAGGCTCAGACAGTTGAGTAGTCGATTGAGCCGTTGGCTGAGCGGCTGATTGAGTGGTAAAGGCGGCGGGCAAATCATCATCAAACTGAGCAGGTTCTAGCGATGTTTGGCTATTGAGAGAATTTGGCGTTGAATCAGGCTGATCGAAACCGGGCTCGCTAAAGTTTGGTTCGCCAAGGGTAGGTTCATTGAGTTTGGAGTCAGCTAGGTTAGGCTCTTTGAAGGAGTTGTTATTGAGATTATCCCGATCAAAAGCAGCGACCTGGCTGGCAAAGTCCTCACTCAGCGCAGCATCACTAGACAGCGAAGAAGCGCCTAATTTATCGGTAGCAATGCCACTTTCTAAAGAGCTTTTGCTATCGATAAATTCGTTTTCAATAGGTGCTTCAGCAGGCGTCTCGGCAGGCGTCTCAGAAAAGGAGCTGTCAGGGAAAGCAGCATCAGCGAAGGCAGCATCGGCGTTTGGAATCTCCTCAGCATCTACGCGGGCTGACTCTACAGCGGCAAAATCTGGATTAGTCTCAAAAGCTGGGTTGCGTTCAGGCTTGCCTAGCGTGAGCAAATCATCTTGAGTATCAGGCGTTGATGAGACGGGCGTCGTTGGAATGCTACCCGCACTAAACATCGGAATGGAGTCGTCTGCGGCAGTATTTGATTGAGCACCGGCACCGTTAACGCGAGTGAATCGAGTCGTTGGGCTATCGGCTGGCTGCTCTACGCGAACAGGACGCGGCGTAGAAGGAATAGAGGTCACCATGAACTGTTGAGACAGCTCAACCCCGTTAAGGCCCAGCGCCTCGGCATAGCGGCGGATAAAGCCTTGCACAAAGATAGGTTCTGGCAGCGTATCGGGGTTGCCCGTCTCAATGCCATTTAGTAGCTGAGGCCGAATATACGTGCGAATGGCGATATCTTCTAGAGACTTTGCCTGCTTCTCCCGATTGTCACGCAAGAAAGCGCCAATCTGCGCAAGTTGATTTTGCTGCGGGGCACTAAATTTAGTCACGATACTCCATGAAACCAACGACGACTGCTTTGCTCACACATCACAAAAATACTTTTACACACATCTATGTATGTTCACTTAAAGATGCTCACCTAAAGTCATCCTACCAATAATCGTTGACTATCCTATCAATAGATTGTGCGATCGCAATTGCGTTTGGATGCAGGTCAGTGATTCATAACTCCGCAACCTTGGCGGCTATTTCAGGATTATATAGTCGTAGATAGTTCCAGTAGCCGCCAAATACAGAATCGATATAGCCTTTTGTCTCGGGATAGGGGATCTTTTCGACAAATTCGTCGGCATTGGCAAAGCCACCTTCTTGAATCCAACCATCTACCGCGCCAGGCCCCGCGTTATAGCTAGCCACTGCAAAGAGCGAATTGTCATCAAACTGCTCATGGGTAAAGTCCAAAAACCAGGTGCCAAACTCCACGTTGTCTTCTGGCACAGTAAGCGTATAGCTTGTTTTACCCGTACGCTCACCAATCCACTCGGCGGTTTCAGGCATTACCTGCATGAGCCCGACTGCGCCGACGACAGATTCGATTTTAGGCTGAAACCTGGATTCTTGACGCACTAGCCCAGTTACTAGCAGCGGGTTGAGCTGGCGTTCTTGGGCCCAGCGCGTGATTAGCTGCGTGTAGGGAAACGGATAGATTGCCTGCCAGTAGAGCGGCGTTTGTTTGAGCTGCTCGTACTTGCGTTTGTCTTCAGGGTCATCGCGCCAGGCCAGGCTAGACACCATGAAGATGCCGTTGAGATTATCACCAACGCCTAGCCGTAAAATGCCGTCTGTAAACTGCTCAGCGACGGTAGGATCTTGAGGATTGTCAAATTCGGTTTGCCACTGCGCCCAGGCGGCTTCGTTTTGGCCTAGCAGATATAACTCTTGAAGGGCTTCTGAGCCTGCGGGGAGGGGCGATCGCTTCGGTGGCAAAGCAATCGTCGGGTCAAACGTTCGCACTGAATCAAAGTCACCTACAGCCCAGTCTAAATGAACCGCTGAACGCCAGGCAAAGTATGACTGCGGCTGATTGCGAATCACCTGTTCAAAGGCTTGCCGAGCCGCGTCGGGCTGATTTTCTCTCAGCAGCCATTTACCCAGCCAAAAACCGCCTTCAGCCGCCAGATCATCCTCAGGAGCCGTCTCAACAAGCTGCTGAGCCCACTTAATTGCGCCCGCGTAGTCGCCTTTTTTAGCGCTGATCTCGGCGTAGGTTAGGCGGATTTTAGCGGCTTCTTCCGATGCCGGATACTGAGAGAGAATGGAAGATTTTGCTTTCTGGGCAGACTCTGGGCTATCAAGGGCTTCAAACAGATCGGCCGTTTGCACCAGCGCTTCGGCGGCGCGATCAGGGAAGCGCTCGACCACCTGATTGAGGGTGACTAGCGCGGCGGGCTTGGGCAAAAGCCTGCCTAAGTTCAGCAGCGCGTCGGCGGTTTCGGGCGCGTCGGGAAAGGCTTGATTGAGCCTTTGGTAGAAGGCGATCGCCTCCGTCGTTTTTCCACCTCTTTCCTTACCCCGCGCGGCTCGGTACAAGCTCACAGGTGACGCCGGGGCTTTGGCATACGCTTCGCCCGCGCTGCCATAGTTTTGCGTCTCCCAATAGCCAAATCCAACCGCTTCCCAGTCTTCGGGCGTGAGCACGCTGCCGTAAGTACTCGTCAGCGTATTGAGCGCTTGCGTGTAGCCAGCCTGATTAAAACCGTGATAGGCCACTATCTTCAGCAGTGCGAGCTGATCGAGATCTACGGTGGGCAGCGGTTCGGGCTCGATTTCTGAAGGCTGATTCTGAGAGGTCGTCTGCTGCGAGATAGTCTGCTGCTGAGTGGCTTTGACCAGACTGGCCACGGGCTGTTTAGCCTGGCTCTGAGAATTTGGAGCGGCTGAAGAGGATAGTTTCTCTAAGCGCTTCAAGGCCACTTCGACACTGCGCGGATGACTGGGCACTCGCGTCAGCAGCGTATTCCAATAAATCGCCGTCTCTGGCGCGTCTTGATTGCCTAGTTCGTATAGAGCCTCAGCCGTCGCGGCATCTTCAGGATATTCATTAATCAGCCGCGTCCAGCTCTCTTTAGCCGCTTCTACCTGACCTGCCGCTGCTTCAGCCTGACCCTGCTTGAGCAATACATAGGGCGCTAGGGCCTCATAGCGTGTTTCTAAATCTTCTAATATCGGTAGCGCGCTGCCGCTTTGGCCGCGAGCGATCAGATCGCTTGCCAGTAGATATCGAGCGCGATCGCCTTCTACACTCTCATCGCGCTCAGCAATCTCTGTCAGCGTGCTTAGCCGCGACTCAGGTGGCTGTTGCACGAGCCCTAGCACAACTGAAGCATCTATCGCGTTTGGCGACTGCTCAGTGACAACATTCGGATTTACCACCGCAGGCCCAAAGGAATCTGTTGTCTTCAGCAGGCCCACTACGAGCGCAACTGAGAGCGTACCCGTGCCGAGGAGCGCTATGAGCGGCCATTTGTTCTTTAGCGTTTTCAGCATGGTTGATGTGTTAGTGGGCGCGGCCAGTAATCTTTTTAGTAATCTTTGAGTACATTCCCTGATGTTGTAGCAAAAAAGCGAAGCCATTGAGAGGGGGATGTTGCGCGATCGCCCCGTCATAAAAGTTACGCCAGTTGCGCCCTTCAGTTGTGTCAAAAGGGATAAAAAATATGCAGCCGCGAAAAACGGCGAAATCAGTAGATACTATAGAACGGGAATTTAGATTAAGAAAGAATTAGGGAATGGATTTTATAGCGTCGGCTCAGTCTTGTTTGGATTGGAAAGGGGATTGCCTAGTCATTGGCCTTTTAGAAGAGTCACTGCCGCTCACAGGCATTTTGGCCGATCTGAACGATAAGGCAGAGGGGCTGCTACAAACGCTGATTGATGAAGAAGCCTTTGAAGGCAAAGCGGGCTCTACAGCAATTACTCGACTGGGGATCGACTCACCGATCAAAAAGATCGGGTTAGTTGGACTCGGTAGCTCGGACGGGATGGCTTTAGAAACCCTACGCCGAGGAGCAGCGATCGCGGCCCGCTTGGCCCAAAAAGCCAAAAGCAAATCAATGGGCATCAGCTTCCCAGTGTGGAATAACAGCCAGGCGCTAACCGCTCAGGCCCTCAGTGAAGGCGCAGCCCTAGCGCTCGCGCAAGACCGTCGCTTCAAATCTGAGCCCAGTCATAATAAAACCGAACTATCTGAAGTCCATCTCCTTTCTTTTCAGGGCGAAGACGCCGCTATCAAGCGAGCCAAAGCCGTCTGTGATGGGGTTATTCTAGCGCGCGAACTGGTCGCCGCACCGCCCAACGTTGTCACGCCGGACAAACTAGCCGAAACGGCTGAAGATATTGCCCGTAACTACGGCTTAGAGCTGAACATTCTAGAGCGCGAACAGTGCGAAGAACTGGGCATGGGTGCTTACTTAGGAGTTGCCAAAGCGTCCGATTTGCCACCGCGCTTCATTCATCTGGTTTATAAGCCTGCCGAAACCGCGAAGCGTAAGCTGGCGATTATTGGCAAAGGGCTTACGTTTGACTCGGGCGGACTGAATCTGAAAACAGGTGGCTCGGGCATTGAGATGATGAAGGTGGATATGGGCGGTGCCGCTGCGGTATTGGGAGCCGCTGAGGCGATCGCGCAAATCAAACCCGATGTAGAAGTCCACTTCATCAGCGCCGCCACCGAGAACATGGTCAGCGGCCATGCCATGCGCCCCGGCGACATTCTCACCGCCTCTAACGGCAAAACCATTGAAGTCAACAATACCGATGCTGAAGGTCGCCTTACGTTAGCCGACGCCCTTGTCTATGCCGATAAGCTCGGTGTCGATTCGATCATCGATTTGGCGACGCTAACAGGGGCTTGCGTAGTAGCGCTCGGTGACGATATTGGCGCACTCTTTAGCCAAGACGAAGAGCTAGCGCAGTCATTAGCGGCGGCGTCTGAGCTTTCGGGCGAAAAGCTTTGGCAAATGCCGATGGAAGAAAAGTACTTTGATGGCTTGAAGTCTGTGGTGGCTGATATGAAGAATACGGGGCCGAGAGCGGGTGGCTCTATTACAGCCGCGCTCTTTCTTAAGCAGTTTGTAAAGGAAACGCCTTGGGCACACCTGGATATTGCAGGCCCAGTTTGGACAGACAAAGAGAGCGGCTACAACAGTCCAGGTGCGACGGGCTACGGCGTTCGGTTGCTAGTAGAGTGGGTAATGCAGAACTGAGATAAGGGCGTGTTTACATTACCGGCTCAAACAAACCGATCAAATTTCCATCGGGATCGCGAAGATAGGCAACTTTAATCGCGAACTCGGTGTTCTTAGTTGGTGGCTCGTCGAAGGCAACCTTTGCCTGGCGCAGCTCGTGATAGATGCCGTCTAGATCGTGGACGCTAAAAATTAGACCGAACTGATCTTGACAGTCAACCACGCTAGGTTTGCCGCTGGTTCTTAAGATCTCTGACATTTCCTGACGACGAAAAAGAGAAAGCCGCGCGTCGCTATTCTCCTCGTCCATTTCAAACTCGGCATACCCTTTTTCAATTTGAATCGTAATTGGTTTGAACTTAAGCACGTCGCGATAGAACTCAGCACAGGCAGGTAAATCTGAAACGAATAATCGAGTATGGGCGGCGCGAACTTTCATAAACTCAAAAGTGGGGTTTAACTACAAAGACTAAATCATATAGTTTTTTTGCTATGTCGGATTTTCAGTAGCCATGAACTGTAGCTCGTTTGGATGGGCTAGCTGCCTAACAGTTAATCGTTACTCAAGTGCCGAGCTATGGATAAATCCTCTCGAAATGACTCAAAAATTGTAGTGCTTGCGATCTCCTACACCTGCGCCTTTCTAATCACTCTCTGGGCCGCTTACAACGATCGCCTGCCGCTAGTGTGGCTATCGCAATTTCCCAACTACGACAAAGTAGGCCATGTGGTGCTCTACTGCATTCCCACCTATCTCGGCCATCGACTGTGCAGGCAAAAACATATTCATCGGCTAGGACTCCAGCTACCCGTCTTTCCAATACTGTTCACGCTCTTTACCATCACCGAAGAACTCACGCAGGGCTTTTCACCTCATCGAACTTTAGACGCAGGTGATATGGTATGTAGCCTCGCAGGCATTGGCTTGGGTTACTGGCTTGCGCAAAGATCTATGCGCTGATCCAAGCATTAGAAGCTAAAGCCTCTGGGTGCTGGCTGAGCAGAGGGCACCACATGACGGTTGACAATGGCTTTGTTACTTTCTTGCTGAGTGGCCATATCAACCGCGATCGCAGCAATCTGCACATCCAAACAATCCATTGGCACCCGCAACTCAGTCGTCGCCTGCAAGTCGCCTAAAGCATCTGGTTTCAGACTCGTTAAAAGCTGAGGTTCAATCACCAGACTCCGACTCTGCCGGTCAATCATCCACAGCTTAATAAACGGCTTGTACACCGAAGGGCGAGTTCGCACCGTCACCGAAATCATTTCTCCGGCAACCAAATCACCCATAGGCACACTAATCACGGGTAACACCATATCTGGCAGCTCTTCTTGATTAGCTGACTGAGGCGTACTGGCCGCTTGATTGGGACTACTCACAGTTTCAGAGACAGCGCTTCTACGACTGAGCCGATCTACAAGCGATCCGCCTGCTTGAAAAGAAGGAACAGAAGCGGACTGAGTGCACACTAGCTGAGCCTTCAGAACCTGGCTTATCGGCAGCGGGATAGGGTGTAGCAGGCTCATCGTATATGACCACTTCGTTACTCTGCAGGCCGTTTTGAGAAAAAGCAGGTGCAGTCGGCAGTGAAGACGACCGCTCTCGGCTCACACCGGCCTCTCGCATACTCTTTGCTAATTGGGTCGCTTCTCGGTGGCTGTCGTGAGTGAGCGATGAAAGCCTGTCCCAAAAATGATCTTTTAGCCGCAGTGACTGAAAATCGAAGTTAGGCTCTACCGGCTTGGCAGACGACTTACCGCTGGCAGATTTGCGATCAGAATACTGACTATCAGAGGATTTGTTGATAGATTGCTGACGACGGTTCGGCTCGGCTCCGTTTGCAAACAGACTATCGTCTTGGCGATCTGAGCGGCTCGTGGATGGAGAGGGCGATCGCCTGACAGACTCAGTTTCTAAGCGACTTGGCAAAGCCGCTTCTATACCCGGCGGCTCCAACGTATCCAAATCAGACTCTTCTGAGCGTAAATCTTGATCGATATCCTCTAAAACAGCCGCAATTTCATCCGCTTCAAGGTCACTATCTTCAATGCTGGTTCCTAAGAACTGAGCAGGTTGCGATACCAAAGGAACCCGCTGAATAGGGTACTCAACCGGTAGCGAAGCTGGCGGCGTAACTGGCGGAGCAGCAGGTGGTACCACTGGCGGCATCTCTGCGGTTACATCATTTGCAAGCTCAGCATCTATACTTTCAGCGTCTACGCCTTCAGGTTCATCAGCAACCGCGCTAGGTCCATCGCTCACTATTAAGTTAGCGCGCTTGTCAGGAAAATTGGGCAGTTGGGGCTGAGCGCCTGCATTATGATCAGCATCCAAGCGAGAGGGCAGCACGACGCCTACAGCCGGAACTGCGTTTTGTTGAACAGGGCTTGGTAGCGGTGGGGCGATCGCCGGTTCGGCAGAGCCTTGTGGAAATAGTGAAACCTGAGTCGCTTTAGGCAGCACGGCAATGTCTTCTTCAACGATGCTGGCAAACATATCGGCGTCTTGATTGGCGATCGCATCCAACAGTTGAGCAATGCCAGCGGTGATCGTAAACGCCGTAGAGGCTAAAACGTTGACCGTATCGCCAGGGTCTACAGCAGCCGTTCGTAAAGACACTTCGCCCAAAATAACGCGCGTGGTCACATCGGTAGGAAGCTGAATTTGCACTTTAAAGTCGGCGGGCAGGCGAGCGAGGCTAAGCGGCCTATGCGCCTCCATAATGATCTGCGCTGTTTCTGGATTTTGCAGGCGAATCCAGAGCTGACTGGTATCTTCGGGCGCGATCTCGGTTAGCGAATTCACTTTGCCGACAATCGTCATCGGCAGGTTGTGCTGTGCTAAGTAAGCCTGCTGCCTGAGCGTAATCTGATAGCTTTCAGAACTGGTAGCATTACCAGCGCTATCAAAGGCAGCAAAAACAGGCGTCGCTGACTGAGCGCCGTTTCGGCTTTGCTTTTCTTGCAGGCGAGATTCCAACTCTGCTTGGGCCTGAAGCAGCGGTGAGTCTGGATTAAAATCTGACGCTAGCTCATCTGCGTCTTCATCTTCGATAATCACGCTGGCGGCTGACTCTGAATCTGAGGGTACCGGCCACTCCGCCGACCAGTCTTCTTCGGTATGCGCAAACACCTGGAGCTGCACGCTGTACTGCCAGCCGTCGCCCATCAGGTCATCCATGACATTAACGCTGCTGCACGTCAAATCCCACTGACCTGGCTTGAGATGAACGTAGGGCACCACCATCACTAGCCCAGAGTCATTCGTTTGGGTGGTGCGGTTGCGGACGCGTTTGCGAGGCGGCAGCTCATCTGTAATGAGCTGGCTTACCTGAATTTCCATGGCGGTGTTTGCGCGATCGGTATGAGCCACCACGCGATAACGGCCCTCTAAAATTTCTACCTGCTGAGTCTCTAGCGGTAGCCAGGTTTGATCGCCCTCTTTTTGGATCAAAAATTCCCAATATTTCATGTCGCTCGCTTAGATGGCCGCACTGCACAAGGATGCTTTATATGCACCAAAGTATAAATGAAATCGTAGCAGGCGTATTCAAAGCGATCGCCCCTTTGTCACAATTCTCTCCTTTTTGCTCTATTTCTACCCTTTTTCTCGTAGAAATCACGCAGAGCCGAAGTATCCAATTTTCTCACATCACTCCTGATAATCCGTTTGAATATCTACTTCCAGGGTTTCTTCATTCACAGAGACATAGAGAATATTGGGCCGACAGCACACCTGACAGTCTTCGATATAGGACTGTGTGCTGCCTGCACTCAAATCGATAAACGTCGTGCTAGATTCGCCACAAAATGCGCAGGTATAGTCGGCTGTTGTTTGCATAAATCCCAAAATATATTAATAGAACCGACCAGTCCTGTAGGGGCATAGCACTGCTATGCCCCTACCAGAACCACCGTCGTACTAGACGCTCGCATTCACCTACGTAATCACAGTTGGCTCATCGCGCCCCGTCAATTCCTTAATCTTCGCCGTCTCATCAGCTAAGGTAATCAAAGGCTTCAGCGCCTCCTGCGGATCAACATCATGCTTTGAGGCATCCGGCTCATAGCTCTCCAAATACAGCCGCAACGTCGCGCCCTGCGTACCCGTGCCCGACAGCCGAAAAACCATTCGCGAGCCATCCGTAAAGCCAATCCGAATACCTTGCTTTTTACTCTCGCTGCCGTCAATCGGATCGGTATAGCTAAAGTCATCGGCATACTCTACGGTGTAGTCACCTAAAGACTTACCCGGCAGTGAGGCAAGCTGATCGCGCAGGCCAGCCATCAGCTCGTTTGCTTTAGCGCTATCGACACCCTCGTAGTCGTGCCGCGAATAAAAGTTGCGCCCATAGGTCTTCCAGTGCTCCACCACAATCTCTTCAACAGACTGCTGCCGCTCTGCCAGAATATTGAGCCAAAACAATACCGCCCATAAGCCGTCTTTTTCTCTTACGTGGTTAGAGCCTGTGCCAAAACTCTCTTCACCGCAAATAGTAATTTTGTCAGCATCCAACAGATTGCCAAAGAACTTCCAGCCGGTCGGCGTTTCATAGCAGTCTATGCCTAGCTTTTCGGCCACGCGATCGGCAGCTTGGCTTGTTGGCATAGAGCGAGCAACGCCAGAAAGACCGTCTTTGTAGCCAGGAACTAGCTTTGCGTTAGCCGCAATGAGAGCAAGGCTGTCGCTGGGGTTAACGAAAAAGTTGTTGCCCAAGATCATGTTGCGATCGCCATCCCCATCCGAAGCCGCTCCAAAATCGGGCGCATCTTCAGCAAACATTGTTTCTACAAGATCGTGTGCATACACCAGGTTCGGATCAGGGTGCCCGCCGCCAAAATCTTCTAAAGGCTCGCCATTAGTCACCGTCCCAGATTTTGCGCCCAAAGCCTGCTCAAAAATATCCTTGGCATAGGGGCCAGTAACCGCGTGCAGCGAATCCATGCACATGCTGAAATTGCCTTCTAGCAGCGTGCGAATCTTGTCAAAGTCAAACAGAGACTTCATTAGCTCGGCGTAGTCAGCCACCGAATCAACAATCTCTACTGTCATCTCGCCAACGGTTGTAGAGCCTAGCGAGTCGAGGTCAATATCATCAGATTCAGTAATCTTGTATTCGCTAATCGCTTTAGTGTTCTCAAAGATAGCGCTAGTCACTTTTTCCGGTGCGGGGCCACCATTCGAGACGTTGTACTTTACGCCGAAGTCGCCTTCGGGGCCGCCGGGATTGTGGCTAGCCGATAGAATAATGCCGCCGATGGCATCGTATTTGCGAATTAGGCAGGAGGCCGCAGGGGTAGAAAGAATGCCACCTTTGCCGACCAGCGCTTTGCCGACGCCGTTTGCTGCTGCCATTTTCAAAATAGTTTGAATTGCAGGGCGGTTGTAGTAGCGACCATCACCGCCGACGACCAGGGTTTTGCCTTTGTAGTCTTCCAGGCTGTCGAACGTGGACTGAATGAAGTTTTCCAGGTAGTTCGGCTTTTGAAAGGTTGGAACCTGTTTTCTCAGTCCAGAGGTGCCGGGCTTTTGGTCGTCGAAGGGGGTCGTCGAAACCGTTTTGATAGACATGGTGCTACGTCGCCAGTTTGGTAAGCGTTAGACATAGCCTAGTTTACGTCAGAATCTCAACCTCATCGCCTACATGAAGCGTTTTCAAGCCTTCCTCAGTTGGGTTCTCCTGTACTAAGTTTTGACCAAACCAGATAGCTTTATCCCAGGAGCGATAGGTGGCTAGCGTTTTGATCGGTTCTTGGCCGCGATCGCCCGTCGCCTGATCTACCGTCGGAATTGAGCACCGCGCACACGGCTTTGAAACGCTAAAAATAGCCTCCCCAATACGAACTCTTTTCCAAGCATCCTCAGCGTGGGGCGTATCGCAGCCGCGAATCACCAGGTTTGGCCGAAAGCGATCCATCGAAACGGGCCGATCTAGCCTGCTGTTCAGCTCAGCTAAAGACGCTTCGGAAATCAGTAAATAAGGATAGGCATCGGCAAAGCTCACTAAATTATCAGCGCCTAAATCGCCGTGAGCGGTGGGCCTTTGCGCGGATTCGGGCATGTATACGAGCTGGCAGGGCGTGCCCAAGAACTGGCTAAACCAGGCTTGGGCTTCAGAGCCTAAGTGGATAGATTGTGTGCGATCGCCCCAAACCTCCACCTCCTGTGCTGTCCCTTTGCCTACCCTCACAGACAGTCCCGGCATACCAGGAGCACTCAACCGAATCTGCTCGCCCAAATCAGCAGACGACTCCACTGCAACCAGCGCCAGCTTAGGAAACCGCCGTTGCGTCATAAAGCGCCCGTCAGGAGCCACCACCATACAGCGCCGGTCAAACTCAAGCCCGCGCGAGGTCATTCGGCTTTGCTGCAGGCTGATGCCCGCTGTCGATTTAATCGGATAGATATGGAGTTCGCTGAGGGTGATAGTTGCCATTTAAAAACCTGCGCAGGTGAACGCCTGAGAAGTTAGCCATAAGTTAGCTTTTTCTCGGCCCTTATCGTAGCCTTCCGAATCGTCTAATAGAGGCACAGAGCAGCAAACAAGCCGCTCTACACAACAAGTAAACCACTCTATTTAGGACACTTAGGTACTATCATGAAAAACTTCGTTCTTTCTGCTTTCTCCATCGCACTTACCGTTAGTGCAGTTGCCGCTCCTAGCGCGCAGGCTTTTCCTCAAGGCGACTCTTCTTCCAGCATTCACACGCTTCGTCTTCGGGAAATGGATATCCGCAACAAATCTGAAGACGATCAGCTTTATTACCCCTATACTCAAACGCCTGCTCAAACGCCTGCTCAATCAACAGAATGGACTAAGCCGGAGAGTGCAACCGTTGAGGGTGAAAGCGTTGTTGAGTCTGAGGCGATCGCACCTCAAGCAGATGAAGCGGCAACCGAAGAGGGTGCTTCAGCTACCTCGCTTACAGCGCGTCGTCTGCAAGTGTTAGATCGCAACTAATCGCACAGGTAAAGCAACGTAGCTGTTTAGCATCTATCGGCTAAACAGCTACATTTATCTACGATATGACATTTTTCCCCATGCGCAGAGACTGTTTAATGAGCGCCAGACCTGCAATTCCAAGCAGAGCGATCGCACCCATCCAAGCCCAGTTTCCCCAAGCGCTCCAATCAATCTTATTCACCGCGCTATCCACCACCCAAACGCCCACTAATACAAAAATGCTAAACGTCATCTGAATAGTCCCTAGCGCCTTCAGCTCAATCGCCGTTGCCCCGCGCGAAAGTATCGCCGCACCCACCGCGCCCGTCAGAAAAATAGAGCTGTAAAGCTGAGAATGGAAGGCATCTAAAGGCCAAGTCCACCAGCTACCTACCGTTTCAGGCATAAGCAGAAGCCCTAGTCCATAGGCACTTAAAATTCCTGCCTGCAAGCCTAGTCCAACAGACCAAAGCTTAGGCAGGCGACGCAATCCTTCGTATGTCTGCTGCCGGTAGTAGCCCCAGTAGTAGCTAGCTGCTATGCAGTCAACCAAATACAGCCCAAACCAAATATCGGTCGCTTTTCGAGCAATAGTGAATTGTTGAAGCTGCAAGCACGACACCGTAAGCACAACGGTGGTAAACACCCACATCATCGGAATAATCAGGCGAGTCAGCGTTGCTCGCCTTGCTAGCACCATACTTAAAAGGCTCACTAGCGCGGTCAGATAAATAGCGCCTAAAAATCTTGCATTGAAAGGGGCAAGCGGCCAGAGCCAGCGAGGCTGTAATAGCTGAGGAAAGAAGAACAAACTACCGCCGACAATTACCAATAAAATTATTGAGATAGTGGCAAGTGTTAAAAGCAGAGGAGGCAGTAAGGACGTGCGATCTGAGGCAAGTGCACTGACTTTAGCAACGGGCGTTGTTGAGGCTTTTGTCATGACAATATCTCCACTTAACGAGTAACTGCGCCTAACTGTTCTAGGGTTGATATTTCAGACGTAGTGAGTCCAATAACACCTGTAATATCCATTCCTTCGTAAGGTTCTTTGTTTTTAAGCGTTTTCAGGCAGTTTCCTGTTTCTACCGACCATAGCTTAATAGTTTTGTCGTCACTACCGCTTGCTAGCTGCTGTCCGTTAGGGCTAAAGGCTACTGACCATACGCTGTTGGAGTGCCCAGTTAGCGCGTGCACCAGCTCGCCGCTGCTAGCGTCCCAAAGCCTTACCGTGTGGTCAGCACTGCCGCTAGCAATCCACCGCCCGTCGGGACTAATCGCTACCGACATTACCCAGTTTTCATGGCCTGTTAATATCTGTTGGCATTCACCGCTGCTAACGTTCCAAAGTCTGATGGTTTGATCGATACCGCTGCTGGCTAAAAAGTCTCCTTCAGGAGAAAAAGCAATACACCAAAGCCCGCTGGTGTGGCCCTGCCAAGTTTCTAAACACTCGCCTGTGCCTAAATCCCAAAGCTTGATGGTGCGATCGTACGAACCACTGGCCAAAAGATTTCGTTGGGGATGATACGCCACCGAACAAACCCAGTGTTCGTGCCCGGTTAGCGTTTGGCGGCATCGCTTTGTCTTAATGTCCCAAAGCTTGATGCTTTGATCGGCGCTGCCGCTCGCCAACGTGTTGCCTTTAGGATCAAAGGCCACTGACCAAATCGCCTTGGTGTGCCCGGCTAGCTGATACGTTGTGCGCGCATGAGTGATTCCAGTGGAAGTGTCCCACAAATTCACTTTGCCATCTTCGTTGCCACTGGCAACCCAGCGGTCATCTGGGCTAAAGGCTACTGACCAGATTGCTTTTTGCGCGCCTGATAGAGTTTCTAAAGGCGCTTGAGTGTTGGTATCCCATAGATGAACGAGGCGATCGCCCTGCCCGCTTGCCAGCGTTTTACCATCGGCACTAAAGGCCACAGACCACACCCAATTACTGCTGCCCTGCAACGATTTTAGACACCGGCCGCTGCTCAAATCCCACAGCCGCAGGGTTCTATCTTCACTACCGCTCGTAAGATAGCGGCCATCAGGACTAAAGGCCACTGACCACACCCAGTTGCTATGCCCTGTCAGCACTCGCAGGCACTGGCCCTTTTTCACGGCCCACAGCCGCACCGTCTGATCGGCGCTACCGCTCGCCAGCGTTTTGCCATCCGGGCTAAAGGCTACCATCCACACCCAGTTATGATGACCACTTAAAACCTGCTGACAGTCGCCGGTATCCATCGCCCACAGCCGCACTGTCTGATCGGCGCTACCGCTCGCCAGCGTTTTACCATCGGGGCTAAAAGCGATTGACCACACGCCATGCTCGTGACCTTTGAGCGATCGCACACACTCCCCAGTCCTCACATCCCACAGCCTTATCGTTCGATCGGCACTCGCACTGGCCAGCGTTTTACCATCTGGGCTAAAAGCCACTGACCACACACCATGCTTATGCCCCTCTAAGGTCTGCAAGCACTCGCCCGTCTTCACATCCCAAAGCTTTATTGTCCGATCCGCGCTACCACTTGCCAGCAGCTTACCATCAGGGCTAAACACCACCGACATCACCCAGTTACCATGCCCTGCAAAGGTTTGTAGGCATTCGCTCGTCTCCACGTCCCAAAGCTTAATCATGCGGTCGGCGCTACCGCTGAGTAGGCGTTTGCCATCTGAGCTGAAGGCGATCGCGCACACCCAGTTTTCGTGCCCCTTCAGCGTAGAAACATGCGTACCTATATCTCTAGAACCTCGCGCCGCCGACAGCGCCGTTTGCCAAAGCCAAATCTCGCAGTTCGTATCGCCAGTAGCCAGAATATTGCCTGCTGAATCGTCTCCCAGAGCAGATGCCGGGCTAAATGCCATCGTGCGAATGCTGCCGAAAGGCTGATTAAAAACAGAATTAGAGAGATCTGAACTGGCAAAGTTAACATCGTGTAAATTTAGACCCTGAAGGCAGGCTTGCCAAATGGTCAGTTCAGAGAAATCATAGCCCTGTAAGTCAACATTTAAATGTCGCAGAATGGCTAGAACATTACCGCCGATGTAGCCGCTCTCTGTTGCAGGCTGATTTCGCTCGCGGGCGAGACTTTCCATTAAAGTCGCTGCCAAAATATCAGCGTCAGGCTGCTCTACTAGCAGTCGGTTTATCACGGGCTGTAAAATCAGTCTTGTTTGAGCCTGAACAATATAGTCACTGCTGCTAGCTTTAACCAATGCATGAGAGTGAAACAGCTCTTTTTGACCAAAAGCTTCTCGGCAAAATCGTACGACTATTTCGCCTGTAAAATAGTCCATAATCACCGCTTGCTGAGTAATTTTAGACTTCTTTTTCTCTATGAGAGATCGACGTTCTAAAGAATCTATCGCCTGTAGAACCTCGTCCAGAGAGACTGTTTTAACTAAGTCGGCTTGAAGCGTTTGCCAGGTAACCGGCTCCCGATTGATCGCTAGCCAATACATTATCTCTTCTTCTAACGGCGTCAGGCGGCTAATCTGCCGCACAAGTAGCTGTTTGATATCACCCAGAACAAGAGACTCTTGCTGAACGGCTTCTAAAAAGTCACAGAGACTGCCGTCAAAATAGTCTCTCACAGCAGACGCAATCATTTTGAGCGCTAGCGGATTACCGCTATAAGCCTGAATCAACGTCTCCCATTCACTCGCAGAGCCCTTAAACTCTGCGGTCGCTTGCAGCAGAGCGCGACCATCAGACTCGGGTAGCCCTGAAAGCTGAAAACATCGCGTAGGCAGCGTATCTCCTGACTGAATTTTGATCGCTTTAGGCAGTTCGCGGGTGGTAATAAGCAAACAGCTATTGTGTGAGGTTTCTCCGATGGTCTTAAACAGATGACCGTAGCCTTCGTAGCCTTCGCGGTAGGTACCGGCAGGATGCCGCCGCGAGGGTGAAGCCATTTCTTCAAAAAGAGATTCCACATTGTCCAACACAATCAGACAGCGGTGGTTACGCATACAGGTTACGAGCTGCCGTAGCTGCGCATCTGGTGTATCAGTAGCCTCAGTTCTCGGCAGGCTAATCTCGGGCTGCGCTTGAAAAAAAGTGAGCAGGTTCGTTGTTATTTCTTCTATGGGCGGTGCATTCTTTAAGCTTCGCCAAATCAAGTAGTCAAACTGATCTTCAATCGCATGAGCCAGCTTGGCGGTGAGCGTTGTTTTGCCCATGCCGCCAAGGCCGCAGAGCGCAACTAATCGGATGCGATCGCGGACAATCCAGTCGTTTAGTGTCTTCAGCTCTGACTGGCGACCGTAAAATATTGAAACGTCTACGGCGTTGCCCCAGTCTTGGGGGGTTGGGGAGTTGGGGGCTTGGGGTTGAAGATGGGGTTGGGCTAGATCGGGTGAGGGGCGATCGCCCAAATCAGCGATATCTTCCCAGTCCAAATTAAGCGTTTCACATAGCTCTGTGAACGTCGCGAAATCGACCGGCTTGCCGCCTAAGAACTTTTTGACCGTCGCCAGCGAATATCCAGCCCGTTCAGATAGGGCGCGCTGGGTTTGAAAACCATTTCGCTTAACCGAAGTTCGGATAGTATCAACACAGTTCGGATGGGCTTTGATCGAGCGGGGCATTGTTAGATCTCAGGCGTTAACTCAAGCTACGGTATCAAATACCACAGCATAGCGCAGCTACCCATTCATTAAACCAGTATCACGCGCTTATGGACGCCTGTTGACTAATCAACCACGGCTCTGAAGCGAATAAGGCCGTACGAATTTGCCGGAACGCCTTCACCAGTTGCATTTGGAATATCGCTGAGGTCTATAACGATTGCGCCGTTGTCGTTGGGGCCACCGCAGTTGAGGGTAACACCAGGGAAGGCGGTGCTGGGGTCTACGCCTGTAGGGAAGTAGTAGCCGCCGACGCCATCGTCATTACCGGGTGTGTCTGTGATTTCGTCGCCATCGTTGACGTTGGTTAGGCCGATAGTAGCACCGTTGAAGTTGAGGAGAATGCCGCGATCACCCCCGCCTGTGAAAGGTGGTGTCAGATCGTTAAAGGCATCGGTAACGAAGGTGGTGTTGGGGGGAATGCGATCGCAAACCAACACATCCTGCGCCGCCACATCACCATCTGATAAGAATGGAATCGTGTACTCAATCACATCACCAGGGGTCACTGTCGTACTGTTATCAGCACCATCTGCGAGCCCAGCGATAAAGCTCTCTACGGTACCGCCGCCAATCGTCGCCGCTGTTGGGGCCCCCGGCCAGTTCACCGCATTATCCGCGTCATCAGGGGCACCCACATCAACGTAGCTATTGTCAAAAGACTGTTCATTCGCCAGCCCCCGATTAATCGCTGTAATTCTCTTTACCAGCAGTAAATTAGGATCGCTTAGCGGTGGCCGGTAGCCAAAGTCAGCATCGTTAAAGTCAATCGAGCCGACTGCTAGCGCTACTGGCAGCGTTTCGGTTGCTGTAGTCAGCGTCAAATCGGTCAACACATTATTCGTATCAGTCACGTTGATGATGTAGTTGCCAAAAATTAGCTCATCAAAGTCGTAGCCACCATTCGCGTCTGTTGTTCGCGTTGCCAGCACTGGCTCGCCTGGATCAATCACACCATCGCCATCTAAGTCCCACACCAAGTCAATCGTGACGTTCTCAATGCCATCTTCACCAGCATCTTGCACACCATCGCCATTCGTGTCATTCCACACAAAGTCGCCAATGCTTGAGGCACCCCGCACACACTCTGCTGCATCAAAAGAACTATGTGCGCCTAAAGGCCCTACCGTATCTCTTCGAGTGCCCGCTACTTCATTCAAGTCGTTGCCCGATCGCTGCACCTGAAACACATCGTTTGCACCCAAGGCCCACAGTCTCCCCTGCCCATCCTTTGCAAGCTGCGAGTTCGTCCCAAACGTCTCGTTTAGATCGATAAAGTCGCCGTTGTTCAGGTCGTAGCTCCAAAAGAACTCGCCGCCGTTACCGTTCGCGGTGATCACGCCCGTATTGTCAATGATGAAGTCGCCCCAGTTTGGGGTATTTGTTAGCGTGCCGTTTTGTACCAGCCCGTCGATCCCAATCGGCGTCACGCTATCGATCGTTAGCCCGTTCGAGCCCGGCACAAAATCGACCTTGAAGATCTCGAACACGCCGCCATCTGAAATATCTGAGCCCTGATACACAGAGCCATTGAAGAAAGCCGCACCACCGCTGGATATGCTCGTTGGCACCGTGCCGCTGTTTATGTAGCTGTTGAAGTTGTTATCGACAATTACATGCGTATCTGTCAATGGGCTCCAGGCATAAAGCGTATTGCCATCGCCGTAGTACACCTGTCGGTTCACATGGTCGGTCGATAGTCCATTCGCGGTCGCTAGCGCGTTATCACTTAGCTGCAAAGAAGCCCCGCTTTCAACGTGCACTGCAAATATCCGAGCGTTCTGCCCCGAATACACTAAGTTGTAGTCCGCCTCGCACACATTACTGTCGCCAACTGGTGGGAGCGTTGTTGCTAAGGCAATGGGCACGTCTTGGGTAGCACTGGCTTCTTGCCGATGCAGCGTAGCATCACCGTTGTTAGGATCGCCTGCGGCTTCTGTTTCTGTTGCAGTCGTTGCAGGCACGTCTACAGCATCACCATCCTGGTTGTCCTGCGTGTAAACATCGCTGTTGGTTGCCCCACCGCTATAGGCTTGATTGCCTCGATTTCCCGCAGGCGTATCACCCAGTACAACCGTGACCGTATCACCGTCTAACAGTCCAGCATTTGCCTTTACCGGTACGCGTACAGTGACCGTGCCGTTCGGTGCAATAGAGCCTTCTGGCAAGCCCAAAGCAGCTCCGGTTGTGACACCGCCTGTCGGCACGTCTTCAGGTGTTGGCAGCGTTGTTTCACTATTGCCGTCAGTGTCGTAAGCGAGAATTTGAATAGGGCCGCTGAGAGAGCCGTTTGTAATCGTGGCATTGTCAGGGATGAAAAACTGAGTAGGGTCGTTACCGATATTGGCGATTTTGAAGGTGAAATACACCACGTCTTCGGTGTTAATCGTGCCGTCGCCCTGATTTGGCCCTGCGCCAGTGACGCCGCCAGGGGCTTCTGTAGCGCCCGCAGGTGTCACCGTAATGCCCGCAACTTCTAGTACCGTGACTTCAACAATATTGGACTCAATGAGTTGAGTGCCGGTAGACGGGTCGGTAAAGCTGCCAGTGGCCTGGTTTTGGATGACGCTGCCAGGGGCCGGGCTGTTGGTGACTGCGAGCACTAAAGCCGCAGGGAATAAGGCACTCCCGGTTGCTAATACCGACAGCAACACCCTCTGCCAGCCAGTGAGAGAACTCTGGTTATGGGCCGGGTTAGAAGCGAAAGAAGCGTGCTGAGTCATAGTATATGCAACAAAAATAGATAAGAATAAATAGCTTTATATGAAAGCGCGCTACGGCGTGACGCGGGTCTTGAACCGAAAGAAGCCGTAGGCGTCATTAGGAGTGCCGGGGCCTGTAGAACCAGGAAATTGAGTTAGGGTTGGCTCGCCCGTACCGCTTGCGCCTGTAAGATCGATAATGAGCGTGCCGTTGTCGTTAGGCTCTTGTAGGTTACAGGTAGCATCGACCGGGGCGGTGGCGGCGATCAGTTGAGTGCGATCGCTCCCATCATCCGCCGCCGTCAAGCCCAACACCGGGCTAGTCCCAAGCTGCAACTGCACGTCTACACCGGGGCCATAGGCATCTGTGACAAAAAGCTGATCGGGGAATAGGCGATCGCACAGCCGCACGTCAGTCACCGCCACCCCACCCGAATTCAAAAAGTAGACCGTATATTCAATCTCATCATTAGGCTGTACGCCGCCTGCATCAACAGCACCGACGAGATAGTCAGCAGGCCAGTTAGGATGATTGTCATCAGCGGCCTGCGGCGAACCTGTGTCATCTTCAAACTGACTCAAGTCGGTGCCGTCATTTGGATTTATCGCCGCACCATTGACAGCCGTAATTCGCTTAACCATCAAAACTTCTGCCGTCGCTGGTGTTATTACAAGCTGATAGTCTTCTACTTCGCCATCACTCGCAGCGCCTAGCGATCGCTCATCTACCTCAGCCGTATTTACATCGTCACTTAAGCTATCTGTTGTAAGTCTAAATCGCGCGTAGGTCGTGCCTCCCATAGCACTAACCGGGACGTCCCAGCTTAAGCTAGCGGTCGTATCACCTGAAGCGACGGTTGCACTTTGATACTCGCCTTCTTCAAACTCGCCGTTTTGGTCAAAGTCAATCCAGGCATGGAGGATTGCATCTGCCCCTGTCGTGTTGTTGATTGGAATGTTGTTTAGGGGGTATGAAGTGTTGGCGATCGCACCCGACAAGCTCGCAAAAGCATCATCTACATCATCAGTTGCATCGCCATTGCTGTCGGTACCATTCCCAAAGCCATCGCTGTCATCTGTTACGCCACCGCCTAAAAAGAGAGTGCTATCAGTACCGTGCAAAGGCCCGCCGTCACTCGCTAGCGTACGGTAGTTACCAGCGCCACTACCTGCGCCTGTATCAGGCGCATCGCCATAGTCCGCCGAGTCAATAATAACGACATCGCCTTCCTCTACCTCACTCGGCGTATATGTCCACAAGTCCAGCGTTTTAGTATCGCCAAAAGCGCCTGTACATTGTTCGTTTGTATTTCCACCGCTGGGTACACCAAATACGTTGAAGCTACCAGAGGAAGAATCAGCACCCGTGAACAGGTTAGTAGCTGGCGGATCAGGCGGATTAGTGCCACACAAAGCATCATCAGTCGGATCGCCATCGCCTGGATTGCGGTCTTCAACGAGCGTTCCATTCAGCGTAAAGTAGCCCCGATGATCGTAAAATGCAGTCGTGTTACCGAGTGGATTCGTGCTGTTCAATAGCGTGTAGGTGGGGCCGCCAAAAATATTGTTCTCAGCATCGCTCATCGGAAAGTGATACTCGCCGCCATGAATTTCTATACCGTACTCAAAGCTACCAACCGGGAAAGGTACGCTACTGTTGTCTTGACCATTCCAATCAACAGTTTGAGTACCAGAGCTGCTCATCACACCTCGTAACACTTTATTTTGAGAATTACCTGGATCAAAATCTACGCCATCTCGGCTAATAACAATTTGATAAACGCCGGGCAAATTACTATCAAAAGAGAACGTACCGCCTGTGTTGACGGTAGACGTATTACCCACAACATCGCCCGTAAATGAAGAGTTGCTAGCAACAGGGAAAATAGGTATTGGTGAGAACCCTACGCCCTCTTCTACACCTGTGATCGGATTATAAACAGGCAAAAATGGTAAAACTGAACTGTCTATTTCATTGAAGAAGATAGGAAACTGCGGGGGCGCGCTGCTAGTGCCGCCGACCGGATTAGCAATATCGCCATTAGTACCCAGCACGTCGCGGTACAGTGGGGAGGCCCCATCACTATCCAAATTGCCAAGCTGGTTACCAAAGATCCTAAACCCAAAGGGATCTAGCCCACGCATATCAATTTCATAGCGATAGCCGTCTGCCGTTATCGGGTACAAGTCAGAGTGCAACTGCCTCCCGTTGTTCCCCATGTTGATGCTCATGAAAAAGGTATGCAGGCGACCTTCAAGATCATCAACAGAGTCGAGCGAGTTGCTGCGTACAGTCACATCCCAAGCTGATATGCCGGTTGTTTGGTTAGTACCTGTGTTGACCGCTTCAATGTTGCTTTGGATAGTGTTGGTATTAGTATTACTGTTGCTGCCACTTGGGCCGTATATCGCTACGTAGTAGATACCTGTGGTCGGGGCCTTATAAAAGCAAGGCCGGTAGCCAGCCACATTGCCAGACCCGTTGATAGATTCTGGCCCGGCTAGCTCTTCAGCCCGGCTGCTAATAAAGCCCCGTCCGCTCTGGTCAGTGCAGGTAAAATCTGCGGTAGCGGGCAGACTCTCGTTTGCAGCAGTGCCGGTGACCCTATCAGGATCGAATATTTGAATATTGCCACTACCCACGCCCACGGTGGTAGAGCCTACCAAAATATGCTCCCCTTGCTCGGCATACACCCGGAATAAAGTGCGATTTTTGAATCCGGCTGAGGTGCCATTACGCCAAACAATATGGCCTCGGTTTCCAGGGGCACCGCTAGGGAACATATCGCGGCTACCTTCTGCCTGGGCCGGTTGTATCCAGGCTCCCAAAGCGCACAGCGCAATGGATACGCTACTGGCGAGATAGCACCCTGCTCGCTGCTTAGATATTTCGAATTGATCAGCTAAAAACATGGGGAGATCCGTTCGGATAATCGCAGCCATTAGAGTGCCCGGTTAAATCAAAGAAAGTCGATTTGTGAAAGTGTCGAACCTTAAGAGTTGACAAAACCCGGCAAAGTGAAAAACTCTGTCGGGTTTTGTTGCTTTTTGTTTAGGCGATCGCGCCAGTCAAGGCTTCCGAATCAAGTCACTCTAGTCAACTTGAACCGTAAAGCGAATAAACCCATACGAACCCTCAGGCGTTCCAGGCGCAGTGGCATTCGGTAAGTCAGTCGGCACCGTCACATACACACCACCGTCAGTATTAGTACCCTGACAAGGCGCAGCAGGTGTAACTGAGTTATCGAAGCTATAGCCCGCATCGTCACCAGTATCAGCATCCGTTAAGGCTGTAGGTGCAGCGGTACCCTGGCTAATTTGCAAAGAGCCTGCAACATAGGTCGTATTTTCAGGCACTAGGTCACAAAGCAGAACGCTTGCAGCCGTCGTGTTGCCGTCTGAAAGGAAGTAAATAGTGTAATCAATCTCTTCATTGGGCTCTGCTGCTGCTTCAATATCACCTTGCAGATAGCCACTAGGCCAGTTCACGCTAGCATCATCGTCAGGATCAGCAGGATCGTCTACAACAGTTGCGATCGCATCTCCGCCCACACGGGTCACACGCTTCACCAGCTTCACCGCCGGAGCCGCACCTTCAATCGTAATCTGATAGTCTTCAACTTCACCGTTTGAAGCAGCATCGTCTGGTGTGAGCCCCGTATCAGAGCTATAGCGGAAGCGAGCGTAGGTTTCGCCTGCAACAGAAGAGAACGGCACTGTGCTCGTAATCGTCACCAAGTTGCCAGTCGGCGCTTCATCAGTCGCTACCTGCTCACCCGGATCGTCAAAATCACCGTCGCGGTTAAAGTCAATCCATGCGTTCAGCACACCTGTGCCCGCAGTGGTTACATCTAGCTCAAACGTCTCACCCGGCGCAAATGTCTCACCGTGTAGCGTCGTGCCCGCGCCGCCATCATCTAGCAGCACGCCATCATCTTCAGCCGGGCCATCGTCACCAGCCGTACTTTCAGCATCCACAACCGTCCCCAAGAAAGTCACGCCATCAACCACGTGGCTAGGTCCATCGGCCTGGCTCTGTTTGATAGTCACCTATACCAGTGGCAGGCGAAATATCAGGCGCATCACCGTAGTCAAGCTCAGGCTCACCCACGGGCACTGTCAAGGTATCGCTGGCTTCTCGCTCAGTGCTAGGCGATCCGTCAAGGTCACCATTTTCTGTTGCGGTGTTGTCTTGAGTAACCACATCGCCGTCAGCGCCATATTCACCGCCAGCCGTGAAAGGGACATTCTGATCAGCCGCAGAGGGTGTATTACCCAAAGCAACCGTGATTTCATCCGTGCCCGGTACCAGGTCAGAAGCAGCCTTGATAGGAACGCGCACTTCAATAAAGCCATCAACCGGCAAAGAGCCACCGTTGGGCAGTGAGGCAAAGGTGCCTGACGACGCACCGGCAGCGGGAACAGTCTCGCTAACAGTGGTTGTAGTGGTGCCGTCGCTATAGGCAACAATCTCAATGGGATTGGCCGGATCAAACGCACCGTTGTCAACGTCGGAAGGTGCGCCCGGAATGAAGATCTGAGTTTGGTCATTACCGATGTTCGTGATGCGGTAAGTGAAGTACACAACATCTTCTGAGCTGATGATGCCATCACCCTGGCTTGGGCCTGGATCGTTAACCGTGTTAGGCGCTTCTGATGCGCCTTGAGCGGTTACATCAATACCGGCCACTTCAGCAACGGTAATGGTAACTGTATTCGACTCAACTGGAATTGCAGTACCCGGATCGGCTGGGCTCTCAAACGAACCGTAGGCGGTGTTGTCAATTTCAGAGCCCGCAGCCGTGCCTTCAGCTAAAGCTGGCAGCATAAATGTGCTCAGCAAAACAGCGCCGACGAGAGAACGGAAATACTGTTGTTTTCGATTCTTTTTGAGCTTATTAGAGAGTTTATTAGAGGTAGATTTCATGGTGTTAGCGTCTGAGAAGGTTGTTAAGTGATTGAGCAAAAAGATCCACAGGAGGAGTGGAGGGCAACAGCCTTGAGATTTGAAATTGAGAAGGCCAATAATTTCAAACGTCAAGGTTGTTGTATTGTTTGTTAGTTCGAGTAAGTCAACTGGTCTAATCGACAGTGACGCGGAAGCGAATAAAGCCAAAGGCGTCGGTCGGCGTACCAGGGCCAGTTGCGTTAGGGAGCTGATCGGGAGAAGGCGCTAGGTTGACGAGTACGGTGCCTTCGTTATTAGCGCCTGGGCAAGGCGTAGGCGTCGCATCACCAATAGGAAGAAATTCAGCGCCGTCGCCGTCGGTGTCAGTATCAGAGAGGTTGGTGGTGTTGCTGTTGGTGAAAAGCACCATGGAGTCGTTGACGTAGGTGGTGCCGTTGGGGATGCGATCGCACAGTTTTACATTCGTAATCGGCGCGTTTCCAGTTGCCAGGTAGTAAACGGTATATTCCACCTCATCACCGGGCTCTGCAAGCCGATTAGTCGCCCCAGCCAAAAACTTACTCACGCCTGCGCTAGTCTGCCCAGCAGGCCAGTTAGGATGGTTATCATTATCATCAGTATCGTCATCTACACTATCTGGCAGCGATGTTCCGTTAATCGCCGTAATACGCTTAACAATCGCTAAATCCGAGTTTGTGTAGTGGCCGAAATTATTATCAGAATCGGTAATATTTAGTAGCGCACCGAAGTCAGCAGCTTCTAGGTTATCTGTTGTAAAAGTGTCATTTTCCGGTGGCAGCGTGGCCGGATCGACATCTAAAACAAACGCACCATTTGAGGCAAAGAGAAAATCATAAGTACCATCTGCTGCCGTATTCTGTGGGACTAAAAAGACATCGTTGCCGTCTACTGTGCCATCACCATTGGTATCTCGATAAAGTCTAACTCCAGCGTTCGGCGTACCGGTATCACCTGCGTTGAGCGTGCCGCTGGTGTCTGGATCAAGAAAAACGGTGCCTGTAATTCGGTTAGGAGGGCCGGTCAAGCAAGCAACGCTTTCATAGTCAGTACCCACAGAGAGCGTGCTGATTTGGGTGGCTTGTCCTGTTGTCTTATCAACGCTGAAAAAACGGTTCGTGTCGCCTGTTACGGCATAGAACTGACCATCGTTAAAGGCCGTTAAGCCTTCCATATCACTGGTGCCAAAGGGGCCGATAGCTGTCGTCGATCCATCTGTTGTATTAATGCGAATATAAGTATCTGCGCTGGTGCTACCTGCATTGGCAATACCATATAAAAAGCCTGTTTCTGGGTCGAAAGCGATATCGTCAATATCCGCTAATCCAGTCGTCGCATCTGACTGGATTACCAGATAATCTATGCCAGGGCCAAATGCATCAGCAACTCGATTGCCTGTTACGGGATCGATTTTGATCAATAAATCATCAGGTATACCTTCATTACCCTGGCGCACAGAGCCATAGAGTTCGCCAGTAAAAGGGTGGAAGGCCAGCCCGTCGATATCGGCAAAGGTTCTGTTGCCCTCGCTGCCGTTACCTGATCCGATAGTGCCCAGGGTGCTGTAGGCTCCTGTGTTTGTATTCAATATGCCTAGCGTGTTGGCATTAGTCGCGTATAGCGTGTTAGTGATAGGCCAGTAGGCGATCGCCTCAATATTCGGCACTCCAACCGGGCCAATATTGCTTTCTGCGCCCGAGTTAATGTCAATTGCAACCAGGCGATCGCCCCCATCTGCCACCGAATAACAAATCGTTCCACCCGGCGGCGGTGTCGTATTCAGCACCGTCACCGCGTCATCTTCATTGTTGGTCAGATCAGGATCGGTAATATCGTTGTTACGAATCGCCTTAGCTGAGTTAGTGATTTGCCCGGACGCCGAGCTAGAGATAATTCCCGTGACGGTGTAAGTCGCAACCGCCTGATTATTAAGATCTAGCGTGGTGTTGATGTCGTTACCCGTGCCGCTATCGTCGCCGCAGCTACCGTTACCGCTGGTTATATTGCAGCTCCAGCTTACGTTAGTTAGCGAAGCCGGAATCTGATCTTCAAAGCCAATGCCTGTCTCATCACTCGGGCCGTCGTTTGTCACCGTAATTGTGTATTCGAGCGCATCTCCCGGATTCGCGACATCTAAATCAACTTCTTTGTTGACGATCAAATCGGCTTCTTTGATGACGATGCCGCCCTGCAAAGCCACGTCAGCAGACGGGTAATACACCCAGGTATCGATACCTCTGCGATCGCCAAAATTATTTGTAAACTCATGTGCACCCGCCGAGCTATTAATACCTGTAAGCGGGTCGCGATCGGCAGAACCGTTTCCGTAGCAAACAGGATCCGTAACGCCTGCATTTGTGGTCGTTTCACCAGACGCACACAGCGAGAAGTCACCACCCAGGTTGCGATCGTCGTAATAAACATTAAAAGGATCTTCATCTTCACTGGTCGGGCCAGCCGGTTGATTAAGCCGCCTGAGGATAAGACCTCTCGGATTTTGCTCTGCGTCGATCATCGGAAAGTGAGCCTCTCCACCGTACAGATTCACTCGCACGTTATAGGGAATTGTACTTGGTAGAACAGGCGTTTGATTGCCGTCTAGGCCATCCCAAAACACGCTATTAGCACCGACAACGGCTCTGCCGACAAAGGTGCGGTCATTGCCATTGCCATAGTCGCCGTCGTTGTTGAGATCTATTGTGATCGAGAAGGCGCTTTGCGTAGGACTGTTGAAACTGAGCGTACCGCCTAGTGGATTAGTACCGGCCTGGCCAGGCGTGCCTTCAATGCCTGTAAATTCGACACCCGTTGGAATAGGTGGAGGCAGAGGAGGACTCAGCAGCCAGGTAGAACCCGTAGGAGAGTTCGCAGAACTTGGCATACTTGGATCAGGCAGGTTGATAAACGTTTTGTGGGTGATGTAGATACCCAAATCGGGGTCATTGGGATTTTGAAAGCCGTAGCCAGGCGGGATTTGCTGGCCAATATTAGCACCCGTCATCTGAAGAGAACGAAAGATAGAGTCGCCAGAAGACTGCTCAAAAAAGCCATTGCGATTGGCAAACAAAATGAAACCGTAAGGATCTAGTCCATTGAGATCAAGATCGTACTGATAGCCTTCTTTAGTAAGAATAAAAAATTGAGAGCTAAGTGACCGGCCGTTGCCACCGATATTAAACGCAAAATAATTAGCGTACGTACGGCCTTTTCTTTTTGCTCCGGTGTTAGAACTATCGGCCCTAACCGTTACGTCCCATGCCGAAATGTAGCTTACGCCATTCGGCTGCGTCCAGTTTGCGGTTCCTGCTGCTACTGCTGGATTCGTACCGTTTGCTTGGTTAGGGCTAACAAAGTCAATTTCCCAAATACCTGCTTGACCTGGCCCTATAGTCACCTTGCAAGGCACAAACGTACCGCCAGAGCCGTCACCGGGCCCAGCAATCTCTTGTGCTCGGTTGAGAATTCGTCCAACGGCACCACAGGTACCAGCATTGTTGTTAGGATTGCGATATCTAATGACGCCATTACCGATGCCAACGGCGCTGGAGCCTAAGTTAATTGTTTCGCCTTCTTTGGCATATACCTTAATAATTGTTCTTCTTGGAATACCGCCACTCGTGTCATCACGAAATTCCAAGTAAGGTCGATCGCCGCCGCTACTGACAAGATCCTGGCTACCTTCTGCGATCGCGCTAGGAGCCGCAAAACTCGCCATACCGCCAAGCAACAAAAACGTACTGGCAATGTTGATGTAGCCTTTATTAATCATGAATCAAAAGAGATTTCTGAATTTAGTAGAAGTCAGTAGCAAAAAGAACATATATAGCTAGTTGTTCCCGTTTTAGCTACAAACACATCAACAAGTGTTGTTACGTTTTTAAGGTTCAATTTGCAAATCTTCTTCCTGGTTAAAGAAGGTTAAATCTACGCCTCTGACATCAGTAAAGACAAACTCAACTCGGCGGTTACGCGCAAAGTTAGTTCGGTTTGTTTCAGCGACCAGCAGTTCTGTTTCGCCAAGCGAGCGAATCGTCATCCGCTCAGCACCAATGCCCTTGCTAAGTAGATATCTACGCGTATTTTCTGCCCGACGACGCGCCAAATCCTGATTGTATTCAACGCTCGCACGTGAATCGGTATGGCCGTGCAAATCAATGACAATGCTGGGATACTGTTCTAATACGGTGATAATTCTATCTAGTACAGCGGCACTTTCTACGCTAATAAAGTCCTGATCAAGGCCAAAGTGAACGTTTCGGGGCACTTCTAGCTGAAGAATTTGCGGCACTTCTACAGGCGGCGCAGGTGGCCGTGAGGTAGGTGGCGCAGGCGGCGTGGGCGGCACAGGTGTAGTTGTACACTGAGGCATCACTTCGCCAACAACAGACACCACGTCATTGCTACCTGAGAGCGAGCGAATGGAGGTGTTAAGCGCAGGTTCGGAGGTGCCGTAGCGAGGATCTGTCGCGATCGCACTCAATACTTCTCCTCCTAAGAAAGAATCAAGCACAAACTCAAAATCGCCCGCTTCATCAGCCATAGCCGTTGCAAGCGGATCGCTCAAAGGGCCATACGCATCAGCTACGCCCGTAGAGCGATAGAGCTGAATTTCAGTATTAGCATCAGCCTTGCCACGAACTACAGCTTTGCCGTCGATCACAAAGAACTCGGGGCTGATGAACTGAGGTGCGTTTACCGCGCTGTTGCCGGTATCCTGCCTGCGGTTGCGAGAGTTGCGCTGAGGGTTGGGGCCATCGCCAGTTTGAAAGTTTTGGGGGTTGCGATCGCGCCGGGCATTCAAATCAATACTCAGCCCCTCATTATCATCAAAGAAATTTCCCGTAATCACATTGTTGTTGCTTTGCGTATTCGGCCCTCTACCAAAAGCGGTCACGACAACGCCGCTACCTTTCTGGCTTCTAATATCGTTACCAATCACTCGATGGTCATCTCCCATCAAATACACCGCTGCCCGCCTTAGCCGCTGGCCGTTGTAGCGAATGTCATTATCAACAATCGTAACGGCCCCATCCGGCTTAAACAAGAAAACGCCGCTGCCGTCATTACCGCAGATGAGATTATTAGAAATCAGGCCGTTACTGACACTGCCATCCATCCGAATCGCATCCGGCATTCCAGCTAGGCCATTGCCAACTACAATATTCTCAACAATTTGTAGATTGTCAGCCTGACGACCCGTGATAATGCCGCTACCGTTGTGATACTCAATTCTATTTCGCTGAATCGTTGCGCCTTTGCTATCAAACACCGACACGCCGAAACCAGAAGGATTTTCTGGCAAAGTGCCCGCTGTTGTAAGGCCCAGCCAGTTTTGTTCGATCACAACACCTGTAGGGGGTTCGTCGTTAGATTGTCCTGCGAACGGAAGGAGGTTGTTACGGTTGAGAGGTGCCGGGCGGTGAGTGATGAAGATGTCGGCGGGTGGGGTGGATTGGGTGATGCGATCGCTCGCGTTAAATCCATACAGGTTAAGCCCGCGAACAGTAACGTTACTTGCTGAAACCGTCAGGCCACGAAACACTTCTTTATTCGCCGCTGGTCGTAAGGTAACGGCTGGAATTGGGATCGCAATTTCTGCGGTTGCTGATGAATTGGCATCATAGCCAGGCTGGCTAGTGCCGTCGATGATAACGCCAGGCTGCGAGATGGCAGGAAGAACAGATTCCAGCTCAATTGCAGTTCGGCCAGAGGGTAAGTTGAAACGGATTTCTGAACCGTTTTGACTAGCGACGACCAACTGTTGCTCAGCCGAACTCAACTCAGAACGAAGCAGCGTTCCATTGGTTAATTCAATGGCTTCTCGTAAGATCAGCTCAGCATCAGGTTGAATTGGGCCATCAGCCGGGCTGTTAACGGTTACCTGAACGGAGGCAGGGCGGGAAGCCTGCGCCAAGCTCACGGCGGGTATCAGCAATGCACTAAGCAAACCGCAGGTTGCCAACAGCTTTAAACGAAGTTGTCTTTGAGAACGTGTATGTGCCATCTGTTTTACGGGGGCCATCTGTTTTTACTGAGACGGGTTTATAGGTCAGTTGCCGTTGGATAGGTTTCGTTTGTAGGCATTGCCGAAGAGGTTTCCGAAGAAGTTGCCGCAGAAGTCGTCGAAGAATCTGCTTGAACGCTTTCGTCACCAGACTCTTGAGAAACTTGAATAACAGACTCTTCTTGCTGAACAGGTGCAGCAGGCTGTGTGCCAAAGCCATTCAACAAACCGCTGAGCTTAGCCGTCATCCCAAAGTAAAAGCCGCCCGCGCTCCGATTCTCACCGAAGTCGGTATCGTTAGCGCCGCCGCTATAGCCCGCCGAAACGCGCAGGTCAGGCAGCGGATAGTAGCCGCCTTCAAGCGAGTAGCCGGTTTCATTAAAGCCACTGCCGCCAATCCAGCGCACTTCGCCCACCGTATCCCAGCGATAGCCCAAGCGATAGGTTGCTCTGGCCTGTGCAAGCTGTACGGTGCTGCCGCTAGAAAAGCTGTTGTCAGAAACGTTCAGCGAACTGCGGCTGTGGCGTAGCGCATACTTTCCGTATAGCTCCCATCGCCAGTTAGGCGCATAGATACCTTCAGCCGAAAAGACATGATCCTGCGTTTCCGAATTAGTCCCAGAAAGAGAGTTTGTCGGAATCGAATTAGGGTTCATCCGGTGCTCGTAGCGCAACAGCCCGTTAAAGCGGTCGTCTTTAGGATTGCGGTAGGCCATACCCAGCTTAAGAATGCTAGTGGTGCCCAAACCTGTGATTCGTTGATTAGCTGCACGCGCCGCTCGATAATCTCCTAATAGCGTTATGGAAGGCGTGACTCGACCCAGTGCAGAGAGCGTGAATACTGTGTTAGACGTGCCCCGATTGGAGCTGCGGTGCTCGAAGCGAGTACTGGCCTGAAAATCTGGATTGTCGGTGTAAGAAAGGCCCACGCTGTAACTTTCGCCGCCTGCCAAGCCCAACGCCGCCGCTCTGTTGCCAGTCGCGAACGGTTGAGCAAACTGCGTACTCGCAGCGGTTTCATTACCTAGCGTAGAGAAGACTTTCTCATAACCCAAATCCAAATCTAAGCCAGGCGCTAAGTTAATGCCCTGCTCTAAGCCAATCGTGCCGCCAATCTGACGACCGTCTACCGTAGAGAATCGACCGCGAATGGTGGTATCTGAAGCGAAAGTATGATCTCCAGTGACATCGATACTGGTTGCGTTGCCGCGGCTGTTGCCGCCACCGCCATAAAAGACTTGGTTAGCGCTGATGTTGAGCCAGGGCATTACTTCCCAGTTCAGACCAATCAGCGTACGGCTAGGGTAGATAGGATCTACGTTAGAAGAGAGGTTAAGTTCGTTTTGGGCGACTAGACTAAGCTTGCGAGTGATGGGCGTGGTTAAGCGAGTTCTGAGCTGGTCAGAAGAGATTGATCGGTCGCTGTTGATGCGGTCTGTGCGATCGCGATGCAGCCAGTCTATTTCTGCCGTCGCTCGGCCCAATCGCTGACTTAACCCTATTGAATAGGTCGTCAGCGAATTATCTAGAGGTGCACCCGGCTCGGTATTTAGGCCCAACAACAGATCAGAGACATCGGTGATGACCCGAGGCGCATTACCTGTATTATCTTCATGATCGTAGCGGGCTCTGAGTGAAGTATTGCGCCCCAAACGTCCTGTCACCTGAGCGCCATAGCGGGTTTGCCCTGGCACAAAGCTCGTCGTCGCAGTATTCGTAAAGCCCGCATCCGTAGAGCGGTAATAGGCTCGACCGCTAAGCGCCGTGCCTAAGCTACCGTCAAACGAAATCCGATAGCCCGTGCCGTTGACCTCATCGGTACCCGAAAAATCGCTTGAAGACTGCGCAATTTCAGCAATCACCTGAGCATTCTGGCCTAAGGCAATGCGAGCGTCCGCGCCATAAAGCGTAAAGTCGCGAGTGCCCTGGTCTTCGGTAAAGTAGCTCGCCCCCACCCAAGACTCTACGCCCTGCTGCTGATTGAGGTTGTATTGCAAGCGTCCCGCTAAGATGTCGGTGTCGTCACCGTCTTCGTGCTGGTAAGTTGCAACAATCCGACGAACCAACAACAGTCCATAATCATCAACAGCGGTGCGAGTCACCGGATCGTTGAAGAGAATCGTGCCTCGGTCGTAGTCAATCTCGTAGTCAGCACCACGATAGAGAGGCTTGCGCTCTAACACCGTACCGGGCCGTTCGAGTTCTTCAAGTTCTATATAGACATTTTCACTACCGGGCAACAGATTGCGCTCAGATGTAAAGTAGAAGCCGCTCGTACCGTCAGGCACAATCGTATCTCTTTGGAAGCCTTCTACGTTGTTAGCGTATAGGCCCGTAACGGCTAAGTTGCCGAAGTTGTAGTTAGATTTGAAGCCGTGAAGCTGGCGGCTTGTGGCGGTAAAAAGCTGAGAAGAGGTAGCAAATTCAGACGTGCTGAAGTCGCCCCACATGGCGTAGTCAATAGCTCTATCGTTGCTGGGCGAGTTGCGCTCTAGTCGTAAGTAAACGCTGTCGAGAGAAGGCGCGAGCGTATCGGTGTAAGAGTCGTCGCCGTAGGTTGTATAGCTGCTGCAATCGCTGCCAGTGCCCGATCGAAAGAGCGTTGTTTCGCCACGACAGTTTTCGTTGAGGGTGCGATCGCTGTTATAAGCCCCCGTATAAAGCCACTCGCCCAAATTACCCGTTGCAAACACCGCCGCGTCTACATCAAACTCATAGCTGTTGTCGCCATCTTCAGGTAAAAAGTCTCGGAAGCTGTCGTAAAAGTCGGTGCCGCGTGCGCCCACTCGGATGTCAATTACACCCGAAATTAAGCTAGGTCTTTGCGGGGTTTCAAACTGCACCTGGCTAAAGGCATCGAACCCGTTAGCATTTGCCTGAATCTGCACCAGATGAGATTCGAGCGAAGATTGCAGCTCAGCAGCGAACTCACCGCGCCGAATTTCTACCTGATAGCCCGGCATATCTGGGTCTTGATCAGCACCGATAAACTGACCGTCGCTCGTGCGCAGCGTGGCCACCGAATCCCAGCGAGAGATGTTGCCAATCTCATCGACGAGCTGGCCGCGAATCGTCGCCGTAGAGCGACCGTCAGAAGGAATCGACTGGGGAGAGAGCAACACCAGTTTTTCAGGCAAGCCTCGCACCGTCAGCGGCAAGCTTTGGAGAACGTCACCCGTTTCTGTTGAAATAACTTCTAGAACGTTCTCACCTGACACCAGGGGAACGCCGTACCAGGTTTGCGTACGAAGCTGAGTCACTGGGTCGGTTTCTGTTCTACCCACTAAGCTCGAATCAACCACATGGCCGTTCGTCAGCAGAGCGATATTTGCGCCAGTCGGGAAGCGCAGCACAACAGAAGTGGCCGGAATATCCAGGAAAGCGCCTGCTTCAGGGCTTAAAAACTCAATGTCACTGGCGTCTGCTGAGACGGCAATTTCATCACCAGTCGCTAAGTCAGCAGGCGTAATTGATATCTGTTGAATACCGTTAATATCGTAGCTAGCAACGCCCGGTGTGAACGTAGAGTCGATGATGGCAATATCGTCGCTATCAGCTTCTATCAGCTCGCGTGGCGTGAGCGAAATCCAGGCAGCGGGACGTTTAGCAGCCTCACGTCTTGGTAGGTTGACAGCGAGGCGAGGCGCGTTTGGATTCTCTTGTATCTGGCCGTTGTCGTCCACCATGAGACGACGCGCTAGCCAGGGCGTTTTCTTTTCGTCATCGTCTTCAGCCTCTAGGCCAAGCGCAATCCGAAGCTCATCCCGTTTTTCTTCCGCTTCGTCTGTCGCTTCAGGCGCGAGGGCAATTTGAGGCGCGAGAGTTTGTAGAGGTGCGATCGCTTCTACAGCTTCCGTTTCAATTGACGTCTCAAAACCCGGCAGTGTCGTTGCTAACCATGGAGTTTTCTTTTGCTCAGCCTGCGGGGCTTCAGGCGTAGCGATCGCAATCAAAGGCGCAATCGTATTAAAGTCTTGCTTCTCTGGGGGGGGGGCGATCACGATCAAAGGCGATTCCTTAAGTAAAAGCGCCTGATTTTCTGTTTCTTCCTCTTCCTCTTCTTCAATCCCTTCCTCAGGAGAGAGAGATAATAGTGCTGGTTCAGTGTTTGCTGCTGTGAGGTCTACTGTAGGCTCATTGCTGGCTTCTGAAGAATCTACAGCAATGAGGGGGAAGTCGTTTTGAGCAGATTGAGCGATCACACTCTCTTCTGCAAACGCTTGGGCCAGCAAAGGAGCCGTCGGTTCATAATTATCGGCAACCACCGTCTCCGACTCAATCCAGGGAACATCCCACTGTACCGCGCGAGTTTTTAGCTCAACGCCAGGCGCGATCGCCTCTAAAGACTCAGCCTCATCAACAGGATCTATCGGGGTGTCTAACCCCTGTACGGCCTCAGCAGATTGAGCATTAGCAGCGCTAGGCAGCAGCCCCAAACTCGCTAGCACACTTACAGCAAGCCCAGACTTCAGACCAGCAGGACAGTTTGAGAGCAGTCTAAAGAGCAACAGTTTATCTTTTGAAGTTTTAGACATGATTAGTTTTGCTCCTCCTGGAAAGTGGGCGTTACCCCAAAGTTCATGCGCACGAGCCCGCCGGGAGCAAGATTAACCAGTCGAGAATGACTGTTGCGTTCGTTAAAGCGAAGGTTTGGGGCGAGCGTGTAGCCCGGTAAGCTACTCAGATCAATAGTGCCGGTACGCTGTCCAGGCAGCATTTTTTGAACAGAATAAAGGCCGTCCGCATCAGTAACCACTCGGTTACCGTCATCTAAGAATATGACCGCGTTTGGAATACCCGCCTCACCCGGCTGCTGCTCGCCATCAAAGTTTTTATCTTCAAAAACGCGACCGATGAGCGTACCGCAGTCAGAGAGAATACCAGGGTCAAGCGTTAGTTGATGAGAGCTTGGCCCGTCTTGAACCCTAAAGCCGCTATCTGTTCTTTCGGCAGTAACCTCAGCGCTGTTACGGCCCGACCCTCTTAGCGCATCTGGCGTCAGCCGCACACCGTAGATAATATCTAGCGTACGATCAGCAGGCAGCACATCAGGCACCCTAAAGCTTACTGTTCGATTATTGATATCAGCAACAACCGGAACAACATCACCGTCTACTTGGCCCGTCACTGACTCTGGCAACAGCTCGAAACCAAGCGGTAGCGTATCTACTGCAACAATTGAATCGATACCAGCTCTAGCCAAGTTTTGAATATTTAACCGATAGAGAACAATATCTCCAGGCTGAGCCGCAGAGCGGTCGGCTGATTTGGTGATTCTGACCTGCTCAGATTCGCAAATAACAGAGCTTAAACCAAATTCAAAGAAGGTTAAGAACTGAACGGCTGCGTTGCGAACTTCAACCCGGCGCGTGAGTTCGGTAGCACCATCAACTGAGATAGGCTGACCGTCTAAAGATGTCGCTCGGTAGCTAAGTGTTGCTGTATTATTTGCAGTATCTTCTGCAATGCCTTGCAGTTCAATTCGAATACGTCTCTCGCCAAAAGAAGAGTCATCTGGTGGATTGATAACCAGGATATATTGAGCACCTGCGTCGGTCTGGCTTAGCCCAGCGTTAATTGGGCTAGTGAGCTGAACAGACGAATCGAATAAGAAATTGTAACGACCTTCATTCGGTAAGAAGGGAAAGGGATTAACGTTGCTCTCGTTGGGTGGAATGCTGTCGGTACCGCTAGTAGGCGTAAGAGATACCAAATTTCCTAAATCTAAACCGCTAGCATCGGGTTCGTAGAGCGCACTCGAAAAGCCAACATAGCTAGGAAGCGGTTCGCCATTGCAGCCTAAAAGATCGCCGCCTGGGTCGATTAATACTGGGTCTAGGCCAGTGATAATTTGGTTAGAGGTAATGCCAACGGGGCCGTTGCCAGTGGTGTAGGTAGCCGTCGCTTCGTTAAGAATATCAGGTAGCTGCGCGTAGGCACCGGTGATTGGGTGGCTCAAGAGGCCAACTAAAACGAGGGCCATCAAACGCTGCCAGCGGCGGGAGCGTCGAAACCATTTAGGTGTGGAAAAAATTGGCATTGTATCTCGTTCAAATGGCTTTTTAAGGGCTCAGATATTTGTGATAGAAATAGTGTTTAGGAGGCTCCTATGGCGCTGAAGGTTACTGTGACCTGTCAGGGAAGGAAATATTGAGCAAGAATATTGAATAGTTTGATTAGAAAAAGAGAAAGAGAAGGGCGATCGCACTCCTTTAAAAGAACTGCGATCGCCCTATTCATCTACCGTGACTACTTAACCGTCACTTCATGAGAAACGTTAACAGCAACAGAGCTACCCAGCGCTTCGTTAAAGTTCCATTTCACGTGAGTGTAAGCAGAAGCAGGCGCAGGCTGCATCTCAACAGTGCCATCAGGCAAAGTAACTTCGACCATAGGCTCAGCTACAAAAGTCGCACCACCGTCGATGCTGTAAGTCGCATCAGCCGCAGTATTACCCTTCTCAGAACCAATGACATAAGTCATCGCAGCAGGAATAGGCTGAGTAATCACGAGATTTTCAGCAGGCAGTTCGCCAGCGTTAGAAGAAACGACCGCGTAGCGTAGCTTATCACCAGGCTGTACAGCCGCTTCGCCCTCTAGCTTTTGCCATTCAGCTTTCTCGGTACCGTCAGCATCGACGACAGTCATCTCTTTTTCAACGCCCATTTCGAGCTTTACTTCAGGGCGAGTGAGGCGCTGTGCGATCGCCGCGCCCGCTTCTTGAATGCTCGCAAACACAGGTGTGCTCACTGCAAAAGGCGCAGAGGCCACCAAAGCTGCAACACCCAAACCAAACATGAACTTACGTTTCATAATTTATTGAACCTTATAGAAAGTGTGACTGTGAATCTTTTGAAAGCAACAAATCAAATCGATTGAGAGAAGCCAGGCACAAGTTCTTTTAGCGCGCCCAGCTTCAGCTCATATCATCGATTAGTTAACAGAACGACGAATAACGAAGGTACCCGATGCGCCCGGTGCAACAGAAGGCACTTCGTTTTCATACTTCTCAGCAGGCGTGCCATCAACAGGATCGGTTGGGCTAGTTGCCGCAGGCGTAGTATCAGCGCTGGTTGAGAAGTAGCGGATTTCGCCGTTATCAGCCGTCGCACCAGAGCGGTGGCTAGTAAACTCAGCCCAGTTGTTAGTCCCTGCGTTACCGTCCTCAAGAATTAGGAAGTCGTTAGCGGTGAGCGTAACGCTGCCTGCACCTGTTGCAGACTGAGAGATGTTCTGGTAAGTGAGACGGTACTCAATGGTTTCACCCGGCGCAGCATTTGCAGTAGGTGTTGCAGTGAATGCTTCGCGAACAGAGCCATCAGCAGCCAGAATTTGAGCTTCCTTCATCAGCATCATGAAGCCGGTGTATACGCGGTCGATGGTGATGTTGTTAGTTGTCTCACCTGTGTAGCCAGGCGATACGACAGGATCGTCGTCAGGGAAGGCAACGATAGGAATCGCGACGTCTTCTAGCTGAGTAACGCCGTCGGGCAGGTCTACTTCAACGGTGTAGTCAACAGAATTACCTGCGGCGACATCGCCAACGTTAACAGGCGCATCAGGCGTTGTGAACGTTGTACCGTCGTAAGTGTATACGGCGGTGTTAGTGCCATCGCTGATAGTAACAATTGTGCCGACAGGAATATCGCCATCAACACCATACGCACCAGGCTGACCACCCGCAGCTTCAGCTTCAGTAGGCGACAGTGGCTCGATAGTGGTTTCAGCAATAAAGCCAATGCCAGCAGGGTTACTCACCGTGTTGTTGAAGGTAACCGCATCAGGGTCAAACGGCGTGGCAGGGTCTAAACCAGCCGGAACAGGTGTAGACAAGTTGGTGAAGTCGTCGTTGTCGTTGGTTGGGCCAATGGCATTAGGCGCACCGTCTGGGCCAGTAAGAATATCGTCAGTCGTTGGCGTAATCGAAACAACGTTGAGTTCACCGTCGTCGCCTGTACCTGAGTTGTCGTTGTTGTTGTCAACCAGGCTTGGATCATCAGGCTGGTTGTCGCCGTCGCCATCAGTTTCAGGTGCAATACCGTCATCTGTGCCAGGTACGTAATCGCTACCGTCAGCGGCAGGAGGATTACCTGCGTCGTCGTAGTTGTTAGGATTGGCGTCACCTGATTCATCGTAGATAATCTGAGGGTCAGGATCGGTGTCGCCAGCGGTTTGACCAAAGACCTGTGCGATGTTTTCGATGGTACCGCCCGTTTCAGGCAAGCCGCTGGTAACCACTGTGAAGGTTAGACCAGTGACCGTAGAGCCTACGTTGAGCGTACCAGCATTAACAAAACCAATGCGAGTAACTGTGCTCAAGTCAGTAGGCTGCGCAGTTTGCCATGCAAGCGTTAGCGGGTCAGACCCTGCGTCCGCACCAGCCGGATCAACAGAATAGACAGGCGACCAACCATTAGGCAGGTTACTGCCTACAGAAGATAGGGTTGTCTGTGCTGGAATAGCATCAGAAACCAGAATGCGATTCGCTGTAGCACCGTCTAGGGTAATGTCAGTGCCATCAAGTGCGGCTGCATTGAAGAGGCCAGCAGGGTCTAAATCTTCTACACGCACGCCTAAGTCATAGGCGATAGTGTCATCGGTCGGATCGGCAGGAACACCAGCGTTAGCAATGCTAGACGTTTTGAGAACAGTCGCCAAAGCGAGGGCGTCGTCAGAACCGGCAAAGATAAGAGAGCTGTTGTCTTGTGCCTCACGCTCACCGTTTTCAGGTGCTTCAGGGCCAACATTCTCAGTGCGAACATCGTCAAGATTAGCGCCGCCGTCATCGTTATCTGACTGGTTTTGCTCTTCATCGACGCCTTCAACCGTGGGGTTGTCGGTGGTGTTACCTAGCTCGACTACTATCAAATCGCCTGCAACAGTGCCAGCAGCAGGCGTACCTGTCACTCTTACTCTAAAGCTTTCATCTGGGTCGATTGGATCTCCACCCAAGCCAACAATAGTACCGCCTTCTGCAGGAACCGTCCCAATCAAGACACCGTCTGAGTCAAAGACTTGTACAGGGTCAGTATCAGAAGGTGTGAAGTTGTCAGTTCTAATATTGTCAATGCCAGGAACGAAGACATCGGTTACTGCATTACCAATGTTAGTCACTTCAAAGTCATAAAAGAGGGTATCACCCGCTTCGACCGCGCCGCCATCTTCATCAATAGGAGGCTGAGCGCTTACGGTCAAGCCTGCAATTTCAGCAACTTTGATGACCACTGTATTAGAAGTGGTATCGAAGTCATTACCGTTACCGTCGTTGTAGGTCGCGGTTGCGGTGTTGCTGATGTCCGTTCCGGCATCAGTGCCTTCCGCCACAACAGCGCCGACCATATTGAACACGCCAGCAACTGCTAGAGTAGCAGCGAGAAGAGGCTTGTGAGCCTGCCAGCGAAATTTTTTCTGTTGTACTGTTTTTGCCATTATTGTGATAGCTAAATTTTCAAGCAGAGTAGGTTGACCAAACGAGAATTTGTAAACTTCACTGATGATGAGCATCCGCTGTTGACGCCGATCCAAGGGGCTGAGGTGTTAAAACCTCCGGCCTTTATCGAGCCTTTGTTCAACTTAGACATTTAACGAAAGTCGGAACGCACCTGGATGACCGAAGGCTGCCGACTTGTTTCAACGTAAAGCTCATCTTTATAAAGTCTTTTCTTAGAAACTTGCCAGTTTCCTCGATAGGTTTGTGTCTTCGGGCAGATGTCAACCAACGAAGGTTGATAGCTTTTGACTGACCAGGCTTATGCTGCCCCTGCCTTTTGCTTCTCCGGTAGGGCGAATTACTGAAATATCAGAAAATCTTGGTTTGAACATACGGACAGTAGTTTTACCGAATGTAGAGGAATAGCTTCATAAGAGAGGAATAGAGCCGTATTCGGGTGAAACGAGTCTCCGTAAGTAAAAAGATAAATTTTTGCTAAACAAGATAAAAACCACCTGATATCAAATCAGGTGGTTGTAGAACTAATATTTGGCTTTGTTTCGGCCCCGATGGTGTCGGCTTAATCCGGTATTTCTAAGGATGGCAAAGTAATCACGTAGCGATATCCTGTGGCCTCAGATCCTTGTACAGCCGCCTTACCATGGTGAATCTCGGTGAGGTGCTGGCTGATTAGCAGGCCGAGTTCTTGTCTAGAAGCGTCTACTTTTTGGGCGATCGCTACTGCAGGCGACGTTGCGCTAGTGTCTTTGTCAAATTCATCATGAGACATTGCAAAATCAGGATGAATCGTGGCCGAACGAGCCGCCAACTGTTGAGCATCTAGCTGATAGGAAGAGGTGAAAGAATTGCTTTTTCCCCAGGCGATAACAGCCTGTGGTAAGTCTTCACCCAGCCACGGATTAGAAACCCAGAGTGCCAGGCTAATACTGTCTTCCTTGCGAGAAATGTGCAGCCGAATCGTGCTGCCCGCAGTAGACATTTTGATAATGCTAAAGACAAGGTGATAGATCAGTTGCTTAATCACACGCCTGTCCAGGCTCCACATGCGAGATCCCGGTTCAACAGTGAGCTTGATTTGAAGATCTTGCTGTTTGGCTAGCGTGCGCAAAGCTGCGATCGCCTGCTGCGCGATCATCTCCATATCAACCGAAGCTAGGGCTAGCTCATAGCCGTCTTCTTTCAAATCGCCCACTTCAACAATCTCATCAACCATCGACAGTAGCTGCTGAGAACTTTTGACAACAATATTAGCGTACTCCTTTTGCTTTGCGCTCAGCGGGCCATAGATCTCTCGGCCCAGCATATTCGCCATACCCGTAATCGAAGTTAGCGGATTGCGCAAATCTTGCGTAAGCTGCACCACCAAATCGAAGCGCACCTGATTGATTTTAGCTAGCAGCGACTCTTCAGCCGAAATTATCTGTCCGACCGACTGAAGCGGATGCCTGCCTGCCTGCAGTTCAGTCATGACGTGCCGCTTCTCAAACTCGCTCACACACCAGCGCGCACTTAGCTCTAAGAAAGCAACTTCCTGCTGAGTAAACTCATGCGGCAACAGATCCATTATCGCCAGCGTACCAATACAACAGCCATCTGCAACAATAGGCACACCTAAATAAGACTGAATCCCGTACTGCTGAACCAACAAACTACGCGAGAAAGCAGGATGAGCCGTCGCATCGTTTAGCATGAATGTTTTGCCACTATCAAGTACATGCGTGCAAAAAGATTCTTCGCGCGGCAAGCAACGAGCCGAAGCGAGCTGATTCATCAAGCCTAAGCTAGAAAGGCCAACAACAGATTTGAATCGCTGCGTGTCAGCATCAATCACGCTCAAGATACAAATAGGCATCGCCAACAGTCGCGATACCATTTGCACGGCCTCATCAAAAACAGGCACCGACTCTGAACCCATCAGGCCCAAACGAGAGAGCGCTTGGGTGCGATTTTGATCGCGCTGCGCAGGAGAAAGACCTTCTAAAAGGCAGGAGAGCTGCGTTTGCATCTGTATAGGAGAGTTATTGGCCTTTTTTTGTTGCGTATTGGCCTGTTGCGTAGTCCTCTGTTGCGTAGCCCTCTGTTCCGTAGCCTTAGAAGTGCCGTAAATCATGCGTGGTGCATTATGTCTAATAAATTTAGTTGAATTCATCATTCCCTACGACTAAAGGAGACAAACCCGTAGCTTTACAGAATCATCACGCAGGGGCACTGGCATCGGGGCATACACGCTATTGCGGAGCACATGAAGTAGACTGGTAGGGTTATATATAGATATTTCGTCAGCTTATGCAATCTGCTATTCCGATAGGGACTGTGCTCCAAAATCACTACAAAATTGTCCAACTGTTGGGACAAGGTGGCTTTGGCCGAACCTATCTAGCAGAGGATCAGGGGCGCTTTAACGAACGCTGCGCGATTAAAGAGTTTGTGCCGATTCAGGGAGAGGATCGGTTTTCAGACAAGGCCACTCAGCTTTTTCAGCGAGAAGCTGCTGTGCTGTATCAAATTAGCCATCCGCAAATTCCGAAGTTTAGAGCAACGTTTGAAGAAGAAGAAAGACTGTTCTTAGTACAAGACTACGTGCAGGGGCCTACCTATCATGAAGTTTTGAGACAGCGCCGAGAGCAGGGTCGGACATTTTCTGAAACCGAAGTCAGACAGTTTTTGCAGCAGATGCTGCCGGTGCTAGCACATATTCACGCCAAAGGCATCATTCACCGAGACATTAGCCCCGACAATATTATTCTGCGTCAGGACGATAGCCTGCCGGTGCTGATTGATTTTGGCGTGGTGAAAGAAGTGGTGACTCGAATGCAGCTAGACGGGGTGGTGTCACACGCGACGACGGTAGGGAAAGCAGGCTACGCGCCCAGCGAGCAAATTCAAACGGGCAGAGCCTACCCCAGCAGCGACCTCTATGCGCTGGCCGTCACCGCCGTGGTGATGCTCACTGGCAAAGAGCCGCAAATGCTGTTTGACGATGTGAATGCCGTTTGGACGTGGCAGTCATCGGCATCGGTAAGCCCTCAGCTTGCGACAGTATTAAACAAGGCGCTGAGCTTTAGGCCGGGCGATCGCTACCAGTCGGTTAGAGAAATGGCGATCGCACTTCGAGGCGGCAGTCCCGCTCCCAATCCCGGTCAAAATCCTGCCCAAAACGCCCCCGATGGACTCACTGGCAGCATGACTGGCGCAATTCCTAGCAGACCCGTCCCGGTCAGCTCGACGCCGCCAATGTCGCAAATGAAAACGGTGGCCGTCGGTCGGCCTAATCCTCAAATGAATCCACAGGCGCTAGGCGGTAACCCCACCGTTAATAGACCGACTACCGTTGGCCAATCGGGCGGCCAATCGGGCGGACAGTCGGGCAGAGGCGCAAAACAGCCGCCGCCAATCGTCATGCCTTCAGAACGGGAGCGCTCCTCGTTTTTAGAGAATCCTTTGGCGGTAGGAGGTTTAGCCGTTGGGCTTGCAGCGATCGCAGGACTCGCTGGCTACGGCGTCGTCCAAACCCTAGACACCGCCGTCACGCCCGAACCTTCTATTACCTCACTCCCACCACTCGGCAGCGTCGAAACCCCAACACCTACCCCAACGCCTATCCAGTCTTCGCCCAAGCCAGTAGAGTACGAGCAGCAGCCGCTAGATCTCATTCCAGGATCGACCAAAATTGTCGAAGGTAACATGCGTCAGGGCGACAAGGTGACCTATCCTTTGCGTGCTGAGGCAGGCCAGATTCTCAGCGTAGAACAGACCGTAGAAGATGTCAGGCTAACCGTCTTGGGGCCAGACGGCGATCCGATCAATCGTCGGGCTCAGAACGTGTTTGAGTGGGAAGGCGAGATCGAAGAGTCGGGTGACTATCGCGTGCAGCTCAGCCCTGTGCGAAGCCGAGATGTCAAGAGTAGCGACTACCGCCTCTCCGTCAGACTGAGCGATCCAGTCCCAGTTGAACCACCCGATCCGGTTCCAGAAAGGCCGACAGTACCGACTGAGCCGACAGTACCGACTGAGCCCACGATACCGATCGAGCCGCAAGTACAGTCTCAGCGCGTTTTGTTCCCCAGCGGATCGGAGGGTGTGCTGGTTGCGAACAGCGTCGGGCCAGGTGTGATTCGCCGGTATGTTGTGAACGCTCAAGAAGGCCAGTTTTTGTCGGCACGAGTGACAGACACCGATGGCGGCAGAGTTGACTTTGATGTGCTGCTGCCGGGCGGTGAAATGGTGGCTGATGCCAGCAGATTGACTTCTTGGCAGGGGCTATTGCCGGTTGGGGGCGACTATATTATTGACGTGCAGTCTGCGCAGCCTGCTGAGTTTACGCTAGAGATTGAGGCGCGAGCGGCGTTGCCAATAGAGTAGAGTATCGGTTTAGCATTAGTACGTCAAAACTCAAGTACGTCAAAACCTATAGAGGAGTGCAGGTCAATTTGGCTGCGTTGTTGGTGACCGGAACAGATACAGACAGTGGGAAAACGGTGCTAACGGCGGCGCTAATCGCCTACTGGCAGCGGTATTGCTGGGCCTACAAGCTAGGCGTGTGTAAGCCGGTTCAGTCAGGGACGGGCGATCGCGAATTCTACAGCCGCCTTTTCACCCTAGAGCAAACGCCTGAACAGCTCAATCCACTGTGGTACAAAACGCCCATTGCCCCACCGCTTGCCGCTGCCATTGAAGGCAAACGAGTAGATCTTGCGTTTGCCTGGAAGGTATTTTCCGAGCTAGAGGCCAGTAAAGACTGGACGCTAGTAGAAGGCGCAGGTGGATTAGGATCGCCAGTTACGGAGGAGCTAACGGTGGCCGATATTGCCCAGGAGTGGCGACTGCCGACGATATTAGTGGTGCCAGTGAAGCTAGGCTGCATCGCAGCAGCGATGGCAAATGTGGCCCTAGCCAAGCAAAAAAAGGTAAAGCTTAAAGGCATTGTGCTCAACTGCACGCAGCCTTGTACGCCGAATCAGATGAATAGCTGGGCTCCGGTAGACATGATCGAATCGCTCACGCGAATGCCCGTGCTGGGGATTGTGCCGTATCTTAAGCAAATTAAGGATGTAGAAGTGCTTGCCGAGACAGCAGCGCGATTGAACTTAGAAAGTATTATGCCAAAGGCTTTTTGGGCGGGGCGTTAGGTTTCATAGAAATCTGCCAAAATAAAAAGGTTGCTGAAGAGAACCCATGCAGACACTTTCACGGCCTTCGACTGACAATTTTGCCAGCCATTTCTCGCCATTACGACCTGACATCAGCGCTTTGCAGAGCGATTTGGTGAAATGGCGGCGGCAAATACATCAGCGGCCTGAGCTGGGATTTCAAGAAGAAATTACGGCGGGGTTTATTTGCGATCGCCTCACCCAATGGCAAATAAACTACCAAAGCAACATTGCTAAAACCGGCATTGTCGCGATTATAGAAGGCACTGGCAAAGGCGCAAACCGTCCTGTACTGGGCATTCGTGCTGATATGGACGGCTTACCTGTGCAGGAGCAAAACGAGGTGCCCTACTGCTCAGTGCATGAGGGTAAAATGCACGCCTGTGGTCATGACGGGCACGTTGCGATCGCGCTAGGTACCGCCAAATATCTCAGCGAACACCGCGACCGGTTCGCAGGCACCGTCAAAATTATCTTTCAGCCCGCCGAAGAAGGCCCCGGTGGCGCGAAGCCCATGATCGAAGCGGGCGTACTCACCCATCCCACCGTAGACGCCATGGTCGGCCTACACCTGTGGAACAACCTACCGCTTGGCACACTTGGCGTTCGCAGCGGCCCGATGATGGCCGCGACCGAGTTTTTCACCTGTACGATTCAGGGCAAAGGCGGACACGGCGCGATTCCTCAACAAACCGTAGATGCCATTGTCGTGGGCTCCCAGGTCGTGAATACGCTGCAAACAATCGTCTCTCGCAACATCGATCCGCTGAAGTCGGCAGTCGTCACTATCGGAGAGTTCAAAGCAGGCACGGCGGTAAATGTAATTGCCGATAGCGCTTATTTGAGCGGCACCGTTCGCTATTTTGACCCTGACTATGGCGATCTTATTCCCGAACGGCTAGAGCAGGTGATTGCCGGGATATGTGCGGCACACGGGGCGAGCTATGAGCTGGACTATTGCAAGCTGTATCCGCCAGTTGTAAATGATGGGGCGATCGCTGAACTCGTCCGCTCAGTGGCGACGACCGTTATCGAAACGCCCGCAGGTGTTGTCCCTGAGTGTCAGACCATGGGCGGCGAAGACGTGTCTTTCTTTTTAGAAGCGGTACCTGGCTGCTACTTCTTTTTGGGCTCGGCTAATCCTGAAAAAGGGCTGGATTATCCACACCATCATCCCCGATTTGACTTTGATGAGACGGCGCTTAGCGTCGGCGTAGAGACTTTTGTTCGTGTGGTCGAAAAATTTTGCGCCGTAGCGAAGTGATATAAGTGGAGATATCCCTTTTGATTGTAGATTCAGGAGCCCTCATCCTAAATCCTTCTCCCGAGGGGAGAAGGACTTTGAATCCGGCTCCCTCTCCCTTCGGGAGAGGGTTGGGGTGAGGGCCTCGGGAATGAATGAAAACAGTCTAATTCTCAATCTTCTTCTGCCCTCATGAGTGCTTCTAATTCTGATAGTTTGAGCCATCCACCCAGCGATTTTCCTTTAGAGGCGGCAGCACGGACAGACGTTCTCACGGCAGTAAGCGCCAAGCTCGACGAATACGCATTTCCTGAAATCGCTCAAAAGATCCAACAAGACATTCAAAACCGAATGGCTGCCGAAGGCTACCAGGACATCACCAGCGGCGCACAGCTAGCCGAAACGCTAACTGCACAGCTCCAAACCCTCAGCGGAGATCTCCACCTCAAGGTTTACTTCAGCCCAGCCGTCCTACCCCATCTAGAGCCACAGACTGAGATTTCGCCCGAAGAACTCGCTCATCAGCGCCGCCTCAGCGAACTGCGAAATTTTGACTTCAACTGCGTCGAAAGGCTGCGCGGAAACATTGGCTACCTGGAGCTTTTTAGCTTCGAGCCACCCGAATTTGCCGGAGACGCTGCCGCTGCCGCCATGCAGTTTTTGGCTCACACCAGCGCCCTGATCATTGACCTGCGTCGAAATCGCGGCGGCTCAGCCAGCATGGTTGCCCTACTCACCAGCTATTTACTACCGCCTTATCCCGCCGTTCATCTAACCGACCTGTACTGGCCCAAAGAAAACCGCACGCAGCAGTCTTGGACGCTGCCACACGTGAGCGGCGCGCGCTACCTCGACAAGCCGGTTTATATCCTCATCGGCCCTGATACATTCTCAGCCGCAGAAGAATTTGCCTACAACCTCAAGCACTTAAACCGAGCCGTCATCGTTGGTGAAACTACCGCAGGCGGCGCTAATCCTGGTGCAGGCTTTAGGCTACACGACCATTTCTGGATGTTTATCCCCACCGGGCAGGCAACCAGCTCAGTCACTCAAGAAAGCTGGGAAGGTAGCGGCGTATTGCCAAGCTTCAAAGTACCAAAGGAACTGTCATTAAAAACGGCGCAGCTCTTAGCGATTAGAAAGCTTTTGCGAGACGAGGACGAAGGTCAAAATCCAAGCCGGATGGAGCGTAGCCTGCGCCAAGAATTGGAAGACTCGCTGACGAAAGTAGAAGCTGATTTGAATCAAATGCAGCAAGACCTGGTAAGTAACATGAGTAAGATCCGATAGCAGTTGTAACGCTACGTATAAAAACTGTTGCGAACCACAAACTAATGACAAATATCTATTGATTGCATAAGGTTTTTGTGAATACTGAAGAACGCGGCTGCTAGCAGTTAACAATAGTTAGTCGTATTTAACAGCATTGCTTTCAAGGCAAAATTCCATGATCTCTTCAGCGCCTCAGTCCGTCACAAAACGCTCGGAAAATCCGTCTAGATTCAGTCGGGTGAAAGGTATGCATCTGTGGAAACTGAGCTTGGGGAGTGTGGCGATCGCACTGAGCCTCTCAAATATAGCGATCGCCCAAACCAACCTCGACCAACCAAACCCCGCCCAACCAAACCCAACTGCCATCAGCCAAACGCAAATCGTACCCGGCGAAGTCATCGCCCCACCCGCAGCTCCAACCCCAGCCCCCGCGCCCTTCTCGCCTAACCTAGCGGGCATCACCGACCTATCAGCAGACGCCAACGCCATCAGAAGCGCGGGCCAACTGCGACCTGCGAACCCAGAAGCGCTAGGTGATGACAACGTGGACTGGATAAAGTCCGTTGTTCTGCCTCTATACGCATCACCGGGCGGCGAGCACTGGGGCTGGATTTACCAGGGCTGGCTCATTCCTGAAGGGCAAACCCCGTTGGCAATTGGTCGAGATGCAAGCTTTGCCATGATCAAAGCCTACGAAAATCTGTACACTTTTCCCGTACTTGAAGTCCGCGAAGACGGCTGGTTTCGAGTGCAATACACCCAGGGCGGCAGCGCTTGGGCACATTCTTCACAGCTAGAACTCGGTGAGGTTCCTTTGAGCGTAGAAGGTTGGGAAGATCGGCTACAGGCCCAAGATGCGGTTTACTTTTTGCAGACAGGAGAGGCTCAGGCATTGCGATCGCAGCCCCAAGCCGCCACCAACATGCTAAGCCTAGTACCCTCTGGCAGTCTCATTGAGCCCTTAGCCTTCGACGGCGACTGGATGCAGGTGCGCGTTACTAGGCCCGCCTCTAGTTGCCGCCCATTGACAGGCGCGACCACCACCGAAGGCTGGATGCGCTGGCGCAGCGAAACCCGCGAGTCTTTAGTGTGGTACCGACCCGAAGGCTGCTTATCTGAAAGCTAAGTAGCACACAGGCGTAAACTACTGATATCTCCCGCGGTATTGCACCGTCTTTAGATCATCTTAAGATTGGCTTATCTTGGCGATGGCTTTTGCCGTACAATCACTTAAGCGAAAAGCGTTGGATTAGTGGTTGCAGCAAACGTCAGAATGCACTAGCTCATTTTTTCTGTAGCGCTACAGATTGAGCAGTTTCGCGCTGAAGATCTTCGCTTTAAAAGAAGTTTTACTCTAGGCATCTCTTCCTATGTCGATCGGTTATGTTGCACTCGTTCTCCACGCTCATCTCCCCTTCGTTCGCCACCCTGAGAGCGACTTTGTACTAGAAGAAGAATGGCTATTCGAGGCCATTACTGAAACCTATGTGCCTTTGCTCACCATGTTTGAGGGGCTAAAGCGCGACGGCATCGACTTTAAGATGACCATGAGCATGACCCCGCCGCTAGCCTCTATGCTGCGCGATCCGCTGCTACAGGAGCGCTACGACGTGCATCTCACCCAGCTAGAAGAGCTGCTAGAGATGGAGATTTCTCGCAACACGCACAACGGTCATATCAAGTATTTGGCTGAATACTATGCGAATGAGTTTGCGCAGGTTCGTAAGGTATGGGAGTACTATAGCGGCGATTTAACCAAGGGCTTTCGTAAGTTTTTAGAAAGCGGCAATCTCGACATTATGACCTGTGGGGCCACGCACGGTTATCTGCCGCTGATGAAAATGTATCCCGAGGCAGTGTGGGCACAAATTGAGGTGGCCTGCCAAAGCCACGAAGATAACTTTGGCCGCAGACCCACGGGTATTTGGCTTCCTGAGTGCGCCTACTACGAAGGGCTAGAGCGAATGCTAGCCGATGCGGGACTGCGCTATTTTCTCACTGACGGTCACGGCATTTTGTACGCCCGTCCGCGGCCTAGATACGGAGCCTACGCGCCGATTTACACCGAATCAGGCGTCGCCGCCTTTGGTCGCGATCAGGAATCTTCGCAGCAGGTGTGGTCTTCAAAAGTCGGCTATCCTGGCGCTTCAGAGTACCGAGAGTTTTATCGCGACTTAGGTTGGGATGCCGAGTATGAGTACATTAAGCCCTACATTATGCCAAACGGGCAGCGCAAAAATGTCGGCATCAAGTATCACAAAATTACAGGTAAGGATGTCGGCGGCTCAGATAAAGCCTGGTACGACCCTTACTGGGCGCGTGAGAAAGCAGCCGAGCACGCTGCTAACTTTATGTTCAACCGCGAGCAGCAGGTCGGCAAGCTTCACAGCATGATGCAGCGCAAGCCCATCGTTGTTTCACCCTACGATGCCGAACTCTACGGCCATTGGTGGTACGAGGGCCCCTGGTTCTTAGACTACTTTTTCCGTAAGAGCTGGCACGACCAGGGCACTTACGAAATGACGCACCTAGCCGACTACCTTCAAAGCAATCCGACTCAGCAGGTGGCGCGGCCCTCGCAGTCCAGTTGGGGCTACAAGGGCTTTCATGAATACTGGCTGAATGAAAAGAATGCCTGGGTTTACCCGCATTTGCACAAAGCGGCTGAGCGTATGATTGAGCTGGCCCGGCGCGAACCGGCAGACGAGTTGCAGTGGCGAGCGCTAAATCAGGCGGCGAGAGAACTGCTGCTAGCGCAGGCTTCAGACTGGGCCTTTATTATGCGGACGGGCACGATGGTGCCTTATGCCGTGAGAAGAACCAGATCGCACCTAATGCGGTTCAACAAACTGTGGGAAGACATTCGCGCTGAGCAAATTGACGCGGGATGGCTAGAGAAGGTGGAAGAAATCGACAATATCTTCCCGAATGTGAACTACAGAACGTATCGCCCTTTGTAGGCGTTCAGGGACGCGGTGTAGTTTCTCATGTTCAGCTTTTGGCTTTTGCCTGTTTTATTAGTAACGGGTGTTTATCAGGCGATCGCACTCATCCACGAAAACAAACAAAAGCCCCCCGGACGCCTAATCGACGTAGGCGGACATCGCTTGCATCTGTTACACATCCCTTCAACTAACCAAACTATTGCCAATAGACCGACTGTGATAATCGACCACAGTCTAGGTGGGGTAGAAGGCTATTTGTTGATTAAAGAGATTGCACAGGATGCTGAAGTTTGTTTGTGCGATCGCGCTGGCTACGGCTGGAGTGACGTGAGTAAACGGCCCACCACGAGTGAGGAGAGTGTGCGATCGCTCAACACTGCCCTCGCCAAGGCCAATATAAAACCACCCTACATTCTCGTTGGCGATTCCCTCGGCAGCTACAACATGCGTCTTTACGCGCACCACTTTCCAGAAAAAGTCGTCGGCATGGTGCTCACCGATGGCCTCCACGAAAAAGCCCTGCTTAAAATGCCAGTACAGCTACGGCTCCTACAGCTTTTCTTCCTGGCAGGCTTCATCATTAGCATTCCAGGCTCCGCATTAGGCGTTATCCGCGCTGCCGCCCACCTCGGCCTATTTACCCTTCTCAAACCAGAACTAAAGCAAGCCTCACCCACCGATCTCAAGCCAGTCATCCGAAGCTTCTGTCGGCCTAAGCACTGGCTCACCATGGCCCGCGAAATCGCGAACATAGACAGTAGCGGCCAGCAATTAAAAATGGCTAATATGTTTGGCAATCTCCCTATCGTCAACATCAAGGCACGTTACTTTTTCAAACCTACCTGGCTCACCGAAAGACTTCCTCTCAGAAAAGTCGAACAGCTACGTGAAGAAATGCATACTGACTTAATGACACTCTCCACTCGCTGTACTCAGCTAACAGCGAACAGCAGTCACTTCGTATGGATCGATCAGCCACAAGTGATTGTGCAAGCTGTGCAATTGCTGTTATGGAAAAAGTAACAACGCCATTCGCCCATCATGAGCAGATGATGTGTTGCTATTGACCGTTAAACCAGCTCACTATTGTCGCCTGGAAAGAATTGCGGATCGATAATTTGTGCCCAGCTATAGGTCACCGCTTCAGGAAAGGCACTTTCTGGAAGCTCAGTTTCACCCATCGCTAAATCTCTAGCGTTGATGTAGGCACTGGTCACAGCTTCTTCTAGATAAGGCTTTAAACTGGGGCTCTCTTGCAGCAGTCTTAGCAAATCACGGCGCTGAACACGAATCATTGCTAGCCAGCTACGGCTCCTCTTTTCGGGCTGGTACTCCCATTTCAACAAGTGAGCGAGCAGCACAGCTAAACGACTACGCATTTCTCGCCTTTGCTGCTTACCCAAAGACTCAATCTCCTCAACCAGGTTAGGCACATCGATATCGTTCCACTGCCCAGACTGTAATAGCGAGGACTGTTGCTGTGTCCAAGCATAGAAGTCTTCTTCGTAGCAGGTTTTTCCTTTCTGACCTTTCATCAAAACAAAGCTGTCTTTATAGTCTTTCATCTCGACTGTCCACAAAATTTAGGGATAAAAGATAGTCCGAATCTTCGCTCGATCTTAGTGCGTAATTAACAGGTGCAGCAAAGCTGATATTCATGTGACAAATGTGATACTAATGGAGTACAGGAGGTTTTGATAGACTCTTGTCTTTATCGCTGTCATACCCTGAAGGATAGTACATGCCAAATAAAACCCTACGTGTTCAGGCGAGAATAGAACCAGAACTAAAAGTTGCGGCTGAGAAAGTTTTTGAAAGCCTTGGTCTAACGCCTACTGAGGCTATTCGTGTCTTTTACAGACAGGTAGAGCTTCATCAAGGTCTACCTTTTGATTTAAAAATTCCTAATGAGACGACTCTGGCCGCCCTCGCTGAGGCAGAGAATATAGAAAACTTAGAAACTTATACCAATACCAGTGATCTTTTTGAGAACTTGTAGGCAAATACAAATGAACGGCAGAACTCAGTGCGTGAACTCAAAATTACTAGCCAGTTCAAAAAAGATCTGAAGAAGGCAAAGCAGAGAGGAAAAGAACTAGAAAAACTCAATACGATAATCAGCGACATTAGAGAAGGCATGACGTTAGATCCGAAATATTTAGATCACGCTTTGTCAGGGAATAGAAAGGGTAGTCGCGATTGCCATATAGAACCGGACTGGCTTCTAATCTATAAGGTTTCTGGCAATACTCTTATCCTCGTAAGAACAGGAAGTCATTCAGACTTATGCAGATAACAGCAGTTGCTTAAAGCAAAGAAGCGATCGCACTCAATAAATGCGATCGCCCTTTCACAATTCAAACCCAAAGCTATCGAAACTTAGAAGCTCATTTCAGCCGCCTGAACTTTCTCAACCTGCTTCTTCTTCAGAACCAACAGAATTTGAGAGAGACTGATTGCAGCCAAGAAAGCAATCAAACCTTTAATGCGATTAGGGCTCTGTAGCACCATCTCTTTCTCAGTTTGACCAAAGCCGCCCATATTAGGATTGCTCGTCAACGGCTTACCCGCTTCAACCGCATCACCCTGATTCACCAGTAGCTCAGGGCCGACTGGAATATCTTCGGTGACCGTGCTGCCATCTTCTTTGTTAATAGTCACGGTGTAGCCCGCATCTGTCTTATCAATCGCAGCAATCGTACCCGTTGCAGGCGCATTGTAAACCGCGTTGTTAGAAGCTAGGCCCGTGGGATATACCTGGCCGCGACCTCGGTTACCGCCTACAAATACCAGATTTTTACCAAAGTGAACGTTCTTGTTAGTCGCCGGGTCAGGAGAGAGCACAGGAAACACGATTTCCTGGTACTGTTCGCCGGGCAAGGGGCCAACAATCACCCAGTTAGGGTGCTCATCGCTGTATTCCTGGAAGTAGGTGCTGCCAACCTCTTCTTGAATGTCCTCAGGAATACGGTCAGGAGGAGCAATCGTGAAGCCTTCAGGCAACATCATTACTGCGCCAACGTTGAGGCCACCTTTGCTACCGTCACCGAGCACTTGCTGCGTGTCAAGATCGTAAGGAATCTCGACGGTGGCTTTAAATACGGTGTCAGGCAAAACGGACTGAGGCACTTCAAGGATGGTCTTTTTCTCAGCGAGGTGACAGTTAGCGCACACGATGCGGCCCGTCGCTTCGCGAGGCGTCTCGTAGTTTTCTTGAGCCCAAAAGGGGTAAGCCTGAGCAGTCTCGGGCATTACCCAGCTACTCGAGCAAAGCAAAATGAACGCTGCAAGCAGAACGCCTGCGCTCTGGAAACCAGAATTAAAGCCAGATATTAGCTTAGAAAAAATAGATCTTGCGGTCATGGGTAGGGATTTCATGCGTGCTAGCAAGGTAACGGAGGTATTTAACACAAACTCTTTTAAAGGACTCTCTTTAAAGAGAGAACATCGGCTTACCACCAGGGCTTGTCGCCTGTGCGGAAGTCTGTTTCTGTCCAGTTGGTGAGCACGACGTTTTCATCTTCACTGACATCGGCGTGAGCAAGTGCAAGTGACAACGGCGCAGGGCCGCGAACAACCTTGCCGGTAGCATCGTACTGGGAGCCATGGCAAGGGCACTTGAACTTGCCTTCGTTCACATCCCAAGGAACGACGCAGCCAAGGTGTGTGCAAATAGAGCTGATGCCATAGCTTTCTAAGCCGCCTTCTTCTTTAACAACCAGATAAGTCGGGTCGCCTTTGAGCCCTTGAACCAACACGCGATCGCCTGGATTGTGCTCTTCTAGAAAGGCTGAAGCGTTAACATTGTCACCCAAGGCATCTTTTGCGGTAACGCCGCCACCGCCGCCGCCACTGCTGGGCGGGATGAAGTATTTAATTACCGGATACGAAGCGCCCAAAACAGTACCTGTGATGGTACCGAAAGTTAGCAGGTTCATAAATTGGCGACGCCCTAAATCAGGGACATCGGGGTTTCCAGAAGCTTGGGTCATAGGTCAGCTATCAAAACGCTACATGTTTCTTAGCTTATTATTACATCGTTCAGAGCCTCGAAAGCCTCGTTATGAGAGAACGGCTCACGGGCGAAGCGTGGTAGTGAAGAGGTTGCCAGCCGGATAAGAAGGTGCTTGTTATCTCTGCTACTTCATTGGAAACGGTTGCTAGATAGAGTAAATAAGGGGTTTAAGAGATTTAAACCGATTTAGAAAGGTGTTCGTTAAAGGCACTAATTGCACGTTAAACCGGCATGTTTGGCATTGTAAAATGCTGTTTTAATAATGTAAATAAATGTAACTCTAGATACAAACCGTTCTCTCATAAAGCCCGACCCACAAACAGACAGCCTGTCAATAACCGCTACCATCAAAAAGAATGCGATCGTCCGCCTAATCAATCTCACCTGACCTCGCCCTATGACCGGCCAAGACCTACACGAACTGTTGATAGAGAAATGGGGCTATTCCTACGACGTACAGCTCCGTAAGCTTCCGCGCAAAGTTTTCTTTCAGGTGATGTGGCGCTACTTAGAGCAGGCGTCTTTTCCGATGAGTGAGGGCGACTACTTTGCCCACTTAGATGAGGTCACCGCCTACCTCAATGCTTGGGGCGCGACCGGGCAGATTCAGTCTTTTATAGAACAAACCAACGAAAGGCCCCGACTGGGCAAAGCCGTTAGCATTCCGGTTGATTTGGGCTCTAGGGCTTCTGAGTGGCTGATAGATGACAAATAGACTTCAGTTAAAGAAAGAATAAGTCACCCTAAAGAAAAATCAATGGCTGTAAAGAATGCAGCGATTGTTAGGTATTCATGACAGGGCGTTACGTACAGACAGTAGTATTTGAGTGCGAGTTTCTTCGTATACTAAAGCCTTTCAGGTTTGTATATAAAAGACGCCCTATATTGACCAAAATTTTAGACATCGATCAAAAATTGCGGATTCCTCTAAAACAGTCCTAGCGATAGGGAAAAAATAAGCACGTAGCGCTTTAGGGTAGGGCATCTATTGCCTTTAGAACCTGGTTATAGGCTGCGTTTTATTTCTGTAGTAGGAATCCGTGACTGAATGCTAAGGTTTTTTTGACCATCTCCATACAAGTTTTGAGGGCCAGCCGTGATCCGCTCTGCAACACTGCCACTAAATACGGTGCTCTCCCGCATCGAAAACAACGGTAGCAGTAGACTAAAGCTGTTTTCGGGTTCATCTAACCGTTCGCTATCGCGCGAGGTTGCTCGCTATCTAGGCACCGACTTAGGGCCAATGGTACGCAAGCGCTTTGCCGACGGCGAGCTTTACGTCCAAATCCAAGAATCTATTCGCGGCTGCGATGTGTACCTCATTCAGCCCACCTGCCATCCGGTGAATGACAACCTGATGGAGCTATTGATTATGATTGACGCCTGCCGTCGGGCCTCAGCTCGCCAGATTACCGCCGTGGTGCCCTATTACGGCTATGCCAGAGCCGACCGTAAAACAGCGGGCCGCGAGTCTATTACCGCCAAGCTCGTTGCTAACCTAATGACGCAAGCCGGGGCTGACCGGGTGCTTTCAATCGACCTGCACTCAGCTCAGATTCAGGGCTACTTCGATATTCCTTGCGATCATGTATACGGTTCGGCGGTGCTGGTGAAGTATTTGGCCGACAAAGGCATTGAGGATTTGGTGGTGGTGTCGCCTGACGTGGGTGGCGTAGCCAGAGCCAGAGCCTTTGCGAAAATGCTGGACGATGCGCCGCTGGCAATTATTGACAAGCGCAGGCAGGCTCACAATGTTGCTGAGGTGATGAACATCATTGGGGACGTTGAAGGGAAAACGGCGGTGCTGGTCGATGACATGATCGATACTGCCGGGACGATTTCAGCCGGGGCCAAGGTGCTGCGAGACAGCGGCGCAAAGCAGGTGTATGCCTGTGCGACTCATGCCGTCTTTTCGCCGCCTGCGGTAGAACGGCTCTCTAGCGGCTTGTTTGAAGAAGTGATTGTGACTAATACCATCCAGGTGCCTGCCGACCGGCATTTTGAACAGCTCACGATGCTGTCAGTGGCTGATATGCTCGGTGAGGCAATTTCGCGAATTCACGAAGAAAGCTCGGTGAGCAGCATGTTCAGGGGCTAGGTTTCTTTAGACAATTTAATGCCCACTAAAAAGGGAGTGTGATCGCTAAACGTAATCGCACTCCCTTTTTAGTGGGTCTTTTTAGTAGACCTTCGTCATTTGGCCTTCATCCGAAACAGCCTAGCGGCGAGAACGACGCTTACGCTGACGCTGACGGGCTAGCGCTTTACGCTTGTGCTTTTCGGGAGGTGTCTCAAAATAGCGGTTTTTCTTGATGTCTTGAAAAATGCCTGCGCGCACTACTTTACGCTTAAAGCGTCGGAGCGCGGCTTCGAGATTTTCGTCTTGTCCGAGGACAACTTGAGCCATATATCTTTCACCTCCTTAATTAATCTGTATTTAGCTCGAACGATAATACTACCCCAACATTGCCAGATACAGCTAACCCGATAGTCATAAGCGTCCTTTAATTTTCGGACGAATGACTATCGGGCTGTCGTGAGATTAAGGCTAGGGAATGGATATTAATTCCAACCACCGCCACCTGACGAACTGCTGCGTGGCTCTCTAGGCTTAGCTTTGTTTACCCGTAGCTCCCGCTCCATCCATTCGGCCCCATCCAAAGCTTCAATCGCTTTGTCTTCAGTGGCATCGTCTTCCATTTCTACAAAGGCGAATCCACGAGGGCGTCCGGTTTCGCGATCGGTGGGTAGGGTAATCCGCTTGACCTTACCGTGCTCAGAGAAGACCTGTTCGAGATCTTCTTCTTTGGCGGAATAAGACAGGTTGCCTACGTAAATTGACATGGCCGATGGGCTCTCCAAAATATTGAGATGTTAAAAGGTGAATCTATAATCACGACGACATCATATCAACGTGGTTGAATCTATTAGGACTGTGGTCACAAATCCTAAATACTCGTAACATCTCCTTAAAATGGCGAGCTACCGCGTTTTTTGCGCCCAGACGCGAGTCGGCAAACCCCATACGTAAATGAAGCCCTCAGCCGCCTTATGGTCAAACTTATCGTCTTCACCGTAGGTAGATAGCTCGTCGGTGTAGAGCGTGTTGTCTGACTTACGACCGGCCATGATGGCGTTGCCTTTGAGCAGCTTGACTCTGACGGTGCCAGTGACGCGCTCTTGAGTTTGCGCAATAAAGGCGTCTAGCGCAGACTTGAGCGGGCTATACCAAAGACCGTTGTAGATCATTTGGCTATAGCTTTGCTCGATATTGCGCTTGTACTGTGTGACATCGCCTGTGAGCGTCAGGCTCTCTAGGTCGCGGTGGGCGTGGATCAAAACCAGCAGCGCGGGCGCTTCGTAGATTTCGCGAGATTTGATACCGACCAGGCGGTTCTCAACCATGTCGATGCGGCCTACGCCATGGCGACCCACGATTTCGTTGAGCTTAGTGACTAGAGCAACCGGGCTGAGGGCTTCGCCGTTGAGGCTAGTAGGGCGACCTTTTTCAAAGCCAATTTCGACGTATTCGGGTTCGTTAGGAGTGTCTGCGATCGCACTTGTCATCACATACACATCTTCAGTCGGCTCATTCCAAGGATCTTCTAACGGCCCCGCTTCAACCGAGCGGCCCAATAGATTGCGGTCGATGCTGTAAGGCGAAGACTTTTTCACGGGGAACGTAAGGCCAAATTTTTCGCCATAGGCCATTGCTTCTTCGCGGCTCATGCCCCATTCACGGGCGGGCGCTAGCACTTTGAGATCGGGGTTGAGAGCAGCGATCGCCACATCAAACCGCACCTGATCGTTTCCCTTACCCGTACAGCCATGCGCCACCGCATCAGCACCATATTTTGCCGCCGTATCCACCAGCAGCTTCGCAATTAAAGGACGCGCTAAAGCTGTAGAAAGGGGATAGCGATTTTCGTACAGAGCGTTCGCCTGAATTGCGGGAAATGCGTAGTCCTGAATGAACGTCTCGGTAACATCAGTCACCACAGATTCAGCCGCACCACAGTCGAGTGCTTTTTTGCGAATGGGCTCTAGCTCATCGCCCTGCCCTAAGTCAGCAGCGAGGGTGATAACTTCTTTTACGCCGTACTTTTCTTTGAGGTAAGGGATGCATACCGTCGTATCCACGCCGCCTGAATATGCCAACACGACTTTATCTGCCTGACCCATAGCTGTTTTTGTCCGTATACGAAGTGATCCGCTTCATATTATTACAGCCAGCGTATCCGAGACGATCTAATAGAATGTGATGAAACAAGCACATCCTGCTTCTAAGAAAATCTATGTTTTTTAGCGTTGTTATTCCTACCTACAACCGCAAGCCGATTTTAGAAAAGTGTCTGCGGGCCATGGAGCATCAGGTACTTAGCCCTGATGGGCCAGTTGAGGGCTATGAGATTGTGCTGGTAGATGATGGCTCGACCGATGGCACGGTGGAATGGATTCAGGCAAATGCGGCTGAGTTTGAGCATGTGAAGCTATACGAGCAGAATCATGAGGGGGCGGCGATCGCCCGGAACTTCGGCGTCCAGCAAGCCACAGGCGACACCATCATATTCATCGACAGCGATCTGGTGGTGTTAGACGGCTTTTTGCAGCATCACGCCGACGCGCTCACCCAGGCTTACGAACAGGGAAACGAGCGCGTTTTTACCTATGGCCGCGTAGTCAACACCTGCAATTTTGAAGCACCGACCACTGAGCCTTTTAAGGTGACTGATTACTCACGCGCCTTTTTTGCGACCGGGAATGTTGCGATCGCCAAACGCTGGCTACTAGAAGCGGGCCTATTCGACACCCAGTTCACACAGTACGGCTGGGAAGACCTGGAGCTGGGCGTACGGCTCAAAAATAACGGCCTATCGCTGATAAAGTGTCCTGAAGCTGTCGGCTATCACTGGCATCCTGCTTTTTCAGTAGAAGAACTGCCTGATTTGATCAGCCGAGAAATGCAGAGCGCGCGGATGGGCGTGGTGTTTTATAAAAAGCATCCGACCCTAGACGTGCGGCTGATGATTCAGATGACCTGGCTGCATAGAATACTGTGGGGATCGCTCTCGCTGGGCGGACTGCTTAATGAACGAACGCTCGGGCCTGCGATGCGCTGGCTGATTGATAAAGGGCATCCGCAGCTATCGCAGCAGGTATCGCGGATATTTTTGAACTGGTACAACGTGAACGCGGTTCATAAAGCTTGGCGAGAAGCAGACGTAAAATAAGACAAAAAGCGGAGGATGGCCATGGCTGACGATGCGATTAAGCTGTTTCAAATGCTGGTAGCAGCCGGTGCCAAGCCCGGCGAAGATTTTTCGTACGATTTGCAAACAGCTTCAGCTCAGATCAGCGATCGCGCCTTTGAAAAGCTCAAAGCAGCCTACCCTGACGTAGACTGGCCCAGCATTTGTCAGGAGGTAGAAGTCGATCCGAATCTGCCTGCCGAATATCTCAATACGTATCTGGGCACCGACTTTGTTAGCCAGATTTTGGCTCGCATAGAACAGCGAATAGACGAGCTAGAACCCGGCCATGCCACCTGGTACTTACAGCAGGTATTAGGCGGCGTAGAGCATCGCACGAATGTACCGCTTTACGTGTTGCTGCAAAGGCAACTGCCGCTGAATAAGCAGGCTCAGCTTGAACGACTGCTCCGGCAAGAAGCCGATCCCTGCTACATCTGGATGAGCGATTTGATTGAGGCCGCAGGTGGTAAGCCCGAAGACGTGGAGCTTTCGGCAGATGAAGCCACGCTGACACAAAGCGGACTGGCCTTGCTTACGGCTGTGTGGACGGGAGAGTACGATCTGTTAGAGAGCGAAGATTCGGACGGTCAGGGTTTGGAAGGTTTGGACACGGGAGGCTAAGGAGTGAGGATTAGATAAACTGCTCAACCGTTATTTGCAGGAGCCCTCACCCCAACCCTCTCCCGGCGAGAGAGGGAGCCGGATTCAAAGTCCCTCTCCCGCCGGGAGAGGGATTTAGGGTGAGGGCCGCGATGTGTTTAGGTTATTTGATCCTCGTTCCTAAGATGTTGCCGTGTTAACGACTAAAGCAGAACCATGCAGCGTACCGCCGCGATGAGCAAGATACATCACGGCTTCAGCCACATCTAAAAAAGGACGCGCCTCACCTGGCATCGCTTCATTTACTGGTTCAACCACTGGCCCGGTGAGTACTTGAGACATGAGTAGATTGATATCGCCTGCCTCAGGGGTCTTGTGAAAGGGGGCTTCGATAGGCGCAGCCCAGATGATATTCGCGGTGACCGTGTTAGCTGAGAGCTGCTGTGTGATCGCCTGCGTCATGGCCACCACCCCACCCTGACAAATCGCCGCAACCGTTTGAAACTCAGTATCAGGCCGCTTCTCAATTAAGTTGATAATCGTGCCGCGATCGCCCTGCTGCAAAAACGGCAGCGCATACTGACAACAAAAAAAAGTCCCCTTTAGCAAAGGCTCCGTCACCCGATCCCACACTGACTCAGTGATCGTTTGCACTGAGCCATCTTGCGGATAGCGATCGCTCACATGATTAAACAAAATATCCAACCGGCCATAGGTCGCAATCGTCTCGTCCACCACCGCCTGAACGTCAGCCGTCACCGCCGTATCGGCCAGCACAAACGTCGCCCGACCGCCCTCACGCCGAATCTGTCGAACGGTCGCGAGCCCTTGATTAGCATTACGCCCGCACACCATCACCTTTGCCCCCTCGCTGGCAAGCTGAATCGCCGTACTCGCACAAATACCCGCCCGGCTACTCGTCACCAGCGCGACTTTCTGGTCTAATTTTTGATTTAGGGGCATCGCCACTTCCCTATGCGGTAAGTGGGTCTAGTTAGGAAAGTAAATGATTCTAGTGGCGACCGGCAAATATCGTAAACCATAGGAACTTTAAGACGGCAACGACGTTTTCCTTTGAGCTGCAATATAGAGCTGCAAATATATTACCAACCCACCGATCCTCTACCGATGAAAATACAGATGCGACCGACCACCTCAGCCGATCTGACGTTTGTTTTGGCCTGCGAGCAGCATCCTGATAATGCGCCCTATATTGGGCAGTGGGTGCGATCGCGTCATCAGTCAGCAATCGACAGTAAGGATGAAGCTCATTTTATAGTGACTAAGGGCAATGACCCTATTGGCTACGTCATCCTAACGGGCCTTACTGACCCTCACCAAGGGATACATTTAAAGCGGGTCGTCATCATTCCAAAAGGACAGGGCTACGGGAGGCAAACGCTGCAATGGGTCAAAGCATTTGCCTTCAAAACGCAGCAGGTTCATCGCCTTTGGTTTGATGTCATTGCCAGCAACCATCGCGCCCGATCGCTCTACAAAAGCGAAGGCTTCACCGAAGAAGGGGTTCTGCGCAATAGCTGGAAAACAGCCAGCGGCTACGAAGACATGGTTCTGCTATCAATGCTGGCCTCAGAATACGCATCCGAAGCGGGCTAAATCGCCCCTAACACTTCAGCCAACAGAGCCTGCTGCGCGTGCATTCTATTCTCCACCTCATCCCAAATGCGAGACTGCTTACCCTCCATCACCTCAGCCGTAATCTCCTCGCCCCGATGTGCAGGCAAACAGTGCAGCACAATCGCCTTAGGATCAGCGACAGCCAGCAGCTCGCGATTAATTTGATACGGCTCAAAAATCGGAATCCGCGAGTCCGCCAAATCCTCTTGCCCCATACTCGCCCAAACATCGGTATACAAGGTGTGCGCGCCCTCCACCGCCGCCTTAGCATCTTGAGTCACCACCACCTCGCTCCGCCCCTGGCTAATTGCCTGCGCCTTTTTAACAATCGCCTCATCGGGCTCATACCCTTCCGGCGTCCCAATTCGCACATTCATCCCCATCAGCGCGCAGCCCAAAATCAGCGAATGCGCCACATTATTGCCATCGCCCAGATACGTCATCGTCAGCCCTTCACACTTACCAAACTCCTCCTGCACCGTCAGCAAGTCAGCAAGTATTTGACAGGGATGCTCCAAATCAGTCAGCGCGTTAATAATCGGAATATTGCCCTGCTGCGCAAACTCTTCCACCTCAGACTGCTCATAGGTACGAATCGCCAGCACGTCCAAATAGCGATCGAGTACGCGAGCCGTATCAGCGGTAGGCTCACCTCGACCAATCTGAGTAAGATTTGCATTGAGATCTATCACCTGGCCGCCCAGCTTATACATCGCCGCCGTGAAGCTAACGCGCGTACGAGTAGAGGCTTTTTTGAACACGAGGCCCAGAATCTTCTGGGGGCACTGGGGGTTAATGTCTCCTGACTTTATTTGCGCCGCCGTCTTGAGCAAATGGCTCATTTCATCTGTGGTGAGATCCGCTAAGCTCAGCAGGCTTCGTCCCTTGAGTGCCGCCATATATTTTTCCCGAGTGTGTTTAGAGTGCAAAGGCAAGTTAAAACGCTAGCAGAAGTTCTATAAATAGGGAATAGGCACAGGCAATCCATTTGAGAGATGCTGTAGGAAGCCGTGCGCAAGGTTTTGAGAAAGGTTTTAAAAGGAAATTTGAGATGGGTATCTATTCACAGCTAATTTTTCCGCGTTTGCTGGAGATGAGCATGTCGTCTGAGTCGATGACGAGCTACCGACAACAGCTATTAAAAGACGTGACGGGTGATGTGTTGGAAATTGGCTTTGGGACTGGGTTGAATTTGCCGCATTATCCAGAGGGCGTTACGTCGCTGACGACGGTTGATCCTAATGAAGGGATGGATGCGATCGCTCAAAAACGTATCAACCAAAGCCCCATCCCCGTCACCCACAAAATCCTCAGCGGCGAAAATCTCCCCATGCCCGCCGCCAGCTTTGACAACATCGTCTGTACCTGGACGCTGTGCAGCATTCCCAACGTGCACAAAGCCCTCAGCGAAGCCTACCGAGTCCTCAAGCCCGGCGGCAAGTTCTTTTTTATCGAACACGGTCTTAGCAACGAGCCGGGCATTCAAACCTGGCAAAATCGCATTACGCCTGTTCAACGCATTGTTGCTGATGGGTGCCACCTCAATCGCAAAATAGGCGAGCTAGTAGGAGAGATCTTTGACGAGGTAACAGTAGAAGAGTTTTATGCAGATGACTTACCTAAAATCATGGGTTACTTCTATCGAGGAACCGGCATCAAGCGGTAGTGATGATTAATGCCTTAGTAATGGCAGGACTATAGCAGCAAATGTGTTTATCTCTAATCTACTTGTGCCGGTCTACTCATTTCTAGATCGCTCGATCAACAAACTGTTCAACAACTTGCCTATGCTCAGGCGATAAATGATTATCATGTCCGCCGCCTTCAATCACGACAAGCTGTTTGATCTCAGGCGCTGCCTCATACAGACGCTCTCCCATCGCCACAGGAATTTGCAGATCTGAAGTGCCCGTCAAAATCAGCACGGGCATTTGAACCGATGCCATCTTTGCCGAAGATTCAAAGTGTTGCGTCAGCAGAACCTCTACTGGCAGTAGCCAATACAAACCAAATCGCTTGGTCATATCGCGCATACTAGAAAAAGAGCTTTGAACAATTAATGCGGCAGCTTCTGGTTGTTTGGCTGCTAGGTCAATAGCTACAGCGCCCCCAGCTGAATGACCATAAATGACAATATCTTCAGGAAAAATACCTTGCTGCTGAATCAAGTAATTCCATGCTGCTTGAGCATCTTGATAAAGCTGAACCTCGTTAGGAAAACTACCTTCACTTTGACCGAAGCCGCGATAGTCGAACAAAAAAATAGAATAGCCTAGCTCATAAAACTGAAGCGTCTGGCTGACATTAGCGCCTATATTGATCGCATTGTGATGAAAATACAGCATCACAGGCGCATCTTCTTTCTCAGCAGGAATCCACCAGCCATGCAAATTCTCCAATCGCCCTGCATCCGCTTGAACAGAAAATCGAACATCCTGATACTTCAGGTCGTACAGCTCAGGCGTATTTGCAAGCTGACGTGTGGGAAAAAACATCAGTCGCTGTTGCTGAAAATAAAGCGCACCACAAAACAGGCTATAGCCTACTGCAATCTTAAGAGCTAAAGGCTTCCAGCGTTTCCAGCCGACTTCCTTTCCAGGCACTTGCTTTGTGACGCTCACTAACCGTTTACTGACTTTGATTGGATAGATTGTTCGCTATCCGTAGCTTCTAGTTTCTGACGGATAGCGGCCTGCACTTTCTGATCAAAATCAGGATCGTTAGGACTTGCGATAATTCTAAGCGGGTTCCGATTGATCCTATCCATGTACGCTTGAAACGCAGCTTGGTTTCCGCGATGCCGCAAAAAGTATTGCTTCAGCTCATCCGTAGACATTGCTTCATAGTTAATTGGATTCATCAGCAAACTCTCCACTAGGTAAAATTTGAAACTCAAGCTCTTCGTCGTACCCAGCTAGTATGTACAGATTGCGAGTTCTATCATCAATGCAGATTAGATGTATAGGCTGAAGCATTGTGTATGTGAGCTGGTAGCTGACACGGTAGAGGCTCTTAAGCTGAGCAGAGGTCGGTACTTTAATCAATTTAAGTTTCTAGTTCTTCTACAATTTACCACTCAAAAATTGAGGGTGCACTAAAACCATGCACCCTCAACGACAAAACTTATAGATTTAGCAGATAAACTTACTTTTTCTTACTAGGCGGATTTAGCGCATTATCGAGCACTTCACGAGCTGACTCAGCATCGTCCTTGGCATCGCGGTAGCGCAAGTTGGTTTGAGCAAACGTCTTCAGCGTTTTAAAACCTGTGTTGAGTTCTTCAATCTGCTCTTCCTCGATCATTTCATCGGTAAATAGCAAATCAATCAGCTCACGCACTTTAAGCGCATCTTCGCGGGAGCCCTGCACCTTGATCTTTAGCTTAGAGAGGTTGCTGAGGGTTTGCACCGCTTCGACTACTGCATTTTCTTCGTCGGTTGGGTCGTTCTTGGGCTCTTTCACTTCAATAAAATCCTTGGGGTTAAAGCCATCGTCAAGCTCGGTGGGGAGTTTGTCATCATCCATAAGGGCCATGAGCTGATCCATCGCCTTTTCACGCGCTTTGTTGGAATCGCGTCCGGCGACATCAATGAGAACTTCAGGGCTCTGGGCAAGCGTATATTGAACCATGGGCTTAGATAGTAAACTTGTACTAACATAATATACTGGACTACGCCCTTTTCTACGTCTTTTTGTGTTTCTATGCAACCTATTGAGCGAAATAAATTACATAATTTCTTGGGCAAGGTCTGACGCTTCTATAAAATCGGTAGGTATAACGACTTACTGACAGTCCGCATCTGTAGCAAGGAACCCATGAAACCAATTAGCGCCACCAAGATAAATTGCTATCGCCCTCCTGGCAGGCGGCTGATTGCGCATAGTATAGGCGTCACGGCGCTGTGCTTGGCTGGAACAAGCTCAATGGATTTGCCGAAGTTTAGGGCACTAGCAAACGAACCTTCTGCGCTTGATGAGCTGCTAGATGATGAAGTGAGTGATGAGTTAGACGAAGGATTGGAGACTGAAGATAGAACGGATGATGCAGCGGCGGTTTTGCAGCAGGCGACTGATTTTGCGCTCAGAGCTGAGCTGCTGACGCAAACGGCAGCCTCGGCGGCAGATTGGGATCGGGTGATGGGGCAGTGGTTGGAGGCGATCGCACTCATCCAGTCCATCCCCCCCGAAAATCCCTCACGCATTATCGCCCAACGCCAGCTCCGCACCTACCTACAGCGCTTACTAGACACTCAGCAACGTACCGAACAGGCTAGCCCGATGACAGGACTGCCGAGCTTGGGCAGCGAACTATTAAACGCTCAGCTCGCGGGCTATCTTTCTTACGTAGCGACGGTCGGTACGCCTGATGTTTTGATTGTCGGCAGCTCGCGAGCTTTGCAGGGCATCGATCCGCAGGTGATGCAGCAGACATTAGCGAGCAGGGGCTATGGCGACTTAAGCGTGTTTAACTTCAGTGTGAATGGGGCCACGGCGCAGGTTGTGAACTTTGTGCTGAGTGAGCTGTTGCCGGAGCCGCTGCCCAAGGTGATTGTGTGGGGTGACGGGTCAAGGGCTTTTAATGATGGGAGGCGCGATCGCACCTGGGAAAGTATCGCTGCATCGCCGGGCTATCAGGCGCTTAATCGGGGGGCTGTGCTGGGGGTGGAGAGTGCGATCGCTAATCGGGTTACGGCGCGATCGCCGCTACCTGAAATCTCAGGTAACTTAGACGCCTTTGGCTTCTCAGCCGTAGGCGATAGGTTTGCGCCTCACACCTACTACGAGCAGTTTCCAAAAGTAAACGGTCGCTACGACGGAGCCTATTCGCCCTTTGTGCTCTATGGCGCTCAAACGGTTGCACTCTCAGCACTGAGCGCATTTTCTAAAGCTCAAAATTCTCAGCTAATATTCGTCAACCTGCCCCTCAGCGGCAGCTACTTAGACGACTACCGGCTGTACTACGAAGGCCAGTTTCAGCAGTTCTTGCAGGCTCAGGGTGCGGCAATGGGCTTCGAGGTCGTGGACTTATTAACGCAGTGGCGTGAGCAGCCGGGGCTCTTTGCTGATCCTAGTCATATTAATCAGGAAGGAGCAGCCGTGATTGCGGCTCAGCTTGCCCAGCATCCTAAAGTGTTGGGTGCGATCGCTCGTCCCAGCAATATTCTCCCAGTGCCAGCGCCACCCGGAACCAGCACAAATCCTTAAAACGACATCAAAATTGTTGCATAGAGTACAGTAATCAACTTTTGCAACCACTATATTTACCCCAATGCTTAGCTCAATAGGTTTCGCGCCGTCGCGTTGATCTCACACCTTGTTGAGCAGCACTGCTGAAGAAGAAACTCTTTGCACTCTTTAAAACTACTGCTTCATAGCAAAGTTTAGATTCAACCTTTAATTATTCATGGAACCCTCGGGCTTGGCTTTTGCCAGGCTCTTTTTTTGGCCAATAATGCTGCGATGCCGAGGACTATTAGTTACTATTTCGGGCTTAGAAAAGCCCGCTGATTGAAACGCTGCGCTCATATCTAGCGAGAAGTATTGATCCAAATAAGGCTCCGTACTCTTAAGCAACGTCAGAATGTAAGGCGGCATTTTTAAAAACGTTTCACACTGAGGATTCATATCCATAATCGCAAAATGACCGCCCGGCTTCACCAGCCGATACGCTTCAGCGATAATGGCTTGCGCAGCAGAGGTTGGTAACTCATGAAAAACCAGACAAACAGACACCAAATCGGCAGAGTCAGCCGGTAGTCCTGTTTCTTCAGCGGGCGCGTGAAGCCATTGAATCGCCGCCTTATCGTTAGCAAGCTCGCGTTCCATATGCTGCGCCACTGTTACAAAATAAGGCGACAGATCTACGCCCGTAAGCCTGGCACCCGGAAAGGTTTCTTGCAACGTCACGGTACTGCGACCGGCACCGCAGCCTAAGTCAATAATGCTTTTGGGCACGACCGGCAGCGTCTCCTTTAAAACTTGATGATAGCTTTCGCGCAAGCTGGCATCACCGTTAATCCCGCCGCGCGCGTCGTCTTCCGGCCAAATGCGAGCGTGTACAGCGCGGGCGGCAACGTCTACTTCCATTGCCGGAAGCCAGCCCAAATTGCCTTCGTCATAGGCATGAAAGCTGGTGGTGTAGTAGCTCGGGTAGGTGATGTTGGGGTTTGCGATCGCCCTCAGATCATCCTCCCAACCCGGCCTCTCCTGCAACGCCTGCACCTCATCACGCCAGTACACGCCCAGCGTTTCAGCTCTGTCCATCATCATCGTACGAGCGCGGCCTTTAGCAAACTTAGCCAGCGGCTTAATCGAGAGCAGGCCGTTGACGACAGAAGTAGCAATCGCATTCATAACAAAAACCGTCAGAAAAGTTACAAGTTCACAGCGAAAAGCTGACTTACAATAGCAGTCTCGCAGCTTTAGTCACCACACTTTCTCATTTTCTACTACCATGGCCAACGTCTACGCAAGTCTCGTCGATCAATCCAGCCGGAAGCCCTTTGAACTGCCCGGCGCATATCCCCACTACAACCCCGATCGCCCTGGCCAAGTAGAACACATTGCCCTAGACCTGGCTTTCGACATTCCCAATAAAAGCTACAGCGGCACCTGCCAAGTCCGCATCGCCCCCATCGTCGATGGCATCACCAGCCTGACCATGGACGCCGTAGATCTCAATATCAAAAGTGTCAAAATCGGCAGCACCCAGCAGCCCTTTGACTACGACGGTGAACTGCTCAAAATTTCGCTCAAAAAGCCGACAGCATTCGGTAAGCCTTTCACCCTCACCATCGACTACGCCAACGAAAACCCACAGCGCGGCATCTACTTTGTCGGCCCCGACGAGCACTATCCCGATAAGCCTACTCAGGTATGGACACAGGGCGAAGATGAAGACTCTCGCTTTTGGTTTCCTTGCTTTGACTATCCCGGTCAGCTTGCCACTTCGGAGATCAAAGCTAGAGTGCCTAAGAAGTTTGTTGTTGTTTCTAATGGTGAACTTGTTGGCACTAAGGCTGAAGGTGATGACAAAATTTATCACTGGAAGCTGGAGAAGGTTCATCCTAGCTATTTGATGGCGCTGGCGATCGCACAGTTTGATGAGATTAAAGACGAGTGGAACGGCAAGCCAGTTCGCTACTACTTTGAGAAAGGGCGTAAGGCAGAAGCCAAGCTTACGATGGGCAAAACGCCGCAGATGATGGCGGCGCTGAGCAAGTGGTTTGGCTACGACTATCCGTTTTCTAATTACGATCAGGTGTGCGTCAGCGACTTCATTTTTGGCGGCATGGAAAACACTACCACGACCTTGCTCACTGACCGCTGCATGATCGATAAGCGAGCCGCCATAGATAACGAGCGCGCCGAAACCTTAGTGGCTCACGAGCTAGCGCATCAGTGGTTTGGTGATTTGATTGTGATTAACCACTGGTCGCAGGCGTGGGTAAAAGAAGGCGCGGCGACTTATTCAGAGGTGCTGTGGATAGAAGAGACTTTGGGCAAAGAAGAAGCGCTGTACTATCACCTTAATCATGCGCGGGCCTACCTGAGTGAAGACAAAAGCCGCTACCGCCGCCCGCTGGTCACACATATTTATCGCGAGGCCATTGAGCTTTACGATCGCCATATTTACGAGAAAGGCTCATGCGTGTATCACATGATTCGCACGGAGCTAGGCGATGAGCTGTTTACCAGAACGCTGAGTACGCTACTGACAGATAACGCTCACAGCACCGTTGAAACCATTGACTTACTTCGCGCTATTGACAAAGCGACGGGCCGAAATCTGCGCTTTTTGTTCGATCAATATGTGTACAGAGGTGGACATCCTGACTACAAAATTGGCTATAGCTGGGATGGCGACAGCAGCTTAGCAAAGCTGACGGTGACGCAAACTCAGGTAGAGGACGGCAAGTCTCAAGTGCAAGAAGGTTTGTTTGATCTCAAAATACCGATTGGGTTCGGCTACGTTACTGACGGCAAGGCAGACGTTAAAACAATTAAAGTACGAGTGCACGAGCGTGAGCAGGCTTTGTACTTTCCATTAGAAAAGAAGCCCGACTTCATTAGCTTTGACGTTGAAAATCATCTGCTCAAAACGGTGGAGCTAACCTACCCGGTTGCTGAACTCAAGGCTCAGCTAAAGCACGATCCTGATCCAATCTCTCGCTTATTTGCTGCTGAGGCTTTGGCGAAAAAAGGCAGTTTAGAAGCGGTTGCGGCCTTAGAGAAATCGCTTAGTGATGATCCTTTCTGGGCCGTTCGCGCAGAAGTTGCCGAACAGCTTGGGGGCGTACAGCTTGCTCAAGCTGAAACGGCTTTGATTAAAGGATTGAAAGATAAAAGCGCGAAGGTTCGCAGGGCAGTGGTTGCAGCACTTGGCGGTGTTAAGACGGCGGATAGCTACAAGGCGCTGAAAGGCGTGGTAGAAAAGGGTGACGAAAGCTATTACGTAGAGGCTGAAGCGGCTAAGTCGCTGGGCAAAGTTGGTACGGCAACAATTGATGGCAAAGAGAAAGAGAAGAAAACGCTGAAGCTGTTGGATATGGTTTTGCAAGAGCGGGCGGGTTGGAATGAGGTGGTGAGAAGTGGTGCGATCGCTGGACTCTCCCAGTTCAAAACCTCCGAAGCCGCCTTGGATTTACTCCTTCCTTACACCGAACTCGGCGTACCTCAAGCCCTTCGCCTAGTCGCCATTCGCTCACTCGGCGCAATTTCTTTAGGCCAAGAGAAGCTTGCCGTTGAGAGAATTTTAGAACGGCTAGAGGCACTAGCGCGTGAAGACTTCTTTTTAACGCAGGTTGCAACAGTCGGCGCATTGGCGCAAATGGAAGTACGCGGGGCGATTAAGATTTTGCGTCAGCTTGCAGATCATAGTCCTGATGGTAGGGTGAAGCGGCGGGCGGATGAGGCAGCGCAGAAGGTCGGGAAGAAGATTGGGTCGGATAAGGCGATCGCTGATCTTCGCCAGGAGCTTGATGAGGTGAAAAACACAAATAAAGATCTCAAAAGTCGCTTAGAAAGTTTGGAGGCGAAGGCAAAATAAAATCTTAGTTTTGATAGCCAGCTATCGAAGGCGTATTGTCAAGCTGCATAGAGGCAGTGATCTCTTGCTAAAGTCAACGATACGCCAGGTGCCTAAAATGATATATGGTGTGACAGGCACTCAGCAGATGAGCGTTTAAAATTGCCTCAAATCCTCTTCTGGAACGTCAATAAAAAGGACTTGACTGGTCTTGTCTGTGAAATTGCTGCATCCACGGATGCTGACGTCGTTGTATTAAACGAAAACACAGTTCCAAGCGCAGATACTCTCCAACAGCTTCAAAGTGAGGTTTTAGAGAGCTTCTATTATCCAACAGCCATCTCCGAAGCAAGGTTTCACTGCTTTTGCAAAAAGCCTGAGCTTGACCTATCTGAGACTAACGCGGCTTTTCGGACTAGCGTGAGGGCACTCAGAATTGGACGGCACAGACTTTTACTGGCACTGGTTCACGGTGTTGATTCTCGCAACTACGACCGTGAAGCTCAGCAGTCGTCCGCGCAATCTTTAGCGAGCGATATGAGACTTATCAAGGATCAGCAAAATACAAATAAACTCATAATGCTCGGTGACTTCAACATAAATCCATATGATAGAGGCATGAATCTAGCGGCTGGGCTAAACGCAATGATGACGAAAGCTTGTGTAGAACGCGGAAGTCGAAAGCTCAACGGTAAGCGCTATGATTTTTACTATAATCCAATGTGGAGCTTATTTGGAGACAACACGGCTGGCCCCGCTGGCACTGTTTATGACACCAGCAGTCAAGGCCCTTATGGATGGAGTATGTTCGATCAAGTGATAATGAGCTATTCGGTTATAGACCTTTTTTGCGACGTAAAAATTGTGACTGAAGCAGGAACAAAATCGCTTATGGATCAAAAAGGACGTCCCGATACCAAAAACGCATCAGATCACTTTCCTATACTTGTAGAATTTCGTGAGGAGCAAGCATGAGTAGTTTTTGGCCAGCAGACATTAAGCTCAGTGATACGCAGTCACCGCAGGAAATTCTTAAAGCAGCAAAGGAAGATTGGCAAACGAGTAGCGATGGAGTGATGGATTTAGTTTTGCAAGATGCAGAGTCTGAGTCTGGCAACTCAATGATAATAGTTCACGCAAAGCATGTCTTAAGCAATCGAACCGCTGCCCTGTTTTCAGTCGTTCATCGGCCTGCTCATCCCTATCCTGTAGCAATTCAGCTAAAGGAAAAAGAGCTGCCAGATTTTTTGAAGAAATCTTACTATCGGGAAGATTCCGTTATCTCTCCAAACCGTAATACAGCCATCCTGAGTAAGGCGCTAGGAACAGTGTCTAATAGATGGGTATCAGACACACCTCCTGAGTTTCGGGAAAGACTTACTGATGCATTCAATCTAGGATCTGTCAAAAGTGAGATTCTAAACTTAGCATCTGTCGCAAAAGAGAACAGAGGTAGCGAGAAGGCTTAAGGAAAATAGCGGTCTGACTTTGATAGCGACCTCAGAAGTCATATTTCAGTGCCTTCTTCTTCAATTAGCTGCTTTAAGGTAGGCGAGCTACATAACTCTGGCTCAATCAAATCCACTTTAATGTCTGCTGACAAATCATTTACAGCGCCCAAAGCTTTGAAGTATTGTTCTGGTGCAATATCCCAAACTGCCAAATCTATATCAGACCATCTGGTATATCTATCCTTATCCACCAGCGAGCCAAATACCTTCACGCGAGATGCCCCAAATTGCTCTCGCAATAAGTCGGCTAGTTTGGGCAGTCTCGCTTGCGCTTTTGCCCAGCGCTCTGGATCTAACCCCTTGCCTAAATTACGGGTAGGGTCATACTGCTTTAATTCCTCGGGTGTAAGCTGACTAACTGTCTTAGCCATACGTTGGTCTTAACTAAACGGCCCAATCGTGAACCGTCAAAATCTAGAATCATAATAGCAACGATTGGCTTTGCGAACTTCAGCTTAAAAAATTAGTCGAATATACGAAAAGATGTCACGAATTTGACTATCGTAGTTTGAAGTTATACGTAGACAGTTTGAGCCCGACTGCTTTCAAATGACCACCCTGCTTAAAGACCGCTTTGAGATTGAATCGCAGTTGAGCCGTACGGATTTTAGTACGGTGTTTTTGGGGTGCGATCGCAAATACGCCCACCAGCCCCCCTGTCTAATCACAGCAATTCCCTACCAGCAGCGCGAAATTCGGCACCGCCTAGAACGTGAGGCCCAGATCCTAGAACGCCTCAGCCACCATCCCCAAATCCCAAGACTACTGAGCTACTTCTACAAAGCCGATCCTGACGATAAGCAAGCGGGCGTTTTCTACCTCGTTCAAGACCGCATCGAAGGCCATCCGATTAGCCAGGAAATTTTGGCTGAAGCAGGCAAACCTAAAAAACTAAGTGAAGGCTATGTCACTAAGCTAATTAAAGACGTACTTGTGCCGCTAGCCTCTGCGCACGAGCAGGGCGTGGTTCATCAACGGCTGCATCCGCAGCATTTAATTCGTCAGGATGTAGATGGGCAGGTGTTTTTGACTGAGTTTGGTGCGATCGCTAAAATCGCCCAAAGCAAAATCACCAGCCAGGGCACTACCGGCAGCAGCATCCCTAATGCCCTACATCCCTACACCGCCCCCGAACAGCTTTCGACTGAAATTGGGCCACAACCAGCTAGCGATCTTTATGCGCTCGGGCTGATTGCGATTGAAGCGCTCACCGGAGAGTCACACCATAGCTTTACCTACGATCCTAATAAAGGCTTGCAGTGGCGAGAGCAGGTAGAGGTGAGCCTGCCGCTCGCAGAATTTATTGACCGGATGATTCGTCATGACTGGCGCGATCGCTTTCCCAAAGCCCAAGACGCGCTGCAAACTTTCAAAGCCCAAACGGCACGCCAGCAAATTGCCAACAATAGCCGCCTGCCGACCGTAATCGCCGCACCCGGCGGCAAGTTCGCTAGAGGACAAACCACTCAAGTCGGGCAAACCCAACGCGGATCAACGACTCAGAGCCATCGGCCAAAGGCCATACCGCTTAATCCCGCTATCTTCAAGTTCTTGATTGGCAGTGTCGCCGCCATGCTAGCTGTTGGGATCGGCGTCAAATCCTATCAGTGGGGTGAATATCGGTTGAGCCAGCTACCGCAAACCTGGCAGGACTGGCGGGAATCAGAAGGTGAAGAACCTGAAGCCGCTGAGCCTGATGCGCTGGTGCCGCTGATGCAAGACGGCAGCATTTTGATGCAGCCTGAAGCCGCGATCGCCTTTTGGGAAATGGTCGCAGCCGCACGCAGCGAAGATATTGAGCTTTACCCACTCTCAAGCTACATCGAAGGCGATGATGACTACGCCACGGGGTATGTCGTTGATATTGGCGGGCCAGAAGAGGCCACAGACAAACAGGCTGATTTTGCCGAAACGTCCGCTTTCATATGGCTTAAAGACAACGCCAAGGCTCACGGATTCGAGCTAGCCGTAGCCCAAGACAGATGGCTCGGCACCCAATTTAAAGCGCCCTGGCGCTGGCGCTATCGTGAAAAATAGAAAAATCAACCAAATTAGATATTTCAGTGATATTCTCCATGCAAACGCACCTAAAATCCTTTAAACCATAAAGGTAGCGTGAATGAAACTTGACGAGAGCTGAACAAAATAACGAGAACTCGCGACTTAATATGTAGTAGGCAGCAATACTGCCACTAGGGCTATTTGATACCTCTTCCTATTCACAGCGTCGTCACCCACCTATCCATGCAACCCATCCGCCCAGAGTCTTCACACCTAACGGCTTACTACAAAGCAACGTTCAGCATATTTTTTGTGGCAATTGGCGGTGTTGGCATAGTGGTGAGCCTGTGGGTGGGCGCGCAGGCAGGCGGCGCTTTATCGCAGCCGATATTAAGCGCGCTGCTATTTTTGATGATTGTGCTATTCGGACTCTACTGCCTCAACCGCCCTTACTTTTTGCTAGAGCCACACCAGCTTACGGTCTACAATCTGTTCGGCATTGTGACCAAGCGATACACCTTCGATTCTTGGGACGTGGTGAAAGCTGACAGTCGTCGCATTTATATTGACGATGAGGGTATTACTAAAAAAGTGCCGGTCGCACCCTGGCTCGTCAAAACAAACGATTGGATTGCGATGCGGAAGCTTTTGTAATTCATTTGAAGTAAGCTAATTCGTCTATTTAGAGCCGGTTATTGTGCTTTATGGCACTTTACCGCTGAAAGAGCGATTGCCAACACAAGGAAAAAAGCCTTACATCAGCTTACATCTACACAACTAAATAAAGCTCCGGTAAAATCGCTTCATCTTTGACGCAAAGCATTAGAGTCTGTTGTTTCATAGAATCATACTGACGCAACCGTGAAAAGTCTCAAGTATGCCTTCATTTAGGCTGTAATTCAGACAAAATCAGGTGCATTGCTCATCTACACTTCTCACCTATAAAAGCTGCTTCGACCTTACGATCGCCCGTCAGCACTCCCTACGTAAATAGGCGCTGATTCTCCCGATCGTCAGAACCTGATCAACACGCCTGATCAACAAACCGCATCTATCTATAGAAGGCATACACAATCGCACCTTTGCTGCGGTTCCAACAGCCTTTTTTATACAGACAGCTTATACAGACAACACGCATACTTTGTCGCGACCTTCTCTACCGCGACAACAGATCCTAGCGACTGTCTATAAATCTCTTTTTACTTTACACATTATTTCAGTAAGGAAACTATGACTGCGACGCCTCTAAATCGCTTCTTGAGACGCCAACTTCATAATCGCCGTCCGGTTAGAGTATGCGCAGGATTGTTGGCCGCTAGTGTGGCTGTTCCCGAAGCTGCTATGGCACAAACGCCTGTGACCCGCAGCATTCCTAGCAACTATAGCTGTTACAACACTAACGCGATCGCCATCGACGACTGGAACACAGTAGACATGACGGCTTTTTCGCAGGCAGCCCAACAAGCCGGTGGGCAGACGCTACGAGTGCCTGGCGGTGACACTGCAAACTACTGGAACTGGGAGAATTACGAGTACGAGCCGGGTAAATTTTCTAACTATGGCGATGACGGTGGCATTGTTCACTGGTACGACTACATCAATCAGACTCCGGCCTCGCGCGAGCCTAATATATATCCTTTCTTTTTACCGCAGCAGCTTCCTGACAGCATCAGATATGAGTACAACACTAACGCCACCCTCGGAAATGTAAAAAGGCTGATCGACGGTGCGCAAGCAGAGCCCATTTGGGTGATGAATATGACCACCTCTTTTTTAGAGAAAGAGATTGATCACCTCAAAAAAGCCGCTGCTTTGGGCATGTCTGTCAACCGCATTGAGCTGGGCAATGAGCTGTACTTTAGCGGCGGCTTCAACACTCCGCCCGGACAGTTTGGCAACTACGAGAGGCAAGACTTTGGCGGCGCGATTCCTCAAGTGGGCGGTCTAGAGCTTGCAGAAGACTACGCCGCCGCTGCAAAAACCTGGGCCGACGCCGTGAGAGTTGAGTTTCCCAACGCTGAGATTGCCCTCACAGGCGTAACGGTTGAAGGCAATCCTTCTACCCGAATTCAAGACTGGATGCCTGAGCTAATGGCAGCGCAGGGGTCTGATGGTCGCAGCGCCTTTGATGCGGTCGATGCATTTACGATTCATCCTTATTACAATTCGTCTGATATTGGGATAACGGCGGCAGATATTGGCGATCGCACCAGAGCCGGTGACATTGCCCGCAGCGGCATGACCAAGCTCCGCACCATCCTGGCCGACTCTGCTATTGACCCTAACTACACCGTCAATGGCATTCAGGTAAATCAAGAGCTTCAGGGTAAAAAGTTGTGGATCACAGAGCACAACATCATTGAGCCAAACGATCGGGTTGTAGTTGGTAACACCTGGGTCGGCGCGCTCATGGTGGATATGCACAATCACGAATTCTTAAAAGACGCTCGCGTAGATGTGTCTTGCGCTCACGTGCTTACCGGCAACCCGCAGTGGCAGGCGATCGCAGACGAAGACGGTAAAGTCATCGATCCTAACAACCGGGGCACCAGCAACTCTTTTACTGACGGCACGACCGCTAGACCACACGCCCAGCCGTTCTCACAAACGGCGACTGGATTTGTGCTGGGCAAAAGCGCCGACATTTTTACCGATGGCACCGCAACGCTGCTGCACGATGGGGTAGCCTCTACCGCTTGGCGAGTAGAAAACAGCACGTCAGACACAATTTCAGCTATCAACGCCAGTGACATAGACGAGTTTTTTGAGCTGCCTTTAGGCAAAGTTTGGGAGGTGCTTACCTATATCGGAGATCCCTGGGCCACGATTGATGGCGACGAAGATCTTGAGATTGCCCTCGAAATTTTAACGGGCGGTTCGCTTCTAAAGATTCCAGCTTTTAGCAAGCTAATTGCCACTGCCGATGCGACGCTACTAGGGCCGCAACAGCCTGATGGGGAAGAAGTCATTGACCCTGAAGCCGATCCTGAAATCGTGCTTGAAGATGATCCTACAGTGCCAGAGCCACAGGCACCCGGCAGCGAGGAAGCCGAAGCGCCGGTTGTTTTGTTGCCTGCGCAGCCAGAGCCCACGCAACCGGATCCCGCACAACCAGTTGTTAGCGCACCAGCTTCCCCCATACTTCCTGCTTCTCCCCAGCCTAGTCTTCAGCCATCTGATGAAGAAGCGAAATCTGTGCCTGAGCCTTCTGCAATTTTGGGTTTGGGCTTAGCGGCGGCAGGATTGGCCGCTTCTCGCCGTCGTCGGTGGCAAAAGCAGCCCAAGTTTTCATCAGCGGCATAGCATCTACGTTCATTTAGAAGACAAACTTTCAAGCAGCAAATCAATAGAAATTTTACAGCGGCTTCTACGGCGGTGGCTGACTCTCAGCCTTGCTTTGTTCGGCAACATAAACGTACTCGTCATGATGAATAACAACAGTTTTGAATTCGCCTTAGAAGAAGCAACCCCTGTTTCTGAGCTTTCGCAGATTAGTGCTAACTCTCCTTTTGCAGATTCATTTGGCAACCATCTAGTTGTCATAGATTCGGCAGTTGATCATATTGAACAGTTGACAGCCAGGTTAGAGCGATCGCGCATCCTCATTCTCAACAGCAGCCAAAACGGAATCTCACAGATCACAGACGCACTAGCCCAATACACAGATTCCGCCCTCGATGGCCTACACATTATTTCTCACGCCGACACGGGTGTGCTCCAGCTCGGCAGCAACAGTCTCAACGCTGAAGGACTCTCTAAACACGCCGATGCCCTTACTGATTGGGGCAAAGCACTTTCTAGCAACGGCGACATTTTGCTATATGGCTGCAACCTGGCAGAAGGAGACACCGGAGAATACTTCATCAGTCAGTTAAGCCAGCTTACAGGAGCCGATGTCGCCGCCTCAAACGACCTCACGGGCAGCAGCGGCGACTGGATTTTAGAAGCCAATACCGGATCGATCGAAGCGCAGGTCATTTTAGATACCACCACTCAAAATAGCTATCAAGGTACGCTTGCTAGCTACAACGGCAAAGAATACGTACTTACGCGAAACAAAACCTGGGAGGCCGCACAGGCCGAGGCCCGAAGCTTAGGTGGTAACTTAGTCACCATTAATAATGCCGCTGAAGAGAACTGGATTAGGCAAACCTTTGGCAGAAACGAAGGCTTTTGGATCGGCCTTAGCGACAAAGATCAAGAAGGCACCTTCAAATGGGTCAATGGCGAAGCCCTCACCTACACCAACTGGGCACCCAACGAACCCAACGACTTTCAAGGCACTCAAGACTATGGCCGCATCAACTTCGGCAGCACCCGTCAGTGGGACGACGAGCACAGCTACACCGAGTTCAAAGGCATTGTCGAAATTGACTCACCCACTACGCCAACCCCTAACCCACCGCCGGTTACGCCAACGCCAAATCCCGGCAACAATTCACCGACTTACAACGGCAGTCGCTACCAGCTCACCAGCGCTAAAACCTGGGAAGAAGCACAGTCTGAGGCTCGCAGCTTAGGCGGTAACTTAGTCACTATCAACAATGCCGCTGAAGAGAACTGGATTAAACAAACCTTCGGCAACAGCGAAGGCTTCTGGATGGGCCTTAGCGACAAGAACCAAGAAGGCACCTTTAAGTGGGCCAGCGGCGAAGCCCTCACCTACACCAACTGGGCACCCGGCGAGCCCAATGACTTCGGCGGTGGACAAGACTATGGTCGTATAAACTTCAGCAATAGCCGCCAGTGGGATGACGAATATGCATTCACAAAGCTACGCGGCATTATCGAAATCAAGCTAGGCACACCAAATCCACCGACGCCCACACCACCGACACCCACGCCACCGACAAACAATTCGCCTACCTACAACGGCAGCCGCTACCAGCTCACCAGCGCTAAAACCTGGGAAGAAGCTCAAGCTGAGGCCCGCAGTCTAGGCGGCAACCTCGTCACCATCAACAACGTGGCTGAAGAGAACTGGATCAAACAAACCTTTGGCAACAACAAAGGCTTTTGGATGGGCCTTACCGACAAAAACCAAGAAGGCACCTTCCAATGGGCCAGCGGCGAAGCGCTCACCTACACCAACTGGGCACCCGGCGAACCCAATGACTTCGGCGGGAGGCAAGACTATGGCCGCATCAACTTCGGCAGCAACCGGCAGTGGGACGACGAATACGCCTTTAGCAAATACCAGGGCATTGTTGAAATCAAGCTAGGCACCACGCCAAATCCGCCAGTACCGCCGACACCGCCAACACCACCGACCAACAATCTACCCACTTACAACGGTAGCCGCTACCAGCTCACCAGCGCCAAAACTTGGGAAGCAGCTCAGTCTGAAGCCCGCAGATTAGGTGGCAACTTAGTCACTATCAACAACGCCGCTGAAGAGAACTGGATTAAGCAAACCTTCGGCAACAGCGAAGGCTTCTGGATGGGCCTTACTGACAAAAGCCAAGAAGGCACCTTTAAGTGGGCCAGCGGCGAAGCCCTCACCTACACTAACTGGGCACCCGGCGAACCCAATGACTTCGGCGGCGGGCAAGACTATGGCCGTATAAACTTCAGTAACAGCCGTCAGTGGGACGACGAATATGCATTCACAAAGCTACGCGGCATTATCGAAATTGGCAGCAATGCGCCGACGACCCCACCCGTCACACCACCTGTTACGACACCAACTACCCCGCCCGTCACACCACCCACAAATCCACCGACGACCCCACCTGACTACAGCAACGTCTTTACGCGCATCGTGCCAGTAGACTACAGCGGCTACAACACGGATGCTGTTGAGCTAGACGACTGGAGCAACGTATCGCTTGTATCGGCTCTGGGCAATGCAGCTAAGGGCGTAGGCGCGCAGACCTTACGGCTTCCGGGCGGCGACGGCGGTAACTATTGGGACTGGGATCTGGGCAGCATTATTCAAGAGCGTCAGCCGTTCACGCAGCCCTTTAACCTCATTCAAGATCTGCCGCTCAGCCTCCACTATCAATACAACAAACAGGCCACTCTCAACAACGTCAAACCTCTGATCACAAATTCAGGCGCAGAGCCTATTTGGGTTGTTAATATGAACACGTCTAGTCTCGACAAAGAGATTCGGCATTTAATCGAAGCACAAAACATTGGCCTTAACGTCAATCGCATAGAACTCGGCAACGAGCTATTCTTTGGCCTACCAAACTACACCCGCGCAGGAAACTCTCTCGAAACCGCCGCCGCCTACGCAGCAAAAGCCAAAGCCTGGGCTTTAGCCATTAAGTCTACGCCTCAGCTTGCCAATGCAACCGTAGCGGTTACTGGCATCGTGGCGTCTTCTATCCTCGACCAGCGCGGCCAAGAATGGTGGCCTGCGCTCACCCGGAAAACAGGTTCAGACAATCGCAGCGCCGTAGATGTTGTAGATGCCTTCACCATTCATCCTTACTACTCCACTAACGATCTCAATATTCGCAAAAGCGACGTGGGTAACCGGGGGCGCGCGGGTCAAATTGCGAGAGATGGGATTGATCGTTTGAGAGGCATTTTAGCGGGGCCAGAGCTAGACCAGGCGGCGCTGCAAAACAAACAGCTATGGGTGACTGAACATAACGTGATAGAAGATAGCACAGTGGTGCTGGGCAATAGCTGGGTTCATGCGCTGATGATGGACTTGCACACGCATGAGTTTTTGAGAGATGAGCGGACGACAGTTTCTGTCGCGCATGTGCTGACAGGAAACCCACAGTGGCAGGCTTTGACAAATGAAGACGGCAGTCAAATTGATGGGAGTCAGCGCGGACGGGCCGATCGGCCTTTTGTGTCTAGAGGGAATGAGCAGTTTCAACAAACTGCGATTGGGTTAGTGCTGGGTGAAACGGCTGAAGTGTTTGATTCGGGAACTGCGGCGCTGTTGAAAAGTGCGCCTGCCTTTATCGCCTGGCGGGTGACGAATAGTGTGGATAATATCTCTGCGGTGAATGCGGATGATCGCAGTGAGACTTTGGTGCTGCCAGGGGGAAGGAATTGGGAGGTGCGGACTTATACGGGCGATCCGTGGAAGACGGTTAAGCGTGAAAGCGATTTGACGGTGACAACGCGAACGTTTGCAGGGGGCTCGACGCTGACGATTCCGGGGTTTAGTAAGGTTGTTGCAACCGCAAAATAGGCGATCGCACACTCGATCTGTTTGAGCTGTTCGAGCTGTTGGGTAGCGGTGGCACTAATACAGTGGGCTGCTCCCCGACGAACTGTTTTTCAACGAATGGTGAAGTCATCGCAGAGAGCAAGCCGCCGTAATTTAAGCCAAAGGTTACCTCATCACCGATTTTCAAATGGTGATTTTCACTATCGAGGATAATATGGTCGCTGCTAGAGCCCAGTATCTTTAAAGGGTGGGTAGATTTTAGTCCGGCGGTCAGAACATCTTGCCGACCTAAGGCGATGATAGACCGCTGGCGAATGCCGCGATCGCGAAACTTAGGAATATCACCAAACGCATCCTGACAAATTTCGCCATAGGGCAGTGAGGGCTTGTTCTTTGATTCAATAACTTCAGCAACCAGTTGAAAGGTGTGGGTGTGCAGCCCCGGAATGGCCTCTCGGTGAATGGTTTCGCAGCCTAATAGCAGCGATTCACCAATGCGGAGGTTGTTAACTTTGCCAGCGCTGTGATGAGAATTAAACCATTCATAGTTAGACGAGTTTCCACCTGAGACAACCTCTAATGTGATATCAAACTCACTCTCAACGGCTTCAACCAGTTCAGAGAGCGTTCGCATGTTTCTACCATCCGGCTTCACACCGCCATAGCAGGCCAGGTTACAGCCAATTCCTTTAATATGAATATTTGGCAGAGAAAGCGCTTCTTTAAAGAAGGGAATAAGATCGCAGGGCATGACGCCCTCGCGCAGATCGCCTAGCTCCACCATGACAATGACTGAGTGAATTTTGCCGTGTGCTCTAGCGTAATGAGAAAGGGCTTCTATTGTTTTAAGCTCGGTATTGAGACTAATATCTACACTTTCAACAACAGCTTCCGCCTGGCTTAGCGCAGTGCGTAACAGTACGAGCTGAGCGGGTATTTTGGCCCTTCTTATTTTCTGAAGGTTTTCTATGCGAGAGTCGGCAATAAACTCAACGCCGCCTTGAACCATGGCTTGCGCGATCGCAGGCTCCCCTAATACCGCTTTAGAAACCCCCATCAAAGACAAACCTTTTTGCCCATATAAATCGCACAGCAGCCGAGTGTTTTCTTGAATTCGAGACAGTGAAATCTCTATTCTTGGGAGTAGCAGCTTCATTTTAATTGTTTAGACCAACAAGGGTCTGAGGAGTTGCTGATATTGATAAAACAACATCAAGCAGGTAGTTCTAACAAGTCTCTATTGAGTGACTTTCGATGTAATGACTTTCAGAAGATCCGGCCTAGCTTCTGCTTTAGTGCAGGGAAATGGTCAGCTAGCGCCTGAACCAGTTTTTGACAGCCGTCGAGTAGCACATCTGTTGTAGGCAGCCGGTACTGCTTTTCATGATGCGCAATCACAGTAGGCACTTCGCCCAGTTCAAGATCTTCATGGCTGAGGGCGATCGCTAGCACCTTAGCCGGAGAAATCGCCTCAATCAGCTCAATCTCTTTGGCTACTGTGGGCATCGGCAGTTGAGGAAAATCACAGCGAAACGTCCTCGCCGGGGGATGCTGAAGAATCACACCATCCGGCAAGCTGCCTTTCAAAATGCCGAGAGAACTCATAAAGGCCGGGTGGCTCACCGCGCTTTGGCCCTCCACTAAAATAACGTCAGGCCGCTCGTTCTCAAACGCCTGAACCACAGCATTCTCTATTTCACCAATCACGAATTGAGACACCAGCGCGTCCATACAAACGCCGTACTGTGCGCCCTGCATCAGGGCCGTTTGCCCGGTTGCCACCAGTAAAGACTTTACGCCCTGCGCATTCAAAGCCTTGTTCAGCTCTATTGCAGTAGTCATTTTTCCACAGGCGCAATCCGTGCCCAGCAGCGCAATCACAGGCACCGTCACACGGGCAATCCGCCCGTCAAAAACGTGCAAATCCTCTAGCTTCGGCGGCTTTCTAATATCTTTTATTTGAACGCTACTGCGAGCGGCCACCTCAGCAAACTCAGGATCTTCAGAGAAAAACTGATGGAGGCCGTTGATAATATCCATCCCCTTTTCCATCGCCGCTATGATCAGAAGCCTTTCAGCAGCAGGAATCTGAGCATCTAGGGGCGCTTTGCCGTAGATATAGCAGTCAGGCGTTTTATCAAGGTGACTTAAGGCCGCTTCTAGACTGGCAAAAATAGGAATATTGCAGGGTTGCTCGCCCAAGGCTTCTCCGGCATCTTGCCCGGCCCTGGTGCTATCGAGCACGCCGACTATCCGGTAGTGCTCGGAGTGCCTGACGAGGCCGACAGCCGTTTTACCATCGGCTAGTCCAAACTGCTTTTCACAATAGATAAGCGCCGTCTGCTGAGCTATTTTTTTCGCGATCGCCATTCAATCCCTTCTCAATACTGCAATGCTTACTTAGAAAAAACACATAAGCACAGTACAGGGTTGGTAGCGAAAATCTCAGACCTTAATTGAGTCGCAAGCGCATACTTATATCAGCTAATAGTAGCGTACATTACCATTTTGAGCATCGCTTATCAAAGGAAAGGACACTGCATTCAATGCGCGAGCAGACGATTGGGTAACGTCATCCTCACGAGCGTAGAAAGCAGTGTCCTATTGTTCAACAACCTAGATCTATACAGATTCCTTAGCCAGGAACTTCTCTAGCTCCGAGAGTTTTTCGGCATCAATCTTCGTTTGCATAGGGCAGAACTTTGGCCCACACATAGAACAGAATTCAGCCGTCTTGTAGATATCTGCGGGCAGCGTCTCGTCGTGATATTCACGAGCGCGCTCAGGATCTAAAGAGAGATCGAACTGTTTGTTCCAGTCGAAGTTGTAGCGAGCGCGGGAGAGTTCGTCATCGCGATCGCGCGCACCCGGACGGTGGCGAGCAATATCTGCCGCATGAGCCGCAATCTTATAGGCAATCAAACCATTGCGCACGTCTTCTGCATCGGGCAAACCCAAGTGCTCTTTGGGCGTGACGTAGCAGAGCATCGCCGTTCCATGCCAGCCTGCCATCGCAGCGCCAATCGCTGACGTAATGTGATCATAGCCAGGTGCAATATCAGTCACCAAAGGCCCCAGCACATAAAAAGGCGCTTCAGAACATTCTTCCATCTGCTTTTTCACATTCATCTCAATCTGATCGAGCGGTATATGCCCAGGCCCTTCGACCATCACCTGCACGTCGCTCTTCCAAGCTCTGCGAGTCAAGTCACCTAGCGTTTTTAGCTCTGCAAACTGTGCTGCGTCTGAAGCGTCATGCTGACAGCCAGGGCGCAAAGAATCTCCTAAGCTAAACGAAACATCGTACTTCTTAAAGATTTCGGTGATGTCGTCATAGTGCGTGAACAGCGGATTTTGCTTGTGGTGGTGTAGCATCCACTGAGCCATGATACCGCCGCCGCGAGAGACGATGCCAGTTAGACGATCTTTGACCAAAGGCAGGTGCTCAATCAAGATGCCTGCGTGAATGGTCATGTAGTCTACGCCCTGTTGCGCGTGCTTTTCGATGATGTGTAAAAAGTCTTGCGCGTCCAGGTTCTCAATGCTGCCGTGAACACTCTCTAGCGCCTGATAAATCGGTACGGTGCCAATTGGAATCGGTGAGTTGTTGATAACGGCGGTGCGAATTTCGTCTAAATTACCGCCACCCGTAGAAAGATCCATCAGCGTATCTGCACCGTACTTTACGGCAAGATGTAGCTTTTCGACTTCCTCATTAATATCAGAAGAGTTTGGAGAAGCCCCGATGTTGGCATTTACTTTGCACTTGCTGGCAATGCCAATCGCCATCGGCTCTAGATTAGGGTGATTGATGTTCGCAGGAATAATCATCCGACCGCGAGCGACTTCATCTTTAATCAGCTCTACAGGCAGATTCTCTCTTCTGGCCACGTAGTCCATTTCTTCGGTCACGACGCCTTGCCGGGCATAGTGCATCTGAGAAACGTTCGCCTGGCCTTTACGCTTGGCAATCCAGTCCGTGCGTAGCGCGGGTGTGCTGGTTTTAGAGGGCTGAGTATCGGCTGTGTCGCGACTGAGCTTTAGTTCAGCAGGAAGTTGAGCTGTCATAGGTAGTGTCCCGAATGGGCTGTGAGTGAATTATTTAGTTTGAAGGAGTTTGAGCGATCGCCTCAGAGGGCTTTGCACTCTTTAAATCGCTATAGCTAAAGGGATTTTTATGGCCGCCTCTCGCATTGAAAATAAAGGTGAGAACGAGGGAGGTAACCAGGGCGGCTGCAAAACTGTTGAGTAAATCTCCGCCGCCTGGAATATTAAACAAAGGAGAAAAGTCGGGCTTGGGGAAAAACAAAATGCCGGTGATAATGCCAGCTAGGGAGCTGAACGAAGGCATTTTTTGCGGTTTGGTAGCGGTTGTAAAGGCTAAAAACGATTGGGAAGATCATTGCCGCACAGAGTAAGTCGGCAATGAAGAAGAGATAGAGGACGCTGTAGCCTTGAGCGGCGATCGCAACTGCCGGTATACCCACAGCCACGGTCAACAGCCGAGAAATTAACAGCACCTGCTCCGGCTGATGCGTCATCTTCAACAAATCAGCCGTAAACACAGAGGCAATCCCATTCAACAATGTGTCTAAGCTGCTCATTACTAGCGCTAAGGCCAATAACACCACAGCCCATACTAGCCAAACTGGAATCGCCAGGGTTTGCAGCAGTTCAAAGAAAGCGGTCGGCCCGCTCAGGTTTACGCCCGCCGCCATAATCCCCAGCAGACCAGCGATGAAGATTAAGGGCAAAATGACCAGTGACGACCCTAAAAAAGACCGTCGCACCGTCGCATCATCACGGCAGGCGTACACCCGCTGCCAGTTGCCCTGGTTGAACAACTCAGCCGAGACAACCGCAAGGATTAAGCTTCCGCCAAACCGAAGGCCACCGATATTGTTGAAAGAGAGCAGATCCGGTAGGTTTGCGGTGACCGGCTCGAAGGCTGCGCTGAAGCCGCCCATGGTAAGCGCGATCGCACCAAAGCAAACCAACAGCAGCGGCACAATCAGCACAAACTGCACCGCGTCAGTCAAAATCGTCGCCTTCAGCCCGCCATAGGCCGTGTATAAGAACACGATTGTGATCACTGCTAGCGATGTCCAGAGCAGCGGCACGTTGATTACAAGCTGTAGCGCCTGTGCGATCGCCGTCAGTTCAGCCGCCAAATACACAAACATATACAGCAGCATCACCGCCACCGTTAGCCCATACATCGGCCTGGCAAAAGGGCCGTAGCCAAAGCGATGGCTCACGTACTCATTGAGCGATCGCCCCCAGGGCATAATCTGCCGTAGCCTCGGGCCGACAAACACGAACAAAAAAATCGCGCCTGCCGATCCTAAGCAATAGCCCAAAATTGCAGTGATACCACCAAACGCCGAACCGGCCTCGGGCGGGCCAAACAAAATCCAAGCGCCCAGCGCCGAAGCAGTCACCGTTGCTAGAGCCACACCGCCGCCAATTTGATTGCGGCTCACCGTATAGTCGTCAAGGCGGCTGCGCTCTACAGAACCAGACCCTACATAGAGCCGATCTACGCCATTTTGACGGGCATTGTTTGATTTCAAGCTTTCCTCCGCTGGCATTATCCAGACTCAGGTTCAAGGGTATGTTCTCAGCCTTACGCTCTCGTAGAATCCTTATTCAGAACTCCTAACGAGTGCAAGACACCCCTAGCGGTTATTTATTTGATAGACGAATAATATCATCCTCTTCCGTAAAACTACGCCCGCCGTTCATATTTCTGCAACGCTTTGAGACGTATCGCATCATTCTTATAGAAGCCGTTACGACAAGGTGATTATTTTTACATTGGTTCTCACTTCAAGAAAAAGCCTAAAAAGGTAGCAAAATTTTCGTTTTTCCGCTTCAATCTAAGCTCATTCGTCACTTGAGAAATAGGCTATTCCTATTTTCAACCCACTAGGTATGCGCAAGGTTAAATTAAGAAAACGCCAGGACAGCAAGGACGCAGAGCATTCTAAGACAGCATCAAAGACTGCTAATGAAAATCACATAGCCCAATCTAACGGCCTCTATTTTCAACTCGGCAATATAAAATTTCATTTAGGCGTTACCCAGCTCGCAATCGGCACTCTTATAATCGCCAGCAGCGTAGCTATCGGTAAACTTTTAGTCAATGACCCTAGAATTACTACGCAGACAGTTTTTGCAGCAACCGACCGGGTAACCACCGAAGCCTCACACATCTATGCAGTTAGCCCGAACGTGTTAGCGGTAGAGATTGCTGCGCCTGCGGTGACGATTGGCAAGCAGCAACCCTATGTGCCGCAGCCGAGTGATGCGGTGAGTGATGTGGGCGATCGCACCATCTTGAAAAGATCGGGCCGCGTCATTGGAGAACTTGTTGGGCGCGATCGCAATCTCTTTTATCCCTACGATCACGTCACCCCTCAAACCCTCAACCTCGCCGCCGCCGACCGTCCCACCAGCTACCTCATCTCATCTACGCAAGATAGCAACTACACCGCCGCCACCCCGCCGCTCAACGTTTTTCGCAAAACCAAACCCACCGCCTTTTCCAGCGACGGCCCCAACGAAGCCCGCAGTTGGCCAGCCAGCCACACCCTTTACCTCACGCTCCCCGCCCCCATAGAACCGGGCCAGACATACAATCTCAAGTTTCCCAGCCTGGGCCTAGCCGCTGCTAGTTTCAGATACGAGCCCGCCAGCAGCCGTAGTGAAGCCGTACACGTCTCTCAGCTCGGCTTTCGCCCTGACGATCCGGTCAAAGTCGGCTACCTTTCTACCTGGATGGGCAACGGCGGCGGACTAGACTACACCGATGGACTGGGGTTTCAGGTGGTTAGTGAGCGAACGAATGCGCCGGTTTATCGTGGGCGATCGCTCCTCATCCGCCCGCAAAGGCAAACCGAAGACCCACGCGGCAACGACTACACCCTCACCGAAGTCCACCAGCTTAACTTCAGCAACTTTAGCGAGCCCGGCGACTACCGCCTATGCGTAGACGGCGTAGGCTGCTCATTCAGCTTTGAAATCTCAACAGACGTATGGGATCAGGCATTCTTCATCTCAGCGCGCGGCTTCTATCACCAGCGCAGCGGCATCGAAATCGGCCCCCCCTTCACCCAGTTCACCCGCCCCCGCGCCTTCCACCCCGACGACGGCGTAAAAATCTATCAGGCCAACATCAGCCTTTTAGAAGTAGACATGGGCCTCGGCACCCGCTCAGCCTTTGAATCACTCGTAAACACCCAAACCAACAAAACCGTCCCGAACGCTTGGGGCGGCTACTTCGATGCAGGCGACTGGGACAGACGCATCCAGCACCTCACCGTCCCCCGCAGCCTTTTAGAGCTAAACAACCTCTTCCCACAGCACTTCCGCTCCATCAGTCTCAACATCCCAGAATCCACCAACGCTCTCCCCGACATCTTGGACGAAGCCTTGTGGTCGTTAGACTTCTTCCGCCGCCTACAAACTGAAGACGGCGGCATTCGCGGCGGCATTGAATCCGCAGAGCATCCCAACTACGGCGAAGCGAGCTGGCAGGAATCGCTGCCGGTTATGGCCTACGCGCCCGATGTCTGGTCAAGCTATCTGTACGCAGGGGTCGCGGCTCGCGCGGCCTATACGCTCCGCAACTACGATCCACAGATCGCCGCCACCTATCAACAAAGTGCGCTAAGGGCAATGGCTTACGGCGAAGCTCACTATGTTGAATACAAAGCAGCCCATCATGCAGGCGAACTTCAGCACCACGTTAGAGATCAGCGCAATCTTGCCGCTTTAGAGCTATACCGACTCACTCGCAATACTCAATGGCATGACGTATTTTTAGCCACCACCGTATTCAAAGATCCTCAAGCTGAAGCTTCTATTTACGCCAGCCACGAACAGCGCGACGCAGCTTTCTTATATTCCAGACTTAATGAATCTATTGCTGAAAAGAACAATATTGATAGCAGCAATAAAACGAGTGACGAAGCAAGCAAAACAAATGGGCAACAGCAACAACCTCTCGCTGTAAACGCGCAGGTGCAGACCAACGCTCGCGCGTCGTTCCTTCGCTACGCGGACGCACTGGTTGCCCTGACAAAAACAACAGCTTTCGGCTGGAGCAAAGAACATCCTGATGCGCCGCTGGGCTGGGGAAATGGCTTAGGCGCACCTAAAAGCGTTAATCTTTTGCAGGCTCACGCCCTTACTCAAGATCCTAAGTATCTGACAGCGGGTATTAACAGTACGCAGTTTTCGGGAGGGGCTAATCCTGAGAATATGGTGTTTACGACTGGGCTGGGTGAGCGATCGCCCCAAAACCCCCTCGTCATCGATCAGCGCATCACCGCCCAAACCCCACCCCCCGGCATCACCGTCTACGGCCCCGCTGACTTCAACGCCTACCGCGACTACTGGGCCTTACGCGAGCTTGAGCAGTTCACCTTCCCCTCCCCCTGGCAATGGCCCGCCGTAGAAAACTACTTCGACGTATACCTCTACCCCATCGGCGCAGAATTCACCGTAGACTACATGGTGTCAGCCACCTACACCTGGGGCTACCTAGCCGCCCGCCCCAGCCTATGAGTACGCTCAATGAAATTCTCAAGTTAGCAATCTGAGCGGATAGGTCTTGCGCGGAATAGATTCTGTCTGAGCGGATGCAAAGGCGGTTTTCATACGAATAATATGCTTGGCGATTTGCTTAGAAATAGATGGAGGAACAGCATCACCAATTTGGTTGTACTTAGCCGAAACTGGCCCCTCGAAAAAGTACGTAGGGGAGAAACCTTGCAACAGAGACATCTCTCTAACGTTAGCAATCTGTCTTGTTCAGGATGTACATACCGCCCGTTGCCAACATGACTACATTCGCGCGTATAGTTGCCGCACGGTACTAACCGTTAGCAATCTGTCTTGTTCAGGATGTACATACCGCCCGTTGCCAACATGACTACATTCGCGCGTTATAGTTGCCGCAACGGTGTCCCATTCCAGTCTTCCATAAACATCTGGGAAAGAACCAGGTCTAGCGCGAAACATCGAAGGAATTAAGAGAGTATGCTTTTCGTCTTCAGACAAACTAGGATCGTTCATAACATCGCCCCAAGAACCGCCATTCTTTGGGATAGCTTGAATTCTTCTTTGCACAGCTAATGTCATTCCAGGCGCAACATGCATAGAGTCAGTAGGATGCACTTCCCCAGCGCATATCATTGGCAAATGGCCAATAGCCTCTCGTACTGTTGTTTGCCTATCAGCAGGCACTAGGGGACTATCGCTAACAAAACCATGGTCGCGCCGTGCAATCACGATGGCTCTTGTTCTCCGCTGGGGCAGTCCATAGTCAGAGAGATTATGAATACCAGAATATACTGAGTAATTCAAATTATTCAGATAAGCACAAAGCGCTTGAAAGTGATGCGATTGTTTGCCATTCAGAAATTCTTTAACATTCTCCATTACCAGGAACTCAGGAAGAAATTCCTCTACAAAAGAAGCCATTCGAACAACCAATCTATTACGAGGATCGTCTTCTGAATGATTCCTCGCGTTTTTTTGAGAGAATCCAGTACACGGAGGGCAAGCGAGAAGTATGTCTAGCTCTCCCCTTTCTAGGCACAACTCTTGACGATATGCCTGCGGGCTCAAAGTTAACAAATCAGCATACTTAGGATCTACTCCAATATTTCGACGATAGGTAGAGTTACACCTCGTCGAACTTGCTTTATGCTTTCCCCTGCCAGGTTTTGCAACTTCACAGTCAACAGCACCAACGATTGCGAAGTAATCGTCATAAGCATGGAAACCTGCGCTCATGCCCCCACAGCCCGAAAATAAATCAACGACCTTCCATAAAAACTGAGGTGTGTGACTACTCATAAGCGGATTGGAAGTAGAGAAAGCCAAAGCTAATGTAACACATTGTATGACAGACATAAAAGACAGCCTTTGGTAGCCTTTTGTGATGTAACACAATGCCACACAATGTATTTCGCTTATGCCAAAGGCACCTAAAACTGAATTCCTTCAGATCCGTTTGACTGTAGAGGATCGTGAAAGAATTATGCGTATCGCATCAAGCGACCATTTGGAGCCGTCCACCTGGGCAAGACGAGTGAAAACTGAATTCCTTCAGATCCGTTTGACTGTAGAGGATCGTGAAAGAATTATGCGTATCGCATCAAGCGACCATTTGGAGCCGTCCACCTGGGCAAGACGAGTCCTTTTGAAAGCAGTAGAGGATTGGGAACAGCTCAACCTATCGAACAGCAATGAGAGTACGTAGGCTGAGGAATGCTTGTTCCAAACCCAGACACTTTACTAGAGCAGTTGTATGAACTTGCCCCGCAGCTCACTGCGACCCGGTTGACTTTACTCAATCAAATGGCAATTGCGCTTCAAACTGAGTTTGAGGGATCGCTAGAAGCAAATAGTGATTTTGCTACGCCCATATTCTATGAGTACTTCGCTTGCCGCTTGCTAATTCACCATGCGGTAGTAGAAGAAAAGCTAAATAAGAAATCATTCGAGTATATATTTCGAGATGCACTGCGACATGATGGAAAACCAGCGCGTCTTACGCTCAGTAGCGTACATCCTGGCGCTGACCTCATACTAGATGAGACTAGGTTTTCGCTAAGAAAACATATTCTATGAGTACTTCGCTTGCCGCTTGCTAATTCACCATGCGGTAGTAGAAGAAAAGCTAAATAAGAAATCATTCGAGTATATATTTCGAGATGCACTGCGACATGATGGAAAACCAGCGCGTCTTACGCTCAGTAGCGTACATCCTGGCGCTGACCTCATACTAGATGAGACTAGGTTTTCGCTCAAGACCGAGGCATCAAGAGGCATTCGAGCTACAAAAATCACTATTTCTAAGCTTATGGAGGCGCGTTGGATTCGCGACAAAGACAAATTTGGCTTAGCACAAGAATCGGTACGAAGGCTGAGTGATCACCTTCAAGGTTACGACCGAATCGTGATGCTTCGGGCCGCTTACCTAGCCTCAGAACAAGTGAAATATGACTTGGTAGAAATCCCTCATGAGCTGTTAGCGCTAGCCACTCAAATAGGGGTAGAAGATATTGCGATCAGTAGAGGGCGTAGTGGTGGTGGGAGTGCCGTTGTCCGGCAAAATGGACGAGCCGTTTTCACACTGAAATTTGACGGAAGCGTAGAAAAGATAACGATCACAAATTTGCTGATAGAGCATTGTACTATCCATGCAACTTGGACAATCCCGCTAATCACGACATATCAACCCCAGTAAATATTATCTGTCGCTCGCGCCCTTCATCCTTCATAATGAAAAGGTTTTATTTATAGTAGTCATTACCTGCTTGTCGCCATGCGTAGCTTTTATTGCGGTCACCTCCGAGCTGAGCACATCGAAAAGACCGTCACGCTCTACGGCTGGGTCGATCGCAGGCGCGACCATGGCGGCGTCGTATTTCTAGATTTGCGCGATCGCACCGGCACCGTCCAAATCGTCAGCGACCCCGAGCGCACCCCCGACTCCTACCCCATCGCTGAAGAAGTCCGCAACGAATACGTCGTTAAAGTGGTAGGCCGCGTCACCCAGCGCCCCGAAGAGTCGCTCAATCCCAAGCTCCCTACCGGCCAGGTAGAAATTTACGCCGACGAGCTAACTATCCTTAACGCCGTGCGCAAGCAGATGCCCTTCCAGGTATCGACCGCCGATGAAGAAAACGTGCGCGAAGACCTGCGGCTAAAGTATCGATATTTAGATTTGAGACGCGATCGCATGGCCCGCAACATGCGCCTGCGCCACAACATCATCAAATCCATCCGCCGATTCCTTGAAGACCAGGAAGACTTCATGGAAATCGAAACCCCCATCCTCACCCGCTCCACCCCCGAAGGCGCGCGCGACTTCATCCTGCCCTCCCGCGTTAACGAAGGCGACTGGTTCGCCCTGCCCCAATCACCCCAGCTATTCAAGCAAATCCTCATGGTGGCGGGGATGGATCGCTACTATCAGGTCGCCCGCTGCTTCCGCGACGAAGACTTGCGAGCCGACCGCCAGCCCGAGTTCACCCAGCTCGACATGGAAATGAGCTTCATGGACGAAGAAGAAATTCTCGCTCTCAACGAACGCCTGCTCGCCTACGTCTTCAAAGCCGTCAAAGACATCGACATTCCCACGCCCTTCCCCCGGCTCACCTACGCCGAGGCCATGGATCGCTACGGCAGCGACAAGCCCGATACCCGCTACGGCCTAGAGCTAGTAGACGTTTCAGATATTGTTAAAGAGTCTGGATTCAAGGTGTTTTCGGGCGCGGTTTCTAGCGGCGGACAGGTGAAGGTGCTGCCGATTCCTAACGGTAACGACGCGATTTCTAATGTGAGAATTAAGCCCAAAGGCGATCTATTTAAGGTTGCTACCGATGCAGGTGCGCGAGGAGTGGCCTACATTCGAGTGCGTGAAGACGGTGAGATTGACACGATTGGCGCGATTAAAGACAATCTTACGCCTGAGCAAAAGCAGACGCTATTAGAGAGAACGGGCGCACAGCCAGGGCATTTACTGCTCTTTGGGGCGGGCGATGTGAGTACGGTGAATGCGACTTTGGATAAACTGAGACAGGCGATCGCACAAGAACTCAAGCTCATCGACGAAAGCAAAACCAACCTGCTCTGGATCACCGAATTCCCCATGTTCGAGTGGAACGCCGACGAGAACCGCTACGAAGCTTTGCACCATCCCTTCACCGCACCGCATCCCGAAGATATTGACGACCTCACCACCGCCCGCGCCGTTGCCTACGACATCGTATATAACGGCTACGAAATCGGCGGCGGCTCCCTGCGCATTTACCAGCCTGACGTGCAGGCCAAAGTCTTTGAAACCATCGGCCTTTCTGAGGAAGAAGCCAACGATAAGTTTGGCTTTTTGCTAGAGGCGTTTGAGTACGGCACACCGCCGCATGGGGGCATTGCTTACGGGCTCGACAGGCTTGTAATGCTGCTAGCTGGTGAGCAGTCTATTCGAGAAGCGATCGCCTTCCCCAAAACCCAACAGGCCCGCGATTTACTCACCAACGCCCCTTCAGGCGTAGACGACAGTCAGCTTCGAGATTTGCACGTCAAATCGACCTTTAAGCCCAAGGCAAAAGCGGAAGAGAAAAAGAGCTAGGCCGAAACAACCCAAGCGAAGCAGAGAGATAAAGAGACTCTGAAGCCTTAGCCCTATAGGCTGAATTCTCACGTGTCTCTTAGGCAACTACGTTAGGATCAGGCGCAAGCATTTCGCCTTAGCCCTTTTCATGTTCATTGCGCTGACAATTATCATTGGTCTAATCCCAGCCGCCGTTTCTCTCTTCGTTTGCCTATACTCACGCAGGCAATTTCAGCAAAGCCTGCACATCGCCGCCGACCGTGCCGCCCAAGAACGGTTTCGCTACCTCAGCGATCGCCCACGCAACCCTGACGCCCACTACGTCGAAGGCATGGGCATGGTCATAGGCGACATCACCTGTCAGCTCAACGCCAGATCGCCCTTTTTGCGGTGCGCTCCTAATCCCTCCGGCCCCTGTGAAGGATGCCGAGAGTATGAAGGCAAAGAGTACGACAAAGAAGGCTGCTAGATCCGGCTCCCTTCTCCTTCGGGAGAAGGGCTGGGGATGAGGGCGACGAGAATGCATGAAACAACCAATTCACCTCAGCCGCAACCAACCTTCCACCCGCTCAACCAGCCCATCCACCTCCGACTCCAAAGACAGATAGTGCACACACGCCCGCACGCAGTTAGGCGACAGCAGCGTCCGCAAATAAATCTTCTGTCCCTCCAAATCCTTCACCAACCCGCCGTGCAGCTCAGGGCTCGGCATCCCATCCTTCATAAGCTGAAAAGACACCAACCCCGATGGCGGTGGCCCCTCCGTCAGCAAACACGCCACCCCATCCAACTCTCGCAATCCCTGCCACAGCCGATCACTCAACGCGCAAATCCGCCCGTAGCGTTCCGCACTCGACCCCCAGCTATCTTGCAGTGCGATCGCTGCTTTCAACCCACTCCACAAAGGATAGTCAGAAGTCGCCACCTCATACCGCCGCCCGTCCGGCGTCCACCCCGCAGGTTCTCCAGCCTCATTCACATTAATGCCACGCCAGCCTACAAACGTCGGAGCCGTCTGCGCCAAAGCCTCCGGCCTGACATACAGCGCCCCAAGCCCCGCCGGGCCGCACCACCACTTATGCCCGGTAAAAGCGTAGTAGTCCACCTCAGTATCAGACAACAGCCAGTCGGGTTGATCCAACGGTAGCGAGCCCGCCGACTGCGCTGCATCTACCAGCACCCGAGTCTGAGGTGCATTGCTATGACAAGCTGCAACAATCTCCTTCAGCGGCAACACCTGCCCTGTATTCCATAGAATATGGCTAATGATCACCAGCCGAGTGTTTGGCTGTAGCCCCTGCTCAATCACCGCCACCGGATCGCCGCCGTTCATCGTCGCTGATAACGAACAAGTGCTCACCTGCAAGTCATACCGGCGGCTCAGCTCCGCAACCGCAGCCACCACACCCGGATGCTCGCAGTCTCCTAGCAAAATATGGTCGCCGCTCTGCCAGGGCAACCCCCACAGCGGAATATTGCAGCCCACCGTCACGTTTTCAGTAAGCGTAATCGTTTCAGGCACGGTGCCCAAAGCGCGGGCGATCGCCCCTCTCACCGCCACCCCTTCCGAACTTAGCCAGGCATACGCCGCACTCGAAAACGGCCCCTCCGTCTGAATTTTGAGCTGCGACTGATGTACAGCAGCGATCGCACTATCGGCCATCGGCCCCTGACCGCCATAGTTAAAATACTGCTTGTTTGCCAGCGGCGAAAACTGCTGCCGGTGCCGCACAACTGAGCTGTCATCTATCAAACTGGCATCTGTCGAACTGGCTTTAGCGGTCGAATGAGCTACCAATGTAAAATCCCTCTAACAAAATAATCGCTGTCTACTACTCTAAATAACAAACTCACCCGTCGAATTAGGTTTATGTCAAAACTCAAAAGCGCTCGCCCGCAGAAAACAGCACTCACACTTGCCAGCGCCTTTATATTGAGCGCGATCGCTAGCTGTAGCAACACCGTCTCCCAGTGCAAACAATTTGCCGACATCACTCAGCAGTATCAAACCCTCAGAACCGAATTTGAAGAAGATTTAGGCAGCGCTCAGATCATGATATCTAGTGCGCAGAGCTTAGCAGATACCCATCAGGCGGCTGACCGCTACATTGATGTCATCAGCACTACCGCCAGTGAAATCAATGAGATGGCCCAAAGTCTCAGCGGGCTTGATATTTCCGACGAACAGCTTGCCGAGTATCGAGAAAACTACGTGATTACGCTTACCGGCTCCGAAGCAGCCCTAGAATCAGCCAGTGACGCGATGCAGCTCGTACGCGATGCCAAAACAGAAGAAGACTTAAGAAAAGTTTTTAACGAGCATCAGTCAAAAGGCACTCGCGCCTACAACGACTACCTGACGATGAACAGCCGAGAAGCACCGCTGATCGAACAAATTAACGCCTACTGCAGCGAGCCACCTCAATAGACGATTCTTTAGGAATCTAGAAAAACTGACTGTTCAACCAGAGTGGTATTTGAGTAGATGAACACCAGAGCGATAAGATCTGAGCCGTAAGGCTATCGTTCTGTTCTATTTTATCTCTGGTGTGGTGATGACTTTCTTGCAGCTAATTGATGCGGCCCCTCATAAAACTCTAGAAGTTGATGGCAGCAAAGCCGGGCCGCTAATCGGAGAAATTACCGTACCCGGCGATAAGTCAATTTCCCACCGTTCGCTGATGCTGGGCGCGATCGCTCAAGGCACCACCCGCATCAAAGGACTCCTCTTGGGCGAAGATCCTCGCAGCACCGCCGCCTGCTTCAGCGCCATGGGAGCCAAAATATCCGAACTAGAAAACGAGTGGATCACCGTAGAAGGCACAGGCGGAAAACTGCAAGAACCCGATGACGTTTTAGACACCGGCAACTCAGGCACCACCTTTCGACTCATGCTTGGCCTGCTCGCCTCCCAGCCCAACAAATTCTTCGCAGTGACCGGCGACGACTCCATCCGCGCTCGCCCCATGAAGCGCGTCATCGCTCCGCTGACCGAAATGGGAGCCACCATCGCAGGCAAAGCCGACAACACCCTCGCCCCCCTCGGCGTAAAAGGCCAGCAGCTCCGCCCCTTCCACTACCACTCACCGATCGCCTCTGCCCAGGTCAAATCCTGCCTCCTGCTCGCGGGCCTTTCTATCAACGGCGACACCACCGTCACCGAACCCAGCCTCTCTCGCGACCACAGCGAAAGAATGCTAAAAGCCTTTGGTGCAAACCTCTCCATCGACCACACCACCAATAGCGTCACCCTCCACGGCCCCGCCCAGCTCACCGGCCAAACCGTCATCGTCCCTGGAGACATCAGCTCAGCGGCCTTCTGGCTCGTCGCCGCTGCCATCACCCCCGGCTCTAACCTGCTGATCAAAAACGTAGGCATTAACCCAACTCGCACAGGCGTATTGGAAGCATTAGCCGCGATGGAAGCTGATATCACGCTAGAAAATGAGCGCGATGTAACCGGCGAACCCGTAGCCGATCTGCGTGTACGGCACAGTTCGCTCGTCGGCTGCACCATCGGCGGCGACCTGATTCCTCGATTGATCGACGAGGTGCCAGCCTTGGCGGTCGCTGCGCTGTTTGCTCAAGGCACGACTGAAATTACAGATGCGGCTGAGCTGAGGGTAAAAGAGAGCGATCGCCTTGCCGTTATGGCCGCATCACTCACGCAGATGGGCGGCAAAGTCACCGAACATCCCGAAGGCTTAGAAATTGTTGGCATGGGGGCTAACGCGAAGCTCACTGCCGCCAGGCTAGACAGCTACACCGACCACCGAATTGCTATGAGTTTGGCCGTTGCCACCACGCGCGCTACGGGCACCTCTCACATTCACCGGGCCGAAGCCGCTGCCGTCTCCTACCCCGACTTTATGGAAACCCTAGCCAGCTTTAGCCAAAAGTAAACAGCCAGGAGCAGACTTAGGAAACAATACCTATCTCAAACCAGTCACCAGTTCAAACAGCTAGATTACGGTTCTCCTCATTAACCCCAAAAGTGCCTTATCTTAGGCTACTTTTCAAGCATCTACCTACCCAAGTTTGATCCCGCACTGACGCGCGCGGGCACCCTATACCTATCCAACCAGCTTGAGTTTGGCCGCATAAAATGGCCCGTAACGCGCTGATTTTCACCGACTGTCTTTTCCCTCTATCGGAAGACGTAAGGGCTTAAAACGTTCATGCAAAAAGTTTTAGTCATTGAGAGCCCAAGCGTCAGGCGCGCTGAGTTGATCGCTTACTTAGAGTCTGAAGACTTTTTGGTGAATGTCGCTGACGATGGGGCTGCAGGTATTGCGGCCTGTCGTCAGCACCGCCCCGATGTGGTGCTGTGTAGCTGGTCGTTTGGCGCAGGTCAATATAGCGGACTTGACGGGCATCAGGTGCTCCAGGCGATGCGCCAGGATAGCGAACTGCGACTGACGCCATTCGTGTTACTGACTGAAGTTACTGAGCGATCGCACACCCGCCGCGCCATGGAGCTTGGGGCCGACGACTGTATTGTCCGCCCCGTGAGTCACCCCGAAATCGTCAACACCATCACAGCCCGCATTGATCGCCAAGTCGCCACCAGCGAGCTATACGTCACCACTCTCCGCAACACCGCCGAACAGCTCAATCGCCTGGCTCATTACGACAGCCTCACCGATCTCCCCAACTATCACCTGCTGCACCAGCGCCTCAGCCAGGCCATCACCGCTGCCCACAGCAGCCAGCACACCCTCGCCTTCATGTCCGTCAGCCTAGATCGCCTGCGTCTGGTCAACACCGTCATGGGCTACCCCTCCGGCGACGAACTCCTTAAAGCCTCAGCCAGGCGAATGCAAGCCTGCCTGCCCCCCGGTGCAACGCTTGCCCGGCTAACCGCTAACCAGTTCGCCGTCGTGCTACCCAACCTACAAAGGCCACAGCAGGCCAGAGAAACGGCTGAAGATTTCATGGACGCGCTCAGCCGTCCCTTTTCGCTACCCGGCCAAGAGGTCTTCGTCACCACTAGCATCGGCATCGCTTTTTTACTCCACCAAAGCGAAGATATCTACACGCTGCTACGTCAGGCAGATGCGGCTTTGGAGTATGCCAAAAAGCAAAAAAGCAATCACTGCCAGTTCTACCGCTCCGACATGCCCGTCGCCTTTAGCGACCAAATCGCAATGGAAACCTGGCTGCGCTACGCGCTAGAACGCAGCGAGTTTGAGGTGTACTACCAGCCCCAGCTCAACCTCAATAGCGATATTGCGGGTGGCAGCGTAGAGGGCTGCGAGGCGCTGATTCGCTGGCGGCATCCTGAACATGGCTATATTTCGCCTGCTAAGTTTGTGCCCCTAGCAGAAGACACGGGCCTAATTATCAAAATTGGACAGTGGGTACTTGAAACGGCCTGCGCTCAGGCAAAACAGTGGATATCGATGGGCTCGGGCATGAAGTACGTCTCGATCAATCTATCGAGCGTTCAGTTCAATCAACCCAGCCTGATTGAGTCGATTAAAAACACCTTAGCCACCACGGGCCTTGCGCCTCATCAGCTAGAGCTAGAGGTAACTGAAACGGCGCTGATGCAAGATGCGGCCTCCGCGATCGCTATCCTCTCAGAGCTTAAAAGCTTAGGCATTCGCACCGCCATTGACGACTTTGGCACCGGCTATTCCTCTTTGAGCTATCTCAAAGAGCTGCCTATCGATACGCTCAAAATCGATAACTGCTTTGTGCGAGGAGCCAACCACGACGCTAAAAATCAGGCAATTTTGCAGTCCACGATTGAGCTGGCCCATCGGTTGAATCTTAAAGTCGTTGCCGAGGGCGTAGAGAATGCTGATGAGCAGGCGCTATTGACGCACTATCAATGCGACTACTTGCAGGGCTATTGGGTGGGCAAGCCGATGTCTACCGCTGAGATTGAGAAGAGATATATGAGCGATCGCGCCAATAGCAGCACCTCTGAAGATCGCACTGCCGAACCTACGCTTGCGTAAAATACGGCCATAATCCTACCCGAGAATAAATACGCGAGTATTTTCTCTGAGTTTCATAAATACGGCTGAGTTGCCTTCTATCAAAGGACTACAGCCGTTTTTTGTTGTTCTAAAAGCCGTGAAAATACTAAATTCAGTAGGTAAAGTCAAAAAGGATACCGTAATTACCCTAGGATCTTCGGGCATCTTAATCACACGATGTTCTGAAGGATTCTGCGGAATCGAAACCTAACTATGACTATGCAAGCGACCGTTAATCAAATCGGCCAGATTGACATCGGTGAATCCCTCAGCGATGCTTCTTTTCGCGAGTCTATCGGTGAAGCGCTAAGTGAGGCCCTCGGTGGAGCCCTCAGCCATGGCCGTATGAACAACTTCGTCAGCAGCGTCAATGCCTACGCTGACATGAGCCCCGATCTTTCCGTTCGCAAAGATGTCAACACCTGGATGATCAGACGCGATCGCCAATCTCTAGATCTCACCGACTGGTGCGCCCTCTTCGGCAACGCTGATAACGCCGTCTTAGCTTTTATCTACGAATCTTTTAGCGAATACTCCGGCCTCGACTTCAGCTACGTCCGCCCCAATGACAGCCTCAATAGCCACCTGAAATTCCCCCTTGTATGCTGGTTCGACTGGTCAATTACTTTCTGCGAAGCGTTCTTTCAAGCCTTTGATGTAGACTTGAGCGATCGCTTTGACGAAGCCGACTTCATCACCATTGGCGAACTTGCAAACTTCTTGGTCGCTCAGGTATAGGAGGCAGATATAAATTCCAGCGTTACCTACGGTTGCACATCTTAAAAATCTATTACAGTTGCGCGATCGCCCCTACTCGATTTTGATACCCTTTATAAAACGAATAGAACTCAAGTGCGTAGTCGTAAAGGATTTTCATGCCAAGAACTCAGAAAAACGACAACTTTATCGACAAGTCTTTCACAGTCATGGCCGACATGATTTTGAAGATGCTACCGGCCAAGCAGCAGGCCAAAGAAGCCTTTGCCTACTACCGTGACGGTATGTCAGCTCAGGCTGATGGTGAATACGCCGAAGCCATGGACAACTACAAAGAAGCCCTCACCCTAGAGGAAGATCCCTACGATAAAGGCTACATCCTCTACAACATGGGTCTTATCCACGCGAGTAACGGCGAGCACGACGAGGCGCTCAAGCTTTACCAAGAAGCCCTAGATCTTAACCCTCGCATGATTCAGGCGCTCAATAATACGGCTGTGATTTATCATTACCGGGGCGAGCAGGCCGAAGCCTCCGGTGATAAAACCGCGTCCGATAAGCTGTACGACGAAGCAGCGCGCTACTGGCTAGAGGCCGTCCGCATGGCTCCGAATAACTACATCGAAGCTCAGAACTGGCTCAAGGTGACTGGTCGAATGAAGCTCGATATGATCTAGCCGGTCGAATCGGCTGGCAAATAGCGTATTATCGGCTTATTCACGGTAGATTTTACTCATGATTGATATCGATCAGGTTCGCAAAGTGGCTAGCCTCGCCCGACTAGAGCTAAGCGAGGCCGAAGAGCAGCAGTTCACTGGCCAGCTTAATAGCATTCTGGACTATGTGCAGCAGCTCGACGAGCTAGACACTACAGACGTACCGCCCACCACTCGGGCCATTGAGGTGAGCAACATTACTCGCCCCGATACGTTAGAGGTTTTTGCCGAGCGAGAAGACATCCTCGATAGCGCGCCTGAACGTGAGGCAGACTTTTTCAAGGTGCCGAAAATCATGGGCGGCGACTAGCCTACGCTTCCAAATCCATAGAAAAAGCCCTAGCAGAATGCTCTTGCTAGGGCTTTTTGTTTGAGTTACTACGAGGGAGGCATGGTATGTCGGTCGTTCAGATCAAAGACACTAGCTATAAATGCCGGTATTCGTTCGCTTAGGAACACTGTAAGTAGAAGGCATTCTGGCAGGCTCGGGCACCTCAGCATTGCGGGCGCGAACGAACTTTTGAATGGCGTTGTGCATCGTCCTTGCTACAGCGTCTTTGATAAAGTCCTGTAGTCTACGCTCAAGCTGCTGGTCTTGAGCATGGCGAATTTTGTTCTGATTGATCTGCGTCTGCTGTTGCGACTGCTCAAAGCGATCAAAGCGATCGCTCATCCGCTGGTCAGCATATCGAATATCCTTCATCTCTGCCTGTAAAGAGAGCAAAGTCGCCCTCATCGATTCAAGCTGCTGCTGCGTAAACTTCAGCTCACTGCGCAGAAAAGACACCTCATTTGCGCTTTCTACAGCGCTGTTGATCGGAACCACTTTGTCACGATTAAGGCTCGCACTATCAGATGAAGTTTGAACCTCGGGGCTTGGGTTCGCAGTGCTATGAGGGCCTGAGTTGCTTTCAGTAGAGACTTTACTGTTAAACGAATTTTGCATGACCGTAGACTCCTTTACAGCCTTATAGGGCTGAGAATTGGATTTTTCAGGTAGGGGGCTTGCAGTGGCGTTATTCAGGAAGTGAGCAGTGAAAGGACAGTAGTTAGATAGAAGCTGCTCAAAATTAAACGAGGGTGCGACTATTGCATTATTAACAGGAACATAGGGAGGGCTTAGCATGTTTTTTGAGTGTGTATGAGGAAGAGGTAGAACGCTCACTAACGTGAGACAACCTTTAATGATTTATCTGCGCTTTATGTGACACAAAGGTGTGACATAAATAAAACCATCACGGAGAACAACCACACATTTAACCTCACATGCTTCTCACATTTATAAAATAACGGTATTTTTTGGTTTGTGCAATCCAGCGTTTGAGCAAGGTACGGAAAACCTGACTTTACGCCTCTGTGAGAGGAACTTTTATGTTTGTGTACTGCGCTACAGGACTGGGTTCTCAGTCTGCTCTATACCTTAGGTTTAGTTTTTTAAAGGTCTTCACAGTTGAGCTTCTCACAAGTAAAGAATTGGGATAAGCTATGTGAGCTTCTTTAAGTGCGTATTCTTTACATACCTGCAAGCGGCGGTATTGAGCCGTAGCGGTCATCCTTATGAAAAAACGGTAGTTCTATGGCGTCTCTCGAAATTTCAGAAGAATTTCTTACTCGGATTGCCAAAGACAAAAAAGTATCTGATGGTGAGCTAGCTGCCTTGAAGCTGGCCCTTAGAAGGAGCAAAAGTAAGGACATCGCAGAGCAGCTCAATATTTCTCAGGCAGCAGCGCGCAAGCGACTAGGTGAGGTCTATAGAAAGTTTGGCATTAAAGGCCGTGGCCCTGGCAAGTTAGCTTCTCTAGAGAAAACGCTAGAAGCTGAGCTGCAAGAATGGGCAGGCCAAGCTCTAAAAGGAAGTGGTGACATTGCCTTCCCCTCTACCATCACACCAACCGCCGCTACGCTACCTTCGTCGGGAGACATCTGGCACAGAATGCAGCTTGAAGAGGTGCCCCTGGTTCAGACGATACCTGTCACCGAGTCAGCCACGACCTACTACTGGAATAACGCGCCTGCGCTAGAGGCGTTTGAAGGTAGAAACCATCCTTTGACAGTACTAAAGAGCTGGCTAAATAAACCTTCAACTACACCAAAGTTACTGGCGATCTGCGGTATTGGCGGTACTGGTAAAACCTATCTAGCTCACAAGCTGGCGCAAGATGTAGGCGATGATTTTGAGAAGGTGGTTTGGTTAAACGTAAAGGACGGGATGCAGGCGGGGCGATCGCCTGAGCATTTGCTGCGATCGCTCAAAAACACGCTCCTTGCCCCTGCCCCCACAGCCATTCCCCTGCGCAGGCTCAACAGAGCCACCAAACCGGCTTCGTCAACTGATTCAACGATTCATGCCGTCAAAGAGAGCATTGAACAAGTCATCGAGCGACTTGCAGCTGTGATCGCTCAGCACCGCTATCTAATTGTTTTTGATGGCTTTGAAGTAGCTTTTAAGAGCTGGGGTGATATGTCTCAAGATATGCCCTCGCAGGATTTTCCTTCGCCGGGCAGTTCTAGAGATGCGAAAGGTAAACCCAATAGAGCGCCGACGTTTCATGTCAATCGGCGGCAGCAGGCCAGCCTATACAAAGAAGAGTTTAGCGCTTACCGAAAACTGCTCAGCGCTGTTAAGCAAACGGCAAACGGCAGCAAGCTTAGTCAAACAAGCTGCGTGGTACTCACGAGTCGAGAGAAGCCGAAGGAGGTTCTTTCTTTTCCTGAAGACGATATTGACGGCAAGCTCTACGTGCTAGAAGGGCTTAGCGACAATGAAGCCAAAAAGATGCTCGAAAGGTTTCATCTGCAGGGAACTTCAGCAGAATATCAAGCCTTTATTACTCGCTACTGCGGTCATCCTTTGGCGCTAAAGCTAGCTGCCAATACGGTCAAAGATGTTTTTCATGGCAGCATTCGAGATTTTTTAGAGCAGGATACTTCTGTTTTTGACGATTTAAGAGGCGTTTTAAAGGCGCAGTTTAACCGCCTACCGCCCACTGAAAAAGAGGTGATGTACTGGCTAGCTATCAACCATCAGGCGTGTTCTTACGAAGCGCTACAGGCTGATATTGTGGCTACCGACCACAAGCAGAATTTGATTCATACGCTCAGGTCATTAGAGCGCCGTTCGCTAGTGCAGATAAACCAGCCGCAGCAAACAGTGGGCGTTTCTTTTCAGCTTCATCCAATCGTGGCCGAATATGTGCGCGATCGCTTCATTCGCTCTGTTTTTTCAGATCTTATTAAAGGCAATCTCGACTTGTTCAACGCTCACGCCTTAATGAAAGCAGATGCCGCAGACGATTTGCGTGAGTTTCAGATTAAAAAGATTGTTCGACCAATACTAGAGCGGCTTAAGAACTACCATAAAAGTCTTAATCAGGTTGATCGCTACCTTAGCGACAGGCTCAATGAGTTCAAAGGAAACAATCCAGACAGACTAGGATATGCAGGTGGTAACTTTGTCAATTTGCTAGTACAGCTTTCACACGGCGCGCTGCAAAAGAAAGACTTCTCTCAAATGACGATTTGGCAGGCTTATCTCCAGGGCGCACAGCTTAGGGGCGTCAATTTTAATCAGTGCGCGCTTAATCGCTCGGTGTTTACAGAAGCCATCAGCGACGTGTTAAGCGTCGCACTTCAGCTGCCTACCAGCAGGCCGCCGCTGCTTGTAGCCGGAGATGCCAATGGGTTTGTTCATCTATGGCACACAGCAGGCGAAAAGCAAACTGCGTGGCTAGCGCACCAGAGCTGGGTAAGGGCTACTGTCTTTGTGCCTAATCGATCTCTATTAGTGACGGGTGGTGAAGATAGTCAGCTTAAGCTGTGGCGACTGCCTACCTTTGGCAAAGGGGCTTCTGGCCCGGTAGAACAGGTTTGGCAGCAAGAGGCCAAAGACCGAATTTATACCGTGGCCGCTAGCTGTGACGGTAAGCTGATTGCCAGCGGTGGTGACGACAAAATCACAATCTACCGCGTGCGCACAGGCGAAATTATAGATCGCATTCCTAGACAGACGGCAGATAGAGATCGGCCTCGTATTAGCAATGGGGTTGCAAAATCGTGGCAGCACAATCGCGTCCGGGCGCTAGCCTTTAGCCCAGATGGACAGTGGCTAGCAAGCTGTGGGGATGACTGCACAGTTAGGCTGTGGGCTGTGAAGGATATATTAGCGACCGAGCGATCGCTCGAGCCTATCGCTGAGCTAGCGGGTCATACGGATTTAGTGTATGCGGTACGCTTTAGTGCCGATAGTCGAAGATTGATCAGCGGTGGTGGAGATGAGAAAATTATCATCTGGGAAGCTGTTGAAGCGTCTGCTGCCAGTGAAAATAGTTCTTCGGAAGACGATTCTTCAGAAGACGATTCTTTAGAAGGCAATTCTTCTGAAGATAAACAGAACCTAGTCTGGCAAAAATCGCGGTCACTCAACCGCGTTGGTGGCAGCATCAGAGCATTAGCGATTAGTCCAGACGATCGCCTTGTAGCGGCAGGGGGGGATGATGCCACCGTCAGGGTGTGGAACCTATCGACGCTGACGTGCATACATGAGTTTTCAGCGCAGACCAGTCGCATTTGGTCAGTTGATTTTCAACGGCAGGGCGATCGCCTTCTACTCGCAGCAGGCGGCGACAAGCAGCGGCTCATGCTTTGGCAGATTGAAGAAAACCAGACAGAAGAGAAACCAGAGGCCCGTTTGATCAGAACGTATCGCGGCTATACCAACAGCCTGCGAGCGGTAGCCTACTTGAGCGATCGCAGAGTGATTGGTGGCGGCGATGGCGGGGACTTGACCGTATGGGACACCGAATCGGGCGATCGCACCGCCACCCTACCGCGACACCAAGGCCGCATTTGGTCAGTCGCCGTAGACCAACAAAACGCGCGCATTGCCAGCGCCAGCGACGACTGCACCATTCGCTTATGGGATGCCACTAACGGCCAGTGCCTTACCACGCTAACGGGTCACAATAGCTGGGTGCGCGCGGTCGCCTTTAGCAAACGCGGACGCTTTCTTGCTAGCGGTGGCGACGACTGCACCCTCAGAATCTGGAATCCTCTATCTGGCTTTTGTCTCAAAGTGCTCCCGCCCGCTAGCCATTGGATTCGCACCGTCAGCTTTAGCCCAACTAACAACCGATACATCATCAGCGGCGGCGACGATCAGGCGGTGCGCCGCTGGGATAGAAAAGAAGGTACCTATGAAACGTTTGCTCAGCACGGCCATCGCGTGTGCTCAGTTGCCTACAGCCCGGACGGTAAGTTTGTTGCCAGCGGCGGTGACAATGCCGCTGTCATTTTGTGGGATGTCGATAACGCCGAAGTAGCCTATCGGTTCACGCAGCCCATGCTGAGTATCAAGGCGGTGGCCTTTAGCCCGAATGGCAGATATTTAGCAGCAGGGGGAGACGATCAGCTCCTCTATGTATGGGATTTGAAAGCACCGAACCCAGAAGCGCGCTGCTTGGAGTTTAGTCCGCAGGAGTATACCGGCTTAGCGGGTGGCATTCGCTCTATTATGTTTAGCCCTGACAGTCAGTCGGTCGTGTGCGGCAGCTTAGATGAAATGATTCGCGTCGGTGATTTGCGGCAGACGGATGAGCTGAGGGCTAGTGAGCTAGGCAGCGGGGTGCTAAAGGCTTTGATTCGACGCGATCGCCCCTATGAAAACACCGAAATTAAGGGTGTCAAAGGCTTGAACGACTTGCAGAGAGCTAATCTGATGACATTAGGCGCAGTAGATCGTAAAACGTCTCTGCTGCTGTAGGGTGCTGTAGGGGCATAGCACTGCTACGCTCTTTGTTTTGTTACATCATCTCTCGTCAGCCTGCTAACGTAGCTTGAACCATATCGCGATCGCCCTGCCACTCATACCGACGCTTATCTTGAGTAGACAGCCGCAAATCATCAGGCTGAGAACCCAAATGTTTTAAAAAATACTGCCTAAACAGCTCACAAGCCACTTGCGGCCCATCGTCTGTAAGCACCACCAGGCCCATATTCTGAAGCTGGTAGACCGCCGTGAGCGAGGTCGGCATCAGCTCACCACCCGTCAATAGCTGAGATAACACACTCGTGAGCTGAGGCTGCTGCTGCACCTGACGAAGCTGATGCTGAAGATAGTGAGAAAAAACGTGAGAGCCCAATGGATCGCTCAGGACTTCTGCGAGCGTTGCATCGGCTCGCCAAATGCGATCAACAACCAGATGAGAAAGATAGGGCTGACCTGCTATTAGCTCGCATAGATCTGTTGCGGCTTGAGCAGACCAGTCAAGGCCATAGGTTTTCGCGATCACCCGCACATCGTCAGGAGAGAACGGATCTAACGAAATTGCTAGCCCCACATTAAAAGGAGACTTGTTGATATTCAGCGGAATATATACCTCAGAAGACTGCGCAATCACCATCCTGAGCTGCTTCCAAACATCTGTTGTTTTCGCATCTTCATACCAGGTGCGTAGCAGCCCAAAAAACTCATCGGCCACGTCTAGATGACGAAACAATCGATCAACATCATCGATTATCAACACAACCGGACGCTGGCTCGCTGCCAGTAAATACTGCTCAAAGTAGATTTTGCAGCTCACTTTACTGCCAAACAGCGTATCCCAGTAGGTGTCTAATTGAGGCGTGAGGCCCAGCGATCGCCCCACGCTGGCACAAAACCACTGTAAAAGCTGATCGAGGTTTTCCAAAATGGACTTATCTGCAAGCTGAAACCGGATTAAAACGGGCCGATAGCCGCGGGCCAGAGCCTGCTGAGCTAGCCGCGCCATCAAGGACGTTTTACCCGTCTGGCGGGCTCCTTTAATCCGAATCAACGCGCCGGGCTGATCGATCGCGGCATAGCTGTCCGTCTCAGCCTTGTGCCGCTGAATATAGAGCGGCGAGTCCAAAGGAAGCTGCCCGCCAGGAGGTAGGGGAGAAAACGCCGCGACTGCTGGTGCCACCTGAAAGGGAGCCGGTAGCGCTGAGTCGGGTTTGTAGTAGTCAGCAGGTTCTAGCGTCAAATCAAAGGCTTTAAAGCAGCATTTGAGCGTTTGCTTATCGACTCTCATCTCGCAGCCCAGCACCTTAGTGAGCGTATCGATACCCACTTCAGTGCGCTCGCTGAGCGTTTCAAGCGTGTACCGCTGGCCCTGATTGTCAGCATATTCAGCGCTAGCTTTGGCCGCCTGAAAGCGATCTAATCCGGCCTGTGTCAAAATGACGCCACGCTTACGACGACGCTTAGGGGCTGATGATGGAATGCTCACGGCTCACTACCTATTTCTGACAGTTGCAGGCTACTCGAAATCACACAGGTTCGACTCAGATTTTAAGGGCGATCGCTAAAAAGTAGCTTTTGTAAGCTCACGCCATAGCTCTCACGATTTTAAGCAGTTTTGCGGTTAGATACCTTCCAACATAGGAAAAAGTAACCTTAACGTCCGCTTATCTTCTGCTTATCTTCCTAAACCTCGGTAGATATGGGCGCTTAAAGCTGCAATTCTAAGTGGATCGCTGCGTAGATTGAATCAATTGATACGCCACCGTATTTTTTATGCGCCGTTTTCTAAAGCTGCCGTTTGCCCTTAAGTTTGGATTGACCATTTCAGCGATCGCTGCGGGCATGACCACCATCAGCGTATCGGTGCTCTATTCGCAAACCTATAACCTCTTAGTCAAGCAGTCTGTCGGCAGACTCAAAGACGTAGGCCAAACCAGCAGCTTCTTTTTAGACGACCCAGCCCAGGCAAGCATTCTCAGGCTCAAAGCGGCCACCGAAGCACAGGCTTTACCCGTTGCTGACGAAGCCCTAGCGGCCGAATCAGGTGAAACCATTGAGTCCCTTTCGACTGAAGACGCTGCGGCGCTCATGGCATCAGCAGACTTTCAGTTTTTAGTACAAACCATCCGCCGCATTGGCGAAGCCAGCCGTATCAAAATCGTTAGGCCCCTACCCACCTATCCTCAGCCGCCGCTCAACGAAAAAACCAACCCCATCACCATCTCAGCCTACCTAATGGTCGAATGGCCAGAGTCGCCCGATCACAAGGTCGTCAAGTTTCTGGCCGATAGCCTCTACGAACCGAAAGGCGACTGGCCCGGTAACCCCATCGGCAATCTATACCGCATTCCCGACGACTCCTTTGCCAAGGCATTTGAAGGAGAGTCCCAAACCACCGCGACCTTTTACACAGATGACCTGGGCACCTGGCTAAGTGCCGCCGTGCCGATTATGAATCAGCAGGGCGAAACGATTGCAGTGCTGGGGCTGGACTTAGATGCGACTGGCGAAGTGGCTTATATTCAGCAGCTCAAATGGATCTGTGTAGGGGCGGTGCTGGTAAGTTTGGTGCTCTCAAGCATGGTGGCCGTTGGGCTAGCGCGGTGGCTAGGCCCGCCCATTGCAGAGCTACAGGCGGGTGCAGAGCGCGTACAAAACTACGACTACAGCACGTTCGTGTCAGTCAAAAGTCCGAACGAGCTGAGGCGGTTGGCGGCTGCTTTTAACGCGATGGTAGAAGAAATTCGGTCTTATTCTATCTCTCTGGAAGCTCAAAATAAGGCGCTCGAAGCACGGGTGGCGCAAAGAACAGAGGAGCTGACGGAAACGCTTCAGGTGCTCAAGGCCACTCAGACCGAGCTACTGATTGAAAACGCACTGCTTAGAGAAGGTGAACAGCCCTCTAAATATGACTATCAGGTGGGCGGCAGCTTACCTTTAGCAGCGCTCACCTATGTGGTTCGCCAGGCCGACCGACAGCTTTATCAGGCGCTAAGAAAAGGTCAGTACTGCTATATATTTAACGCCCGGCAGATGGGCAAATCTAGCCTGCGCGTACAGATGATGCGACGCATGGAAATAGATGGTGCGGTTTGCGGCTCGATAGATCTCTCGTCTATTGGCAACCGGCAAACGACTCAGGAGCAGTGGTACACCGGCTTTATGTACATACTGGCGGGCAGCTTGGGAATTCGAGAGCTAGTGAATACGAGAGCCTGGTGGAAAGACCACTTGTTTTTGCCGCCTGTGCAGCGACTGGGCGAATTTGTTAGCCAGGTTGTGCTGGCCAACATTCGCGAAAACATCGTGGTCTTCATAGATGAAGTAGACAGCGTGATGAGCCTTGGCTTTGAGATTGACGATTTTTTTATCTGGCTTCGCACCTGTTTTAATCAGAGGGCTGAATGGCCGCAGTATCAGCGCATTACCTTCGTGCTATTAGGCGTTGCGACACCCTCTCAGTTCATGAAAGATGCAAATCGTACGCCCTTTAATGTAGGTCAGGCGATCAGGCTCAACGGCTTTCAACTGCACGAAGCGCATCCGCTTTTGCAAGGGTTTTCAGAAAAGATAGCGCGCCCTCAGCGGGTGCTTAGCCAAATTCTGGCCTGGACGGGCGGACAGCCATTTTTGTCTCAGAAAGTTTGCCTGATTATTAGAGCCGCGGACGTAGCGATTCCTGAAGGAGAAGAAGCGGCGGTTGTAGAAGAGTTGGTGCGGCAGCAAATTATTAGCCATTGGGAAACCAAAGACGACCCTGAGCATTTGCGGACTGTACGCGATCGCATTCTCAGCCCGCGCACACCCACTCAGCCTATGCTAAAGATCTACAAACAGCTCTTATCTTCTGAACCTGTTATCGCTGACGACAGCATTGCCCAAACCGAGCTACAGCTGTCGGGTTTAGTGATCAGGCAGGGCAGCGATCTTAAAATCGCTAACCGACTTTACGCTACGGTTTTTGATCTCGCCTGGGTCAATAGAATGCTGGCGCAGACTGCATAACCATAGGGTTGTAGCGACAGAACTTACGTTGCCTTACATCAGCTTACGTAACTTCTTACTTATCTTTCTTCTAACTTCCTAAAAGTCGGTGGATTCGCTGAGTGCAAATCACCATACTGATACTCAAGTTCAGTCGCAAGCGCTCGCTAAGAAACGCCTGCACTTACAACAATTCAAAGCGTCGACGTTCCGACGAACCAAAGCACCGCCACTCAGTATGACGGTGCTTTTTCTTATGAATTTCCCTAAGCAACCTGCCCCGTCGCCAGCCAAATCTGAGCGTTCACAGGTGCTTTTGCCCGAGACAACAACATTTTGAGCGCATTGCCCTCTAGCACTTCATTATCCAGCAGGTCTTTAGCCATCGTTTCAAGCAGGTTGCGATTCAGGTTGAGAATCGCGATCGCAACCTCACGAGACTGATCGATAGACTGCTTCACCAGCCGGTCAATTTCCGCAGCAACCTCTCCACTCATGGCGCGTCGCGTACTGCCATTCTCTAAAAACTGAGAGGACGTTTTCTCAAAAGCAATCGGGCCTAAGCTAGGAGCCATGCCATATTGCGTCACGGCCTTCTCAGCCAAATCGGTTGCCTTTTGAATGTCGTCGCTAGCACCCGTCGAAACCTTACCAAACACGACTTCTTCAGCGGCCCGCCCGCCCAATAAGGTCGCAAGCTGGCCGCGTAGCTCATCTTCGAGCATCAAGAAGCGGTCTTCTTGCGGCGTTTGCATCGTGTAGCCCAAGGCTCCTTTGCCGCGAGGAACAATAGAGATTTTAGAGACTTGATGACCACCGGGCATCAGAGCACCGACAATGGCATGGCCGACTTCGTGATAGGCCACGGTTTTGCGCTCGGTAGGAGAAAGAATGCGCGATCGCTTCTCCAAACCAGCAACCACCCGCTCAATCGCCTCCTTAAAGTCAGCCATCAGCACTGCCTGACGGTTGTTACGGGCTGCCAGTAAAGCGGCTTCGTTAATAAGGTTTGCTAAGTCTGCGCCTGCAAAGCCGGATGTTTGAGTTGCGATCACTTCCAAATCCACATCCTCCCCCATAATCACCGCCCGCGAGTGCACCTGCAAAATCTCCAGTCGCCCGCTCTTGTCAGGCCGATCGACTAGCACCTGCCGATCAAAACGCCCTGCCCGCTTCAGCGCTGGGTCTAAAATCTCAGGTCTGTTGGTCGCCGCAATCAAAATCACGCCCGTATTGCCATCAAAGCCATCCATCTCAGTAAGCAACTGATTCAACGTTTGCTCACGTTCGTCGTTGCCACCATTAGGATTGTTGCCTCCACGAGACTTACCAATCGCGTCTAGCTCATCAATAAAGACAATACAAGGAGACTGCTTTTTAGCTTTGTTGAACAAATCGCGAACCCGTGAAGCGCCTACGCCCACATACATTTCAACAAACTCTGAGGCTGCAATACTCAAGAAGGGTACATTCGCCTCTCCTGCAACCGCTCTAGCCAAAAGTGTCTTACCCGTTCCCGGTGGGCCTACCAACAAAACGCCCTTGGGCATTTTTGCGCCGATCTTCCGATACTTCTCACCGTCTTTCAAAAAGTCAACCACTTCCTGAAGCTCTTGCTTGGCCTCATCCACGCCTGCCACATCAGCGAATGTAACCGCTGCGTCCTTTCCCTTGGCCCGGCTAGCGCTAGGGCTATAGGCCCGCGCCTTACTCTTACCCGTTGCGCCCATACCCGCAGAGCCCATCACATCCCCCATCTTTCCACTTTTAGAAAGCCAGGCAAAAGCACCCATCAAAGCGCCCGTAGAAAGCAATAGTCCAACTAGGCTCGCTGTCGCCGCAGAAGTATCTGCAAGCGTAGTAAATTCAACGCCATGAGAGCGGAACAACTCGGCTGCGCTATGTGTGACTTCAGCAGGCTGAGTCGTCATGTAGCGCTTACCGCCAAACTCAGGCTTAAGGCGATAGTCGATTCTGTTGTTGGGGCGAATCGTCGCTCGCTGAACTTGGTTCGCTGTAACGTGATTAACAAAAGTACTGTAGTCAGCTCGCAGGAGGGTTTCCGTCTTCATTAGGTGGGGTCTTCGCTTTTCAACAGTTTAAGTATGCAGTTGTTGAACAGACAGTAAAAGATGAGATAACCCCACTACTTTCACGGTTTTTGTGCTGCAAGGGAAAGCCAGTATACGGCTACTACGAAAGATTGTTCTGGTTCTCCGTAGGCAAGCAGTAGAACAGAAAAGTAGGTAGGGGAATAACCGTCTGTTTTTTTACAGAGCTTTTGATGGCCTGATTAGAATCTTTTAGAACGGCACCTTTAAACTGAAAATCTATGTAATATAAAGAGCAGTCAATATTACTTAGAAGGGTCATGAGTTCTGCGATCGCAACGATTACAAAAGCAGAATTAGGGGCAGCGCCTATTCAAGCGACAGCCGCATCACCAGCGGCGGTCAAAGAAAGATCGCGCAGTGTCGTCAAAGAAAAATATCCCAACTATAAAATCATCGTGCTCAATGACGACTTCAATACGTTTGAGCACGTTGTCAAAACGCTGACCACCTATCTACCCGGCGTAAACAGCGACCAGGCGTGGGATTTGGCCGGTAAAATTCACAATGAAGGCCAGGCGATTGTCTGGACAGGCCCCTTAGAGCAGGCCGAGCTATACCACTCACAGCTTATTAGAGCGGGGCTTACGATGGCACCTCTAGAGAAGGCTTAGATAAGACAGCTTTGGACTGTAGACGCATCAAAGGTTATGGTCGAATAACCTCAGCGTGCAGGCAAAGCAACCGTGGGCAAGAAGGGTACCGGGAAAACGGGTAAAGCAAAAAAAGGCTCAAAGCAGTCTGCCAAACCAAAAAAGGCTAAGTCTGATCAGACAAAGCTGGCTAAGAAAAAGCCTAATAAAGGTAGAGTCGTCGTCACACACTCTACCTACATTCCTGGGCTAATTAATCTACTTGAGAAGTTAGCCACGTATCCCGAGATTCAGACGATCACGCCTGCTGTGATCTCGCGCGTAAAATCGAATTCACCTAAGATGCGCCTGAAGGTGTCAGTACCTATCACGGGCGGGCACAAGCTAATTGCTCGTCAGCGGAAGTCGGCGCAAGAGGTGTTTGTGATTACGCAGTGGACAAAGGCAGAACTAGAGCAGGCGATCACCCACATCCTTTCCTAATGCCAAGCCCACCTCACAGCACCGACTGGCATGCAGAAGGGTCAGCCAAGTTTCAAACCGGCAATGCCTTCTTTCGCACCAGTAGCAGCACGGGTCGAGATTTGGCTGTGCTGGCTGCGATCGCCCACAAATCCCACCTTGCCGATACCCCTTTCCGCGTCCTCGACGCCATGACCGGCTGCGGCGTCCGACCACTACGCTATGCCCTAGAAGCCAATGCTGATTATGTATGGGCAAACGAAGGCAACTCAGACTTACAGCCACTTCTGCAAGCCAATCTCAGCGGTAGCCTTTCGTCTGAGCGCTATCGCATCACGCATCAAAACGCTAATACCGTCTTTTTTGACTGCTATCAGCGTCAAGACTTTTACGATCTGATTGATGTAGACGGCTTTGGGAGTCCGATGCCTGTGATCGCCAACGCCCTATGGGCCGTCAAACTCGGTGGCCTGATCTATCTCACCAGCACCGATGGCCGCACCACCAGCGGCCGCGCACCCGACAAAAGCCTGCAAACCTACAGTGCTTATGCTCGCAATCATCCAGCAGTACACGAACAGGGGCTCAGACTACTCATCGGTCTAATCTTGCAACAGGCGGCTGCCAGAGGGCTTGCGGCAAAACCCGTCTTCTCTTTTTACAAGGGCGAAGTAAACCGCGTTATGGTTCGCGTTTCTAAGCCTTCAAACGAATGGAATTCTGCTAGCTACGGCTTCTTAGCCTACTGCTATCACTGCGGCCAGTTTCAAAGCGTCCCCTGGAAAAAGCTCAGCCGCGTCTTATGTACTTGCAATCCACACGACCAAGCAGACGACCAAATCGATAAGCCTATTGTCAGTGGGCCAATGTGGCTAGGGCCGCTACACGATACCAGCGAATTAGAAAACATGAGGCAGATTGCAGTCACGCTAACGCAAACATCAGCCGAAACAAAAGCCAATTCAAACAGCTGGGCTCACTGCCAACCACTGATAGAAACGCTACAGGCCGAAGCCAATCTACCGCCCTATCACTACCCCCTAGCCGAAATTGGCCGACGAGGAAAAATGGACATTCCACCTCGTCAGGCGCTCCTATCGCAGCTACAGCAAGCAGGATTTGCCGCGACACCCACACATATCAGCCCTCAAGCGATTAAAACCGATGCCCCGATTGCCGCCTGCATCCGTTTAGCTAAGCAAGTGTCACAGTTAAGGCACCTGCCGGAATAGGCACTCTGTAGGGTGAATACATAAGCGTTCACTTCGTAAAAAGGCCATGAAAGCAGCACTCGCAGGATTAGCAATTGTAGCCGCCGCTGTTGGCGGGGGCATTGGCTACGCTGGAATGCAGACAACCGAACTGCCCGAGTGGTATGCCGAAGCGACCAACGATTCTGCTCAGCGGGTCGCAAGCAGTCAAGCCGATGGCACTTTTCCTGAAAACTATTCGGTAGAATCAAACGCGGTGTATGAAGACGGACGCACAACCACCGTGATTCCAGCCGGTGAGCTGAACCAAATGGTGACCGATGCGATCGCCAGCCAACCCTACACTGCCCCCATACTAGATGTCGCCAAAGACATCAATACTGCCATCCAAAACGGTCGAGTCGAAAGCGGCGCAACCATCAATCTTTCAGATCTACCCCTAGCAGCACTCCCCACAGAAGGCCGACAGGCCGTAGAGCAGCTTACGCAAACCTTTCCATTCCTCGCCAATCGCGACGTGTACTTAGGCATCGAGGGCCGTCCCAAGATCGTTGATGGAGCCCTCAGCTTAGATGACACACATATCAAAATAGGCCAGCTCAAGCTACCGATTGGCAGCGTAGCGAGACAGTTAGGGCTATCACAGGGCGACATTGAGCAGCAAATAGATGCGCTACTTTCCCAGCAAGGGCTAACGCTAGACGATGTTGAAATTGTGGATGGAGAACTGGTTATTCAAGGCCAGTAACTTAGCCCATAGCAAGTAAATAACTTACTGTTCTTGAATCAGTCGCATGTAGTTTTGCTTGAGCTGAATATTACTCTTAGCCATCTTTTCAGACAGACCAGCTTCAGCATCGCTCAGGCTCTCGTAGAACATTGCAGAGCGCTGTACCGAAATATATTCCTGCCAAAGCTGCTTGAGTAGCTTTGGAGCCGCTGAGCTATCTGTCTCTATTTGAGAAATGATGGCGTTGAACTGCTCATTGGCCTGGTCATAGTTTTTACTGTCTTTTGCTAGCGAGATAGCACCCGATAGCGTCACTTCCAACAGGCTTTTCTGGGGTGCTTCGGTGGGCGCTAGGTTTGAAGCTTCTGAAGTATTCTCTGGCATCGTTAAGGATTATTGGTATTGATTACGTCATTTACAGTGAGCCATAAATCGCGCGCAATCTCCTCTTCATAAATGCAGAAATATTCAGATCGATACAAGCACTAGCGACGATAAGTCGTACAGCCCCAGTGCCGACTTCGAGGTGATCTTGGCCCGCGCCACCCACGCCTGCGCAGTTCCTTTGCAATCAACCCGTTAATCCCGCCGTGAGCCACTAGCACCACGGCCTTAGATTTTTGAATCTGATCTTCTAATAAATCAGCAGCAGCCTTAGCTCTAGCTCTTGATCGCGTCAAAGACTCAGAGCGCGACGTGTATCCCAATCGCCACAGCCCCATTGCCATTGCCGACCACATCAACGCCGAAAATCGAAGGTGACGCGAAAAATCAACCGGAAACTCAATCTCTCGAAATCTTGAATCAGCGGTGGTCGGTGCCACAGCACCTAATAGCTCAGCCGTGTGCATGGCCCGAGGGCGGTTGCTGGTAAATACAACATCCGCAGCCGCAACAACCTGCTTTACAGACAGAGGTGGTAGCGATCGCCCCTCAATCCTGGCCGCATCATAACGTTCTACAAACTGCCGAAACTGATGCCCGCTCACCTTTTGGCGCAAAGACACTGCGGGCGGGCCATGGCGAATAAGCGTAATCGAAGGCATAAGCGAAGCGACTCTAAATACGACAGACCTAACAGGAACCAACCGAGAACTGGCAGACGATAGCGTAAAATCTTCAAAAGATTCAGTATTTGGCGCTAGAGACTCCTCGCGCAAAACTCTATGGTAAACGCGGTGAACGTAGCTTCTAACCCTGCACCTACACTTTCAACTGAGCCCAACTGGCAACACTTCGCAGACAAAGCACTAGCAGGTGATGTGCTGACTTGCACCGAGGCTCTCTCAATACTATCCGCGCCTGATAGCGCTATTCTCGATCAGCTTGCCGCTGCCTATCGCGTTCGCCGTCAGTATTGGGGCGATCGCGTCCGCCTACACTTTTTACTCAACGCCCAAAGCGGCCTGTGCCCCGAAGACTGCCACTACTGCTCCCAGTCCAAAATTTCAGGGGCCGAAATTGAAAAATATCCGCTCATGGCCAAAGAGAAGATTGTTGCCGCCGCAGGCCGGGCTCATGAGATAAAGGCAGGCACTTTCTGCATGGCGATCTCAGGCCGCAGTCCTTCTGAAAAAGTGTTCGAGGGCATCTTGGAAGCCGTTCGCACTGTCAAAGGCCAGTACCCCATGAAGGTGTGCACTACCCTAGGTCTGCTTAACGAAGATCAGGCCAGCCAGCTCAAGTCAGCCGGTGTAGATCGCATTAATCACAACCTCAATACCGCCGAAAGCCACCACGAAGACATCTGCACCACCCATACTTTTCAAGACCGGCTCTCTACGGTCAAAGCTGTGCAGTCAGCCGGGCTCACTACCTGCTCAGGCGGCATTTTTGGCATGGGCGAAACGGATGATGACATTGTGTCTCTGGCACTATCGCTGCGATCGCTCAACGTCACAAGCGTACCGCTAAACTTCTTAATCCCCATCGAAGGCACCCCTTTCTCACAAAAAAACGAACTCACGCCGCAGCGCTGCCTGCGAATACTGTGCCTGTTTCGGCTGCTGCTGCCCGCCCAAGAGATTCGGATTGCAGGCGGACGGGAGGTTCATTTGCGATCGCTTCAGCCCCTTGGCCTCTACGCCGCCAACTCCATTTTTGTAGGTGACTACCTCACCACACCTGGTCAGTCAGCACAGCAGGACTTCGCCATGATCCGCGACGCCGGGTTCACCATAGAAGAACAGGATTAAATACATAAGTAAGTTATGCATATTTATGTTAAGCCTTATTAGCTTGTTGGCAGCGCATGAGCGTCCAAAATGAGCTAAAAAAAGCAGGAATTTTATGGAGCCGCGGTGAGGTACGAGGGCTTGTTATGGCGTTGCGTGCACTTCCGTTTGCTCCTCAGCAATGCTTTTGTATTTTTAGCCTTTTAGGTAGGGAGCTTTTGTAGCCTTTTGACCGTCTGTAGAAATGTTTGAGGGCCTATCTCTCTATGGTCTTTCTTCTATAGGTCGAGGTCTAGTATCAAATCTAATAGCAACCAAATCATTCAGGGCAAAGTAATAGGTGCTCTCAGGGCTATCAGCCTAATGCTATCTATTGAAAAGCATCTCACAAGAATAAATCTATCCTTCACTCAAGGACACCGTTCACCAAAAAGCTAGATTGGCGCACATGGCTACGTGACCTTCGGTTCAGCTCTTTTGTAAAGCTTGTCTGCGGACTTGTCTTGCAAGGTTACGTAAGTAATTACTATTATGTATGTGCTAAAAATAACCTTCTAATATAACGAGGGCATTTATCGCTAGCATCAACATAGTGATAGAGCGCCCTATCACGCTGAAACAGATCTTCCACCGACAATAGTAGGTACGTATATCAGAGATGTCTCTACGTGGTCATCCTATAAGTGAGGTAATAGAAGCTACACAAAACAGTCCCTTCAGGGGAATCGTCGTCTTTCCTTTAAAAAGTGGTTATTTACAGTTTTTCAACCGTCCTCATATGCGCCACCCTATTCCTAAAATGACAAAACGGGTTACAACAGTCGGCCCTACTGCCACTTGGCCGACCCGGTGGTCAACCCATTGGCTAACCTGGCCGCTCGCTAAGCGGATAGCCATTTCTTTAATTATTTCGCCTATAGCCATCGGACTCATAAGCTGTGAAGAAGACGCATACGATAGCGACAACACAGCAACCATCCCCAATGCTAGCAATACCGCTGGCGTGCAGTCTGCGCCCGAGCTAGCCATTATCTACCCAGAGGGAAATCCAGGTGATAACAGCGCCTTTATTCAGGTCGCAGAAAACGATCCCACCGTTACTCAGGTCAATGCTCAAGACGCGCCCGGCAGCACCCTCATCTATCGACTGCAAGACGGTGAAGATATGAATAAATTTGTGATGGACGAAACCACAGGCTCGCTCAGCTTCAAAGAGCTTCCCGACTGGGAAAGACCTCACGACGCCGATGGTAACAACAACTACATGGTGCTGTGGCAAGTTGTTAGCTCAACGGGCGAAGCACGCAGCCAGTTTTTGGTTATTCAAGTAACCGATCTGCCTGACTAAAACATCCTGACTAGAACATCTTAAAACGTCTTAAGTTGATGCTGATTCTAAACGCACTTGCGTAGCAGGCCGCTCCTTGGTGCGTTCAGCCATCAATTAGGCATAATATAAATAGAGCATATTCGCTTAGTTGTCCTTACCGTAGCCGCATGGGTCGCCGCCTATTTATCGGAGATATTCACGGCCATTACGATGGGCTGATGCAGCTAGTTGCCATGATTTCACCGAGTCAGCAAGATACGCTGCACTTCGTCGGCGACCTGATTGATAGAGGCCCTAAAAGCGCCCAGGTAGTAGAGTTTGTACGAAATAGCAACTCTCTGTGTGTGATGGGCAATCATGAGCATCTTTTACTCAATGCTTTCCCAGAAGAAAATCCTAATTTAGGCGCTTTTCAAGGCTGGCTCAATAGCGGCGGACAGCCGACATTAACTAGCTATCCGAGTACAGAAGCACTGCTCGAACATGTGGAGTGGATGAAAGCACTACCGCTGTACCTAGATTTAGGAGATGTCTTTTTAGTCCATGCCGGGCTCGATCCGCATAAGAATTTAAGCCAGCAAACCCAAATGGACTTTTGCTGGATTCGCGATGCCTTTCACAGTCACCCTACGCCAGTATTTGCTGACAAACGCATCATCACAGGTCATACCATCACGTTTACTCTGCCAGGGGTAGCGCCCGGACAGATTGCTCAAGGCCCTGGCTGGCTAGATATTGACACAGGAGCCTATCATCCCAAGAGCGGCTGGCTGAGTGCGGTAGATATTGATCACGGTTTGGTTTATCAGGTTAATACCAATACGCGCGCACGCAAAATGACTACGCTCAACAATGCAGCCGTTTCAATCGATCCGGCTGCTGTTAAGCCAAGGCAAAGAAAGCGACAGTTTGTTATTCATTGAAACTTAGATCAAGAAGACTTAAGATCAAGGTGCCATCAGGCCAGCACCGTTTTACCGGCAAAGTAATCCTGTAGCTGCGCGGTATGGTCGTGCGCTAGTGTTGCAGTCGGCATATCTTCTGGATGAAATGCCTGAACTTCAAGAACTTCTGCCTCATCAAAAATATTGAAAGATCCCTCAACACTCGCTTCTAAAGCGACGCATACCGAGTGAAATCGAGGATCTCTATTAGCCGCAGAATATACGCCTACCAGGCGACCAACTTTTGTGATTGTCAAGCCAGTTTCTTCGGTTAGCTCACGCTTAGCGGCAGTTTCAATAGTTTCATCCCAGTCCACAATGCCGCCTGGCAGGCTCCATAGGCCATTATCACGGCGGCGAATGAGCACAATGCGACCGTCTGGAAGGAGGGGGATGATACTTGTGCCCACAATAGGACGGCGTAGTAACAAGCCTAGTAAGGTGCGAACCGGACGTAAGCCGTGAATCGGATTAAAGGTGTTCGGCATCAGAAAAACTTAGGCTGATGGGGTTACCGTTAGCAACCTGTCGGTTACTGATAAACGGCTAAGAAATTGTATACCAAGAGGCTGAAGAAACAGGGAAATCACATTCGCAATCTGCCAAAGTTCACAATAGCTACGACACTCTACGAAATTTCAATGTCATCAAAGCATCTTGAGTGTTAAGGCAAAATCACGTTCACCAAAGGCTCAAACTTCGCTACCAAATCTGGCCGAGTCACCAGCGTCGGGAACGGATGCGTACTATAGTCCTTTCCCGCAATTAACGGAAAAGAAGCCTTTCCATCAAGCTGCGTCCAGCTAGCTCCTGCAGCCTGTGTAATTGCCCAGACGGCGGCAATATCCCAAATTTTCGGCGTCGCTTCTACCGCGCCTAGGCTTACACCAGAGGCTACTGTCAGCAGGTTATAAGTCGCCACGCCCAGCATCCGAATTTTGCATGGGAAAGGTTTTTGCAGCACTTTAATGCTGCGAGCACATAGGCTGAAAAAGTACGAACCGGAAGGCGCAGCCGCAGCGGTCTTAATAGGCTTTTCGTTCATGAAAGCGCCAGCGGGCACTGAACCAGGCATCTCAGAAGCGGCAGATCCTGGCCAATAGCCGTAGAAGTGCTGGTCAAGCGTAGGAATATAGACATGGCCGAATACGGGCGTACCTTTGTAAAGTAGGCCGAGTGAGATTCCCCAAAGCGGAACACCTCTGGTAAAGTTTGTCGTTCCATCAATCGGATCGATCACCCAGCACCAGTCTGTACCAGGAAAAACGTGCTCAGCTTCTTCGCTTAAGACGCCGTGGTCGGGGAAGGTTCTTTTGATGCGATCGCTCAATTCCGCATCCGCCCATTTGTCGTACTCAGTGACTAAGCTACCATCGGCCTTTTGCTCAGCAGTAGCGCTGCCAAAGGCTCCTAGCAAATGCGCCCCCACTTCATGCGTCACCGATTGAGCAAAGCGGGTCACGTCGTCCCAAAAATTATCAGTTGTCATTATGTTATTTGGGCGGCCTGCGGCACCTGAATAGGAGTCTATCTAGTTTATATTCTGCGGTACAAATACCTCGTTTGTTTTTCGCTGAGTATTCTTTGCTAAGAGGCAGATCCATTAGCGCTAAGCCAGTTCGATAGATCTTCTACCCCAGAAAAATCTATTAGCGCTTCACTCAAAGCTTCGACTTGCTCATAAGACAGTTGATTGATTTGCTGCTGATCCGCTTCAGATACATCACCAACAAAGCGACGCAGTTGCCGCAGAACAACTAACTTACGGCGCTGAGTCACTTCTTGTAGTGCCTCTGCTTTGCCTTCTGCTTTGCCCTGCGCAATTCCTTTTGCCATACCCTCTTCTATGATGTCTTGGTAGATAGCTGACTCTTGCATAAGATCACTCCTAAGAATTCTTCGAATGGCTGATTTATTCAATACTAGCGCTGACAGAATAGCGGCGGTAGCGACCAAATTGCTTTGTTCGCTTTGAGTAGGAATTACCTGTATTCTTTCAGCAACTTGTCGTAGCGCGGCTTCTTTATCGTCAGTTTGGCTCAACGCTGCAAACGGTAGAAGCCCCGGTGCTGATAGAAACTTGTCTAGCGGTTGCTCCCACAGACGAACAACTTCAAAGCGATGCTGCGTATTCTCTAGCTCAAACGTAGTTTGCCAAGCCATATCGGATTGAGTCTTCTCTAAATAGATCACGACCTGGCGCATCTTCTTATTTGGAAACCGGCGGTGAACTCTCACGCGGTAGTCAAGCATTCTGAAAGGTATGTCAGGCTTGGGGCGTGTCTGAAATTCAACGTGTAGGATAAGGGTTTCAGACTGGAGCAGAATGAGCGCATCGGCTCTGATAGGCTCTAGCGAAAGTTCTGATGGGCTCAGCGTCGTTAGCGCGATTGGCTCGCCTAGTAGCCAAGTGGCAAAATCAGTTGGGAACGTTTCGATTAAGAATTTGCAAACGGTGTCGAACATGCTGTGCAGTTTAGCAGGCCAGCGATCAGTTCCTTTATTTAGTCCAAATCGCTTTCTAGCGCGGCTGATATGGCTCGCTTTGCATCAGTCTTGAATTCTTCGATATCGACTTTGCTAACGAGGGCGATCGCAACCACCATTCCCACTGCCTGAGTAACAAACACTAGCGAATAAGCAGGCAATAGCTGCTCAGCCGTCGGCTCTATCGCCGCCGCTGCCCCAGTAATATTTTTGCCCAAAGACAGCAGCGCGCCGCCCAAAACAGAAGCGCCGCCTCTAGCCAAAGATTGCGCGAGCCCCCAAGCACCAATAAACGTGCCCGCCGTCTCAGCCGCCGTCAAATCAAGCATTAAAATAATCGATCCGGTGGTCAAAAGCCCTGCCGCTAGCCCAAACAATCCCACGGCCCCACGTAGCATCCAGGGATTAGCCGTTATCCCAGAGAGCGCCAGTAGAATTAAACAAACCGCAGCCGCAACACAGCCTACTTTAACGGTGTTCTTTTTACCTAATAGAGGCACTAATACAAAGCTCGTACCAATAATGCCTAGCAGCGTACCGCCGCCGAAAAAGCCGTTGAGCGCCGTCGTTTGCTGAATGCTCATGTCAAAGATTTGACCGCCATAAGGCTCTAGCACCGTATCTTGAGTAAAAATGCTCAGGCTTAGTACCAGCAAAAAGCAAAAGAAAATGCCGGTTTGACGGCTCGCTGTCAGCACCTTAATAGCCTGCTTCAGCGTCACGCTATCTTCTCGGCTACTAGCACTCGAACGCGCTTCTAACCGCGAGTACCGTTTCTCTACGCCCGCTGTGCTGATAACCGCAAGTCCGCAAACGATCATAGGCGCAATGATAAAAAGGCGGTTCACCGGGCCACGTAGTTCAGCCACCGAAGAAGCGCCTTCCAAAGACTTCAAAACGGTCGCGATAATCGCCACGCCAGCCACAATACCCAGCATCAACATAGACCAGCTAATGCCGACAATCTTAGATTTGGTTTTATCGTCTGAAACGTCAACAAGTAGCGCGGTAAAAGGCGTTGAAGCTGCTGATAGCGCTAGACCATAAAAGGCGAATACCACCGCAAGTAAGCCCACCCATGGGTAAGCATCCGCAGTCCAGCCAAATTGCTCGATGTTCTCGCCTAGTCGCCATATCACCTGTACGGCTATAAAGGCGATCGCACCCATACTGGCAATACCTAGCCAAATGTAACCGCTGCGATAGTGACCAAACAGCGGTTTAGCATCCGACATTTGACCAAACCAAACGCGAGCTGGGGCCATAAACTGATGCACCGCGATTGCCCCTGCTGCCACTAGAGCAGGCACCTGTAGCTCGTCAATCATTACGCGATTGAGCACGCCCAGGGTCAACAGTGACATGATGCCAAGCCCCATATTAAAGATGCCTAAACGGAACATGGTCAGCAGCCCAATTTGAGGAACCTCAGGGTTCTTAGCAGCGCTCGCTACCGCAGGTATATTAGTGCTAGCCATCGGTGTTTTCTTCGCGTCTTATCAGTGCTAACAGCTTAGGGGATTCTATCGGCAAGTATTGAACACATCAAAAAAATTCGCATAAGAAAAGCGGACGATCTGTGTAGACCCTCCGCTGTATGTACCTAAAAATTTGAATTCAAGACCTCGTTGTCTTAAAAAGTCTCTGTCTAGCAGAGGTTGCCTCAAAGGTGAGCGTAAACCTTGGCTCGCGAGTCTCCCAACGGCAAGCCAGGGTTTTGCATGTCAGCTATGCGTTGCCTTCGGTGTCAGACTCAGTAGCTTCAGAATCAGTCGATTCGGACTCAGTAGCTTCAGCGATCGCCGCAGGCTTAGCACCCGCAACGTTTACTTTGACTACCTTATTGCGCTCATCTTCTGCCTTGGGCAGCGTCAGCACCAAGAGCCCTGCTTCGTAGTCAGCCGTGACCGATTTAGGATCAATGGCGACGGGTAAGGAAACCACGCGGCGGAATGAACCATAGCGGAACTCGTTGCGGCGAAGCTTTTGGCCTTCGCCTAGTTCAGGGGTGGTGCGATCGCCCGAAATAGCGACCACTTCTCGGCTAGCCTGCACGTCAATATTGTCAGCATTTACGCCGGGTAGCTGAACGTGCAGCGTCAAAGCATCTTCGCTTTCAACCAAGCTCACAGCAGGCGTCCAGGTAGTCGGGGCAGTCTCTACGCCAGCAAAATCCTCAAATAGCTGATCGAGCTGCTGCTTAACGGTGTTGAACTCTTGAAAGGGTTGCCAATAACGACGAACAATCATGTTGTGTATCTCCGAAAGTGCGATGTATTTATGATGCCAATCGCAAGGGGTATTCGGTGAGTGCTATAACCCTCACCTAGCGGTAGAGGATGCCGACATTCGGTTGATATACGGTAAATACGGCTGTCGATACCGATTGGTAGCCTGCTGCATTAAGCCTATTACTCACAGATGCTATGCCTTCAACTATCCGTCAAACTGCTCTGATCACAGGTGCCTCTAACGGCATTGGCTTAGCACTCGCCAAAAGATTCGCTGCCGAGAATCATGATTTGATTTTGGTCGCTCGCAGTGAAGATAAGCTACAGGCGCTCAAGATAGAACTCAGCAGCAAGCATGGTATCGAAGCTCACGTATTCAGCTACGACCTCACGCAGCCAGACGCCTGTCAGTCGCTCTTTGATCGCACTCAGCAAGCGGGCCTTCAGGTTGATGTTTTGGTCAATAATGCAGGCTATGGCGACTATGGCGACTTCGTAGAAACTGACTGGGAAAAGCAGCAGGGCATGATCTCGCTCAATGTGATGGCAATCACTCACCTCACCCATTTGTTTTTACCCGCAATGGTGCAGCGCGACTCGGGCAAAATTCTCAATGTGTCGTCTACTGCGGCCTTTCAACCAGGGCCAAAGATGTCAGTTTATTTTGCGACTAAGGCATATGTGCTTTCGTTTAGTGAGGCGATCGCAGCCGAAACCGACGGCACTGGCATCAGCGTCACCGTCCTTTGCCCCGGCCCCACCCAATCTGGCTTTATCGACAACGCCAACATGGGAAAAATGGCCGCTGCTGATGCGATTTCAGAAGACAAGCTGCCTTCCTCAAAAGAAGTGGCTGACTTTGGCTATGAAGCGCTGCAAAAAGGCCAGGTTGTCGCTGTACATGGCACCCTTAATAAGTTAATGACTTTCTCTAACCGATTAGCCCCTAGAGCTGTTATTCGCAAGGGCGTTAAGCAGTTTATGTCCTCTAAATAGCGGGGGTGTTTGGTCAGCTAACGCCAGGGCGATCGCACCTCAAACGAAATAGAATCCCGCACCGAGGGCTCAGCAATCGACACGGGCTTTTCTAGATTATTTTTTGTTTTACTCTCAGCACTTTCTTCGGTGGAAGTCGAGGCGATCGCACTGCCTTTTGCCGTCTCTGCGGGCTTCACCAACTTCGGCAAATGAGCCGCATTACTCGCTGCTGCTAAACCCATCCCACCCAAAACAAGGCCCACACCAGAAGGGTGCCAGCTTCCAATTTGAGCAACCCACTCAAACAGCTCAGCGCCCACGAACAGCAGTAAAAAACAAGCCAGCCAAAACTTCACAGCAACCTACCTTTCTTTGCCAAATTCACCTGCAAACTCAATCGGTATCAATGGCGCTAAAGTAAGAAGATACCCCATACTGCGATAAGTTTCCGTGAAAGACCACTCCCCCGAAGCGCCGTTCAGAGGCGTGACTCTGCTCTCCAACCGCGAAATTGACGCCATGCGCCCGGCCTGTCGGCTCTCCTCTGAGCTGCTGGATTTTTTGGCACCGATGGTCAAGCCAGGCGTAAGTACGCTAGAGCTAGACGATGCCGCTGAAAGATGGACTCGCAAGCACGGGGCAACCAGCGCTCCCCTTGGCTATCCCGGCCCAGAAGGCGCTATTCCCTTTCCCAAATCAATTTGCACCAGCATCAACGAAGTCGTTTGCCACGGCATTCCAAACAAACACGACATTCTACAAGATGGCGACATCATCAATATAGATGTTACGCCTTTCTTGAATGGCTACCACGGCGACAGCTCGCGCACGTTTATGGTGGGCGAGGTTGACCCAGCAGCGCGCAAGCTCGTAGAGGTGACTGAAAAAGCGCTATGGAAAGGAATTGAAGCGGTTAAAGTTGGCGGACGTATCGGTGATATTGGCGCTGCTATTCAGGAATACGCTGAAGCAGAAGGCTTTTCAGTCGTGCGTGACTTTGTAGGCCACGGTGTTCATCGCATTTTTCATACCGAACCGCAGGTGCCTCACTATGGCATTCGCGGCAAAGGCAAGAAAATTCGGCCCGGCATGGTTTTCACGATTGAACCGATGCTTAACATTGGCACTCATGAAGTAGAGCTTCAGGACGACCAGTGGACAGCCGTTACCAAAGACGGTGAACTTTCGGCTCAGTTTGAACACACGCTAGCCGTTACAAAATCAGGCGTAGAAGTGCTGACCTACTTGCCGGTTGCAGTCGTTGTATAGGGTGTTAGCGGTGGGCCTGGAGGTTGAGTTTTTGGGCGAGCTATTTTGGCGAACTGGCTAGCGATCGCCCCCAACAAAATCAACCCCAACAGGCCCGCCAGCGGGTTATTATCTACGCCTGTCACCCACTCAGGCACCCGCTTCGTATACGCACTTAGCCCGCCCACATTTACAATGTAATAGCCCCAAATTAGTCCAGCATGTAAGCCAATCGGATACGCCAGGCTACTCACTGCCCCACGCCCGCGCCTTTGCCCGCTGCGCCGCGCCCATACCAGCGCCATCCCTAAAATCACCAGCCCCAAAAACTGCGGAAACGTCCGCACAATCTCCGGCCAAGGCTTAATAAAGTGAGTCGCTGCAAAAAATAGGGCATTCATCACCAGCGCTGCCGTAGCGCTGTAGTTCTTTTCGAGTTCAGCCAGCAGCCAGCCTCGAAACAACATCTCTTCAGCAAAGCCAACGGCCAGCGCCATCACTAGCCCTTCTACAATAAACTGACCGAGCCGAGCACTCGGCGCACTCGGCATGGCCCAGCCCAGCAGCATTTCTATACCGAACAGAGCGAATACGCCTAAGACCCCGATAGCCATTGCCAGCCACAAGTCTCGCGCACTCTGCGGCTGCACAATCAGGCCGCATCGTTGAAACGGCCTGCGCCAATGATGAATGCGTTTTCCCCAAACCGGGAGGCCATACAAAAAGCCCGCATATAGCAGCACCAGCGCCACAATTTCAGCGGTGCCGGAGCGGTCGAACACATAGCCAAGCCAGTACACGGGCAAAGCAAAGGGGAGCCAGGCGATCGCTAGCATCCCCAAAAAAATAAACACACGCGGCCAAGCGCCAAGCGTCCTGATAAGCGCTTCAAACCGCACCCAGCTTTTGAACCGCGCTCTATCGGATGGGTCTACAGACACTATCTCTCACCAAAAACAACCTATACCTAACGATCAGGCTTAATCGTCAGGCTCAATCGTACTGGTTAATCCCTTGCTACATAAACTCTCACAATAAAACTCAGCGTGCTCTAGTTCACACACAATCACTAGCCCTTTGCCCGAGTTGTGCGCCTGCATCATAATGTCAATCGCCTGAGGCTCGGTCAGTGCAGGCACCGTTTCAACCAAGCAGCCCACCACATACTCCATCCCGTTAAAGTCGTCGTTGTGTAGCAAGACTCGGTATCGAGGGGCTATTTTACGAACCGTTGTAGTGATCGGCTTTTCAATAGTTCCAATAGAGGTTGGCATAGTTTGTTAACACGCTCCTTGTTGCCTTAAGTTAGAACGCCTCATGTGAGGCGATCACTTGTAGATTTTTAAATTCTATCGTTAGAGTTTATCTATAGGACAGGAAAGTCAAAGACTTTCAGCCAAAAGCACTATGGCCGCGTCCTACAGCTATATGTGTAATTCAGACAACTCTGCGCCTAAGAAACTATGAAGAATGATAGGATAAGCAAATATCTACGATTCTTAATATATCTTAAGCAAAATCAAAACGCTTTAGCAGTTGTACCCTCCTTATGAGCATCGCCCCCTCACAGATTCTCTATCTAGAGCATGGCGCTTCTCGCCTGTACGCAGAAGCTATCCAGATTATAGAGAATCGCCACCTCTGCTGGGCCAGACCAACCCTTCTTATTCAAGGTCTACCAGAAGCTATCTCAGCAGAGTTTAGTACGCACTCAGACGCTCGTCAGGCTGCGATCACCACTGCTGTGGCCACCCCCGAGCACACCCACCTCAATCTATATGACCTAGAAGGTGGCCCTGATTTAATCTGGCCGCTTGAGCTATTTCAAATTGCCTTCGACGTTGACTTTTTCTCTTTGCTAGTGCAATTGAAAATAAATCCTAACAAGACTTCACAGCAGCACAGCGGAAAACAGCTCAACGAATTTATCCACAGTTTTTGGCACACCAACGCCAATTTCTTCGATGCTCAACCCAGCGAACTACCTTCGATCGATGCCCTTTAGCTCGCTTCAGAAACTACTAGCTGGCTTTAACGACCACAGCTCTCAAAAAATATCAAATGAGCTGTGCCTATATTTGAGGTGGCTGTTCTCTAGCAATGCGTTTTTGTCCTGCTTATAGGGTTGCGTATGCAGAAAACAAAGTTTGTAGGGAAATCGATGCTGCAGAAGAACCTTACTGAATTCGTATTTGTGTTGGTGAGCATCAAGCGCTTTGCAATGCGTTAGTTTGTATCCAAAAATACCGAAGAATTTTCTCGAAAAGTAGCCTCTGCTACGACACACGACAAGCGCTTTTCTCCTGGTGTTCACTGATAACAATTCATACAACAAAAGTGCTGCTGATATGATTTTAGGTGATTGATTAATAGGAACAAAAAAATTTTATTGGTATCTATATTTATATCAACAGAAGTGGAGGTGAAAATGTCGTATAGCTTGATTTAGCGTGTGTCTACGCATGAAAAGCTACCTTTTGGCTTCTAGGACTAGGTGCTCAAACGGTTGGGCAATCTATGTCAAAAGGCATATTGAACCAACTTTAACTGGCTCATACGATTTGTATTAGGAAGCACAGCAGCTTTAGCTAAATATAAAGTTAAGTAGGAGTACTTACTAGAAACTTTAAACAAGCGCTACACAGGTCAAGATTTCGACAATTATACGGTTGATGCCTAGCTTGCTTCTGGTATTCCCGCTATGTTTGTTGCCATGTGCTCGCAATGAGTGCTCTCGTCATATTATTCACGAAGGCACCTGCTAGCAAAACATCTTTAGCGATAGTTAACAAACGCCTAATTCGCAAGGGTTTAGATAGTTTTCAGTAGTTAAGTAGACCAATTTTAGTAAAGCCGACCGAGGAGAGAGTGATATGTCAGTTCGTACCCCTTCTGTGACCGTGATTTGTCCTTCTGGCATTTTGAATGCTGAGAGCGCTTGTAACTTCGAGCAGCAGCTTATTTCGGCTATTCACTCAAGCTGTGATGGCGAGCTGGTAGTTGATATGAGCAACGTCGAGTCTTTGGACAATGCTGGTCTGGTTTCTTTTATGTCAGCACTCAATACCGCGCGTTCTCAGAGTAAGCGGCTTAGCATTTGCTCTGCCCCACCGGCTATCCGTATCGTCTTTGAGCTAACTCAGCTAGATCGCGTATTTACAATGGTAGAGCAGGCACCTATTGCGATCGCAGCCTAACTGACTCACTTCAACCCTATTCGTGGACTTAATCTACGCTCCCCACTGGGGGAGAGCTGTAGAAAAGGGTTTGCGCTTTATTTAGATGGCGTTCCTTAAAAGAAGGGGGCGCTTTTTCAGTTTTTGGGCATCTATAAACAGCAAAACCTCGGCCCGAATCTTTGCGATATAGTGATAGCCGATGCTTCCCCTATCAAACTAATTGCTGTGATCCCTGCCTCCACCGCTACTTCAGCTACCGCTACAGATCTGATCAACGCTGATATTTCTCGGCCCGCTCGCTACTTGGGCAATGAGCGTGGTGCGGTTCATAAGCCCTGGAAAAGTGCTGACGTGCGCTGGGTGCTCACCTATCCAGAAATTTATGAAGTGGGCGCGTCTAATTTAGGGCACATCATTCTGTACAGCATTTTGAACGCTCAGCCTCGGCAGCTATGCGATCGCGCCTATCTTCCCGCTGCCGACCTCAGCCAAAAGCTAAAAGACAGTGGAAGCCCCCTATTCGCCGTCGAGTCAAAGCGCAGCCTCACTGACTTTGATATTTTAGGATTCAGCCTTAGTTACGAACTAGGCGCGACCAACATTCTTGAAATGCTGACCCTAGCCCAGGTGCCTTTGACCTGGAAAGAGCGAGACGCCGAAGGCTCTTGGCACGTAAAAGACAATCAGGAGAACGGCGGAGAAGATGGGAGCTGGCCGCTCATCTTTGCAGGCGGCGGTACGGCTACTTCTAATCCAGAACCCTATGCCGAGTTCTTTGATTTTGTCGCACTAGGAGATGGCGAAGAACTCCTGCCCGAGATTGGGCTGGTGCTAGAAGAAGGTAAAGCTGCTGGACTCAGCCGCCAAGAAATACTGCTCGATTTGGCCCAGGTACCCGGTGTATATGTGCCGCGTTTTTATGATATGGCCCCTGACGGCTCGGTGCATCCCAATCGCCCTGACGTACCCGCGCGCATCCTCCGCCGAGTCGCACCGCCGATGCCGGAATATTCTATTGGCCTCGTGCCTTATGTAGAAACCGTGCACGATCGCCTTACGGTCGAAATCCGTCGCGGCTGCACCCGAGGCTGTCGCTTTTGCCAGCCTGGAATGCTCACACGGCCTGCTAGAGACGTTCCGCCTGAGCAGGTGATTGACACGATTGAACGAGGAATGCGTGAAACCGGCTACAACGAATTTTCGCTGCTGTCTTTGAGCTGTTCGGACTATCTAGCGCTGCCTGCGGTTGGCGTAGAAATTAAGAATCGCTTGAAAGATGAAAATATCAACCTTTCACTGCCCAGTCAACGGGTCGATAGATTTGACGAGAATATTGCTCACATTGTCGGTGGCTTAAGGCAAACTGGTCTGACGTTTGCCCCTGAAGCTGGAACGCAGCGAATGCGCGACATTATCAATAAGGGGCTTACGAATGAGGAGCTATTGCGTGGGGTAAAAACGGCTTACGATCAAGGCTGGGAGCGCGTGAAGCTGTACTTTATGATTGGCTTGCCTGGCGAGACCGATGTAGACGTGCTCGGCATTGCCGAAACTGTGAGATGGCTGCGGCAGGAATGCTTTATTAAAGGTCGGCGGGCGTTAAAGTTCAATATCACCATTTCTAACTTAACGCCGAAGCCGCACACGCCTTTTCAGTGGCATTCGGTGTCAACCGATGAATTTAAGCGAAAGCAAGGGCTATTACAGGCTGAGCTTAATTCAATCCGAGGCGTGAAGGCAAACTTTACGGACGTACGAATTTCGGCGATGGAGGACTTTGTAGGCAGAGGCGATCGCCGCTTATCAGCCGTCGTTCGCAGAGCCTGGGAACTCGGGGCAGGTATGGACGCCTGGTGGGAGAGTTTAGAGAAGGCGTTTGGCGCTTGGACGCAGGCGATCGCAGATGCCGGACTAGATTGGAAATACCGCCAGGTAGAAAACGGCGAGTGGGATCTAGACGAAAACATTGCTAGCGCCGAAGCCAATGAGTCTGAGGCCACGGATAGTACCGAACATCAGGCAGTGGACGATGCGATGCAGGCCGTTTTGGCGCGCAGGTTGCCTTGGGATCACATTGATACGGGGATTGAAAAGCAGTGGTTAAAGGAAGAGCTAAAGAACGCTCTAGCAGCGGCAACCGTGCCCGACTGCTCCTTTGAAGGCTGCTCTCATTGCGGTATCTGTGGGCCAGACTTTGGTCATAACATTATCGTGCCGCCAATAGAGATCCCAGATTTTGCTGGACACTTCAAGCCTAATCAGACACGCGCGCAACGGCTACGAATCAAAGTTGGCAAGCTGGGCGATATGGCCCTCATCGGTCATCTAGACTTCGCCCGATTGATGGATAGAGCCGTTCGCCGCGCATCTTTACCGATTGCGTTCACAGGTGGATTCCACCCTGGGCCAAGAATTTCGCCAGCCAGCGCGCTTTCATTAGGACTAACAAGTACAGGAGAGCTGATTGACTTTGAACTCACTGAAATCATAGATCCTGCTGACTTCAGAGCACGGCTACAGGCACAGCTTCCTGACGATGTGCCAATCTACGAGGTTGAAGAGGTGTCTTTGAACTCAGCTTCCACGACAAAGTGCCTTGATCGGGCTGAGTATCTGCTGGCCGTAGATACCGCAGAGGGCATTGGTAACTGGTCGCAGTGGGTGCAGCAGGTACTAGATGCGCCACAAATGATGCAAACAAAAACGACCAAATCGGGTAAAACGAAGGAAGTGGATTTGCGATCGCGACTCTTTGAACTATCGATTGCCGGTAACGATCAACTGTCCTTGCTACCGAAAGTCGTGAGCTGTCGCCTTACTTCAGCTCACAGCTCATCAAGTCAGCCTACCGTCTTGCACTATGTTGGGAGCTGTCGCAACGATGGAACGCTACTCAAGCCTCAAAACATCGTAACGATGCTAGAGACTGTGAGCGCTCAAGAAATTTTGCTAGGGCCTGTCCACCGCGTACAACTTATATTAAATAGCTGAAGTCTATGCCTAACCGTTTGGCTAAGTTTGGATATATCGCCGCTGGTATAACGCTGGTGAGTTTAGTTAATAGCCGTGCCATTGCAGCACCAGTGGAGTCCGAAAGGGTTGCCCAAACTGGGAATCAGACGGACTTTGTGCTGGCAGCAGTGCGATCGCAGCTCTCAGACTTAAGCCAGTTTCCTTTATTGCTACCCTCCGAGCGCGAAGAGTTAGAAGCCTCTAGCAGTGATATTTCGCCTACTGCGCTCAGTCAGCCCAGCCTTTTTTGGGCGCAAGATCAGGTAGGGGCTCGCTATGGGAGCGATCGCCTAGTAGACCAGTGGCGCGCCTATCAGGTAGATGACGAGAACGGCAGACCCGTTAGCTACGTCGATGCCGTTGTTAACGAACGCATCTGGAACCTACTCACCTACTTTGAACGCTACGCCGTTATCACCCAGCTAGGCACCGCCGCAAAAGACTACGGCTATAACCTGCGCGTGTTTCATACTGGCGATGCTGCCAATGCCGATGAATCTAGAAGCTCTGGCAACCTCAATTTAGTAACGCTCCGAGGCGCTTACGTATGCGATTTCGATCAACTGTCATTTTCAGTAGACGCTGACGGCATCACAGCCCCCCCCTGCGAAATCGTATACAACGCACTCAGCCGCCGTCGCCGACAAAGCGTCCTATCAAACTAACCCCTAGAAACACTGGTAGGGGCGTAAAACCTTACGCCCTCCGGCGCAACTGCTGCCACAGCGCAAAATAAGCCATTTGCAGCGTCGCCGGAATCGGCAACAAAGGCTCGCTATTTCTCAGCGTACTTACCGGCAAAAGCCCACCTGCCAAAGTCTCAGGCACGCTATCGTCATCACCCAAAAAGATAGGCGAGAGCCCCCTACCGGCCACTGAGATTTGAGCTGCTGGGCCCACCTGCCAGCAAAAATCGATCCACTGCTGGGCCAGCTCACTCATAGGAGCCCCTTTAGGCCGCACCCACATGTCTGCCGACAGCAAGCTGCCTTCCTCTGGCACCACCACTCTTAGCTCGCGATATCGATTCAGCGCCGCCGCCACCTCTCCTGACCAGGCCACTACCACCTTCACATCTCCATTCACCAGCGCTTTCAAAGAGTTTTCAGAGTCGTAGGTTTTCACCTGCTCGTTGAGCTGAGTAAAAGGCTCTGCTAACTGTTCAGCTAGCTGTTCGACCAAAGTACTACCAACGGATCGGCTCTCATCGGTCGAGCTATCGGCCAAACGGTCAGCCGAGCTACCACCTGTGCTTTCAATCGCACCATTGAAGCTGCCAGTCTGGATCTTCTGCAGCAGTCCAATCACCAATCTAGGATGATTTGGTAAGGCTATTACTTGGCGTAGCTCAGGCTGAAGCAAATCGCGCCATGATTGAAAAGGAGGATTCTGTGACGCCGGAAAAGCATCTCGGCGGTAAACAATTACTAGGGTTTGCACTTTGTAAGGCGCAGCCCATAGGGATATTTCTTGCGAACTAGCGCTCTGGCCACCGTTCTGCATCTGTCCCTTGGCGTCACGACTAGCAAACTGTTGCCAGGCGGCAGGTAGCGCTTCGAGGTTCTTCTCTGGAATCTCTAAGGGATCTATCAGGTTTTGAGCGATCGCACTTTCCAGCCAATAGTCACCAATACTCACCAAGTCATCTGGCATCGACGTTGCCTCAGCATTCATCCAAGGCAAAAGCCGCCGCACTGAAAATCCTGAAGACGCCACCGGCTTTTGCCAGATCTGTAGCTGCTGATAAAGGCTCTGAAGCTGCGCTGCCATTTGAAACCTGACCGGTTCAGCCGTCTGCTTACGAAACCGCTGCAAAACTTCAGGCGGGATAGAACCGTCCAGCATACTGATTTTGAGCGCGTTTGCGGGCGTTCGCTGACAGCTGGTGATTGAGCTGCTAGCAGCGATCACAGCGGTTCCTAAAATGAGCGTTCTGCGAGTGATCATTAAGCGTCTATTAGCAAAGGGGTGATGGAAATAATATCAAGCTTCAATAGCAAAGCGCAGTAGGACAACACCCACTGCGCTTAAAGTTTAGCGATTCTAAGCTAGAAAGCTTCTTATAGTAGAAGACTTTTTGCCGTAGAAAAGTACAAAGAAAACTACAGAGACTTCGTTTTACCTGCACCCCATTTATCGCCCATCACCTTAGGCATCACGAGAATATGAGCAGAGATTGCTTCGATATCATCGTCGGTGAGGTTCCGCATCTTAGGATAGAGGTCGGTGCTCTGAGTACTAGGATGCAGCTCAGAGATCTCTACCAATCCATCATAGGTGGTGGGATTGTTGAGATAGTCTACTAGGGCCGCGAGGTTATCGCGGGCAGGATAGGCACCTTCTAGTGATTCTGTATCTAAGCCTACGTTGGGGTTGGTTTTAGTGATGCCCCCAACGTGACAAGTCGCGCAGGCAACGTTGAACTTTTTGCGACCGCGAAGAAAAACTTCGACAGGCGGGGTAACGGTGTCGCCCTGCTCGGTGGCTTTGATCGTACGGGTCGCAGCATCTAGATCAGCAGCGATCGCCTCACCTGGCAACACGGTAGCACCCATCAAACCTGCGCCAAACACGCCAGATACAAAAATGACAGTCGCAACCAGCAGCCCGGTGCATCTCTTAAACAAATTTCTCATTTTTTATGCTCGCTTCTCAGACACGCAACACAGCAGTGATTCAGTTTTTATTGAACCAAATTCTCTATTTATCATGCCATGAATAGGGCTACACAGGGGGAACAAACCACTAGAAAGTAGATAAAAAGCACTCAAACTAAAAAGAGCCCACCGCCAAAGCTTAGGATTCGTTACATTCCTTTACCCAAACGCAGACAATCGGTGAGAGCAGTTCTTAAGGCTCAGCGCTATGCAAGACTTTCTTAACCTGCTTAGCATTCACAATCACTTTATCTGCCGAGGGCTGATCGACAGGCCGATGCAGCCGAATAAGCTGCGCCAAAACCTTCTTCAGCTCAGGGCGCGGCACGATTTTGTCTACAAAGCCATGGCGCAGCAAATATTCCGCTGTTTGGAATCCTTCTGGAAGCTTTTCACGCACAGTTTGCTCTACAACGCGTCGCCCTGCAAAGCCAATCGTCGCCTCAGGCTCAGCCAAAATAATATCGCCCAGCATGGCAAAACTCGCAGTGACCCCGCCCGTCGTCGGATGCGTCAAAATCGGGATGTAAAGTAACCGGGCCTCACGATGGCGCTCTAGAGCTGCTGAAATTTTGGCCATCTGCATCAGGCTCAGCATTCCTTCCTGCATTCGAGCCCCGCCCGAAGCGCACACGATAAATACCGGCAGTTTCTCAGCCGTGCCTTTTTCTATCAGCCGAGTGAGTTTTTCACCTACTACCGAGCCCATGCTACCGCCCATAAAGCGAAAGTCCATCACGCCCAAGGCTGCGGGTTCACCGTTGATAGTACCGATGCCTGTTTGCACACCGTCTATCAGCTTTGTTTTGGCTTGGGTGTCGCGGATGCGGTCGGCGTAGGCTTTGCGATCGCGAAATCTCAGCGGATCCAGCGGCGAAACTTGCGTATCGAGAGGCGTCCAACTATCGGCATCAATGAGCTGTTCGATGCGATCGCTGCTAAAAATACGATGGTGGTGTCCACACTCAGGGCACACCTGCTGATTATTCCACAGGTCTTTGGTGTAGGTAAGCACGTCACAGCGCTCGCACTTCGTCCACAGTCCGTCTGCAATTTCTCGCTCGTGTCTATCCTGGCTCACTAAACCCGTCTTCCTACGATTTGCAAACCAGTCGAAAAGTGACATTTTCCCGCTCATCGAACTTACTTAAGTCGCAGCCCCGAAAAAATACGTAATCTTAATGAGGCAAATTACTTATTCATCCTACATGGGTTGCTTCCCCACTTGAATCATTCGATAGCAAATTCTTTTAACCGGCACAGGCAAAAAGCCCTTCCATAAGATACCAGTAAGGTTTTTCTAACTTAAAGGTTCGTACTTCTAATCCGACAAGCCCAGGCTAAAGACCCAGCGGAAAAAACACGGCTAAATAGGCCGAAATCATCTGCTGACCATAGAACAGTGACAGCACTGCGCCCAAGGCTAGATAGGGGCCGAACGGAATGTGCTGCTTAGGCCCAAGCGCACCTAAAGCCATAGCCCCACCACCAATCACCGCGCCCATCGCCGCCGCTAAAAAAGTAGCCAGCAGCAATCCAGGAAAGCCCAACCACGCCGCCATCATCGCCGCCAGCTTGGCGTCACCGCCACCCATCGCCTGTTTACCAAAAGCTCTACTACCGGCAACGCTGATCACATCAAACAGCCAAAGCCCCGCAATGCTTGCTATGACCGCCCACACAGCGCCAGTCGCCACAGATCGAAGCGTCGGCGCTTGCAAATAGCTCACCCAGCCCTGAAACCCCCAGCCTAAAATTAGGCCCGAAGCAGTCAGGCTATTCGGCAGCGTCATCGTATCCAAATCAATCAGCGCCAGCGCCAGCAGCCAGCATACAAAGATCCAGTGACCCGGCGTTAGCCACGTGATCCCAAACATCATAAATACAGATACGAATAAGCAGCCCGTTGCGAACTCTACGATTGGATAGCGGGCCGCGATCGGCAGCTTGCAGCTACGGCACTTACCTTTTAGCCACAGCCAGCCGAAAACCGGCACGTTGTCGTAGGGCTTGAGGCGCGTTTCGCAGCGCGGGCAGCGAGAAGGCGGATGAACCAGCGATAGACCTTCTGGCAGGCGATAGACCACCACGTTTAAAAAGCTTCCGACCGATGCCCCGAAGATAAAGACAATCAGAATCGGAACGATAGTATCTAATAAATAAAGACGCACAAACAGCCACAAAGCGCTAGATTTTGCTCTAATATGCCCAAGCTATCAACGGCTATTGATACAAAACCTCCCGTCTGACGGCATCTAGCATCGTCGGACGGGAGGTTTATAGAAGGCTGATTGAAGGGCTGAGAGGGGGCGCGATCGCCTAAGCTAGCCCTGGCTCAATTTGGCTAAAGGGTACAAAACACTCTTGCGGAAGCAGCACGGGCTTCTCTCCAAAAACCAGCTTGCCGCGATGGCTGCGCCGTCCGATGGCAACGCCGATCGGACGCTGAATTACGTCGGGATGAACTTCATAAAAGGTGCGGTAGATGTGCCGTGCGGCCTTAATCAGCTCAGGATTGAGTAGCACAGAATCATCTCCAAAGGCGAGTCGATCAGTTTCTGGGGGTTGCATGGTTAGCGCATTCATAGCTGGAGGGCTCAAGTGGGGTAATACCGTTTGTAGTGACATACCTGTTGGTGCTGATATTACAGCTTATTTAGAAGATTTTTCTTTTGTTTGCTAGTAACATCTGCACACAGGATAATACAGACCGACACACAGTAGTTTTTTTGTACTGTTTTACGGTCAGCTTGCGTTAAGCCTTAGCTTCAAGCACCTTCTTCAAGCGCTTTTTTAAGCGCCTGCTCTAGGGCTTCACCCATGCCTTTACAACCCACAGACTTCATCCCGTCAGACATAATATCCCCGGTGCGATAGCCCTGATCTAGCACGGTGAGCACGGCCTGCTCAATTTGGTCGGCCGCAGCGCTCTGGTCAAGACCGTAGCGCAGCATCATAGCGGCACTGAGCACCTGAGCTAGCGGGTTAGCTTTGTCTTGCCCCGCAATATCTGGCGCTGAACCATGAACCGGCTCAAACACACCAGGGCCGCTCTCGCCCAAGCTCGCAGATGGTAGCATACCGATGCTTCCCGTTAACATGGCCGCAGCATCAGACAAAATGTCACCGAAAAGGTTGCCGGTCACGATGGTGTCAAATTGCTTGGGGGCGCGCACAAGCTGCATAGCCGCATTATCTACATATAGATGGGAGAGTTCCACGTCGGTGTAGTCACTGCTAAGGGCGGTGATGCGATCGCGCCAAAGCTGAGAAACATCCAGCACATTTGCCTTATCCACCGAACACAGTTGGCCTTTGCGTTTACGCGCCGTCTCAAAAGCCACCCGACCAATTCGATCAATCTCATGGCTGTCGTACACCATCGTACTCACCCCGCGTTTCTGACCGTCTTCAGTTTCAAAAATGCCTTTAGGCGTCCCAAAGTAAATCCCGCCCGTCAGTTCACGCACCACCATAATGTCAACGCCTTCCACAATCTCGGGCTTCAGTGAAGACGCATCAAGAAGCTGAGGCAAAATCGTCGCGGGCCGCAGGTTCGCAAATAATCCTAAGCCTGAACGCAGTCCCAGTAGCCCTGTCTCAGGCCGCTGCGCCCGAGGCAGTCCGTCCCACTTATAGCCGCCGATAGACGCTAGCAAAACCGCGTCACTCTCGCGGCAGGCATTCAGCGTTTCATCAGGCAGCGGCTCACCAGTAGCATCAATAGCTGCGCCCCCAAGCAGTGCCTCTGTAAAGATAAATTCAATGTCGTGCTGCTCAGCGACCTGATTTAGAACAGCCACAGCAACGGAGATAATTTCTGGGCCGATGCCGTCACCGGGCAATAGGGTAATACGAAACTGTTCGGTCATGGTCAGCGCAACGTAAAGAGGGACGGGAGCATAATACCTGATGAACCCCGCGCCTGAACCTTGCGGTAAAATGCGCACATATATATTGACGCAGTAGGCATCTGGCCTAATCTTAGAGAGAAAAATAAACGCATGGCTTTTCTTCGCGACGACATTGCTCAGTTCTCCGCCTACCAAGCCCCTCATCCCACCGCCGCCGAAGCTTCAGCTCTGCCTGTACTCGATCCGCTAGATACCAACGAGAGCCCGATTGATTTGCCTGCTGATATGAAAGCGGCGCTGGCTGAGGATTATTTGGAGGCGATCGCAGCTAACCGCTATCCCGACGGCAGCCAGTCGGCCCTCAAGCGAGCTATTACCAAATACGCCACCCAATCAGGCAACCTCACCGGGCAAACCGTTGGCCTAGAGAACGTCACATTGGGCAATGGCTCCGACGAACTGATTCGATCCGTGGTCATGGCGACCTGTTTGGGAAACCACGGCTCTGTATTGGTCGCTGAGCCTACCTTCTCAATGTATGGCGTCTTAGCTCAGACCTTGGGTGTGCCAGTGCACAGCGTTGATCGTAAAGATAATTTTGAAGTTGATATCAATGCGGCCAGTGAGATGATCGCACAAGCCACCCAAACCGGCCCACCCGTTCGCACCGTCTTCATGGTGCACCCCAACTCTCCGACTGGAAACGCACTGACGAACCAAGAACTAACCTGGCTTAAGCAGCTACCAGAAGACATCTTAGTCGTCGTTGATGAAGCCTATTTCGAGTTCAGCGGGCGCACCACATTAGCCCAAGCTCTTTTAAAACCAAACTGGTTAGTTACACGTACTTTATCAAAGGGATTTCGCCTTGCCGCGCATCGAGTGGGCTACGGCATTGCTCACCCCGCCATCATCGCCGCCTTAGAGAAACTAAGATTGCCCTATAACCTACCGAGCTTCTCCCAGGCAGCAGCCACCACCGCCCTAGCCCACAGCGACCAGCTCCTCAGCCAAATTCCGACCATTCTATCGGAGCAGCAGCAGCTATATAAGGCTCTCAGCGACCACGCTTACCTGCAAGTTTGGCCAAGTGATAGCAACTTTCTATACGTTCGGTTGAGCGATCGCGGCCTTGCAGCCCTATCAGCACCTAATCAAAAAGACGGACTCACTCACATGTTCACAGCTCTCAAATCCCAAGGCACCCTCATTCGTCAAACAGGCGGCGGCTTACGCATCAGCATCGGCACACCCAGCGAAAACCAGCGCACCCTCGCCAACATCCGTCAGGTACTCGGCACCAAATAACAGGCACACCCTCAGCTATCACCAAACGAACCCAGAACGCACCCGATGAATAGTCTGTGGCAAAACACCCACCAGCAGCGCAAACGCCTCATCTGGAACCAAATCTACCGTACTTTGATCGAAGTACGTCTTAAACTGCTCCAAAATCATCCGCGCTCGGTCATCAGGACTAGGCTGATCGGTAAAATTCTGAGTCAACCGAATCCACTGCAGCCGAATCTTGATTGCATTCTGATGTGCCTCGTGAGAATCAGGCGACAGCAAAGACAAATTGCCGATAGGAATAAGTTTGACAATATCATTGTCCAAATCACCACCGACAGCTGCCCCTGGCCCCGCAAACTCAGCGTGAAACTCGCGAATTACAATCAGCCCGTTGCGACGGCGGCTATTCACGACCCATAGCTGACCGCTGTCTATCTTTTCAACCACTTCGTCAACTTTAAGATTTTGGTTCACGGATGTGCCGAAGAATTTCCAGTCACCTGACTTATGCTGGGTGGCTTGCAAAACTGATGACGATGAAGTGGCTTTCATACCAGCGTCTGTACCATTGCTAACCTGGGTAGCCATAGCGGTAGCCGGGGGGTTAGCCAGAGGGTGCGCACTGATACTATCAGAGCCGCCTGATGACTCACAAGTAGGTCGCTTGTTTATCTGGCCGTTTATCTGATTGCGTCCTAAGGGAATACGACCCAACGAGGCGTAACCCAGCGGTTCTCGGCCCGCCGTTTCGACAGACATAGGCACTCTATTAACGGTGGGCGTAAGATCCATAAATTGGGATGTTCACTCAGCGTATCTGGCAACATCAACGTGTGACTACTCCTAATGTGATACGAATTTTGGCAATATCTAAAAAGAACAAATAGTTTTTATTCATTCTTTATGACGCAGCAATCCATACTTTATACACATTACATAAAACTCCCTCAATTCAGTTTTTTACGTCAGTACATATATGCAAATTACTTTGTAAAATTTGCAACAACGATGCCGCATTAGGCACGCAAGCATATCTGGGCTTCAAAGCTGCTTCAAGTTCTTCAGACGCTACACACAATGCACTTGTTGATCCTCTCTTCAAAGATTAGCTTTTCTTAATATATGAATAGAGGCCCAAACCGTCATCGCACTCGCTTTGAAAGTAGCAGGCGTTGGGGCCTTAGTCCCAGACCCGAAAGGATAGGATTACTAACCTCGCAAGGGCTATATCCTGCTTGAGCGTAAAGTGCCTGAGCAGCGTCGTTATCTGCCATTACGTGAAGATATATACGGCGAAAGCCCCAGCTTAGAGCAATGCTCTCGCAAGTTGATAAGAGCTGCTGCGCTGCGCCCTGACGACGACTGTCAGGGCTAATTGCCAGATTAGCCAGGTAAGCTCGCTTTGGCGGAAAAAGTTGCCAGGTTTCGCAGGGGCGTTGAGAAATTTCGGCGGTGCCGATTACCGTATCAGACTGGGTTGCATCAGGGTGGAGGGTCACAGCTACCAGGCAAGCATACTGACCCACTGGCGTCTTTATTTTGACCTTGATGTCTTCTTGAATTCCAATTCGCAAAATCCAATATAACCATTGCGTGGCTTTGGCTTGAGCGTAAAAACTAGAGAGCAGAACGCTAACAATTTGAGCCAAATCTTTTGGCTGAGCTGCTCGAATGCGGAAGGGTTGCCGCTGATATGCGGTCGTAATTTCGCGCTCGGCATTGGCCTTAGGCATAGTAAAAACTCGAAAGAGGGTGGGAACTTTATAAAAGACGTTGCACAGTCGCCTCCGCACTGTCAGGGGTTTCAACGATATTTCGGTCTAAATGTGAGAGATTGATGCATGGCAGTTAGAGAGCGCAGTCGGCGGAAAAAAACATCCAAACACAAAATCTTAGTGGTGGATGACGAGCCCGATAATTTAGATCTGCTCTACCGGACATTCTACCGAGATTTCAAGGTTATTAAGGCTCAAAGCGGTCACGATGCTTTAGAACTGCTCTCTGAACAAGGCGATATTGCAGTAATTATCTCTGACCAGCGAATGCCAGGAATGAGCGGGACAGAGCTGCTGCGCCTCACTGCCGACAGATACCCTAATTCCATTCGGGTCATGCTGACTGGCTACACCGACGTAGAAGACCTAGTAGAAGCGATCAACGAAGGTAAGGTCTTCAAGTACGTCACTAAACCTTGGGAAGAAGAAGACTTGCGCACAGTCGTAAACCAAGCAGTAGACACTCACAGCGTTCTCAGTGCACGCACTCAGGAACTCAATCGGGTATTGCGCCAAGAAACCCTACTCAACGCGATTACCAATACCATTCGCAGCGCGCAGACCTCACAGGAGATGCTGAAAACAATCGTGGAGACGCTGGGTAAAGCCTTTGAGCTGGACTACGGCATTGTTAAGCCCATCTCTGATGTAGAACTAAACTCTCCGGCGTTCCACTATGTAGGCATTGAGGTGCCACAGTCTCGTCGAATAGATGGCTCAGCGGAGCTATCTCCTGACACCTTGGAATTGCTAGAACGAACCGTTTGGCAAACAGCGTTTACACAGCATTTAGAAGTTCCTGAAGACGTCGCCGAGGCTTCACCTACTCAGGCAAACGCTGCGGCCTATCAGGCGTTAGAAATTAGTACCAGCCTACTGATTCCACTCGCTTGTAAGCATGATGTATTGGCGGTGTTGGCACTTCATAAGTGCGCGCATCAAAAACCATGGGAAGAGAGCGAGATTAAGCTACTGACGACTCTAGCCGATCAAGCAGCGCTTGCCCTTTCTCAGACCTGGACGTATGAGCGGGTACAGTCTTTAGCGCAAAGAGAGGGACTGATTAATACCATCACGCAGGCGCTGCACGCCAGTTTGGAACCGAGCGAAATTTTTGCAGCTATTACTGAGAAGCTTGGCCAAGCACTTTATTCTGATAGCTGTACACTATCGCTCTGGACAGACGGAAATTCTCAGTGCGTAGGGCGTTACGATGCGATGGCTATTACTGCTCCAATGCTGCCAGAGCCGAGTATCGAAATTACTCGTCATCCTGTCTTCAGCCGTTTGCTCGCGACAAAGCAGCCCGTTGTGATCAATACAGCCGACTGCACTGACACTCATCTTTCTGCTACAGGAATGGGCTCAACCAAGGCACTATTAGCAGTGCCCTTACTCGCAGACGCTAAGATCACAGGCTGCATTGAACTACAGCAAGCGCATTGCGATCGCCAATGGCAAAAAGACGAAGTAACCCTAGCGCTAGCCGTCGCCAACCAGGCCGCCGTCGCCGTACAGCAAGCCAATCTCTACCAAAAGAGCCGTCACCAGGCCGAACAGCTCTTAGAACTTGACCAGCAAAAAAACGCCTTTTTCCAAAACATCTCTCACGAATTTCGCACGCCGCTGACCCTTACCATTGGCCCGCTAGAATCAGCCGTAGAGCGGGATGAAGGTCTAGATCCAGCGCAGTCAAAAATTGCGCTCCGAAATTCTCGACGACTGCTCAGGCTAGTTAACCAACTGCTCGATCTTCAGCGGCTAGATGCAGGTAAAATGCAGCCAACCTTCAGGCCCTGCGACTTTGCTCTATTTACCACAGAAGTTGTCGAGTCATTTCAAACTTACTGCGAACGAAAAGAAATTGCGCTCAGTACTGATATCAGCACCTGCCCGCCGGTCTATCTGGATATAGAGAAGTTCGATAAGGTTCTCTATAACCTGCTCTCCAACGCCATGAAATTTACCCCAGCCGGTAAATCTATCACCGTCAGGCTCAAAGAAGCGAACGGCATGGCTCAGCTACAGGTGCAAGACGAAGGCATCGGCATCCGCGAAGACCAAATTCCTCACTTATTTGAGCGGTTTCGCCAGGCTGACGGCTCTGCGAACCGGCACTATGAAGGAACGGGACTAGGGCTATCGCTAGTGCAGGAGCTTTCTGAGCTACACGGCGGAAAAGTAACCGTGAACTCAAACTATGGGCAGGGCACGACCTTCACGATTGATTTACCTTTAGGCGCTAAGCATCTGCCCGCCGATCAGGTTATAGAAGAAACGCTTCAAACCCAAAAGGGTCGAGCGGCCATAGAACTATCTGATATTGAAATGGCCTCAGCAACGGCGGATCGCCCGGTAAGCTTGCCAGATGAAGTGAGCGGCGATCAAACCGAAAGGGCTTCTTTTGAAGGCTCTCAGATTCTAGTCGTAGATGATAATCCTGACCTGCGAGCCTATGTCTCTAGCGTATTGCAGCGCGTAGGCTATCAGGTACGAACGGCCGAACAGGGCGCAGCTGGGCTCGAAATGGCTACAACTCATCATCCCGACCTGATTATTACTGACTTGATGATGCCAGGCGTTAACGGGCTCGAAATGATTGAGCGGATTCGCAAAGACACCGCGCTTCAGGGTACGCCGATTGTTTTGCTCACGGCCAAAGTAGACAGTGAAACCCGATTGGAAGGCGTTGAGCAGGGTGCAGACGCCTACCTGTCTAAACCGTTCAATGACAGAGAGCTGCTAGCAGAAGTCCGCAATCTGCTAGCGCTCAAAGCTAACGAGCGCAAGGTGGCTCAGCTCAATCAGTATTTAACCGAGTCTGTGCTGCAGCGCTTTTTGCCACCCTCTCTGGTGAAAAAGGCCAATGAAGGCAAGTTGCAGCTAGATTTGCGGCCTGAGCCTCGCTTGGTCACGGTTCTGTTTAGCGACATTGTGGGCTTTACGCAGTTGAGCAATACCTTGCGATCGCGCCGAGTCGCTGAACTGCTCAATGAATACTTAGAAACCATGACCCACGCCATTTTCAACAACGGTGGCACGGTCGATAAATTCATGGGTGATGCGGTACTTGCGCTTTTTGGCGCGCCAGAAGAGATGAGTCCGAATGAGCAGGTCAAGCGGGCGATCGCTTCTGCCCGTCAAATGTACAAAGATCTAGACGGACTCAATAAGCGCTGGGCCGAGCAAGGCATCGGCCCCGTAAAATTCCGCTGCGGCATCCACCAGGGCACCGCCGTTGTGGGTATGTTTGGCAGCTCCGAACGCTCCGACTACACCGCCATCGGCCCCAGCGTTAACATCGCCGCTCGCATCCAAGAATCAGCCACCGCCGAAACCATCCTGGTGTCCGCCGCCGTTGCTGATTACCTAGACGAACAGGAAATTGTAAAATTTGAGCCGCTAAAGCTCAAAGGCATCGACGAAACCGTCCTAACCTTCGGCGTCAAAACACGTCTATAGCAGCCCGTAAAAGTGCTAGCTTGTTAGAAATTCAGCGGATTTACATAGTACGCCGCTGCTAACAGAAATTTTAGGCAGATGGTTTCGCCGCTCAAAACTTGGAAACACCCTGAATCTGAACAACTTTGGCCCATCTTAGGCGGACTTTCCGTACTAGCTCACATCGGCATATTAGGCTTCAGCCTGCCCTATGTATTTGAGTTAATGCAGACCTCTGGCTCGTCAGAGTCCGCCGCGACTATTCCCATAGAACTCATCGTCGAGCCTTCTCAAAATCCTGACGATGCCGTATCAAATCAGATTCAATCCACAGACACAGGCCCGATTCAGCCTGAAGTCTCCTCTAATGAGTCTGATGCTATTAGTGGCGCTGAGGCAACCCCCTTATTTCAGGAACCTTCGACAAATGCAGCACCGCTAGAACCAACACCGACTGCCACAAAGGCTGAGTCTCAAGAAAGGCAAAGCAGCGATCGCTCAACAAGCACATCCTCCGGTTCTACTAACGAAGAGAGCGGAGGAACCGCAGAAACCGAAAGCAGCACAAGTAGTACAGACTCTCCTGAGAGTACCTCTCCGTCACCTGCTCAAGATACAGAAAGTCAAACCACTGGTTCAGGCGAAGACAATCTTGAAGCAAGCAATAACGAGCCGACAGAGCTACCAACCATTGCTAGCGAAGGAGTTTTGCCAGCGCCAGAGGAATTAACTCAAGCAGCAAATGCGCGATCGCTCCAATCAGCCGCGCTAAGCATTGTGGACTTCAGTGAAGTAGACGGCATTCAGCGAGACGTAGGCAAAACGCCGCCTCGACCAAAAGAAGGGAACCTATCGAGTGCTATCGTGCTCAATCCTAGCGACGCAGGCTGCGGGCGACTTGAATTCTCACAGCAGCAGTGGGTCTATAGAGTAGCGGTGCGCGAGAACGGCACGATTCAAACGGCAACGCCTTGGACGGGAGGAATTAGTAAGCCGTTGAGTATAGAGGAAGAGGCGATCACCTGCCTCATAGAAAACGCGGGCTTCGAGTTTGAACCTGCCCTTTTTGATGGACAGCCGATATTAGATGACAACCTGCTGCTCACTATCAGCCTGATCGAGGTGCCTCAATAGTTTCTGAGTGAACACCAGAAAAATTACCTATAGGCTCTAAGCACAAAACCATGATACGGTATCTAAGCTATTATCGAGATAGCGCCATTTGCGGGTGTAGTTTAGTGGTAAAACTCTAGCCTTCCAAGCTAATAATGGGGGTTCGATTCCCCCCACCCGCTTCTACTACTCCAAAACTCTACAGTTCGTTAGCCGCTACTTCCGGTGAAGGATTTTCTACGGACATAGGCTCCAGTATGGGCTCAGATGCGTTCTGTTCTCTCGACTCTAGATCTACCCCTAGAGCGGCCTCACGCAGCGCAACATTATGACCCTTATGCCCATTAATCACCATTCCCAAAACAGAAGCACTGGAACTCTCCAAGTCTTCTATAGTTTGTTGTAGTAAGGACTTATTAGTCTGATCTAACCTAACTACTAAAACCAGTCCATCGGTTTGATGACTGATAATACCAGCATCAGCAAGCCCAGAAAGTGGCGGCACATCAATCAAGATGAGATCGTAGAACTTCTCGTAATAAGACAAGATTTCTCGCATCTTAGGAGAGCCTAAAAGATTAGCCGGATTCTCAGCAGGCGGGCCGCCCGTAACAACATAGAGCTTTTCGTCAGGCCGAACCTGTTGTAGTCCTTCAGGCGGCTTTAGCTCTGTACTCAGCAAAGTACTCAGCCCAACCTGATTGGGAATATCTAGAATTCGGTGTACCTGCGGATTTCTCAAAACACCATCTATCAGCAGCACTCGCTGGCCCATACTAGCTGCTGTTTCAGCCCAGTTGAGCGCCAGCGTAGATTTACCATCGCCCGGACTCACAGAGCTGACGGTGATTGTACGAGCAGGTTTATCAGCGCCGCTCATTTTCAGCTTGAAGTTGATCACGCGCAGCGCTTCTACAAACTCAGCAGACGTATCGTATTCATCTAGCAGTGAAAGAGCGATCGCGCTCATAGATTTTGAGACTTTTGCGCTGGATTTAATGAGCAGCGATCGCATACGACTCAGCAATTTCCGCTTACGCCGACCACCGTTTCCCTCCATATCATTTAAGAAAAGCTGTTGATTGAAAGGCAATACGCCCAATACAGGCAGCTTAACTTTAGCCCTTAGCTGCTCGGTAGAGTGATAAGTATTATCCAGCTTGTCTATAGCAAAAGCAAAAGCGCCACCCAAAGCAAGCCCCATCAACAAAGCTGTAGCCAAATCCTTCACCGTATCTGAAGCGATTGGATAAGTAGATGGCTCCCTGACGACCTCCCAAGGAATCTCTCTTTGAGCGGCCTCAACTTGCAGCGTTTGCCGCGTCTTCAAAAAGTCCGTCAAGCTGTCGCCTGCGAGTTCTATCTCTTTCTGTAAAGATCCATACTGCCGGTTCAACACAGGCATTGCTCGAAGCTGACGCTCCAAACCAGCCCGCGTCTCATTAACTGCCGCCAGTTGAGTTTCCAAAGACTGCAACCGAACAGTCGCCTCTGCAAAGCGGTTAGCAATAAAGCGTTCGGCCTGCTGCTCTAACAGCGGAAATAAGTTCGCGCGCTGCTTCTCAAGGCTCTGAATCGCCGGATTCTCAGGGCGAAAGCGAGTTAGCTCTACAGCAATCTGAGCCTCAATCGCTCTAATCTGATTTTGCAGCGCCCGATAGGCAGGATCTTGCTCTATGGCAACTTGCATTCCATCATCTTGCTGCAAAACACTAGCCTGCGACTGAACAGTCACTATTGCCTGTTCTAGCTCCTGTTGTTGCTGTCTAAGTACGGCTATCTGACCAGCAATTTGCGCAGACTCAGCGCCAGGATCTACAAAGCTATTCTGCTGCTGAAAAGCTTCCAACTCATCTTGCAGGCCGTTTAACTGGGTTCCTAAGCTTTCGATTTGTTCATCGACAAACTGAAGCCCCTGGCGAAGGTATGTCTGCCGCTCATTCAAACTATACTGCAAATATTTTTGTGCTAAAGCTTCTAGTACTGCTTGAACTTGAGCAGCGTCGCTGCTTTCGTAAGCAATTTGCAACAGTTTAGTCTCACCTACACGTCTTATCTGAATGCCATTAGCAAGCAGCCCGTAGCGTAATTCTGGATAGCTCGGCTGTAGCGATTCTGCAACTTCACCTAACAGCTCTGGGCTTTTTAAGATAGCTACCTGCGTAGGATAGTCCAATGCTGAGCGCTGTCTGCGACTAGCCCCCGTTGGATCTGCTAGGCTCGCATTTTCAGCATTGACAGGCTCTACCAAAATTTGGAATCCACCTGTATATTGAGTCGGCTGGTTCAGCGTATTCCATGCCGAATAGCCAAAAAACGTAACGGCCACACCCAAAACAACGAAGGCCCTTCGCTTCATCAAGCCTAAAACTGTTCCAACACCGCCTTCATTGCTATCCATAGTTGCTTGTGCAGCAGCAGGTAGTCGGCTCGCAGATAGGTAGCTACCTGACATAGAACTTGGTGTAGATGATGATTCTGTCATAGCTTCAAAACAGTTAGCGGTACGTCAGCTAGCTTATATAGAGGAGGTCAGAAGTTTGATATTTAGGAGAGTGGAAGGCTGAACTTTGGATAAAAGCACAGGGACTTTAGAGCAGTAATAAAAACGGCCAAACCAGATTGAACGACCTAGCAAATCCACTGATACTGTCATCAAAGGCAGCCTTTCCAGAGCGACCGACAACGATGACATCATTCGGACGTAAGATAGGGTTGGTTTCAGGATTGATATCTTGGGAAAGATCAATATCTATATCTTGTCTATCAACAGTGCCATTCGGATTAAAGCGAACCAGCGTCGCTTCCGACCGCGCTCTTCTGTTCACGCCTCCTGATGCTAATAAGGCTTGATTGAAGGAGGTATTAGCACTTACTTCTAGCTGTCCGGGACTTTCAACTTCGCCAACAACGTTAACTTGAATCGTTCCAGAAGAAAGACTAGAGGCTGCCAGTGAAGTCAAATCATCAACAGATAATTCAGATGCAGTGGGTACTAGCAGCGTATCTCCCTGCTGAAGCACAAGGTCTTGGCTCAAGTCACCATTCTGAAGCAGTGACCACAGATTTATATCAAATACCTGCTCTGTACCCTGGCGAGTTTGACGGCGCAGTTGAACCTTTCTGAGGTCGGCTGAAGCAGTAATTCCACCAGCCTTTTGAAGTGCCTGCACTAGAGTAGCGCTCCCGCCCTCAGAGGTCATTCTATAGGGGCCAGGCTGCGTGACTTCGCCAATAACGGCAATATCAACCGGCTGATTTGTATTAGCGCGAAGATTTGAGCCCGCTAGCTGATCTAACGCCACTCTATCTAGCTGAGTAGAAGAAGGAATCACAATAGCATCACCATCTTGCAAAAATATATTTTGGTCAATATCGCCATTCTGCAAGAGAGACAACAAATCTATTCTACTTATCGTCCGAGTGCCATTTGAATCCTTGCGCCTAACTTCAATCTGTGTGAGGTTTGCCGCCTGCGTAACACCACCAGCCTGCTGAAGCGCCTGAAACAATCTAGGATGCTCTTGCCCGGTACCGCTCAGCGTGTAAAGACCGGGTTGAACAATCTCTCCTGATATGGCAACTTGTAGTGGTCGCTGTTGAATGACATTGATAGTGACAATGGGCGACTGAAGCTGAGATAAGTAGAGAGAGGCGATCATCTCTGCCGCCTGACCTACACTCAATCCTCTGATATTAGTTCTACCAATTAGAGGCAAATTGATCGTGCCGCCCGTAGAGATGCGATGCTGTCCGCTGTATTCAGGGACGTTAAAAAAATCAACCGAGATGATATCGCCTGCGCCTAATACATAGTTCTCATCTACGCCAGCACTTAATAGCGAGAAACCATCTAGCTGATTCGCGTCTAGTAATACTTCTGACGCATCGGGTTCTGCTGTCTCTACAGAACTCTCTAAAAGAGACTGAGCAACAACTCTTCTGATCTGGGTTTGGCTGGGTTCAGTTACCGAGAAAGAAATTACATTTTGATCGAGAGAGCCCATCGGCAATAGGTCGAGCGCTGTAGAAGTATGTAGCACCTGAGGAGAAGCTACATGTCCTAAAGAGGGTAAGTAAAAGTTTGGCGCAGGCGGATCGCTAAGCAGCGGTTGTGCTTGAGATTTGAAGTCATCCACCGTCGCTTTAGCAATGAACGCTTCAGTCCTGCTGATAGCTTCAGGGGGTAGCGTGTCTGAATTAGCCGCGCTCAAGGCCTCAGCACTACACCAGAACCAAGCCAGCATTCCAGCACTGGTGAAGCCCAACGTAAGTAATGGAGATATACGCATAGGAAAACACTTCTACTAAATAAGCGACTACAAAACTGACTAGCAAAACCTGACGGATGCACATTAGAGAGTGCGCTACCCTGCCTCACCCGGAGATCAACATCGTTTTTCCTATCTCTCTTTCTAGGTGTTGCCCTACTTATACGTAGAGAGAACAACTATATATTCAGCATAAAAGTACTGAACCCGGCTATTTCACCTACGTATTAATGCGCAAATAGGTGATTTTTGTAAGAACCGTGTAAGGCGAATATGCGCAAGCATAAAGAAACAACCTTGTTTATACGGAAATACCCCAAAGCACAAAAGCATAGAGTTAGTATTTATACATGGTCGGAGCGGAAATCACGGATGCCTACCACGCATCAAAAGAATCGAAACAATCGCTTCTTAACGATGCTATAGGCTCTCTTGAGCTAGCGCCTCACCAATAAACTCAATAGCTCACAAAAAACAATAAAAGATGCTGCTAATACTATTCCCTATAGTTTCAGCGTATTTGAATTAAGAGCTACACAAGATTTCATTGCGTGAATCTACCAAGGGTTTAGGCTACCAAGATTAAATCCAACCCATACGTAACAAAGACGGAATAAAGGAACATGACACTTAAGAACTTCACAAAAACAGCAGCGATCGCAGCAACAGTACTATTAGGGGCATTAATTAGCGCTAGTCCAGCTAAAGCACTCAGCATGGGCGACACCTTAAATTTCAGTACAGATCCTAACAGTAACTCTAACCTCGCAACCCTAACAGACGACGGCAACGGTTTCTTCAGCTTTGATGCAGGCGTTCTTCAGATAGACCAAGCCTCTCCCTTTGGAGCTGTCGGTGATACTATCACCGATGCCATCCTGACCCTTCAGCAAGTAGCTACCCACGCAAACGCGATCGCTTCGTATGAGCTAGTAGACAGTAACGTCCTTTGGCTCTCTGGATTGAGTGATGATATGGGTGGCTCAAGCCGTAGATATACCCTCACCAAGTTCATTCTCAATCAAGAGAGCCAGCCACTCTCTAACGGTTCATTCGCATTCACTGCAGCCACAGACGGCTTTATCCAACCACCCACACCAGGCGTGCAAGGTATTGGCGGTCTAGGCGGCTTCGGTGGGCTCAGTTCTGATGGCTCTACTGTCGCTGGTAGCGTTGCTGTAGTCCCCACACCAGCAGCCGTTCTACCGGGGCTGATGGGATTAGGCACAGCAGCTTTCCGCAAGAAAAAGAAAGAAGGCGAAGAAGAGATAGCAGTGTAGGCGATTAGAAAGGGTAGAGTTCGAGAACAAGTCACCAATACAAGCGGACGTTCTGCCTAATAGATGGCGGAACGTCCGCTTTCTACTTTGTGCCCTAACAGATTTCATTTACAGCATCGGCACAGTCTGAAATTGCAGATTTTCCGTATCGGATCGGAGGACTTAAGGGTTGAACTGGGATATATATTCATATACCAACTTTTCATATACCAACTTTTTCGTATTACCCAAACCCTCATTCCAACTATGACTTATATCTCGGCACCTGCGCCCGGTCAAGCTGACGCTACCTATGGCATAAAAAACGTTTGTAGAATCATTGGGTTCGTCTGCATCTTTGGATTCCTCTTCGATATAATCCTCCTAGGGTTGCCGCCACAAAGCAGTATCGAATGGCGTATCGGCTTTGTTCAAGAATTTGCTAACCGCAGTATTATCTTTCTATTTGGAATGGCGCTGGTAGTCTTCGGCAGCATCGGCAGGAACAAAAGCCGAGTCAAGCTGATTTCTAAGCTATCTATGGGAATCGGCATATTCTTCTTCTTACTGTGCTTCCTATCAGTGGTCGATAGCATCAAAATGAGTAAGCAAGCAACAACTAATATTAGCGCTCAAGAATCTCAAATTCAAACGCAGATCAGAGAGGCAAAGGCCAACCCAGCGGGGCTTCCTGAAAACGTAGCACTGGATGATTTAGAACAGTTTTCGCGTCAGCTCACCCAACAAGCCGACTCCCTTAAGAAAAACACAAAGCGAACTGTGTTTAAGACAGGAATCTCAAACATTGGCAACTTATTTATAGTTGGTGTGGGGCTGCTTGGATTAGGTCGTTCTGGGATGAAGCTTTCTAGAACGAGAGGATAAGCCAGAATGAACATAAGATTTCCAATTAGCAGTTTTCAAAGCTTTCTACGATGGGGACTAAAAAATTATCACAATCGTTTGGTCACTGCCGGACTTTTCATTGGTCTGGTTTTCTGGCCACTCTGGCTGTACGACATTATCATAGGCACTTTTCACGGCGCGGCTAGCCTACTGCTACTGTCTGCCTTCGCCTTAGGTGTCTATCAGCTTTGGCTACAGCGAAACTCACTAGGCAAGCTTGCGGCAAATAGTGAAGACATATGGCTAGGACACACCATCATTCTGATGGGCATCGGAGCCACACCCCTTTGTGCGTTCGCAGAATGGTCTCAGAAAGTAATCTGGCTAATGATCTTATCTGGAATCGCCCTCAGCACGTGGGGCACCGCGTTCTTCACCAAGCATCTAGCCCCCACTTTCTTAATCGCAATCGGGCTGTTTCCCCAGCCAACGACTGTAGGGAAAGCAGTGTGGGAAGTGTTTACGCCACCAGAGATGCTGGAACGATTTATGGCTTGGAGCGGGGCCACCGGTCTAAATCTAATCAGACAACCTGCCGTATCTGACTGGACATATATCTCACTTGCCGGAAGTACTGTTCGCGTGGATTGGGGATGTAGTGGATACGACTTGGCTTGCATTGCAGCAGTAGCCAGCCTGCTTATGGCGCTTTTCTTTAAGCAGTCATTCGCCAAATCATGCGTAATTATTCTGTTGGGAATTGCGTTAGCACTAATTGCTAACGTTCCTAGAATCATGTTAATGACTATGGCAGAATCGTATTGGGGCCCCGAGTCTTTCGAGTTTTGGCACGGATTTTGGGGTGGACAGATCTTCCTATCTATCTTATTCACAGCACACTACTACGCTGTAATGGCAGTCGTAAAACAGAGTTCTGTCAAAGCCTTATAAGCGTACCCTGAGAAAATCTAATAGCTAGCTGCGAACGCACCTTAGCTGCCATCTTGAATAGACTTGCTTCAGCATTATCCGAATAATATATAGAAATCATACTGGGAATAGTGAAGAAACTCAAATCTGCGATAAGTTCTCCTGCCTATCAGATGATCTTTTCGGTAGCAAAGCGTAACTGGTTACTGCTAGTTACTAATTTATCTACAAACTTATTAAGTGCCTTTCTAGAAGGTAGCACTTTAGGCATCATCTATCTAGCTGTTTCTGTACTTTCTGAAGAGCCAACCGCTCAGTCATCGACAGTAAAAGGAGCGTTAGAACGAATTCCCCTATCTTCTGAGCATGTGTTCTTGGGGTTACTAGGTGCTGCGGTTTTATTACAAGCTTTGTTGAGCTTGAGCGGCTATCTAAACAAAATAAGCGCAGCATATCTTTCAGCAAAGGCACAGCCTCAAGTAACTGGTAAGGTATTTGAGCGAATCATGTCCTTTAGCTTTGGCTGCTCTAGCAGCTACAAGGTAGGGGATTTGGTTATGTTTGCTAGCGATGCAGCTCGAACCGTAGATATTCAACTGGAACTCATAAATAGTTTTGCGGTTAGCTTATCGTTTGTAGCTATTTATTCTTTCATTTTAGTTGGATTATCACCCTGGCTAGCTTTAGTAGCCGTTGTGCTGGCGGCTGTGATGATATTGATACAGCGAAACATACTGCCTAGGCTACGCTCAGCCGCACGACAGCTAACTCATGCAGAAGTAGAAACAACCAAACATATGACTGAGAATATTCAGGCATTGAGGTTATTACACACTTTTGGAACGCAGCAAAGAGCAACAAAAGAGACGATTAGCAAGCTAAACGACGTACAGCTACAGCTACAAAAAAGAGCAAAGGTCTTCTATCTCTCAGATCCTATCTTCGAAGTTTTACCGGTAATAGCATTAGCCGTACTTGCAACTTTTGCATATAGTACTAGCCAGTCAACAGAATCTATCTTGCCCTTGTTGTTAACATTTCTATTAGGGTTACAACGACTGGCAATGCGGCTTAGAGTTGCTTCTAACGTATTCACAAAACTAGCAGACGTTAGTGCCAAAATGCGACGGCTTGACAGTATATTGGTTACTCATGACAAACATTTCGCAGTCTCAGGTAGCCAACCTTTTACGCAGTTAGACACTGATATAAGCTTTGAGGAGGTTAGCCTTGCATACAGTACTGATGATGCACTAGCTCTTCAAAACGTCAGCTTCAACATTCCTAGAAACAAAGTTACAGCTCTTGTAGGGCAATCAGGAGCAGGTAAATCATCGATTATAGATTTGTTAATTGGCTTATATCAACCTAGCTTAGGTAAAGTCGTTGTCAATGGTAAAAGTTTGCATCTATACGATCAGGCACTTTGGCGGCAGCATATTGGAATTGTTAGCCAAGATACGTTTACATTTAATAGCAGTATTTTAGACAATCTACGCTACGGGCGACCTCAAGCTAGCTTTGAAGAGATTGTGGATGCTGCAAAAGTTGCGCAGGCTCATGAGTTCATTCTTGATTTACCAGACGGTTACGACACTATTGTAGGGGAGAGAGGCTACCGACTTTCGGGTGGGCAAAGACAGCGGTTAGCCTTAGCTAGGGCCTTTGTTAAGCAACCTGAAATTTTGATTTTAGATGAGGCAACAAGCGCGTTAGATAGTGAGTCGGAAAAGCTCATTCAACAAGCTTTAACTGAGTTTCAGAAAAATCGAACGGTGATTACAATAGCTCACCGCTTATCTACGATTGTAGAGGCCGATAAAATCTTAGTGTTTGAGAAAGGAAAGCTAATTGAGCAAGGAAATCACTATCAGCTAATACTTCAAAAAGGACGCTATGCTCAGTATTGGAGTTTGCAAACTACAGGTGCAACGGTTTAGTAACCCATTGAGATCAGAAGTGCAAAAAAACTAATATTACGACTCACGACTTCTAAAAATCTATTGGCAAGAACATGACATCGCTATCAAGTGAGCCAGACCAACCTCTCATTAGTATTATTACGCCTAGCTTCAATCAAGGCCAGTTTATCGAAGAAACTATTCGTTCAGTAACAGAACAAAGCTATTCTAATATTGAATATATTATTATTGACGGTGGCAGTACCGACAATACGGTGGAGGTTATTAAAAAGTACGAATCGAGAATTTCTTATTGGATAAGCGAGCCTGATCGCGGACAGACTCACGCCATAAACAAAGGACTGGCTATTGCTACAGGAAGTATTGTTGCATACATTAACAGCGATGACTTTTATTTGCCAGGTGCGCTTCAATCCGTAGCTAAGTACTTCGTCGAAAATCCAGAAACAGACTTACTGCATGGCCGATGTAGGTATGTAGACGAGCAAGGCCATAAAATTGGCGACCAGTTCGGCAATATTCAGTCTACTTCAGAAATGTTAGACATTTGGGATATCTGGTGGAAGGGCAGGCAGTTCGTGCAGCCTGAGGTGTTTTGGTCGCGCCGCATCAGTGACAAGATAGGAGGCTTTTGCGAAAGACTCAACTACGTGATGGACTACGATTACTGGCTAAGAATATTTCATGCACAGGGATGCATAAGAAGTTTAGACAGAGAGCTTACTAGCTTCCGATTCACACAAGAACAAAAGTCGAATCAAAAGGAAGATGTAGCAGTAGAGTTGTTAGAGCTGATAAAGCCATGGCTGTGGAGCAATAAGCTAGTATTACCGACCAGAACAAAAATTCGACTACAGGCGCAGTGGCTCTATCAAGTAGAGTTCCTGGCAAAGGTTCAGAACTCGTTGAACAACAATGATGCTAAGTTGATGCGCTGGATACGCCTAGGGCTAGCTGTTTTTAGCCATCCTAAGATGCTGGTTTCTCCTCAGTTTATTCGTAGAATTGAAACTTCGCTTCTAAAGGGAAAGAAGCGCTCTTTTGCTAGCGAGTAATAGGGAAAGGAAAAGCTGCCTTCCAGTATCAATTACCGTCGCTACAGCAAGCCTAATGGGAATTATATGGTTAGTGAATTTTAAATGAAAAGCTTTTGTGTGAGAACTAATAACCTTTATCTATATAACTGATATGTCTTTAGGAAGTATGGCGTTAAAAGTACGCCAAAAGTACAAGCATGGTATCAAAGTCGCCTACTATCGTGATGTTGTGCGTCCTCGTATACTTGAAACTTGTCCTATTGCTAATACAACTAGCTCAGCGTGTGAAATTCACGTTTTTACTTCGTCTAAAGACTGGATGAACCTTGTTTGGGCTTTGAAGTCGTTTTACTGGGCTTCAGAGCAAGATTTTTCATTATGTATTCACGATGATGGCACGCTTGAGATAGAACACAAAGAGATTCTGCGACAACACTTTCCACAAGCGAGAGTAATCGAAAGACAAGATGCTGACAAGCGTGTGCTCAATGAGCTAAAAGACTATCCTAGATGCTTTGAGTTTAGGAAGACAAACCAGCTATCGCCTAAAGTGTTTGACTTTGCTAGCTATCTTGAGAGCGATCGCATGCTACTCATCGATAGCGACGTTCTTTTCTTTGCAAAGCCCAGCGCACTACTCGAACGCATTGACTCTTCTAGCTACCACCTCAATACCGTCAACGGCGATACAGCTAGCGCCTATACCGTTGATCCAACCGTTGTCAAAGAGCGGTCTGGATTTGAAATGGTCGAACGGTTCAACTCTGGATTAGGGCTAATTCACAAAAAATCTATGAATCTTGACTGGTTTGAAGAGTTCTTAGGCTTGCCAGATATTATTGGACACTTTTGGCGTATTGAACAAACACTATACGCGCTCTGTAGCTCGAGATTTGGCGCAGAACTCTTGCCACCTGCTTACGACGTTCATCTAGAAGGCACCATCAGCGGAGCGCCTAGCCGACACTACATCGGAGCAGTTCGTCACTTGATGTATGGCGAGGGCATGAATCGACTTGTGAAGCAGGGTTTTCTAAAAGACATCAAGCTAGCAGCGTCAAATTGAAATGCTTTTAGACCAGACACCTCTTCAAGTGTTGATAATGCCCGACTATCGTGCAGATAATCCCTATCAAAGCCTACTGTCAAATGCACTGCAAGCGAAAGGGGCTGAGGTTCGGTTTCCGCTTGGATATCGTCGAATCTTTCCACTTTTTAGAGAGAAACAATCTGCTACTTCAGCGATCAACGTGCTGCATATCCATTGGATTGATCAATACATAAAAGGGGAGACTTGGCTGATCAAGCTAGCGTATGGCATTAAGTTTCTACTGGATGTTTTACTTGTGAAAATATCGGGTTGTAGGGTTGTCTGGACTATTCACAATACGGTATCTCACAACGCTAAGTTTCCTCGAGTAGAGCTTTGGATACAGCAAAAACTTATTCGGCTAGTACACAGCGTAATTGTTCATAATCGGGCGGCATTAGAGGAGGTTTCTACTGCCTATCGCTTTGATAAGGATAAGGCGAGTGTCATTCCACACGGTCACTATCGCAATATATACAAGCCAGCGATAGAGGCTACTCAGGCGCGAAGCGTCTTAGGACTGCCTGAGCAGGGCCGGGTGTACCTAAATCTTGGGATGCTGAAGCCTTATAAAGGTATAGAAAGCCTATTGCGTACCTGGTCGAAACAAGAGGGTAATCGCACGTTGTTAATTGTAGGCAAAGCCCAAAACGAAGAATATGGCCGGGCGCTACTACAGCAAGCACAAGCGATTCCTAGCGTGATCTTGAGAAATGGATTTGTTGAAGATGATCAGCTACATCTTTACTTCAGTGCGGCAGACGTTGTGCTGCTGCCGTTCAATAAAATTTTGACCTCTGGCAGCCTAATTTTAGCTATGTCGTATGGAAAACCTGTCATAGCACCTAATATAGGCAGCATTTCAGAAACCTTAGGCGAAGCAACTACTTTGCTATACGACAGCAAAGACTTGGGCGGGCTGAGTAAAGCAATTGAAGCTAGTGCAAACACTTGTTTGAAGACAATCGAGCGACAGGTTGTAGCAGCGTGCGATCGCCTATCGTGGCGATACATCGCCGAAGAGACTTACAAACTTTACCGGCCTAAGAACCATGCTGCCTAAAGTCAGTATTCTTATTCCCTGTTATAACACCGAGAGATGGATCGCTGAGGCGATTAATAGCGCGCTGAAGCAAACCTACTCAAACAAAGAGGTCATCGTTGTAGACGATGGATCTACCGATAAAAGTCTAGAGATTATCAAAGGGTTCAAGGAAGAAATCCAATGGCAGTCTGGGCCTAACGAAGGTGGCAATGTAGCAAGGAACCGTTTGCTAAGCCTAAGCATAGGTGAGTGGATACAGTACTTGGATGCTGACGATTATCTTTTACCTAACAAGGTAGAAGAACAAATGAAATTCGTAATGAGTACTCCCAATATTGATGTTGTCTATAGCCCTGGGCTGATGGAATATGGCAGCGGTACAGAATCGTACCAGAGTGTTGAAGTCATCCCAGAACCTCACGATCCCTGGATTCTATTGGCTCGCTGGTATCTGCCACAGACAGGAAGCCCACTTTGGCGCAAGCAGGCAATTATTGACGTAGGTAAGTGGAAAACCGATCAGCCTTGTTGCCAGGAGCATGAGTTGTATTTACGCCTGCTACAGGCTGCAAAGAATTTTCATTATTTCCCTCAGGCTAGCTCGGTTTACCGACAGTGGAGCGAAGAAACTGTTTGCAAAAAAGATAAGCCAGAAGTGTTTCGGCGAAGATTAGAGATTGAGGATAAGCTTGAGGCGCATTTAAGGGCGCATGGTTTGCTCACACCCGAAAGGCAGCAAGCTATAAATCAAGCTCGGTTCGAGTGCGCTCGTGCGATCTGGCCCAAAGCGCCGGAATGGGCTAGCAGGCTCATTCATCAAGTTCATCTTTGCGAACGAGATTTTAGCCCTAGCGGAGACGCGGCACCAGGGCTATATCGGTCGGTATATAAATCTCTAGGATTCAACGCTGCCGAAAAGATAGCAGCACTTCGCCGCACACTATTTGTCAAATCGCAGCGTAAAGAACGCTTACAGCAGTTGTAAGCAGCTTTGTTTATTTGGAACGTTTCAAGATATCTCCTATGGAAGCTTTAGAAAAACGACCGCTCACTACTCGGCATTCTCAGGTAGGGCATCTACCTAACTTGATCATTATTGGAGCTATGAAGTGCGGAACATCTAGCTTGCATCGATACTTGAACCTTCACCCGCAGGTTTGCATGTCAGACACGAAGGAGCTTGATTTTTTTATTGAAGAGAAGAACTGGCGAAAAGGTAAAAACTGGTATCGCGCTCATTTTCCGAAAAGCGCTGATATTCTGGGTGAGACTTCTCCAAATTACACTAAGTTTCCCGCTTTTTCAGGCGTTCCTGAAAGAATGCACCGGATGATTCCTAAGGCGAAGTTAATTTATCTGGTGAGAGATCCGATCGAAAGAATGGTGTCTCACTATCTTCATCAATATACTGACAGGGCAGAGCATCGTAGCTTGCAGGAGGCTCTTAGTAAATCAGAGTCGAATCACTATATTTTTAGCAGTCGATATGCATTTCAGATAGAACAATTTCTGAAATACTACGATGAATCTGCTTTGCTCATTGTCAACTTAGCCGATCTATCAAAACAACCTGTTCAGACATTGAAGAAGGTATTTGAATTTTTAGATATTGATCCAACATTCACGCACCCTTCTTTTCATAAGGTTTTTCATCAATCTAAGCAAAAGAGAAAGCTCACCTGGCTAGGCGAAGCCGCATTTAATCTTCCAGCAGGTGGGCGGCTGATGAAAATCATACCAGATCTGTTAGCTGAAGAGGTCAGGCAGCCTATCATTAACGATGAGTTGCGATCACGCCTGTTAGAGCTATTACACGATGACATAGAGAAGATTGAAGCGATCGCCCAACAGCGTTTTTGGCACTACTCCTAGATTTCATGACCATTATGACTAACAAAGCGAACGTAGTTCCTATTTCTGTTATCATTCCAACTCGCAATCGAGCTGATGTTTTTAATAGAACAATAGAAAGCCTATCAAAGCAGAATATACAGCCTATGGAGATGATTGTTGTAGATGCCTCCGAGAACGATGCTACTCATAAGGTATGTCATGCTCAAACTTCGGGTCTACTGACCAAGATTATCTATCACAAAGCTTTGAGAGCAGGCGCAGCAGTGCAAAGAAATCAAGCGATGCAGTATGCGACTCATCCCTATATTTTATTTTGCGATGATGACATTCTTTTTGAACCTAGCTGTATTTCAGATATGTGGAATGCAGTGAATGAAGATGCAGCGTTAGGGGGAGTTTGTACATTAATTACGAACTGTCACTATACAGCGCCAGGAAAAGTAAGCGAAACATTATTCAAATTTTTAAATGGTCGCGCTGAAAGAAGCTATGCCGGTAAATGTATGGGGCCTGTGCTGAATTTACTACCAGAAGACCGAGAAGATTTGCCTACTGTTGTTCCCGTTGAATGGATGAATTCTACCTGTACGCTCTATCGCAAAGAAGCGATGCCAGATCCGCCTTTTCCCAGTCATTTTGTTGGGTATTCTTTAATGGAAGATGTCACGCTGTCGCTGAGGGTCGGCAAGCATTGGAAGCTAGCGAATGTTCGTACAGCCAAAATCTTTCACGACAGCCAGCCTGGCGATCACAAAAACGACTCGGCAGTGCTGGCTAAGATGGATCTGGTTAACCGCTACTACGTCATGACACAGGTGCTTGAGCGAAAAAAACAAAGCGACTATCTTAAGCTCACTGTACAGCAATTGTTTAGTATCGCTGCTTCATTGCGGTCTTGGAAGGGATGGGTTTCTTTACCTCGAATATTGCTAGCAAAGCTCAAAGGAGTATCTGAAATAATCAACAACCCACAGTCAGCTGGATGAAGCTCATAGCGGCAGTGATGTTCAGATGTGACACAGCCAAACTTACAAGATAGAACTAAAATGTTGTTGCGAATTGGGAAAGGGCTTTTTAGCCGCTGGCGTAATCTATATTACAAGGCTTTAGGCGTTAATATACCCGGTTATGCTTGGCTTGGCCGAATTGAAATAGCTAGAAACTTCAGCGACATAAGGCTAGAGGCGGGATGCTCTCTGGATGACGGTGTTGTTCTTCTTAGCAGTGATAGTCATGAAAAGAGCTTCTCACTGCCTAAGATTCATATTAAAGAGAGCACCTATATTAACCGAAATACATTTATAGATGCTTGTCTATCTATCACAATCGGGCGACAGTGTGCTATTGGGCCTAACTGTTATATCACCGATCACGACCATGGGACACAATCTGAGCTGCCGCCGCTTGAGCAAGCACTGATTGCCAAACCTACCGACATTTGCAATCGCGTTTGGATTGGCGCTAACGCGACTATCCTCAAAGGCGTCACGATTGGAGAAGGTGCCGTTGTGGGGGCAGGTAGTGTGGTGACAAAGAGTATTCCAGCAGGCGCGATCGCAGTAGGTGTACCTGCCAAGATCATCCGATACAAAACAGAAGTATCTGTTAGCCCTGTTGCTATGGCTATCTCGACCCATGAATCCGCAAAATAAACCAATGACCAAGTGTCCCGTAAGCGTCGTCATTCCAACCTACAAACGAGCTAACGATCTTCTAGAAGCCTTAAAAGAGATTCGATCGTGCAATCCCTGCCCGTCTGAGATCATTGTTCATATTGATGGCGATGACAATACGACAGCGCTAGCAATCGAAGAAAGTTCGCTCAGCGATATTGTGGTTATACACAGCGGCTCGCAAGTAGGCCCCGGTGGTGGAAGAAATACAGCAATTGCCTGTGCAAAAAATGAGGTTGTCGCCAGTTTTGACGATGATTCTTATCCTATAGATAATGATTACTTTGCTCGGCTCCTGCGATTATTTGAGCAATTTCCTAAAGCAGCCGTAATTGGAGCAGCTATTTATCATATTGATGAATCAATCAAACCAGATGACTTATCTGCGCAGTGGGAACACTCGTTTATAGGCTGTGGCTGCGCCTATCGAAAGTCTGTTTTTCAGTCTGTAAAAGGCTACGTAGCCCTCCCAGTAGCCTACGGAATGGAGGAAGTTGACTTGGCGCTGCGGCTACACGACGCGGAATGGAAGATTTTGGTAAGTCCCTGGCTGAGAGTTTTTCATAACACGCGGCTGGCACACCACAGCAGCAAGAAAGTGACCGCTGCGACTATCAGCAATCAAGCGCTGTTAGCGTACTTGCGATATCCGCGATCGCTCTGGTGGATTGGCATTGTCCAGTGCGCTAGCAGAATTGTTTGGCTAAGCAAAAACAACAGGTTTAACGGCATCTTTCAAGGGATTGCAAATATTCCAAAAGCTATTATGCAGCATCGGTCTTCTCGCTATCCGATTGCTGCTAAAAGCCTTCGATCGTTTCTATTATTAAAGCGACAGGCGATCGCTGCACCGCTTCCTTCTCAATTGCTATGACCTCACCTAATTGGATTTGCTGTCAGCTTGGCGCTCGTGAACATTACGCAGTCCCGAGAGCTTTAGAACAGTCTGGTCAGCTTGCTGCGCTGGTCACAGATGCGTGGGTTCCGCCTCAGTCGATGCTGAATAGATTGCCTCAGCCGACTTTGAGGGGTTTGCGCGATCGCTACCATCCTGACTTAGCAAAGACCCCAGTGAAGGCTTTTACACCTGACCTGTTGAAGTTTGAGTTCTTCACTCGGCTAAAAAGGTCACCGTCTAGCTGGGAACAGATGATAGGTCGTAATCAGTGGTTTCAAAAGAAAGCTGTGCGATCGCTCAAGGTGATAGATACTCACATAGAAAAGGATCAGCGTCCCGTTCTATTCGTATATAGCTACGCAGCACTGCACCTGCTGGAATTTGCAAAGCAGGCAGGATGGATAACAGTACTCGGGCAAATTGATCCAGGCGTTTTAGAAGAGCAAATTGTTATACAGGAATACGAGAAGCATTCGGACTTAGCAACAGGTTGGCAGAAGATACCCTCTGACTATTGGGAAAGGTGGCAAAAAGAATGTGAGCTAGCAGATCATATCGTTGTCAACTCTAAATGGTCAAAGCATCTATTGCAAAAAGCGAATGTCTGTTCAGACAAAATTGAAGTAGTTCCTCTCGTGTATCAACCCCCTCAGAACGTGAAGATATTTGAACGAACTTATCCTGTGCAGTTTACGAGCGATCGCCCGCTGAGAGTACTGTTTTTAGGGCTAGTGACCTTGCGCAAAGGAATCGCAGCGATTTTAGAAGCGGTACAGAAGCTTACTGGCGAACCCGTGGAATTTTGGATAGTAGGCCCCGTTCAAGTAGAGATCTCTGAAGCGCTCAAGAATCATCCGCAGGTGAATTGGACTGGGGCCGTACCTCGCAGCCACACAGCTAACTACTACCGTCAGGCTGACGTATTCTTATTTCCAACATTATCTGATGGATTTGGGCTTACTCAGTTAGAAGCACAGTCCTGGCAGCTTCCGATAATTGCTTCGCCTAACTGTGGGGAAGTGGTAGAAGATAGCAAAAACGGGCTTATTCTATCGGAAGTAACCTCTACGGAGATTGCCAAAGCTATCACCTATTGCTACCAAAACCCGAAGCAGCTATCGCAGCAATCTCGACAGGCGGTTATAGCAGATCGATTTCAAATAAGCAGCTTACCAAAGCACCTTCAACAGGTTGTCAACAATCATTATTAGCGCTAAATCATAACGTCTCATGCAGCCTATCAATCGCAATGATTTCGTCATTTTTCTACATATCCAAAAAACAGGCGGTATCACATTACAAAGGATGCTGAGGCGTCGGCTAGGAAAATCTATGTCTGCTCGAACCGCTGCGCTATTTACACACAAGAAACAGCCGCCAACTCTTGAGCAGCAGCTTCAGCAGAAAGGAAAAACAGATCGCTATGCAGTAGGTCACTTTTGCTATGGCGTTCATCGTTTTCTGCCTCAGCCATTTACATATATGACTTTCTTGCGAGAACCAGTTGCTAGAATCATTTCTCTATACAACTATTCTAAAACAAATTCAACAGCTTATTACCACCCCCAAGCTCTCAATCAATCTTTAGAAGAGTTTGCGCTGGAGACACAGTTAATGGAACTGGACAACGGCCAAACTCGCTTCATTGCAGGCGATTCCGAAGATTGTTTTATTAATCGGACGCAGATAGGAAAGTGCAGTCAAACGCTGCTTGAAACAGCAAAACAAAATATAGAAGCTCACTTCTCTTTTGTTGGGTTAACAGACTACTTTGACCACTCTGTTTTACTACTTCAGAAAATGATGGGTTGGGAGAGTGCACTGTACCTGCGACGAAACTCCACCAGTGTTAAAACCAGGGACTTTGTATCAGAAGACGTGAAACGAAAAATAGCCGAGCGAAACTTTCTTGACGTAGCGCTTTACAGGCACGCAGAAAACCTACTTATAGGACAGTTGGAAAGCTACGGTTTACAGGATGGTTCGGCAAGCCTGGAAAGCTTTAGACGAGAAAATACAAAGTTCAACGCAAGAATTGGCCCTCTGTATACCGCATATAGCCAAGCGAAAGCGATCGCGCGCGGACAAATAGATCGTCCTGCTTAAAGCAAAATGCATAAATATACAGGTATAGCAAGATGAAAGTTTTGTTCTTAGCATCGTACTTCCCCAAACCCGACAATGATGTAATGGGTACGTGGGCACTTAGCCAAGCCCAAGCCCTAGTTAGGCAGGGCGTTGATTTACAGGTAATCTCTTTTACGTCAGTGCTACCGCAGTGGATAGCTCTCTCAGAAGGTGCGAAAGCCTATGCTAACTGTCCAGAAGAATACTGCTGGCCAGGCGGCGTAAATGTGCAATATCCTCGCTGGCTCTACTATCCAATTGCGCCACTTAAAGAACCTGCCTACAGAAACCCCTATTTTTATATGAAGATGGCCTGGATGTCTGCAAAGGGACAGCTCACCAAGGCTATTCGGGCATACAAGCCAGACGTTATCTTTTGTCATCACAGCCTACCAAACGGTTGGCTAGCAGCTCAGTCAGAGGAGGTTAAACCTATTCCTCTGATTGTATTAGAACATGACTACGACGAGATTTCTGACTGCCATCGCTACCCGCGTCGCAAAGAGATTATGCAACAAGTTGCACAGCAAGCCGATCGGATGCTAGGCGTTTCTTGTCGAATGGAAGAAGATATTAGACAGCTTTTTCCGCAAGCTTCTACAGCTACACTGCACAATGGCGTTACCCTTCCGCCTGCTGAGGTAAAAGATCGTCCCCGACCTGTTGAGCTAGCTGATCGCAAAATTGTTCTAACCTGTGCGTTATTTGCTGAGCGAAAAGGCATTCCATTATTGATTGAAGCGTTTCATAAAATTGCTCACAGGCATCCTAAAGCGTTGGTACGAATTGCAGGTGCCGGGCCAGATTGGGAGAAGATAGAACAGACTATTAAGCGATTGAAGATGCAGTCGCAAGTTCAGCTACTAGGAAGGCTACCTCATAGGCAAGTTTTACAAGAGATGGCTTGGTCAGATTGTTTTGCGCTGGTGGGGTGGGATGAACCTTTTGCGACCGTGTATTTAGAGGCTATGGCTGCGGGAAAGCCTATTGTTTGCTGTAGCGACGGTGGGATTACGGACGTTGTTGAAGATAACGTTCATGGCTGTGTCGTATTGCCGAAAGATGTAGATGCTGCGGCTGCGGCCTTAGACCATTTGCTAAGCGATGAAGTGAGCCGGGCTCGGATGGGAAAGAATGCTCGTCAGTTGATTGAAGACTATTTGAGCTGGGATGCGAAAGCAGCCGAACTTATTCAGCTCTTTGAAAAGACGCTTCAGCAAAGAAAAGAGCGCTCTATAGTGTCTCAAAAAGAAGTGCCTCAGGTAGCTTAAGCACGATGGACTATTCAAACAACAAGCACCTACATTCACCAGATGCCTATCAGCCAATGTCGCGAGAGTATTTGCCTCCGGCTCCTAGCGCTGAGGGAACAATGTGCTTTCTAGGCGGGATTGCGATCGCCTACGTCCGATATTCATCTGAGCAGTCAGTAGTTGAGATGGCTAGTGTGGCGGCAACCTGCGTAGGCATTGGCCTACTGCTGAGCATTTTGCTAGATGCCGCTCAAGGGATACGTAACTTATTTCGCACCGATATACTCTGTTTAATCGCTATTTACGGGCTCACGCTAGCGGAATTTCTGTTTCCGCAGGAAGATTTCGTCAAGATGGCGACCTACGAGCAAACTAAGTTAGCGCTTAGCATCGTAATGGTAGGGATGGGAGCCTTAGCGCTTGGGCGTCATTTAGTAACGCCAAAACCCGTTTCTTCGCCATGGTTAATGCTAGACGATTTATCTAGTAAAATGCTGTTTAGAGTTTTTATCTTCGCAGCACTGTTGAGCTATCTCAATAAGCTCATGTCTGTTAATTTCAATTTATTTGAAATGATAGAGGCTATGATGGGGGCCCGATTCTCAGAGCCATGGTCAAGAGGACGATTAGGCGGATGGAGTAGCCTGCTGACGGAGCTAGCGCTGATGGTATATGTTCTGCCGCCGCTAGCAGCAGTCGTTTGGAATCGTCGCCGAGCCTTCTCTTCTTTTCAAGTCTTTATCGTAGTTTCTGTGTTCGCACTTACCTTGTTTCAGGGGTTTGCAGGCGGTACTCGCAATATTTTTATCTCCTACATTGCAACTTTCATAATGGGCTATATCCTAACGCTTCCTAGAAACACGCTAGCAAACACAGTTTTGCCAATTGTGTTAGCAGGCTTCGTAGCAATGTACGGCTCTTACCACATGCTTGAGTTTAGAAATATTGGGCTGCGAAATTATGTAGAGCAGCAGAGATATAAAAGCGAGGGCAATCCTGATACGTTTGCGGTGGACTACAACCTGGCTTCTTTGGGTTGGGTGGCTGAAGCGATGCCGCAAAACTACGATTTTTTGGGTGTTGAGGTGCTAACTTGGTCGCTGGTTCGACCTGTGCCTAGAGCGCTGTGGCCGGGTAAGCCGGAAGGGTTGAGTGTAAGCATTGAGGAGATAGCAGGGGCAGATGGGTGGACGGTCGCCGCTACCTATTTGGGTGAAAGCTATATGATGGCGGGCATGTTTGGGGTGGTGGCGATGTCTTTGCTGTTTGGGGCGATCGCGGCCTGGTGGAATCGGATGGCAATGCGGCAGCAGTCAGACTACGCGCTGGTGGTATACGCGCTGGGGTTTTTCGCCGCTGGGATCACGATGAGAAGCATGTTTTGGTTCACGACGACGATTTTGCCAGTAGTGGCGCTCATTGTGCTTAGAAAGATGAGTCCTGCTAGATAGACGTTCTGTTGTATAGATTCTGCTAATGTTATGCATATCACTATTATTTTTGGCCACATTGGCAACTACCACATTGCAAGACTGCGGGCCGCTAGCCGCTTTTGCAAAGAGAATGGCTGGCAGCTCACGGCGGTTCAATCGACTGACCAAACAAAAGAGCATCCCTGGGGCGATCTGTTAGAGATAAAGGAGTTTTCTTTGAAGACGCTGGTACCGGCAAAGTCTAGTGATGAACCGGGTACGCATCCCGACTCGCCAGAAGCCGTTGCGGCTTTGCTGCCCTGTTTGGAAGAGATTAAACCCGATGTATTAGTGATTCCGGGCTGGGGCTTTCCCGTGTCGCGGGCGGCGCTGCGCTGGTGCAAGCAGCATGATGTGCCTGCTATTTTGATGAGCGAGAGCAAGCGGGATGATGAGAAGAGGAGCTGGTGGAAGGAAAAGCTGAAGTCATTACTGTATGTTCGGCAGTATGCGACGGCGCTGGTAGGGGGGCCTGCTCATCGTGACTATTTGGTGGAGTTGGGGGTGCCGAGCGATCGCATATTTTATGGCTACGATGCCGTTGATAATGATTACTTTGCTAGGAAGAGTGCGATCGCTAAACAGAATCCTCAAAAAGTTCGCAAACAGGAGTCTAAGATTCCAACCAAACCCTTCTTTTTAGCCGTCACCCGATTAATTCCTCGTAAAAATGTAGCTCGCTTAATTGGAGCGTTTGCAGCCTATCGTGAGCAAGTAGGCGATCAGAATGCTTGGGATTTAGTGATTTGTGGTAGTGGTAGCGAAAAGGATAACGTTCAGCAGTTGATCGCTGAAAGAGGCTTACGTGAGGCAGTTCACCTACCTGGATTTTTGACCTATGAGCAGATCGCGAACTGGTATGGCCTAGCGGGCGCTTTTGTTCATCCAGCGTTTGCTGAACAGTGGGGCCTAGTCATTAATGAAGCCTGCGCGGCTGGGTTACCTATTTTGTGCAGTGATACGGTTGGAGCCTGTAGCAGCCTCGTGAAAGACGGGAGGAATGGATTTTCTTTTGACCCACAGCAAACGGCTGAGATAGCTCAAGCGCTGGTGAGTATTCATGAGATGAGTGAGGGTGATCGCATCCAAATGGGACAAATCAGCCAAAAACTCGTAGCACAATTCAGCTCTGATCAGTTCGGTGAGGGCTTATTTAACGCGATTAATACAGCGCTAGCAACACGCTCTAAAGGTCAGGCCAAAAAACAGCTAGCTAGCAAAAAATAGACGAGCCATATCGGCAAACAAAAAACATCTCAATAAAGGTACATTTGCCAAAGCCTAGGATTCTGTTATTGATACAGCAGATGTCAATAACAGGGCTATGGTTTCTACGGCGCTTACATTTGTTGCTTTTGTAATACTATTCACGGTCGTTGGGCTTTATTCAGCCACCCAAAAACAAGACACAACGGCTGATTATTTACTAGCAGGTAGGACGGTGAATCCGTGGCTAGTCGCTTTATCAGCGCTATCTACCGGACAAAGCGGTTTTTTGTTCACTGCTCAGGTCGGCTACGCCTACACCCAAGGCATTTCATCAATTTGGTTGGCGATTGGCTGGGCGATTGGAGACTATTTGTCCTGGCTGCTGGTATTTAAGCAGTTGCGAGAGACTTCTGAGGCGTCTAATTCGGAGACGGTGCCAAACTTTTTGGCGCAGCGTCAGCCGGGACACCGATGGATTTCTGCGGTGTCGGCGCTGATCACAATTTTCTTTTTAGGCGCTTATGCAGCGGCGCAACTGTTGGCAGGGAGTAAAGCACTGACCAGTATTTTCGGCTGGAATTACACCTGGGGCATTATTATTGGCGCGGTAATCGTGGTCGCTTACTGCTTCTCGGGCGGCATTCGCGCTTCGATTTGGACAGACGCGGTGCAGACAGTTGTCATGATTGGGGCTTTGCTACTGCTGCTGGTAGTTGTGATTGATGCGGGATCTGGCGTCGGCAATATTTTTGCTGAGCTAGATAACGCGGACGAGGGACTGGTTGCTTTATTTCCGGCTGACTTGGGATGGGGCTTTTTCCCATTCTTTATCGGCTGGCTAGTAGCAGGATTTGGGGCAGTCGGACAGCCGCATATTCTAGTGCGCGCGATGGCGATTGATTCTGCTGACAATATGGGTAAAGCCAGAGACATTAGGACAGTTTGTGGCCTAGTAACGGCTTTTGCAGCAATCTTTATTGGCTTAGCGGGCCGAGTTTTAGCGCCTGAGCTAGCCGACCCTGAGCTGGCTTTACTGACGCTATCCGGCGATTTGTTACCGGGGGTTTTAGTCGGCGTAATGCTGGCAGGGTTGTTCGCAGCGACTATCTCAACGGCAGATTCACAAATTCTCTCTTGTTCGGCGGCGCTTACTCAGGATTTGTTTCCTGGCATGGCTAAATCTTACCGGCTGGCAAAAGTAGGGACTTTGGTGGTGACGGCGATTGTGTTAGCGATCGCACTAGCAAACAACGACAGCGTGTTCAGCCTAATCACCTTCGCCTGGTCGATCTTAGCCTCAGGGCTAGGGGTGCTGTTAGTGCTAAGAGCCTGGCAAAAGCCGGTGCCTACAGTGACAGCAATTTTGATGATGGTAGTTGGCGTTGCTGTGGCCATTAGGTGGAGACAGATTGGGCTATCTGGGAATATGTACGAGGTACTACCCGGTATGGCTGCTGGTCTGTTGGTATATCTTATTTCTCTTCTAGTGCTGCGGATGATAGGACAGAAGCCAACCTCGACAGAGACAAAACAAAAGGTCGGTGAGCCAAATTAACGTTGCTTACGATGATCTTGAACACGATGGATGATGCCATCAAACTAAATTAGTTCACTTAAGACTCAACCCTTTTGTTCTTTGTATCGAGCCTTAAACTCGGCCTGCCTTTGCTTATGCTCGACAATGCGTGTAGGGTATCCAGTGCCCTCTAAAGCCTGCTCGGGGATATTGCCAGTAATTAATACGCCAGTATCAAGGTGGCGAATTTCAGGAATCCATTCGCGAATATATTCAGCGTCAGGGTCGTACTTTTTTGCCTGACTGGCCGGATTAAAAATGCGTAGAGGCTTTGGATCCATCCCGCTAGAGGCGCTCCACTGCCAGCCGCCATTGTTGGCCGAAAGATCGCCGTCGTACAGCTTTTGCAGAAAATACTTTTCGCCCCACTGCCAATCGATAATCAAGTCTTTGGTTAAAAAGCTGGCGACGATCATGCGGCAGCGGTTGTGCATCCAGCCCGTTGTATTAAGCTGGCGCATGGCCGCATCGACAATAGGATAGCCGGTTTTGCCTTCGCACCAGGCTTGAAAGTGGTCTTCGTTGTTGTCCCAAGGAAAGTTTTTGAAGTGATCGCGGTAGGGGCCGTCGGCTAGCTGAGGAAAGAAGTACATAACGCCCTGATAAAATTCGCGCCAGGCGAGTTCTTGCTGCCAGGTGCGAATGTTGCTATGCGTTTCTTCACTGCGGGCGCGGCTGTAGGCTTCGTCGGCAGCTTGCCAAACGGTACGAATGCCGATGGTGCCAAACTTCAGCGCAGCGCTGAGAGTAGAAGTACCGGGGATGGCGGGAAAGTCGCGCTGTTCGTCGTATTCAGCGATCGCCCTTTGGTCGTCACAAAATTCTTCTAGCTTTTCTAAAGCCGCCGCCTCTCCAGGTGCCAGCAACAGCTCATTTTCCCACTCGTAGCCCAGCTCAGCAGCAGTAGGCAATTCAATATTACCCGCCTTATTCGCGGCTGCTTTTTCGTGAGTGCTCAAGCCTTTGGCCTCAGAGAAATTGCCTACGGGCCCGTGCTTTTCATGCTGGATCCAGTTGCGCCAGAAGGGGCTATACACTTTGTAAGGGTCGCCACTGCCTGTTTTGATCGTGTGTGGATCGTGCATAAGCTGATCCCAAAACTTAGTGTGCATCTCAATCCCTTTGTCTTTAAGGGCGTGAGCTACATCGCTATCGCGCTGACGAGAATAGGGTTCTACATCACGGTTCCAATACACTGCGGTCGCTTCGAGTGCGCTGGCAAGTTTAGGAATAGCTTCTTCGGGATTGCCCTTGAGAATAAGCAGTTCGCTGCCTGCGGATTTGTAGCTTTCCTGTAGGGCTTCGAGCGAGCCAATCATGTAAGTGACGCGGGCTGACGCGATGTCGTCGCCGTCTAGGATGCCAGGATCTAAGCAAAAAACGCCGATGACTTTTGGCGTGCGATCGCGCGCAGCCATCAGCCCTAAGTTATCTCGAATTCGTAAATCCCGACGATGCCAAAACAGCACCAACTCATCAGCCATAGCCCAACTTTTCTTGACACATACGGGCCTTAGTATAACGAGTTGGGCTACAGCTACGCTCAGCCTGCGGTAGTAGGCAAGTCGGGGCTACAAATAAGCCTTCGCCATATAAAAGGCCGCAATCGTTTTCGCATCGATGGGTGTGCCGGTCAAGATGGCCTGCTCTAGCTCATCGTCGCTCATCAGTACCACTTCAATATCCTCATCTTCGTCTAGCTCAAGTGCTTCATCTAAAGGCTTCAAGTCAGTTGCTAAATAAGCGTAAATGATCTCGTCAGAATAGCCAGGCGCGTTAGGAAACTCGCCCAATGTTTTCCAAGTTGCGGCCTCGTAGCCAGTTTCTTCTTGAATCTCTCGCTGAATTGTCCCTAGCGGATCTTCGCCTTTTTCAACCGTGCCCGCTGGGAACTCTAGCAGCCGTCCTTGCATCGCAAATCGATACTGACGAACCAGCACAAACTTTCCGTCCGCGGTGACCGGAACCGCCATTGCGCCGCCCGGATGACGAATGCATTCCCAGTCGCCAATCGCACCGTTTGGCAGCTTGATACGATTGACATCGAAATTGAACTTGCGGCCTGCGTAAAAGAGTTTTTGCTTAAGCAGTTCGGACGGTTCTTGGCCTAAAGTCATGAGCGCATAGGAGGTAGGTGTTGAGTTTCACACTACCGTTGATTCGCGTGATGATAAACGCTCTACGCCGTCAAGTTCTGAGCTACCGAGTTCTATGCCATCAATGGGCGCTTTAGCGAGCAGCCCTAGTAGCTGAGCGATGGTTTTGTCGAAAATAGGGTGGGGCCAGTCGGGGGCAATTTCGACTAGCGGCACTAGCACAAAAGCCCTTTCGTGCAGGCGGGGATGAGGCACTGTGAGCCCCGGCGCATCAATAATTTGATTGCCAAATAGCAAGATATCAAGATCGAGTGACCTTGCACCCCATCGTTCCTGACGCACACGGCCAAATTGATTTTCGATCTTGAGCAGTTGATTGAGCAGGGCTCTGGGCGCAAGCGTGGTTTCGATTAGAATGCAGGCGTTGAGGTAGTCGGGCTGGGGCGGGCCGATAGGGGCAGTTTTGTAGAGGGGCGATCGCGCCAATACCGAAATCTCATTCTGGTTATCGATCGCCCGTACGGCCTCAGCTAAAATCCGCCTGGAGTCACCTAAGTTTCCGCCTAGTGCGATCGCACATTTGACGCGATCGCCCCGCATCGAATTTTTCAACTGCCCCATCAGGCACTTCTCCTTCGACGGTGTTCCTATCGCTAAGCTTTAGCAAGTGCACCGCGCACCCGGCCCGTTAGCTGCTCAGCCGTCAGCACGCCTTCAATACGATCAACCGGCTGGCCTTGATTGAACAAAACCAGCGTAGGCAGTGCGTGAATGCTATGCGCAGAGGCAATTTGAGGATATTTCTCAGTGTCAATTTTGACGATTTTAACTTCGCCCTTCATCTCAGAGCCTACCTGCACCAAAATCTTAGACATCATTTGGCAGGGACCGCACCAATCAGCATAAAAATCAACCAACACGGGCTCATCAGAGCCATCAATCATCTCATCAAAACTGTTGAACTGCTGTTTGACTGCCATAGACGTACTCATAAAGATAGAAAAACGACCTCTACATGCTAATGGTCTAACCTATCTGCGTACAAATTCCTACTGAATACTTTAGGGATCTTAATCTAGTGATGGAAGCTAGCTTCTAGTGTCCGGTTCGCGGCGTAGATAATTGCTCGCTCACCCCACGAAATATTACAGTGATTGGGCAAATTTTTAGAAAGTGAAGGATCGCCCTCATGGCTGGAGCACTCGCAGATAAGGTCGCTATTATTACTGGCTCGTCTCGTGGAATTGGTAAGGCGACGGCGCTGGCGCTAGCGGCTGAAGGGGCAAAAGTGGTGGTGAACTATGCACGCTCTAGCAGCGCGGCAGATGAGGTAGTCGCTGAAATCGAAGGGACGGGGGGAGAGGCGATCGCGCTGCAAGCTGACGTGTCCCAAGCCGATCAGGTTGATGCCATGATCAAGGCCACCATGGACAAATTCGGTCGGATTGACGTGCTGGTTAACAACGCTGGAATTACTCGCGACACGCTGCTGCTACGCATGAAGCCGGAAGACTGGCAGGCGGTGATTGATCTCAATCTCACAGGCGTATTTCTCTGCACCCGCGCGGTCAGCAAAATCATGCTTAAGCAGCGCTCGGGCCGCATTGTCAATATTTCGTCCGTTGCTGGGCTAATGGGCAATCCTGGACAGGCAAACTACAGCGCTGCTAAAGCGGGCGTCATCGGCTTCACAAAAACTGTCGCTAAAGAACTCGCCCCACGTGGCGTCACTGCCAATGTTGTCGCGCCCGGATTCATCGCTACCGACATGACTGGCGATCTAAAAAACACTGAGGAAATTCTCAAGTACATTCCCCTTGCCCGCTACGGCAAACCCGAAGAAGTCGCTGGTTTGATTCGCTTCTTAGCTGCTGACCCAGCCGCCGCCTACATTACTGGCCAAGTGATGAACGTAGATGGCGGTATGGTGATGCACTAAGCCTATTTTCTGATGGATATCAGCAGTTCACAACAGTAGGAAAGCGTGCCTCAAGAACCTTGGGAAGTTCGAAGATATGTAGATGAAAGAGGCGTACGACCTATCGAAGTGTGGTTATCAAAGCTGGACAAAAAAACTCAAACCAGAATTGAAGCTAGGCTAGATAGAATTATTGATGGTAATTTTGGAGATCACAAGCTCATAGCTGAAGGATTGTATGAGCTGCGCTTCTTTTTTGGCCCCGGCTATCGGATTTACTATGCAGTTGTAGAAGAGCGAATAATTTTATTACTGGCAGGAGGAGATAAAAAGAGCCAGGCCAAAGACATTAAAATAGCAAAAATGATGTGGAACGATTACCAAGCTGACTCATAGGGAGCTTTGCTACATGCCTTCAGATAGCTATCACGAGAGCCATATAAAGAAGCTCCTAGATCCTGAATACTCGTCTTTGTACATAGAAACATCTTTAGAAGAGACGATTAAGGATAGGAATATTATGGCGTTTCTGCGAGCTTTGAGAAACGTTTTAGAAGCTGCTGACAGGAGGCAAACGACCGTTTCTGAAGTTTATCTGTTGAGAGAACACGTGTATCAAACACTGCTTAAAAAGCAAAACCTCACTGTCGAAGAGGCTGCTTTCGCTCTCAAAGAGGTTGGAATAATCCCTGAGGCGGGGCTTGTAGAGGCATAGATTAGCCGATACGTTTAAGAAGAGTGTGTCTAGCCTCTGCTAAAGGAAGAGATAGGCGAAGGAAATGTTCATAGCACAACGTTAATTGTTACGATAGCTAAAAGCTAATCAAGCGTAGGGCTACGCGATTTATTATGGGCCGTGTTGGAGTTTTACTACTGAATTTGGGTGGGCCAGAAAAGCCGGAGGACGTTCAGCCCTTCTTGTTTAACCTATTTTCAGACCCAGAAATTATTCGTATTCCATTCCCAGCGCTGCAAAAGCCGCTAGCCTGGTTTATTTCTAGCCGCAGGGCGAAAACGTCGCAAGAAAACTATCAGCAAATCGGGGGCGGTTCGCCATTGCGGCGCATTACCGAAGAGCAGGGCGCGGCGCTGAAAACGAAGCTTAAGGAACGCGGCGAGGAGGCTGAGGTGTATGTGGGGATGCGCTACTGGCATCCTTTTACTGAAGAGGCGATCACTCAAATCAAAAAAGACAGCCTCGAAAAGCTTGTCGTACTCCCCCTCTACCCTCAATACTCCATCAGCACCAGTGGTTCTAGCTTTCGCCTGCTAGAGCAAATATGGCAAGACGATCCAAAACTCGCCCCGATTGATTACACGCTAATCCCATCCTGGTATTCACGCCCCGGCTACATCAAGGCCATGGCGGGGCTGATTCGCACCGAGCTAGACAAGCTGCCTGAGCCCAATGGCGCGCATATTTTTTTCAGTGCGCACGGCGTACCCGTGAGCTATGTAGAGGAATTCGGCGATCCGTATCAAAAAGAGATTGAGCACTGCACTGATTTGATTATGCAGGAGCTGGGTCGCCCTAATAACTTCACGCTGGCCTATCAAAGCAGGGTCGGGCCGATTGAGTGGCTTCAGCCCTACACCGAAGACGCGATTGAGGGGCTAGCTGAGCAGGGCGTCGATGACCTGGTAGTGGTGCCGATTAGCTTTGTCTCTGAGCATATCGAGACGCTGCAAGAAATTGATATTGAGTATCGTGAGCTGGCAGAAGAAGCCGGTATTAAGGGCTTTCACCGGGTGCCTGCGCTGGATACGGATGAAACGTTTATTACTGATTTGGCCGATATGGTGGATGAGGCGCTTGAGGCTGAGCCTGTTCAGTTTTCGGATCTGGAAAAGCCTGAGAAGAAGGTGAAGATTTACCCACAGGATAAGTCTGCCTGGGGGATGACGCCGGTTGCGGAGGTGTGGAATGGACGCTTTGCCATGTTAGGCTTTTTGGCTTTGCTAGCTGAGATCTTGATGGGCAAAGGGCCGCTGCATTCGATCGGACTACTGTAATTTTGAGAGAAGAGGACTGCTTGTATGGAAGCTCAACCTAAACGCTCAATTTTTGGCGAATTTAGGCTGCAAATTACGGTATTGCTGAGCCTGGTTGCTTTGCTGTGGGCGATAGAAGCTGTGGATTGGTTCGTCTTTCGAGGTGCTCTAGATCAGCTATTCGGCATTAGACCGCGTACGGCGGCTGGGCTATGGGGCATTTTGTTTGCGCCTTTTTTGCATGGAAGTTTTAGCCATCTGTTTGCTAATACCATCCCATTGGTGAGCCTGGGCTGGCTGGTGATGCTGCGTAAAACGAGCGACTGGTTTGCGGTGAGTGCGATCGCTGCTCTATGCAGTGGATTAGGCACCTGGCTCATCGGCGCATCCAACTCCACCCACATTGGCGCAAGCGGCGTTATTTTTGGATACTTTGGCTTTTTACTGCTGCGAGGTTACTTTGAGCGTAGCTTTGTTGCGATCGTCTTCTCTGTCTTAGTCACCTTCCTATACGGCGGTATCATCTTAGGCACCCTCCCTTTTTTCAACGCGCCAAACGTCTCTTGGGAAGGTCACCTTTTCGGCTTTATAGGCGGTGCTGTAGCGGCCTGGCTACTCGCTAAACCTAGTGTAAAAAATGAGAAGTCTATTGATTCTTGGTAGCTGATTCTGGGTGGCCAAGGCTCGCTGGCTCAACCTTCTGGCGTCAACCGGCGGCCTGGATCTAAAGTTTCTGCCACTGCCTCTGTCAAATAGCTCGCTGCGGCCTCTACGGCGGCGACTGCATTTTCATAGAGCATTCGCGTCGGGCCTAATACGCCTAAGCTACCGACCGGGCCTGGGGCGCATCCGTATGTCGTGGTCACTAGCGCGCAGGTCTGCATAGGTTCAACTGGATTTTCTGCCCCAATCCAGATGCGTAAGCGCCGATGGCCTGAGCCGTCTTCATGGAAGAGGCGATCGCCTATCAAAGGAATACTTGCTTGCCCTTCAGCCGAGATTAGCGGCCATAGCTGATCGCGCCCGTCTTCTAAAAGCTGAACAATGCTACGAATTTGACTGCGTTCAGAAAATTCAGGCTGATCAAGCACTTCAGCTAGGCCGCTGACGAGAATCTGGGTAGCTGGATTTTTATGCGATCGCCTCGCCAATCCCACCATCGCCTGCTGCAAATCGCCTGCTAAATCCACCGCGTACTGATAAAACGCCTGGTCAAGATCAGTCCAGTTAAGGGCCACATCACGCAGCGATCGCCCCTTCAACTGCTCAGTCAAAAAATTAGACAATATTTGCAGCTCAGAGTCGCTAGCCGCTTGAGACTCATCTGCACTCACCATTGGATGCGGCATCAGAATCGAATGATTCGTATGCGTGTCAATCACCACCAGCAGCAGTTGCTCATCGCTCACTCGAACGAGCTGCAAATGCTTGATTTTTGCCTCGTTTCGCTGCGGCATCGTCACCAGCGCGATATGACCGCTCAAGCTCGCAAGCACCTGCGCTGACTCTTGCAATAGCGCCTCCATGACTTGCCCGTCCCAATTCAACCGCTGGCCGACAGTGCCTTTTATCTGCTGAGCCATCTGCTCAGTGAGCGGCCCGGAAGGCGTCATCAGCTCGTTCACATAGGCGCGATACCCCGAGTCTGAGGGAATGCGTCCAGCAGAAGTGTGTGGCTGATACAGCAGACCTGAGTCTTCTAGCGCACCCATTACATTGCGAATAGTCGCTGAGCTAACTTTAAGGTCATAGCCGCTCACCAACGACTTAGAGCCTACGGGCTCTGCGGTGCTTACGTAGTGGCGTACCGTTGCCCGCAGAATGTTCTGTTGTCTGGGGTTAAGCTTCATGCATGCATTGCCTATTAATGCCTGTCTTAATTGTGCACTACCTTAACCGATTGTTAAGTCCGATGACTGTAACGATTAAGGCAAAACGATCCCCGATTATGAAGCGCTATAAAAGGGTTGTCACGATGTTGTGTGAGTAATGTTCGGCAATATTCTCAATATCCTGGTAAATTCAGAGAGTTGCGGTAACGCTCATGCATCGTTGTTGTAACGCTCTTAGCCAGGTTATGCCGACATCATGTCTGACCTTCCTTTTACCCTCGATCAGCTCCGAATTTTAAAGGCCATTGCTGCCGAGGGTAGCTTTAAGCGCGCTGCCGACAGCTTGTATGTGTCTCAGCCTGCGGTGAGCTTGCAGGTGCAAAATTTAGAGCGATCGCTCGCGGTTCCACTATTCGACAGAGGCGGACGCCGCGCCCAGCTTACCGAAGCCGGGCATTTGCTTTTAGAATATGGCGATCGCATCCTCAGCCTTTGCCAAGAAACCTGCCGCGCCATTGAAGATCTGCAAAATCTTCAGGGCGGTACCCTGATCGTAGGCGCGAGCCAAACCACCGGCACCTACCTGCTGCCGCGCATGATCGGTCAGTTTCGCCAGCGCTATCCAGACGTGGCCGTACAGCTCCACGTTCACTCCACTCGCCGCACCGCTTGGGCTGTGGCCAACGGTCAGATAGATTTGGCTATTATCGGCGGCGAACTGCCGCCTGAGCTACAGGAGTCCTTAGAAATCGCGCCCTATGCCGAAGACGAACTAGCGCTGATTATGCCAGTGTTTCATCCGCTTGCCACCAGCGAAGTGATTGCCCGCAGCGATTTGTATAAGCTGAAATTTATTACCCTCGACTCGCAATCGACTATTCGCAAGGTGATCGATCAGGTGCTAACGCGCGGCGGCATTGAAACCCGCAGGCTGCGTATAGAAATGGAGCTAAACTCGATTGAAGCAATTAAAAATGCAGTTCAATCAGGCTTAGGTGTTTCGTTTGTCTCTACCTCTGCGATTGAAAAAGAGCTGCAAATGGGCGTTATTCACCGCGCTCGGATTGAATCGGTAGAAGTCACGCGAACGCTCTCCGTTATCTTTAACCCCAATCGCTATCGCTCAAAGGCAGCAGAGGCGTTCACGAAAGAAATTCTGCCGCAGTTTACAAACCGGGAGCTAGCGTTCACAAAGGCCAGCTCAAAGGCTTCTAAAATGAATGGGAAAGCGGTAATTGCAAAAGCCGCGGCTGACAGCAAAGCGGCGGCCAGTGCAACCACCAAAGGATCGTCTATGAAGCTTTCTGAGTCAGTCAATGGCGTCACGAAAGCAGCGGTTGATGCAGACGCATAATGCGTTTGTTTGCCAAACTCTTTATATCGCTGTAAGACAGCCGTAGTGTTTGCCCCGTTTGACGCTAAAATCGCCCCATGCAACTGCACTGCACCCGTCCAAATTGCCCTAATCCGCTCAATAGCTTCCCCAGCCTCGATAATCCCAAACTTCCCAGGCCGCTGAAGCAGAAGTATTGCAGCGCCTGCCGCATGGAGCTAATTTTGGGCGGTCGCTACCTGCCTATGAGCGTACTAGGTAAGGGTGGATTCGGCACTGCTTTTTTAGCCCGCGATTTTGATTCTCCCACCAAGCGAAACTGCGTTGTCAAATTATTTCAGCCACCAGTGACGCTTACGGCTACGCAGATGGCGACTGCCCAACGGCTATTTGGCACTGAGGCTGAGGTTCTAGAACGCCTCGGCTTGCTACACCCTCAAATTCCTAACCTGTACGCTTACTTTCCGCTGCTGATTACCAACCCGCTGACGAATCAGACAGAAGAACTGTTTTATCTGGTGCAGGAGTTTGTAGATGGCGAAGATCTGGAGAAAGTTTTAGAGCGTGACGGCAAGTTTTCGGAAGCAGCCGTGACTGAAGTGCTTAGAGAAATGCTGGGCGTGTTGGACTTTGTGCACAACAAAGGAGCCATTCATCGCGACGTGAAGCCCTCGAATATTATGAAGGGGCGAGATGGGCGGCTGTCGCTGCTCGACTTTGGCGCGGTGAAAGAAGTGACGGCCCCGTCAGGCGTACAGCGCGGGCCAACGACCATTTGCTCGCCAGACTATGCCCCACCAGAGCAGATTATGAATGGGGTCGTAGATCCTAGCTCGGATCTGTATGCGTTGGCAGCCACCTGCGTTGTGCTGCTGACCAACATGAGTTCTAGTGAGCTGCGCGATAGTTCGACAAATAGCTGGCGGTGGCATTCTCACACGCAGGTATCTGCGCCACTATCTCAGGTGCTCGATAAAATGCTGATGGCGCGTCCGAGCGATCGCTATCCCACTGCCAAAGCCGTCTTATCGGCCCTCCCATCACCAGGAAAAACCATCGGCTGGCCCCCACCTCTGCTACCAACGCCAACGCCAAAACCTGTGCCAAAACCCGTGCCACCTCAAACGCAGGCTGCGCCTTCGCCACCTATGCCACTGATGCAGTTTTTGAGCAGTGCGGCTTTTTTAGGATCAGAAGCGGGGTTGTTGGCAATCGCAACGTTCAGCCTAGCCACGGCTGGGACGGTTCTTGTGGGCGGCGGCGTCTGGATTGCAATGATTGCGATGCTGACGTTTCTACAGCTTCGTCGCGTTATTGAAGGCTGGGACTTTTTGATTATTGCCGGGCTGACGCTGGTTGCGGTAGTTCTATTTGCCCCGCTCAATAGCCTGCTAAACGGTAACTTATTAACTATCTTGGTGATTGCGGTAGTCTCTGCAGGTGTCGCGGTTGCGATCGCTGTTCTTTTCCGCCTTATCTTTGGCTTAGTCTCTCGTATTATGTGATTTATATATAAAAACGGTTTACTTGCCTCCTATGTCTAAACGAAACGAGCTACCTGCTCTAATTGCAACTTTACTTATCACATCTGCCTTGATAGGCGGCGGCGCATGGTGGCTTATAAACCAACTAGACGGGAGCGGCATTGATATTCCAACTGCAGGTGAGCGAGCCCAGCCTGATAGCGAGGATCGAACGTCTTTGGCTGGTGCTGACGGCAGTTCAGGGCAATCGATTCTGCCCGGTTCTACTTCTGAAGCAAAGCAAAACGGACTTGATGCGCTAGCGACTAGAGACTATGCAACGGCTCAAACAGAATTTGAAGCGGCGCTTGCAGAAAACCGTAACGATCCTGAGTCCCTTGTCTATCTCAATAACGCCAAAATTGGTGATGCGCCCGCTTACGAGGTGGCAGTTTCAGTGCCCGCAGGAAAAGTTGTCGATCCGGCACTAGAGATACTCAGAGGGGTTGCCCAGGCACAGCTAGATATCAATGCAGCAGGCGGCATTGATGGAACGCCGCTAAAATTATTGCTGGTAGATGACGAGGGCAGCGAAGAGAGAGCTAAAGAACTTGCGTCCGAGTTAGTTGTGAATGAAAGTGTTTTAGGCGTGGTGGGTCACTTTTCAAGTGATACGACGTTAGCGGCAGCTGAGGTTTATGAGGCCAATGGGTTGACGATGATTTCGCCGACGAGCACGGCTGTGAAGATTACCGATGCGGGCGACTATATTTTTCGCACGGTGCCGAGCGATCGCTTAGCCTCTGCTACATTAGCCCGCTACGTCGTAAACGAGCTGAACAAGCAAAAAGCTGCTGTCTTCTACAGTTCTAAAAGCACCTACAGCCGTTCAGTAAAAGCAGAGTTCGCCACTGAGCTACTCAGCAATAACGGCGAAGTTGTGGCTGAATTTGATATTGATGAGACTGGATTTAGCGCGGGCAGAGCCGTACAAGAGGCCAAAGACGCAGGCGCAGAGATCATTATGATGGCGCTGACTGTAGCTACTGTAGACACATCAATTCAGGTCATAAATGTGAATCAGGGGGAGCTGCCCTTGGTAGGTAGTGATGGGCTCTACAATCCTAAGGTGCTAGACGTGGGTCGTAAAAACGCTGAGGGACTAACCATCGCCGTGCCCTGGCATGTCTTGAGCCACGAAGGAAGCCCTTTTGTCACTGAGTCGCTGGAACTATGGGGTGGCGTTGTCAGCTGGCGCACTGCAACTGCTTACGATGCCGTAAAATCTTTGGCTGCTGCGATCGCACAAGCGCCAACTCGTGATGGGGTGCAATCGGCTCTATCGACCTCTGGATTTAACGTTGAAGGGGCAACGGACGCAGTGAAGTTTTTCCCAGCGTCGGGCGATCGCAATCAGCCCTCTCAACTGGTAAAGGTAGTCCCTGGTGGTGCTGCTGGCGGCGAGTATACCTATGAGCCTATCCAGTGAGCCTGATGTTTGGCCTGAGGGCGACGTGACAGCTCGTAAAACACTCGAGCGGCTCACTAGCACAAGGCGAAAGACAGTTCGTACAGCAGCTCGCTTTGCACCATATCAATCATATCTGGCACTACACATGTGGCGGCATGTAGATGCCAAGCCAGATTGAAAGACTTCACAAGACCAAAAGACCTCAAAAGACCTGATCGGCTCAGCCGCCAAACCCCGACTTCTTCGCCTTTGCTTTCTTCTTAGAGCCCTTCGGCTTCTCAGTCTTTCCGACAGCCTGCACCGCTTCTTGAAACAGGTTATGCAAATGCACTGGCACGCTCGCACTCTCAGGTAGCTCAGGCGTCAAAGGCTTTCCGTACCGCGCTAGCACGCCGTTCAAATCCGTCTCTATATCAAGCTGAGGCTGATTAACCACCCGACGCAGTGATGCCTCAACAGGTGCGGCATGAGCCTCTACAATCTGCTGCCATACATAAGCATTCACCTGCTCATCTTCTAGATACTTCAGCACCATGCGATCAAGGTTTGCCGCTGCATCCGTATTGCCCGGCTCATCGGCGAGCCTTTCTTCAAAGCGACTGTAGTCCTTGAGCAGCATTTGCCCCCACCGGGGATGCACAAACACCGTTACAGCCTCAGCATTGCGAAACTCATCCGGCAAGCTGGCCTTTGGCATCACCATTTTGAGCGCCTTTGAGCTTTTCAGCAGAGCCTTAGCAGCCGTACTTTCCTCACCCAAAGAATCCATTGCATCAGCGACTTCCGCCTCAGAAAGCCCAGCGTCTTTAGCCATCTCCCCTAGAGACTTTGAGCTATCAATTCCGGCATCTGTCAACTGCTGCTCGGTGTTCTTTTCTTGATATATCTGAAACTTTTTGTTGAGTTCATAGCCTGATAGCGTTACCTGCTCGCCGCCAAAAAGGTCTACAAAGTCCTCATACTGCTGCTTCACAGACGCCCAAGCGGCCTCTTTCAGCTCGGGAGCATCGCCATACAAGTGCTGGGGAAACCACTTTTTGAAGTTACCAATCGCAACGGCCAGCTTAGGCTTACCTAGCTTACCCAGTAGCGTAATTGGCCCCGAAAAAGTCCAGGCTGCCTGAGGTTCTGTGCTCAACGGCATCAGCCGACCTAACACGATCTCTTTAGGACTAATACGGGCCAGTAGCTCAGGATTCTGTGAAGGGTCGGGCCAAACGCTATACGCCTTGTCAGTTAGCCAGTTTACCAATACGTAGCTACCTTCGCCTACGCTACGCACCACAAATAGGCCGTTAAAACTTCCCTTCCAGCTTTGCAGCCGAGATTCATCGGCGGGCGATAGCGTCCTATCAGCGCGCGCAAACACATCAATCACACTAGAATCTGCGACCTTACCCTCAGTGAGAAACATATCAATAGCGAGCGCGCTACGATTGAGCCCAGATAGGCTAGGCTTCGACCATCGGCTCAACTGCTCGGCGCTAAAAGTTTCTAGGGCAGTTGCGATCTCTCCTTCTGCATCTAAAACGAAGTCAGTCAAAGACTCTTTGAGTCTCATATCACTAACGAGGGCACTCGCTGCCTGCTTATCTACCATTCGCTTTCGACGGATCTCCTACGACTTTTTAATACGTTTTCTGATGCAAAATACAAAAATAGGCCAATCGAGCATACACCCGATTGGCCTAGTCTTTTTCTAAAATCTCTCTAAATTAAGATCTATGCTGTGCGCTTTGTAACAGCGTAGTAGATGAAGAGGGTTAAGATTGCGCCGAGTACGGCAACGATGACGCTACCTATGCTGAAGGTTGCCGCTACGCCGCCGCCTATCAGTGAATACAAGAAGCCACCTACGAACGCACCAATAATACCTAAGATCATGGTGCCTAAAATACCAAGACCCTGATCACCAGGGTAGATAGCACGAGCGATCGCGCCAGAGATTAAGCCTAATACAGCCCAAGCGATGAGATTGCCTATCATGTGTTTTTCTCCGAATGTGTTGACCAGAAAAGCCCAAACTTAGGCATTTCCTTCTGTGTGATTCCACTCTACCGGAACAGAAACTAATCTCAACCCCTCGCAAGAAATAGGACACCCTATACCGTCTGTATGATTTATAACAAAGCCGTGAGAATCAGTAGGGTTATCCAGGTTCGTTAACTTCGGTTGAGAGCGGTCTGATGGATAACTTACTCAACGCAAGAGCAAACCTGAGCCGTTGCACTTCAATTTTTAACTTCCACTAAGGGAGGATAGTTTTGATCCCAATTCAGAGTAGTGTTGTAATACTGCATTATTTTTGTTTCAAAAGAGGACAACTTACATGTCTGCTTCTTTCCTCCCTTCTATACTCGTGCCTACCGTTGGCCTAGTGTTTCCAGCCATCACCATGGCTGCACTATTCCTCTACATTGAGCGCGGTCAAGCCACTACCTCAGACGGCACTTCCTCTACCTTTGGCCAAATTTCAGAAGATAGCCAAACAGACGTAGTGTAATCGCTATCTGAGCGTGCCTAATCTGAGCGCACCTATGGGTGAGCGGTTTGACTTGAGCTAAATGGATCAAACAAACTAGCTTAAACAAAAAGCGACCCTTCTTTTGAGGGGTCGCTTTCTATGGAATCTACTAAGTTCAATGGTGAAGAAGCCGTTCTAAATGGCAGAACCGGTTCCCACATAAGAACCATAGAAAAAGATGCCGACAACCACCAGCACGCCTGTGCCAGCAACGGTCGCAACAATCCACAGGGGAATTTTACCGTTTTGAAACATGAGACTCTCTCCTACTCACAACGTTAACAATCTTGAGCGCTAGTCTGCCGATTTAACTTTCTACTTAAAGAATCTAGTTAAAGAAGTAGCTAGAGAACAACAAACCGGTCACAAAGACAACGAGTAAACCTAAAAACAAAGACGTCCGGTTTAGCTCAACGGGCTGCTTGTTCGGATTAGTGGGTCTATCAGCCATGGGGTATCTCCTTTGTATAGAGGGCTTAGTGTATGAGGGCTATCGTTGGATGAACTGCATCGCGGCGATCGCGCCTAAAAAGAACACCGAAGGCACAGCCAAAGCATGAACGCTCAGCCATCTGACGGTAAAAATGGGATAAGTAATCGGCTCGTTAGGGTTTCCACTGGTCATGGCAAATCTCCAAAAGTATCTTCTTTAAGTTTGTTTTAAGCTGCTCGCACGTTAACTATCGAGGCAATACAGTATCGGGGTTATATCGATTGTCGATAATGGGCATTTCCATTTCGTTACTGGGATAGTACTCGTTAGGGCGAGGCGTGCCAAATGCGTCGTACGCCAAGCCTGTCGAAACAAATAACCAGCCTGCAATAAACAAAGCAGGAATTGTGATGCTGTGAATAATCCAGTAGCGAATACTCGTTACAATGTCGCCAAAAGGTCTTTCACCGGTATCGCCAGCCATATCTTTAAGTCTCCTAAACTAAAGCAAATCAACACGTAACATCTATCATACGAAACTCTTTGCGCTCCTCACAACAAATCCATCGCAATTTCGGAAATGAAATGGGAAAGTGCCCTCCCTCATAGGTAATAAAACCTAGTGAGAAGAGGGCATATATCCTAAGCAGTCGGCGCAGATGCCATTGGCTCTTCTTCATAGCGCAGCAAGTAGCCCCGCTGACCTAAGACATAGCCTCGGTCTGTGCCTAGAAACTTAATGCGATAGAAGTTCGTTGGCACGTTTTCCACGGCCTTATCTTTAGCCCAAGTCTCACCGCCGTCGCTGCTCACAAGCAAGTTGCCGCTACCGCCCGTTACCCAAAGCTCTTCAGGCGTCCGATAGGCCATATCCAACAGGCCCCAGCTAGAGGCAAATTCAGGATTAATAGGCTCTGTAAAGTCTTCGTACTCAACGCTCTCAGTCCCAAACTGCATCTGACCACCGCGAGCAATCAGCCACAGCAGGCCGTCTTTGTTAAAGCCCATATTTTGTAGGCGCTTAGAGTTTTCTCTGTTGTGAGGCTGCCAGGCGTCCTGACCCGGTAGCCACGTGGAGTAAAAGTTACCCCGCGCTGATACGGCAACGTAGCGACCTTCAGAATCGCGCGTCATGTTGCGCACTACGCCTACCGCCGACTGTACCAAGCCTTTCCACTGCTGACCGCCGTCTTTGGTCACATAGATAGCGCCAATGTCTGTTGCTAGCTCAGCCGATTTCTTGCCGGTTGCCGTCACCAATAGCGGCTGACCCGGCAATTGCGGATCGAGCGGAATATTCGACCAGGAAGTACCGCCATCGGTGGTGTGCAGCATGATGTTGGGTTGACCTACTAGCCAACCTTCATCACCTTCAAAATCGATTGAGGTAAACGTGTACTGCTGTTCACCTAGCTCTAATATTCTGGGCTCCCAGGTTTTACCAGCGTCTGTCGATTCAAGTAGCGTCGTGCGGCTACCGACTAGCCAGCCGTGTTCGCCATCCGAGGCAAAGGCCACGTCTGAAATTGACGCCTCAGTAGGTAGAGCAATCACTTCCCAAGGGTTCGTCTCAGTTTCAGCTAAAAATATCTTATTGCAACTAGTCGCTAACAGTGCGACCATCACCAGCACAAAGCTTTGTCTAAAGACCGCTTTTAATCTGCCTTTATCTATCGTTTTTCTTACGTGTTCTAAAACCGTCTGCATGACCACTCCAGCAAAAATCCAATCCAGTAAAAATCAGTCTATATAAAGATGCGAGCCGTTTGAGAGCGCATCTGTGTAACAAGCCGTAGAAGGCTCTTATTGCAAGCCGTAGAGGCTTAGAAAGAAGAGCACGCCTAAGCCCAAAGCGCCAAAAATCAGCAGGTTCTTTTGCCCCGGCGTCAGTGTGTTCACGCCGAATCCATAGTTCAAATTCTCTTTAAACCCAGAAGCGGTACCGACCGGGCCGATGTTGCTAAATTGCGTAGTGCTAGAGCCACACACCGGGCAGCGCCACTCTTTGGGCAGCGCTCTAAACTCAATGCCAGGTGGGATTTCGCTGCGGTTGTCGCCTTTTGCAGGCTCGTAGGTGTAGCCGCAAGAGCGACACTCAAAGCAGTCCATCTCAGCAGGTGTTAGCGGCTTTGGTGGCGCTTCTGGGTCGGCCTCTGGGTCGGCTGCTGGCTTGACGGCTGGCTGAGGCGATTCCTCAGTTTTAACTAGCGGAATCATCTCTTCGACAGGCGGCGACTGCTCTGGGTCGAGATTAGATGGTGGCTCTGTGCTCATTGCTTAGGGTGAGAGTTGGAAGGGCGAAATTGCGAAAGGTGAGATAAAAAATATGAGAATATCTGTTAACTATTATTGCATACGGCGGGTTTCATCTAGGCCACTACGCCTTTAGCGGTAGCGATTTTACAGCGAGCCTAGTCACAAAAAGGGTCGCTTCTGAAAGAATGCGGTTCTATCGCAAAATCCAGCTTAGAAATTTAGGAGCCAGAGAGAACCGAGGCCGCTACAATAAGAGGGATTTTAGAAGAATTGAAGGCGATCGCGTGTGTTTGTTTTAAGTGGATACGAATACTTTCTCGGCTTCTTGCTGATCAGTAGCTTAGTGCCCGTTGTCGCATTAGGCGCATCTAAACTGCTCAGACCTGCCAACGCAGGGCCAGCGAGTCGCACAACCTACGAATCAGGCTGCGAACCGATTGGTGGGGCCTGGATTCAGTTCAACATTCGCTACTATATGTTTGCACTGGTATTCGTTATTTTTGACGTAGAAACAGTGTTTTTGTACCCTTGGGCAGTCGCCTTTCACACGCTTGGGGTTTTAGCTTTTGTAGAGGCGCTAATTTTTATCGCGATTTTGGTCGTTGGCCTAGTGTACGCATGGCGTAAAGGAGCATTGGAGTGGTCGTAAACTCAGATATGGCATCAGGAATGAAAGCAGGATCTTTGCAGGGCAAAGGCAGAAACATGCTGCTAGACGGGATGAACCCCGGCGAGCGGATTATGAACCCTGCGCAAAATGCAGGGATTACACAAGACTTGTCAGAGAACGTCATCATGACGACGGTCGATGACCTCTATAACTGGACGCGGCTATCGAGCCTGTTTCCTCTTTTGTACGGAACGGCCTGCTGCTTCATTGAGTTTGCAGCGCTGCTGGGTTCTCGCTTCGACTTTGACCGCTTTGGCTTGGCTCCTCGGGCCAGCCCCCGCCAGGCAGACTTAATTATCGTGGCCGGTACTGTGACTATGAAAATGGCACCCGCGCTGGTTCGCCTATACGAGCAAATGCCAAAGCCTGCCTACGTGATGGCGATGGGTGCTTGCACGATTACCGGCGGTATGTTTAGCTCTGATTCGCCAACGGCGTTGCGTGGTGTAGACAAAATTATTCCTGTGGATGTTTACATTCCAGGCTGTCCGCCCCGCCCTGAGGCGATTTTTGATGCAATTATCAAGCTGCGTAAGAAGATTGCCAATGAGTCTATGCAGGAGCGCGGCCAGTTTGAAAGTACTCACCGCTTCTATACGCGCGACCACAGCATGAAGGTGGTTTCACCTATTCTGACTGGCAAATATTTGGCTTCTGGTACTAGAGAGGAGCCGACTCGTGAGCTGATGGCAGCAATGGGTATGCCGGTTTCACCTGATAAGCGTAATGCTGAGGTGGAAGGTGTGGAGCTAGACGACAGTAAGGAGAAAGCGTAGATGGCAGATACAGAAGAGAAGAAAGCAGAAGGCACAGAAGAAACGGCCATTGTCGAAGCTGGTGAGGTATCTACCTGGCTTAGTGAGCAAGGGTTTCAGCATGAGACTTTAGAGCGTGACCACTCTGGAGTGGAAGTGTTAAAGGTTGAGCCTGATTTTTTACTGCCTTTTGCAACTGCGCTGTATGCCAACGGCTTTAACTATTTGCGCTGTCAGTGTGCTTACGATTCTGGCCCCGGTCAGGATTTGGTGAGCGTGTACGACCTTACTAAGATGACTGATGATGCAGACGCGCCATCAGAGGTACGAATCAAATGCTTTTTGCCGCGTGAGAATCCTAGAATCTCCTCGGTGTATTGGATTTGGAAGGCGGCTGACTGGCAAGAGCGCGAGTGCTATGACATGTATGGCATCATCTATGACGGACATCCAAACTTGAAGCGACTGCTGATGCCTGAAGATTGGGAGGGCTTTCCGCTACGGAAGGACTATATTTCTCCTGACTTTTATGAGCTGCAAGATGCTTATTAGGCAAGGCGCTTATTAGGACAGTCGTGGATTGTTGAAATAGCAGACGGAGGGCGTAAAGCCTTACGCCCCTACAGTTGATTCTGTGGGGGTTTCGATGTTTTATGATCCAGTGCAGCGAATATTGCTACTAGCGACATCCTATTAGGGACAGTTCTTTAACAATCTAGCCTGCCGGGAAATAAGTGCGGGCAGGCGCAAATATCTGCTCAGCTCTTTCAGAACCGAAGTAGCGCCAGTGCCAGGGCTCAAAGGTGACGCCCTGCGTATTGCCTTTGGGAAAAGACTCTTCAAATCCATAAGCGTAAGCGTTTGTCTTTAGCCACCGGTAGGCTGCTGTATTTTCAAAGCTGTACTTGATGTCGGTATTGGGCTGATCGGCATCGGCAATGTCTATAGCGTAGCCGGTATGATGTTCACTATGGCCAGGCGGTGCACTGTACCTAGCAGCCTCAGCCTCACTGCCTTTGCGCTCAACCTGATTTTCAAATAGCTGCGCTTGATCGGCAAAGGTGCGAAATCCTGAAATTGGCATGATGTTGATACCTTCAGCAGCAGCAGCAGCTCGCATGTTAGCAAAGGACTGTACAGCTTCGAAGTCTAGAGATTCGGCGCGCTCATAAGATTCGCGGACGAAAGAACCCACGCTCTCTAACCTAGCTGGATTGTTTTCGGCGTAGGGCAAGTGGTTGAAGGCGTCACCAGATATGCCTGCTGAAGGGATTTTAGGGGCACCTGCGATCGCCCCCGCCCCTAAAGAACCCACCGACTGCTCACCCAGATCCTCTTGAGGATAAGCACTTTCATCGGGCAGATTAAAGGTCGAGTCTGTGCCAGAGGGAACGGGAATAGGCTTAGGAACTCTACCTGGAATAATATCTGGGCTGGGTTTGATAGCGGCCTGTGAGCTATTTTCGTCAGCGAGGGGCGATCGCGTATCGTTCAAAGCTGCCTCAGGCTCTTTATTTCTCAACAGGCTACTTTCCAAAACGCTCGCTCTGAGCGTCAGCCCACCCAGCACAATTACAACAGCGGTGATGCAGGAGATCGCAACGTAGAGCGTCGACTTAGGAATAGAGTGAAAAAGCTTCATCGACAGAGCACCAGGCCAAAAGGGCGAGAATAATCGTTACGTCTAGTTGATTGTACCTAGCCGATTGTACTTAATCCGGGCTGACAAGCTGCGCGGCGATCCAACCGCTTGCGCCCGACTTTGGGAAATAGACCTCATGCCAGCTATAGCCGCCTGAGTCTTTAGCAGAGTTGCGAATGACGACGCGATCGCCCGGATAAGCGATATGCGCCACCTCATAATCAGTGCCAGGGCCAGAGCGAATATTTTTACTGCCTGCCTGACCCGCAATCGCAGCATTGGTATTATCCGCTGGCGGCTGTGGTTTGGCCTGCTGTGGTCTAGACTGCTGTGGCGGTGCAGCGTCGCCATCTACTTGAATGAGCTGCCCGGCTATCCAGCCCGAATTACCACTGGGCACCAGCACTCGATACCAGGGATTGCCGCCCGAGTCACTGCTGCGGTCTACGACTTTGACGCGATCGCCCACCCGCACCGAATCGACCACACCGTAGGTCGTACTTGGCCCCGAGCGAATATTCTTACTCCCCGGCTGCCCCACAATTGAGCTATTAGACCCCGGTACCGATGCCGTTTGAGGTGGAGCCGGGACAGAAGGAGCCACGGGTGTCGGCGGTGGAATTTCAAGATCAGCCGTTGGGTCTTCGGCCTCTGTTTCACCAGACTCCACTTCCGGGTCTTCAGCTGGGCTCACCTCAGCAGAGTTATCTGGGCTAGCATCCGCAGCCCCCGGTAGCCGATCCATTACGACCAGAGCCCCTAGCAGCACGCTAAAGCCAACCATACCGCCGATAATTACGGCATTTTTCCACTGCCCGGAAGACTGCGCAGGCTGAATTCCAGAGGGCACCGCCGCTGCATACGAACCTGTCGGCGGCACGGCCATTTGAGTATTGGCGCTGTTAGGACTTTGATAGCTAGCGCTTTGATAGCCAGTGCTTTGATAGCCAGAGGCAGCAGCAGGCGCAACAGCCGCCGTCGAATAGGCTGAGTCGGGCGAGCCAGGCGGCGCAGAAATAATCGTCTGCGAAGACTGCCTGGTTTCAGGAATGCCGCCATCGCTATGCGGCACTGGCGTTGCCGCTGTCATACCGTTCAAAATTAGGCCATTCAAGATAGACAGCATTTCTTGAACGACCGGAAACCGACTTTGCGCGCTCATATGAATGGCACAGTCTAAAAAATTACCAAACTCAGGCGTCAGATTGGGCGCATACTGCCGCCACAGCAGCTCGCCAGTTCTCGGATCAATCTCTAGCTCCTGCGGAATTTTGCCCGTGAGCGCATAAATCGCCGTCATCCCAAGGCTGTAAAGATCGCTAGCAAAAACAGGACGGCCCGATAGCTGCTCAGCAGGCATATAGCCAGGCGTGCCGACCACAATAGAGTGTGAGCTGTGGGCGTGGCTGTCGATGATGGTGTTCATCGTTTCTTTCACTGCACCGAAGTCGATCAGCACCGGCTTGCCGTCTTTTTGTCGCAGAATTATGTTGTCAGGCTTAATATCGCGATGCACAATGCCTTCGCTATGGACATGAGCAACCACGGGCAGTAGATTTGCCAGAATGTTTTGTACCGCTCTCTCAGGCAATGGCCCTTCCTTTTGCACGCGCTGCGTTAGCGTATCGCCTTGCACCCATTCTTCAACCAGATAAAACTGATCGGCTTCTGAGAAATAGGCGTACAGGCGCGGAATTTGCTCATGGCCTTCGCCCAGCTTTTCTAAGATGGCCGCTTCGCGCTGAAAGCGATCTTTCACCATCTGGCTCGTCTGCGGATTGTCATGAACCGGCTTAAGCTGCTTGAGCACACACTGACGGTTAGACGGCATCTGCGTGTCTTCGACTAAAAACGTTTTACCAAAGCCGCCATCGCCCAACACGTTCAAGACCCGATAGCGATTGCTCAGTGTTACAGGCGTCATGTCCTCTGGAGATGCCATCGCTTCGTTCCTAATAAATAATGAAAATATGAGATTGCTTGCAGACCGATAAAACGCAGCAATTAGTCGTTAATACGCCGTTTACTAGCCTTATTCCCGATATATGAGTCTAAGAGAATTAGCCTTTACTTTAAAGGCTGTTATAGCGAAGGGAGCGTTTATTTACACAAACTGCACAATGCTGGTTGAATGGCTCTAAGGCAACTCCTGAACGCAAGGCTGCTATGGCTACCAATTCGTCTGAAACTCTGCTGACTAGCCCCTATATTGAGCTAAATAATCGCGGTAAGCTGCTGCGGTTTGATCTGTGTGAGGACGAGCATCGGTTAGGGCGCGATCGCACCTGGGCCAATTTGCCAATTCCTGAGCAGGGCTGGGAGGTGATTTCAGGGCGGCATATTCTGTTTAAGCGGGAGGGCGATCGCTACCGAGCGTATGACGGCGATGGCAAAGGAAAGCCCAGCACTAACGGGCTGTTCATGAATCACACCCGAATCAAGCCTCAGCCGGGTTGTTTGCTGCTCAGACAATACCCAACTGCAAATCGGTCAAAATCCTCAGAACATGATTTTGATGGATTACACCGTACGGCCCAAAGCGCCGGTAACCAGCAACAGGCCGAACACGTCGCGACTGAACTTAAGAACGCTGCAATCGCCCAAAGTGGAGCTAGGCCGTGAGCCCGAAAATCAGGCGGCGGCAATGATGCTAAATGCCCCATCGGTATCGCGGCATCACGCTTCAGTTACCCGCGCTGAGAATGGCACCTACACGCTGCGCGACCATAGCGCCAACGGCACTTTTGTAAATAAGCAGCGGCTAAAAGCGCCGCATAAGCTTCAAGATGGCGACACGATTCAGATCGGGCCGTTTACGCTGCTGTATCGAGAGTCGCTGCTAGAGATTTTTGATACGGGCGATCGCATTCGCCTAGACGCGCTCAACTTGGTGCGCAAAGTCAAATACGCCAACACCGAAAAAACCATCCTCAACGACGTTTCAGTCGCCATCGAACCAGGGCAGCTCGTCGCGATTGTCGGCGGCAGTGGTGCTGGCAAATCCACGCTGATGAAAACGCTGCTGGGCATTGCCCCAACTACATCAGGCGTCGTGCTGCTCAACGGCGACGACCTGCGCCAAAACTTTGATCTCTATCGCAGAGATATCGGCTACGTACCGCAAGATGACATCGTTCACCGCGAGCTAACCGTAGAGGAAGTGTTGACCTATGCCTGTCAGCTTCGCCTGCCGCCCGACACCAATATTGAAGCGGCCATTACGAACACGTTGAATCAAGTAAAGCTCAGCCACGTTCGGCATACCGTGGTTCATCAGCTCAGCGGCGGGCAGCGCAAGCGCGTCAGTATCGCGGTGGAATTACTCGCCAATCCCAAGCTGTTCTTTTTAGACGAGCCGACCTCGGGCCTTGACCCTGGCCTGGATAAAAAGATGATGGAGCTGCTGCGAGAGCTAGCCGATCAGGGCCGGACGATTGTGCTAGTGACTCATGCGACGAGTAATTTGGAGGCGTGCGATCGCGTCATTTTCATGGGCAGCGGCGGTCAGCTCTGCTACTTTGGCCCGCCCGAAGACGCCATGACCTTTTTTCAAGCCCCTTCTCCCGACTTCAAACACTTCGCTGATATCTATATCAAGCTCGATGAGGGAAACACCGACGATCAGCGGGCGCAGAACGTACAGCACTGGGCTGAGAAATTTAAGCGATCGCCCATCCATCATCAATACGTAGAAACAGCCCTATCAGGCGCACAAAACAGCAGCTCTTCCGTCCGACCCAAGCGACAAAAAGGCTCCTGGTTCAGGCAGTGGTGGATTTTAGGTCGGCGGTACTTAGATCTGGTATTACGCGACAGGTTCAGCCTCCTTCTCTTATTCTTCACGGCTCCCATCGGCGTCGCGCTCTTAAGACTAGCCCTACGCGGCGAAAGCCCCATCGCTGAACCCGCCGTGCCAGTCGCACCCGAACACGCCCCCATGGCCCTGCGCGTTCTGTTCGTTTTCACCTGCGCCACCATTTGGGTCGGCCTTTCCAGCACCGCTCAAACCATCGTCAAAGAAGCCAACATCTACCTGCGCGAGCGCCTCGTCAACTTACAGCTCGTCCCCTACCTCGGCTCCAAATTTTCTATCCATGCCGCCTTAGCGATCATTCAAGCCTTCCTACTCATGCTTGTGATCATCATCGGCTTTGAATCCCCCGATCCAGACCTATTGCCCTGGTTTGCAGGCGTCATCATCACCACCTTTCTCACCCTCATCGCCAGCATCAGCCTGGGCCTAATGATTTCATCCATAGTTAAAAATCCCACTCAGGCCAACAGCGCCCTACCTTTGCTGCTCCTGCCTCAGATTATATTCTCCGGCATCCTCTTTGATCTCGACGGCCCGGCCCGCTTCATTTCCTGGCTAATGATCAGCCGCTGGTCTATCGGCGGCTATGCAGCTTCACTAGATATCAACAGCATGGTGCCTGAAGCAATGCCCGGCGTCACTTTACCCTTCGATGGCAATACTGCCTACGATGCAACCTGGGAAAACTTGGCGCTGAACTGGGGGATTTTGTGTGTGCATAGTCTGGTGTGCTTGAGCGTCAGCCTATGGCAACAGAAGCGCAAAGATATTCTATGACGAAGATACTTTTATCTGAGCCCGCGCTACACTCATCGTGGAAATTATTTCTTTAACCTGCCTGATTCTTACTGCTCTGCGCCTTGAAATACCGCTGCAAAACCATCGCCAGCTTGAACTCTCGCCGCCATCTTTTCCAGGTCTAGACGCTTGAGCTGACTGATATCCACAGACTGCTGTGCTAACCACAAACGATACTTCGCATCGACGGCTAGAAACACTTCGGCATTACCGCCCAACACAGCCGTTATCTTAAGCGCCATTTCCGGGCTAAGTCCGATCTTTCCGTTCAAAATCCGTGTAATCGTCGAAGGTGATACACCTACCTGCTCAGCTAAGAAGCTCGCTGAAATACCGGCTGGCTCCATGTAATCTTCTTCGAGAATTTCTCCTACAGATACAGGCGTTTTTAATGACATAGGTTCTTATCTCTAGTGAATCGCGTCGGTGTACTCAATCTCATAGACGTTTCCGTCTTTGTACACAAAAAGCAAGCGGTAGTTTCCACTCACTCGTATCTCCCAACAATCAGCTCGGCCCTTAAACGGCTTGAGATTAAAGCCAGGTGAGCCAAACGTTTCTAGCATCTTCCCTTTGCTATCAGCTTCGTTCAGCAGCGTCAGAATTCGGTCTATTTTCTTAGCGGCTTTAATCGGCAACTTTAGCGGCTTGTCTTTCTCCCAGAAGTTAGCCAGTCTTTTGTCGGAGAATGTTCTAATCATACTTTGCGTTTTGCGTTTTGCGCATTATGCACACTCACAAGGTACACCATTGGTTCATCTTCTCCTAGACATAATTAGCAGCGGATCTTCGATTACCTCACAACACAAAAATCAGGTGCCTGATCTTGATTAAGATTAGGCACCCAAAGTCGGTATTCAAAGTGTTGGTATAGCGTCTACAAACTGTATGGCTAACTTATACAGTTTGACGGCGACGGCTGCGAAGCGCGATCGCACCAAAGCCGATCAAGGCCATTACCGTAGCAGGTTCAGGCACTTTAGCAGTTGCCAGTCCAACTAGGCGAGTATTACCATCGCCAATCGCGCTGAGGCTTGTGGCCTCACCCGTTGCCAGATTCACGCCATAGAACATGCCGCCCGAGGTTGCATAGGCTATGTTATCGCCTGCGCTCATTGAGAGAATGTCGAAGCCGCCAACGTCATCAAAGTCGAAGCCGAGTGCGCCGATGGTGTTGAGCCCGCCCGCGTTGGGTGGGTTTTGTAGCACTAGCGTGTCTTGGGCAAAATCGATGCCGTAGAGCTGAGTGCTACGGCCTGCGGGCGCGCCAGGGAAAGAGTTGGTGTAGCCGACTGCGGTGATGTTGGGATCTACACCAGCGTTGATATCGTCTGCAACGTAGGCCAGGGTGCCGTCAGGTTGAACGCCGGGCGTGTCGGCGTCAAAGTCAGCGATCGCACCCGTATCTACATTAATGCGAAAGTTTTGGTCGTTAGCCCCTTCAAGGCGGAGGCGATCGGCAGCAGGGTTAAAGTCAAAGCCTGAAAGCTGACCACCGTTGAAAGAAAGCGGTGAAAGCGTACTTTCTAACGTTGCCATGCCTGTAGATGTGTCAATCGTATAGATGGCATCTGTATCAGAGATCGAGTAGAGCTTGCCATTAGCAGGGCGAAAATCAATGCCTAAAAGCGTTCCGTCAACGCCGCTGACGGCAACTGAGTTGGTTTTGGTAGGGTCGGCCAAATCAAATGACAATAGCGTGTTGCTATCAGTCAGACCAAACGCCCGGATAGTTGCGGCTGAAGCCGAAGAGATACCGGAGAGGAGCGCAGCCGCAGAAGTCGCTGCTGACAGTAGTATGAGCGCTATCTTATTCATTTTCATAATTTTGTGCGTTTCGTAGGATTTGAATAGTGAGTGTTTTAAGAACACTTGCGATCTCAGCTAAAGGGAGATTGCATATTCAGTACGAATCCGAGAAAGTACTGGTTCTAAACCAGCCCCTTCTTCACAGTAAGTTCATCGTTCTTTTGATAGCACCTGCTCGTATCGACGACCTGCGATCGCCCACGTAAACTCCTCTTCAATAAACCGCCGCCCGTTCTGCGAGAGCGTTTGCCTCAGCTCAGCCGAATCAAAAAGCTGCGCGATCGCCCGCACATAGTCCTCAATCGCATTGGCTCGCAATGCCCGTAGCGGCACCGTGCCATCATCTACCGTTAAGCCTTCTAAGCCGCGATCGCTCGCCACCACCGGAATCCCCGCCGCCATCGCCTCTAGCGTCTTATTTTTGATGCCATATCCCGTCCGCATCGGCACCACACACACCGTTGACTCATGCAGATAAGGCGTCATCTCCGGCACTTTGCCCGTCACCGTCACATTCTCAATTTCGCCTAAAGCTTTGACCGCAGCGCCGGGCCGAGCACCTACCAAAGAGAGCGTCGCCTGTGGGTAGCGATGGCGCACTAAAGGAAAAATGTCTCTGGCTAAAAAGGTTACAGAGTCAATGTTGGGCAGATTGTCCATTGCACCGATAAACACCAGGCTATAGCCGCTCGGATCTTGGGGGCGCATGGGAAATAGCGTGAGATCTACGCCGTTAGGGATGATAGCGATGTTGGAGTTGCCGCTCAGCTTAGCCATTTGCGTTTGGTCTTCGGCGGTGGTGACGACGAGGTTTGAGAATTTTTGGCAGTAGTTTTTTTCGTAGCGTTTGAGTAGCGGGAGGTTGAGGCGATCGCGCCAGGGCTTCTCAGCCGTCCCTCCTGCTAGCTGATGCGCGCAAGTTCCATACACCGAACTATGAATATTCACCACAGAAATAGGAATATGTCGCCCCACATCCGCTGGCACATACGACTCATTAACGCTGTGCTCACAGGTAATCACATCAAATTGCCCGCTCTCAATTTTGCCATTCACCCAGCGCTGCATTTCCTCTGAATGCATCCCACTCACGCTCGGCGGTACACCGTCTACCGCAAACTTTACCAAGCGCTGCCCTTTGCCTAATAGGCCAGAATCTTTGCTACTAGAAGGTCTTTGAAAAACAGCCAGCTCATTCACCCATTCTTCAAGCGCTGCAACCTCCGCGTCCGATACATCACCACCGCGCAGCGTTGCCAACGAAATTTGATGCCCTTGCTGCTTGAGATATTTGAGCAAATTAAACGTTCTCACCGAAGTACCGCCCCGCGTCGGCGGATACGGAAACGTGGCGGAAAGCATCAAAATATTCATAGCAGGCATTATTCAGTGACGGGATGCAGCGCGGGTAAATAGGCTTTTTGCCGAGCGTTTTCAGGCAGCTTGGCTTCCTTTTGTCCCAAGTCGCGAGCGCGAGCACAGTAGATATCAAGTGGCGAAATCAGCATATCGATAGCCGGGCCTTTGGCTAAAGCGCGAGCGGCAGCGGCTTTAGGAAAATCTTTAAGCGCCCAGCGCAATAGGCTGCGGTTGCGTTCTCTAGTCGGTAACGGCCAGGCCAAATCGATGCCGTGCAGCTCATGTAGATAGCGGTTGGATTTACCGTAGCGGTACCATTGGCTGTGCAAATCTTTGAGCGTTTGCCGGTGCCGGTGCTGAATGGTCGCCTTGGGTGCGTAGTGAATTTTCCAGTCGCTTTCTCGCTGCACACGCCAGCAGATATCAGCGTCGCCGCCGGTTGTAAGATACGGGCGAAATAGCCCTACGGCCTCTAGCGCTTTTTTACGAATGGCCAAATTAGCCGTTTGACCGTAGGGGCAAAACTTATGAGCCAGTGTGTCTTGTTGGCTCATGATATGTTTGCGGTCGGCGTAGCTCTCTAGCAGGGTAGTGCCAGGGAAGGCGACGATTTCGCCTGCAACGAGGCCGATGGTTTTATCTTGAAAAGGTTGGATTAAATAGGTGAGCCAGTCGGGCTGTGGGTAGCAGTCGGCGTCGGTAAAGGCTAGAAACTCGCCGGTAGCTGCGCGGATGCCAGTGTTGCGAGCGGCGTAGGCACTTTGGATGTCGCGTTCGTTGAGGATTTTGAGGGTGAGGTTCTGGGCGGTGAAGGTGGCAGCGGCGGCGGCTAGGAGTTGGGGGGTGCGATCGCAACTCCCATTATCCACCAGCAAATACTCCACCCGATCAGCCGGGTACGTCTGCCCCATCAGGCACTCTAGCAGCCCTGGCAAATCCTGCTCGCCATTGTAAATAGGCACAATGACCGAAACCGTGGGGAAGTATGAAGCGGAGATATCCGCGCTCGTTACGGTAGCCATTGCAGGGTAAAAAAGAACGAATCAACAAATGTTATATCAATGTGATCGTGACAGCTTTGCTGATATTCGCTAACGCAAACTGAATAATCTTCAAGATATCCTTATGGAATCTAGCTTGCCCAAGAGAAATACTCATATCTAAATAAGTTAATTCGTCCTTCTACCCTTCGCACCTGTGCTTAACGACTCTACTGCTACACCCAAAGTTAGTATCTGCGTACCTACCTACAACCGCGCCGCTATTTTGCCCTACGCAGTCGAAAGCGTTTTGAGCCAAACCTATCCAGACTTTGAACTACTCATCTGCGACGACGCCTCACCTGACAATACCGCTGAAGTCGTCAGTCAGTGGTCAGATCCGCGCATTCGCTACATCCGCCATCCGCAAAACATCAAGCGCAGCCGCAACATGCGCTCAGGCTATGAAGCAGCAGCAGGCGAGTACTTCATCAAGTTCGATGACGACGACGCCCTGACGCCTACTTTTTTAGAAAAAGCCGTTGCCGTTCTCGACGCACAGCCCGAGGTAGATTTCGTCTGCACCGACCACTGGATTATCAACGCCCGCAATGAGCGTGATGAAGAAGCAACGGCTGCAAACTCGGCAAAATGGGGCAAAGACCGCCTGAGACACGGCGTTATTGATGACTTAGTTGAAGAAACTTTTTTGCACCAAAGCTTACAGGTCGGCTCCTCGCTGTTTCGCAAAAGCAGCTTAGAAGCTGTGGACTTCATGCGTTTTGAGGCAGACGGCTGTGAGGACTTCGATCTTTTAGTTCGCTGCGCTTTGGCCGATCAAACCGCGTATTTTATTCCTGAACGGCTGATGGAATATCGCTTTCATGGCGGTCAAACGAGCCTTAAGCAAGACATTCATTTCCTCACGGCCAAGTCGTTTTGTCTGGACAGCTATCGTTTTTCTCATCGGCCTGCGCTAGAAGCAGCGCGTATCAATAAGCTCAATGGGCTTAAGCAGGTGTTGGCAATGCGCCTGATAGAAAAGGGTGAAGCTCAGCGCGGACGGCAGCTTATTCAAGAGCTTAAGACGGCAGGGGCACTTTCTAATCGAGCCAAAGTAGGACAAATGCTATCGTACTTACCAAGTTGGATTAGGCAGCTTGCTTTTCAGGGGTTCCGCCAGGTTCGGCCCAAAGACTACAGCGAGAAAGTACGTAATGCCGCAGGATAAGCCTTCTCAAAAAGAATCTAGCCGCAAACCTTGGAAGTTCCCCTGGAAACTGGGCGGGCTTCTGATGCTCCTTGCAGTAAACCTCGCTTGGATCGGCCTGGGCAAATGGGAGAAAACCGTTTCAGCCTCAGAAGATTCGATTCAAGCTTTGAAGAATGTGAGTGCAAAAGAAGTAACCGAAGAACCCGCCGATAGATACGTTTATCGAGATAGCGATCACACGTATGAACTGCCGAAGGCGACTGTGCATGTGGTGAGCGCATCGCCCGCTGACTCCGTTTCGATAGCGATCGCAGATGAGCTAATGACCGTCGAAGCATTTGCTCAGGAAATACCAGGCGCTATAGCGGTTATCAACGGTGGCTTCTTCGATCCTAACAACGGTAAAACCACGTCTCACCTCATTAGCCAGGGCCAGGTTGCAGGCGATCCAGAAGAGAACGAGGGACTCACAGGTAACCCCCGGCTGCAAGCCTTTCTTCCCCAAATCTTTAACCGCTCAGAGTTTCGGGTTTATAACTGCCCGCTGGCAGATAGATCTAGCCCGTACGACATCACCTTCCATGACGCGCCTGTGCCAGAGGGTTGCAAAATTGAAAGTGCGATTGGGGCTGGCCCGCAGCTATTGCCCGCCGATACGAGTGAAGCTGAGGCATTTACGGCCTATGAAAATGATGAGCTGGTGCGAGATGCAATCGGCAGCGTGCATCCGAATGCTAGAAGCGCATTAGCCCTTTATCCAGACGGTGGGCTTTCGCTGATCATGGTAGCCCAGCGCCTCGATGCTCCTGGCCTAACGCTAGCCGAGCTTACAGAATTTGCCTCTACTCTAGGTGCGAGCCAGCTTCTTAACTTGGACGGTGGCAGCTCGTCCTCTTTGTATTACAACGGACAAACGCATCTAGCCCGATTAGATGCTGAAGGCAATCCCATTCAACGCTCGGTAAAGTCCGTCATCGTAATCGAATAGGTGATCAATATAGCGATCGGCTAACTAAGGGTGTACCCAGTGTTCCATCTGAGATACAAACGGCCCAGCGCCGACTAATGCACCGACATAATTTTCTGGCATAGGCACCACGTCTAAATACCATCCTTCTGGGCAGTCAATTGGGACGCTCGCCAACCGAGGCGGACTTAGCTGCACCTCAACCGTCTGCATCGACTGCGTTAGGCCCAATCCAATCGCCTTTAAGTAAGCCTCTTTGCAAGTCCATCGCTGCAAAAAAGCCTGAAGCTGCTCGCTAGATGGCATCGATTTCACCTGCGCTAGCTCACCCGAAGACAGGCAGCGTTCCATCATGCCGTCTAGCCGCTGAATCGTTTTTAGCCGTTCAATATCGATGCCCACTTGCCTGTGATGTCCTAAAACGCACAGGGCGATTTCGCCTGAGTGAGAGAGGTTGAAATAAACGCCATCGATGCTGGGTTTGCCGTATTTGCCGTATGAAAAGGTGATTGATTGGGGCGATCGCACCAAAGCCTGCCCTAGCAAATGCCGCAACGTCCCTCTAGCAACCACATACCGCCTTTTATCATCAGCAAACTTGAAACGGTTAGCCCTGGACTTTTCGTCTGATGAAAGACACGTAAAGTAGGCACTAACGGTATTTTCGGACACCTGTAGCGGAATCTGCCATACCTGAACCACCTCGCTCATCTACCGCTCCGACCCGTCCGTCATGGGTAGGTAAATTTTATTCATAAAGTAAACGCAAAATGTTGTTGTTTGTGTAAAGAGAGCAGACGGAGGTGATTATACCTAGAGCAGTGTGCCAGTATTCTTCCTGAGAAGGTCGGCAAATTAAGTCACTAAATACGCTTAATTTGGTCAATTCTTCGGAAGCCAGTCGTCAAGTATCTGAAACTGACTCCAAGCTTAGCCTCAAAATATATCTAAAAATGCTCCGAAGCTAAGAACGAGCGCTAACCTCTCCGTAAATCGCCCTATTTACGACGGTTTAACCCAAACGCCCGTAGCTTCACTGATACATAATTGCTACTTTTTCGGCATCAGCAATGGTTTATTCTCCACCTAAACATAGTCAAATAACGACACCTAAAAGTGTCGATACACATACGAACGAAACGCAGGGCACCCAGTTTTCTACGCTGGTAGAGCTACTTCAATATCGAGCAAAAACGCAGCCAAATGATTTGGCCTATCAGTTTTTGGTTGACGGTAAGAAAGCAGGTGCGGCTTACACCTATGCAGAATTAGATGAGCAGGCACGGGCGATCGCAGCCCTCCTCCAGCAGCAAAACGCCAAAGGCGATCGCGCCCTCCTCCTCTACCCACAGGGCATAGAAGTCGTCGCGGCCTTTTGCGGCTGTCTCTATGCAGGCGTCATCGCCATCCCCGTGCCGCCCCCCGATGCAGGCCGCATGAAGCGCACCCTTCCCCGCCTGCGCGAAATCATCAAAGATGCTAAAGCCACCATCGTTCTTAGCAACGACCGCATCATTGAGCTGATTAAAGGCTCTGACGTTGAACTTCCTGAAGGGGATAACAAACTCGACAATATGCACTGGATCGACACCGAAGCAGTCGATCTGTCGCTAGCGCAGGAGTGGAAAGATCCTGAAGTCAATAAAGACGTATTAGCCTATCTGCAATACACATCAGGCTCTACCTCAACGCCCAAAGGCGTGATGCTCAGCCACTACAACCTGCTGCACCACTCCGACTACCTGAAACGTGGCTGCGGCTACAAGTCTGATGGCCCCACCGTCACCTGGATGCCTTACTTCCACGATTACGGCCTCGTCGAAGGACTTATGCAGCCGCTTTACAACGGCGCGCCCTGCTACATCATGGCTCCGCTGGCCTTTGTAAAAAGACCTTTACGCTGGCTGCAAGCAATTCAAAAGTACGGTGCAACCCATAGCCAGGCTCCCAACTTTGCCTATGAGCTGTGCATAAAGCGAATCAAACCCGCTAAGCGTGAAGGGCTAAACCTCAGCGGTTGGCTCAGCGCCGGAAATGCCGCCGAGCCGATCAACCCTCGGGTCATGCGCGAATTTCATGAGGCTTTTGCTGACTACGGGTTTAAGTGGGAGAGCTTTTCGCCCGCCTACGGATTAGCGGAAGCAACGCTGCTGGTTTCTTCTACGCCTGTCGGAGAAGCGCCCGTCATTCTGTCTTTAGAAGCAAGCGAACTTGAGAAAGGTCGAATTGCGTTAGCCGGGCCTGAGTCTAGCTACATTCGCGAAGCTGTGAGCTGTGGCGCTTTGGTCTGTGAAACTGAGGTTGCCATTGTCAATCCTGATGCGCTGACGCGATGCGCTGACGATGAGGTCGGTGAGATTTGGGTGAATGACCCTGGTGTAGCGCATGGTTACTGGCAGCGGCCTACAGCAACTAGAGAAACGTTTGAGGCTCAGATTGCTGATGAAGGCGCGACTCGCTACCTGCGTACGGGCGACCTGGGCTTTATTAAAGACGGCAACTTGTATATTACAGGCCGCATTAAAGACTTAATTATTATTCGCGGCACAAATCACTATCCCCAAGATATTGAGTGGACGGTGCAGCAGGCTGATGCAGCAATGCGGCCTGACTATGGCGCTTGTTTTTCGATTATTGAGGATGGGGAGGAGCGGCTGGTCGTGGTGCAGGAGGTGGAGCGATCGCTACAAAAAACCCTCAATGCCGAAAACACCATCACCGAAATTCGCCAGGCAATCTCCGAAGCCCATGAGCTTCAGGTATACGCTGTGGCCCTCGTAAAGTCCGGTAACGTGCTCAAAACCTCCAGCGGCAAAATTCAGCGCCGCAAATGTAAGGCCAGCTTTTTAGCAGGCGAACTAGAGGTAGTTGCCGACTGGAGTGAGAACCCGAGCCTGACCGCCAAGGTTCGGAACTTGACTCACGAAGTCGAGTCATTAGCGCAAACGTTAGCAAGTAAATAGGAGGGATACAGCCATGACGCTTAAGCAATATCAGCTCGCAGAACAGCTAGAAGCGGCCTTGGGCAATCCCCATCAGCCCGACAGCCTCATGTCCTTTCAGCACACCGCTGAACTAGACGAAGCCGAGCAGTTTCCTCACGACGAAATCGCCTGGCTCTACAACTGGGGCCTGCAAAACTACTACATCCCCACCGAATGCGGCGGCAAATTCACCTCCTTTGAAGAGTTCGTCGCCTTTGTCCGCGTCCTCGCCCGCCGCGACCTCAACATCTCCATCGCCTTTACCACGCTGTTCTGGTCATTCCTCACCTGGATGGCAGGTACCGACGAGCAAAAAGAAAAGCTCTCAAGCCTGATGCGCGAAGACCACACGGCCATGTGTTTGGCCTATTCGGAGCGCGAACACGGCAGCGACTTAGTAGGCGGCGGTGTAACAGCAACTAAAGTTGACGGCGGCTACTTACTCAACGGCGAAAAGTGGCCCATCAACCGCGCCACCATTTCAGGCGTTACCTTCGTGCTCGCGCGCACCGATCCCAAAGGCGGCAATCGCGGCCTTTCCTTATTCATGGTGGAGAAGAAGGATCTCAACCCCAGCCAGGTTTACAATCTGCCAAAAATTAAAACCCACGGCATCAAAGCAGCAGACATGAGCGGCATCGGCTTTAGCGACTGCTTTGTGCCTGAGAGTATGCTGCTTGGTAAAGAAGGGCATGGCCTAGAGCTAGGGCTTAAGGGATTCCAAATTACACGGGCGCTTTGCGCGGCCTTCTCTCAAGGCGCAGCGGATACCTGCTTGCGTACCACGCTTAACTTCGCTGTGAACCGCAGGCTCTACGACAAAACCGTCATCGACATGCCCCACGCGCGGCGCACTCTGTCGAATGCCTTCTTAGATATTCTCATTTGCGATTGCGTCAATATTGGCGCGGCTAGAGGCTTTCACGTCGCCACCAATCAGTTCAGCGTGTGGTCAGCCGTAGACAAATACTTTGTGCCCGTGACCTTAGAAAAGGTCATGAAAGACACCTCTGTTGTGTTGGGCTCGCGCTTTTATATGCGAGACGAGCACGACTCGGGCGTCTTTCAAAAGGCACTGCGAGATAGCGCCATCATCAGCATGTTTGACGGCAGTTCGGTAGTGAACTTACACGCGCTGATTTTGCAGCGACGACAGCTTGCCAAAGCACGGGTGAAGATTCGCGATAAGCCGAAGAAGCTAGCGGCGATGAAGGCGCGTTTGGCACAAAGCTTTTCACTCGACAAAGACGTACCTACGTTTGAGCCGAACAAGCTGGAGCTAATTAGCCGGGGCGCTGACGATGTGATGCAGGGCTTAGAGTTTGCGCTTGAAAAGCTTGCGGAGCTTGAATCCTCGAACGATTCGACGGTTGATAAAGCCGTGCTTTCCCAAGTGCTGGAACTCGGCCAGGTCATTCTCGAAGAGCTGGATGCTCAGGACGAATTGATTGCGCGATCGGCCTTTGAGCATGGTCACGATCAGTCGTTTGAAAGCTTTGAGCTAGCGAAGCAGTACTGCTATTTGCACGCTGCGATCGCCGCCATCCTCATGTGGGTTCACAACCGGCAACTCCCCGAACTTGGCGACTTTTTCGCCAAAGGCGAGTGGCTTGTTCTTAGCCTACACCGGCTGCTCTCTCACTTCCGCCTGTCGCTAACCCCGCCCCCAGCGGCCTACCACGAAAACGTAGCCCAGCACCTTTTGCAGCTACACCAGACGGATCGCATGTTTTCCATCGTTCCTTTTCAGCTTGCACAGCCAAACCCAGCTCAAGCCGCTGAAAGAACTGCTCCGAATACCGCAACAGCTAACCCCACCCCACAGGAGACTCCCACCCATGCAGCAACTACAAAGCAAGAACTTCAGCTCCACTAGCGTCGCAACACCCGTCAAAGCCTCTCCAGTTGAAGCGATTCAAGCTTGGCTAGTAGAGCAAATTGCTGATGTTTTGTCGATTGACCCTGGCACCATCGAAGTTGCCCAGCCGCTCACTCGCTACGGTTTAGATTCTATTGATGCTGTCACCTTGGTAGGCGACTTAGAAGACTGGCTTGACCTTGAGCTGCCCTCTACTTTGCTATGGGACTATCCCAGCATTGAAAAGGCATCGGCATTCATGGTGGAAGAGTACGACGTGAGCCTTTAAATAGGTCTGTAAAGACTGTCGTAGGGCTCAGTTAACGCGGGCACTTTGCCCATAGTCGCTAATTTTGATTAGAAGCAAAGACATTGAACTTCTCTGAGTTTTCGTTTTGGTGGGTGCTCGCGCTCACCAGCATTCCTTTTTTCACGGTGCGCTACGTCGGCAAGGTTTTTGACCGATGGAGCGATCGCGCTGACACCATCGGCCTTGCCGCCCTCTCCCTGCTCCTCTTCCTCAACGCGAGCAGCACCAGCTTTGCAGTCTTCTTATTTGAGATTCTGTTTAACTACTTCATGGTCAGCCTCATGCTGCGCCGCGAAGGGAAACAGGCAAAGCTCATCGCTGCGGCCATCATCATATTTGATGTCGCCGTCCTCGCCTACTTCAAATACCTCACCTTCTTCATAGAAGACTTTGTTGGTCTTGCCACCACCGTGCCGAACAATTGGGAATCAACGTTTCCCCTGCCTGTCTTCGGCAACATCCCCCCCGGCGTTTCGTTCTACACCTTTCAAATGGTAGCTTTTGTCGTCGATTCGTACACGGCCCGCCGTAAAAAGCCAATCAAGCTACTCGACTACATCAACTTCGTCTCGTTCTTTCCTCAGATTGTGGCAGGCCCGATTGAGCGTCGCAGCAAGCTACTGCCTCAGATCCAGAACTTCAAGTTCAAGTTCACTGCTGACAACTTCGATATCGGAATGCGCTGGCTATCGCTGGGCCTGTTCATGAAGTTTGTACTGGGCGATAACATCGCGCCCTACGTTAGCGCTAATAGCGCAGGCATGGCGGAAGCTGCAAATCCCTGGCTAGTCTGGTTTTACGCCTTTTTATTCACGCTGCGGATCTACTTCGACTTTGGTGGTTATAGCTTCATGGCCGTTGGCATTGCCCGCATCCTCGGCGTCAAGCTCACGCTTAACTTTCTCTCGCCCTACACCTCTCAAAGCATTAATGAATTTTGGCGACGGTGGCACGTTTCGCTCAGCACATGGTTTCGTGACTATGTATTTTTGCCGCTGATGGGCAAGCGTAAAAAATGGGCGGCGTTTTTCCTATTCATTACCTTTGTGCTGTCGGGCTTTTGGCACGGTGCCGCCTGGAACTTTATGATTTGGGGCGCTTATCACGGCGGGTTGCTGCTGCTGCTGCGCTATGCCGGGCGACCGTTTTCTAAGGTGACGAGCAAGTTCATCAAGAAACCGCAGATCGTCTCTTGGGCGCTGACGTTCGGAGCGGTAATTTTAGGCTGCTTGTTCTTTATGGACACGAACATCACGCGGCTGATAGCTAAGCTACAAACGCTAGTCACGCCCTGGGCCTATTCGCCCGCTAATTTCATAGAGGCGATTAGTACGTTTAATACCCCTGAAGGTTTGGTGCTGAAGATGGCGCTGGTGTTAGCGATCGCATTCCTCGCCATAGAGCACATCGAAGTGTGGCAAAAGCGCACCGAATACGAAATTCTCACCTCTCCCTGGCTCTCACGCATTCTGCTAGGCATGACCATTGTGTTGGCTGCCCAAGCCCAGTCCGAATTTATCTACTTCGAGTTCTAGGAAAATCACTGCCATGAAACTACCAAAACTCGCAAGCTGGATTGCGATCGCTGGACTCACCTGGAGCGCAGGATTTATCTACAACACGCGCTTAGGCGGCGATCCGCACTGGCTCGGTCAGCTCTATAAAAACAAAATGGCGATCGCTGCCGACATCCCGGAACCCAAACTCATCATCACAGGCGGCTCCGGCGCTCACTACACCGTCAATTCCGATCTGCTAGCTGGCGAACTCGATATGCCTGTCGTCAACTTAGGGCTAGATGGGCCAATCGGGCTAGACGTGATTTTGCCGAGCGTTTTAGATGCCGTAGAACCGGGTGACACTGTGCTACTGGTACCTGAATACCTAATTTTGTCTCCAATTAAGGATCTTAGAGATGGCTTAGGCGAAAAGTCAGCCTGGTTTGGCTTTGTTACTGACCAGGCAGGCGCTGGCGATCTTTCAGCTAAGCAGGTGGCCCTGGGCGTTTTTCAGCTAGGCATTCCCTCATTAAAAATAACCATAAAAGCCGCCGCCGACCTGCTCGAAGAAGGCCGCTTTGCAGGCTACTACGATGGCCCACTTACCGAACGCGGCGATCCTATCGAAACGAAGCTACGCACCGGGGAATGGTGGCCGTTAAAGATCGAAGCGCCTATCTCGGCTCATGCTGCCGAACGTATCGATCAGTTCAAATCAGAAGTCGAAGCCAGAGGCGGCGAACTTATTTTGTCGGTACCTTGGATATATGGCGATACTACCGACCCAGAAACCATAGAAAATATCCAAAAAACGGCGGATGCCCTCAGCGAGATTGCGCCTGTGCTGGTCGATAGCGAAACGCTAAATGTTCAGGCTGAGCCAACATTGTTTGCCGATACTCACTACCATTTAATTCCTGAAGGGAGAGAAGCGCGATCGCAACAGCTCGCCCTTCAGCTAAAACCGCTTCTATCCAATCCAAAATGACCCCCTCAGCGCCCGCTACCAATCCCCATATCTGCATCGTAGGCGGCGGCTTCGGCGGTCTATACACCGCGCTATATCTACAAAAATATCGTCACCTTAAAAGCAGCCGCATTACGCTGATCGAGCCAAAAGAACGATTTTTATTTACGCCGATGATGTACGAACTCATCACCGACGAGCTTAAAGAGTGGGAAATTGCACCGACCTACAGCAGCTTAGTAGCAGGCACGAATATCATCTGGAAGCAGACTCGCGCAGAGGCCGTAGATTTGCAGCAGCATACTGTTACTGTCGCTGGCGGCGATCACATTCAATATGACTACCTGGTCGTCGCTCGCGGGGCTGATAGTCGCCCGGTCAATATCCCCGGCGTCAATGATCACACGCTAACGTTTCGGTCGCTACAAGATGCGCTCAATCTGAAGGCTAGACTCGCCCAGCTTGTTCAAATCCAGGCGCTTCAAACCAACATTCAACCGATCAATATCAACATTATCGGCGGTGGGCCTAGCGGTGTGGAGCTAGCCGGTAAAGTCTCCGACTACTTAGGCGACCGCCCTCACCAAACCACGCTTATAGAAAGGGGCGATAAAATTCTGGCACCTTTTGAATCCAGGCTGAGGCGGATTGGCGAAAAAGCGCTGAAACGTCGGCGCGTTAATGTTCTCACTGAAGCGTCGGTGTCGGAAGTGCGATCAGATTCAGTCACCGTGGAAAAGGATGGCGTTAGCGTATTGCCTAGCCACCTGACGCTGTGGGCTGTGGGCACTCAGCCTAAGCCCTGGCTGGGCGATCGCCTCCTCGAAGAGAATAAAAAAGGGCAAAGGCTCACGAGGCGATCGCTCCAACTCCCCAACCACGACAACGTATTTGTTCTGGGTGATAGTGCAGACGTGCGCGATCGCAAAAACAAGCCCGCCCCCGACACCGCCCAAGCCGCCTTCCAAGCCGCCAGCAAAGTTGCCGCCAACATCGCTGCTCTTACCAAAGGCAAACAAACCAAACCCTTCAACTACCTGCATCTAGGCGACATGCTCACCCTCGGCATCAACGACGCGGGCCTGTGGAGTTTTGGCATCGCCCTCAGCGGCCCTATCGCTGCCCTCTCTCGTCGGGGCGTCTACATTTTCCGAATGCCCACTCGCCGCCACCAAGTTAAAGTTGCGCGACGCGCGTTGGGCGAACTATGCAGAGCTATTTTCTTACCCTGGAAAAGGCGGCGCGAGCCTAGCTATGAAAGCTAATCGCCTCATATATTTCTAAATTCTTAAATCAGCAGCTATGACTTCTCTTCAGTCAAAAAAACAGAGCAAATGGAGCGCCTTTCATCGGTATCTAGAGCACTATAGCTTGGATGTGCGATCGCTAGCCCTCCTCAGAATTGGCCTGGCCCTCACTATCCTTGCCGACCTCTTCACCCGCGCAGGCGATCTCGTCGCCCACTACACAGACGCAGGCGTCCTACCCACAGCCGTACTCAATGACGGCATTTTACAGCCCGGCTACTGGTCAATCCATGCGCTCAGCGGTCAGCCGGTGGTGCAAGGCATTCTTTTTTTCGTGGCAGCGATTAGTGCGATCGCCATGCTATTTGGCTACCACAGCCGCATCGCCACCATCGCCTCCTGGGTTTTGCTGATCTCAATGCAAAACCGCAATCCGCTGCTACTATTTGCAGCCGATGACGTACTGCGAGCGGTCATGTTCTGGGCCATGTTTTTGCCCTTAGGCGCAGCCTACTCGGTTGATCGCGCCATGAACACCGCCATCCGCCCCGTCCCGCTGCGAATTCTATCAGGTGCCACGCTCGCCCTCATGGCTCAGCAGTGCTTCATCTACATTTTCTCCGCCATTTTCAAAACCACCAACGCCGCCTGGTGGCCCAATGGCACTGCCGTCTACTTTTCGCTCAGCTACGATCAGTACGTCACGCCGCTAGGCCACTTCCTTCTAAATCTAGGGCCGCTGCTCACGATATTTACCTTCGTTACGCTAGTGCTCGAATGGATCGGGCCGCTGTTGATTTGGTCGCCCGTTCGCAACGATCTGTGCCGGATGATCGCAGTTGTCCTATTCATTAGTCTTCACGCAGGCTTTGGCCTCACGCTGAACTTAGGCATCTTTCCGTTTCTGAGCATCATTACCTGGCTGGCGTTTATTCCCACCTCTACATGGGAGGCTTTGAGCAAGCGCGTTTATGGGCCTAACAAAGAAGGAAAAGGACGCGGCCCACAGCGCACGGGATTAAGAATCTTCTACGATGCCGACTGCGGATTTTGCAAAAAGGTTGTGCATCTCATTCGGATGCTGTTAGTGCTGCCACATACGCCTTTAGCCACTGCGCAAAGCATTCCAGAAATCAACGAGGCTATGGAGAAGCAAAACTCTTGGGTGATTGTCGATTGGCAAGGGCGGCATCATTACAAGTTTGAGGGTATTGCCTATGTGGTTAGCCTGTCGCCAGTTTTTTGGTTTCTTGCACCTGTGCTGCGATCGCCCCCACTCATGGCCATCGGCACCCCTTTCTACGAATGGATCGCCACCCATCGCAAAATCGCAGGCCGCTTCACCCGCCCCTTCAAATTCAAGCCACTCACCGTCAAAAATCCTGGTTGGTTAAGCGCTATTGCCCTACTCCTCCTCGCGCTCACCTTTTCCTGGAACCTACGCAGCGTCGTCATGCACCGAGCCTTCGTCGAAAGCTCTCAGCCAACAGCAGCGCTAGTGCGCAGGGTCGTTAATAGCCGCACAGCTCAGCGGTTCGACTGGATCGGCAACGCTACCAGACTAGATCAATCCTGGAGCATCTTTGCACCAGGGCCACCGACTGATGATGGTTGGCACGTGGTTACCGGAGAGCCGCTGACGGCTTTGGCGACGGCTTCAGCGACTGAAGAAGCCACCGAAATTGATGTGCTTAGGCCGCAAGAGAGCATTAGTTTTGAGAAGCCGACTTTAGGCGATCGCGCCAAATTCTACAAAAACATGCAGTGGCGCACCTTCTACATCAACCTCAACCGTAATATCGGCAAAAAGGTCTTCCCCAACTACGGCGAGTATCTATGCCAGCAAAGCGCCAGCAAAGGACATCCTTTAGAAAATCTGCGCGTCTACTTCATGGACGAAAGAACTGTAGATCCTGGCCTTACTCAGCCTGTAGAACAAACCTTAATCTGGGAGCAATCTTGCCAAAACCTTTAGCAAAAACTTAACGATAAACCGCCGCCAAACATCAGCATATTTTGCAAGCCCCGCGTAAGATAGAGTACTTATCCAACTGTTTTGGTCTGACCTTTAGTTGGCAGCTTACGTCAAGCAATGACAAACTTCTCGCAGCGCTTTGTGCTGTTCAACAAACTTCGGCAGTGGTTCACCAAAACGCCCGAACGAGCACTCGATCAAGCCTACGAAGCAGCCCTTAAAATTCGCCAGCTCGAAGACAGGCACTTTAACGGCAATCCCGTCTCCGAAAGCGCGAGCGGCTATAGTCGCAGCTCTTATCAACTGCTGCAAAAAGACCTTAAAAAATATCTCAGCATTATCAAAAGACGGATGGCCGAGTTTAGAGCCAGCAGCTCCGTCTATTCGGTTTCTAGCGTTAGTGTTAGCGATGGGCTTAGTAGCGATCGCCTCTCCCCCACCGCAGGCTCTATCAACGCCCCGCTTCCCGAAGATGTCCCACTCAACGAAATCAACGGCCCGGCCATATTCTTTACTAAGCTCCAACTTATTGATGCCGTTTTAGAGCGCTACCAAAAGCCCTCCGTCTATGCCCTTAGTGAAATCCAACCGCCGCTCCCACCTGCTGGTTTAACTAACCCTTCCAACGGTAAGGCGAATGGCAAGACGAACAAAGTTGCCACTAACGACTTTTCTCAAGACAACGCCAACGAAGCACTCTCTAGCAAAAGCAATGTCCTCCCGCGTTCAATCCTGCGCACCGTAGATCGCATTAAGCAAGACCTTGATCCTGAAGCAGAAGTCGATGTCGTCCGTAGCTTTCGCAACTCCAAAACACAGACGACCGTTGCAATCACCTTCGTTTTGCAGCTCATCATCATTCCTTTGCTCGCCCAATATCTCAGCAAAAACTTCATCGTCGGCCCCATCGTAGAGCAGGGCCGCGACCTCACCCAGGCCGAGGTTTTCCTCAACGAGGAGATGGAAGAAGACGCGCTCCACGAATTGCAACGCTATGAAGAGCGCATTCGATTTGAAGTGCTTATCGGCCAGGCACCAGAGATCAATGAGGTCGAAATTGAAGACCGGGTACGAAGGAAAGCTTTTGACATAGAAGAAGAGTACCGGCAGCGCAGCGCCGATGCGATTGAAAACGTGTTTGCCGATGTGATCGCGGTTCTCACTTTCTCGCTGATCCTCACCAACTACAAAGATAAAGTTGCCACTCTCAAATCCTTTATCGACGAGATCGTCTACGGCCTCAGTGACAGCGCCAAAGCCTTCATCATCATCTTATTCACCGACATATTCGTTGGCTTTCACTCTCCCCACGGCTGGGAAGTTTTGCTAGAGGGCATGGCTAACCACCTCGGACTCCCAGCTAGTCACGACTTCATTTTTCTCTTCATCGCCACCTTTCCAGTCATCCTAGATACGGTCTTCAAATACTGGATCTTCCGCTATCTCAACCGCATTTCCCCTTCAGCGGTCGCCACCTACAAAAACATGAACGAATAGCGTTTACGGAACTCTCATCGCGAAGAATATGTCTGGTTTTAGCAGGTCTACCCGGCTAAAACCGCTCGGCCTTTTGCAGATCCATTCGTTCGCCCGCTAAGTGAGTATGGTGCATCCTCCTGTTTCTAATTCGCCCGTAAGATCTAAAAAATATGAGGTAGCCGCTGCTACAGGTCGCTTCAACGGCATCAAATTAATAGCAACAGGTGTACTCGGGCTCACAGCAGCGATCGCCCTTTGGGAAGGCATTTTACGGCTCACCGTAGAGTCAAGCCAGGGCATTCACAACCACCCAGTCCTCGGCATTATCGACAGCCCAGGGCCGATGCTCCAAACCAAAGAGGGGTTCAATCGAGTCAGTCTCAACAGCCTCGGCATGAGGGCATCTGAGCCCACACCAAAGCCCGTGGGTGAGTACAGAATTTTGATGCTGGGTGATTCTTTTATGCGCGCTGATGAGGTGAGCGATGGGCTGAACTTTAGCGATCGCCTCCAAACCGCCCTCGATCCAACCGCCGACGCCGCTGATTCAGACCAAGCGCAGACCTTCACCAGCACCAGCAACCGCCAAACCGTAGAAACAATTCAGGTCATCAATGCAGGCAAACCCAGCGCCTCACCCGCTGGCTATCTATACGCCGCAGACTTTCACCAGCAAACCTTCGCGCCTGATAGCACCGTTATTCAGCTAACAGAGCACGATTTCATCATGGACATGAGCAACGAATATTCGGAGTTCTATCTAGAGAAGACAGGCGAAGATACCTACAAGGTTAAACGAAATGAGGCGTTTGGTAGTGCCGATCCACTCGCTCAAAAAGTGATAGACGCTGTGCCCCAGGCGCGATCGCTCCTACAAATGTCTACCCTCCGCATCGGCGGACGCAACCTAAACGCCGCCCTTTCTCCTACCGACTCTCACGCCGAAGCAGAAACAACCCTCTCCGCAGAAGACGAAACCGCCACCCAAGCCAAAGACGCCGCCATGGTGCGCTGGACAGTTCAGCAGCTCAACCAGCAATTCCCCAACCTGGTCATCCTTTTCATCCCCGCCATGAACTATCAAGACGCCGCCGAAGTCAGCAGCGAACCACGCAACGCCGCTATCGAAAATGCGCTCACAGCCGCCACTGCTGACCAGGACGTTCCTTTTGTTAATATGCGCGCCGACTTTCTAGCCCACTACCGCAGCGATCGCACCCACCTCAAAGGCTTCAACAACACGATTCCTGGCGAAGGCCACCTCAACGCAACAGGCCACACCCTTGTCGCGCAAAGACTCGCCCGCTTCTACCAGCAGCCCAACAGCCCACTACGGAGAAACTAAGCCATGATTTTCTCCACTCCAGAATTCTTTCTATTCTTCGGCGTCGTACTGCTATTTCTTGTCATCGCCAAAGGCCAAAGCACCAAAAAATACTTCCTCCTAGCCGCCAGCTATTTCTTCTACGGCTACTGGGACTGGCGCTTCACCTTTCTCATGCTCGCCATGACCGTTGTCAACTACGCACTCGGCCAGCGCGTATACACCGCCTCGACACACCGTCTCAAAAAGCTCAGCCTCACAGCCGCCATCGTTTTCGACTTAGGCGTACTCGGATTCTTCAAGTACTACAACTTCTTCATCGACTCAGCCAACTACGCCCTCCAACCCTTCCAGACAGGCACAGCAACCTTCTCATCGCTCAACATCATTTTGCCAGTAGGCATCTCATTCATTACCTTCCAAGTAATGGCCTACGTCATCGACATCTACCGCGGCGTCACACCCCCTGCCGATACCTTCTGGGACTTCGCTCTCCTCACAGCCTTTTTCCCTCAGCTCGTCGCAGGCCCCATCCTCAAAGCCAAACAGTTCCTCCCCGAGCTACAAAAAAAGACTGTCATCCGCCGCCAAAATCTACTGGCCGGAATGCAGCTATTCCTACTGGGCCTCTTCCGCAAAATCGTCATTGCCGATCGCCTCGCCCCCTACGTCGATACCGTCTTCAGCACCCCTCAAGATTTCAGCTCATTCACAATCTGGCTAGCTGTAATCGCCTACGCCATCCAAATCTACTGCGACTTCAGCGGCTATAGCGACATGGCCATCGGCACCGCCAAATGCCTCGGCTACAACATCCCTATCAACTTCAATCTCCCCTACATCTCCCGCAGCATCACCGAATTCTGGCGGCGCTGGCACATCTCTCTTTCTACCTGGCTACGCGAATACATCTACATCCCACTCGGCGGCAACCGCAAAGGCAAACCCCGCCAATACCTCAACCTATGGCTCGTCATGCTACTCGGCGGCCTCTGGCACGGCGCAAGCTGGAACTTCGTCCTCTGGGGAGCCCTACACGGCAGCGCCCTAGCCGTTCACAAATTCTACGCCGACTACATCCGTCCCAAAATCTCGCTACCCGCATCGCTATACAACGCCATCACCTGGGCCATCACCTTTCTATTCATATGCAGCACCTGGGTCTTATTTAGAGCAGCCACCTTCCCCCAAGCCTTCACCGTGCTCCAAAGCATGTACATCTGGACACCCACCGGCATCAACTGGTACGCTACCGGCCTTATCGTGGCGATACCAGGCGTTTTTATCGCTGACTATCTCGGTCATTTGCTCTACCAGGGCCGGTTCATTCAGCTCAACCGCTTCAGCCATTGGTTCTGGCTCTCCTTCTGGCTGCTTGGACTGCTTTTCTTAGCGCCCCAAACCCCACAGCCTTTCGTATATTTCCAGTTCTAATGTCTTAGCCTGGTCAAGCCCAAAAAAATCGTACAGAAGTCCGCTAGGCTGCTCGAACTGAGCCTGGCGGACTTTTATGTTTGGTTTAGCTAATCGAACGTTATGCGCCTGTGTTCTTGCTCGCGGTTTGGATATACAGAATGAGCAGAAATACGGTGGGAACGAATACGAATAGGACGCTAGCTACAAATCCGAGTTTGTTAGTTTCCATGAGAGCGAACCTTACTCCTAGATAGTTTTGTCAGTGATCCTGTCAAGGATCTTGGCCTCCTTAGCATATCACCCTAAGTTCGTTCTCAGCTCTGAATCAAAGCACCTTCAGGCAAGCTTACTCAGCAGTTACAGAAGCAGGCTCATCCGACTCAGAGTCCAGCTCAGTGCTCGATCCGAGGGCAGCTTCTGCGGCCTTCTTAGCCGCAGCCTCTGCTTTTGCCTTCTTCAAGCTCTCCTTCTTATCCGGCTTCGTCTCAACCGTCGCAGGCCCCTGAATCGTTGTCTGACAGGCCAAACGACAGCTAGAAGGTCGCTTGCGTAACATCTTCTCTTCTACTGCTGTACGAGGCGATAGATTCTGAGCGCCTTCTAAAATATCGACAACGCAGGTGCCGCACTGCCCATAGCCGCCACACTGGGTCAGTTTCCCCATAAAGGTATAGATGTCGATATCGTTCTCCTGAGCCTTAAATCTCAGGTTAGAGCCGAGGGAGGCTTCTATTTCCTTATTTTCTTTAACAAACTTAATACGAGCCATGAGTTAAGCGTTACCTGGGTATTACCTGGGTTTCAAGGGCGATCGCGACTCGTCATCTACACAAAAGTCGCCAATCACGTAGCCGAGTTGTTGAGTGCTAGTTACACTTCTTTATACACCTTCATTTTTACATTTAGAGGGGCCAACATAAGCTAAGTGAATACATTTTCATCTAGTTAGCCACTCTAAAAAGGTGTGGAGACACTCAGATATCAGGCCGGATATCCGGTCTTTTCAGGTCTGCAAAGGCTAGAAAAAGGTCGGATATCTGGTAGCCTTATTAGTATCTGAAGTCTTACCAAAAGACGTTCACATTCTAATTAATAAAGTGATCGCTGCTTAAATTTTAAGCTAGCGTTCACTTTACTTAGCTCAATAGTACTTAGCTCAACCATTGAGCTAGACACAATCATTTTTTTAGTAACACAAGGAGGAGCGTAGTCAATGGGTCTACCTTGGTACCGAGTACATACCGTCGTCCTGAACGACCCAGGCCGACTGATTTCTGTACACTTGATGCATACGGCGTTAGTGGCAGGCTGGGCAGGCTCTATGGCCCTGTTCGAGCTGTCTACTTTCGATCCGAGCGATCCCGTGCTGAACCCGATGTGGCGGCAGGGCATGTTCGTGCTGCCTTTCATGACTCGTCTGGGTGTGACGGGCTCATGGGGCGGCTGGGACGTAACCGGAGCAGTTGGCGTTAGTCCTGGCTTCTGGTCGTTTGAAGGTGTAGCACTCGCTCACATCGTTCTATCTGGTCTATTGTTTTTAGCCGCTGTATGGCACTGGGTCTACTGGGATCTAGAGCTATTCCGCGATCCACGCACAGGTGAGCCCGCACTGGACTTGCCTAAAATGTTCGGCATTCATCTATTTCTATCTGGTTTGCTTTGCTTCGGCTTCGGCGCATTCCACCTCACCGGCCTCTGGGGGCCTGGCATGTGGGTTTCTGACCCGTATGGCCTTACCGGGCACGTGCAGGGCGTCGCGCCAGAATGGGGGCCAGCAGGCTTTAACCCGTTCAACGCTGGTGGCGTGGTTGCAAACCACATTGCAGCCGGTATTGTCGGTATTATCGCAGGCTTATTTCACCTCACCGTGCGACCACCGCAGCGCCTCTACAAGGCCCTGCGCATGGGTAATATCGAAACGGTGCTCTCAAGCTCTATTGCCGCTGTATTCTTCGCTGCCTTTATCGTGGCCGGTACAATGTGGTACGGATCAGCCACCACGCCAATTGAGCTATTTGGCCCAACTCGCTATCAGTGGGACGGCAGCTACTTCGCTGAAGAAATCGACCGCCGCGTTCAGCGTGCTGTCGCCTCCGGTGCCTCTACGGAAGAAGCCTATGAGGCCATTCCTGAGAAGCTAGCGTTCTACGACTACGTAGGTAACAGCCCTGCAAAAGGTGGCTTGTTCCGCGTTGGCCCTATGGACTCTGGTGACGGTATTGCAACCGCATGGCTCGGACACCCTATCTTCCATGATGCAGAAGGCCGTGAGCTATCCGTTCGCCGCCTGCCTAACTTCTTCGAGACGTTCCCTGTCGTCTTGGTAGACAAAGACAACGTATTGCGCGCTGACATTCCTTTCCGACGCGCTGAATCAAAGTACAACTTTGAGCAGGTAGGCGTTGAGGTTGACTTCTACGGCGGTAAGCTCGACGGTCAAACCATCACTGACTCTGCTGCTGTAAAGCGTTATGCGCGTAAAGCTCAGCTTGGCGAACCGTTCGACTTCGACCGTGAAACGCTAGATTCTGACGGTGTATTCCGCTCTAGCCCACGCGGCTGGTTCACCTACGGACACGCAGTCTTCGCACTGCTGTTCTTCTTTGGCCACATCTGGCACGGCTCTAGAACACTGTTCAGAGACGTATTTGCCGGTGTCGACCCCGACCTATCACCCGAGCAGGTCGAGTGGGGCTACTACCAGAAGCTTGGTGACCGCTCAACGAAAGCAGCCAAAGCAGCTAACAAGGTTTAGGTGTTCAAAGCTGGTTGGAAGGGTGGCAATCGCTCATCTTTCTAACCAGTTTCATCCTCAACTCGTCAGTTTCTCCTTAAGTTTGTTACGCTCAAGACAACAGTCGTTCATTGGAACAAGACCATGGAAGCAGTTGCTTACATTTTGATTTTCGCCCTTATTATTGGTACTTTGTTTTTTGCGATCGCATTCCGCGAACCCCCCAAAATCACAAAGGACTAATCACACTTATCCCGAGCAGCTATTCAAACAGGCATCCCTCCTGTAGCGAAGCGTCGGACTGATAAAGTTGTAGGTACACTTAAAGGCTCAGGCGTCATCTTTCAAGGTGAGCCTGAGCCTTTATCTTTATGTATTAGTTTCTCATCGCCTCGTTTTGTCGTAACGTTGCAATAGGGGAAGCTTGAGGCCCAATCCCATGCAGTGTCCATTTTGCCAGCATCCCAACAATCGCGTTTTAGAATCCCGCTCAGCCGAGTCGGATAGAAGCATTCGCCGTCGCCGTGAGTGCCTGGAGTGCGATCGCCGGTTTACGACCTATGAAAGGATTGAATACGTACCGATTACAGTCGTCAAAAGGGGCGGCGACAGAGAGTCATTCGACCGCTCAAAGCTCCTACGCGGCATATTTACCGCCTGCGAAAAAACTGGTATTAGCGCTCACACTATCGAAATGATAGTCGATGAAATTGAAGCCGAGCTTCAGCAGCAGGCCGTGCGAGAAGTGACCAGCGAAGCCATTGGGGAGCGCGTACTTGCGCGATTGCAAAAAATTAGTGAAGTCGCCTATGTCAGGTTCGCCTCCGTGTACCGGCAGTTTCAGGGCATTCGCGACTTTACTGAAGCACTTACTCAGTTAGAAGGGCAAATAGAGAGCCAACCAGAAGATTCCGTAAAAAGTGACGCTTCAAGCATCGAAAGTACGCGTTCACAGCAAAACAGTTATCCTCAGATTGAAGCCAATCCTCAATACGATGATGAGGGTCAGTTAGCCTCATCGGTCAACGTATAGTCTACGCACAGCTCACAAAATTGAGTGACTTTTATCGACTAATTGATCTATGATTAATGTTCTTGTGACAGCAGACCTCAAAGGCTTCTTTAGCCCTTCCCACTTATAAATTTAGTCCTGCAATACTGGTAGAGCTTTCAGACAGCTCTAAGTCAAGACTTTACAAGCGGTGCGCGCGCTGCTTTGTAGCTTTCTATCTAGTTCAAGCGTATTTGTTCAAAGAAGAAGGCAAAGCAAAGATTGTGTGCTCGCGAGGTGTTCACTCGTACGCGGAGAAAACTGTAGGAAAACATCTAGCATGGCCAACCCGGATAACACATCATCAGCAGATATTGGTTTTACACATGAGGATTTTGCAGCACTTTTAGACCAATACGATTACAACTTTAACCCTGGCGATATTGTGCCTGGCACGGTATTCAGCATCGAGCCACGGGGGGCCCTAATCGATATTGGCGCAAAAACTGCGGCTTATCTCCCTATTCAGGAGATGTCTATTAACCGGGTCGAAGGCGCTGAAGAAGTTTTGCAGTCGAATGAGACTCGTGAGTTTTTCATCCTGACTGACGACAACGAAGATGGTCAGCTAACGCTCTCGATTCGCAGAATTGAGTACATGCGAGCCTGGGAGCGCGTGCGCCAGCTTCAGCAGGAAGATGCCACCGTTCGCTCTATTGTGTTTGCAACCAACCGAGGGGGCGCGCTAGTTCGTATTGAAGGGCTGCGCGGATTTATTCCCGGCTCTCACATCAGCACTCGCAAGCCAAAGGAAGATTTGGTAGGTGAAGAGCTGCCATTGAAGTTCTTAGAAGTAGACGAAGAGCGCAACCGTTTGGTCTTGAGCCATCGTCGTGCTTTGGTTGAGCGTAAGATGAACGGCCTACAGGTGAGCGAAGTTGTTATCGGCACCGTTCGCGGCCTGAAGCCATACGGCGCGTTTATTGATATCGGCGGCGTGAGCGGTCTACTGCACATCTCTGAAATTTCTCACGACCACATTGACACGCCTAACTCCGTGCTCAATGTGAATGACGAAATCAAGGTAATGATTATCGATCTTGACGCTGAGCGCGGTCGAATTTCGCTATCGACTAAGCAGCTTGAGCCCGAGCCAGGCGATATGGTAAAAAATCCTGACTTGGTTTACGAGAAAGCCGAGGAAATGGCTGAGCGGTTCCGCGAGCAGCTAAGACAGAAGGCTTTAGGGGAGAGCGGTGAAGCTCCCGTAGAGGAAGAGGAGTTTGTCGAAGAAGAAGAGTTGGTTACGGTTGAGTAGGCTTTTGCCTAACAGCATCAGCTCGTAGAATGATAGAAAGGGGAAGGCTTGTGGGTCTTTCCCTTTTTTATGGCTTGAACTTAGTGCTCAAAATCGAAACATCAGCGCAACATGGCTACAATTTGCTGCTCACGGTTCCAGTCTGAGAACGTTCAGTTTGAGAATGTTCAAACAGTGCTTTTTGACAAGGACGGCACGCTAGCTAACGTAGAAAATTATCTAAAGGCGCTGGGAGAAGCGCGATTACATTTTATAAACAAGCAGGCTCCCGGACTTCAGCCCTCACTATTAGCGGCATTTGGGCTTCAGCACAGTAATGGAACTGAGGGTGGCATTGATCCTGCCGGACTAATGGCAGTTGGGAGCCGACGAGAAAATGAAGTGGCAGCGGCGGCTTATGTAGCAGCCTCAGGGCAGAGTTGGGTAGCAGCCTTAGAAATGGTCAGCAACGCTTTTCAGAAGGCCGAAGCGTCTTTGCCACAAAAGATCACTCAAACGGTGCCCATAGCAGGCGCAGCAGAACTTTTACAGCAGCTTAAGCAATCTGGGCTGAAGCTAGGCATTGTGTCTTCAGATGTACATGCAGAAGTGGAGGCTTTTATAGAGCACTATCAGCTTCCAGGAATTGACTGGTACTGTGGCGCAGCAGCAGAGACATTACCCAAGACGCATCCCGATTTCTTGACGTTTGTATGCCGAGCGATGGACGCAAACCCTGAGACTACGGTTATCGTAGGAGACTCGGCGGCTGACCTACAGATGGCCTCCCAGGGAGCCGCTGGCTTTATTGCGATGACGGGTGGTTGGCGATCGCCCCCCTCAATAGAAGTAATCAAACATATACAAACCGATTTAGCGATTACAGTCATCAATCAACTCAGCCAAGTTGAAAGTTACAACTAGATCTATATCAATCCTTTAGATTGGTACAAAGCCCAAACTGGTGAATACTCGTAGAAGGCAAAAAAATAAGGTTAAGGAGGACTGGCTATTGTCTCGTCGCTACCTGTTTACGTCAGAATCGGTTACAGAGGGCCATCCCGATAAGATTTGCGATCAAATTTCAGACACTATTCTAGATACCGTTTTGGCACTAGATCCTGAGAGTCGCGTAGCTGCTGAAGTGGTTGTCAACACTGGCTTGGTTGTGGTTACCGGAGAGATTTCCTCTACGGCAACGACTAACTTTGTAAAAGTTGTCAGACAAAAGATTAGAGAAATCGGATATATCAATCCTAAAAATAACGGCTTCTCAGCCGATAGCTGCTCGGTGCTGATCGCACTAGACGAGCAGTCAGCCGATATTGCACAGGGCGTAGACACCGCTCAAGAAACCCGCGAGCAAACCAGCGACGAACGTTGGGACGCTATCGGTGCTGGCGACCAAGGCATCATGTTTGGCTTCGCCTGCAACGAAACGCCTGAACTGATGCCGCTACCCATTTCTTTGGCACATCGCATTTCGCAAAAGCTCTCTGTCGTCCGAAAAAGCGGCGAGCTGTCGTACCTTGGCCCAGATGGTAAAACTCAGGTCACTGTTGAGTATGAAGACGGTAAGCCAGTAGGAATTGACACTATCTTAGTGTCTACTCAGCACACAGAAACCATTGGTGAACTGAGCAGCAACGAAGACGTTCAGGCCAAAATTAAAGCAGACCTTTGGAAAACAGTCGTCCTGCCTGCTTTTGCTGGTTTAGATTTGCAGCCGTCTGAAAAGACTCGCTTTTTGGTTAATCCTACCGGCAAGTTTGTTATCGGTGGCCCTCAAGGCGACTCTGGCCTCACGGGTAGAAAGATTATCGTTGATACCTACGGCGGCTACTCTCGTCACGGCGGCGGTGCCTTCTCTGGCAAAGACCCCACAAAGGTAGACCGTAGCGCTGCTTATGCCTGCCGCTACGTGGCCAAAAATATTGTCGCTGCCGGTTTGGCCGATAAGTGCGAAGTTCAGCTCAGCTATGCTATTGGCGTTGCCAGACCCACCAGCATCTTTATTGAAACCTTCGACACCGGCAACATCTCTGACGACAAGCTGTTAGAGCTGGTTAATAAGCACTTTGAGCTGCGTCCAGCAGGCATTATCGAAACCTTCAACCTGCGCGGCCTGCCCAAAGAGCGCAAGGGTCGCTTCTATCAGGAGCTTGCGGCCTACGGTCACTTTGGCCGTGACGATCTTGACCTGCCATGGGAAAAGACTGACAAGGTTGCAGCACTAAAAGCGGCTATTGAAGAGCGAACACCTGTTAGCGTGTAGTGTTCACTGACGACAAGGTTGGATAAAACACGCTTTAAAAGAAGGCTTCCTAATTCTAGGGAAGCCTTCTTTGATAGGAATGGTAGAGTTTAAATAATTGCTCGTCGTTTAAGAATTCTCAGGATCTATATATGGTTCCTTTTCCACCCTATCAACCCAAAACGCTATCTCTGGGGCCGTTAGAAGCTGAGATTCTTGGAATTTTATGGAAGCTTGGGCCGACGCCCGCTACGGTCATACACCAGCATATCTTGGCAGACATTGACCGTGAGCTGACCTACTCTTCGGTTTCAACCGTATTGAAGCGGTTAATTAAAAAGGGATGGGTGAGCTGCGATCGCACAAACCGAATCCACATCTGGACATCCCGTGTCTCCGAGCAGCAGGCCGAAATCCTCAAAGCGCACGAACAGCTCCATCGCTTCTTAGCTGTCGGTAGCCCTGAGATCGTAGCTGCCTTTGCCGATACACTAGACGACCAAAGCCTAGAGCAGATGGATGCGATCGCTCAAAAAATTCAGGCCGCTCGCAAAGCCAGAGAAAACGCAGCCGCCACTACTAATGAGCAATCACCTGAGGCGTCATTGGAGCAAGACTCATGATGCACCTGAACATGATTGCAATTGCCGGGGCGATCGCCATCCTCATTCGTTTGGCTAGCAGCTCCACGAATAGAAGCAAATTACTCAACGGAGTAAAGCCTTCTCTTAACTGGCAGACGCAATGGCACCGAACACTCATTGCCTTTGTCGTCCCCCCCTTACTGCTGCTCACAACCGCCGTTGCCGTCATTACGATGGGCATTAGCACAGGCCATCATCACTGGGAAGGTCAAATTAGCTACGCCATCGCGTTACTGTTCGTAGTGATCGCACTCTTCTGCTGGGCTCATCTACTCTGGCTTTCTTTCAAAACACAGCAAGAACTCAAACGTCATCCTGTCAAAACCATTGGCGCTAGCACGTTGGGACGCGTCATGGACGTATCTGCCGTATTTAGCGCTCAGGTAGGGCTATGGTCTTCAGAACTTATCGTCAGCAGGGGTCTACTGACGCATTTAGACAGTGAGCATCTAGCCGCCGTCTTAGCCCACGAGGCAGGCCATCGACGCTATCGAGATACCTTCTGGTTCTTTTGGCTAGGCGGATTGCGTAGGCTCACAGGCTGGCTGCCCTACAGCGAAAACCTTTGGCAGGATCTTCTTCTCCTCAGAGAAATCCGCGCCGACCGCTGGGCCGCGCGCAGTGTAGATACGCTGGTGTTAGCCGAATCACTCATGAGCGTTATCACCGCTCCGCTCGCCCCAGAATCGGTATGTGCAGGGTTTAGCTGCGCAGCGCCCCGTAGCCGACTGGCACAACGCATAGATGCCCTATTAGAAATTGATTCGACTACAGCAACGAGTAGTGTTAGTTCGTTCAAGGTCATGCCCTGGCAGTGGGTTGCTATCTCTTTCACACTCGCGCCGCTGCTAACGATTCCTTTCCATTATTAGACGAAGGCATTGCCTAAAAGCTATTTAATCGAGCGAGTCGTCACCGTGCCAGCTCACCACTGGGGGCGTCGTTTCGACCAGTATTTGCCCTCTCGAAATAACTGTCTCTACCGTCGCGCGCTCCAGAATTGCCTCGTATGGACTATGAGCATCCAACACAATCAAATTTGCGGAATTTCCAACAGCTAAACCATAGCCATCTTGAACCCCTAGCGTGGCCGCACCGAATGTCGTCACCATGTTGAAGCAGGCTTCAATCTCATCAAAGCCCGTCATCTGACACACATGCACCGCCATTTCAGCCACCGCTAGCAAGTTTCCAGTCCCCAGGCTGTACCAGGGATCTTGGATGCAATCGTGGCCCAAGCTGACATTCAAACCGCTACGCCACAGCTCTTTTACTCGGGTAACACCGCGTCTTTTCGGATAGGTGTCGGTTCGCCCTTGCAAGGTGATGTTAATCAATGGGTTAGCGATGAAGTTTATGCGCGATCGCTTCAAAGTTCCCATCAGCTTCATCGCATAGGCATCGTTATAAGACCCGAATGCTGTCGTATGGCTAGCGCTCACCTTCTCACTCATGCCGCTGCGAATGGCACAGGCTGCAACCACTTCCAAAAATCGTGAGTGCGGATCGTCAATCTCATCACAATGGATATCAATCAGCCGATCATACTTCTGCGCCAATTCAAAAATACGATGCACCGAGCGCACCCCGTCTTCGCGCGTCATCTCGTAGTGCGGAATCCCCCCAACCGCATCGGCCCCCAGCCGCAAAGCTTCCTCCATTAGCGCCTCATTCTGCTCGCTACCATAGAGTCCATCTTGAGGAAAAGCCACAACCTGCAAAGTCATCCAGTCTTTTACAGCCTCACGAACTTCTAGCAGGCCCTTTAGCGCTGTTAGCTCTTTTTCGCTGACATCTGCATGAGTTCGTACATACAGCACACCTTTGCTAGCCTGCTGCTTCAGTGTTTTAATCGCCCGCTGCTTAACGTCTTTGAGCGTTAGAAAGTCCTTGCGATCACGCCAAATCTCAATGCCTTCAAACAACGTGCCGCTCTCATTCCACCGAGGCTCACCAGCCGTCAGCGCCGAATCTAAGTGAATATGCGAATCAACAAAAGGCCCACTGACTAACTTTCCACTCAGGTCTAGCTCGGTAGAACCAGTGATAGAAAGGTTAGGGGCGATCGCACTAATTTTTCCATCAGCAATCGCAATATCCATTACCTCATCTTCACCGACCAGCCGAGCGCGTCGTAACACCAGCGAAGCATCCATATCCAACCCGTCTTGACTGAAGAACCTTGCGCTGTATGAAGAAAAGCTAACCAGCACATCCAAAAAGTATAAGATCCTTTTGGGAGAGGTTTTTTCGTGACGCCTAGCAGCGCTTCAAACGAAAATTTACACGAATGGAAATACAGCAGCGCATCAACCAGCAGCGCATACGACACATCATCGACAGCTACATGCTCTCAGGCTTGAGCGATGAAGCTGATGCTTTTGATGCCTACGTTAAAGACCTGCTTAATCAATATCCTCAAGGTTTAATTGAGCTAGCTTTGGTTGAAACACTGACAAAAAGCTGGCTGACAATTCCCATGCAAAAAGGTATTGCTTTTTTAGCAACTGCGCATGAGTGTCTTAAAAGATGGCAGTCAGAGGCCGCTACTATCGCGCTTACACCTAGCCAATTTTCACATATCACAGGTCTCGATCCTCATGTCGCTTTTGCAGCGATCGCCCAATCGACGGATCAACCCACAGCGCACTCAGCTCAATCGGTCGTAGATTAATAGACTGACGAGCCCAGGGGATAGGGTATTCAGCTTAATGTAATGAAGCTCTTGCGACTGTGGCAATACCGGCAACCAAAAATCCTGACTGCTCAAGTGTATGAACCGCACTCTGAGCTGTTGCCCCTGTCGTATAGATATCATCTACTAGCAAAACCGACGCCTTGATGCGCCCATGGGTTCGCTGCGCTGCCTTGTACAAAGAGGTACCGACTTCAAACACTTGGTTGAGGTTTTGCTGACGGGCTACCGGGCTCAATTCGTGCTGAGGCTTGGTGGCTTGCGATCGCACTAAACCATGAGGTAGCGAAGGCAGTCTGCTTACTCGGCTAAAAGAATTAGCAATTAGCTCAGCTTGGTTATAGCCCCTGCTTTTTTGGCGATCAGCATGAAGCGGAATAGGAACGGCATAAATATTATTCGCGTGACTGGCCAAACCGTTTGAGGCGTCAGACTGATAGGCTAGCCAGTGTTGAGCCAGTGCTGCACCGAGGGGCTCTGCTACATCTGGGCGATCGCCGTACTTCATCGCTAAAATCGCCCGCTTTAAAGCGCCGCCATACAAACCCGACGCAACCACCGCTAGCTTATCTGATACGTCGTTTCTGACTGGGATAGGCTTACTTTGCTGCTGCGCAACTTGACGATAGCAATCTGTGCAAAAAGTTTTAGGGGTTGGGCGATCACATACCGCGCAACCCTGACTCAAGAACAAACTGCCCAAGGAACCTAAACCTGTCCGGCTAAACCGCTCACACCATCGGCCACCCATAGCCACCAAATCTTTCAAATTCCAGTCCTCAAAGCTCAATTCTCAAAGCTCAGCTTTAAAATCTCAGCCTTAAGCAGGACTCGCCTGAGCCATAACTGTTGTTATTCTGCCGTCTGGATAAACTAGGCACATCGTATCTTGATCGTCATAATCATTTGGAGAATACGAGGTGGCAGTGTCAGCAATGCTATCGGTGGTCGAATTTGAAGGCTGAGATGATTTACGTGATCGCATAGGGAAATGACTCTTAAAAAGTGACGAAACTCTCGAACTCCCTTCTATTGTTCAGGATCTACTCAAGGCACCGCGAGCGTATAAGTAGCCGACTTTTTAGGTGCTGCTCAGCACATCTAAATAGAACATAAAGAAAACACCTAAACGTCTTTCATATCAACACATTCAGGTGTTTTCTAGTCACGCCATATTAATCCTTGTACAGAGGTTCTTCAGGCAAGCCTTAAAAACTATCGAGCTAGTTTATCTCATCTTCATGTAGAAACCTCTCTGCCACGTAAATTCACATAGAATCCGGGTGTTCCTAAGACGATTGCGCACAAATGTCTCTGCGAACCCATATTATTAAGACAAAGTGAAAGTGTAAAAACAAAATAAAGCTTCACTATGCAATAGTCTTTCTCGGCAGAATCTTTGGGCGTTGAACTTCGCAGCTACGTTTATCTCGATAATCTTCAGGCTCAGCACGCAGCTTACATCGGCACCGTTTCAATCGGGTTTCTACCCCTACCAGGAGACGCTTCTCTCTGGATAGAAGTCTCCCCTGGCATCGAAATCAATCGCATTACAGACGTTGCCCTCAAATCTGCCGTTGTGCGACCTGGCGTTCAGGTTGTTGAGCGGCTGTATGGCGTCTTAGAAATACACGGTAGTCAGGGAGAGGTAAAGGCTGCTGGTCGCGCAATTTTAGGGTACTTAGGGCTCAAGCAAAAAGATTCTTTAAAGCCAGAGCTGATGTCCAATCAGGTTATCCGCAATCTCGACCCGCACCACGTACAGCTCATCAACCGCACGCGCCGGGGCCAGATGATCCTCGCCGGAGAAACGCTCTATGTAATGGAGTGCCAGCCTGCCGCCTATGCTGCTTTAGCCGCCAACGAAGCCGAAAAAGCGGCGTTTATCAATATCCTCCAAATCTCTGCTATTGGCAGTTTTGGCAGGTTGTACTTAGGTGGGGCTGAACAAGACATCTTAGCCGCTGCTCGCGCTGTTGAAGCCGCCATGAATGCCTTACCAGGTCGTTTGGATGACGACGATGATGACGACGAGTAGCTCCTATGTAAAGCCGTATAAAAGTTGTGCAACCAACTATGGCTAGCGTTAGGTGTCTAGAATTTGGCATACAATAGCTCCATCTAGTGTGCAACCAGCATTAAGCCAATCATGAGCAGCCCGCGCCTTCATCCCCATACTATTGAAGAAGTCCGCGATCGCGCTGATCTCGTTGATATTGTTTCTGAGCAGGTCGTTCTCAAAAAGCAGGGCAAAGACTTCGTGGGCCTCTGCCCTTTCCACGACGACAAGTCGCCCAGCTTTAGCGTTAGCCCTACCAAACAGTTTTACTACTGCTTTAGCTGCGGAGCCGGGGGCAACGTCTTCAAATTTATGATGGAGCTAGGCCAGCGCTCCTTTGCTGACGTTGTACTCGATTTAGCAAAGCGCTATCAGGTTCCTGTCACTACCATGGAGCCTGCGCAGCAGCAGGAACTACAGCGCAAGCTCACCCTCCGCGAACAGCTCTACGAAATCGTTGCCGTCGCTGCAAAATTCTACGAACACGCGCTTTTCCAGCCGGACGGTAAGCAAGCCCTCACTTATCTAAGAGGAGAGCGCAAGCTTAGCGACGAGACTATCAAGCATTTCTTGCTAGGCTACGCACCGGAAGGCTGGCAAACCCTTTACGGATACTTAGTAGAGCAAAAGCACTACCCCGTTAATTTAGTTGAGCAGGCGGGGCTGATCGTACCGCGCAAAGGTGGCAGCGGCTATTACGACCGATTTCGCGATCGCCTTATGGTGCCTATCCATGATGCTCAAAATCGACTGATTGGCTTTGGTGGCAGGGCTCTCACTGCCGATGCTAAGCCCAAATACCTCAACTCTCCTGAAACCGAGCTGTTCGATAAGGGCAAAACTCTCTACGGGCTAGACAAAGCGAAAGCCTCTATTGCCAAACAGGATCGCGCCATTGTCGTAGAAGGCTACTTTGATGTCATTGCGCTTCATGCAGCAGGCATTACCTGTGCTGTCGCATCTCTAGGCACCGCGCTCAATGCAGCTCAGGTAAAACAGCTTTTACGCTACACCGAATCTAAGCAAATCATTTTCAACTTTGATGCTGACGCTGCCGGGATAAAAGCGGCTGAGCGTGGAATTGGAGAAGTCGCGGAGATGGCCTATCGGGGCGACGTGCAGCTGCGCATTCTTACTATCCCTGACGGCAAAGACCCCGATGATTATCTGCGCGTTCATACTGCTGAAGAATACATTGCCTTAGCCGATAGCGCGCCGCTCTGGCTGGACTGGCAAATCAATAAGATTGTGCGTGATCGCGACCTCAAACAGGCCGACCAGTTTCAGCAGGCATCTCAGGCCGTAGTCAATCTGCTAGGCGATATTGCCAACGCCGATACCCGAACTCACTACTTACGGTACTGCGCTGAAATTTTCAGCCAGGGTGACAGCCGAATCGTACCGCTTCTAGCCGAAAACCTACTCGCTCAAGTTCGTCGCAAGCGCAGATCGCCTGGAGACAAAAAGACAAAATCTAACGATGTCCAAGTTCTCAACCGTAGCTTTTTAGAAGAGGCCGAAGCGGCGCTGCTGCGTATCTATATTCACAGCCCTAGTAGCCGCCGTGCAATTTCTGAAGGTCTAGAGCTACGCGATTTAGGATTCAGCTTTTCTCATCATCGCGCCTTATGGCGAACCGTCACTGAGCTAGTTCGCATAGAAGCAGAGAGCAACCCACATTCAGAAACCAGCGTTGTTACCGAGCCGCCAAAGCAAAGCCTGCTAGAAACGCTGCGAAATTTTTCTTCCGAATCAACTGGGCCGCTCTCACTGGTTCATCATCTGCTTTATCTCGAAGAAAAAACGAAGTTAGACGTGCTGCGTGAGCCTTTGGTGATTAGAGCAGCGATCGCCTGTCTGGAAAAAAATATGTGTGAAAAGCGCTACCGCCTCTTGCTAAACCTGTGGTCTGAGAGCGATTTTTCTGCCTCCGTTGAGCAGCACACGCAATATCAGAAGAAAATCATTGCAGAAAAGCATCGCATCGCTGAGCTTGAAAGAGAACGCAGCGTGGATTTTGCCGATCTTGCCAGCGTTCCATGGGTGCAGGGAAGCTAAGCCTCCTGAAACCCTCGTCTCAAGTCCTAGCCGGGAATCCTACAGATATGCTGCAAGGCATATCAAAAGCACACGACAGATACACTATGTCTTCGTCCTCCTCGGCACTTCACCCCAAAGACTTAGGCAACTACGGTGAGCAGCTTGTCTGCCAATGGCTTGTACAAAAGAACTGCCAAATTATTCAGCGGCAATGGCACAGCCGATTTGGCGAGATTGATTTAATTGCCAAAGGTCAAAGTGGTCAAGGCGTACTTCGATGCGAAACGCTAGCCTTCGTTGAAGTAAAAACTCGGAGCCAGGGAAACTGGGATGCTGATGGACTCCTCGCTATCACCCGATCAAAACAAAAGAAGCTACGCACCACAGCCCGCTATTTTTTAGTCAGACATCCGCATTTTTCAGCACTACCTTGCCGCTTTGATATCGCCTTAGTCATCTGCCACGCCCGTCTGCCCGCTAATCGACTGACGCTACAGGTTCCAAACACCCAAAAGTATCTCAGCCTTCAGTCATACATTCGAGACGCCTTCCAGTGACACTCCCCGCCCGTTCTATCAGGCTAGCGTCTCAGGGCAATAGCCCAAACCAATCACAAACTGCTCACGAAACTCTTCAATTTCGCAGCGATCGGGTTTGCCGTGAGTCACAACTGCAACCTGATAGCGGCGCATCACATCAACTGCTGACTGGCCCATCTCTAGGCCCCACAAAGCCATACGCACTCGAATCCCAGGCTCATAGGCCGTACCAATTTCATCAAGAAAAGCTGAGAAATTCTGCTCGGCTTGAACATCTGCACTATCGTGCAATTTCACCTTTACTATCCAACCGTTTATTTGATGAATAACCGTTATAAACTCAAGCGGTAGCTGGGTTACACCAAGCAAGCGTTCCACTACGCGTAACGTCAAGCTTGCATTCGTTAGGTAATAGAGGTATTCCATCGTCCAGAGTAGGGGTGCTACAGTCTAATAGTTTTGTTTTCTTAGCTCTGTTTGCTAAAGGGAACCAAGCTACTTTGACAGTAGCTAGTACAAACAAAGTCAGTTTTTCAGCGCAACTTCATTTCTTATTATGGCGCAGTGTCCTCCTGAATCCTCGTCTGTAAGCTCAATTGATGAGTCAAACTACACAATCTCCCAGCCAGCGATCACAATCGATCGTCAGCTGGCCGCTTACAACTATGAGCTGCCCGAGAACTTAATCGCTCAAAACCCAGTTGTTCCTAGAGATAGCTCGAATCTGCTAGTGGTAGATGGACCTAATACGCACCAGCATCGCCGTTTTCGAGAGATAACAAATCTACTTTCACCAGGAGATTTGCTTATCCTTAATAATACGCAAGTTATTCCAGCGCGACTGTTCGGCAACAAACAAAATACTCAAGTCGCTTCAAAGCAGATAAACCCCAGTTTGGACGAAAGCCGGAAAAGTGGCGCTGCCGTTGAAGCTCTGCTAATAGAGCCGCTGGCAGAGGATCGCTGGTTAGCTTTGGTGAAGCCAGGAAAGCGACTTCAGCCGGGAACGACGATTGAATTTAAAGACTCATCAGAGAATCTATTGCTCACGGCTTTGGTAGAAGCACGAGACGAGGCCACTAACGGGCGTATCCTAAAACTCATACCTCACAAAAATGCCTCTATAGATGAGCTAATACACCAGCTAGGGCAAGTTCCTTTGCCGCCTTACATTACGCGATCTGAGTCTTTACCAGAACAGTACCAAACGGTTTTTGCTCGCAGACAAGGCGCGATCGCAGCTCCCACAGCCGGACTTCATTTCACCCGCTCGCTGCTACAAAAGCTCAAAGATAAAGGTATTCAAACCGCCGAAATTACGCTGCACGTTGGGATTGGCACCTTTCGCCCGGTAGAAGTGGACAACATCGAAACGCACCAGATGCACCAGGAGCGGATAGAAGTACCTGAAGCGACTGTTGAGAAAATCCGGCAGACCAAAGCTCAAGGGGGTCGGGTGATTGCCGTTGGAACAACATCAACTCGCGCGTTAGAGGGCGTAGCGGCTATTTATGGCGAGCTTCGACCATATAGCGGTAAGACTGATGTTTTTATATATCCTGGCTACCGTTGGCAAGTCATCGATGGGCTCATTACAAACTTTCACCTGCCGGGGTCTAGCCTACTGATGATGGTAAGCGCATTGATTGGACGAGAAAGGCTGATGGCACTTTACCAGGATGCGATCACCCACGAGTATCGTTTCTATTCTTTCGGTGATGCCATGTTAATTTTGCCAGGAGCGACTCTCTCTAATGCCCATATTGAGGATTAGAATGCTGGGCATCAAAAACCCTTGAATGCTTTAAACGCAAAAAGCGCCCTCCCGAAGGAAGGCGCTTTTTGTTTAGATCCAAATCAGAACGCTAGGCGTCTGACAAAAGGATTCAGCTTATCAACTACGCAGCAATCGAAGGAGCAGTCAAAGCTACAGGGGCAGCTTCGCCAGCAGCCAAGTCGAGTGGGAAGTTGTGTGCATTTCGCTCGTGCATCACTTCCATACCGAGGTTGGCACGGTTGAGAACGTCTGCCCATGAACCAATCACACGACCCTGTGAGTCGATGATCGACTGGTTGAAGTTGAACCCGTTCAGGTTGAACGCCATCGTGCTGATGCCCAAAGCGGTAAACCAGATGCCCACTACTGGCCATGCACCCAACAAGAAGTGGAGGCTACGGCTGTTGTTGAACGAGGCGTACTGGAAGATTAGACGACCGAAGTAGCCGTGCGCTGCAACGATGTTGTATGTCTCTTCTTCTTGACCAAACTTGTAGCCGTAGTTCTGTGACTCAGTTTCTGTCGTCTCACGTACCAACGAAGAGGTTACGAGTGAGCCGTGCATTGCTGAGAACAATGAACCACCGAATACACCAGCAACGCCCAACATGTGGAAGGGGTGCATCAAGATGTTGTGCTCTGCTTGGAACACCAACATGAAGTTGAATGTACCCGAGATACCCAAAGGCATCCCATCAGAGAACGAACCTTGACCCAAGGGGTAGATCAAGAACACTGCTGTTGCCGCTGCGACTGGCGCAGAGTAAGCAACACAGATCCAAGGACGCATACCGAGGCGGTAGGATAGCTCCCACTCACGACCCATGTAGCAGAAGACGCCGATGAGGAAGTGGAAGATGACCAGCTGGTAAGGGCCGCCGTTGTAGAGCCACTCATCAAGAGAAGCTGCTTCCCAGATGGGGTAGAAGTGGAGGCCAATTGCGTTAGATGAAGGTACAACCGCACCAGAGATGATGTTGTTGCCGTACATCAATGAACCTGCAACAGGCTCACGGATGCCGTCGATGTCCACAGGAGGCGCAGCGATGAACGCGATTACGAAACATGCGGTAGCAGCGAGTAGTGTAGGAATCATCAAGACGCCGAACCAGCCAACATAGAGGCGGTTTTCGGTGCTTGTGACCCACTGACAAAACTGCTCCCACAGAGAGGCGCTTTGGCGCGTCTGTAGTGTAGTAGTCATTATGAATCCTTTTTAATTATCTAGGTACGAGGCGGAAGACACGAAAAAGATGAACTTCGCCTATGAATTAAATATAACCTATATGAGTCGTTTTGTAAAGTTAGGCAAACATTATGATGAGAAAATTCTTAAAGATTAATCATTGGTTACGTCAAAGGGCCTAGCAGAATAACTGGCTTACGGACTCGCGCAACGAGGCCCCCAGGGTAGGTACCAGTACGGCTACCGTTAGGGGCACTTAAGAGATTTATGAGAGCTTCTATTTGCTGGAAGCTAGGCGGCTGATCAAGGGCTTGATGCAGCAATTGACGAAAAACGCGCCGTTGAAGGGCCAAAGGAGCGCTGTCAATTAACTGAATGCTAATTTCCCAGACGATGCCATTGTTTGAACTCATATTGTTCTCAGAAATCGCTTGAACGTATAGCTGCTCAGCTTGAGCCTGTAGATAGGCAACGTCTGCTGCTGTGATTTCTGATAGTTGAGAGAGCGATCGCTCTACTTGCGGATTGAAGTGCTCGCGTAAATAGGGCAGTAGTTCTTGACGAATGCGATTACGACGAAACGTCAGGTCGCTGTTACTGCTATCTTCCCAGACTGCGATTTGCTGCTGCTGACAAAAATCGCCCGTCTCTTGCCGACTAAACCCTAAGAGCGGTCTTACTAATGAAACCTTTGGCTCGGTAGCATTCAACAGTCGCTGCCAAGGAAGAGAACTCAGGCCGTCGATACTGGTGCCTCTAGTGAGATTGTATAAAACGGTCTCGGCGCGATCACTAGCCGTATGCCCTGTCACCACACAGTCATAGCCTTGTGCTTTAGCAACTTCAGCAAACTTTTCGTAGCGCCATTGCCTCGCTGCGGCCTCACTGTTCAAAGGTTCACGCGCAACTTCTAGCCAGGCAGAAATGCCCCAACTATCGGCAAGCTTTAAGACATGCGCGGCATTATCAGCGGAGTCTATTCGCCATTGATGATCGCAGTGCAGCAGACCTAAAGACCAGTTCCAATGATTCTTAAGATCTAGTAATAAGCGGGCTAAACAAAGCGAGTCCTGCCCCCCAGAAACAGCCATGAGGACACGGCTATTCTTTGGAAGCAGGATGCTTTTGCGTAGCAGGGTGTGTAGTTTAGCGTGGGCGTTAGACCATGCCATTGCGCCTGTAGCTTCTGTCACTAGCCTTTGTCACTTCGCTATACAACTCGCTATACAGCCTACGCTGCTATCAAAACAATTATGAGAAAGCAGCAATAGGGAGGTGGCTGCAAAACCTAGTCCTTAGTGATGTCGTCTTTAATGTCAGTCGCTTTATCCTTGGCCTGATCTGTAGCCTCATTAATTCGCTGCTTGGCGCGATCAAGCCAGCTACTGCCGTTAGGGCCATCTGCGGCCTGCCTGGAACCTTGCAATTCAGAGCCTTGTAAGTTGCTTTGGACACCATCGACGCCGCCTTTGAAGCGATCGCGCACGCCATCAAAGCTACCCTGGCCAATTCCCTTAGCATTATCAAGACCACCTTGGACTGAGCCCTTAGCGCCATCAACACCACCTTGGACGTTAGAGCGGATGCCATCAATACCGCCTTGAGCATTAGCGCGTGCGCCATCAATGCCGCCTTGAATATTAGAACGCAGGTTACCAAGACCGCCTTGAGCACCACCTTTAATGTTATCGATACCGCCTTTAACAGAGCCAGATACACCATCTAGATCCATCGTGACATCACCAGCCTTGCCCTTCATACGGCCCGCAAGACCTGTACCTACGGCGGCAGCACCCCCAGCAATCGCGGTTCCCCCTGCCACAGCCTTGCCTAAGCTTGCTCTGCCAGCACGTTCTGCAGAAGCTGTCATACTATCAGCCTCTATAGACCCACCAATCTTAGACCCGCCCACATTGGCTGGATCGGTGCCTAAGCTAGGATCAGTACCCGGAACGTTGCCGCTACGAAAAGAGTTACGACCGACACCATCTGATTTACCGCCAGCATTCGCGCTATAGCCAGCTTCCTCTTCAGTACCACGCTTACCCGCAGCCCAAATTAATAAGCCTAAGCCCGCCAAAGGAAGTAGTAACCACCACCAGCGACCTCGCCCAGCAGCCAAGCTATCCACACCATCGACAGCCTCCCCAGCGAGGTTACCAGCATCATCGACGGCACCATCGACTGCGCCATTATTGCCATTAACACCTTCGACAACGCCCACGCCCAAAATAGGATCTACACCTTCAGCAAGCAGGGTGCCATCAGCATCAACAAAGTCACCCTCAGCATTTACCAAGTAGCCTTCTGAGCTGATAAGGTTGCCGTCAGCATCGACCCGTTGACCATCGGCATTAAGCGTACCAACGCCATCGGTTGTGGCCTCAGCTTCACCCTCTGCGATCGCTGCGGGATTCGCTTCACCAGTCGCGTTCTCAGCCGCTCCTTCAGCACCCTCGCCGCCACTGCCAGCAATAGTGGCTACGGGTAAGACACTATTGCCGCTCAAACCAGCACTTTCAATAGCCGCTTGTCCAGGCTGACCAGTAGCGTAGCCCAAGAACGCGGCCACAGCAGGAGATGCGCCACCTGCATAAACAAAGGAGTAAGGCTGAGAGAAGGGATAGCGCGGATCGCTAGGAAGGGTTTTGTGTAGCTCAATAGCTTTGATAGCGGACTGGCCTTCTAGCTGACCGACGAGTACATAACCGATACCGTCTGAGCCTAGTGCCTCTGCAAGTGCTTCAGTCGAATCTTCTGGGATCTGAGTAACTGTATCACCCGTTTTAAACTCAGCAGTCGTGAATACGGGATAGGGCTTGAGAGCCTGACGCGTTTCACTGGTATCAGGGCGGTCAATCATCCGAATAGGGCCAGCGGTTCCACCAACCTCAGACCAATCCTTAATTTCGCCTCGGAAGATTTGGGCGAACTGGCTACCCGTAATACTTTGAGCGAAGGTATTATCTTCACCCACCACGATAGCAATCTTCTCACGCCGTACAGGAACAGCAATCAGACCTTTAGCTTCTTCCTCTGCTGTTAAAGGACGGCTAATCGCCGCAACGTCGGCACTGTCATTAAGAACATCTTGAAGGGCAGCGTTAGCATCTTTAGTCGCAACCTCAACTTTGCCTGAGTACTGGCTTTCAAATCCATCACCTAGCGCTTTGCTGATCGCGTTCATATTATCAGAGCTACTGCTGACGCGGACAGTCGTACCTTTAGCAACGGATTCAGGGATCGAAAAGCTGGGAGCTTGCGCGACTATTTGCGCTGATGAGGCTTCAACAAAAGAGGCGGCTCTGGCGGGAATAGCACAGGCAAGAAGCGCTGCGATAGTGAGCGCTGAGGCCGTTTTACGGTTGACCATATCCAATCTTTACACCTCTGGTAGGCGAGAACAATGTTTTCAAATGCTGCTAGGGCATAGCAACGGACATATAAGCTCTGACGCTACCTAGCAAAATACACTAAGTAAAAACGTAGGTACAGTTATAGAATCTTGAGGATTCTAAGGTTCTTGTCACTAGCACTTTATAAACAATCAATTAACGACTGATTTTGGAGCGCTCAGAGGATATTTGTGCCCCTACACGGTATGTCAGCTTTATCAAACTATTTATTGAATTTATCTTTTCTTTAACTATAGGGGGTTCTCGTTTTCACTTTTTTGAGGTAGAAAATGCGGCTATTCTACGGAGAAGCACGCTGTATGTAATAGATATACGTGTAGGTACGCAGGCTCTATGTATCAACAAATTTGATGGTTTCGATACATTTATCCGCGCGCTATTTTCCCCGGAGCAATAGTGTTCTAAGATGACCAAGGCTTATGGCAGTCTTATGGATTGGTCTACGAGTAGCTTGAGTTTGGACAGTCGGCTCTAAAGGCGTTTTGCAAATGGTTCCAGATTTTTCGTCATCGCAAAACGGTCAACCCGCTGATGGGATTGACTTTGATAATTTTATTTTAGAGATTGAGCCCGATCCGACTTCGACGACAGAGGAGGTGGTTCAGACAAAACCTGAAAGCAACCCTAATCTACAGGTTCAGTTTAAAAGCGAGCGGGGACGACTGCTTTTGCTGCTGCCACCAGCGCCTGAAAAAAGTCGAAATCCGGTGCATTGGGAAGAGCTAAGACAGCAGTTAAAACGGCGGCTGAGTGGGGGCGAGCGGTTCTTACAGCCTCATACGCCAGTGCATTTGATTGCGCGTGATCGCCTCTTAGATGCGCAACAGGTACAGGCTATCGATACGCTGCTCAGCGAGGCTCAACTTCCCTTAAAGCGGATTTATACCAATCGTCGGCAGAGCGCGGTAGCAGCGGCTACTGCCGGATATTCAGTAGAGCAGCAGACAACCTTGGGCCATCTGGGTCAGGGGCAAGAAGCCTCTCGACAGGCAATGGATGAGCCACTTTATTTGCAAACGACACTGAGATCAGGCGTGGAGGTGCGGCATCGAGGCACTGTGATTGTGCTGGGTGATGCCAATCCTGGCAGTTCGATTGTGGCAGAAGGAGACATCTTTATATGGGGTAGATTGCGCGGGGTGGTTCATGCTGGAGCCGATGGGAACAGGCAGTGCCGTATCATGGCTCTGCATATGCAGCCGACCCAACTGCGGATTGCTGACCAAGTTGCGCGATCGCCTGAAGACCCGCCTGCGCAGTATCAGCCCGAAGTAGCCTATATTGGCCCTGATGGGATTCGGATTGCGATCGCCGCCGAGTTTGCAGCTGCCGATTTAATGACAACCGAAACCAACCAAGAGAACCCCCACGAGAGCACATGAGCCGCATTATCGTTATGACCTCCGGTAAGGGAGGCGTTGGTAAAACTACCTGCACCGCAAATTTAGGAATGGCTCTAGCAAAAGCCGGGCAGCGCGTTGCTGTTGTTGATGCTGACTTTGGGCTGCGTAACTTAGACTTATTACTAGGGCTCGAAAATCGCATTGTCTATACCGCGCTAGACGTACTAGCAGGCGAATGTCGATTGGATCAGGCACTCGTCAAAGACAAAAGGCAGCCCAATCTAGCGCTGCTACCTGCTGCCCAAAATCGATCAAAAGAATCTATCAAGCCCGAGCAAATGAAGCGGCTGATTAAGGCGCTCACTAAGGTATACAACTTTATTTTGATCGACAGCCCAGCGGGCATCGAGATGGGATTTCGCAATTCGATTGCAGCGGCCAGAGAAGCCATTATTGTCACCACGCCAGAAATTTCAGCCGTTAGGGATGCCGATAGAGTTATTGGATTGTTAGAGGCTAATGACATTAAAGCCGTGCGCCTAGTCATCAATCGGCTCAGACCGGCCATGGTTGCTGCTGAACAAATGATGTCTGTTAAGGACGTTCAGGGGATACTATCTATTCCTCTGCTCGGTGTCATTCCTGATGATGAACAGGTGATAGTTTCGACGAATAAAGGGGAGCCCTTGGTACTAGAAGAGAAACTATCTCAGGCGGGAATTGCGTTTACAAACGTGTCACAGCGCTTGCAGGGCGAGAAAGTACCGCTTATGGATCTGAGCATTCCTCAAGAAAGTTTCTTTACCAGACTCAAGCGGCTATTTAGAGGGTAGACGTAGAATAGCTACATCACGGTGACTAACAACATGACAATTCCTATCATCAGCGATCTTCTCGAAAGACTCTTTGGCCCTAGCGAAGATCCGCACAGCCGTGACGACGTAAAGCGTCGCTTGCAAATTGTGCTCGCCCACGACCGCCTAGCGCTCGATCCTCAAACATTAGAAATGATGCGGCAGGAAATTATTGCGGTGGTTTCTCGCTATGTAGAAGTTGACTTTGAGTCTCTAGAATTTTCGCTTGCCACTAACGAACGCGTCACCGCGCTGACGGCAAACCTACCCATTAGACGTATCCGGCCACTCGGTCGGGGGGCGGATGCTCCGATTGGCGCTGATGATGAGGTGGAAAAAATTGAGCTAGCTTCTCCAGCAGAAGCCGTTGCCTTAGATGCTAAAGAAACAGAAGCCGCGCTAAGACGGTTTGAAGCAGACTCCCGCAACAACGACGCACACCCACCCCTAGATATTGACCGCTCAGGACTAGATGAAGCTGATGACCTAGAGGGCTCAGATAGCATAGTAGATGAAGCTGATTCTGAGCGTTCTAGCAACTTAAACTTTACGGATGACTCAGAAGCCGTTGATTTGCCTGAAGAACCTACACCTGATATCCCTGATATGTCGATTCCTGACGCTTCGGCTCAGACCTTTGGCTCTCCGCAATCAAAGTCTACATAGATTCTCAGAAAATTCTTAGCTTGTTCCTCCGAATACAGCAATCCATCGAATCATCGCGTATACTTTCCTTAACGACGTTAAACAAATCTCAACAAAGCGGAAGCACTCGTTATGGAAAATCAAAATCAAGTTGACGCTTCAAGCTCCGGTGCGGCGATAGAGAGCAAAACTTTGGGCGTGAACCCCAATCGCTATTATCGCCCTGAGCCTCGCTTGGGCTTTACGCCATTTGCAGAGCTATGGAACGGTCGGCTGGCAATGGTCGGCATCATTGTAGCGCTGGCCTTCGAGATTATTTCTCACCACGCTTTTTAAGTGATCGCGCAAATTATGCTGATTACCGTCACGGTTCTTTTTTGGCCACAGGCTGTAAGGCACGTTTGAAAGCAGATTACATTTTTAGACGTTAAAAACCCTACTCGTTCTCTATGAATCAAGTAGGGTTTTTGTTTTTGTGTATAGCCATGCTCGGGCGATATCGCTCAGGCAATGTCGGGTGGAATCGTTTGCGGCTTCATGTTTTGAGTGAGCTGGCTTTGGAACATAGCCTTGAGGTCGTTTCGTCGAACTTCGATGGCGCGATCACGAGCCTCTGTTTCCAAGAAAATAAGGCTGTCCACTGGGTCAATAGAAGGCAGTTGAAACAAAAGCCGGGCCACTGGGATCGGCAACGCCATCAGTCCGGGATTGCTTTTGGCAAGCTTGTCGCCCGCTGCTGCTGCCAATGACGGGTAGGCATAGATGACGCGTTTGGGCTCAGTGGGATTGTCTTTATGAGCAACGGTGGCCTGGAGCCACTGCTTGCTGACTGATTGGAGAATGTAGTATTCCGAATGCTGAAGCTGTTTGGCAATCGACTGGATGACCGGCGAAACCGTTTCGATAGCCTGCTTAAGGCCAGCCTCAAGAGGTGCACCCTCGATAAGATCTTGAAGTTGCTGGTCGATGTCCATAGATGGTTTTGCCGAAAAACAAGGTATTGGAAGTGCAAGGATTGTACCTCTCAACTTTAATACTTCTGTGAATATCGCGTCAGATTGTTTAGAACGCTATCTAATTTGTCTATTCTCAAGTTGGTGCCTACCTGCTGCTTAACCTGAAAATCATCCTTTCTACTACTCACGGTTCAACCATCAGGGAATTAATTGTTACTAGCTGTGGATACGCTTTTTGAACGACTGTTTCAAGAACTGAGTCGGGCCACACCAGCCTCAAAACGGAATTGCCGCGAAGTCGCTACTCGGATTGTCGAGGAAGTACAGCGCATTTGCGTAGAAAGTCAGCGCATACAGAATTCGGGTGATGTTGATGGCTGGGCAAGCGAGCTGGCAAATCATCGACTAAAGCAGATTCTTCGGTACGTAGACTTTGGCTCGACGAAAGGCCGCTTAGAGCTACACAGTAGCCTTAGTGCCATTGTGTATCGATACATGACGCCGCCGCAGGTGCAGTCTAGCTATCAGGCCCGCGTCTCGTTAATTGAAGACTTTTTACAAAACTTCTACGTTGAGAGCATCAATGCCTTTCGTCGTGAGAATGAAGTTGCCGCTAGCTATCGGCCCCGGTCGTCTTTAGAACTAGCCGAGTATATGGCGTTTACGGAGCGCTATGCGAAACGACGCATTCCGCTTTCTAGAGGGCGCAGCCAGCAGCTTATTATCTTGCGTACTCAAACGTTCTCAAAGCAGCAGCCGCCCGAGACGGCGATTGATATTCAGCAGGCGATCGAAGGGGGCGATTCGGAACAGCCCAGAGCGGCCCCATTGCAGCGACTGCGTGAAGAGCTGACCACAGGCGAAGACACAGGCGACTCTGAGAGCACTGTGCGCGAACGAGTGGTGGAGCAGCTTATGGATTACTTAGTAGAAAAAGGCCAAAAAGATTGCGCTGACTACTTTAGCCTGCGGCTGATAGATTTGCCGACGCACGAAATCGAATCTATTTTAGGTATTGACCCTCGGGAGCGAGATTATTTGCAGCAGCGGTTTAAGTACCATCTACTGAAGTTTTCGTTTGCGCATAACTGGGAGCTAGTTCATGAGTGGCTTGGGGCAGAATTGGGACGGAACCTGGGTTTGACTCCTCAACAGTGGGAATATTTTCAGACGAAAATCAATCAAACTCAGACTAAAATACTCACACTCAAGCAGCAAAACCTCAGCGATTCAGAAATATCTAAAAACCTCGACCTGACGCCGACTCAGCTGCGAAAGCAATGGTCTAAACTACTAGAGCAGGCTTGGGACATTCGCAATATTTAGGCACGCTATTTGTAAAGTGCGCTTAAAGACGCATATTTGAGAAGCGCTTTTAAGCTTCGTGCGGTATTGCAATCGAGTGTTTATTAGCGAATATCTGGATCTATCCGGACTGAGATATTCGTCTATGAAGAATGATGCAGATAACATTCGGAACTCGCTTTTGTGGCTTCTTCACGAGTTTTGCGAAGATAACTTCAAAAAACTCGACCCGACATTTTCTCCACCATCAGGAAATGGGTCTACATTTGAAGCCAACCTAACAGAAGCGAGTGAGTTCGAAGTCGGGTCTGATGCAACGTCCATGAAGCCTGCCCAGCCAAAAGGGTCTGAGGAAATACCACCGGTATTGCCCTCTTATCCATCTACATCTGCTAGCGCATCGCTCGTCGGAGCATTGCGGCCTAGTTTTTCAGCGGCTTCGAGAGGTGTATTGTCTACAGATACATGCTCTCAGACGGCTCAGTCGTTTAACTTCGGAGAAATCCACGCTGTGCAAGAACGTTTCCAAGCTTTGATAAAGCAACGTCTCCTTTCGGAGTACGAAAGCAATCCCCCTCTTTTCCCCTGGGAATCAGAAGTCAGCGAGTATCCTGCTGAAGTGACTGATTATGTGCCAGCGGCGGTGGTTTCACCGCTGTGGAGTGCTCATATGAGCGCGCTGAAGGTACCGGGGTTACTGCCTACTGCCTTGATGAATACTTTGTTTGAGCGGTGTCAAGAGATCGCGAGATCGCCCATAAAACAAGGGGTTCGACTGGTCAGAGCCGTTGAGGATTTATTTCCTGAAAGCTCTGATATGTTGGAGCCAATTGCCAATATGGTATTGGTGCCTGCCTACCGATCGAGTAGAGATACGCAAGATGCGGTGATTCAAGAACTTGCCAATGCGGCAGGTGGATATAGTGCCGCCATGCCTGAACAACAAATAGCACTCTCGATGCTAGCTGCCCAAGAAATTTTAGGTGCCCTGACGTTTTCTTTGAGTGCCGATTGGCCCTCAGAAAAGCGAAGCTGGGTGACTACGCTGGGCGTGTTAGAAGTCACCGCTAGCTATCAGGGCGATCAGCTCATGGTTTTAGCTGTACTACCAGATGGCGGACAGGTAAGGCTGTGTGATGGCGATGTTAAGAAGCAGGCTGTGCGATCGCAACCTGGCGCTCTAGACTTAACCTGGGCTCAGCCGACTCCTGGCAAGACCTACGTTTTAGAAGTCTCCCTGCGAGACGAAGAGCAGGCGCTAAACTTCGTTATCAACGTGGCTAACACCGCTAGCTCATCTGCTAGTTTGGCCAGTGGCTTGTAAGCGCTGCTAAACCAGCAATAGCAACCAACTGCTCACGCGTCTATAGCTTTTGTTAGGCAACCTGCGAGTGCATCCGCACTTGCCATACATATAGGCTCTATATCCGGTCTTTGCCATGCGACCGACACTTCATCTTAAAGGCTAGCTCTCAACGGAGCTGGCCTTATTTATTGGGCTGTTGAAATCAGGCCGCCAAGCTATTTCTTTAGATTGGGTGTGTTGATGAAATCAAAATTGGCACTTGGAAAGTTTTGATTTGCATACTTAACTTAGCAGCGAGTGGTGATTTCTCTGTAACAGTAGCGATACAATTAACACTTCTCACGCTGCTGAAATAGCCAACAACCTTCCAGAAGGCTCGCGCATTTTTCCAAAATTCTCCTCGTTTTTTTAACTTCTTATGGCCTCTCCAACTCTAATTCCTCAAACCCTGCCGACTGTTTCGCCTGAATCTGAAGCTGCACAGATACAGCAGACAGCAGATTTTCAACCAGAAGCTTTTGATCAGCACGTCATGGCAACGTATGGCCGCTTTCCGATTGCGCTAGAGCGTGGAGAAGGCTGTCGAGTTTGGGATTCTACAGGGCGCGAGTATTTGGATTTTGTCGCCGGAATTGCGACCTGCACGCTCGGTCATGCTAATCCGGCAATGGTAGAAGCGGTGACAACGCAAATTAAGAAGCTGCACCACGTTTCTAATTTGTATTACATTCCTGAGCAGGGCGAACTGGCCCAGTGGTTGACCGAACGCTCATGCGCAGATCGCGTGTTTTTCTGTAATTCAGGTGCAGAGGCAAACGAAGGGGCGATTAAGCTGGCTCGTAAGTATGGCCACACCGAACTGGGCATAGAAGCGCCGATTATTATTACGGCAAACGCCAGCTTTCATGGGCGTACGCTGGCGACGGTGACTGCAACCGGACAGCCTAAGTATCAGAAGAATTTCAACCCGCTGGTACCTGGCTTTCATTACGTGGATTATAACGACGTTGATGCGCTGCGCGAGGCGATTGAGACGCTAGACGCTGAGCGACGACAGGTTGCGGCGATTATGCTGGAGCCAATGCAGGGTGAAGGCGGCGTGTGCCCAGGGAATCCGATTTACTTTAAGCAGGTGCGTAAGCTGTGCGATGAGAAAGGGATTTTGCTGATTTTAGATGAGGTACAGGTAGGGATGGGCCGTACGGGCAATCTTTGGGGCTATCAGACGGTGGGTGTGGAGCCGGATGTGTTTACCTCGGCTAAGGGATTAGGCGGTGGCGTTCCGATTGGGGCGATTTTGACGAAGCGCCATTGTGATGTGCTGAGGCCGGGTGAGCATGGCAGTACGTTTGGTGGCAACCCTTTTGTGTGTGGGGTGGCGCTGAAGGTGTGTGAGACGCTGGAGTCTGAGGGCTTGTTGGCGAATGTGCGATCGCGCGGTAAGCAGCTTAGAGAAGGCTTGAGGGCGATCGCTAAGAAATACCCAACTCTTTGCACAGGCGTACGCGGCTGGGGATTGATCAACGGCCTGGTGTTGAATGAAGGAACCGTCGCGCTAGATGTGGTGAAGGCGGCTTTAGCAGAAGGACTGCTGGTGATTCCGGCAGGGGCGAAAGTGGTTCGATTTGTGCCGCCGCTGATTGTGACCGAAGCGGATGTGAATGAGGCTCTGAGGCTAATTGATCAGACGTTGAGCAAGATGGCCTAAAGGTAGCTATAAGAAGTAAGCGTCCAGAGGGCATAGCCTGCTATGCCCCTACGGGTTTGCGGATTATAAATCAGCGGTGGCAGTGGTCAAAGAGCCGTTGCGGACGGTGAGAATCTGGGATTCTTTGAGCCACTGGGAGTCGAAAGAGCCTAAGTGGGTCGTGGTGATGATAGTTTGGAAGCGGTCTTGGATGGTTTCTAGGAGCTGGTTTTGACGCTTAAGATCGAGTTCGGCTAAGACATCATCGAGCAAAAGCAAAGGCGGCTCGCCAATGACGGCTTCGATCAGTTCTAACTCAGCAAGTTTGAGCGCGAGAACCAGGGTGCGCTGCTGCCCTTGAGAACCGTATTGCCGGGCGGGCGTTTGGTTAATTGAAAAATCGATGTCGTCGCGGTGAGGCCCAACCAGCGAAGTACGCTGATGGTATTCGGCAACAGCACGAGACTGAATTTTGTCTAGAAAAGCCTGTTGGATGGTGAGCGGATCGTCTGTGGTGAGCGGATCTTCGGTGAGTGGGACGTTGGGCTGATATCGAATAAGAAGCTGTTCGGCGTCGCCGCTGATGGACTGGTGCCAGCCTTGCGCGAGGGGAATGAGCCGGTTGAGGACGCGCGATCGCCTGCGAATAACACGTGTGCCTGCGGTCGCTAGCTGAGCATCCCAAATGGCGATCTCAGCAGCGCTCGATTCAGTATCTTTTGGCTGGCGCGCGCTAGCGGTATCTATATCTTCGTCGTCAGTCCGCTGCTTAATAAAGGCGTTGCGCTGTTTGAGCACATGGTTGTACTGCTGCAAAATATAGGCGTAGACCGGCTCTAGCTGAGTGAGCAGCGTGTCTATCCAAATGCGGCGACCGCCGGGGCCACCGCGCACTAAATCGATATCAAGACTGGAAAACTGGACGGCGTTGAGATTGCCTAAAAAGTCTTGCTGGCGCTTGAGCGTTTCGCCATTGAGAATAGCCGCGCGGCGACCGCCGTTGCGCAGGACTAAATTGAGTTCGCTAATGCCGAGATCTTTTTGGAGCTGGGCTTTGATATGGCCGATACTAGCGCCTTCTTTGACCAGATCGCGATCGCGACTCGTTCGATGAGACTTTAGCGTAGCCAGCAGCTCCACCGCCTCTAACACATTAGATTTACCCTGGGCGTTATCTCCTAGCAGGATAGTTTTTGGCGCAGTAAACGCAACAGACTGGCTGCTGTAGTTGCGAAAATTTTGGAGGTGAAGATGCTGGAGAAACATAGTCAACAGTTTAAGCTAGCGCCGCCTTAAACTAAGGCGAAGACGAATCGAGCAATGATTTTATGACACAGGCGCTATCTGAGGGGAGTATGTGCTGTTTTTGGATGCAGACGTGCGGTTAGAGAAAGGGGCGATCGCACTTCTGTTTGTCGTTCCCTGGTTGGGCCTAGCGATTGGATTAGGCATGTCATTCTTAGGCGCTTCAGCCGCGAAAACCACGCTGCTACTTGGCACCCTGGCAGTTGTCCTTCAGCTCTATATGCGGCTTTCGGCAAGCGATGTGATTGAGCAGCCGTGGCGGTATTTGTGGCTTGGGTGGTTGGGTGGTGGGATTGTGAGTGTGATCGCGATTACTTCTTTGGTGAAAACAGAAACGGGATGGGGGTGAACCTGGCGAGGGCGATCGTTAGCGAGCTAAGAAGCATCAAAAAATCTTTTGAACCCTTGCAGCAAACCGCGCAGCCGGTGCTACAATATCTAGGCGAAAGCGTTGGGGTGTCGCCAAGTGGTAAGGCATCGGGTTTTGGTCTCGACATTCCTAGGTTCGAATCCTAGCACCCCAGTTATTAACCAGTTATCAAATTCAATAGGTCTGGAGCTGTTGCAAGTCTGAATCTGTAGCTCAGTACGCATGTAATTTGCGAGATAATTGTTGCAGCTATCAGCAGTTTCAACCATCTCATCGATATTTCTTAATCCTTACTTCACATACATCAAAGCGGTTTAAGCATCTTCAACAAGATAGCTAGACCGCTTTCTTTATGGGACTTTCAAGCCTGCACTCAAAGCCAATTAAGAACCACTAAGCAGAGCAAATCGATTGGAACTTCCAGAAAAATTGCTACGTCTCCCTATGTGTGTCAGTGAAATCACTGTCACCTTTATTGGCATCTTCATTGTTTTGCTTATCTATTTACCGCTTTCATCTATTGCCGCTTTCAAAAGCTTTAGATACCCACTATTTTAATCTGCCTTTTGCCAGCAGCCTCTTCTCGAACATGACATACACAAAATCTGAGCTAAGCCCCTCATCAGAAAGCGAGCTGCCAAAAAATATGCCTTCTATAGAAACGTACGATAGCGATAGCTTGAGTAGGGGTGCAACCAGCACAGTACCTGCCAAAGTAGACCTATTTGGCATGGACTTTGACAACTTTTCTAAACAGGAACTACTTTCTAGCCTACAAAAAGGCGTCGTGTTCACGCCTAACGTAGACCACCTGATGAAGCTGCGCCGCGATCCAGATTTCGTATCGATTTATCAAAAAGCCGACTTCAAGATCTGCGACAGCCAGGTTCTGATGTATGCCTCCAAGTTTTTGGGCAAGCCGCTCAAGGCAAAGCTTTCGGGTGCCGATTTATTTCCGTGGTTTTGCGAATACCACAAGCACAACGAGCACATAAAAATATTTTTACTCGGCGGAGCCGAAGGGGTTGCCCGCGAAGCTCAAAGCCGAATTAATGCGCGAACAGGTCGAGAGATTGTTGTAGGCGAATATTCCCCCCCTTATGGTTTCGAGGCAGACCCCGCAGAGTGTGCCAAAATTATCAATCTTATTGAAAGCTCTCCGGCTAACGTATTAGTGGTTTGTTTGGGCGCACCTAAACAGGAGAAGTGGATTGCAACCCATCGCGACCTTTTGCCAAACGTAGATATCTTCATGGCAGTGGGCGCAGCCGTCGATTTTGAAGCAGGCTGTAAGCCAAGAGCCCCAAAATATGTTAGTGAGCTAGGGCTAGAGTGGATGTATCGCCTGGTTTGCGAGCCCAGACGGCTATGGCGGCGCTATTTGCTAGAGGGTATGCCCTTTGTCGGCCTGGTACTCGCGGAGAAATTTAGACAGGTGCGCCCCCGGAAAGCGTAGTGTTTAGTAAACTGTTGTCTTGTAAACTGTTTCGTTACAGACACCTGCAGCAAGTACCTGCAATCACGATATTGACGAAATGATAGAAATGCCTCAGGCTGGCGATGCGAGCAGCCGCGAAAAAATGCTGCCCTATTCACCTAAGGCGGTTCAGCGTGCGGAACGTGCGGTGCGATGTTCGCCTTTTTACCTAAAACTACTGGCCGAGATGCGCCTAACTAGCGTCAGCGTGCCAACGATTGCTGAAGACAGTGGTGCTATTAAGGGCTACACCCAGCAGCCGCTTTCTGAAGTTGCTGCCGAAACAGAGCTTATGTGGCTAGTTGACGTGGGCATTTTGCGTCGTGAAGTGGATGGGCAAGGACTTACGGACAGTTTTCGGCTGACACCGCTTGGTCGTCAGATTGTAGAGCGATGGCAATCTCAGGGCTGTCCGGATCGGCGGGCTAGCCTATCGGACTATGTAGAAAATGCGATGATTCGACGGTTGCGAATACCTGACTGGCTGATGTAGATACGGTAGATCTTTATAAGGCTGAACGGCCAGATTTAGGTATTTGTACAGGAACTTTATGGTTCCATCAAGTTTTTTTGCTTCATATTTGACCAACTTTGGGTAATGTGAAGTGGGTAAAGCAAAGCAACAGACGCTATAAAGCCGTAAAGTAGGCGCTATAAACAGTTTGAGCCATAAAGGGGAGCAGCCGTGGTTAAGTCAATAATGGTCGTGGGAACAACTTCTCACGCAGGTAAATCCATGCTGGTGGCTGCGCTGTGTCGTATTTTGAGCCGCCGCGGCTGGCGAGTTTCGCCCTTTAAGGGGCAGAATATGGCCTTAAACTCGTACGTAAGTACCACCGGGGCAGAAATTGGCTACGCTCAGGCGGTGCAGGCTTGGGCAGCAGGCGTGCCGCCACAGGCCGAAATGAATCCGATTTTGCTTAAACCCCAAGGCGACCATACGTCTCAGGTGATTTTGAAGGGTCGGCCTATTGGCACAACGACCGCTGAAAAGTATTACGAAGAGTTTTTTAGCACGGGCTGGCAGGCTATTCAGGAAAGTTTGGCCCGGCTGAGTCAGGAGTTTGATCTGCTGATTTGCGAAGGGGCTGGGAGCCCGGCTGAAATTAATTTAAAGCACCGCGATTTAGCAAATATGCGAATTGCGACCTATCTAGAATCGCCAACTATTTTAATTGCTGATATTGATCGCGGCGGCGTGTTTGCCCACATCGTCGGTACGCTAGAGCTACTAGAGCCTGAAGAAAGGGCGCTGATTAAAGGCATTGTGATTAACAAGTTTCGTGGGCAGCGCTCGATTTTGCAGCCTGGGATTGACTGGCTAGAGGAGCGGACGGGGATTCCGGTTATTGGCGTAATTCCGTGGATTAATGAAGCCTTTCCGGCAGAAGATTCGCTCTCGCTGCTAGAGCGGCCTGCGGTAAAGTCTCAAGCTGAAATTACGGTTGCGGTGGTTCGCCTGCCTCGGATTTCTAACTTTACTGACTTTGACTCCTTAGAAGCTGAGCCGTCAGTAAACGTGAAGTATTTGAGCCCAACGGATGATTTGGGTTATCCAGACGCGGTGATATTACCCGGTACTAAAACCACGATTGCCGATTTGCTGGTGCTGCAACAAACCGGGATGGCCGCAGCGATCAGTAACTATGCCGCAGCAGGTGGCACGGTGATGGGCATTTGCGGCGGGTTTCAAATAATGGGCCAAATGCTGGCTGACCCTGAAGGATTAGAAGGACAGGAGGGCCGATTTAATGGGCTAGGGCTGTTGCCATTGCGCACGGTAATCACGCAGCAGAAAGTGGCTAGGCAGCGAACGGTCAGCTCTAAGTATCCGCAAGAAGGCTTGCCGGTTGTGGGGTATGAGATTCATCAGGGGCGTACGCAGCTTGTGATGCCCACTAGCGGCGAAGGTGAGAGCGTACCTTCGTTTATGCCTATTTTCGATGACCGGAGTTTAGGGATTGTAGACGAGGCGCAATCGGTGTGGGGCACTTACCTGCACGGGATTTTTGACAACGGCCCTTGGCGCAGAGCGTGGCTCAATCGGTTGCGACAGCAGCGCGGGCTAAAGTCTATGCCAACGGGAATTGCTAACTATCGTGAGCAGCGCGACAGCATGTTGAACAGCTTAGCGACTACGATTGAGGAGTACATAGATTTGACGCCGATTTTGTCTTAGGTTGCCGGTAGCAAGTTAGGTAGTCATTATAGACAGCGGGTTTTTTCGATTTATTTTCAGGTGAGAGTGTGACGCTCGGCGCGGTTATTCTTCTATCTTTAACAGGCTTAGTTTCTGGCGTATTGGCTGGTTTTTTGGGCATTGGAGGCGGTACTTTGCTGGTGCCGGTGCTGGTGCAGCTTGGCTTCTTGCCAGTGCGGGCGACGGCGACGAGTTCGCTAGCTATATTAGTCACTTCTAGCGCGGGCAGCTTTCAGAACTGGCGAATGGGCTTTTTGGACGTTAGGCAAATTTTGCTGCTGGGTGCACCTGCGGTATTGACGGCTTTTGTGGGGGCTTTTGTGGGCGATCGCATCCCCTCATACGTCCTCCTCGCAGGCTTTGGCGTCCTGCTACTGAGCAACCTATATCTTGTCTCACTCAAAAAACGCGTCATCCGCACGGCTCAGTTTCGAGAGGGGCGCACAGCCTCTACAGGGCCAGCCATTTCGCCGCTAACGGCCCGCATTATTACTGGAGCGACAGCGGGATTTATGGCCGGGCTCTTCGGTGTCGGCGGCGGTGTCATCTTAGTACCGCTACAAATTTTGCTACTGGGCGAACAGATTAAAACGGCCATTCGCACCAGTCTTGGCGTTATTGTCATCACCTCTGTCGCGGCGATTTCTGGACATGCGCTCAATGGCAATATTGATTTGATTGCTGGTTTAATCTTGGGCCTCGGTGGCCTCGTCGGCGTACAGATCAGCACACGCTTTCTGCCTAAGCTGAGTGACAGCACAGTCACCCAGCTCTTTCGAGCCATGCTGATCGTGCTGTCAATTTTCATTTTTTGGCAGGCTTGGCAAACCTACAGAACGGTGAGCTAGAACAAAGCCAAAACGGCAAGCTGACGCTAGGCTTCACACAGAGCCTTTGCCAAAACAATATCAAAATATTTAGCCTCTCCTACCTGACCCGAAATCACTTCAAAGGGTGCGTTTGGTTCGCCAAAGTCGCTGATAACGAGCGTGGCTTTTGAGAAGTCTTGTTGGCGGGTGTAGTCATTGACGGTGACGACGGTTTTAAGTCCGGTTTGCGTCGCTGAGAGCAGGCCGTTGTTGGTATCTTCAAAGCCAAGGCAGTTTTCAGGCGGGAGCTGGAGGTGCTTGAGGGCGTATTCAAAAATGTCGGGGGCGGGCTTTTTGTGTGGCACCATGTCGCCTGCGGCAATGACCTCGAACCAGTCGAGGCTTTGCGCGCCGAGGGTGTTTTCGAGTAGGGCTTGGACGTTTGCTGGGGTTGTTGTTGTTGCGATCGCTAATCTCACTCCCTTTTCCCTCGCCTCATTCAGCAACCGCTCCACTCCAGGCCGCAAAGGAATCTTCCCTTCTGCCGCATACTGCTTGTAATACTTCGTCTTAGTCGCGTGCAGGTGCTTAATAAATTCCGTGAGATCGGCGTAGGCATCAGGCAGTACAAAATCCGGCTTGGACTGCTGCACAAACGCCTTCATCCGCTCCTTACCGCCCGAGACTTCTAGCAGCTCGCCATAGCGCTCCTCAGACCAGTTCCAGTCCAGGCCGTTGTCGGCAAAAGCCTGGTTAAACGCGGGCCGATGGCCGTCACGCTCGGTTTCGGCCAGGGTGCCATCTACGTCAAAAATCAGTGCTTTTAGCTCGGCCATAAGTGCGTCTCGTGAAGTGGGATCGTCCGGGTTGATTTTACCGCTTTGGGAACACTCAAACTTGATGGAAGAGGGCCGCATTAGTGACAGCATCGGATATAGGAGAAAGAGCGTATTGGCTGGCGTGGTCGCAAATTAAAGGCGTTGGGCCTGTCACCATCAAGCATCTATGGGAGCACTTTGGGGCTTTGGCCCTGGCCTGGCAGGCACCAGCCGGTGAGCTGCTGACGGTAGACGGTATCGGACTGCTAATTGCCGATAAAATTGTGTCGCTGCGCCGCAAAATAAATCCAGCAGAGCTACTAGCTCAGCATGAGAAGGCAAATAAAGCGTTTTGGACGCCTGCTGATCCTGACTATCCGGCGCTGCTGTTTGCCATTAACGATCCGCCACCGCTGCTTTACTATCGCGGTGCGCTGCGGCCCAATGATATGCCCGATGCGCTGACGGTCGGTATTGTTGGCACGCGATTACCTTCTCCGTATGGTCAAAGGTGGACGCGCAGGCTGAGCAGTCGGCTGACCCAACAAGGAGCTATTATTGTTTCTGGGCTCGCAGCGGGAATTGATACCGAAGCGCATACGAGCTGTTTACAGCATCAAGGGCAAACCATCGCAGTCGTTGGAACGGGCGTGGATCAGGTGTATCCGGCAAGTAACAGAAGTCTGCACGCTCAGATTGCGACGGCTGGCCTAATTGTTAGCGAATATCCTGACGGAACGGGGCCAGATAAAAAGCATTTTCCGCAGCGTAATCGGATTATTGCCGGGCTGAGTCGGGCAGTACTGGTGACAGAGGCTCCGGCAAGATCGGGGGCGCTGATTACCTCGCGGCTGGCAAATGAGTATTGCCGGGAGGTGTACGCGTTGCCCTGTGGGTTGGATAGCCTTCAGGGAGAGGGGTGTTTGAACCTGATTAATCAGGGCGGGCAGATGATTTTGGGTGAGCAGAGTTTGGTGGATGCGCTAGCAGAGATCCCGTCTGTGGAAGCGATCTTACCTGGGCGTTTGCCTGGGCGGAAGGTAGGGCAGGCAAACGCCCAGAGAGAAGGGGTGACTACGCAGGAAGGTCAAGCTTCGGATAGGACTGAAGGCGTTGAGACAAGAAGATCTTCTAGCTCGGCTGTTTTGGCAACCTCTGCTTCGGGGCCTTCTGTCCAGGTAGATAAGCTATCGCCTGTGCTGAAGCAGGTGCTAGAAGCTGTACCGATTGAGCCTACTGTGTTGGATCAGATAGTGCACGGGTCACAGGTTGATATCGGAAAGGTGCTGGGGGCATTGTTAGAGCTGGAGCTATTGGGACTGATTACGCAGCTTCCAGGAATGCAGTATCAAAGATGCTGAATATAGTTGGGAATGGGCGCGATCGCAAAGAATAACGAGCCAGAGGGAAGAAGTGGTACAAGCAATCCGTAACTAATCAGGGCAATCTGATGTAAAGATCGAAACATAAGCGATCGCCTCGTCACTGATTCCATTACGACCCTTCTACGCCATGCCATCTGTCACTAATCGCGCTCAGCCCGCCCTTAATTTTATTCCACCAAACTACAGCGACTGGGTGCGGCGGCTAATGCGACCGCTGATGCCTGCTTGGACGGCATGGAAAACAAACGTCGCTGAGGTAGAAACGCAGAACATAGAGACACTGGCGAATGTGTACCAGGAATTTGCAGCGGGAAAGACGAGAGTGCTGCTGGCCTTTCGCCATCCAAACGCAGTCGATCCTTACGTATTGAGTCACTTGCTTTGGCAAGAGCTACCCCGCACGGCGCGTCAAATGGGTCTGGATTTGGGGCCGACGCATTCTCACTTTATGTACGACCGGGGCATTCCACTGTGGGCAGGAAACTATATAACCTGGGTGTTTGCCCGGCTCGGCGGCGTACCCATTCAGCGAGGCAAGTTGGATTTGATGGCGCTAAAGACGGCGCGAAAGTTGCTATTGGACGGGCAGTTTCCGCTGGCAGTGGCTCCTGAAGGCGGCAATAACGGGCACAACGAAATTATCAGTCCGCTGGAGCCTGGGATTGCACAGCTTGCTTTTTGGTGTGCAGAAGATTTGAAGGCAGCGCAGCGACCCGAGTCGGCAGTGGTTTTACCAATAGGCATTCAATATCGCTATGTGGAGGAGCCTTGGGCGCAGCTAGGCAAGCTGATTAGCCAGATGGAAACAGACAGTGGCATCGGTAAGCCGAACGCTGAAGAGACGGCGGCTTTGCAGGAGATGTTTGTAGGCTCTGAGGCACATGCTGACTTGTACCGGCGGCTGTACCGGCTAGCTGAGCATTTGCTGACGCTGATGGAAGGGTATTACACAGACTTTTATGGGATGAGTTTTGAGTCGCCGGAGGGCGGTGTGCTAGGTGTGGGGGACGCGGAACCGAATGTGCTGCTGGGCGATCGCCTCCAAATCCTCATGAATAAATCGCTACAGGTCGCAGAAAACTACTTCGGCATCCGGCCCAAAGGCAGCACTATCGATCGCTGCCGCAAGCTAGAGCAGGCGGGTTGGGATCGGATTTTTCGAGAAGATACGCTGGGACTATCGCCCGTTGAACTAGGGCTAGCCGACCGGGTTGCAGAAGAAGCCGACTTGAGAATGTGGCATATGCGCTTAGTTGAGAGTTTTGTCGCTGTCACCGGCTGCTATGTGAAAGAACACCCAAGCGTGGATCGCTTTGCTGAAACAGCGCTGTTGCTGCATGGCATGATAGCGAAGATAAAAGGAGAGCGAAAAATAAAGCCACAGCTCGGCTTGCAAAAGGCAGTTGTGACCATCGGTCAGCCGATTGAGGTGACCGAGCGGCTAGCGGGCTATAAGAAGAAAAGGAGAGGGGCGATCACACAGCTCACCCAAGACCTACAGTCTGAAATGGAATCACTCATCATCAACACTTAATAACGGCCTACTTCACTAAAGGCTCCATACGTTCAGCAATAACTGCGTAAAACGGATCGCCACCACCCATACCGATCATCTGCATAATGGCAGGCGCTTCTGATTTTTTCGCGATCGTCTCAATATTGCCAAAGCCAGGCACAGACTCAAAGTAGCTTTTGACTAAGGCAACCCTGCTGGCTTCTGAACCTTCTCGCCAAGCTGCGATCGCCTTGTCATAAAACATCCGATTAGAAAAGCTAAAGATTGCGATTCCGCCCGGCTTTAGCACACGATACACCTCAGCAAAAATCTTCTCAGGATACTGAACATACTGCACTGAAACCGTGTTGACGACCGCATCGAAAGAACAATCCTCTAGCGGAAACGTTTGATTTTCGTTGAGATTTTGGACAAAGTAATGGTCTAGCTGTTTGTTACGCGATAATTCTTCAGCATTCAGGCCGTGGCCCTCGACATGTTCATAAGTGACATCGGTCGGCAGGTGAGAAACCCAGCTACTCATAAAGTCAAAAACGCGGCTGTTTGCAGGAATGCGATCGCGATACAGGGCCGTAAGCTGACGAATAAAGCCCTCATCAACGTGGGTCACAAATCTGGGCGAACGGTAAAACAAGGTGTCGCTAGACGTATCAAGCTTTGTTCTTTGACTGGCTTCAAGGGGCATAGGAAGTTAGCAAAAAGTCTTACTTAATCAGTTTATTTGTTAGCAGAGCATAAAAACAACGGTCGTAAAGGCGATAAAATCTTTAGCGGTCAACTTCACCGACACCCACCGCTTTTATGACAGACCAACCCACTTTTCAAAGTCCTGACGGCGCTTCTAGCAACAAAACCGAGGCTGAATATGCTCTAGAGAAAGAGGCCCGACTGCCCCTGACCGGATGGCAGCAGGAAGTCGATCAGGGTTTGACGTTTGGCTTAGAAGCCGCAGAGAGTATACGCGATCGCACCATTCCCACCTTTTCGCGCGGCGAACTGCCTCACTACGCAGGCATCACCACCTTCATGAAAGCGCCCTACCTCGAAGACGTGCGCAAAGTGGGCAATTACGATGTTGCAATCGTCGGCGTTCCTCACGACTCAGGCACCACCTACCGCCCCGGCACCCGCTTTGGCCCCCAGGGCATTCGCCGTATCTCCGCGCTCTATACGCCCTATAACTTCGAGCTAGGGGTTGACCTACGCGAACAAATTACGATGTGCGACGTAGGCGATATATTCACAATCCCCGCCAACAACGAAAAATCTTTTGATCAAATCTCTAAAGGTATCGCCCACGTTTTCAGCTCGGGCGCATTTCCTATTATTCTCGGCGGGGATCACTCCATCGGCTTTCCTACCGTACGCGGCGTATGCCGTCACTTAGGCGATAAAAAAGTCGGCATCATTCACTTTGATCGCCACGTAGACACGCAAGAAACTGACCTGGACGAACGGATGCACACCTGCCCGTGGTTCCACGCCACCAATATGGCTAACGCCCCAGCCAAAAACCTTGTACAGCTTGGGATTGGCGGCTGGCAGGTGCCCAGACCTGGGGTAAAAGTATGCCGTGAACGGGCTACCAACATCTTAACGGTGACTGACATTACCGAAATGGGGCTAGATGCGGCGGTAGACTTTGCGGTAGAGCGCGCGACTGATGGCACCGATTGCGTTTACATCAGTTTTGATATTGACTGCATCGACGCGGGCTTTGTTCCGGGTACAGGCTGGCCTGAACCCGGCGGTTTGTTGCCTAGAGAAGCACTTTATTTGCTCGGCAAGATTGTTGAGAAGGTGAACGTGTGCGGATTAGAGATTGTTGAAGTTTCGCCGCCGTACGATGTCAGCGACATTACCTCACTGATGGCAACGCGAGTGATTTGCGACACGATGGCGCATTTGGTGCTCTCAGGCCAGCTTCCACGCGAGAAGCCAGACTACGTTAATGAAGAAGCCAATATGGAACTTGGCAGCGGCTGGGAGTAGGGTGGAGACAGGTTGGAGATAGGGCTATGCATGAAACCGATATGACCAAAGCACTTATCTTTACCGTCAAAGACTGGCTGGCTGAGCAGCCCGGCCAGCCGAAGGTGGAGAAAGTGCATTTGGTGGTGGGCGAATTTACCTGTGTAGAACCGGAGAGTCTTCAGTTTGCTTTTAACGCGCAGACCAAAGGGACTTTTTTAGACGGCGTAGAGCTGGTGATTAAAGACATCCCATTAATCGCGTTCTGTGAGACTTGTAATCAGGAATACCGGCCCACCGTAGGGCTGCAATATGCCTGCCCCCAGTGCCGTGAGCCCATGGGTAATATCCGATCAGGGCGCGAGCTAAAAATTGACAAAGTTGAGTTCTCTCATGCAGTTTCTACGTAGAAACGTTGCGCTGTAATGTTATTGTTTTTTAAGGATCTGTATGCACCAAACGTTTGACGCTGTGCTGGAAATGAATCTGCTACAGGCCAATCAGGACGGGGCTGATGCGAATCGCAAGCAGTTCGATAGCTGGGGGATTACCTGTCTGAACCTGATGAGTTCTCCGGGTTCTGGCAAAACTCAGCTATTAGAGAAAACGTTGCGATCGCTACAATCTGCGTTCCGAATGGCTGTTATTGAAGGAGATATGACCACGCAGCTTGACGCCAACCGACTCCGCGAATGTGGGGTGCCTGTTGTTGCCATTAATACCGGCAGAGCGTGTCACCTCGACTCTAAGATGGTGGCTGGCGGACTGCACCAGTTTGAACACGAGGAAGATCCTGACTCGTTTGATCTGGTATTTGTAGAGAACGTGGGGAACTTGGTATGCCCGGCTGAATTTGAAGTGGGAGAACATGCCAAAGTCGCACTGTTGAGCATCACTGAAGGAGAAGACAAACCCCTCAAATATCCCATCATGTTTCGAGAAGCAGACTGCTTATTAATCACGAAGATGGACCTAGCGCCTCATCTAGACGTGAATATCGAAACTATCGTCGCTAACGTACGTCAGCTTAATTGCAACGTGAAAATCATCCCGGTATCCTCAAAGACCGACGAAGGGCTAGAGGATTGGTATAACTGGGTGCGTCAGCAGATCGCTGTGCGCACTGTGACTGCTAAAAAAACAGCTAAAGCAACTCGTTAGAAAGCTGACACATAAAAACACGGTTTTTTATAGGCTTTAGCGTGTAATCGGGGGTTTACCTGAAAGTTCGGATTGTCTAAGGCGTGGCATCTACCGCTTTTGTAGCGAGGTTAAGCGTGCTTTCTTTCCCTCTACAAAAAACGTCAAATCATAGGCGCTATCAGTACACTACTCATTGATCTAGATTACATATGCTGTTTCTAATCAGACCCTTTATTCGTCGTCGGAAAGTATCTTACACCTGGCGCTATCGTGTAGAGCAACTGAGTTCTTACTCTATCTATGAGTGCTTTATGGACTAAGTAGAGACTCAGTAGTCGAATTTCGGTATCGAAGGGCGTAAGATCTTGCGCCCCTGCGTCCCCTGCGGCGTTTTGCAAGATAGTGAGTCTTATGCTTAACTATTGCTCAATCAATTGCGCTCAGTTACCTATCACCTCCTAAATCCTAAATATGAAAAGACGACAGTTACTTTCGCTTTGTCTAGCCTTTTTCTGTGCAATGTTTGTCACGGTAAGCTGCGGCTCTAGCGGGGATTCGGGCGGTGATGGGGCAACGACCAGCAGCGATACAGGGGGCGAGGTGATTGTGATTGGCTATAGCGCCTGGCCGGGATGGTGGCCCTGGGCGATCGCTGAACAAGAAGGCTTGTTTGAAGCCAACGGTGTCAACGTAGAAATGAGATGGTTTGACGGCTACATAGAATCGATGGAAGCTCTCGCTGCTGGGCAAATCGATGGCAACTGTCAAACGCTTAACGATACGATTTCGTTTGCAGCCGATGCGGTGAATGGCGAAGTGGCCGTACTGGTGAACGACAACTCGGCAGGCAATGACAAGATAATTGTGACTGAAGAAATTAATTCGGTGGCCGATCTTCAAGGGAAGAAAGTTGCGATAGAAGAAGGCGTGGTGGACGACTTTTTGCTGACGCTGGCGCTAGAAGAGGAAGGGCTTTCTCGTAGCGATGTAGAAATTGTGCCCCTAGAAACGGGCGAAGCTGCCGCCGCATTTGCAGCCGGTCAAGCCGATGCAGTTGGGGCCTTTCCGCCCTTCTGGTCTATTGCGCTAGAGCGAGAGGGCAGTAAAGAGCTGATTACCTCTAACGACTTTCCTGGTGCGATTCCTGACCTGCTGGTGATGAGCCAAAAGATTGTTGATGAGCGTCCAGACGACGTGCAGGCGATTGTGAACACTTGGTTCGATATATTGGACTTTATGGAAGAGAACCCCGAGCGCGCTGACGAAATTATTGCAGAGCGCGCAGGTGTCTCGGCTGAAGAACTTCAGGAGCTAAAGTCTGGAACGCGCATGTTTACCATTGAAGATAACCTTGAAGCCTTCAGTGACGGCGAAGAGATTAAGCATATGCCTGCGGCGGCAAAAGAGATGGCTGAGTTTATGGTAAATGTTGGCTTCATTGAAGAAGTCCCTGATCTGAATGCCATTTTTGATGACCGTTTTGTTAGGGCTTATGCAGAAGCTCAGGAATAGTTACGTTATTGTCGGCTACATAGTTTTGATTTGAAGATAGCTTTCTATGCGAACTGATGTAGTCACGTCGAGCGCTGAATGGACGGGGGAATTAGAGGGGCGATCGCACCGGCAAAGCCTAAAGCCCATCGTATTTTGGCGGTTAGGGGAGCCCATTCCAGCCCGTTTAGACTGGACGCTGCGAGTGCTTTCTGTGGTCGTGCCGCTGGCGTTGTGGTGGGGCATCACAAGCACCGGGCTCGTTAATCCAAAGTATTTACCCTCTCCTGGCACCGTGTTAGCGGCTTTTATGAAGCTTGTTCGCGGCGGAGAGTTTGCAGAAGACCTTCAGTTCAGCCTTTTTAGAGTCGGCATCGGGTTCTTAGGTGCAGCAATTATTTCTGTTCCTTTGGGCATTGGCATGGGCGCTTTTGCCTCAGTAAGAGCAATATTTGAGCCCATCATTGGCATCGTTCGCTACATGCCTGCTCCGGCGTTTGCCCCGCTGCTGATTCTTTACTTAGGCATTGATGAAGCGCCTAAGATCACTCTGATTTTCATCGGCGTTATCTTTTTTAATACGCTGATGATTATGGACGCTGTGAAGTTTGTGCCTAAGCATTTACTAGAGGCGACATATACGCTTGGTGGCTCGCGCAAGCAAGCACTTTTGCAGGTGATTACGCCTTACGTAACGCCTAAAATTATTGACGCTTTTCGGGTAAATATGGCAGCAGCATGGAACTTAGTGGTTGTCGCTGAGCTGATTGCGGCCAATGAAGGGCTTGGCAAGCGCATTGCCTTAGCCAGGCGTTTTTTCGATACAGAGACTATTTTTGCCTATTTGATTGTGCTAGGAATCATCGGCTTTTTACTCGATCTCTCTTTGCGCTGGCTGATGCGAGTGAGCTGTAAGTGGGCGGTAGATTAATGCATTTAGAAGTCTCGAAGCTGCACAAGCAGTTTTCTACAAAAGAAGGGCCGGTCGTTGCGCTCAAAGATCTAAACTTGCATGTCGAGCAGGGAGAGTTTGTGTGCGTGGTGGGCGCTTCTGGCTCAGGCAAATCTACGCTGCTGCGACTGATAGCAGGACTCGAACAGCCGACAGCAGGAGACATTAGGGTAGATGCTCGATCCGTGATGGGGCCGGGCGCTGATCGGGGAATGGTGTTTCAGAACTACACGCTGTATCCGTGGATGAGCGTGCAGCGGAATGTGGAGTTTGGGCTGAAGTTACAGGGGGTGGATAAGTCCAAGCGGCGAGAGCGGGCGTCTTATTACTTGGAGATGGTGGGCTTAAGTGAGTTTTCGCAGGTGTTGCCGAAGCAGCTTTCGGGGGGGATGAAGCAAAGGGTTGCGATCGCCCGCGCGCTCACCAGCCAGCCTAAAATATTGCTAATGGACGAACCTTTCGGGGCGCTAGACGTGCAAACCAAAGAGACAATGCAACAGTTTTTGCTAGAGCTATGGAATCGCACGGGCACGAGCATCTTGATGATTACGCACGATGTTCGCGAGGCTGTTTTTCTCTCACAGAGAATCTATGTGATGACGGCGCGGCCTGGCACTGTTCAAGCTGAGCTTGAGATAGATTTGGGGGATGTGCGATCGCCTATCACCCGAGAAGATCCCCGCTTCAAAACGTATCAAGATAGCGTAATGGGTTTTCTTCAAACAAAAGAACAGATTACGTCGTTACCATGACATCATCAGCGGCTTGCTGCTTGCGAGCATGGATGCGCCGAGCAATTTTCAAACAAGTATGTGCGGCAACAATTAAAAAGCCTTCTGAAATAAGCTTAAATCCTTCCTCTAAAACAAAGATCCAGCCCTGAATCTGTTCAGTCGCTTCTGCTGAAAATACTGTCAAGAGAATGTCGTCTCTGTTGGTAATCACGTCTATACCAACCATTGCGAACAAACAGATAAAGCCCGCGATCACGTAGGGCGTAACGGCCCCGTATTTCTTTAGCTCATGGCGGCAGCGGATGAATATGCCAATTGCGATGAGTCCGTAGAGGCCAACGATTAGGTCGTCAATGCGATCGCTCGCAGCCGTTTCTTGTGCCAGCCAAATCTTATGAATGGTCTTATCCAGAAACTCATGGATCATCAGCAAATCATCTAGGGCCAAAAAAGAAAAGCCCAGGCTGAAAATGCCCCAAACGGCGGCGGGCGATCGCCAGGGACGCCTAAAGCTTTGCCCTCGCAGCTTAAACATCTGATGCATGAAGTAGGACAGGATGAATAGCTGAATGACTGAGAAATAGGTGATGAATCCGCCATCTTCAAACTGCCGGTAGACCTTTTCAAAGGGGGCGCTGATGATGACGGTGGCGGCGATCGCTAACAAATTAAGCGAGAGCACCTTATAGAGTGTGTACTTGGCTGGCATTGGTAGCAAATGTATTTTGCAATACGTCTACCATAGCCGATTGTATTCATTGGGAGTGCGCTATATCACATTCAGCTTCCTATCAAGGCGGCTTGTTGGTTATGGTGAAAGGAATATCTATGATTTTGCTGCTATATGAAGCGCTATGGCCTGATTGTGGGGATTGACAAGTATAAGCCTGTCTCTCGTCTGCCGTATTACGGAAGTCCAACAAGCTTGAATAGGGCTAAAAGTGACGCTCAGGCGGTGTATGAGCTGCTGCGGGAGCATGGCGATTTTAACGATCTTTTGACTCTGTACGATAGTCAGGCGACTGAGGCTGAGCTGAAGAAGGCGCTAAAGCATGTGCTATTGGAGCAGGGCAAGCAGGCGGAGGTGCTGATTTATTTTGCGGGGCATGGGTTTACGGCGCAGCCGAGTGAGTTTGAGCGGCAGGGGTATTTGGCGACTTACGATTGCCAGGTTCGGGTGCAGGATGATGTGCCGGTAAATGTTGAGCAAGGGCTGTCGTTTGAGTTTTTGAACGGGGTGATTGGGAAGGCGCAGCGGGAAGGGCTGGCAGGGCTGGCTGTGTTTTTGGATTGCTGTGAGAGTGAGCTGATTATTGAGGATGCGCTGATAGGTCACAAGCTGAGCCGACTGACGCAGAAGGGCTGTTTTTTGAGTACGGCCTGTCGGAGCTTTGAGGTGGCGCGGGAGGATGCGCGGTATGGGCTGTATACCGGGGCTTTGGTGGCGGCGCTGACGGATGAGGCGGATGTGAGTGCGGGCAATGAGATTACGGTTTCGGAGGCGCATAATCGGGTGGAAAGGGCGCTGAAGGAGTCGGGGCAGGAGCCGATTGCGTTTGGCTATGGCAGCAGTATGGTGATGGTGCGCTATCGGGGTGCGGGTGTTGCGCAGGCGGTGAGTGAGGTGTGCCCGTATCAGGGGTTGAATGAGTTTACGCCGGAGACGGCGCAGTTCTTTTTTGGGCGGGATGATGAAGTTGCTGAGCTGTGTCAAAAGCTGAGGACGACTAATTTTGTGCCAGTGTTGGGGCCTTCGGGGAGTGGAAAGTCTTCGGTGGTGCGGGCGGGGCTGGTGAAGAGGCTGCAGACTGAGGGCTGGCAAACGGTGACGATGAAGCCGGATAAGCAGCCGATGGTGGAGTTGGAGCGGGTGCTACGGCAGTTTTTTGAGACGATGGGGTTTTCTACCGGGCGGGTGCGTGAGGTGATGGAGGGTTTGGGCTTTTGTGAGCTAGGTGAGGGCGATTTGAGTGGCGATGACCATAAAGCCTTCCCGAAAGAACTAGACCATCTGAAGCAATCCGACCTTAAGCTATTGCTCATCGTCGATCAGTTTGAGGAGGTGTTTACGCTATGTGAGGACAAAGCAGCGCAGCGGGCGTTTATTCGCAAGCTATTTCATCTGGGCGAGGTGGGAGCATCGCGGATAAAAGTGGTGATGACGATGCGGTCGGATTTTGTGGATGACTGGCTGGCGGCGGGACTGTCGCGGTCGGTGATTGGGGAGGATACGGTGTGGCTGGGGGCGTTGCAGGGAGAGAATTTGGCGGCGGTGATGGAGCAGCCTGCACGGAAGCAGGGCTATGCGTTTGAGGCGGGGCTGCTGAAGCTGTTGCTGACGGATGTGGACAAAGAAGAGAATTGTTTGCCGCTGTTGGAGTTTGCGCTGACGGCGCTGTGGGATAAGCGAGAGACGCAGACTAGAAAACTGACGGTGACGCTTATGAAGAGATGGAAGGGCTGACAGGGGCGCTGAATCGGCAGGCGATCACGGTGTATGAAGGCTTGCAGGACGTGGATAAGCCGTGGGCGAAGCGGATTTGTTTACAGCTTGTGCGGGTGGGGCGAGGGGATAAAGATACTCGGCAGCGGCAACCAAAAGCAATGTTGTTGAGTATGGGCGGTGTAGCTCAGCGACAGGTGATTGCTGATGTGATTGCTGATTTGGTGAAGGGGCGATTGTTGGTGAGTGATGGAGGTGGTGTTGCAGAAACCGCTTATGTGGATGTTGCGCATGAAGCTCTGCTGAGCGGATGGGAGCAGTTTGCCGCATGGCGGCTGGAGGATAGAGATCTGCTGCGGCTAGAGCAGCGGCTAAAGGATGCTTATGAAGATTGGCAAGCTAAGGAAGATAGTCAAGAAAGAGATAAGTATTTACTGACAGGTGGGCTGCTGGCGGAGGTAACAGAACAGCACGTGGCACTAGGCGAACGGCTGAGAGGTAATCGTCCCGCATTGATGAAGTACCTCAATGACAGTAGCCGGAAAGCTGAAAAAGATGTAGAAGTATTAAAAAAAGCGCTTGCCAAGGCCAGCCTACAAGAGGAATCTCGTAAAGTCTTAGACAAATTCGAATCAACTTCAAGCCTCTCAGTAGAGGCTACTCTGTCAGTGATAGAAATTGCAGGGAGAAGTAAGCATACTTTGAATGAGTTGATTCCGCCTGTTCAGAATGCCTTGCACACAGCGCTATCAAGAAATCGAGAGCGATTGAGAATAGAGAATCAGATGAGTCTAGTTGATTCACTTGCTTTCAATCCCTCATGCGATATCTTTGCTGCCGGGAATGAGGATGGAACTCTTCGCTTGTGGGATATGCACGGAAACCCAGCCAGCCAGCCTTCTCCAAGTAGACATTGCGGTAGCATTTGGTCGTTAGCATTTAGTCCCAAGGGAGATCGAATCGTCTCTGGTGGAAGCGATGGCATGTTATATCTCTGGGACTCACAAGGTTCTCCGATTATATGTTCATTTGAGGGGCACACTAGCGAGTTCATGGATGTTGCTTTCAACCATAGAGGAAATCTCATCGTATCAGGCGATAGAGAGGGTATTCTACGCCTTTGGAATAGAGATGGAAAGATGATCGGGGACCCTTTCTTTGTAGAGAATTCAGGATCAGTTCTATCCTTATCTTTTAATAAAAAAGGAGATCACATAGTCTCATGTCACGATAGCGGAGAAGTATTTTTGTGGAACTTAGCTGGCGAAATTGTTGGTAAACCTTCTTTTTTTGAGGCAACAGGATTCTCTGTTGTGGCAATTAGCGCCAGTCAGAATGCGTTTGTATGCGGGGATGAAGACGGCGCATTGAAATTGCAGAATATAGATGGCAATCCAATGACTGACTATTTTTGGTGCCAATCGCCTGTAGTCTCTATTGTAGGCTTTAGCCCGGACGGAGAGCGAATAGTTTCAGGTAGCAGCAATGGCCTTTTGCAAATATGGGATCTAAAGGGCAATTCTATTGGCAGACCTCTTGCAGGGCATACTGACGAGATTTTGTCACTGTCTTTCAATGCATCAGGGGATAAGATTATATCTAGTAGCAAAGATGGCACTACGCGACTCTGGGATTTGACGGGTACTTTGATGAACAAGCCTTTCGCTGTCCATCATAATTATGGCGTCATACTTTCTGCTGACTTTAGTCCCGATGGCAAGCGGATTGTTGCTAGTGGGGGCTCTGGTATGATCTCTACTCCCGGCGTTTGCGTTTGAGATTTACAAGGCGTTCCTATTGGCTCAGCTTTCGCAGAGAATGCTGGATTTTCGGCTATCAGTCCAAAGAATAATCATATTGTTTGTTCTAAAGGTAGTAGCCTACAAGTCTGGGATTTAGAAGGTAATTGTATGAGTCCATCCTTCGATGGACACAAGCACACCGTTTCGTCTGTAGCGTTCAGTCCGAACGGAGAGCAGATTGTCTCTGGTAGCTATGATGGCACCGTTCGACTCTGGGAATTAGATGGAAGTCCTATTGGCAAGCCGTTTATAGGACATACACGAGCTATCTGGTCTGTAGCCTTCAGCCCAAAGGGGGACTGTATTGCGTCTGCTAGTGCTGATAGAACTCTGCGCTTATGGGATTTGGATGGGAATCTACTTGCTAAGCCTTTTGTTGGGCATACAGACGTCATTTCTACAGTGGTATTCAGTCCAGCAGGAGAAATTGCCTCTGGCAGCTTTGATCAAACAATACGGTTGTGGTCAGTAGATGGCCAGCCTATTTTAGAGCCTATGATTGGCCATGTTGGCGAAGTCAACTCACTAGCATTCAATCCAAGTGGGACACTGATTGCTTCAGGTGGTAGCGACAACACTGTAAGATTATGGGACGTAAAAGGAAATTCTGTTGGCGAACCTTTCTTAGGTCATACCGCTTCTGTCAATGCAGTAGCCTTTAGCCCTAAGGGTGACTTGATAGTCTCAGGTGATTCAAATCAGTCTATCAGGGTTTGGCCTGCCGGAAGTGGTAACGATTGGATTCTCCATTGCTGCAATACCCTTATGCACCATTCTACCTTCACTTCTCCCTCAGATGGATCAGCAGGCGTCACCGCTCATAATGCCTGTAGTGTATGCGAACAACTGTGGACAAAGCAGCTATTTTCTGAGTTTCTAGTAGCGCAGGGTAGCGCGTTAGCACGGCGAGGGGAGATAGATACAGCGATTGAAAAATTCAACCATGCAAAAGAACTGAACGCTGAGCTGACGTTAGATGCAGTGGCTCGGGCGAATGAGCTAGCAGAGTGGGGGTGAGTAGTTCATCGCTTGATCTGGACATTAATAACGGCAAGCGTTATTATTCATAGATGATTGTTTCTTTCAAATGTAAGGAAACTGAAAAACTGTTTCGCGGTAGGTTCTCCCGTAAGCTGCCACAGAACATTCAGCGAATAGCAGCCCGTAAGTTGGAACAGCTTCATGCTGCCACCATTTTAGATACGCTGCGAGTACCCCCCGGCAATCGGCTCGAATCACTCAGCGGTGATAGAAAAGGGCAGCATAGTATTCGGATAAATGACCAGTGGAGACTTTGCTTCATTTGGCACAACGGCAACGCAACTGATGTAGAAATAGTTGACTATCACTGAGGTAACTTCGATGAGCGATTCTCGAAACGAGAGGCTGAGCCAACGCGACTTTCCACCTATACATCCCGGCGAGATACTGCTAGAAGACTTTCTTAAACCAATGGATCTCAGTCAGTATGCTTTATCTAAAGCTATTGGTGTTCCCCCTCGTCGGATCAACGAAATTGCGCTTGGCAAAAGAGGCATCACTGCCGATACTGCTTTGCGGTTGGGTCATTTCTTCGGCATGGAAGCGCAGTTTTGGATGAACCTTCAAACTCGGTACGATTTAGAAACAACGCGCGAACTCTTATCCGATCGATTGATCCAAGAAGTTCGCACTCGCTCAGCACTCTAAACGGATAGCAGAACGATAAGCCTCGCTGTATTATTAGCTCAGTGGATCTTCAGTTGCTTCCAAGCGCTTTCTCCAAATGGTACAAACTCCAACCAAACCGCTTACCCTATCAGCGTTTCTAGAACTTCCAGAAACTAAACCTGCGAGCGAGTTTATAGATGGCAAAATTACACAGAAGCCAATGCCAAAAGGGAAGCACAGCAGGCTACAAACTAAGCTATCTAGCGTCATCAACGACTTTCTAGAGCCTCAAAAAACGGGCCTAGCCTTTACAGAGCTACGGTGTAGTTTCGACGGCTCAGCTATCGTTCCAGATATTGTCGTCTTGCACAGCAGCCGAATTCCTCGCGACGAGGACGGCGACATCGCAGACATTGTAGAAGTAGCGCCCGATCTAACTGTAGAGATTTTGTCTCCTCAGCAAAGCCAGACCAAAGTCATTAAAAAGATTTATCGCTGTCTTGCGCACGGTAGTGAGCTGGGCTGGCTGATTGATCCAAAAGAGAGAACAGTTTTGGTGTTTCGGGCAGAGCGGGCGATCGCAATCCTAGACAAACCATCAGATAGCCTACCAGTGCCTAGCGTTCTAACCGGCTTCAAGCTAACGATAGATACTCTCTTTGGCTGGTTGCAGGTGTGATTTGTCAGGTTGACTGCACGAGTATATCAATCAACCTGACAGCATTTCCCCCTTACAAAACGTTCAGTCGCTTCGTCAGCACAACCATCACCTCATTATCGCGGTCAGTCGCAATAGGCCGACTCCAATCGTTAGGCTCCGCATAGCCAAGCTGGTGAAACTTTTTGATGGCGGCGCGTACGGCGGGTAGAGTGCCGAAGACTAGGTGGCGAAGGTCTTCAGGCTGCGGCGATCGCCCACCACTCCCACCGGAACCCGAAGGCGGTACGGCAGCAAAATCATCAGACGCCGCAGCGCCCGCATTAGCAGTCATAAACATGAGATCTGGTTTCCAAAGAGGGTGTACTGGAGAAAACCAGAACCCAAAATCCTTAGCCACTCCGCAAAATGGGGTACAAATCGGGGGCGGCTAGGGTACAGTGACCTCAGCTTGTCCGAACTGCTTGTTTCAGTTTGGGGAAGTTAGCCATCGGTTAGATGCGGGAACATCTGATCGATGGTGCTAAGTCAATCGAGTTCTGAAGTAATACTGTGATAAAAATCACAGGCTTGACTACTGACGATAGGGCCATTGTCGCGCTGAGTCAAGTGTGAAAAGTTTGCATATCCTCACAACAAAAGCTTGAGTCAAGCGTCCCTAAAATTACTGTCAGCCGCAGGTACACCGAATTGCAGTTAGCGGTTAGCATGGGGAGTGCTTTTGGTGAGGGGATGGGGCACTTATGCTAATTAATAACCGATATCATGTGATTCGCGCGCTGGGAGAAGGCGGCTTTGGCCATGCCTATTTAGCCACTGACCAGCAAATGCCGTCGCAAAGAAAGTGCGCTATTAAGCAGCTTAAGCCGATGAATGATAGCCCGAAAACCTATGAGGTTGTGAAGGCACGGTTTCAGCGAGAGGCCGCTATTTTAGAAAAGCTGGGAGAGGATCATCCACAAATTCCCAGGTTGTATGCCTACTTCAGCGAGAATCATCAGTTCTATCTGGTGCAGGAGTGGGTGGATGGCATTACGCTAAACGCACTCGTCGCCCAGCAAGGCCCCCAGCCTGAAGCCGCAGTCCGTTCGATCTTAGCCGCGCTGCTGCCCGTGCTGACGTTTGTGCACAGTCAGGGCATTATTCACCGAGATATCAAGCCCGACAACATTATTTTAAGGGCCGGTTCACAGCAGCCCGTGCTGATCGATTTTGGCGCAGTCCGAGAGACGATGGCGACGATCATTGACAGTCAAAATAGCCCTCAAAGCTCAGTGGCTATTGGCACACCCGGCTTTATGCCACCAGAACAGGCCGCAGGACGACCGATTCCCTCTAGCGATTTGTATAGTCTTGGGCTGGTGGCTATTTTCTTACTGACGGGCCGGTTGCCTCACTCATTTGGCACTGACACGCAGACAGGTGAGATTATCTGGCAGTCGGCGGTGCAGCACGTGAGTTCTGGATTTGTGGCGGTGTTAGATAAGGCGGTGAGGTCGCATCCACGCGATCGCTTCACCAGTGCCCAAGCCATGCTCAGTGCCCTATCCTCACTTCCCGAAGCCACCGAAGCGCCTGTATCACCCGTCATCCCAGCCAACATTCATCCACCCAGCAACCATCTGGCCGTACCACAGCAGTACCATCCGCTTGCCGCCGATAGCACCCTGAAAACAGTTGCTGTTGCACCTGAGCGGAAAGAACAGGTTGGCAACGGTTCTACTTCAACACTGCCAAAGGAGAATCTCGAAAAGACTGACATTGGCAATGTTCATACCGATAGCGCCTCAACCCATAATGACAATAGCGAAACGCCTCGTAAACGGTTCTCTCCTTTAGTGATTGGGCTAGGCGTTTTGGTGATTGCAGGTGGTGCGATCGCTAGCGGACTCTCCCTAAACCAATCTCAAAACAGCCCGCCAGCGCCACAAGCAATAGAATCAGCGCCCATCAAAGAAAAGAAAGCGAAGAAACCTAACACAAAAGAGCCAAAGGAAGCCAAGGTCGCAACCGAAACACAACCCACACTTGATGAACTGCCAGCAGAAACAACAGAACCAGAAGCAACAGAATCCATTGCTGAGAACGCGCCTCAAGCAGCCGGAGGACAGTTGACGCTCGGCAGCTCCTCAGGCCAAATCCCGATATACAACAATCCTTCTTTCGCAGCCCAGTCGCCTCAATCTGGGGCAAGCGGCGATCGCGTCACCATATTGCAACAGTCTCAAGGCGCTGACGGCACCTGGTATCGGGTTCGCTTCCCTTCTGGCGCTGAAGGCTGGGTATCCGGGGCCTACGCTGATTCATCCAGCTACTCAGCTACCGCTGCACCCACGCCCGCCGTTTCACCCTCAGCGCCCGCACCCGCGCCCAGTCCTGAAGCCTCGCCGCCGCCTGCTGACACCTCATCGGCGCAAATCGTCGGTGCAAATGGCGCTCAGGTAAATGTGTATTCGGCTCCGTCTAGTGATTCGGGGTCGCCTCATTATGGGGTGGCGGGCGATCGCATCGACATCATCAACAGCGCACAAGGCGAAGATGGCCGCACCTGGTATGAGGTACAGTTCGACTCAGGCGCAAGCGGCTGGGTCAGCGGTGACTCGGTAAAAGCGCCTTAGCTCAGGCGGGCATTCACCACCGCCAGATCAAACGCCTCTGGATCAAAATCGCCGTACTTATCCAACAGCTCCAAATAGTCAGGGTCGTCCGTGTCCTCCAACCGGCCCATCAGCTCATCAAAGCCCCATACGCCGCCTGTATTCTCTGGAGGACAGGCCGCAGCGCCATCTATGCAGATAGGTAGGGTTGCGGCCTCAGTTTCTGGAGTTTCTGGCTTAATTCGGTGTAGCCAGCCGCTTGCAAAGTCGTAGGTGTAGTAGAGTGGCTGGGATTTTAAGTGGGCGATCGCCTCGCCCAATCCAGTCTCAGACTCCATCATCTCACCGGTCACCGAAGCAAGCGCTAAACCGATAGTCGTGCAAATTCTCCCAGCCCATCACCTGCTGCACCACCGTATGCAACTGCGCCAAAGAAATCTGCATCGGGACTAAAACCCGTCGCCATACCTCCGGCTCACTGTCTACCAGCGTAATCTTTAGCTGACACATCTCAGGTCGCTGCGCCATCTAAAAGTCCTTTTTGTATGTTTGGATTTGCTATGGCTACAGCTTAGAGCAGCCTACAGCTCTTCGCCGTGCTCATTTAGCCAATCTTGACCAAGCTGAATCGTAATATCTGAGTCCAAATTGCCCGTGCTCTCTACGCGCACCTCGCCAATACCTAAAAACTGTTGAATAGAAGCCGCACTTTCTAAATCGCCACGCTGCGCCACAATTCGCGTGTCGTATAGCTCTCGTTCTATGCTACGACCGACCTGCACGTTGTAATAGCCCGTATCGTAGAGGCTGTTAAGCAAAGACTGAACCGCGACATCATCGTAAGTGCTGTCTTGAATAACCACTCGCAAATTAGAGGGATCGGTGCGCTCAGAAATATTAAAGATATTGCCCGAGCCAAAGTACTGCTCAGCAAGTATGTCAATCTCTGAGTAGTTAGGAATCCAGTAGCTCAGATCGTAGTCTTCGTAGCTGCTAAATTCGCCGGGCAGCATCAGCATTTGTACGTCAGAGCGATTAGACTGAGCGCCGTAGCCCACTAACGCCACTAGCTCTTCAACCGAAAGATTAGTGTCTACGTTTGACTGAATTACCGAAAGAATCTTAGGCAAGCGAGCAATTGTTGCCGGGTTTAGCGCCTGCTCTACCAGCGCGCTCATAAACATCTGCTGACGCTGCACCCGGCCGATATCGCCATTATCGTCGTAGCGAAAGCGCAGAAACTGAAGCGCCTTATCGCCGTCTAGCCGCTGCTCGCCTGCCTTGAGGTTGATATAAAGATGCTGGCTGTCGTCCTGGTACTTCATGTCCTTAGGCACATTCACCTTCACACCACCAATCGCGTCGATCAGCTTCTCCACGCCCTGAACGTTAATCCGAATGTAGCGATCAACGCCCACGCCGCCCATTAGCTCACTCACAGCTTTAGCACTCGAAGCAGGCCCGCCGTCTCGATTGGCCTCATTAATTTTGGTGACTTCACCATCAACATTGGTACGCGTGTCGCGAGGAATAGACATCACGGCAATTCGCTCATTGCGCGGATCGAAGCGCATCATCAGCATCGTGTCTGAAAGGCCCTCAAAGGAGTTGACGGTAGCGTCATAGCCCTGGCGGTCGATGGCGTCGTAGTCTTGAATGTCTGAGCTGAGGACTTTGACGCCGAGCAGCAGTACGTTGACGGGGCGTGTGAGGCGTGGCAGTTGGAGGCTGTTAGCGGTAGCGATCGCATCTTCGCTAAAGACAGCGGCTTCTGAAGCTGAGAGGCTGCTTTGCTGTAAAGGCTTAGCGCCTAGCGAAAGGGCAACAAAGGCTCCCGCTATGGCCGAGATACTCGCTACACCAGCGAGCAAAACGCTAACGCCGACCCATCTAGGGATGCGTGGCTTTGGCTTAGAGTAGTAGGGTTTGGGCACGGCGGATGTAGAACGTTTTTGGGGAGCACGATTGACAAACGACACAGATAATCTCAGGTTATGTGGGCGTGTTGAACTCGGTTAAACAAGTAAACTGAAATCCTTGCGGAGACACCCTTTCGCCAGATTCCATTTTGTTTTATCAGATGTTGGTGTCTTTTTTTATGAAGAGTGTGGCACTTTTACGGCAAGCGACGGCCAAGTTGACTGACGCCAGGGAGGCGAATCGACTGACCTTTGGCAACGCGGAACATCAGGCCGATGCTCAGCAAGAAGTAGCCTGAGCCGACGAAGCTACTGGCCAGCAAAAATCGCAGGCTGGCAACTTGAGAGGCTTGGGTAGTCGCTCCGGCCCCGAGCAGGGCGATCGCGCTGATACAGCCCAACCCAATCACCACCGACAACCGGCTTGCCGATCTCACCTGGGCTCCTTCTATATCTTCAGCACTAGCCTCCCCCTCTCCGTACAAAGTCCAAAGTGAAGGCAACATGCCAAACACAGGAATCAGGTGAAGATACAGGCGCATTCGCTGAAAGGACGATTGCTGAGAAGTTGGTGAAGCCATAGATTGCGGCACTTTAAGGGCATTCCAAAGCAGCCTCAGCAGCCTTGTTGACTCATCAGCTTTTGGATTAGACCGAACCCCGACGTATCAAAAAAAATTAATACCGTAGGGATGGATTCATAAATCCCAAAAAAGTTAGCCCGATAACACGGCCCGATAACACAGCCCGTAACATAGCCGCTGGCTCGGTCATTAATCACTGGGTAGCAGCGCAGATTAATTCACATATTTCTCAGCGTTTAGTCAGCCTCGCTACGGGCAAGTTGCGTAAATTCGGTAGACTGGATAACTGAAAGATCCGCTAGTCGATTTTGTCTTTTCTAGAGAGTGACCCGATGCTTGAGTCCTATCGCAAACACGTTGAAGAACGCGCAGCTTTGAATGTGCCTCCCCTGCCTTTAGATGCTGAGCAGGCGGCTGCCCTTTGCGATTTGCTCAAAAACCCTCCGGCGGGTGAGGAAGACTTTTTGATGTCGCTGCTGTGCGATCGCATTCCCCCCGGTGTTGACCCGGCTTCGTATGTAAAAGCTTCGTTTTTGAGTGCGATCGCCCAAGGTGAAACCCACAGCCCGCTGATCTCACCCAAAAAAGCCGTCGAACTCCTCGGTACTATGATGGGCGGCTACAACGTGGCTTCCCTAATCGCCCTGCTCAAAGACGAACGCCCCGAAATCGCTCAGCTTGCCGCAGATGCCCTGAAGAAAACCCTCCTCATATACGACGCCTTTAATGACGTAATGGATCTGTCCGAGTCCAACGACTACGCTAAGCAAGTTGTAGACGCTTGGGCTGAGGCCGAATGGTTTACCAGCAAGCCAGAAGTGCCCGAAACCATTACCGTCACCGTCTTTAAGGTGCCCGGCGAAACGAACACCGACGATCTTTCACCCGCCCCCCACGCCACCACTCGCCCCGATATTCCACTTCACGCTCAGGTGATGCTAGAGTCCACGATGGAAAAGCCGCTAGAGACGCTAGCTGAGCTGAAGCAAAAAGGACATCCGGTGGCCTACGTGGGCGATGTGGTCGGCACGGGCTCCTCGCGTAAGTCAGCGATGAACTCGGTGATTTGGCACATTGGTTCGGACATTCCCTTTGTGCCGAATAAGCGGACGGGTGGGGTGATTTTGGGGGGTGCGATCGCGCCCATTTTCTTCAACACCGCCGAAGACTCCGGCGCACTGCCCATCGAGTGCGATGTCACCAAAATGAACACAGGTGACATCATTACCATCCATCCCTACCAGGGAAACATCACCAACGAAGCAGGCGAAGTCATTTCCACCTTCACCCTCACCCCCGAAACCCTGCTTGACGAAGTACGCGCAGGCGGTCGCATCCCGCTCATCATCGGTCGCGCCCTCACCGACAAAACCCGCATCGCCCTCGGCCTCGAACCCTCCGACATTTTCGTGCGCCCTTCTGCCCCCACCGACACTGGCAAAGGCTTCACCCTCGCCCAAAAAATGGTCGGCAAAGCCTGCGGCCTCACGGGCGTCCGTCCCGGCACCTCTTGCGAACCGCTTATGACCACCGTCGGCTCGCAAGACACAACCGGCCCTATGACCCGCGACGAAATGAAAGAACTCGCCTGCCTCGGCTTCAGCGCGGGCCTCGTCCTCCAGACCTTCTGCCACACCGCCGCCTACCCCAAACCCGTAGACGTACAAACCCACGCCACCCTCCCCGACTTCTTCGCCTCCCGTGGCGGCGTCGCCCTCGAACCCGGCGACGGCATCATCCACTCCTGGCTCAACCGAATGCTATTGCCCGACACCGTAGGCACTGGCGGCGACTCACACACCCGCTTCCCTCTCGGAATCTCCTTCCCCGCAGGCTCGGGCCTAGTTGCCTTTGCAGCCGCTATCGGCGCGATGCCACTAGACATGCCCGAATCTGTTCTCGTGCGCTTTAAAGGAGAACTTCAGCCCGGCATCACCCTTCGCGACGTGGTGAACGTCATCCCTTACGTCGCCATCCAAAAAGGTCTTCTCACCGTCGCCAAAGAGAACAAAAAGAACGTCTTCTCAGGCCGCATTCTCGAAATAGAAGGACTCCCCGACCTCAAGCTCGAACAAGCCTTTGAACTCACCGACGCCTCAGCCGAACGCTCCTGCGCAGGCTGCACCATCAAGCTCAGCGAAGAAACCACCGCCGAATACCTCCGCTCCAACGTCGCCCTGCTCAAAAACATGATCGCTCGCGGCTACCACGACGAACGTACCCTCGCCCGTCGCATCGCTGAAATGGAAAAGTGGCTAGAGAACCCCTCACTCATGAGCGCCGACGCCGACGCCGAGTACGCCGAAGTCCTTGAAATTGACCTCAACAACCTCAAAGAGCCCATCGTCGCCGCCCCCAACGACCCCGACAACGTAAAAACCCTCTCAGACGTAGTAGGCGACAAAATCGATGAAGTCTTCATCGGCTCCTGCATGACCAACATCGGCCACTACCGCGCCGCCGCCAAAGTGTTAGAAAACGAAGGCGTCGTCAACGGTCGCCTCTGGATTTGCCCACCCACCCGCATGGACGAAAAACAGCTCCGCGCGGAAGGCTACTACGGCACCTTTGCCGCCGCAGGCGCTCGCACCGAAATGCCCGGCTGCTCTCTGTGCATGGGCAACCAGGCCCGCGTAGAAGATGGCGTCACCGTCTTCTCCACCTCCACCCGCAACTTCAACAACAGAATGGGCAAAGGTGCTCAGGTGTATTTAGGCTCTGCCGAACTCGCAGCAGCTTGTGCCTTATTGGGCCGCATTCCGGCAATGGATGAATATTTGGAGGTTGTTGCCAACAAAATTGATCCATTTGCAGATGAGCTATACCGCTACCTCAACTTTAACGAGATTAAGGGCTTTGAAGATGAGGGTCGAGTTGTACCGAAAGAAGACGAAGAGAAAATTGAGAAAGAGGCGGTGGCTGCTGGCTAAATAGAACAAACATAATTGTTCTCTGCGGAATTATTTCGCGAGGAAATGGAGTGGTAAGTAGCATTGTTTTTTGTTACTTACCACTTTTATGAAACTACGTGATATCAAACGCCGTGACCAAGTTCTGCGTACCTATTTTCATGGGCGCGATTGGAATGAGAATAGTGAATACGGTCTAAAGCGTCAGCTTATTCAGAATAGCCAAGAGCTATTGCCTGACTATAAGTACGTTGTTGAAGATGAATGGGAAGTTGTTTCTAACCGGCCACAGCATGGAAAAGGCGATCTAGTCTTTACCGATGGCAATGGTTGTTTTGCTGTTATTGAGGTGAAGTGGATTGATTTGATTGACTCAACTCGTAAAGGTACGACAAGGAGAAATAGCAATACAAAGAAGCGACGGAAGGTTGAATCACAGGCTATAGAGTACGCAGAATGCTATGCGAATTCTGCTGGATTAGATGCAGACAGCAAAGTTGAGGCTTTCGTATTTACTAATGAGTACCCTTACCTCCGTAAAATAGACGCCTTAAACCAGATATAAGTCGCCTTTGCTTAGAATTTGTGCAGATAAAGTATAAAGTATAACGTACATCGTTAAACGCGGTACGTTATACTTTATCTGCTGATATGAGATGGTTCTATTTAGGGTGTGATTCGGAGCTTTAAGGATAAGGAAACTCAAAAAATATTTGAGCGAGTGCGATCGCGCAAGATTCCTTCGGATATTCAGCAAGTCGCCTTAAGGAAGCTAAGAATGCTCAACCGTGCAGAGACACTTCAAGACCTTCGTGTACCACCAGCTAATCGTCTAGAGCGTCTTGTTGGCAATCGAAAAGATCAATACAGCATCCGAATTAATAATCAATGGCGAGTCTGCTTTGAGTGGCAAGACGGTGATGCCTTTGATGTAGGGATAGTTGACTACCACTGAGGTTTTAACAATGAGTGTAGATAAGTTGAGTCCTATTCATCCTGGCGAAGTGCTTCTCGAAGAGTTCTTAAAGCCTATGAACCTTAGTCAAAACCAGATGGCGTTGGCTTTGCGGGTGCCAGCGCGGCGCATCAATGAGATTGTTCATGGAAAGCGTAGAGTCACAGCAGATACAGCGCTTCGATTAGCACGCTATTTTAATATGTCGCCTCGCTTTTGGTTAGGGTTGCAGATGGACTACGATTTAGATATTACTGAAGATGCCGTAGGCGAACAGTTAGATAAAGAAGTTGCTGTTTTGACACCTGATGAGCGATAGAAGTGGATTGACTAGGGTCTTTTCTGCAACGCTGATTTGATTTTCGTATTAGGCAAATCCGATGACTGCAAAACTATCCACAGATAGCCTGACAGAATTGTATGATTGCGATGTCGCCCTCTGGTCGGAGCGGACGGTGGAGCTGTTGCGGCAGGGAAGGTTTGATGAACTGGATTTGGAGAATTTGATTGATGAGGTGGGTGACTTGGGTAGACGAGAGCGCGATCGCCTAATAAGCTCTATTCGCCTAATCATGCACCACCTCTTAAAGTGGGAACACCAGCCAGAAAAACGTTCTCGTAGCTGGATCAAGACCATTCAGCGCGAACGAATAAACGTTCAAAGCTATTTAGAGGATACGCCTAGCTTAGTAAGAATATTTGATGCTGAGTGGATGGATAAAGCCTATCGAACGGCTCGAAAGCAGGCTGCGGTTGAGACAGATTTGCCACTTGAGACGTTTCCACAGCAGTGCCCTTACCAGTGGGCGCAAGTGTTGGAAGACGGTTTTCCAGAAGATTTGACTGATGAGCAAAGTTAAAATTCAGCTACAGACTTTCAATCGCACTTCCTAGCTTTGCATGTTTGATGTCACCCCAACGTTGCCCGGACTTGCATTTTTTAGAGGCAAGTTGCTCAGCGATATCGGCTGAAATTACGACGCGAGCAGGGGCTAGCTGGTTGAGAGATCTGGCGAGTTGGTAGTGATGCGACTGGCAGAGTAGATTTTCGAGCCGTTGAGCGATTCTTCTTTGGATAGGCTTCGCCAGCTCACACCCCTCAGCCTTATCCAATAGCAAAACATAATGCGCCTTCGGCTTCATCACGGGCGTCAAGCTCTGAAACCCTGATGCAGGTAGATTCAAGCGATCTATCACATCGCTAACGAACTGAATGTGGAGCTTTTCACCGACCAAATCACTGACATCTTTGCCACGTCCGACAAATTTGAGGCAGGGTGTTTTGAGAAAATAGTGCGTGACTTGTACGCGATCGCCCATCCGATACCGGTAGAGCCCACCCATTTGAGAAACAATCATCTCATAAGTGTCTCTTTCATTAAGCTGGTGCAGCTCATAAATATCACCCTTTCTATCTTCAAACTCAAAGAAAATCTCGTCTAGTAAAGGCACCTGGCCCTTAGCGGCAATCAGTGGAACGGTCATCGGCGCTTCGGTAGCAAGAAGTCCCTTCCCTTGAATTAAAACATCGGGAAAGTGCTGTCGTAGGCTACCGGCACCATCGGCGGCGGTGGCACTGTCCCAACAGGAAATGAGCTTTAGGTGGGGCCATTGCTCGGCGTAGGGAATTTTGGATTGAATGTAGTCTAGCTGGGCGGTTAGAAAGCTAGGGCTCCAAACGGAGATGATTTCTAAGTCTTTGGTTTGTAGGAGGGTTTTGGCCAGATTTTCTTTGAAGGCTTTGGGCGATCGCGCAGTCGGCGCAATGACTAAAAACGGTTTTAGCAGCCAGCGTAACCAAGGATCAAGATAGTCAGCATCATCTGTTGTACCTGTAGAATTTGATTTACTAAAGCTGGGCGAAATAGAGAAATAGAGCTTACCTTTTGAAAACTTAGGGCCGTGCCTAATCAAATCGTGTGCCCATACGCAAAATAGATGGTTGAATGAGCGGCGTAGGGAGCGAGTGTATGGAATTTGTTTTACAGGGCCGCTGCTGCCTGATGTGGGTTCGTAGAACAAAATGCGTTCCGGCGTAAGCGGGCTGGTGTGTGCCGTAGAGCGCTCGATCCAAGGTTGCAGGTCTTCATAGCTCACAATCGGTAGCCGGTGCCAGTCTTCGAGGCTACGCATGTTAAACTGTTGGCCATATTCACAAGCTTTAAGCTGCTTGATTAAGCGCTGTTGTACCTTTTGCTGAGCCTGTTGAGGATTCGCTAGTGCTTTGTGAAATCGTTTGGAAGCAGGGGCTAGCAGGTAGGCGAAAGACTTTTATCCAGCTACGGATGAGGATGTTTCGCATGGGGTTTCGCTTGCTTGAGGAGAGGGCTGAGGATTCTGTTGATTGGGGAATAGGTCGCTGGTGACGGGTACCCAGTCGCCTGCTGCGATGACAACGCCGGGGCCGAGGCGAGAGGCTGAGCCGATGAAAGCGCCTGCACCAATTTTGATGGGATTGATGTAGAGCATCAGGTCTTGGCGTTTGGGTTTGATGACGTGGGCGTATAGGCCGACCTGATGACCGATGATGGCGTGATCGCCCACCTCCAAAAGCCCCCGATCTGCAATCTCCAATCCCGGTGCCCAGTACACCTGCTGCCCTACTTTCGCGCCCCATAGCCGTAACCACGCTGAAAATGCGCCCGGTATAAGCCGCAGGATCGTTTCAAGCATTGGGAAAGCAATATAAACGAGCTGAATTTGATGAGCGCCCCACCACGGAGAATAATCATCGCCCTGTAAATAGCTAATGCCTTTGATAACGGGATAGAACCGATTGTGTAGTCGATAGACAAACAGCGGAAAGCCGTAGAGAGAAAATAATAGGAGACTTAACCATAATATAATTTCTAATACGCTATTAGCGAGGCACAACCGTAGTAAGGAAAGTCCTGTCAGTGTGATCGCGACTGTGGGAAATAGCGAGAGTAATCGGCTAAGTAGTGTCATGACAATTTAAAAGGGTAGAACAGCTTTTGCCACAAAGTCAGCGATGTTTTTATCCCTAGAACGGCTGGTAGACTAATAGTGTTTTGTGCCGTACCGTGCAGCCGATCCCACAGTTTGAGATTAGCGCCAAAATTGCAGTTGTGGTTTTGTTGTCCGTGGTGACCGGCATGGTCTTGAGGCAGTATGAGCCAGGGTGAGAGTAGGAAATAGAGAAAGCTGTTAGGATTTGGCCCTAACTGAGAGTGTCGCCACAGGTCAAGTACGGCGGTTAGAGTGATGCCCCATAGATAGCCGCTTGGATCTTGGAGTAAGTACAGCATGAGCGCGTGAATCCATAGGTACAGGATAAAAAAGCTGCTCCACAGGCTGTTTCGAGAGGTGCCTAATACGTCTAGCTGCGTTACGGTGTGGTGCACCTGATGGAGGGGCCAGCCTTTTGTGTGTAGCCAGCGGTGATTCCAGTAGTAGGCATAGTCTACGACAACAACGCAGAATAAAAAGCTGAATAGTGGCGGCAGCGTGAGGCGGTGAGCAACGTGAGGAAATAGAAAATGCAAAGTGGTGGACAACAATCCAATTTGTAGCGCTGGAATCAGTACACCTTGAATGATCAAGCCGCTAACGTCTAGAATCCATTCGGCTTTAGGCTTATGGCGTAGCCGTTGCCAGTTGCCAGATCGCTTTATGCTAAGACCTATTAATAGCCAAAAGGTGATGAATATAGGCAGATCGAAGGGTGTCATAGCTTATACCCAGAAGGTGATTTTGGCTGATTGGTTGGGAAGTTCGCGAGGGTCTTTGCCTTGAGCGATCGCATCTCGAATCGACTCCACAAACACGTGAATAGTGTCAGCAGGCGTATGCGTAAACCGTTCGCCATATTTGTTGATTGTTTCACTTTGCAGCTTCAAAGCTGCGATGTCTTGGCTAATAATTTTTTGAGCCGTCCAGCGCACAAACGGGCGGGCCAACTGGTTCCAAATGCCGTAGTTGAAAGTTACGTCTGTGTAAACGAGGGTAGTAGTATCGCTTTCAGGAACGGATTGACTGGTGATGAAGCAGCGGCGCGGTTGTCCCAAAGTTTGGCCCATGTCGTACTCTACGCTGGTGATGTTCGGCATTAGAAAACGGTCTACATGAACAATCTCTTTGCCCTGCGGATTTAAGAACCAGCCGAACCAACCAAGATTGTCTGTCTCTTGGTGATAGGTAGCGGTGACGGTGCCATGACTTCTCTCTACGCTCATCTGTAGCGGCTGCTGCTTTGTCTGGCGAAAGATGCCGGGATGAACAGAGACAGTGTGAGGAATGTCGATGAAAGTTTTCAGCGCAGTTGGTGACCGTGTTTTGAAAGCGGTTAATGACGCGGACAGTTGACCAGTCTGGGGACTGGTAGTGAGGCATGATGAAAGGGTCTGATGATGGTTGGGAGAGGCAAACGTAGATGTAGCCGTCTTGTTCTTTGGTGGCGTAGGCGATCGCCCCGCGAGATACTTTCGCACATGGGTTTTCCCCTTCAGCAGGAACCGCCACCACTTTGCCAGCGCGATCATATTGCCAGCCATGATAAGGGCACTGAACTTTACCCGCTTTGACTTTGCCAGCAGAAAGACGGCTGTTGCGATGAATGCAGCGATCTTGCAAGGCAACTGGTTTGTTGTTCTCATCACGAAAGATAACGAGCCACTCGTCTAAGATGGTTCGCGCTAAGGCTGTTTTTTCGGTGAGCTGTTCGCTTTGGGCCACGACATACCAAAAGTTTGAGAAGTTCATGTCTTTAGCGGCGAAAGGGAAAGGTCGCCAGTCGCGTGAATTTGGCAGGCTAGACGGACAGCAGGATTTTGAGGTGCGAGAATGCTGAGGACTTCTTTTTCTTCGGAAGTCGGTGGCAGGAGTTCACCTGTAGCGGATACGAGACAAGTGCCACAGATACCAGTGCGACAGCCGAAAAGAATAGGTGAGTTTTGAAGCGTGAGCGCGATTGAAAGGGGCTGATTATTAATAGTGACGGCGGGATATTGGCTGTCAGGGAAGTGAACGATGTGAGAGTTCATGCTTGCTTTGACCATTGAGAGGGAATTAAGTCGTTTACGTATCTGATGTATTCCGTTAAGGGGCGGTCGATAGGCAACAGGTTTTGTGGATTGAACTGAATGTTGTCGTATATTTGGCCATCTTCACCACGTAGAGCGTAGTAACAGAGTTGAGTGAGGAGCAATAGCATTGTGTTTATCAGCCAGCCAATCGGGCCTTTGCGCTTACGGGTGACGTAGATCGGCTGTATGCGTGTGCCGCCTGAAGCGAGGGGAACGTAGGCATATAACAAATGGAGCGGCGGTAGGAAGCGCACGTTTTTCATCATGGTTAGCAGCCCTACGCAGCCATGTGAATAGCGCATGGAATAGGTATAGGTGTGGCCCAGTATTTTTTGACCGATGCCTGTGGGTAAGTCTCCGGTGAGGGTGAAGTCAATCTGGCCCTTTTCATCTTCCCGATCTAAAGAGAGTGACATATCGACAGGCAGATTATGCACAGTCTGTAAATGCTGCACGTCGATGCCGTTCATCATACAGATGTGGTGATGGCATTTACGTTCCAGGGTTTTATCGGCGCGGGTGATGATTTCGTGGCCTTTGAGTTCGTCAAATTCGGGGAGGCTTGAGGGGGCGATCGCATCAGGATAAACCCAAACAAACCCATACTTCTCTTCGGTCGCATAAGCCTGAAGCCTCGCGTTCGCGGGTATGTGCGACTGACAGGGAATCTGTTGACAAACGCCCGACTCGTCAAAAGCCCAATGGTGAAAAAAGCAGCGGGCTTGATTACCCACCACGTCGCCAATGCCTAAATCTGTGCCCATGTGCGGACAGTAGGCGTCGAGCGATCGCACCCTTCCATCCTCACCTCTAAACACCGCAATCCGCTGGCCGCACACATCGAAAGACTGAATGCTTTTAACAGGCAAAGCATCACTAGCACAAACGATATACCAGCCTTTTACAACAACATCAGGATTATTGAAAATAGTCAGCCCCATAGTCATTCTCCTTTTGCTTTCAAAAATCTGGGCAAAGCTCGCCGTTGCACTGCTAGATAGCTTTCTACTGATGCTTTAGCCATAACAGCCATTTGTTGATTGCTCGGCCAAATGTAGGTAAGCGGTGCGATATACGCCCGGTAGGCGCTCATTGCTTCGTAGTGAGTCTGATAGCTTTGATGCAGTCCTTCCGACTCTTGGGTAAAGCACTGCTGCATCATCTCCTTAGTTTGTTGTATGTCGAGTGCAAAAAGAGGCGATCGCAATAATCTATAAACCGTTTCATACAGGCCAGGATCGTGCCAAAAAATGCCGTTAATAACCACAGAAAACGTAGAATGGTCGCGCTGACAACCACGAATGCCTAAGTTTGCAATCTGTCGCTCAAGCTTAGTTGGTGCATCCAAACAGTTAATGACCTCTTGAGAAATGAGCGTAGAGCTATTGAAGTGAAAGCTTTCGTCTAAGAAATGATAGTGAGAAACCTGGCTAGGAATCGGCGCAGAGTCAGCGTCATTAGCACAATATTGGCTGAGCTGATGCTGTACGAGCTTACCGTTTAGCGTACGCAGGCCGCGCACCGTAAAATACTGACAGGCGAGAAACGTGTTGCTTGCCGATACAAGTCCAAAAACCTGTAGCTGTAGCTGCTTCCATTTCTTTTTTAGCTCGCTAGTATCAGCAAATAGCATCGTTTCAGTAAACGGGCCGCGCATCGGATAGCTGAATAAAGGCGAATCAAACAGGGCGGCTTCTGTGCGACGGGCAATCGTTTGAAAGGCTTCAATATGCGTACGTTCCTGAACAGATTCGAGGTCTAACATATTGCAGATATCGCTAAAACCTGCATGGGCGTAGAGCCCGGTGGCACTGGTTTGATTGAAGTAGATAGTCGCAATTTCAGCGGAGATAATTTGGGAGTAGTAGGCAACCCAGTAAAGATGATTGAGGGTTCGGCGCTGGTCTTCGGTGGCTTGCTCCCATAGCGGCGTACCGTAGAGAAGAGAGAACTTTTCAGACTGCCAGTATTGATCTTTGCAGTCTTCATAGCAGAAGTCTCGTGCTGTTTCCTTCAGCTTTTCGGTTTGATCTTGCTGCTGGTTTCGTCGGTAGTTGAGCTGAATTTTTCGGTTTAATAAATCTGTTGTAGGACGTGCTGCGGTGGCAATCATTTTATAAAGTGCCTTCGACTAGGCACTGAGAAGGGGGCAGTGGGGAAAATAAGCTTTTGCTGTCTAAGATTTCTGCGATACTGGGGGCGGTTGGGGCGATGAGCGATCGCAACAAACTCAACCTTCGCCCACTATGCCTTTCTGTCTCTAACTCTGATAGCGTCGTGACAGCTTGAGTGCGAGAAAGTCCGCCTTTTGTAAGAGCGATCGCGCCCAAAACCCGCTGCGGCCCAACTCTCACCATCTGTAAAAAGGCCGCTAGCGTATCCACAATTGCATTCTGGCTAGCAGCAGTCAGCCTATCACTATCAAACAGCGTCACACCTGCGCTATGGTGCTTTGCCTCAGCCTGTAAAAAGCTATGGAACATTTTAGACAGCTCAGGATTGCAACAGCTTTTACTTAGCGAGCGGTAGTGGCTGAGTCCCCAGCCTTCTAATACGACTTGAATGACGAATATTAGAACTGTGCGATCGCTCTTTTCTAAAAGAGACTCTAGAATCTGTAAAAAAGGATCGTAGGTGCTTAAGTGATCGCGAATCAGCGGCTTTAACTGCGCCAAATGCATTGCCTCATCGGCGCTAAATAACGCATATAGCATTCTCTCCTCAGTCGTCTCAGCCATCAGCGTCATTTTCGACATGTAGCCAACGCCCGCCTTTTCAATAAAGCATGACTCAGACAAGAGCCCTTGACTGGCAATCTGCAAAATTTGGGTTTGTTCTTCAGCAGAAGACTCTTGAAAAAGAGACACTGAATTCAAACCAAAAGATTCCGCATTCCAAGGCGGCTCGCATAGCGGATCTATTGCCTTCGTCTGCCTGTCTCTCAGCGCGGCATCTAGAATCTTATTAAGCTTGTGATTAGGTGTGATCGCCGGTAGATCTAATCCTGCAATAGAAGACATATTTTTCATGTGACTCGGCTCCAGGTTTTCCAATTCAACGCAGGCTGTTGTTCTACGTGTTTTACAAACTCTAGAATGGACGCATCCGCTTGAATGGGCGCTTTGAAGTCAAACTTGATGCTATCGAAAACTTCGCGATCACCCTTCGCAAAATAACTCGCCACCCCTTTCGTAATCGCCAGCCGCACCCGATTAAACAACCAGCCACCGACTCCTCGACCGCTTAGGCGTCAACAATACCACCCATCCCTCAGTCATACCGCCTGCCGCCGGACGCAGCGCAAACATCAAATAAAAGTTAAGGAAGTCTGGCCCCACCGTCACCGTGCCCGTACTGCCATACCAATAACAAAGCCGGTACGTCACCGCCTCAGGATACAGAGGCCGAATGAGTTTTACAAACTTAGAAGCCTCACCGCCCCGCGTCGTATTACGAAAGGTCAGTGCGCTTTCATTTAGCGCCTTTGTTTCAAACCGAATCTCTAAGGGTAAATCGTGCACCGAATTAAAATGATGCGCGTCAATCGCGTTAATCAGCACGACATTAGGATGACAGTTGCGCTTAAAAAATCCGCTTAAAGCCGAATCGCACTCGCAGTTCTCAAGTTCAGGTACATACGGCAAAGGTAACTTCTCACTTTCTCCTACCCATACCCAAACCAAACCATAGCGCTCAGCAGTCGGCCAAGATTTCACCGTTCTATCCGGCAGTGAAGAGAACCCCGGCGCTGCCACACACTCACCACATTCATCGAATTTCCAACAGTGCAGCGGACAGCGAATCTGCCCCTTTTCTACCGTTCCTTGAGCCAGCGGCGCGCCTAAATGAGGACAGTAGGCATCCAGCGCAACCGGCTCATCTGTTTGGTTACGATAGAGAACTAAATCCCTTCCCAACAAAGTTACAGCCTGCGGACGAGACTTTAACTCTTTTGAAGGAATTGCCCAATACCAGCCCTGAGCAAACCGTTCAGCCTGATTAAAAATCTTAGCTGATACCGTTTTCATAGGTCACGTCCTCGGGGTAGCTCGCAGAGGCAAAGCGGCCTCAGACGATTGCGACGAATCACCAAACCACATTCGTCGCCCGGCCCGCGTCAAGTTATCTTCCGAAATCTCTGTCAAACACACCAACTCATCTCCCCGATCTGCCCCCGGATTCTGTTGTGCAAAAAATCGAACATGTGGATTACGCAATCGCTCGGGCGGAATGCCTTCCAAATGGCCTCTAAGCTGCTGAGGGGCGGGCAAGCGAACAACACCCGCCGCTTCGTCATACCATTCGCCAAACTGACGGCGACAGAGAAACTGCATAAGGCGGCGAGACTTTGATGGGATAGGCCGATCATGGCGAGGGTAAAAGGTTTGCCAAAACGTCGGCATAAATCGGTAGGTGCGAAAGCCCGATGAAATCAAGAGCCAGTAGAGTTTGGCACCTTCGTATTGTTCTTTTAGCTGATTGACGGCGGCTATCCAGGCTACAGACAGCGCTGAGCTTGACCACACGCTCGGATCAACAATCGTATCACCCGAATACACAACGGTAATCAGCTCGCCTTCAAAGGTGATGTCATACATCAGTAACGTTGAGAATCCTTTTAGCGCCCGGCTTTCATCTTTTAGCAGCAGCACCCAATTTTTTAGGCCGAGATCGGTTTCAAACACCTCTGGCGTCGCCCCAGCAAAGTGAGCGTTCAACAAACCATACATAGCCGCTTTGTCTGTGGCTGTGAGCGCGGTGGTTTTGATCAGTTCGGTTTGCATAACGTGCGATCGCCTCATTGCGTTGACCCCATTATGCAAGCCCAAGTCGTGAAGCCAAAAGGTTTAAACCGCAGGCCACTTTCTTAGCCTGAAACAGGGTGAAGTGCTATGAATCAATCTTTCCCGTTTTGAGCCAGTCGCCTTTAGATGCTGCCCTAAATGTAATAAGACTGCTGCGCGACTACCCAGATTATCAGCGCCGCGATCGCCCCACCCAAACACAGAACCAAAGCCCAGATTAGCCAGCCCTCACGGCCAGTCGATTGCGCCTCAGCTTCAGCCGTTTCATTCTCAAGATGCTGCTTTACCAAGCCCGGCACCAAATGCGGCTGCACATGCAGACACCACGTTTTCTCAGGCACCATCAAAACCGTTGGCCCGCTACCGCACTGACCCAAACACCCAGAGGCTTCCACCTCAGTTCCTTCAGGCACAGTCTTCTCAAACGCCTTCAGCACCTTTTTAGCGCCCTGCTTTGTACAAGTTGTATTTTGGCAAACAAGTACCTTGTGATCCATTTAACCCGTCCGTTTAAGCAGTTTTGCAAAAGACAGCTCTCTAAGCGTCTGCCAATAGCTCCAAAAAGCCTTTGAGCGTCGCTGAGTTATAGTCTGCTCGCCAAACTGCCAGCATTTTTCGAGTTAAGTCTAGCCCAGAAATCTCTCGATAAACGACACCCTTACGATGCAAATTTAAAACGTTGCTGGGCAAAATAGCCAGCCCCACGCCCGCCGCCACCAGGCTCAAAATCGTCAGCATCCAGGTAGCATCTACAAGCTGAGGCTGAAATCCCGCCGTCTCACAAGCTTCTACAAACGCCTGATAAAAAGGGAATGCCTGAACGTTTGGCACAATCAAAGGCTCCTCTGCTAGCGCAACCAGTTCAACAGCGTTTTGACTAGCGAGCGGATGATCCTCAGGGAGGGCTAAAACCAAAGTTTCTTCAGCGACCACCTGCCAGTGCAGTCCTCGATTGTCTAGCTGTAAGGGTGAAATTACCTCGAAGCCAATGTCTAGCTGGCCCGTTGCGATCGCTTCAATTTGCGCCTCGGCAGTGAGTTCATTAAACGTAAAAGTGACTTGAGGATAGCGATCGCGAAACCGTCGCAACAAATCAGGAAAAACACTATTCGCCGCCGAACTCGCTAGCCCTATCGTCAAATGCCCAATATCGCCCTGAGCCGCGCGTTTAGCCTGTGCCAGCGCCTGCTCAATCTGTTCCATCGCCCGCGTAGCCTCTGTCAAAAAGACTTTTCCCGCTGGCGTCAAATGCACCGGACGCTTACGCCGATCGAACAGTGTCACCTTCAGCTTTTTCTCCAAAGCCTTAATCCGCTGACTCAACGGCGGCTGTTCAATATGTAGCCGCTCCGCCGCCTGACTAAAGCTATTGTCACACTCTACCACCATCAAAAAATAACAGATTTGCCGAATTTCTAGGCTGCTTAACTTTAGTAAGTCCATAGTGTAAAACTAACTACAATATTTCAGATAGTATCTTAGATTGAGTAAATGACTATAGGCAGTATTCAAATAGCTTTGTAAGTTGAGATAGATTCACGAGTTCAAAGGAACATTCAATGCCTAACACTTCTACTTCCAATGCCCAAACCGTAGGCCAGTGGCAGTTTTGGATCGACCGTGGCGGCACCTTTACCGATATTGTTGCGCAGCGCCCAGACGGATCTACCGTCGTTCACAAGCTGCTATCTGAGAATCCTGAGCACTATGATGATGCACCGATTCAAGGAATTCGTGAGCTGTTAGAAGTAGAAGAAGGCGCGCCGATTCCTGCTGAGAAGATTTCGGTGGTGAAGATGGGAACAACGGTGGCGACAAATGCTTTGTTGGAGCGGAAGGGCGATCGCACCCTATTCATCACCACTAAAGGCTTCCGCGATGGTCTGCGCATTGGCTATCAAAACCGTCCTGATATCTTCGCTAGAGAGATTGTTCTACCTGAGATGCTTTATGAAAAAGTGATTGAGGTAGATGAGCGTGTGACCTCAGAAGGGGAAGTGCTTCAGGCGATTACGGCTGACGTTGAAAAGCAGGTTCGAGGAGATTTACAGGCTGCTTATGATGAAGGGATTCGGGCTTGTGCGATCGCCTTCATTCACGGCTACCGCTACCCCACTCACGAGCAACAGATCGCTGCCATAGCCCAGCAAATCGGCTTCACCCAAATCTCCGTATCCCACAAAGTTAGCCCGCTCATCAAATGGGTCAGTCGAGGCGACACAACCGTAGTAGACGCCTATCTTTCTCCCTTACTGCGGCGCTATGTTAATCGAATTGAACAGTCGCTCGGCGCAAACACAGCCCAGCCTCAGCTATTATTTATGCAGTCCAATGGCGGCCTTACCCCGGCTCAGTTTTTCCAGGGCAAAGATAGCATTCTTTCAGGCCCGGCAGGCGGTATTGTCGGCGCGGTTCAAACCAGCCGCATTGCAGGCTACAACAAAATTATCACCTTCGATATGGGCGGCACGTCTACCGATGTTGCTCACTTCAATGGAGAGAATGATGGGACGTATGAGCGCGTTTTTGAAACAGAAGTTGCGGGCGTGCGGATGCGGGCTCCGATGATGGCGATTCATACGGTGGCGGCAGGTGGCGGTTCTGTATTGGGTTTTGATGGCGATCGCTTGCAAGTCGGCCCCGAATCAGCAGGCGCACACCCCGGCCCTACCTGCTATCGCAACAATGGCCCGCTCACGGTCACAGACTGCAACGTAATGGTCGGTAAAATTCAGCCGCAGTTTTTCCCTCAAGTGTTTGGGGCTCAAGGCGATCAGGCTTTAGATCGTGAAGGTGTGCAGATTAAGTTTACTGAACTAGCTGAGCAAATTAAGGCTTCGACAGGGGTGGAGAATTCGCCAGAGCAGGTGGCTGAGGGATTTTTAGCGATCGCTATCGACAACATGGCAAACGCCATCAAAAAAATCTCCGTTCAAAAGGGCTATGACGTAGGCGACTATACACTTTGTTGCTTCGGTGCAGCGGGCGGACAACACGCCTGCCGTTTAGCTGAGAGTTTGGGTATGAAAACAATTCTCATTCATCCCTACGCAGGCGTACTGTCTGCGTATGGCATGGGCTTAGCAGATAGACGTGTGCTCAAAGAGAGATCGATAGAAGCTGATATTGAAACGGATTTAACAAAACCGCTAGATGGCTTAGTAAGCGAGGCCACCGCAGAACTAGAAAAGCAAGGGAATCGTGATATTGATGCTATAGGGGTTTTGCGGCAGGTACATTTACGCTATCAGGGAACAGATTCTACTTTGGCAGTAGAGTTTGCTTCTCCAGCAACAATGCGGCAGCAGTTTGAGCAGCGCTATCAGCAGCAGTATGGCATCACGTTAGCTGATAAGGGTCTAGTGGTCGCAACAATTACAGCAGAAGTTGTGGGTAAAACAAAAGCGCCTGATGAGACTGTTCTAGCGACCAGTGAAATCAATTCAAAAGCCCCAACAGAGATTGCTCACGTACCGCTATTCTCAGCAAATGAATGGCACAATACACCCGTATTTCAGCGGCAGGCGTTACAGGCCGGACAGAAGATTGTTGGCCCTGCAATTGTGTTAGAGGCGACCGGGACTAATATCGTTGAGCCAGGGTGGGAAGTAGCGGTAACCGAGCGCGGCGATTTGGTTTTGACTCAGATTTCTCAAGTGTCGTATGAGGCGCAACAGATTTCTGATGAGGGCAAGCCCGATCCAGTGCGGCTAGAGATTTTCAATAATTTGTTTCAGGCGATCGCAGAACAAATGGGCTTCACGCTCCAAAACACCAGCTCATCCGTCAACATCAAAGAACGCCTGGACTTCTCCTGCGCCATCTTTAACGGTCAAGGTCAGCTCGTCGCCAATGCACCCCACATTCCTGTCCATCTCGGCTCCATGGGCGAAAGCGTTCAAGCGCTGATTGCCGATCAGCAAAAGCCTTTCCAGCCAGGAGACGTGTTTATCTCCAACAATCCATACAACGGTGGCACACACCTACCAGATATTACAGCGATCACGCCTGTGTTCTCCGATAGCGACAAGCCACTGTTCTTTGTCGCTTCGCGAGGTCACCATGCCGATATTGGCGGTATTACGCCAGGGTCTATGCCGCCAAATAGTACGACGTTGGAGCAGGAAGGGGTTTTGTTGGATAACTTTTTGCTGGTAGAGCGCGGCGTGTTAGATGAGGATGGGTTGCGCGATTGTCTCACCACTGCCACCTATCCCGCCCGTAATCCTGACCAAAACCTGGCCGACCTCCAGGCCCAAATCGCTGCCAACAACAAAGGCGCTCAAGAACTTCAGCGCATGGTCGCTCAATACGGTCTGCAAACCGTACAAGCCTACATGCAGCACGTACAAAACAACGCCGAACAAGCCGTCCGCAATGTCATCAGCCAGCTAGTCATCAGCCAGCTAGCCGCCCAGCACACACACACCACACACCTCACCGTCCCCATGGACTGCGGCGCACAAATAAAAGTCTCCATCACCCTAAATCCCACCGACAACAGCGCTCTCATCGACTTCACCGGCACCTCACCCCAACAGTCCAACAACTTCAACGCCCCCCTCGCCGTCTGCAAAGCCGCCGTCCTCTATGTCTTCCGCACCCTCGTAGACGCCCCCATCCCCCTCAACGCCGGATGCCTCAAACCGCTAGACATCCGCGTCCCCACCCGCTCCATGCTCAACCCCACCTATCCCGCCGCTGTCGTCGCGGGCAATGTCGAAACCTCCCAAGCCGTCACCGACGCTCTCTACGGAGCCCTCGGCATCCTCGCCGCCTCCCAAGGCACCATGAACAACTTCACCTTCGGCAACGGCCAGTATCAATACTACGAAACCATCTGCGGCGGCTCGGGCGCTGGCAATGGCTTCCATGGTACGGATGCTGTGCAAACCCATATGACCAACTCTCGGCTCACCGATCCTGAGGTACTAGAGTTACGTTTTCCGGTATTGCTAAAAGAGTTTTCAATCCGACCAAACAGCGGCGGTAGTGGTCAATATCACGGCGGGAACGGTGTCGTTCGGCACCTTGTCTTCCACGAGACGATGACGGCTAATCTGCTATCAGGGCGGCGTAGCACTGAGCCCTTTGGTTTGTCAGGTGGAAAAGCTGGAAGACCAGGCAAAGCGGACGTTTGCCGTAAAGATGGCTCTGTTATGAAACTCTCAGCAACGGCCACCGTTGAGATGCAGCCGGGCGATGAGATTGTGATTGAAACGCCCGGCGGGGGTGGTTACGAATCCTTCAAGAATGCTTCAACATCGGCGGCAGTAGGCATCGAAGACTGTGCGCCTGATTGAGTGACGGCTAGGGCCGCAACGGCGCTAGCGTAGTCAACAATAGGTCTGAGGAAGTCGTGACTAGACAGGTTAAGGGCGATATCAGCACGAGAAAAGCCGGTTTGGCAGAGGGCAGCGGCTAGGCCCCCATTAAAGGCGTCACCGGCTGCGATGGTGTCGGTGACTTCGACGGGAAAGGCTTGAGTGGCGAAGGTGCCGTTCTCTGTGGCGCAGATGCAGCCGAGTTCGCCCATTTTTACGATCACCACGGCTATGCCCCGGCGCTGAAGGGTTTCGGCAGCAGCGATCGCACCCTTCACATCCAGCACATCCATCCCCGTAAGCTTCGCAGCCTCCGTCTGATTCGGCGTTAAAATCGAAATATACTCACAAAAATCTGCCGACAGCGATTCTTCCCAAGCGGGCACAGGAGCCGGATCAACAATCACCGTGAGGCCCGCTAAAGACGCTAGGGCGGCGGCTTTTTCAACAGTCGGCAGCGGAATTTCAAACTGAAGTAGAAGCACCTGCGCCTGATTGAAATAGGGCGTGAGCCGGTCTAAATCTAGCTCGCTAATTTCGGCATTCGCGCCTGAGACAACAATAATTTGATTATTCAGCGGTGAAAGGGTGATCAGGGCAGTGCCAGAAGGCGCTGTTTTGCTGGTGCCAAGTGCCGAGATAGTAATGTTTTCAGACTGGAGGCGATCGCGCAAAATCTTCCCAAAGCCATCATCCCCCACCCGGCCTACCATCGCCGTTTTCGCGCCCAAGCGAGCCGCCGCCACCGCCTGATTAGCACCCTTGCCGCCTGGCACCGTCGCAAAGCCTCTACCCGTCAGCGTTTCGCCCGGCTTTGGCAACCGATCTACCTGCGCCACCAAATCCATATTGACGCTGCCCAACACCACCACATCCACCGCATTCGCCATCGGATCTTTAGTCCTCGCCTTCTTCTGACTTCTTATCCCAATCTACCGGCGGCCTATCCGAACTCCAGCCCCACCACACCGTATTGCACTCACACTGATAGAACTCTTGCCACTTACGCTTACGCCCTTCACCAAACACAGGCGCGCGGCGGTTGAGCCATACGGCTTTGGCCTCCCGGCTACCTTCGCCACACTTAGGACAGCTAAACGGCTGAGCGTGTACGGCATCTTTTGTCCAGTCGGGCGGAAACTGTGCGAATGCATCCATCGGGGCGATCGCTCCAGAAATAGCAGGAGGGTATAAACAGCTAGGCTCTATTATGGCGCGTCCTTGCTTGCCTGAACGAATGCGCCATCGGCTTACTATATAGTTAGGAATGGCGAAAGCCAAAGAAAACATTACGGATGGTATCTTTCCTGTGAAAGCCATAACCTTGCTCGGTTCTACGGGTTCTATCGGCACCCAAACACTCGATATTGTCGAGTCGAATCCCGATAAGTTTAGGCTGGTCGGCATCGCGGCGGGCAGTAACGTCACGCTGCTGGCTGAGCAGGTGATGCAGTTTAAGCCTGAGATTGTCGCTATTTGCGATAAGAGCAAGGTAGATGAGCTGAAAAGTGCGATCGCTGCTCTCGATCCTCAGCCAGTCATCCTAGCAGGCGAAGAAGGCGTGGTAGAAGTGGCCCGCTATGGCGACGCTGAAGCCGTGGTCACTGGCATTGTCGGCTGCGCAGGTCTATTACCTACGCTCGCGGCCATTGAAGCCGGTAAGGATATTGCCCTAGCTAATAAAGAAACGCTAATTGCAGGTGGCCCGGTCGTGCTGCCTTTAGCCGAAAAGCATGGCGTTAAGCTGCTGCCAGCCGACTCTGAGCACTCCGCTATTTTCCAATGTTTGCAGGGTGTCCCTAAAGCAGGGCTACGCCGCATTTTACTTACTGCTTCAGGTGGCGCTTTCCGCGATTGGCCGGTAGAAGACTTGCCCAAGGTCACCATGGCCGATGCGATTAAGCATCCTAACTGGTCAATGGGTCGCAAGATTACCGTGGACTCTGCGACTCTGATGAACAAGGGGCTAGAGGTGATTGAAGCGCACTATCTCTTTGGCATGGACTACGACAATATTGATATTGTCATTCACCCGCAGAGCATTATTCATTCGCTCATTGAGCTACAAGACACCTCAATGCTCGCGCAGCTAGGCTGGCCCGACATGCGTTTGCCGTTGCTCTATGCCCTCTCCTGGCCCGAGCGAATTTACACCGACTGGGAGCCGTTAGATTTAGTAAAATCAGGCGATCTGACGTTCCGAGAGCCCAATCATAAAAAGTATCCCTGTATGGATTTGGCCTACGCGGCAGGCAGGGCGGGCGGCACGATGACGGCGGTGCTGAATGCGGCCAATGAGCAGGCGGTGGCTTTGTTTTTAGAAGAGAAGATTCATTATCTGGATATTCCCAAGGTGATCGAGAAGGTGTGCGATCGCCACAGAAATGATCTCAACACAGCGCCTGGCCTGGAAGATATCCTCGCGGTAGACCAGTGGGCGCGCACGGCCATTCTCGAACTCGGTGCCGCTGTTGCCTCCTAAAATTGGTTGCGCCTAGTCGGTAATACTGAAGTTCAGGCAGTCAGGAACCGGCGATCGCGATGCTGATGTAAACTACATGCGCCTAGTTCATTCTCTATGTAGCCTGGGCGTGTGCTTAAGATTAAGGAGCTAGAGGAAAATAAAATGGAGATAGCCCTAACGTTAGGAGCGGTAGCGATCGCTGCCATGATATTTTTCTGGCTAGTCGGCGTGGTCAAAACCACCCTCAAAACCGCCTTCTTAGTCATGTTCTTTTTGCTCGGCCTGTGGCTCGCCTTCGGCATTGGCCCGACTGACGTATGGGAAACCATTCGCAACTGGCTCCCCGACTTTTTCTTTCCAAACAATAATGGTTGATGGGATTAGATGTCTGCTCGTAGCACTGCCAAAGCTTCTGTAGAAGGGCTTGAAAAAGTTAAGCGGGCGATCGCACAAAAAGGCTGGCGCAAAACCAGTCCCGTCCTCTTAGACGCAGCCTGCGTTAGCGCAGCGACCATCAAACGCTTTTGGCGCGGTATTCCCGTCAGCCAAGAAAGCTTTCAATCTATCTGCCGAGCGGTGAACCTTAGCATCGCTGAGGTAATCGAAGTCGAAGAAGCTGAGCTTGAAGAGACAAATGCTAACGCTTATAGCGGTCTTTGGGTGGGGCGCGAGGCATTGGTTAACAAACTCAGCGCTCAGCTTAGGGGCGACACCCGGTTACTGTCGATTGTGGGCATTGCTGGAATCGGTAAAACTGAACTGGCCCGCTACCTCGCAGGCAGCTTGACCGCAGAGGGCTACAACTGCATACATCTCAACTGCGACTCAACCACGCCACCAACGCTGGCTTCTATTGCCCACGCCTTATTAAAGCAGAGCAATCAGCCAGGTCTTAATCTCAGCATTCCTCGCCTTATTGAGCACTTACAGCAGCACAAGTATCTGTTCATTATTGATGCTTTAGAGAGTTTGCTTTTAGACGATGTAGTCACAGGCTACAGTCGCTTCAAGAATCCTCTGTGGCGAGTATTTTTTCAGTCTATATTGGCCGCCGATAGCTGCTCCAGTCGGTTTATATTCACCTCTCAGAGTATTCCTAATGAGTTAGAGACTTTAGGAGAAAGTTGGCTCGGGCGATCGCACACCCAAGTCATCACCGGTCTATCCCCTACCGCACAGCTCGATCTCTTTGCTCAGCTAGGGCTTTTCCCACTGCCTAACTCAGCAGAGCACGGCTACCTCACTCAAATTGGGCTCGCCTATGACGGACACCCTCTGGCACTAAAGGCGATCGCTCAAGATATTACAACAGACTTTGGCAACAATATCGCCGCCTACTGGAACGAATGCCAGTCGCACATTGACTCGCAACGCACTGAACAAATCACGACGTTGCACAGTCATAGTCGCGCGCTCCGACGACGCCTCCAGCCAAAGCTCGAACGCAGCTTGCTTAGACTCTCAACCCATATCCCACTGGCCTACCGGCTACTCTATGCAGGCTGCGTAGTCGGTGAAAGCTCAAAGCTCAGCCATCAGTGGGTGCAAATAGCTCAACAGGTTTGTGCTGAGTATAAAACAGGTCTTTTGAAAACAGAGTCGCCAGCATTATTAGCAGAAGCAGGCGCTTTGATAGATGTGCTGAGCGATCGCGCCCTCCTCACGCCTACCGTCATAGACAATCGCCTCTATTTCAGTACCCACCCGCTCATACGCAGTCTGCTGTTGTCTCGTAAGGCCATGGCTCAAGACGGCTCAGATAGCTCAGATCTCCGTATTCTCTCTGGCATTTCTGCTCCACCTAAAGACTGAGAAAAGGCTTACCTTCACAGACAAAAGAATCGCCAAAAGCCTTTTGCGAAGAGGGCTGAACCAAAGCCTATTGTCTTCCATTTTCTCCTTTATGAATATCTTCTTAACCGGCTCTTCAAGGCGCTTCTAAGGAGCCTTACTGAGATACGTACGGAGTGTAAAAACGAACATAAAATGAGCCAATTCGAGCGGTTCGTTGCGCCACATTAATAAGCGTAGACCCTACTCGATTTGCCAAAATACTTTTATGAAAAAGCTAGTCACTAACCTAAGCATCGCCGCCCTGTCCACCGCCTCTTTTCTTGCGATCGCACCTAACGCACAAGCCGCAGAACTCAACCTCAGAGGCGACCTACTCAGCCGATTCTCTAGCTATGTTCAAACTGAAGGTGTAGCCTTCGACGATCCATCGCTCAATAGGCTAGACACGACTGACCTTTACTGGGACGGCGTAGACCCCGTAGAAGTCTTCTTTGTTGATGAGGGTGCTGGATTTCAGAACCAGCTTCTTTTCCGCACTAACGACAATCCGATGGAGATGATTTTTGATAACGTCTCTGGCAGCGGCAGCATTATGGATCAAGGCAACGCTGCACTGGCGCTTGGCGAAGGTAGAGGGCTCGGTACATTTGATGGGCCAACTCAGCTTTCTTTCTTTATCAACGCTGACGGCAATCGCGGCGGCACCAACCTCTTCGGTGCTGATGAACTGACTGGCACCATGGTTGATGGCAGAGAAGTCAACAGCGATGGACTCTCTCACATGATTGCCTACAACTACTTTGACGAAGTAGAGCAAGAGAACTACACCATCATCGGGTTTGAAGATCTTTGGGGTGAGCAAGGTACACGCAACAGCGCCATGAATAATGGCTACAACTACAAAGTTGATAGCGACTACAACGACGTTGTATTTGCCGTGAAAGGTCTTTCTCAAAGCCCAGCGGCGGAGGTGCCTGAGCCTTCTATGCTCCTCGGCTTGATAGGCGTCGCTGCGCTGGGTGCTAAAGGCGCTAAGCGTAAGCTCGCTGTCTAGCTTTGGTCATACGTATCTGGCCAGGGTGCACTTGGCCAGATAGCGCTTGATGAGATTGTGTCTGCTCCTTTATGTGAATTCTTATCTTTTCGGCATTACTTGATTCGCCTTTCACGGCTATTAAGTAATGCCTTTTTTACTTTTTAAAGCCATCTTCAACAGCGACCCGTTGGCTGATAGCTTTCCATTACCCGACCAAAGCAGCGCAGCAGCGCGTGGTAGCTAGCACTCACCGGATGATCCAAATCATCAAGAGAGTCGATCCCAATCCCGTTGCGTCCCTTGTCTTTTCCTGAGCTGTGGATGTAGCGCCCTCCGCCAAGGTAGAGGGCTACGTGAGTAGTGCGCTCTGGGGTGCCAAAGAAAACAAGATCGCCGGGCTGTAGGTCAGCTCTTTCAATGCGCTGGGTGAAGTCTTCTTGCTGGTATGAGTCGCGGGGAAGCTGGATGCCTGCGGAGGCGAAGGCCGACTGTACTAAACCTGAGCAGTCGTAGTTGGGTGCGCTGGTGCCGCCCCATAAGTATTCGTTGGGTACGGCCATGGCGGCTTTGGCAAATTCGATCACCTGCGGTAGGCGCGACTGAATATCTTGAGCGGTGAGTTTGGGCGCTTTGTATCGGGTTTCGGCGGCGGTAAGATAGTGGGTGCTGGTAGCGGGAATCCAGCCTAAGTAATCGTCTTTGCAGATACAGACGCGGATGGCGTGCTGATTCTTGGCGATTTCTAAGACGTGTAGATAGTGGTGGGTGTCGGCCTGGGTAACAAGGCCCTGGCAGGTAGGTGAGCTGTATAGGTTGATGGGGCGATCGCACTGATAAAACTGGGCTCTGCCCCGGTAAATATCGTCTTGCAAAGTTTCTAGCGTCACCATTTTTCCACGTCCTAATGCCCAATAGATGACCAACAGATACGTCACCATACCGCAAGAGCTTACGTGAACCAAGCCTTCAAAAATTAATTTTTCATAGCAATTTTGAGAGAAATTCTATTAAGTGCCCTATGAACGCACCCATAGAAACGGTAGGCTAATATACAGATTTTCTACTGTTTTCTTTATGACGACTACGCTTTCAACCAACACCTACGGCATCGATAATACGCACCGCAAGTCACTTAATAAGCTCGACATTCCCTCTCGGCTGCTGCTTGGCCCTGGCCCTTCTAATGCCGATCCCGCTGTGCTCGCGGCGATGGATCGTCAGCCGATTGGCCACCTGGATAAGGCTTATTTGGGCCTGATGGATGAGGTGCAGGAGCTGATGCGCTATGCCTGGCAAACGGATAACCGGATGACGCTACCAATTAGTGGTACGGGCTCTGCGGCGATGGAGGCGACGCTGGCGAATACGGTGGAGCCGGGGGATAAGGTGCTGGTTTGTGTGAATGGCTATTTTGGTCATCGGCTGATGGATATGGCGGGTCGCTATGGCGCAGAGGTGGTTAATATTAATCGCCCTTGGGGTGAGGTGTTTACGACGGCTGAGATACGCGCCGCATTGGAGACGCATCGTCCGGCGATTATGGCGATTGTTCACGCTGAAACATCTACGGGTGTGTGTCAGCCGATGGAGGGGATTGGCGATTTGTGCCGTGAATATGATTGTTTGTTGATATTGGATACGGTGACTAGCCTGGGTGGGGTGCCTCTGTTTTTAGATAAGTGGGGGGTGGATTTGGCCTATAGCTGTAGTCAAAAGGGGTTGAGCTGCCCGCCTGGTAGTTCACCGTTTACGATGAGCGATCGCGCGCTCGAAAAGCTTAATAATCGTAAGGGGAAGGTGGCTAACTGGTATCTTGATATGTCTTTGTTGGCTAACTACTGGGGTAAGGGCCGCACTTATCACCACACTGCGCCTGTGAATATGACTTACGCTATTCGCGAGGCGTTGCGTTTGCTTGCTGAAGAAGGGTTGGAGGCTAGGTGGGCGCGTCATCAGAATGCGGCTGAGCGGTTGTATGCAGGGCTTGCTGAGATGGGGCTTGAGTGTCATGTTCCTCGTGAGTACCGTTTGCATACGCTGACGACGGTTCGCATTCCTGAGGGTGTGGATGGGAAGGCGGTTACGGCTAGGCTGATTGATGAGCACAATATGGAGCTGGGCGGAGGCTTGGGTGATTTGGCTGGGAAGGTTTGGCGTGTGGGGCTGATGGGCTACAACGCGACGCCTGAGAATGTGGATACGTTTTTAGCCGCGCTAAAGCAGGTGCTTGCATAGCCCAATTCGGGAACTGGTAGGGGCGTCACGGCTGTGCGCCCTCCGGCAAAATATCCTCTAACAGGTTCAATCTCTAAATCAATAAGAGAAGAGGCAAAACGCAAAGCCACAAGATTAGGGGATTGCCTCCCCTAGACCCCTCTTTTGCTTATTTCTTTAAACACTGCCTGGGGGCCGAACCCTCCCCCAGACCCCCCGAATGGTTTTCTAGCAGGGTATCGAGCAGTCCCTTTTTTAATGCTACTGATCTGTTGAAGGCGAGTTCTGATACAACATTCCAACAATTCCAATACCCGAAAGAATTGAAATTGCACCCCACGCCACCATCAGCCCCACCACCTCACTTACAAACAAGTTGCTCGCCGCTCGTAATCCTCCTCCAATTAGCCAGCCAAAGGCGATCGCAACGCCCCAAATCCCAGTACTCAACGGAACCCAGCGCCACGCCCGCACTACATCACGCCGCATAATCCACCACTGACCCACACCTAATATCACGCCGACATAGCCGCCATAAAACAAACCAAGTATGCCGCGCACCAACAGGTTAGGCGTATCGGGAGCCATCCAGCCAATCGCGCCAATATGCAACAGCGCTAACCCACCCCAGCTCAGAGCACTTACAACAATCCAACGATAGGCTCTCTGCAAATGAGGCCGCAGCATTAGCCACTGCGCAAATCCAACAAAACAGCCACCAATCACGCCGTCTAACAGAGAAATATCGTTTCTTTCCCCAACTTCAACAATCAGCAGACTCCCCAAAAATGCCAGCCACGTAAGCCCAGCCCAGCCCATCAACAACGTCGCCCCTTCAATCAGCGGGATTAGCTTAAGGCCACGCTTTTCACAAAAGGCGAGCAGGCGATCGCTAATCACATCTACAATCGGCGCTGAAGAATTAGAAAAGGCCATATCAATCGTCCATTAACTGCCGAAAGTTTTGTCTGCGCTGCTGCGGAGCCTCGGGCGTAAAGTAGCTCCAAAGCGTGTCCCAATAAAAGAACGAAACGCCTGCATACTGCCGATCGCGACTGCCCTCTACCTGCTGCCGAATTTGCTCGAACGATATCGGACGACGCCAGGTGCCGGTCAAAATGCCGACGCTGACTGGAATGTGATCGCGCGCCTCCTGCAAAGGTGCTTTATCTAACTCACTCTCAAACTGCCCGTAGTCATCCCGGTACACCTGCACCACCAGCTCGTCCAGCCAGCCTTTACGCACCCAAGTCCGCCAGTCTTGCAAATAAAACCGGTAGGCAAACTTAGCCGGATTGGGCGAAAGCGACACTGCACAGGTCGGGCACTTGGCCTTCACCCGCGCGTGCAAAATATCCACGAACCTACTTAGCTTCCCAGCTCGCCACCGAATCCAATCTGCATCAGCCGGATTGCTCGGTGGCGACTGCCCCTGATGCTCAGCTTGGTAGAGCGCCACGGTGTAGGGGTCGTAGCCAAACTCCACTGGCAAACTAAAGTGATCGTCAAACTGGATACCATCTACGCCATAACCACTTACCACCTCTTCAACTAACCCCAGTAAAAGCCCCTGCACACTAGGGTGCATAGGGTTTAGCCAGCCCAACTGACTCGGAGCAGCACTGGCGAGAAGCTGAGAGAAAAAGCCCTGCGGTTCATCAGAGGGTTCAATATCGCTCACCTCAAAGGCATCTTCAGTGAGCTGTCGTGACCCATTTTGCCGAGAGGTAAGCCAGTCGGGATGCTGTCGCGCCAGCGTTGAGTTCAGCGGAATCATAAAGCCATATTCAAACCACGGCAGCACTCGCATTCCTTTGCTGTGGCCTACTCGCACCATTTCGGCCAGCGGATCTTCATAGGGGTGCATCAGCGCGATAAAGGGCTCAATGGTCTGCCCGGTTAAGGCTTTGAATGAGTCACTGCGGTAAAAGGTTTGGCCGCGGTTCCACACCACCGGATACACCGTATTAAAGCGCATGTCGGCAAGCTGATTGAGCGCTTTGGGAATGCCCCAGGGTGCAAACAAAATGCTGCTGGCAACGTTGGTAATCCAGACACCACGGATCTCGTCGGCTTGGGATGAAGGCTCAGGCGAAGAGCTAGGGGCTAAAGCGGTGTAGGGCTCTAGGTGGGCAGGCGGGGGAGACTGAAGGCTGACGGGTGGTGTGATGTGGTGGGCGCTGAAGGCGAGGAAGGCGATCGCTAAAAAAAGCGCCAGCGAAGGTAGCACCACTCTTCGAGAAAGTAGCACCGTAGGAAGACAACGAATTTGAGTAAAGAAGGCGAGCAGTCTCGTCAGCGCTGACCTGTCAGATCGCATGAAATACGGAGGCTCCCCCAAAAAATAAACCTTGAAAGTCAATCTTGACAGTATTGATAATACGGTTCAAATCAACTTTTATGGGTAGGTGCGCCCAACAATTTACGGTTTCGACTTAATCACAGCATCTGCCATCGCTAGTCCAGAACGATAGGCGCAGTCAATGCCCTGAAAGTCGGGTAGCTGCTCTGAAGCATCGCCGGAAGGAATGCACCAGTCGCCGCCACATACCAGGCTCTCACTCACTGGTAAAGCGGTAGCGGCATAGGGCGTTTTGACGTGAGCATAGCGCCAGCGATGAATTTGAAACCATTCGGGCTGCGCAATCCAGTCAATATACTTACGCGCGTTGGCCCTGAGCAGCACGGAGGCAGCAGGTTGCAAGTCACCCGAGTCAATATATTGCTGAGCAAAGTCAGGTTTGCTATGAATCACAATCGCAGGCCGGTCGGCTTGCTTACGTTTGCTGCTGTCTAACCCGATCCAGTCAGTAGAGGTGCCGACCAAATCAGTAATCATCCAGCCTTTGGGATCTAGCTCGCCCATCAGGTTGTTGTAGCGCTTGTGGTAGCCCGCCAAAACGCTCAGGCAAGGAAAATAGGCGACTGACTTTAAGCTATCGACCGCCTGGGACAAATCGTCAGGTGAACTGTCTGCGGTCTTCAACAGCTCGGCAGCTTGGGGGGCAGGAATCGCGATCGCACACTTTTTAGCCAGCACCACCTCCCCCCCAGTCCGCTCAATCTTCCAATGCCCGCCCTCATAGCTCAATCCCACCACCTTGCGGCCCATCAGCAAATTTTGGTCAACGGTGAAAGGGCGCGTCAGGTATTTAGCGATCGCACTCATCCCCTTGGCCGTCACATACCGAGGCCCCAAATCATCCGTCACTGGCACAATCACCTCACGCTGCCGCATCTCGTAGGCACTGGCCTCCCAGGGCTTCAGCACACCTGCACTCAGCATTTCTGCCGTCAAAGCCTTGAGCCCGTCGCTCGTCGGTTGCCAGTAGCGCAGGCCATGATCGACCGATAGCCCACTCACCCGCCGAGTCGCCATCCGCCCGCCCAAACCGCGAGACTTATCAAGTATGCACACCCGCTGCCCCGCTGCCTTGAGCTGACGCGCACAAGTCACGCCGCTTAGCCCTGCGCCAATAATGGCTACATCCCACATAATCAACCTGCCTGCTCTTATACTTATTATTTATAAAGCAATTAGATAGCCAGTATTGAATCGGTGGGTACCAACGGTGGATGAATTGAGGAGCGGCTTGGCGTTAGCGACTGATGAAGAGTTGTCAATGATGACGCAGTTGCTATTTCAGCCAAAATTCAACCCGTTAGACTACATTTACACGCCACAGCCCGTAGATGTCAGCAAATACGAACGCAGTCGCCAAATAGAGCTGCTAGACCAGCGCTTTCGCTACTTAGCCGCAGATGGTCTGACCGTATTGCAAAAGCGAACGCATCAGGTGAGCTATCACCAAGCGCTGCTGCAAATATGCCGCCATCTTAAGATTCAGCAGTACGAAGGGTTGAGCGTCACTGAGCTGGAGTCTGAAGTGTTTTTGGTGCTGCTTGAAAAAACCTGGACGCAGCTCCCAAAAGCCCAGAAAAAAGCTGTAGAGCGCCAGCTACACAGCGCGATTTCAAGCACCGAAGAATTTGAACAGCTCCCAAGACTGCTTCAAAAAAAGCCGCTCTCTCTGCTGGCAAAAGGCGGTAGTGCTCTGGCCCTAAGCGCTGTGATTCGGCCCTGGCTGCTCAGACAAATCTCTCAGCAAATTGCATTGCACGTCGCCCAGTATCAAGTAGCGCGGCAAACGCTCATAAAAGGTGGGCTTTCTGTCGCCGCTCGGGTACAGTCGCAGGCGGCGGCAAATATAGCAACTCAGAGTGTGGCAAAAGCCTCTGCTCGATATGGCGCAACTAGAGGGTTGCTCTCTTGCTTGGGGCCTGCGCTATGGACTTGGTTTGTTGCAGACTTAGGCTGGCGGGCGATCGCAACTAACTACGCCCGCGTCATCCCTGTGGTGTTTGCGATCGCCCAAATTAGACTAACCCGCGAACCCACCTGGAACCCAGCCTAGCGAAGGTGTTAAATTAACAGCTCACACGGTATGGCTCACACTACGGACATCAGAAGGAGGCGCGTAATCAATCCATGACAGACAAAGCAACCGGCGAACCTTCTAGGTTCACCACTCGCCCCTCAACCCAACCAAGTTTCTACGATCTCTTAGGACTGCGACCCAATGCTTCCGTGCAAGACATTCGCCGGGCCTACCGAGATTTGAGCAAGCTCTACCACCCCGATACAACAGAGCTAGAAAGCGCGATCGCCATCCCCAAGTTCCAGGCCCTCAACGAAGCCTACGCCACCCTCAGCAGCCCCGAAAAGCGCCTCACCTACGACTACAAAACCGGCTTCTCCCGCATCTCCGTCATCCAGCCACTAATGGAAGACATCAAGGCCACCAAAGACACCCCGGCTGAAAAATACTCTTCTAACGCCTACATTGACCCTACGGATCGACCCCTCTCAGCCGGAGAATTCTTCGCGCTGTTCATTCTAGGCGTCACCTTCATCGGCTGCCTATTACTCGTCGTCGCTCTCAGCCTCACCAAAGGCGACATCATGAACACCGATCTCGATATCTTAATTCCCAAGGAACCGACTGCGATTGAATCAACACCCACCGACCCCGCATCTTTCAAGCCCGAGCTACCCGAACAGCCCTGGCTAGTTCCACAGACATCAGCAGCACCAACGCTGCCGACTCATTAATCTTTCAAGCCTACATTCTTAAACTATGCCGCCTTCAAACACACCGCTTTACAGCCATCCCCTACCAGAAATTGAAGCCTGGCTCAGGGAACAAGGGTGCGATCGCGACACCGAAAACATCAGCAAATGGACAACCACCCGCGATCGCTGGTCAGCCGACATCGTGCTAGACGTTGACTCCATTGTCGTCAGCTACACCAGCAGCAACGGCTCAACCGTGCAGCGCGTTTTCAAATACTCGCTTAGCCGAGGCGATTTGGAAGAGGTTATTTTTGCTGGGCCTTAGCAAAGGCCTTACACCCCACAGCGCCCGTCTGCGCAGGGATACGCAGGCTGATACACCTCGTCGCGCTTACCAAAAAGCTTGTAGCGGTTATCACGCACAAACTCGTATGCTTTATCACCCGTTGGCTTCATCCCCGGCATCGCTCGATATGCCTGCACAAACGCCCCGCCCATCGGTAGCAGATGGCCGATCTCCTCAGCCGCATCACTGCCTTGCCAGCGGCGATCGCTCCCATTCCCCGCCTCATCTAGCTCAATCAAGAGCATTCCTAGCTCGCAGTCAGCAGGCGTCACCTCAAAACGGGCCAGCGTTTGCGCGTCTTGCATCGGCACATAGCTGAATTGCTTGCCTTGATCCATTTTTTCTAAAAGCTGAACCAGCGTCACACACAGGTTGCAGCTACCGTCGTAAATTACAGCGTACATACAGAATTTTTTGGGGCTATCAGGACGTTTTTAGAGTGTATTGAGCGATACTAAACAATTGTCGCCTGCCATACAGCCAGCCGATCCATAAAGTGCATGTGAAGCTGCAATACCTTAACCTGACCTTTACTTATGAGCGGTAGGTTTCAGTCAGAATGCGACTGTGCGTAAACACCGAATACGCGCGTCAAAAGACAACGTGAAGACAAAAGTATTTTCAAGGAGTAACAGATTCCATGCAATTTAAGGCTCGACCAGCTCGTCTGGCGTACTCTGCTTCTATTTTAGCGCTGGTTGCTAGCCTGGCAGCTTGCGGCGGCGATACCACTGCTGTCGATGGCGTCGATGGCGATGAGCTAGCCGCTGGTGCTGGCGTCTCCGGCGACATTCAAATTGACGGTTCTAGTACCGTATTCCCCATCTCTGAAGCCATGGCTGAAGAGTTCATGGCTGCTAACCCCGACAGCCGCGTTACCGTGGGTGTCTCTGGGTCTGGTGGCGGCTTCGAGAAGTTTTGCGGCGGCGAAACTGACATCTCTAACGCGTCTCGTCAAATCAAAGACGAAGAGATTGCTAACTGTGAGGCCGCAGGCATCGAGTTTATCGAAGTGCCCATCGCCTACGACGGCATCACGCTAGTCACTAACCCCGAAAACGACTTCGCTCAATGCCTCACCGTTGAACAGCTCAACACCATGTGGTCGCCCGAAGCAGAAGGCACCATTGAGAACTGGAGTCAAGTTGATCCTTCCTTCCCTGACCAGCCGCTGGAGCTGTATGGCCCCGGTACCGACTCAGGTACGTTTGACTACTTCACCGATGAAGTTAACGGCGAAGAAGGCGCTAGCCGTGGTGACTACACTGCCAGCGAAGATGACAACGTAATTGTGACTGGCGTTGAGTCTTCATCAGGCGGCTTAGGCTACTTTGGCTACGCCTACTACGAAGAAAACCAGGGCTCGCTGAAGGCATTAGAAATTGAAAACGAAGACGGCGAATGCGTTGCCCCTTCTACTGAAACTATCGCCGATGGCTCTTACAACCCAATGTCTCGGCCTTTGTTCTTCTATGTGAAGAAAGAGGCTTACGACACCAAGCCTCAGGTTAAAGCGTTTGTTGACTACAATCTAAATCCCGACAACGGCGAGCTGGTTCAAGAAGTCGGCTACATTACGCTGCCCAATGAAGATTTGGCGGCTTCTAAGGCGCGTATTGACGAAGCTAAGTTGGGCAAAGATCCTATCTAGACCACTCCAGGTTCTACTTAAAGACTAGGTTCTAAAGCAGTGGAGAGGGAGGTGTCTCCCTCTCTTCCCCGCATCCTCCTAATTCAATCTCATTGCGTAACCTCAAAGAGGCTCTCTAGAATGACTGCTGATGCTCCCTTCGACATCGCCACTGGCCAGTGGAAGCCGAATCGTGATCGCGCCAGGCTAATCCAAACGGTGATCAAATACATCTGCGGTGCGTTTGCCGCAATTTCTGTTTTTACAACGCTAGGCATTGTGGCCACGCTGGCTTTTGAGGCGATCGCCTTCCTCCAAGAAATCCCCTTATCTCAGTTCCTCACCGATACCCGATGGACACCGCTGTTTGCCAGTAAGCAGTTCGGCATATTCGTGCTGGTGAGCGCCACGATCATGATCTCAGTGATCTCCTTACTGGTCGCTGCACCTTTGGGCCTGCTGGCAGCCATTTGCCTGAGCGAATACGCATCGCCCAACACCCGCAGAATTCTCAAGCCCATTCTGGAAATCCTGGCAGGCGTACCGACGGTTGTTTATGGCTACTTTGCTCTACTTACTGTCACCCCCTTTCTACAAACTTTTATCCCTGGATTGCAGGGCTTCAACGCGCTGAGTGCAGGTTTAGTCCTCGGCGTTATGGTCACGCCCATGGTGGCCTCTCTCAGCGAAGACGCCCTCTACTCAGTGCCCCGCAGCCTCAAAGACGGTGCTTATGCCCTCGGCGCAACCAAGCGTGAAACCGTCACTTCAGTCGTGCTGCCCGCCGCCCTCTCAGGAATTGTCTCCTCTTTAATTTTGGCAGTTTCGCGCGCCATCGGTGAAACCATGATCGTCACCCTCGCTGCTGGAGCTAACCCCACCTTAGGCTTCAATCCGTTCGTGCCGGTCATGACTATGACCGCATACATCGTGCAGATCACCGCCGGAGACGCACCCCACGGCACCATTGAATACAAAACTATTTATGCGGTGGGTACGACACTCTTCTTAATTACCCTGGCGCTCAACATTTTCAGCTTTTGGTTTGTTCGCCGCTTCCGCGAGAAGTACGAGTAAGCCTTTCACAAGCCGCCCTTAACTCCGTCTTTTAGTCCCGCCTTTAAGGTCAAGCAACAGAACGCAGCACACAGGTTTCTCAATGGACTCAAACATCTCTTCTCGTCCCACAGAAGTCAAGGATTTTTCTTCAGGAAGCGATTTTAAGCCAAACATCTCCGGTCGCTACAATGCCGACCGCTTATTTGCCGCCGCCGCCTGGTTAGCGACGGGTATCGCCGTCGCGGTTTTAGCCTGGCTACTACTGACTATCCTCATAGATGGCCTCGGCACCCTCAACCTAAACTTCATTCAAAGCTTACCTTCTCGCCGAGCTGAAAGAGCCGGTATTTTTCCAGCGCTAATCGGCACCATTTGGGTGATGGCAGTCGTCGCTGCTGTCTCCTTTCCCATCGGCGTCGGCGCTGGCATCTTTCTCGAAGAATTTGCTTCAGACAACTGGTTTACTCGCTTAGTCGAAATCAACATTGGTAACTTAGCGGGCGTTCCCTCAATTATCTATGGCCTGCTAGGACTCGCTATTTTTGTTCGTGTGTTTGAGCCAATTACGGGCGGACGTAGCGTACTTTCTGGCGGGCTAACGCTTTCGCTGCTAATTTTGCCGGTGATTATTGTGGCCACGCGCGAAGCCCTACGAGCAGTGCCTAGCAGCATGAGGCTAGCGGGCTATGCCTTAGGCGCGAACCGCTGGCAGGTGATCTGGAGCCACGTATTACCAGCGGCGTTTCCGGGTATCCTCACAGGCGTTATCTTGGCACTATCGCGCGCTATTGGTGAAACAGCCCCGCTGATTGCAGTTGGCGCAGCCGTCTTTATTTCCTTTACGCCCGAAGGGTTGCAGAGCCAGTTTACGGCCATGCCCATTCAAATCTATAACTGGGTCGGTCGCCCGCAAGAAGAGTTTCACTACATTGCAGCCTCGGGCATCATTGTGCTAATGACCGTGCTGCTGTTGATGAACGCGATCGCTATCTACTTGCGCAACAAGTTCCAAAGCCAGCAGTAGCTCGCTGAGGCGTACAAAAGCAAATTCACAGCTTTCAATTTTTGCAATTCTACAACGCTATATTTCCACGCTGCTATTTCCACGCTGATTAAGTTATCAGATAAGTTACCCGCAAATCACTTACAGGTTTTGTACAATGCCTACCCCTATCCCTTCTTCAACGGTCACCGAAGTTAGCTCTAAGCTCGCGCTTAAGGCCGAAAAAGTCTCTGTTTACTACGGCAGTAATCTCGCAGTTAAAGACGTTTATCTCGATATCCCTGAGAACCAGGTTGTTGCTTTTATCGGCCCCTCTGGCTGTGGTAAGAGCACCATCTTGCGCTGCTTTAACCGCATGAACGATCTTATTCCTAGCGCCCGCGTAGAAGGCAGCATTACCTTCGATGGCGAAGACATTCAGGGCAAAAAGGTAGACCCCGTAGAGCTGCGTCGCCGGGTCGGCATGGTGTTTCAAAAGCCCAACCCCTTTCCTAAGTCCATTTACGACAACATTGCCTTTGGCGCTAAAATCAATGGCTACCAGGGCAATATGGACGAGCTGGTTGAAAGTTCTCTTAGAGGCGCTGCCCTTTGGGATGAGGTAAAAGACAAGCTTAAAGAGAGCGGTCTGGGCCTATCGGGTGGTCAGCAGCAGCGACTTTGCATTGCTAGAGCGATCGCTATCGAGCCCGAAGTTATCCTCATGGACGAACCCTGTTCGGCGCTTGATCCGATTTCTACGATTAAAGTAGAAGACTTAATGAACGAGCTGAAAAAGCGCTACACCATTGTGATTGTGACGCACAACATGCAGCAGGCTTCTCGAGTGAGCGATCGCACCGCCTTCTTCAACGCGGTTGCCACTGAAAAGGGCGGCAAAATGGGCTACCTTGTTGAATACGACAAAACCCAAAACATCTTCAGCAACCCCAAAGAAGAATACACCCGCGACTACGTTTCGGGCCGCTTCGGCTAGCCCCGACACCATCGGCAAAACCGTAGGGGCGTAAGGTCTTACGCCCTCCGACACAGCAAGTCATTCCAACAAAACAGCTATGAGAGGATTGCAAAACCCCTTTCATCGCTGTTTTTCATTGCAATCGCCTAAGCAAGCTGATAGCCGCACCTTGATCCGGGGTGATAACAACGCGATCGCCCACCGCCGCCACCGGGCTCCACAGCGAAGACTCCGCATAGTTCAACACATGTAGCTGGTGAATCGCCCGATGAATCGCCTCAGGAGAACCCACTAAAATATGCCGCAGTTCCTCCTGAGCACAGCGCCCACCAGAGGTGCGATCGCCTCGACTACGTTCAGTTCTTAAACAATTCTGAGCAGCAGACTCTACCGCCAATGACAGCGGGAAGACAGTTAAATCAAGCATTCTCACGATTTCTCCGATAGCAGTTTAGAAGAAAGCGCGAAAACTTAGCCGCCCCAACTTGTCAAAAGTCAGGGCGGCTATGGCATCATAGGCCATAACCACTCGACTGGTAGTTGCAGTTGAGGGGCGAGCGGGCGGTGATTGGGCTCAATCAATCATCGTCTGCGGCTGCTAAATTTTCGGGCGGTATAGTGTTGCATTAGCCTTTAACAAGCAAACAACAGCTATAAGAAATAGCGTATCAGTATTTTTCAAAACGCGCCAACTATTTTTGACAGGGTTTGATGACGAATGCGGAAGGGCGATCGCCTTCCGTCACCAAAGCAGCCTACAATTAAACAGCATCTACCTTCAAAAACGGCAGCGAACTCGACACATGTGAGTAAGTAGCAAAACTGACTGAAACATCAAAGAAGGAATAGGCATATGGCGGCGTTTCAAATATCGCAGCTTGATATTAAGCCCGGCCACAGGGTATGCCTCAATAACGTGAACTGGGGGCAGTTCAAAGACGTTTTAGGGGATCTGTGCGATCGCCGCGCCACAAAAATTGCCTACAGCAACGGAAATCTAGAAATTATGGTTTCGCAGCCCGAGCACGAAGAAAACAAAGAGATTATCAGCGACTTACTCAAAGCCCTACTCGAAGAACTCAACCTAGAATTTAGAGCCCTCGGCTCAACCACCTTCGAGCAACAAGCCACCCTCAAAGCCATCCAGCCCGACCAGTGCTTCTACATCCAAAACGAGGCCACCATTAGAGGCAAACGCCGCCTCAGCCTTAATGTAGACCCGCCCCCTGACCTTGCCATAGAAATTGATGTGGCCTCTCGCACTCATCTTGAAATTTATCAGGCCTTGGGCGTGTCGGAGGTGTGGCAGTTTAAGCGCGATCGCCTCACAATGCATAAGCTGTGGCAAGGCAAATACGTGGAAGTAAAAGAAAGCCCCATCTTTCCAAATCTTCCTCTCAAAGAGCTAATTCCCTATTGTTTAGAACAAAGCCGAACGCTAGGTAGAAACGTTGTGATACGAGACTTTCGGCTATGGGTTAAAGACAAAATTAAGGCGCAATAGCGATTTCTCTTCAAGAGCATCGATCAGCTTCTTAAGTCAACTTGATGTTTCGGACGAATCGATAGGTAAATGACGTAATCTATATCGACCATCTTCAATTGTCACCAATGCACCAGATCTTAGAGCTTGATCGCATTCAGCAATGACCGATATCACTCTAGAGGTAACAAAGTTTGGAGTCGTATTCTTAAGTCGTAAGATTATTGTACTAGGAAGTGAAGTTGCTGTTGCCGCTAACAAATCTGCAAAATCTAGATCGAACGTTATGATAATTCGCTCTTCTCTTAGAGCTTTCTGCACAATCTCAGAATCTCTCATCCGAAACAAGCCCTGCTCGGACAGGTGAACTGCATCATATTCGCGCTTGCATAAGGACTCTACTGTTCTAGGCGAAACTCCCATATCTGCTAAGAACTTCATGCAGCACTACCGAGCGGATGTACTTCTTCACTCGCTAAAAACACCGCATATTGCAAGCAAGCTGAGATATCTTCTTTTTCTAGATAAGGATAGTCTTGCAGTATCTCTTCAACAGACATTTGATTCGCTAGCAAGCTGAGCACTAAGGAAACGGTAACGCGCATCCCTCTTACACAGGCCCGGCCGCCCATCACATTAGAATCAAAAGTAATTCGATCAAACATAGCTACCTTTTGTAGTTGCAGTTACACACATAACGCACTCAGCACTCTCAGCTAAGCCACTCTAGCGTTCATTTTTGGGCTATCTATCACAAACACTATTAATCTGATACGCCTGCGATCGCACCCAAAGCCTCCGCATACTTCTCCAAACCAGACCTCAACGCATCTAACTCACCGCGCACCACCATTTCCTTATCCCAAGCCTTCTCGTGCACTTGAGGACTTACCCCTGCATCCCGCGTCTCTTCCCATTCTTGCAATAGGGGATGCCACTTTGCTAAAAAAGGACGTAGGCCGTTATTAAGAACCGCGATCGCAATTCCCCCCACCGAATCATGCGAAGCGCCCACCCCTGGCCCCGCCTTCCGCAAAATCTCCCGCGTTGAGCCAAACAAGCTATACAGCGAATTCATCGCCTCGCGCACCAGCCCTTCTTGTGGATGCAAACTCTGCACCGCCACCCGCGTTACCAGCTCCACATACAGCTCCCAAGCCGCATTCCGCTCAGTCGGATCAGCCTTCCAAGTCGCTCCGCCAATGCCAAATGGCAAATTCACAGTCACTTCTTTGAGCACAGCGGGATCGCGTTTCGGCATATTAGTGAGGGAGTAGTCAATTTGCTCCGATTATAGAATGATTAGCCACCACTGCAGGGTTCATTATGTGTGGTAACTGGCTGAACTAGCACCGTTGGTGTGGAGTCGTGTTCCATTCCACTCCCTCGACTCCGATGAGCTTAGGCAAAAAATTGAAGACTTTATTGAATCCATCGAACTTAATTCGACAGAAGATACAAAATGAACCTTAATGAGCTGCCTGGCGCAGAGTTTATTCTTCCTGGACTAGAAGATCTTAGGCAGGGAGAAAATAATACAATTGGAGCGTTACTAATTGCGATCGCCCCCACCCGCCTCACCAAAGCAGGTCTTGCCATCCCTCAAACGCCTTTAGCACCTGAACCCGAACTAACCCTATACGCCCACCTTAAAAAAGAGCACACCGACGCCTATCCTTACTACAACGCCTTACTCACACGCCTCAACAGCTTTTGCAATGCGCTCGAACTACTGAATAGACAATAGAAGTATGGACTGCCCTAAAATTCCGATGTCTTACGACGAATTCGACACGATGGAGCATCTTTTGGGATGGAAGACAGAATACTGGGATGGCTGTGCGCATCTGAGCCCTCGCGAAATGGGCATAGAAACTCGCTTAGCTCTACCAGCTTCCTCATCGGTAGAGCCAAGTCTCGAAGCATTCATATCTATCACCCCAGACTCTAGCTACAGCCAACAGATAATAGACGGCTACATTGCATCTTTTATCAACTCCGTTGAGTTCTGTGGCTGGCCAACTGACAGAATCTTTGAAGAAGCACATGACGATATCGCGCTGTACTTTGGAAACAAGCGAGGAAAACCACTCTCGGCTTCTGTAATTCTGCTAGAACCAGAAACCCAATGGGTTATTGCCACCGCTTTGGTAACCGACAAATCAAAGCAGGGCGCTTGTTTAGAACTCTTGTATGTTCGTCCGCCCTATCAAAGGCAGGGCATAGGTAGCCATATTATTCGTCACATTACGCATACGCTCAGCAAGCAAGGCTACTCACAGCTTGCAAGCCGTTATCATATCTGCAATTTTCAGAGCCGTCAGTTCTATCACAAGCTTGGGTTTCAGGATGTGCGCGATCGCTACACCCTACCCACCTACATCGCTTGGCTCAGAAACGAAATCCATAGAAAAGAAAGTCTCAAAATGCTCGACGGCATAGAAGAAATGAAACAAGAACAGAAACAGCTACGAAATAAGCTCGACAGATTAGAAGAAGAATTTGCACAAAGTATTCGCGAAGCCCTCGAAGAGGCCAAATCTTTAAAACCAGAAGTTCATTAGTAATGATTAGCTTTGACAGGATAATAGAGCACTTGATGCTGAGTTCTGCCCTATGATGCTCCCACTCAATGACAATCGGTTTGCATTTCAGTTTACCTATGCTCTGATGTACTACTATTTACACAACTCAACGAGCTATTTTGGATGCCTACGCTTCTTACAGTCGGGCCGTATCGCTTCTTTTGCTACGCAGGCAATCGCGACGAACCGCCTCATGTACATATTGAGCGAGATAATGATGAAGCAAAATATTGGCTCGATCCAGTTCGCCTTCAACGAAACAAAGGATTCAGCCGCCCCGAACTGAACCGCATCCAGAAGCTTGTAGAAGATAACAAAGATAAATTACTAGAGGGTTGGAATGAATTCTTCAACGATTGAACTTCTCGAAGTCCCAACGATTCAAAAGCTTTGTCTTGATGACGAAACACTTACCGTAGATTTATCTGACGGTCGTACTATTTCTGTCCCACTTTCTTGGTATCCGAGGCTAGTGCATGGTTCAGACGCAGAACGTAATAACTACAGGTTCATAGGTGGCGGCAGCGGCATTCACTGGAATGAGCTGGATGAAGATATCAGCATACAAAATCTCATCATTGGACAGCCTTCTGGAGAAAGCCAAAAGTCGTTTCGACGGTGGTTAGATATGAGAAGCTGAGAGGGATATTGCCTTTACGCCATAGATATTTGAGACAACGCGCATATAGCTATGACAGTAAATTGTCTAATGTAGCGCGATCACTCTCCAAGTCAGCCATATCAAAAGGCGGCTCAGCATCTTCCTGTGAAAGAAAATCATAAGTCTCCCATCTCGAAGTAAACCCCAGCATTTGACGCACCCCACCAGCCCCAACAAGTCCCTTTCGATAAGCTTCTACAGCTAACAATTCTAGGGATCGACGAGTCAGCGTTTCATAGCTTTCAGAAATCTGCGACGCAATACCATCAGGAATCTCAATTGTTATCTGCATACCTGTTAAGCCTACAACATCTGCCTTTTACATCATAGATGCGATCCTCTTCAGTACGCAATTTGCGAAGACCTAACCATCAACTTAGTTTGAAATATCAAATTTACTATACAAAAATTCCAATGTCTCTTCGTCTCTAAGCCTACAGATCGTCCCTACATGCGCAAATAAGCCCGTAGCCCAGAGAGCCTGCTCCTTCGGCAGCGTCTTCAGCCAATCCACACGCGCCACCCATTCCGACAGTTCTAAATTGTTGCTGTTTTGCGCGAGTCCTTCCGCCTCTAAATCCATATCAAGCAGCGGCGTATTTTCCGAACCCACCGTAAATGATTTAATAGGCACCGCTGCCTCGACAACCCTGCCATAGCCGACATAGCCTCTACCACCCACATAAGCAAAAAAGGTGCTGCCTACCTCCAGTTTTCGCATAGCAGCCGCAAGCTTTGCGCTCTGCCCCGCACTAATAAATCCATACTTCTGACAGTCCGCCCAAGACCTTTGGTTTTTACCCACTCCTACATTAATAAACCAATCGCCAATCCACTCTATTTTAAGTTCTTCACTCTCTCCACCGTTTTCAGCACCTATTGAATTTTCGCTGCTAAACTCTTTGCGCAAGAAATCTAGAGTTCTCTTATGCCTGAGCTTGCATACCACGTTCGGGTTTGCAAACGCGCCAACAAACCGGTGGGCTTCCTGCTTCGGAAAAGTTTTGAGCCACTTTACACCAACAACCCATTCTGAGAGTTCTAAGTTATCACTGTTTTCGGCAGGCTTCTCCGCTCTCAATTTCACATTCAGCAGAGGTGTATTTTCTTGTCCTACAGTAAACTCTTTAATAGGAACGGCTTGCTTGATAACTTCGCCCTGACCAACGTACCCTAAGCCTGAGATGTAGGCATAGATCGTACTACCAACATTCAAATTTTTAAGAGCATTAGAATAGACTGAGCCCTGTCCTGCGCTAATGAATCCATATTTTACGCAGTCCTCCCAAGTTCGGTAGTCGCCCTCGCCTACGTTAACAAACCAGTCTCCTGCCCATACTAAGTTTTCCACAGGAGGGCGCTCACGCTCTTTTACCGAGATCTCAAACTCGTTTTCTTCCGAATCTTCGCTATCTTCAATAGAAGGAGAGGCTATCTCATCATCGTTTGAAGAAGACAATGAGGTAGCGTTGTCCGCTGTTATATGCAAATTAGATAGATACAAATTGACTTCTTCAAAGAAAGATTCTGGGGGTAGCAAGCCGTCTCTTGCATCAAAATGCTGAATATTGGCAACATTGAACCACCGCTCATCTTCCAAAAGAATAGGAAATATTTTCTTCTTCTGCTCTAGCGCAATAATTAATTCGCAATCTACCCAGTGAGACTCAAGAGAACGAGGCGTCATAACAACTACAAAAACATGACACGCTTTTAGGTGCTTCCAAATCTCTTTTGCCCAAGACCTAGTACCTGGGGAGATCTGATCGTCCATCCAAACAGACAAACCTTTCACCCTAAAGGCCTCGGCTATTTGTTTTGCATATTTTTGATCCTGGCGGCTATAGCTAACAAAAATAAATGGTGATGCTTTAGACATTTTCCTTCGTTTCTTTATCCTGTAAACACGACGATCGCAATCGAATCGAGAGCAATACTCATAAAGGCTTTCAAAGTCTCTACTAGCATCTCCGTATGGAATTAAACATGCTCAATTAACTTTCCTCTATATTTTAGAGTAATCGCCTAATAGACTGTATCTGTGAATATCAAAGCTATATTCAGTTTTTATACACAAAAGCGCTTACTGCGCCTAAACGGTCGCAAGGGCCTCAAGTCTTCCTTCATCGCAAAAAACCACTCAGCACCCTGGTACAAAGAGGAAAGCTCGCGGCTAAACCCAATACTCACAAGCTCAACAACTTCATCAGCTTTGTAAGCTTCCGTAACCCACAAGTTATCTTTTCTCATGTATCGCTCAACTGATAGCTGCCTCTGATGCATTAGTATATACTCTTCCAGATCTGGAATCGACAGCACAAAAACAAAGCCCCCCAGCAATGCTGAGAGGCTTCATCTTATCTATCTAACTGCGCTTTATAACCCTAGCCGAATCGACTAGACGTTGACGCAATCAAGAAGGCGGCGTAGGTCAGAATGTATCCCACCGTAAAGTGAGCCAGACCGATCAAGCGACCTTGAACAATAGACATTGCAACCGGCTTGTCCTTCCAACGAACCAGGTTAGCCAAAGGCGTACGCTCATGAGCCCAAACGAGGGTTTCAATAAGCTCTTGCCAATAACCACGCCAGGAGATGAGGAACATAAATCCAGTCGCCCAAACCAGGTGTCCAAAGAGGAACATCCAAGCCCAAACAGCCAAATTATTCATCCCGTAGGGGTTATAGCCGTTGATTAGCTGAGAAGAGTTCAGCCAGAGATAGTCTCGCAGCCAGCCCATGAGGTAGTTAGAACTCTCATTGAACTGAGCGACGTTACCACTCCAAATCGACAGATGCTTCCAGTGCCAGTAAAAGGTCACCCAGCCAATGGTGTTGAGCATCCAGAACATCGCCAGGTAGAACGAATCCCACGCTGAGATGTCACAGGTGCCGCCACGACCAGGGCCGTCGCAAGGGAAGCTAAAGCCGAAGTCCTTTTTGTCGGGCATGAGCTTAGAGCCACGGCCATCCAACGCACCTTTGACCAAGATCAAAGTGGTGGTGTGCAGGCCGAGAGCGATCGCATGGTGAACCAAGAAGTCACCAGGCCCAATTGCCAAGAACAAAGAGTTGCTACCGCTGTTAATCGCATCCATCCAACCAGGGAGCCAAACGCCACTAGCAGCAGCATTGGCAACACTATCAGGGTTAGAAAGTAGCGTATCAAAGCCGTAAAGCGCTTTACCAGAAGCCGCCTGTACAAACTGTGCGAACACAGGCTCTACGAGGATTTGCTTCTCAGGGGTACCAAAGGCAACCACAACGTCGTTATGGACGTAGAGTCCGAGCGTGTGGAAACCGAGGAACAAAGAAACCCAGCTCAGGTGAGAGATGATTGCTTCTTTGTGGTCGAGCACTCGTGCGAGCACGTTGTTCTCATTCGCCGCAGGATCGTAGTCCCGAATCAAGAAGATTGCACCGTGAGCAAATGCCCCCACCATGATGAAGCCAGCAATGTACTGGTGGTGAGTGTATAGCGCAGCCTGAGTAGTGAAGTCCTGAGCCATGAAGGCATAAGGAGGCAGCGCATACATGTGCTGAGCAACCAGAGACGTGATAACGCCCAAAGAAGCCAGCGCCAAAGCAAGCTGGAAGTGCAGCGAGTTGTTCAACGTGTCGTAAAGACCGGTGTGACCTGCACCCAAACCGCCATTAGGAGGACGGTGAGTGTTCAGAATCTCTTTGATGCTGTGACCAATACCGAAGTTCGTCCGGTACATGTGGCCAGCAATGATGAAGATGACCGCGATCGCCAGATGGTGATGCGCCATATCCGTCAGCCACAAAGATTGCGTCTGAGGATGGAAGCCACCCAAGAAGGTCAAAATCGCGTCGCCAGAACCCGTAGAAGTACCAAAGAGATGGCCAGCCGTATCAGGGTTTTGGGCGTAAGCGCCCCAATTGCCTGTAAAGAACGGTCTTAGACCCTCGGGGTGAGGCTTCATCGTCAGGAAGTTATCCCAGCCGACATGCACACCGCGAGACTCAGGAATCGCTACGTGAACAAGGTGGCCCGTCCAAGCCAAAGAGCTGACGCCGAACAAACCAGCCAGGTGGTGGTTGAGGCGAGATTCAGCATTCTTAAACCAGGACAAGCTAGGGCGAAACTTGGGCTGAAGGTGTAGCCAACCTGCAAACAGCATCACTGCTGCGAGGCCAAGCAGACCGACTGCGCCAGTATACAAATCGCCGTTCGTGCGCATCCCGATGGTGTACCACCAGTGATAAACGCCCGAGTAAGCAATGTTCACAGGCGTGCTAGAGCCAGCTTGGCTAAAAGCATCGACTGCGGCCTGACCAAAGTGAGGATCCCAAATCGCGTGGGCGATGGGCTTCACATTGAGCGGGTCTTGAATCCACTGAGGAAAGTTGCCTTGCCAAGCGACGTGGAACAGGTTGCCAGAAGTCCACAGGAAGATGATCGCCAGGTGACCGAAGTGAGAAGCAAAAATCTTTTGGTAAAGATTCTCTTCTGTCATCCCGTCATGGGTTTCAAAGTCGTGAGCTGTCGCAATCCCGTACCAGATCCGACGAGTTGTCGGATCTTGTGCCAGGCTTTGGCTAAATTTTGGAAATTTAGTTGCCATACGTTTTTAGAGTCCTCCGCGCTCCTTAACCTACTGATATCATTCGAGCCAGGAAGAACGCCCATGTGGTGGCAATTCCGCCTAAGAGGTAGTGAGCTACACCGACTGCACGGCCTTGAGTAATACTCAACGCGCGTGGCTGAATCGCCGGAGCTACTTTCAGCTTGTTGTGAGCCCAAACAATAGACTCAATAAGCTCCTGCCAGTAGCCGCGACCGCTGAACAAGAACATGAGGCTGAAGGCCCAGATGAAGTGGGCACCTAAGAACATCAAACCGTAGGCCGACAAAGCCGAGCCGTAGGTGTTGATGACCTGCGTGGCTTGCGCCCACAGGTAGTCGCGCAGCCAACCGTTGATGGTGATTGCACTTGCGGCAAAGTTGCCGCCGGTAATATGAGAAACCGTGCCGTTATCAGAGACGGTGCCCCACACGTCTGACTGCATCTTCCAACTGAAGTGGAAAATTACAATCGAGATGGAGTTGTACATCCAGAACAAGCCAAGGAACACGTGATCCCAAGCTGATACTTGGCAGGTGCCGCCACGACCGGGGCCGTCGCAAGGGAATCGGAAGCCCAGTTCAGCCTTATCAGGAATAAGGCGAGAGCTACGCGAATACAGCACACCCTTAAGCAGGATGAGTACGGTCACGTGAATGGTGAACGCGTGAATGTGGTGAACCATGAAGTCAGCGGTGCCAAGCGTGATTGGCATCATCGCAACCTTGCCGCCCACAGCTACCACGTCGCCGCCAAAGGCATAGCTCGCAGGAGCAAGTGCGTTAGGCGCGGTGCCAGCAGCAGCGGTTGCAGCAGTGTGCAATCCCTGAATCCACTGGGCGAAGATGGGCTGAAGCTGAATCGCCGTGTCTGAGAACATGTCTTGGGGGCGACCCAATGCCTGCATGGTGTCGTTGTGAATGTATAGGCCAAAGCTGTGGAAGCCAAGGAAAATACAGACCCAGTTGAGGTGAGAGATGATCGCATCGCGGACTCTAAGCGTACGGTCGAGCACGTTGTTGACATGCTTGGCCGGGTCGTAGTCGCGAATCAGGGCGATCGCTCCGTGAGCCCCAGCACCGACGATGATAAATCCACCAATCCACATGTGATGAGTGAACAGCGACACTTGAGTCGCGTAGTCAGTCGCCAGGTAAGGATACGGCGGCATCGCATACATATGCTGAGCCACGATGATAGTGAGCGAGCCGAGCAAAGCGAGGTTAATCGCAAGCTGAGCGTGCCAGGAAGTCGTCAAGAAGTCGTATAGACCCTTGTGACCTTCACCACCAAACAAAAGCGGATCGCCTTTGTGGTTGTCTAAAATCTGCTTGATATTGTGACCAATGCCCCAGTTAGTGCGGTACATATGGCCCGCAACTAAAAATAGAACAGCGATCGCCAGGTGATGGTGAGCCGAATCAGTCAGCCACAGACCGCCCGTCACCGGGTTCAATCCACCTTTGAAGGTAAGAAAGTCTGAGTAGACCGCCCAGTTCAGCGTAAAGAAGGGCTTCAAGCCTTCTGCAAAACCAGGATAAAGCTCAGCCATAAAGGCTTTGTCAAACAAGAATTCGTGAGGCAGCGGAATGTCCGCAGGCGCCACGCCCGCATCCAACAGTTTGTTGATGGGCGCGGCTACGTGAATCTGGTGGCCTGCCCAAGACAGTGAACCCAAGCCCAGCAGTACAGCCAGGTGGTGGTTCAGCATGGATTCCACGTTTTGGAACCACTCCAGCTTCGGAGCTGCCTTGTGGTAATGGAACCAGCCAGCAAACAGCATCAAAGCCGCCATTACCAAGCCGCCAATTGCGGTGGCGTAGAGCTGAGTTGTGTTTGTAAAGCCAGAGGCGCGCCAGAGCTGAAACAGACCAGACGTGATCTGAATGCCGTGGAAGCCGCCGCCGACATCAGCGTTCAAGATCTCTTGGCCAACGATGGGCCAAACGACCTGAGCACTAGGCTTAACAGCCAACGGGTTGGCCATCCAACCTTCAAAGTTTGAAAAGCGAGCGCCATGGAAGTACATGCCACTCAGCCAGATGAACACAACGGCCAGGTGACCGAAGTGAGCGCTAAAGATTTTCCGAGAAATGTCTTCGAGGTCACTGGTGTGGGTATCGAAGTCGTGAGCGTCGGCGTGAAGGTTCCAAATCCAAGTGGTAGTTTTGGGTGCCCCGAGCCAGTGTCCGGTCAAAATGACCTGGCTTGGCCCACTTCTCAAACGAAGTGGGGGTCGGGTTCTTATCAACCACTACCTTGGCTTTTTTTGCCTCCCGCTCGCGCGGGGTAGTTGTCATGGAGACTCTCCTCTCTAGACAGAGAAAGAACGGTGTCATTTACAAGCGTTGGGCCAAAGCGTTAGGCGATCCAGCCAGTAGGCGCATAGCGTTAGCTGATGATGCGCTCCAGCAAGCTTTTAAGGAAAAGCTTGAAAAGAGAGCATTGCTTCGCGACAGCCTCTGCAAAGAGGAATCTACCAGACCGGATCTCTTTTAAAAGACCGCATGTGCATGAAAGTAACGTTTCTAAAAAAACCGGAAACCCGGATCAATCGAAGGCTATTTTCATCGGCCTAAACCCAAGCAAAGTAAAGGAATGTTCTCACGTATTATAGTCACGCTTTTGGCACCCGCTGACGCTAAGTTAACAAACCTTCAACCAGCGAAAATGCCGAGCCCAAAAGGTTTTCGCGCTTACCCGTACAGTTATTCGCAGGCAACTTACAGCCCTTTTAACAAAACGACATAAATTTCTCTGGCCAACGCTTTTTGCTGGCTTTTTTGCCCTCAATTGCCGGTTCACGAGAGAAATTTGACGACTAGGTATAGAGAGAGACAGAAAAGCTGTAAAGTTTTGCTCTTTTTGAAGAACTTTTATGAACTATGAGTGCAATTAGAGGATAGACGATTGCCTCATCAAACCGCCAAACAAACCTAAAGCCAACAGAAATTTAAGCTCAGTGAGAATGAGCACCAACCGTCCCATATGATCGGTCTATAACTTTTAGGAGCGGGCATGGGTTTCGCGAAGCAGATCAAACGGTGGGCATTGCAGCAGGCAGAACGATTAGCGAGCAGTCTCAGGCGCACCACACTTAATGGACTAATCGGCAGCTTAATTGCCCTACTGCTACTAGGTTGCGCCAATCGTTCGCAGTCTGTTCGGCTCCTAGAGCTACCTGATATTCCCGACATAGGCGAAGAAAGACGGCTAGGCGGCGGCATGAGTGAAGTAGCGCCCCCAGCAATTTTCTTGGATCTAAACGAGCTAGTAGCAGACATGCGTCCACAGGTGGCGATCGCCTCTCCAAAGCCTGACCAAACCCTAACCACCACGACCATCACCCCGCAGCTAACCCTACGCGGCCTCTCTATATATAAGGACAAAGATCTAAACCTCGGCCCCCATCTCCAGATCATTCTCGACAACCAGCCTGCCCAGTCGGTCTACAGCCTAGACGAGCCAATTGAATTCTCTGAGCTAGCCCCCGGCAGTCATACCCTGCGCGTACTTGCCGTAAAACCCTGGGGCGAAAGCTTCAAAAACGAAGAAGCCTACGCCCAAACCACCTTTCACGTTTTCGCCAAAACCAACGAGAACACCCCCACAGCAAGAGCAGCCGCAGCTAGTCTACAGCGAGCCGCAAGGCACCTATGGCGCGCAGCCCGTTCTTCTCGACTTCTACCTCAATAATGCACCGCTACATTTTCTGGCCGAGAGCGATCCCGAGATCACAGACTGGCGGATACGCTGCAATGTCAACGGTCAAAGCTTTGTGTTTGACCAGTGGCAGCCGGTTTATCTCAAAGGCTTCAAGCCAGGACAGAACTGGGTGCAGCTCACCTTGATAGATCAGCAGGGCAGAACCATTGACAATGAATTTAATAGCACCGTCCGCCTCGTCAACTACGATCCTGAGCTGAAAGATACGCTATCAAGGCTCACCCGAGGCGAGCTACCGCTTAATGAAGCCGGGCAACTGGTAGATCCTAACTACGAGCCGCCAGCAGAAGCGATCGCCCCCACAGCACCAATAGCCCCTGTTGTCCCTATCGAACCCGCCGTTGAGGACAAAACTGAGCCAAACGCTATCGAAAGCGAAAAGCCTACTGAGCCTGATGCAAAAATCGTACTGCCCAAAGAAAGCTTGCCAGGGTCACTAGAAGAACCTGCCAAAGAACCAAGCGGCATTCTAGAAGAAGCAACTGACGCTGCGCCTATCGATTTTAGTGACAGTGAATTTAGTGACTTTGATAAGTTCGTTGAGGATAGAGTTATCGAGGAAGAAGCGACTGAGGAAAGTGATGGGCCCGCCTTTGAAGAAGCCGCTGAGGATGCTGCTATTAAAGACGCTATTGAGAGCGAGCCATCACCAGACTTTGGGGAAGCTTCCGAAGCTTTAGAAGCAGTTGACAGGGAAGAAGCTGCTAGCGAAGAAGCGCTTATGGAAGAGATAGACGAAACTGAGAATGATAGCGAAGAAATTTTTGAGGAAAGTGGCTCACCTATCGACGAGGAATTATTCACCGAAGATGAGCCACCTACTGAAGACGAACCATCTCTAACAGGTGAAGTAGAATCAGACATTCAAGTAGACGATCCGCCGCCTGCTAGCGCTAGCTTTTTTGATCGGATTCAATCGTCTTGGCGATCGCTAAACACTCCCAAGCCAACCCAGACAAATGAATCTACCCCTAACATTCCTGAACCGCCCACAATACTTGAGCCACCCGCAGACGATTTCCCTATAGAAAATCCACTGCTCATCCCCGAACTACAGCTATCAGATCTCGACGAGTTGAGTACAGAAACGACCATCCCCGACACCTTACAAAGCCCAGAAACGCCTACCGCAGTCCCAGAACTCGCGCTTGACGCTATCGATTGACCAAGATCACATCAAACATCAGCCCAAATGGTTTGAAACAATTCATCTGGGCAAAATATGACTAAACAACTGATAGAACAGTCATATAGATGAGGTGCTGAATTGTTTAAAGCAGCAGTGGGCCATGGGATTGATCCAGACTCTATCGGTGCTATCGAAGAAGCCTTAGAGCAGTGCGCTGAAGCGTTAGCGGACGATATTCCGCAGGCAGGCATCGTCATCGGTGCCATTGATTTTGAGTACGAAGAGATCCTTGAATATATTCGAGAGCGCTATCCAAACGTCGTACTGATAGGCGGCACTAGCATCGGTGAAATGTCTTCGGCAATGGCTTTTCAGGAAGACTCGCTGACGCTGATGCTGTTTTGCTCTGATGAAGTGAGCTTTGGAGTCGGCGTAGGGTATGAGGCCAGCGAAGATACGATTGCCTCTGCAAAATCAGCGATCGCCCAAGCCACAGCCGGAAAAGACCTTTCAGAGGTAAAGCTCTGCTACAGCTTAGGCGACGGACTCAGCCTTGATGGCGTCGCCATGGTCGCAGGACTTAAGGAAGCCGTAGGTTGCGGCATACCCATAGTCGGCGGACTTACAGCCGAAGATTGGCAGTTCGAGCACACCTATCAGCTCATCAGCACGCCTGATAAAACCGAAGTTTTACAAAACGCCATTGTGGCGCTAACGTTCGCGGGCAACCTCAATGTTTCTTACGGAACAGCTACAGGTCAGCGGCCCATCGGCCTCAAAGGCAAAGTCACTAAGTCTATCAGCAACATTCTCTACGAAATTGACGAGAAACCCGCTAAGAATTTCTACGTGCATACCCTCGGAGAAGGCGACGTAGCGGTAGTCAGGAGTGGTTCTTGGGGAAGTGCGATCGCGGTGTACGAACCCGAAGAAACAGACTTTTATGTGCGATCGCCTAACCTAGATGGAAACCCTGATGGCAGCATTGCTTTCTTTGGACACGTAGCCGAACAGGCCATCGTTCAGCTCACAGAATCTGATAGTGAAAGCTTGTTATCCTCTGCCCAAGAAGCGTTTCAAAAAGCACAGGCAGCCTATCCTGGCACTGAGCCAGCAGCGGCTTTGATGGTATCTTGCGCATCGCGGATGAAGGCTTTGGGGACTCGCGTGGGTGAAGAGTATAAGCTGACCGAAGATTTTTTGGGCAAGCAGCTACCTAGCATCGGTTTCTATGCCTATGGAGAAATCAGCCCGTTTACCGGCAAAACAGATGCTCATTTTCACAACGAAACCTTTACAGCTCTCCTCATCGGAACGCGATAAGTGACCTCTTCAACCTCAGCAGCACCTCAGGGCCAAAGTGATAGGCCAAACGACGACAGTCAGGCAGGCGATATTCAAAAAGAAATAAAAGCTCTGACAAAGGCCAACCGAATTTTACAAAAGCGGTTGACGAGATCAGAAAAAACACGGGCCGAAATGGAAGCGGTGACAGAGCAGCGTGAGCAAGGACTGAAGGCAGCTTTGCAAAAGGCTGAAAGCGATCGCGCCCAGATTACCGAAGCCAAAGCACAGCTCACAGTACTCAACCAAAAGCTCGCTGAGCGCATCGAAGCTGAAACGGCTGCTTTGAATGAGGCAACTGATAGCCTGCAGCAGGCTAAGGTGCAGGTCGTAAAGAGTGAGAAGTTTTCGACGTTAGGAGAGTTGGTTGCAGGCGTCGCTCACGAAATCAACAATCCCATCGGCTGCATCACCAGCAACATTAGATTCGTTGAAGAATATGGTGAGATGCTATTGAAGCATGTGGCTATTCAGCAACAGGTGATAGAAGCACATGCACAGCATATCGCTCCGGCAGATCTCGAAAAGATAGAAGATCATGCTGAAGATATTGACCTGGAATATATCGCAGAAGATTTACCGAAGCTGATTACGTCAATGGCGACCAGTGGCGATCGCATCAAAGCCATCAGCCGATCACTGCGCACATTCGCCCGCTCAGACATTGCTGAAAAGCAGCCCTACGACATCCATCAAGGTATCGATGGCACCCTGCTTATTTTGCGGCATCGAATGAAAGCATTTGGCGATCGCCCTGCTATCACCGTCATCCAAAACTACGGTTCCATTCCAGCAATTCACTGCTATCCCGGCCAGATTAATCAGGTGTTTATGAACATCATTGCCAACGCTATTGATGCGATGGACGAGGGCGAAAAGCCTTCTGGCCCCCGAGAAATTTCTATCACCACGCTTACTGAACAGCCTGACGCGCAGCGGATTATCGTCGAAATTAGCGACAATGCCGGAGGAATGTCCGAGGATGTGCGATCACGCATCTTCGAGAGCCAGTTCACCACCAAAGCCGCCGAAAAAGGCACTGGCCTCGGCCTTTCCATTGCCCGCCAGATTGTGATCGACACCCATCAGGGCGAAATTGAGTGCAGCTCGACGCTGGGTCAAGGTACCACATTCAAAATTACGCTGCCGGTTAGCTAGCGCCTACAGATCACAAGATTCGGGTTTAAGTTCGCGCTCCATCAGGGCTCCTAGCGCCTCTTGTGGCGTAATTCGGCCCTTGAGCAAGCGATCAACCTGGCGCGAGATGGGGACGGGAATGCCTTCGCGGTTTGCGATCGCAATCAAAACATCCGCCGTATTCACACCCTCAGCCGTTCCGCCCAGCTCTTCTAAAATCTGCTCTAACGTCTTACCCTGCGCCAAGCCGTAGCCGACCCGATAGTTACGGCTCAAGCTACTGCTACAGGTCGCGAGCATATCGCCCAGGCCGCTAAGCCCATAAAAAGTCTCAACTTCCGCCGCGCCCAAGTGCATCCCAATCCGAATCACTTCCGGTAGCGCCCGCGTCATCAGCGCGCATTTTGCGTTCGTTCCTAAGTCCAAGCCATCGCAAACGCCCACCGCGATCGCCATCACATTTTTCAGCGTTCCGCCCAGCTCAGCGCCCAGCGGATCAGGGCTCGTATACACCCGAAACTGATCGGAAGAAAACATAGTCTGCACCGTTTCAGCCGCTGCCAAGTCCGCGCTCGCAATCACTGTCGCCGCAGGCAGTCCCTTATCAATTTCCTTAGAAAGATTAGGGCCAGATAGCACCGCTACCGGATTATTTGGAAACGTCTGCTGAAAAATCTGTGACGGCGTTCGCGTCGTTTCAGGGTCTAGCCCTTTAGTCGCCGTCAATAAAATGACGTGCTCTGGTAGCGACAAAGCCTCTAGCTGACGCGCAATCGACGCCACCCCTTTCATCGAAATCGCTGACAGAATAATGTCAGCCCCCTCAACGACCTCACCCAAATCGCGACCGTTACGACGCGACCAAACCCGTACGGTATGGCCGTTGTACTTAGCGAGCTGGGCTAGCGCCGACCCCCAAGCTCCCGACCCTAACACCGCTAGTTGAAAAACCTGACTCGCCTGCGTTTGACTAGAGGCTGAGGGTGTTGAAGTAATCGTGGCAGAGGCCGACATAAAAGGGATCTCCTAAAGAGCAAAAGCAAAAAAAGCAAATGCAAGATCAATAATAAGCACTTCGCCCTAGCCTACCGCAAGCTGAGGTTCTAGCTCACCAGAACGGGCCGCCGGTTCACTAGAATATTCGCTGCCCAACACATCGCTAATAGCATAGTCAGGAATACAGTTTTCAGCCATCAGCCGCTTGTATCGGTCAACAGAATCAGCACATTTCTGCTCGCTCCAACCACAGTGATCCTTCAAAGTTTGCACAATCACATCCAAACCGCTGAGCCCATAGGCCGACTGCAAAGACATCATCGTTCGCCGCCGACAGATGTCCGAAATTGTACAGGCCATCTCCGAGTTCACCGCGTACACAACCTGCGCTTTAATATCTGGCAAACCATCCGCAATGGGCTCAGCTAGCTCTGGCGCGTCGTCAATAAGCTGCAACAGGCCAAAAGTGCGTGCGCCGTAGAGCGTGAATAGGTGGTCAAGAGTAGGGAGTGAAAGGCGATCGCAATACGCCTCAGTCGCCTCTGCAATCCGAGGATCGGTAGGCAAAATCGCCCCCGGCAGCGTCTGCACGCGCGTTTGGCAAGCCGTCTTACTCGCGCCCTGCCGCTTATAGGCCCAGTCCACCATCTCCTCACCTACCCGCCGATGGGTCGTGAGCTTACCGCCAATTAAAGACACCATATTCACCACGCCTTCGCGGCTATGGTCATACAAAATATGATTACGCGTCACTGCGCCCGGCTTTTTACCTTTCTCATAAGGCAAAGGCCGTACGCCTGAGTAGGTAAACTTCACCGACTCCCGGCTCAGCCGTGCCGATGGAAATACCTTATTCGTTTCGGTGATCAAGTAGTCAATCTCATCGTTACTCGCCTTCACTCGATCCAAATCGCCCTCGAACCGTAGATCCGTTGTGCCGATGAGGTACTGGCCTAAAAATGGCAGGATGAAAAAAGGTCGGTTGTCGCTGAGCGCTTCTACGTAAAAGGCCGCTTCTGGGGCACCAGGGAAAGCATCCACTACGATGTGGCTCCCTTTGGTGCCGCCAATTCTGTGACTATCGCCCAAGGGCGCATTGCGATCGCCCTCCACCACCTCATCACACACCTCATCAACCCAAGGCCCAGAGGTATTCACCACAATCGTTTTATCGTGAGTAGCGATCGCAAACGTCTGCTCAGACAGCTCATCTTTACAGCTCAACGCCGTAATCCGATTGCCTTGACGCACCAGCTCGGTCACCTTGACATAGTTCAGCACGTCCGCACCCGCCGCCTGCGCCGACAGCACAATCTCCAAACACAATCGCTCGGCATACTCCACCTGCCCGTCATAATATTGCGCCGCGCCCTGCACCCCTTCAGGATTCACCTCCCGAAATAGCTGCTTCAGCTTTCCTTTAGGCAGCATTCGATGGTTCAGCAGCGTCTTATCAAAGCTCAGCAGGTCGTACAGCACCATCCCTGCCCAAATTTCCCAGTAGCTCCGTGTACCCTGCGCGTAAATGGGAATCGTCAGTTGCAATGGATGCACTAAATGAGGCGCGCTTCGCAGCAAGATCTCGCGCTCAGCTAGCGACTCACGCACCAAATTAAACTCAAAATATTCCAGATAGCGCAGCCCGCCATGCACCAGCCGCGACGACCAGCTCGTTGTGCCACAGGCAAAGTCACCCTTATCAATCAATACAGTCTTCAGCCCTCTCAGCGCAGCGTCTCTAGCCGTTGCAGCGCCGTTGATACCTCCTCCAATCACGATCAGGTCGTACGCCTGGCTATCAATTGAGGAAAAATCACGTTCAGCTACAGACGATTTCAAAGGCATCTTCAAAAAGGATGAGTTACGCAGTTATCCTACCGAATACACCTTAGAAAGACATGTGCATAAAGGACATTTTTAAGGAGGCTGATATCTGCATGTCTTCAGCTCATAACATGTTTTACCGCGCCAGCAGGGCACAGAACCCTTGTTTTTACATCAATTTTCTTCTGACTATTATTTTTCCAAGGTTGAAAATCCATAACCCATGGGGAACACTGGGTCAATCGGGTTCAAGTTCAAGATTTATTAGATTCTTTTAATAATCATGTTACGAATCTCGATACAAAACTTCTCACAGTGCTAAAATTCTTAAATGATTTAAGATAATTGAGTAGGAAATACATCGTTAGACAGATGTTACCTTTTCTAACTTAGTGCTTTGAATTTCGTAATTTCTAGTTGGGGCTTGGGACAGATGGAAGGCAAACTCAAGGAATTAGTTGGCAAGCCCGGTGTTTGGCTTTACATCCAAAGCAGCCAGGGCTGGTTTAAGAATGTTGAAATCTTAGAAGTTGGCGACAACGTTCTGACCTTTCGATACGAGTCCGAGTCTGACACTGAGCGCAAAGTGTGGGAAAAAACCACGCGGATCGATAACGTTTCAGAGATTGAAGTGCGCTTGGTAGTAGTGCCTAAAATGAACAATCCCCAGCTCGCCGATATTCGCGGGCAGCTCTCAAAGCTCTTGCAAAAAGACAGTGGCCCTGAGGCTGATAACCGCATCGTATAAGGGCCTGTCTAGCTTTTTTATACGTATCTATTTACTGAAAGTAGGCTGTCTCTAAAAGGCAGCCTGCTTTTTTTGCGCTGAAAGTTAATGTCTATTAGGCTAATGATTAGCCTGTAGAATGATGGCTCCGACTCTGTAGTCAAATAAGGCCAGAATCAAATAGGGCCAGAATCAAATAGGGCCAGAATCAAATAGGGCCAGAATCAAATAGGGCCAGGTAGAGAGGCCACCTAGTAGGAGCCACAGCGAACGTCGAATGGGAAAAAGTGGCGGATTCTTTTTTGCAATAGCAGCCATCGTCATGTCGGTTGTTATTTGGGGCAATCCTATCGCCCCGCTGATAGAGGTCTTTTCTCCGGCTGAGATCGTCCCGCTTCCGGCTAGCACGTTAGCCAGCACCGGGCTAAACCTCAATGTTGAAGAAGCTCGGCTCATGGCTCATGTTGAAGCGATCGCCCAGCCCCGCGCAACGCCTGCTCAAAAAAAAGTCGCTCGTCGTTACATTATCGAGCAGCTTTCGGCCTACGGACTTACACCAAGGCAACAGCAATACGGTTCTGGGCAAAGCGTTTCTAGCGGCGTTAATATCATTGCCGAGATTCCAGGTAGTAATCCAGCGGCGGGCACGATCGTTTTAGGCGCACACTACGATACCACCGCAGATTCGCCGGGTGCAGATGATAACGGGAGTGCGATCGCCGCCCTTCTAGAAACAGCCCGCATTTTCTCCACACAGCAAGCCGCGAGCACCACCCCAAAAGGCTTGAAGATTGTTTTCTTTGATCAAGAAGAACGCCAGCTCGACGGCAGCGGCTTATTAGGGAGCCTGGCGTTTACAGAAGTTGCAGAGAATATTGCAAACGTAAAAGGCGCGGTCATTCTCGATATGATCGGCTACGCATGCCGCACACCGGGCTGTCAGAACTACCCACAGAATCTACCGATTCCAAACGTACCGGATACCGGTGAGTTTTTAGCCGTATTGGGCCTCGAAAACCACACCAATCTCATCGGCGCATTCATGCTTTCGGGCCAAACAACCCTACCTATAGTGCTGAGCCTACCCATCCCAAAACTTACGCTCAATCTCTTCCCAGACCTGCTCCGCAGCGATCATGCTCCCTTTTGGGAGAAAGGCATCCCTGCCGTATTTGTTAACGACACCGCCAACTTTCGCAACCCCAACTATCACACAGTCACCGACACGCCCAATACATTAGATAGGTCATTTTTCAGAGGCAGTTCGCAGCATGTCGTGAATGCGATCGCCGCCCTCTTAAGTCAAACAGATGCCTAAACATTGTTTATAAAATTGGCGATTACTTATGTTCGGCGCAGACCCTAAAAGCAAACACCCCATGGCGGGATTCCCACAGATTTGCTTCATTCAAAACACCGTGACAAACCCTAATATCATCATCGGAGACTACACCTATTACGACGATTCAGAAGATTCAGAGAACTTCGAGCGCAACGTTCTCTACCACTTTCCATTCGTAGGTGACAAGCTTATTATTGGGAAGTTTTGCGCGATCGCCCAAGGCACAAAGTTCATTATGAACGGCGCGAATCATCCGCTGACCGGCTTTTCAACCTATCCGTTTTACATCTTTGGCAACGGTTGGGAAACGGCAACGCCTCAGGCAAACGAGCTGCCTTGCAAAGGAGATACCGTTATCGGTAACGATGTATGGATTGGGTATGAAGCGATGATCATGCCGGGCGTACAGATTGGAGACGGCGCTATTATTGCTGCCAAATCTGTTGTAGTTACCGATGTTGACCCTTACAGCATTGTCGGCGGCAATCCAGCAAAACGTATACGGCAGAGATTTGAGGATAGTGTTGTGCGATCGCTCATCGAAATTGCCTGGTGGAACTGGGACATCGAGAAAATTACGCGCAACCTCAAGCAGATCACCTCAGCCGACATCAAAACGTTGAAAACATGTGATTGAGCGTTTAAGGCCCGTATTAGCCCAAAGCTGTTTTGCTACGCCTTTGCCATCCGCTCTTTCTCCAAATACTCAAAAACGCTTTTATCACCAATATCCGGTGGAATAGGCTGAATTGCTTTGCGTACGGCAAACACCGCAAATAAAACAGCCCAAACTGCGAGCATTCCCCGCTCTGTACTTACCGAAAGCACGCCTGCCATATGGCCTAGCAAAAGTCCTGGCACAATAAATACTAAAAACTTAGTTTCTAGCCGGTTGAAGCAAAAAGCCTCTTTCACAAAAATGCCGGTCAGTGCGGCAAAGGTAAAGCCGATGCCAAAAATCGTCAGCGGCTGCGCGTAGGCAGTGAGTGCTAAAGGGGTGGAATAGAGTAAGGCGATCGCTAAACTCGCCACACCGCCAATCGCCCAAAACACCTTAAGGGCCTGATGCAAAGGCCGCAGGTAGATGTGAATCTTGAAAAAGCTCACGCCCAAAGCACACCACATCACGGCATAACAGACAGTCGCAATCCAGGGCGTAGCCTCCAAATCTAAAAGAACGCAGCCAACAGCAGCAGCGAAGCTAGTAGCAGCAATAGCCAGCCCAGCGCGATAAAGAATCACTTCCTGGCGGTCGCCCTTGTCTACCGTAAACGTTCCAAACTGACCCTCGTATACATCCGAAGGTATCTGTTGAGCTGTCATATTGCTAACCTCGCTTTACTCACTACCAGTTACTATCATCGCGCCGCTTTGAAAACAAACCCAGCATCGGCCCTAAAATGACGCCAAAAACGAATCCGCCCGCGTGTGCCCAGTAGGCTACACCCCCCGAGCCAGTATTAGCCATCGCATCTAAGCTCGCATAGCTGTAGAAAGACTGCTGGATAAACCACCATCCTAAAAAGAGGTAGGCCGGAACCGGAATTACAAAGAGCGCAATGAACGTTGAGATCCTAGCGCGTGGAAAGCGAATGATGTACGCGCCCATTACGCCAGCGATCGCCCCACTTGCCCCTACCGTCGGCACCGCAGAACCCGGCGCAAAAATCCACTGACTCAGCGCTGCTAACGCCCCGCAGGCCAGATAGAAAATCAGAAACTTAACCGATCCCAGCCGGTCTTCAATGTTGTTACCAAAGATCCATAGATAGAGCATGTTGCCGCCCAAGTGAGCTAGCCCGCCGTGTAAGAACTGAGAAGAGAACAGCGTAATCCACTCACTGCTCGCAGGCATGTTGTCAATCGGCAGCGGACACTGAAAGCTAACCGATAGAGAGCCTGGTAGCGAGCACGTTAGCTCCGCAGGCACCAGCGCCCAGGTGTTTATAAACTGTTGCAGTGCGCCGCTACCCAGCGACATCTCGTACAGAAAAATGACAACGTTCAGCGAAATTAAGGCATACACCACCACAGGCGTTGTGCTAATTGGGTTGTCATCTCTCAGAGGAACCACGGCATTTGTAATGAAGGTTGACTTTATCTTAGACAGAAATTCCAGGCTAAAACACCCGCTTCTGCATCCAAACGCACCCGCACCCCTACCGGCAAAGCAGCATTAGTGCCGTCGTGCCCAAACGGTAAATCTGAAACAATAGGAATGCCTAGCTCACCCAGGCGATCGCGCATCACCTCATCCACACTCAGCGACACCGACTCACCTGGCTCCCACCCGCTAAACCGACCCAGCGCAATCCCCTTCACCGCCTTCAGCCGCCCCATCGATCGCCACTGCGTCAGCATCCTATCCAAGCGATAAGGCGCTTCGCCCACATCCTCAAACGCCAAAATCACATCGGTCAAATCAGGCTCCGCTGCCGTCCCAAGTAAATGAGTCGCCACACAAAGGTTTCCAGGCAGTAAAACGCCTTCAGCCGCTCCGCCGCCCCAGCCCTTGCCTTTAATAGGTTCAATTTGACGACCTTCGACCCAATCAAACAACCGTTTAACCGACCAATCAGGCTCATCAGCAAGCGTCGTCAATACCGGGCCATGAACCCCCGAGATACCGTGTTTGCTGAGGCTCCACAGCAGGCTAGTGACATCGGAAAACCCAATCAGCCACTTAGGTGCAAACGCGTCTAAAGCAGGCCAGGCCCAATCTTCCAACAACCGCGTACCACCATATCCGCCTCTAGAACACAGCACGCCTCTGCACTCAGGATTTTGCAGCGCGCTCAATAGCTGCTGCCGCCGTCCGTCATCCTTTCCGGCCAAATATCCCCAGCGCGCATCATAGCCGTCTGCTCTCTGCACTTCGTAGCCGCGATCACGCCATACCGCTATCCCTTCCTCAAACGCCTCCGAAGCTTGCAGCCCGCCGCTTGGCGAAATCACACAGAGCAAATCTCCTGGCTTCAGCGGTGGTGGCACGCGGCAAGCAGCTTCCATTTAATAAGACCGAAACCTCAATCGATTGTGCTTATCCACTTCGTAAGCCTCGCCCACGTAGCCAGTCCGGTTGTACATAATTTGGTGAATGTGTCGGTCTAGCTCACCTTCGTTATCAAAGCGATCGCGATAGTAGTCTTTAATATCTTCTTCCACACCTAAGCTAGCAAGCTGATAGTGCAGCGCCTGGCGATCGCCTGCAAAGTAAGCATCTCTAGCGGCCTGAGAGTGCCAAAACTTATTCACAATCCTATAGGGAACGCCCCCTAGAGTAACTCGCTCACTCACGAACAGTCCGCCCCAAGTCACGCTGCCAATGCCTAAAATAGCAACGGTTGCTGCCACCCGATATTGCCACTGCCTGAGCGGTTTTCGCTTATCGTGCAGCCGTTGAATGAGCCGACTAGGTTTGTTTTCGTGTTGCGATCGCTTGCGCCGTACCAAATTAAAAAACAGGCGATTGCGCTTCAAAGAGCTTTTAAGTCGCCGCTGCAAAAGACTTGGCATATCGCCTTCGGCATCGGGCAGGCGGGAATGAGGCAAACGGGTCATACCAAAAACATCAGCGATTCAATAGTCAAGGCAAGCTTCCAAGCAAACCTTCATGGTTATATTTTCAAAGTATGAAGGAAGAAGCACTGCAACGCCTGTATCTGTGTCAGTAGATTCACACAAGGCAATCTTACTCAACGATTGCAGCAGCAATCACCATGCTGTTAGTGGTAGATGCTGTCGATTACACGACTGTCTGTCCAATGACGGTTGAGCTGCTCATTTTGTTCAGATCACGCTGCATTGTTTGACGTAGATGCTCAGAGAGTTGATCGATAGTGCCAGAGCGATCGCGCTGATAGTCAGCTAAATAGTCTTTCAAATTAATTAAGTCACTAATATGAAAATAGGCTTTTCGCGGTGCTTTAGGCTGTGCGTGCTCCAAATGAAACACCTCTCGCTCCAAACGCATCAGCGTGTCTAGAAAGCGCTCCGGCGTGGGCGACTCAGCCACATAGCCATCATAGATAGCATCAAAATTAAGCAGCCGCACCGTATCCCAGTACAGCTCCTCTCTCGTCAGCTTTTTACCGGCCAGATCGTAGTCCCCTTCATCACCAGAAACTTCTGCCTCTTCTAACAAAGCCTGTACCTTATAGACGCGCTCTCGCAGCGGCAGGTTCGAGTTAGGCTCCAAATTCAAAGCAGCTTCACACTTTTGCAGAAAAACCTGCTTAAGCCGGTCAATTCGATGGTTCCAGTCCAAGTCGTCCTCATGAGGCAGATTGGCCTCTGCTTCTAGCTGCACAATTACCCGATGGGCCACTCGTCGCAGGCGAGCATAGTCATCGTTAGCGCCATTGCTGCGATCAGTCTCTATAGGCGATAGCTTTAGCTGAGCTTCTAGCCGAGCCAGCGTAGACTCAATAACCCGGTGCATCGGCTGTCGGTACCGATACTTCAGGCAAAGGGGCACTACATAAAAGTCAGGCACGTCCTCGGGCGCTGATGCTTTTTTGGCAAGCTGCGCTAGCACAGACATCGGCAGTTGAATTGCCCCTGATCGAAACGGCATAATCGTGTCGTTTTGATAGGAGCAGCCGCCCTCAGGAAAAATCACCAGGCGGCACTGCGGGCTTTTGAGCAGCGACAGCGTTTGGCTAATGCTGGCGCGATCGCCCATTCCTCGCCGAATCGAATAGCAGCCCAACCGCTGAATGAACCACCCCATCAGTCCCTTAAAAGACTCATAGGCCACCACGTAATGAAATAGCTGCCCTAACCGCGCCGACAGCACAAACAGCGTAATCCCATCCTCCATCGTCGGATGATTGCACACAAACACTAGGCGCGCATCATCCACCGCTCGCACTTTGCCCACACCCGCCTCATCCACCGATATGTTGAACTTGTATAGCACTCTCGCCAGCGGATAAGAAATGCTTTGCACCAGCCGGGTCATCAGCGGCTTTTGCTTTGGCGGATAAAACGTCTGCACTGCCTCTTTAGAACTGTCCGATGAAGTCTTGTCTTGAGCCACGGTACGAGAATGGGCGGTCATAAGGTCACATCAACAAAATTCTATGTCCTTAAATATATAGACAAGCGCCCCTCTATGGCAGCGACGTGGGACAGCTACAAAAAAGCACCCCTACCAAAGGCAGAGGTGAGAAATGTCGTCAAAGTTGTGTGGATAGTTCTAATGTACTGCATTGCTATCACGCTGGCCACCACTCACAACAACTCGACACAAACTTAAAAAAGTTGATTAGCGAGAGATGACCAAGACAACACCACAGGCAATTAAGGCAACGCCTATCAAGCGTGAAACAGAAACAGCCTCTTTGAAAACAAAGATGCCAATGACAACTGAAAAAACGTAGATAAGCGCAGTGCTAGGGGCCGCTACGCTGAGCTTCACTTTACTCAGCAGCAGAATATACGAGATCGCACTAAACCCGTAAAACCCTAATCCAATGATTAGTTCGGGGATAGCAATAGCGGCAAATACGCGAGCAGCAATACCAGAAGCTTCAATTGCAGCTATTTTAAGTGCGCCTGTCTTGAGCAATAGCTGACCGCAGGCCGCTGTGACAACAGAGAACAGAAGCAAACCGAGTTCTTGTGTATTCACAGCGGCGGGGCATTATGCAAAAAGTGCAGGAGCTATCATACCAGGCTGTGACTGCGCTCACCTTTTCAAAATCAGCCAGCCAAGTACTCACGCATGTCGCTCCGACGCTTGCGCAGCTTGGTTAAGGCTTCGCGTTCAATTTGACGAACGCGCTCACGGCTGATCTCTAGTACGGCACCAATTTTGGCTAGCGTCATGTTTTTGCCATCATCTAAGCCAAAGCGTAGAGAGAGAACGCGCTGCTGCTGTGGCGTCAGGTCGGCTAAGAGCATCCGTAAGTCGCGCTTAAGTGAAGATTGTGTCGCAAAGTCGTCAGGCGTAAGGCCGTCATCTTCTAACAAATCGCTGAGCTGAGTGTCTTTGTTGTCACCAACGCGCAGATCGAGCGAAAGCGGCTGACGAGATTTGTCTAGGTAGTCACGCACCTGCTGAGTCGTGAGCCCGGTGTCTTCGGCGATTTCGGCCATGGTGGGCGCGCGGCCTGTCTTTTGGGCGAACTGGCGCTGAGACTTTTTGATTTTGTTGAGCTTTTCGGTGATGTGGATGGGGAGGCGGATAGTGCGGCTTTTCTCAGCGATCGCCCGCGTAATTGCCTGGCGAATCCACCAGTACGCATAGGTACTAAAGCGATAGCCCTTAGCCGGGTCAAATTTCTCCACACCGCGCTGCATCCCAATCGTGCCCTCTTGAATCAAATCAAGCAGATCGACATTGCGCTTGATGTACTTCTTAGCGACAGAGACAACCAGACGAAGATTGGCCTCTACCATCTTTCGCTTGGCCCTTTCTCCAGCTGCTACCGTAGCGGCTAGCTCAGCTTCAGATACGCCTGCGGCCTCGGCCCATTCGGCCTGGCTGGGTTCGCGGTCAAGCTTTTCGGCAAGTTCAGATTGCAGCGCGAGCAGCGACATAAGCTGCTTTACCTGCTTACCCAAAATAATCTCTTCTTCGTGGGTGAGCAGTGGCACACGGCCAATCTCTTTAAGATAGGTACGGACTAAATCGGTCGAGGCAGCAGCTTTCATAAAAAATCGCGAATCGGGACAAGAGTAGTTCGCACATCGGAAGCTTTGTTTCTTAAGGAACCGAAGTCGTAAGAACTCAGGTTTGGAAACTAAAGCCTCTGGAGCCACATAACAAAAAAAGGAATCTTATGTAAGTCATAAGCGCCTCTTATGTTAAGTATTATAACTTTTATGAGAAGGTTTTTATGTTTTTCTTTAGAAACTAATTTTTTAGGCGTTAAGAACAAGGAACCCTTTAGCGTCTTTTTAGCACTGCCTTCAAAAGCCGCAGCCTTTCTTTCATAGGGAGATAGGACGGTGCTGTGTAATAAAATCCTACAGGGAATGCTCAGCAGCGGAGCGCAGGAAATATTAAAGGAATATGCAAATGTTTGTAAACTAATTAACTTTGTAAACTAATTAACCTCACTCCCAAAAACCATACATTGCACCTCAGACATATTTTGTTCGACCCAATACTGTTTTTCTCCCTTTAGAAACAGCAGCTAGGCTTCTTGCGCGTTCTTAGGATAGGAAATGCGCTTGTGGTTATGCTGCTGCCACACCTGGATAAATACGCTGGCAATCGTGTCCATATCGTCTCGGGCGAGGCCGCTGTCGATCAGCTGTCGGTTGCGCCAGCGAGCCCGCAAGATTTTATCGACCATGGTGTAGGCTTCGTCCATTGAGGCATCTGGTTTGAGCGATCGCAGCGCTGCCTCACAAGAATCAGCCAGCATCGTAATCCCAGTTTCCGGGCTTTGTGGAATCGGCCCGTCATAGCGAAAATCAGCCTCGCTAATCACCAAACTAGGCTCTATGGTTTGCCTTTCTTTAGCCTGCTGATAAAAGTAGCTAATTCTCATATCCCCCTGATGCTCAGGAATAAACGCCCGAACTGCCTTGGGTAGCCGGTACTGGCGCGCCATCACAATGCCCTGAGTAACATGCTTTTTGATAATGCTGGCACTGCGCCAGGGGTCATTAATGATGTCGTGCTTGTTCGGTGCGCCCATCTGATTTTCAATGAAACCCTGAGGGTCGTGCATCTTGCCAATATCGTGATAGAGCGTACCGGCCCTCACCAGCTCTACATTTCGGCCTAAAGCACGCGCCGCCGCCTCAGCTAAATTAGCCACAAACATCGTGTGCTGAAACGTACCGGGTGCTTCAGCCGCTAGTCGCTTTAGCAGTGGGCGGTTGGGATTCGCCAGCTCAGCCAGGCGAATCGGGGTTACTACGTCAAAAAAGTGCTCCAGGTAAGGGCTTACGCCGAGTGCGACCACGCTCCAAGCAATGCCATACAAGCCGTGCATGGCAGAGCCAACAAAGACAACTTTCCATAGCGGCGCAGTGGCCGATAAGCGCAACAGCGTTATCACCAGATAAGTACTGGCTTGAGTCAGTCCGACAAATCCGCCCAGCAGAGCAAACTCTTCCCTTGCCCTGAGCTGAGGGGCAATCCAGGTACCCACCATCGCCGCCGCCAGCCCTGCAACTAAAGGAATGCCACTAACCGGGGTGCCAATCGGCAGCGCCAAAGCAAGTAAGCTCACGACCGTTAACCCTAGCGCTGAGCCATAAAAGCTGCCAATCAACAAACCGACCGCTGGAAGTCCGGCAGACGGCACCCCGATCGCCGCTAGCGCAGCCACAATTAGGCAGAGCAGCAGCACCAGCAGATGATCGCGCTGGTTGATCTGGTGCACCTGATAGTGATCTACCCATAGGTAAAAGGCGGCTGCACTGGCTATTAATAGGCTGAAGCCACACAGCCCGATCCAGTTGAAGTAGCGGCTAGTCAAACCAAAATGATCCAATCGAGCAAAGTCAGCAGCATCAATAGTTTCACCAGCAAGCACAATTAAATCCCCTTTTTGCACAGACACCATTACCGGCGTAATATCTCTAACGGCCTGCTCGGCCTGCTGCTGAGTGCGCGTTTCGTCCGGGACTAGGTTAGGCACAAGCGCCGCTGATAGTACATCAGCAGCGAGCTGTTGCACCGTCACATCCAAGTCGTCATCGACCCGATTTTCAATCGCATAGCGCATGACATCAGGCGGTAATCCGGGCGGAATACCTTGAGTCATCATCTCGTTGAAGATCTCTCGGGCAGTGGTTTCTAAGACAAACCACTGCGGTTCGCTTAGCTCAAACAAACGATAGTTATATAAAGGCTGGCCTTTGGTACTGGCAGCTCGAGCTAAGTCAGCAGCCGCCTTACGGTACTGCTGCCGGGGCACTTCAAGACGAGTTTTAAGCTGGGCTAGGCCCCGGTCACCGGCTAGCTCGCGGTAGGCAACCAGCTCTCTAATAACTGCGAGCTGGTCAGGGAGAAAAGCACGGAGCTGAATCGTTAAGGTGGGAGAAAGAGGTACCGAGCGAGTAGGCTTAGCCGTTGAATCAGCCGAATCAGGCTCTGCGGAATTAGTATCATCGTCAGTACCGGTCTTCTCGGTAGTATCTTTGGTGACTTCTTCGGCCTCTTCAGTAGGAAGCGCCTGCTGACTAAAAGGCTCTAGCTGAGCGGCTGATAGATTGGTCATCTCAGCTAGTCGCCACACTGTCTTCCACTGCGGGTCTGAAACCTGAAAGAGAAAATCTTGCGTGGGCCTAGAGATAATTTGTAAGTTGAGAAACGGCGGCGAGCCTGCCTGATCGCGTAGCTCACGACCCTGACGCAAAAGCGTTTCTAAAGAGCGCAAGGCTTCATTGGTTCGCTCAGTATCAATTTTGAGCACTGGCACCGCGCCGTCACGGGCATTATTTCGCCGCTGCTCTGTTTCTTTTTTATCCTCAAAAACAACGCTCTCAGGTGCGTAAAACGTTTGAGGCGATACCGACTTTACATCTAGCCCTGGCTGGCTATAAAAGCGCTGACCTAAGCAGGCGCTCAGCAAAAGGATAGCGAGTAGCGTCACTGTCCAAGTTCGCCGGGAAGTGTCTTTGGCGGTGCCCTTAGCAGTGATGCCTCGCCGCAGCAAGGTTTGCCCGGTAGAGCGTTTTATGGCGGTGGTGGGCGATCGCTTATGCCCTGACTTAGCCCTACCCTTAGAAACCGCCTGCGCGAGCCCTTCCACCACAAAAAACCGCCGAGTCCCATCTACCCAAGGCGAACACCGCCGCTTGACCCGCCGCCGCAAATAGCGCCCAGGATGCTTCAATCGCAAGAATGACCGCGACCAAAGCTGATACATTCGACTGGCAATATGACCCATAACGCCCATAGGCTCTACCAGGCTCCCCAATATTTAGGGAGGTGATCTGAACAGTTGCAAAGTAGAGGATGCGTCATGAGTTCAAGATTGTTGGGATTCGTGCTCTGTGCTTAATGCTCACTCGCTTTGAACACCCGCCCACTGCGCAAACAGGCTGTCGGCTATTCTCATCATCTCTGAGTAGTTAAACTTCGGATCACTTCGGCTACGCGCTTCATCGAAACTCAACCTATCTGCTAGCTGCCACAGCACTGGCAGCGAAGAATAACCACCCGCACAGCCCGATAGTAATCCAGCAATGACGGGGGCGATCGCCCCATACTGAGCTGACAAATACACCGCCGTCCTGTAGCTTTCCGGGTAGCTCAGCGCGCCTATCGCGCCGCCTATCAGCGCCGCCCCTTCTGACACACCCTCTAAGTAGAATGGCGATAAAGCACCAGCACTAGCATCTACCTGGGGTAGCTGCCTTGCCGAAATACTCGCTAAACTACTTCGATAGTATCGTCGCTGCTCGATAGACAGATCGCATCGCGTCAAACGATCTTCTAAACAAGCAAAGCTATACGCATCACACTCATAACCACACAAAACAACTTCTAGCAAATCGCCCAGCAGCAGTGTGTGAACAATAGCCACATCATTAATTCGACCATTCGAGATTGCCTGCTGCCATCGGCGCTCCCAGCTATCGTGATAGCGCATTAATCCTGGAATAGCCGCCAGCAAAGTAAAGCGTTCGCCCTTTTTAGACAAGCTTCGATGAAAAGAAAGTTGCTGAAGAGGATTTGGCTGCGAGGTAAATAACTTCGTTTGCACCATTGCAAAATCAGCCGCCTTTCTTAGCTCACCTGTTAGCTCGCCCGTTAGATTGTCTGGATGATCGCCCGTCGTACCTTGAGCTGTGTTTTGAGATGCGATCGCTAAAGCTGTAGGCACCATTCCTATGCCCAACAAGCCCCCTCTAAATCGGTCGAGCTGCCCGCCTGTCGGAGAGCTACTTCGCATAAGCCCTCTATAGTTGAGATTGACCATGGATATAACCCACCGTAGAGACAGGTCAAGGGGTTGGCTGGCGCAGCAAAAACTGGCCTATTTGGCAGCGGAATTGTATCCGTTTATATTGATATGGCTTACAGCACACTATGCACAAGGCTGAAGAAACTCGCAATGAGGCGATCACATACACATTCGTAAAACCACGCCTTATCAATTATTCCTGGCCAAATCACCGGCTACTGGCCTAACGATTTCTAGCTAAGCAACGGTAGCTAAACCCGACTAACCCAATGACAACACACATAGATAAAACGCGCTTAAACAGATTGTCCTTTAGCCTTAGCTTCCTGAAAATGAGTCCGCTTAAATCCCTCACCGCGATCACGCTAGGAACCCTGATTGCAAGCTTCACTGCTGCAGGACTAACCCGATCGGCCGCGATCGCCCAGGCCACCTATCCACTACTCTCCATCGGCAGCACCGGAGAAGCCGTCAGCCAACTGCAGGCAACGCTCAAGCTCTTGGGCTTTTACCAAGACGGTGTAGATGGCACCTACAGCCAGTCAACGCTAGAGGCAGTGGCCCAGTTTCAAGTTGCCGCAGGTATTTCTGCTGACGGCATCACTGGCCCTTCTACCTGGCAAAAGCTCCTGCCTGAGCCTGAGTCTATTAGCGCGATCGCAGCCCCTGCCGTTCAGCCAGCCCCAGCGGTAGAACCCGTTGCTGCTAGCAATCCAGAGCCGCTAGGCCCGCCTGTCTTGCGCATAGAAGCCGCAGGCCCTGCTGTCTCTCAGCTACAGAAAGAATTGCAAGAGCTAGGCTATTACGACGGCCCCATTGATGGCGGCTTTGGTGAGGCAACTCAGGCGGCTGTAGAGCAGTTTCAAACCGACCAGCAGCTCTTTGTTGATGGTGTTGTTGGCGAGTCAACTTGGGATGCCCTGTCGCAACAGCTTGATCGATAGAGAACTAATTAATAGCGTTCAAACTAAAGGAAGCGGGCCGATCCATCAAAATCAGCCCGCTTCTCGTCTTAGATTTAGTCGAATGCTCTAGTCGAACCAAACGGGAAACTCACTCTCTAGCATGGCCGAGTCATAGCTATCGAAAGCAGAGCCTGCTTGCGTCATAAAGTTTAGATAGTCGCTCATCAGAAAGTAAACACCCACCATAGCAGCGGCAGAAGAGGCGACTAAAAAGCCTGCTAGCATCAGTGAAAATTCCTGATTTTCTACGGCCCTATCCATCAGGCGCAATGCCCAAAAGACCAAACCTATTACAATCGTCAAAATCAGAAAAATCATTCGGGCAGATGTACCTACGTTAGAAGAAGTGGGACTCGGGTTTTCTTAAAAATCCTTTACATAGCTTAACAGATACAGCAGGAATTGCCGATGAGCATATGTGCTCATTCACCACCAATTATTTTCTTTGTCAAGCCCCGATTAGCATAGATATATCTCAATTCTTGGCGTGGACTTACAAAGCCGCTGCCCAGCTTTGACTATGCCGCTTCACAACAATAGTGCTCACTCCAGCAAAGTCTACCTTTTATAATGTTTTGTAAACATTTACTGGATCTACTGGCGAACGATCACTTTTTGGTCATGCAGATATTTTTTAATCTCGCCAACGCTGAGCTGCCCGTAATGCAGCAGAGATGCTAGCAGGGCGGCTTCTGCCTTGCCTGCCGTTAGCGCCTGGTAAATGTGTTCGCAGTTGCCAGCGCCGCCAGAGGCAATCACCGGAACACTAACCTTGCTGGCGATCGCCTCCGTCAGCGTCAGGTCGTATCCAGCCTGAGTACCATCGGCGTCCATGCTCGTAATCAGCAGCTCGCCTGCCCCTCTAGCCACTACATCAGCGGCCCATTCCACCGCGTCTAGGCCCGTATTTTCCCTGCCGCCGCGCACAAACACATCCCAGCCCGGTTTAGCATCCGGGCTATCCGGGTTGACCTCACGCCTTCTCGCGTCGATGGCGACCACAATACACTGCGCCCCAAAGCGATCGCTCGCCCGGTTAATCAAATCAGGATCGCGCACCGCCGCCGAATTAATACTAATTTTGTCAGCGCCTGCCCGTAAAAGCTTTTTAATCGTGTCTACCGAGCTAATGCCACCGCCCACCGTCAGCGGAATAAACACCTGCTCAGCGGTGCGGTACACCACGTCATAAATCACGCCGCGATCTTCGTGCGTCGCGGTGATATCTAAAAACACCAGTTCGTCAGCGCCTGCCTCGTTATAGACCTTGGCAAGCTCTACCGGATCGCCTGCGTCTTTGAGATCGACGAAATTTACGCCTTTGACCACGCGGCCCGCTTTAACATCAAGACAAGGGAGAATTCGTTTAGCAAGCATTTTTACCTAAATTTTGAATCCAGTTATAAAAAGGGAGCGGGGGGAACGCCGAGGCGCTGATAAACTTAATGTTGGCTAAATAACTGGCCGAGAGTAGGACATTTCAGTAAGGATACATTTTTTAAACATGGATTTGGAAATTGGGCAACGGGTTCAGGTTCGTCGAATGCGCGATCGCGTGGCCAAGTCACTCGCCGCTCGCCTGGGCAAAACCGGAACCGTCAAGGACTTTAAAGTACTCGACGGTCAAAATATTGGCGTACTCATCGCGTTTGAAGCTGACGACTATACCACCTGGTTTTTTGAAGACGAGCTTCGAGCGGTTGAGTAGCACTCTTTGAACAGAGCCCTCGCAAATCCGACAGACAACACACTCACAAATACATCACTATGACGCTGATTCTGACGTTCCTGGGTAAAGGCGGTACGGGCCGATCTACGGTGGCGATTGCCGCAGCCCAAAAGCTATCAGCCGAAGGCAAGCGCGTGCTGCTCGTGTCACAGCAGGCCGGGCCTGCGCTCTCAATGCTGCTCGGCGCAAAAGTGGGCGCAGAAGCTGGCCCCGTGACAGTATCGGGCTCAAGCTTCCAGGTCGTGCAGCTCCAGACTACCGCGCTAGTAGATGACAACTGGGAGAAGCTCAAAAGCTTTGAGGCGCAGTACCTCAGAGATCCTTTTTTCAAGGCGGTGTACGGCCAGGAGCTGAGCGTAGTGCCGGGGATGGATGACTTTTTAGCGCTCAATGCGATTCGCGAGTATACCGAAAGCAATCAGTACGATGTGATTGTGCACGATGGCACAGACGGCCAGGCAATCTTGAGGATGTGGGGCGCAATTGGTGGCATTGACTGGTACTTCCGCCGCTTCAAAAAGGTCTTTCAAGACTCTCAGTTTTACCGCTCTATCTCGCCTTTTATCGCCCCGATCACGGGCGCGATTTTGAGCAGCGGCATGTCAGGTGATATTTGGAATCAGCCAGCGACGCAGAGTGTGGAAGGCATGGTAGCTAAAGGTAAAGCGATGGTGCGCGATGCGACGCAGCTTCGGGCCTATGTGGTGACAACTGACGATGAGATTGCGATCGCCCAGGGCAAATATCTTTGGAGCGCGGCTCAGCAAATCGGCCTCACGGTAGCAGGTACTTTGGTCAATTCACCTTATGCAGGCGCAGACAGCCAGGCTGAGTCTGCAACTACGGCCTTTTTACCCATTCCCGTCTCAACACTGCCCTACAGCTCGGGCGAAGGAAAATGGCAAACTATAGCCTCAGCGCTTCCAGCCCTAACCGAATCCGTGAGCGTTCCAAACGCTATGAGTGTAGACACCAGCGCCAGCACCGTTAAACTATTTCTACCCGGCTTTGATAAAACCCAGGTCAAGCTCACGCAGTACGGCCCAGAAGTGACTGTGCAAGCAGGCGATCAGCGGCATAATTTATCTTTGCCCCCTGCGCTTAATGGGCGATCGGTCACAGGCGCAAAGTTTCAAGACGGCTATTTGATTGTTTCTTTCGGTTAATTCAGTTAGCAAAAAACAGAGGGATTTTATATGGCTGAAGAAAAGCTGTCAGAACCGATATCAGTAGAAGAAGCCGCAGCCGTAGCCAAAGCAGGTAGCGGCAAAGCGCGGCAAATGCTTGGCATGAAAGGTGCCCAGGCTGGTGAAACGTCCATCTGGAAAATTCGCCTCCAGCTCATGAAGGCAATTACCTGGATTCCGTTAATTTGGGGCGTTGTCTGCGGCGCGGCCTCATCAGGCAAGTTCACTTGGTCAGTTGAAAACGTGCTGATTTCAGCCGCCTGTATGCTGATGTCTGGCCCGCTGCTTACCGGCTACACCCAAACGATCAACGACTACTACGACCGCGATCTTGACGCCATCAACGAGCCCAATCGTCCGATTCCCTCGGGCGCGATTTCATTAGGCCAGGTGCGCGTGCAAATTTGGGTGCTGCTGCTCAGTGGTTTAGCCGTGTCCTACGCATTGGACATATGGGCAGGTCACGAATTCCCAACATTATTCGCCCTAGCTGTGGGCGGATCTTTCATCTCTTATATATACTCAGCCCCGCCGCTGAAGCTGAAGCAAAACGGCTGGGCTGGCAACTATGCTCTAGGCGCTAGCTACATCGCCTTACCTTGGTGGGCCGGTCATGCACTGTTTGGTGAGCTGAACTGGACGGTGGTGATTTTGACGCTGATCTACAGCATGGCAGGGTTAGGGATTGCGGTAGTCAATGACTTTAAGGCGGTAGAGGGCGATCGCCAGCTCGGGCTTAATTCACTCCCGGTTATGTTTGGCGTTCAAACTGCCGCCTGGATTTGTGTGCTGATGATCGATATCTTTCAGGGGGGCATGGCCGCGTATTTGATTGCTATTCACAAGAATCTGTACGCAGTGCTGCTGATTTTGCTGATTATTCCGCAAATTACATTTCAAGATATGTACTTTCTCCGGGATCCGCTCGAAAACGATGTCAAGTATCAGGCCAGTGCTCAACCCTTTTTGGTGTTAGGGATGCTGGTCACGGCACTAGCGTTAGGTCACAGCGCTTTAGTAAGCTAGTGATCTAGTTGAGCTATATATTGTTGAGTGGTCAGTTAAGGAAGCGAATCTTGGGGCGATCGCCCAGCTAGCCAATCGTGGTAGCATCTACGCGCCGTGCCTTGCAGAACATACTGCTTTCTTGGGACTTCTTTGATTTCTGTAAGGCGTGCGGCAATATATCAGTTTTATTTAATGACGGCCTACCGTCTGGAGAATCTTTTTAAGTGGCCAATCTCTTTTCACAGCTAAAGCAATGGTCTGATCGAAAGCTAGGCTCATCGCCCCGGCGTTCGTCTAGAACGGTGCGACAGCGCAAAATGGCTGTTAGAACGGGCAATACAGAGATCCCTACGACGCAGATTCAAACAGACGCACCGCCCGCCATTCCTCAAAAACGCTTGGGACGAAGATCGCCCCAGAGAAGCCATCAGGGCGTCGGTCAAGAAATTGGGATTAAACCGCCTTACAAGCGACCTGTGTTCTGGATTTTGCTGCTGCTAGGCGCAGGTGTAGCAGCCCCAGTTACTCAGTTCTACAGAATTTCAAGCGAGCTAGAAGAGACGGTTCCCGATGTCACCAAGGCGCTGACCTACGATCGCAACGGCACCATTACCCTCAAAGACGACAGCGGCAAAGTTTTACAGAAGGTAGGCCCCACTGCGCAAGAGAGCCTGACATTTGACGAGATTCCCGAGGTCGTCTCTCAAGCCTTCATCGCCGCCGAAGACCGCCGGTTCTATGAGCACAGCGGCGTAGACTATCGATCCATCGCTAGAGCGAGCGTCGCTAACCTCACCAGTGGCGGCGTGGTAGAAGGGGCAAGTACTATCACGCAGCAGCTTGCTCGCCTGACTTTTCTTAATCAAGACCGCAGCTTTCAGCGCAAGTTCAAAGAAGCCATTCTTGCCCGGCGGCTAGAGAAAGATCTGGGCAAAGAGAAAGTGCTAGAGCGCTATTTGAACCTGGTGTATTTGGGCGCAGGTGCCTATGGTGTAGCAGATGCCGCCTGGATTTACTTTGGGAAAACCGTTGATGACCTGAGCGTGGCAGACGTAGCGCTGATTGCAGGAATGGCACCAGCTCCTAGCGTATATTCGCCCCTAGTCGATCCTGAGGCGGCTCGCAAGCAGCGCGATAAGGTCATTAGCCGAATGGAGGTAAACGGCGTTATCACTACCGCCGAAGCAAACGAAGCATACAAGCAAGATGTCGCGCTAGAGCCCAAAGACCCCAAGTATCTCTACAGTGAGTTTCCCTATTTCACTATCTACATCAAAAAACAGCTATCTGAGCTACTTTCGCCCGAAGAAATTGAAGCGGGTGGCTTAGTTGTAGAGACTTCGCTAAATACTAAGTGGCAAAAGGCGGCTGAGAAAACAGTCGAAGAAGTCGTAGCAGACTACAGCGATTGGCAGGGCTTTGAGCAGGCATCGCTAGTGGCGATTGACCCGAAAACAGGCGAAATCAAAGCGATGGTGGGCGGCACCGACTTTGACGGCAGTCAGTTCAACCGGGTGACCCAGGCGCAAAGACAGCCAGGTTCTACGTTCAAAGCCTTTGTGTATGCGACTGCGATCGCCACTGGCATGTCTCCTTACAAGGGCTACACCGACGCGCGCTACGTTGTTGACGGCTACGAGCCTAAAAACTACGGCGGTGGCTACAGCGGCAACGTCGATTTGCGCAGAGCCCTTTCTAGCTCCATCAATATCGTCGCCGTGAAGCTCCTGGTCGATGTCGGATTTGATCCGGTCATCGCCATGGCTCACCGCATGGGCATAGATTCTAAACTGCTACCGGCATATTCACTCGCACTCGGCTCTTCAGAAGTCAATCTGCTGGAACTCACCAGCGCCTACGGTGCGTTTGCCGCTGAAGGTAAGCACGTGGCTCCTCATGGCATTACACGCATTACGAACGCAGCGGGCGATGTGGTATACGAGTTTGATGAAAAGCCCAAGCAGGCAATAGATGCTGATACCGCTGCAATTATGACCTGGATGCTAGAAGGCGTTGTTCAGGGCGGCTCAGGTGCGAACGCGGCCATTCCCGGACGGCAAGTCGCCGGTAAAACAGGTACCTCTGAGAAAAACAGGGATCTTTGGTTTATTGGCTACACGCCGCAGCTTGTTGCAGGCGTGTGGATGGGCAACGACGACAGTACCCCAACCGGAGGCGCTAGCCGTACCGCAGCGCTCACCTGGTACAAATTTGTCGATCAGTTTATTGACGATTTGCCTGAAGAGTCGTTTCCTGACTTACCTGAACTAGGCGGGCGCGAAGGCACCCTGGCTGCCAAGCCGGTTTCGCCAGGCAGGGTCATTGCCGAACAGCCGGGCCAAAGACGTGAGGAAGAAAGGGGCGATCGCAGAGCAGCTCGTCGCGCAGAACCCGTTTACGAACCAGAGCCCTATTACGAACCAGAGCCTTACTACGAACCAGAACCCGTTTACGAACCAGAGCCCTATTACGAACCAGAGCCAGCAGCCAGCAGTGGCGGTGACGAATACTTCGAGCCCGCACCTGCGCCCGCGCCCGCGCCCGCCTACGAGCCGCCAGTATACGAGCCACCTGCACCAGCCGCCGTCTACGAACCGCCACCGCCGCCACCCGCGCCAGTATACGAGCCACCGCCGCCAGCACCAGAGCTATCACCACCTCGACCTAGCGTTTTGGATAATTAGGCTTTAAGGGTTTAGCAGCTAGACAGTTAGATAAATAGGTAGAGGAGAGCCAGTGATTGAGTGCGATCGCTGGCTTTTTTGTAGCTTGGCTTCTTCACCATCCAACCTTTATACAATCTGGCCCTCATCCGCTCAAATCGACGATGCCAAGCGCTAGACTTGTACACAGCTTTTTGTACACAGCCCAGAACACAAGGTTAAAAAGCTTCCTAATTCTCTTCTCAACTGCCCAGATCACCATGTCTTTTTCTCAACGCGTCCCTAGCTTCAGCGAAAAGAAAGGAGGCCGCACCGTTGGCCGCCAGTATCAGTCAGTCGTGATCATGCTGCTGCTGAGCCTGGTGATGGTAGGCGGCATTGGCAGTCGGCTGGCCTACCTACAGCTTGTTCAAGGCGAGCGCAATCGCGAACTTGCAGAAGACAACCGAATTCTACTCTTACCTCGGCGTCCGGCAAGAGGCACCATATTCGATCGAAACGGCGAAATTCTCGTCGGATCTCGGCTCTCTCACTCCGTCTCTATTTGGCCTATTGCGTTGCCCAAAGATGAAGCTGAGCGCGAACAGGTCATTGCCCGCCTGGCCCAAATTTTAGACGTTCCTACAGAAGAAATTAACGATCGCCTGGCTCAAAGCAGCTACAACCTCAACAAATCCGTCCCTATCTCCAGAGGCGTCAGCTCCGCGCAAACCACAGCGCTAGCTGAATATGACCACGAGCTACCCGGCGTTCGCGTAGAGGCAGAAGCCGTACGGAACTATCCCCGTGGCGACTTAGCTGCTCACGTTCTAGGCTATACCGGCGAACTCAATGATGTCGAACTCGAAGAACTCAAAGATCAGGACTACCGGCTCGGTGATGTTATTGGCAAAATGGGCCTAGAGATGGCGCTGGAGCCGACCCTGAGAGGTCAGTGGGGCGGGCAGCAGGTAGAAGTAGACAGTAGTGGTAGGGTGCTGAGCGTCATTGGTGAAAAGCCTTCTATCTCAGGGCAGGACGTTCAGATTACGCTGGATTTGGAGCTGCAAAAGGCAGCCGAAAAGGCACTGGATGAGAAGGGTGACAAGCTAGGCGCAATTGTGGCGATCGATCCGCGAGACGGGGCGGTTAGAGCCATGGTCAGCAGGCCCACCTTCGATCCTAATATTTTCTCAACTCGAATTACCCAGGCCCAGTGGGAGCAGATTACAAAAAACGGCTATCCGTTAGTGAACCGGGCGATGCAGGCATACGCACCAGCGAGCACCTTCAAGGTGATTACCGCGACCGCAGGAATGGAGTCAGGCAAGTTTAGTCCAGAAACGGTGCTGCCTACTTACGCCTTCTTAAATTTTGGCGGCATTCAGTTTTGGGACTGGAACAATGCAGGTTTTGGGCCTCTAGGATTTAGGGGCGCAATGGCAATGAGTAGCGACACCTTCTTTTACCAGATTGGGCGGGGTGTTGGCGAAAAGAGCTTACAGGAATGGATGCATAAGTATGGGCTGGGCTCAAGAACAGGAATAGAACTAGGATTTGAAGAGGCAAAGGGGCTGGTGCCCGATGAAGAATGGAAGCTTAGAGAGCTAGATGAGCCCTGGTATTTGGGCGATACGATTAACGCTTCGATTGGCCAAGGAAACGTGCTTGCAACGCCTCTGCAAATTGCGGTGATGTTCGCAATCGTGGCGAATGGTGGCGATCATGTGACCCCCCATTTTGTTGTAGATGACAGTAAGACTTGGCGCAGATCGATAGGGATGAAGCCTAGCACCATTAAAGTATTGCAAGAGAGCTTGCGTCAGGTCGTCACCAACGGTACTGGTGGCGCGGTTAACGATCCTAAGCTGCCGCCGATTGCAGGTAAGAGTGGAACAGCCGAAGCCCCGCCAAGAGAGAACCATACGTGGTTCGGAGCCTACGGCCCGTACGAAGATCCTGAAATTGTGGTGGTGGCCTTTGGTGAGCACACGGGTGGCGGTGGCGGTTCTTTTGCTGCGCCAATGGTGAAGCAGGTGTTAGATCAGTACTTTGGGGTTAAAGAAGACGAGAGTGAGGAGCCCACTGTCGATCCGGCCCTTGGGACGCAGTGATAGGTCTTTTGAAATACTTTTCTGATTGGCTTTAGGATGGCGGCTATCATAGGGATGGAATTACATTTCTTAATATGACGGCACCCAATCCCTCAGAGCGCTCTATAAAGCAAAAAACCAAAGGATTTATAGAGCAGCGAATTCTGCTGGGCCAGCCCCTCACGCTAGAACTCAGCGCAATTTTGCTGGTGTATTTTGTGCAGGGCATTTTGGGCCTAGCGCGCCTGGCGGTGAGCTTTTTTCTCAAAGACGATATCGGGCTTTCACCGGCTGAGGTGTCGGCGCTGATGGGAATTGCGGCGCTGCCCTGGACGATTAAGCCCGTGTTTGGCTTTTTGTCAGATGGACTGCCTATTTTTCGGTACCGACGCAGGCCCTATCTGATTTTGTCTGGGATTTTGGGCGCGATCGCCTGGCTCTCCATGGCCACCCTCGTCGATACCCCTCTCAAAGCCACCGCCGCCGTTCTCCTTTCCTCACTATCAGTTGCTATCTCTGATGTGATCGTCGATTCACTCGTCGTAGAGCGCGCTCGCGAAGAGGATCAGGGCGATGCAGGCACACTACAGTCCTTAGCCTGGGGCGCTTCAGCCGTTGGCGGATTGATTACAGCCTACTTAGGGGGTTTACTGCTAGAGCGCACCAGCACTCAGGTCATCTTTGGCATCACCGCGACCTTTCCCCTTATCGTCTGCGGCGTAGCCTGGCTAATCTCAGAAGATCCGGTCACCGAAAAGTCAAACCTGAAAGTTGTCCTCGATCAGGTACGCCTGCTCAAAGGTGCGGTATCTCAAAAAGCGATCTGGCTCCCGGCGCTATTCTTGTTCCTATGGCAGGCCACCCCCACTGCCGACTCCGCTTTCTTCTTCTTTTCTACCAACGAGCTAGGCTTTCAACCCGAATTTTTAGGCCGCGTTCGACTGGTCACCAGCCTGGCCTCGCTCATCGGCATCTGGGTCTTCCAGCGCTTCCTCAAAGAAGTCTCCTTTCGTAAAATCTTCGGCTGGTCTACCGTCATCTCTGCGGCCCTTGGCATGACAAGCCTGCTGCTCGTAACCCACGCCAACCGCGCCCTCGGCATTGGCGACCAGTGGTTTAGCTTAGGCGATAGCCTGGTGCTCACCGTCGCCGGACAAATTGCCTTTATGCCCGTGTTAGTACTCTCTGCCAGGCTATGCCCACCGGGGGTAGAAGCCACTTTGTTTGCTTTGCTAATGTCAGTGGTAAATCTGGCGGGGTTGCTCTCACATGAGCTGGGTGCGCTGCTGACACACTGGCTAAAGGTTACAGAAACGGACTTCACGAATCTATGGCGGCTAGTGCTGATTACAAACCTCACAACGCTGCTGCCGCTGCCGCTGTTGGGAATGCTGCCAGCCGCCTCAGCAGTCGGCACCAGTTCAGAAGGTTCAGAAGATTCAGAAGGTTCAAGAGAGCCTACTGAACCTCAGCGAGAACCAGCCTTAGCGCTAGCAACACCAGAAATCTCTGACGACGCAGCGGTTCGAGTAGACATCACGCTTTAGATTGTTCTAGTTTTTGTTCAAGCCTTACCATCTCTCCTTTCACCTTTCTACCAACCACCAAATTACCTATCAAACCTATGCAAACGCTTCAATCGCCTTCTAAAAACTCAGAGACTTACACCCGAGAAGATTGGAAAAAGGGCTACGATTCTCAACCCGAAGAGTTTGCCTACTGGGTAGAAGATATTGAAGGCGAAATTCCAGCCGAGCTGACAGGCACCGTTTTTCGCAACGGCCCTGGTCTTACAGATGTCAATGGCTACCGGCTCAAGCATCCCTTTGATGGCGATGGCATGATTAATTCAATGGCGATTAAAGACGGTAAGGCGTTCTATCGCAACAAGTTTGTGCGAACAGAGGGCTACCTGGCTGAGCAAGAGAGCGGTAAGCCTGAATATCGTGGCGTTTTTGGTACGCAAAAGCCAGGCGGCTGGCTAGCGAATGCGTTTGATGTGAACCTGAAGAATATTGCGAATACGCATGTGGTGTATTGGGGCGATCGCCTCCTCGCCCTATGGGAAGCCGCCGAACCCCACCGCCTCGATCCGCACACCCTCGACACTATTGGCCTAGATCATCTAGACGGCCTGCTCAAAGAAGGCGAAGCCTTTGCAGCCCATCCTAAGTTCGATCCTGATTGCAAGGGTGAAGAGAGAATGGTGACGTTTGGGGTAAAGAGTGGGCTTTCTAGCACGATTAAGATATTTGAGTTTGGGCCAGATGGTGCGATCGCCCAGCAGCACAGCCACTCAGTCCCTGGATTCGCCTTCCTCCACGACTTTGCCATCACGCCCAACTACTGCGTTTTTGTCCAAAACCCGGTGAGCTTCAACCCCATCCCCTTCGTCATCGGCCTAAAGGGCGCAGCCGAATGCATCCAGTTCAATCCGAAGCAGCCCACAAAAATCATCCTAATTCCTCGGGACGGCAGCAGCGAAGTACGCTTTTTTGACACCGATCCTTGCTTTGTATTCCACCACGCCAATGCCTACGAGGCTGACGGCAAGTTAGTTTTAGACTCCATTTGCTACGACGAATTCCCGAGCATCGGAGATGCAGAAGACTACAGCACCGTCGATTTTGACCACGTGCCCGCCAGTCAGCTCTGGCGCTTCACAGTGGATTTGGCAACTGAGAAGGTAGACCGTTCGATTCCCATTGAGCGCTACTGCGAGTTTCCAACCATTCAGCCACAAAAGGTAGGCCGAGACTATCAGTATCTATACATCGGCGTAGCGCACAAGGACACGGGCAATGCGCCTTTACAAGGGTTGCTAAAGCGAGATATGCACTCTGGTGAAGAACAGTTTTGGAGCGCGGCCCCTCGCGGGTTCACAGGCGAGCCTTTGTTTGTCGCAAAGCCCGATGGTAAATCGGAAGATGACGGATGGATTTTGCTGTGGCTGTATAACGCAGCAGGCGAAAGCGAAAGCGCGGCTTCATCTGGTCGTACAGAACTCGCTATCTTCAATGCGCAAGACATCACCACCGGCCCCATTGCCAAGCTCAACTTAAAGCATCACGTCCCTTATGGCTTGCACGGCAGCTTCACGGGTTCTTACTTTGGCCCGGATGCTGCTTAAGAGCTAACGTTTGCTCGGGGATAATCAAATACGACAGACGGCAACAGTTGGGCTCTGGTCGAAGTGACTGAAGCTCAGCTCGAAGCCGTTGAGGTCGGCTCTGATGAGCAGCTTATAACAGGAGAACTATGCAGTGGTTAGCTCACGCTGTTTGATGTTGCTAGTATCGGTTTCGAGCTGAGCGATCGCCAAGCGATACTCCGTTTCGATACGCATCCAAACCGCAGGCGAACCACCCGTGTGAGCAGCAATTTTCACGGCCAGCTCAGGTGTCAACGCTGACTTACCACTAAGCATACGACTGATAGTAGAGGCGCTTACACCGATAGCCTCAGCCAACTGCGCACCACTCAGACCTTCCATGTGCATATCTTTTATAATTTCTGCCGCAGGCATCGGGCGATCGCACAGTGGCAAGTGATTAAAGCGTGTCTCAGTCATCTTTTATTCTCTTACTCTTAATGAGTATTGTCTGTATATTCAATTCCGGTCACATCGGCAGTCGCTTTGTTGAAGCAGAACAACAATCTGTAATTCCCACTGACTCTGATTTCCCACCAATCATCGCCATACTCCTTGTAATTTTGGAAGTTGTAGCTATTCGCTGAGAAGGTTTCCTTAAGTTCTCCAAATGAGCGGACAGCATTCAGAGACTTTAGAATCGCCTTTAACTTTTTAGCTGCCTTCTCAGGCACCTTCATGTTCTTATCTTTCGGGGGTGTCTCTTGTGTTCCTTCCCACCAAACTTTTAGATTTTTGGTTTTGAATGATTTAATCATAGCTCATTTTTCTGTGCGCTGTGCGCAACTAGCAATATTTTACATTCATTTTAAAAGGCCATCTTCCCTGACACGGTAGACGTGTCGAGCGCTATCAGGCAGCAAGACTATCTTGTAGCACAACGAACTCTAGCTTTTATACGGAGAGGTATCCTACCAAACTACGATATATTCGGAGGCTGTAAGCGTAGATGCGTATTCTTCTCGTAAACCCGCCTCATACCGCAATTGGCAGTCGCATTCATAAAGAACAACTGCCGCCTTTGAGCCTACTGTGCATCGACAGGCCGCTGATAGACGCTGGGCATGACGTCGCCTTATTAGACGCAGAGTTAGGGCCACTTTCTCCGAAAGATCGCTGCGTTATTCAGCTTGACTAGCGCCTATGGGACTACAAGCATCAGGTGCTAGAGACTGTTCACATGCCATCATGGCGTATTTTCCTATGAGTGAAGCTAGTTGAACTTGTGTTGCAAGCTCGCCCCAAAGCGCTATGGCCATCGCTGCTCCAACCCGACCGTGCAGCTAGAGGCGGCATGAGATGGTTCACTCATATGGGTAAGCGCGTCTTCCTTCATGAATGGTGGATTTTTTTCTTTCGCGACAAGCTCATGCGCAACGGGCCAACCCTGGCCGAGTTTTGGGGAGCCCCTCAAGACCACGAAGAGATTCCGCTACGGCTGCGGCAACCGAAAGCAACAAAACTCTCTGCGAAAGATACTGCCGAAACAAGCTGACACTCACGGACGAATCTAGTGCAATTAATGGAATAACCGTTACTTGACCACTGCCGCATCGCTCGCGTCTACGTCCACTAGCGCTATCTGTAGACGCTTGCCTAATACAGTGGCAGCTCGCTCTAGCGTTTTCAGCGTAACTGACGTGTTCTCTGGGTCTAGCAGCCTATCGAGTGATGTCCGGCTTGTCCTCATCTGCTCTGCCATTTGGGACTTGTTTAAGCCCTGGCTGTTCATTGCTTCAGATACCTGCCATGCCAATACTCGTTTAATGGTGATCGCACTAACTTCGGATAAGATGCCGTCTTCTTCTAGCAATTCATTAAGAGAAGAACCGATATATGGGTTGTGCATCATTGGCTGGCCTCAACTTTAGTCTTTCTTTCGAACGCTAGGTCTAGCTCCTGCTTTTGGGTCTTCTGCGTCTTCTTGTTGAATCCGTTTACTGCATCAGGTACTTGTACCTCAGCTTCTGTATTAGAACAAAGCTCAGTTTAAACGGTGTTCCCAGTCGGCTGCAAACTCCAGGCAGGCCATAATATCGGCTGTTGTCAACTCTGGGAAATCGTCAATAATTTCAGCAGTAGTCATACCAGCCGCTAGCCAACCAAGGACATCGTAGACCGTAATTCGCATCCGCCGGATGCAGGGCTTGCCGCCGCGCTTATCAGGCTCGATCGTAATGATATCGCGATAGCTCATAACATAGACTAGACGGCTTTTTGTTCGTACCTGAGTCTAGAGCAGACTAATGCCTCGCTGCAACAGACATCAGATACTTTAAACGAGACATAAAAAGAGACACGTTTTAGCAGAGTACCAAAAGGCACACATCTTGAGAGATTTAGATAAGCGCCTAAGGTGTTTCAGTTGCCAGCGCAACAGCAAACGGTTCTTCAAGCGCTTGATTTTTAGTCGCTAGCAGAGATTCCAAATGAGCGCGTAGCCGTTTGCCCTGCGCCTGATCGGCAATGTAAATTTGGCCCCCTTGCTTTCTAAACAGAGGCAGCTCGGCAAGGGTTTGGTAAGTGCTGATATTCGGAGACTGGGCGCTGATGGTCGGGCGATCGCCTTCCGTTGGCACCAGTCCCGGCGGCAAATGACCCTCAATCAAAGCCAAAATATGCGACTGACAAGCCTGCGTATTAATCCCGCGCTGCTCTAGCAGGTGCAAAATGCCCCCAGCAGGCAACGGCTGATCGGGCAGTACGCGCAGCAGCTCTAGCAATAGGAAGTAGTCGTTGTATTGATGGCGGTGCGTGTCGAGCACGTTGGGATAGTGGCAGAGGTTCGCCAGGCCATAGGCAACCCGGCTACAGCTATTGGAATATTCGCCGCTGTAGGTATCTTGAATGATGGTCGCATTCGGAAACTTTTGGCGCAGCCAGCGGGCGATCGCACCCAAAGAAGCCGAGCCCCCCGTACACACCACCTGCTTTATCGACTGCGCAGGCATTCCCTTCTGGCTCAGCAGGCCGTTCACCTGCCGGTTCACCCGCTGAATGTAAGGCAAAAATACCTTCGCCTCCAAGTCTTTGCGCTTCACCACCCAGCTTTGATCGGCTAGCGTAATCTCACACTGCGTTTCCTCCTGCAAAACCAGCTTGAGCTTACGGGCTTGAGAAATCGCCTCACGCCCCAAAGGCGAATCATTCAATCGCTGACGCAACCGATGACGCTTAGCCCGATCGGCCTCACCCGCCTGCGGCAAATTCAGCTTATTTAAGCCCAAACTCTGCCAGCCGTCTATCGCACTAGCCACCGCGCTCTCATCTGCCGAATCGGCTTCAGCCTGTGAGTCTAACCGCGCTTGGGCCGCTGGATGTAAAAGCTGACAAACAATATCTTGGTCAAGACTATCACCTGCATAGGTGAAGCTGCGCAGCGCAAAATCACGATAGATTAGCTGGTCGAGTTCTTCAGGCAAATCGACAATCGCCGCTTCGCTCAGCGTTGCGCCTGCACTAATGACGACCGTGCCCCTCTGCCAGTTGCAGTTATACAGGCCGGGCTGCTGAGAATCGAGATCTTCGTTAGCCGATTTAGGATCAGGTAGCGCGGAGAGCAAGGCTGCGATCGCCTCCTCCACAAAAAACACCTGATCGGGCCGCGACACAATACCCGCTGCCAGCACCGCCTCTCGCACATTGAAGCTATAGGTATCAGGCCAATTATTTGGATAGCCCACCGTCACCCCCTGCAAATGAGCTAAGACCCAGCGCAAAGAGCCCTCGCTTAAGCCCGCAGCTTGAGCGCTCGTGTGCCTGGGGCTCAAAGTTCTCATCAAATCTGTCAGCGCCTTTTGCAAACTCGGCAAAGGTAAAGACTGCCGATCAGACCACTGGATCAAAGGCGCACCTAGTTCGTTGTCAGGAATGCCCACTTTTAGCAAGGGCTTAATATTGCGCAGCAGGCGATCGCTCTGATGCAAAGCAACCGGGCCAACTTCGCCCACCTGCCCCGGAGCCTGACTATCGACTGAGAGCACCGCAGGTAGCCGAAAACGATTCGCCTGCTCATCACCCGGCACATTCCAACACAGCGGATAAACCTGATCGCCAAGCTGATTGATTAAAACTGCCGACAGCCCAGTCGTACCAATATCAACGCCTAAAAACCAGCTAGCAGGCTGACCGTTCGTAGGATCGTTGTCGCTGTTATTAATGTCGTCGCTATAGCCGTCATCAAGATCCTCAGAAACGCCAGTCGGAGCCTCAAAAAGCGGCAGTGTTCCAGAGAATTCCTCCGCAGCGAGTTCATCATCAAACGACTCCGTAGATAGCGACGCCAGCGTTTCGTCAGTCGAACTATCAGCGGTGTCTAAAGTGCCATCTGCCGTGCGATAAAAATCCAAATCATCATCGAAATCCGATGGTGGCAAGTCTGTTGGCGGCAGGTCTGCTGGAATAGCAGGCAGTGGAACGGAGGACAAATCGGCCAGCGGCGGATCGATAAGGTTACCTGCGGGCAGCTCATCTGCAGGCAGCTCGGCGGGAAGAGGGACAGGGAGATCAATTTCACCAAGTAAATCTGGATCTTCAGCAGATGAGTCTGCATCTAAATCTTCTAGTTCTTCAGCAATTAAGTCTGTAGCTGACGTTTCTAGTGAGGATTCAGCAAAGGGATCTGAAGTCAAAAACTGGGGCGACTCCGCAACAGACTGAGCCTCAAGTTGAGAACCCGACGGTGAACTATCGGCACCAGCCGCTTCACTGGCAAGCCCTCTATTATCAGCGACGGTTTCTTCTTCAGGCCAGTCAGGAATAGAAGCTGAGTCTAGCGGATCGGCCTCAGCGGCAAGCACCGCAGGTGGTGATATAACAGCATCAGAAACAACAGGTTCTTCAAGATCACTCGTCAGGTTTGCAGATAGCGCTGCCAATCCCCTCGTCACCGCTGAGGCCGCCAAGCGAACAGATTCTTGATTATCATCGGCTAGCTCCGCAGCCAGCTCATCAGAAATCGTATCGTCTACTTCAACAGAAGAGCCGTCTACAGGAACCAAAGAAGGGCTCGAACGCTCATCTATTTCATCCTCCGCATCAGGAATATCAGGCACCAGTGCCGATTCGGGCAGATCAAAGCGCTCGGCAGCAGGGTCAAGATCAGAGTCAACAGTATCCTCATCCAAAATTGCCTCAAGCTCTTTGAACAAAGGTTCAGAATCTACCTCAGCCTCATACGGCTCGTCGATCGTTTCATCTGTAGCCGCTAAGCCTGAAGCCGACGCGCCCATTGCCGCCGTTCCCAAAGCCGCTGCCCCTAGCGTTGCCGCACTGATACCGCCTCTGATATCACTATCGCTGTCTATATTACGCGCTGGAGTATCCGCCTCAAACTCATCACTCTCATCATCTAGCTCAGTAAAGTTAGGATCGTCCTCCAGCATCTCTGGGGCTTCAACGCGATCGCCCAAGTCCGGCAAGATGGCCGCTAGCTCAGCCTCATCATCAGCTTGCCAATCATCTTCAGCAAGCGCATCATCTACCGTCAAATCCTCTAGCGTCAGATCGGCTAAATAAGCCGCATCCGCAGTGGGTGTCACTTTAGCCGCAATCTCTGCGTCCTCTTCTTCAGTGGCGGCGACCTCAGCATCTGCTGCTGCTGCATCCACCATCAGCTCATCTGCGGTCACTTCACTATCGTCATCGCGATCAATATCGAGCTTCAGCAAATCAAGATCGATCGTGCCGTCTTCTTGAATACAGTCTTCAGGCTGAAGGTCAGCCGAATCCTCATCAGCAATGGGTTCATCAATCATCGAATCGATGGATTCATCGCTTGATTCAGCAGCAGGCGCGTTCTCAAATGATTCAGGTAAAATCTCGTCTAAAGACGCCACGGTATCCGGCGAAGTTACGTCCGAATCGCTAGTATCTAGAGCAAAATCATCATCGGTAAAATCAGCGCCAGCCGAATCATCAACGAGATCAGCATCAGCTAGATCGCTCTCATCGGCAAAAACCAGCGGCAAATCGACGGCATCTGCCGAACGGGGAGGAAAGAATGCAGGCTCAGGCGGAGCCGTTTGGCCGAGCTGCTGCGTAAGATGATCGACGAGCGATCGCACAATCACCTCGCCCTGCAGGCCCAGGCTGTGCATATTCTCAATCCCGTCATTCAACGAGATTTGATAGCTGTCAATATTCTTTTGCAGCGTCTCAAACATGCCTTGCAGCGTAGACTCGATATTCATCAAAAGCTGATCAGAGCGAGACTGAATTTCACGCATCTCCTCAAGCTGAGGGCCACTAGAACTCTGGGGCTGAATATCTGACTGAATACTGGGTCTAAGCTGAAGCACCTCAGAGGCTATCGAAGGCGACAGCTTAGCAATCGCCGCCGCATGATCGCTCTCTAGCTGATCGAGCGTTTGGGTTACCTGCACGGCCAGTCTCTCTTGCAGCCGCTCCATCAGCGCCGCCAAAAACTGATTAAGCTGAACCTCATCTACTACCAGCCGCCCAGCCGCAACCGAGCCCGCGACGCCTACCTCACCATCAGCGCCTTCACGCACACTCAGCTCGCTGCGCTGATCGGCTAATGCCTTTACGTCTTGTTGGAGGCGATCGCGCTCAGCCCGCAGGCTATCCATCTCCAGCCGCAGAGGCTCCAAAGCACTAGACTTCAGATACTTCATCTCAATCAGCAACGCCTGTAGCACATCCTCCGGTGAACTGCCAGCCGAGCTACTAGCCGAGCTATCAGCCGAACCATCCGTCGTTCCTGGAGATACCTTTTGAGCAGAGGGCGGAACCGGCAGCCCCGAAAAAACGCCTATCTGGCCCGTACTCGGATCAAGCGGCCCCCAGCCACCCGGCGCATCCAAAGTCTGCTGTAGCGACTTCAGGTAGTCTTGGGCCTTAGCTAGCGCCTGCCGCTGTGGCTCAATCTCGCTCGCCCTAATCCAAGGCTTTCGAGGCTTTTGCGCCCCCAAAACCTGGTCGATATCAGCGATAAGTGATTGAATCTGATCCTTCTGAGAAGTCACGATTGATGCCTGTGATAGTCAGCGAATAGTCGGTAAATATGAGTATGAATTGCCGTACAGGGCAAGTGCGCCGATTGCAAGTGCACAAAGTTTAAGCTAGCGCTGCAAAAAAGCACAGCCCAAGGCTATTGATTTTAGAGTGAATTTTGGCGTTCATTCCTAATGAATCTTTAATAAAGCTCGAAAACGCGTACGTTTGCAGCGATTCTTTGCCTGATTCGCTGCAAACGCTGCTGGGATAGTTAAACCCATATAAGATATTAAAAGAGCCAGATGAATAGAGTTGAGTAGTCCGGGCGGCAGCTTCGGTGCTAAAGTTAGCGTGCTTCGCAACACTAGCAATAGCAATAGCCAGCACCAGCAACAATGGATGTGCGCCCTCTCGATACAAGCGACCTGATTCGTATGACCCCCTTTTTCGCGGAGCTGACCCCGGAGGCTGCCGAGCAAGCCGCCGCTCAAGTAGTTACACGCCGTCACCCGGCTAATCAGGTCATTTTGCTAGAAAATGACTGGGGTAACTCTGTCTATTTTATCTTGGAAGGCTGGGTCAAAATACGCACTTACAACCTAGATGGCAAAGAAGTTACGCTCAACATTTTAGGCAAGGGCGAAGTCTTTGGGGAAATGGCTCCCTTAGAAGAAATTCCGCGTTCTACAGATGTGATTACGCTGGTGCCTACGGTAATTGGCAACATGCCTGCTCAGCATTTCGTTAAGCTATTAAATACCGAACCTCTCGCTGGGCTCTACTTGGCCCGGCTGATGGCTAAACGGCTACGGCAGGTCAACCGGCGGCTGCGGCTGCGTGAGTCTGATAGTCAGTCACGGGTGGCTGATATTCTGCTGTTTCTAGCAGATGGCCAGGGCAAAGTCGCCGGACAGGGAATGGAAATTCCCAACCTGCCTCACCGCGAACTGAGCGGATTAAGCGGACTGGCGCGCGAAACAGTGACGCGCGTTTTGAGTAAGTTAGAGAAGAAGGGTTTGATTGAACGCGATCGCGACATCCTCAGAATTATCGATCTCGAAGCCCTAGAAAATCTTCTAGTCTAAGCGCCTGCCCATGAGCAATCCCGACGAAAACGCTGACAGTTTTTCTAAGCTGCCGCCAGCAGGTCTACCGCCAAAAGATTTGCCGATAGAGGCACGAACTCAACCAGAGCAGGCTCAACCGGACGCGCCATGGATTCCAGACGACGAAATACCTGGAACTGCCGTCAATCCTTTACCAGATAAGCTACCTAACAAGTCACCTCAGCAGCACGCTGCTCAGCTCTTCCCCGTTCCGCCTGCGGCTGAAACACCTGAAGCACCTATACCACTAGATGAAACTGACGCCCATCAGCAGGCAGTAGGGCCACTACCCCTCGTAGAAACCGCCTTCTTAGCCAGCGCAGCGAGCCTGATGTGGCTGATTAACACCTACTTTCCACCCGGCCCCTTACTTCGTATCTTATTCCCCCTTCCAATCGCGTTGGTCTATCTACGGTGGAACCTGCGCTCTGCCTGGATGGCCGCAACGGTTTCGGGCCTGCTGCTCACCATATTACTTGGCCCCACCCGCAGCATTTTCTTTGTCATGCCCTATGGTTTTTTAGGCGTGCAGCTAGGGTGCCTGTGGCGGCGAAAAGCACGATGGGAGATTTCGATTGCCACGGGCGGCATGCTCGTTGCACTAGGCACGTTCTTTCGCCTGTGGCTGCTGTCACTGCTGGCCGGAGAAGATCTTTGGGGCTACCTAATTGCCCAAATCACACAGTTTATTGACTGGGCGACTCGCCTGCTCACAAACTGGGGCTGGATTGGGCTAGGCGCATTAGGTCAGCCAAGTATGGAATTTATTGCGATCACCGCCGTTATCATCGTTCTCTTCACCAGCATGGTTTACCTGTTCACGGTGCACCTAGCCGCCTGGCTATTACTCGAACGTCTCGGCGTCGCCATGCCCGAACCACCCGGCTGGGTGCAGATGCTCATCGAAGACTAGCTGAATGGGTATGATTCGCATTTGCGCAGGCGATCCCGCCGCATGGCTGGCGCAGTATCAAGGGCAAAAGCCGCTGTATGCCTGCATTCTCAGCTTCACTAAAACGGGCATACTCCCCGGCATTTCAGCCGCTGGCATCACCCCGCAAGAGCGTCAATACACAGCCTTAGCTGACGGCCAATTTCTAGCAGGTACAAACAGTCAATATTCATTACCTACGCTGAAAGCAGGCATTTCTCCTGCCGTCATTTCGCGAGCAGTCATCACTCAGCAAGAAATTCCCTTGTATCTGCTGAGTACGGGCCTACCCGACCGGCTAAGCGCCGCATATATCGAGCTTCCACAGGTCATCGCTGAGCCTGTGCATACAGGGCGAGCTATGGGCTACGAGCAGGTGTTAGGTCTTTTTGAAGCGGGTTTGGACTGGGGTCGCAAGCTCGCTGGGCAGTGCGCCAACAGCTATCTTATTCTGGGTGAGTGCGTAGTAGGTGGGACGACGACAGCTCAGGCTGTGCTTACCGCTCTGGGGTATGAAGTAGCAGGGCAAATGAGCAGCAGCCACCTTGAGAGCAATCATCAGCAGAAGCAGGCTTTGGTGGCACAAGGACTGCGCGGCTGGAGAGAATGGGGAGCGCGATCGCCTTTAGGTGTCATCGCTGCAGTAGGCGATCCAATGCAGGCGGTCGCTGCTGGTATCACACTATCGGCCAGTCAAAAAGTGGGCGTTCTCCTCGCAGGCGGCTCTCAGATGCTAGCGGTGTATGCACTTACCCGCGCCCTTTCAACGCAAGCGAACTCACCTCAAACACAAAAAGAACGGATAGTCGTAGGGACTACCCGCTGGGTTATAGACGATAAAACGGCTGATACGGTTGCGATCGCCGAGGCCATCGGTGCGCCTTATCTAGCCAGCGAAATAAACTTCACTCAGTCGCCCTACCCTCAGTTGCGAGCTTATGAGCGAGGCTTTGTTAAAGAAGGCGTAGGTGCAGGGGGATGTGCGATCGCGTCTCATCTGTATAAAGGATGGAACCAGTCGCAGCTCAGACACGCCGTAGAAGCTGAACTCAAAAGAAGCTATTAGATGCTGAAACCGGCCTACTGAAAGCGGCAGGCTAAAATCTGCTCTTCTAAAGCTGCCATCCGATTGTACGCAGCCGTCAACTGCGCGGTCAGTCGCTGAATTTGTACTTCAGGCGATAGCGTGTGAGACGCGCTAGATTTATCGTTCTCTAGCTGAGGCTCATCGCTCAGAACATCTTTGTGAGTCATAGACGGATCGACGGGACGACGAATCGCCACTGGCGACAAGTTCGCACTTCTAAAATCAGAAATTAGGCTGTTATCAGACGTGTTTTGTGAAATAGCGATGTCGCTTACCTTCTCAGTCAACTGCTCTAGCAAGCTACGGAGCGTGTCAACCTTGTCATTCAACTCAAGCACTTGCTTTTGGACAACATCAATAGCCATAGGCTTTGTTAAGTTATTAATTTTTTCCAATCCTAAGGGATAAATTCTGCCTTTGATAGTTGAGCCACCTAATCATTTAACGTTTGGCTACAAATGTTTGCAAAGCTTTGAGTGCCGCTCACAGCTTCTAGCGATCGCCCCCAGAACACCTCGAGAACAGCTAATAGAGCAGCTAGAGCGGTGCCCCGCTGAGACAGCCCGTCAAATCACATAGCCAACTATCTAAGCCCCCGTTCACACAATATTCAGTCAAACCACTTACTCATAGGCCATCGGGCCGTAAGCACCCTGCACACGTTTTAAAGTTGACAGGTAGTCAAATCCGAACCTCGCTTACGCCCAAAACCTTCACAGAGCGATCTATAATTTTTATTGAAGTGCAAGAAACTACACACTTTTAGCCGCAAACTTCTTAGCCATCAAGAGTTAGCCGCCAAGAGGAATCAACTTAAGAGGAATTAAATAGGATTTATGAAACTCATCGCTAAAGCTTTTCGCAAACTCGGCACCGCTTTCATGGTCGCCGCTCTCGTTATTAGCAGCTGTGCTATGTTAGCCTCGCCTGCGCTGGCTGCTGATCATACTGTCAAGATGGGCTCTGACGGTGGTTTGCTCGTTTTTGAACCTGCGACTATCACGATTTCACAAGGCGATACCGTCACTTGGGAAAACAACAAGATGGCCCCTCACAACGTTGTTTTTGATGCCAACAGCGTCCCCGGTGGCAAAGCCGTTGCTGATGAGCTAACGCATTCTCAGCTCACGTTCTCCCCTGGTGAGTCTTACGACAGCACGTTCACTGAGCCCGGCGAGTACACTTACTTCTGTGCGCCTCACCGCGGTGCTGGCATGGTCGGTAAAGTCATCGTTCAGTAATTCATTCGTTGCAGCCCTTCTAAGCCCATCTATTTCGGTTGGGTTTATGACTGGGTTTATGTGAGTGCTATTTATCAAAGGCGCAGTAGATCATTGATATCTACTGCGCCTTTGTCGCGTCTAGTCATATCTACTACGCCTTCGGCTGACAGCAGTGTTCAAAGCGGGTGTTATACTTTGCGCGCATCCGTTTTTCAGATACGGAAGAAGATTGCCAATTCGTGTGATAGTCTTTAGCTGAGAAGCGTCTATTGGCGGTCGTTTGGGGTGGTAGAAGGCAGCGCATCAGGTCAGAGATTGCTGACTTAACGATGTGTATTTGAAACTCGTGATCAACACTCGGTATACCTCAAAAACAGACCTAAACAAGTCAGCTTTTGGGAGCCTGAAACGGTAGAAGCTGATGATCTCAACTGTATACAACACAACATTTAGCCTACCTGTGCCAAACGCAAACAGCCCGTGGTTGATATTCGGATGAATGGCCTATGAGCGATACAACCGCATATTTAGCAGGCTGTGCAACGACAGGGGTTGCCGCTCTAGTGCTATTGGTAGCGCGAGTTGGCATGGTGTCTGCTAGCCCAGATGGCTCGCGTAATAGCCAGGTTAACGACCGACTCGCCCGCATGGAGGCCACAGCCACCAGTGGCGATCGCCAAAGCACCCAGAGACTAGAGTCTGAGATTCGCCTCGAACTAGACAAGCAGCAAGAAATTACTGAGAAGTTAGAAGCGCAGCTCGCGCAGCAGGAAACCCTCTCTAGCAGTTTAGAGAAGCAGCTAGCAGAACAAGAAGAAAAAACGCAGGATTTGCTCTCCACAATGCAGGACTATCAGCGGTCTGTGCAGGATATGGAAATTGACGGCAAGATTGCTGCTGCCGCCAGCCGCCCCGAGACTAATTCGGTCACGCAGGCTACACCGACGACGCTAATTTTGCTCGGTGCGGGCGTCGTGGTTGTACTGGTGCTAGGCGGGGGGGGGCTCATTCTTTGCGCAGTGCTGTTAGTGCTACAGTCCCAAAGGCGCTCCGCTAGGTCTGCGCCGATGCCGCCGCCGATGCCAATGCCGCCCGCATCTTCGTACCGCTACTACGACCAGACGTTTCTTCCCCCGCCTCAGCTTCGGCCCCGCCAGTCGTCCTATTACGACTATCCGCCACCGCCGTACGACTACACGCCGTAAAAGCACCTCTCAGCCATCCGAACACGGCAGAATATAAAATCCCTAAATATTAAGTGCAGTTGGTCGCTCCTTGATTCAAGTGTATTTATTAGGTAAGGATAGCGGTTACAGATTCAACGTATTGGGTACGATTGATATTATCGAATTGTTATAAAACTGATTTGGCCGAAGCGCGCGGGCATTTGCTTGCCGCTAATTATCGGGCCGAACACCTATACCAGAGACATTTAAAGCGATCGCCCGCAGCATTCGATCAAAAGAAAGCTGCGGGCGATTGTATTGGAACTAAAGTCTAAAAAGAAATAGTCGCCTTTAAAAGGCGGCACCCAGATTCGAACTGGGGATAAAGGATTTGCAATCCTCTGCCTTACCACTTGGCCATGCCGCCGCTGAAGAACCAATATATCAAACTTTCGAGACTTATTAAGGAAAGCCTACATAAGACAGCCCATTCATCCTAGTATTTCGTCAATAGCCCGATTGGCCTGACTCGCGTAGCTGCCGCCGAAGAGATTGAAGTGATTGAGAATGTGATACAGGTTATAAAACACCTTACGCCGCTCGTACCCAGCATCAATCGGGCTCACGGCGTCGTACGCCTGGTAGAACGACTGAGGAAACCGGCCAAATAGCTCAGTCATCGCAAGATCAGCTTCTCTATCGCCGTAGTAGGTAGCCGGATCAAAGATAATCGGTTCACCTGAGCGCGTAACTGCAGCATTACCAGACCATAGATCACCGTGAAGCAAGGCCGGTTGTGGATCATGCCCTTTGAGCAGACGAGGGATTGCGCCCATTAGCTCATCGCGACGGGGAAAGTGCTGGCCTTTGGCGTGTGCCAGTGAAAACTGGGGGCCGAGGCGGCGATCGCGCCAAAACTCCGCCCAGCTATCACCCCACGCATTCTGCTGCGCCGTTGACCCAATCGTATTGTCACGATGCCAGCCAAAGCCTTTATTACTCGTCGTATCGTGCATAGCCGCTAGCTGCTCACCCATCCGCCGCCAAGACGCATCAGAGCCAGACCCCAAGTCTAAATGCTCCATCACCACGTAGGCTACATTGCCCACCACGCCGCTACCAATCGGCTGAGGAACTCGAATGGTGCGACTTTCGTACATCTCTTTGAGGCCGTCACACTCCGCCTCAAACATGGCGATTTCGCTAGCCTGATTGAGCTTTACAAAGAAAGCGCGCTGCCCGTCGCTAACAGTTACAGCCTGGTTGATACAGCCACCACCAACAGCGTGCTGGGTTTTGATATGAAAAGGTTGCTGAGTGACTTCGCTGATATGTTCGGCGATGCTATGGGCCGTAGTTTCTGAAATAGACATCAATCGTAGGCGCTAAATGTTAGGAGGCTGGCTTGAGGATAACAGCCCCGTAAGCATCTAAGGATAAATAGCGCTGCGCTGCCGAGCGAATATCTTCAGCGCTCACGCGGCGAATCCAATCGGGATAGTCTAGGGCATGGCGAATGTCGCCTGTCATGGCTTGATAGTAGCCGTAGAGGCTGGCGCGATCACTCGGTGTTTCACTGCCAAAAACATAGCGATTTGCCACCTGAGTTTGCACCCGTTGTAGCTCAGCAGTCGTCACCAGCTCCTGATGAAGCCGCCGGATATGCTCTAATATAGCCGCCTCTACCGCAGCCAAATGAGTCACGGCAGCATTCGCTGAAATATAGAAAATACCTTGAGCGCCGAAGGTCATATTGCTTACTGAAATGCTATTGACCAGGTGCCGCTGCTCGCGCAAATCAGCCGTTAGCCGGGCCGTAAAGCCACCGCTCAAAATAGAAGCGACTACGCTGAGCGGATACGTTTTTTCTAAATCGTGCATACCCGGCACGCGCCAGGCCATCACCAGCCGGGCCTGCTGCAACGCCTTATCGACATATTCAGTGCGCTCAATTGTTTTGAAGCGCGGTTCAGATTGAAGATCGGGTTGAACAGAAGGCATTTGTAAGGAATCCTGCCGATTCGCCTGCCGTGCTGAGGACGCTGCAAAGCCTTCTTCGACGATCCTAATGAGATCGTCTACCGGCAAATTGCCTACGGCTACTGCCGTCATATTCGAAGGCTGATACCACCTCTGATGAAACGAGCGCATTTGCTGAGCGGTTAGGGTCGCGATCACCTCCACCGATCCCAGCACAGGTCTACGATAGGGCAGCGCCTGAAAACTCATCTCCATAGAACGATAGAACGTGCGCCGCTGCGGGCTATCTTGAGCCCGACGAATTTCTTCTAGAATGACGGGCCGCTCTCGCTCAAAATGGTCGTCTTGCAGCGCTGGATTCATCACCAGCTCTATCTGCAAAGGCGCTAGCGTTTCAAAATCTTTAGGCGCAGTCGTAATGTAGTAGTGAGTATAGTCCTGACTTGTCGCGGCGTTCATCACGGCCCCTCGCGATTCGACCAGTCGCTCAAACTCACCACAGGCGATTTCAGAAGTGCCCTTAAACATCATGTGCTCTAAAAAGTGAGCCATGCCGTTGATAGAATCGGGCTCTACGCGAGAACCCATATTTAGCCACAGGCTAAGATTGACTGCCGCTACAGGCATTTGCTCCGCAATAATCGTGAGCCCATTCGCCAAACGGCGTACCGTTGGCGCTGTAATACTGGGCGATAAAAAGTTAGGACGAGCCTCAGGAAAGGCTGTAGGAGTTGCCATAGACGCTTGGAATTTCGTTGCTTGTATTCAATTGTATCGTTAGGGTCATGTTACAAACTGCATAGCAAGCTACCGCGAAAGGGTTTGACACTCCCACGGCTAAAGCGCATGGGATTCTTCTTTCTACGAGGCGACTTGCTCAGCTTTGCCGAAGCAGGGCTGAGTAGCGGTCATCTCTCCAGAAGCGTTCACTCTGACAGGCAGAGTCGTTCCCACATGCCCTGTGGTACGTATCCCAGCGCTCAATATATTCAGCGCTGCATTCTCATCTCTATCTAGCCGACTCCCACAGGCGCAAGCATGAGTTCTTGTCGATAGCGACTTCTTTACGATTGCGCCACAGCTAGAACACGCTTGAGAGGTATAGGCAGGATTCACCGCAACAGTGATGCGCCCAAACACCTTCCCATATCGCTCTAGCCACGTTCTGAACTGATACCAACTGGCATCAGCAATCGATTTTGCCAGGCAATGGTTCTTCACCATATTCCTGATGCTCAAGTCCTCGTAGGCGATGAGGTCGTTAGCTCTCACTACGCACCGCGCCAACTGTACGGCGTGGTCTTTACGCTGCCTACTCACTTTCAAATCAAACCGAGCGAGCTTGTTGATAGCCTTCTTGCGGTTGTTACTCCCTTTCTTCGTTCTCGCTAGCCGACGCTGCAACGTGCGGCGCTTAGCTTGTGACTGGCGGTAGAAGCGCGGGTTCTTCTCCTTCTCACCATTGCTATCGGTATAGAACGATGCCAAGCCCACATCTAAGCCGATGGTCTTGCCCGTTGCCTCTAGCGGTTCAGAACGGTCTATCTGTATGCAGAACTGACAGTAGTAGCCATCGGCACGGCGCACCAAACGCACCCGCTTGATTAGCTCAACCGGATAGTGCGCTAAGTCATGCGTACCCACCAGCTTCAGAAGGCCGATGCCTTTCTTATCGCTGAAGGTGATCCGCTTCGTACCTATCAGCTTCCACCCTGACGTTTTGTACTCGACTGAGCGAGCAAACTTCTTGAACTTGGGATAGCCAACCGGCTTGATGCCTTGCTTGCAGTTCTCGTAGAACCGACTAATGGCAGACCAGGCACGTTCTGCACTGGCTTGACGCGCCATGCTATTGAGTTCACCGGCAAAGTCAAAGTCTTTCGCTAAGACTGCACATAGCTTATTGAGGTCATATTTACTGACCTTGGGGTTGTCCATCCAGTGCCGCAGCGCTTTGTTCTGAACAAACTGAGCGGTGCGGATAGCTTCGTCTATGGCAGCCAATTGAACCGGCTTTGCTTTGACCTTGAACGCTTGGATTAGCATGTTATTATTCTATCGCTCTTAGTATAACAAAGCTGTAAAGCCCTGTGAACACTGGCTGTTCGTTAGCACTCACCTGAGAGATGCAGTCCTACATCCCACGGCTAAAGCGCGTGGGTTTTGACACCTTCTCTCAAACTCTCTACGGTTCTATAAAGGCTTGTCGTCAACTGATTAGGAAGATAGCGTCATGGGGACATGGATTAAAGAAACAGCGACCGCGTTTTATTTAATGGAAGGGGGCCACTATATTTCAAAGATCACCAAGTATCCTTCTAAAAATAATCCTGCTGAGCAGGTCGTTAATATCGCAGGCATGAAAGCATGGTTCGAGCGGCCAGACGCGCCCAGAGGCATGACGGTTTCTCAAGGTGGGCCAGAGCCTGCGAAAAAGCCTCAACCGGCAACAGTTCCCGCTACGCCAAAATCAGGATCGTCTGAGGGTAGCTCAGGTGGGCCAAAGCGCACCAATCAAAATGGCCTGCTGCTGATCAAATCTTTTGAAGGACTAAGGCTTAAAGCGTACCGGGATGCGGTGGGCATTTGGACGATTGGCTACGGTACGACCCGAGGCGTACAGCCCAATATGAGCATTTCAGAAGATGAGGCAGAACAGTTTTTGCAGCAGGACTTGAATCGGTTTGAGCAGGCGATTAATGGCGCGGTGAGCGTACCGATTAACGACAATCAGTTTTCAGCGCTGGTATCGTTTACTTACAACGTAGGCTCTGGGGCGCTGCGAAGCTCTACGCTATTGAAGCTGCTAAATCAGCGTGATGATTTGCGTCGTACTGCTGACGAGTTTCCAAGATGGAATAAAGCGGGGGGCCGAGAGCTAGCGGGCCTCACCCGACGACGCCACGCCGAAAGAGCACTCTTTTTGGGCGAAGACTTTCACAACTTCCTTTAGAAACAGCTTTTTTATAAAAACAGCTTGGGAAACTAGCCTCTTTACTAGCAGCAGCCATCTTTCATGTTCTCTCGCTCAAAAACGGTTCTTACGCCCTATCTGTTCCTAGCACCAGCGCTAATTGTGCTTGTGCTAGTGGTTTTTTGGCCTGCACTCCAGGCTTTTCGTCTCAGCTTTATGGAGTATGGCTACGATGTCACGCAGCCGCCCACCTGGGTAGGGCTCGATAATTTTCAGCGGCTGCTAAAAGATAAAACGTTTTGGCAAACGCTAGAAAATACGGTGCTGTATTTGGTGTGTGTGGTGCCGATACTCGCGATCGCCCCACTTCTACTCGCGATTCTAGTCAATCAAAAGCTCAAAGGCATTCGCTGGTTTCGAGTCGCCTACTACACCCCGGTTGTCGTATCAATGGTCGTCGCAGGCATTGCCTGGAACTGGCTCTATGCAGAAAACGGCCTGCTGAACCTGACGCTCTCTAGTCTCACCAACGGAAACGTTCGTATTCCCTGGCTCACCAGCCCAAAGCTTGCGCTCTTCAGCGTTATGGCCGTCACCATCTGGAAAGGCTTGGGCTACTACATGGTGATCTATTTAGCAGGACTGCAAGGGCTTCCTGCCGATTTGTACGAGGCAGCGGCGATTGATGGCTCGGACGGGTGGCGTAAGCATTGGGACATTACGCTGCCGCTGATGAAGCCCTATATGTTTTTGGTGGCGGTGATTAGCGCGATCGCTGCCACCAAAGTCTTTGAAGAAGTCTTCATCATGACCAGCGGCGGCCCCCGCAACGCCTCCAAAACGGTGGTCTACTACGTCTACGAATCCGCCTTCAAAGACCTAGACATGAGCTACGCCTGCACTATTGGCCTCGTGCTATTTCTGATTATTCTGGCGCTCTCTTTTATTCGCCTGGTCATTTCCAACCCCGCCGAATCAGGCACTCAGCTCTAAATTGTCTGGCTCGCCAGGAACCTAGCCCATCATTCGCAATAGCCCTTGCTGGCCCACCAAAATTTCTCGTAAAAAACTTACAAGACCCACCCAGATAACCGGGGAAATATCGACCCCACCAATCGGCGGCACTAGCTTACGAACGGGAATTAAAAAAGGCTCTGTCGGCCAGGCCACAATCGCAAACGGAAACTTGTTCAGGTCAGCTTCGGGGTACCAGGTCAAAATAATGCGGAACAGAAACAGCAGCGTGTAGATACTCAGTAGCGGGCCGAGAATCCAGGCGGCGATCGCAGCGTTAGACATAGCTTTAAACAACGGCGCTCTTTAATGGAGCCCTTGCCAATAGGGTTTTCTTTCATAAGCTTAATACCTTCGGAATCTCTTTCCGGTGCTTCCAAGGGGGCAATTGTCCGATATTATGGAATGTAACTAACCGTTAGTAGTCTTTGATTTCCTTTGGCCCTCGGCTTGAACCGAGAATATAGATATGACACCTTCTTTAACCAACTTTCTGCTCAGCCTGCTAGCTGGTCTACTAATTTTGGTCGTGCCCGCAACAATTGCGCTCATCTTCATCAGCCAAAAAGATCAGATCACTCGCAACTAAAGAAGGCTCATCTCACTAAAGAGCGGCCCGCATAAGAATATTTGATTGAATATCTGGGAGGGCTATCGTTGCCTTTCCAGATTTCGTCTTATTTAAGCAGATGCTCAACAATTGCGCGTTTGTCAAGGCTAAAATGTAACTAGCTTGCAGCTCTGTATATAGAATGGCGTACTCAACCATTGCGTCAACTCTGCTATTGTGCAGCTAGCTAATGTGATGTAAGTAGGCAGCAAGCTGCTGTCATTTGAGAGGACTCGGCTGTGAATTTCGGTACTCCCGTCCCGCTACTAATCGGAATCATTTTGATTCTGGGCGCGTTGGCACTGTTCTTTTTAGAGAAGTTTCGGCCCGGCTACGAGCGTGACTCTGACAAAGTGTATGCCGTACTGCTGCTGATTTCGGGCCTGTTTTTGCTGGCCCACCTCGACATGGAGCTACTGGCTTCATTCCAGCAGCTACTGATGGCTGGAATGCTCACGACGCTGCTAATTGAAAGCATCCGCAACCGACTGCCTCGCACTGAGCCAGTTTCGCCGCCTTTGGGCAATCGTCCGCCGCCGCGTCCTCGCTATGACGAGCGCCCACCGGCTCGCCGTGTGTACAGAGCTGAGCTAGACGATCGGGGGGTACCCGTTCCAGCAGGTAGCGCTTTTTCAGATAATCGCCCACGCCAGCCACGGATGGCTCCGGCCCCAGATCCGAGAATGGCCCCGGCCCAGAACGAATATTGGCGTGATGAGTATAGCGATCGCCAAAACGCACCTCGACAGCCTTACGAAGAATATCGTGGCCCAGCCGGTCGCCTGCAACCGAGCCCTCAGAGCGATCGCTACGCAGACAATAACGGTCGTTACGGCGAACGCCCCCCCGCTAGATCCCCCGCTAATTCACCAGCCACTCGTCCGCCAGAGGGTAGACCTGAACAGCGTCCACCTCAAAACTTTCAACCGCGTCCAGACGACAGAAGGCCCGATGAAAGACGGCCAGAAGGCCCGCCAGCGAACAGACCTGGGAATGAAGCGGCGCAGTTTTCTGACTGGGCACAAGAGGGGAGAAGACCCGCGAACGGAGATCGTCCAAGCAACGGTAACGGCGGCAATGGCAACAGCGGTGATCGCCCTTCAAAGGCAGATCGTTCACTTAACGTCCGCCCCTACAGTGAAGCCCCTAAGCTAGATTTGAACAGGCCCGAAGGCGCACCTGCTGAGTCGTCTTAACAGGCTCAGGCTTACAAGCCGCTCACGAGTAAATTGAAAAGCCCAAGGATGTTTTGATCCTTGGGCTTTTTAGTGGTTGATTCTAATTGAATTGTTTAGCGATCGCCCCGCCCATAGTCCCGCACGTTTTCAGGCACCGTCATACCTTCGATTAGCCGAGGATCGGCAATGGGCGTCCCGGCTGTCGGCGTCAGGGGTAAAACGCCCGCCCAAACTGGCAAATCGTAATCAGCTTCAGCATCAATCGGAGGCCCAGTGCGAATTTTGGCGGAGGCTTCCGTAATTGGCAAACTAAGCACAGAGGTTTCAGCCAGTTCAGCTTCGTTAGGCCCCCGCACATCATCCCATCGGCCTTTCATGACATGTTCGGTGAAAGCCTTGAGCGCGATTATTTTCTCTGCTGGATCAACGACCTTCTCTGCCTTACCAAAGAGCACCACCGAGCGATAGTTCATTGAATGGTGATAGACCGAGCGGGCCAGCACCAAACCATCTAGCAGCGTGACCGTCAGGCATACGTCAATGCCCATTTGCAGCGACTTCAGCATTCGACTAGCGCCCGCCCCGTGAATATACACCTTGTCGCCAGTGCGTCCATAAGCTGTAGGAATCACAAAAGGCTGGCCGTCTACGACAAAGCCAACGTGACATACCAGCCCTTCGTCCAGGATTTTAGCGACGGTTTTAAAGTCGTAGTGGCCGCGTTTAGGGGCTCTTTTGACCTGGGTTTTAGCGGTTTTCATAGCAGAGGTTTCCATAGCAAATATCGCTGAGTTGTGGGCGATCGCAAACATCAATAGCTGCTACGTTAGTCAATAAACTGGCTACATCCAAGAGCCAATTTGAGCCAAAAGCATCAGTCCAATTTGAGTAGACAAACCTGTGATAGACCTCGCGCTACAGATTGAACCGGAGGCCAGTGAGCCGCTGCATCGGCAGATTTATGAGCAAATTCGAGTTGCGATTTTGACGGGGAGAGTGCGATCGCACCAAAAGCTCCCCGCCAGCCGCCAGCTTGCCAAATCCTTAAGCGTCTCACGCACCACCGTCATTCAAAGCTACGACCAGCTCATCAGCGAAGGCTATCTGCAAACCAGGCAGGGCGCAGGCACATTTGTGTGTGGGCAAATTCCCGACAGTCTGATTGAGACTGAGCGCTTCAGCAGTCAAATAAGAGAAGTTAAGCGGGCTACTGCAGATCTTGCTGCGACGAAGCAATCCCCTGCTGAGAGCAAACCCTTATCAGGGTTGAAACTCTCGGCGTACGGCGATCGCCTCTACAAAACCCCAGATCGCGCGCCCAACCCCAATAGCAAATTTAGTTTTGCCTATGGCATCCCGGCCCTAGACCAGTTCCCCATCCAAACCTGGCGGCGGCTATGGAGCAAGCGCAGCACCGCTGACACTTGTTGGATGAACTACAGCCCAGATCCTACAGGCTACGAGCCACTGCGCGAAGAAATTTCGCAATACATCAGCCAGGCAAGAGCCGTATGCTGCCGCCCTGAGCAAATTTTGATTACAAACGGCACTCAGCAGGCATTGAGTCTAATTGTGCGGCTACTGATCGCGCCGGGCGATGTAATTGCCATAGAAGATCCCGGCTACCTCAGCGCCCGGCGAATTTTTGACAGCAGCGGCGCAAAGATTCTGCCGGTTCCTGTAGACGAGTCTGGTCTAAAAGTTAATGAAACCGGCGGGCTCCGTGAATTATCCGAAAGCCTGTCTGAACTTAAAACCCAACCGCCGAGGCTTGTTTACGTCACGCCCTCTCATCAGTTTCCAACAGGCGTACTGATGTCTCTATCGCGGCGGCTAGCGATTTTGCAATGGGCTCAGCAAAACGACGCCTTCATTGTTGAAGACGACTACGACAGTGAATTTCGCTACCGCAGCAGACCTGTCCCGGCGCTGCAAGGGCTCGATACCCACGAGCGAGTTTTGTACGTAGGCACGTTTTCTAAAGTCATGTTCCCAGGACTGCGCTTAGGGTACGTGGTGCTGCCGCCTGCGCTAATGCCGCTGTTTTTACGCGCTAAATGGCTGAGCGATCGCCAAAATTCCTTAATCGATCAGCAGGCACTAAGCGACTTCATTCAGCAAGGACACTTAGCCAAGCACGTCAGGCGAATGCGAGGGATCTATGAGCAAAGGCGGCGAGTCGCTCATCAACGGGCTAAAAGCAGCGGTTAATCCTCTAGGCCGTCCCGTCGATATTCTAGGCGACGAATCCGGGCTGCATATTATGGCGCGTTTTTCGATGGAGCAGTCCTCGGCGCTGAGCGATCACAACATCACCGCTCAAGCTAAAAAGCAGGGCGTAGATTTGTTCAGCGCTCAGCCGCAGTACTATCCGATGCGCGGTTCTACACCCAAAGAACCGCCTATCAACGGCGAATTTATCTTTGGATTTGGCAACATTAGCGAGCAGGCAATTGAGCAGGCAATCGCTAGAATACAGCCCATTTTGCAGAACCTATAACCGGGCGCTGAGCGATATCCTATAAGGTACATGTCCTTCGCCGTGACTATGCAGATATACCTCGATTACAGTGCGACCACGCCCCCTAGAGCAGAAGCGATCGCCGCGATGAATGCCGCGATGGTGCAGCACTGGGGAAACGCATCGAGCCTGCATCACTGGGGAAATCGAGCGGCTACCGCACTAGAGCGATCGCGCCAGCAGGTTGCCGAACTCATCAACGCGCCTGCTGCTGAATCTGTCATCTTCACAGCAGGCGGCAGCGAGGCAAATAATCTGGCCTTACTCGGCACAGCTCAACGGTTTGTACAGCCGCAACACCTGATCATTTCAGCAGTTGAGCACTCAGCCGTCAGTGAGCCCGCCCGTCATTTAGAAGCGCAAGGCTGGACGGTCACTCGTTTACCCGTTAACCCACGTGGGGCCGTGAGTCCCGATCGGCTCAGAGCGGCGCTGCGGTCAAATACGGCGCTAGTTTCTATTATTTATGGACAGAGTGAGATTGGGACGTTGCAGCCGATCGCTGAGCTAGGGGCGATCGCTCGCGCCCATGGCGCACTGTTTCACACCGACGCCGTTCAGGTCGCTGGTCGCCTGCCGATAGATGTGCAAACGCTGCCAGTAGACTTGCTTTCGCTCTCCAGCCATAAAATCTACGGGCCGCAGGGTGCCGGTGCGTTATATATCAGCCCAAACCTCGCCCCCGGCCAGCAACCGATGCCGATCATTTCAGGCGGTGGTCAGGAGCAGGGGCTGCGCTCCGGGACTCAGGCTATTCCCAATATTGCAGGCTTTGGGGCGGCGGCTGAGCTAGTAAACGCTGAGCTAGCTAGCGAAACGCTGAGGCTGATCCATTTGCGCGATCGCTTTTTCACGCTAATGGCTGATGTGTCTGAGCTTGTACCAACTGGGGATTTGCGCGATCGCCTCCCGCATCACATCAGCTTTTGCATCCCGCACCAGCCAGCCGAAACCCTCATCACCGGAAAATCAATCGTGCGGCAAATGAACTTAGCAGGCATCGGCATCAGCGCCGGGTCGGCCTGTCATAGCGGGCAGCTCAGCCCCAGCCCCATTTTGCAGGCGATCGGCTACGACGACACCACCGCCAAAAGCGGCATTCGCCTAACCCTGGGGCGACACACCACCGAGGCCGATGTAGACTGGAGCGCCCTCGTTCTTAAACAGGTCTTGGCGCGTAGCCTCCCTATGCAGGGCCCATCTATAGAGAAGTCACTCATACCTACCGCGCAGCTAAACCCTCTGCACGCTTAATCGAAAGGCCGATAAGCGTCCAAAGATCGCTAGTATTACAACCAGCCCCCTCTAAACTCAAAGCAAAAAAGCCCAACCGCTAAAAAGCCATGGACTCTAACCCTTCTGCTTCACCTGAAACGCCCTCCTCAGAGCCTACTGCAACCATTCCAAGCAGCCTTCCCGTCGCCACCGAGCAGGCCAAAGCCGCCGTGCTAGCTGCGCTCAAAGATGGTTATGCGCGGCTTCAGGTAGAAATGGCGATTCCTGAAATTAAGCACCAGCCAATTGCAGAGCAGTTTCTAGAAATTTTTGAGCAGCAGCAGTTTAAGGTCTTTTTCCCGGATGCAGGGGCCGCGGCACTGGCTCGTCGGGACTGGGGCAATCCTGACTTTACAATTAAAGGCTTAGGCGAACTCATCGAACCAGTAGATGCAGACGATGATATCTATTTGGTCGTTAATCCGTCTTCTATTGAAGTTGCCGCCGTTGAGTCACTGTGCGACCAGGCGACAGACCAGCCGGTAGTGCTGCTTAATCCGCAGCTAGAGGACGTGGCGATTGTCGGAATTGGCTACGCGGCCAGACAGATTAGGGAACGATTTTTAAGCCAAATTGAGACGTGCTACTACCTCCGACCCATTGAAAACGCAGCCGTTTATCGCTGCTACCCCGGCCCCTGGCAAATCTGGCGCGAAACGACGCCCGATCAGTATGAGCTGGTGAGCGATTTGCCCAGTCGGCCTTCAGGTGAAGACATTGACCGTATATTAGGCGGCGAAGAGGATGACATCAGCACTGATGGGCCAAAGTGCTGAGGGTCAGAGCAAGGCGAAAAAGGGAGGCCGAAAGAAAGGTATTTTTGCAGAGCTTCAGCAGTTTTTGAAGGCGTTGAGCCAATAGACGATGGCACTGATTATTCTTTACTGGGCGCTGATTGTCGTCATGCTAGTAGGGCTGGTGGGCTCCTTTGTGCCTGCGCTGCCTGGAATTGGACTGATTGTGGTAGCGATCGCAATCTGGACAGTTGCCACTGGAGGAGCGGCCCTGAACTGGGCATTGGGAACTGCGATCGCTGCTCTTGTCCTCAGCATCTTCGTCAACTACCTAGCCACCTACTTTGGGGCTAAAAAAGTAGGAGCCAGCAGTTGGGGTCAGGCCGGAGCCATCATTGGGCTCTTTGCCGGGTTCTTAGGTCTGCTGCCTTTTTTACCGGTCGGCGGCCCGCTACTAGGCGTACTGGTCGGCACAATGTTAGGCGCGTTTATTGGAGAATTCAGCTATCGCAAAGAGCTAGCGGTTACGCCACGGCTCAAGTTTGCCAGCAAGGTGAGCATTGCCGTAGTCGTCAGTTCGCTGATTGGTACGATTATCGAAGGATTGCTCGCGCTTACAGCGATTGTCGTTTTTGTATTTACCACGTGGTCAACGGTGCCGCCGCTTACTGTATCTTGGCCAGCGCTGCCGTGGTCAGGCGTTCAGGCGGCTGTTTTGTCTCTCTTTTAGACCATATTGTTCGGCCTATTACTGAAGCCGGTATCATTTGCTTCAGTATTATTTCACCCGGTTTAACGCTGCCTACTTTACCAAATCTTTTCGGAAGTTCGTTATTTCGGTCAAAGCAGCTAGTTTAGAAACATACGTTAAGCCATAAACATCTTAAATTTAAGGAAGATTCAGCATTTGCACGGAAGCGGGTTTCATCCCTAATGGTAGCTAAGATAACGCCAGCTCATATTATGTCGGCCAGAGCATCGTCCAAAGCAAAAGTCGCGATCGCCCAACCGGCAACCACACCCGTTGTCGAAACACACTTCGCCATTTTGCAACTTGGCGTATCTATCTGGAATCAATGGCGAGCCAGCGAGCCCCTCACTCGGCCAAACTTACGCAAAGCCAATCTCGCTGGCCTTCACCTGGAAAACGTCAACCTTTGTCGGGCCGACCTCAGACAAACCAACCTCAGCAACGCCTACCTGTACGACGCAGACTTTCAAGAGGCTGATTTGCGGGGCGCTAACCTCACGCGCGCGGGTTTAATTGGCGCTAACTTGCACAAAGCCAACGTATCAGGGGCGGTGTTAAAGCACGCCTACTTAGCACAAAGCGATCTGAGCCAGGCAAATTTCACCAGTGCACGCCTACAAAAAGCAGATCTGCAATCGGCTTTGCTCACTAATACCATCTTTGACCGCACCCGTCTTGCCGAAGCTGAGCTAACCGGCAGTTTTGATCTCACCAAAGCTCAGCTAGAGAGCGCCAGAGGTGTTCACTTAGCCTGTTTTGATGCCGCTTTGAAAGTAGAGCTAGGCTTAGCACCCGATGAGCTAGCAGATCGTGAGCTGGCGGATGATGCGGTCGTAGAAGAAAGATACGAACTGCCGAGCCGTCGACCTTCGCATAAACACAGAGAGTATAAACACACGGAGCATAGACACGCAGATAGCCAAAAGGTAGGCGTTAGGCAGTCGGTCTTAGCGTCAACTTAAGCGCGTATGCCTCAAAACAAACGCTCTAACGACACTAAACTCAAACCGTAACCGGTTCACTGCTGTAGCGAATGTTAGCTTGTCTCAATCGGTCTACGGCTTCTGCTAGGCGATCGCACTCTGCAATCAAACTAATTCGCACGTAGCCCTCACCGCCCTCACCAAACGCCGTGCCTGGAGTAACCACCACGCCCGTCTTTTGCAGCAGCATAAAAGCAAACTCAGCCGAGCTAAGCCCCGGCGGACACTCCACCCACAGGTACATCGCCGCTGTCGGCTTCGGCACATCCCAGCCCAAAGTCGCCAGCTCCTTGACCAAAAAGTCGCGGCGCGTGCGATAGCGTAGCTGCACCTCTTCCAAATAGCGATCGGGCAGTTCTAGCGCCGCTTCAGCCGCCTTTTGCAGCGCGGAAAAGATGCCGTAGTCTAGATTGGTTTTCAGCGTCCGCAGCCCTTGAATGACGTGGCGATTGCCCACCACAAACCCCACTCGCCAACCCGCCATATTGTAGGTTTTAGACAGCGTATGGAACTCTACGCTGATGTCTTTGGCACCTGGAATCTCTAGCAAGCTCGTCGGCTGATAGCCGTCGAAGGCTAGCTCGGCATAGCAAAGATCGTGGATCAGTAAGATCTGGTGGCGATGGCCAAACGCCACCATTTCCTCGAAGAACTCTCTTGGGGCAACCGCGCCCGTTGGATTATTGGGATAGTTGAAGTAGAGCACCTTGGCCTTATTTGCCAAGTCTTCAGGAATATCGTTGAAGTCGATAATCCAGTTGTTTTCAGCCTTAAGTGGAATGGTGCGGATGTCGGCACCCGCGATCGCAGGCCCCCGAAAGTGCGCCGGGTAAGCAGGCGTCGGCACCAGCACCACATCACCAGGATCAATATAGGCCATCGCCAAATGACCCAGCCCTTCTTTAGAGCCCATCAGCGGCAGCGCCTCACCGTCAGGATCTAAAGAAACCCCATAGCGCCGGTAATACCAGCTCGTAATCGTTTTGCGAAAGCCCGCCGTGCCTTCAAAAGGCGGATAGCCGTGGTTGCTTTCATCTTTAATTGCCGCGATCGCTGCTTCTATCACAGGCTCAGGCGTCGGCCCCCCCGGATTGCCCATGCCCAAATCAATCAAATCGACCCCTTCTGCCCTGGCATTTGCCTTCAGCTCATCTAGCCGGGCAAACACATAAGGGGGCAGCGAGTCCAGCCGTTCAGCCGGTTTCAACCAGTCTAGAGTCATCGAAAAGCTACCTCTTTAAGCCTCAACACCAACCGTATATTATTTCGCCCCGCGACCATAGCTAGACGTTGCGGTCTTTTTAGCAGCAGTCTTTGGGGCAACAGATGCCGTGCTACTACCGATAGGCGCAGTCGTTGAAACCATCGCCGCCATTAGCTGCTCAGGCGAAACGCTAAAAGGCAGGCGATGAATATCTGAATTGGGCTCACAGGCGATCGCAGCAGCCTTTCGTAGCTGCTGCACTGTCAGCTTATCCATATCCATATCGGCCAAAGACACCGGCAGATTCAGCTCGCGGTAAAACTGCAAAAGCTGATGCCGAGCCGTCGCTGCTAGCGCATTACCAGGCCCCGTTTCTTCTAAACGAAGCTGCACCAAAATACCGTAGGCAACCTTTTCACCATGCAGCGTGCCGTGCGCCGATACGTGCGTCAGGCCATTGTGCACCGCATGAGCAGCCACCGTCCGGCACTGCGCGCCGCCCATGCCACCAACCACACCCGCCATCAGCACCGCCGCATCGACCACTTCTTTCCAGTCGTCGCTACCCGGATTCTCCAGCGCTGCCGCTGACTTTTGAAACAAAATATCGCGCAGCACCCTGGCCTGCTGCACCGCCCCAATTACCATCGTGTGCGTAGAGTGACCGCTGCTAACAGAGGCTTCATACCATTTAGCGATCGCATCTCCAATCCCAGCCACCAGCGTTTGCACCGGAGCCGTCGCCACCAAATCGTAGTCCAGCACAATCATCTCAGGGCAGCGCGGCAGCGTCACGTCATACAAAAAAGCACCGTCATCAGAATACACGTTTGACAGCGCCGTCCAGCCCGCACAGGTCGCTGCTGAAGTCGGCACCGTCGCAATTGGAAGCTGCCTTTGGTGTGCCAGTAGCTTAGCGGCATCTAGTGCTTTACCACCGCCTACGCCGATAATGCAGTCAGCGCTGTGGGCTTCCGCCGCCGCGTGTAGCCTGGTCAAAGCCGTTTCGCTACAGTCGGTTTGATAGGTCGCTGTTGCCACCGCAAGGGGTTTGAGTGATCGCTTCAAAAAAGGCATCGCCGCAGGTAGAGAATGAGGCCCACCAATGATGAGCGATCGCCTACCCAAACGCTCAAACAGCCCTTCATTTGCCAGCACGCCATTGCCCCGAATGACCTGAGCGGGCGCAATATTCAAAATCGGGAAAGTAGATAGGGCCATCAAACGCCTGCTCAAATGTCTGTTTTAGTCGTTTCGCATCTCTAAATTATGACGCAGCTGCATTTATCTTGGCTAACTGGTCTGGGTAAATTTCCACCCTTGGCGCGCGCTCCTCAGGCGTTTTACCCTGCTGCGGCGTCACCCGGCCCACATACACTAGCTCCGAAGCGCCGTCTTTGTGCACCATCCCTCTGGCCCGAATGCTTGGGGTCACCTGCCCCGGCCCGCCAATTCGACTAGGCTTAAACAAATTACTCGCCGCCTGCTGAAGGGTCGCCTCCAGCTCAGTTTGGCTAATCTCATTAGGCACGGTAATCACCACCTGCGACGAGCCCGAATCAAAGACCGTTGTATAGGGCAGTGCCCCCGGAATCGCCGTTCGCATCAACGGCTGAAAGCTGAGGCCAAATAGGCCCACCGTAAGCACGCCCATAATGCCAGTCGCCCCCACCAGCCGAAAGCGAAAGCCCCACTTGAGCAAAAAAGCCAGTGCCGTCACGATGCCAAATGCGAGCGTAGTTGCAGCCGACCAGCCAGTGGCCTCAAGAAACTGTCCAGGGGAGATCATAAAAACCGTTTAAATGCTGAGCTGCCTTCGATTATAGAGTTCTCGCTCCCACATCGATGCAAGGTTATATCAACTTAATTAGGGATAACTAAATCTAAGCAACGCTTCTTAAGGCAACCTACCGTGCCCTTCCAAACTCGGTTCCGATTTTCTCGGTGGCGCTGGATTCTGCTATTCGTTTTCTGCTTAGTCTTAGCGCTCAGCATCAACCTCAGGCCACAGACAGACCTGTCGTCAACGCTTCAGCCTGCGGTTCCACTACTTCCTCAAGATCCTGACGTGCAGGTTTTCTTCAACCAGTCCGAAGCAAATGTCTATACCGATCCTTATCGTCACATCACCCGCTATGGAGACGACCTTGAGCAGGTAATTGTTACCGCTATTGACCAAGCCACTCAGTCAGTTGATGTTGCGGTTCAAGCGTTCAATCTTCCACGGATTGCTCAGGCGCTAGTTGAGAGTGCTCAGCGCGGTGTGAGCGTACGCCTCGTGTTAGAAAACCAGTATGCCAATCCGAAGACAGATGATGAGCTTGTTAAGCAGCAAACGGCTTGGATGGCGATCGCAGATATCGACCAGAATGGCACCGTCACGTTAGCAGAGAGTGATCGCGCTGATGCCCTCAAAATACTACGCACCGCCGACATTCCCCTCATAGACGACACCGCTGACGGCTCAAAGGGCAGCGGCCTTATGCACCACAAATTCATCGTCATAGACGGCCAGCAGGTACTAACCGGCTCAGCTAACCTGACGCTATCCGGCATTCATGGCGATGGTGACGAGCCCGAAAGCAGAGGCAACGCCAACGCGCTACTCAAAATTAATAGCGCTACTCTTGCCAGTCACTTCACAGATGAGTTCAACGAAATGTGGGGCGATGGGCCCAGGAAGCAGCCCGACAGTCGCTTCGGCCTGCAAAAAAGCCAGCGCTCAGCCCAGCAAATCGCACTGCCTAACAACGGCGCGAGCAGCACCATTACCCTCCAATTCTCACCGCTATCTGCCAGCCAGCCATGGATAAGCAGCGGCAACGGCCTGATCGCTAAGACACTCAGCCAGGCTTCACGCAGCGTTGATCTAGCGCTCTTCGTTTTCTCAGAGCAGCGCATTGCCAATCAGCTAGAAGCGCAGGTTCAAACGGGTGTTGCCCTACGCGGGCTCATTGAGCCTACGTTTGCCTATCGCAGCTATAGCGAAGCGCTAGATATGCTAGGCGTCACGATTCTCGATCGCCGCTGCCGCATAGAAGCTGACAATAATCCCTGGGAACGGCCCATAAAGTCAGTTGGCCTACCGCACCTGCTTGCAGGTGACAAGCTCCATCACAAATTTGCCATCATCGATGGCAAAACGGTCATCGTGGGCTCTCACAACTGGAGCCATGCAGCTAATACGCAGAATGACGAGACAATATTAATCCTTGAAAACAAAACGGTCGCGGCTCATTTCAACCGAGAATTTGAAAGGCTATATCGAGACGCCGCGCTCGGACAAACCGATAAACTCCGGTACAAAATTGAGCAGGCCCAGCAGCGCTGCATGTAACCCTTACGATGTCCTCAAAAACGGATTAATAGCTGATACCGTTGCGAAAAGTGATCAAAGTCACGGAGGCAAGCCTTAAAAACGACTTTTATCAAACTTCTGGCACAGAGCCCTCCGGCTGTTAGCACAAGATCACTGAATATGTCATTGGTGTTTACTACGGTATTCGCGCATGTAAGAGCCAAAAGATCTTCATTCTTTTCTTTCTATGAAAAGAATTACTTTCAAGGTTTCCACAACAGTTAGACAGCATTCAAATCGTGCAACAGGTAGCATTTAAAGGCTTTTGAATAAAGGCTTTTGAACAATGCACGCCTTCGCAAGGCCATTTTTGGCAAGTCTGCTTCAGCGAACGTCTACACAATTCGTAAGGCTGATAAAGACCAGGTAAAAATCTTCGTGAGGCTCTGTCAATCAGCGGTAATGCTTAGTTGAATATATTTAGTGATGCAGCAGCTTCGTTTTAGAAACATATTTTTTATGGGGTCATTACTGAGCTTTTGAACATATTTCTCATCACCCAAGCGAAGTTAGGAAAAGTCACCGCCAAGTCAAACTCGAGCTTTGAATACCGGTCACATTCGAAGGACTTAGCGACTTTTTCGTATTCTATTTTGATTTTGTATAGCGTGATCGCCATTTGAACGTCTGTCTTTTGTTTGTGCTTTATCTCCTGTTGCGTCCATTTATAACCGTGCTTAAACCAGGCATATAAATCTCGTGAAAAAACTATCGATCTTAGGCTGCCGTGGAATTCCTGGAAATCATGGAGGCTTTGAAACGTTTGCAGAACGGCTCTCTCGTTATCTGGTCGGCAGAGGCTGGCAGGTCACCGTCTACTGCGAACACTACACTGGCAAGCAAGTCTCTGAAGAATACTGGAACGGTATTCGCCTTGTTCATATTCCAGTGGCAGAGGCCAGCGCAGTCGGCACTATCGTATTCGACTGGAAATCAACGCTTCACGCTGCCCGCGAAGGCAACCTCATTCTCACATTGGGATACAACACCGCAATTTTCTGCGTCTGGTACCGACTCAAAGGGCTCACAAACGTTATTAATATGGACGGCTTGGAGTGGCGCAGGCAGAAGTGGAGCACGCCTGAAAAAGCATGGCTATACCTTAACGAGCGCTTCGGCTGCTGGTTTGGCAACCACCTTGTCGCAGACCATCCCGAAATTGAAAATCACTTGGCCACTCGGGTGTCTCGGCGCAAAATCACCATGATTCCATACGGCGCTGAGCGTGTCGGCAGAGCCAATGCCAAGCTGCTAGAACAGTACCAGCTCACGCCTGGCAACTACTCCATCGTTATCGCTAGGCCCGAGCCCGAGAACAACATTCTAGAGATTGTGGCGGCTTTCTCTAGCCGCCATAGGGGCGAGAAACTTGTTGTTTTAGGTAACTATCGCCCCCTCGAAAACGACTACCACAAGCAGGTATTAGAGGCCGCTAGCGATGAGGTCTTCTTCCCTGGCGGAATCTACGACCAGGCCACCGTGGGCGCGCTCAGATACTACGCAGCGCTCTACGTTCACGGACACTCAGTAGGTGGCACAAATCCGTCTTTGGTAGAAGCGCTTGGCGCAGGCGCATCGGTTCTGGCGCACGACAATCACTTCAATCGGTGGGTGGCAGGGCCAGGCGCTCGCTACTTTGGCAATGAAGCTGACTGCGCTAGCGCTTTTGATGAGCTACTAGGCGATCGCGAAGCCCTGCGTAAAATGAAGCAGGCCAGCCTCCAACGGTTCACAGAAGGCTTTTTAGCAGAGATTGAGTGCGGCGCTTATGAAGACCTTCTAGAGCGAGCGGGTGACGGCGGTCTATCGGGCTCTATGCCTAAGCCTTTGAAAAAACAGACTGCTTACAAAAGTGTGCCGGTCGGAACCACGCGTCATCGCTTCAGTCGAAATCTTCTTAGCAAACCAAATCTTCTGAGTAAAAAAGCGATTAAAGTGCTGTCGGCGCTGAAGAACTAAAAGATTTGGCGCTAGCGCGCGCTAAGGAGAGAGTAGTTGAGTAACAGAATGGGGCGGCAGTGCGATCGCCCCATCTGTCGTACCCTTTTGAACAGTTAGTGAATACGCATCGGTCACCAGCGTTCTAGGATCGGCAGATAGCTGCTGGTAGTGAACACTATTAGACACAATGTCTGCCACATCGAGCTGAACAACATTGTCCGAAAGATTCATCACCACAGCGCCCACTGGCGCTGACTTGCTATCAGAAGTGCTACTAGACGATCGATCAAATCGCCAGCCATACAGCGCCGAATAGGTGAATCCCTCTTTGCCCGTCAACCGCGGCGACTCAGTAAAGCTGAGCGCCTGAGCCTGGTTCATACCTGTTGAGGTTTCACCCAGCAGGCTTAACGCTTGCCCGGTAGCTGAAAGCGACATCGGCGTCACCGGATAAGTTTGCTCATCTGATAGGCGAAAGCTATTTTCATGGGGCAAAATTGCGCCAAACTTAAAGTCTTCAACCAAATCGTGGTTGCAGGTCATTTTCACCCGACTTTCTTCTAAAAACATCAGGTTCATCGCCAGCGCATATAGCCCATGTCCCCAGGTGCCCATCACCCGAGGGCGTCGGCTTGAGTTATCTCCAAAAACGTCTTCAATGAGATTGAACTCGGTAATCCAGATCTCTTTGTCGTTTGGAATAATGTCGTAGGCGGGGCGATCGCGCATCGCCGCCCAATATCGAAAGGGCTCACCAAAAATAGTGGCAAAATCATTTTCATCAAAAGCCGGATAGCCGCTATCTGAAAAGCCGTTAGGATCTAGCCCAGGGGTGGGGTACAGATGCAGGGCGATCGCATCAGCAACCGGTAAAGCCGTCCTCATCAAAGCCTGGTTCCACTGAAGCTCTCTTGGCGAACTATTAGGCTTGGGCACCACCCCAAATACGGCCACTTCTATCCCTGGAAAAATATCTTTTAAGTATCCAATCCAAACCTTGGCCTCCTCACCATAAGACTCAGGCGTCGGAAACCTGTGAGCATAATTTGGAATACCAAAGTAGTACTCATTCCCTAACTCAAGGTATTTAATTTCGATGCCAGCTTTGGCTGCCGCGCTCAGCATATCAATCTGATCGCCCAAATCAGACGTCAGCATATTCAGCACAAACAGCGCCTGAGAATTTGTGGCCGCAAGCCCCACCTTATAGTCTTCTAGCTTGCTGTTGGTATTATCTTGCGCGCCATATCGCATGTACTCGGGCAGTCCGTCTGGCATCTGACTGGCATCTTCAATAATGCCGCCCCTTCGCCAGTCCCAATAGTTCGCCACCTCACCGCCCGGAACCCTGAGCACCTTGGGCCTTAGCTGCCCAGCAGCACTTAGAAAATCTGTAGAATGCCAGGACTGAATCTGAACAGAGTTGACGTTAAAGCACGTTAGATCTGAGGCCAACGGCTGAGCTGACGCTGACAGAGAAGCTTTAGCGTCAATCACCTGATTCGCAGCGTTCTCGGCACCACCTTCAGCATCGGCGACAGAGCTTCGTAGATAGGCATATCCCAAGCACAGCAAAATCACGCTCAGCGCGATAGCCAATAGCCGTACAGGCAGCAGGCGAAAGATCCGAGAAAACATATGGCAGATCTGCTTTGAAAGGGGCTCGATATTCTTCAGATGACCCTGCGTGAACTAGCCTCTATACTTTGGTCTTAATGCCACTAACCACGACCGAAGACTTCAACAAGTTTAGGTTCAACGAGGTCAAAACCTTGGTATACACCATTGCCAAACGAATCATAATAGGCCGGTAGCGAAATCTAAAATACATCTCTGGGATAAAAGCGGACTCAACGTCAGTGAAGCCTGCTTTTGCCATCTGTTGTTCCAGATTCTTGATACTTTTAAAGTCAAAAACCGTTGGAAATGTATCTTCGCTTACATTATCGTATTGCTGAATCTTCTTCTTAAAAAAGAGGTGAAAAGAGTAAGGTGTCAGCTTAGCCACCGTTGAAGCAGGCGACGTTGGATTCGGAACAATCAAAGTCGCAAGACCGCCGGGCGCTGTCACTCTTGCAATAGAATCCACCGTTTGTTGTGAGTCATGGACATGCTCAAGCAAGAATTGAGAGAAAACCACATCATAGCTGCCATCAGCGAACGGCATATCAGCAGCATCACAAATAAATAGCTCGTCTACGTCAGTGTTCTTGAGCGAATACTCGTCTAAATCTGCGCCATGAATGAGAGCGTGGGTATCGTGCTCTTTTAGGTATCGGCCAATATCTGACTTACGCCCGCAGCCAATATCTAAGACCTTCGGCTTCGTGTATCCGCTCAAATGCGCTACAACCTTTTCCATGGTGTAGGCGAAAGAAGGACGTCTTTTCGGCAGAGGTATGGCGTCCTGCCGGGTGGTAGAAGCAGCCTCCGAAACAGGTTGCGTTTGTTGATAAACCATAGGTTTAGTCTCCTAACTCTGCAATTTTTGAATACTTCAAAGGGCACTAGCGGTAACTCTTACGTATATGCACTCAATAGTTCATTCACCAATAGACATATTTAGTAGGTGCTTTAGTAGGTGCGTTTGTTCTCAAACAGTCCCGCTATCTTTTGAGAGGTCAATATTGGACTGACACTATTGGACTGACTAGCTAGGCCAAATTTATCTAATCAGACAGCTCTGTTTGGTAAATGCAGAGATTAAGCATACGTACTTATACTGAGACGTAGCTATAGTAACAGAACTTAACCTCTTGCCCAAGATAAAAGCCGTATATATCGACACACTTTATCAACACGCTTTGCTTACAGAGCTGATGCGTCAGGCGCTACTTCAGTCTTAGCTGAGAGGCGACGGCTCTGTTCTATCGCTGCCATCTTTACATGGCAAATATTAATCACAAGGCCCGCTAGCAACCAAAAGTAGAAGCTGAATGCGCGCAGCCGAAAAATGCGCTCGACAAACGTGTAGAGCACCGTCACAAAAATGAGTGTGGCAAAAGTAGCCCCTAGCGTTCTGTAGTCGGGTTCGGCAGAAACTCGTGACAGCCAGCGGGCCGCGTCATAAAGCCGCTTGAGCATGAAGCCGTAGATAGCGGTGCCGATGATGCCAAAGTAGGCGATAAAGGCAAACCAAAAGCCATCGTCGAATACAGGCGCATCTCGCTCAAGCTTGGCCATATCTGTAGCAGTACTTAACGTGCCTCTGATGGCCTTTTGAGTTTGATCAAAATCAGGGCCAAAGCCGAACCAGCTATGCGTGCTAAAAATTCCATTCAGAATCGTTCGCATAAACCACCCTCGCGCTTCTTCGTTGGACTGTTGCCAGTATTCGGGTGAAAATACCTGCAAGAAGTAGGTCGTTAAATTAATAGACTTTTGCCGGTCGTCAGCGCCAGAGAAAGACTCTACCGCAACGCCTGCAGCTGCAATAGCAATCACACCGGCTAGCGCTAGGCCACCATAGAGCCAGCTCACATTCAGCAAGTCGCGGCGGCGGCGGTATACGTAAAAAACCAGTAGCGGGGTAATGAGCGCGATCGCCAAAGCAGCCCGTTTTTTAGAGGCAAACAAACCAAACATAATAGCGCCCAAGCTGCCCATATCTGGCAGGCTAGGCAGTAGGCTACCGCTAGTAGCATAAATAGTCGATAAAAACAGCGACAAGCCCACCAGTAGAAATGCTGAGAGCACCGCACTATCTGAAAACGTACCGGCTGTCGCACCCACTTTAAGATCGCCAGAAGACGCCTGCGATGCGCCTTTGTAGTCACCAATTTCAAATTCGCGAGGGGCAAAGAACGCCTGATTAAAGCTAGCAGGCAGAAAGTACTGAATCGAGCCAATAACCCCCTGAATCAAAATAACGATCCGTAGGCCCTTCAGCATTCGCTTGAGATCTCTAGGCGAAATGTCTAGGTTGACCACAATGTAGAAAACAGACAGATAGCGCCATATGGTTCGAAGGTTGATAATGCTGCCAACAATCGGCGAACCGTTGAGCACGATTGAAATCGCCGTCGAGAGGAAAAAGGCCGCAACCAGCATGTCAATCGGCGTTTTTCTGAGCGATCGCCCCCGCAACAGCCGCGATCCACAAACCCAAACCAGCAGCCCATAGAGAATAAGCTCCGGAACAAACCGTAGGGCGACTGGAATAATACCTGGCAACCATCTGAGGAAAAATTCCTCAAACGGTGTGTACATAGCAATGCCGAAGATAATCCAAAATGGAAAACTGGTGGCACGCTCAACAGATCTTTCAGCGGGCTGACTGGTCGGTGGGCTGGTGGGCTGACTGGTGGGTTGAGAAAAGGTGGTCATCTGCTTTTTAGTAATCTGGCTACGATCTGGCTGTGATCTGGCTTTAGTCGTTTGCGCTCTTGATATCTAAATACTTAAGTTTTTAACTATCTGCGTTAACTATATAAAACAGCGAAAGGCGTGCAAGGTCAGGAAGAATCTTCGGTTAGCACCAGGCGCTGATACGGCTTTACTGCAATTGCCTTCAGTATTGATACCGGGTTTCCTATGAATTTAGGGTATATCTACATATGCCTCATTGGCTATCACACGCCCTGCGTACACCCACGAAATTAGGGTAGCTGCAAAGTTACCGTAAAGCCGTACCAAACTTTTCGTTTCATAGCCTTTAAACCTCACGCTAGCCGCCCGCATTACTGGCAGGATGTTTGTAGTTTCTAACATCCAAGCTAGCCATTTCTTCTTCTATTTTTTAGCCATAAAAAATCGCCCTATGACCGTTGCCCTAATTGCTTACTATCTAGGCCCTCGTTTAGGCATTGGCCAGTATCTTGATCGCCTACTGCCGCCACTCGTCGAATCGCTGGCCGCACAGGGCATTAGGCCAACTATACTTAGCTCACCCAACGCACTTAACAACACACCCGCACTGCAACAGCTCACAAACTACGTAGAAGTTGTACCCGAGCTAGACTACGCGCCTAGCAAGCGCTATTTTTGGCTGGCTACTCAGTTTCACCGGTACTGTAAAAAGAGGGATCTAGAGGTCGTCGTGTGGCTCTCTAACCCGGTGCTGCTGCCCTGGCACCCCCCCACCATTGCGGTGATTCATGACGTGAATGAGTGGAAAGCCAAAGAGAAATACGGGAGCCGGTTAAAAACTGCGCTGCGATCGCTGATTTATCTAGACGCCTCCATCTGGCTCTCTAAGCAAATCGTCGCCGTTAGCCAGGCCACCCAGGCCGACTTGCATCACTTTCGGCCTCAGCTCAAAGCCAAAGATAAGCTCAAAGTTATCTCCAACGGCGCAGACTCATCGCTATCGAGCCTGCTTCCTACTCAACTGCCCCATTCGGGTCAGCCCTTTCTACTCTCAGTAGGCCGGATCGATCCTGCTGCTAAGCGCCTGCCAGAAGCGCTTGAAATTGTCAAAGCGCTGCGAGAACAAAGTCATCAGGACTGGCAGCTTCAGCTTGTCGGCGGCATGAACAGCTCAACGCAGGCAGAAGGAGAAGCCTTTCTCGAATCAGTCAAAGCCCTGCCCTGGGTGCACTATCAGGGGCACATTGACGATCGCACCTTAGCCCAGTGGTATCGCGAGGCTTCGGCGGTCGTTTATCTCTCTGAAAGCGAAGGCTTCGGCCTGCCTATCGCTGAAGCGGCTTCTTTTAAAAAATGGGTCGTCGTCAACGATCGCAATCAAGCCGCCATCGAAGTTGGCCAGGGCTCAATTATTCCTATTAACACCCAAAATCCAACCGCTGCAGCCACCAAAATCATCGCTCAGCTCACCCAAACGACTCAGGCAACCCCGAGTCAGTCGCTACCCACATGGTCGGCAGCAGCCAAGCAATATGCTGCCGATATTCAGCGCTGGCACACGCAGGCTCACAGTCAAGTCTAAACGTTACTTCAAGTGTAATTACGTAGACTTCTATAGAGATATGCGACAAATCAGTCTCAAAACCTGCTGCCGTACGGGTCAACCATCAAGCACTCATCCAGCCACAGGCGAAAAGCGCGCAGCTTGTTTCTGGCGGCGCTAACCGTAAAAATAGACATTAACCGCGTCACGATCACTAGCTATTTTGCGCGGGTGGCTTTGCGGCTAATCCCATTAAGGTTGCGTCAATCCCGAGCTTTTTGCGGACGGCATACAAACTTACAAAACCACCTAGCACGATGCTGCTAGAAGTCGCCAGCGCTGCGCCTTCAACACCCCAAATCGGAATGCAGATAGCATTGAGCGCGATATTGAACACCGTTGTGAACCAGCCAACTTTAGCCGTAAAGCGCTCGTGACCTGTCATATTCAAAATCGTAAACGAGAGCCCAATTGAAGTAGATACAAAGCTCCCAACGCACAGAATGTAGAGCGCGCTTTGACCTTGAACATACTCTGGGCCAAATAAGCTCAAAAATAGATGTCCGCCCACAATCAGACTGGCTGCAAACATAAACGCGACACCTGAGACAACCCGCACGCTTTTGGTAATCGTATGCTGCAACTCTGTCAGGCGGTTGTCGGCATAGGCACTGGCAATGGTTGGGGCTAGAGTGCTACTCACCGCCATCAAAATAAACGTCGTGAGCTGCGCCCCTCGGTTCGCAGGCGCATACAGACCTACTGCATCTACCCCCTTCAGCGCACCTAGCATCAGCACGTCAGTCTGCGCATTCACAATTGGAATACTTTCTATCAGCATGAAGGGCAGCGCGCCGCTCATCCAAAACTTAGCCTTATAAGACGGCTGTACACCTCTAGTTCCCTCAGGCAGCGCTTGGCGTAAAAACCGGCTGATAATAACCAGCGTGATACCCGTGCCCACGCCATAGAATCCAATAATCCAAAGCGCACTAATCTCGTCTTTGAGCAGCCAGTAGGCACCTACCGTCAGCGTGACTAAAATCAGCGGATCTATCAGCAGCTCGGGCAAAAGGCCCTTCGTAATTTGGTGCAGCCCTCGCATCGCACCGCGTCTGACGTTTCTTAGCGATAGAGCAGGCATGAGCGAGATTGCAATGCAAAAGCCAATAAAGGGCTGCGATCGCACATCATCCACCAAAAACCAGGCCACCGACATCGCGACCAAAGCCACCGAAACCGACGCCATCAGCACCGCTTTATTCGCCCAGCTCAAGATGCCTCGCATCAGGCCCCAGTCAGCCCGCTTCTGATAGACCGCAATCTCGCGAACGATGAAGTTATCAAAGCCCATCGTGGCCGGAACGCTCAATAGATACGCCCACCCCACCGCATAAATATAAGTTCCGTAGCCTGACTTTCCTAAGACCTTCGCAAGCAAAATGCCCGTAAGGAACGTCAGCCCTGTATATACCAGCCGTAGCCCAAAGGCCCCAGCGACCCCTTTTACGAGCCTGTTTTTGAGGTTGCTCGCCAAGCTTGCATCGGTCATATCCTAAGCTCTAAAAGGAAAATCAGCCGCTGCAAATCTTTCTTCGGTCGCGTTTCTGCGGTTAGTCCAGAGGAGCAGTAGACCTGTGGTCGCTAAGAAAGAACCTGCTAGCGCGCCGCCAATAGCCACAGGCGGGCTGGGAGAAATGTACTTATCTTCATCAGGTAGAGTCGGCGCAGCCGCGAGCTGAATCGGCGGATAAACCGAGTAGATATCACCCTCATTCAGATTCAGCTCTGCCACCGTAGAGGCAAAGATAGCCTCTGCGACCTGAAGATTTCGCTGTAATCGGTCTACAGTAAACTGTTCTTGAGTAAGATTGTCCAGGCGATTCTGAAGACCCACAATTTGATTGTTAAGCTCTTGGGTCTGAGACTGCAAACCGCTCTGGCTAGCTCTGCTGGTCACCGCCTGCTGAAAGAGGTCGCCACGAGACGCCGCAACCCGAGGGTCAATACCAATCGGCGCTAGCTGAGTAAGCGTTGCCTGCGTGACGGGTCTACCCAGCAGAGAAGAGCCTCTTGCTTCTATCGCATCTTCTAAGGCTTCTAGCTCCGCCCGCTTGGCAACAACCATAGGATGCTGAGAACCGAGCTGTGAAGAGACATCAGAATATTCAGCAGCTACCGTACCGTATTCTTCAAACTGACTCTGGTAAACCGCATCCGCCTGAAGCCTGTAGGCATCTGCTGCGCCTGCCGAAGACTCGTTAATGTCTTGAGCAAGCTGCTGAACCTGGCTGCCAAGCCCTCTCTCTTCAGCGATCGCCTGTGCCTGTTCCCGAAGAAGCTGCTCAATACCCACCGCCAAATCATCAATCTGCGCGTCCGAACTTAGCCCTGAAGTGGCCTGATATTCCGCCAGCGCTTCTTGAGCCGCTTCTACCTGATCGCGAGCAGCTTCCAAACTGGTTTCGGTATTCCCCTTGCGACGCGCTAGCTCAGCGGTTCTCAACTGACTAACCCTGTCCTCTAGCGCAACGTACAGCGCCGTAGCCTGATCTTGCGCCAGCTTAGGCGTATCCCCTTCTACAGAAAGCGCGATAATCGAGCTGTCTTCGTCTATCGTCACATCTGGCTCGCCAAACTCTCTAACGGTCAGGTTTACTTTTTCAGCCGCTTCTTTAATAATGTCTGGACTCTGCAAGAGATACACGTAGTCAGTACGCGGATCTTCTGTTGCAGGCGAATAAGCCGCTGGTGACTGCGCCGCTCGCCCACCGTCTGGCAGGGTCACTTCTGCAGTCGCAGAAGATCCGAGTACGTTAAGACCAAACTCGCTTTGATAAGTCTCAGGCGCTAGTTTGAGGTAGGCCAGCGCGAGCCCCCAAATTAGTGCGTTTGCGAGCAAGCCGAGTCCTAAGTAGCCTAGTTTAGAGGCACCATGCTTAGAAGCGTTAGGACTGCGGCGAATCGCAGGGCTAGACGAAGTTTGGGGGAAAGAAGAGTCAGTCATTGGTCAATATTTCAGTGAGAGTCGTTGACGAACAAAGGAGGCGATTAGTCGAACGGGCCAGGAACTAAAAAGGAGTGAATCGAATCAGTCGTTATCGAACAGGTTAATTAAAAGATTGAGCGGGTTGATAAAATCAACTACTGTTCCTAGTATGCCGCGAATGTTGGTATTGCGAGAGTCATAGCAGGCGATCGCATCATCCGGCATCAAGAACGGGTTGTCTTCAACCGAGGGCGTCGCATTGTCTATCACATCAGGAATGCTGTACTCCGAGGTAATCACCTCGCCTGTTTCGGTGTCAGTTTGAATAAACAAAGCGCGCCGGTTTGCGTTAGTAGATGGCGTACCCCCCACACATCTAGCTGACACTAGCGCCTGAGCTAAAGTAGCACCGTATGCAAAAGAGGCCACGTTGACATCGCTGCTGCCTTGCAAAGAGCTGCCCCCGCCCGGCTGAGTCACATTAGAGACATACAAATCTACGCTGTCTGGCGTGATTTGAGAGGGCTTGATCAAGTCTGTTTGCAGCACCCCTGCGTTTGGCACCACAATCTGATCGCCTGCAATCAGCGGGAAATCTGTCACGGACGTGCCATTAAAGATTCCAGAGAGATCGACATCGACCGCCTGTCCGCCTCTAACAACCTGCACCCTAGAGACATCAGCGTTAGGCCGCACGCCGCCAATTGCCTTCAGCGCAGAGGTTAGATAGCGCTCAACGGGGTAGTCGCCCGGCAGTGAAACCGATTCGCCTTCGTCATTGACGCCTTGAGCATCCACCGAAACTAAACTCTCTTGGGAGAGCAAAATTCGACCCGGCTTGAAAACCTGGCCAGCTACGGCGACCTGAACGGGCGCGTAGTTTAGAACTTGAACGCTGACTCTGAGCTGACCGGGTAGAAAAAGCTGCTCGGCTAGGAAGCGATCGCGCAATCGCGCCTGAACCTCAGCAGGCACCAAGCCTAAAACTGGCACAGGCGCTAAGAATGGAATTTCTAAATCGCCTGCGAAGTTAACCTCATACTCGCCGGTAAACTCTTCACCGCCAATACCTGGCACGGTCAGTCTGAGGCGATCGCCTGGCGATAGGGGAATGCGCTGTTGGCTAATAGCAGGCAGCGGATTAACCGCAGGCGTGGGGGTAGATACCGGGCGCACTAAAGCAGGGCCGTCTTCAGCCTGCTGCTCGTCAGTGAGATCGGGAAGCCCTTGAGCAAAACCACTGGTTGCTGAGAGTAAAAAAGCTGGAATAGATGCCAGCAAGATAGCCGCTTTAGTCATGGTTTTGCCTGAAGTGACTGCGCTTAAAAAATACATTGGGCTTCCTATTACCTCCACCCCTTAAACAAACTGAAGTTGCACCGGCTACAAAGGAAGAATACAAACGACTGCGATCGCCTGGCACCCCGCCTGGCACTCCGCCTAGCACCCCGTCTAGCACCCCGTCTAGAACTGCATGTCTGGTTTTGTGCTCTGTATCTACTAAGTTCTTGCACTGATAGTAAGATCAGGACAGCTTGAGAAGGTGCATATACGGGCTAACATAACGAAGTTTTCATGAAATTCACGGGTTCCGTAAAAACTTCGACTTGCTCACACAAGGGTGTCTGATTAGTTGCTAGGCAGATGGATAGATGCACTTTTGAAACCGAGCCACCGATACACATACATCAAAAGCAGCAGTGCTTTGATCGTATTTATATCCGTGACAAGGGCACGGCAAGCCTTGATACAGCAAGCTTTTGGCCTAGTTTACTAAGAGCCCAAACCAGTCATCTATGTTCCCGTGATAACGTGCCTATCTATACCATTTAATCAGACAGCAGCCCTATAGCCAGCGATAAGCATCGTTCCTATCCTCACAATTTTCTCAGTATCCCTCACACAACTTTTGTAAAGAATAGAACAGACTAGGCAGTTCTTGGTACTGAAAGAAGGACATCTTTGAACAGTTCTATACCTATATCTTCGTCTGCGCAAATCAAACGTCTAAGCACTCACAAATTAACTGAGCCATCTTGGCAGCGCTATCTGTTGTTGATAAGCCTTGAGCCGCCGTCTGCATTGCCCCAAGCCGAGCTGAGTCATTGAGCAAATCTAAAACCAGATCCTGTAATCGTTCAGTCGATAGCATAGATTGTTGATGAAGCAAGGCCGCGCCCGCTTCGCTAAAAGCAGCTGCGTTGTATGTTTGATGATCTTCAGCGGCAAAAGGATAGGGAATTAAAATCGCGGGCGTGCCCGTAATTGCCAGCTCAATTAGCGTGCCAGCGCCTGCTCGACTAATCGCCAGAGTCGCCCGCTGAAAAAGCGCCGCCATATTGTCGTAAAAAGGGCGATGAATATAGTGAGGATCGCTAAAGCTGTCGGCATGCGGGTCGTTAGTACCTGTGATATGAACAATCCAAGCGCCTGATTCAATCCAGGCAGGCGCTGCGCTGCGAACTAAGTTATTGACGGCAACTGCGCCCTGAGAGCCCCCGACAACCACAATTAAAGGCACGTCTGCGGGAATATCAATATCGCTCAGGCCGGTTTGAGTGGCACTTAAGAACTGCGATCGCACAGGCGTACCCACGACCTTCGTCTCTGCCTTCGGCAAATACTGAGCCGCCTCGCCAAATCCCAGCGCCACCAGCGTGCACCACGGGCTCAGCCACCGCGTTACCTTACCGGGAAGCGCATTAGACTCATGCATAATCGCAGGTAGGCCCAACGAGCGCGCTGCAATAATCGCAGGCGCTGAGATATAGCCGCCTGTCGTAAATACGCCTTGAAAACCGCCCTTTTTGAGTAAGCTACGCACCTGAGCAGTGGATTTTGCAAAGCGAGCCGCTAGTTTGAGCGTACCGAGGCCCAAACCACCCTGAACACCCCCCAGGCGCACTGTATGTAGAGGATATTTATCAGGTACGAGCTGAGTTTCGAGCCGGTCGGGAACGCCCAGCCATTCGATCGTACTATCAGCGAGCTGTTGAGCGGTCGCGATCGCCGGAAACAAGTGGCCGCCCGTCCCACTAGCGGCGATTAGCAGCTTCTTACCTTTATCACTCACGACAGTATGCCACCCCTTTAAAATAACCGTAACAATACAAATTTCAGGTTACCTTGATTTAAGGTAGTATCTTCCGACAAATATGGCTGCGCCTACGGCCTCACTCATTAGCGCACGCACCGCTTAACTGCTTACAAAAAGGAACTGTAAAGCCCATGACTAATTGCTTCTACTGGCCTGCCCATCGGCTCAAAATTGCCTCTGCTTTTGTTTGTGCGCTGGCATTAGGCGTAGGCAGCAGCCAGCAGGCAAAAGCAGCCTCTCCTGAAACCGCACCCGCTGAGCTAGTCAGTGCCCTTGAGCAAATCGAAACTGCCGCCTCTGCTGGCAATGTTGATGGCGTGATGCAGCACTACAGCCCAGCGTTTACAAACAACGACGGCTTTACCTACGAAACCCTCCCCACGGCGCTAGAAACCCTTTGGAGTCGCTACGAAAATTTGACCTATCGCGTCGAGCTACAGTCTTGGGAATCGGTTAGCGGCGGCTACACCGCTGAGACAGTTACCTATATCAACGGCACCCAGCTCGCCAACGGTCAGCCTACCGAGCTAGCGTCAGTCATTCGCTCAGAGCAAACTTTTGCAGCCGGTAAAGTCGTCTCGCAAGAAACCCTCTCCGAGCGCAATGTGATGACCTCAGGCGAAATGCCGCCTACCGTTTCGGTGATTTTGCCCGAGCAGGTAGAGTCCGGTGAAAGCTATGACTTTGACGCGATTGTGATGGAGCCGTTAGGCAGTCGCTATTTGCTAGGCGCAGCGGTAGAGGAAGGGGCTTCCTCCGAAGATTTCTTTACGGGTCGGCCTGTAGAGCTAGAGCTGTTAGCCGCGGGGGGCCTGTTTAAAGTTGGCGAAGCGCCTAGCGAAGCGGATAGTCGGTGGGTGTCAGCTTTGCTAGTGCGTGAAGACGGGCTGACCGTGGTTACTCGTCGGTTGAGGGTTAACTAGCTAGCTTAAGCAGCCACTAATGCCAACTTAAGCAACCCTTCAAACAGCGCTAGGCCATCAGTATTGCCTAGCGCTTTGTCGGCCGCGCGTTCGGGGTGAGGCATCATACCCAAAACGTTACCAGCTAGGTTGCAGATGCCCGCGATATTGTTCAGCGAGCCGTTAGGATTAGCAAGTTCATTGGCGTTGCCGCTGGCATCACAGTAGCGAAAAAGCACCTGATTATTGTCTTCTAGCGCCTTAAGCGTATCGGGCGCAGCGTAGTAGCAGCCTTCACCATGGGCAATCGGCAGCGTAATTACCTGATCTTTTTGATAATTTTGAGTCCAAGGGAGATCGGTGCGCTCTACTTTTACCGGCAGGCGATCGCACACAAAATGCAAGTCTCGATTGCGCACTAGCGCCCCCGGCAGCAGCCCCATCTCCGTAAGCACCTGAAACCCATTACAAATGCCCATCACGAACTTGCCCTGGTTTGCGTGCAGGGCGGTTGCTCGCATCGCTGGAGAAAATTGAGCGATCGCCCCACATCGCAAATAGTCACCATAGCTAAAGCCGCCCGGCACTACCACCACGTCTACATCAGCCAGATCGCCTTCTTCGTGCCAGATCATTCGCACCGGCTGATGCAGAATATCGCGCAGAATGTAGGCAATATCGCGATCGCAGTTCGCCCCCGGAAAAACAATCACCCCAAACTTCATAACGTATGTCCTGATTTTGCTAACGTTTTCGATGGCCTAATTAGTTAAGTTGAGTCAAAAGCTTCAGGCAATGGCGGCGGCAAGCACCTCAATCCGATAGTTCTCAATCACCGGATTTGCCAATAGCTGATCGCAAATCTTATCGAGTTGCTGCTGCGCTGACGCCTCACTCTCAGCCATCAGCTCCAGCTCAATATATTTACCAATTCGCACCTTAGACACATTGTCGTAGCCCATATGCTTAAGCCCAGAGCGCACCGCCGTCCCTGCCGGGTCAAGCACAGAAGGCCGCAAAGTCACATACACCTTTGCCTGATACAGATTGCCTTGAGAAAATTGGGCCACAGTAGTCGCTCTTAAGCCAAAGAGGAAAGTATGAACAAGTGAGATCCTACCGCAATTATTGCCGTAGCTCACTTAAGCTAGAAAAGGAACCCGCAAGTCACTATCCTGCTATCACTCGTAGGCAAGAAAGGCTTGGATATCAGCCAATAGAAAAGGCTCTTTAAAACAGGCATATGAAAAGCCGTCGCACCCGCAGTCAAAACCAAATCTTAGACTCGCTAAAGCAGACAAAAGACGCTATCTCTGCGCAAGAACTCTACATGCAGCTCAAACAGCACGGCGTCAGCGTTGGGCTCGCAACAGTTTACCGCGCCCTAGAATCGCTCAAGCTAGAAGGCATCGTTCAAGTTCGGACGCTCTCCACCGGAGAATCTTTGTACAGCCTCGCCAAAGAAGACACGCACCATCTCACCTGCGTGCGCTGTGGCAACTCAGCGGTGATGGACGAGTGCCCTGTGCACGGGCTAGAAACGCACCTTACGGAGTCTCATGACTTCAGGATTTTCTACCACACGCTTGAATTTTTTGGCCTGTGCCAGCAATGTCAGCTCACCGAAGAAGACTCTCTAACCGCAACCGGCTGACCCAAAAAGCCCATGGCCTCTTCGCACCAGGCCACCCAGGCAAGCTGCTGACGAATGCCCGCTCGCAGCGCTAGATACTGAAACTGATTTTCGCGCGTGAGTTCAGGCATTTGCGCGTACTGCTTCGAGATCGCCTGATAGCTTTTGAGCTTTTCTTTGTGCTGCTCGTGATAGGCCTGTAGGGTTTGCAGCAGCGGCTCGGTCGGGACGGTGTGACCGACGGATAGCTTGATGAGCAGATCGGACTTTAGAGGGGCGATCGCGTCCACTTCTGCAATCCACTGCTGCAAATGCTGCCTGCCGCTATCGGTTACCGTATACAGCTTCTTATTAGGCCGGTTTTCCTGCTCAATCTTCTCAGACGACAAATACTCGCTCTCTTCTAGCTGAGCGAGCGCCTTATAAATTTGCTGGTGGCTAGCGCTCCAAAAGCACTCCACCGACTTATTAAAGCGTTTTACCAGGTCGTAACCGCTACAGGAACGATTGGTCAGTGCCGCCAAAATTGCATAGGAAAGAGCCATACTCTAAACCAAGAATATTCACCTATATGCATATTAAACTAAGAAGCTTTAAGAATAGAGCCTACTATTATAGACTTGGTTGCAAAAATCCCATCGAACTATCTTTAAAGTTACTCATGAGCCAGGCTGTAGTCTGTCTTCGGCCATTGAAAATGCTCTAAAATACGAACAAAAGCTGGAGCATTTGCTTATGAGCCCGCAAAAGCAGTCATATGACGTATTTTTGTCTCACAATACCAAAGACAAAGATCAGGTTTTGATAGTTGCCAGCTATCTGGAATCGCAGGGGTTGAGTCTTTGGATAGATAGAAATAATCTTCGCGGAGGAAACTGCCTTCCAAAGGAGATTACGACTGCAATCTATAACTCCAGAGTTGCCGCTGTTTTTATCGGGAAGCATGGCTTAGGAACATGGCAGCAAGACGAGCTAGGAACCATTGAAACGAGAAGGACAAAGGGGCATCTAGATCTCATCCCGATCCTGCTACCAGATGTCTACGAGCTACCAGACGAACCGGACTACTATTCTCTTGAGAAATTACTATATATCTCTTTCTCTTCTGATGACTTTTCTTCTAGCGATGATCAGGCTCAGCTAACTAAGCTAGCCGAAGGCATTGCGCGATACGCAAATGACTGGACAATTAAAAAGCTGAGAAGTCTTATTAGAGAGAAAGAAGACGCCGTACAAAAACTACAGGAGATTTCTCAAGAAATTGAAAGAATAGAAGCCCAGTTGAAAACCACACTGGGCAAAGAAAGACAGAGAGGGGTCGAATGGATTGAGTCAAGAAGAGCCGAAATAGTCATGAACAGATACGCAATACGAGCGTTGAGAGATTTTCCTACACTAGGGAAAGTTCTCAGACAAAGAGGGGATGGAATTCAGCAATTTCGTTTGGACATAGATACTTTCTTAAAATTCACTGCTCTTGCCTTTCAAACTGAGCAAGTTTCATTGATAGAAGAGATGGAGATAGATCTCTTCTTTGCAGAACCAGAGTTTGAGAAGCCTGAGTTCTATGCAGACAAACTCACGACCAAAGTATATAAAGAGGTTCTTAGCCTCATAGAGGCTGATCTTCCCGAAGATTTAGACAAAACCATCACAAAAGAGCTAGAGCAGTGCTTCATTCACATGAGAAATCGAATAACAGCTCTCATTTGATCAAGAGCTATCACGCTCATATACATTTTATTTTTTGTCTTCGGATCGCTTCTGAATGGTCTGCTTTTAACCCATCTGCATCATCTACCTTTCAGTCTTCTAATTTGTTCTTCTATGTTGGAAAGGTTATTAAGTAGCTTTTCCATCCTTCTTTTATCAGAAGTCAATCGGAGAATTTCCTTTCTAATAGCATGTTGTTGGTTGTAGAGATTTGCAAGGCTCATGTTAGGTCTTTACTTCAGCTAGGTTTTATGATTCCTTTTGCTGAACTAACTAACGTCAAGCCGGAGTTTGTGGCAATCCTTAATCAAAAAAGTCGGTAGATGTCCTTTATGTGAAGTTGAGCGAGGCTTCTGATTACATAGATCTTCTCTCCTTCTTCAGTTCTTTAATCTGATCGTCTAATTCTGTTATACGTTTCTTCGTTTGCTGCTCTTCTATTATTAGCTTTTTAAGTTTTTCGTAGTCCTTGTCTTTGGGCTTAGCTCTCATCTATTCATACACGCTTTATAGTACATCTATACCATATCATAATTAATTCAAATGTACTATAAAGCATACCGCTATCAGACAGTACGACTGCTCAGTTCCCATAAGCCATAGCGTTTATAGACAATTGCTCACGAATAGCGAATCTGTAGCAAGAGTCGTTTTGATTTAATGGGAGGCAAAAGCTTATGAAAGCAGGAAGGGTCTTGCATAAAGCCGAAGCCTGCTTTGCCTTCGATGACAATTTCACTTTCTTTGCCATAGTGGGCGATCGCCTGCTGTGCAATTTGAGGGGCCATGCCAGGAACAAATAACGTACTAGGTGGCTTTCGGTTGTGTGATTTTGCAATCATCACATGCGCCCCTGTCGTCGCATCTATATCGGTAATATAGAAATACGTTGTCATAAAGTTATAGCCCGCAACATCGTAGTGATAGTTTAGCGGCGGATAAATCTGTTGTTGTTCAGCGAGCGGAAGATCTACGGGAAAGCTCCATGTGAGATGGTAGGTGAGCTTAGAAGGCCAGTATCTTAAATAGCTACGAACAATCTTCAACAGATTAGGATCCTGGGCTAGCTCAATCATCACAGGACAGTTCTGCGGATTTTTCACGAGCCCTCTAAATACAGGTCTTTCACCGCTTGAGACGTCTGATCGAACGTCATGTGCGTAGAACTCATCTGAAGATCCAGGCTCATAGCAAGGCGTTTCACTTGCAAACTTATAAACACTCTCTATCTTTTCAGCAGGCAGACGCAGGCCAAAACTCACGCCGTCTTCACGTAGACTTTTCAAACAAACTTCTGACGAAATATCAGGAAACAAAGAGAATTCTCTGGGATTAAGCCGACGTTCGTAATAGTCAGCACGAAGCTGCTGACAGCTATTTTGGTAGGTACTGTAGGCACTACGAACTGATTTAAACCGGCCTAGCGTACGGTGGAAATCTCCTTTCAATAGGCGATCGCTAAGGCGCTGGATATTAGTATTCATAGCTGTGGGAAAGAGATAGAACGATCTGCTCTTACTTGCGGTACACCGAAGTTTTTGATGCTCTAAAGCCCTGACTGTATGAATACAACAGCAGCGACTCGCTTTACAGACGCTTTTTTACAAAACAAATGACACACAAAAGCGTACGTATTTATACTTATTTAGCTTACCCTAACTGTATTATTTCAGACTTTTCGTCGTACGAATCACTCGCTCTTTGAAGATGTCGCGAAGATGTTGACGAATTTTGAAGCGTAGGCCAAAGCGCGTTCGGTAATATTAAGGAACGCGGCTTATGGTGCATAAGCCGTGAGCATTCGCAGTATGGTTTTAAAAGTTTATTCGCCATATTTTCTATCGCGCATTAAGGCTTCATCATGTCAGACTCCACTATCGAATCAGTACTGCAAGAGCAGCGGGTATTTGAGCCCCCAGCCGCGTTTTCTCAAAGCGCGCGAATACCGAGTATGGCAGCTTACCAAAAGCTATACGACGAAGCGGCGGCTGACCCGGCTGCGTTTTGGGCGCGGCTGGCTGAAGAAGAGCTGGACTGGTTTGAAAAGTGGGACACCACCCTCGACTGGCAGCCGCCCGTTGCCAAGTGGTTCACGGGCGGCAAAATCAATATTTCGTACAACTGCCTAGATCGGCACTTAACCACCGAACGGCGCAATAAGGCCGCTCTGATCTGGGAGGGCGAACCCGGTGACTCGCGTACGCTCACCTACGCCCAGCTTCATCGCGAAGTGTGTCAGATGGCAAACGTGCTCAAAGGCATGGGCGTGGTGAAAGGCGATCGCGTTGGCCTTTATATGCCCATGATTCCTGAAGCCGCTGTGGCTATGCTTGCCTGTGCCCGCATTGGCGCAGCGCATACGGTGGTCTTTGGCGGCTTTAGCGCAGAGGCTTTGCGCGATCGCCTCAACGACGCCGAAGCCAAAGTCGTAATCACCGCAGATGGCGGCTTCCGCAAAGATAAACCCATGGGCCTAAAGTCCGCCGTAGACGCAGCCCTTGCCGATAGCGCCGTCCCCTCAGTCACCAACGTCCTTGTCGTACAGCGCACCAAGCAAGACGTGGAATGGACAGAGGGCCGCGACGTATGGTGGCACGACGCTCAGCCCACCGCCTCCGCCGACTGCCCTGCTGAACCGATGGACTCTGAAGACCTCCTATTCATCCTCTACACCAGCGGAACCACCGGCAAACCCAAAGGCGTCGTCCACACCACCGCCGGATACAACCTCTACACCCACATGACCTTCAAGTGGACATTCGACATCAAAGAAACCGACGTGTACTGGTGCACCGCTGATGTCGGTTGGATTACTGGCCACAGCTATATCGTGTACGGCCCGCTTTCCAACGGTGCGACTAGCCTCATGTACGAAGGCGCACCCAGAGCCTCTAATCCCGGCTGCTTCTGGGATGTGGTCGAAAAATACGGCGTCAATATCTTTTACACCGCCCCCACCGCCATTCGCGCCTTCATGAAAATGGGCGATGAGCTGCCAAAAGCTCGCGACCTGTCATCCCTGCGCATTTTAGGCACCGTAGGCGAACCTATTAACCCCGAAGCCTGGATGTGGTACCGCGAAGTCATTGGCGGCAACAACTGCCCCATCGTCGATACGTGGTGGCAAACCGAAACCGGCGGCTTCATGCTCACGCCTTTACCTGGGGCCACCCCCACCAAGCCCGGCTCAGCCACCAAGCCATTTCCCGGCATTCTGGCAGATGTTGTCGATGCCGAAGGCAATCCTGTGGGGGCTAACGAAGGCGGCTATTTGGTCGTAAAGCATCCCTGGCCTAGCATGATGCGTACCGTATACGGCGACGATGCCCGGTTCCGCCGCACCTATTGGGAGCACATTCCGCCTAAAGACGGTCAGCACTTCTATTTTGCAGGCGATGGTGCGCGGCAGGATGAAGACGGCTATTTTTGGGTGATGGGTCGAACCGATGACGTGCTTAATGTGTCAGGGCATCGGCTTGGCACGATGGAGATTGAGTCGGCTTTGGTGTCGCATCCTTCGGTGGCCGAGGCGGCTGTGGTAGGGCGCAAAGACGATCTTAAAGGTGAGGATGTGTATGCGTTTGTGACGTTGGAAGGAACATATAGTGCCAGTGATGAGCTAAAAGCTGAGCTGAAGCAGCATGTGGTGAAAGAGATTGGTGCGATCGCCCGTCCTGGCGAAATCCAATTCACCGACGCCCTCCCTAAAACCCGCTCCGGCAAAATCATCCGCCGCTTTCTACGCAACTTAGCCAGCGGTGAAGAAGTCGTAGGTGATGCGACAACAATGGAGGATCAAAGCGTACTAGAGAAGCTGCGACAGGGCTCATAGCAGCATGTACCAGCTATGGCTTTTCAGTATGATCAAAATAAAGCGGCAGGTAACCTACAAAAACATGGCGTTTCTTTCTCTGAGGCCGAGGGCGTATTTAGCGATCCGCTAGCAATACACTTTGAAGATGTCTCAGCATCAGGTGAAGCTCGTTTCGTTACAATCGGAATGAGTTTCGCTTTCGCCATTCTAGTTGTCGTCTACACTTTTCGTGATGATGATATTCGCTTAATTTCAGCTCGTCGAGCTAGTAAATCCGAAGGAAAAGCTTATGAAGGATGAATACGACTTTTCAAAGGGAAAGAGAGGCGCAGTTCTCTCAACAGAAGGCATGACTCACATTCACTTTTATATCAAAGATGAAATATTAGAAGAACTACGAAGGCAATCTGAGCAGCTAGAAACGGGTTATCAAACACTTATTAATAGCATTCTGAGAAAGCATATTGAAAGTTCAGAAGATTTTCTTGATCTACCACTAGAGTCACAGCCTTTGAACAAAGCACTTCCTGTAAGTAGTGAGGGTCACCGTAACAGCAGGGTTTTAGCAGATGACATCCACCGTTCCTAGCACTTTAAATAGCACTGAGGGTCTTTACGAGGCTGACTTCTACGCTTGGACGCAGCAGCAGGCTTTGCTGCTACGCAATCGGCAGTGGCAAGAAGTAGATTTAGACAATGTGATTGAGGAGATTGAGTCTTTGGGTAGGCAGCAAAGACAAGAGCTTCGCAATCGCTTAGCAGTGCTTATCGGACATTTACTGAAGTGGGAGTATCAAAGTGAAAAGCGCAGCCGCAGTTGGCTAGCCACTATCAACATTCAAAGACTCGATATTGAAGCGCTGATAGCAGACAATCCAAGCCTGCAACCCTACCTTGATGAAGCAATGGAGGTTGCCTATCGCAAGGGCCGAATGCTAGCGGTTAAAGAGACTGAACTACCTCAAAGTATCTTTCCTTCAGAAGCGGCTTACTCGCTAGCAAATATTCTAAAAGAAGGTTTTTATCCAGGAGGGGATAGCGACTTGACCGAGCCTATATTTCGTAAAGGATGTGAATGAACTTTGAAACCGTGGGTAAGATTTCAGATATTGAAATCATTGCCGTCAATTTATCAATTAGAGAGTTAGATTCTCTAAAAGAAAAGCATGGTGGGCGTAGATGGCGAAAGCTAAAAGGTATAGGTCTTGTAAGCCTTCAGAGCGGCAGTATACGCAAAGCAGAACTGCATTGGTATGAGGCGCACGGAATTGGTAAACGTAAAATGAAGATTAAAAGGTTCTTGGATTAGTGCTGCGATGAACAAGCTATTAGAACAACGACAGTTTGCGATCTGCATCGCAAATGACAACTGCGATGACCTTCAGATTCTTAAAATCTATCAGCTTTTGCCCGACCAGAAAGCAGCCGAAGAAAATTACGTTCGCATTATTGACGATTCTGGAGAGGACTATCTGTATCCAGCAAGCTGCTTTGTCACAACTGAGTTTTCTACAGCCGTCACGCAGCAGCTTATCGCTGCCATTCCCTCTGTCGCTTAAGATGAGCGGCGAGGCTTTGACGCAGACGAACGGCCTTTATTGAGAACGGGTTTGGACGAGCGGCTGCTGCTGGCAGGGCGAGAAGATGACCGGCCTCGACTGCTGCCGCCGCCACCGCCTGAGCGCCCTCGACCGCCACCACCGCCGCGTGGATTGTTGCGACCGTTGGGAATAGGCTCAGGAGGAATGGACGGATCGGGCTCGTAGCCTGGAATGATTTCTTTGGGAATGTCTTTCTTTAGCAGCCGCTCAATGCCTCTGAGCAAATCTTTTTCGTCAATACACACTAAAGAAACGGCCTGACCCTCGTTACCTGCGCGGCCTGTTCGACCAATTCTGTGCACGTAATCTTCGGCCACGTTGGGCAGCTCGAAGTTAACAACATGCGGCAGCATGTCAATGTCTAATCCGCGAGCGGCAATGTCTGTGGCCACCAGAACGCGGACATCGCCTGACTTGAAGGAGGCGAGTGCGCGGGTGCGGGCACCCTGGCTTTTGTTACCGTGAATGGCAGCGGCGGTGAGGCCGTCTTTTTGGAGGTGCTTGGTGAGGCGGTTGGCACCGTGCTTAGTGCGGGTGAACACGAGTACCTGCTGCCAGTTACGCGAGCCGATGATGAAGGAGAGGAGTTCGCTTTTTTTGATGCGATCGCACGGATAAACCACCTGATCGACCGTCTCAGCAGCTGAGTTACTACGGGCGACTTCGACCAGCTCAGGCGATCGCAAAAAGCTATCGGCCAGCTTCCGAATCGGCCTAGAAAACGTAGCCGAATACAAAAGCGTCTGCCGGTCTTCAGCGACCAGCGCCAAGATCTTACGAATGTCATGGATAAAACCCATGTCCAGCATTCGATCGGCCTCGTCTAGCACCAAAATCTCTACCTGCGAGAGATCAACCGTGCGCTGATTGACGTGATCGAGCAGACGGCCTGGCGTTGCCACCAAAACATCAACGCCCTGCTTAAGCTTAGAAATCTGCGGGTTAATTTTGACCCCGCCAAAAATAACCGTAGAGCGGATGGGCAGGTACCGGCTGTAAGTATCCACGCTTTCGCCAACCTGAGCGGCCAGCTCACGGGTCGGCGTAACAATCAACGCGCGAATAGAACGGCGACTGCCGCTACCGTTATTCCCCCCAGGAACTTCTCTAGGCGCACCTTTTTTACGCAAAATAGGCTTAGCGCTAGTCTGTGGCCTAAATTTCTTGGCTTCTACAGCCGCCGCCGTCCCTTCTGTGGGCATTGTTTGAGTCGGTAATCCCTCACAGAGACGCTGAAGCATCGGCAGCGTAAAACCGGCTGTTTTACCCGTACCCGTTTGGGCACTCGCCATCACATCGCGGCCCTGCACCACAATCGGAATAGACTTGCGTTGAATCGGCGTCGGCTCCGTATAGCCTTGTTCAGCAACGGCGCGCAAAAGTTCTGACCGCAGACCAAGACTCTCGAAAGACACGCTCTCGGCAGACGGCATTTTAATAGACATAAGCGAAAAAAAGGGCTTCTATAGCTTCTGTCACTTTGGTTACGTCATACTTATTAGCTGAAGCCACTAAAAACAACAGCCAAAGTGACCAAAAAACGACGAATGCAATCCGCCGTTTTCTATTGCCACCATCTATGGGATGCCCTATCCCCAACGCAGCGATCACCGCAGCATACGGAACTAGCCTAAGAGCAAAAAAACGTTAGTAAAGTGGAAAAAACAGATCAATTCTGGCACTTGCGCAGACTAGAGACGCGGCCAAGGCATTATAGTAGCAGACTTTTTAGTAAGCGCGTGCAAAGGGCCGTTTGATCTAGACGCTCTAGCTCAACGCTTTGTCCAACCACTTCACCAAATCAGCCACCACCACATCCGCATCTAAATCGTTATGCGGCTCGTGATAGCTACCTGGATAGATCCTTAGCGTTTTATCATCGCTCTGCATCTGCTGAAAGATTCGGCGGCTACCGTCAGGGGCCATTATCGGGTCAGCATCTCCATGCGTAATCAAGATCGGCAGGCGAATCTGAGCGACATTAGCCTTTACCCACGAGATTGTACGCAGCGTTTCACTGCCCCAACGCAACGTGACATACGGGTGAATTAACGGATCTTCGGCAATTTCTTCGGCCATCTCTGGCCGACGAGAGAGCGCACATTTTGCCAAACCCATTTCCATTGAAAACCGAGGAAATAAACCAGAAAGCACCCGAGCCAGCACAGCCCGCAAAGGCTTAGCAGTGCCCTCAGCAGGATCAATCGGTGGCGCGCTCACAACTAAGCCGCGAATTTTGAAAGCCTCAAACGCAGGCGACTGAGCGCAGCGCAAAACGTACTCCAGCACAATCAAACCGCCCAGGCTATGCCCCATCAAAAACAAAGGTGCAACCGGCTCGCACTGCCGGACAAGCTGTAAAAAAGCCTGAAGGTTGTCGCGGTAGTCTTGCCAGGCATCAACATGGCCGCGCTGTCCTTCAGACTTACCGTGACCCTGATTGTCGAAGGCAAAGACCGCGTAGCCTGCCGCTGTTAGCGCTTTGACCACCGCACGGTAGCGTCCAGAATGCTCGCCTAGCCCATGTACCAGCGCTAAAACGCCCTTAACTGCAGAAGGCAAACCATCTTCGGCAGCGGGCGCACTCGGATACCAGCTTCGATAAAATAGCTCGAGTGCGTTTGCGCCCTGAAAAGTTCCGTGACGAGTTTCGATGGTGTAAGTCTGGGGGTGTTGAGTTAGCGGGTGTTGGGCTTGGATCGAGTTCATGACGGCTATAGAATTTCAATTGTTCCGCGCTGCCCATCGATCCGAACGCGCTGTCCGGTCGTGAGCCGGTGAGTGGCATCTGCAACGTCCATCACAGCCGGAATGCCATATTCGCGAGCGATAATAGCCCCGTGCGAGAGCTGACCACCCACTTCAGCGATCAGGCCACCAATACGAGCGAGTAGCGGCGACCAGCCAGCATCGGTATAAGGGACAACCAAAATGGTTTGAGCATCGATATCTAGAGCAGATGTCGGCAGCGTTTAAAGCACTCGAATAGTGCCCTCTAGCTGTCCTTCACTGGCTCCGATACCCTGTAGGATACCCGAGGCCGCCATGGGAAGGGCGTTTGCGGTGGACACTATTGGCGGCGGGGCATTGCCATACACCAAGTTTGGAATACGCGCTGTCTGTTTGGCCTTTTGCCAGCCTGCTTTGGCTAGCGCTACCTTCGCACTTAACCGATCAGCCGCACTTAGCCGATTAGCCTCTTGCACCGCCACAGCATTGTCTGAAGACACTATCTAACGGTGGCGCAACTATCTCGACACGAACAGTAGGCCAGTCCAGAAAGAAAATATCGCCTTGAGCTTCTAACTGCTCTATTATTAGCCAGCGATTTTCGATTTCAACAAAGCAGCTTCGCAGGTTAGCTAGCAGTCGGTTGTAGACTTCTGCCACACGTCCTTTAAGGTCAAGCCTGGCCTGAACCTGCTTTTGTCGCCAGCCTGTTGTGGCTGTTCTTTGTCGATGGAGCGGGACGGCTGGTGTCTGGATTTAATAGGTACTGGGCGAGCAGTTCGCGTACGGGCTGAGGTGATTCCTGCCAGGTGGGAACGGCGATGTCGGTGGCGACTTCGCTCAGATAGCCGTATTTTTCTAAGAAGCGATCGAGCTGGTCGAATACCTGGTCGCCTTCGGGGTGCTCTGAGATGGCGGCGAATAATGAGGCGCTGGTGTTAGGAGAGGTGCGCGTGTCGGCATCTATCGTGGAATACAGGCCGAGCTGAGGGAGGAGCGATCGCAACTGCGCGGCCATATCTCTAAGATCTTCGAGCGCCATGACTTCAGGGCTACTGCTATTGTCGAGCGTGGCTAGATCTACTTTAAGCAGGGATTGGCGCAGCGCCAGGCTCAAAGGCGACAGGATGTTGTAGTAAGTCGCCTGTTTTAAAAGGTCGAGAATTTCTTCAATTCGCTCGACAATAGCAGCCGGTGAAAGATCCTTGAGAGGTTGCCCCTGCCAGCGGGCGATCGCAGGTGCAAACACCTCCCGATCGTCTCTTGCAAACTCACGAGACACTCTCATCTCCTGACGCAGCAGCCGCCATAACCCAGGCGCATTTCGCAGCGTTACGCCCAAAGGCGGACGATTAAACTTAGCGCCGCGCGTCAAAAATTCCAGGCTATCGGGCGGCAGTCCCATCCGAATAAAAATATCGCCTAAAAGCGTTGCATTGAAGTAGGCATACGAATAGTGCAGCGTCGCCGTTTGAGAAAAGTCAATATCAGCCGCGCGGTCTTTAAGCACGGTGGTAAACAGATCGCCCCAAACGCCACAGGTCAGCGGTCGATTGATTGACCACGTGAGCGGGCGAATGGCCCCCGGAATCACCTCAGCCGCAATCTTTCTCGTCCAAATCGGCAGCAGCGTTGTAATCGGGCGGCTTTGCAGCACCCAAAGCTGCTCGCCGTCGAACGTCCATTCGATGTCTTGAGGAATGCCATGGAAGCGATTTTCGATATGGCGAGCGAGGTAGGCGACCTGTTGAATTAGCGAGGTAGGCACTTTGCCTTCCATACTGCTTTTATTACTGACGGGGAGATCCAGCGTTTCAGGCAGTGACCAATCGCCTTTATCTACGAGGCGATCGCCCACCTCCACACAGTAAGACTCCGGCGTAATCTGCCCGCCCACCACCTGGCTTGCCGCTCCCGGCAGTGCCTCTATCACCACCGCATCGCCCATGTGAGTAATCGGATCTCGGCTAAAGGCCACGCCCGAAAAGACGCCTGTAATATGGGGCTGCACCAGCACATTCATTTTGCCATCCGGCAGGTTTCGATCCTGACGGTAGCGAACGGCACTCGGCGCGTTGTATGCATTCAGGCAAACGGTAACGGCGCGCTGTAGTGCTTCTGGGCTCTCAATTTCGGTTACAGAAACATACTGACCCGCCGCAGAGGAAGTGCGGCCGTCTTCACCAATTGCCGAGGAGCGGGCGACTACTTTTTGATCGTGTGTGGTCTTATCAGCCGGGTTGGCAATGCCTGGAAAAACGGTCGCGATTAGAGCAGCCGGATCGTCTCCAGCAGGTAGAACATAGCCGGGCGGGACGGGATAGCCCCAGGCGTGGAGCTGTGAGAGGGTGGCGGCTTTGCTGCCGACTTTAGCCGGGTCGAGAATTGTGTTGAGTGAAGGGAGGGCGCGATCGCCTTGAAAAAATCGAAACATGCGTCGGGATTCTCCTGCGGTAGCGGGCAAATCGAGATCGTCCGGTATCTTGTGATAAATCCAGGCGACTAAGCCAGAGAGACAGGCGACAATAATCACCCGCATTCCGTCTGTTGGATGCACAAGCGCCGTCAGTACGGGCATGAGCACAAGGACAAACACGCGCCCCTGATCGCGCAGTCGCAGCAGGGTAAAGCCGATAAGGCTAATTAAAAAAGTGAGCCCGGCGACGATGGGATCGTAAACGAAAAATCCCCAGGCAACATTGGTTGTCCCTGCGCCTTGAGAACCCCAGTAGCGGCCCATCACCAAAGCCATTAAAGAGAGCACAGGCCAGATGGGATCGTCGCCAAAAAAGTAGCGAGCAGCCAAAATAGCGGCAATGCCCTTAAAGGCTTCTGCAGCTACCGAAAGCAGTCCGATAGGCGTGCCGCCGTGATAGAAAGCCGCCGAGACGCCGACGTTGCCTGTGCCCAGCTTCGAGAGCTGCTTGCCGGTAAAAAGGCGCACTATCCAACCGGAAAGCGGCAGCGCCCCTAGCAGTGGAACGAGCGTAAATATGATGAGTGCGCCAAGAACTTCGGCCATTAGAGGAGATTATGGTAGGGGCGTCACTGTGGGTTTGCGACGGGAAGCTCAACACTGCAGTGTTGTAATTCTACGACTAAGAACCCGATTCTTGACACAGCCTCTAGATCTATTTAAGGAATGTCATGGTCACTTTAGCCTTAGTTTGATTGCACGCTTTTACCTAACAAACGATTTTATATTTAACGAATAGGTTCCCAATCATGACTTTTGGAGACTCGATGCGCGCGCTAAAGCGTACTTTGATCAAAAGCAGCACCGTCCTTTGCAGCAGTGCGCTGAGCTGTCTGCCCCTTACGGTAGCGGCTGAGGCAATCGCACCTCCTCACCCAGCCGAAATTTTGCCAGGCAGCACCCCGTCAGCCGTTGTCATCTCGTCTGATCCGGCAAGCTGGACAGCGCTAGAGCAGTTTGAACTCTTTGCTAAAATCACCCGCTTTGTTACAAGTTCTGGGCTAGGTGATAGCGATGGCTTAGGCAACCCTGCGGGCTTGTTTTTTGCACCGCCTGGCACCAACTACACCACAGAAATTACGCCGTGGATTGGAGAGAAGATTGTCATAGCGATTTTGCCGGACACCACGCCGCGCAGCATTGCCGTCAACGATCTTTCGACAGAATCGGTGGTGGTGGTGCCCGTAGCTGACGAGTCGAAGCTAGCGCCCTTTTTAGAGAAGCTCGAAACCTCTAGAGCTGAAGCGCCTGACAAGAGTATGTACGGGGATGCTGCCCTGTGGGTGTGGCCTACTCGTGAAGAGAGTTTGTATCCCGACGAGGGAAGCTGGGAGGAAGAATGGGAAGAGAACTGGCAAGGTCTGCCTGAAGTGCCTCATGAAGAGATCGAAGACTTTTCGGACGCGGATACAAAAATAAGGAACTCTGTTGGAACTAAGGCTGCTTCTGTTGAAGTTCTATCACCGCCGCCCGAAGTTTTTAACAAAGAAGATTACGACACCTACACCGTGCAGGGAAAAGCTGTTGCACAAATTGACGGCTACCTCATCTTTGCACCTGAGCCAGAAACGCTTAAAAAGCTGTTGGACTATCGTCAGTTTGACTATCCTCGATTAAGCGATAATGAGTTGTTTTTGAGATCGCAGTATGGAGAAGCCGAAGGGGCGATCGCGCGCATCTACGGCAACCTTTCAGAAGTCGCCAAATTCAACCTTGATGGCGGATTAGGATTATCCTCTTCTACCCCCAACATTCCAAACATCCCAGGCATTCCGCGACTCCCAGGCATACCCAAATTTCCAACAGCTCCCTCACTGACCCTGCCGCAAGAGAACCAGGCGCTACTTGCTAAAGCCCTAGAAGGCATGACCTTTGATAGCTTGATTTATCCTCAATCAGAAGGGTTACGAATTCAGGGCCGCGTATACGGCAACAATCTTATTCGCAGCAACGCCACCCCTGAATTGCCCTATGCCGACTCAGCCCTAAGCTTTGTGCCTGCCCCCAGTTACGCGCTCAACAGCGGACGCAATATTGCTGGGTTATGGAAACAACTGGCCCGGCAGCTTTCGCGCAACGCCACCGCGCGCGACTACCTTGAGCAGGCCAGAAGCACAGTCACTCTATTCACCGGATTGGATCTTGATACTGAACTTATCGGCTGGATGGATAGAGAATTTGTGCTGTTCTTTTTCCCTAGTCAGCAGGGCGCGATTAACAGCTTTTCGCCAGGGGCAGGGGTAGAAGTTGGCCTGGCGATTCAGACAAGCGATCGCCCCACCGCTCAAAAAGTACTCGACACTTTCGATAGCCTAACTGGCGGACTCGCCACCAACACCACCATTAACGATGAACCCGCCGTAAGCTGGCAAGTTCCCTCCCCTACCGAGCCCACCAGCTACCTTAGCCATAGCTGGATTTCTGAAGACACCGTAGTCATCACCTCGGGCGCTGGGGCGATGGCTCAGCTCCTCAACAATTCTGCCTTTGAGCCCGTCAGCGAGCATCCTACCTTCATAAACGCCACAGATTCACTGGCAAAACCCAACAACGGCTACAGCTATTACAACGCGGGCGCTACCTTTTCGCTGGCCTATGCACTGGTGAGCAAGTGGTTAGCGATCGCCCCTGACAATCCCACCTTTCAGCTTGTCAAAAGCTACCTCGGCACCATTCGCGGCGGCGGTGCTACCACCTCTAGCACTAACGAATACTGGCAGCTAGACTCACTCCTAAACCTAGCGCCTGCTGAACCATTGCCCTAACGCGCTAAGCTGAAAGCGCGTCGTCAAAATTAGGGGCTTCAGCCTTTATAGACTATGGGCTTCAAGGATTCTAAAAACGAGTATGGGCTGTGGCAGCGGGTGCAGCGCAACCTGATATGGCTGGGGCTGCTAGCTTTTGTATGGCTGTTTTGCAGCGGTCAGGCCACCGCCGAAACCCTGCGGGAGCGTCAGCAGTCTTTTCCCAACTGGCAAAACAAGCCGCCTGTACAAATTTCTGATGGGGATTTGGTGTATCCCAAGTGGATGGCGGGCACCTGGCGAATGAATTCTACCCTGGTGGATATGGTGGCTCCGCTAGCGCCTGAAGTCGTGACGCCAGGCTTTGAAGGCAACCGACAGTTTCTATATAAGCCCGTTGCGGCAGTGATTAAGTTTATTCCGGTGACGGTTTCGCAGGGGCGATTTTTGAACAGGCCGCTGCCGCCGACCCGGTTAGAAGATGCGAATGATGATGAGATTCAGATTGTCTCGGATCGCGCGTTTAACGGGCTGAGTTTGGCGAAAGCGTATTTAGGCGATGAGTGGGTGAAGTCGGTGAAAGTTGACCCGAACGATCCGAACCGGCAGATTACCTTCTTAAAAGATGACCAGCAGCTTATTTCGACGGTGACCGGGCGAACGGTAGAAACGCCAAACCAGGCGATGTTTGCGACCACAGAAGTATTTCAACAGTATTTTCGCAACGCTAAGAATGCGAATGATGAGCCGACGGTGTATCTCAACGAAGTGGAGAATACAACGGTTTATCGCAAGCGGGCCGATCCTAATTTTCCGATTGATGCCGATCAAATTACGGCGATTTATCTATCACCGCAAGATCCGAACTACTTTAAGGCCAAAGACAAGCCGGTCGCGCTGTATCGGTATCAGCTTTCCTTTAGTCCGTTGCAGCCGAAGTCTTGGTAGGCACTAGCGACGGCGAGGGCGAGGATTGTAGTCGCCGGGATAGTCGTTTCTGTCGTTGTAAGGACGGTCGTAGTTGGGGCGATCGCCTGGGCGATCGTAGTTGGGCCTGCGGTCATAGGCGCGATCGTCGTAGTAGGGTCTGTCGCCGTAGTTAGGGCCGTAGCCAGGATTCGGATTTCTTTGGGGCGGATAGTTGCCTTGGGGTGGGTACTGGGGCTGATAGAAGCGATCGCGCTGCCGGTTGTGGCCTAGTACGTTATTTTCGACGTGCATTTTGAGCTGCTGGGCCATGCGGCGGAGTCCCTGGCGTTCGTCTTGACGGATGAAGGGCAGGAAGACTTTGGAGAGTATGCCGGAGAAGTTTTCGCGGTGGAGGTAGCGGGTGCGGCCTGGGACGGTTTCGCGTAGCTCGAACATGTGCTCGCTGCGAAGACCGGGAATGGTGGATACCCAGCGCATCACGTAGGGCGATCGCATCATGGTAATCAGCGGTTGAAACTCAGTTTCTTCATCACCTTCTAAGCGCTGCATTGATAGAAATATTTCGCCGCCGCGCTGCATTGGCAAGCTAGGATCGCAGTCGAATAAAAAGGTATTCCAAAAGCGCCACTGATCTTTGCGAATGAGCGCATCCCAAACGACGCTTTGGGGGGCGTTGATATCAATTTCAGCGTAGAGGGTGGGCATGGGAAATAAAGATACGGTTTAAGGTGCAAATACAGATAAATGATAGTAGCGGCGAGACGCAGTTGGACTTAATATTCCCTAGTGGCTGTGCCCTTTATTTTTTCACTAGGTCGCTTCCATAAGCCGCACACTCCTCTTATAAGTTAATCATTTTTCCTATGGTCAGTTTGACGCCTAATCCTAGCTACAGTGTAACGCTCCGCATTAAGCTGCCCAATCAGGTAAATCGGCTCTCGGCAGTGATAGAGGCGATCGCCCAGGCTGAGGGCAACCTTGGCAACATTGAAGTGATTGAAAAAAGCCGCGAGTACATTATTCGCGAGATTGCGGTTGATGCGGCGAGTACTGAGGCGGCTGAGAATATTGAAAAGGCGGTGCGATCGCTTCCTACCGTCGAAGTATTAGAAGTATACGACCGTACCTTTGCCCTACACCGGGGCGGCAAGCTGCGGGTAGAAGCCAAGATCCCCCTACGTGAGCAAGACGATTTGGCGATGGCCTATACCCCAGGCGTCGGCAGGGTTTGCGTCGAAATTGCCAAGCATCCAGAGCGCGTATACGACCTGACGATTAAAGGTAATACGGTGGCAATTGTCAGCGACGGCAGCGCGGTATTGGGCTTAGGCAACCTGGGTGCTGAAGGCTCTATGCCGGTAATGGAAGGCAAGGCCATGCTGTTTAAAGAATTCGCGGGGCTCGACGCCTTTCCGATTTGCCTGGACACGCAAGACACCGAAGAAATCATTGAAACCGTCAAGCGCATCGCCCCCGTATTTGGCGCTGTGAACTTAGAAGACATCAGCGCCCCCCGCTGCTTTGAAATCGAACGGCGGCTTCAGGAAGACCTGGACATTCCAATTTTTCATGATGACCAGCACGGCACCGCGATTGTGAGCCTCGCTGCGCTGACCAATTCGCTAAAAGTTGTTAACAAGCAAATCGGTGATATTCAACTGGTGATCAACGGGGCCGGAGCCGCGGGGCTTTCGATGGGGCGGCTGTTTCAAAAAGCGGGCCTGAAAAACCTGATTATCTGCGATTCTAAAGGCATTATCAGCAGCGATAGAGATAACCTCAATGAGGCCAAAAAGGCATTCGCCGTGTCCGAATCTGGCAGCTTAGCCGACGCGATGAAAGGTGCTGACGTATTTATGGGCGTGAGTGCCCCCGGCGTGGTGAGTGTGGAGATGGTGAAGTCTATGGCCGCTGGGCCCATCGTATTTGCGATGGCGAACCCCGTGCCCGAAATTCAGCCCGAGCTGGTGCAGGATATCGCGGCGGTGATTGCGACCGGGCGCAGTGACTATCCGAACCAGATTAATAATGTGCTGGCCTTTCCGGGTGTGATTCGGGGGGCGGTGGACTGCCGGGCGCAGGCAATTACGATTGAGATGTTTTTGGCGGCGAGTGGTGCGATCGCTTCCCTCATCCCAGAAAACGAACTTGCACCAAACAACATCATGCCCTCAGTATTTGACGCGAGAGTGGCCCCGGCAGTATCAGCCGCCGTGCAGGAAGTGGCCAGATCGGCAGGCATTGCGAAGAAGTGAAGCCTAACCCAGGGATGATTTGTGCATCCCCCCATTGTCATAGACTACTCATCAAACGCCCAATAAGAAATAGACAAGGACGCTCACTATGCTAAACGAAGCTGCTAAGAAAACCATGCTCCGCAAAATTCCTCACGGACTGTACGTATGCGGGGTAAAAGATGGCGATGATGTCAATGGCTTTACAGCAAGCTGGGTGATGCAGGCTTCTTTTGAGCCGCCTTTGGTCGTGACGTGTGTAAAAGCTGATTCTACGTCGCACGCGATGATCAAGTCGGGCGGTGTGTTTGCACTCAGCATTTTAGAAGACAATCAGAAAGAGGTGGCACAGAACTTCTTTAAGCCGTTGCGACGGACGGGCAACAAGTTTGAAGATATTGAGTTTTATCCTGGTGAAGAGACGGGTTGCCCGATTATCAAAGATTCTTTGGGCTATGTGGAATGTAATGTTGTTGGTTCTGTAGAGAAGGGTGACCACACGGTATTTGTTGGAGAAGTGGTGGGTGCAGGTGAGCACCGTGAGGGTAAGCCGTTGATCTTAGAAGATACTGGCTGGAACTACGGTGGGTAAGTTTTGTTTGATTTGAGGGGGTGAGCGATCGCATTTGTACTATGCTGACGCCAGGCAAGTTTTGGCAAAGCTAAGCGGGGTCAAAATCCCTGGGAGGTTTGCCAAAACGCCAGAACCTTGACAATTCAATACTTTCAAAGACTTTCACGGCGATGTGATTTCCTTTCTCTTGGGCGATTTGACTTGAAAACGGCACCTTTGCCAAAACTGCTCGCAGAATGCCTGTAGAATAAAGGACACAGAGGCCGGACGCGCCATTCACTAATCCCGATCATCGGGACTGAAACGCTTTCATCGCATTAAGCACACGCCTAGGCTCATTGACGCGCCATTCACTAATCCCGATCATCGGGACTGAAACATCTGTGCAGTCTTCTGGTCGAGGCTGGTCGTCACCGCGCCATTCACTAATCCCGATCATCGGGACTGAAACTTTCTCTCTTAAATTCGGCATGTGTTTGCTTGCGGCCGCGCCATTCACTAATCCCGATCATCGGGACTGAAACTTCAACGCAATCGTTTAGTGGAAGAGATCGAGCTGACTTACGCGCCATTCACTAATCCCGATCATCGGGACTGAAACCTGACTATCATTCCGGCCGAAGCGTACCAGCCTCGTCATAACGCGCCATTCACTAATCCCGATCATCGGGACTGAAACGCGACGTCTTCGACACAGGCAATACCTGTCTTCCCGACGCGCCATTCACTAATCCCGATCATCGGGACTGAAACTAACTCTTCTCCATTCGCGATCGCCCGTATCAAACGCGCCATTCACTAATCCCGATCATCGGGACTGAAACACTTATGCCGCGCATCGTCGCCCTGGGTGCCGGTCGCGCCATTCACTAATCCCGATCATCGGGACTGAAACTATTTAAGGCAATTAGAGCGGGCCGCAAACACTGTCCGCGCCATTCACTAATCCCGATCATCGGGACTGAAACGATGGATGATCGAGCAGTCAATGCAGCAATCGGGCGCGCCATTCACTAATCCCGATCATCGGGACTGAAACAATCCTGAGCAGTACGGGCTACTCGCTGATGCTATCGCGCCATTCACTAATCCCGATCATCGGGACTGAAACAACATTGGCGAGTTTCGATCTCGTCTGGTCGGAAAATACGCGCCATTCACTAATCCCGATCATCGGGACTGAAACATTTCGATTCCTCGGTGGATAGCCTATCATTGCTCCAACGCGCCATTCACTAATCCCGATCATCGGGACTGAAACACATCTGACGGCTATCTACCTGTGATAGCTGGTGACGCGCCATTCACTAATCCCGATCATCGGGACTGAAACCGCCAACTCTCTGCCATTGCGATCGGGCATTACAAACGCGCCATTCACTAATCCCGATCATCGGGACTGAAACAGTCACGCGTTATCCCATGTAAATACATTTCCTACACGCGCCATTCACTAATCCCGATCATCGGGACTGAAACTGTCTCTATTGTTCCAGCTACTGATGACCTAGTACCGCGCCATTCACTAATCCCGATCATCGGGACTGAAACATCTAGAGGTTGGCTCAGAGTATTGGCGGCATTCTCTCTTCACGCGCCATTCACTAATCCCGATCATCGGGACTGAAACGTGTGACTGGGCTTTGGCTACGCCGTGACCTTCCACGCGCCATTCACTAATCCCGATCATCGGGACTGAAACGCCGCACTGCCGAACTGCTGAGTAAAGAGTCTAGTCGCGCCATTCACTAATCCCGATCATCGGGACTGAAACAAAAATTTTCATAGCGTGAGTATTGCTCAAACACGGTCCGCGCCATTCACTAATCCCGATCATCGGGACTGAAACCTGCGGTTGTTCTTGAATTTCTAAATGCTGAGGTCGCGCCATTCACTAATCCCGATCATCGGGACTGAAACTCCTTCTGATAGCAACTAGTGCCACAGGTCTTCAGCGCGCCATTCACTAATCCCGATCATCGGGACTGAAACCTAAGGCTGTGCGCTATGGCTTGACGGATGCGATCGCGCGCCATTCACTAATCCCGATCATCGGGACTGAAACGTGCAGCTCGCCAGCATAGAACCCCAGCTAGAGATCGCGCCATTCACTAATCCCGATCATCAGGACTGAAACCTGCCTGACTGGCTGCTCCAGCGGCAAGAGCAAACACGCGCCGTTCGCTAATCCCAATCATCGAGGCTGAAACATGGTTGACAAGCAAACTAGCGAATACTGAACTGTTCTAAGTGAAGCGCCGTTCGTTCACTCTACGCTGACAATCCTCTAAAATATTTTTCAGCTCATCGACTTGGCTCGGCAACAACTCACGAGCCAGCACCTTAAACATCTTGTCGAAATTAACACCACTACACTGCATCAGCAAACCGGAAATATCGTTTTCGTATGTCATCGCCCGACGCTGTTGCCCCTGTTGGTACAGACTAGGAAGTGCATATAGCTTCAGCAGAATAATGCCTTCAGGCGATGCTCTAACAATCTCTTTATCCCCTATAGCTACACTATCCAAACAGTGAGTCATCACGTATTCAAAAATAGGATTGTTCCTATACAAAGCGTCGATCCGAGTACCTTGATACAGGTAGCGCCCAAAGTTCGGATCACTACTTTCCTTCTCAAGCTCCTCTACCTGCTCAATATCATTTTTAGCGATGATAAAATCAAAGTCATCAGTCGGCCTAGCGCAATCGTCTATCGTCATTAAGGCCGCGCCACCTACAAGCGCATACGCTATATTTTTGGCCTCTAGCAGCTCAATAAAGGCAGTAAGCTGATGAGTATTTATCATTGCGGTAATGCCTGTATTACTAGCAGGATGAAGCGTATTGATCATAATTGGTAACAAGATTACAAGCACCGTAGGCTTATCTATATTAGTTCACGCTTGTTAGCGTATCGCTGTAACCATTTCACTTTTTGGCAGGGAAAGAGTGCTATGTCCCTACAAATAGCGCTGAGCCATAGACTGAACGGTTGCTTGTATACGACTTCTAAGCGCAGGCGGGCTTATCACTTCACAGTCTGCGCCGTAGGGCAAAATATCGCGCTCGAACCAAAAGCTACTGCTAATAGAACGAACGATCCGGCGAGTACGCGGGGCATCAGGAAGCCACTCCACCACAACATCTTGGCCCCTTTTACTGCTGTAGCCAAAGGCCAATCCACCATATAAATGCATCTCTACCTCAAGCGTATCAAGACCCTTGCGCCACTGCTGCGAGCTGCGATCACCTGGTGTTATAGCCGTGACTGCCGCGTCTGTAATGCGATCTAGCCGCAGTGTGCGGTTGTGCTCAAGGTCGGGCAGGTCTTTGTTGCCGTCAGTCTCGGCGCACCAGCAGTCTAAATATTGGCGATCGCCCCTCGGCACGATTTTGGCGTAGTAGATATTAAAGTGAAATATTTGATCTCTTGGATCTTGATAGGAGAGCTGAAAAGGCCGCTCGCGCTTAATGTACCTTTCTATCTCTATACGCCAGGGATGGATATCGCGCTCTAAAAAAGTATCGAGTTCCTGACGCAGCGGAATGGTAAGTTCTGAGCGAGCACGCAGCAGCTCGGCAATGGCTACAGCGTCTTGAACCCTTCCCATATCAACCAATAGCCCCCGAATGCGATCAAGCAGCACAATGCGCTCAATGGGCCAGTCGTTGTTGTGAGCTATTTTGAGGGTTTGGCGGGCGATCGCTTCGATGAGCTTGGAAATGTTGGCGCGATCGCCCCACCTCATCCCATACTCAAGCGCCAGTTCCTCTAACCGAGCCTTATCCTCATCGGATAGCGAAATAGTGATTGAACGCCCTTTACGACCCATGCGTCTTCTTGCCTTATTTTGTACGTACACTTTATTTAAATTTGAACGAACACATCTGATTGATACTGTTAATATAGCCTTATAAACAAAGGAGAGTACATTTTATCCGCTTTGGCACTGAGTTTATGTTTAGAAAAAATACGTAATTCCAGCGTTAGAGCAAAACCCTAATTAAAGACGCTAGATTTACCCTGTTGCTGAGGCCATCATGCAGAACTCAGAGGTAGCTTAATGAACGACAACAATATACTCTCTCGAATTTCTGTCAATCCTGAGATTTGTTTTGGCAAGCCTTGCATTAGAGGACATCGTATATGGGTGACCCTAATTTTGGACTGTTTATCAGCAGGTGAAACAATTGAAAGTATCTTAGAAGCTTACCCAAGTATTCAGAGAGAAGATGTACTCGCCTGCATTGCTTACGGTGCAGAAACTATTAGAAAAATGCTACACAGAGACGGCGAATAGGAGAATTCAAGTCTTATGCGATTACTCAACAGACAGCCTCAAACAATCGAAGAAAAATATTTTAGCTCTATTCGTCCTCAGCTTTTTGCACAGCACAGCCAACACGCTCAGACAGGCATCAGGCAGGGTAAAACTCTAGCCGAGCACCTTGATTCAGTCTGTCAATTTGTTTTGACAATAAGCAAGTTAGCGGCGATGTCAGAGAAAGAAAGGGGTATCATTCTAGCTGCGGCGGCTGTGCACGATCTAAACAAGCTTGATAAATCTGGGAAAAACAGAAATGTAAAGACGTTAGCCAGAGATAAAGATTTCCTTCGACAAGAATTAGATTCAATAGGAGTTGGTGAGTTTGTTTCTGAGGGAGATGAGAGTGAACTAGCGAGACAGCTAATTGAGAGACACTCTGGGCACAACATATCCGACGGAACGATCTTTCTTCCACAAGATGAACAAATAAGCCGTTGGGCCTCTATTCTTAGAGCTGCCGATCTGTTTGACTTAGAAATTTCAGATGAAGCGCTGACCCGAAAGCTGCGTACGGAGCTGACTCATGCGCTGAATCGTAATAGTAATCTATACAGAGTTCGGGTATCTGAACAGAGAGGTCATATTACAGCGCTTCTGTTAGCAGCTTGCGAGGAAGTGCTAATTGAGCATTCGCTTACTCCTATTGCATTATTTCCAGATGGAGAATTATTTGAGGGTGAAAGGTTTCCTTCAAACGTAACGACGAAGATTGCGGAAAGGTGGCAGCGTAAGATAGGCAGTACTTTTGCGAACAATATTGAGAAGCTAGTAACGACAGGAAACAACGGTATTAGAATCGCAAGTGAAGCAGTTCAGTACGAACCAGAGGAAGTGATTAAAACTGTGGTGGCGCGGCTTGAGCAGAAGAAATCTAGCTTCGATAGGGAGAAAGTTAAAAGTGAGGTTATCAAGCATATCCAGAATAAAGCAAACCCTGCACACATAGAAAAGGCTGCTCAAGTTGGATTGCAGCCGATCAACGACGAGACAGGTTTCTATCTGTCAGAGGGTCTAAAAGCCGCTTTCATTAGCTATGGATCGTTAAAGGCGTTCAGTAGCGCAGCTAAAAGATGGACGAGAATCTTTAGCCATGTAGGTATCTCAGAAGAGCAAGGTCAAGTCCTGATGATGGACAAAGCTAATTTTGAGGCTCAGTATGCAGTACCCATGATGGCAGCGACCGGAATGAAAAACGGGATAGAGGGAATCAAGTCAGCTTTGATGGAATCGATCTGCCTAAGGGCAAAAGATTCGAGTATTGTACCTTTAGATATTTTGACGGCTCTTGTGGAACAATCCCTTTTACTGCCTCAGAAAGAGCAGACAGTAAGCTTTCGCGAGTTGGACGATTACATCAATGCCAAACCTACTCAGAGGTGTTCATTCGGGGGTGCTAATCAAGTAACCGAAAAAATAAAGGCAGCTAACCTGCCCGTGGGAATGAAAGTTCAGGTATTTTCTAACCGGCTGGCTGGGGGGTCTTCAGCACCACCGGAACGGAAGGCTAATTCAATAGCCTACCTTGCGTACAAAGTTATGAATGTCGGTTCTCAACTGCCTAAGAAATCGAAAGCGCCCCCTTACTACCTATCGTTTGTGATGCCAGAAGGTTCATGCCCAGAATACCGTAGAATTTGGCGCGAATGTATACGAAACTTAGCCGCGACAAATACAGAGGAAGGCCCTGTTTCTGTGGATATGGAAAAACTATACGCAGACAACATATTGGAGTTCAAAAGTGATAAGGGAACTGGATTCGCATTCCCGAAGCGATCGGATTTTGTGGGTGCTGTTGTCGTTATTCCTATTATGTTTGGAGATCTTAGCAGTTCTAAAAGCCTGTTAAAAGCAGCAAGACTTGCCATGGAATTGTCTCTTTCTTTAGAGATAGGTTTTCCGTTTGTACTGGGTCAAAGTTTACAAATAGAAACCGTTGATGAAAATTACGGTCGAATAGAAGGCATTCCTAGTACGTTGTCTAACTTGCTCGGAAGTGGTCAATACAGCCAAAAAGAAACAGTTGAAGTGCTTGACCGTTTGAGATCGCTAGGGAAAATTGCACAGAGTATTACAGGAAAAAAACACGTAGAAGACTGCATATACGAGCTGGCAAGGGCATGTTCTGAGCCGTTTAGCATATACCAGGTAGTTCTTCGTTGGGTGCTTAGGCAGCAAAACCCTAACCTAGCGGAAACATGGAAACACATCAGCACACCACTTCAAAGTTTAATGGATAGCCTTATGCCCGAAGACAACAAACAACTCACTGAGTACTTGAAGAAAGCCGCAAGCCTCGCTGCTAATAAGAACCTCAAGGGAAGGTCACTGAATCGAACCTCTAAAACAAAACCTTTCTCAGATTTTCTCAAAGCGGTTCGTTCACAAAAATCTCACATGGACTTAGATTTTCTGTTTGCTTCACTATCACAAACCTTTTTCAATCACTTAGATACGATATGGAACGGGCATGTGGGAGAAACACAGAAAAAGAATATATCAGAATACTACGGAGTTCTCCGCCAGCTTTATGAGGAAGTTTATGATAGCCGACCAGAGAGAATCATGAGCGATCGCAAGCAGCTAGAAGCCGCCTATCTATTTTTCTGGGAGGATGCGTTCCAAAAGCGCACAAAGAAGCCAGAGAACGACGACGATTAGATATATTCAGCTTTGTTAAATAGAACACAGAGGAAACGCAAACCATGTCTATTGAAAAACTTGCTCCGTTTTTAGCCGAGCAGTACGAGAACTTTCCGAAAGGAAGATTCGTGAGTGCAGTTGTTTTAAGAACAACTTTATCTGAAACAGTTTTCCGCACAGAAGGAACCGGAGAGCCGGTATGTAAAGAATTCGTTCATGCAGGTGTCAAAACTCAAGACGTTATTGAGCGGCTGGTCATGACGAAACGCAAACAAGTTGCACCAGAGCGCCGAAAGGGACGAGAATTTCTTAGAGCGCACGACCTGCTTAAGATAGTAGAAAAGAAGGGTAAGGGAAAAAATGCAAAAACAGAGAAGCTACCTTGCTCGTTGAATACGAACGCACCGTGCGAAATGTGCATCGACTGCTTCACATACGGATTTGCAGCCGGTGGCGGCGGCGCTCAAAAAAGTCGCATTTGGACAGAGGATGCTTTTAGTCTATTGCCAGCCAATGAATTAATAGACGATCGCACTATCAATGGCGTTTATGAAAACGGAACTATGCGATTGCCTCAGCAGGAAGAGGCAAAAGATAAAGCGTCACAGTCGCTCAATACCAGCGAGTACATAAAACCAGGCGTACATTTTCTAGACGTTGTTACATTCAAAGATTTGACGGCAGACGAGCTAAGGTACTCGCTTGGAAATATTCTACTGACTACTCGCTACGGAGCAATTTCTAGCCGAACTGGCAGAATGGACAATCAAATTTTGGGAGTATTTGGAGGTTCTACGGAACTGCCTAGCTCTCTTGAGCTAGTGCAGCAAATATATGACAAGATGTTCGAGAAAGAAGAGCGTTTTGAACATCCTCTAGCACCGAACGCTATTAAGGAAAACACCTTTGGGGTTATCTCTGAATGGGAGAACAGGCGGGGCGTTTCAGTTAGGCTTTCGGAAGTAGAAACAAAGTCGTTAGTTGCAGACGTAGATAGGCATTGGGCAGATGAAGAACGAGCTTCATTTTTAGAGAGACTGGATCAGTCTTACGAACCCTTTCGCAGAATTTCTACATAGGGAGACTTTGTGATGCCGACTATTGAACAAATGGGCTTGAATATAGCAAAAGAGCCTACCGCCCAATTCAAAAAAGCGCGACTCATCGAGATATGGTGCGCTGAGCCTGTCTTCTTCGCATCTAGAGAGATTTCTGATGGTTACTACACAGAAGGCGTACTTGGAAACTACGCCTTAGCTTATGCGCTAGGCTGGGTGTCTTCTCCTTATAGGCTAGAAGGCAAGGCCGTACACAGACCGTCTTATGTAGAAGACTTAGGGCCAATATCGCGAGATTCGTATATTTTGCCAGCTTGGCCCTCAACTGGGCAGGTAAAGTTTATATTTGAGCGATTCAACGCCTTATCAGATTCTTACTGGTACGCGATGAGTGCTAACAGAGTTGTAACCGATAGGAAAGCGCTACCAGAGTATAGGCAACTACAAAAGATAAAAGGAACGCCTACTCCGAAACACCGCTCGTACGCACCTATCAACTTTCCACAGACAGGTCAGATTCGGATGATTGACCGAGGCAATCGGTTTCAAACATTAGTATTTGGGAACAGAGAACTTCCAGAGCACTTTCGCATTGGGAAGTTCAGAAGTAAAGTTCAACTTTCGGTACTGGCAGAGTTTAGCTTGGAATCGCTGCCAGAGGCAGAATACATTTGCATACCCTTACTAAATACCGCTGACCTGCCGTCCAACCTTAAACTCACAGCCTTCGATCTAGTTTCAGTGCCACCTGCATCACTTTTGAAAAACTTGCGTTTTAAAGGAGAAGCTTGGCGGATTGGAAACTTTGTTGTTCCTGCCCATCTTCAGTTCTGCGGAAATCGAGTCTCTCATGAAAAATGAAGCAATAAACATTACGCTTGAGCCAAAAGGCATTGCGGCCTGCACAGATTTGCCACCACAGCTAGCTTTTATGGGTCGAGCCTTGCAACATCAGGTAGACGTATTCGATAAAGCTGTTAACCACAACATCATCGTTAACTCATCATCTACAGGGACAGGGAAAACTAAAGCAGCATTCACAGTTCTACTGCATGAGAAAAATAGAAACCGACATGCTATCTATGTTGCGCCAACTAATGCGCTAATTGAACAACAAAAATCAGCCGCAGAGAAATTTATAAAACAGGCAGATCTTTCGCATGTTGTCATAGAGGCATCTGCAAAAGATATCAGAAGCTGGCCAAGCGATAGAGTAGGAATACGTCCAGGCGAAAAAATCTATAACCTGTTGAGGAATCCGGCCACTATTTTTCCTGAGTTGGGAAGCAATCGGCCCGTTTTGCTCATCACTAATCCAGATATCTTCTACTACGCTACCTTCTTTGCCTATCGTCAATTGGATCGCGTAAATATTGCCAGTAAGTTTTATAGCCAGTTCTCGACAGTAATTTTTGATGAGTTTCATCTCTACGATGCCAAGCAGCTAATTGGACTACTTTTCTACATGGCCCTCTCTCATGAGTTCGGGTACTTCAATCATGGGCGGCGAATAATTTTGCTAACAGCGACACCTGAGCCTGCCTGCGAGTCAACATTGGAAAGTCTATCTAGGCAAGGCGTCAAAATTGCATATGTCGATGGAGAGTCTACCAGTGAGAACCTACTACCGTCTCAAACAACAGTAAATTTGTGCATTCGCCCACAACCCGATAGGGATCAACTAATCTTAGAAATTAGCCGCAAAGTTCAGAGAAACCTGAAAGACAACCCAGATAACTACGGTGCCGTTATTCTGGATTCGCTCGATCAAATCAATCAGCTTTCCGACGAGCTACAGAGTAAAGGATTAGGTCGTGAGGTTGGAAGAATAACAGGGCCATCCCCTTTAGCTGATCGTCAGCGTGCAGCACAGTGCAAAATAATCTTAGCTACTAGCACTGTTGATGTTGGCTTTAATTTTGAGCGAAATCCTACATCAGAAAGGCAACCTTTGGACTGGATAATCTTTTCTGCCCAAGATCGCGCTGCTTTCTGGCAGCGCATTGGTCGAGTTGGTCGGGTTTTAGGAAGATCGCAAACTGATATTTCTTCTGTAGCTACAGCTTACTTACCAGAAAAAGCCTGGGAGCAGAATATAAGTTCGCTTAATGGGTTACAGGGGCGCGAGGCTCTTGAACAAAAGCTATTAGAGGTAGATTGTCTCGATCGCCCTTTCCTCTCTGTTTATTGGCAGTCTGAGGCTTTTGTAGAAATCGCTCGGCCTTTTTTGATTCTTGAAAATATGATGGACGGGTTGGCAGAAAGTGAACTACTATCAAACCTTTATCAGACAATCAAAAACGTTTTGGGTGGAAAGCGTGACTGGAAATACTATAAACAAAGAATGCAAGCATTGCAGGCAGCGGAGTCAATAGCACAACATCGCGGCAACGATGCGAAGAACCCACCGCTTAAGTTTATAAAAGGAAATGCTAGATGGGCAATAGTGACAGCTTTTCTAAAGGCAGAATGTCCAGAAGACTGGGAAGAGCTGAAAGCGGGAAAGACAAACATAAGGGATTACGAAGAAGTTTTGAGCGAATCTTCTGAAGCTATTACCGCATTCCGCACCTTTTGCAAGAAATTCAGTGTTAGCTACTCACCCCTTTTTGGTTTTCGTTCTAGCTTGTTCAAAAGTCTAGATATCAAAGATCCAAGAGGATTTCTGCTAGATGTTTCAGACAAGACTGTGATTGATCCGATCCATCTTCTTCGCTACTACGAGTTCTCTAACGATCAAGATACGGTTGAATTGGTAAATCGTGCTGCGCAGCCCTATCAGGTAAGCTTTCGACTGAGATATTACGATAACAGCTTGAGCTGGAAGAGCGATCACATGAATAAACTTCAGTCATTTGAGAATTGTCATATCGAACGTAGAAGAGACGGCGCTCTTTCACCTACACCGCTTCTATCGAAATTAGAGAGAGAGCTGATTCCGGGCGCAATTATCTGCCCGGTTGCAAATGCTTATGCCTACTACCAATCGAGAAAGGACAGGATAGTATCTTATCCAATCACTGTAGTTGGAAACAACTTTGAAAAAGAGTATGTATTTTTTCCTGGGCTTTCAGGAATTTTGACTCTAGCGCTTTATGGCACGCGGCTAAAGCTGCCGGATGAGGAGGAGTTTCTATACTTTTAATCTTGTTAAGAAGTCTGCTGACTATCCAAAACGCACTGAAGAATTGCTATGCCCTACAGTCTTGTCCTCAATCTTGTACCGCTCTCTCCAATTCCCAAAACGCATCTAAGCGGGCGACATTTACACGCGCTGTTTTTGGATTTGGTCAGGTCGCATAACCCGGAGCTAGCAACCATCCTCCACGGCCAAACCACCCAGAAAGCCTTTACCCTCAGCCCGCTACAAACCAATATCACCACGCAACAGTCACCCGAAACGCTGCAATGGAGCTATCGAAACGCCATCCCTGCGGGCTCCTTGTGCTGGTGGCGCATTACATTGCTAGATGACACGCTGTTTGCGCAGCTTGCTCACCTGTGGCTGGGCTTGGATAAACAGCAGCAGTGGCAGCTTGGGGGCAGTCCGATTCAGGTGACGCGCGTGATTGGGACGCAGCAGTTAGGTCAGCCCTGGGCGGGCTATGTGGGTTATCAGCAGCTTTATGAGCAGGCGAGCGATCGCACTCGAAAACTCCCTTTTAAGCTATGCACCCCCACTAACTTTCGCATCAGCGACTACGACTCTTCTATGCCAACGCGCGATCGCGTATTCAAAAGCCTGCTAAAGCGCTGGAACCACTACAGCAACATCCCGTTTGAGCCTGACATTATCAGCCATATCTACCCCGGCGAATACAGCATCCATTCAGAAATCGCCATCGACAGCCGCAGCAAATTTATCGGCTGTGTTGGCAATCTCTCTTTTAATATTCTGGGTGATCTGATGCCGAGCACGGTTAAACAAATTAACGCGCTGGCAGCGTTTTCTTTGTATGCAGGCGTCGGACGAAAAACGCCAATGGGTATGGGGCAAACGTTTTATGGTGAGATGAAGGCGAATGCTGTGCCTAAGCCTAAGCCGAGGCGCAAGGTAGCGGTATGAGTATTCAGTATTTGCCGCTCTCCTATCTCAATGCTTGGGAGTATTGCCATCGCCGCTTTTACTTGGAGTATGAGCTGGGAGAGATGAAGATAAATGAGCATATTGTGATGGGGACTCATCTGCATCGGAACGTGGATGAGGAAACGGTGCGGCGAGAAGGAGAGACGACGATTTATCAGCAGCAGTGGGTGTGGAGCGATCGCCTAAAAATATCCGGTATCATCGACGCCGTAGAAGAAACTCACGGACACCTTGTACCGCTCGAATACAAAAAAGGGCGCATGGGCAAACACCTGAGCGATCACTTTCAGCTTTGCGGGGCGGCGCTGTGTTTGGAGGAGCGCATGGGGAGAGAGATTGAGTATGGAGAGATTTTTTATCATGCCAATCGGCGGCGGGAGCGGGTGATGTTTACTGAGGAATTGCGGGGTAAAACGGAGGCTGCTGTGATGGCAGCGATCACAGCCACCCAGTCCACCATTCCCGCACCCATCACCCACAAAACCAAATGTAGCGCCTGTAGCCTCACAGAAATTTGCCTACCCAAAGAAGTTCTCGCTTTACAACAATTATGACCTCTCTTTACATCACTCAGCCCGACGCCCGGCTCAGCAAAAAATACGAAGCCTTTAAAGTCTCGCTTAAGCAAGAAGATGGCACCTGGAAAAATCAATCTGTGCCTGCGCAAACTGTTGAAGAAGTGGTGCTGATGGGCAATCCTTCGGTGACTGGCGATGCGCTGATGTATGCGCTGGAGCTAGGGATGCCGGTGCACTATCTCTCTCCTTTTGGTAAATACTTAGGGGCGGCGCTGCCAGGACATTCTCGCAACGGACAGCTCAGGCTGGCGCAGTATGGCGCTTACAAGGATGCTGATGCCAAGCTGACGATTGTGAAGGCGATGGTAACCGCTAAAATTCATAACCAGTATGCGGTGCTGTACCGGCACGGGCAAAAGGAGAATCCCTTAAAGCTGCGGAAGGCGTTGGTAGCGCAGCAGCATAGCGTGGATCAGGTGCGGGGGATTGAGGGGCTGGCGGCGAGAGAGTATTTTGCGGGGCTTTCGGGGATGCTGGCGGAGGAGTGGAAGTTTGGGGGGCGCAATCGACGGCCGCCGACTGATCCGGTGAACGCGCTGTTGAGCTTTGGCTATGCGCTGTTGCGAAGCCAGGTGACTTCGGCGGCGCATATTGCCGGGCTCGATCCTTATGTGGGCTATTTGCATGAGGTGCATCACGGGCAACCGGCGATGGTGCTGGATTTGATGGAGGAGTTTCGGCCTTTGGTGGCGGATAATGTGGTGCTCGCGACGATCAACAATCGGTCGATTCAGCCGCAGGATTTTACAGAGAGTTTGGGGGCGTACCGGCTGAGTGACGGGGGGCGGCGGACGTTTTTGCAGGCGTTTGATCGCAAGCTGAACGATACGTTTAAGCATCCAACGTTTGGGTACAAGTGTAGCTACCGAAGAGCGATCGCACTTCAGGCCCGGCTCTTAGCTAAGCATCTGCAAGAGGGCGTTGTTTACAAGGGTTTGGCGCTGCGATGACGACGCTCTTTTATCTCATTATTTACGATTTGCCAGATAGTAAGGCGGCAAATAAGCGGCGCAACCGGCTGCATAAGCTGCTGTCGGGCTATGGCCAATGGACGCAGTACAGTGTGTTTGAGTGCTTTTTGAATGGGGTGCAGTTTGCGAAGTTGCAAGTGCAGATAGAGCGGCTGATTAAGGTGAATGAGGATTCGGTGCGGGTGTATGTGTTGGATGCGGGGGCGGTGAAGAAGTCGCTGACGTATGGGTCTGAGCAGCCGAGGCAAGCGTCAGCGATTATTTTGTAGGAGGGGCACGGGCTATAGATGCTACCTTAAGGGCGTGAGCATTTGTTCAGCGGAGCCCTAACGTATGGTTTCTCAACTTTCTAAACTTGCTGAGTCTGAAGTAGCTGACGTTTTCTATCCAGATTCTGATGGTCAGCCGATGGCAAGCAACACGGAGCAATACCGCTGGATTGTGATGATTCAGCAGAACTTAGACTGGCTTTTGTCGGATGCTTTTGTCGCGGGCGATTTGTTTTGGTATCCCATTGAAGGCCGTTCGGATGTGTCTGTTGCGCCGGATGTGATGGTGGCTGTTGGAAGGCCGAAAGGAAAAAGGCTTTCTTATAAGCAGTGGGAAGAAGAGGGTGTTGCGCCACAGGTTATTTTTGAGATCATTTCGCCTAGCAACACTAAACGAGAGATGGATAAAAAGCTGCTTTTCTTTGAGCGTTATGGGGTTGAAGAGTATTATCTTTACGACACTGAACGTAACAGTTTGGACGGCTTTTTACGGGGTGAGTTTGGCTTAGAGCATATTGCAGATATGGCTGGCTGGGTAAGTCCTTTGCTTGATATTCGTTTTGATATGTCGGGCGATGAGCTGACGCTATTTCGTCCGGATGGAACGCCTTTTTTGAGCTATCAAGAGGTTATTGAGCAAGCTGAAGTGGCTAAGCAGGAGACTGAAGCGGCTAAGCAGAAGGCTGAAGTGGCTAAGCAAGAAGCTGAAGTGGCTAAGCAGGAGACTATGAAGCTGGCTGAGAAGCTCAGAGCGCTTGGCGTTGACCCCAATGCTGTATGATTTTGGCAAAGCCAAGCGGGGGCGATTTCCCTGGGAGGTTTGCCAAAACGCTAGAACCTTGATAATTCAATAGCTTTGAGAATTTTAGGGAGGGGCGATCGCGATGAATGTCAGCTATTTTTGCTGGTTTTTATGACCTTTGCCAAAACCCTCTCTGAGATCGATGTATAGTAAGGGTTCCAAAGGCCGGACGCGCCAAACCCAAATCCCGATTACCGGGACTGAAACCTAACGGCTGCCGAGTAGAGCACGTAAACAACTCATTGCGCGCCAAACCCAAATCCCGATTACCGGGACTGAAACGAATGACGAAGTTTGATTTAGACGACTTTTACAGGCGCGCCAAACCCAAATCCCGATTACCGGGACTGAAACTGGACATGTTAGGCATGAGCGCGCTTGACATGGAAGCGCGCCAAACCCAAATCCCGATTACCGGGACTGAAACTTTGGTGCAAAACGGGCAACACGACGCGCCGGTACATCGCGCCAAACCCAAATCCCGATTACCGGGACTGAAACTTGCTGCTTGAGCCATTAGCAAGTAATCCAAGTGTCCGCGCCAAACCCAAATCCCGATTACCGGGACTGAAACTACAGCAGTGACTTGACCGACCTTAAGAATCCTGCTTCGCGCCAAACCCAAATCCCGATTACCGGGACTGAAACATTTGGCATTCATTACTGCTAATGTATCGCGAACTAAACGCGCCAAACCCAAATCCCGATTACCGGGACTGAAACAGATGCTGCAGGCTGCACTGCGCAATCGCATCGACTTATCGCGCCAAACCCAAATCCCGATTACCGGGACTGAAACTCAAGACCTTTGCTGTACTCAGCACGGGTTGAAGCTAAGCGCGCCAAACCCAAATCCCGATTACCGGGACTGAAACTAGCGCTAGGCTCGGTCTATGACAGCGAACGGCTACGGCCGCGCCAAACCCAAATCCCGATTACCGGGACTGAAACATTACGCGCAACTGCCATCAGATGCACCCAATCAGTCGCGCCAAACCCAAATCCCGATTACCGGGACTGAAACATCTAGCCGAAGACTTGCCAGCCGCAAGTTCTACTAAGCCGCGCCAAACCCAAATCCCGATTACCGGGACTGAAACATCGTGATGCTGCAGAGACGTTCGCGAGCAATCTGAGCGCGCCAAACCCAAATCCCGATTACCGGGACTGAAACACAGCGGCAGTGCTGCAGACGATTGACAGCAGTCGGACCGCGCCAAACCCAAATCCCGATTACCGGGACTGAAACCGTCGATCGCAAGCTTCGACAGCGTTAAGCCGTATCAACGCGCCAAACCCAAATCCCGATTACCGGGACTGAAACGTTGACTACTAGTCTGCAAGCAGCATTCGCTCCGCGTCGCGCCAAACCCAAATCCCGATTACCGGGACTGAAACTTAGCTACTGCTGAACTGCGCACAGGCGAACTGACTGGCGCGCCAAACCCAAATCCCGATTACCGGGACTGAAACTCAACGACTGCTAGTCCGCTCAAGTGCCGACTGCACGCGCGCCAAACCCAAATCCCGATTACCGGGACTGAAACGCTAGTTGGCTCAGGCTGGTTCGAATACTAGTCGACGCGCCAAACCCAAATCCCGATTACCGGGACTGAAACGATCAGCTGATGTACGCCGATAGTCGTTGAATCAGCGCGCGCCAAACCCAAATCCCGATTACCGGGACTGAAACGATAGTCGTGACTGTAGCCAGCGATTCAAGCGCGTCGCGCGCCAAACCCAAATCCCGATTACCGGGACTGAAACTTGCAGCTTGCCAGACTTGAAGGTCAGCTAAATTTTTCGCGCCAAACCCAAATCCCGATTACCGGGACTGAAACGATCTGCGATCGCACTAGCGCCTCGCCGCGTATCTGTCCGCGCCAAACCCAAATCCCGATTACCGGGACTGAAACAAGCAATCTTCTAGACTTCACATCGGAGTTCAATGCTCTCGCGCCAAACCCAAATCCCGATTACCGGGACTGAAACGATGATTGCGAATGTCTGTTAGCTTGATTTGCGACAGCGCGCCAAACCCAAATCCCGATTACCGGGACTGAAACAACAATCTGCTAGACTTCCAATGCGGGTTCAATGCTGCCGCGCCAAACCCAAATCCCGATTACCGGGACTGAAACATTAGATGCGCTGTCCGAACTCGCGGAGAGAATCGCAGCGCGCCAAACCCAAATCCCGATTACCGGGACTGAAACGCAGCGGCGTTGCAGACTCGACTACGCAAGCGTACAGCGCGCCAAACCCAAATCCCGATTACCGGGACTGAAACGCGTAGGGATAGACGTGGTGCCGACTGCTAATCACCGCGCGCCAAACCCAAATCCCGATTACCGGGACTGAAACATTCCAGACACTATCAGAGCCGTAGCAAGCGCTGATACGCGCCAAACCCAAATCCCGATTACCGGGACTGAAACTCTAGAATAGCGTTATGGATTAGCGCACGTATGCTAACCCGCGCCAAACCCAAATCCCGATTACCGGGACTGAAACCATTGGACACTATCAGACTGCGACTGTCAGGTGTCTGTCCGCGCCAAACCCAAATCCCGATTACCGGGACTGAAACACAGTGCTATCAACGTCCGGACTAACGCTGGACAGCAGGCGCGCCAAACCCAAATCCCGATTACCGGGACTGAAACTTAGCATCGTCAGTGAGCAGTTCCGGCCAAGCCTGTTGCCGCGCCAAACCCAAATCCCGATTACCGGGACTGAAACATCTGAATCTATTAGACTGTATGTGCTAGGACTGTTAGCGCGCCAAACCCAAATCCCGATTACCGGGACTGAAACTAGACAGACTCGGACTGGCTCAGCATCAGCAGCTATCGCGCCAAACCCAAATCCCGATTACCGGGACTGAAACAATCCGAATCACTTTATGCCCTGGGCGCATCTCTTGCCGCGCCAAACCCAAATCCCGATTACCGGGACTGAAACGGATCTCAGCAGATGGCATTACCGCTGGCCTAGCTACGCGCCAAACCCAAATCCCGATTACCGGGACTGAAACACAAACGCAGACAAGCAGCTTAAAATCGCCTGCAAGCGCGCCAAACCCAAATCCCGATTACCGGGACTGAAACATTTGATTCGCTATAGTATCAGTCGGCAGGCTTTGATCCGCGCCAAACCCAAATCCCGATTACCGGGACTGAAACATTCGGACAATGCAGCTGATCATAACGAGCTCTAGATTCCGCGCCAAACCCAAATCCCGATTACCGGGACTGAAACGTGGGTGAGCGTTAGTCATCGCGAGAACGTTTCGATGCCGCGCCAAACCCAAATCCCGATTACCGGGACTGAAACTGTTCGGCGCTCCAATAACGACTGCCACGCTGACCGCACCCGCGCCAAACCCAAATCCCGATTACCGGGACTGAAACTCCTCTACGACCTCTTCTAGGGAGATGAGTCGGCTTCGCGCCAAACCCAAATCCCGATTACCGGGACTGAAACATCGACAGCAGCGGCACGATCGGACACATTTTCGATCGCGCCAAACCCAAATCCCGATTACCGGGACTGAAACGTCTCAGCAGCATCGGCATTAGCCTCTAGTCTAGCTAGCGCGCCAAACCCAAATCCCGATTACCGGGACTGAAACGAGCTCTCCAAGATAGACGAGGCACACGACTCGACCCCCGCGCCAAACCCAAATCCCGATTACCGGGACTGAAACATCGCCTCTGCCACCGATAGAGTATTGCGAACATCCGCGCCAAACCCAAATCCCGATTACCGGGACTGAAACTCATGCGTTTACCTACAGCCGGTACGTATTAGACCTGTCGCGCCAAACCCAAATCCCGATTACCGGGACTGAAACACGTGCTGAGCTGACCGAGACAGGACGTAGCACTAGAGCGCGCCAAACCCAAATCCCGATTACCGGGACTGAAACACCTCATCCCAATCAGCAATGCAACTGACAGCCAAGGCCGCGCCAAACCCAAATCCCGATTACCGGGACTGAAACCTGCTGAAGGTGTTAGAGCTGAATGCGCGGGGCGGGCCTTCTGACGCGCCAAACCCAAATCCCGATTACCGGGACTGAAACGAATTAGACCGCTATGAAACAGTCATCCTGTCTAATCGCGCCAAACCCAAATCCCGATTACCGGGACTGAAACCACATCGAAGGGCAGCGGCCCCGGTTCGTGAGCCCACGCGCCAAACCCAAATCCCGATTACCGGGACTGAAAATTTCAACTGCGCTATTGTATGGGGGTAGCAAACACACGCCAAACCCAAATCCTGATTACCGGGAGTAAGTCGATGAGCCCAGCTTTATCTAAAATGATAAACGAGCTAAGTCAGCTCTCGCCTCAAGAACAGTGGACATTGTTAGGATACCTAACAAATCGGTTGCAAGACACTGTTCGCTTAGACGAAGCATCATCTAAGTTGAAACCTACAACGGAGATGGGGAATGCCCTTTCTATCTTCGAAGAGACTAGAGGAATGTGGGGCAGTAGCAGCCTGACATCAATAGATGACGAACTCAGTAGACAAAGGCAAAACGACTGGGGAGAATGAGCCCGACATCGCAAAACTAATTTTTGATACTAATATCTTCATCTACCATTTCAACAATCAGCTAGGCGAGCTAGGAACCGATCTTCTTAAGCAAGGACTGCTGAACTCAGGCGCTTATTCAGTCATTTCAAAAATTGAGGTACTAGGCTTCAAGCAGTCCAAAGCTGATGATACGAAAGCTCGACAGTTTTTGTCTCAGCTCGTCGAACTACCGCTGACCGCCAAAGTTACAGAACGAACAATTTCAATTCGCCAGAATTTAAAGATAAAAACGCCTGATGCCATCATTGCAGCTACAGCAATAGAGCACTCACACCGCCTAGTGACTCGCAACTCAAGTGACTCCAGCAAAATCGAGGATTTAGACTGGCTGAATCCTTTCATAGAACAAGACCACTCGTAATTGTGATGAATTCGTGTGAAACATTTGACACATCAAAAATACTGCTGATACGCTGTATCTTACGGTTGTTCTCGCAACAACCTAACGACCGTCTTGAAAAAACTAGCCATTGTCGGCGTTGGCTGGAACCCAACACCGACAACTAACCTCTGAACTGATTAGACCAGTAAAGAGGCTGTGGGTATCATCCCACAGCCACCCTGGCGCTTGGCAAGTCGGAGTGGCTATTTTTTTCTGGGTTTTCTTCAACCACTCACCCGAAGAACCCATGAAAATCATGACTTTCACAGCCAATCAACCGCTACAAGCCCGTCCAACAGCTCACCCAGAAACTCGCCAAATTATTACCCAGGCCATCACTCAATCTGAGCCAACCACCGCCCTACAGCTTTCGTCAAACGGCACCGATCCCGGCGAATCTCTCCGGCATATTTTACTGGGTAGCCCCAGCGCTATCCAACAGACCATTCACCTACTCCACAAGCTTCACTACGCCGAAACCCTCTTGTGGACACCCATCCTCACCATCGAAGAACCGTTGAACATTACACCTGCGCAAGGCGAAGCAATCAGCCTGCTCAAAAAGCAAATATAGCCAAAGGTGCATTCGCAGGCTGGCTATAAAACAAACCAGCCTGCGAATACAAACAAATCTAAAACAGCACTTGACCTGAATACTCGCCCGACTGCCGAGCCCCGTCCGACTCCATATCAGAATACTCACGCGCTGACATCACCTGGCTAGCCACCAGTAGCATCAACAGCAGCACAAACGGGATCGATACAAAATTAAACAACAACTTACACCAAGCTTCACTAAAAGAAGACTGATACACAGCGAAACCTCACGAGCAACGAAAATTAGGAGCGAAGAGAAGACAAAGCGAAAAGACGAAGCGGCTCCCTTGTGTATTCATTCTCCATGTCATAGATGCCCATAGCCGGACGGTTAGTGACACAACCAAAAGTGGTTTGTCACAAATCTTTCAAAAGGTATACGCACGAGGTCGTACAAACCGTACTCAAAGCTTGTTTTTGTATCAGCGGCCACTCTGACTAACAGCAACAACTTTTACGTATTAGCAGCTAAACGTAAAGGTATCAAGAACTGCATTCGATACCCTTGTATTCGCCCGATCGCGCTGTAAAATCCTTAATAGCTTGGAAAAAGGACTTGAAAATGCCACTTGACAAGGTTTCTACACTGCTCAGCAGCATCAGCTTAGGATGCTTACTCCTGACGGGCGCGCCTGCTAAGGCCCAATCAGCCACCATCCATCAGCTCGGCGTCCTCGACAGCGCCGATCCTCAGATGAGTGACGGCAGCTACTTCGACAGCTACGAAATTGCCGGAACCGCCGGAGAGCGCGTCACCATCTCGCTCAACAGCTCAGAATTCGACACCTTTCTAGGAATCTTAGACAGCGAAGACAATCTGTTAGCCAGCAACGACGACGCCAGCGACACCAACCGCAACTCATTTATTTCCCTAACCCTACCGGCCAACGGCATTTACACAGTCGTGACCACCACCTTTACCCCCTCAGCCAGCGGCGGCTACCGGCTCTCCATGCGCAACTTCAACGCGCCGCCCACTACTACTAGCACTACCCAAACCGCCTCATCCGGCCTATCCCCCGTCTTCAATCCCCTCGCCCTGCTCGCCATTGGGTTCGCACTCGACAGCTTCTTTGGCGGCGGCGGCGGCAGTGCTGATCCCTATCCCGACCCTAGCCAAGACCCGCTCTTACGAGACATGAACCGACCCCAACGAAGCGCACCGCTGCCGCCACCCCGGCCCATCCCACCCGTAGGTGGCCCCTGCGGCCTGTATGGCAGCGGGCCTTGCTGAAGTAGTCCCAAAGCTATCGACGTTGCGAGCAGTATTCAGAGGCAATCATGATGCAGAATGCTGCTTGAGCACGTCTTTTAGATATTTGCCTGTGTAAGAAGCTTCCACCTCAGCGACTTCCTCGGGTGTGCCCTCAGCAATAATTTCGCCACCGCGATCGCCCCCCTCAGGCCCTAAGTCAATCACCCAGTCACAGCACCGAATCATATCCAAGTTGTGCTCAATCATAATCACCGAATTACCCTTATCCACTAGGCGCTGCACCACATCTAGCAGCTTGTGCACATCATAAAAAGAGAGTCCAGTCGTCGGCTCATCAATTAAATACAGCGTTTTACCCGTAGACCTGCGCGCCAGCTCGCTTGCCAGCTTCATCCGCTGCGCCTCACCACCTGAAAGCGTCGGCGCAGTTTGGCCCAGGCGCACATAGCCTAAGCCCACATCCACCATCGTCTGCAACCGGCTCGCCGCCTTCGGAATGTTCTCAAAAAAGGTCAGCGCCTCTTCAGCCGTGGTATGCAGCACATCCGAGATATTCTTCGCCTTGTACTTTACCTGAAGCGTCTCACGGTTGTAGCGCGCGCCCTTGCACACCTCACACTCCACATACACATCTGGTAAAAAGTTCATTTCAATGACATTCACACCCTGCCCGCCGCAGGCTTCACAGCGCCCGCCCTTCACATTGAACGAAAACTGCCCGCGCTTATAGCCCCGCGCCTTCGCCTCAATTGTCTCGGTGTACAAATCGCGCACCACGTCAAAAATGCCGGTATACGTCGCCGGGTTAGAGCGTGGCGTCCGCCCAATCGGAGACTGGTCGATCACAATTGCCTTGTCTAGCGCCTTGAGTCCTTTAATCGGCTCCATCTCTTTAGGCTCAGGAATTTTGCTGCCAAAGAAGTGACGAATCGCCGGATACAACAGATCGTTAATTAACGTCGATTTGCCCGATCCCGACACGCCCGTAATGCAAACAAACTTGCCCAGCGGAATATCCACATCAACATTCTGCAAGTTGTTGCGGTGCGCGTTGCGAATTTGAATACTGCGCCCGTTCCCTGCTCTGCGCTCAGTCGGCGTGGCAATCTTTTTACGCCCCGATAGATATGCCCCGGTCAGCGATTCCTCCGAGTTCAAAATGTCTTCTAGCTGGCCTTGGGCGACAATATTGCCGCCGTGAATTCCCGCCCCAGGGCCAATATCCACAATGTAGTCCGCCGCTCGCATGGTGTCTTCATCGTGCTCCACCACCACCAGCGTATTGCCCAGCTCCTTCAGCCGATCCAGCGTCTTCAGCAGGCGATCGTTGTCTCGTTGGTGCAAGCCAATGCTCGGCTCGTCAAGCACATACAGCACGCCGCTCAGGCCCGCGCCAATCTGCGTCGCCAGTCGAATCCGCTGCGCTTCGCCACCCGAAAGCGTTCGCGCCGTTCTGTCTAGCGTGAGGTAGTCCAGCCCGACATCAAGTAAAAAGGTCAGCCGCGCCTTAATCTCTTTGAGCACCAGTTCACCAATGGCAATTTGGCGGTTTGTTAGCTTAGGCGCTTCGCCATTTTCACCCACCAGCTCGAAGACGCGATCGCGACATTCCCGAATCGAAACGCTGGTAAAATCCTTAATGTTATAAGGCCCAATCTTCACCGCCAAAGACTCCGGCTTCAGCTTCGCCCCATGGCAGGTTTCGCAGGGCTGATCGATCAAATACTTCTCTAGCTTTTGCTTATAGGTATCTGACGAAGACTCCTGATACTGCCTTTGCAACATCGGCAATACGCCCTCATAGCGGCGATGATAGCCCTTCTGCGTGCCGTAGCGAGAATCCGTTTCGATGTAGATTTTCTCTTTAGAGCCGTGCAAAATCGTGTGCATCTGCTCCTTTTCGAGCGTTTGCCACTGCGACTGTAGCTCGAAGCCAAACGCCTGACCCACGCTGTAGAGCAAAGAGAAATAGTAGGTATTGTCCTTTTCTGACCAGGGGGCGATCGCGGCATACACAGGCGCAGTCAAATCAGGCACCACCAGCTCCGCCGAAAACCGCCGCAGGCTCCCCAAACCATGACAGTCCGGGCAGGCCCCATAGGGTGAGTTAAACGAAAACAAACGCGGCGATAGCTCATCCATCACCGCCCCGTGCTCAGGGCAGGCAAAATTCTCAGAGAAAATCAGCTCATCCGGCAGCGCGTTCTCAGGCTGCTCTTTCTTAGCGTCTCCCGAATCGTCCTTTCTTGCAGGCAAAATATCAATAATCGCGATTCCATCCGACCGACTCAGCGCTGTGGTCAGCGAATCCACCAGCCGCTCCTGCAAATCGTCCTTTTTCACCAGACGATCAACCACCACCTCAATATCGTGCGTCTTATTCTTATCCAGCTCGATATTATCGCCCAGCTCACGCGCCTCTTTGTTAATGCGCACCCGCACAAAGCCCTCAGCCGCCAACGCCGACAGCAGCTTTTGATGCGTTCCCTTTTTCCCACGCACCACAGGCGCTAAAATCTGAAACCGCGTTTTATCCGGCAGCTCCATCACCTGATCGACCATTTGATCGATGCTCTGTGGCGCAATCGATCTGTCGCACACTGGGCAATGCGGCTGACCAGCTCGGCCATACAGCAAACGAAAATAGTCATAGATCTCCGTTACCGTACCCACCGTCGAACGCGGGTTATGCGAGGTTGACTTTTGATCGATCGAAATCGCCGGGCTCAGGCCCTCAATTGCATCTACATCCGGCTTGTCCACCTGGCCCAAAAACTGCCGGGCGTAGGCACTCAGCGACTCCACATAGCGCCTTTGCCCTTCGGCAAAAATCGTATCGAACGCCAGCGACGACTTACCCGAGCCCGAAACCCCGGTAAACACAATCATCTTGTCACGCGGCAAATCAAGGCTAATATCCTTGAGGTTGTGCTGCCGCGCGCCGCTAATACGGATCAGGTTCTTAGTATCAGAAAGATCCAGGTCACCACCCGCCAAACCTATCGGCGCATCAACGTGAGCAGCGGGCCTATCTTTGGCCGTTTTTGTAGACTTTCGAGTCGTTTTTTTCTGAGTTTTAGCCGCTTTAGCCTTAGCTCCGTTAGAGGCTGTAGTAGGGTTTTTATCCGAATCAGGCTTTTTTTTGGATGAAGGCATGGGCGAAATTAGAGGCCGAGAGTGGCGATTTTACGGACGCTTGAAAGCATTTCTTCATAATAAACCACCGCGATCGCTCTGAGCAGGTTCGGTTAATATGCAGCAGATTACACTTCGGATGTATCCGTTTATCGTTACCTCCCAATAGCCCACCCCGTCCCTGCGCGCCGCCTCTCAAAAGCCCACAAGACTATGAATTTTTCCCAGTCAATACAGGCACAGATTGCCGATCAGCGATCACTCTTCGCCACCCTAAAAACGCGCTCCCTAGCCTTCCGCCGCGCCCAGCTCAAAACCCTAAAAGCCAGCATCACCGCCGCTGCGGCCGACATTTCAGCCGCCCTCAGAGCCGACTTAGGCAAATCCGAAGCCGAAGCCTATCTCAGCGAAACTGTGCTGTGCCTCAACGACATCGACTTCGCCCTCAAGCACCTGTCACGATGGAGCAAACCCAAACGCGCCCGCGTCCCCATTGCCTTCCAGCCCAGCCGCGCCAAAATCATCCCCGAACCGCTTGGCGTCGTGCTCATCATCAGCCCGTGGAACTATCCCTTTCAGCTCGCCATCGGCCCGCTTGTCAGTGCGATCGCCGCCGGTAACTGCGCCATCATCAAGCCCTCCGAAATCACACCCCACACCTCAGCGTTACTCTCAAAGCTCATCACCAGCACCTTTCCTCCCGACTACGTAAGCGTCATCGAAGGCAACGCCGACACCGCCCAAGCCCTCCTCGCAGAACCCTTCGACCACATTTTCTTCACCGGCTCCCCCGCCATCGGCAAAATCGTCATGCGCGCCGCTGCCGAACACCTCACCCCCGTCACCCTGGAGCTAGGCGGCAAAAGTCCGACGATTGTCACCGCCCAGGCCAATATTACAGTCGCTGCCCGTCGCATTGTGTGGGGCAAATGCTTTAACGCTGGACAGACCTGCATTGCGCCTGACTATGTGCTGGTTGAAGAGAGCGTTAAGGGTGAGTTAGTGGAGGCGATCGCCCAAGCCAAAACCGACCTCTACGGCCAAGACATGCTCACCAGCTCCGACTATGGCCGCATCGTCAGCGACCACCACTTCCAACGCCTCCAAACCCTCCTTTCCACCACCACCGGCACCACCGCCCTCGGCGGACACAGCGACTCCGCCAAGCGCTACTTTGATCTCACCGTCATCGACAGCCCCTCCCCCGAAGACGATCTCATGCGCTCCGAAATCTTCGGCCCCATCCTCCCCATCCTCACTATCGAAAACCTCAACGACGCCATCCAATTTATCAACCAGCGCCCAAAACCGCTTGCCCTCTATCTATTCTCAAACGACCGCGATCAGCAACAAGCCGTCCAAAATCAAACCTCATCCGGCTCATTTTGCATTAACGAAACCGTCAGCCAATACGCCATTTCCACCCTTCCCTTCGGTGGCGTCGGCCAAAGCGGCATCGGCGCAGCCCACGGCAAAGCAGGTTTTGACACCTTCTCTCACTACAAAAGTGTTCTCAAAAATCCATCCTGGCTAGATATCCCGCTCCGCTATCCGCCCTATGCAGGCAAACTGCCGCTGCTCAAAAAGTTGTTGTAGCAAAACGATTATCTCTATGCTGACCAGTCCTCAATACTCAAATCTGTTATACGCTCAAAATCTTGGCGGTTGCGTGTAACGAGTGTTGCTTTTTGAGCCAAAGAAATTGCTGCAATCTTGAGATCTTGTGTACCCGTCCGAAGCTTTCGGGCTAAAAGGACTTGAAAATAAGCCTCTGCTTGAGTGTCGTATTCTATAATCCTAAAGCCATCGAGAAACTCTAACGTTCTTGCGAACCAACGATAGACATAAATTCTCTCTTGAGGCTTACTAGCCTTGCGAATCTGCGCTAAACGACCTCGAATGAGTTCTTCAGCACTAATCACAGTGATAGCGATCTGAGTAGGTGGAATTGTCAGCAGCTTTTGGCCGATAGGTTCATGGCCACGCTGATACAGGCTGAGATGATCGCTATCTAATATGTAAAAAGGCATTAAAATACAGCATCACTCCGCAAGAGGATCTGCTTCGCGATCAATTTCTTGACGATATGCTGCAATTTCAGCTTGCAAATCCTCAAATGTTGGGTCGTCCTTGAACCAACCAAACTTATCAATCCATGGATTTCCCGTCTGTGTTGGCAGCGGAATCTCTACCTGAATAACTTCCACCTTGTTCGTTAAATAATCAAGGAGGCGAGATTTTAGTTGGGCAATAGCAGCGTCTCGACTGCTTTCAGTCACGATTACTTCGGGCCACTCTTTAGCGCGAGCAATATATCTATCGTCTTCTCTACTAAGAATAACATCGTAAATCATGGCTTATCTCTACTTTATTTTTGGTTATGACCATCGACCTTTCTATCGATGCTAGAAAGACCTATTTTCTTTAGCTCGCTGCTGAAGACGCTGCGCTAGTTGAGGCTCGATAGATTTTAGGAGGATGTTCGTCATGATGCAGGAAAGCTCAGAGCAGCTTGTAGTTAGAAGGATATTAGGCTTATAAATTTGAAAAGAACGCTAAGCCTATTGTTGACTTTACTTGAGCCACACGTATGAAGGTATTGTACAGCTTTCGGTGAGCGGAAGGTGGCGCTTTTAAATAGACCGAAGTCCTCAGGCGCTTCGCGCAGGAAAGAAGAGTAGAGGGAAAGAGGGTAAAAGAGAAAAGTGTAACTTAAGTCTTGGGCGCAATAAAACAGACTACTCGAAAACCGAAGCTGCTGTTGCGGAAGTCGCGCGAATTCCTGTCGCGATCGGCCGCGCGGCAGTCCGTCGGGAGGCTGAACCACGAACCGCCCCGCAGCACTTTATTCGCGTCAGCAGATTCCCAAACACTTCCATCAGCAGGTGCGCCTTTATAAGACTCATGCCACCCGTCGAGGCACCATTCCCATACATTGCCGTGCATGTCATGTAAGCCAAAGCCATTAGACGGAAAGCTGCCTACGTCTATCGTTGTCTCGCGAAATTCGCCCTTTGGCCCTTTGCTGTAGTTGCATGAATAAGTTTCGTTTTGATATTCCCAGTCTGTCCCTCGGTAGTTTTCTAAATTGGTTGTGATAGTCGGCCCAAAGTGAAAAGGCGTTGTTGTCCTCGCGCGGCAGGCATATTCCCACTGCGCTTCGCTGGGTAAAGTATACGACGCTCGTTTTGAGCGGTGCGATAGCCGTTTACAAAACTCTACCGCCTCCTCCCAGTTAACTCCTTCAACCGGACGTTGTGCACCTTTAAAGTATGCCGGATCTTTCTCCAAGTCGCGCTCTATCTTATTCATCGCTGCCACCGCCGCCCACTGCGCTTGAGTCACCGCAAGCTTGCCCATCCAAAACTCAGGCATCCTCACCTCATGCTGCGGATACTCATCCTGACTAGCGCCTTCTTCTCCTGATGCTGCCCCCATTAAAAACTTTCCACCCGGAATCCGCACCATTTCTAAGCCGATATCATTGCCGAGCGCTTCAGTAAAATGCTCCGCCGTACCTGGAATCTTCTCAACCTCTTCGCCTTGCTCATTCACTCGCACGCTCTCAAAGCTGAAGGTAGGGTATTGAACAACTTTCTCTAAAGTCTTGTATGCCTCCGGCTCAGTCGTCCCGATTCAGGAACATTACTCTCATCCGTTCTCCCAAAACCTTCTTTTCTTCAGCTTGCACATCTTTATCGGTAAGGCCAAACGTTCGCTGCAAGCTTTTGAACGACTCAATTACATCATCGTCAAAAGGATAGGCCACCGCTTTTTCTTCTTTCAAAGCTTCAGCATAAAACGCTAGATGTTTCAGTTTTTCTCTATGCGGCCTCAACACCTCATCGATAATCTCTTTTACTAGCTCAGGCGTAATGCCAAGCTGCGGTTGCCAGTGTTGCACCAACTCCATGCGAGCCGCCGCATTAATTCGCCCATTGCGAGTCATTTTCTGCACTCGCTTGCGATAGCGCTGCACATTATCCACCTGAGCTTTTGCCACCCAAATATTTTCGCCTGCCTGCCCGTTAAAGATGGTAGGCTCCATCGTCGGTGCCGCCCCAATCACTCGCTTTTCCACATAGTCGTGCCAGTGCCGCACCGACACAAACTCACGCCCATCTAGCGCCGCGCCTCCGGTTTGCAATCCTTCTACCAGATAGCGAGTATATACAGACAGCTCCTCACCGATCTGCTCTAGGGCATAGCGCCGAGAAGTAGCCGCCGTCATCACGCACCAGCCCTTACCGCCTAGCTGCGCTTCCACGTCCATGCTGCCGTCATCCATTGTCAAAAAGCCATCGGCAAAGGCTGCGCCGAAACAACAGTCTAAAACAACAACTTTACGCTCAGCACCGCAGATTCTCAGTACGCCCTTGATAAAATCTGCTTCAACGGCTGTACCCGTGCTAAGCTGGCCGGTTTTGTGCAGCTTTGATTGCGCGGTTGTGAGATAAAACTTGTCTGTAAGATCCTTAATGCCATGGCCTGTGAAGTACAGGAGGGCCAGGTCATCTTTGCGAAGTGACTCAAATGTGTCGCTGATGCGCGATCGCATCTCCCCCACATCCGGGTTAATCAGCGACACCACCTCAAACCCACCAATAGCAGCATCACCCAACACCGCCGCCATCGCCGCCACCCCCTTAGCAGGACATTGCAACGAAGGCAGTCCCTCGCCATAGCTTCCTACACCAATAAGCAGCGCAACTTTCCTACCCGCTTTCTCTGACATACCTACTTCAGCCAACATCCCCCAGCCATCAAAATCTAGTCCTTAAGCGCCTGATTCAGGCTTCGTACCTTTTCCTCTACCGCATCAATATCCTGTATCCGTACGCCCTTTATCTCAATTTTGCGCCCATCCCGCTCTATCAAAATATCTATCGGCTTCCCCGGCAGTCGCTCAAACACTTCCTGCAATGCCACCTTAATGCCCTCACCCGGAATCTCAGCCGTAATCACACCCCACAGCCAGGCTCCTACCCCCATACCACCCTCTGGCACATCAGCATCCGACACCCGCTCTACTGTTTCTACCGCATCTACCCGCCGCAGCTCCTTCAGCAGCGTTTGCGTTAGTGCTTCCTGCTGAGCCTCAGGCATATCGCGATCAGCCTCGCGCCAGTCAACGGTGAGCTGTACAGAATTAGACATATGAAATCTTACAAATAAATAGATATGATACGTTATTTCATAGTTGTGTGCGAATTAGCGCGATCTACGTCTGTAGCTATAGGTTCCGGTAACAAATCGCACTTAACCACGATGATGCTCGCTAATTCATTAAAACCACTTACCCGCTACCGCATTTTCTGTTCTGTTGTAATAGCAATCCTTGTCGCCCTCGGGCTCGGTAGCAAAGTCTATAGCGGCTGGGCGCAGGGCTGGGTCAACCACTCTAGCGGTGATGTGCTCTACGAAATGCTTTGGATTTGGCTGGTGGGCAGTTGGAGGGTGCGATGGTCGGTTAAAAGAATTGTGATCGCGACCTTCCTCATCACCGCTATCATTGAATTCACCCAGCTCATCCCCTTCCCCGCCGTCTGGCAGGCTCAGCTCTGGTGGCGCTTACTACTCGGCTCCACCTTTACGCTAGGCGACTTTTTTCACTACGCCATAGGCTGCATACTAGGCGCATTTACTCTAATCTGGACACAGCGCCGATTAATCCCGTCTTACAAAACTCGATAGGAGATAAACATATGGCGATCGCAACCTCGACAACAACTCTCACAACCGCCCTCAAAGAATGGTCAGTCGCCGTCGATGCCCTAGCAAACGGCGAAACTATCCTACTCCTGCGCAAAGGCGGCATCAAAGAAAGTCAGGGTAAATTCTCAGCCCAGGCCGAGCGCGCTATTCTCTTTCCCACCTTTGAGCACCAAAAACCCGAACTGCTCAAGCCTCAATACCAAGCCGCCGCCACACCCGTTACCAAAGGCTGGCACCCCGACCATATCACCCTCAAGGCTTGGGCTCACATCACTCATATCTTTCTCACAGACGAAGCCGACAAAGTTGCTGCCCTTACCCCCTTTCATGTTTGGCAGAACAACCTAGCTCAGGAGCGTTTGAAGTGGAAGCCCAAACAGCCGCTATATGTACTCGCGCTACGCGCCTACCGCTTTGCCAAGGCAATTGAGCTGCCTTGGGATGATAGTTATGGTGGCTGTAAGTCTTGGGTAGAGATTAATGAAGAGATTGAGGTAGATGAGGCAAAAGCGGCGATCGCACAGGCAGATTATCTAAAGAAGGTAGAGGCGATCGCCCAAATCCTCCGCTAAAACAACCTAAGCTCTCGTAGCCGTCACTGGCAAAGGCACATTCTCACTGTGATCCGACTTCTCTCCTAGATCGCCCTCTGCCGTCTCGTTATTCGCCACCACCAGCCGAGGCACCACAATTGTCACCACCGACCCCTTACCTGCCCCGTCACTACTGATCGTAATATCGCCCTGCATCAGCCGCATAAAGTTCTGAGAAATCGCCAGCCCTAAGCCCGTGCCCTCATAGGCTCGCGTACGTGAACCATCCACCATCACAAATGGCTTAAACAGCTTCGGCAAACTCTCAGGCGCAATCCCAATCCCCGAATCTCTCACGATAATTTTCACCCATGGCCCAGACGGCATCATCAAATCGCCAGCAGCCTCATCGCCGTTCTCACCTGCAGTTGTTCTACCACACATCTCATCGGTTACAACGCTAACCAAAACACCGCCCTCATCTGTGAACTTCATTGCGTTCGAGAGCACATTCAACAACACCTGCTTAAAGCGAGAGAGATCGACCGGCACCGTAATCGGCCCAGTCATCTCTGGCCGCACAAGCTGCAACCCCTTCTGTTGAAACAAAAACACCTGCATATCTAAAACGTCTTGTAAAACCGATCGCAAATCGACCGAAACCACATTCATATCCAGCGTGCCAGCCTCGATTTTGGCAATATTCAAGATATCTTCAATCACTGATAGCAAGTGCAGCGCCGCCTTGTCAGCCTGCTGCAAAAACTCCATCTCCTCTTCTCGCGAATCGCAAAGATCGTCCTTAATCACGCGAATAGAGCCAATAATCCCATTCAGCGGCGTCCGCAGCTCGTGCGACGTGTTTGCTAAAAACTCATTCTTAAGCTGATTAGCCGTTTGCGCATCGTGCCAGGCCCTACGCAGCTCAGCCGAATTCTCCTCTAGCCGTCGCAGCGTTCGCTCTAGCACCCGCCCCAAATAGTCCAGCTCCCAAATATTAGACGCCTGCGGAGCCGCCTTCAGCTCCGACAAATCGCCTACACCCTGCGCGTAGCGAATCAACCTTTCTATTGGCAGCGAAAAACTGCGCGCCACATACACTGCCAATAGCGTACTCGTCACAATTAGCCCAACCGTAATCCAGGCCAGCACCGTGCGAATTTCATCCAAACCAGAAAGCGCACGGTCAATCGGCGTTACCGTCAGCACCGTCCACAGATTGTTCTGCTTTGGGCTTACTGGCACCGTAAACCCGCTATAGCCCGCCAGCCACTCCTCACCATCTGGCGGTCGAAAGCGAAAGAGATGCGCAAAATGATCTTCGCCCGCCCTCACGTTACCAATCACACTTGTTAGCTTTTCAGACTCTTGCAGCTCAGAAACTGCCTTCCCCACCTGCTCAGGATCAGGATGAGTCACCACCACATCGTTAGGATCAATAATGACCGTTTCACCCACCAGCGACTGGTCGTTAATATCTTGAAGCTGCGATATGCACACCTCCATGGCCAGGGTGTAGCGCAGCTTGCCATCGTCCGCGCCATAAATCGGACTAGCCACTACAAACTTGATGATGGCGCGATCAGGATCAGGCGATGCCATCGGAGCCTTAGAGCCTGGCGAAAAGACAAAAAAGTCAGAGTTGTCTATGCTGTCGTCTTGTAGCCATGGCACCTGCTTTGGGCTCGGGATAATAGAGCGATCGCACGTATTCACCGTCGCCGCCTCAGCCAAAGGAGCCATCAGCTCCACACAGCTAATTTGATAGGGCGAATCTTCCTCAAACCGATACAGCAGCTTTCTAATACCGTCTACGTCGCCGCTCTGAAACGCCGTCGTCTGCGCCACCAAATCCATATTGGCTTCAATCGAGCCAATGCCCGTATCTAGCTCTTCGGCCTTACGAATAGCGCTGCTGGTCAAATTTTGCCGCGCCGTTGTCAGCAGGCTGGTTCGGGCCTTGCGCAAAGCCACCCACTGCCCAGCCACCAGAATGGGCAGTGTAAACGCTAGAATTTTGAGCAGCAGATTGCGCCGAAAGGAGCGCGGACGGTTAGCCATAGCGACTTTAAAAACAGTGGGCTCAAACAACCAGGGAAAGAAAAACGCTCAGCCGCTCTTAGTGATCGCAGCGGATTTACCGAGATAGCATCAGCTCAAACAAGCAATATTACGAAAGACACGCTGTAAAAACCTCCAAACCCTCTATCTGTTTTGACCTGCCTATTTTATCGATCAAATTCGTACCCTTACGTAATTTGGCCGAAAAGTTAGCCGGTACTCTTATAAAGATAAATAATCTGGTATAAATTACAACCCTACTTGATACACCCACGCTTAGGTAAATATAGGCTGTTAGTCCATGCAGAAGCAACCCCGCCCGCACATTACAGCCATCCTAGCCATGAGCGCCGACGGCAAAATCGCCGACGCCACCCGCTCAGCCGCCCGCTTTCCCTCAGCCGCCGACCAGGCTCACCTAGAAGCGCAGGTTGCCAAAGCCGACGCCACCCTATTTGGAGCCGGAACCCTCAGAGCCTACGGCACCACGCTCTCAGTCACCAATCCAGACTTACTTGAGCAGCGGCGCGATCGCCATCAGCCCGCACAACCCGCCCAAATCGTCTGTACCGCCACCGGCAACCTCGACCCCCACTGTCGCTTTTTCCAGCAGCCCATCCCCCGCTGGCTCCTCACCACCCCCGAAGGTCTACAAGATTGGAAATCTCGCGATCCCGCGCCCAATGCCTTTGAGCACATTCAAATTAACGAGCGCCCCTTCAACTGGGAAAAGGTGATGCAGGACTTGTATGCAGGGAAAGTTGCGCTATCTGGGAGAGGCGATCGCCCCCCGATCAAAAATCTCCTTATCATGGGCGGCGGCGAGCTAGTCGCCTCACTCCTGGCAGACAATCTGCTCGACGAGCTGCATCTGACCATTTGCCCTTTACTCATTGGTGGAAAAACTGCACCGACACCCGTAGGCGGATTAGGGTTTGTGCTGCCGAATACGCCTCAGCTTAAGCTACAGTCCACGCGAGTAGAAGGTGATGAAGTTTTTTTGCACTACGCATGTCAAGCTACAATTAAGTGAAGACAGTTAGCAAATCAATCGGGGAGAAAACTTGTCATGACTCATATTGAAGAGCAAGTCGTAGACGGCCTCAGAGTTTTGCCTCTTGAAAAACAGCAGAAGGTTTTGGACTTCGTTGAAGCACTTAGGTCAAATTCGGCTGTTCAAAAGAGTGAATCTATACCCGACAGCAAGACTTTTATCTCTTTCGCAGAAGCAGCTCATAAATACATTGGGTCTGTAGATAGCGGTCATACCGATCTCTCTACGAACAAGAAGCATATGGAAGATTTCGGAAAAGTATGAACAATCAGGTTGTGATAGACGCAGGGCCTTTGGTTGCTTCTATAGATCGTCGAGATGATTTTCATCAATGGGCTAAGGCAGCTTTAGGCACTGTTCGATATCCTATCTTTACCTGTGAGCCTGTCATCACAGAGTCCTGCTTTCTTTTACGAAAAACTGACGGTGCAGTACTCAATCTCCTTTCTTTAATCAGCGAAGGACTCATCCGTATTAATTTCTCCGTAGATGAGAATGCTAATGCGTTAAGTGCTTTAATGGCTCGCTACAAGTCCGTTCCAATGTCTTTGGCTGATGCCTGTCTCGTCAGAATGGCGGAGCTGAATTCGAGCAGTGTGGTCATGACAATCGATAGCGATTTCACAATTTACCGGATGCATCGCAATCAGCCTATTTCGATAATTATGCCGGAAGATCGACAAAGCTATTGATGCTCCAAGACCCACTGATGGAAAAGAGGTACGATGATTTTCCATTTACCATCAGCTTCGCTGACAACATCGTGACGCTTCAGCGTCTTAAGCGCTTTATCAATCTCATTTTCTTCGAGTCTGCTCTTTCTGCGAATATCTGAGAGGTTTCTACCCTCAATTTTCTCTGCCAGCACTTGCAAAATTTCCTGCTGACCTGGAGCATCTTGAGCAGCTTGTTTCCAAACGCCTGTGAAATAGTAGCGGCCTTTGGCGAAAAAGTCACTATGGTAGATAACGGTGTTGAGGTCGTCGAGGGTGAAGATGGGTGAGCGATCGCGGCCCTCATCAAATACCTGATGGTTGTAATGACGCACGAGCTGAGAGCCGATGAGCTGAGTAAGGTAGGGCTGGCCTGCCGTGAGCCGATAGATCTCGTTGAGTGTCTCGGGTTTGTAGTCAAGCGTGAAATCTTCATCAGGGTTGGCGAGCAGTTCGCGAGTTTCGCCTATGCTAAAAAAGCGGATGGGAATGGTTATAACACTGGCGAATAGTGGATTGAAGTAGTCTTCAGTCATTTCTTCAAGGGTATGCAGACCTGCAAAGGCAAAGGCAACGTTGAAATATTCCTGTAGCAGACCCCGCAAGAAGCCCAAGAAGTCGGGACTGAGAGCGTTAGTTGAGATAAGTTCTTCTATTTTCTCGAATTCGTCTAAGGCAATGATTAGACCTTGACCCGGATTGAACTGCTGGCTGATAGAGCGAATAAAGCGTTGAAAGGTAACAGACGGTAGTCGTAGAAAGTCTTCGTCGGATGGTGGTGAAATTGAGACAGTCTGGCTGATAGCGTCGCTAAGCGCAATTAAAACTTCGCTTTCTCCTTGGTCTGTAGAGACAGCACCTAAGTTAAGCAAATTTATATAGGCAACTTTAATACTGCTGCCTAAATAGCTCGACAAATTTTTAAGAATAGAAGTTTTACCCATACGGCGATGGCCGTAGAGCACAACAGACTGAAGCTGATTGCTCATCAGCCAAAGTTCTTCGAGCTGTTTGATAACCTGTCCACGACCTACGAATAGATTTCCTTCTACGGGGTCGCCTGCTACGTATGGATTATGAATAGGCTGTGTATGAGTAATCTCTCCTATGTCGGTTGCAATAGCTAGTAGTTTTTCTTGCCAAGATTCGGTAATAGAAGCGACTAGCTTTCTTTCAGCTTGAGGAACGCGATCTATTTTTTGAGCGATTTCTGTCAGCTTGCCGAGGGCTCGATTGAGTGCCAGGGAGCGGTTAGAACGCGAATAGCTTTGATAGACAAGCTGGGCATCATCAACAGTGCTACGGAGGCGAGATATAGTTGACCATGTATCAGAACGCAGTAGTCGAGAGCTAGGAATAGTCAATATCTCAATTAGTTTGCTGTCATTTAGTTGATCTGCATGTAGAGCAGCCGATAGGCAATTTGCAAGATGATACATCTCTTCTCCATGAGGCAGATGACGCACTTTTGAGAATGCTTCAGATGACTTAGCAGGCTTATTTTGATACAGATATAAGAATCCCGCTGCTGTTGCTCGGGCTGGTGTATTGATACGAATAGATGTATCGATATAGGATTGCAATCGTCGCTTTACAGAAGATGGTAGATAGACCAAGCTCTGAATTGAGCGAGCCTTCAATTCATTAGATAACGACACGGAAACATATCTGATGATATCCCAATCAAAAGGATCGTCTGCTAGCTGCGAAATTCTAAGCAATAGAACATCACCTGATAGCGTCCTGAGACTACGGTTAATTGCTTTAACGATAGGAATAAACTGTTGAGTGTAAGTTAGTAACTCATTAATATTGTGGAGAGCAGTCACCCAGTCATGATGCAGCCACTTGAATATCTGAGAAGACAGACCTATTAAAGGGATAGGTGTTACATGTCCGAATTGCTTTGAACGGTGCGAAGGTATAATCCTTAATAAAGACACTAATATCCATTGATCCGGCCTTAGAATTAATACATTCAAAGCTGCTGCTGGCAAAACATATAATCCTGAAAAGAACAAAACAACTAATACAATACCTACAACTACTGTAAATACTGATCCGAGAGGCGGCACCAACATTACAGTAAGTCCAAAGTACGTTCCCGTGATAATTAGTAAAAGTATTAAAGATAGAATAGATGCGATACTATACGTTAAGTTGATCAAGAAGTATGATGCAATGCTTGTGATTGCACTTGATGAAGCTATAAAAGCAATAAGTGCTGGAACAAGGAAGGAGAGTAAAAGAAGCCGTGGCCTTTCTGCTACGAAAGTTGCAAACCCGGATGAGAAAATTTCTGTTAAGCTACTCGATATAAATACTTGTGAAACAGCAGCGACAATTAAAAACATAACAATTATTCGTAAGTCATCGCCAGATAATGGCCTAGAGTCCTCAGACCTTTCCAAAGGCGAGGATTTCCTATTAGGCCTAAGTCTGATCGGGTTTGCGCTAATAAGACCGACTGAAACACCAACCGCAACCGCAAGCGTACATCCGAGTGTGCCAATCACCGAAGAGTCGATTCTATGAAAGAAGATAAGTCCTATAAGCAAACTAGCTATTGTCAGATATCTCTTGTGCAATCCAAAGTAGCTTTGAAAAGCCCATTGCCAGTAAGACCAACGTATGTACCAATCTTCACGTTGACTGAGATCTATCTTGTTGAGTTCACTTAAGCGATTAGGCGAGCTGAGGCGACTAAACGATATGACGCTCCACCTCAACGCTTGAGGGAAAAAAGCTACCCAGTATAGAAGGTGTACATAATCAAACGGATTCCATAGAGACAAGGGATTGCGACGCTTGGGCGCTAAATTTAGTCGAGGAACGATGTGCGTGCTCATAGCTGCTGCTCTTGCAAACTTGCATAATGCTGATAACAGAGAGTGACTACTTCTCTAGGATTTCCTCGACTAACTTGAATAATTCTCGTAATTTCCGATTCAGCAAACTGAACAGACGAAGCTTGCAACCTGTCAGCAATAAAGCTTCGAGTGATACCGTCATCCCAAGGTTTTATGATTTCTTCCAAGCAGATACCTGATAAAGGAGACACCATATTGCCATCGGCACTGTCAGGAAATAGCCTATCCAATGATTTTGAAGCAGCTACGACTAATCGAAGAGGAGCGTCCTTACCTTCTGCTAACCCCCGCAACTGCCCTCTCACCTGATTCGTAAAGCCATCCCAGGTCATTTTCTCTATCTCGTCTAGAATCAGCAGTAGCCGTTTCGATTTCAGCTCGCGTGCCAAACGAAACCCTTTGCATTCAGGAATACCAGCTTTATCGCATAGGGCATAGTAAAAGTCTTCCTCGTCTGCAACGTGCCGCAAATCAAGATAGATAGGCTCGCGGTATATTTCTAAAAACTCTTTTGCGTTCGCTTCAACAGCTTTGAGCAGAGAAGACTTTCCCATCTCTCTACTGCCTATCAGAGCTACACTACTGCCACTATTGAGCGTTTCAAAAATCCACTTCAGCGTCTGCTCACGCCCAAAAAACTGATCCGGCGAATCAATCCGCCCACCCAAAGGCCCAAACGGGTTAGCATCGCTGACAACAAACGAAACAGCATCCGTCTGCTCTACGCTTCCTTTCTGCGTACCCGATAGCAGCGCCTTCAAATCTCGAATCAGCCCTAAAATGATATCAGGCCGATCGTCTGCTGCCGAAATACCCGACTCTATCAACGCCAGCTTATCCATCACCTGGCCAAACTTTTGCGGCACTTCCTCAGAAACTTCTTTAGCCACCTTTTGCAGATTACTATCGACCGCTTGCAGCGTGACTTGCTGTGCCACTAGCCTGCTATCAATTTGAACCAGCATTTGAGTTTCAAAAAAGGCATGTAGCTCAGGATTATCGCTGAGCTGCTTAGCAAAAAAGCCATAGGCGCGGTCAATTAGACCATCTTCGGGCTGTGCTAACTTCGCGGCGTAGAGTGGAATGGCGTCTTCTGCTGTAGCGAAATTTGTCAGCGATCGCACCACCTCCAAAGCCGCATCCCGCTCCCCAAAACCAACAAACCCTTCCAAATCTTGCACAGAAATCTCAGGCAGACACGCCTCCGCCCCTTCCAACGCCTTAATCTCCTGTTTCAGCCAAGCCAGCTTACTGTCCAGCCAGCGAATATCCGCCTTAACTTCTTTAGAATAAACAGGCTGTCCTCTCCAATGCTTCGGAAAATCTCCAATCAGCTCAACCTTGCACTCGGAGCAGATACTGACCAATGCCCGCAAATACGAGAGCCAAAGTGCCTTCCGCAGATCTTCGCTAATAGGCGTCGAAGCTTGCCCCTTGAGCGCATTGATCAAACACTCACAAACCCGTACAAACCCAACATCAACCCTATTTCCGACGATTCCGCCTACAGAGGCAGCGACCAGCGCCGTAGGCTGCACTGCATTCACCGACGCCCCAACCATTAATGCTAGTAGCCCCGCTAAAGCCAAACTCAGTACACCTCATAACAAGCGTCGTTGTTTATAACATAGCTCACTTATCAAACCATTCGGACTGTTGCTAAATAGCCATTATCGGTATGAATTCATACGTGATACTTAGAAAACACTATGTACTAGCGGTAAAGATTGTGACACGGCCAACAGGTAGCTAAGGTTATATAATTGAGCGCTGATATGTCTTAGCGTATTCGGCACTCATACACCTTAGATGCGAGCTGATGATCAAACATAACGTAATAGATAAAGGCGTTAGGCCCACTAGCTGCTACCAGCAAAGAATTATCTACAGCGCTAGGGTTTTCGGCATTACGCTGCGCTTAGCCGGAGGCATACTGCTATTAAGCCAGGTGGTTAAAGCGGTCATGTCTATTATGGATGGCGGCGGGATTAGCTTTAGCGTTGCCAGTGCCGCCCTATTTGCTATTCTCCTTTTGATCGTCAGCAGTCGGGCTGTCTTAGAAAAAGCGATCGCGCAATTTGCCACTCGACTACGCCGCACCAGCTTTGCCATTTACCTTTATCTATTTCCGTTTTTGCTCACCGCGTTCATTTTATGGATAAAGTTTAGGGTGGGGTATGAGAGCGATCGCTGGCGATATTTGAGTAGCGAAGGTGGACTCTCTGAGTACGGTACGGCGCTGGCCTATCTACTCGTGCCTCTCTTTGCCTATCCCGTTTATAAACAGTTTTGGCGGCAAGGCAGGAAGCTCATGGGAGCCTTATATCTCCTATTCGCCGCTGGCGCATTCTTTGTCGGGATGGAAGAAATTAGCTGGGGCCAAAGAATACTGGGCTTTCAAGAACCTGAGTTTTGGACAAAGCATAACGTTCAGTCAGAATTCACGTTCCACAACTTTGCCTTCTATCAAAACCATCTTCTAAGCCTGAGCTTTCTGGTAGCTGGCTTTGTCGGCTCGTTCTGTTGGATTGTTCTGCGCTACTGGCAGAAGCAAAGAACACCATCACAACAGCCCGCGCTAGATCTCAACTATCTTTTGCCTGACTGGCCGGTATCGTCGTTTTTCTATCCTATATTTCTGTTTTATCTAATCATTGACTATACGGCGTTTAGCGATCGCATCCAATTCTTCAACAGCTTCGACCAAGAACACTGGGAACTGGTCATGGGCTTGGGGGTACTGCTATTTGCCGTCATCAGTTTCTTTCGTCAGGGTAGAGAGTACGACGCGCTAAACCGTAGTGAAGTCGAGCCCCCATCTTTTTAAAACTTCTACTACTCTATATAGAAGCCCCTAATAGCCTTACCCACCGTGCCAACTTCCTCAAAGCAATATACCGCCCGCTGGATGAATCGCCTTGCAGACATTCCATCTGAGCAATGGGATGCTATGGCCATGCCTTTACCGACGCCCGCACTAGAGTGGGCCTGGCTCAATAATATGGAAACCTCCGGCAGCACCGGGCCTAAAACGGGCTGGATGCCGAACCATTTGACCCTGTGGCACGATGACAGGCTAGTTGCCGCTGCGCCGCTGTATTTGAAAGGGCATAGCTACGGTGAGTTTGTATTCGATCATCAGTGGGCCGAGCTAGCCGAACGGTTGGGCGTATCCTACTATCCAAAGCTGCTGGGCATGTCGCCTTTTACGCCCGCAGAAGGCTATCGATTTTTGATTGCGCCGACTGAAGATGAGGCCGAAGTGAGCGCCTTGCTGGTGGGCCTGATTGATGATTTTTGCATTAAGCACGACATTTCGGGCTGCAATTTTTTGTACGTCGATCCTGAGTGGCAGACGGGCATGGAGGCGTTGGGCTTCAATAAATGGCTGCACCATAGCTACGTGTGGAAAAATCGTGGCTTCAATGACTTTAATGATTATCTAGCGCAGTTCAATGCGAATCAGCGCCGCAATATTAAGCGCGAGCGTAAGTCTGTAGAGAAGGCAGGCATTCACTTTAAAGTGCATACGGGCGAGAGTCTTACGCCTGAAATGTGTTTGAAAGTGTATGACTTTTATAGTGATACCTGTGACAAGTTTGGCTGGTGGGGCAGTAAGTACCTTAAGCGTCAGTTCTTTAAGCAGCTACATCCGGTTTGGAATGATACTCCTTCGGAGTGGCCAGGCCAACGCGTAGTCATTTTCGCCGCCTACACCGAAGACTCTCCCGATCCTGTGGGCATGTCTTTTTGTTTGACTAAAGGCGATCGCCTCTATGGTCGCTATTGGGGCTCATTTGAGGAATACAACAATCTGCACTTTAGCGCCTGCTATTACGAACCGATTGAGTGGGCGATCGCGAACGGCATCCAAACCTTTGATCCTGGCGCGGGCGGTCGTCACAAACGCCGTCGCGGCTTTCCGGCCACACCCAACTACAGCCTGCACCGATTCTATGCTCGCGACCTTGGCGGCATTCTAGAAAACTACATTGGCCGTATCAACGAAGCCGAACAGTTTCAGATAGACGAAATTAACGCAGACTTACCGATTAAGGACTTGCAGGCTGAAGTTCCTTTGATAGAACGAACTAAAAGTCGATAGAAGCAGTAGAACGCTGTAGCCAAAGTGCCAAGTCCTCTTGAGAATAGACGCCAGTTGCGACAGATAATACGACTGATACTTCCTCGGCTTCTGTAGAAGTCATTTCATATCCGTTGAGATAAAGGAACGCGGCCATTGCAGCAAGGCCCACTCTTTTGTTGCCATCTATAAAGACGTGGTTTTGAATAAAGCCATAGCCATAGGCCGCTGCTAGATCCCAAATATTTGAGCCTGGGACATAGTTGAGAAGCGTTTGAGCTTTAAGTAAAGTTGACTCTAACAGTCCTTCTTCTCGAATACCCGAGGTACCGCCATGTTCCGAAATCTGTTGCTGGTGTAACGCAACAACACCTCGCTTGGTTAAAAAGCGGTAGCTCACTGTGCCAGCGCTCTTAAAGCATTGCGATGCTTGCGAGCTACGTGGCGATAAGCCTCCATTTCTGCGGTAAATTCCGGATCGTAGGGTGTCAGCTCAAAGCCTTGTTCCGTTTTAGTAAGATAAAGCTCATCACCCTCTTTCACATTTAGCTGATCTAGTAATTCTTTGGGAAACGTGACGCCTAAAGAATTACCAACCTTGCGAATTTTAATGCCACCCATTCTTTTCACTGTGAAGTTATTACTTTAGTTATAACATGCAAGTAAACAGCAGCGTGACTATCTTTAATCTCTTTTACTCATCACTAGGCTGAACCTCCGTAGCAATCATTGTCCTAGTTCCAGCAATCTGTCCAATAATCTCTTTAAGATCCATTCCCGTTGCCTGATTCACCTGCTCCAAAAATGAAGCCAGCTTAGTCACCTGCGTACCTTTCTCTGCATCAATCACCGTCACATTCTCCACTGCAATCTTAGGAATGCTCGTCGCCATCATCTGCATCAGCACCTCTATTTTCTGATAAAGGAACACATCATGAGCATCATCGCCCGCCGCCTGCCACGCTTCGCCTAATCGCTGCAATCCCAGCACCTGAGCTTTGCCCGCTTCAATAATGCTCGCCGCTTCGCCTTTTGCGGATGCGATCGCCCGTTGCCTCTCCGCCTCAGCCGGGGCCACCACATCTGCCTGCAATCGCTGCTCCGTCTCCACCACGCGCGCCTTTTCCACCTTAATTTCAGCAGTTGCCTCAGCCACCTGCACCGCCGCCACCGACTCCACCTCTGTCACCAAAGCCGTCCGCTTCGTCAGGGCATCACGCACCCCTTTTACCGCGTCCATCTTGGCCACTTCTTCGTCACGCATTAGCTCTCGCAACACCGTCACGCGCTTATTTGCAGAATCTTGAATAATCGACTCCGCCCTAGCTTGAGCCTCAGCAATTCGAGCATCGCGAATCAGCTCGGCCTGCTGCTTACGCCCAATACTATCGAGATAGCTCACGTCATCCGAAATCGTCTGAATCTGCAAGCTATCAAGCATCAGCCCCAGCCGCTGCAAATCTTCTTCAGCCTCTTCAAGCAAGCTCCGAGCAAACGCAATTTGATCGCCATTGGCTTCTTCCGGCGTCAAAATTGCCAGCACGCCGCGTAAGTTACCCTCCAAAGTCTCTTTCGCCAGCTTCTCTATTTGCTTGCGGCTTTTACCCAACAGCCGCTCAATCGCATTGTGAATTGTCGGCTCCTCACCTGCGACTTTAATGTTCGCCACCCCCGTTACCGTTAGCGGAATGCCGCCCTTGCTATAGGCTCCCACCACTTTAAGATCGATGATCATATTGGTGAGATCCATCCGAAAGGTTCTCTCTAAAAAAGGTATTTGAATGCTGCTGCCGCCTTTGACCAGTCGGTAGCCGACCTTCTTATCTTGAGGCAGATGAGTGGGCGTACCTGCAAAAATCAGTACTTCTGACGGCTGGCAGATGTAGTAGAGGTTGCGGATGACTAGCCAGGCGCTGCTAGAGCCTAGAAAAGCTGCGCCGAATAAAAAAGCTAAGGTTCCCATAATTTCTCTCTTTTAGGTAAAGTATTCGATCTTTTGCGCTATTTCAAGCTCAAAGAATTTGTCTTTGGATTAGCGACTGAAACAGGCTGTAGCGCACTCGCCACGTTGATACCCAAAGTCTCTTCAGACGCTTCTAAGAACTGTTTCATCACTCGCAGATAAATGCCTACTACGCTAGAAACCGCCTCGCCATCGCCGTTATCAATGATATTTATATGCTGGAGATCAAGCCTTTCAGGCACCTTGATCGCCTCGCGCAGCACCGTCTCAAACTGTTGAATCACAAACATCTGTGAGGCATCTGCACCAATCTCTTGCCACACCTTTGTCAGCAGCTCATTCACATAAGCCTCAGCCTGCACATTCTCAGCTAGGCTAGCGGCCTCACCTTCAGCCTGAAGCACCTTTGCCTGAAGGCTCGCCTCAGCCGGTAAAATCTGCTCGGCTTGCAGACGGTGCCGTTCTCGCTCAGTTCGCAGCGCCTGCAATTCTTGCTCAGCGATCGCCTTCCTCTCCTTAGCTGCTGCAACCGTAATTGCCTGCTCAGTTCGCACCTGTTTAGACAGCTTCGCCTTAATCTCACGCAGCCCGTTTTCACGCTCTACAATCGCCACATTGTCCTGCGTTTGCGCCACGCGCCCCTGCTCCTCACACTGCGCTTCGATTTGTTTAGCCGCCGCGATCGCATCACTTTCTGCAATTTCAGCATCGCGAATAATCATCGCAATCCGCTGCCGACCCAAAGACTTCAGGTAGTCCACATCATCCGAGACATTTTGAATCTTCAGAATATCAAGCTGCAAGCCAAGCTTAGAGAGATCGCTACTTACCCCCGAAGCAATTCGCTCAGCAAACTTCAGCCGGTCTTCGTTCACCTGTTCAGGCGTCATCGTTGCCACTACCCCGCGCAAATTCCCCTCAAGGGTTTCTCTAGCGACGCGCACAATTTCAGCCGGTTTATGGTCTAAAAAGCGTTCGATGGCATTGCCAACAACATGGGTGTCGCTAGAAATTTTAATGTTTGCGATCGCCTGCAAATGCAGCGGAATCCCGCCCTTAGAATACGCGTTATGCACCTCTACCGGCACTGGCATTGTGGTCACGTCCATACGCTTCACCGTCTCCACGATTGGAATTCTGAACGCTCGTCCGCCCGTCAAAATCCGAAAGCCCACATCCTGACCATTCTTATTCTTCCACTTACGTCCTGAGAGAATGACAACCTCGTTCGGATTAGCCACCACTAAAAAAGAACGTAAGAACCACGATCCCAAAACCGCTGCTACGATGCCCAGAGGAATCAGGGTCAAGCCACCTAGTTCAGAAGCGTCGTCAAAGGAGGGATTAACCGGGCGGTCTGGGGCTGAAGATTCTGTTTCAACCGCTTGAGTAGTAAGCTGAGATTGAGAAATATTGTTCAAATTGAAGAAGGGCTTCATGAATCTCGCTCCTGATTAAGTTTAGAGAAAAAACGACAATGATAAGAAGCTAGCTATCGTCAAGCACTTCGCCCGGTACAACCCAAGCGTGTGAATCAACAACTTGAATGACTAAGACGCGATCGCCCTGAGAAAACACGTTAGGATAGTCAGTAACAGTCAAAATCTCTTGGGTCGAGCTATAGTGATAGACTGTCGCTTTTCCTTTTGAGCGGTAGTCGAAAGGGACTTGAACCGTACCGACATGACCTGCTAGCAGATGATCGTGAGTGAGGCTGCTTGCCAAAATCTTTTTACGACCAACGAACAAACCTAGAACAAACAGTCCGCCGCATAAAAAACCAATGCTTACAGCAATAACAGCGACTAAGATCAACAGATTGCTTTGAATAAGACGCCCTCGCTGCTTTACTGCACACAGGTATGTAGACAAGAGGCGATCACGCCGACCAAAAGTTTACAAAAGTACGCATAGTCAAAACAGATGTCGTTTTAGCGCGTTTGCATACCAGGCTAGGTCTATCTATTTTGTGCAATGAATCCATTCGTCAATTGAAAGAAGCGTATTGCGCTATACCGTCGATAGCGCGATAAAATAGTCAACCACTACTGCCGTTCATAACAAAAAAAGTCCTGAAGTACGATGGTGATCGCAACCCCACCCGCAGCAGATAAAACGAAAAAAGAAACCCTCGCCGCCCTCGACGACAAACTCTCGAAGCGCTTCATCGAGCTAGATCCTGATGGCTATTTTCTCATCTATATCGACCGCGACGCCGAGCTATTGTGCGCCAAACACTTTAGCAACACCATCAACGAGAAAGGGCTGGCCTGCGATCCTGAAACCGGCAAGCCTTTATCCGTACGCGGCGGCAATGTGCGCAAAGCAGAACAGCTCTTCACCGGACGAACCGCCAAAGAGCTGTGTATGAAAATATTTGAAGACAAAGAAAATCCCTGCCCAATTAGCTATTTAGACCACGCCGCCTACTTAGGTCGCGAATTTGTCCGCGCCGAAATCGCTTTAATCCAGGGTGCGGAATACGTACAGGATTGAGCAGGAAAGCGATAGACAGGCAAACGCCGAAAGGTAAAGTAGGCCGCTGATGAGCATAAGAACTGACTCGGAAGAACTTGAGATTAGGTAGAACCTACAGGTAAACCGGATCAGCTAACCTGCAAACGGGAAATCGCATCATCATTTCACAGTTGACGAAACTAGGCAGGGTATTAGCTTCATACTTCAAGACTCTACCTTTAAAATATGAAGCTAAAGGTTTAGCCCAAGCCGGTTGCGATCGCCTGCACCTGCTCGCTCGTCAGCGCCTGATTAAAAATCTGCACCTCATCCATCGAGCCCACTAATCCCTGCGAGCCTTTTCCAATGCCATCGCGAAAGCGAGTTGCCCCGGCAATATTGCCCAAAGCAATGCGATCGCCGTGCCCCCAAAGCTGAGAGCCCTCGCCGCTACCGATCTTCTCACCGTCCAAATAAGCCGTGAGCGCGTTAGGTTGCAGCGTGCTTCCCCCGTCTAACACCACCGCAACGTGGTGCCAGTCGCCCGCCGTCACACCATCAGCGGCTATCCAGGTGCCGTTCCAACCGCTCTCTGAATCCGGTCGATTCCAGCCGCCGACGTACAGCTTATCGTCATCTAAGTAGGCATTGAGCCCTCGCCCGGTGCCGCCTTCTTCATACAGCACTTGCTTGTTAGTATCAGCCGATAGCGCGTCAGCTTTGAACCATAAAGAGAGCGATCGCTGCGGGTGAATTCCCAAATTAATATCCCTAGAGTTCTTCAGCCGCACGCTGCCCGTCCCGTCCATCTTGAGCCCTTTCGACCCGTTGAGTCCATCCAAATGAGCAACTCCATTCCACAGGTCGCCCGCATTATCTTGACCGCTCGTAGAGCTGTCTAGCGCAACGCCTTTGATAATCGACTCGAAGTCAAAGTCAGCAATTGGCTCAGCGACATCAACAGGGTTAGGAACGGGTGTTTCTGGAACTGGCGTTTCTGGAACTGGCGTTTCTGGGACTTCTGGAACCTCTGGAACTTCTGGGACTGGCGGCGTAACTGGCGGAACAGGAACAATCGAATCTTGAGCAAGCTGAAACTCACTATCAGGAAGATTAAACGTAGTCGGCCCGCCCAAACTATTTGGATCTAGCTCACCTTTATACTCAGCGTCTTCGGCCCACCATTTCTCTTTAAAAGTGACGACAAATGGATACTTCTTAACCTCTCCGGTCACCCGATCCGAAATGTATTCGTTAATCACAGTGGCATAGGTGCCGTCAGCCAGCGTGTAGTAGCCCTTTCTCTCTAAGAGCGTTCTAATGCCCTGATAGTCAAAAGACAAACTTTCATCACCCAGCGGCATCTCAACGGAGCCTAGTGAATCTGTCTTAGTCCCACGAATATCGACATACTTTCCTTGCTCGCTCCCTTCAACGAAAAAGTCAGCCTGATCGGAAACCTCAAACGTCAGTCTTCCGGGCGTTAGATCCGACTGCTTCAGCCATTCTTCAGGCGGAATATCTATCCCCTTAAGATCTGTATTGTTGTTCTTTAGTTCCAGATCAATCCACACCAGCTCTCTATCAGCTAGCTCCGCAGGCCCTTGTCCTACATCCGGCTGAGCGGCAATCCCTTCATTGAAGCCATCTACCGTCATATTGTTGAATACAAAGTCTTGAACATTCTTCTGTAGCTCAAGACCCTGATTTTTCCATAGCGTAGGATTTTTACTACCAATCAAGTCAAAATTGTTCAATGTGTAGTGAGAGGTGTACTGAAACTTAGATCCCTTATCGACCTCCCACCCCTTAAAGCCATCCATGACGGTTCTTAAATCGTTCGTCTGCCGAGGAAAGTCTTTGATTACATGCAGCCCCGTACCCGAAGCAAACACCTCATTGTTCTTAAACCCCTGAATCGGCGGCTGATCGGTATTTACCGTCTCCCCATCAGGCAGCACCCGCCGCGCTAGCTCTGGCACCGGCAAATCATCAATATCAGCAGGCTTCAGATCAACTCCCCGATGAAAATAGAACATCCCCGCGTTACGACTGCCCGCCGCCACGTTGCTCTCATTTTCTACTAAGCGACCCTGAAACCAAAAGCCTACACCGGTTCTAGCAAAGTCGTGCGTCCCCGTGCCCTGCTTCTCAATCACATCATCAATGCCCGGCCCCGTTTTGATCGAAATGTTGTTGCGCATGGCCCCAGTTTCATTTCCGCTCTCAGTTACAAAAGCGCCGCCGTCCACATCGTAGGCAACATTGTTCTCTAAAATAGCGCTGCTGTCATGCACCACAAAGCCCCAGCCGGGCGAGCCATCGACCACATTGCCCACCATCACCGCAGGCTCTCCTTCAGTACCGGAGCGGTGAATATGTGCAGAATAGCGACCGGCAATGTTTTTACGCGCACCAGGGACAGGATTACCCTGTCCGTCTAGCACCCGCTGAGGATAAGTGCCGCCTGTGTCTTTGAAGTCATCTAACGGCTTCGTTTTATCCGTACGGCCCAAGTCTCGAAACTCAGCGTAGCGAATGTCTACGTCGTCAGAGTGCATAAACATCGTGTGCCCGCGCTGGCTATTAGGCAAAGCGTCGCCGTTTTCGCTGGCAATCACAATGTTGCGGCTTTGATTGGCAACATACGCCTTTAGGTCACCTCTGGGCGTTGTATGGTCAAACTTTAGGGCGCGATCTAGCGTGATGCGCTTGCCTTCAATGCCGGTGACGACAACTTCTTCGTCTTGAGTCAGCGAATCCCATTTTTGGCCCGCCCGCTCAGAAGGGTACTGCGTGCCAGTGAGAACAAGGCGATCGCCCACCTGCCAATTGACCGGGGCTGACTGTAGGGAAAGTGTGCGATCGCCCGCCATGGGATCAGCCGCCACCTTTACATGAGAGGTTTTCGCCTGCCCGAACATCTGCACATCGCCGTGAGAGATCAGCCCTCTGCTGAGCTGCGTCGGATCCCAATTCAAATCAATTGGGCCATTATCTGCAATCAAGATCTCAGTGGTCACATTGGCCTTTACCGGATCGCCTTTTGTACCCACCGTCAGCCTACCTTCAGGCGAGACAACAAAAGTATCGATCACCATTTTGGTGTTTTTATCTGTTGCAAACTTAAGCTGACCGTCTACATCGAGGGTAAACAGACGCGCCTCGCTTTGCCCGTCGTAGTTTACGCTAACGCCCTTGCGAATCAATACCTTTGCATTATTACCAGGGACTTTTCCACCCTGCCAGGTTGTCGGATCAAACCAGGAGCCGCTTTTAGTAGCGACGTGAGTAGGCGTGCCCGCAGAAACAAGCGCCATTGCCGCGTTATGTTCGGCTTGCTTAACAGGGCTGTCGGCGTGGGCCTGCATTGCACTGTGAGGTGCAGTGCCTGATTGAGCTGTTGATGCTGCCATAGATATAAAAAACCTGAGAAAACCTGAAAATTACGTGACTGTCGCAAATACTTTTCAGGTAGATGCTTTACGCTCCCCTCTACTCACGCGCATTACCATGTCAGGATTTATACCCGTAGTTTTCTATAGGTGGCAAACCATAAAAATCAATAAATCCTTATGTATCAACAGCTATATACTTTATGAGAATACAAAGAAGTTTTGTTAATAAAACATCAATGTTCTTTTATCAAAACGTGAGGGGGAAGACCCCTCAATCGCTCTACTGCTGGCCTGTTAAAGGTTGCAAAAGGCAGGCTATTTTTGATGATACTAAACCCCAAACTCCGAAGTCGCAGAGACTAATTCCTGAGAATTCTTCGTATTCCCTAGCAAATCACTGCTATTTTCCTCCCCAAAAACGAAGCGATCGCTACTATCAACACCCATCAAAAGCACATCATTCTGAGACAAATCAGAAGCGTCTGCTAATAGAGCATCGGTATTCATCGCCGCGACTACCGCCGAGCGATCCTGAGAATCAGCCGAGAGCAAGGCATCGCGATAAAGCAAACTCTCATTCTCCACAGCCACATCTGCACCCAAGCCAACCACATCCGCAGCCGCAACAAGATCAGCCTTTGCGCCCGGCAGTCGAAACCGACTCCGTGGCAGATTCACCGCTGTCGGCCCGCCCAAACTACTTGGATCTAGTTCTCCTAAATAGCGCGCATTCTCCGTCCATACAGTCTCCTTAAAGGTCACAATCAGCGGATACTTCTTAGTCTCACCCATCACCCGGTCTGAAACATACTCATTAATCACTGTCGCCCGCCTGCCATCAGGCAGCGTGTAATAGCCTTTGTTATTAACCAAATTCAGGATGCCTTGATAGTCAAAAGACAAACTCTCTTCACCAAAAGGCATCGCCACCGTTCCTAGCGAATCGGTCTTGGTACCGCGAACGCTCACAAAGTCGAATTCGCCATTTTCAACTAGAAGATCGGCATTATCAGAAACCGCAAACTCCAATCTCCCAGGCGTTAGGTCAGACTGATTTAGCCACTCCTCAGGCGGAATGTTGATCCCTTTGAGATCTGTCTGATTATTCTTCAGCGCCAGATCAATCCAAAACAATCCTCTATCAGCCAGCTCAGCAGTTCCTTGCCCCGTGTCTGGCTGAGCCGCGATTCCCGAGCTAAAGCCGTCTACCGTCATGTTATTAAACACAAAGTCTTGAACATTCTTTTGCAATTCAAGCCCCTGACTTTCCCACTTAATCTTGTCTTGAGAGCCGATCAAATCAAAGTTGTTCAGCGTGTAGTGAGAGGTGTACTGAAACTTAGACCCCTTGTTCACCTCCCACCCCTTAAAGCCATCCATGACAGTCCTCAAGTCGTTCGTCTGCCGAGGAAAGTCTTTAATTACATGCAGCCCCATCCCAGAAGCAAACACCTCATTGTTCTTAAACCCTTGAATCGGCGGCTGGTCAGTACTAACTGTTTTGCCATCATCTAGCACCCGCCGCGCCAGCTCTGGCACCGGCAAATCCTTAATCTCAGCCGGTAGCAAATCAACCCCCCGATGAAAATAAAACATCCCCGCATTACGACTGCCTGCCGCCACGTTGTTCTCATTCTCCATCAGACGACCCTGAAACCAAAAGCCCACGCCCGTTCGCGCAAAGTCGTGCGTGCCCGTACCCTGCTTCTCAATCACGCCGTCAATACCCGGCCCCGTTTTAATCGAGATATTGTTGCGCATCGCCCCGGTTTCATTCCCGCTTTCAGTTACAAAAGCGCCACCATCCACGTCATAGGCCACGTTGTTCTCTAAAATCGCGCTGCTGTCATGCACCACAAAGCCCCAGCCGGGCGAGCCATCGACCACGTTGCCCACCATTACCGCAGGGGTTCCATCAGTCCCGGCCTTATGCAAATGCACCGCGTAGCGACCGGCAATATTAGTACGCGCCCCCGGCACAGGATTGCCCTGTCCGTCTAGCACGCGCTGAGGAAACTTACCGCCCGTATCTTTGAAGTCATCCAGCGGCCTAGTTTTATCCGTACGGCCCAAGTCTCGAAACTCAGCGTAGCGAATATCCACATCGTTAGTATGCATAAACATGGCGTGCCCACGATGAGAAATTGGTGAGGCTTCACCGCTTTCACTCGCGATCGCAATATTCCGGCTCTGGTTAGCCACATACGCTTTCAAATCCCCTCTCGGCGTCGTATGGTCAAACTTTAGCGGGCGATCCAACGTAATTTGGTTACCCTCAATCGCAGCGATCGCAACCTCTTCATCCTGCGTGCGCGCCTCCCACTGCTGCCCTGCTAGCTCAGCCGGATACTTCGTGCCCGTGAGCACCAGGCGATCGCCCGCCCGCCAGTTTGCCGGAGCTGATTGGAGAGAAAGTGTGCGATCGCCCGCCCTCGGATCAGCCGCCACCTTCACATGAGACGTTTTTGCTGCCCCGTGCATTCTCACCTTTCCTGCCGACACCAGCCCGCGCCCTAGCTGCTGCGGATCGCGGCCCAAATCCAGCGGCCCATTATCTGCAATCAAAATCTCAGCTTTGGCCGTCACCGGGTTCTGCTCAGTGCCGATCTCTAGCTGCCCGCCCATCGCCACCACCACCGTATCCACCACCATTTTGGTATCAACTGCGGTCGCAAACCTGAGCTGCCCGTCTACATCAATCGTGTCGAGACGAGCATCGCTTTTGCCGTTATAAGTTACGCTGAGGCCCTGTGCGATCGCTACTTTTGCCCCGTTGCCTGGCACCACGCCCCCTTGCCACGTTGCTGGATCAAACCAAACTCCGCTGCGCTGCGCCACGTGCGTAGGCTGACCTAAATTAAAAGCATCAATCCCGTTTGCCATTGCCATAAGAAATAATCCGTGAGAATGAACCCTAAAAAGAACAAAAGAGATTTTATTAGCGCCATTTACAGTCTTTAAAAATAAGCTCGTTTTAAGGGCAAATGTCTTTATGTTAGGATCTTACATACTCAGTGATGATTGATACATGCCACAGGCTACAAAGCACGGAGTAGACACGCCACATATATTCGCAAAGCTCTCTTATATCAGCACTTTCAGCTATCAGTAAACATTTATAAAAGAGTTTTAAACGCAACAAAAATAGCCTATGACTAGCCATAGGAAAATCAAAAAATAGGGGCATAGCAGTGCTATGCCCCTATCAGGTTTCGACGGTATGTTTTAACGAAGGGTTGCGCCAGATGTCCTAGCAATAATTCCGAGCTAAGCTGCGGCCATTGCTGCGCTAGCCACATCAGCCGTCAAAATACCCTCAGACTGCGCCATATAAAGCATCAGATCCATTACTCGGTTCGAGTAACCCCACTCATTGTCATACCAAGCAAGCACTTTAAAGAAGCGATCGTTTAGCTCCATACCCGCTTTGGCATCAAAAACGCTAGAGCGAGGATCGCCTGTAAAGTCTGAAGACACCAAAGGCTCCTCGGTGTAGCCCAGTACGCCACGAAGGCTATCCAAAGAAGCTTCCTGCATCTTTGAACAGATTTCAGCATAGGAAGTTGCCTTCTCAGTGCGGAAGGTAAGATCAACCACAGAAACATCAGGCGTAGGCACCCGAATCGCCATACCCGTGAGCTTGCCAGCTAGCTCAGGTAATACCAAAGTCACCGCTTTAGCCGCGCCCGTAGACGCTGGAATCAAGTTTTGCCCTGCGCCGCGACCGCTGCGGAAATCCTTATTACAAGGGCTATCCACCGTAGGCTGAGTCGCCGTAGACGCATGAATCGTCGTCATCAAGCCTTCAGCCAAACCAAAGTTGTCATTAATCACTTTGGCAATGGGCGCAAGACAGTTAGTCGTGCAGCTCGCATTAGACACAATCCGATCGCTCGCTGGATTAAACGTCTCATGGTTAACACCCACTAAGAACGTACGCACCTGATCGGGGCTCTTTGTCGGCGCAGAGATAATCACGCGCTTAGCACCTGCAACCAAGTGAGCATTCGCCGTGTCGTGAGTGGTAAATAGGCCCGTTGCCTCAATTACGTAGTCCGCGCCAATCTCGCCCCAAGGTAGCTCAGTTGGGTTGCGAATAGAGGTGCAAGGAATGAAGCGACCGTTCACGATAATGCCGTTGTCGCGAGCTTCTACATCACCAGGAAAGGTGCCGTGAGTAGAGTCGTACTTGAGCAAGTAGGCTAGCGTCTCAGGGGGAACTAAGTCGTTGATGCCAACAAACTCGATATTGCGGTTATTGATAGCCGCGCGAAAAACGAGGCGACCAATCCGGCCAAATCCATTAATACCAACTTTTAGAGCAGCCATAAGCAAATTTTAGAGATGAAGTACGTGGAGGTTTGCAAAGAGTATTAAGCGTGGTGAGCGAAATAAAGCGTTGAATGAGGCGTTATGTGTTTCGCTTCTTGATATTCATTTATAGAGATAAAAATCGAATTTCTGAAGTTCTACACTTTTCCTTCAGACTTGCTCAGAATTACGAAACAAATTGATTAAGCGATGTAACAGAATATATCGGAATATCAAGGCAAGTCATTAGTTAATTACATTCGGTTCAAAGGGCATTTCTCACGCTAGCGATCGCACGCCTCTCATCAATGGGTCGCCGTCACAAAAACAATCGTACGATTCCAGGTGACCGTATTATTCCTAAGCTGCTGAATAAAACAGTCTCTCATCCGATCAACATCCGCAGCAGACACCCCGCCAGCAACCAAAGCCGCATGATACTTTCCGCCATCACTTAGCCACCGATCCAGCAGCGCCGCCGACACTAGCAACTGCGACTGAAACGCTGCGATCGCCACCTCACACCTCAGCCCCGCCCCCTCAAAATAACGCTGCAAATCAGGCACATCCCAATTCAACATGGCATCATCCGATTTGTTGTATATTGCTTCTTCAGCTTCAACAAGCTGTTCAAACAAACCACCTGCCATCTTTGAAGCCTCTAACAGGCCCGAAAGCCTTTGCCCACGAGAAGGCACCGATTCAGCCAGCACGATCTTTCCACTATTGCCCAATAGCTCAGCCAAAGACGCGATCGCCTCCCCCTTATTCTCAACCGCCATCAGCGCATTACGCCCCACAATCCCATCAAATTTCTCAGGCACATTCTGTTGTTTCAACGCGCTTACCCAGTCAGAATCCTTCACCCTAAGCACATGTGGCCTCGTCAGCTCACCTAGCATTGCAGACTGTTCTACCAGCGCATCATAATCTTTCACCGACCGCACGCAGCTAAACACGCCGCCTTCCGGCACCCGCCGCACCGCTTCCCAAGTCAACAAACCCGTATTCGCATTGAGATCCAACAGAACGTGATGCCGCTGAGGATTGAGCGAATCGAACAGGCGATCGCGCACCTCTCCCAACTGCGCTCCCAGCGCCCCCGTCGCCCGTTGCAGCCATTGATCTTCTGCCACATTCTCAGGCCCCACCGTCAGCGCCTCCGGCAAACTTCGCTCCGCATTACTCTCCACCAGCGCCGCAAGCTGAGCCTCCCGACGCCGCGCTACCTGAAGCTGAATCCCCGCCTCATACCCCTGATCCGAAGGTTGATAAAACACCTGCCCCTGCAAGCTACCCGGCAAATACTGCTGCGCCACCCAATGATCGCGATACGCATGAGGATACAAATACCCCGCCCCGTGCCCAAACCCCTTTTTATCCCGCGTCGCATCCCGCATCGCATTCGGCACTTCGCCCGCCTTCTCTTCCTTCACCGCCGCTAGCGCGTCAAAAAACGCCATCACGCTATTACTCTTCGGAGCCGTCGCCAAATATAGCGTTGCCTGCGCCAGCGGATAGCGCCCCTCCGGCATTCCCACCCGGTCAAACGCCGCCGCACAGCCCGTCACCACAACCACCGCATTCGGGTCAGCCATCCCCACATCCTCGCCCGCCAAAATCACTAGCCGCCGGAAAATATAGCGCGGGTCTTCTCCGGCATACACCATTCGCGCCAGCCAGTACAGCGCCGCATCAGGATCAGAGCCGCGAACGCTTTTAATGAAGGCGCTAATCGTATCAAAGTGCGCATCGCCTTCTTTGTCGTATAGCACCGCCCGCTGTTGAATCGACTCTTCTGCCACCGGCAGCGTAATGTGAATAATATTGTTGTCATCCGGCGGCGTTGTTTCTACCGCGAGTTCCACCGCATTTAGAAGCGATCGCGCATCTCCATTGGCCACATTCACCAAATGCGCCCGAGCCTCATCCGCTATCTGAATATCTTTCTCTCCATATCCCCGCTTCTCATCGCGCAACACCTGTTGCAAAACGCCCTCCAAATCACTCGCCTCCAGCGGCTTTAGCTGAAAGATTCGAGAACGACTCACTAGCGCTTTATTCACCTCAAAAAAGGGATTTTCAGTTGTTGCCCCAATCAAAATCACCGTGCCATTTTCTACCCAGGGCAACAGCGCATCCTGCTGAGCTTTGTTAAACCGATGCACCTCATCAATAAACAAAATTGTGCGCTGCCCGTACTGTCCCCGTTGCGCCTGAGCTAGCTCAATCGCACCCCGAATATCTTTGACCCCGCCCAGCACCGCGTTGATTGCCACAAATTGAGCCCGCGTCGTATTGGCAATCACCCGAGCCAGCGTTGTTTTACCCGTACCTGGCGGGCCATAAAAAATTAGAGAAGAGAGCTGATCGGCTTCGATGGCACGACGCAGCAGGCGACCGGGGCCAATGATGTCGTTTTGGCCGATGAATTCGCTGAGCGATCGCGGCCTCATCCGAGCGGCCAAAGGTGCTTCAGAGGCAATCACTTCCTGCCGCCTTTGCTCAAATAAATCCATTGCTCACCCTGCCCTTCCAACCTATCGCCAGCGCCTCACAAATCTTACATATCAAAAAAACTTTTGGGCACCTTAAAAGCAAAAGACGACCATCAGGTGATAGCCCGTGATCCTTGCCGATCTCACACATAGCGATTCTTCTCGCACACCCACCCCAAAACCCATCATAGATGCCGCCGCCTGCTTTTATGCGCTGTGGAACAATCGTCTATACGGCATGTACATCATGGAGGTGCTTGAAAACGGCAAAGACTTCCGCTTCTTAGGCTTCAACGATACCTTTCATCAGCTCGAAGGCATTGTCAAAGCCAGCCCCACGCCAATACATCAGCTAGTCGGTCAGCGATTAAGCACAGGGCTGCCACCAGAGATGGCACGGCACTATCGACGCTACTTTGCAAGCTGCGTTCGCTCAGGTCATATTGTTGAATTTGAAGAGCATATTCCTAGCAGCAGCGGCGATACGTGGTGGAATCTGAGCATTGAACCGGTAAGAAACCAGAGCGGAGAAATCTATCAACTGATTGCGACTGTTGCCGATATTACAGATAAGCGGCGGGCAGAAATAGCACTACAGGCTTCTCGCCAGGTGCTACAGCAAGTCATTGATTCGATGCCGTCAGCCGTTATGTGGAAGGATCGCAACAGCATATACAAAGGATGCAATCTACCATTTGCTAAGATCGCAGGCTTTCAAAACGTTGCTGATTTAGTGGGTAAGAACGATTACGATATGCCCTGGGAAAAAGCAGAGGCTGACTGGTTTCGTAAGTGCGATCGCCAGGTGATGAATACAAACTGCGCTGAAATTGATATTATCGAACCACAGCTTCAGGCAGATGGCAAGCAAGCCTGGCTCAGCACGAGCAAAATTCCGCTGCACGATAGCAATGGGCTAGTTTCTGGCGTTTTGGTTATGTTTGAAGACATTACCGATCGCAAAGACGCTCAAGAACAACAGGAAAGACTGCTCGCTATTTTAGAAGCCACACCTGATGTTGTCGGCATTACCGATGCGGCGGGCAATCATCAGTATCTCAATCAGGCGGGGCAAACGCTATTTAATATTCAGCCTGAGCAAATCAATCAGTTTCACCTGGGCAATATCACTCGCCCTGACGTTGCAAAAAGGCTGATGGAAGAGGCCATTCCCGCTGCGATCGCCAACGGTAGCTGGCACGGCGAGTCTGTCATTCTATGCTGCAAAGGCCAACAGATTCCGGTGTCTCAGGTGATCATTTGCCATAAAACAGAAGAGGGTAAGGTAGCTTACTTTTCTTCGATTGCCAGGGACATTAGCGATCGCAAAGCCACCGAAACCCTGCTCAAAGATACTGCTGATCGCCAGGGGGTTCTTAACAAAATTACAGCTCAGGTTAGCAACTCACTCGATCTCGATACGGTCATTGCTACCACGCTCATGTCTATGCATCAGGGGCTTAAGCTAGACTACTGCGCTTTTGCCTGGCTAGAAGAGGGGTCTGAGCCTACCTGGAAGGTAGTGCAGGCCGTTGATGACACCGACCACGGCATTCCGTTGGATCAGCATCTAGTCGAGTATCCAAAAGAGTATATCGGCGTTAATTTTGAAGGCTTAGCTAATCAAGCAATCATTCAAACAAACGATACCAGCCGGTGCCACAGCGCGACTCACAAAAAGTTTCTCGAACGGCTAGGCGTTCACTCAGAAATCCTGGTGCCTATTCAAACAGATGCTGGCAAAACGGGTGTTATTGTCTGCTATCACATTCATCAAATTCATCCCTGGAGCACCGCAGAAGTAGAGTTGTTACGAGCCGTAGGAAATCAGCTTGCGATCGCTATCAACCAGGCCAACCTCTACGCTCAAAGCTGCCAGCAATCGCAGCAGCTCACCGCCGCGCTTAACCAGCTCAAACGCACCCAGGCCCAAATTATCCAGGCCGAAAAAATGTCCAGCTTAGGACAAATGGTGGCAGGCGTCGCGCACGAAATCAACAATCCTGTGAACTTCATTCACGGCAATTTAGAGCCTGCTCAAGACTATACGCAAGATCTGTTGGGCCTCATTGCCCTATACCAAAAGACCTACACCACGCCGACCCCGGAGATAAAAGAAGAGCTTGAAACGGTCGATTTAGAATTTGTAAAAGAAGACTTGCCTAAACTGTTGAATTCGATGATGGCAGGTACCGACCGCATCAGAGAGATAGTACTTTCGCTTCGCAACTTCTCTCGGCTTGATGAAGCCGCTGTGAAAACGGTTGACTTGCACGAAGGCATCGATAGCACCTTAGTAATTTTGAGCCATCGATTGAAGTGTAATAGGTGCGATCGCGCCATTAAAGTCAGCAAACAATACGGCGATCTTCCCCAGGTAGACTGCTACCCCAGCCAGCTCAATCAGGTCTTCATGAACATATTCGCCAACGCCATCGACGCCTTAGACGATCATCAGCAACCACAGCTCACCATCACCACCGAGCTAACCAAACAGAACAACAAACCAACCCGAGCTATCATCCGCATCTGTGACAACGGCCCCGGCATTCCCAAAGTCATCCAGCCTCAAATCCTAGATCCCTTCTTCACCACCAAGCCTGTCGGCAAAGGCACCGGTATGGGCATGTCCATCAGCTACCAAATCATCACCGAAAAGCACGGCGGCAACCTCACCTTCAGCTCAGAAATCGGCAAAGGTACCGAATTTGTTATTGACATTCCGATCCACCAGATCGAGGCAACATAACGTAAATAGTCCACGCGGCGACGGTTCAGCACATCTTGACTCAGAGCCCCATTGTGGGGACGGGGGCCTCAGCCACTACAACCCAAAAAACAAAGCCCCCAGAAGACAAAACACTTCCAGGGGCTCCAAACTACAACAAACTAGGCATCAAAAAAGAACAAACCTACCGCTTAGCCAGCTTCTTCTTACCCACCTTACGCAACCGAATAGACTCAGGCGTAACCTCCACCATCTCATCGGGGCCAATATACTCAAGCGCTCGCTCCAAGCCCATCTCCATCGGAGACTGAAGCTGCACTAGCTCATCACCCGACGCGGCTCGGTGGTTCGTAAGCTGCTTAGCCTTACAGATATTCAGCTCCAAATCCTGCGGGCGATTGTTCTCACCCACCACCATGCCCTTGTACACCTTCGTACCCGGCTCAATAAAGAACGTCCCACGATCTTCCGCATTCTTCAGCGAGTAGAACGTTGCAACACCTTCTTCAAACGAAATCAACACGCCATTGCGTCGCGTATCAATCTCACCCGACATCGGACGATACTCCAAAAAGCTGTGGTTCATAATGCCAGCGCCACGAGTCGCCCGCATAAACTCACCCCTAAAGCCAATCAGGCCCCGAGCCGGTACCACAAACTCAAGCTGCGCCCGGCCATCGCCCGACACCATCATGTCTTGCAGTTCGCCTTTACGCGTACCCAAGCGCTCCATACAGCCGCCAACGGATTCTTCAGGAATATCGAGCACTAGCTGCTCAAACGGCTCGCAGGGCTTGCTGTTCACTTCACGGTAAATCACCTGAGGCTGAGACACCTGAAACTCATAGCCCTCACGTCGCATCGTTTCAATCAAAATGCCAAGGTGTAGCTCACCCCGACCCGATACCGCGAAGCGATCGGGAGAATCAGTCGGCTCAACGCGCAAAGCCACATTGGTTTCTAGCTCACGGAAGAGGCGATCGCGCAACTGCCTGGACGTAACAAAATCACCCTCTTGCCCTGCAAACGGTGAATCATTCACCGCAAAGGTCATCTGCAACGTTGGCTCATCTACCTTAATCAAAGGCAGCGCCTGCGGGTCGCTCGCACTCGTAATCGTCTCACCAATGTTTGCATCCGCAAAACCAGCCACAGCCACCAGGTTACCAGCCGTGGCTTCTTTGATCTCAACGCGAGCCAAACCATCAAAGCCCATCAGCTTCGTAATTCTGCCCTTAACAATCGAGCCATCTTCTTTCACCAGCGCCGTCTGCTCGCCCTGACGAATCGTGCCGTTGTGCACCTTACCAATCACAATCCGACCCAGGTAGTCCGAATAGTCCAGCGTGGTCACCTGAAGCTGCAAAGGCTTCTCAGGGTCACCAACTGGCGGTGATACATGGTGCAAAATCGACTCAAACAAAGGCTGCATGTCCTTGTCTTCGTCTTCCATTTTCGTTTTGGCAAAACCGCTCAGGCCCGATGCAAACAGATAGGGAAAATCGCACTGGTCATCATCTGCACCCAGCTCAAGAAAAAGGTCAAGTACCTTATCTACAGCGACATGGGGGTCAGCCCGAGGCCGGTCAATCTTGTTGACCACCACAATCGGACGCAAGCCTTTCTCTAGCGCCTTTTTCAGTACAAAGCGCGTCTGTGGCATCGGCCCTTCATTCGCGTCCACAATCAGCAGACAGCCGTCCACCATGCCCAGTACGCGCTCAACTTCACCGCCAAAGTCCGCGTGACCAGGCGTATCTACAATATTGACCAAAATGTCTTTATACCGAACCGCCGTGTTCTTAGACAGAATGGTGATCCCTCGCTCTCGTTCCAAATCGTTAGAGTCGAGCACACAAGTGGGGACGGCTTCGTTGTCACGAAAGATGCCGGACTGCTCAAGCAGTGAATCGACGAGTGTGGTTTTGCCGTGGTCTACGTGGGCGATGATAGCGACGTTACGAATTGGAATGCTCATGAGGTATCTCAAATGTGATGGCCCGCCAATGCTTCGCGAGCACAAAAGAAGCTGCAATCAGGTGACATTTTTTTACGTCACCTATATAAAGCTTAATCAATTGTAACTTATGGGATAGCGCTCGTGGGCCTCAAACCCTTTTAATTTGGGCAAGTTGACGCATCTCCTCAGGTAGGCAAAACCTGACAACGGAGCAAATCCTTATGGGCTGCTTTGTTGGGAAGTGACGCGAGGCGATCGCGAATAAAAAGTCATCAATAAATAATGATGTTTGGCCAGATGCTCAGCCCTCAAGCTCAACCGCTCTCCCCTACATTTGTCACTGCCAGCTCAGTAGAATTCGGTAGCTCAGTCCCACAGCGCCGACAAAACTGCGCGTCTGTTTCATGGCCTATCAGGCTGCAGCTTTCACAAGCCACCCGCACAGAATTCTGCACCTTCGTAAACTGCTGAATAAAGTTACCAACCTGCGTCGGAATCAGCGCAATCCCCGTCAAAATCATTGCGATTGTCAGCCCCCGGCCCATCTCAGAAACCGGCGTAATATCGCCATAGCCCACCGTCGTCATGGTCACCACCGCGAAGTAGACGGCATCTAAAAAGGTGACAAACGCCTCGCTATTAGCCTCATGCTCTGCCTGGTAAATCGCCCCTGCGTAAATAAAGATGATTGAGAACAGCGTGAACAAAATTCGTGCAAAAATCAGTCCTTCAGAGCCGCTGAGCCGAGCGAACCAAATCTTTTTCTCAAAGAAACGGGCCAGCCGCAAAATTCTCAGCCAGCGGATCAGTCGTAAAAAGCGCGTATCGACAAAGCCCAGCACAAATGGCAAAATCGCCACCAAATCAATCAGACCGTAAATGCTGAAAACAAACCGCAGCGGGCGCTTCGCAGACCACAGACGAACAACATATTCGAGGGTGAACAGCACCAGAATGATCTGGTCTGCAACCTTGAGCCATGCTTGAGTGGACGAAGACAGCGGGTAGGTTTGGATAGCAAATAGCGCGGCAGATAAAAGGATAAGGAAGGCGATCGCACCATTCACCACCACCCCAGCCGTCGAATCACTCTCCTCTAGTACATGCCGAACCCGTTCTTTCAAAGTCATCTTTATATCTACAGATTCTCTCAGAAATCATCACATTATCTGTAGTTAACGGCTACCGCCCAAAAGAACTCGATAGGATAACTGAGCTAACTTATCAAAAGCCCCAGGGAAAGTCCGGCGAAAATCCGGCGCTGTGCCGCAACTGTCAAAGTCAGAACACCTGAGCGAGCTTTTGTTCTATTATCCACTTCTCTCTACTGCCTGCGTCGCACAGCGCATAGAGCCTCTTTTATGACACGTATTCAAACCGCCGACACACTCACTGCTCAGCCCCAGCGCGTTATCGCCGCCGACCCTTCAACCGGCCTTCTGGCCAATCATCACGGATCAAACCCATCAAATATTGACACGTCCTACGATGGCCTAACGTTACCACCGCTACCTATCGTCCGTCCGCTGCTCATGGTCGGCCACGGCACCCGCAACCCCAAAGGTCGCCAGGATCTCATCGACTTCGCCACCATCTACCGGCAGCTAGACACCTCACGCCCCGTTATCCCCTGCTTTTTAGAACTCACCGAGCCCAGCATTCAAGACGGCGTAGACCAGTGCATTGAGCAAGGCTACACCGATATCTCCGTCCTCCCTATCCTTCTATTCGCCGCCCGCCACAACAAGTTCGATGTCACCAACGAACTCGACCGCGCCAAACGCAGGCACCCACAGCTCACCTTCCACTACGGTCGCCATTTCGGCATCACTCCCGCCATCTTCGATCTGTGGAAAGCTCGCCTTGCTTTGCTAGACACCCTCACTCATAATCCCAACGGCATCGCCCGCGAAGACACCGTTCTGATGTTCATCGGTCGCGGCTCTAGCGATCCTGATGCCAACGGCGACGTGTACAAAATGGCCCGCATGATGTGGGAAGGCAGCGGCTATCACACAGTCGAAACCTGCTTTATTGGCATTACCCATCCCCGGCTAGAAGAAGGCTTTAGAAGGTCGCGTCTCTATCAGCCCAAGCGCATCGTCGTGCTGCCCTACTTCATGTTTACCGGCGTACTAATGGAAAAAATTGAGGCGATCGCCACCCAGCAGCAAACCCTCCATCCCGACGCCGAAATCGCCATGCTCCCCGAAATGGGCATCCATCCTCAATTAATTAGAGTATTGCGCGACCGAGAAATCGAAACCCAGCGCGGACAGGTCGCCATGAACTGCGAAATGTGTAAATTCCGCATCGTCGCTGGAGAATCAGGCCACGGTCATGACCATCACGGCCACGATCATCACGGCCATAATCATTCCAATGGTCACGGCCACAATCACGACCATGGCGCTAATCTAGATCCCTGCGCCGAGCCTGAAAAATACCATCAGCGCATCTGGCAAGTTCCTTAGTTTATTACGACTCTATGGCTGACTCTACGTTTAAGGTGGGCGATCGCGTCCGCATCGCCACCGCCCCCCCCTACCTAAAAACCGACGACAACATGCCCATGCTACGCCCCCCAGACCTCGTAGAACTGGGGGAAGAAGGCGTCATCAAATCACGTAAACCCGGCGGCTACTTAGGCGTCCGATTCAGCCAGGGCACCTTCTTACTAGACGCCCAATACCTTGAACTAGCCACCGAGCCAGCAGAATAAAACTTCTTTTTCAAAGCGAGCCCAAAACAGGCGGCAACGGTGTGCTACATTTAGTAACCGTGAAAGGCATACGAATTGCCCACAGCGAGCTTTGCTGTAGCGCAGAGCACACCCCGCACAAGCAGGGGCATAAAGATGGGGGTCGCTAGCTCAGTGGTAGAGCATTCGGCTTTTAACCGACTGGTCCTGGGTTCGAATCCCAGGCGACCCATTTTTTCCAAGCTCAGATTTTAGACCTTAGATTTTAAGCTCTTTTACGTTCAGCTAAAAAGAGTTATTCACAGGTCATTGTTTTGACCTACTATTGATTTATATAAACCTAAGATTAATTTTAGGTTTGCACTTGAAGGTTGCCCTTGGGCAATAAATCAATTAGGAGGATATGGAATGGCGCTTGTACCTATGCGGCTGATGCTCGATCACGCAGCCGAAGAAGGCTACGGAATCCCTGCGTTTAACGTAAACAACCTGGAGCAGATTCTTGCGATCATGCAGGCTGCTGACGAAACTGACAGCCCCGTAATTTTGCAGGCTTCACGCGGCGCGCGCAAATACGCAGGCGAAAACTTCTTGCGTCATTTGGTGATGGCAGCGGTAGAAACCTATCCCCACATCCCCGTCGTGATGCACCAAGACCACGGTAACGGCCCAGCGACTTGCTACTCAGCAATCCGCAACGGCTTTACCAGCGTCATGATGGACGGCTCTCTCGAAGAAGATGCGAAAACGCCAGCCAGCTTCGAGTACAACGTCAACGTCACTCGCAAGGTCGTTGATGTAGCTCACGCGATTGGCGCGAGTGTAGAAGGCGAGCTAGGCTGCCTCGGCTCACTCGAAACCGGCCAGGGCGAAGCAGAAGACGGCCACGGCTTTGAAGGCAAGCTCGACAAAGACCAGCTCCTCACTGACCCCGAAGAAGCGGCTCAGTTTGTAGAGGCTACTCAAGTAGACGCCCTTGCAGTTGCCATTGGCACCAGCCACGGCGCATACAAGTTCACTCGCAAGCCTACCGGCGAAATCTTGGCAATTGACAGGATTGCAGAAATCCACAAGCGTTTGCCCAACACTCACCTGGTCATGCACGGATCTTCTTCTGTTCCACAAAAGTGGCTAGAGATGATTAACAAGCACGGCGGTGCCATTCCTGAAACTTACGGCGTACCCGTTGAAGAGATTCAAAAGGGCATTAAAAACGGCGTTCGCAAAGTGAACATCGACACCGACAACCGCCTGGCAATTACCGCTGCGATTCGGGAAGCTGCCGAAGCCGATCCTAAAAACTTCGACCCTCGTCACTTCCTCAAGCCTTCTATCAAGTACATGAAGATGGTTTGCACAGATCGCTACGAGAAGTTCGGTGCGGCGGGTCAAGCTTCTAAGATCAAGCAGGTTGGCGTAGAGATCTTTGCTGATAAGTACGCTGCTGGCGAACTTGATGCCAAAGTTAAGAAGACGGCTGCTGTCTAATTGTTTGATCTGTTAAAAGCCGTACTCGGTTAAGTAAAACAAACCCCTAGAAGAGCTAATCTTCTAGGGGTTTGTTTATGTTTTGTTCACCATAGAGACTACGCAGCTACCTGCTGTGGCATGTGCAATGGTCTGGAATCCTCCCCTTACAAGTTGATTTCTTATGACAGGGCATCTAAAAAAGTACGAAAAGTACTCTAGCAATGTGTACTTACGATTAAAAGCATTGCTTCATCAGCAGGGTGATCCCAATGAGCAACGAGTTTCAAAAGTTTGTAGTAGACCCCGACACGATTGAGCCAAGGCAGTTCTCTGAAGCACCACCGCCGCCGCCACCCGTAGTTGTGAACAAAGGCGCAGGCTGGCTATACGCCAATGTCACAGATTGAGCTGGAGGGTCAGACTTATAGCGGGATGACTAGCGGTAGGGTGCCCTAGTGGGTGCTGATAACAGGGGCCATTGTATTCGTAGTGCCGAGTATAGCGATGGTGCTCTTAAGCGGCGATTTCGTTCTTCTTCTGATTCTTTCTCCGCTTTTAGCACTGCCTATCATGATTGTTTGGCGAGGCGTCCGTGCCAAACTGATTGCTCAAAAGCAGAGAGAACAGCGTCGGCGTAGGAGAGAAAGCGCGATCAGACTGAATGAGTGATGGAGATGTTATAAAATCTGTAGCTTCTCGTCCCGTCTCTCAATACATCTGATTCCAAACGTCGCTAGGATTATCAGCAAAAACATAAGCATGAACCATCCAGCCAAAGGCGGTTGGCATAAAGTCGCCACCCACTTCCGCACAAGCTACCTCAGTCGCAATCGCGCTCTGTGGCCCAAAGCGCGGCGCACCATTATCTTCAATTTTCCACTGCTCACTATCCCAAATTGGGTCGGGCACACAAATATTGGTATGCAGATGCCACTGCGTTACCGAAAGCGGCATCCGTTCATCAAGCTCTGCTTCAGTCGCATCATCGGGAGCCACAAACATTGCCCCAATTAGCTTCAATGAACTATCAGGCTGACGCTCATATAGCAAAGACCCAGGCTCCTGTGGATTGAGCCGCCAGTTTTCCTGCCAGGAGCGATACACATTTACATAGTGCACAATGCGCAAACCGCTCGAATCGGCTGGGAAGGGGAAATAGTCATCGGCTTCAGCAACAGAAATATCTGCATACTTAGCGATCGCCCCTTTCAGCTCTTCGGCAATCTCATCAGCCACAGCCTGATCTTCAGCCTTCGGTGCTCTCATAGCCGTCATGCGCACGTGCGGATCGTTCTCACCATGAGGCGTCATCGAGCCGTCTGAGCCTTCAAGCCCGTTTAAGTCGATCGGGCCGAGGGCTATGAGTGGAGAGGTTTGATGGGTTTGTTGTTGCGTTTGAGCGATCGCAGGCGGCAATAGGAAGGCAAGCAGCAACAGAGCCAATAATACCAAACGAAAATAGCGGCGTCTTAAAAACAGCATGGCCTTGTAGAAAGTAATGTGACTTTTTTACAGATGCCCTGTTTCTATAATTTCGCAGTGAGCTGAGTTCGTGAACTGGGGTGTGCCAGCGATCGCAACCGTCCAATTTGCTAAAATGAGAGAATGGTTCTGAAGCAAGGCCGAGAATGAATCTTCCTCAACTCCGCTACAGTAAAGAAGAATTTACCAAGAGAGGCAATGAGATCTATGAAGCTCAGGTGCGTGCTCAGGTTGAGGACGGTAACCATGGCAAAATTGTTGCTATAGACATTGAGACAGGCGAGTTCGAGCTTGGGCGCAACACCATGATCGCTTCTGATAACCTGCTTGAAAGATGTCCTGACGCACAGATTTGGTGCGTTCGCATCGGATACAAAGGCGTACATCGCTTCGGTGCTTATAGTCCCGCAGCACAACTATGATGCTGGGAAGGGTCGATCTCAACTGTGAGGCAATAGTTCGTTTAGCTGTAGGAAACAGCGAGGGTAAGCGACAAATGGTCGAGGCCTTAATTGATACCGGGTTTACCGGATTCATGACTTTGCCACTACCCATTCTGAAGAAGTTAGGATTGCAAGCCTACAGGAGAGAAGAAGGCATTCTAGGGGATGGTAGCAGTTGCACCTTTGACGTGTACAGAGGTTTAGTAATTTGGGACAGTGAGCTTCGGTCTGTCGATATCAATGCATCTGAAGCTGGCGTACTCATCGGAATGAGCTTGCTCTATGGCTATCGAATGCAAATGGATGCGATAGAAGGGGGGACGGTAACCATCACCAGCTTGGTTTACCAAGGATCGACTTATTGAAAGCATACTTCGCTCATTTGAGTTCTCAGAAGGTAGTGACAGTTATCGCGTCTCTAAATCAAGAGAATAAATATGTTTCTACATAGAGTTAGGCAAAATATGTGACTTTATCGAGAAGGTTCCAAACGAACATTTCTGTAAAGGTGCTCGATTGGAATCTCGATGTTCATACTCGCAATAGAGATGCGATCGCCCGCTCTATGTGGAAAATACAGCCACATCCGCCCTTCTCCCTTCCGAAAGCACTCCACCTGCATCCGCTTAGCGCTTATCAACGCATATTCTTTTGAACTTTACACGCCTACCAAAAGCTTATTCATAAAGCCATGCTACTAACTCTCCGAGCGTTAAGCTAAAGCCTTCTGCAAAATCAGGAACCGGCAGTTGCGCATTAGGATCTTCGTAGAATACAGGTCGCCAATCAGGTCTATAAACAAAAACGCAGTTCTCAGCCGGAGCAATGAGCCATCCCATTTCAGTACCGTGCTCAAGGCTGCACAATATTTTCGCCATAACCTTTGTCTGACTCTGATCGGGCGATAGTATTTCAATCATCCAGGGAGGAGCTGCAAACAGCTCACCGTCCATCATGCCTCTGTCATCTCTGGGTATTTTTGACCAGGGCAAGACGGTAATATCAGGAACGATTGAACGCCCACCAAATGTACAGCGCAACTCTGGAAATGCAAGCGCCTTGTGTTCAGCTTCGAGTACTGAATTGACAGATGTTGTGAGCTTGCCTTGTATGCGGCTGTGCGCTGCTTTCGGCATAGGCTTCTCAAGAATTTGACCATCTATGTACTCACTTGCTGGCTTCGTATCGGGCAGTTGAAGGAAGTCTTCTAAAGTAAGAGTTCTAGAGGGAGACTGTACCATAACAGGATGAGCCGTAAGCTTGGACTATCTGTATCGTATCTCATACTTAAAAGGGCACTAGATAAAATATCTAATGCCCTTTCCTATCTAACTATGTCAAGCGACTACCGCTAGCGAGCCCCAGCCATCGCCGGAACCTTCGCCTCAGACTTCTGCATCTCAGCTAATATAGCCGACACATTTGCCTTCGCATCACCAAAGAGCATCTGCGAATTGTCTTTATAGAACAAAGGATTGTCTACGCCTGCATATCCAACAGATAGAGAGCGCTTCATCACGACAACATTTGCTGCGTTCCACACTTCCAACACAGGCATTCCTGCAATCGGACTGGTGGGATCGTCGAGTGCACTTGGGTTCACCGTGTCGTTTGCACCAATGACGAGTACGACATCAGTTTCTGTAAAGTCTTCATTAATTTCGTCCATTTCAAGCACGACATCATAAGGCACATTGGCTTCAGCTAATAGAACGTTCATGTGCCCTGGCAAACGACCTGCTACGGGGTGAATGCCGAAGCGGACGGTTGTGCCGCGATCGCGCAAAATCTTCGTAATATCCGCCACCGCATGTTGCGCCTGAGCCACCGCCATCCCATAGCCCGGCGTAATAATCACACTGCTCGCATCATTCAACAATTCAACCGTCTCTTCCACAGTCGTAGAAGTCGCCGTACCACCGGGCGCAGTCGCCCCAGAACTCTTCACAGCGCCCTGACCAAAGCCACCCAAAATCACGCTGATAAAAGAGCGATTCATCGCCTGACACATAATAATGCTCAAAATCGCACCGCTACTGCCCACCAGCGCACCCGTCACAATCAACAGATCGTTCGAGAGCATAAAGCCCGCCGCCGCCGCTGCCCAGCCCGAATAGCTGTTCAACATCGAAATCACAACCGGCATATCCGCCCCGCCAATCGCTGCAACCAAGTGAGCGCCCAGCAGTCCAGCCAAACCACACATACCAAGCAGTGCAGGCAGGCCAGCCGAGCCTTCCGCGCCCATAAAGACAAACCCAAGGGCAGCTGTGCCAGCCAATAAACCAATGTTCAACAGATGCCGACCTGGTAGCGTCAGCGGCTTACTGCTGATAATCGCCTTCAGCTTACCAAAGGCAATCACAGAGCCCGTAAAGGTCACCGCGCCGATGAATACACCCACATAAATTTCAATCATGTGAATAGTCTCTTCTGCGCCAACTAGACCAGACTCAGGCTGCAAGTAGTTACCAATACCAACCAGCACAGCGGCCAAACCAACAAAGCTATGCAGCACAGCCACCAGCTCAGGCATCTCCGTCATCTCAACCCGTGAGGCCAAAAACGCACCAATCACCACGCCCGGCAAGATCACCGCCGCTAGCACCGTGTAGTTTGTAATGCCAGCCCCCAGCGCGGTCGCGCCAATCGCCAGCGCCATCCCAATAATACCGTAGAGATTCCCACGCTTAGCCGTTTCTTGAGTAGACAATCCACCCAAACTTAAAATGAACAGAATGATAGCCGCAATATAAGCGACCGTCACTAAATTGTTGGACATTGTTTATTTCCTTTGTTATTCCTTACCGTCACTCATCGCTTATCACCCGAAGCAAATCCCCTCTGGAGGGGTGCCCCCAAGGTGGGGTGGGTTCTTGCCTCTTGGCCCCTTACTTCCGAAACATCTTCAACATTCTCTGAGTCACCAAAAAGCCACCCGAAATATTAATCGTGCCGACCAAGATCGCGATCGCACCCAACACACTCGTCGCACTCCAAGCACCTTCCAGCGGCCCGCTCAACTGCAACAAACCGCCGATAATAATAATTCCACTAATCGCATTCGTCACACTCATCAGCGGCGTATGCAAAGACGGGCTCACATTCCAAATCACCTGCCAGCCCACAAAGCAGGCCAAAATAAACACCGTAAAGTGCGAGAGAAAAGAAGGTGGTGCGCTCAAACCAACTGCAACCAGCCCGCTAAACAAAGCCGCATAGCCCACCCACTTCACAACCGGAGAAGACTTCTTCTGTTCTACAACCGGCGCAGCCACCGCCGCAGGCTTAGCCACAGGAACAGGTGGCTTCTCAGGTTTAGGCGCAGGCCACTTCACCTCGCCCTCGTAGGTAATCAACGCCCCCCGCACCGCCTCATCGTCCATATCTACTCGAAACTCGTCCGAGCCGCCCATATCACTCAGCAAGTGATACAGATTCGTGCCATAAAGCTGACTAGACTGACTCGCCATCCGACTCGGAAAATCAGTAATGCCCACAATCGTGACATCGTGATAGCTATAAATTTCATCGGCCTTAGCCACCGCACAGTTGCCGCCTTGAGCTGCCGCCATATCCACAATCACCGAGCCCGGCTTCATACTCTCCACCATCTCTTTAGTGATCAGCAAAGGCGCTCGCTTACCCGGAATCAGCGCCGTCGTGATAATAATGTCAACCTCTTTGGCCTGCTCAGCAAACAGCGCCATCTCCGCCTCAATAAACTCAGGGCTCATCGTCTTGGCATAGCCACCATCGCCCGAACCATCTTCCTCAAAGTGCAGCTCCAGAAACTCAGCGCCCAGGCTCTCCACCTGCTCTTTCACCACCAGGCGAGTATCAAAAGCCCGCACAATCGCACCTAAGCTCTTAGCCGCACCAATCGCTGCGAGGCCCGCAACGCCCGCGCCAATCACCATCACCTTACAGGGGGGCACCTTGCCCGCAGCCGTAATTTGCCCGGTAAAAAACCGGCCAAACTGATTTGCAGCCTCAATCACAGCCCGGTAGCCCGCAATATTCGCCATCGAGCTAAGCGCGTCCATCTTTTGCGCCCGGCTAATTCGAGGCACCGCATCCATCGCCAGCACCGTCGCTTGAGAGCTAGAGAGCTGATCGACCAGTCCTTTATTTTGCGCAGGCCATACAAAGCTAATCAGCGTTTTATCTGCCGACAGCAAATTAGCCTCATGTTGGCCATCAGGACGAGCTTGAGGCGGCTGCACCTTGAGAATAATGTCAGCGCTATCCCACAGATCAACCGTCTTCACAATCTCGCAGCCTGCCGCCTTGTAAGCAGCATCGCTGAACTTCGCGTTCTCGCCTGCTGAGCGCTCGACCAAAACATCAAAGCCAAGCTTTTGCAGCTTCTTAACCGTATCGGGAGTGGCCGCTACTCTGCGTTCGCCGGGTGCAATTTCTTTGGGAATGCCAATTTTTTTAGCCAACTTTGGCTCAGACTTTGGTTCAGCAGAACCTTCCGCTTGGAGAGTTGCTACCGGGGCAACTTCCTTTTTAGCAGCGTCCTTTTCAATCGAAAGGGTCATAGCGTCTCCGAGTTCTAGATAAATATGCAGGCGTTAGAACGCAGACTAAATAGTGGCAGAAGAGAAATACACATCGGTGGCACTACTCACAAAGATTGATGTCTGTTAGCAAAAGTTTTTGAAGGGTTTGTAGGGGTTCATATTTAGGGGCGCTTGGTTGGCAGGTTGCGCGATCGCCTTCATGCAATTCAAAAACCGTCCACTTCCCTATATGACCGCTGTTCTCGCAGTGTTAGACGTAATATAAGAAAAGCGTCGCATTCCAAAGCTGCTGCGCTTAACTTCATGAAGTAACATCACATTCTGTTTAAAGCCACATTTTTTGTTTGAGGAGTCGTAGCGAAATGTCTGCAAAGCGTTCTAGTCTATTTTCAATTTCAGGGCGTTTACTATCAGGTCTATTCCTGTCAGGCGCGGCGATCGCCACCACTATCGCCGTTGTGCCCACCGCCCCCGGCATCGCTCAAACCAACCAGGGCATCACCCTCTTCGGCGGCGTCGATTCCGAATATCGCCTGCCCTACACCCTGCGCAACAACCGCCCGCGTAGCACCAACGCGCTCTACTACCTGCGCGTCCCTGGCACCCGCATGGATCGCGCTGCCTCTAAGCTTCGCATCACCTACCCCGAAGCCTTCACCAACCGCCGAGGCTCTTTTGACACCGACAGCATCGAAGTTCGCCGGGGCCGAGGCACGGGCGGCAGCGAAATCGCTGTAGAAGAAGTCACCTGGGATGCAGACTCTAGCCAAATCGAAATCTTCCTAGCCGAAGATATCCCCGCTGACACCAGCTTTGTCGTCTACATGAGCAACATCCGCAACCCCAACCGCTTTGGGATGCACCGCTTTAACCTCCAGGCCGAAGCACGCGGCGACGTACTGCCTCGCTACCTGGGCACTTGGGAACTGCTAGTTGCAGAAGACAGGGGTAACCGCTAATATAATAGACCCAACAAAGCCAGCAGACCGCAGCCAGGAGACATTAAGTCATGACGAAGCGTACCTTAGGCGGAACTTCCCGCAAGCGCAAAAGAGTATCTGGATTCCGTGCCAGAATGCGTACTAAAAATGGCCGTAACGTCATTAAGGCGCGTCGTAGCAAAGGTCGCGCTCGTCTTTCAGTCAGTGGCTAACGGTGGCCCTTGCTAAGCAGAACCGGCTGGGGTCATCTCGTGATTTTGGCAAGGTTCATCGCAAAGGCGCTAGAGCTGCAACCGAACATCTGGCAGTCAGAGCGCTAGCTTTTAGACCGACAGTCAGAGTAGAAGATCATAAAAAACGCCTGAGCGCAGAGGGAAAACCGTCTGCGCTTTCGTGTGATTCAGCGCGTGATTCTAACGAGGATTCGGCACCCCAAGCCAAACCCGCCACTAAATTTGGCATTTCTATCAGCCGAAAAGTTAGCAAAAAAGCGGTCGTTCGCAATCGCATCAAACGGCAGATAAAAGCCATTATTCGGCAGATGCTGCCCGATGTTCAGCCCGGTTGGCAGGTCGTTATTGTCGTCCGTACCTGCGCGGTAGAGTGCGAATTTGACGACTTTTTGCGAGAATTAGAATACCTGTTAAAAAAACTAAAGATCGTATCGAGGTAATCCATGGCTATTAAAGAAGACGTTTACTACGAGGGTGGCCCCCACATTGGCGAGCTAATCTTCAACATAGCGCTGGCTTTTACCATCATTTGCATTCCGCTCACCGTCGGCGCAATCGTGCGGGCGCTGTGGCTACGCTACCGAATTACGAGCCGCCGCATTTCGATTACGGGGGGCTGGATGGGACGCGATCGCACAGACATCATCTACTCAGAAATCGCTAAAATTGTCACAGTGCCTAGAGGCTTAGGCGCATGGGGCGATATGGTCGTCACCCTCAAAGACGGTAGCCGCATCGAAATGCGCGCCGTGCCTAACTTTAGAGACGTATTCGACTATGTAACCGACAAGATTTCGCCTCAGGCCAAAGTCGCGAGCGGCGCAGTCGGCGTTTCGTAAGCGAAATCTACCTCTCAAAACGACACCTCGAATAGGAGCCGCAATCATTGAAGTTCGGTTAACCCATCTTCAACGCGGCTCCCATTCAGATAAATTAAAGTCAGCAGCTTTTAATAGCCTTCAATCACCACCCCCTACAGCCTTCAACTAACAGAGCGCCAGCATGGACTTCGGAATCGGCTTCCTTTCAAACAACGTAATGCTGCCAATCCTAGATTTTTTCTATGGGATTGTGCCCAGCTATGGGCTAGCAATTATCGCCCTCACCCTAGTAATTCGCTTTGCGCTCTATCCGCTCAACGCGGGTTCTATTCGCAACATGCGAAAAATGAAAGTCGCAAACCCCCTCATGCAAAAACGCATGGCAGAGGTTAAAGAGCGCTACAAAGACGATCCGGTTAAGCAGCAAGAAGAAATCAAGGGCATTTACTCAGAGTTTGGCAACCCCTTAGCAGGCTGCTTTCCAGTCGTGCTACAAATGCCCATTCTGTTCGCCCTATTTGCAACCCTAAGAGGATCGCCGTTTGCAGACACCAGCCTGCCTGTAAACCTCAAGATCGTTCTACCCGAAACCATAGAGCAGGTCGAGCAAGCGCCGCTAATCACCAAGCCCAGCAACATCTTTGTGGCCGATGGCGAACACTTCAGAGTCAGCGCTGTAGTGCCCGCAGGTGAGAAAATAGCCATTGGCGACACTGCCAAAATTCAGCTCCGCTCCACCGACGATAAGTCTCTAGACGAGCTGCGAACTGAGTATGCCGAAGAAGGTGTAGACATTACGCCTGAGTGGGAGATTACTAAAGGCGACGACATCGCCACCATTGAGGCCGATGGCACCATTAAGGCGCTAGCTCCAGGCGATGTGACTATTCAAGCTAAAATCCCCGGTCTAGCGGCTGACAAAGGCTTTTTATTCATTGAAAAGCTCGGTCAAATCGGCGTGACTGGCGAAAACGGAGAAATCCACTGGGATATTCTCGGCATGATTATCTTCTTTGGTATCAGCCTTTACGTGAGTCAGCAGATTACCCAGGGTGGCCCCAGCGCAGGCGACCAAAACGATCAGCAGCAGGCCATTCAAAAGTTCACGCCCGTGATTTTCTCTGGCATGTTCCTATTCTTCCCGCTCCCTGCTGGCGTACTGATGTACATGGTGGTTGCCAACATCTTCCAAACCGCACAGTCTTTCATCCTCTCGAAAGAGCCTTTGCCTGAGAACATTCAGAAGCTTCTGGATGCCCAAGAAAAGAGCCAGGGTAAGACGATTGATGTAGAAGCGCGCAGCGAGAAGCTAGCGTTTGAGCCAGGTGCAGCTAAGCGCGCAGCCAAAGAAGCGGCGGCTCCTAAAAATAAGAAAAAAGCCGGTGCTAAAAAGAACACAGCTAAGAAGAAGTCTTAGCTGGGCGATCGCCTACCGATCCCGACCACAGCTTGCTTTTACAGATGGCTCACCTGCGCTGACATGACGGGTGGGCCATCAACGTTATAGAATCGGCTACTAAGGTCTAAATTCAGACATCTGTAGGCGCATAAAAGAGGCGCATAAAGAAATCCATGGAAAAGAGCATTAGCTGGTTAGAGGAACTATTGACGCTTCAAGGGCTCAAAGCCAGCGTAAGTGGGAATCAGAAAACTGAAGCCGAAGGCGACGATAGCTACTGGCTCACTATCGATACCGCCAATTTATCTGAGGCTGAAGTAGAAGGGCTGATTGGCGATCGCGGCACTGTCTTAGACTCCATTCAATACCTCGCCAACATCACCCTCAACATGGGCAAAGGCGAAGACGAACAGCAAGCCTACACCATCGAAATCAACGGCTACCGCGAAAAGCGTCAGGCCGAACTCAAAGAAATCGCTCAAAACGCCGCTGATCAGGTGATTGAAAGCGGTAAAGAATACGAAATCAAGGGCCTCTCTGCCGCCGAGCGTCGCCATCTACACGGCATACTAGGCGAAAATGAAGCGCTAGAAACCTTTAGCAGAGGCCGTGAGCCTGAGCGTCATTTAGTCGTTAAGAAGGCAGGCGCAACCGAAGAAACCGACGCTGAAGAATAGCGCCGCCCCAGAATTGAAGAGACCTGAAGCCCCTTTATCCTCACCAAACTTACTGTCATCTGGCAATGAGATCTATTCATATTCCGCAGATATTAAACGCTCCCAACAAGACCCTTTCTATAGACGTTGCCGAACATTTGCCGGGGTTAGAGACGCTGACGCCTGTTAAAGGTGAAATGAGCGTTACCCATCAGGGCACCTATTTGGACGTGAGAGGCAAAGCAGAAACCATTGTGACTTTGGAGTGTGATCGCTGCCTCCAAAGCTACAACACCCGTATCCAGCTAGACACTTCAGAAGTCGTTTGGCTAGAAGAACCCGCCCCGGTAGAGCTTGTCGAAAAAGAAGTTGACCTCGAAGACCTGATCGAATCTGTCTCGCCTCACGGCAACTTCGATCCGGGCGAATGGCTCTATCAGCAAATGTGCCTGGCTATTCCCCAAAAGCAAATCTGCCGCCCTGACTGCGAAGGCATCGCCTTCAACAATCCCAAGAGCACAGAACCCGAAATCGACCACCGCTGGGCCGCGCTTTCGTCTTTAAAGCAGCAGCTATCGGAGCAAAACTAAGCCGGGCATCAAACAGGCTTTTCTTTTTCTAGCTCTGCAATCCTCGCTCGCAACGGCTCTACCGCAGCCCTAACTATCGCCGCCACCTCATCCGCCGAATAGCGGACAGGAATATGCTGCGAGCAATTTTCACTAAACGCCTCTACCCGAAACAAAATTGCTCGCTCAACTTTCGCTGCATACCCCGGCATTCTCAGCCGCTCAATCAGCTCTTCATCGCCCTCTACATACTCAGCGCGGCCCCAGAGCTTAACCCGGCGACGATGGCGGTAGTCCATCAGAAACAAAAACGCCCGGTCGTTAGCCGCCAAATTTCCCACCGTCACATACTGCACGTTCCCCGAGAAATCAGCAAAGCCCAAAGTCTTCTCATCTAGCACCTTCAAAAATCCCGGTGGCCCACCGCGAAACTGAATGTACGGATAGCCATTAGAGCCCACCGTCCCGAAATAGCAGCCGTCTAGCTGAGATAAGAACTCAGCTAAGTTTGGCGTAATTGAATCGTTCGCAGGCCCTTTGGCAACGTATCGCTCATAAGTCTCCCGAGAGCCTCGCTCGGCCTGCGCTGCCTTTACCTCAGGCGTAAAGGCAATCTCACCAAACTTACTCGCCATAGTTAAATCCCCGCCATTGAAACAAAATGCGGTAGCTGCTTAACCCGCTCAATCCACGCAAGCACCTGCGGGTAAGGCGCTAGCGAAATTTTGCCATCGCCTGCCAGGGCCACATAAGGAAAAATGGCAATATCGGCAATGGTCGGTCGATTCACCTTCGCCGAGCCTTCGCCAGTACCCGCTAGCCATTCGTGATCGCTCAAGTGCCGATCCAACTGCTCCAAAATAAACGCAGCTCTCGTATTCGCCCGCTCAATATTAATCGTCGAAACGCCAAACAGATAGTAAAGCCGCGCAAACTCCGGCCCCTGCCTCACCTCCCCAGCCGCCGTAGACAGCCAGCGCGTCACCTCAGCCATCGGCAGCGGCTCCAAAGGCAACCAGTCATCGCCGCCATACTTCCGTGCCAAATAAACCAAAATCGCCTGCGCGTCCGGCACCACCACATCGCCATCCGTCAAAACCGGAATCTGACCAAACGGATTGAGTGCCAAAAATGGCGGCTGCAAATGCTCACCTTTCAACACGTTCACATTAATTTCTTCGTATTCCAGCTCCAAAAAAGAGAGCAGCATTCTGACCTTGTGCACGTTTCCTGAGATTGCATGGCCGTAGAGCTTTAACATAGGAAAATTCTCAAGCAGCAAACCGAACGAACGGTACAGACACAATTAAACCGATCGTTCGGTACAATGTCAATAGTCTCTGCCGATAGTTCCTAAGCACGCCTCGCTGCCAAACACTCATGTCCCGCGAAACCCACCTGCCCGTTTTATTTGAACTCTTCCGCCAGCACGGGTACGACGGTGTGAGCCTTTCTAAGATTGCAGAGGCGACAGAACTGGGTAAAGCCAGCCTTTATCACCACTTTCCAGGCGGCAAGGCAGAGATGGTGCGGGCCACACTCGACTATAGCCAGCGGTGGTTTGTCGAAAACATTATTGATGTATTAGAAGCAGAAGGCACCGCCGTTGAAAAGCTTGAGCATATGTGCGATCGCCTCAACACCCTCTACGACGCTGGCCAGCAGCCCTGCCTGCTCGCAACCCTGGTGACTGGCGCGCCGCGAGATGCTTTTCACGAGCAGGTCAAGGCCAGATTGAAAATGATTGTAGAGGCGATCGCTGATTTACTCACAGCGTCGGGACTAGACCCAGACCTCGCCTACCAGCGCGGCGAAGACGCTGTTATCACTATTCAAGGCGCACTTATTTTGTCTAGAGGCACCGACAATCCAAAGCCGTTTCAGCGCGCGATCACTCATCTCCCTCAAAGGCTATGTGAAGGTCTGCGCCCAACTGTAAGAGAATAGTTTGCATATTTTTCCTGAATTTTATATTTTTCCTGAAATCTAGATCCGGATAAATAAGTGCGAAATCATATCAAGAAAACTTGATACAACGCTGATAGCCAATCGGTATCATTGATAGCCAGGCCGTATCTCTGGCTTTGACGTTGACAGCCGGGAAGTTGTCCGTTTGAATAAGGTCAGTTCGTCAAAGGTCATTCAAAGGGCCGCCTCGATCATCGTCACTGATTGGGACATTTACTAAGAGAGTTTCTTAAAATCCAAAGAACAATGACTGTTGCTTTGATGAAAATATAGGTCTAAGATACAACCTCAAAAATTCACAAGGAAAGCAACCCAGCCTCTACGGCAACCCGTAGGGTAAGCGTTTGTGTGTCTTTTTGACAATAATGCAGCTTACATACGCTCAAAACAGCAACACAGTTCAATCCATATGTTGTTCGTCTAGCATCTCTTGTTAGGCTCACTTTTGAACAACCCCTAAAGGTGCGTTTACCAGCACATTACCTTCAGGGATCAAACATTCATGGCTACAACATCCGATACTTTTGTCAGTGAAGTTCTTCAGCTCACTAACCAGTTTCGTGCAGAAAATGGCCTAGCGCCCCTAACCGCCAACTCAGAACTTGACCAAACAGCTCAAAGCTATTCTGAGACGATGGCCAAAGGAGACTTTTTTGACCATACCGGCAAGGATGGATCAAAGCCCTGGGATAGAGCCGAAAAGGAAGGCTATACTGCCCGCGCGATGGGAGAGAATATTGCGGCGGGTCAGCGATCGCCTCAATCTGTCGTCGATGGCTGGATCAACAGCCCAGGGCACCGCGCCAACCTGCTCAACCCCAGCTACACAGAGCTAGGCGTTGGCTACTTCAACCTAGAAAACGACACCGGCAGCGTCAACTACAACACATACTGGACACAGCTATTCGGCAGCGGTGACCTCACGCCCAGCGCCACCAATCCACCAAACTCTCCTGAGGTGCTCACCCCTACAGCCGAACCAGCACCCGTTGCAGCCGAACTGCCAACTGAAAAGGAAGATCCGGTTAAGACTTCACCTGAAGAAGTTCCAGAGACACCCGAAGAACCAGCACCCCTTCCTGAACCTGCCGCGGAAGCACCTGCTGAGCCAATGGCTGAAGCGCCCGCTGAACCTGCTGCTGAACCAACGGTTGAAACACCTACTGAACCAGTAGCTGAAACGCCAGCAGCCGAACCTATGGCTGAAACACCCACTGAACCAGTAGCCGAGACACCAGCAGCCGAACCTGCTACAGATAACCCTATGGGTGAGAGCCCTATGGATGCAGGCAATATGGATGATATGGACATGGGCGAGATGCCTCACTCCAAAGACCATATGGCGCTCGAAAATCTTATCGACACCTTAGCGCCCACCCATATCGCGGCCAAGAGCGGTGCGTGGTCTGATCCGACGACCTGGCAAAACGGCACGGTACCCGGCAACGGAGCCAAAGTGCTCATTTCAGAAGGGGCAACCGTCACCTACGATCAAATCAGCGACGATCGAATCAACACTATTGCGATCGAGGGAAATCTTAGGTTCGCGGCGGGCAAAGACACCCAGCTCTACGTTGAAACGATTCTCAATGCTCCAGAAGGTAAGCTAGATATTGGTTCTGAAAGCCAGGCGATCGCAGCCGACAAGAACGCAAGGATTATCTTTACCAGCAACAACACTGTCAACACCCAATGGGATCCTACCCAGCTCAGCAAAGGGCTAGTCAGCCATGGTGAAGTCAATATCTACGGCGCAGACAAACTCGACAAAGCTGTCCTAGCTGGTGATGCCCAAGCTGGCAACAACGTTCTCACCTTTCAATCCGATCTCACAGGCTGGCAAGTCGGTGACCAAATCGTCTTAGCCGGTACCGACAACACCTGGAACGGTACCGATGCCGACAACTCCAGACTGCAAGACGAAGTACTTACTATTACCGACATCAGCGGCAAAGAGATCCGTTTTGAGAACAAGGACATCACCGAAGGCGACAACACCGTTCTTAGGTTCGACCACACGACCAGCAATAGAGCCGACCCAGGAGAGCTAAATCTCTATGCCGCAAACCTAACTCGCAACGTCAGTTTTGAAACCGAAAACGGCAAAGACGTGCCCATCAATCAGCGCGCCCACGTGATGCTGATGCACAATCCCAACGTAAATGTTCTCAATGCAGGTTTTTACGACTTAGGCCGCTCCGACAAGTCCAAGATTGTTGATGACATTGGTGAAAACGTTGACGGGTCTAAGGGCAACGGCACCAACATTCGCGGTCGCTACTCTTTGCACCTCCACAAAACCGGCGTCGATGATGTCAATGGCGAAGCGTCTATCCTAAAAGGCAACGTGGTTTCGGGCTCGCCAGGGTGGGGGATTGTGCAGCACCAAAGCCATGCCGGACTCGAAGACAATACTGTTTTTGATACGGTCGGCGCAGGCATTGTGGCCGAATCAGGCAATGAAATCGGCTGGTGGACTGACAACTTTGTGGTAAAGACCACAGGTATGGGTTGGGAAAAGGCCCGAGATCAAAGAGATAATCGTGAGAACAAGTTCGACTTAGGCTTTGAGGGCGATGCCTACTGGGTTCAGGGCGCAGCTCAAGTCAAGAACAGAGACAACAAAGCGGCCAGCTCCAACCGGGCTGGTATGGTACTTTTTGGCAGCGCACTAGACACTAAAGACACCTTTAGAGAAGTCACCACCATTCCAGTTAAAAACCTGCCTAAAGAACTACAGGGGCTCTGGACAGAAGAACAAACCGAGGCCGATATCCGCGATGTGCCCATGGCGACAGTAAGCGGCTTCGAGAGCTATAACGCTGACTTTGGTCTAAGAGTATGGGGCCATAACACCAACTTTGACGGCGAAGGCGCATTCAGTACGCCGACTAAAGAAGGCGAGCCTAAGGTTGCGCACACAGGGCGATCGCTCATTGAAGACTTTAAGCTATGGGGCAATCGCTGGAGCGGAGCCCAGGTTTTCTATAGCAGCAACGTCGATCTTAAAGACGGGCTCGTACTCGGCAGAGAAACCACGCCCTATATTGAAGGCGCTGGCGGACAGGGCTTGCTCAGCAACCATGCCACCTTCAATTCTACCTACGACAATCTCACCATCGCGGGCTACGAACAGGGCGCTCAAATCGAGTACCCTAACACCGATAAAGACTTTATCGGCGTCACCCTCAAAAACAGCACCTTTAATGACAATGTTTATGCCTTAGGAAAAGTTGGCGACGACGGTATCAAAGAAGGCAGGCCAGATGACTTTGGTAGCTTTATCAAGCTGCAAAACAACACGTTTGAATCCTCAGATGAAACCACAGCAAACAACCGTGCACCAGTTGCAAGGTTTCGGAGCAAAGCCGCTGGCGGACTCGCCATTGAATTAGACGCCAGCGCTTCTTCAGATCCCGATCCGCTGCAAGCTGAAGACGGGCCGATAAAAGATCTGCTCAGTAACGGCATCGCGGCCTATGGCTGGGATCTCGACAGCGACGGCACCATCGACAAGTTTGGACGCAACATCAAACACGTATTCGATCAGGCGGGCAGTCGAGATATCACCCTGACCGTTTTCGACAACCAAGGGCAGTCAACATCCCAGGCGCAAACCATTGATGTTCAGCCAGCCGCATACGGCAATGCGTTCTTAGATGGTGGCTTCAACAACCAGCCTGAACTCAAGTCCTGGCAAGCCTTTAGCGAATACTCCGATCAAGGCTGGTTTATTAGCGACCAGGGCAGTATTACAGGCGGCGTTGCCAAACTCTCATCGACCAATTCGTGGGGCAACCATCTCGGCCAGGTCGTTCGCGACCAAAAGGTTCGGCGCGGCGAGCAAACGCTCAGCTTCAGGCTAAAGAACCTGGAAGGATCTACGGAGGCAGAGTACTGGAAAAACAACGAGACAAATGTCACCTTATGGGGTGTCAACGGCCAGTTTGGTAATGAGCCCTGGCAGCCAGAGGGACCTCAACAGCTCGGCACTTTGCCTATGCAGCGCACCGAGCTAGCCAGCGAAATGTACGGTGGTGAAGAGGGCGAATTCTTCGACTGGAAAAATATTAGCCTGGATGTCGATCTCGGCCAGGGCTACGACTATTTACTGTTTCAGGTAAATGCAACTCACGTTAAAGATGCCGGAGATGATGTTTCTATCGACAACGTTTCTTTAACAGGAGCACCCAACTCAATTCCCGGAGCGCCGACGACCTCAGCGCCTACTTTCTCGCCGTCGCCCGACAAGAAGGAAGCACCTGTTAATCAGCCAGATCAGGAACCTGTCGCTGAAGCACCTGTAGTTGAGGCACCCGTAGCTGAAGCACCGACATCTGAACCGACAGTTGTTCCTGATGAAGATCCAACAGGTGAAATGCCTGAGGCGATCGCACAGCTCAGCTTTGAAGAGGCCATAGACAACATAGCCCAGGATACTTCTACAGGCGGCACCGACAACTTCGGTCGCCTAATCGCAGATGCCGAACTCGTTGAAGGAAAAGTAGGCCAGGCAGTCGCCTTTGATGGTGTCCGAGATATGGTTGCAATAGGCAACTCAGAAGATATCAACCTGGGCATTCATCCAGAGCGATCGATTTCGCTTTGGTTCCAAGCAGACGATACCTCAGCTAACAGCAAACAGGTCATCTACGAAGAAGGCGGCGGTGCCAGAGGGCTCAACCTGTACCTAGCAGACGACCTGCTCTACTTTGGCGGCTGGAATGCGCCCGAGTCTGGTTGGGAAGGCTCATGAACCAGTACCGATCAAGTATCACCGGGCAAATGGCACCATGTTGCGCTGGTGCTAGAAGGCACCGATACCGTACAAGACAACGCGCTGAGTGCTTACTTAGATGGTGAAAAAGTAGGCCAGATGGAAGGATCCCAGCTATGGACTCATCCCAATCGCATCGGCATCGGCAACGTTAACGGCCAAACCAAATTTCACGATGGGATTGGCACAAACTCGCGTCATGGATTGGCTGGGTCAGTTGACGAATTCCAGCTCTTTAACACAGCGCTAGACGATAATCAGGTGCAGCAGCTCGCAGGTACTCTGGCGTAAGTAGCTGAGCGTAAATAGCTTTTCGAGCTTCTAGCGGCCTGTATCTCTTTTCTATGGGGGGGAGAAATGCAGGTCGTTTTCTTTTTACGGTTCGGCAAAGACCTATCATTTTAGAAAGTGCATTGTTGGGGGTCGCTATGACGAGTTTTCGTGAAGAGCTGAGTTTACTGGTGCGATCGCGCTACCCTCTCATCTACATCCCCACCCGCGAAGAAGAACGCGCCGAAGTCGGCATTGCCCAGTGCGCTCAAGATATTGGCGATCGCACCGTCTACACCTGGGACTACGTAGACGGCTACCAGGGCAACCCCACCGACAGCGGCTTCGGCAAGCGTAACCCGCTTCAAGCCCTAGAACTCATCGAAAAAGTCCCATCCTCAGCCGCCGCCCTTTTCGTTCTACGCGACTACCACCGCTTTTTAGACGACATTGCCATCTCTCGCAAGCTCCGCAATCTCCTCAAGCTGCTCAAATCCCAGCCCAAAAACGTCATCATTCTCTCTGCTACCCTCGCCATTCCAGACGAACTCAGCAGCAGCATCACCGTTCTAGAATTTCCCCTGCCTGATAAGGCCGAAATTCGTACCGAAGTCGAAAAGATTCTCAGCGTCACCGGCTCCACCCTCTCTGCGCGCGACACCGACGAACTCGTTCGCTCCTGTCAGGGTCTTGCCCTAGAGCGCATCCGCCGAGTTCTTGCGCGTGGTATCGCCGCCCATGGCACCTTCGAGCCCGACGATATTGATCTGATTCTCGAAGAAAAACGGCAGACCATTCGCCAAACGCAGATTCTAGAGTTCTACCCCGCTGCCGAAAAGATCTCGGATATTGGCGGACTCGATAATCTCAAAGACTGGCTGCTCAAGCGCGGCGGTGCCTTTTCAGAGAAAGCTCGGCAGTATGGGCTACCGCACCCGCGCGGGCTCATGCTAGTGGGGATTCAAGGCACTGGAAAGTCACTGACTGCAAAGGCGATCGCCCACCACTGGCACCTCCCGCTTCTCCGCCTGGATGTCGGCAGACTCTTCGGCGGCCTCGTGGGCGAATCCGAATCGCGCACCCGCCAGATGATCCAGCTTGCCGAAGCCCTTGCCCCCTGCATCCTCTGGATCGACGAAATCGACAAAGCCTTTGCGGGTTTCGATGGCGGCGGCGATTCCGGCACCACCAGCCGCGTATTTGGCACCTTCATCACCTGGCTTGCCGAAAAATCCTCTCCTGTCTTCGTCGTTGCCACGGCTAACAACATCCAATCGCTCCCTCCCGAAATGCTTCGCCGGGGCCGCTTCGATGAAATCTTCTTCGTCGGCCTCCCCAGCCAGCCCGAGCGCGAAGCCATCTTCAACGTCCACCTCGCGCGCTTGCGCCCGCACAACCTGCCCGCCTACGATCTCAAGCGCCTCGCCTACGAAACCCCCGACTTCTCTGGCGCAGAAATAGAGCAGGCCCTAATCGAAGCCATGCACATTGGCTTCAGCCAAAACCGTGACTTCACCCACGACGACGTACTCGAAGCCGTCAGCCAGATCATCCCGCTTGCCCGCACTGCCCAAGAGCAAATCGAAGCCCTCCAGAACTGGGCCGCATCCGGCAAAGCCCGTCTCGCCTCTCGCCAAACCCCACTTTCTGAACGCATCGAACAGCAGCGAAAAGCTGATAGTCCCTAGCTTCTAACGCCTCAGCCATCCTAACTTCCAGCCAGCGCCTTTACCTGTCGCACTCTTCACGCTATAACCATAAGGCTCTTGCTATCCAGCGCTGCGCCATGGCGATGAAAAACTTTCTAATTGGTCTAAGTAAATTTGTTTTGGGCCTCATTCTAGCCATGCTGATCATGTCGCTAGCCGGACTCTCTATGGCTCGCTACTTCATGACTCGAATGGTAGAGCAGCCCGAGCGCCCCACCTACGAAAACGACCTCCCCGAAGACCAGCGCCCACGGCCCACAACGCCAGCCTCTACCGCCGAAGCAGGTGACTCTGAGCAAGCTTCTGAGCCTGAAGTCGTTGCACCGCTGCCACAGACAGCAGACTCTGATGACGCTTACGAAGCCTACGCCACGACCAACGTAAACGTAAGATCTGGCCCTGGCACTAGCTACGATACTATCGGCAGCTTAGGCACTGATGAAGGCGTCACCGTCATTGGTGAAGATGGTGGATGGCTAAACGTAGCGCTAAATAACGGTGCAGAAGGCTGGGTCAGCGGCAACTACATTCAAGAATAAGATTGCTGTAAAGAAATCTATCTCATTTCAACGGTTGGTTACAAAAAGGTAGACATCACCCTACCTCTGTAGGCAGAGGGTGATAGTTTGGAGACGCTTACAAGAATTTAGGCAGTTAAACACTGCTGAAGGCAGCAAGCTATGTACAAAAATCCTCAAAGAGACTGGGTAGGTTCATTCGTCATCGCTGGTTTGGGCGCAGGGGTCATCACCTCATTTGCTGTCGGCCAGGGGCAAAATCCAATCGTTGGCTTAGGTATCACCGCGATCGCAGCGATCGCAGCCGTCACTATAGACATCCTGCTCTAGCAAACTAACCTGCTCTAGAAAACCATTCTGAACGCAGTCATCAAACCTACGACAAGACCTGATAAAAGTAACATGACGCTCAACAAGCCTCAGTTCTTGAGCGTCATCTTCCCTCTCTACAATTATCAGAATCTTATAGATATGTTGTTTGTTACCAACCGTGTTCTAGAGCAAGGACTAACGCCCGTCCCCGAAACCGGCTCAGCCTACAGACTATCTCGCTCCGTCAACTTTGTTCTAGAAAATAACCAGGCCGAACAGTCCTTTTACTGCTGCTGGCGCACCGGCCCCTACGACTACACCGAAATCGGCAGCACCAACTTTTTCGACAACCTCAAAGAGCTTAGAGCCGATCAGCTCCTCTTCTTCATCCACGGATTCTCTGTTCTTCCTGAACAAGCTTTAGCACAGGCTGAAAAGCTTCAACAGTTACTAGACGAGCTGCATCGCGCCGATCAGCAAAACAACATAAGGAGCCCCAAGATTGTCGTTGTTCCGCTCGTATGGCCCTGTGACAACGACCGAGGCAAAGTCAAAGACTACTTTGACGACCAAAAAGCCGCCGATGCCAGCGGTACCGCTTACATGCGCTTTCTGCAAAAGTTCTTAGCCTGGCGCAACGAAAACAGCACCCTTACCAATCCCTGCCTCAAACTTATCAACCTACTCTCATACTCCATGGGCAACAGAGTCCTGCGTAGTGCCCTTCAGCTATCGCTCAAGTACTATCCTCAGCACAGCGCCGGGCTTTTGTTCAGAAACACCTTTATGGCTGCTGCCGATGTCGTCAACCAGAGTTTAGAAGCGGGTGAAGCGGGTGGCATGATTCCGACTATGAGCCGCAACGTCGTTGTTTACTACGCCGCCGATGATTTGGCCCTCAGAGCGAGCAAAATTGCGAACGTCGGCGGCTCCGATGCTTCACGCAGATTAGGTCACACTGGCCCCGAAACCATGAGTAAGGTTCCTCGCAACGTCTATGCCATCGACTGCGATGACTTCAACAACCGCTATGACAATCCGCTAGGCCACAACTACTTCTTAGAAGACCCTCAAACTGAGGAGGCTGGATTATTACTACGTCATGCTTGGGCCTGTATGCGTACTGGGCGAGTGCCCATGACCGATAGCGCACTGCCCGATAGCCGCATTGCTATACTCAACTGATACCTGGAGAGCAGCAAATTTGATCCTATAAATTTAATGCTAATTAATGCTAATAATCCGCTATGACCGCTAGGGTAAGGCAAAAGTAAAGCGGTTGGCATTGGAAGGATTCTATTTATGTTAGAAACGGCTTTGAGCCGCCTTGGCAATCCCGAGCTAGAGCTTGGGCTGGTCATAGCTGTGACAGTTGTGGTGACTGTGATTGCCTCACGATTCATCCCTACACTATTCCGCAGCCTATTCGAGCGCTTGCAAGGCTCAGCTACCATCTATGCCGAAGTCATAGAGCCCAATCAAACCCTGCTAGCCACTGCCCTCAGCTTAAGCGCCGCCGATCTACTCATCACAGCATTCTTCGCTAGCACCAAAGCCTTCTTGCTAGTAGACATTCCCCTCAGCCTGGCCGTCAGCGGGCTCACTATCTGGCTAATTTTCAGGCTATCCAAACTATTTTTTGACATTTACCTGCTTAACGATGCGGTTCGAGAAGGCCGCAAAATCAGCAGCGAAATCCTCACCCTCGGCAAAGTCATCAGCATCGGCGGCGGTGCAATCACCGTCGCCATCATCTTCGGCCAAACCCACCAGTTCAACGTTGTCGGCCTTATCGCTAGCTTAGGCGTCGGTGGCCTCGCACTCGCCTTTGCCGCCCAAAAGACCCTAGAGCAAATCCTTGGCAGCGTCGTTCTCTACATCGATCGCCCCTTCGTCATAGACGACTATATCGGCCTGCCTGACGGCACCTTCGGACAGGTCGAATCGATCGGTTTGCGTTCTACCAAAATTCGCACCTCCGGCAAAGGTACGCTGGTGATTGTGCCCAACAATATGCTGACGCAGATTACGATTGAGAACTTCACTGGGGCCAAAAAGGTGATGTCTATTATTTATCTGCGGTTTTATCGGGCGATCGCAAACGACGAAAGAGCCCTCATTCGCCAGGTCATTTTAGAAAGCACCCAAAACATATTCGGCATCGACTCGCGCAGCACCGACATCACCTTCATGGAGCCTAACAAAGCCATGGAGACGCGCGCACAGGTTACCTTCTTCATTCTCGGCTCAGGCGAAGTTTCAATGGACTTACGCGGTCAGCTTCTAGATATCGCCAGCCGCAACGTCGCTCAAAGGCTCAAAGAATTTGGCATTGCCTTCGACATTGAAGAACAAAGAATTAACGTCGATTCTCCAATCACCATTTAAACAACACTTTTCACGCAACATACTTCCCGCATCACCACACAGCATGGATACCGTTACGACAACCTTAAAAGAGATTTTTCAATTTGATAGAGAATTTCAGCTCTTCCTCATTCGACTAGGGCTTCAATTAGGACTCTTCTTAATCTTTGTTCTAGTCTCACTCTTCATCGGCCGCTACACGCCTACCTTTGTCCGATTTATTCTACGCAAAGTCGCCTCAGATCGCGTCTCAGACCTCTATGTCAACTTCGTCAAACCAATCGAGCCGCTATTTCGCACCGCTGGATCGCTGATTCTGATATCTCTTAGTTTAAGCCTGCTGAGAGAATACGAAGGGATATATAGGTTTCTTGGCTTCTTCGTTACACTAGCCACCTTTATCAGTATCGCGTGGCTAGCATCACGTTTATTCCGCCAGTTTGTTCGCATCTATGGCATCGATCTGGTTCGTCGCCTCAACCTGGAAGTCGATGAAATGCTGCTGGTAGTTGAAACGCTAATGAACGTGGTGATTGGCCTAGTTGCAGTAATTGCCTTTGCGCAGAATCAGGGCGTAAGTTTAGTCGGCTTGGTAGCAGGCTTTGGTATTGGCGGTGCTGCGATCGCCTTCGCCGCTCAAAAAACCCTCGAACAGCTCCTCGGCACCGTTGTCCTCTACCTCGATCGCCCCTACGTCCCCGGCGATCACATCCGAGTCAGCCTAAACCCACATGCCGAAGACGTATACGGTCGCATTGAATCGATTGGCCTACGATCTACCAAGCTTCGCACGGCGGCCAAAAGTACGCTGGTAATTATCCCCAACTCAACCATGGCGAACTTAGATATTGAGAACATCACGCGCGGGAAAAAGGTGATGGTGTTGATTTATCTAGACTTTGTTCGAGAGTTGGTAGAGAGGGAGCGATCGCTTGTTGAACAAGTTGTCAAAGAAAGCACCGATTCTCTTTTTGGCATCGACCCAGGCAGCACCAAAGTCAGCCTCTACCACATAGACAATCGCCCTGGCACCCGTGCTAGAGTCACCTTCTTCATCTTAGGCTCCAGTGAAAACTCCATCCAGCTCCGCAAACGCCTGCTCGAACTCGCCAACGCCACCATGGCCAAAAAGCTATCCGAATACAACATAAAATTCACCGTAGAAGACCCCACCATCTACGTCGATTCTCCCGTAACTATCTAGCTCAAAAACAGCTCGCGCTCAGCCACCCGCCGCCGAGTGAGCCCTGCCAGCACTCGTCCGCCAGCTCGATTCCATCGCAACAACTCATCCGCCGCGCCAAAACTATCCCCTGCATTCAGCCTGCGCAGCAACGTCGAACTATTTAGCGCACCGCTACCCACGTTATAGGCAAACGAAACCAGCGCCGCAAACTGATTCTCCGTAATCGGCACCCGCACCGCTCTAGTCACTGCATTCTCAAAGTTTGCCACATCTTCTCTCAGCAAAGCCGTCGCCTGCGCATTCGTAATCCGCTGCCCCGGCCCTGCCGTCCGCGTATGCCCATAGCCAATCGTCCACACGCCCACCGCGTCTCGATAAGAATTCAGCCTTAGTCCCTCAAAGTCCTTAATCAAATCAAGCCCGACGCCGTTAATTCGCCCTGAAATAGCAGGGCTATCAAAACTTTGCTCCACAGGCGCTACCGGCGCATTATCTGCAAACACTGCCGCCCAGGTCAACGGGCCGACAATGCCATCACTCTCAAGGCCAACTTGCTGCTGAAAACGCCGAGTCACCGCTGAGCTGCCAGGCCCAAACAGCCCGTCTGCCTCAATCTGCCAGCCCAAGTCCATAAGCCGCTGCTGAAACTGCTGCACCTGCGAATCGAACTGCAACGTCACAAACGGACTATAGCCAAACGCACTTCCTGAAAAAGCATTCTCGACTGGGCTCATAACCGGCAAGGCAACCACAGGCTCTGCAATCGGCGGCTCGAATCCGGGAAACGTGCTCTCATCAAAAGCGGCCTGCCACGTCTGCGGCCCTACAATCCCGTCAGCAATCAAACCTTTCTCAAGCTGAAACGCACTGGCAACCCGCTCACTCTGCGGCCCATACAAACCGTCTACCTCAATCGACCATCCACGCCGTTGCATCTGCGCCTGCCACTGAGCTACCGCTGGCCTACCTTCTAAAGACCGACCCGGCACATAGCGCAACAGGTAACCTGGATACTCAGCTTGAGCCGCAATTAAATTAGCAGGTAGCATTCCACCTGTCAGCAGATCGATTGACGGCTCAGCGCTTTCTAAAAGAGCATTGGGCTTTATCGGGCTGTCCAAAATTCCTGTATCTGTCGTCGTCAGGCTCAGAGCCATCTCAGAAGACTGTACGAATGCGTTGTGCCAGCTCTCTCCTACCGGCTGTGATGCGATCGCCCCCTCCCCCGGCCCAACCGCATCAAAAGCAACCTCAGGCAGCAAAAGGTCACTCTCAAAGATACCAGCCGAATCAAACGTCGATACGCCCATAAAAGCACTCAAAATCTTCACACTCCTCTGGTCATACGGCTGCTGCCATAAAGAATCAGAGAGCTTTTATCAAAAAATCTTGGTACAAAGCAGCTAGCAGCCCCTAGAGATCAAAAAAACCGCAGATACACATGATGTACCTGCGGCTATTATCCTTAGGAAACAAACAGTTAAAAGCAAAAATCGCCCTTAGTTCAGCGACTCCAAATAATCGCGAACCCGGTTACGTCGCTTAGGCTGACGCAGCTTTTGCAGTGCCTTAGACTCAATCTGTCGCACCCGCTCACGAGACAGCTCCAAAGTCCGACCGATCTCAGCTAAGGAATACGGCACACCATCATCCAAGCCAAACCGTAGCGTAATCACTTCCTGCTCGCGCGTCGTCAAATCGGTGAGCAACTGCCGCAAATCTCGCTTCAGCGACTCGCGCATCAGCAGTTCTTCAGGCGAAATATCCTCAGTCTCTAGCAGGTCACCCAGTTCAGTATCACGATCCTTGCCAACCTTAGTATCCAAAGACACAGAGCGCGGCACCTTTTGCAACACTTCGCGCACCTGCTCCGCCGTCATATCCAGCTCTTTCGCAATATCCTCCAGCTTGGCAGTGCGCCCCTGCGTCTGAGAAATCTTACGCTGAGCCTTCTTAATTTTGTTGAGCTTTTCAGTGATATGAACCGGCAGACGAATTGTGCGGCTTTGGGTTGCGATCGCCCGCGTAATCCCCTGACGAATCCACCAGTAAGCATACGTACTAAAGCGATAGCCTTTGGTCGGGTCAAACTTCTCCACCGCCCGCTCAAGCCCCAAAGTGCCCTCCTGAATCAAATCCAGCAGCTCCAGCCCCCGGTTCTGATACTTCTTCGCCACCGACACCACCAGGCGTAAATTCGCCTTGATCATGTGCTCTTTGGCCCGCACACCTTCCGACTGCATCTGCACCAAGTCGTCCACGCTCAGACTAGCCAAATCGGCCCATAGCCCCTTGCCCTTAATCAACGTCGGCTTCAGCTCACTTACCGGAATCTCAGCCGTCTTTGCCCAGCGCTCTAAAGAAGGCTTATGACCCAACTGCGCCGTTAGCTGATCGCGAGTATTGATCAAATTCACATACACCGCCAGCGCACCACCAGTTTCCTCAGCCGCCTTATCACGCAGGCTCAAAAGCTCCATGTGCTGCTGCACTCGCTGCGCCTCAGCCACTTCCTCATCGCGCTCAAGCAGGCTTACTCGACCGATTTCTTGTAGGTACAAGCGCACCAGATCTGTAGAGCGAGCAGCACGGGGCTTAGCATGAGACTCAGAATCCAACCCTTGGATATGGACATCGCCACTTTCATCAGAACCAACCCCTGAAAGATCAATCACAGTCGGCTCGCGGGAATTATCCGCTTTGGCATCTTTTGAAACGCTAGCAGTGCGTTCATCAACGTATTCGGGCGTAGCTTTCATGATGGTGTGAAGTAGCAGGACAGGTGAAGAATCAACGAGGCTCACCCCTTAATGGATAGTGTTCCCAGCCGATGAGGTCACAAAGCAATAGAATCGGGAAAGAGACTTCGGAAAATACGTTCTCTGACGAGCTATCAGACTTAAGAACAAACTTTATGCAAGCTGCTCTTAGAAGCTTTAGAGAAAGCCTCAACATACAGACGTCTAGCTAAGATATTCATAGCGATACAGGCTTATTCCTGATGACTTGAAGGGTAAGATGAGAAACTTAACGAATAACCTCTTAAAACAAACTGCTCTAAAAACAAACTGTTGGACGCATCGAGAAGACAAAGCCAAGCCGAAACTCAACTAAACTGCCCTATTAAAGAGATATCAGGCAAGGCAGCTCAGCCTCGAAAAGGCTATTCCAGGTTTATCAGTGTCACAAAGGCTTGGAACTTACAACAAATAATGGCTACTTTGAACAAGCCAGCAGATGCCAGCGCTAACATTTCAGGACACTACAAAAGGCTAAAACCGTGGCTGATTGGCCAGTTCAGAGGGATCAAAAGATTCTCTAAACCGACCGTCCAACAAGACTACTGCTGCGGGATTTGAATAGTAAAAGTGGTGCCCGAGCCGATAGCCGAGTTGCAAATTAGCGAACCACCGTGCCGTTCTGTCACAATCTGATAGCTGATAGAAAGCCCCATCCCGGTACCTCTCCCGATTGGCTTGGTCGTGAAGAATGGATTGAATATTTGCGATCGCACATCCTCCGCCATCCCCGCACCATTATCACCAATACTGACGCTAAGCTGCCCCGCCATAAAATCAGTCGAAATCACCAGTTGAGGCTGATCAATCCCTTCTAGAGCATCAATACCGTTACCGATAATATTCATAAATACCTGATTGAGCTGCCCGGCATAGCACGTTACCAGCGGCAGCTCGCCATAGCGCCTCACCACCTCAATCTCGCCACGATGATTCTGAGCCTTGAGCTGATGCCCTAAAATCATCAGCGTACTGTCTAGCCCTTGGTGAATATCCACCGCCTTTTGCTCCGCCTCATCTTTTCGAGAAAACGTCCGCAGCGAAGAAACAATCTGCCGAATTCGCTCCGCACCTAGCTTCATAGAAGCCAGCAAGTTCAATAAATCCTCAGTGATAAAGTCAAAATCAAGCTCTTCTAGCTCTTCTAAGATTGCTTCAGGCGGATCTGGATATTGCGCTTGATAAAGCTTTAGCAGCCCTACCAGGCTATTTGCATACCGAGTAGCAGGCTTCACATTGCCATAAATAAAGCTCACAGGATTGTTGATCTCATGGGCTACGCCTGCCACAAGCTGCCCTAAACTAGACATTTTTTCAGTTTGTACTAAGCGAGTTTGCGCCTGCTGCAATTCACAAAAAGCCTGCTCTAAGTCTTTAGCCTGCTGCATCAAACACAGCTCGGCCCGCTTGCGCTCAGTAATATCATTGTGGATAGCCACATACTGATAAGGGCATCCGGCCTCATCCAAGAACGGCACAATGGTGGTGTACACCCAGTAGAGATTGCCATTTTTAGCCTGGTTTCTCATCTCGCCTAGCCAAACGTGGCCCGTGCTAATGGTGTGCCACATCTCCTCAAAAAACTCGCGCGGGTGATAGCTAGAGTTAACCAGACGATGGGTCTGCCCAATGAGTTCAGCCTGATTGTATTTAGAGATTTCACGAAACTTGTCATTGACGTAGGTAATGCGTCCTCGATGGTCAGTAATCGCCACGTTTGAAGAGCAGTCCAGTGCAAACTTAACGTCAGCGAGTTCTTTGAGTGACTGATTTAACTGGGCTTCGATTTGTTTGCGATCGCTAATATCACTCAAGCACCCATACCAAACAATCGAACCATCCGCCTGCGGCTGCGGCTTAGCCAGCGTCCGCACCCACCGCGTCCGCCCCGAAGGCAGCACAACCCGACACTCATACTGATACACCTTCAGCGTCAGCGCCGAGGCTCTAACCGCCGCCTTAAATCCCTGCCGCTCACTCTCATGAACCAGCTTGAGCATCTCTACCCCCCGCGACTGAAACTCCTCCGGCGACAGGCTTAGCAATCGGTAGCTATCTGAGGAGACATAGGGAAAAGAGACTTCTGAATCACCGCTAAGCCGCATTTCATAGAGCAAATCTGGCACATTGTCGGCCAGTTTTTGCAGGCGAGTTTGGCTCACTGCTAGCTCAGCCGTACGCGCCTCTAACCGACTAGATAGCAGATGATTGAGCTGCTTGGTTTCAATCTCCGACTGCTTGTGTATCGTAATATCTTGAGCTAGCGCGTTCCACAGGATAGTGAGCGGATCGAATTGCTCAGGGGCAGGCTGCATCGTCAGCGCGATCCATTTTATCTTTTGGTTGGGTAGCACTATTCGTCCTTCCCATTCCCAAAGCCGGGGGAGCTGAGCCGCCCGTTTCATTGCTAGCTCAAAAGACGCGCGATCTTCTAGGTGGATAGCGTCAAATAGGCAGTGGGATAGGTGTTTTAGCGCTTTGATGTGGCTTGATGGTTGAGCGATCGCAGGCTCTAGCAGTTTGTAGCAGCCCGCACCAATATATGGATAGGCAACAGCCACCCCTTCTCGCGTCGTCACCACCTGAGAAACTGCCCCAGGGATGCTGTCCATCCAGCGCTGAAAGTCATCAGGTAGATCGTTACTGCGTAGAGATTCAGGGTCGATCTGAGTAGGCGGAATAGAAGCTTTCATCGGGGGGTATCTGAAGAGAGAAACCACTTTGGGTTATCATTCCCGAGGCGAAAAGCTAGGCAAGACGGTGTTCTTACGGAGCATAGAGCCAACGACGCAAAATGGCATCTGTAACGTTTGGAGATTAAGTGAAGAAAGATGGGAAGTTGCGGCGACCGTTTACAACCCGTAGGATTTCGATATCATCATCTAGGAGTTGGTAGAAAACAATATAGCCATCTAAAGACATTCCTCTAAGATCAGGCCGAATAAAATCATAGCTTTTACCGCTGTTTGGGAAAGTAATTAGCTGCTTGCACTTTCGGTCGAAAGTACGAAAGAATCTTTCGCCTGCTTCAACGCTAGTATCAGCAAAATAATTAGCAATCTCGTTGAGGTCTTTACTAGCAAGCTCGTTGATGACATAGCGACTCATGCCTGACCAGGCTTTTGAAACCGCTCCAGGATCTCGCTAACGAAGGTTTCGCCATCAATGGGAGGCGTACTGTTTGAAGCCTCAATAGCTGCGTCGATCTTCATGCGTACGTCTTCAACCCATTCGGCGTTTGATCGCTCGTATTCGTCCAGCAATTTCAGTGCAGTTTCCAGAACCTCCTCAGCAGAACGATACTTACCAGCTTGCAGCTTATTTTGAACAATACGCTCTTGATCGGTTGTCAGACTGATACTCATAAGTCGTGTCTAATTGAGATAACTCTATTCTAAAGGCTCGTTACAGAAGAAACTAAGACTACGTGCTATCGATACAACTGAATCAAAATGCAGATTGCAGAAGCATATTCGGATATATTTATCAACATGAATAAAGAAAATCAGCTCTCGTCAATTACAGCATCGCGGTCTAGCAATAGCAAATTACGTAACTGATCGGTATCTAGTTCAGTGAGCCACTGTTCACCTGCACCGACAACTTGCTCAGCAAGTGCCTTCTTACTGTTGATCATGTCATTGATTCGTTCTTCTAGGGTGCCAGTGGTAACGAATTTGTGGACTTGGACGTTTTTGGTTTGGCCGATGCGGAAGGCGCGGTCTGTGGCTTGATTTTCTACGGCGGGGTTCCACCAGCGGTCGAAGTGGAAGACGTGGTTGGCGCGGGTGAGATTGAGGCCGACGCCGCCTGCTTTAAGGGAGAGAATGAAGATTTTGGGGCCGTTAGGATCGAGCTGGAATCGGTCTACCATTTCTTCTCGTTTGGGCTGAGAGGTGCTGCCGTAAAGGAATTGGGTTTGAGTGCCCAAGCGATGTTCTAAATGGGTAGATAACAACTTTCCCCACTCGGCAAACTGCGTGAAGATTAAGGCGCGATCGCCCTCTGCAACAACTTCTTCTAACATCTCATCCAAACGCTGCAATTTACCCGAACGCTGAGACTTCCCTAAGCTATCTTGCTTAAGAAACTGCGCGGGATGATTGCAAATCTGTTTGAGTTTCACTAGCAGTCCTAAGATCATGCCGCGTCGCTGAACGCCCGTAGCCTCGTCAATCTCTCCTAATGTCTCATCTACTAGCTTTTGATAAAGCTTGGCCTGCTCGGCAGTGAGTCCACAAAAAACAGTCATCTCCTGCTTGTCGGGCAGGTCTTGGATGATAGTGCGGTCGGTTTTGAGACGGCGCAGAATGAAGGGTTGGACAAGCGATCGCAATGTCTTCAGCGAATCTGTATCGCCATACTTCTCAATCGGCGTTGCAAACCGTCGCTTAAAGAAGTTCAGTGGTCCCAAATAGCCAGGATTCAAGAAATCCATAATCGCCCACAGCTCAGAAAGCCGGTTCTCTACAGGCGTACCCGTTAGCGCCACGCGAAACTCACTTTCTACCTCGCGCACTGCCAAAGACTGCTTAGCCGTTGGGTTCTTGATATTCTGCGCCTCATCAAGCACCATCCCTCGCCACTCAATCTTTTTAAGATCCTTCAAGTCTCGCTGCACCAGCGTATAGCTCGTAATCACCAAATCTAGCTTTTCAGTCGCCTCAACAAGCGCTGTCCCTTTGGGCCGCTTATCGCCGTGATAAATCAAAGTCCTTAGCTCAGGGCCAAACTTTTTCACCTCACGCTGCCAGTTTGTGAGTACAGAAGTCGGGCATACCAACAAGGTCGGCCCACCTAAAGCCTTTTCTTGCTTGAGATACAGCAAAAACGCAATGAGCTGAATCGTCTTACCCAAGCCCATATCATCGGCCAGGCAAGCCCCAAGCCCCCACTGCTCCAGAAACGAAAGCCAGGAAACCCCTTTCGCCTGATAAGGCCGTAGCTGCCCTTCAAAACCATCAGGCTCCTCAATTGCCGTTAGGCTCTGGTTGCCTGTCGTCATGGTTGTGATCAGCTCATCCAACTTGCCAGAAGCATCAAACTTCACAACCGGCAGCTTATCGATAAGCTGGTTATCACCTGTACTAATACGCAAAGCTTCCTCTACTGAAAGCTTTGTTTGCCCCTTACGTTTCTCAAAGAACTCTTTAGCCGCTCGCACATCCTGCGGACGCAGCTCAATCCACTGGCCATTAATCTCAACCAGTGGCGTACCTTGAGTAATCAGATCGTCAAACTCCGCCTTAGTTAGAATCTGACCGCCGACAGATAGATCCCACTTGAAGTTCAACAAGCTTTGCAGGCCCAATCGCTGCTGCTTAGGTGGCGCGGTTGCACTGATTTGTAGCCCTAATCGGCTAGCGCCTACTTTACTAGGATCTACCAAATTGTCGGGCAAAATTACGCCAAAGCCGCTGTCCTGAAGCCGCCAGGCGGTAGCCTTAATGAACTGATAAGCCTCGATAGGATCTAGAACGCACTGAGTCGGGCTGGGGTCTGTGAGGGTTTGCTTGATAGGTTCGTATAGGCGAGTAGCCCGGCCTAAGCCGCCTAGCAGAGTTTCTTGAGGCGCTTCTATGGCTCTGCCTTCATAGGTGATTTCGTCGGCAGGGTTTTGCCAAACCGTTTCGGCGTCTACCTTAAAGTCGCCGTCGTCAATGGCTTGTAGGCCGTAGGAAAGCGTCCAGTTTAGCGTGCCTGATGGGGGCGGGGTGAGTGAAAAGCAGGTGCGGAAGCCGTGGATTTTGTCAGCCAGGTTTTGCAGCGGCGCTGTCCAGGTGTTGATGGCATCGTTGAGGCGGACGACGCCTGTAGGGGTGGACTCAAAGTGAGGATCTGGTGCGGCTAGTGCCTCTAACCATTCGTGTAGGGGGAGGTCTTTGCTTAGGGCAGCAGCGCTAGGCGTTTCGTTACTTTGAGCGGCGCTGCGGACTTGAGCATCAACGAGCGTTTCGAGAAAGTTGCGGACTAGGGGATCAACAGAATCGGGGAGATCGATGCGGAAGGGGGAGACTTTTTTGGGGGCTGAGGCTGGGTAGCTGCGGCAGACTAGGGGGAGGCGATCGCAAAATTCCTTCAGCCGAGCCTGATCCAGCGCACTATCTAACAAAAGCTGCCACGCCGCCAAAGCCCCTTTTTTATCGGCACTTACGACCGGCACAAACTTGCCTCGCGCCAGCAAATCTAAGCACCAGCGGGTTAGGTGCGACCAGTAGCGCAAATCATCACCGACAAAAGCACTCGCTTCTGACTGGCCCAGCGGTAGTGCTGTGAGAAATTTCGTGGTTGTCAGCGGATCTATCAGTCCGCCCGAGATTTGCCACGGGTAGAGCACGGCTGATGATTCTTCTGAAGCTTGCTCGGTTGCAGGGAAGCGATCACCCGCCGACAGCACAGGCAGCATCCCATCATCATCAAACATAGTTGGTAATACAACCACCCGAGACTGCCAGTCCTTCGAGCCAGCTTTACTCGCTTTAGACTGACGAGTCTTCCCCTTTGTGGCTTTGCCGTCCGATTTAGCAGTCGTCTTAGTGCCGACCTTAGCGCTGACTTTGCCGCTCGTACCCGCTATCTGAGCCTGCATCCAGGAAAGATCAAATTCCTCACCCTTTTGCAAACTGTCAGCAAGCTCTGTTTGGCTCAACTGATACGGCTGCTTAGGAACGCTAGGAACTTTGTCTTCTGCTAAAAGGCCAGAGAAATCGATTGAAAACTTAGTCGCATCGACTTTTCGCCAGGTTTCCCCCCACAGAAAAAAACGCTGTAGGTCAGGCAGCCAGTTTCCATGTAATGTCGCCATGAGGCAAAACGCTCTTAAGAGAGGCTAGAGGTTGACGTAATCGTATCGAAGGAACTGCGCCTTTTAAAGGCATTCACCTAAGAGTATCGCTACGGGGTTTCAAATTTTTCGTAGGCAGCGACAATTCGTTGCACTAATGGGTGGCGTACCACGTCAGCTTTGGTCAATTCGCAAAATGAAATGCCTTCCACCTTCGACAAAATCTGAGTCGCTGCCGATAGCCCAGACTTTTGATACTGCGGCAAATCTGTTTGAGTAACGTCGCCAGTAACGACCATTCGCGAGTTAAAGCCTAAGCGAGTGAGCACCATTTTCATCTGCGCGGGCGTACTATTTTGCGCCTCGTCCAAAATCACGAAGGCATTGCTCAGCGTTCGTCCTCGCATATAGGCCAAAGGCGCAACCTCAATCACACCGCGTTCCATCAGTTGCGGAATCCGCTCAGGATCGAGCAGTTCGTGCAGCGCGTCGTACAAAGGGCGCAAATAAGGATTGACTTTCTCTTGCAAATCGCCCGGTAAGAACCCTAGCTTCTCACCGGCTTCTACCGCAGGGCGCGTGAGAATCAATTTCTCAAACTCCTCATTCATCAGCGCCTTAACAGCGACCATCGCGGCCAAAAAGGTTTTGCCGGTACCTGCCGGGCCAGTACAAAAGGTCAAATCGCTCTTGCGCAAAGCCTTGATGTACTGCTGCTGGCGGAAGGTTTTAGCACGGATAATTTGCCCTCTGCGCGTTCGAGCAACCACATCGCTTTGCAAGGCTTTTAGCTCATCGCCTCGGTGCGTGTCGAGCGCATGAATGGCCGTCATGATGTCGGTAATTGCGATCGCCTGCCCCTGGCTCCAGGTCGGCTCTAGCGTCTCTACAATTTTGCGCGATCGCTCCACCTGACTCTCGGTACCCACAATATTTAGCTCACTGCCCCGAAGCACAATATTAGCGCCGGTTTGCTGAGCAATGCGCTTGATATTTTCTTCGTGCGGGCCAGCTAGGGCGATCGCATTTTCAGAACTCATCAAGCCAAATTTATAGTTATTTCCCATGCAGTTATTGAGTCAGCCAAATCAAGCGAATTAAAAGGATATAGCCAGCACCTTTTATAAAGTGCTCATCTCCTAATCTAGCGCTTTTGAACTATCTGAGCGCATCTAAGGACTAGAGATATAGCGAAAACAGCCGAGCCCACAAAAAAAGACCTGGCCTGCTAGCTCGCCTGCCAAATCTTCTTTCATATCTTTAGAACAGATACGTCAAAGCGCTAAAACTATTCTGGTTTGGGCTTCTTCTTAGGTGGCGCTGGATTAGTACTAGGTCTAGGTGGACGACTTTCTCGATTGCGATCACCACCACGCCCTCTCCCACCACCTGAACGACCACCACCACGACTATCACTCCGCTCGGCTCGCTCAGGCTCGGGTTCACCAAACACGCTGATATTCACAGTCATATCAGATAGCTTCGCCGCTGCTGCTAGCACCGTTCGTACCGCCTTAATATTGCGGCCCCCACGACCAAACACGCGCCCTTTATCCTCGTCTTCGTCAAACGCGGCTCTGAGCCACAGCTTTTTACCACCGGAGAGATTCTCCACGTGAAACTTAAGCTGCTCCGGTTTGTCTAAAAAAGGATGCATCAAAAAGCGAGCGAGCGCTTCGTAATCAGGCCGGTTAGATAAAGCCTGTTCGGATGAAGTTTGGTCAGATGAAGTCACGGCTTGTCACCTAGCTATTCGTCCCGAGCTGTTCGTACACGTTTGCTTTTTTCAGAATGTGCTCAACAGTCTTAGTGGGCTGAGCGCCTTCTTTGAGCCACTTTACAATGGCTGGAACGTCCAAACGGGTTTCGTCCGTTCTGGGGTTATAAAAGCCTACTTCTTCAAGCGGACGACCGTCGCGGCGGTCTTGAGCACGCATCGCGACGATACGATAGCTAACTTCGCGCTTTTTGCCAAAGCGCTTGAGTCTAATTTTGATCATTTGAAAACAGCTATTCACATTAGAGCAATCGATTTTAACACTCACTGCGAACTTCTGCGAATCCGAAGCAAAGCACCTGCTTTCCCAATACTTCAAAAAAAGAAAATTGAGAAGGCAAAAGCTCAGCCACAAATTTGCGGTCGGTTCGATTAATCTTCGTGATCTTCAAACGGATCGCTGAGCTGCTTAGCCGGTGGGCCAAACGCTGTATACACCGCGTAGAGAGTGAACAGGCCGACGATGGAAGCGACCGACACAATAAGAACTGTTGCAGAATCTAAATTTGCCATGGAGTTTTACTCATGATTTCCTCTATGATATTACAGAATATAAAGTAACTTTAGTCACCGATTACTCCATGGCACAGCGCACGAAGTTGGGTAACATCCTCAAGCCTTTGAACTCTGAGTACGGAAAAGTCACCCCAGGGTGGGGGACAACCCCAGTCATGGGCGTGTTCATGGCGCTTTTCCTCGTGTTTTTGCTGATCATTCTTCAGCTATACAACTCATCGCTAATCATCGATAACGTCGATGTAGATTGGAGAAGCCTTGGCGGCTAACGCTAGAGCAGCACTATTTAGATTCAGTGCTACAAATTCTTCAAAGGGGTAGGTGTGTTTTGCGCCTGCCCTTTATAATTTTTAAACAACGTCGCGGATATTTGAGAAATGAACGTCTTTGGAATTGGCCTACCCGAGATGGGCTTGATTATGATTGTGGCCTTGCTTGTATTTGGGCCTAAAAAGCTGCCCGAGATTGGCCGCAGCATGGGCAAGGCGATGAAGGGCTTTCAGGACGCCACTAAGGAATTTGAGACTGAGTTCAAAAAAGAAGCCGATGCTATAGAGAAATCGGTAGCTGAGCCGATGCGGGCGACATTAGAAAAGCCACGCGCGCTAGTGGCTGATAAAGAACCGACCGAAGCGCAGGTTGTTGAAACCGAGCCTGAAGCTGATGCAGCCAACGCTAAAGAAGATAGCGAAACTCAGGTGGCTTAAGCGTTAGCCATTGAGATACAGTCAGCAGCAGTTGAGATTGAAGGAAAGATGGTAGGGACACCGCCCGCGCAGACACCCACGCAAACACTGGTGCTGCCAAGATTGATTGTGGGCTTGGGAAATCCAGGCGCTAAGTATGACCGGACACGTCACAATATTGGCTTTGAGGTGATTGATGCGATCGCTAAAACCTACCCAGACGTTTCCCTCACAGAAAACAAGCGGTTCCAGGGTGCCACAGGCGAATTTCGGAATGGGGGCGATCGCACCGTTCTCCTCAAGCCCACCACCTACATGAACAAGTCAGGCCAGGCTGTCCGCGCCGTGCTCGACTGGTACAAGCTAGACCCTGCCTCAGTGCTCGTGGTGTACGACGATATGGATTTACCCACTGGCAAGCTGCGCCTACGCCTGACAGGTGGAGCCGGTGGGCACAACGGCATGAAGTCGATTATCGCTCACTTAGGCACAAAGGATTTTCCTCGGCTGCGCGTTGGCATTGGTAGCACCGATAAAGGCGAGGAACGTGATAGCGCAGTTGTCTCTCACGTGTTAGGCCGCTTTGCCCCAGAGGATAGAAAGATCGTTGATGCGGTAATTCCGATGGCAGTCGATGCGATTGACTTGAGCCTGCGTAAGGGATTTGAGCGCTCAATGAATTTGTATAACGGGCGAGAGGTAGAGATTTAAGGCGGCGCTTGGTCTTGAGAACGCTGATAGAAGAGAATACCAACCCGACGGATATGGTCTACAACGTCAGGATTATCAATATGGCTGAGAATAGAGATATCAAAGAGGTAGGGCAGCAGTAAATCGTCTATTTCATTTTCTAGACGGCTGATAATTCGGTAAGTTAGCTGCGTTCCCGTCAAAGTCAAATCAATGTCTGAGCCAGGACGATACCTGTTCATAGCTCTTGATCCATAAAGAATCGCAGACTCTACTTCAGGATAGTGAGAAAAAACGTCTGTGATTTTAGTAATCACTGATTCTTTTAGCCCAAACCGCTTCGGTGTTTCGCCAAATGTTTTTGAATCTGATGAGATAGGCGGCATCTCAGTTATTCCTCATCTGCATTTGAGATTTTCTGCATCTTCGACTGCAGAGCAATAAATTTCTCAAAGTAGCTTTCTGCAACGCTAGTTGCGATTTCTCTAGCAGTATCGCGGTTGTAGGTATGGCTCGTCCGATTGCGGTCTTTGATCATCTTCATCCAAGCTTCGCCATCTTCAATCAGGCCCAGCGTAAAGGCAGTTCGAGTGGCATCTTTAGATCCGTAGATATCGTTTCGGCCCCGGCTACTCAGAAAAGATTTCAAAAGCTTCCAAGCTAATTCATGAGTATATTCAAAAGCCTTAATTAAGCCTTGTTCTTCCAGCTCATTTAGCTCGCCTTTTTCTATAAATTTAGTTAGCTGCGCTACTGCCATTTTGTAGCTAACAAATCGCTGTTTCCATCGGACATCTGGATAGTCCATGACTCTATAGCCTTACGTAGGGCGCTAGTTCATTCCACAGGTCGGGAAACTGCTGGCGAATTTCGGCGGCTTTGCCAATTGCCATATCTCGATAGTCAAACCCAGGCGCAACCGCCTCTCCTAGCAATCCATACTCACCCGATTCCAGCACTGCCGCCTTCCAGTATCCGCCCGGCACAATGAGCTGAGGCACTTCACCTTGAGCCACATCAAGTCCTAACCTGATCTTCTTCAACTTGCCTTCCAAGTCAATCAAAAAGTATGTAATCGAGGCACCAGCCTGAAAATAGTGCACGATATCAGACGTGTTTTTGTTCAAATGATTGATCGGGCGATCGTCGGTGAGCAGGTAGTAAATCGAGGTCATCACCGAGCGATCTGAGCCTTCTCTAGGCGTCGGCATCTCTTCAGCAGATCGGTACGACTCAAAAAAGTAGCCGCCCTCAACGTGCTCAACTAGCGATAGCTTCTCAATCCAATCTTGCTTATTCATCTTGCTCGCAATCCAAGATACACAGTTATCGATCTTATGGCTTAACCCAATCTTTCGCAGCATCGACAGCTCTGGTCATACCCTCAAAGCCAAAGCGAGCGATTAGATAGAGAATCGTGCTGGTGAGCGCGCCACTCACCACGCAGATTGTGATGCCCGCAAGGCTGATTGCACCATCGTCGTCTAACAGGCCGAAGCCAGTTACGAAAATGCCAATGGCAGGCAGCGTGTTGGTCAGGGGAATGGGGATCATCATAGAGATAGACATGAGTGCGATCGCCATCCCAATAACAAACCGCCCTACCCGACTCGTGCAAACAGGCGTCAGCCTTGGCCTAGCCACCAGCTCAATCCGCTGTAGCCAGGGCATTCCTTTACGAACAAAGCCCTGCACCGTTGACCGTTCAAAGCCGCGCTTACGAAAGCTCTCTGGTAGCCAAGGCTGTTCCGAGCCTGCAATAAGCTGAACAGCCAGCAAAAACATCACAATACCAAACGGCGTAGAGTAGCCGGGTGCAGGAATTGGCAGCGCAGACGGTAAAGATAGCAAAACGAACAAAAAGCCAAACGTCCGCTCGCCCGCAATTTCTAGAATTTCATTGAGCGTAACTTCTTTCTTTTCAGAGATAGGCGGCTGACCATCGACGGGCAGATCGGATAGTGCCGCAGACTGAGCGGCCAAAAGCGTCCCCGCATCATCGCTGAGAAAATATCGTTGTAGCTCTACAGATAGCCGTGCCATACGTGGGGACTCAGTTGAATTAAAAGAATTAGGTCTATAGCAATATATAGCCTATGGCAAACCTTCACCGCCCTATCCGTTTTTCCTCAAAGAGCAACACGATATCTTTGCTCAACCCTTACTCCTCCTTAAAGACTCCGTAGCCACATTAAGAGGCTAGTAAATTTACTGATTTTCTTGCTAGATAGAGCTAAATACAACCATTTAGCAAGCACAGGACTACCAATGTCTGCTTTTATACCCATCGTTAGCTTCTTCATGGCGCTAGCGGCTCTGCTCTTCGGCTTAGCTGTGAGAGTGCTCGCAACGCTGCGATTTGCCGACTTCAGCGGCGACCAAATTAGAGATGCCTACGTTTCTATGAACATGTGGCAGGGCACGCTGCCAACGCTCGGGCCTTCTTCGGCTTGGGGTGATATTTATCTACCGCCACTATATTTTTATTTGGCGTTTCCCTTTACGGTCTTTGGCGCGGATTTGGCGTTTCAAGCGATCGCCAACGCCATTTTGACATTCCTCTCCATCCCCCTCCTAATCTTTACCATCTATCAGCTCCTAGAAAACGTCCCCCCGTCCAAACGCCTCCTGATCGCCAGCGGTGCGGGACTCTGGTACAGCTTGATATTCCAAAACATCATCATCAACACTGGCAACAGCCTGGCAGGAAACTCAGGCTCAATTGTCTTCTTCCTACTGGCCTTCGTGCTGCTATTCAAGTATCAGTGGGAAGCCAAGCTGTCTATGCAAGGTCAAATCGTCTGCTGGATTCTGTACGGCATGACGCTGGCACTAATTGGCAATCTACACTTTGCACCGCTGTTTGTGATGTCCGCGGTCTTTGTCGGTAGCATCATTGCTTTCTGTCTGAAAAATCGTCGTCGCCCCAAGAGGTGGGCATTGCCGTTGCTTTCTATTGGCTCAGGCGTAGTGATGATGACGCCGTACTGGATTGGCGAATTTTCACGGGGGTGGACGAATACGCAGGGCATTATCAGTCTGATTTTTAAGGCGAGTAATGAAGACGGGTATGCGGTGACGTTTTTGCAGCGGTTGCAGGCGATCGCATCCGGCTATTTCAGCTTAGGCACCGACGTTTACTTCTTTCACCAGTCCACAAAATCCCTTCTCCTCTCCTTTTTCTTCCTCGGCATGATTCTCACCATCTCCCTGTGGAAATTCAAAGGGAACCGCCCCATCTTCTATCTATTCCTCAGCATTTGGGCGCTATTTCTCTACGCCTATTCTTCTACAGACATGGAGCGCACCTACGATCCTGTCTTTTATAAACTGCTCATCTTTTTCGCACCCATCATTCTCACCAGCATCAGCCTCGCCTACTTCAACTACAGAAAAACCCTCGAAAAAATCGTCATTCTTACCCTCATCGCCACCGTCTCTCTCTCAGCCGTCATCAATCTGGATTTACATAAAAACTACGTCTACAGTCGCTACGGCCCGCAAAGGATTGCGCATACTGCCGACTATATAAAAACTGTAAAAGCGCTACCCGCAGGCTCAACCCTGTGCGACATTAACAGCCACCGGCCTAGCATCAGGATTTATGAATATACCAACGAATACATTGTGAAAAAGCCGCTTAGCTTCAACGTAGACTGCGAGCCCGACAGCTATGCGATTTATCCAAAGTTCAAGTCAAGCAGCCGATTCGAGGCCGTACCGAGTAAAGCGTTTGCCTCGTACGAAAAGCCCCATGAGGTATTTTACGAGGACGATGTGTTCTATATATTCCGCCTACTGTAAAGGCTCTCTTGCAGGCAGCCGAAACCAGTAACAGCTAAGTGCGATAGTGGCGATCGCACTCAAAATACTCGCTGCTACCCCCAGCTTAAAAGCCAGCGTCTTTTCAAGCACCACGTCCATCTCATATCGCCCCGGTTCTAGCTCAAACTGAAGTCGTCCATCTGTCGCTTGCTGCAAAGGATGAGCCTCGCCGTTCAGATACAAATGCCAGCCGGGATAGGAATAAATTCGTAAAATCCCCATCGTCTGCTCACGAGCATTGACACTCAAACGTCTGTGATAGCTGCTCCAGTCCTCAATCGAGATATCCGCATCGCCCTGCAAAATCTCGACGCGGGGTTGATTCGGCTGCGGGGTCGGTAAAGAAGCCGAAATTGTCTCTTTCACCTGCGGCAAGCCTTCACCCGTTTGTTCCTCTTTTACAAAACTCAGCGGCTTGCCGTTATCAATGCGAGGCCGATATTCCGGCACGTCGATCAACGTATCGCTATAGGGATTGTGCACGATATTCTCCAGCCATACCCGGTTCCAAATAACCCCGTTACCGCCGCTATAGAGTCCTGGGAACCGACGAGAATAGTCGTAGTTGAACTTGAAGTTGCCAAACAAAATGGCACAGATAATAACCAGTAAAAATACCCGTGAGAAATTCTGGGACAACCTTCTTAAAGAAAAGTCTCTTACCTGCCAGCGGCTCTGAAGGAGAGATTGAACCGCCAGCGCACATAGGGCCGCTTCTGTAAAATACAGCAGCCGATCAATACGGCCTGAGAACTCAATTTTTTGCAGAATAGGATTGAGCTTCCAAAGCGGCCAAGACCAGTCGCTCATAATAAAAATGATGCCGATAGCCGTCAGCAGCAACACGCCCGCGGTCTTTCTTTTCTGTGGCTGACGCACAAATCCAAACGCCGCGATTCCTGCAAACGCCAGGCAGGCTAGCCACTGCCGAAAACCAATATCACCTATCCCGCGTCCAATCGTTTCAAAGACGTTGAGCATGTAGCCCTCAAAGCCAGACTGAGAGGCCAGCATGTATTCAATATTGATGTAGCGCTGCTCTAGGACAGCAGGAATAAGAAAGAAGGCAGAAATTCCCCAGCCGAGGAGAGGTGTTAGCCAAATTTGTAGGCGCGTTTTCCAGGAATGGTGCCATAGGATTTTGAGCGTGTAGAGCATCCAGGCGATCGCATAGATCAACAAACTGGGCAAATGCGTCAGCGCCACCAAAGACCACAGCGACGCCAGCACACATAAGTAGCCAGGCTTACGAATCGCCTTATCGGTAAAAAGCACCAGCAGCGGCGGCCAGACAAAGGTATACAGAGGCGAGAGTCCACCGCTTTGCACCAGACCTAGCAGCCCAGGGCTGAGCATGTAGGCCAGCGCGCCAAACAAAGCCCCTGCTCGCCCCCAGCGAACCCGTCCGCAGAAATAAAAGCTCAGTCCCGAGAGAAAAATACCGCCGCAAAACAATGTATTCACCGTTTGCTCAAAGGTCAGGCCAATCGCCCTGAGCCCTGAGCCCAAGAAATAAACCAATGGTGGATAAAACACAAACGTCGGAGAGCCATAGCCAAAATTAGTCCCGGCCAGCCAGCGCGGATACCAAATCCCTTCTGCTAGCTGCTTAGAGAAGTGCTGAAGCCAGGTTAGGTGCCATCGCATATCGCCTAAGCCGTTGATGCCATCGCGAACCATGCGGAGGTTCATCGCGATCGCAGCTAAGACCAAAAAAGCAACCACCCCGACTTCTATCAGCGCAGGTATCAGCACCCTGTTTGTGTGTTTTTCAAGCGCGTCCGAATTTACACTGTCAGCAGAATTAGAATTTTGCATAGTATTTGTTTGATATTAGTGCCGCTATTAAATTGATATATAGACCGCGCTGATAAAAGCTCTGCCATCAGGAACTACACGAAATATATACGCTGATACATAAAAGCTTTCACCGTAAAGTGAACAAAGCTATCTTGAGCTTAATTTTTCCCTTTGGCAAAACGAATGGCTAAAAAAACACTTATTATCACTACATTCCCTACGTTACTAGCAACAGGAGGCTTCTTTCTCAGCGCGCTAACGACCATTGCGCAAGCAGCGCCAGTCGCCACCGAATTTATGTCCGACTACGTTCCCTCTGAATGCGCCATTCGACTCGGCTATGCCACTGCAAACGCAGCAGACTTGAGCCAGACGCTAGATCAAGATTTCGAGCAGGCGGTTAGCACCGTAGTAGAAGATCAGCCTATAACGCTTTGTGATGCAGTTATCGGCACAGACAGCGGGGAGAGTCGCAACTTCAACTTTATTCATGCAGATGAAGGTGTTTATAAGATCGTCACAGAAAGCACCTATCGATACGACGAGGAGAGCACTACCTATGTATTTAACGTATTAGGCGTTCGATTTATTCCAATTGCGACCGAAGGCACCTTAGATGCCAGTGGTGCCACAACAATGTTTGCACTAACAGGTAGCGTCTGCGCCACAGATACGCTTGACGAGCCTTTTGAAGTACGCTGCGAATTTGCTGCCGTTGATTCAGACGAAGGTGAGATTACAGCCGGGCAGTTGAGCTACGCCTATTAATCGAAGGACTTGCGTCGGTCGAACTAGAACAAAATACAAAAAAGCCGAGAGAATCTTGCAACTCTCTCGGCCTCTCTCATTCAATTAGAGCAAGATGACTTTAGCTCTCAAGACTTAGGGACATGCGTCTAAATAAAGTACCGCTGATAGCGCTGTTCATTGCCTCGGGCATAGCAGTGCTAAGCCCCTACAGAAATTGACGGTGACGTAGGGGCATAGCACGCTATGCCCAAGGCAATATTTGTCGGTTTGCCGGTACTTTATTTGAGCGCAGCTCCCTTAGTACTTGTAAGCTTCTGTCTTGAATGGGCCTTCTACAGGTACGTTGATGTACTCAGCCTGCTCCTTACTCAGCTCAGTAATCACGCCGTTGAAGCCTTCTACCATGTAGCGAGCGACTTCTTCGTCAAGCTTCTTAGGTAGCAGCTCAACGGTAATGGCCTCTGCTTTCTTCGCTTCATCCAAATCAGCAAACTTCTTCTCGTACAAGAAGATTTGAGCTAGCACCTGGTTAGCAAAAGAACCATCCATAATTCGTGAAGGATGACCTGTTGCATTACCCAGGTTGACCAAACGACCTTCGCTCAACAGGATCAAGAAGTCCTTGTCGTCATCAGAGCGATAGACCTGATGAACCTGAGGCTTCACCTCTTCCCAGCGCCACTCTTTGCGCATAAAAGCAGTGTCAATTTCGTTGTCGAAGTGACCGATGTTGCAAACAACAGCGCCTTTTTTAAGGTTAGCCAAGATGTTTTTATCGCAAACGTTGTAGTTACCAGTAGCCGTTACAACCAGATCAGTCTTAGAAAGAAGATCTAAGTCGAGGCTATCAACGGTGCCGTCGTTCTTACCGTTCTTGTAAGGAGAAACAACTTCAAAGCCGTCCATGCAAGCCTGCATTGCGCAGATAGGATCAACTTCAGCAACCTTTACAATCATGCCTTCTTGCTGCAAAGAAGCAACAGAACCTTTGCCCACGTCACCGTAGCCAATCACCAATGCTTTCTTACCAGAGAGCAGGTGGTCAGTACCCCGCTTAATCGCGTCATTCAAGCTGTGACGGCAGCCGTACTTGTTGTCGTTCTTAGTTTTAGTAACCGCGTCGTTAACGTTGATAGCAGGGATTTTTAGCTCTCCCTTTTCCATCATCTCAAACAAACGGTGAACGCCTGTTGTTGTTTCTTCAGTAACGCCGTGAATGCGCTTGAGCATTTGAGGATACTTCTGGTGGATGTGACCTGTAAGATCGCCACCGTCATCCAAAATCATGTTGGCGTCCCAGAGTTCGCCGTTGCCGTCGTAGCAAGTTTGCTCTAGGCACCAGATGTACTCTTCTTCGGTTTCGCCTTTCCAAGCAAAAACAGGAATGCCAGCCGCTGCGATCGCTGCTGCCGCATGGTCTTGAGTCGAGAAAATATTACAAGAAGACCAGCGCACTTCAGCGCCTAGCTCACACAGGGTTTCAATCAAAACCGCTGTTTGAATGGTCATGTGAATACAGCCGATGATCTTAGCGTTTGCCAAGGGCTTGCTGTCACGGTACTTGTCGCGAATAGCCATCAGAGCGGGCATTTCGCCTTCAGCGATCGCGATTTCTTTGCGGCCCCAGTCAGCCAAAGCGATATCAGCGACTTTGTAGTCAAGCTTGCCAGTAGGCGCGGTATCGGGAATTCGAGTGCCAGTTGCAATCATAGTTATTTCGGTGTCTCTTTGTCGTAAGTAAAACTTGTCTACGATCAGCTTACCTTCAAAAATAAATGTGAGCCGCCGAAAAGCCCGTCTAGCCCATGCATTCCACCGATGCATATATATTGATGCCATTAATTAAGTGCTTAAAAGCGCGTCACATTAAACAAGTCCTTTAAGCGCCGCTTATGCGCCTTGCTTTTGCAACGGGTCTTCGGGTAATCCAATATCTTCAGGCAAGCCGAATTGACGCGATCGCACATCCTCACAAAACTGCTTCGCCGCCTCAATCCCCTGCTCTCTCAAATTCACATAGGGCTTGGCAAACGGCGGCTGCCATTCTGAGAGCCCCAGCAAATCGGAAGTCACATACACTTGCCCATCACAATATGGCCCCGCGCCAATGCCAATGGTCGGAATCGTCAGCGTTTGGCTAATGGTTTGAGCGAGTTCGTCAGGAATGTGTTCGAGCACGATTGCGAAGGCACCCGATTTTTCGAGTGCGATCGCCTCATTCAAAATCCGCTCAGCTGCCTCAGCCGACTTCCCCTGCTTGCGAAAGCTCCCCACCTGATACACCGACTGCGGCGTTAGGCCGACATGCCCCATCACTGGCACGCCCATCTGCACCACAGCGGCGATCGTTTGCACCATCGCGGCGTGACCGCCCTCCATTTTCACAGACTGCGCTCCCGTCTCTTTTAACACCCGCCCTGCTGCCAGCATTGCCGCCTCCGGGCTCAACTGATAGCTTAAAAAAGGCAGATCGACGACCACCAGCGTCTTTTTTACCGCTCGCCGTACCATTTTTGTGTGATAAAGCATTTCGTCTAGCGTTAGCGGCAGCGAGGTTTCATGGCCCATCACCGACATCGCCATTGAGTCGCCTACCAAAACAATATCCACATCTGCGGCCTCAGCGATCTGGGCAGACATATAGTCCCAGGCGGTGAGCATTGCGATCGCTCGCCCCTCCTGCTTCCGCCGCGCAAACTTGTGCACATTGACGATCATGATCTTGGCTCCTACTGAGCTGGTTATATTCCGCAAAGTTGCCATAGCCATTCAAGCGCCTGGCATTAACTAGAATATCAAACCTAGTAGATGCTGCTTAATGGGGGATCACCGCGCCCCAAAAGCGCTCACAATTGAACCATGTGGGACTCCGCGCCCGGTTACCGTGCTCACCCAGGCTAGTCCCTCAGTGGTGCCCACCCAAATTTTGTTTCCCGTATCCGGCGAAATCGACAGGATATGGTCAGATGGCAGGCCAGGCACTCGTCCTACAATTGCACCGTTGTATGGGTTTAGCTTCACTAATCCAGTGCGCGTACCGACCCATAGGCTTTGTGTGGAATCGAATGCGATCGCCTGCACATCTCGCCCCCGTAGCTGAGTCACCGAGCGCAACAACTGCCCCGTACGACTATCCACCACCAGCACCCCCGTCGGCGTCCCGATCCACAAATTCCCCTGCGGCCCCACCGCCATCGCCTGAGCAGAGCGCCCCGGCAGGTCAGTCACCCGGTCAGTAATATAGGCCGAAGCCGTATCAATCCGCACCAGCCCTTCCAAAGTACCGACCCACAAATTACCGTCCGGTGCGAGCCCCAGCGTATTCGCACTCACCCCCGGCAGCGCTTGCAGCGTCGTCATCAGCAACCCTTCATCCGGGCTAATCATTGCCAGGCCGCGATCGGTACCCACCCACAAAAAACCGCGATGGTCTACCAGCGTCGCCAGCACCCGGTTAGAAGGCAGGCGAAAATTCTGCGCCGTCACCTCATTAATTCGAGGCTCAATCCGAATCAGCCCCTCAGGCGTACCCAGCCAAATTCGACCTACCTTGTCTTGGGCCATCGCATCAATAAATCGATTCGGCACCGGCACCTGCGCCAGCACTCGCCCCGTCTCAGGATCAATTCGCACAACGCCCTGATGCGACCCGACCCACAGACTACCGGTATAGTCGGCTTGCAGTGCGCCTACTTTATAGTCCTCAGCAATGGGATTGGGCCTTCTGGATCGCTCGTTGGTCAATGGACGAGAAGGGGTGCCGATATTGGTGTTAGCGCCGGGGAGGCGGACTTGGGCGATCGCAGGCTGAGCCATCCAAGCCTGAACCCCCAAAGGAATATTAAGAACAATCGCTATCCCGCTTTTTAGAAAAGCAGCGCCTACCCTTCGACCAACTTTTCTAGTAATACCCACAAAAACACGCCCCAAAAAAGGTTACAGCGGCCAAACCCATACGCATCAGCGGCTCCGTTGTCAGGTCGTTTAGAACCCCATATAACAAGGACGGCTGATGAGATAGCCTGCCCAAAAGTGCCCACAAGGCTTCTTGGCTTAACAGCAAAGCAACCGCTTAGTCTACTGGCTAGCTACCTGCTGCTCAGTGGTCGCCCAGAGTCTTAAGCTCGCATAACAAATCAAGCCACTTCTAGAAAAGGTGAATTAGTCTCTAAAAAAGCAAAAACCAGTCTTAAAATCTGGTTAGGCTCAAGTAGATCGCAAGCGGCTCTCTTCAGCAGGCGATCTGAGAAATAGTGATTGTTTTAACATTTTTCTTTACAGAATGTTACGAACTATACTGCGCGTCTTAAAACCCCGAAACCTTCTGAAACCTTTGTATATCAGCATTCATAATATTTTGTTATCAGAGTATACAGAACTTCTAAAAGGAAACTTATCGTTGCCCTGGTAGTATTCTGAAAAGCATAGGTTTATCTGACGGGCGACTCCAACCCATTTGGGCAAGCACCCACATCAGCACCCAAACCTAAGAGGCACGGGCTTTTCACAGCTTTAGCGATCGCGCTCTAGCCCACGTGTTAAAAACCGCCTCGCGCGCTTCGAACTTCTCAATAGATCAGAGCATCGTCTAAGCCAATCGCTATTACACGTCGTAATTAGGGAAGGGGTTTTTAGGGCGCTGGGTGCGGGTCTTTCTCAATGAGATCCATGGAGTTCGGTCAATATCTAGTTTGATTCATAGGAAATAGACAGGAAATAGGGAAATATGTCCTACTCACAGACTCAATCAAAGTCTGGTGCTGGTTACAGCGCTGGTGTACAGGATTACCGGCTAACTTACTACGCTCCGGACTACACGCCCAGAGACACCGATATTTTGGCCGCCTTTCGGATGACGCCTCAGCCTGGCGTACCCCCCGAAGAGTGTGCAGCAGCCGTTGCCGCCGAGTCTTCTACAGGTACTTGGACAACTGTATGGACTGACTTGCTCACCGACATGGATCGCTACAGAGGCCGTTGCTACGACATCGAGCCCGTTCCCGGTGAAGACAATCAGTACATCGCTTATGTGGCCTACCCACTCGACTTGTTCGAGGAAGGTTCCGTCACTAACTTGCTCACCTCTATTGTGGGTAACGTATTTGGCTTTAAAGCCTTGCGTGCACTTCGCCTAGAAGATTTGCGTATCCCTGTTGCGTATCTCAAAACGTTCCAAGGGCCACCTCACGGTATTCAAGTTGAGCGCGATCGCCTCAATAAGTACGGTCGTCCCATGCTCGGCTGTACCATTAAGCCCAAGCTAGGTCTATCGGCTAAAAACTACGGTCGTGCGGTCTATGAGTGTCTGCGTGGCGGTCTTGACTTCACAAAAGACGACGAGAACATCAACTCACAGCCCTTCCAAAGATGGCGCGATCGTTTCTTGTTTGTAGCCGACGCTATTCACAAGTCTCAAGCAGAAACAGGCGAGATTAAAGGTCACTACCTCAACGTGACGGCTCACACCTGCGAAGAAATGCTCAAGCGAGCTGAGTACGCTAAAGAACTCGACATGCCCATCGTCATGCACGACTTCTTAACGGCTGGCTTCACTGCCAACACTACTTTGGCTCACTGGTGCCGCGACAACGGCGTATTGCTGCACATTCACCGCGCAATGCACGCTGTACTCGACCGCCAAAAGAACCACGGTATCCACTTCCGCGTACTTGCCAAGTGCTTGCGCATGTCTGGTGGTGACCACATTCACACCGGTACCGTTGTCGGTAAGCTCGAAGGCGACAGAGCTGCAACTATCGGCTTTGTTGATCTCCTCCGTGAAAACTACATCGAGCAAGACAAGTCTCGCGGTATCTACTTCACCCAAGACTGGGCCTCGATGCCTGGTGTAATGGCAGTAGCTTCCGGTGGTATTCACGTATGGCACATGCCAGCGCTCGTCGAAATCTTTGGCGACGACTCCGTGCTTCAGTTTGGTGGTGGTACCCTGGGTCACCCATGGGGTAACGCGCCGGGCGCGACTGCAAACCGAGTTGCACTTGAAGCTTGTATTCAAGCGCGTAACGAAGGCCGTAACCTCTCGCGCGAAGGTGGCGACATCTTGCGTGAAGCAGGCAAGTGGTCTCCTGAACTGGACGCCGCGCTCAACCTCTGGAAAGAGATTAAGTTCGAGTTCGACACCGTAGACACTATCTAAGTAAGAACTATCTAGATCGAAGCGATTTGGGTAAACGGTATCACCGCAGACAGGTTCTCAGGGCAATCCTTCGCTAAGTTAGCGAAGGATACCAGCCAACACAGCAGATTTATCGGAGTTCTTTTCAACAGGGCTTCCTTCATATGGATCTCAAGCGAATTGCGAAAGATACAACACAGGTGCTCACCAGCTACCTTACCTATCAAGCCGTTCGCACTGTGCTAAGCCAGCTTTTAGAAGCCAATCTGCCGCTGTTTCATCAGCTCAATGAGTTTGCGAGTCGTGAAAAGATCCAGGATGGAGAGGTGTTTATTACCGATCTGTTCAAGGAGCACCCTGAGTTGGCTTTAAGAATAATGACGGTGCGGCAGCATATTGCCGAAGAAATTGGAGAATTTCTGCCAGAGATGGTCACCAGCAATATTCAGCAAACCAACATGGGGCATCGCAAAAAGCACTTAGAGCGCATGACTCAGATGACCTCTGAAGAACTAGCGGCAAGCGCGGAAAAAACAGACAGCTTAGAGCCACCTTCACAGCAAGGCACTGATACCTCTGAGCCAGAAACGCCCGATACCGAACGTCCAGATTCTTCGACTTAGACTCACTTAGACTCTGTTCAAATTTCCCTAAACCTGTACAACAAGGCTGCAATAGCAATTCTCTCTAACCGGGGGCTAGCGCAGCCGAAGTCCATTTTCACACTGGAAGAAATCCATGAAAACTCTGCCTAAAGAGCGTCGGTATGAAACGCTTTCGTACCTTCCCCCCCTCACTGACCAACAGATCGAAAAGCAGATCAACTACTGTCTGCAAATGGGCTATATCCCTGCTGTTGAGTTCAATGAGAACTCTGATCCTGAAGTTTACTACTGGACAATGTGGAAGCTGCCTTTGTTTGGCGCAACCAGCACTCGCGCGGTTCTAGACGAAGTGCAAGCTTGCCGCTCTGAGTACGGCAACTGCTTCATCCGCGTTGTTGGCTTTGATAACGTTAAGCAGTGTCAGGCTGTAAGCTTTATCGTTCACAAGCCCGGCAGCAACAACAGCGGCGGCGGCTACCGCTACTAAGTACTAATCTAAATCGATTTTAGATCAGTGCTTCCATAGAATAGAAAGAGGGCGCTCAGTAATACTGGCCGCCCTCTTTTTTTGAATGTGTCTTATGAACGGCACGAAGTCCAGAATATATTCCTCACGAACCCAGATACTAGAACTTGCAAGAGAGAATACAAGTTATTTTGAGTAGACGCTGAAAGTGGGAATGTGCGCTGGCATGGACATTTAACAAAAGGATCAAACAACAGTGCTAATCACTAACAGCGGGCGCTTCTTTCGCATCGTGATTTCTATGGTGGTTTTTAGCGCAGTGTTTCTTTGGAGTGATGCTGCTGTGGCCGATCTGCAAAGTTCTCAGTTCAAAGAAAAACCTGCCACTTTAGTAGGCCCTCGTGAGAACTCTGCGATCGCTCTCTACATTCGTCCCGCACCCAACCAGCAGCCCGTCGGCTACGGCATGAGCGGCGATGCTGTCACCGTCACCGATCAGTTTGGTGACTACCTGATGGAAGACGATCCGAGCGCTACCTGGAGCCATATTCGCTTAGAAAAACCGCCCTATACCGAAGGCTGGCTAAGAGGAAGATTCTTGACAATGCAACCGGCAGATGGAACAGCTCAAGATTAGATAGTTTCCTTGTCTACATAGTTAGGCTCTATCTATCTATACTGCAAAGAAACTGGTGAGCGATCGCACTACATCTTCCGGCGCTTCTTCTGGCACAAAATGCCCGCAGTCTAACGACTTCCCTTCCACCTGCTCTGCATAGCGCCGCCAAACTGGCAGCACATCATAATTTTTCTCCATCGCCCCTTTACCACCCCACAGCACCAAAAGCGTTGATGGTTTTGAAGATGTGGTGGGTAGGGACGATGTAGAAGAGGCGGGCCGTTGCCGCCTATACGAACGTGCAGGGCAACGTCGGTGAGCTGGACTTTTTGGATGGCGAAATTTGAGAACATAGGGGTTTAGCGGGTTAAGAGGCGATGGACACTCAATCAATCGGGTAGAACTAAAATAGAGCATATATAGTCAGAAACTTGATTGGAAAGGTGGTCGGTATGGACGCAGCAGTGATTCGCCAGGGTGAGCTGGTAGGGCGAGGGGTGATGGCGTATGAGACGACTGAGGAAGTAGGCGCTGTGGCTCACTTGTTGGTAGATGTGCGGCGTTCGGCGGTGGTGGGCCTGGCTTGCAAGACGGGCGGGCTGATGGGACGAAAGCAGGCTTTGGGCTGGACGCAGCTTGTGAAGATTGGGCGCGATAGTTTGATTGTGCGGATGGAGGCTGCGCCTGATTGGGTAGTGGCGAGTGAGGCGGAGCTGACAGCGGCTCAGGATATGACGGGGTTGGAAGTGTGGACGGATGGGGGCGATCACATCGGTCACATTGTTGATTTTTGCCTGGATCAATCAACTGGCGAAGTACAACAATATCTATTTGCGCTTGATGCTGAGTCAAATGAACTGTTGCAACCTGCACTTGAAAGAGAACCAGAGACTCCTGCCGACAGCCGCTCAGATGAGCCTTTAGGCATTGAAAAACCTGTGCCTAGTGATGAAAAGGTAGTGGCCGAGAGCGTGACGGTGTATAGCATTGAGCCGCAGGCCGTGATTAGCGCCGGGCGTAAGCGGATGATGATTTCTGAGACGGCAGCTAGGCAGGCTGACCCCTACAAGCAATTGTTGAACATTGCAGCGCCACAGACAGAAAGGCCGGTAAGCTGGAGGTCTGAGCAGCTACCGGAGATGCCAACAGATTTTGGTGCTTTGTTGCAAAAGGGCCAGTCGATGGCAGGCAAGGTGACAGAGCAGGTGCGGCAGCGGGCGAAGCAGTTTACAGATCAGCAGCTTGCGAATCAGGAGTTTGTGGCGGGCGATTCGCTGCCAGATATCACCGAACAGCTTCAGGAAAAGGCGCAGCAGGCCCGGCAGCAGATGCAGACGCAGTTTGGGAAGGTACGCGATCGCGCTAAAGATCAGCTAGATCTCGAAAAACTAGACATTGATAAGACGCCGTTAGGAAAAATGCCGTTTGGGCGATCGCTCGGTAAAACGCTCGATAAGTTCAAGCGCCCTCAGCGGCCTACCGTAGATCCGATTGATGTAGATGCCTTTGAGGTGTGGGAAGAAGACGAATAAGACAAATGATGACAACCTTGCCCTAAATGCGCTCTAATCAGCATATCTATCAAGGAGAGTTCCTTTTTATCCCTCTTCAAAAGATTAATCGATGGTTAGCCAAAGCAACGGCATTTTTGCAGAAAGCGCGTTTACGAAGCCTGCTGAGGGTGACGCTTTAACCTGTTCTATTTTGGTTGTCGGCGGATCGACAGCGGCCTATTCGGCGGCTTTGGTAGCGCTGCAAATGAATGTGGATGTGTGCCTGGTGCAGCCGCAAAAGATGGTGGGCGGGCAGTTTACGGCCCAGGGACTGCCTGCCTCAGATGACGGCGACTTGCTTAAGCAGCGGGCGAGCTTTAGTACGGTTGATGGGGAGGCGTTTGCGCTTTCTAAAAATCAAAGGTGGTTTCGCGATCGCCAGCGTCAGCTTCAGCCAGTGGGGGGCCGCATTCAGCAAAATCCTGGGGGTGCGTGGGTATGTCCAATTACAACGACGCCTGTAGTCGCCGCAACCGCGATGAACGAGCGACTGATTCCTTACCTGAACAATGGCAAGCTTCGGCTGATAGTGCAAAGTGAACCGATTGAAGTGCTGATGGCCCAGTCAGTAGAGGAAGCTCAGGCTCAAGCTGAGCGATCGCGCGTGACTGGCGTGAAGTTTCGCGATTTGGCAGGTCGCACCTTTACAGTTACCGCTCAGGTGACGATTGAAGCAACAGACTTTGGCGACCTTTTAGATATTGCGAATCTGCCGTCTCGGGTGGGGCAAGAGTCGCGCTTTGATACGGGTGAGGCGATTTTGCGTGATGAGGCCGTGCCCGAGTGCCAGCAGTCCTTTACGTTTAACGTGGTGGTAGAGCGCACCGCACCGGGGGGCGGGCAAGTTATGGCAAAGCCTGAGGGCTATGGCCGCGAGCCCTGGCTGAACCTGCGCGACTTTACCGGCGACTACTGGATCTTGAAGCCTAGAGGATGGGACAAACGCGATTTTTTCGCACCCTATGGCATCTTTCGCTATCGGCGGCTCAAACGTGTCTCCACCTACGAGAAAGCTATCAGCGTTGGAGATGTGTCGGTGATTAACTGGGGCACCTCGGCGCATCCTGAGCGGGGCGAATGCTGTGGGAATGATTTTCGGCGGGGGGCGTTAATTGGCATCAGTCGGCAGGAGCGGGCGGTTTTGATTGAGCGGGCACGCGATCGCGCCAAAGCCTACGTCCACTATCTACAAACCCACGGCAGCAGCGATCTCAAGCCTCGGGGCGATTTTACCTGGAGCCCAGACGGCATTGCCTTAGAACCCTACATCCGCGAAGCCCGCCGAGGCATTGCGCTGTCCACCATCCGCCATGAAGACGTAGCCGAAAGCTTTTTTCCTGGCCAGGCCCGCGCTCGCACCTTCGATGACAGCTTAGGCATTGGTCAATATCACTACCTAGACTTGCACGGCAATTTACAAGTGGGCCACATTACTCCCAAAGGCAAAGACGCTGCCGCGCTACCGTTTTCTCTCCCGGCCAAATCGCTAGTGCCGATGACCACTGACGGGCTAGTGCTCTCAGCTAAGAGCATCGGGACGACGCATATTACCAACGCGGCCTATCGAATGCACCCGATGGAGTGGGCGATCGGCGAGGCCAGCGGATTTTTAGCGGTGTTTAGCGTGTGGGCTGATGTGAGCCCGCGCACAATTGTAGAAACAGTACCGCTGTTGCGTAAGCTTCAAGGATTCATGGCACGCAACGGCATTCCCATTTTTTGGTTTGATGATGTGGGGCACGATGACCCCGACTTTGAGCCGATTCAGGTAATGGCGACCACAGGCATCATTCGCAGTGAAAATGCGAATAACCTGCACTTTCGGCCCTACGCGAATGTGTCTCGGGCGGTGGTTTCGACAGCGCTGGTAAGTTTGTTGAACTTAGAAAAAGTGAGCCCAGCTAGACCCAGTTTTTCTGACGTTCGCCCCGGTGAGCACTGGGCCTATAGCAATATCGAGACGCTGAAGGCGCAAGGGATGATTGCAGGCGTTGGCGGCGGTCGGTTTGCTCCAGATGAGATGATTACGCGCAAGCAGCTTTCCTTTTTAATTAAAGCGGCAGTGCCCGCAGCGCATTCGCTGGCGTTCGCGAATTTGAGTCAGGATAATCAAAAGCTAACGCGCCGCGAGCTGTCGAGAGCATTTTACGCGCTGATGAAACATCAGTTTGATATCTAAGCTATACCAGCGAACTGTAGGGGCTCAAGGCTTTGCACCCTCCAGCTCTCCGGCACAGCAAACAGTCAAATTTTCGATCCCAAGCTCTAGAAACTAACCGAAAGCAGAGTAAGTCACATGTATATAGAAGCAATGCGCTAAGCGTATCTATCCCATAGCAAATAAGCATACATGCTTACGAAGCCATACTAATTTGTGCTTATCTTTATGAAATAATAAGTATATTCACACAAACCTTTTGCGGCACGTTGCACTTAAAAATGCTTTCAAACATCATCCCCCGCTACAAATCCGCTTTACCGCTGGTGTTAATGGCTTCACCATTGCTATTAGCAGCAAAGCCTATGGATCTAGAAGACCGTGGTTTTGTTTGCAACATTGATAGACCGTCTGCGGCTGAGGGGTCTGGTCAATATTCAGAACAATATTCACAGGAGGCGGAAGAGCGGGCGATCGCGCAACCTATCTCCACGCAATACCAAGCGCTAGTGAACTCAGAGCAAGAGCTGTCTGCGTTCTCTAGAGCGCGTTGGGCCACAGCGCTACGACTGCTGCTGTCTAATCCATATGTCAATGAAACCGCGACCTCGCCTGGCGGTGTGAGAACGAGCCCGGCTACGGCCCCGACACAAAACGACTGCTTAGCAAGTGCAACGGGTGAGATCTTCTTGAGCCAAGAGCCGGATCTACTGCCTGTGTTAGGCCCGCCGCCTTCGCAACCTATAAATCAGCCCGTTAATCGGCCAGTTGTGACACCGCCAGTCGTACCCCCCCCAGTCGTAACGCCACCTGCGCCATCTGTTCGCCCAGCGCCCGCGGCAGTTACGCCAACCGCACCCACGACGCCAACAATGCCGACGACCGTTACCCCTCTACCTGCGCCAGTTTCGCCTACGCCCGCTACGATAGATGCCCCTTCAGGCCTATCTACCGGCCCCGCCTCTTTCGACCCTAGTAACATCACGCCGACGACCGTTGACCCCACGCCGTTCGACGGTCTAACGATTTCAACGCTTGCCTCTAAGCCCGACGGCAACTATCGCTACCTAGCGGGCGCTGCTGAACAGCGCGCCTATACAGATGAAGAGCTTCAGCAGCAGGGCGGCTCCATTTTTGTGCTCAAAAAGGAAGGCAATCGGATCACTGGCAGCCTATTGCCTCGCCTTGGCTCACCAGGTATTTGTGTGACTGGTGTTGCGAGCGGCAATACGGTGTCGGGGTTTGCGTACCCTGATGGGGACGCGCAGCCTCAAAGCAATTTGCCGGGGGCGCTGCAAGTTCGACAGGTGCGTACGGAAGATGAAGGCTTCTACTATGCTGGGGCGGTTTTAGATCTCTCTGGCTTTACGCCGATTAATGCAGGCGCTAGCCTGCCGCCCGAGCGCTGTGCTGTCAGTCCTTCGACGGTTGCCACTGAGACTAAAGAATAGGCGTATCAGCAGTGACAGCAGAAAGCTGGCGCGTTAATTTCCGTATAATCACGGTATAGTGAACCTACACGGGTGCTGATCAATACATCAGCGGGATAAGCCTTCTTATCTCTTCATTTAAGCCATGTTTAATCGTCTTTTTATCACTGCTGCGATCGCCCTTCCCTTCGTAGCCCTCACCCCTTTTTCTGCAGCGGCTCAAATACAAATTATTCGCATCAGACAATCAACCTTCGATCGCCCGCTGCTTAGGGGCACGCCGCAGTTTATTGTGTGTGGCTACAGTCCTTCTGTTCGCCCTAATCCGCTAGGTCAGCAGGCTTCTATCACGGTGAGCGAAGTTGATGGTAGCAGTACTTTTCGCTACAACGGGCCTGACGGAGCGCGATCGCTCACGCTACCCGGTACCTCTATTCGGTTCGCTCGCCGTCAGCTCGTTAACAGCCCGGCTCAGTACGCTGCGCTAATCGGGCGATCACTCAACGATCCGATTGTTCTAAGAGGGTTTAGCTCAGTTGATAGGCTACTGTCTTGCGAAGATGCAAACGAAAGGAGTGCAGCGAATAATGTTCGCTTTGATGCCTCTGGTGCAGTTACGAATGCGATTAGAGATACGGCTGGTAGAGGTGTTTTGCGCACCACTGTTTCGACGCGTAGTAGTCGATCCGATGCAGATAGGGTAACGACTATAGCGAGCTTGCCCGATGGTAACTACCGCTTTACAACGGCTCGGGCTAGCTCAGGCGGTGGCTCTATTAATGGCGTGCTACAAGATAGCGGCGATCGCACGTTCACTTTCCGCAAAGCGGGCGAGTCAGTCACCGGCAACTTTGTTTATGTCGATAGTGGTGAAAGCGCCTGCGTAAGTGGCATTGTGCAAGGCAACACCGTTGTTGGTCAGGCTGTGAGCAATAGCTTCGGCACAGATGTGTTGGGCCAAAGGTATTTAGGCTCGGGACTGTCTTTGCGACTAGAAGAGAATAGTGGCAACTTTTACAACAATGCCACCCTCAGCCTCGGCGGATTCTCTCGCATCGATGCAGGTGATGTGCAGCCGCCCGCAAGCTGCCGTTCCTAAGCTCAACCTTAAGCTTCAACAAAGTTCAAGGCAACACCGTTCATACAGTAGCGCTTGCCCGTAGGCTTAGGGCCATCGTTGAACACATGGCCCAGATGTCCGCCGCAGCTACTACAGTGCACCTCGGTTCGACTCATCATCAGAGAGTTGTCTATTGTGGTTGCGATCGCGCCCTCAATCGGCGCATAAAAGCTGGGCCAGCCGGTACGACTGTCAAACTTAGTGCTAGAAGAGAATAGCGGTTGGCTACAGCCCGCACAGGTATAAGTGCCTTTTGCTGTTTGCTTATCGAGCGGACTGCTAAAGGGCCGTTCTGTTTTCTCTTCTCTAAGCACGCCAAACTCTTCTGGCGTTAAAACCTTTCGCCATTCCGCTGGCGTTTTTACAACCTCAAAATTGCCGCTTGAAGCGGTGGATGTGTCTGCTTGTGAAGCCGTTTTCTCTTTTGCTAGCGAGGGTAGATAGCGAGATAGCGCAACGGCACCGATAGCCACCGCACCTGTTTGCATAAGATAGCGTTTTTTCATAGTCACCGCTTGTTAAAGAACTGTATTCATACTTTAAACAACCGTCCTGAAACCTGACTGAGCTGAAAATAAGGAAACTCTCATTTTTTCCAGTCAGATCAAAGGATCAGTAACCTAGTAAGTCTTTGTATCAATTGAGTCAGTGAAAGAATAGTTCTACTTATCTTGATGTAATGCTGTCGGCCTTTGGTATGACATAGGGTAGGCTATATCTTTCCTCTTTGTATCGAGAAAAATTGATGAGCCGTAGAAGACCTAGTTTAGTGACGACAATTGGCCTTTACTCAGGCGGTGTCCTTTTCGTGATTTTTGCCGTATTGCTGTTGTTACAAGCCACGGGTATTATCCCGGCTGTATCTGGTACTGTTTACGGTGCGTTAGTTATGCTTGCTGTGGGCTGCGGACTGCTCTACGGCATCGGTCGTCGCGCCTAGCCTGAGCCTTTATTTTGATAAATAAACGTCAGCCTGGAACACTATAGCCTTAGGCTCTGTTATACAGCAAAGTGTGGATGTATCCGTATGTGAAAAGGATATATCCACACTTTGTTTTTGTGCGATCAATCAGTGCCTGTTGAGACTAGCTCTTTTTGAACTTGTGACTTAATCGGTAGCTCAATAACGAACGTAGCGCCCTCGCCTACTACAGACTCACAGAACAGCCTGCCACCGTGCTTCTCAATAATTTGGTAGCTGATAGAAAGACCTAATCCCGTCCCTTTGCCAATGGGCTTCGTCGTAAAAAACGGGTCGAATAGCTTTTCTAATACGGGTTGAGGAATGCCGTTGCCATCGTCTTGAATAGATACGCTGACCCAATCATCGTTCATTCTTTGAGTTTTAATCTGAAGCGTTCTTACTGCGTCATCATCATTAGGTGCCGCAGACTGTAGCTCATCAATCGCATTGGTCAGCAAATTCATAAAGACCTGATTAATCTGACTAGCGTGACACTCCACTAACGGAAGCTCACCATACTTTTTGATAATCTCGATAGAAACTTTGTTTGATCCCGTTCTTAATCGATGCTGTAATATCAACAAAGTCCCTTCAATCCCCTCGTGCAGATCAACGGCTTTCACCTCAGATTCATCTAGCCGAGAGAAATTTCGGAGAGAGGAGATAATTGAGCGAATTCGTTGAGTCCCTGTAGACAAAGAGGTACAGAGCTTGGGCAAATCTTCAGCGAGATAGTCAATTTCGGCCTCTTCTAGAAGCGTTTGAATATCATCGGGCGGCGATGGAAAGTGCTGCTGATACCCCTCTATTAGCTTTAAAAGGCTATTCGAGTACTCTTTGAGATGGCCAACGTTAGCGTGGATGAAGTTGATGGGGTTGTTAATTTCATGAGCAATCCCGGCGACTAGCTGACCTAAGCTAGACATTTTTTCTGTTTGTATGAGCTGAGTTTGAGTGGTTTTAAGATCGATTAGTGCCGTAGAAAGCTGGCTGTTCTTTTGTTTATCGCTAGCTGCTAAAGAGGCATGTTGCATCGCTACGCCTAGCTGTGCCGCAATCTGTTGAACGAAATCCACCTCCGAACTATCCCATTTACGAGGCTGCTTGTGCTGATATATGCCTAGCAGGCCCCACAGGTTTTGCTCTACGAAAATAGGAACCAGCACAAATGCCTTAACCTTAAACTGCTCATATATCTCTAAATGGCATTGAGAAAACTCGCACTCATAGACATCATTGACAACAGATATTTCACCATCACGGTATCGACCGCCCTGATTCTCTTGTAGGTAGGTATCGTCCCAAACGGTATTGATGCCGAATTTACCTACGTCAATACCTTCTACGGCAACGCTTTCAAACTCTGCTACAAACTCTCCACCCCAGTCTTCATTAAACCTGTAAACAGAGGCCCTATCTGCTCTTAAAACCTGAGTGAGTTCCTGAGTGGTCGTTTTGAAAATTTGGTTGATGTCTAAAGATTCGCGAATTTTAGCAACAATACTAGAGAGTGTTCTTTGCTGGTCAACAACTCTACACAGCTCTGTATTAGACGTTTTAAGCTCTCTTGCCTGCTTTTGAGTGTATGTCAGCAGCGTCGAGTGCTGTAGAGCAACTCCAAGCTGAGCGGCGATTTGACTCACAAAATCTACGTCGGCTAGTTTCCACTGCCTAACGGCTTGCTGTTGAAATACGGCTAATATTCCCCACAGCGCTTGGCCCACAAATATCGGAACGTTGATGAATGACTTAATTTTATATTGATTGTAGATATCAACATGACACTGGGCAAACCCCTGCTGCGTGACGTCATTGACAACGAAACTTTCTCCATTGCGATAGCGACCGCCTTTGGTATCTTGCAGATAGGTATCGTTCCAAACGGTATTTTCGCCGAACTTACCAACCTCTGCCCATCTTGGACTTACGGCCTCAAAGCTTGAAACAAACTCACCGCCCCAGTCTTCGTTAAATTGATACACCGAGACTTTATCTGAGTCTAAGAGCTGGCCAAGCTCTTGGGTGGTAATGCGAAAGATCTCTTCGATATTAAGAGACTCGCGAATCTTCGCGACGATGCCAGAAAGGGCCTGCTGCTTTGAGACAGCGCTTTCTAGCTCTGCATTGGAAAGCTGTAGCTGCTGGGTCTTTTGCTGGAGCTGTTCAGTTCGTTCTGTTACCTGCTGTTCTAAATTAGCGTTGAGAGACTGTACTTGCTGGCGAAGCCTATACTGCTTGATCGCAGTTGAGAATCTCTCGCTCAGTGCCTTTGCATAGCTAAGGTCTTCTTCTGTCCAGGCTTGCGCGGTACCTGTTTTTTCTTCGCGCCATACTTCAAATGACTGTCTGGCCATGAGCTGGCGGCTGTCAGGATTGTGCCAACCGGCCCACATCATTTCGGTATTTATCTCCTCTCGAAATACCGATAGGCAACCGACGATTTGACTGTCGTAGTAGAGCGGTACAATCAGCAGGCCGCGTGCGGATGTGGGCTCAAAGAAAGGGGCGATTGTTCTGAGCAAGGGTTCGCGGTAGATGTCGTTGATAGCCCATAGGTCGAAGTGTTCCTTCGTGCGGCTGCTTGAGCGTTTGTCTGGGAGCTTATAAACTGAGCGCATCCACTCTACTGACCAGGGCTTGTAGCCGGTACTATCGGTGCTGGGTTCTACGACAGAGTGAACAAAGTTTTTCCACAGGTAGTTTTCTTCAACGGTTCGCTGCTGCTGGTTGATGGCGTTTGGCTGAGCGCCGTGGGTGTAGATTTCTTTGGGCAGTTCGCCCTCTCCTGTGAGATACAGCCGACCGCCGCTGCCGCTGAGCGTTTCGATCACTTCTTCGAGTGCTGCTTGTAGCTGTACGGTCGGGCTTACGTAGAGCAGCTTGGTGACGCGGTTGATGTTGGCCTCTTGCTGCGCCTGGGCTCGAACCCGGTTAAGTAGTACTGACTGGGCGATCGCAATCCCGACTTGATCGACAACCGCTTGAATAAACTGCAGCTCTGCTTCGGTGACCTCACGAGACTCGCTATGATGACAAGCCAGCAATCCCCATAGCTGAGCCGATGCCTCAGGGGTCTTTTTTCCGGTAGACGTTTCTTCTAATACGATGGGCACTACCACTGAAGACTGTACGCCCATGGCAGTGAGATATTCTTTGTGGCACGGATCTAACGGGCGGTAGCGAATGTCTTTGTTTTCTTCAGGGTTGCCGGTTTGAGGGTTGTCTAGCGGGCTGATGCCGATTTGGGCGCTGTGGGTGTCTACAACTGAGCGCTGTCGTGCTTTTAAGAAAAGTTCGCGAGCATAGGGCGGAATGTCATCGGCAGGGAAGTTGAGATCTAAAAGTGAAGGTAGGCGATCGCTATCAATCGATTCGGCAATCACCAGACCGCTGCTGTCGGGGTTAAACTGATACACCTTGACGCGATCAATCTTTAGATACGCTCGCACCTCTACAACCATCGCATCCAAAATCTCCTGTAGCTCTAGAGACTGACGGATACGGTTAGCAATGCGGTGTAAAAGACCTTCTTGGTTAACGATTGTGACGGTCGGCTGAGGCGTATTCATGGAGGAACCTAAGAGCATTGAAGTTGCGCACAACTTTTAGCTCAAATATTCCCGTTTCAGATGCGCTAATCAATCGAAGTCAGTCAATCGGAGACGATTCTGGAGGTGCAGCAGGCTCCCCGTCTGGGGCCACCCCTTCTAGCACAACTAGCGTATCCAACATCTTCTTCACCAGCGGCGCAGCGACCGTGCCCCCATAGGCATTTTCGCCCTGGGGCTCATCAACAACCGCAAGTACAACGTAGCGAGGGTCGCTTACGGGCGCGATACTCACGAAGCTAGTAATGCGCTGATCCCCATAGGTGCCGTATTCAGTTGCTTTTTGTGCGGTGCCCGTTTTCCCAGCAATTTGATAGCCGTCGATTTTAGCGGCTGAGCCGGTGCCGTCGTCTACCACTTCTTTCATCATTGAGAGAACTTTTTGGGTGGTTTCGGGCGAAAAAATCTGTTGCGGCGATTCCTGCTTCGGTGTCCAAGTCAGGTTGCCATCAGCATTGCTAAGGCCGCGTACTACGTGGGGTGTGACTAGCTTGCCACCGTTGGCTAAAGCCGCGTGGAGCTGGACGAGCTGTAAGGGTGTGAGCGAAAAGCCCTGGCCGAAGGAGGTGGTGGCAGCTTCAACTTCGCTACCGACGAACTGATCGCGGTCTTTAATTTGGCCGTTGGTTTCGCCAGGCAAATCGATGTTAGTGCGATCGCCAATGCCGAGCTTTTGCAGCCAGCTGTAGTAGTCAGCGCGGGGTACGTTTTGCATAATGCGTACCATGCCAACGTTGCTTGAATAGCGCAATACGTCGGTGATAGAAATAGGGCCGCGCGGGCCGTTAGTGCGGTAGTCAACGTTTTGAATGGGCCACTGGCCAACCTGGATGCGGCCTTCGTCGTTGATGATGTCGCCTGCGTTAGCGTTGCCGTTTTCTAGGGCGATCGCAACGTTAATCGGCTTAAAGGTCGATCCTGGCTCATACAGATCGCTTACCGCCCAGTTTTTAAAAGATTCAATATCAGCGTCGTAGTACTCGTTTGGATTGTAGGTAGGCGCAACGGCCAGGGTTAAAATTTCGCCCGTGCGGCTGTCCATGACAATCAGCGCGCCTCGTTTGGCCTTGTATTCTGCGACGGTGGCGGCGAGGCTTTCTTGAGCAATGCGCTGCAACCGGCTGTCGATGGTGAGCTGTAGCTGCTGATCGTCGCGCGTAATTTGCTGTATGGGCGTGGGCTCACCTGCGTCGGGATCGTCGTAGCGGAGGTGCGATCGCATCTCCAATTCCACCCCAGATTTAGGCTCACCTTCTAGATCAACGTAACCTGTGACCTGAGAAAATAGTTCGCCTTGCGGGTACACCCGGCGCGGGGAAGCCAACAGGTCTAAACCGTCTAATCTAAGGGCTCGCAAGCGTTTGGCGGTTTCTTCTGAAATGTCATCGTTAAGCTGAATGCCGCTTTCTTGCGCAGCAAACTTTGCCGTTAGCTGACGCGGATCTTGATCGAGAACGGTGCTTAAAGACTGCGCAACTGCCAGATTCGACTCTTTGAACAGCATGGGATGTACATACAGCGTATACACCACCCGATCCATGGCCACCACGTTGCCCTGGCGATCGACCATTTGCCGTCTCGCACTTCGAGGCGTGGCTCGAATGGCCTGCTGATCTTGGGCCATCACTTTTAGCTCATCGCCAATCACGAGCTGTAAGTAGGCCAGGCGTGCGCCTAGCCCCAGCATTCCAACTAGCAGCACGAGCCACACGCTAATCAGCCGCAGGCGCGGAGACTTTAGCCGAAAGTCTTCGATTTGCTTGGGCGTTGAGCGGGGGATCTGTCGCTTAAGTTTAGAGGGTTTACGGCGACGCTTGGGCCGAGTAGAAACAGCCATCTAATACCCCATTGGCCCAGGCAGCTCAGGCTGAGACTCGGCTTCAACACCGGCTCCTTCTGGCCGAGATCTTAGCGGCGCTGGCTCTAGAAATAAAATATCGCCTGCCTCGTAGGGCTCTAGCCCCGAGTTCTCTTTAATGGCCTGCTCTGCCAGGCTTTGCTTAATCGATTCATTGGCAGTCGTAAGCTGTTGAGACTCGCCCTGAAGCGAATCGAGCTGAACTAACGCATGGTTCGTAGACTTGTCTACATACACCGTTGAGCCATAAACGCCCAAGGCACCTGCCACTAATAGGCAGGCCACCACAGCCGAGCCCTGCTGCAAGCGATTGAGTAGCGTGAGCCCGAGCGGTAGCTTAGCTTTTTTAGAGATAGATAGCGCGCTTTTGCTGACACGCACTGCCGGAGCGCCTAGCTGCAAAGGCTGGTTTGAAGCGTCTAACGGTACGACTTTGTGCGCGGCTGTGAGGATTCGAGCCGGGGGTAAGGTCGGTGGCTGAGGGACGCTGCTGTGGGAATTAGCGATCGCGCGAGCAGACTGCTCTAAAGGATCGATCTCGGTGGCAAAAACCATGCGGTGGTATTGGGGTATGTATGGAAGAGGGTATATATACGTACGTTGCTACATCACTTGCGGCTACGGGGTTTTAGCACGATGCACACAAGGCCATAACTAAATTACGCGCATACTACCTCGCTAGCGAAAGAAGAACAACCCTGAGGCTGTAATTTTCTTGAAGCCTCTATAAATTCCTCTGTAAGACTACTTGTCCGTAGAGTAGAACAATTACGGGGATCGCCGGGCCTTATACCCGACGTATTCGCACTAATAAAGGCGTCTGAGGGCAAAGTACCCGTTCAGACGCCTTTATTGGCTCAGAAAAATTACTCAAATTAGCTTCGCTTATGGCAAGGCTTGATGAAGCTGGCTTGATGATGGTTACAGGCTGCTTAAGTAGCTGGTCTGGGCTTGCCTTCACGCAGACCCACCATCTCAGCATTGCTCTTACCGGGTGGAATCATGGGATAGCAGTTCTCATCGCGGCGAACGCGCACGTCCATCAGCACGGGGCCTTCGTGGGCGAGCATGTCAGCGATCGCACCTGGCATTTCATCGGGATCGTTCACAACAATTCCCTTCACGCCAAACGCCTGAGCGAGCATGACAAAGTTGGGCATTCCAATCTCCATGTTGGAAGACGAATAGCGCTCCCCAAAGAAGGTTTGCTGCCACTGGCGCACCATGCCCTGCCAGCCATTGTTCAAAATCACGGTTTTCACAGCGATGCCGTACTGGGCCAAGGTCGCTAGCTCTTGCAGGCACATTTGAAAGCTGGCATCGCCACTGATGCATACCACCTGCTCGTCCGGCAATGCGACTTTTGCGCCCATCGCTGCCGGGAGGCCAAAGCCCATCGTGCCAAGTCCAGCGCTCGAAATCCACTGACGCGGCCCGTTTTTAAGAAACTGTGCGGCCCACATTTGATGCTGGCCGACATCGGTAGTGTAGTAGGCTCTGGGGGCCTGGTTGGTGAGTTCAACGATGACGGACTGAGGAGAGATTTGGTCTTTGTAGACGGGGGCTACAAGGGGATAGTCTTCCTTCCATACGGCAATGCGATCTCGCCATGCCTGAGTAGATTGCGGATCGGGCGCGCCTTCCTTCTCTGTCTCTTTCTCTACCTGGGCCAAAAGCTGCTGTAGTACCGTCTTTACATCGCCTACGATAGGCACTTCAGGTACGCGCACCTTGCCGACTTCAGCCGGGTCAATGTCAATGTGAATGACTTTGGCTCTAGCGGCGAATTTATCGAGCTTGCTGGTGACGCGATCGTCAAAGCGTGCGCCGATAGCTACGAGTAAATCACATTCACTGACTGCGAAGTTAGCGTAGGCGGTGCCGTGCATTCCCAACATGCCAACGGCGAGAGGGTGGTGCTCGTCAAAAGCGCCTTTGCCCATGAGCGTTGTGGTGACAGGCGCGTGGAGTAGTTCGGCTAGGGCTTTGATTTCGGGGTGGGCACCAGAGGCGATCGCACCGCCACCGACATAGAGCAGCGGACACTTGGCGGCTTTGAGCAGGGCGATCGCATCCTCTATACTTTGCGTCGAGACGGCATCTACAGGCGCATAGCCCTTAATATTCACCTCGCCTGCTTCTACAGGCAGGTAGTCGATTTCTTCGAGGCCCACATCTTTAGGCACGTCGATAAGGACAGGGCCGGGTCTGCCGGTTTTAGCAATATAAAAGGCTTCAGCGACAATCTGCGCCATCTGGTTTGGATCGCGCACAACATAGGAGTGCTTCACGATCGGCAGCGTGATGCCGTGAATATCTGTTTCCTGAAAGGCGTCTGTGCCAATAGCCGCGCGGGTGACCTGCCCGGTGACAATCACCATCGGGATTGAGTCCATTTGGGCGGTGGCAATGCCGGTCACTAAGTTGGTAGCACCTGGCCCTGATGTGGCAAAGCACACGCCGACTTCTCCGGTGGCGCGGGCGTAGCCATCGGCTGCGTGAGAGGCTCCTTGCTCGTGACGCACCAGAATATGGTTCACCAGCCCTTTTGCTTCAGCCTTATACAGTTCGTCGTAAATGGGCAGAATCGCCCCGCCAGGATAGCCAAAAATATGCTTAACACCCTGGCGCACCAGGCTATCAATTAACGCATATGCGCCGCTGACTTGCTGTGTCTTCGTCGAGGTGTCCGGTGTAAAAGTAGCAACCATAGGAAATGCGGTGGGGAGAGTCGGGCCTATTAAAAAGGCCATTTAATACATAAAAAGGGAGCGCAATTGAGCGATTGATGCTGGTTTAATATTGCCAGTGTAAATTGTAGCCAAACTTACAACACTATTTTTACTGAAGCTAATGTCACGATACAAGCACTTTTAAACGGCTTTTAGCTAGCCTGCTTCCATGCAAGCTGTAGCTGCTGCTGTAAAAAAACACGAGCGGTCATTGCCATACCAGTCGCTTTGCCGCTTTGCCACTCGCTGACCTGCCATCCGACTACCTGCTCACTCTGCCCCCACATCGCGAGATGATCTACCGGCGGATCGGCATAAAAGTTTACTTTGCCAGATCCTAGCGGCAGCGAACTCCAATGGGTAAATTCGTCGTGACTCAGCCGACATACGGGCAGACCAACGAGCGGCATTCCCCAGCCGTCTATGGCGAAGAACCGGGCTACTTTCCCCCCTTGTTGCTGCCATAGACCGAGCGCGCCTGCCATGCCAACAACGCCTGCGCTGAAGCCGACTGCAACGAGAGGCTGTGCGTTTGCAGGCTCTCCTATTGTTTGAGTGAGCCAGCGATGGACGGCGATGAGATCGGCTGGAAATCCGGTGAATGTGTGGGGCTGCGTGAAGGAGGGGAGCGATCGCACCCACTGCTCAGTTAGCCTAGCGTCGTGAAAGCCAGGGCAAATGAATACGGGTAGTTTGCGCCCAAGTTCATGCAAATCGGTGCTGTTGAGTTCGGTTCTACCCATAGTCACAGGCAAAGGGTTGCCGGTAGTGTAAAGGAAGCATCGTTACTGACACTCTTAGCCTCGCAGTTGGCTGTAAAACTCGCTGTAATTTTATGGGCGTCTCGGATCAGCTTTTACCGACTATTAGCGCATTGGTGGCCCTGGGGGAATTTTCTCAGGGCGATCAGCTTGCCGATGCGACTGATGTAAAAACAGTGAGCGATACGCTCTCGGACGAGGCAAAACAGCAGCGGGCTCAAAGAGAATGGCAGGGTGCGATCGCAGCGCTCGGTCAGCTCCTGACTCAGCAGGTGAGAACCTCAGTTGCTCAAAGAGCATCTAAATCCCAAAAGCATTTCAAGAGATCGGCGCGCAGTAAATTTCCAGAGGCGCTAGTTATAGTTGGGCCTGTTCCTTTTTTGAACGAGCCCGCAGTGTCTGCAAAAATCTTTGATCAACTCTCTACCTGGACAATCGTACCGCAATCTTCAGAGCACCTGGGATCTGCATTTAGTGCGCTTTCTCCGGTGGGCCGATTGTTTCAAAAAAAGTTTAAGCAGCCTTCTTTTCATAATCGCCTACTGCCGCTTTTAGAAGACGATCCGCTCGCTCAAGAGCAGTTTGCTTTGGTACTAACGCCTGAGTTCTCGCTGGTGCTGGTGCTGGGCAAAGATGCTGATGATGAGCTGCGCTTTCAGTTTTCGTTTATGCCGCAGGTGGTGATGTCGGTATGGCGGCTGTTGCGATCGCGCATTCGTCTCACGCGCCCGCAGCAGCTAGAGTTTATCGAGCCGCTGGTTGAAAAGTTTGCACCCAAAGATCCTCACTATCGAACGGTGAGTCAGTTCAACCGCTGGATGATTGCCTGTCTGCCGCAGTTAGAGGCGCAAGTCGGATCTCAGCTATCAGCTCAAGGGTCGGCTCAGGCTGTTGTGAGGGCTGAGGATAATCAATCGGCGGCTAAGGCAAATGACTTTTCTGATAGTGAATTGCTCAAAGCGATGGCGCATGAGATTCGGACGCCGCTGACCACGATTCGGACTTATACGCGATCGCTCCTCAACCGAAAAGACTTAGACGCTAAAGTGATCAAACGTCTACAAAGTATTGATCGCGAATGTACGCAACAGATTGACCGCTTTAGCCTAATTTTTAGGGCGGTAGAGCTAGAGGCTGCCAGTCAATCGCCTAAGTCTCCTTTGAGTGCGATCGCCCTTCACCAAGTCTTCCAAGAAGCCATTCCCCAGTGGCAACAGGCCGCCCTGCGCCGAAATCTCTCTTTAGAAGTCGGCCTGCCCCCCGAGCTGCCCATGGTCGCCAGCGATCCCACCATGCTCCAACACGTGCTCACGGGATTAGTAGAACTCTTTACCCACAGCGTTTCGCCGGGTAGCCACATTCAGCTTCACGTCGTAAATGCAGGCGAACAGCTCAAGCTACAGTTCCAGTCGCAAATTGATTCTGATAATTCAAACGCAGCGCCGCCTTGCTCTCCGCCGCCTTTGCAATCGCTGGGTCATCTGTTGATGTTCCAACCGGACACGGGCGGACTCAGCCTGAACTTAGAGGCCACTAAGAACCTTTTTCACGCGCTAGGCGCAAAGCTCACCGTCCGCGAACGCTCCAATCAGGGCACCACTTGGACGGTCTTTTTGCCACTAGAAGCGAGCGGCCTTAAATCCTATCCGATTGTTTGAATAAGAGGTTGGGTCGCTGGTATCGGATTTATTGCACTAGATGTAAAGCCTTACGTCCCTACCTGTGGTTACTGTGCGGTACCGTCTATAGTTTAAACCCAAAGATGCCCTCATCTCGCTAAACAAGATGAGGGCATTTAAGGAATTTTGAATGAATCCCGTAGGGGCATAGCAATGCTATGCCCCTACCGTCAGGCACGATTTACAGCGCGTTACCACGAGGAAGAACTTCCTCAGGGAACACAAACTGCTCATGTGGCTGATCCTGTGGGCTCAACCACGCACGGATGCCTTCGTTCAATAGAATGTTCTTCGTGTAGAACGTCTCGAACTCTGGGTCTTCCGCTGCGCGAATCTCTTGGCTCACGAAGTCATACGCTCGTAGGTTCAATGCCAAACCGACGATGCCGACTGAACTCATCCATAGGCCCGTAACGGGTACGAACAGCATGAAGAAGTGCAGCCAGCGCTTGTTGCTGAACGCGATACCGAAAATCTGTGACCAGAATCGGTTCGCTGTCACCATCGAATACGTCTCTTCTGACTGCGTAGGCTCAAAAGCGCGGAACGTGTTGGCGTTGTCATCGTCCTGGAACAACGTGTTCTCTACCGTCGCACCGTGAATTGCACACAGCAGCGCGCCACCCAAGATACCGGCCACGCCCATCATGTGGAACGGGTTCAAAGTCCAGTTGTGGAAGCCCTGCAAGAACAGCAGGAAGCGGAAGATGGCCGCCACCCCGAAGCTCGGTGCAAAGAACCACGAAGACTGGCCCAAGGGGTAGAGCAAGAACACAGAGACGAACACCGCAATCGGGCCACTGAAGGCGATTGCGTTGTATGGACGAATGCCGACCAGCCGAGCAATCTCGAACTGGCGCAGCATGAAGCCAATCAGGCCGAAAGCACCGTGAAGCGCGACGAACGCCCACAGGCCGCCAATCTGGCACCAGCGTACGAAGTCACCCTGGGCTTCAGGGCCCCAAAGCAGCAGCAGGGAGTGGCCCATGCTGTCAGCGGGGGTGGAGACGGCAACGGTTAGGAAGTTGCAGCCTTCGAGGTAGGAGCTTGCCAACCCGTGGGTGTACCACGAGGTGACAAAGGTGGTGCCGGTCATCCAGCCGCCAATCGCCATGAAGGCGCAGGGGAACAGGAGTAGACCAGACCAGCCTACGAATACAAAACGGTCGCGCTTGAGCCAGTCGTCAACGACGTCAAATCGTCCTCTTCCGGCGGGCGCGTTGCCCATTGCTATAGTCATATAAAGCGGATCTCCAAAGATGGATTATCTATGTAGGACAGTGGTAAAAACCAGGCAGCTATTCAAAAGAAATAACCGCTTAACATCTACTCGAAAAAATATGAGCAGTGTTTACTAATCTTTACCGCAGTTCTCATATTATAGAGGCCCTTCTCTAAAAAATCTTCCTTCTAATGGATAAAGTCGATATATTGCCTATATTGGTGCCCCTGATTTTTGGATTGTTTGCGATACTAGAGGGCGGACTGGCTGCTGAAAGGTCGTCTTTTGGCGGGCCAAATCTCAATACTATATAGATAACCAAAATCAGTATGTACATCGTTGAATTTGCTTTGAAGCACACTGCTATGCCCCTTACGGTGCAAAAGGAAGAGAAGGAAGCGGCAGAGGCAGCTTATAAGGAAGCGATGGAAGCGATCGCTTCAGGCAACCCCGTGATGATAGAAGCGACCTGCGATAAGGTGAGCGACAAAAAAGTTGCGATCGCTGTCAGCGAACTAGCCGCAGTGCAAATGTACGACAAGTCAGGGATTGCGGGTGCAGCGGGTCGTGCGCCTGGGTTCTTTGCTTTAGCAGGTGAGTAGTTAGGTGTCGAATGAAGCGTTGGCACCGCCATCAAACGCAATCGTCGTAGACGGCCTGAGCTTTTACTGGCCGTCTGGAGTGGCTGTACTGCGCGATTGCTCCTTGACGATCAAGCCGGGCGAGTTTTGTATGCTGCTAGGCAATAACGGCAGCGGAAAATCTACGCTGCTCAGGCTTTTAGCTGGCTTGCTCCCGCGTCAAATTGGCACGATTGATACTCAAGGGCCAGTCGGCTTTGTGTTTCAAAACCCCGATCACCAGCTTGTCATGCCGACTGTAGGGGCTGATGTTGCCTTTGGCTTGGTAAAGGAAAAGCTGACGCTGGGACAGGTTCGAGCGCGTGTTGAAGAGGCTCTGACGGCTGTTAATTTACAGCACTTACAGCGGCGGGCGATCTATGCGCTTAGCGGCGGGCAAAAGCAGAGGGTGGCGATCGCAGGGGCAATCGCCCAACATTGTCAGGTGCTTCTGCTCGATGAACCAACGGCGCTACTTGATCCTGATAGCCAAATAGATTTGGTGCGTCAGGTGCAGGCTTTGGTTAAAAGTAGAGGGCTAACGGCGCTATGGGTGACGCATCGGCTGGCTGAGTTAGACTATTGCGATCGCGCTTTTTTGATAGAGAACGGTAGAGTCGCTGACGAAGGCGATCCTCAGCGCCTAAAGCGAAAGCTGAAGAACTAAGGCCGTTTGGTTACCTACGACTCAGCCTCTATAGGGAAAATCGCTTAGTATTAAGGAAGTTTCAGCCAATTATCACCATGGCCGCTAAACCTTCTCAAGCGATTTTGTTAGTCGATGCGTACAACATTATTGGTGCGTGGACTGATCTTGCAGGGCTGAAGGAGACTCAGGGGCTAGATGCGGCTAGAGAGGCTCTGGTTGCAGTATTAGCGAACTACAGTGCGTGTCAGGAGTATGAAACCTGGGCGGTGTTTGACGCTTATGAGCAGCGATCGCCTGCCTCTCAGCAAAAGATTACGTCTTACCTTTCAGTGCACTACACCGGGTATGGTCAAACGGCTGATAGCTACATTGAAATGGCCTGCTCCAAATTTCGTAACGACGCTCGGAAGTTTACGAAACGGCTGATCGTAGCAACCTCCGATAATGTTCACCGGCAAACTGTGATTGGATATGGCGCAGAGGCAATCTCCGCGTTTCATTTAGAAAGCGAAGTCGCTAGTACCACTCAGCAGGTAAGAGCAAAGCAAAAGGCACCCAAAAAGCGTTCAGGAAGGGTTTTTACGAGCCTTAAGCCAGATGTTCAAGCGCGGTTAGCTCGGATGAGATTTGGCCATAAGGATTGATTCGACCTGCACGAATAAAGAACTCCAAAAAATGTCTTGCCAAACGGTCACTGCCTTATGTACTATGTAGTTCCCATTCCTCAGTAGCTCAGTGGTAGAGCGGTCGACTGTTAATCGATTGGTCGTAGGTTCGAATCCTACCTGGGGAGTTTATCTAAATAGAGAAGCAGGCGCTTAAGCCTTCGTTAGCCCTTGGCCTTTCATAAGTGATGGCGGTCTGTCTGCTCACTCATGGCGACACAGACTTGGCGGAGTATCTGGCTAGTCTTGCGAGCACTTTGAGCGTTCTAGCGGACGCAGAGTGGCCCGTGCGCAAAAGTTGCTTCTGAATTCTTAAGCAAATATTAAGCCATGACATTGTTAAGCTTTCTCAACATATTATTAAAAACGAGACTATTGCTGCTAGCTAATAAATTAATAGTTGCTTAATGCTTTTGAAGAAACTCCATGCATTTTGTTAAAAGTGGTGAGTATATGTACTCGCTACTGCTGACTAAGGTGGTAGTCTTAACTCTATAGCAACACCCCTTTTAACCATGCCTCGTATACTCGTCATTGATGATGATCCCGCCATTGTTGAGCTAGTCTCAATCAACCTTGAGATGGCTGGTTATGACATTAGCCAAGCGGGCGATGGCGTGAAGGGCCAGGCGCTGGCCGTACAGATGGTTCCTGATTTGATCATGCTTGATCTCATGCTGCCGAAGGTGGATGGGTTTACAGTGTGCCAGCGCCTCAGACGGGACGATCGCACGGCTGATATTCCAGTTTTGATGCTAACGGCACTGGGCGAAACGCAGAATAAGGTAGATGGCTTTAATGCGGGTGCTGACGATTATTTAACCAAGCCGTTTGAGCTTGAGGAGATGCTGGCTAGGGTGCGAGCGCTGCTAAGACGAACCGATCGGATTCCTCAGGCTGCTAAGCACAGCGAAATTTTGAGCTATGGGCCTTTGACACTTGTGCCTGAGCGGTTCGAGGCGATTTGGTTAGATAGCACGGTTAAGCTTACTCACTTAGAGTTCGAGCTGCTTCACTGCCTGCTTCAGCGCCACGGACAGACTGTTTCACCTAGCGAAATTCTTAAAGAGGTTTGGGGCTACGATCCTAATGACGATATTGAGACGATTCGCGTTCATATTCGCCACCTGCGAACGAAGCTAGAGCCCGATCCGCGTCACCCTCAATACATTAAGACTGTCTACGGGGCGGGCTATTGCTTGGAGCTGCCGAATGAGTCTGAGCTACTCCCTGAGAAGGTTGCAAGCTAGTAAAGATGCGGCGTATATAGAGAGTAGACCCTCAAATGTGTGTTGGAGCGATCACAGCTTCGATGCACATTCGCATTTTTATTGGATTCCACATGTTTGGCACTTATCAATACAGCAATCTCAGGATAGAAGTTAAGGCAAGCGCCGATAAAATTGCACAGAGCCTTACCAATCCGCAGGAGATGAAAAAGTGGCTACTGCCGCAGGAAATTAAATACATCACGCCGAGCGGTAGCCGGTCTGATATGGGATTTCCAGGCGATAAGCTGCAAGCGGGTCAAACGTTTGAGAGTACTTTGGGCGCAAATAAGCTGGGCCTCATTAAAGTGAAGCACGAGGTCGAGAAGATTTCTGATGACGGCATCCGCCTTTTGCTCAGTGGCAGCATAGATGGTTTTCACGAGTGGCAGTGGGGCGAAGGCTGGCTGCAATCGCGCATAGAAGGTATTTCTTTACTGCCGCTCAATCTCGGACAAACGGCCAATCTGACCAGGTTAAGGTTTTATTTGCAGTCGGCATCGTAAGCAGATCTGGCTGTGCAGACTTGACTGTGCTTAACTGGGACGCTGGATAATGGTTTCGTTGATGCGCCTTTTCGTTTGGCGGTTGATGCTGATTAAGCGAACGTAGTGGTCTGGAAACTGGGCTAGGCACGATTGTACTTTGCTGATGGCCTCAGCTTCGTTCTCTGTGTTTAAAGTCGCGTAGCTTTGCCATGAATTGACTCGAAACCGACGCCGATCGACATGCTCTATGCCCAACAGATGCCCGAGGCGGTGACTTTGTGAAACGATGGCCTGTGCAGACTGCTCAAGATCTTTGGATGGTAGTGAGTGCGAGACTGGCTTGTTATAGTTCTGTTGTTTCGAGAATAAACGGCTCGCAGGTTGTTCTGCCTGGTCGGCAAGCTGAGCGTCTTTTTTACCTAAACCGTAGGGCTTGAGCGGATTGTTTTCGGGTGGTCTTAGCAGGGCGCTATCTCGGCGGCGATGTTGGAAAGCTTGCCCAGACGGGGTGACGGCCTGGTTGTATTCGCTCACTAAGCCCATAGTGCGAACGCGCTCTTGTTCTTTGACGAGCGTTTCACCCGCTTCGATCAGGTTCTCTAGCTGGAAGTTGGGTTTATTGAAGGTGGGGACTTTTAGTGAGTTGACAACTTTGCTGGCGATGTTTTCAATGCCGACTGAGTGAATGAATTGGGTGATTTGTTCGTCGTATAGTTGCGATCGCACCGCCCCAAAAAAATCAATTGCCTGATCGTCAAACCGACCCACTAGCGCCTCAACATCTGCCTGCGCAAGCCCATCGTCTGCAAACATCCCACTAACCACCCCAATCCGGTCTGCCCTGCTTGGCTCCCAGTAAAACTTCTGCATCCGCCCGTCCCGAATCAGCGGCGCATACAGCGTCGCAAAGTCGTTGCCCGTCGCGATAATTGGAATCCTCGGAAGTTCTTTCTCGTCATAGCTACCCGGCAATTGAACATTAGTTGGATTATCTGCAATGTTCATCAGCGTGTTATTCACAAGCTGAGTATTCACCGTGTACTGCGTCATGCGGTCAAAGCGACCTGCCCCCGCATCCAAATCATTAATCATCAGCACCGCCATACAGCCACGTACGCGCACTAACTCAGCTGCTTCTCTATAGCGCAGCCGAATCAACCTGGCCGGATCGCCTGCGTCTGGGCTTTCTAGCTCACCGCCCGAAATATAAACTACCTCAACCCCCATCCGCTCAAAGACAAGTTCGCACTGAAAGGTTTTCCCTTCTCCCTTACGCCCGTGAATGCCTAAAATGAGCGGTACTTTGACCTGTGGCAGATCTAAATAGTTCTTAGTAATGTGAACGGCTAGCTTGTTGAGAAAGCTAGGCGCGATGTAATAAGCCATTAATTACAGGGGTTGGAGGCGCAATATCCCTATCATCCCATTTCGTAAAACCCTATACAAACCATGCCTGCCAAGCCGCCCAATTTGAGACGAGTTGGGCAAAGGCTTCATAGCCTGCCGCTGCTGGATGAGAGCCGTCTACCTGAGCAACTTCATCCATCCAGGTTTGATTATGTCTCAGCGGCGCATATGTTTCCAGATAGGGAATATCTAGCGTTTCGCAAAGCGCAGCGTATGCCATTGAAGTAACGACAGTGCGATCATTAATAGTTTCGTCTTCAACTGGCGGTGGCCCTATCATCAGTGTGGGATACTGGGCCTTTGCCTGCGTCAAAATTCGATGGGCAGCATCAATTGAGCCTTTGGCCGATACGCGCAAGCCTCCGTCTTCAATGCAGTTGTCATTGACACCGAATGAGAATACTAAGCGAGCGTCAGAGGGATATCGAAAGCGTGGAGCGGCTTCAGCCTGCCAGCGGGCTTCTATCTGCTCGCTAGTGTTGCCACGAATACCCAAGTTGTAGTAAGTCAAACTCGAATGACCAAGCCCCTTGCAGGCTCTACCGCTCCAACCTAAATAGTCTGGATCGCCTGTTCCTGTCACAAAAGAATCGCCAAAAAAACAAATACGAATATCCGACATCAAACCAGTCTCTAATCGCTTGCAGTTTTAGCGGGCTTGCTGCGTTCTTCTATCTCAGTGAGCGCTTGCATGACGAGATTTTTCGCCTGAAGCTTCCAACCGCGCTTTTGGATAACGATAGCGAGTGCCCCGCCAATCCCCGTCGCCAAAAAGTCCACTGGCTGCGTAAATGAAATCCCAAACAGCAGCCCTAATCCAGCAATTCCCCAAAACGGCAAAGATACCGCCTGCCGCTGCTCTAGCAAAATCTCATCAAAAAAATTACGTGGCAAATTCTCTTCTAGCTCTGCCTTTACCTGCTTCCGCTGCGCAGGCGACACCGACAGCGCAATCTTCTGCCTTAGCTTCTCAATTTTTCTAGCATCCGTACTGTACTCAGTTAGCTGATCTTCAGCCAGCATCACCAAACGCTCTGTCTGCGACATTTTGTTGCCTTCTTAGCTGTATAGTGCAGTTTACATTACAGAAGCAACCTCGTAGTGTGCTCCAAAGAGTAGTCACTATCCATATTTCAAATTATCCATATTTCAAATTAACAAAGCTGAGCGTATCAATACCTTTTTCATTGAGATAGCTCGCAACTTTAAAGTCGTTCTTGAGTACGAGATACTTATTGTCCGCAACCTCTGCAATTATGACTTTGCAACCTGTCCCACTTTTTACTGATGCACGACCAAATCTTTCCGTATCAAGCCCGTGTTTAACTAGATTTCAGCAGAACCAGAATCTGTTAGGTGAATAAGCCCTGAATCGAATCAAAGCATTCTGAAAACAGTATTGTCCAGGTTCTCCTTTGTATATTGCTGAGCGGCCTACTAATTCAAAGCTTTGCCCTTCGTTCAAAAAGATATCTCCAGGCTGAACGGATTATATCTCTTTCTCTTTGGGTGTAAAATCCATTTCTAAAATGTCGGCATAATCAGTCCAGTCATCAAAAACAGACAACGTAATAGAGAGATAGCTAATGCCACCTCCCCTTTTCATATTCGCAGATCAACGAGCTAATCGCCGTAGCAAGCTCATCGCTTCACCCTGAGCAGGCGTAATAATCATCTGCTCCTCCACCGTCATAATTGGGCTCCATAGTACCGTCTCGGCATAGCCCAGCTTATGCAGTAAGTGAATCGTTTGCCGCACCGCGCTAGGACTGCCGAGCAAAATGTGCTTAACAACTTCTCCCGGTTCCGTGCCGTCTGGTTCGAGCTGAGGCTGCGCGATCGCCCGGCTCCCGCCACAGCGCATTATCGACAAATCCAAAGCAGGCTTAACTTTACCAGCCGCAAGCGGTTGGCCGACTAAACATGTGGTTGTTTTCATGGTCTTTCTCGGGTTTTCCTAAGATATGGGGTAGAAAAACCAAGAAAAACTCAGCCCCCTAACTTGCCAAAAGTCAGGGGGGCTATGGCATCATGGGCCATAACCTCTCTCACTGGATTGATCAGTGTTAGGGGCGAGCTATCGGTGTTGGGTTAGGCTCCAACGCCGGTAGCGGCTAAATTTTTCAAGGCGGTTATGCGATCACTAACAAAAGCTCCCGACAACTCGGAAGAGCGATACTCTAGAAAAGTGGCTTTGCCAACGCATAAAAACAAGCGTATCAGTAAGCTTTTGAGCGCGTCAACTAATTTGATACAAAAACCTAGCGGCCATCGGCAGCGTCAACTTAACAAGAATGTAGCGCTCATCTCTATCGAGTCATTGCTATAACAGTCACCACCGAAAGGCCAGGAAAAATATCAAGAGTAGGAAGCTGTTCCGTCTCAGCATAGATTAAAGGAAGTTCTTGACCTTGCCATACCCAAATCCGCTGCCGTTGGATGTCAATCAACCAGGCAAGCTGTGTACCGCTATCGATAAAATGCAAGATTTTCTTTTGCAAATCTACAGTACTCTGATCAGGCGAACGGATCTCAATCAGCCAGTCTGGTGCACCTGCGAAAGGGCCATCTGTCTCAGGCACTCGCTCAATCGCAATCACAGCAATATCTGGCACAGGCGAAAAGGGAGGTACTATGCAGCGTAATTCTTGAATTGCTTCGTATTGCTTGGTTTGTTGATTGATAGCATTGACGAGGTTTCGCTGAAGGCGGGAATGGAAAAGGGTAGGCATGGGTTTTTGACGCGATCGCCCGTCAATAAATTCCCAAGCGGGCGAAGCTTCAATATCAGGCTGTTTTAAAAACGCTTCTAAAAGGCTAACGGTTGCGGGAGCTTGCATCATTCTCTACACCAGTTCTGCGGCCACAAACCTATCGTTTTGACTGCCTTCACCACAGGCAATCTCTTCATCTTCAATCCGTTCCAGCACACTAAAGTCTATACGCTCCAACTCACTCGCATCAAACGACTGTTCAGCTTGCCACAGTGCATAGTTTTTCTGCATATTCATCCAACTACCAGGGCTACCGCCTAGCACAACGCTGACTCTCAGAGCCATATCAGCACTGAGGCCAATTTCAGACTTTAGCAATCGGCTCACTGTGCTAGGTGCAACTTTTAACTTCGCGGCTAGCTCTCGGCCCGAGATGTTGTAGGGCTTTAGATATTCCTCCAAGATAATTTCGCCAGGAGAGCAGGGATTGTACATTCTTAGGCTTTCTGCCATTAGTGATAATCCTCATAATCAACGACGTAGGCGTTAGAATCTCGAAACTCAAAAGTTAATCGCCAGTTACCGCTGACCGAAATACTCCAAATATTTGAGCGATCACCCTTAAGCGGATGTAAGTCATACCCAGGAACGTCCATATAATCAATATCCTCTGCGGCATCCAAACGCGTCAGTTGTTTCCTAAGCTTTTTAGCATGTTTGGCTTGTATACCAGCCGTATTTCCAGTTTGATGAAACCGCTTCAGCCCCTTGTGTTTAATCGATCTGATCATAGTTTAATCATTTTGTTGCGTAACGTGCAACAGGCTTCAGACAGCACTGAAAAGGGTCTGGAAGATTTTACCTTCCAGACCCTTGCGTTTCTATATTCCGCTACGTGTTCTTAGAGAACCACTCTACTCAAAGCCAAGCAAGTCAAAGATATCGCGATCCTTCAGCGGCTCAATTTCAAGCGGCGTCGCATCGTCAATCATGGTCTTTGCAAGCTTCAAATACTCATCCTGAACTGTCTTCACTTCAGGATCAGTGTCCTCCATTTCAAAGACAGTGCACTTCTTCAAACGGCTGCGACGAATCGCATCTACAGTTTTGAAGTGAGCCAGCGTCTTGAGGCCAACGCGGTCATTGTACTTATCAATCTGATCAGTGCCCTCGCTGCGATTAGCAATAATGCCGCCTAAGCGAACCTTGTAGTTCTTCGCCTTAGAACGAATGGCCGCGACAATCCGGTTCATCGCAAAAATAGAGTCGAAGTCGTTAGCCGTCACAATCAAACAGTAGTGCGCGTGCTGCAAAGGTGCGGCAAAGCCACCGCAAACCACGTCGCCCAACACGTCAAAAATAACAACGTCAGTTTCTTCAAGCAGGTGATGCTCTTTGAGCAGCTTCACCGTTTGACCCGTGACGTAGCCGCCGCAGCCAGTACCCGCAGGTGGCCCGCCCGCTTCAATGCACTGAACGCCGTTATAGCCTTCAAACATGAAGTCTTCGGTCTGCAGTTCCTCTGAGTGAAAATCGACCTCTTCGAGAATGTCGATCACCGTAGGCACCATTCTCTTAGTCAGGGTGAAGGTGCTGTCGTGCTTAGGATCACAGCCAATTTGGAGGACGCGCTTGCCGAGCTTGGAGAATGCGGCTGACAGGTTAGAAGAGGTGGTGGACTTGCCAATACCGCCTTTGCCATAAACAGCGATTACCAGCGCGCCTGTCTCTATTTTCATAGAGTCATCCATATGGACTTGAACGCTGCCTTCGCCATCTTCACCTTTTTTGACTGCGGGGGGACGAACGGTTGAAGCTACCAAAATAATTCTCCTGTTTTCTTGTCGGGTTCTAAAAAATTGAGCGGACTGGAAGGAACGGTTTTGAAATAGTCTGCGGACTTATCTATTTACCGATCGCTGCTTTGGCCTCGTAGAGCGTGTCTACTGTAATAGAAGAGATGCCGCGATCGCCTGCAAACTTCTCTGTGTTCCGCTTCACCTTGCCACGCACAAAGAAGGGAATCTTCTTTAGCTCAGCTAAGCCATCTGCACTCCAATTCACACCGTCTACTTCAACATCAGCATTGGGGACAGCTTCCGGCTCAGACCCCATCGCTTTAGCGTCGGAGTTCGCCGCAATTGGCGCAAAGTCGACGTTTGTTTCCTCGGCGGCGTGGGGCGCAGTATGCAAATGGCTCATATGGCCTTCTGCAAACTCAAAGTCCTCGCGGAACATCCCTATTAGATGCTCCTCCAAACCCATCATTAATGGGTGAACCCAGTCATCAAAAATTACATTTGATCCTTCCCAGCCCATTTGGGGTGAGTAGCGAGCCGGAACATCCTGCACGTGAATTGGGGTAGAAATCACCGCGCAAGGAATGCCTAAACGTTTCGCAATGTGGCGCTCCATCTGGGTGCCGAGCACGAGTTCAGGCGCAGCTTCAGCAACCGCTTCTTCTACCGCTAAATAGTCATCACTGATCACCGCTTCAACGCCGTGCTGCTTAGCAACTTCTCTCACCTGGCGGGCGAACTTGCGGCTGTAGGTGCCGATGCCGACCAGAGTAAAGCCAAGCTCTTCAGTGGCGATTCTTGCAGCGGCGATCGCATGAGTCGCATCACCAAAAATAAACACCCGCTTACCCGTGAGATAAGTAGAATCTACCGAACGAGAATACCAGGGAAGCCGTGAAGCCCCTGCTGGCGCTGAAGAAGACAGACGAGAAGCGCCCCAGCTCCCTAATGTATCTGCATGAGAACGCTCGATAGCACGGCTCACGTCAATGCCAGCGACTTCACCAATTTCGGCTAAGAAATCACGAGTCGCACCCACGCCAATCGGCACCGTTTTTACAACCGGCTGATCAAAGTTGCGCTTTAGCCAGTCGCAAGTAGTCTGCGCGATCTCAGGATACAAACAGATATTGAAGTCTGCATCGGGCATCCGCATCAAATCAGCAGGTGTCGCGCCTAAAGGTGCAACAACATTGGCATCTACACCGATTTCAGCTAATAGCTTCAACACTTCTTGAATGTCGTCGCGGCAGCGGAAGCCGAGCGCTGTCGGGCCAATAATGTTGGCCTTGGGTCGAATAACAGGATCGCGTGCGGGGCGCTTTACGCCTGGGGCGTAGGCTTTGTCGAGTAGGAGCGATCGCACCAAATGATACAGCGTCTCACTCGCCCCCCAATTCTCCTTTTTAGAATAAGCAGGCAGCTCCAGGCTCACAACCGGCACCGGCAGACCCATACTTTTCGCCAAGGAGCCCGGCTGATCTTGAATCAGCTCCGCCGTACAGCTCTCGCCTACCAGCATTACATCCGGCTTAAACCGATCGTACGCTTCTTGCACAGAAGTCTTCACCATCTCTGCGGTATCACCCCCCAAATCTCTCGCCTGAAATGTGGTGTAGCTCACCGGAGGCCGCTTATCTCGGCGCTCAATCATCGTAAACAACAAATCGGCGTAAGTGTCACCCTGGGGCGCATGAAGAACGTAATGCACGCCTTCCATCGAAGTTGCGATTCGCATTGTGCCAACGTGGGGTGGGCCTTCGTAAGTCCAGAGAGTCAGTTCCATAGTTAAAACGTAAAGGCTAAAACGTAAAGTTCGAGGAGGCAAATAGAAGAGAGAATCGATTCTTTGGGTTAGTCGCTACGAGCTAAGCGCTATACAGACAGTCGTCTGCGTCGTTCTGAAGAGCGCACAAACAGCTCAGCCAAATCGCCCGCCTGGTCGTAGCCGTGCAAAGGAGAGAACACCAGCTCAATTGACCACTTTGTTGAAAGCCCTTCAGCTTCCAGCGGATTGGCTAGGCCCAAACCACAGACCGTAATATCAGGCCGCGCCTCACGACAGCGATCTAGCTGCTTCTCTACATCTTGACCTTCAGAGACTGCCGTACCGGCTGGCAACAGCTTAATCTCAGCGTCCATCAACATCCGGTCAATATAAGGTGTGCCGACTTCAACTAGCTCCATGCCACATTCTCTTGATAGGAAGCGAGCTAACGGAATCTCTAGCTGAGAGTCAGGGAACAGAAAAGCCTTGCGGCCTTCGAGCGTTTCTTTGTATCGAGCTAAGCCTAAGTTTGCTCTAGCAACAGAAGGTGCGATCGCCCCTTCAAATTTCGCCTCATCCAAGCCCCAAGCATCTGCCGCTGTCTTCAGCCAGGCTGTTGTGCCCTCAACGCCAAAGGGATAGGGCGAAGGGAGTAATTCTGCACCGCGACTGATGAGCGATCGCACCGTGTTGCTCAAAAAGGGCTGAGCCACCAGCATCTTTGTCCCTTTACCCACCGCAGGCAAAGCCGACGCCCGACGAGGCGGAAAGAACGCCACCGGGCCAATCCCCATCTTGTCAAACAATCGTCTGAACTGATCTTCAACAACATCCGCCAGGCTACCGACAATCAATAGCTCAGCTTCTTCAGTCTGCTTGGCAGGCAGCACCGGCACCATCGAGTCCAAGCAAGCATCTTCGCCTTCAGTAAAGGTGGTTTCAATGCCGCTGCCCGAATAGTTAAGCACTCTCACCTTCGGGAAGTAGGCATGGTTCAGCTTTTCAGCCGCCTTTGCCAAATCCAGCTTAATCACTTCAGAAGGGCAAGACCCCACCAAAAATAGCGTACTAATATCAGGCCGACGGCTCAATAGCTGCGCGACCACACGCTCTAGCTCATCGTTAGCATCAGCTAAGCCCGCCAAATCGCGCTCACCCAGCACCGCCGTCCCAAACCGGGGCTCGGCAAAAATCATCACGCCTGCCGCCGACTGAATCAAGTGGGCACAAGTCCGAGAACCCACCACCAAAAAGAAAGCGTCCTGCATTTTTCTATGCAGCCAAACAATTCCCGTTAGGCCGCAGAACACTTCTCTCTGGCCGCGTTCTTTTAATACAGAAATATCCTCTCTAACGGCCAGGTCTTTACCCGCCAGGTCTTTGGAGGCCAAATCCTTAGCAGGTGAATCGACACCCGTTGTATCGGTTGGAATTTGAGTGCAAGGCTCTAGCGCCATAGTTAATTTCTCTTAATTCTCTGCTGGGCGATGCCCAATTTATTCGTTAGAGGAAGAATTTTCAGGCTCATCAAGCTGTACAAAATAGCGATGGCCGGAAGATTCACATGCAAACATCATAGACAGTCACCTTCGCACGGCGGGTAACTGACCTAGCTTTATTTACATTCAGCCATCAATGTTCACAATGGCCGCAAAAAATCGTTTAAATCAACAGATCAGCTATAGATTTGAGCCATCAATTCATCGCATCAGCCACAAAATCCCGCCCAACGACAACTGTAGGGGCGTGAGGCTTTCATTGGTGTCAACTTAAGCATGTATCCCTTGTAGCGTGAGCTACCTAGCCCTTTAAAGACACAACTTAGTGACACCTCGGCAGCATAGTGCGTTTTCCCGAGGGGAGAAGGGAACCGGACTCTGAAGTCCTTCTCCCAAGGGGAGAAGGATTTAGGATGAGGGCTACGAAACGTATGCTAAACACCTATGACTGCAAGCATTTCAGCCTTAAGTTGACACCAATGAAGGCTTTACGCCCTTCGGCTGGCTTAATAATTATCGGCATACTCTTTTAGCAAGTCTGCATCAATATCTTCGTTATCTAAACTAATATCGCCTTCAGCCGAGAGTGTGCCAAAGTGACTCTCAAACCTTTTTCTAGCCACTTCTGAATCTACGCTGCTGTCGGAAGGCTTCGCATTACTCAGCAATCGCTGTTCTATCAACGTAGCAGCGAGTCGCGCAGGCGGAACGCCAACTTCTGCGGCCTGCTGTTGAATGACCCGGAAAGCTTGTTCACTGAGTTCGAGTGTTAAAGTCTGACTCACGAGATTCGGTACAGAAGCCTCTGTACTCTAGAGATAGCCGTATTGTAACCATGCACTTCTCGATCAACCATCCAGCAAAGCTTCTACAAATTCATAGCTAGAGAACGGACGAAGATCCTCAATACCTTCACCAGCACCAATAAACCGAATCGGAAGCCCAAGTTGCTGCACCACCGCTAACGCAACGCCACCTCTAGCCGTACCGTCTAACTTCGTGAGCACAACGCCGCTGAGCTGAGCGGCCTCAGCAAATACTTGAGCCTGGCGCAAACCGTTTTGGCCCAAAGTCGCATCCAATACAAGCAGCGATTCCACATTGGCATCGGGCGCTTTCTTATCAATAATCTTACGAACCTTAGACAGCTCATCCATCAAGTTCTTCTTATTCTGCAATCGCCCAGCCGTATCAATCAGCAATAGCTCCGTACCACGAGAATTTGCAGCACTGATCGCATCAAACACAACTGCTGCGGGATCTGTGTTCTGACCTGGGTTAGCAATCACCTCAACGCCGCTACGCTCGCCCCATACTTTCACCTGCTCCACCGCTGCCGCTCGAAACGTATCTGCCGCACCGATTAGGCACTTAAATCCAGACTTGGTGGCGATGTGAGTGAGCTTGCCAATCGTGGTCGTTTTGCCTGCACCGTTTACCCCGGTCATCAGCCAAACGCTGAGCTTGTCTTTTTCAGGCGTGAAGGTAAGGTTGTGACCGCCGTCGAGTGGGGCATCGAGCATGTCGCGTAGGAGGGACTTTAGGTAGGCGATCGCCTGCTCCGGTGGCAAAGTCTCTTCTCGTAACCGCGCCTGCAATGAGCTAATAATCTTGTCAGTCGCCGCCACGCCCACATCGGCCTGCAACAGCAGCGACTCAATCTCCTCAACCGCCTCATCATTGAGAGGCCCCTGCCCCACAATCGACTTAAGCTGATTCACCAGCCCGCGACGGGTTTTATCCAAACCCTGACGCAGCTTATTGAGCCAGGTAATTTCTTCTAGCGATATCTGATCAGGCCGTCGCCCCTGAGAGGCCAGCACCTCAGCCGACCACAAAAAAGCTTCGTCCAGATCAATATCTAGTGGGACAAACTTCGGTTCAGGCGGTGCAGGTTCCGGCTCAGGTTCGGGCTCTACAATAGCCTCAGCCTGCAATCGCGCTAGGCGCTCCTCACGTTCTGCCTGTGCCTTGGCCCAAAAAGGTTGAGCGGGTGCAGGCTCCGAATCAGTAGAGTCCGCTTCAATAGAATCTACTGACTCAACCTCAGGCTCAGCGGGCTCTGGTTCAGTTGCTTCTGGTTCAGTTATCTCTGTCGTTTCAGAATAATCTGCTACGGCTACAGGTTCACTAACTTCTGGTTCGCTGACTTCGGTTTCACCAGCTTCCGATTCGACAGACTCAGACTCGGTGGCCTCAGGTTCGCTAGATTCAGCTTCAATAGGCTCAACATTAGCAGCAGATTCATCGGCCTCAGCTTCAGTCACTTCGGGCGCAGATTCGCTAGCTTCTGGTTCACTGACTTCAGGCGCAGATTCGCCAGCTTCTGGTTCACTGACTTCAGGCTCAACATTTTCAGGCATAGCGTTTCCGGTTCGCTGACTTTAGCCTCTACTCCGCTAGAATCTGTCTCTTCAGCCTCGTCGTCAGCGCCTTTGCCCTGCCGCTCTTGAATATTTTGATAGGCTGCTTTGGCCCACTTTAGATAATCGTCAGGGCTGGCAGGCGTCTCTTCAACCGGTTCCTCTACGGGTTTCTCGTCCTCTTTAGGCTTTTCAGGCTCCTCGTAGCTGCGCTTGAACCAGTTGAAAGCTGCCATGTCCCTTACTCTCTTGATTTGAAAACTTGCTTGGAAAAAATCACTACATCTTTAAAAGATTAGCGCGACACAGGGATGCCTAGAAACTTGCCTAAACATTGGCGGTATCTAACCTATCGGTCGCCCGACGCAGCACACCATTAATAAAGCGGTAGCCCGCTTCGTCGCTGTAGCGCTTCGCCATCTCAATGGCTTCGTCAATCGCGACCTTAGTCGGCACTTTCATATAGACAATTTCCAGCATAGCCAGGCGCAAAATGTCGCGATCGACTCGAGCAAGCCTGCGCATGTTCCACTTTTCCATCGCTTCGTCTAGCTGACGGTCAATGGTGCGCCAGTGGCTAATCCAGTTGTACAGAAGCTCGCAGGCATAGCTACGAACGTCTTTATGGTCAATAATTTTAGAGAAGCTACCGGGTTCTAAAGATGCCTGAAGCTTCGAGATCACTGAACGGGTAAGGGCGATCGCGAGCTGAATTTCCTTTCTAGCATCATCAATATCCGCCGTCCGCTGCTCAAAATCAACCAATAGCTGATCGCCTTTCTCTACCTGAGCCGAAGCCGACATCAGCTCATTTCTCGCAGCGATAATCTTTTGCTTGTCACCCTGCTGCGCAAAAATCAGCAGCTCTAACGCCTCACCGGCCTGGTTGATGGCTGACTGAACCAGTGGAAAAGCCGGTTGTATACGCGATCGCACCTCATCACGCTCAATCGTCCGCGTTTCACTCTCCAAAATAAACCGCTCGCCGCGCTGCAACTCACCGTCCGCCGTAGCTAGCGTTTCCCCTGCATCTGCACTCAGCGCCTTTAGCGCCTTCATCAGTAGCGCGTCAAGCTGTTTGGCGGCAAGAGGTTGCCCTCTATCCTTTCCAGTAGAGGCCATTACCTTGTCGGGGTTGTCAGTGAGCTGACTAATGCCCAACAAAGCCAATTCGCGGGCAATAGATCGCGCTTTCATGAAATACCGTAGCTGTGGAGTTCAGCCATTTTATCAGTCTTCTTAGATTTCACGCCTCAACTTACGACCGTTTCAGCCGGTAGCTCAGAAGGCGGAATCGGCTCGGAAATGCTGGGGCGATCGCCCTGAATCTCAGCCGCCAAATTAGGCCCAACAATACCCCCCGAAAGCAGCACCTTAAAGGCATCTTCAATCGAGATAGATAGGTTGAGCACCTCGTCTTCAGAGACAATTGAATACCAGCCGCTCGTTGGGTTAGGCGTCGTCGGAATGAAAACGCTGATCATTTTATTGGGCGTATCGGCAACGGCCACACCTGTGACGAAGGCGATCGCCCACAGCCCCCGCCTGGGATATTCAATGAGCACCACCCGTCGAAAGCGACTTTTAGAATCTTGAAAAACGGTTTGGATAAGCTGCTGAAGCGTTTTGTATACCGAGCCTGCTAGGGGGATAGATTGGACGATGCGATCGCCCACATCCAGCAGCCAGCGCCCGGCAAAATTACGCGCCATCAGGCCAATGAGCAAAATGCTCAGCAGCGGGATCGCAAAGCCGATCCCCAAGTTAATCAGCCACCTTAAAGCCGGAGTCAGCTCAGTAAAAGGATTGAGCTGCTTAGGAAAGCGTGTGATGAATTGAACAACCCAAATGGCGACGTTGATGGTAAGCCAAATCGTTGTGGCTAGCGGAATGATTACCACTAAGCCTGCAATAAAGTCGTTCTTAATGTCTTGCTTAAACTTTTGCAGCACAGCCACCCGTCTTGAAAGTTCTTGAGTCATATCGCCGGTTGCGATCGCATTCAAATCATCTGGGATCGCGAAGCAGCAAGCCTTGTGTTCCCGTTTTTACGGATACATGGCGCAATTATATCAACTATCTCAGGTGTATTTTCCTAGATTTATGCCGTCTCTTATACGGTTATCTGCGACACCAAAAAGACGCTAAAGCGCTAGAACCTGCCTTGCCAAATTCAGATAAATTAAAACGCCTATCACGTCCACAATCGTTGTAATAAAAGGCGCAGACATCAAAGCGGGATCAAGCCCAAAAGATTGAAACAAGAAAGGCAAGCCCGCCCCTGCACTCGACGCCAAAATAGAGATCCCCACCAGCGAAACGCCGACAACAATGGCAACCGGCAGCGCCGAAGGCGTCCCCCCTTGCAAAAAGTAAGCCCAGGCAGTGACCACAATACCGAGCATTAAGCCTAAAAAAGCGCCCGCAGTCGCCTCGCGCCGAATTACCTGAGCCGCATCTTTTATCTTCAGCTCATCGGTATTCAGCCCGCGAATTACTACCGTCGAAGACTGCGCGCCTACGTTACCACCCGTACCAATCAGCAGTGGAATAAACGCTGCCAGCACCACCACGCTCTGCAAAATATCCTGCTGCGAGCGAATTACCGCCGCCGTCACCGTATTTGTAATCAGCAGCACCGACAGCCACACCACCCGCTTACGCGCCACATCGAGCAAATTACTCTGGAAATAATTGTCCCCGCCCGACTGCACACCGCCCAGCGTATAAATATCCTCAGTCGCCTCAGCTTCTAAAATATCAATCACATCATCCACGGTGATAATCCCCACCAGTCGATTTTCGGTATCAACCACTGGCACCGCCAAAAAGTCGTAGCGCTGAATAATCCGCGCGACCTCTTCCTGATCAGCGCTCGTCTGCACCGACACCACCTCGCGCGTCATAATTTCGCCAATGCTCTGCTCCGCCTGACCCACGACCAACTGCCGCAGCGACAAAATTCCTGTGAGTCGCCGGTCAGCGTTCGTCACAAATAGGTAGTAGACCGTTTCGCTTAGCGCTGCCTGAGCCCGGATATGATCCAAAGCCCTCGCTACCGTCCAGTTTTCTTTAAGCGCCACATACTCAGGCGTCATAATCCGCCCTGCTGTTTGCGCTTCGTAGCCCAGCAGCAGCGCCGTCGCCTGTCGTTCTTGGGCGCTTAGCTGCTCTAGCAAACGGCGCACGATCTTTGCAGGTAGCTCGTCAAATAAACGCACCCGGTCATCGGGCGACATTTTATCGACAATATCAATCAAGTCCTGCCGCTTAAATTCTTCGATGAGCGCCTGCTGCACTGAAGAGTCGAGATGTTCGTAAACTTCAATTGCTTCGTTTTTAGCAATCAGACGAAAGGCGATCGCCTGCATCGTCTCCGGCAGTCCTTCAATCGCCTCAGCCACATCGGCAGGCTGCACCGGCACTAGCAGCGCCTTAGCACCGCGAAAATTGTCCTGCTCTAAAAGTGCCTGCAGCTGCGATCGCACCAGTTCAGTCAGCTCATGACGAGAAAATGTCTGAGCTTTTGCTGTAGATTCACTATTCGGCAAAGCTAAAGCCCCTATGCGACGACGTTCCAAAAGCAGTCTACTGTTGCTCGCAGCGCTCAACACTGCTTCCCAATAGCCCTTTCAAATGTTATATACCGCCGCCGCCGTAAAAAACCAAGGTTCCAGAGTTAGGACGTTTCGCGATCGCCTCTCCACCGCTTATCCCAGCCCTCAGGCAAAACTCGTCAGGTCTTCATCAGGCAGCGTAGGCAGCACTGCTGTTAGTCCCGAAGGCGACTGAAAAGCAACCAGCTTATCGTTTTGGCTATCTACATCCGTTCCCGCCATACCCGCCGGAACGGCATGATTAATCGCGAGCTTTTGAGGGGTACTCCTTGGCGATTCGGCAGGGCCACTGTAGTAGCAGCGCTTCGGCTCTAGTGAAACTAGGCCCTCGGCAGAATTGATGACAGCGCGATCGCGTCCCCGCAGCTTAGCCGTATAGAGCGCCTCATCCGCCCCATGAATTAGCACCTCATAATTGTGCTGCGAGCTATCCGGCTCTAGCGTACAAATGCCCACGCTCAGGCTCACAAAAGGCTTTATCAAAGACGACCGATGCGGCACCTGTGCTCGCGCTAGCTCCGACTGCACCGCCAAAGCCACCTGCTTAGCCCCGTTAGCATCTGTTGCTGGCAGCAAAATAGCGAACTCCTCGCCACCATAGCGAGCCACCTGATCGCTCTGCCGATGCGCGCCTCGCACCAGCGCTTCAGCCACCGCCTGCAAACACACGTCGCCTGCCGGGTGTCCGTAAGTATCGTTGTATCGCTTGAAATAATCGATATCACACAGTAATAGAGAAATCGGCAGTCCCTCATCGATTGACTGCTGCCAAACTTGAGACAGCTTTTCATTGAAGCTACGGCGGTTCGCAACCTGAGTGAGCCCGTCAGTAAACGCCATCCGCTGCAAAGCCAGGTTTTCTCTAGCCAGTGAAGCCTGAGACGCTTCCTGCTGCCGCAGAATATGGTTAAAAGACCAAATCTTTTGATGCAAACTAGCCTTCTCCGCTTCCAAAGAGCGCACTAGCTTCACCGCTCGCAAGTGGCGCTCAAGCCGCAGCCAGCATTCCTCTGCACTCATCGGAAGCTGTAAATAGTCATTACCGCCGCACCGCAGCGCGCTTACCAGTTCAAAATTTTCGGCGCGCGTACCCACAAACACGACTGGCACCATACTGGTTCGAGGCAGCTTGCGCAGAATCCTACAGAATTCGTACCCCTCATCACCCGCCGCCTGCAAATAGACGATTAGCAAATCCGGTACGCTCTCTAAAACCGCCTCTAAAGCCTGCGTCTCAGTACTTACAGATATTGTCTGATAGCCATGCTGTTGCAGAGAAGGCAGTAGCGATCGCGCCTCACTTATTACGTCGGCACTTTGCCAGACCAAGACAGTTCCCACAGACAGCGAGGCGAGTAGATGAGTCATAAAAGCAAATGATTAAATGAAAAGCCGAAAATGAGTCAAAACGTTTTGTAAAGATTATTTTCCCTGGTAAAAACCTATCAATAACCGTTGATATGCGGTTCCGTAAAAACACGAACTCATCGCTGGCAAACGTTCTCAGCATCCTCCTTTTTTCCAGATCCCACAGGCGAGATCGGCCTAGTAATGCCTATTTTCAAGAATTCAATCCGTGCTTGCACCTGATTCTGTAGAGATTATAAAGAGTAAATTGTGAGAGAAGAATAAGCCCCTGCTGAGTGGCTCAAAACCGAGAAAAAGGCGTGCACGTAATACAGGTCGTTGACAGTTTAAGCAAAGTGAGCAGAGGCTCAAATTGTAATTATTTATCAGCTAGCAAAGCGTTTGTCAGGCCGCAACTAACCCCCGATGGCGGAGCAAGGCTTGTGTGCTAGGTTCCCGTCCCCGAAAGGCTTTGAACACTTCCATCGGATGACGAGAGCCGCCTTCGGCCAGCACCGTATCGCGGAATCGTCGGCCAATACTGGTGACCTCCGCTTTGTTCTCTAAGCCTGCTTCTTCAAACGCAGAGAAAGCGTCAGCGCTGAGCACTTCGGCCCAAAAGTAGCTATAGTAGCCAGCGGCATATCCGCCTGAGAAGATATGACCAAAGCTGCAAAGAAACGCATCTTCTGCTAAGGGCTCCATCAGCGTGGTTTTTTCAGCGATGCGATCGCGCAATTCCCAAACCGACTCATCTCCGCCCGGCTGATACTGCGAATGCAGCGCCATATCAATCCAGCCAAAGTTCACCTGCCGCAAAATCGCGTTGCCCGTCATAAAGTGCCGCGCCGCTAACAGCTTTTGATAGTCAGCCTCAGGCAGTGCTTCACCTGTCTCATAGTGCTTGGCCATCCCAAACAGCGTGTCTCGGTCATAGCACCAGTTCTCCATAAACTGACTGGGTAGCTCTACCGCATCCCACTCCACATTATTAATACCGGCTGCGCCCGCATAGTCCACCCGCGTGAGCATGTGCTGCAACCCATGCCCAAACTCATGAAACAGCGTCTCCACCTCGCGAAACGTCATCAGGCTCGGCTTATCCTCTACCGGCGGCGACTGATTGCACACCAAATAGGCCACAGGCAATCGCACACCCTTATCGTTCTTAGCGCGAACGATGCACTCATCCATCCACGCACCGCCGCGCTTTTCTGCCGGACGGCTGTAAGGGTCTAGATAAAAGTGAGCGATCTTCTCGCCCCCTTCAGCATCAGCCACCTGAAAATAACGCACGTCAGAATGCCAAACGGGCGCTTCACCGTCCGCCGCCGAAATCGTAATGCCAAACAGCCGTTCAGCTAGCCCGAATAAGCCTTCAAGCACGTTAGGTAAAGAGAAGTAAGGCCGTAGCGCTTCGTCGTTCAAGTCAAACTTCAGCTCTCGCATCCGCTCTGTCCAAAAAGGCAAGTCCCACTGCTTGATTTCATTGGCTTCATCAGCACCCTGAGATTGAGCAAACGCCTTAATTTCCGCTAGCTCACTCGCCGCCGCGTCGTAGCTAGCCGATCGCAGCTCCTCCATCAGCGCCTCTACGGCCGATACAGAAGGAGCCATTTTACGCGCTAGGCTCAGCTCAGCGTAGTTTTCAAAACCCAAAAGCTCAGACTGCTGCTGCCGCAGGGCTAAAATCTGCTCAATAATCGGTGCGTTGTCTAGATCGCCCTTTGAGGCGCGCGTGATAAAGGCACGGTATAGCTTTTCTCTCAGGTCACGACGCTGGGCATGTCGCAAAAAGGGAACGTAGCAGGGCATGTCTAGCGTGATTCGCCAAGGGCCAGACTCAGCGGTTGCATCTTCTGCACCTGCGTCACGAGCCGCTTGAGCCGTCAGACTGAGCAGGCTCGGTGGCAAACCAGCAACGTCATCAGGATTTGTCAGCGTCAGGCTAAAGGCTTTGGTCGCGTCTAAAACGTGGTTAGAAAACTGGGTGGACAGCTCGGCTAAGGACTGCTGAATCTCATTGAACTTTTCTTTGGGTTCGCCAGTCAGGCCGACGCCCGATAGCTCAGCGTCACGTAGGGCAGATTCGACGATGCGTTTTTGAGCAGGTACCAAATCGGCCCAACCGTCGCTTTCATGCAGTTGTTTGAGCGCCTGATAGATAACCTGGCTTTGGCTGATTTCGCTGGCAAACTTTACCAGGCTCGGCTGCACACTCTCATAGGCTTCGCGCAGTTCAGGGCTGTTCTTTACGCCCATTAGGTGGCCGATAATGCCCCAGCTCCAGCTCAGGCGCTCGGTGATGGCGGTTAAAGGCTCGACCAGTTCGGCCCAGGTGGGAACGGTGGCAGTTTCTAGTTTTTTAGAAAGCTGGGACTCTAGCGATCGCACCCCGTCAGCCAGCGCTTCCAATAGCTGCTCAACACCAGGGGCCACGTGCTCGGGCTTAATCTCACTAAAAGGCGGTAGGCCGCTGCCAATTAAAAGCGGATTGCTGAAAGTATTAGCCGAAGAATTAGATGGGGAAACGACGCTCATAGGGTTAAGAAGAATCTGATAGGTAGAAATTTAACTCATAACGAGTATGAGTTATTTCCCTATCATAAGATCAAAACTCCATTAGTAAGTTCCGGGTGCCGCATAGCCCTGAAGCTCTTCAGGTCGCAAAGGCCGAATAACACGGCTCGCCTGCGAAATCAAGCCTTCTGAGCCCTTCACAACCACCAAATACTTGCCTGCATTCAGCCGGTTTCGGTAAGACAGTGCATCGCCGCCACCGACGCCCGCGCCAACACCGCCGCCAATGAAAAATCCGCCCATTCCACCGGCACCCGCGCCGAGTAAACCCCCAATAATTTGATTGCCCAGGGTACCTGCCCAAGGAAACGTGTCGAGCCCGGTAATGGCATTAAAGGAAAACCCAGCCACAAAGCCGAATGGAATTGTCCAAAAGGCTAAGCGCTTAATCTGCTTCCACGCTTCATCATTGGGATCGATCAGGCCGTATTCATCCGCCGACTTGAAGCCTCTGCCCAAAATAGATACTTTGTCCATGGTGATCTTGGCATCTTCTAAGGCGGTGTATACCTCCTCTGCTTTGATGCGATCGCCCAGCACAGCCACTAAATAATTCATCGCTTAGCCCGCTCCCTTTCCAGCTCAACTTGAGTTGTCTCCACCGCTTCGGCCACAGATTTAGACTCTGCCAAAGGCTTAGGCCGAAACAAATGGTCGTGAGTAGGATTGTACAGCCGAGATCTGGCAACTAGCCGATCGTCTAAAGCAGGAGAAATAATATAGAGCGTCGTTCGCACCAAATTCTGCGCCTCGCTCACCTCAGCCATTTTCTCTAAAGGCACCACCGTAATTTGCTCATCCGGCCAGCCCACCCGAAAGCAAATCGCAACCGGCGTTTGCGGCGAGTAGTGCTTCATCAGCTGATCTTGCGAATCCTGCACGTGCCGCGCGCTCAAATACAGGCACAGACTCGCCTTATGCGCCGCTAAGCTAGACAGCTCCTCAGTCTCAGGTACCTGCGTGCGACCGCTAATCCGCGTCAAAATAATGCTCTGCACCTGCGCCGGAACCGTCAGCTCCACATTCAGCTTCGCCGCCGCCGCCTGAAAAGCGCTAATCCCTGGAATCACCTCAAACGGAACGTCCGCCTCACTCAAGCGCAGCATTTGCTCATGAATCGCGCTGTATAAGCTCGGATCACCTGAATGCAGACGCACCACCGACTTCCCCGCCCGCACCCGCTCAATCATCAGCGGCACAATATCTTCTAGCGTCATATTGGCCGTCGCAATCTTTTCAGCACTAGGCCGAATGGCTGAGAGTATCTGAGCGGGCACCAGCGAATTGGCGTAGACCAAAACATCTGCTTGCTGTATCAATTTAAGCGCCTTTACTGTCAGTAAGTCAGGGTCGCCAGGCCCCGCACCAACGATGTAAACAGCCGGAGAAACAGGCGCTAAAGGGGTCGAAAACGCCGCTGAAGAACCTGTTTCTGTCAACTTATCGGAATCCATGAAAACCTTTGTGTAGCGTGTATGTAGAGGGAATAGAAGGTGTGGTCTAAAAAGATACGAGCGGCTATAGAGCAGATTGAAGCGTAGCGATTAAACGAATCAACTAGAATTGTTGTCTATGTTTCAATGTTCATCAACTCACTATTATCACGGGCGATTGTTTGAAGAATAAATGAAGTCTCCGGTAAAACTCGGGATGCGACGGAAAAATCCTGCATCTTGGTATGTAGATGCACCCTGATTCCGAGCCTCAAAGGTTTTACGACCTCTGGGGCTTTTTCTTTTGTTTCCCTACGTTCAAGCTGCTTTTTGCTGCATTTGTTGTGGTTTAGCGGTTGAGCGCATTTTTTTAATTTGATAATTGTTTCGCTTACATTACCGTTTTGACAGATGAGTATCAGAAGGCGTAGAACGCTTATCCTTCCGATCGGGCGATACCGTATCAGGCAGTCGCTTACCCAGTCCATACGTCCAAATCAGCCCTATCCAGCCCAAAGCAATGCCGGTCAGGCTCACGAGCTGCGCAATTCGCAGCGGCCCTATCATCAGGCTATCAGTCCGCAGGCCCTCAATCCACACCCGGCCCGCGCCGTAGGCAATCATATATACCAAAAACAGCGTCCCCGCCCGATACCGGCTTGGATGCTTCAGCCCCCAAAAGAGCAGCGCCAGCAGCAGGCCAAATACGCCCAGGTTCCAGAGCGACTCGTACAAAAAGGTTGGATGGAAGTACTCAAATTCTTTGTAGCCCACTGGCCGATTGGCCAAAGGAATAAATAGCTTCCAGGGCAGCTCAGTTGGCCCCCCGAAGGCTTCGCCATTAAAAAAGTTGCCCCAGCGACCAATCGCCTGCCCCAAAATAAGCGATGGCGCAATCACATCAGCGAGCTGCCAAAAGGAAAGCTTGTTGAACTTAGCAAATAGCCAGGTGGCGAGCGTACCGCCTAGCACCGCCCCATGAATGGCAATCCCACCTTTCCAAATGGCGACAATATCGCCGGGGCGAGCCGCATAGGAGGGCCATTCAAACGCCACGTAATACAGCCGGGCGCAAGGAATCGCTGCAATCACCAGCCAAATCACCATGTCGCCTACTTTTTCAGGGTCAATGCCTTTCTTTTTGGCGACGTACTGCGAGAGCGCCACGCCAATGAGCACCGCCGAGGCAATGAGTAGGCCGTACCACCTCAGCGTTATCGGGCCAATGCTTACAATCTCAGGCCCAGGCGACTGGAACCTGCCGAGGAGGGTCAAACCATTCATAATATTCAAGTCTCAAGATATTGAGTCTCAGCTTGCAGGTTAGTTCTCAACTTCAGCCATTTCGATCACTTCGCCCGCCAAGTCTTTGACCAAAAAGTTCAGCGGGCGATCGCGTCTTAGCTTATGTCGAATCCCTCGGGTTTGAACCTGCATCAGCAAATATTCCAGGCAGTCATGATCAAAGCACACGTGCCGCTGCCGGTTGCGATTGCCCAAACTCGCCCCCGCAATCACATGAAGCTGAGTGTTCTTCTTGAGCTGATACCACAACCCGTCAGGCGTACCATAAGAGCCCGAAGGCCCGCCGATGCTAGAAGCCCCTAAAGACGACGCGCCAAACATCGGGTCAATACCAGCGGTGCCCAGCGTTTGCTCATAGTTGTAGTAGTAGTGCAAAGGCACATCCGCTGCGGCTAGCGTTAATACGCCTTCATAAAAGCGCCGGGCCATGTCTAAGTCAGACACCATCACCGTATGCACCTTGGGCGCACTACTCAAAAACGCCCACATTGCGCCCGCATAGGCCACCAGCAGCATCACCATAATGCCTTGGGTGGACACGATTGCATCTAAGGGGAGCCCTTGAAAGATGCTGGCAGATAAACAGATATCTATAAAAGCGTTTGGCATGGCGAGGCCTGTTATCAGGGATGGCATCATGGCAAGAGGGAATTAAACAAGAATTTTTCTTTAGTCTACCAACTAGAACCCATTAGGAACTGATTGGCACTTCTATGGGTAATCAGGGCGCAATCGGTAGCAAAGCGGCTTTGATGAGCCCGTGTGTTCTGTGAATATTTTGTGGGAACGCTGGAAAACGATAGATTGATTAATATTGATTAGTTAATCTCGCCCAAACAAATGCGGCTTTAACGGCTTTCTTCACACTGCCTGCTACTCTTTCCATTGAGTCTCGCTTAAATCCTGTGCAAATTCCCGCTTTTCCTGAATGCGATCGCGATTTAATCAAGTCACTGATTCACCTCAGCGACTACGATTTGGTGAACTCTCTGCAAAAGTCGCCCCTGGATGGAAAGTACTTCACAGCCCTCTTTTGCCGTTACAGCCCTGTTGTCTACTCCCTCATCCGCCACTCAGCCAAGTCCCCCGTCCAGGCCGACTACCTATTTGCTCTCACCTGGCGGCACATTCTCAACGAACTAGGCGGCATCGATCTCACTCCCTTTAAGGCCCACGCCCAGCCACCTGCTAACGCCTCTGAGCCCGCAGCCAAACCCACAGTCGCCCCTCCACTAACCGGCAAATCAGCCGCAGAATTTTCTTTACAAGGCTGGCTAATCAGCCTTACCGCGGCTCACATCAACCAGGCGGTGCTTCCTGACGTAGAGTCCATTCACTACTCCTTGCAAGCAGCCCCACCGCCGCTATGGTGCTACACCGAGCGCGCCTTAGATAGCCTGCTACCCAAGCACCGACTCATCGTGTTAATGGCTCAAACCTTTGCCTGGAGTGACACCCGCATCGCCGCCTACCTACAGGCCGAAGGCGACAGCACCTCTCCTGCCGAAGTCCACACCGAACTTGCCATTGCTTATCAGGCGCTAGAAAACGCCATCCCCGAAGACATCCGCACGATCTACTTAGAGAGCCCAGCCACCGCGATTCCACTCATCGCCCCTGGTATGAGCGAGGAAATGGCAGGGCTGATGACCATTGAATTTGACGAGAGTGATCTGCAAAACTAGCAGGTAGGACCCAACAACCAGAATGAGTATCGAGGTGGGTATCTTAGAGCCGTAGCTGCCCTCCAGAAAATTTCTGGGAAATCCTCATGAGTCGTTGGTATAAAGGCGTTTTGCGTCCCAATCATGCGCAGTTAGCAGGGCTGGCAACGACAATCGCGTCTGCGGCGATCGCACTAAACACTAGCCCTGCTCAAGCCGTACCGAGCCTCACCGAGCAGCTACAAACGCCCCCTCAAAATGACATTCGCATCCGGCGCGACGTGGCCGATCAGTTTCTATTAGTCGGCCATGCAAAAATTAGAGCCGGGGATCACTCGCAGGCGATCGCTGCACTAGATGAAGCCGCCAACGCCTACCACTACCTCGGTGACTTTGCGGGTATGGGCGAAGCCTACGAGCAGCTAGTGAGGGTGTATAGCCAGCTAGGTCAATATGATGACGCCGAAACGGTTGTACGCAGACAGCTTGCGATCGCCAACAGCAACAATAACTTCAGCGACCAAATTCGCGCCTTCAACAATCTTGGTACTATCAGCCTGCAAGACGGCGACCTTGACACCGCTGAAGCCGCATTTAATGAAGGGCTCATCGTTGCTCAAGATGTAGAAAGCGACAGCGGCATCGGGCTATCGCTCAGTAACTTAGGGCTAATTGCCGCCGCCAACGGACAGCTCAACGACGCCCGCAAATATTACGAAGTTGCAGCTAACTACCGCGCTCGCGCTCGCGACTATGCCGGACAGGCCAACACCGACAGCAACTTAGGCGACGTATACGTTGCAATGGGCCAGCTCAGGCAGGCCGTAGGAGCCTACCGCGTATCGCTCTCACTTGCGCAAGACATAGACGATCCCTACCTTCAGCTCAGAGCAATTGACGGCCTGATCAATGTTTATCGTCGGCTAGGCGTGCCGGGTGAAGTCACTCGATATCTGACCGATCGCATCGAGCTAGCGGCAGCAACAGGCGATGACTGGCAGCGCCTGATCACACTGCGAACGCTCGGCGAAATCTCTCAGGAGAACGGCGATCTTATCGGCGCTCATGAGTATTTCCAGCGCGCACTGCAAATAGCTACAGCATTGGATCGCAAGACAGTTCAGGCAGATTTATCTAACCGGGTGCGATCGCTCTCACGCGCGCTAATCAATTAGCCTCAGGCAGTCTCAGAACTCAATCAAACATGTATCATCCATAGAGTCCATATGTGCGCCGTCCCATGGATTCTATGGATTCTCCTGCTGCCAAACTCCGCTTCGACGTAATTAGTCTCTTCCCCGACTTCTTCACTTCCCCGCTTAGCTCGGGGTTAATAGGCCGCGCCCTCAATCGCCAAATCGCCTCTGTACACATCACAAATCCACGCGATTTCACCACCGACAAGCACCACAAAGTAGACGATATTCCCTACGGCGGTGGCGTCGGCATGGTGATGAAACCAGAACCCATCTTTGCTGCCGTCGAGTCTTTACCCACTTACCCTCGCCGCGACGTGATTCTGATGACCCCGCAAGGGCAAACCATGAATCAGCCGCTATTGCATGAGCTAGCCACCGATTACGATCAACTCGTGCTCATTTGCGGTCACTACGAAGGCGTCGATGAACGCGTGCTTAATCTTGTCACCCGAGAAGTTTCCCTGGGCGATTTTGTGCTCACCTGCGGCGAAATTCCTGCGCTCACATTGATCAACGGCGTCATCCGCCTGATGCCGGGCACCGTTGGCAAAACCGATTCGCTTAAGTACGAGAGCTTCCAAACCGACCTGCTCGACTACCCGCAGTACACGCGCCCAGCTCAGTTTCGCCAGTGGGACGTGCCCGAAGTGCTGATGTCGGGCGACCACGGCGCGATCGCTCAGTGGCGAAAGCAGCAGCAAATTGAACGTACGCAGCAAAGAAGGCCCGATCTATTCGAGCAGTGGCAGCAGCATAGCGACTAATCTGGTAAGAAGCGCTTAGCAGAATATATGAACATACGCATTGGTAACGGCTACGATATTCACCGGCTTGCGAGCGATCGCAAACTCATCCTGGGCGGCATCGACATCCCCCACGAAAAAGGGCTGCTCGGCCACAGCGATGCTGACGCGCTCACCCACGCCATTATGGACGCCCTGCTAGGTGCGCTCAGCCTGGGCGATATCGGCCTGTACTTTCCGCCTAGCGATCCCAAATGGGCCGGGGCAGACAGTCAGATGCTTTTGGAGAAAGTGCACCAGCTCGTACTAGACCGGGGCTGGCAAATCAGTAATATTGACAGCGTGGTGATTGCCGAGCGGCCCAAGCTGAAGCCTCATATTCAGACGATGCGTGATCGCCTCGCCAGCACGCTACACATAGAACCTGACCAAATTGGCATCAAAGCCACTACCCACGAAAAGCTAGGGCCATTAGGCCAAGAAGAAGGCATCGCTGCTTATGCAGTCGCGCTCTTACATAAAGGAATCGCATAAGACAACCACTTCATAAAACTACGTAATCTTCAGCTAGGGAGTATCCGTAGGTAGCTATACCGTCAGCGCAAAGCTCAGCTACAGAGTAGACAGTACGCAAGCTGGTCATTTATCCGCACATTCTTTAAAGCTTTATTGTACTTTTACAAAAAGTGCTAAATGTTCTCTAAAAATACGCCTATTTCCAGCAGGAATACGGCAATTTGGAAAAACAAACGCGCGAAGTATCAAAATATACGCAAATATCCTTGTATTATTTATACAATCTTTGCCAACTATTAAAGAGAAGTACAGTTTAGTAGTGCTTTTGTGAATACGTTGTGTGAAGGCCATATAAAAAGCTGCGTATTTGTAACGAAAGCTACGTATAGATGATTGGCAGTTCTACTTAGCGGCCCTACACAGCGGCAAATGTAGCAGCAAGTCAATCGTTTGTAGGTTGGCACATTAGACTTTGGGGGTCTGAGAACATGGGTGTGTTGGGTGAATCATCGGTAGTGCTTATTCCAGCGGTTAATAAGCCATTCGGCTCGGTAGCAACAGAACATTCTATTAATAGCTTTAGAAGCAGTCCGCCAGAGCGCATCGGTATCTATGGCGAATATGACTACAACGGCCTGGCTAATCGCGTGATGCAGTGCTTTGAGCAAACCGTTGGCGAAGAGGTTGCGCAGATGAAAGTTCGCCAGCGGGGCTGCGTGGTGATTTTGACGGGCGTTGTTTCCTCGCGATCGCTACTCAACCATTTGGTGAACTTAGCAACGAGAGTAGAAGGCGCTGCCCTGGTTGAAATTTACAGAGTCACCTTTACCGAAGACGAGTTTGCAACGATGAAAGTGAGCTAGGCGTCCATGCGTCTCATTGACGCCTAAGGCCACCCTAAAAGAATTAATACCAAAAAAGGGACGACCGTTAGCCATAACGATCGTCCCTTTTTGCGTGGCCCATTTGTATATCTCATGTATATCTCAAACTTTCGGCTCACTCCATCATCGCCGCGACAAAGTTGGTATACACCTCACCTTTAATGAACATAGGATGCTCCAACACCTTTTGATGAAACCCAATTGTCGTCGGTAGACCAGTAATTGCACACTCACGCAGCGCCCTTTTCATCCGACTAATCGCCGTGGTTCTATCAGGAGCCCACACAATCAGCTTGCCAATTAGCGAATCGTAATAGGGCGGAATTTCATAGTCGGTATACACATGCGAGTCCATCCGCACGCCTAAGCCACCTGGCGCTAGATAGCCGCTAATGCGACCCGGATTGGGCCGAAAGTTATGCTCAGGATCTTCAGCATTGATGCGGCACTCAATTGAATGGCCCCGCAGCACAATGTCATCCTGGCTAAACGAGAGGCGATCGCCCTGGGCCACCCGAATTTGCTCTGCAATCAAATCGATCCCCGTCACCATCTCAGTCACCGGATGCTCTACCTGAATGCGCGTATTCATCTCCATGAAGTAATAGTCGCCTTTGCCATCGACCAAAAACTCCACCGTCCCTGCGCCCACATAGTCAATCGACTGCGCCGCTCTCACCGCCGCCTTACCCATTTGCTTACGCAGCTTACTATCGAGCACCGCACTTGGCGCTTCTTCTAATAGCTTTTGGTGGCGGCGCTGAATAGAGCAGTCTCGCTCGCCCAGGTGCACCACATTGCCATGGCTATCGGCCAAAATCTGAAACTCAATATGGCGAGGATTTTCAACAAACTTCTCTAAATAAACCCCTGGATTACCAAAAGAAGCCTCCGCCTCACCCTGAGCGGCCATAAACATCTTACGCAGCTCGTCCGGCTCGCGCACCAGCCGCATTCCGCGCCCGCCGCCGCCTGCTGTGGCCTTGATAATTACCGGATAGCCGATTTTAGCGGCCAGCTCGGAGGCTTCTTCCGGGCTACTGAGCAGCCCTTCACTGCCAGGCACCGTCGGCACTTTTACCCGCTGCATCGTGGCTTTAGCGGTGGCCTTATCGCCCATCGCCCGCATTGCGTCTGCCGTGGGGCCAATGAACGTAAGGTTGTGATCGGCACAAATTTCAGCAAACCGAGCGTTCTCTGCCAAAAAGCCGTAGCCGGGATGGATGGCCGTTGCGCCTCTAGTGAGCGCTGCTGCGATGATGTTTGGAATATTTAGATAGCTTTTGCTGCTAGGGGCTTCGCCAATGCAAACCGCTTCGTCGGCAAGCTGCACGTGAAGGGCACTGCGATCGACCGTAGAGTGCACCGCGACGGTTGCAATCCCCATTTCCTCACAGCTACGAATAATTCGCAGCGCAATTTCACCCCGATTGGCAATTAAGATTTTAGAAAAGCTCATCTGGCAGCCAGCATTTTTTCGCTGAGTTGTTAAGAAGATGATCGTATCACGCAGGGTCTTCTCACCAACTTTCTGACGAAAGAGGCTCATTATGTCGTATTGTTGTTAACCGACACCGTGTTTGCGGATGTGGTGGAATTGGTAGACACGCACGCTTGAGGGGCGTGTGGCGCAAGCCTTGCGAGTTCGAGTCTCGCCATCCGCATAGCCATAATAAATAACCCCGCAGGGATGCCAAAGTGGCTCAACCCTGTGGGGTTATTTATTAGCTGTCTCGCTATGATGAATAATAGGTAAATTTTTGTAAACATTGTCGTAAACACTCATACAGTAAACGCTTTGACTTCAGCCTCTTCTATCGGTTCTTCTCAGCAGGCAGCCTGGCAGTCCTTACAGCCCCTTTGGCAAGGCGATAAATCAGTGGTCGATCGAGGGCTTCCTCACGATCAGCTCTCACCGGCCTGGCAGATATTAATGCTGGGTGACGGTTCTCCTACGCGGCATCTACAGCTACTCACGCGCGAGCCGACTGAGGTAGATGTGATTGATATGTCACCAGTAGAAGCAGAGGGTGATGCGGCCCCGATGCAGATTGAAAAGGTGCCGGGGCCGCATTTGAGACGGCAGGTTTGGCTGCGGACGGCCTCTGGGCAGCGTTTGGCCTACGCTACCTCATGGTGGGAAGCGAGCCATGTAGACGAGTATTTAGAAAATCGGTCGCTGCCGGTTTGGGCTAGCTTGGCAAAGCTACGCACAGAGCTTTATCGCGATATTCAAGGCATTTACTTTGGTCATTCGGCAGCGCTTGAGGAGGCTTTTGAGCAAAAAGGACCTTTTTGGGGTCGGCACTATTTGTTTTGGCATCACGGTAAGCCGCTGACGCTTATTTACGAGGTGTTTTCGCCTTATTTGATCCGCTATCTGGGGCCGATGGGTTCGGACTGCGGTTAGTGTCAATCCAAATTTGAGCGCGTACGGGGCCGTAGCGATCGCGCAGTGACTTTTCTATGCGTTCACCAATAGCACCTGCTATCACCATAAATTCTGGATGCAGCGCTAGGTGTAGTTCTATCCATACCTGACGGCCCACCATGCCCCGCGAAAGGATGCGGGTACAGCGGGTGACGCCTTCTACCTGGCAGGCAATTTGAGCGATCGCCTCTGGTGCGATCGCTGTCGGCTTCAGCAGCATGGGTAGCTGGCTATGCAATACCTGCCACAGGCTGCGCGTCGATAAAATCACCAGCAGCACCGCTATCACCGGATCTAGCCACAAGTAACCCCGCCCAATCGCAATCAACCCGAGCAGCATCAGCCCCGTGCTCCAGGCATCCGCTAATATATGCTGAGCATTCAGCTTGAGCGCCAGGCTATTGAGCTGCTTGCTTTGCCCGGCCACCAACCAAACGGTTCCTAGTAGCGATAGCGCGATCACCCATACCAAAACGATCACTGGCCCGCTCACGCTGACTTGAAAAGCACCGCGCGTCGTATGAAACAGCGAAGCTTCAAGCTGATCAAAAGCAACAATCGCCAAAGAAATTCCGGCGAATCCTAGCACCGCCGATAGCAGCAGCGCCCCGACGGCCTCGCCTCGACCATAGCCCCAAATTTCTTTGCCGAGCGTTCGCTGGGGAGAGGCGATCGCAATCAGCCCCAGCAGCGTACTAAAAACGTCGATTAGCGTATGCAAAGATTCTGCTAACAAACACAGAGAATTACTTGCCCACCCCGCCGTTAGCTCAACGGCAAATACTAAGAGTGTCGCCCACAACACCATCAGCAGCAGGCGATAGCTCATTCGCCGCTGGTATCCGCTTCCATTCATAGCGCTTAGGCTATCACGAAGGCGGCAAACAGCCTGCGGTCTAATCGACCGGGCCGTTATCAATAGTAGACAAATGCTTTCTTTGTAGCCTTCGACTCAATAGCTTTAGATGGCCTTAAGTGAGCGCCTGTATAGAGGTCACGAAGAGAAGAACTCTATAGATTAAGTGCAGGTAGCTGCCTTTAAAATCAGAAAAGGCACCGACGACTGGCCGTGTTTCGTCTCGGTGCCTTTACTGGTTCGCTCCTCACACTTCATCAATATAGGGGATAGCTCTAAATTTGTCACCTTCGATGGCCATCACTTTCAATTGGCACACGGCTTTTTCGCAGGTAAGAAAGGCACCTCAGCATCGCTGTTGCATCCCTAAAGGCTGGCCGGAGCCTCTAGATTGAAATACTGATGTAGCAGTGCTTTGAGAACATCTTTTATGACGGCCACTAAATAAAACCTTGCATGATATTCGTTAGGAATGTCTGCGGTCGCGCCTGCTAAAGGGGAAGTCGTATGCTGAGGAAAACCACTCAAACAGGTGCGACAAAATAGGTCAAATGATTGACACAGTTGGGATGCACGCTTCAAGAGCAAAAAATATTGCTTTGAGGGCAATCGATAAGGAATCCAAAACAGAGCCTCGGCCATATCGTCAATGATCGCAATGAGCTGTTGCACAATCTGCATCTGGCTCTGATCAGCCGCTAGCCAAAGAGACGCCCCATCTGGAAACATAGTGCTGTCCGCGACTAGCGAACCATCAGTATAGAAATGAACCTGCTCCCATAGACGTAGAAGCCTACAGCACTGGGTATAGGTGTATTGCATCTGCCACGTTAGCTCATCTGAAATCAGCTCACCTTGAACTGGTTTGGGCTCCAAGATATCGTCTACTATCGGGCTCTCTGCCTTTGAATAATGAGACAATAAATTGCCCTCATCGTTGCAATTTATGCAGCGCTTCAGCCATAGATCAAGTCCTGCTTCAGAAAGACGAAAAGTAATCCATCCTGGCCGTTGAGTTTCTATTACAAACTCATTCCAAAGTAACCAGCGTAAAGCAATGTCTTCTCCTCTGTGATCTGGCTCACAATTTGTCAATTCAAAGCCACGTTTCCTCAATTGTTTAGTCAGGCACTCAGAAAATTCTAAAAAGTTCCAAGTGTCCTCTGGTGCAATCTTCGAAAACAGCATTTGGGGCAGCGCTGATGTGTAGAGAATATCCTTCACAGTTTGCTTTCTTTGCAGCGGTACTTTTCGCCAACTTTCCCTTCTAGGCGCTGAAGTGGATAGTGAGTCGGGGTGCAGGCGAGTCGGATCTGCTTGAGGCAATAATTCAAATTGAGTGCGACTGGCTTGTAAAAACTTGGTGAAGCTAGTAGAGACAGCTTCACACTTGCTAAACAAAACCCGATTTAAACAGTACATCAATGTACCTTTGAGAGATAAAATTATCACTGCGACTGAACCTCTAAAGCACCTTGATAAAAGAATTCACTGTAGTTTTTACGGACGCTTCTGTAGTTTTATTGATGAGCCCTACTAAGAAATGCTGAAGTAGTTGTAAAGAAGGGAATTTAGTCATACAAAACCCAACAATTTATATTAATGTACTAACAACGTTAGAGTTGTCGTGTTTGATTACTGTATGCGCTGTCATTCGGTGAATACAGTGATTGTCATAAGGACGCTAGCCGTTAGATGTTCCCTCCAGATAACAGCTACGTAGAAACAATTACTTAAAGCAGCCCCGTCCCACAAAAATAACGCCTTGAAGTATCCGTATTTATACGGAAGTTTCAATTCAGTTGCTCATCCTTGTTTTGCCCGCAGCTCAAAGTTATGCAATTATTCACACTCGTTAGATGACATTCTCTACAACGGTTAAACTCAATTCTAGTATTGCTAATATGTCTTCCCCCCCTCAACCGGATAACGCACGTCCTTTTCTAGCGTGGCAACGTATCTCTGATTGGGCGAGCGAGCACTATCGCTGTCGTACGTTCAACAAAGACGAAAAGATTCCTGCCCGGCCTGGCTTGCTTTATTTGGTTCAAAAAGGGTCTGTTCGCCTGCTGGGCAACGCTCAAGTGAGTGCCTCTATGAAGCAAAAAAGTACCACTGCTCGGATGCCTCTAGTTGCCGCCGAAGAAGCGTTCTTGGGCTTCGTTGGGGCTGGTCAACCTTTTGAAGTCGTTGCTCAGCCGCCCTTTACCTTGCAAAGCTTTGCGCATGTGGATCAAACCACGGTGATTTGGCTGTATTGGAATGACTTAGACACGTGGCCTCATTTTCAAAAGGAGGTGCTAGACGCTTTTCGTCGGCAGCATCAGCGCAAGCTACTGTGGCTAAGTACGTTAGGGCAGCGTCGTACTATCGATCGGCTTTTGGGCTTTTTGACGCTACTCATTGATGAGCACGGTGAGCAGTGTGAGCAGGGCTACTACCTGCCCTTCCCACTGACTCACGCTCAAATCGGCAGCGCTATTGGCTCCACTAGGGTCACGGTGACTCGGCTAATGGGCAAGCTGCGTCAGAGCGGCATGATTGAACACTACGGTGAAAACTTAATCTGCATTTCTAACGGGGCGACCTGGAAGAAACAAGGCTAGTAGCTCTGGCTTCTTAATCTACAAATAAAGGCCCAGCTCATCTTCTCGATGGCTGGGCCTTTGCTTATGGGCCTTTGCTTATGGGCCTTTGCTTATAGGAGTATTTCAGGCGCGATGTAGCTTTAGCAGTAAGGAATTTACCACCACGGTGACTGAGCTAAGGGCCATAAGCCCCCCGGCAAAACCAGGGTTTAGCGATACGCCGAAAGCAGGTAAAAAGGCTCCGGCAGCAAGCGGAATGCAGATGAGGTTGTAGGTAAAGGCCCAGGCCAGGTTTTGGCGGATTTTGTTAAAGGTGGCGCGGCTGAGCTGAATGGCGCTCACCACGTCAGATAGGGCGTCGCGCATCAGCACGATGTCGGCAGTTTCCATCGCCACATCGGTGCCTGAGTTTAGGGCGATGCCAATATCGGCCTGGGCTAAAGCGGGCGCGTCGTTGATACCATCACCAATGAGGCCGACGCGGTGTCCGGCTTCTTGCAGCGCGACGATCGCTTCTAACTTTCCTTCAGGCGTAACTTCTGCTCGCACGGCCTTACCACTTAGTCCCAACTGTTTAGCCACTGCCGTTGCCGCTGCGTTGCTGTCGCCGCTGAGTATTTGGATGGATAGATTGAGCGATCGCAACTTCTCCACCGTCTCCACGGCATCTTCTCGCAAGCTATCAGCTACGCCAATCACACCGATCAACTGATTGCCTTTGGCCACAAACACAGCCGTTTTGCCTGATTGGCCCAGCGAAGCCGCTAACGCTTCGGCCTCGCTACTAATCGCGCAGTCATTTTTCTCCATCCAGGCCGAATTGCCGAGCAAAAACGTACTGCCGCTCACCATCGTCGCTGCGATCCCAAACCCAGCCTCAGTTTGAAAATCCGTTGCCGAAAGCAGATCTAGATGCTTTTGAGCCGCTGCCGATTGAATAGCCAGGCCCAAAGGATGACGCGTACCGCTCTCAACCGTGGCCGCAATCTGCAATAGCCGATCAGTCGAAACATCAGCAGTCAAGGGGCAGCAGTCCGTCACCTGCGGTTTGCCCGTAGTCAATGTTCCTGTTTTATCGAATACCAGCGTGTCTAGACCGCGAGTCGATTCTAGAATATCGCCGCCGCGAATTAATAAGCCCTGCTGCGCGCCCATGCCAGAACCCACCAGAATTGCGGTCGGCGTGGCTAAACCTAGCGCACAAGGGCAGGCAACGACCACGACTGCGATCGCCAATTTCAAACTCACTAATAGCCGCAGCGAATTCCCACTGGCCATACTGCCACTCGCCCCCATCCCATCAGAAGCCATAGCCGAACCCGCATGAGCCGCATGATGCAAATGACCCATGGCCGAAGTTGCAATATCGGGCCATAGCGGCGTGCCGATAAAGTACCAAAAGCCAAACGTCAGCGCAGCGCAGGTCAGCACGCCATAGGTAAAGTAGCCAGAAATCACATCGGCCAGCCCTTGAATCGGCGCTTTTCGAGTCTGCGCCGTCTCAATCAAATGAATCATCTGCGCCAGCGTCGTTTCGCCCCCGGTGCGCGAAACCTGTAGCGTAATCGCCCCCGACTGATTAAGACTGCCTGCGACCACCTCATCACCGGGCTGCTTCACAACCGGCATCGACTCACCCGTTAGCATGGACTCATCTACAGTCGTTTGACCGATCGCAATCTGCCCATCCACCGGCACCTTTTCGCTCGGCAACACCTGCAGCCATTCACCCACCTGCACCTGAGCCGCTGGAATTTGCACGCCAGGTTCACCGCTCGGCGCATCCCCATTAGAATCGTCCTTATGAGAACCATCGGCCTCAGCCGTCAGATCGGGAGCGGGCACCAGTCGAGCCAGGGTTGGCTGTAGGGCAATGAGCGATCGCAATGAACTTGCCGCCTGAAACCGCGCCCGCTGCTCCAGCGTTCGCCCCAGCAAAATGAAGCTCAGCAGCATCACGGGCTCATCAAAAAAGCACTCCCAGCCTAACCCTGGAAAAATTAACGCCGCCAAACTCGTGCCGTATGCACTCAGCGCGCCCAGGCTCACGAGCGTATTCATGTTAGGCGAGCCGCGCCGAATGCCTTGGGCTCCTTCTACTAGAATTTTGCGGGCCGGAAAAATTAGCGTCAGCGTCGCTAGAATGCCATGAAACCAAAGGGCGCTCAGCACCGGAATCGAAAAGCCTTGCGCCCAGCCAAAATGCTCTATGTGCCCAATCGTAGAGAGCACCAGCAAAACCAGCGCCGTCACAAGCTGCTGGCTTTGATCCTTTTGAGCGGCCTCTTTACGCGCCAGCCAGTCAGATTCAGCCGCGAGCGGATTGTTGCTGTCCTCAGCCGATCTCACTTTGCTAGGGTAGCCCGCGTCGGTTAGGGCTTGGGCGATCACCTCGGGTTCTACTTCAGGCAAACAGGCCACCGCCGCCACTTCCGTCACCAAATTCACCGTTGCTGAGGCCACGCCTTCACACTGAGCCAGCTTTTTTTCTACCGTGCTCACGCAGCCCGCGCACATCATGCCCTGCACATCGAGCACGACCGTTTGGTTGGTCGTTTGAGCAGATTGAGCGGGAGATTGAGCGGGTTTAGCAGATCGAGCGGGGGGTGCAAGCTGAGTCATAAGCGTTGGCATAGAGCCCTATAGAGCCCTTAAAAGATTCTCTTCTTTGAGCCTAAGACAAAATTCTGGGTTCTGTGACGCTTTAGCCGTAAAACTCTGTCTTTGGAGGCGATGCCTTTGGGGGCGATCGCCCCCATTCCAGAACAGTCATTCCTGACGGCAAAACTAGCCCTAGTAAAAATACTGACAGGCGATTTGTAAAATACGCTAGCGACAGGCTTCAGATACGGTGGGACAATACCGTTAGTTTCCTGAACCAGTTGGAAGATCAGCCACCTAAATATAAAAGATATGTTTTCTGACATTGCAAATCACTGGGCTAGCCCGTGCATTGTGGCACTCTCCCAACGCGGCATCCTTAGCGGCTATCCCAACGGCACGTTTCGGCCAAAGGCTACGGTAAGCCGGGCGGAGTTTGCAGCCCTGATGCCGAAGGTGTTTCCAGATTTGTTAGCACAGCAGGCATCCCTAGCGTTTCGAGATGTGCCGGTTGAATATTGGGCGCATGACGCAATCGCCTGGGCCACCGAGCGCGGCCTGTTTAGCGGCTATGAAAACGGCACGTTTCGCCCCCGGCAAAATGTTTCTATCGCCCAGTCCATCGTTGTGTTAATGCTAGGACTAGAAGCGACCCAAGGCTTTGACACTACGTTGATACCGTTGGATGAGCCAGTAACGGAACAAAACTTGGTCGCTGAGCAGTTTAGCGATGCAGCAAAGATCCCGGACTATGCACGTGAGGCAATCGCCGCTGCCCTTAACCGTCAGCTTCTAGAACAGCTCAAATCGCCGCGTTCACTGCGGCCCCAGCAGGCCGTGACTCGAGGCGAAGTCGCTGCTTTGCTCTGCCGCGTTTTAGAAGTACCGAGCACAGAGCTGGCCAGTCACTATCCAGCCTTGAGCGCTGCCGAAAATACTCAAGCTGTCTTTCAACAGTTTCTTCAGCAAGAGGCAGAGTTTGACCAGGCCAAGCTAGCTTTTCTAGATCGAAGCATACAGTCATCTCCCTATCGCAGCGATATTACTAAGTATGCGCTGCGATTACAGGAGCCAGATGCGATCGCCCCCTCCCTAAAAAATGCAGCACCTTATCCCAAAACGGGCGACGTATTTTTTGTTAATGACGACGGGCTAGCGTTTCTATCACCCGATATTTTGTCGGCCTGCGTGTGTATAGCAACGGTGCAGAACGGCGAGCTGCAGGGGCGATGGTTAGGACGGGATGCTTTAAGTGATCGCCAGCTTTGGAGTTCAACCAAATTCATTCCGCTACTCAACGTCGCCGCGCGGGCTAATGCCGTTTCACCAACCGCAGATATCGACCAGTGCCGGGTGAGAGCTGTCGGCAGCACTGGTAAATATAGCGGCTTCCCCTTTCACGATTTGGCCGCTGGCATTATGAGCTACGACAACCGCATTGCGACCTCTAATTCGCTTGCGGTAATGTTCAAAAACTTTGAAACTCCAGCGCGTTTGGAAAAGTGGACACAGCAAATGACCGGGAGCCAGTCGCTTTCTTTCCAGGGCCGCTATGGTGAGGTGCCTTTCATCCAAATCCCTGAGCTGTATAGCTTGCAGACTAAAGAAGTGCTGCTAAAGTCACCGAAGGCAGACCATAGCGGCCAAAACCTGATGTCTACTTACGATTTGACGCGGCTGATGACTATGGCCGGTTGGCACTGGCGGCTACCGGCACGCTCAAGAATTCCTAATTTACAAACGCACAGTTTAGAGAGCATCATTCGAGCGATGGGTGTCGATACCGCGCGGTATGTGGATGTGGCGCTGACGGCTTTGGGCTTAGATCAGGTGGTGCGATCGCCTGTGATTATGTCTAAAAGTGGGTTTGGCCGGAGTGATGGACGCGATCGCACCGAACTCACCTACTGCGCCCTTGCCCAGTTCAGCCTCCCCCGCCAGATTGCCAATCCCAACGTAGGCGCACCCGATCCTACCGCTGCCTATCAAAACTACTCAATTGGCTTCACGCTCATCGCGGCTCAGGGCGTAGGAGATGCCAATGAAGAAGCGCGATATGTAGATGCCCTAATGGCCGCTTCTGTTACAGAGATTATTCGTCGCGCCGTGCTGAATGAGCTATGACGCTGGCAGCACAGCCAATAGACGTGCTTAGCTACTTGTTCAATTTGAGATCAGTCGCAGATTTTGTAACGCGCTCTGTTTGAACCACGTCTATCCTCGATTCTGCTAGGCGCTTCATCCAGCCGCTCAAGTAGTCATAGTTAATCACTTGCTCTTTCGGATCGCTAGTATCAGCCGGATAAGGCATCATGCCTCTGACCGCCGCTTCCGTCACGCAAAACATTGACTTCTGAAAGCTCACGCAGAGCTGCACTCGAATATCGTCTTGCCCGCGCTTAGATTTTTGATAGATGTCGCGCAGGTATCTTGGCACATGATGACGCATGTCTTGCATCAGCAGCGTCGGTGGGATGCCCGCTCCCCCAATTGGCAGCGGGTCAGCAAACAGCGCGCCATAGCCAAACTGCGCCTGATCGATCGGTACCTGCTGCGCTTGAGCGTTATACGAAACCGTGCCAAAAAACGGCGTTCCTCTTAAGAAGATGGTTTCTACATAGGGCACCGCCGTGTCTGATAAAAAGGTAAGCCCTACTGACTCCGGGATAATGTCGTACTCAGTACCGCCTATATTCACGGCGTAGGTGATAGGCTTAGCCGCGCTGGCAACAAGTCCGTCTTTCACCAGCGAAACCACATCGGCAATGGACTTGATTTTTCCCTGGTTGTATTTCTTGGCCAGATCCATGAAGATATCGCTCATTACCCGCCAAAACTGACCGAGCCCCGCGTAATAGCAGAGCTGACGCACCTGCTCAGCCAAATACTCTGGAAAAATACCGTTCAGGGTCAGCAGCACCGGATTGAACCGGCTTTTGGCGCGAACCGCTGGAGAGCAGCAGGCCCAAAAGTCGTCTGAATCTAAATAGGCGTCTAATCCGCCGCCGCCGTGCCACATCATCGTTCGCATCACATACTCGGCATATTCGTAGTTAATACGGTCATGCCATAGATGCTTCACTATCTTTTGTGGCGTTACATCTCCGTTGAAGTATTTGAACAGCGGGAACAGCACCAAGAACTGACTATCTGCAATGTAGTTGAGATTTTTAGAATAGGCGTCTAAGACCACACCGTAGGCATCTAAAACACCGACAACCTCTTTTAAGTTCTCAGGCGTTTCGGGCAGTAGCGTCCCCCCCTCTACTAGGCGATCGATATAGTCTGCTGAAGAATAAGCTGGCGCGGCTTTTAGCTGCGGTGCAGAAGGTGTTGAGGTCATAGCAGGCACGCTTGAAATAGCCAATTTTCAGATCAGTTATTGAGGACAGATGCGCCGAAAGGGAAATCGGGATTAGGGAAGAAAGCAGGCGGCTGAGTAATCGCAACTTGCTCAGCCGGGGGGATAAATTCAGACGGGAAAATAAAGGTTGTCGTGGTCGCCTCCATCCAGCGCGTCATCCATTCAGGCTGCAGGCCAAAGGCAAATATCAGCAGCACTAGCGCTAGGGCAGGAACGCGATCGCGCCATTTTACCCCAGAGATCAGCGTATCGACCGGAGCATTCACGTTCGGCGGGGTCACCGTTAGCCGCCCGAAAAACACCCGGTTAATCATTAGCAAAAAGTATACCGCTGTGAGCCCCGAACCCACCATACACAGCAGCGTTTGCGGCGCGAAGCTCTCAAAACTACCGCGAAACACAACAAATTCTGAGATAAAGCCCATCATGCCAGGAATCCCGGCACTGGCCATTGCCCCTAGCACCATCAGCGAGCCAACAAAAGGCAGACCTCTCTCGGGAGCCATCAGCCCTTGTAACACATTTAAATCGCGTGTTCCTGTTTTTTTGTAAACCACACCTACCAGCAAAAACATCAGCGCCGAAATCAGACCGTGGCTCACCATCTGCATGACCGTGCCTAGAATACTCAAAGGTGTAGCAGCAGCAGCGGCTAGCAGAATGTATCCCATATGACCGACCGAGCTATAGGCGACCATTTTTTTCATATCGGTTTGGGCGATCGCAGCCAAAGACCCATACAAAACGCTCGCCACCGCCCACCAGGCCAGCCAGGGCGAAATCTCTATCCACGCATCAGGAAACAGCCCCACGCAAAAGCGCAAAATGCCGTAGGTTCCCAGCTTCAATAGCACGCCCGCTAGCAGCACCGATATCGGCGTAGAAGCTTCCACGTGAGCATCAGGGAGCCAGGTATGAAAGGGCACCAGCGGAATTTTGATGCCGAATCCCACCAGCAAAATCACCAGCAGCACGGTCTGCTGCGCCAGCGTCAATCCTTGTGCTAGCGCCGGATCGTAGTCAAAGCTGCCCGTACCTGAAAGAAAAGCGAGTCCCAAAAAAGCCGCTAAGATCAGAATGCCAGAGAACGCGGTGTAGATTAAAAACTTAGTCGCCGCGTAGCCTCTGCGTTCGCCGCCCCAGATTGCGATTAATAAATAGAGCGGAATCAGCTCCAGCTCATAAAACAAGAAGAACAGCAGCAGGTTTTGAGCCAAAAACGCGCCCGCCACCGCGCCCGAGATAACCAGCAGCAGCGAGAAATAAAGCCGAGGTCGCTTAATATTCGCGCTTAGATACACCGAAACAAAGCTCAATAGCGCGTTGATAACCACCAAAGGCAGCGCAATGCCGTCAACCCCCATGCCGTAGCTGAGGCCCAAAGGCTCTATCCAGCTCAACTGCTCTACAAACTGAAAGCCAGGATTTGTTACGTCATACTGACTGACCAAATACAGCGAAAGCACAAACGTTACGCCGAGCGTAATCAAAGCGCCTAGCCTAGCCTGCGCGGACTCTAGCTTGCCGGGCCAGATGCCAATGAGCAAAGCACCCATCAGCGGAACTAACAGCAGTGAACTCAATATCACAATCTTTTTCTGACCCCTTTCACCTTATCCAAAGTCTTGCTGCCTTCTCCTAAATTCAGTGCTGCTTCTACCACATCGCCCAGGTTGTCATTAGCACCAGTAGCGCTGTCCCGGCCACGATAGTGAGAATGTAGTTTTGCGATCGCCCCGAAGCGCTGTACTTAAGCCCCTCACCCGAGAGCAAAGACGCCGCCCCGACAAAATTCACCGCCCCATCAATCACATAGCGATCCATCCAGTTGCTCAAATTTGAAAGCTGACTCACCAGCCGCACCACCGTTAGGTCGTAAAGCTTCCCAGTGTAAAAGTCGTTGCCGAGCAAATCTTGAACCACCCGCAGCCAGGCCGTACTAGAGCGCGACCAGGCTCGATTAAGCGGCAGATAAAAGCCCAGCGACACGCCCAGCACCCCAGAGGCCACCAACAGCAGCACCGCCGTCACATTGAAGTAGGCCATCGGCGGCAGCAGCGATAGCTGTGCCATCATCACCGGCACCAGCAGCACCATCACCGAAAGCGTCACCATCGGCACGGCCATCAGCCAGCCCACCTCAGGCGTCCGGTGAGTCTTCGGCTGCGGCTTACCCAAAAACACCAGCCGAAACACCCGCACCATATTCAGCGTCGTGAGAAAGTTCACCAGCAAAAACACGCCCACTAGCAGCGGATGCTCACTCCACAAAAACTCAATGCCTAAGCAAAACGACCAGAAGCAGCCAAACGGAAGAATACCTGTAAGCCCCAAAGCAGCCGTCATATAGGCAATTGTCGTAGCAGGCATTCGCGACCAAAGCCCGCCCAGCTCCGTTAAGTCCTGATTATTAGTCGAAAAGATAATCGAACCGATGCTCATAAATACGAGCGCTTTAGCTAAGGCATGAGTGAATAGCAGCAGCAAGGCCACACCCGGCCACTCCGTACCCACCGCAATAAAAACCAGCCCAATATAGGCGCTCGTAGAGTACGAAAACGCTCGCTTAAAATCGATTTGGGCCAAGGCCACCAAAGAAGCCCCCACCGCCGTCACCGCACCAATCACAATCAGCACGTCTAGCGTAATGGGCGAAATTACAACCACCGGCTGAATCTTAATGAGTACATAAGCGCCTGTTGTCACCACCACTGAATTTCGCAAAATAGAAGCCGGACTCGGCCCCTCCATCGCTTCATCTAGCCATAGGTGCAAAGGAAACTGAGCGCACTTACCCGTCGGCCCTGCAATCAGCGCTAAGCCCGTCAACGTAGCGGCCAGCGGCGTAATATCAGCAACCTTCACCCAGTTATACAGATCGTTGTAGTTGAGACTGCCAGCATAGGTGCTCAGCGCAATTAGCCCCATAAACAGCAGCACATCACCAACGCGCTTAGTCAAAAAGGCATCCCGAGCCGCCGTTACCACCAGCGGCTGAGCGTACCAGAACCCAACGATCAAGTACGTCGAGAGCGTTAGCATCTCTAGTAAAAAATAGCTAGAGAACAAAGAGCTGCTCAAAATAACGCCGCTAATCGCCCCTTCAAAAAAGCCCATCAGCGCAAAGAACCGAGCCAGCGCCCAGTCTTTTTCTAAGTAGCCCATCGCATAGATTTGCGCAAGCAGGCTCAAGCCTGCGGTCAGCTCTAAGAAAATCAGGTTGACAGCCGAAAGATCCAAAGAGGCCGATAGGTTGAGCCCTGCTGCTGAAAACCACTGGAAATCGACCTCTTGAGCGCCACCGCTCCAAATAGTCTGAAGTAAGAAGAACCCGTGCAAAGAAGCCAGCAGCGTCATAAAAACGTTGATGTACATAGCCGGACGAGGCCCGGTTCTTCGGATCAACCGAGTAGCCCAAGGCAGCGCTAGCAAAGCACCCACCAGGCCATACATCGGGATCAACCAACTCCACTGAATCAAAAACTGCATCTCTGGCACTTCAGAATTTTTTAAAAATCGAAAAAGAAGACGATCTAATGAGTTGTGACGGCACCCTTTTTATGTCATTCCAAATGCTCAATTAAAATTGCTCTGAGAAAAGATAAAAGAATGTTTGCAAGGCTGTTTTAAGGGGCGTTTTTGCTTTATAGGAGCCTATTGACAACCGGCTGACATCGCTTTTACATACCTCTACTCTACAAGTGGAAGCGCTCTCATATTTCTTTATATTACCTGACGCAGGTCGCTCAATGCCTTTAGCTAGCGCTTAACACAGCTTCATATTTCAACACAAACAGCCACGAACCCCGCATAAGCTTTAATAATGCTCGCTATTAGTAACAATCATTGAGGCTTATATTGTCAAAGGGGCAACGTCACTTTATTCTGAGTTATGACGCAGGAGTTATACAGGCTCGCCTGAGATAAATTTTTGAGTCCGGTTTATTAAGAACTGGAGTTTTGAAACTAAGCTTTGCGCTATAAAATTTAGACCAAATTTTAGGCATCTAGACGGCTAGTTTTAGCAGCTAAAGTTGCTGGCACTGTATCGCTATTCTGAAAAGTAGCGGTATTCCATAAAGATCGAATGAAAGGGTCGATGCAGCGCGATTAAGGCAAGTTTTAGAGGCAAAGGCTCAACTCTGTAATAGCTTTTTATTTGAAGGAGATCTCGACTAATGCCTATTGCTGTTGGAATGATTGAAACAAAGGGGTTTCCCGCAGTCGTTGAGGCGGCTGATGCGATGGTGAAAGCTGCTCGCGTTACTTTGGTGGGCTACGAAAAAATTGGTAGTGGCCGAGTTACCGTCATTGTGCGCGGCGACGTTTCTGAAGTGCAGGCTTCTGTCTCTGCTGGCGTGGAGTCAGTCAAGCGCGTTAACGGCGGCGAAGTGCTCTCTACGCACATCATCGCGCGTCCTCACGAGAACCTGGAGTTCGTCCTGCCGATTCGCTACACCGAAGCGGTCGAACAGTTCAGGTCTTAAGTGCTTTGGCTGATGATGTAGAAGCGAGGCTTAAAATTCGCCTTTCGTTTTGACTTTTTTGTTTTGATTTTTTAGGAAAAGAGTATGGCAATTGCAGTAGGTATGGTGGAAACGTTGGGTTTCCCCGCAGTGGTTGAAGCGGCTGATGCGATGGTGAAAGCCGCTCGCGTTACTTTGGTGGGCTACGAAAAGATTGGTAGTGGCCGAGTCACCGTCATTGTGCGCGGCGACGTTTCTGAGGTGCAAGCCTCTGTCGCTGCTGGCGTTGAGAACGTCAAGCGGGTTAACGGCGGTCAGGTGCTCTCGACGCACATCATCGCGCGCCCTCACGAGAACCTTGAGTTCGTGCTACCGATTCGCTACACCGAAGCGGTTGAGCAGTTCCGCGAAAGCGTCAGCGGCATCCGCCCTTACGGTAGATAAGTAACGCTTTATGCGCTTAGCAAAAGTTAGAGGGACTGTCGTTAGTACCGTGAAAGACGACAGTCTGATGGGGGTCAAGCTGCTGCTTGTTCAGCTCATTGAAGAGTCAGGCGAGCTTCAGAACGAATATGAAGTCGCTGCCGATGTTGTCGGGGCTGGTGTTGGCGAGTGGGTGCTGGTGAGTCGGGGTAGTTCGGCGCGTCAGCAGCAGGGCTACAGCCAACGGCCTGTAGACGCTGCCATCATTGCAATTGTAGATACGGTTAGCCTGGATTCTGGTCTGCTGTATGACAAACGAGAAGATTTTAGATAGGGACAAAACGGGTAATAACGTTGCTTTGTATCTGAAATACCAGTTTTGAAATGTCAGAAGAAAGCAGGAGGCCGGTATGGCAACTTCAGGGCCGAGCATAGGTCTGTTAGCACATCCAAATGTAAGCGCGACGGCTGATGTACACGAGTTTTCTTTTATAGAGGGCGATGTGTCTGTCGGCGCTGGCGCGATGGTAGCACCCGGTACGGCGATTACAGCTAGTGCTGGGGCTTCTGTCGTTGTGGGTGAAGGCTGCTTGCTGCTGCCTGGCGTGGTTGTAGAAGGCGTTGACGGGCCTCAGGTGATGAGCAAGGCTGGGGCTTCGGCGTCGGTTTGGGTGGGCGATCGCACTCTCATCTCTCACAAATGCGTCATCCACTCCCCCGCCTTCATCGGCGCAGACAGCTTCATCGGCTTTCGCTCCACTGTCTTTAACGCCCGAATTGGCGATGGCTGCGTTGTGATGATGCACACGCTCGTTCAAGACGTAGAAGTCCCAGCGGGCAAATGCGTTCCTTCTGGCAGCGTTATTACCACTCAGCACCAAGCCGATCAGCTTCCCAACGTGCGCCCCGAAGATCTTGAGTTTGCCAAAGAGATTATGGGCGGGCGTTCAGCCAGCTCATCAAGATCTCAGCAGACTTCTGGGGGTCGCCGTCAGTCTCAGGCCAAACTTATTCCCATCCGAGGCCGTTCTGGCCAAAGCTCAGCTAGCCGCTCAGGTGGTTCGCGAGCGTCTAGCTCACTTAACAGTCCATCCCCCAATCGTTCAAGCTACTCATACGCCACTAAAGGAGCCAACAAAGGAGCCGCTATGCAAACCCAAAGACTCTCTCCCGAAATCGTCCAGCAGGTACGCCAGTTTTTAGGCCAGGGCTACCGCATCGGCATGGAACACGCCGACGAAAGGCGCTACCGCAGCGGCGTTTGGGAAACCTGCACACCGATTAGAGAAACCAGAGAGCAGGCCGTCTTTGAAGCATTAGAGCGCTGCTTAGCAGAGCACAGTGGCGAATACGTCCGCATGTTTGGCATCGACCCTCAAGCCAAGCGCAGGGTCGGCATGTCAACCGTTCAGCGCCCCGGCGATAAGCCAAAGGGCAGTAGCGTTCAGTCAGCTTCATCCGGTAGCTACGGTGGCTCCCGTCAATCTAATCGTCAGTCTAGCGGCTATTCTAACGGCCAGAACAGCAGCAACTCTAATGGCGGCGGACTCACAGCGGACGTTGTGCAACAGGTTCGCGGCCTGCTACAGAGTGGATTCATTATCGGCACTGAGCACGCAGACGCGCGCAGATACACCAGCAACGTATGGAAAAGCTGCTCACCGATCAAGTCTACAAACGAGTCAGAAGTCATTGCTCACTTGGAGCACTGCCTAGCCGAGCACAGCGGCGAATATGTCCGCATGTTTGGCATCGATCCAAAGGCTAAACGCCGGGTATCTTCCGCCACCATTCAAAGAGCTGACGGCAAGCCTGTTGATTCATCCGGCTCTGCTTCGGGTGCACAATCCTATGGCAACCAGTCTTACAGCAACCAGTCTTATAGCAGCTCATCTTACGGCGGCGCTCAAAGCAGCGGCTATGCCCAGAGCGACGATGGTGGTACGGTTGCCAAAGCTGTCAACCAGATTTTAGGACAGGGCAATCAGATTGGTGTGGAGTACGCTGATGCTCGTCGCTATCGCAGCGGCATTTGGCAGACCGCGCCCTCTGTTTCCTCACTCAATCAGCTTCAGGGATTCTTGAGCCAGCACGCCGACAAGTACGTTCGCGTCTTTGGCATAAACAAGTCACAAAAGACCAGAGGGTCTTCGCAGACGGTTCAAAAACCCGGACAAAAGCAAGAAATTCAGCCCTCGCAGCAAGGCGGTTCTCAAAACAGAAGAGATCCCATTAACGCAAATCCACCTCACTACGACGACCCGGCGTTTCGGAATCAGCCTAGCAGCTACAGCACTAATAGCTACAGCAGCTACCGAGCTGGCGGCAGTAGTGGCAGCGGCAACGGTAGCGGCAACGGCGACGGTATCGACGCTCGCGTGTTAGATCAAGTAACGCAGATCGTCAATCAGGGCCTCAAAATCTCGATTGAGTTTGCCGACAAGCGTCGCTACCGCAGCGGCCTCTGGAAAACAGGCGCAGCAATTAATGCTCGCCGACCGGCGGAGGCTATCTCGGAGGTCGGCAAGCAGCTCGCCCGACACAAAGATGACTACGTGCGTTTAGTCGGCATTGATGCCAAAGCCAAGCGCCGTGTTACAGAAGTGACCATTCAAAAGCCAGGGCAGGCCGCTCAGGGTGTTTCGGGTACCGGCAAAGATCCTATCAATGCAAATCCACCCCACTACGACGATCCAGCCTTCCGAGGTCAGCCTAGTAGCTACAGCACTAATAGCTATAGTAGCTACCGAGCTGGCGGCAACGGCACCGGCAATGGCACCGGGAACAACGGCGGCATGGACGCCAACGTGCTGGATCAAATCACCCAGCTTGTAAATCAGGGCCACAAAATCTCGATTGAATTTGCTGACAAGCGTCGTTTCCGCAGCGGTATTTGGAAAGATGGTGAAGCAATTAGCGCTCGCCGTCCGGCAGAGGCTATCTCTGAGCTGGGCAAGCAGCTTGCACGCCATCAGGGCGAATATGTGCGCCTAGTTGGCGTTGATACTCAGGCCAAGCGTCGGGTATTAGAAGCCACTATTCAGCGTCCATAATCCAGCAGGCAGCTTAGGATAAATACATTGCTATTGCCTGAGCTGCTTGAAACTGATTTATTCGTATGCAGCCTCTAAACGACGTGATCCAACGGGAACCTACGCTCATCAGCTCAACTCACTACTGCGTAGTGGGCGATGTGACTATTGATAATTCGGCAGCGATCGCACCCGGCGTCGTCTTGCAGGCTGCTTCCGACAGTCGCATTATTATTGAGAAGGGTGTCTGCATTGCCGCAGGTGTCTGCATTCAATCACGCTCAGGCATTCTAACTCTCTCAACCGGCGTCAGCTTAGGCGCAAACGTCTTAGTTATCGGTAACGGCACTATTGGCGCAAACGCCTGTATCAGTCCCGGCAGCACCGTCATCAATCCATCCGTAGCCGCCGAAGCCATTCTGCCACCCGCCTCACTTATTGGCGCAAACCCAAATAGTGCGAGTCCGAACAGTGTAAGCTCAACGTTCTCAAACGCTGGTACAAGCTCGACCTTTTCAAATTCAACCTTCTCAGACTCGAAGGTAAACGCAGCAGCCCCTCAACCGCAGCGAATCAATACCCACGCCTCAACCCCCCAAGAAACAACGTTCAAAAATACCTTCGTTGAACCGGGGCCGGTTACTGCTAAACCTATCGCCATCCCCGATATCAGCGACCAGTCGAGCACCTTTGTCCCACCGCCCTCTATCAATCAGCCCTTCAGCAACGTTGGTAACAACAGCAATAACAGCAACCTAACTAATAGCGTACAATCAGGCAATGGATCGTCATCATTAGCCGTGCACTCTAGCAACCCTGTGTCCGGTAAATCGCAGGTTACGCAGCTCATTTCAGCGCTGTTTCCCAATCGGCAATCCTTGAACGGTAACTCTTCCTCATAAGCGTATGCATTCAGATGCGACTCCCCTTCGCAGGCCAACCGTCACTGCCCGTAACTGGCTGTACGACACGGCCTTGGGTATGGTTTCTACCACCAGCTTTCCGGCTATTATTGGCACCGCTGATGCCATGATGAAGTCGGCTAACGTGTTTTTGGTGGGCTACGAAAAGACGGGCGGCGGGCACTGCACGGCGATTGTGCGCGGCGGCGTTGCAGACGTGCGGATGGCTGTGCATGCCGGAGAAGAGACAGCTAAGCAGTTTGGGCAGTTTGTATCGGCCACGATGATTCCGCGCCCGATGGCGAATTTAGAAGCGGTGCTGCCGATTAACACGCGGCTTGAGGCACTTGAGGGTGTGGGTAGTTCTATGGGCGGCAGTGCCATTGGCCTGCTAGAAACCCGAGGCTTTCCGGCGATGGTAGGGGCGGCTGATGCAATGACGAAATCGGCTGAGGTGACGCTGCTTTCGCATGAGACGATTGGCGAAGGGCTGTGTACCATTATTATTCAAGGGTCGCTCTCTAACGTGGTGATTGCCGTTGAAGCCGGTATGAATGAGGCTGAGCGCATTGGTGAGCTGAATTCGGTGATGGTGATTCCTAGACCTTTAGATGAGCTAGAGCGGAGCCTGCCGAAGACGAATGTAATTGAAGAAAAGCAGCCTGTGCGGTTGCCGCTGAAGCTAGAGGAGCGCACAGCAGAGGCGCAGCCTGAGCGTCAGAAGGAGTTGATTCCAGCGCGATCGCCCGAGTTCGAGCCCGCCAAAGAAAAAGAGCTGGCCATACCCATCAAAGAACTAGAAACCGAAGAACTGTAGGTTTACTGACGCTCGATTAATTCGCCAACAAACGAATCTACACGTTCTGACACCTGCTCAACTAAGGTCGGATCGCCCGCTGAGAACCATTCAATTCGAGGTTCTTTGCGAAACCAGGTGCGCTGGCGTTTGGCAAACTGGCAGGTATGCTGAATAATCTGCTCAATGGCAGCGTCTAAAGAATACTCTCCCGCTAGATGCTGCTGCATTTCGGCATAGCCTAGCGTCTTCAACAGGGGCAAATCTGGCCCGTATTTTTCGATTAAACCGGCTACTTCAGCAGCAAGCCCTGCTTCAATCATTTGGTGCGTTCGGGTGGTTATACACGATCGCAACACATCCACATCACAAGCAAGCCCTATATATAGGATCGGGTAGCGCGGCGGATTCTCTCCCTGCTGGCTCGAAATCGTTTGCCCCGTCACATAAAAAACTTCTAAGGCCCGCAGCGTACGTACCTGATCGTTTTGATGAATGCGCTGGGTAGCTTCAGGATCTACCTGCTTTAGCAGCCTGTAGCTATAGGGCTGGCCCAGTGCGATGAATTGTGACCGCAGCGCTGAATGGGGCGGCACACGTGGTATTTTAAGTCCCTTAGCAACGGCATTGATGTACAAACCCGTGCCGCCGACTAATAGCGGAGACTGCTCACCTTTTTGATGAATTTGCGCGATCGCCCCCTGCGCCCGCTGCTGATAGTCCGCCACCGTCAGCACCTCAGTCGGCTCACAAATATCTACAAACCGATGAGGCACCGCCTGTAAATCCGCCGCTGGTGGCTTAGCCGTCCCAATATCAAACGCTCGATACACCTGCCGAGAATCCGCGCTAAGAATCACCGAAGGTCGCTGCTGTGCCAAAGCCATTGCTAAACCAGACTTGCCAGAAGCCGTCGGGCCAACAACGATAATCAAATGTGGTGAGTTATAGTACAAGAGAACTAACTAGGCCAGATTGCGGCAAAAAAACAAATAATGCCCCTATTAATAATATAGAGGCGGTCTGCGACGTTATAGCAACGTCAAAATTAAGGCCATTTACAGCCCGCTACATACGCAGTCTAAAAACAGGGTTGCAAACCCATTTTAATAAATGCGCTGAGACAGCTCTAAAATCGCTTTTAACGCCTTTGTGCTAGAATTTATAGGCTAATATCATTTCCTCGCCTTAAAACGTCTCTCAAGCGCAATACAGAGTAGAGCATTATGAGCTGATAGATAGGCTGATAGAAAAGCCCCCTAAAGGTTAAAGAACGAACCAGGAGAACACGTATGGCGAATAACAATAACTACGGCGCACAGCAGATTCAGGTTCTAGAAGGACTTGAGCCCGTTCGTAAGCGTCCGGGTATGTACATCGGTAGCACCGGCCCACGCGGCCTGCACCATCTGGTGTACGAAGTTATTGATAATTCCGTCGATGAAGCACTAGCCGGTCACTGTAGTCACATCACAGCCGCCCTCAACGCGGACGGGTCAGTTACCGTTACCGACGACGGACGAGGCATTCCAACTGACATTCACCCCACTACCGGCAAATCGGCTTTAGAAACCGTCCTCACTGTCTTACACGCAGGCGGTAAGTTCGGCGGCGACAGCGGCTACAAAGTATCAGGCGGGCTGCACGGCGTAGGCGTTTCAGTCGTAAACGCGCTGTCTGAATGGGTAGAAGTCACCGTATGGCGCGAAGGCAAAGTTCACACCCAGCGCTTTGAGCAGGGTAACCCCATCGGCACCCTCAAAACCGAAAAAGGCAGCAGCAAAACGGGTACGCAGGTTGTCTTTAAGCCCGATGCCACCATCTTTACTCACACCGTAGAGTTTGACTACGACACCCTTGCCCGTAGGTTACGCGAGCTAGCCTACCTCAACGCAGGCGTAGACATTACCTTCACGGACTACCGCCTAGAGCTAATCAAAGCCAAGCAGCCGCGCGAGTCGCGCTTTTGCTACGAAGGCGGCATCAAGGAATATGTAGAGTACATCAACGATGGCAAAGAGCCCCTGCACCCTGAAATTATCTACGTCAATTCTGATAAGAACGGCGTACAGGTAGAAGCCGCGCTGCAATGGTGTGGTGATGCCTTTTCAGACAATCTGCTGGGCTTTGCTAACAACATTCGCACTATCGATGGCGGTACGCACTTAGAAGGACTTAAGACCGTACTCACTCGTACTCTGAACGTGTTTGCGCGTAAGCGTAAAAAGCGCAAAGATGGCGAGTCGAACATGGCGGGTGAAAACATCCGCGAAGGGCTTACAGCTGTGGTTTCGGTGAAGGTACCTGACCCTGAATTTGAGGGTCAAACTAAAACGAAGCTAGGCAATACCGAAGTACGCGGCATCGTCGATTCGCTAGTCGGTGAGGCGCTCACTGAATATTTAGACTTCAATCCCAACGTTGCTGATGCGATTTTGTCGAAGGCGATTCAGGCATTCAACGCGGCTGAGGCAGCGAAGAAAGCTCGTGACTTGGTTCGTCGTAAGTCTGTACTAGAGTCTTCGACTTTGCCCGGTAAGCTCTCAGACTGTAGCTCTCGCGACCCGTCTGAGTCTGAGATCTTCATCGTTGAGGGGGATTCTGCGGGCGGTAGTGCCAAGCAGGGGCGCGATCGCCGCTTCCAAGCCATCCTGCCGCTGCGAGGCAAAATTCTTAACATTGAGAAAACCGACGACTCCAAAATCTACAAAAACAACGAAGTCCAATCGCTAATTACGGCGCTAGGGCTCGGCATTAAAGGCGCTGAGTTCGATCCGGCAAACCTCCGCTATCACCGCATCTGCCTGATGACAGACGCAGACGTAGACGGCTCGCACATTCGCACGCTGCTGCTGACCTTCTTCTACCGCTATCAGCGCGATTTGGTAGACCAAGGCTACATCTACATCGCCTGCCCGCCGCTGTACAAGCTAGAGCGTGGCAAAAACCACACCTATTGCTACAGCGAACGTGAGCTAACCGATGGCATCGCCGCCCTACCTGAGAATGCAAAGTACAACGTACAGCGCTTTAAGGGCTTAGGTGAAATGATGCCGCAGCAGCTTTGGGATACGACGATGAATCCTGAGTCGCGAACGCTGAAGCGGATTGAGATTGAAGATGCTGCTGAAGCCGATCGGATCTTTACGGTGCTGATGGGCGATCGCGTCGCTCCCCGCCGCGAATTCATCGAAACCCATGGCCCTCGCCTCAACATGACTGACTTGGACATCTAGATTGAACCTGTCAGGACAGTCTTTCTGAGAAAAAGCAGCCCTCTGATACAAAAGTTCAGAGGGTTTTTCATGCCAAGACCTTCAATTCTTAAAACGCGCCTTGTAATAAACTCTCAACGTGAAATAATGTTGCGAAATCTTTCTTAGGGTAGAGTCTCCGCCTTAAGATTTAAGTTCAGAACGCATAGTCACCAGACACGCAATTATTTTAGATATACCGTTCAGACACATTCTCCCCCTAAGAAAACATGAGCAACAATTTAGCGACCCAGCTCCGTGAGGGTACAAAAAAGGCCCACACTATGGCCGAAAACGTCGGGTTTGTTCGATGCTTTTTGCGGGGTGTCGTCGAGAAAAAGTCTTACCGTAAGCTCGTCGGCAACTTTTACTTCATCTATTGCGCCATGGAAGAAGAGCTAGAGAAGCACAAGGATCACCCAGTTGTTTCTAAGGTGTACTTTCCTGAGCTAAACCGTAAAAAGAGCCTTGAAGAAGATCTTGCCTTTTACTACGGCGCTAATTGGAAAGACCAGATCGTACTCTCTCCCGCTGGTAAAAAGTACGTTGCCCGCATTCGCGAAATCTCAGAGACTCAGCCCGAGCTGCTAATCGGCCATTCCTACACTCGCTACCTGGGCGATCTCTCCGGTGGTCAAATTCTTAAGGGCATTTCTCAACGTGCAATGAACCTCACAGGTAGCGATGGCGTTTCCTTCTATGAGTTTCCAACGATTGAAGATGAAAAAGCCTTCAAGAACGAATATCGTGCTTCTTTGAGTGAAGCCCCTGTCGATGATGCTATGGCGGACGCCATTGTTGAAGAGGCGAACGATGCTTTTGGTATCAACATGGAGCTATTCCAAGAGCTAGAAGGTAACTTGATTAAGGCTGTCGGCGTGATGCTATACAACAGCCTGATCGGCGGTCGTCGTCGCGGTAGCACTGAGCTAGCCACCGAAGGTTAAAATCGATTCTGACTATTCGCCTTACAAACACGACGATAGTAACTAGCTAACGAAGAAAGGATTGTTCTATAAGAGCAGTCCTTTTTTGTTTTGTTTAGCAGGTGTGATCAGTAGATATAATTCTAAAGATAGAGAAACTTGCAGACGTTATTCTCTATAAGCAAGAGAGCAGCTTGTTTACATCTTTATTACTTTGTTCCTTTGACTGCTGGTACCTGATCTCTTCACAACAATCTAAGAAGACAAAAAACAACAAGTACACAGAGAAAAAAGCATCATCCATGGTAAAAATCGTAGGCATCGGCGGTAGCTTAAGAACAGACTCTTACAGTATGCAAGCGTTATACATCGCTGCTGAACGCGCTAAAGACCTTGGCGCGGAAGTACAGGTTCTTGACTTAAAAGAGATGAACTTGCCCTTCTGTGATGGCGGCAGCGACTATCCCGACTACCCTGACGTAGAGGTCATGCGAAAGGCCGTCACCGAAGCAGACGGCCTTATCATCGCTACGCCCGAATACCATGGCAGCGTCAGCGGCGTGATTAAAAACGCCTTAGACCTGATGAGCTTTGAGCACTTAGACGGCAAAGTAGCAGGCGCAATCAGCGTCCTTGGCGGCCAGCCTAACAGCAATGCCCTCAACGATATGCGCGTCATTCTACGCTGGGTTCACGCCTGGGTCATCCCTGAACAAATTGCCATCGGTCAAGCTTGGAACGCCTTTGATAAAGCAGGTAAGCTCAAAGATGAAAAGCTCTCAGATAGATTCGATGCGTTTGCCAAAAGCCTGGTAGAGAATACAGAAAAGCTAAGCAGCCCATAGATCCATCAAAAGCAGTCACTTAGCCTGTTAGCAAGTCTTCTTCGGGGAAGTGAATGGCGCTGGGGCTCGGGTCGCCTAGTAAGGCCGACATGAGCAGCAGAATGCCGACGCGGCCTATGTACATTGTAATGATGATGAACAGTTGGCCCATTACAGATAAGTCGGCGGTGATGCCAGTAGAAAGGCCCACGGTAGCAAAAGCAGAGACGGACTCGAATAAGATGCTGATGAAGGTTAGATCGGGGTCGCTGATAGAAATGCAGGTGGTGATGATGATGACGCTAAAGGCTGAAGCCACGACGACAGAAAGCGCCTTCAGCACTCTCGCTGGTGGAATCTGTCTTTGATAGCAGTTGACTTCTTCTTTGCCTCTAAGGGCGGCGTAGGTGCTCATGATTAGAATGCGGACGGTGGTGGTTTTGATGCCGCCACCTGTACTGCCTGGACTCGCGCCGACAAACATTAGCGCGATCGCAACAAACAATGAACTTGTCTCCATCGCCCCAATATCAATTGAGTTAAACCCCGCCGTTCGCATCACCACCGACTGAAAACCAGCAAACAGCAGTTGAATGCCAAAGCCTTTATTTGCGAGCGTTTCAGGATTGTCAAATTCAATCAGCAAAAAGGCAATCGTGCCTAGAATCAACAAAACAATCGTGGTGCTAGTGACAATCTTGAAGTGCAAAGAGAATACGTTACGAGCCTTGCGAAGACGAACGCGATCGCGAACCCACATAAACCCCTCCATAATCACCTGATAGCCAATCCCGCCAATAATAATCAGCGCCGAAATTACCGCCATCGGCCAGGCGCTTTCGGCATAGCCCACTAAGCTATCAGAGAAAAGGCTAAAGCCCGCGTTGTTGAAAGCGCTAATGCTGTGGAAAACAGAAAGCCATAGCGATCGCCCAAAAGCAAAATCTTCAGTAAACGTCGGCATCAGCAAAAACGCCCCGGTCAGCTCGAACACCAGCACCATCGAGATAATTGAAATTAGCAGCGCTTTTACATTTGCCAGCTCAGAGGTTTCCATCGCCTGCTGAATCGCCAAGCGATCCTTTAACCCTAACCTGCGGCCAATCAACAGCAGCAATAGCGTGGTGGCCGACATATAGCCGAGTCCACCAAGCTGGATTAAGGTGAGAATCACGCCCTGTCCAAACGATGAAAAGTAAGTGCCCGTATCCACCACAATCAGACCCGTCACACATACTGCTGAAGTCGCTGTAAATAGAGCCGTTAGCGGACTATTCCAATCACCACTGGCCAGCGAAAACGGCAGCATCAATAGCAGCGTGCCGACCACAATCAGGGTCAAAAAGCCAATACAAATCGTTCTAGAAACGGTCATAGATATAAATCACGCTCACTGGAAGCTGTGTGAAAGTCGGGCGCTCGCAAGGCATAGCACATCCTTCCATTAAGACACCTTGCGCCGCAAGCCCTAAACGAAGGAGCCCTTTACACTAAAGCAAATCCAACTTATTTAAGGAACCGCCGCGCACGTATGGGCACCACTATCACCGAAAAGATCCAGCAGTTCTATGACGAGTCCTCGCTGCTGTGGGAGCGTACCTGGGGCGAGCACATGCACCACGGCTACTATGGCGATAGCGGTCAGCATCGCAAAGACCGCCGCCAGGCGCAAATTGATCTTATAGAGGAGCTGCTGGCTTGGGCAGGCGTCGGCAGCGCGCAAACGATTTTAGACGTGGGCTGCGGCATTGGCGGCAGTACGCTTTATTTGGCCGATCAGTTTAAAGCAAAGGCTGTTGGTATCACGCTAAGCCCTGTACAGGCTAATCGGGCGGGCGATCGCGCCAAAGAAAAAAACATTCCCCTACAGCCCTGGGAGAGCTTCACCGAAACAGACACGCCTGTCACCGTCGATTTTCAGGTGGTAGACGCCCTAACAACGCCTTTTCCAGACGATTACTTTGACTTTGTGTGGTCGATGGAAAGCGGTGAGCACATGCCGGATAAAGAAGCCTTTTTGGCAGAATGCTATCGGGTACTAAAGCCGGGCGGTCAGTTTTTGATGGCGACCTGGTGCCACCGCGAAATTGATAACCTGGCCGGGCCGCTCACCGAAAGCGAACAAACGCATCTCGATCAGCTCTACCAGCTCTACCATCTGCCCTACGTAATTTCACTTTCTGGATATCGCGACTTAGCCGAGCAGGTCGGGTTTAGAAACATGACCACGGCGGACTGGTCGCAGCAGGTAGAATTCTTTTGGCAAGACGTTGTGCGCTCGGCGCTAGATCCAAAGGTGATTGCCGGGATTTTTCAGGCAGGGACAGAAACGGTGAGAGGGACAGCAGCAATCGCCCTCATGACCACCGGCTATGATCGCGGTCTTATCCGCTACGGCCTACTACGCGCCTCAAAATAAGCCTCTCAACAGAGCTATGTAACAAAAGCAAAAAAAGCCCCCATATAAAAATACGGGGGCTTGAAGAAAGTTCTACCTACTCAAACATCTGATTCATTGAGAGTGATGCCTAGGCGATCGCTTACTGTCCGGTCGTAGAAGAAGCGGAACAGTCAAGCAAGCGTACCATCGCTGCTGCTGCATAGTTGCGTTGAGCAGGCGTATTAGGTGCAAAGTTACTCCCTGTCTCGTTCAGCGGCGTTGCCACACCACAGTACTCAGACATATTAGAGATAACAGACTGAGCCCAGTGACCCTGCGTATCGTTAAACGCCTTACCCGCCTGGTTAGCTGCTAGCTGATTAGTGTTGTTTTTGTACTCAGCCGCGCGACGCATAATCGCCATTAGCTCAGCACGGGTAACCACTTGAGTTGGCTTGAACGTACCGTCCTGGTAGCCGGTGATAAGCCCCAAGTCTTTCGCCATTTCAATCTTGGTTGCACTCCAGCGGTTTGCAGGCACGTCAGGATAGGGATTGCCCGTAACCTGCGGACGCTCGGGCACGGTTAAACCATCTAGCGCGATCGAGACGAGCTGCTCGCGGGTCAGCGAAGCGGTGGGACGGAAGGTATTGTCTTCAGCAAAACCAGAGACAAAGCCAAGCTGAACCGCACGGTTGATTTCATCGGCGTAGATATCGCCTTGAACATCAGGGAAGCGAGAAGGCGCAGGCGGCGTCACTACAACGGGAGGATTAGGATCAGTCGGCGGCTGAACGATCACCTCACCACCCGACTGCTCAACGAGCTGCGCAACGGTCAAATCGTTAGCCAGGTAGGTACGACCAGTCACTCTATCGTTGAATGTTTGGCGCGCTAGTCTCCAACCGTCATTTAGGAAAATCTTGGTGTAGCCGCTCGGAGAGATACCGTCTGTTTGACCGATAACGAAACGCTGAGAACCTCGTGGAGCAAAGGGCTGAGGCTTCGCATAAAGTACCAGTACGCCGTTTTCTTCTTCGAGAACGGGGTCGTACTTTACGTCGCGGCCCGCCGTACGGATCAAGTAGCCGTTAGTGTCGGTACTGCGACCACAGATACCTGAAAAGTCAGGGAGCTGAGCGAGCAAAGGCAATACGGTTGTAGGATTTGAGCCAACGGTGCTAAAGCAAAGAGGCTCTGCTCGCTTTTGCTCAATAATCATCAGGCCGTAGCGCTGGCGACCGCCGAGGCGGCTGGTGGGATTGGTCACCAAAACGTAAGGCGACTGGTCGGTTTCTTGTGCGCCAAAGGTAGAGGATTGAGCGACCTGAGTAGGGGTTGCAGCGGGGCTAGTTTGAGCGAAGGCGGCGGGCGTGTTGCTGGCGGTGACGGCGATCGCAGCAGTTGCCAAAGCGGCAATAGTAAAACGGAACGATTTCATCTTTTGGAGTGTCCTGTGTAGTAGATTTCACGATATCGGGGGCAGCGTGAACGGGTTGCACCTGATATTCTTGGGATGTAATAGAACAGCCTGAAGTAAAACAGCCTGATCAAAACAGCCGAATCAAAACATTAATGTGTAGATTTCACGAATATTTTGAGCTGTTTTAGCTTAGAGAGTTCCCGGAATTGTCCGTGAAGTTCGCTAAGTTACCTTAGAACAAGGTGGGGCTACATCCGTAGAATGCCTGTAAATTAGCTGTGTGAGAGCGATTTAAAGGGCCGGTTAATGTTCTGCTGATTAGAGGGGGCAACCTCTGTATGAGTTTGTGAGCGCTTTGCTAGTAGTTATCTAGTAGCCTTGCCACTCTCCCACGGTGTCTGACACCATATGAAAAAGTCGTTAGAGGTCGCCCCCCGTCATGTATACAGAGATAATCGATTTAATTCGTAAGTGCGATCACAGAAGGGTCGCTTTCGCGTTCGGCACACTTGTGGTAGGGGTCATGGCCTTCAGCCCGCTGACGGTGAAAGGTGCTAGTGCCGCCGAAGATGAAGCGATTGAAAAGCTCATCAGAGACAACGCCTGCGTAGGTTGTGACCTGCACGAGGCCGACTTACGCAGGCTCGATTTGAGCGGTGCTGATCTTACCGGAGCCGACTTAGAAGGGGCTAACTTCTACTATGCCAATCTGGACGGTGCCCAGCTCACTGGTGCTAACCTGATCGATGTCAATTTGACCTACACCAGCGCTCGCGGCACCGCTTTTGATGGGTCTGATTTGCGCTATGCCATTTTTGATAGAACTGATTTAACAGGCGCGTCGCTAGCCGATACAGACTTGCGCGAGTCATATATCGACGGGGCTGACTTTACCTCAGCCATCCTTGATCGGGCCAATATGGCAGATACGTTCTTTCGAGATGCTGACTTTTCGGTGGCTGCTAGCCTGTGTGGGCTCATTACCTGGTCGGGTAGCGAATACCGCCGAGGCTGTTCGGTTGCTGTACCCGAGCAAATTGACGATAAGTTTTAAGGCTTGATCAGCAAAGCAGCTAAAAGCAAATAGGAAGGCGGTGTCTACAAGCTTAGGCACCGCTTTTTTTGGGTTATTTTTTAAAGAGTCGATTAATGAAAGACAGCAACGGTTAGCTTTTGCGTGGCTTTGGTTTGGCTATTGGGTTCAGCAAGCGTGTTAGGCGTCTTAGAGGCTTGGGCGAGTGGCTGCTGAGCGATCGCCTCCTTTGAACGCTTCATATGCCACCAGTTCTGTAGCTGCATCGAAAAATTCACCGTGTACAGCGTCATCACCACTGGCTTACTCCGATAGCTTTGCCCTACAATTTCCACGCAATACGAAGGGTGTCTGCGGGTAGATAAATCAACCGTGAACCGTTTGCCAATCCGCCGCCAGCTTGGCTCTTTACTGCGCCATTGAATACGGCAGCAGGGCCAGGGCAACTGGTCGCGATCGTACAGGCGGCAGCAAGGCCCGATCACTCTATAGGTGAGGTGTGCGCCCGGACTCTCAAATACGTAGCCCGTAGGCCAGGGGTGAGGCGGCACAGCAGTGGTGGAATAGTAGGCTGACGGTTGAGAGCTAGCAGTCATAGGAAAAAGCTAAGGAGCGACAGCGGTATGAGTGGTGGTAAGACAAGTCGCTATGATATAAGAGCGATAAAGTAGACATCAGCTACCGTGATATTTCGGCAGTGATGTTCCCAGAATTGTAATGGTAAAGAGGGCGAAAAAGATGGTCACAGCGAATGAGCCAGCCAATCAGCTAGCAGGTGAGCCAGCCGGGAAGCCGGAAAGAGGTCAGGATGAAAAAATTACGGTAGCGGTGAGCGATCGCATTTGTAAACACATGAACCGCGACCACGCCGAAGCCGTCCTCACCTACGCCCAGCGCTACGGCAACCAGCAGTCGGCCACCGCCGCCACCCTCACCGCCATTGACGACACCGGCATGGACTTACAGGCCGAAGTTGAGGGCAAAGCGCTACCCGTACGCGTCAGCTTTGATCACGCGCTAAAAGATGCCGCTGATGCTCACCACACGCTAGTCGCGATGCTCAAGTAATTTACAAATTGTGTAAATGACGACCGTAAATATCCACTTTATGCCGGACGATGTGACCACCACTGCGAAAGTAGGAGAGTCGTGGCTATCAGTAGCCGCCCGCGCAGGCGTTCAAATTTCAACCGGATGTCTGTCGGGAGCCTGCCACGCCTGTGAGATAGAAATAGCAAGTGATGCAGGAGAGGAACCCGTACTCGCCTGCCTACAGACCGTTCCGCTGAGTACTGAGCCGATAGAGGTCAACCTGTTTAATGACCCAACTTGGTAGAGTCTACTTCAGTCAATATCGGTAGGTATTAGTCACAGGCGGGTTGTTCGGTTTCACCCATAGCCGAACATAAACCGGCTTGTTACAGTACTAATACGAACAAACAAGAGCGAAATAACTATAGAATCGCGTTCTATCAGTTCTTAAGATAGGTATTAAGCATGGATGATGTTACTGGGAACTTACCGGAGTTTATGAAGGCCAAAATGGACGCCAAATCTCCCCAAGAAAACGACCTGCTCAGCTATGTAAAGACGATGGATCCTGATACCATCACGCAGCTATCACGCCCTGATTCTGCTGAAGTTATGCAGGTTATAGAGCATAACGTTATTGGTTTGCTAGGTGGACTGCCCTCTCAAAACTTTGACGTTACCGTCACCACGAACCGAGAAAACTTAGGCAGGTTGCTAGCCTCAGCGATGATGAGTGGCTACTTTTTACGCGGCGCAGAACAGCGTTTGAAATTTGAAGAGCAGTTTTCCGAGTCGCTATTTGACGACAGCAATCTGTCATAGCAGCTAGGTCTTTTCAATGCCTCGCCGCACCTCATCTCATAGCAAAAAACAAAGCTCGGTGGAGACTTCTCTGCCGAGCTTGCTAGTGTCTGGAGATATTGCGTCTGAAGGCATTACGTCTGAAAGCACTATCGCTGAAAATATCGTTACAGACCTCCGAGCGCAGCTTCTGAGCTGGTACGCCTCTCAAGGCCGCGATCTTCCCTGGCGAAGAACCCAAGATCCCTATGCCATTTGGATCTCGGAAATTATGCTTCAGCAGACCCAGGTCAAAACGGTTATTCCGTACTACGAGCGCTGGCTAGAAAAGTTTCCCACCGTAGAAGCCCTAGCTGCCGCCAATCAGCAGACGGTACTCAAGCTGTGGGAAGGTCTTGGTTACTACGCCAGGGCCAGGAACTTACACAAAGCAGCTCAGCAGGTAGCCCACGAGCAAAAAGGTAAATTTCCCACCGATTTAGAAGGGGCTCAGGCCCTTAAAGGCATTGGCCGCACCACCGCAGGCGGCATCCTCAGCGCAGCTTTCAACCTCCCTACCCCAATACTCGACGGCAATGTCAAGCGCGTTCTTGCCCGCCTGGTCGCCTTCCCATTCGTCCCAAACAAAGCCCTAAATCAGCTCTGGCAGATCTCCGAACAGCTCCTCGATCCGCAGCACCCACGAGACTTTAACCAGGCCATCATGGACTTAGGCGCAACCTTATGTACGCGCCACAATCCCGCCTGCCTGCTTTGCCCATGGCAACCCCACTGCGCAGCGTACAATCAAAATGCCGTAACCGACTTTCCCATGACAGAATCTCGTAAGCCTATTCCTCACAAGCAAATTGGCGTTGCCGTTATCACTGATGCCCAGGGCAATATCTTGATTGATCGACGCAAGCAAGAAGGGCTATTAGGCGGGCTTTGGGAATTTCCTGGTGGCAAGATTGAGCCCGGAGAGAGCGTAGAAGCCTGTGTGAAGCGGGAAATTATGGAGGAGTTGGGAATTGAGATTGAGGTGGGAAGTCGCCTCATCACCATTGACCATGCCTACACCCATTTCAGAGTCACCCTCAATGTATTTAACTGCACACACCTCAGCGGCGAGCCAAAGCCAATAGAATGCGACGAAGTGAAGTGGGTCACCCTTGATGAGATTGAAGAGTATCCATTTCCGAAGGCGAACGGTCAGATTATTGAGGCGATGAAGCAGCAAGCTGAGTAGGGAAGTAATCGCAATGGAAGCGCCAAACGAGCTATTATTCTCGATAGAAAAAGCAATCTACTTGTTCACGCGAGAATCACAACCTGGCAAAGGTGGCGATAAGCAAAAGTTTTGGAGAGAGGTTTTAGGTTTTAGCTCGCCTGAAGGCATTCGAGATGCCATATTAGAAAACACTAAGGTGACTGATTTAACGTTTGAAGAAGTTGATAAGTATGGCGATCGCTATCAATCCGTCATCGAAGTTTGCGGGCCTACGGGCAAGTCAAGATTGGTTAGGGTGGGATGGATAGTACGCCATAATGAGAGCATTGCTAGATTCGTAACGGCTATTCCAGAGAGAGGGAGAAGTGAGTGATGACGAAGTTCAAATTATTTGATCAAGTGCAACTTACGGAGCCCGTAGCGCTGACAGCCTGGATAAGCAACGCTATAGATAACTCGGACGCTGCTCCAGAAGGAACGGTTGGCACTGTCGTAGAAGTTCTAGCACCAGATGAAGCCTTCTTAGTTGAGCTTTTTGGAGATTGGATAGTTTCAGCAGATACAAATGGGCTGCATAGAGCAAATGCCGAAGAAGAAGGTGCATTTAGAGAAACGATAGGGGTTGAGACGGTGCGCTCTGATCAAATGAAGCTAATTTATAGAAAAAGTGCGAAAGAGGATTTGTTTCAGCTACTGGAGGGTATGCCAGAAAGCTTGATTGAAGAGGTTCAAACATTCGCAGAATCGCTGCAGCGTTAAGGCTTCAAGGAACATCACTATATGTTTCTTCTGTCTGCATTTGTTCTGTTGTAGAGGAAGGCGATCGCTCTGTACAAAGGGTCGTAGCGCTCAATCTGAAAGTACCAGGGCTCAGATCCAATACTCTTCGTATAGAATGTTTCAAACTCTGGGGTTTCCGCTGCTCGGATCTCTTTAGACACAAAGTCATAGGCCCTCAAGTTCAACCAGGTTCCGGCGACACGAACAGAGAGAATCCATAGGTCTGTAACTGATATGAGAAAGAACCAGAAGTGCTTAGATAGCACGATGTTTTTATCCTTTCAGGCAGCGCACTGCTTCTAACATCCCTTTGGCTTTGTTGAGTGTTTCTTGATACTCACTTTTAGGCACTGAATCTGCAACTAAACCGGCACCCGCCTGTACGCTAATCGTTTGGCTACCATCGTCAGCGGACTGAACAACCATGGTGCGGATAGTGATTGCGCTATTGAGCTGGCCTTCAAAGTCGTAGTAGCCGTAGACGCCAGAGTAAGGGCCACGGCGGTCAGGCTCTAGCTCATTGATAATTTGCATCGCGCGAATCTTAGGCGCGCCGCTGACGGTGCCAGCAGGAAAGCTGGCGGTGAGTAAGTCCCAGGCTGTTTTGTTAGGGGCCAAATCACCCACTACGTTGCTGACAATATGCATGACGTGAGAGTAATTTTCTATCACCATCAGCTCATCTACCACGACGGTGCCGCTGCTGCATACGCGGCCTAAGTCGTTGCGGCCCAAGTCAACTAGCATGACGTGCTCTGCAACTTCTTTAGGATCGGCAAGCAAATCAGCCGCATAGTCAGCATCTTCGGTGGGCGTTTTGCCTCTAGGCCGGGTGCCTGCGATGGGGCGTAGCGTGGCCTGCATCGGCTTACCGGCCTCTGTGCGGGTCGCTTTGACCATGACTTCGGGGCTAGAGCCGATGAGCTGCCAGCCGTTGAAGTTGAAGTAGCACATGTAAGGGGAGGGGTTGACCAAGCGGAGGGAGCGGTAGAGGTCGAATGGATCGCCGCTGTAGCTGGCCTGGAGGCGTTGGGAGGCGACGACCTGGAAAATGTCTCCGGCGCGGATGTGGGCTTTGGCTTTTTCGACGCAGGCGCAGAATTCTTCGGCGGTGCGGTTGCTGGTGTACTCCAGGGGCGGGGCGGTGCTCGCTTCGGGTGATGTCCACTGTAGGAGCGTGTCTTTTTCGCTCAAGGGAAGGCGAAGTTTGGTGATGAGGTTGGTGGCCAGGTCGCACGCCCCCTCATAAGCCGCCTGCAAATCCACTTCTTCCCCTCTCAAATCGGCATAGGCCACAGCCCACACTTTCCGCTTCACCTGATCAAAAATCAGCAGGTTATCCATCTGCATCCACAGCCCATCTGGCAAATCGCCTGGCTGACGCGGATAGGTGGTCACAGTCGGCTCAATCCAGTTGATTAGCTCGTAGCCCCAAAAGCCAAACAAACCGCCGATGCCGGGCGGCAACTGGGGAAGCAGTACAGGCTTCAGCGGCGCTAAGCAATCTTGCAGAATATCGAATGGATTGCCGTCGATGACCTGTTGAGTTGAATCGCGGAAGGTCTGCGTTGTCTGTGCGCCCTTAGATTCGAGCACCCACATGGGGTCGCAGCCCAAAAAGCTATAGCGCCCTAGCGTGCCGCCCTCGACGGATTCCAGCAGAAAGCTATAGGGCTGACCGGCACAAACCTTGTACCAGGCGGACACAGGGGTGTCGAGATCGGCTACCCATTCTTGGTATACCGGCACAAAGTTTCCTTGTTTGGCAAGCTCGCAGAAGGTTTCAAAGTCTGGAAAGATCATGAGAATTAGAAAAGGAAGGGGGCGATCGCGCTCGTTAGGCTCTCGGTCAGCAGTCGTTAAACAAAAGAATAGAACATTTGCCCGAGCAATCGATAAAACAAAAGGGTAGCCATAACAGCTACCCTTTTGTTTAACTTTTTATTCTGGAATAAGGTTCAAACGAGGATCAGACCTCGAAAGTATTCTTGCCGCCAAACTTGATGGTCGCAGGATCTGGATTTTCGCCAATACGACGCTCTTTCTTGCCGCTGTAGCCACGGCCTTCGTTCACTTTCTCAGGCGGTACGCCATCGGCAGGGTGCAGATACGTCGTTTCGCCATTAGGCAAAATGCGATAGATTTTGTAGTCGGTAATCTTAGGCTTGAACTTGGTCTTGAGCTGTCGGCTCAGCGCCAAACACTGCTCTTTGCGGGATAGATACAGCAGGTTCTCGCCTTCATTCATGATGGCCGCACCAGCCGTAGGCATTTCAAAGACCTGCTCTTTGTCAGAGGTCCAAGTAATTGCGTACTTTTCTTCAACAGCAGCCTTGGTTAGAAGGCCGCCAGTGCTGCCTCCAAACTTGGGCATCTTACCAGTCAGTTTCTCTGCCATGAATGAAATTCTCTCACTTCTTAGCTCACTTGGGATCGTATCATCGCCTTACGGACACTTTTACAGCCTCGCCAAGAAGCGTAACAGTTCGTTATGTAGCTTTGCTGTAGCGAGCTGATGAGGCTGTCTTGGCTGTTTTGGAGGTTTTGGGTGCTCTAGCTGATTTGGACGCGGCTGATTTGGCCGACCTACCCAACTGGCCCGGCTGCTCAACGGCGGGCAGGGTGAAATGAATCTGGGTGCCCTGGTCTTTTCCAGCAGAAGTGGCCCAAATTTTGCCGCCAAGCCCTTCTACAATTTGCTGACAGATGGCTAGCCCTAAACCAGTGCCGCCAACAGAGCGCCGAAGCGCACCTTCTTCCTGGTAAAACCGCTCAAATACGGTTTCTAGGCGATCGCTCTCAATCCCTCTACCGCTGTCGCTGACGGTGATTTCAACCATAGACTTACTGATAGGCTCAGCGTGAATCGTCACCTCACCATTGGCCTCTGTGAACTTGCAGGCGTTATCCAGCAGCTTTGAGAGCACTTCGACAATCCATTCACCGTCTGCACGCACGAAAGGCAGATCGTCGCTCAGGTCGGTTTCTATTCGCATAGAAGGCGCTGAGTCGGACGTGTTTTGCCAGCGCAGGCTGCTGAGCGCTAAATCGACGCACTCTTGTAGAGATAAGGATTCTAAATTCCACTCTACCCGGCGACTTTCGAGCCGAGAAAGGGTAAGGAAGTCTTGGACGAGCTTGCGCATTCGCTCGGCATCGGTCATGGCCGTATCGAGCATGATCTGACGCATATCGGCGTCCATGTCGGGCTCAGAAACCAGGCTCTCTAGGCACACGCGAATGGTAGATAAAGGTGTCCGTAGTTCGTGACCCGTAATGGCGATCAGGTTGCTGCGGGTGCGCTCAAGATCGGCTAGCTGCTGGTTGAGATCTTCAAGATTGGCGTAGGCTTCAGCTTGAATAAGGGCCACGCTGAGCTGATTAGCGATCGCCTCTGACAGTTTCACCTCATCGTCGTTCCAGTGCCGCCAGCTAGCGCTATCCAAATGCAGCTCAATCATCCCTAAGAGCCGGTTTTTGTGCACCAGTGGCACCATCAAGCAGCCGCGAATTTGCCAGCGCCGCAGCCGCACGGTGGCGGTACTTAGCTCAATGCCCTCAACCGATTCGTTGATATCGTCAATTGCCAGCGTGGCATGATTGCTTTTTACCCACTGATATAAAGGATTGTCTTTTAAAGGCCAGGCGACGCCCTCAAGCGAGTTGAGATTGGGCTGGCGGTATTCGTGCTGTACAATCACGTCTGCATTATTCGGGGCGATGCGGTAGATAATGCAGCGGCTGACGTCCAGCACCCGTCCGAGCTGTTGGGTGGCGATCACAAATATTTCAGCCGGATTTAGCGACTGTCGAATGGCCGCGGTAATTGAGTTCACTAGGCGGGCTCTTTGCTCTTGGAGTGCGATCGCCCGGTACGCCTTGAGCTGCTTGTACTGACCCGCCTGCAAATAAGTAATCAGCCGCTGCGCAAACGGATCGGTGCCCACTTCTAGGTCATGCCCCAGCACCTTTGGAATAAATCGCGTTTTTGCCGCCTTCACCTTTTTAGTCAGCTCAGGCCGATAAACCTGAATTCTATCTAGCAGCAGGTCAGCAGCCCGCAAACTTACCTGTCGGTCTAGCGTCCAAACCCCTTCAAACCGTCGAGTTTGATCTAAATGCGGCGTAGAAGCACCTTCTCCGGCAGCGCCCTCTTCTATAGCGCCTGCCAGCACATCTCGCTCTTCGTGCTCTCTACTCTCATCACCAGTAAGATGCTCGCGACAAATCAGCGCCGCGCTGTAGTGCTTGCCCAGTACCACCAAATGCCACTCCTGAGAAAGCGCATCCGACCCATCAAAGCTAATCTTTTCGTAAGCATCAACAGACTCGCTAAACTTAGTATCTGCCGCCGAGAGCACATACACCTGATCGCTAAGCTGACCAATGCGCTCATAGCGATGCGCCTCTTGTCGGTAGAACCGCTCCTGCTGAAAGCTTGCGATAATTAACGGCTTTTGTTCTGAACCTGCCAGCACCTGATCTTCCATCGCATGGGAGAGCGCTGTTAGTGAGGTTTTGAAATACATCTGAGAGCGTAGCATCGGCAGCGCCTCAAATATTTCTTCCACAATGGAAGTTGGATTACCCATAGGAGGTTTGCTTATGTCCTAGCTCAAGGCGGCAAATGATAAGAGGCTGTGTTTAGGGTGGTTTAAAATTTTATGGTGTCTTAATAAGTACCGTTAGAATAGCAGGCGGCATTGACCGCAAAGCGCAGAAGTTAACTAAAGGTAAAACAGCCTTCCACAAAAACTTAAAAGACACTAGAGCAGCAAAAAGCGGTGGGCAAAGATCTACTAAGATCCTTGCGTCCACCGCTCTTCGGTTAGGTCAGCTTAATTTATCAAAAGCCTCGTACAGCGTATGAGGAGACTAGATAATACCGCCCATATCGCTCGTGTCTTTGAGGAAACCGCTGTAAGCTTCCATGCCGTGCTCGCCAATATCTAAGCCTTTGAGTTCTTCTTCAGAAGAAACGCGCAGACCAATGAGAGACTTAAGCACAACCCACAAAATGGAAGTCACAATTACGGTAAACAAGCCAATCGCTATAATCCCGATGATTTGAGCAATAAGCTGAGTTGGGCCAAAGCCAAAGAAAAGACCCAGGTCTTTATGGAACAAACCAACAGCCAATGTGCCCCAAATACCACAGACGAGGTGAACAGAAGTCGCGCCTACCGGGTCATCAATTTTGATGCTGTCAAAGAAGCCCACTGAGAACACAACGATTACACCTGCAATACCGCCGACGATGACTGCGCCCCAGTAGCCAATGCCACCACAGCCAGCAGTAATGCCAACAAGGCCAGCCAAAATACCGTTGATGACCATAGAAAGGTCAGGCTTGCCGCTGAGCGCCCAAGCTGTGAACGTTGCGGTGATACCACCGGCTGCGGCTGCGAGGTTAGTCACCAGTGCAATTTGAGGAACTGCGAGACTAGCAGCTAGCTCAGAGCCAGGGTTAAAGCCAAACCAGCCAATCCACAAAATAAGGCAACCTAACGTTGCAATGCTCATGTTGTGGCCGGGAATCGCATTCACGCCGCCGTTTTGGTACTTGCCAATGCGAGGGCCGAGGAAGATAGCGCCCATCAGAGCCGCCCAGCCGCCGACGGAGTGAACCACGGTAGAACCCGCAAAGTCGCTAAACGCAACGCCTTCGCCTAAGAAAGACATGTCGCTGAGCCAGCCGCCGCCCCAAACCCAGTGAGCCGTAACGGGGTAGCAAATTGCTGTAAGCAGAATGCTGAAAATAATGAAGCTAGAGAACTTAACGCGCTCAGCAACCGCACCGGAAACAATAGTGGCCGCAGTACCTGCAAACGCCGCCTGGAATAAGAAGAACACAGGGACGGTAAGCGTGAGCCCATCGACCAAAGTATCGGGTTCGGAGCCTGCTAGGAAGAAGCCGCTAAATCCAAAGAAGGCGTTGCCTGTACCGAACGCTAGCGCGTAGCCCAAAGCCCAAAATGACACGGTGGCTAAGGCGAATACGATTAGGTTTTTGGTGAGAATGTTGACGGCATTTTTTTGACGGCAAAAGCCTGTCTCTAACATGCCAAAGCCAGCGTTCATAAAGATGACCAATATGGAGGCCACCACAATCCAGATATTATCTAGGACTATTTGCACGTCGCCAGCGATGACTTCATCTTGAGCGTGAGCTGCAAAGCCCCAGGTCGCGACGATTACAAACGCTAGAGGAATACAGGCTAGCCAGCCCCAGGCATATTTACGACCGAACGCGCCGCTTAAAGCGCGCTTAGCCATTTCGTTAAACGGCGGGACGTTGGCATCCCAAGGCGACGCGGCGCGCTTGGAAGACCTTTTTTTTCTAATTGTAAAATTGGACATTTTTGTCAAGCGTTCCTAACGCAAATAAGACAGTTCAGCAAATAGCCTTAGTCTTTAGGGCCGCTACGCGATCGCACAGCCCCATGACGGATTGCTCAAACTGTTGGTGCTTATTCCACCAAGTCTGAGCCCAGCAATCTGTATCGGCTGATACTTTTAATAGAGGAGTTACTACCCCAGATATTGTTTTTTGAACAGGTTTTAGGAAAGCTTTACAAAGCGACTCATTTTTTCTCTACTCAAGGGCACTTGCAGGCGGACTTTGTATCATTTCTGCAACATTGATTTTTCTTGATACCAAAAGGGTTTCAGCCAAAGATATTAAGTATTGATCATATGCTTTAAATACTGCCTGGCACCGAGAGCCGCAAGCTGATTCTGCTTGTCATTTACCATTGTTTTGAGCTGCTGTCGGTAGTTTAGAACCTGTTCGAGCAGCGCTGGATTATGGGCAGCGAGCATTTGTACGGCGAGCAAGCCAGCATTTTTTGCATTGCCAATCGCGACCGTTGCCACTGGAATGCCGCCCGGCATCTGCACAATTGAGTAGAGAGAATCTACACCCGAGAGCGTGCTCGTTTTCACCGGCACCCCAATCACGGGCAGCGGCGAGAGGGCCGCGACCATACCGGGTAAATGCGCCGCACCGCCTGCGCCTGCGATAATGACTTTGAGCCCTCGGGTATGCGCTGTTTCTGCGTAGGTGACCATACGCTGCGGGGTGCGATGGGCCGATACAATGGCAACTTCGTGGGAGATTTGGAAATTTTCGCAAATAGCGATCGCGCCCATCATCGTCGGCAAATCCGAATCGCTGCCCATCACGATCCCAATCTCTATCGGTGCCCCTGCCTGTGGAGTTGCCATAGCCTCAAGTTTTTCTCACTTATAGCGGTCATGTCTGATAGTACTGTCATTCTCAACGCCCGTTTGCCCAGGCGGAAATCTTCAGATCTCTATCAGATTGTGATTGAGCAGGGGTTATTGCAGTCTGTAAAGCTGATGAGCGAGGTGCGATCGCCTTTCCTCAAATCAACGGTCATAGACGTGGCAGGCGACTGGATCTCTTCAGGCGCAGTCGATCTACAAATCAACGGAGCCTTGGGTCTAGCCTTTCCAGACTTAAGAGAAAGTCACTTCGAGCAGCTTCAGGCAATCTGCGATTTACTATGGCAGCAGGGCATCGATAGTTTTTGTCCGACGCTAGTCACCACCTCGATTGAAAACTTTCACGGCAGCCTATCTGCCATTCACAAATTTCAGTCTCAGCAAAAAGGCGGCACCGCTAAAATACTGGGCGCACATTTAGAAGGGCCTTTTTTGAATCCAACAAAGCGCGGCGCACATCCCGCAGCGTTTTTACAACCGCTGACGCTGGATGCCGTAAAAACAGTCATTGGTGACTTTGTTGAAACCGTCAGCATCGTAACGCTAGCGCCCGAAATAGAACAAAATAACGTTATTGAATGGCTCACACATCAAAACATCACAGTCAGCCTGGGTCATTCTTTAGCCACCGCCAAGCAGGCTACACAAGCATTTAATCAGGGCGCTACGATGGTGACTCACGCCTTTAACGCCATGCCTGGCCTGCATCACCGGGAACCTGGACTGTTGGGCGCAGCGCTCACGGATTCTCGCGTGTCCTGCGGCTTTATTGCCGACGGGCAGCACATCTGTCCGACCATGCTCAAATTGTTACTTCGCGCTGGGCGAGACAATCTGTTTCTAGTGAGTGACGCGCTCTCACCGCTGGGCTTGCCGGACGGTAAATACCCATGGGATTCTCGTGAGATTGAGGTGATCGGTGGAACAGCAAGACTAGCGGATGGAACGCTTTCAGGAACAACACTGTCCTTGATAGAAGGCGCGAAGAATCTAGTGGAATGGGGAATTTGTGACGTGGGAGAGGCGATCGCACTTGTCACCCAAGCCCCCCGCAAAGCAATCGGCCTGCCCGACCTTGTGCCCAACGCACCCGCCCATCTTATCCGCTGCTGGCAGCACGACGTCCAAACCCATCAACTCAGTTGGCAGCGCCTACAAACTCTTTAAATCTCCTAATGCATCTCTCATACTTGAGTAATTCGAGACTGCTACCGTCATAGGGCTAAAGCCTTGAACGAAGGTGCGAAAATCACGGCAAAAGGCACTAGGGGACAAACCGATGACAGACACAGCACAGCTAACATCTGACAAATGGTGGGAAGAGAGCGTCATTTATCAGGTGTATGCGCTGACGTTTGCCGATGGCGATGGCGACGGCACGGGGGATCTGCGCGGCATTATCGATCGGCTTGACTATCTAAACGATGGTGACCCCGACAGTAAAACTTCCTTAGGGATAGACGCCATCTGGCTCTCACCCATCAACAAGTCTCCCATGATCGACAACGGCTATGACGTTGCTGACTACACAGACGTGTGCTCTACGTTTGGCTCGCTCGCTGACTTTGACGAGCTAATTGAAAAGGCACATGAAAGAGGGATCAAAATCATCATGGATTTGGTGGTTAATCACTCTTCTAATCAGCACCCGTGGTTTGTTGAATCGCGTCAAAACAGAACCAACCCTAAGGCTGACTGGTACCTGTGGGAAGAGGCCACCGGAGACAGGAAGTATCCTAACAACTGGCAGTCTTACTTTGGTGGCCCTGGCTGGGCATATTCTCCTGAGCGAGAACAGTTCTACTTTCATACTTTCAATAAAAACCAGCCTGATCTAAACTGGCAAAACCCCGAAGTCGTAGCAGCGATTCACGACATTATCCGCTTCTGGCTAGACCGTGGCGTAGATGGCTTTCGCCTGGATGCTTCTAGCGTATATAGCAAAGATATTTACTTTCGAGATAATCCGATGAAGTATGGTTCTTCGGATAAGAACGATTACAACAACTATCATCATCTATATGACAAGAATTTGCCTGAGAATCACCAGATTTTGAAAGAGATGCGGGCGATCGCAGACGAATACGGCAACCGCGTTATCATTGGTGAAACCTTCATCGATAGCCGACTCCACGATTCAGTCGCCTTCTACGGTGTGAATAACGACGAGCTGCATTTACCGATTGCCTTCGAGTTTCCCTTTAGCCCCTGGTATCCAGGCTATTTACAAAGAGAGATTGAGAACAAAGAGAAAGTTACGCCTGCGGGCGCTTGCCCCACTTACTTTCTAGATAATCATGATATTCCTCGGCATATGTCGCGGTGGGTGGAGTGTAGCTTGTGTGTGAATTCGGAGGCGATCGCAAAAGCCGCTGCTACCATTCTCCTCACCCTTCGAGGCGTCCCCATGCTGTACTACGGCCAAGAGCTGGGCATGGAAGACAATGTGGATATCCCAGCCGATAAGCTGCAAGACAAAGCGATTGTAAAAAGCGAGAGTGGTGAAACGCCGCCGCCGCGTGATGGTGCGCGTACGCCGATGCAATGGGATGCCTCTGCCCATGCAGGCTTTAGCTTTGGTAAAGATGTAGAGCCTTGGCTACCTGTTCATGCCAATTACAAGGAGGTGAATGTTGCCTCACAGTTACAAGATCCTCAGTCGATTTTGAACTTTTATCGGGCGCTGATTCGGGTGCGGAAGCAGAGTGTGGCGTTGAGACGAGGGGGGTGGCGATCGCTCATTCACTATCCTCAAGAGCACATGGCCTACCTGCGAGAAGCCGAAGGTGAAACGGTACTCATCGCCATCAACTTCTTTTACGAGCAGCCCTTCACGCTAGACGTACCAATCGACAAAGAAAACTGGACAGTACTGCTTTCCACTTCATATGAAGCCGGTAAGCAAGTAGATTTATCAGATACCCTTCAACCCTTTGAAGTCTCTATTTTGAGAAAGATATAGCTGTATCAAAATAGGAAAACGCCAGTATTGACTTCGCCGGGCGTAGAACCTTTTAATTAGAAGAAGCTGCTATACACAGTCACTTAAACTGGCTGTAGTGACTACCAATTGCATGAAGATAGACATGCTCATCATCGAAATCATACACAAGACGATCCCGTTTAGAGATTCGTCTAGCCCAAAGACCTGACAGCTCGTACTTTAGTGGTTCTGGCTTACCTGAGCCAACGGTTGGATCGCCCCGCAGCATTTCCCCGATCTGCCTGCGCAAAACCCTATGGGCATTTTTATCTTGCTCCCGTAGTTTTTCGTAAGCTAGCCAGGTACCAGCTTTGAATACTAAATTCCTCATTCAGCATTCACTGACAAAATATCGTCTAGTTCTTGCTGAGTGGGAATGTAGCCGCCTTGAGCACCGGGCGTCTGCCGAGCCGCTCGAATTTGGCTCATTAAGTATGGATCTTGCAGTATGTAAAGCGTCTCTTGCTCGCTCTCCCAGTCATCAACACTCATCACAATAAAGTCAGTTCCGTTACGGCGAGTTACTCTTAAAGGCTCGTGGCGACTCGCTGATGACTCTACAAATGTTCTCAGATTATCGCGGAATTTGTTGACGCTAACGCTTTCCATAGTGATGAAATACCTTATTCAATATGACGTACGGTATTGCCGTACTTAAATAATAGCTTAGATAGCCAAGAAGTTTATAAACGAGAAGAGATGGTGAAGGTGATAAAGGTCACCCACAGACAGGAATTCTGATGGCTAAGATCAGAACAAGTTTTTTTGATACGGCTGCTAAAAGTTACGGATTGTCCGTAGAAGCAGCGTAGAAGAATACTATCTTGATCGGCTTAACAGTTGCATCTCTCTCAATTTCTCAAGGAATTTCTATGGCTAGTAAGGTCACCCCGCTCTACGCTAAAACTCGCATTTTGTTGAACCTATGGGCGTTGGATGAAACGCCCGCTGCCAAATCTCACTTTGTACCCGGTGGTGAGGCTTACAAAGCGGCGTTAGCGGAGCTGATAAAAGACGATAGTCTTGCAGAAACACCAAAAACTAAGAAGACGAAAGTCTATTCGCTCACGGCGAGCGGGCAAGACAAGTTAGCAAAGAACTTAGCAGACGAGGCTTTTGCATTTAGCTCAAATATTGGCCCGAAAACGACTAATGCGCTCTTGAGCTGGATAAGAATCATCAGAGCCACAGGTTCACAAAATGAGCAAATGAACCAAGCAGCGGCTCAAACCCACGCCGATAGTCAGCCCTCTACCAACGGCAAGGCTTCTCAAATTGATTCCTACGACGAATTTACTCAAACAGCTCTAAAAACCTACGATCAGCTCAATCAGGACTACAACCTGGACGACCTAGTACCTATCTATCGAATTCGTCGGGAAATAGGCGATCGCCTCCCTCGCCAAAAATTCAATGAATGGCTATTAGAAGTGCAGGCCAACGACCTCGTGCAGCTCATGGGCAGCAACCTATCTAACGTCACCGCCGACCAAATGGAAGACTCTTTGACCATTCCTGGGGCAGGCGCTAGATTCTTTGTGAAGCGGCTATCTTAGCTAGCGTTAAAGCAACAAGCCCACCCATCCTTTCAGCTCTAAATATAATGTCTGCTTCCTCAAAAAGCTCTACCGAGTCTGCTATTTTCTCTGCGCTAACCGCAAACAATCCATTTGAAAGACCACCCGTTGTAAGAGAACAAAACATCTGGGGCGAATCTTTCCCAGACATTCCTTCCTTGAATGCAAAGGCTTCTGACAGCCTGTTTAATGCGGTAAGTCAGGTAAGGTCTGCCGACTCCGAACTAGAAAAAATTACCTCGCTTGTCTTTTTGTCCGACCGAGGCGTTGGGAAAAGCCATGTCATCAAGCGTATTCGTAGAAGACTACAGGCTAGTAGCGAAGGTATTTTTATTTACGCTAGCGCTGACAGATATGGCAACTTAGCGCTGATCAACTCTCTTTTTCAACAGTCTATTGCCGAAAGTTTGGAGCAGCAAAGCAATGACGGCGTAACGCAATGGCAAGAGATTGCAGCCTTGGTCGTGGCAGACGCCATGAGATCGGTGAATCCTGACGCCACCGTGTTGATAGCCTCAGAACTGGTGAAAAAGTTTGACCGAGCCTATCAAAGTAAGCGATCACAGGGCAAAGACTTAGTAAGAGCCTTGGTTAGAGCTATTCAGAAGCTCGCGGTTCAAAGGCAGTGGCCTAAGACTGATAGCTATATTCTACGAGCGCTGGTCTGGACACTTTCTGAAGAACGCGGATCTTTGGCAGTGAAATGGTTAGCCGGGGAAGAACTTGGGGCCGAAGACGCCGCTGATCTACGACTACCCCTCAACAATAGAAGCGAAGGCGAAGCGAACGCTTCAGCACCCACCGTTGTAGCCAACCTAATTTCTTTGCTTAACGAATACAAAACGGTTGTTATTTGCTTTGATGAGCTGGATACATCGGCAGTTGATGAAGACGGGCGAGACGCACCCTACCTGATTTTGAACTTAGTTAAGCGATTGTTTGATTCGGTTAAGCAGTCATCTGGAGCCAAAGGCGTTGTGATTTTGACCTCAGTGCTGCCTGATGCCTGGCGTCAGATCAAGCAGTTGCAGATTTCACTACAGAGAATATCTGCCTACGGCGACCCTATCAGCCTGACGTACTTGAACGAAGAAACCGCAATAGATTTGTGCGCGCTAACGCTCGGCAGATTTTATGAGAGAAAAGGCTTAAAACCCAGAAATCCAATATATCCGTTCACCCGAGAAGAGATCGCCGCTTTTGGTAAAGGGAGGCCATCGGCTCGCGAAGCGCTAAAGTGGTTTGCCGCAAAGCTAGACGAAAAACTAAAGACCATTGAACCACCTTCTCTTTCCTATACGGAGAGGTTTGAGGTAGCTTACCAAAATGCTCTCGATCAGTTCGACATAGACGATCTCGACAATAACGAAGTAACGGCTTCTGCGCTACGGTTTTGCTTTGAGAAGATAGCAGGCATCGAGAAGACTAAAGAACAGCCGATAGAAGGCGTCGTAATTAAAAGCGTAGAAGATATTACACCTAGATCTAAGAATGATGGTCGGCTTCACTTTAAGGTACTAGGGGAAGAGGGTGGCGAGTCTGTAGTGGTTGGGCTCGGTGTCATTCAAGAGACGCACGGACTTTCAGTAGGCGCTGGCTTTAGGCGGCTGCTCGATAAGGAGACATTTGGGCTGTCGCGAGGATGTTTGGTGCGATCACGTGATCGCAAAATCAAGCGCTGTTGGGACTCTTTTGAGTACTACCAACAGCTTATTGCCCAGGGCGGCGAATGGGTAGATCTCACCTCCGAAGAGATCAAACCACTGCTAGCGTTGCAATACGTTTACGAACACCACGAAAAGTTCGATCTCACCGTCAAACGGCTAGATTCTTTTGCCTTCACACGCAAGCTGCTCCAAAGCAATCCACTAATAAAAGAAATCTTGAGCCGCCCAGAAGGCCACGTTGTAGAGGAGGCCCTAGAAGGTGATGAGCTTCAGCGCCTCAGCGATACCGTAGATTTGGAAACGCTTGAGACTGATTTGGCCAGCGATTTAGCCATTGAAGACAACGATGAGAAAGCGGCTGAAGTTCGAGCCGACCTAGAAGAATTTGCTGAAGCCCTTGCCGTATGACGATTCTCAACATTTCACTATGCCTACCTGAGCTAGATGTTGCGGCGCTGTCTCAGGCGTCGCAGGGCCGTTCTATTGTGGCGATGACCCAGCGGTTTATTGTCCCTGACAAATCGTTCGCACTGCTCCCGTGTCAGCATCTAGCTGATGATTTGCAGCCCGAGGCTCTGTACCAGGATCGCGTACTCAAAGAACTAGCGCCGCTTAGGTTAGCCAGCGACGAGCCAGCAATCACAACACACTGGGCTGAGTGCGTATTTTGTCAGCAAATTGTGGATGAGGATGCGATTACAGCGCTAGGCGATCACACCATTTGGAAAACAGAAGCCCTACTGCATCACCTGCAAACCCACGGCAAGCTATTTCTCTCTTTTCTAAGGGTCTACGAACTGCCTCAAGCGATCGCAATATCAACCGCACCCGTCTGTGAGCAGCTTTATAAATTCCTACCGTTACCACAATATTTAGAAGTCAGCACTCAAGCCCCAGTTCTAGACGCTGACGAATTCACTGCTGCCAAACAAGCCGTGCTTGAACCGACAGAAAGAGCGATCGCGCCGCCTAATATCCCAGACGAACATGACATCCCAGCAGATGAAACAGACATTTTAGATGATCCTGACTGGGTATCGAAGATATCCGAAGTCGGACACTCTAGCGATGGACACACTTTTGAAAAATTAGTCAGAAAAGGACTCATAGAATTGGGATTCAGCAACTCGTCAGAGCAGTTAACCGCTAGCCTGGATCCTAAAGCAACAGGCGGCGCAGGCGGATTAGATTTTTACGCCGATTTGCCTTATAAAGTTGTCGGTGAATGTAAAGCCAGTAAGAAAAAAGTAATCAACAGCGATGCGGCTACTCAGTTGGTTAGGCTAGGACTTCAAAATCTACAGCACGACGAGTATCCGAACTGCATCAAAATAGTTGTAGCTGCAGGGAGACTAACGGCAAAAGCAAATCAAATTGCTGAGGGACATCGCATTAATATCATCCGCCCCGAAGTTATGCAACAGCTAGTAAATAGTAAGCTAACGCTCGAAAACGACTTTGATCTGTTTCAACTCAAAGGTTCTTTAGAATCAGAGCCTTTTGGCGAAGCAGCCAATCAAAAAATCAACCAATATGTAGACTGGTGCCTCGCTGAGTGGACAGAAAGGAAGGAGTACAAACAGCTTGTTCAGCAGGCAGTCAATACATTAAAGGAACTCTCAGAGCAGCCAATCGCTTCACAATCCGAGGATTTCTCAGTCAAAGAGATTCGGGCACATCACAACGCTAAATATCAGCCAATTGTTAAAACTGCTAGAATGGCTCGAATTTTAGAAAACCAGTATATTCAGGGCAGTCTTATCAACAAAAGAACTCACACAGATGGCTCTATTGGCTACTATCTAAAGAGCTAGCGGTAGCGCGTTCTGCTGTTTGCCAACACGTACTATATGTAATTGCGATCGCCCCACCCCTATGAAAAAGTCCTCACTCTACGAAGCCGACTTTTACGCCTGGACTCAAGAGCAGTCTAAGCTGATTGCGCTGGGAAAATGGCAGGGACTAGATGCTGCAAATCTAGTAGAGGAAATCGAATCGTTGGGCCGCAAAGAACGTCAGGAACTCAGGAATCGGCTGGGCATCTTGATCGGTCATTTGTTGAAGTGGCAGTTTCAACCCGGCCAAAAGAGTAATAGCTGGAGCAATAGCTGGCGCGGCACTATTCGCGAGCAAAGAAAACAGATTAATTTACTCATTAAAGATAGCCCTAGCCTTAAGCCATATCTAAAGGAAGCGTTGAATGATGCTTATGACTTGGGTATTTCGTTAGCCATTAAGGAAACGCAGCTATCAGAGGAAACCTTGCCAGACACCTGCCCGTATCGATTAAGTGATATTTTAGAACCTGGATTTTTACCTACTTAAGGCGCTGCTACGTGAGGATTAGAGAACCGTCGATATTAACGGCGTACTCTATGATTGAGGAAAGCGAGGTAACTGTTATGAACCAGCAGCAGATTGAGGCGATCGCGCAAACTATCAGCACCCTGTCCGACGAGGATAGGCAAGCATTAGAGCAGACACTACAGCAATCAAACGGTTCAGGTTCAACTGAACAAACTAACAACGCACGAGAAGTACCCGAACAAGAGACACTTAGCGACTTTTTTGAAGCGGTAAAAGCGATTCGAGTCGAAGGCGGCCCCCCAGATTGGTCGAGTAGAATAAACGACTACTTAAACGAAGATGCTGTTTCAGAGCATGACTAAGGTTTTTCTGGATTCGGCCTACTTGATTGCACTGGTGTCTACCTCAGACAAATTTCATTTAAAAGCGAACCAACTTTCTCGCTGGCTAATTGATAGCCAAGTCGAAATCGTGACGACCCGAGCAGTTTTATTAGAAGTCGGCAACGCCTTATCAAAAGAACGCTATCGTCACATCGCAGTCGAACTTCTAAGCAGGATAGAGAGAAATATCAACATTGAGATTGTGCCACTGTCAGAGCGCCTGTATACAGAAGCTGTAGCGCTATTCAAATCTCGCTCGGACAAAGAATGGGGTCTTGTTGACTGCGTGTCTTATGTCGCGATGACCGAGCAGGGCATCACTCAAGTGCTAACCTCTGATAAGCATTTTAAGCAAATGGGATTTGAAGCAATGCTTTTAGATGATTAGAGCGTAGTATTTTCGACTGTAAACGTACTAAAATCATAACCGCGCAGCCCTTTCCTATCAGTACTGACCAACCGCCTGTTATGACCAACTCCACCCTTGATGATAAAACGGTAGTCCGCGACTATTTCAACGCGACGGGCTTCGATCGCTGGAAGCGCATTTATGGCGACGGTGAAGTAAATAAGGTGCAGGTGAATATTCGCGCCGGGCACCAAAAGACGATTGATAATGTGCTCGAATGGTTCGCTGAAGATGGCGATTTGTCGCAAATGACGGTGTGCGATGCGGGGTGTGGGGTGGGGAGCCTGGCGATTCCATTAGCGAAGATGGGGGCGAAGGTGTATGCCAGCGATATTTCTGAGAAGATGGCGGGTGAGGCGGACGTGCGGGCCAAAGCTGAGCTAGCAGATGTGCTGAGCGCTGAGCAAATGCCTGAGTTTGAGGCGAAGGATTTGGAGGCGATTGAGGGCAGCTATCATACGGTGGTGTGCTTGGACGTGCTGATTCACTATCCGCAGGAGAAGGCGGACAATATGGTGAAGCACCTCAGCTCGCTGGCTACCGACCGGGTAATTATGAGCTTTGCACCGAAGACCTGCTTTTATGCCACGCTTAAAAAGGTAGGAGACTTTTTTCCGGGGCCGAGTAAGGCGACGCGGGCCTATTTGCACAGAGAGTCGGATGTGGTGAAAGCGCTGGAGGCAAATGGCTGGGTAATTGGAAGGCGATCGCTCAACAAAGCCCCCTTCTATTTCTCTCGTTTGCTCGAAGCCACCCGTCCTAGCACATAACCAACTGCTTCCACCCACCTACCCTTCTCATCGTCATGGCTAATGCAAAACGCATTGCAGGGCTTGGGCTCTCTGGATTAGGACTACTGCTCGGCTTTCTTTGCCTGGGCAGGGCCGTAGAAACTGCGCTGGATAAAGATCCTAACCGGCTCGGTAAGCGAGAGACAATCACCGCCGGGCTGCTGCTAGGCATTCCGATTACCGCATCGGCGCTATGGATGATCAAGGACTTGGAGCGTAGCCGAAAGCTAGCTGAATCTGAGCGATTACAGGCACTTTTCTATAAGGCGCTTAAGGCGAACAATGGCAGGATTAACCCGCTTCAGTTCGCGATGCTGGGTCAAATTTCTGTTGAGGAAGCTAAAGACTGTCTGGATGCTTGGGCTGTTCCGCTCAACGCAGACTTTCAGGTAGACGAGGCCGGGGTGGTGATGTATTGCTTTAACGTGTTTGAAAACTGATCTTTTTGGAAGAATGCCATGGCTCGTTTGTTTTTCATAGTCGCCTCTCTTTTGGGCGGGCTCTCCGTAGCAGGCGGCGCGTTCGGTGCTCATGCCCTCAAAGGAACGTTGAGCGAAACGGCTTTGAACAGTTTTGAAACCGGCGTAAGATACCAGATGTATCATGCCCTAGCGTTGCTTGTTGTTGCCTTACTGATTAAGCAGTCGCCCGAAATCTCGATACTCAACGTCGCAGGCTGGTGCTTCATTGCGGGCATTGTTCTATTTTCGGGCAGTCTTTACGGGCTGAGCCTGGCGGGGATTAAGGCGCTAGGGCCAGTTACGCCATTAGGCGGCGTTGCTTTTATGGCGGGCTGGATTTGTTTGATGGTTGCTAGTACAAAAGCGTTCTAGGCTCTCTTGATTTAGCCGCTCGCTACGAATCAATATACAATTCATCAAGCACGTCAATACTAGCCTCTTCTGAATCGAGCGTTTCAGCTTCAGTCATTTCAGCTTCAGTCATCTCAGCTTCAGGCATCTCAGCTTCAGTCATTTGGGCCTCAGTCATTTGGGCCTCAGACGCACCCTCTTCAGCCATCGTCTCGTCAGTCGCTTCGTCTTCCATCATGGCTTCTTCTGCAAGATCTGTATCGATAGACTGCGCTGTCGCTTCTGGCTGAATTGAAACCGTTCCATCTTCGGAAACAACGAGCTTCCATTCACCCTTACTCTGGTTGTCATGCTGACTAATAGAGGAGAGTGAATTAGAAGAAGACAGCGCTTGGTCTTGAGGAACGACGCTACCGTCAGATTGCAAGATCAGCTTAGGGGTTTGCTCAGAAGCAGCGGTGACAGGCGCTATACGGGTCGATTCCGAGGTGGGTGATAGTGCGATCGCACTTCCTGCTGTCAGGGCCATGCCAGCGCCCGTTTGCAGCAGCGCGCCAAAGAGCACAAGCGGCAGATTGGTATTTTGAGAATTTGCATCGGCTGACATAGCAGTGACTCCTAACAGGACTTCCGTAATATTACTGACTTTCTTGTCAAGCAAGATAATAACTCAAAAGAACTAACGTATCTTCAAATATGAAGAATATTGACTTTAGTAGGATAAAATCGTCTGTATTCTATTGATTTTGCGATTAAGACTGATGAATTGAACGCATTGCGATGATTAAAGCCCTTCCCAATCCCCTCCAGCTTCCCTGGGTAATTTATGCGCTAGAGCAGGGAAACGCTTCGCTGCACCGAGCCTTAGCGCTGGCGAATGCAGCCGCATCAGATCGTCAAATCTTTATTATCAGCAACAGTGAATATGCGACGGTTGCCCAAAACAAACTCTCTCAAAATTTTGACGCTACCGATAATATTTCCATTCATTCAGTTGCTTGCAGCGCCACATTCGGCAGCCCAGATGACGAGCTTTTACAGGTGAGTCAGCTATTTTCAATCGCCCCTTTTGTCCTCATTGTTGATTCGCTACCAAAGGGCTTCTACGGCGAACTACCCGACATTCTGGCTGAGCTGGCTAACATTCCCAAAGTTTTGATACTGCGAGATTTGAAGCCGACCGATGCGTTAGTAAAGCCCCTCCCCAGAAGAACTGCTCGCAGTCTCGACAGCCTCATCGCAGAACATTACGATCTGGCCATTATCCCTGGCGATCGCGAAGCCCCCACTGCACTCACCCTTCCTCCTGGTGAGCAAGCATTCTGCAACCTCAAACAAACCCATCCCTGGCTGAGCCGGTTGACTCACAGCTACTATCAAGACAAAGCAACAACTATTTTAGTCATAGCCTCAGCAGCAGCCGAGAAAGAAATATATGGCTACATCGCCAGCACCTTAGCGCAACAGTGCCCTGATGCAAATATCCGATGTTTCTCTCGCATTCCGCCCAACAACTGTCCGGTTGAACTTTGGGATGCCTACTGGCCCCCGGTAGACTATCTACCAGGGGCAGATTTGGTGATTGGCTCAGGTGACTACAGCACAGTTCATACCTGTCAGGCGTTAGGAATTCCGCTCATTGCATTTCCCTGGCAGCGTCAGGACGATCTACAAAGAGAAAGACTTGACCATGCCGCTAGCTTGAGCCCTGAACTGATCAAAATTGTCACGAGCCCTGAAGAGGCGCTCGGGAATGCGTTTGCTTTGCTCAATCAGATGATAGCGAGCAGACTGACTGAGCTTCAGAAGACAAAGGATGTAGCGTCTGGCTTGGCGGATTTCGTAGATAAAACCGCAGGCAAAGAAACAGAGGGAATTACAGAGGCGATCGCACTCATCGAAGCAGCCATTGTCGCTAAGTGGAATCAAATTGCTCATGCCGCGATGACAGCAGACGTGCAGCAGATGAGAGAGCGGCAAGAGGCACTCGCCGAGGACGATCAGTGGTAGCGGTGATGAAAGAAGCAAGCTACAAGAAATACTATCAGGCCATAGCGGAGACGCCAAAAGTCGCAGTGCCTTACAGACAGCTTGCTAGTGCTCTATTGGAGGACGCAGATTTTGAACAGGCGATCGCCTTCGCTAAAATCGCGCTAAGCCTGAATCCCAATGACTTTCAAGCAGCCCTCCTGCTTCAAAAAAGCATCGACGCGCTACACAAACTGTCCTATCCAAAAAGGCCATCAGCGCAAGCACACCAGCCAGCTAAACAACCACCACTAATAGCCGAAGAAGGGAACAACTACACTTTTATCAGTCAAAAAGTACAAGGGTTCATCAACAGCTCACAGCCTTATCACCTGCCTGTTTCCATCATTATCCCGACCTATAATCGTAAAGACAAACTTGCTCGCGCGCTAGCTGCCCTTACTCATCAGAGCTATCCTCAACACCTCATCGAAATTATCGTAGCCGACGACGGCAGCACCGACGGTATCGAAACCGTCATTCAAAAGTTTCAACAGCACCTTACGATCAAACATGTTTGGCAGCCAGATTTAGGCTTTCGGCTAGCGGGCGTGTGCAATCTTGGCATTCAGAATGCGACTCACAACTGCATTGTTTTGCTACAGTGCGACATGATTCCTCGGCCTGAGCTGGTAGAAGCCTATATGCAGTACCTTCATACCGGCGAGAGAGTCTTTTTGATTGGCGGGCGTCAGTTTGTGTGTGCAGATGATATTACAGATGATCAAATTTTAGCCGACGTTGACGCAGCCTTGAGTTTACCGGCGATTAAAACCAACAACGAAATTTGGCAAGGACAAAAGTCCTGGCAAGACTGGCGAATTCCCGTCTATCAAGAAACAGACGGTCTTAAGAAAGAGAAATATCCTTTCAGAGCGGCTGTGGGCTCTAACCTCGCATTCTCTAAGCAGTTAGTGGAAGAGATTGGGGGCTTTGACGAAGACTTCCATGCCTGGGGCGGCGAAGATCGAGAGTTTGGCTATCGGGCTTATAATGCGGGCTACTATTTTATTCCGGTTAAGAAGGCGCAGTGTTTGCATCAGGAGCCACCGGAGGGCGTGAATGAGAGCGATCGCAAGCTGGGCAGCAGGCTGGCGAAAAAAGGGTGCGAGGAGAAATGCCCTATGCCTACCGATAGGAAATATCAGGCAGGAAGAGTTTATGCCGTGCCTAAAGTCTCTATCTGCGTCGTTGTTTTTTCAAATGCCGACACGCCGCGATTGCTCAGAACCTCTATCGAAAGCGTGCTCAACCAAACTTACACAGATTTAGAAGCTTTTGTTATTGTCTGTGGCGTTAACAGCCATCGTTTTCAAAGCCTGCAGGTTAACTTCTCGGCAGATAAACGCGTGAGATGGAAAGTGTTGAGGCGGCAATACGCTTTGGAAAGCGTTTTGAACGGCGGCTTTAAGCGAGCAAAAGGCGCTTATATTGGGTACTTGAAGGCGGGAGATACGCTACGGCCCGATGAGATTGAAAGATTAAATCAGCGTTTGGATGAGGGCGATGATGGCTGCGCGTTTGAGGAGGCGATCGCGCAGCCCTTTCAGTTATTTAGAAAGCGCGACTGGATGAGAGCGCAATGAATCTTTTGCCTTGAGTGCCAGCATCCAAAACAGCGGGATTCCAGAATATTCATGAGGCGCAATATTGTTAGCAGGCGCGATCGCTCTAAACGCAGCATTCTTACGAATATCAGGATACGCATCACAGGCAAATCGATACAGCGCTGAAAACCGTTCTCTATTGAAAGGCTGCTTTTGCCGGTAAGGCCAATCCCGATTGAAATAGGGCAACAGCCACTCAAATCCTTTCTCTAAACCAGCGCCCTCGCGCGTCGTGTATCGCCATAAGTCAATGCCGACATGCTCCGCAACTTTGGCTAAGTTAGCCCAGTTTTGCAGGTTAAAGGTGCAGTAGTGCAGCGTGGCGCTTCGCTTCAGTTCTTGAGGCTGTTTGCCACCGGGCTCAAACTGTTTTGCCAGCCTGAGCTTACTGTATTCGAGCGTTTTGAAAAGAGCGATCGCATCATCACAAAACCCAGCTAGCGCGGCCACTTGAAGATCATAGCAGGTGCCATGATTATTCACCGCTCGCCCCTCTGCTTGGCCCTGAGCGCTCGTCATCAGCCAGTTCAAAAGCGACTGACACCAGGCTTGTAGCCCTTCATAGTCGGCCTGTGACCACGCATCCGAGTAGCGCAGCAGCTTCACCGCATCTAAAAAGTAATAGAAATCTTTGGTGTCAATAATGCCCCACCGTGCGCCCAGATTGTTGTTGTTTCCCATCTCAACCTGAGCATATTTAAGATGAGGCGTCATTTTAGTCGCCGGATCTAAAAACCACGTGCGTACCAGGTTTGCAGCATGGTCTGCATAGTGGCGATCGCCCGTGATATACCAGGCCATTGCTAAAGTCGTCGTATTGTTTAGCGTTCTCTGTAGGCGAGCGTGGTCGTATTGGTTGCTCTCTTTAGAATATAACTTAGTTGCAGGCATTCGCTGACCGTCGCGAAATACATACGGTAAGCCATCGGGCTTCGTTGGATCTGGCCAGCTAAAGGCCGATAGTGAAAAGTAGTCGTGGGGACTACCGCTGGCGGGCATGGCTGTTTTTTGCATCACAGAGTAGGCCGGATGCTGGAGGGCTTTGTTAGCTAGTGCCTTGAGCTGTCGAAAGAAATCAAAGGCGCGTGGCTGGCGATCGCACCGACACTTATACAGGCACTTATCGCGAAACTGATCCAGGGTTTGCTGATTAAAAAACAACAGCTCGTGAGCCTTGAAGCAACGGCGAAAGATGCTTTCATCAATTGCATCGATAAACTGCCATACCGCCGCCTGCCGGTCAACTGTGCGCCCGCTCAGTCCTGCGCGGCCCTGATCGTGATCTAGCGCGTGGCCAGAGGCCAGACGAGCGACCCGGCCTGCCGATTGCCACTGGCCCGCTTCAGCAGAAACCGTCCACTGCTTTCGCTCCCAGGGTTTGTAGTTCCACCTGTCCCAAATGCCCGGTATTTTTAGCCGCCTGAACAGCTCAACTTTGGTAAAACGGCCATACTGTAAAGATTCGTCAAAGCGTTCCTTGGAGCTTTGATGAATTGCAATTTGCGGTTCTTCAGTCGGCGGTGGAATTTCGCCGGGCGTAAAAAGCTGCTCGTTGGTAGTTAGCCGAATCATCGGCAAAATAAAGTGTTTAATCGATGGTTTATTGTCTCGCTTGGGCCTGATCTGAACAGTTTTTAAAACACGACGCCAGGCAGCTAGCGTCATAAAACAGCCGCCGTCTAACACTAGCGTCCAGTCGGCTTTTTGCTGACCTTCGTCTAAGGCTAAATTGCGGACGGCGTTGAGGTTGATGGCGGCTAGGTTTTTGGGTCTGTAGGGGCGATCGCCCGCCCAAATCTGACTGTTGCGATCAAGTTTTTGAAAGGCGGGCGATCGCAAAAAATCAGGCTCCAAAAAACTCTCAAAGTCGTAATCCACCCTGGCATAGGCCGCCTTGTCAAACGGGATATGCCGATACGTTTGATGGTGCGTCGTTAAAGTCTTTAAGATCTTCTGTTCTTGTTCTGCATCTACAATTCTGTTGACTATCCAAGTCTTTTGGCAGCGATGCAAAGGCGGCTCATGATTCAAAATAAACTCAAGATTGGCCAGCGTTTGCCCCACATAATGACGCGGTGGCAAATCACTGCCTAAGATTCTGTAAAGAATAAAGCTAGGCGAACTCTGTTGACTCGTCGCGCTCGATACAACACAATCTTCGATGCCTAAAACATTCGAGACAAGGGCATTCCACTCACCCAGCTCAGTAAAATTTTCAATATCGAAAGCATGCTTTCGTTGCACAGAGATCTCTTTAAAGCGGGCCACCCAGTCGGCAATGAGCTGACCAGAGAGCCGTGAGCTTTGAACAGACGCTTTAGAGAAATAGTGGCCCATTGAGTCATAGTTACCGCACCAGTACTGCCACCAGGCAAGGTCTAAAAGGTCAAAGTTGTTCATCTTCATCACGAACCGCTCGCCTGCAGTTTGCTGGTGACTCGCTCAATCCGCAGGCGAATTTCCTCAGCTTGATCGTCTCGGCCCAGTGTTTGCCAGAGTGCAAGTGCCTGCTCAAGGTAGTCTATTGACTGTTCAAAGCTCGACTGTTGTTCATAAACGCCACTGATCTGTCTAAGAATTCTAGCTGTCGCTGCCAGATCGTCTAGCTCGCGGCTAATCGTGACAGCCTGCTGATAAGCGTCAATGGACTGTTCGTAGCTGCCCTGCTGATAGTAGACAGCGCCCATGCTCTTGAGCACTTTGCCCTCACCACGACGATCGCCAATCTGATTGCGAATATCGAGTGCTCTTTGATAGTAGTCAATCGCCTGTGCGTAGTCTTCTCTCGCCTTGTGCACATTACCAATATTGTTCAGCGTAGAAGCTTCTACGGTTTGATGGCCAACCTCGCTGTTTAGATCCAAAACCTGTTGATAATAGTCCAGCGCCTTGTCATATTGTTGTAGGTCAAAATAAATACGACCGATGTTGTTGAGCATTCGAGCTTCGCTAGAGCGATCGCCAATCTGCCTGCGCGCAGCTAACGACTGTTCGTAATAGTCCAGCGCTTGAGTCAAATCGCCACGATCATGAGCTAGCAAGCCCAAACCGTTAAACGCCAGTCCCAGACCCGGTACAAAATCAATTTCTTGGCTAATCGCCAAAACCTGCTCATAGGTTGAACGCGATAAATCTTGCTTTTCTTGGGAGCGATAGTTGAGGGCGATTTCAGTGAGCGCGTTGGCTTCACCCATGCGATCGCCGTTTGCCTGATGAATTGCTAACGACTGCTGCGCGTAGTCCAGCGCCTGATCGTACTGGCCCAAGTACCAGTGAGCAGCCGATAGGTTCACCAGGGTTTGGCCCTGCCCCCCCAAGTCGTCCAGATCAGTCTGTATCGCTAGCGCCTGCTCATAATGTGAGATGGCCTTAGTATATTGACCCCATGAGGCATAGACCCGAGCCAGGTTTCGTAAAGCCTTGGCTTCGCTGAGGCGATCGCCCACCAGCGGTCGTTTACTAATTTCCAAAGCCTGCTGATAGTTCTCTACAGCCTGTGAATAGTCACTTTGATGATAGTAAGACTCCCCGATTCTGTTGAGCGTTTTGCCCTGCTCTGCCAAATCGCCCGTTTCTGCTTGAACAGCTAGCGCCTGCTGATAAAGCGATCTGGCCTGCGGATAGTCACTCTGGAGCTGATACACCCAGCCTGTCAGCCGGAGCACTCGGCCTTTTCCAGTGCGATCGCCAATCTCATCAAACAGCGATCGCGCCTGCGCGTAATAGCCCAGCGCCTGCGGATAGTCGTACGTCCGCAGGCTCATCTCGCCCTGATTTTCTAGCGTTTGCCCTTCCCCCTGTCGGTCTTGAATTGCGTCTGCAACCGCCCAGCTTTTCTCATACATCGCCTGAGCTTTGTCATACTCGCCCGCCTGCCGATGCATCGTTCCTAGCTTTCTAAGCGCAATGCCCTCCCCTAGCTGCTCCCTAAGCGCCTCCGATAGCGCCAGACTTCGACGATAGTAGTCCCAAGCCATTTCACGATCTTTTTCAGATTCAGCCACCTCACCTAAGTACCGCAGCGTTTCACTTTGCCCTAGCCGATCTTTCACCCGCTCAGCAATCTGCAAACTCTCCTGCAAAGCTGCCTTCGCCTGCTGCGTTTCGCCCGTCGCCAAATAGGCCCGTCCTAAGTTCGCCAGCGCCTGACTTTCTCCTAAGCGATCGCGCACCTCCCTGGCCCGTTGCAAATGCCGCTGATGATACTCAATCGCCTGCAAATACACGCCCTGATTGTGATACACCTCGCCAATATTGCCAACTGCCTGCCCCTCTCCTAGCGCGTCGTCGATTTCTCGGGCAATCGTCAAATGCTGCTCATGATCCTGCAAAGCTGCCGGGTAATCGCCTAAGTTGTTGCGCATTACCCCCAAATTGCCGTACGCATAGCCCATCCCACGCCGATCTTCTAAAGCTTCAGCCTGATCCCGGCTCCGGCTCAGGTAGTCAAGCGCGTCTTCAAACCCACCAAGCCGATAGAAAACATTGCGCCAGCGCTGAATTCCCAGCGTGCCAATAAACGAATCTAAGGCCCCGCCACCCGCTCGGCCTTGGCCTCTAAAGTTTTCACGTCCGTCGCCAGCTTGTTCTTTTGAGCGGCCAGCTTGTCCTTTTGAGCAGTCAGCTCACTCGTTTGTGCCGCCACCTCGCTCAGCTGAGTCTGCAAAACTTCAGATTCATCATTCTTCGCCGCCAAGTCTTGCGTCACACTCGTCAGCTCTTGCCGCGTCTGCGCCGTTCTTGCCTGTGCCGCCTGACTGGCCGCCTCTGCTGTCTGCTGTGCGTCAATCGCCTGCGCCACCTCGGCGGTCACCTGCTGATTTTCTTCAGCTAGCGCCTGGTTCGTCGCCCCAAGCGCGTCATTGGCTAAGCCCAGCTTTTGATTATTGACTTGCAGGGCTTCTTGGTCGGCTTGCAGTTCTCTTTTTTCAGTCGAAAGTTCTGCCAGCCCAGCCAAAGCCGATTCCTTACTCAGTTCCGCTTTGCGCATATCGTCTTGCGCCGACTCAGCGCGCGCTGACTCTTGCAAAGCTTTTCCCTGAGCCCACACCGCCCCTGCCGTAGACAGGCTAATTAGCCCAGCGCCCAGCGCCGTTAGCCAGCCAGTTCTACGCTTAGCTCGCAGCAAATCACGCCGCGCCGCCGCCAGCTTTTGCTGAATCGCACCTAGCTCAGCGCGAAAGCCCAGCTTCTGACTTTCCACTAAAAAGTCATAGTCCTGCTTGCCCAAACTCCGAGACTCGGCCCAGACTAAAGCACCTGTTAGCGCCTCCCCTTGCAGCAGCAGCGAATCGTCTTGTTTGCCCGCATCAATCCAGTGATTAATTTCTTCACCGTAAGGGCGAATTGCCATCAGCGCCCGGTCTATCCAGGCTTGGGCAAACACCTCGCGATAAATCGGGTTATACACTTGCAGCGTACCGATACGATCTACGACCAGGCCCGAAAGGCGAAGGATGACCTGCTGCGAGCTGCCGTCTTGTAAAATGCCGCCATGATTTAGGATCTGCTGATAGAGGCCCAAAAGCTGGTTGGCGTGGGTTTCACTGTGGAGAATGCGATCACGAATCGTCTTTAGGTGCGATGGCTGATCCTGCATTTCCCAGTTGTCGATCACGTAGGTTCTCACCACATATTCCACAAGCTGCTCGGGGCTCGGTGAGTCGGGTAGGGAGGAGGGCGCTGGGGCCAGATCTGGAGGAAGCCCTGCGGCTGTTTGCGCGGACAGGGATTTGCGGGCGATCGCATCGTGCACAATCAAATGACAGACCTTCTGCGTCAAAAACGGCTGTCCGCCCGTCCAGGCCAGCACCGCCTTTAGCACCGCTTCAGGCTCACTTACTTTTTCAGCTAAGCCCGGCAGCAAAGGAGCCGCTTCGGCAAAATTAAACCCCACAAGCTGAATCGCCTGACCAATATTAAACGGCGTTCGCAGCCGGTCATTGGTCAGCTCATCTGGGGCCGCAACGCCCACCATGGCAAAGGTTAGCCGGTTCAGCTCAAGATTTTCAGCGCGCGTATCGTAGCACTCTCGAATCACTGCAAAAAAGTCGTGAATATCAAACGGCAGGCTCAGAACGCTGTCAATCTCCTCCCAAAAGATCACCACTGGCCCTGGCACAATTCTCAGCAGCACATCGCGAAAAAACTTACCCAGCCGCCGCACCGCCGATAGCTGATGATGTGCCTCCCACCAGCTATCCAGATCAAAATCCGGGTCAAGCCGCTCCAGTCGCAGCCGAGCAACGATATTATCGATCACGCTGAAATACCATTCCTTTGGCGTAATGCTCGTCGTACCCAAGCCGCTAATATCAATCGAAGCGCAGGCCACCCCCTCAGCTCTTAGCCGGTCAATCGTTCGCACCCGCAGGCTCGACTTCCCCATCTGTCGGGAGTTTAGCACCGCGCAAAATTCACCGGCCTTCAGCGCCTGATACAGCATCTCATCGGCTGCTCTTGCCACATAGGTCGTCGCATCCGCAGGCAGGCTACCCCCGACCTGATAGCGGTATTTTGTCATGACCCTCTAAGCCTCCGCCTACAAACGCGTCTGAAAGTACTCTCGATAAAGCTCACACAGCGGCAGCACGCTATTACCCTGATATTTCACCAGCCCCATACTGCTCAACTTAAACGCCTCAGTTGAGCCAATTTGCACCGGCCCCGCCGCCTCAATCACCTGCGCAAAAGCCGCCGCCAGCTCAGGATCGGCCTCAATATTCAGCAGATGCCGCCGCAAATGATCGTTATATAGGCCCCCTTCAGTTGGCGCTTCGACGAGCAGTTCATCTACCGTGATTCGGCCCCGCGCAATTCGGTTGAGCGCAATTCTCAGTAGATAAGGATGTCCGCCGACTAGCCTCAATAGCTGCTGAAGCACGGGATCTGAAAACGCTAACCGATGGCGAGAAATCATATCCAACCGCTCCTGGTAGTTAAGCTCTCTCAAATCAACCGGAAGCCCCACATTAAACGGCGAACGGTTAATGCTCAGCGGCACATACACTTCTTTTGAATGCACAATTACCAGATGAAGCTTGGCCCACATCGGATCGCTTTTGCCCTCTTCGTGCCACACCCGCAGCATCCCAAAAAAATCCGTAGCAATCTCGGGATGCTCAAACACCTGATCGACTTCATCGAGCCCCAGCAAAATAGGCTTATCGATTTCGGGCAGCAGGTAATTCTCAAAATAGCGCTGACAGCGGCGCACAATGCCCCGTGAGCCCTGCCAATACTCAGCCAGCTTATCGGGCAAATCCAGCTCCTCAGTCACCAGAGAGCAAAACCACTGCAAGAATTCATTGAGATCGTCCAAAGCCTTTTCGTCCGCCGTTTGCAGGCTCATCCGCACGGTTTCATACCCCTGCTGCTTAGCGTGACTCAGCACCCGAATCAACAGCGAGGTTTTACCCATCTGCCGAGGAGCCTTGATGCGAATGAGTGAGCCGCGCCTTTGAATGGCCTCGTAGCAGTCGGCCTCGATAGGTGATCGCTCAATATAAAACGGCGAGTCCAGCGGCACCAGCCCCTCCGGCTCCTCAAAGTCAATCGGCGGCAGCGCTTTTTCTGGTTCTTCTACGGGTAGGTCTTCTACGGGTAGCGCTTCTTCTACAACAGGCACTTCTGCAAAGCTAATGTCTCGTTTTTTTGCAGCAGGTGCTGAAACTTTCACATCGGCGACCTTCATGCTTAGCAACCGCTCTTGACCAAGCTGCGAATGCAAAACCGGCGTTGCCGACTCAGGAATATTCTCCAAATCAATTGCCAGCAGGCCGAACTCAAACGCTTCTGGGAACGGTCTGCCGTAGCCCAAGCCATCGTAAAAGCCCACCGCAAACTTAATCGCCGCGCGATCGCCTATCGACTGATTCATGCCGATCACGTAGTCCACATGCTGCGCGATCGCCATCGACTGCGCTTTGGAGTAGCACGCATTTAGCAGCACGCATTCCACACTCGGACAAAGCTGAAAAAGCTTCGCTAAAGTCTTACCCTGCACCAGCGTTGAGTGGCCCGCTTCATTCTCAAAAACCAGACCCTGCTGGCCCGTACCGTGCCCCGAAAAATGAACAATCTGAGGCTGATGCTTGAGCAGCGATCGCCGCAAATCATCTGGCCTTACGGCCCACTGCGAAATCACCTCAAACTGCTCACGCCCTTCTGAGAGCGCGAGCCCCTCCTGAATCTCACGCACTTCTTCAGGCAATCGAAGCTGAGCCGTATTAGAGGGATTCGCCGCCAGGATTAGAATTTTCGTAGCAGCCATCACGGTTACCTACGTTTAGCTATCCGCAGAGCAATCATACCGGCTTATTTTGCGACTTCTCTTCCAGATTAGGTAAGATCACGGAAAAAAGTATTAAGAATTGAGATACGCTCGTCCAAACGGGTCTAATCAGCAACTAGCTCACCATTCACTTCATTAATGGGACGCCGCTTCAGCTCTACCGATTCAGTACGGGGCAGCAGGTTAAAAACTTCGCGCATTTTGTCATCGATCTTTTCGTAAGGCACCTGCCCAATCTCGTTGAACACCATTTCACCGTTTTCATCGAATACAACAACCTGCGGCACAGAGCCCTTGAAGTAGTAGCCAGGTTCGTTTTCTTCGTAGCTGTCTTTCACTGGGATGGAGTCGGCAGCGATCGCAATAAAATTAGCCTCCCGACCATATGGAGCCTGAAGCTGCGAAACCACCGAAGAAAACAGTTTGCTATCTCGGCTGTCGTCTACATAGAAAACCAACAGCGTCGGTTTCTGCTGTGCAAAAGACTGCGCCAGCGAAAATCTTGGCGGCACAATCGAGCCGTTGCCCGCATACAGCGCGTAAATATTACCATCGTAATTATCGTCGTTCAGCTCAGCTAAGGCAGGCCCGCCACCTATGCCCAGACTTGCAACAATCAATAGTCCAACAAATATCACGCTTACGGTCAGCCGTAGGTTTCTGAAAAGTGTAGCCAGCATAAGTCTCTTAAGTAATTCTCTAAACAAATGTTGAAAGGGATTAGACGTATCGTCCCAAACTCCGTGCGCCCGAATGAGAGCTATGTTCCTCGAAAGCTATCCACTACTCTTTTTAAAGTTTCCTCATTCTCTTGATAGCTCGATTCGGTTGTCCAGCCTACGACCTGATAGTACTTCTCGCGGCCTTTAATCGTCGTATGCAGGTACACTACCGGCTGATTGTCTACGGTGCCTCTAATCTCATACTGCACCGCCGGGTTGCCGTTCAGCGAACTCAGGCCCGTGCGCGTTTCACCCTCATATCTATCCAACTCTCTTTGAATCAGCCAGCGATACTGCTCTGCATTATTCTCTAGATCGAACTGATTGAGCACCGCGTCGCTCTCAGAGAGCACCTTTGTATAGAGCCCCCTCGGTGGATAGGTCGCATAGATATCCGCGCTTCGCCGCAGCCCGCCTTTCTCGGCGACCCATCCACTCGGCACCGTTATTCTGACGTTGGTAGCCTCGTTTTCAAGATCAGAAGGCACGTCAATGTTTTCAGACCGGCTTACGCTGCCGATGGTTCGAGCGCGATCGCAGCTACTCACCCCTCCACTGACCAGCACAAAAATCAGCAATCCTTTCGCTAAACCAGAGACAGATAAACCAGGGGCAAGTAGATTACGAACAGAGCAATTGGGGCGCATCGTCTGAAATAGTGGGGGCTAAAGCACTGGGTCTAGAGCGCGACGCCAGCAAGTTAGCCAAAGCATAGCAGAGCGGTGATAGAGACAGCCGACATATTCCCCCCTCGCGGATTGCTATATGCTGTAGGTAGCTTAATATCAGTGCCTATCAAACGCCACCTAACCCTATGCTCAGAGCCGGAATTGTTGGACTGCCCAACGTCGGAAAATCAACCCTATTTAACGCAGTCGTCGCCAATGCAAAAGCTCAGGCCGCAAACTTTCCGTTTTGCACTATTGAGCCAAATGTAGGCATCGTAGCGGTTCCTGATGAGCGCTTGCAGGTGCTTGCAAAAATTTCGGAATCCAAAGAAATTTTGCCTGCGCGAGTTGAGTTCGTAGATATTGCAGGCTTGGTAAAAGGCGCAAGCCAGGGTGAGGGCTTAGGCAACCAGTTTTTGGCCAATATTCGCGAAGTTGATGCCATTATTCATGTCGTCCGCTGCTTTGAAAACGATGACATTATCCACGTCTCAGGCTCTATTGGCCCGCTGCGCGACATCGAAGTCATCAATTTAGAGCTGGCACTATCGGATCTATCTCAAATAGAGAAGCGAATGGATCGCATTCGTAAGCAGGCACGCAATAGTGCAGAGGCCCAAACAGAGCTGGAGATATTAGAAAAGATTCAGCCTGTGCTAGACGAAGGTCAGGCGGCTCGCACCGTTGAGCTAGACGAGGAAGAAGCGCTGATTATCAAGCCTTTGGGTTTGCTGACGCGCAAGCCAGTTATCTATGCGGCCAACGTGTCTGAAGATGACTTAGCACAAGGGAATAGCTGGGTAGAGGAAGTTCGCGCTCATGCCGAGAAGGAAAACGCTCAGGTGGTAGTTGTTTCAGCGCAGGTAGAAGCTGAGCTGCTAGAAATTCCTGAAGAGGAACGCGGCGACTTTTTAGAGGCCCTTGGCGTTGAAGAAGGTGGCTTGCAGTCTTTGATTAGAGCGACTTATGACCTATTAGGGCTGCGGACTTACTTCACAACTGGCCCTGAAGAAACCAGAGCCTGGACGATTAAAGCAGGAATGCTCGCGCCCCAGGCCGCAGGTGTGATTCACACGGACTTCGAGCGCGGCTTTATTCGAGCTGAAACCGTGGGCTATAACGATTTGGTCACCAACGGATCGATGGGAGCCGCGAAGGAAAAGGGGCTGGTGCGCAGTGAAGGAAAGGAGTACACGGTTAAAGAAGGCGATGTGATGCTCTTCCGGTTTAATGTGTAGGGGAGAGTGAGTTGTGAGGCCAAATATCCCGGAGCCCTCACCCTAAATCCCTCTCCCGGTGGGAGAGGGACTTCAGATTTGGCTCCCTTCTCCCACCGGGAGAAGGGTTGGGGATGAGGGCTTCTGCGTATTAATGCTAGGGACACACTTTGACCGCTAGCGCCTAATTATCCATAACCACAAACGATTTCGTTAGCCCTAGCACCTGCTCGCTGTCGATTTGCTTGTTTGGAAACAGCCGCTTGAGCTGCGATCGCCTCAGCAACCTGACGCTATCAAACTCCTCATAGAAAATCCGCTTAAGCGAGTTAGAGCGCCAGGAAAACAGCGCGTAGTTGAGCGAAAGAAAAGCCAGCCTGCGATAGAGCGATCGCGGCAGCCAGTGAATAAACAGCGCCACAAAATGGGGCTCCATCGGGAACCAGTGATTCGGCGTTTGGATATAAACTCGCTTGCCCACGCGATCGCACTCTTGAGCAAACCTGGCCGTACTGGTCTCATCGCCCACATGCTCAATCACCGAATTAGAAAAGGTAAGATCAAAGCTCTTATCGGCAAACGGAATGTCGCAGCCATTCCCGACCATCGCTTTGTAGGACACCGAATCAGTCCCACCATCGCAAACGCCGCCGTCGCCTGCTTCAAAGCGATCCACATCGTTCTCTACATTGAGCAGTACGAGTTCTTTGGGCACTACGCCGTAGTGTTCTTTGAGCAAATTCCAAATCGCCGGACGCCCGCCCACGTCTAGCACGCGGTAGCTAGCTAAGTCTGGATAGGCCCTTACCAGCATCGCCAGCCGCCTTTTACGAAACTTAGCCATTGCTGGGGTGATGACTTGATCCCAAGAAATTTTTTCTAGAAAAGCAGGTAGACGCATAGTGATAGAGGTTAGGCAATAAAGATAACCCGTAAGTAAGGCACAATTACTTACTCCTACAAAGAGCACCGATAGCAGGCGGATGTTCCCTTAATAGGCCGAAACCGCCATCTTTGACGCGTAAAAGGGGGTTAAAAAGTAGGTGTGTCCTGTTATGCCAGCGTCCATGTATTCCTACGGAAACTTCATAAAAAGGCTAGGCAGGGCGCTCAGATACGATTAAAATCTGCCATAGTCGCACCGCAAGCGAATTACACCGCAAGCGTTTCCTTTTAAGCATTTTCATGAATGGCCTCCGTGGTTAACTGGTTCACAAAGATTCCGAATTGGGCAGCGCTCTCTTTAGTAATGAACGGGCTGCTGTTTGCCACGTTGCTTGCCGTTAGCCAGGAAGAGACGACTTCTACCGATCTATGGCAGTCGGATCTAACCCCCGCTGTCAATACCACGATGGCAGAAGCCGCTATTACAGATGCGGTGCTGGACTTACCTAAAGTTGAAACCGGGCGCAAGCTCACCTACCAGGATCACGTATCGCATCTGGGCGATCGCGCCAGAGCCGTTGCCGCGCAAAACCCCGAACACCTCACCGTTTTACTCGGTGACTCGCTCAGCCTGTGGTTTCCTGGCGAACTCATGCCAGGAGAAAGGGCCTGGATCAACCAGAGCATCTCAGGCGAAAAAACCAAGGGACTGCTCAACCGCTTAGATCTGATTGAAAAAAATAAAATCGAAGCCATCTTTGTGATGATTGGCATCAACGATTTGATCTGGGGCCAGACAGACAAAGAAATTATTGAGAACTACAAAAAAATCGTCGAGCAGCTTAAGGCCAAGCACCCGACGACTCAGATTGTGGTGCAGTCGATATTGCCGCACGGGGGCGAAAACTCAACTTGGGAGAGCCGCGATAAGCTACTGGCGCTGCCGAGCGATCGCATCGTCGCTATGAACAGTGCGCTCAAAGAAATTGCCGATGACAACGACGCCTACTATCTAGACCTCTATCCTATTTTTGTTACGGGCAACGGTCAGCTCCGGTCTGATTTGACGACTGACGGTTTGCATTTGAACCGGGAAGGATATCTGGTTTGGCGAAGTGCGATCGCGCTATACGCACAGCTAGAGCTTCAGTAAGGGCCACACGCTGGCGATGCGATAAACTTGAGACTATAGAAATCTCGCATTCCTATCTTGAGTAATCCATGGATACCAAAGCCTTTAAGCGCGCCCTTAACCACTCCGAAAACTACTACCGCAATCAGGGCTTTGGCCAAAAAGAAGACGTTGCCGGGCAGATGCGCTCCGAATACGAAAGTAGCCTTATTCAAACTATCCGCAACAACAACAATCTGCTTACCCAGGGCGAAGTCACCATTCACCTGGCCGAATCATTCGGCTTTTGCTGGGGCGTAGAGCGTGCGGTGGCCATGGCCTACGAAGCAAGGCAGCACTTCCCCGACCAGAAAATTTGGATTACCAACGAAATTATCCATAACCCCGAAGTCAACCAGCAGCTCAAGGCGATGAACGTCGCGTTTATTGAGCTGATCGGGAAAGAGAAGGACTTCTCAGGCGTCGGACAGGGCGATGTGGTGATTCTGCCAGCCTTTGGTGCGAGTGTGCAAGAGATGAAGCTGCTTCACGATAAGGGCTGCGTCATTGTAGACACCACCTGTCCCTGGGTGTCTAAGGTGTGGAACACCGTTGAAAAGCATAAAAAAAGAGAGTTCACCTCGATTATCCACGGCAAGTACAAGCACGAAGAAACGGTGGCGACTAGCTCATTTGCAGGGACTTATCTGGTTGTGCTGAACCTGGATGAGGCTGAGTACGTGGCTCGCTATATTTTGGCAGGGGGCGATCGCACCGAGTTCCTCACCAAGTTTGCCAACGCTCACTCCGAAGGCTTCGACCCCGACAAAGATCTCGCGGCAGTCGGCATCGCCAATCAAACCACCATGCTCAAAGGCGAAACCGAACAAATCGGCAAACTCTTCGAGCGCACCATGCTCAAAAAGCACGGGCCCCAGGCGATTAACGACCACTTCCATAGCTTTAACACCATTTGCGATGCCACCCAAGAACGGCAGGACGCGATGTTTGAGCTAGTGGAGGCGGACGTAGATCTAATAGTCGTTATCGGCGGCTTCAACTCCTCTAATACAACCCACCTGCAAGAGATTGCCGTAGAGCGCCAGATTCCGTCTTTTCATATAGATAGCGCTGCGCGAGTGGGGCCGGGTAACCGCATTGAGCATCGACCGTTGCATAGTCAGCAAATGAGTCAGCCAGTGGATGATGAAGGGGTGGCGATCGCAACTAACTGGCTCCCTGCTGGCAACATTTCAGTCGGCGTCACCTCAGGAGCCTCAACCCCTGACAAAGCCGTTCAGGAAGTGATTGAAAAAATCTTTGCGATTAAGTCTCAGGTGCCTGCTGGCGTAGCTTAATCACCGATAGCAGCCTATTCGCTATAGATAGCCCGCTACAGGTATCTCTCAGTGCATAGCTGTCTTTCGATAATGACAAAAATGTAATCAAGGGCTACATCTTCAGACGCACAGAGATATCGCAACCTTTTTCTAAGGTTAAGGAAGTTTCAAAGGAACAACCTTACATATGAAAAACCAGTTCACCAGAATCGCTAAAATCGGCAGCGCGGCTGCACTATCAGTGCTATCGCTTTCTGTCGTCGCCTGCTCGCCTGCTGTAGAAGATGTCAGCACTGATGCCGACGTGCCCACCGATCAAGCAGCCGTACCCGATGGCGCAGAAGCTGGCGACGGTGACGATCCTGATATCGCTGGCCTCGTTGGTGAAACGGTCACTATCAGCACAAAGGTAACTGAAGTAATTTCGCCTAATTTATTTACCGCCTTTGATGAAGAGTCAATGCGCGGTGAAGAAGTGCTAATCGCCACCGATTTGCCAACGCCTGAAGTCGGCCAAAATATTGAAGTCACGGGCGATGTCATGGAAATGACCGATACCGCTGTTAAAGAGGCTTACAACGTAGACATCGATCCTGCGCTTGTAGAAGCTTACGTTGGCAAGCCATACATCGCAGCTAAGGCAATTGAAGCCGTTGACTAACTGCTTGCTTTAGCCCAAACAGCGTATCTTTTGTACGCCGTTGATGCCTATCTTGAGCCCCCTCTAGCCCATGTAAAGTAACGGCTAGAGGGGGTTTTATGCTACTTGATGCTAGAGGAAGCAACCCTTCTAGCATCAATGAATTCCAACTGGCGAGGCAAACAGCAACACCCAGCAGCAAGCTAGTCCTAGCGCGATGCCGACAGAGATAATACTCATCAAGAAATACCTAACGACTATCTAGGGCCATCGTACGGCAGGCGCTGCCAGTCAGGATCAACTTCCATCAGCCAGTCCTCACCCACCCGAATCGTAATATCCGAATCGATATCGCCTGTCGAATCGTACACGACTTGACCAATATCTACCGTCTCTTTAACTGAGCGCGCACTGCCAATATCGCCACGCTGAGCCACCACCGACGTTTGACGATTCACAGTGGCCCAGTCGCGCACCACGTACACATTATAAAAGCCCAAATCTCTGAGATATTCGGCCATTGAGTAGCTGGCATACTGGTCGTCAGTCGCATTTTGCACTGCAATCTTCAGGGCGCTCAAGGCTCTAGCAGAAGGCGGCTCGTAGTAGTTGATGCCCTGGCCTTCATCAGCAACCAGCTCAGCGGCAGAGCGCGTGTTGAAATAAGTTCGCATCAAGTCGCTGCTAGCAGATCTATCTGATAGCCAGTAGCTAGCGCTGTATTCTTCAGGATCGCTAAAGCGCCCAGGCAGCATCACCATATGCAGATCTTTGCTGTCTAGATTCAGGCCGAAACCCGCCAAGGCTAGCAGCTCCTCTACGCTCAAGTTCGTATCAATATGGCTTTGCAACACGCGAATAATCTGCGGCAGCTTAGGCAGCATCGCGGGTGTCGCCAACCGCTTGCGCAGCGCCTTTAGTAAGACCTGCTGCCTTTGCACTCGGCCAATATCACCGTATGAGTCTTGGCGGAAGCGAGCAAACTGCTCGGCCTCATCGCCATTTAACACCTGCAACCCAGGCTGCAAGTCAATCACCAGCCCCTGCGTTTTGTCCTCATACTCCATGGCTTTTGGCACCATCACCTCAACGCCACCCACCAAATCGACAATCTTCTTAAAAGCCGCCGTGCTTACGCGTACATAGCGATCAATTTTGACATTATCAAAGTTGTGCATCACTGTTTGAGCTGCCAGCTCAGCGCCGCCCTCAAAGTTAGCCTCGTTAATTTTCTCGATGCCATAGCCCGGAATCTCAACCCGCGTATCGCGAGGAATCGACATCACATTGACGGCTTTTTCTTCGGGGTCAACGCGAGCGAGCAGCATGGTGTCCGTACGGCCTACCAAATCACCAGGCTTAGCCCCTTCTACGTCATGCGCTTCGTCTAGCCCCATCACTAATATATTGACGGGACGAGAAACTTGATAGCGAAAGCCAGAGCGCCACAGGTCAGTCAGCGGCGGTGCTACTGTTTCATCACCAGCTGGCCGAGGAAGTGGAAAGGTAATAACCGCAAGGGTGCCTAAGCCAGCCGTTATCAGCGCAGTAGAGCCGAACAATATCGACCAAAAGGTGCCCTGAACCAACTTACGTAGGCCGCTGCGCTTCTTAGCTGTCGGGGTTAAAGACGTTTTTGTAGAGTTTGTAGAGATAGGGGGGAGCTTTTTTCGGCTAGGCAGGCGAGATGACGCTTCAGGATAAGAATTTGCCTCTTGATCATTAGGCTGAATAGTCATTACGGGGCGATCGCAGGGATAAATGTGGGCAAATATTTTCGCACTAGCCTGATGAAGCTACCAAAGATCAGTAGAGGCAGGCGTAATCTTCGAGACACTTTGAGAAAAATCTGAGGATAGATGACGCCTGATATACAAACGAGTAAAGAGGCTGCACGAAAAATTTACCAGAACTGTTGATCTCAAACTATGCGTGAATTTACGACTCACAGCCGTTCAGATCACGACGTTTCTAGAAAATTGTGCAAACTTTTGCAAGTTTGTGTTTTGTTAATCAATTGTTAAGAGAATTGTAGCCTGTAATCTTCCGGTCAGGGGTAGGATAAACCGGAATCTTGGATGGCACAGTAGTATTTGTTATGGCGCGTTTTATCCCCATTATTTTGGCTGGCGGCAAGGGCGAGCGCTTTTGGCCTGTCAGCAGGCTGAAGCGGCCTAAGCAGTTTCTGTGCCTAGACGGCGGCGAGCGATCGCTCTTACAGTCCACGGCCGATCGCCTGCTGCCGATGGCTGATTGGGCATCGCTTTTTGTCATTACCGCATCGCATTTGGCCGAGGGCGTCCGCGAGCAGCTTCCAGAGATTCCTACTGAAAACATATTGGTAGAGCCTCAGGGCCGTGATACTGCCCCAGCCGTGGCCTGGGCAACATTAGAAGTGGCTAAACGCTTTGGCGAAGACGCAGTTTGCGGGTTTTTCCCTGCCGATCACTACATCACCGATGAAGCGCGCTATCGAGATACGCTAAAAGCAGCGGCTGCGCTAGCGGTGGAGGAAGGGGCGATCGCAACCCTTGGCATTACCCCCACTTTTCCCTCTACCGGCTACGGCTACATCGAACAAGGCAACGAAGCAGGCACCTTCAGCGCAGGCACCGTGACCGATCTGCCTGCCTATAAGGTCAGCCGCTTTGCCGAAAAACCTGATAAGGCGACTGCCGAAGCCTTCCTTGCCAGCGGCAGATATAGCTGGAACAGCGGCATGTTTATCTTTCCAGCCGCCGTCATGATCGCAGAGCTGAAGACCCACGCCCCCGAGATGACCTATGCGCTACTCGAAAAAGGTGCAGATGCCTACGCAACGCTAAAAAAGCTCAGCATTGACTATGCGGTGATGGAAAAAACGGATCGGGCCTACGTGGTACCAGCTAACTTTGGCTGGGATGATTTGGGCGATTGGAATGCCATTGAACGGCTGCTTAAAGGCGATGCGGACAATGTAGAGCTGTGTCAGCACGTCGGTATCGATAGCCACGGCAGCATTTTGTATAGCGCTGATCCCGCAGAAGTGATTGTCACGATTGGGCTAGAGGATGTAGTAGTGGTGCGCGATGGCAACGCTACTCTGATCGTGAAAAAAGACCGTACGCAGGAAATTAAGCAGGCGGTGAAGTCTTTAGGTCAGGAAGATAAATTCCAGCACATGCTGTAAACGGCTTAACACACCCCTTAAACAAACTAGGCAAGGCTCTGAATCTAGCATTCTAGGCGCAGCCAGCTTAAAAACTTAAAATACATAGCGAAAGCCTTGTGCACTTAAAGACTCAGCTTACGAGTCAGGTGCGCAGGGCTTTTGTACGTGGGCACATCTATGCCGATTTATACGGAGGTATCGGCTAGGATTTACGGTAGATTTGGGTATGTTTACGGAATCTTTTTGTACAAATTGGATATGCTGTAAACTTTTCTAAGCAACGAAGGCGACTGTCTTTACTAAATTTTCATCCTCATTCTGCAAAATACAATGGCCCTCAAGACAATGGCACTACCACGTATTTCAAAAGTAGCGATCGCCGCTGGCATTTTAGGCACCAGCTTACTAGCTGTTACGCCTGCTAACGCTTCAGTCCTGGTTGATCCGTCTATCAGAAGAGAAGGCAGCGACACCTCTCAGGTATCAAACAGCAGCGAAAATATTGTTCAGCTAGCCACTAGCACCCCTGGCTTCAGCACGCTCTCAGCAGCTTTGCAGGCCGCTAATCTTACCGGCATCTTAACTGGCGAAGGCCCTTTCACCGTATTTGCCCCCACCGATGCGGCTTTTAGCGCGCTCCCCGACGGCGCACTAGAAACCCTACTTTTGCCCGAGAATAGAGACTTACTGACTAAAGTGCTCTACAACCACGTGGGCTACGGGAATGTCACTTCCGACCAGCTCAGCGCAGGCGCTTTTGAAACGTTTGACGGCACCGTTGACGTCGAGGTTGAACCAACAGGCGTTACGGTAGATGGCGCTAATGTTGTTCAAGCTGATGTAGATGCCAGTAACGGCGTTATCCACGCAGTAGATACAGTGCTTTTACCAGCAGGCTTCACCGACCAGCTTCAGGCCCGAATGAACAGCACATCTACAACTTCAACAACTTCTAGCAGCAGCACAGAGCAAATTACTCGAGCAACCACACTGCAAGAGAGTGCAATCGATCGTTCACAAGAAGTTGCACCTGTTGCACCTGTTGCACCCGCAGCGGTAACGCCTCAGCCTGAGCCTGAACCTGCTGCTCAAGAGCCTGTACGCGGCCTTTGGTAGTCGGCCATTCTAGGAGCCGACCAGGAACCAACCAGGCGCTAGCGAGTCGTGCAGCATCGTTGATCCGAGCCTTTTTTCCAGAGGGCTGAATCAAACGCACGACTCGCCGGTTCAAAAGCATTTTTAGCAGTACTCATATTCTCAACAAGGGCGTCATGAAGTTGCCAAATTCGTTCTCGGCTTTGCTGTTCGCAGGGCTTGTATTAGGAGCCGCAGCACCTGCCATTGCGCAGCAGGCACCCATCACCACGCCTCGCGAAACGCCTCGATCATCGGCCACCAGAACGGCCTACTCCACAACAGAAGCGCAGTCTGTGATGGGCAGTCAAATTGTCTTGAGTTTGGAGCAGCGCCGGGTATTTCTCTACCGTGGCGACATGCTCGTAAGTAGCTATCCAGTGGCGATTGGCACAGAGGAAACGCCTACGCCCCAGGGAGAATTTGCCGTTTCACAAATGGTCACCAATCCAGCCTGGCAGAGTCCTTGGACAGGAGAAGTGCATGAGCCGGGCGCTGATAGCGCTCTGGGCCTGAGATGGATAGGATTTGCAGCCAGTGATGAGGGGTCTTTTGGCTTCCACGGTACGCCGACTGTCGAGTCTATCGGGCAGGCAGCCTCTAACGGCTGTGTGAGAATGCACAACGAAGACGTGGTGGCTTTGTTTGCTCAAGTAGATATCGGTACGACGGTCATTGTGCAGCAGTAGATGCAGCAGTAGACGCAGCAGTAGATTATGAATTATTCAAGGCAGTGGCTTAGATATTGTGTAGCCGGTACAGTTGCAGCGATCACGTCTCTATCAGCCGGTCACATAGCGGAGGCAACCGCAGTTGAGTTGTCAGAGCCCTCCGTAGAACCGGCAATGCGTACGGCAGCTACCACTAATCTTGAATCCAATACCCAAACGCTTGCGCTCAATATAGTCCTTAGTCTCTCAGACCGACGTGTTTCGGTTTATCGCGGTGACATGCTTGTCTCTAGCTATGCAGTCGCCGTGGGCCGTGAAGGTTGGAATACACCGACTGGCGAGTTCAGCGTCTTTCAAAAACAAGTCAATCCCGCTTGGGAGCATCCTTTCACTGGCGAAGTGCTGCCGCCTGGCCCTGAAAATCCCCTGGGAGCCCGATGGATTGGCTTTTGGTCGGATGGCATTAATTCTATTGGCTTTCACGGGACGCCCGACGAGTCAGTAATTGGTAGCGCGGTGTCTCACGGCTGCGTACGGATGCACAATGAAGATGTGCTGGCGCTGTATGAGCAGGTAGGCTTAGATACGCCTGTGACCGTTTTGCCCTAATGAATCCTCGCTTTTAAGTTAAAACGCTACGCTAATAGAAGTTATTCTTGATTTATAGGCCCTTTTTATAACTTGGCGTCTACCTCTAAATTCTCAGCATTCATTAAAAGCGCGAGCAGCTCCCTGACGATTTTCAAAAACATGCCCCGGCTGCTTCGGCTAGTATGGGTAGCTGCCCCAGGGGCACTGATTATCAGCCTGATACTGACGCTCACCAGTGCGCTGATACCCGCAACTCAAATTTACATTAGCAAGCTGATTGTAGATAAGGTGGTGGATTTAGTCGGCGACGGCGTGGCGATCGCACTTATCATCCAATCCCTGACGCCCTTGGTCGCAGCAGGCTTCGGCTTTTTACTCCTCCAAGCCGTCTTGCAGCAGCTCGACAGCTACATCACTCAGATCATGAGCGATCGCTTCCTGCTTTTCGCCAACACCCAACTCCTGCAACAGGCCACCCGACTAGATCTGGCCCACTACGAATCGGCAGAATTTCACGACATCCTCGACCGCGCCCGGCAAAGCGGCAGCAACTATCCCATGCGGGTGCTGCGCCTATCCTTACAGCTTCTAGGCCAGGTAACTCGCCTGTTTGGACTGCTCGCCCTGCTACTGCGCTTTAATCCTTTAGTCTTCGTACTGCTCTTACTCAGCGCCCTGCCCACCTTTTGGGTCAGCGTTCGCTTCTCCGAGCGCCGCTTTTGGATGACCCGCCGCCAAACGCCCAGCCGCCGCCTCGCTGACTACTTTGGCAAAGTGCTCACCGAACCTGAGTTTGTCAAAGAGGTGCGGCTGTTTAACTTGGGCAGCTACATGGCTAAGCAGTATCAAGACATTCGCGCTGAATTTAATGAGGAGTCTAAAGTTCTTGCTCGGCGGCAGGCGATCGCTCAAGTCGCGCTAGAAATTATCTCAGCCATCGGCTTCTACGGCGCGTATGCCCTAGTCCTTTGGGAAACCATTCGCGGACTTGTCACCATTGGCGATTTAACCCTATATGCAGGCACCTTTCAGCAGGCCCAAGCCGCTACCGCTGGCATTTTGCTCAGCATCGCCACCCTTTACGAATTTAACCTGTACGTCTCTCAATACTTCGAGTTTTTAGATCTTGCCCCACAGGTCATCAGCCCAAATCGCGCTAAACCTTTCCCCAAACCTATCCGCGAAGGACTCGTTTTAGATAATGTCTACTTCACCTATCCCGGCAGCGACACGCCCACGCTCAAAAATATTAATCTTGAGATCGGCCCGCAGGAGTGCATTGCGCTTGTAGGTTTAAACGGCTCTGGTAAAACGACGCTGCTGAAGCTACTAACCCGGCTGTATGACATCGACCGCGGTCGAATTTCAATTGATGATGTGCCGCTAAGCGCGTTTAATCTCGAAGACTTACGGCGCAATATCGGCGTGTTGTTTCAAGATTTTGCGCGCTATGCCCTTACGGCCAAAGACAATATTGGCTTCGGCAACCTGCCCGATCGAGAGGATGACGAGCAGGTTTTGCAGGCGGCGACTGATGCGGGGGCGACAGCGGTGATTGATAGGCTAGAGGGCGGCTACGATACCGTGCTCGGCAAAATGTTTGACGGCGGCGTAGATCTCTCAGGCGGGCAGTGGCAGAAGATTGGGCTGGCTAGAGCCTTTATGTCGCAGGCGCAGGTGTTGATACTCGATGAGCCTACAGCAGCGGTGGATGCGATCGCTGAACACGATCTCTTTGAACGCTTCCGCCAGCTCACTCAGGGCAAAATGACCTTCTTAGTCAGCCACCGCTTCTCAACGGTACGCATGGCCGATCGCATTGTCGTGCTAGAAGATGGCGAAGTGATTGAAGCTGGCACTCACGATGAGCTAGTTGCCCAGCAAGGCCGCTATGAGGAAATGTTTCGATTGCAGGCAGAAAGCTATACGAGCGCTTAAGCCATTAGGCGATCTATCGTTTGGCAAATCTCGGGCGATCGCGATTATCCGTACTAAAAACTATCGGTTTCTCGATAGGATTAGAAAGGCAACTTTACCACTTTAATTTGCAATGGACATTCGGTTTAAGCTTTGGCTCGGCGTCTTTGGTTCACTCCTCACTCTTTGGCTCGCCGTCAACTTTTTAGTTTGAGATAGCTAGTGAATCAGAGGTGCCAGATCACTTCCGCGCCGTTAGCCAAGTTTGGACTTCAGCCAAGCTCTCAAAGTCTAATAGCATTTCACTTAAGTCTTCCAGCATAGCCAGTGGCAGTTCTGATATTTCTTTTTGAATAGCATCTGGAAGTACCCCAAAGCGTTTTCCCAGCAGCCGAAGGATGACTCTGGCTTCTCCTTCGGCCTTACCTTCGGCCTTACCTTCGGCCTTACCTTCGGCCCTACCTTCGGCCATGATGTCCTGATAGACTCTGGTTTCTTCAAAAGAGATGTCCAACATTTTCTCTACCTCTCGACGGTTAATTTGTCCAAATCTATACGAAATGATGGTGATTACCATATCTATGATGGCACGACTTTCATCAGACGAGCCTGTCTGACTTGTCCGCTTTAACAACGCTCTAGCCTCTGCCGGTGCGCTCGCTTCATCTAGTGTCGTCAATACCATCAGTCCAACCCAGGACGGTAGCTGCTGGATATCTCCAAGCTCATCTAGATAGATTCGGTGCAGTTGACCGCACGCTAACAGTCGTCTGTGCGGATACAGCTCACCCTGCTCTTTACTGCGAGAAGGATAGATGACGACAGATTGCCAATCGGTGAAGCGATCGCGATTTCGATAAAAGTAAAGCGCCGATTCAGCAAAGACCCGCTCGTAAAGTCTTTCGTCTTTTTGAAACTGAACTTCAACGAAAAAAACAGCGCCTGGCTTGCCTTCTGGCGGTAGAATCACACCGTCAATTTCAAACCTGGGTTCTTTTACAGCAACCGAATCAAAGCGATAGCCGTCAGTATCTTCAGGTGGATTAGGCAGTAGCTCAAACAGCAGGGTCGGAGAGAGCTGAAAGAGCTTGTAAAAGATTGAATCGCGTCGCATATTGCATAGCCCTTATTTATTTTTGGTATCAACTTTTAGGCTGCTGCGAATAGACGCTCCCAATCGATGTTGGAGGGGCGATCGCCCTTAGAAATCATCTCAAATGCCTTATTTTCTGCCGCTGCAATCTCCAAGCAGGCCACACAGGCCGCCGCCACATCAATCCGACTGGTTTGCCCATTGAGCGTATCGCCTGTAGCCATCGCTACCCCAGCTTTTCCTTCAGTACTCGCCTGCACTAGAGAATTAAAGTCACGCGAGGTATAGGGGCCATCGGTTAGCTGCCCCGGCCTGATAATTGTGTAGGGAAGCCCCGATCGCAAAATTGCATTCTCGCCTTTACCCTTTGCATCTAGTACACCAAAAGCATTCAGCAGGCTATACGGAAACTGGTCTTTGCGCGCTACCCCGCAAGAGGAGACAAACACAAATCGCTGTAGCGTTCTGGGCGCAGCCTGCACCAAATTACTCACGCCAATTGCATCCACGGCCTCTGGGGTATTACGTGCGTTGGCATTGCGAAAGTCTTCATTGAGATAAATTTTTGACCAGCTCGCAATTTGCTCTAGCGGGTTGCTACCTAGATCCGCCTTGAAGTCCCACCGATCAGAAGGTAGCGCCGTTGTACCCGTCGCACAGATTAAGTGCGTAATCTCCTCGGTTGCGGCGGTTAGCGTTTGGGGCTCACGAATATCACCCACGGCAATCTCAACTTTACCTGCGAACATGGTCTGCGCTTTTTCGGCGCTACGGGTTAAGGCACGCACCTTATAGCCTTCAGTCAATAGCTTTGCCACCGCTAGCTGCCCCACCCCACCTGTCGCACCCGCTACGAGCACCAAAGAGCCTGCCTTTGGTGCGCTATTAGCAGGTTCGTTACCGGAAAAAATGTCTGCAGTCATGATGTCACCTTAATTATTGCGAGCTTTATGTAGAGGCTTTTGTGCAGTTTAGAATCTAATTTCGGTAAGGTGGCTTAGGACACTTGCTTTGCATATTTAGCGTCATAAAGTTTAATATTTAGCTTGATGTTTAGAACCATCGGGGTTTTGCCTGGCAGCGACCGAAAAGATTGTCAGTGCAAACCACTTAAACTGTAGGTCTTTCTAGGCCAACCACGCAGAAATATGCTCCAGCAGCCTCCTGATAAAAAAGTTTTGATACGAATTTTGAACAATCTTTTTATGAAAAAGTCAGCTAAGTCTGAAGCTGATTCTACCGAGGTGACGGTACCTATCGTTGAGGCAGTCTCCGTTGTTAAAGAGGCAGCTATCGACAAAGGAGACTCCAATACTAAGGAGATGCCCTTAGTTGAAAAAGCGTCTGCGATTGAAGAGGTGCCTACGGCTAAGAAAAAGCTAGCGACAAGACTCGCTCGTTTGCCCAAAGGTAAGATTGCGTTTGGGTTAGGGCTATTAGGAGCTAGCTCTGGGCTGGCGTTTACTCAGGCCATGCCAGATTCTTTACAAGCTACGATTTTGCCCGCTCAAACCCGCGCTGAGCCGCTTCGTCAGACGGGCGATCCAGAGGCGCAGGCGGTGCTCGGGTCAAGCGGGCTGTTTTTGACCAACGAGATTTTTTATCGAAAGATTGAGGCGATCGCACAAGTCCCTCGCAGCCAAACCTCAGCGCTCACTCAAGAAGGTGCGATCGCGCCCACAGCCAGCGGCCTACCTGTTCCTACTGATTCAGACTCGAAAGACACCTCAAAAGCAGACAGCGCCAAAGCTAAAGCTGCCCAAAAGGCACAGGCTGAACAAGTCATCGCCGCTGCGCCCCCCGCCCCCAAAGCTGCCGCCCCCGTCTTTGCAGGTACCACCATCGATAGCGTATTAGAGATGCGCGTTTCTTTAGCCCGAGATGTTGAGGCGATCGCCTTTGCCACTTCCAGCAGCGGCACCATCACCGACCTAGACGGCAACCCGCTCAAAACGCTCACCCCGGAAACCTCAGCGCTTGCCGAAATCGGTAACGGCATCGTCGTTGATGGCGAAACCCTGCCCACCGCCTTTTGGGTGTATCCCGAAGACGGCGGCTATGTGGCAGTCGGTAACAGTTGGTATCGTGGCCGCGTTCTTGTGGCTCTGCGCGAACGCGGCCTGATCGCGGTTAACTACGTTTTGCTGGGCGACTATCTCTACAGCGTCGTCGGCAGCGAAATGTCACCTAACTGGTCAATCGAATCACTCAAGGCTCAGGCCGTCGCTGCTCGCTCCTACGCGCTCACTCACAACATTCATCCCGCTAGCGATGAATACTTCGATCTTGACAACACGCAGCGCTTTCAGGCTTACAAAGGCATAGATAGAGAGGCGAACACAACTCAAGCCGCTGTGCAGTCTACCGCTGGCGAATTCATCAGCCACGAGGGTGGGATTGTTGAGTCGCTGTATGCGGCCTCTCAAGACATTGTTGACGACGCGCATAAAGGAAGTGGCATGAGTCAGCTCGGTGCCCGAGATTTGGCTGAGCAGGGCTACAGCTATGCAGAAATTTTGAGCCACTACTATCCTGGCACCGCACTAGGACGAATAGAAACCGACCACGAGTAGATAGCGAGTAAACAGCTTGCCTACGACTGATTCCAGCAATATTTGAATGCGGCTATCCGAATAAAGCAAAGGGAAGAAGGTTGTGTAAACCCCTCTAGGCATATAAAGAATAGTCGGTAGAATAGAGGCACAAGCTTCTTGCTTTCGAGAACGTTCTTTTGAGAATGCCATGAAAGAGTCTGGTCAGTCTGTTTATTCTGCCGAACCTTTAGCAACTAGCCCGGCAAATGCGGGTCGTACAGTTGCGAGCTACCTGTTTTGGCTGGCCTGCCTATCGGGGGTTTGTGGACTGCACCGATTTTATAATGGCAAGATTACATCGGGATTTATCTGGCTGTTTACCTTTGGGCTATTTGGCATTGGGCAGCTCGTAGATTTGGCTAATATTCCTGAAATGGCAGAGGAGCGATCGCGTCAACTCCGTCAGCGTAAGTACAACATTGCCCAATTCAACGATCCGGCATTAGTACAGACGCCTCAAACCGGAAAGCCCTCGCTTGTCATTCAGCTTCTTCAGCTTGCCAAACAAAAGAAAGGCCGCCTCACCGTCACAGACTGCGTACTAGAAACAGGCGCTTCCTTTACAGAAGTCGAGCAGCAGCTAAAAGAGCTTGTTACGGCGGGCTATGCGTTAGTCACTAACGATGTTGTCTCAGGTATTGTTGTTTACGAGATCCCTGAGTTAGAAACATAACTAGGCGATAGTATTTTCGGGAAACATGAAGTGTCAACGTGTTGTTTTAATCAACATTTTATTACACTGCCATGTCTTCTAAAAATAAACTAGCTAAAGATGAAAACAGCGGATGTGGATGCCTGGGCTTATTGCTATTTATTGGGTTCGGCATTTGGCTGGTGCCCAGATTGCAGTATATCAATCGTCAGGACGTTGAAAACTTCTCTCCTGAGAAGATAGGCAGTATCGCGAGTGCTGTAATAAATAAAGGCGATCATTCAACAACAACACTTACAGCAACAGAGCCTACCGCAATAGAACCTATAGAATCAAAGCCTGTAGCGACAACACCGACAGCTCCTACAGACTACAAATTAAAGACTTCTGTCCCTGCCATACAGCAGGCACCTGCTGAGAGCAATATAGAGCCGATGGCCTGGCCTACACTACCTGCAGCCTGGGCTAATAAAGAGATGCGGGGCATTTATATTAGTCGGTATGCGATTACAAACCGGGCAAGTGAACAGATGATTCGCGATCGCGTCCGCTACTACAAGGCTCAAGGCATTAACACCATCATTCATGGCGTGTGGGGTAACGGCTGCACGATGTACAAAAGCGAGGTGATGAAACAAACCCTTGGCTACTCAAGCTGTCCTAACCTGTTTCAAGACGACTGGCTCGTATGGCTAATCGACGAAGCGCACCGGCAGGGAATGCAAGTACACGCCTACTTTGAGAAAGGCATCAAACTAGACGAGAATAGTCCCATTTTTGACCTAGCGACCCAAAAAAAGTGGCTACTTCCAGGCATCGATAAAACCTACGCAGGCGTCGATCACTATTTGTTAGATGTAGAAAAGCCAGAAGTTGCAAAGTACTTTCATGAAATTCAAGCAGAGTTTGTGCGCAAATATCCCACCATTGATGCGGTGCAGTGGGACGACTACCTAGGCTATCACGAAGAAATATCAGGCGGTGTCGATCGCACCAAGGCCCTAACTGAGTTTGCGCTGGGTCTGCGAAACGCGGCCAAGCAGACGAATCCAAACGTTAGCTTCGACGTTTGTCATCATAATCCTTACTGGAGCAAGCAATACTTTGACGCCGACTGGAAAAACTGGAATGTTGATAGAGCTTTCATTCAAGCCTATGACGACAAGAACTTTGCTGAAGAACTTAGCTACATAGAACAATCTGAAGGCATTGCCGTAACAGACACTCAGTTTGATCGGCTAGAAGCTTTAGCCAACAATCCCAATGTGAAAAGCGTTTTTCTCTTTCCGTCTGATGGTGATCCAGAGAAGACCGCTGCTCGATTCAAGCAAACAGTAGGCGTACGTTAACGCTTAGAAGTGCACTGGATATCTTCCTCTCAAACTTCTCTACTATCAGATAAGCTTATAGTCAGCCGGTCTTCCTTATAAAATCGTTTTATGAACGCAAACACCCTTTCTCGCTACGTTGAACGTAATTCTGAAATTTTGAGCGGAGAACCCGTTGTAACAGGTACTCGCACCTCTGTTCGAGCCATTGTTGGCCTATGGCGGCTGGGTATTATGCCAGAAGAAATATTAGTGCACCTTCCTCATCTCACGCTGGCCCAGGTATTTGATGCATTGAGTTTCTATCAAGACAATCAGCCAGAAATTAACGAATACATAGAGCGCAATCAAGTGCCAGATGAATTGGTTCACCCATCTGTAAAAGCAATGCTGACAAATTCGTGACCGAACTTATAGCGCTATACACAGATGAGGATATGTCAGCATTGGTCGCTAAGCTTCTAAAGTCGCGTGGCTTAGAAGTGACGACTGTTCCTGAACAAGCCTCACTGGGTAAAAGTGACCTTGAACAGCTAAAGCTAGCATCTTCTATGAACAGATGTCTCATAACCCACAATCGAGTAGACTTTGAGCGGTTGCATATTCAGTATGTGGATAACAACCAAGAACATGCTGGAATTATTGTCGTTCCACAGAAGAACGCTTATGAAGTAGCTAAAAGAATTGGCATCTTGGTTAATGCACTAACAGTTGATGATATTGCGAACTAACTGCTATACGCATGAGCTATGACTGCTTTTAAGGTAGAGGCACAAAGCCTGCTTCTTTGAGGAGTTCGCCGCCTTCTTCGGTTTGGATGAGCTGGGCGTAGGCGGTGCCTGCTTGCTCGGTTAGCTGGCCGTCTTTGCGGACGATGATGTAGAGCGGGCGGATAAGGGGGTAGGTTTGGCTTTGGAAGGCGTTGAGGTTTAGCTGATTGCGCTGGGTTGGGCAGCTAGTCGGGGCGACGTAGGGATTTTGGTAGGGGGCGACGAGCTGGGAGCCTGATGTGCCGATGGGAAGCGGGGCGACGGTGCACTGGCCGACAATTTCGGGGGCGGAGGCGTAGTAGATGGCTCCTGGGTTTTCGCTGACGAAGCGGATGGCAGCAGTGGTGGTGTTTTGCCTTTGCACGGTGGGGGCGAAGGGCTGGTCGTTTAGGACGACTTCCTGGAAGAATTGGACGGTGCCGGAGTCGCCTCGGGAGGTGGGGATGATAGGGAGGTTGGGGCCGCCAACTTGGTTCCAGTTGGTGATGCTGCCCGTGTAGATGTCTTTGAGCTGAGTGAGGGTGAGGCCGGGGATGGGGAGATCGGGATGGGTGGCGATCGCAACTGCTTCCATCGCCACCGGAATCTCTTGCAGGGTCACACCCCGCTGCTGCGCCTGCTGCTTTTCTTGTGCGCTCAAAGGCCGTGACGACTGCGCAAACGCCAGCTCGCCGTTGATGAGCAGCTCAATCCCTTCACTTGAGCCTGAAGCGTCTTTATAAACCAGGGAAAAACCGGGCTGCGCCTGCTGAACTTGGGGGTCAAACGTGCTTCTAAGCGGAGCCCATGTTGTGCTGCCGCCATAGAAAAACCGCCCGTTTGGAATGTTGGATACGTCTGCAAACGTGCCGCCCGAAAAGGAGCTAGCAATATCTACAGGCTGAGGGTTCTCGGCCCCATTGACCGTCGTTTGCATCGTTTCTGCGGCGTCAGATAAGCCACCCCCCGACAACAGATCACTGCTCTTGAGCCACCATCCACCCGCCCCAACCACGGCAATCGTGATTCCTAAAGCGATGATCAAAGCAGGGGTTTCGTTCTTTGACTGGCTCATGAGACAAAAGCTAAATAAGGGATGGATGTGTAGCCGTAATAGCTAACGCTAGCCATAAGCTACCCACCTAAAACACTTGATTCCATTCATAAACGGAATATTCTGTCCAGATCCCGTTTTGCCAGTAAGGATCGCCCTCTATGAGCTGGCGCACCGCATCTTCACTGTCAGCCTCATATGTGCCAAACACCTTTGTATTATCGGTAGTTGGGCCGAGAGCCGTGAGAATGCCGCGTTCCTTTTGCTCAGTAAGCCCCTTGAGGTGAGCTTCGCGGTAGGGCGATCGCTTCTCCAAAGCATCCACACAATAGCTGCCCCACATCACAAACTTAGCCATAGTCTCATTCCCTTAATTACGCCCTTAAATCAAATCACACTCTTTCATCTAAACGATCTCAAATTCAACCCCATAGGTTTCCAAAAGGTTGCAAGTTGTGTGGTCTACCACATTGGTATCGCTGAGTTCTAGATTGTAAAAATTCACTGTGTCATCGTCAAAATAGGGACCTGCGTGCCACGTTCCTACCTCTAGCTTGACGAAGCAATCGCCTGGAATCTTGAATACCCGAATGTCTGTGGGCTGAGGGTTTGGCTGCGCGCTCGGCGGGGCAACACCTAAGAACCACGTTCGTCCGTCTAAAGCACCTAAGCACTGAGTACAGCCGCCGTGTCGGGTAATGTCATGAAATCGTCGTCCGCGCTGATGGAGCTGCATGATGTAGAAGCGCGGCGTACCGTTTTGCAAGTCGAGCTGAGCATCTTGCAGGTTAAACGGAACGTCGTCGGGCTGAGGCCGAATGAGTTGTCCAAAGGGTTTGAAGGCTTCGGAATTGATAGGCGTTGCCTCGATGGGCATTGCCTGAACGGTCGGAGATGAGTTAGCCAAAATAATAGTCACAAAATCATAAGGATCATAGGAAATCCTATAGGCTAGGGGGCTGTATCATTCTATAGAAAGTAGCTAGCGATATTACATGGACGACAAACTAATGCTGATGATTCCGGGGCCGACCCCGGTGCCTGAGAAAGTTTTGCTGGCGATGGCGAAGCACCCGATTGGGCATCGCAGCGGCGAATTTAGTCAGATTATCGCTGAGACAAATGAAAATCTGAAGTGGCTTTTTCAGACCAAGAATCCCGTGATGGCGCTGTGTGCGAGCGGGACTGGCACCATTGAAGCGGCGATTATTAACTTTTTGAGTGCGGGCGATCGCGTCATCGTCGGCAGTAACGGCAAGTTTGGCGACAGATGGGCACAAATTGCCAAAGCCTACGGCCTAGACGTGCAGGTCGTTAAGGCCGAATGGGGCGAGCCGCTGAACCCCGATGATATTGCCGCTGAACTCAAGACTGATAAGAGTATCAAGGCCGTTATCATCACGCACAGCGAAACGTCTACTGGCGTACTGAACGATTTAGAGGCGATCAACAAGGCTGTAAAAGACAATAGCGATGCATTAATTATCGTTGACGCGGTTACTAGCCTGGGTTCTTACAACATTCCGGTGGATGAGTGGGGCATTGATGTGATTGGCTCTGGCTCGCAGAAGGGCTTTATGCTGCCACCAGGCTTGGGCTTTGTTACGGCTAGCGATAAGGCATGGGCAGCTTACGAGAAAGCAACGCTGCCTAAGTTCTATTTAGACCTGGGTAAGTATCGCAAAGCTGCTGATAAAGACAGCACGCCTTTCACCCCGCCTGTGAATCTCTACTTCGGCATGAAAGTGGCCTTGGAGATGATGAAAGCGGAAGGTTTAGAGAGTATTTTTGCTCGCCACACGCGGCACAAAGAAGCGGCGCGCGCGGCAATGAAGGCGTTGGGTCTACCTTTGTTTGCTCCTGATAGCAATGCGAGTCCGGCGGTAACTTCTGTTGTTCCTGATGGCGTCGATGCTGAGAAGATTCGCTCGGTGATGAAGAATCGCTTTGATATTGCCCTTGCAGGCGGTCAGGATCATATGAAGGGCAAGATGTTTCGGATGGGGCATTTGGGCTTTGTGAGCGATCGCGATGTTTTATGCGCCATTAGCGCCCTCGAAGCAACTTTGGTAGAGCTAGGCCACAAAGCGCCAGGTAGCGGCGTGGGTGCAGCGAGCGAAAGACTGCAAAAAGGATAGATATTGTCTTGATTAAAAGACTACTGAAAAATTAGATTCAACAACAAGAGTCTCGAAGGATTTAAAACCTTTCGAGACTCTCTTCTTTTAGAGGCGCATACGGATTAGCAGAATGTTGTTTATATGCAATGCCCTGATCGTATTGCCTCTGTCACAATCGCCACTGTCTGGTCAATTTCAGCTTCAGTAGTTTCTCTTCCAAGCCCGAACCGTAAGGTTGCTCTAGCTAACTCATCACTGCGACCGAGTGCTTTAATCACATGAGAGGGTGCGGGACTCGCTGAGCTACAGGCTGAACCAGAAGAGAGCGCAATGTGCGGCTGTAGTTGCGAGAGTAGCGTAGCGCCTTTAATACCTGAGATGCTGACATTAAGGTTGTTGGCAAGGCGCTGTGTAGGATGTCCGTTGAGATAGATATCGGTGAGATTGGTAGAAAGGTGTGTCCAGAGGCGATCGCGCAACCCCTTCAACCGCTTCATCTCCTCATCCCGCTCAGCCATCGCCAGCCTCAGCGCCTCGCCAAATCCCACAATCTGCGGCGGATAAAGCGTACCAGAACGCAATCCTCTCTCCTGATCGCCACCATGTAGCTGCGGCGCAAGCTGTACCCGAGGATTTCGCCTGCGCACATACAGCGCGCCAATGCCTTTAGGGCCGTAGAGCTTATGGGCCGTCATTGAAAGCAGGTCTATATTCATCGCCTGCACGTCAAGGGGGATTTTGCCGAGGGCTTGGGCGGCATCGGTATGGAAAAGGATATTGCGATCGCAACACATCTCCCCAATCTCTTTAACCGGCTGCAACACCCCAATCTCATTATTCGCCGCCATCACCGACACTAAAATTGTCTCAGGCCGAAACGCCTGCTCCAAAGTCTCTAATTGAAGGAGCCCTTGAGAATCTACCGGCAAATAAGTCACGCTAAAACCCAAACGCTCCAGGTATCGGCAGGGCTCAAGCACCGCGCTATGCTCTGTTTGCACAGTAATAATATGTTTGCCATCGCTCATATAAGATTCGGCAACGCCTTTAATCGCCAGATTGTTAGCTTCTGTTGCACCGCTTGTAAAAACAATCTCTACAGGCTCCGCATTAATCGCCTTAGCGATAATATCTCTCGCCTTATCAATGCCTGCCTCAGCCTCCCAACCATACGAGTGATTCAGGCTGCTAGGATTACCAAAATACTCTGTAAAAAACGGCAGCATCGTCTCCAGCACACGCGGATCAACCGGCGTGGTTGCGTTACTGTCTAAATAAATAGGACGACTGGCTTTGTTCATATCGACTCTATTTCTTCATTTTGTTCCCTCAGCACGAACCGATCAAAGAAACCAATGGCTTCGTAATTTCCAAAAGGCGTTTCGGTAACATATGTGCTAAATAGCAGGCGATTTTTTCGCTCTGTATTCGTAACAATTAGATCTTGTACTTCTTCAGCAGTAAGGCTCTCGCTACCTGCAACGACGCCTTGACAAGCTTTACTAATTGCCTCACCTACTCGCCCGAGCCATTCAGCAAACCCTTCGGGCTGACACACCGAAGCTTCCACTTCATCAGCGACCGTTGTTGAAAGGTACTGCGCGTAGTCTTCTTCAGTAGGGTTCGTAATAAATAATGCGCCGCCCAAGGCTACCAGCGAAAACAGCGCTATAGAAGGAACAACTTTTTTCATGATCGATTAACCTAAAAGAGAAGACAGTGTGAGACTGTATGAGATCTGTGACTATCCTAACGTAACGCTATGAACACACCTGCTCATGCCATTTTCAATCTGGCACTGCTGGGTCGCAAAAAGCAGCCGCAGTGGAATCCGCTCATTATCTGGGGTGCGCTCATTCCCGATTTGGCGATGTTCGCGTTTTACCTATGGCTCAGGCTCGCTACAGACATTCCAGAAAACCAGATTTGGCGAGTAGAGTACTATCGGCCCTTCTGGCAAACGCTGTTTGACTGGTTCAACTCTATTCCGCTGGCGCTGCTGGGAATGGGCGTCATGTTTTATGCCAGGCGTACCGGGATTGCGCTACTGTTTGCCAGCATTTTGCTACATTGCTTGCAGGATCTACCGCTCCACAATGACGACGCGCATCGGCACTTTTTACCCCTGAGTAACTATCGCTTCGAGAGCCCGCTTTCTTATTGGGATCCCGACCACTATGGTCAAATTATGGGGCTGATAGAGCTAGTGCTGATGGTGGTTGCAAGCATCTATGTTTTTAGGCGGGTGCGATCGCGCTGGACTAAAGGTCTTTTAATCTCAGTTAACGTACCAGCGTTGCTCCTGCTCGCATATCTAGCGTTCACTGCCGTCACATAAATCGCCTGCGGGCTTGTCATTTCACGCAGTTCAATTCGCTTCACGCTGGGCAACTGCCACCAGGGAACGTGCGGAAACGCATGGTGCTCACGATGATAGCCAAAGTGATAGCAGGTGATTAGGGAAACTAGCCAGGGCCAATAGTTGCTATTAGTCCGCAAGGATGACTGGTAGGTGTCGTGCTGCTTGCGGTGCACCAAGTAAGTGCCAAAGTAAAAGAGCTGCATAGAACTGAGCAGCGATGGAATGGCCCAAAAAGCGAGCAAGTTTGCTTCAGGCACACCCATCACGCGATATAGGCCGTTGTAAATGACCGCAATGCCTAGCGACTGGCGCAGCGTCCAATAGCTGCGCATAAAACGGAAGTACCACAGCACCGGATGGGTGTGCTTGCCGTTATGAAAGTCGGGGTCGTGATGGCTAGCGGGAAAGCGGTGATGCTCGGTGTGGGCCTCGTGGAGTTTGTCGTAAGGAATCAGGCCGTAGAGGAAAAGAGCTAGTTCACCTAATGCTCGGTTGAGCTTAGGACGATTAGGGGCAATCGTTTCGTGCATGGCATCGTGGCCAGTGACAAAAAGACCCGTGTATAAAAAGGTGAACCATGGGATGAGGAGCCCGCAGCCAACCGGGCCAATTTCGCTAGCGCCAGTGGTAAATGCAGTTGAGAAGCTAACGGCCCAGACAAGCAAAATAGACAGCGCTACAATCACGCCGCCATTGGATTGACCATCGGCGGGAAGGGGTAGTTGAATCTGTGTTTTGAGATAGGCCTTTAGTTTGTGAAAGTTGGGTTTATGGGTTGATAAGTAGGAAAAAGGCGCTCTGATCAAAACAGGTGGCTCAGGATATTAGCGAGGGTGTATTGGCGAGGGCGGGAAAAACCCACACACTATGAAATCACAAATCATAAAAATCTTGATGTGTTCTCATCCCGTCTAGTCGCCTGGTTTATAGCGGCGGCTACAAACCTCACGATAAATTCAAAGGATCGACATCAATACTCAAGCTGGTGCCTTTTGGAATCTGCTTTTGCAGACCCGTAAGCACTGGTAACTGTGTTTGTAAGGGTAGCTTGATGAGGATGTGCCATCGGTAGCGGCGGGCCACTCGATAAATTGGCGCAGGTACAGGCCCGAGAATGTCGTAGGTGGTTTCTTCCAATTGATTTTCAAGGTGATCGCCCTCCTGACTCACCACTAGGTGATCGCGCACCTGCTGCGCCGTTTCTTCAGTCACCCGTTCATCGAGCCCGCTAATGCGCAAAAGCACCAGCCGCCCGTATGGCGGATAGGAAAGGGCTGCGCGATCGCCCATTTCCGTCTTCAAAAAATCAGCATACGCCACCTGCGAATTCACAGGCACCTCTGGCAATGGATCCACATCCTTAGCCTTTTGCACAAGCGCCTGAATCGCTACATGCTCTGGGCTATAGGTTTGCACAATCACCCGCCCCGGCTGCTCACCCCGTCCGGCTCGCCCTGCAACCTGCGTCATCGTCTGAAACGCTCGTTCACTCGCCCTAAAATCAGGCATAAACAGCAGCCCATCAGCCGCAATTACCCCCACCAACGTCACCTGCGGCAAATCAATCCCCTTCGTCAGCATTTGGGTGCCCACCAGTAAATCAGCCTCTCCTTGCGCAAAGCGAGTCAGCAGTGCCCGGTGTGCGCCCTTATTGCGTGTGGTGTCACTGTCGAATCGAATGCAGCGAGCCTGGGGCAAGTACTTTGCCAGGTCGTTGACCACGCGCTGGGTGCCGCTGCCGAAGTTTTTAAGGTAGGGCGAGGCGCACTCAGGACATTCTTTCGGATGGCGCTGGCCGTAGCCGCAATAGTGACATTGCAGCCGGGCGGTGGCGTTTGGATGCGGCTGATGAAAAGACAGCGACACGTCACAGTGCGGGCACTCCATCACATAGCCACAGCTCCGACAGGACACAAAGCTGCTGTGCCCCCGCCGATGAATAAATAAAATGCCCTGGTTGCCGGTTGCGATAAGTTCTTCGAGCGCTTTTTGTAAAGAGCGGCTAAAGACGGTGCGATTGCCTTCGTGCAGCTCAGTTCGCATATCGACGACTTCAATCGGCGGCAACGGGCGGGCGTGAACCCGCTGCGGGAGGGAAAGGTAGTGGCGATCGCACGCTAAATCTGCCTGCGGATTATCCGGCGTCCGCTCAGGCGTGATCGCTACATCGCCTTTAAACCTCACCCACGTCTCAATCGAAGGCGTAGCCGACCCTAATATCAGCGGACACGCTTCCAATTCAGCGCGCCACCGCGCCACCTGCCGGGCGTGATAGCAGGGCATCGGCTGATCTTGCTTAAAGCTGCTGTCGTGCTCTTCATCTAAAATAATCATGCCGAGGTTGGGCAGGGGCGCAAATACCGCCGAGCGAGTACCGATAATGACCTGCGGGCTGCCGGTGAGCATTTGCCGCCAGGTGTCGTAGCGCTCGCCTTCTGAAAGGCCGCTGTGGTAGACACAAACCTTGTCACCAAAGCGACTGCGAAAGCGATCGGTGAGCTGCGGGGTCAGACCGATTTCGGGCACGAGGACTAGGGCAGACTTTTGGGCTTGAAGGATAGGGGCGATCGCCTGCAAATACACCTCGGTTTTACCCGAACCCGTGACGCCGTGCAGCAGCCCCTCGCTATAGCCTTTCATTTGCTGAAGCACAGCTAGCGCCCGAGCCTGATCGTCAGTCAACGCTTTAGGCCGATCGGGCAGCGCCGAAGAATGACTGCTAGCGCGTAAGATTTCGCGCGGCTCAATCACTAAGTAGCCTTTATTAGCAATGCTTTTTAGCGTCTTACTGGTGGTGTGTAAAAGCTGAAGCGCATCGCTGAGCCACAGTTCGCCGCCCTGCTGAGCTAAGGCTGCTAGTAATTCGTGCTGGCGATGTGTGAGATTAGGATCGTCATCAGGCGGCTGCGCGATGAGTGAAACGGCCTGGCGCTTTTGTGCTTTGGGCGATCGCGGTGGTGATAGATAATTTTCAGCTAGGCCCCGGTTAACTAGCTCGCCGAGAGCTTTGCTAATTTCAGTCAGTTTGTACTGCGGCTTGAGCTGACGCCGAATGTGCTGCCAGCTATAGTCCTGTTCGGGTGAGTTTTTGAGAACTGTTGTTAGATCTAGGGCTGAGGGAGAAAGGCTTTGATTTATATTTTGATCGATAGTTTGATGGGTAGACGGTGCGTCGTTTGACTTTTGTTGTATCTGCGAATTAGGAGAAAGTAATCTTACTCTTCTTTGCGATCGCGACAACAATCCCGGCGGCAGGGCCGTACGTAATACTCGAATAAGCGGCGTTTGATAGTAGCGAGCAACACGGTTTAAAAGTCGCCAGTAGTGTTTACTGAAAAAGCTTGTGTTGATCAAACTTTCTATTGTTTTGATAGAGGAGGGGACAACCCCCTCAGGGGGATGGGATAGGGGTTTGATAGCGATCGCACCCACCCGCTGCGCCCCAAATGAGACGCTGACAATATCTCCTGGATGCACCTCGAAATGCTCTGGCACGCGGTAGGTGTACAGATCTGTAGCGCCCGGACAGTCTACCAAAACTTCGATTAACGCATCGCGCGGGCGAGGTGAGACGAAACACATGAGAAAAAAGCTAGTGAAGAAAACGAAACGTAACAATAAGAGTGAGAATGCTACAGAGATGCTGGCTTAAGTGCATTACAGAGTTTTAGAAAGGAAACGTAAGTTATCAGCCCGAACAGTTTCTTCATGAAGTGTTGTTATAGTAAGGTCGTAGTTTGGAAAAACACACTCTAGTTCCTTAGGCGTCATTCCAGAGCTTAGTAAGATTGAGCTTCGTAAGATTCCGATACCAGAATCCGATAGTCATGATGTGAACCTGATTCTAAATATGACAGCCCCCTACACTTCTAAAAACAGCAACCCTAAAATCAGTACAACGTCCTCTCCAAGCAGCGCAGTTGCCACAAAAGTGACCACTTCACCCGGCTGGGAAGATAGCTTTGATCTTTCTGAATCAGAAGCCTCTGTCGATTCTGCCTACAAAGGTCAGTTTGCTACAGCTACAGCCCTAGTAGAGGATGAAGTCGATAGTGAAAGCGGCCCTCAAACCGGATCCGAAGTGGTAAGTGATGCCCTTATAGATAGCTCAGACGACACCTCGGCTGAGGGTGATGTTCTCGATGGCCTAGACGAAAGCCAGTACTCAGCGCAATACTCCGAATCAGAAACGGCTTCCCCACGCTATCGCAAATCATCTAATGATGACGCGGTGGGTGCCTTTTTTAAGGAAATGGCTCGCTACCCACTACTCAAACCTGACGAAGAAATTGAGCTAGCCAGGCAGGTACGCATCATCGTAGAGCTAGAAGAACGCTCCGAGGCGCTGCAAGAATCATTGCAGCGTCGCCCCAGCCTGACAGAGATAGCCGAGTCTTTTGACTGCACCGAACAGCAGCTCAAGCGCCGCCTGCAAAAAGCGCGATCGGCCAAACGGCGCATGATCCGCTCCAACCTGCGCCTCGTTGTCTCTATTGCCAAGCGCTACCTCAACCGGGGCGTTCCTTTCCTAGATCTTATTCAAGAAGGTGCACTCGGCCTCAACCGCGCTGCCGAAAAGTTTGATCCTGATAAAGGCTACAAGTTTTCCACCTATGCTTACTGGTGGATTCGCCAGGGCATTACGCGTACCATTGCAAACGATGCGCGCACCATTCGCCTGCCGATTCACATCGTTGAAAAGCTCAATAAGCTCAAAAAGGCGCATCGCGAACTGCGTAAAGAGCTTCAGCGCACGCCGACTGAGGCCGAAGTAGCCGCAGCGCTAGATATGACGCCCGATCAGCTTCGGGTGCTTCAGCAGGTGCAGCGCAAGTCGCTTTCTTTAAACCATCGCGTCGGCAAAGGCGAAGACACCGAGCTGATGGAGCTGCTCGAAGATGGCAAGTCGCTATCGCCTGAGTCTAAAATTAGCGAGTCGATGATGCGTCAGGAGATTTCTGACGTGCTCACCGAGGTGCTCACCGAGCGCGAAAAGGACATTATTGCCTTACGCTATGGCTTGACCACAGGTGAGACGCATACGCTTGAAGAAGTGGGTCGGATTTTTCAGCTTTCGCGTGAGCGAGTGCGGCAGATTCAGACGAAGGCCATGCGCAAGCTGCGTCGGCCCCAGGTTGCCTCTCGATTGAAGAACTGGCTGAAGTAGGAAACTTTCAGCTTCTAAATAGACTTTGAATCAGCAGGCAAGCCTTCTATCTAACTGAATGCTTGCCTGTTTTCGAGCGAAAGGTCACATTCACGCCCTCATTGGTCTGCTGCAACAGCAGTAGCGGTGTGGGCTTTGCTTTTTGATCCCACTGCATATTGGCAATGCGCCCCTGCAAAGTCGGCTGCCAAAAGGTTTCAGAGTCAGGCGGGTTCAAGAAGTTCTCAATACATTTGACCACTTCGTCAACGGTTTTTGAAGTAGCCTGAGCAGGAACTTTAGTCAACTGAATTTGAATACGAAACAGCACGCGCTTGCGCTTCTTTGCATCGTTAGGCGAAATGTACTCCACGTCAAATAGCTGATCGATAGGTCGCGGCTTGCTGGCAATGCCTACGGTACCGCTGCTGGCCTGTGAAGGTCTGAGCGCTTCGCTAATGCGCTGCTTGACTTTTATCTTAAGCTGATTGACGATAGCAAAGTTAAATTGCTTTTCTTCCATTCGCATTCGCAAATAGTCGAGGTTAAAGTCGCGCGAATGCACCAAATCTGGATTGCGCTCCATGGTAGTAATGGTGCTTAAAGCTAGCTTGACGCGCTTTTGCAGCTCCTTATTTTTGTAGCTTTCAAACTTGAGCTGCTTTTGGAGCTTGCGCGTTTGTATTGCTGAAAAAGTGCCTAGTCCAACGAGGGCAATAGTAAGTCCGCCTGAGGCAAACATCCACAGGCTTGTAGGGGCAGGCGGCGCTTCGACCTGTGCCTGAATTTGCGCTCCGGTCTGCGCTTGGGCTAGTAAGGCAGAAGCGGCAGAATCTGTAAAAAATTCGGTTGCCTGAAGGGGAAGCGATCGATCGATAGACATACGGCTATGGGCTGCTGATCGTTCATAGGATGCCCATTGGAGCTGAAAGAATTTATAAATGTTGATGCTTTCAATCCTGCCGTTTTCCACCATTCAAGACTCAACTATTTAAGTGATGCTATGACACCGATCGCTCTACCCTCACCCCTTTGCGCCGCGCCGCTCTCAGATGTTCGCCTCGTCGCGACCGATATGGACGGAACGCTGACAACAGCAGGACAGTTTTCACCGATGCTGCTGACGGCCTTTGAGCGACTGGGCAAGGCGAATATTGAGGTGATGATTGTGACTGGGCGTTCGGCTGGCTGGGTGAGCGGACTGGTGCACTATCTGCCGGTGGTGGGCGCGATCGCTGAAAACGGTGGCCTCTACATCAGCAAGCAAACCGCAGAGCCTGTGATTTTGCCAGATATCCCGCGCATGAGTACGCATCGCGATCGCCTCTCCCACCTCTTCACCAAGCTCAAAGGCCGCTACCCTAACCTGCGCCCGGCCACCGACAATCTCTTCCGCATCACCGACTGGACGTTTGACATTGCCGGACTTACGGGCGAGGACATTGCCTGGCTACAGAAAACCGCCTGCGCCGAGCCGACCATGGGCTTTACCTACAGCAACGTGCAGTGCCACCTCAAAATCGAGCGCCAAAACAAAGCAGCGGGCCTAAGTAAGGTGCTTCAGCAGCATTTTCCACAGCTCACCAAATCGCAGGTATTGACCATTGGCGATAGTCCCAACGACGAAAGCCTGTTCGACAGCCAACAGTTTCCTCACTCGGTAGGGGTTGCAAACGTGGCGCACTATTTACCAGCATTGGCCCATCAGCCTGCCTATATCACCGAAGCTGATGAGGGGGCGGGGTTTGTAGAGATTGTTGATTGCCTAGTCGCTAAATCGTAAATAGAGATTGAACAAGCGTTTAGATGATGCAGCCGCCCGCTTGATTTTTCCAGTCATTAATTAAAGAGGTGAGCCAGCGCACGTCTCGGCGGCTCATAGCCCCATCTGCTAAAGAGAGCTTGTAGCAGTCGCGGGGCTTGTGCGTCCGGTTGTGGTGCGTCAAGATTCGCAGGGATTCTTCGCCAGGTAGGGTACTGATGCTGTAGATGTCGGCGCGCTTGGTGTTGACAACGTAAACAGGCGATCGCCCCCAGTACTTATAGGCAATCAGCAGCACGTCTGTCTCTAGCTGAATCTGCACTTCTCTGAGCAAGAACGTATTAAGCAGCCTAAGTCCGTTGCTGATAAAGCGGACGCCATAAAAGCAGCTCACAATCGCGAGGCTAGCGGCTGAGGCTGAGGCAACTAGGCTGAACAATCCACCCGCGCTGGTGAGCATAGCAGGCGAAAAGTGCAGCAGGCTGAGCAGGTGCATGGCCACGCCGATAAGCGCACCGCCCATCAGTAGGGGGGGAATAGCTCGCTTTGCCTGCTTGCTTTTGATGCCTACAGGCGGAACGATTAGCTCTAGCGATCGCAGTTTCTTCACCGATCTAATTCGCGTAAAGAAGGGCTGATACTTGTCTTGATTGCCCGAGACGATGGGCACGGGCAGCATTTGCACCTGGGTTGGCTGCAATATGCGCCGCTTGAGCATAGAGAGAGGGAGGGAGTTAAGTGATCGCAGCGCCTGCTTGGCCGAGTTGGGGCGATCGCCAACATAGGGTTCAACCAGCCAGTTAATCCACTGCTGAAAGCTCGGGCTGAGCTTAGCGGGCGAACAGGCAAACTTCATTCGCATCCCGCCGCTATTAGGCCGGTGTGGCAAATCGCCTAAATGACGGCCAGTCGCCAGGTAGATTAGAGTTGCGCCTAAGCTGTAAAGATCAGAGGCAAAGGTGGCCTGTCCGCCGACCTGCTCGGGTGGCATGTAGCCATAGGTGCCAACTAATGCATCGTTGCGCTGGGCCTGAACGTATTGAACAGTGCCTAGATTAAGCCAGGAAACCTGTTTGATCCCGATGATGGGGCCTGCGATCGCTACGTTATCAGGCTTAATATCTCTATGCACCAACCCCTTGCTATGCAGGTACACCAGCCCTTTTAGTAGCTGTTTAGCAATGTCTTTTATCTCAGCTTCGCTATAGGTTTTACTAGCGGCGATCTGCTGAGCAAGCGTCTGCCCTTCGTGGTGACTTTGCACCAGTATCAGCCCCTTACTGCGACCTTTGCCTTCTTGTGTCGTATCGACAGTAAAAGAGTCTATGTAGCGAGGGATCGTGGGGTGATTGAGAGATTCGAGCAGTTGAATTTCGCGCTCAAAGCAGCAGATATCGCCAGTCGGCGTATTTTCTTCGACAGTCAGCGATTTAATCACAACAGACTGCTGGTGCTGGATGTCTTTTGCAAGCATTTGCTGATAGCCAAAGGGTTGACCGATGGGCCGACCAATTGCATAGCGATCGCTCAATCGCTCAAGGACAGTAGACGGAGGAGAAAAAGTAGCCATGCTCGCAGCTAATAAAAAACGTGAACAAAGTATTCCCTATGATTTTTTGATACGTCTAAGAGAATCAGATTAAATTCACGCAGACGCCTTGACAAAAGCTCGTAAAGGCTTTTGCTGATCTAGGTATAAATCGCTCAAAGAATATGGATGCCGCAAGGCGGCCTAGTCACAATATCAAGTTATCTCTCACTCTCACAAGAAAGTTTGCGATCCTCTGATAGCAAAGCTTGTAAGGTTTATATAAAACTCTCTAAGTAATCTTCTGTAGTCGATAAATGAGAGCATTCATTGCGTTTTAAGAGAATGCGAGAAGTTACGGATATTGATTATGAAAACGTGTTCAATTAGCACCGCGAAGCTACTGACTTAGCCTTTGCTCTGCTGCCAATTTATCGACTAATTTTTGCAGTAGCCTTATCGATAAATCTCTTTAACGTAAGGTACATAATTCGCTGACGGGTGAGCTGAGGAATGTCGCTTTCTAACTGGCTTTGGGTGTCAAAAAAGTCGTTGATATCTCTTAAGATAATCTCTAACCTTGGAACCAGTTGTTCAAGGCGGTAGGGTGAAAAGAACTCGGATGGTAGCGATCGCCTACTCGGCCAGTTGCTTGTAGCATCCAGAATACGCTTAACGTCGTACTCGGTGGCATAGGCCGAAATCTTCTGACAGTTGAACCCTGGATCGAGGTAGTCAGCAAGCGCATGGTTCACGCTCGAAAATACTTCGCAGCCGCAGGCCATTGCCTCCATCGGCGGCAGCCCAAACCCTTCTGTCAGGCCATAGCGCCCCCAGTATTCCGCAGAGTCGTACAGATAGACTTTGGCACGGTTGAATAACCCGATCAGATCTTCTACGTAGCTATCTAGCACAACCACGTTGCACTGCTTTTCAAGCGCTGGGACGAGCTGTCTTAAAAGATATTCAGACGACTTGCGCGCCTGTACGAGTACGTCAATATCTCGGGAAAGCTGGCGATTCTCAAAGGCGGGAGAAATTTCGTTGGGCAGATGATAGATCAGTGAGCTAAGCGCTTTTTCGCCCCAGTAGCTCATGGTGTTGCGGCTGACGGTGAGGATGGGAATGCGGGCGGGCAGCGAGAAGCCGTAGCCGGTGCTGTGGGCGTGGTAAAGGGTGGGGCGATCGCCTAATCGCTTAATCAGCTTCGGTACATCAAATCCCCAGCTCACCACAAAAATGCACCCGTCAGACGGCTGCTTAAGCACATCATCTAAAAACAGCGTGTCTTTTTCCTTTTGCCGGTAGGTCACCACTTCAGCCTCGCAAATCTGCTGGGCCAGCCGGAGCGTATTGAGTTCGGCGGTAAGCCCTCCGGCAAAGAACTTTTTAGTGGTTCCGGGTAGCAGAAATAGCAGCTTTCTCATCAGACTCTTGCGATTCAAACGGTGCACTCTCAACACCATACCGCTGTGCGCCCTCTGAATCGCGGCAGGGCTGAGTATATAAATGCTTGAACGTGTCTAAAAAGGCGTAGGTTGCTGGGGTTAGCAGCGTGTTGCGTAGCCAGCTAAGGCCCAGCGGGCGGGTGATGCTAAAAGGAAGCCGGGCGACTCGAACTTTCGAGGGGATAGGCTGAGCAGAAAGCCTGGGCATAAGCGCAATGCCGAGCCCTTGGCGGGTCATGCTTACTGAGGTGGAGTCGTTGGCGATAAGATAGTCCACTTCAATCGGTGGGTGAGCTGCGCGTAGGTGATCGCGAATTTCTTTACAGCAGTCGCTAGATGAAGTGATCAAGGGATGCTTGTGCAAGTCGTCCCAGGTAATTTGAGCTTGGATGTCTGGACGGTTGGGTGGGACGAGGGCGATAAAAGGATCGTCCATGATTTTGAATGATTCAAATTCGCTACCTCTGATCAGTTCGGCCATGCTTAAGTCGGCTTTGCCTTCGATGAGGGCGTTGGCAAGTGACTGGGTGTTTTCAAATTCGATGATGGTGATTTGGACGGTGGGGTGGTGGCTGTGGAGGTGAGCGATCGCGCCCGGCAATATCTCACTCGCCAAACTCCGAAACGCCGCAATCCGCACCAGCCCGCCCTCAATTCCTCTGGCCCTAGCCGCCGACTGGCCCATATCATCTACCAGGCTCAAAACCTGCCGTGCCTGCTCAAAAATAGAGGAGCCTACCGGCGTGAGTGAGGCCCGCTGCCTACCGCGATGAATCAGCTCCACGCCCAGCGCGTCCTCAAGCGCGGCAATGCTGTGGCTCACCGTAGACTGACTCACGTTTAGCGCTAGCGCTGCTTCGCTAAAGCTGCCGGTTGCCGCCACGCTCATCAGCGCCCTCATCTGAGAGAGCTTAACTTTATCGCTGAGGCTCTTTGCAGGTTTTCCAGACATAGGTCTACTCAACTGGGCTATTCAAAGGCTATCTTTTTTTACGATCTTCAGCGCATCTATCTTTTGCATAGGCACCATTTATCCTATGCTTTGCCGCTTCCTATACGTTTTTATACAGTAGATACATCGAGAGAAAAAGCGATTGAAACGTTCTCTTTAACTACGCCTGAGAGCCATGCCTGAGCGCACCTTTCCTTTTCTCGAAGTCCTTAAATTGCGAAACGTCAGGTACGACTGCCTGAACAAAATATAACCAAACACAGAGGCTCATAATGAACAGCACCAACAGATTTTCCAATCAATACTTGCAGGCTTCCAACACGGCCATCCCTTCAATTGCCGACACTCAAGCGCGACTAGAGCAGCTACTAAAGTCTTCTCCATCGCTACCCCAATCAGGGCCTCGTACGCCCTGGTACCAGCGCTTAGGCCAGTGGCTCCTCGCGTCGTTAACCGACAACCAACAGGTGCGCGTTTGGACAAAAATCACCCCAAATGGCACCCAATGGAATGCCTACGATCCCAACCTTCAGCGTAGCTTCTCGGCCTACTCAGAAGCCGACCTACGCACCTGGCTAGAGCAGCGTCACTATAGCTAGTTAATAGCAGCTCTTTACCCATAGTTTGTAACGCTACATGAGACTAGGGCTGACGTTCGCCATAATAGGCGTAAAGCAAGCGAACGGTATAACCACATGTCTCCAACAGCTAACAAATCTATGGGTAAAGTTCTTACGCCGCTGACTATAACTAACAGAGCCGATCAGGTTTTGGCTTCACGAGGCGTCATTCCTGACGATCAAGTGCGCTCAATCTTGATAGAAGACGTTTTAGTAGACACAGGGGCCACGACGCTTTGCCTTCCCTCAGCCCTGATTGCAGAGTTAGGATTAGAGCTACTTAAAGAGGTCGATGTCTTAACGGCAAATGGCATTAGCAAAGCGCGCGTTTTTCAAGATGCGAAGCTAACGCTGTGCGGACGTGAAGGTACCTTTGAGTGCTTGGAGTTGCCGGGCGGTAGCAATGCTCTGATTGGTGTTATTCCCCTGGAATCATTAGGGCTAGAGCCTGATTTGAAAAATCAAAAGCTTAAAGTACTGCCGTCTGAGTCAGCAGATACCTATCTGACCATTCTATAGGTCGCGCTCAGGTCATCGTAAGCCAGGCGCTTTCCAATAAAGGACTATGATAGTTACTGATTAGCGCAGCAAAGGAGCTTTACTATGTTCGGCTTGGGCATCCCTGAAATTGTCATCATTGGCGTTGTAGCCGTTTTAGTCTTCGGCCCTAAGCGAATTCCTGAGCTAGGTGGTGCGCTTGGCAAAACTCTGCGCGGCTTTAAAGAAGAACTTGATAAGCCTGATGAAGAGGATGAATATTTTGACGAAGAAAAATAGGCTTTTATACCTAGCTCGGTTTCTATAGATGAAAGCCGCTAGTGGTTATAGTTCACCAACGACTCGTAAAATCTTCTGATATAGCGGCTCAGCGATCCAGAAGCCAACAGGACTTCGCAACGTATCTAAGAGCGGTCGAATAGCTGTGATCAGGCCGCGATCTTTTGCTTCAACTAGAATGCCAATCACGCCAGTGAACTTCAAACCCTGCCCTTCAGCAACTATACGAGCGGCTCTATCGTCTATCAAAACTTGCTTTACACCTAGCTCTAGAGCTAGCGCGATCGCCTCACACTCCCCAATATGTACGCTCTCAGTTAGCAGACTCTCGACGACAGTACGATTAGCGACACTTTTAATCTGAATCCATTCATACGTCTCTACTTCTACAGCACCCGCTTCTTTTGGTGGGCCAAGTAGCTCCCTATAAACGGCTTCAGGAATAACGACTGTTTCATATAGCTGCCTGAGCAACAAAAGCTGTCCAATTGCTGCCAAATTGTTGATGGGCGAAGTATCACTAACAACAATCACAGCCTGCCTAGAGCCTTGAGATTTTCTATATCCTTATCGAAATCAGAAACGTCATAAATAGGAATATGACGGCTCCCTAGCAGGCGCTGAAACTCCATCCTGGTCATCTCTGCAAAGCTGCTTGCTTGAGATAACGTCAGCCGCTCTTGCTGAAACAGCAAAATAGCGATTTCCTGCTTTAGTTCACTTGCCGTCATCTGGGCCGAGACTAAAACCGAATCAGGAATTGTGATTGTTAGGCTCATAGTTTTAGTGCTACAGAATCTTTCTTATTTTATCTTAGTAGCTCAGCGCAGGTACCACTTTATTCTTTCGACCGGATCACTTATACAGCACGCCCAAGAGCGGATAAAACCATCTCAAACAACTCATTGGCATTGTTTGTGCATCCGAGAGCACCATGTCTGCGTGATTCTGCCACGTGTTCTGGTGCTCTCGAACTCGCATAAATGATAAAAGGTGTTTTATTTCCTGTAATTCGAAGTTTATCAAGAAGTGTGTAACCCGCGCGAGTATCAGGCGGCCGTCCCATATCAGAAATAATTACGTCAAAACGCCGACGAGATACCTGTCTTAGTGCTTCTTCTGTTGATGCTGCTATCACAAACGTAATACCCAAAGCTTCAAGCGCTTGTTGCTCATAGATATTGTTGTCAGGACGATCGTCTACCCACAAAACGATGGCTTTACTTACCTGCTTTATATTTTCAGGAGTTACCGCCTCTGCAACGACATATGCGGCAAGCTTTGCCTCCTGAACCGCATCTTCACGAGTCGCAGCTTTATTGGCTGCCGCAGCCAAAGCGGCAGTTGCCTCAGCCTGCCGCTTTTTTAGAGAAGCTTCGAACCCCGCACCTTTGAGCGTTAGTTCTCCCAGACTTGAGAGAAATTGACGGAGATCTTGTCCGAAACGGAGCAGAGTAAATACAATCACTCCGGGCCAGGTCAACACACTGAGTAATTGTGTGATTGCATCAATCAGCTTAACAAGATTGTCGATGCTCAAGATCTAATTGTCCAATTCATATAACCTGACTTACACCTTTTAACTGAGGCTACTAACTACAGCATTCCTAATATGTTAGATCTTTAAATGTCTAGACGCTGATACACCTTAGATAGGTTCCGCAGCTGATAGTCAGGGTTAAAGCACTCGTTGATTTCTTCAGGCGTAAGTTTCTCTTTTACCTGTGGATCGCTTTCGAGTAACTTCTGAAAGTTGCCGCCGGGGGTGTTCCAAGCTTGGTGAGCGTTGGTTTGCACAATGCGGTAGGCGTCTTCGCGGTTGATGCCTTTTTCCACAAGCGTGAGAAGGACGCGCTGAGAGAAGACTACGCCGCCGTAGAGATTCATGTTGCGCTTCATGTTTTCGGGGTATACCTGAAGCTTTTTGATTAGCTTGGTGGTTTCGACCAGCATGAAGTGGGTGAGGATGCAGCTATCGGGGAAGATAACGCGCTCTACGGAGCTGTGGGAAATGTCGCGTTCGTGCCAGAGGGCAACGTTTTCTAGGGCGGCGACGGCGTTTCCTCTGAGAATGCGAGCCATGCCGGTAAGGCGTTCGGACTTGATGGGATTGCGCTTGTGGGGCATGGCCGATGAGCCCTTTTGGCCCTTGGCAAAGAATTCTTCAACTTCTAAGACATCGGTGCGCTGAAGATTGCGAATTTCGACGGCAAAGCGTTCTATCGATGCGCCGACGCCTGCAAGGGTCATGATGAATTCGGCGTGGACATCGCGGGAGATGACTTGAGTAGAGGCGGTGTCGGGCTTGAGGCCGAGGAGCTGGCAGGTGATTTCCTCGACTTCGGGGTCAATGTTGGCGTAGGTGCCGACTGCGCCGGAGATTTGGCCGACGGCGATTTCTTCGGAGATGCGGTTGAGGCGTTCGCGGTGGCGCTGCATTTCGGCCAGCCAGCCAGCCAGCTTAAAGCCGAAGGTCATGGGTTCGGCGTGGATGCCGTGCGACCTGCCGATCATGACCGTATCGCGATGCTCTTGGGCCTTATAGCGAATGGCCTGAATCAGATTTTCAACGTGCGTCAAAATGAGCTGATGGCTGGCGACAATCTGCAATGAGAGCGCCGTATCTAGTACGTCAGAGCTGGTCATGCCGACGTGGATGTAGCGGCCAGCATCCCCAACATACTCGTTAACGTTGGTCAAAAAAGCGATGACATCGTGGCGAACTTCGGCTTCGATTTCAAGAATGCGATCAACGTCGAACTTGGCCTTTTCCTTAATAGTCGCGACTGCTTCGGCTGGAATGCGACCGAGCTGGGCCTGCGCTTCACAGACGGCAATTTCTACCTGCAACCAGGTTTGAAACTTGTATTCGTCTGTCCAAAGTTCGCCCATCTCGGGCAAGGTATACCGTTCTATCAAGGGAATCAACTGCCAAGAGCAACCGGATTATTTTATCGGGTATGTGCCCGGTATAGGGTTCTGATTCCAAGACTTTTGCAATTTGTTGCTCAAATGTCTCAGCTTTGGTTGATAGATTTAGCGTTAGAATTCGGCGTTATTACGGGGTCTTAGGTATTTATACGGTTATTGAGGCGCGATCGCCCCTTGTAGGATGTTATGTCAGAAAATCGTTTGTGAAGGCATAGGGTGTTGGCGGATATGGAGCAGATGGGTGAGCGAGTAGAAGAAACGGCTCAATCAGCTAGCGAGCAGCGCTTCCAAGCTTTCATGGACAACTCGCCCAATTTAGCTTTTGCAAAGGAGGCAAGTACGGGCCGAATTGTGTATGTCAACCGGCCCTTTGAAACCTTTTTTCGGATTAAAGCAGCCGATATCATTGGCAAAACTGATTTCGACTGGCAGCCTTTAGAAATCGCTCAGCACAATCAGCAAAATGACCGCGAGGTGGCGGAATCGGGTCAGTCTATGGAGGTGATTGAAACGGTTCCTGATGCGAACGGTACGCCGCAAGAATGGCGAGTGCTTAAGTTTCCATATCGCGACGCGAACAATCAACTGTTTGTCGGTGGCATTGCGGTCAATATCACCGAGCAAAGGTGCTTAGAACGGCAGCTCTATCAGCAGGCTAACCACGACGAACTCACTCAGCTCGCCAACCGCAGACAGTTTGAGCGAGAGCTAACTGAAATGCTGCGGCCTAGAGAAAAGGTGGGCGTACTGTGCTATTTAGATCTCGATCAGTTCAAGCTGATTAACGATAGCTGCGGTCATGCGGCGGGCGATCAGCTATTGCAGCAGGTGGCTACTATTTTGACCAAGCAGGTGCGAACCAGTGATACGGTGGCTCGCTTAGGCGGCGACGAGTTTGCGATTCTCTTACGGCAGTGCTCTTTGGGGTTTGCGCGCGAAATTACGAACCTTATGTGTCAACGAATTCGTGCGCTACGCTTTGTTTGGCAGGGTAGAACGTTTTCCATTGGGGCGAGCATTGGGGTTGTCGCGATCGCCTCAGAGAATGACGATGCCGCCGAAATTATGGCTGCTGCCGATGCCGCCTGCTATACCGCCAAAAAGACAGGTCGAAACCGCGTGCATGTTTATAATGCAGATGATTTGAGCCTGTCGCGTCAGCGCGATCAGCAGCAGTGGTGTCTCAAGATTGACAGGGCGCTCGAAGAAAATCGCTTTCAGCTTTATCATCAGCCTATTGTGCCGGTAGGAATAAGCGATCGCCCCTACCTTCACACCGAAATCCTACTCCGCATAAAAGACGAACAGGGCCAGCTCATCGCGCCTATGGCCTTTATCCCTGCTGCCGAACGCTACCACCGAATGTCTTTGATCGATCAGTGGGTCGTGCGTCACTGTCTTGCAGAGCTAGGTCGAGATAGCGCTAATCAAGCAGGAAGTGGCGCACAAGGCAACCGAAAGCAGCGCAGCAAGTCATCCCATCGGCTCTATAACATAAATCTTTCAGGCGCTAGCCTCAGCGACAAACAGTGCTTAGCCACGCTCAAAGCCACCATTCAAGACAGTCGCATCAACCCTGCGCTACTTTGCTTTGAAATCACCGAAACTGCCGCCATTTCAAATCTTCGAGACGTCACCGTCTTTATGGCTACGCTCAAGCAGATTGGCTGTCAGTTCGCACTAGATGACTTTGGGAGCGGCATGTCTTCTTTTGGCTATCTCAGACAGCTCCCTGTGGACTACATCAAAATCGACGGCAGCTTCATTCAAAATATAAAAGACCCGCTCAACGTTGCCATCGTGGGGTCGATTTGTAGCATTGGGCGAGCGATGAACTTTCAGGTGATTGCAGAGTCAGTAGAAGACAACACCACCCGTCGCAAGCTCAAAACGCTGGGCGTAGACTACGTACAGGGCTACGGCATTGCGACACCTGCGCCTTTTTCGCTAGCTCACAAGAGTGCTGCCTAACAGTTGCTTGCTCAGAAAAGTGATAGGACGCGTAGCCTAACGAGCGCTTCTAACCACAACCCTTTGCGCCTGTTCTTGCGCTTGTTCTTGCGCCTGCGAAGGCTGAGAGTATGATTGCAGTACTGACCAGCAAAGCTTAATTGCCAAAATCGCCAGGCCACCAATGATCCCTACGGTGACCATGATCTCGGGCACGTGGAGAATCGATAGGGCTATGCCAACGGCAATGAGAGAAAGAATACTCTTGTTCACGGATCGTTCCTCCAGCAATAATGGCCTACATATTTCAATGCTAACGATAGAAACCAGTTACGATCCCCAAAGCGGCGAAACCTTAGTAACGCTTAACGTGTGTAGCGAAACTAAAACAATTGGATACAGAAGTTAATGGAAAAAGAACACATAGCTCAATAGTAGCCTGAGAGAACATCTTTGGGTCACTCACTCAAACAGTCGGCTCAGTCTATTAGCTCAAGTCAGCATCAATGGCTTCGGCATTTTCTTCACTGGGCACGTCGGTCGTAATTTTTAGATGAGCAACATTAACGATACCGACACCCACTTCTAGCTTCACGCGCTCGGTATTCATCTGCTTGGCCCGAACCTGATCTCCAGCCACCTTCAGAATATCTAGCGCCTGATCGACCGCCGTCTGAATGGCCTCTTCAGTGGCTTCTTCAGCACCGCCCGTCATATTAGAAACGGTGCTAGCCACGTCACCACCCGCTTTCTCAACGGCATTGGTGACTTTGTTCATAAGTTTTTTGCTCTGTTGAGAAATATCGGAAGAGGCCATCAACAAGTACGCATAGATAACAGCAGCTAAACGACTCGCGTCTAACTGCTGCTTACTATCGACGAGTCCTCTTACCGTTGCATCAACCTTTAGCTAGAGCTACAGGATTAGCTAGATGTCTTCTGGCTCCATACCTGCGACCACAGGGGCTGTCTTGCTCAGCTTTAGCTCAGGATGATCGCTTTCAGTTTGGCGGCAGTTCCACTCATTTTTAAACAGTAATACGGGGCGACCATAGCTGTCTTTCACAGTCGCCGTGTTGAAAATACGTCCAGCTTTCTCTATCGCTGGCCATCCACCCGTCGCCCAGCGCGCCACACTGTAGCCAATCGGCTCTAATAGCGTCTCCACGTTGTACTCATTCCTGAGTCGAAACTGCACCACCTCAAACTGAAGCTGACCCACCGCCGCCAAAATCGGATCTCTGCGGGACTCATCGGCAGAATACATAATTTGCACCGCACCTTCTTCTCTCAGCTCAGAGACACCTTTGCGAAACTGTTTGAATTTTGAGGGGTTTGGGTTCTTGAGATAGGCAAACATTTCGGGAGAGAAGAAGGGAATGCCTTCGTACTCCAGTTTTTCGCCCTGGTAGATGGTGTCGCCAATGGCAAATACGCCGGGGTTGTTAAGTCCAATCACGTCACCAGGGTAGGCAACTTCAAGTGATTCTCGCCCCTGGCCAAACAGCTTTTGGGGGTGAGAGAGGCGCACGTTTTTGCCGGTGCGAGCATGACTGACTACCATGTCTTTTTCAAACTTGCCAGAGCAAACGCGGATGAATGCAACGCGATCGCGATGCCTTGGATCCATATTGGCCTGAAGCTTGAAAATGAAGCCCGAAAATTCTTCATTTGTAGGCGGCACTGAGCCAATTGTGCTCTCATGAGGGCCGGGCTTAAGACCGTAGTCTAGGAAAGCCTCCAAAAATAGCTCAACGCCAAAGTTCGTCATGGCGCTGCCAAAAAACACAGGCGTCATCTGGCCCGCGTGCACCATTTCAAGATCCAAGCTAGGGCCAATCTCATCGAGCATTTCTAGCTCTTCTAGAAACTGTTCGTATAGCTCGGTGGTCACTAGCTCCTCAAGGCGCGGATCGTCCAGATCGAGCACAGTGTCTTTCGCTTCTTTACTGCCGTGCGCGGTACGCTCGAACAGGTGCACTTTGCGTTTGCGGCGATCAAACACGCCTTTGAATCTGTCGCCTATGCCAATCGGCCAGTTCACCGCATACGTGGTTAGCCCCAGCTCCTGCTCAATCTCATCTAGCAGCTCAAGCGGTTCGCGCCCAGGCCGATCCATCTTATTAAAGAAGGTAAAAATTGGCATGTCGCGCATTCGACACACTTCAAAGAGCTTTCGCGTTTGCGGCTCTAGCCCCTTCGCAGCGTCTTCGAGCATCACCGCATTATCAGCAGCAGCTAAGGTGCGATAGGTATCTTCACTAAAGTCTTGGTGACCGGGCGTATCGAGCAGATTTATTCGGTAGTCGTCATAGTTAAATTGCAGCACGGTCGAGGTAATCGAAATGCCTCTTTGCTGCTCTAGCTCCATCCAGTCAGAAACCGCGTGTCGTTGCGCTCTGCGGGCTTTTACTGAGCCTGCCTCATGAATGGCTCCCCCATAAAGCAGCAGCTTCTCTGTCAGGGTCGTTTTACCGGCGTCAGGGTGGGAGATAATAGCAAAATTGCGCCGCTGCTCTACGGCTTCGGCAATCTCACTGCTGCTTTTATCTACGCTGCTTTTATCTACGCTGCTTTTATCTATAAGAGTGGAGGTCATAGTTGGCGCTGTAGCTTAGTTGCACTAATTGTAATGCTTAGTGTGAAGCGATCACGCCATCTAATACGGCGGAAAACCGTGCATAGTCTGAATAAGGATTTAGCAGAAATGAAGGGCTTTGTTGGCTGAGGTGTTTGTTGTTTTGAGTGCTTAGGCGATCGCACGGGACTCTTAGAAACCTTTCCGATCGCGATTAAGCCTCTGGTAGAGATTAATAATTATCTTTTACATAAACCAGCTTTAACAATGAATCGATTAACCGTTTCTCTACCAGATAACGTTCACGCTCGGCTCAAGGATTTGGCCAAGCGTGAAGGGGTTTCGATGAACCAGTATGTCGCCTACGCGATCGCCCATCAGGTTGAAACGCCAGAAGGAAGCTCACCATTAGGCGATTTAGACGATCTATTAGATGACTCCGACGAAGCCGACGTGTCTTATCTATGGCCAACAAAAGCGACAGGTAGACGCGTTTAAGCGCTAGGTCTAGAGATTTTTTGATTGTCAGAAGCTGCTTTCTCAGCGCGGCTGTCGAGAATGCCGAATACGAAAGTAGGCAGCGTGAGCACCGCAATAAAGCCCGCCGCGTAGACGGCAACTTCTAGGCCGGAAGGGAGATGGATGAAGTCGGAAATGGTGGTGTATGCGAGCATGAGAAGTTTCTCCTGGTAGGTAGGCCATCTATTATTGATTAACAGAAATAGCCACAAATAATTGAGCGATGGTGATGTGATAACACACCTTGCAGGTGGCTGCGCGCTGGTTGCAACAGATTGTGTATGTCATTTTTTTGACTGTTGTTTACGTTGCTTATTATTCTGTTATTTAGCGCAAACATTTAGCGTCACAGTTAAAGAATAACCATGAGTAAACTGAGTGCAATAATCGTGAATACCACAATCCGAAAGCCATATTTTCGCTGCCAGGGAATGTGATAAATCTCTTGGCGGGTAGGCTCTGGCGAGGCGTTTACATCCTGATAAAGTGTGCAGGTCATGGCGGTAGGTCGCTTAGGGAACGTGCAGCTATCGTCTTTGTCATAAAGGCAGGTGGCACACAGCGGCTCTGCGCCCGTAGCGCGCTGTAATGTCATGCCCGCATGACCATGCGCTGCCAGGGTTAGCTGGCAGTGGGGGCACTTGACTGCGCTGCTAGAGATGAGGCGATCGCACCGAGGACATTGCGGCATGAGGCAAAAGAGGCGATCGCAATAGCGCGCCCAACAAAAGGTTAATGTGCCTCAATAATGCCGCATTCGTTAACCCTATGTGTAGCTTGTCGTCATGCGACACTCTCAACAGCTAGCAGTGAAGGCTCAACGAATGGATCAAGCTGAAGATTGGCCAGAAAACTACTAGAAGACGATGGTGCTGTGTCGCTCGGGAGACTTTGACCCGCACGCTCTAGCAGAGGAGCCTCTACCCGTTGAGCTGCGACCTGCTGTTCACCCCTGACCAGCAGATCATTCTCGTCAATCGCAACAATCTCAATCGCCTTGATCGCTGGGTGCTGAGACTTATGAATAAATTCCAGGTCGATCGTGCCGTCGCTGGTGATCCGCTGAGTGAGCACCGAGGCTTTATTGAGCTGATTGCCGCCGAGCTGGAATGTATCTATATTGGCAAAAGTCTCAGGGACAGTGCCGTCTACGCTGATGTCGAATATGCGAGCGCCCGAGCGATCGCCACTATTATTCAAATCAGGCAAATTCGCATAGCTTTCCGACAGATACAGCTTTACCTCAACGTTCGTTCCAGCTTCCACATCAAAGGCCCACTGCATTTCGCCCGCCGCATCGTTGTCTCTATCCCAGCGCTCTGTGTTGAACAACGTAGAGGGGCCCGCAAGTGAGGGTAGCGAAGAGATATTTGCCGGGGCAGAGGTTTGAGTGCTGTTGTTAGAGCCCGCATTGGTAAAAAAAGGTGGCGGCTCGGCAACAGGGCTACCGCTGACTGCGGTAATCTCTATCTCATCAAAAACAGCCTGAAACGTATTCGCCGGAGGTGCGCCTGTGTTCGTCGAAAACAGTCCAACCGCCAGCCCTGAAGACTGACCTTGCACCGTATAGTCTCCTTATTATCGCATTAAGCACAGACGTGCCATTTGGTACGTTAAGAAGGCTTGGAATGTTCGTCGGCTGTCCGTCCGCTCCGTCGATAGGATTGCCGTCTAGATTAGCGTTTGAGCCGTTATCAACGGTATAGAGCTGACCGGATTGCGAAATGACCAAATCAAACGGATTGCGAAAGCCATCTGCATAAATTCTTAGCGGCGCATCGGCAGGCAAAATGGACATGTTAAGCCCGTCATTACCACCCCACGGCCCGGCCACGTCTAGTCCGTCGCCATTTTCGCGATCGCCATCATTCGCCACCGAAGGGTCGTCTAAAGTTGGCAAATCGTATATGTACTGCCGCGATGCACCATTCTGTCCACCTGCTGGATCGGTTAGAACCGCTCGACTGTTGATGTCATTGAGGTCAATTTCTAACACCGCGCCCGACAGCGCATATTCACCTGTGTAGGAGAAAACCTGGAAGGCGCGCCGTTGTTTGTATTACCACCCTGAGCGACATAGAGCTTAGTACCGTCTGGGCTGAGCACCAGTCCGTTGGTCGAGTGGTTTTGCTCTGAGCGTGGCAGTCCTCTGACAATATCGACCGCCTGCCAACTGCCACCATTGCGGGTGAGCCTGGTAATTACACGCTAATCCCATTGGCCGAACCATCATCATTGTGGTTCTGAATTGCCTTAACCAAATTAATTTCTTCAGCAGCAGTTGCAACATACTGACCGTTTTGCAGCTCAACAGTGAATGCATTGATCGCGCCGTTCTGTTCAGAAACATAGAGCCTGCCATCGGGGCCGAACTGAAGCGATGTAGGGTTGCTAAGCGGACTCGACCCGTTAATAGCCGACTGAAACTGACCTGCTGAGCTGAAGCTGATATCAACCATTTCGCTGAGCCCTGGATAAGGAGTAGATGCACCGGAGGCATCCAACAAGACGCATCAACTTAATTTGGTGTTCCAAGTCACCGTTTTTCCAGCCCAATCTGAGCCCAGAATCATACGGTAAACCGCCTGTAAACCCAGAGAATAGTTTGTCAAAATAGGGATGTAATTTCTACGCTGCCAGGAGCTTGCGATATGGACACCTCGAATCTACTCAGACAGCTATTAATGGTGGGCGTTGGCACCACCTCATTAGTGGCCGAACGGGTTAAAAAAATGAGCGAGGAGCTAGTGCGCGATGGCAAGCTTGATCCCGATCAGGCAAAAGGCTTTGTCGATGACTTTATGTCTCAGATGAATATCGATCAGGCCACCATTGAAAAGCAGATGCAACGACAGGTGCGTAACATAATGCAAGATTTGGGTGTGCCCCGGCAGTCGGAAATGGATGAGCTACGCGGACGGCTCGATCGCTTAGAAAGACAGCTCCGCGATCTAGAAAATAAGAACTGGAGCTGAGCTTAGATTACGTCATTAAGATCGCGTTCTAGTTTCCAATTCTTAAGGGCGGCTACATCTCGCTCAAAACCGTCGTACACTGTGCGAGGACACCAAAGATTTATCGACACCTATTGATTAAGTATGAGAGAAATATTAATTAGCTTTGGCGTGGTTGTCGCTTGCTGCGCGGTGCTGCTAGTCGCTCAGTTCACAGGCGGCGATAGCGAAACAGCGGTTGCTGGCGATACGTTGCAGGCTCCTGCCGCGCAGACTGAGACGCTAATAGCTCAGGGCAGCGCGAGTGATTTGGTGACAGGCAGTACTACAGGAGGAGACGCGGTGACAAACCCACAGGCAGACGCCAACAATATTGTAACGACTGATTCGGGCCTTAAGTATGAGGTGATTGCAGAGGGCGATGGGGCTAAGCCTCAGCCAGGCAATCGCGTGTTTGTGCACTATGTTGGCACGTTAGAAGACGGCACTAAGTTTGATAGTTCGCGCGATCGCGGTCGTCCTTTTGATTTCACTATCGGCCAGGGCCAGGTGATCAAAGGCTGGGATGAAGGCGTTGGCGACATGCAAGTCGGCGACAGACGCAAGCTAATCATCCCTCCCGAACTCGGTTACGGTGCTCGTGGTGCAGGCGGCGTCATTCCCCCGAATGCAACTCTGATTTTTGATGTAGAGCTGCTGCGGATTGGTAGCTAGTCGATAGAAGTTTATTTGCTCAGCCGAAAGCCCGTACTTCTAGAGCGTTTGCTTTAAAGAGGTACGGGCTTGTTTTTTGTTTAGAGTGCAACTGGTACTAATGAGAGCAGTGCACAACAACATGCAACAAGAAACATCAAAGGTAGCTATCTATCTTCATTCTTTATTGCCGCCTATGTAGTTTGACAAACTATTAAGTGATCGCCTGCCGGGCAGATAATATGGTTCTTTTCAAGCCGTTCTTGGCTGTCTAATGTTAGTGAAAACTCTGTTCCTTTAACTCCCTTTATAGGTATGTCATTCATTGGGACTTTTGACCAATAGTAGCGGCAATTCCAAAGTGCATAGAGCCTAGTGATCACAAATTTATCCGAAGGTGATAACAAACCTTTACTTTGCAAAATTCGATCAACGACATTCTGAAATTCATCTTCTATTTCTTTGCCATAGCCTTTCTCAGCTCGTTCGTCCCACTTACGCCGAGCCCAAAATATTTTGTCGTTGGGTCTAGCGCTGCGTCTCTTCTGCTGCTGAAACATGTAAATATCTACAAGGCCATCTTCCTTGCAAAATCTACTGATACTACGACTTGGAAAGATATGTTGTAGAAGAGACAATTCGTAAGGATTTCCCGTTTGTGTAGGTTCTGACTTCATTCAGTGATCTTTGATGACTCTTACAATGGAAAAGCACAGATAACCTTACTTCCAAGATGTTCAGGTTGGCTTCTAAAGCTGAATCTCTTGAACAGATAAAACTCAGCGTCCATCAATCTCTATTCGAGAAATCAGAAGCCCTGTTAAGAAACTGCGTATATTCTGGCTGAAACAACAGCTTTACGGTGCCCGTTGGCCCATTGCGATGCTTGGTTAAAATAATCTCTGCAATGCCGCGATCAGGCGTATCAGGATCATAATATTCTTCGCGATAGAGCATCATAATCAAATCTGCATCCTGCTCGATTGCGCCCGAATTATGCGAAACAATACCATCTGCGACCCATGAGGCTGGCCCCGGAACTGTTAAATCGTATACTGGCGCTTCACCGATAGGTTCAATAGATACGATTTCGTCCCAGAAGATATGAGAACCTGCAATCTCTTTAAGCCTCGGTCTTTCTAGAACGTTGACAGATCTTGGAGAGACTTCTGGCGTTGAAGAGAATTTAGGATGAGATAGTCTACTGTAGGAAGTTCCCGTTAGTACAAGTCTAGAGTCAGGCCAGGGCTCTGCGGACTCAGAGATCTGAAGAATGTGGTTTGCTACGGCAATCCGGTCGCCAACTTCTAAAGTTTTTATCCGCTGCCATCCATCAAATGTATAAAGGCGGTGCTTACCAGTTGCTTTCAGCTTTCGTCCGCTGGCAGTCGTAATTTCGTAGATAGACTTTACACCTACCTGCCAAACTAAGTCTGTTTTAGCTTTAATTAACTGACCTCGGCCATCTAGGCTAATAACTTCAGGCGCTTGTCCAACTAAGTCGGCAATGGGCAAACGTCTACCATCAGCGAGCCATACCAGCGTGTCTCCCGTAACGCATTCTCTAAGATCAGACATCATGGGGCGCTTGTTAGTTCGAGACTCTACGCCACGGCTGAGCTGAGATAGCGCAATCACAGGGACGTTGAGTTCGCGAGCTAGTCCTTTGAGCGATCGCGTCATTTTAGAAAGCTCCTGCACCCGGTTATCGCCACTGCCCTCCATCAGTTGCAAGTAATCAATCAATATAAGGCCCAGCGACCCACCCTGCTCTGCCTGCAACCTACGCGCCTTAGATCGAATCTCTGTCACGCCAATGCCCGGCGTATCGTCAATAAAGATAGGTAGCTGTGAAAGCGTATTAATCGCATGGCCCATCGGCTCCCACTCGTGCTGAGCAATTCTTCCAGTACGCAACCGGCCACTTTCAATCTTCGCCTCTGAAGAAAGTAGGCGATAGATGAGCTGCGCTTTTGACATCTCTAAGCTGAAAATAGCAACAGGCTGACGATGGGTATCTGCGATGTTGCGAGCTACGTTAAGCACAAAGCTTGTATTGTGTACACAAATGTCGTTAGCAACAAAGTTGTGAGTATCTGGAATAGTAAGATCGTAGACTTGTTGAATGCCAATAGGCTCGATAGCAACAATTCTATCCCAGTAGATTTCGCTGGCGGCAAGATCTTGCAATGGCCGATCTTCTAGCGCGGTTGCTAGCGCTGATAGTCGAGGCCGACTGAGTGCTCTAGTACCAACGTGAATGTTACTTGAACCTACCAGTTCTGCTCGCCTGGCCAGTGCAGACCAGCTTTCCGCACCCTTCGCAGCTTTTAAGTTCTCCCAGACTTCAACTGGAACAAGGTCACGATTGGTGTGGTATTTTTTGGCAGTGATCACCTCTGCAACTCGATTAACAGAAGATTCTTTACTAAAAATACCAATCTCATTTACAAAGATCGAGAGCGCGGCAGCATCAGTAATATCTAACTGCCAGGCGACTCGCCGTGTGCCTTGATACTTCATGTTACGCCGCTTGAGCGCGGCAATAATGCCAAATCGAAGCAGTAAATGCTGAATTTGCTGAGCAAGCTTTTTACAGACAGAGGCATAGCCAATTTGAGCCTGTCCGCTCGCGAGCACAGAGGCCCAGCCATCCGTTGCAAATAGCCGATTCAAAAATAGGGCGAGCTGTGGTTTGGGCAGTGTGAAAACCACATCAGGAATGACTTTATTATGAGCGCTGCACTGCCACAGACCCAAGCTTTCTAACCATGCCGAAACTGGGTTCTTTTCAGATCCTTCATCAGTATCAGCGGTCACGGCTAAAGACGGGACGCGCGTTCCACGACTGGTGTTCACTCTGACTTTCACGCAGGGGAAGTGATGTACCGCCTCGGTGAAGTCGGTTTGCATGAGGACGTTCGTATTCGTAAACCTCGGAGAGCTGCCTGTCAGCCCGCCGTCACCAATAAAATAGGCCAGAAGTTTGACTTCGTGATCTGGGAGGGGTTGATTGCCGAAGATAGATAGTTTTCTAGGGACGGCAATGTGATCGCCCACTCCTAACTCCGCTAAAGGTGACCACCCATTCATCGTCAAATAAGGATGCGTCAACGTCGTCTCAACCTGTCGCCCTAACCGCGTAGTGACTCTAAAGACAGGCTTCATACCATCATCCACGAAAGCAGAAGGCTCAGTCACTTCAAAGCGCCAGCGGCTGTTTAAAGTGAGTAAATTAGCCTGGCGCTTCTTATAAATAGCCTCAATGGTCGTGACTGAACCATCGGCTAGCAAAATTTCAGCATTGGCGCTCAGACACTTGCCCATAGCCGGACGTGCAGCGGCAATGATGAGATCGGAGCGTTGAAAGCCCTGGGTCATCGCGTCTAAGTCATAGAAGCCGCAGGCGAGGCCAGGGAGAACCATGCCAAGCGATCGCTGCTCAATATCCGAAAACGTATCGGTCAAAATGTCCGAAGTCGCCGTCAGTCCTGCCGTGGGCCGCTCTTGCGTAATCCCAAATAGCTGCTGCTCAGACTTATCGAGCACTTCTTCCAAAGGCGTCTCAGTCTCGTAGCCAAGCTGAATAATCTCGCCGCCCGACTGAATCAGCTTACGGCGCGTGTACTTATCCATCACCAGCTTGGCGTACTGGTCAATATTCGCCGCGCTAATCGTGCGATCCACAAGCTGAGCCAGTCGGCTTTGCCCGCCTACCTTATCCAAGGTGCCTTTGTCCTTAAGCCAGGTGGCAATGCCCATCAGGTCGGTAGGCAATCCTCTCGCCTGCAAATCCAGCGCCGCCTGGTAAATGTTGCGATGTGCGCCAATGTAAAAGGCTTCAGGCGTAATGACTTCAGTAACCCGTCCAATCGCTTCAGGGTCAATGAGAATGCCGCCCAAAATCGCTTCTTCCGCTTCGATATTTTGAGGCGGTAGGCGATCAATAGCGGGTTTGAATCGAGGTTCTGAAGCAACCATGAGAAGCCAATCTTGAGGGCGAGCCTTTAAACGGTAAAAGGGTAAGGAGCAATTCTACTCCCTACCCTTACTTTAGACTAATAAACAGTACAAGTGTTCGCAGTCTTTTATAACCAGAGCCGTGGTTTAGTCAGCCAGTCTAGTCAGCCACGACGCGGAGATTAATCGTCGCAGTCACTTCGCTATGTAGCTTAACGTCTACCTTGTACTCACCGAGCTTATTGATATCGGGCACGTCAATCTCACGACGATCGACTTCTTTACCCGCATTCGCCTGAATCAAATCAGCCACTTCAGCCGCAGTCACCGTACCAAAAATAGCTTCGTCTTCACCCACAGCCTTAGCAATGGTAAATAGGCCAATGGTATTGAGCGCAGTCTTAGTCGCTTCAGCCTCTTGCTTAATCGCTTCTAGGCGCTGACGCTCTTTCTCGCGGCGAAATTCCACCTGCTTAAGCACACCAGGGGTCACCCGATACGCCATACTGCGAGGAACTAAAAAGTTGCGGGCATAGCCAGGGGCTACTTCTACTAAATCACCGTCGCTCCCAAGTTTTGGGATGTCCTGTGAGAGGACTACCTGAGTTTTTTTTCTCGCCATTTCTTTTACTAATTGTTTCCATCGCAGCGCAGTTTATTAGTCTACTCAAGTTGTGCTAAAGGCGCAACCGCTACGGCCTAAAAACACTGCGTAAGCCCTAACATCGTTTAGAAATTATCTTTCATTTCGCGGATGCGAGCGAAAACGGTCACCGGATCTTCACTTTTTGCCACTGTCTGAAGCGCCGGGCTATCCCAACGGAGAAAGGGATTCGTGCTTTTTTCAGTAGCTAGCATCGCAGGTACGGTCGGTTGGTTTTGCTTACGGGCGGCGGTGACTTCGGTGAGGCGCGATCGCAACTCCTCATTCTCCCCATCCACACTCACCGCAAACTTCAAATTACTCAGCGTATACTCATGCCCGCACCACAGCCGCGTGTTATCCGGCAGTTGCCGCAGCTTCCCTAAAGAAATCGCCATCTGCTCAGCCGTCCCTTCAAACAAACGACCGCACCCGCCTGCAAATAGCGTATCGCCACTGAACAGCTCGCCCGGTTCGTCAGGCTCAGCCGGTGGAAAGTAATAGGCAATATGTCCTCGGGTATGGCCAGGCACAAAAAAGACTTCGGCGCTGCGACCGGCAAATGAGACGCGATCGCCCTGCCCCAGAAAATGCCTTTGCCCTGGAATACGCCCCTGATCTTGCGCGCCACCATACACCTCAGCATCAGGAAATCGGTCAAGCAGCTCACGATTACCGCCCACATGATCGTTGTGATGATGCGTATTAAAAATAGTGACAAGGGTAGCGCCTAGCTCATTGAGCTTTTGCAAAACAGGCGGCGCATCGGCAGGATCAATGACCGCAGCCGTATTGTCTGTAGGATTGTGCAGGACAAAAATGTAGTTATCCGAGCGGGCAGGCAGGCGATAGATTTCCATAGCGTTAAAGTCTGAGCTTGTTTTCAAGAGAACGGGTGCTCAAGATAGATTAACGAAAATACAAAGGCTTAAACACGAGGAAAGAGAAGTTGCGACCACCAAAAGAGTTGAGGACTTCCAAGTCTTATTTTTTGAAAGTCATTTCTTTTAGCTACAGATCTTCTGGAGAAATACCTAGCTCTTTAAGTTTAGCGGCTAGCCTATCTGCTCTCTCTTCCGCCTGTTGGGCTTCTTGTTGAGCCTGCTGAACTCTCTCCTCTGGCGTAAGCAACCTCATGCCCGATGCGTCGTACCAATATAGCCACTCTCGCTCTCGTCCCAGATAGGTTCCGCGCGATCGCCCTAGCCCCAACCCAATCTCAGGCAGCCAAACTGGATTACCTTCCAACAGTTTGTACTCCCCATCAACAAGCCGATACACTTCCAACGGCTCTCTCTTTCGCCTAGATTGCGGGTTAGGCAGGTAGATTGCGTAGTAACGAACCCCTAAAGCCGCATACCTTTCCTTCTTTTTCTCGTATTCGCCGCCATATGTTTTAGAGACAACCTCTAATGCAAGCATAGGCGGAATACCCTCTTCCTCCCACAGCACATAGCTCAAGCGGCCCTCTTCTCCGACAAATCGTTCGACTCCAATACTCAAAAAGCCATCTGGGACGATTGCGGGCTTCTTTGGGTCAAAATATACACCCATATCTACGCCAAAAAACCAGTCCATCCTATCGGGCCAGGCCATCGCTAAAACAGCATCCAACAGGTTAGGAATCAAATTTTGCAGCTCATTATCCACTGGCGTCTCATCAGAATCAGGTAGCTCAGCAGAAGAGGGCAAGCACTGTCTTGGGTCGTACTGTAGCACCATAGTTTTACGCGTGGTTTCAACGGCTCAAAATTCTACTACTGTTATCTTAGCTGCCTCGTCGATTTCCCTTACTATGAACCCGCTTTCAATCTTGACTCAGACCAAACTACAGCGCGTTTCAGACGGTCACGCAGCATCTTTGTTCGAGTCCTGTGATTCTACAAAACGCACCCTCGTCCTTGTTTGGCCTCAGCTTGGCGACTTCGACACCTTAGAATATGCCTGGTGGGTGGAACGCGATCGCTCAAAACTCCAGTCTTACAACATCCAAGTCAGAGCCGTTGCCATAGGCGATCGCGCTGCCGGTCAAAAGTTCTGCACCTACACCGGCTTCCCCCCAGAACACCTATACATAGATCCTGCCGCCTCACTCCACCAAAAGCTAGACCTATACAAAGGACTCACTGCTTCACTCCCCGGCCTCAGCCCACAACAAAACGGCTACTTGAACCTTTTGCTCATGTGCGCAGGCATCGGCAGTCCTGGCACCCTCAAAGAAGTCTTTCGCGGCTACAAAGGTGATAAAAGTGCGCCTCAGCTCATTGCGGATGATGAAGTGGTGAAAGCTGCGCCTTTGCCTGCGCTGAAAGGTGAGGTGTTCAAGCGAGCAGGGGGTAAGGGGTTTCAAAGACCGTTTGAGCTGGCGACATTGCGATTGCGGAATATGGCAGAGGTGTTGGGTAATTGGAAAACTTATGTGCCGGATGCGGCGTATTTGACGCAGCGGGGGGCGACTTTTTTGTTTGAGGCTGGGGAGAGGGAGGTGTTGTATGAGTGGCGCGATCGCAACATCTTAGGCTTTGCAGAGAACATGAGCGACCCACTATCCTTTTTAGACGGACTGTTTGATTCGTAGGCGCTCAGTTTGTGAGGGCGTTGTTGCGTGATTTGGCAATAGAGATAAGCTACGCTTCTATGAGCCTACAGAGTGTTTCAGCGATCACAGCCTGCGTTGACACGCTTAAGCTACCAAGCTCACGACGAACCATAGATTGACGTAGCGTAATTAGGTGATCAAGTCGAATAATCGAAGGTTTGATCAGACCACTAATTGAGAAATCAGCACTACTGCTGTCTATTCTTATATCCGTCTTTGGCGAAAGCTTCCTAGTCTGACTGGTGATTAGTGCAAAGATGACGTGCTGATAGACTCCAATCGAATTAGTAAGGCAGTAAGCAGGCCGAACTTTGCTAGACGAAAGGTCGTCAAAAGGGAATTGAATTAAGACGACTTTACCCTTCATAGTTAACAGGGTGGCCATCGTTCAGCGTATAGATATCCTCTTCGGCATCTTGCAAAAATGCAAACGATGGATTTTTTGCAGCGGCTTCACACCATTCGCTCTCGCTGATATCGCCATCAGATTCAGCAAGTAAAACAATAACGCGCACTCTCTGATCTATAGCATCGCTTAGCGGCTGATCTAACTGAAGATAGCCCTGACTATTCACTTTCCCAGTCACTTCTATAGCCCGCATACTTCTACCTTCAAAAACATGAACTCGTTTATCTTATAGTCTAGCTCAGCAACATAGCGCTTACTATCTATGGATAAAAACACATAGCCATCGGGGTAAATATGAGTATATATGCGATTAACCGCTCTCATTCTTGAAGTCTATATTTGACTGAGTGATTTGAGGTTTAGCTAGAATATGGAATCATTAGAACTATCACCTGCTCAATCAAAGCTAAAGTTAACGCTTTGGAACGCTGAAGTAGAAAGCTTTGACAGCCGTGATTTCTATATTTGGTTACAGGATATGGGATTGCCGGAGTCAGTCGTAACGAGGTTACACGACCTAGCACATAAAACTGTTCATATGGGGAAGAAAGTTGTTTCTATTGGGAAAGTTCTTCTACTTAAAATCATCAACTTCGTGAAAGAAAACCCCTGCTTAGTTGCTGGAGCAGGTATAGGCACAGTATTCGGAGCTGCTATTTATACCCTTATAAATTCTTTGCCTATGGGCCTCGGTCAAATTTTAGAGCCAATTGCTAGGATTCTAGGATTAGGCGCTGCTTCACTAGGCGCTAGCTTAGGGCATTCTCTTGATAGAGAACTTAAAAGTATGAGTCAGAGTTTGCAAGAAGCTGCAAGCAGCTTTTTTAGTCTATTAGCGAACGTGCTACGCTCACTCGCCAATCAATTTGTTCCTGCCTGAACCGATAAACCTGAATTATTACAATTGAATCATGTCAAAGAAAGAACGTAGTAAAGAAGAACTTTTAAAGGCGCTTGAAAGGCTAAGAGAAGGCGGTGATAACATTTCCTTCATGGCTGATATTGGAGCTGTTGGAATCGGCGCAGTAGGCGCTGGTGCAGCAGCTTTTGCGTTTGGCGGAACTACGGCTACCGCACTGTTCGGTTTAGTTGCTATCCCTGTAGCCGCTCCTCTAGCTGTTGTTGCCGGAGCTGCTGTGTTGGGCGGCGGCGCTTTGTTCGGAGTCAAAAGAGCTTTTGAAGGCACTTATACCGATGGGAAGAAAGCAGAACTTGTTAGACAATTAGAAGACGAATTACGTGAGATAAAAACGAAAGAACGAAAAGATAAAATTAGCCAGGAAGATAAGCGAAAGTTTCATCTCTTTCTAGAAGAACCTATTAAGTTCGACCTGATTACGCCTGAAGATGCGCAGCAGCTCATGAAGCTGGTTGAAACAGGAGGTCTTGAGATTAGCGATGCATACCAAACTGTCATCGATATTCTTGCCGAGAATAAGGACGACAAAGGCGACAAACCTGGTTCGTTAGCACTAGCAAGCTAAGAAGTCAATTCCAAATTTACCGCCGCTTCTCAATCTTCTTTGAGCACCAAAGGTTTGACGTATTTCATTCTCTTCACGTTTCAGCGATAGCCCATTCTTAATCATATGCTTCGCTAAGCCTTCCGGCTCAAGCTTCAAAACTGAGAAGTATGTTTCATTCACTATTAAGTCCGAGCATTGAATCATCGATGTTCGGACTTTGTGGTTCTTAGCCATCATATTTTACATAGCCTCTTCCGTTCTCAAGCTAGAAGACAGTTCTAACCAGCAAGACCATTTCGACATTGGCAACGTATTTCTTACCTTGTTCTTCAAATAAGAAGTCACAATCTCAGCCGACTGCAACATATCAAGCAGAGATTGAAGATCCCGATTCATAAATTACCTGAGCAGAAGACAGAATTTCGTGACGGCGAAGATAGTTGGCGCTGCTTTCAATACTAGGCCGAGTGACGACATCTACGTCCCTTCCAAAAATTGTCTTCAGATCCGCTTCCATCAAGTCGAGGTCATAGAAGCTAGGAACAGCCTCAGAGCGATATTGAATCATCACGTCGATATCGCTGCTGTCAGGCCGAAAGTCATCACGTAAAACAGAGCCAAACAGCGCAAACTCTATCAAATTCCATTTTTGACAGAACTGCGCTATCTCAGCTATCGGCAGCTTAATGTTTTTGAGCTGCATGAGTTTGCTCCAATTAGCTGCCTCTATTTTGTCAGATTGCGGATGCAGCGATCGCATTCATCGCGATCGCCCACACCTACGAATCACAAATGGCGTACAATCCACACCCATCCCAAGGCAAACGAATGCCACGAGCCACACAAAATAATTTACAATGTTTAACAGTTGGTACCATTGCCAGATGCAATAACTTGATCATTTTGTAAGCACTGCTCGCTAAAGTGGTGTGCCGACGGTTTCCAAAACTCATCTAAAGAATCACCATGAAAGACCTGACCAAATACCGCAATATCGGTATCTTTGCCCACGTAGATGCAGGCAAAACGACCACCACTGAAAGAATTTTGAAGCTCACCGGCAAAATCCACAAGATCGGTGAAGTTCATGATGGTGCGGCAACCACAGACTTCATGGATCAAGAGCAGGAGCGCGGCATCACTATTCAATCAGCGGCAACCACCTGCTTCTGGAACGACCATCAGCTCAACATCATCGACACGCCCGGACACGTAGACTTCACGATTGAAGTTTACCGCTCCCTCAAGGTTCTAGACGGCGGCGTCGGCGTATTTTGCGCCTCCGGTGGCGTAGAGCCTCAGTCTGAAACGAACTGGCGCTACGCAAACGACTCCAAAGTAGCTCGCATTATCTACGTCAACAAGCTCGACCGCACAGGCGGCGATTTCTACCGCGTTATTCAGCAGGTAGAAGAAATCCTGGTGGCTAAGCCCCTCGTAATGGTGCTGCCCATTGGTATTGAAGACGATTTCAAGGGCGTCGTTGACCTCCTCACCGAAAAGGCGTGGATTTGGGACAACTCCGGCGATCCGTTGAACTACGAAATCACCGATGTGCCTGAAGACATGAAGGACAAGGTGGCCGAGTACCGCGAAATGCTCATCGAATCCGCTGTTGAGATGGATGACGATGTGATGGAAGCCTACTTAGAAGGCAACGAGCCTGATCTTGACACCATCAAAAAGTGCATTCGTAAAGGCACTCGCGAGCTGGCGTTTTTCCCAACTTATTGCGGCTCCTCCTTTAAGAACAAAGGCGTTCAGAACGTGCTGGATGCGGTTGTAGACTACCTGCCTAACCCCACTGAAGTGAAGCCTCAGCCCGAGGTTGACCTTGACGGTAACGAGACAGGCGGCGTTGCAAAGGTCACTCCTGATGCACCCCTCCGCGCCCTCGCGTTCAAAATTATGGACGACCGCTACGGTGCGCTCACCTTTATTCGTATCTACTCCGGTACGCTCAGCAAAGGTGACACCGTGCTCAATACCTTTACGGGCAAGACAGATCGCGTAGGCCGACTGGTATCTATGCACGCTGACTCCCGTGAGGAAATCGATGTTGCACAAGCAGGCGACATCGTAGCGATTGTAGGTATGAAGAACGTACAGACGGGCCATACGCTGTGCGATCCGAAGAACCCTGCAACGCTTGAGCCGATGGTCTTCCCCGATCCGGTTATCTCAATTGCCGTTGAGCCTAAGGACAAAGGCGGCTCTGAGAAGATGGGCCTGGCCTTGAGCAAAATGGTTCAAGAAGATCCCTCCTTCTATGTGGAGACTGATCAGGAAAGCGGCGAAGTCATCCTTAAGGGCATGGGCGAGCTTCACCTGGATATTAAGGTGGACATTCTGAAGCGTACTCACGGCGTAGAAGTCGAAGTGGGTAAGCCTCAGGTGGCCTATCGTGAGTCCATCACGAAGATTCTCAGCGATACCTACGTGCACAAGAAGCAGTCCGGTGGTTCGGGTCAGTTTGCCAAAATTGACTACACTATCGAGCCTTCTGAAGTCGGCGTTGGCTTTGAGTTTGAGTCCAAGGTCACAGGGGGTAACGTGCCTCGTGAATTCTGGCCTGCAGTTGAGAAAGGCTTTGCTACCAGCATGGAGAAAGGGCCTTTGGCTGGCTACCCCATGGTGGATGTGAAGGTTACTTTGACCGATGGTGGTTTCCACGCGGTTGACTCTAGCGCGATCGCCTTTGAAATCGCAGCCAAATCAGCCTACCGTCAGTCTTTCCCCAAAGCTGGCCCTCAAATCCTTGAGCCGATTATGAACGTAGATGTATTCACCCCAGACGATCACATGGGCGATGTGATTGGTGATCTCAACCGTCGTCGCGGCATGATCAAGTCTCAAAACTCAAACCCCATGGGCGTTCGCATCAAAGCTGACGTGCCTTTGAGTGAAATGTTTGGCTACATTGGCGACTTGCGCACCATGACCTCCGGTCGCGGTCAGTTCTCAATGGAATTTGGCAACTATGCCCCATGTCCTAAGAACGTTGCTGAAGATGTCATCAAAGAAGCTAAAGAGCGTCAGGAAGCCGCTAAGAAGTAAACCCCTTCTTACCAGTGGATGACTGATTAACAAAGCATCCCCTGATCTTTTTTAGGTCGGGGGATGTGCTGTATATAGCGCAAATATCCAAGCTGCAATATCAGACCATTGTTCAATACCGCGATCCTTTCAAAGTCGCTATCATTTATTTATGGAGTTAAAAGCCCTACCCACCGATATCGTTCTCAGCGACTCTAAAGCCGTGCTGGGCCACATCAAGCTAGATCGGAGCCTTTACCCAGGCACCTATGTAGACATTAACGGCCACACGTACCAGATTCTCGTTCGCCGCCACCAATATCAGCTCAAGCTAGGCCGCTATCATCTCCACAAAGCGGTCGTCCACGTCAAAAAAACAATCGTCCCTGAAGAACGCACCCTCCTCAACGGCACCTGGGTCATTGGCGACATCACCTGCACCTACAACGCCCGCTCCGAACTCCTCCGCTGCGCCGTCAACCCGACTGGCCCCTGCGACGACTGCACTCACTATCGATTAGAGACTTCTTAGAGCTTTTGCCAGAGACAACTATTTGAGAAAGAATTACTGTGCAGACTCAGGTGCGGCACTCTCACCGTTAGGGTTAGCAGACGCCGCTTCAATGCTTCCGGCTCCTCCTTTTAATTGGTTAATGGCCTCTGCAAAGCGCTGCCCAATAACTTTGTAGCTGTCTGCGGTGAAATGAATCCCTCCCATGGGTAGGTCATTGGTTTCAATCATCGCGCCGTTGGGAATTTGAATGCTCTCCTGCTGCTTTTGCACCAGCGTCCAGTTAGGCAACCCTTTTAGATCCTTTGGTTGACCGATCTGTGCATACACTAGCGGGATGTTTGGTCTGCCGATGTCTTGGCGGAAGCTGTAGGCGAATAGGGCAAAGTTTTCGGCCCAGGCTTCAGCATTGGGGCGTAAGGAAGGGAACTGCTTAGGGTCGATGGTGTCAGCTTCGCCCTGAAAAAATAGGATGCCGCTGACTTCGCCCATGGGTGAGGCCGCGCGAACTCGCTTGAGACATGATCCGTAAAGGGTTTGGTCGCTGAGGTTTCGCTGCCAGTCAGCAATAGAGGAGCCGTTTTTAGCGCAGGGAATGAGGCCAATGAGCTGGTTGCTGTCTTCAGCGACGAGCGTTTTAGCGAAGGTAAAAGCCGGGCCAAAGCCAAAGTCTGCGTCTTGAGAGACGCTATCGACCTGGTTTTCAGGATTATCGATAGGTTCTGAGGCGGGTTGCCAGCGGTAGTCGTTGCCGAAGGTGAAAACGTTGGCACTGGTTGCGATCACCTCAGGAATTTCAGCCGCCCCCACCATATTGGACTGGCCCATCAGCACGTACAGCTTCAGCTTGCCTTGCAGCCGTTCAGGCACAGCAGGCTGATCGTCAAACCTGCTAGCAAGTGCTTCGTGAGGTGCATAAAAGCGGTCATACAGCCCGACCACTCGCAACAGGTCGCCACCTTTTGCACTGAGATTAAGGTATTTTTGCAGACCGATGCCGAGCCCAGTTCCGCAAATGAGAGCAAGGCCAATAACGGTAATCGAACGGAGTTTCATACGTAGGCAAAGAGAGTGAGTTTTGAAGATCAGGTGCTAAAGCAAAGTCGAAGTGAGTACGCGTTTTGAGGCATTCGCGTTAGGCTATGAGGAGTCTTGTGTGATCTGATACGTCTTAAGTGATGTTCATAGGGGCGTTTGATATCACTAAGAATGCTTGATACTGTAGCTCAATATTGAAGACTATGGCCCATATTAAAGACCGTCGCGCTGAAAATGCAGAGGGTGACTTTTACGTTGACAGCAGTTGTATCGATTGCGACACCTGCCGCTGGCTATCTCCTGATATCTACGCTCGCGCAGGGAGTAAATCGGTGGTACACCATCAGCCGATTAATAGCGATCAAAGAGTCGCTGCTTTGGAAGCTTTGTTGGCTTGCCCCACCGGATCTATCGGCACTGTAGAGAAGCCAACAGATGTTCGTGAGGTGCAAGCACAGTTTCCACTGCCGGTAGACGACAACGTTTTTTACTGCGGCTACCACTCTGAAAAGTCTTTTGGTGCAGCTAGCTATTTTATTCGAAGGCCAGAAGGCAATGTGCTGGTAGATTCGCCTCGGTTTACGCCGCCGCTGGTGAAGCGTTTGGAAGCGATGGGCGGTGTGCGCTATATGTATCTGACGCATCGGGATGATGTGGCCGATCACGAGAAGTTTCATGAGCGGTTTGGGTGCGATCGCATTCTTCACGCCGAAGACATTTCTACCAATACCAAAGGCGTCGAAATCCAACCTACTGGCAGCGAGCCTCTAAAGATAGACAATGATCTACTGATTATTCCTCAGCCGGGACACTCACGCGGCCATACGGTCTTACTCTACAGAGGCAAGTACCTTTTCACAGGCGATCATTTAGCCTGGTCAGCTCGATTAAATCAGCTTCATGCCTTCCGCAACTTCTGTTGGGATTCTTGGCCTCGTCAGATCGAATCGATGAAGGCACTGGCCGACTATACGCAAGACTACGCTTTTGAGTGGGTGCTGCCAGGACACGGACGGCGGTTTTCAGGCAGTGTGGAAGAGATGCGCCAGCAGATGAAAAACTGCGTTCAGTGGATGGAATCTGTTGCGTAAAATCTGTTGTTTTAGAACATTGCTAGCGCTACGAGATGAAAAAACAAAAAGCCCAGTCGAAATGACTGGGCCAGAGTAACGTTCAAAGATAAGGTCAAACAAGCGTGGCGTTCTAGCCTGCTTGCGCTTGCTTGCGCTTGCGAGTAGCAAATGCACCTGCAACAATTGCGCCGAGTCCTAGCAGAGAAGATGGCTCAGGAATATCTTGCTCAGCGACACTACCTAGCAGCTTGAAGTCAGGGCCGTTGTAAGATTTGCCCTTGCTAGTGACACGTACAGAGTTAATGAACCCATTGGTAATGCCGAAGTCTTCTAGACCTAAGCCAATAGAACCCACTTTTTGCGAGCCGCCAATTTCTTTTGTGTTGATTTTGAAGCCTGCGTTGTCCCACTTTTTGGAGTCTAGTTTGATAAGATTGCCAATCTCGTTGCCATTGGCATCTAAAGCTTGAATATCGAGCTTGCTGTTTTTGCCGCGCTCCCACAAAAAGATATTGTCAACAGCCTGATCAAAGTTAAGGTCTAGAATGAAGTTGCCTTTGTCCTCAGTATCGATGATGTTGTTGAGGTTGAGGTTGCTCATGACGGCTGCTGCACCTGCGTTGGTGAGGGCTTCTTCTCTGAGGCCAGTGGTTGCCAAATCACCAATGTCCGCGCTAGCTGCGCCGCTGTTGCCGCCTGTATAAAGGTCGTTAGAGAGAATGTTTGCAGAGGTTACGAGCGTGAAGTCGTCAATGACTCGGCCACTTTCTAGCGTGATGGAGTTTAAGAAGATGTCGCCTTTAGAAGCTGCGCCGCCAGTGAGTGACTTAGTGTAGTCTGCTTGAAAGGAGAAGGCTTGGGCGGGTGCTGAGGAAAGAGCGATCGCGCCAACAGCCAACAGACCAACACTTGTAACAAACTTGCTAGTTTTCATAATGCTTCTTTTTAGAGTGAGTAGGTAAGGAGTGTGTGAAACCAAATTCTGGGCGGTCGGTTGAGCGGTTCGCTGCGGTTGACTTGCCCTCGATGTAATCAGAATGCACCACCGGAATAAATAAAGTCGGTGGAAACGTCACATCTTTGCGAGATACTCTAAAAGCCCTTTAATTACGCAGATTCTACTGAGTTCAGAAAGCTTGCCGCACTCAGAAATTGTACGTCCGAGAATTCTCTGTGATGTCTGCTTACCTCAGTAGATAAGCCGAGAGATTGCGTGGGTTTACGGCAAAAAGCCGCCTTAGTCATATAAGGCGGCTCTGTTGAAGTGATGAGAGTTGTTCTTTCTCGCTAAGTGAAATCACAAAGCTGTTATGTTCAGTTCAGCGTTCTATTTCGCTTCCATCCAGTTTTTGCCAGCATTCGCCTCCACTTTGAGCGGCACCATTAGCGATACGGCTGATTCCATCGTGCTTTCAATCTTCGGCTTCAGCTCATCCCATTCATCCGGTGGCACCTCAAAAATCAGTTCGTCATGCACTTGCAAAAGCATTTTGGCCTCGTAGCCCTTCAGCAGCTCATGTATCCGAATCATCGCGACTTTAATAATATCGGCGCTAGATCCTTGAATAGGTGCATTGGCAGCGGCTCTCAGTGAACCTGCATCGAAGCCGTTAGTGCGCAGCTTGCCAAGATCTACCTCATCAGGATCGGTGCCTTTAAGCGCCTGTAAGCTGCGCGTTGTGAAGTTGAAGTAGCGGCGACGACCGGCGATGGTTTTGACAAAGCCGTTCGCGATCGCCTCTCTCTGCATCTGCTGCAAATAGTTAAACACCATCGGATAGCGATCGTTAAACCTGTCAATAAACGTCTTTGCATCTAACCGATGTACGCCCGTCTCTCTGGCAAACCGAGCCGCCCCCATGCCATAGATCACGCCAAAGTTAATAATCTTCGCCATCCGGCGCTCATCAACAGAAATCTCTTCTCTATCTTTTTCAAACAGCAGCGTAGCTGTCAGCCTATGCACATCGTCATTGTTACGATAGGCTTCTACCAAAATTGGCTCGCCGCTGAGGTGCGCCAAAATCCTCAGCTCTATTTGAGAATAATCAGCCGCCGCTAAATGCCAGCCTTCTTTAGGCAAAAATGCCTGTCGGATCTGACGGCTGAAGGCGGTGCGCGTCGGGATGTTCTGCAAGTTGGGGTTTGAAGAAGAAAGTCGCCCTGTAGAAGTGACCGCCTGGTTGAAGTCAGTATGTACGCGGTTTGTGGCAGGCCGAATCAGCGCTGGGAGTGCATCAACATACGTAGATTTCAGCTTTGAGAGGGTGCGATATTCCACCACGGCATCAACCACGGGATGATCGCCCTGGAGTTTTTCAAGCGTAGCGGCATCTGTTGAATAGCCCGTTTTATTTTTACGAGACTTTCGCTTATCGAGGCCCAAAGTATCAAAGAACAATGTGCTGAGCTGTTTGGGCGAACCTAAATTAAACTCTTCCCCGGCTGATTCGTAGGCGGCTTTTTCAATAGAAGCTAAGTCACCTTCTAGCTGCTTCGAGAACTTATCGAGGTAGGGCTTATCAATCCGAATGCCAGTCGCTTCCATATTGGCTAGCACGGGCTCAACGGGTAGCTCAACTTCTCGATATAGCTTTTCGAGTTCGGGAGACTGTGCCAAATCAGCTTTGAGCAAAGGCACGAGGCGGTAGGTGGTGTGTACGTCGCTGCCACAGTAGTCTGCAACTTTAGCGATCGCCACTTCCCCAATACTTTTACCCTTCGGCACCAAGTCGGTATAGCTAACCGTCATCAGCTCCAAATACCGCAGCGACAAATCCGACAGATTATGACTGTTCTCGGGATTAATCACGTAGCTCGCCAGCATCGGATCGAAGGTAACGCCTGCTAGTTCAACACCTGCACGTCTCAGCACCAAACGGTCGTACTTCGCATTCTGAAACGCCTTCGGATAGTCTGCATTTTCTAAAATGGGTCGCAGCGCATCAACGACCGCTTTCTCGGAAAGCTGTTTGCCTGTAGTATGGCCCACCGGAATGTAGGCCAGATCGGTTGAGCCTTCTCCCCAACAGCAGCCAATCCCAACCAAATCAGCCTCTAGCGGATCAATCGAATTCGTTTCGGTGTCCCAGGCAACAGGCACTTCTGGATCTGTAAATGCTTCGAGCGTTTCAACTAACGCTTTTAGCTGCTCAGCAGTCGTAATGATTTGCGGCTGAATCTCTACGCCGCTCAGTCCCATTTGCTCAACGGCGTCTGTCTCTTCAGCAGTAAAAAACGCCAGATCAGGATCTTCAAACGTCTCAGGCAGCGCTTCTACTGGAATCGGCGCAGGCGGCACATAGTCAGACTCACCGCCAAAGAAAGACTGAAGCTTGCTAATGCGATTAATAAAGTGCTGAAGCTCTAGCTTTTTAAGCATCGGCACCACTTCATCCGCATCAAAGCCTTCGAGCTTACAGCTATCCAAATCCGTCTCTACCGGCACATCAGTCATGATGGTCGCTAAAAACTTCGACTGCTTAGCCTCCTCTACACCTGCCTCTAGCTTCTTCTTAACCGCGCCTTTTATCTCATCAATTGAGGCATAGATAGTCTCCAAGTCACCATAGGTATCCAGTAGCTTAACGGCTGTCTTTTTACCAATGCCTTTCACGCCTGGAATATTATCAGAGGTGTCTCCACACAGCGCCTTATAGTCAACCACCTGACTCGGCAAAATCTCAAGCTTCTCGTAAACCTCAGCCACGCCATACTCTGTAGCCGATCCCTTCTGCCGAGCAAATGCATTGCTAAGGTACAGTACCTTGATATTTTCTTCCGTATCAATGAGCTGAAAAAGATCCTGGTCGCCGCTCAAAATTCTCACCTGCTGACCTGCGGCCATCGCCCGAGTGGCCAGGGTACCGATCATGTCGTCTGCTTCGTAGCCTGGCTCGCAAAAGATTGGAAACTTAAACGCTTCAAGCAGTCCTTTTAAGTTTTCGACATCCTCAGTAAATTCCTCTGGCGTTTCAGCGCGTCCGGCTTTGTAAGTGTCTGTAGTTTCGTGGCGAAACGTCGGCGCGGCCAAATCAAAGGTGATAGCTACGCAGTCCGGTTTTTCAGCCTCTAGCGTGTCGATGAGGGATTTGAGAAAGCCAAAGCACACGCTGGTCGGAATGCCGGTAGAGGTGCGCAGCCCACCGTCACGGCTGCGGGCAAACGCATAGTAGGAGCGGAAGGCCAAAGAGTGACCATCTACCAGCATTAAAACAGGCTTGTCTTTTGACTTATCTACAGGAGAACTCAAATCAGTATTCGGGCTAAAGCGCCAGCGGGCAACCCATCTATTATCGGACAGCCTTGGTGAAATGGGACGGTGAAATGGGGCGAAAAACTCACTCGCAAGAGTGCTCTGTAAAAAGCGCCTAATAAAAAGCGCCCAAAATAAATTTGGGCGCTCGGGTCGATTTCTAAATTGATGTCATTGATCGCTCTAAAGTGATCGCTCAATGCGGAGGAAATTATGGCTGTACGTGCTCCCACACGAACGGCAATAGCAAAAAATATGCCCTAAGGCCGATTTCGGCTAACCAGAAAACCTGTCAAATCTCCTGGATGAAGTGTATCAAGAATTACCGTTCTTTGGTAATAATTCTTCACGATTTTAGGCTGAATTCGGTTCGATCCCAACGTCCGTCGCCTGTTTCAGCGTACCCGCTACATCCAAAAACCCTTGATACCAAGGGAAATTAGCTGATACGATCGCCCAAAGCCCCACTCAAAACAAACCATATTCTCCGGCGAATTATCCTCATCTCCTGACTTTTAGCGCCACTGACGCATCACCGTAAATCTCTGTCACTATAGAGCTAGCGTGATTTTATAGCGATTTAGAAACCTTGCAGATTACTTTTCTAGGAACCAGCTCCGGCGTACCCACCCGCTCCCGCAACGTCTCCAGCGTAGCCCTTCGTCTCCCGCAGCGTGCCGAAGTGTGGCTGTTTGACTGTGGCGAAAGCACCCAGCACCAGTTCCTCAAAAGCGACTTCAAGTCCAGCCAAATTCGCCGTATCTTTGTCACCCACATGCACGGCGATCATATTTTTGGTTTGCCTGGCCTACTGGCGAGCTGCGGCATGGCTGGAACTGGTCAACAAATCGACATCTACGGCCCGCCCGAACTTGCTAAGTATTTAGACGCCTGCCGCCGCTATTCAAAAACACAGTCCTCGTACCCGATTAAAGTGCACATCACCGAGCCTGGAAAGGTATACGAAGATGACGACTACATCGTGAGCTGTCAACGGTTAAAGCATCGTATTCCAGCGCACGGCTACCGCGTGACGGAGAAAGACAGGACGGGTCATTTTGATGTGAAAAAGGCCGTAGCCCTCGGCATTCCGCCCGGCCCGCTGTATGGAAATCTAAAGCGTGGCGAGGTCGTAACGTTAGCTGATGGCCGCAAAATAAATGGTTCAGACCTGTGCGGCCCTACAATTATTGGCCGTAAGTTCGTCTACTGCACGGACACTGTTTTTTGTGAAAGCGCGATTGAACTTGCCGAGCAGGCTGATGTCCTGATTCACGAGGCGACTTTTGCACACCAGGACGCGGATCTGGCCTATCAAAGGATGCACTCAACTTCGACGATGGCCGCTCAAGTGGCACTATCAGCGCAGGTGAAACAGTTGATTATGACCCACTTTAGCCCTCGCTATGCGCCAGGGAATGCCCTACAGCTCAGCGATCTACTTAGCGAAGCCAAAGCAATTTTTCCAAATACGATTATGGCGAAGGACTTTTTGACTTACGACATCGACCGCACTGATGAAAAGGTCAAAGTCCCTGCCTGATGCCAACTCTAGTCTTCGCTACCGTTAGCATGTAGCCGCTTTTTCATGTGATAAAGGTGGTTGTAGCTATCTACCGGCATCCGAGGCTTGGGGATTTCTTCGTTTGGCCAGCCGGGTAGGTCGTTGCAAGGGCACAGGTGCGGTTTTATTTCGACCTGTGGCATGGGAATAGGCATATCGCAACGGGCGCAGCTCACAACGTCCCATTCTGGCGACAGTAGCTCGGCAATCGTTTGATCGGTGCCGTCTAGATAGAAGGATTTGCCTTCTCTTTCGATAATTTCTGTCCAGCAGTTTTCAAATTCGGGGCTGAAGCGATCGCCCTGAATGACTTTCTCGGGTCTGTAGCTCACTTGCTGATCGTCGCTTACCACATGCTTCCCAAGCTGAAACCAGTAGGCCAAGTACTTTTTTACATCAGTGTGAGAGGCCATTGATTTAAGGTCGAATACTGCTTATTACGATCATAGTTTGTCGTTATAACGCTGTGGCTATCTTCATGGAAATAATTAAGAATTAGGAGACGCGCTGGCCGAGTTGGGATAGGTTAATGGCATAGCCACTGGTGACAAGGTAAACGTCAGTTGCGATCGTCCCCACTTCACGACTCAAGGTGCCAAGGCGATCACGAAAAGTCCGACCCATCTCATACGCAGGCACCACGCCCCAGCCCGTCTCTTCAGCTACCAGCACCACATCTGCCTCAGTCTCTATCAGTGACGCCAAGAGCGATCGCTCAGCCGCGTTCCACTCCTGCGGCCCCTGCTCAATTAGGTTAGCTAGCCAGGTACCCAGCGAGTCTATGAGGAGACAGTGATTTTTTGAGTGATGTGCGATCGCCTCAGCCAGTTCAACCGGCACTTCCTCACACCGCCAATGCTCAGGACGCCTGCTAATGTGCTTCTCAATCCGCGCTTGCCACTCCACATCGTCTGCACTGGTTCGCGCCGTCGCCACGTACACGACCTGCGATCCCTTGGCGCTGGCGATCTGTTCAGTTAACCGCTCAGCCCATTCACTTTTGCCTGAGCGGGCCGGGCCTGTCACCAAAATGATTGTCATAGAATCTATAAATTATGTGGTAGCAGACGCTACAGCTATGAACTAAATGCTATTATAGGCAACTGTAGTTTTGCCCGCTGTAGGGTTTGCAATTGGAGGTTTTTGCTTAGTGGCTGCTGTAGATTCTACAAATGAACAAATTGAGCCGAATGAACAAACCGGGCCACCCATTGAGTCGGATGCTCGATTCATTTTAAAGGTGCTTTGGTTAGATAAAGACGTTGCCTTAGCCGTCGATCAGGTTGTGGGTAAAGGCACGAGCCCTCTCACTTCATACTTTTTCTGGCCCCGTAACGACGCCTGGGAACAGTTGAAGACTGAAGTTGAGTCTAAGTCTTGGATTACGGACGAAGAGCGCGTTGAGCTGCTTAACAAAGCCACTGAAATCATCAACTATTGGCAGGAAGAAGGTAAGTCTAAGCCGATGAGCGAGGCGCAAAGTAAGTTTCCTGAAGTTGCCTTCACCGGTAGCTCATGATCGATTTTAGGCTGGCCTGGTAGGGTCGGTATAGCGATAGAGAAACCCTTTGGCAGCGATGTCAGAGGGTTTCTTTGGTTGTTTCGTAGAGAAAATCTGGATGGCAAATCCTTCGTATTGGAAAATATTTTGTAAGTGGCGCAGGGATCGCGAGGAGCTAAACCTGCTCAGACTGCCAGACAACGTGTCTTCGTCTGAGCTAGATTGCTTTGCTGAGAGGTATCGTTTGGCGCGTGCTTTCAACGGCATTAATGCAACTGGTTATGGCGATGATGCGATAGATGCCTATGGCTCAGTTATGCGCGCATTCCTTGCATATAGTGCGCTAGAGCAGTTTCATAAGGCTGTGAAGCCGGTTCCTAGCAAGCAGCATTTGAGTGAGCGGTGGGCTGGTATGGCGATCGCGCCCGCTGAAAACCTCAGAGATGCTGACGCGGTGCTTCAGTACCTACCTCAAGCTGTCAGCAATAAAAAGCTAAGAGACAAGCTCATTGCTTTTAGAAAAGGTGAACACGACAACTGCCTAATCGTGGCAACCGCGCTCAGACACGCCGTCGCGCATGGTTTCATGAGCTTTCATCCCGAGGGCACACCTGCTAGAGTCTCAAAAGTTTTCTGCGATCAGCTAACCCGTATGCTCTTATCGATTGCAGATCTCTCTTTTATAGACTTGCTAGATACGTTGAATATTGAATTTGGTTCTAGTGAATAAAAAGGCTTTCTCCTGACGCAAGCGATATATAGAACACTAAAAACTACTAAGTTGTAGCGCTGCTATTCTCTAGTCGCTTGAACAACGCCACGCCCGAACTATTCTGCAAACATCTCTGCTAAAACAGACAGCACCTTCTTCTGAGTAGTCTTACTAAGCTTCCCTAGCTTCTTCACCAGTCGGGACTTATCTACAGTTCTAATTTGATCCAAAACTACCTGCCCCCTTTTACCCTCAAACTGGCAGCTAACGCGCATAGGATAACTGCGTCCGCCCGTCGTCATCGGCGCTACAATCACCGTTGATAGATGGGGATTGAGCTGATCGGGCGAAATCACGACACATGGTCGGGGCTTTTGAATTTCAGAACCCACTGTTGGATCTAGCCGTACGAGAAAAACGTCAAACCGTCTGACTACCATTCCCACTCAGATTGATCCCAGTCGGTTGCGACGGTTCCATCTAAAAGCTTATCGTCTCCATTCTCTGCCATTTCTATGCAGGCTTCCTCCCATCCTTCTCTTGGCCGAGATGTCGGGCGAATCATCAAGCACCCATCCTTAACGGCAAGTTCTACTTCTGAGTGAAGGCCGCACTGTTCTATAAGAATCTTGGGGATACGTACGCCTTGAGAGTTTCCTATCTTAACGACCTTTGTAATCACTGCATTGCCTATTCTGTTTACAATGTTTATGCTAGCAGTAATTACATTGTAGTTACAATAGGAAGAGCAAGAGCCTAAATTACTCATCCAAATGGCCCTGTGGGTGACCCATACCGAGATTTGAAAACGCTTGCAAGTCCTCCTTACTGGCTTGACCCGCTAAAATAGGCAGAATCATATTCACTTCAATGGAGGCTGGAATGAGCATACCTTTAACACCCGAACTAGAGAGGTTTGTCCAAACACAGGTGGAAAGCGGGAGGTACTCGTCAGCAACAGAAGTAGCCATAGCAGGAATTGCGATGCTAAAAAGCATTAACAGACTATATCAGGGTCGATATGAGGAGCTGAAAGATAAAGTTATGGAAGGGATGGCCGCTGCCGATAAAGGGGAACTTATCGATAGCGAAACCGTTTTCAAAACCTTACAAGATAGACTGGATCAAAAGCGTCAGAATGCTTCATGAGTAACGTCTGCCGGTTTACGTCTACAGCCAGCGGAGATCTTGAAGCAATTATTAGACTATGTAGCAGAGCAGGCAACTGTTGAGACGGCTGAAGCTGTGCTGATCAAAGTCAATAAAAAGTGTCAACGCTTGGCTATCTTTCCGAACAGCGGACAGCGGCGCGACGAACTATCCTATGGGGTTAGAAGCGTCCCTGTAGATAACTATTTAATCTTTTATCGTCCTACTTCGTCTGGTGCTGATATTTTACGCATTGTCAGCGGCTACCGTGACTTAAACAAATTATTTGACGACACGTAGCGGCTGCACAAAAATACCGTCATGCTTTAAGCATCCTAAGATACGAGCGCATAACGGTATTTCTGATTCTCAAATTTTGAAGTGGGCGCAGATCGCCTAAATGCTACCGCCAGCAGCCTGCAATCTAGCGCGAGCCTTCTTCAGCGCATTACCCGCTTTCAGCACCGCTACGCGATCATCCCCCGACACACTATTAGAAGCAGATTGCGCTTCTTCATAAGCCTTTTCAGCTTCGGCCTGGTCGATACTGCTACCTAGCTCAGCGCCATTCACCAGAATAGTGACTTCATCTGCTTCTACTTCAGCAAAGCCGCCCATCAGTGCGATCGCTGTCCAATCCTTACTGCCGCCCGTCGCCCGAACGCGCAAAACACCAGTATCCAGCGCCGTCAACAGCGGTGCGTGGCCACCCAAAATACCAAGCTGACCAGTGGTGCTAGGCAAAATGACTTCTTCAGCTTCGTCATCCCAGACTGTTTTATCAGGCGCAACCACGCGCACGACTAAAGACATAGTTCTCTTTTGTTTTAAGTTGTTTAAAGGCCACAAGTCAGGGCCAAAACCCCTTTCCTCACAGCCTGAAGTAGATCCCCTCCTCGGAGGGGCAAAGGGTGGGTTCCCGGCGTATTTGAGAACACATCGAAACCCACCCCACCCTTATCGGGCACCCCTCCGAGGAGGGGACTTTTCTCTGGCGTTATGCCTAAGATCTAAGCGGCTTCCGCCTTCATCTTCTCAGCCGCTTCAATCACTTCCTCAATGCCGCCTTTTAGGTAGAAAGCCTGCTCAGGAATGTCATCTAGCTTGCCATCAAGAATCATGTTAAATCCCTTGATGGTTTCTTCGAGCGTGACGTACTTACCAGGGCTACCCGTAAAGACTTCAGCTACAAAGAAAGGCTGAGAAAGGAACTTCTCAATTTTGCGGGCGCGAGCAACTATCTGACGGTCTTCTTCAGAAAGCTCGTCAAGACCCAAAATTGCAATAATATCTTGCAACTCTTTGTAGCGCTGAAGCGTGGACTGCACCGCACGAGCCGTACCGTAGTGCTCATCACCTACGATATCTGGCTGAAGCATTGTAGAAGTGGAATCCAACGGATCAACTGCTGGGTAAATGCCTTTAGAAGCCAGCGCACGAGAAAGCGTCGTCGTTGCATCTAGGTGAGCAAATGTGGTTGCAGGCGCTGGGTCGGTGAGGTCGTCTGCAGGAACGTAGACGGCCTGAATTGAGGTGATGGAGCCTTCTGTAGTAGAAGCAATGCGCTCTTGAAGGTCGCCCATGTCAGTACCCAACGTTGGCTGGTAGCCTACCGCAGAAGGCATCCGACCTAGCAGCGCAGATACTTCAGAACCAGCCTGTACAAAGCGGAAGATGTTGTCTACAAAGAGCAACACGTCCTGCTTGTTGACATCGCGGAAGTACTCGGCCATTGTCAAAGCCGATAGCGCTACCCGCATCCGGGCTCCAGGTGGCTCGTTCATCTGACCGTATACCAGGGCCACTTTGGACTGGCTCAGGTCTTCTGCGTTAATTACGCCGGACTCGATAAATTCGTTATAGAGGTCGTTTCCTTCACGGGTGCGTTCGCCCACGCCGCCAAATACGGATACGCCGCTGTGCTCTTTGGCAATGTTGTTGATTAGTTCTTGAATGAGCACGGTTTTGCCAACGCCCGCACCGCCGAAGAGGCCAACTTTACCGCCACGTCGATACGGCGCTAGTAGGTCTACTACTTTAATGCCGGTTTCAAATACGGCAGGCTTAGTTTCAAGGTCAATCAGCTTAGGGGCGTCGCGGTGAATGGGCAGAGAGCTTTCTGCATCGACTGGGCCACGCTCGTCTACGGGCTCGCCTAAGACGTTAAAGATGCGGCCTAGTGTGGCTTTGCCGACAGGGACGCTAATCGGTGCGCCTAAGTCTTCTACTTGCATACCGCGTACGAGCCCGTCAGTGGTGCTCATCGATACGGCGCGAACTTGGGAATCGCCCAATAGCTGCTGTACTTCGCAGGTCACAGAAACTTCTGCGCCAGCGGGATTTGTGCCTGTAATTTTGAGTGCGTTATAGATGTTGGGCAAGTTGTTGCCCGGAAACTTTACGTCTAAAACGGGGCCAATAACTTGTGTGATATAGCCGATGTTTGTTTTCTCTGCGGTGGAGACCATTCCTGCGCCTGTCCTACGTTTGAGCTGATACGGCGACTTAGTAACTGATCAAATATGACGTTTTAAAAGTGCCATGTTTAAGATTATCACTAGATGTATCGCCTTTGGATATTTGATCTGCTAGGCTTGCGAGCTGCCGGGTCGATGAGTTCGGGAACCCGTACAGGGCTATGTATTGCTAAGAGCTACCCATTTTCGATAAGTTAGCACTCAACAGCAGAGAGTGCTAACTTTTTGTTCGTATAACGTGTAAGCCCTGCAAGGTGAGACGCACTGCCCATGATGACGGCAGCTACAGCGTTTTCATTTCAAAGTTGTCGGGCTTTTGCTATGCGGCTCTATACAAGAGTGCTCTGCATGTTCAACTTCAGTATTTTTGATTCATCTCGGAGAACGTAATCGATTATGGCAGCTATCTCTCTAGGTAATTCGACTCTTAAGCCCCTGGGCGATCGCGTCTTTATCAAAGTCAGTGCATCCGAAGCCCAAACTGCGGGCGGCATTATTTTGCCTGACGCTGCAAAGGAAAAGCCTCAGGTTGGCGAAATTACAGCCGTAGGCCCTGGCAAAGTTGACGACAACGGCACTCGCCGCTCTATGGATGTGAGCGTCGGCGACAAAGTGCTCTACTCCAAGTACGCAGGCACTGAAATTAAGCTTGGCGACGACGAGTACATTCTGCTTTCTGAAAAGGACATTCTGGCGACCGTTGCATAGGCCATTTGTTCATTCCTTTAGCCTTTGAAAACCCCTACACCCCCGATTTACAAATATGGCAAAACGCATAATCTACAACGAAAATGCCCGCCGTGCGCTTGAGCGCGGTATGGACATTTTGGCTGAGGCTGTAGCCGTAACGCTCGGCCCGAAAGGACGCAACGTCGTGCTTGAAAAGAAGTTTGGCTCTCCTCAAATCGTCAATGACGGTGTGACGATTGCCAAAGAAATTGAGCTAGAAGATAACGTCGAGAACACAGGCGTCGCGCTGATTCGTCAGGCGGCTTCTAAAACTAACGATGCGGCTGGTGACGGTACCACGACAGCAACGGTGCTGGCTCACGCGATTGTGAAAGAAGGTCTGCGTAACGTGGCAGCAGGTGCCAATGCGATCGCACTCAAGCGTGGCATAGATAAAGCAACGGGCTATCTGGTCGGTCAGATTGCTGATATGGCTAAGCCAGTTGGTGACTCTAGCGCGATCGCGCAAGTCGGCTCTATCTCTGCCGGTAACGATCCTGAAGTGGGCGAGATGATCGCTAGCGCCATGGAGAAAGTAGGCCGCGAAGGCGTGATCTCCTTGGAAGAAGGCAAGTCGATGTTCACTGAGCTAGAGATCACGGAGGGGATGCGCTTTGATAAGGGCTACATCTCTCCTTACTTCGTGACTGACCCTGAGCGCATGGAAGCGGTCTTTGACGAGCCTCAAATCCTAATTACTGATAAAAAGATTGGCTTGGTTCAGGACTTGGTGCCTGTGCTAGAGCAGGTTGCTCGTGCCGGTCGCCCGCTGCTGATTATCTCTGAAGATATTGAGAAAGAAGCGCTAGCGACTTTGGTAGTGAATCGTTTGCGCGGTGTGCTAAACGTTGCAGCGATTAAAGCGCCTGGTTTTGGCGATCGCCGTAAAGCGATGCTCGAAGATATCGCTGTGCTCACAGGCGGTACTGTTATCACTGAAGACGCTGGTCTTAAGCTAGATACGGTTGAGCTTGAACAGCTCGGTTCTGCGCGTCGTGTCACCATCACCAAAGACAGCACAACTGTAGTGGCTGAAGGTAACGAAGCGGCTGTGAAATCTCGCTGCGATCAAATTCGCCGTCAGATTGAAGAGTCTGATTCTAGCTACGACAAAGAGAAGCTACAGGAGCGCTTGGCTAAGCTCTCTGGTGGTGTTGCAGTGATTAAAGTCGGTGCTGCAACTGAAACTGAGATGAAGGACCGCAAGCTTCGTTTGGAAGATGCTATCAACGCGACTAAGGCCGCTGTTGAAGAAGGTATTGTTCCTGGCGGTGGCGCGACTTTGGCTCACCTTTCGCCGGGTTTGTCTGACTGGGCAAATTCTAACCTTGAAGGTGAAGAGCTTGTGGGCGCAATGATTGTGACCCGCGCGCTGACTGCGCCTTTGAAGCGGATTGCTGAGAACGCCGGTCAGAATGGCGCTGTAGTTGCCGAGCGAGTGAAGGAAAAGGATTCCAGCATTGGCTATAACGCGGCGACGAATGAGTACGTGAATATGCTTGAAGCGGGGATTGTTGACCCGGCGAAAGTGACGCGCTCTGCTTTGCAAAATGCGGCTTCGATTGCGGCGATGGTGCTCACAACTGAGTGCATCGTGGTTGATAAGGCTGAAGATGACAAGGCTGCTGCGGGCGGCGGTATGGGCGACTTTGATTATTAAGTCCCTTTCGTAGGTTTCCTTTGGATTAGACGGCCAAAGGCAAGAGGGCGCACAGCCGTGACGCCCCTACGAGATATCGAAATATTGGGCGGTCTGTCTTCGGGCAGGTCGCCTTTTTTGTGTGGACTGTTAGGTTGGAATGTGACGCCCCTTTACTATTTTCTTTTATGTCTCCTGATGAAATTACGAAGGCTTTGAGTGATCGCTTCACGCCCCAAGCCTGCCAACACCCTTCAGACGACGCTTGGCAAGTTGATTTGGATGGCGATCGCCTCCTTGCCATTCGCCCTGGTAGCTGGCTCAAGCTCATGGTGCCGCTGATGCCCATTGCCGAAGCGCAGCCCTTTGTTTCCCAGATGATGGAAGCGAACTTTGACGATACTCAGGAGGCCCGCTACGCCTTTTATCAAAATGTCGTTTGGGGCATTTTTCAATACGACATGGAGGCCTTAGCTCTGCCTCAATTCAATAGCGCCGTCGATCGCCTGCTTGCCCTAAAAGCCAGCGGCGTAAATGCTTTTTTCAACCGCATGGTAGAAGCTCAGGTCACCCAAATTATCATCGCTTCCAAAAAGCAGGGCATGACCTTAGAAGCCACCATGAAAACCCTAGATCGCTTCTATTCAGAAGGCATGATGGGCGACATGAGTAGCTCAGAGGAGAGCAAAGGCTATCAGCAGCAGGCTTTGGACTCTTGGCGTCGTCAGCTAGAGCGGCTGTGGCCCACAATTGAAGTAGAGGAGTAACTTACAGTGGCACTTGTTGATCAGCTAAAGGAAGACTACGCCCGCTTTCCAGAAGATCAGTCATACGATCTCTATGCAGAGGACGTGCATTTCAAAGATCCTATGAATGAATTTGATGGGGTCGGTAAGTACCAAAAGATGATTGGCTTTTTAGGCTGGTTCTTTCGCGATGTGCAGATGGACTTACACCATATTGAGCAGGCTAGTCCAAAGCTAATTACACTTGAGTGGACGCTGAATATGACGCCCCCTGTACCCTGGTCACCGCGTCTTTCAATTCCTGGAAATAGCGAGCTTGGCCTTAATGAAGCTGGACTAATTGACTCTCATATAGATTATTGGAAGTGCTCAAGGCTTGATGTTTTGAAGCAAGTGTTTAGCCTTTAAGTATGTAGCTTCTATATAGGCCGCGTACTGAACCGCTATAGTTATGGTGAGTTGATGCACTGAACATTCTCTCTTTAAAGATATCTATGCAACTTACTTTACCGCCAGAATTAGAAGCCTTTGTTCAACGTCAGATCAGGGATGGTAAGTATCGTGACCCTATGGATTTGGTGCTCGCTGCTGTAAAACTACTTCAGGCTCAAGACGATCCTGTTGAGAAACCTTTGCATGAGCTTCAGGCGGAAGCGAAGGTCGGTTGGGATGCCTACCAAAGAGGAGAATTCGTAGATGGGCCTACAGCTTTAGCCCAAATTAAGGCTGACTTGCATAAGCACCATCAGTCATCTAACTCATGAGTTTGCAGCTTCGCATTACCGAACCTGCTATTAGAGATATCAAAGATATCGCGGACTATCTCGCAGATCAATCAGGATTAAGCCGTTCTGATCAATTTTTGTCCGCGCTAGACAGTAAACTCTCTAAAATTGCTCAGTTTCCGAACATTGGCCGCTTGAGAGATGACATTCTACCCGATGCGCGTAGTTTGGCAGTAGAAAACTATCTAATCCTCTATAGACCTGTCGGTCAAAACATCGCGGTATTACGGGTAGTGAGTGGCTATCGCGATTTGTTATCGCTATCTGATGATTAAGCCTTAGTACTATGGAGTGCTTCTGACTTTTGAAGATGAATGCTTTTGATCGTTGTGTGACAATGCCATTGATCTTCAGAGTTTGGATAGTCGCTGCGGTAGTGTCCGCCCCTGCTCTCAGTGCGGAAGGCGGCGCTTTTGAGAATGAGAGTAGCGATCACTAACAAATTCCGCACTTCCCCCCACAGCCGCACATGATCAGCCGTTACTGACTCAGGTAGCTTAATTCTTGCATTGGGCGATCGCATCAATACCTGACTAATCGAAAGCCGATCAAATTCAGCCTGCCAGTTTGCAACTTGAGAAATAGCATCATCCATCAACCCCTGCTCCCGGCTGATGCCTGCACTTTGCCACACTAGCTGCGGGAGTTGCGATCGCCACTGAATCAAAGCCTTTAACCATTCCCCTTCTACCACCACCGCCTGAAGCTTCTCACCAGCCAATCTTTCCACTTCAGGCCCAAGCTGAATATCCTTAAGCTGTGCGCCATACACTAAGCATTCAAGCAGCGAATTGCTAGCCAAACGATTCGCGCCATGGACGCCCGTACTGGCGTTCTCGCCAACCGCATACAGGTGTTTAATGGTGGTTTCGCTGTCGAGCCCGCAGGCAATGCCGCCCATCCAATAGTGAGCCGCAGGTGAAACAGGAATAGGCTCGTTAAATACGTCTATACCCCAGTGCTTGCAGACGTTAATGATGTTGGGAAAGCGATAGCGAATGCGCTCAGGATCGATAGGATTGAGATCTAGCCAAACATGATCCTCGGGAATTTCATCTTTTTGCAAGTGATTAAAAATAGAGCGGCTGACGATATCACGGGGCGCAAGTTCGCCTTTGGGGTGGTCGTTAAAGGTGAAGCGATCGCCCCTGCTATCTAACAAATGCGCGCCTTCTCCCCGCACTGCCTCACTGATCAAAAAGCGAGGCGCACCCGGCTTTGTCAGCGCCGTCGGATGAAATTGAAAAAACTCTAAATCGCGAACTTTTGCACCGGCCCGCCATGCCATCGCCACGCCATCGCCCGTGCTTGCCGCTGGATTGGTCGTCTGCGAAAAAACCTGCCCGCCACCCCCCGTTGCTAATACAACAGCTCTAGCTGGTAACCACCAAACCTCGTCTCCTTGAGCTAGGCAGACACCTCGACATCCGGCATCTGTAGTCCAAAGGTCAAGTACAAACGTTTGACTAAAAACCTCAATATTCTCTCGCTTAAGCACCTGCAAAGCCAGCGTAGAAACAATCGCGTGGCCTGTCGTATCGGCAGCATGAAGGACTCTTTTACGCGAGTGGGCGGCCTCTAGGGTCATCGCAAGCTGACCGCCCGAACGATCGAACGCTACACCCAATTTCACGAGCGATTCGATGCAACCTTGAGCTTCTTCTACCAGTAGCTTTACTGCCTCAGGTTCGCATAATCCCGCGCCTGCACTGAGCGTATCTTGAATGTGCAAAACAGGTGAGTCTTCAGGGGAGATAGCTGCGGCAATGCCACCTTGAGCCCAATCGCTTGCAGAGATGGTGAGATTGTCTTTGGTGATGAGCGCTACTCTGAGGTGTTTTGGTAGGCACAATGCCGAATAAAGGCCCGCTGCGCCGCCGCCGATGACTAAAACATCGAAGGCTTTACGATCAAGCTGAGAGGTGGAGGTAGCCAATAATAATCACTCCTGAAAGTGAGCTAAAGCAGCAATGAGAGTTAAAGCCTCTCGTTCGTAGGCTTGATTTACTCTATCAATCAAAACGAACCTAAAAGCAATGCCTTCAGCTAACGTTAGCTGAAGGCATTTTTTGTAGTCTTTACCTTTCTAAATGCGCGTTCTTGGCAGGTTGCTGCCTACAGTCATTGACTACTTGTAAACGCCGTTATTAAATCGGTCAGCACCTTCTACCAAAGCCGGGTCGGGTGGAGAGATAGTGAAGATATCAATGTTTTGCTCAAGACGATCTTTCTCTACAGCGCTGAGGCCAGGAATGTTCAAAACATCCTCAACTGAGTCGTAAGGTGCGTTAGTGACGACCTTGCCAGCAATCGTAGGGTAAAGACCGCGAAACTTTCTGAAAGACGCAATGTTAGTGTTATTAACGTCAATTTTGTTGCCGTAGGCGGTCGCTAGCTTGTCATCTACAGAGTTACGTAACTCTCGGCCACCTGCGTTTGCCAAAAGGGATGTATTGCCTGATGTCTGTAGCGCTAGCCCAAAACCTGCTGCCGATGCTGGCTGCGCATTGCCCAGCAGCAACGAGCTGATTAGCATTCCGAAAGCGATCGCGGTGCCAACAAAGTTGCTTAGCGCCTGCTTAATCTGTGCTTGGTTCATTTGCTCAAACCCTCTTTTAAGATCTACTCTCTACATACTTTGAGAATATCATTTTCTTTAGGTTTTTCTCAGGGCTTTACAGGTACGGCATTCCGCTCCTGTCGGCTGTAGGCATTTAAAAATCTATCTAAGTCTGAAAAAGCGCAGCCGTGAGTGATTAAAGGGCGTTCATAACCTTTGAGTTCGACGGCGTAGCGTTTGAAGGTTTGCTGACTAACGCCAAGCTGTTCTAGGGCCTGGTAGGTGGTTTCTCCGACAGAGACATCAAGACCGAGCTGCTTGGTGGAGCTTTCAAAGCGAAAAGCGGCGTTTACGGTGTCGCCCAGCGGGGTGTAGTCGGGGCGATCGCTACTCCCCGCATTCCCCACCATGGCATAGCCGGTATTCAGCCCAGCCCCAATTCGCAAAGGAAACGGTAGCGGAAATTCTTCGTGTAGCTTGCTGGTCATTCGATTCAGCTCGCTCATTGCCTTAGAGATTTGCAGCATAGATTCAGGCGTCACCTCTTGCGTGCCATGAATCCAAACGGCCATCACCGCATCGCCAATATACTTATCTACCCAGCTACCGTAGTCATTAATAATTTCTCCGGCATAGCGAAACCAAGTGCCGATCGCTTCAGAGAGTATCTTTTCGTCGAGCTGGCGCGTCATCACCGTGTAGTCGCGAATATCCACGACCAGCACCGAAATCAACCGGCGAACGTGAAGTGCCGCGGTCGCTGTGAAGTTATGAGGCTCGGCATAGTCGCTAGCGGTGGCAGTTTGCAGTACCGGGCAGTAAAAGTTGAGTTCGGTTTGGCCGAAGGTAATCGCATCGCCGTTGTGTAGGGTGACTGGCACGCTGACCCGGCGACCGTTAATAAAGGAGCCGTTGCGAGAGCCCAAGTCAATCAGGTAGTATTCACCAGTATCCATGCACTGAAGCATGGCGTGGTTGCGCGAAATCCAGCGATCGCCCAGCACAAAATTATTGTCATCACTGCGGCCCACCGTCCAACAGTTGTTTCCAGTGAGGGGTAAATATTGCTGCCCTTTTTTGAGTACCAAACAGGGGCCGAGTTTTGAAGTGCTCTCAGGTGTTGCCACAGGTGTTAATAATTTATTGATAATCTTTCTGTATAGCCAGCGCAGATCGCTCCGCGAAACCCTTCAAAGCGCTGTAAATCTTGCTGGCAATAGCCTAGCGACATACCCGCATTTGCACCAACGTGATTTTACTGAGTGCGATCAGTCACTATCTAGCTCGCCGCTTTTGCAGCTTATTAAGCACTACGCCTAGGTTCCTGTACCTTCCGGTCATAACCTTTAGGAAGTACGTGTAGTCTGTGTGTAGATCGTGCGATCGCTTCTAGTCCAAACGGGTTTAAGACAAAACAGCAGCTACGAAGAACAGGCTATCTACCAAAATAGTGCTCAAAATTGCACCGCTAAAAGCCCACCATTTAGTGCTTGCTGACCTCATTGGGATAGTGCCCAGCATAATCAGCAGCACCAACAGCACCACCGCATAGCCGACGCCTTCATAGGTTTCCATACGAAGCAACGCGCCATGCAAAATTTGACCGGCCTGAGCGGGCTCGCTCATCATGAGCTTTTGCCAGTAGGGAATTAGCCCCACGCAGTAAAAATAAATATCTGTAATGGCTGTACCCAACAGCGAGCCTAAATAAAAGTAGTTGCCAATCTTGGCCTTGCCGTAATACATCAGCACCAGCACGATTGGTAGCCCTACGGCTTCTAGAGGCAAATGGATGTAGGGGTTCGTGCGAAACCAGCCCCAGTAAATAGAGCCTGCAAGCCAGGTTCAGCTAAAGCCAACAATCAGATCGCCCCATAGGTTCGAGGAGGGCTCTTTCATCCATCGGTAGCCTAGCGTCAGCCATAGGCCGGTGATTGCAAAGCTTAAAACCGGCGCAATTCTGACGAGCGGCGCTTGAATAAAAACAGGGAAGGCAACCAGCATCGCTGCAGCGATAAAGGCTCTTAGCCGGTTGCCTTTAGAATTTTCAGCTATCAGCGCTAACGAAGCGTACTTTGCCTTTAGCTTTAGACCGGCTTCAACGATGGCGGAGGGCTCTTTTTGAATACCTTGGCCAATGATTTCGGCGGGCGCTTCGGAACGGATCTGCAAAGTCTCAACATCCTTAACTTGTGGCGCGGGCTGTTTAAGAACTTGCAAGGCTTTTCTGAGATGAGTTAACCATTCTTAACATAACACGCTTTACATTTCTGGTGAACCGTAAAGTGCGACTTGCTGGGGCGCTACGGCATTTAGTTTGAAATAGATAGATACTTTAGCTGAATGTTTATTAATGCTCGCCACTCTGACCTGCAGCACTTCGTCTGTAAGGATGACTATGAGTTCGCGAAGTAATATTTTAAGGGTTTAATTTCTGACTAGAGTTTAACGGTTGCCTGTATAAGTACGGTCAATATCTTAATATCTACTTCACGATTTTGCCGTTTTGCAGCCTGTTTTCACACGTTTGGATAAGCTCGGCTTAGATACAATCCCTCTGGGCTTTTCGTTCGGGCTTTTCGTTCGGGCTTTTCGTTTGGGCTTTCCGAAGAATTATCTAGGAATTATTTTCAGGAACTATCTTTACGACCATGACAATGAACCTGCTAGCTGTAGCCGATCAATCCATCACGCCCTCTATTACGCTGTGGCACGCGATTGTCATTGGCATTGTGCAAGGGCTAACTGAGTTTTTGCCAATTAGCAGTACGGCGCACGTAAAGGTAGTACCCGTGCTGTTGGGCTGGGGCGATCCGGGTGTGTCTTTTACGGCGGTAATTCAGTTGGGTAGCATCGCTGCTATCCTCTGGTACTTTTGGGAAGATCTTTCGTCGGTGACGATGAATACGATTCGGGCAGTGAAAAAGCGGGACTTTGGCTCGTCGGATTTTCGGCTGGGGTTCGGCATCATTTTGGGAACAGTTCCGGCGGTGATGATTGGCTTGTTTGTGAAGCTATTTGTCCCTGGCTATGACAGCTCGATCGTGCGATCTACGGCGGCGATCGCGATCACTTCAATCGTGATGGCACTGCTTTTGGGCCTCGCTGAGTTCGTCGGTAGCCGTAAGCGCGACTTCTCTAAACTTGATCTCAATGATGGTATTGGCGTTGGGCTAGCACAGGCGCTGGCGATTATTCCGGGCGTATCGCGCTCGGGTTCTACGCTAACGGCGGGACTATTTTTGGGGCTGAAGCGAGAGACAGCGGCTAGATTTTCCTTCTTGCTAGGCACGATTACGATCACGCTGGCGGGCCTGGTGTCTTTGCCAGATATGTTCGTTGCCGATAGTGCGGTGGGAATCGTGCCGCTGATCGGCGGAATCTTAGCGGCGGTAGTGTCTTCTTATCTGGCGATTGCCTGGCTAATTGAGTTTCTTAAAAAGCACAGCACCTGGGTGTTTGTTTGGTACCGGCTGGCATTTGGCGCACTGCTGCTGGTCGCGATCGCACTCGGCAAGCTCGAAAATATATAGTAAAGCGTCTTTCCATCATCCTCTTCGATCAAAAGAACGCTAGGGTTAAAGGGCAATTGCCCGCGAATCGTTTTCGTGCCATGACTACCGCTCTAAACCTGCATCCCACCAAAACCACTGCGATCGCACCTGCGCTAATCACCAGCGTGGTCGCTGGATCTATTGCCGAAGAAATTGGGTTTGAAGCGGGCGATCGCCTCATATCTGTCAACGGCCAGCGGCCTCGCGATCTAATCGACTACCGCTTCTTGTGCTCCGATGAAGTACTAGACCTTGAAGTGCTCGATACCAAGGGCGTCACGCACACAGTTGAGATTGAGAAAGACTACGACGAAGAGCTGGGCCTGGAGTTTGAGACTGCCCTATTCGACGGCCTGATTCAGTGCGTCAACCGCTGTCCTTTTTGCTTTATCGATCAGCAGCCGCCCGGCAAACGTGAAACGCTCTATCTCAAAGATGACGACTATCGCCTGAGCTTTCTATATGGTAGCTACCTCACGCTAACCAATATTCCACCGGCTGAGTGGGATCGAATTGCGCGGCTGCGGCTCTCTCCTTTGTATGTGTCTGTTCATGCGACCGAAGGAGACGTGCGATCGCGCCTACTTAAAAACGATCGCGCTGCCAAAATTCTTGAACACATTACCTGGTTCCAAACCCACCGGCTCCAAATTCATGCGCAGGTTGTCGTCTGCCCTGGTATCAACGATGGCTCTCATTTGGAGCAAACGCTCAGAGACTTAGCCCGTTTCCATCAGGGCGACGTGCCTGCTGTAGCCTCTGCCGCTGTCGTACCGGTTGGCCTTACCCGCTTTCGCCCCGATGAAGACGAGCTGGTACCTGTAACCACGGCTAAAGCGCAAGAGGTAATCGCTCAAGTGCAGGCGCTTCAGGCTGAGTTTCAAGCTGAGCTAGGGACGCCTTTTGCCTGGCTCGCTGACGAATGGTTTTTGATTGGGCGTCAGCCGCTACCGCCTGAGAGTCATTACGGCTCCTATCCACAAATTGGGAATGGAGTAGGATCGATTCGGCTGTTTTTAAAGGAGTTTGAGGCGATCGCCAAAACCCTGCCAACCGAAGTTTCTGGGCCTCGTGCCTTTACCTGGGTAGTCGGTAACGCGGTAGAACACGCCTTTGCACCTCTAGTCACGCGGCTCAATCAAGTTCATAACCTCACCGTGACGATGGCTCCTATCAACAGTGACTATTGGGGCCAAAAGATCACAGTAACCGGGCTGCTCACGGGTCAAGACATCGCCACACAGCTTGCCGGGAAAGAGTTAGGTGAGGCCGTACTGCTACCTGCCTTGATGCTCAAGCAAAGCGACAGCAAGCGCCCGGATAAAACCTACTTTTTGGACGACATGTCGCTGGCGCAGCTTGAAAGTGAACTAAACTGTTCAGTATTATCTATAGCAGGATTGCCCGAGCTAATAGCAGCTTGCTGTAATTAGGCGTCAAAAGTATCCGCCGTGGTGCCATCTGTCGTATGGTCATAGGGTGAACTTGTCGGGGCGAACCTGTCTATAAGTGACTTGTCTCTATGCTGTTTAGTGCTCTCGGCGTGCGATGTGGAAACCTAGCTGAGTTGCTTAAGTCTTTCAGCTCTGGGGGCTATTTGTATAAACTCGTTCATTCGTACCCTGATGGTTCATTAATTCGGTTGTAGGCTGATCTATAGCCCCGAACGACGGGCACGGTTGAAAATTTTGAGCGATATGCCCGAATCTGAGCGCTATTGAGTTTTGTTGAAGTCACTAAGTCCAAAGTCTATTGAAGCCATCAGCACTATGCGATATTTCAAACCTGCTGCTTTCCTGCTGCTAATTATGAGCAGCGCGGTATCTTTGCTGCCAAAAGAGGCGATCGCTGCCGACGATGCAGAGGCTACAAGCTCCGCAAGTAGTGTGTCTCAACAATCGCCTGCCGATTTCTCTACACTGCTCTATGGTGTGCTCAACGGTGTGCTCAACGGTGGTGTGCTCAACGGTGCTCCCAATGGTGCTCAAGGTGAGCCTAACAACGCCTTATCCATCCAAACACCGCCAGCAGCAGCCCCTTCATTCTCAGATGCTGCGCCTGGTAGCACAGCGTCAGCAGATGAACAGCAAATGGCGTCCAAATCGATGGACTTAGAAGACTTCAGGCGAATGATTGAAACGCCACGTTCCGAGCCAGATTCAGCCGTTACGCAAGTCCCTGTCCAAACACCTACGCAGGCCCCTGAGAGCCCACCGCCTCAAGATCTTCCCTCTCTAGAGACGCCTGATCTAGACGAACCGGAATTAGAAGAACCTACCGATTCTGAGATACCTGTTGATGTTTCGCCTGTAGAGCCCGTGGGGGCTCCGCCTGCCGATACACAGGAAGATTCCGATTTGCCAACCCCTACGGCTGATCTTAACGAAGTCCCAGATATTCTATTTACCGATCCTAATCCGCTTAACGTGCCGGTTTTTGAGTCAGAAGTTGATGTAGACCTCAATCCGGTAGTGACTTTAGAAGAGGCCGTCGAGCTAGCCTACAGAAACAATCAGACCCTACAGGCATCCTTACTATCGTTAGAACAGGCCGAAGCTGCTGTTCGTGAAGCCAGAGCCGCGTTAGTGCCTATTATCTCTACAAGCGCTCAGCTAGACGATACGCAAAGCGGCAGTGCTGGGAGTACTACGCTTCAAGGATCAGTTCGAGTTGATTACAATCTCATCACTGGCGGCTCTCGGTCGGCCTCTATTCGAGCCGCAGAGCTTCAGCAGCAAGTGAGTGCTTTGACAGTTGAGGTGCAGCAGGAACAAATTCGTCTGACGACCGCTACTGCTTACTACGCACTTCAAGAAGCGGGCGAACAGATTCGGATTAACCAGTCATTCGTGAATGAGGCAGAGCGCAACCTACGAGATTCAGAGCTGCGTCAGGAAGTCGGTGTTGGCACCCGGTTCGATGTTCTTAGAGCTGACGTACAGCTTGCTAATGCGCTCCAATCGCTCACACAGTCGCGATTTGATCAAGATATTGCTCGCAGGGATATTGCCAGGCTGCTAAATTTGCCCCCAACGGCTGGATTAACAGCGACACCCGTTGCCAAAGCTGAAATATGGCCTCTGGATCTTGAACAAAGCATACTGCTTGCCTTTCAAAATCGCGCAGAGCTAGAGCAGCAGTTACTACAGGCAGGCATCAACGAAGAGCAGCGGAAAATTGCGCTAGCTACAATTCGTCCACAGGTCGGTTTGTTCGCCAGCTATGGCTTGCAAACTACCTTAGCCAGCGACAATTCACTTGTAGATACGGGCGAATTAGACGATAGCACGGCCTTCGGTGCTACCTTCAGCTGGCGACTCTTTGACGGCGGTGCTACTCGCTCAGCGGCGAGACAGCAAGAAATTCAGAGCGAAATCTCTGAAGAGCAGTTCAGCGAAAGTCTCGATCAAGTTCGGTTTGATGTAGAGCAGTCGTTCTTTAACCTGCAAGCTAACGAAGAGAATATTTCTACGTCTCAGGTCGCTGTGAGTCAGGCTGAAGAAGCGCTGTCGCTGGCTAATTTGCGTTTACAGGCTGGCGTTGGCACCCAGCTAGACGTGCTGACAGCTCAAAGCGAACTGACCCAGGCCCAAGTCAACAACGTCACCGCTATATTGGGCTATAACCGAGCGTTAGCGGCCCTACAGCGAGCCGTTAGCAATACGATTAGAGACATTTTGTAGTTTTGGCCTCTGGCGAAACTTAAGAGCTGACAGGTACAGCCGCTTGAGTGAGCGCGGGATCTACGGCTGGTTGGTTGGCTGCGCTTATCGGTGCTTGCGTGTCAGTGTCCTGACTGTTGGTGTTCTTGATCATTCTTTGAGCGCTCGGATGCAGTGAGTCAAGGCTAGGTACAGACTGTTTTGAGTGGTGGCTGAGATTGCGGAAAGCATCTTCTTGACACAGGCGCTCAATCACCTGATCGGCAGTGAGCAGTCTTTTTAAGACGACTTGACCGATAGTGGGGTTAGCGGTATTGGATGTGTCGCGATCACTCGTTTTCGGCTTAACTTCTAGCATCAGAATGGCATCTTCGGCTTGGAAGAGCCAGAGCGTTTCACCGTTTTCTTGGATACATAGAGACTGCTTTTGTAAGTGAGGCTGGCGGCGGTGGGCCTGCATATTCCACTCTCCCCCAAACTCCCAAACTCTACCGGTTGTCCAGCTATCAGATAAGAAAAAATATTTCACGAGGCTACCGTCATCTATTAGGGCTATTTTTCGCTGCTTGCTTGAGTCGGCTTATTATCACCTGAAAAACTAACGAGGGGCTGTTAATCCCAGACAGTTTTTACATTCGAGCCAAACCACAAATTCTCCCGGATGCGCTATCGGTGCCAAGAAGTAATAAGTGGTAGATGCACCCTGATAGAACGCTTGGATTCAGATTTTCTGACGAATCCCAGGCGTTTTTTTTTGCCTAGTTTTTTATCTAGAATTTGAGCAGACTTTAAGCAAGTTTATTTACGTATGCTTTAGGGGCCATGATACGCTACCTCAAAGCATTGAAAGCACTTATTTAAGGACTTGGCCGATGGCGATGCGTGTGGGTTTGGTGTTTGGGGGTAGATCGGGAGAGCATGAGGTTTCGATCCGGTCGGCAGGTGCGATCGCCCAGGCCCTTTCCCAAGGCGACAATCAAACCAAATATGAAGTCATCCCAGTCTATATTCGCAAAGACGGCCAGTGGCTAAATGGAGAGCTTGCTCAGCAGGCGATCGCATCGGGTCAACCCTTATCAGACGACGACAGCAGCGCCGCGCCTTCCCTAGTTGATCGGCTTCCGAACTTAGCCGAACTCAGCAATATTGACATTTGGTTTCCGGTTCTACACGGGCCTAATGGCGAAGATGGCACCATTCAAGGGCTCTTTGAAGTACTACAGGTGCCCTATGTAGGCTGCGGCGTTTTAGGATCATCGCTGGGCATGGATAAGCTCGCGATGAAGAGTGCCTTTGCGCAGGTGGGCCTGCCACAGGTGAAATACAGAGGCGTCTCGCGCGCTGAGATCTACTCTAATCCCTGTATCTTTCCAAAGCTCTGCGACGACATCGAAGCCGACTTGGGCTATCCGTGCTTTGTGAAGCCTGCGAACTTAGGATCTTCAGTCGGCATTGCTAAGGCCAGCAATCGCCAAGAGCTAGAAGCCGCCTTAGACAGTGCCGCCAGCTACGACCGCCGGGTGATTGTAGAAGCAGGCGTGGTGGCTCGCGAGGTGGAGTGCTCTATTTTAGGCAATGACAATCCCAAGGCTTCGGTGCTAGGTGAAACGAAATTCAGCACTGATTTTTATGATTATGAGACGAAGTATACCGATGGCGGGGCGGAGCTGCTGATTCCTTCGCCTGTGCCGGATGGGGTACGCGATCGCATTCAAGAAATGTCCATTCAAGCCTTCCAGGCCATTGACGGCGCAGGCATCTCCCGCGTTGACTTTTTCTATATAGAAGAAACTGGCGAAATCCTAATCAACGAAATCAACACCCTACCCGGCTTCACCGCCACCAGCATGTACCCCATGATGTGGCAAGCCTCTGGGGTCGATTTTCCACAGCTCGTAGATAAGCTGATTCAGCTAGGATTAGAGAGAACATCGCAAAAATAGTTCATTTGGCAACCTCCTCATGCTGAAGCTCAAAGCGCTATACGATACCGACTTTAACGTTTGGGTAGAGTCTCAGATTGAGGCACTAAAAGCACAGCGACTAGAAGACTTAGATCTGCCAAATTTGATAGAGGAAATAGAAGGCTTGGCTAAGCACGATAAAAGGGCACTTCGCTCTCATTTAAAAGTGCTGCTCATGCACCTTCTAAAGTGGCAGTTTCAGTCAGACAAACGCTCTAATAGCTGGCGAGCTACTATCTCAAACGCCAGAATCGAAATTGAAGACATTCTCTCTGATAGCCCCAGCCTGAAGAATTATCTACCAACTGTGCTAGATAAAACCTACAGCAACGCTAGAAACTTAGCGGCAATAGAAACTGGCTCAGCCATTCAAGCGTTTCCTGAAAACTGTCCTTGCCCGCTATCTGAAGCGCTAACCCTCGCATTTTTTCCAGAAAGCTAAGTCGTAGAAAGCTAAGTGTTGTTTTGGCTGCTTGCGCTAGCCGACTGCATAGCCTTCCGCTTCGGCCTTTTGCTTGTTCTCATCGGCAAACTCTGCCGATTCATCGTCATCATCATCAAAGTCTTCCTGACTGAGTACCATCGATCGCGTGAGCCAGTGCTCGTCCAGCTTGCAAATCAGGCGAGCATTGTTATACGCCTGTCGCATGGTCAAAACGGTATGACCGATGTACTTACCCGAAGGCTCGCGCCTGACAACTAGCGCTAAATCGGCAGTGTTTTCGTTTGCGAGGCACAAAGGCAACAGCAAATCGATACTGTTAATTTTGGGATAGTAGGTTGGAACAGCCGTCGTGTAATTAATCTGGGTTCTGCGCAGGGTGCGCTCTAAAGCGCCTTCTAATCTGCGAACCAACGTTCGATAGCCAGCAGGATCGGCATCTAAAGCTTCAACAAACGAGCGCTTGTAGTCAAAAAACTCCGGTGTCGTCAGTCCTTGCGTACTGCGAGGGACGAATCCTTCTGGTGCATACTGCTCTAAAAAAGCTAGGGGCAGCCGCGCCATATTATCTTTTACAATGTGCTGCCAGTCTACCTGGGGGACACCTGCGGCTAGGTGGTAAAAGGCTTGATTAGCATCAGAAAGGTAGTTAGCTGCAACAGGAAGCTGAGAAAATTGGGCAACAAGTTTTTTTCCGGCATAGCCTTCACCAGCGATGCAAAAGTCTAGGCTCCAAGGCGTTTGGCTGCTGCTTGTCTGTGTGAATAGAGCGTAGATGGGCCGCAGTAAGGTGTCGAGCAGGCCAGTATTAAAGGCACGGTACTTGTAGCTGGTGCTAGCAATCACTTTGCTTTCGTGTTGCAGGCGGATGAAGGTGTAGCGCAGATAGCTTTTGAGAATGGGGTGGGCGAAGTCTTCGGGCGGTTGCGGGCCAAAGTACCAGTTTTCGGGGAGAGCGATCGCAGCTAGTTCACTCACCTTTCGGTTAAGCACCTCAGCCGAAAACCCTGCAAACCGAGAAAGCGGCTCAACCGTCCGGCTCATAGGCTGTGGCCGACTAATCGGCTGAGAAACCGCAACTCTACCGTTCGTTCTACCGCTGGCACTAGCGACACGAGGCTTTTTGACAGGTGAGGATAAAGCGGATGCTCTAGAAGATTTCTTAGGCTTCTTAACACCGCGCGAAGCTGACAGGCGTACATAGCCAGGACTATCTTCCTTAAACTCAATCAGATCACCTCTGCTACTAATAAAAGCTTCAAAGTCATTAAATCCATATCGCTGCGCCGAAAAATCAGGATCTTTAGCAACGACTTCTTCCCTCAAGCTGTCTAAATGCACCCAGCCATCGGCACTTTCATAAGACTTCAGCGCATCGCTCAGCAACCGCTTGGTATCCGTTACAGGCCGCACATAATACACAGGTGCTGAGTTGGGATTGTCCGGGTCGGGCTCCACTCTTTCCATTTCCACCAAATCGGGCACCGCTTGGAGCAAATCAATCAGCTTCGTGAAATTATATTTTTCGTAGGAAAATGCGGCGTCCTGTTTTCTCAAAAGCGCACCTACCTGAGCGGCGTGTGTGCGATTCTGCCGCGATAGCTGATAGGTTGCCTGATAAATCAGCCGTCTGAGCGGCGCTGATGCTGGCGATATCTCAATGGTGCTAGTGCGGAGCGGCCTTTCTCGCGAAGACTCATTGCCAAGCCTGGCTGACTCTGTAGGCCGAGCGGCTGTGTGCTGGCTATGAAATAGGCGCTGAAGGAATCTAGAAATAGATTGAAATAGGGATCTCATCGTGTAGAGCGGTGCGTGGATAACACGGGTGAGTATGAAGGGCGCTATCTAAAAAATGACGAATCCACCCTAGCGTAGCGAGTACGCGCTTAAATAACAGCGCTCGTGTCATAGATTCGGAAAAATTGCTGTCGGCTGACAATAGATGTTAAGGCCGTTTTTGCCTTTACTTTAGGCTATTGATTATGCGATCGCGCTTACGTCGTTCGTGAGCAGGTGGTAAATTGACGTAAATTTAGATTGGATGGCTTTGTGATGAGATGGCCTCATCTGCATAAAATGGAATGAAAATCTACGAAATTATTTGGAAAGATGCTTTTGTTGAAAAATTAGCGGTCAAACATGGAGTATCGACACAAGAAGTAGAAACTGTCCTCTCTCAGAAGTTTCATCTTCGGAAAGCCCAAAGAGGTCGTAAAAAGGGAGAGGATCTATACGCAGCATACGGAAAGACCGATACAGGTAGATTTTTAATCATTTTCTTTATATGTAAATATCAAACCTCTGCGCTGCCCATTTCAGCCAGAGACATGACATCCTCGGAGCGGCAATACTATGAGCGTCAATAAGAATCCCGTCGATCCCTTACCAGAAGAATTTGACACCTACGAAGCAGTAGCGGCCTTTTGGGATACCCACGATACTACTGACTATTTAGATGCTTTTACGACAGTTGAGGTAGAAGACGTTGACATCCGAAACCGCCGGTTTGAGGTGGAAGTGAAGGCAGACTTGATGAAAGTTTTGGCTGAGAAAGCAGAGCAGCGGGGGGTTGCGGTTAGTCAGCTTGTTGATAGTTTGCTGCGAGAAAATATTTCGAGTGTCGCCTAGCGACTGTGGCATAGGATTTTGCTGATCGCTTTCAAGCCTATTGTTCCGCTGCTCATGGGTAGTAAGTGGTAGGTTTACGTAGACTGAGTTTGGACAGCTTTGCAATGGGATGGCCTTGGCAGCGAAAGGAGAAGCAGGCGCAGAGTGAGCCCGTGTTGGAGCCGCTATCTGATCGCCAGTACGAGCAGTTGTTTTTGGCTTTGTTAAAGGATGTTGAGGAAGGGCGATCGCTTCAGCAACTGCAGGCTCGACTTGGTGGGCGGCAGCAGGATAGTAGCTTTGTTAGCTGGTTGAGGCGGTTTGGGCGATCGCGATTAGAAAATCCGGCAGCACATGTGGCATTGGGACAACAGATGGTTGCACTAGCAGAGGTTGAGCTAGGGCCATTGAGTGTACTTTCGGGTGAAATCGGCAAGCAGTTGCTAACACAGGATGCAGCGCCGAGATCTGAGGCTCTATCGGATGAACCGCAGCCTGCTCAGGTGATAGATGAAGAAACGACTACGGAAGAGATCACTAGGCGAGCGGACTTTTACTTTCAGCAGGGGAAAGAATCTTATTATCAAGGTGATTTGAGAGGAGCGATCACTGCATATAACAAAGCTCTGGATATCAACCCTTATTTATATGGAGTGTTGGTTAACAAAGGTGTATCCCTTGCCCAGTTAGGGCTATACGATGCTGCACTCGTTGTCTACAACCAAGCTCTAGGAAATAAGCCCGATGATTATATAGTACTCACTAATAAAGGTGGATTGCTTGCCAAATTAGGCAACTATGAGGCTGCAATCACTCTCTATAATCAAGCCTTGACAATAGAATCAGATGATTACGTAACACTCTACAACAAAGGCATAGCGCTTGTTGAACTGGGACAATACGAAGAGGCAATTGCAATCTACGACCAAGTTCTAGAAACCAAGACCGACTTGCACGAAGTGTTCTACAACAAAGGTATAGCGCTCGCTAGCTCAAGACAATATGAAGCTGCAATCGCTGCCTACGATCAATCTCTAGAAATCAAGCCTGACAAGCGTTCAGCACTTGTCAATAAAGGTATAGCACTTGCTAACCTCGGGGGACAGTATGAAGCTGCAATCATGGCTTTTGATCAAGCCCTATCCATCAACCCAGATGATCATGGCACTTGGATAAATAGGGGTGTAGCTGTCAGCAAATCCATCAGATGTAATACGTCAATAACCTTTTCTTTGCCTGCTCTGCTACGGCACGAATCCCTAGACAAACGCGGCTACGAAGGTAGAATTGCCTGCTACACCATCGGGCTCAGACATGTCCACAAAGACAAAGATCCAGAAGGCTGGGGCTTACTCCATCACGAAAAGGGCCGCGCTCACTACTTCCATAGTCGCTCCCTGGCCAACGCATCTATCTACCTCGCCCAAGCCACCGACGCTTACGGCAAAGCTCTCGCCACGCTCACCGCCTTCCCCACACGCCATCTCGCTGTCTGCCAGGACGCTATCCGTGCCTACCTCGGCCTCAACAAAGCCGAAATAGCTAACCAATACCGTGAAGAAGGACTTCAACTTTTCCGCCAGCTTCTCAACGAAGCCCCAACCCTATCCGCAAAGCGCCGTCTAGAAACGCAGTTTTCCGGCTTTAGCCAGCTCCAAGTCGATACCCTCTTGAAAACCAACAGCCCCAACACTGCCCTAGAGACCGCCGAACGCTACAAAAACCGAACCCTCACCTGGCTTCTCGACACTTGGAAAGAACAAACCATCAGCCCAAGCTGGGCCGACATGCAAACGCTACTTACTCCCAGCACCGCCGCTATCTTCTGGCACCTCAGCTCCGATACCCTCACCACTTTCCTCCTCTCCTCAGACTCAGCCGACCCACAAGTTATCTCCACCGCTTCAGCCGAAGCCTTCAATCAGTGGAACAAAGACTGGCAGCAGCGCTACCAAACCTATCGAAAAAAGAGCAAAGCCACTGATGACACAGATACAGAGAGAGATAGACCTAACCATCCCTGGCGACTGAACCTCAGCAAAGACCTACAAACCCTCAGTGAAATCCTAAACATATCTCGAATAGAAACCGCGCTCACCGATTGCGATTACCTCATCCTCATTCCTCACAGGCAGCTCCACCAGCTTCCTCTCCACGCCCTATTCACAGATGCATTCATTACTACCTATCTTCCCAGTATCCAAGCTGGCCTCACCCTTCAGCATAAGGCCAGGCAAAAATCTCAAAGCACCTCACCACCTCACCCAGCACTACTTCTCGAAACCCCAGCAAGTAACCGCTACGAGCCGCTCATCTTCGCTGAAGTAGAAACTGCCCTCATTGCCTATCTCTGCCAACAAAGCGATCAGCAACCCACTCTCATCGATAGCGCCCAAGCCCACAATCAAACTCTCATCGCCACCCTTCAACAGCCCCACTGCCTCTTTCACTTCACTGGCCACGCTGCCCACGACTATCGCCACCCGCAAAACTCTGCCCTAGCCCTCATAGGCGAAGACACCCTGAGCGCTGCCGAAGTCGCCACGCTTCCTCTCAAAACTTATGGTCTAGTAACGCTTGCTGCCTGCGAAACTGCCGTAGCCGGACAAGAAAACCTCGAAACCGACTACGTAGGCTTATCCAGTGCCTTTCTTACCGCCGGAGCAGCCCAGGTCATCAGCACCCTCTGGACTGTAGACTCGCAATCTAACGCCTGGCTCATGGTGAACTTCTATCAGCGCTACCTCACGGGTACTTCTGCCTCTCTTGCCCTACACCAAGCACAGCAATGGCTTCGCACCGCTACCTATACACAGCTTGCCGACTGGCTAGCATCCTTAAACACACCATCCTTCTGTCAGCATTGTACCGCAGATGAAGATGAAACCTTAGTTGGTAAAATAGGGGAATATAGAGACAAATCCAGAGATTTAGACCTGAGTCAAACACCCTACGCGAACCCTTACTACTGGGCAGCGTTCACCCTCACTGGGTATCACCATGAAAGCGAATGAAGCCCTTACTTTAGATGCCTGCTTGCTGGCACTGTTGCACTACGGCGACAGCGTACCCCTCCACCTGCACAAGCAAATCCAGATGGCTAACCAGCAGCTTGCCAATCGCCAACCCGGCGCTGTCAAGCAGCTCAAAAACGTGCTCCAGCAAGACAAGCAGCTAGATCAACTGTATGCCGCTTCTCGCAACTATCTGGCGACTCAATACGGCCAGCAGGAGAGAGCGAAAAGTGTCTTTGGCGTAGGCACTCTGCCGATGCCCTCTATAAGACCCAGCTTGGCACCCGCTACCGGCTCTAATGGCTTTAGTTTTGGTTTAGTCGATTTAGCGACGGATATTTTGAGTAGTCCTGATGCCAACTACCGGATCAAAGCGCAGCAAGTGTTAAGGCGACCGCAACTGCAAAGGCAGCTCGAAAAGGCGTCTGAAGAATTGCGAGTATCAGCCCAAGAGCTTTCTAAAGCTGCCAATCGGCTGCATCCTACCAAGGTGGCCATCATGAAAAAGATAGAAAACAACTTTTTTACCCTAGACGATGTTGCCTACAGCCTCGAACTTCCAGTAGAAAACGCACAGCGCTACATAAAATCCCTTTGGAATGAGGGCTATGTTCGTCCGACTTCTGGAAACCTCTTGAAGCAACTATGGCTATCGTGGAAAGGGGCTCCGGCTTTAGAAGACTTACCTGATATCGAAACCTCTCTGGCTCTGACAACCAAAGGCCATTTTTACCTGCATCCTGGTACCTTGGGTAACTACTTGAACAGAAAGCGGAGGTATGCATAAGCAATGCAGCAGGGTATTGCTTGGTTGCCTCAGCTTTTAGTTACTTCAGTGCCCGGCGTCATCAATGTTTGGCTATCTGGCGGCGAGCAGAGGAAGGAGTTTCAGCAAAAGCTTCCCATTTTTGGACCGTCAAAGAGTCCGGCGTGGTGGTTTTTGCAACTGGTTCAGTTTTTAGTTCCTGCTGCCTTGTTTTGGTGGGCAGCGCCTGCCGCCTTTCGGATTCCACCGCCTGCTGTAACTCGGCCACTCGATTTTGTAATGTGGGCCAATGCGATTGCCTTCGGTTGGGGTTTTGTGGCTCTTATCAATGCACCAATCAGCATTCTTTCCGCAGGAATGCTGGAGCCTGGCACGATATATGCAAGGTTAGTCAGAAACCTGTACGAAACAATAGACAACAGAGAAAAGCCCAAAATGCGGCGGTTCCGACGAGAGCTAATAGTCGAGCTTGAGAAAACACCTCACTTCTCAAATAAAGGGTTTGATGATTTGGCTGAATGCTTAGGCGTTTCGTTTGATCTGCTGAGTAATCAGAGTTTACCGCTCGATAGCAGAACCGAATCCATCGTCCGTAAAGTAAACGCTATTAAAGCTCAGCCTACGCAAGCGCAAAAGGCAACAGAGATTGTCAAACTGCTAAGAACCGAAGAAGTCCTCACTGTTCACGACTGGCCAGAACTCATCCGCGCCTTTGGTGGACGAGATGTTTTCATTCAGCGCTACTTTAAAGTTCGTCCATCTCCTAAAAAAGGTAGTCGCTCGCATCCATAGCCTTGTAGTACGCTGATAGACTGCAATCTCTATTAGCTAACCTATATGTCTGTTCGCGTTCGCATTGCCCCTAGCCCTACTGGAAACCTACACATCGGTACGGCTCGCACGGCGGTCTTTAACTGGCTGTTTGCTCGCAATCAAGGCGGTCAGTTTTTACTGCGAATTGAAGATACTGACTTAGAGCGCTCTAAGGACGAGTATACGCAGAACATTATGGACGGGCTGAAGTGGCTGGGGATGGATTGGGATGAAGGCCCGTTCTATCAGTCGCAGCGGATGGAGATGTACCGCGAGAAGATTCAGGAATTATTAGATAAAGGGCTGGCGTATCGGGCGTATGAGACGCCGGATGAGCTGAATGCGATGCGTGAGGCGCAGCAGGCTCGGAAGGAAGCGCCACGCTATAACAATCAGCATCGTAACCTCACAGATGAGCAGGTTGCGGCATTTGAGGCTGAAGGTCGGCAGGCCGTGATTCGCTTCAAGATTGATGATGGTCGTGAGGTGAAGTGGAATGACCTTGTGCGCGGCAATGTGAGCTGGAAGGGGCGCGACTTAGGTGGCGATATGGTGGTGTCCAGGGCGGCATCTAAGGGAGATGTGGGTCAGCCGCTCTACAACTTTGTGGTGGTGGTGGATGATGCGGATATGAAAATTAGCCATGTGATTCGCGGGGAGGATCATGTGGGGAATACGCCGAAGCAGATTTTGCTGTATGAGGCGATGGGAATGGAGGTGCCGGTGTTTGCGCATACGCCGCTGATTTTGAATGAGTCGGGAGCGAAGCTGTCTAAGCGCGATGGCGTGACTTCGGTGGGCGATTTTCAGGAGATGGGCTTTACGGCTGAGGCGCTGGCGAACTATATGACGCTGCTGGGCTGGTCTGCACCGGATACGCAAGAGCTATTTACGCTCGAAGACGCTGCCAAGCTGTTTAGCTTTGATCGGGTGAATAAGGCGGGCGCTAAGTTCGATTGGGATAAGCTCGACTGGATCAATAGCCAGTATTTACATGAGAAACCGGCTAAGGAACTTTTGCCGATGCTGATGCCCTATTGGGATGAGGTAGGCTACGGGTTTGATGCTGAAGCTGATAAGGAATGGCTGCTGCCTTTGACGGCGATGATTGCGCCTAGTTTGACGCGGCTAAAAGACTGTGTGGAGCTGGGTCACTTCTTTGTTAAGCCGACGATGGACTTTAGTGATAAGGCAAAGGAGCAGCTTGGTAAAGAAGGTGTGGCTGAGGCGATGCAGGCCGTGATAGAGGCTTTGAAAGATACGGAGGTGTACGGGGCTGAGGCGGCTAAGGGTGTGATTAATCAGGTGACGAAGGCGCAGGGGGTGAAGAAGGGATTGGTTATGCGATCGCTCAGAGCCGCCCTCATGGGAGACATGCAAGGCCCCGATCTCGTCGAATCCTGGATGATTCTGCACCGTAGAGGATTCGATCAGCAGCGGCTAGAAGCGGCTGTCTCAATCGCAAAGGGTTAGGCTAAACGATCCCCGAAATTTACTTAGGCACTACAAAAAAGCGGTGATTTCGGAATTCTCTTTGTCTGATGTAGAGAATTTACGTTAAATTTAGTAAAGACAAGTCTCATAAAACTTGTGATCGCTTAGCAATCTGTTACTGGCAGTCAGTATTTTTACTCATCTGCCCATGTAATAGAGCTGCTAGTCGGTTTCCAAGTCGCGAGCACCGCACGCAACACTTTTGCATTGCCTCATCAGGAGGATGTTTGCACCAGCCCCTTGCCTGCGGCCTATCTATTCACAACAGAGGCTAACCGAGTTTATGAAAAACTTCTCTTGGAGAACTGCTCTACTGTGGACACTGCCCATTCTCGTGGTTGGATTTTTCCTTTGGCAGAGTTCCGTCGGTAGCGCAAATCCCGTAGATTCAGGTCGTAACACTGCTAGCACTAGCATGACCTACGGCAGATTCTTGGATTATTTGGACGCCGGGCGCGTTACGAGCGTCGATTTCTATGACAGTGGCCGGACTGCTATTGTCGAAGCCGTCGATCCTCAAATTGATAACAAAGTGCAGCGCTGGCGCGTTGACTTGCCTGGTAACGCACCTGAGTTAGTCGAACGTCTGCGGACATCCGATATCAGCCTGGATTCTCACCAGCCTCGCAACGATGGTGCAATTGTCGGCATTCTTGGCAACCTCCTATTCCCCATCCTGCTAATCGGTGGCCTATTCTTCTTGTTCCGTCGCTCTAACGGCGGTGCCGGTGGCCCCGGTCAGGCGATGAACTTTGGTAAGTCCAAAGCTCGCTTCATGATGGAAGCCAATACGGGCGTTATGTTTGATGACGTAGCCGGTATTGAAGAAGCCAAAGAAGAGCTACAAGAGGTTGTTACCTTCTTGAAGAAGCCTGAGCGATTTACTGCAATTGGCGCGCGCATTCCTAAAGGTGTGCTGCTTGTTGGCCCTCCTGGTACAGGTAAGACGCTTTTGGCTAAGGCGATCGCAGGCGAAGCCGGTACCCCCTTCTTCTCCATCTCAGGTTCTGAGTTCGTTGAAATGTTTGTCGGTGTCGGTGCCTCTCGTGTGCGCGACCTGTTCAAAAAAGCAAAAGAGAACGCACCTTGCATCATCTTTATCGACGAGATTGATGCTGTAGGCCGCTCTCGTGGTGCAGGTATCGGTGGTGGTAACGACGAGCGTGAGCAAACGCTTAACCAGCTCCTCACCGAGATGGACGGTTTTGAAGGCAACACTGGCATTATTGTCATTGCGGCTACTAACCGCGCCGACGTGCTTGACTCGGCGCTACTGCGTCCCGGTCGCTTTGACCGTCAAGTATCGGTCGATCCACCAGATATTAAAGGTCGTCGTGAAGTGCTTGAGGTTCACGCTCGCAATAAGAAAGTCGCTGATGATATTTCTTTGGATGCGATCGCTCGTCGCACTCCTGGTTTTACAGGTGCAGATCTAGCAAACCTTCTCAACGAAGCTGCCATTCTCACCGCCCGTCGCCGAAAAGAAGCAGTCACTATGCTCGAAATCGACGACGCTATCGACCGCGTAGTCGCGGGTATGGAAGGCACACCGCTTACTGACGGTAAGAGCAAGCGACTGATTGCCTACCACGAGGTCGGCCATGCGATTATCGCCACTATGATCAAAGCCCACGACCCTCTACAGAAGGTCACGCTGATCCCTCGCGGACAGGCTCAGGGTTTGACCTGGTTCACGCCTAGCGAAGACCAGATGTTGATTTCTCGCGCTCAGCTTAAGGCCCGCATTTGTGGTGCTTTGGGTGGTCGTGCGGCTGAAGATGTCATCTTCGGTGATGCTGAAATTACGACGGGCGCGGGTAACGACTTGCAGCAGGTAACGAACATGGCTCGCCAGATGGTGACTAAGTTCGGTATGTCAGAAGACCTCGGTCAGCTTGCCCTAGAGAGCGAGCAAGGCGAAGTATTCTTAGGCGGTAGCTGGGGCGGTCGCTCTGAGTACTCAGAGGAAATTGCCTCTCGCATTGACGCAGCCGTTCGCGAAATTGTGAAGAACTGCTACGCCGATACGGTGAACATCATTCGCGAAAACCGCGATGTAATTGACCGCGTAGTTGATCTGCTGATTGAGAAAGAATCGATTGACGGCGATGAGTTCCGTCAGATTGTGAGCGAGTACACAACCGTTCCTGAGAAAGAGCGTTTTGTGCCTCAAATCTAGTCTCAAGTCGCATTCACTGTAGGGGGCATAGCAGTGCTATGCCCCCTACAGAATCGCAAGAAGACAAGGCCCATCGTTTAATCGGTGGGTCTTTTTTTGTCACAGAAGCTTAAGAAAAGTTTTCATTTTGGAACATTTCTATTTAAGCTGATAGAGCCGTTCAGGTCTGTCTTATGCCTACGCTCTACATTGCGGTGACAAATCACGGCTTTGGTCATGCGACCCGAGCTGCTTCTGTGGCGACAGAAATTCGCCGTCAGGCTGAGGCTGCGGGCCTGCCGCTGAAGCTGATCATGGCGACTAAAGCGCCGGTTTGGCTGCTAGATAGCTATTTAGATGGTGGCTACGCTCACCGCCCGGTCAGCTTTGATGTGGGGGTGCGGCAAAGTGACAGCCTGACAATGGATAGGTCTTCTACGCTACGAGAAATGCAGGCCATTCAATCTCAGCAGGAGGCACTGATAGAGGCGGAGGCGGCATTCTTAAACGAGGCGCAGGTTGATTTGGTCTTGGCTGATATTCCACCGCTGGTTGGGAAAATTGCGAAGGCGGCAGGGGTACCTTGCTGGTTCATTGGTAATTTTGGCTGGGATTTTATCTATCGCCCCTGGGAAGAGTTTGGCGCGATCGCAGACTGGATTGGTGAATGCTTCAGCCACGGCGATCGCACCTTTCGCCTGCCCTTCTACGAGCCGATGTCGTCACTTCCTAACATCACAGACGTGGGATTAACTGGCGGCACACCTGCTTATGGCGAAGACAAATTGCGCAGTTTAATGCAAAGTGACGTGCCGCCTGAACGCACAGTGCTACTCACCTTCGGCGGCTTAGGACTATCGTCTATTCCCTACAAAGCGCTGATAGATTTTCCTGACTGGCAGTTTATTACCTTCGATCAAAACGCGCCTGATCTGCCAAATTTGTATAGCGTAAACGACCGCAAAATGCGCCCGGTAGACTGGATGATTGTGTGTGATCGCGTTTTCTCAAAACCCGGCTACAGCACCTTTGCCGAAGCCTGCTTGCTAGACAAAGGCATCATCACTATCACTCGCGAGGGCTTTGCCGAAGCCCAAATTCTTATCGACGGCATTCAAAATCACGCGCATCACCGCATTGTTGATGCCAGCGACTTTTTCAGCGGCGACTGGTCTTTTCTTACTCAAGACTTACACGCGCCTTGTAAGGATGAGAAGTTGGATAAGGGCGGGCAAGGGGCGATCGCCTCAGCCGTCATTGAGCACCTCCAACAGGTGAGACAGCCGCTTATGCAACGTTGATAACTCGCAAGTTGAGATAAACTGAAGCCATATATTCAAACGTCTGTTTAGCTTTATGGTGGCGACTCCAAACGCAGCTCAAATCCAACTTATTCAATACCAGCAGGTTTTGCGATTAACCTCTCAAGGAAAGTCCTTAGGACGGTTTACGCGAAAGGTGCAGGAGGCGGTCGCAGCTTCAAGCGTTCGTACGGGGTTGTGCTCTATTTTTGTGCGCCACACGTCCGCGAGCCTAGTGATTCAGGAAAACGCCGACCCAGATGTGCTAGCCGATATGGAGACGTTTTTGTCTAAGCTGGTGCCTGAGGGCGACTATTACCAGCATAGTGATGAAGGGCCTGATGACATGCCTGCGCACATTCGCACGGCGCTGACGCATACCTCTGAGCAGATTCCGATTATGGATGGGCGATTGGCCTTAGGCACGTGGCAGGGGATTTATCTTTGGGAGCATCGCGATCGCCCCCAAACCCGAGAAGTTGTTGTTCATATTACCGGCCATTAATTAGCCATCAATCATATGAGCAATCGAAGCGATCCTTGGAAAGAAGCGAAAGGTTCATCACCTAGTAAAAAGCCTTTTGCTAAAAAGAAGTCTGGTGGTTCAGGCACCTCGAACGCTTCAAAGTTTGCTGCGCCTCAGTACAAAGGCGTTAAGCAAAAGCCGTTAAAGTCTTCTACCCCTAAGCCAAAGCTCAAAGGGCAACCAATTGATGCGCCTGTAAGCGCAAAAGCTGAACCCGAGCAAGACTATGAAATTGTGCCGTTAGATAATTCAGCAGCAGTTGAAATTAAGGGTAAGCCGAATATTAGTCAGGGGCTTATTCCTACGGCAGCACCTGATTTTAAGTCTGGGTTTATCAGCATCGTAGGTCGTCCGAATGTGGGCAAGTCTACGCTGATGAACTATTTGGTGGGTCAAAAGATTGCGATTACCTCACCCGTCGCACAGACGACGCGAAATCGGCTTCAGGGCATTTTGACGACGCCTCAGGCTCAGATGATTTTTGTCGATACGCCGGGCATTCATAAGCCGCATCATGAGCTAGGTAAGGTGCTGGTGAAAAATGCCCGTGTGGCGATTAATTCTGTTGATGTGGTGCTGTTTGTTGTCGATGCGACTTCGGCAGCAGGTAAGGGCGATTTGTTTGTTGCAGATTTGGTGGCTAAAAGCAGCCGTCCGGTTATTCTTGGCATCAATAAGATAGATCAGCTTAGCGGCAGCGGTCGTAAGGCGGCGGAGATAAAGGCGAGCTATGAAGCATTGGCCGCAGAGCACGGCTGGGATGTGGTGAAGTTTTCGGCGCTAACGGGTGAAGGGTTAGATACTTTGCAGCAGCAGCTTGTTGAGCGACTAGAGACGGGGCCTTATTACTATCCGCCAGATTTGGTGACCGATCAGCCTGAGCGATTTATTATGGGCGAGCTGATTCGGGAACAGGTGTTGTTGCATACGCGCGAGGAAGTGCCGCATTCTGTTGCGATCGCGATAGACAAAGTAGAAGAAGACGAAAAAATCACCCGCATCCTTGCGACAGTGAACGTAGAGCGAAAATCGCAAAAAGGCATTCTCATTGGTAAAGGTGGCGCGATGATGAAAGCTATCAATACCGCTGCGCGTGAGCAAATGCAAAAGCTTGTTGCCGGTCAGGTCTATCTAGAAGTATTTGTACGTGTGCAGTCTCGCTGGCGACAGTCGAGTACTCGCCTAGCTGAGTTTGGCTATAAAGTAGAACAATAAATCAAAGAAGATAGATAGATTAGTAGTTTTAAGAAGCTTATTTAAAGTAAAGAATATTGATTAGAAAGCTCTCTATGCACCTGCTGTAGGGAGCCTTTTTATCGTTAAATCTAAGCGGAAAGCGGCTTCTAGCTTTTTAGCAATAAGACAAAACGTGCTTTTGCACTCTCTTTTTGTCAGAACATTGAACAGTCTTACTTGAGCTTTAGATGAACTCTAAAAGCAAAGGTAAATGCGTTCAACTCGGCAGGGATTTCTTTAGATACGAGATTGGTGACAGCCTCGCTAAGACAAAATTACCTACTGACTCTTAAAAAGGACTCTACTTTTCATGCTGAATAAAATGAACGCGCTACTGGCCACTGCAGCTTCACTAATCGCAATCGGTGTAGGAAGCGTTCCTGCTATGGCACTATCAATTACGCCAACTAGCAACGCTAACGATTTACTCAACACCTTGCTAGGAGACACTGCTGGCCTAAGCAACTTTGCGGTCACTACTACCGGCACAGATACCACAAATGGCTTCGGTACGTTTAGTAACGATACAGTTTTCGGGCTAGGTTCTGGTATTGTTCTTAGCTCAGGAGATGCATCTGGTGTTGACGGCCCCAATAATCAGACAGGCAACACCACGGGTTCAGGGAGCCGATCTCAACTAAATATTACCTTCGATGCAGACGACACAGTAAGCAATCTCTTCTTCGAATACGTCTTTGGTTCTGAAGAGTTTTATGAATTTGCTGGAACCAGTTTTAACGATCTTTTTGAGCTACAGCTCAATGGCGTCAACCTTGCTCTGTTGCCCAATGGCAATCCAGTGACCATCAACAACCTTGCTACTACATCTGGCCCTATTAATCCTGCGGTTCTAACAACTAACCCTGGAGATGAAACTCAGCTAGATGCTTTCACTACAAAGCTGATATTTGAAGGCGTATTGAATAAGAATGCTAGCAATACTCTAAGCCTTTTTGTCACAGATGTCGGTGATACCGCCCTTGATTCTGCCGTCTTGATTAAGGGCGGGTCAGTAACGACTAAAGACATACCTACGCCTGCTCCGCTACTCGGTCTAATTGGTTTGGGGGCTGCGGCTATTCGCAAGCGCAGAGATGAGAGAGAAGCTGCCGAGGCATAGGGCGTAAAAGCTGAGTTGCTAGAAGATTTAGATAGGTAATTGAGAATTAATTAGGCGAGGGCTCTCTGACTGGTAACAGGAGAGCCCTCGCCTTTTTTGTATGAGGCTGGCTGTATAAAATTAAGTGCTGTTATGGCGTGCTAGAGAAAGCCATTTGGAACGAAAATGACAAGAAGACGTTCTAGTCAGCTAGGGTTGCTAAAGACTACTGTGTAGAATTGATACATCATCGCTCTTGTTTATTAAGCGAATTGGCGAAACGCTTCACGCTCTATCTATGGCTGCTCCATTGCTCAATCATCGCTACCGTATTTTGAAGTCTTTAGCTGAAGGGGGCTTTGGCAAAACGTTTTTGGCTGAAGACACGCAGATGCCCTCGAAGCGGCAGTGTGTGATTAAGCAGCTCAAGCCGATGAGTGATCGCCCAGCGGTATTTGCTCTCATTCAGCAGCGCTTTTCTAGAGAGGCAGCAGTGCTAGAAGCGGTAGGCAAAGGCAGCGACCAAATCCCGGATCTGTACGCATACTTCTCAGAAGACAATCAGTTCTACCTCGTCCAAGAATGGGTAGAAGGGCAACCCCTGAGCGCTGTGGCTCAAGACACTTGGACCGAAGAACGCGTTAATAAGCTCGTTATCGATGCCTTGAAAGCGCTGGCGCATGTGCACCGGCAAAACATCATTCATCGTGATATTAAGCCTGACAATATTATTCTGAGAAAAGCCGATCAGCTACCGTGCCTAATAGATTTTGGGGCGGTGAAAGAAGTGATGAGCACGGTGCTGAGTGCTTCGGGCTCGCCTAAAACGTCTTTGGTGATTGGAACGCCTGGATTTATGCCACCGGAGCAGTCGGCAGGACGGCCTACATTTGCCAGTGATATCTATAGTTTGTCGATGACGGCAATTTATCTGCTGACGGGGCGATCGCCCACCGAAATCCCTACCGACAGCAGCAACGGACGCCTGCTCTGGCAGCAGTACGCTCCCAACCTCAGCACTCGCTTTGCCAGCATTCTCACTCGTGCCATTCACCCCTATCCTCAAACCCGCTACGCCACCGCTAGCGACATGCTCGAAGCCCTAACGACAGCATCACCCACAGTCGTCTCTGAATCAAAAACGACTGCACCGCTAAGATCGTCTGCTGCGCCGACAGTGGTGGCTTCTCCTTTGAGCCCAGCGGCTGGTCAGGTTGCTAATTCTCAACCGGGTCAGGCTACGGTCATCAACACGCCTGCGCCCAGCTCAAAGCGTTCTTCAGCGCTCCCTTGGAAGCGAATCGGTTTGGCAGCAGGTGCGCTGGTTTTAGGAGCAGGCATTATCGCAGGGCTACGGCCTCAGCTATCGTTTCAAGGCAGCTCATCAGAAGCAACGCTAGAAGACTTTCGAGGGCGAATTGCAACGTTAGAGAGAACCGTGGAGGGCGAGCCTGATAATGAGTCGGCTCAGGTTGAACTAGCTGAGAACTATGTCGAGGTAGGTGAGTACGATGAAGCGATTTCTCAGCTAGAGCCTTTGCTTGCACAAGCGCCTAACGATGCTGCGGCCCTTACTGCTAAAGGCGAAGCTCAGTTTGCAACTGGCGATTACGCAGCCACGATAGAAACCACTACGAGAGCGATAGAACAAGGTGAACCGAGCGCCAAGACTTATAACCTGCGAGGCGATGCTTATTACGAAACGGGTGAATATGACAAAGCTGTTGACGACTACCGCAGCGCTATTCGCGTAGATCCTGATAATGGGTTGGCCTATAGCAACTGGTCTGCTGTCAATGTGGTGAGGGGCAACGGGCAAGAGGCTTTGCAAAATTTGAACTTAGCAGTTGAGAAAGACCCTGGCTTGATTTCGGGCTTTGTGAATAGAGGCAGTCGTAAGGCTGAGCTAGGCGATAATTTGGGCGCAGCTAAAGACTGGCAGCAGGCGATTTCGCTGCCTGTGACGACCGCGAATGAGTACGCTAGTAGGGGCTATGCAAAGTCTCGTATGGGTGATAAGAGGGGAGCGATTGATGACTATAATCAGGCGCTAATTATCAATCCTAAACTGGCTCGTGGCTATGTGAATCGAGCGGCTGTTTTTTATGAGCAAGGCGAGCAAGCGCAGGCTCTGAGCGAACTAGAAAAAGCGCTCGCGATCAATCCTAATTCAGTTAATGCGCTTATCTTTAAAGGAGAGATCAATGCTTTTAAGACAAATCCTGATGCAGGTGCTGCGTTAGCTGCCTATAACAAGGCACTTGAGGTCAATCCGAACGATCCTGGCGTACTTAACAACCGCTGCTCTGCATACTTCGCGGCTCAGCAGTTTGATTTGGCGCTGACTGACTGTGACTTAGGCTTGCAAACCAATCCGCGCAGCGCCGCTCTATACAATGGACGGGGCAATATTCGCTTACAGCAAGAGAATTTTGAGGGTGCTATTCAAGACTACAGTCGAGCAATTGAGATCTTTAATGCTGAAGGCGCGGAGCAAAGAAATCAGCCTATTTATTCTAATAGGGCTAGTGCCCTTGTGCAGATTGGCGATCTCAACGGTGCGCTTAGTGATGTCAACAAAGCATTGGAGCTGAAGCCAGATGCGCCTGAGGATTACTACAAGCGCGGGCTGATTAAAGTGACTCAAGAAGATCGAGAAGGCGGCGCTGCTGATTTGCGCAAGGCGGCCGACTTGTATATTGAGCAAGGGCGCACTGATAGTCACAAAAACGTCATAGCTATGATGGAGCAGTTAGGTCTTTGATAGAGAGCATTGAATAGTGGCAGGCTTACTCAATCATCGCTATCGAATTTTAAGATCTTTGGCTGAAGGAGGCTTTGGTAAAACCTTTCTGGCCGAAGACATTCAGATGCCTTCGCGGCGGCGCTGCGTGATTAAGCAGCTTAAATCGGCTAGTTCGGAGCCTGGCATTGCTCAGATTGTGCGCGATCGCTTCGCCCGAGAAGCTGCCGTCTTAGAATCAGTCAGCAAAGGCAATCCACAGATTCCCGATCTGTACGCTTACTTCTCAGAAGGCAATCAGTTCTACCTCATTCAAGAATGGGTAGAAGGCACGCCCTTACACCAAACCATTCCGCCTACTTGGTCTGAAGAGAGCGTGGTTAAATTCCTTACAGACGTATTGCCTGCTTTAGATCTGGTTCATCAGCAGAATATTGTTCATAGAGATATTAAGCCTGAAAATATAATTTTGCGTCAGCGCGATCGGCTACCTTGTCTGATTGATTTTGGCGCAGTAAAAGAGATGATAAGCACCGTTGTCTCTGCTGGCACTCGCGAAAGTTCTATAGTGATTGGTACGCCTGGGTTTATGCCACCGGAGCAGGCAGCAGGGCGGCCTACGTTTGCCAGTGATTTGTATAGCTTGTCGATGACGGCGATTTACTTGCTGACTGGGCGATCGCCTCACGAAATTTCAACCGACAGCTACACAGGTCAGGTGCTATGGCAGCAGTATGCAAACGGGATGAGCGATCGCACCGCCGCCATTCTCACTCGCGCCATCAGCCTCAACCCACAAGATCGCTATCCTACTGCTGCTGATATGCTATCAGCGTTATCACAAGCCTCTGAATACAAAGCACAGATAGCAGAAACCGTAGTTTCGGCCCAGCCCAGCTTGCTTTCAGCTCGAGTCTTAGATGCTGACCCTAAGCAAAAAACGAGGATTAGCTGGCGGTATGCGGGTATCGGTAGTGGTGTCTTAGCAGTTGTGGCTTTGATCTGGGGGGGATCTCAGATTCAGCGGCTTACAGTTGAGCGATCGCAAAGTCCAACAGAAAACTCTTCCACCGTAACCATAGAAAGAAATCAAAAGCAACAACCTTTGGCTGAAGGAGATTCTATAGCAGAACTCACAGCTTCTATAGAATCGATAGAGAAGACTATCACTGAAGGCTCGGATGCTTTTGATAAGGGAGCGCTAGCGATCAACTATCTCGATAGAGCTGAAAAACTGTACGCTGAAGGCCGAGAATCACGTGCGCTAACAGACATTAACAGCGCTGTGATGTACGATTCTACTTTAGCCGATGCCTTTGTCCTTAGAGGTGATATTTACGCTAACCAGTCTCGGCCAGATTTTGAGGGGGCGATCGCTGCCTACACCGAAGCGCTCAACACCCCTGAGCTTCTCGATCCGATAGCCGCCAGAATATTTGGCAAGCGATGCCAAACCTACGTGAAGCTTGAGAACTGGGCGCTAGCCGAAGAAAACTGCACCCGAAGCCTGAATCTTAATGGCACTAATGCAGGAATCTACGCCGTTCGAGGCGATATCTACGCTGCGCAAAACGAGCTTGAGCAGGCCAATGAGCAGTACAGCATTGCGATAGAAATTAATGAAGAAAGCGGTGTTGACGACCGCAGCGTTTACTACCGAAGATCTCAAGTAAGAGAGAAAATGGGAGACGCAGAAGGCGCTTTGTCTGATCTGCAATACATCAGAACACCGCAGTAGTTTTTACGCAATAATTTTCTAGATGGGGCACCTTAGTTTCCTTGAGTGCCCCAGTAGAAATCATCCCGATAGAACAACTTTAAACCGTGAACTTCTCAGCAATGCGCTTCATCGCTTCTTCCACGTTCTCGCGACTGTTAAAAGCAGAGATACGGAAGTAGCCTTCACCCGCTGCGCCGAAGCCCGAGCCTGGCGTACCCACGATATTACAAGCATTCAGCAGCTTGTCGAAAAAGTCCCAGCTTGTAAGGCCATCGGGCGTTTTGACCCACACGTAAGGCGCATTCACACCGCCATAAACCTTTATGCCTGCTGCGGTTAGCTTTTCGCGAACGATGCGAGCATTCTCTAAGTAAAAGCTCACCAGCTCCTTCGTTTGCTTTTGCCCAGCTTCAGAATAAATTGCCTCTGCTGCTCGCTGCACCACATAAGAAACACCGTTGAACTTTGTAGACTGACGGCGGTTCCACAGCTGCCAAATTTCCACATCAGAGCCGTCTTTGGCTTTACCCGTTAAAGACTTAGGCACCACCGTTAGAGCGCAGCGTGTGCCCGTGAATCCTGCATTCTTAGAAAAAGAGCGAAACTCAATGGCACAGTCTCTAGCACCTTCAATCTCATAGATAGAATGCGGAATACTGTCGTCTGTGATGAACGACTCGTAGGCTGCATCGAACAAGATAATAGAGCCGTTCGCTTTGGCGTAGTCCACCCAGGCTTTGAGCTGATCTTTGGTCATAGTTGCGCCCGTAGGGTTGTTAGGCGAGCACAAATAAATCAGGTCAACTTTCTTAGATGGAATCTCCGCTTTAAAGTCATTGTCAGCGCTGATAGGTAAGTAGGTGATGCCTTCGTATTTACCGCTTTCGTCAGCCTCGCCCGTGTGGCCTGCCATGACGTTAGTGTCTACATAGACGGGGTAAACCGGGTCGGTGACGGCGATGCTGTTGTCGTCACCGAAAATGTCGAGGATGTTACCGCAATCGCATTTGGAGCCGTCTGAAACGAATATTTCAGAGGCGTCAATGTCACAGCCGCGTGACTGGAAGTCGTTTTTAGCGATCGCCTCTCTTAGCCACAGATATCCCTGCTCGGGGCCATAGCCTCTAAAAGATGCGCGATCGCCCATTTCTTCAACCGCTTTAATCATCGCTGACCGGCAAGCCTCAGGTAAGGGCTCAGTCACATCCCCAATTCCCAGCTTAATCACAGGCGCATCAGGATTCAGATCCGTATACGCCTTCACCCGGCGACCGATTTCAGGAAACAAGTAGCCCGCTTTCAGCTTCAGATAGTTGTCGTTAATCGTAGTCATAGATATTTCGTAGGTCGTCGGTGAGTCGATACAGATCTTATCAGGCCCGCAGTGTAGATTATTCTGAAACCATCACCTGATTACCATCGATACTGTCGATTTGCGCTATGTCTCTTTCTGGGCTTTCCTCTGCATCCCTCCATACCCGCACCTGCTGGATTTTTGACATGGACGGCACGTTGACCGAAAGCCTCCACGACTTTCCTGCTATTAGCCGAACCTTGGGCCTTCCGCCTAATGAACCTATCCTCGAAGCCCTCGATCGCCTAACACCTGCCGAAGCGGCTAAATGCAACCAGCAGCTCGCCGAAATTGAGCTAGATATTGCCAGGCAAGCAACGCCACAGCCCGGTGCTTACGACCTGCTCAGCGAGTTGAAAAGTCAGGGCAAGCGCGTAGGCATTTTGACTCGCAATACAAAAGACATCGCTCACGAGACGCTGATTGCCTGTGACTTAGCTGGGTTCTTCGCTGCTGCCGATATTCTCGGTCGTACCTGCTGCGCGCCTAAACCTAAACCCGATGGCATTCTCAAGCTACTAACGGCCTGGTCAGCGACGCCTGCTGAAGCTGTGATGACGGGCGACCACAAGTTTGACCTGCTAGCCGGGCGCAATGCCAAAGCCGCTGCTGTCTACTTAGACCCTCAAGGCAATTTCGTTTGGCGTGACTATGCTGACTACGCCGTTACTAGCCTAGAGAGCCTGCGACAGCTCAACGCTACGGCCTAAGCGGCTTAACTATCAGGACAAACCAAACCGAATAAATACTTAAGTTATCAAGCTGATTAGTCTGTGAAGTATAAATACTCATTGACTTTTCAATTGACAGGTGTAGAAGCGTTCCGTTACATTTATTAATGTAGATTCTGATGCGTACCTTACTTTAGTCGGACTCACTTACGACGCGCGATTCTGACCCAAGGCGGTATCACTACCTACTGGTTACACTGTCCGACTGACTGTTTCGACTTAAGGAATCTTGTTAAATGGCTATTGTTCTTGCTTTGATGATTGTTGGCTGGCTCGTTGCGTTTGCGCTAGGCTCGCAGGCCGGGTTCAGCGATCAGCCAGAAGCCAAGCCCGCTCCTACTCAAATTGCAACCGCTGAAGCCCCTACAGCTACCTACCGCAAGCCCGCTTCCGTTGCTTAGTTCTTAAGCCTTCTTATTTCTAAATACGCAAGCGTAAGCGCTACAGGATCGGTTCTTGTGGTGCTTTTGTTTTGAATTTCTGTGGCTAGTGATTAGTCTTTTGAATGAACTGAAGCGCTACGTCAGGCGTCATAGGCTTGGCGAAGTAAAACCCCTGAATGTGTTTGCATCCAAGCTTGCGCAGTCCTTCTAGCTGGGTTTCAGTTTCTACACCTTCGGCAACGATGTCCATTTTCAGGCTATTTGCCAGCTCGATAATAGTTCGTACAATAGCTGTGTTTTCGCCGCGATCACCAATATTTTGCACAAAAGACCGATCGATTTTAAGAATATCAATCGGTAGCTGCTGCAATCGACTCAGCGACGAATAGCCAATGCCAAAATCATCGATACACAAACCTACATTTAGTGCTCTAAGCGCTTTCAGCGCCGACAAGGCTTCTTCAGAATTGCGCATAATGGCTGTTTCTGTAATCTCAAGCCTGAGATCTTCAGCGGGGAACCCAGTCTCGTGCAAGATGGCTTCTACCTGTTCTACCAGATCGTTTTGAGCAAGCTGGCGAGCTGATAGATTTACATTGAGCTTAATAGTTGCGCCAAGCTGCTTTTGCCACTTGCAGACCTGCTGACAGGCTTCTTTGAGCACCCACTGTCCGATTATCGTAATCACGCCTGTCTCTTCCATCACCGGAATAAACTCGCCTGGCGAAATTTCACCGTGCTGAGGATGGTGCCAGCGGATCAGCGCTTCTACAGCGACCACCTGATCGCGATCGATGTCTATAACCGGCTGATAGCGAAGCTTTAACTCTTCGCGCTGTACTGCAAACTGAGCCTGAGTTGCCATTTGCCATAGGGCAACGGCTCTTTGGTGCATCGTTTGATCAAACACGGTATGGCATGAGCCGCCTTGAGCCTTCGCTCTATATAAGGCAGTGTCGGCATTGCGGAGGAGATCGCTAGATTTTTCGTAGCCGACGCTGCTGCAGACGACGCCGATGCTGATATTGGCGAATACTTCGTAAGTACCTAGCTTGAATGGGGCTTTTAGGCTGTTGTGAATGCGATCGCACACCGCTGTCGCGTCCGCTAGCCCATCAATTTCTTCAAGCAAAATGGCAAACTCATCGCCGCCGAGCCGGGCAAGCGTGTCGCAGCGGCGAATACAGGCTTCTAAGCGTCCTGACAGAGCCGTCAATAGCTGATCGCCAACGCTATGACCCAAGCTATCGTTAATCACTTTGAACCGATCGAGATCTAAAAAGAGGACAGCGCACTGCTGACTGGCATTACGCTCTAGCCGGATTACGGCCTGTTCAAGGCGATTGACGAACAGCGCTCGATTGGCTAGCCCGGTGAGCGCGTCATAAAAAGCTCGGTGGCGAAGCTGCGCTTCCATCCACTTCTGTTCAGTAAGGTTGATTACCTGGAGCAAAAAACAGATAGGTCGCTGCTGACCGTCTCGCACCATCGTCACCGTCAGGCCAACATGCAGAGGCTTTTCGTCCTTACTCCAGTGCCGCGTTTCGATTTGGAAATGCTGTCTTTGATCATCCAGCAGCTCCTCTCCTAGTGAGTGCAGCAGGGGAATGTCTTCGGGGTGGGTGAGGTCTTTAAATGTCAGCATGACCAGCTCGCGCTCGCTGTAGCCTACCGCCTCGCAAAAGCTTTGATTCGCGCTTAAGAAACCACCTTCTAAATCCAGAATAGTCATGCCAATAGGCGAGAGCTGGAAGATTTGTTTGAGCGTTTTGGTATTAAGAGAATCCTGGTTGTCGCTTTCTGGCTTTGCTGAAGAGGAGGTAGCCACGCTAGAGCTGTTATTCATAAGGGTTGCTTAAAAGAGACACAGGCTTCAGCAGCTCGATGATTCGATTCTATTTGATAGGCTATTCGATAGGATTTGATAGGCGAAAGCCACGTGCTGACCACTCAAGAATTCCCGCGTGGACTGTCATATTCCCTTAACTTGATGAATTAACTCGCAGACGCTGGTGCTGGCGAATCACTGTTGCAAGGCGCTGTTGTAGACCACTGTTATGAATCACTATCGCGAGTGACAGCGATCACGGTTTCGGTGACCTGCTCAAAGGTGTCGTCGTGGCTGATTACAAATAGCTGATTGAATGACTTAAGTCGGGCGATCGCCTCTGCTAATCCCGCCCTTCTCGACCTATCCATATTGGTTGTCGGCTCGTCAAAGAAGGCAACGTCAATATCTGCCAGTATTTTCAATAGCGCGAGCCGAACGGCTAAGGCCGCGCACATTTGCTCGCCGCCTGATAGGTTAATGAATCGACGCGTGAATGCACCTTCTTGCACTGTAATTTCGTAGTCAGCGCTCCAGGTAAGCGCTACGTTCTGTCGGCCTATTAGTTCGCGAAAGAGTCGGTCGGCTTCACGAGAAATGTTGTGTACGTAGCGTTCGGTGATGCGTGGCCCGGCGGCTTTGTACACCTTGCGGGCATAGCTGATAAAGCGCTTGAGGCGATCGCTCTCCTTTAGCTCTGCTTGCGCCTTATCACGCTTTTGAGCGATCGCTCTGAGCCCCTCTATCTGCTTTGTAAACTCCACAAACCGCTGCCGCTGCTGAGGCAAAGATCCTCTAAGCTGGTCAGCCTGTGAGGTCACCTCGCCTAAGCGTTTCTCTAAGTCAGCAAAAGCCTCTGGATCGAACGCAGCTAGTAGGGCTTCTAGCTGTTTATCCAAGTTGCTCTGTTGCGTTTGTAGTTGAGTAACTGCTTTCTCAGTTGCTTGAGCCTCCATCTCAATAGATTCGATTTGGGCTGCGGCCTGTTGATTTTGCAGGTATAGCAGATAGCCCGCCTGGTGGCTTTGCTTGAGCTGCTGCTGTGCCTGCATTTGTTCGTCTAAAGGTTCAAAGGCTTTGATCTGCCGGGTGATCGCCTCCATCTGCTCAGCATTCTCTTTCTGTGCGGCTACTAGCGCCTTGTGCTGTTGTATGACGGCTGGCTGCTGCTGAAGCGTTCTCTGCAACAGTTGTTGCTTTCCTTTGGGGTTATCTAACTTCTGAATTTGAGCGTCCGTTTCATCAAATGCCTTTGTCGTATCTGCTTCAGTCTCAAGCTGTTTAGCAAGTTCGCTGAGCGCCTGCTGAATAGACTGCCTTTGCGTCGTAAGCTGCTCGTGTTTAGCTTGTTTCGAGCTTAGTCCCATCAGTTCTGCCTTTTGTGCATAAGCTCTTTGTAACTGAGTTCGCAGCTCTCTTTGCTGCTGCTGTATGCGCGGCCTATCAATTTGCTCGCTCAAGTCCGTGAGAATATTGTTGAGTTTTTTCAAGGTTTCTTTAGAGAGGATACCGCCTTGAAAGAGGGCGGCTTTGATAGGAGAGATCGCCTCACCATCTAATCCATCAAAATCGTTTGTCCACCCTTCTAGCGTTTGCAGGGCAACGACAACCTGCTGCCGATAGTCGTCTTGCTGCGTCTGTCCCGTTTCGGTAAGCGCCCTTAGCTCCTGCTCAAACTGCTGCGCAGCCTCTACCCGACTCAACTGCTGCTGAATACGGCTCTGCTGCTCCTCCCACTGCGGAATATGTTCGGTGATTGCTCTTAGCGTCTCTAACCTTTTGAGTTCAGCGCCTACTTGATCGATCTCTCGAACCAAGCTCCTTTCTTGCGCTGCTAAGTTCTTTTGCTGAAAACGGACGTTGGCAAAGGCTTGAGTTTTATCTTGCAAGGCTCTCTTTTCAGCTTCTAGTCGGCTTTGAGTCGCAATGTCTTCACCCAGTCCAGAAAGCTCTTTCTCAGCAGCAACAAACTGTTCTAGTTTTGTTTCTAGTCGGACGATATCGCTTTGGCTTTTAGCGATCGCCTGCTGCTGCTGCTGCTGTTGATTCAAAACCTGCTGCCGCCGTTGGCTGCTCTCACTAAGCGCCTTAATCTGAGCTTCTGCGGCCAAAAAACTATCGTAAGCAGATTGCTGTTGCTTACAAACATCTCCAGCCTGCCGAGCTTTAATAAGGGCTGCTTCCGTTCGTCTTTGAGCCTGCTGCTGAGCCTCTAGCTGACTAGCAATCTGTTGTTGTTGGGCTCGCGCAGTCTGTAATTGCTCAGCCTGGTTTTGAATCTCTTGCTTCTGTTCAGTGAGCTGCTTGCCCTTTGTCTCTAGCTCAGTGAGCTGGTTTTCGCCCTGAGTAATGTCGGCCTGTAGCTGCACGTAGCTAGCCTGTAGCGTTTCCCAGCTTTGTAGTGACTCTTCGTACTGCTCAATTAAGTCCTTTAGCCTTTGCGATCGCGCCTCACCATACTTTCTCAAACCATTACTTTGCGTAAAAGCCGCCCGGTATTCTTCTACCTTAAGCACCGTATCAAAAATAGGCTTTCGCTTCTCAGTAGGCAATAGAAAATCAACGGTAAAAGTGCCCTGCGGAATGCCGAGCGTGTTGGCAAATAGCTGCGCAAGATCAGTGCCTGCTGATACGCCCAAATGCTGTCTTAGCCAGGGCAACACTTCATCTTTGGTACGAGTGTACGGCAGCCGCTCGTTGAGCTGTGGATCGAATATTAGATAGCCCTGTGAGGTCGAGCGTCGCACCTCGTAAGTGCGGCTGTCGCGGCTAGAGATGAAAGCGACCCTCGCTTGGGCGCTGCTAGCCCCGTTGCGGATGAAGTCTTCTTTTTTGTAGCTGCCTTGATAGTTGAAAAGAACCCAGGCGATCGCCTCTAAAATGCTTGTTTTGCCCGCACCATTCTCTCCGCAGATAGCATTAGTGCCTGGCTGGAACTCAAAGTGCTTGTCTTTATGTGCTTTAAAGTTGTTGAGCGTGACCGAGAGAATTTGCATTCTTTTTGCATTCTTAGGGCTAGCAAGGGGCAAGAGCCGTCATACAAGCGTACTATAGCTCTCAACTATATTGCTTAGCCCCAGCAAAGTTAGCAAATCCTCATCAATTTCCGCTACCAACGGCTGCAGGTTCAGGCACAATCACAGGCTGGATGGCAGCCGACGCTTCTGCATCCCTATGTTGAAACTTCCAAAGCTCTATCATTTCATTGGGGTTATTAGGCGAAGGCACCTGACCCCAAAGGGTCATCACATAGTCTTCACCGACTAGCGTAGGCGGAAATGCGGGCGTTAGCATGGCAGCAGGTGAACGTTCAGTTTCTGATGAGGATGCTTCTGGAGGTTGTGCTGGTATGGGCACAGGCGCTTTGCTTCTAGGCGTTCTCGTTTGAGGTGTTTTGGGTTCAGGCATTCTAGTCCGCTTCTGCCATAGTCCAGGTGAAGTGTTTGCTTCAGCGTCAGTGCTGGCCTCTGGGCGGCTACTAGAAGGCATATCCCCTTCTATCTCAACCTGTGCTGGTGGCTGATGATGCATCGGAGGAAAAACCAACCGGCTAATTAAGTGAGCGGCGATTCCGGCAATGAGTGCCAGCGGAATGAGCATGCTGGTGCGGAGTCTTAGCCGAGTTTGCGACTTTCGACTAGCGGCGATGTACTCCTGTGCTAGGTGTGACAGCTCGTCTCTATGTAGCTGTACAAACGCTATCGTTTCCTGTAGCTGGCTGCCGCCTAGCAGATATTCGCTACCCTTAGGCCGATTTCGCTGTGACCACTCCTGCGCGCTGCTCTCCAATCGGCGCTGTAGGCGTAAGATGCTGCGAGATTCGGCAAGCCAGGTGCGGAGCAAATCCCAGTCATTAACCAGAGATTTATGGACAACCTCAATGGTTCTTGGTGAGCCTGTAATCGGTAGCGCAGCATCAGATGCGTTATTAACAAACCAAGTTTTGAGCGGCGACGATTCGTCATGCTGCGTTTGCCAGACGGCGGTTGGCATCTCAGTACCTTGCGTTTGATCAGGGCAGCAGCAGCTACTCGAAATAGCCGCTTGAGAAACGACCACAAGCCTTTCGGCCGTAAGCTTATCTAGCGTGCAGTCAATCAGCTCAGCCGGAAAGTTCTCGTTAATCAGTTCGCTTCTAAAGGCGCGCCGACGATCGTCCTCTCGCCCCTCGCCAAGCTCGCACAGACCCAAAAAGATCCGCCTGGCTGCTCGTTTCATCTCATCGTCTAAGCTGCCATACACAGCCGTCGCCCGAGTCTTGAGAATGTCTCTAACGCTGCCGATATCGGTATAGGCTTCTAGCGTTAGCTTAGGCTTAGTACCTCCCCGTTCGCTAGAATCTCGTCGCCGCCACAGCTCCAAAAGCGTCTGCTGAATCAACGGCAGCTCTCCAGGAGCGCCCGTTGTATCTAGCGTGAGGAAATGAAGGAGCTGAGGATCTATCTCAATATCCATCTTTTCAGCAGGCTTTGTGATGACCTCTTTGATCTGCTCGTAGCTCATCGGAGAAACGACCAGCGTATGCTTCTCTACAAGTGTCTTGAACTCTTCGTAAGGGATCAGCCCGTCCATGGCATCTGCACGCAAGCCGATAACAATGCCGATGGGCGTACTCGGATCGCTCAGCGCTTTCGTAAGACAGCGAATAAATAGCGATCGCTCCGCTGCCACGGCTGGATCCTTGGTAGTACCTAGTAGCTCTTCAAACTGATCGATTACCAGCCATAGTTTTGAGGTTGCTGGAATTGAGGTTTCACCGGGCTTGAGGAGACTGGCCCTAACAAGCTGAGACAGGCCGCTACCGTCGCTTTCATTTAAGAATTTCTCGGCCTGGTGAAGTTGACTGGCGCGCTGAATGCCGTCAGTAGTAGCTGTGCTGAAGGCCGCGGCTAGGCTTTTGATAGGGTGGAGCGTAGGCGTGATGTGCTTGAGGCTCCACTGGTCGCTGCCTTCGATGTGGGTACCTTTTCGTAGGTGATAGATAAGGCCCGCGCGAAGGAGAGACGTTTTGCCGCTGCTAGACGCGCCAACGACAGCACAGAAGTTATCTTCGCTGACGGCTTTGAGTAGCTTATTAGTAAGCTCTTTGCGGCCAAAGAAGTAGTCTGCGTGGGCTTCGTCAAAAGGCGATAGACCTCGGTAAGGGCAAAAGCCGAAGGTGAGCTTTTTGATCCTGGCTAGGGTGCTGATAGGCGTTTTTGAAATAGCGGCCTGTAGTCCGGTCATTCGAGTAATGACGATTTCGCTACCTGAGCTTTCAAACAAAGGCTGCTGAATTTCGCCGCGCAGGCTCTGGCTAACGTGCTCGGTGAGGCTGTAGTTGCTGACCTTGCCGCCTGCTTGCTGATGTGGATCAAGGCCAGAGAGTAAGGCTTTGGTAAAGACGCTGTGCTTGCCTTCAATTGATTCGTAGGCGGACTCGTATTCTCTAGAAGCAGCCATGAACAGGCGGTCTATGCCCGCGCGTGCGCCAGGGTCGGCTTCGTTAAAGGCGAGCAGGCTGCCGCTGTGGCAGCAGTCTAAAATGACAATGATTTGGCGGACGGGGCTTTGCTGCAATAGCCGTCGTAGCCAGTTAAGCGGAATACCGAAGTTGCCTTTGCTCGGATCAGTGTCGCTAGTCGCTAGATAGCCCTCTTGAACGCCTGCTTCGCGCTGTAAGCCGTGACCTGAGAAATAAAACAATGCCGTTGCCGGGATGTTTTTACCTTTGGGCTTAAAAAGCTGAATAAGGGACTCTTCCAGCATTTGTGTGGTGACTTTGTTGCGACTGCTGATGACAGGACGCCCTTTTTTGATCGCTTCAGGTAGCCGGTGTACCCGGAACTCGCCTTGAGTCTGCAAGCGTCCGGCAACTGCCTCAGCGTCTGCGGCTGGCGCATTGAGCGGCGGCAACGACTGATACTGGTTGATGCCAACAATTAGCGCATCCCGTGACATGAGCAAAACACCCTTATGCAAAAGTAGCGTGCGACGTTTTTTGGCAAGGTCACTTTGTTAGAAAGTTGTCTTTTGGCCGAAAAACGTCGCGCGGAGTTATGAAGCAAGCTGGCGACTTGAATGTGTCAGCAGACTCGAAAAGAATGCGATAGCAGCAAACTTACCTTCATGAGTTCCCCGTGAAAATCGACTTGAAGACTTCTCTAAACCAACTCAACAAACAATTAAGATAAGTTGATTCATCAAGCCCTTTTGGTCGGCTTCCTAGATGAAGATAGACAACTTTTAAAGCAAATAAACAGGGGGTCTGCACCCTCACCCCACATACAGCAAAAAAGGTTGATATACCGTGATTACCATTGACTTAGGGGCAACTACTTAAGGGGTTCTTTTGATATCAAGTGGGCTTGATATGCATCTCTTAAGTCCTAGTTAAAATTACATAATGGAGGATATCTTTGCGCGATATTCGGACGTGTATTTGCCGAGATAGAGAGGCTGCGATCGCCCAGCATCAAAAAAGATTGTTTCCAACTAAGCCATTTAGCTTATTTATATTTTCAGCAAAAAATCAGTACAAAAAACGATGAACTGTCAAAAAAACGTTGATGGATTCAGTTTATTCTCTCAATACAACAAATTTGATTGATTAATAGTTTATAAGCACTTTTTAGCAATCTTGTTACTTTTTTGGAGTGAACATATTGCGCATAAAATCAAGCTAAATTGATGATTAAGAAAGACGCGCTGATACCGTTTAAATAAAGATGTTTATTAGCCTGTTAGTTGAATCGGTACATCAGCTTTTTCAATGGCTTCGATAGCTACTTTCTTATGCTCTTCAGGGCTTCAAGATGTATTTACCAATGTGATTGCCGGTTGCCATTGCTGTATGAGCCTCGCGCACCTGATCGAGCTTAAATATTTCAGCAATCGGCATTTGATAGCTGCCATCTGCCACGTGCCTAAGAATGTGTGAGTAGCCCTTTGTCTCAGCGGGGGTGCCCGCTACAGCATTGAGTAGCCAGCCTTTAATCGCCGCGTCTTTACGAATGAGCGGAGAAATATCAACGGGGCCAACCAAGCCCAAGAGCCCATATGCCCAAAGTGTGCCACCTTGAGCGAGCAGGCGAATCTCATGGTGCAAGAAGTCTCCGGCAGCGACAGGATCGAAAATGACATCGACGCCTTTTCCCTGGGTCAGCTTTTTGACGGTGCGCCACCACGGGGTTAATTCTGATGATTGACTGGTGACGACGATGTGGTCGTACTGGGCAGCGGGCGATCGCGTCAAAATCTCAACTTTCTCAGGGCTAGTCGTTGTCCCGATCGTAATGCCACCTCGTTTTTTGACAATCTGACTGGCTGCGATCGCCACGCTACTACTGGCCGCAGGCAGCAACACAACCTGATTCGCCTGCACATTTTGCCGCCACACCAGCGCCCCCCACGCCGTTAAAAACGGTAACCACAGCGCCCCTATCAGCTCGTCACTAATCCCATCAGGTACCGGAATCGTATCGGTAGCAAGCGCGATGAAATGCGAGCGATACGTTCCCTTTTGCTGGTCGTTACGCTGTGGGGCTCCCAGGCTTAAGATGACGCGCTGTCCGATTTTTCGATCTGTAACGTTATTGCCGATAGCAGCGATCGCACCCCCACCCTCAATGCCTGGCGTAAAAGGCGGCTCTCCAGAACTCAGCCGGTACTCACCTCGCCGCGCCATCAGATCTGCCTGGTTCATACCAATGCTGGTGAGCGCAACTACCACTTCATCAGGCCCAGGCTGCGAGGGCCGCTCGGTTTCTATCTGAAGGTTTTCGACGCCACCAAAAGATGTAACAACAATTTTCTGCCTGGTGTTTTTCATAGAGCGTTTTTTAATGGGGTATCTATCGAGATAGGAATAGACGCTATTTGGGCCTTTAGCTGCGCTGAAGTGGAAACCCTGAACCTATATGGGTTGCTGTTTAAGGGGTTCTCACCGCTGGGTAGACAAAGAGAGACGACCGTCTATTATCTCAGGGGACTACGACCGCGTGAATACAATGTGGACGAGCGACAACGAGTTGAAAATTAATCCACCTTGCTGGGAGAGCGCACTGTTCTTTTTAGACACGTTCACCTATATGGACTCCGAGTTTGGCGTGGTCGATTTGGTTTCTACTGGCATGTTCGACCTATCTCATCCTGAAACGGCCGAGGAGCTGGATTTAAAGAAGGCGCTACGAGCTATCCGTCAGAAAACGTCAATCGCTAAGTCTATTGTGAAGTGGATTGCCGAAAACGAAGATTTACTCGAAGACTATCCCGAGCATCTGCGACGTTCTTAATGGGTGCTTTAAAGATCGACTCGAAGCCTGACTGAATCGCCATGTGAGGGCAGCCCTTCGGCTCGGGTGAGCACGTCAATGTCTTCGGCAATGTCTTTTAAGGCCGCCTGGGTGTATTGCACCAGGCTGGTGTGCTTCATAAAGGTTTCAGTGCTAAGCGGTGAGGCATAGCGGGCCGCGCCTGATGTCGGCAGCGTGTGGTTAGGCCCAGCGATATAGTCGCCTACGGCTTCGGGCGTGTCGTGACCTAAGAATATAGCTCCGGCCTGATGGATGCTCGGTAGCAAGTCCCAAGGGTCTTCAACTTCTAGCTCCAAGTGCTCGGGGGCAAAGCGGTCGGAGAGTTCGGCGGCAGTTTCTAGCGTGTCGGTGACGACGATTAGGCCGTAGTTAGCGATCGCCTTCTCAGTAAGCGTCTGTCTAGGGTGGTGCTCTAGCTGGCGTGAAACCTCAGCCGAAACCGCTGCAGCAATGCTTTGTTCAGTTGTAATTAAGATGGCCGCAGCGAGCGGGTCGTGTTCGGCTTGTGCAAGCAAATCGGCGGCGACGTGCACAGGGTTCGCGCTGTAGTCGGCAATAATCAAAACCTCTGACGGGCCTGCGAGTGAGTCGATACCGACAGTGCCGTAGACCTGTTTTTTGGCGAGGGTAACGTATATATTGCCAGGGCCAGTGATCACATCTACATTTGGAATGGTGGCGGTGCCGTAGGCTAAAGCTGCGATCGCCTGCGCTCCCCCTACCTGATAAATCTCTTCAATCCCCGCCTCTTGGGCAGCGACTAATACGGCTGGACTGATATTTCCATTTGCACTAATAGGCGTGACCATCACAACTCTAGGGACGCCTGCCACCCGCGCTGGAATAGCATTCATCATCACGGTGCTGGGGTAGCTGGCCCGACCGCCAGGGACGTAGATGCCTGCTTTATCGACGGGACTGTAGCGCTTGCCTAATACGACACCGTTTTCTTCAAAGGTGACCCAGCTTTTAGGAAGTCGCTGCTGGTGAAATTTTTCAATATTTTTGCAGGCTTTTTGAATCGCCTTCAGCAGCCCTTTAGAAATTTGCTGATAGGCCGCATCTAGCTGAGCGCCATCTACTTTAAGCGTGGCGGCGGTGAGGATTTGCCGGTCAAACTTTTCGGTGTAGTGAATTAAAGCGTCGTCGCCCTTTAGTCGCACCGCGTCGATAATTTCGCGAACGGTGGCTTCTTGGTCGGTAACCTGTGCGTTTTGGGTGCGATCGCAAATGCGCTGTAGCTCTGCTTTAGCATCACTGAGCTGATGGATAATTCGCATCATGAAGAGAAGGCGTATGCAATAATCACCAGCTTAGCGTGGAATCTCAAAGCAGATCTGAAGCTTGTACGGATCTCAAATGTGCTTTTGCGCACGCGGCAACTGCCCAAAAAAGGATCTGGGCATGTCATATATGAATATTCGATGTTATGATGGCATATCCTAATAGCCTTCTCTCAAATATATCTACGGGCAAGTAATGGCAAATACTAAATCTGCGCTTAAGCGTATCAAAGTTGCAGAGCGAAATCGTTTGCGCAATAAAGCATATAAGTCGGCGGTGAAGACATTCACAAAGCGCTATCACGAAGCGGTAGCCGCTCACGAAGCATCGCCTTCTGAAGAGAGCGAAAAGCTTGTGCAAGAAAGAATGTCTATGGCCTACAGCAAAATCGATAAGGCTGTAAAGCGCGGCGTGTTTCATCGCAACGCAGGCGCTAGACGCAAGTCTAATTTGGCTAAGGTGCTCAAAAACGACAGCGTTAACGACAGCGTGAGCGCATAGTTTTTTCGCGTAGTGCATCACGTCAGGCGACCTGTGAGATCTCTTTTAAGACCTTTTTAGTTTAAGACCTTTTTAGATGGGGTTGAATGCGCTTAGTCGATACACACGTCCATATCAATTTTGACTCGTTCGATGAGGATCGAGATGCGGTTGCAGCAGCTTGGAGACAGGCGGGTGTGGCTCATTTGGTGCACTCTTGTGTTGATCCTAGTGAGTTTGAGAAAATTCGGGCGATCGCCCAGCGCTATCCAGAAGTGTCTATGGCGGTCGGGCTGCATCCCCTAGACATGGACAAGTGGACGCCTGAAACGGCTGAGCAGATTGCAACCCTTGCGGCCAGCGAGCCAAAGGTGGTTGCAATTGGTGAAATGGGTCTTGATTTTTTTAAGGCTGATGATAAAGCCGTTCAAAAGCAGGCTTTTTTGGCTCAGCTAGAGATTGCTCAGTCGCTGGACTTGCCGGTGATTATTCACTGCCGAGAAGCGGCGGCTGAGATGGCAGATTTGCTATCGGACTTTATTGCCCAGAAAGGCTCTGTCAAAGGTGTGATGCACTGTTGGACAGGGAGCCCAGAGGAGACTCAGCAGTTTTTGGATCTGGGATTTTTTGTGAGCTTTAGCGGGATCGTTACTTTTAAGAGTGCGACTCAGGTTAAGGCTTCAGCTCAGATGGTGCCAAGCGATCGCCTCCTCGTCGAAACGGACTGTCCTTTCCTTTCTCCCGTACCCAAGCGCAAAGAAAAACGCAATCAGCCTGCTTTTGTTAGGCATGTTGCTGAGCATGTTGCCGAGCTGAGAGGGATTTCCTTGGAAGTGCTTGCTCAACAAACTACACAGAACGCTCAACAGTTGTTCCACCTACCTGCTGAACTTCTATCGCCATAGCATCTTCTTAAGAAGAATTTAATAAGAGTAATTAGGCAGAAATTGAAGCGTGAAAACAGGGCGAAAGCTTTAAGCATCAGGCACTTTCAACAAGAAAGGTTGACATAAGCCAATAGCCATCTTGACAAGCTGATGTTTTTAAGCTTCCAAAATTAGCTTATGATGTATAAGCAAAAAATTATCCTTTTATACGCTCTGACTCGATCTTCAAATATGTCTTACTGCCACATGAAGCTTCTGTAACCTTTGCCTGCAAAGGGTCATCAGGACATTCAGCAGCTCCTAAGGCAACGCTTCAACAGCCATAACAGCCCCCGAAACACTTCTACCCAAGACCGAGTTAGTCCCTATATCCAGCTATTCATCTACTCCGCATACTTTTGAATTTTTCTGATTCTCCTACTCAAATACCAGTGAGTTTAGAATTCTTAACTAAAAAAAAGATACCGCGAGGAAAACTACCTCCTTAGTCGCTGCGTTGGGCGCTAGTCCTTACCTAAGGTGCTAGCCGCCCGCTTTTTGCCTCCCTTTCAATAGTTCCTTGTAACTATCTTTGCTGTCTAACCGTTTGCCCTGCTCGGCGCGATTTTGAGGAAACGAATGACTGACTCTACCCTTGCCACTGTCGAAAACACCCCTGAAAACACTACCGCAACCACGCTTGAAACCACTGTTACGCCTGCTGCCGTAAATCCTGACAAAATTCGTGAAACGCCCGTTCACCTACTGCCCGACCTCGTTGAGATTCAGCGAGCCAGCTTTCGCTGGTTTCTTTCAGAAGGACTCGTAGAGGAGCTAGAGAGCTTCTCGCCTATCACTGATTACACTGGCAAGCTAGAGCTTCACTTTTTGGGCAAAGACTACCGCCTGAAAGCACCTAAGTACATGGTGGACGAAGCCAAGCGGCGCGACAGCACTTACTCAGTACAAATGTATGTTCCTACCCGCCTGATTAACAAGGAAACGGGTGAAATTAAGGAGCAGGAAGTCTTTATCGGCGACCTGCCTTTGATGACCGATCGCGGTACGTTCATCATTAACGGTGCAGAAAGAGTCATCGTTAACCAGATTGTTCGCAGTCCTGGCGTGTACTACAAGGCTGAAACCGACAAGCACGGCCGTCGTACTTATACAGCTAATCTGATTCCCAACCGGGGCGCGTGGCTGAAGTTTGAGACAGATAAAAATGATTTGGTATGGGTTCGTATTGATAAAACCCGTAAGCTTTCTGCTCAAGTGCTGCTCAAGGCGCTCGGCCTAAGCGACAGTGAAATCTTTGACTCGCTGCGTCACCCCGAGTACTTCCAAAAAACGATTGAGAAAGAGGGTCAGTTTAGCGAAGAGGAAGCTTTGTTAGAGCTGTACCGCAAGCTTCGTCCGGGTGAGCCTCCTACGGTTAACGGTGGTCAGCAGCTACTAGACTCTCGCTTCTTTGATCCCAAGCGCTATGACTTGGGCAAAGTGGGTCGCCATAAGCTCAACCGCAAGCTGCGCCTGAATATTCCTGAGACAACGCGCGTTTTAACGCCTCAAGATATCGTTGCGGCGATTGACTACCTTGTGAACCTGGAGTTTGACATTGGTAACCCCGATGATATTGACCACTTGGGTAACCGTCGCGTTCGATCAGTCGGTGAGCTGCTTCAGAACCAAGTGCGCGTAGGTTTGAACCGTTTAGAGCGGATCATTCGTGAGCGGATGACGGTATCTGATGCCGACTCCCTCACCCCAGCATCACTGGTGAACCCCAAGCCTTTAGTTGCTGCAATCAAAGAATTCTTTGGTTCTAGCCAGCTATCGCAGTTCATGGATCAGACCAACCCCCTAGCGGAGCTGACTCATAAGCGACGGATTAGTGCACTTGGGCCGGGTGGTTTAACTCGTGAGCGCGCAGGTTTTGCCGTTCGAGACATTCACCCTTCGCACCACGGTCGCATTTGCCCAATCGAAACGCCTGAGGGGCCGAACGCGGGTCTGATTGGTTCACTAGCAACCCACGCTAGAGTGAACGACTTTGGCTTTATCGAAACGCCTTTCTTCCCCGTTGTGAACGGCCAGATCATTAAGGACAAGCCAGCGGTTTATATGACGGCTGACGAGGAAGATGATTTGCGCGTAGCCCCCGGTGATGTGCCGATTGACTTGGACAACAACATCCTGGGTGAAACGGTGCCCGTGCGCTATCGCCAAGACTTTACGGTTACGACACCTAAAGAGGTGGACTACGTTGCGGTTTCGCCCGTACAGATTATTTCGGTAGCGACTTCGCTGATTCCTTTCTTGGAGCACGATGACGCCAACCGAGCCCTGATGGGATCGAACATGCAAAGGCAGGCAGTGCCACTACTGCGACCTGAGCGCGCTTTAGTTGGTACGGGGCTTGAAGCTCAAGCTGCTCGTGACTCCGGGATGGTAATTATTAGCCGTACTGACGGCGTGGTGAGCTATCTGGACGCGAACTGGATTAAGGTGCGCGATCCTGAAGGCAAAGTTCATACTTATGAGCTGCAAAAGTATCAGCGCTCTAACCAGGACACCTGTTTGAACCAGCGGCCTTTGGTGTATGAAGGTGACAAAATTGTGGCCGGTCAGGTGATGGCAGACGGTTCTGCAACTGAGGGCGGCGAGATTGCCCTGGGTCAGAACGTGCTGATTACCTATATGCCATGGGAGGGCTACAACTACGAGGACGCGATTCTGCTCAGCGAACGGCTAGTGTACGAAGACGTTTATACCTCTATCCACATTGAAAAATATGAGATTGAGGCGCGTCAGACCAAGCTTGGGCCTGAGGAGATTACCCGCGAGATTCCTAACGTGGGTGAAGACGCGCTGCGTCAGCTTGATGAGACTGGCATTATTCGGATTGGTGCCTGGGTAAGTTCGGGCGAGATCTTAGTAGGTAAGGTGACGCCAAAGGGTGAATCTGACCAGCCACCTGAAGAGAAGCTGCTGCGAGCGATCTTTGGTGAAAAAGCCAGAGACGTGCGGGATAACTCGTTGAGAGTGCCTAACGGTGAGAAAGGCCGAGTCGTAGACGTGCGAGTGTTTACACGCGAGCAAGGCGATGAGCTGCCACCGGGCGCGAACATGGTGGTGCGCGTGTACGTGGCCCAAAAGCGTAAGATTCAGGTCGGTGACAAGATGGCCGGTCGTCACGGTAATAAAGGGATTATTTCTCGGATTTTGCCGGTTGAAGACATGCCTTATTTGCCAGATGGCACACCGATTGACATTGCGCTCAATCCGCTGGGCGTACCGTCACGGATGAACGTGGGCCAGGTGTTTGAGTGTTTGCTGGGCTGGGCGGGCGAAAACCTGGGCGCTCGATTCAAGGTGACGCCGTTTGATGAGATGTATGGCGAAGAAGCCTCGCTTGAAACAACTCACGGCAAGATGGCCGAAGCCCGCGAACTGACGGGTAAAGACTGGATATTTGACCCAGACAACCCTGGCAAAATTCAGCTTTATGATGGCCGTACGGGTGAGCCGTTCGATCAGCCGGTGACGGTAGGTCAGTCTTACATGCTGAAGCTTGTTCACCTGGTTGACGACAAGATTCACGCGCGGTCTACTGGGCCCTACTCGCTGGTAACTCAGCAGCCTTTGGGTGGTAAAGCTCAGCAGGGCGGTCAGCGCTTTGGTGAAATGGAAGTTTGGGCGCTTGAGGCGTTTGGTGCGGCCTATACTTTGCAGGAATTGTTGACTGTGAAGTCGGACGATATGCAAGGGCGTAATGAAGCGTTGAATGCGATTGTCAAAGGGAAAGCGATTCCACGCCCCGGTACGCCTGAGTCATTCAAGGTACTGATGCGCGAGCTGCAATCGCTGTGTTTGGACATTGCGGTGCATAAGCTAGAGACGCAGGAAGATGGAACTAGCCGCGATAGCGAAGTGGACTTAATGGCAGATGTCGGCAATCGTAGAACGCCTTCGCGGCCTACCTACGAGTCGGTTTCTCGCGATGAGCCGATGGGTACGGCAGGCGCGGCAGGTGCTGCGGTTGCTCCTGATGGTTCTGCGGTGACCAGCGCGGTAAGTGCGGCTCCCGGCGCTGCGGCTGTTGGCGTTCCTGGCATTACGGTGCCAACGACGGCAACCGAGGTGACGGCTGAAACGGCTGCGCCTGCTGCCGATATCGCCCCCGATGGTACGGATGCGCCCCCCTCTACGCCTCTTTTATAGACGACTGTTTCTTAGGTCTGGCGGCTTCTAGCTAAGCGCCGTCTTAGCTTGGCCGCTCAGACCTATATCTGCTGCAAGGGTCGTTGACTTCAATCGGTGACGCTTGCCACAAAAAGTTTTCGTTAGACAGTTCGATCGCTGTAGCCTTCATTGGTTTTGAGAAGAGCCCGCTTTGTTAGAAGACTCAGCCGAACTCAAGTATTAGCCTCGTCAAGTTGTAAGGGAATAAACAAAGGATGCCGAAAGTAGAACAGCGGTTTGACTATGTAAAGATCGGGATTGCTTCGCCAGAGCGAATCCGTGACTGGGGCGAGCGCACGTTGCCGAACGGTACGGTAGTCGGTGAAGTGACAAAGCCGGAGACAATCAACTACAGAACGCTTAAGCCTGAAATGGACGGGCTGTTTTGTGAGCGTATCTTTGGCCCTGCTAAGGACTGGGAATGTCACTGTGGTAAGTACAAGCGTGTACGTCACCGTGGCATTGTGTGCGAGCGCTGCGGCGTAGAGGTGACTGAATCTCGGGTGCGTCGTCATCGCATGGGCTTTATTAAGCTAGCTGCGCCCGTGGCTCACGTTTGGTACTTAAAAGGTATTCCCAGCTATATTGCAATTTTGCTGGACATGCCTCTGCGCGATGTTGAGCAGATTGTGTACTTTAACGCCTACGTTGTCCTTGATCCGGGCAATGCTGACAACCTCTCCTATAAGCAGCTACTGAGTGAAGATCAGTGGATGGAGATTGAGGATCAGCTCTATGACGAAGATTCTCAACTTGCTGGGATTGAAGTTGGCATCGGGGCTGAAGCGCTGAAGCGGCTGCTGGAAGATTTGCAGCTTGAAGAAACCGCTGAGATGCTGCGGGAGACGATTGCGACTTCTAAAGGTCAAAAGCGGGCCAAGCTGATCAAGCGCCTGCGGGTGATTGACAACTTTATTGCTACGGGCTCTAAGCCTGAGTGGATGGTGCTGGATGTAATTCCAGTGATTCCGCCTGACTTACGTCCGATGGTTCAGCTAGACGGCGGTCGCTTTGCAACTTCTGACCTGAACGATCTGTACCGGCGAGTGATTAACCGGAACAATCGTTTGGCCCGGTTGCAGGAGATTTTAGCGCCTGAAATCATCGTCCGTAACGAGAAACGGATGCTTCAGGAGGCAGTTGATGCCCTGATTGATAACGGTCGTCGTGGTCGTACGGTGGTGGGCGCAAACAACCGTCCGCTGAAGTCGCTCTCCGACATTATTGAAGGTAAGCAGGGCCGATTCCGTCAGAACTTGCTGGGTAAGCGAGTTGACTACTCAGGTCGTTCTGTGATCGTAGTTGGCCCGAATCTGAAGATTCACCAGTGTGGCCTGCCGCGTGAAATGGCCATTGAGCTGTTCCAGCCGTTTGTGATTCACCGGCTGATTCGTCAGGGCTTAGTGAATAACATTAAGGCCGCTAAGAAGCTGATTCAGCGGAACGATCCGAGCGTTTGGGAAGTGTTAGAGGATGTGATTGAAACCCATCCCGTGATGCTGAACCGAGCGCCGACGCTGCACAGGCTAGGTATTCAAGCGTTTGAGCCGATTATGGTGGAAGGCCGAGCAATTCAGCTTCATCCGTTGGTTTGTCCGGCGTTTAACGCTGACTTTGACGGTGACCAGATGGCGGTGCACGTACCGCTGTCGTTAGAAGCGCAGTCTGAGGCACGGCTGCTGATGCTGGCGTCTAACAACATCCTTTCGCCTGCGACGGGTCGGCCGATTATTACGCCGAGTCAGGATATGGTGCTGGGCTGCTATTACCTGACGGCTGAGAACCCTGGTAAGCAGGAAGGGGCCGGGCGTTATTTTGCCAATATGGAGGATGCGATCGCTGCCTACGAACAAGGCAACGTAGATTTGCACGCCAACGTATGGCTCCGCTTTGACGGCGAAGTAGAAAACCCCGACGACGACGACACTCCTAAAGAAACCACCACAGACGACAGCGGTGCCACCATCGAAATGTACAAGTTCCGCAAGGTGCGCAAAGACGAAACCGGTCAGGTGATTTCTCAGTACGTGAAGACCACACCGGGTCGGATCATCTACAACCACGCGGTACTAGGCGCACTGGCCGAGTAGCTTGAGATCTGAACAATTTGAATGAACTGGGCCAGGCGCACTGGCCCGATAAAGCATCGCAGTAGCAGACACGAAAAAGGCAAAGAAACACATGGCAGAGCAAGGCGAATCAAGACCCGTTATTTTTCGCAACCGCACAATTGATAAAAAGCAGCTAAAAAACTTGGTTTCCTGGTCTTTTGAGCACTACGGCACCGCCCGCACCGCTCAAATGGCCGATGAAATCAAAAGCTTGGGCTTCAAATATGCAACCAGAGCCGGGGTATCGATTAGCGTTGATGACCTCGAAGTACCGCCCAGTAAAAAGGCGATGCTAGAAACCGCAGAGGGTGAAATTCGTGACACCGAAGAGCGCTACACTCGCGGCGAAATCACTGAAGTAGAACGCTTTCAGAAGGTTATTGACACCTGGAACGAAACCAGCGAACACCTCAAAGACAAAGTGGTCGAAAACTTCCGCGACCACAACCCTTTGAACTCCGTGTATATGATGTCTAACTCGGGCGCACGGGGAAACATTTCGCAGGTGCGTCAGCTTGTCGGAATGCGCGGCCTGATGGCCAATCCACAAGGCGAAATTATTGACCTACCGATTAAAACTAACTTCCGAGAAGGCTTAACGGTTACTGAGTACATTATTTCATCCTACGGTGCGCGTAAGGGACTGGTAGACACCGCCCTTCGTACCGCTGACTCGGGCTACCTTACCCGCCGTTTGGTAGACGTTTCACAAGATGTCATCGTCCGTGAAATCGACTGTGGCACCGAGCGCTATATTCCCGTGCGCCCCATGACAGACGGTGAGCGAGTTTTGATTCCGCTGCAAGATCGCCTGCTGGGCCGGGTTCCGGCTGAGGATGTTAAGCATCCTAAAACGGGCGAAGTGATTGTGGCGCGTAACCAGGCGATTACCGATGATTTGGCTCAGGCCATCGGTAAGGCCAAGGTGAAAGAAGTGAAGGCGCGTTCGGCGCTGACTTGTGAAGCGGCTAGATCGGTGTGTCAGCACTGCTACGGCTGGAGCTTGGCGCATTCGCATATGGTGGATTTGGGCGAAGCGGTTGGCATTATTGCTGCTCAGTCTATTGGTGAGCCGGGTACTCAGCTCACGATGCGTACCTTCCACACGGGGGGAACCTTCACTGGCGAGCTAGCTCCGCAGATTCGGGCGAAGCGAACAGGTACGGTGCACATTCCGACCGATACCACCGAGATGCGCGTACGTCCTTTCCGCACCCGTCACGGTGAAGATGCGCTGGTGATGGAAGCGAATAACCAGATTTCCATGGAAACGAATGGAAAGGAGTATTCGATTTCGCTACCTCAGGGCTCAATTTTGTTCGCCAAAGAAGGCGATGAGCTGAAAAAAGGCGACTTGATTGCTGAGCTGCCAAATACTAGCCGAGTTAAGAAAGTCACTGAGAAGGCCAGTAAGGACGTAACCTCTGACCTATCGGGTGAGGTGTTCTTTGACGGGCTGGTGCAGGAAGAGAAGACTGACCGTCAGGGGAATATGACCCGGCTGGCGCAAAGAGGTGGCCTGATTTGGGTGCTTTCGGGCGAGGTGTATAACCTGCCGCCTGGCGCGGAGCCGGTTGTGAAAAACGGCGATCGCGTAGACGCAGAAGGCGTACTCGCTGAAACCAAACTGATCACCGAGCGCGGCGGTATTGTCCGCCTCACCGATACCTCTAATGACGGTAAAGGCGGTCGCGAAGTCGAAATTATCACGGCTTCTGTGCTGCTCGACCAGTCCGAAGTAGAAGTGGAAAGTGGCCAAGGCCGCGAGCACTACTTCCTCAAAACCTCCACGGGCCAAAAGTTCTCTTTGAATGCGACACCTGGCACTAAAGTGTCTAGCGGTCAGGTCGTAGCCGAGCTAGTTGATGACACCTTCCGTACGCAAACTGGCGGCATCATCAAGTTTGCTGGGGTTGAAGTCGCTAAGCGCGGCAAGGCCAAGAACGGCTACGAAATCACCAAAGGCGGCACCATTCTGTGGATTCCGGCAGAGAGCCATGAGGTGAATAAGGACATTTCCTTGCTGATGGTAGAAACTGGCCAGTACATCGAAGCGGGCACAGAAGTTGTTAAGGACATCTTCTGTCAGACCAGCGGCGTTGTAGACGTGATTCAGAAGAATGACATTCTGCGTGAGGTGACCATTCGCCCCGGTGACATTCACATGGTAGATAGCCCAGATGTGGCTAGCGCTAAGAATGAAACCATCGTGAACGCAGGCGAGGAAGTGATTCCGGGTGTGGTAGCAGATTCGCTGCGCTATGTGGAATTCGTTGAAACGCCTGAAGGTGCAGCGCTGCTACTGCGCCCAGTGCAGGAGTTTGAGGTGCCTGATGAGGCCAGAGTGCCAAGTCAGTCTTCTGTGAGCGACAGTGACGATAATTCGATTAGCCTGCGCGCGATTCAGCGGCTGCTCTATAAAGACGGCGAGCGTGTTAAGTCGGTAGATGGCCTAGAGATTCTGCGGACGCAGCTCGTGCTTGATATAGACGAAGGCGGCTCTCAGCTTACGGCTGACATTGAGATGAAAGCGGATGACGAGAACGATGAGGAGTCGGCTAAGCGCTTGCAGCTTGTGGTACTCGAAACGCTTGTGGTTCGTCGTGATATTGAGGCTGACCAGACTCAGGGCAGTACTAAGACACGGCTGCTCGTAGAAGATGGTGACGAGATTACGCCAGGTGCGGTGATCGCGCGGACTGAGATTCGCTGTAAGGAAGCTGGGCAAATTCGCGGTATCCGTGAAGACCTAGAATCTGTACGGCGGGTGCTGGTGGTGCGTGATGCTGATCAGATGGTGATTGATACTGAGGGCAAGCCGCCAACGGTTTCTGAAGGTGATTTGCTGGTGGATGCGACAGAGGTTGCTGATGGGGTGCGATCGCAAGAATCGGGCCAGGTCATCGAAGCCACCGACAGCCAAATCACCATGCGAATTGCGCGTCCTTATCGCGTATCTACTGGCGCGGTACTGCACATCGACAACGGCGATCTGGTACAGCGGGGTGACGGTTTGGTGCTGCTCGTATTTGAGCGCGCTAAAACCGGCGACATCATTCAGGGCTTGCCGCGTATTGAGGAGCTGCTAGAAGCTCGTAAGCCGAAAGAAGCCTGCATCCTAGCGGAGCGTCCAGGCGTTGCCCAAGTGGTATATGCCGAGGATGAAACCGTTGAGATTAAGGTGGTTGAAAGCGATGGGGTCGTGACTGACTACCCCGTAACGCCAGGGCAGAACCTTGTGATCGGTGACGGTCAGAAGGTGACAACGGGCGAGCCGCTAACAGACGGGCCTTCTAACCCTCACCAGATTCTAGAGGTGTTCTACAAGTACTACCGCGAGAATAAGGGCACACATGAAGCTGCGATGCTGAGCCTGGAGCAGGTGCAGTCGTTCTTAGTGAACGAAGTGCAATCTGTGTATCAGTCGCAGGGCGTTGATATTTCTGACAAGCACATTGAAGTGATTGTGCGGCAGATGACCTCGAAGGCGCGTTTGGAAGATGGCGGTGATACCACCATGCTACCGGGCGAGCTGGTTGAGATTCGTCAGCTTGAGCAGGTGAACGAGGCGATGTCGATTACGGGGATGGCTCCGGCGGACTACACGCCTGTGCTGCTCGGAATTACGAAGGCGTCACTGAATACCGACAGCTTTATCTCGGCGGCAAGCTTCCAAGAGACGACTCGCGTACTGACTGAAGCGGCGATTCAAGGTAAGTCTGACTGGCTGCGCGGCCTGAAGGAGAACGTGATTATCGGTCGCTTGATTCCGGCAGGTACGGGATTCAATGCCTACGAAGAGCCCACCTCACCTGAGATTGATACGTCGTTTGACGGGACTTTCTTAGGCGATAATATGGCGCTTTCGGATATGGTGCTTGATGACCGTACGGCGAGAGCTTACGACCGTGAAGGTGGCCTGGATATGATTGCAGGCGACGGCATGGTTGGTGGCACTGAGAAGAAAGCTGAGGAGAAGAAGCTGCCGTTTGGTGGTGACGGGCTGATTGATGATAGTTCGGCGCTGTAGGTTAGATTGCTGAGGTCGGAGGGCGTATGACCATACGCCCCTACCAGTGAATAGACAGCCAACAAAAAGCCCTGAGGTTTGGAACCTCAGGGCTTTTTTGCTAGGTGGAAACCGATGGCTAGACGACGAATCGCTGGGCGACGGTTTCGGGTTGGATGGCGGATAGGACGACGTGGCCGGAGTCGGTGACGATGACGGCGCGGGTGCGTCTGCCGTAGGTGGCGTCGATAAGCTGGGTGCGATCGCGCGCCTCTGAAACAATCCGCTTAATCGGTGCAGATTCAGGGCTCACAATGGCAATCACGCGGCTGGCTGAAACAGTATTGCCAAACCCGATATTGATCAGCCTTAAAGCTACTGAATTTTGCGTAGGGTAGGTCATTGGGGTGTTAGTTTCTGTAGACATCAATTGCGAAAATGGAATTTATAAAGGCTCTTTCATAAAAGTGTTTTTTTGTGATCACTGACCTGTACGAAAGAGCCCCGACAAAGCGCAAGCTGGCAGTAAAAAACCCAGCAGAAAATGTTACTTGATAGCAAGTAAGAAATTTCTCCCAAGCTGTTATTTCGCCGTGTACGTTAGCTATCGTGTACTCGGCTATGCCATTTGTTTTAAGATAGGCTGCCTCTTTTAGTGCCGTAAACCTGCGTTAGATTGTACGAGCTTGTCTGTACTAACACAATAGTTTCAAGGCTGATAAACTAGAGCCAAACTGTTAGCGAAATATAGCTAAAATCGTCTGTTTTTTAACAGTTATTGGTCAATTAAGCGTTTTCCTGTGTAGAAAGGTCGGCTGTTTTAACAAATATTTTCTGAATGTGATCGCCTCTTTTCAAAGTCACCTGCAACGCATCGCCTACCTTCACTTCGTCCACCGTGCTCTGTAGCTGATCGGCCCGGCGAATCGGCTGTCCGCCAATCTCAACAATCACATCACCTCGGCGCAGCCCGGCATCAGCCGCAGGCGTATTCGGCAGCACACGTACAACCAACACACCATTAGTAACCGGCAGCTCAATCGCGCTGTTGGGGTCTTCGTTGTTCATTTTCGCCATATCTGGCGTAAGGGTCGCAATCTGTACGCCTAAATAAGGATGTGCAATACGCTCGCCTTTAGCCAACCGGGCCTGAATAGATTTGGCCTTATCGATGGGAATGGCAAATCCAATCCCCATCGCATCGGCGCGAATAGCGGTATTGATACCAATTACCTCGCCTCTAGCGTTGAGCAAGGGGCCACCCGAATTACCAGGATTAATCGCCGCGTCGGTCTGGATAAAGTCGATGCGTTTGTCAGGAATGCCGACTGCCGTGCTTGAGCGCTTGAGGGTGCTCACAATGCCGAGGGTGACGGTGTTGTCTAGACCCAATGGATTGCCGACTGCGATCGCCCAGTCCCCGACAGCTACCTCATCTGAGTTGCCAAGCTGCGCCACTGGCAAAGGCTCACCCGCCGTATCGATCCGCACCACCGCCAAATCTGTAATCTCATCAATACCTTCTACATAGCCCTCAAAAGAACGACCGTCTTTGAGCTTAACGCTGACCTTATCAGTGCCTTCAACCACGTGAGCATTAGTGAGAATATCGCCGCGTTCGCTAATGATAAAGCCGGAGCCCTGACCGCTGAGGCGTTCTTCTTGGGGGATGCTTTGAAAGCCGCCGCCTCGATTGCCGTAAGAGCCGCGAAAGAAAGGGTCATCGTAGAAAAGGTCAGGTACGTTGCGCGTAACGGTGCGCTCTGTGTCGATGCGAACCACTGCGCTACCAACATTGCGAACGGCAGCGGCGACAAAGCTGTCACCGGAGAGCGCGCTAATCGGCGCGGGGCGGCTGCTTTCTACTTGCGTGTCTGTCAGTGTATCTGTTTGAGTGATGGTTGTAGGTGGCGGGGCGATCGCCTCTTCAACTGCCGAGAGCGCCCAGGCAGGCAGCATCCAAAGCGTATTCGTCAGCAAGAACACGACGGCAGCGCTGGCCATCCATCGAACCCACTGCCGAATTTCTCGCTTCAAAGATGTGCCGGGCAGTTTTTTTATAAAACTCATCAGATCTCACGCTCGTTATTACGATATATACTGCCAGATTCTTTAAGAAATGTGGGGTGTGGATACCCTACACACTCGCAATAGGGTGACGATGGCCTGTAGGGAATGCTGACTATTTCTATTGATAATGATGTATCAGAAAGTGAACCTATGAGTCGTAGCCAAAAGCGCAATTTTTCAAGTCGGCTATTGTTTCTGGGTGTAACGCTAACGGCCCTGAGCGGATGTAGCTCGCTGCCGGGCTCTTACAAAGCGCAGCTTGCTAACTACTTGAGTGATACCGGAGCAAAAATGTATGGCGCGTACTGGTGCCCTCACTGCTCGGTTCAAAAGCAATACTTTGACGGAGTGGTAGATCTAATTCCTTATGTAGAGTGCGACCCGCAAGGCTATAACCCGCAGCCGGAGCTATGCGATGAAATGGGCATAGATGTTTATCCAACCTGGGTAATTGATGATGAGTATTACTTTGGCGCACAGACTTTGGGCAAGCTAGCGGCAATTTCTGGCTTTGAGTCGGAGAAGGAGCCGCCCGCTGCTGTGAGAGGACTTGAGCCAGGCGGATACAGTCCGGCTGATTGATCTGGCTAATTAAACGATAGATTAAAGCGGTCACACCATTTGGAAATAGGCTATGTCTCGCCTGAACCTATTAGAAAAGGGCAGATCGTATACGTTTCGATCATATTTTGAAATGCCTTACGAGATCGACGAGATCCTAGCCGAATTTGGCGTGGGATTTGTCCTCGAAGATCTTACTTTCCACAGGGGAGAGGCCAATTCCTCTATCGTTGAACCGCTAAAGGCAGAGCTTCAAAGCAGGCTGAAGCGCGTCCGGCTCTCTAGTGAAACTGCCCGCCGGGAAGCTTTAGTTTCTCCTATTCTTTTTAGCGTAACGGAGCAATCAAATAGTCAACTGCGCATTGAGTACGCGCTCGCTGTTGACGATCAGCTTAAGGGTAAGCTGGACTATTTAGTCAGAGGTGAGAAAAGCCTGCTCGTTGTAGAAGCTAAAAACGACGATCTCACGCGCGGGTTTACTCAGCTAGCGGTTGAGCTACTAGCCCTTTCTCGCAAAGAAAACACCCAGAAGAAACTCTACGGCGCTGTCACTATCGGCAATGTATGGCAGTTTGGTTGGTTGGATGCTGAGAAGCAAATCGTATTTCAAGATTCTTCTCTTTATCGCGTACCTACAGATTTACAAGACGTGATGGAAATTTTGATGGGCATATTAACCAGCAATCAGGCGGCGACAGATTAGCTGGCAACGGCATAGTCTACAAGCTGAAGCACTTTCTGCTTGAGCGTGTCTAGACCTAATTTATTGACTGCCGAGATGAATACTGCTTGAGGGTACTCGTCTTTGGCTAGCTCTAGAGCATCGGTGCTGGCTTCATCGAGCTTGTTAAATACCAGTAGAATTGGCCCTGGTGCGATTGGCATTTGGCCGAGCAGGCCCATCACAGACTGAATGTGCTCTTTCCAGGCTGAGTGTGAGGCATCGACCACGTGAACGAGGGCGTCGGCTTCGGTGACTTCTTCTAGGGTGGCGCGAAAGGCGTCCATTAGTGCGGGCGGCAGGTCTTGGATAAAGCCTACGGTGTCGGTGAGGACGAGCGATCGCACCTCGCAGCTATCATCTTCTGCAATCTGGATCTTCCGAGTCGTCGGATCTAGGGTCGCAAATAGCTGATCGGCGGCATACACATCCGAGTCCGTCAGGCAGTTGAGCAGGGTAGATTTGCCCGCGTTTGTGTAGCCGATAATCGCGACAGACGGTACAGAATTTTGCTGACGGCGCTGGCGCATTCTAGCCCGGTGCTCTTGCAGCTCGCTCACTTCTTTTTGCAGCCGACTAATCCGCTTTTGAATGGCGCGGCGCTCGGTTTCAAGCTTCGTTTCGCCAGGGCCTCGGGTGCCAATACCGCCACCAAGCCTGGACATGGCCTGGCCGCGTCCGGTCAAACGAGGAAGCTGATATTCAAGCTGCGCGAGTTCAACTTGGAGCTTACCGGCTCCTGATTTGGCGCGCTGGGCGAAAATGTCGAGGATGAGTTCGGTGCGATCGACGACGCGGATACCGACCTGGGCCTCTAGATTGCGGATTTGGGCGGGGGAAAGATCGCGATCGCACACAATCAAATTCGCTCCCAAGGTCTGCACGGCCAAAGCCACATCCTCGACCTTACCGGCACCAATCACCGTTCGCGGATGAGGGCGAGCGCGTTTTTGCGTCATGGTTTGCAGCACGTCGCCGCCCGCGGTTTCCACCAGCCGAGTCACTTCCTCCAGGCCATTTTCAAAAGCAGCATCGGTCATTTTGTCAGTCATCAAGCCGACCAGGATGGCGCGATCGCGATCCGTATCGACCTGCTGCGCGACAAACACCCGGCGAAATTCTTCCTCTAGCCCTTCGGCCAAGTCCAAAAAATCTTGCTCGTCGAGGTCTTCTAGCGTCAACGGCTCAGAGACTTCCCACTTCACTTCGGGGTGGGGCACCAGATGGGCCAGGTAGCTTTCGCGGATGTAGCCGGTTGCGCCGCCGCCTTTGCGCTTGAAGCCGGAGCCGCTGAGGGTGAGCAGAGCGATCGCATCTAACCGCTGAATCGCCATGGCCGTGAGCACGCTATGGCTCGGCGGCTCTACCTTAAGCTGAGTCGCCACGCAGCGAATGCCGCACAGGCGCTCGGCACCATAGCGCGGCAGCTCCAAAACAGGAATTTGCGTTTTGTGCGGAGAGCCCACGCCAACTCGAATCACATGCCCGCGCCGGTCGATATAGGCACATATTGCCTGGTTGATGTCTGTACTCACAGCCGCCAAGCGCTGGGCAAATTCTGGCGTGGTAACGCGGTCAACCGGCAACCTTTGGTGATAGATTCTTCTGAGTTCTTTGAGCTGACTGGTTTTCAGCCCCTTTAGCTCGCCGTAAATTTTCTCTATGGGGTCACTCCTAAAACAATTGCAGTTCTCTCTATTCTAGAGAGGTGAGCGCGCAGGCTTCACAGAGCTTAAAGATAGAAATACTCCAAGTAGTACACTTAATAGTACAATCAAGCGCAAGGGAGTTAATATTGCAGCGATTACTACGGTTTTCTTCAAATGTCAGGCTTTTATCTTATTTAGGTCTGTCGGAATATTGAGGAATAGATTGCCTTGGCTCTATAAACTGGAGTAAAAGCTATAAGCTAGCTCTCGTTAACAAAAGACTAGCGATCGCAGCTAGTCACCTTGCAGTGAAGGCGCTACTATGGTGCCTTAATTTATACTTTGCTTACTGTCAGTACTTTTTAGGCAGTTCTTTTACAGCTGAATGGGCTATTACTTTCGGAATGGTCATCGGCTCTTTAAAGTGACAAGAACTCTCTAAAAAAAGCACAGCATAGCGAAGTTTTAGTTCTCTGTCCTTAACTAAATACCCACTACTATGACTACCGAATTTAAAACAGACGAGCCTGTCGTCACCAACGGCGTCCGAACGCCCGCAGAAGCCACCGAACCGCCTGCTAATGAGTCGGTTGAACAATTGAAAGCTGTGACCGCTAAAGTGGTCGATAGCCTGGGAGAATTGCCCAAGTACTTTGGTGAGTTTTTTCGAGAGTACAAGCGACCTTTGCTTGCGTTGGGCCTTATTTTCGGCGCGTTTATCGCCGTCAAGCTCACCCTGGCAATCTTAGATGCCATCAACGATGTGCCCGTACTAGCGCCTTTGTTTGAGCTAATCGGCCTCATTTATAGCGGCTGGTTTATCTACCGCTATCTACTCAAGGCATCCAATCGCGCTGAACTTGCTAGCGAGATGAACGGCCTCAAAGATCAGGTTTTGGGTCGAGCTTCTCAGATGTAGATTTGCTCAAAGCTTTTGAGATGAGTCTATTTAGATAAGCACATCGTAAATGCCGGTTGCCTTCCGATTCTTTGGAACGACCGGCATTTTTTATGGCATTTTTACATGGCATTTGTAAGCACTGGGAAACCCGAACATCGGCCCGGTCTGTCGCCTTTAATTTTGCCTCCTATACTAAAGGGAAAGAGATTTGGAGACTACCACCGAAAGTCTGTACAAGAAGAAGACTGGTGGGCTTTGCGAGGCAATAGCATGAATGCAGCGTTAGATGTTAAAGAACTGAACCCAAACGTGATGAAGGCGGTGGAGTCTCTTGACTACCGGGTGACGGTGGGCGATGTGGCTGCAAAGGCGGGTTTGAATGTGGAGGTGGCGCAGCAGGGGTTGCTGGCGCTGGCCTCGGAGACGCAAGGGCATTTGCAGGTGTCGGAAACGGGCGAGATTGCCTATGAGTTTCCGAAAAACTTTAGGGGCGTGCTGCGCAGTAAGTACTGGCAGTTGCGCTTTAAGGAGTCGGCGGCGAAGGTGTGGCGGGTGGTGTTTTACCTGATTCGCATTTCGTTTGGCTTGCTGCTAATGCTGTCGATTGCGGTAATTGCGATCGCAATTTTGGCACTCACCGTTGCAATGGCTAGCCAGGGTGGCGGCGGCAACAACCGAGACGATCGGGGCGGCGGTGGATTCATGATTTTCCCCACCAACTTCTTTTATTTCTTCAGCCCAGGCTACGGACGCAGGCGCTACTACTCTAACGGCTATGGCCGACGTGGGATGAGTCCGGCGAGGCGATCGCAGGGACGCGCGCCGAGCGATCAGCCCAACTTCCTTGAAGCTATCTTCTCCTTTCTCTTTGGCGACGGCGATCCTAATGCCGACCTAGAAGAACGTCGCTGGCAAACAATCGGAACGGTAATTGCTAACAACAAAGGCGCGGTTACGGCTGAGCAAATTGCACCTTATTTAGACGACTTAGGCGAAGGCTCTGATCGAGAGTTTGAAGACTACATGCTGCCAGTACTCAGCCGCTTTAACGGTGTGCCTGAAGTGAGCCCAACCGGAGACTTGGTGTATTACTTTCCAGAGCTTCAGGTCACCGCAGCTCAGAGAAGATCTTCTAATGTAGCGGCTTATTTGAAAGAGGTTAAGCGTAAGTTTACATCGGCCTCTTCGGGGCAGGTGATGGGTGCGATCGCATTAGGCTCATTAAACATTGTTGGCGCTTTAGTGCTTTGGAATATGTTTCAAAGCGCAGTGGCTCAGGGCATCGTGCTCACCGGATATTTAGCACTGGTTCAATCTATCTTCTGGGTGCTGCTCGCTTACGGGATTGGCTTTTTAGGCATTCCTTTAGCTCGCTATTACTGGACGCAGTGGCGCAACAGCAAAATTGAAAAGCGCAACGAAGAACGCGCCGATCGGGCAATCATGCTCAACCAGTTAAGCGGTGTCGATCGCTTTCAGCAAAAGCTGGCCTTTGCCCATCAGTTTGCTGAGCAGAAGGTACTGCGGGCTGATGAGTCTGTTTACGACTCTGGCAAGGACATGCTGACCCAAGAGCTTGAGCAAAAGGATCGAATAGACGCTGAGTTTCAGCGGCGGCTTAACGAGATTTGATGATGTCTTTGGGTAGGGTGTAGAGATTGTTGCGAACTACTGCTGAATCAGCGACAACAACTGCTCTGTCGAAACCTTACCGCTCGCATCCGATCCTGTCAGCAAACTATCGGCAAGATCGCGCTTGAGCTTATGCAAAGAGACAATCTTGTCTTCAATCGTTCCTTTGGCCACCAGTCGATAAATCGTCACCGGGCGCTGCTGTCCAATCCGATAGGCTCTATCGCTCGCCTGATCTTCTACCGCCGGATTCCACCAGGGATCCATATGTATCACGTAGTCTGCCGCCGTCAGGTTTAAGCCCGTTCCACCCGCTTTAAGACTGATTAAAAACACGTCGCCTTCACCGTCTTGAAAGGCATCAACACGCACCTTCCGTTGCTTCGCGGGCGTACTGCCATCAAGATACTGATAGGAAATCTTTTGCTTATCTAAATGCTTACGCAAGATTTTGAGATGATCAACAAACTGGCTGAATACCAGCGCCTTATGACCGTTGTCCAACAGTTCTGCAATCAGATCAGCAAACTGCTGCAACTTTGTGCTCTCTATGCCTAGCTCAGGTCGCACTAATGCCGGATTGCAGCAGGCACGACGCAGCCGCATAATTTCAGCAAGCACCTGCAAATGCTTTTGGCCCGCCTGCACCTCTTTGCCGCTCAGCTTTTCTAGCGCCTCTCTTCTTAACGCCTCGTAAAAGGCCATCTCATCATCACTCAGCTCTACAGGCAGCGTAATTTCTGTTCGCGAGGGCAGCTCCGTAAGCACCTGATCTTTTGTACGGCGCAAGATGAAGGGCTGAATAATCTTTCTAAGCGCATCGCGGGCGGCTTCGTCTTGGTCGCGCTCAATCGGGTTAGCAAAGCGGAGATTGAAGCTGTCGAGCGAGCCTAGCAGGCCCGGATTAATGAAGCGAAACAGGTTCCAGAGTTCGCCCAGGTGATTTTCAATTGGGGTGCCAGTCATGATGATTTTGAAGCTGCCCTGTAGGGCCATCACGGCTTGCGATCGCCTAGTCGCCTGATTCTTAATCGCCTGCGCCTCATCAAGCACAATGGTTTCCCAACTCACCTCCGCCAGCATATTAGCCACCTCATCCTGCTGCAAAAGCCCATAGCTACACACCAGCAGATCCTTCGGCCCCAGGCTCTCTACAAGCTGCTGCCGACTACCCGTACCAAAGCTTTTCACCTGCAAACTCGGCGCAAATCGCTCGGCCTCACTGCTCCAGTTCATACACACCGAAGTCGGCGCAATCACTAGCGTTGGCCCCTTACGACAGCGGCTCAGAATCACGGCGAGTCCTTGCAGGGTTTTGCCCAAGCCCATATCGTCAGCTAGGCAAGCGCCCACACCCCAGCGCGCCAGCCTAGACAGCCAAACATAGCCTTCACGCTGATAGTCTCGTAGCTTAGCCTTAAGCCCGCTTGGCAGTTTGGGCTTGATCTGCTGCGCCGTTTTAATGCGTTTGATATGCGATCGCCACGCCTGATCAACCTCAAGCTGTTTCATACCAGCCATGGCTTCATCAAGCGCCAAAGCGGCGGTTCCATGAATTCGCACCTCGTTACTACGAGACTCCGACACCCGGCTTAGAGACTGCAAGCGCCTGCGAAACTCATCTGTGAGCGCCAAAAACTCTCCACCTGCTAGCGGAATAAACTGCCCGGTGGCTGAGTTCATCAGCAACATAAGCTGTTGCAGATCAACCACATGTCCTTCGCTGACCTGCAATTCTCCACTGGCCGCAAACCAGTCTTTTTTGCGATGAATGTTGATCTTAAAATCGCTAACGCCAAACTGACGAGAGATCTTAAACTTCTCACCTTCTGGCCATTCAACCTTCACCTTCTCTCCGAGTTCTTGAAGCTGCAACAATAGCGCTAAGCAATCAGAAGTCTCATCAACTAGCCACTCTCCCGAGTCCGCCTTATACTGCTGAAGCACCGCGCACGCTCTCTTCACCGCGCTGGTATTTTTCCTCTCCATCTGTAGATCTCTCTGCGTTTGCAGACGATTACCCTCTACTTCGGCAATCACTGTCTCCCCACCTTTCCCCGGCGGATAGTAAGCACCACCTGTCGAAAACGGGCGAACTAGCAGCGATACTTTTAGCCCTTCACCTGCGGGCAGTAAATGCACGTGCGGGGTCGCATCGGCAGGCACTTCTTCGGCGTCTGTACCGCCACCGATATCGGATTGAATGGTGACCAAGCTCGCAATAGAGGCGATCGCATCTAACACCTTTTCTTCAGCAGCAGCAGGCACCTCTAACTGATTTCGCGGCCCCAACACCTGCGCAATTCGCTGGTGCTGCTCATTAATCACAATCACCTTTAGCCGAGTCGGCGTTTCTTTTACCACCAGCACATCAGAATTTTTCACAGGCGGCGATAGCGCTAGGCGGAGGCGATCGCTATCCAACCGTTTCACCAACAGCTCAGGCTCACCAGCCACCACATCTACTCGCACGGTTGGCGCGTCTTCCCAAAAGACTAGGGGATGCCCGATGAGCGATCGCAATGCCTCAGCCGTAAACGTATACTTAGGCTTGGAATACTGAGAATAATAGTGTTCCTCGTACCCGACCTCTAGACCGTCGCAAACCTGTCTGTCCTGGTCAGTGAAGTAGTCTATTTTTTCAGTAGCAAGGCGCTTTAGGGCGATCGCCTTGCCCTTTGTCCAGCCACCTTTTACGCTAAGTTTTTGTTCTATTGGCGTAAGCGACCAAAAGGTAGAAGAGATAAATCGCAGCCGCCAAACTAAACGAAAGGTAGCCTGTGGAACAGCCGTCTCTTCAACAGCTTGTGGGCTCACTAAATTGGTAAGCGCGTTTAGCGATAGCTCCCAGGCAGCTTTCTTTTGAATAACACCGAGCAAAGGAAGACTTTGTGTTCTATCTCGCAGCGCAATGATATTCTCGGCATAGATACTTTTGTTTTGATAGCTCACCAACAGTTCAGCAGTCTCTAGTGCGATCCAGTCGTAGCCTGCGTTGAGTGCGCTTTGGCACAGAGGCGGTAGCTCGGCAGCAAAGCGCTGGCCGATATGCTGGGTATCTAGCCAATAAAGGCTGTAGATTTCGATAAGAAAGGGTAGGCCCGCATTGCTGAAAGCGTGTTGCGTAAACTGTTCTGCGGTTTCTGTTCCTGTGGCAAATTTTCCTTGCTGCGTATGTAGAACGCTTCGCAGCATTGGCATACTGCGCTTGAGCCCATGTTCTTTTTGTCGTAGTAATAAAGAGGCGTATTTCTCAGCTTCGGCGTAGGCTGTAGGGCTACCGTCTTTGAGCAGAGCAAAAAAGAAGAGAGCGGCGGCTGACTGTTCAAACCATTCGGCCTTAGCAGATTGTGATTTGCCAGTAGCTTTTAAAGCGCTGCGGTAGTGGGCTAGGGCTTCTGTATTTTGATCAAAGAGAAAGGCGATCACACCCAACAAAGCGCTATGACTCGCCTTATCATCGCCCGTGACTTTAGTATTTGCGAGTACATCGGCAGCTTCGTTGATGTAGCCGCGCAACCATAGCTGCTCAGCATAAACAAGGCATAGCGCCGGGCTCAACTGATAATCGTTATAGGCTTCTTCTAGCAGGGCAAAAGGCTCATGAGCAGGTGCGCCCTTTTCTACAGCATCTCTCAGAATGACGCTCAGCCCAAGCTCAAAAAACTCTCTAGAAAGGCCGTTGAACCAGTCTACGTCAAAAGGATTTGTGAGTGCCTGTCGTAGTACCTCTGGGAAAGAAACGGTCGCTGGCCAGTAAACGTGCTTAAGGTCTTCGAGTAGCGCGTCTATTTCCCGCAGGTCTTGCCGGTAGATGGCAATTCTTAGCTCTCGGATGAACTGGGATTCTTGACGAAAGTTTAGCGGGCCGTCAGGATAGCGTTCATAAACAGGGAAGTGGGTTGCGATCGCCATAGCAATCGGCTCAAATGTGCCTGCAACAACCGCATCTCGCACCACAATATCAATCAGAACCTCATGACAGTGAACGCCCTTTGACCGCTGCTGACTGAGAATATCCTGGTCAACCAGTTCTGTTATGAGCCCTCTAAAAGGTTTGGTTTCTATAGGCTCAATTTCTAGATGTTCGAGAAGATCGCTGTTTCGAGCGATCGCACTATTCCAGCACTTAAACGCGACTTCACGGCTAACAGGTTCGTAGAGTATGGCGATGACCTGGACGAGCGATCGCGCCGCATCCGATAGCTGCCGGTACTTTTTCTCAAGCGCCCGTTGCTGTGGGGTCATCACAAAACTCATAGCCGTTTAGTCCCAATTCTCACGACGCAACAGCGGATTAATAAACTCGTTGAGCCCTTCGCCAATCAGCGACAGACCTGTCACCATCGTCGTAATCGCCAATCCTGGAAAGAGCGCCGTCCACCATATACCTGTCGGCAAAGCATCCAGTGCCTTGCGCAAAGCATCGCCCCACTCAGGCGTAGCCCCTGGTAAGCCAAGGCCCAAAAAGCCCAGTCCGCCCAGCACCAGCACCGCGTCCGCCGCATTCAATGTAAAGAGTACTGGCACACTTTGCACAACGTTAAGAAACAAATAGCGAGAGAGCACCACCCAGGTAGACGCGCCCATCGATTGGGCGGCCTCAATAAATAGCTCCGTTTTAACGCTAACGGTGTGGTTGCGAACCACCCGGTAGTACTGAGGCACGTAGGCAATGGAAAGCGCCACGGCTGCATTAACGACGCCACGGCCCACCACAAAAGCCAGCGTGACTGACAGCAAAAGCCCCGGCAGCGTGTAAATCGTGTCCATAAAAAACAGCAGTATTCGGTCAATAGCGCCGCCTCGATAGCCGCTCACCATGCCCAGCGGTACGCCAATTGCCAGGCTCATTACCGTGGCTAAAATCACTACCTGCCAGGCCGCCCGAGCACCGTAGAGCGTCCGCGCGAAAATATCATAGCCTTCGCGATCTGTGCCGAACCAGTGCGCACTAGAAGGTGGCTCGTGCGGAATATTGGCTAAGCCTTGCAGCGGATCTTGAATCCAGCCCCAGCTTTGCATAAGCGGGGCGAACAGGGCGGCTAATACAAACACCAGCGTGATTGAGATGCCTGCATACATCAGCGCCACCGAAATGGTCAGCGGGCGATCGCTCCCCTTAAAAAGTCCACCTAAAAAGCTGCGTCGTGTTTCTGGAGCCATGACTATAATCGCTTAGTAAAGTCGGCTTTTATTGTCGCAGGGATTGAGCAATCTGGTGACTTTCTATTGATATTTCGAGGATTCATTGTGCGCGATCGCCCCCACTCTCGCCAAGACGCTACCCAACGCTTTTCCGACCGAGTAGAAAACTACGTTCGCTATCGCCCGAGCTACCCGTCAGGCGTCCTTGCCCTGCTACAGCAAGAAACCCACCTAACGCCTACCGACAGCATCGCAGATATTGGCTCAGGTACGGGCATTTCTGCCGAGCTGTTTTTGCGTAATGGCAATTCAGTTTTTGGCGTAGAGCCGAATTCAGCAATGCGGTTAGCAGCAGCGCAACAGTTACGCTCATATCCAACCTTTCACAGCGTCACAGGTACCGCCGAATCAACAACGCTACCGAGTCAGTCTGTTGATTATGTAATAGCCGCTCAAGCTTTTCACTGGTTTGATCAGCAAAAGGCTAAACAAGAGTTTGCGCGTATTCTTAAGCCCGAAGGATGGGTTGTATTGATCTGGAATTCTAGACGAACAGAATCAACCGCGTTCCTTCGTGACTATGAAGCGCTGCTACAGCAGTACGGTACTGACTACAAAGAGATTCGTCATAAGAATATTGTACTGCTTGAGCTGCAAGCTTTCTTCAACGGATCGGTAGAAACAAAATCTCTCTACAACGAACAGCTTCTTCGATTTCACCGCACTCAAAGGAAGGCTTCTTTCTTCGTCTTACACACCTAATGAACAGCATCCAAACTTTCAGCAGATGGTAGACGCACTAGAGAAGATATTTAAGACGCATCAGCAGGCAGGCAAGGTATGTGTTGAGTACGATACTGAAATTTACTTTGGTCGCATGGTGTAGTGCGATCGCTTCAAGAAACAAATCAACTCCTTGAAGCGACAAACCTGCCCCTTACCCGCGTTCTACCTTCACCTGCTTCGTAAGAATGACCATTATCTCGTTGACCTTGCCCGTCGAAATCGGCTGACTCCAATCGTTCGGCTCAGCGTAGCCCAAGGTGTATAGCAGCTTAATCGTGGCTTGCACCGTGAGCAGATTGCCATATATCATGTGGCGCACTCGATTAGGATCGGCACTGGGTTCTGAGGCGGGCGGCTCAAAACCGCTGGCATTGGAAGTTTTGGGCGCTGATGCGTCCGAGGTATCGGGTATAAACATGAGGGTCTGATCTCCAAAAAGGTGAGTCGTTTTGAGGAAATCAGAACCCAAAAGAGCTGAGCCACCCCGCAAAATGAAGTACGAATCGAGGTGGCAAAGGGTTACAGTAACCCTAGCCTCCAGACTGGTGTGATCAGTTTGTCAGGTTAGCCGTCGGTTAGGTGTTGTAGCACCTGCCGATGGCGCTCGGCAAAATTGAGTTCTGAGGAAGTAGAATTGTGATAGGCATCACAGCTCTGACACTGAAGATAGACTGATTTCTGTTTGGAGTCAAGTACCGTGACAAGGATTGAGCCTATCTACACTTGTTTCGTCACCTGAGTAATTCGCAGACGAAGAAGAGATAAGAATTCTGATATGTCAACCAGTCCCTCCGCTTCCTGTTGTTCTAATAGAGATAACTTATGGCCTTCGTCTTAGCGGTCAAGTAGCATCTGCAAACGCGATTGAACTGCTTGGGGCAGTTGGGAACGAGCTACTACTGTGGTTTTTTCGATTCAGTTTCTTCAAACTCGATTGCCTCGTATAAGTCTGCTAGCGCGATCGCTACACCCACAGCCTCTATCGTAAAGCTAGCTCTCCAACCCTACATACTCTCTAAACAACCATTGGTTCTCCGACTGCCTGACATAGTGCTCTACGCAAGGGCGATACTGATGAATGAGCACATATTCTTGAAACGTCTTCATCGTTCGATAGTGCGCAAACTTATCCCCGCGATCGTAGGCTTCTGTAGAATCAGAAAGCGTCTCTGCAATTAAGATCGCGTTCATCACTGTATCTTTTCTTCCTGGCTTCAGCTCTACCGGATCAGCAAGCACCATCACATCAGGATAGGTGTGTAAGTTAGCATCTGGAAGCCAGAGCCTTTGATCCGTTACGAATACGATGTATGGCTTCTGCCTCAAGCCAAACCAAAGCAGCGCACTCAGCGCACTCGATAGCTGGTTATGAGCTGGCGTTCCTCCGGCCATTGGCACAATCTCCCCATTACGGTACTCATTGCGAATGTCAGAGTTTACTTCCAGCGCCAGGTACTCTTCAGCCGTATAGCGTCTTACCGAAGTTGCAACCATGAGCGAATTTCTCCTCGCGATATTGACTCATTGTAGTAGGTATTAGTGAATCTCCTTACCGCAGTGAGGGTAGTTGGACTGAACGCACTTACGCTGCACCTCATGCCTTTTCAGTATGATGTGAAGGCCGTTTGTATTTATCGGGGGGTGAGCGGTGGGTGATTTCTCTTACGAAAAGCTCTGCCAGCGCACAGATTCTGCCAGCTTTTGCAAACTGCGGTACGTACCTGGCATTGAGCTATTTAGGGCGCACCTGTTTGAGCATCAGTTCGGCAAACACTTCCACGATGCCTATACCATTGGGCTCAACCAAAGCGGCGTAGGAAAGTGCTTTTACAAAAGAGAAACGCACTATCACTATCCTGGCAGCTTCAACTGCATTAATCCGGGTGAAGTGCACACTGGTGCGCCTGTCGCAAATGAGGGCTGGGCCTTCTGGAATGTCTGCATTAGCAGTACTGCCATTCAACAGATTGTTCGTCAATTGGGTTGGTCAGATCAAAGCTCGCTGCCGTACTTCTCCCGTATTGTTGTAGAAGATCCTGCTTTGCATGGGCTGTTTCAACAGCTTTTTTATTCTCTTTCAGAGGCATCTACTCAACCGCTAGATCAGCAGTTTTATCTACTTCACTTCTTTGCTCAGCTATTCTCTAGACATGTTCAATCTCAACCATCGCTCAGCCCTCCAAAGCTAGAACACAAGGCTATCGGTCGAATACGCGACTATCTGGAATCACGCTGCACTGAGCCAGTTTCAATCGATGAACTTGCTAAGCTAGCGAGCTCCTTATTCTAATAGGTGCTTTCATCAGTGGCCCCACATAGCTACAAAGGCAGTTGTTGAAGGCAAAGCAAGCACTAAAAAAAGAAGCTTCCCTGGCAAGTATGCAACAGATTGTTATATTGCGGACGAACTTTTATGACCAAAGTCATTTTACCCGTTGTTTCAAATCAAGCTTTTGGGCAACGCGGCAAGTACAGAACGTCAGTTTTGTCCTATAAATTGGGTCTTAGAAATATATAGGCTGGGCAGTAGTTTTTATTGCGCCCTTAAGCCTATGACACTCGCTAAAGATTTCTCATTTTCTGCGGTCATTGCCGGATTTATTACGGTGCTGGTCGGCTTCACAAGTGCAGGCGTCATTGTGTTTCAGGCCGCACAAGCCTTAGGCGCTTCACCTGCTGAAATTGGTTCGTGGATGTGGGCCTTAGGGCTCGGCATGGGGCTTACCAGCGCGATCTTATCGTGGCGCTACAAAATGCCAGTGGTTACTGCCTGGTCTACGCCGGGCGCGGCACTGCTGATTCCGGCGGCTGTGGGCGTCTCTATGTCCGATGCGATTGGCGCTTTTCTACTCTGTGCGCGCTGATTACAGTTTGCGGATTTACCGGCTGGTTTGAGCGAGCTATGAATTCAATCCCGCTGTCTCTGGCCTCAGCAATGCTAGCAGGCGTATTGTTGCAGTTTGGCTTGGGCGCATTTGTTGCAATGCAAACCCGGTTCGTGATGACGTTTGCAATGTTTTGCTTGTACTTATTCATGCGTCAAATCTCACCGCGCTATGCCGTACTGTCTTCTCTGGTACTTGGGATTTTGATTGCAGGGGCGCAAGGACTGCTTCAGCTCGATACAATTCAGTGGCAGCTCGCACAGCCTGTTTTTACGGCACCCACTTTCTCCTTTTCAGCCATTGTCGGCGTTGGTTTACCGCTATTTATTGTGACAATGGCTTCGCAGAATGTACCGGGTGTTGCGGTAATTCGCGCCTTTGGTTACGATACGCCGATCTCTCCTTTAATTGGCTGGACGGGTGTTGCAACTTTGTTGTTGGCCCCATTTGGTGCATTTGCGATTAACTTAGCTGCGATTACAGCGGCCATTTCAATGGGGAGAGAAGCGCACGAAGACCCGGATAAGCGGTATGTGGCAGCGATCGCAGTCGGCATTTTTTACATCATCATTGGCCTATTCGGCGCTACTGTCGGCTCATTATTTGCGGCCTTGCCTAACGAGCTTGTAGTCGCGATCGCTGGCCTTGCCCTCTTAGGCACTATCGGCAAAGGTCTTGCAGTCGCCCTCGCAGACGAAAAAGACCGCGAAGCCGCACTCATCACTTTTCTTGTTACTGCCTCTGGAATTGCCTTATTCGGTATCGGATCAGCCTTCTGGGGGCTCATTGCAGGCGGATTTGCTACTGCTATCACAACGCTTAAGCGAAGCACATAGTTGGGTACAGGAATCGAATAGCTTATTCAGCCATAAAGTCGTCATGTAACGACTGAGCAATTGTATAAGGGCACTCGTTCGGAAATGCCGATTGAGCAATGCCTGTTTCTATCGATGCTAGCTTCACTGCGCTGGTATAGGCTGATGACAATATATTCTCTATGTAAGGCTTCAGACTAGGTGAAGCCTCAAGCGCTTCATGCACTCGTCTGCGATGCTCTGCAATGCTACTAGCCCAGCTTCTGCTTCTGCGATCGGGCTGATACTGCCATTTAAGGAGATGCAGTAGAACGATAATAAGATTACTTTTTAAACGACGCTTTTCGCTGCGGCTCATCTCAGCAATCTCATCTAGCAAATTCTCCCAGTCAACGTCGGCATAGTCCTGACGCTGTAATTTTTGTATCGTCGTTTCTACCCACTGCACGTAGTCAGTATCGTATAGCGATCGCGTCGTCCGTTTAGTAGAAGGTGAGATTGTCATAGCGAATCATTTTTACCGTTTCAAAAAGGGACTCATCTGGGCATAAAATCTTGGTCTAGAACTTGATCTATTGTGTAAGGACATTCTGATGGAAAAGTATCTACAGAAAGTTGTGTTTCAGCAACCGCTTGCCGAAGAGCGTAGCGATACTCACCATCAAATACTTGCTCTAAATAAGGTTTTAAGCTGGGTGATTCTTTCAACGACTTAGAAACTCGTCTGCGATGCTCAACGATACTCCCAGCCCAGCTTCCGCTTCTACGCTCAGGCTGATACTGCCACTTTAGCAAATGCAACACTATGACAATGAGGTTGCTTTCTAAACTATGCTTTTCACTACGCCCCATGGCTTCAATTTCCTCAACCAAATTCTCCCAATCGACACCGGCATAGTCCTGCTGCTTTATCTTTTGCAGCGTCGTTTCTATCCACCGCATGTAATCGGTATCGTAAAGGGATTGAGTTGTTGGCTTGAGAGAAGGTGAGGTGGTCATGGCATCACTGTCTTTAGCGAGTCAGAATAGATTGATTATAGCGGTCGCTAGGACTTGAGAAGATGGGCGATCGCATTCAATGCAACCTCTGTAACAGTCCATTTGCCCTATGCTGTGCTTAACTAAAGCGGCGTAAGCGAGGAACACAATGGATGTTGCGATTATCGGGGCTAGCGGAGACTGCGGCAGAGAAATTGTCGCACAGCTAGTGGTGCTTGGCGTACTAGATCCAACTGAGCGGTTGCAGCTCGTAGGGCGAGAAGAAGGGCGCAGCGGGCAGGTATTGTTTGGGCTCTGTAGCGATTTGAGCGATGCCTACGCAGAGAAAGCACCGATCTTTGATGTGGCGCTGCGGCCTGAAGATATTGTTGCTGACGTGATTGTGATGACGGCGGGGGCAACGGTAGATGGGAAGATTACGTCTCGAGCGCAGCTCGCTGAGACGAATCTGCCGATATTTGAGCGCTACGCTAAGGCGATCGCGAAACATGGCTACGGTCACGAAGTCGCTATCATCATCACCAATCCTGTAGAACTTGCCGTTGAAGTATTCAGCCGACACTTAGGTCGCCATCGAGTGATTGGGGTAGGCGCTTACTCCGACACGCTCAGATTTCGTAGAGAAATTGCCGCTGACTTGGGCGTGCGGCGACAGCTCGTGCAGGGCTTTGTAGTGGGCGAGCACGGTGAGAGAATGGTGCCGCTATGGAGCAGCGTAAAGATTCACGGCATGACTAATGAAGAACTTAGAGAAACCCGCCGTTGCATTCAAAGAGATCGCTCTATTCACGCCTTTCATGACGAAATTATCCAAGAAAAACAGGTAGCGATGGACTTAGTGAAAGCAGGTGATATTCCTAAAGCCTACCGCTATGTTGATAGCCTAGCGCCTGATTTACGCGTATTTATCAAGCCTTTTGTGACACATCAGTCTGGGGCAAAAACGGTTGTTGCTACAGCGAACGTTACGGTGGACTTAGTGCAAAATTTACTTCAGGGAAGAGAGATTGTCGTGTGCGGGCAGGTGCAGCTTGCGGGTGAGTTTTATGATATTCATACGCCGCTGGGAGTGCCAATTGTGGTGACGCCTAGCGGCTGGAGCCGGGTTGTTAATTTGCAGCTTTGGGCTGAAGAAGCTGAAATGCTTCAGCAGACGGCCGACGTGCTCAACAAACGGCTAAAGGAGGATTTGGCGCATGGAAAAGTCTGAAGGGTTTGTCAGCAGGCGGTGGGTGTTTGTGGTGCGAGCGTTGAATAAGCCGGGAACGGTGACGGCAGCGGCGGCGGTGTTTTCTAATCGCGGGGTGTCATTAGAGAGTATTTTGGGCAGTGGAATTGATGCGGCTAGTGAGGATGATGGCCGGTTGTTGTTTAGCTTTAGAACGAGTGAGGAGAAGCAAGAGTTGTTGAAGCGATCGCTCGAAAGGCTTCCGCATATTTTCAAGGTCGATGCCTACCCCTATGAAGACGATCGGCTAAGAGCGATCGCAGTGGCAAAGCTCGTGCCTGAAGCCCGGCTTAACCGTGATACAGAAGAACTCTATATCGAGACGATTTCACGCAGTAAAACCTCTTCTTTGCTGCTGTTGAGTGGCGGAACTAACGCCGTTGAGGAGGCGATCACGCATTTCCGTGAGCAGCAGCAGCTCAAAGACGTAGTGATGTCTACGATTACGGTTTAAGGTCGAAGATTAAGCAAGTTTAACCTGCATATCTCGCGGCCCTCATCCTAAATCCTTCTCCCTCGGGGAGAAGGACTTTGAGTCCGCGCTCCCTCTCTCTTTGGCTCCCTCTCCCTTTGGGAGAGGGTTGGGGTGAGGGCTCCAGCAAATGACGCTTGAGCAGTTTGCTCAACCCCTGCTCCCTAGCCCTCATGCCGTGATCGCCTCACTCTCATGCGCAAGCTGCTCTGTCCAATCCATATCCTCTCCTTTCACAGCCCCAGCAGCAGGCATCTTACGCAAACGCATCAGCTCAGAAATAGCGGCAATATCGCGATCGCGCCCAATCCCCGCCACCGCCATCACCTGATCGTCTTCTATATAGAACGCCAAAAACTTCTGATCGTCCAAGCTCCCCTGCACAACAACATCGTCATACTTCTCTGAATGTCCAACATAGCGCAGCTTCAGATCAAACTGGCCTGACCAAAAATAAGGAACAGCTTTAAAAGGCACCGTCTGCCCGTTCATATTACAGGCGGCAATCCGACCGTGCTGCATTGCCAGCCGCCAGTGCTCAATCCGTACCGGCTCACCCGTCATAAAGTGCGGAAACTGTGCGATATCACCCGCCGCGTATACGTTGGGCGCAGCCTGCAAATACTGACTAACCGGCACACTATGGTCGTCATCATCCAGCGCAATCCCCTCGATAAAGTCCGTCGCCGGGCTCACGCCGATGCCTACAATCACCAAATCCGCAGGCAAAGTCTCTCCTGACTCCAGCTCAACCGATTCAACTTTCCCATTACCTTTTAGCGTCTTCGCCTTGTTCTCTAACTTAAACACCACGCCTTTTGACTCATGCACCTGTTGAAACATCTTGCCAACAGAGTCACCCAGAACCTTCTCAAAAGGCACTTTATTCGGCGCTACTACCGTCACATCAAGGCCCTTTTGTTGCAGGCTTGCCGCCGCTTCCATGCCAATAAAACCCGCACCAATTACAACAACTTTCTTGGCATCTTTGGCAGTCTCTAGAATGCTTTGCGTGTCTTGAACTTGCCTGATCGTAAATACGTTAGACAGCTCGCTACCGTCTATGGGTAGGCTGCGAACCTTGCCGCCAGTTGCTAATAACAGCGCATCGTAGTTGAGTGTTTGACTATCGCCATAGGTAATCTGTTGCGCTTTTACGTCTAAGCCTGTGACCGGGGAGTTTGTTTTTACTTCGATGGCGTGCTGTTTGTAGAATTGGGGCGATCGCAATAAATCCGCTCCCGCCAGCTCATCCTTTTGCAAAGCCGCCTTACTCAGCTTCGTGCGGTCATAAGGCAAATCAGCATCCGCCGTCAGCATCACCACTTTTCCCTTAAAGCCAGTCTGCCTCAGCATCTCAGCCGCCGAATTACCCGCCGCACCGCCACCGACAACCACAAACACTCTGCCATCTTCACCAGCATCGGCATTCACCATCTCAGGCGTCACATGATCTTCTCCCAACTCGGGCAGCTCAACATAAACAGTTCCCGACTCAACCTCAACCGCATAGCTAGCCAGATTCTTTCGACCCGGCGGCTCTAGCTGCTCACCAGACTCGATCCCATAACACGCATTATGCCAAGGACAGATCACTCTATTGTTGTGCAGCACTCCTTTCTCCAAAGGCGCACCGTAGTGCGAACAGTGCGCGGCTGTCGCAAAAAAACCGTCTTTAGAATGCGCCAGCAAAATTTCTTTATCAGCAACTGAAAACTGTCGCATCTCGCCTTCGCGCAGCTCATTCGTCTGACAAACTGATACGACACCGTTGGCGAACTCCACAGTAGCGAGTAATCGGTAAGCTATAGCTGACTTCCATCTTTTCTATGAGGGCGATCGCAAATGTCTATCCAACCTCAATCCACCTCAGCAGTTCCGGCAGACACACTGCGCGTCGCGAAAGCCGCGTTTGCCAAAGGCAATCCATACCTAACGCTGCACGATGAACTGGGGCTAATTTTTGAGGACAGCGACTTTAGCGAAGTCTTCTCAAAAGTGGGCCAGTCAGCGATTCCACCGTGGCGACTAGCGCTCATAACTATCATGCAGTTCCGCGAGAAGCTCCCAGACCGGCAAGCAGCAGAAGCCGTACGCTCTCGCATCGACTGGAAATATCTGCTGCGGCTAGATCTAACCGATACCGGCTTTAACTACAGCGTTCTGAGTGAGTTTCGAGACCGTCTTATAGCCGGTAATATCGAAAACCTGCTGCTCGATAAACTACTAGAGCGGTGCCAAGCGCTAGGCCTCATCAAAGCAGGCGGCAAGCAGCGCACTGACTCAACGCGAGTGCTAGCGGCGATTCGCAACCTGAATCGCTTGGAAGTTGTTGGAGAAACCCTACGCGCAGCGCTCAACGACTTGGCAGTACTCGCGCCTGATTGGTTACAACAGATAGCACCGGAAGACTGGTACGAGCGCTATGGACGGCGAATAGAAGACTACCGCCTGCCCGCTAAGAAGTCAGAGCGGGATGCCTATGCCCAGCAGACAGGCGAGGACGGTGAATACCTACTCAAGTGTCTAGCTGCCTCAGCAATAGCCGCCGAAGGACAGGCGCTAGCAACGGTTCAAACACTCAACACCGTTTGGGACTATCACTACGAACGAGCTGACGGGGAGGACGGTGTGAGCCTGCGTTGGAAAAGCCGTAAGGAAATAGGCGTCACCGCCCTCTGCATCGAGTCTCCTTACGATACAGAAGCCCGCTACCGTCGTCGATGCGGGACGACCTGGGTAGGCTATATTGCCCACCTGAGCGAAACGTGCGATGACGATGGTAGCGCTCATCTGGTGACCCACGTTGCGACCACCGATGGGAGTGGCCACGAAGCGCAGTCTATCGAAGGGATTCACGATGCGCTCATTGCTAAACAACTACGGCCAGATGAGCACTATGTCGATGCAGCTTATGTCGATGCGCTATTGCTGGTGAAAGCCCAAGAGCAGGGCATCGAAACCGTCGGCCCACCGCGTCCAAACCCCAGTTGGCAGACGCGAACCGAAGGGGCATACAACGTAGAGCAGTTCGAGATTGATTGGAAAAACAAGCAAGTCACCTGCCCAGAAGGTAAAACCACTAGGCCGTGGAAGGAACACGTTCGAGCCTCAGGCGACCCCTACCTATTTGCTAGGTTTCGCAAGCAGGACTGTCTTGAGTGTGAGGCCCGTCCGCTGTGCACTCACGCTGCCGCAGGCCGGACGCTGCATCTATTGCCACAAGCCGCTCATGAAGCGCTTGCTCGTGCCAGAGCGATCCAGGGCACGGATAAAGGACAGAAGCGCTATCGACGTAGGGCGGGTATCGAGAGTGCTATAGCTCAAGGCGTCAAAGGCTTCGGGCTTCGGCACGCTCGGTACATCGGCTTAGCGAAGACGCATCTACAGAACATGGCTATCGGCGCTGCCATGAATATCGACCGTTTGTTCAACTGGTTTCAGGGCGTTCCTTTGGCCAAAACTAGAGTCTCTCACTTCAGAGCGCTGAAGTCTGCTTAGCCCTGCCAGTAGGGTCTTTCATAAAACAACAACAGTATAAACAACAAATTATCGAGGGTAGCAAGCTATCCTTGAACAAATTCTCTTGCCTGAAATTATCTAATGGCTTGTTTCGGTTGCTGTTGCAGCGTTTCACGCCTACTATCTATTGCCGAACCAGGCTCTGAAAAGGGTAGTAAGAGTTCGCCAACGGTGTCCTGATACCTTTTGAGATCCCATATGCTTTTCAGTGTTTGTGAATGGCGACAGCGCCGAAGGTCACTCACACTTTAAAAAAACGCTGTGGCTTAGCCTGTCTCTCATAAGGCACAAGCCAGAGGGATTCTGCAGGAATAGATTCTATGCCATTTCCATCCAGTCAAAAATTCTTTCGAGCTGTTGCAGGGTCAACACGCCCTGCTGCCATAGCACCATTGGTAAAGGCCCGACATCTTCAGCGCACTTTTGCAGGGCTAGCTTGATAGAAGTGGGGGGAACCGATAGCTCGTCTTGTAAAAAGCGAATGAGTTTGGTGTAGTCGCTAGACATGATGGTAGATGTGAAAAATATTGATGTTATAGGGCCGAAAGCGAAAACCGAAATAGCCTTTGCCGGGTTCTGTAGAATAAGGTCTAAAAGTTAGGCGCTTTTGGGTAAATACACAATTGCGCAAACGCATAGAACCCTGTCTCTATCCAAGGCTACATCTGTAAAAAACTGTTTCCGTAGGCCGATAAGGTTGAATCTGGTGGATGAGTCCGTTAGATTGCTCCTTAGTTAACCCATTCTTGAGAGGCTGAATTCTCAAGAAAATATGGAGCTTTGTTTTTGGTTCAGTGATTGTACGGTGTAACGGCAGATATCCTACTTTTCTTACATATTCGCTTAATAATTCTCAGCAATCAGGGCCAGATTAGGGGTCAGAGAGGGCAGTGATATCGACGCGATCGCCCACCTCAAGCCCAATCTCAGCCGCTCGCCCGCCGCGCAGCTCCAACACCTGATCGACAATTTGCTCAGGCGGCCCATACGTAGGACAAGGCTCACTAGCACAAGGAGCCGCTTCTGCCGCAATGTACACCACTTCTGTGTTCAGTAAAAACACCATATCCAAAGGCACTGGAACGTTCTTCATCCAGAAGTTAGTACGCCTTGGAGCCGGGAAAGGAAACAGCATCCCGCGATCGTCCGGCAGCTCGGAGCGAAACATAAGGCCGAGCGCTTGCTGCTGAGGGTCTTGGGCGACTTCTAGCTGAAACGTTTCACCTTTTATTTCAGCCGTCGCTGTTACAGGTAATAGCTGACCGGGGCCGCTGAGCGTAATCAGATCTTCTTTCATTTCAGTGGGCATAGCCGCTTCTCCGCTAGGGTCGTCGGCGGGTGGCGGTGGCCCGCCAGGCGTAGAGCAGCCGATGAGTAGGGCGCTGAGCAAAAAGGGTAGGGCCGCAGCCAAGGAAAAGGAGCGTCGCTGGCCGTTCAACCCGTTAGTCATTAGAGGCATATCAAACACACTCACCAGTAAAGAGATTCAGTAAGTCAACAATAATAGACACTTATTAGCTTTCTCTGAGCACATAGCCCACGCTACGCACCGTCTGAATCAAGCGCTTTTCGTTCTCGCCATCTATCTTCAGCCGCAAGTAGCGAATATACACCTCAATCACATTCGATTCACCAATAAAGTCATAGCCCCACACGCTCTCTAGAATCTGCTTGCGGGTAAGTACCTCACGCGGATGCTCCATCAAATACTTCAGCAGCTCAAACTCCTTCATCGTCAGCTCAATCACCCGGTCATTCCGAATCACCTGACGCTGCGCTAAGTCAAGCACCATATCGGCAAACCGTAGCTGCTCGCCACTGGCCGCACTGGGCTGAAGATACGCGTTCACCAGCTTAATAAAGTCATCGCTGCGGTAAGGCGCTAAAAAGTAGTCATCTGCGCCCGATTCTAGGCAGGCAATGCGATCGCTCAGCTCATCACGCGCCATCATCAATAAAATCGGCACCCGGTTCTGCTCGCTGCGGAGCTGAAGGCACAGGTCAAAGCCCGAGGCATCTTCTAGGCGCTGAGCGGCCACGATCAAAGAAGGGGTGTGGTTTCGCGCGATCGCTAACCCCTCTGATAGAGAGTGAGCCGTCAACAGCGCATAGCCCGCCTCGTGCAGATCCACGCCAATTGCCGTAGCCACACTCTCGTTACTCTCAACGACCAGGACTCTGGGTAAGCCTTGAGATCGCAGGTCTTGAGGCGATCCATTTGGAGAAAGCCCTCCATTGGAAGCGGATGTCACACTCATAACTCAGCACTGAAGAACATTCCCGCTCAGGGTAGCTCTACCGAAGTCGGCTTGGCAATGTGCGGTAGCCCCCACCCCAGCTTTTCACGCAGCACCCGAAAAAACTCAGGCGACTTAAGGCGGACAAACTTGGCGGAATAGGCAGAACGCGTGAGGCAGACGCGATCGCTTGGCACCACATAGCACCCGGCATTTCCGTCGACCACCATCACCAGCGACTCGGGGTTAGCTGAAGCAATGGTCACCGGCTCCGCGTCGGGGAACACCAGCCCGCGAGAGGCCAGCGAGTGCGGACAAATCGGCATAAGCTGAAGCACCGGCACGCCTGGGGCAATCACCGGCCCACCGGCTGAGAGTGAATAGGCCGTAGAGCCCGTTGGCGTAGAAATAATAATGCCGTCAGCTGCAATATCTACAGGCGCATGGTTGCCCACCTGCACCTCAAAGTGGCACATGCTCGTAAGCGGCTGTCGCTGTAGCACCAGCTCATTCATACACAGCGCCTCCCAGCTCAGGCGATCGCGGCTATAAAGCTGCACCAGCACCATCGCCCGTTCTTCTAGCTGATACTCACCCGACACAAGCTGATCCATAGACTGATCGAGCTGGCTAAGGTAAATCTCGGTCAAAAAGCCCATGTGACCCGTATTCACTGCCAGCAGTGGAATGCCTTTAGGCGCAACCTGACGAAACGCAGAGAGCACTGTCCCATCGCCACCAAACACAATCGCAAACTCCATGTCTTGATCAAAGCCGGGCGGCACCAGGCTCTCGACAGGGGTGTGGCAAACTGGCTTGCCGGGTTGAGAGTAGCCCAAAATGCCGGTTGCGCCCGTGGCTAAGCACACCTCATAGCCCCGAGACTCGAACCGTTCTCGAAGCAGTTTCGCGGCATCTACCGCAACTGGCTTGATGTCGTTGTAAATGACGCCGACTTTAGGCACGGAAATTCTCTAGTTAAGTTTTCAGCAGTTGCGAGTCGTGAAAGGAACAGGCCAATACCCTATAGGCTACCGTCTTTGGCGATGTCTTGAATAGAGGCTTTAAGGGAGTGGATATTGAGATGTTATTTTGTGACGAGTCACGAAGAGACATGTTTAAAGAACCATACTTCTTCACAAAGTTTTCAGATCTTCAGGGGCCGAAAAAGTCCTAAAAGCGTCTTAGCGGGGTAGTTGCCTGCCAGGCAGACCGCTATCGTGAGAAATAACGTTTGATTCTAATCAAGCGTCATTTCTATATAAGAGCAATCAGTTCGCGTGAGTTCTAAAGACCATCTACCCGCAACCACGGCCCACGTTCGCATCACCCATCAGTCCTGGCACAGTGGCCGGATTGAGGGTGATGTGAGTGCCAATGAATTTGAGTGGCATTTTCGCTGGCGGTTTCGTCAGGGCCAGCTCACGGTGGAGCCATCTTTAGGGCGAGCGCTAATTCAAGAGCCGCTAGGACGGTTTTTAGAGCAGTTCGACTATCAGCTAGAGCCTGGCGGCGACTATTCCTTTACAATTCGCGCCGAGCTGTAAGTCTGCCGAGCTGTAGGTCAACCCCTACTCACCAGATAGCCGCTTCAAGTACCGCTCTATGAGTAAAATCGCCACAATGTCATCAATGGGTCTAGGAATGCTGCGAAAGCTTTGCGGGATGATTTTGCCAAAGCCGGTTGGGGGATACATTTCCCAGTAGCGATCGCGCGCCTCCAAAGAACTATATCGCTCGTCTACTAGCGTAATTCTAGGCGCATTCGGCAGTCTTTTTAACTGCTGCTGCCAGTGCTTAGACCCGGTTTGATCGCCCATCACAATATTAGAGATGGGATAGGCTTCTCTAAGCGACTGAATCGCGTTCGGCACCTCGCGCACCGGGACAACTTGGTGGTAGTGTAGCGAGCGATCTAAACCCACCACGGCAATACCACACTTAGCATTACCAGGATCTATGCCGAGCAAAGCTGGCCCTAAAAGTTCTTTAGCAGGGCCCTGAGAGAATGGCTGTGGAATATCAGAAAAAGATGACACAGAACCTAAGCTGACGAATATACCTTTACAGTAACGAGAATTGACAAAAAAAGAGGGACTTATTCTTTAGTCAGGGCAAAACAACTTTTAAGACTTTTTTGATAAAAGGGTGATCTTTAACCCATTCTTTGCTAAGAATACGACTTATAGTTTTGGCCAAGCTATATTTCAACCACCTTCTCTGGCATCTCTCGAGCGTATTTTGGGTGCGCGTTCTGGCAGAGTCAGTAGGCCAGTGCTATGTTTTATGAGTAGCCATTTTAGTACAACCGTACGCACTGCCTAGTGCGTCGTCTGCGTGCACGTAAAAAGAGTCGAACTTTCTAATTTCAAATCATTTGGCGGGGCCACAGACGTTCCTCTTTTAGAGGGATTCACGGTAATTTCCGGCCCGAATGGTTCTGGCAAATCGAATATTCTCGATTCGCTACTTTTTTGCCTGGGCCTCGCCAGCTCTCGCGGAATGCGCGCCGAACGCCTGCCTGACTTGGTGAATCAAAATCAGGCCAAGCGCCGCTCCACGGTTGAAACGACTGTCACCGCGACCTTTGATATCAGCGATGTCACTGACATGCTGATTACCGAAGAAGAAGAGGAGCGTTCTGAAAGTGACGATTTTGAAGAATTTCAAGAAGCACCTGAGCCGGTAGCCGAGGACGAGCCAGCCAATATAGAGGCTGGTATAGAAGTAGAGGTTTTAGCGGCTCGTAATGGTCAAAATGGATCGGGCAATATCACTCAAAACGGCAACGGCATCGCTACGCCCGTACCGCCTGGATCACCCTCTCAAACAGCAGAAGTTCCGCACGAATGGAAAGTCACCAGGCGACTGCGGGTAACCGCTCAGGGCACCTATACCTCTAACTACTACATCAACGGCGAGCCCTGTACGCTCAATCAGCTTCACGAGCAATTGCAGCGCTTCCGCATTTATCCCGAAGGCTACAACGTTGTGCTTCAGGGCGACGTTACCAGCATTATTTCAATGAACGCCCGCGAGCGGCGAGAGATTATTGACGAACTTGCAGGCGTCGCGTCGTTTGACCGCAAAATTAATCAGGCTAAAGGCAAGCTCGATGTGGTTAAAGACCGAGAGGAGCGCTTTCGGATTGTTGAGACTGAGCTGATAGCGCAGCTAGAGCGGCTGGATCAAGACCGGAAGAAGGCGGAGAAGTATAAGCAGATTAAGGCGACCCTTCAGGAGAAACAGACCTGGGAAGGGGTGATGCAGTGGCGATCGCAGACCAAACAGGCCGCAAATCTGGAAAGCCAGATTGCTAAGGGCCATACCGAAGGCGAAGCAATTGAGCAGAAGATAGTCGTGCTGACTGAGCAGATGGAGAAAACCGCTGCCGAGCTGACGGTGCTCAATGCCAAGGTAAAGGCGCTGGGTGAGGAGGAGTATCTGGCGCTTCAGGCGAAGCTGGCAACTCAAGAAGCTGAGCTGCGGCAGCTTGTGCGGCAAGAAGAGACGCTAAAGGAATCTTCAAAGACGCTAACAACGCAGCTAGCAGACATTCAAGGCGGCATTCAGAATCAGGAAGGGGAGCTGGAAATGCTCAGCCGCCGGTTGAAGGCGCTGACGGAAGAGGAGCTAGCGCAGATTGTAGAAGGGCGGGATAAAGCGGCGGCTGATTTGGAGGCGAAGAGAGAAGAAACGAATGCGATCGCCGGACAGTCTCAAGCCTGGGTACAGCAGCAAACCGACCTGCGCAAACAGGTAGAAGCCCTGCTTAGCCAGCTAGAGCCCCAAAGATCCGAGCGCGTCCGGCTGCAAGAGCGCATCAACCAGCTCGAAGCCCAAACGACCAGTCAAAGAGAAGCCCTTGCCAAGCTTGAAACAGAAATGACGCAGGCAGGCGGCGTCTCTGAGTCCAGTTCTGAAGAGTCAGGAATGGCACAGGCAGCAGACGCGGGCCAGGCCAACATTCAGACCCTCGCGCAGGCCGTTGCCGACATCGAAGCCGATCTGCAAACGCAAACGCAGACGCTTAACCGACTCTTGCAGGAGCAACGAGAGAAGCAGCGGGAGCTAGACAGGCTAGAGGCTCAGGAGCAGGCGATTAAGGAGTCTCAAGGCACACAGGCAACAGAAGCACTCAAGCGCAGCGGCCTAGACGGACTGTGTGGCATTGTGGCAGAGCTAGGCCGGGCCGACAAAAAGTTTCAGCTCGCCCTCGAAATTTCTGCGGGCGGACGGATGGGCTTTATGGTGGTTGAGGACGATCGCGTCGCCTCTAGAGGCATTGACCTGCTCAAGCAAAAGCGAGCCGGACGCGCGACTTTTCTACCGCTTAATAAAATTCGCGTTCCTAACTTCAGGCCCGCCGATAAGTGGAACCGTCCTGATGGCTTTATCGACTACGCCGTCAACTTAATCGAGTGCGATGACAAGTACGCCGACGTGTTTGCCTTTGTCTTTGGCAGCACGGTTGTGTTCGACACGCTCTCAGCCGCCCGGCAGAACCTGGGTAAGTATCGGATGGTGACGCTAGAAGGTGAAATTCTAGAGTCTAGCGGTGCGATGACCGGGGGTAGCTTGAGCCGCCGGGGTCGGCTGCACTTTGGCACGGTGGCCGCAGGGGAGTCTCAAGAAGCAAAGGGGTTGCGCGATCGCCTCGAAGAAATCAACGCCATCCTCCGCCGCTGCGAGCAAAAGGTAAACCAGCTCACCATGAAGGCCAAGGAAAAATCCAAGGCTCTAATCGAAGCGCGCCAGAACTACCGAGAGAATGAGCTTAAGGCCAACCAGGCCGCCAGCCAGCGTCAGGCGATTGAACAACGATTGAACCAGGCCAAAGAGCAGCTCGCTCGCGCCGATCAGGAACATGCGGACGCCAGAAAACGATTGGAGGAGATTGAGCAGGCGTTACCGGAGCAGGAGCAGCTACTGGCGCAAAAGCGTCAGGAACTAGATGAGTTGGAGAAGTCGCAAACGCATAGCGAGTGGCAGCAGGCACAAGGTCTTGTTCGCGTGTTAGAAACGCAGCTCAACGAACAGCAGCAGAGGTTGCGCACTGCAGAGAAGCAGCAGCAGGACTTAGCCGCGCAGCAGCAGAGATTGCAGGAAAAGGTGCAGCGGGATACAGAGCAAATCGGTAGCTTACGGCGGCAGCAGCAGGCGCAGGTTGACCAAACCTCTGAGGTAGCCCAGCAGCAGCAGGCGTTGCAGGAGAGTATTGCGCAGAGTAAGGGTGCGATCGCTATCCTCGACGACCAGCTCAAGCAAGAAAAGAACGCCCGCGACACCGTAGAGCGCCAGTACAAAACCGAGCAAAATCAGCAGCAGCAAAACCAGTGGCAGCTCGAAAAGCTCAAAGAAACTCAAACCCTCCGCCAGCAGCAGCTCACCGCCCTCCGAGAATCCATTCAGCGCCAGGCAATTGAACTCCCCGACCCGCTGCCCGAAATCCCGGAAGATCTCACCCTCGAAGAACTCAACAAGTCACTCAAATCGCTTCAGCGCAGGCTTGAAGCTTTAGAACCCGTCAACATGCTCGCCCTCGAAGAATACGAGAGAACACAGGAGCGCCTTGAAGAACTCACCGACAAGCTCACCACCCTCGAAGAAGAGCGCACCGAGCTACTGCTACGCATCGAAAACTTCACCACCCTCCGCAAAGAAGCCTTCAAAGAAGCCTTCGACGCCGTGAACGAAAACTTCCAAACCATCTTTGAAGAACTCTCCGACGGCGACGGCCATCTCCAACTAGACGACGCCAACGATCCCTTCGCTGGGGGCCTGACGCTAGTTGCCCACCCCAAAGGCAAGCAGGTTCGCCGCCTGGCCTCCATGTCCGGTGGCGAAAAATCCCTCACCGCCCTCAGCTTCATCTTCGCCCTACAGCGCTACCGCCCCTCCCCCTTCTACGCCTTCGACGAAGTAGACATGTTCCTCGATGGTGCCAACGTAGAACGGCTCTCTAAAATGATTCAGCAGCAGGCGCGGCAGGCGCAGTTTATTGTCGTTAGCCTGCGCAGGCCGATGATTGAAGCGGCTGAGCGAACCATTGGTGTGACGCAAGCCCGTGGGGCTTATACCCAGGTGTTAGGGATCAACTTAGCCAAAGCGACCTAAAAAGCGGTGTCTTAGAGCGGTGTTCGGCATTCCCTCCTAATGAAGGAACCGGGAAAGGGATAAGAGTTCGGTACAATAGTCGTCTAATTAAGGTATAGTCCCTCAAGCTGCTGCTGAGTTCTGCGCGACCTTGCTCTGTGTGACCTTGCAAAGACAAAACGTGCAAAGACAAAACGTGCGAAGACAAAACGCCTAGACAACACCTGCGACGACACCTTCCGAGGCAATTTTTAACAGCCATGAGTTTTGAACAAAGCCGACTCCGCTCAGACATCGTAGGCACCCAGGTAATCACTCGCAGTACAGGCCGTCGCCTGGGCATTGTGAGCCAGCTCTGGGTCGATCTTGACCGTCTAGAAGTGTTGGCCATTGGCTTACAAGAAAACATTCTTTCTAAGGTGATTGCCAGCAACGAAAGGGTCATGCTCCTCAGCGACATTCGGCAGATGGGTGACGTGCTGCTAGTTGATGACGACACCGTGCTAGATGGCGATATCAATACCGCTGGATTTAGCAGCATTATCAACAGCGAAGTTATCACCGAATCAGGCGAAGTACTAGGCAAAGCGCGCGGCTTTAAGTTTGATGTGATCACTGGCAAGCTCGAAACAATCGTGGTGGCCTCAATAGGTCTGCCGCAGATTCCTGACCAGATTGTGAGCACCTACGAGCTACCCATAGAAGAAATTGTCAGTACTGGCCCCGATCGCATCATTGTGTTTGAAGGCAGTGAAGAAAAGCTCGTGCAGCTCAGCATGGGCCTGCTAGAGCGGTTAGGACTGGGCAGTGCGCCATGGGATCGCGGGCTCAGTGATGGCTACGTGATGCCGACTTCAGCTTCTAACCAACTGCCTTCTGGCATGAGAAATGAGGGTCGACCCGAAAATCGCAGCAGTCGGCCTATGGAAGAGGAGCGCTGGCGTGAAGAAGCGCCGCCACAGAGCAGAGAGCAGCGCAGACCACCGCAAGAAGCCTATCGCGAGCCGCCACCAGCGGCCCCCAGACGTGAACAAAGACCACCTGTACCGCCCGTTGTTGATGTGCCAGTAGATGACGATATTACCGGCGACGTTTGGGACGATGGAGAGAAGCAAGAGGAGCTAATTGAGAATAAGCAGCCTTTGAATATTCCGAAGAAAAAGGTGATGGAATACGAAGAGGAAACGGACTATTAGTAGACGACTGCGCCTAACCACGTCTATTGTTTTATAAATTACTCGCGACTCTATTTCCGCGTAGGCGCAAAGGTGGCAAATGGTTGTGGCTGAACACGAAACCCTCAATACGCTATCCGTGATGGGCTTGCCGGTTCATCACAGTCATAACTATGTGGGCTGGCTCAATCGCAGGCTGGCTAATCATAAGGGCACACATGTCGTCACGCTCAACGCTGAGATGTGTATGCAGGCCCAAGAAAATTCGCAGCTACACAGCTTTATTGACAATGCTGATCTGGTGGCCCCTGACGGCTCGGGCATTGAGCTATATTTTCGCCTGCTGGGCAAGCAGCCGATGCGCCGGTACCCAGGCATTGAGCTGGCGGCTGACTTATTGCAGAGCTTAGGCCCACATACGAAAGTGGCTTTTTATGGCGGTAAGCCTGAAGTGGTGGCCGCAGCAGCGGACTATTGGCGGAGGCGATCGCCCCACATAAACCTAGCTATTGTCCAAGACGGCTACGCATCCGGCGTAGCGCTCGACGACTTCATCAACCAGCTTGAACAAGTGCAGCCCGATCTGATCTGCGTCGGCCTCGGCGTACCGCGCCAGGAATTTTGGATCGCTCAGCATCGCCGCCTTTGCCCCAACGCAGTATGGATCGGCGTCGGCGGTAGCTATGACATTTGGTCAGGCACCAAAACACGTGCGCCACAGTGGATGCAAAACGCTCATTTGGAATGGCTTTACCGGCTTTATCAAGAGCCCTGGCGCTGGCGCAGAATGCTCGCACTGCCGCATTTTGTCTGGGCATCTTTTTGGTATCGATTGCGTCATCAACAATAGTTTGTACGATACTTCTTACGACTTTCTCCAAATCAGGGACTTCTTAGACTTAAGGGCAGGGCATAGATGAAGCGGCGGTGGTTTTTAGCGGGGATGGCACTCTCAGCAGTCGGTGCTGGCTGTCAGGCCAACGGCAGCAGCGTTGCTGACACTGAAGATGCAGGAGGCTTGAAGGTTACTCGCAATAGCAAAACCTTAGTCGTCGCCACTTCAGCGAACTATCCGCCCTACGAGCATCTGGTTGAAGGCACTTCTAGCGCTATAAGGGCAGAAGAGGCAGAGGATTCAGAAGCCGCCGCGATAGAGAACGAAAACGGGCAGAAGATTGTTGGCTTTGATATTGATTTAGCGCAGCTATTGGCCCAGCGACTAGACCGTAAGCTCTCTGTTGTAGATCTTGAGTTTGGGGCGTTGATTCCCTCGCTGGTGAACGATGAAGTTGATATGGCGATCGCAGCCCTAGAGCCCAATCGCACCCGCAAACAAAAAGTTGACTTCTCTAACATCTACTACCGCTCCCGCCAGGCGCTCATCTCAATAGAAGGCTACATGCGCCCTGCTGATCTCAACTATCAAACCATCGGCATTCGCGAAGGCAGCGTTCAGGCTCGCTACACCAACCGCATCAGCACCGACTATCCAGACTTGGACGTGATTACCTTCGACTCCATACAAGAGGTGTTTGAAGCGCTTGATATTGGCACCGTCGAGGGCGTTATTTTAGAAGCCAACGTTGCCAAGGACTACCTGCGTCGATATACAGACTTTGAAGCGCGTATGATGCCTAGCGATCAGCCATCAGGCAGTGCGATCGCCTTCCCCAAAAACTCACCACTACGCCGCGAAATCAACGCCGCGCTCTCCGAAATCAAGGCCAACGGAGAAATGAACAAGCTCATCGAAAAATGGTTTAGCTAAACTCTCACATGAGAAAGGCTAAGCCACCTTTCTTACGCGGCCAACCATCAACTCTGGCTGATGAACGGGAATATTGAATCTGGCGCATCGTCCGTTGGCCTCAAGTTTTCCTCGTCACACCTGCCATGATTTCTATTCTTTCGCGCAAGCCTAAAGCCGCAGCCGCTCCTTTAGCCCAGCCGCAGGTCACTGCCCGCCTCCGTCAGCCCCAAGCTCAGCCGCTATCCAATCCACCCCTAGCCGGTCAGCCCTTACCCGATCAGCTACGCGCAGATGCCAAAGACCACGTAGCCGCAGTCGCTAATGAGGCCAGCGCCCCTGCCGCCACACCCATCATCGCGCTTAACCGGGTCACCAAAACTTACAACAACGGTGCGCCTGCTCTGATCGACATCAGTCTTGCGCTCAACAAAGGCGATTTCCTCTTTATCACTGGCCCCTCCGGCGCAGGTAAATCAACCCTGCTCAAAATGCTCTACGGCCAAGAGAAGCCCACTACTGGCAGCCTCCATATCAACGGCCAAGACATTGCTCCACTTAAAGGCAACCGCCTGGCTATGCTCCGCCGCCGTATTGGCGTCGTTTTTCAAGACTACAAGCTTATTCCCACTCGCACCGTTGCCGAAAACGTTGCTTTTGTCCTCCATGCGCAGGGGTACAGCCGTAAAGAGATTAATCGCCGTCTGCCGGTTACGCTCAAGATGGTGGGATTGCAAGATAAGGGCGATCGCTTCCCCTCCCAGCTCTCAGGCGGGGAACAGCAAAGGGCCAGCATTGCCCGCGCCATCGTCGGCACCCCGCCTTTGCTCTTAGCTGATGAGCCCACTGGCAACTTAGATAGTGACAATGCGCGTCAGGTCATCAACATTTTGCGCAGACTCAACAGCATGGGAATTACAGTAGTTGTGACCACACACGATGAAGGTATGGTACGCAGTCTTAACTACCCAGTTGTTCAAATTCGCGGTCACCGACTGTACAACTTCCGATAAAAAGATCTGCCTGGATTGCAAAGAGAACCTGTAGAAACAGCCAAGTTAAAGGAGCGCCTGTACGATATCGAAAACAGTTCCTAAAGGTTTGCTAATGGCTGAGCTGATAAATGCTGAGGCGATTAATTTAGAGCAAAAGTTCGCGAAGTTTTTTGACTACTGGTCGCCCAAAGTCATTGCTGAAATGAATGACTATCAGCTAAAGCTGGTGAAGTTTCAGGGCGATTTTGTTTGGCACAGCCACCCCGATACCGATGAGGTATTTCTGGTGACTAAAGGCGCGATGGAGATTGAGTTTCGCGATGGCGAAGCCTCTCCAGGGGAGAATCGCACCGTCACCGTTGCTGAAGGAGAGATGTATGTCATTCCTAAAGGCTTAGAGCACTGCACCCGCGCCAAGAACGAGTGTCAGGCAATGCTGATTGAGCCACGCGGCGTTGTGAACGCGGGCGAAGCAGAAGGTGAGCTGACTGCGGCTAATGACGTGTGGATTTAGGGGAACGAGTGCTATCAGGCAAGCTAACATTAGTTCAAACGCGAACTTTGTGAGAAAAATTGAAAGTGGTTCAAGTAGAGATTGAGTTACCCAAAAAGCTTGCCGAACAACTTGATACATATCTTTCTAACAACCCAAGCGATAATATGGCTGCGATAGTGAAAGAAGCCCTTCGCATCAGGGAGTTTCCCAAAGATGGCCGCAAGATTCTAGAACTGGCTGGCGTTGTAAAAGAGGCTTCTCGGGGTGCAGCGGAACACGCAGAAGACTTTTTAGGGTAAACCAAACTGTGCCTAAGTCAATAGATGAACGTCTAATTCAAACACCCACACTTGGAGAAAATCAATGAAATTAAAAATTGTCGTTCACGAAGCAGAAGAGGGTGGCTATTGGGCAGAGGTTCCTGCTATTCCAGGTTGTGCTACTCAAGGAGATAGCTTCGAGGAACTTCTTAACAACCTATATGAGGCTATTGAGGGATGTCTAGCGGTAGACGTTGCAACCCTCGAAACAAATGAGACTAGCCGAGTGATGGAAATCGCTGTATGAAGTCGATTTCCGGGAAAAAGTTTAGTAAGTTACTAGAGCGTAAAGGATGGCAGCTTGCGCGTATCCAAGGAAGCCACCACATCTACTGGAAGCCTGGAAATACAACGCGAATTTCTGTACCCGTTCACGGAAACAAGGACATAAGAATAGGCTTGCTTCGCTATCTAATGAAACAAGCTGGAATTCAAGAAAGCGAACTCTAGCCTTCCTCGTCGCCAACGATAGACTTCATGCTTTCGAGCGCACCAGGAATGCTGCGCGGGTCAAGAAACATAACTTTGCTACTATCGCTCTCACCAATTTTGCTACTCATAGCAACGTACTCCTGCGCCAAAATGAACTGAAGCGCCTCGCGAGCGTTAGGATCGTGCTTAATCTTTTTAGCCAGCACGTCTACCGCTTCAGCCGTAGCCTGCGCCTGCAATACCCTTTCCTGCCTTTGAGCCTGAGCGCGTAGCACAATCGTCTTCTGGTCAGCCTGCGCGTCTAAAATAGCCGACTTTTGCCGGGCCTCAGCATCTAAAACCACCGACTCAGCCCGACCCCGCGCTGAGTTAATCGCAGAGTCGCGTTCACCTTCAGAGGTCAGCACATCGGCCCTTTTCTGCCGCTCAGCCGTCATCTGCAATTCCATCGAATCCTGCACCGCTTTAGAAGGTGAAATATCACGTAGCTCTACGCGAGTGACTTTTACACCCCAAGGATCGGTAGAGATGTCTAGCTCTCGCAGCAGCAGTTCGTTAATGTCAGCGCGAGCGGTAAAAGTTTCGTCAAGCTCTAGCTGGCCCATTTCTGAGCGAATTTGGGTGAGCACCATGTTCACCATCGCCGCCTGAAGGTCTTCAACCTTGTAATAGGCTTTTTCCATATCGACGATGCGCCAGTACACGACCGCATCGACGCTGATAGAAACGTTGTCGCGGGTGATGCACTGCTGGGGCGGTACGTCGAGCACTTTTTCGCGCACGGTTTGCTTGTACACCACCCGATCGACAAAGGGCACGGTGTAGTTGAGGCCGGGCTTGAGCTTTTTACCGTTGTAGCGCCCGAGCGTTTCAACTAAGGCTTCATCGCCTTGATTGACGATGCGGATAGATTTGGAGGCGACGGTGCCGCCAAGAGCTAGAACGATTAGCCAGACAATAGGGTTCATAGAACAGCGTGTTTACTGGAATGCTTGGTTGGGTTGCTTTACTGAAAGGTGCTAAGCGGAATCACGATCAGCGTGTTGCCTTTACGCTCGACGACAAAAACTTCTTGATTAGGCGGAATTGAAACCTGATCGTCGTTGCATTTGGCCTGCCAGGAGTTGCCTTCGTAGATGACCCGGCCCACCTGACCAGGGGCGATCGCTGTCGTTGTCCGCGCCTCCGTCGCCTCTTGCAAAGCAGGCGCAGTCCGATTAGGAATAAACCGCTTCAGCGCCCAAAACATCAGCCCCGAAATCACCACCCACAGCAAAATTTGGTAGTTAGGACTCGGGACAACGAAGGTAAGCAGGGCGACGACAAAGGCACTCAGCCCCAGCGCCGACTCTAAAAAAGCCGTGGGGATCAGTAGCTCCATCAGGCAGAGCACAACGCCGACGATCACCCATATTAAGGCAGGAGACATAAACTGGCTGGGCCAAACGCCCAGAGTAGAAAGCAGAACATATTCAAACTACCTCACTGCATCCTAGAGCAAATAGTTTGACCATCCTTATGATCTTATCGCGCGTAGCTATAGCTAACTGAAGCCGCGATTAAACGACTCATATATTCGTACATTGGCGATCTATCCCTTTTCCCTTACCATTGTCCTAACTTAACGGCAATACCCCCAGCCACCGAGGCCATTCTCCTTAAATCAGAGCATGTGCCCTCATAAAAAAGCTCCCCAAAAACTTCCCAAAAGCTCCTAATGTTTGAAGTACACCGCACCAGTACTCACCCCCTATGAACGGCGATCAAAACAAATACCCTTTCAGACAATACGTCTGGGCATTAGGCCAGGGCACAAACAAAATTTCGATTGGCACTCTTGTCGACAATCGCTACGAAGTGGTGGCCCCTTCTATTTGGCAAGATACACAGCCTGAAAAGTCGCCCAAGGTGCCCGATAGCGTCCCTAATTTTGCGCTGCCCTACCTCAAAGCGTATCCCTACCAGCTCAATTTGCCAGGCGTGTATGGCATTTGCCACCAGGATTCAGGAGAGGCAGTGCTGCTATTGAGCAATGTTCCGATTAACCGTCAGGGCCAGCTTGCGCCTGCGATCGCTAAAGCCTGGCCGCAAGCATCCGCCTTCTATCAGGTGTACTGGCTCTGGCAAATGATCAACCTGTGGGAGCCCATGCAAGCCTTTGGCGCTGCTGCGAGCCTGCTGAAAAAAAGTAATATCCGCATTGAGTCGTGGCGCATCCGCCTGATTGGCCTTTCCACTAATCCAGCCGCACCGACCACCGCACAGCTAGCAGAGGTTTGGGAAACCACTTACTTGCCAGAGGCTAAGCCAAGTATCGCGCAGCTTATTAAAGATGTTTGCCAGCAGCTACGGGCTCCAAACCTTGAGCTAGCTGACGTGCGATCGCTGGTGAACACGCAGCTTTTGAAAGAAGCCGCAGGCGAAACTGTAGAGCTTCAGGTCGCTGGGGGTACCAGCAGTGGCCCGAGCAAATCTCGGAATGAGGATGCCTGCTATCCGAGCCAAACAGAGATGCAGCGGACGGGTGCGGCAGATTTGCCCTTGCTGCCGCGTTTGGCGATTGTGTGTGATGGCGTCGGTGGGCATGAGGGCGGTGAAGTGGCGAGCCAGATGGTGGTGCGATCGCTCCAACTTCAGCTCAGGGGCCTGCTGGCCGAAGCCATGGAGCAAAAGCAGCCTATCCCCACCTATGTCGTCGTCGAGCAAATAGAAGCTGCCATTCGCGTTGCGAACAACCTCATTGCCCAGCAAAACGACCAGCAAGGCCGCGCCGATCGTCAGCGCATGGGCACCACCTTAGTCATGGCGCTAGTACTCCCTCAGCACGTAGATACCCCGGATGGCCCTGCTGAAGTTAACGAACTCTATCTCACCCACATCGGCGACAGCCGCGCCTATTGGATCACCACAGAACACTGCCAGCAGCTCACCGTAGACGACGATATCGCCGGTCGAGAGATCAGTGCAGGTCACAGCTTTTATGCCACAGCCATTCAGCGCCGAGACGCCACCGCGCTCAGTCAGGCGGTCGGCGTTCGCGAGTTCGAGCAGCTGAAACCCCACACGCAGCGATTTTTGTTCACCACCAGCGGCGTTTTGCTGCTGTGCTCCGACGGCCTCAGCGACAATCAGCAGGTAGAAGCCTCATGGGCTAACTACGTTGGGCTCATCGTGAAAAAGATTGTGTCTTTAGAGGCCGCTGTAGACTCCTGGATAGAGCTGGCAAATCAAAAGAACGGACACGATAACGTCGCTGTCGCCTTGATGAGCGTGGATATGCCAAACGAGGCAGAATTGCTGCCAATAGGCGCGACGAGTGGATCGCAAGGAGCCGCAGGAGAATCAAACGCGCTTGCCCGCAGCGTCGCGCTACCCGTGCCGCCAGGTCGAACCGCTCAGCGCGACGATCAAGCTGCCCAAACCACAGACCAGATGACAGCCGCTTCTAGAGCGCTGCTGTATGGCGAAGATGATGACGATGATACGCCGCTAACCGATGAGGAGAGAGCAGCCATCGAAAACGAGGGTGAAACCGCCGGACGCTCTGCGGGTCAGAAGCTTGTGACGATTGTCCTAGGGCTAGTCATTCTAGGCGTCGTTAGTGCCGTCGGCTGGCTGCTGTGGCGCAACTTTGAGCCGCAGCCGGTCGAACCGCTGCCGCCAGGGCAAGAAACGTCGGAGCTATGAGAGAATAGATAATCAGTCATTTTGTAGCTTTAGTAACATAATTTTTGTCTTATGAAAGTTGGCGATCGCGTTCGTATCAAAGCCCCTCTAACGCTGTTCAACCATCCGCAGCACCGCAACGAGCCCTTCGATGTGCAGGGGATGGAAGGCACCATTGCCGATATTCTCACTGACTGGAAAGGCAGACCCATCAGCGCTAACTACCAGATCGTCACCGCCTTTGAAGTAGAAGGCGCTAAGCGACCTTTTAAAGCGCACTTACATGAAGATGAGCTAGAGCTAATTGAGTAGGTGATTGGCATATACGCTCCCATCCCTAGCTCAATTGCTGAGTAGGCCGCACCAAAATGTCGTTGATTTCAACGTGAGCTGGCTGGCTCAGCGCATAGACCACCGTGTTTGCAATATCAACGGCCTGTAGCACTGGAAACTGACCGTAGGTATTTTGGGCCTTTTGCGCACTCTGGTGATACTTCTCTGCAAACTCAGTTTCTACAATGCCAGGGCTCACGGAAGTGATGCGAATGGGGCTTTTAGCCGCGCGAAGTTCACGGCGGAGGGTTTCGGTGAGCGATCGCACCGCAAACTTAGTGGCCGAATACACGCCCGTAATCTCAGGCACCCGATGCCCTGACATGGAGCTAACGTGCAGCACATGACCAGCCCCGCCTGTGATCGGATTATGGGTGTCATTGGTTTTCATCAGCGCGATCGCCTCACGCGTACAAATGCACAGCGCCAGCACATTCACCTCAAACATCTCCCGCCAAGCCTCAGTTTCACCACTCATCAACGACGCCTTATGACCTAGCCCAGCATTGTTTATGAGAGCATCCAGCCTGCCCCAGCGCGTTTTTACCGCCGCAAAGAAGCTCAGTATCTGGGCCTCATCTCGCAGATCTACAACTTGCGAAAGCACATTGATATCCTGACGACGAAGCCGTTCAGCGGCAGCTTCAAGCCGATCTTTGCGGCGAGCACAGATTGCTAAGTCGTAGCCTTCAGCGGCAAGGCGACGGGCGATCGCCAGCCCAATTCCACTCGAAGCCCCCGTGACAACAGCGATCGGTCTTTGGATAGAATTTGGCATCGTTACCTGAAGAATTTGTGTGTAATTTAAAGGTTAAGCGTGGATCGTTGGGGTGAGGATGATGTAGATTATATGAGAGGACTGTTACAACCTTTTAAGCATTACTAATTTTTTCTCAGAGGGCTCAAAATGGATATTCGCGTCGTGTTGGTTCTATCACCTGTGCTCATCGCTGCAAGCTGGGCTGGGTTTAACATTTTCAGAGCGGCTTTAGGCCAGGTTCAAGATCTGCTCAACAAGAACAGCGCTACGTAGGCCAGCCGGTCAGTCAGAATAAAGACCGAAGAAAAAGACCAAACATACAAAGCTGAATGGAAGAGGGCTGCTTCATAACCGAAGCGGCCCTTTTTTTGCTTAATCCTGCGCCCTACATAGTCGGTGCTAGCGCCTTTAGCTCGGGCATAAGCTGCTCGAACGCAATGCCGCGATGGCTGTAACGCTCTTTCTCTTCTGGGCTCATTTCAGCAAACGTTTTCCTTTGCGTTTGCACATAAAAAATAGGATCGTAGCCAAAGCCACCCGCCCCCTGTCCTTCAGCAAGAATTGAACCCGGACAGCGCCCTTCGGTTTCTAGGGCAATTGTGCCATCGGGCCTAGCAAGGGCGATCGCACACACAAATTCAGCTTGCCGATCGGTGGCTTCCCCTAGCTCTCTTAGCACCCGATTAATGCGATCGGCATCGCTGTTGCCATAGCGCGCTGAATAGACCCCTGGCGCGCCGTTCAAGGCTTTTACAGACAGACCAGAATCGTCTGCGATCGCCCAGCTTTTTGTGGCGATCGCCACCTCAGACGCCTTCAGCCTGGCATTTTCAAGAAACGTTTTCCCTGTCTCTTCCACCTCTATCTCTTGAGGCTTTAGCGCCAAATCCCAGTCCAGCACTTGCAGGTAGTCTTTGAGTTCAGACAGCTTGCCCGGATTGCCCGTAGCGACGACGACAGTGACCATAAAAGTAAAAAGCAGCTAGCGAAATTGTGAGCAGAAAAGCCCTTACAAGATTGTAGTGGCCTACTGTAGCGAACTACACATAAATTAAATGCTCCTTGAAAAGCAGGCTCAGGCTCGTCTCGTGCAACCAGCAATGCAACAATGTATAAAAAAGATCCTGCTGTAAGGCAGCGGTCGCCATACCCCTCCTGAAAATTCTCAGCACAATCGGAACGCAATCAGTCCATGGCAAGATTCGGCAGACGCAAGTTTTTGAAGGTCAGTTTAGTCTCTAGTACAGCGACCGTCAGCGGCTCTCTTTTGCTTCAGAGCTGCACCCCTGATTTTGCTGCTATCGACGCTGCTGTACAGTCAGACGGCGAGTCTTTGGAGCCTGGAAGCGGTGAGTCATCAGCAGAAGGCTCAGGTGAGGCCGCTCAAAATGACGAAGCAGACGACACTATAAAAGTCGGCATTCTGCACTCGCTGAGCGGCACTATGGCGCTTAGCGAAACCCCTATTGTCGAAGCTGAGCTATTGGCGATCACAGAAATCAACGCCAGCGGTGGCCTTTTAGGTAGGCAGCTTGTGCCCATTCAAGAAGATGGCGCTTCTGACTGGCCTACCTTTGCCGAAAAAGCCGAAAAACTCATCGACCAGCGCGGTGTCGCCGTCATTTTTGGCGGCCTCACCACAGAGAGCCGCAAAGCGATTTTGCCAGTTGTTAAGGCAAAAAATAAGCTGCTCTGGTATCCGGGCGCGTACGAAGGTCAGGAATGCTCCAACCATATTTTTTACGGCGGCGCACTCGCAAACCAACAGATTGCCCCAGCCATTAGCTGGATGGTTGGCAACCGCGGGAAGTCGTTTTTCCTCGTCAGCTCCAACGCCCGTACGCTACACGAGATCGCTAAAGAGCAAGTCAGAAACTACGGCGGCAAAGTAGCGGGTGAAGCCTACGTGCCGATGGTTAACGGCGTCAATGTAGACATGTCTCCGGTGATTGAAGACATTAAAAAAGCGCTGCCCGAAGGTGGCATTATCTTTAACGCGCTGGTGGGCAACCACAATCGCGCTTTCTTTCGAGCCCTCAAAAGCGCTGGGCTCACCTCTGCTGACTACTTAGTGATGTCCGTTAGAGTGGCTGAAGAAGAAGTCTTTCAAATTGGCTCTATTTTGCTAGACGGTCACTACGCTGCCTGGAACTATTTTCAAACAATCGATAGCCCAGAGAACGAAGCCTGGGTCAGTCAGTTTCAAGATGCATACGGCCCGGATAGAGTCGTCGGCGCGCCAATGGCCTCGGCCTATGCCATGGTGAATCTGTGGGCACAGGCCGTCGCAGACGCCGGGTCTACAGATACAGACGCGGTGCGTGAAGCCGCCTATGGGCAAACGTTTCGCGCTCCCGAAGGATTGGTCACTATTCAGCCGAATCACCACATGACAAAAACGGCCCGAATTGGCAGAGTGGGTCGCGATGGTTTGTTTGAGATATTGCACACAGGCGAAGCGCCCATAGCGCCTGTACCCTGGAGCCAGTCTTTGGCTGCTAGTAAGGGATTTGCCTGTGATTGGTCTGATGCTGATAAAGGCGAAAAATATGTCATCCAGTCGGCGGTCGAACCTGTCAAAGCAGATTAAGCGTCAAATCAAGAATTGCTTATCGTAAATAAAGTCTGAATTTTTAGGAAATACGGGTGGTTTGGTAGCAAAAAGGCTTGGAACTCAGAGAAAACACTGATAGTCTAGCGGTTGTGTTCACCGCATAGTTACAAACTATACCTACGCTTGATACAAACGGAGGTATTTTGGCCGCAGGTGGATAACCTCGTTTATGTATGCCTTATTCACAGGACGTTTTACCATGGCTAATCGTCAAACAAGAGCTAGAGCAACCAGCTCTGCAAGCAGTTTTGCAAACGATTTCAAAGAGTTTTTGCTGCGTGGCAATGTTGTTGACTTAGCGATCGCGGTCGTTATTGGTGCGGCATTTGGCGCAATCGTGACTTCTTTTATTGATGACATCATCACGCCATTACTCTTAGCACCTGCCTTAAGAGCCGCTAACGTAGAAGATATTGCTCTATTAGCCTGGGGGCCGGTTAAGTACGGCTCCTTTTTAGCAGCGGTGATCAACTTTATTGTCATCGCTCTCGTGCTGTTCCTAGTAATTCGCCTCTTTGAACGGCTCAAGCGCAAAGAAGAGGTGGTTGCAGAACCCACACCGATTGAAAAGCTAGACGCCACAATGTTGCAGCTCAACGAAACCATTCAAAGCAGAATCTAATTAAAAGGGCCGTAGGGGCGTCACGGCTGTACGCCCTCCGATCCGACGCCCGCTACGGACAACCCAAGCTATCGCGCGTGTCTACACCCGTCACAGGATTGGTGCCCTCAGCGCGATCACACATCTTCTTTACCTGAAAGCGATCGAGAATTGAATCAGAAAAGTCAGCCCCCGTGATGATAGTGTCGCCAAACGAGCTGCTGGTTGCGATCGCCTCTACAAACACCACATTTGTCATATCCGAGCCATCAAACAGCACCCGATCGGCAAAGGTCTTGGTAAAGTCAGCACCTCTAAGATTCGTACGCATAAACGTCGCCTTCGTCAGAATCGTACCGCTCATATCTGCCCCTGCAAAATTAGCGTCTCGCACGTCAGCAGCGGCAAAGGAAGTGCCTGAGAGATTTTTGCCTGAAAAGTCCGCACCCGCCTGGTTTGTCAGCGTGTAGTCTACGGTGTTGTCTTGTGCAAACGCAGGCGAGCAGAATCCGATAGTCAGCGTAATAGTCAGAGCAAGCGCGGTCAGCCATTGTCTAGCCCTGGCCATTAGCTTTACCTTGAGATTACTTGTTTGCGATCGCCCAAAACCCATCCGAACCCAACCCTTACTACTACACATCTCCTGATCGTATCGGATCGCGCGTTATTCTAGGAACTAATAGCCTGCTCTCTTATGCGAAGGTAATGACCATGACCTACACGCTCAAGCGCTACCAAAGTCTAGAAGAATTTTTCAATGACGAAGACCTACGCCCCAATGGCAACTACCGACTGCTCAGCACAGGCGAGGCCATAGAGTTGGCTTCAGAAGACAAACTCAACTTAATAATTGCCTACGCTCTGATTGAGGCAATTCTAATAGACCAAGGAATTTCAATCATTCGACGCCTTCGTAGGGGAGACGAGGATCTTGAAGTAAGGCCAATGGGTGATAGGTGGCTCAATCGTCAACCTGATTTGGTACTACTCAAGCCTGAACATCTTATTAGAGAAGAAAAGGCGATCTATTTATCGATGAATCCGCCTGATCTGGTTGCCGAAATCGTGAGTCCCGGCGGCGACTATAGCGAAAACTACAAGCGTGACTACGTTTGGAAGCGTCAGCAGTACCAAGATAGACAGATTCCCGAGTACTGGATTATCGATCCGCATCGAGAAAAAATAACGGTGCTAACACTTGTAGAAGGTGAGTATCAAGAAGCTGTCTATGCAAAAGCCGAAGCGATCGCCTCCCCCACCTTTCCAACCCTACAGCTTTCGCTAATGTCTCTACTGCCTGAAGCGCCCTAATCCTTTTGCAGCATTTCAGAAAAGTCCAGGTTCTCCGCAGCCAGCACCAGCACCGTAGACGGTAGCCCCTCAAGCCGATCTTGCAGCGTTTGATAGTACTCAACTAGATCACCTTCAGGCACCGCGAGCCCTAAGAAGACCAGATCAGCAGTAGCCGAAGACTTCTGCAAGATCTCATTAAACGGTCTGCCCTTAGCCAAAATAATTTCAGGCACCGCACCGATACGTAGGCTCTGAGTCAAATTATCTAGGTTCGTTTGCGCCGCCTGCGCCGCCGTATCATCATTCACCACCAGCTTCAGCCGAATCTCTGCCGAGCGCCACTGCCAGCTCGTCCGCAGCAAATAAGCCAAGATCAGCATCAGCCCGCCGTTAGACTGCAAACCACCCCACCACACGTCTATTCTTTGCTTGTCGCTGCGACCGAACAAAGGCGGCAGCAGCGACTCTGGCTGTTCATCATCCTTATCATCTCTCAAGATAATTACGTTCCGCTTGGCATCGTGACACATGCGAATCGTATTGCAATAGCGCTCAATGCTATCAGGTGCCATTTCTTCGCTATCGCCTAGCAGCACCGTATTCGGCACCAGCGGCCCAATGCCGTAGGTTTCTAATAGCTGCTGCGTCCCGACAAAGGGATCGTCAGCAGTAATGATTTTGGTAAAAGCTTGAACGCCTTTACGCTCCAAAAAGTCGCGCAGCGTCACCTGGGCTTTTTCTTGTTGCACAATGCTGCGCGAGCCGCTAGGCAAGATGCTCGCGACTGTGATCAAGCCTCGGTTATGCGTAAAAGAACGGGCCATTTCAACTAAATGCCAGCGCTTTGTGGGCGTACCCGATAAAACCAGCAGATGAGGTCGCCAGTTTTTCGGATCGGCGGTGTCGTCAATATTGAGCAAAGCCGCGCGGACAATGGTCATCCATACGCCCTGACGCACGTCGCCCCAGGTGCTCTCAATTTGCCTGCGCTCTAGCCAAAAGTAAATCAGGCCGACAATTACCAGCGCCACAATAGTGGCTACTGGATTGATTAAAAACATCACGGCAATACAGCCGAGTGCGCCCAGCATGGAGAGTGACCAGTGCACTTTGAAGGTGGGCCTAAAGGAAGGACTTTGTAGAAATCCCTCGATGCCAGCAGCGATGTTGAGCACTAAGTAGGTGGTGAGGAAAAACATGGAGAGGACAGGGGCGATCGCATCCAAGCTCCCTAAGCACACAACGGCCAGCACAATCCCCAACGTAAACAAAGTGCCATAGCGCGGGTCGTCGTTGGGGCCATTGCCTTTACCTAGCCATCGCAACGGACTCGGTAGAATATTGTCGCGAGCCAGCGCCTGTAAAATTCTGGGCGCACCTAAAATGCTGCCTAATGCGCTAGAGAGCGTTGCGCCCCATACGCCTAGAATGATCGTGTCAATTTTGAACTGCCCAAACAAGGCAATCCGCTTCATCACCATCAAATCTGGATTGAGTAGCGCTTGAGAAGCCGTCGGTGTTCGGGTCACCAGAATGTAGGGAATTGCCATGTAAATGACGTAGCCGACAATCACCGCTGCCAGTGTGCCGCGCGGAATTGAACGAATTGGATCTTTAAGATCGCCCGACATATTCACACCCGACATAATGCCGGTTACCGCCGGGAAAAAGACCGCGAAGACCGCCCAAAAGCCAACCCTTTCAACCTGCGCAAAGTTGATGGCATCCGATGGGTCAGGGACAACATCGTGGCCGAAGAATAGGGCGATAAGCGACAGGGCAATCGCCGCCATAATGATGTACTGCGCTTTAATCGCAACATCTGCCGAAATCAGCGCCAGTGCGGTCACCAAAACCGTTGTCACCAAAGCAACTAGCACAATCGGCGCGCTGGGATACACCAGCCGCACGCTCTCAGCAAAACCAATCGTGTAGAGCGCCACTGATAGCGCCTGAGCAAAGTACAGCGGAATACCTACCGCACCGCCGGTTTCAATCCCTAGCGAGCGGCTGATCATGTAGTATGCGCCGCCTGCTCGCACGACCTTATCTGTAGCGATCGCACTAATTGAAAGCGCTGTCAAAAACGTAATTGACGTGGCGATCGTCACAATCGCCAGCGTCGGCCAAAACCCTACCTGCCCGACCACCCAGCCAAAGCGCAGATACATGATCACGCCTAAAATGGTCAAAATAGACGGCGTAAATACGCCCCCAAACGTGCCTAAACCATTGGCCTCGTCTTTGGCCGGTAGCGAATCGACTTTAGGTGAATCTGAAGTCATAGAAGTTTCAAAAGGTAAGTTTGACTCGTGGTGGTTTTATTGGCACAGCAGCATATGGTCGCTACGACACATAGTCGCTTTACAGTCTAGAAGGGTTCGCCCCCTTTGTGCGAGATCACACGCCACCGAACTGCTTTTTCGCTCCCGTTCCCCAGTCTTTTGCCGCCCATCTTTTCATCTTTTATGAGTATCCCTTCCCCCTCCTCGCCTCAGTGGCAGCGCCTTCTCAAAAACGCAGGCACCTGGCAAGGCTCTTTCACCCAGGTTTCCCCATATGGAGAAATCTTGATAGATACGCCCACTGAAGTCGCGCTGATTCCTCAGCAAAACAATCAGGCGATGCGTCAGGAGATCCATCGCTACCCACCGGGCGAGCCCAAGCAAACCAAAGTGCTTGAATACAGCTCATTGAGCCGCGCCACCTATTTTTTTGAAGACGGCGCGTTTTCTCAAGGCTCTACTCAGTGGGGGCCGTTTTCACAGTTCGGCGCAGAAATGGGGTTGATCGCGAGTAATCGTCGCCTGCGCCTCGTGCAGCTATTCGATGCCACTAACGAACTCAAGCAAATCACCCTGATTCGCGAACAGCTCAAAGGCAGCAACACGCCCGAGCAAGAGTCGCTTAAGGCATCAGATTTAATCGGCACTTGGCAAGGTGAAGCAGTGACACACTACGCCGACTTACGCCCCGAGCAAACGCAGACAACTCAGCTTAAAATTGAAATGACTGGCAGCGATAGTATCCGTCAAACCCTTACGCACAGCCAAAACAGCCCGCCCATCACCTCTACAGGCACTATCTCAGGCTCAACCATTTCATTTACCCAGAGCACACAGGCCGTTCGAGTCTTATGCCTTCCCGATGGCGCTTCGGCCACGTTCCCGCCTACTATCGCGCCGCGTCAGCCGCTATTTTTAGAAGCTGGCTGGCTGCTAAATGCCCATACTCGCCAGCGCATGATTCGTCGCTACGATGCTGCTGGTGCTTGGGTTAGCCTCACGCTGGTAACTGAGAACAAGAAATAACCGCTTTTCTATTACTTGGACAGATATTTAGACAGCCTCTTAGCTACCGATTTACAGGATGCTGACCGTAAAAAGGCAGCACTGATTCCCATTTTGAGCGATCGCCTCTCTCCCACCGAACACAGGCCACCGTCATCACCCCAGTAACAGAGCCTGCAATACCCTGCCCCACCTCTGTAGTCACATTAACCAAAGGCTTCTCCCAATGAGCTAGCACCTGATTCCACTCGTCAACGGGCACCACTTCATCAGCGAATGCTGCCTGCAAATCACCACCCGCGCTAGGCCGGTAAATCGCACCAAAAACAGCCTCTCGCTTCGCAGGCATGATCACAGCAATATCGCTTCCCTCAGCCACCGCACCCGCTGCCAAAGCCGCCAGACTAGACACCCCAAACAGCGGCACCTCCAACTGCTGTGCCAGCGTCCGCGCTGCCACCACCCCAATCCGCGTACCCGTAAAGCCTCCCGGCCCTTTTGCCACCGCCACAAAGCTCAGGTCTTGCCAGGTATAGGGCGCAATAAACTCCATCATTTTGACGTGCAAATGGCTAGAGACATCGCGGCCTAAGTCCCATACCTGATGCCGTTCTACAGGTTCATTCTGCTCATTACCTACCGACTTGAGCATCAGGCCAAGCTGAGGGCTGCTCGTATGAATGGCAAGGCCCAACATGGAAAACCTCTAAAAAACTAAAATAAAGACATGCGCGAATGCCTTTGAATCATGCCACGTCCCTATGCCAACCTGCGAACTTTGCCTCAGAGACTGCCCGAAGCTTACCGAACATCACCTCACCCCACGCCAGCAAACTAAGCGTCAAAGCAGGCGACAGAACAAGAGAAACCGACACGATCTGGGCCCCACTATTGATATTTGTCCGCCCTGTCACAAGCAGGTGCACACGCTATTTACTAACAAAGAGCTGGCCGCTGATCTGCACTCAACTGACCTGCTGCGATCGCACCCCGACATGCAAAAGTTTCTCAACTGGATCGCCAAGCAAGACCCCTACAAAAAGGTACGCACCCGCCGCTAGGTTTCTATTCTTTAAACCGAAAAGTCGCCATCAAAGGCAAATGGTCTGAAGCCTCTCCCGCCTCAGTCACAACCTGAGTTTGCAGCACTTCGAGCGTACTTGGCGTATAGAAAATATAGTCAAGCTTGTATTCAGGGCTATCAGACGGAAACGTGGCGTTATCACTGCTTGACCAATCTGAGGTGACTACCGCAGAGGCAAAAACCTCAGAGGCGGTCATTTCTTGAATCGAAAACTTAGTCTCACCGAGTTCTTCACCCGATGCGGTTATAAACGTATCGCGGTTTAGAGCGCTGTTGAAGTCACCGAGCAAAATGACGGGGTGGGTTTGCGCGTATTCTTCTGCAAGCGATCGCACGACCTGAGTCTGCGCTACCCGTGTCTCCTCATCAAAAGCCTCTAAGTGAGTATTCATCACCACCAGCTTGCGGCCACCCATGTCTACTTCCGAAGCTTGAACCACCCGATCTAGATAGAACGCATTGTAGATAAAATTATTGCCTGCCACCTTTTGCAGCACGGTGCGGCTGTTTTTTTCAATGGGATAGCGGCTCAAAACGGCTTGACCCGACAGAATTTTGCCAAAGTGCGCCGATACAGGCCAATAGGGGAAAGGCAGATAGGTTTTATCCCAGTTGATAGCGATCGCACCTGCTCCTAATCCCAAAGCATTCGCTATTGTCTGAGCCTGGTTCACGCCATAAGAGCGATCGGCTCCGAAGTCAATTTCTTGAAACGCCACGATGTCGGGATTGATCGATTTGAGCGCAGTGATCGCCTGCGTCTGGTTTGCCTCAAAGAAAGCCTTTTCGGGCTTAACCGTCGTATTGTTTGCCAGCCCTGAGAGGTAGCCAAGGTTGTAGCTGACAATGGTATAGCTGTCTTTGGCAGTAACCGATGCCGCCGCCGCACCGTAGTCCACAATGGCCGCATAGTTTTGCTTATCGTAGCTACCCGAAGAGGCCCATACGTAAAAGATTGCGATCGCTACCGTCGGCACACCCACCAGCAATCCCAGCAGCTTAAACATCACCTTCATCACCCTTTTTCCCCGCTCGCTTTCCGTTTAATACAACTTATATTGATAGGATTATTCCCCTGGGTAACCTCGTAGAAGCCTTAGTCTTTAACCCACTCGTCTAAACACTGAGTTCAACCTGTCAAGTTCAACGTCTTTTGGAGCGGCTTAATGTCCATTAAAAATATAATCTTCTATGGATTTCTCGGGTTCATCCCAGTTTCCTTAGCCGCCCACTTTCTAGGCTGGGGCGACTTGATTGTATTCGTCACCGCAGGCTTAGCTATCATTCCGCTTGCAGGCTGGATGGGTGCCGCCACCGAAGAAATTGCCGTCGTCCTCGGCCCCTCGCTAGGCGGCCTGATGAACGCAACTTTTGGCAACGCTACCGAACTCATCATTGCCATCTTCGCGCTGCGAGCAGGTCTTGTAAACGTTGTAAAGTCCAGCCTCACCGGCTCTATCATCGGCAATCTGCTGCTGGTCATGGGCCTTTCTATGCTGCTCGGCGGGCTCAAGTTCAAAGAGCAAAGCTTTGAGCCTACCATTGCCCGGCTCAACGCCTCTTCAATGAATTTAGCTGTGATCGCTATCTTGCTACCAACGGCTGTGGACTTCACGTCTACAGGCATTGAGCAGCCGATTTTACAAAAGCTCTCTATTGCTGTTGCCATCGTACTGATAGGCGTGTACGGCCTGACACTGCTTTTTTCGATGAAAACCCATGCCTATCTCTATGACGTAGGCACCGCTGAAGACAATAGCGATCCTGAAGCGCTATCTGCTTTAGCTGGGGGGAACTCAGTGAATATTAAGTCTGGAGAGGGTAAGTTAGCCGATACTAAAGCCCACGACAACGGACATCACGAAGAGCACAAGCCCAACTTACCGCTATGGATAGGCGTTTTGCTAGCCGCCACGCTAGTTGTCGCTGTCGAATCCGAATTCTTAGTCGGTACGCTCGAAGTCGCCTCTAAGCAGCTTGGCCTCTCTGAACTATTCACAGGCGTCATCATTTTGCCAATCATCGGCAACGCCGCCGAACACGCGACCGCCGTAACCGTCGCGCTCAAGAACAAAATGGATCTTTCTCTCAGCGTAGCAGTGGGCTCTAGTATGCAAATTGCCCTCTTTGTTGCACCACTACTCGTTATCGTAGGCGCATTCATGGGTCAGCCGATGGATCTTGACTTCAACAACTTCGAGCTGCTTTCAGTTGCCGTCGCAGTTTTAGTGGCCAACTCCATCAGCGGCGACGGCAAATCCAACTGGCTAGAAGGCACTTTGCTACTTGCCACCTACGCAGTCATCAGCCTATCGTTCTACTTTCACCCAGTCATTGAAGGCGTTGGCTAAAAGCCGCGTATAAAAGCACAATGATTGACCACGACCGATTATTCAAAGAACTCCTGTCTACTTTTTTCTTAGACTTTTTGGAACTGTTTGCACCAGAAGTCCTGAGATACATAGACTCTGATTCCATTACCTTTCTAGACAAAGAGATCTTCACGGACGTTACAGCAGGCAAGAAATACGAAACCGATCTTCTTGTTCAAGCGCAGTTTCGAGGCCAGCAATCGTTCTTCTTGATCCATATAGAAAATCAAGCAACCGATCAGGCTGACTTCGGAAAGCGCATGTTTCGATACTTCTCTCGCCTCTTTGAGCAGTACGATTGTCCGGTATATCCTATCGTCATTTTTTCTTACGATAGCCCACAGACAATAGCACCTGATGAGTTCAAAGTTGACTTCCCCGATCTTGCTGTTCTGATATTCAATTACCGAGTAGTTCAACTCAACCAGCTCAACTGGCGCGACTATTTAAAGCGGCAAAACCCAGTCGCCTCGGCGCTAATGTCAAAAATGAAAATTGCAGTAGAAGATAGGCCAAAGGTGAAAGCAGAGTGCCTACGCCTGCTAGTGACACTAAAGCTAGACGCTGCCAGAATGCAGCTCATCTCAGGATTCGTAGACACCTACTTAAAGCTGACACCCGAAGAGGAATCAGCGTTTAAGATTGAAATAGGTAGCGCTGAACTTACGGAGCAAGAAGACGTGATGGAAATCGTGACGAGCTGGATGCAGCAAGGGCTAGAACAAGGGCTAGAACAAGGGCTAGAACAAGGGCTAGAACAAGGGCTAGAACAAGGGCTAGAACGGGGCCGACAGGAAGGCGAACTGAAGGTTTTGATTCGGCTATTGACAAATAAACTAGGTAGCTTGCCCAGTGATGTACGCGAGAAGATGGACTTGCTGACAGAAGAGCAGATTGAACAGCTAATTGATGCGTCCCCAGAGCTATCATCGGTAGATGATTTATCTGTTTGGTTGGGGAGTCGGGTTAGTTCATAGGGGCGATCGCAACACGCTCTAAAACCTATATTGCTGCTCTCCTACCCACAAACTCACAGGCACACTGTTACCTTTATCATCAACTTTCACATCGACTACAAATGCTTGGTTTCCAGAGCGCTGTATGTCATTAATTTGTGAATTGATGTCGTTACGCTGAGACTCGGGCATGTAGTAGGTTTCTAGGCCGTACTCTATGCGCCAGCCGGTATAGCGGCCCTTCAAGGCGACTTGGTTTTGCGGGAGAGACTGGGGGCGATCGCTACTCACCGCCACAGGCTCCCACGCCGTAGGTACATCGCCTTCCGCCTCATCAGGCGCTTGCAGCGTGACGTACACCCATTCGTCAACGTCTCGCTCCTTGCCTAGCGTAGACCTACCGCCCGGTAAGTCTATCAGTGCATCTCTAGAGGAAATATCAAAGCCCAGCGTCTGCGAATAGCCCCGGATTAAATCATAGGGATCGACGGGTGCCGTTTGCAGCGTGACGGTCTGACCGTTGGTGTAGGTCATAAAGCTTTGGAAAGGAACTGCAACAATGATTGCCGATTGAATGAGCATCGCAGCCCAAAATCGGCCTGCTAGAAAGCGCGGTGTCCGAGGTGGCGTAGCGGTGATCACCTCTCTTGAATTGGGTAAAACTGGATTGCTCATAATTTCTCTCGTAGTTTTTCTCAACAACTTCCTGAACATCAAGCAGAGGGTAGCGCCGTTGACCGCCGTGCTTTTTTCTCAAACCAAAGACCGGCCACAATAATGCCAATACCGCAAGCGCCTAGCACTAACGCCTTGAGCATTAATCCAGTGTCGTACTCAAACATACGACTCACAAGGCCGATAACAACAATGCCCATCCCGCCCCAAAAGCGATGGCGAATACCCAGCAGCGTGCCGTCGTGTAGCATTGCAAAGCCGATAAAGAACAAAACTATGTTTGCGATCACCACCCCGTAAACAAACGATCGCTCAATCCACCAAACAATCACCTGAGAAGAAGGAATGAAAACTAAGCATCCCATCACAACTAAAACAACGATAAAGGCAGGCGTTCTCATCCAAAGCGCGTTTGGAATAGAGTGCTGGCGCGATCTCAGGAACCATCGCCAGAAACCATAAGCAGTCAGTAGCCAGAGCAAAGCCAGCCCTAGCAAAAATGGATAAGGAGCCGTGTATTCCCGCTGCCCGTAAAAAAGTGTGCCTTCTGTCCAAACAACTTCAAAAGAATAGCCATAGGCGGCAATGCTCAGAAACCAAATCGCCAGCGATCGCCCAATCGACATAAAGGGATCCACCTGCCCGCTATCTATCGGCCCTACCGCTCGCCTCCAGAACTGAGAGTGATACACCCACAACAAAGCCGGTGGCAGCAAGAATACCGCTGTCACTAAAGCCGGACTCCAAGCTGCTACCCGCGTAGTATCAGCCGACAGCAGCATCGTCATCAGTCCAACGCCCCACAGCCCGTAGAGCACACGTGAGCGGCACCAGTGCGCCAGCGGTAGATACAGCGGCGTTATCAACAGCGGCAGATACGCAACCAGTATTCCTATCCAGGAGCTACCTATTCCTGAATCTCCCCAAACACCGCCCCAGCTCGAACCCCAGTGACTCATAAAAATCAGAATCCACGACAGCACACCCAAACTGGTCAGCCGCAGCGAGTAGGCCATCACCAGCACCCCCAATCCCCACACCAAATACAGTCCATATACAGAACCGCTTTGATGAAACATCTGAGACACCAGCCCAATATTTGCGCCCATAATCAGCGCCCCTGAAAGCAACAGACCATTGCCCAACCAGGATGAGCCCAGTTGCCGATCTGAACGTCGCCACAGATAAAAGCCAGCCGCATTCACGCTCAAAAATGCGCTGAATATTACCGCCATTCGAAGCAGCCGCGACCACGCCTGCCAGTTAGCCGCCACCAGCGTAATCGCACCCAAACCTAACAATATTCCGCCCAAACCCAAGAGTACGGCAGTGAACCGGCTGCTTGAGCTATTTCCAAGCTGCTCGAACCGATAGCGCGATGCTAATTGCTCGTATATAGCTGTATCAATTACACCTTCTTGCTGCCATTTGGCCGACTCAGCGCGTAGCTCTCGTCGAAATTTCTCTGTACTCATCGCCGTTCTCTTTACCCAATTTCAACAAAAGGAAAGTGCCTTTGTCTCTAAATTGACGGAAATAAGCTTAAAAAAAGAGACAAAAGGTGACGGCTTTCGATCTGGATAGAAATCGCGACGCCTTATGAGGATAAGGAAAAAGGTAACAGCAAAGCCTAAATCGTTTAATACAGAAGGTAGGCTTGCCCGCTAAGATAAAGCACTGAGCGAACTGTCTGCTTCTGTTTTATATGGCCCCTTTTCAACCGCAGTCCAAACGTGAGCGCAAGCATCAGTCAATGCGTTTCAAGCGCGAAGTTGACGATCTTATTCGAGGCGTTTGCGGCGGTTTCTTATTTGGCATTCCTCTGCTTTACACCATGGAAGTGTGGTGGATTGGCTCAGTGGCAAGGCCGTCACAACTGATAGGGGTGTTGGTTGCAACGCTATTAGGTACCTATTTACTTAGCCGCACAGCAGGGTTTCGTAAGGCCAAAGCGACTACGGAGCGAGAGGCGATTGGAGACGCAGTTGAGGCGATCGCAATCGGCATCATCTGCGCTACGCTCATGCTCATCACCTTGCAGCAAATCACCTTCGACACCCGTATCAGCGAGTCTTTAGGCAAAATTATTTTTGAGAGTGTGCCTTTCACGCTAGGGGTAGCCCTTGCCAACCAGCTTTTACAGGATTCCGACTCAGACGACTCAGGCGACTCGAAACAACCGAACGATTCTCACTCAGAGCGCTTTTACCCCGAGGGCAATCTTAACGAAACGCTCTCTGATATTGGCGCAACCCTGATCGGAGCCACAATCATTGCCTTCAGCATCGCCCCTACTGATGAGGTGACAGTACTCGTCGCTGCCGTCGATGGGCCATGGCTAATGCTGACAGTGCTGATCTCTTTAGTGATCTCTTACTGCATTGTTTTCCAGGCAAACTTCTCGCGGCAAGGGCAAAGGCGGTTACAAAAAGGGCCATTTCAACAGCCGCTTAGCGAGACGGTCTTCGCCTACCTAATATCGCTATTTGCTGCCGGGCTGATGCTTGGCTTTTTCCGAAAAATCGATCCGGGTGCGCCGTTAGAACTTGCCTTTCGCCAGATCCTAATTTTAGGACTGCCTGCAACCATTGGCGGTGCTGCAGGGAGATTGACACTTTGAGTAAAGCTTCCTCAACGGCAGAGAAGATCAGCTTTTTGATGGCGGCGGCAATTGTGTTAGCTATTTTTGGGGGCGTGGGTTATCTGTGGACGCGCGATCGCAATCAAGACCCGCCTATCTTACAAGTCACCACCGAAATAGAGCAGCGTCAGGGCCAGTACTATGTGCCATTCACCGTCACCAACGCAGGTGGGAAAACCGCAGCCACCGTGCAGGTTATGGCAGAACTGTGGGTTGATGGTGAGCTAGTCGAGTGGGGCGAGCAGCAGTTTGACTTTCTTTCTAGCCAGGAAGAAGCAGAAGGATCGTTTATCTTTGTTCGCAATCCTGAAGAAGGTGAGCTAACCGTCAGGGTCGCTGGTTATCAAGCACCCTAAGAAAAGATGTTCATAGAAAAAGAGGCACCATCATGCAAGCAATTGGTTACAGAGACGCAGGCCCCATCTCATCGGCAAACGCACTCACCTTGTTTGAAACTGAAAAGCCGCAGCCTGGCCCAAACGATCTACTCGTAGCAGTCCGAGGCGTTTCGGTGAATCCGGTTGATACCAAAGTACGGGCAAACGCTCAACCTGATGGCGAATATCGCATTCTTGGGTTTGACGCCGCTGGTGTTGTAGAAGCAGTTGGCTCAAAAGTGACAAGATTTCAGCCGGGCGACGAAGTGTTCTATGCAGGCGACATCACTCGCCCAGGAACTAACGCCGAGTTTCACGTAGTTGATGAGCGCATCGTTGGCAAAAAACCAGCATCGCTTGGTTTCGCAGAGGCTGCCGGAATGCCGCTAACCAGTATTACGGCTTGGGAAATTTTGTTCGACAGCATAGGGCTCAAAGCGGGAGAAGGCAGCGGCGAATCGCTGCTCGTTATCGGCGGCGCGGGTGGTGTAGGCTCTATCTTGATCCAACTGGCTAAGAAGCTCACAAATTTAACCGTTATTGCCACCGCGTCGCGTGACGATACGCGCGCTTGGGTTGAAAAGATGGGCGCGGATCATATTGTCAATCACCACAATCCGCTTGACGAAGAGATGAGGGCTCTAGGCATTTCGCCGCGCTATGTTGCCTCGCTGACGCATACCGGCAGTCACTATGGAGCAATTCAAGCATTGATTAAGCCGCGCGGTCACATTGCTCTGATTGATGATCCAGAGTCGCTTGATGCTAGACCCCTAAAAGGCAAAGCGCTTTCCTTGAGTTGGGAACTAATGTTTGTTCGTCCGATGTTTCAAACAGAAGATATGGACGAGCAGCACAAGCTGTTGAATAGGGTTTCAGAACTTCTCGATGACAGCACGCTAATTGCGACCGCTAACAGTCATGGTGGCGCTCTGAGTGTTGAAAATTTGCGTGCCGCGCATGAGCTACAGGAAAGCGGCAAGGCGATAGGTAAAACCGTATTGGATGGTTTTACCTAAAACGCGACTACTCAGCCGCGTGATCGTCTACTTTACCAAAGCGGCGATCGCGCCCCTGAAACGCTTTCATCGCCTGATGAAACTCATCGGTATCAAAGTCAGGCCACAGCGTATCGGTAATGTAAAACTCCGAATAGGCAAGCTGCCAGAGCAGGAAATTACTGATCCGCATTTCGCCGCTGGTGCGGATGAGCAAATCGGGGTCGCTGATATCAGATGTGTAGAGGTGGCGGCTAAAGAGAGATTCGTCAATGTCTTCGGGCTGGAGCTGGCCTGCTTTTACCTGGGTTGCGATCGCCCGACAAGCCTGCAAAATCTCCTGCCGCCCGCCATAATTCGTCGCCACCGAAAACCGAATACCCGTATTCTGTGCCGTCTCCTGCACCGCCCGGTCAATCTCCTGTTGCAGCGTATCTGGCAGCGCCGAAAGATTGCCGACAAACTGAATTCGCACGCCCTCTTCCATCATCTCTTTTAGCTCCTGCCTCAGCACTCGCTCAAACAGCGTCATCAGAAAATCGACCTCGCGCGTAGGTCGTCCCCAGTTCTCGGTTGAAAACGCATAGGCCGTCAGCGCATCCACACCCCAGTCTCGGCAGCAGCGCAGCAGCTTTTTGAGCGTATCAACACCCTTACGATGACCCATGATCCTGGGTAACCCTCGGCGCTTAGCCCAGCGGCCATTGCCATCCATAATCACCGCGACATGGGAAGGCATTCGAGTGGGCAGCAAATCTGTCGGTAGCGACAGAGAAGACGCTGAAGGCGCAATAGAAGCACCAGAATTGGCTGTCATTTCTTTTCCTGGGGAGAGGAGCGGGGGAGCTTACGCTTGATCGCGCTTAAAAAGTTAATCCCTTTTAGGCTCAGCCGCCGTCCTAAGCTTCGTAGCTGAGGGGCAACCGTATCGCCGTCAGTCGTAGGCGAAAACTTATCAAGCAGCAGTTCCCTCAGTTTACTGCTGGTCAGGGGGCGGTTTAACATTCCTTGCTCGGCCACCGAAATCGAGCCGGTTTCTTCAGAAACCACCACGCAAAGGCAGTGCTCCACACGCTCGGTAATGCCCATCGCCGCCCGGTGCCGAGTGCCAAGCTGCCGAGAAGCATCTCTTTCAGAAATCGGCAAAATGACGCCTGCTGCCAATATCCGCGATCCGCGAATGAGTACGGCTCCATCGTGTAGCAGCGTCGTCGTTTGAAAAATAGTCTGCAATAGCTCCCGCGATAGCTCCGCGTTCAGCCGTACGCCCGGCACAGAAAAAGCGCTTTCTTCAATCGGCTCGTCGGTTTCCAAAATCATTAGCGCGCCGGTTCGATTTTGGCTCAGCCCTTTTACTGCCTCCACTAGCTCATCAATCACGCTATTGGCCGTCGAAAGCTGGCTCTCTTGCCCAACAAATAGCTGACCAATTTCGCCGCGACCAAGCTGTTCTAGCAGCCGCCGGAACTCGGGCACCAGCATAATTGCCAGCGCCACCGAAGCGCCTAGCAGCAACTTGTCCATCACAAAATTGAGCAGCCACAGGTCTGCCGCCTTGCTTAGCAAAGTAGCGGCCATCAGTACAAGCAGCCCTTGCACCATCCACATCGTCCGGCGATCGCCACGAATCACCATCAGCACTGCATAAACCAGTGCCACAACGAGGCAAATATCAATGATGGTGCCATACCACAAGAGTCAGACCTGCTTCATGAGATGCCGGTTCAATCTAGGAATATGCGCTTTGAGCGCACCCGGCAGCTTTACTTTACGGGTTTTAGGGAATTTGGCAACCGATCTTGACGAACCAAATCTTCATAGGTTTCACGGCGCAAAATCACCTCGGCCTGGCCCTGATTTACCAACACCGCCGCCGGACGCGGTACCCGGTTGTAGTTGGAGGACATGCTGTAGTTATAAGCGCCCGTGGCAGGCACGACCACCACATCACCGGCTTCTAGCGGTGGCAGTGTTGCCGACTGTATCACTACATCGCCCGACTCGCAGTGCTTACCGGCCAAGGTCACCGTTTCAGATAGCGGCGCAGACATCTTACTCGCGGCAAGTGCTCTGTACTCTGACTGATAGGTAATGGGGCGCGGATTGTCAGACATGCCGCCGTCTACAGAGACGTAGGTGCGGATGCCGGGTACAGTTTTTTGGCCGCCGACGGTGTAGGCCGTAACGCAGGCAGAGCCGATGAGCGATCGCCCCGGTTCACACAAAATCTTCGGCAAAGGCAAATCAGCCGACTTGCAAGCCGCCGCCAGGCTTTCACACACCGTCTTTGCCCACGCATCAATGCTCGGGGGATCGTCAGACTCGGTATAGCGAATGCCCAAGCCACCACCAATATCAATCTGCTCAATCGGCAGACCGTACTTATTCGCCGTTTGGAACCAGCGCACCATCACGCCGGGGAGATCTTCATGCGGCTGTAGTTCAAAAATCTGCGAGCCAATATGCGCGTGTAGGCCAACGCAGTTCAGGCTATCGCCCTGCTGAGAAATGAACTCAAACACTTCTTCTAGCTGATCAGGGTCAAAGCCAAATTTGCTGTCGATGTGGCCGGTCTGAATATATTCGTGAGTATGGCACTCAATCCCAGGCGTCAGTCGTAGCAGAATCGTTGCCTTTTGTTCGCCGCTGGCTAGCTCGTTGAGCGTTTTTAGCTCGTGCCAGTTATCAACGACAATATGCGCGCCTGCTGCTAGGCCCAGCTTCAGCTCGTCTAGCGACTTATTGTTGCCATGGAAGTACAGGTTTTCGCTTTTAGCGCCTGCATCTATCGCGGTTTGCAGTTCACCGCCTGAAACAACATCAATGCCGATGCCTTCTTGAGAGGCGATCGCACACACCGCCAAGCAGTTCCAAGCCTTAGAGGCATACACAATCAGCGACTCGCCTGGATAGTGCTTTTCAAAAGACTGCTTATACTGCTGGCAAGATTCTCGCAGCGTATGCTCATCTAATATATAGAGCGGCGATCCAAACTCTTCAACCAGGCTCACCACATCACAGCCACCCACCACCAGATGGTCTTTCTCATTCACCTTTGCCCCTAACGGCAGCAGCAGTTGATTAGGTGAGGCATCAGATTCACTAGATATGTATTGCAGGCTCGTTGTCTGTGATGCTGAAGCTGAGGGAGGCGCTGAAACAGTAGAAACCATGGGAAGCTAAAAGATGATATAGAGGTCTGAAGAAAATAGACTTAGACAGTACAGTGTACAATTGGCCGCTCTTAAGTCGCACTTGAGCGATCGCAAATGTTAGTTAACGTTAGGCATTTTTTTGTCCTTTTTAGCCTGCCTGCCCCTCGTAGAAGCTGACATCACCGCCGTCCTAGCGCTCGACCAGCGATGCTTGGGCGGACTGTGGACGCGCTCAGGCTACAGGCGAGAAATTGAAAGCGACTGTAGCGATTTACGGGTGCTAGTATCCACATCTGATCCAGAGGCTTTGCGCCTGCGGAGTACAGCCATTTTTGCCACTGCTGATATTACTGATGCTAATTCACCAGCCGCCGAATCCCCACATACTAACTATCTAGCTGCTATCGATCCGACCGATACCTCATTGTCTAACTATCCAATTCAGCTACTCGGCATTGGCTGTTTGTGGGCTGTTATGGAAGAAGCGCACATCACCACACTGGCAATTGAGCCGACCTGTCAGGGGCAAAAGCTCGGCCAGTTTTTAATCACTGAGCTTTTGCTTTGCGGTCATCGCAGAGGGTTGACCAGAGCCACGCTAGAAGTTCGAGCCTCTAATCAGAAGGCACTTAGCCTGTATCAAAAATTTGGCTTTAGGGAGGCCGGGCAGCGCAGGCGGTATTACTCAGATGGTGAGAACGCGCGGATTCTATGGAGAAGTGGGCTACAAGAGCAGGATTTTTTAGGGCAGATTGAGCAGAGAAGGGAAGAGGCGATCGCGCATTTCACCCAAACCAATACCTACAAACTTACGCTTGCCTGACTAACGCGCTCTTATACCAGCACGACGCTAGCCGTCTTCGGTAGCTCTGTCTAAAGGCATATTAAATGTCACTGATCCCTCAAAATTTTCGGTGCTAAAACGAGCCAAACATTTGTTCTTTTTTTCCTTTTTAAAGAGGCAGTTTTATGCACTCACGCTATACCTGTAGCGTATGTAGCTAAATAAACAGAGTTATCCTCTATTGACTGCCTACTAACAGAGAGCAGCGAGTGAATAATCGGCATAGCAAACGCTAATATCCTTTAGGGGTAGTGAATACCGCCCGCGTCCTCCGAAATTTTGCTGTGCTAGAATCACAGCAACCAGCCCGTAGCAGGTGATGGAATACCGCCATGTTTGAACGCTTTACAGAAAAGGCCATTAAGGTCATCATGCTTGCCCAAGAAGAGGCCCGCCGTCTGGGTCATAACTTCGTTGGCACAGAGCAGATTCTTCTCGGACTCATTGGAGAAGGCACAGGAGTCGCAGCCAAAGTACTGAAATCAATGGGGGTCAACCTCAAAGACGCTCGGATTGAAGTCGAAAAGATTATTGGTCGCGGGTCAGGTTTCGTTGCCGTTGAGATCCCATTTACGCCTAGAGCCAAGCGCGTTCTTGAGCTATCGCTTGAGGAAGCCCGGCAGCTAGGACATAACTACATTGGCACAGAGCACCTATTGCTCGGCCTGATTCGTGAAGGTGAAGGCGTTGCCGCTCGGGTACTCGAAAACTTAGGCGTAGACCTTTCTAAGGTACGCACCCAAGTCATTCGGATGCTGGGCGAAACGGCTGAAGTCTCTGGGGGCTCAGGCGCTCAGGGTCGCACCAAAACTCCTACGCTAGACGAGTTTGGCTCAAACCTGACTCAGATGGCGATTGATGGCAAGCTTGACCCCGTGGTCGGTCGCCAAAAAGAAATCGAGCGCGTCATTCAAATTCTAGGACGCCGTACTAAAAATAATCCTGTACTCATTGGCGAGCCTGGCGTTGGTAAAACAGCACTGGCCGAAGGCTTAGCCCAGCGCATCGGCAACGGTGACATTCCAGACATATTAGAAGATAAGCGAGTCGTTACGTTAGATATTGGCTTGCTTGTAGCCGGTACCAAATATCGCGGTGAGTTTGAAGAACGTCTGAAAAAGATCATGGATGAAATTCGCGCCGCCGCGAACGTCATTCTGGTGATTGACGAGGTTCATACCCTGATTGGGGCAGGTGCCGCTGAAGGCGCGATTGATGCGGCCAACATTCTCAAGCCCGCCTTAGCGCGTGGTGAGCTGCAATGTATTGGCGCGACTACCCTTGATGAGTATCGCAAGCACATTGAGCGAGATGCGGCCCTAGAAAGACGCTTCCAGCCGGTGATGGTCGGTGAGCCTAGCGTGGAGGAGACAATCGAGATTCTTCACGGGTTGCGCGATCGCTACGAGCAGCACCACAAGCTCAAGATTTTAGACGAGTCTTTAGAAGCTGCGGCCACGCTCTCTGATCGGTACATCTCTGATCGCTTCCTACCGGACAAAGCGATTGACCTAATCGACGAAGCCGGTTCGAGAGTGCGTTTGTTGAACTCTCAGCTACCACCAGCGGCTAAAGAGCTAGACAAAGAGCTGCGTCAGGTGCTTAAAGATAAGGACAATGCGGTTCGTTCTCAAGACTTTGATAAGGCTGGGGAACTGCGCGATCGCGAAATGGAAATCAAATCCGAAATTCGCAACATCGCTCAAACCAAGAAAGCTGAAGACGAAGAAAACACCAAAGACACTTCGCCCGAAGTTACCGAAGAGGACATCGCTCATATCGTCGCTTCCTGGACGGGCGTTCCCGTTCAAAAGCTCACCGAGAGCGAGTCTGAGAAGCTGCTGCATATGGAGGACGTACTCCACCAGCGCCTGATTGGTCAAGACGAAGCCGTCAAAGCCATCTCGCGGGCAATTCGCCGGGCGCGCGTGGGCCTCAAAAACCCCAACCGTCCAATTGCCAGCTTTGTATTCTCTGGCCCTACAGGCGTCGGTAAAACCGAGCTTGCTAAGTCCTTAGCCGCCTACTTCTTCGGCGCTGAAGAAGCGATGATTCGCCTCGACATGTCTGAGTTTATGGAGCGCCACACCGTTTCTAAGCTCATCGGCTCGCCGCCAGGCTATGTCGGCTACAACGAAGGCGGTCAGCTCACCGAAGCCGTACGCCGTCGCCCTTACACCGTCGTCCTGTTCGACGAGATTGAAAAGGCGCACCCCGACGTATTCAACATGCTGCTGCAAATTTTGGAAGACGGTCGATTGACCGACGCCAAAGGCCGCACCGTTGACTTCAAAAACACCTTGCTCATCCTCACCTCTAACATTGGCTCCAAGGTCATTGAAAAAGGTGGCGGTGGCTTAGGCTTCGAGCTAGAGGCCGACCAGGCAGAGTCGCAGTACAACCGCATTCGCTCTCTGGTTAATGAAGAACTCAAGACGTACTTCCGTCCTGAATTCCTCAACCGCCTCGACGAGATTATTGTCTTCCGTCAGCTCACTAAGGACGAAGTTAAAGAAATCTCGGTCATCTTGCTCAAAGAAGTCTTCAGCCGACTGGAGCTACAGGGCATTCGCCTGGAGGTCACTGAGAAATTCAAGGATCGACTGGTGGAGGAAGGCTACAACCCGAGTTATGGCGCAAGGCCGTTACGCAGAGCTATTATGCGACTGTTGGAAGATAGCCTGGCTGAGGAGATCCTGTCGGGTCGAATCAAAGATGGCAGCACAGCGGTTGTAGATATTGGCGAAGATAATAAGGTTGTGGTGACCTCATCAGCGACTGAGGAAAAGCGAGAGCTTGCCGCTGCTGCTGACTAGATAGCCTTAAATAGCTATCAAACGCTAGAAAAGTAATAGAAGCGCTCGAAGAGATAATTCTTTGGGCGCTTTTATTTATGAGAATCATCGCCCTAATTTGACGGACTTCGCCAGCGGTTTGTAAACAGAAGTAACGCTGTCTTGCGTTGTTCCGCAACGAAAATCAATAATTAAAGAAGGGCGGTGTAATCCACATGTCAGGTAATCTTGCTAAGCGGCCTGCTGTGATTTTAAACGCTCAAACTTTCAAAAAACTCATTGGTAAAGTAGCCATGATTGGTGGAATATTCGAGACGATTGGCAAAACGCTGGGCATTGGTAAAGAAAAGTACTATTTAGAGCTTGATGACGCTGCCGAACAGGGCGTAGAGAATCTAAAAGAGGCCGCGACTAAGGCAACTAAAGTCGCTAAGGCTGCGGCGGTAGAAGTGGTAGATAAGGCGCAAGAGATCGCAGAGACGGTCACTGACGAAGCGGCTGATAAGGCGAAGGCGACAGCGGCAAAGGGCAAAGAAAAGGCTAAAGAAGTCTCTGCCGATGCCGCTCAGGCAGGCAAGAAAGCCGCAAATAAGGTTGAAGGAAAAACGGAGGCTGCGGGTAAAGCGGCTAAGAACGCGGCTAAGAAAGGTAAGAAGGCGGCTAAGTCGGCTGCATCTGCTACGGCTGAAAAGGCACCCGAGCCCAAAGTGGCACCCGAGCCCGAAAAGCCAGCGGCACCTACTGCCGAAGAGATTATTGCTAAGGCGATCGCAGGCACTAACCATAAAACAAACGACGATGGCAGAGCCGCTGACGCTCCTGATACTTTCTCTACCGACTACCTGATGCCTTTAGGCAATCGCTCTCGCCGTCGCCCCGGCCCTAGCTTTGGCAAATTCAAAGGCATGGCTAAAGACGTTAACCCTAGACTGAAAAACTAGAGTGTTCAATTGAAGCGTTAACATCAGAACCGCAAAAGTGTGGCCGTCGTGCAAAGCCGCATCCGAGAAGTTGCCTGTCGTGCTTCTTAGATGCGGCTTATTTTATGACTAAAATCTAGCAGGAAATCATTCAACGAACGCCATAAGCCGCCATCGGCTCTTTGATAAAGCGGATATACAAGTGCTTAAACGTAGAGCGCAGCACTCTAGGCGCGCCAAAATCAATCGGCTTTAGCTTCTCAGGTAGCTTCCAGTCATTCACCTTTAGCTCAGCAGGCTGCATCAGCACAAAATCTATCTGTGAAAGATCAGGGCAAAGGCCCAACCGCTTAGATTCTACTAAGGTCGGAATCTGACCAGGATCTACGCCCAGCACCTCAATCATCGCCCGGTCTAAAGCAAACACATTGTCAGAAGCCCCCAGCACGCCCAGATCTTTAGGCTCACCATGAATCGGGCCATTGCCCTCGTGACCGATAATACCGTCAATAATTGTCAGCTCCGGTGAAATCGCACGGGCTGTTTCAACCAGCATCGTGCCAAAGCGGCTGCGATCTTTCCCTGCTTCCATGTGCCACCAAGCCTTCATTTTTCCAGGTACGCAGCCAAACAGGTTTTTCACCCCTAAGGTCATGGTGAGCTGCACATGCGCTTTTACCTTCGGTAGGTTGATCACCACATCGGCATCCATGGCCTCTTTAGAGAGCAAGAAGTTGTCGAAGTCTTCGCCTTCAATGGCGTAACGCTTGCCGTGCATTTCTACGATTGGCACCTCGGCTTTGTCAGCCCATTCGAGCAGTCCATTAGCTTTAGCAACCCCACGCGCGCTGCCAAATGCAGGGCTGTCGCCTAAGAAAGGTTTGCCACCTACAGCCTGTACCATTTTGGCGACGCAGTAGACGACTTCAGGGCGAGTGGTGCATTCTTTGGTGGGCCGAGAGCCTGTGAGCAGATTGGGCTTTAAAAGAACGCGATCGCCCCTTTTCACAAATCGAGCTATTCCACCCATCGGCTCTAACAAAGCTTCCAATTTCTGGTAGAGCGAATCAATCTCATAAGAATCAGCGCCAATTAAACTAACCGCCGAGCGAGCATCGTTCTCACTCAACTCTTCTTCTAAAGCTTGGTTCACCATCGTGTTGCTTTCCATTTTCGCTGTTCCTATCCTTGCTATCCCTGCACGCTATTCCACGGTGGGTTTGCATAGCGTGCCCGTACCGTCATAATAGGCTTTCTAAACAACACACGCTAAATCTGCCCTAGCTGAGCAGGCAACCTTTTTAATGCTATCTTTTTGGGCTAAGACCAGCGGCACCTGGATTAACGTCGCTTTAGTTATTTTTGGTACGAGCTGCGGACTCCTACTGCGCAACCGCTTATCACCAAAGCTTCAGGCCATCATCACCCAAGCCGTGGGGCTGACAACAATTTTTATCGGCATCTCTATGGCAAGCGCATTGTCTGAGGCCAGAGCTGGGCGCGTTGATGGCGTTATTTTGGCCTTATTTGCCCTAGTCATCGGTGGACTGATAGGAGAATGGTGGCAGATAGAGGAGCGTCTCATTGTTTTTGGAGACTGGCTCAAGGCCCGCTTTCGAGGCGGCAACCGATTTACGGAAGGGTTCGTCGCATCCAGCCTTTTATTTTGCATTGGCCCGATGTCTATTTTAGGAAGCCTCAATAATGGCCTGCTGGGCGATAGCACTATTTTGGTGGTAAAAAGCACCATGGACGGGCTGATTTCCATTGCCCTTACCGGCACTTATGGCATCGGCGTTGGGTTCTCGATAATACCTCTGGTCATCTACCAAGGCAGTCTTTCAATCTTGGCCAGTGGCCTAGCCGAAGCAATTCCTGACCCGGCGACCGCACCTAGCATTTTGCTGGTGAGCGGTATTGGCGGCATTATGATTTTAGGGCTGGGCCTTAACTTGTTAGATGTGAAAAAGATTCAGGTTGCTTCATTCTTACCGGCCTTACTACTTGGGCCGTTCATTAGCTGGCTGGCTCAAAGGGTATTGCCATAACTTCTTATCGAATTTCCATAGTGGCAGTCATAAACGAAGGCTCGGCCTGCGGTGAAGTCCGTTTGTTGGGCGTTGCTTCTACTGTCTCTTTATCGATGTCTCTGCTGGCTGAGTTGCTGACTAATCCTACAGACTGAATAGCTACCAGGCTAGATTTTGCCGATCTGATCAGGCAGTAGGCTAGCGCGATCGCGTACTGCAAACTCAACACGCTAGTCGGCACCTCAGCACTAATCGCCACCGCTGAAGTCATCATCACAAACAGCATCAGGCAGCTCAGGTTTAATGGAAAGCGCCAGCGATCGCCCCCACATCGATAGACACTGTAATGTATCCAGCGGCTAATAATTAAAGACAGCAGCAGCATTGCGCCAATAGCGTTAGTGCTCAGTAAAAGCGTGAAGCCGAACAGCTTTTGAATTTGTAAAAGCGGATAGATCCAAAGACGGGTGTCTTCGTTGAATCGGTTATAGAGTCCAAAGCTAAGCCGCACAGACAGCAGAAACGCCAGCCAAACTACTACATCAAACACGAGCTGATGAGATCCGCTATCTGTAATCGTCGTAAAAGCAGCGTGCCAGGGCGTTGAAAGCTTACTCATCTCTAGTAGAAAAAAGGCCGGTACGGCAAAAGCCATAGCCCAACACCAAGGCGCAGGCGTGTTTAAGTTCAGTCGAGATTTGTAGCGCGCGTAGGTTTTTGAGAGAATAGGCGTCTTCTCATACTTCTCGCCAATGATGTCGTTCTCGTAGTAGCCAATCTCGTATACGCACCAATAGCTGACGACTAGCAAAAGTAAGCTAGCAGCATTCCATAGCGGATGAGGGCTCAACGCGCTTAGGGCGATCGCTATAAAAGCCCAGTGTCCCAATACCAGGCGCTTCAAAAAGTGCGATCTATCAGGATTCTTTACCTTCTCTGAATAGTACAAGGGCAGGTAAACATCTGACATCGCAGGCACAAACTCAGCGTCCGGCCAAACGACCAGGCGTGGTATGGCCACCGCCGCGAGCAAGGGCGCATCGTGTACTGCGTCTGTGACCGCAACAGCTTTAGCAACTGCACTAGCGCCTAAAGCCTCAGTGACCATGGCTAGCTTGCCTTTGGCGCGATCGGCTGGCCCTTGCCAAAACCGGCAGGAAACTGCTGTTTGTTCTACATCGCGATCAAGAACAACAGATAGTTGCTTCAGCAAGGGATTTACAACAACATCAAATCCTAACGTCGCAACAATGACTTGAGCACGGGAATTGTCTTTTATTGCCTCTACGAGTGGTTGGTTCCAGTGAGCCACAGCGATCGCCCGAGCCCGCCAGTGCCATACCAGCAGCGTCCAAGGCATCAATAGCGTGACAGCAACAACCAGACACCAGTCTTTAGCCGTCTTATCACTGCGCAAAGCTTCCGGCAGCAGTCGCCAAGGCTTTAGTGCCTTAATACTCATTAGCAAGAGCGCGCCCATCGGCTTCGGATAAGCCGAATTCAAATATTCTTCTGTAGAATTTCGTAGAAACAACGTTTCGTCAAAATCTACAATGATCGGACTTTCTGGGTCAGCAGATCGAACGGCCTTAAGTGCACTCTCAGGCGGTGCTTCTGTGGGTGGAGTAGAAATATAATTAGCTGTCACAATTTTTGATGACATGAACACACGGGGGTGTAGCAGATACAGGGATTAAGTAAAGTCTTGACGGTTGCCACTGGGGCTTAAAGAGATAGATAAGTAACAGCGCAACTATCTAGATCTAGTCATTTCTTCCCAGACGAGGTGCGGCGTCCGGAAATCAGAATGAGATTTGGCTTTCTCATTGCCTAAAATTCACACTTAGTATTGAAAAATATATATAAGCGCCTTAGGAAAGCTGTGGTAACGCAGTCTCTTATATGCACCGAGACTTATCTATGAACTATTAGTAGCGTGCTCTGAGCGCCGTATGTGGAAGCTGAAAGCTGATTATCTAAGGCTTTATCTATTAGTAAAGATGCGCTAGAGAACCGTGATTTTACGGATACGCTTTCAGTCAGCAAAGTGGCTGCAGAGTATACACAAAGAATTGGTTAGGAATGTTCTTGTAACTATGAATATCTAGACTTTGTGTTTGGTACAAACTAGAACAAATTTCCAAAAACAAAAAATAAGCCCCTCAGGCATATTACCCAAGAGGCTTATTCATTAGAGTTTCCTTGACAAGGAAGATTTCTATTAAGAGTTGGTGGCGGGGCATGGATTTGAACCATGGACCTTCGGGTTATGAGCCCGACGAGCTACCAGACTGCTCTACCCCGCGATGCGTATTAACCAACTTTTTATGAAACGCGCCAATTCATCAGCGCCTAACGAGTATAGCGCATCGATACCCAGCTTGTGTGCCGCAAACGTTTTTTATTTTAGATATTGTTTCGGGTAGCTCGATTCTATGGCGGCATCCCCTCAACTCAAAGGCAGCTCGCCCACCACATCTAGGCGGCTGTACTTGCCAGGCATCATAAACTTCTCAGCGAGCGCTTCTGACACATCAGGCGTAATCCAGCCTAGCTGCTTGAGCAAGTAGACCGCGGTCGCATATTTCGCTTGCTTAGATCCGTCAATGACCTTAATCGCAAGCCCCATGCCATCACCCACGCGCCCGATGCACTGAATGCCCTGCGCGCCTGACTTACTCACCAGCGCCCCTTCACTCAGATACATAAGCTGAGAGTCGAACCCATCCGGCCCTGAGATCATCATGGGGTGGTGAGTCATTGCTCTGATCACACGCTCTAAGTCCAGGCTGTTACCCGAAGCTAGCTTTGCGTACAGCGTCGCCATCTGGCTAAGCTGCATAAAATAGGTGGGCACGCCGCAGTTGTCATGCGCGCAGATGAACTCATCGGCGGGCATTGCCAGCAGCTCAGCAATCTTAGAAATAATTAGCTTTTGAACGGGGTGCGATCGCTGCATATACCCATCCAAAGACCAGCCCTGCTGCTTACACACCGCCAGCATTCCAGCATGTTTGCCCGAGCAGTTATGCGCCAGCGGCGTATTCTTACTATCCGGTGTCGGGCATTGCAAGGCCAAGGGCTCTACGTCACAGCGCCAAAGAATATTAAACGCCTGACGAATTTGACCCAAGTTGCCCTGGTGCGAGCTGCACATAATCGCCAGATCTTTATCGGTGAGGTGAAAATGATCGAGGGTGCCAGTTGTGAGCAAAGAAAGCGCCTGAAAAGGCTTGAGCGCTGAGCGGATAAAGGTGCCTAGCTCTGGGTCGCCAGCGCTGGCTAAAATGCGACCGCGATCATCGCAGGCAACCGCATGAACCTTGTGAGTAGACTCGACAATGCCCTCTCTCAAGAGCTGTACTTCGAGCGGCGCTGAGGAATGACGACTCACCCTATTCATAAATTCTCTTGTCCGTTTTAGGAGCTATTTTGGGATTTGTAGATGGAAAAAACCAGAAGTAGAAGCTAGATAAACTGCCAGGTAACCAGGCTAAAAGAAATAATGCCTAGAATAACAGCGAAGGTTTTTTGCAGGCGCAGCATCAGCGGCTTTACCTGATAGTCGGCAATTAGACGATCGCGATTCACCACATCTTCAGGCTTTTCCCAAATTTGGCCATCATACCAGCCCGACTCTTCGTAGGGCACAGCCGGTTGAGAGAGGCGATCGCACACATGACGCCAGCCCACATAAAGCTGCACCAAAGCCAGCGTCGGCAGCACCAAAGCCCCTAGAGAGCCGCTAATTACAAACTGCGGCAGCAGCTTACTTGGCCCAAAGCTCACTGCCGCCATCGGCCCAACCACTAGCCAGCTCAGCAGCCAAAGGCTAATGATTGGGCTCAGATAGCCTCGCAGATTTTGCGCACCCCAGCGATAAAACCAGGACTCGCTCATACTTTCGTATTCTTTAATCGGAATTTGATCGACCGGCACCGGACAGCGGGCACTGCGAGGACTTTTGTAAGCTTGGTCATTGGCCTGGCCGTTGGACTTGCCGTTCATGTTTTTTTGCAGGTGCCGTTCATGCTTTTTTGATATTTTAGCGGAGTGAAGGCAACGAGGCTTGAGCCGAAGAAGGCACAAACTCAATTCGCTCTGCATGACCCCAAAAAGCTTCTAAATCGTAAAAGTCGCGATCGTCCGGCATAAAGATATGCGCAATCACCTCGCCGTAGTCTTTCACGACCCAGCGGCCCTCACTGTTGCCTTCGCTTCTTAATGGCAGTCGCTCGAACTGCTCTTCTACTGCGTCTTCAATAGAGTTTGCGATCGCTCTGACTTGAACGTTAGAAAACCCGGTGACAATGACAAAGTAATCGGCCAGGTAAGAAATATCGCCCGTTTGCAAAATAGTGATGTCACCGGCTTTGCGATCGTCAGCAGCTTCAGCAATCGCCAGCGCTAGCGCCTTAGCCTTTTCATCAATTGGTGCTCTCGACTCATCATCTAAAGGCGGCAAAGCCTGATTGCCATCGGGCAAGTCGGCCTCTGGGTTCATTTCTACAGAGATATCAGGCGCATCGCCAACCGTTTTTTCAGACATTGCCTCAGCCATCACTTTAGGGAGATCATTCAAAAGTTCAGTTCCTCGTTCGTTCATTAAAAGCAAAGAGTTGTCTATATATTACTGAACCTCTCCTGCTTTATTGCGACAACCACTACCAGGCTTGACACAATGAAAGAAGTCCGTAATATTTCCTCATATTCTAGCGAACCGCGCTGCCCGCTCTTAAGGGATAATCCACACTAGCTATCTCTCGTATTCGTCTCCAGTATTCAATCTTTCATCCCACACTTATTCTTTAGTAACGGAGCCGTTGAGCTTTGATTTTCGGCCTCTTTATCGGACTTATCATCGGCGCACTCTGCGCGTTCTTAATCTACTGGCTCATGAAGCACCGCATCGACCGGATGCTAAGCGCTTTGCAAAACAATCAAAGGCGCTTGCAGCAGCTAGAAAGCGAGCATGAAATTCGCCTGCGGGCAGCGACCGACCAGCTTCAGGCTGACTACGAACGGCAGCTCGCAGAAAAGATTGAGTACTACCAGGACGACCAAATTTTGAGCACTGAGCTAGCAGAACTAGAGTTTGAAACCAGACTCAGCGTGATCGAAGCGGCTTACAACCGAGAACTAGACATGCAGCAATCTGCCTCCTAACGTAGAATATTCAAGGACTATAAGGAAGGCTTTATGACCAAGGCAATTATGGAAACAAACAAGGGGACTATCAACCTTGAGTTGTTTGAGAAGGATGCACCTAACACCGTTAAGAATTTCGTTAAGCTCTCCAAAGATGGCTTCTACGACGACCTCAGCTTTCACCGCGTAATCCCTAACTTTATGGTTCAAGGCGGCTGTCCGCTGGGCACTGGCACTGGCGGCCCTGGCTACAAAATCGATTGCGAAATCAATGACAACAAGCATCAGGCAGGCAGTCTGTCGATGGCGCACGCGGGCAAAAACACAGGCGGCTCTCAGTTCTTTATCTGCCACGAGGCGCAGCCGCACTTAGACGGCATTCATACGGTCTTTGGTAAAACCGAAGATATGGATGTGGTCAATAAGATTGCTAAAGGCGACAAGATTGTTTCGGTTAAGATCGAAGACTAGCGCGATCGCTTAAATAAAATTAGAAGGCTCAGGAGTGCATCTATGATGCACCCTGGGCCTTTTAGCTTTAAAATATTCAATACCTCAAAAAATACGCAAAGAACTAAGTCGCTTTTAAGCTATGGTTTCAACCCCAAATGCAGGCTCAGATGAAACCATTGGTCTGACAAACTCTTCGATTGGTAGAAAGCTGCTCACTGGCATAACGGGCTTAGGCTTAGTCGCTTTTGTGATAGTGCACTTGCTCGGCAATCTGACGCTCTTTTTTAGCGCGAGCGCCTACAACCAGCTAGCGCACGTGATTGAACGGTTGGGGCCGTTGACTTATTTAGTGGAAGCTTTGCTACTTGCGATCGCCCTGCTCCACATCACCATCGGCCTCAAAATCCACATCGGCAAGCGCCAGGCTCGCCCCGTAAACTACACCGAATACGAATCAGCAGGCGCACCAAGCCGTCAGACGCTCAGCTCTCGCACGATGGTCGTCTCAGGCGCGCTATTGGGTCTTTTTTTAGTTGTCCATTTAGCGACCTTCAAATTTGGCACTTACTATTTGCTACCCGGCTCTGGCGATCGCGATCTCTCACGGCTCGTCTTTGAAACCTTTCATAAGCCTGGATACACCGCTGGCTATGTCGTCGTTTTGAGCCTGCTAGGGCTGCACCTGCGCCACGGCATTTGGAGCGCGTTGCAGTCATTGGGCATAGACACTAAGCCTGGCGTATATGGTGCAAGTGCGGTGATTGGTAGTGCGATCGCCCTTGGATTCATCGGCCTACCCCTCTCTATCTATTTCGGCCTTATCGGCTAAACAGCTATGCAACTAAACGCTCGTATCCCCGATGGCCCGCTGCCCGAAAAATGGGCGCACTTCAAAGACCGCTGCAAGCTAGTAAATCCTGGCAACAAACCCAAGCACACCGTTATTGTGGTCGGCACTGGCCTTGCAGGCGCATCAGCAGCAGCGACCCTAGCAGAGCAGGGCTACCGGGTAAAGAGCTTTTGCATTCAAGACTCGCCACGTCGGGCGCACAGCATTGCAGCTCAAGGCGGCATTAATGCGGCTAAAAACTATCCGAATGATGGCGATAGCGTGTGGCGGCTGTTTTACGACACGATCAAAGGCGGCGACTATCGCTCGCGTGAGGCGAACGTTTACCGACTTGCACAAATCAGCAACCAAATTATCGATCAGTGCGTTGCTCAAGGCGTTCCTTTTGCCCGCGAATACAGCGGACTCTTGGCCAACAGATCCTTCGGCGGCGCGCAGGTTTCTCGCACCTTTTACGCACGCGGTCAAACCGGACAGCAGCTTTTACTAGGTGCTTACGGCGCGATGATGCGGCAGGTAGCAGCAGGCCAAATTGAGCTATTCCCTCGGCGGGAAATGCTGGATCTGGTTGTCGTTGATGGCCGTGCCAGAGGCATCGTGGTGCGCAATCTTTTGACTGGCGAGTTTGAACGCTATGTCGGGGATACGGTCGTACTGGCAACGGGCGGCTACAGCAACGTGTACTACCTTTCGACCAATGGCAAAAACTCTAACGTCACTGCCGCCTGGCGAGCCCATAAGCGCGGCGCACTGTTTGCGAATCCCTGCTTTACGCAAATTCACCCCACCTGCATTCCAGTGGCCAGTGAGTTTCAGTCGAAGCTGACGCTGATGAGTGAGAGCTTGCGGAATGATGGACGGGTGTGGGTGCCTAAGCAGGCAGGTGATGAGCGGCTGCCAGAGGATATTCCTGAGAGCGATCGCGACTACTACTTAGAGACGCGCTATCCCACATTTGGTAACTTAGTGCCGCGCGATGTGGCCTCGCGAAATGCCAAGCAGGTCATTGATGAAGGCCGGGGCGTCGGGGCTACAGGACTGGCGGTGTATCTGGATTTTCGCGATGCGATCGCCACTCAAGGCCAAGCTGCCATCGAAACGCGCTACGGCAACCTCTTTGAAATGTATCAGCGCATTACAGGCGAAGATCCTTACGCGGTGCCGATGCGAATTTATCCGGCTGTGCACTACACCATGGGCGGGCTGTGGGTGGACTATCACCTGATGAGCACGGTGCCCGGCTTGTTTGTGCTAGGCGAAGCAAACTTTTCGGATCACGGAGCCAATCGACTCGGGGCAAGTGCGCTGATGCAAGGACTTTCTGACGGCTACTTCGTGATTCCATATACGCTGGGCAACTATCTGGCGACGACACCTTTGGATCAGGTGAGTACTGACGATGATGCCTTTGGTGAAGCTGAAGCCTCAGCGCGGGCAAGGACGCTGAAACTGCTGAGCATTAAGGGCGATAAAACGATGTTGGACTTTCATCGTGAGCTGGGGCAGTTGGTTTGGAATGGGGTGGGGATTAATCGCGATCGCAATACTTTGAAAGCGACGATAGACGGGGTGCGATCGCTCCGCAGTGAATTTTGGCAAAACCTCCGCGTACCGGGCGAAGCCAACACCCTCAACAAAAACTTAGAGTTCGCAGGTCGCGTAGCCGACTTCATGGAGCTTGGCGAAGTCATGGCTCGCGATGCTTTAGCACGTGAAGAATCATGCGGCTGTCACTTCCGCGAAGAATTCCAAACGCCCGGCGGTGAAGCTAACCGCCGGGACGAACAGTTTTCGACCGCTGCCGCCTGGAAATATGAGGGCGACGAACAGCCTGCGACCCTCATTAGTGAAACGCTCACCTTTGAAAACGTCAAACTCACCCAACGTTCCTATCAATAGCTGCTATGAAAATCAACTTAAAGGTGTGGCGTCAAAACAGTCCTCAATCAACAGGTGACTTTGCTAACTACACCGTAGAAAACGTCCAACCCGATCTCTCTTTTCTAGAAGTCCTCGACATCCTCAACGAGCAGCTCATCGCAGAAGGGGGCCTACCCGTAGAGTTTGACCACGACTGTCGCGAAGGCATCTGTGGCTCCTGCGGCATGATGATCAACGGCCAGGCCCACGGCTCACAGCAGCGCACGGCAGTTTGCCAGCTATATATGCGTCACTTTCAAGACGGTGACACAGTAACCCTGGAGCCCTGGCGAGCAAAGGCGTTTCCAGTTATTAAAGATTTAGTCGTAGACAGAACTGCCCTAGATCGCATCTCAGCAGCAGGCGGCTATATCTCTGTGAAAACAGGTGCCGCACCCGATGCGAACGCGGTTTTAGTGGATAAGCCAAATGCCGACAAAGCTTTTGACTACGCAACTTGTATCGGCTGTGGCGCTTGCGTAGCCGCCTGCCCTAACGCCTCAGCCTCTCTATTTACAGCCGCCAAACTCTCTCATCTGGCGCTGCTCGAGCAAGGCAAACCAGAGCGCAAACAGCGCGTTGTGAAAATGACCACGCAGATGACAGCAGAGGGCTTTGGCGACTGCTCAAACCATGGCGAGTGCCAGTCGGTGTGCCCAAAAGGCATCTCTATTGAGGCGATTTCTCAAATGCGTCGGGAGTACATCCGCGCTAAGATACCCTTCTTCTAACGACATTTTTAGACATTCTTTAAAGGGCATTCGCAAACGATGGCAACCGTGGAGTCGCAAACCAAAGCACAGGTCAAAGAAATCTATACGGACGGTGCCTGCTCGGGAAACCCAGGGCCGGGCGGCTGGGGTACCAGGGTCGAGTTTGCAGACGGGCAGGTGCACGAGCTAGGCGGTCGGGACAAGGCAACGACGAATAATCGGATGGAAATGCAGGCAGCGATCGCAGCTCTAGCCTTCCTGAACGAAACCAAACCAGACAGCGGCCCCGTTATCCTGCACACCGACAGCGAATACCTCAAAAACGGCATCACCAAATGGATCAAAGGCTGGAAGCGAAAGGGGTGGAAAACCTCAGCCGGTAAGCCCGTACTCAACAAAGACCTGTGGCAGCAGCTCGATGAGCTTACACAGTCGCTTAGCGGGGAAGCGCTCACAATCGACTGGCGCTACGTACGCGGCCACGCAGGCAACCCTGGTAACGAGCGCTGCGACGAAATCGCCAGAGCCTTCTCCCACAGCAGTCCTATTAACCTGAGTCAGTACAAAGCGGCAAGCAAAGCATCTAAAAGCGAAGCGTCCGTGAGTAAATCATCAAAAGAACAGCCCTCAGAAATCAATTCAAACGCTGAAACGGTTGATACAGAAGTCGATCATAGAGATAGCTCACTAGATATCCCAGAAATAAATATTGGCACTACTGAAGAACCATTTCCAAGACCAGCGCTAAAATCCTACGAAACAGACCCGCATCAAGGACAGCAGCCCGACATGGTAACTTCAGCAGAGAAACAGGGAAATGCCATCGGGATCAGTAGAATAGAGCGTCTTACCAACACACTTAAAACCCTACAGGTCACGGATGAACTAGCCCAGCAGGGCTACCTGATTACGAGCGCAGAGCTAGCCGATCTCATGGACGTAAACGCAAGCGCTGTAACGAGTAGAGGCGATTATTGGGCCTGGCGAAACTGGACAGTCTCACGCATTCGCCGTGAGGGCAATCAGATCCTCTGGCAGCTAGAGCGTATTGACGAGTAGGGCTAGATTTCCAAGCCTACTTCTACAGCCTGCCTTAAAGAATCTGAGTATCATTTAGCACTTAGCCTGGTGGCCAGCCCAAAGATCTACCGCCCAATAAGTGCAGATGTAGATGAAAAACAGTCTGTCCGCCGTCTTCACCAGTGTTAATGACAACCCGGTAGCCATTGTCTAGTTTTTGTTCTTTGGCGATCGCGCTGACCACAAAAAGCAAATGACCGAGCAAAGCCTTATCTTCTTCCTGAGCTTCTGAGAGCTTGGGAATGGGTTTCTTCGGAATCACCAGAATATGGGTCGGGGCTTGTGGTGTAATATCTCGAAAAGCCAGGCACAGATCGTCTTCGTAGACGATATCAGCAGGAATTTCTCGGCGGATAATTTTGCCAAAAAGAGTATCTTCGCTCATAGGTCATCAGGGATAGGCATAGGAAGTATCTTATCTGCCTAATGCCTCTATGCACTAACGCCCCTATACAAAAGAGCAGGCAAAACCACGCCTTTAAAAGTCCGTACTTAAAACCACGCCCGTACGCCCCACAACGCGGCCCATGCCGACAGAAATCGGCAAACTACCACCGCTCATATCAAAACTGCCAGATTCATCTATCAGATCTCTAACCAGCGGAATATCCTTTAGCTGCAAGCCCACTGGCTCATTCAACCGCGCCTGCTCGGCAGCTATTTGGGTATTCATATTGTCAGCAACGCGGTCTAACGCAACAGATTGACTAGGCGTCTCGATACTGCGTGTTTGTAAAGGCAGCAGCGACTCTACAGGGCGAGCGTGAACAGCCTCGACTTCTACAAAGAGCTGAGTGGCACACAGTACAGAAACGCCCGTTACGAGGCGAGACATAAAAGTATTCAACATCGTTGATCGCTATGAATGAATAATAGAAGCTCAGCCTAGCGACTATCTGGCTGCATAGAGAAGGCGATATCCGCTGGATACATAGTCGCTGGCAGTCGCCAGAACCGCTGATTTACGTAGAGCTTCCGTAACAAATGTAAATACTTCAGCAAGGCGCATGTTTTTACTGACTAGCAGTAGAGGGACTTTGCGGTCTAACACTGACGCCCGGTAGGTTATCAGGATCTCCGTCTGGTGCAATTACTTCCGGTAAAACGACTTCGCTAGGCGAAAAGCTCACCTGAGAATGCAGCCATTCTGTAATCAAGTGCGGGCAGTTCTTTTTGCTCCAGCGCAGCATGAAATATCTAAAAATAGGCTTTGAGCGCCGAGCAATCACCTTCATGAATCGGTTGAGCGGCTTTGATTGAATGCGCTGGTTGAGCAAGTTGACAGAGCCTACGTCGTAGAGGCAGTCGGCAATGAGCCGCATCGTGACTTCTTCGCGCAAAAACATGCTCTCTAGCAGCATTTCGACGTCTCGCATTCGCGCCTCTTCTTTTTGCCGCTCGCGCCAGGTAATAGCGTCTCTGGAAGATTGCGATCGCCTTAACATAGTCAATTTAGGGAGAAAGTTCGTAAGAAAGTGCGGTAAGCGGAAAACGAATCTGCTTCGCGACACAAAGGATTCACCAAAAGTTTACGAGAATTATCCTGTAAAAAAAATCTATCTTGCTAAATATTAGCAGTGGTGCCGATGAGCTACGGAGCTTGCAATTCCCTATAAGGAATTATCTACCAGCAAAACGATGTTTTGGTAGGTCAAAAGGATGAGGAAAAATTTTGAATTAGTCAGCGAACTTGATCAGGTTGCTCGGCTTGAGTCAGAGGCTAAAGAACTCAGAAGAAAAGCCAGTGAGAAGAGAGCACAAGCTGACGAAAACCTTCGGCATTGCCTAGAGCGTTTAAGCCAGCATATAGCCAGCAATAAAACTAAAAGCAGCGACAAAGTTAAGTCCTGAAAGTGTGGAGTATAGCTGCTGCTTACTAAATCGGCTTTTTATATCGAAAAACTATATCTACTTATGGCCATCTCTCACCTGTGAGACTGCTTCCCAAGTATCCGAGAAACTAAGCAATGACAAATATAAATAATGACTTAGGTAACATTTGGAATCTAAGATCAGACGCTGATGCTTTAACAGCAGAAGCGGCTCAAAAGAAAGAGCGTGCCGATAGCGAGCTAAAGGAAAAACTAGAAGAGTTAAAGGAACTGATTCAAGATTATCAGGAAGGGAAACAGGTATGCCCTGAGATCAGACAACTCATGCGAACATATCCTTTACTTCAGGAGTATCACCCTGACTATTGGAAATTATGCGCGCTTTGAAATCAGACTTCAGTCTGATTCTTGAAGCTGACAAATAGATAGCCTTATAAATTCGTAGAGTATGCCCTCTTTAGAGAGAGCGTTAGATGAACGGCCAAGTATGTTAGGAATCGTCGTTTCTGACATCGCTTTTAAGACTTCTACGTAACTTAAAGCAGGTAGATCTAAAGCCAACTCTTCGTAGCAGGGCTTTTGGAATTGGCAGAGACAATCAGCTAAATGAGACAACAAAGTGTCCATATCGGACTCAAGATGACGTGAAGCTGTGGAAGGATCGCTAATTTCACCGCCTGAACAATTTATCCAATATTGCTCAAGTGCTTGAGTTCTAACAGTTTCTCTGTTCTTCTTAAGCCAATCTCCAGCCTCACAAGCGCAACGCTTACTGAGTTCTAACTGCTGATTCTTCGCGTGTGCCTGTCGTTCGAGTTCATCAGCTTCTCTATATGCTTGATCTCGAGCTTTGACCTTATCCTCAATATCCAGGAGCAGATCTCTTGCAGTATTATCAATGTCTTTGTTTTCTAGAGACAACTTTTCTACGGCACCGACTACTTCATTAATAAGAGGGTGACTAGGCGAAGATGAGAGCAAATCGCTATCTAGGAGTCGAATAAGTTCCGTGATTTTCTGACGAATTTCAGTTATTTCTTGTTTTCTTTTAGCTTCTTCTGTTGTCAGTAACGTGTGTACAATACCAAGGAGCTTAAGTTCGGGAGAATCTACAGTTTTTGTGGCGCTAGTCGTTTCAGCGTAGTCATCTACTATCAAGTTTAGGACACGATGCTTTTGGCAAAAGTCCACATCATATTTTGCCTGCCGCCAGCTCTCTGCCCTAGATAATTGAAGCTGCTCAATAGTTATCTGGGCTCTACTAAGGTGTGCACCCTCTAAATCAGCATCTTTCAGGCAAGCTCCCCGTAAGTTTGCCCCTTGCAAAAAAGCCCCCCGTAAGTCTGCCCCTTGCAAATCTGCTTTCGGCAGGATAGCTCTTTGTAAATTTGCCCGTCCGAGCTTTGCATTTCTCAAGTTGGTCAGTCTTTCTGCCGGTTTTCTATCAAAGCGAGTATCCCTTCCTTCTATATCATCTGGCTCGCTCGTGTCTAGATTGGCCTCTTCTAAGTCAGCGCCCCAAAGATTTGAACCTTCAAGGTTTGCGCCACGCAGATTAGCTTGCTGAAGCTGAGCTATATACAAATTGGCTTTGTACAAATTCGCGCCCTGAAGAAGTGCGCATTTTAAGCTTGAGCGAGCTAAGTCTGCCTTTCTTAAATCTATCTCAATTAGATCTGCCCCGTCGGCGTCCAAGCCCCGAAGCGACCCTCCAGCCTGGTTGATCTCTTCGAGCGCTTGAATTCTCGCACCGCTGGTTTCCGTACCGCGCGCGCCGTCAATTAATTGCCAAGCGACTCTCTCTGAGTGCTTTCGTCGATCCCGCGTATCTAAAATAAATATAGATAACGCTAAAAGAATACTAAAGTTCTGAACTTGACCTAACAGTTTTGAATGAGCTGATTTACATACAAAGAAATCCCAAGAGAAAGCAGGGCTCTTGCAGGTGAGGTTGCTGTCAGGCTCAAAAATTGCTGTTACGGCATAGATAGATAGAGTTAGTCCGAGCGCAGGTAATGTTAGAGCAATAAATTTTCTAACAGCCGGAATATCCTTCTTCATCCAGCAAAGCGGAGATCGCTTGACCCAGCGGAAAGCCTCTTTTGTGACTGAATAGATGGTAGGGGTTCGCTTCTTTATGTCCTCAGAAGTCCTAGTCATATCGATCCTAGTCACAGAAAAGTATTGCTTTAGGATTTCTAATTGCTAGCAAGTGATGGGCCTAGAGCCTAATCTTCTGTATATCAGAAGATTAGGCATCTTACTTACCAGAGAAATACTGACTAAATAGTAAGGCAAATTCCTGTAGTTTTTTCAATTTTATATTTCCAAGATGTTAAGGGAAGCCAAGACTTAAGGTAATTGAAATCGGTATCTTCAGCCTGATTATCTAAGTTCTAAGGAATTTCTCTTCTGTAATGTGGCCTGAAAGCCATTTGTACCAGCGATCTGGCATCATCTTAAGAAGGTTCAGCCCAAACCGATCCGAGTCCACAGCTTTTTATCTGCTCAATTGGGTAAGCAAACGCATAGGCACCTGGGATATAGATTGAACCGCTTGACCTTTACCGCTAAGATCATGACCTAAGAGATCGACCTACAAACAAAAAAGCATTCTCACTAGATGACAGCAAAATACACCAGTCTCGAACTATGTGCCGGTGCTGGCGGGCAAGCCTTGGGTCTTGAGCAGACAGGGTTTGAACACGTGGCTCTCGTAGAGAACGATTTGCATCCATGCAATACTCTGAGGTCAAATCGGCCTAGTTGGCCAGTTATTGAGACTGATCTGAAAACTTTTGACGCAAAAGCTTACGAAGGGGTTGACCTTGTGGCCGGAGGTGTTCCGTGTCAACCTTTCAGCGCCGGGGGAAAGCAACTTGGCCTTCATGATGAGCGTGACCTTTTTCCTTCTGCCATTCGCGTTATCGCTGAATGTAGACCGAGACTGATCCTTTTAGAAAACGTCCGAGGCTTAGCAGATAAGAAGTTTTCAAGCTACAGAAAATGGATAATAAGCGAACTGCACGACTTGGGATATCAGTGCGAATGGAAAGTAGTCAATGCTGTTGACTATGGTGTATGCCAAGCAAGGTTACGCTTCATCCTTGTCGGCTATCTGGGCACGTCTTCCTTATTTCCATGGCCAGAACCAGTAAAGCAAACGACGACTGTTGGCGAAGCTTTGCAAGATCTGATGGGCGAAAACGGGTGGCAAGGTTTAGATAAATGGGTCAAACAGGCTAATGGTGTAGCCCCTTGCCTCGTTGGCGGCAGTAAAAAACACGGCGGTGCCGATTTAGGGCCGCAACGTGCCAAAAGGGACTGGCTACGCTTGGGTGTTGATGGGAAGGGGCTTGCGAACACCGCACCTTCAACCGACTTCCAGGGCTTACCAAGATTAACAAACCTAATGGCTGCAAGGTTGCAGGGATTTCCCGACGACTGGCATTTTGCAAGCAAGAAAACGGCTACCTACCGGCAGATAGGCAATGCTTTTCCCTCGCCAGTGGCTAGAGCGATAGGTGAATCGCTAATTAGCTGGCTAGAAACGGATGGTCAAGCAGGCAAGCATCGTATTGAGAAAGCCTATTCAGAGCAATCTGCTCTACAGCTAGAACTCGCCGTTGGATAGAGTGTCCTCTGTTAGTTCACTGATAGCTTCAATGATCAATGCCTGTGGTGTGGTGGCACGTGATCGCGCTAACCTCTGCAACGATTCTCCTAACTCCTTAGTCAGTTGAATAGGAATAGTCTGACCATAGTGTTCTGGGAATGCCCACGCACATTGATTGCAGTCAACTTCGCACCCCATGCATGAGCGTCGTTTAGCAACGTTACAAGCAATGCAAAGCGGTTGCCAGTTTTGAATTTCGGAACCACCGCCTCTAATCAAAGGAACTTTGTGATCGGCTTGTAGCCCCTTTCCATCTGTTGCAAACTGCTGGGAACAAGCAGCACAACGATATTCGAAGACTTCAAATAGCTGCCTCTTTTGCGCGCCAGTAAGATACGTCCTATCAAATGCCTCGCTTAAGCTGGCTGACAATAACCGATAAGCGTGAGAGCCATTATGAATGCCAGTTTCTATATCGCAACCCCTTTCATTGCGAAGCTCGCGTATACGCCTATCAATGTATTTCTGATTTGTTAGCTCATAAAGTTGATCAGAAAGAACCCAATTCTTCGGGAAAGATTTGCTTGAATCCCATAGCGCCTTTAGCACCAGTAGCTTCGCAGCACTAAGCTTCTTCGGCTTACCCGCTTTTGTTAAAACATGGTTCTCAACCTGACCAATGTATTCCTGAAATCCTTCGTTAGCTGATAGATTTTGCTCAGGCATCACTACCTTGCCCTTGCTGAATAGCGCTCTCCAACTTTGCGGCAAACTCAGCTAATGAAATACCCATTGCCTGGCAGAAATGCCTAAGTTCAATGATGTCTATGCGCCTTTCGCCGCGTTCGCACTTACTAACAAAAGATTGAGTTTCATCTAGGGCAATAGCAATATCTTCCTGAGTCAGACTCGCCTGAATACGAAGCTCCTTGAGGAGATTAAGAAAAATCTGATATTCTCCCGAGAAAAGAGCTTTCTCCATCAGTGACCAGCCGTTGACTAGCCATCAATTTATAGTCATTTATCGAATAGTCCAAGATCGACTAATTTGCGAACGGTAGGGAAAAAATTTTAGCGTTTTCTGTCAGCTCTGCGTTTGTGGAGATAGCTATTAAGGTGAACTGCTGAAAGCTACGGGCACGATAAATCCACGGCAATCACTGATAAGGAATTAACCACTATGCTGGCAAGAATTTGGAGTGCTTCGCTCATCGGGATTGATGCGCTAAAAGTCGGTGTGGAAGTTGATCTTTCAGGCGGCTTGCCCGGTGTGGTGATTGTGGGCTTACCGGATACAGCGGTGCAGGAGTCACGTGAGCGAGTGCGGGCGGCGCTGAAGAATGCGGGGTTTGCCTTTCCGATGCGTAAGGTGGTGATTAATCTCACCCCGGCAGATGTGCGTAAGGAAGGGCCAATTTATGATTTGCCGATTGCCGTTGGGATTTTGGCTGCATCGGAGGCGGTGGCCCAGACTTGTTTGGATGACTATTTGTTTTTGGGTGAGATGTCTTTAGATGGGACGCTGAGGCCGGTGGCGGGTGTGGTTGCGATCGCTGCTGCCGCCCGTAGACTCGGACTAAAAGGACTGGTTCTCCCAGCAGACAATGCTTACGAAGCCGCTGTCGTGCCTGGCCTAGAGGTGTATGGCTTTAAGCATTTATCTGAGGTGACAGACTTTTTGAATCATCCTGAGAGTCAGGAGCCGGTAAAGGTGAATGCGCCCGAGGAATTGTTGCGATCGCCCGCCCCCAGCGAAGACTTGCGTGATGTAAAAGGCCAAGCCCAAGCCCGCCGCGCCCTAGAAATTGCCGCAGCAGGCGGACACAACCTTTGTCTCATCGGCCCACCCGGCAGCGGCAAAACCATGCTCGCCCAGCGCCTACCCGGCATACTGCCACCCCTTACCTTCGCTGAAGCCTTAGAAGTCACCCAAATCCACTCCGTCGCCGGACTTCTCAAAGAAAAAGGCAGCTTAGTCAACCAGCGCCCCTTTCGCACTCCGCATCACTCAGCCTCCGGCCCTTCCCTAGTGGGCGGCGGCAGCTATCCCAAACCCGGCGAAATCTCACTCGCGCACCGAGGCGTTCTCTTCCTAGACGAACTTACCGAATTCAAACGCAGCGTCCTCGAATTCTTACGCCAGCCCTTAGAAGACGGCAAAGTCACCATCTCTCGCACCCGCCAATCCGTAGAATTTCCCGCTCAGTTCACCCTAGTCTCTAGCACCAATCCCTGCCCCTGCGGCTACTTCGGTGACACCGTACAGCCCTGCACCTGCACCCCTCGCAACCGTGAGCAATATTGGGCCAAGCTCTCAGGCCCCCTCATGGATCGCATTGACTTGCAGGTAATCGTAGGTCGTCTCAAACCCGAAGAAGTGACCCGCCAGCCTGAAGGCGAAGATTCTACAACCGTCAGAGCGAGAGTAGAAGCCGCCCGTCATCGCGCCCAGACTCGGTTTGCTGAAGCACCCTCCTTGCAGTGCAACGCGGATATGCAGAGCCGCCATATCCGCGAATGGTGCCCTTTTGACGAAAGCACACGTAGCTTAATCGAAGGTGCCGTGCGCAAATTAGGGCTTTCTGCTCGCGCCACAGATCGCATTCTCAAAGTGGCTCGCACTATCGCTGACTTAGGCGATGCGCCTCATATCGAAACCCAGCACGTCGCTGAGGCCATCCAATATCGCACCATCGACCGAATGCAGTAAACACGACAATATTTTGGCTACTACCCCTGCATTTCGGGTTTATGTCCCCAGACACAGAGCTAGTGTTGGCCAGTTAGCTACTATTTACTCGTCATATAAAAATAAACTGGTCATTACGCAAAAAAGTACTTAAGTACATATAGGCTTTTTTGTGGTCATTGTTTTACGAGGAGTAACCGAGTCATGTCTGTCAGAAAAAAACTTTTAGGAGCCCTGAGCCTAGCTTTAATGGCAGCAGGAATGCATTTGCCAGCCAATGCTGAAACGCTCGAATCACAAACGCTTAGCGTCGAGGATACCAGCGGCCTACAGCTAGAGAGCTTGCCTACCCAAGGGTTATTGGAAGCAGACGCATCGTCTCCAGATTTGGCTATCACTGAGGTCAGCGAGCCTACCTACCTACAGCTCGAAAGCTTACAAACTGAGAACTTACAGGCTGAGAACTTACAAACTGAAAGCCTACAGGCCGAGAGCTTACCGTCTGAAAATTTAGAAACTGCCGCACTCGACGCATCAGAACTAGAAGCTGTTGAGCTAGATGTAGACGAGTCATCAGAGATAGCCCAAGCTCGCCGCCGTACTCGGAACAGAGTCGCCCGTAGTGGCTCAGATTTTGTTGGTATCGGTGCTGACTTTGGCTACGTAGATAGCGTTTCTTTTGCTGTAATCAGCAAGCTGTCTCTATCCGAACAAATTGCCCTGCGTCCTTCTGTCTTAGTGGGGGACGATCTTGCGGTGCTAGTTCCTGTTACCTACGAGTTCACTCGCTTTTCTACCGACGTTAGCGGCTTCCAGATTCGACCCTATGCGGGCGTAGGCGCTTCTTACGATGGCGACGGTGAAGACTTTAATCTGCTATTGGCAGCGGGCGCAGATGCACCACTCTCTCAACGCTTTACGCTGAACGCACAGGCCAACTTAGGCGTGTTTAACGATACTGACTTCGGCGTAACGGTAGGTGTTGGCTACAACTTCGGTAGCCTGCTTGGCCGATAGAGGCTTGGGTTCTGTTTTAATGAAACTTCTCGATTGAGCAGTGCGGTTGTTTAGAAAGCGGCTGAAGATAATTTCTTCAGTCGCTTTTTATTGGCTGCGCATAATAGCTTGATTATTGTCTTCAGCCATAGGTCAAATGTAAATAACTTGATGTAATTGTGGGTAGTCTGTGAATACGCATCGCCTATAGAAAAAGCAAAAGCCGTTAGAGGAGTATTTGTATATGTCAGTGAAAAAAGGTTTGTTGAGTGTCATTGGCTTGGCTGTGCTCGCAATGGGGTTGCATTTGCCCGCACAGGCACAAACTATCGAGCAAGAGAGTGAATCAAACTACTTGGTAGCAGGAGACATAGAAGAGCTAGCTCAAAACCGTCGCAGACGAAATCCAGCGAATAGAGAGATGGATAGGGGCTCTGATTTTGTGGGCATTGGTGCCAATGTGGGCTACGTCAATGATGTCTCTGGCGTTGTTATCAGCAAAATTACGATTCGAGACAGACTTTCTATACGCCCTTCTCTCTCTATCGGTGACGACTTTGCTGTTTTAGTTCCACTTACTTATGATTTTAGAGAAGCTAGTGGTGAGGTTGAAGGATTTCAGCTACGTCCTTACGCTGGCTTAGGGGCTTCTTGGGCAAATGAAAACAACAACAGAGGCGATGATACTTCTGATTTGCACTTGCTATTATCAGCAGGAGTAGATGTTCCAGTATCTCGACGATTCACGGTCAATGCCCAGGCTAACTTAGGCGTCTTTAACGATACAGAGTTTGGCGCTACTGTTGGCGTTGGTTACAACGTAGGCAACTTTTTCCGCTAAAGCGCTTTGCTAATACTGCGCTAGTGATTTCCTAATTTTGATGAATTAGAAACAACAGAGAGATTGAGTCAATACTTAGTCTCTCTTTTTGTTTGCAGCAATGAGGACATATTATCGTTATTTCGTCTTCTCAATCTGAAAAACCAAAATTACAAAAACCAAGATTACAAACTGACTTAGACCGGCTAAGAAAAAAGTTTCAGCAAACGTGGGGATACGATGATTTTCGATCGCCGCAGGGAGAGATCGCGCTGTCGCTGTTGCAGGGTCGAGACTCTATTACGGTGATGCCGACCGGGGGCGGAAAGTCTGTTTGTTTTCAGCTACCGGCTTTGATGAGCACAGGCGTAACTTTGGTGATATCGCCTTTGGTTGCTCTAATGGAAAATCAGGTACAAGAGCTAAAAGAGAAAAACTTACCCGCAGCGGCTTTGCATAGTGAGTTAGGCGGGTCGGCTCACTGGCAGACGTTGCGATCGCTCCAAAACAACAAACTCCGCCTCCTCTACCTCTCTCCTGAAACGCTCCTAAGCCCCAAAGTCTGGGAAATTCTCTGCTTGCCCCAGGTTGCCATCAACGCCCTAGTGCTCGACGAAGCTCACTGCCTCACCCAGTGGGGCAATAGCTTTCGCCCCGCCTACCGACGACTAGGAGCCGTACGACCAGCACTACTACAGCACAAACCTGAAGGGACTAGAATTGCGATCCCGGCCTTCACCGCCACCGCCGACCCCATCACCCAAAGCGCCCTCCATACCGTCCTCCGCCTACAAAACCCTCAGCTCATCCGCCTCAATCCCTATCGCAAAAACCTACACCTCACTGTCAAAACAGTCTGGACGCCCAAGGCTCGCAAGCAAGCCCTGCTCCAGTTCATTCAAAGCAAAGGCAGACAGTCGGGCTTAGTCTACGCTCGTACCCGCCGAGGCACAGAAGATCTCGCGCAGTGGCTAGCGGCTAAAGGCTACAAGGTCAGAGCCTATCACGGCGGACTCGCGGCTTCTGTTCGCCGCCAAATAGAAGCGCAGTGGATTGACAATACCTGTCAGTTTGTCGTGTGCAGCTCTGCGTTTGGCATGGGCATCAACAAAGCTGACTGCCGGTTTGTCGCCCATTACGAAGTGCCTACGCTGCTAGCCGAATATGTGCAAGAGGTTGGTCGGGGTGGGCGAGATGGCAAGCCTGCAACAGCATTGGCTATCGTTAGCGAGCGCACGGGACTGCTTGCCCCTGAAGACAAAAGACGCTGGCAGTTCTTCGAGCAAAAGGCGCAGCAGCTACAGTCGTCAGCCGCTCAGCTCATTAAGCAAATTCCACCAGAAGGGAATATCGATGAGGTCAGGCGAAAGTTTCGCAACGGCGAGCAGGCTTTAGCGCTACTCCATCGGGACGGTCAGCTACGCTGGCTAGATCCTTTTACCTATCAAGTTCAAAAGAAACCACAGAGAAAAGTAGAAAAACAGCCCTCGTCTGTAGCGGTGATGAAGCGCTATTTATTTACGCGGCGCTGTCGGTGGCAGTTTTTGCTAGAGGCGTTTGGGTTTGCTGATGAGGCGCAGGGTATGAGGTGTGGGAAGTGCGATCGCTGTCTTTCGTGTCAGACTAAACGTAGATAAAAATGGAGGCGATTGTGACGACTGAACAGCTACTTCTAGAACACTGGCACAGCCTGCCTGAAGAAAAACAAAAGGCAGTCTTGGACTTTGCAGAATTCCTCCGACGTAAGACAGCAACACTAGATCCCCCATCTAAAAAGGTAAAGCGTCGCTTTCCAGTACCCAAGCTAGCAGGTAAAGCCAAGATCATAGGAGATATTGTCAGACCCGTTGTTGACGAGGAGGACTGGGAGTGTCTGAAATAATTGTCTTAGACACTCACATCTGGATTTGGCTAGTCAATGGCAATCTAGAAAAGATTCCAGGATCGTGGCTAGAACAGATTGAGACTGTTGAACGCATTGGCATATCGCCTGTATCTTGCTACGAAATATCCTTAGCTGTAAAGAAAGGAGGGCTTATTCTGCCTTCTACTGCGCAAGCCTGGTTTGATCAATCGATAGACGCAGCAGGCATAGAAGTATTGCCTTTGACAGCTCGCATTGCAGACAAAGCAGTTTCCTTGTCTCCCGTTCACAAAGATCCATTCGACAGAATGATTATTGCGACAGCACTGGACTACGCGGCAAGTCTTGCTAGCGTAGACAAGTTGTTTTCAAAGTACGAAGAACTGAAGGGATATCTGCTGACTTAAAGCTACGCTTTCTCAGTTCGTTTTTCATCGCCAGCGATAACTAACGGCTCCTCGGTAGAGTCCGTGTCGGTTGCGACAGCCGAAAGATTGGGAATCGTCGTGGTTTCTAGCTCAGCTTCGTCAGTTACTTTTTTAGAGAAGCCCCAGGCAAACAGCGCAAAAATGAGGCTGACCATGATCCACTCGGGCGGTACCCATTCAGGATTAATCACCCGCACGAGTAGACGAATGCCGACAAAGGCAACTGTGACAAAGCCTGCGTCTTCTAAGTGAACGTAAATTTCAAGCCAGCGGATGAACAGGCCCGCCATGAAGCGGAGGGCGATGATACCGATGGTGCCGCCGAGCAATACGATTAAGACATCTTTTGAAAGGGCGATCGCAGTCGTCACACTATCCAGTGAAAAGGCAATATCCGTCAGCGCAATTGTCGGCACCGCCTGCCAAAGCGTCGCAAACTTCGGCCCTTTCCCTTCACCATCTTCGCCATCACCTGACATAAAGTGCTGATACACCAGCCATAGCAAATACAGGGCTCCAGCCACTTCAAACTGCCAGTACTTGAGCACCCAGCTAGCGGCTAAAATCAGCGACACTCGCAAGATGAAGGCGACAATAAGGCCCAAGTTAAGCGCCTTTTTTTGGAGTTCTTCGGTTTGTAGGCCCTGCGCGATCGCTGCCAAAGCAATAGCATTATCAGCCGAGAGCACCAGCTCTAACAGGATCAATACCGGCAATAGCAGTAAGGTATCGCCTCCTAACGTGGGAGACATTTCAAGCAGGCGATCTAGCATGTGTCTGAACTCTTGGGCAGAACCCTGTAAAAATGAGCTAAAAAAATTTAAGACAAAAGATAGTGTCTCTCATCCTTTTTAGCAAGATAGGCTACAAACGCCTTCCCCTATCTAGAATAGATCGAAAGCCAAAGGCTATTATGCTTTATTGGCTCGCCCCTTCATCCTTTGCACCTGTGGTCACTTCCCTCGAAAAATTTAGATCCCAATATCCAGAGGGTGCGCTTGTTTCAAATCTGGTCACGATTCAAGACGGACAGTATGTGGTGCGCGCGGTGATTGTGCAAAAGGGTGAAACGCTAGCAACCGGGCTGGCGGCTAGTGTGGACGTGCAGATTGCTGAAGATAAGGCGAGGGAGCGGGCGATCGCAACCCTAATCACCACCTCAGAAGCCTCTGTTCAAGACGCTATCCAAAGCTCATCCAATGGCTCCAAAGAAGCTGAGCCCATTGCCCAGCCTCCCATTCAAACGACTGACCAAACTGCTACTCAAACGCCAACAGTTGCTATACCAACAGTCAGTTCGCGATCATCTGACGAGATTATAGAAAGCGAGCCCGTTTTGCCGACAGCAGACGAATCACTAGAAGAACCTGCCGAAGAGGAAGATCTGAGCCCGCCTATTGAGGCTATTCAAGAAAGTGCCCTTGAGGAAGATACGGTAGCCGCAGCGCCTGCCAAGCCTTCGGCAGCGACGCTTGCGCTAGAGAGCTTTAACACAAGCGCTAACCCGGTTGACCTTTCAGATGTGATTGCGCAAACCGATGTGGAGCTGACTCGGTTGGGCTGGACAAATGTACAGGGGCGAGAGTATCTAGAAAAGACGTATGGGAAGCGATCGCGTCAGCAGCTCACCGACGAAGAGCTTATGAGCTTCTTGCTCTACCTAGAAGATCAAAGCTAAGCGACTGATTCCTTCTCGGCCCGTTTCTGAACGATCTGACTTCTAATATCTGCGGCTTGCTCAAGCAACTCGGCCTGCATCAGCTCAGACTGCTCACCCGAAGCCAACCACTTAAGCTGAACCTTTCCGGCCTCAGCCTCAGCATCTCCCAAAATCAAACCCACCACCGCGCCACTGCGATCGGCCCTCTTGAACTGCTTACCAAAGGCGCTACCGCTCAAATCAACTTCTACCGAATAGCCCTGCTTGCGCAGCTTATCGGCTAGCACCGCCGATTGAAACTCAGCCTTCTCGCCCCGAGAAATCAAATAAATGTCCAGCTCTGGCGTTGTGCTAAAGCGTTCCATTTGCTCTAGCAGAATAATTAAGCGCTCTAAGCCCATGCCAAACCCAATTGCAGGCGTATCTGGCCCACCTAATTGAGACACAAGGCCGTCATAACGACCGCCGCCGCATACCGTCGCCTGAGCGCCCAAGTCGGATGACTGAATCTCGAAGGCGGTGTGTGTGTAGTAGTCTAGGCCGCGAACGAGGCGTGGATTGATGTTGAAAGGAATGCCTAAGTTAGTGAGGTGCTGCTGTAGGCCATCAAAATGGCGCTGAGAGTCTTCGCTGAGGTAGTCGAGCAAACTAGGCGCATCGACAACAATCTCTTGGGTGCGCTTGTCTTTGCTGTCTAAAATTCGGAGCGGATTGCGGGTCAGACGGTCTTGTGAGTCTTCGTCTAGGTCGCCTTTAAAGGGCGTGAAGTAGTTGACTAGCGCTTCTCGGTACTGCTGACGGTCTTCGCTGCTGCCGACAGAGTTGAGATCGAGCGACAGGGCTTTGAGGCCGAGGGTGTTGAGGATTTGGGTTGCGATCGCGATAATCTCCACGTCCGCCCTCGGGTCGCGGCTCCCCAAAATCTCCACGTCTAGCTGATGAAACTGCCGCTGCCGCCCTGCCTGCGGCCTTTCGTAACGAAAAGCCGGGCCAATATGCCACAGCCGTTGTACGCCCCCCTGGGCAAATAGCTTGTTTTGAATAAACGCCCGCACCAAACCCGCTGTAATTTCAGGTCGTAGCGCAATCGAGCGACCACCGCGATCTTCAAAGCTGTACATCTCTTTGCCCACCGCATCGGTTGCCTCACCAATGCCCCTGGCAAACAGCTCCGTCTGCTCAAAAACAGGCGTCCGAATTTCTCGATAGGCATAACTGCTGAGCGCTTGCCTGGCAATTCCTTCAATAGCCTCCCATAAAGGAGATTCTGAAGGCAAAATGTCGCGAGTCCCGCGAATGGCTTGAATGCTGCTCATGAAAAGTAAAGAACCTGTGTATCAGACGTTACGCGTCGGGCAAGTGACAGCAGTTTAGCTCGTCAATGCATACCTTACCTGACTGTAACGCCCAGCGAACTAATGCCACACGATTGCCGGTAGCTGTTTTATTAAGCACATTGCTCACATGGTTATCCACGGTGCGCTTGCTAATATCTAGCTCATTTGAAATCTCTTGATTGGTCATGCCTGCGGACACTAGCTCTACAATCTGTAGCTCTCGCTTGGACAGCTCAGTCGCTAGCTCACTGGCTGGCTCACTGTGGTCTGCCCCCTCTTTGCGAGATGAATCTTGGGACGCATGAGGTTCTGAGCTGTGATGAGGGAGCATCGCTTCTTGAGCTGTATTTTGGTCGTTAGTCTTAACGTTTTGCTGAGAAGAGCGGCTGCCGTACATGAGCGTTTGATCTGTATTTATGCTTAGTATCTTTAGTGTAATCAATTAGGTGAGTGCCATGCTGAATCTTGAGAGTTTCAATAGAATGTTCTGCTCAAAGACACATATTTTACTGATCGAGTGGAAAAGGGTGTTAGTGCAGGTTCAGACTTTTGTGCTGGTAGGCGTTTTTTGTTTGGCTGGACTGACTGGGGCGATCACCTTTCCCGTGGTGAGTCTTGCTGATGATGTCAACACTTTACCTGTGACTGAATCTGTCGCCCCTCTCACCGAAAGCACTGACGTTGCCGCCGAAAAAGTAGACCAGTTCGCCCAGGCTTATCTACACGTATTAGAGCTATTGAGTGACAGAGAGTCAGAACTACCTGCCGCCGAAACCAGCGCCGAAGCTGCCAAAGTACAGCAGTCTATTGAAGCAGAAGCCGTCTCTTTAATTGAAGAGAGCGGCCTGACCATGCCCGAATACATGCAGCTTCTTGGACTTGCCAGCGAAGACGCAAGCTTCCGTGACAAAGTACTTGGCAGCATGGACGAGTCGCTTCAGGAGTAAGCAACCTTCAGGAAAGCACCCATACCAATCTCAAAGAGTGAGTCAGCACGGGTGCGTATATTTTTACTTAGAAAGATTGCAGCCTATCGACGCATAGACTCTAGGCTTTCTCTATTACTGCGCTCAGTCAGCAAGCTAGAGATTAGCGAAGCAGGCTGCTGCTTGTGAGGCCAAGCGAACGAATGACGAAAAGCCGCTGCCTGACAGGCTCTAAGCTCATCAAAGCCAATCACGTCATGCGTGAGCAAGTTTTCATACTCAAATGGCAGTCGCACATTATGCAAACCCGCATTATCCGTACAGATAGCAATATCAACGCCTGCATCGAAGCAGCGATCAAACACTGTCTTGAGCTGACCAATTTCTTCAAGCGTTCCTGTTTGCAAATACGTAGTTGGACACACTTCCAAACACTGCCCACGAGCGGCAACTTCCTTTAATAACTCGGGATAGCGCAATGGGATTTGGATACCGTGACCAATTCGCATCAGGTAGGGCAAAAGATCGGGATAGCAGCCGTCTTTTGTCTCGTATAAATGGCCCGTTGTGTTGAGCCCTAAGCTCTGGGCGTGTGCATAAAGCCGCTTAATTTCATCCAGATTGTAAACAGCGTCACCGCCTGCAATATCGATCCCACACACGTACTCGGGGTACTGAGCTGCTAGCTCCAGGGTGGCGCGGTTAATTTCGTAAGGCAAACGGGAGTGCAAACACAGAATCTGCTTGGTGATTACTGGATATTCACTTTGGTGACTCGCCCGGCCAACCACCTCAATAATTTCGGCCATCGCATCGATTCTTTGCGTATCGCTTAGGCGAGCGGGCGTACGATAAAACGGCGTGTAGCGCAGTTCTAAATAAGCCAAATTCTCGAATATGTAAGCGCCTCTAATCAACCGATAAATGAAGTAGGGCAGCGCCTCTTTGGTTTGCACGCTCTCAACTAATGTGTGCAGCTCTAAATATTCTTCGAGCGTATCTTTGGGCTGCGTATAGAACAGCTCAAATGCAGAATAGTCAGTAAATTTGTTTGAAATGTCGGGGCGATTACGCTCAAAGTAGCGCCATAGCACTCTAGGAACTACGGAACCACCAAGATGCCGGTGAAGCTCTGCGTACAAACTCATAGTGAAGTCCTCCGTTCGTAAAAAGTTGGTGAGTTATTGAGTCCAGCGAGGATAAAAAAGGTTAAACAAATCTATTCAATAGCCTTAAGTAGCTATCAAAAATGCAGTCTCAAAGAAGTGAATAAACTATGCTCGAATCAGCTTTATCTATTAGGACTTGGCGATTAGATAAAGCTTGATGTTTAGATCTCGTTAATAAGGCATCAGCGCATTTTTGGGGCAGTTTTTGCGTGATGCTCAGGTACCAAGCCAAGTATCAGACTTTGACGGTCAGGAAAAGCGTGAAAAAACTTAATTAGTTATTTCTACAGCATAACCAAGTTTTTAGGATGTGGGGGTAAGAACCCCGTGGAAGGTCATAAGTTGGCTACAAATAGTCCCAAATAAGTTCAGATTAAGTTGGGATGCTTCAATTTTTGTTGTTGACACTTCAATCAAAGCTTGGTGATAATGGTTGTTTGAATTGAACTCTAGCGATGTATTCCCTTGGCTAACGTTATTGTTATCGGCGCTCAGTGGGGCGATGAAGGTAAAGGCAAAATCACAGATTTGTTGAGTAAATCAGCAGATGTGGTTGTGCGATATCAGGGCGGCGTCAATGCTGGCCACACCGTTGTCGTCAAAGACCAAACCTTCAAATTGCACCTGATTCCATCAGGCATTCTCTACCCCAAAACCGAGTGCATAATCGGTAGCGGTACGGTGATAGACCCGAAAGAACTTATCGCTGAGCTAGACAAAGTGGAAGCGCTAAATGTTTCTTCTGACAATCTATTTATTTCTCAAACCGCTCACGTGACCATGCCCTACCACCGCATGATCGATCAGGCGGCTGAGGAGCGGCGCGGCAATAAAAAAATCGGCACGACTAAGCGCGGCATTGGCCCTACGTATGCCGATAAATCTGAGCGCACGGGTATTCGCATCATCGACATGATGGATACCGATGCCTTTACCGAGCTGCTGAAGTGGACGATTGATTATAAAAACGTGGTGCTTGAGAAGCTTTATGACCTGAAGCCGCTTAACTACAAAGACGTGTTGGATGAGTATGTGGCGTATGCAGATCGATTGCGATCGCACATAACAGACAGCTCCCTCCAAATCTACAAGGCCCACCAGCAAAAAAAGAACATCCTCTTTGAAGGCGCACAGGGCACCCTCTTAGACCTTGACCACGGCACCTACCCCTACGTCACCTCCTCCAACCCAGTCGCGGGCGGAGCCTGTATTGGCTCAGGCGTTGGCCCCACGACAATCGATCGCGTTATCGGCGTGGCTAAGGCTTATACAACTCGCGTAGGCGAAGGCCCTTTTCCTACCGAGCTAGACGATGAAGTCGGCAATATGATCTGTGAAGTCGGCGCAGAGTTTGGCACCACCACGGGTCGCCGCCGTCGCTGCGGCTGGTTTGATGGTGTGGTCAGTCGCTATGCTGTGCGGATCAATGGCCTGGATTGTTTGGCGATTACTAAGCTGGATGTGCTGGATAGCATTGATGAGATTAAGGTGTGCGTGGCCTATGAGTTGGATGGCGATCGCATCACCGAAATGCCTAGCAGCGCCCGTCAGTTTGGCCGCTGCAAGCCCATCTACGAAACCCTGCCTGGCTGGAAAAAGTCCACAGAAAACTGCCGTACGCTAGAAGACTTGCCTAAAGCCGCCCTGGACTATTTAGAGTTTTTGGCCAAGCTTACCGAGGCCCCGATTGCGATTGTCTCACTCGGCCCAGGTCGCGACCAGACCATCATCGTCGAAGACCCCATTCACGGGCCAAAGCGAGCGCTGCTCGAAGAACACACCAGCGCTTTTGGAAGCCAGGGTTGAACACCCGCCTAGATCAGGTACAATCGATCTCCGGGTCTATTGCTTGAATTGGGCCTGCTACAGAGATGCTCCGAAGGCAACTGCTGGCGAAACGTCTTTACCTCAGACGATTTTATTGACATATTTTTGACTTGAACCACCCTAGTAACTCCCATGGATTTAACGATTGACTGCACCCAGCGCGCCTCGGACGAAAAGACCAAAAAGCTCCGTCGCGAAGGCACTTTGCCCGCCGTACTCTACGGACACGACGGCACTAACTCTGTAGCGCTCAAGCTCAGCAACTACGACGCCGAAGCGCTATTGCGCAAAGCCAGCGTCAACAAATCAGTCATCACAGTTAACGTGACTGATATGCCTTGGAGCGGCAAGGTCATCTTGCGCGAAGTGCAAAAGCACCCCTGGAAAAACAAGATTCATCACCTCAGCTTTTTCTCCATTGCCTCACAGGACTTTATTGAAGTCAGTATGCCTATCAACTTTGTAGGCGAGGCCGTTGGTGTCACTAACCAGGGCGGCACGCTAGACATGGTAATGACCGAAGTCCAGCTCAAGTGCCCACCCGATGCGATTCCTCAGTCACTTGATGTAGATGTGTCTGCTTTGGATATCGGTGATGCGCTTCACGTAGGCGAAATTACGCTTCCTAAAGGCAGCTCTATTGCCGCTGATGACAAGCTGCTAGTGGTTTCTGTGCTTGCACCTCGCACAACGACGCTTGAAGAGGAAGACGCAGCAGAAGATGCAGCAGCGGTAGCACCTGCTGAAGGCGAGGCCCCTGAAGCTGAAGCTGCACCATAACAGAATGGCTTGAGTTATCTAAAACTCATCACACATTAGCAAAGGGCTAGGGATCAACATTCCTAGCCCTTTCGCTTTTCTTTGGTGTCTATATATTCCTATCTAATTCGTATATAAGGGTGTGCGCTCGCTAGCTGGCATAATGGCTGGGCTCGAACCGTGTTCACACGCCCCTAATAGCTCTCACTAACAGCCATGACTGACTCTGCACTTCCGGCCCTCGTTCAACAAATGCTCAAGCCGGATTTTTATCCCCATCCGGTCACCGAGCCGATCAAACTCATGCAGACGCACGTCTCTCAAGTGCTGCTGACCGGCGACTACGTTTACAAGCTCAAAAAGCCCGTCAACTTCGGCTTTTTAGACTACGACACCCTAGCCAAGCGCAAGCACTTTTGCGAAGAGGAAATCAAGCTTAACCAACGAGGCGCTGGTAGCTTGTACTTGGGCGTTGTAGCGCTTACCCAAGACGGCGACAAAGTTGTAATTGATGGCGATGGCGAAGCGGTAGAGTACGCGGTTAAGATGCGTCAGTTTCCACAGTCGGCGCTGCTCAGCGATCAGTTTGAGCGCGGGCTGCTAGATGAAAAAAAGGTACGTGAGCTAGCGACGACCATTGCTCAGTTTCACGGCAAAACGGAAACAAACGAGCACATCCGTACTTATGGAACGGTTGCGGCCATTCGACAGGCTTTTGATGAAAACTACGAGCAAACGGTAGGATTTGTCGGCGGAGATGATATCACGAAGCCTCAGACGCAAAAGCAGTTTGACGAGACAAAGGCATATACCGACAGTTTTTTTGATGAGCAGGCCGACCTTTTTCAAAAAAGGCTAGATCAAGACCGCATTCGCGCTTGTCACGGCGACCTGCACTTAGGCAATATCTGCGAATGGGAAGACCAAATATATCTATTTGACTGCATCGAGTTCAACGAGCCGTTTCGCTTCGTCGATACGATGTACGACGTAGCCTATATCGTGATGGATTTAGAGCTAGCAGGCCGCAGCGACCTCAGCAAGATCTTTCTAAACCAATATGTAGAAGAGACAGGCGATTACGAAGGGCTAGAGATTTTGCCTTTGTACGTTAGCCGTCAGTCTTATGTGAGAGGAAAGGTGACTTCCTTTATGCTGGGCGATCCGTCTGTGTCTGAGGCAGATCAAAAGGCTGCGAGCGAAAGGGCGGCTAAGTACTACAAGCTGGCCTGGTCTTACGTGCAAAAAAAAACGGTAGCTTAGTCGCGATGGCAGGGCTGTCGGGCTCAGGGAAAAGTACGACAGCTCAGAATTTGGCAGTGCAGGCAGGGGCGATTCGGCTGCGTTCAGATGCGATTCGGAAGCATTTGGCGGGGGTGCCGCTGCACGAAAAAGCGGGGGATGAAATCTATACTCCGGCGATGAGCGATAAGACCTACACGCGCTTAATTGAGCTGGGCGTTGAGCTGGCGAGGTTGGGATATTCGGTGATTTTGGACGCTAAATTTGACCGGCAGGCTAAGCGGAAAGAGGCGATCGCACTCACCCAAGCCAAAAACATCCCCCTCACCTTTCTACACTGCACCGCGCCCGCTGATGTTCTAAAAGCCAGAGTTACCGCCCGTACAGGCGACATTGCCGACGCCACGGCTGATATTTTAGCCAAGCAGTCTATGGAGCCGTTTAGCGCTGAGGCAACTGTGAAAACAATAGATACAACCCTTAGCGAAGATGAAATTCAGGAGCAGCTTGCCAAGGTGTTCGCGTAAGCGCATCTAGAATAATGAAACCGATTACAACCGAACCGGCTACGCGGTATAGCTTCGGGCTATATTGAGGGCACTTAATATATAGAAATCAACTGGATTAGGTACCTTGGCTGATTTAATCATCCCAGCAGCTTTACAGATTTGGCTGGTCTTTTTACTTGTATTTGCGCTTTTGGGCTACCCAGTGCCTTTCAGCATCGTATTTGGTGCCATTGGCGGTATTGCAGGCGGCATCGCTACGGCCTGGTGGCAAATTAAAGGCGGCGCGCCTGCCGATCCAAAAGGAGATGCCAAGAATCGCCCGCCCGTCGATAAGCTAGAGCCGCCCGAAACTTACGTGCCAGAATCTTCCTCACGATGGGATTTGCCTTTCTTTAGGCCCGGTAAGTCAAGGCAGCGGTATATGGAAAGAACCAGAAGGGCTCGGCACAGGAGGCTAAGATAAGCCACTGTTCGGCGCACTCAAAGGCGGATCGAATGCATGTGGTTTCAACTTAAGATATGTTCTTTCTTTCTAAGCTACTCCCTCTGTTTATTTATCCAGTGGGTCTTAGCTGTTTGCTAATGGCACTCGGGCTCGTGTGGCTGTGGCGCTATCCCAGGCGGGCAAGTTGGGCGATCGCACTCTCCTTTTTCATTCTCTTTTTCACCAGCAACCCCATCGTCAGCGACAAATTCGTCAGCACCCTAGAATGGCGCTACTTCCCCCTCGACCCGATCCCCACAGCGGACGCGATTGTGGTGTTAGGTGGTGCGACTGCCCCCGCATCAGCGCCGCGGCCTTGGGTGGAAGTACTGGAGGCAGGCGATCGCATCCTCTACGGCGCACGTCTCTACAACCAAAAGCAGGCCCCCAAACTCATCCTCAGCGGCGGACGCATCTCGTGGCGCGGCGACAGCGGCCCCTCAGAAGCCGACGACATGAAAGAATTTGCCCTGGCAATGGGCGTCCCTGAATCAGCCATCGTGTTAGAAGGCGACTCGCTCAACACCCGGCAAAATGCCGTTAATGTCAAAAAAATTCTAGACGCGCAGTCAATAAAATCTGTGCTGCTGGTGACTTCAGCGATCCATATGCCGCGTTCGGCAGCTATTTTCAAAAAGCTTGGGATCGATGTGATTCCTGCGCCGACGGACTATTTGGTGGCTACGGACGCTTACCGAAGTATTACGTCCACTTGGCAGGGGTGGTTGCTTGCCCTAGTGCCAGATTCGGAGGCGATCGCACACTTCACTAGAGCCCTCAAAGAATATGTGGGTTTCACAATATATCGCCTACGCGGCTGGGTCTAACCGCTAGGATAAAAGCATAGCCCCTCACCCAGCTTCTGCCCGTATGCTCGAATATTTGTTGCCGAAGTCAGCAGCCGAAATCCAGTGGATAGAGGAATCGCTACAGCTTCAGCAAGCCGCTCAAGAATTCCGCATGGAAGTAGAGAAGCGGGAAGTTGAAGAAGCCTACTGCCAGTGGTATTACGACATGGCAAAGCAAACTCAGGCCGAGGCAGCAGCGATGAAGAATGATCCTAATTTTTTCGGTTGGTTCTGTGGCTTGAAAAGAAGGAAACTCTGAATGAATTCAACGATGCAAGCGATACCCAGCATGGAAGAAGGTGTTGAACTATTGGCAGCTCGCTATCTGCCACAAAGCCGAGAGCTTGAGATCACATTCAATACAGGGGCTCTGTATCGCTGGCCAGTTGATTCACTGCAAATGCAGGAGAAAACAGCTAGCGGGTGGCAAAGCATTTCACCACCAACAAATGAGCAGCTAGCTAATGTCAGACTATGGCCACATAAGGAAGTTGTAGAGTTTACTGATATTGAGCAGTACTTTGAAGTTGCGGCACTAATGCGCGGACAGCTTGGTTCTAGGCGGTGGATGAACCATCTATTATCGAAGGCTGAAAATTATGGAAAGTTATAACGCTTTGAATATGCTAGAGCGTCAGCCGGATAGGGTGAGTGGTGCATGGGTGTTTAAGGGAACTCGTGTTCCTATATCGGCCCTTTTCGAGAATCTCAAAGATGGGGCTTCAATTGATCAATTTCTGGAATGGTTTCCGGGTGTGAGCCGTACGCAAATAGAGGCACTCTTAGACTATGAACTTGCAACGCTAGAGAAAACCGTCAGATAGTGAAGGTTCTTTTCGACCAGGGTACGCCTGTGCCGCTACGCCGCTATCTATCAACACACGAGATCGATACAGCTTACGAACGAGGTTGGTCAGAACTATCTGACAGTCTCGTTGAAGCACAAACAATCTGAAGCCGCTAATCTGATTCAGTCTTAAGTTGCCTGCGATCGCCACCAGTCGGCAGCTACTGCGAAATCTACTGTTTCCGTAAGGCAAGTAACACCTGCGCGAGTTCCATCTAAAAACTCGTAGTCGGCAGAAGTTGCATCCGATAGCTCCTCAAATTCACTGGTAGGAACACGAGCAGTTTTGCCATCTTGAAAAGTAACTACTATCTCATCAGTCTCGTCGTCGTAGCGAGCGGCAGTCAAATCGGTTGGTAGTGGACTAGGTGCTGAGATAACAGCATCATATGTTAGCTGACTTAAAGTCATGCATTTTCTCCATAGATTGAGTCCCAGATTTCCCAAGCTTTATCAAGGTTTTGTATCAAAATCTCTACATATGCATCTATTGACGTACTGCAAAGAGTGATGTCTATCAAAGCATCAATGCCTCACCAGCTTCACCATAAAGAAGCCGTCCATATGCTGACGGTGAGGCCATACTTTTATCCAACCCTCTTCCGTTGCGGGCAGAGCAAAGTTTACATCAGGGGGCTGAATCTCCCAGCCCTCATGCTCGCTCAAAAACCACTGAACCTGCTCTTCATTTTCGGCAGGATGCAGCGTACAGGTTGAATACACCATCGCACCGCCCGGCTTTACCCAAGTAGAGACATGGCTTAATAGCTCCCTTTGCAAAGTTACGAGCCCTTCAACGCTCTCAGGCGTTTGTCGCCAACGGGCATCGGCGTGGCGGTTTAAGGTGCCTAGCCCAGAGCAAGGTACGTCGAGTAATACGCGGTCAGCTTTGCCAGCAAAAGTCGGCTGGTTGCGGCTGTCACACATCAGCGGACGGACAATAGTTGAGCCTATGCGGTCGATGTTTTGTTGGATTTTTTTGGTGCGGGAGGCTGTGCGATCGCAGCTCCAAACCATGCCCTTCTCGCCCATCAGCTCAGCTATATGCAAACTCTTGCCACCCGGCGCACCACAGGCATCAATCACCGTCTCACCCGGCTGCGGGTCAAGCAAATATCCGACTAGCTGAGCGCTACTATCTTGCACAGCCCACCAGCCCTCGTCATAACCCGGCAGTGCAGAAACCGCGCCATGTCGCCCTTTAACCCTCAGCGCTGAAGGCACCGCCTCAACAGGTTCCACCTCAATATCAGCCGCCTTGAATATCTCTATGGCCTCAGATAAAGCATGCCGCTTCAAGTTGATTCGCAAATCGAGCGCAGGCGGCTGATTGAACCATTCGCACAGCTCAGCGACTTCTGCATCCGGCAGCATTGACTGCCAAACGCGCACCATCCAGTTGGGATAGCTGTGCAGAATGCCGAGCTGCTGAGTTGGATTATTAGGAAGTTCAAGCGGGTCAACCGCCGCCTCAGAACTGCTCCGGCGGATGTACTCACGCAACATGGCGTTCACGACGCCGCTGAGCTTCCCGAGCTTTTGTGACTTTGCAAGCTGTACTGTCGTATCGACTACCGCGTGATCGGGCACATGGGATAGATAGCGAAGCTGATAGAAGCCAATTCGTAGGATTTGAAGTAGGTCGGCCTGCTGCTTGCTTACGGCGCGATCGCCAAGCTGCCCAATTAGTGTATCCAGCGTACGTCTTCGCCTGACCGTGCCATACACTAGCTCAGTAACGAAGCCTTTATCTTGAGCGCTCAAATCGGATTCGTTGAGCTTGCGATCTAACACCACATCAGCAAAAGCGCCCCGGTCAATAGCTCGGAGCGCTTCAAAAGCTATTTGCCTGGCTGTCTTACCTACTGCGGTAGAAGCTGGCTTTTTGTTTCTAGGGCGTGACTTACGTTCAGATTTCGGGACGAGCTTGGGCTTTTGATTCACGGGCATTCACTCATCAGCAAAATTTGCGAACTTAAGGGCACTGTCTGGCGACTGCCTTATTACGACTACTTCCTACGGCCACCTCTTAAGTTAGGCGGTAGCGCATCTAATTCTCTACCGCGTCTGCGGCGATCGCGCCATTCCACCGCCGTCAGGTAGCCCACACCAAGGGTCACCACAATTAATAGCAAGAAAGCCAGCGCGGCCAAAACGGTCAGTAGCTGACTTTCTAATGCTGCATTTAACAGAGAATCCACAGCCTAATACTCAAAACTCGACAACAAATGGGTGCTGTAGTTAGGTCTACAAAATCTAGAAGCCGTTGCGGCCCCAAATCACCATGGAGATAGAAAAAGTGAAGCAGCCCAACAGTGAAACCCAGCCCAAAGTCAAAATATCCATAATAAAAGCGTCAATGTCTTCAGCTTCTATCATACGGTAAAGCTAGGCCCTTGAATGGCTAAGACCAAAAGAACTTAACCCAAATCGTTCAGTCAATATATGGATGGAATGAGCGCAAGCACGTCAGGAACAACCCCATCAGAAATGTCCATTGCCCAAATGCGAATGGAGTCTGTTAAAGCAGGGCTTTTGGGCGCTGGGGCTGTTGGGGTTGCAGCTATTGTGGCCTGGTTAGGAATGTCACTGGCCGGATTGCAGTCGGATAGCTCACTGATTGAGTGGCTGGTGAATTTAGCGGTGGCGCTGAGTTCTGGCTTTTTCTTTGGTGTTAGCTATCGCTATATTGTGCGGCGCGATGACAATTTGCACTTGGGTAGCGGGGCTGTGGGGGCGTTTGCGTTTGTGCGATCGCTCGCCCAAATAGAAGCCACCTGGACAGACTCCTTCACCCTCCTCCTGTGGCTACTGATCACAGGCGAAAGCTTCCTATGGTTCGCTGCTGCCCGCTACACCTTGGACTGGGCCATTCGCAAAGGTTGGATAAATCCGCTCGACTAAAGGGTAGAGCTAAGCCGAGTCGAAGTCACAGTTCAAAAACCTTAAAAGCCTTATCACTTCGTTTCATCGACAGATCAATCGCTGAAAATATCTTATTTACAGCCTTATCGCTCCCCAAACATTCCACCGCTAGCGTTGCCACCGCCGCCCTGGGAATAGAACCGGCTACTGTCGGATCTTCAGTCAAAACGGCTTGCCCTGTCACGGGTTCAGACAGCAAACCGCCCGGACGAATTACCGTGTAGTCCAAGCCACTATCGGCCAGATGTTTCTCAGCCTGAGCTTTCTCTTTGAGTACAGGGCCGAGCGTTTCTATTACATTTGGCGGCAGCGCCTGCTCGCTATCACCGCTGCCAATAGAGCTGATGAGAATAAATCGTTTGGCCTGAGCGGCAACCGCAGCGTCAATCAGGTTTTTATTACCCTGAAAGTCAGCGCGAACGCCGCCATCGCTCGGTAGTCCTCCAATCGTACTCACCACCGCATCAGGTGAATGCTCCGTGACTAGCTGCTTCATCAGCTCAGCTTCTAAGGCATCGCCTTTTACCACCGTGACGCCCATTCCTGTAAGTTCGGGTTTAGCGCGATCACTCCGCAACAGCGCCACCACCTCATGCCCCGCCACCACTAGCTGCTTTGCAATCTCACGGCCTACGCCCTGACTAGCTCCTGCTAAAAAAATACGAGTCATACGTATGCCTACACCATTAAAACTAGATATACAAATATCCTGATAGTTCAACTGTAGCGCTCAGACAGAGTTTAGATAGCGCTCAAAGTAATTGAATCTCCCTTTCTTGAAAAGGCTCGCTCTCGCCTTCTAGAATCAAGGGCACATGCTCTAATACGACGCCGTTTACCTCTAGCTTATATACCTCGGGCCTCAGCCTCTCTAAGTAGTAAACGCCTGCACCGTTAGTAACCGACACTTTGCGATCGCCCTGCTCGCTCATGGCCTCTACTCGCGCCCCTGCTACGACTGCGCCACTAGCATCTACCACCACGCCCGAAACAGAATAAGACAGTAGCAACGGCAATGGCACAGCAGTGTACTGACCTGCCACTACCTCTACCGCATAGGCCAGCGACGCTATCGTTCTATCGAGCGGCAGTCCTGCCGGATCGATGTCTAGCCGGTAGGTGTCAGGCGGTAGCGTCATCATTAGTCCATCTGCTTGAGCCGCTAGCTGATAGGTACTCAAAGCGCGATGGTTTATTTGCAGCAGTAGCTCTGAATCTTCCAGGTACAAGGGCTCTGAGATATCGCGCACGCCATCTGCATCTGCATCTAAAAAAGGCTGTAGGATCAGGCCGCCCTGAGTTCGAAGCGCTGCCTGATGACGATGACCCAAGCTCAGATGACGCTGAGGGCTGCGATCGCCACCGTTGCGAATACCACTGTCTTGAACGCCCAGATGTGACACCAGCGAAATTTGAAAGCTGTCTCTGTCCGAAAAAGCTGACACGCCCTGGTAGCGCACCTGCAAATCTAGGCCCTGTCCGATAGCTGTAGCAGCCGAAACCACTGGCCCCGACCGGCGCGATCCTATGCCATAGCCCAGAGCATAGCGCCATTTAGACTGACCATCTACTCGCTGCGGCGACTGATAGCGCCACTGGGCGATCACTGCCCACCCGCCCCCCAACGCCACCGTCTCCAAATCATGCGTGCGCGTTTCATGGGTAAGTGCTAGCGTGTGGCCTGCACCTGCTATGCGCTGTGATTTGTTAGACAGCCGATAGACCAAATCTGAATAGGTCGAGATTTCGTTGCCCTGATGAGCAAACCTCAGCCTTTGGGTTTGAGTATTTAAGTTCCAGCGAATTCGTTGGCGCGTATCAACAGCAGCGCTTGCACTGCCCGACCAGCTACTTGTCCTGTAAGAAGTCTGCATCCCCACAGACAGGGTGCGCGCTCTGGTATTGCCTCTGGCCAGCAGCGCCAGCCCAGGCGACAGCCGCCAATCAGCTTGAAATCGTTGGGAGAAGCGATCGCTATCAAAAGATAGTCTCAAATTGCGAGCAGGCTGGTAGCGCACATTCGCATCGATTTGCGCCTGTCCCGTCTGCAAATTAACCATTGCAGACATCGCCGCCTGCAACGGCACGCCCTCGGGCAGATAAAAGACCTCGCTCAGCGTCTGCAAGCTGCCGTCTTGCACTAAGCCCGCACCCACCGTCAGCGACTCACTCAGCCCGAGGCGATAGGCAACGCCTCCTCTCAATGAGTTGAAATCACCAAGAAATTGCTGGTCGAGCTGCCGATGTCCCATGCCTACAGAAGCAATTAGCGTAGAGGCACCCTTGGGTAGCTGACCAGGCAGCGTTGTGAAGACGGCCGAGCGAATTTCGGGCTCGCTGGCTAGCTGACCATTGGCATATAGCTGCACCTGGTAGCCCTGATTGGAGTATTGGCTAGAGAGCTGACCAGCAGCAGGCACATTTTCAAATCGATAGATGCCTGAGGCGTCAACAATCGTTTCAGCGATCGCACTACCGTTGAGCCCCCGAGTAAGCTGCACAAATGTACCCGGCGCGGCTTCTCCCACGACAGTGCGGCCAATGGTATCGGCCTGCATTCGCAAACCAGGGTTAAAGCCACCGCGAAAGGTGAAGTCGGGCGGCGTGACGTGGCGGCGCTGAACGGTCGTAAGCCCCCAGTAGTTTTGATAGCGGCTACGGGTGCGATCGCTCACAGGCGATCGCCAAAAAGTAGGCTGAGAGCCCACTACATAGTCGCTATAGTCACCCTGCCGAAGGTATTGCAGTTCGCTAAGTCGCCAGGTACTCGGCTTCATCGCGTCAGGCTGATCGATGCGAGTATACCAAGATCCGTCGAACGCGCTGCCGACAGCCGATAGCTGAGCGGTGGTACTCGTTAGCGCAGATTGACTTGAGCCAGTTACTAGCGTGGCCTGACGCACGCCGCCCAAGCTAACAGCAGCAGGCGCAATTGCGGGGAGTCCATCTGTTATCACGGGCCGCGAGCTGACACCTGAAATATTAGCTGAGTTGAGCTGATCTAACGACGGCGGATGAAATCGAATCGCGTATTGAGCAAAGCTAAAGTCGGCGGTAATACCCAATGATTTTTCAATCTCGGCAATAGACATAACTGGCCCCAAATCGGTATCCGTCTGCAGCGTATCGGGGTCGATAGCGGTTGCCAAACCGGGCGCTCGAATCAGCAGCAATCCGTCATCTGTAGGCGTAACGCTGCTGCCCAAAGCCGTCATGACATCTTCAAAAGGAATCAGCCACCGATCAAAAGCCAGCGCCGCTTCACCATTCTCTCGGCCTTTGACAAGGGTGGCTTCTACCGTCGTGATGTCATCAATGGCCAAACCCACCAGCATCATTCCTAGTGCCTCTGGGTTTTGAGAGATCGCTGGCGCTGGACTTGCTGTTAGGGTTTGAGCTGGCGAATCTTTTGCTGACTTACTTTCAGCGTGAATAAAGGCGTACTCGCTGGTAAAAGCTGGCAGCGTAGAACCGGGCGATCCCCCTTTGCTGATAGCCGCCTCTTTAATATGTAGAGCGTAGTTGACGCGATCGAATTCTACTGAGACACCAAACAAAGCTTCAAGTTCGGCAACTGACCAAACAGCACCTAGCTCTGGATCGACGCGCAGCGATGCCAAGTCGATATGGTTGACTACTTCGGGCGATCGCAACTCCAGTCGTCCGTCTGTCTGCACCGAAGCCGTAAAGCCCAGCGCTGCGATCGCATCATCAAAAGGAACTAGCCAGCTTTCGAGGGATAGCGCCTGCTGACCATCCTCTGCCCCTTTTACCAAAGCAGACCGCTCAGAATCGCCCTGAGAACTATTTACGCTCCGTAGCTCTACCATTAGCGTACCGAGATCTGTAGGATTCTCGGTCGCCGCAACGCTCACAGCGGCTTCTACCTGAGAGGGCAAAACAGAAGTCAACGAAGCTATTGGCGATTCAGGCAATTCATCTAACGGATCAACTGGCGCTAGCAGCCAGTCTTCATCGGCGGTTATCCCAGCGGCAAAGCTTTCGGTTGGAATATCAGTTTGTTCAGACTGCTCAGCTTGAAGAGGCGCTGCATAGAGAGCATCTGCTATATAGACATCCATATATAGTGATTCATAAATTATCTAAGGTCATTCAAAACACGGCTACGGCGCGGTCACTGGCAGTTCAAAAAGCTGTGAGTAGGCTTCGCCACGTGTCGTCCAGCGCATTTCGCCCTTGAGCCGGTAGCTACCGGCTGGTAGCGCCTCTGGCAAACCAATCGAAAAGAGGCGATCGCCCCCAGTCGCCACCGTATGTTCATTCAGCTCGCCAGCAGCAAAGATTTGCCCAGCAGCTTGTTCAGCGTCTTTTACAAGCTGCCAGCTCAAACTAGCGCGAGCACTTGCCTGCCCCTGATTATTGACGAGCACATCAAGCGATCGCCCGTCAGCCGCTACAGTAGCGCTCTGCCCAGCTAAGACCGCAGACAGATCGCCTTGATGTACGTACAGCGTCGAGCCCACCCGGACATTGACAGCCACCGCACCGGTCTGAGCCGCGCTCTCAACCAGCTCCTCTGCAAAAATCGCTGCTCTGTATTCGCCCGCCGGAAATCCCGGTGGAAAAAGGCTCAGCACCCGCACCCGCTGTTCTGCGCCTGGCGGAATCACAACCTCGCGCGGAGAGAATTGAAGATACGGAGAAAGATCGGCGGCATCTTCGCGCAGGCTCACAAAACCGTCACGCCCGTAGGTAAAGGGTTCGGCATAAACTCTCGCCCGTACAGGCCGCTCGGTGCCGTTCGTTAATGTCAATACACCTTGCGATCTTCCCCGCTCTGCCTGCTCTTCAAAAAATAGAGGCGACAGCCCCATTTGAGCAAAAGCAGGCGAATAATTCGCTAATACCGCAAAGGGACTCACTATCAGGCTACCTACAGTTGCAGCCTTGATATAAAAAACTGATAAACGCATTTTCACAGGTTTGAGTTAGAAACTACTAGAAACTACTACATATAAAAGAGATGCTCAGAAAGTCACTCAGAACCCTCCCGAACATCTCTACTTCAAAACTCAATCTACTCTCAAAAAAGCACTAGACAGCTATTGATAGAGCCACTCAAAATGCTTTTATCAGTTAAAAAGAGGCGCTAGGTTTCAGTTAGCTGGCTTTTAGTTGTAGGTGACGGTAACAGGAACCGTAAAGGTATAGGCTCCTGCTTCGATAACGTCTGAATTGGTAGAGGCTGTCATATCGACAGCAATCACATGTACACCGGCTGGCAAGCTATCGATTGAGGTTGCACCTGATGTAGAAGTCGTCACGCTAGCTGAAGATGTTTTAGTACCATCGAAATTGGTAGCGCCTACGCTAGCGCCCTGTTCGGGCTCTTCGGTAGCAAGGCTAGAGCTAACAGAGCAGGTTACTACGACACTTCCGGCAGCGCCGCCTGTCGCTGTAGAAGTCAACGTAGTGGGCTGGTTGTCATCGATTGCTAGCAGCCCTACGGTTGGGACAGCAAGGCAGCTAGGCGCAACAACAGATGTGTAGATTACGTCTGCATTAGCTTCAGCCGCAGTAGCGCTAGAGGCGATCGCATTTAGCCCGCCAAACGCAAACAGCAGACTTGCTAGGAGATAGTGTTTCATAGTTGTCTTTCAAATTGTGTTCTTGGTTAATCAAGCTAAAGACAAAAGTCTTGCAAAAAAGCCTTTGCGAACAACTCAATCCTCGCTGTCTTCAGCACACAAAAACTAACAGCTATTCTGGCTTCTAACCAGTGGCAAGAATACGGAAACATTACTTTTATTACATTTATTTGTAAAAGCGTACTTTCGCTGAAGATCACTTTTAAAGAGGTATGAACGCTCACTTTTTTGAAGCTTTCTGATCGCGATCTGCGAAAGAATAGCTAGCCTTAGGCCAACACAAAGTTACAGCGCTCTATCCGAAGGCATAAGTAGATGTGCCATAGCGGATGACTTCGCTATTGGTGCTGCAAAATTTTCGGGTTATCCACACCCTGCTGGAACAAAACAAAAATGAGGTGAAGTCTGTACAATTCAAGTGAACGAAATAATTGAACTTAAGTAGCTTCTAATGATTCCAACCGTTATCGAGCAATCGGGTCGCGGTGAACGCGCCTTCGATATCTACTCTCGCCTGCTCAGAGAGCGCATCATCTTTCTCCACGGGCAGGTCGATTCAGACTCTATGAATCTGATCGTGGCTCAGATGCTCTTTTTAGAAGCCGAAGACCCCGAAAAAGATATTTATCTCTATATCAACTCTCCTGGTGGCGTGATCAATGCAGGCTTGGGTCTTTACGACACCATGAACCATATTCGCCCCGATGTAGCCACTATCTGCATGGGCTTAGCGGCGAGTATGGGTGCGTTTTTGCTCAGCGCAGGCACGAAAGGCAAGCGCATGATTTTGCCAAATGCTCGCGTGATGATTCACCAGCCCTCAGGCGGCGCGCAGGGTCAGGCGACTGATATTGAAATTCAGGCCAAAGAGATTCTGTATCTCAAAAGCTCTCTAAACGAGGCAATGGCTAGGCATACAGGACAGCCTTTAGAGAAGATCATGGAAGACACTGAGCGCGACTTCTTTATGTCTCCAGAAGAAGCTGTAGAGTACGGCATCGTAGACAAGGTGATCGATCGTCACGCTGTTGGCTCTCGTCCTACCCCGGTTGAATAGTTTCTAATCTTCTAGAACGCAAAAAGGGCAAGCGCTACTCTATCCAGAGCTTGCCCTTTTTGCTTTAAAGATTTCGACTCGACAAAAGACTATTCGTCTTTATCGAATGAGCACTCAACCGTAATGCTCAAATTGCTCTCAGCCGTGCCTTTAGTCACATAAGGCACGCCTGCCTCGCCGCCCACGCGAATGCCAAACTGCAACGTTACTTTGTCTACATTGCCCTGAGACATGTCCTTGAACGCGCTAAGCGTGTGCGTGGTGTAGGTGCGAATAGTGCCCTCAATGGCCTTAAAGCTTTGGGCTGCGATCGCTGCTGCCCCACCGCTATCACCGCCACCGCCAGGAAAGCCAACCATCCCCCGAGAGCCGCCACCGCCGCCCCAGCCTTTCTGCCCACGGCGCACTTCATCTTCTTCCTCGTCGTCATCGCTATCAACATCAACCGTCGGCGGAACGGCCACATCATCAGTCGCCTCTATATAGATTTCGGTGCCGTCTTCTAGCTGAATAGGAACGAGCTTAGCCATGCTGAAAAATCCTGTGTAGATGTAGGGAGGTAACTGTGAAACGTGAGAATCGAAAGTACGGTCAGGATGCCCATCTACAAAGCTGAATCATCAAATTATGTTGGAATGTTTCGAGGTGATCGCCCCCTCCGGTTTTCCCTACTACGCAACCTCTCGTTTTTTGTCTACATTGGATGCATTGGGCTGTAGCAAAGGCCACTTTAGCCAGGGCCCCGAAGCCTATAACCAAATTTGTGACTGAAAGTAGCACGACTATGGCAGACCTATACGTGAGCGAAGATGCTCAGCAGATTTTACAAATTGCGATCGCTAAAGACACTGAGTCGGGCGAACTTAGCCGCACTCAGCTCCTGGAAATCGCCGCTGAGCTAAATATTGCTCCCGAAACGCTGTGGTCAGCCGAACGAGAATGGCTTTCTCTTAAAAGCGAAAGCAATCAAAAACTACTTTTTAACCAGCACAAGCGCCAAAAGTTTCAGCACCACCTCATTCGCTACACCATCTTCAACGTCTTCTTGCTGATGCTCAACCTCCTGCTTGGTGGCTACGGGTTTGCCGGATTCGTTGCCCTTACTTGGGGTCTTGCCTTAGCGCTACACGGCTGGCGAGCCTACCAGTCATCGGGCCTTCGCTACCAGAGGGACTTTGAGAAATGGATGCGTCGCCAGCAGGTGAAGCGCTCAGTTAGCAATTTATTCAATCGCTTTCTCAATGCGTAAGGCTAGACATTTGCAGGCACTTTCTCAAGCATCAGCTTAGAACTCTTGATCTGCATCGGAATGTCAATGGGATAGTCCCCCGTAAAGCAGGCCGAGCAGAAGCTATTTACATCTGCCTCAGTCGCTTCTAACATGCCTTCCCAGCTTAGATAAGCCAAAGAATCGGCCCCTAGCTGCGCCTCAATTTCCTTTACAGACTTAGTTGCTGCAATGAGCTGATCCTGGTTGTCAGTGTCAATCCCATAAAAGCAAGGGTGGGTAACTGGTGGCGATGAAATACGCATGTGCACCTCTACAGCGCCCGCATCGTAAAGCATCTGCACGAGCTTTCGGCTTGTCGTTCCACGCACAATAGAATCGTCCACAATCAAAATTCGCTTGCCCTCTAGCACGTCACGCATCGGGTTAAGCTTCATTCGGATACCGACTTCGCGCATGGCCTGGGTTGGCTGAATAAAGGTACGGCCTACGTAGCGATTTTTAATCAAGCCTTCTGCATAGGGAATTCCCGAAGCCTCTGAGTAGCCGATAGCAGCCGGAATACCCGAGTCAGGTACTGCCATAATCAAATCCACGTCCGCAGGTGACTCCTGAGCGAGGCGCTGGCCGATCCGCTTGCGATAGCTGTACAGGCTTTCTCCGTTGAAAACGCTGTCGGGCCGTGCGAAGTAAATCATTTCAAATACGCACAGCTTCCGCTCTGTTTTTTCGGCCCACTGCACAGACTTCACGCCGTCGCAGTCGATCCACATGAGTTCGCCGGGGGCGATGTCTCTTAAGTAAGTAGCGCCGACAATATCTAAACCGCAGGTTTCAGAGGAAACAACGAACTTCCCTGGCCCATAGTCTTCTCTTCCACTGCTCGCTGAGCGCTTCGTGTCAGGCGCTTCAGCGCCAATGTATCCAAGCACTAAGGGGCGAATGCCGTGTGGATCGCGAGCGGCAACGATGCCTGCTGGGGTGCCAATAACTAGGCTAAAAGCGCCTTCGCAGCGTTTGAAGGCAGCGATCGCACCATCCACCCAATTATCACCATCATTTACCGCCTCCATCATCGCAAACGCAATTAGCTCAGAATCAGAAGTCGTCGTTAGGCAGTAATTCTCTCGCTCTAATAGCGCACTCCGCAGGGTATTCACATTTACGATATTGCCATTATGAGCCAGCGCTAGCTGCCCTAGTCGAGTATCTAGCACGGCGGGCTGAGCGTTCGCGGCGGTGTTAGAGCCAGTGGTTGAATAGCGCGTATGACCGACTGCCCACTGCCCCGGAATATCTTTGAGCATATCGTCAGTAAACACCTGAGAAACCAGACCCATGCCCTTATGCTCGTGCACGTCGCCCTGGTCGAAAGAAGCAATTCCCGCAGATTCCTGTCCGCGATGCTGTAAAGCGTAAAGGCCAAAGTAGGTCAGCGTAGCGACATCTTCAGTAGGTGCATACACACCGAACACACCGCAGGCTTCCTCCGGCTTATCGGGCCGCATAGAATCATTCATTTCAGCAGATATCTCAAGATTCATCGCAGAGTCAGGGGACTGATACATGCTCGATCAAAGCTCCAATGCAACCGTTCAAACAGACTTTTCTAAGCGCGCGCTTCTGGTCAGCGCTTCCAAACAAACTCTTAACCAAAATAGTCAGGAGACAGACCGCAGCGCTAAGGCTGACGAAACTGCCTATCTAGTCTAGTCGTTTCAAATAGCGCTTCATTGAATGGCTCTTAATTGCAATTGGCTCGATGCGAACAACATCAAAGGCAATCTGCACAAGCAATTCAATGAAGCGCTGTAGCCTATGAAACAGCAGCAAGACTAAACTTAATGTTTTGTTAAACTTTATGTTCAAATCCTATCACTCTCTGTAGCACTGCTCGCCTAGATTACGTATAGACGCCGCGCTTTTTATACAGAAGCTTAGAGCAGCTGATTTTGGGCTTTCTAAAAGACAAAATCTCTAGCTATCTTTAGCTAAAGCGCGTTCGATAGCGTTATTCCATTGGTCTGCTGCGTGTGCTACTGAAAGAGAGACAAGTGTGCGATCGCCCTTTCTAATCACTAAAGGCGAATCCGCCGTACCCACCGCGCCAAGCTGCTGAATGCTTCCCACATGCGACCGACAATAGCGCTCCCATTCAGCCTGATTGGTCGGCGCGACCGACACCAAAATACGCGCACCCCCTTCGCCAAAGAGCACCGTATCTAGCCGCAGTTGACTGCTTGATAGCGTAACGGTTGCGCCTTTTTGCCCACTAATACAAGATTCAGCCAGTGCGATCGCCATTCCTCCTTCTGCACAGTCATGCGCCGAGCGAATCCACCCCTGACGAATACCGTGCCGACAAGCCGCCTGCACCTTCAGCTCTAGCGCCACATCTACCTTCGGCGGCTGCCCTGCCACCGTCTGATGAATCAGCTTGAGATATTCAGCCCCCCCTAAAGTCACAGACCCTTCACCAGTACTATCAGACCCTACCCCTAGCAGATAAATCAGATCGCCTTCTTCCTGAAAAGCCTGACCGCACACCTTCGTTAAATCAGGCACTAGGCCCACCATGCCCACAACGGGCGTCGGATAGATTGGCTGAGGCTTGCCCGTACTATCGAGCGTTTCGTTATAGAGCGACACGTTACCACCCGTTACAGGTGTTGAGAACTGCCGACAGCCATCAGCTAATCCCCGGCAGGCTTCTGCGAGCTGCCAGTAGCCAATCGGCTTTTCAGGGCTCCCGAAGTTGAGATTATCAGTAACCGCCACTGGTTCTGCGCCGACACAGCTCAGGTTACGAGCCGCTTCAGCGACCGCTGCTAGTGCGCCTTCGTAAGGATTGAGGTATACGTGACGGGCGTTGCAGTCTACGGTAGCGGCGAGTCCTGCATCAGCTTTTAGATCTGGTTTGATCTGAGATCGCAGCCGAATTACCGCCGCATCAGCCCCACCCGGCATCATTACCGTATTGTTTTGCACCTGATGGTCATACTGCCGGTAAACCCACCGCTTAGAGGCGATCGTCGGCGTTGCTAATAGCGCCATCACCACCTGAGTCCAGGACTGCTCACCAATTCCCTCAGCCGTTGCCTCCGGTAGCGAGCTTTCCTGCCAGGCCCAAGCCTTTTGCGCATACTCAGGCGGCTCAGCCATCAGCTCATGCTGATAGATCGGCGTATTATCCGACAGCGCAGTCGCCGGGATTTCAGCCGCCACCCCGCCCTCAAACAAAATCCTCACAATCGGCTCTTCAATCACCGAACCGGCCACCACCGCCTGCAATCCCCAGCGATGAAAAATATCAACTAGCTCCTGCTCGCGCCCCGCATGAGCCACAAACAGCATTCTCTCCTGCGACTCCGAAAGCAAATACTCATAAGGCACCATCCCCGGCTCCCGCTCAGGAATCAAGTCCAAATCTAGCTCAATTCCCACACCGCCATTTGCCGCCATCTCAGCCGTAGAGCACGTAATTCCAGCAGCCCCCATATCCTGCGCCGCCGCCACGCCCCCGGTCTTAAACGCCTCCAAACAAGCCTCCACCAAAGACTTCTCCAAAAACGGATCGCCCACCTGCACCGCAGGCCGATTCGCCTCCGACTCATCGCTCAGCTCCGCACTCGCAAAGCTAGCGCCCCCCATTCCATCGCGCCCCGTCGTCGAGCCCACATACAGCACCGGATTCCCAATCCCCACAGCCCCCGACTTCACAATCTCGTCAGTTTCCATCAGGCCAATCGCCATCGCATTCACCAGCGGATTGCCACTGTAGGCTTCATCAAAAAAGACTTCGCCCCCCACCGTAGGCACCCCAAAGCAGTTGCCATAGTGCGCAATCCCAGAAACGACGCCCGTAAAAATCTGTCTAGTCCGCGCGTCTTCTAGACTTCCAAAGCGCAAAGAGTTGAGCGCTGCAATAGGCCGAGCGCCCATCGTAAAAATGTCTCGCAAAATGCCGCCAACACCAGTAGCTGCACCTTGAAAGGGCTCAATAGCTGAAGGATGATTGTGCGATTCGATCTTAAAGGCAACCTGCATTCCATTGCCCACATCAATCACGCCCGCGTTTTCGCCAGGGCCGACCAAAATTCGCTCGCCCTCCGTCGGAAACTGACTTAGCAAAGGCCGTGAGTTTTTGTAGCAACAGTGCTCTGACCACATCACCCCAAACATCCCTAGCTCAGCACGATTCGGATGACGGCCCAACCGATTCACGATTTCGTCATACTCATCGGGCTTAAGCCCCTCTGATGCAATATCTTCGGGCGAGCAAGCAGCAGTTGCCATAGGTTTTAATGGGGGTGGAATTGGCTGTTGAAGGAGACAGCTATCAATTCTATCTCTCTACGGAGACTTACTCCATTAGCGATGCGACCTGCGACCCATTTCGCCTGCGCATCTCCTCGGTGTATTGTTAAGAGAGCTTAACTATTGCTCTAATAGTTGAGCCATTAAATCAACTTTAACGAGAGGGCTTTCCATGGCGACTTATAAGGTCACACTCATCAACGAAGATGAAGGCATTAACGAAACAATTGAATGCGCTGATGATACGTATATTATCGAAGCAGCCGAAGACGCGGGTATTGACCTGCCCGCTTCCTGCCGCGCAGGCTCCTGCTCTAGCTGCACTGGCAAGCTGGTTTCAGGCACCGTCGATCAGTCCGATCAGGTTTTCTTAGAAGATGACCAAATGGAAGCTGGCTTCGTATTAACTTGCGTCGCCTACCCAACGTCTGACTGCACCATTCAAACGCATCAAGAAGAAGCGCTTCTGTAGAGCCTTCTATAGTGCTTTAAGAATAGTGTTTTAAGAAAAGAAAAAGGCCCCACAGTCGTCTAAAACTGTGGGGCCTTTTTGCGTATGCTACGGAGCGTTATTGCAATATATCCTTAGGATTTTTTGTTTTCCTTAAGTCAGACAGCGTGTCCTGTGAGAAGGCACTGCTGCGTCTTTCTGGCAAAACGTCATTCAGCGCACTTTCGCGCTTGTAGGAGTTTTTCGCAGTCGATTTGGGTTCGGGATGATTTTCGTTGTTTCGCAGCGTTTGCTCAATGATATCTCGTAGGGTTTCGCCGTAAGACTCGATATAGTACTCAATGGTCTGCTCGCCGCGAGCCCTGTCCATGTCCATATCAATATTGTAGGCAATCAGCGTTTGGGACTCGGGCAAAGCGTTGTTTGAAATATTTAGAGTGGGGCTACTAATGCCTATCAGCATCAATACACACACTGCCATCTTTGCCGCGTTTTGGACTATTTGAGCGATCGCCATTCTGTCTTGACCTTAATGAAGTTAGCTGTGAATACTCTATGTTTTATATAGTGCGGCTGCATTTATTCCTATCGTGACATAGATAATGCAGAGATCTCGGGTATGCGAATACGCGGGAAGACTTTTTGCAATGACACGATTTCAGGAGGGCGTCTTATGCGCCGTGTATCTCAGCTAGCGATCGCTGCTCTCATCATCGGTAGCCTTCTACGCTTTGCCAACTTAGAAGGCAAAATTTACTGGCACGACGAAACCTATACGGCTCTATACGCTACCGGGCATGGCCGCGAAGAAGCGCAAGCAGCCCTCTTTGACGGTCAAATCAAATCAGCCAGTGACGTTTTAGCATGGCAAACAGCAGAGCCTAACAACGGCTTAGTTAAAACCTGGCAGCAGCTCGCTGAGGACGATTCCCAACATCCGCCGCTGTATTATCTGCTGACTCGTTTGGCGATGTATGTGACCAGTAATACCGTTGTCGCTACAAGAGTGATTGCAGCGATCGCAGGCATCCTCCTTATCCCCGCAATCTACTGGCTCAGCCTAGAACTCTTTGGCTCAAAACCAGCAACGAGCCTTAGTGCGGCCCTCGTTGCCGTCTCTCCCTTTCAATATTTATACGCTCAAGAAGCGCGTGAATATAGCATGTGGGCCTTAGCGATCGCCCTCACCAGTGCCACGCTCCTAAAAGCACTCCGCAAAAGCAATCCGCTCAACTGGCTGATCTACGCAGCAACGCTAACAGCAGGTCTTTACACTTGCATCCTTACCTTTTTAGTCATTGCCAGCCATAGCCTGTACGTCATCTGGCGATCGCTCGTTCTATACAAAGGGAAACGTAGCGCCCATGCCTTTGTAGCGCTTCGCAACTTCACGATCAGCACCATCGCTAGCCTACTGTTGTTCCTGCCATGGCTAACTATCATCACAAAGATAGACGCCGCAAGTTGGACAGCCAAACCGATGCCGTTTTTGGCATTAGGCAAAATTTGGGCAGGCAATATTACCCGACTATTTTTTGATCTCAACTTAGATGCTACCGATCCAATCTTCTACACAGCCATCCCTGTTCTGCTCGCGCTAGGGCTCGTGAGCTATACGCTCATTTGGAGCATTCGGCGTATGCCCATATCAGCTTCAGTATTTTTGGGATTACTTGGCGGTGTCACATTACTGGCGTTTGTCGGGCCTGACCTGTTATTTGGTGGGCGGCGTTCTAGTGTGAGCCGGTATTTTATTCCTGTGTATCTTTGCTTGCAGATTGCGATCGCCTACCTCCTAGCCCAAAAAATATCAAATAACAAAACATCATCCAACCGCAAACAAATTCGCTGGCAAAGAGCCACCGCCGGACTCCTCATCGCAGGCTTAATCTCCTGCCTCGTCAGCATTCCATCAGATACCTGGTGGCACAAAAAGAACAGCCACCTTAATCCAGAAGTCGCCCAAACCGTAAACCAAGCGCCTAACTCCCTTCTTATCAGCAGTAATAACAATGCAAATCTAGGCGAAGTTTTCTCTTTGAGCCACCGACTAAGCCCTGATCAAAAACTACTGCTGTTTGAAGAGCCTAATCTACCCACCATTCCATCAGGCTTCGAGTCAATCTTCGTTTTTAATATCTCTGCTGATGCCAAAGACCAGCTCAGCCAAACAAACACTTATCAACTAATTCCAGCCTATGAGGAGGGGCGGTTGTGGAAGATTCAACCCACAGAACCAGCCGTATAACCCATCGGCGTGAGGAAGAACAGAAAGATCGTCCCAAAAAATAGACAGCAAAAAGCCCCCCGCACGTGCCTCGTTAAAGGTGGTGCGGGGGGCTTCTCGTTTCAATCTATGGAGTAATCAGACGACTACGCAGCAATCGAAGGAGCAGTCAAAGCTACAGGGGCAGCTTCGCCAGCAGCCAAGTCAAGCGGGAAGTTGTGAGCATTGCGCTCGTGCATCACTTCCATACCCAAGTTGGCACGGTTGAGAACGTCTGCCCAGCTACCAATCACACGACCTTGTGAGTCGATGATCGACTGGTTGAAGTTGAACCCGTTCAGGTTGAACGCCATCGTGCTGATGCCCAAAGCGGTAAACCAGATGCCAACTACTGGCCATGCACCCAACAAGAAGTGGAGTGAACGGCTGTTGTTGAACGAGGCGTACTGGAAGATTAGACGACCGAAGTAGCCGTGCGCTGCAACGATGTTGTATGTCTCTTCTTCTTGACCAAACTTGTAGCCGTAGTTCTGTGACTCAGTTTCTGTCGTCTCACGTACCAAGGAAGAGGTTACGAGTGAGCCGTGCATTGCTGAGAACAATGAACCACCGAATACACCAGCAACTCCCAACATGTGGAAGGGGTGCATCAAGATGTTGTGCTCTGCTTGGAACACCAACATGAAGTTGAATGTACCCGAGATACCCAAAGGCATCCCGTCAGAGAACGAACCTTGACCCAAGGGGTAGATCAAGAACACTGCTGTTGCCGCTGCGACTGGCGCAGAGTAAGCAACACAGATCCAAGGACGCATACCGAGGCGGTAGGATAGCTCCCACTCACGACCCATGTAGCAGAAGACGCCGATGAGGAAGTGGAAGATGACCAGCTGGTAAGGGCCGCCGTTGTAGAGCCACTCATCAAGAGAAGCTGCTTCCCAGATGGGGTAGAAGTGGAGGCCAATGGCGTTAGATGAAGGTACAACCGCACCAGAGATGATGTTGTTGCCGTACATCAATGAACCTGCAACAGGCTCACGGATGCCGTCGATGTCCACAGGAGGAGCAGCGATGAACGCGATTACGAAACATGCGGTAGCAGCGAGTAGTGTAGGAATCATCAAGACGCCGAACCAGCCAACATAGAGGCGGTTCTCGGTGCTTGTGACCCACTGACAAAACTGCTCCCACAGAGAGGCGCTTTGGCGCGTCTGTAGTGTAGTAGTCATGGTTATTATTCCGGTAGTTAGGTACGTATTAATCGACTGCGACCCAAACCTCTAAAAGAAGGTAGTGTGTCTCAACCGATGTAACTACTATAGCGTTTGTAACAGAATATTACAAGGCTCTCAGGCAACTTATTAGGGATTTACACCTATTGGCGTAGGTCAAAAGACCCGGAAGTCAATGGAATCAGCGCATAGAGCCCATAGTGCTTTTCCAAGAAAGTTCTTTATACAGCACCTGAAGGGCTCTTTGGTCTGGGCCTGAGAATAATTCGGTGTCAATTAGCTCAGCTAGTACCTGCTGCGTGAGCTGGGCTGCAAAACCACCACCAGAGCGTAATAGATGACTGTAGTAAGCAAACTGCGGCTTGCCTTCAGCCGTCCGATGAAAGCTATGAACTTCAGCTTCATCCATCTGACAAACGGGCGTATTAGCAGGCACAACGACGCGTGGAATGCCATGCAGGCCGTAGCTATGAGAGGCCGTCGCTTCAAGGCTGCCAATGAGGACAACGTTGAGCAGAATGCAGGTGTCTTGAACTAAATCAGGGGTGAAGACTGGGTCTGGTGCGCTTGTGAGGCGCGGGCCGCTGTTCATAAAAGCTGAGTTGAAAAGCTGTGTATCGTAAACAACACCTACGGCCCAATGTCGGTGGCTATCGAACTTTACAAACTGACCGAAGCCGTAGTCATCTATTTGAGGCGGAAAGTCTACATCGTTGCCTGTGTCTAGCTGAACTACATAGTCGCAGTGAGAGTTTGACTTTACGACTTTACCTAAGCAGGTAGCCGATGAAGGCTCTGGGACTGAAGGCTGCGGAACGATACGTGAAGAAGAAACCATAGCGCTACTCGAGTGTCGTGTCAGGTTGTGGCTTCAGGATATATCAAATAGTGGTACAGATATATTAAAAGCGTGAGAATGCAATACACTCTCACGCTTCTATAAGTCTTATTTTGATAAAGTTCTAACTTAAATGAAGCCAGCTACGTCTTCAGAAAAACCGTCTTCAATAAGGTCAGCCTAAGAAGACATCGCTTGAATGATGTAGTCAAAGTAAGGAGCCGCTTCAGCCGCGTCTTCTTCACTCATTAGTGGCAAAGAAGCTTGCTTGAGGCAGCGGATTGCTTCCACCATGCCAGGGACAGGGACATCCAGGGCGTTGTACATTTCGCGGACGCCAATAAGACCGATGCTTTCGATAGGGTCTTTGTCGCCAGCAAGAACGCTGTATGTGATTAGGCGCAGATACCAGCCGTAGTCACGGAGGCATAGGGCGCGCTGCTTTTGGCCGTAGGCATTACCGCCTTTGGCGATAAAGTCGGGCCGAAGTTTCCAAAGGGCACCGCTGGCTTGATCGACAATTTTCTTTTCGTTATCGGCTAGCGTCTGAGCAATCCGCATTCGCTGATTGCCAGTTTTTAAGAAGTTTTCGATACCTTTGAGTTCGCCGCTAGTGGGGTAGCGCAACTCATCATCTGCATTGAGGATTACTTGACTGACAACAGACATAGTTTATAAAAGTGCGGTAACTCTACTGAATATTCTACAGTCTAGCGAGTTCAAGGGCGACAAGGAAAGGACGCCTCCTCTTTTTGAGCGCATTTTTTCTATAAAAGACAAAGGTAAGCGCTGCTAAAGCTTGCCTGAGAAAGAACTTAAGAAATATTAAGTCACTTAGAATAATTCAGGGCATGCAGAGAGAAACCGGCTGCTCTTGTTTGCACTTAGAGATATTAAGTAGCAAGTAATCCCATGATGCACCGGCAAATACGCCATACTGAATAGCTGATTCATAGAAGCAGTCATGCCATCTCCAGTTCCCCCACCAAAAAAGCTACGCACCGCCGCATCTAATGCGCCTATTCAAAAGCCACAGAAAAGGGCTCCTGAAAAGAAAGCTATAGCTAGCCCTATCCGCCAGTCTAATCCTGGTAGACAGAACTCATCTGATAGCTCACCCTCAGATGCGCCTGAAGGTGATAAAGCTAAGTCTGCTAGTCAAGAAGCTGTTAGTCAGGATGTATGGCCCAAGGAGCCGCCAGAGGAGAAGTGGCAGCGTGACGCCGTGCTGAAGATGACTATCACCGACTTGAGCAATACGGGTGATGGCGTGGGCAGATGGGAAGATCGGGTTGTCTTTGTGCCGAATACGGTGCCAGGCGATGTGATGCGGGTGAAGATGACTAAGGTGAAAGCGACGCATGGCTTTGGCATACCTGCGGGTATTGTGACGCCTTCGCCTGCACGCGTACGGCCTGCCTGCATTGTGGCGGACAAGTGTGGGGGGTGTCAGTGGCAGCAGGTGAGCTACGAAAAACAGCTCGAAGCGAAGCATCATCTGGTGGTAGATACGCTGACGCGGATTGGCAAGCTGACTGTAAAGGGTGTGGGAGGCGGCGTAGGAAACGCTGCAACGGATGGTGCAGGCGGCATTCAGGTTGATCCGGTATTGGCGGCACCTGAGCAGCTAAACTATCGCAACAAAGCCACCTATCCATTGGGTCTTTCGCAGATTAAGACCGTTCAGGCAGGCTATTACCGTAAAGGCTCACATCGTTTGGTGAACCTGAATCAGTGCCCTGTTCAAGATAAGAGGCTCGATCCTTTGCTAGCTGAGGTGAAGCTAGATATTCAGGCGCGTGAGTGGAAAATTTATAACGAAAAGTTTCATAAGGGGCACCTGAAGCATCTGTCGGTGCGGGTGGGGCGGCGAACCGGGCAGATTTTGCTGACGCTGGTGAGTCGGTCGGTGAAGCTAAAAGGGATTCATGAGCAGGCGGCGCAGTGGATGGAAAAGTTGCCGAATGTCGTTGGGGTGCTGGTGAATTTGAACTGGAAGAAGACGAATGCGATCTTTGGCCCAGATACTTACTGCATTGCAGGCGAAGACCATTTGGAAGAAGACTTTGCGGGCCTGAGGTTTCATATTCAGCCGACGACCTTTTTTCAGGTGAATACGGATCAGGCTGAACGTTTGCTAGAAGAAATTCAAAATGAGCTGGCGCTGACGGGCGAGGAAACGCTGGTAGATGCGTACTGTGGCGTTGGGACGTTTACGCTGCCGCTGGCTAGAAAGGTTGAACGCTGTATTGGATTGGAATCGTTTACGGAGTCGGTGACGCAGGCTGAGAAGAATGCGGTGCTGAATAATATTGAGAATGCGGCGTTTAAGATTGGCGATGTCGCTGAGCTGATACCGCAGTTAGACGTTAAGCCTGACATTGTGATGATGGATCCGCCGCGTAAGGGCTGTGAGCCGGAGGTGTTAGCGGCCTTGATAGAGCTTAAGCCTGAGCGGATTGTGTATGTGAGCTGTAATCCGGCGACGCTTGCGCGAGACTTAAAGGTGCTGTGTGAGACGGGTGGCTACCGGGTTAAGCGGGTACAGCCTGCTGACTTTTTCCCGCAGACATCCCATGTGGAATGTGCCGCCTTTCTGGTAGCTTAGTGCTCAAAGATTAGGGGCGTCTTCTAAAAAGGAGATTCGAGGGAAAGCCATGAAATTTAGCCAGATCGTTCTAGCGTTAGGAGATCAGGTCACGGCGTCGAGCCCAGATGGTAAAGATGGGAATGCCGTAGGTGAGCTAGAGCTGACGGAATTAGCGGCAATTCAGGAGGCGAGTGCGATCGCCCTAAGCTACGTAGAAGGCCCTAAATTCGCCCAATATATTGAGACAACCGGGGCCGGGGCGCTGATTTTGCCAGCCAATGAAGCCTTGCAGCAGAAGGCAACGGCGCGATCGCTTCCCTGGATTAGCGTCAAAAATCCACGCCTCGTTTTTGCCAGAGCGATCGCCCTTTTCTACCAGCCTTTCAGCCAGCCGCCCGGCATTCACCCCAGCGCTGTGATTGATCCAACGGCTGAGATTGGTAAAGACGTAGCTATTGGCGCGCATGTGGTGATTCAGGCCAATGCGAAGGTAGGCGATCGCGTCTGCATCCATCCCAATGTCACCCTCTACCCTGACGTAACGATTGGTACTGGCAGTACCCTTCATGCCAACTGCACGCTTCACGAGCGCACCCAGCTCGGTTCAAACTGTGTAGTTCACAGTGGCGCGGTTATTGGTGCAGAAGGCTTTGGCTTTGTGCCAACAGCAGAAGGCTGGGAGAAAATGCACCAGTCGGGCCGGTCGGTGCTGGAAGATGGCGTCGAAATTGGCTGCAACTCCACGGTTGATAGGCCCGCTGTTGGTGAAACCAGAATTGGCAAGAACACTAAAATCGACAATATGGTGCACATTGCCCATGGCTGTCGGGTTGGAGAAGCCGTGGCAATGGCTGCGCAAGTTGGGATGGCAGGTGGGGTAACGGTTGGGAACCGGGTGATATTAGCCGGGCAGGTGGGGATTGCGAATCAGGCAGTTGTGGGCGATCGCGTCGTCGCCTCAGCGAAAGCAGGGATTCATCACAATATTGAACCAGGGTTAACGGTTTCTGGAATGCCCGCAATTCCTCATCAGCTCTATTTGAGATGCGCTATTTTATTTGGGCGTTTGCCCGAAATGGCAAAGTCGATTAAGCAGCTCCAAAAGAAGATTGGTACTGACTAATCAGGTGCGAGCATTAATCAATACGAATCGCCGCTAGTTCTCTATTAACTTTGCAGACAGTTAATAAAGGGTTACAAATACTGGCAAGAAGCATAGAAGTCGCCTAACGTTTTTAACAAAAAATGAACTTATCGATAACTTCTGTAGCGCTCCGTTAACTTAGGCGTACGGGGCAACATGCGGCTGACGGACGTGCTAATTTAATAGCAAGAAAAACAACTGAATAACAAGCGTTTGATTGCCTTTTGAACGCTCTGAGGAAGGAGTCCTTTCATTGCTGAAAGACTTATCTCTAACTAAGGAGTTTACACAAGGGGATCAGGCAGACCAAACGGACTTCATGCGTTTTGCTGGCTCTTGTTTCAACCTTGGGTTTAGACTTTATTATTTTGTAAGGTCGGGCCGAATCGAAATGGATATGACAGAAATAGGCCATGCAAGCACTGTAAACACCTTGTAAACGACTAGCTTTCAGTTAGCTCTCACAAAATTCGCAAAGCAACGGAGGATATTAACTGTTCTTTTACGCTGACAAACCCATTTAGGGCTGACCACCTCTGGCCAGCCCTTACTCTTTTTAAAGCGTTTGTTTTGGGTGTTCATTTTGGTTGAGATGTTAGAAGAACATAATGCTAGAGAAGCGTGGTTGGCGCTGATTATCGGCAACACTCGGCTTCATTGGGGATGGTTTAATCATGGCGAGCTGAAAGGCGTTTGGCATACATTTCACGTTACGGGCGAGATTGTAAGTCAGCTTGCAGCAGCAGGGTTTCGGGCGAGCACGTGGCAGACTGTCGCCGGGCTGACATTAGATACAGGGGAATTTCCAGAACAACCCCTTTCACTTTCATCGCTTTGGGTGGCTTCTGCTGTTCCGAAGCAAAGCGACCTATGGGCAGCGTTAGGCTTGCAGCAGAATGCCCCGGTTCGGACAGTTGAGCGATCGCACATCCCCCTGGCAAACCTCTACCCCACCTTGGGTATCGATCGTGCCATCAACTTACTGGGCGCTGGGCATCAAGTAGGCTGGCCCGTGCTTGTTATAGATGCCGGTACCGCAGTCACTTTCACTGCCGGGACTCAAGCTGGTTTCTATGGGGGCGCAATTTTGCCGGGAGTACGGATGCAAGGTCAGGCATTAGGCCAGAATGCGGCGGCTTTGGAGAGTGCGATCGCTATCAGCAAATCTATCACGACACAATCTTTACCCGAGCGCTGGGCTATTAGAACGGATGAGGCGATCGCCAGCGGCCTAATTTACGGCATCCTCGCAATTTTGACTGACTATCTAACCGACTGGCAGCAGCAATTCCCGACCGGCAAAGCTATCTTCACTGGCGGCGATGGGCCGCTATTACATACCCTTTTAAAGCAGAAAACCCCGGAGATTGTCTCCAGGGTTCAAGTCGATAGCCTACTGATGTTTTGGGGAATGCAAGCCTATCGCAAAGCGCTTACTCGAGCATTGTAGTCAGCCGTGCTGGTGCCAAAAGTTGCCTGCGTTGATTCTGACTCATCTAGCCTTTGAAGGGCTTCTACCCGGTTGCGAGCATCGGGGTGAGTGCTCAAAAACTCGGGCTGAGAGCGTCCGCGAACGAGCTTTTGCATGAAACTGACCATACCAGACTGATCGTAGCCAGCGCGACCCATAGACTCAAAGCCGTGTACGTCTGCTTCGTATTCATCCGCACGACTTGCTGGAAGCTGAATGGCGACTTGAGTACCAATGTTAACGAGGCGATCGCGATTCACACCAAAGGCACCCGTAATCCCTTGAGTAATCGCAGCCTTTCGCATTTGCTGCACCGCATGACGACCGGCAATATGACCAATTTCATGACCAATGACACCTGCTAGCTCAGCCTCATTGTCAGCAGCGGCCATTAATCCTGTGGTGACGTATACGTAGCCGCCCATTGTGGCAAAAGCGTTTACCGCGTCGTCTTCCACAATTTGGAAAGTGTAGGGAATGTCGGGGCGATCGCTCACAGCCGCCAGCGTTTGGCCAATGTCGTTGACGTAAGCGTTGAGTCCAGCGTTTTCGTACAGGTCAACCTGACCACTATTAACGAGCTGACTATTGATACCGCTTCCTAAGTCAACTTCTTGAGCATCACTCATGCTAGAGAGCTGATAAACCTGCAAACCGCCCATCAATAGATCAAACCAACCCGCCTGAGAAGGCTGGGCCGTACCCACGCCAATGCCCAAAACCAGGGTCATCGACATCAGACCATAGACAAAGCGACGATAGAGCTTGTGCTTGAAGTTCAGCAGATTAGACATAGTTTGTGAGTGACCTATCAGTAGCAGCAGTTAATTAAAAAACGCGAAAGCGTGTGATAAAAGGTACATGCGATATACATCAACTTTAGCGAGATTATTTACGGATGTGGCGTAAATTGTGACAGTTGCGCGATTGCCGTCCAAATCGCCAGAAGCTTATGTCATCAGTGTCTCTGCCAGTACATTCACTCCCAAAATAGTCTTTTTCTCTTAGAATTGGCTGAACCGTAGGAATGAAATTCAAACCGTAACGATAGCGTTGAATACTGTGGTTAAATACTGGGGTTAACGTGTTGCTAGTGAGATAGGCGATGGCGATTTTAGATTCTAAAGGGCGGCTCTTTGGCAAACTGAGCGTGCTAGACGTAGGCGCGGCCCTGGCCATTTTGATGGTTATCTTCGGCATCTTTTTCTATCCTGGAGCTACCGGTTCGGTCGCGCAGATAGGCGTTGACACCCAAGCGTTTGAAGTAGATGTGATTGCCCGAGGGCTTACAGTGCTCAACCCTGAAGAGTTTGTCGCAAATCTGGCGACTACCGAAGAAACGAACGTCGTGGTTCGTAACCAGCCCTACGGCGAGCCTGTAGATATCAAGAAAGTCGTGCCGTTGCCCCGAAGCGTAGCAGTGCCTCAACCCGATGGTAGCGTTAAGTCGTTTCCCGATCCTCGCCCCGAGCTAGGCTACACCGCAGACATGCTGATTACGCTAGGGGGGAGAGCCACGACCCAAGACGGCGGCCCGATTTTAGGGGTGCCTGTCAAAATTGGAACACCTATTGAGATCGAAGGTAAAAATTACAATTTCAAAGTATCGACGGTCGCCGTTCGCTTGCTAGATGAAGCAGCAGAATAGGAAATGTTTGCTAAGTAGATATTCGCTAGATAGATTAAGCTAGCTGGCGATCGAGGGTGTCACCGACTTTGTTGGCGATGCCTGCGATCCAGGATTCGTCTTGCTGGGTGTAGCTGCGAGGGGCGTCGGCTCCTAGTATGAGAACGCCGCGATCGCCCAAAGGCTGGCAAATAACGCCCTGTGTATTTTCAGGCAAATAGTCAAACTCAACTCGCCCTGGATAGATATTGAGATTGACTAAATAAACCGGCTTTTGCTTATCTAAAACGCGCTGAACAATAACGCCCGGCGTCACCGTATCTTTTAGACCAAAAATGCCGCGCCGCAGCAATACTTGGTCGTCGTGATAAACTACTACGCTACGTGTCACTGTGTTAGTAAGCAATAGGTGCGAAGCCCAAGCTAGCTCGGTTCTGACTGCATCCGGCAGATCTTCGGCTAAATCAAATCCCTCTTCGCCTATTAGCTCAACGGTTTCAGGTGGCTTAGGCTGAATTCGCTGCCACAGCAAGCCAATTAATATCAGCAGTGCGCTTAAGATCACCCCTAGCGCGTCTGCACGCGACTGCGAACTACTCAGATCAGGTGTCGTCACTCGGTTGATAAACAGCAGCACGCCACCCAACGTACCGACCACAATCGGCAAACGCCGTAAAACTTGACTTTGGTCTGGTCTGGCCATAATGATGCGCGCTAGCTCGGCGACTCTGATGAGTTTGGTTTCAATAGTGTATCTTTGTCGAGAACGGCTAGGAAAGTCGAGACAAGGTAGAAAAGAAGACGGGCAACAATCGGATGAAGGACTGAGGAATTAGTGCGAAAGTTTGTAGGGTTAGGAGCGTTCGCGGGGCTGCTGTTGGGTGGATGCGTGAGCGCCTTCGGATTTGGAGCGAGGCGATCGGTTGAAGGATTGAGCTTAAGTAACGTTGATATTCAGCCCCAGTGGGAGTCGGCCTGGGTAAGAGAGACGATTGCTGACGACCCGGCGGCTGAAGCGATTGTGTCGGGGTATGTGACAGGGCTCTCGGCAGCGGGCTATGAAGCCGGTCAGCAAGGCGTATGGGTCGCTTCAGGAGAGTTTCCCATTGCTCAGCATCAGGGCGGTACTTTGCGGTCTGCGGCGTCGATTACCAAAGTGGCGACCACCTTAGCAGCACTGGCGACTTGGGACGCTGAGGCTCAGTTTGAGACGCTGGTAGGCTGGCAAGGCAGTATTGAAGACGGCGTGCTGAAGGGAGATTTGATTGTTGAGGGTGGAGGCGATCCGCTGTTTGTGTGGGAAGAGGCGATCGCACTTGGCAACACGCTACAAAAGATAGGCATTCGCAGGGTCACAGGCGATCTCATCGTGACCAATGCCTTTTCTATGAACTTTGAGAGCGATCCGCTGCTCTCAGGTCAGTGGCTAAAAGAAGCCTTTAATCGAGCCGAATGGGGCTATGACGTAGAAAGGGCTCACTTGGAAATGCCACCGGGTACGTCTGAGCCTAAGATCCAAATTGACGGTCAGGTGAGAGCTGATGTGGGCAGTTGGCAAAATCGGGTGAGCGGCCAGCTGGTGAGTCATCAATCGCTACCGCTGGTGGCTGTGCTGAAGGCGATGAATATTTACAGCAACAATCCGATGGCGGAGCAGATGGCAAATACGCTGGGCGGCTCGCAGGCAGTGATGCAAAAAGTAGAAGAGGTAACAGGCATCCCGTCGAATGAAATGTCACTGATAAATGGCTCTGGACTGGGCGAAGAAAATCAGATGTCACCGCGCGCGGCGGTGGCAATGCTACAAAAGATTCAAGAAATTTTGAGATCCACGGCGGGTTCTAGTCAGGGCGTAGCACTCACGCAGCGCTACACTATTTCTGACATTTTCCCGATTGCAGGCGCAGACGGCGGCACTGTGAGAGATCGTGGCATTCCGAATAATGCTGTGGTGAAAACAGGGAGTCTGGCGGTTGTGAGCGCGTTAGCAGGCGCTATGCCTACGAAAGAGAAAGGCGTGGTGTGGTTTTCGCTGCTGAATTATGGATCTGGGTTGGATGCTTTGCGATCGCGCCAGGATCAAGTCCTCAACGCCCTAGAAAATCAGTGGGGCAGGGCCTCAGAAATTCCGCCTGAGCTTCAAACCACCGTCAGAATTGGTGAAGACCCTTACCGATTTGGCGACGAACGCCGTAATCAAGTGATCTACGAATCACCAGAACCTTGATTGCCAGCACCTCAATTACCAGAACCACCAGAACCTTAGAGGCCCTCAGGCACAATCTCAGTGACGACCTCGCCCGACTCGCCGCCCGTCACAACGACGGTGCCCCGCTCAATATTGCCAACCGCCTTAGTCCCGGTCATTGAAACCTCTGGATTTTGAGCCTGTTCGTAGCTCACGTTGCCTACAGCCTCGATATCCTGGCTGCCCGTTTGCCACGTCACCCGATCAGCGCTCAGCCTGGCATCATTTTCTTCGCCTCTGGCCAGCACATTGCCCGTTAGGTAAATCGTCTCCTGCGCCAAATCTAAATTAGCCTGGTTTGCCGAAGCCGTAATCTTGCGTTCTGGCTGCTCAATTTGTACAGGCTGATCGAGCACTACAGTCTGCGCGTCTACGTCCCACACCGCATTTTCACTTTGAACATTGAGCGGCTGAGCAAGCGAGGTGAGCTGAACTGACTTATCAAGGGTCACAATATTCTCGGTGAGATCGACCTGACCGGTTTGACCGATGATGCGATCGCTCACCGTCTGATACGTCTCACCCTCGTACTGCTCCACCTTCAGCGGATCAGGCGCTTCAATGACCTCGCGCTCAGTGAACCAAACCAAATTATCAGACTCAAACGTCATCCACGGCGTTTCTTTGCTTTTAGCAATCACGCCCCCATCTAAGTTCACGCGACCCTCCTGATCAGAAACCGTCACCACATCAGCAATCGTCTCTATCTGCGGATTAAACCCTCTCACTGGCGGCTTCACATCATCAGCCGGAAACCGGTTAGCTGTGGGCTCATCAGAAGATGGAGTAACCGGCTGTGGCTCTACCTCTAAGGCATCACTGTCTGGGTCGCTCTCCAAATTGCTGTCCGAATCACGCTCTAGCACCTCATCCTCAAAATTTCCCATGACTAGCAAATCCTGCTTAGGCTGCCACTTCAGGCGATCGCTCTCCAACGTCAGCTCATTTTCTTTACCATTAGCGATCAAATTTCCAGTCAGGTACAAAGTTTCACCATTTTGCCGAACGTCACCTTCGTCGGCAACAACGGTGTAAATAGTGTCACCATCGCGAAAAAACTCGCCCTCTAGCGCTTTGAGCGTAGCCCTTTGGTTATCAGGGCTATAGTTAACCGACTTTGCCTTAAGCCGCCACAGCAAATTGCCATTCTCGTCAGGCTGCTCAAGCGTTACAGTTTGCAGCGTTAGCTCAGCAGGAATGTCCTCGCCAGCTTCAGGTGCAGCTATCCTACGACCAATTCCACAGGTGCGCAGGGCCACCACAATGACCACAACGGTTGCGACAACCGCTAGCCATCGGTACCATCTACTCTGCTTCATTTATTATCTGCTTTTTGCTAGAGATGAACAGCTAAGGACGCGCCTCAGCCTCATCAAGCATGGAAATGCTAGCGAGCGGGCGATAGGTATAGTTGTGCTGAGGATGACCGTTGTCACTACCACCGCGAGAGCTTTTGCGGATATCTTCTTTGACGCTATCTAAGTCGATGTAGCGATCTGAAACATTGATCAGGCTATCGCTCGTCATTGAGCGGAGGCTAACGACCTCGACTCGCACGCCTTTATAGCTAGCAGCATCTACAGCATAGGCCAAATCGCCATCACCGCTGACCAACACAGCCGTGTCGTAGCAGTCCACCAGTGCCATCATGTCCACGGCGATCTCTACGTCTAGGTTGGCCTTTTTAGATCCGTCTGGAAGCTGAACCAAATCTTTTGCAATCACGCGATAGCCATTTCGACGCATCCACAGCAAAAACCCCTGCTGTTTCTCATTAGTGCGGTCTACACCTGTATAGAAGAACGCGCGAAATAGCCTTGAGCCTGCCGTTAACCGACACAATAGCTTGGTGTAATCAATTTCGATGCCGAGCTGTAAGGCTGCGTAGAAAAGGTTAGAGCCATCTATAAAAATAGCGACACGACCACGGTTTTCTAGTACTTGCTCTGGTGTAAAAACGGAATCATGGCCCAAGATTTGATGATTATTTAACATGTGTCTTCCCAATTAAAAAGGGCTAATTTTCTGCGGTTATTTTCTAAGACTTCGATGTTTTAAAGAGGGCTATTTGAGGAATGGACGCAGAGATAGGCTCAGAGGAAGTCAGTAGATTTAGCAAGGTCTGACGGCTATTTTGATGTGGCTATTTCAGCGAGAACTGTTTTGTCAAATTGAATTTTGGCAAAACAATGGCGCTAGTGCCAGAAGGGCGCTGGCAGAAAAGGCGTCGGTAAACAAGTCAATAAGCGATAGTTTTTACGGCAGTTTCTTGCAGCCTAGAGCGTGAGCTAGCGTCGCAGGCGCAGCGTTAGCTCACGCTTAGATGATGCTCTCTAGAGATAGCGCTTTTTTAGTGCTTTTTTAAAGGGGATAGGTAAGCAAACAACATGCCTACCGCTAAGCGCCTACTGCTACGGATGCTCTATGGAACTAGAACTTCTAGCGCGTTTCTTCGGTTGAGGCGTTAAGTCGCTGGGCTTAATCGACTCGCTTTTGCTTACTTTTTTATAGGTAAGGTTCTTAGCCAAAAGCGACTAGAACAAAAGCACCATTTAAACACTTATAACAACTGACATCAGAGGACTTGGCTCTATAATGACTTCATCATACAGTAAAGATTTTTGCCGTAACTCAAAAGCGCTAGAACTTAATCTCTTCTCAAGAAATAGGATTTGCTCAGTAGTCAACCGCTGAAGCGCCTAAAAAAAGTCAAAACAACCAAGTGTAGTAGAAAAAACTTTTTTAGAAAAAAACATAGGAAAAATGCATCTCAACGATGAAATATTTAAATCAACCGGTTTGGCCGCTGAATACGGGTGTAGTGTGGAAGCATCATCTAAACGATTAGTGACAAGTATGTAGCGAGGATGAAACTGCGAGCTTGGCATGTACAGAGTGACAGGTCATGGCAAACGCGTTCATATTTTGTTACAAATGAAAGTGCAATTTACAAAAAGCAGGTATTTACCTCGAGCATGTTAGGCGGTCTGCTAGGCTCTAAATCATCTTCATCCTCAGCGGATTTCGGCGAAAATATGCTGAATTCCGTTGCACGTCAGGCTATCCAACAACTGTTTACGGACAGTGAGTCTGTAGATGTTTCTATTCGATGTTCACCGTCCAGCAAAATTTTGCAGGGGGTCGTTGATAGCTTTCAAATGAAAGGTCGCGGCTTGGTGATTAAAAAAATGTTTGAAGCGGCGGAGATGGAGTTTGAAACGGACGCGGTTTCAATCGATATCGGCGGGCTGATGGGCGGTAAAATTCGGCTGAAGCAAGCCACCCATGCGATCGCAACCGTCACCATGACCGAATCCGGCATCAACAAGGCGTTCACAGCCGAACTGGTTGAAAAGCACTTGCAAAACGTTGACACCGAGGAAGTCACCAATCTTTCTGGCGGCGATCCGATTTCGTTTCGCAACGTGAAAATGGAGCTGCAGCCAGATAAGCGCGTACGGATTTCGGCTCAAACTGATTTGCCTAATCGTTCCGATATCCCCATCAACCTGATTGCAGGGGTTGATGTAGAAAGGCGCAGGCGAGTTGTTTTCACGCAACCAGAGTTTCTGCCTGAAGGCATAGATGAAGACGTACAGTGGCTCTCTGAAGCACTGATGCCAGCTTTTGTAGGCGTGCTCAATAAAATGGTGGATCTAGAACGCTTTGACCTTGACGGCGTTTCCTTGCGGGTTAACCGCCTAGAGGTGGAAGGTAAAAAGCTGCTATTTAATGGCTACGCCGAGATTGAGCATTTCCCAGGGATGTAGTCATCCATGGGGCTCTTAGAATTATTTAACTCGGGCGGTGTGGTGATGTGGCCGCTGCTCGGATTTTCGCTGGTAACCACGACGCTGATATTGGAGCGATCGCTATTTTGGCTCCAGCTACACAAAACCCAAGACACTTTCATTCAAAAAGTACTTTCGCTCTATGCCACACAGCCCCAAAGTGCAATTGAAAGCCTGAAAAAAAACAGTCAGTTTCCCATTGCCCGCATCTTTCTAGCGGCGCTCACCCTAGAGCAGGGAACGCCTGACGACTTTCGGCTAGCGCTAGAGAGCGCCGCTCAGTTGGAGCTGCCGCTGCTAAAGCGATTCAATACGGTATTTGAAACGATCATTGGGGTTTCGCCTTTGCTGGGCTTATTAGGCACTATTTTGGGCCTGATGAAATCGTTTGCGTCGCTGCGTATTGGGGAAACGGCGGGGGAGTCGGCAACGGAGGTGACTGCTGGGATTGGGACAGCGTTGATTTCGACTGCAACAGGGTTGGTGGTTGCGATCGCGACTCTCCTCTTTGCCAATTTATTTTTAGGTCTATACCGCAGGCAGCGCGCCGCGATTGAAGCCTACACTGGCAAACTAGAGCTGCTGTACCGGCAGTATTACCGGCAGTATCTCAGCCGTCATCAAAACAAATAACAAGAGCGAAGTTAATCAAGTCTTGTTTTGGAGCAATACGATCAAAAGTTAACCCTATAGAGCAATCACAGCAATAGTACTGAGTTGTTAAGGTTATTTCTATGGGTGATCCGGGTGGTAATGCGTCTTTTATGTAGCAAACGCTATATCTTCAAGTCTCAATCTGTCCTATTTTAGGATCAACGATAATTCTTATTACATGTTCTGCTATTTGTTATTAGACCTATGCGTCGCTCCTGGTTAGTTTGGACTATTAGTATATTTGCTTTTTTCCTGACCGCTATATTAGTGGTCACATCTGGGCCAGCCCAAGAGCAGGTTGGGTCAAACCAGAGAACTACAGCAACAAGTCGTCGGCTCCCTGAGCTAAATAGCTACGCGCGCAACAGCCTCGCACCCAATAAAATGGACGGTGCAACTGACTTTACGACCACTGAACCGAGCGACAGCTATAACAGCACTTTAGATAGCGATGCGCCTAGCACCACGTTTGCTAGCTCAGGCATTGGCTATCAACCCTCTGAGATTGTGCAGCTAGCTGACCCGAGCAACTATGGAGAACGGTTTACCCGCGATGCCAACGGCAATCCAGTTGACAACGACTATATCGTGGTGCTGCATGAAACTGTCGGCTCAGCGATGAGTGCGCTGAATCTGTTCGCGACAAACCACCCTAAAGACGAAGATCAGGTGAGCTATCACACGTTGATAGCATTAGATGGCACGGTGATTTATGTGGTGCCGCCCGAGCAGAGAGCTTTTGGCGCAGGCAACTCAGCCTTTAAGTCTTTCCACGGTGAAGAAGCCGTTTTTACCAATGCTGAGTTTCCCAGCTCGGTCAATAATTTTGCCTACCACATTTCGCTAGAGACGCCACCAGACGGGCTTAACAATAGTTCGCCTGTGCACAGCGGCTACACTGAAGCGCAGTACCAGTCACTAGCCTGGCTGCTGGCTCGAACTAACATTCCAGACGATCGGATTACAACGCACGAGGCCGTTGATCGCTCCAACTCGCGCATGGATCCCCGCTCCTTTGAAGCCGATCGTATGTTTCGGCTGCTGCGGCAATACCCCAGTCGTCAGGCTCAGAGCTGATAGTCTCTCCGGTAGCTTCTTTGGTAAGTTTCTAAAAGTTAATATCTGTTTTGTAGTAGCGCTTTTAAGGACTTTTTAATCTCCGTTTTGGCTTGGCCCATGACCTGCTTAAAGTTAGAAGGCTGCGATCGCTGACGTTGCGCCAGATCGGCTTCAGCTTTGCCCTCGGGATCATTCCGGTAGCGGTAGTGCTCCCACAAACTGCGATAAGGCCCGCCCGCTCGCATAGGGGTACCCGCCCAGTGAAGATAGCGAAGGGGGCGATCGCCATCAAATAGCACGGCCTCTCGCTGCTCAAAATGGGGCGTCCCACCCCAGCTTCCGGGTTCGCCAGGGTTCGCTTTAACAATATTGAGCCGACGTGGAATTGCCTTAAGTACGAGATAGTTCATAATTGGCTGATCGGTGGTGCCATTAGAAAAATCAAAGTACTCACGATGAGCCGCACATTCGCGCAGTAGCTCATAAAGGCGCTCTAAAGGCAGCGCGCTTTTCTTAGATCCCCACAGGCCGCTGTTAAAAACATCTTTGAGGGCGTCATCGCTAAATATCTTTTGCTCAGGTACTACTTTAGAAAAAACGTCTTCGAGCCCGCCTTTAAAGTGATAGTCACACCAGATGAACTCGGCTTTGTCTAAATACGAGAGCGTATCAGAAACGGGCGTAAAAAAGAGGATATCGGTATCTATATATAAAAACTCGTCTAGCGGGCCAAACCAGGCCGCGAGCTTACGCATTTTATTGGGGAGCGCAAGGAAGTCACGGGGGAAGATCTCACCGATCTTTTGCGTTAGCGAGTGTAGAAAGTCCAAATCAGGAAATAGCTGCACGTTGTACAAGGTGCTCAGACGTTCGGCAACGTGGTGGTAGTCGTCGTTGAATGGAATGAGGTAGACCAGAATATCGGGATCGGTGAGGCGAAGGCTGCTCATGAGGGCGATCGCATTTTCTGCAACCCGATCGTTGGCCACTATATACACGCCGCGCTTGGCTTTTTGATCTACTTCCACTATTTGATCCACCGTTAAATTCCTAACAAACTCTAGTTAAGAGCCTCTCTACCCGACCTTTCTAAAGCTTCAACGACCTTCAAAAGCTCCAGGGTTGTATCGTAAGCCGAAGTCGTCAGCTCATCGCGCTCATTGGCATCGTGAACAATTTCGCCGTCGGAGAGCATACCCAAAATGCCTAAAACGCTGCTGAGACGCGATCGCATCTCGTAAGAGGCTTTCGTCACCGTCTCTTCCCACTCCGACAAGTCATCATTGCAAATCTCTTCTTTGACCTGTTCAGAAAACTGAATAGCGCAGAGCTGAGCATAATAGCCGCCTTTATTCAGCAGCTCGGTATGCGTGCCTGTCTCAACAACGCGGCCCTGATCCATCACGGCGATCTGGTCAGCGTTTTGAACCGTAGAGAGGCGGTGGGCAATCACCAGGGTCGTGCGATTGCGGCTCAGGTCATCAATGGCCTTTTGCACAAGCCGCTCTGAAATGGTGTCGAGTGCGCTGGTGGCTTCGTCCAAGATGAGGATGTCGGGATCTTGGAGGAGGGCACGGGCGATCGCTAGTCTTTGTCGCTGCCCCCCCGAAAGAAGAACGCCGCGATCGCCAATCATCGTCTCTAATCCCTGCGGCAGCGCCTCAATAAACTCGTAGGCATTTGCTCGATCCATCGCGTCCTTGATCTCATCATCAGTTGCCTCAGGCCGACCATAGATCAGGTTTTCGCGAACCGTGGCATTAAACAAAAAGGTATCTTGACTGACGATCCCAAGCCGACGACGAAAGCTTTTAATATCGAACGACTTTAGGTCGTAGCCATCAATTTCAATGCGGCCACCGCTGGGATCGTAAAAGCGTGGCAGTAGGTCAGCGAGGGTTGACTTTCCTGCCCCTGATGCGCCGACCAGCGCTAAAGTTTTTCCCTTTTTGAGGTGCAAATTAATCTTATTAAGCACCTGCTTGTCATTGCCTGGATAGCTAAAGCTGAGGTTTTTAAAGCGAATACCGTGTTTGAGCTGAGTGTATTGACGAGCCCCGGCTTTCATAAAGGGCTTGTCGTCGCGGCGTAGGAATTGGCTGACCACAGTGACGCTTGGCCCAACGTTCGCAAGCTGAGAGCGCGTAGAGTTGAGCTGCCCAATTGTTGGCAGCATCCGAAAGAGCACCAGCAGGTAGGCGAGCAAAATAGATGAAAACACCTCTATTTGCTCGGCCATTGCCATTCGACCCAGGGCCGCAACGCTGATGAGGGCAATAATGCTGCACACCTCGTTTAGCGGCGCGATGCCAGCAAACAATAGTTGAGAGCGGTATTCTGAAACTTCGCGGTCAGCAATCAGTTTAGAAATAGCGTCGTATTCGTCATCTTCGTTAGCTGTGCCTTTAACCAGGCGAATGCCCGAGAGAATTTCGACGATGCGAGAAGAATATTTGCGCGAAAGCTGAGAAAGCTCAGCGCCAAATACCTTTGACTTACGGACAGCGGTTTGATTGACGAGGGCTACAATCGCTAGAGCAAAGGTTGCAATCACCGTCAGCTGCCAAGACATGAGCACTAAAATGCAGATGAAAACCATGATGGTAATGACCGCGATCGCCATCCTGGCCAGCGTACGAACAGCAACCGTTGTGCGGCTTACCTCTACATTGAGATGATTAATTAAATCGCCAACTTTAGTCTCGGTGTAGTAGGCCAAATCGACATCTAGCAAGATCCTCAAGCCGTCTAGACGCAGGTTCGCTGCAAGCCGCCGGTTCAGACTGTTAGAGGTCAATGAACCTGCATAAACAGCGGCGTTTTTGAGGACGATCAGAGCGACTACAGAAAAAGACATCGCCAGCAGTCGGTACTGCTCGGGGACGACATCAAAAAAGACGACAAACCGCTGTAGGATGGCCGGAAGCTGATCGGCCAGTTCAGCAGATTCGCCCAGTAGCTCTAGCAGGATAGGCACGATTAGCACCGTTCCGACCCCGTTGAATAATGCGCCAGAAAACCCCATCAAAATGGTGAGAAACACCAAAAACGGATATCGAAGCAGTGACTTTGTGAGGAGTTGTCTGGAGTGCATAACCCTTTTTAATCAGAGAGGCTGGGTAGTTAGTTTAGGTAACCGGTTAGATTAAGTAACTTAGGTCTGCCACTAGCCGCGAGCAAAGTAGGCGCTGTTGAATCTAAGGATAGTTGTCGAAGGCGACTAAGAGAAACAAGGAACTGTAAAGACTGGTCACAAAGGTGACTAAAGCATCTTCATAAATTGCGTGAATACTGTTTGCGTAAGTCCTGTTTATATGCGCTAGGCAAGCGCTTACTGTGCTCACTAGCATTCCCCTTCAATAACTAATTTCTTTGATTAGTATCATCACTGACTAATACAGAGCTGAGTGCGAAATTCCCCAGGATTCGGACGACTGTTTACCGAAATGGATACAAGCCCGTAAAAAACATCTTTAAAGAAGATTGCTCAAAATAGATGCTAGCTGCGCTGTCATTGTCGTAACGCTGTAGCGATCAACACATCTTTGCCTGGCAAGCTGTCCTCTGCAATCGGCTTCTACTGGGTTTTGAAAAATCTGCTTGAGCTGCTCAGCAATTTGCTCTGGCGACTCAGGATCAACTAGGTATCCAGCATCGCCCAAAATTTCGGGAATATCGCCCACCCTCGTAGACACGATAGGCTTGGCCATCGACATGCCATCCGTTAGCTTGAGCGGAAACTGCGCTTTTGCCGTAGATCTATCACGTTGGGGCACTACGACGACATGCGCTGATGAAACCACCTCAGCCATTTCATCAATCGGAAACCGGGGCAGCTTAATCAGCCAGCGTCCCCAGCGTTCAAACAGTCCATCTTCGTAGCTATCGGGTCTGCGACCGCCAACAATCACCAGTCGCAAATCTGGCTGGTCGAGCTGATCGAGCGCTAGGAGTACGTCTTCTAATCCTTTGTGAGGCCGAGCAGTGCCTGGAAACATCAAAACTCGATAGTCGGCCAGGTCGTATTTTGTGCGACTGGCAGCCGGATCGTATTTAGCGGGATCAAAAATCTCGGTGTCTTTGCTATTCGGCAAGTAGTAGCCACCAAACCGCTGCTGCAAGAACTGAGTGGTCACCGTTACGGCGTCTGCTTTAGCAACAAGCTTTTCCATCCATTCTAAATAAAGCGGATGCTCTGGGTCGCGCAGCGCACCATCGGGTTTGAGCACATCACGGGCGACTTGCTTGAGTGTGGGCCGGTAGCCCTCTACCCAGCTCATCTCCCAGTCGTCAATGTCTACGATGACTGGACGGCGTGAGGAGAGTGTCCTTTTGAGGAGTGCGGTGCCAAAGCTGGTTGGACGCGGCTTGATGGCGTAGAGTACGTCGCCGCTGAGTTTGGGGAGTAGGCGGGTGAGGGTGGCAAGGTAGCTGAGCGATCGCTGGGCTCGAACCGCCTGCACGTTCAGATTCTCAGGTGGCACCGGGTAGAGCTGACCTGCAAACTGGGGGCCAACGACCGTCACATCACAGCCGAGCTGCTGTAGGGCATTGGCAACTAAGTAAACTCGCGTGGTGCCACCACCGGCAAGATCTGGGGCGATTACGGATACTTTTAGGTCACGAGCTGAGAAGGAAGGTGGCATTGGATGGGGTTAGGCGATCGCATTTTCTGAGGGCAAACCTTCTGTGCTTTCCGCAGGCAGCGCTGGCGGCAGCTCTAGCGTGAACTTGCCAAGCACACCTTTACGAAATTCGATCAGGAGCTTGCGGGCGGCTCGCTCCTGAGAGTCTTGAAACTTGGCTTCGGCCAGTCGGTACAGGTAGGTTTCGCCTGTGTCTTCGGTGGGGTCTAGTTCGTAGCGCGATCGCAATGCCTGAGTGCGCCGATGCGTACCTTCTTCGGCATCCAACTCTTTGAGCAAATCCACAAAAGCCGCCGCCACCCGCTGCGTATCGTAAGCAGCCTGACCAATATCATCACAGATAGCCAGCTTCAGCGCCGCCGACTGATCTTTGAGCTGAGCAGGAATAATTCCCGGCGAATCTAGCAGCTCTAGCTCATCGGAAATTCGTACCCACCGGAGCTGTCTGGTGACGCCAGCTTTACGCGCACTTTCGACAACACGACGTTTGAGCAAGCGGTTAATTAGCGCGGACTTTCCAACATTCGGGAAGCCGATGACGACTGCGCGGACTGGGCGCGATCGCATTCCCCGATCCTTTCGCCTTTTGTTCATCGCTGTCCCGGCCGCCTGCGCCGCTCGTGAAATTTGTCCTACGCCTTTGCCCTGATTTGCATCAGTGTAGTAAGCCACTTGCCCTTGGGACTTGAACCATTCTTGCCAGCGATCGCGCATCTCAGCCGTAATCATATCCACCCGATTCACCACCAGCACCCGTTTCTTCTCACCAATCCACTGATCCAGCTTAGGATGCAGCGTAGCGCGTGGAATCCGGGCATCACGAACCTCTAAGACCACATCCACCCGCTTAAGCTGTTCTTGCAGCGACTTCTCCGCCTTAGCAATATGTCCTGGGTACCACTGAATCGAAGGAGCAGGCATAAGCAAAAGCCGTGAACTGGCAAGTAAATCTGGTAAGTAAGTTCGGTAAAAAGGCGTCTCTTAAACTTACGCTATCAGCAGCTTATGGAACGACTAACACCGGGCAAGGCGACAAATTAATCACGCGAGCGCTCACGCTATCTTCGCGACCTTCTTCAGTCAACCCAGTGCCCCGACAGCCAATCACCACCAAATCAGCCGAAACCTCATCAGCCACATCGCAAATAATAAATGCTGGATTGCCCTCGCGCTCTATCGTCTGGGCCTCAAATCCTCGCTGCTCAAAAACTTTCTTAGCCTGCTCTAGTAGCGAAGCCACCGCTTCAGTCGAGGTTTGCTCAGGGTGCGCCGGATCGCTATTTTCAGGCGACTCTACCACCGAAAGCAGCACCACCTTAGACTGGCACAGCTCGGCCATATCCAGCACCGTTTGCACGACCTTTTTGGCACCAGGACTAGAATCTATCGAAAAAAGAATCGTCTTGTACATAGCAGAGAAATGTGGTTTGGGAGGGTTGATTAGATTTCCGTGATTTTTATCTCAGGTTTAAAGCATAAGAGAACACAGACTTCTGTAAAATAGTGAACACATAGGCGATAGGTAGTTTTACTCATCGCTGATAAATGACATAAATCCCTCTTTAACCGTCATTTTCTGTCACCTTGCATCGCTCGATATCTAGGGTAAATCAAGCCCTATCCCGCTTTCGAGTCTGGTGCAGATAACGTTACATAATTTTTAGGAGAGTATATTCCGTGGCCAAAAAAGCGCTAGCCGATCTATCTGCTGCCGACGTTTCTGGTAAGCGCGTCCTTGTACGCGCCGACTTCAACGTGCCGCTAGACGATGCCGGAAACATCACCGACGACACCCGCATCCGCGCCGCCCTACCCACCATCCAAGACTTGACCTCAAAAGGCGCTAAGGTCATTTTGGCGAGTCACTTCGGTCGGCCCAAAGGCAAAGTCGTTGAGAGTATGCGCCTTACGCCCGTCGCCAAGCGCCTTTCAGAAAAGCTTGGTCAAGATGTAATTAAGTGCGACGACTGCATCGGTGATGAGGTTACCGCTAAAATTTCAGGTATGGAGAACGGCCAGGTCGCCCTGCTAGAGAACGTTCGCTTTTACGATGGCGAAACTAGCAACGATCCTGAGTTTGCTAAAAAGCTAGCGGCTAACGCTGACCTGTACGTTAACGATGCCTTTGGTACAGCTCACCGTGCCCATGCTTCTACAGCCGGGGTGACTGAGTACTTAAGCCCTGCGGTGGCTGGTTCGCTTATTGAGAAAGAGCTGAAGTTTTTACAAGAAACCGTTGATAACCCTCAGCGTCCTTTGGCAGCTATTGTGGGCGGCTCCAAGGTATCTTCTAAAATCGGCGTAATTGAAACTCTGCTCGATAAGGTAGACAAAATCTTTATTGGCGGCGGTATGATCTTCACCTTTTACAAGGCGCGTGGCATGAATGTCGGCGGCTCTTTGGTAGAAGAAGACAAGCTGGAGCTAGCCAAGAAGCTCGAAGCAAAGGCCAAGGAAAAGGGCGTTGAGTTTTTGCTACCCACCGACGTAATTGTTGCTGACAAATTTGCAGCCGATGCGAATACTCAGACCGTCAGCGTAAACGACATTCCTGATGGCTGGATGGGCTTGGACATTGGCCCTGATTCTATAAAGACGTTTCAAGAAGCTTTGGCTGACTGTAAGAGCGTAATTTGGAACGGGCCTATGGGCGTGTTTGAGATGGAGGCGTTTGCCAAAGGAACTGATGGGATCGCGACGACTCTAGCAGGGCTGACTGAGAAGGGCTGTATTACTATTATTGGCGGTGGTGACTCGGTTGCAGCCGTTGAGAAGGCGGGCCTTGCCGATCAGATGAGCCATATTTCTACAGGTGGCGGTGCTAGTTTGGAGTTGCTTGAAGGGAAGACGCTTCCTGGTATTGCGGCTTTGGATGAGGCGTAGGTAGGGATTGGAGATTCTGTGAATTCTGTGGATTCTGTAGTCGCGGAGGGCGCACGGCCGTGACGCCTCTACGGGATTTCGGGAATAGATTGGGGGCGCTGCTTGTGGAGAATAGGCAGCGCTTTCTTGTGTTTCAGCAATAGCACGTCAGGCTGCGGTCATCACTTTGGGAGCATCGGGCAACACGTTGTCAGCCGCGCATTCGGCTAAGTACTCATCAATCGTTCCAATGAATTCGGCCTTAGCGTTCTCAATCGTATCGGCATGAAAGGAAATAACATCACGCTCAATATTAATGACCTGACCGTAGATAATATTCTCTTCTACGTCCACGCCTAAATGAGCCTGGTATCCTTGATACTCAATCAGATTTTTCATCGGCTTCGCCTCCATAAATATCGTGTCCAATTTTTGTAAGGAAGGTGCGAACATCTTCCACTTGGTAGGTTTTGAGTGTTGGTTTACCAACTGTTCTGTGAGGTCGGTGCATTTTCAAGCGGTTAGCTCCTAGCACAAAACTTACTCGTGAGCCTGATCCTTGCTTGAGCGTACAACCAATTCCTATAAGAAGCTTCTCAACTTCTGAAAATTCGATGTCCCTTCGAGATGGGTGAGCCCATATGCGGTCATAGGTCGATTGACGTTTGCTATTCAGACCCATTTTATCGCCTGCCCTCTATCATTGCAGTCGCAAATATTCATATTAATAGTCAATATGACATGCTTAGCTATCACGCAAAGTCATCATACTTTTTCAAGTAAGCAAGAGAGTAGGTGAATTTGGAGAGAGCAGCTTTTTAGATAACCCAGAAGACCCTTAGTAGGCTTTGACAGAATAGCTTGTGTTGATAGAAATCTCGGAGATGACTTCTGTACGTCCATTTACGAACTTACACATTTGTAATGGCAGCAAGTCATCGCAGCAGGGGTTTGCGATACCGTTTGCCAGACGATCAAATGACATAATATCTACAGAATGTTTGTATGCTAGCTGGCTGAGTCTTGCTCTATCTCCGTTCTGAATCCTGTTGCGGCGACCAATAACTAGCGTAAGCTCTAGCTTGGGTGCTAACCCAATTCGACTAGCTATCTCTCCATATGGAAAGTAGCGCTTTACGAAATCACGGTTTTCTTGAAACCAATTCTCCCAGTCTAGTAGCTGTCTCAGTCCGTGGGATAGCAAAGCTGTCTGATCACCATCTTTTGTAAACTGCCTATGCTGTGGCCTTTCAATCTCAACTAGATGCCATTTAAGTCCGAGGCTATCTTCTCGTGCAAAAGCAAAGTCAACGACATGCTGGTTGCCAAGATGGAGTTTAGTGAATACCCTGTTCTCAACTGGCCAGCAAAGCGGTGTGAGAACAGGATGCTTAACGATGAACTGATGAATATCTTCCTCTTTAACGTTCGGCTCATCTATGAGGTGAAAGTATTGGCGTTCCAAATCATATTTATCAACATCCATAATTAGATAGCCACTATTAAATTTCACACAAATGGTATCAAGAAAGATTAACAGCATAGATGAAGGTTCTGTGCTGATAGACGCTACAGCTCTGGTGCAGCCATCGAGCAGTTCAGATAACCTACAGCACACTATCAGAAAACATATCCAGGGATGCGATCGCCAATGCATTCCCTTTGCTGAGTTCATGAACTTAGCCCTCTACCACCCGCAGTTTGGCTATTACGCTACGCCCGGCAGCATTATTGGCCCACAGGGCGACTTCATCACCTCGCCTCATATGGGTCACGACTTTGGCGACATGATTGCCGAGCAGCTTGCCGACATGTGGCAGGCATTAGATCAGCCGAATCCTTTTACGCTGATGGAAATGGGTGCAGGACAGGGGCTTGTGGCGACCGATGTACTCTTACATTTGCAAAAGCACCATCCTGACTGTTTTGATTGCGTCAACTATATTGTGGTTGAAAAATCAGCGGCGCTGAAAGCTGAACAGCAAAAGCGGCTGAGCCATTGGCAGGAGCAAGGCGTTCAGTTGAGCTGGCAAGAATTAGCTGATGTTCCAGAGAAGTCGATTGTCGGCTGTGCGTTTTCTAATGAGCTGGTGGATGCTTTTCCGGTGCATTGGGTGGAATGGCACGACCGGCAGTTAAAAGAGGTTTGGGTTAGTGCGAACGAAGACGGATTTGTACCTGCGCCGAACGAGATTTCTACACCTCAGCTACAGCGTTATTTTGATCGGGTAGGCATCGATTTTTCTGACTATCCAGAGGGCTATCGAACTGAAGTGAATTTGGCGGCCTTGGACTGGCTGGGCGAGGTGTCAGAAAAGATGGATCGCGGCTATGTGCTGACGATTGACTATGGCTACACAGCGCAACGCTATTACAGTAAGGCTCGCAGTCAGGGCACTTTGCAGTGCTACTACCAGCACGCGCATCATGACGATCCGTTTGCTCATGTGGGCGGGCAGGATATTACGGCGCATGTGGACTTTACGGCATTGGAAAGTAGAGGCCGCGAGGTTGGGTTAGAGAAGGTTGGGTTTACGCAGCAGGGGTTGTTTTTGATGGCTTTGGGGTTGAGCGATCGCCTCTCCAATCTCGTCAATCCAACGTCAAAAATTGCCACCCCTCAAACCGTTCAGGCCATCATGATGCGCCGAGACGCCTTGCAACAGCTCATCAGCCCCATGGGACTTGGCAACTTTGGCGTACTGATTCAAAGCAAAGGGCTCAGCCAAAAAGAAATCGCCAGGCCGCTGAAGGGTCTGACGATTCCACCAATGTTTTAACGAATCGCTCTAGTAACTCAGATAGCGCTTGAGCTAATTAAAGCGGACGGAAGATGAATGGGTAGCGGAATGCTGTATCAGGCGCTGTGACGCTGCTGAGGATAGCAAAGATAGGCAAGGCAACTTGTACCACGCCAAGTAGTGCCACTAAGGGCAGACCAATAATCAGCCAGGCTGGGATGATCAGCAGTACGCTATATAGCCACATATTGAAGTGAAAGTTGAGCGCTTCTTTAGCGTTCTCTTTGGTCACTTCGTCGTCGGAAAGAAGCATGATGGCTAAAGGGACGCCTGCTGAAAGTACAAGCTGGCTCACAAAAATAGAGCCGTGAGAGGCAACAGATAGTAGCTTGCGTTTGTCAGAATCGAAAGTGGTGGTGGTTTCCATAGGGTAAGTCCTCAAAAAGCTCTATTTTCGAGGCGGCTGGTAAAAGCCCTGCACTCGATATATTTATATTAACGGTTCTACGCTACTGAGAAAATACGGTCGAATTTCGTAAATACCGTCAGCCGTTATCCGCCTCTACGCTTTGGTGTAAAACACTCGTGCGACCGTCGCGCTACCTTAGAATGACATCATTACTTTTTGAGGATAAATACGATGCAAATGAAGCGATTAGGCCATGTAGCCGTTTGTGTAGAAGATGTTGCGAAGGCCGCTGAGTTTTATAAAAACTTGGGGATGAAGCTGGTTTGGCAAGATAGTGACTGGGCTTATCTGAAGGCGGGGAATGATGGCTTGGCGTTGATGAGTCCTGACTATGATCAGGCTGGGCCGCATTTTGGGTTTGTGTTTAGCGATAGAGCTGAAATCGATACCGCCTATGAAAAGCTTAAAGCTGACGGCGTAAAAGTAGGCAAAATTCACGACCACCGCGACGGCACTGCTTCCTTCTATGGCCGCGATCCTTTTGGCAACTGGTTCGAGTACCTGTATGAGCCGGATGACTTGTTTGAAGAGAAAGAAGTTGTTGCAGCAGCACAGCAAGCTTCATAGGGATTCAGATGTTGTTGATCTATATGCTCAAGCAGCGGGCGTTTTAATCCTCATCAGAAAAAGCAGATGGGCCAAGCTCTTGCTATAGAAAAGTTGACGCTAATCGCTTTGGAGCAGCAGTTTGGCCTGAAGCGAACTAATGATATTGACTTTTCCTCTGAATGGCGAACTTCGCTGCTAGACCTTACAGAATATGAGACCGTCGCATTACGATAATTACAGTCTTAGTTTGATTGAGCGATCGCATTCAGGTAACCTTGCAACTGCTCACACCAACGCTGCGCAGTATCCGCAACTTGCCGACGTTCTAGCTCACTGCTCCATAGGTCTGACCAGCCTAGTTTCCATCGACTGAGCTGTCGTTGAAGCGTTGAAAGTTCAGTTACAAACGTCATGTCTGTTTCCAGATTAATAGTAGGCACAGACCATTCAATAAAAAACTGACTTTCTCTAACGAGGTGGTGTGCTACCGATTCCTCTACTCCGCTCGCTGCCAAAGTTTGAATCCAACTTAGGTTTAGGCTCAAGCTGTCTATCTGAGATGAGCGGCTAGCTTGAAGGTATTGATTTTTTAGAATGTCCCAGTTCATTGCCATTTGATGCATTTTCTCTGGGGTTGCACGGCCATAGACAATTTGAATCATGCTAGCCCAACCGATCTATCGTTGTTGTTCTCGGATCGATAATTTTCTTCCCAATGCCCGGAAAGTGAATGGCTAGACAAATTTTGTTGCCTGCTCCAAAAATATGAGTCACTTTGCCCTCACCAAAGGCTTTGTGGTTTACCGAAGCGCCCACGCTCCAGTCATCTTCGTGAGTGCCCGGTTTGTTTAAGTTAGGCTGTGGATTCTTCAGCTTGGCTTCGCGGGTGGTGGTGGCCCAGCGTTCGGGGAGGGCGCTAGGGACGGTGGCGACGATGTAGTCGCGAGGGAGTTCGCCTAAGAAGATAGAGGGGGTGGAGACTTCGCGCTGGTGGCCGTAAGTGCGGCGCTCGCGGGCGTGGGAGATGTAGAGCTTGTCTTGGGCGCGGGTGATGCCAACGTAGCAAAGGCGGCGTTCTTCTTCGATGGCGGCGGCGTCTTCGAGTGAGCGGAAGCTGGGGAATAGACCCTGCTCTAGGCCAACTAAGAAGACGACGGGATATTCCAGACCCTTGGAAGCATGGAGGGTCATGAGGGTGACCTGATTGTTTTCGTCCTGGTCGCGATCGTTATCCGAATTCAGCGCAGCACTTGCTAAAAAAGTATTTAGCGTAGCGTCTTCATTCTCCTCTTCAAACTGAATGACCGCGCTATAAAGCTCTTGAATGTTCTCAACCCGAGTCAGGTCTTCTTCAGTGCCTTTGCTTTTAAGATCTTCTAGATAGCCTGTGTTCTCAAGCACCTCTTGAACAATTTCGGTGGGAGAGGCAGTTTCAGCGCGTTCTTGCCAACTGCTGACCATACGAGAGAAAGCGATCGCACTCTTACTCGCCCGCCCTGCCAACGTCTTCACCGACGTTTCATCCTTAATAATGTCCCAAAGCGGCACACCCAGCTCTGCGGCTGCCTTATCCAAATTATCCAGAGTCGTTTTACCAATACCGCGCCTTGGCGTATTGATAATGCGCTTGAGGCTAACGCTATCTGACGGATTCACCGCCAGACGCAAGTAGGCGAGAATGTCTTTGATTTCACGGCGATCATAAAAACGCAGGCCACCGACGACCTTATATGGAATGCTATAGCGCGTCAGCACTTCCTCCATCGCCCGAGACTGCGCGTTCGTTCGGTAAAGAATGGCAAAGTCCTTCCAGTTCAGCTCGGGATTTTTCATCTCCAAAGCGCGAATTTGACCAACAACATACTCCGCTTCCATCGCCTCGTTATCAGCGCGATGACACATAATCGCATCCCCTTCACCTCGGGTTGCGCGCAGCACTTTATCAATGCGCTCAGTGTTGTTCTCAATGAGGTGATTGGCAACATCGAGAATGTTGGAAGTCGAACGATAGTTCTCTTCTAGTTTGACCAAAGTATTGGTGTCATCGTCGGTAAGGCCATCGCCAAACTCATCCTGGAATCCCATCAAGATGGTGAAATCAGCGGCGCGGAAAGAGTAGATACTTTGGTCTGCATCACCTACAACAAAAACAGAGCGATTGTTCCAATCGTCAAAACTCTGGTTGCCTTTGCCGTTTGTTGCAAGTAGCTGAATGAGATCGTATTGAGTACGATTTGTATCTTGATATTCATCTACTAGAATGTGGCGGAAGCGGCGATGCCAGTAGTCGAGCACCTGCGCATTTTGACGAAATAGCTGCACAGGCAGACGAATAAGATCGTCAAAATCTAGCGCGTTATTAGCGGATAGACCTTTCTGGTAGTAGCGATAGACTTCAGCAATCGTTCGCCCTTTAAATGTAGGATTTTCGGCCTCGTACTCGTCCGGGTCTTGGCCCTGATTTTTAGCATTACTAATAGCAAAGCGAACAGAACGGGGGTTGAACTTACGATCGTCTAAGTTCATTTGCCCGATCACGATGCTCTTCACCAGGCTTTGTGCATCTGATTCATCAAAAATAGAAAACGATTTTGTCCAGCTCTGACCCTGCGGGCTCTGATACTTCTCAATGTCGAAGCGCAAAATACGCGAGCACAGGGCATGGAACGTGCCAATCCAAAGCTCTTTCAAAAAGGTTTTGTACACGTACGAGCGCAACTGCATCTGCTCGTACTCTGGCAGCATGTGCAAAGGCTTGCTGTGGCGAGCGAGCGACTCCTGCTCAGCGAATAGCTTTTCAATCCGCTCCTTCATTTCCCGAGCGGCCTTATTGGTAAAGGTCACTGCCAAAATATTTCCAGGATCTACCCGCTGGTTCAAAATTAGGTTAGCAATGCGGGCGGTGAGCGCACGGGTTTTTCCTGAACCGGCTCCTGCCACCACCAGCAAAGGCCCGCAAAAATGTTCTACGGCTTGGCGCTGAGAAGGGTTGAGCTGATTGAGAAAATCTACGGTAGTCACCATACTATTGAGGGATGCCGGTTGTCGGAGTGTCGTTGCTTCAGCTTATAGTATGGCACCTGATAGTTGTCTTGATAGCCCACGCCATCGGTTGAGATCCGTAAACCGACTTAAGCGATCGCCCTATTCAGTGCCTATTTGATGATCGATCCTAGTATTTCGCCCGAGATCGAAGCGGCTCTAAACGTGCCACCGCCTGCGATCGCAAGCAAAATTTATCTAAAGCATCGGCGGTGGATGATTCGGGCACTGGCGATCGCACAGGACGCAGGCAACGCTGGAGAAGTTCCGGTAGCCGCGATTGTGGTTGGGCCTAATGACGAAATGATTGCCGAGGCCACCAATCGAAAGGAGCGAGATTGCGATCCGACAGCTCACGCAGAAGTGCTGGCGCTAAGGGCTGCCGGTAAACAGATGAACAACTGGCACCTCAACGACTGTACGCTCTACGTCACGCTAGAGCCCTGCATGATGTGCGCGGGCGCAATCGTGCAGTCGCGCCTGGGCCTACTGGTATATGGAGCCGACGATATTAAAGCTGGGGCGGTTCGCTCTGTGCTCAACCTGCCAGATAGCCCGTGCTCCAACCATCGGCTATCGGTGTTGGGTGGCATTTTAGAAGCGCCTTGCGCAGAGCAGTTGCAGCGATGGTTTCGGCAGCGGCGGGAAGAATCAGCTAAGAACACCGATTAAATTCACGGAATCGCTCGCAAACAGACCACACCTGAAACTGTCAGGCTAAGGGGCCTGTGAGGACTGCTAGCCCCGTATGGTGATCCAAAGTTAGTGAAAAGCCGCAACGCTTGTCGAAAACTTTTTACGGGCTAAAACCTACTCGTGCTTCTCCTGCAACTTTTATGCAGTGTATCTATCTTTTTCATCTATGCTTTTAAACTCCCTTGCTGATATGGCTATGTCTGAAGAGCGTCCTACGGCTCGATGTGAAGACCAAGACGAAGATTCAGTGGGTGAGCATCCGTGCCCGGCCATGCGATCACGCATCTCCCCCTGGCTTGCACCGATCATGTACGCCATTGGCGAAAAGATAATCCTCCCTGCCTACTTCAGCAAAGTCGAAGTCATCGGGCAAGAAAACATTCCCACCACAGGCCCAGTGCTGCTAGCACCTACGCATCAGGCTTACTGGGACTCACTTTTAGTCGGCTTAGTCGGCAAGCGCGCGGGCAGATATCTGAGGTTTATGGTCACCGCTGATGAGTGCTTGGGCATTCAAGGCTGGTTTGTGCGACGGCTAGGCGGGTTTCCGGTGCACGTTCGCAGACCGGCGGTGCAGTCTTTACGGCATAGTGTGGAGCTGTTGCAGGCCAAAGAAATGCTGGTGATTTATCCAGAAGGCAATATTTTTCGCGATCGCATCAATCCCCTCAAGCCGGGCCTGGCCCGCATCGCCCTCCGCGCTGAACGCAGCCGCCCAAACTTAGATATCAAAATTGTGCCAATCGCCTTGACCTACAGCGACCCTTATCCCAAATGGCGCGGCACAGCCAAAATTCGGATCGGTCAGCCTATTTCGGTCGCTGAATACAAAGCTGGCGGCGCAAAGCTGCAATCGAGAAAGCTCACCGCAGATTTGCAAGATGAGCTGATGGCACTCGGCGAGCAGGGCTAGACGCTTGAAAGCTTGGACAAGAGCTTAGAGGTCAAATGATTAGATCCCTATGATTAGCTCCCACTGTTTGAGCTGACCTACGTGCTCTGGAACCGAATCGACTACCTGAAGCTGCCAACGGCCCTTAACCGATGTATTAATCAATCGGCGTAGCGCGGGCGTATTCACCAGAGAGTAGGTTCTTTGCAGCCTGGTTTGACGGCCCAATGTGCGGCTTTGAATCAGAGTAGAAATGCCCTGGGGGTTTTGCAGCGTGAAGCTCACGTCGCCTAAAAATTCGTGTTCGGCCTGAATATAAACTTTGATATCTTGCAGTTGGCCCTCAGCGGTTACGGTCACTGAGCTGACAATACCTCTTGGCGCATTATCAGGAATAGCGATCGCACTCTCATTACGCACCGTCAGCGTTTGATGCAGCTCGCGCCGACTCAGCGCCAGTTCTTTTGCCGCCTTCACAGCCCGATAGGCATTCACCTTGCCATAGCCAAACCACAATGAATGCCCTTTGCTGTCATAGGTGCCATACCTTTGATTGAGCTGCGGATCGGGCTTTTTATCAACAATTTTATCGGTCGTATTCTGCAAAAGCTGCTTCACTTCACGCGCGGTTAAATCAGGATTTGCCGACAGCATCAGGCCGACGACGCCTGCGACTAAGGGGCAGGCGCTAGAGGTGCCCCCAAAGCCAGTGTAGTTATCGTTGCTATAGCCTTTGGGGCCAGTGCGATCGCTCGTCAGCACAGCGCGCCCAATCAGCCGCGCTCGAATCGGTGGCCCCGTGTCGAACGTGCCTTGCGAGAGCGACATATTCGGCGGCGCGTTATTGCTCGGCGCTGCAACCGAAATATGATCGCCCCAATTACTGTAGGCCGCTTTTTGATTCAAGCTAGTGCAGGCCGACACCGTAATCACGTCAGGGTGAATAGCAAAGCCGCTGAGCCAGGCCGTCACGCCTTTGAGCAGATTACGCGCCCAGCCCTTTTCTTCCACACGACCATCCACAGGGCGATTCGCGTTGCCTGCTGAAAACAAGACCACGCAGCCCTTACCGTTTCGTCCTTTCGTCGCCGCTCGGTTAACTGCCTGGCTAATCCGCCTCGATAGCGGGAAATAAACCGCGGCGGGCGACCAGCTACAGGAGATCACATCGGCCCCTCGGGCGATCGCCCAGTCGAACATCTGCTCAATTGACGTATCGTCCAAAAAGCCCGTTGTCTGAATCGGCATCAGGCTACAGCCCGGCGCAATCCCAACGATTCCCGTGCCCGTCTCTTCTGCGATCGCCACACCCGCCACCGCCGTCCCATGATTCTCTACATCCGTTGTCGGCGTCGGCAGTCCGTCCTTATTCTTCAAATCTCGCGGCGCAACAATCTTGCCCGGCCCCTGCAAGTCGGGATGCGCTAAATCAAAGCTGTCGTCGGTGATCGCAATCGTGACTGAGCGAGCCCCGCGCGTAATATCCCAAGCCTTTTCAGCGAAAATATGTGCATTATCAGCTAAATCTGAAGCCTTGCTGCGGTGGTAGAGATACCACTGCTGAGGATAGAGATCATCAGTAGGCTTATAGAGCGGTGCTGCTGCCATGATGATATTGGGCTCGGCAAGCAGCACGTCCTCGCGTTTGGTGAGCTGATTGGCAATTTTTAGCGGGTTTTGGCGAGCGGTGGAGCCAACGGTAAAGCAGTAAGTGTTGCCGCTATCGGCCAGGGCATGGCTGCGCATGAGGCCGAATGACTGGGCAATTTTTTCGATTGAGGTGATTGGTAGGTTGGGCTCAAACTGGATAGTGAGCTGGTTGCCTAAGTAAACGTAAGAACCGGGGCTGAGGGCGATCACATACACATGACTCGCATAAGTAATATTTGGATCGCGGCGGAGCTGAACTAGCGCCTCTTCCAACTGACGAGCAGGCAGCTTCCACTCTATGAGCACAGGCGCTTGGCTCGCAGCCTGCGGCGTCACGTTCCTCGCCTGCTGAGGCTTCCACTGCGCTATCAACGGCTGTAGCGCCTCTATATCACTCAGGCAAAGCGTCAGCCGATCCTTCACCTTATACAGCAGCAGCTCCTCACCGCCGCGCTGCAAAATCACGCCCTCTTGCCCCGGCAAAACGCCTTTGCCTCCCGGAACGTCGCCCGGCCTCTGATCGTCTAGTTGAACCATCAGCTTTGCATCTCTTCCAAATCGCTGCACCAAACCGCTTTTATCGTCTCACAACTATCCCCACAACCAGATAGCCCAACCAGATAGGCAAGAGTCACATCGAAATAAGACAACGGTGCTAGCGATCGCCTAATCTAAGTTAAATTACCTAAGCTAGCTGTTCTCTTCAGCCATTTTTAATCCATGGTTTCCATCGTCAAAGCCTTGTTTGCCAGTACGCTTATTGGCGGTTTAGCTGTTCCGTTTGCAGAGCCAGCCCAAAGCCAACAGCCGCCTGCTGAAGCACCCGCGGCGACTCGCACTGTAGGGCAAGCAGATAGCCCGATTGGGATTGCCTCGGGTCAGGCATTAATGGCAGAAGCCGAAGGGGCGATTGCACAGCAAGACTATACCCTAGCCTCTGAAAAACTCGTCGCCGCGCGCAAAGCCCTTAACGACGTTTCAACTTACTATCAAAATCTCTCGGGTGTCTTTACAGGCGTAGATAGCCGAGTCAACGACGGTCTGCGCAGCCTAGCGCTAGAGTCGGCCCAGGTTCGCGATCAGGCCAGCTACCAGCTAGCGGTGGTCTATCGCGCCCAAAGTCGCCCTGATCTGGCCGTTCCGCTTTTAGTCGAAGTCGTACAGTCTCAGCAGCCTACACGCCCTCTAGGCCAGCAGGCTTACCAGCAGCTTTACGAATTGGGCTTTGTAGAAGTGCCCTACAATTCGCCTACGGCTCAGTAAACCCGTTAGCTAATTGGATTAGGTCATCAGCACGCGGGTATTGCGCCATAATGGTTGAGAAAAATCACTTAACTATTAGGAGGTACCTGATGATTAGCCCTGATCAGCTAGAAGCCATGATTAAGGTCAAAATGCCGGATGCCAAGGTGTTGGCCGAAGACATGAAAGGCAGCGGTGACCACTATCAGGTAGCCATCATTTCAACGGCGTTTGAGGGTTTGAGCCTGGTAAAACGCCATCAGCTTGTGTACAAGGCGGTAGATGCAGCGATGTCGTCTGAGGCTATCCATGCGCTTTCATTAGATACCAGCACGCCTGCAGAAGTTGCTGCGAGTTAACGACTATTCGCTAAACTGAAGCGTAACTCGTCATATTTTTACAAGGACTAAGTGATGTCTCCAGAAACCAAAGCCAGAATTGACAGCCTGATTGAAGAGAATAAAATCATGGTGTTTATGAAGGGCAATAAGCTGATGCCTCAGTGCGGCTTTTCCAACAATGTTGTACAAATTTTGAATACGCTAGGCGTCCCTTTTGAAACTTTAGATGTGCTAGCTGACCCAGAGATTCGTCAGGGCATTAAAGAGTATTCGAGCTGGCCTACGATTCCGCAGGTGTACATTAACGGTGAATTTGTTGGAGGCTCTGATATTCTAATCAAGATGTATCAGGAAGGGAATTTGCAGGAGACGGTTGAGGTTGCGCTGGCGTCTTGAACGTTTTTTGTTTAGGGATCGGCTAGAAGATAGTATGCAGCCGGAGGGCGTAAGACCTTACGCCCCTATCGGATTTGCTGTAATAAAGCGCGCCAGTTGGATGAATTTAACTGGCGCGCTTTGCTTTAGGATTTTGTCTATGAACGTTTAGCGATAGTCGGTTTCAACTTCCGGCTGAGCGACGACAAAGTTGGAATAATCGTAGAGGAAGCGAAGGGCTTCTTGCTCTAGCTGATTGATTAGGTAGGATTCGACGGCTCCTGAATGGCGCATCGACGTGATATATCCCTCAAGGTAGAGCCGGAGTTCATCGGTTCGGTAACCTTTGCCCCAATAGTCTACGAGGGTGTCAGTAATCCGCTGGTAGTAACGGATAACTCTTGCGTCCTGAAGCATTTTGTTTACGGGCCTCACTCAATTAGAAAAACTTACGGATTTGTATTTCGGTCTGTGTTTGAAAACTACAAATGACTGGCAATTGCTAACAGCGAAGTCATTAAGCTGACCACCTATATTGTGACAAATAAGGTGTTGGATGTGACCGGAATATTCAGTACTCCTACTTTGCATTTTATCAGGTAAAACAAGCCTGAACCAGCTTGCGGCGCGAATAAACAATCTTTCACTCGATCGGATGAGTCTCGTAGCTTCGATTACAGAAGTCCTAAAATAGCTCTGTTATGGTTTGAACTAATTGAGATCTGTCGCCAGCAGCACCAACTGCTCTATCCCTTTTGTGAGCGCTATTACTGACATTCACGTCCAGATAATTGAAAGTAATTTAAACTTGCGATCGCTGCTGAGTTGGAATTTGCAGCAGGCGGGCTACCGGGTGCAGCACTGTACTGATATGCTCTCGGCTAGAGATGGATTTCAGGCGCAGCAGCCCGCGATGGTAGTGCTCGAAGCAGAGTTTGCCGGAGGCCAGGGGCTTCAGCTTTGTCACTGGCTGCGCAACCAGGGACATCCTCTGATATTGATGCTGTCTGCTCGCATCTCAGAAGGCGATGTCGTCGCAGGGCTTAGGGCTGGAGCCGATGACTACTTAAAAAAGCCCTTCGGGATGCAGGAGTTTTTGGCGCGAATGGAGTCGCTTTCTCGCCGTAGCCGCAATACGGCTACGCCGCTAGCGATAGACTGCGGAGACTTACATATCGATTTGGTGCAAAGACGGGTGCGCTATATGGGCGAGTTTGTCGATCTTACGCCGCAAGAGTTTAGCTTGCTCTATGTGCTCACGCAGGCAGAAGGTGAGCCTTTGAGCCGCATCGATTTGCTGCGTAGAGCCTGGCCTGATGCGATTGATAATCCACGCACGGTAGATACGCATGTGCTGTCGCTGCGAAAGAAGATTGAGGTAGATCCTCGCCATCCTGATTTGATTCAGACGGTGCGAAATGTGGGCTATCGAATTTGTGTGGGTTCGGTGGAACGGGTGGCAGAGATGGCGATCGCACACAGCAAGCCCGCCTGAGCCAGCACTCTATTCCCACTCAGACTCAGCCTTCTGCTCTGCATCTACCAACGCCTGTCTTAGGGCAGGCCAATCTGCCTCGCTCGCCGGTAAGTCTGCAATTAGCCGTCCATTATCTAAATGCAATAGCCGGGTAGCGTGACGTGCGACCAAATCAATTTGATGATTTGCCATGATGATTGTGAGCTTGCCCTGCGCGGCCCACTCAGCTAAGCGGGTCAGTAAGAATTCGCTGTAGCCTACGTCTTGAGAAGAGGTGGGTTCGTCTAAAAGCAGAACTTTGGGTTCGGTGATGAGGGTGCGGGCGATCGCAACGCGCTGCCGCTGACCCAGTGACAAATTAACGGACGTGCGATCCATCCAATCGGTTGGAATATTCAGGCGCTCAGTCCATTGGGCGATCGCTGCCGTTACCGCCTTCGCCTCCATCCCTTGCAGCCTCAGCGGATATCCTAACGTCTCCTTCACGCTCATCCCCAGCAACCGGCTCTCCTGATTCACCAGCGCCACCTGCCTTCGCAAAGACACCACCGGCAGGTCGCGAATATCTTGGCCCTCAAGTCGAATCGTCCCGCTAGCGATTTCAGCAAGGCGATTCATCAGCCGCAGCACGCTTGTTTTCCCAGCGCCCGAAGAGCCAACTAAGGCCACAAACTCACCCGGCTCTACCGCAAAACTAAGATCTTTTAAGATCTCAACGACGCCGGTAGACGCTCTCATCGACACTTGCTCAAACGTTAGGACTGACACAAGATATATCCATCAATAAATCAAGCTAAGCCAAAGGTGTAAACGTACTGGCTGTTGCAATTGCCCAGATATCAACTAGCAGTAGCAGCGCCGTTACCGCTAATAAAATGAGATACATCCAGGGTTGAGAAAGCGGCCTGACATCGCTCATATCGATATCGGTCTTCGCTTCTACGTAGCGCAGCAGCCGCGCAAAGCCAACGACACGCATTGGCAGCAAATATGCTTTATCTTTTGCCTGATTGAGAAAGTAATACACAATGCCGCCTTGGCCTGTAGAGCGCGGCTTGAGCGCAGTAATCTCAGACCATTTTAGCGACCAGCCTTTACGCCCTAACGTTTGTACCCATTTAGGGTAGGTCACCGCAATGCCTTCGCCATTTACCAAGACACGCTCGCTAAGGCCACTGTACAAAGCAGCACCGCCGATAGGAAAGGCAATCCAGAGTAGAGTCGGTGAAACGGGCGCGTTCGTCGCCGCAGCTAGAAAGGGTAGCGGAACGACTAACGCAACATATAGAGCGGTGAGCGTCAGTTGAATCAGCGGCGAGATCCGAAAGCTGTCGGTTTCTGGAAGCGTTGAGGCAGCTTCTTTTGAGCGAGCTAAAGTATCTGAGGTCATAAGCAGTCTAGGGAAGTGCAGATTTTAGCTGTAGATTTTATAGGTACTTTTGAACGACGCTCCAGCCGGTAGCTGTGACTGCGATAAAGCCGAATAGCAAAATGCCGTTGAGCATCAGATGCGCTTTGCGCGCCCAGGGTCTTTCTGGACTAATCCGAGTAGCGCACCAGGCCGATCCCAATGTCAAAGCGACGACGGTGAGACCTGCGGGCAAATGTATCGAATGGCCTAGCTTGCCGTACTCGCCCAGAGTACCGACTATGCCAATACTGAGCAGCAGCAGCACTAGGGCTACTAAAATGCCGCCTAAAACGTAGTGTAATGGCCTTAACCAGGCGGGGCGCTCGAACGTGCCTTCATAGCGACGGCTATAGAATAAAGTGCCGCCGCTGAGGGCCAGGAAGCTAAACGCTGTCAGCGAAAGGCCCATAGACCAGGCGGCAATTCGCCACAGCCAAATAAAAGATGGAAGATCCATAGGACGCATCCTTAATCTAGTGATATCTAGTATTAGGCATAGCACTTTTGAAGCCCTTTTTATATGCCTTCTTTCTGGCTTTCAAGCGATAGTCCCGCAGCCTTCATTATGAAGAAGACTGCGGGACTTAGTTAAGATGAAAATAGAATCGCAAGCTATAAAAGAGGTCTTGGAAGAATTATGAGAGAAGGGGGCCGTCGTGAGCGTAGCGCTTACTCAGCGATCGCGCTCGTCAGTTCAGGATCGGCTTTAGCATCAGGAGAGGCTTTCAAAGTGGCATTAAGTGCGCCCGAAGAAGGAAAGCCAGCGGCAGCGGAGGCTTCTGCGCCACTATCAGACTCTACTTCTAGGCGTTTGCAGGGAATGGTATCGGATAAAATAGCGCTCGCCATCATCCCGGTATGAATTTCGAGCAGCGCGGTAGACACCGCTTCAAACATCAGCCTTTGGCCAGGGAATACTACCCGCTCAAAGTACCAGTTAGGCACATTAGTCACGCGTGCTATCTGAATTTTGCTGGTGGCGTTAACGTAGCAGCACAAAAGGGGATCGGAGTCATCGGCAGGAAGCGAATCAATAATTTGAGCCATGGTTAAGTCACGAGAAGAAACAGTAGGTAACACTTCACACTCCCAAAAGCTAACACTTGAAAAATACGACGACTGTAAAAACGACTACCAAGCCGTCGAATGCGATCCCCTGATGACAATCGCTTTAGAGCTTTTGAGGGCTTCATGTTTCTACATAAAGCCCTAACGCTATGCACTTAGAATGACCAAGCCCATCACTAAGTAACCTGAGCTGAACGTTCATAAGCGAACTTACTAGCCCCGGCAAGGACATCGACTCAAAACGGCCAAAGTGGTTGCTACGCATAAAAGAGAGTCTACGAAGTAGCAGTCATTGAAGCGGGTCGTTACGATGTAATCACACTAAAAGCAGTCATCAGAAGCGCAATCATCAACACTGCTCCGCAAGACATAGCTTTCTTTTACCTCCTCTATCAATAGAAAGAAATCCTGAGTTTTTCGTCATCGGGATCACAAAACGCTACAAAGCGTCATAAAACTTTTCTCATAAAACTACCTTGAGTTCAAGTCCTTCGCGCACCTGAACAACCGACGCTAAAAAGCCATGTGCAAGCAGTCTTAAGCGCAGTGCTCAGCTTGATCACACCGGCTTAAAATTTACCCAGGAACTTCTAAAAAAACACCAGCACTCCCGTTATTGCGGTGCTATCGTAAAGATATATGAAAAAACTGAGCGTTAGAGCACCTTTACTAAAAGCCCTGTGGGAGATCAGTTTAGAGAAGTAGCCTATAGGAAGGCATCGATCCAAGAGGAACTAAGCATGAGTGACCGAATGAGTGACCGAATGAGTGACCGAATTCTTTACGTCCGCTTGCCTTGCAACCCCATCTTTCCTATTGGCGTTGTTTACCTAGCCGATCACGTCCATAAGCTGTTTCCTGACGTAGAGCAGCAAATATTTGATATGGGCACAGTGCCCCCGCTGGATTTTACAGCGGCCCTTGACGAACGGATTGATAGCTTTCAACCGACGCTGCTTGTGTTCTCATGGCGCGACATTCAAATATACGCACCTGTTGGCGGTCGCGGCGGCAACCCACTGCAAAACGCCTTTGAGTTTGCCTATGCGCCTAACCCGCTGGTGAGAATGAGGGGCGCAATTGGTGGAGCCCGGATGACGGCGACCTATATGGCTGAGCTGCGCCGGAACGAAAAGCTAGTAAAGCGTGGGCTTAAGCGAGCTAAGAAGCACCAGCCGACCGCCAAGGTGGTGGTCGGTGGCGGCGCGGTGAGCGTGTTTTATGAGCAGATGCCGCAGATGCTACCTGAAGGCGCGATTGTTTCAGTGGGTGAAGGTGAAACGCTATTGGAGAAGCTGATTCGGGATGAGGATTTCTCGAATGAGCGGTGCTATGTGGTGGGCGAAGAGCCGCGCGATCGCCTCATACACGAATGGCCCACCCCCATTGAAAAATCAGCCTGCGACTACGACTACATTGAGGCGATGTGGCCTGAGTTTGAATACTACTTGCAAGAGCAAGACTTTTATATTGGTGTACAGACCAAGCGTGGCTGTCCGCACAACTGCTGCTACTGCATCTATACCGTAGTTGAAGGCAAGCAGGTTCGCATTAACCCCGCCGATGAAGTCGTCAAAGAAATGCGGCAGCTTTACGACCGGGGCATCCGCAAGTTTTGGTTCACTGACGCGCAGTTTATCCCAGCCAAGCGCTACATTGATGACGCCATTGAGCTACTAGAAAAGATTCAAGCTTCCGGGATGACAGATATCAACTGGGCGGCCTACATCCGTGCTGACAACCTCACGCCGCGCCTGTGCGAGCTGATGGTAGCCACCGGCATGAACTACTTTGAAATCGGTATTACCAGTGGCTCTCAAGAGCTGGTGCGTAAAATGCGGATGGGCTACAACCTCAAAACCGTGCTGCAAAACTGTCGTGATTTAGTCGCTGCTGGGTTTGACGATTACGTATCGGTCAACTATTCGTTCAATGTGATTGACGAGCGTGATGAAACCATCCGCCAAACCATTGCCTATCACCGTGAGCTGGAAAACATCTTTGGGGTGGATAAAGTTGAGCCTGCGATCTTCTTCATTGGCTTGCAGCCGCATACGCACCTCGAAGAATATGCTTTTGAGCACAACATTCTTAAAAAGGGCTACAACCCGCTTGCTATATACCTTCCCTGGGTAGCACTCAAGCTGCTGTGGAATCCTGGCGAACTGGGTGCTTTCTTTGGAGACGTGTGCTTGCAGGCGATGCGCGAAAACCCGAACGATTTTGGTCGAACGGTGATGGCTATTTTAGAGAGGCGCTTGGGTAAATCGCCCCTTGCAGAAGCCTTGAGTGCACCAGTTAAAGGCGAAAGCCGTGCATTAGCTGAGGTATCATAGATAAAAATGTTTTTCCTTCACTACTCTTTAGTAATCTCTTAGAAACAGCATGTTGGCGGGCTCAATTCTTCAAAGACTCATGCGTGGCCGAGATGGTGATAGCTCGCCAGTAAAAAGCGATCGCACCTCCGGGCAATCAGGCAAAGGCGACGCTGCCGAACAAACCTCGGGCCGTACGCCACTTAACTTTGGGGTGTATTACAAAAATACGCTGGTGGCGCTGTGCCATGCCCTAGAGGACGCGGTGCTAGCGACTAAAACATCACCGCTAATAGTGACCGCTTTTCAAAAAGGAAAGTGGTACTTGGAAGAAGCCGATCGCTATGCGGCATTGGCCGATACAGCAGATAGAGTGATCATCATGGCCGCACCGGGCGCTGGCTTTAGAGAGCACCCAACAGGCAGGCGCGAGAATGTTTCTTTAGTTGATTTGGACGATAGCGATCCGGTTGCTCAGGAATGGCACCTGATGATTATGGGCTCTACTTACAGCGCTATGGTGCTGTGTCAGGAGCTGACGGATGAGGAATATGGGCCAAACGGGCCGCCTGAGAACGATCTAGAGCGTAAGTTTTATGGGTTTTGGACGTTTGATCCTGCCTTGGTTGCTGAAACCATTGCGATATCTGCTGATCATATTGGTCGCTATGCGCCTCAGCTTCAAGCTGAGATAGAAGAGAAGCTCGCAAAGATTGACGATGAGGCTTCGACTAAAACAGAGGAAGTCGGCAACGTTGTTATGAGGGTGGTGGAGTATTTGCAGGGGGGCGATCGCCAGGTTGATGCGACTGAATCTTTTAAGTTTGCAGATTCGCTTAGCCAAAACTTAGTTTCTAACGAATTGCAAGCCTATTTGCGTATGGCTCAGCTAGCTGATCTGGCCGATCCCACCAATCCTTTAGGCGCAGCCGAAGTCGCTTCGCTCTCAGAGATGATGGGACAGTTTTTAGATTTACCCGTGTGGCAGATGCAGCGATTAAGACTTGCTAGCCTGCTACACCGCATTGCACCGGCTCAGTTTGACCGTGAAGAAACTGAAAAAGAAGGGGATAGCTGTCCGCTGCATCCGGGCGCGCAGACGCTGCGGATATTGCCGAGATTGAGGGCGATCGCGCAAATCATTTCCCATCAGCACGAAGCTTGGGACGGCAGCGGTCAGCCAGCCGGACTCAAAGGTGACACTATTCCGGTAGAGTCTCGCGTGTTGGGATTAGTGGCTACCTTCCAGCAGGAAGTTGCCCGCCGTCGTCATGAGGCCGACAACGCCTCAACACCTGCGCCCGAGAATGAGTGGCAGCATGTCACGGATGCTTTTGCCACCTGCAAAGCCGAATCCGGTGAGAAGTGGGATCCTAAGCTGGTAGAAATTCTTGGTTTTCTGGTGACTGGATTACAACAGGGTCTTAGCCTGCCAACAATTCCCCTCAAAATGACATTGAGCACAGGTCTGCTGAATCCTGAAGTATCCGAAGTTTGGCCGGAGCTGAAGATGTCTGAAGCAGCCCAATCAAAGTAAGTTTAGATCAAGCCTTGTTAAAGGGCCTTATGAAAAGCTTAATTCCTATTAAACAGTCTATTTAGATGAGTGAATCCATTAACATCGATGCCCTTCGCAAAGGCGACCTGAAAAAGCTCGCAGGCGCGAAGCTAGACGATACCGACCTTGCCGGTAGTGACCTTTCTGGCGCACAGCTTGCGGGGGCGACGCTATCAGGCTGTGACCTGAGCCGGGCAAACCTCAATCGCACTCATTTAGAAGGCAGTAACTTAGTCGGCGCAAATCTATCGGGTGCTGATTTACGCGCAAACTTGTGGGGCGCAAACTTAATGCAGTGCGACCTAACGGGCGCTGATTTGCGCGGGGCAAACTTGAGGGGCGCGAACCTGATGGGCGCGAAGCTGACTGGGGCGAGTCTGACTGGCGCGTTTTTGAGCGGGGCGACGCTAATGAACGCAAACTTGAAAGGGGCTGATATGCGTGGCGCGGACTTGCGGGGTGCAAACCTGAGCGATAGCAACTTACGCAGCGCCGATCTTTCTCGCGCGGACTTGCAAGGGGCAACCCTCACTGAAGCTAATTTAGAAGAAGCCAACTTGCAGGAGGCCAACTTTACAGGGGCTTCTTTGACACGCGCTAATTTGCTGTGTGCAGATTTGAACGGTGCAATTACGATAGGCGCAAATATGACAGGCACTTGCGTTACGGGCACCGTATTGGCCGTTTAGCAATTAGCTGTTCAACCCATCAGTGATTAAAGTTTTCAGGGCAAGTAGCGTATTAACCATGCCTCGGCTCGCCTCGTTCACTATCAAGCTTTATTGTACTCAGCTTTGGAATCGGCTATTGACTGGCCCCTGATAACTCTTTGGCCTCTGCGATCGCCCCGAGTCTCGGTCACAATGGTGCACTGCCCATGCTGATCGTCACGCTCGTAATAAACCACAACCCAGTCGTCTGTCTTGTTCAGCTCGTGGGCTCTAGCCGTGTTTGAGTAGAGCGCATTGAGCGCCCAGCCGCCTTTATTGAGCTGCATAACCGGAAGCCAGCGCTTGCCCTCAGGGTTAAACCGACGCGGGGTAATGCGGCGAAGCTGACCGACCTTAGCTAAGTAGCGATATTGCGTATCAACCTCTAGCAGTAGCTCTGTTGAAGGATGAGATTTGGTGGCGGGCGCTTCTTGCTGCCAGCGATTGATTTGGGTGCGCTGACGAGCGGACTGTTTGAGCCTAGATTCTAGGGCGGCGCGAATGAGCTTGACGCGGCCTCGGCCAAAGCCAGGAAGACGGCTGAGTCTGCCGTCGTAGGCGGCAAGTTCAAGATCTTCTAGGGTTTCGATGCCTAGCTCGCGGTAGATACGACGGCCTAAGACTTGGCCGATGCCAGGGACGGTGGTGAAAATGTCTTCGGGGCAGGCATCGGCAAGCATTCGCTCTAGCAGGCTGAGCTTGCCTGTAAAAGCAAGTTCTTCGATAGAGAGCGCAATGCTGTGGCCGATGCGGGGGAGCTTTTTGAGTCCGGCAGGGCCATCTGCTTTGAGAATTTCGACCAGGGAATTATCACACTGTCGCGCAAACTCGCTCGCCTCCCGGTAGGCTCGGATTCGATAGTAATCATCCTCTTGAGCTTCTAGCAAGTCAGAAACTTGCTCTAGAACATCGGCAATCGTTTCGTTCGTAATAGGTAGATATTGCTTAGGAATATCCAACGGTAAAACAGTTTGCATCATGGCGTAAATCCATCCTCTTTCGGGCGCTCTAAACTGGCTCTGCGTCAGTGGTTTCAGAGATCGTATGTCTTTCTCTATTATCGAACATTTAAAGAAATTCGACAGGCATAAAGTCAGTATTAAAGTAGAGAAAACCGATCAATCAGTAAGGGGACAACAACAGACAAAAGAAAGACTTTTCAAAAGAAATAAAAAAGAGATTTATGGAATAAAAAAGCGGGCCGCTAAAGCTAGCGGCCCGATAGAATTTAGGTACGTTGACTTTATAAACCCTGTCTATCTTTGTCTAGGTGTCAGCAGCACCCAGCAGTTCTTTAGCCCAGCGGTCTACATCGTAAGCTTTGACTGCTTCGTACATACGGCCCATGCGCTCCTTTTGTTCTTCGAGGCCCATCGCCAACGCTTCATCGATAGCAGCGTCCATACTGCTGTCGGCATAGGGATTGGTCAGCACGGCGTCGGGTAGCTCTACAGCTGCTCCGGCAAACTCAGAGAACACCAGAACGCCGTCTTTACCGCCTCTGGCAACTACGAATTCTTTACCCACCAAATTTAGACCATCGCGTAGGGGCGTAATCCAGGCAATATCGGCAGCGGCATAGAGCGCTAAAATCTCTTCGAGCGGCAGGGCAGAGGTGAACAGCAAAATAGGCGTCCAGCTCAGCTTGGCAAAACGACCGTTGATTTTGCCGACCAGGCGCTCGATTTCACTTTGGGCCGTGCGATAGATTCGCATTCCTGAAGCCGGTTTGGCGACGGCGACCACAAAGTTTATTTTGCCCTGAAGCTCGGGGCGACGGGTGAGCAAACGCTCGTAGCAAAGCAGCATTTCTTTGGTGCCCTTTACGTAGTCTACGCGCCCGGCAGAGACAATAAGCTGGCGATCGCCCCCCATCTCCTCTCGAATTTCTGCCACCCGCTCCTGCACTTTTGGCTTCTCAACCACAGAGCGAATGAACTCTACGTTAGTGCCGACCGGGAACGCGCCTAAGTGCACAAGCTGATCTTTGTAGCGCACTTTTGTGGTCATTTCTGGGGCGGCTAGCGCGGTACCACGAGGGGTAAATTCTTTAGGCACCGGCCCTTTTTCAACAATCTCAATCTCACGAAAGCCCTGGGCGATTGAAACAAAGTTTTCGACATAGCGAGGAATGTGAAAACCACATACGTCGCAACACAGCAGGCTATCGATAATCTCTTCACGCCAGGGCAGTACGTTAAACGCATCGGAGCCAGGGAAGGGCGTGTGGTGAAAAAAGATGATTTTGGCGTTGGGCCTTTGCTGACGAATGTAGTAGGGCGTCAGCCACAGGTTGTAGTCGTGAATCCAGATGAGGGCATCGTCGGCAGCATCTTCGCAGGCGGCGTCCGCAAATTTTTTGTTAATGTCTTGAAAGTTTTCCCAGTCAGAAGACTCATAGGTGAACTGCCAGGGGAAAGAGTGCAAAATGGGCCAAAAGGCTTCTTTAGACGTGACGTGGTAGAAGTTTTTGACCTGATCGGGGCTGAGGGGAATACGGCGAACCGAGCTGTTTTCGTTGCCCTCAAAGCTCATGCGCTCTTCAAAGCTGTCCTTTTTTTTAGGATTAATTTGTTTCCAGGCAATCCAGGTGCTGCTTGCGGCGCTGGAAAAAAAGCTTTTGATCGTGGGAAGAATGCCGTTTGGGCTTTTCTTCTCTTTGTAAACGGTTTTGCCATTTTCTACGACCTCATCGTAGGGCTCGCGGTGGTAGAGAATGACCAGGGATGATTTCATTAGGATTGTAGACCTCCTAGAGAGTTTTATCGACGTGTTCGGTGAGTACACTAAATCGAGGCATTGCTATAGCAGCGTATCACTTTAGACAGCGGAACCTTTGTCTATAAAGGTGTAAAAGGACTTAGCCGGATCAGCATAAAGCTAGAAAAAATAGGATAGATTATCTACCGGAAGAGAGATTTCTAGTGCCTTTTGATGATAACGACTACTGAATCTTGGCGGAAATGTCGGCAGAGGGTATAAAACTTTTGCATTGGGTTTAGAGTGGGAGACGGTGCCTAACGCTGCCATTAAGAATCGACGCCAGGACTATTTCATGACCCCTTCTGACCCTTCCTTTTCTGCGGTTGAGCTACGTGAGGCTGAAACTGAGGCCATGATGGCTTGGGCCCTCAAGGTTGCTAGCTCTAAGGCAACCTACTTTGAGATTGGACAGCAGCTCGCCTACAGGCTAGGCGCACATCCAATTGAAGAGGGTTTGGTGGAGCTGGGCTTTTGGGTGCCGGAGCTAGCAGGGCAAATTTCGGCGAATGAGCGCCACGTTTATTTAGAGGTATTTACGCCTACCGCAGCGGTAGACTTTAGTGCGTCTGAGCAGCAGGTACCGTTTCGGTATGAGTGCGTTGAACTGCCACTACAAGGTGAGTTTGTGTGGGCGGTGGTGAGTGGAATGCAGGTGGGATCGCGCGATCGCCTCGGCGCTTTGTACTGGCTGCGCTACCGTGATGTCAGCAATGGCCTGATGCAGACGGTGCGCGATGTCGCTCCCTATTCTCTGCCCTATGGCGTGTTTGCCCCAGCAGAGCTGTATGACTTTGACGCATTGCAAAAGGAGAGAAGCGATCGCAACTACTTTACCCAAGCCGCCCAAGCCGATCCGGTGATTCCTGCCGAACAAGGGAACGAACCAGCGCTGCCTCGTACCGCCGCCCCGGTCAATATTTTGCAATTGCACATACCCACAGCGTCAGAGGAAGGAACCCTAGCCGGACTAACGCGCGTGTATCGCAAGATTGCAGCAAAGATTCGGGGAGATCAGCCGCTCACGCCTGCTGAACAGCACTACATCGGCTACGACGCGCTGCAACTACTGCCGACCGAGCCCACCATTGAGTTTCGATCAGAAGACGGCCATCGCGACTTCTTTGACATGGCCGAAAGAAGCAACCGAGAGGTATACGGCGAAGATGGGCCCGTGTGCACAAACGAGCAGTTGACGGTGACGCTGCGCAAGCCCAACACTCAAAACTGGGGCTACGACGTGCCCATTTTAGGATCTTCGACCACCAATCCTTCGCTACTCGGAAGCCTGCGACCCGATGAGGTGATTGATTTTGTCGCTGAGCTGCACAACTTTCCAGGCAAGCCGATTCAAGTCATTTATGATCTGGTGTACGGGCACTCGGATAATCAGGCGATCGCACTCCTCAGCCGCCAGTATCTAGCAGGCCCGAACATGTACGGCCAAGATCTGAGCCACACGCTACCCATGGTGCGCGCCACCCTACTCGAAATGCAGCGCCGCAAAATCAACACGGGCGTAGACGGCATTCGGATCGACGGCGGTCAGGACTTTAGATTTTTCAATCCTTTCTCGGGCCGACTAGAGTACGACGATAACTATCTGCTGGCGATGAGCGATGTGGTGCAAGAAATCAACGGCGCTAAGCGGCTGATGTTCACCATTTTTGAAGACGGTCGCCCCTGGCCTGATGAAGGTTGGGAAACGAAGTCTACCTATCATGAGCTGGTTGATTTGCGGCCCGATTCGTTCCAGTGGGGGCCTTTGATTTTTGCGCACAATACGCCCGCGCTGAAAGGTTTTTGGGACTATAAGTGGCCGCGCGTGCAGGAAGTGATGCTGAAGGGCGATCGCTGGATTACCGGCTGCGGCAACCACGATACCGTCCGACGAGGCAACCAAATTCCGTTAGATACAGACGAGACAAACATCAACTGGAATTTGGGTAAAACCCTCCCTGAAGTGCTCAATAACGCCTATGACAATCCAGCAACGACGCTGTGGGTGTATGGATTTAGTCCGGGGTTGCCGATGGATTTTCTCAACGCGCTTATGCACAGCGGCTGGGGATTTTTCCGCAACACGGACGATCTATACGGCGTGAAGGTGGCGGCTGAAGAGATGGGCTTTTTGGACTGGCAAGTAACGGCTGAGTTTTACAACAAGCCTCAATTTTTCACACAGCTCAAACAGCTCGGCTTTAAAAATCTGGACATGCTCAAGCAGTTTGCGCGAATGCTGACAACGGCAATGGATACCTATGAATATGACCTAGATGTGGTGTCGGGTGACTGCCGAGAACGGGCTTTTGAAGCAGATGGCATGGTAGAAAAGTTTCCGATGCTCAAAGATTTCTTCGATACCCTAGAAGCGTCTCATCTTAAAGGCTTTGCCCTAGCGTTTATGGAAGATACACACGAGTTTAGCCGGGTTTCTCACTTCATTAAGGAAGTAAATAAGTCTAACGAGCCGCTGCCTACAGAGTCAGAGCAGACGCCGAAGAAAGTCGTAGCAGACCCTACGAAGGAAGAGACAGCAAAGAAATCAGCTCAGATTACCGATCCAGCGATCGCCCATCGCGCCAAACGAACCATGCCAGGCAACCGCGCGGCCTTTAACCTGGCGCTGCGACAGTATCGACAGGCCAATCCCTGGCTTGCAGATAATCTCAGCGGTACCGATCGCTTCAATCGCATTAGCGAGCTGGGCCATACGTTGTTCTATGGCCTCAGAACCCGATCAATTCCGGGTGAATCTAGCCCGATTGTGGACTACAAGCAGGTGGCGATGCTCGCGCACATGGGCGGCAGCGATGTGCAAACGGCGCTCTTTGACTGGCTACAGCTCGATCCGAGTGAGTGGAAGGTGGTGATTACTTCGCCGGGGTTGCAAATTGCTGAGGCGGAAGAATTGAAGGGGCTGATGCTAAAAGATGGGCAGGCGGTGCTGTTAGAGAAGAAGTCGATTTTGGCTTAGGGACGAGAAGGACTTTGAGGGCTGCGAATAACGATATCTAACAATCGCCTGCCGATCAGCGCGATTGGGGGACAGGCGATCTTAAAGTCAAAAGTAGCTGACCTAACTAAGACATAAAGACACCGATCGCCATGAGCCAACCCAACTACGTCATGGCCCTTGATTTGGGCACCACTGGCAATCGCGCCATTATTTTTGACCGTGATGGCAAAATCAAAGGCCAAGCCTACCGAGAGCTGAAGCAGCACTATCCGCAGCCCGGCTGGCTAGAGCACGATGCAGCAGAGATTTGGCGCGAGGTGCAGTGGGCAATGAAGCAGGCGGTGGAGAAAGCTGGGATTGCAGCCGATGAGATTGCGGCGATTGGGCTGACGGTGCAGCGCGAAACCTGCCTGCTGTGGGATAAGACGACAGGCGAGCCGCTACATAAGGCGATTGTGTGGCAGGATCGGCGAACGGCTCCTTTGTGCGATCGCCTCCGAGCCGAAGGCAAAGCCGATCTAATCGCTGATAAAACCGGCCTAATCCTAGACGCCTACTTTTCGGCGACCAAACTCAACTGGCTGCTAGACGCGGTAAAAAAGCAGGGTATTGACGACCTTAGCAATGTCCTAGCAGGCACCATCGACACCTGGGCCCTGTGGAACTTAACAGGCCGCAAGGTACACGCTACTGACCACAGCAACGCTAGCCGCACGATGCTTTTGAATCTGTCTACTCACGAGTGGGACAGTGAGCTGCTCGATTTATTCGATATTCCAGCGAGCCTGATGCCGGAGGTGCGTCCAAGCTTGGGCGAGTTTGGGATGCTGGACGCGCAGATATTGGGCGTAGAAATTCCGATCATGGCGATTTTAGGCGATCAGCAGGCGGCGCTGTTTGCCCATGGGTGCGATCGCCCCGGCCTCCTAAAATGCACCTACGGCACCGGCAGCTTCTTAGTTGCCCATACTGGCGATAAAGTAGTGCGCGCCCCTCGACTGCTCAGCACGATTGCCTGGAGCGAAAAGCAAGGCGACACTGTGAAAGTTGGCTATGCGCTAGAAGGTGCGATGTTCACAAGCGGAGCCTGCATTCAGTGGCTACGCGACGGCCTGAAGCTGTTTGAAAATGCTGCTGAGACGGCAGAGATGGCAGAGCAGGTGCCGGATAGTAACGGCGTTTATTTTGTCCCGGCTCTGAGTGGCCTGGGTGCGCCTCATTGGGATATGACGGCGCGCGGGGCCTTTATGGGTTTGACGGGCGGTGCGACTAGAGAGCATATGGTGCGCTCGGTATTGGAGGCGATCGCCTTTCAGGTAAAAGAAGTGGTCAATGAGGCCAACGCCGCCTGCGGCACGCCGATTATGCAGCTCAAGGTAGACGGTGGCGCTTGTAATAACGACTTTTTGATGCAGTTTCAGGCCGATGCGCTGGGGATTTCGGTAGAGCGGCCAGAGGTGTTGGATGCAACAGCGCAGGGGGCAGCGTTTGCAGCAGGGCTAGCCGCTGGGTTCTGGGATGACTATCAGGCGATTGTGGGTACGCGCAAGGTGGGAAAGGTGTTTGAGCCGGAGGCCGATGCGGTGGCAGATGAGCACTTTGAAAGGTGGGAGCAGGCGGTGGAGCGGGCGAAGAAGTGGACGTAGGGGATGGTGTTTCTTGATTGGGTGTCCTTATGTGGCGTAGGGTGCGTGGCCCTCACCCTAAATCCCTCTCCCAAGGGGAGAGGGACTTCAGATGTTAGAGTCCGGTTCCCTTCTCCCTCGGGGAGAAGGGCTAGGGATGAGGGCTACGAGATGTGCGCTAATCGCTTGCTACGACAAGCACTTCAGCTTTATGTTGAAGCTAACGAAAGCCAGAATGCCCCTGCAGTTTTGTTAATATTCCTCCGTTAGTTCTCAGGATGTTTCCATGCCTCTACCGCTCCATCAGCAAACGCTTTCACTGGATCACAAAACATTCGCCCAAACGCTGGCGAAGACAGAAAATCTGCTGATTATTCAGGATTTAGATGGCGTCTGCATGGGACTCGTTAACGATCCGCTGACCCGCCGTATTGCGCCTGAGTACATCAAGGCGACGCAGGCGTTTGATTCGCATTTTTACGTGCTAACAAACGGTGAGCATAGCGGGCGCAGGGGCGTGAATCGGATTGTGCAGCAGAGTTTGGGGCTAGATGAGGTTGGGGTGCGATCGCAACAAGGCTATCTGCCTGGGCTCGCAGCCGGTGGCGTTCAGTGGCAGTTGCGCGATGGGGCAGTCACACATCCAGGCGTAAGTGAGGCAGAGCTGAGCTTTCTCAAAACAGTGCCGGATAAGCTTGAGGTGTGTTTGCGTCAGTTCTTTGAGCAGCACCCTCGTCCGCCTGAGCTAGAACAGAATTTAGAAACCTATCTGGCGGCGACTATTCTAGAGAATATCGCCTCACCAACGGCCAACCTTAATAGCGTGTATCCGCTGTTTTCTGAAGACTTGGAAACGTTTATCGCATTGCAAAAAGAGCTGCGATCGCACTTTGAAGATCTTCTTTCTCAAGCGACAGAGCAAGGCTTAGAAGATTCTTTTTTCATTCACTATGCGCCTAACTTAGGCCGAGACGCTACCGGCAAAGAAATCGTTTGGTTTGCCAAAGGCAGTGAGTCAGGTACAACAGACTTTCAGTTCATGCTGCGCGGTGCGATTAAAGAAGCGGGCGTGCTGGCGTTGCTTAACCATTATTACTTTCAGCATACGGGTAGCTATCCGCTAGGTGATACGTTCAATGCCAGAGAAGCGCCGCACGATATGGACGAATTAGTTCAACTCGTTACAACAAACTTTGATCCGGAAAAAATGCCATTAATTGTTGGGGTAGGCGATACGGTAACCGCGCAACTGCAAGAGAGTGGAGACGTGAAAAGAGGGGGAAGCGATCGCAACTTTCTCCAGCTCATTCAAAATCTTAACGGCCCGTTCGATAGCGGTAACTTGACCGTGTATGTAGACAGCAGTGGTGGCGAACTCAAAAATCGAAAGCCCTTACAAATAGAGGAGTTAGATGGCATTCAGCAGGTGATAAAAGGGCCTGGTGATGCCGCCGATCCGCTGCGATTGAACGTGGTTTTTCCGGGCGGGCATGAGCAGTATGCGCAGGTGTTAGGCGCGGCAGCTCGCGATCGTAGCGCTGTATAAAATGCGATGAAAAACACCGTGGTAAACGCTTAGTTTTGAGTCAATCATACTAAGTCAGCAAATTCAAGGAATATAAAGATTCAAACAAACTTGAATCTTTTTTTGGATTGCGTATAAATAGCCTGATAACTTAAAAAGCGTGCTTCTAACCGTTAAATCTTGATTCATTAGGTGCAGACTATTGGGCTATTTATCTTTGACTTGCGCGTACGGTACTCAGCCCTGTTGACTGCTGAACGCGGAGGCTAGGTGCGGCCATAGTCAATTGTTGTTGTCACTAACCCACAAGACAAACGCATGGTTACGACTAAAAGCAGGAGGCTACAAGGCTGCTGCGATACCGCTTGCCCAGATAACAGCTCGGCAGCTGGCGCACCCACTATCAGCATCGGGTTACCTGTTTATAATGGTGAAAACTTTTTGGTGCAGGCCATTGAAAGCGTACTGGCCCAAACCTTTCAAGACTACGAGCTAATCATTTCTGACAATGCCTCTACAGATGCAACAGCCGCGATTTGTCGGGACTACGCGCAAAAGAGTGATCGCGTTTGCTACCACCGCAGCCCAATCAACAAAGGCCCCGCCTGGAACTACAACCGGGTGTTTCACTTAGCGCGGGGTAAATACTTCAAGTGGGCCGCGCACGATGATGTGTTCGAGCCGACTTTTTTAGAGAAGACGCTGGCCAAGCTAGAGCAAAATCCAGCAGCGGTGCTGAGTTTTTCTCAGGTAGATATTATCGATCACGCCTCGAAACTAATTAGACCTTACAGCGTAGAGATGTCTTTGGACGCGCGGCATCCGGCCCGGCGATTTCAGGAAACAACCAGCCTGAAGCATCGGTGCTACGAAATTTTTGGCTTAATTAGAACAGGTATTTTAGCCAAAACGCCTTTGATCGGAGCCTATGCGGGCTCGGATAGAGTGCTGCTAAGTCAGTTGATTTTGCAGGGGCCGTTTGAGGTGGTGCCTGAGCCTTTGTTTAAGGCTAGAGAGCACGCCGAGCAGTCGATTGCCATGCTGCGAAAGCCCCGGCACAAGCACTTGAGAATGCACGACTATGCCATTTGGTTTGACCCTAAAAATAGGGGCAAAATTTTGCTGCCCAACTGGCGCATTCTGTATGAGTATGTGGTGGCCATTAGCGCGGTATCAATGAGCTTCACTGAGCGCGCGGCCTGCTGGCTGGTGCTGGTGCGGTGGGGATTTTCTTATTCAAACTTTGCCAAGCTGGGACGAGACTTAGCGATCGCCTCCGTCAAAATCATCAGCAGGCTCTATCCGTGGCAGGTGAGATCGCCTATTCGTAAGGCTCCAATAGCCAAAAACCCGCCGCCTAGATCCTTATCGAGAGAGACGGCTAGAAAAGACTTGCCCAGCAAGGTTCGTAGCGGTTCGTTGAAGCGGTAGGAGAAAGACGGGTTGCCAGAGGTAAAGGGTGTTTCATGAAAGTTGCGATTGTTAGTCAGCCTTGGGATACGTTGCAGCCTCCGGTCGGGTCGGGGTCGATTCCGATTTGGACGTATGAGACGGCAAAAAGGCTCGCGGCTAGCTGTGAGGTGGTGGTGTATGCGCGGCGCAGTGAAGATCAGCCTGTAACAGAGCGGCATGAGGGCATTGAGTACCGGCGGGTTGCCGTGGCCGGGACAAAGGTTTGTAATGCCGCAGCAAAGACGATCGCTCGCGTTAACCGTAAGTTTCGCTACCTTAGCGCTACGCTATATTATCTACCCTATGCGCTGAGGGTTGCAGTCGATGTGCGATCGCAACAGTGCGACATCATTCACATCCATAACTTCTCGCAGTTTATCCCTATCATTAGAGCGATAAACCCAACGATTAAAATTGTGCTGCACATGCACTGTGAATGGCTCAGCCAGTTCGAGCCCGCCGTCATTGCCGACAGACTGCGCCAGAGTGACCTGGTGATTGGCTGTAGCGACTACATTACTCGTAAAATACAGGCGCGCTTTCCTGAGTTTTCAAGTCGCTGCCAAACCACTTACAACGGCGTTGACGTTGAACAATTTAAGCCAACGCCTTCACTTAACAACAAAGATTTGAGTCTGTTGTTTGTTGGCAGAATATCGCCTGAAAAAGGATTGCATACCCTGCTATCAGCTTTTGAAAAAGTCTCTAACCGCTTTCCAACGGCAAAGCTGTATCTGGTCGGGCCGAACAAACCGACAGCGGCTGAATTTATTGCAGAGCTAAGTAACGAGCCAATGGTGCGAAATTTGGCTATGCTCGATCCGCCAAACTACCTCAGCAATCTTCAGCAGCAGCTACCCGATGAGCTAAAAAGAAATGTCTCTTTTACCGGCTCAGTTTCGCACTTGACGCTGCACAGCTATTTTCAGAAGGCCGCTATTCTAGTCAATCCGTCTTTGAGTGAGGCGTTTGGGATGAGCCTGGTAGAAGCCATGGCGAGCGGCGTGCCAACGGTGGCCACTCAAGTGGGCGGAATGCCGGATATTGTTGTTCCGCATGAGACTGGTCTTTTGGTTGCACCTGATCGACCGGAAGCATTAGCAGTGGCTATTAACACGCTTTTGGCAAACGATTCGCTAAGAGAGCATATGGGCAAAAAGGGGCGATCGCGAGCTGTGGACGTGTTTTCGTGGGAGGCTGTTGCGGCTACGCTACTGAGGCAGTATCGGGAATTAGGGGTGGCAGGGGGCGATCGCCCATGAACCCAATCCAAAGAACCTATCGCAGACGACTGAAGCGGGTGATGGCTACCCGGCAAATTGAAGATCTTACTCGCGCGGCAATTGTATTTGCGCCGCATCCTGACGATGAGACACTGGGCTGCGGCGGTACTATTATCCGCAAAAAAGCAGCCGGGGCCGACGTTAAAGTGGTGTTTTTGACAAACGGCAGTCGTTCTCATGCGGCGCTAATGCCTGAAGACAAACTGAGCCAAATTCGGCAGACAGAAGCGCTACAGGCCGGACGAGCTTTGGGGCTAGGCGCTGAAGATATTACCTTTTTAGGGTTTGACGACGGTTGTTTGAGCCAATTTAAGCTGGAGGCAAAAGCGCACGTTCGGCGGCTGCTTATGCGGCATTCAACGCCGCATTCGCCGTTAGAAATTTTTGTGCCCTATGCCCTAGAGCCGCCACCTGACCATGCGGTGACCTATGAGATTGTGGTTGCTACGCTAAATGAGCTAAACGAGCAGCTTGGCTATCAGTACGTTGTGTATGCCTATCCTATTTGGTACTGGCAGCATTGGCCGTGGATGGGCATTGGAGGGCAGAGCAAAAGAGAGACGCTGCGCATTGCTCAGGCCAGTCTTGCGGGGAGATCGGGCAATGCTTTGTTAGAAGATTTTCGGCATTCTGTCTATGTTGGTGATGTGCTAGAGCAAAAGTGGAAGGCGCTTAATCAGCACGCCTCACAGATGAAAAGGCTACAGCCCAACTGGCCAATTTTGAAAGATGTTGCCAAAGGTGACTTTTTAGATTGTTTTTTTCAAGACTACGAGATTTTTCATAACCCTTATGAATCAAGATAAGCAGGTGCCTACCGTTGATGATTTTTCAGATGCGGTGCGATTAGGCAAAGTTATTGGCACCCGAAGTAAGCGCGGTCACCTGCGACAGGGCGCTGACGCTGAAAAGATGATTTCTATCGATAACGGCGCGCTGCGAATTCGACCGATGGTGACGCCGGGGTGGGGAAGATGTGCGATCGCCTACGGCCCCTACAAAAGAGAAGCTGGTCTTACCCTGGCCGTATTCATGCTCAACGGCCACAATGCCTCGGAAGGTAATGATATCGGGGAAACGCTCAAAGGCAGAGTTTTTCGCTGGCTCCGAGGGAGCGAAACTGAGTCTATAGGCGATCGCCTCTGGCACTGGGCTCTTAGCTCACATCACAACCACAGACTGAATCTGTTCTATCGCTGGGTGCGCAATCGTAAAGGCCGGTTTAAAGAGGGGCATTTAAAAGAGAATTTGGCGATTGGCTGGTTTGCCCAATCGGGCGCGTCAGATCCGACGGCGGCAGGAAACGCCATCGTGATGCAGTCGAGTGAGGCAGAGAATGGGACGCTTTGCGTGAGGATGAGCGATCGCCTATCTCCGGCAGTCAAAGGTGTGCAAAATCTACAAACCTATTACATTGTTGTACTTAGAGAAAAAGGTGCGGCCTATTATGCAGCCTCGTTGCCAAACACGCGCGGCCTCGGCACTTATCCTTTTATGCGCTTAGTCGGCATCGATAGTCAAGGGAGTGATGAGACAGTTTATGCAGGCATTCATCAAGGTGCTTTGGGTCAGGTCGGGTTTCGAGTCGATAGCCGCGTGTATGGTGCGCGCGCAGAGGTGCTCTCTGAGCTTGAGGCATGGTATGGGACGGCTCAGGTGGCCGACCGGCTGATTGGGAACGAGACGCTTGAGCAGGCTGAAGTTGGGGGGGATTGGGAGGTTGTAGAGGGAGATTTTTGTAGAACCGACCGAGGGTTGGTGGGAAAAGCGCAGCGTAATTTGGCTTTGATCGATGGGGCCGCGGCATCTGGAGGGATTTGTGCGATCGCAACCGTTCAACAAAAGGCCCTTCCAAATAAAACATACACACATACAAACAAAGCGGCTATCTTTTGGCGAACTCAGGACAAGAACAACAGTTGGGCGCTATGGCTGAGAAACAACAAATGTCAGCTACAGATTTGCGAAGATGGACAGTGGTTAAACATTTCAACAGATGAAAAGAACTTGCTTTTAGCTGATGCTGATAACGCTATTCAGATCTTAGATAACGGAAATTCTTTTAGCCTTTATCTCAACGGCGTTTTACTCTTTGATCGCTGGTTTACCGACGATAGGTTGAAAGAGGCGACAAAAATAGGGCTTTTGAGCGATCGCGCCAGCAAAACAGAAAACTTTATTTCCTTTCAAAATCTAGAATCACACCCGCGCAATATTCCCATCCCGGCTGAGCTAAAAATGGGCGCACCCTGGCAAAAGCAAGGGACGCAGATACTCGTGGCTGATAACTTTGCAAGCAATAGGGCAAATAGCGATTTAAACGGACGACTTAGTGAGATTGGAGAGCAAACGTGGCGAAAAGAAATTGGTAAGGGCGAAATGCGGCTGACCAACGACAAAAGCGTTCGCGTGAAAGCCTCAGCCGAACAGCCAAATCCTGGTCGATTAGCCTACACCGTCGCCTGGAAGAATCTTGAGTTTGCCGATATTTCAGTTGATATTCTGCCACCGGGTACCGCTCGCCATCAGCGGGAAAAAGGGCGGGGGGGTCTGATCTTTTGGCAAGATGCCGATCACTATCTCATTATTAATCACTGGCTTGATGACACCTTTGACGGCTCAGCGATGTCTGCCTTTTTGCACGTTGATGGCTTTGAAGAAATTTATGACGGGGTGTGGAGTAATTTGGCAGGTCGCATTACCTGGGGCCAGCAGCACACCTTCAGAGTCACCTTCGACGGGCTCAACTTTACCGCGCACGTCAACAAAGAACCGCTGCTCTACCGATCGATTACAGACATTTATCCCCAGCTCAATCGGCTGCGAATCAATCGAGTCGGCATCGTTGCAAACTGGGAATGGGGACAAGATACGGGCACTACGTTCAGCAGATTTATTGGAAGAAAGTAGCGACGCGCAAAATATTTTATATTTGAAAACGCAGCACTCTGTTAAGCTTTGTTAAGCAAGTTAACAAAAGGATTGACTTATTGAAAACAAATACTTAGCAGCAATATACTTGTTGCCGAAGACGATTGTGCTGCAACTTTTTGGCAACTGCCAGAGAAAGCAGATGGGAGGCGATCGCCGTTTTAATTTGCCGTACTTTAATAAACTCTAGAATTTATGCCATACACCGTTGCTTCTGCACGTAACATTTTTCCCAACACGCTCTCTGCTGACGCCGTTCCTGCAACGATTGCCCGGTTTTCTCAGCTCAGCGCTGAAGATCAGCTAGCCCTCATCTGGTTTGCCTACCTCGAAATGGGCCAGGGCATCACGATTGCGGCTCCGGGTGCTGCCAATATGCAGTTTGCCGAAATCACCATGAACAAAATCAAAAATATGACGCCTTTGGAGCAATCCCAGGCGATGTGTGATTTGGCAAACCGCGCCGACACCGAAATCTCTCGCACCTACAGCACTTGGACGCCCAACATTAAGCTCGGCTTTTGGTTCAGACTTGGCGAATGGATGGAGCAGGGCTTTGTTGCGCCTATTCCTGAAGGCTACAAGCTTTCTGCTAACGCCGCCGCCATTTTGCAGTCTATTCGCGGGCTAGAGTCAGGTCAGCAAATCACCGTACTCCGTAGCTCTGTGGTAGACATGGGCTTTGACACTGGCTCAGACAGCTTTGATCGCGTTGCAGAGCCCGTTGCGCCACCTACTTCTATAGGCGATCGCACCCAAGTTTCAATCGAAGGCACCGATAACACCACCGTATTGAACTACATGAACAACCTGAACGCCAACGACTTTGGGGCGCTGATCGATTTGTTTGCGACCGACGGTGCCTTGCAGCCTCCCTTTCGCAAGCCTATTGTTGGCAAAGAAGCCATTTCGAGATTCTTTACAGAAGAATGCCAGAACCTCAACTTGATTCCAGGACAGGCGGTAGAAGAAGCGGCTGAAGACGGCTACAAGCAGATCAAAGTAACGGGTAAATGTCAAACGCCCTGGTTTGGTGCAGCCGTTGGCATGAACATTGCGTGGCGCTTTTTGCTTAACCCTGAAGGGAAGATTTTCTTCGTGGCCATCGATTTGCTCGCCTCGCCCAAAGAGCTATTGAACCTAGTTCGTTAATAGCAAACGTTTGTTCTTTATAGATAGCAAATTCGCTTTAATCCCCCTTAAAATAGGCAATAAGAAAGCCTATCTTAGGGGGCTTTTTTACCAAAACCAAAACAACGATATAAACTTCAATTGACATGACGCAGCAAAGTGACGTGACGTGGAGCGAAACAGAAAAGGCCGTGGCTGAAGCTGCGCTTAAAAAAGCCCATGATCGAGAAGTAGAAACGCTAGTAACAAGAGTAAGGGAACAGGCAGGCTCAATCACGACAACTGAAGATATCTGGCAACTACACGACTTCTTGAGCGCCAGAAGGCACGAGATTGATGGTAAATACGATGACAGAGAATCTTTCCTCATATTTACGCTCTCCAGGCTGCTGAAAGATGGGCTGATAGAAACGTCAGAGATTAGTGAGCTAGCGCCTGATAAGCGGGCCAAGGTGAACATTCTGACTCGAATGTAGCTGCTTACCAACAATGCCTACCTACCCCTATAGCTCACTGTAGCGTTTAGAATAGGGGTAGTTTTTGTAGGAGGAATAGCAGTGTGGACGGCAAACAGCCATTAGAGAAGCGCTTAAAAATTGGTGAAGTCTCCAAGCAAACAGGCGTAGCTGTTGGGGCGCTGCGCTATTACGAAGAGATAGACTTACTCACCTCACAACGGGGCAGTAATGGCTATCGCTACTACCTACCATCTGCGGTTCATCAGGTGCAGTTTATTAAGAAAGCGCAGGCGCTGGGTTTTTCTTTAGAAGAGATTGCGCAGGTGTTGAATGTTCATAGGCAAGGGAATGTGCCGTGTGGTTTGGTGCGATCGCTCTTACAAGAAAAGATAGAGAAAATAGAGGCCCAAATTCGAGAAATGGAATCGTTTAAGAGCAGCTTAGTGCAGTATCGCGATCAGTGGGCTTCAGATGAACCTCGGCCCAAGCCGGGAGACATTTGTCCGCTGATAGAAACCATTTCTTTGCAGGCGTAGGCTGTGTTTAATTTTATTCGTCAATACGAGGATGAGAGTCGCTACGAACTGATTGACGGGGAGCTGATTGAGATGGAACCAACCGGGCCTCATGAAGAAGTTGTCGCGCTGGTGGCTCGAAAGCTAAACGTAGAGATCGACAGACAAGATTTGCCCTACTTTATTCCTCATAGGTGCCTGATCAAAGGACTAAGTACATCAACAGCATTCCGCCCTGATGTTGTTGTCATGACCAGATAGAGTCAAGTGTGTTTCGTGAACTAGGTCTGAGCGCTAACCAAATCTTTGAGGCAGCTAGCCGCTAGCCCCGACGAACGCCGTCTCTAAGACTTTTTAATCCGGTGACCACACCAAAACCTGCGCCTCATATTCAGGCAAGTCGACTGTCAGCGTTCCATTTTCAACCGGCACGTCATAGTTTTTTGTCCACTCGTGCCACTGCCCATCTTCAGGCATATCGCTCACCTCATAGTCGGCAATGTAGTTGTCAGAACAGTTGACAATTACAGCTACGCGAGCGCCCATCTCATGCCAGCGCATATAGCCCAGAATATTGTCGTCTACATTCTCATGAAATATAGCAATATTGTCAGAACGCAACGCTGCATTCTCCTTTCTCAGTGCGATCAAACCCTTGTAATACTTCAGTAGTCCAAGATTACCGTCATTATCTAACAGCATCCAATCCAAAGGAGAAGGATCAAGTGATTTCTCTTTGTACTCACCAAACTCTTCTCCCATCCAGATCATCGGAATGCCCATCGCCGTCATCACCAGCGCTGCGCCAAACTTAGCTCGTTTAAAAGCAGCCTCATCAAAGATTTCAGCATTTCCTAAAATGGGCATCAGCCGGTCTTGATCGTGACTGATGAGATAGTTGATGATATCAGAGGTACTTTGAAAGCCCTGCTGAGTTGGGTCGATCAAATCCTTCACCCGCTCAAGACTATCTTCTGGTTTGAACAATACATCTAAAAAGTTGTAGTGAAAGCTAACGCGCCAGCTACTATCAACCGGCCCCTCTAAGCCAGAGATCTCAGGCTTTTCAGGAATATGCTCACCAGCTGTAAATAATGTTCTAGGCTTAGCTGCCATCCCTGCTTCATCAACAATCCAGGCTAAAAAGTCAGGGCGATCGAGCTGCTTTACCGCATCAAAGCGCAGGCCGTCGAAGCGATATTCAGTAATCCAAAAATTGACCATATCCCGCATGAAGTCGCGGGCGGGATGGCGATCGTAATTGTCGTCGTAGTGGTCGTAGTCAAACTCGGGGCCCCAGCTATTGTCGGGGTCTTTAGCATCGCGGCGGTACCAGTAATCGTAGTCGATTTGGGTAAGCGGACTTTCAGACTCGGAGTGGTTGAGCACCACATCTAACATGACTCTTATGTTGCGAGCGTGACATTCGTCTATGAGCTGCTTAAGATCGGCGGGCTTGCCATAGCTAGAGCGCAGAGCAAAGTAGTGGCGCAGGTTGTAGCCCCAGCCAATTTCCATCGGGCAAGACTGAACGGGCATCAGTTCGAGCGTGTTTACGCCTAGCTCTTGAATGTAGTCGAGTTTTTTAATAATGGACTGGAAGCTACCGCTTTTATCTTCTTTAGCAGCAAAGTCTTGAACCAGCATTTCATAAATGATCATTTCGTCGGGCTCAGGCACGTCTATCTGGTCGTGCTGCCAAACGTAGTCGTCAATGATGCGATCGCCATCTTTCACAATCATCACAGCCATCTGCTCAGCTTCATTCACCTGCGTGGCATAAGGATCAATCACCTCTACCCACTCGTCTTCCTCTAAAAAAAAGCTTTTAGACTGCACGCGAAACTTATACAAATACTCACCATCTTCAAGATCTACCTTCGTGCGAAAGTATCCATCTTTTCCCTTCTCCATCTCTAACGATTGGTCTTGAACAAAGTCACATAGCAGGAAAGCCTTTGCGTTGTAAGGAGCCCACAGTTTGAAATCAATAGAAGATGACATAAAAACGTACTCCACCAGGGATATTTGTATGTATGCTATGACACATACAACAAAACCACATCTAGCCTAATAGAGATACTGTCTACGCCTGTTGGTTTACGTTCAACAACTGTTGACAACTGCAATACTCCGTACTGGAATACTTTGTAAAAATCGTCATCTGCCAGGCGCTCACATGATGCCAGAGACTCAAACGACTACGCGCCTTACTACGCGCCAAAACCACCATCAATCGTGTGCTGCGCGCCGGTAACAATCGAGGCTTCTGGCCCCACTAAATAAGCGACCATACCTGCAATCTCCTCAGGCTGAGCATGACGCTTAATCGCCATGAAAGAGTGCATCAAGTCTTTCATCGGCCCATCTTCAGGATTGAGATCTGTATTCACAGGGCCGGGCTGAACGCTGTTGACGGTGATATTGCGATCGCCAAAATCTCTCGCCAGCCCTCGTACCATTCCCTGCACCGCAGATTTGGTCATGCCATAGGCCGCACCGCCTGCAAACGGCATCCGATCGCCATTTACCGATCCAATAATCACAATTCGCCCGCCCTCAGGCATCTGCCGTGCGGCATCCACCGCCGCGTGATACGGCCCCCGCACGTTGATATCAATCATCCGATCTACGTCAGTTGGATCTAATTCCAACGAGTGCCCAAGTACGCCAATTCCTGCATTCACCACCAGAATATCTAGCGGCCCCTCGTCTGCGATGACCTTACTGACAGCTTCGCGACTAGCGCTATCTGCCTGAAGCGTTCTGGCATTCGTTTGCTTCGAGAGGGTTTCAGCCGCTTCAGCAGAGCCACCATAGGTAAAGATCGTCTGCGCACCTTCTGCGATGAGCCGTTCGACAATGGCCGCCCCGATGCCGCGAGAGCCGCCAAGAACTAATGCTTTTTTGCCCGTGAGAGTAGCCATGATCCAGCCTCTTTATTTGTGTATCGGTTACTATAGAAATACGATAGCAGAGAACTTTTGAATAAGCTAGTGGTCACTAAAAAAATAGGAAAAAGAGGTCGGCCCAGAGGATTTGATGTAGATGAGGCGATCGCAACTGCGATGGCTCTATTCCATGAGCGCGGCTATGACGGTGTTGGCGTAGCAGAGCTGAGCAAAGCAATTGGGATTACTGCGCCTAGTTTGTACTCAGCGTTTGGCAGCAAGCGAGAACTGTTTGAGCAGGTGCTTGGGCGCTATGTACAACAGAATGGCTGCTGGCTACCGGCTGCTTTGAGCGCAGGAGAGACTTTAGAGGCGTCAATCTCTAATTTGTTTATTCAGGCGGCTGAGAACTATGCTGCCGATCCTGAAAAACCAGGGTGCCTAGTTATGGACGGTACGCGGAACTGTACGGATGGTGAGGCGATCGCTGCAACAACCTGTTTTCGGCAGGCGACTCGGGGCTTGATAGGCGATCGCATCATCAAAGGCGCACCTAAGCTGTCAAAGTCTGAAGCGGATTTACTGACGAACTATGCGGTGATGATTTTGGTTGGGCTCTCGGGTAGCGCCAGAGATGGGATGACGGTGAAAGCTTTGAGAGGGGTAGCTGAAATTGCGGCGGCAGGATTTGTGCAAAGGCTTAGTCGGTCTTTAAGTGCAAGATAAATGATAGCGATCGCCTATAAATAATTGACTACCCATGAAAAAAGCCCCTACGAAGCTGTAGGGGCTTTTTTCCATTGTTAACGTTTAGACGGCTAGTAAGCTAAAAAGAAAACGCTTGATACTACTTACTCAAAGGTCTACAGCGTAGTAGTACCCATTGTGCCAGCCGTGCCTGTTGTGCTAGCAGGTGGCTGAGGCGTTACCGTGCCAGGTGCAGCATTTGTTGCAGTTGAGGTAGTGCTAGTGCCAGAGAACGTGCGCCAGTCTCTAACATTGTTCTCCTGGAGAACAGCCTGAGCGGCCTGAATAGTGCTGGTGTCGCCTTCAACAATAACCAGATAGTCGCCAGACTTATTGACACGATCGTCATAGTACTGGGCCTGATCTTCGGGCAGACCCCAACCGACCAATGCACCCAACAAACCGCCACTAGCTGCGCCCAGCGCGCCTGCAAATACGGTGTTAGCAAGCAAGATGCCAAGTTCAGCAACAGGCCCTACGCCTGGAATAGCCAGTACGCCCAGGCTACCAATCAGGCCGATTGCACCGCCGCTAACGCCGCCGACTGCCGCTGCTTCACCCGCAGACTCGGCAACCTGAGAGCCCTTACTGTCATTGACGCTCGCGCCCTGCATATTGCCCGACTCGCCACCTTTGTTCACCACCGAGATCTTATTCATATCGAAGCCGCTGTCGCGCAGCTTCATCATGGCCTGCTCAGCTTCTCTGCGGCTAGAAAAAAGTCCAATCGCGCGTTCTGTTTGCATAGGCATAAAGTTTTATTCCTTTACTAAAAGCGTACGGGCCCATACTCGTCAATCTAATTAGTATCTTCATCTGTAGATAGGAAGAACGTTCCGTTGTTGAACGTTGAATTGATAGTCCTTTAGCATGTTACAAGGTAGCTCTAATGGACGAGAGCAAACGATATTTCCTGATTCTTTGCGTCTCAAATACTTTCTGACTATGGGTAGATTCAGGTTTTTGGGCATAAGTAACACAATATTTTTGAAGCGTTTGGAGTTTGAAGCGTTTGGAGTATGGGCAAACACTTCTATGAATCTTTAAAGTGTTGTGAAAAGGTACGAAAATTCAGAATATAAATAATTCGAGCTTACGAATCTGGTCTTTAGACGCTGGCAAACGCTAGCAGATTCACCGATAGGGAGGATGCAAAGATATCTGGATTTCTTTAGGCTAAAGGAATCTTTCGAGATATTTTTACATCAAAAGGCTATTGTTAATGAATGCGCTGCAAGTTGTATGGTTCAAAAAAGACTTTCGCTTGTCAGACCATCAGTGCCTTGCCTTAGCCGCTAAGAAAGGGCCTATACTGCCTATCTATATTGTTGAACCGGACTATTGGGCGCTAGAAGATACTAGCTACCGTCAGTATTTATTTTTAAAGGGCTGTGTAGAAGAACTTGCTCAAGACTTGCGATCGCTGGGTACAGCACTAACGATACGAACAGGTAGCATCGTAGAAGTTTTGAAAGAACTCAGCAATACGTATTCAAATATTGAGCTGTGGTCGCATCAGGAAACCGGCAACCACTGGACGTATCAGCGAGATCGAGCTGTGAGGAAATGGTGCCAGCAAAACGGCGTTTCTTTTCATGAGCCCTTGCAGTTTGGCGTGTGGCGAGGTTCCAAAATTGACCGCGATCATTGGTCACAGCACTGGGATAAGCTGATGGCCGAGCCGATCTGCCCGCTGCCAAAAGAGATCTCTTTTGTAGATAGCTCAACTGTAAATAGCTCAGCGCTTGAGAGTCTGCCTACACCAGAATCTTTAGGACTCGAACACGACGGTATTAGCAATTTGCAAACGCCTGGCAGAACGGCTGCTCTCGCGGATTTAAAGAGCTTTTTATACGGACGCGGTGAGCATTATCGCACTGATATGTCGTCTCCAGTAACAGGAGAAACAGGCTGTTCTCGGCTTTCGCCTCATCTCACCTATGGGACGCTCTCCATGCGAGAGATTTATCAGGCAACGCTGAAAAGGAGAGCTGAAGTATCGGCTTTACCCAAAGCAGAGCGCGGTAGCTGGCCGAGTGCTCTGAGTTCTTTGGTAGGCCGTTTGCACTGGCACTGTCACTTTACGCAAAAGCTAGAGCTAGAGCCAGAGCTGGAATGGTTGCCGATGGCTAGATCGTACGTGGGCCTGCGAGCAGACGGCGATGATGCCGCTCGGTTAAAAGCGTATGACCAGGGCCAAACGGGCTATCCTTTTGTCGATGCCTGTATGCGATATTTGCGGGCGACAGGATGGATCAATTTTAGAATGCGCTCTATGCTCATGAGCTTTGCAAGCTACGACCTGTGGCTACCCTGGCAAAAGAGCGGTGACGTTTTGGCCCGACTATTTACCGATTACGAGCCCGGCATTCACTGGCCCCAAACGCAAATGCAGTCTGGTGTAACAGGTATTAACGCTATCCGAATTTACTCACCGACTAAGCAGGGGGTCGATCAAGACCCTGACGGTACGTTTACGCGGCAGTGGGTGCCAGAACTTGCCCATTTAGACGATGATGTTCTACAAACGCCCTGGCTATATGAGGGAGAGCTAGACTACCCTGCGCCGATTGTGGATCATCGACCTGCGGCGGCAGCGGCCCGAGCTAAGATTTTAGCGATTAAGAAAACGGCTGAGGCGAAGGCTGAGGCAGAAGCCGTGTACGAGAAGCACGGGTCTAGGAAACGGCCTCAGGGTAGGCGAGCCAGAAAGAAGACGAAGACTGCGGCGAAGAAAACAACAAGTAAGGAAAAGGCGAATGTCAGCAGTTGAAGGAATGGGTGATTTGATAGACAGGCAGGTGCAGGCGAATGATAAGCCGCTGCTAGAGGAGGGTGACTATGTGCTAGTTGTGCTGAACCGGGCTTTGCGGGGTGAGAATAATCCGGTGATTGATAGCGCGATCGCCCAGGCCAAAACCCTAAACCTCAGCATCGTCGTCTACAGCGAAGTCGATACAACAGCCACCTACGCCTCAGATCGCCTCGTTTACTTTGCGCTCGGTACCCTGAGAGAATTAGCTAAAACACTTGCAAGCAAAAACATTCCCTGCGTTCAAGTTCTTGTAGAAAATGAAGATAGAAAGATACTTCTCGATCTGATTGCCAAAGCAGCGGCTATTTACACCGATGAGGACTATACAGTATGGGATAGAGTAAGGCTCGAACGGCTAAAAGATATTGCGAGCCAAAGCTTGTTTTACATCGATGCAGCGAGACTGGTGCCGACTCGGAAGCTACCTACGGGACTGAGTACTACGCCCGAGTTTAGGAAGGCGCATAGTGCCTTGAGAGATCGGTATGCTGATATGCGTAAGGAAGTTTCGGTTTTAGGCGAGGCGATCGCACCCCCCAAAGACATTCCCACCCAAAACTTCGCGACCTACGACGACAACGCCCTCAAAGATTTGGTATCTGAGTGCGACATCAATCACGACATCCTCATATCAAAAGAGCATCCGCCCACAAATGCCGAGATCTCAGCTCGCCTAAAAACGCTACAAAACAACATCCTGGCAAAATACAAATGGATTAGAAACAATCCAGCTCTAGAATATTCCACCTCTGAGCTATCGCCGTACCTACACTTTGGCTCAATCGGCCCGCATCAGGTGCTAGAAGCGATCACATCAACAGACATTCCCAAAAGCTACACCTGGAAGTTTAGAGACGAGTTCTTAACCTGGCGAGAGTGGTCACACTACCAGGCTTTTTACACACCCAACCTGCACGAGTACGATGCCCTGCCCGATGAACAAAGACAAACGCTCGCAGATCACGCTGATGACAAACGACCAGAACTTAGATCATTTGACGACATTTTGCACGGCAATACACCCGACGACACGTGGAACGCAGCTCAAAGAGAATGGCTAAACACGGGCTGGCTGCACAACAATTTGAGAATGTACTGGTCAAAGCAGATACTACGATTTACCGCATCACCCGAAGAAGCTTGGAAAGTCGCCTGCCAGCTTAATGACAGCCTTTCTATAGACGGCAGAGATCCAGCGACCTATGCCTCTATGCAGTGGGCGTTTGGCAATGCCAAAAAAGGCTATAGCGAAAAAGAGATTTACGGCTGGGTTGCGCCAAAGTCAGACCGAGCGATCTTGAAGCGGAAAGGCATGAAAGAATGGATACAGGCTAGGCTATGAGCTGAGTGCAAATGAAATCAACAAGTCCCAACACATCTCGCCTCAGAGCCCCATCATGGGGACGGGGGCTCTTACCCAGCGTTCTCAACTACCGAGTATTCTCCTATCAAACCGCAGACAACAGCTCTCGCCGCGCAGCCTGATCTTCAGACTGCGCCTCAGGATGCTCGCTGAGCGCCTGATCAGCAATAGGTTGTCCCACCGTCGCCGGATTCTCTAAGCCAACATCGCTACAGTGCGGATCAATTCCCAACCCCTGCCTCGGATAGTCCTTACAAACAATCCGATACTCTTCAATCGCCCTAAACAAGTCTTCTTTTGAAAGCTCATTCAAATAGCCACACTGACCGATCTCACCTTTAGGCAAAGGCGCAACCAAGTTCTGTCCACGCTTTTGAAAAATCTTTTCTTGTGAAGCCCAAAGCGTCTCTTTGTTTTCTAGCACCTCATGCCACAGGCTCAGCCCAAAGGTACTGATCAGCCGCATAATGCGATCGCACTCCTGCTTACTAATCCAGTTCAGCTTATGGCTGAGGTACGCCCCAAATCCCATGCCAATCGCAACCGCGTGACCATGCAGCAAGCCTGCCTCAATCTCAAAGCCGGGCGACCACGTATGGCCGTAGGCATGAGGGCGGCACTGATGCGTTTCGTATAGGTTGTTGTACTCAGCAGCAACATAGCTGCGAATGGCACCGCCTAGAATCTTCTTAGAAAGGGTGTTGATGCGATCGCGCTCCTCACTACCAATCTTCTCACCCTCGCCTTCCTCACAGTTCAGCGTTCCAAACCGGGTGGAAATCAGCGCCGCGCCTGCCTTCTCCAAATCATCAAACAGCTCAGCATCTTTCACCACCGCCATTTTGATAATTTCAATAATGCCGTGCCGCAGCCAGCCTTCTCTCAGCGTCTTAAAAAAGAACCGATCGGTAAGAGATAAAACAGGCGGATGATACGCGCCAAAAAGATTCTTATAGCCAAAGCCATCGCAGCAGGTACGCGGCGAAGGGCCAGCATCTACGCCCGCCACAATCGAGGTTGAGAGCATTACATAGGGCGTATTGCGATGATACAGCGCGCAGGCTAGCCCGCCCGTATCGGCTAGCACCCCGCCGCCAACAATCAGCACAGGTTCGTTACGAGAAATCCCTAGCCGCTTAAAGTCACCTAGCATTTTCTCGACAGTATAGATGCCTTTATCGACCTCCATCGCTCGGTATACGAGCTTTTCTAACGGAATGCCGTGATAGTCAAAGTAGTGCTCTAGCTGCTCGCCGTAAAACTGCTCTACGTTTTGATCGACTAGGCAAACGCAGCGGCTCTGTGAAACATAAACGTCTTTAAGCGCCGTTTGAGAAGGGTCGAGCGTATGGTCAACGATGCGAATGGAGGTAAACGTGCGAGAGCCCACCACCGCTTCAATCACCTGATCGTCTGCGGTACTTTCAACAGATCCGACGCTTTCTCTGTAGCTAGAAGTAGGGTAGATAGCGTGAGGATTTGCTTTCACTAGGCGCTCTGATAGCTCTGTGTAAAAGGCTCTGCGAGCGCCCTTCAAAAGATAGTTCAACAGCTTCTCATCGCGACATTCAGAGTGACTCACCGCCATCGCAAACTCATACCAAAGCCCACCTTCAGCTTTATCGAAGGCGGCTACTAGCTCTGCTAAAGCTGTGAAAAAACGGCTCAGCGAAAAGTTCAAACAGCTCCGAAGGCTTCGGCAGGTTGATATGCCTGAAACTGCACTAGCAGCAGCAAATTCTTTACCCAGCTTGTCACTAAAGGCAGGGGCGTCAATCAGCGCTAGCAGTAAACTGCCAAGGCTTTCACTAGAAAGGATGGTGTCGAGGCGTGCGCTTAAGTCTTGAGAGGAAAGCGCGCTGTCTTCTCGGACAAAATTATTCTGGGCACAAGAGATAAAAGACTCAATTGCCGCGGTCGTCGTCGATAGGGTCATTTGCGAGGAAGCTTAAAGGGGAGATAGCACAAGCGAAGCGTTTTGTTTAGCCGAATTTATTTAGATTAGATTGGTTTGTTAAGGCGTCTCTTCTATGAGTACTCTAACACAGCTTTTATGCGGGCAAGGTGATCCTACTGAAAAACTTTGATATTTTGAAACCCAATCATGACAAGGTTTACGGCTACTCACAGTGATGTACTGTAGTCAATACGTCCTTTGAATTATTTCTGTACCCCTCGGGTTGAAAAGGCGTCAATAAAACACGCACATCACATTCTTTGTATCTTAGGATAGCGCCCGCAGCTTTTATGACGGGCTTCGAGAATGAATCCTTCTTTAGATAGAGAGAAGAGTGAGAGGCGATCGCACACAGTACTCGTTGCCACTAGCTGAAAATGCGCTAACAAGATGTGATTGCAAGAACGTGTAAGAAGACATAAGTTAGTAAAACGAAGCGAAATTATTAGGGCACCCGTAGGGATTACTTGAACATGGTCAGCGCCGCAGAAAAGAGAACACCTCACCCCATTGCCCAGGCAGACACTCAACAGACTTCTCCGATTGCGGCTAGGCCCGTAACGCCTCTAGGAATCCTCGTTGAGCAGCTAGAGGAAATTGTTAATCTCTCTGAAGTCCAAACGATCTCGACCCCGTTAAAAACCGCGATTAAAGAAGCCTATCAGTTAGCAGCAGGACTCGATCCTTATCTCGAAAGCTGCACAACGGCTGAGTCAGCGGCGCTCTTTAAGCTCGCGCAAAAAACGCAGCAGACAGACTGGAGCAAGCATTTTGACGATGGCGAAACCGTCCGGGCACTAGAGCAAGAGATGCTTTCGGGCCATATTGAAGGGCAGCTACTCAAGATGTTAGTTTCTATCAGCGGCGCTAAGCGGGTGCTAGAAGTTGGCATGTTTACCGGGTATTCAGCACTAGCGATCGCTGAGGCGCTTCCTGAAGATGGTCACCTGCTCGCCTGCGAAGTAGACGACTACGCCGCTCAGTTTGCTCAATCGTGTTTTGCCGATTCTCCTCATGGTTCTAAAATTAAGGTGAGCGTTGCCCCTGCAATTGAAACAATGCGATCGCTTGCAAAATCGGGAGACACCTTCGATCTTGCCTTCATTGATGCTGACAAAGGCGGCTACATAGACTACGTAAATCTGTTGTTAGAGAGCACCTTACTTGCACCCAACGGCTTCATTTGTGTAGACAACACACTTATGCAAGGGCAGCCTTACCTGCCAGAGCACAAACGCGCTGAGAACGGCAGATTGATTGCCAAGTTCAACCAGTTTGTCACTGAAGATTCTCGCATCGAGCAGGTGATGCTACCGCTACGAGACGGCTTTACCATCATCAAACGCAAAAACAGACGCACAGACAAACGAGAAGACTAACCGCAGGCAATGACTACAACCCCGCTCGTTTCAGACAATAATCCAACAGTTATCAAGAGCGTCGGTACGCTGGTTCTGCTACTGCTGTTGCTTCCGTTTAACTTAGCCGCGATTCTGTGGTCTTCAGTAGGCGGTTTCTTCCACAGATCCGAGGGGCTAAACACCGCCACGGGCGAGAAAAAGAGAATATTGATCACAGGCGCTAAGATGACGAAGGCGTTGCAGCTAGCGAGATCTTTTCACCGAGATGGCCATGAGGTGTATTTGGTAGAAACGCATAAGTATTGGCTGTCGGGCCATCGGTTTTCGCGGGCGGTTAAGGGCTTTTTTACGGTGCCTGTGCCTGAAGAAGATGCTGATGGGTATTGTGCGGCGCTAGTTGCGATCGCCCAGCAAAACAACATCGATCTGTTTGTACCTGTCTCTAGCCCTATTGCTAGCTACTATGATTCTTTGGCCAAGCGATCGCTAGCACCTTACTGCGAGTCACTTCATTTAGATCCTGAAATAACAGAAACCCTAGATAACAAATATGCCTTTTGCAAAAAAGCCAGTGAGCTAGGGCTTTCTACACCTAAAGTATTTTGCATCACCGATCCGCAGCAAATACTAGACTTCGACTTTCAAGCAGACGGCAGCCAATACATTGTCAAAAGTATTCCTTACGACTCGGTGCTACGGCTAGATTTAACCAAGCTGCCGTTTGACGGAATGAAAGACTACGTGCGCGGTTTACCTATTAGTGAAGAAAAGCCCTGGGTGATGCAAGAGTTCATTCGCGGTCAGGAATATTGCTTTCATGCCACCGCGCGTAAGGGCAAAATTCGGCTGCACTGCTGCTCAAAGTCTTCTCCTTTTCAAATCAACTACGAACAGGTAGACGTTCCTGAAATTTATCAGTGGGTAGACACGTTCGTTCGCAAAATGAACATAACCGGGCAGGTGTGTTTCGACATGATTCAAACTGATGGTGGCACCGTATACCCGATTGAATGCAACCCGCGTTTGCACTCAGCGATCACGATGTTTCACGATCATCCTGGCGTTGCCAAAGCCTACCTGTTTGATGGCGATGATCAAGAAGCGCCAATTACACCTTTACCCGAGAGCAAGCCGACCTATTGGACATACCACGAGCTATGGCGACTGCTAAGCGTTCGGTCTTTAGACGAGCTAAAAGCCTGGTGGCAAAAGATGGCCCAGGGCACAGACGCCGTTTTACATCCCAGCGATCCGCTACCCTTTCTCATGCTTCACAACTGGCAAATTCCGCTGCTGTTAATTGACAACCTTCGCCGCCTTAAAGGCTGGGTGAAAATAGACTTTAACATCGGTAAGCTCGTTGAGCTAGGGGGAGACTGAATAGTTGCGATCGCCCCACCCCAACAATAGCCCCACCCCATAAAGCAATGACAGCAACAACCGCAAGCCCCGACACTCCCAACACCGAAGCCAAGCAAAGAGTCTTCGACTTGATGCTCACCTTCGTCAAAAGCCAGTGCCTTTATGTCGGCACCCGCTTAGGCATTTTCAACTTATTAGACGACAAAGGCGAACAAAGCGTAGAAAGTCTTGCTAGTGAAACAAACACCGATGCTGAAAGGCTCTACTTTGTGCTGCGAGCGCTCGCCCATGTAGACGTACTTGAAGAGAAACCCGGCAGAGTGTTTGCACCTACCGAAACCTCTACGCTGCTGGTCACCAATAAAAAGCCCTCGGCTGGCCATTTAGCCATGCATCTAATCGAGCCTGCACAGTGGGACGCGTGGAAAGTCCTACCCGAAGGTTTAGCGCAAGGCGTTGTCCCTTTTGAGCTAGCAAACGGCAAAGGCGTCTACCAGTATTGCTACGACAACGAGTGGAGCAAAGAGACTTTTATCAAAGCCATGAGCTTTCTTACCGGCTCGCAGGTAGATGGTCTGTTAGATGCCTACGACTTCGGCCAGTTTGAAACGGTGATGGACGTGGGCGGCGGACAGGGTGGGCTAATTGCGAGCATTGTTAAACGGTACGGCTGCAAGGGTATCTTGTTCGACTTGCCAGATGTTACCGAGACGGCTAAAGACTACATGGCGAGCCAGGGCATTGAGCCTGGCCAAATCGAGATAAAAGTAGGCGATGTGTTTGAATCGGTGCCAGCCGGGGCGAATGCCATTGTGATGAAGCATTTTATATCGGCGTGGAGCGACGCGGATGCGATGAAAATTTTGGCGAACTGTAGGGCGGCACTGCCCAAAGACGGCAGGCTAATTTTGCTACAGTCTTTTGTGCCCGATATTGATGAGCCAAAGACTGAGGCTGACGGGATTATGCCCGGCATTTTTGCAGTGCAGATTAATGTGGCAACCCCAGGCGGTGGGTGGCGCACTAAAAAGCAGTTTCAAACGCTGTTTGAAAAGAGCGGATTTCGGCTAGAGAAGATTATTAAAACAGACAATAGTCTTTCGGGGATGGAATTTAGTATCACAGAGACGTAAGGCACAGGCGATCTTCGGCAAGTGGGACTCTTGATAGCTTTTTAAGGATAGTTACAGTTTCAGCACAGCGCGATCACAGCGATCGCACCACCTGATAACCTGCAACTACCCCCTTCAAGCACACTCGCCGCAAACATATGAACGATTTGGGTAAGACCTTGGCCGACAAGGTCGATACCGTTATTGACCTATGGGTTGATAAAGTCCGTCAGGACATAGAAATCGACAGTAATCGAGACATGACCTACGAGGCCGTTCACAACGGCTTGCCGGGTGTTTTAGCGTCGGTGGCTACGCTGCTAACAGCGGCATTTGCTGATGAAGACGTTGCCTTAGAAGAAGATGCCACAGAGCATGGATCTGTGCGCGCAGAACAAGGATTTGATATTGCTGAGCTGATCCGTGAGTACCGAACGCTTAATGCTGTGCTGATTACCGTGCTAGAGCCCGATCTGATGACCGGGACAGTACCGGAGGTCGTCAAAGCAATGCGTCAAATAGACAAGGTGCTCGATACTGTCGTACTGCTATCGGTAGAAAGCTACGTCAGCCATAAGCTTAGCCTACTAGAGAGAATGCACGCTCAGCTATTACTGACCAATCAAGAGCTGATGCGCCTGGTCGAAATTCAAAAAGACAGCGTTTCTCATTTGGCCCATGAGCTAAAAAATCCGCTGAACGCAATTATCGGATTCTCTACCATCCTGCTTCGCAAACAGCGCCAAGAACTCGCCCAGCAGCAGCCTAGCGCGATAGAAATGAGGCAGGTAGAGCGAATTTTGAATAACGGGCAGCAGCTTTTGCGACTCATCAATAACACGCTAGAATCCTCGCGCACTGAGTCTTCACAGCTCACTGTGAAAATGGAGCCTGTTCAGGTTGCGATGTTGGTGAACACAGTCGCTGATTCTTTTGAGACGAGCGTTCAAGAGAAGTCAATCGCCCTGAGCGTAGATTGCGATCGCGCGCCCACCCAGGTCACCACCGACAGCCTTCGCCTACAGCAAATTTTGACCAATCTCATTAGCAATGCGATCCGCTATACGGATCAAGGCTCTATCAGCGTTACCTGCCGCGAAGTCGGAGATGGGCACTGGGCTATCACCGTCTGCGACACCGGCAAAGGCATCCCACCTGATCTGCACACCAAAATATTCGAGCCCTACTTTCGAGCTGGCGAGGCTAGCGAGTACGTTCCTGAGAGCAGTGGCCTTGGCCTTACCATCGTCAATAAGCTTGTGCAGCTACTTCAAGGCAGCATCGAACTCACCTCAGCCGTGGATGAAGGATCTACCTTTGTGGTTACTTTGCCCCTCGCCTTTAAATCACCGCTGCCGCAGGGAAGCTGAAGTGTAGTTTTGGCTAACCGATTTACGACTCAAGCCGGGCAATCGCAATACTCCGATAGTAGTGCTGCAAAATCTGCTCATAGCTCCACCCTTGCTCGGCTAAGCTTCTTGCGCCCCACTGGCTCATCCCTACGCCATGACCAAAGCCAGAGCCGGTGATCTTCACAGTATCAGTCGCTTCGCTCAGCTCAATATTAAAGCGAGTGCTACGCAAGCGCAGAGCCGAGCGAACATCGCGGCCTCGGAGGGTTTTGGTGCCTTCATCGCCAGCGATCGCAATCGAAGCCACCCGGCCTAATGCCGTCATCTGAGGCGTCCCAATACTCTCTACCGTGCCAATATCGCCAATCTTTTCACTAAACTCTTCAAAGCTAAAGGTTTCTTGCCAGGTGAACACAGGCGAGCTGTGGTCGTAGTCCTCTACGCCTTGCAGGTAGGGCACATCGCTACTCCATACGTCACGGGCGTTTTCAGTGAAGCCGCCTGAGGAAGAGTGAAAGATTGCTTCAATCACCTGACCGTTATGCGTGGCGACCTGACTGGTCGTAGCATCGACAGCGGCGATGGTGCTAGGGGCTTCTTGCTCTAGACCTTTGTACACCTGAAACGTGGTGGTGGCGTCTACGTCGTAGAGTGGGTTAGTGTTGCGCGATCGCTTATAAAGCGCATAGGATCTGGCCGCCACCGCCTGAGACTGTAGCGCCGCCTGCGGCCAGCTTGTCGGCATTTCACTGCCTACCACGCTATACAAATAATCTTCCAAATCAACGTAGTTAATCGCCGTTAGCTCGCCATCTTCGAGCGTCACCAGCACCCGCCCGCGATACCACTTTTCACCAATCCACACAAACCCATCTTCGCTGGGCTCCAGCCAAAAAGCATTCGACTCCGAAAGGGTTTCGCCCCCGTTGGTCAAATCAACTTCATTGCCGTCCGCTTTAATGCTGATGCCCTGAAGCTCAGGAAGCTGATAGAGCGCTTCACCGTTGCCATCGCTGATGACGCCGAGTGTGGAGCTGCCGACGGTGATGGACTCGCTGCCTTGCGCGATCGCAACTCTCATCTCCACAGCCGCCTGCGCCGGTAGCACCAGCAAAGCCCACAGCAGCCCGCCGCCTATCCAGCTCAACCCTCGGCGCAGTGTTGATTTAGTCACGCGCGTTTTGCTCGGAGCAATCGTCAGGCTAAACAGCCAGTTTTTAGCAAAAGAAGTCGTCTGTACAGCCATGATGGGGAGCTAATGTGTGAGACAGCAAAAAATCCAAAGGGGGAATTGATATCTATCAACCAAAGTTGAGATATTTTTTCAGCGTTCCCCAACCTTCCCTAAAATCTGAACATTTCCCAAGAAGCAGGGTGGCAGTTTAATAGTCGGCCCCTGAAAATATATATTTAGTTAGATGACTACAGCAAGCCTGCCGTCTTGTACAAGCTTTCTAAACGCGCCAGAATCTTCTCGCCATACAGCGGATCGGCGGCCCACAAGTTGCTGAGCTGACCCACCAAAGGCGCAACGCCACGTCTGACAAAATCAAACCGAGGATCGACCCGTTCGCGAGCCAGCGGTTCTGTACTGGCATAGGCTTTGAGATGTTGAATTTGGGCTCTGACGCCAATCCGAGCGCTTTCAAACGTGGCTAAGTTACCCCCACCATCGGCTAAACCTGCAAAGTTATTTTGAAACGGCTCTACCAGGCCCGGAAAGCGCAAAAAGTCGGTTTCTACGCACATCTGACAAAAGGCAATGTCATAGTCCACCCCTTCGATAGTGCCTTCTTGACGATAAATTTTAGGCAGGTCGGGAAACAGATCCAGGGCGCGGTCGTTTTCAGACCGTAAAAAAATAGCTAGCTGCGTTTCAGTCGTGCTGCCGTGGCTCATAATCACGTCAATGGTGCCAGGACAGACGCTAAGCACTGAGGCGGGTCTGAGCTGAAGCGTGCGGGTAGGCGCGTCCCAGCCAATTGCCACACTAAAAGGCTTAAGATCAACTGCCTTTACATACACCGCGCCGCGATAGCGCACCCGGCGAATATCCGCGTCACTAGAGAGATCGACGTTTAGCAGGTCGGCGAGGTCAATAGGAATGTAGGCATTGCCGCTGATGATGATGCCTTTTTCCTGATACGGCCCGCCGTTAATCTCGATATTGATGGTGGGATAGCTGGGAACGGTGGGTTCTGGCGGGGTAGGTGTGCTGCCTGTAATCGCTTGACTCCAAGCGGCGAGGCCATTTGCCAGGCCAATTGCAAAGCTGCGGCGGCGCTGGGTGAGCAAAGCAAAGTCTTTGGCGTTCGTGAGGTAGGCGATTTCGGTGAGCAGGGCGGGCGGTACGGTTTGGCGAACGAAGGCGAGTCTGCCGGTGCCTGCGGCGGTGTCAGGGCGAACGCCTCGGCTCGGGAGTTCAGGAACTTCTTTAAGTAAGTTGAGCAGCACGAGTTCGGCTTGCTCGCGGCGATCGCGATTATTAGCAATGTAATAAACCGTCGCCCCGCGTGTGGCCCGGTTGCTAAATTCTTCAGCGTGAATTTCTAGCGCTACGGCCCCTGGCCTTGTTCTAGCGTTAATCCAGCCAATGCTTTGAGCCAGGCTCAGATCGTCTGGGACTGAGAGCACGTCATATCCGCGCGATCGCAATTCCGGCACAATCAAATCCCTCAGCGCAATCATCTCCTGCGCCTCATTCGTGCCCGCGACCCGTCCGCCCGTATCTCGAACGCCGCCTTCTATGCCACCGTGACCTGCTGAGATAAAAATCTGTGCCATACAAAAGGGTACTCGCTACTGTCTCTATCTGTGTTTTCGGGCATACCTTGCCCAAACAGGTCGATAATATCGCCAAACAACCTTAATTGATTTAGGCAAATAGCGGGTTAATCCTTTTCGCACGAATCCTTCACCCACGCTTCAGTCCGTCTTAGCGCCAGTGCTCGCCTCTTCTGCTTCCTTTGGTTTGCCAGCAAGCTTCCTGACTAAAATCTGAATGCCCAGCGCTGCAAGGCCAATAGCAGCCACCCCGAACACGCCAGCGCCCAGCGCCACCATCCCAACGACTAACGTCCGAACCGCTGAGGAAATATTCACAACTGCCGGATTTGAGGAGGTAACGGGTTTGTTTGCAAAGCTAGCGGCAATCGATACCGTCAGCCGATAGGCCAGTAGTGAAAACGTCCCTGCCGTCAGCGCACCCGTGAAGCACTGCAAAGGGGTAGCAGGTGGCTTACTCGACGTGTCTGTGCTGAGATTTGGGACTTCAGGCTTTTCCATGGCTTTGCTTAGGGTGTTCGCCCTTGCAACAACATCTCACTCTAGAAAACAAAGCGACCGAAGGTAAATACTTAATACGGAGGAGTTCGCATTCGTTTACTCGCAGCTTCTGGCCCCTTAAAATGGACTGCCATCTTAAAATTCCTCCATTAAAGGACACCGTTGCCAGTGGCTCCAAACATAAGCCCCCAAAAGAGCCAAAAGAAGGGCACTAGAGCCCGTAAAAGATTCGGCCAGCACTGGCTACGCGACGATCAAATTCTCAACCGCATCGTCACCGCAGGCGAGCTGAGCGCCGCTGATCATGTGCTCGAAATCGGCCCTGGACAAGGCGCGCTGAGTCAGCGTTTACTCAACACCCAAGCCAAAGTTTTAGCAATCGAGATCGACCGAGATCTGTGCCTCCAGCTCAGCGAACAGTTCATTGCCTACATGGCCAGCGGTCAGTTTCGGCTGATCGAATCAGACTTTCTAAAGCTCAACTTTGATCAAGCGCTAACTGACTTTGAGCTAGATCGCCCTAACAAAGTCGTGGCGAATATTCCCTATTACATCACCGCCCCGATTTTAGAAAAGCTGCTTGGCACCATGAGTCGCCCTAATCCTTACCCCTACGCCAATATCGTGCTGCTGGTACAAAAGGAGATTAGCGATCGCCTCTGCGCTGTTCCCGGCACCCGCGCCAACGGAGCCTTGACCATCCGCGCTCAATACCTGGCCGACTGCGAAGAGATCTGCGTCGTCCCCCCTACCGCGTTTAAGCCACCGCCAAAAGTAGAGTCCGCCGTCATCCGGCTAAAGCCCAGAGCGTTTCCCACCCCTGCGAAAAATCCTTCTCGCCTCACTCAGCTTGTCAAAGTTGGCTTTTCTCAAAAGCGAAAAATGCTGCGCAACAACCTGCAAGGCGTCGTCGATCGCGATCGGCTCAGCGGCATTCTAGAGCGCCTTGAGTTGAATCCTCAAATTCGCGCTGAAGGTTTGGGCGTTACCGACTGGGTAGCGCTCAGCGATGCCGTTGACGATGCTGTGGGTAATACCGTCAGCGATGCCGCTGATACCACAGCTCCTAACGAAATCTAGTTCTATTGTTCAGTATTCTGCACCGCTCATGCTCACACTTTCTGCAAATGCCAAAATCAATCTCTATCTCGAAATTATCGGCAGTCGGCCCGATGGTTTTCATGAGCTAGTGATGGTGATGCAGAGCGTTTTGCTGGCCGATCTGATTACGCTAAAGCCTTTGAACACACCGACGATTCAAATCGTGTGCGATCATCTGCAGGTGCCGACCGATTCTAAAAATTTGGCCTATCAGGCAGTCACGCTGCTGCAAAAGCGACTGCCGCATCGCACTAACCGGCACGGCGGCGTAGAAATTACGATTGAAAAAAAAATTCCAGTTGGCGCAGGGTTAGCGGGCGGTTCGGCTAATGCAGCAGCAACCCTGTTTGGGCTCAACGTGCTGTGGCAGCTAGGGCTTACTCGGATTGAATTGCAGGAGCTGGGTGCTGAGCTGGGGTCAGATATTCCGTTTTGTTTGGCGGGGGGGTGTGCGATCGCCACTGGACGCGGTGAAGAAATCGACCCAATCCCTAACCCTCCCAAACTCCATGTTGTACTCGCCAAATACAGCAGCCTTTCAGTCTCTACCCCCTGGGCCTACCAAACGTACCGACAGCAGTTTGAGGGCACTTACAAACCACTAGATAAAGCGGCAGGTTTGGAAGAGCGGCGATCGCGCATTCACTCAGGCCCCATGGTAAGAGCCATTGCCGGTCACAACGCTCATGCCATCGGCACCTACTTGCACAACGACCTGCAAAAAGTAGTACTGCCAGCGCATCCTAAAGTCGCTCAGCTTAAGGAAAAAATGCAGGCGATCGCCTCACAGCACGGCGGCTTGGGCACGATGATGTCGGGCTCTGGCCCTACTGTATTTACACTCACCGAAACCGCCGACCAGGCTCAAACCATCCTGCAGGCGATACGCAACCAAATCAACGACCCTGATTTGCAGCTCTACGCAGCTCGGTTTTCGTCTCAAGGCATTTGTCACCAAAGCTGAGTTTCTCTAATCGCGCACATTTGCTATACTGACTATCTATATTCACTACGAACTTTATGAAGCGCCTTCCCTTTGACAGCCAGCAAGTCATGCGTCGCACCGAAGATTTGATCAGTGCAGCTTCCAATCGCTACCGCATCACCGTCCAGGTGGCTAACCGCGCTCAGCGCCGTCGCTTTGAGGAATTTGACAGCCTAGACGAATCAAAGATGAAGCCTGTGCTACGCGCAATCGTCGAAATGTCTGATGAGCTGACTCAGCCTGAGATTATTGGCGAATAGGCATCTTTTTAAAAAGAACTGACTTTAATAAGGTGAGGAGCGTTTGCATTCACAGCAGCACTCCTCACTTTTTTGTGTGGGTATAGCTTTTGCAGGTGATAGGATGGCACGCCAGATAAGATCAGGGGAGGGCTGGCGGCTCGGGTGGAATCCTGAGGCTGAAGAATTCTGTGGCCTGGTTGGGGGCGATCGCTGGGCAATAGAGCTAACAATTGCTGAATTTACAGATTTCTGCCGGGTAGCAAGGCAGCTAGGCAACACAATGTCAGCGATGGCAGAGCAGCTTATGGACGAAGAACGGCTGAGCTGCGAGCAGGAAACCGAAGCGATTTGGCTAGAGGCTGAAGGGTTCCCGGCAGCATACAGCCTCCGGTTTATGCTGCTGACTGGACGCCAGAGTGAGGGCGAATGGCTTCCTGAGGCTGCGAATGACCTGACGAACGCCCTATGTGAGCCGCCTTTTGACCAAATTTCATAGAAAAGACGCGCTCTGTTGGCAAAGTTTATAAATAAAACAAGTTTTGTTATTGTATTGAGCGACTAAGGGTTTAGATTGGGTTTGGACTAAAGCGCTATTCATTAGGAGCCGGGTGTGCAGTGAAAGTAAAAGTAGTAAGCGATACGCTGTTCAAGCTCAGCCCTAAGCTTTCCAGCCAGCTCTCCAATTCAGAAAAGGTTTTTGTTAAAAACGGCACCGAGTTTGAGGTCATTTCTTACACCGAGGCCGAGGGTAACCACACGCGGCTAGTGCTCGCTAACCAAACCCTGGGCAACAATCAGCGAATTTGGTACGCCTATAATCCTGATATTCAAATCGAGTCATCCTCTGTCAAGCTCGTTGTCGTCAGTGACACTTTATTCAAGCAACTGCCTATCCTCTCTGCCGATCTACCCGAGTCCGGCAAGGTATTCGTCAAAAACGGCACCCAGTTTGACCTACAGTCCTATCTACCCGCAGCAGGCAACCACGTTAAAGTTGCGCTCGCCAATAAGTTCTTGGGCCCAAACAATCGCAACACCTGGTATGCCTACCAGCCCGACGTGCGAATCAGTGGCTCTACCGTCAAGCTCAAAGTGGTCAGCGACACGCTGTTTAAACAAAAACCTATTTTTTCCTACCAGCTCAGCCCCAGTGAAAAAGTGTTCGTCAAAAACGGCACCGAGTTTGAGCTAGTCAATAGTGAAAAAGCAGCCAGTAATCACGTTCGGATTTCGCTCGCTACCACAGGTCTGGGCGATCGCAACCTCAAAAACTGGTTCGCCTACGCCCCCGACATCATCATCGAAGGCAACACCCCCGACAACCGCCCCGACGCTAACTCCACCGACACCCCCCAGCCCGTCCCCGATCCAGAACCCGTCCGTCCTCCCTCTCCCCCCACACCCCCACGCCCCACACCACCTACACCTCCACAAACCAACCGCCCCACCGGCCCCTTCCGCCTTCCTGGGTTCCGCAGCACCTTCTACCTCTCAGAGCCCATCATCCCCGGCGGCAACTTCACCTGGGCCGAAGCCACCAAAAGCGGTAGCCGCATTCCGGTTAGTCGCAACGTTGCCTATGGCATCATCCGCATCGCGCGCGTGATGGAAGAAGTGCGGGCTCGGTTAGGCGATCGCCCCATCCGCGTCAACTCCTGGTATCGCGACCCGGTAAGCAACCGCGCTGTCGGCGGCGCAATCTACTCCCGCCACCTCTCAGGCGACGCCATCGATTTCGTCGTCATCGGCCTACATGCCTACACCGTTTACGACCGGCTCAATAGCTGGTGGGGCTCTCGCGGCGGCCTGGCCAGCTCCTCAATCTTCACTCACATCGATTCTCGTGGTTACTACGCCCGCTGGTCATATGGCTACTAGAGAAAGCAATGTTGTAGAAGCCACTCACAGAAGGCATCTAATAGTTAATCAGCTTATGCTATTCAAAGTTAAAGCGAAAGTAATGGATGCTTACTTTCTTACGAAGTATTACTAATTCACGGCTTCTAGAGCCTAGAAGGTCTGCAATGCTAGCCAAACTAACCTCAAAAAACCAGCTTACTCTGCCAAAAAGTATTACTCGTGCAGTTGAAGAAACTGAATACTTCGAGGTAGAAGCCCAAGAAGGAAGAATTATTTTAACGCCCGTACGAATTCAAAAAGCCGATGCTGTGCGCTCCAAGCTAGCTGAGTTAGGTATCAGTCAACAGGATGTAGCAGACGCCGCGAATTAGGCTCGCAAGTAGTGACAGCATCTCTCCCAATTCGGGCAGTGATCGATACAAACATTGTTGTCTCTGCACTCATATTCGGAGGCTAACTGTCACAAGTGCGTTTTCGACTGAATAGTCCTGAGGACAGATTAAAACTATGAAATAGTATATCTGCGCTTGTTTGTTTCCTGAAACGGAGCAAGGTTGTGTGGTATACATACATAACCTCCTGAGGATTGTCCAGAGGATAAGGAATGAGTGGTGGAAACGTCGATCGCATTCCAGTTAACCAGCTGAGCGATCGCTACAATCTTGCCAGAAGTGCTGTGTACAAACGCATGGCCGACTTGGGCATTGAGCGAGAGAAAATTGGTAACCGGGCCTACGTTAGCGGCCCGCAGGTAAAGCTGCTAGACGAGCTGCACGAATTTATTCAAATCGGTGGCAATGTCGCTGAGTTTATTGTCCGTAAAGGGCTAGACGTTAGTGGCTCTCAAGATAGCAATACTGGTACCGATCAGAACTCAGGACAGTCCGCTGGGCTAGCGCTGAATCAGGCCGATATGGTGAAGCTGGTGAGTGCGATCGCTGCTGAAATGGCCGCTCAAATCCGCCCTGCCGCCCCAACCAATCCGCTCGCCTACTACGATTTTTTGGAGAACGCAGCTAAAAACGGCTGGAAACTTAGAACCGCCGAACTCGCTGAACTGTTAAAGCTCAGCCCCACTGAAATCAATCAATACGGCCAAACCTTCTACGAAGCAGGATTTACTTTCAATCGCTCCGGCTATCGATCTGGCGGAGAAGCTGCTTGGGTCGTTTCAAAACAGTGATGCTAACGTTTAGGAAGCGCTTGAACCCATAGAAAGTCCTCCTCTGATACGGGTGGCTGTGGTTGACTGTTAAGGAGTCGGTATAGTAACTCTTTCCGGTCTAGTAGGAACCGCTACCGCTGATGAACGAACGCCTTTCTGTTGAGTTTGCTTTTGCACATACACATCTGGAATACAGACAAGCAAAGTATCGACATATACCCTAGTCTCTACTGCCGCTCTGTATTTAGGCACTATCTGCGGATTAATCGTTCTAGCTATCTCTGAAGTCAACGCATGATGAATTTCCGGCCAGCGATAAGGGCTTTCGAGGTAAGGACTCATTCTTTGTAAATAGAGGTATCGTCATAGCTCTGCTGGCGCAACTATGGCCGTTATAGAATCACACAAAGCTTCTTCAATACGCAGCGAAATGCTCACTTGCTATAGATAGGCATGGATTAAGATAGAATATAGGTACTAGCATGAAAAAAGCTGACGTTCCCGCCAGCTTAGGTATCTATTTAGTATGTATTGAGCCGTTTGATATCAACGGATTGCCGTCTGCTGATATCTTCATTGATAAGTGAGTAGTCCAAGGACTTACAGTCCCAAAAGGCTACCGTTCTATTGATGTTGGTGGCATTAGCAGTGGTGTCGGTGATATTGGCAGTGATGTTGATATTAGCACTGGCACCACTTTGCTGTTTAAACCAGTCGGAGACTAGCAAATTAGCCAAAGCAGTGGACTTTCAGTCATTCTGGCACTTGTACGCCAGCGGAGGCTTTACCTACCAGTGGAAGCCGTTCCTCCTAAACCCTCAAGTCTTTCTCTCTGGTCAATAGCATAGCATGTCCTAAGGATAGTCCGCCAATATGTCCTGCAAATATTCCTTAGGACTGTACTGAGGAATATCCTGTTTGATGATTAAGTACTGTTCCTCAGGACTGTACTTGGTATCACTACTGATTTTCTTTGGGCGATCGCTCAACAACTGTCCAAACGTTATGCTATTGTCTATAAGCAAATTAAACGCTTCGGGGCGTAGCGCAGCTTGGTAGCGCACTACTTTGGGGTAGTAGGGGTCGTGGGTTCAAATCCCGCCGCTCCGATATTGCATTAGTTTGCAGATCATGAAACGGACACTTCTGTATGAGGTGTCCGTTTTTGATTTAGAGGCTCGTTGAGCTGGTTTGCTTTATCTATAGCAGTATCAACTAGCCACAACCTCCTATGGCACAATGGTTAAACCCTTAAGTTAAGCAAACCTGTGAGTACTCTCAAGCCCCCTGTCCGCCGAGCCGTTTTTCCCTTCACTGCGGTGATCGGCCAAGAAGACATGAAGTTAGCGCTAATCTTAAACGTGATCGATCCAAAGATTGGTGGCGTGATGATTATGGGCGATCGTGGCACAGGTAAATCCACTACCATCCGAGCCCTAGCCGATCTGTTGCCCGAAATTGAAGTCACTGCTGACGATCCGTTTAACCGCGCGCCGAACAATCCTGACGTGATTGCAGAACGTGAGGGGCAAGATGTCCCTGTAGCTGCTAAAAAGGTGCCAATGGTTGATTTGCCCTTGGGCGCGACTGAAGATCGCGTGTGCGGCACGATTGATATTGAAAAGGCACTGGCTGAAGGCGTGAAAGCGTTTGAGCCGGGGCTACTGGCAAAGGCTAATCGCGGGCTGCTATATGTAGACGAAGTTAATTTGCTAGACGATCACCTTGTTGATGTACTGCTCGATTCGGCGGCGTCTGGTTGGAATACCGTAGAGCGAGAAGGCATTTCGATTCGTCATCCCGCTCAGTTTGTATTGATTGGTTCAGGTAACCCTGAAGAGGGTGAGCTACGCCCTCAGCTATTAGATCGTTTTGGAATGCACGCAGAGATTCGCACCGTTCGAGATCCTGAAATGCGCGTGCAAATTGTGGAGCAGCGCACCGAGTTTGATCAAAATCCTGAGGACTTTACGGCGAAGTGTCAAGGCGATCAAAACGCGCTTCAGCAGAAGATTATTGAGGCTCAAAATCGCCTGCGTGAGGTGTCGCTTGATCACGATCTGCGGGTGAAAATCTCTGAAGTTTGCTCCGAGCTAGATGTGGACGGGCTGCGAGGCGACATCGTGACAAATCGGGCGGCAAAAGCATTAGCGGCTTACGAAGGACGCACGGAAGTGACGCTTGAGGATATTCAAAAGGTGATTGCGCTATGTCTGCGTCACCGCCTGAGAAAAGATCCTTTGGAGTCGATTGATTCGGGCTTTAAGGTTGAAAAGACGTTTAGTAAAACCTTTGGCGTAGCTGAGCCTACGATGTCAGCGAATGGTCGTCAGCCTGCTGGTGTGAGATAGCGTGCGCAACCTCGATGCAGATCCTAATACAGCCGAGCTGGATTCGAGCAAACGGACTAAGCGTATTTTAGGGCTCGATCCAGGGCTGGCGATTTTGGGGTTTGGCGTGATTGAATACGATCCGGCAGATATGCGATCGCTCTCCCCCACTATCGAAACCATCGACTACGGCGTGGTGCAAACCCCGGCCCGCACAGACACGGGTAAACGGCTATGCACTATCTACGATGACCTGCATAGCGTCATAGATGAGTACAAGCCTGATTTGGTATCGATTGAAAAGCTCTTCTTTTATAAGATGGGCAACACCATCTTGGTTGCTCAGGCTCGCGGCGTAGTGATGCTGGTGCTGGCTCAGCGAGAGCTACCGTTCGTTGAGTTCACGCCTGCCCAAATTAAGCAGTCAATTACAGGACACGGCAATGCTGACAAAGCCGATGTGCAAGATGCGATTACTCGTGAGCTGAAGCTAGAGAGTATTCCTAAGCCGGATGACGCTGCCGATGGTTTGGCCGTAGCGCTCACGGCCTGGTTCCGTATGGAGGAATAAAGGAGAATGATGACGCCGACGTTTGTATCGCCTTTAGCCAGAGCCCAGGTAGAGCAGCTTATGCAGCCTGCTTTAATTCGGGTGATTGACAATATTCGTAAGCAGCTAGATAGCGAAGACTGGCGTGGTGATTATGAGGAGGAGCTGATTTGGCCCGAGGGCACGACCGCAGATCAGCAGCAGGAATATGCGACGCTGCAAAAGGGGTTGCATGGGGTGCCGCCCGAAGAACATGACCGGGTAGCGGCATTAATTGCTGAGCTGCCTCAACCTTCTCCGCTCTATACGTTGCGGCTGACTAAGGCGGATAGCCCTGATCAAACGGTGGATATTTGGGCGTTTTGCTATCGGGTCTGTGCCAGTAGAGAGGTTCGAGAAGGTGAGGTGATCGCAGCAGACACCACACTATTCGATGAGTACGGCGAAGTCGATTGGCGATCGCTAGACGACAAAACGAGAACCTTAGTAGAAGGCATATTTGAGGCTTTACCGTCTTAGCGCTCAATCTATTAGGTGATTTCTCTCTATTAATAGGAATGGATGCGCCTATCTATTTAATAGATGTGCTTTGAAACGGCTATATGGTTATTTGGAGATAACGCTATCGAGGTTGAGACGGGCTATGCAACTGATTGGAATGCTGGATTCTCCTTATGTAAGACGAGTTGCGATCGCTCTCAACACCAAAAACGTCCCTTTCGAGCACAGCTTCCTTTCTGTTTTTCGCGATATCGAAGCATTCAGTCAAATCAATCCGCTAATTAAAGCGCCTACGCTGGTGTGTGATGACGGCGAAGTACTGATGGACTCAACGCTGATCTTGGCCTATCTCGACCGGCTATCTATAGAAAAGACGGGCGCTGATATGGGGCTGATGCCTCAGGCTATAAACGACTATCAGAAGGCGCTGCGCATCATCGGACTGGCGTTTAATGCCTGTGACAAAAGCGTGCAAATTTTGTACGAACGCGATCTGCGCCCTGCTGAGAAGCAGCATCAGCCCTGGCAAGATCGGATTCAGTCTCAGCTAGCGGCTGCCTATAATTTGCTAGAACCCTACGCCGCTGAAACATCGAATTGGCTCATTGGCGATACGTTGACTCAGGCAGATATCACCGTTTGCGTAGCCTGGCAGTTTACTCAGCTCGTCGTGCCCGATGTAATCGGCAGCCAAAGCTATCCTGCACTGTCTGCGCTTTCACAGCGCGCTGAAGCTTTGCCCGCCTTTAAGGCCGCTCCCCTTGAGCAGGGCTGGCAACCGAAAGGCAATAACCATGAAAATTGATTTGTCCACTGTGCCAGTTGAGTCAGGTTCAACCTATCCCGCAGAATTTCAGACGGCGGTGGCAGGGCGATCGCGTCAGCGGATCGGCAAAGCCGCAGGGCTCAAAAACTTTGGCGTCAACTTAACGACGCTACAGCCTGGAAGCCAGTCAGCGCTGAGACACTGGCACTCTGCGCAAGATGAGTTTGTCTACATCGTTCAAGGCGAGCTGGTGATGATTACAGACGATGGCGAGCAGCAATTGAACCCAGGCGATATGGCTTGCTTCCCGGCAGCCAAAGCGAATGGACACCATCTAGTTAACCGTTCACACGCGCCTGCGACCTACTTAGAAGTCGGTGATAAGTCCACACCAGATCGCGCTGAATATCCTGATGATGATTTGGTGTGTGTGCCCATGCCTGACGGCAAAAGGCAGTTTGAGCGTAAAGATGGGTCTGTTTATTAGCGCGATCGCCGTTTAAGCCTGGCATAGAAAGCTCGAATATAGCCCCAATACGCAAAATTACTCTGATCAAGGCTGTGACAAGAATGCTTCATTAGAGGAGTATCTACTTAGGGACAATCCCCAAAAGCTCTTGGTGGCAACCTGATCGAACCCACCCAGCGGCCCTATCGCTACATCCGCTGTCTTTACTTAAAAAATATACAAAAGCCGTCAGTACTTGCGCAAAGTTTATTTCAAAAGTTGCGGATTAGTATCCAAAAACTAAGTATAAATTTATACCGCAGTTAAAAGACTTCCACCATAGGGACTCCCATCATGAAATATCGTATTCTCGGCGCACTTGTCTCCTTAGCTGCTTGGTCAGTTAGCTACGCGCCTGCACCACAAGCTATCGGCCTGCAAATCGGCACCGCCGCCCAAGCGGGCGTACGTTGGACACCCGACCCCGATCAGGGCAGTGCTTCTAGTACTCTATCTGGCGGGCGTCGCGGCACATCAGCGTCGGCCTGCGCCCTAGATTCTCTCGCCCCTGATCCTGCGATTACGCTGCTAGTACCCGAAGGCGCTACCGGCCTAACCACCAAAGCGCAGCCTACACTTTCCTGGTATCTAGAAAGTGAGAACGTTGCTGAAATGACCTTTATGCTTTCTCACCCTGAACAGGCCACACCCATTCATACTCAGCACATTAGCGCTTCCGAAGGATTAGTAGAGGTGTCTCTGCCAGATTCGGCTGCGTTAGAAGTTGGTACGCGCTACCGCTGGATGGTTTTTTTAACCTGCAATAATGGTGAGAATGAAGTTCATGCTCGGAGCTTTGTAGAGCGAGTGGCTGAAGATTCTGTCGCTACAGACATCAGCAGCTTAAGCGAAACTCAGCAGGCGGAAGCTTACGCCGAAAGTGGGATTTGGTACGACGCGCTCAATAGCTTAGTTAGCGCCTATCGCGCAGAATCACAGATGAGTACGCTGCTAGACATTCGAGGTTTGCTGGAGCAGGCTGATACCGAAGTGCCTTTGGATCTTTCTTTGGCGACGGCCTCATAGCGATCGCATATCCAATTATCAACCAGGCTTAACTAGATTCAAACAAAAGCCTTCATTCCTCTCAATCTGGAATGGAGGCTTTATCTATCGCTATGCACTTATTCAGCGCTCACATTGAGCAAACTTGCTGAAATGAATCTCCAGCTGGCTCAATTGGGCTTACTAAAGACAAGCTTTGCACTTTATTTGCGATTTACTCGTAGGGCCAGCCGCAGACATCAAAGGAACAGATTTTACGTGGTAGACAAGCCTCGCAAGTCGCCTGCCATGGGCTGGACGGGTGTCCTCAACAACTGGTGTCGGCGGCTGTTTAACCCAAAATATATATCGCCGCTACTCGGTATTGTGGCAACCGGGGGGGTTATGACCTTTCGGAGTGTAGGCGCTTTTCAGGTGTGGGAGCTACATGCCTTTGACTGGATGATGAATCACCGGCCAGTTGAGCCGCAAGACGACCGCATCGTCATCATTGGGATTGATGAGAAGGATATTGCGATCGCCAATAGTGCGGTAATTTCAGACGCCATGCTAGCCGATGTGATTGAGACGGTTAAGGCTCAAAATCCGTCAGTGATTGGTATTGATTTATTTCGCAATGTGCCCCACGGCGAGGGTTACGACAGGCTAGAGCAGATTTTCGATCAAACGCCGAATATCATTGGCATTAAGAAGGTGGTGGACGACGCAGCACTTTCATCAGTGCTAGGCAATCCGGTGTTAACTGCGAAAAATCAGGTCGCTGCGAGCGATCTGATTGCGGACATTGACGGACGGGTTCGACGGGGTTTTTTATATCCAGATGCAAAGGATGTGGAAGGGCTTGCCTTTCGGCTGGCGCTAGATTACTTAGAAAGTCACGACATCGTGCCTGACCCGACTTCTAAAGTCTTAAAGCTAGGTGAAGCTAAGTTTCCGCCGGTTAAAAGCAACTCTGGCGGCTATAGTCATGCAGATGCGGGGGGCTACCAGCTCATTATGAACTGGCGAGTAAAGCCGACCTTTCAGACGTACAGCGCTCAAGACGTACTCTCGAACAAAATTCCACCAGAGATGCTGCGCGACAAAATTGTCATGATTGGCTCGATGCAATCGGGCGATGCTGACGTTTTTTTTACACCCTACAGCAGGCAAGCGGGATTTTTGGGCCTTTTGCCAAGTCACGGTATTGAAATCCACGCGAGCTTTACCAGCCAAATTATCAGCGCGGCTTTTGGTCAGCGCCCTTTAATCAAAACGCTGCCAGAATATATGGAGATTGCTTTAATGGCGGTAACAGCAGGCGTAGGTATCACGCTCTATCGCACAGGCAGAAGCGATTTGCATCGCCTGCGATGGTTTGGCGGAACCCTGGTGCTGATAGGTACCGTTAGCTACCTGGCGCTGATGCTCTCTGGCTTGTGGCTACCTGTTGTGCCTGTGGTCTTTTCACTGCTGGCCGCACCCGTCGTTGCTCGCTTGCAAAAGATCAACCGCTTGCAAACGCTCTCTCAGATAGATGAGCTAACTCAGCTTGCCAACCGCCGTAGCTTTCAAGACCATTTGGCTCAAGAATGGCAGCGAGGAATGCGATCGCACACACCACTCTCTCTCATCCTATGCGATGTGGACTATTTCAAGTTCTATAACGACACTTACGGCCACCCTCAGGGCGATGAGTGCCTAAAGCAGGTGGCCCGTGCCATTGGCAAAGCCGCCCGTCGTCCTGATGATTTAGCGGCTCGCTATGGTGGCGAGGAGTTTGTGATTTTGCTGCCTAATACGACTTCTGAAGGGGCTCAGCAGATTGCAAAGGACGCGGCTGCTAATGTTCTAGACCTACAGCTAGAGCACAAGTCTTCGCAGGTTACACCTTTTGTCACCATTAGCTTAGGCGTAACGACGCTAATTCCGGCATCTGAGGTTGCAGTGAGTACTTTAGTCGATACGGCTGATTTAGGCTTATACGAAGCGAAGCGTAGGGGCCGCAATCAGATGGTGGTGCGACTACCCTGGTCAGTGGGTTAGTCGTCAGTGGGTTAGTCGCTATCACGAGACTACTTTCGATGGACGTTTCGATAGTTAATTCTTGCCCCTGCCCACTGCAGCTTATTGCGCAGCGTTCGGTAGTAGGAATGGTCTTTGCGCAAAATAATAAACTTAGCTAAGTGGCTAGCCATGCGAATATCAACGCGCTGACCGGGCCAAACGGTTGTGCCCAAAACGCCATCCGTCCATAGCTTTGTATCACCTTCGGTATCGCCTAGCGGCCATACGCTCACCGTGCTGCCGGGAGGGAGCACAATAGGCCGACTCGAAAGGCTCATCGGGCAGATAGGCGTGACGATAATGGCCTGCATTCCAGGATGCACAATCGGGCCGTTCGCTGAGACGGTATAGCCAGTAGAGCCAGTCGGCGTGCTAATCAGCAGACCGTCCCCCTGGTATTGATCGACGACCTCGCCGTCTATTTCTACTTCTAGGGTGGAGGTAATCATGCGATTGGGCGAAGCGGGTTTTACGCACATTTCATTGAGGGCAAAGTAGCGATCGCTCATCGGTTCAAAATTACCAGAGGCTCCAACATGCGCCTCGGCCTGTAGCATCATGCGCTGCTGTACGGCAAAGCGATCGCCCAGCAACCGCTCCCATACCTTCTCAAAATCATCAATCTCATCTGCCGACTCCGCTAAGAACCCTAAGTGCCCACCGACATTGACCGCCAGCATCGGAATATCATCTGCTGCTAAGTGCCTAGCAGCGGCTAAAGCTGTGCCATCTCCGCCCAACACAACAGCAAGATCGATAGGTGTGGCGGTGGATTCCAAAAAAACAGGGTACGGATTGTCTTTAGCACCGCTTGGCCCCATTAGAACCTTTGAGCCCAAAGCTTCGAGCTGACGAGCGCACTTATCTGCTCGCGCTTTACTCACGGGGTTGCCCGCTCTATATACGATAATGACTTGCTTTAGCTCCACACCAGCGGCCCCCGTTTGTAATTGTTTATCAGCTCAAAAATTAAAAACCTCAAGATTCGCGAAGGGAACCTCAAGGCTTTTAAACCGGATATTAAAGGCTTTTGGTTACCACTTAAGCAAATTGAACTGTTCCATATCCACCGTATCGCGGTTGCGGTAGATAGAGAGGACAATTGCCAGGCCCACGGCGGCTTCAGCCGCTGCAATCGTAATCACAAACACCGCAAACACCTGCCCCTTAATCTCAGCAGGGTCTAGATAGTTTGAAAACGCCATCAGATTAATATTGACCGCGTTAAGCATTAGCTCAATAGACATCAGCACGCGAATAACGTTACGGCTAGTAACTAAGCCATAGACCCCTACAGAGAATAGGGCAGCGGCTAACAGTAAAAAGTACTCAAGTTGCATAAAGCGTCAGGCGTAAAGGAAATAGTCAACAAAAGAAGGTCTGTGACTCTATTTAAACTATCTATTCAAACAAAAGTCAGGCACAGAAAATAGCAGCCTAGTCATCATCACGTGCGCCAGCAGCGACTAGCTCACGAGGGCGCTCAGGCAAAGTTAGCGCCTCTTGGTCAATTACAAAGGTATCAGGAATGAACTCGCGGCGAGCCAGGATAATTGCGCCCACTAAAGCAATGAGTAGAAGCACAGAGGCCAGCTCAAACGGCAGTAGATAATCGCTAAAGAAGTGCTGACCAATCACCTCAATCGCATTTTCACCCGCAGCCGGTGCGGTAGAAATAGCCCAAGGATGAGACAGCACCATCGTGCTAATCAGTCCGAAGATACCTGCACAGACAGCGCCCGTTGCAGCTTTACCGATCCATGCGTTCTCGATATCAGCGAAGTTCTCTTCTTTATTCACCAGCATAATCCCGAACAGAATCAGCACGTTGACTGCACCAACATAGACCAGCACTTGCGCAGCGGCTACAAAGCCTGCGTTAAGCAAAATGTAGAGGCCGGAAACGCTGATGAAGGTCAGCGCGAGTAAAAAAGCTGAGTAAACAATATTAGATAGCAGCACGACCCCAAGGGCTGAGGCAATCATCATCAGGCCCAATATGGCCAATGATACGAGCTGTACGCCTTCTGCCAGATTCAAAGTATTAATCTCCTCACGGGTTGGTTACGGGTTGGTTTGAGCGATAGACCGACGAACAGACCTAACAAAAAGCCTTATTCAGCTTTTTCAGCTGGAGCCTTTTTAGCTTCTTCCTTAGCTTTCTCAGCTTCTAGCTCAGCTAGGATATCTTGAGGCAACCGCCCTGCACGCTGCGAACCTGGGGGTAAATCGTGTGGATCCATTACGCCTTTAGGCAAGTAAGCAAACTCTCGCATCGGCGTCACCATCGGATCGTTAGTGACCTTATAAGGCAAGCGGCCTAAAGCTACGTTGTCGTAGTTCAAATTATGGCGGTCATAGGCAGAAAGCTCATATTCCTCAGTCATCGACAGGCAGTTAGTGGGGCAGTATTCTACGCAGTTGCCGCAGAAGATACAAACGCCGAAGTCGATGCTGTAGTGGTTGAGATTCTTTTTCTTGGTTTCCCGGTTGAACTCCCAGTCCACAACCGGCAGGTTAATCGGGCAGACTCTGACGCATACTTCGCAGGCGATGCACTTGTCAAACTCAAAGTGAATGCGGCCCCGGTAGCGTTCAGAGGGAATAACCTTTTCGTAGGGGTACTGCACCGTAACCGGGCGGCGCTTCATGTGATCAAAGGTGACCGAAAGGCCCTGACCAATAAATTTCGCTGCTTGGGCTGTTTCCTTGGCGTAGTCACCGACTTGTTTTAGAAAGTTCAACATGGCGCTTGCTTAGAAGGGTGTTCGTTGTAAGAGAAGACGTTTAGGCTGGTAAGCCAACTAGACCTAGCCACCGAAGGCAAAGGGAAACGTGAGCTTAAGACCAGCAGTTACCAGAAGATTGACTAAGGAGATAGGCAGTAGGAATTTCCAACCTAAATCAAGCAGTTGGTCAATGCGAACGCGGGGCACTGTCCAGCGCAGCAAGATAGTTAAAAAGACGAGCAGGTAAGCTTTGATCATCGTCATAACGATACCGAGAGAGGCGGCGATGATTTGTACCCAGGGTGCATTTTCGCTAACGCCGAGTAGACCGGTAATGGTTTCTACAGGAACCGGAAAGCTCCAGCCGCCCAGGTAGAGTACCGATACAATCAGAGCCGAAAGCATCAGGTTTACATAAGAGCCTACGTAGAATAAACCAAACTTCATACCTGTGTATTCGGTTTGGTAGCCTGCTACTAGCTCTTCCTCTGCCTCGGGAAGGTCAAAGGGCAGACGCTCGCACTCTGCCAGCGCTGAGATCCAGAAGATTACGAAACCGACTGGCTGCCGCCAAACGTTCCAGCCCAAAATGCCATAGCCTGACTGCTGGTTAACGATGTCGATGGTGCTCAGGCCGTTTGTCATAAGAACGACTGCAAGCACGGCTAGAGCCAGCGGAATTTCGTAGCTAATGGCTTGCGCTGCAGCCCTGAGCCCACCTAGTAACGAGTACTTGTTGTTAGAGGCATAGCCTGCCATTAATAGCCCGATAGGGGTGATGCTTGAAAGAGAAATCCATAGAAAAATGCCGATGCCCAAGTCAGTAATGACTAGGTTTTGTCCGAACGGCACAATTAAAAAGGATAGAAAGACCGGAATGACGACAATGGCAGGGCCAATGGTAAATAGCCACGGGTCTGACTTTGCCGGGGTGATGTCTGCTTTGAAGATGAGCTTCACGCCGTCAGCAACGGCCTGCAATGCGCCAATAGGGCCGATGAATTCGGGGCCGACGCGCTGCTGGGCTGAGGCAGAGATTTTGCGCTCTAGCCAAACGCAGATAAAAATACTGACGGTCGCCACGATGAGCATTAACAGCATCGGGAGAGGAAGCCAAACCGTTTTGGCTACGCCAGCGGGCAGGCCGAGTTTGGTGAGGGCTTGGACGACGGTTCCTTGGAGGTCAATGCCTGGGGTCATGCTCTTTTATGAGGCGACTGAAGCGCGCAAGTAATTTCTCTAACAGATTCTAGCGCTTAATCAAGCGCTGTACGATCCTTCAAAGGTATGGCCTAGCAGAATACGCCTCTATTAACCCCTGATAATTTTCAATGGTTTCCCTAATTCAGACGAGGATTCCAATAAAAACCCCCTCGATATAAATACCGGGGGGGCTGGAGTTCCTGAAAATCGTCACTGAAAGTATATTCCTGCGAGTTTTACGTATTGCCAAGGGGGGTAGCGCCCATCACCTCTGTAGGAATACCAATCACACTATTTTTTTGATAGGAATGAATCCTCCGTATTCGCACTGCTTCTGAAGCTACTTTTCCCAGAGCTGCTGTCTTTTTTCGAGGGGAACGTAGTGCTGTCCGTGAGGGCCTTCGTAAATTTGAGTAGGGCGAAAAATTCTGTTTTTGCCGATTTGCTCTTTCCAGTGGGCCAGCCAGCCAGCCACGCGGGCGATCGCAAAAATCGGCGTAAATAAATCAGTCGGAATCCCCATCTTGCGATACACCAGCCCCGAATAAAAGTCCACATTTGGATAAACGCCCTTATGCCCAAGCTTTTCGGCCACTACCAGCTCTAGCTCCAAGGCAATATCGTAGTAATCATCTCGGCCAACCTTATCGAATAGCTGCTCAGCGAGCCCCTGAAGAATCTGAGCCCGAGGATCTTTCACCTTGTACACGCGATGACCGAAGCCCATAATCCTGGCGCGATCGGCAATCTTTTGGTCAACATAGGGCCGCACCTTTTCAATCGAACCAATCTCTTGCAGCATAGCAATTACCTCTTCGTTAGCGCCGCCGTGAAGGGGGCCTGCTAACGTGCCAACGGCTGAGGCAACGACCGCGTAAGGGTCAGTTAGCGTAGAGGCGGTCACCATCGCTGAAAACGTAGAGGCGTTGATGGTGTGCTCAGCGTGGAGAATCAGGCAGACATCGAAGATGCGGGCGGCGAGCGGGTCGGGCTCCTGCTCGTTGAGCATGTAGAGAAAGTTAGCAGCGTAGCTCAAGTCGTCGCGGGGCTGAACAGGGTCGTTGCCTTTGCGCATCATTTTGAAGGCGGCGACCATGGTCGGAATTTTGGCGAGCAGGCGGACAACGGCGTTTTGAACGTAGGCCGGATCTTCGAGGGCGCGGCGGGAGTGAAAAAGGCCGAGGGCCGCCGCACAGGCTTGGAGCGCGTCCATGGGATGACCGCTTTCAGGAAAGCATTTCATCATGTCGCGAATGCGGTACTTGAGACGGCGGTGGTACTGAACCTCGTGCTCAAAGTCTTCAAGCTGCTGCTGTGTGGGCAGGCCGCCCCAAATCAGCAGGTAGGCGGTTTCTAAAAAGCTGCTTTTTTGGGCAATGTCTTCGATCTTAATGCCGCGATATTCTAGGATGCCGCTTTGACCATCGACAAAGCTGATGCTCGACTGCGTGGCCGGAATGCCTTCTAAGCCTGGCCGATAGTCGCATGTCGTCATCTGTTTAGACTCCCTTTTTAGATCAAATAATATTACTACCCTAAGGCAGATCGCGGTTATAGTTAGGTGCTGATCGCTACCGGAGCAGCAATCGCGGCGGTGCTAGCCAAAAAAGCTGGCTTTGGCCGATAGCCTGCTGTGCCTGAGGCAGACGTAGGCCAATAATGCCCGCTTTTTTGAGCGTCCAGTTGCTCTGAGGCTCGCCGCAGACTAAGTGTTGCGCCCATTCGCTGAGGTTGGGTTCGTGGCCGACTAAGGCAACGCTAGGGACGGCGGGTGGACTGGCGCTGGCAGATTGCCAACGACCGAGCCAGGTAAGCCAGTCGGATAGTTTGCCGTCGGGGCGTAGGGGTAAAAATTCTTCGACGTGCGAGGCTAGTCCAGCCTGGTTGAGAATGTCGGCAGTTTGCTGCGCGCGTACGAGCGGGCTAGTAAGCATTGTGTCGAACTGTAGGCCCAGATCGCCTAGTCGCTGGGCAATGCGTTTGGTTTTGGTGACGCCTTTTTCGGTGAGCTGTCGCTGCTCGTCGTCTTTGCCTGCCTCGCGAGCGATCGCTATGCCATGGCGAATAAAGTAAACCTCGGTAATTAGCACGGTTAGTCTTCTGATGAGTAACGATTTAGAGCGTAGCCAAATTGGCCCTAAGAAAGATCTCAGGACTAACATTCATTTTGCCTGTGAGTGTCTTGAGGAGTGTCCTCAAGACACTCACAGGCAGAGCGCGCCTCCTTAATCCGTATTCAGCACGCCGTTCTCTGGATTAACGAGTTTCTGAAGCTTTTGCTTAATTTGCTTGTCAAAAACTTCCCATTTTTGGCGGTTGTAATCGCTGTTTTCGTAGAATCCTGAGAGAAACCCGATCGGGATTTCAAAGCCGCCTGCCATTGAGCGACCGCCACCGAAAAAGCGACCCTGGCTATCTTGACCAAAGGCTTCTTTAATAAATTCGTCTGGGTCGAGCGTGATTTTGTTGGTTCGCAAAGAGCCGACGACTAGCTCTTTTTCTTCGTCCTCATCGTGCACAATGCCGTAGACCACAGCCGTATGCACGTTTTCTTCTGTGATCAGAAAGTCGGCAGCTTGAGGAATAGCATCGCGATCTTCGTAGCGGAGGTAGCCCACCCCGGCAATCGAAACGCTGTTTTGAGCCAAACGGTTGCGCAGTGATCGCTCAATGACATCCATCACCCGCCGCGACCGAGACGCCTGTAGCACCGCGCCCAAAAGCTGAGCATCGTAATACTGGCTGAGGTAAGCTGCTGCCATAAAGTCAGGTTCAGACGCCTGCATAAGCTGAATCGTATCTGAGCGTAGCCCGTGCATGAGCGCGGTGGCACACTTGACATGATTGCTATTAGATCTGTCTAGCTTGATTAAGCCGTCTTTGAGATACCCGGCCATCATGGTTGCCGTCGCATGAATATCGGGGCGAATGTCAATCAGCTCGGCGTCGAGCTTGCCCTGAGAGGCGTGGTGATCAATCACAAGTAGTAGCGGTAGATTGACAGCTTGAACTTTCTCCGTAAGGTGGCTGGTGGTACCCTGCGTATCAATCAGGATATAGCCCTGATATTGAGAAAGATCAGGCGTGTCTTTAGCCTGACTCGGCCAGCGTTTGGCTGGGAGATTGGTGAGTTTAACCAGGGCAATATTTTCTTGATGACTCAGCGTGCCAGAGTAGTAGATATCGCACTGAATGTTGTAGTCACTAGCAATCAAGCGGTATGCCCAGGCTGATGAGAGTGCATCTGGATCAGGGAAGTCTTGCAATAAAACAAGCTGCCGGGTGCCACTGTGCTTCTTGAGCAGCTTTTCTAAGGCGGCTGTTCTAGATTCTAAACCGGCTGAGCGCCTTAAGGCTTCGGCCTGCTTGCTTAAAGACTCTTCTTGCACAGACCCTTCTGCCAATGTGCTCTCTCCTAAGGCTTCTGTTCTCATGGCGGATTCTCCTGAGTCTCGACCGGATACGTCCTGATCGGATGGGTAATTGTCTAGCAATGTGCGCGGGGGTAGTGAGCAGTTTTGACATACCTCGAATATGCCAATCTATCAGGTTGCTTTAACGTCCGTATACCCTAGTTAAGTAGGGAATGTACGACTTGAAGCGATAGATGAATATGGATGAATTAGGTCTTTTGGTAGAGATTGCTATTTTTTGGAGTAGGGTTTGACAGGCATGTGGCCGCTGTTTAGCTGTTTGTTTAGCTATCTAGCTGAGTTAATTGAGGCCAATGACGTAGCGCCTCCACTCTTGATGAACGCCGCCGCGTACGTGTCTAGAAATTTCAAAGTACAGACTGCTGTGAGGCTTGCGTGGCGGGTTAGCCAGCGGCATATCGGCTTCTTTAGGGGTGCGATTGCCTTTGCGAACGTTGCATCGAACGCAGGCGCTGACGATGTTTTCCCAAGAGTCGCCGCCGCCGCGCGATCGCGGAATAACATGATCGAGCGTTAGCCGTTCGCCCGTGTAGCCGCAGTACTGGCAGGTATTTTCATCGCGGTGGAGCAGATTGCGCCGCGTTAGGGGAATTTCTTTGTAGGGGATGCGGACGTAGTGACGCAGCCGAATCACAGTCGGCATCGGAAAGTCTGGGTAGACGAGCTGTTCGCGCTGCTCTATCTGCTCTGCTTTGCCTTTAATGACCAGTACTACTGCTCGTCGCCAGCTTGTGATATTCAATGGCTCGTAGGAAGCATTCAGAACCAGGACTTTACTCATTACCTACATCTCAATAGCCCAAATGTACTCGTTTACCGCTGACATGATTAATGTATTAGATACTAGCACATTCGTACTTTTGCGGGGGTTTGGGCACTGCTACACTGAGTTGTTTTTAGTTTATTTTTTCCGTGACTTATCATGCTTAGCTGGGATCAGACGCCTGCTCTTTCACCAATGCGCTGCTGCCGGGCTTGGGTAGAGATTAATCTGTCAGCGCTGGCAGACAATGTGCGATCGATCAAATCCCTCTTACCCCCCAACACTGACCTGATGACGGTGGTCAAAGCCGACGCCTACGGTCATGGGGCAGTAAGTGTCGCGCAGGTGGCCCTGACGTCGGGAGCAACCTGGCTGGGCGTGGCGACAGTGCCAGAGGGAATGGAGCTAAGACAGGCGGGGATAGACGCGCCAATATTAGTGATGGGCGCGGTGAATGACGCCGAAGAAGTTGAGGCAATCGCCCGCTGGCAGCTTCAGCCCACAATCGTCAATCCTAAACAGGCTTTAATTTTTTCAGAGACGCTAGCGACCCTTGCTACTACAAGATCCGAACTTTCTGTGACGGTACCAGCGCATCTCAAGCTAGATACTGGCATGTCTCGACTAGGCTTTAGCTGGCGGCAGGCAACGGAGCTAGCCAGATTTGTGCAGCAGCTTCCCTATTTAGAAACTGTCAGCGTATATTCTCACTTAGCGACCGCAGATAGTCCTGATCCAACCGTCATGAGGCTACAGCAGGAGCGGTTTAGGTGTGCGATCGCTGCGCTCAAAGACGCTGATTTGCTACCCGACCGCCTGCACTTAGCCAACTCAGCCGCCACCTTGGCCGCCGTGCTTAGCTCGCTTGAGAGCGAAACGGTAGTAGATGAGACTGATTCGGATGGAACTGAGGCGATCACACCTAGTTCGGCCATGCATTACAACATGGTAAGGGTCGGGCTATGCACATATGGCCTATATCCTGCACCTCATCTACGGCCTGCTACGCACTTACGGCCTGTGCTAGAAGTCAAAGCTCGGATCACGCATGTAAAAAGCATTGAACCCGGAGACGGGGTGAGCTATAGCCATAAGTTTGTTGCCGATCGGCCCATGACGATCGCGATTGTTGGCATCGGCTATGCTGACGGCGTGCCGCGAGTGCTTTCAAACCAAATGGAGGTTGTCGTACGTCAGCAGCGTGTCCGGCAAATTGGGGCGATCACGATGGATCAGCTCATGCTAGATGTGACTGATTTGGCGGGGGTGCAGGTGGGCGATGTGGTCACGCTGCTAGGCGAATCGGGCGAGCATACGCTGAGCGCAGATAACTGGGCAGCGATGGCGGGGACAATTTCCTGGGAGATTTTGTGCGGCTTTAAGCACCGTCTGCCGCGAATTCAGTCTGGGGGCGACTGTCGTAATAGCGAGCAAAGCAGCGAGCAGGGCGTTGAGAAAGCTGATTTTGCGATCGCCAAAGCCGAGCTTGCGGGCAGTTGATTTAGACTGCTCAAAATGTTTTTAGAATATTAGATGAAATATGGCTAGAGCTTTCGCAGAGTTCTTGCTATTATGGTTGCTCACTTGGAGAAGTGGCTGAGCGGTTGAAAGCGGCTCCCTGCTAAGGAGTTATGGGGTGTAAACTTCATCGAGGGTTCGAATCCCTCCTTCTCCGTTGGTTTTTGGAGCTTACAGGCTATCTGACACAGCAGATACCTGTAGCTAGGTTTTATAAATTACGAACGGCCCAAAGCAGTCGGGCAGGCGTTGCATTCGTATGCGCGAACGAAAACAAGTGCTGAAAGCGCAGGCGTCCTTCAAGATCTAATACAAATTGGGCCGGGAGCGGTGCACCGAGGGCCTGCCCTGTACCGTAGCGCTGAAAGCTTTGGCAGCTTGGATCTACCAATAAAGGCATCGGGATTGATAGGTCTTGCTGCACGATTTTGCTTTGGGCCATGGTGGTACTGGTGATCATGAGCAGCACCGCGCCAAGGCCGACGAACTGGTTGTGTGCTTCTATCAGCGAAAGGATATGCGGATAGCAAAAAGGGCAGTATTGCTTTTCTGTGAAGATGCGGGTGAAGGCAATGATGACTGGCTTGCCCTGGTAGTCGGATAGCTGGTGAGGGGTGCCATCGACGCCGGGCAGGGTGAAGTTGGGGAGTTTTTCACCGAGCTGAAATTTGCAGCGGGCAGGGATAGGAAGGAAGTTGTTGAAAAATCGCTGGCTAATGAGGCCGCGAAAGTCGGTGGAGGTGAGCTGCATGGGTGCGCTGCGGGGTGGAGTGTGAGAAATGCAAAAGGGCACTCGTAAGGAGTGCCCTTTTGAAAGCAATGACAAGCCTCTATCGATTAAACAGTCGCGAAGAACTCTTTAGACTTGATTGGATCAGGATTCATCGTGGCGCTACCGGGCTGCCAGCCAGCAGGGCAGACTTCATCAGGGTGCGCCTGAACGTGCTGAATGGCCTGAAGCACGCGCAGCGTTTCTTCGACGCTGCGGCCAAACGAGAGATTGTTGATAGTAGCGTGCTGAATCACACCGTCTTTGTCGATGATGAAAAGACCGCGTAAAGCGACGCCTGCTTCAGGATCGAGCACGTTGTAGTCGGCGCTGATTTCTTTTTTGATGTCAGAGACGAGCGGGTATTCAAGATCGCCGACGCCGCCGGATTTGCGATCGCTTTGAATCCAAGCAAGATGAGAAAACTCACTGTCTACAGAAACGCCAAGCACTTCGGTATTGATATCGCTGAAGCTGCTGTAGCCATCGCTGAAGGCGGTAATTTCAGTAGGGCAAACAAAGGTAAAGTCTAGTGGGTAAAAGAAAAGGACAACGTACTTGCCGCGATAGTCGGATAGCTTGATTATTTTGAATTCTTGATCGACAACGGCAGTCGCCGTAAAGTCAGGGGCGTTTTGACCTACTCTCAAACATCCTTGGTTCTGCTGGCTCATGAACGCTCTCCTTATAATATTTTGGCTGCTCTCAGCACAAGGATATTAACATTAAGGCAGCCTCAATCTTATGTTCGTATCACTTTTGCTGAATAGTCAGCCCTGGCAAACCCTCTAACCTTTCAGGTGGATCGAAGATGCCGTCTTTGGGCGTCATGATTAAAAGAGACTGGGGAATGCATTTAATTTCTATAGGGGTGTCGCCAATCATTTCACCATCTAGCACAACTTTTTGGGTGGGGTCGGTTGAGATAGTGACGGCTGAACAGCGGAAGTAGCCAACGTCTTGTCTTTTTGAGGAGCGCTTATTGAGGGCCGATTGGAAGAGATTATAAGAGGCCGCGATCGCACCTCCTGCACCTTTAGGCGCAAAAATAGTCACATCTAGCAGTCCATCATAGGGCACTACATCTGAAGGCCCTTGCGCTAATACCGACGTTGCCGGGGCCGTATTAGCGACCGTAACCCCGGAGGCTTCTACCGTGATAATTCGATCAGGTGTCTCTAGCACGACTTCAAAAGTGGATAGCTCCTGTACCTGCTGAAAGGCAGAGAGAATATAGGCGGCGCTGCCGATTTTATCTTTAAGCTGGCGGTTAGCCTCTGAAACCACATCGGCTTCGAGGCCAACACCTGCTAGCAGCAGTAGCGGCTGTTGGTTGCACATAGCCATGTCGATCTTGCGAGGGACGCCTGAGAGCACCGTGTTACAGGCCGTGAGGATATCATCAGAGATGCCAAATGCAGAGGCGATCGCATTGGCTGTCCCTCTTGGAATGATCCCCAAGGCAACATCAGTTTTCATTAGCGCCCCTGCAACTGCCGAGACGGTACCGTCGCCGCCAGAGGCGATTACGCAGTCTGCGCCTTGAGCGATCGCATCTTCTGCTAGCGCTGTATCGGAGCCATCTGCGGTCGTTTCTATCACCGTGAGCTTAGTGTGATCTTCAATAATGCGCTTAATCAACGCCAGTTCATCCACCGGGTTTCCTTGGCCCGATGCCGGGTTAAAAATCAGGTAGATGTTTTGGAAGGTTGATTCGTTCATGGAGACGATGCTGCCGCAAGCAGCATTAAATAGAGAATCTTATCCCCTTTTTAACCTTCAACTGCTAATCAGACGTACCACTTTCGACGGGATTACCACCGTTAGCTACACTAAGCTGCCTTTGCCCGCTTTTATCCTCAGCTGGCAAATAGTCGTCGTATTTATCTTGATCGAAGTGGTAAACGGTGTGAATAGGATATGGAATATTGATGTTCGCCTCATCGCAAGCCTGCTTGAGCGCAAGCATCATCTGCGTTTGTATGCGGCGAACGGACTTTTGTTCGGGGTGAGTCCAATAGCGCACGACCATGTTAATAGCACTATCTCCAAAGCCAGTAATGTCTACTTCTACTGAAGGACTCGGATATACTTCTGAAACTGTCTTAGCCGCATCTGTAAGGGTTTTTACGGCCATAGGTAGCGGCGTGTTGTAGTCTACGCCGATGGCCAGATCGGTGCGACGCTGCGGCTTGCCGGTCATCACTTTGATAGGGCTAGTAAATACGATGGAGTTGGGCACAACGACCAGTACGCCCTGATACGTACGAATCTGGGTAGAGCGCAGGGCAATTTCTTCGACGGTGCCTTCGTATTCACCGACGACAATTTGATCGCCCAAAGAAAAAGGCTCTTGCAGTAAGAGCAAGATGCCCGCCAGAAAGTTTTTGAAGATGTCTTGAAAGGCAAAACCGATGGCTACTGAACCTAGCCCTAGCAGGCCAATGATGTCTGCAAATCCAAGGTCTTGAAAGGCCAGCGTACAGGCAAATAAAATGCCCAGTACCCAGGTTGCAGCAAAGCTTGTTTGGGTGAGTAAAGACTGTAGCGAAAGACTCTTTAGCGTTTTGACAGATACTTTGCGAACCACTCTGCGAACCAGGTTCGCGGCTGTGCGGGTAAGGGCTAAAACGATAATTGCAAAAACAATGCCGGGCAAGAGCGCAATGCCATCGCCTGCTAGTTCAACTAATCTACCCTGAACCTCTTTTGCTAATGCTTCCATAGATGTCGTTTGTTTTAAGCCTTTTGTTTCCGTCTTTCGGACGTTTGCAAATAAGCCCCAATAAGGTGTGGGCTATTTTATAGTAGGTCACCTAAGTCGATGAGCTATTAGAGAATAGGCCACACCCATAACCTTATAGCCAATAGAGGTCAGCAAATCAATAAGTTGCGATTTGCTGACCTCTATTTTTAGATAGGATATTGCTCCAGGTGCTATCGCCAAGTGCTATCGCCAGGTGCTATCGCCAGGTGCGATCGCCTTCTTCATTCACACGCGCCTGTCGAATAACATCAGAAATTTCCTCTGCGTCCTTGACGTGGTGCAGCGCTTCTTTCTCACCGTCTTCGCCTTCTACTGTGAAATAGGTAGGCACTTCAATCGGGTTGCCGAGCGCATCTTCATAGGCGACCGCCGTCTTCTCACCCTTTTCTTCGACTGAAGCGTCAGGCGACATTTCCTTATCGCCAGGGTTGATATTATCTGTACCCGCTTCGTTAGGCTCTCTTGGATCGGTATTTTCTTTTGTCATGGCTGCTTATGCTTCCTCCCATAGTTTACGAATCTTGCCAGGCATTGCCTCAGCAATCTCAGCAATGCGTTCTTCAGACAGCTCTTCTTTAGTAGCGCCAAAGACTGCTTTTACAACTGTGTTGGGGCCGGTCGTCTTAGGCAGGCCACCTTCTCTTTCAACTCTAAAAAGAAAGGTGTCATCGTCAAAGTTAAGCGCAGGGCGAACTTTGCTCAAAAACCTCACTAGCGGATTAGAGTCCTTCCACAGATCGGAAATTTCTTCTTTCACTGCTTTTTTGTCGGTATGCAGGGCTTCGGCGTGCAGCTCGTTTGCAACGTTCTGAGTCGCTTCGTTCGTCATCAAATCGCGCATCGTTCTAAAGACAACTTCAGTGATGTCGCGAGCGTCGTAAATGTCTTCGATATGCCCTTTCAGCATGACCTTGTTAAGGAAGTCCATGTCCTTAGTAGCAATCGGCGTGCTCGGCCCTTCTCTCAGCTCTGTCGGCGGGTTAGCGCTCATCGTTTTGAGCAGTTCTTTGCCGCTATCGGTGAGTTCTACAGCATGTAGCTCTACGTTATCAGGCAGAGGGTTGGGGCCAACGTTAGCGTAGGCGTCGCCGTCAAAATCGGCTCTGATGTAGCCTTTTTGATTGAGGTAGTCGAGGTGGGCTAAGATCTCGGTATGATTGGTGTTGCGGCCTGTAAAGTCGGTAGCTGCTAAATTTAGCGGCTGAGGTTCTTTCGACTCGGGGCGATCGCCCATCTTTTTAAGTAAGATATATGCGATATCTTCTTTTAATTCTATTGTCATAAAAGTCTCCTAAAAACTTATTAATTCAATAGTACGAGGGAGGGCTTTCGGTGCTAGTCAACCTCAAGAGATAAAAGATTCACGAGTGTCCATACCTTTCGATATAGATCTTTAGTATAGGGTTTGGTACAAGTGTTTCTTTGGCAAGAACACAGAAAACGACACGACTTTCTGGCTATACGACTTTTTTGAGCTTAGGAATAGCCTCTGGGTTACGAACCGCAGGCGCTGCTGAGAGCACAGCGATAATTCCCGTACGACCTGTCTCCAGCGTGGCACCGCTCAGTATATCCATCACGTCTACCTCTAAAATTGTCTTTATCAAAGATCTAATCTGCGGCTCCATGGCTACGTTCAAATCGGAGCGTACCTGCTCAGCGAGCGCTACTTGCCCTTCTTCTGCCAGCAGTTTTTCTGGCTGCGTTACCGAGTCTTCTAACACAATCGCTAGCTTTGCTCCAAATAGCTGACAGGTTACCTTACTTGGCTGATGGCCCAAATGCGTTTTGTAGAGCGATTGCAGCTTTTGTGAAACCTCACGCTCTAGCTGTCCAACCGTTCGCTGTTGCGTATTTTCCATATCCGCGCTTAACTCCTTTCTCCGTATCTAAGCGAGCCTTCCCCATGCAAAAGATCAGTAAAAGTGGGGTGTAGCTCAAGTTGTAGAAAATTCTGCCTATAAAATCAAACGCTTATGAAGACAGGATTAATAAAAATTAGACTTAAAATAGCGCTGTCTTGGCACTGAAGCTTGAAGCTTAAACGATAGCTGAAAGCGTTACTCTTTTGCCAACATAAAAAGATGGAGAAAGGTAAATTGGTCGATCTCTCTCCAAAGATGTCTTTCGATCTGTCGAGGGGTGGATATGGCATGTAGCAGTTGGGAGGTTGTATGGGGAGGTAATGTGTAATTTAAGGAGAGAAACCGGGATGATCAAGTTCGACCCGCGCAAACAGAGCCTACAGCAACGGATTAAGCGAGTTGCCGTTCGTATGGCCTGTTTTCTGATGGTGAGTGCTGCTGTTTTTGGTGGTGCTGGCATTACTGCTGGAATGCCGAGTGCGCTGGCAGTTGGATCTGAAGCGGCTGGCGAAGTTGTGAACGAAAGAGCGGCGGCTGAGCTAGATAGAATGGCTGGCGCTGGTACGAGTGATAAGCTAAGCGGCGTTGTTGACGAAACGGTTGGCAAAGCGAAGCGTGGCGTAGCTGATATAAAGGACACGCTAGATATTGATACCACAGGCGCTAAGTTAGAAGGCGCGGCTGATGAACTTAAAGGCAAGGCAAAGCGCGGCGCGGCTAAAGTAGGCGATGCTTTGGATGCAGATACGCTAGGCACTAAAATAGACGGTGCTACCGATGAGCTTGCAGGTAAGGCAAAGCAGACAGGCGCAAAGATAGGCGATGCCTTGAGCGCTGACACCAGTGTGACCGACAAAATGGATGGCGCTACCGATGAGCTTGCAGGCAAAGCAAAGCGTGGGCTAGGTGAAGCAAAGTCTACGGCTGCTGATATTGGTGACGATGTTGAAGATAGTGCCGGTGGCTTTCTTCAGTCTGTCAAAGACTTCTTCAACTAAATCCTTGGTTTAGTGAAGTCGTAAGCAGGGAGCGTATGTGCCTTACGCCCCTCACAAGTTTCAAGAGTTCAAGTTTAATTAAAAGAGAGGATTCCCTCATGAAAAACGTTCGTAATTACCTGGCTACGCTAGCAGCGGCTGTTCGTCCTTTGATGATTGCTGCTGCCTGTGCGCTGCTGATTTTTTCTAGCGCTGCCCCTGCGTTGGCCTTCGGTAAAAGTGACTCCAAGCCTTCTGACGGTGTAGTTGAGCTAGATTCTGTACAAAATCAGTCTGAGCGGGCGATCGCTGGCCCTAAAGGCGGTGTTTTGGGTAACCCTGAAGCCGTTAAAGAAAACGCTCAAAAAGGTCTAAACGGTATTCAAGGAACGGCTGATGTAGACAACATGAGCAGACCTAGCAACGCCAAAGGCGAAACCGTTGAAAGCAAGATTAAGGATGCGTTAGAGAAAGTTACGCCTTAGTAACGCTGTCTTTCAGCAGTTTTATAGTTCAGACCTTTACAGTTCAGACCTATACAGTCCAATAGCTAAATAGCTTTTTCGCCCTGTTTCGATAAAGTATTAGCTGTAGCCCTCCTAGCGGATAAACCCGTAGGAGGGCTATCTTTTTCTATCTATCTATAGGCCGACCCCTGGGCGAATGTTCTCACAAATACCTCTCCCCTTAGATAGAGCTTGCGAGGATATTTTTCCTTGTACGGTAAGGCGGCGTAATAGATGAATATCAAGGGTTTTTGTAGGGTTATAGGTATGGGAGAGAACGTTTCTTTATCGGCGGCGACTGAGAAGATCACCAGCATGGTGCAAGGAGCGATCGCGCTTCTCCCTAATATCGTTATTGGCCTAGTTGTCATCATCCTGTTTTGGATAATTGGCAGCATTGTTCGCCGCGTCGTGCGTAAGCAAACGCGCAATAGAGATACGCGCAACGTGGGTTTGGTTGTCGGCAGGCTAGCCAGAGGCGTGCTGATCATACTGGGCTTTTTGATTGCTGCGACCATCATTTTTCCTAGCTTTAATCCAGCCGATGCCCTTGCTACGTTAGGCATTGGTGGTGTTGCCATTGGTTTTGCCTTTAAAGATATTCTGCAAAACTTTTTAGCGGGCATTTTGATTCTGCTGACTGAGCCTTTCAAGCTTGACGATCAAATCATTTTCAAGGACTACGAAGGTACGGTAGAGCATATTGAAACCAGGGCGACGACCGTTCGCACCTATGATGGACGGCGGGTCGTGATTCCAAACGCCGAGCTATTTACCAATGCAGTCACCGTCAATACTGCCTACGATCGCCGCCGCCTGCAATACGACATTGGTATTGGCTACGGTGATGATATTGCCCAAGCCAAAAAGATTATTTTAGAGGTGCTCGGCAGTCGTGAAGACGTGCTCAAAGACCCTAATCCAGAGGCGTTGGTGGTGGACTTAGCCGATAGCACCATTAATATTCGTGCGCGCTGGTGGATCGATCCGCCACGTAGAGCCGATGCCGTGGCTTCGATGGACTGGGTGCTGGAAAATATTTGTAATGAGCTGGTGGCCGCTGGAATTGATTTGCCTTTCCCTACACAGCAAATACTCTTTCACGATCAGACCGAAGAAACCGATGGCAACCGTGCCAAGCAAAGAGAAGGCTGGCCTGTGGCCCCTGGGCAGGAGCCGCCTAGAGCCCTCAATCTATCTCGATCTATGCTGACGATGGTGAAGCAGCGCAATCAGAACAGCGCCCAGAACGGCACTTCAAAAGACTAAAGCCTGATGTATGGCCACTAAACTCTCAAGATTTAAAGACTGGCTGCTAAACAAGCGCCAGTTTCGGGTGGCGTGGTTTGCCAAAGATGCCAATCAAAAGCCAGAACCTGAAGAAGCGCTCTCACAGCTTCCTGATGATATGGCTGATGAGCTAATGGCAGCGCTCAATGATTTGCCCATTCATCCCAAAGAGAAAGAGACGGTTTTAGACGCGCTAGATGAGGCGATTACGCAGTGGCGAAAGCATCCTCATTTGGCTAGCAACTCGGTGGTGGTACTCTCTCATCCGGTGTCATCAGTGGCGCGTATCCTCACCGAAAGTCTGCACGAGCTGCGGATACACAAAGACAACCCGCTCGATGTTAGATTGCTTGACTGGGTGGAGCGCCCGCCTGACTCGGGCAGCATTAAACAGCAAATAAAAGAGAAGCTGGAATGGGACGAGGAAGATTTGCCCGAAGACATTGAGACGGGTGAGCGGCGCGATAAAAGCGTGGGGGACTCTGATGAGCGAGACGATAGATCTGCCGATAAGCGCAAGACCCTGGCGGTGATTCCTAACATGTGCTGGTGCTTTTTGCGCAGTGCAGATGGGCTTGAGGGGGTGGACTATTTGCAAGAGACTTTGCTGAGCGATCGCAACCAGTTTTGGGCGATTGGCACAGGTCAGGTGGGCTGGGAATATTTAAAGTCAACGCTGAAATTTCATGCCTATTGTGGTGAAACTATAGCGCTGAAGCCGTTAACGGGTGAAGAGATAGAAGACTGGCTGAAGCCTGTGATTGATAAGTTTGAGATTCAGTTTACAGATGCGGCGATTCATAAGCGATTAACCGATCCAAATACGCTATTGGATTTAGATATTTCGTCTGGAAATCCGATAGAGGCAGTTTCTGAGATTACGCAAGAAGTCTCTGCAACCGTGCAGTCTTCTGTAAGAGCTGCTAAAGACAAGCTACTCTCAGATTATGAGAAAAAAGAATCGAAAGATGCCGATACTAGCCCCAGAAAAGAGTACTTTGAGCGGCTAGCAGATATGTCGGATGGCGTCAGCGTGGTTGCTTTGCAGCTATTTGTAAAATCGCTGAGATACCGAGAAGTTTTAGAAGACGTTTTGAAAAAAGAGCCAGAAGGCGGCATTCAAGGTCATTTGCCAAAACCGCCTACAGATACGCCTAAGACAGATCAGTCCTCTGTAGCGCGTGAGGCAGAAGATCAGACAGATAAAGAGGAACCTGATCCTGAAAAAGAGCCAGAAAAAGAGATTATTGCAGTAATGCCCAAGCTTGCACCTTTACCTGAGCTGAGCCAAAGCGACTTATACCTGCTTTATTCACTCATGCTGCATGGAGACTTGACTATCAAAGCGCTTGCTAAGAGCTTAGGCGATGCGCCTCAGGTGGTTAACAATCAGGTGCAGATGTTGCGAAATGCGGGTGTAATTGAGCAGAAGAACGGTGTGATTAAGACGAATCCCGTACACTATCCCAAGCTGCGACGAGAACTTTCTAGGAACAACTTTATTATTGAGGTGCCCTAAGCGGGTATGCGCTCATGATTAATTCTCAACTGTTGGGTTTGTCTTTGCTGGCGCAGTCGGCTGGAAAGTCGGCAAGAGATGCGGCAAAGGGGGCGGCTGAAAATGCCGGTAAGGCAGCGGGTGAGGCAGCGAGCGAAACCGCTAATCAGACCAAAGAACTGCTAACGAAGATTACCGGGCCTAAGATTATTCAGGCTTTGTTTATTGTGGTGACGGCCTATGCCATTATCAAGTCGGTGGACTGGCTAGTGATTACGGTTTCTGAAAAAGTGGCCCGTCACAACCGGCTGCGAATTAAGCAGTTTCAGCCCTTTGTACGGACACTGGTAATGACGATTACGGTGGTCATGCTGATGAACCTGTTCTTGAATCTTTCGAGAGAGAATGTGCTGGCGGTGACCGGTACGGTGGCGGTGGCTTTGGGCTTTGCTTTTAAGGACTACGCCAGCTCTGTGATCGCAGGCATTGTTGGTTTGTTTGAAGCGCCTTATCGGGTAGGCGATCGCATTGCCATTGCCGATGAATATGGCGAAGTTGTCAGCTACGGCCTGCGCGGCATTCGCATTCAAACGCCTGGTGACAATATTGTCACAGTGCCACACAGCTATATTTGGACAAACTCGGTTTCTAACGCGAATATGGGCGAGCTAGAGGCGCAGGTGGTGACAGAGTTTTATATGGCGCATGAGGTGAACCCGGAGCAAGTAGAGAATATTTTGTATCGGATTGCCTATACGAGTAAGTACACGCATCTGAAGCTGCCGATTATTGTCGTGATGGCAGAGCATAGCTGGGGCTCTTTGTTTAAGCTGCGCTCGTATCCGTTAGATGCTCGTGATGAGTTTGCTTATAAGACGGACTTGACGGTGCGAGCAAAAAAGGAATTTGCAAAGCGCAATATGCCGTATCCCAGACGGTTTGATCTGGTGGATGCAGAGTAGGGGCGTAGGGGCGTAGGGTTCTAAAGAGGTAGTGCCACGGTAAACGTCGTGCCTTTATCTACTTCGCTATGAACCGATATGGTGCCCTGGTGTCTATCAACGCACTGTTTAACAATGCTGAGGCCCAACCCAGTTCCGGGAGTAGAGCCAACGTTGCTAGCGCGGAAAAAGGTGTCGAACAAAGAGGCTTGTTCTTCAAGTGGAATGCCGCGCCCTTGGTCTACGACTTCAAACAAGAGCTGGTCTTTGGTTTGCTTAAGAGTGAGGGCGATCGCACCATCAGGCGGCGAATATTTCATCGCATTAGAAAGCAAGTTAGTCAAAATAGTATCCACTAGAGCAGTATCAATAGAAACCACATCAATGTCATCTGGTACGCGCAGCTCAATCTCTTGAGCTACGCTGGTATCTCCAGCACTGCTCAGTTCCAGGTTATCAATCAGACTTTGACAATAGAGAGAGAGATCTATCGGCGCTGGTGCGAAGTCTGACTTATTAAGCTCATGGCGGCTCAGCGTTAGCAGCTCGTCTAACAAGGCGATGAGCTTTCTCACCATTTTATTGATGCGCCTGAACATGTCTTGCTTTTTCTCTGGGCTCATGCGCTGTTCGCGGGTTTCTAACAGTTGCGCAATGCCTGAAATAACAGAGAGCGGGTTGCGAAACTCGTGAGAAACCACAGAGACAAAGCGTGATTTGAGCGCGTTCATTTCCTCCAAACGCTGGTTTTGCTCGTGGATTTGGAGGGATAGGTGGCGCGATCGCAGCAGTATAGAAATCCGAATATCCAGCTCATAGGGATCAACCGGCAGCGTTACCACATCATCAATCTGGTAGCGCATATCTGTGGGCATAACCGCTAGCGCATTTTTAGGCACCAGCGCCAGCACAGGCAAAAATAGCGGCTCGATGCTCTGTCGCCATTCACGCAAAATAACCCAGTGGCGCTGTAGCTCAGAGGCGTCTAGAATTGCCAGATCAAACTCGCTGCTATCAATCTCCGCTAGGGGCAGCGCGCCCGGCTTTGGCAGCACAATCTCAAACTTAGACTCGAGCTTTTGTACGAGCAAGCGTCTGTTTTCACCCTCTTTTAAGAGCAGCAGCAGTCGGCGTTTTGTTTTCACAACATAAACAGAGGCAGGGGCTACAGAATAAGCCAGGGCAGGGGCTATAGATCCTTGATTCATAAACCGGCAGAGGTTCGATTGGGCAATTGGGATATGGGCTGAGGCGGCGGCTCAATCCAGCTAGGGGTGCCGCTTAGAATATTGCGCAGGTTCGTGAGCGGAGCGCCCACCTTAACACCGTACTTTGTAATTTCAAACTCTCGCAGCGTTTGCTCAAAGCTAGAAAGCCGCTTCTTGAGCACCCCAATGGCTTTGCGCATTCGGCCATCAATCTCTAAATGGCGCAAAAAGATAATGTTGTCGGCCAGGTAGCTAATGCCCTGTCCGGTCGCTTGAAAGTCACCTGTGATTGTGTCTAGCTCGTTGATCAGCAGCGTGGTTACGCCCATATTCTGTAAGTACCGGCAGAGCGCGTGTACGTGGCCTATGAGATCTTCACCCCTAATGGACGTGCTGTAGCCCGCAATGCTGTCAATCATGACAATTTTGGCCTGCTGCTGCTCTACCTCGCGGCGCACCGATTGCACAAACTCATCAGGCGATAGCTCCATCGCTTCAATCGCCTCAATTACCAGCGTACCTTGATCGACCATTGAGCGTACCGGAATGCTAATGCCTTCACTGCGATAGGCAATGGTGTCTTTGGACTCTTCAAAGGTATATATCACCGAGCGATCGCCTCTTCCGGCAGCTTCTTTCATAAACTGAACCCCGAAGGTGGTTTTGCCAACGCCGGTTGGCCCGGTAATAATCGTCACGGTGCCCCGCTCAATGCCGCCGTGCAGCAGCTCATTAATTTCAGGAACGCCTGAGCTGAGTATCGTCGGCTCAAACGTTCGTCCGAACGATCTAGGCCGCAGCTTAGGGAAAACCTCTGCACCCTGGGCGGTGAGCTTAAGCGCATGAGGGCCTTCTACAAACCCAGAGCCTCTAAACTTTTCGACTTGAATAGTGCGCTTGCCTTCGTGCGCTTTAACCGAAAGCACCCCATCGCATAAAAATTGCAGGTCTTCATCTTGAGCAGATTGAACGCTCTCAGAAGTGAGCAGCGTAGTCGCCCCCTGGCCTGTCAGGTAGCGAATAAAAGAGAGCACCTGCTGATGAAACAGGTAGCTATCTGTAGACAAGTAGCGAAACTGCGTCACAGAATCTACAAAAACCCATCTGGGCTTAAGCGTTTGAATGCTTTCGATAATCTGATTCGTGACCGATTCACGCTCGACATCAGCCGGTAAAAAGATGTCGTATGACCTGTCTTCAGTAAAAAACTCGGCAGAAGGGCTCAGATCTAGGAAGTGTATGTGGGCTAGTTCAATCCCAATATTCTCTGCATTTTGTCTGATTTTTGCTTCGGCTTCGCCCAGCGTCACAAACAAAGCCACTTCTTTTTTAGAGGCCGAGGCTGCTAAAAACTGTAGGCCAATCGTCGTTTTTCCGGTGCCCGGCCCGCCTCTAATAAGATAGGTCTGATTGATGACTAGGCCATCGTCAAGGATGCTATCGAGCCCAGAAATGCCTGTAGATACGCGATTTTTAACTGCTTTAACACCGATGCTCATACTAAAAAGGGGGCTCTGGGTAATATATATTTTTATTTTTGATTATCCGGTACTGAGTCACAGTTTGCTACAGGCAAACTGCAAAGAAATACAAAAGCTCTGGTTATCGGACACTTAAAGCGTTCCTAATAACCAGAGCCTTTTTAATGGCTAGCAAACAGCGATTACAGTCCGCCGTTTGCAATGCCTATACGCCTGTAACGGCTAAGAATCCACCGAGGGCAGAGAGAATAGCAGAGAGTAGCGCAGTGGAGAAGAGCCACCAGGCAGCGGCTTCTGCGGCTGCTTTGGTATCTTCCATTTGCTGCTGCGTCTGCTGCTTAATGCTCGCTACGCGGTGCTCAATCTGCTGCTCTATGCGCTCAGCTCTACTAATGACGTTATCGCGAGCGGCCTCTACTTGATCGATCACACGGTTGGCATCTCGCTTGGAGATGCTGTTGTGAGAGCTAACGATGGCAACGAGGGTGTCGCGATCGAAGCGAGAGAGGCGATCGCGAATGGCAGACGCGCCCGCTTGGGGATCGTCAAACAGCGTGCGAACGTCGCTCTTAATATCGTAGTAGTCAAGCTCTGGGCGATCGAGAGACTGCAAGTAGTCACGAATGCTCGCAAAGATGCTGTCTACCGCAGACTCCAGGCTGCGCTGAACGCTGCGGATTTGGCCTTTGATTTGGTGGCGAACATCGGTGATGCGGCCAACCACTTCAGCGGCTTCTTCCTCAGTCATATCAGGGCGCTGAGCCAGTAGAGCAACCATAGTGGAGTCGTCCATTTGGGAGATGCGATCGCCCAGGCGGCTAGCCCCTAGCTTAGGATCGTTCAGCAACAGCTTCAGATCACGCTTAATGCCCGTAGGGTTCAGCTCGTCTTTGTTAGTGTTGCTGAGATAGTCTTCTAGCGCAGACTGGAAGGAGAAGGCTTGAGACTTGGTGGCCTCAGTAGCCCGGCGAGCAAAGCGACGAGGCGACTTAATCACGCTTTGAATAGAAGAGAGGGTGTCGTCAATCGTGCGATTGATTTCATCTTCACTCATGTCGTCGCGCTGATTGAGCAGTTGCACTAGCGTGTCGCGATCCATTTTAGAAAGGCGGTAGCGGATGGCCTGTGCGCCGACTTTGGGATTGTCGATGAGCTTTTGCAAATCGCGCTTAATGCCTTCAGGGCTTAGCTCTGGCTTGCCTGTATTCCGAAGGTACTCAGAAATCGCGCTGGTGGCGTCTTCGTACTTCATCTGGGCCTGAGCGGCGACCTTTTTAGGCGATCGCAATGCAGCTGTCCAGTTCTCTTCAACCGAATTAATCACCTGATCAATCTCTTGCTCAGAGAACTCAGGGCGCTGAGCGAGCAGACTCACTAGCGTGGTGCGATCAAACTGAGCGGCCCGGCCACGAACGCGGCGAATTCCTTCATTGGGTTCATTTAAGAGCGCTTGGATGTCACGCTTAATGCTGTCGGGGTTCAGCTCATCTTTACCCGTGCTGCGCAGGTAGTCTTCGAGTGACTGCTGCTGCTGCTGCAAGCGAACTTTAGCGGCTTTGTCTACGCCTTCAGCATCAGCGATGGTGCGCTTAAGCAGATTGTCGTAATGCTCAGCAGTTTCGTGCGCTGCAACGTCATTACGCGAAGTCAGGAACTGACGCAGGTGGTCGGCAGTAATTTTGCTCAAGCGAGCGCGCAAGTCGTCAGAATCTAGCGGCTCATCGTCCAGAATCGCCTTGAACGCTCTATCGCCCATTTCAGAGGAGAGTTCGCTAGCAGGCGTGTATTTTAAGAAGGTATGGATTTGCTGATGGATGCGCTTTTCAGCCGCGATCGCCTCAGCCGCCATTACATTCTTCAATACCGTCTGACGCACAATTTCCATGCGGGTGGAAATGTCTCTAATTTCGTCCTGCGTCAGCATACCGCGCTCAGAGAGCGCCTTTTTGAAGGTATCTCGACCAAAGTCAGAGAGATAGTGTCTTAGATCTGTTGCATCAGCTTCAGGGTCGTAGAGCACATTGCGGAAGGCAGCGTCCATTTCAGGAGACTTTAGCTCGCCAATGTAGGCATGGTGAATGTAATTCTCCGCGTCAGCTTTAATGATGTTGCCTTTAGGCATCGCATCTTTAAGCTGGCTAGGCATGTTGCCTTTTGCCTGGCCTGTAATCTCGCTTTGAGCCGTCTTAATTTGGTCAACAATCTTATTGGCATCAACATCTGAAAGATCAACCTTTGCCATCACCATACTCACAGCGGAGTTGAGGTTACGCGCGAAGGTCTTCTTCAAGAAACCGGGTTCGTCATTACCCTGATTGCCTTGATTGCCCTTGTTTTGAGAACTTCCGTTCTGCGCTCTGATCTCGTTAACGAGCTGACCGAGCTGATCGGTTAAGCCCTTAGAGGCTAGCTGCCCGCCTGTTGCCGAAGCAACAAAGGTCATCAAATCGCCCATGCTGTTGCTGCTAGCAGTGTTGTTTTGCCACACTTTGTACAGACGCTTAGCGAGGCTATCGCTTTCTGACTTGGAGAGATCGGTGCGATCACTCAACAGCTCGGCAAAGGTCTTTTCGTCTACCTTAGGCAGCGCGTCGCGATCCACATTCGCCAAATCAGAGCCTTTAATCAGGCGCTCAAATTCTTGTTCTACAGAAGAAACGTCTACTTCAGGCGACTTTAACTTAGCAACGTATCTCTGCAAGTTCTCTTGAATACCTTCGGTATCAATGCCCTGCGTGAACTCCCTGCGGACGGCAGCAGCAGCAGCTTCAGCCGTATTGACAACCTGATCGCTAGCACTTTTTGCACCAATCGCAGCAGTGGCCGTGCCGACCATTGCCTGAAACCCATTCGTGACTGACTTGACGACTGAGCCCGCCATAGAGCCGATAGCCGTAGAGCTAAACCACGTGAGCAGTGAGAAATACAGCGCCCAGATGATCAGGCCGGTAATCGCGCCAATTCGAGGATCGGGGTAAACGTTAAGCGTGACGGCCATCCAGCAGGCGAAAAACAGTGCTAGGCAAACCGTGATCAGCGTCCATGCGCCAAAGGCTAAGCTGATCTTTTTAATGATGCTGCCGCCGCCTGAGCTATCAGAGCTAGAAGACCCGGAGCTATCGGAGCTACTGCCGGAGTGCGCAACGTAGGAGACACCCGCCGCCATGGAAAGGTTAGTAAGTAGTAACTGAAATCCAAAGGCTAAGATGACGCCGGATAAAACCGCGATGATAACCTGTGGGCCGTTTACAGCGACAGGCACTTCATCTAGGATTATGGTGTCTGGGGCCTGGGCAAGCGTGTAAGCTACCCCACCGGCTATGTGAGTATGCGTGGCCGATAACAGGCCCTCGTAAAATTCCATAGTGTGTGTGCTCTCCTATTTTGTACAAGTGGCTATCCTCACTATTAATAGGTGCTTACGGGGGTTTCTCCCTCTCCCACAGGAAAGAAGCACACCCAACAGATCTATCTCAACGGTAGTGACAGGTTCATCCTTTAGGCATAGCGAAAACGGGCGAGGTCGGCGGTTCTACAGAGTCAAGATCAGGAACTTTGTTTTGAGGTATTAGTCGGGAGGCTCTAACAGCGTGACATTCACAAGCGGCGTGACATTAAAGCCCTCTTGTAATAGTTCACTCTGAATCTCTTTAGTAAGGCGGCGGCTCATTGACTCAGCCGAGACATCCTGGCCCTTACGAGGCTGCACATAAACGTTACTGAGCAGCGTATTTTGATCGGGGATACTGCCTCTTGTAAAACTCACGTCGCTTTCTACTAAGCTGACATAAGGATCGTTACCAACCACTTCTTGAACGATAGCGGCGGCTCTTTGGGTGCGGCTAGAGCGCAAAAGACTCGGTGAGCTAGAGAACTGCCAGCCGAGCAAGAGCGCCAGCGCTAGCGCTGAAACGCCCATCGCGATTGGAAAGAACTTTTGCTTACCTCGCTTGTACACAGCGCCTTTTGAATTTAGGCCATAGATGCGAAAGACAGTGGCGCAGGAAAGGTTGATGCCTACGAGCTGTAAAAGCAACAAGAATACGCCGCTCACAACCATTTCGGGCTTACCGATGGCGATCGCCATGCCAATTAGTCCAGCAGGCGGCGCTAAAGCTGCGGCCACCAGCATTCCAATCGCCGTACCCGACACCAGCGAGCTACGTTCAGACTGCACAAGCTGTAGGGCACCTGCTACACCACCAGCAAGGGGCAATAGCGCGGCGGTCGCTGATATTTCACTGGTAGAAACCATCTGGCTAGTGGCGACCGATTGGCGAAATAGTAGGCTGAGCGCCAAGGTGACACTCACAACGACAGCGAGCGCCACGAAGTATCTTAAAACGCTGCGCTTGAGGAGTAAAAGGTCACCTCTAGCTGTAGCAATACCTACGTTCATGGCGGGGCCACCAAAGGGCGCGATGAGCATAGAGGCGACAAGTAGGAACACGCTGTTGGTATATAGCCCAATCCAAACGATGACGCCTGCGATCGCCGCGTAAGCAATAAAACTGGGCCAGGAGCCAATGCTTTGCACACCCTGTAAAAAGACTTCAATCGGGCTACGCGACTGCACCTCCTGCTGGCTTTGAGGAATTTCGTCGGTCGGTAAATGAACCGATAAAACCGCACTGGGCGCAAGTGAAATATCAGCCTGGGGCAGTTCTCTTTCAATCGCCTCTAAAAAAAGGCCCACCTTGCCGTTAGGCAGTAGCGCCATCAGGCTTTCGAGACTGCCGTCTGGCCCGGTTGCCGTGCTCAGCAGCAGATGTTTGCCATCGTGCTTTTGCGCGATATGCAAAACCTGCTTGCCGTGTCCTGTGGGCACCTGAATCGTGAGCTGACGCATGTGGTTAGGCCGCTAGGGTGCAATCTTTTTTATCAAGCTTGTGATCGTGTCAAAAAGGATGAGGACGCCGATTACCATCATTCCTGATAGAACAATATTGAGGGTTGCAATGGTGTAGTAGAGCGCCTGAAACCAGCCGGACGGGATGTTGTCAAATTCACCGACAGGCAGGCTTAGGCACAGCAGTAGCGCTACAGAGGTGATAAACGTGATGGTCGAAATTAGACCGATTAAGCGAATGCTTTTGTATACCGAGCGATCAAAGTCGGCATTCATTTTGTTGGTCATGCTGAGCAGGGTGAGCATGAGCGCAAGAATGGTGGATGAGGCGGTGGCGATCGCATTGCCAAAATAAAGCGAAGAATCCTTCAGACTCGACAGCAGCTCAACGGCTTCAGTTTCGCCATACACCTGCCCGGTCAGTAGCGGCTGACCCACCGCAATTAGGAGAGTGACGCTCAGGCAAATAAACACGTAGCGCTTGCGTTTAGAAGTGCTCCATAGGGCATTCCATTCGTTAGTTTTATCCGCCATATCTTTTTCTCTTTGCCTTTTAAGAAGACGTTTTTTTCCCTAATCGCGAATTCAACCGCTGCCGTTGTGAATAGCGCAACAGCTTTTGCTGAGCCCGATATTCCGATCGCGTCTGCGGCATGTCTGGATTTTTTGAGGGTGGCTTAGGCGTCGCAGCGCTTTCTCTAAGCGCTCGTTCTTCTTCAGTGAGGCCCTTTTCTTCAAGCGTCGCATCGGGCGAGAACTCCGCATGATCGTCGGGGCGAATATCAGAGCCAAAGCGGTTGGCATATACCTGAGTAAATTCTGCGCCGAACAGTAGAATTTGGGCGGAATAGTAAATCCACAGCAGCAGTACGACAAAAGAACCGGCTGCGCCATAGGCTGAAGCAACGCTGCTGTTTCCTAGATAGAACCCAATCGCAGATTTTCCGATGGTAAATAGAAGCGCGGTAATTGCCGATCCAATCCAAACGTCATTCCAGGCAACGGTGGCGTCGGGGAGCGTTTTGTAGATGAGTGCAAACAATAGCGTAATGATGCCAAAAGAAACCACAGTATTTAATATCTGCCAACCTAAGTCCCATCCAGCGAGCGCGTCGCCAAACATGCCGTTCACCGCTGCAAGGCCCGCGCTAATGGCCAGCGATACGAGCAGCAAAAAGCCAATGGAGAGCACCATGCCAAAAGATAGGAGGCGATCGCGCAATAGTTTCCAAAGCCCATTCTCGGGCTTGGGCACCACGTTCCACACCGTATTGAGCGCGTCTTGAAGCTGTACGAACAGACCCGTCGCACCTAAGACCAACAGTCCAACGCTGATGATCGTGGCCCAAATGTCGCCGTCCTGCTGAGCTTTGCTCGTGAGCATTTCTTGCACCAGCTCAGCGCCGCTGTCTCCTAATAGACCCTGAAGCTGCTCGATGATGCGCGATTGAACGGTGCTTTTTTCAAACAAAAAGCTGGCAACAGCGATGACGATAATCAGCACCGGGGCCAGGGCAAAGGTGGTGTAGTAGGCCAAAGCTGCCGCTAGCCGCGAAACCTTGTCGCGCTGCCACTCGGCAACCGTTTGCTTGAGCAAAGACCAAAGAATAGAAGGATTCATAAGTGTTTTAAGGGTAGCTTCAGAGGTATTGGATTAATAAAAGAGGATGTTAGAAAAAAAGGCAACCCCGATGGATTGCCTACAATGTGTGCTGTATATCGAGGAGAGTGCTTAGAGGCGCTTAGCTAATCAGACCGGAGCGCAGGGCCCTGACGGCGGCCTGGGTGCGATCACTCGCCCCTAGCTTGTTCAAAATATTGCGTACGTGCGTTTTTACAGTACCCACGGTTACAAACAGCTTTTCAGCAATCTGCGCGTTGCTGCATCCAGAGACAATACACTCTAGAATCTCTAGCTCGCGGGTCGTTAGCGGGTAGGCTTCAATAATCTGTTCGTACTCAGAATCTACCGCTCGAATTTCAACCGTTTTGCTGTTGAAGTTTTCTCCAACAGCCACCGTAGGCTTCACCTGCGAAAGGACGAGGCTGGCAATCGAAGGATCAATCCAGGAGTTACCCGCCTGAGTCTCTCTAATTGCAGTAATTAAGTCCTTGGTTTCAATTTCTTTGGTGCAGTAAGAGTCCGCACCAGCAGCAAAGGCAGCCAGCACTGCTTTTTCACTGTCATGCATCGTCAGCATCAAAATACGCGTGTCGCTATCAGGATTCTCTTTTTTGAACCGTTGAATCAGTTCAATCCCATCAATATCAGGCAGGCCGACGTCAACAACCGCGACGTTAGGCTTCATTTCCTCCATGAGGACAAGACCTTTTTCACCGTTGGGGGCTTCACCCAAAAACCTTAGCCCAGCCTGACGAAATGCTGCCCTCAACCCCATCCGGGTCAGATCGTGGTCTTCTATCAGAGCAACGCTAATTTCTTCATCCATGCTGAAATACCTAAAGTTCTCGTGAGGGGCAAGTTGTGAACTATTCAATATATCGGATATCTACCGAATTGAACGTACAATAGCCAATTTGCAGTATATCGAGTAGCAGAGCATCTACCAGGTGGGTGACACATTTCTCATCAGTCTCTTTCTAAAGGAATAAGCTGTGGGGTGACCCAAAGGTAGAAGGGCGGAGGGGTTCCTATATTTGAGGAGTGGCTTTAGCATGGGTGAACCACTGAGTCGAACTTTTGATATAGTCCCTTGTTTATATGAACAGCTCCTCCGATGCAAATTTGAGCGTGAATTTATCGAAAAGTGAGCTAGAGCTGTTTTTTGAACTCACCTCTGATTTGATGTGTATTTTGGACGAGCAGGGGCGCGCGCTGCGGGTGAATCGGGCTTTTGAGCAAACGCTGGGCTATACGGACGAGGATATGCGCGATCGCCCCTTAGCTGCGATCGCGCACCCTGAAGACCAGGCCACCGTTGAAGCGGCTATTCGCACCCTATCGACAGTGCCAGCCACTAGCTTCGTTAGCCGCTACTTATGTCAGCAAGACCACTGCCAGCTTGACGAGCAGGTATGCTGGCTGGCTTGGAACGTATCGTCAATTGCTGATGCAAAGGGCGTTCGGCGGCTGTACTGCGTCGCCCGTGACGTTACTCAGCACAAAACGAAAGAAAACAGTATTCAGCAGCTCAATGAGGCGCTAGAAAGTCGGGTGGCTAGGCGCACTGCTCAACTATCGACGGCGCAAGAGCACTATACAGAACTGCTGAAGGTAGAGAGGGCTGCGCACAACAGAGCAGAGCGGGCCAAAGCGGATATGGAGCTGTATGCAGAAGTCGTGCAGAACATACAGGTGGGCATACAGATTTGGCAGTTAGAAGACCTATCAGATGAGCGTAGCCTAAGGCTGATAGCGATTAATCCGTCAGCGAGCACTGATCATGGGGTGCCTTTTGATGATCTGGTAGGGCAGACGATTGCAGAGGTAATACCCGCGCTGATGGACTCCGATGTGCCTAAAATTTATGCCGATGTGGTGCGCAACAAAACGCCATATGATTTGGGCGAGGTGCCCTATAGCGATAGTCGGGTGGCAGCAGGGGTTTTCGCAGTGCAGGCATTTCCTTTGCCCGGTCGCTACGTGGGCGTTACCTTTGAGAATATTACTAAGCGAAAAGAGGCCGCACTTGAGCTAATACGGCAAAAGGACGACCTGCTGACGGTGAATATGCTGCTCACCGATACGATGACGAAGCTAGAGGAGCGCAATCAGGAGCTAGACCAGTTTGCCTATGTGACCTCTCACGATTTGAAAGCGCCGCTGCGGGCGATCGCGAACCTGGCTACCTGGATTGAAGAAGACTTAGGGGGCGATTTGCCGCCTGAAAACGTAGAGCAGTTTGAGCTGCTGAAGAACAGAGTGCATCGAATGGAGGGGCTCATTAACGGCCTGTTGGAGTATTCGCGCGTGGGCCGAAAGCATCAAAGCCGTGAGCAGGTGGCTGTAGGCAAGCTGCTGAGTGAGATTGTCGATTCGTTCTCACCTCTGGGTGAATTTACGATTGAAGTTGACCCGAATATGCCTGTATTTTCAGCTCGAAAAGTGCCGCTTTTTCAAGTGTTCTCAAACCTGATCAACAATGCCATTAAGCATCATGACCGTAAGGACGGACAGGTGCAAATTTCGATGCGTGAGCTAGATGAGTTTTATGAGTTTGCAGTGGCTGACGATGGCCCTGGCATCGACGAAAAATACCATCAGAAAGTGTTTGCTATTTTTCAGACGCTCAAGGCTCGAGATGAACTCGAAAGTACGGGCATTGGGCTCTCTATTGTGAAGAAGACAGTAATGGCCGAAGGCGGGCAAATTTCGCTGGACTCAGCGCTAGGTCAGGGTGCGACGTTTCGGTTTACCTGGCCGAAGGCATCGCCGGATTCTGTCTAAGGAGGTAGCGATGCTATGCTCTTGGCAGCATTTTTCTACCCAAAGAGAGAAGACAGAATGTGTCGCGTAGATGAGCGATCGCCTGTATTTCTACGACTACGATGAGTTTGTTAAAAATTAATCGAAAAGTTACCGTTTGTTGAGAGACAATGAGACGCTTCTTAATAGTCTAATAACGCTGATAGTAGGCTGATATCGCTCAAAGCAAGGGAAAATTACTTGGTAGATAGCTCAGGGAGGTACCTTAAGAAACAACATGCCAGATGGAACCGTCACGAACATACTGTTAGTTGAAGATGACAAAGTAGACGTTATGAACGTCCAAAGATCGTTTAAGAAAGCCAAGATAACGAATCCTTTATTTGTTGCTCAGAACGGCTTAGAAGCACTGGCAATTTTAAGGAATGAGTCTGAGACAGTTATACCGAAAGAAAGACGGCTGGTTTTACTAGACTTAAACATGCCAAAAATGGGCGGAATTGAGTTCTTACAAGCGCTTAGAGAAGATCCTGATCTGAGTCGCACACCTGTGATCGTGCTCACCACCTCCGATCAAGAGAAAGATCGCATAGAAGCTTACAACCTCAACGTAGCAGGCTACATTCTAAAACCTGTAACGTTCATCAACTTCGCTGAGGTAATGGCCGCGCTCAATCGATATTGGACGCTGTGTGAAATTCCTTGACGAAAAATCCATTAAAACGTTCTATATCTTCTTAATTTTTTCAAAAACCTGACTGAAATAACCGTCACCATAGCTAAAGCTTTATAGCAAACTCCTACTATCGACACTGTTGTGCGGAGCGCACATTCCTTACAGTTTCAATACACGGCCCAAACAAGCTGTAAAGCAAACTTTTTAGTGGGTAGCCGCAACAAATTACGACTTTAAAAGATGACAGTGATGGTGCTTGTCCATCTCAATAAAAAATGTTCACTTCTACAGAAGATAAAAAATTTAAGCTCCTTATTGTCGATGATGATGAAGTCGATCGGATGGCGCTCAACCGGGCGCTGAGCGGAACAACGCTAAAGCCGACCGTCTCAGAAGCGACAGATGTAGATGAGGCACTTACCGCAGTTAGAGCAGGTGAGTACGACTGCATTTTTTTGGACTATAACTTGCCGGGTGGCAATGGCTTAGAACTCACTAAACATATTCGCAATCAGGGCATTCGAGTGCCCATTATTGTGCTGACGGGCCAGGGCGACGAGCAAACAGCAGTGGCGCTAATGAAGGCGGGCGCTTCTGACTACTTGCCTAAGAGTAAGCTCTCTGCTGAGGCGGTCGCTCGCCTGATCCGAGGCGCGATGCGAGTGTATCAGGCTGAGCAAATTGCGGAGTTTGCCAATCGTAATCTCAGAGAGAAAAATCAGCTCTTAGAAGCTAAGAATTACGAGCTAGAGCGCCAGCGTCTGTATATTTATCAGCAAAATTTGAAGCTGCAAGAAGTCTCTCGGCTAAAGTCTGAGTTTTTGGCAACGATGTCTCACGAGCTGAGAACGCCGTTGAATGCGATTATCGGCTTCTCTCAAATTTTGGCGAGTAAGTCTAGGAGTTCGCTGAGCGATCGCCAGCAGGATATGGTGAGCCGGGTGCTCTCTAACGGTCGCAACCTGCTAGAGCTAATCAATGACATTTTGGCCTTTTCTAAGCTAGAAGCAGGCCGTTTAGACTTGAACCCTGAAGAATTAAACATTTCTCAGCTCGTGAGCAAAACCGTCGAAGAGCTACAGTCGCTAGCAACCCAGAAGCAGATTGAGCTAGTTCTAGATATTCATTTGGACAATGCAACTGTTGTCAACGATCCGACGCGGCTACGCCAAATTCTTGTCAATCTCCTTTCTAACGCAATCAAGTTCACTTCTCAAGGCTCGGTGCGCGTGCAGCTAGAAGACACGCCAGACACTATCCTCCTTTCGGTCATTGACACGGGTTGCGGCATTAGTGAAACCGATCGGCAGGACATTTTTGAGCCGTTTCATCAGGCCGATAGAAAGATTTCGCGCAAGCATGGCGGCACGGGCTTGGGCCTTGCTATCACGCACTCACTCGCAAAGATGATGAATGGAGAAATTTCTTTGCAGAGCACAGAGAACAAAGGTTCTACCTTCACAGTAAAGATTCCTCGGGTTGTGATTCCTCAGACAGGAGCGGTGACTACGGAAGCGATTACGCCACCATCACAGACAGAAGCACACACTGAGCTAGAGCAAACGGATTGTTAACAGAGTATTAAGTTAACTCAGGGGTTAGAAAGACTTATACCTATAGTTAGAAACAGTTGATACGTCCGGGATGATAGCTTGTGACTAGCGTTAAGTCACGATATTCTGTTATTTAGGCGCAGGCTATTAGGTTCAATTCCTATTTTCAAGCTTGCGATACGAAAGACGGTAAGGGCTTGCGAGTTTTTTTATACTTAAGCGCTTCTACAAGCGATTGAAAATCCTGTGACGCCGAAAACTGTAAATATTCTAGCCGTTGATGACATTCCAGATAACTTGTTTATTCTAGAATCCATTTTGGCAGATGTGGACAACTATCATATTGATAGCCTTACCGACGGTCAGGCTGCGGTAGATTATGTCTCTGAGCATCCACCCGATTTAATTTTACTAGATGTGATGATGCCTGGCCTGGACGGTTACGAAGTAACCCGCCAGATTCGCCAAAACAAGCGTCTTCCCTATATTCCTATTCTATTGGTGACGGCTCACGATCAGTCAAGCCTGAGTGAAGGGCTAGATTCGGGCGCGGATGACTTTATCCGTAAGCCTTTTGACATTGATGAACTGACTGCGAGGGTGCGATCGCTTGTCCGCCTAAAAAAGAGCATGGACGAGCAAGTAGAAATGATTCGCCAGCGCGATGATTTTGTTGCTCGTCTGACGCACGACTTGCGCACGCCTTTGGTAGCTGCTAACAGAATGCTGAGCCTTTCTTTGCAAGGCGTCTTTGGCGAACCACCTGAACCGATGGTGGAGGCGATTGAGAACGTCATTACCAATAATGAGAACCTGTTGCAGATGACAAATACGCTGCTGCAAGTGTACCGGCATGAGGCCGGGCAAAAGAAGCTGGTGCGATCGCCGCTCTCTATATATGTACTCGCCAAAGAAGTCGTACAAGAGCTGAAGCCCTTAGCCGACGAGAAAGACATACTGCTGGCTTTGGAGACTAGACCTCATCATGCCGATAAAGAGGAGAACGCGAACGAAGATCCAGTCAGCAGCTATCGAACTGAGGGCGATCATATTGAATTGCGGCGGCTACTAACTAACCTGTTAGGCAACGCTATCAAGTTCACAGACGAAGGCAGTATTTCGGTATCACTCTCTATCAATCCTGAAACCTGTGATAAGTTTCCCTCTTCTGAAGCAATAGAGATTGCCATCAAAGACACAGGCGCAGGTATTGACAAAGAAGCTCAAGAGAAAATATTTGAGTGGTTTTACCAGGGCGATCACATGCGCGCGGGTAGCGGTTTGGGCTTGCACTTAGCCAAGCGCATTGCTGAAATGCACCATGGTACACTCACGCTAGAGTCTGAGCTGGGCCAGGGCAGCACGTTTACATTAGCGCTACCTAAGCTCAAGTCAAAATAACTCAAATTAATACAGTAAGAGCCTAAAAGCACATGGAGCCTCTTAAGCGCGTACTCGGAAATTTGAAGTCTTATTTCTGGATAGCCGCTGGGGCCACGCTGAGTTTACTTTTACTAACCGCTGCTAATGCCATTACCCCACAGCTTTTCAGGCGGGGCATTGATGAAGGCATTTCGGCGCAAGATTTGAACGTGGTGCTGGTAACCGGAGCGCTAATGGTTGGCGTGGCGATCGCGCGCGGCCTTTTCAACTTTGGCCAAAGCTACTGGGCCGAAGCGGTGAGCCAGGGCGTCGCCTACCAGCTACGCGGCCAGGTCTTCAACAAAATAGAAACCCTTAGCTTTAGCTATCACGACCGGGTACAAACCTCTCAGCTCCTCACCCGCATCACCAGCGACATTGAGCAGATTCGCACCTTTGTTGGCACCAGCCTGATTCAGGTAATCAGCTCGCTAGTCACGCTAGTAACGATTGCCACGATTCTACTGATTATGAACTGGCGCTTAGCGCTGGTAACACTGGCGGCGGTGCCATTAGCAGGCGCTTTACTGTTCCGCTTTTTTGGTAAAAATCAACCTCTCTTCGGCCAGGTGCAGCAGCGGCTAGGCGACCTGAACGAAGTGCTGCGAGAGAACTTGCTAGGTGTACGAGTCGTAAAAGCGTTTGCCCGCGAGCCGGTAGAGCTAGCGCGCTACACCCAAATGAACAGCAACCTAATCGCGGTTTATATCAAAACGCTCGCCGCGATTCGCAATACCTTTCCCTTTGTCTTTTTACTCAGCAACCTAATCACGCTAGCAGTCGTCGGCTACGGCGGCGCGCAGGTCATCAACGGCACGTTTACAATTGGCGAGCTGGTCGCTTTTAATGCCTATCTGCTGTTTATTTTGCAGCCGGTATTGCTGATTGGCTTTGCGGCTCCGGTGATTGCCCAGGCGTCGGCATCGGCTGAGCGGGTATACGAGATTATCGACGCGCCCGTTGACATTACCAATCGGCCCGACGCCGTTCCTTTTGACGCCTGTGCGGGACGAATTGCCTTTGAAGACGTTTGGTTTCGCTATCCGGGCGCGACTGAACCCGCATTGCAGGGCGTTTCTTTTGAGACTAAGCCGAATGAACTGGTGGCAATTTTGGGCATGACCGGCTCAGGAAAGAGTACGGTGGTGAACCTGATTCAGCGCTTTTATGACGTGACTAAAGGGGCGGTGCGGATTGATGGGCGAGATGTGAAAGATTTTGACTTGGAGAGTTTGCGATCGCGCATCGGCGTTGTTTTTCAAGAAACCACATTGTTTTCTGGCACGCTGCGAGAGAATATTGCCTACGCTAAGCCCGGCGCTTCACTAGAAGACGTGATCGAAGTGGCTAAGATTGCGCATATTCACGACTTTATCTCAGGTTTGCCGGAAGGGTATGAGACGGTGGTCGGTGAGCGGGGCGTGGGGCTCTCGGGCGGGCAAAAGCAGAGGATTGCGATCGCCCGGACGCTAATAACGGACTACAATATTCTAATTTTGGACGACAGCACCTCGGCGGTAGATGCTGAAACGGCGGCTGAGATTCAGGCTGATTTGGATAAGATTATGCACGAGCGTACCTGTAGCGCTTTTGTGATTGCGCAGCGAATTAGCACTATTCAGAGTGCCGACCGGATTTTGTTGATTGATAACGGGAGGTTGGCAGCGCAGGGAACGCATGAGGCGTTGATGCTCTCGAGTGCTTTGTATGGCGCGATTTTGGAGTCGCAGATGAAGCAGCCGGTTGCGGCTTGACCATAGAATATCGCCGGAGACTGTCGCTGGTGTCAGTATTTATTGCACTGGGCGTAAGACCTTACGCCCCTACCGATCCATGCCAAATGCCCCTATCGCCCCCGATCAAAAGGCCAACCAACAGCTTTCTACCTTTCGCCGCTTTCTTGGCTATCTGGGCCCCTACAAAAAAGAACTGCCGATCGCAATTGGGGCGGTCATCATCGGCGCATCGACTCAGGCGATCGGCCCTTTCCTCATCGGCTGGTCAATCGACAATCTTATTCGCCCTGGCAATCTAACCGGCCTTATGTGGATGATCGCCGGGCTCGCTCTGGTTTACGTCATCGGCACCTTCGCCATTCGCGCTCAAATCTTCCGCGTCGGCGCAATCGTTCAAAAGGTACTCGCCCAGCTTCGACAGGACATTTTCACCAAGATCCAAAGCCTCTCCATCGGCTACTTTGATAAAAGTGAAGCAGGCGATTTGATGAGCCGTTTGCTCAACGATGTCAGCGTGATCAATCAGGCATTCGGCCAAAGCATCCCGCAGATTTTAGGCAACACGTTTAGCCTCATCGGCATCATCATTGCCATGCTGCTAATTAATCTTCAGCTCGGGCTGCTCAGCAATCTGGTGGTGCCCGTGATGATTTTGACCACGGGCTTTTTCTCTCGCTGGGCCAGAGCCCGGTTTCGAGTCACTCGCGAAACTATTGGTGAGCTGTCGTCTCGAATTGAAGAAGACGTGAGCAGCGTACGCGAGGCACAAGCCTTTAACCGCGTGGACTACAACATTGACGCCTTTGAATCGCTTAATGCGGCGAATCGAGATGCGAATATAGAAGCGGTCGCAGTGACGGCAGCGTTTTTACCATCGATTGATTTTTTGAATACGCTAGCGACGGCAGGTGTGCTGGCCTATGGCGGCTACTTAGCTGTGACGGGCGGGGCGACGGTGGGCACAGTGACGGCGTTTTTGCTGTATGTACAGCAGTTTTTTAGACCCATTCAAATTTTGAGTCAGTTTTATACGCAGGCGCAGAGTGCGATCGCTGGCCTAGAAAGAATTTTCTTGCTTTTGGACGAACCCGAACTGTTACAAGACGATCCTCACGCCATAGATATTCCACCGATCGAGGGCAAAGTAGAATTCGACAACGTGACCTTTGGCTATGTGCCTGGGCAAACCATCCTAGACGGCGTGAATCTATGCGCACAGCCTGGTCAGATGGTGGCGTTAGTGGGCCCAACAGGTGCAGGAAAGAGCACGATTATCAACCTAATTTTGCGTTTTTATGACGTGACAGGCGGCGCGGTGAGAGTCGATGATGCGGACGTGCGGGAGGTGACTCAGGCAAGCTTGCGCCGTCAGATTGGCTACGTGCTACAAGACAACATTCTCTTTAGTGGGACGGTTGCTGAGAATATTGCCTTCGGCCATCCGAGCGCGAGCCAGGCAGACATTGAACAGGCCGCGCGGGTGGCGAATGTACATGAGTTTGTGACAAAGCTGCCGCAGGGATATGCGACTGAGCTAGGTGAGCGTGGGGCGTCATTGAGTCAGGGGCAGCGGCAGCTTATTAGCATTGCTAGAGCGGTGTTAATTGACCCGCGTATTTTGATTTTGGATGAGGCGACCAGCAGTATTGATACGCAGACTGAAGGACTGGTGCAAGATGCGATCGCAAACTTGCTCAAGAACAGAACCAGCTTTGTGATTGCCCATCGGTTGAGCACGGTAACGCAGGCCGATCAGGTGCTAGTGATTCAGCAGGGGCAGATTGTTGAGAAGGGCAGTCACGATCAGTTGATTGCAAAAGAAGGGGTGTATGCGAAGCTTTATGCGTTGCAGCTAGGGGCGGCGTAGTTATTCGGTCATCAGCGTAACCGAGTGCTCAATCATTTCAGTCACAAACGTCTTATACCCCACCGTCTCAAACAGCACATTCACCTTTTCTTCCTCATATCGCATCACCTGCCCAATCCCAAAGCTAGTATGAATGATGCGGCTCCCAATTGGGAAAGGGTGATGGTAGTTGATAGTCTTTTCTTCATTCTCTTCAGCCACCTCGCAGTTGTCACAAAAGCCGCAGGGCGCTTCAAATTCTTCACCAAAATAGCTCAGCACATACTCACGGCGACAGGCATCTGTCTCTGCATAGCCGCGCATCATGTGTAAGCGAGAATGGCCAAACTGTTTGCGACGCTCTTGCGCCGTCATCGCCTGTTCAACGATTTGTTCTAAGTCATCATCTGTTTCTACAATCACAATATCCGACTCGTCTCGCTCGATCAATCCCGTTGATTCAAGCGCATCTAAAGCAGCGTGCGCTTTCACCTGTGATAAACCAAAGTGTTCTTGGATATGCTCTCTTAACTGTTCCTCATCAGGCACCGAAGTCATCGTCTCTAACAGCTCCACTAGCGCCTTCAAAACATCTTCCTCAACCTGAGCGCCCCCCGAGAAGAACCGCTGTAGCTTCATATCGTCAGGATGATAGAACAATGTCGTACTAGCCGGTTCGCCATCTCTAGCGGCTCTGCCGATCTCTTGGTAGTAGGCGTCTATTGAGCCGGGAATGTGATAGTGAAAAACAAACCTGACGTTGGCTTTGTCAATGCCCATGCCGAAGGCGTTAGTGGCGACAATGACATCGATTTCGTCGTCAATAAATTGGGCTTGGGCAGTATCGCGATCGCTTCCTTTCATCCCGGCATGATAGGCGATCGCCCCCATCCCCTGCTCTACCAAGGCTGCCGCAATCTCTTCAGCCGCCTTCCGCGTCGCCACATACACAATCCCCGGACTTTGAGCCTCAGCTACCGCCTTTAGCAACCGCTCTAACTTTTCTTCTTCGCTATAGCAACCACAAACGCTCAAATGAATATTAGGCCGGTCAAACCCTTTGACAATCTCAGCAGGGCAATCCATCCCCAGCCGTTCAACAATCTCCTTTCTCACCAAAGGCGAAGCCGTCGCCGTCAGCGCTAGCGTCACCGGATGCCCCAAAGCCTCGATTACGCTGCCTAATTGCAGATAGTCAGGCCGAAAGTCGTGTCCCCATTCACTGACGCAGTGCGCCTCATCTACCACAAACAAAGAGGGTTCAATCTCTTTTATTTTCTCTAGCGTTTCTACGTTGCTAAACTGCTCAGGGGCCATGAAGATAAACTCTAGCGCCTGGTTAGCTAGCTGCTCAAAGACGTGCGATCGCTCAGCTTTACTCAGCGTGGAGTTGAGCACCGCGGCCTTTACAGTATCTTGTTGTGCGATCGCCTCTACCTGATCGTGCTGCAAAGCAATCAACGGCGAAATGACAACCGTTACGCCTGGCATTCGCAGTCCTGCAATCTGGTAGATGGCCGACTTTCCTGAGCCAGTAGGCATCACTGCCAGGGTATCTCGCCCCTGTAGCACTGCCGATAGCACCTCATGCTGAGCAGGTCGCAAATGGTCGTATCCAAACACCTGTTGGGCAATTTGCTCTAGCTGTGGGTTCGGCTGAGCATCTAATTTAGTAACTGACTTATTGGCTGACTCGGCGGTCGGTTTGGGCGATACGCTAACCATAGAACTGCAATCACTGTTTAGGCTCTTATTTTGCGCTTCTCGCTGCGCCCAGCCTTCTTTCTCTAGAGAGAAACGCCTATTCTAATATCTATAACTTTATATTGCGTGGCAGCGCCAAACAGTGAGTTCTCACTACCATCGAGGATGAAACTGTTCACTTCTACCCTATTTTTTTGGAGCGATTTAACGTGACGACAGCCTATTCTGAGCAAGAGATAAAAGAGATTGTCAACGGCGCGACGCTGATTGGTATGGGCGTGGCGATGGTTGATATGGGCATTATCTCGACGGCGATTGAGTCGTCTGCGATGTCTAAAGAGATTATGGGCGCAGCAGAAAAGTATCCTAACAACAGCTTAATTCAGGCGGCGTTTTCAAAAGAGGCTATGCGCGGCGGGAGTCTTAAAATTGAGCGGCCTCATGTGAAGGCTGAGGATATTTCTAGCGGGGCTTTTGTGGATCAGGCGATCACTGCTGTAGATAGCACCATTGCCAGCGTAGAAGGCAAAGCGACTGCCACTGAGATTCAGGAGTACAAGTCTTTTGTGTATGGGGTGGCTGAAGCGGTCGCCAAGGCGGCAGGTAAAGGTTTGTTCGGAACGGGCGATGTTAAGGTGACGCCTGAAGAAGCGGCGGCGCTGACTAAGATTAAACTGGCGATGGGAATTTGATCTTTATAATCTAACAAGCTCTTAAAGCGCAGAAAGCAGCCTCACGAGACAATGCCGTGAGGCTGCTTTTAACGCGTAGCGTTAGACCCTTGCCTGATTACTGAGCCGCACCAGGAAGGAGAGAAGGTGGAATGAGTACGGTATCAATGACGTGAATAATGCCGTTGCTAACGTCTATATCAGCCGTTGTGACCATTGCATTGTTCACCATTACACCGCTGTCGCTAGCGACGATGGCAACGTCTTCGCCTGCAACGGTTGCGACTGTGCCGCTCTCGATTTCGCTAGCAGGCACTTCTCCGGCGATAACGTGATAGGTAAGAATCGCCTGAAGGGCTTCTTTGTTCTCTTCCAAAAGCAGCGTTTCTACAGTGCCCTCAGGTAGCTTTTCAAAGGCTTCATCGGTGGGCGCAAACACGGTGTAGGGGCCTTCGCCGCTCAGCGTGTCTTCCAAGTCAGCCGCCTGTACAGCCGCAACTAGGGTATCAAACGAACCGTTGGCAGCGGCGACCTCTAAAATGCTCCCCATATCGGCAGCGGCGACTTCTTCAGAGGTAGATTCAGCGGCGGTATCATCAGGGGGATTGTTGCAAGCTACGGCTACTGGCAAAATCATCAGGGCAGCGGCAATACCGGCAAACTTATTGAGAGGCTTGATAGAAGTAGAAAAGCGCATAGATTTTTGTAAGGTGAGTATGTTGCAAAAAATGGACAAACGAAGCAACGGGAGCCGTCGTAACTGCTGCTGGTGTTCATTGTAGTGTGAAGAAATAAGTATTTACGCTGAGCTAAGATTACAGTGTTGTAATTTTAGTGCCTGTAAGTTTAGTAATCGTGGTTAGCCTGGCACAGCAATAGCCCAAACCATTTGTTCTTATCAACAAACGTTTCCAAAACTGGAAGATGGTATTTCGCTAACGTTGTCGAGATTTCGTTGAGACTGAACTTACGAGAAATTTCGCTCAGCAGAAGCTCTCCTGCTTGAAAGCTGGTCGAAAAGTTCAATGCTTTGAGACGAACAGTTTGTTGTTTAAAACTCTTCAAATGCATCTCAATTTGATGTGCTCTTGTTGTTGTAGTGAGCCACATGACGAAAACTTTTAAGCTCAAAGTCTCCTTCAAATTGCCGATTAAGATGCTGCAACATATTAAGGTTAAAAGCTGCTGTCACGCCCTGGCTGTCGTTGTAGGCAGCTTCTAAGACTGAGATCTCTTTTTGCAGATCAAGACCCAGTAAAAAATAGTCATTGGGCCGTAGGGTTTGGCTAACGCGCTGAAGGAATTTGTTGCATTCGTGGGGCGAGAGGTTGCCTAGTGTGCTGCCGATGAAGCACAGCATTCTAGCAGGTAGCTGGGCGGGCGGAAGATTTGCAAGGGCAGATTCGTAGGTACTGACTAATCCATAAATAGATAGTGTTGAATAGTCGGTAAGTAGCTGTTTGGCGCTGCTGGTGAGCATGGTGCCGCTAACGTCGATGGGGATGTAGCGCAGCGGGTAGCCTGCTTTTTGGTAGGCGCTGAGCAGAATGCGGGTTTTGGTAGCGCTGCCGCTGCCGAGTTCTGCGATTTCACAGGGGCCAGTGATGCGGGCGATCGCATCTCCATACTCTTTAAAAATAGCCGTCTCCGTCCGCGTTGGGTAGTACTCTGGCAGCTCGCAAATCTGCTCAAATAGCTGCGATCCACGCTCGTCGTAAAAGTACTTTGGCGGCAGCGACTTAGGCTCAGCAGAGAGCCCTTCGATCACGTCCTGACCGTCTTCAGAGGTGTCTGCCTGCATCAAGTCGCGAATAACTAGCCGTTCATCTTTCGACTGCTGCGAGTTTTGTAAAGTCAAGACGCTTTTTCTCCCTATTGTTTCTCCTGTCAACCATGCCATTTTCAGGCAGCGCAGCGAAAACCTGCAAACATTTCGCGACGATGTGGATGATACCAATTACGAAAGCTTTTGCGCATGATCCATTCGGGCGTTGCAAAACTGCCGCCTCGCAGCACCCGATGCTCGCCGTCAAAATAAGTTTGTGAATATCCTTTATAGGGAAAGGGCTCAAAACCAGGGTAGGCATCGAACCACGTGTCTGTCCATTCCCACACACCGCCTAGCATGTCTTCTCGAACCGCTTTGGCCCACTCCGATTCAGTCGGCAGTCGCTTACCGACAAATCTCGCATAGGCATTGGCTTCATACCAACTCACGCCGTAAACAGCACTGTTATCGACATTATCCTTTGACCAGTAGAGCGGTTCTTCTGCCTGCGTGGCCTGTCTCCACTGCCAGCCTTCCGCTGTCCACCATCGCTGCTGATAGTAGCCGCCCGCCTCAATAAACGTTTGATACTGCTTGCAGGTAACCGGGCTACAGTCAATTTTGTAGCTATTCAGCCAAACAGGATGCGCTGGCATCTCATTGTCTATTGCTTCAGGGCTGTTAGATCCTTGAATAAAAGTCCCTGCTTCTACAGCAATCATCTCGTTTTGTGCCAGTTCTTCTTTCGTAAAATGGCGCAATCTTGAGACGTTGACTGATGAAAGGCTGTGCAGCGCCAGCACCATCGCAATCGTTTCGGCGTGCTGGCTTTCGTGTTGAATCAGCCAGTGCCAGAGCCGCTGTTGGCTGAGCAGATCTGTGGACGTAAGGGTTTGGATTGTTTGCGATCGCACCCCTCTCATATAGTCTAGAATCTCAAACAGCTCAGGCAAATTCTCCCTTTCGGCCTTCGGCAATCCATCTGCCGCAAATAGCTTCAAATACTGAGGAAACTCACCGCCCTTACCCACCAGATTTTCTGAAACCCAAAGCGATTCGGTATAGGCAATATGGCCCAAATGCCAGCCTATCGGGCTAAAGTCAGGATGTGCCTGTCGCTTCATCAGCTCAGGAGAGACATTTTTTACCAGACTTAACGTCTGTCGCCGACAATCGCTGAGTGCCTGATAGAGATCATTATTTGCAGTCAAGGCTTTTGGAGCAGGACACCGAAGAATCATAATGAAAAAAGGCGTAAAAGTAGCGCTAAGCTACGGTTGAGTGGACTGTAATCTTTAAATCTGAACTAACGCTAATTAAATTAGATTGAGGGTAGGGTTGCCAGTCATCTTCAAACAAGGGTTCAGAGGCCAAAATAACAGATGACTCAAAGCGCTTAGAGTCTTTCAAGAGATAGAGAGAAGGTGCTGTTGACTGGTTGTCGTATCGAATGGCAATAAGCCTGTCGCCTGTGCTCAAAATAATGTTTAGAGAAGTATGCACGTCTGCTTTATTGGCCATTTGAGCGATTTGTTCAACGGTTAACCGCAGCGCTTCAGCCAAATCTATGCCCGGCTGAGTCTCTATATAGTGAACGAGCAGCGCAAAGATATGTTCCGAGTCTGTTTGGCCTTTAATACTTTGGTATGCCGTGTTGCAAAGCTGCTCTCGGATTGGACGATAGAGAGACTTGTAAAAGTTCTCAATCAGACCGTTGTGAATAAACAACATTTGCCCATGCGAAAACGGCTGGCAGTTGCTCATTTCAGCGGGCATTTTGTCGGTGGCGCTGCGCACGTTCACTAGCAAGCTAGCGCTGCGAGCGTACCGGCATAGGTCGTCTAGATTGCGGTCGTTCCACATGGGCTGTGGATTGCGATAGATGAACGGCGGCGCTGCTTTTGGGGTGTCGCCGTACCAGCCAAACCCAAAGCCATCGCCGTTAAGAATGGCAGATTTCATTTCTTTGGGCTGGTAGCTTTGGGCTAATAGTGAGTGTTCTGGCTTGAGTATGAGTTTGTCTAATGAAGTTTGTGGGCCTAAATAACCCAAGATTCGACACATAAAGTTTAAAGATATTTAGGAAAGTAGAAGCGGGTTTGCTCCCGTTTTTTGGGCTTCTATGTTGTAGCCTATTCAAGCTAATAATAACGGAGGAAGTGACGATGTATGCCTAGCGGTAGAGGTAAGGGGAAACGGCAGTATTGCAAAATATTGCCGCCCATTGCTGAGCTATTTTTTATCACTTGTGATGATTAGTCGCTAGCATTCGGTAAGCACGAACTTAAGGAGTATCTGTGGACAAACCCGTCATTCTAACCGTTGATGACGATCCGGCGGTGCTTCAGTCAATCGCTCGCGACTTGCGGAAGCAATACGGCAGCCAGTTTCGTATTGTGCGAGCCGACTCTGGAGCTAGCGCCCTCGATGCCACTCAAAAGCTCAAGCTACGCGGCGATAGCATAGCTCTATTCCTAGTCGATCAGCGAATGCCAGAGATGAGCGGCGTGGAATTTTTAGAGCAGGCGAGCAAAATTTTTCCGATGGCTAAGCGATCGCTCCTCACCGCCTACGCCGACACCAACGCCGCAATTGACTCTATCAACAGCGCCCATCTCGACTACTACCTGCTCAAGCCCTGGGATCCGCCAGAAGAGAAGCTGTATCCTGTTTTAGATGATTTGATCCAGGACTGGCAGGCGAGCTTTAAGCCTGAGTTTAAGGGTGTAAAGGTGATTAGCGATCGCTGGAGCCCTAATTCTCACGACCTGCGCGACTTCTTATCCCGCAACCAAATCCCCTACCGCTGGCTCGATATTGAAACCAGCGAAGAAGCCAAAAAGCTCGCAGCCTACGCAGGCGAAGGCGAAAATCCTAATATTCCGCTGGTCATTACCGGGGACGGCACAAAGCTGATCAAGCCAACGGTCACTGACCTAGCTCAAAGCGTCGGGCTCCAAACCGAAGCTGCCAAGCCCTTTTATGATTTGATCATCGTCGGCGGTGGCCCCGGTGGCCTAGCCGCTGCTGTGTATGGCGCGTCTGAGGGTTTGCGCACGGTGATGATTGAGCGTGAGGCCCCTGGCGGACAGGCCGGTACCAGCTCACGAATTGAGAACTACTTGGGCTTTCCTGTGGGCCTTAGCGGCGGCGACTTAGCCCGCCGGGCGGTTACTCAGGCCAAGCGCTTTGGCGTCGAAATTCTTTCGCCTCAGTCGGCCTCATCCCTTCGCACTGAAGACGACTATCACTTTCTTACGCTTGCAGATGGCAGCGAAATTAGCTCTCATGCTTTAATTTTGGCTTTAGGCGTTTCTTGGCGGCGGCTGAACGTGCCGGGCGTGGCAGACTTTACGGGCGCAGGCGTTTACTATGGAGCCGCGCAAACTGAGGCGCTCGCCTGCGAAGGCGAAGAGGTGTATGTGGTCGGCGGCGCGAATTCTGCGGGTCAGGCAGCGATGTATTTTTCTAAGTTTGCGCGGAAGGTTCGCATGTTGGTGAGAGGCGAGTCTTTGGTGAAGAGTATGTCGCAGTATTTAATCGAGCAGATTGATGAAACTGACAATATTGAGGTGATGCCGTTTCATAGCGTGATTGAGGCGAAGGGCGATAAGCGATTGGAAATGCTGCGAGTAAAAGATTCTAAGACGGGTGAGATTAAAGAGTTTAAGACAAATTCTTTGTTTATCTTCATTGGTGCAACGCCGAGTACTGAATGGCTAGACGGTTTGGTTGAAAAAGATAATAGAGGATTTATTTGTACGGGGCCGGATGTGAGTGAGGAGCTGCCCTGGCCTTTGGAGCGCGATCGCTTCTTACTCGAAACCAGCGTTCCCGGCATTTTCTCAGTCGGTGACGTACGCCATGGTTCAGTCAAGCGAGTGGCTTCTAGCGTAGGGGAAGGCTCTATTTGTGTACAGTTTGTGCACCGACATCTGGCGAACGTTTAATACAAAGGAGGCTTCTTGCAAGACTACTATCTCGCTCAGATCAACGTGGCACGGATGAAAGCGCCTTTGGCCAATCAGTTTCCAAGCGCCGCAGAAAGCAGAGAAAGAATAGAACACCTGACGCTGCATGGAGAATCTTCTAAATGTTTCACCTTTGGCAAGCTTTACCCTGCACCGAAAATTAGCTATGTTGCATCTGTAGGCGAAGTTGAGGAATGATAGAAAAAGATAGGCTTTTTGTTCTATATAGGGGTCGTTGAATGCAAAAGCTAAAGAAGTCGGGGTTTCAGACGGTGCCTGAGCTGGCGATCGCGCTGCCTGAAGAGGCGATCGCTGACATTTGTAGTCGGTGGAAAATTGAAGAATTTTATCTATTTGGCTCTATTCTACGTAGTGACTTCCATAACGATAGTGATGTCGATGTGATGGTAGAGTTTTCTTCTGATGCTCACTGGGGATGGGATATCGTTTTAATCAAAGAGGAACTAGAAATAATATTTTCTCGCAAAGTTGATTTCTTAACGAAGAGAGCAATCGAGGAAAGCCACAACTGGATTCGTAGAAGGGAGATTTTGAGCACAGCGAGGCTTATCTATGTTGAAAGCTGACCTTCTTTGTTGGATATTTCTGTTGCTTCCCCAAAATAAGGCATTACCTTTATGCTCTGTGCTAAATCCCTCTCACAAATGAAACCGTTCAAGATGCTGCCGCCCGAACGGTTGGACTGGATTTGCGATCGCGCCAAACACATCCAGCTCGCCCCCGGTGAAGTGCTTGTCAAAGAAGGCGATCCGTCCGCAGGTTTCTTCATTCAGCTCTCTGGGCAAATCACCGTCAGCCGCCTCAGTAAAGGCGTTGATATGCCGGTAGGCCGTCACGAAAGCCCTTCCTTCTTTGGCGAAATTCAAGCCCTTACCGAAGATCTTGTACCCGTCACGCTCACCGCCGATATCACAACCGATCTCTATCAGCTTACCTGCCTGGACTTTCTCGACTTAGTACATAGCTGTCGTGAGTTTGAAAAAGACATTTTTCGCACGGTGGGTCAGCGCTTGAAAGGACTGGAATCTTTTGTGCAAAATCGTGAAAAGATGGCCGCGCTCGGGACACTTTCAGCCGGTTTAGCCCACGAGCTAAACAATCCGGCAGCGGCGCTGGTGAGGGTGATGAAAGACATTCGCCCAGCGGTGCTAGAGCTTCAGCGGATGAATTTGGTGTATGGGCAAAATCAGGTAGATGAGGCGCATACGCAAAAGTGGCTAGATGAGCGCGATCGCTGCTTTGAAGCCATCAGTCAACCCCAAAACGACCCGCTTGCAGAAGGTGACAGAGAAGACGCCCTCACAGACTGGCTAGAAGACTACGGCATAAAAGACGCTTGGGAATTAGCCGAACCTTTAGCAGCCGGAGAAGTTTCGCCCGACACTTTAGATGCGCTAATGCGCCCCTGGCAAGATGATCCCACTGAAATGAGAGAAATGGGCGTCCGCTGGCTAGCACTCTCTTGCGACGTGATGGGCATGATCAAAAACGGGCTAGACGGGGCCGAGCGAATCTCTACGCTGGTGCAGTCGATGAAGTCTTATTCCTACATGGACAGAGCCGCACAGCAAAAGATCAACATTCACGATGGCATTGAAGATACGCTGCGTTTGTTTGCCTTTAAGCTCAAGCACGGCATTAAGGTAAATCGCAAATATAACCAAGACTTGCCGCAAATTATGGCCTTTGGCAGCGAGCTTAATCAGGTTTGGACGAACTTGCTCGACAACGCTATTGACGCGATGGATGAAGGAACACCGAGCGGAGAACCACCGACGATTGAAATCCGAACCTGTGAAAAAAACGGTCGTCTGCTGGTAGAGATAGAAGACAACGGCCCTGGCATTCCGCCCGACGTGAGGAACAGAATTCTGGAACCCTTTTTTACCACAAAGCCGATGGGTAAAGGTTCTGGCCTGGGCTTGGACGTGGTGCGCCGGGTGATTGAGAACCGTCATGGGGGTAGCTTGATGATCGCGTCTGAGCCAGGCCGCACTTGCTTTACGATTGCGCTGCCGCTATAGGTAAGCCTTCTAAGTTGGAGTGAGCGGGCGATCGCACTAGCTGGGCCAAAAATGTGTAGAAAGAATGATGTTTGGAGGCGATCGCATTTCTTACACTAGCCACTGCACAAACTTCTTTAACAGCAGCCATGGCACAACAGTTCAAACAAGGTGACAAAGTAGAATGGTCATCAGGACAAGGCAAAAGCACGGGCACCGTTCAGAAGCGCATTAGCGAATCCACCACGGTAGACGGACAGAAGGTCGCGGCCTCTAAAGATGAACCGCGCTATCTGGTGAAAAATGACAACACTGGGAACGTTTCGGGGCACAAGCCCGACGCGCTTAGTAAAGTTAAAGGCTCCGACTCTAGCAAGTCTAAATCTAGTGAATCTAAATCTAGTGAGTCTGAGCTGGCTTCAGAGCACAGTGACAAGATCGAAGAATTTGAAGAAGCGGTCAACATGACGGCAAAAGAGATCAAAGACTGGCTGAAAACAGACCACAGCCAATCGGTCGGCCAAGAAGACGAAGACGGCAACATCAAAGGCCGCGAGTCGGGCAAGCATATTATTACAATTCTTGAGAAGAACAAATCGGACTATACCGACGATGATATTGAGCGCATCAAGAAAGTTGTTGCCTACGTCCATCGTCACCTGGCCCAAAAGCCCTCTAGCGATATTGAAAACTCAGACTGGCGCTATTCGCTGATGAACTGGGGCCACGATCCTTGCAAAAACTAGCAGGCCGAGGCTTGTGTCTGGGGCTCATATCTAAGCGCACTTGAAGCGAGTCACCTCCTTTGATAGAAGACTTGTTTCAAAATGCATGAAAGCATCAAGACTTTATAGCAGCACAGATATGAGCCAGGCAACCCGTTTAAACTCAAACAAAATAGCCGTCGTTTTCGACTTCGACGAAACGCTAACGCCCGAAGATAGCTTTCAATCACTGCTGCGATACCTCAAGCTAGATACTGACGCCTTCGAGGCCGAGCGCATTCAGCCGCTGCTAGACCAAGGTTGGGAGAAGTATTTGGCAAGAGCCTACTGCCTGGTTGAAGAATCTCGTCAGCGAAATGACAAGATTACAAAAGAAAGCCTCGCAAAAGTAGGCAATGAAATACCTTTGTATCCAGGAACACAAGACCTTTTTAAGCGACTGGAAGCGGCTATTAAAGAGATTTCTCCTAAAGTTGAGCTAGAGTTTTATTTAATTTCAGGTGGGTTTGTTGACATCGCCAAAAATACGAGTATCGCCAAAGACTTTAAGCGGATGTGGGGCTGCGAGTTTCAATATGGCGAAGCCGATAGCAGCGAAGCCGGAGAAATTAAGTTTATCAAGCGGCAGATGACGCACGTAGAGAAAACGCGATACCTGTACTACATCTCTAAGGGCATTGACGGCGAAAATAGCAAAGATATTGTATACGGCTACGAAGAAGTAGCGGCTGAAGACATTTATGTTCCACTTGACCAGGTTGTTTATGTAGGTGACGGTGCTTCTGATGTTCCCTGCTTTGCCGTGATGAAGCAATACAACGGAATTTCGCTCGGAATTTATGAAGAAAGCGCTTCAGCCGAAGAATGGGAGTATTTAGAATCTGTTGGCCAAAGTCAGCGGCTTTCTAATCTGGTGCCGCCTGGTTATGAAGAGGGTTCTGAGCTGATGCGATCGCTTCTGCTAAGTGTAGAAAGCATCGCAAAACGAATTGCCCTACGACAAATGAGTCGCGGAGAATAACCGCTTCTTCTTTATAATAAAAAGAGCACACGCAGCCAGGTAGAGCACCATCATGGCAGCAACCACTGCAACCACTTTTAGCGCGACAGCCTCGGCAGAGGATTTGTACGATAGCTTGTTGCGTAGGCTAAAAGCACGTCCAAACCTACGCATAGGTCTAGTATTGGCAGACATGCTGCCCTTAGAATGCAGCATGAACACAGCCGAACAGCTCGCACAAATCGACCGCCTAAAAGCCTGGTTAGACAGCTTTCGCCCTCTACCAGCGGACGTGCTGTTAGAACTAAAGCAGCGTTATGACGTTCGGCTCACCTACACGTCTAATGCGATTGAGGGCAATACGCTCACGCAAAGCGAGACTGAACTGGTTTTGGCTAAGGGTATTACGGTGGGTGGTAAAACGCTGGCTGAACACTTAGAAGTGATTGGCCATAAAGAGGCGATTGACTATATCGAGACGCTGAGTAAGGCAGAGACGCTATTGGCGAATGGGAGATTCGACAGATCCATAGTCTTATTGTTAGAAAGATTGCACCGATTGAGGCAGGGCGATATCGACAGCTAGACGTGAAGGCTGCGGGCTCGAATCATGTTTATCCGCCTCATTACCTGCTGCCAGAGCTGATGAGTGAGTTTGTTGAGTGGCTGAGAGCTTTGCACTTAGAGCAGCATCCGGTTGCATATGCTAGCGAGGCGCACTATCGCTTTGTTGCGATTCATCCTTTTGCAGATGGCAACGGTCGCACCGGGCGGTTACTGATGAATTTGTTGCTGTTGAGAGCGGGCTTTCCGATTGCGATTATCTCGAATGAGCAGCGGCAGGCGTATATTGAAGCGTTGATGGAAGGGCAGCGATCGCCCCAAAATCTAACCTCACTTCTTACCCTAATCTGCGCAGCCACACGCGAATCACTGATCGAAACGCTCTCTATCTTAGCGAGTGCTGGCAGTAGCAAAGGTAAGGGAAAGCCCTTTTATCAGGAAGTTGTTGCCTTTTTATCAACGGTGGATAGTGAGTAGAAGGCATGATTCCATCTCTAGGCAATTGTGAGGATTCCTTGTCAAATAATTGACACCGCCTGAAGAGAGCGATACGCTAATTTGCATAGCTGTTGTAAGCCTGGCGAAATCAAAGCGTCAGTAAGTAGCAGCTTATGCCCCGAAAAATTAAGCCGCTGACGACGATTGCGCAAACAATCGCCGCCAGCTCGCCCACAAGACCGATCACGAACCGGTCAGAGGGTTGTGGCTGATTATGCCACAGCCACCCTGACTTATGGCAAGTTGCGGGTGGTTTTCTTTTTCGTGGGCTTTCTTCCACCCCTCATCGGAGAAACCCATGAACCCCTCAAATCTTTTGACTGGCCTGCCTTCTACAGGTCAGCCACCCTCACCCATGCCTAAAAATCCTGTCCCTATTCAGAAAACCATTTCCGCCAACCTCCGCCCCCTCCCCGCCCTCAATCCCTCTGGCACCCCGCGCAAAAAGTCCATTCGCCATATCCTGCTAGGCGAGCCCGACGCCATCCGCCAAACCATTCACCTGCTGCATACGCTGCACTACGCTGAAACGGTGCTGTGGACGCCAGTGCTGATGATTGAGGAGCCGTTGGTGATTACGCCTGCGCAGGGGGAGGCGATGAGTTTGTTGCGTAAGATTTTGTAGAAAAGCTTTGAGTGTTTGCAACTAATAGAGAAGTATTAGTTGCAAACACTGCTTCATTCATAACAAACACTTTAAGGTTACTTGCAAACGTTCAAGCAAAACTTATGAGTGGAAGAATGTTAGCTGCTAACGCATTTCTGTTTATAGCAAACGCTTTAAGGTTGCTTGTAAGTGCTTAAGGGGATCTTATGAGTGGGGGAGGCGTTGGTGCGATCGCTTACTACTCAACTTACGGAACAACCGTAAAAGCCTGCTTACCGTTAATACGATAGACATAGAAATCGCTATCTAACGTAAAGATACGCTGCATATTCAAAGTTTCAGCAGCCACTACTAGGGAAGCATCTGCCAAATCCATTGGCACATCCCGATACTGTTCCATCAGAATCCTCATCCGCCTGCATTCCTCAACGTCTAAATCATAGATAACCAACGTACCTATCTCCCATAGCTACCACAAAGACCGCTGCCCAGCCCAACCACATAGCTTTCCTAAAAAGTACATGGCTTCTGCCCAACAGGGCCAAGTAGTCAGCATAGGCCCTTTCAACTGCGCAGTCACCTCTAAACACCGCAGATGCTCGTTTGTTTGATTTTCATCAATGAGCGCAATTAGTGGGCCAGCATCCACTAAGTTCACGGTAAACGAATGCCTTGTTTATCAAACTTCTCAGCTAACGCATCGCCATAAGGATCAGCCTTCTGACTGGTTTGGCGATTTTCAGCACCACTATTTACCGTTCCAACAAGACCCGATAACAGTTCAGACAAAGGCTTCTGCTGAATCTCGCTAGTAGGTGTAATGAATTTACTACTTTTAGATGGCCTAGCATCACTATCGCTCGACTCTACCGAATCATGATGAGACTCAGAAGAGAGCTTAGGCGCATCAACAGTAGCCGCAAGCCTAGCGGCAATCCAATCATCTGGGCTTATGCCTTTTGCTTGAGCTTCTTCTATCAGGCTTTGATACGTGCTTTCAGAGAGGGTAATGGTATGTTCGGCCATGGTGTGAACTTATTCATTTATAGGCTCTATGATACACGGCCTACAGATATTTGATAGTTAGGGCTTAGCTGAAACGTCTGTGTCCATAGCGGCGAAGTGGTCAAACTATGTGTCGATAGATAGCCTTGCACCTCTCCTTGCTTTGCCATCTCAAGCTGAGAAAATGCTGCAAGGTGATTACTATGCGCGGACAGCAAAGCAGGTACCAATACAGAAGTATCGTACAAAACTTTCACGGATTCATCTTGCTAATCTGGCTTTGAATCCTTTCTTCTCTCATTTCTTTAATAAATTCAGTTGTATCAAATCCATCTAATCGTCCAGTTTCAACAACCAAAATACCATTTTTCAGATGCAACCTTTCAGATGCAGGCTCCTCTACCGCTGGCTCTGCCAATGCATCCGACTTGTGCTTTAGCTTTCTTAGAGTCTCTAAAAGCACTGAAACGACCTCATCTGGCGAAGCCTGAATCGCCTTCATCAGTTCTCCCTTAGGAGTCATAACGTATCCTATTCAAAGAGTCATCACCATTATTCTATTCTACGGCGCAGCGCTAGAGACTCGTGACTACCGGATGATATAGCTTCATATGATGGCATATGCGCTATCATCTTCTCATGTCAAACAAAATTGTCATTGACACTAGCGTATTCATCAGTGCGCTCATCGGCCCTACTAGCCCCAGTCGAGCCTTGATCCGCCATTGCCTGAGGGGTAACTACCAACCCCTAATGGGAAATGCCTTATTTTGCGAATACGAAGCAGTATCAAAAAGACAACGGATTATAGACCAGTGTCCACTGACTAAACTCGAAATCGAAACTTTGCTTCAAGCCTTTATGAGCATTAGCAAATGGACTTTTATTTACTACACATGGAGGCCCAACCTTAAAGATGAAGCCGATAATCACCTTATAGAACTCGCTGTTGCAGGCAATGCTTCTATCATCGCAACGAACAATATTAAAGACTTCAGAAATGCTGAACTCCTTTTTCCAGCGCTGACCATAGAAAAACCAGAAGAGATTTTGAGGAAACTATAATCATGGCAACACTAACAATTCGCCTGCCTGACGACAAACATGAGAGACTTAAAGCCTTTGCCCAAAGTAGGGGACTTAGCGTAAATAAGCTGATGGAGGAGCTATCGACAATAGCACTAGCAGAGTACGATGCGTTTACTCGATTCAAGGCAATGGCTGCGACAGGCGATGCTCAAGTGGGTCTACAGCTACTAGATAAGTTAGACGGGCTAACAAGTGCAGTAGATGAACCATAGGGTGGTTTCACCAGATGACGGGTACGAGATTAGAGGCAGTGATGTTGCGATCGCACGTCAACAAAGCAACCTCTTCCCCACTATCTTGAATCACAAGCGCCGTCGCCACTATCTGCCGATCATGCATTTCATTGATAGCAGATAGCTTCAGAGTCCGCGCTATCACAGCTTGGTTAAGAGGATACACTTCAATTTTAGGATCACGGCTAACCGCCTCCCACAGAGAGGCTACAGAAGTGATATCCGTTTTCCCCTGGCCTACAATCCAAACAGCTTCAGCCAAAGCGATCGCCGGTAAAACAAGCTGACTTGCAGCATCAGAAAGCACTGCATCAGCAGCCTCACTCAGCTTAGGATTATCCTCTAAGAACCAAACCAAAATGTGAGTATCAACAACATACTTCACTACTTATGACCAATCGAGATTATCACCGCTATCTCCATAAAATTCTGCTGACTTAAAATCTTCTTCAGTCGATTTTCGACCGCCGCTAGATAGCATACCGCGATATATCTTACGCGGAGCATCGCTCACAGTCTCAGGTTCCAAATTATCAAGCGCTTGTTCTGACACAAAAGTCACCAGAACCTCACCTTCAACTACATCTGAGGGCAGCTCTAAAAGCTCTACCTCACCATCGCGATAAACGCCTTTAACTGTTTGCATCATAATAATTCGCCTCCTAGCTCAATTCTACCTTGAGCAGCCGCTATCAGCGGTAAAACATGCAGCACCCTCACGGTAAGATACCTTTTGTACTCTTCGCTACCGAACGCTGAGGCAACTGAACTGTGCACGCTCTCCTCGCAATCGCCCGCAAAATCGACCGCTTCACTAACGCCGTCGGCAAGCTTGCCTACTGGATAGTGCTGGTGATGATCGGCGTTGGCGTATGGAACGTATTAGGCCGATACATCGGCAACGCCATCGGCCAAAACCTCAGCTCAAACGCGCTGATAGAAACGCAGTGGTATCTATTTGATCTAGTGTTTTTGCTCGGAGCCGCCTACGCCTTACAGCATAACGAACACGTCCGCGTCGATGTGTTCTACGCCCGCTGGAATCGCCGCCGCAAAGCCATAGCCGATTTATTTGGCACATTGTTCTTTCTCCTTCCGTTTTCAGTCCTTGTGATCTACTTTTCTTGGAGCGCCGTGGTGCAGTCTTGGGCCGTCCGTGAAACCTCTCCCGATCCGGGCGGACTGGCCCGCTACCCGATTAAAACCATGATTCTCGTTAGCTTTGCGCTGCTAATACTGCAAGGTGTTTCAGATGCGATTAAGAACTTAGCCATTATTAAAGGCGAATTGAATGTAGGAGAAGAGTCATGATTGCAGATTGGCTCGGCCCGGCGATGTTCGCAGGCGCGTTGGCACTACTCTCACTCGGCTACCCGGTCGCGTTCTCTTTAGGCGGCGTGTCAATTCTCTTTGGCATTATTGGCATCGCGATGGGCGTTTTCGATCCGATTTTTCTCACGGCCATGCCACAGAGAATTTTCGGCATTATGAACAACTTTACGCTGCTGGCGATTCCCTACTTTATTTTTATGGGCGCAATGCTAGAGAAATCTGGGATTGCAGAAGATTTACTCGAAACCATGGGCAGCTTGTTTGGTCGCATTCGCGGCGGGCTCGCGGTGGCTGTTGTTGTGGTGGGTGCACTGCTGGCGGCGACGACAGGGGTTGTGGCGGCGACGGTAGTGACCATGGGACTGATTTCGCTGCCGACGATGCTGCGCTATGGATACAACAAAGATTTAGCGAGTGGGGTGATTGCCGCTTCGGGGACGCTAGGGCAGATTATTCCGCCGAGTATTGTGCTGGTGGTGCTGGCCGATCAGCTAGGAATTTCTGTTGGAGATTTGTTTTTGGGCTCGGTAATTCCGGGACTGATGATGGCAGGGGCTTTTGTGGTGCATGTGCTTGCGATCGCCTTCTTCCGCCCCGATCTAGCCCCCGCACTCCCCGCCGAACTCATCGACATCCGAGGCAAAACTCTTTTCCTCAAAGTCATTCAAGTAATGCTGCCGCCCTTAGCCCTGATCTTGCTAGTGCTTGGCAGCATTTTCTTTGGGGTAGCCACACCAACTGAGGCCGGTGCACTTGGGTGTTTTGGCGCGATGGTATTAGCGGCGATTAAAGGTCAGCTCAGGCTTGAAGGATTGCGGGATGTGTGCGATCGCACCCTCCGCACCACCAGCATGGTTATCTTCATCCTGCTTGGCTCTACCGCCTTCAGCCTAGTGTTTAGAGGGCTCAGAGGCGACAGATTCATCTTTAACGCCCTCACAAATCTTCCCGGTGGTGAAATCGGCTTCCTGCTCGTCAGCATGATCACCATCTTCATCCTTGGCTTCTTCATCGACTTCTTCGAGATTGCCTTTATCGTCGTGCCGCTCTTCGCCCCCATCGCTCAGCAGATCGGCATCGACCTGGTTTGGTACGGCGTCATCATCGGCGCGAATATGCAAACCTCATTTCTCACGCCACCGTTTGGCTTTGCCTTGTTCTACCTACGCGGCGTAGCCCCCAAAGAAATTACCACTGGCAACATCTATCGCGGCGTCATTCCTTTCATCGCACTGCAGCTACTCGTACTGGTCGCGATCATCGCCTTCCCACCTTTGGTAAGCTGGCTTCCTTCAATCAGTCAGTAGGCTGGGTCTACCAAATCAACCGCAGGCCAATCACGCCTAGTAGCGAAAGCACAATTCGCTTAAAGCTATCGGCATCAATCTTTTTAGAAAGCACAATGCCTAAGCCCATCCCAATTGCAAACATTGGCGTTGTGTACAGCGCAATTTCCCAAAGCTCAGGTGTGAGATGCCCTTCAAAAAAGTGACCAGTCAGCGCAAATGTGAGCGCCACGACATACACACCAGGCAAGTTTCCTTTAAATTCTTCTGGGCTCCATTGCTTAGAGTTCGCGTACATCACCAGCGGCGGGCCGCCCGCTGTAAAAGCGCCGGTCAGAAAGCCAGATATTCCACCGAATAAGTAGGCCCACCTGGGAGAGGTGAGCGCTGGCATTGTGAAGGCAGGGGAGATCAGGCGCAGAATGTCGTAGGCCACGTACAGCACGATAAAGCTGCCGAGTATTTTTAGCGAAATATCTTCGGGGATGTAGTGCAGGCCGACTAGACCAATTGGAATGGAGACGAGCGCTGAGAGGACGAGGGGTAGGGTTGCTTTTAAGCTGAAATTATCGCGGTAGTAAATCCATAGCCCGATGCTGCTGAGCAGGCACATCATTAGCACTAGAGGGATTGCAAGGGAGAGATCTAAGAAGAAGGGGAGGATTGCGATCGCAACCAGCGCAAATCCAAACCCCGCCAAACTCTGCACCGCCGCTGCCAGGCCGATAATCCCAGCGATCCATATGATATTTTCCAAAAGTCCCTACCTGCGCCTGTTTGAGAATATGGCTGCTTAAGAATAAGAGTGGAACTTTAAGTAAAAAGTTACATTCGTTACAATATTAACTTATATGAACGCTATTCTCATCTTTAATTACAGCCGTCATCGCTAAATTCACGTGAGTAGCGGAATTCACCTTTTAGTTGTATATTCAACCGCATAGCTGATAGCGGCCTTATGCTCGGGCCGTAGGCTCAGTACTATCAAGGGTTTCGGCGGTATGGTTCAGGCAGTCGGTAGCAGTACAAAAGCGCAGGCGATCGCGATCGCGCAGCAAATGTCACAAGAATGCGTTGCCCGGCGGCTGCGTCAGGTGAATCGCACCGTCACCCGGCTATACGACGAAGCACTGCGGCCCCACGGACTGACGGTGAATCAGCTCAATATTTTGGCCGTGATTATCAGCGAAAAGCAAATTCGCCCCGGTCAGCTCGGCCAGGCGCTCGGCATGGAAAAATCCACTATTAGCCGCACCGTTGATCGGATGGTGGGCAAAGGATGGCTTAAGGTCAGCGCTGGAGAAGACAGCCGCACTCAGCTATTGGCGGTGACGGCAAAAGGCCATCAGCTATTGCTGAAGGTAACGCCCGTTTGGGATACCTTGCAGTCCGGCATTCTAAATACAGGCGACAACAACATTTTGAATATGCTCACGGTAGGCGCGATTGAACCTACGGCAAAGCCAGCACAAGACTACACAGCCGCCGCTGCATACGAGCCTGCTTACGCCAGCGAACCTATCACCGCCGACGACTTCTATCTATAGATGAAGAGAGAATACTGTAGCGGAGGAAGTGCTACTTCTCTGTGAACTTAGAAAAGCTCAGCTCATTCACCCGATTCCAGCCCTGAACCGTGTCGCGAAACACCTTCCAGCTTTCATAAACCTCTTTGAAGGTGGCATCCTTACCAGCATTTTCTTCAAACAGCGCAGTAGACGCATCCGAGGCCGCTCTTAGAATGTCATCGCTGTACGGCACAAGCTGAGTGCCCTTATCCACCAGGCTTTGCAAAGCTGCCCCGTTAAGCGCATCGTACTTAGCAAGCATGTTGATATTCGACTCGTAGCTCGCCGTCTTAAACACCTCCTGGTACTCCTCGGGCAGGCTGTTCCAAGCCTCCAAGTTCACAGTGACATCCAACGTGGCTCCCGGCTCCCACCAGCCCGGATAGTAGTAAAAGTCAGCCGCATTATTCAGGCCCAGCTTCTCATCGTCATAAGGGCCTACAAACTCAGCGGCATCAATCGCCCCGCGATCTAACGCCAGAAAAATTTCGCCGCCCGGTAGCACCTGTACGTTTACACCGAGCTTGGCCATCACCTCGCCGCCTAGTCCCGGAATTCGCATTTTCAAACCCTTTAAGTCGTCCACGGTTTGAATATTATTTTTGAACCAGCCGCCCATTTGCACACCCGTGTTACCAGCCGGGAAGCCGATGACATTAAAGTCAGCATATAGCTTATGCATCGTGTCTAAGCCGCCGCCGTGGTAGTACCAGGCGTTTTGCTGCTGCGCATTGAGACCAAATGGGACGGTGGTGCCAAAGGCGAGCGCCTGATTTTTACCGACGTAGTAGTAAGAGGCGCTGTGGCCGCATTCTACGGTGCCACCCTGAACCGCGTCGAGCACTTGCAGGCCAGGGACAATTTCGCCAGCGGCAAAAGGATCGATCGAGAAGCGGCCATCGGTGAGGGCAGAAACGCGATCGCACACCGTTTGCGCCCCGCCATAAATCGTATCGAGAGACTGCGGCCAGCTCGTCGCCATCCGCCACTGCACCCGAGGCAAATCGCCGCTCACCGTCCCGCCGCCCTGCTGGGCCGTGCAAGCTGCCACCGATGCGGCCCCTACTGCACTTGCCCCATACCCCAAAATTCGTCTGCGCTTCATCTGCTCGTCTGCTCGGCCTGTCGAAGGCAAGCTTCCCTACACTGCGCTTTTCATTAAATCATTCGACGTATATGAACTGTGCCTTTAGCAACAGTCAGTAACCAGATAGCTGAGTTTAGCCCAGCAAAATCTTCAGCCATCGAAGTGCATCTTTCGATAAAGAGATGATAGAATCTGAGCAATCAGGACATGTAGCTCAGTTGGATAGAGCATCAGATTCCGGTTCTGAGGGTCGGGGGTTCGAATCCCTTCATGTTCGCTAAAAAGGCTCGCACATTAAGTTGTGCGAGCCTTTTCTTGTGTATTCAGCTCACGTATTCAGCGCGTCGTCAATATCTTTTTTCTTATCACGCACGCCCTGCACAATCCGCGAAAGCTCGCTCTTTTCGGTGCTTGCCACCCGTCTTGGCGAGCCGCTAATAATCCCTTCCAAATTACGGAACGACTCCTGAATCTGCGGCCCTTTCTCATCGATAATATATTCGCGGATCGAATTATCGTGCCAGGAGCCGCGCATTTTAAACACGTTAATCGCCCGCGACATTTCGCCACGAATCTCTACGTATTGCAGCATCAAAATGGTGTCGGTAATCGTAGAAATATGTGAGTCAGTAATTGAGTTAGACCCCATAAACTGCTCGGTTGTATTGGTGAAAAAGCCCGTAATTTCTTCCTGCTTAGCGTAGCCCGTCACCCCAATTACAAACTGCCGGAAAGCATTATTGCTCACGCCTCTATCTAAGGCCGAGAGCGAATCAATCGCAATCCGCGACGGCTTAAACTCAGCAATCTGCGACTTAATAATTTGCAGATGATCCTCAAGCCCTGCCGATTCAGGGTAGGCGCAAATAATTTTCAGCAGCCCCATGCGCTCTAGCTCTTCAAAATCGATGCCCCACGACGAGGCATTACGCGATAGCTGCGATCGCGACTCCTCATAAGCAAACAAAATTGAGCGCTCGCCATTTTCACAGGCATTCGCCAAAAAGTTACTCACCAGCAGCGTTTTACCCGTACCCGTCGCGCCCGTCGCCAAAATAATCGAGTCTTTAAAGAAGCCGCCGCCGCACATTTTATCGAGCGTAGGCACACCTGAAGACACGCGCACGTTAGAAGAACGTTGAGTAAGCCGCATCGCGCCCAACGGAAAGATGCTGACGCCGTTATCAGTGATGGTGAAGGGGTATTCGCCCTTCATGTGCGTCGTGCCTCGCAGCTTCAAAATTTCAATCGTGCGTCGTCTGCGCTCTACCTCCAAGGCATTGCGCACAATCACCACATTATCTGATACAAATTCTTCAACGCCAAAGCGCGCCACCGGGCCGTATTCTTCCACGCGCTCAGTGGTCATCAGCGTAGTAGCGCCCATCTGCTTGAGGCGCGCGAGCAGCCGGAAGATTTCACGGCGAACGACTTCAGCCGCATCGTACTGATGAAAAATAGCCGTTACCGAATCAATTGAAACTCGCTTGGCATTGTACTTACGAATGGCATACTGAATGCGCTCAATCAGAGCAGACAGATCAAAATTACCGACGACCTCTTGGCCTTCAGGATCGGGGCAGGCGTCTAATATAAATAGCTTGCCATTGTCTATTAAAGCTTGCAGATCCCAGCCGAAGCTGTAGGCATTGGTGATGATGTCAGCGGGCGATTCTTCGAAGGTGACAAAAACGCCGGGTTCATCAAAATAGGTGAGGCCGTGATAGAGGAACTGTAGCGCAAGCAGCGTTTTGCCTGTGCCAGAAGTGCCGCTAACCAGCGTAGAGCGACCGACCGGCAGGCCACCATGACTAATATCATCGAACCCTTCGATCATGGTGCGGATTTTTTGAACGCCTTTTGAGCGGGTCAGCGCCTGGTTTTCGACGGTCGATGACGTTGGGTTCATAGCGGGATATTAAAAGGAAATCTAATTGTCAAAATTTAGCTAAACAGTCCATCTTCTCGTAGTTCATCATAGAGAAGATCGAGCCCAATCAAAACCTTTTCACGGTCTGAGAGGTCGCCAATGATTTTGCGCACCGGGGGCGGCAGAATTTTTGAAAGCGTGGGCGTCGCCAGAATTTTGTCTTCTTCAGCAAGCTGAGGATTTTTCAAAACGTCAATGACTTTAAGCGCATACACGCCCTGAAACTCTTCTTCTAGAATCGTGTTCAGCGTTCTGAGTGCTCGCGCAGAGCTGGGCGTATTTCCAGCGACATACAGCTTCAAAATGTAGGTTTTTTGAGGAGCGCTCATGGGGTGTGACAAAGGTGAAAGGCTAAGTGGCGATCGCGCGTATTCTAAAGCAAGCGTTGGATATAAGGCGTCGTTTAAAAGGTTTTCAAAAAAAGTTTGCCTTAAAAGAGAGAATGCTCACATTTCTCTAGGAACAGAGCGACGGTACATTTCGCACAGGTGGGCAATCACGTCAATCAGGGTCAGGCGATAGTCAGATAAAACGTCGTCGTTGCGTCCTTCTAACTGTAGCTGCTTAGAAAAATCATCTATCAGCTCCATATGAATCTCGACAATTTTGGGCACTGACATGTCCGCAAAAAAGGCCACATTAACAAAATCATCAATCTGCTGGTTGATAGTCGAATCGCTGACGAAATAATTCAAGATGATGTGGCGATAGTCTTCGCGCAGTTTGTCTAAAAACTCTTCGCGCTCAGGGGCACTCATATTTCGTAAAAAATTTCTCGGGGTGCGCTTGTAATACACGCCTGCATAGCCTAGCCGCTCGCTGAGTTTTTCGGTCAGTCGCTGCTGCTGCAAGCTCAGCAAAAACAGACGCTTGTCGGCGCTGCTTTCATCAGAGCTAGCTCTGCCCTCAGTAGGAATTTGCAAATAAAGCTCGACAGCTTTACGAATCGCTTCATTCATGCCATCTGGATTGCCGACATCCAGAGCGGTGACAGCTTCATGATAGGAGGAGGCCGCTGACTGTAGAGGTTCCCCTACCGTCAAGGCAGGCAAAAGGATGTCGCGCTGCTTGAGATCGTCTAGCGTGGCTAGCGATTCTTCTGACGATTGCACGATCAGGCAGTCGATGCGGTGACGATTATTAATGACCCAGTTGCCAAAATCTGAAGCCGACTGACTCCAGCTCACCACGAAACTTTGCTGAGAAAGCAGCTGATGGAGAGAACCAGCCAGGGACTCAGTGGGAACGAACACACCAATGAGAAACTGTGCAGACAAAAGATTTTCTTAAAAGTAACGCTAGTGTTGAACCTGAGCGATCGCAATATATCTCGTAAATACAGTTCGCCTGACAGCGACATTACGAAACTTTGCCTTGTATGTTTTATTACGAAGTTATCTATCAAAGCTAATTATATAGTCTGACAGACCGATTGCAGCCGAAAGTTCTAAAAGGTGGTTTAACCGTCAGAAGCGCTAGATTGAGGTGTTGATGGTTTGGGTTTTAAAGATGCGTAGCTGGCAAGGTTTTTTGAGAAAAGGCGTAGGCGCTTGTTTGGTGTGGATAGTTGCGATCGCGCTCATCATCCAACCTGTCCTAGCCGATCCCCTGATCGAACCTGCCCCCACAGAACCAGTCATCACAGAACCCACTGGCGCAGCGCTCTTTAGCGCCAACTGCGCGGCCTGTCATGCGGGCGGTGGCAATATTATTCGGCGGGGCAAGAACCTGAAGCAGCGGGCGATGAAGCGCAATGGGTTTGGAGAAGTGGGTGCGATCGCTTCAATTGTGACTAAAGGAAAAGGCGCGATGCCTGCGTTTGCTGACAGGTTAACCGGAGATGAGATTGAGGCGATTGCGCAGTACGTCCATGAGCAATCAGAGGCAGGCTGGTGAATTACGCACTAAAGTACTTCGCCGCCCGGTGATACGTCACAATCGCCGTGGTCGATTGCTCAGGATAAAGCTGCTCGCTCTCATCCATATGCATTCCAATCTTCTCAACCTCTAGCAAATCAAGCTGCTTGGGCTGATCCTGCATATTTGGGCAGGCCGGATAGCCAAAGCTATAGCGCGATCCCTGATAGCGCTGCGCCAAAATATTGCGAATGCCCTCCGGCTCCTGATCGCCATAGCCCAGCTCAATTCTCACCTTCTGGTGAATCCACTCCGCCAGCGCCTCAGCCATCTGCACCGCCAGGCCGTGATAGTACAAGTAATCGGTGTAGTTATCAGCCGCAAACAGCTTAGCCGCATACTCAGTCGCCACTTCGCCCATCGTCACTGCCTGCATCGGGAATACGTCATACTCTCCCGGCTTCGCTTTGTCCTTGGGCAAAAAGAAGTCAGCAATGCACAAGCGCCGCATCGAACGCTGACGCGGAAACTCAAACGAGGTCACAGGTTCAGAAGGCTTGCCTGCTTGAGCAGCTTTCCAGTCGTACACATATACCGTATTGCCTTCCGCTAGACAGGGAAAGTAGCCATACACCAGCTTCGGATCGAGTAAATTCTCATCTACAATCCGCTGCTTCCACTCCGTCAAAATCGGCGTCACCTTCTCCGATAAGAAAGCGTCGTACTCCTCGCGCGACTGCCCTTTAGGCTTACGGAACTGCCACTGCCCGGCTACTAACGCCTGCATATCTAAATAGTCAAACAAATCAGCAACCGGAATATCCTCTGCTGTGAGCACCTTTGGCCCCCAGAACGGCGGTGCAGGGCGCTCAATATCTATCGCCACATCATCAGAGCGGCGCGTATCAATCACTACGGGCTCATCGGCTGCGATTTCTTCAAGCTCAGGCGCGTTATTCACCGCGACCCTAGCGGCCTTATTCATCGGATGGTCTTCAGCAAACCCGCCGAGGTTATCCCATTGGCCTTCCTTTTTAGCGGGCATCAGCGCGTCCATAAAGTTCAGGTCGGCAAAGGCATCCTTACCGTAAATCACTTGCCCGTTATACACGTTCTGACAGTCTTCATTGACAAACTTCGGCGTCAGCGCCGCACCCCCTAAAATCACCGGCACATCAATCCCATGCTCATTAAACCGAGCCAGGTTGTCTTTCATAAAGGCCGTAGACTTCACCAGCAGGCCGCTCATAGCGATGCAGTCGGCCTGGTGCTCGTTGTAGGCCGCGATGATGTTGTCTACCGGCTGCTTAATGCCGATATTCACCACCTTGTAGCCGTTGTTAGACAAAATAATGTCTACGAGGTTTTTGCCAATATCGTGCACGTCGCCTTTCACGGTGGCAATTACCACAACGCCTTTGCCGGTATCGTCCGCCTCGTCCTTGTCCATAAAGGGCTCTAGATAGGCGACCGCTGCCTTCATGGTTTGGGCAGATTGCAGCACAAACGGAAGCTGCATTTGACCCGAGCCAAACAGTTCACCAACTACTTTCATGCCGTCTAGCAAAAAGACGTTCACAATATCTAGCGGTGGATACTGCTCTAGAGCTTTAGCGAGCTGATCTTCTAAACCAATGCGCTCGCCGTCGATGATGTGACGCTTGAGCTTTTCTTCGAGCGGCAGATTTTCGTCCTGGCTCGTGCGGAGCTGCTTAGTGCTTTTGCCCGCAAACAGCGTCGTGAGTTCGCCTAGCGGATCGTAGGTGCAGGCGTCGCCTTCAAACTCGCGGTTGTCGTAAATTAGGTCGCGGCAAATCTTCTGGTGTTCAGGCTCAATCTTCGCTAGCGGCAGAATTTTACTGGCGCTGACGATTGCGCCGTCCATGCCAACGGCCATCGCTTCGTTGAGGAAGACTGAGTTGAGAACAACCCGTGAGGCCGGGTTGAGGCCAAACGATGCGTTAGAAACGCCCAGCATAATGTGACAGCCCGGCAGATTCTCGCGAATCATTTTGATGGCTTTGATGGTTTCTTTGGCGTTTACTCTGTCTTCTTCAATGCCTGTAGAGATGGGGAGTACGAGCGTGTCAAAGAAGAGTTCGTAAGGAGGAAAGCCGTATTCGAGGGCGTCGCGATAGGCGCGTTGGGCGATCGCAAACTTTTTCTCAGCCGTCCGCGCCATCCCATCTTCATCAATGGTGCCAATCACCACGCCCGCGCCATAGCGCTTAGCAATCTCAAGCACCTTAAAAAAGCGCTCATCGCCGTCTTCGTAGTTCGTCGAGTTGAGAATGCACTTACCGCCCGCTACCTTCAGCCCGGCCTCCATTTTCTCCCACTCGGTTGAGTCAAGCATCAGCGGCAGGGTAATATTTGTGACCAGTCGGGATACCAGCTCGCGCATATCGCGTTCGCCATCGCGGCCTACATAATCTACGTTCACATCCAGCACGTGCGCGCCTTCTTTCACCTGCGCTTTAGCCAGGGCCACTAGCCCGTCCCAGTCTTCAGCATTGAGCATTTCGCGACACTTTTTAGAGCCGCTGGCGTTCAGGCGTTCGCCTACGATTAAAAATGAGTTGTCTTGTTCGTAGGGCTGCGGGCTGTAGATAGAGGCGGCAGAAGGGATGTAAGGAAGTTCGCCGTAGGGAGGCAGGGCCGCGCGATCGCCCACTTCTCTCTCTTTAGGCTTCAGGTCTTTTGAGAGTTCGGCAAGCTGTTGAATATGGTCGGTGCGCGTACCGCAGCAGCCGCCGATTACCTGCACGCCCAAATCTTCAACAAAGTGCATGAGCTGCATTCTCAGCTCCATCGGCGTTAGGCGGTAATGGGCCTGACCGCCCACGTTTTCAGGCAGGCCCGCGTTAGGAATGCAGGACACCATGAAGGGCGAATTCTCAGAGAGATATTGAATATGCTCCTTCATTTCAGTCGGGCCAGTCGCACAGTTCAGGCCCAAAATATCAATTGGGTACGGCTCTAAAATCGTCAGCGCCGCGCTAATTTCTGAGCCCACCAGCATCGTGCCAAAGGCTTCTACCGTTACCGATACCATCAGCGGCAGTCGCACCTGCTTTTTCTCAAAAATCTCTTCTACCGCCGTCAGCACCGCCTTAATTTGCAGCACGTCCTGGCAAGTCTCAGCCAAAATCAAATCTACGCCGCCGTCGATGAGCCCTTCTACCTGTTCTAGATAGGCGGTTCTGAGCGAGTCAAAGTCAATGTGGCCGAGCGTCGGCAGCTTGGTACCAGGGCCAATGGAACCTGCGACAAAGCGAGGCTTTTCAGGAGTGGAATAGTCGTCGGCTGCTTTACGCGCTAGCTCAGCGGCTTTTTTGTTGAGTTCGTAGGCGCGATCGCTCAAGTCATACTCAGCGAGCACCAGCGCCGTACCGCCAAACGTATCGGTTTCAATCACATCCGCGCCCGCTTCCAAAAAGCTGCGGTGCACCTTATCTACAGCTTCAGGCTTCGTCGCTACCAAATATTCGTTGCAGCCCTCGTAGGTTTCGCCGCCAAAGTCTGCTGCCGTTAGCTCCTGCATTTGCAAGGAAGTGCCCATTGCGCCATCAAAAACGAGGACAGGGCGTTCAGGACTTTTTAAACGATCTAGAAACAGACTTTTCATAGCAGCAGCGCAGTTTGGAAAAGGACAAGCAAAAAAACTTAAGAAAAGCTCAACTGTAAAGCTATTGTTATTATTACTAAAAATCCACACACTGCCCTAACTCACGGCATGAGTGCGATCGCTGTTTGCATATCAACTTCGCTCATAGGATCGATAGCCCCCATGAACGGTCTACTCCCCGGAATGCTCCGCAGCGTGCACCACGTCGCGCTGAACGTAAAAGACATGCAGGCCGCCTGCGACTTCTACGGCAACACGTTGGGCCTGCACCGACTCGTGGGCGACGAAGTACCTAAAACCCTCGTCACCTTAGTAGCCGAAGGCAAAGTCACAAACTTCCGCACCCCCGACGGCACCATTCTCGACCTCTTTTGGACACCTGATTTAAACGCGCCCGATGCCGATCCGAAAAAGGGCTTCACTCGCGCTGAACATCTCGCCTTTGACATTGAGCCTGAGCAGTTCGATCAGGCGATGAGCTTACTCACACAGGCCGGAATTGACTTCAACGGGCCAATTGTCAGGCCCACCGGGCGAGGCATTTACTTCTATGACCCCGATGGGTTCATGGTCGAAGTTCGCTGCAATCCCCAAGGCTAGACACGCTGAATTTAGACCCTACGCTAGACCCTTTGGATCAATCAACAACGCCGCTTATTAGCGCCCTACAGCACTGTGCGAATCGCGCAAGCGCACCTTTTCATACCCCAGGCCACAAGAGAGGCCAGGGCATTTCTGAGCGGCACCGGCAGCTATTTGGTGACAAAGCCTTTCGCGCCGATCTACCCGAACTTCCTGACTTGGACAATCTATTCGCGCCTGAAGGCGTTATTCTTCAAGCGCAACAGCTTGCCGCTGAAGCCTTTGGAGCCGAGCAAACTTGGTTCTTAGCAAACGGTTCTACCTGCGGCATCGAAGCAGCGATTCTAGCCACCTGTGGGCCTGGTGAAAAGATTATTCTGCCGCGTAACGTTCATAGCTCGGCTATTTCTGGGATGGTTTTGTCAGGCGCAGTCCCGGTCTATGTGCAACCTCAATACAGTCATGATTGGGACTTAACGCTGGGCGTTGATCCTGTTGATATTGAGCGATCGCTTATAGACCATCCAGACGCCAAAGCGGTTCTGATTGTTTCACCAACCTATCACGGGTTTTGTTCAAATTTAGAGGCGATCGCGCATCTCACCCACGCCTACAACCTGCCGCTCATCGTAGACGAAGCCCACGCCCCACATTTTGCCTTTCATCCTGACTTTCCAACTTCAGCGATCACGGCCACCGCAGATATTGTCATCCAGTCGGCGCACAAGGTCTTAAGCGCCTTTACACAGGCCGCTTTGCTGCACGTGCAAGGAGAACGGATTGATCGCGATCGCCTCACCCAATCCCTACAGCTCACCCAGTCCACTAGCCCCAGCTATTTACTACTCGGATCGCTAGATGCTGCCCGTCATCAGATGGCGACACAGGGGTTTGCGCTGATGGAACAGACCTTGGCTTTAGCCGATCGCGCTAGCCGAGAACTCAGTGAGATAGAAGGGCTGAGTGTGTTTCGACCCGGCGCAGATGCGGGAATTGGGGCGAGGATTTTAGGCGATCGCACCCGTCTCACCGTAGACGTATCGGCCTTAAACCTCACAGGATTCGAGGCCGACGACATCCTTCACAGCCGCTTTCACGTCACCGCCGAACTCCCGACCCTACGGCACCTGATGTTCATCATTTCACTGGGCAACACGGATAGCGACATCACTCAGCTCGTCGAAAGCTTCCGTCAGCTCAGCCAGCTTTCAGCTTCCAGAAAACCAATTACAGATATCCATAAAAACGCTCGTCTTTACCCCAGTGAAAACGTGTTCGAGCCGGGAACAGAGCGTAGTCATAGCCCGCGACAGGCATTCTTCGCGCCCAAACATCCCGTTCCTATCGCTCAAGCCGTCGGCCATATCTGCGCCGAAACCATCTGCCCCTATCCGCCCGGCATTCCGACCCTGTTTCCTGGCGAACCGATTACCGAAAGTGCGATCGCCTACCTCCAACACATTCAAAGCGCGGGCGGCATCATCACCGGCTGTCGCGATTCGAGTCTAGAAACAATCTTGGTAATCACCGACCGGCCCACCACAGGCTGATACGATCCGAACTTTAAGCTCATACACCAGCACACACTGTTCATCTCAAATACTCCTCGCCTTCTTCCTTTGTATGTCTGCACTTTGGCCCTACGTGACTCCCGGCATTCCCGACCGGCTCTTTCAGCAGCTACCGGGCATCCCACTCACCCAAAGAGAAGTGCGCTTGCTCGTCATCGGCTGCCTGCGGCTAAAAGCAGACGCCCATCTGTGGGACATTGGCGCAGGTACGGGCACCGTGGCAATTGAGGCCGCTCTGCTGTGCCCCCAGGGCAAAATTACCGCCGTAGAGCGAGACGAAGAAGTCGCGACCCTGATTAAGACAAACTGCGATCGCTTCTCAGTGACCAACGTCAACGTCATCGCAGGCAACGCGCCCGAATGCCTCAACCATATTCAGGGCACCCCAAGCTGCATTTTGATTGAAGGTGCACCCTTGCAAACCACGCTCGAAGCCGCCGCTGTAAAACTCGCTATCGGTGGCCGCATCGTCGTTACAGCCAATAACTTAGAAGCGCTCTACACCGCTCGAGAAACCTTTGCCGCCCTGCACTTGCGCAACATCGAAGTCGCTCAGCCCGCCGTCAACCGCCTGGAAACGAGAGGAAACCGTCAGGTTTTCGCCGCCGTTGATCCTATCTTCATTATCAGCGGCGACAAGCTCGAATAAATCTATGAAGGAGCCGCGAAGCTCATACGGCGCTTTATCTCAAGATTGTGCTTTTAATCTCAGAGCACGTAGATATACTGAGTACGAAACAGTCGTGCCTTTGAACGAGATAAAGCGCGTTTCTACTTAAAAACGTGCTTTTGATACGCGTAAACAGACCGATAAAGACTGTTTAAAGATGTCGACACACTGTTTGCTGTTAAAAATTTGGCGTGCTCAAATTACGTATGCAGTATTTTTACGGTTCGCGTATCTAGCCTGGTACACGTGTACCTAATACGGTTCATCTTCCCAACTTGGTTCCCTTCATGCCCAGTTCTGAACAGCTCAGCAGCTCAGAGATAGGATCCATCACCCTCTGTCAGCCGTCCGCCCGTCTTAGTGAGATGCACTCTGAGATGCACTCTGAGATGCACTCGCACCAGCCGCTCGCGCCATCACCAGCCATTCCATCACAGGCCATCTCATCAGAGCCCGTGCAAACTATCCCACAAACGATCGACATCACCATCGCAATCCCGACCTACAACGGTGCCGCTAAGCTGCCGCTAGTGCTTGACCGATTGCGATCGCAGCTCAACCCAGACGGTATCAACTGGGAAATCATCGTGTGCGACAACGTAAGCACCGACGACACCCGCGAAGTCGTTCGCCACTATCAAAAAAACTGGCCCGCTCAGTACCCGCTTCACTACTGCTTTGCCGCCGAACAAGGCGCTGCGTTTGCTAGGCAGTACGCCGTAAATATTGCAACCGGCGACATCATCGCCTTTTTAGACGACGACAATCTACCGGCTGAAGACTGGATCGCCCAGGCTTATCGCTTCGCCCAAGTGCACCCCAAAGCAGGCGCATTCGGCTCTCAAATCCACGGCAAGTTTGAAACTGAGCTGCCCGCCGACCTCAAAGGTATTGAATGCTTTCTGGCAATTATCGAACGCGGCGAAAAGCCTCATCTATACGAGCCTTCTACTAAAATGCTGCCGCCTGCCGCTGGGCTAGTCGTTCGCAAACAAGCCTGGCTGAGCGCGGTTCCTCCTCGACTGTTTCTTAACAACAAAGGCAAGGAAGCCGGGCTCGCCAGTGAGGATCTAGAGGCCAATCTATACATTCAAAAAGCAGGCTGGGAAGTTTGGTACAACCCTGCGATGGTGGTGTATCACGACATTCCGAACGTCCGCCTGCAAAAGCAATACTTAATGACGCTGCTCAAATGCGTGGGCCTCAGCCGCTTTCATATTCGGATGCTAGGGATTCAGACCTGGAAAAAGCCGTTCTTCATCCCAGCCTACATTGCCAACGACTTTCGTCAGCTCGTGCTACACCGGCTACGTCACGGCGCAACCGCTCAGCTCAACACCTTAGAAAGCTGTCAGCGATCGCTTCTCACCAGCACCGTCGCCAGCCCTTTATTCCTCTTGCGCAAAGTCTACCGAGACAGTATCGAGTCTCGCCAAGACCGACAGCATAGCGATCGCGCCCAATGGCTCGCCATCATCGCCAAAGCCTTTGAAAACGACCAGTTTGCGCTCTATCAGCAGCCCGTTATTCAAGTAGGCCAGCACAGCGATCCATCAAGTTCAGGCCAAAAAGAGCTACTGCTGCGACTGTGCAACGACCAAAACGAATACGTCTTGCCCAGTAGCTTCCTACCCACAGCCAAGCGCTACGGCCTCATGCGTACGATTGACCGCTGGGTGATTCGCCATCTGTTTAACTGGGTGGCCCGCCAAAGCCATCAGCCTTCGTTTGCAAAAGCTCTTTTGCAGCAGGGTTCCTCTCCGCTATATTCCATCAACTTATCTGCCGAAAGCATTCAAGACCGTAGCCTGATCGGCTTCATCGCTGACAAAATAACGGCTGCTAACTTGCCACCTGGCCTGTTTTGCTTTGAGATCGCAGCTAAGAATGTGATCGCGCTGCCCAGCCAAACCCGCGAGCTGGCAACCGCCCTCCATCAGATCGGCTGTCAGGTCACCCTAGATGATGTGGCCTTCAGCCAAAGTGCCACGTTCAGCCGCGAAATCACCGAGATCATTGATCATCTGCCGATTGACTACATCAAGCTAAATTCTGAGCGAATGGGTGATCGTGAAATGGCAGGTAAAGGGGCGTGGGCTCAGATCAGGGCGCTGGTGAACAACCGGCCCGTGCAGGCGATCGCCAAAGGCATAGAGTCTCAGGCCACGCTCGAAGCCGTACAGGCGCAGGGCATTCGCTACGCCCAAGGCTACCAAACCGGACGCCCTCAGCTCTTATAAGCTTTATATATTACAAGTTCGTCTTCACAAGCTTATTTTCGCAAACTTAAATAATCCTTAGTCAGCGTGAACATTGCGTAAACCCCAGCGCATTTCAATCGCTTTCTCGGCAACATCGCTTAATTTATGAAGCAAGTAGCGTCAGTAAATATACGGCTCGGCGCTGGTGTTCTTTTTTTAGGTGAGTTGCCCCATGAAGATTCTAATGCTGGCACCGCATCCTTTCTATCAGCCACGAGGCACGCCGATCGCAGCTAACTTAGTGTTAAGAGTACTTTCTGAGCGCGGCGAACAGGTCGATATGGTGACCTTTCCTGAAGGCAGCGACGTTGACTATCCAGGCGTCACCATTCACCGTACGCCCGCGCTCAAAATCGTCGAAAACATCCGCCCCGGCTTTTCAGTTAAGAAAATTATCTGCGACGTGTTTCTGCTAGCGCGCGCCTTCCAACTCGCCAAGCGCAACCAGTACGACCTCATCCATGCCGGGGAAGAGGCAGTTTTCATTGCGCTCTTGCTCAAAAAGCTGCTGGGCATTCCCTATGTCTACGACATGGACTCTTCGCTCGTTCAGCAGCTTATGGACAAGCATCCGCGCGTTCGCTGGGTGAAAAAGCTGCTTCAGGCTTGCGAAGGTGTTGCAGTTAGAAACGCGAATGCAGTGCTAGCCGTATGTGAAGCGCTCAGAACTGAAATTCAGCCCTATCGGCCTAGAAAAGTTGACATCATTCCTGATATTTCACTACTCAACGATACGAGTGCGAGCCTTCAGAATGATACAGAGCACCTGAAGTCTCAGTTTCAGATTGAAGGCGTGATGCTGATGTATGTTGGCAACTTGGAGCGCTATCAGGGTATAGACTTACTGCTGGCTAGTTTTGCAAAAGCTTTGAAGTCTAAGCCGGACGCGCATTTAGTGGCGATTGGTGGCAATGCGGATGATGTTCAAAAGTATCAGGCGCAGGCGCAGGCTTTGGGGGTGAGCGATCGCATCCATTTCATCGGCCCCCGCCCCATTGCCAAGCTCAAGCACTACCTCGCTCAGGCCGACATTGTTGTATCGCCACGAACCCAGGGCAACAACACGCCAATGAAGCTCTATTCCTACTTGGACAGCGGCAAAGCGTTACTGGCTACCGACCTCACTACGCATACTCAAGTGTTGAACGACCGAATCGCGCTATTAGCGAAGCCAGAAGTTGACGCGTTTGCAAAAGGAATTGAGCACTTAATTGAGCATCCTGAACTTCGCGCCAGATTAGGCAAAGCGGCTCAGGCATACATTGCGAAGTCTCATACTTACGAAGCCTTTTCGCTTAAGCTTGCCTCGCTTTACGACTGGGTGAAAAAGGAGCTGCCAGTTAAGGAAGTTGTGCCTGCTAAAGTACCTGCGACGATAGCGCATTAGTTCGTGCCTGTTTGCGTCACATATCGAAATCCACCAGCCACCAGCAACAGGAACCTGTAACCGTGCATCGAGACTTAGCCGCTCTATCCAACCAATCTTTCGACGTGCTCGTCATCGGCGGCGGCATCCACGGCGCTTGCGCAGCCTACGAAGCAGCCCTCAGAGGACTCTCAGTCACCCTCGTAGAACAGTCAGATTTTGCCTCTGGCACTTCGGCTAATAGCCTCAAGGTCATTCACGGTGGACTGCGCTATCTACAGACTGCTGACTTCAGGCGAATGCGCCAGTCGATTAAAGAGCGTCAGACGCTGATGCGAATTGCGCCGCATCTGGTGCATCCGATGCCGGTATTGGTGCCGACCTATGGTCATGGCATTAAAGGTAAGGAGGCGATGACGGTGGCGCTGAAAATGAATGATGTGATTAGTGGCGATCGCAACTTCCCACTCAAAGATCCCCAAAAGCACATTCCCCCCGGCAGGCTCCTCTCCAAAGCTGCCTGCCTCGAACAGCTACCTGACCTTCCTACCGATGGACTCACTGGAGCCGCCCAGTTTTACGATGCTCAAGTTTATAACTCGGAGCAGCTTGTGCTGGCGTTTGTGCAGTCGGCAGCGCAGTATGGGGCGCAGGTTGCGAACTACCTTCGGGTTGTAGGGATAGCGCGAAAGGGCGATCGCGTTACCGGGGCGGTAGTGCAAGATCAGCTTGGCGGCGATCGCTTCACCATCCAAGCCAAAACCATCCTCAACGCCAGCGGCCCCTGGATTGATCAGCTCGTCTCTATCACCAAAGAGGCCACCGGAAAGGCTAACACCGAAGCAGCGACAGCTAAAGCCGCGCCCAAACTAGCCAAGGCGATGAACTTAGTCACGCGGCCCCTGTTTGGCCCACAGCAAAAAAACGCAGTGGGCATCACTGGCAGAGCCTCGGGTAGCCGTCTATTCTTCGTCGCACCCTGGCGCGGTAAATCTTTAGTCGGCACGTGGTACGGCCCCAATAACGAAGCCATCTATCCACCAGCAGCCACGACCGCTGAAGTCACCGATTTTCTCACCGACATCAATCAGGCTTACCCCACTTTTAACCTCACCCCTGATGATGTGGAATGGGTACACTGCGGCCTCCTTCCGAGCGATGGCGTTTCTGCTAAAACAGGCGATATGAAGCTCACCAAAAGCTTTCAGCTCAAAGACCATCGACGTGATGGCTTAAAAGGTCTGCTTTCGATTAAAGGCGTTAAATACACCACCGCTAGAGACTTAGCGCGAAAGGCAGTGGACTGGGTGTTTCTCGATCAGCAGCGTAGCGCACCGCCGTCTTACTCCCACAAAGAGAGATTGTGTGGGGGTGATATTCAGGCGTTTGATCGGTTTATGGCGATCGCAACCAAAACCCACGCCAACAAAATCTCACCCGAAACCATTAAGCGGCTAGTTCACAACTACGGCTCTGAGTATTCAAAAGTCTTACAGGAGATCGATTCACCGCTGACTGATAGCGCTGAGTCAGACAAACAAATCCTCGCCGCTGAGGTGAGATATAGCCTCAGAAACACGATGCCTCAAACGTTAGCAGATGTGGTTTTCAGGCGTACTGAACTAGGCGCTACCGGACATCCTGGAAATGAGGCTTTGCAGCTTTGTAGTCAAATCATGAGCGAAGCTTTGGGTTGGAGCCCTGATAGACAGGCGGCTGAGATGAAGCAAGTTCTAGAAAAATTTGGCACTTGGCAAAGAAAAGAGGGCTCCAGTCAACCGTCTTTACCCAGAACGTCTGCCGAGCGATCGCTGCGGTGTGCGGTGTAAGTTTTCCGCCAGCCGTCCTATCATCAGGGTTTTCGCCATCTTTCACCAGCATTTCTTCCGCTATGCCTTCACCCATTGCTCACTCTGTTACAGGCTACGCCCTAGCCCACATCCCGTTCATCAAGGCTCGCACCTTTCCCAGTCGGCTCTGGCCCATGACGCCGCTCGCCACCCTCTACGCCCTGTTCATCACCAACCTGCCTGATCTAGACTTCGTGCCTCAGATCGTCACTGGATTGCGGTTTCATAGAGGCCCCTCACACAGTCTACTGAGCGCCCTTATCGTCAGCAGCCTGCTAGCCGGAATCGTTCACTACTACCGCAAGTCTCGTGCAAAACCCGGTCGCTTACTTAACTACAAAAGCCTGTTTACCCTCACCTTCGGGCTCTACAGCTCCCACCTATTGCTCGACCTGTTCACCCGTGGCGGCAACGGAATTCCGCTACTTTGGCCCATAACCGACCAGCGGGTTCAGCTTCCTTTTGCTATCTTCCCATCCGTCCATCACTCGCTCGGACTCTGGAATGCTAGCCACATAGTCTTTATCAGCGCAGAACTCATCTACTCAGCCTGCCTGCTCACTAGCCTGTGGCTCATCAAATCCAACGCTCAGCCCAACGCCACTCAGCGCTCCTCAGATTCACAGCCAGATTCACAGCCAGATTCATAGCCATGACTTCGCAACCCGATCAAACGCATCTAGCCCAAACCCACCTATTAGTAGACGCCCACGTTCACCTGCACGACTGTTTTGATTTAGCGCAGTTCTTAAACGCAGCCCTAACTAATTTTCAAAGGCAAAGCCAGCAGCTCAAGCTAGCGCCCCCAATCATAGGCGCGCTCCTCCTGGCAGAAGTCAGCGGCGTTAATGCTTTTGCGGAGTTAAAGGCAAACTTGCAGAGTCTTAATAGCCAGATGTCGGACTGGGAAATTTGCGCCACTGAAGAGGACTGCTCGCTTTGGGTTAAGCACAGCGACGGGCACGCCATGTTGATTGCCGCTGGTCGGCAGGCGGTAACTCAAGAAGGGATTGAAGTGTTGGCTTTGATGACGGCGGCTGTGGTTCGCGATCGCCTAACCCTATCAGACACCCTAGAGCAAGTGATCGCAGCAGGCGGACTACCCGTGCTGCCCTGGGGTGTGGGCAAATGGATTGGCAAACGCGGCGGGCTCGTAAAGCAGCAGCTAGAGACGGCGAATGCGCCTTTATTTGCTGGTGATAACGGCGGCAGACCAGGCTTTTGGCCTCTGCCCGACTACTTTCAACAGCGCCTGCAGCTACCGGGCACCGATCCCCTACCGCTGCCTTATGAAGTCAGCCGCGCGGGCAGCTATGGCTTTTTGACTCGGGGCGATATTGACTGGGCTCATCCTTGCAAAAGTCTCAAGCAGATTTTGCTGGCCGAGAAACCTACTATTCAGGCTTACGGGCGATCGCTCTCTCCCCTAAAATTCATCCAAAGCCAAACCCTCATCCGCCTAAAGTAAATCTCACCCTTTTATACGCACTTCTATCCACGCACCTACCATGATCTCCACCCATCCCTTTCCTGAAACTGCCGATATTGAAACGTCTTCAGCCGACTACGCGACCCGGTTCTCAGGCCCCACGGGTCGGTGGCTATTAGACGTGCAGGCGCAGGCAACGCTGGCGATGCTGAAAGATTATCCGCAGGCCAAAATTTTAGAAGTTGGCGGTGGACACGGGCAGCTAACTTCGCACTTAATCGAAGCAGGGCATTCAGTTACTGTGATTGGGAGCGATGAAAGCTGCGAAGAACAGATTCGGCCTTTGGTGGAAGCTAGGCAGTGCAAGTTTCAGGTCGGTAACGTGCTGGCAATGCCTTATGCCGATAGTGCTTTTGATGTGGTGATTAGCTATCGGTTTTTAGCGCATGTTGAGCAGTGGCAGGCGTTTATGAGTGAACTCGCGCGGGTGGCGAGCAAAGCTGTGATTGTTGACTATCCAACGTTGCGCAGCGTCAACTACATTACGCCGCTGTTGTTTTCACTCAAAAAAGGCGTGGAGGGCAATACGCGGCCCTATACCTGCTACGACGAGTCTGAGCTGATGGGCTATGCGAAAAGTGTGGGATTGGAGACGGGCGATCGCTATCCCCAATTCTTTTGGCCCATGGTCGTTCACCGAATGCTCAAAAAGCCCAAAGTATCAGCACCTTTAGAAAGCAGCGCAAGAGCATTAGGACTCTCTAAACTTTTTGGCTCACCCGTCATTACTAAATTCGTCAAAGCAGGAGGCAACTAACATGGCTGATTCAACCGTAGCGAATACGCAACTGCCGCCAAATTCGCGCGCTCTAGTCACAGGTGCCACTGGCTTTACCGGATCTGTTCTGGTTCGTAAGCTGGTTGAGCAAGGGGTGGAAGTGGTTGCGATCGCCCGCCCTACCTCAAACATCCAACAGTTCGACGGACTGCCGATTGAATGGGTAAAAGGCGACGTATTCGACAAAGCCCTAATCGACAACGCCATGCAAAACGTCACCCACATTTTCCATATGGTGACCCCCTTCCGCGAAGCCAAATCACCCGATGAAGGCTACTACAACGTGCATGTCCTCAGCACCCAGCACCTTGCAAAAGCCGCACTCACTCAGCCCAACTTTCAAAGATTCGTCCACGTATCCACCATCGGCGTTCACGGCCACATCGCCAATCCGCCCGCTGATGAAACCTATCGCACCGAGCCAGGAGACGTTTATCAGCAGTCTAAGCTAGAAGGCGAAGAGTGGATTAAAGCCTTTGGCAAAGAAAGCGGCCTGCCGGTAACTGTTATCCGACCGGCTGGTATTTATGGCCCCGGTGAAAAGCGACTGCTCAAAATCTACAAAATGGTCAGCAAAGGCTGGGTGCCTGCCATTGGCAACGGCGGCAATCTTCTGCACTTCATTCACGTTGACGATCTCACCGACTGTTTGCTAGTGAGTGCCAACCATCCTAAAGCAGTGGGCGAGACGTTTATTTGTGGTAGCAAAGAGGCGATCGCCTTCAAAGATATGGTCGCCCTCATCAGCGAACAATACAACGTCTCCGCCAGATTCATCTCACTCCCCGGCCCGCCCCTATTCGCCATAGCCGACCTCTGCGAAGCCATCTTCCGCCCCCTCGGTATCGAGCCTCCCATCTATCGCAGACGGCTCGCCTTCTACACCAAAGACCGCTCCTTCGACACCTCAAAAATCAGAAACCTCCTGGGCTTCACCCCCCACCACTCAGACCAAGAAGGACTCAAAGAACTCGGCCAGTGGTACTTAGATCAGCAGTGGGTTTCTCTGTCATAAACCGATCCCATACAACAACCCTATAAAGCCGCCCTTAAAACGCATGACACATACCGACAACAGAACGCTGATTAATAAAGTTCCGCTATCGCAACAGCTTAATCAGAAAGAGACTTCTCTATTAAAAAGCTATCAAGACAAAGTACTAGGCAACGATTCACTAGCGGCTTTGTTAGGCTATGAGCTAGCGACTCTTCTGTTTAGTAATCTTTCAGGTGGACTTGGCTACGTCTTAAGGAAACGTTTCTATCGCGGCTTGTTCAAAAGCGTTGGCAGCAGTGCGATTTTCGGGAAAGGCGTTGTGCTAAGGCATCCCGGCAAAATTTCGCTGGGCGATCGCGTCGCGATAGACGACTACACGCTGCTAGATGCCAGCGGCGCGGGTAAACACATCAGCCTGGGCGATAGCGTTATTATCTCTCGCAACTGTGTCATTCAGGGCAAAACTGGGTTCGTGGAAATCGGAGATAAAACAGACATTGGCTGCAACACCGTTATCTCTTCTTGCGCTGGCATTTCAATTGGCAAGTCGGTGCTCATCGCCGGGAACTGCTATATCGGCGGCGGTAGATATGTGTCTGATCGGCTAGACATCCCAATGATGGAACAAGGCGTGTATTCCAAAGGGAAAGTCGTTATCAAAGATGGCACCTGGCTGGGCGCGGGCGCGACGGTGTTAGACGGCGTTCAGGTTGGCGAAGGTTGTATTGTCGGTGCTGGGGCGGTGGTGACTAAAGACTTGCCGGACTATGCGATCGCCGTTGGTGTTCCCGCCAAGGTTATTAAGATGCGATCGCCACAATAAAGCATCACCCTGAAAGCACAAAAGAAATCCACACAGCCACGACACCCGAGATGACAGACCCAATCCGCGTAATGCACATTATCGACAAGCTCAGCGTTTCGGGCTCGGGCGTTCACGGCATCACCAAAGCCTTTGAGTGGTGGATACCCCGCTTCGATCCGCAGCGCTTCAAGCTCAGCGTTTGCTCGCTCAGAGCCCCCGAAAAGGCGGGTAAAACATTAGAAGAAAAAGGTGCGGACGTCTTCTTTTTAAACAAAGGCAAGTTCGACCCGACCACGCTCACCGACCTGCTCAAGCTAATCAAGCAGCAAAAGCCCCACGTGCTCCATCTGCACGGCTACGGCGCTAGCAATTTTGGCCGCTTGGCTAGCCTCGTCACCGGCCTGCCAAATATTGTGCACGAACATGCCGTTTTGCCCAACCAGCCGCTCTATCAAACGGTGGCCGATCGGGTGCTTTCGCCAGTGACCACCAAGGCGATCGCAGTCTCCGCAGGCGTCGCAAACTTCCTCACCCAGCAGCGCGCGATTCCCAAAAGCAAGCTTGAAACGCTCATTATCGGGCTACCCCTCACCAGCGTTGATAAATACGATGCTCAAGCCGTCCAGCAAAAGCGCCAGCAGCTCGGCATCGCAGACCACGAAAAAGTCGTCAGCACCATCGGTCGGCTAGACACGCAGAAAGGCCAAATCTATCTACTCGAAGCTGCCGCTACCGTCCTAAAAACTCTGCCCGACACTCATTTTCTGATTGTTGGAGACGGCCCCGATCAGGACATGCTAAAGGCAGCAGCCAAACAAGGAGGCATCGAGCAAAACGTTATCTTCACAGGCTTCCGTGACGACGTACCCGCTCTTTTAGCAATGTCAGATCTCGTAGCCATGCCTTCACTGTGGGAAGGGTTACCACTCGCCCTACTCGAAGCGATGAACCTCAACAAAGCGGTCATCGGTACGGCAGCTCCCGGCATCGAAGAAGTGATTCAAGAGGGCGAAACCGGCTTTCTTATTCCCACCAAAAACGCTAGCGCCCTCGCTGACAAACTTATCGTGCTGCTGCAAGATCCTCAGCTCACAGCGCGCATGGGCCAAAACGCAGGAGAAGCATCTAAACAATACGATATTCATCATTCAGTTAAGCGACTTAGCGAAATCTATACGCAGCTAGCTAGCTAATAGGCTGTATATTTGCAACATTTAACATTCGTTTTACGTTCATGCCAACAGTTACGCATCCTACCGATTTGCTCCACGAACTCGCTAAGGGAACCACTCTCATTTTCGCTCCTCATATGGACGATGCTGTTCTAGGATGCGGCGGCACCTTAGCCAGTTTAGAATCCAAAGAAAATATCCATGTCGTCTACGCCACTGACGGATCGCGATCACCCGTACCCGACTCACTGCGCACGGCCAAATCATCGAGTGAACTGCGTACTATCCGCGCCCAAGAAGCCCAGCGCGCGCTCAGCATGTTAGGCGTTCCTCCACAAAATCTTCACTTCTTAGACTTTCCAGATGGCTCACTATCTCGCTGCCGCAACAAATTCTATCTCGCAGTTGTTGACCTACTAAAGCACCTTCAGCCCACCTGCGTTTTAATGCCCTTTCGGTACGACTGCCACACCGATCATGTGACCGTGAGTGCGATCGCTACCAAAGCAATCCACTTTCACAATTCCAATATCCAAACCTTCGAGTACTTTATCTACTACCGCCTTCAGCTTCTCCCCAAAAAAGACCTCCGCACCTACCTCCGCCCCGACTACCTGCTCTCCTCTGATATCAACACCTACTCACACCAAAAAAGGCAATCTCTCGAAGCATTTGAAACTCAAACAACCTGCTTTTACCCCTGGCAAACGCGCCCGATGCTGTCTGCCAGCTTATTAGATGAAGTCTGCCTTACCCCAGAGCTTTTTCTAGACGCTAGCGCATTAGGTTCAAAGACCAGTCCCTTCGCCCAAAGCCCTCGACTCATCCCGCTGATCACCCACGTAGAACCCGTACTCAAAAAGACGAAAACTCGGGCGCTTCTTTTTCTCAAAACGCTGATCAAATTCATCCGTACGGGTCTAAAAGCTCAGCCTTCCAAACGTTACAAAAACCGTGATTCTCAAAAAAACAATGGCAACCTTGAAGTCTAGTCCAAACCAAGTTACTGCGGCTAAGGCTTTAGCGTCTTTTGTTATTCTCACCGTTATTTCGATTCAGTCGTACGCAGCCATACTTCACCGAGTCTGTAGTCGCCCGATACCGCTGTTCTGCGCCCTCCCAAAAGAGCCGGGGCTATATCCCTTTCTCGACTATCCCATGTACAAAACAGCGCACTTAGAAGGGGAATCTATTGATAACTATGCTCTAATTGGCGTCTTTGCAGACAACACTCAAAAACAGCTAGCACCCTCAGATTTTGGGCTGTCGCTCTATCAGTTCAATCGAGGGCTAGTCGAAGCTGTCAAAACCGATAATCTATCTAAAATACGAGACTACACCAGCGCTTACAACCAAATAAGCGAGCCGCCGTTTGTACAGCTACAGCTTGAAAATCGTCCCTTAGTAATTACGGCAGACGGGGTGAAAGAAGGCGTTAAAGCAGAAGTTAACCGAACTCCGGCGGCTTCCCCGGCTAAATAGGTCAGTTAACACAATAATCGAACAATCCGTTCAACCATAAAGAAGCGCTAAGCAATGACCGCCAGCAAAAAACAATTCATACCTCTAAATATATGGAACAACTATTGGTTTCATCCTGCGCCTTCGTTCAATCTGGCAATATGCCGCATTATTATCATCGGGGTTCAACTGGGCTATCTTCTCGTTGAGGATTATGCGCCCAATGTGATGTCGCAAACAGCGATACCAGGACGCACCTATAGTCCGCTGCCGGTTTTCCAACTGCTCAATGCACCTTTTCCTTGGCATGCACCCCCTTCTGCTTTTCTGATAGCGGTTCTCTTAGCGACCTTTGTCTCTGGCGCGTTGTCAGTAGTTGGCTTCAAGACCAACTTTAATCTGTTGGTATTCGCGCTCGGCAACGTATATATCCAGACCTATCTCTATTCATTCGGATCGTTTCACCATCCCGAAGCGATTATGCTAATTGCGCTCTTCATTTTGGCTCTGAGCCCAGCAGGAAAGGCAATTTCAATAGATGATTTTAGCGATCGCCTCAAAAGAAACCTCTACACTCAAAGCGTTCAACCCACCCACACCCTTCAAGCAAATAGCCTCCTCAGCCGATGGCCTCTACTCCTAATCCAGTGGCTATTCGCCATCACCTACTTTTCCGCCGCTCTCAACAAGCTCTCCGTAGACGGCCCTGGCCTAGCCTTCAGCGCCAACTGGATGAATGGATACACCCTGCAGTACTACCTCCTCACCGACGGGCTGCTGTGGAATAGCAGCTTTGGCGTTTGGCTAGGCCACCAGCACCAGCTAGCCATCGTCTCCTCGTGGGTAGCCATCCTCTTTGAAAGCACCATATTCCTCACCCTCATTTTCCCCAAGCTCGTTTGGATATACGTTCCCACTGGCATCGCCTTCCATCTCGGTATCTACTTCGCTCAGCGCGCTCCCTTCTTTCAATACCTGCCGCTCTACGCGGTCTTTATTCCCTGGAGCGCCGTTGCCAAAGCGATCGCTCATCGACTAAAACGGTCGTATCAGCACCATCCGAAGCCTGAACTTATCTACGATAGTTCGCGCGCAGGCTGCATTCGCGCGGCGACGTTGCTACGCTATTTTGATTGGAGTGATCGCCTCGCCTACAGCCCGCAGCAAAGCCTCGAACCGCCTCGACAAAATACGCCGCGCGATGAAAGTAAACTGTCCCTCGCGCAGCCAAACGGCACCCAAATCCAGGGCAATCTGGCATTCCGCAAGGCAATTCGCTACATTCCACCGCTCTGGCCGCTGCTACCGCTGACGTATCTACCCACAAACCACCAAGTCGCCCTCTAGCTTATGAAACCCAAAGTTTGCCTGCTCACCGAAAGCTACTATCCCATCGTTGGCGGCGGCGAAACCCAAAGCCGCATCACCGCAGAAGACCTCGTAGCGCGCGGCTTTGAGGTCATGGTCGTGACGCGCCAGTCAAACAGTGAGCTAAAGGCTTACGAAGAAATTGGTGCTATTCGCGTGTATCGGCTGCCGCCACAGGGAAAGGGGCATCTAAAGCGATGGGCCATGATTAAAAACGTGCTGCCGCTGCTGATCAAAAAGCGACATGAATTCGATGTTGTTCTTGTCTGCGGCTACCGGTCGCTCGGCATACCCGCCACCATTGTCAGTCAGCTCTGCCACAAAACCTGTATTCTCAAAGCAGATAACAATGGTGAAATGTCGGGAGCCTTTTTTGCAGGCGGTCTCGAAAAGTGGAATCTGAAGCCATCGTCCTGGCCAGTACGGCTTATTCTTTGGGGTAGAAATGGCCTGTTCAAAAGGGCAGATGCCTTTGTAAGCTTGTCGTTAGCCATCAGCCATGAGCTGAGTCAAGCGGGCATTCCCTCCCAAAAAGTTTGGACAATTCCTAACTCTGTTGATGTTGAGAAATTTCATCCCGTCAGCGCGCAGGTCAAAGCAGAACTTCGTCAGAAGCTAGGACTGCCTAAAGATGAAAAGATTGTCGTTTATACCGGCAGGCTGCTCACAACTAAAGGATTGCCTTTGTTGATAGAAGTTTGGAAATCCATCCAGCCGATGTACCCAAATGTGAAGCTACTCATCGTCGGCGGTGGATCGAAAGACATTCACGACTGTGAAGATTACTTACGCGACTTCGTAAAAAACAACGACCTTACTGATAGCGTGCTCCTCACAGGAGATGTTAGCAACGTAGATGAATATCTTAAGACTTCTGATATCTTCGTATTTCCGACTGACAATGAAGCATTCGGAATTTCGCTGATTGAGGCAATGGCCTGTGGTCTACCTGTGATCGCAACCCCAGATGGTGGACCTAAAGATATTATTACATCAGAAGAAAACGGCCTGTTTGCTGAATTCGGTAACTTTGAGCAGCTAAAACAAGCTATAGAAACGCTAATTGCTTCATCCTCAAAAGCGCGAACCCTTGGCGAAAACGCCTTAAAAACAGTCCAGGAACGCTACACGCGAACGGCAGTTGCCGAGCAGTATGTGGAGCTATTAACTCAAAAATAATCGCGGCAACCTGTCTTTGAGTTTGTACAAATTCGATTAGTTTCGCAAAGCGTTAGTTTTCTAACGTTTAGACAAAATAAAGTGAACTTAATGAAGGAGTTATCAAGAATACGGAGGTTTATTGACGCCATTGAGTGCTTCTACGTATGTTAATCACGTGCATAGACATATCAAATAAATAGAAACTATTAGCTTGAGCAGCTTAACGCTTCAGGGGCGATAGTTTTACTTAAGGGTGTAGGCAAAAAGTTCCCAAGCAATATCGGACAAATCAATAGCATCGATAGATCTACCTGTCCGTAAAAATACTGACTTCTCACGGAATACGCCTTTTTGGTGGCGTATCTGGTTGGCAAGCCACAGAACTTTGACACACAAGAGTCAGCAACAAAACCGTCTTCCATAAACGATCCATGCGGCGGACATTCCTATAGCGCCTGCCTTCAAAAACCTTGAAACGAACGATATGTTTAATACTCCTAATACAGACAGTTCACTTAATGCTGGCTTCGCCTCCACCTCTGGATTTAGCGAAACTGGCGATACTTCACTATTATTAGTCCCTAGCGCTAGCCCAACAAACCCCTCACCTGTTGGATCTAGCGGCAGACAGCTCACGTTTATCGACGCCCGCGTTGATGACTACCAGCAGCTAGCCGACAATATTATTGCTGGCGACGTTTTCTTACTTGATTCGGCGCGTGATGGTGTTGAACAAATCACCGAAACGCTTGCGCAGTACGACGATATCACTGGGTTACATCTCGTTTCCCACGGCAGTGATGGACTATTGCAGTTGGGCAACTCCATTCTTAACAGTGGCTCAATTGGCCAGTACGAACAATCTCTCAAAAGCTGGGACGACGCGCTCGCCTCAGAGGCCGATATTATGGTCTACGGCTGCGATGTAGCCGCAGGCGACACGGGCACCCACTTTGTTAAAGAGTTGGGGCGGTTGACGGGCGCAGATGTAGCCGCTTCAACAGATCTTACCGGAAGCGCTAATCAGCAGGGCGACTGGGATCTAGAATTTGCGACTGGCAGTATCGAGACTGATTTGGTGTTTAGTGGTGCGATCGCCTCATCCTACGAAGGCGTACTAGCTACCTACAACGAAGTGAGCACGCTACGCATCATGCCACTAGGCGACTCTATCACCCGCACTGGCAACGCTGGATTTGATGGCTACCGCCGCGACCTCTGGAAGAAGCTGGTCGCGAATGGATACAACAAGCTAGATTTTGTCGGCGGCGGTGACTTTACCGGCCCCAACAACGACTACGACGTAAACCACGAAGGCCACGGCGGCTGGAGAGCCGATCAGATTGCGGACAATGCAGTTCGCTACGCCCAGGATCACAACCCTGATGTCGTTTTGTTGCACATCGGGACTAACGATGCCAATCAAGGCCAGAGCGTGCAGAGTACGCTAGACGACATTGGCCGGATTATCGATCGGCTGAGATCGGTCAATCCTAACGTCGCTGTGCTCCTAGCCAAAATCATTCCTAGCTCTTCAAATAGAAATGCCACCGAGGCTAGTGCGGTTGCCGCTCTCAGCGGCCAAATTTATAAAGTCGCACAGTCTAAAAACCAATCGGGCTCACCCGTCATCCTGGTCGATCAGTACAGCGGCTTCAACCCTGACGCAGACACCTACGATGGCCTCCACCCCAACAACAGCGGCCAGGCCAAAATGGCCGACAGATGGTATTCAGCCCTCGCCGGACTCTTCAGCAGCGGCCACCAGTACAACCGGCCCGGCTCTGATAACGGCGGTGGTAGCGGCGGCAATAATCCCACGCCAGGCGGCAACGGTAATGGACTCAAAGCCGAATACTACAACAACATAGACTTCACAAATCTAGCGCTCACTCGCACAGATTCCACAGTCAACTTCAACTGGGGTAAGGGTTCGCCCAATTCCAATATCGGCTCCGACACCTTCTCGGCTCGCTGGACAGGACAAGTAGAGCCTCGCTACAGCGAGAACTACACCTTCTACACCACCTCCGACGATGGCATCAGGCTTTGGGTTAACGGCCAGCTCGTCATCGATCGCTTCTACGACCAAGCGCCTACCGAGCACAGAGGCAACATCACGCTTACCGCTGGGCAAAAGTACGACATCCGTATGGAGTACTACGAAAAGGGGGGCGGCGCAGCAGCGAAGCTTTCCTGGTCTAGCGCCTCTCAATCAAAAGAGATCATCCCTGAATCTCAGCTCTTCAGTAGCACCACCACAAATCCACCGACAGGTGGCGGTAACGGTGGCACCACGAATCCCCCAACTGGCGGCGGCACGTCAACTGGCGGCGGCGATGGCCTCACCGCTCAATACTTCGACAACTACGACTACACCAATCTTAAGGTTACGCGTATCGACCCCAACATCAACTTCGACTGGGGTGCGGGCTCTCCCGACTCTAGAGTTGGCGGCAACGGCTTCTCGGCTCGCTGGACTGGTCTTATCGAAGCCCAGTACTCCGAAACCTACACCTTCTACACCAGCATCGACGATGGCGTTCAGCTCTGGGTCAACGGGCAGCTTCTCGTTGACCACCTTGTCTCACCGTCTAGGGGCGAGTTCAGCGGCAGCATTGATCTAGTCGCCGGGCAAAAGTACGACATCCGCATGGAGTACTTTGAAGACGGCGGCGATGCCCTCGCTCAGCTTTCATGGTCTAGCGCCTCACAGGCTAAGCAGATTGTGCCGCAGTCATACCTCTTCAGCAGCAGTAGCGCTGTCCCCACCCCGCCTACTTCCGGCGGCGGTGGCACGACAAATCCACCTACTTCGGGTGGCAACGGCGGCAACCCGACGCCAAGCGGCAATGGCAACGGCCTCAAAGCTGAGTACTACAACAATATGGACTTCACGGATCTAGCGCTTACCCGCACAGATTCCACAGTCAACTTCAACTGGGGCAAAGGCTCACCCAATTCCAACATCGGCTCCGACACCTTCTCCGCTCGCTGGACAGGCCAAGTAGAACCTCGCTACAGCGAAATCTACACCTTCCACACCACTTCTGACGACGGCATCAGGCTTTGGGTCAACGGTCAGCTCATCATCGATCGCTTCTACGATCAAGCGCCTACTGAGCATACGGGCACTATCATGCTTGCCGCTGGGCAAAAGTACGATATCCGCATGGACTACTACGAGAAAGGCGGCGGCGCAGCAGCCAAACTTGGCTGGTCTAGCGCCTCTCAGAGAAAAGAAATCATTCCTGAATCTCAACTCTTCAGCGCTAGCAGCGGCACCACTACGCCACCGACTGGTGGCGGCAGTGGCGGCACTACAAATCCACCAACGGGGGGCGGCACCAATCCATCCACTGGGGGCAATACGCCAACAGCCAGTAACGGCGATGGCCTCACCGCTCAATACTTCGACAACTACGACTACACCAATCTTAAGGTCACGCGTATCGACCCCAACATCAACTTCGATTGGGGCGCAGGTTCGCCTGATTCTAGAGTTGGCGGCAACGGCTTCTCGGCTCGCTGGACTGGTCTTATCGAAGCTCAATACTCCGAAACCTACACCTTCTACACCAGCATCGACGATGGCGTTCAGCTCTGGGTCAACGGACAGCTTCTGGTTGACCACCTCGTTTCGCCGTCTAGGGGCGAGTTCAGCGGCAGCATTGATCTAGTCGCTGGCCAAAAGTACGACATCCGCATGGAGTACTTTGAAGATGGTGGCGATGCCTTAGCTCAGCTCTCATGGTCTAGCGCCTCGCAGGCTAAGCAAATTGTGCCGCAGTCACAGCTCTTTAGCAGTGGCACCGCGAGCGCACCTAGCGGTGCCAGCACAGCGCCCCCAGTGTCAGCACCGCCAACAGCACCGCCAGCATCCGCTAGCAGCAACACGCCTCGCTCAACCAGTGGGACAACGGCCAGTAACGGCAACGGTCTGCTCGCTCAGTACTTCGATAACTACGACTACACCAACCTCAAGGTGACACGTACCGATGCCAACATCAACTTCGACTGGGGTGCGGGCTCTCCCGACTCTAGAGTCGGCGGCAACGGCTTCTCGGCTCGCTGGACGGGGTTAGTTGAAGCCCAATACTCCGAAACTTACACCTTCTACACCAGCATTGACGACGGCGTTCAGCTCTGGGTCAACGGACAGCTTCTCGTTGATCACCTCGTTTCGCCGTCTAGGGGCGAGTTCAGCGGCAGCATTGATCTAGTCGCTGGCCAAAAGTACGACATCCGCATGGAGTACTTTGAAGACGGCGGCGATGCCTTAGCTCAGCTCTCATGGTCTAGCGCCTCGCAGGCTAAGCAAATCGTGCCGCAGTCACAGTTGTTTTCTTAGAATAGGCTCTCAGAGAAGAGCACATAGTAGGCGTTAGAGATTAACGATCAAAAGCATACAAACAAAATAAAAGGAAGAAGAGGGTGTCAGCAATGCTGATGCCCTTTTTCGTTAACTACTGAAGAAATCTGCCAAAGCGTAAATCTTTTATACAGACAGCCTATGCGAGCAAGCGCTTAAATTAAAAGCAGGTTAACTTTAGGTTATGAAACAGCTAGTGTTCGATACATACTGTTTTCACAGGGGCCAAGCTCAACGTGCAGAAGCTACCAGTTCTATCTTCTTTAAAGCAATGTCAATTTCAATACACCCGAAAGCTATTCTCAAGGCTTTGTTCTTATTCACACTTGGCCTTACTTTACTGAATCTCATAGGCGTTGTAGCTAAGTCGCTAGGCCATGGTTCTCTGCTGGGTTTTGTTCAGATGTTTGACTTCAACTTGGAGCGTAATGTCCCAACGCTCTATTCTTCTACCAATCTGATGTTCAGCGCGCTACTACTGATGTTTGTAGCAGCAAAGCATAAAGCGATAAAACTTCCTTGGGTACCGTGGGTGGGGCTATCAGCTGTCTTTTGTCTACTGTCAATAGATGAGTTTTTTGAACTCCACGAGCGTACGGCGGCTCCTGTTCAACAGCTATTAAACATCTCGAAAGATTTTTACTACGTATGGTCAATACCCTATCTTTTATTCATAGGTGTGCTCTTCCTACTCTATTTCAAACTCCTGATGAGACTGCCTGAGAGAACGCGTTTCTTATTTATTTTGGCAGGTATTCTTTTTATCTCAGGTGCTGTTGGCTTTGAGGCCATTGGCAACTTTCAATCAGAGATAGTTCAGAGTAGAGAAACGCTCGCCTATCGATTGTTTGTAACCTGTGAAGAATTTCTCGAAATGTTGAGCATTGTTATCTTCATTTATTCTTTGTTTGACTATATCGTAGTCAAGTTTGGTTCTATTGTCGTACAGGTAGATAGTGACACGCCTACCCATCGTGCTTAGCTGTGCTTAGCGACACCGCTAGTGATGCTATCATTTCCAGGGTTTAGTTCTACGCCTTGTCGGTCGGGTCGAATGCCGTGGATATGTTGCAGACAAGTTTTAACGATGACGAAAAGTTGCCTCTATCAGCAGCTAAAGCAAGAGAGCATCAGTATAGAAAAGCAAACAAACGCTACATTTTATTCACCGTAATACTCTCGCTCGCTGTGATCGCGGCACATACATTTCGACTGGCAGAAGTACCGGCTGGGCTGTATATGGATGAGTCGTCTATTGGGCTCAATGCGGCCTTAATTGCGCAGCAGGGCGTAGATGAATATGGAGATCGCTTTCCTACGTACTTCAAAGCGTTTGGCGAGTATAAAAACCCTACCTATATCTATGCCAGTGCGCTTCTTTTTAAGCTTTTTGGTATCTCGGTTTTCAATTTAAGACTCACGAGCTGTCTCTTCTTTCTAACGGGTTTATTTTTCACGCTGCTGCTCACATCTAAGCTGTTTTCAAAAAACAGAATCATTCAGCTATACACGCTGCTTTCCCTCGGGTTCTTACCGGTTTTTTTCGTACTCTCAAGAGTATCCTTTGAAGCGATTTCTCAGCTTACGTGGGTAGCTGCAATCAATCTATCAGTATGGTTGACTTTTTATGAGAAGGGCAAAGAAGGCACCCTTGATAGTGATCGCAGCGATCGAACACCCATAGAAACAACTACCTCAAAGCCACCGCTTGCGGGCTTTTGCTGGGCACATCTATCTACACATATTCCACGGCTCGGCTGCTATCAGGTCTGATGCTGATTTCGCTGTGGGCTATCTACTTCGACCGAAACAATCTTAAAAAGCTAGGTTTAATCACCGCAGCATTCACTGTCTCCTTAGGTCCCTATCTCTATTTCGTTCGCTTTCACCGAGGGGCCACCACGGGAAGATTCAAGATCATTTCATATATTGACGATCCGATATCTACGCCTCGAAAGATCCTTATATTCATCCAAAACTTCTTTGAATACTGGTCGCCAGATTTTTTGCTGTTCAGCGGCGATGCTAATCTACGGCATTCGATTGGCTATGGCGGGATTATCTTTGGGACAACGCTGCTTTTGTTCTTAGTCGCGATCGCCTACTTCATCCTCCACAAAAGAACCACAGGCCCATCCACCCTCACCCGCTTCACCCTTTTCCTCATCCTCAATTTACTCGCCTCTCCAGTCGCCGCCTCGCTCACCTCAGAAAGCGTCCCCCACTCTCTACGAAGCCTGCTACTGGGCTACTACATTCTGCTAATTTCCTGCTACGGGCTCGCCTTCCTGCTAAAGATCAAAGACCATCGCCTCAAAAAAGGACTCCTGATAGGTCTTTCTAGCTTACTGATCTTTGAGGTTATCGCTTCTCAGATTTACTATTTCGGAGCCTATCCTGCAAACAGCGTAGCGGCGATGGAAAGCTTTGACTTTCAAACTTCATTACAAACCGCGATCGCCCAAGATCCAGACGAAATCATCTTCGTTAACCAGCCCACCGCCGCCTACGCCAATCTAGAGTTCTACGAATTCTTGGTAGACAACCCTCAAAATATCCCAATAACAGCAACGCCCGGCCCTGAGCTAACCGCTGACAACACCTGCATTTTGTATCCCACCGAAATTGAACCCACCCTTAATGCAAGCCTAGACGCCCCGTTCAAAACGTTCGAGCACACGAAGCCACTGACAGCCATAGAGAGAACAGTGCGAGGCATGGAGCCAGTCAAGTCTTTTATTAAAGTTAGATGCTATGAGAAGTCTGCCTAGAAGCGACTGACGGTTTCAAGCGTCCGCTGCGCGCTTGAGGAAATGCTGAGGACGGATCAGAAGCGCGATCGCTCCTATTCCCAAAAGAACGATTCCCCCCGACCAAGCAGGCATCAAACCATTCAAGATTAGCGACGGCATTGCGGTCATTATGAGTCCAATTACAGCGATCGCAGAAACCGTCCAGCCCATACGTCGGTAGCCCATCTTAATCAATACCTGCAAGCACACCAAAGTCAGCCCCGCCTCACTCATCAGCGTCGCCACCGCCGCTCCAGGAGCCCCCATCGCCGGAATCAAAACCAGATTCGCCGCCACGTTTAGCAAAACCGCACCCACCAACAAAGGCGGTAGGTAGCGATCCTGCTTAGTCGCAATAATGATATATCGCGCCAGCTCACCAAAAACAATCACCGCAACGCTTGGCAGCAGAATCGCTAGCGACTTCACAGCCAGCGCGTACTCTTCGCCATAAAGCACGCCCACAATTGGCACCTGCAAACAGCCCGCGACAAAAACAACCGGTAAAATTCCAAGCGTTAGGAGTAGCGTCGTTTGGTACACCTGCCGGGCCATCTGGCCTTTGTCACCAACAAACGACCGACTTAACCGAGTGAAAGACACATAGAAAACGACCCGAGACAGTGCGCCAAAGATCTCCATAATGCGATACGAAGCACTGTACAGGCCCGCCTCGCCATCAGGCGCAATCCCCTTAAGCATCAGCACATCAGCCTGATAAAAAACAACCCACAAAACGCCAGAGAGCGCTAGAGGAAGCGCCATCTTAAAAGCGCTCACTGAACGACTGATATTCAACGGCGACCATAGGCTAAATCGCTTGCTCAAGTAGCGCAAAAGGGCCAAAAGATGAACAATGCGAGTCGCGGCAAACGTCAGAATCACCCAGAATAAGCTGTGCGTCAGCAGCATAACGCTTACCGCACAAGCAACAACAAAAAACCGTTCTAAAGCAACAGCAATTGTCTCAGTCCTAAACTGTTCTAATCCCTTCAGCAGCCCTCGCAGCGTCATCACAACGCTACGACTTACTTCAGCAAAAGCCACTAAGTAGAAGATAATGACATCTGATCCCTCAATACCCAACAAGCGGGTAATCGGAAATAGAATAATTAAAACAAATAGAGCACCGACCCCTTCAACTGCTAAAAAATCAGTCGTTGAACGTAACCCTTTCTCACGATCTAGGGCAACTTCGCGGTTCAATAAGTCAGGAAAGCCAAGGCTGATAGCCAGAGAAAGAATAGAGCCTAAAGCAGCAGCGCTCGCAAATATTTCATACTGCTCTAGCCCTAGAACTCTGGCAAGCAATAAGTAAAATAGCAGCGTTAGCGCTAAGGTTGCTTCGCCCAAAAACGCATACAAGTATGAAAAATCTATGATGCTAAAAAGCTTTTTCACGGAGACACCCTTTATTTATAGAGATACTGCATCTATGGAGACACTTCGGTGCGATCACGCGCAGCATCCACACCTATCCTCTCAGCACGTGGTCTTACGTAAATATGGCTCATCAAGCCGTAAAAAGTAGGGAATTGCCGCAAAGAGAGTAACAGATCGAATAAAGAGTCAATAAAGTTATCTGGAAACTAAGCGGAATTACGAGTATCTACCACTACTATCAGAAGCACAGTAAGCTTTCCGAGCAAACCTCTTGGTTGCCCCTACTTGGTTGCCCCCAAGCCCCGCTACTGAACACCATTTCAATAGCAGCTCAGGCAGCTTGTTTTGCTAGTCACATCCCCCCTGTTTGGCGCACATAATCTACTAAAGCAATCCCCTAATAAAACTGTAGGAATCTAGATCGTGGCATCTTCCTTATTTGATTCACAGCTCTCCAGCTCGCAGCTCTCTGACGCCTATAAGCAGCGCCAGGCGCTATCGATAGACCCCAGACAAAACCCGCCTGAGCATCCCGAAAATACAGCACCCGAAAGCCTGAAACCGCAAAGCATTTCGCTTTCGATCGTCGTGCCTATCTATAACGAGGTCGAAACACTTCCCCACCTCATAGAGCAAATCGAAAGAGGCGTTTCTACCTACCCCGAGCCCTACGAAATCATCTGTATAGACGATGGCTCCCAAGACGGCTCTACCGAACTCCTCAAGCAGTTAGCACGCCGCTATAAGCACTTACGAGCCGTAATTTTGCGTCGCAACTACGGCCAAACAGCAGCGATGGCCGCTGGCTTTGAGGCAGCTCAAGGTCAGGTCATTGTCACCATGGACGGCGACTTGCAAAACGACCCGCAAGATATTCTGTCCTTAGTTTCCAAACTTAATGAAGGCTACGATCTCGTAAGTGGCTGGCGCAGAAACCGCCAGGACGCGGCTCTCACCCGGCTGCTACCTTCCAAAATCGCCAACATCATTATCGGCAAGGTGACGGGGGTCAATATTCGCGACTATGGCTGTTCGCTCAAGGCCTATCGCGCCGACCTTGTTGCCGATCTCAAGCTCTACGGAGAGCTACACCGCTTTCTCCCGGCACTTGCCTTTATAGAAGGGGCTCGAGTGACCGAAGTACCCGTGCGTCATCACGCCCGGCAGCATGGTCAAAGCAAATACGGATTAGGCAGAACCTTCCGAGTCGTGATGGACTTGCTCACCATCACCTTCATCAAAACGTTTCTAACTCGGCCCATGCACGTGTTTGGATCTCTCGGCATGATGTCTTTGGGTACAGGCTCTGTGCTGGGCATTTATCTGGTTTTTGTAAAGGTATTTCTCGGACAGGGAATTGGCGATCGCCCCCTCCTCCTTCTAGCTGTCGTCCTCGTCTTAGCAGGCGTCCAGCTATTCTGTTTTGGCCTCCTTGCAGAGCTACTAATGCGCACCTACCACGAGTCTCAAAACAAGCCTATCTACCGCGTTAGAGAGCGCGTATAGAGACAGTCAACTAAGGAGACGCCGCAGACAAGCCAGTACAGACGAGCCAGCACACAAGCCATGACGACCCACAATTTTCAATCACGCCTGACGTCCGACCGCACCAAAACGCTATCTAGCTGGCTACCCATCTCTTTGATCATGGTAGTAGCCGCCGTTCTATGCACCTTCCAGCTAGGGCGCGAAGGGCTTTGGATCGATGAGCTGTTCAGCATACGAGATGCCCAAGTTGGCAGCATAGCAGAGGTCTATCAGGCTACCTCAACGCGCCCGCTCTACTACGTGCTGCTCAGCATTTGGATGCAGTTTGGCAGCGGCGAGGCTTACTTGCGATCGCTCTCCGTCATCTTCGCTATTATCAGCGTTTTTCTCATCTACCGATTAGGTCGCCGCCTTGATGGGAAAGCCACCGGACTAATCGCCGCTGGGCTGCTGACCCTCTCTCCTCTATTTATCAGCCATGCTCAGGAAGTGCGTATGTACGTACTTAGCCTTTGTATGGGGCTAGCAGGCACCTTATTTTTAGCGAACGCGCTGCTAATCGGCCCCTCTGAGCAGCCGAGCCAAAAGAACCTTGCAGGCTGGGCGCTGTTTCGCCTGCTTGCGATATACACCGTGCCCTTGAATGTCGGCCTGCTATTTCCTGACGTTCTGATTGTGCTGCTTCGCTTTCGCAAACGGCGCAGCGTACTTTTGAAGTTCGGCGCATGGCTTCTGGCCATATTAGTGCTGTGGTCACCCTCTGTTCTCAACGTCGCCGCCGACGCCGCTCCAGACACAGAGTATGCCATTGACCGGGGGCGCTATCTGAAGCCACCAGGACTTCAAAACCTCATATACCCGCTCAAATTTTGGATGGTACCGCCCCAAATCGTTAGGTTAGGAAGCGGTGCACACTGGTTCTACAAAATTTTCACACTTCCCGTACTAGGTGTCATCGGCGCTGGCCTCATTCGCAAGCACAAATCACCCGCCCTATTTTGGACAGCGGCCTGGTTCGTACTTCCGCTTTCACTAATTGTTGCGTACTCACGTATCGGGGCGCAAATATGGGAGCCTCGCTACGTCCTGTTTGCGAGCCCGTATCTCTTCCTTCTTATCGCCGCAGGTTTCTCTCGCCTATGGCGGCAGTGGCGACCAGCTTTTCTTGCAATTGGCGCTGTTTATCTATTCGCAATGGGCTGGGCCATTCATACCTACTACGATGTGCAAAACCGCGACGATTACCGCTTTAACATCGAAACGATAGAGCAGCAAGAGCAACCGGGAGATGCCATCGTTTGGGGATATGAGTGGGACGATCCGCTTAATTACTATTACGATGGTAGCGCAAATATCTACCCGCTAGATATGCACGCGGTTAGAACCGAGGCAGAAGTGCAGCAGTGGGTAAGTGAGCTACCTATCGGATATCCCAGGCTGTGGGTAGTGCTAGGCGACCCTGAGAAGGCGGAGGATACTTTTAAGTCTGTGATCGCTAGCAAATACAGCGTGATAGAAACGTACGAAGACTTTGGCGACTTTGCTCAGCCCAACGATCAGTTCGATAGGGGCTCTATCGTTATGCTGGTCGAGCCCCTAGCTCAATCAAATCAACCGTAGTCCCCTTAAAATCGTAACCAGCTAGAGAGTAAACACATGGTTGACTTCATCGTTGCAATTCCGACCTACAACGGTGCAGACAAACTGCCGCAGCTTTTGGATAAATTGCGATCACAATCAGGCACCGCGCATTTTTCCTGGGCAGTTCTCGTTATCGACAACAACAGTACCGATAGCACCGCCGACGTTATCAAGCGCTATCAAAACGACACCACCGCATCGGTATCTGTGCACTACGCCTTTGAAAAGCAGCAGGGGGCAGCCTTTGCTAGGCTCAAGGCCATGAGCGTCGCCAATGATAAGTGGCAGTGCGAGCAGGTAGGCTTTCTAGACGACGATGTAGCCCCTGACTCTCATTGGGTTGCAGCCGCTTATGATTTTGGCCAAAGCCATCCTAAAGCAGGCGCTTATGGCGGACAAATTCACGGCGACTTTGAAGTAGAGCCGCCTGCAAACTTCGCCAGGATAAAATCTTTTCTAGCCCTCAGAGAACGCGGCAACATCGCCCACCGCTACGATCCAGACAATCTCAGCCTGCCGCCCTCAGCAGCCTGGGTTATCCGCGCTCAAGCCTGGCACGACAACGTACCGCAGCAACCCAAACTTGGTGGACGTGCCCATGGTTCGATGGTGCAGGGTGATGACTACGAGCCGCTACTGCGCATCCATAGAGCAGGCTGGGAGATTTGGTACAACCCTGACATGCACGTCTCTCACCACATTCCAGCAAGCAGGCTGCAGCGCAGCTATCTGACGAAGCTCAGTCGGGGCTGCGGGCTCTGCATTTGCCAGCTTAGAATGCTCAATACAGACCGATGGCAGCGCCCGTTAGTTTTCTTCAAACTCATTCTCAGCAACCTGCGCCGGGTTTTGTTGCATTGGATAAAGTATCGCCATCAAATCAAAACGGACTTGGTAGCGGCCTGCGAAATGGAATTTTTCCTGGGTAGCTTCCTGAGTCCGTTTTACTACTTGAGAACATTGCTCTTGAAAAAAATGCCCTCCCAAGCAACGAGTAATCCGCTGCCAAATTCACGAAACGTACCTCAAACAGAACCGCAAGTTAAGGGGTCATAGCCGTTTTGAGGATCGGGCAATTGTCAATATTCTGGCATTCTCTTCGTGCAGCCGGGGCAAGCTTTGCTGTAGTGTTTTATCAACTCTATTGTTGATACTTGTATGCCCTGGGTTCGCATTGCCAGCGGAATTATCGCGATCGCTATCTCCCTCAGCATGATTGTGTTGGGCGGATGGTACTTCACTATTGGGTTTGGCGTCATTGTTTACCTTGGTCAAATGGAAGTATTCGACCTGGTGCGAGCAAAAGGCATTAATCCTGCCGCCAAAACGACGCTAGTCGTCAGTCAAGTGCTGCTAGTGACCGCACACATCTCCCCTCCCGTTGCAGATGCTATTTTGGCGCTAGCAGGCACCTGCATCTGCTTTTACCTGCTATTCCAGCCCAAATTTGCCACCATCTCTGACGTAGCAGCCTCTATCTTGGCCTTATTCTACGGTGGCTATCTACCCACCTTTTGGATTCGCCTGCGCGACTCAGGCTCGTTTGGCACCGCTAACTTGCCCTTAGAAGGCTTCTGGCCACAAACGCTCTCATGGTCAGCCTTACCATCCGGGCTGACGGTCACCTTCATCGCCTTCGCCTGCATTTGGGGTGCAGATATCGGAGCCTATTTCTTCGGCAAAACCTTTGGCCGTACGCCGCTCTCCAGCATTAGCCCCAAAAAGACAGTAGAGGGTGCAATCTTTGGCATGGGCGCGAGTGCCAGCGTCGGCATCGTTGGCGCTTGGTCGTTAGACTGGTCTATTTGGTGGCTCACAGGCGCAGCGCTCGGCACCATTATTGGTATTTCTAGCCTGCTAGGCGACCTCACCGAATCGCTAATGAAACGCGACGCAGGTGTCAAGGATTCTGGCACCCTCATTCCCGGTCACGGTGGCATGTTAGATCGTACCGACAGCTACGTCTTCACCGGCCCACTGGTCTACTACTTCGTGCAATATCTAGTGCCTTTGCTCGGTCGCTACTAGCCCACTTGCCTCTACGGATTTACTATAATCTGCCCCTTACAAAGCAGCGCTTCAGCCTGCAATACAAGGTCACTAAGCTGAGTATCTGAACCCAAGTCCCACTGAAAATCTTGAAGTTCATCTATCGGCTCGCATTCGCTCATTTCATTAAGGCTAGCTAGCGAAGGAAGCCAGTGAGGCGAGTCTAGCTGCAAACAATTTCCTGATATCACAGATAGACCTGTGCCTAACATGACGGGCTGATCGACTTGCTGATCGTCGACTTTAGGATAAAAGCTAAGCCCTAAGCGCTGGTCGCCTAGACGAATCTTGGCACTACTCAGCGTCATATCTTGATGGATAGATAAAGGCCCGTAACGAGACTGCACCGTCTGAGCGAGCGCTGGATTTTGGATGAGCGATCGCCAAAAATTTCTCAAGCCCTCATCCAAAAGTGGTGAATCCAGCGAAGCATTCAGACCATCTGCCGTCAGAGAAACCTCACCTAGCACTGGAAATACTTTCAGCAGCCGCAGCGGCTTGCCCCGTAAGACCTGACCAATATTGACGCGAATATCCTGAGCCGATAGCTGTAGCTGCCCAATATGGATGCCTCGGTAGACTGCTTGCGCGGCGGACACCGATACGCCCGGCAGGTAGCCAGAAAGAATATCGCGATCGCGTCCCTCCAAAGCCAGTGACAACTCATCAACCTGTTCTACTTGCGATCGCAGCCAAAGCTTCACAGCCGCTGGCAAAACCCGCCCAATTATCCGGCTTCCTTTTGCTACATCCTTATCCACGCTTCCTTCCACCTAATCCACACCAGCCCACAAAACCAACAGTCTTCACCATATTACGCTGCTGTTATTTTGCTTTCTCGCAATAAACACAAAGCAAAAGCGGACTTTCAGGGATCATAATGTCACAGTTCAATGACATTATGATCCCTGAAAGTAAGTAAAAACGCTCACTGTAGGCAAATCCCAAATAAATTGTGAACAATTAAGGGGATCGGAGGGGATCTGTATAGAGACTTCTTGTCATACTATTAAGACATTGATCCCCCAGCGCGATCCCAATGCGTTCTGTTGTAAAGAATCAAGTCCCCATCTTTTTGTGAGGAAATCGCCTACTATGTCCCATCCCAACGTTCCACTCGAAGAAATGACGCTCCGACAGCTCCGTAGAGTTGCCAGCGAGTATGAAGTGTCGCGATACAGCCGAATGCGCAAAGTTGAGCTAGTTGCTGCCATTAAGCAAAAGCAAATAGCCGCAGGCGTTCGGATGCCCGCAGCAGAGGCTACGGCCCCTTTGAACGGTCAAATGCAGGTTGAAGCCGCTAAGTATGCAAACCCGGCTCAAGAGCAAGCAACTCACTTCACCTCAGTCGGTAGCACACCCGTCAGCGCACCATCTAGTCGCTCAGCCACAGCCGTTGCAGCACTTGGAGACAAGCAAACCCGCACAACGCCCAGCATGGAAGTGCTCGCAACCGTAGATGACGGGCTTAGCGAACTGCCCAGTGGCTATGGCGAAAGCCGCATCGTCTTACTTCCTCGCGATCCGCAGTGGGCATATGCTTACTGGGATATTCCTAACGAGCACAAGCAAGAGCTACGCAACCAGGGCGGTAGCCGCTTGGCACTACGCTTCTACGACATCACAGATATCGATATCAACAGCCAAAGTCCTCACAGCCTTCAGCAGTATGAGTGTGGCGAAATTGCCCGTGAGTGGTATTTGCCTGTACCTGTGAGCGATCGCGACTACACCGTCGAGATCGGTTACGTTTGTGACGATGGTCGCTGGCTAGTCCTTTCCCGTGCTGAAGCCGTCCGTATTCCACCCGTATATCCTTCCGATTGGGTCGAAGATAAGTTCGTTACCCTCGATTGGAAGGAAAGCCTGCGCGGTCGCACCGTGGCTACGCTCGTATCACCTAGCCAGAAAGCGCTCGCAGCCGCAGGCACCTATCGAGCGGGTCAGCAGAACGGCGAGACTAACGGTCTATACGGCGACATGGTTGCGCTGGCTCAATCGGCAGAGGCTCAGCGCGTTGCAGGCTCTTTGTTTAACTCTATGCATCAGGTTCCTGATCAGGCAGTCAGCTCTTTTGTCTTCCCTTCGGGCGCTGGTCTTTGGGCACTACCCACTGCCTCAGGTGTCAACATGTCGGGCGCAGGTCTATTCGCCTCTGCCCCGCCTGCAAAGCCTCGCCAGTTCTGGCTAGTTGCCGACGCTGAACTCATTGTTTACGGCGCAACTGAGCCCGACGCTACCGTCACTATCGATGGTGAAGAGATTGAGCTTAGCCCAGACGGCACGTTCCGTTTCCAAATGTCTTTCCAAGACGGCGTTATTCGCTATCCCATCGTGGCAGTCGCTAAAGATGGTGAGCAAACCCGCTCCGTCCATATGGACTTCGAGCGCAAAACGCTTTCTAGGAACACAAATACAAAAGCAGAAGCCGTTCAGGAGTGGTTTGCTTAGGCCAGTCGTTGACTTAGCTGCTTAATAAAAAGGGCGGGATCTTGCATCGATCCCGCCCTTTTTATTGCTTTGAATGGTTTAGGTGCGATCGCCAATCATTCCATCTTTGCCATTGCGCCTCTACCCACACCAATAAACGATCGACCCACTTCAAAAGCCTCTCCAAAGGATGCTCTATATAGCCAATCGTCGTAGCCTTTGCCTCCCAGCAAGACTCCTCTTGCAGCCGTTCTCTACCGGCGCTGAGTACATTCAAAGGGTCAGCCAAAGGCAAAGATGGAGGCGAAACGAAAGGCAGCATATTTGACGGCTTGCTCGTGCCTGCAATTCTGCTAGTCCCCCCTTCAAGTTCGGGCACTGATCCCATTCGATACCGCCGCTTCAAATCAGCGACTGCCCGCAATACCACTATCCAAAAAGAATGTACGTCATGGATCAATCCTGTCGTTTGATTCACTAGAGCTGCGTTCTGCTCTAAAACAAAAGTAGCCGCACCTCTCCCAAAAAACCTATACTCCTCACCTTCTAAAAACCGCAATATCTGAGTCTGAAGCTCAACTTGTTGCTCAGCGCTCAGACCGTTCCACACCACCTGATGACCTAGCACCAATACCAACGATCGCGTTTCCAAATCACTAGCAACGCCCGTCACGCTACCCATACTCAGCGCATCTGTCGCCTCCTTCTGCCTCCACGGCCGACACCACCGAGATAGCCGCCCAAACAAACCTATCTTCGGCTGATTCTTATTTCCTTGCTCCCAATTCATCTGTACTAACAGCCTTACCTGCCCAGCAGACAAGCAGCTCTCAACCGCCTTCAAAGTCGCTACAATAGGCCGTTCAACTGCAATTATTTCAGAGTCCTGCGACGGTAGGCCAAACAAGCGTTCGGTCGCTATCGACTGTATAAGTTTGCGCCCAGCCATCTTTGATGACTGCATCGCCGCAGCCAAGGGTACTAACACCACAGCTATTCCTAACTCCGCGCCCATCACCGCAGCCGAGCGCGTTTTACGAACAGCTTGGCGGTGGCGATCTAGTCCCTTGCGGTAGTGTGCGATCGCCAATCGTAGTAACTTACTTTGATACGGGCCAGACATATTTCACAGCGCTTGCCACATCAGCGCCCATCAAGCGCTACTTTAGTCCTAAATTCTAACGGAAGTCATGGCCTCTCCCACGCCTGCTATTGTGCCATCCTTACAATCTCAGCTAGACCGCCTGCGCCTACTCAACACGCAAAATGTACAAACGCAATGGCACTGTCATGACCAAGACGTTAGCACCCATGAACTCTTCTGTATAAAGGCATCGCTAGCGCCACTCAATGACCGTTATCATATCGCTTGGGAGAAGGGCCTACAGGTACGCTGGCTCTACCAAACCATTACAGTTCCAACCGATATCAAAGGCTATCCGCTCACAGGATTGACGCTGCGCCTGGCGCTGACTTGGTGGGCTGATGATGCTCAGATCTATGTCAATAGCACTCTCGCTCAATCCGGCGATCTGTTTGAATGCTTTGCCCGCATTTGCTTGAGCCATAGCGTCACGCCAGGAGATACTTTTCAGGTGGCTATTCGGTTAGTGAGCCCTGGACATGACGATGGGGCTTTGGTGCGATCGCAACTCATCTACGAACTCCCCAGCCAGCAGCCCACCCCCGAGCCCAGCTTCATAGCCGACGAACTCACCGTCCTAGCAACCCTCGAACCAAACCAACAACCCGCCATCGAGTCAGCACTTAATCAAGTCAACTGGAACAGCCTAGAAAGCGATGCAAGCCCTTCTGATGCCCTCGATATTTGGCATAACCTTTCTAGCACTGAAGCCCCTATTAAGGCCACTGTTCATCCTTTTCAACAATCTCTGAGCCAGCTACGCAGAACACTCATTCCACTATGTTCAAACATAAAAGAGAGAACTATCCATTGCGTCGGTCATGCCCACCTCGATATGGCGTGGCTATGGCCTATTGCCGACACTTGGGAAGCCGCTGAGCGTACTTTCAGATCTGTTTTAGATCTTCAACAAGACTTTCCCGAGCTTACCTACACGCACTCTAGTCCAGCACTTTTTGAATGGATAGAGAACAATCGACCTAAGCTGTTCAAAGAGATTCAAACAAAGGTCGCTGAGGGCAGTTGGAGTATTGACGCTGGGCTGTGGATTGAACCAGAGTTTAATATTATTGGCGGAGAGGCGATCGCCCGCCACATCCTCTACGGCCAGCGCTACTGCCAGGAAAAATTCGGTCAAATCAGCAGAATCGCTTGGCTCCCCGACTCCTTCGGCTTTTGCTGGCAGCTCCCCCAACTCCTCACTCAGGGCGGTATCGAAACCTTCGCCACCCTAAAACTCTCCTGGAACGATACCACTGAGTTCCCCCACCAGCTCTTCTGGTGGCAATCCCCCGATGGTAGCCGCATCCTCAGCATCATGCTCCCCCCTATCGGCAGCGATATCGACCCTGTAAAGATGGCCGCTCATTCTCAAAAATGGAAAGAGAGTACAGGCACCCCCAATACGTTATGGCTTCCTGGCCTAGGCGACCACGGCGGTGGCCCCACCCGAGACATGCTAGAAAAATCCGCCCGCTGGGAAAAATCCCCCTTCTTCCCACAGCTAAAATTCACAACCCCTAATACTTATATAGACACACTCCCTGTTACATCCTCCTCGCTTCCTACCTGGAATGATGAACTCTACCTCGAACTCCATCGCGGCTGCTACACCACTCACGCTGATCAAAAGCAGAGCAACCGGCAGTGCGAAGATCTCCTTTACCAGGCAGAAACTTTCGCCACTATCGCTCATCTCACAGCCGGTTATGCCTATCCCAAAACAGAGATAGATATAGCGTGGAAGACTCTATTGTTCAACCAATTTCACGACATTCTACCAGGGACTTCTATTCCTGAAGTTTTTGTAGAAGCTAATCAAGGATGGGAACAGATCAAGCAGGTTGGGCAAAAGATATTGGATGAGAGTTTGGGGGCGATCGCTTCCGCTATCCACCTACCATCACCACCTCATCTAGAAGCCACACCCATCCTTGTTTTCAACTCACTTTCTTGGCCAAGAGACAGCGTAGTCACCTTCGATTTATCAAGCATCGACCCCAAAAAGACTCACCTTGATTGGATCATTTACGACCCAGAACAACAAACTATTCCTAACCAAAACAGCCCTGAACTACCAAATAAAGACGCCCCACATCAAGTCTCTTTTCTAGCCTCAAATATTCCTGCGCTAGGCTATAAGTGCTACTGGATTCAACGCAGCCAAACACCTATCGATGCACCCCACCAAGCGGAATATATCCTCGAAAACAAATTTCTCAAGGCGCGCATCAGTTCACATACCGGACAGATCACCAGCCTCATAGAAAAAAGTACACAAAGAGAAGCCTTCAGTGCACCTGGTAATCAGCTACAGCTCTTCCGCGACCATTGCGGCTATTGGGACGCGTGGAACATAGCCGCAGAATACGAAGAGTACCCCCTTCCTGAACCACAACTCTTTTCTATTGCATGGCATGAAACCGGCCCTATCCAGCAGTGCATACGCACCGTTTACAAGACAGAAGGATCTACTATCTGCCAGGACTACGTATTGAACGTAGATTCACCTTTTCTTACCGTCAAAAACACTATTCTCTGGAAAGAAACCCAAGCTCTACTAAAAGTAAACTTCCCGCTAGCCATTTCATCCGATATAGCAACCTACGAAGTACCCTTTGGATCTATTGCAAGAACGACCAAACCCCAAACCGAAGCTGAAAAAGCGCAGTGGGAAGTGCCTGCTCTACGTTGGGCCGATATGGGAGACAAAGGCTTCGGCGTTAGCATATTGACACAAGGTAAACATGGTTTTGACGCTAGCCATAATCATTTGAGACTCACTCTACTCAAGTCTCCAGTATGGCCAGATCCAGAAGCCGATCGAGGAAACCACCATTTCACCTACGCTATCTATCCTCATCCTGGAACCTGGCAAACAGCCCGAACCGTTCAACGAGCCCGAGAATTTAATACTCCACCTGTCGTTTATCGACCACGAAAAGCCGAAGGAAACATGGATAAGCAGCCCTCTAGTACGTTCAGCTTCTTAGAAATTCATAACAACAACGTCATCCTAACTGCTTTAAAACCAGCGGAGGATAACTCTGATGAATTTATCCTCCGCTGCTATGATGCTCACGGCGAAGCTACCCTAGTTGATATATCAAGTACGCTGCCTCTCTGTTCACTATCAGCAGAACCGGCCTGTCGA
>CAWBZI010000001.1:1837500-1900120 GCA_963793265.1 uncultured cyanobacterium
ACTTTCATCGAGGTTCGTAGGATGTCAATCCCTGGTAAGGTTCTTCGCGTTGCATCGAATTAAACCACATACTCCACCGCTTGTGCGGGCCCCCGTCAATTCCTTTGAGTTTCACACTTGCGTGCGTACTCCCCAGGCGGGACACTTAACGCGTTTGCTTCGATACTGACCGGGTCGATACGGCCAACACCTAGTGTCCATCGTTTACAGCTAGGACTACAGGGGTATCTAATCCCTTTCGCTCCCCTAGCTTTCGTCCATCAGTGTCAGTTATGGCCCAGTAGAGCGCCTTCGCCACTGGTGTTCTTCCTAATATCTACGCATTTCACCGCTACACTAGGAATTCCCTCTACCCCTACCACACTCAAGTCACACAGTTTCCATCGCCGATCCACAGTTGAGCTGTGGGCTTTAACAACAGACTTTCGTAACCACCTACGGACGCTTTACGCCCAATAATTCCGGATAACGCTTGCATCCTCCGTCTTACCGCGGCTGCTGGCACGGAGTTAGCCGATGCTGATTCCTCAGGTACCGTCAGAACTTCTTCCCTGAGAAAAGAGGTTTACAACCCACAGGCCGTCCTCCCTCACGCGGCGTTGCTCCGTCAGGCTCTCGCCCATTGCGGAAAATTCCCCACTGCTGCCTCCCGTAGGAGTCTGGGCCGTGTCTCAGTCCCAGTGTGGCTGATCGTCCTCTCAGACCAGCTACTGATCGTCGCCTTGGTAAACCATTACTCCACCAACTAGCTAATCAGACGCGAGCTCATCTACAGGCTATTAATATTTCACCTCTCGGCACATCCGGTTTTAGCAGAAGTTTCCCTCTGTTGTCCCGGTCCTATAGGCAGATCCTCACGCGTTACTCACCCGTCCGCCACTAACACCCGAAAGTGTTCGTTCGACTTGCATGTGTTAAGCACGCCGCCAGCGTTCATCCTGAGCCAGGATCAAACTCTCCATTTTAGTAAAACAGAACATCAGCTCCCAAAAGAACTAATGCGTTTGTCTCGTACTCAAGCTATTTACTAGCTATCCTTCATTGCATTAGTCAGATAGACGTGCTATCCTCTAAGCAATTTACTTTCATTAACGAGGGTCTCGTTAATCTATCTCTCTAAATTATTCTCTTGTCTAGGTGCTACTTCGTCCGGCCTCGAGAGCGTGTCACTTGCGTGTCCCGCCCCTTCAGCGCCTAATGAATATAGCGTCCTTTCAGAGATAGTGTCAACACTTTTCTTGAAAATAATTTCAAAAGGCTGAATCCCTTGATGACACCGGGGTTCAGCCTTTCTGTTTGCGCTAAGAGCCGACTTTTTGCTAAATTTTGGCCGTTTTGCTCGCGCATTTCTTCTTTCAGAAACGTTGGTAGCCCTGGATACATAAAGGATGTAGCCAATCTGGATCTATGCTGAAATTAATTTGCGACTTTTATTTCGGGAAGAAGGTATGTTGCCGAGCTGGATAGTTTTGGATGAGCTGCTGACAGATTGGCTGAGGGAGGATGTGGGGCGAGGCGATAAAACGACCGATGGGTTAGCTGAGTTGGCGCGAGTGGATGGACGGGCTGATTGGATTGCAAAGGAGGATGGGGTGATTGCCGGACTACCTGTTGCAGAGCGTGTTTTTTCTTTATTGGACGAGCGTGTGGTGTTTCAATTTGAGGTGGCTGAGGGCGATCGCATCACAAAAGGTACCAAGATCGCTGATATTTCCTGCCAGCTCTCAACATTACTCACAGGAGAAAGGGTGGCCCTTAACCTGGCGATGAGCTTGAGCGGCATTGCCACGATGACCAGACGATATGCGGATGTGATTGCTAACTTACCCACGCAGCTCGTTGATACGCGGAAAACGACGCCAGGGATGAGACTGCTTGAAAAGTACGCGACTTTTGTCGGCGGCGCGCAAAATCATCGGATGGGGTTAGATGATGGCGTAATGATTAAGGACAACCATATTGCAGCGGCAGGTGGGATTGGAAAAGCAATTACATATATAAGAAGGCGGATTCCGTATCCGATTACGATTGAGGTGGAGACGGAGAGCCTAGAGCAGGTGGCTGAGGCGATCGCACACAAAGCAGACATCATCATGCTTGATAACATGTCTTTTGAAACGATGAAGACGGCCGTGAGCAAAATTAGAGCAGTGAATCAGGGAATTAAAATTGAGGCGTCAGGGAACATCACACTTGAAACAATTAGAGCCGTTGCTGAAACCGGGGTGGACTATATATCGAGCAGTGCGCCAATTACCCGATCACCCTGGCTAGATTTGAGCATGAGAATCCAAACATAAGGTTAATTTACGAGACGGGCGGATAACAGCGCTAAATAATTGCATTAGGCTTGTTCCATTCGTTTTATGACTGCTTTTAGAGTGCTTATGACCCATCAACCTATCTATCAACCTAAGATCGTTCGGCTTGATATGCTGGATGTGGACTATGCCAGGATGGTCGCTGGAGAACCTATTGCCAAGGAGCGTCAGAGTCGGTTAGATGCAACTGATGACTATACGTTCAATCGGTTGGAAAAGCAGATTAGCCGATATTTATATGGTCAGCTAGGCCAAGAGAGTAAAGACGATATTTTGTGCGATATCGGCCAAACGGCTGAGCTGCTGACTCAGTGCGATATGGAGGATATTCATAATCGAATGAGAGAAACAGGGCGCTTTTATTTGTTAGATGGCGAGCGTCAGCAGATCATCAACTGGGTAAAGGATGAGCTAGCAATTGATTTGATGGCCGCGATCGCGCCGATTGAATGACGGCCTATAGGGTGATGACAGTGATCGCTTGCAGGCTCGATGATGCAAGAGTGTCCGGTTTCTTTGATTCAACCTATAAAGAGTGATTTGCCTGCCCTATGGCTCCGACCCACAAACACAATTCACTAGGCGAGCGCTGGTTAGCCTACTATGCTCGCATCGGCTACGGCGCAAAAGGGGTTATCTACGGCAGCAGCGGCCTTTTAGCTTTATTAGAGGCGACTGACTTAGTACCAGAAGGGAAGGTCGTAGGTTCGACAGGTGCACTTAGAACAATCGCCAGTCAGCCCTTTGGTCGAACGGTGGCAGTGATTATCGCGATTAGTTTGATGGGCTATGTCATATGGCGCTTTATTCAGGCGGTTTTGGATCCTGAACATAGCGGGTGCGATGCCTCAGATATTCTGCGCCGGATTAGCTATGTGTGCAGTGGCCTTGTGTATGCGAGTATTGCTTACAGCGTTATAGAAATTTTGGACGGCGCAGCAGATAAGGAAGGTAGAACCGCACAGGATTGGGCCTTCTTGGTAATGTCTACTCCTTGGGGCAGGTGGCTAATTGCGGCGGGAGGATTGGGCTTTTTTGGAGTTGGCTGCTACTACTTTTATCGGGCGATAAAGGCTGAGTTTAGGAAACGCTTCAAGCTCCATGAAATGAGTGATGCGGCAAAGACAATAGCGACTATTGCCGGTAGAACTGGGATTGCGGCTAGAGGAGTTGTCTATGTTGTGATTGGGGTGTCTGCGGAGCAGGCGGCTTGGGAGTTTGATGCCGATATGATTAAGACTTCGGAAGAAGCGTTGGAAACCTTTAATGACAATCCAACGGATGAATGGATATTAGCAATTTTAGGAATCGGGTTTATTGCATATGCCATTCATATGGGATTTCAGGCGGTATATCGTAGCATTGATCCCATAGATTAGTCCGGTAACTAGCCCAGTAAATTAGTTCAGATACTTTTTAGCACTCTTCACCGCATAGGAGGCTCTTTCTAAAGCAACGGTCACGGTAATCAGCCAAAGCGTTCCGATGAATAAGCCCGCTATGACATCGCTGGGCCAGTGTGCACCAAGGGCTAGGCGAGATAGCGTAATTAGGCCAATCCAAAGGACGGCGAAGGCGATCACAACCACCTTTTCTAGAAGGCTCCGCGACGTGCGAAACCACAGGTAGAAAATTAAGCCGTACATGGTTGTTGCGACGACGACATGGCCAGAGGGGAAGGAGTGAAGACTCGGAGCGGCTAGTCCATTTGCGATGAGATCAGGGCGATCGCGACTCCACATTCCCCAGCTAATCCAAACCAGCGCAAACTGACCGATGTAGGTCACCACTGCGGTAGCGGCGATCAAGGGCTGCTTGAACCACGAAGTTAGAGCAACCAGCGTGAAAAAAACTGGCAGCATTCCGACCAAGTTTCCAGGCGATTCCCAGGTGACGCCTTTAGCGAAAGATAGTGGGTTTTGAAGAGAACTTTTATTGCTTTGCAGCGCTATCAGCCACTTTTCATCCCACGCTTGTAAGCCTGCGGTTTCTTGACTCATAGCAATCCGAGTCAGAGCATAAGTAATTAGAGCGCAGACGCCTAAGCCTATCGCTAGCGTTTTCCACCACGTTTGCCAAGCGGCAGGCGGTAAGGATTTACTTTCTTGGCGAAAGCGCTGGGCGATTGTCTTTATTGCAGCGGGAACGACCGCTTCCTTATACCGTGCCATATCTCTTTTCAAAGCTAAATGATAATGGCTCCACTTTGCCTGTCAGCAGTGGAAGATGGCATCTCTCTATCGAGAGGCATACGGGCCCAAGTAAACTAGGGGATTAGGCCAAAGTCATACTGATACGACTCAGGAACGCCTGTAATCTTTCGCTTTGAGGATTGGCTAGAACTTCGCGGGGATCACCTTGTTCTTCAACGTGGCCTTTGTTGAGAAACATCACCCGGCTTGCTACTTCACGAGCGAACTGCATTTCGTGGGTGACCACTACCATTGTCATACCTTCTCCAGCGAGGTTTTGCATAACCTGTAGCACTTCTCCTACCAGCTCAGGATCTAAGGCGCTGGTGGGTTCGTCGAATAGAAGGATTTCGGGCTTCATGCAAAGGGCACGGGCGATCGCAACTCTTTGCTTTTGCCCACCAGAGAGCTGATCTGGATAGCTCTGTGCTTTCTCACCCAAGCCTACTTTATTGAGATAGAAACTAGCGGTTTCTCTGCTCTCTTTGTCAGATTGACCCAGCACTTTTTTAGGCGCAAGACATAAATTTTCGAGTACTGATAGGTGAGGAAATAGATTGAACTGTTGGAAGACCATGCCAACTCTCGCCCTCAGCTCTTGAAGCTTATGGCGACCAAGTTTGGCGTTAGACAAGTCGATATTATCGACAATAAGCTGCCCGCCTGTGATTGTCTCTAGGCGATTGAAGCAACGCAAGAGTGTGCTTTTGCCACAGCCTGACGAGCCGATGATAGAAACCACTTCGCCTCGATGAATCTGGCAGTCGATGCCGTTGAGCACAGACAAGCTGCCAAAGCTCTTTTGTAGGTTGGAAGCAATGATTGCAGGTAAAGTTTCTGTCATGATCGGAGGCTATTGCAAAGAGCTATCAATGATTTGTCGCGAGCGGACATTTAGATACGCATCTCAAAGCGTATCACTTCGGCTTTTTGTAAATGTTCAGGTGTAACATTGATCGCTTTTTTGCTGCGGCCTTCGACCTATAAGTATCTGTAGAGGTGTTTTTACAAAGAAAGTTGACGTATTTACTGGTCTTGGTACTTAGATGCCATAGGTTAAGAGAACGGTAAGTTTACTGACACATCTACGAAATGATATTTAGCTTTTAGCGATCTGTGAGGATAGTGTTTTGGATATCAATATTGTGAAATTAACGCGCTCTACTTTTTTGAGAACGGCAGCAGTCGGTTTTTTGGCGGCTGGTATGCTGAGTGCTTGCGGCGGTGGTGCCGATGACAGCGTTTGGAATGTCGGTACAGAACCGGCTTTTCCACCTTTTGAATCGACAGAAAACGGTGAGATAGTGGGCTTCGATATCGATTTGATGAATGCCATTGCCGAGAGAGCCGGGAAAACAGTTGAGTTTGAAAGCTTGCCTTTTGACGGGCTCATCCCAGGCTTGCAGGGCGGTTCGATTGATGCGGCGATCAGTGGCATGACCATCACTGAAGAGCGCGCCCAGACGGTTGACTTTTCAGATCCTTATTTTGATGCGGGGCTGGCGATCGCAGTTCAGGACAGTACTACAGATATCCAAAGCCTAGATGATTTAGAAGGTAAAAAGATTGCCGTTCAAATCGGGACAACGGGCGCGTCTACAGCTGAGGGCGTACCTAACACAGAAATCAGGACATTTGACTCTGCACCGCTAGCGCTGCAAGAGCTGGCCAATGGCAACGTGGACGCGGTGGTAAACGATGCGCCTGTGACTTTAGATGCGATTAAAACTGGCAACATTCCCGGCATTCAGGTAGTGGGCCAGTTGCTAACAGAGGAAGCCTACGGCATTGCGCTGCCGAAGGGCTCGGAGAATGTAGAGGTGATTAACACCGCATTAGCTGAGATAAAAGCAGATGGTACCTACGCGACGCTGTATGAGAAGTGGTTCGGAACAGCACCCCCAGCAGAGTAAATTCACAATCTCCACTCGAAGTACGCAACCGGAGCTATATTTTTGAATCAGACACTGGGCTACATTGTCGAGGCACTGCCTGCGCTGTTGAAAGGTGCGCTGATCACCTTGCAGCTCACCGCGATCGCCACTACCCTCGGTCTTATCGGCGGCATCCTCTTAGGCATCATCAGGCTCTCAAAAGTCAAAGCACTGCGCCTTTTAGCGAGAGTCTACGTAGACTTTTTCCGAGGGACGCCGCTTTTAGTACAGCTATATATCATCTACTTTGGTATTCCAGCACTCTTCAACTACCTAGGGATTGACTTTAGATTCAACCAGTGGGGTGCAGCCATCGTAGGCTTAAGCCTTAATTCTGCTGCCTACTTAGCAGAAATTGTTAGAGCGGGCATTCAATCTGTTGAAGTGGGACAAAAAGAAGCCTCTGAATCGCTGGGGCTCAGCTCGACGCAAACCATGCGGTACGTCATTTTTCCGCAGGCATTGCGCCGAATGATCCCGCCTTTGGGCAATGAGTTTATTACGCTACTCAAAGACACTAGCCTAGTAGCCGTTATTGGCTATCAGGAATTGTTTAGAGAGGGGCAGCTAATCGTAGCGACGACCTATCGTTCGTTTGAAATCTATGGCGCGGTGGCCTTGATTTACTTACTGCTGACGGTGCTTTCATCGCAGGTGTTTTCGTTGCTAGAGCGTAAGCTGAATCCTACCCAAGCTAAAAAGGCTTGAGGTATGGGACAAAGCTTTCCAAAAATTAAGATTGTAGCTGTGGGCAAGGTAAAAAAGCGCTGGTTAAAAGAAGGGATTGCGGTATACCGAAAGCGGCTACCTGAAGTTGAGATAGTCGAGATTAAAGATAGTGATAAAGAAAAGGAAGCCGATAAACTGCTGAGCCTGGTGAGCGCACAAGACCGGCTGGTGGTTTTGGCTGAGTATGGCAAGGTGCGTGATTCGGTGGCGTTTGCACGATGGTTGGGGAAGGAGGCTTATGGGACTTTAGTGCTTTTTATTGGGGGGGCTGAGGGGGTGAGCGATCGCCTCAAAAAGCAGCCGATGATCAGCCTTTCTGCTATGACTTTTCCGCATGAAATCGCAAGGCTCATGCTAGTAGAGCAGCTATATCGCGCCAAAACCATTCTCCAAAACGGCAGCTATCACAAATAGCAGGGGCGCTATTAGATGTACCAAAGCAACTTTCTATAATCGATTCCTGAGCTTATCTCTATAGTCCATGGCCGCACCGAAGTTTTAGAGTTTAGCGGTTTGCCTATCAAATATTTCTAAATACAGGGTTGAAGCCGAGTTCTATAGCAACAGCTCTTTCAATGGCATCCCAATAGGAATCTTCTAAAGTGCCTTGTCTATTCTTGATCCGCTGGACATCTACAACTCTAATTTGAGACAGATTGATGTGTCGCTGGCCTTTTATGCCATTCTGCTCAGTCGGTGAAACATTCACCGTGAAGGGATAAGTTTTCGACCCAGGTAGCAAAGGGGCCACTATTGTAGTAGAGCCGTTTCTGTTTCCCCTATCGTTTTGCAAGATTAGGCAAGGACGTTCTTTGCCGGTTTCGTCTCCTAAGACAGGTTCCAAGTCAGTCCACCATATTTCTCCTCGCCGATAGGTTAGTTTTCTATTCGGCATCTAAGCGCTCACGGTCTAAACGGTCTAAACCGTCGCTGACGGTAACGCTCCAAAGTGCTATCTCTGCCTGTGCTACCGGGTCATTTTCTTGATCTATATAAGCTTCGTCCAGCTCTTGTAAAAACAATCTCTGCTGCTCTTTCAGCAGAATCTGATTAATAAAGCTGCTACGGTTACTCGCTCGCTTATCAACAAAAGACAGAACATCATCATCTAACGTAATGCTAACTTTCTTGCTCATGGCATGTTCCTAAACGCATAAAAGTAGGAGTTTGTTGTCATACTTTGAAATCATACCATTGCATTTGAGCTTTGAGGCGATAGGTCTTTCTGCTAGCCAAAAGCTCTTTAAGGTTCGTTAGTATTTCATTAATGTCACTCGAACTACTCCCCCACCTGCTTTACCCTCAAAGCCGTCAAAGTTCAATTTCTAAGCCTTAGTATGAACCGTTCAAAGCCCTCTCTACGCCTGCTGATGGTATTGTTTGCCCTATTCAGTGGCGGCTTTGGCTGCACCAACCCGACGATGGTTTCCTCCACAGAAACGATAGGTTCAGGCTCAGGCGCGATCGCCCAATCTCCAGGCAAAGTCACCGGGCGCGTAACTGTTTTAGGTCAGTTTGAAAGTAAGGATCAAGAAAACTTTGAGCAAGCTCTAGCGCCTTTTGAGGAAGAAACGGGCATTGAGGTTGACTACGAGAGTGCAGATGACTTTACGCAGTTACTGCGGCTGCGAGTGGGTGTTTTAAATCCGCCTGATATTGCTATCTTTGCGCAGCCAGGGCTAATGGCTGACTATGCTAAATCTGGTGATTTGGTGCCGCTTTCAAATTTTATGCAAACCAGCGCACTGCGGAAGGCTTATCCCGATAGCTGGTTAGACTTAGGCACGGTAGAGGGTGAAGCCTATGCTGTGTGGTATCGAGCATCGGTGAAAAGCCTGGTGTGGTATCGGCCTTCGGCTTTTGAGGCCCAGGGCTATGACACACCTAGATCATGGCCAGAGATGGTAGCTTTGAGCGATCGCATCGTGGCTGACGGCGGTACGCCCTGGTGCATTGGCCTTGAAAGTGGCGCGGCAACAGGCTGGCCAGGTACCGATTGGATAGAAGACATTTTGCTGCGGACTGCTGGCCCTGAAGCTTACCGGCAGTGGGTTGCACATGAAATGCCTTTTAATGCGCCGTCGGTGGTGAAGGCGTTTGATGAATTTGGTAAGTTTTTGCGATCGCCCAAATACGTTTCCGGCGGTGCGGCAAAAACAGTTGATATCCCCTATGGAGAGGCAGCGCTCGGCATTTTCAACGACCCGCCCGACTGCTACATGCACCGTCAGGCTAACTTCGCCCAGTCCTTTTTTCCAGCAGACAAAGACGCCAGGGTAGATTTTGACGTGTTCCCTTTGCCGGGTATAGATGAAAGGTTTGGCCGACCGCTTTTAGTGGCAGGTGATGCGATGGCGATGTTTAACGATACGCCTGAATCGCGAAAGCTGATGGCCTATATGGCCAGCTCGACGCCGCATGAAATAGGAGCCAGCTTTGAGGGCTTCATCTCCCCTCAAAAACAAGTTTCGCCAGAAGCCTATCCCGATGTGGTGAGCCAAACGATTGCCCAGATTTTGACAGATGCCGACACGATCCATTTTGATGGCTCGGACATGATGCCTAGCTACGTAGGAGCTGGTACCTTTTGGGAAGGCATGGTCGAGTTTGCAAAAGGAAAGTCGGCAGCAGAGGTGACTAAAGAGATCGAAGATGGCTGGCCTGAATAAGAGAAGCGCCCAAAGAACAAACCAACAGAACTATTCAACCAGGCTTGATACAAGGTTCCTTGATTAGTCCTCTCTTCACTGACTTAATCTGTTGAGTCAAGTTTTGAAGCTGCTCTGCTTTCTCTCTCTATAGAAAGAGTATGGAGTGATTATACTCGTGTGCAAAGGATTGAGAACGCTTTGTATTAATTCTGTTCTTAATAATCTACCCAGCTATCCCCCGGCTACAATTCTGCTGCTTTAGCAAACAACAAATAAAGTAGCGATCGCAAGAGCATCTAGTGAGCAGTCGAAGCGAGCAGTTGATCTCTTTCGCTGACAGCTCGTGGTGCCTAATTTTCAACGCTTCAAGAAGGACTTTTTTTCAATGACTTATTTTTATAACTACATTTGGGGCACCCACAGCGACGACACTCTACAAGGTAAAGGCGGTAATGATGTCATCTTTGGTGGTGGCGGCGACGACAAGATTTTTGGGGGCGATGGTAACGACGTAATCTTTGGTGGTAGCGGTAACGATACTATTTTTGGTGGTGACGGTCGCGACGTTATATTTGCAGGCGATGGCGACGACTTTATTGTGGGCGGCTTTGGGCTAGATCGCATCCACGGCGGCAGCGGCAACGACACGATCTCTTGGGATAATCTCGACAGCGGCCTTTCTGTAGATCTAAAAAAGCAGCGAGTTCGCTTTAACACGGGCGGTAGCGAGCATTTCTCCTCAATCGAAAACATCATCGGCTCTCGTGGCGACGATGTGATTAAAGGTGACCATTTCAACAATATTTTGCGCGGCAACCTGGGTAACGATCGCCTAGAAGGCAAAGGTGGTAACGATGTGCTCGTAGGGGGTGAGGGCAACGATCATCTAGCCGGTGGCGATGGCAATGACACGTTCTTTGGCGATGCTGGTGATGACAAAAGCATTGGTGGTAAAGGCTTTGACTTCATTTTTGGGGGTGAGGGCAACGACTTTATTGATGGCGGTAAAGACTTCGATAAAGTGGATTACAGCGAGTTAGGTGAAGCCATTACGCTCAAGGCAATGGGCGTGATTGATAAAGGAGCAGCAGGTAGCGATCGCGCCGTCAATATAGAAGAGGTGATTGGCGCAACTGACGAGCTGAACGTAATTGATGGCAGAATCGACGCTCCTAACGTTTCACTAAACGTCGATCTAGGTACAAACAATCTGACCATCAAGAACGTACCGGGCGTAGGCGATCAGGTCTTTACCGTCCGCAATTTTGCTCAAGTTATTGGCACTGAGCAGGCAGATACGATTGTTGGCGATAAGAACAGCACAGAGAAAGTGTTCTTCTTTGGTAGAAGTGGCAACGACACGCTTCAAGGCGGCGGCGGTGATGATGATTTGTTTGGTGAAGAAGGCAACGACACGTTTGTTGGTGGCACAGGTAGCGACTTTATTAACGGGGGCCATGGCTTCGATACGGTAGATTACAGCGATCTGGGTCAGGCGGTTACGCTGCAAGGTATTGGTGTAGTTGATAAAGGCAGTACGGGCCGCGATCAGCTACGGGCTGTAGAAGAGATTGTTGGCGCGACTGGTCAGATCAACAGAATCGACGCGGCCATGGCAGATAGCGGTATTGCGATTGATGTGGACTTGGGTGCCGAGACTTTGAGAGCTAGAGGCATTCCGGGTGTGGGCGATCGCACCTACACCATCCGAAACTTCAGCGATATCAAGGGCACCGATCAAGGCGACTCCTTCTTAGGTGACAGCAACAGTACGAGCCGCGCCTTCTTCTTTGGCAGAGGCGGCGACGACCGGATTACCGGGGGTGCAGGCGATGATGACCTCTTTGGCGATGCAGGCGACGATACTATCCTGAGCGGCCAGGGTAATGACTTTATGGTCGGCGGCAGCGGCAACGACCGGCTCGTTTCACTCGGCGGTGCGAATGAGATGAACGGCAGTGATGCCCAAAGTGCAGGTTCTCATGAGCTAGATGTTTTGGTCGGCGGGTTGGAGAGCGATCGCTTTGTTTTGGGTGACACGCAGCAGGCTTACTACAAGGCTAACGGCGACAGCGACTTTGCAGAGATTCGTAACTTTGGCCTGGGTGAAGACCTGATTATTCTTCATGGTGCAATCAGTAGCTATGCGCTGAGCGTGAACGCAGGGGTAGCGGCGATTGATTATTTAGGCGATCGCATTGCAATCGTTCAAGGTGCTGGTGCCAGTGGGCTAGCGCTAGAGGACAGCACGTTCAAGTTCGTCTAGGCTAAGTTCTGCTAGGTAGGCTATAGATAGACCAACGAATCACTATTCATGTTTCAAGTCGCAGCCCTTTACGTACTTATGTATGTAGAGGGTCTTCTTCTGCTAGATCTGCCTTTTGCCCATTTAACCTAAAGTGCTGAAGAAGCACTATTTTCTTGACCTATAGCTGATACTCGATAGCAAACTTGATGCCGTAGTCAAACTCTTCGTCAGTACTTTCGGGAAAGTACTTAATCACGGGCACAGCTTCCATCGCCAGCCGATCAGAAGGGCTGTAGCGAATAGGAACCAGAAACTCAACGAGATCGCCGCTATTGACGAATAGCTCTGTATTAAGCCGCACTGCAAAAGTTACACCATTGCCATCATCAACGACTTCTTCTTCTAAGTCTTCGACACCGCCTTCTTCTATAATCGTTGAGTCATCGTCGCGTCTTACAGGATCTCTAGGATCTCTTTGAACAATCATTAGCTGCTCGGCTGTAGGGGTAGCTTCTGCTGATATGTCTTGAGCTGTTTCGTGAGCGATCGCAGCGTTAGAACCGAAAGCAGCAAAACAAGTTAGGGCAACTGCCCCAGCAAATAGTGGCTTATACATCATGGTAAATTCCTGAAAGGGAGGCCAAACAGGCCCCGCGTTGGATTAGTCAGTCAAGTATTGTATTGACCGATACAATCCAGCATAATGTGGAGGCGATCGCACTCACTTCTAACTAAAGCAGTATTGTTGCAAATGATACTTTCTTTCGACTATTCCGCCCGACGGCTCCGCTATATCGTGCAATCTCTCGCGTCACGATTCTTCACAATCCGTACACCTGAATTATCCCAGATAGCTTTAAATTCTTGCGAAACCGCTAGCGTATAGTCTTCGTGATACCAGCCTAAGACAGTTATTTCAGCTTCATCAGCAGTTTCTAAGAGTCGCCAGTTTCCCCCTTGCTCAAGCGGATAAAACGTCGTGCCATAGAGCCCAGTCGATTCACTACCTAGAACAGTAGGCAGCGGCTTTGCAGGTTTAAAAGGGCCCGTAACGCTATCGGCAACATACCAATACAGCGTAGAGTCTGTAACGTTCTCTGCGCCTACTTTATCGAGCCAGAGTGGATTTACAAATGCCTTAAAGCAAGAAAAGAACAGGTGATATTTGTTTTGAAAATAGATGACTTGAGGTCGCTCTAAATGGTAGAAAGGCCAGTCTACGCTGCCGTCTATCGAAGCGGCGGACACCTCAGAATTTTCAACCATTAACGGGCCAGCGGCGGGTGGCAGAAGCTGGTAAGGGCCAGCAAGCCGATCGGCAACGGCTATGCCCAAGCCCCCCTGATAGAGGGCTGAGCCTGTTAGAGACGCACAGAAAAACAGATAGTACTTTTGAGAATCAGTCGCTTTGACGACATAAGGATCTCGCCAGTGCAAATGATCAGACCAGTTGCACCTACCACCGTAATTTAGCTGAGGACGACTCTTATCAGATGTAAGAGCGTCTTTCATTGATAGCAAAGGCTGAGCCAGTCGCTGCCAGTGCTCTCCATCTTTTGAAGTTGCTAAGCCAATAGCCTCGCTGGCAATATCGCTTTCGCTTGCTGCTGAGTAGAACAAGTAATAAGTGTCTTTCTCTTTATACGTGCTGCCTGCAAACAGTCGCCCAGACTCCCAGCCAGATTCACGAGGCTCTATAACGGGGCCAGTGTGGTGCCACCGCTGAAAATCTGTAGAGGTTGCTCCGCAGATCCAGCTTGTTTTCCACCACGGATCTTGATCGGTGCGTCCGCTTAGGTAAAACAAACGATAGGTGCCATGATCTAGAAGAACCCAGGGATCCCATCGAGGCGGATGAAGTTTGGCAGTCGGTGGATTTGGCATTTTCGTAACAGGCTTTATAACAGGACGCTAATTGATAGGAAAGATAACTACGAGTACATTGAGCACTGTACTCGATATAAAGGTCAAAATATAATGACAACAATTCGATACAAATCGTCTACAAAAGAAGAGATTTGCTGTACGAAAAAGCATGAAGTTTTATGTCGTATCTTCATAATTACCTCCAAAGACGGGCCGAACGCACTGTATTGAAATATACATTTAAGTATAGAGATTAAAAAGCTGTTAACACCGTAAAGTAGGCCGATTTCAGCCTCTTCTTTAGACCATTTATCTGGCCTCACAATGGGGCACCGCTCTTAGGTTCAAGACTTATGTTTTTCACAAAGACGCTAGCGAAAAGGCTGGCATTAGGGCTAGCGATCGCCCTCCCTTTATCTGGCTGTAGCCAACCTAGTGCGACAGAAGCCGAAACAGAAACCACCCAGCCATCCGGTAGCAATACCGTCAGCATTTTAGGTGTGATTGTTGGTGAGCAACAGGCCCGACTAGAAGCGGCGCTCAAGCCCTTTGAAGATGAAACGGGTATAGATGTTATCTACGAAGGCACAGATGCCTTCACTACCCTGCTGCCAGTACGCGTAGATTCAGGTGACTCGCCTGATATTGCCATGTTTCCTCAGCCGGGTTTGATGCGATCGCTCGCCGAAGAAGGCGCGCTGGTTCCGGTAACCGAAGTACTCAGCCGCGAAGACTTACAGCAGTACTATCCTGAAAGCTGGATAGATCTGTCTACTGTTAACGACAAAATTTACGGCGTTTGGTATCGCTCAGCGGTTAAAAGCCTGGTATGGTACAACCCCAAAGAATTTGCCAGAGCAGGCTATGAAACGCCAGAAACCTGGGACGATCTGATCGCGCTGAGTGACCAGATTGTTGCAGATGGCGGCAGCCCTTGGTGCTTAGGCATGGAAAGCGGCAACTCATCAGGCTGGCCGGGTACCGACTGGGTAGAAGATATTGTGCTACATACCGCTGGCCCTGAGTTCTACGGTCAGTGGGTACAGCATGAGGTGCCCTTCAATGCGCCGCAAGTGCAAGAAGCCTTCGAGTATTTTGGCGAGATTGCGAAAACGCCAGGCTATCTCTACGGCGGTCAAACGGGCGCGCTTAGCATTCCATGGGGCGATTCTATCAACGGTCTGTTTAGCAAAAAACGAAACTCTGAGGAGCCCGAATGCTACATGCAAAAGCAGGGCAACTTCATTAGTAACTTTTTCCCAGAAGATATTGTGATTGGTGAAGATGTTGATTTCTTTCCAACGCCTACGATCAACCCTGAGTACGACAATGCGCTACTGGTTGCCGGAGACATTTTCTCTATGCTAAATGACACGCCAGAAGCAAGAAAGCTGATGGCCTATTTAGCCACACCAACGCCCCATGAAATCTGGGCTGAGCAGGGCGGGTTCTTATCGGCAAATAAGCAGGTAGATTTGAGCGTGTACCCTGACGAGCTGAGCCGTAAGCAGGCAGAGCTACTAACCACTGTCGAGGTTGTGCAGTTCGACGCTTCTGACTCTATGCCGGGCGCGGTGGGTACTGGCACCTTTTGGGCAGGCATGATGGATTTTGTTGCGGGCGATACGGCTGAAGAAGTCACCGACAAAATTGAGTTTTACTGGCCCGAAGAGAGATTTGAAGAAGAAGTAACTAAAGCCGACGATGAGGAAGTAGTCGGCACTCAATCAGCCGGTCAAGTCGTCAGTCATCAACTAGGAGATGAATAATGGACAGTAATGTCTCTTTAATTTTAAAGGCGCTGCTGGCGATCGCAATCGGTTCGTTTGGTGTGATTGGCATTTTTTACGGGCTTAATATTCTCGCTGAGAAGCTTTTGCCCGAACGTGCCCGAATGCGTGTGCTGCCGTGGATATATGTAGGCCCGGCTGTGCTGCTGCTAACCGCTTATTTAGTGCTGCCGACGCTGCGCACCTTTTATCTCAGCTTTTTTGGGCCTAGCTCCAGCCGGTTTGTCGGATTACAAAACTATATCTTCGTACTGACCGCGCCTGATACCCTCACAACCTTTCGCAACAACTTGCTGTGGCTGGTGTTGGTAACTGGCGTCAGCGTGTTTTTGGGCCTGGTGATTGCGGTACTTATCGACCGCGTGAAGTACGAGCAGGTTGCTAAGTCGCTGATTTTTCTGCCGATGGCAATCTCTTTTGTAGGGGCAAGTGTTATCTGGCGGTTCATCTACGCCTATCGCCCTGCGGATGCTGAACAAATTGGCGTACTCAATGCAATTGTGACCGGCTTGGGCTTTGAGCCGGTGGGATGGTTAGTGAATCCGGCCATTAACAACTTTGCGCTGATTGCCATCATGATTTGGCTACAAACGGGCTTTTGCATGGTGCTGCTCTCTTCGGCAGTCAAAGGCGTTCCCGACGATGTGTTAGAAGCAGCCCGAGTAGATGGCGCTAGTGAAGTGCAGATCTTTTGGCGAATTATTATTCCGATGATTATGCCGACGATTTTGGTGGTTTCAACCACTGTTATTGTGCTGGTGCTCAAAGTCTTCGACATTGTGTTTGTGATGACCGGCGGTAACTTAGGCACTGATGTCATCGCCAGCCGCATGATTAGAGAAATGTTCAACTTTAGAAACTACGGGAGAGGCAGTGCGATCGCCGTAATTCTCCTAATTGCTGTCATCCCTGTGATGGTGGCTAACATTCGCAGATTTCGCCAACAGGAGCTAAACCGATGACCAGTGCCACTCCGATACCACCCGATCAAGCTGCGAACAGAAAAGAGCCGCAAAGAGATCCACAGCCTAACTATGTGGCAAAGCGTAAAGAACAGTCCAAGTTTGAAAAGTTCATGGCCCGCCTGCCGGTACACGTCGCGGTCATCACAATTGCTGTGCTGTGGACACTGCCCACGTTCGGCTTACTCATCAGCTCATTTCGTCCGCCCGATGCGCTCAACAGCAGCGGCTGGTGGACGGTATTTGCCAATCCTTTTGAGTTCACACAGTTCACGCTGAGCAACTATCAAGAGGTGCTAGATGCGGGGATGGGCCAGGCGTTTTTGAACAGCCTAGCGATTTCGATACCGGCTACCGTGATTCCAATTGCGATCGCCACCTTTGCCGCCTACGCCCTCTCCTGGATGGACTTCCCCGGTCGCCAGGCCATCTTCATCATCACCGTGGCCCTACTGGTTGTACCATTGCAGATGACCCTGATTCCAATTTTGCGGGCCTACAACGTTCTAGGCATTTCGAGTACGTTTCTGGCCGTATGGCTAGCACATGCCGCCTACGGTTTGCCGCTGGGCGTGTATTTACTGCGTAACTATATTGGCTCACTGCCGCGAGATTTGATTGAGGCGGCGGCTGTTGATGGGGCCTCTTATCTCAATGTGTTCACCCGCATTATTGTGCCGCTGAGTATGCCTGCGATCGCTTCTTTTGCCGTGTTCCAATTCCTGTGGGTATGGAACGATCTGCTAGTAGCGCTGGTGTATTTGGGTGGTAATCAGGAGGTTGCTCCGGTGACGCTGGTGCTGAGGAATATTGTGGGCGATCGCGGCCAAGACTGGTTCCTCCTCACCTCCGGCGCATTTATCTCCATGCTCGTACCGATGGCCGTCTTCTTTGCCCTACAGAGATACTTCGTTCGCGGCTTACTCGCTGGTTCCGTCAAAGGCTAATTCATTATTCATTCCTTATTCCTTATCCTCTTCCACCATGTCTAGCGTTGTTTTTGAAAAAGTTACCAAGCAATACGAGAACGGCTACACCGCCGTCAAAGATCTCAATATCAATCTTGAAGACAAAGAGTTTTTGGTGCTAGTCGGCCCTTCTGGCTGCGGTAAAACGACCTCTTTGCGAATGCTTGCAGGACTCGAAGATATTAGCAGCGGCAGCATTTATATTGACGGTCAGCGCGTGAATAATGTAACGCCAAAAGATCGCGATATTGCGATGGTGTTTCAGTCGTACGCGTTGTACCCGCACATGACCGTTGCCGATAATATGGGCTTCAGCCTAGATCTTAAGGGTGTACCTAAGAAAGAGATTCGCAAAAGAGTTGAAGAAGCGGGCAAGCAGCTCGGCATTGAACAACTGTTGGATCGTAAGCCTAAGCAGCTATCGGGTGGTCAGCGGCAGCGGGTGGCTTTGGGCCGGGCTATTGTGCGATCGCCCGCCGTTTTCCTAATGGACGAGCCGCTCTCAAACCTAGACGCTAAGCTTCGTGTACAGGCCCGAGCTGAGCTGAGTGAACTGCACAAGAAAGTTGGCACTACCTTTGTTTATGTCACGCACGATCAGGCCGAAGCAATGACGATGGGCACTCGCATTGCGGTAATGAACAAGGGCATATTGCAGCAGATAGATTCGCCTCAGAATGTGTATGAGCACCCTAACAACATATTTGTTGCGGGCTTTTTGGGCAGTCCGTCAATGAACTTCTTTGACGCCCAGCTCATTCAAAGCAACGGCGAACTCATCATCAAAACAGATGGCGGCATCTCAGTGCCCATTCCCCCCAACCGGCTTGAGCGCTATCGCGAATTCTCCGGTCGTCCGGTTGTCTTCGGCATTCGCCCCGAAGGCATTTACCATCCGCAGTACGTGCCCCCCGGCATTGAGCCTGTGAGCATTCCAGCGACTGCCAAAACAGTAGAGCTAATGGGATACGAAGTCATCGTCTACTTCACCCTCGCTGACGGCACAGAGTTTATTGCCCGCCTAGATCCTAGAGCCAAAATCTCTCCAGGCGAACAGCTCAACCTCCAGTTTGACCTGACGCGCTTTCACCTGTTCGATAAGGACAGCGAACAGGTTATCTAGTGAGATGCTCGCATAAAACGCCTTCGAGTGACGACCTCACAATTCTTAAAAAGCTTAAGGTAGCAGTACTTTAAGCTTTTTGAGAACGTTGAAAATTGGAATGTCGTCAGGATTACGGCTGGTGATGAGGCATCCTTTATAACTTCTTGATCAACCCAGTTAGCACCTGCATCTCTTCCCAAGGAATGAAACACCTCAGCATCCGCGTACGGGCTTAGAATAAAAGGCTTAAGTCCAACAACGCACCTCTCTAGTGAATGATTGTTTCACTTAGCTCCATTTTCTTGTAGGAATGTGATTAATAAGCACAAAAAGAGCACAAGACTTTTTACGCCTGCGCTCCTAATCTGCGAACCTGTACAGTCGTTTGACTGCTGTTTATTAAGACTAGACCTGAGGCTCAGGTAGCTCGTCTACATGATTTTTGTGCCAAACGAAGGCGTAGTAGGCAGCGATCGCACCTGTCACCGCGTTGAGCCAAACGTTATTACCAAAGATAGGCATGATGCCAAAGAGCGTGTTTGAGAAAGGCAACAGACCCATGATGGCCAGCAGGAGATAGCTGATCGCAAAGAAGCGGTTGTAGTTAAACGCACCGCGAGCACCTGTCGCTGAATATAGACCAAACAGCCCAACAGCTAGATGAGTGATATTGTGCAGCAAGTTAGTGGGAAACAAACCAAACAAGTAGCCGAATCCGCGTAGGTAGGCCGCAGCATAGTTGGCCCCAGCCGATGCCGGAATTTCGTCTGCGGTGATGGGCGCTGCGTTGCTAACCGCCGTAGAGGGTAGGGTCACCAGATCTGGGATGAAGCCAGCAATGCCAATTATTGTAAAAATCAGCCCGAGCGCCAGCGCGCATTTCTTTTCACCAGTCAAATTATCCATGTATTCTCCTTTTGTTGATAAACACTTCTCTCCGTATTGTGAGAAAGCTCACGTCTGATTTCCTCTGTCTAAAATGAGAGGTGTAGGTGAGCCGTGTTCTGCAAAAAGGTCGAGGGCTGTGTAAGTGCGCACCTTCTAGGTCTGTCTGTTGCGATGATGTCTCTCTTTTGATAGCGATCGCCTCTACTGATAGGTGAATGCCAAAGGCGAGGTCTATCCGCCATTGTGATTAGCTAAAGATATGAAAAGACGACTACCGCATACATGCTGAATAGAATCCTGAACTTACCACTTTCCATTTCCGCTTTTACGTTAACTCTACTAGGTGCCACCTTTAGCGCTCAGGCCGCAACCGTGATTGGCGGGCCTACCAGCGGGCAGTTCAAGGTCAGTGATTTACCCAACGGCAACTATCGCTTTTGTAGCGATCGCCCTACCTCTGAAGCCAGCGAAGAGCCCGGCCAGCCGACAGGAGCCTGCTTTAGGTTCAATAAGCAGAGCGATCGCGTCATTGGCACCTACTACTACCCCAACACAGGCGAGAGCATTTGCTTTCGAGGCCGCGTTAATAGCAACACGCTCAGCGGCCAGGCGATCGAAAGGTTGCAGGGCGACATTGCCACTTCAGTAGAATTCTCACGTGGGGCGCTGACGAACTGGCAGGAAAAAGGCTTTCTAAAAGTTGGTCAGGGCATCTACGTAGACGATCTCAACCGTCGCGATGCCATTCGCTACCGCAGCGCGCTGCTGAACCTCAATAACTTTTACCAGTACAATGCCGGGGCTATCTCGCCCCCTAGCAACTGTCCGACTCGGCCTAGCAGCACGCTCAGCGTCTCCCCTACGCCTGATAGTTTAGAAGAACTTGGCACGTCGCTTTTCTATAACAAACCTGTTTCTCTAGTCACTAGCAGCATTCAGCCAGTAGAGGGTGATGCCGACGTTTACGCCTATACAACAATCATCGGCTTCCCGGCTCGCTTGAGTGAAAGTGAGTATCAGGTGAACTGTCGTAATGCGGAGACGGTTTTGCTATTGCGATCGCGCTACTACGACAGCGATGGTGATTTGCAAGAGCTTGAGCTAGTCGATCGTCTGGTTGCAGCCAATCAAGAGAACGCGGCCACCACTCAGCGCTACAATGCCAATCGCTACGTCTGCCGTGAGCAGGCACAGCTATCTGGTGATACCGATACTAATGCGGCTGATACTGATGTGATCGCTGCGCCTGAAGAGGTGAGCTACAAGCGCTATCGAAATGAGAAGTTTGACTATTCTGTGCTCTATCCTGACGCTATCTTGATGCCTCAAGGTGAATCGCCAGATCAAGGCGGCCAGGTATTCGAGAGCGAAGATGGCGAGATTGTGCTGCGAGTGTATGGCGTGGCGCAAGCCGAGGGTGAGACGCTAGTAGAGCGATATGAGCAGGCGCGAGCCGATCGCAGTGTGACCTATCAAACCCGAGAAGATAATGACTTTTTCGTGGTGTCGGGTAACGATGACGGCAGCGTGTTCTATCAAAAGACCCTTCTAGAGAACGGTGTTTTTAAGGTTCTAGAGCTGCAATATTCGCAGGCTTTACGGCGGGAGTTTGATGCGGCAGCGCGGGCGATCGCGGATTCCTTTGCACCGATAGAATCTGGCGCGGGCCTTGCTCAGCTACCAGCAGACGTGCAAACGGCAGTGCTAGAAGCAGCCTCTGCTAATACCGAAGCCGCATCAGCCATTTTCCAGATTGTAGATGTAGAGCAAGAAGTGTGGCCGGGTGGATGCTTGGGCTTGCCTCAGCCAGACGAAGCCTGCACCAGAGAGCTGGTTCAAGGGTGGCGCGTACGGCTAGAAGCTGAGGTGGCAGGCGGCATTCGGCAGTTTACCTATCGCACAGATGACACCGGTAGTCGGGTCAGATTTGAGCCTCAGCAGCAATAAAAAAAGTCCAAACACCCCGCAGGCATCGCCAGAATTGTGGGGGCGTAAGGCTTTCATTGGTGTCAACTTAAGGCTGAAATGCTTGCAGTCATAGGTGTTCAGCATACGTTTCGTAGCCCTCATCCCTAGCCCTTTAAAGACACAACTTAGTGACACCTTGGTAGCATAGTGCGTTTTCCCGAGGGGAGAAGGGAACCCGGACTCTGAAGTCCTTCTCCCCTCGGGAGAAGGATTTAGGATGAGGGCTGAGCAGCTTACGCCACAGGGGATACATGCTTAAGTTGACACCAATGAAGGCTTTACGCCCTCCGGCGCAGCAAATCATTAAATCTTCGATTACAAAGAGCCGCATATCTAGAAATGTTAATTTGTGAGTACCTCACATAGCGCAAAGTAGCCACCGCTGTAAATTAGGGGCTCTATGAGCACAGATTGACGCCGTGCAGTTTACGAAGCTTCCTATGCCCAGCGATGCCTACAGTACAACTTCCTTGGCCTGGCGGACTCGTTTGCTCTGGCAGCGTTTTAGAGAGTGGATGGAATATCGGGCGTCTTTAATTGACGTGGATTTTCCTGACTTCCCTGAGCTACCCGAGTGGTCGTTTCCAGCCGAGGTGGCTCAAGTGCTGTTTTGGCTGCTGCTGGTTGCGCTGACTGCCTGGCTAGGCTTGCTGCTATACCGGGCCTTTGGGCCTTCGATTCGAGAGTGGCTAGAGCGCGATCAAAAGTGGGTAAAGCTCGGCGGCAGTCCGTCTACGGCGGCAGAAGATCGCAGCGTTCAGTATTGGCAGCAGCAGGCGCAGGATTTGGCAAAGCAGGGTAACTATGCCGCTGCTTGTAAGGCGCTGTATCGGGCGACGCTGCAACGTCTGCATGATGCTCAGGTGCTCAAGCATGACGCGAGTCGGACAGATGGCGAGTATATGACGGGGCTGCGTCGGCTGTTGGGCGATATGCCAAGACCCTATCAACTGCTGATTGGGACGCATGAGCGGCTGGTGTATGGGCGTGCGATCGCCTCAGCCGAAATGTTCAAACGCTGCCGCAGTGCTTATGAAGCGCTACAAGCCGAGGAGACGCCAAAGCGATGAATATTTCTCGTCCTCGTCGCCGCAACATTGTCATTGGACTGGTTGCGATCGCCCTATTAGCCCTCTTTCTCGTCGCCGCCCCCGCCAGCAACCGTATCAACAGCGGTTCTACCTGGGGCACCTCACCTGATGGCTACGGAGCCTGGTACGACTACATGCAGGCGCAAGGCGCACCCATTGAACGGTGGCAGCGCCCTATCGATCAGCTTATAGCGCAAGTTGAAGGCGCATCAGCCAGCGAACCTGCAACGCTATTGCGAGTCGTCCCTGCTGCTGTGGGCACTCAAATGATTGGACAGTCCGGGCTAGGCGATTGGATAGAGCAAGGGAACCGTTTAATTGTTTTAAGCCAGCAGCAGCCAGCGACAGCCGCCCCTTTTGAATCGCGGATATCTTCGGAAGGAGACGCCGTGAAAGTTTCAACGCGTCGCCGCTTTGATGAAAAAGGAACAGAATATTTACTAGCCGATGACTATGGTGCAGTCGTCTGGCAAGACAAAGACGACGCCAGCGATATTATTTTCTCGACCACGCCATTTATTGCTGCAAATGCGTATCGTGATGAGGCTGATAACTTCGAGTTTTTAGCCAGATTGGTACAACAGTCCGAAGGGCCCATTTGGGTAGATGAGTACATTCACGGCTACAAGGATAGCGATGTGGTAGTTGAAGAAGTGGCAGGTACCTGGCTTGGCTATTTGTCTCAAACACCGCTACTTGTTGTTGTGCTGCAATCTGTTGTTGTTTTGATAGTTGCGTTAATCGCTCAGAACCGTCGCTTGGGCGTTAGAAAACAGATTTCAGTCTTGCAGGTCAATAATAGTGAGGCTTATATCAAGGCTTTGGCGGGCGTACTGCATAAGGCGAACAGTCACGATTTTTTAGTAGAAACCTTGACCCGCGCTGAGCAGAAGGCGCTTCAGCGATCACTCGGCTTAGGTGAAGCCCCCGTGCCCCTAGCCACCTTGCAAACCGCCTGGCAGCAGTCTACCGGCAAAAGTTCAGACGAGTTAAACGTTTTGCAATCTGCACCCAGAGGCGACTCGGCCCTGCAATCTTGGCTACGGCAGCTTCAGTCCCTCCGCACTCTTGTAAACAAGGAACAACAATCATGAATGAGCTGCAAGCCAGCCTCAGCCGCATCAGCAAATCGGTCAATCAGGTCGTCGTCGGTCAGCAGGGACTCGTCAATCAGCTACTTGTCGCCCTGCTCGCAGGCGGACACGTGATTTTAGAAGGCGTGCCCGGTACCGGCAAAACCCTGCTTGTGAAAGTAATCTCGCAGCTTCTTCAGGCCGACTTTTGCCGGGTGCAGCTCACGCCTGACATCTTACCCTCTGATATTCTAGGCACCAACGTATTTGACCTCAACAGTCGAACGTTCGATCTGAAAAAAGGCCCGGTGTTTACTCAGGTTTTACTGGCTGATGAAGTCAACCGCACGCCGCCCAAAACTCAGGCGGCTCTGTTGGAAGCCATGGAAGAGCAGCAGGTCACGCTCGATGGCACTAGCCATCCGCTTCCTGACTTGTTTTGGGTAGTTGCCACGCAAAACCCCTTGGAATACGAAGGGACTTATCCGCTGCCCGAAGCCCAGCTAGACCGCTTTTTGTTTAAGCTCATCGTTGACTATCCAACGCCTGAAGCCGAAAAGCAAATGCTGATGAATGCGCAGGCGGGCTTTGAGGCTAAGCGAGCAGATTTAGCGCAAATTCAGCCGGTGACGACTGCCGCTGACATTTTGAAAGTGCGACAGGCGGTAAATCAGGTGACGGTACAGGAGCCTGTTTTAGATTATCTGCTGGCGCTGGCCCAAAAGACTCGGCAGCATTCTGATTTGGATGTGGGCACTTCGCCTAGAGCGGTAGTGCAGTGGCTCAGGGCGAGTAAGTCTTACGCCTGGCTGCACGGTCAGGATTACGTTTCGCCGGATGCTGTAAAAGCGGTTTCTCTGCCATTGCTTCGACATCGGTTAATTTTAGGCGCAGAGGCTCAGCTTGATGGATCTAGCACGGATGATGTGATTCGCGGTTTGTTAGAAAGTGTGCCGGTACCTCGTTAAATAAAACAACAACATTATGGTTCCGACTAAAAGAACATACGGGCTCCTAATTGCAGGCGGGGCGATCGCAACTCTCCTAGCAACCTTTGGCCGTGACACCAACCAAATAGCACCCACCTTACTCCTCCTCTTCTGCTTCGACGGCGCGATCCTCTTGGCCATGCTCTTCGACGGCCTGCAAACCCGAAAGCAGCGCGTCGAAATATCTCGCGTCCCTTTGCAGCGTCTATCCATCGGACGCGACAACCCTATTGAACTAGACATCAAGTCCAAAGCCGCTGCCGATCTGCTGATATACGACAGCTATCCAGCGGCCTTTGCAGGGCCAGAAATGCCGCTGCGAGCAAAGCTGCTGGCAAATGGTACCCAAACGCTCAACTACACCGTGAATCCTAAGCGCCGGGGCGACTATGCCTGGGGTGATATTGAAGTGAGGCAGCGCGGGCCGCTGAAGCTAGCCTGGGCAGGGTGGCGCATCCCGGCGGCTGAATCGGTGGCAGTCTATCCTGATTTGATTGGCCTGCGGCAGCTTTCCATTCGCCTCGCTTTGCAGTCTACAGGCACCCTGCGGCAGAAGCGACGTATGGGCGTAGGGACTGAGTTTGCTGAGCTAAGAGAATACGGGGCGGGCGACGATCTGCGCTTTATTGACTGGAAGGCAACGGCCCGGCGCTCTCAGCCGCTGATTCGTGTTTTAGAACCTGAGAAAGAACAAACGTTGATTATCTTGCTCGACCGGGGGCGACTGATGACGGCTCAGGTGCAAGGGCTCTCTCGGTTTGACTGGGGGCTGAACGCGACGTTGGCGCTGGCATTAGCGGGGATTAGTCGGGGCGATCGCGTCGGCATCGGCATCTTTGATCGCACCCTCCACACCTGGATGCCGCCTAAACGCGGCCAGCCCTACCTGCGCCAGATGATCGAAAAGCTCACGCCTATTCAACCTGATCTAGTCGAGTCCGATTATCTAGGCGCGGTGACCCACGTGGTTAGAGCGCAGAATCGCCGGGCCTTGGTAGTTGCCATTACAGATGTAGTGGATCAGACGGCTTCGGCTGAGCTATTATCGGCGCTGATTCGGTTGCGATCGCGCTACCTCCCCTTTTGCGTCACCCTCCGCGACCCGCAGATGGATACTCAGGCCCAGTCGATCCAAACCACAGTTGCCGGAGCCTACGAAAAAGCTGTTGCAATTGACCTAATTGCGCAAAGACAGGCTGCACTAAGTCGCCTCAAAAAGAGCGGCGTTATGGTGCTAGATGCGCCTGCCAATGTCATCACAGAGCCGCTAGTAGATAGCTATTTGCGCATTAAAGCCCGCGCTCAGCTATAGCGTCATTTTGAAGATAGTCATTTCAAAATCCGTTGTTCTTACGGATGTCGCTGCTAAATGAATAGGCAATAACGCAAATAGCGTGGCTGTTGTTTTATGGCCACAGCCTACTCATTTTTGCGAGAGAATTGACTATGCCATCCAGTCTAGAATTGAACATTAACAATATCGTTGCTGCTGCCAATGGAAGCCCGACTTTTGCGGGGCTTATTGAAGGCTTACAGACGCAGCCCGTCAACACATTGTTCAGCAGCTTAGGGGCACAGGTTCTTACAACGCAGTTTTATCTTGGCAGTCAAAACCTACCGTCACTCTTTCCTGCTACCAGTGCGATCACAGGCTTAGGTGCCTTTGGTCAAGCCATTCTAAACGACGATATTCTTCCTGATGTTGCACCTAGCGACCCGGCCTCGGATGTCTTAGGCAGTACGCTTTCTAACCTTCAAGCTAAAGTCATTGAGCTACAGAACTTAGGCGTCAGTACCGTTGCATTTCCGACTCTTACGCAAAGCGCGGCGCTTGCCTATGTCGCAACGCTGGCCTACAACACAGCGTCTACTGGCACGAGCAACCCCGATGCTTTGATCAACGGCCAGAATGGTCAGCTTGTGCTTAACGGCGGTGCGGGCGATGACCTTATCGGTAATCTGGGCCGCGGCGACTATCAGCTCAATGGTGGCGACGGTGACGACATTATGGCAAATATCAGCCGATTCACCAGCGTTTTAGATGGCGGAGAGGGTAACGACTGGCTGCTCAATATTGGTACGCGCGGCAAGACTGTGAAGGGCGGCGCGGGTGATGACACGCTGATAAATATTGGCAGTCGGCGCAACCGTTTGATGGGCGGCGATGGCAACGATATGTTGTTCAACTACGGTGAAGATAACAACTTTTTAAACGGCGGTAAGGGCGACGATTTAATCGTTCACTTTGGCAACGACGCGAAGATATTTGGGGGCGCAGGTAAAGATACGCTCGTCGGTGGTACTGGCGATGATTTGCTCAACGGTGGTGGCGGCGATGATGTTTTGGTCGGCAACGGCGGTAGCGATACCTTCTTCCTGAGCATGAGAGCCAATCTTGTACTTGGTGGGCTAGCCACTGCGTTTGCTGGCTTAGATGTCATTGCTGACTTTGATGATGCTGTAGATGAGTTGAAGCTGAGAGTGACTGGCAGTGGTCGCAGCTCAGTAAACAACAGTGACTTGTCATTTGATAGTACGAGCGGCGTACTTTCGTATGATGGAGCGAATTTGGCGGTGCTCGAAGGCGTTAGCAACTTTGATGTGAATACGGTTCAGATCGTTTAGCGTGATTTGAAAGACTGGTAGATAGATAACAACATTGGGTAGAGGGCGTAAGACCTTCATTGGTGTCAACTTAAGCATGTATCCCTTGTGGCGTAAGCTGCTCAGCCCTCATCCTAAATCCTTCTCCCGAAGGGAGAAGGACTTCAGAGTCCGGGTTCCCTTCTCCCCTCGGGAAAACGCACTATGCTACCAAGGTGTCACTAAGTTGTGTCTTTAAAGGGCTAGGGATGAGGGCTACGAAACGTATGCTGAACACCTATGACTGCAAGCATTTCAGCCTTAAGTTGACACCAATGAAGACCTTACGCCCCTACGGAATCTGCGGTAGGGGCGTAGGGCTTTACGCCCAGTGCAACAATTAAGGCATCATCTCAGGCCGCTGCCGCTGACAATAGCGCACCAGTCCAATAAATATCACTGTCCCCACCACGTATTTAAGCTCATTTGGAATCCAGGTCTGCGGTGAGAAAAACCCTTCAATAATCCCCGCAATCACCAGCATCGGCACAATGCCGTACACGAGCTTAGCTGCCTGCAATCCATACACCTTCAGCGCGTCAATCCGCTTATACTGCCCCGGCAGCAAAATGGCTCTGGCTAACAGCAGCCCCGCTCCCCCCGCAAAGAAAATCGCCGGTAGCTCTAAAGATCCATGCGGGAACACAAACGCCCACAGGTCATAAGCGAGATTGACCTGCGCTACTAAAGCGGACACGCAGCCGATCATGACGCCGTTGAACACTAATAGATAGACCGTGAACCCGCCAGGTGGCGTAATCAGCGGCACCTCTTTTAGGTACATCGCAATGCCGCCAATCATGGCGAAAAAAGAAACGGAAATATTGTTGATCATGAGGCCGCTAGAGGCGATTGGCTCAACGCCCATAATCGAAACTGTCCATAGCTCTTTGCTAGAGCGCACCTCTTCGACAAAGCCATTGCCGAGCACCAGGGTCATAAAGCTGTCGTCTTGCCAGGCGTACCACCAGCCAATCGCACCGCCGATAAAAAATAGTAGGGTTGCGATCGCAATATACACCCAAGAGCGCTGCACCACTTCTGGAAAGCCATAGCGGTAGAAGTCTTTCAGTTCGCTCCATTCCTGCCGCCGAGAGCCCTGATAAATCTGGCTATAGCCCCTCGTCGTAAGCCCCCGCAAATCTTTAATCACCGCTGGACTAATTTGATAGCTTTGCGCGCGCGCTAAATCAGCTGATACCGACCGATACAAACTAGCCATCTGTCGCACCTGATCGCTTGTCAGAGACTTCAGTCCCTTCTTTTCAGCCTGCTTAAGGAGCTGTTCAAGCTGCCGCCAGCTCTTTTCGCGCCGGGCTATCCATCGCTGCACATTCATACGTGTGAGCCTTCATCTACGGTTAAGGCTTTCAGGATACCGCTAAGTCGGGGCTTCTTGGCCCGTGGGTTTACGGGCGGGTTGGCATGGGCGATCGCACATCGCAAAAAGTTCATGATCGCATAGCATTTCTAATTTCTGTAGTAATCTGACACAACTGCTATACGCATACTTGTTTAAAGGGCATTGCATAATGACTTCCTCTTTATATTCCATACCAGGGCCACTCAATCCCGGCGATGTCGTTAGCGCCGCACTGCGGATCTATCGCGACAGATTTAAAGCTTATTTTGAAATTTCGGCCAAAGCAGTTCTTTGGGCAATCGTGCCGATTTATGGCTGGGCAAAGTTTTCTCTATACGTCAGCATGATGTCGCGCCTGGCCTTTCAAGAGCTTATGAACGCACCTGAAACGCCTCGGAATGCTCACCAGCAGCTCAAACCGAAGCTCTGGTCATTTCTTTGGTTAGGCTTTCTGCTGTTTTTCATATTTGCTGCTGCCTTTTTTGTCGTCATTATTGCTACTGCCATTGTCGCTGGCGTTATTGGCACAGCCGCGACCTATCTACTGACCGCAATCTTTGGCCCAGGCGGTACCGTCTTTGGCAGCCTGATTACAGGGCTATTGTTTGCCGTGTTATTCGTCATCGGCCTGCTGTGGATTGTTAGCCGACTGATGATCGCTGAAGTGCCTTTGGCCATCGAGCCAGACACAGGAGCCAGCGACAGCATAGGTCGGAGCTGGCAGCTTACCAAAAGCTCTATTGTGCGGATTCAGTTCGTTGTACTAGCGGCTTATCTTATCACCTTGCCCTTCAACATCATTGTGGGATTTCTTCCTCAAATTTTCCTTTTTGCCTTAGAGCCCGGTACGTTTGCCTACTCGCTGCTCTACTTCGTCTCTATTGTTTTGAGCCTGCTAGCTAACATGGTGACGCTGCCCTTTTGGCAGGCGGTTAAAGGCGTGCTTTATTACGATGTACGCAGCCGCCGCGAAGGTTTGGATCTCAAGATAAATCAGTTCTGATCTATCTGAAATGTAGCAGAGCGCAGATGCAGGGCATAAAAGGAGCAGAATGCAAAAATGATAGAAATTCTGCTGAGGTGAGCATGGGCTTATTCAATCGCGTAAAAATTAGAACACCTGAAAGCGTTGAGCTAGAGTTTTCTTTAGCAGGCATTGGCAGCCGCGCGGTTGCTCTGTTCATTGACTACACCGTTCTAGGGCTTGGCCTATTAATCCTATTTTGGCTCGGCATATTCGTTATTACGCAGCTCAGCCAGTGGGAGCGCCTGCTATGGGTAGATACTGACACGATTCAGCTTTGGGCGCTGGCAATTTTGAGCGTGCTGATGTTTGCGCTCTATGTGGGCTACTTTGTTGGATTTGAAACGGCCTGGTATGGACAAACGCCGGGCAAGCGGTACGCGAAAATTAGAGTGATCCGTGATGATGCTCAGCCAGTACGATTGTTTCAGGCAACGTTGCGATCGCTCGTTCGCCCCGTAGATGACATTCTGTTCATCGGCTTCTTTTTTATCCTGTTAGGCAAAGACGAAAAGCGCATTGGCGACTGGCTGGCTGGCACGCTAGTGGTACAGATGGATTCACGGACAGCAACAGAAGGGATTGTGATAAGTGAGCGCGCCAAAGAGATCGGTAAGATTCTACTGGAAACGAGTGACGTTGCGCGAATTAGCCCTGATGACTTTGCCACTATTCGCGAATATCTTCAGCGTCGCGGTCTGCTGATTCCGACTGCCCGCAGAGACGTGAGTACTCAGCTCGCCCGCAGCCTAAAAGAGAAGCTGAATATGGACGCTTTACCGATGGAGATGACGCCCGAAACCTTTTTAGAAGCCGCATACTGGGGATATCAGCAGCAGAGAAAGTAACGCTATTTCAGACCTACCATGCTAAAGCTGCCGGGCTATCAAATTCAAAGCGTCCTCTACGAAAGCGCTCAGTCTTTGGTGTGCCGGGCGATCGCACTCCCCAACAGCAATCTTCCTAATAATAATTTGCTGCCCGGTGATAAAAAATCAGTCATTCTCAAACAGCTCAAGCAGAACTATCCCTCTGTTGCAGCGCTCACTCGCTTTCGTCAAGAATACGACATTCTTCAGCATCTAGCCTCTCTTAAAGCAGCCCGTAACCCTTCAGAATATGTCGTTTGTGCTTACGATTTGCGTACCTATGAAAAAACGCTAGTCATGGTATTAGAAGACTTTGGCGGCGCATCACTACAAGATCTTTTTCTACCCTCTGCCAGTCAACCAAAGCCTCAGCCGAAGATAGCGATCACTGACTTTCTCGTACTCGCTATTCAAATTACGCAGGCGATCGCACAAACACACAATCGCGGCGTCATTCACAAAGCAATCAGCCCTACTAACATTGTTCTTAATCCTCAAACCCATCAGCTCAAGCTCGTTGACTTTGGCATTGCTACCCGACTTGCCCAAACCAGCCCAGGGCTAGAAATTCCCAACACGATAGAAGATAGTTTAGCTTACGTTTCGCCTGAGCAAACGGGCCGTATGAACCGGCTGCTGGACTATCGCACTGACTTTTATTCTCTGGGCGTCACGCTGTACGAGCTGTTAACGCAATCAGTACCGTTTTGGGCCGAAGATTCCTTAGAACTGGTGCACCAGCATTTAGCCCAAAAGCCGCCCCATCCACAATGCAAACGCGATGACATTCCGCCTGTATTAGCTGAGATTATATTGAAGCTGTTGAGCAAAAATGCCGAAGACCGCTATCAGAGCGCTCAGGGTATTCAAGCCGATTTAGAACAATGTCTTCACGCGGTAGAGACGAAGCGTACGGTTCAACACTTTCCGCTGGCTGCTCAAGACCATCCTACTCAGCTTCAGATTCCTCAAAAGCTATATGGTCGGGAGATGGCGATCTCTACGCTGCTGAATGCCTTTGAGCGCGTAGCAACTGAACACAAGAGTGAGCTAATGCTGGTGACAGGTCATGCAGGCATCGGCAAGTCGATGCTGGTGCGAGAGATTTATAAGCCGATTACTCAAAAGAAAGGCTATTTTATTTCGGGCAAGTTTAATCAGCTACAGCGCAATATTCCGTATGCGGCGGTAGTGGATGCTTTTACGGGGCTGGTGCGATCGCTGCTCACCGAAAGCCAAACGCGATTGCAGCTCTGGAAACAGCGACTTTGTGAGGCTATGGGCAGCAGCGGTCAGGTGATGGTGGATGTCATTCCTGATTTGGCCTTGATCATTGGGCCGCAGCCGCCTGTGCCGCAGCTCGGGCCACAAGAAGCAAGCAACCGCTTTAACCTTGTGTTTCAACGATTCATTCAGGTGTTTGGTCAGGAGCATCCGCTGGTTATTTTCTTGGATGATTTGCAGTGGGCAGATGCCGCGAGTTTACAGATTATTCAGCTCATGCTGACAGGTGTAGGGGGGCAGGGTGACTCGTCAACAGCATTAAGGCGATCGCATCTGGTGATTGGAGCTTATCGAGATGACGAAATGAGCGTGACTCATCCGCTGACGATGACGATAAAAGCGCTGCAAGAGAAAGGGGTTGAACAGCAGGCGATCGCGCTACAGCCACTATCACTAGCTGATATTCAACAGCTCCTTAGCGACACGTTGAGAACCAGCAGGCGAAACGTGCACACGCTCGCTAGTCTCATTCGCGCAAAAACAGGCGGCAATCCTTTCTTTGTCAATGAATTTTTGAAGGCGCTAGCGGCTGAAAACCTAGTTTATTTTGACTTTGAAACCAGCCGCTGGCGATGGACAATTCAACAGATCAAAGCCTGCGACATCACCGATAACGTTGTCACGCTGATGGTGAGCAAGCTCGAAAAGCTGCCGCCTGAGACTCAAAACATACTTTGTTTGGCCGCCTGCATCGGGGCGACTTTTGATTTGAAGACGCTAGCAGCAGTTGAGCAGAAACCAGAGTCTCAGATTTCAAAAACCATTGCAGCAGCAGTTGAGGCGGGCTTACTGCTGGCAACTTCGCCACCTGAAGAGACGCTACTGATCCAGAACTATCGCTTTTTGCACGATCGCGTTCAGCAGGCTGCTTATAGCCTCATGAGCAAGCAGCAAAAGCAAGAGCAGCACTTCAAAATCGGACAGCTTCTACTTCAAACTGTCCGCTCGCCCTCGGCTTCTGACAAACAGCACTGGCAGGCAAATCTCTTCGACATTGTTGATCATCTTAATATTGGTAAGGCTCAGTCTGCCGAGGCTCGTTTTCTACTCGACCTGGCACAGCTAAACCTGGAGGCTGCTAAAAAGTCAAAAAACGCTACGGCCTATGCGGCTGCTCGTGACTATCTTTGTACCGGGCTTAGCTGCTTGCCTCCGCAGGCTTGGACAGACTTTTATGCATTGACGCGATCGCTCCATCAAGAGCGGGCAGAGATAGAGTATTTGCTGGGTAACTTTGAGCAGTCTCAACAGCTTTTAGACAAAATTTTAGCAAACGCCAATACCCTACTAGACAGGGCTGAAGCCTATAGCTTGCTGGTGCTACAGTTTACGCTGAGAACAGACTATGCCAAAGCTGTGGACTACGGTCGCCAAGCGCTTCAGCTATTTGAGATTGATTTTCCTCAAGCTGACTATGCAGCCGCTTTTGACCGAGACTATCAGCAGCTTGAGATCGCGCTAGGCGATCGCCCCCTCTCCTCCTTACTCAACCTGCCGCACATCAAAAAGCGTGAGCAGCAGCTTGCCATCAAAATTCTCTCTAATATGGGATCTGCTGCCTACCGCTACGACCAAACGGTTTGGCAGGTTGTTGTCGTCATCTCAATTCGGCTCTTTTTAGCCTGGGGCAACGTGCCCGAATCTTGCTACGGCTATTCTAATTTTGGCACGCTACTGGGCTCTGTGCTTAAAAACTATCCGGCTAGCTACGAGTCGTGCTTAGTCTCACTTAAGCTAAGCGAAAAGTATGGCGATGCAACTCAAAAATCCAGAGCCTGCTTTATATTAAGCAACTTCGTTCACTCGTGGGTTAAGCACGTTAGAGAGGCCGACGTCATCAATCAAACTGGCGCTAAGCTCGGTCTAGAGTCAGGCGAATTGCAATACGTTGGCTACACTATCAGCTATCGCATCTCCAATCTGTTCTTTCAAGGGAAGTCTCTCGATACGCTATCTGTTGATCTTCAAGAAGCGCTATCTTTCTGCCAGCAGGTCAAAAATCAATGGGCCGTAGATGCGCTACTTGCCTATCAGCTTGCCATTCATGCTTTATCTCATATCTCACAGCATTCTCTATTAGAGAGTACAAACGATGCTGACTATATCAATAGCTGCATCGCGAACAAAAGCTATAGCGGCCTGTGTCGATACTATATTCTCAAAGCTATTGTGCACTATCTCGGCGGTCACTATGGCGTGGCACTAGCCTGTGTGCGTCAGGCGCAAGCGCTGCAAAGTTACATTTTAGGTGTGGTGTCTAGCGCTGAGCTAAACCTGTATACCTCGCTTATTTTAGTGCAGCTTTGGGCCACTGCTTCGCCTCAGCAGCAGGCCGAATATCTTGATGAGATCAACGCTTTGCAGGAACAGCTAAAACTTTGGGCCGATAGCTGTTCTGAAAACTTTTTGCATAAGTTTTGGCTGGTAGAGGCGGAGGTTGCGCGCATTAACTGTCAGATGTGGCAGGCGCAGGAAGGGTATGACCGGGCGATCGCAGCCGCAGCCGATCAAGGATTTATACAAGAAGAAGCCTTAGCGAATGAGCTAGCGGCTCAGTTTTGGCTGCAGTGTGGTAAGCCTGAATTTGCTCAAAGCTATTTTCAAAAGGCGCACTATGGCTATCAGCTCTGGGGCGCGATGGCTAAGGTTCATCAGCTAGAGCAGCAGCAGCCTACTTTGTTGAAAAACGCATTGCAGACGGATAGATCTAGCTCAGCCGGTAATTTAGACGTGCTGTCACTGATGAAAGGGAGTCAGGCGATCGCGCGTGAAATTGTGCTCGATAAGCTACTGGCACAGCTCATGACATTGGTGATGGAGAATGCCGGAGCCCAGCTCGGCCATCTTATGATTGAAGAAGACGGGCAGTTTCATATTGAAGCGACAGGCGTTGTCAACGCGCCGCCTCGAATTTTAGAGCGGCTGCCGATTGCAGGCACCGTGCCGATGAGTCTGTTTAACTATGTGACCCGCACTCGCAAAAGTGTCGTTTTAAGCAGCGCGGTAGATCGAGGCGAATTTACTCAGGACGGCTATATTCAACAACATCGCACCAAATCAGTGTTGTGTACGCCGCTCATCTATCAGAACAAACTGACCGCCTTACTTTATTTAGAGAACAACTTAGCAGAGGGTGCTTTTACCGATAATCATCTACAGATGATCACGCTGCTCTCGGGTCAGGCAGCGATTTCGCTGGAAAACTCAAGGCTATATGCCACTTTAGAACAAAAGGTAAGCGAACGAACGCTGGCGCTTCAGGCGGCAAAAGAAGACGCAGAACTTGCCAGCCAGGCCAAAGGTAAGTTTCTGGCTAATATGAGCCACGAACTCAAAACGCCGCTAAACTCAATTCTAGGTTTTAGCCAGCTTATTTCTCGCGACAGGCAGCTTCGACACGTTCACGTAGAACGACTGAACCTGATTCGTCATAGTGGCGAGCACCTGCTGGGCCTGATCAACGACATCTTAGATCTTTCCAAGCTAGAGGCCAGAAAGCAGGTGCTTCATGAGGATTCTTTTGAGCTTCAGCAGCTTGTGACGACGATGCGATCGCTATTCAAGCTCCGAATTGAGCAAAAAGGGCTGCGCTATTTAGTACAGGTTTCACCCGGCCTGCCCGTGTCAATTGTGAGCGATGAGAAAAAAATCCGTCAAGTATTAATCAACTTAATGAGCAACGCACTCAAATTTACGCAGCAAGGCCACATTTGCTTGCGTATCCTTCACCGATGCCAAACCTCCGATCAGATAGAACAGAACTATATTGAGTTTGAAGTAGAAGATACAGGTGCCGGTATCGCCCCAGCAGAACGCTCTAAACTGTTCGTGCCTTTTGAGCAGACCAATAGCGGCTTAAGCGCAAATACAGGCACCGGATTAGGACTCGCAATTAGCCAGCAGCTAGCCGAGCTATTAGGCGGTCGAATCTCAGTCACCAGTGAGCTAAACAAAGGATCTGTCTTTACGTTCAGCCTGCCTGTAAGCGAGCCTGCTCAGATCTTTCTAGCGACTGAAGACCCCTCAGCGGCTCACACCTATCCACCGCTTTCGGACTCTCAAACATCTCAGGCTTATCAGTCCCAAGCGAATATGCCTTTAAGCGAATCCCTTCAGGCTATGTCATACAACTGGCTTAATGAGCTTCAGCAGGCAGCTAGTCAGCTCAAAGGAAAGCGCGTGCTTCAGCTTATCAATCAGCTTCCACCGGAGCACGAAGATACTGCGCAGTCGCTAAGAGCATTAGCCGATAGCTATCAGTTCACTGAGATTGTAGAAGCTTTGAAAGCTTTCAGTTTCTAGGGCGGGCATAGCAGTTTTTGTTTTGATATTGAGGGCGATCGCAAGCTGACAATCATCTCTCATTCTCGCGATCTTCTTCAATACCTGCTCTGAAATCTGTTCTACATCGGCCCGGCTTTGCCCCGGTAGAACAACTGCAAAGGTAAGCGTGCTGTATCTGCCGACCAGATCAGCCGGGCCATGAATAGCTTGGGCAATCAGGGCTGCGATCTGGCAGAGTGTGCGATCGCCCTTCGCCACATCACCGCCCTCCCCATACAACCCAAAATTCTCTACCTGACAAAGCATCACGCTCAGCGCGGTCTGAGTTTCACTTGCATGTTGCCAGCACACCCGTAAATAATCATCCACCCGCCGCCGATTAGCCACCTGAGTCAGCTCATCAATTGCGGCCAATCGTCGTAGCTCTTGATTAGCCTGCCTGAGCTGAGCATTTTGAGCCATCAGCGCCTGCTGTAACTGCTGAATCTTGAGCTGATTTTCAATCCGCGCTAGCACCTCAACCACCTTGAAAGGCTTGGTGATATAGTCGCTGCCACCCACCGAGAAAGCCTTTACTTTATCCCAAGCTTCATCCAAAGCACTCACAAAAATAACCGGGATATTTTGGCTAGCCGGGTCGGCCTTAAGTTGCTGACACACGCTATAGCCATCCATTTCCGGCATGTAAATATCTAACAAAATCAAATCAGGCTTATTGGCGCTCACCGCCCGTAGCGCTACGACCCCACTGATAGCCTGCTGCACCTCATAGCCCTGTTCTTCGAGCAAATCTGATAGCAGCCGCAGGTTCTTAGGCTGATCGTCTACGAGCAAAATGGTGGTCGTTGCTAAAGGGTGAGTTTCTGGCAATAGTGGAATGGTTTGAGAGGGCGTTGCCTGAAGGGGCAGCACAACAGGTTCAGTGGCTACAGTAGCGAGTCTTTGTGTGTTCTGTTCAGAGATATGACGCTCTGAAATATGGTGCTCTAAAGTATTGCGAACGTTAGCTTTAGAAACTTTTTGGCCTAGTACTTGCGTTAGTAGATGCCAGAGCTTAGGCGCTACATCTTGCTTAATGTATGTCGCTGAATAGCCGCTCTCTTCCGCAATTTGATCGTAAGTTTTGCGCGTTTCTTGCAGAGTTGCTATCAAAATATGGCGCTGCAGCTGACTAAAATAAGCACCTGTTGCCTGATAAACAAGCGTCTCGACAAGCTCTAAAGTCGCGTCCGCATCACTCATGCACGGTTAGTTTCTCCTTTGTGCCGGGATGTCTCTTAAAGCACATTTACACTGCCACTGACAAGCCACCATAGTAGACAGCCTGTCAACAAGAGCTTACCAAAATATTTACGGCTATATGACGCTAGTCACAAATATTAGAGATTTCAGCAACGAGAGTCGCTTTGCAGAACTTACTGAGTATCCAATCGAACAATTAAGCCAATTGAGCGATTAATCAGGCTAACAGAAACCGTCTTTTGATAGAACAAAAAATAGTACAGGCGTTTTATAACGGAGAAGACTATGTACTAAACCTAAGCGCACTTTACTATGGCGATCGCAGACCTCCGCACAAGCAATATGATGGCGCACATCTTAGACGCGCTCGATGATGGCAAAGATATTGGTCACTATGGCCGACTCGTCTTTACAATGATCACTCAGTACTTTGCTGACGAAGATGAGATTGTCACTCACCTGCAAAAGGACAAAGACTTTAGTGAAGAAGAGGCGCGATCGCTCTATCAGCAGGTCACCAGCAAAGGCTACAGCCCCCCTAATCGCGACACCATTCTCGAATATCAAAGCGAGCAAGACTTCGATATTTGCCCCAACCCAGACGATCCAGACGCCTGCAATATCTATCAGGAACTCACCTTTCCTGATGACGTATACGAAAGCATCTCTGACTACAACAAAGAGAAAGCAGACTAGCTAAAGGTCTTGTCGTGAGCGTTTATCCTGACGTTTTAGCCAGCTTACGCTGATGCTGCTTTACCTGAATTTGGAGCCACCTTTGCCACTGCTCAAAATCGTGATCGCTCGGCTTAGTCATCTGCCAAGCCGAGCGATCGCTCACCCGATCGTTCCACGCTTTAAGCATCGGATATTCCTGTAGAGAAACACCTAGTCTGTTGAACAGCGGTACGGTAGATCCGGCTACAACATCAGCTAAGTTGATCACAGCGCCGCCAAAGTAATCTTTCTCACCTATCTGCTGCTCTAAAAACTGAAGACAAGTTTCTATATGGCTTGCCTTTTCCGCTGATATCGGCTGCTCCTCACTCGCTACAGCAACGCTCACCAGCTTAGGCAGCAGCTCATTGGTCACCACCATCTGAACCATCCGCATCTCAGCATACGCGGCTGGTTCTATTGGCGATAAAGGCACCTCTAAAAACTGACGATCAAGATAGTCAAGTATGGCTAGCGACTCGATCAAATGAACCTTACCATCAACCATTGCGGGTACGTGATGAAAAGGGTTAAGGCGTAAAAAATCGGGCTCCAAGTGCTTACCCCGCCGTAAGTCGATTAAAACGGGTTCAAAAGAAATTTCTTTCTCTAGCAGCGCTATCCACACGCGGCGAGCAATTGGAGACAGCGGATGGTAGTAAAACTTCAGCATAGGCAACACCTTTTAAGCTTTCATAGCGTATCAGACTCCCTACTCTCCTATGGTAATAGCGTGCCGAATACTGATAAAGGTAGGTTTCTATGGCGAGTATTCACGGCTCAGCTCTGAAGCGATCGCACCCTTTCCACCGGCCAATAAATCTTATACGCCTCTCCAATCAAATTCGCCTTAGGCAAAAAGCCCCAAACGTGAGAGTCCGCGCTTGCATTACGATTATCACCCAGCACAAAATACGCCTCAGGCGGCACCACTTCCGGCCCCCACTCATACCCTGTGAGCACATCAATATAGCTTTCTTGCAGCGGCGCATTGTTCACCCACAGCCTGCCTTCATGCACCTGTACGCGATCGCCCGGCAACCCCACAACTCTTTTTACAAACAAAGCCTCCGGCTCAGCTTCAACTATCTCAATCGCTTTCGGTGGCGCTTTAAACACAACAATGTCTTTTCTCTGCGGCTGATACAGCTCATCTCTATCCACAAAAATCCGGTCATTTACCTGTAGCGTTGGCACCATAGACTCACTCGGCACCACACACTGCAATACCGCCTTATCTATCCACATCGGCAGGCTACCAATCGCCAGCCTCAGCAGCAGTCCGCCCACAACAACGACCATAAGGAGCTGACTCGACCGGCTCTGTTCTTTCCCCGGCGTCAGCGGTGCACTTCTATAAGCGTGATAGCTCGCGATAGACCATACCGTACAGGCCATAGGGAGCAAAACGGGCTGATGGTTTGCTAATAGAGAAAGGCCAACGCCGACTGCTAAAAAGACCGCGCCTGCGATCGCCTTATTCAAATACAAATGCCCCAGGCCAGGCAAAATCTGCGACAAAAAAACGCTATACCAAACGTCTCTACCGCGCTTTTTATCACCCATCGGATGTAGCGGACGCCCTGCGGTTGCAAACGCATCCCACACGTTCAAAAGGTAAACAAAGGCTGCTATTCCCAGCAGCCGAAAAGCGCTTCCGGTACTCCCTTCTGCCGCTAGCAGCGACCACATCGCATTGCCAATTAGCGCGTAAAAGGCACCCATAATAATGAGCCCTTTGATCCACTGGTCTGCGTAGCACTGACCCATACCGGGTACTAACCCTGAGAGGTTTACAGCTAGCCAACAATCTCGCACCCGGCGCTGCACTCCCATGAATTTACCTCTTAGAATCTTTGCCAACTGATAAAGTTAATTTGCCCAGCTAGCTAATTAAGCTGATGAACCAGCCGCCACAATCCGTATATTTGTTGAGGTGTGAACGATTTATATCTGTGGGCAGTTTTTATCTAGGTATAAAGCTTTATAGGTTTGTGTTTTGAGGCGATCGCTATGACAACTTGGATAAAAGCTATCTCCCGCGCAATGGCTCGCACCAACGCCGTGTGGGACAAAGCCGCAAAGCAAGTTGAAAAGGCCCTCGGCATTCAAGATCCCCTGCGCATTTTGCCTTATCGAGGCTACGGTACGCCGGACTGGATCTATCTAAAAGGAAGGGTGTTACAAAAGGAAGGCATTGCCCCGCGCGCTGAAGATGCAGGACTTTTGAAGAATGCGCTCAATATGTATCGTCGCTTTGAATCGGATGAGATTGCTGAGGCTGAAGTACAAATAAGTGTTGGCAATCAGCAGCGCAGCGTTACGGCGAACAAGGAAGGCTATTTTGAAACGAAGATTGACTTAGAGTCGCCTATCAAACACGATGCGCTCTGGCAAAGTGTCGACCTCAAGCTATTAGCGCCACCGCCGCCCAAGCAGGACTCTGTAACCGCCAAAGGCAGGATAATCATCGTCTCAAACACCGCCAAATTTGGCGTTATTAGCGATATTGACGACACCATTGTCTATACCGCCGCCAATGACTTGTTCAAAATGATTCGGATCGCCTACTTCGGCAACGAACGCAGCCGCCGTCTTTTCTCGGGCGTCGCGCCGTTCTATCAGGCTCTACAGCATGGCATTGAGCACGAGGGCAACCCAATTTTTTACGTCTCTAGCAGTCCGTGGAACATGTACGATCTGTTTGAGAAGTTCATGGAAATAAACAACATTCCAAGCGGGCCAATCTTACTCAGAGATATCGAACTCTCTCCGGCAAATCTCATGTCGTTTGAGCATCAGAGTCATAAGAGAGAACAGATTGATCCGATCTTTGCACAGTTCCCCGATCTACCTTTCATTTTAATTGGCGATAGCGGACAAAAGGATGCTGAGATTTATCGCCGGATTGTAGAAGACTATCCTGGTCGAATCTTAGGCGTCTATATTCGCAGCGCAATCCCAAACGATTTAGCCCGCCATCGAGAGCTAGACCAAATTGCTCAGCAGGTGAAAGCGCAGGGCGTTGAATTTATGGTCTTTTCGGAGACAAGTGTCGTTGCCAAGCACACCGCTAAGCAGGGCTGGATTTCTGAGGAAACGATTTCAGCAATTCAGGCTGACAAAGGCGTATAAGGTTATGGATACGGGATTCTAATTTCTCTATGCCTATGCGATTAATAGATCAGTCTAAGCAACATTATCCTGCTCTGCAATCAGTTCGGCAACGAGAGGTTCTGACTGAGTAAGTTGGCTAACTGCCAGGATAGAAAACCCTATGATATTGCCCTCTGCATCTACTCTTTGCATAATGGCATCATTGTCTGTCTCCCGCATATAGCCAGGAGCCTCAGAAAACGTTACTTCCAAAAAATCGGCTTCGGGATCGAACTAAACTTTTACTCGCTTTCCCATGAGTCATTTCCTCAACTCTAATTCTGTACGCTGCTCGTCTGCCTAACTGACGGCCTCACAGATGGCCCGGCTTCAGGATTCTCAAACTCCCTTCTCTCAATTTCTCGATTGCGCAATGCCGTTCTCAGCGCCGGAACGTCTTCCTTGAGTATCACCGAAGCCGTGCCCGTATGAATCGTACCGTCCGGGTTAGGAATTACTTCAATAATGTATGCGTACAGGTCACCTTCAATCACCTGAGCACGTGAGGCCCGCTGCGTTCCGCGATCTTCAGGGCGACCTGGCGAATAGACTAAAACGGACTGTCCGCGTCGATAGTCTGCATATATTTCAGCGCCGTAAATCGTTCGCAGCGCATCTTCTAACCGCTCAATGCTGACGCCGCTAATAATATCTACCAGCGTCAGCTTTTCAGACCGTACGACTAAAGGCTCGTTACTCTGTCTGCGGCGGAGCAAAAGGCTATCACCCGAGCCGCCACCAGGGCCAAAAATAGAACCATGAAATGTATATCGCCGTGAGGGTGTGTCATTACGGCGAATCGAGAGTCTTTCTCGGGGATCGGCGCGGAGCGTGGGGTGCGCCTGCATCCAAGCTTCTGCTTCATCGACCGATTGACCGGGGAGCGCATGGGCGGTGGCGGTAAGTGCTAGCCAAATACTTGCCCCAATGCTCGTAACAGAAAGTCCAGTCGTCAGTGCCGCTCGCAGAAGCTTGTTCATCTTGTTTGTTTATAGGGAGCCAAATCCCTTCCTTTTTTTGTTCTTTTTCTTCTTTTTGTTGCTACCAGCCCCCCGCCAGCCGGGTCTGGGCGCACCGCCACCCATCGGATTACCGCCCATGCCGCCCATTGGGCCGCCCATACCGCCGCCACCCATACCAGGAAAGCTGCCATCTAGGCCCGGCAGGCCCATTTTGCCCTGCCCCATCTGCTGCATCAGGCCGCGCATTCTCTGAAAGTCAGTCACCAGCTTGCTGATGTCTTTCTCGTTGTAGCCCGCGCCTTTTGCTACCCGACGCCGACGGCTAGGCGATCCTGCCAATACTTCGGGCTGGGTTCGCTCTTCCATGGTCATTGAATTGATCATGGCCTCACAGCGCTTAAGCTGCTGCTCACCCTGCTGGAGCTGATCCGATGAGAGCTTATTGCCCATCCCCGGTATCAACTTCATAATTCCCGCCAAAGAGCCCATGTTCTTCATCAAGCGCGTTTGCTTAAGGAAATCGTTAAAATCGAACTCAGCCGACAGAATTTTCTCCTGAAGCTTCTCAGCATCAGCAATATCAACTTCTTCCTGAGCCTTCTCTACAAGCGTGAGCACATCGCCCATCCCCAAGATCCGCGACGCCATCCGGTCGGGATAAAAAGGCTGCAACGCCTCTACTTTCTCGCCCACACCAATGAATTTGATTGGCTGGCCTGAGATGCGACGAACCGATAGAGCCGCACCCCCGCGCGAGTCGCCATCCATCTTCGTTAAAATCGCGCCCGTGATCCCAATCTCATCGTGAAACGTGCGGGTCAGCGTAGCGGCTTCTTGGCCGGTCATCGCATCAACGACCAAGAGCACTTCGTCAGGCTGGGCGACTTCTTTTACCTGAGCCAGCTCGGCCATCATGTCTTGGTCAATTTGCAGTCGGCCTGCCGTGTCAATAATCACGGTATCAATACCGTCTTCTCTCGCTTTCGCCAAACCCTGACGCGCAATCTCAACCGGCTTTGCATCCGAGCCAATCTCGAAGACTGGGACATCGATCTGTTTACCCAGCGTGAGTAGCTGATCGATTGCCGCTGGTCGGTAAACGTCTGTAGCGACCAGCAAAGCGCTGCGGTTCTGCTTTCTCAGGTGCAGGGCGAGCTTTGCGGTGGCGGTGGTTTTACCCGTACCCTGCAACCCGGCCATGAGGACGACGGTAGGCTTATTTTCGCTATCGGCCAGGGGCACGTTGGTGTCGCCCATGGTTTCGACGAGTTCGTCGTAGACAATTTTGATAAACTGCTGGTCGGGCCGGACGCCAGAGACAACATCAGCGCCCTGAGCCTTTTCTTTGACATCAGCGACGAAGCCTTTTACCACGTCTAAATTAACGTCAGCTTCTAGGAGCGCTCGCCGTACTTCTTTGAGCGCTTCGGTAATATTTGCATCCGAAATTTTGTCCTGGCCGCGAAGCTTTTTCCAGGCGGATTCAAATTGTTCTGAGAGGGCTTCAAACATAAGACGAAAGCGAGTAGTTGACTTAAATGCGTATCCTCTCATTCTAGAGGCTTCAGTTCCAAATGCTGACGGATGGCGGGGTGATAAGGTGATTTTGGTGACTTGACCAATGGAGCCGCTGACCTTTTGCCAAAGCCCAAAGCCGCTAAGCCTGAAGAGCATAAAAAAGCCCCTAATAATCGAACGCTAAGGCTTAGTGAGCAAGAAGCCGATCTGTACGCCGCTCAGCTGAGGGTGCTGAGTGGCCCAACATCCGCCGCAGAGATCCTAAACTGTACGATTCACCAGAGCCTATTTGACGTGCTGCCCTGGTTGCCGGATAGTTTTGTCGATTTGCTGATTGTCGATCCGCCGTATAACTTGCAAAAGGCGTTTAATGGAACGGTGTTTAAAGCAAGATCGCCTCAAGCCTACAAAGATTGGCTAATGACCTGGATACCTGAGCTGCCTAGATTGCTAAAACCAAACGCCTCTATATATATGTGCTGCGACTGGCAGTCGTCTAATGCCATCTATGAGGTGTTTGCCCAATATTTTCAGGTGCGCAATCGCATCACCTGGGAGCGTGAGAAGGGGCGAGGCGCTAAGCGTAACTGGAAAAATGCGTCTGAAGATATTTGGTTTGGTACGCTCGGCAATGACTACACCTTTAACGTGGAGGCCGTAAAACTACAAAGGCGAGTTCGCGCACCATACCGAGATGAGAGCGGAGAGCCGAAAGACTGGCAGGCGACTGAGAGCGGCAATTTTCGCGCTACGCATCCTTCTAACCTGTGGACAGACATCTCTGTACCCTTTTGGTCAATGCCTGAAAATACAGACCATCCGACGCAAAAGCCTGAGAAGCTGATTGCCAAGATGATATTAGCGAGTTCTCATCCGGGGGATGTGGTGTTTGATCCTTTCCTGGGCTCGGGGACTACTTCGGTGGTGGCTAAAAAGCTGGGTCGTCAGTATGTGGGTATTGAGCAGGAGCAGATGTATTGCTGCTTGGCGCAAAAGCGGCTGGCTTTGGCTGAGAAGGATGCGGATGTTCAGGGATATTCAGGCGGGTATTTTTGGGAGCGGAATGTGGGGAGGGGCGATCGCGAAACATCTGCGAAACAGAATCGCAAAGCAAAAAAAACGTCACAATGACTTGATAGAGCAGGTCGAATAGATGAAGTACTTAATCGTTATTGAAAAAACGCAGACAGGATTTTCGGCATACTCTCCTGATATTCCTGAATGCGTAACGACAGGCAAATCTCACGAGGAAACTACTGAGAATATGGAAGAGGCGATCACGTTTCACTTAGAAGGACTCAAGCTCGAAGGGGAACCGCTGCCGCTGCCATCAAGCACATCTGCTTACATAGAGGGAATTGCTGTCTAGTAGCCTCAAAATTCAGGTGCTATCGAATTCAATGTCTGCTGTAAAGTAGTACATGATTACCAAATAGCATTCTCAATTTCATCATGAATAGCTTGAAGAAAGCGTGTCTAAAATCAGAGCTTCTAGAAATAGAGACTTTAGAAGCCGTTGAGCTTAAGTTTTTACTGAAATTATTGGAATCTGAGGAACAGCGATCACCTATTGCTGCATTGAAGCCCAACAGTCGAACCTCTTTGGCTAAGTGCGATCGCATCTGTCACTCCCTATCCGAAAAAGGGCTCGTTGAATACGACGCAGAGATATTTCGCTTCACGATATCTGCACCAGGGCGAATGCTGCTCACCTTGCAAACAACGAGCCTGCCGGTAACACCTGACGAGTTAAAGCTGCTGAGAGTGTGCAAGGGATCGATGACGGCTGAGAAGTTAGGCGGGTGTGTGCCAACAGAAGGGCGATCGCAGCTTATCAGCGGTCTGGTGGCGCGTAAGCTTCTTAAGGTTACGAAAAAGGCAATTCAAGAAGTGCGGCTGACTGAGATAGGCAAGGCGTTTCTAGCAGCTTATCAAGCTGAATCAATTGGCTCAAAGTCTGCATAGCCTGGCGAAGCGGCTACTGTGAAAAATACCGCTGCCACTCACTATTTGATACCAGCAATGTTGTTAGAGTAAATTTGTAGCTGACATTACAAAGCCGCTACGTGATTACCTCATATATCAAAGCCAGTTATTACGTTTTTTATAAACTGGTCTACTGATAGCTGCTCAGCGTGACCAATCTGTAGATAATGATAGGTAGCTAGTTTCCTTTGTCCCTGAGAGCCAGTCACAGCGTTCTATGCCGCTTTATGAAGCTTGCTCACCAGTCGCCTCGACTTGTGTAAAGCCATCGTAAAGTAATATTTAAAACGTTAAGAATAACCGTCTAAATTTGCTTAAGAAACCTTTGTCGTGGTTTAACTTACGTAGGTTCTATTTACTTGAGCTAACGCCCGAACGAAGCAGTAACTAAAAGCCCTTTCAATTAGGCTTCGGGTTATTCTTTAGAAAGCTTACTGACCAACGTTATAGCTATTCGGTGAAACGTTCTTGATCGTAAGTTCAACTCATCTCTTTGAAGTTTTTTTTAGAGATTTTTCTTTTCTTTTAATCAGTCTTTTCAAAGATACAAATATCTACTCTGATGGATGGCTAAGTTCTTTGATGTTTGCTTCATTTGAGCTAAGCAATCTGATCAGATAGCGTTATCTATTTGGGATCAGTCGCAAATATTTGTAGTTGAGCTGATGTAGTAGAGCTTAAAGCTTTCGTCAGTAAGAGGCATGTATATGGAACCTGTCAGGTTAGGACTAAAACTAGCCAATCAAAGTTGAGTGTGAATTTGGTGATGAAAAATAGTGCGTTTAAGAAGGTACAGCAGCTAGCCGTTGTTTTGTTAGGAGCCAGCGTCGTTTCGGGTTGCCCTAGTCCGACTGCGAGCAATCTGTTAGCTAACAGTGGTATTGAGAAATCGGCTGAGGCCCAAGAAGTCGTTGCCCTAAGTGAGTCTGTAGGTGCTCAGTCTGCTGTGGACTTTGAAGTGTGCGCGGATGTAGAGAGCTGGCAAAGGCCGACTGACGTTGAGCAGGCTAAGCATTTAGGGGCCGATCCCCGCTATGGTGAGGCGATCGCAAGCGGTTCACTTAAAAGCGCCTCTACCCAGTTCTGGAATCATCAGGTCATCAGCTTTACAACCTATGGTCTAAGCGCGCGTCTAGAACCTGAGAACCTATCGGGTGTGTGGACGGCTACGGATGATTTAGCTAGCTGCTATGTGCCTGAGACGATGGCGGCGATTAATGAAGGCGATCGCGCTGAAACCTGGCTTTTGAACCATGAGATCGTGGGCTTGGAGAAAGTGGGCGATCGCTACACCATGACCGTAGAACCGAGCACCACGGGCCTGCAAGTCATCCAGTTTGAGCGCACAGAAGAACAAGCTAGCCTGCCGCTAGACGTTGTAACCACAAGCGGCAGTCCGGTAGAAGTTGTCTCTGGCGACTGGCAGTAAGCTTAGTTAGAAGAACTATTTTGCACAAAAAAAAGCGCGACCCCTTTTACAAGAGATCGCGCTTTTTCCATGACAGATTGTTGAAGCCTGCTACGAATTCATCTTCCGCTTCAGCTCATTCAGCTCCTCTTCAGCTTCCCACTGTCGAAAGCTTTCATCTAAGGGATCGAGCGATTGGTTAAAGCTATAGGCGCTTTGATTCCACCCAGAGGTGCCCCAGTCAGTACTGACTTTCGGTGCAGCCGCAGCCGCCTGAGCGATTTTCGTCTTCACTTCCTGGCGCTTCGTTTTCACCCGTTGATACAGCTCTTTCGTCTGTTCGATGCGCTCTTTAACCCCTTTGAGCTGTCCCCAAAGATGATTACCCTGACGCAGCAAAGCCGCCTCCCGCTCTTGGGCAGGGCCAACCAAATCCTGACGATTCGCCGCTTTCGCTTTAGCCACACGACTGTGCCACTGCTGAATGTCTTGAGCCGTTTCTAAAATGCTGTTTTCTAGCTGCTTCTCGCGCCGGTTCAAATCACCGAGCAGTCGCACTGAATCTTCTTCCTGCCCGCGTAGCTGATCGGCCAGTGCCCGCAGCTCTAAATGCGGATTAGCGCGTAAAAATTCATCGAGCCGCGTTTCTAAAAAGCGGCTCAGATCTTCAAATAAGCTCATGGCTCTTAGCCCATGGTCGGGTCGTAATAAGGGTTGTTCCCTTCCACTTTAGAACCTTTGGCCAATGTAGACCGAGCGCACTTCACCATCGCGGCGAACCTGTACGTCTTGACCGTTCACCGACACGAGCGTCCAGTCAGAAACGCCAATGCGATCGCCCACATAAGCCCGCTGCGAATTACCATCTACATTAAACAAAGCTGCCGATCGACTGCCCAAATTCAAGATCCCAACCAAGGCGTGTTCAGAATTTGGCGTAACGTTCGTAATAGCAGCGGCTGCGTTCGTAGGGGCTACCGCGATTGTTGTGCTAGGGGCAGGGGTTGGTAAACTGCCAGCGCCCACTGGCACGATAGGAATAGAAGGCGTGGCGTTGCTAGGTGCGCCGGGTGGAATAGCAGCGGCAGCGGCGACAGGTGCGGGAACGGGAACCGTGGGTTTTTGAGCCTGGCTAGGCAGCGCGACTGCTGGAAGTGGAGGGGCGACAGGTGCGGGCGCAGCGGCCTGAGCGCTGTTTTGATTTTGGTAGACCGGTACGAATACGCGCTCAATTACGTTGGCAGCGGCTTTTGCACCAGGCAGGTTAGGCAGTACGCCAACAGGCGCTGCTGGGTTCGTATTCGGGACTGTCGTAGGCACCGTAGGCGCGCTATTAACGACAGGAAGCACGGCAACGGTTTGATTCGCTTGAGCTTCGCGAGCGCTAATGACATCTATCGATTGCTGCAAATAGGCCAGAAAGTCTTCGGTTGAATTATCTGGTAGCTCTGCAGCAGCAGCTTCTCTGTTGAGTGAAAGCAGCCAGCCGTTGTTGGGTGCGTTTTGGCTCAGCGTCCAAAGCCCTAAGCTGCTGACGGCTGAAATACTCGCCGCGCCGATGAGGAGAAAGGGTAGAGAAACCGGCTGAGACTGTGGCTTTGCCCGAGGCTCAAAGATAGTTTGCGGGGGTCTAGCTGAGGCGTTCGCTAATGTTAGCTCTGTATAGGACTGCTCGGGATAAAGGTAGTTGGAAATGCTTTGAATAGGCGATGGCTCATCTTGTGGCGCAACGGGCCATCGCGTGTTGGCGGGCGCGCTATAGAGCTGAGCGTTTGGGGACTGGACTGGGGTTTGAATGACGGCGGTTTGAAGATTGCCTGAGCGGGCAGCCGTTGGACGGGCAGCGGTCACGGGTCTGCCGCCGCCGTAGCTCATAGAGCGGTTATTGATGGGCTGGCGGCTGAGGTTTATGGCCGAGCTGGTATGTGGAATTGGTTGCGCCTGTCGGCTGGCTGGCTGGCTGGGCTGGGCGACTGGCCGGTATTCAGGCTGGCGGCTGGCGGCTACGGTAGCGCGGTAGATGTCAGCGGCACTTTGAGGCACAAAGTTATCTGGTAGCTGAACGGTTCTAGTAGAAGGGTTGATCGGCTTTGCATTGTGATTCACAACCGTCATGTAGCTGCTCAGGTCGCCTTCTAATATCTGATCTACATCTGAGAACAGATCGTCCATCAAGTCATCGCTGTAGGCGTCCGCCGCTCTAGTTGAGGGCGGCAGCTCTGAACCGAAAGCAGTTTTTTGGCTGTTGGAATGGCTGTTCGAGATCATGATTCAGCGTGTGGGGTAAAGCTTCTTAAGAGCAGGAACTGGATGAAGCTGGAGCAGAGGAATAGTGACTATTTCGTGGATGATTTGCTGGGTCTTTCGCGCAAGTCATCCAATTGAAGGGAAGATCATACATCAATCCAAAAGCGACTACAGTGACCGCTATCTCTACTCAAGTTCAGTCCCATCAAACTTCGATGATATTTATGCAAACTAATATGCCCGGCTGTCTAATCAACCTATCAAGTTCTAATGTTCAATCTTTCGGACATTACATTGAGGATCTTCCGTTTTGATGGGATTGAGAGTAGCGGTTCGCTTGGTATGATCTCGTCAGGTTTTGGGTGAATGTATGGCAGGTTTTAGCGCGCCTTTAAGCAAGTTGGTAGCGGTGCTCAATGCAGATGTGAAGGGTGGTGATCGCACCGCTACTCTCACGGCTACCGGGATTACGACAGATACCCGACAGGTACAGCCCAATGAGCTTTTTGTAGCGCTAGAGGGCGAAACGTTTAACGGTCATGATTTTGTGCAGCAGGCGATGGAGAAAGGTGCGATCGCTGCCGTCACACGCCAAAATGCTCTCCCCCACTCGATCAACTACCCCTTACTAGAAGTCAGCGACACGCTAGCGGCCTACCAAACTCTGGGTCGGTGGTGGCGTCAGCAAATGCCTGCGCCTGTGATCGCAATTACGGGCTCTGTTGGCAAAACCACCACTAAAGAACTCGTGGCTGCGGCCCTTGGTCAGTTCGGCTCAGTGCACAAAACGCAGGCGAATAATAACAACGAGATCGGTGTGCCTAAGACGCTGCTTGGTCTGACTAGCGAGCATAGTTACGCCGTAGTTGAGATGGGAATGCGGGGCCTCGAAGAAATTGCGCTGCTCACTCAAATCGCTCAGCCTGATATCGCGCTGATTACGAATGTAGGGACGGCTCATATTGGGCGGCTGGGCTCTCGGGAGGCGATCGCCCAGGCCAAATGCGAACTTTTGCGAGAGCTACCCAAAACGGGTACCGCCGTACTTAACCATGACGACGCGCTGCTCATAAGTACGGCGGCGACGGTTTGGTCTGGCAAGCAAATTACCTACGGTCTAGAAGGCGGTGACGTTCACGGTCAGCTTGTAGATGGCAGGGTTGTGGTTGAGAGAATTGAGATTCCTCTGCCGCTACCGGGGCGGCATAATGCGCTGAATTTGTTAGGTGCGATCGCAACCCTCAAAGCCCTAAACCTGAACTGGCAAGAGCTAGCCAACGGCTTCAACGTTGCGATGCCTGCCGGGCGCGCTCAGATTCATCAGCTCCCGAACGATATCGTCTTTTTAGATGAAACCTACAACGCCGGGGCCGAAGCGATGGTTGCAGCGCTACAGCTATTAGCCGATCAGCCCGGCAAACGCAGAATCGCGGTGCTCGGCACGATGAAAGAGCTGGGCGATCAGTCTGTTTCACTGCATCGGCACATTGGCGAGACGGTGGCTAGTGAAGGCATCGATCGGCTTTTGATTTTGGCCGATCCTGATGAGGCGGCGGCGATGGCGCAGGGGGCAGGACAAACGCCAAGCCAGCAGTTTGAGAGTCATGCTGAGCTGGCAGAGTATTTGGAAAATGAGATGAGGGGGGGCGATCGCATTTTCTTTAAAGCCTCTCGCTCCGTTGAGATGGATAAGGTCGTCGATCAGCTCCTCAAATCGTGCATCGCTATGGAAGTAGCCATCTTCAAGGGTGCTAATTAAGTCTTGTATCACTTATTTATAAAGTGAGGTGAATAGTTGATTCGTAACGTAATTACCTCTCTTGAGTCTGAGCTAACATAAGTTCCAAGCTATGGTTTATAGAGAGTCGATATGACTTCAGCGCCGAATAAGCAAGCTTCAATTATTCGTACTGAGCGCGGACTGACAATTTCAGGAACCCGTATAACGCTCTACGACGTAATGGACTACACAACAGCTCAGTATCCGCATAAGTTTATCTGCGGTTTATTTGATTTGTCCGAAGAGCAAATGAATGCCGCCCTAACGTACATCGAGTCTAACCGTGCTGAAGTAGAGGCGGAATATCAGCAAGTTCTTAGAGAAGCTGAAGAGCTTCAGCGGTATTACGAAGAGCAAAATAAAGAGCGCAACGCTCGAATTGCCAAGTTGCCACCGCCGCCCGGTTTAGAAGCGGCTTGGGAAAAACTTCAGGCATCTAGGGCAAAGCACCAAAGCCGCGCGTGATCTTCCTAGTTGACCACAACATTGAGGGACATGCACGCATCCTGCTTGGCAGTATAGGCGCAAGGCGAGTTTTTATTCCGTAACAGTTAACTCGTAACCTATTGCCCTAAAATTGATGTCTACTACTTATCTGCTATCTAAAACAGCCGTGGTTCTATTTCTCACTCAACAGCACACCTCTGAAATGTCAGCTCACGCCGAGCGGGTCTATCCCGAAGAGTGCTGCGGCTTGATGCTGGGTGAGATAGATCGCGTATCTAGTCAGAAGCGACTGGTTGAGCTAGTGGCGGTAGAGAATAAGTGGTCTACTGCTGAGGCGCTTGATGAAAGCGTTGATCCTGAAGAATTTACGAAAGCGCGGCGGTTTACGATTGATCCTGTAGATATGCTGCGAGTGCAAAGGCAGGCGCGGGAGAAGGGGCTGAAGATTATTGGGATTTATCATTCGCACCCGGATCATGTGGCGGTGCCTTCGGAGTGCGATCGCGCTCAAGCCTGGCCCGACTATGCCTATACAATTATGTCGGTATGCAAAGGCAAAACGGTCGATATTAAAAACTGGGCGCTAGACTCAGAGCATCAGTTTCAACCCGAAGCCATGCAGATAGCTCCGTCAGCGGCCACCGATCGAATGCCGCTCCTGGCTTAGCTATTATTAACCCAATCTTTGTCTCATCCGTACTCAGCTAGCTGCTGCCGTCAGCCGCAATAGGCAAGTGATTCATACTTACAATCACCCGTCTTAACCCCAGCCTCCAAACCCTTTTCACCCATTCACCATGCTGAATCCCAATTTGGATGACATCCAACTGAACAAGGCAGAGTACGAACGCTACTCTCGCCACCTAATCCTGCCAGAGGTTGGCCTTGAAGGTCAAAAAAAGCTAAAAGCCGCCAGCGTTTGCTGCGTCGGCACTGGCGGTCTGGGCTCGCCCTTACTGCTCTACTTAGCCGCTGCTGGCGTCGGTCGTATCGGCATCGTTGACTTTGACGTAGTAGATCATTCAAACCTACAGCGCCAGGTCATTCACGGCACCTCCTGGGTCGGTAAACCGAAAATCGAGTCTGCCAAAAACCGCATTCTCGAAATCAACCCTTACTGCCAGGTAGACCTCCACGAAGTCCGCCTTTCATCTGACAACGCCCTCGACATCTTCGAGCCCTACGACATCGTGGTAGACGGCACCGACAACTTCCCGACCCGCTACCTTGTCAACGACGCCTGCGTCCTACTCGATAAGCCCAACGTCTACGGCTCTATCTATCGCTTTGAAGGTCAGGCGACCGTCTTTAACTATGAAGGCGGGCCAAACTACCGTGACCTCTACCCAGAGCCACCACCACCGGGCCTGGTTCCTTCTTGCGCAGAAGGCGGCGTACTTGGCATTCTCCCTGGCATGATCGGGGTGATTCAGGCGACCGAAACTATCAAGATTATTCTCGGCAAAGGCAATACCTTGAGCGGTCGCCTGCTGGTGTATAACTCTCTAGACATGAGCTTTAGGGAACTCAGATTGCGCAAGCCGCCTGAAGAACACCGCGCCGTTATTGACAAGCTGATTGACTACGAGCAATTCTGTGGCATTCCGCAAGCTGCTGAGGAAGAGGCGCAGCAAGCAGCGTCACTTAACGAAATGTCTGTTACCGATCTTAAGGCGCTGCTCGATAGCGATAAAGACGATTACTTCTTGCTAGACGTTCGTAACCCTAACGAGTACGAAATCGCCAGCATTCCTGGCTCTACGCTGATCCCGCTGGGCGAAATCGAAAACGGCGACGGCGTGCTCAAGCTCCAGGGAATGCTCAACGGCCATAAGCTGGTTGCCCACTGTAAAATGGGTGGCCGTTCTGCCAAGGCTTTAGCCATTCTCAAAGAAGCAGGCATTGAAGGCACTAACGTTAAAGGCGGCATTCTTGCCTGGAGCAAAGAAGTCGATCCCTCCGTTCCCGAATATTAAAAGCCTCGTTTACTTACATTGCAACTGTAGGGGCTCAGCAGTGCTGTAGCCCCTCTTGTTTTTACCTATCAAACCTTCCACTACTCAGGAACTTCAAACCATGAGCCTAAAAGATCGCGTCTCAGACGAAATTAAAACTGCTATGAAGGCTAAAGACAAGCTTCGGCTAGAAACCGTGCGCGGGATTAAAAAAGTCATTATTGAGAAAGAAAGTGAGATTCGCGGCAAAGGTCGCGAAGAACTCAATGAAGATGAGGAGATGGCAATTGTGATGCAGCTCGCTAAGCAGCGCCGTGACTCGATTAAGCAATTTACGGATGCCGGGCGCACTGAGCTGGCTGATAAAGAAGCGAAAGAGCTGGAGATATTAGAAGAGTATTTGCCTGCTCAGCTTTCGGATGCGGATATTGAGGCGGCGGTGGATGAGGCGATCACACAAACCGGAGCCAGCAGTATGCGAGACATGGGTAAAGTGATGGGGCCAGTGATGGCAAAGCTCAAAGGCCAAGCTGACGGCAATAAGGTGCAGGCGATTGTTAAATCGAAGCTGGCGGGAAAGTAATGGAGCTAAGTCAGTGAGAGCGCTCTCGATAGGCAGATCGTTAAATCTCATTAACCAGCCAAGAATGATGTTTAGCAGCTAGCGTTTGCAGCCAAACCTTTTCCGTCTCGCCCAAATCAGCCATCACGCCTCGATAGCGCCAGCCGCGCTCGTACAGCGAAAGAATTTCATCCTCTGCCAAACCTGCAATCGATGCCGTTTGGCCCTGCCAGCACAGCGATTTGAGAAAAGGTAGCTCATCAAGCGTGGGTATTGCCAAACCATACACCGCAACTGAAGACAATTATCAGTTTAGTGCGAAAGCTGACGCTGGCGGATATTGTCGAGCTTGGCATCGGGAATGGCGGCGATGAGCTGTTGGGTGTAGGGCTTTTGGGGCGAGTTGTAAATGGCTTCGGAAGGGCCGATTTCTTCGATGCGGCCTTTGTTCATGACCATGATGCGATCGCTCACAAACTTAACCACGCTCAAGTCATGAGAGATAAAGATATAGGTCAAATTAAACTCAGCCTGCAAATCTTTTAACAGGTTCAACACCTGCGCCTGCACCGACACATCAAGCGCTGATACCGACTCATCGCAAATGATAAACTTTGGCTCGCAAGCTAACGTCCTCGCAATACAAATCCGCTGCCGCTGCCCACCCGAAAACTCATAGGGCATCCGCTTCAGCGCACTTGCATCTAACCCCACCCGCTCTAATAAATCAGCCGCCCGCGTCTGCCTTTGCGACTCATCGCCACCTAGCCCATGAATTCGCATCGGCTCAATAATCGCAGAGCCAATCGTCTGCCGAGCATCAAGCGAGCCATAAGGATTTTGAAACACAATCTGCATTTCTCTTCTCAACTGGCGCATTTTCTTACTGCTCAAATCTAGAACAGACTGACTGTCGAATTGAATGGAGCCTGAAGTCGGCTCAATCAGCCGTAATAAGCAGCGACTCAGGGTAGATTTGCCACAGCCCGACTCACCCACTAGCCCTAAAGTTTCACCCGGATACACATCAAAGCTGACGCTATCAACCGCTTTAAAGTCTGTTTTTTGGCCAAAGAACCCATGACGCATCGGGAACGCCTTAGTCAGGTTCTTCACCTGTAGCAAAGGAGCATGACTCAACAGTTCTAAACGATGTTGTTCTACTTCAGTCGGACTCACCTCTGCTAATAGCTCGGCCCTCTCACGCTCTGTCCGCACCTTTGCAATAATCTGCGAGCCTTCCACCTCCATAAAATCGCTCACGGTCGGCAGTCGCTTAAGCTGTTTATTCGGCCTTGGGCGACAGTTCAACAGTCCTTGCGTGTAAGGATGCTGCGGATCGGCAAACAGATCGTACACTGGCGAAATTTCAACCAAATCTCCCTTGTACATGACGGCAATGCGATCGGCAATTTCAGAGACAACGCCCATGTCGTGCGTGATAAAGACAATGGCAGTGCCTCTTGAAGATTGCAGGTTGCGAAGAAGATCAAGCGTCGTGGCCTGAATGGTGACATCGAGCGCGGTGGTGGGTTCATCTGCAATGAGGATAGCGGGATCTCCGGCAAGGGCAATGGCGATCATCACCCTTTGCTGCTGCCCGCCTGAAAGCTGATGGGGATAGCGGCCTAGAATTTGCTTCGGCTCGGGAAGCTGTACTTCACTAAATAGCTCTATCGCCCGCTCAGTCGCCGCTTTATCGTCTAAGTCTTGATGTAGCTTCAGCGCTTCTACAAGCTGATTGCCGCAGGTATATACCGGATTGAGAGAGGTCAGCGGCTCTTGAAAGATCATAGAGATTAGTTTGCCTCGGTACGCTCTGCGCTCGTCTCGTGAGAGCTTGAGCAAATCTACCGGCTTGGCATCGGGCGATCGTGGATCGCGAAACAACACTTCCCCCGAAATATTCGTCTCTGGATCTAACAGGCCAATTAGCGCTAAAGAAGTCACTGACTTTCCTGATCCTGATTCGCCCACCAGCCCTAGCGTCTCTCCGGGTGCGAGGGCAAAAGACACCGACTTAACCGCTCGAACCTCTCCTGACTTAGTAGAGAAAGTCACCGATAAATCTCGAACATCAAGGATGGGAAAAGTCATTGCTATAGCCGATCGAATAGTCAGATCAGGTAACGATAGAGACACAGTAGCAGCAAAGTAAAAGAACGGCAGTAGCAACTGGAACTAAACGCTATTTTGATAGCAAAATCAGGTTCGATAGCCGATATTCTTGGACATAGAAAGGGATCTATAGCTACTCTCTTTAGCTGTATGTCTAAAGACATGTCTTCTCTCGAAAACATATGAATTAGCGCGGTATGTATCTATTTACTCACTTTAGTATCAGAAGATTTATGTAGGTTTGGACGCAGGCAACTAAGGCGTTTGGTAGAGTGCGCTTTAATTCTGCTTTTAGTAATTAGTATGCGGAGCTTATTTGTGATGCGCAAACCCAGCTTGTTAAATCGACGCTTCAGGCAGTTGATATTAGCCTTGTTTGCGCTAACGCTGTCAGTTGTACTCGCTAACTGTGGGGGAGGCGCACCTGATGCAACCACAACAGGAGATGCCGCTGCACCTGCTGCAACCGGGGCTTTAGTGTATGGCGCGGGCGGTCAGCCGGTAAATCTCACGCCTGGCAATATCACTGACGGCAACTCCATCATTGTTCAAAAGCAAATTTACAACTATTTGACGGGCACCGCACCCGGCACAACCGACCCCGTTCCAGAGCTAGCGACTGAATGGAACGCTTCTGAGGATGGTTTAACCTGGACATTCAATCTGCAAGAAGGCGTCAAGTTCCACGACGGCACAGACTTTGACGCCGAAGCTGTTGTATTTAACGTCAACCGCTGGTGGGATCCAGAGTTTGAATTTGGCTTTCGAGATGAGGGTAATCTGTACGAAATTTGGACGGATTTGTTTGGTGGCTTTAAGGGCACCGAAGACTCTACGCTCACAGCCGTTAGCGCTGTAGATCCAACAACCGTAGAGTTTCAGCTTAAAGAACCCTTTGCAGCATTTCCAGCCGCGATTGGCTCGGGATACTTTGGCATTGGCAGCCCAACTGCGATGCAGGAGGGGGGCGCTAGCTATGGCACCGCATCGGGTCAGGCCGTGGGCACTGGGCCGTTTGTGTTTGAAGAATGGCGTAGTGGCGATCGCGTCACCCTCTCTAAATACGAAGACTACTGGGAAGAGGGCCTGCCTGAAGCCGATCAGCTCGTGATGAGCTTTGTTGAAGATCCGGCTGCTCGCTTAGCCCAACTTCGCGCTGGAACGCTGGACTTTACCGTTGATCTCACACCCGATCAACTTCCAGAAATTGAGTCCGATCCAAACCTGGAAGCTGTTTTTCGGCCTTCTTTGAATGTGGGTTACCTGGCGCTCAATCCTTCTTATGAGCCGCTTGCTAACGTTGAGGTTCGACAGGCGATCGCACAAGCCATCAACAAAACCGAGATTGTTCAAGCCTTTTGGGGTGAGCTAGGCGAAACGGACGGACACTTTACACCGCCCTCACTCAAGGAGTTCCAAGGTGAATCGGTGAGTGACTATCAGTATGAACCGGCAGCGGCAAAGGAGGCGATCGCAGCAGCGGGCTATCCCAACGGCTTCGATCTCGACCTGTGGTACATGCCTGTTAGCCGCCCTTACTTCCCCAACCCCAAGCCCATCGCAGAAGCCTTCGCCTCTGAGCTAAGCCAGATCGGTATCAATGTAAATCTGCAAACCAAAGACTGGGGCGCTTATTTAGACGATCGCAACACCGCCCCCGGCTTTCAGTCCTTCATGCTGGGCTGGACGGGCGACTACGGCGATCCAGATAACTTCTTGTACGCTCACTTTGGCCCCGGCGCGACTCAGGATTTAGGAGACTATGAGAATCCTGAGCTGTTTTCTCTTTTGAACCAGGCACGGACGGCGAGCGAGCCAAGTGAAAGAGAAGCGTTATACAAGGAGGCTGATGAGCTGATCTTCGAGGAAGCGCTGCGGATTCCAATCGTGCATTCTCAGCCGCTGTTGGCTCAGCGGACAAGCGTGACGGGGTGGACGCCGAGTCCGTTGGGGTCGGAGGCTTTTACAACGGTTGAGAAGAGTTAGCAAACAGTAACCACTAGGGCGTATAGGAAAAGAACACACTAGAGGTAACTTTCTGATGGGTAGATACATTTTCGGACGATTGCTTCAGCTAGTACCCGTTCTATTAGGCATCTCGCTACTGGTGTTTGCCTTCCTACATCTCATTCCAGGCGACCCAGCAGTTACCTTATTAGGTGATCGCGCCAGCGCTGAATCACTGGCCCGAGTGCGAGAAAGCATGGGCCTCAACCGACCGCTGCCGCTCCAGTACCTCTCCTTTCTCACGAGCCTATTCAGGTTCGACTTGGGCACGAGCATCTTTACTGGCGAATCGATTGTGGACGCGATCGCCCTACGCTGGCCCGCCACCTTTGAGCTAGCCGTTGTCTCCATGATCATCGCTCTGCTACTCGGCATTCCTGCTGGTGTCATTGCCGCCGTCCGCAAAAATAGCTTTATCGACAACCTGACGATGACCGGCTCTCTCATCGGCGTTTCGATGCCCGTATACTGGCTCGGCCTGCTGCTGGTATATCTATTCGCCGTCAACTTGCAGTGGCTACCGCCAAGCGGACGCATCGGTGTCAATGTCGGCTACGACTTCAAAGAGATTACCGGCTTCTATATTTTCGATGCCCTCATTCAAGGCGACTTCAGTGCGCTAGGCGATATTCTTGCTCACCTGATTTTGCCAGCCGTCACGCTTAGCACGATTCCGCTGGCGATTATTGCTCGAATCACGCGCAGCGCCATGCTAGAAGTGCTCTCACAAGACTACATTCGCACAGCCAGATCTAAAGGGCTAAAAGAGCTGCGGGTGATTGGTAAACACGCGCTTAAAAATGCCATGCTGCCTGTTGTCACGATTGTCGGCTTAGAGTTTGGTACGCTGCTCGGCGGCGCGATTCTCACCGAGACTATTTTCTCGTGGCCGGGCATTGGCAAATGGATTTACGAAGGCATTTTACAAAGAGACTATCCGGTGGTGCAGGGCGGCGTTATGTTCGTGGCGTTTGTATTTGTACTTGTTAATTTGCTGGTAGATATTTCGTATGCGTTTCTAGATCCTCGTATTCAGTACAAATAAGCTCGCTAACAACAAGGAATATTATGGCGATCGCTGCTCCTCCTAAACGTAAATCCAAGCTGCTCAACAACAGAGCCGTTCAAAGATTTTTAGAATCCACCTCGGGCCTCATCGGTCTAGGGCTCACGCTGTTCATAATCCTTGCAGCTATCCTTGCACCTGTCTTAAAACCCTACGATCCTTCTACAGCGAGCAACTATGCTATCCGGCTAGAAGGCCCGAGCCTATCGAACTGGTTTGGTGCAGACGGACTAGGCCGCGATATTTTCACGCAGGTTTGGTACGGCCTCAGAACATCTCTGGTGATTGGGTTAGTGTCTGTTTTAGTAGGGCTGCTTGATCGGGGTGGCGTTAGGACTTGCCGCTGGTTATTTTCGGGGCTGGATAGAGAGAATTATTGGCTGGCTCACTGATGTGATGCTAGCGTTTCCGTCTATTTTGCTGGCGATCGCAGTCGTCACCGTTACCGGCCCTAGCGTCGTCAGCGTCATGTTCGCAGTTGGCATCGTCCAAATCCCCAAATTCATTCGCCTCACCCGCAGCATGGTGCTCTCCCTGCGCGAACAAGAATTTATCCAAACCGTCCGCGCCTTCGGAGCCAAAGCCCCCCGCATCGTCTTCCTCCACATCTTGCCCGCTAGCCTTGCGCCCTTAGTCGTTCAGGCCACCCTCGCCATCGGCACCTCTACCCTAGAAGCCGCAGGCTTAGGCTTTCTTGGCCTTGGCGCGCAGCCCCCCACGCCCGAACTTGGCACCATGCTCTCCGACGCCTTCAAAGGCGGCTACTCCCTTTCGGCCCCCTGGACAATCGTCTTTCCCGGCCTGTTTATCACGCTCACCGTGCTGGCTTTTAACCTATTAGGCGACGGCCTGCGTGACGCACTCGATCCCAAAGGAAGCCGCTAGGGATTTAGAATAGTGGGGATAGGTTAGAAGATTAATGTCTCAGCTCGAACTCTTTTCCACGCCTAAGTCCATGGCCGTTGCCCTACCAAAGTACAAGGTTCGCGAAAGCAAGCGGGCCAAAAATGTCTCGATCAAAATTTCGGTAGAGGGTGAGGTGGAGGTGATTGTGCCGCCTAAGTTTAAGCGCTCTAAGCTGCCGGAGATTTTGGAGCGTAAGCGGGCCTGGATTGAGAAGACGCGCGATCGCCTGCTCACTGCCGCTGAAGACACCCCCAAAGACTGGGGCGTTGAAAAACCCGATACCATTTTCCTCCGCTGGCAGTCTGAAAAGGTCACCGAGCCGAGTGAGCCGCCTACTGCTAAAGACAAGGTAGAGTCTTGGTCAGTGGCTTACCAGCAGAGTGAGAGCGATCGCATCGTCTGCATACCCTCACTCAACGGCCGTCTCACCCTTCGCGGCAACACCGAACAGCCCACCACCTGCCAGGCCGTCTTAAGAAAATGGCTGGCCCACAAAGCTCACAAAGAACTTGCCCCCTGGCTGCGTCAGCTCGGCTTTGAACTCGATTTGCCCTGCCGTCGCATTTCCGTACGCGGCCAAAAAACGGTATGGGCAAGCTGCTCTAGCCAAAAAGACATCAGCCTCAACTACAAGCTGCTCTTTCTACCCCGTCCGTTTGTCCATTACGTGCTGGTTCACGAGCTTTGCCATACCGTGCACATGAACCATTCGGCCAGCTTTTGGGCACTCGTAGAAGAAAAGCAGCCTGACTACCATCAATGGCGAACTGGCATCAAAAAAGGCTGGCAGTACGTCCCGCGCTGGGTCGAAACCAAATGAGCCAGCTAGCCTATACAGAACCCCCTCATAGCGGCTACCACTGGCAAAATATCCCAGGATTCAAACCCAATCGCTTCTTTGAAGGCTGGTATTTCCGAGTCACCCTGCCTGAGCCGGGCCACACCTTCGCCTTCATGTACTCTATCGACGACCCGGCAGGCGGCAGCGACTACAGCGGCGGCGTTGCCCAAATCCTCGGTGGCCCCAACGAAGACTACTACTGCCGTACCTTCTCAAATACAGATGGCTTTTGGGCCAAGCCCGACAGATTAGGCATCGGTCACAAACGCAAAGGCCCAGCGCGATACTTGCCGCCTGACGTGTTTGAGCGCGAAGTGGCAGAGGGCTACCAGGCAACGGCTACTGTTCACCAAGGTAAGCTGCTGACGCCGGGCGGCGATGTTCAAGCCCGGTGGCGCTATGAAACTAAACCTGTTATGGGCTGGGGTGCGCCTAAGCCCAAAGCAACCGCAGGCTGGCTGTCCTATCTGCCTATATTTGAGCCGGGCTGGCAGGTGCTAATGGCCCATGGCCTAGCCACCGGCTGGATTGAGTGGGCCGACCCAAAAGATTACGCTCAAGAACCTGTTCGCTACACTTTTGAAAATGCGCCCGCCTATGCTGAGAAAAACTGGGGCGGTGCGTTCCCGGCAAAGTGGTTTTGGATGCAGTGTAATGCGTTTCCTGGCGAGCCAAATTTGAGCATTACCGCCGTTGCTGGTGTGCGTGAAGTGCTGATGTTTACTGAGAATGTAGGCTTAATTGGCATTCACTACAGCGGTCGGTTTTATGAGTTTTTCTCTACGGAGACAGCCTTTACTTGGGCGGTTGATCCTTGGGGGTATTGGCATATGACGGCAAGGAGCGATCACTACAAAGTCATCCTCACAGGCCACGCCACCGACGAAGGCGCATGGGTGCGCGTACCCACTCAAACCGGCCTACAGTTCCTCTGCCGCGACACTACGCACGGCACCTTGCATGTGCAGCTATGGGAATGTAGTGCTAAGAGCGATCGCTTGATCCTAGATACCACCAGTCAGCTTGCGGGCCTAGAAGTCGGCGGCGGCCCCTGGAATGAGCGCTGGACAAACGAGCAGGCAAAAGTTAATAGCTGAAAAGTTAGACCAGCTTGCTATACTTTCTTGAGTAATCGGTGTTTGAGCCTTGGATGCGCTATTTTAGCCATTCCATCTCAGATTTCAATTACATGGGGCTGTAGCTCAGATGGATAGAGCAACCGCCTCCTGAACTACCGGGCACCGTATGGGGAAACCCGACGTGTGAATGTAGTCAAATTCGGTGAAACCTAAAAAGTACAACACTTCAAGGCAATACCGAGCCAAGCCCCTTAGACCGGGAAGGTGTAGAGACTAGACGGCTACCGCCTAAGAGCTTGTGTTTTATCACTTGCTTAGGGTGAAGGTATAGTCCAGAGAGTGGGGAAACTCACACAAATCTGAAGTGGTAGGTCGCGCGTT
>CAWBZI010000002.1:0-873742 GCA_963793265.1 uncultured cyanobacterium
AGCAGGTGGTGATCGCCTATCTAGACATCATGGGGTGCGATCTCAACAACCATCAGTACGTAGTCATTCGACATCATGATCAGCCTCAAGGCCACGTTCACATCGTCCTAAATCCTATTGGTGAGGATGGTGGCGTTCATCATCTCCATGGGGACAGGTTGAAAACGATTCAGGCTACCCGAGCACTAGAGGAGAGATTTGACTTCCTATCAGCCAAGCCAGGAGAGAACTTTCAGCAGCAGGTGATGAGGTTAAAGTGCTTAGGCCAGCCAAGGACGAACGCATCCCCGTACCAATTCAAAGCACACCAAACGAGCGCTCAAGCTGTGTCAGGAATACTTACAAGAGGCCGTGAGGAAATACTATGACGCTCAATAGCATTAGCGACATTGCCAAATCAGCCAGCTACAACCGTAGTGAAAAGGCTCTGGTGATTCGATTTCTGGATGGTTCTATCCTGTCTATTCCCGTCCGCCTGCTTGAAATGGTCAAATACGACGGCTCAGAGTGGGTCAGCGTGGAGCCGACTGATGAACAACTTGATGTTGTTGAGGTGAGCTATCACGGCGACCGCATTATCTGGGATGACCTCGGCCAGCGCTATCGCATCAGCGACCTCAAGCAGGGTATATACGGTCGAAAGGCTTGGATGGATGGCCTACGGGCAGCGATGATTGCTTAGTATCGCTTAGATGGACTATTTTTCTAGCGATTACGGCGAGCTGGTTTCTCCAGCACCTGAAGCCAGTTCTCGTGCCTTCGCGATCGCACCCTCGGCTATTCGTAGATACGTGGCGATCTGGTTCAGTTGGTTGCGCCGCTCTATGCCTTGGCGTCCTTCAATATTGCGCGGATCGTCGGTTTTTACTCAGGTGAATAACTTTCACGGAGCGGGTCTGTTCGGCGGGCGCGAGGATGGCGGTCTGGGACATTAGTTTGTTGTACCAATACACGGCATACTGTTGAACCGTTTTTCCTTCCGGGGTCTGAGTCACGCCTCTGGGTCGTTTTACTGAGTAAGCAACCGCTTCTACGTCAGCAGGCGCAATGTAGCAATCGTCGTACTGGGCGATCTCGTCGGTTAGCTGAGTTAGCTCAGTGGTGAGCGCGGTGATTTGCTCGTCTAGGCCAAAGAACCGGGCTGACTGCGGGCAGCCTCGTTCTTCCAGGCTCACTCAGCTAAATTTGTACGGTTGGCGGTGGCAGGACGATAATAACCGAAAGGAACACCTGCCTTACGGTCTCGCTTCAATCGGCACTGGTTTCCTCGGAAATTATTGTGCTTACCATCGAGTGATAGAACGCGATCACTATCGCCTAAACTTTGCAACCCCACAGGGCGATCGCTCATTTGATAATTTCATACGATTAGGCCGCTACCACGACCTTAGGAGTCTCTGGCGCAATGCCATCCTCAGCATAATCAGCTAAGTAATCCTCAATCACTTCTTGAAAATTGGCAGCTAATTCTGCAATATTAGCGCCTTCAAAGGAGAGTAGATCGCGCTCCATGCCAACCACTAGGGCGTGGTCTAATCCAGGGTTACACTTTTCGATGCGAGCAGGTCATTCAGAAAAGCGATGGCACAGCCCGCTGTAGGCGATCGCGGATAGGCTGAAGGGTGTCGTCATTTCTCGTTAGCGATCACCCCTCATGAGTCCAGCCCTTGCCCTTGCCGCCAGCCTGCCACCTACCGTTCGTCAGGACATTGGTATCCAGGTGCTGTCGCGCTCGCAGCCCATCAGCCACATAGCTGCAACGCATCAGGTGAGCCGGAAATTTGTCTATCAGCAAGGCAACAAAGCCCAGCAAGCGCTGGATGAATCATTTGCACCGTCTCAAGACGATGACGATGTTCTATTTCATCTACCTGTGACTAAGAACTGGCTCTACCAGCTAATTCTGGGGCTAGTGCTGATTTGCCACAGCTCATATCGTGGCGTGGTGGAACTATTGCGTGATCTATTCGATACGCCGCTCAGCATTGGCACCGTCCACAATCGGCTAGGAACCATGGCTGACAAAGCCGCAAAGCTCAACCAAGCTCAAGATTTGTCAGAGATTGAAGTGGGTTTGCACGATGAGATATTCCAGGGAAAACAACCCGTGCTAGCGGGTGTCGATGCGGACTCAACCTACTGCTACTTGTTGCAGGGAGTGGAACACCGAGACGAAGATACTTGGGGCTGGTATCTCCTAGAGGCGATGGCTCAGGGGTTTGCTCCAGGCTATACAATTGCCGATGGCGGTAGTGGTCTTAGAGCAGGTCAGAGCGCGGTGATGCCAGAGATTCCCTGTCATGGCGATGTGTTTCATATCCAGCAACAGTTTTCGCAGGTGGCCAGTGGTCTAGCTCGCCAAGCCCAAGGGGCCACCACCCGACGCCTCAAAATAGAACAACAGATTGCCAAGGCCCGCATCACCAACAGTGTGACGCAGAAAATGATCATCCAACAGGTACAAGCAAATCGCCGGGAAGCCGGACTGATTGCCCGTGCCAGAGATGTGAAAACGCTATCGCAGTGGCTCTCCCATGATGTATTGGCGCTGGCTGGCCTATCTCTGGCAGGGCGACAGGAACTGTTTGACTTTATTGCCACCGAACTTCAACACCGTGAGGGCAAGTACTATCCTACGATTCGCAAGCTCAGAAAGGCCTTGCAGAATCAGCGCAAACAGCTACTGGCCTTTGCCGGTGTCCTCGACCAAAAACTAGAGGCTATCGCTGAACAATTTGAGCTGCCGCTACAGACGGTAAGGGATGTCTGTCTGCTGCACCGCAAACAAAAGACATCAAATCCTTACTGGGAACGGTGGAACCAGTTACATAGCCAGCTATCTGGCAGGTTTCATGGGTTGATGGAGGCGGTGGGTAACGCGCTCAAAGAAACACCCAGAGCTAGCTCTATGGTAGAGAATTTGAACTCTCGCTTGCGCAATTACTTTTTCCTACGACGGAGCCTCGGCAACGACTATCTAAACGTATTGCAGTTCTTTCTCAATCATCGGCGGTTCTGCCGTTCTCGGGTGCCTGAGCGGGTAGGTAAAAGCCCTAAAGAACTGCTGACTGGCCAGCCTCATGCTCATTGGCTAGAGCTACTAGGTTTTGAACGCTTCCAGAGAGCTTAAAGCATGACGCAAAGCGGATTAGACCATCATCGACGTCGATGGTCTAAATTGTGCTGCCAGTGTTACCTAAAAGTAGCCATTTGTGAACCACGCCACCACTAGCCCTTGTAATGAATTGTCCCTCAGCATACGCCGGGCGTTAGCGTGGTAGCCCTTATGCTCTAAAACGATAGCCGTAGGGGTAGAAATCGCTTTACTCATTTTTGTCCCTGTCTCCAATCTGGGTCATTTTCAGTTATCGAATCGCAGCTTTTTATCAACGCATCCCAGCTATCAGGTATCTCACCTCTCTCCAAGAGCTTGGCAAACACTACGTATGGATCTCGTTTACTACCCGCTGTCCTGAGTTGCTTTGGCCCATTGATCCAGGCGTAGGCAACGATTCTACTCTTACGGTCATAGCGGAAAAATAATCGATGGCGACTGGCCGGTTTAGTGCTGAACCAATGTTTGTAAGGTTTTCCCAGCGTGTTTCCCTGTCGGTATCGGCTATCCGCCGGGTCGTTAGGAATCTCCACCAGGCAACTACGGACGATCGCCTTATACAACGAGACAATATTACTGCGCTCCCAATTATCAGGATTGCGCTCTTTTATCTTCCTAACGGCGATTGCTAGCTTTCGCATATATTCCTTGAAAGCAGGATGCGCGTAAAGACTCCAGCCGTTGATGACAACTGGCTTCCGCCTCACTGCGCGACCTCCTCAGCTTCAATCTCAGCAAAAAGATCTGACAGCTCAGCAGCGTCATCATCTGTAAATTCAAAACTACTAGGATCGAAGTTAGCAAGGTTTTCCCAACTCCCAGCAATGGCGATCGCGACCGCTAGAAAATCAGATTCTAATGGCTCTAGCTGCGCAGGATTTTCCTGAATGGCCTTCTCTCATAACGACAAGAAGGGGCGTAATGCAGGATCAATATCCGCACTAGCCTCACCTTCAGAGTCCAGCTTGGGCCTAATGACAACTTGGCCTTCTTCATCAATTTCGTACTCTATTTTCCCACCACTCTCTAAGCCAAGGTGCTTTCGGATGCTACTAGGAATGGCCGTTTGGCCGTGATCGCTCAACGTTGAAACGTTTCTATCGACCATCTCAGGGCGTAATCTGCAATCGCTGTCTCTGGCGCTCGGTCAGTGGCAACAACGAGCAGTTTGTTGTTATTCATACGTGTGGCGCTAACGTATACCCATCGGCCCCACAGCCGTCGTCGCTTCGGTAGCACTTGCCTCTGGCCTATCTGTAGATGAGCAAAGACAGTGCGCACTTTCAGCCGTCGATGTCCGTCAAAGAGCTGCTCATAGAACTGCTCCATCAGGTCGATGCCTTCGTCTGTGTTCGAGTTCCCTTTCTTGTCGAGCATCACCCATACCAGCCGAAAGGCGATGCCTTCGTGAACGACGCCGAGCCTCAAGATGTTGACGGGGGTTGTGCCAACATCCCACTGCATACGGTCTACCGCGAGCACCCAGGGTTCAGGAATCGCCATCCAAGCGACGACTAACTCAGCGATGACGGCATAGTCCATCTCGAAGGCACGGAAGAAGCGTTGTTGTCGTTTGTATTGCGACTCCGGCTTAGCTAGACCAGGAAAGACGGCAGCTAGTTCGCTGAGGTTGACCGTCTTAGCCCTGAGCGCGATCAGGAAAGCTGCGACAAACAGGACTCTAACGCCGTGCCAGCCAAGGTGGGGCTGTAATTTTGTCCGCAAAGTATTAAGCTCGAACAGGGGAGTTTCGGAAGTTGTGGTTAACTTATGACACTCCCTCCTTGTCTCCTGCAACGACTTCAACCAGCTCCCAATGGAATCCATCAGGAAAAGCCGTGTGAAAAAGATTGTAGGAAGACTCAAAGTTCTCATCAGAAGCGCGGTAATGCTCCGAGTCTTTAAGAAATATGTTATGAGTTCCTTCATTAATGATGTCTTGAGCGGTATGATCTTCGCCGCCATTAGTGCTCATGCGGAACTTATCTACAACCACAGATATCCACTGCTGAGGATCTGTTTTGAAGGTGGCTTCCATCTCGAACGTTCTGACTAGATTGTGAGCAATCAGGTCTAAAGAGCCTGCCTCATGGACGCGCCGCTCTTTGGCTGAAATCGCGTTGTTGCGCGAATAGTTAGGGCGATCGCCATAGCGTCACGCAACGCCCGCATCTTCCTTAATCACCTCGTCTCTATCTTGCACCCAAAGCGGCAATGTTTCGGCTGTAGCCATTGCGTTAGCTCCTTTTGAATGTGTCTAGTAACGTCACAAACGAACCTCGACAAGATCTCATCGAAGTTTAACCAGCTTTACAGCTAGCTACATAAGTGTCTCTTTGCCAAGCAGCTATGATTATGCGGTTTTTTTCTGAAGACAATGTTAAGGATAAAGCCACGACTATTGTGAAGACGAGCGCCACGGTCGCCAAAAAACAATAGGGTTTGATCGCGATAATTATCTTTAGAAGGCGCTGGCAGTGGGTCGGACGATCATTTCGCTCACGTCAACATCGTCGGGCTGCGTGACGGCGTAGAGCACAGCTCTGGCGATCGCATCTGGAGTAAGCGAAATCTTGCGAAATTCCTGCAAGGCTTCTTTCGCCGACGCTTCGGTGATGTCAGACCCGAGTTCTGTCTTTACTACACCAGGAGATATGGTCGTAACCCGAATGTTCTGCAACTCCTGGCGCAGTCCTTCTGAGATAGCCCAGACAGCATACTTCGTGGCGCAATAGACTGCGCCTGTCGGGACGACGACATGTGCGCCGATAGATGCTGTGTTAATAAAGTGGCCGCTGCCTTGTGCCTCCATAATGGGCAAACCGGCTGCAACTCCGTTCAAGACGCCGTGGATGTTGACGTTAATCATATTGTCCCACTCCTCGACTTTTAGAGCGCTCATTGGAGAAAGTGGCATGACACCAGCATTATTAAAGATGACGTCAACGCGACCGAACTTGTCTTTAGCGAAGTTAATAAATGCTTTTACATTCTCGCGGTTGGTGACGTCTAGCGCTCTGTATTCTACCGTGCCACCTTGGGCGCGAATTGACTTGGCGATCGCTTCCAACCGCTCAGTTCGTCTCGCCCCTAACACAACGCTTGCGCCGCGCTGGGCTAGCAGCTTAGCACTGGCTTCACCAATCCCACTGCTAGCTCCCGTAATAGCAATGACCTTACCTTTTGCATCCGACATAGCGAGTTTCCTTTGCCTTATTCTTTCATGGCGTTATTGAATGAACTCATCGTAGACCGACATGTCTAGACTATAAATACACAAACCTCGCAAACTATTGCCTAATCCTCTCAGCTAAGGTTGTAATCGGTAATAGTACAATGCAAGAACATTGCCCTTTTACAGGTAAGCAAGGTATGAGCACAGTCGCGCAATCTGAAAGAGAGCCTAGTCAGGTGGTGATCGCATGTCAGGAACTAGCAGCGTTGGTGGCTCAGTCAATTGATGGGAAAGGAAACGGTATCCATCAAACAGCCATACCGCAGCTAGCGTTCATGCAAGAGTCCACGGCTATGACTGAGATTTGCGATGTGACTGAACCAACGCTCGCGATTGTTATTCAAGGAGAGAAGGAAGTATTGCTAGGCGAGGAAACCTATCAGTACAGCGAAGCGCAATACTTAGTGGTTTCGGTAGATCTGCCGCTTAAAGCCTTTGTTCTCAAAGCAACGTCAGACAGACCTTATTTGGGCTTAAAGCTAGATTTGAACCCTACTCAGCTCTGCGACATAATTGACCAGAGCCAGCTACACACAGGTAAACTCGAAACCTCGACGAGAGGCTTGTTTGTAAGCGATGCAAATACGTCACTCATTGAATGTGCTACCCGACTCACAAAACTCTTACATACGCCAGGGGACATTCCATTTTTGGCACCTCTAATAGTTCGCGAGATGTATTATCGCCTTCTCCTCGGAGAACAAAGCGAAGCGGTTCGCCAAGTGGCAACATCTGGGAGCAGTATGCAGCGCATCGCTGCGGCAATCGGTCAGATCAAGGCCAACTTCACAACATCTCTGCGGGTAGAGAAGTTGGCAAAGAAAGCCAGCATGTCTTCAGCCTCTTTTTATCGTCACTTTAAAAGGGTCACGTCTATGAGTCCGCTGCAATATCAGAAGCAGCTACGGCTACTAGAGGCACGTCGGCTGATGCTGTCCGAGAGAACTAGTGCAGCTAATGCAGCTTATAGAGTGGGTTACGAGAGTCCTTCGCAGTTTAGCCGCGAGTATTCTCGCATGTTTGGCAAGTCGCCAATAAGAGATATAGAGAGGTTGCGAATAGTTTGAGCATTGATATTTAAAAACATCAGAAGGCTACATTGAATTGAGAGAAGGCAACCTATAGCAGCGCTTAGTTGTATATCAAGATGAGCTGCTGTTATCTTAAAATGCCTTTTTGTTTCAGTTTCTGGCTGTAAAGGAAAGGTATAAGTCCGACAATCAATATAAAGACAGCAGCGAAAATAAGAGCAGCATCAAAATTGAAATTAAAAATAGCATTAAAATCAATACCCCGAGCAGTCGTCAGCGCTCTGATGATAAAAACGATTGAGAGTCCTAAATTAACCGTATATAGGTAGAAAGCTGCTTTTTTTAGGAAGAAGAGGGCGAGCGCAGCGGCTAAAGCGATGCCGATACCGATAATCGTAAAGAAGTGATCGAGCGCTGTAATCTCTATTATGATGTCCGGCTGTCCGGCTGGAGTCGGAATAACGCTTGAGTCGGCCAAATCAAAAGTGAGTAATGACTGCGCGGCGTATATAATATAGAAGCTGGAAATAATCCAAACTCCAAGGGGTCTCTTTCTCGTAGCGGTTGATTCATTCATTTGTCTTTCCTTTCTATCGGCGTTTTCTATAGGCTTCTCACGTCTTCAACACAGAAATTATGCAGGCGGCTGTGCCTTCTCTAGAACCTTTGCTTCGATTGCTTTACCCTGCGCTAATAGACTTTGATAGAGGCCATGTAGAGACGATCTGTTTTGCGGATACTTTTCTAAGTCTTCTTTAAAAATAACTTCAGCTTGTTCGGGTTCTTCAGCGCTGAGGAGAACATTTCCTAATATCTGTCGAACGGGTCTGTACCAAGCAGAAGGCTCTGCGTAAGCGAGGCTATCTTCAATCGCAACCCCCTTACTCAAGGAAGCGATGGCTTCTGAGTAGTTTTCTTGCCTCTCAGCGATTTTTCCAGCCAGCACGGTGGCCGCAATGCTCAGTAAGTCCGCTGCGTCTGCCCTCCCGCAGACCTTTACGCCCTCTAAAGTACTATCGCCAGCATAAGCTTTCAGAGTTTCTAGTTCCTGCTCAGCTTTTGTAAGGCGGTTTTCACTTTCAGCAAATGCCATACCTCTAGCAAAATGCCAGACGCCCACAGGATAGGTCAAATCAGCATCTGGAGATTTTGTTGATAGAATTTCGTTCCATCTACCGAACCTGACTGCGGCGTACAGCGGAAGTACAGAGTAATGCTGTAGGGTGCCAGCGAAACCAGGTTCTCTTATCAAGGAAGTCTCTATCTGACTTGCTGCCGTTGTTGCCGCTCTTAGTGCGATCTTCTCTTGTCCTGCGATCGCAGCAGAATACCACAGAAAATTATTGTTGTGAGACATATAGCCGAGTGGATATACCCCTTCAGGATGATAAGCTTCTGCATATTCAAGATCGGCTTCCACAGCTTTTTCGTTTGCTGCGATCGCATCTTGATAGCGGCCCACGCGAATATATATATGGCTCGGCATGTGAATCAGATGACCTGCATTGATATTGAGATCTCTCAAGCGGTCAGCCGCCTCAACCGCTAGCTCAGGCTGCTGTGCTTCTACAGCATGGATGAGCAAATGCAGTGCACCCGGATTATCAGGATCTCTCGCGATCGCAGTATTCAAAGTATCTATAAGCTCTACAGTTTTTAGCTTAGGCGACCCATCTTTATTCCAGTAGTCCCACGGCATAGTATCCATCAAAGCCTCTGCAAAAAGAGTTTTTGCATTCAAATCATCAGGATAGTCTTGTACTAAACTGCGCATTGCTGCTGCGTATGCTTCATCTAGCTGAGTGCGATCGCCCTTATACGTAGGTTCGTAACGCCTCGATAGCGCTTGAATGTATCTACGTTCTTTGTCGCTAACTTCACCGCTAAGCACAACCGCCTTTTGCAACGCTTCCCAAGCGGGTTCATTGGCAGATTCTGACATTGGCAGATTGATATTAGGCCCTAAAACATAGGACATTCCCCAATGGCACATTGCACAACCAGGATCTAGCTGTGCTGCGGTTTGAAAAGACTTGAAAGCTTCTGCATGGTTGAATGCGTAAGTCAGAACTATTCCTCGATCAAAATACTCCTGTGCTTGTTCGCTTTGGGTTGAGATTGGAAAACGGTGGCTTCCTAGTCCATCAAACAAAGGATATTCAGTAAGAGATAGCGTCTTCGCGGGCAGCAGTTGAGGCTGAATGCTAAAAACTAGCAAAAAAGAGAAAGCCAAAACCAAAGAAAACTTGGTAGTAAAAGCGATCGCGCTTCGAAGCATACAAGTACCTTCAAACAAACTAGGTGTTCGGCTAGTGCCTGGGCGGACTGGAAGGATTGCATCAATTTTTCCTACTAGCGGTAATCAAAGAAGGTCATTCCCTATCCGCTTACGCTTGACGACTAAGAGGCTTGAGTAGTCACCATATACTGAAAAAGTTGTTTAAGCTATGCCGTTGCTGTCTGCTTACCGCAGTGCTGGTTTGCAGGAACGGCTTCCATCATTTTTTTAGGAGCAGGTAGATCTAGATTGTTCATAAGCTGAACAAAGTCCGCGCGCTCGCGGAGCTGTGGCGGTTCTGCCTTTAAGTCTATAAACCGAGGATTCCAACGCTTTTCTTCTCCAATGGTAGAGACTGTTTGACCGCGATAGTCATGAGCGGGGTAAACCTGCGTACTGTTAGCCAGCGCGAATAAGCGTTGCGTAACACAATCGTATAGCGCCTCAGCACTCCCCCCTTGGAAGTCTGTTCGACCGCAGCCACGGATCAGCAGGGCATCTCCAGTAAGAATGCGATCACCTCCGACAAGATAGGCCAAATGGCCATCTGTATGACCGCGAGTTTCAATGGCCTTAATAGCTATGCTACCGACTTCTAAAACGTCTCCGTGCCCAATGAATCCGCTAGCACACTCTATATCTACGTTTTCAGGGACTAAGCCTTTGCAGCCTGTGCGTTCTCTAATTTCCCCTGTACCCGTGATGTGATCCGCATGAATGTGCGTCTCTAAGCAGAATACGAGCCTTAGACCTAGTTCTCTAATTAATTTGAGATCCCTATCTACCTGCTCAATGACGGGATCGACGAGGACGGCTTCGCAGGTTTGTATGTCGGCAATCAGATAGGTGTACGTGCTTGATTCTTTATCAAGCAACTGACGAAACAACATAGAAACTCTCCTTAGACTGTCATCTGTAAAGAACTTGGCAAAGGGTTTTGATATGCACTCAGCCGCAGGTCGCAAAAATTATGCACAGCTTCAAGAAAAGTATAAATATAACGACGGCTGTACAGGCCAACACACTTGAACTTGCTGGCGGCGGGCGGATTCTCACGGTAACAGGCGGAGCCGGACGCGCAGGCGATATTAGTCTTGATATTGCAGATCGAACAATTCTAACTGGGGAAAACACGTCCAAATTTTGATGTTCAAACGACGGTCGCCTGCCGATGAGCTGAGTAGTCTGCTAAGAGTCCCAGATAGGCCCAAATGCAGGAATGCCTCGGCTTTCTAGCTCGTAGACTACGTGCCAAGTAGTCTTTTTGTTTGCAATACAAATAACGGCCTCTGCATCGAAGTCTTGCCATGCTTGGTACGCCAGCTTAGCTAAGTCTGGTTTACCGTGCTTATCGGTATCCCAAATAAGGGCGTCGGGTTGCGCTTTGAGAATCTCATCTACTAAGGCATCGCCGTAAGTTTTGCGGGGGTTTCGCGTAGACCACACGAGTGAAGATGGAACACTGTTGGCGAGCAAGTGAGGAAGGCAAGGCCCAATGCCGCTGCCAGTTGCCACCCAAACAACGCGTTTGAAGATAGTTTCTACATTAGCGACACCCGCTGTCGGAATGCCTTTCACCCAAATATGACTAGGCTTGTCCTTGATAAAGGCACCTGTCCAATCGCCAGCACGCGAGATGACCAGGCGAAATCCTGATTTTTGTGGAGAGGGTAGATTTGCAAACGAATGCCATTCTAATAGTGGACGATGACTAATGTCTATTGAGGAACCTGCGAAAGGCGTCATACCGTAGTCAAACTGAGCTAGCGCTACGTGCGAAGAAGGGCTATCAACCTTAACCGGTACTTTCTTGAGCTTTAGCCAGGGTAAGGCGGTACTCAACGTGATGAGTACGAGTACCCAGAATTGTGGCGTACTCAGAAGGGGTGCTTGCGCTAAAACAACAGTCTGCACCCAAAAAAGAATAAGAGATAACCACAGTCCAAATCGACCGACAATTTCAAAGAGGTTATGGTGCTTGGCACGAGTCTTTGGCAATGCTACAACTATCATGAGCGCAAGCAAAGATAAATGCGCACAAACCAACGGCAGCAGTGGCGAGCCTTGTTCTGCAAACTCGCGGGCGAGTAGCGCTAGCCAAAGGGTGCCCGAGAGAAAGCTGCCTACGTGGACACCGCCGAAGTGGTACACCTTGGCCACGGCCCAGCGTAGGCGTAAAGGCAACCACTTAGGTACGCTTGTAGCTGCGGCGAACAGCCCATTAATGACGTACTGCTGGCGAATGAGAATAGCGATCGCAAAGTTAGCTAGCACAAGGTTGCTAAGCGCCTCTACACTCAGCGGCGCTGCGACTGCGTAGACTAAGACATTGATAGCAACCGTCAGAACAGCCAAGCGGTTGTACGGCATCAGCAACGGATGGCGAAGAACTGCGTGATAGCGGCTCTTAGCAGGCAATTCTACAGACTGTAACCGTGCGTGAGGGCGCTCTGTTATTAGACGTTTTCTATGTCGTGAAAGCGTTTTTCGGTCAAATCTAGACTGTCTTGTTTCGTTTTTCCAGGGGTGTGACCTTAGCATAGATATTCTTGCGTACGAGATCCTTTACGACCCTCTCTGTACTGGGCAAGTGATTTTATGCATAAAAAGCTCAAACATACGGACAGGCTAGTCAGCATAAGTACGCGCAAAAATTATGCAATCTTTACAGCGATAGCTAGGCACCTGAGAATTAGCCAAAATTAGACTTTAGCGAGTAAAAACTGACCGTTGCCGTTGTACTCGCCATTGCAGGTTGCAAAGATTGTTCCTAGCATCAGCAAGTAGAGCCGCCACATGCGGCGAAACTTGGAATATTCCATACCGTAGTCTAAGTTTTTAATAACGTCTTGGCTATTATCGAAACGATTCAACCAGCCGCTTAGAGTTCTGTGATAGTTGTTACCGTTAATATACCACCTCTTGATAGTCTTAAGGTCGCTATTGCAACTAGGTATCGCATCGAAGTTCCAGTATCTACCCGCTGGAAAAATGTACTTGTGCGTAAACCCGGACGACATGTTGTTAGGGATACGCACGGTAATGATGTGAATGAACAGCTTGCCATCATCTACCAACATAGAAGACAGCTTTTGAAGGGCTTGAGTCAAATCACCTACATGCTCAAACACCCCAACGCTGAGGATTTTGTCAAACTTCTCTGAAAACTCAGCTTCATTAAGATCTCCTTCGTAGAGGGTAAATCGCTCGGAACTCAGGTAGCTTGTTGACTCTTTCATCTTGCTACGCATAAACTCGCACTGCTCGCGGCTTAAGTTTAAACCAGTAAACCGGACGTTCGGAAACTTAGACATGACATAGTTAGCGATACAGCCCCAACCACAGCCAACATCGAGAATGTTATCTCCATCTTGGATGTCGAGCCGTTCTATAAGCTGATCGATCATGTGCTTTTGGCTCTCTTCTAAGTCAACCGCGCCACGTTCCCACAAACCCATGCTGTACTTAGGGTAAATAACATCCCAGTTGCCCAACATTTGATTAAACATAGCCTGCGGTAGGTCGTACTGTAGCTTCATTAGTTCTGTAGAGCTTTCAGCGACCCGATCAGATTCGGTCAAGACCCATTCGTAGGGCGCTAGCAAACCTGGAAAATATTTGAAGAATATCGGCATAGAGGCATACATAGCAGTACACATGATGCTATCTGGAACTTCCAGTCCGTTGATATAAGCTTCTGCAAACGTCATTTGCGCAGCATTGCAAAAGCTGCTGAGCGATCACGTTATCTTGTAGGACAGGGAGCCCTTTTGAAGGTTTTTATTTTGCAAGGATAGTGCATCGAGAGTTGCAAAACTATCTGTAGAAGTCATAACTTACACCACATACAAACTGAACGTAAGAGTAGACACCTAATGCTGCTCTCAATTTGAGCAGACTGCGAAGAAGGTTTAGAAGATGGTATCGAACCATGCTCTAAATGCTACAACGTCAGGCTCTACAAAGCTTTCTCAAGCTGGAGGATATAGAATTATGCATCCATATTATATAGATAACTCATCATGCATCGCCGTATCTCTCGTCTTCTCCAGCAATCTCAAATTACCTGCGGATTTAAGCTATGTTTTTGATACGGAACGTGGCCAGCAGGCCCACCGCAGCTAGCATTCCTACTATATGAGAAGGTTCGGGAACCTTCTTCGTATTAGACGCAGAGAAAGTTGGAGCAAACTGCGTCTCGCCTGAATTATCACCTGCTAGCGAAGCTACCTGCAAGCACATCTCAGGACATACCCCATCCCCTCCAAATTCAACTGGTAAAGCGTTGCCTGCTGTTGTCAAAAGACCGTTATTCTGACTATCTGTATCTCCAAAGATGTCCGCATTGAACTCTAGGCTGAGGTTACTGCTGTTTGAACGGAAGTCAGTAGCGAAAAAAGAGGCCGTAATCTTAAAAATCATATTCATAGTTGTTGTATAGCTTTAATGAATGATCTAGCAACTCAAATGCGGTTGGTTTAGTTTTCTAAAAGTGAGCGTTGTATCGAATTAATCTCGTATAGTCAAGCCCCTTGATAAAGGGAGAATATAACTATGAGGAATAAAGATCAAGTTATTATGGACGTGTTCTATTAACTGAACAATCTGATTTTTTCCGCAGAGAAACGACGGGACTTAACGTGATATGCCGCTGCGTTATCTTCGGCTTGAATTGAGACATAACGATTTAAAGAGTACCGCATAATTTTTGTACTCCAGTGGTGAGATGCTATTGTGAATGTCTCTTCTTGATACACAAGTACTTCTCTATTATTTCTTTGTAAACACCTAACGCGAACATGAATATAGCTATTATTGGTACTGGTTTTGCAGAACTTAGTACCGCAAAAATCTTGAAGGCTTTCGACCATACTGTCACTCTTTTTGAGAAGGAGTCTGATATAGGTGGGGTCTGGAGTGCCTCTCGTCGCTATCCTAGACTGACCACCCAGAATGTACGCTCAACCTATGCGCTATCTGACTTTCCATATCTAAAGGACTATCCAAACATTATTAGCGCATAGATCGCTGCTGGAATTGCCATCGTAGGATTATTGAGCAGTGTGGGCGCGCTTGCTATGGCGATCGCTAGGGTTCCATTTTGGGTAGTCCTAAACGAGTTGTCATGTAAACTCTAGCCACGTAGAGCAAACGATAGGGTATCAAGCTACTTGTACGCACTCTTCCGAGACTCTTGTGCTCGCATTTGATTTGTTTGAATCTCGCGTAGCTGTAGTAGCTCCCAAAAATCGGTTTCATCTTCTTCTGAGTCATCCTCCTGTGGCAGATAGTAATACATTGCTCGACGGATGAGTATCACGATAAGCCCAATTCCAAGATACTCAGGAATCGCAAGCGCAATTCGCGTAATTGCATTAACCTGTGCAACTTGTTGATTAAATGCAGCTGTACCAAAATCAGCGACTACCATCCGAAAGTTGAGGATAAAGTTGGCAGTCCCTGTTGCTAAATTAACTAACAGCACAATTTTTGTTCCATTGACCAGGGATCGGTGAACTCTTGGCTCTGCTAGCAGCGATTTTAGTGATTTTTCCTGCTGCGGTGACTCTGGGCCCATCCCCTGTATTAGAAAATATTTCACAATTGGCTTTCCAATAACAATCGATACCCAAAACACGCCGACCGTAAAGATAGCTCCCAACGTATCTTTTAGGGCAAACTGAATACCATCGACGAACCAAAATGCTAATACACCTCTCACAACCGCAAACGCTCCGACATAGCTGGTAATGAAATTAAAGCGTTTGGTGATGAGAAATAAATCAATAAAAACCCAGGCCACGGGGACTAATGCCGCAACGATATAAGTCGTGACTGTGCCAAGCGGCTCATTCAGCGTGTTTAAAATGACGATAGGAATGACGGCTCCTATTAATATATCGAGAACCAATTTGACCGTAGAATTCATGATTTAGAGCTTGATGAAATTGAAATAAACCGCAGTCTTGCTCCTATTTCAAACGATTATCACAGTTATCTCAATGACTTTTGTCATCTTTTGTTGGAGCATGAGTGTATTTTCCATAGGTCTTTCCGCAACTATCCCCATAACTGCCCTTGGACATTAGACGAGAATCTGCGGGGGCGCTGCGGGGCTGCAAGATCTATTTCGGCGGATGTTTAAGTGGCGTGTTTCGATAGTTTGGCAGGTGATCGCCTGGCTAAGTCCCCTGCTATTATTTCTCGCAGCCGTTTTAGTGACAGGATGGAATCATTGGGATCTGCAGAGTTTTGGCCAGAGTGACGAGTACCCTGAACTGCCAGCCTTAGTCTACTGGCTCGCTAGCATTCTATTTTACGGGTGGGGTGAGGAAACAGGCTGGCGTGGCTTCGCACTGCCCTATCTTCAAACCCGTCAGAGTGCGCTGCAAGCGACATACGATTTGGGAGTTGCGATACTGCTGATTGCCAAACCCAAATACCTATCCGCTGTAGGAAAATTAGTGGTGAATCAGACAGAGAATTCTTACTGTGTCTTTGTGAAAGCGTAATGACCGATTGGACGATGGTATCCGCCTTTTTGCTGACGCAAGATAAAGGTGCCTATCTCTAGGCTAGTCGAAATCTAGCGCTTCTATAATGCAACGATGCTCTCGAAGATTTGTTAGAACCCTTGCCTGTTTAGGCGGTGGCCTACTGTGGGCTTGCACCAACCTTGAGTTGCCTCCGTCGGCTCCGATAGAAAGTGCTGAAGCGCCCGAAGCCTCGGCAGAAAGCGGCCCAGCCCCTACTCCTGCCTTGCCTGAAGAAACCACGCAAACAGAAATCGTCGGGAGAACCTATGTTTTTAGTCGATTTGACTATGCGCCTCAAGAGATCGTCCTAGACAACAATACGGTGCGTTTTTTGGCCCGAGAGTATGATTTTGTATACTGCCGGGCAGAGAATAGCTGGACGGTGCAGCCCGGTACGTTGGGTGACGAATGGATAGTGGAACAATCGGCCCGCTTTACTGACAGACCTGACTTTTCTACGCTCGACGTGGAGGGTGAACCCTATCAATACCGAGTGGTTCGAGATCCGCAGCCAGCGCTAAATGCACAGTACGAATCGGTTGTATTAGAACTGCTGCTTCCAGACCAAGGGACCCCGCAGCGGCATACGCTCTATACCTTAGCTGATCTTCAACAAGCAAGCGGCAGCCCGGAAGTTGGGCCGATGGCGCGTTTGGGTATTCCATACGTCACCGTGGCCAAGCACTATGGCGAACGGCTTTGGTGGACGGTTGCCTTTGAGCAGGGAGAAGGCAATAACGTCAGCCTATGTCAAACGACTTGAGCATGGGCACTGTGAGAGCTTACACGTCCTACAACAGTCCTTTGGTCGGCGGGATTCCAACTCAGCTTTCTGTAGAGAATGACCGGCTCTGGGTGGGTACTCGCAATCGGGTGTGTCAGGTAGATTGGCAGGCACTGGAAGTCCCAGAAAGCTGGAACTGTTGGCAGTTTGCAGCTAAGGTGATCGCATCCCCCCAATGCCGAATCTATACCCGTTTATCCTTCTCTGTTGGGTCAAACACCAGTCACCACTTTGCCAACAGATTCCTCAGATGAGGTTGCAGACGTGCTCTGGTGGATGTTGGATAATACTGAAACTCAGCAGGGCCGCTATGAAGTGAGACTCGAAGAAGGGTTAGAAGCAACAGTCGCTCAGGGGGCATCACCCATTTTAGAGCGTGCTGGCAGCCAGAAATGACCGATTGGTCGAAGTCAGCAGACTTAGCTCGAACCTAGAACAATGCCTGATCTCGCACACTACTCATCCGATACTTTACCGCCATTTCTCAAATATCAGCTACTGGCCGCTGTGCGGATTGAATGGTTTCAAGCATTTACTGAACCGGGGCGTCGCTGGGACTATATTTCCAAATCAACACAGCCCGAATACTTTACCCTCTTTGAGCAAGACATCCTGATTAGCTTTGCCGAAGTAAATCAGCGCTTACTGCATCATGCTAATGATACTTACAAGCTCTATGGAGATCCTGACGAGCCGAGGGTAAATGAGGATGCGGTGATGGTTCAGTTCGTATCCAGTAAGGGCCGACAGCATCAGAGCACCTTTATGCGCCAGCCTGTATATGTAGGTCAGTATCGGTGGTAGCAGATAACTGTCGCGGTAAGCGTCGAAGATAGACGAACTGGCATAGCAATTTATGCATCCCAAACGGCCTCCACAGCAGCGCGTTCGGTAGCACGTTTGCCCTGCTTGCCATCAGTACAAATTTTATGCCTGGTGGCAAGCAAGCATTTTTTAAAGGAAATCGCAGCCATGCGAAGCCCCTATCAGCAAGAGCAGCAGCAGAGAAAACAACAATTCCTAAAGGCAAAATAGTCGCCAGTATTCGCGACTAACAGTAACAACCGCCTTAATTCGATGTCGACAGGCTGGCGTTTTCATCAAGACGAACATCGCTACCGTCTTCATTTGTTCTATAGGTGTAGCGATCGCCCGTAGCTGAATCCATCATCTCTACTTGCCAGCCTTCTGTCAAAGCGGCCAAACAAGAGTCTGCTGGCCCCCCTAAACCAAGGCAGCCATCAGACCAAGTTTGTGGGCTATAGCTATCAACTGTTGTTTCCATATCACCAATCTCTGTCGCTAGCGCTGCCTTCACGGCTGCTTCTACTTCGTCTGGCAAGCTGGCGTCAGGCTCAGTGGGTTCCGGTGTTTCAGCATCAGGTTCAGTAGGGTCTGGCGTGGTAGGTTCTGGTGTTTCAACGCCAGGCTCAGCGGGTTCTGGTGTTTCAGCGTCAGGCGTCGTTGGGTCAGGTGTGGTTGGGTCAGGTGTGGTTGGGTCAGGTGTGGTTGGGTCAGGTGTGGTGGTGGGTGCCCCTCTTTCTAAAATGCTGCCTGTTTCAGCGAGCTGGGCATCAATCTGAATCGTGCAATCGTCGGTCGTTGCATTTGCATTAACCGTTGCAATTCTCTCCCCTTGCAAATTACGATACTCAGTCCCCTCAGCCAGTGACTGCATCTCAGCTGGCGTGTCTGTCATCCACAGATCATTTTGGGTGCGACTGTAAGCTCGCATTACCAATTCTCCTGCTTTTTCATACACCCGCACAGCCGTGCTGTCAGTTTCACACATCATGACCGTGAACTCATCCTCGGTCGCTTGGGCGATCGCTGATTTGTGGCTAAAGGGTGCAACGCTAAAGGTAACAGCGAGTAGCGTACTGGCTACAGGAAAGAGTGTGGATCGCTTTACCTGAAATGCAGAATTAGCCAATAACGGGAATCTAATGCCTTTAAGGTTCGTCATATTTCTGTCTTATCAATACTCTCAATACCCATCTTGTATTGTGTAAGTCAAATTCAATTAGAGGGTAATGTGCCACTTTGTTGGCATGCAATTCGCATAGTTACCTGCCTGGTTCATCACTCCACTGCTCAATCGCGAACCCGACAGCTGTCACACGGTTTAGCCATTCACTGAGGGGGTGATGAAAATAATCTCAGAGAGCCATTCAGAAAAGCAGGCGTGTTTACAAAGTCTCGGTAAACGTCATAACCCTGCCTAGAGAGCGTTGTCCATGCTTCAGCATTGCTGTCCCAAAATTGACCTACCTCAAGATGATCCATGAAAACATCTCTCCTACCGTCCCAAGGCCCACGCTAAAGCACTGACCCAACTATGACATCAGCCGCCTGGTCATATTTCTCATAGATTTATCTGCGCTGGCAGCCAGAAATGACCGATTGGCCGAAGTCAGCAGTTTCGGCTCTGTCAGAAAATAAAGGATGCTTTTCCTCAAAACCTTCCATGTTGAAAGCTCGGTATTCAAATCGGTATTCAAATCGGCATTCAAACATTCCTCGGTTAGCGGGTCTGTTTGCCTTAGCTGTTGCCAACTTAGCGCTCACCCCCAATACTCAGCCTGAACCCGGCTGGCAAGCATGGCAACCGCTAACAGAATCTTCCTTAGCGGGCACAGTCTCTGACGTGACCACCGCTGACTTCGGTCTTCAGTTCGATTTTGAACAGGCTTGTGAGCGGGCAGCTGCGCCAGGAGCAGATGTTAGCTATTGGTATCGGACGAGTCACCTAATAGAGCAAATCGGTATCGGCGAGACTCAGGTGGGCTGCTGGGCCAACGGCTCGTTTTTGCGGACACGCGCTCTTGTATCAATTAGCCTCTCGCCCGTGACCTGCCTCCAGGTTTCAACAGACCGGGGCAGGGGGCTAAACATCCGCTCAGGGCCAGGGTTATGGTATTCCCGCATCGGCTTAGCGGCCAACGGCTCACAGATTCGCCCCTCTGACTCTATTTCTGCGCTTGTGACCGACGATAGCGGACGCCAGTGGCTAGAGATAGACACGCCTCAGTCAGGCTATGTCTCGCTCCAGGCTGCGCCCGGAGAACACCTAAACTTATCGCCCTGTAATTGAGTCTATGGCCACTGCGATCGCCCGCTCCTTCTGTGGATCCGCGCCCTGGGCATACTCAGGAGAAAAGGGCACCAAGATATCCGGCGTTACCCCGACGCCCTCTAGCCGAACCGCTTCATCCACATACACATCCCCTACCGCCACATAGAGCAAACTCTCGTCCGGCATGATAAAAGCGCGTCCGGCGGTTACCGCCCCAGCGGTAGTCGTGCCCACAACTGGCCCAATCTCGTAGGCCTGAAAGCCATAGGCTAACATCTCTTTAGCGCTGCGACTGCCTTCATTCACCAGCATGACCACCGGCTTGCTCCACTGGCTTTGGTAAGTGAAGGGCTCACCACTGCGTCCTACATTGGTTACACTTGGCCCTCTCGCCGTAAAAATATGCAGCGCAGTCGGCGGCGCGCCGCCCCATCCATCTCTTAAATCTAGTACCAGCGCATCAGCCTCTTTCAACGGGCCAAACATCAGCGCTTCTTCCAGCTTTTCTTGATACTGATCGCCCGCATAAGACCAAACATGCACATAGCCAATCCGCTGCCCCGCCTTGTCAACAACTTCGATACTCTCTTCCATCGCATCCAAAAACATCGTCACCCCGTCGTATAGCTCAGGCGTCAGCGCGATTGTCTTTTGGCTAGCGGGATTGGGCGATAGCTGCACCTGTAGGCTAATAGGCTGATTCGCTTTGTTCGCAAAAGACTGAATCGGCTGAAAAGGCTGACCCTCTACGCTGATGATTTGGTCGCCCACTTGCAGCCCTGCCGCCGCTGCAGGACTGCCGTCAAAAACGGCTTTAACAAACGTTTTATCCCTTTTTTGAAAAGTAACCGCGCCCATGCCTGTATATTCAATCTTGCCCGTCGAAAAAGTCTCCTGAAGCTGCGTTTGGAGATCGGGCGATCGCGGATAAAAAATGCCAAGCAGTTGATAGTAGGCAGGGTCATCCGCAGTATAAAGGTGAGTATGAGATGTGTTGAGTTCAGCGAGCATTTCATTAATCAAAGCTGCGCCTTCTGTAGGAGACGAAGCGCCAATTACGCGCGGGCGGTACTGATCTCTTTCAGCCGCCCAATCTACGCCATTGAAGTCAGGGTCATAAAAATTATCATTGACAGTCTCCCAAACAGCGTCAAACAGCTCTGATTGTGCTAATGAAGCCGATACCCATGGCCTCTGCCCGATTACAAAAAGCAAGCACACAAGCGTGGTGATCAATACACCTAAACCGCGTTTGTATCGTCTAAAAACCATATGCATCACTCACCAAACCCTCGATTAAGACATCGGCCTCCAGACTAGCCTACTCAATCAACCCACCTCGCAAAGTAGCCACTGCGGCCTGTACGCGATCATCTACCGACAGCTTGTTCATAATGCTACGCAGATGAGTTTTAACGGTGCTGATACTCAGAAAGAGTTCGGAGGCAATCTCAGGATTGCTTTTGCCCTCAACGATCAAAGCCAGCACATCTAGCTCCCGCTTCGAGAGATTGACGCTAGGTGGATTGGGGCGCGCATACTGCAAGTGATTAAACACCCGACGAGCAATCTGCGGATCTAGATAAGCCGCGCCGCTACAGGCACAGTTAATCGCTACCGCTAGCTGGTCTAGGCTAGTGCCCTTTACGCAGTAGGCATCTGCGCCACTAGCCAAGGCCGCAATCATTTCATCCTCTGCGGTGTGCGAAGTCAGCATCACAACTCGAACGTCAGGCCGTTCTTGCTTAATCTGCTGAGTGGCTGCGATGCCATCTAGCTGGGGCAGGCCAATATCCATGACGGCTAAATCAGGGCTAAGATCGAGTGCTAAGGCAATTCCCGAATAGCCATCTTCAGCCCTACCAACCACCTGAAAACCATCGTAGTCTTCTAAAAACTGCTCTAACCCTAACTGCATTATCGGGTCATCTTCTACAATCACAATTTTCAAGGATGCCTGAAATTGTCTGCTAGTGCTAGAAGCAAGGGGTTTACTTAGCATAACTCTCTTTTCAATAAGAATTTCATTTCATTCAGACGGTTCAGAGCACTGATTGCAGCAAATTCTAATACCAAATCCGAATAAATCTGCCCCCTAAATATAGAACGCTCATTCACGGCCACCAGTGATAGTTTGTGAGCGCCTGCACCTCATCAGTCATCGATAATAGTGTGAGGCACCGTTGAGCGAGGACATCTTCAAGGTCATCAATCGTGTCAAAGCATCGATTGACCAACGGTTCGCCTGCGGTTCGCCGTAGCCGCTCAGCCGATTGTAGCTCAGGCGAGTAGGGCGGCAATAGTTCTAAGTGAATCCCTTCTGGCACCACTACTTTGTCACTTCTGTGCCACCCGGCCCCATCGATGACCAGTAAAATCTGCGTGTTTGCACCAGTACAGCCGCGAGCTACTAAACTAACTGTCCGATTCATTGATGAGTATTGCGAGCCTTAGCGAGATCTATTCATCGAAGTAAGAAGCTTCAAGGCATTCAAACATCTTCACGCTGGGATGCTTTCTGAAGTCAAACGAAAATCTCTACCCGCCATCGCTAAAGCCACAGGGCTGCCGAATTCACAATCGCTACAACACTTTTTATGCGAGTCGCCGTGGTCAGTGCCCGCTTTGAAAGAATGCCGCCTCGAATTAATTCTTCAAGCCGTCGCTATGACAGGACAGTGGCTTCTAAGACATCGGACAATACGGTGGTTGCAGCCTTTCTCCAAGCATCGTGATTGGATACCAATTGTATTCTTAATGGTAAGGCTGCACTATCCCCAGTGGGGGCATTTATTTATAGAACAACATAGATATAAAGCATTATTAGTTTCCCATCCCCCGTTCTGTTCTTTTGATAGCTGTTCTTTTGATAGCTGTTCTTCTGATAGCTGTTAGCAAAGACCTTACAGAGACTATTTCATAAGTTCTTACAGTTATCTTAATCTCGAAATTACGTTCTCTTTATATTCTATAGACATGGTAGGGGTGCTCTGGCGAGACTATTCTTACAAGGCTCACATCTATGTCTAGCAACGTAATTTTTATTCATCCTGACGGAGCCGATCCGTCTCATTTCGCTGCGGCGCGATTTGAATCAGTCGGCCCAGACGGTCGTCTTAACTGGGATGAGGCACCTGAATCAGCGGTATATCTGGGCCACCTCGATGATGCGATTGTGGCTACTTCCAACGCGGGCGCGGTTGTTCATGCGTATGGCGTTAAAGCAGTTGCACCTAGCTATGGCTTTGATGAAAATGGTGAGGAGTACGTCTCTTTGGCAGGTCTGCAAAATCAGAATGTGGCAGGCTCTCAGAACGACTTCACAATATTAGAAGAGGCAGCGGCGGCAGGTCGTCCAACGGCAATTATCAACTCTGGGTTTATTGCTGAGCCGGGTACGGGCGTTTTCTTCGCAGATGCAGAAAGTCGGAGCGATCGCGAAGGCATCACCGCACAGCTCTTCTTTGATGCAGAAAGTGACGGCACCATCGCTGAAGGGACAACTCCCAGGGCTAAATACAACGTCATTATGGGCGCTGGCGAGCAAGACTATCTACCGGTCGGCGTTAGCGGTGTCTTTGGTGAAGGTGCCAGAGAAGATGGACTGAACCTGATCGAAATCGCAGAAGACCTTGGCTATACCGTTGTCTATAACCAAGAGCAGCTAGATGCGCTAGATCCAGCCACTGAAAACATTCTAGGCATCTTCGCCTCCGACGACACCTACAATGACGTTCCCGAAGGTGAACTGGTCAACCGCGGTCTAACCCAGCCAGATGGCTCCTTGGTTACCTACGGCCAGCCCGTCGCTGATGCGCCAAACCCCAACGGTCTGGTGCTCGATACCGATGGCGACGGCTTCACCGATCCACCAACCGTCGGCGACATGCTAGAGGCAACCCTAGCGCTGGATCTTTTTGCGAATGAGGGTGACGAAGAAGGCGAAGGGTTCTTTATTGTCTTAGAAGAAGAAGGGACTGACAATTTTGGTAACAACAACAATGCTCGCGGCACCATAGATGCCACGCTACGGGCAGATGAGGCCATCGGAGCCGCCCGCGACTTTATTGATAACGTTCAGTCCAACACGTTTGTGGTTACCGCAGCTGATAGTGCTGGCGGTAGTCTAGAGGTTGACGATGTTACTGGCGAAACGGTCGGTACACTTACGACTCAGCGACAGCTCGACGCAGAAGGCAACAACAGCGGCGTTACCGTTCCTTTTGACGGAACGACCGGTAGCGACACGGCTCCTTTTGTAGCTGCGCCTGCCGATAACGGCAACGTGTATGAGTTTGGCGTTAATTGGGCTGGTCTGCCCGACTTTGCTGGCAGCATTGTGACTAAGGCCTATGGCGAAGGCGCAGAGCGCTTACCCGGCACTATTGACAACACGGCTATCTACCGCTTGATGTACGAAAGTCTGTTCGATGTTAGCTTAGAATCCCCTACCGGCGTTCCAGACGATCTAGCCCCTCGTCAGGCTCCTGAACCCACCGCAGATACAGGCAATGTCATCTTTGTGCATCCAGACGGAACTAGCCCCTCGCACTATGCAGCAGCTCGACTTGCCACCGTGGGTACCGACGGTCGGTTGAACTGGGATCAGATGAGCAATGCCGGGGTGTATCTAGGTCATATTGACGACCGATTAGTGGCAACCTCTAATGCAGGTGCGGTGGTGCATGCTTACGGCGTTAAGCCATTTGCAGGCAGCTATGGCTTCGATGCACCGGTTGAAGAAGGCGGTGAGGAGATTGTTGCGCTCTCTGGCTCTAACAACACCATTATGAAAGAAGCTCAAGCAGCGGGTAAGGCTATTGGTATTATCAACTCGGGCTTTATTGCCGAACCGGGTACTGGCGTTTTTCTCGCAGACGTAGACAACCGTGGAGAAACAGAGGAGATTACAGCCGAGATTCTTGACTCTGGCGCTCAGGTTATTCTCGGCGGTGGCGAGACTGATTATTTGCCTGTAGGCACCGTCGGCGTTTTTGGAGAAGAAGGGACTCGCGAAGATGGCCGCAATTTAATTGAGGAAGCTGAAGCAGCTGGTTATACCGTTGTCTTCACTCGCGAAGAACTGCTAGCTGTTGACACTAACACCACCGATAAGTTGCTGGGTATCTTCGCTGCTGAAGATACTTACAACGATCTTTTTGAGGACGAGTTGCGACGCGATGGTTTCGTCGATGAGAATGGCGAGTTGATTCTCTATGGCCAGCCACCGCTCAACCCCAATCCGCCTACCGTCGCGGAGATGACATCGGTTGCACTGCCCATCTTGAACGCCGACCCAGACGGCTTCTTTCTTGTTTTAGAAGAAGAGGGTACCGACAACTTTGGAAACGACAACAATGCGGCTGGAACGATTGAAGCTGCCATCCGCGCGGACGAAGCGCTTGGCGTGGCATTGGACTTTGTGGATAACATTGATCCTAATACGCTGGTGATTACTGCAGCTGATTCTGATGCGGGTGGTTTAGAAGTAGACGATGTACCCATCGGTGAAGGCACTTTCGGGCTCACCGAGCCTGAGTCAAACGACACGATTCGGGTACAGGCTGAGACAACGGCCTTTGGCCCTGATGCAGATGGCATTCCGGTGCAGCTTGATGATACGGATGGCAGCAACGATGTTCCTGGATTTAGTACCGATGTCTACGAGCCGTTTACAACCGGTGCGCCCGATGCGGATGGCGATATCTTTGACTTTGGCGTTGCCTGGGCGACGAACTCTGACGTGAATGGTGGCATTGTCTCTAAAACCTACGGTCTCAATGCTGACTTACTGCCTGCGACGACCGACAATACTGATATCTACCGCGTTATGTATCAAACCTTGTTTGGTGCGCCCCCGGAAGAGATTGCATCAAACCGCTCTACGGGCATCAGCTTTGATGAAAAAATCTTCGGTACAGCTGTTGATGATGCCTTCTCAGGCACTGCGAATGACGATATCATCTTTGGCCTTGAGGGTAACGATACGCTCCTTGGAGAAGAGGGCAGCGACGTTATCTTTGGCGATGAGGGTGACGATCTTCTCTTTGGTGGTAATGATGGCGAAGAGATTCTCTTTGGCGGTAGCGGTGCGGATACATTTAGTCTTGGTGCGGGCGCGGGCGTAGGCATTATTATGGACTTCGAGAATGCGGATCTGATTGGTCTTGAAGGCGGCATCAGCGCAGGCAGTCTATATAAAGTACAAGATGGCGATAACACGGTTATTGGTACTTTTGAGGGTGACCTACTCGCCGTTGCCGTTAATACTACGGTCGATCAGCTTACGAACGATAGGTTTATTGCTGTATAACCGGCGGTATGTACTTCGGGCGATCGCGCCTCTAAAACAACCGCGCTCGCCAATCAACTATGAACGAACCCCCGTATCCCAAAGGCTTCATTTAGCCTCTGGGCTTTTTCTTAGTACTTGTCTGAGCTGGATGAGCGATCGCAGCCACTGCTGAGCAGGTTTGTCGAAAAAGGTAAAGATGTCACCGAAGGCGATCGCGCCATTTTCGTGATGAACCCAGTGCTCTTCGGGCGTAACCACCCACAGCATATTGCATGTCTTCTGAATCCACTCCGGCGTTTGCCAACCCATCTTAGTCGTGTGCCGCCATACAACGTGGAATTCACCAAACACTAACCCCAATACTGTTCCAACTGGAGAAAGCGGCCATAGGACAAAAGCAAAAACAATGTAAGGAAGCGCGCCTAATAGTCCATCTAGCATGACTAGCGGGTGTCTAGAAAGGACTGCATAATGCTGAAACGTCTGCTTAGTCTCATGATGAATTCGACAGTGCAGTTTACCAATGGCATGTTCTGGAACGTGATAGGCAAACGTGGAAACAAAGTCGCCCATTAAAAGTAAAAGGCATAGCGCAGACGCTGCCTTAAGCGTTTCTATTAAAATCAAAAACAAGCTCGCGAAGCCTCTAGTAACATATCTTGCCGTACGTATATTAGAGAAATATTGAGAGCGAACTAAATCTACCGTAAGATTGGGTTAAGAGTAAGTGGATGATGTTGAGCGTAGCTGAATAGAGAAAGAGAACACAGCATTCTCTTGTAATTTTGTCCAGAGTATTGTTTAAACGAAACCAAGGTATTGAAGAATATCTTGAAGATAGCTTATAGAGGTTTTATTGCCATCTTAATACTGCATTAATCTCTCCAAAGGATATTGATTTAGCTACGAAGTAAAGTACTTTCTCTGCATTCTTAAAGTCTTTGAGCACAAGCTATTTAAGGTTAAGAACGCAATCGGGTGGTGCTGATTTTGCCATGGCAAGAGGTGGAAGAGTAAGTACCGATTGGTGTCATCGGCCCGATGGTTTACCCAAGAAAGCGCAATAGCGTTATCAGTGAGTCTCAGTTGTTAAGAAAAATTATAGTGGTGACAAATGCCCAATATTGGAGAAACTACAGCGCTTATCCCTCAGTCAGGCAGTTCCTATCAGCCTGAGGATTTGCAACCCGGACAAAGCGGCGCGACTGACTTTCCGTATGGAGACTTTAAGGCGATCGCCACCGTCGGCGAAATCGATTCATCGAACGGCCACGTTTTGACAGGTTATCCAGATGGTCAGGCAGCTTGGCTAAAAGACGAAGACACCGTGCGCGTAGCGTACCAGTCCGAGTCTTACGGAACCCTGTCAAGCGAAACCTACCCCTGGCAAATGGATAGTGGCGCAACCTTTACAGGTTCTCATATCCACACCATCGACTACGACCGCGCTGCTTTTGCGGACTTCATGAACAATGACAGCGCCGCCAGCGAAATGTTCCAAAGCGCGGGTCACTTGTTTAGCACCGTCTACAACGTATTTGGCGAGGTTGTAACTGGGAAAAACACTGATCCTAATGATCTGGGCGCTAAGTGGGGCAACCAGTCATTAGCGGATGGAACAGTGGTTGAGTTTGACGAAGGTCAGCAGCTTACGCTCGCTGACTGGTATTTCCACTCTTTCTGCGGAGCCTACTATGAGCAAGCAAACAAGTACGGCGACGGCATCGGCTTTGAGGATGACGTATGGCTGGTAGGAGAGGAATGGAACATCGGCGATCTGTATGACGATGCTGTTGAAGAGATCTCTTCGCAAGAAGGCTTTTTCTCCACGGAAGAAACAACAGGCGATGACTTCTTTCTTGGCACGATGGGCCTAGCCTCTATGGTGGTCGATATTGAGAACGAAACAGCTTACACTGCGCCTGCGCTAGGTCAGACCGGCTACGAGAAGATCATGCCGATTAACTCGGGTAGCGAAGACTACGTTGTTATGGTGATGGCGGGCTATAACCTAGAGGTAGAGCCTGCACCGATGAAGATTTACATCGGTAAAAAGGGTGTGGATGCCAACGGCGACGCGCTGACTGAAGATGCGAATGAGCGCGATTCATTCTTGGGTCGTAACGGTTTGCTCTACGGCCAGCTCTACGGTATGGCCGCTACGGACGAAACCTTTGCTTCGCTAGGCATTACAGAGGTAGACGCAGATACTAAGATGATGGATGCGTACGTCACCGACGCCGACGCACCAGAGAACTTCAGCGTACGGTACTACGCTACTGATTATCGCTGGGATGGCTTTGATACGCCTGAGAACGCCAACGAGACTGAGCTTTTCCGCTGGATGCAAGATGGTGACACGCTAACCGATGGCACCGTTGAGGCGAATGAGCAGCCCGATGGCTACACCTATTTCAATGGCGACAGTAAGGTAGAACATCCGGCGGTCGATCCTGATATTACAAAGAGTCGCTACGTTCAAAACTTGACTGTCCCTAGCGCTCAGCTTGGCGTTGAGTTCACAGATATTGCTAACGAGCTAGAGAACAACGATGCTGATGGTGACGGCCTGCCTGACTTCCTTTCGGCGGATGTAACTCGCATTTTGGCGGGCGTTGATGGTGCGCTGACGCTTGAGACGGGCAATGCCGGTCAAGCTTCGATTGGCCCAAATAATCCCGACGGTACGCTGACTCATGCAGTCCATGTTGAGGATGGCGAGGCTCGATTGGATCAGCCTGACGGCTTGCAGTGGATTAAAACAGCCGATGGTGACTATCTGATTTTGGATGAGGATTCGGGTAATGACTATGGCGAGCGGAAGTTGATTTTGCCTATCGACTCTGAGACTATGCAGCTCAAAGAAGATGGTAAGGGTTACTTCCTAGCGCAGGCAGGCGGTTCTTTGAACCCTCGGGCGATCGCCGAAGTAGCGGCTATTCCCGATACCTTCTCTAGCGCTACTAGCTCCGAATTTTCCGGTACTTGGAACGTGACTCACCTAGTCGCCAAGAAGGAAAACGGCAGCTTCTATACGGCGGAAGAGTTAGCCGGAATGGGCGCGCAAGAGGTCATCGAAAGCTACACGCTAGAGGAACAGACACTGCTTGGCGTAGTTCAGCACAGAGGCGAATCTGGCGGCATCGTGGAAGAACGCTTAGCTGACCAAGGCGGTCAGGTCTTCTTGTTCAGCGTGGATCTCGATCCGAACGATGGCGGCAGCGATGGTCTCGGCAAGTCTCAAATCTTTGGCACTAACGGCGTTGACGAACTGCTGGGCACCGCAGAGGGCGAGCAAATCTTCGGTCTTGAAGGTGACGACATGCTAACTGCTAGCGGTGACGATGTTCTATTCGGCGGCGACGGCGACGATATGTTAAAGAGCGGCGGCGGTAACGAAGTCTTCTTTGGCGGTAGCGGAGCAGATATGTTTCACCTAACCGTTGGAGATGGCGCGACGACCATCATGGATTTTGAGAGCGGCGATAAGATCGGTCTTTCTGGTGGTATGAGTGCCAACGGTTTGTACAAAGTTCAAGATGGTGATAACACCGTCATCGGCACCTACGGAGGTGACCTGCTTGCAGTTGTGACGAATACTTCTGTAGAGCAGTTCTCGAACGATGTGTTTATGGCTGCGTAATCGGACAGTAAAACCGACTGGGCGATCGCGCATCTAAAACAACCGCGATCGTCCAATGACCTATGAACGAACGCCCCTTAGCCTGGTGGTTCTACTTAGCCACCAGGCTTTTTCCTTATTCGTAAACCTTTCTATAACCTGACTATAAACTCTTCTTTACCTACGAGCAAACCATCTTTGATAGTTTGAACGCGGTAGGTAAGTTATAGGTTCTTCAAACAGGCTGCAAGCAAAGCTATTACAACGGTGTATCTGTCTCTTTCATAGAGATTTGTTCAATAGACGAAAAAGATTACGCGACAAATATTCTCTTTTATGAAAATCTCTCTTTCTCGAATCGGCAGTTTCCAAAGTGAAGCTGGCGCAGAAATTCTGACGTTTGACTCCGCTCGCAATCTTGTTTACACCGTCTCGGGAGGCACTACGCTACAGGTCATCGATTTGAGCGATCCGACCGCGCCTTCTGAAGTGGCTACCATCGACATTACAGACTTTGGGCCAGTAGGCGCAGCTAATAGCGTTGCTTATAAAAATGGACTGCTCGCAGTTGCCTTAGAAGCAGAAACTGTTACCGATCCGGGGGTCGTCGCGCTAGTGAACCTGGAGGAAATCGCTACTCCAGAAGACATTCCAGCCGCCGTTAAAACCTTCACAGTCGGCGCACTACCAGACTCTCTTACCTTCACGCCAGACGGCAGCAAAATCCTAGTTGCCAATGAAGGAGAACCCGACGAAGGTATAGATCCCAATGGATCTGTGAGTATTATTGACGTTTCTGGCGAGTTTGATAGTCTGAGCCAAACAAATGTCGCCACCGCAGACTTTCTTCGTTTTAACGAGCTGACAGAAAACCTCAGAGCAGATGGCGTCAGAATCTTCCCAGATGCGACTGCCGCTCAAGATTTTGAGCCAGAATTCATTGCCGTTTCGCCCGATGGGTCGAAGGCATTTGTCACGCTGCAAGAGAATAATGCGATCGCCATCGTAGATATTGAGAGTGCAACGGTCGAAGGCGTTCAGCCGTTGGGTCTGAAGGACTTCAATAGAGGATTGCCTGAGTTAACTACGTTTGATTTTGTCGATAGAGGAGCGATCGCCAACGATGCAGATCCACTAACAACTGCCACAGGCGAAACCATCGAACTCGGTGGATTTTCTGGACTCTATTACGAGGGCAAAGCAGAAAACGGAAACCTTAAGTTTTTAGCTGTTCCAGATCGCGGGCCTAATGGCGATGTAGACGGTAACAATCGCCCTTTTTTACTGCCCGACTATCAAGCGCGAGTCGTCTCCTTCGAGCTAAACGAGAGCACAGGCGAGATTACTATCAACAACCAGCTACTGCTCTCTCGCGAAGACGGTACGCCCATCACAGGTCTGCCGAATATTCCAAATGTAGACCGTCAGGCCGTAGATGCCGCAGGCAATCCAGTTGATTCACCAGAGCTAGAAGGCTTTGAAACCTTTGGTGCAGACTACGATCCCTTTGGCGCAGACTTAGAGAGCATACTGAGAGCGCCCGACGGTACGCTATGGGCTGTCGATGAGTACCGTCCAGCTATCTATCAGTTTGACCAAAGCGGAACGCTGCTCAATCGTTACATACCAGAAGGTACAGCAGCGCAAGCAACCGAGGCGAATCTAGGCAGTCAATTTGCGGCGGGCGATTTTGGCACAGAAACGCTACCCGCTGAGTACCTCAACCGTCGCGCCAATCGTGGCTTTGAAGGCGCAGCGCTAGATACAGAAACGGGCATCTTCTACGCTTTTATCCAAACGCCGCTAAGCAATCCAGATAGGGATGCGGGCGATGCCTCTGATGTCATTCGTATCCTGGGCATTGATCCAACAACAGGAATCCCAGTCTCAGAATACGTTTACCTTTTGCAAAAGCCGGAAGTCGGTGGCAACGTCGATAAAATTGGCGATGCGGTCTTTATTGGCGATGGAAAGTTCTACGTCATAGAGCGAGATTCTTCGCTAGCCGACGATGGACAAAAGTTTGTATTCGAGATCGATATTAAAGGCGCAACAAACGTACTGGGCCGAGACTTCGGTGACGAGACACTAGAACAACAGACTACCGAACCACTACTTACGCAAGGCATTCAGCCAGTAAGTAAGACGAAGATTGCTAATCTGCCTTCGATAGGATATTTACCTTCTGATAAACCAGAGGGTATTGCACTGCTAGATGACGGTCGAATTGCTGTCCTCAACGACAACGACTTTGGTTTGGTGGCAGGTGCTGAGGCGGTTCAGCTTGGCATTATTGACTTTGCGCAGAGTAATGGATTGGATGCGAGCGATCGCGATAACGGCATCAACATAGATAACGAACCTGTCTTCGGCCTGTACATGCCTGACTCTATCGCCTCCTTTGAAGCGGATGGTCAGACCTACTACATCATCGCCAACGAAGGCGACGACCGAGGAGACGCCGACGAGGACGAGCGCGGCGATGCCATTCGCCTTAAGGACTTAGCAGAGGTTACCTCTTTTGGCCGCGCGGGTATAGAACTCGATCCGACCTTCGCCGCTTCGCTACCGGCAGATATTGCAGAAGATGAGAACCTGGGTCGGCTAGTTCTCTCTTCCATCGACGGAGATACAGATGGCGATGGAGACATAGACCGCTTAGTTTCCTACGGCGGACGCTCCTTTTCCGTACTGGACGCAAACGGCAACATCGTCTTCGACAGCGGCGATCAGATTGCTCGCATCACGGCGGAGGCAACACCCGAGCTATTCAACGCAGATGACGGCCTTCCTGAAGAATTTGACAACCGCTCGGACAACAAAGGCGCTGAGCCTGAAGCGATCGCAACTGGTGTTATCAACGGCAAGCCCTACGGCTTTGTGGGTCTAGAACGCGCAGGCGGCGGCGTTTTGGTTTACGACCTCTCGAATCCGATGGCTCCTGAGTTTGTTCAATACATCCGCAGCGACGAGGACATTGCGCCAGAAGGATTACAGTTCATCCCCGCTGCTGATAGTCCAAACAGCCAACCACTGCTCGCAGTCGCCAACGAAGTTTCTCAAACGCTCGCCGTCTACGCCATCGACGTACCACCCGTCAGCGTTAGCGAGATTCAAGGCGCTGGGCAGATTTCACCCCTAGCAGGAGAGCTGGTAACAACAGAAGGCATTGTAACCGGCGTTGCGTTCAACGGCTTTTACCTGCAAGGAGAGGGGGATGGTGACGATGCCACGTCTGACGGGATCTTTGTCTTTACCGACGACCAGCCGACCGTGAGTGAGGGTGATCGCGCTCAAGTCTCTGCCATAGTCAGCGAATTTATCCCCGGCGGCGCAGACACCGGCAATCTCTCAATCACGCAGCTCACCGATCCAGACATCACCGTTCTCTCTTCTGACAATCCGCTACCCAAAGCCGTCGTCATCGGTCTCGGCGGTCGCATTGCACCTACTGAAATTGTCATCTCAGACGACGAACTGCCAACGAATCTACAAGAAACCGCAGGCAACTTCGATCCAGAACAAGACGCCATCGACTTTTACGAAAGCTTAGAAGGCATGCGCGTCACGGTAGAAGATGCCGTCGCCGTCTCGCCCACTCGCGTCTTCAATCGTTTCTCGGCAGAAGCCTTTACCTTGCCAAACCAGGGCGCAACGGCAACACCAGACGGCGTTCTCACGGATAGAGGCGGCATCAACTTACGCTCCGGCCCAGACAACAGAGGCGATCAAAATCCCGAGCGCGTACAAATTCAGTTCGATCCAAATCTGTTACCGGAAGGGTTTGAAACCCCTGCGCTAACGGTAGGCGACCAGCTAGGTGATGTCACAGGAGTCCTGGGCTACAGCTTTGGTAACTTCGAAGTAAACGTTACCGAGGCTTTTGACATTACGCCGAGCGGACTCACCCAAGAAGTCACAGACCTGATGGGAACAGATAGTGACCTGACGGTGGCGAGCTACAATGTACTGAACCTTAGTCCGCTCGAAGAAGACGACGCGCAGCGACAACTTCTAGCGGAGCAGATTGTCAACAACTTAAAGGCTCCCGACATTATCGGCCTGCAAGAGATTCAAGATAATGATGGAACAACAGACGGTGCCGATAGCACGGTGACGGATGCCACACAGACTTTGCAGGCTTTAGTGGATGCGATCGCCGCAGCAGGCGGCCCCACCTACGCCTTCGCAGACATCGCCCCAGCCGACGACAGCACAGGCGGCGTCCCCGGCGGCAACATCCGCAACTCATTCCTCTACAATCCAGAGCAAGTTTCACTAGACTCGCTCGAACTCTTAGAAGACCTAGAAGCCTTCGACGGCAGCCGCGATCCGCTAGTTGGCACATTCACCTTCAACGATGAAACCGTCACCATCGTCAACAACCACTTTTCTTCTCGCTTTGGCTCCACGCCCGTCTTCGGCGGCCCGCAGCCCTTTGTACAAGCAGGTGAAGAAGCGAGAGAAGCGCAGGCACAAGCCATTAATGATTATGTCGATGGCATCTTAGGGGACGATCCTCATGCCAACGTTGTTGTTTTAGGCGACTTAAACACCTTTGAGTTTACCAACGACCTAGCGGAGATTCTACCGGGAACGGGGGACGAGCAAGTGCTGACGAATTTAGTAGAGCAGGCGATCGCCGACGACGATGCCTACAGCTTTATCTTCGATGGCAACAGTCAGGTACTAGACCATTTATACATTTCCGATTCTCTGCTACCAGGCGCACAGTTCGACATCGTACATGTCAACAACGACTTCCCTCGCGACGACAATAGGATTCGCTTTGAAGATACCGTTGTCGCTAGTGACCACGAACCGTTAGTCGCCCAGCTCTCCTTCGCAGACTTTCCTACCAACATTGGCAAAACGCCTGTCTTTGGAAGCCTTGATGACGACCTACTACTTGGCAGTTCCGGCGATGAGGTTCTGTTTGGAGAAGCCGGTAACGACACGCTTTTGGGCGAAGCGGGCGATGATTTACTGCTAGGTAAAAGCGGTAATGACTATCTGCGCGGTGGCGGCGGTATGGACGTGTTGATTGGTGGAGAAGGCGCGGATGTGTTTGCGTTGGCACAGCCTCTCCAGGGGAGAATCGCGCCTAACGAAGGCATCAGCATCATCTCCGACTTTGAAGCCGGTATAGACCTCATCGGCTTGGCAGAAGGTCTAAGCTTGGGCGAGCTATATCGAGTTCAAGAAGGTTCTAACACTGTCATTGGTACCTATGCAGGCGAATTGCTAGCTGTCGTTACAAACGCTGAAGCCAGTCAGTTTGAAGCAGCCTTTCTTTCGGTATAAATTCAGCCATCTAACTTAGTAACAGTGATTCAACGCATCCAGACGTTTCTATATCTGTTACAGATTTCCAGATTTAACGCAGTGTTCTCTTTCTCTTAACCATACGCTCATAGTCTTTAGAATATCTCTTACCTCTTCCTTATTTTATGAACGAAAACACTCTAGTAGGGTTTGCCTCTCTACCCGCCGATACGTTTGCAGAAGGCCCTCCATCAGGAACAGACAATGGCCGCATTGATGCGGTAGAGCGCATCCAGCCAATCAGCGCAAACGGTAGAACCGGCCCTTTTGAAGGTCAGCCTGTTCAAGGGTTTAGCGCGGTTCAGTTCGCGCCCGGAGACGACCCGAGCGTTTTCTGGTTCCTTTCGGACAATGGTTTTGGTGGAGAAGCTAACAGCACTGACTATCTACTGCGCTTGTATCAGGTAGATCCTAACTTTGTGGGCACAGAAGACGGCGATGCCTCCGTTGAAGTACAGGGATTTGTACAGCTCTCCGATCCCAGCAACCTCATTCCTTTCGATATTATTAACGAAGGTAGTGCCGAGCGAAATCTAACCGGCGGCGACTTCGATATCGAATCATTTGTAATAGCCGAGAATGGCGATATCTGGGTAGGTGAAGAGTTCGGCCCCTATCTGTTGCATTTTGATAGCACGGGTACGCTACTCGAAGCGCCAATTGCAACGCCAAATCCGGTGAACTTAAACACGCTGAATGGTCAAGACCCCCTGGTGATTGCGCATAGGGGCGCAAGTGGTGATTTTCCTGAGCATACGTTGGAAGCTTATCGCGCGGCGATCGCAGCCGGTGCAGACTTCATCGAACCCGATTTAGTCACGACCAGCGATGGCGTTCTCATCGCTCGCCACGAACCCATGCTAGACGACACCACCAACGTCGCAGAGGTGTTCGGCCCCGAGCGTATGTCTACCAAACTGCTAGACGGCGAAGAAGTCACCGCCTACTTTGCAGAAGATTTTACGCTAGAAGAGATCAAGCAGCTTCGTGCTGTTCAATCTCGCGACTTTCGAGATCCTAACTTCGATGGTTTGTTCGAGATTCCTACTTTCCAAGAAGTGATTGAGCTAGTCCAAGAAGTCGAAGCGCAAACAGGCGTACAAGTTGGCATCTACCCAGAAACAAAACACCCTACCTTTTTCGACCAGCAAGGACTCTCCTTAGAAGACCCATTAATTGAGACGCTACAGGCAACCGGCTTCACCGATCCAAACCGGATTTTTATTCAATCTTTTGAATTCCAAAACCTCATCGAGCTACAAGTGCAGCTAGACGCCGAAGGACTAGGCGACTTGCCATTGGTACAGCTCTACGGCAACACGACCGACAGCGCCGCGCCAACCAGCGGGTTTTCTGTACCTTACGATATTCGCTTCAACGTTCAGCAGGGCAACGATCTGGCCGCTATTTATGGTCAGGACTTTTTAGATGCCGCTGAAACTGCGCTAAACGAAGATACGATTTACAGCGATCTCGACAGCGCTGAGCTACTTCAGGTCATTAGCGCTAAGTATGCAGAAGGCGCAGGCCCCTGGAAGAACAACTTTGTACTGCGCGAGCCACTAGAAACTCCCGTAGACGGCAATGGCGACGGCGAGGCTGAGATTACGACTCAGCTTACCGGCGAGATTGGCCCCTTTGTAGAGGATGCACATGCGGCGGGCTTGCAAGTACATCCTTATACGCTGCGCGATGAAGAGAGATTTCTAACGCTTAACGCAGACGGGACGCCGCAAACGCCGGAGCAAGAGTTTCAGCAGCTCGTTGAAATTGGCGTGGATGGGTTCTTTACAGACTTTGCTCGTACGGGCGATCCGGTCGTGGATAAGCTAACAAGTGATAACGTGCGATCGCCCAACAACCCCGACTTCGACTTCAACACGCTCAATGGCCAAACGCCCCTCGTCATTGGCCATCGAGGAGCCAGCGGCGACTTCCCCGAACACACCCTCGAAGCCTATCGCCTCGCCATCTATCAGGGTGCAGACTTTGTTGAACCCGACCTGGTATCCACTAGCGACGGCATCCTCATCGCTCGTCACGAACCCATGCTAGACGACACTACCAATATCGCAGAGGTGTTCGGCCCCGAGCGCATGTCTACAAAACTGCTCGATGGTGAGGAAGTCACCGCGTACTTTGCAGAAGACTTTACGCTAGCAGAAATTAAACAGCTCCGCGCCGTTCAATCTCGCCCTTACCGCAATCAAGAATACAACGGTGAGTTCGAGATTCCGACCTTCCAAGAAGTCATCGAGCTGGTTCAAGAAGTCAGCACCGAAGTAGGCCGCGATGTCGGCATTTATCCAGAAACGAAGCACCCCACCTTCTTCGACAAGCAAGGACTTTCTCTAGAAGAACCGCTGGTTCAAACGCTAGTGGAAACTGGATTTACCGATCCAAACCGGATTTTCATTCAGTCCTTTGAAATCTCCAATCTGCTGGACTTGCGCAACAATCTTCTACCGGAGGCAGACCTGGATAGCTTAAAGCTCGTACAGCTTTTTGGCGACACCGAAGGCAGCTTCATCAACGAAGGTGGCGGCGGTTTCTCTGTTCCTTACGATGTTGTCGTAAATGCCTCTCTCTCTGATACAGAGAAAGCTGCTATCTATGGAAACCTACTGCCATTTCTCGACTTTGAGAACCCCGGATATAGCAACTTGGCAAACGCCGAAGCCATCGTAGAAATCAGCAGCTACGCTGACGGCCTCGGCCCCTGGAAGAACAACATTCTACTACGCGAACCCATTGAGACACCCGTAGACGGCAACGGCGACGGCGAAGCAGAAATTACCACCCGGCTAACAGGCGAGGTCTTCCCACTCATTGACTTTGCGCACAACGCAGGCTTGCAAGTACATCCTTACACCTTGCGCGACGAAGAGAGATTTCTCACGCTCAACGCAGATGGGACGCCTCAGACCACGGGCGAAGAATTCCGTCAGTTGATTGAACTTGGCGCAGATGGCTTCTTCACCGACTTTCCAGAGACAGGCCGAATAGTCGTCGAACAGTTTGAGACCGCAGAAGAATTCGCTAACCTACGCGGCTCTCGCGGCTACGAAGGCATGGCCTTCAGTCCAGATCGCCAAACGCTCTATCCAATGCTTGAAGGCACCGTCTTTGGCGATCCGGCTGGCTCGCTACGCATCTACAAATTCGACGTAGCCAGCAGCGCCTTTGAAGGGATTGTCGGCCTCTATCAAGCGGACGATCCGAGTCATGCCATTGGAGACTTCACGCCTATTAACGATACCGAGTTCCTCGTTATTGAGCGCGACGGCAGACAAGGTGCAGAAGCTGAGTTCAAGAAGATCTTTAAGGTAGATCTTTCTGAAGTTGATGCAGACGGCTTTGTGGAGAAAACGGAAGTTGTAGACTTGCTCGATATCGCAGATCCAAACGATCTTAATAACGACGGTGAGACAACTTTTGACTTCCCTTTTGTAACGATTGAGGATGTTCTTGTCCTAGATAAGGACACCATCCTGGTTGCGAATGACAACAACTACCCGTTCTCAATTGGTCGCGACTTTAGCGGCACAGAAATTGATAACAACGAGATTATTCAAATCGAGCTAGCCGAACCGCTTAATCTCGATTCTCGCCTGGGTGCAGCAGGTCTTAGCACGACTGATTTTCTGATTGAACCGCCTGGTAACAGCAGTCTCTTTTTGGGAACTAGCGAAGCTGATTTTATCATCGGCGCAGAGGGGGACAGTCAGCTCTTTGGCCTAGCGGGTGACGATACGCTAAAAGGCGATCTGGATTCGGAGAGCGGCAACGATCGTCTCTTCGGAGGTGAAGGCGAAGATCTGTTACTGGGCGGCAGCGGCGATGATGTCTTGTTCGGTGGTGCAGATGACGATGTTCTACTGGGCGATCGCGGCAACGATTTTCTGCATGGCGGCGCAGGTAGCGATATCTATACAGGTGGCGAAGGCGCAGATATCTTTGCCCTGATGATAGGCGATGGCGTCAGCGTCATTAACGACTTTGAAGCAGGCATCGATCGAATCGGGCTACAAGATGGCTTAAGATTCGGTCAGCTTTATCGCGTTCAGGATGGTGCGAACACCGCAATCGGAACGTTCGAAGGCGAACTACTAGCCGTTGCGGTGAATGCAGATGCGAGCCAGTTTGGAGCGTATGCCTTCGTTTCAGTTTAAACAAGTAAATCGAGCATGGCTGGTTCAAACAATAGTTACACTTCCCCAGACTATTGCGCAACAGTGAGGTAGGCAAAGTCGTCTGACAGGGTTCTCGTATACCGGCATCTGGTGCATACTAGACGATTAGTTCAAGACTGGCCAGCAGCTCACAAGCAGGAGATAGAAGTGTTCTACCTACCGGCTTACTCGCTCGAATTGAATCCAGCCAAGTACCTCTATCAGCGGGTTGATAGCCTCACCTGGAAGGAGATGGAAGAATAGACTGGCAAACTTGTTAAACTCAGAGGCTTTCCTTCTGGCCACAAGGTGAAACTGTTTCGGGTCGTGGCGTCTACCTGCCGCACGGACTATATCATCACCAATGACAAGACTCAGGCGTCAACTGGGGCAACCGCAGAAGCTTGTAGCCCTTTATGCGATCGCTTTATGCGGTTTGAGGTAACGTGACCTTCTCTCTGAGATGCTGCTTCATAGCGTGTGCCGCAGCGGATGAAATCGCGTCCCAATCATCTGCTGAGAGTACGGTCTAAATGGCTTGTCTCAGGCTAGATTGTGCAGCGGGTGATAGCGGTACGTCCTGACCACTGGAGAGATCATCGTCCAGAACCCACATAAGCTGTTGTTGAATTTCAACAGTAGGCTGTTGCAACCTTTCATCTAGTAATGGCTTGCCGATAGCATACGCAGCGGGCAACCCTGCCCCTAAATTGCAGTCCATTAGCATCTCGTGGAGTCCTTGAAACACGATTTTCTCTTCAATCGCTGGTGTTGAGAGAAACCGGTTGGGTCTGTCAGCATCCGTCCTAAACCACTCCCTAGATCAGGGCCAGCGCTGATATCACAACCGGCTTCTTCTTCTAACTTTGCCGCCGCTTTCACCCACTCTGGGTCGTTGAGCTGAGTCATGCTGCCGGTTCCATGAGCAAACCCCGTCGTCAGTTCCTGCTGACGCTGTTGGCGACTATCTACGTCGCTTGCGGGAAGGTAAACTTCACAAACCTGAGCCGCTATAGCCCTTTGTCAGAGCGCACCTATCGCCGTCACTTTGCGAAGCCGTACGGGTTCATTAGCCTGAATGCTGAATTGATTGAGGCAGCCGTGGCTAGCGAGCATTTTTAAGTGGCGGTGATAGATGCCTCGTTTGTGCCGAAAAGTGGAAAAGCGACCTACGGGAGTCACGAAATTGTTCGGCAGACGCTGAAAAAAACGGTATGACGAATCGCAAGATTGAGTACTGGGTGATCCCCCCTGACTCAGATGCTGAGTTTGTTGCTCAGATGGAAGAAGTGTTAGATACCTACGAGCGGCCATACAACCCGGCGTGCCCAGTTATCTGTATGGATGAGCAGCCCGTGCAACTGCACAAAGAGACGCGGGTGCCGATTGCAGCCACTGACAAGCATCCCAAGCGCGTGGACTATGAATACGAAAGAGCCGGTACGGCCAGCATCTTTATGTTCACCGAACCGCTGGCTGGTTGGCGAGAGGCCACCGTGCGTGAACGGCGGACTAAAACCGATTGGGCTAATGAAGTGGCTCGCTTGATGGAAGGGCGCTATGCCGAGTGCGAGCAGGTTATCGTGACGTGCGACAATCTCAACACCCATACCAAAGGAGCCTTCTACGAAGCTTTTGAGCCCGAAAGAGCCCGTCAGCTAGTGCGTCGCATTCAGTTTTGTTATACCCCGAAGCATGGCAGCTGGCTGAATGTTGCCGAGAACGAACTGAGCGCGATGACTCGGCAGTGTGCCAGCGGCAGGCGTTTTGGCGATATTGAAACGCTGCGTGACGAAATTTCTGCTTGGTCAATTGACATCAACAACACTCAGAGAGGCGTCGATTGGCAGATGAAAGTTGAGGATGCGAGAAGCAAACTCATTTCCGTTTATCCTAAAATTAAGTGCTGACGCTGCACTAGACCGTTTTTACATAGGTAACCAATCAGCTAAGCAGGAAATGCTTTTGCTAACTCATTTCCAGGAATGATTGTCGAGGTAAAGACGAACTTTTTATCTCGCAGATAGCGCTGGTCTTGCTTGATAAGAGACATAAACTGCTTGTGTTCGCGGCTCGATCTGCCAATTAAGCAGCCCGCAGAAGCCTTGCCAACATGGTTTATCGGATTATCGTAACCGTTGTGTTGGTTAATGCCAAAATAACCGGCGTGCAGCTTGTCTCCGGTGCGGATGCCGTTGCGGTCAAAGTCACGATGTACCGTGACTTCACCGCCTGTTTGCACCAAGGCTTCATGGCTGCTGCTGTCCCGACCATAAATGCCCACCTGCCAAGCGGCATATTGACCAAATTGGATTCGCGCTGCGCCTCTTGGGTTCATCGGATTGATGACATAATGCCGACCGGGTTCTGTGCTGCCAAGCCAAGGGCCACCAGCAATTTGGGGTTTCCCTTCAACCACCTCAATCACTAAGCGGATGTCATTGAAGACATTATCTGTATCAGGGTTGAGGCTACCGTCTATATTCATGCCTTCTACGTACACGATGTTATATTGCCGGTGCCCCTCAAAAATTTTGTAACCTTTGCTATCCATGTAGTTGAGGATTCGGCTGGCGAGATCTTTTTGGGGGTATGGCGCGGTAGGTACAGTTGAGACTTTACGGATAGGTTCAACAGCGGTGGGGGTGTGGGCGATCGCAACCACCATCGGCATGTTGTGTCCTTTCCCTTGGAACCAGTCAAACGGAATATCTAAAGCCTGTTCGCCGTTATAATCTCGTAGCTCAACCTTTTTTAGGTATTCTCCACCTTCCATTAAGTAGAGGTTTTTTTCAGTCAGTTTTAACCAAGGCATAGTAATTATCTCCTGTTGTTTTCTCGCAGAACATCAAAGCGTGGCAATGGCAATCACCGTTTTTCTTTTGCTCTATTGCTTCTGTCGAGTGAGTTAGGACATTAGCGGCCGCTAGAAGCCTCTAGTAACAACAGCTCACTCGACTAGAAAAGTAAGAATGCATCCTTACTTTTCTATATGTGTCTATTACAAAGGTTGCAAGGCTACGTTCAGGGGTAAGGAATGGCTAATTTCGAGCTAACCTATAGCGCTTTTCTGAAAACATTAAAAAGCCCTCAGCGGTTGCTGAGGGCTGGAGATATCGAAACCCAGTTCTGGACGTGGCCAAGGTTTAGAGGCAAGGTGCCTGACCTGCTGTTCCTTCTATAAAGGCGTCATTGTCCTCAATGTCAGCGGGGCTAAAGGTGCCAACATTCCGCCTAGTAACGTTAGCAAGGTCAATTACCTGGAACTGACCGGCTCCATTGCTGAGCAGATTAAAGCCATCGCCACCAGGTGTCGTCACTGTGTTGTTATCGAGAGCCAAGCAAATATTGGCATCCTCTGTGTGCTCAATGCTAACACCGTTACCGCCAGGATTCGTAATTGTGTTATCGGTTACCGTGACAGTCGCGTTGGCATCGTCTTCAATCAGGTCAAACTTGATGCCGTCAGCGCCTACATCTGTGATGGTATTGCCGCTGACGGTAATGCTAGAAGTGGTTGTGTTTTCAATGTCACCAAAGGCAATACCCTCTTTTTCTGCATTGGAAATTCGATTGTTGAGTATGCGAATAGTGGCATCGGCATTGTTTTCGATGTTGTCGAACTCAATCCCTTCTTCGCCAGCACCGAGAATAGTATTCTCTTCAATGAGAATATTGGATACGGTATTGTTTTCTAGATCGTTAACAAAGATACCGCCTCTTTTCTCGGAAGTCAGCGTATTGCCTGCAATAGTGATGGTCGCGTCGGCACGGTTCTCAATATTACCGAGGTCAACGTTTGTTTCGCCACTGGTAATTTGATTATTGGTGATTGAAATCGTTGAAATCGTATCATTCTCAATATCGAAGAAATCAATGCCTTCAAAGATGACATCATTAATCTGGTTGTTGCTGATGGTGATTGTTGCATCGGCATTATTTTTGATGTCCCTAAATTCTACGCCGTTCTGCCCGCCGTTAATCACATTATCTGTCACGGTAATGGTGGCGATCGCGCTTCCCTGAATATCCTCAAAGAAAATATTATCGCCTTGTACGTTGCTGAGCTGGTTGCCTGTCACTACAATATCAGCCGTAGAAGCATCCTCAATGAAACCAAACGCAATACCATCACCGCCTGTATCGGCAATGGTATTGCTATCTACTGTGATAGCTGCCGTTGCTGTATCTTGAATGTCACCAAAGAGAATGCTTGAGTCGCTCGCATTTGAGATTTGGTTGTTATTCACGGTAATAGTGGCAGCGGCATTGTCTTCGATGCCTTCAAATTCGATGCCGGAAAAGTTGACATCGGTAATTTGGTTGCCATTCACGGTAATAGTGGCAGTGGCATCATTTTGAATGTCCTCAAAGAAAATGCCTCCTTCACCCGTATTGAGAAGGGTGTTGTTTTCGATGGTAATGTTGGAAACCGTGTCGTTTTCAATACTACTCAAGAAAATGCCTGAGTTGCCTACATTCGAGATTTGGTTGTTACTCACGGTAATGGTGGCGTTGGCATTGTCTTCAATACGGTCAAATTCGATACCCTCATCGGCGTTCCCATTCTCTGCATTGATGATGTTTTCTTCAACCGCAATCGTGGCGACAGCGTTTCCTTGAATTTCATCAAAGAAAATGCCAGCAACCTGAGTATCTGTGATTTGATTATTTGCAACGGTGATGTTGGCGATCGCATTCCCTTCAATGAAGTCAAACGCAATGCCATTATTATCAATTGTCTCTAGCGTATTGTCAGCGATTGTTACTGTCGTGTTATCTTCGTCTGCAATGTCACCAAAGGAAATGCCCTCTTCATTCGTATTTGAGATTTGATTGCGAACGATAGATATCGTGCCATCAATGTCAGGTAGGTTAATGCCCGTATCAACGTTGGCGATCGCATTATCTTCAAGGGTAACATTCTCACCACGAGCCTCAATGCCATTGACGACTAGAGGTTCCAAGGCCGCTGCTAAACCGAAATCAACTTCTGCACCATTCTCAAAACCGTTCTCAAACTTAGTTGGGTCAATCTCTAGGCCGGAAACCAATGTGTTGTTGCCGATAGTGACTTGACCAGTCACTATCGGCAAATTGCCGCTACCCGAACCTGGCAAAATCACTTCTCCAAACTGAGTATTCAGCGCTTGAACTGGCCCCACCGAGCGCACCTGCACGCCATCTGGCAGCGTAAAGCCACCGCCTGCATTCCCTTCCTGCACAAAGATAATATTGTCAGCATTGGCATCGGTAACATTCGCAGCCTGAGCAATGGTGCTTAGCGGATCTTCAAACGTACCTTCTCTGCGAAGCGCTGCTTCCAGCTCACCGTTCGCAACACCATTGGCAATAACAATGGCGCCGACTGAAGGATCGACATGACGAAAGACAAACTCATTGCCTGTCTCTGGATTGATAGCTGCCACGTCTTCTTGAACAATCTCAACGTCTGTTCCATGCTCCACAAGAACAGTATTGGTACGGTTAATAGGTTCTGCGGCTCTTGCCCAGAGCTGCGATGGCAAGTTCTCATCGACTGTTGTATTTTCTTCTGCATCATACGAGCGCCGTGATCGCGACCCCAACAGCGCATTCACAGAAAAAGTCATGTTGGTGTCAAATATTCCATCATTTTGTACGCCCACGCCAAAGCGTAAGCTGTTGGTAGGGCGATAGTCCAGCGAAGCCCGGAAGCCTAAGCTATCTTCAGAAGCTTCTCCGCCCAAGTAATACACGCCGCCTCGGCCCCACAGGCTGCTGTCGCCGCCAAAGTCCAGCAGCTCCAGTCCGCCATCGAGAGAAACAGTAGTTAGCGCGGCCTCTACTTGGTTAATTTGTTGCTCATCTATCAGCAGTTGATTGCCCGTAAACTTAGGGTTTACAGCCTGAATGTCAGAGGAAATTACCTGACGGGCATTGCCCAAAGGAAGGTTGGCGTTGAGGATTAAGTCCCAATTTTCGCCTAATAGCTCTGCGCCTGCATTGGCTTGGGTAAAGGTGCTGGTATCTGTGCCGCGAGCATCTATTCCGGCAAAAGCACCCCATATCGTACTGTCGTTTAAGAGCGCCCGATAGCCAGCTTGCAGTCCACCGCCAAAGTTGCCGTCATTATCTATACTCACGCGGCCATCGAGAAAGGTGACATTTTGCCCTGGCGTTTGAAGTAGCGGCAGAAAACCGCCAATGCTTGTAAAGCCTGTAAAGCCTGAGCCTTCGGTATGGCTGAGGTTAAAGAAGGGCTGCAGACGGAGCGTAGGTATTTCTGGAACAGTTGGACTCGTTTCTGGTAGTTGAGCAATCTGGGATTGAGTCGTTTGGGATTGAGCGGCTGTTTTTTTAGCCGTCTGCTTTTGAGTTGCTTGAGTTAAAACAGTGTGATTTTGAACAGTCTGATGTTGGGTAATTTCATCGAGAGAAACCGATGTAGCGATCGCCTCGGCCGAAATAGCTAATATACTCGCTAAAGATAGGCAATAGCTCAAACCCGATCCCAGTCGTTTTAGAATTCGGGATTTTAGAATTTGGGACTGAGTACGACGAGAATTAGTTTTCATGTGAATAATATCCAACAGTAATTAACAACAAGGAACGTCTGTGTGTCCTCTATGTCTCCATTAGACGCGGCGCAAAGCTACGTTCAAGGCTAAAGAAAAGCTGACTTATAGCTAACTTATGGCTGAATAGAAGAACAGAAACCATCAGCGCAAAGAGAAACTGCCTAGTCAACACTTGTGCAAGCGCTGACATGGTTTTCTAAAATAAGCTACAGAATAAGCTGAACGGAGGTTGCGCTATGAGAATGCAGTACGTCGCTTTGAAAAACAAGCCCCGTAGGCTGCGTAGCCTAACTGGCTTAAATACAAATGAGTTTGAAACGCTGTTAACCAGCTTCGGTGCCGCCTGGGACAACTTTGTGACAGAAACGTTCGAGCACGCCAGGAAAATATAGGAAAGACTAACGCAACGCGAATCTCAAGAACAGACAAAAGCATCTAAAGTTTGTGTAATACAGTAGTGGGCAGCGATTGCATAATAGAGTCATCTGCAAGAGATGGCAATTAGGAGGAATTAGGAGGAATTATGACAACTTCAGAAACAGCTACTATTTTCATGCAGCCTTGGACGGCTCGCTATGCAAAGCTCGTCACATAGTCCACGCGCTTGGGATGCTTGTCAGTGGCTGCAATCGGCACCCGCGTCTCTTTGTGCAGTTGCACGGGCTGCTCATCCATACAGATAACTGGGCACGCCGGGTTGTATGGCCGCTCGTAGGTATCTAACACTTCTTCCATCTGAGCAACAAACTCAGCATCTGAGTCAGGGGGGATCACCCAGTACTCAATCTTGCGATTCGTCATACCGTTTTTTTCAGCGTCTGCCGAACAGTTTCGTGACTCACGCGCTCTACGATCTCAAGCTCAACGACCTTGCGCGCTAGTAGCCGCAGTGACCAGTTCGCATAGCCAGTAGGCGGCGTTCCTAACCGCATCGCTATTATCTGAGCCTCTTGCTCGCCATTCAAAAGCTTCGCAGTCGGGGGCGTCGCACGTTTCGCGCCGTTCAGCGTCTTTTCAAAGCCTTGCGTAACGAAACGTTTGCGGATGTTCTCGATTGTTTTTGTCCGGCAATCAAAGGCTTCTGCTATCTGTCCATCTGTCCAGCTTGGCCCCTCGCTATCTGCCTTCAGCAGAATCTGAGCACGTCGCACTTTCTGACTGCTGCCAGAGAGCCGCTTGACCACTGCACGTAGCTGGCTTTTTTCAGCGGCACTGAGGGTAACGAGATATCTTTTCTGCATAAAGCTCCGGCTTGCTTTATCCTTACTCTCGACTATTTCAACACTCTTGCCAACCCTAAGTTTTAGGCATGACGATGCACTAGTAGCGATCGCACTCCTCTACGGCGCAACCGTTCACATAGGTAACATCGCCGGACTTACAGGAACACCGTGGCTGTCCACTCCGCTACTGTGGCGGTGCATGGATATCGCACTTTTGATTTTTGATGTCGTAGCAGCAGTCAGCCTGTGGAAAGGACTCTCCTGGTCTGTGTGGTTTGTATTCGGCGGTATCATTCTGTTGCAGTTTGTGCCCTATACTTTGTTGCGATCGCACTTTATCCTCAAGCCCGAAGATGCTCAAACCCTCAACGGCTTGCTAGGGACTGAAGCTATTCTTTTAGCTATTCTCCTAATTTTGCTATGGATGAAGAAATGATTGCTCGTGTAACACGCATTACGTCAAAACCTGCTTAATGTAGTGGCGGATGACCTGCTGCTGCTGCTCAACGCTAAGCCTATTAGCCTGAATAAGAGAATCAAGACTCACGCCGTTTCCTAGCGCCAAAAGGGCATTAGATTCTATGTCTGGATCGATATCCACACGGATCAATTGGTCGCGCTGCAAGCGCTTTATCTCCTGAATAATGACCTCACGCAACTCGGCGGCGCTTTGCCGATGCTCGGCCATGAGTGCGTCTCGCCCTACCGCGTACCCGAGGAAGGCAACCCACACTTTGAGAATTTCTTGCCGCTGAAGATCGATAGGCAAGAAAGCAGAGAGCATAGCAACCAACCGTTCTGTGCCAGAAACATCTACAAGGGCCTCTTTCATCAACACTTTCAGACGTTCTGTAACCTGGCCGAGTGCGAACAGAATCAGGGCTTCTTTGTTGCGAAAGTAGTGCGTAACGACGCCCGTGGTGCAGTTCATTTCCTGCGCGATCGCCCGCATACTCGTACGATCTAACCCCTCACGCACAATCACTCGCCACGCCGCTTCAGAAACCTCTAACCGCCGGTCTTTCTGAGTTCCAGCCACTACCTACTACGCTCCTGCTCAAGGCCTTATCAATATTTGCCAGAGCTTTTTGACAAATACTATTGACAATTTATCATAACAGTTGCTATAAAACACATAACAACTGTTATGAGGTTAGTTGAAATGACTTCAGCAAAAGCTTCAGCGAAGATAGTCAGTAGCGTGCCGACTTTTTTGCCTGTGCCGCGTGCAGGTGTTTTAGGCGTGCTAGATCGGTTTATTGGGCCGGGAGCAACTTCAGCCGAGATAGTTCTACAGTTAGTGCCTTCTGTCTTGGCTGCGATCGCAGCACCTACCTACGCCCTCAGCCTTCCTATTACCTGGACACCTTGGCAGCTTGGGCTACTCGCACTATTCGGGTTTGATCTATCAGGCGGTGTGCTTACCAATGCCACAAACGCTGCTAAACGCTGGTATCACCGACCGGGGCAAAGCTGGCGGCAGCACCTATTGTTTGTTGCCAGCCATCTTTTCCACATTGGGGCAGTTGCTTTGTTCTTTCGCGGCGGCGACTGGGCGTTCTTCGGCAGCGTATCTGCTTACTTGCTATTGGCGGCAGGCTTGATTTTGTCTGTGCCGCTGTATTTGCAACGCCCCATTGCCTTTGGTCTGTACGGGCTGTCGTTAATTGGCAGTTTTTATCTGCTGACACCAATGCCAGGGCTAGAGTGGTTTCTGCCTCTGTTCTTCCTGAAACTTCTGGTAAGTCACTTGTTGAACGAAACGGCTTATCGTCCATAGTGCTGTCGATAAGACAGCATTATTTTCTTCAGTTTTGCTTTTCTGTCGTTTTCTATTTTTGAGGTAGATATTGTGAAAAACGCTGTCAGATATTCAGTATTCTCGCTACTCCTTTTGTCGGCAATCATGCTCACCTCATTGGTTCCGGGTGGCCCGATTGAAACCCGAGACTTCTCCCATATTAGCCCGCTCGTGTTGGGTAGCTTTAATGTCTTTCTAACAACCCTCAGCATTACGAGTTTTCTAGGGATAGGCATCGTTATTTTTGCCACTCGTTCTGCGATGGGCTTATAAATCGACAGCACAAGAAGATCAAGCTATTTGGCGTATGTTTAATCGCTCTGATGGCTCGGCCTGTTTATGCAGGCCGAGCTTCGGGCTACACACTGATAGCCACCTTTCCTTTCACCTGCCTGTCTTCTAAGGTACGAATGGCTGTAGGCACGTCTGCCAGTGAATAAGTTTTCTCAATAAATGGCTTGAGTTTACCGGATTCAACCCAGTCTTTTAGCACGGTCAAATCAGCTTGGTTAGGGGTTGACTGCAAGCACTTTATGCGGCGACGACTGGCTTTATCCTGACGCCTGTCAACAAAAGAACCCAGAAACATTGCTCGAAAAAATTCAGCAGTATCACCCCCAACCATGACATACATTCCACCGGGTACGAGTGCCTCTAAAAAGTCAGAAAAGGGACGATAGGCCGCCGCATCCAAAATCAAATCATAGGGCTGCTTTGATTGTGTTGGATTGCTTTGAGTGTAATCAACAATATAGTCCGCGCCCAGTGACTTCACCATCTCTATTTTGCTTGTGCTACAAACCGCACTCACCTCAGCGCCAAACGCTTTTGCTATCTGCACTGCAAAAGAGCCAACGCCACCAGAGGCCCCATTAATCAGCACTTTCTGGCCTGCCTGAATCTCTCCGAAGTCTCTAAGCCCATGCAGCGCAGCCAACCCAGAGACAGGAACGGTTGCAGCTTCCTCAAATGTCAAATTAGTGGGCTTTTGCACCAGCGCCGATTCAGGCACAGACACATATTCAGCAAACGCACCAAACCCGCATTCTGACAAATCGCCAAAGACCTCATCTCCAGGCTGAAACTGTTTCACATCTTTGCCTACAGCTTCTACACGTCCGGCGATATCTGTGCCAATCGTTTGAAGCTTAGGCGTTAGGATTCCGCCAAGCATGAGACGAATCACAAAAGGCGTGCCGCGCATCAGGTGCCAGTCACCCGCATGCACGCCCGCACCATGAACTCGGACTAACACTTCATTATCAGCAGGCATCGGCTTGTCAATCTCTTCTAGCCTTAAAACATCTGCTGAGCCGTACTCAGACTGAACAATCGCTTTCATCTGGTGACCTCTTTGGTATAGTTTTTGTCTCTCTTGCTTAATAGATAGAGTGAGTTTTATAGCGGGTCAACCCAGTGCCATCTTTACTTACGCTGTAAGTTTAACATTCGAGGCAGAGGAGTATTCAGCAGCAGCAGAAAACTATCTTCCGCTTATTCCTGCCGATAAGTACCCTTATATCAACGGCATGACACAACGGATCATCAGCAGGAAATATGACGGCATTCACGATTTTGAGTTTGGCCTCGAACTCATTCTTAACGGGCTCGGTCAGTACGCCTGTTCCGCTGAGCTGGGAATACAAACAAACTAGAAGAAAAGTAATCTAGAAGATGAGGACTATGTTGAACATAGATCTATCAAACTCTTATTTGAGGCGCGGTGTAGATCGTTCTTTGCGAATAGTCATGAACCAAACCCATCCTAGTAAGAAGATTTGTAGCGGTATGCGAAAGAATAGGTAGCGTGGGCCATGTACATTACCTCCAAACGCTATCGAGTTTAGGGCAGCGTAAATATTTGCTGGAAAAACGCACAATAGAAATAGACATGCGAGTATCCCGGTCAGTCGTCTTGCCCGTGGCCACAAAAATCCGACGCCAAACATCAGCTCTATCACGCCAGTGACATAGACGATAAGATGGCGGAGCGGAACCCATGCTGGCAGCATTAGCACCATGCTGTTAGCCAGCGTAAAGTGACTCACGCCAGTAAAAAAGAACATAGCTGCGATCGCAATACTGCCCGCCACGCGAACATTGATGATGTGTCTGCTGATTGATTGAACAACCAGTACTAGACTAAAAACAATCAGTAAAACAATTAATACTACCATTTGTCTACATAGAAGCGACAGGATTGATTCTTCTATTTCTGTAATGCTCCATACCTAAAAGAGACGGGACTGATGCATTTGTCTGTGCGACACACCAGTCCATGTCCCTGATAGATCGTACGATCTTTATATCAGAGGTTTTGAAAATATTCTACTGCAATTGACTATGGCAAAGAAAACGTAAACATTGCGGCTGCTAAGAAGGCAGCGGTGGTACGAACGTGGTTCCAGAGCGTCCAGTCTGTGAGGTACTTGCGCCATAGCTGGGCACTTTCTGTGCTGGTAGGGCGCACAATCGCTAAGGCATCGTTGAGCGGCACATTACCTAACCCCGTGACGCCGATGGTTCCAATCAAGTACAGCAGACTACCGACGAGTAAATAGATGGCTCCTGGTTGCCCCCAGTTACGCAGCGCAATAATTGTCAGCATCACACAGGCCACTGCCGGACCAAAAAACGCCGAGTAAAACCAAGGATTAAACACTGTAACGTTGATGGACTGCATGGTGGCAATGCCTGAAGCAGCGGGCTGCAGTGCAAGTGCTCGCATGACAAAGGTAGAGAACGCAAAGAAAATGCCTGCGCTGAGCGCACTGCTGATAACTGCGAAGTAAATGAGAGAGATGCGGAAATTTTGAATAATCATAGCCGTATTTCCTTAAGAGTTGTTGAAGCGCTAGAACGAAAACGACTAATAAGACAAACTCGGCGTCTTACCTAAATATGTATCCGTGGTTAGCTGCTTTAACAGAAAATCAGCAACATCAGCCCGTGCAATTTTAAGCGTTGAAGTTTTGTCATCGCCTGGAAAGCCATGTCGATACGATCCCGTTCGAGGGCCATCAACAAAGGCGCTAGGGCGCACAATTGTCCAATCTAAGTTGCTTTGCTTAACGTAGCGCTCTTGCCGCTGATGGTCGGCAAAGACCTTACGCAAGATGAAGCCAAACATCACGTATTTCCAGTAAAAGTCGAGATTGCCCCAGCTATCGCCTGCGCCGAGTGTAGATTGGCAGATGAACCGTCGAACGCCGGTTTGCTCCATCGCTTTGATAATTTGCTGGGTTCCTTCTGAACGGACGGTGCTATTGAGGCTTTTTCCAGACCCGAGAACGCATACAACAGCGTCTTGCCCTTGAATCGCTTGTTCTACGAATGAGAGATTCATAACATCTCCTTGAAATAGCATCAGGTTAGGATGTTGGATGTCGAGTTTGGCAGGCGTACGGGCAAAGGCAGTGACGAGATGCCCCTGTTCTAGTGCTTGCTCTACAACTTTTTTCCCAACGGTTCCAGTTGCACCAAAGATAACGAGTTTCATTGCGGTTGTCTCCAACGTTTTGACGCTTTCAGCTTATGAAGAGAGCAACGCTTTAGCTGTCAACTTCTTGCGGAACTATCACGATCTTGCGCTGGCTTAGCAATTTTTGCTTAGAAGTGCCTCTAAATGCTGTCGTAGCGGTAAACATCGAATATATTTAGATAGACAGCGTTGGGCTAGCCCATGGAAAATACGGCTACACAGACAGTTCAAGACCAGGCACCCGTTCAAATTGACCTACTGCAAAGTCCGGCAGGCGAGGGAAGCTGCCACTTTGAAGGCGAGCATACGCTGTTTATGTCGCTAGCCGTCCGCCCAGTACACTACTGGCATACTCAGGACGGAAAAACCCATACGGGCCTGTACCGACGAGGGGAGATATTAATTACCCCGGCAAACACGCCGTTATTCGCGCGGTGGGAGGGAGAGGAAAATTGTTTGCAAATTCGACTGTCATCTGAATTCATGCGAAATGTTGCGAGGGAAACGGTGGTTGGAGATTGTGATCGCATCACCCTAAAGCCCGAATTCCAAACCCACAATCCCCAACTCGAATCTATCAGCACAATGCTGCTAAACGAACTGCAACAAGGCTCACTATCCAACCGCCTTTACGTTGATTCTCTCTCTAATATTCTGGCGGTGAACTTGCTCAGGCAGCACGCGACAACAAGACCTCGTTTGCCCGTTTATGAAGGGGGTTTGCCCCCTCGTCAACTACGACAGATCTTAGATTACATTGATGCCCATATCGATCGCGAGATCAGACTAGCAAGCCTAGCACAGTTGTCGGGCATGAGTCAATTCCACTTCAGCCGTTTATTCAAACAGTCTTTGGGCGTGTCGCCCTATCAGTACCTGCTTCAGCAGAGAGTAGAGCGTGCCAAGCAATTGCTAAAAAACACAGATCGACTCATCACCGACATTGCCCTATCCTGCGGCTTTAATAGTCACAGTCACTTAAGTAAACAGTTCAAACAGCTAACTGGGATAACACCCAAAGCTTACAGATCTAGCTAGTCCTGGCTGATACCTATCCGAATGCTCTCTATCGTTCCTTTTAGAACTCGTAAATCTCTCAAGATTTAATCCCGAGCACAGCTAGGCACATCCGTCTCGACCAGCCAGCACCATAGTCAAAGGCGCTGACAGCCTCAAGTCCTGCTGCTTGTAGAAAAAAGACTAGCTGGTTAGCGGTATATCCGCGATTGTGCCAACGCAAAGACATGAGAACTTGACCCAAGCCCTTGCGAGTCACTGACCCAATCAGCGGGGCATCCGGCTTTAACACTCGAACCATCTCACGCAGCGTTTCTATCGGTTCGGCCATGTGCTCTAAGACATGGGCAAAAATAACCGCATCAAAGGATTCATCGGCAAAGGGTAAACGTCTAATATTCCCGCCTTTCAAATCGAGAGTCGTGCAGCGATTTTTCAAATTCTGTTGCGCCTGAGTCAACATAGGGTAAGAAATATCGACGCCAGAGACATGGGCAGGCTGCTCGATGCTGTTTAATAGGGCTAGACTGAAAGCACCTGTACCCACCCCGCAGTCGAGAATCTTCGACGTATGGTTAATATGATTCAAACAACTGCGTACACTTTTGTCTTTGAACAACAGTTGATAACTGTGGATCTGACCTAAGCGGACTAAATTGTCCTGCCAGTGAGAGGCGGAGGCATCGTAGCGCGATCTCAAGGTATCAATGCTAGGAGCAGTTTTCCAATAGTCCAACGTTGAGCTAGTTGTGTTTAATAGCATGGCAAAATCGACCCTCCTATTGCAGAGGGCTATACGCTTCGTGAATTCAACTGATAGAAAGCTGTAGCGACCCCAGTACGCAAATTTGCAAGTTAGCCGCGTAGGGTCAAATGGATCTGATTAAGACTGTTGGGCAGTGAATATCCTGCTGAGAGTGCTGCTATGTGGGCTTTTTGGCTACGATGAACACTGCCTTGCCCTTACTCGGTTGCCATTGGTAATCCAGTTCAAATCTGGCCTGGGTCAAGCTGTCTGCCAATTCTTGCGCGGTTAAAACTTGAACAAACGGAAGCAAGCCGAGGGCTCGCCCGATGTACGCGATGGGTTTAAACCAGCTCATGGTATCTCCCATACAAACGGTGCTAGTGACAAAGAGGCCGCCCGGTTTAAGCATTCGATACACCTGTGCGATCGCCTCCTCCTTATTGGGCAATAGGTGTAAAATACTAAGTCCCAACACCGCGTCTAGACTCTGACTAGGAACATCAAGATCTTCAATGGCGGCCTGTTCAAATGTGACGTTCTGAACGCGATCAGCTTCTGCTTTGGTTTGGGCGATCGCAATCATATTGGCAGAAAAATCGATAGCGCGAATGTGCTTTACATAGGGGGCATGGAGGATGGCCGTTGACCCCGTGCCGCAGCCGATTTCCAGCACTTCCATATCAGGGCGAAAGTAGTCGCGGGTGACCGCTAGTTTTTTCTGATAAGCGGCTTCATCAGCAATCGGCTGCTTAGCGTATTTCTCTGCGATTTTGTCCCAGAATTTGGTCGATGTAGTCATGGGTTTACCTCTTTGGTAACGTCATGTTGGTTTGTGTTGCTATGGTTTGGTAGAACTGGGTGATGTCGTGGCGCGATCGCAGGTGAAAAACCCGCTTCATGGCCTCAGCCGTTTTCACATAGTCTCGATACCTTGGCGTTAGTTTGGTATGGCATAGCCAGATAGTGGAGTAGCTTTTCAGTGTGCCTTTCCACAGTGGACTGTTGTCTGGCCAACCAGCGGGGTGTACCCAAGCCCCTTGAAGAAAGCGTTTGGTTGCCCACCAGTAATGCTGCAACACGGGCATATCGAGATAGACCAAAGTATCGGCCACGGCCAAACGGTTCCATAGGGTATCCATTGAGCCAAAGCCATCTACGATCCACTGATCCTGTTGTAGGAGCGCATCGTGAGCAGCCTTGAACTCAACATGGGGGACTTCGCCACCACCGGGCTGGTACTGCAATGAATCTAGCGGCACCCAGGGTAAGCCAGTGATTTCAGCTAGATTTTTACTGAGAGTCGACTTTCCTGCGCCCGCATTGCCAAATACAGCTACTTTCTTTATCGGTTTTGTCTTACTCATGGCACTTAGGTGACGCTTACTTCAGCTTTTATGATGATACTTCCTGACTTATTGAATGCCTTTTTGAAGATGGATTTCGCCACTGCCATGCCGACCAGATGATAAATAACAAAGCTGCCATTTCTATAACCATATGAAAGGTATCATCCAAGTCGGTTGTACCATTGTTGATCTCAAACGCGAGGGTAGTCATAGCGGCAATGATGTTAGCCCAACGATTAGAACTGTAGGGTAGCAGCCGAGAAAGGAGCACCATAGAAATTGGTACTTCGGCAACGAAACCACCCAACAGCAACAGATGCTCTGTAATTTGAATTCCGTTGAATGTTCCGGTCATGACCTGTTCAATAAATCCAGGTTCAATAAATTCGTGGATATCTCGAAAGATGACGTTGAATAGATAAAATATCCATAGGGTAGACAGCTTGACTTTCATCTCTAGCGCTTGCTTGTGTAGATTCATCGTTCTCTCCTTCAATTTCGTTAGGATGGCTCCGTCTGACTGATTGCTGGATGCTTGGGTTAACAACTCAAAAGTACAAATGGAGGTGGGGAGCCGTAGTCCCCACATGTGGGGATTGAACCTGGGGATTTGATGTGAGGATAAGCCCTCAAATTAGCCCTAGCTCTGCGGCTCGTTTCACCGCAGCCCGACGATTAGTAACATCGAGTTTGCTGTAAATGCGCTTGGTGTGGGTACGCACGGTACTCAGAGCGACGACCAGTTCACGGGCAATCTCCGGGCCAGAAAGTTCGGTGTTGAGTAATTTCAGAACCTCCAGCTCTCGCTGGCTGAGGGGTTCGATCAGCGGTTGGGGCGTCGGCGCGTCGGGCGCTTTAGGCTGCTGTCCCCAGCTTTCTAATGCAGTTAACAGTCGCTGGGTGTAGGTGGGGGTGATGCCGCGAGTCATCGCCGCTTGCAGCAGTCGCACCATTGGATGTCCACATTCTGCAAAGATCCGAACATAGCCCTCCGGTTCGGCTAGGGTTAAGGCCCGTTCTATGGATGCGATGGCCGAAGGCTGGTCTTTGACCATCGCATCTGGTAAATCCCCACAAGCTTCATAGGCCAGTGCCAGAACCACCAAAATTCTAATAATGCTGCCCGTGCGTTCCTTAGCTTCTGCGGCGGCTAGCAATCGAGTCAAAAGACCAATGACCCGATGGAGTCTCTCTTCTGGGCCACTTCTATCTAAATTACTTCTATACTGGGCGATCAAGACTCTGGCCAGGGTCAGGTGTTCATATTCACGTAAATAATCCGGCTCATCGTCTACCGACAAACCGCACCCTTGCATCCAGCCCAGCGCTTCGGTCAATCTTCCCTGCTGCAGCCACCATCGCACCTTTAGCGCTTCAACTGGGCGCACGTTTGGAATCGGCGATCGCTGGCGCTTCAACTGTGCAGCCTTATGTAATTGTTCAAGGGCAATGTCTAAATTTCCTTGGGCCGCTGTTAACTGAGCCTTGACTAGCCACCAAAGATAATCAATTCCCGATACTGATCCCTGCGCTAGCAGGGCCTCACCTTTTTGAAGCAGTTGACTGGCAGTCGCTAAATCTCCCTGTTCGTAGCGAATTTCACTTAACCCCAAATACAGATCTGCTAGCCCCCGCAGAATCGGCTCAGGCTGTTCTGCCGCCATTTGTAGAGCCTGCTCACAGGTTTTAACCGTTGCCCGTAGCAATCCCTGAGCCATGCCAATGTTCACAAGACCTAACGTGGCACTCACGACAATCTGAATACTGCCCAGCTTTTGAAAGATTTCCAATGCCTCGGCAAAGGATTGGTATGCCGTTGCGACATCGCCGCTAGTCCAGTAGGCTAAACCAAGAAATCCTACGGACGCGCCCCGCTCATTATTATCGCCAGGCGGTAACAGCGCCAAGGCTTGCTCGGCGTAGGCGATCGCTCCGGTGAAATCGCCCCGTGCCTGAGCACAACAGGCACGGGCGTTAGCGATGGCAGCCGATAAAGATCGATACTGCTCTGTTTCTAGGATCGTAACAGGACTCTCGGCCTGGGCTAACGCTTGTTCGGCGTTCTGCAAGTGGAATTCAACCGCATCGAACTGACCTGTGTTCAATAGCGATAGTGCATAGACCACACTCAAGATGGGCCGAGCCCGAACTAGCGGATCGGGTAGCACCTTCAGCCAGCCCAGCACCGTGCGCTCCTGCTGGCGATCGCGCATGACAGGCCATACCTGTTCGATCAGACCGGCTGCCCGTTCAAATGCTTTAGCCGCCAAGGCGTGACGAATCGCATCAGAGAACAACCCATTCTGTTCGTACCATTTACTGGCCTGTCCGTGCAGGCTAGGCATCTGGTCAGGCCATTCTTTTAGAGCATAGGCCTGAAGCACATCGGCAAACAGGTGATGATAACGGTACCACTGGCGCTTGTTGTCTAGTGGAATAATGAACAGATTACCCCGTTCCAGGGTTTCCAGCATGTCCTGACCGTCGTTTTGCCCAATAGTATCGTCACCACAAATAGCCTCACAGAGAGAAGCGCTCAAGCGATCTAAAATAGCAGTGCGCAACAAAAAGCGACGGACGCGCTTGGGCTGCCGCTGCAAGACTTCTTCTAGCAGGTAGTCCACAATGTAGCGATCGTCTCCCGAAAACGCCGCCACAAAATCAGAGATGCTCTCGCGCCCCTGTAGAGATAATGCCGCTAGCTGTAGCCCTGCAATCCAGCCTTCGGTTCGCTGCTCTAGAGCAAGAACGTCTTTCGCCCTTATCTCTAATCCCATTCCTCGATTTAGAAAAGCAGCGGCTTCATCCGGCGTGAACCGCAGGTCGCTCGCTCTCAGCTCGGTCAACTCTCCGTGAGATCTTAAGCGCGCCAGAGCTAAGGGCGGGTCAGCGCGGCTAGATATAATCGGATGCACTTGGGGCGGCAAATGGCTGAGCAAAAAGCCGATGCCGTCATGAATGGCCTGGGCTTCAATTACATGGTAGTCATCCAAGACCAAGGCAATATCTGCTTCAACGGCCGTCAGCTCGTGGAGCAACAACATCAAGATTGTCTCAATGTCAGGGGGCTGTGATGATTGTACTAACGAGAGCGATCGCGCACCAAGGCTGGGTTGACTGTTGTTTTGCAGTGCGGTGATTAGATAAGTCCAGAAAGTAGCCGGAGTGTTGTCACCCCGGTCTAAAGACACCCAGGCAGCGGCCCGTTTAGGAAAGGCTGCAAGCCATTCTGCTAGCAGCGTCGTTTTGCCAAACCCCGCTGGGGCCGAGACGAGGGTTAATTTGCGCTGGGCCTGCATACGTTCGATGAGCCGTGGACGCGAGATTCGATCAGCAGACCATTTGGGGAGATAGAGCTTGGTCTCCAAGAGAGGAAGTTTTGAAGTAATTGGTTTCGCTGAGACGGTCATAGATACATTTTGAAGCTTTTTATGGCAGTGATGTCTATTTGTGAAAGCAAAAAGAGTCTAGAGAAGCCTGAGGGATGGTTGATCGACATCTAGTATCGGCTTTCGCCGCGTTGTACTTAAGACTTTGTTTCAATAATATATCTAGTCTCAAAAATAGTTGATTGGAGCAGAGTTCATGGGTGCATCACTGACGGGATTTCATACAGTTGAACAAGGCAAGCGAGGAGAGTCTCAACGTCGTTCAGGCGATCGCTACTTGTATGGTACGAGCGCTGCATCAAATCAGAAAAGTCTAGCGCCTGCGTTTGTCGGGTGAGTTCCTGTAGCCAGTCACCAACCATCACCGGCCCTTCAGCGTTATGAGCATCTTGCCAGCCCAAAGACTGATTACATTGGCACTCTCCGGCACTTCAGCCGCTTCCTCAAAAGCGACTTCTTATATGAAATCCGGTTAAATATGACCAGTTAAGCTACCGCATCCGACCACCAGTAGAAATGAGTTAGACCTTGAACAAAGCTAGGTCGGTCAATCAGGATACGGCAACGATGAGCTAGCGTGTCTTCTACTTGATCAAGCGACTCAAAGCTCTGGTTGGCAATTGATTCGTTCGCAATTGGCCACAACCGTTCGGCGGGCTGTAGTTCAGGTGATTTTGGCGGCAAGAACAGGAAGTCGATTGATCTAATAGTGACCGCGTTCTACGACCTCTCTCGCGTGTCGGTAGCGATCGCCTAGTTCTTCTGTAGATAGGTGGTCTTCTGAGTCATCTAATATCAAAATGTTATCGCAGAGCCTTTCTAGCAAGGGCCAGTCGTGACTAATAACAACCAGGCCAACCTGCCGTTTCTTAACAAAGTCGAGCACGATTTGCCAGATTAGCGCTTGCGTATTGGCATCGAGCATGGCAGTCATTTCATCGGCAATGATGTACTTTGTGGCGGCATTGAGAATGCGGGCGATCGCAACTCGCTGTAGTTCGCCGCCGCTTAGCTCGTGAGGGTAGCGATTCATCCAGTCAGAGTGAATGCCAAAAGCCTCTAGCTGCACTCGGCTCGGCGAGTAGCCCTCTTTCAAAATTTGACGAATGCGCCAGCGCGGATTCACCGCTAGTTCGGGATGCTGAAATAAAAGCTGCACTGGACAATACCCCTTTTTAGGCAGCGATCGCCCATCTATGCTGACCGAGCCTTTACTGGCAGGCAAATAGCCCGCCAGCACCTTACCCAAAGTTGTCTTACCATAGCCAGAAGGTGCCATCAGGCCCAGAACTTCTCCAGGGGCGATCGCCAAACTTCTATTTTGAACAATCCAGGGGAGTTGCTTGCCATAGCGAAACCATAAGTTATTACCCTTCAGCATGAACGCACCTCACCCAGCCATCTCTTAGTTTTCTCAGTGCAGGTCTTTTTTCTGTACACAAATCGCTTACCCAGGCACAGCGATCGCTAAACAAGCAGCCCTGCGGTAGCTGTTCTGGACTGGGTTGATTTCCTGGTACAGGCACAAACTCATTTTGAGGCAGCGATCGCCAAAGTGCCTGGGTATAAGGATGGCGCAAGTTTCCAGCGGAAAAGTCTTGTACCGCTGCAATTTCTACCGTCGTACCGGCATAAAATACCGCAACCCGATCGGCAACGCTTAAGGCAGCAGCGATGTCGTGCGTAATCAAGATTACACCGCGCCCTTCATCAGCAAGTTCTCTGAGATGAGCGAGCGTTTCTGCTACAACATCAGGATGGAGTCCAGGCGTGGGTTCGTCGGCAATGACTAATTGGGCAGGTGTCACGACGGCAGTTGAAACCAGCACTCGTCTGGCCATGCCGCCTGACAGCTGAAAAGGGTAGAGACCAGATGTTTTAGACGACAATCCATAGCGAGTAAATGTTCTTTCTGTCGTTACGCCTGCCTCTGTTTTTGTTTGACCTGCGAGCTGTGCGACTCTTTGAACCTGTGTCCCTACACTCATCAGCGGATCTAGATAGCCCACCGACTGCGGAATTAGGACAATGGATTTACCGCGTAGCGCTCTGCATCGGCCTGGCGTTAGCGGCTCTTTTTGAAAGTGCATAGTGCCGCATAGCGTCGCATTCTCGGGTAAAATGCCGAGCAGCGCATGGGCCAGAAGACTTTTTCCCGATCCGCTCGCGCCGACCACTGCCACAATTTCGCCAGCGGCCACATCTAAGTTTAAATCGGTGATGACCGCAAGCTGCTTGCGCCGCAGTCCCTGGTCATATTGCGTGAAGGTCACGCTAAGGTTACCAATAGAGAGCATGTTATCCCTGGCTGGTTTTAGGATTGAGGAGCGATCGCAAATTCTCACCCACCCAGTCGAACGTCTTGACCGATAGCAGCAACAACACCCCAGGCATCACGCCTAGCCACCAATAGCCGGTTGAGAGATGGCGCATCGATTCGGCCAGGATAATGCCAATGGCAGGCAAATGAGGCGATAGGCCAATCCCAATAAAAGAGAGCGCCGCTTCGTGCAAAATAGCATGGGGAAACAACAGAATCAGACCCACCATGAGCTGAGGCAAGATATGAGGCACCATATGATGGCGAGCAATCCAAATAGAAGACTTGCCCAATCGACGGGAGAGGTGAATGTAATCAGCGCTGTTTACCTGTAAGACTTCTGCGCGAATGACACGCGCTAAATTTGTCCAGTGGGTGAGCGCAACAGCTACAATCACACCTTTTGTTCCGCCGCCAACTGCAAACGCAATCAAGATCAGCAAAACTAAGTGCGGCAGGCTAAAGAAGACATCTACAATCCAGATAATGACGGCATCTACCCAGCCGCCAAACGTGCCAGCTGCTAAGCCTAGACTGGTGCCAATGAGGGCGCTAATGCTGGCAGCTAGCAAGCCAACTCTGAGGCTGAGCGAGAGGCCGTAGAGCGATCGCACCAGCATATCGCGCCCCAACCAGTCTGTTCCAAAAGGATGGCTCCAGGTAGGCGGTTGATTGCGCTGCGTCAGCGCCGTACTGAGTCCTGCATCGCCCAAAAGCCAGGGACTTAGGCTGATAGCAAGAAGGAAAATTGTGCCTAAAACAATCGCCGCTAGCGTTCGCTGTCGCCTGCTGTTGGGTCGCTGATTCTGGTGTTTTTTCAGTTCGTCTAGCGTATTTGCACTCGCTTGGGTAGATAGCGTCATACGTTAATTCGACCTCCAAGCTGGTGGCTCAGACGAATACGCGGGTCAATCATCGGATAGGCCAAATCTGCAAGAGTGTTGCCGGTATAAACAAACAACGCGCTAAAGAAGACAATGCCCACCAGCAAGGGAATATCGCTGCGCAGCGCGGCTTGAACGGTCGCTTCGCCTAGTCCCGGATAGGCAAACACCTGCTCGACCAGTACCGAACCGCCAAAAAGCTCGCTCAAGGAGGCAAATTGAAGGGTAATTGCGGGCAAAAGAATATTGCGAAAGCCGTGATAGCGAACAATGTTCCACAGGTTCTCTCCTTGCGCTAAGGCAAACAGCACGTAGTCGCTCTGGAGTACTTCAATTAGTTTTTGGCGAGTGTGCAGCGCGATATTGGCAATACCAATAATGCTGAGCGTTATTGCAGGTAAAAGCAGATGATGGAGATGCTGCCAGAAGGTGACGTCTTGAGATCGCACCCCCGGCGGCACCGCGCAGCAAATCGGAGCCACTTTCCAAGTAACTGCAAATACAATCAACAACAGCAGCGCCACCCAGAATGTAGGGGCAGACGCCAGCGTATAAGCATAGAGTCGAATCAATCGATCTATCCAACTGCCTGCCATAGCGCCTGCTAAAACACCTAGCGCTAAACCTAAAATGCCGGAGAGTAACCAGGCGATCGCCAGCATTTGCAAAGATGCCTGAAACCGAGACACAATCACTTCACCTACTGGCCGATTAAACACTAACGACTGGCCTAAATTTCCCTGTAAAAGCTGACCTAGCCAGTCTACAAAACGACTCCACAGCGGCTGGTCGAGTCCCCAACGCTCAGCAATTAACACCTGCTGGTCGGCGCTAATTTGCATCATATCCGCGCCAATATACGCCTGCACCGGGTCGATTGGCGAAAAGCTCAGCAGTACGAAGGTGAAAATCGCAACCGCTACCAACAACAGTCCTAATCGCAGCAGTTTTTGCGCTATGAATAACAACAGAGTGCTGAAGGATATCCTACTTACGCTTCTTAAGCATTCTCCTATGAGCATGTCCACTTCCAATCAGCAATATTTGCTGTGATGGGCCAACCGTGACCGTGAGGTTCCACTTGAGACTGGCCGATATCCAGGCAATCATCTACAAAATAAGTGTGGTCTAAATTCACCAGCCAGGCCCAGGCCGCATCTCCTTTAGTCGTCACGCCTTGGGTGCCATCCCACTGAGCTGCCTTCCAGTAGGCGATCGCCTCTGCCTCTGAAGGTGCGCCCATCGCTAAGTCTAGCTTGCTGTCAATGGCTTGGTTTGCATAGTAACCTGCATTGTAATAATCACCTTGTGCCGCTTGAGAATGGTACAAGTTGTACATTTCCGTTTGGTCGTGACTGCCCCAGCCAAACACCACTACGCTGCTGTGCATCAGCGGCTCAATATCGTCCCAGCTTTTTCCTTCTACATTTGCCTGAATGCCAATAGGTTCTAACATTTCAGCGGTCGCTAGGGCTAGCGACTGTCGAATGCTATCGTCAGCTTTATAGAGAATCGTAAATTCAGCCTTTCGTCCATCTTTTTCAACAATCCCATCGCCGTTGCGGTCAGTCCATCCGCCCTCAGCTAAAATCTCTTTAGCTTTCTCAAGCTGAGCATCTTCAATACTGGCCTGAGGCTCTTCCCAAGCTAGGCCACTGACTGGCCCGTAGGCAGGCGAACCATAGCCTTCTAAAATGCCATCCACCAGTGCCTGACGATCGACCGCGTAGTTAATGGCCTGCCGAATGGCTAAATCGGCTGTCACATCATTGCCTACAGGATCGCCATCTGGTGTTGTCTGGCCGCTAGCGCTTGGAAAGGGAAAGAGCAGTCCCCGATTGTCTACGCTGACTACATCTCGCAGCGTCATGCCTTCGATAGTTTGTACCGCCAATGACTGGGGGACAGCCGCGATCTGTGCTTGGCCTGCTTTAGCTGCTGCAAAAGCGCTATCGTCATCTACAAACAGAAACACCAGTCTTTGAATACCTGGCGTTTCGCCATAGTAATTCGGATTAGCTTCTACAATTAACTGCTGGCCTTCGTCCCACTGCACCATTTGGTAAGGGCCAGAGCCGATCGGATTGCGAGCATAGTCTTCTCCATGCGCATGTTCTGGCACAATTCCCAGCGTAATCAATCGGTTTACAAAGGTACTTTGAGGCTGTTTTAGCGTCAGCTCCACTGTCTTATCGTCTACAGCTATTGCTTGCTCTAGCTGTGTAACATCAGTGAGTCCGCCGCTTTGAGCAGCCTGGTTAAAGGTATAGGCAACATCTGTTGCCGTTACGGGTTCTCCATCGGAAAAGAGAGCATCTTCTCGCAGGGTCACTGTCCAAGTTTTACCGTCTTCGCTAACGGTGTAATCAGTTGCTAAGTCGTTGATAATGTTTAGATTTTCATCACGCTTCAATAAAGTGCTTTGAAACAGCGCAGACCCATAGCGACCCCAGCCCGAGGTTGGATCGTAGCCTTCCTCACTTTCTCCACCAATTGCCAACACGATTTGCTCGGCAGAACCCAATGGCGATGAATCTTGAGAATTGGTGCTGTCACCCGTACGCGTCGTTGTTGTCGTAGCGGTGCAGCTTGCAATGGCCCAGCTAGCTAGTAAAACGCTCAATCCTTCGACCAGACGCTTTCGTTTGAGTCTGTGCATATTAACAGTTAGAACCTATAAGTATGATTAACGCTTAGCCAAAACTAAGCCTATCGCCTTCAATCACTCGCAGCAATCCGGGGGAGGGGGATACGTATCAAGCCACCCACTAGATTAAAAAAATAAGGATACTTAGAAGCCGATAGAGAACTATCTTGCGGCTCTAAATATCCTTTAAGAAAAGTGCTAGCTAATCTCTACACAGCAACAGCTTCTGAACGATCTGTCCTGGAAGCCGACGGCTGATATGCCTTAGGATGAACAACCGTGTACTAGCGCTATAAGAACCCAGATGTATACATGTATTGAATTTTGTATAAGCGATCTAGAATCCAATCAACTCACAGGACAATCGCACAATGGCCCGAAAGAAAAAAGAACCGAACCGCGTCGATGATCTGCTTGACGAACTGCTAGAAGACTGCCATAGCCCAGAGGATATCTTGGGCGAAGGTGGGCTGATGAAGCAGCTCAAGAAGCGCTTGGTCGAACGCGCACTGGCTGGAGAAGTCAACAGACAGAAAGGCCGTTTGCGCTGACCTCAAACCCATCTACCAAGCGGCAACGCTGGCAGAGTCAGAAGCTGCCTTGGATGCGTTTGCTGAAAAGTGGGACGAGACTTATCCAGCGGTCTCTCAGGTCTAGATTCGCAACTGGGAGAACGTTATCCCGATATTCGACTACCCGATGGAGATTCGTCGTGTGATCTACACCACGAACATTAAAAATTGCGGTGCGACCCCGCGTCGCTTTGCGGCGCTAGGGAACGCGCACCAAGACAGACGTGCAGCATTGTCACATTTTGCTATCCTGTTCCCAGAACGCTTTTCCGCTTAAGTTAAAAGCGCTTACACAAAAATTAGATCGCTCTCCTGCTCTTGTCCGGTCAGCCTACAGTCACAATCAACGCGCAAAACGATTCATCCTGTGCCCTTTTCGTTATTTACTTTTGCTGTCGTTGCTGGTTTAGCGATCACCATCCTACCCCTTATGCAGTCTGTCGGTATCTCACGCTCAGCCTGGTCATTGCTGTTTTGTCGATAAAGCGAGAGTAATCCCAGTAAGAGATATGTGAATATACAGCAGGCTCGTCGTCGAAAGAATATTAAGTTGCAAGAAACACACCGCCCGCGCCGCAGGCAATCAGTCCGGCGGCGCGAACCCAAGCTAGCTTTTTAATTGAGGTTGACCGTTCGCGAGCTATCCAAAAGGCACCAGCCATGATAGCCCCTTGCGCGGCGGTAAAGCCGATTAGATAAGAGAACAGTGGCGTCATTTCAGCGCCGACAATGGCCTCGCCGTAAGCATAGCCATGAAATACGCCAGTTGCTGCGCTGAGTAAAACAGCAGTGCCCGCAGTCAGCTTCCTGCTGTAAGCGGTCAAGATGCCAATAAGAACAACCGATAGAGAGATGAAAAATTCAGATGCGGGCAGATTTAATCCTATGAGGTGAAGACCCGCGCCTACCAGGCTAGTAGCCAAGAAAGCAGCAGGAACTGTCCAGCCCAGTTTAACTCTGGTAGCTAAAAGACCAGTGACGATTATAAAAACAAGATGATCTATGCCAATAACCGGATGGCCTACGCCCGAGAGAAAGCCTTGCCCCCACGTGCTGGGTGTGGTGCCGCCGAATGGATGATGGGCTAAGGCGGGCGCGGCTAGTGAGAGTGTTAAAATGCTGGTAACAAGAGGAATCGCAATCCGTATTCTCTGATTGCAAGCGCTGTCGATCTTCAGCGAAGAGAACGTCATCATGGCTGGAGCATTTCTTGTTTTCATGGCTTTAGATGGTTTCTAAATACTGTTGGTTTTGAGCCTGTGCTGCTACGCGGCGGCTGATTTGCAGTCCAGAATCTGAGCAAGCTGCGTTTCTAACTCGCCCGATTCGATCACGCCGGAGGCGACGACAATTCTCTCTAAAGCCGTTAGCCAGCACTGATAATAGTCCCATTCCGGGTCATTTAATTCGTGCGTATCTTCCCACTCTTTGATAGTGGCCATTAGAGTTTGGCGAAAGTCTTCCCATTCGTAATAGCCTTGTTTAGAGAGCGAGATCGCCACTCCAAAGGCCATTTTTTCCCACGCTCTGTCAAACTGCAAGTGACCGTCCTGACGCGGCGGCGCTTCTTCAGGTGAGCCCATCAAGCTAGTTGCGGCAAAGTGCTCGAACTTAGTAAACATATTCTTAAAAAAACCTACTTCAGGATGTCCTATACTTTTACGACAGCTACGCCCATCATGGCCTCGGGCGTTATCAGCGCTGCTAAGTCTGCTTCACTCATGCCATCTGTTCCTTCTGGGCGCATCGGCAGCACCCACCAGCGAATCTGAGCGCTGGTATCCCAAATCCGAATTTCAACAGAATCGTCTAGCTTTACGCCAAATTCCGAGAGCACCACGCGCGGTTCTCTGGCAACCCGCGCCCTAAACGTCGGATCTTTAAACCAGTAGGGTGGCAGTCCTAGCGTAGGCCAAGGGTAGCAAGAACACAGGGTACATACAATTACGTTGTGCACCGCTGGCGTGTTTTCAGCAATCCGCATGTGCTCGCCTTCTGCCCCTGACATGCCGTTTGGAAAGCCCAATTCCTCGCAGGCCGCATTGCAGTCGGCAAGCAAACGCGCCTTAAAATCAGGATCTACCCAGGCTTTAGCGACGAGCTTAGCACCGTTAAATGGCCCCATTTTGGTTTCAAAGTGGCTCAGCACGGTGTCAACCGTCTTGCCTGTAAGAATGCCTTTTTCAATTAGCAAAGACTCTAGAGCTTTTACCTTTGCCTCGCTGGTTTTCTCGCGGTCTGCTGCTGGATACTTAAATCCAGGATAGTTACTGGGCATAAGATTCTCTCTCCTAAAGCGCTTCTATGTACACTTCAAAAATGTCGTTGTAATAGACCATGTTCGAATCGGTCACTGTTTCCTCCCAAATATCTGTCGCCTTAATTGCGACGCTGTAAACGGGCATTGGCTCGCCCAAGCCATCTGTTGTGGGAAAAAAGTACGTGAATGCACCGTCGTATACTTTGACAATTTCGGCAACTTTGCCTCTGATGTGTCCGGGCAATCGGGTGTGTTCGCCTGAAGCGACGTTTTTGATTCTGACGCGATCGCCTACTCCAAACTTAGGCTCACTATCCAAAGGCCGCTGCGGCGAATCCCCTTTCTCTAGGTACTTCACAATCTGCTCGTCGATAGCGCTCGCTTCTTTGTCTACTTGAACCTCGCTGCCCGAGAGATACGCCGCAGTCCTCTCATCTAGCTCAGCCTGCGTCATATAGCCTTCTCCGACAAAAAAGCCAGAAATACCGCCCAGCCACTTTTCATAGTAGCGCAGCCGAAAGTACTCAAAAGGGTGCATTCCCTCAGCGCCCATGCGCAAGTGCCCCCAAGTCCAGAAGCTTTTGAACTCAGTAGGCACCTCATCAATTTTGTAGTCAGGAATGGAGTTGTCGAGATGGTTGCTGAGCGCCATCATCGCCGTATGAATGCCGAAAATGCGCTCTTCCCAAGGCTCAACAAACACTCTAGTTTCAAAGTTAACAGGATCGAGATTTTCTATACCCCCGATGTTGTGCTGTATTTTCATAGTTCTTTTGGTATTGAAAGAGAGAATTGATTTTTTGTAGGGTGCATAGCAGTGCTATGCCCCTACTCCGATATATTCTAGGTAAGGTTGTTCATTGTTGTTAGAATCTCTAAGCGTATTCCAAAGCCTTTGCAAAGCAGCTCTGGAAACCTCTACGTAGCTCTGTTTCATCCAGATTTCGGCCAATAAATATCAGCTCATTCTGCCGAGCCTCACCTACTTTCCAAGGTTTTCCAGGCCGACCGTCTAGGGTCATATGCACCCCTTGAAACACAAATCGCCGGGGTTCATTGTCAGCATCTACGATGCCTTTCATTCGGAATATATCAGCGCCTTTTGCCTGCACTAGCTGGTAGAGCCAGCGGTTGAGCCGATCGCTATCTACCGAGCCCGCTTCTGTGATGGCAACAGAATGAATAGTGCTGTCGTGGTCGTGCGCGTCTTCGTTGAGCAGCTCTGGATCGATGCTAAGCGCCTGCTGTAGATCGAAGGCTCCAACGCCGAGGATCTTATCTAACGCAATGTTGCAGTTTTGCGTAGGGTGAATGGTAGAGATCGCATTCAGTCCTCTTACTTTCAAAGCCAGCGCCGCCAGCCGATCCGAGGAAATTAAATCTATCTTGTTTAACAAAACAACATCGGCAAAAGCAATCTGCTCCTGCGCCTCACTGCTTCCCCAATGCGCGTCAATGTATTTAGCATCTATCACCGTAACCACCGCATCTAGCTGCGTTTGCTTGGCCATTACCTCATCGACAAAAAATGACTGAATCACCGGAGCCGGATCGGCGAGGCCCGTCGTTTCAATCACGAGATGATCGAAGCGATCGCCTCTGGCTATTAAATCGCTAATAATCCGAATCAGATCGCCCCTCACGGTACAGCAAATGCAGCCATTGTTCATTTCAAAAATCTCTTCATCGGCATCAATCACCAGTTGATGGTCGATGCCTACTTCTCCAAATTCATTGACAATCACCGCAATCTTTTTACCGTGTTCTTCAGTTAAGATGCGATTTAATAGTGTTGTTTTGCCTGCTCCTAAGTATCCGGTGAGCACTGTAACCGGAATCTTTTGAGTCAATGCCATAGTAATACCCTTCTTTATTCGTAACAGATTTTAAAGCGACAGTTTATAGCCCCTGTTAAACGCCGGGCGAAACTGACGTAGTGGTCATGGCCTTTCCCCAGGCTTCTGAGAGGTAGCCAAAAATAGCGCCCAGGATCATAGCTGCGATCGCAATCAAAATAGGATTATTCGGCAGCGCTGCGGTCACCGGCAAACCCGTCACCGCGACCGTTCCAACCGTCTGCGAAAACCCCCACACAATTGCAGGCGTAATACCATGAGTGAAAGGCAGCTTTGAGGCCTGAACCATCGCTGCGCTGCCGATGCCAACGCAAATAGCTGCAACTATCGGACTGCTGCCAATTAAATCTATTGCCAGTAAAGATAGCGCGGCGATGACGATGCCTGTAATATTGCAGGCAACCGACTTGACGAAGCCTCGCTTACCCCCACCCACAACAAAGAAAGAAGCCCAAGCGGTAAACGTCACCCAGACCGGGACAAGAATAACGGTGGCCGTTAGCAAAACATCGACGCCACCTAGCACACCAATACTAACGGTTAGAGCCTCAGATTGTTTCATCACACAGTTCCTTTTGTAGTTCCCTTTAATAGTCTCTTCGGAATTTTACTGGAAAGTTTTGCCTGAGAATAAAGACTTTCCTTACTGTTATGCACGACTTTATCACTCTTTCAAACAGAAAACAGTCTCTTTCAACACATTCTGTTTACTCAAGCCGTTACTCGGCTAGGGTTCAATACTATCTCTACAAAGTCCGATAAAAGAAATATATGAGTCAAATTAAAATCGCTATCTGTGAAACCACCTTAAGATAGATATCTGTATATCTACTTACAGTTACAGCGTGGGTGGCGTGGATTAAATAGGGCAAATCGAAAGGAGTTCTCTCAGTTATGAAACCAATTGTGATATCGCGTTATTCCTGGCTAAGAAGAGTTTCTATTGCCTGCGCGCTAACGCTTTCTACTACATTTGTTGCCAGTTGCTCTGGGCCGTCTTCAGTCTCAGAAGTCAGTACGACATCGGGCGAGACTGCTAGCGCTGAGTCTTTAGATGGCGAAACTATTCGTATCTCTATCGGAACTCAAGACCAAGTTATCAATACCGCTGTAGGCGGTGCCACTGTTAGAGAGTTAGATTTGTTAGAAAAGTATCTGCCTACAACCGGCAAATATGAGGGCGTGAAGTACGATATTGAGTGGTCTAGCTATACGTCCGGGCCACCTATTACTAATAAAATGCTGGCCAACCAGATTGATATTGGCTTGATGGGAGACTTTCCTGCCGTTATCAATCTAATCAAGTTTCAAGAGGAAGTAGAAGGCGTCACCTCAACTTTTATTGGCACGCTAGCCTACAGTCCTAACGGTGCTGGGAACGCGGTAGTCGTTCCGAAAGATAGCGAAGTCACTTCTTTAGCCGATTTGAAAGGGGGGGCGGTATCAGTTCCCTTTGGTTCTGCCGCGCACGGCATGGTGCTAAAGGCGCTTACTGACGCAGGGATTGATCCAGAAACCGATGTAGAGCTAATTAGCCAAGCCCCAGAAGTAGGCGGCACTAGCCTTCGCACGGGGCAAATCGATGCCCATGCCGATTTTGTTCCCTTTGGCGAACTATTTCCATATAGAGGCTTTGCTAAAAAGATTTTTGACGGTGCACAAACTGGCGTGCCTACTCTACACGGAATTGTTGTTCGCTCCGACTTTAGCGAGAAATATCCAGAGATTGTAGAAGCTTATCTCCAGGCGATGCTTGAAGCCAATCAGATGTTTCGAGATAATCCAGAAGAGATCTCTGCCCAAATTGAGGAGTGGTCTGGGATTGAGAAAGAAGTGGTGTACATGTTTTTAGGCCCTTCTGGTTTGCAGCCAATTAACCCTAGCATTGAGGAGGTTCAACTGTCGGCTCTAAAAAACAGTATTGCTACGCTTATTAGCCTTGGGAAAATTGAATCGCCTGTCGATCCAGAGGATGTTACAGGATGGGTAGATGACGGCTTCTTAAAAGCTGCGATGGAAAACTCGGGGTTAGACTACGATGCAGTCATTGAAGAAGGTGAAAGCTATTTCATTACCGGACAAGATGCGCTGACAGGAGATGACATTGCAGAACCCAAGATGGCCGCTCAGCTATGGATTCAAGAAGAACCTACGGTGAGTAATTTTGCCTCTGTCCCTAACATGGTGACAAAGCTGAATGAGCTACAGGATGAGGGCAAAGCCGCCGACGTGATTTTTGTACATGATCGTAACAAAGGATGGAAGCTGTTTGCGGAAAACGCTTACTATGTCACCAGCGGCGATGAGGTTTCTGCCTTTTTGCTAGAAGCTGACGCTACCGCGTTTGCATCTGAGTCTGGCGGGCAAGTTGTCTCTTTTAAGGATTTGCTCAAAACATACTCTGTTAGCGGCCCTCAGCCATCGCGCGTTAGTCGCATTACAGCAGATAACTTGCGACAGGCACTAAAGAAGGTCGTTCCTGCGCTGGCAGGATAGATAGAAGAGATCTTGTTTGATACGCTTTGATGAATACTTTTGCTACTTAGTCAGCACAACCTATCAAGCTTTTCTATTCGAGCCACAAAGCAATCTAAACTTAAGGACTGCTGTTTGAATAGATAAGCGCTTCGCACTTTTCCACCTTTTCCACGGATTCTTTTTCAAAGGTTTCTTCAATGACAAACATCATCCCTACCAGCGGCGATGGCGAAATTACTCCCGTAGACTATCGCGCGACTACCCAAAAACCCTCTAGGCTACTTCGCTTTCTACCAGCCAACTTATCTTCAAACCGCCCTGCCATGCGGCTATTGTCATTGGTTCTCTTTTTTGGCATCTGGCAATTTTTGTGCGTTATTGGCTTCGATTTCTTTATAAACTTTCAGCTAGTTCCCTCTCCAATGGAAGTTTCTAAAGCTACAGTTGATTTTTTTCTAGACGCTCCGGGCGTACACATTCGCTCTAGTATTGTTCGGGTGCTAGCAGGTTTTGTCTTTGCCTCGGCCTTTGGTATTGTGATGGGAATGTTTATCGGCTGGTTTCAGCTAGCTGAAGACCTGATGATGCCTTGGCTAGAGCTGCTAAGACCGATTCCAGCAGTCGCGTGGATTCCGCTGGCAATTTTAATCTTTCCAACTGCTGAAACGGGGATGATTTATATCACTTTTATCGGCGCGTTTTTTCCAGTTTTAATTAGCACCATTCGCGCGGTTGAAAACATCCTGCATGACGTTGTGTTAATTCGCGTAGGCCAGTGCTTAGGTGCTAAACAATGGCATATATTTAAAGACATCGTGATACCGGGTTCGTTACCAGGTATTGCAGGCGGCTTAACTATTGGCATGGGAAATGCCTGGTTTTGCCTAGTTACCGCTGAGATTTTGGCAGGGCGATATGGCGTGGGCTACATCACTTGGGAGTCGTATGTAACCTCTAACTATCCGCCGATTGTGATGGGCATGTTATTGATTGGTCTGATGGGCGCGTTTAGCGCATGGGCAGTTGAGCGCGGAATGCAGGCCCTGATGCCTTGGCGAGTGATTAAAAAACAGAATGCGTAGGTTAGGTTGAGCCCCAACCATCAACAGCCGTGCCCCGCCATCCCACCCGCGCGAAACCTAACATCTATCAACACAACCGCAGGAGCGATCGCAATGATTCAAAAAACACCTCCTAAGTTAAAAGCACCTGTAGAGCCAACTAAAGGCTCTGTGCAGGTAGAAGGGGTTTCGATGATCTTTGGGAAAAAAGGCCGAACAGCTCAGGTGCTAGACTCCGTTAATTTTCAAGTGAAGCCGGGTGAGTTTGTTTGTCTTTTGGGGCCTTCAGGCTGCGGAAAATCGACGCTGCTCAATATTATCGCTGGCTTTATCAAACCCTCAGCGGGCTATGTAATGGTAGATCGAAATCAGGTAGTCAAGCCAGGTGCGGATAGAGGTTTCGTTTTTCAGCAATACTCACTGCTGCCTTGGAAAACAACGTTTCAAAATGTGGAACTAGGTCTTAGAATCAAAGGAATGCCGAAGGCTGAACGAGAGGATATAGTCGGCGAATATTTAAACCTAGTTGGGCTAGGCAAGCATCGCGATGCGTATCCAGCGCAGCTCTCTGGCGGGATGAAACAGCGGGCAAGTATTGTTCGCGCATTGGTTAATTCGCCATCGGTGTTGCTGATGGATGAACCGTTTGCCGCGCTAGACGCGCAGACCCGACAGATGATGCAAGAACTGCTGTTAAATATCTGGGAAACGCTGAAGACGACGATTGTATTTGTTACTCACGATATTGAAGAAGCGGTGTTTTTAGGCGATCGCATCTTCGTTATGGGCGTACAGCCAGGGCGCATCAAAGCCGAGATACCCATCTCTTTGAAACGGCCTCGCCATGTTGATGATATGCTTGCGCCAGAATTTACTCAGCTAAATCGGCAGGTCTTCAGTCTGATTCGAGAAGAAACGCTCAAAAGCATGGAGATATAAAAGGTTCTGTTACTTGTTCGCGAGAGAAGCAACCGGCTGCGAGCTTGAGATCACTCAATGAGAGCAGCTTTAATACATTCTTCTACAGCGCAGACAAAGCCCTTTCCAAAAGCTCCGGCTGTATCCAGGTATCTAAGTTCAATTCACCTAACGCCTCGTTGCCTGCAATGGCTGAAAGCTGCTCGATATGCTCTGCAACCCAGTCCGTACGGATTTGGGTATCTGGGAAAAATAAACCTGTGCTATCCGAGCGCTGATGCGCCAGAGTTTTTATAACAATCTCGGGAGCGATTCCTGCCCAAGTACTCACCAAAGAAAGCGCGCTTGGCGTTGTCTCGTACCAATACTGTGCCGCTATGAGCGCCTTTAGGTAGGCAGTTACTAGCTCAGGGTGTTCCTCAGCTAGCGCTTCTCTGACCACAACGCCGTGGAACGTCGGCAGTCTATCGGCGTCACCCTCTAGCAAGCGCCGAAACTGTCCCTTATGGCTAGCGATATCGTGCAGCGGTGCAAAATATGCATAGCCATCGGCTTGTGGGTTGCGTGGCGTTAGCCGATGAATACTCAGATTATCAATAGAGGTAAGTGTCACCTCTGGCAGTAGATCTGCCCGCGCTAGCGATCGCATAATCATGCCGTGAGCCGCAGAGGCGAAAGGCACAGCGATTATCCGGTCGCGCAGGTCATCCCAACTCACCAGTGAAGAGCGATTGGGCACAATCACCGTATTCCCGGCACCGTCGGGGTTACTAGCAATAAAGCTAACTAGCCGAGTTTTGGTCAGGTGCGTTTTTGACTGAGACAATTCTGTAGAGAAACTTTGTGAGTCTGTTGCTGAAGGCAGACCGCTGAGTAGTAGAGGATAGTCTCCCAATATGCCAATATCTAGCTGGTCAGACTGTAGCCCAGCGACAATGGGTGCTCCCGATGTAAAGTCGCGCCACTGAACCTGATATTCAGCGCCCTGATATCGCCCACACCGAGGTAGAAAGTGTTCGAGCAGCCCTAAATGTTGAATGATTAAGCCTGCCGTTACCGTTTGAATGGTTCTATTTTGGGTGCCGATTGCGATCCTTAGCGTTTCAGATTTACGCTCGTCAGATCCGATATGCCTATGGTATGAGGTCTTAGAATGTACGGATGTCTGCCAGCGAACAGGTAGCTTAGGCGCTATCTGGGGGATCAAACCAGATTTTTTACCCTTGGTTGGAGAAGTTAATTTTTGACGGCGGCTGTATCCTGTTCTCTCGTAGACGAGCTGAACGAACTGCTGTAATGGTTTTTGAAAGCTACGCGTTTGAGACTGATAGTCGCGTTTGCCCTGTTGCTGGGGGTGCAGCATAAACAGCTCAAAATTCAGCGGGAATTCTTGTAGCGAAATTGCGGTGAGTATTTTGGCTTTTCGCTCCATCTGAAACTGGAAGCTAGATGCAAATCCCAGATAGTGCCCCTGACTGAGGAAGGTACTCATCAAACTAGGAGATTGTACAATCTCGCGGTTGGGAAAATCGGATAGCTGCAAACCCAGTTCGCTGAGCCGACTGGCTAGCACCATCGAGTCCGGCGTGGAAGCTTCTGGCAGTGCCCAAACTTCCTCAGTCAGTTCTCGCAGGCTTAACCACTCGCGAGTAGCCAACCGATGATCGGCTGCTACTACTAAAGAGTACTGAAAGCTATCAACCGGAATAGCCTCTATTGCTTCAAAGTCTTTTGTGTTATCCGAAAAGATATTTTCTGTAGCAAGCGATTCAGAGAAAGCAGCGTCAATATCGCCTGCTGCAACTGCCTGATAGATGTCTTGCACTGTTCTAAATGACACGCATTGCAAATTAACCTCAGGATACTTCTGCCGGTAGGCAAATACAATTTTGGGCAACCATCCGCTGGCAATATTTGGCGTACAGCCAATCTTTAGCTGGTTAAACTTCCTTTGTTTTATGGCTTCAATTTCTTTAGTTAGACGGCATTCTAAATCAATCAAACTAGGCCCAGCATTTAGCAAATAGTTTCCTGCTGCCGTAAGCTCTATTTTGCGACCAAGGCGGTTAAACAAATCGGTTGATAGGCTTACCTCTAAAGACTTTATCTTAGCGCTGACTGCGGGCTGAGTCAGGCTGAGTTCGTCAGCAGCTTCTGTAAAGCTAAGCCGACGAGCTACTGCTAAAAAAACCCTGAGCTGGTAGATTTCCATGGCGTGATCGCGAGCATTACAGCAACGCTTTAAGGGAACCTAAACAAACTGTAAACTGGCTTGAGATTGACTCACAAATAAGCCTCTACTTTGTCGGGAAAACAAAGCTTTTACTTATCAACATGCTTTGATAAAAATGGCTTGCCAATGATAGTCACTTCAGCAGCCTATAGCTTCCACTGCTGTAAAAACTAGACTTGCTATTATCTGTTTTTATGAGTGTATAAGATAGATTGATTGCTAAACTGTGCGTTTTGATACACATCGTATAGGGTTTATTGCTGAGTCTATTAACATAGTCACATAAGAAATAAATCAGATTTGTTGTTCCAAGATTCCCTTGTCATCTATATCCAATGCGTAGCTTCGCAAGCAACCTTTGTGTTTTTCGCTTCGATCCTTTGAAGAATTTGGAACTACAGAGATCGAGATTGTGTAGATCGAAATAGTCAAGAATCTGAGTTCTACAGTCGAGCTAAGCACTTCGTTTTGTTAAGGCCCGTATAGCCACCCTTACAACTGAGGATTTTGTGTGAATATTCAGCATCTACAAACAGATTTTTTGGTGATTGGCGGCGGTACCGCAGGTACGATGGCTGGCATTAAAGCCAAGCAGGCTAATCCCGAGGCAGACGTGCTGATTCTAGAGAAAGCGAACATTCGCCGGAGTGGCGCGATCGCAATGGGTATGGACGGGGTTAACACCGCTGTTATTCCTGGTAACTCTACTCCTGAGCAGTACGTTCGAGAAATTACCATCGCCAATGACGGCATTCTCAATCAAAAGTCGGTTTATCAAACCGGACGCTGGGGCTTTGAGGTGATTCAAGAGCTAGAAAGCTGGGGCGTAAAGTTTCAAAAAGACCGCGAAGGTAATTACGATCTTAAGCAGGTACACCGCGTAGGTAAGTATGTGCTTCCTATGCCCGAAGGCAAGGATCTCAAAAAGATTCTTGCTCGCCAGGTAAAACGCCATAAAGTGAGCGTTACCAACCGCGTTATGGCCACTCGCGTCATGGTAAAAGAGGGTCGCGCTATTGGAGCTGTCGGCTTTGACACGCGCAAAGGAGACTTTGTGGTGATTCAAGCTAAGGCGGTAGTGCTCTGCACCGGAGCCTGTGGAAGACTGGGCCTACCCGCTTCAGGCTATCTGTATGGCACCTATGAGAACCCTACCAACGCGGGCGATGGCTACTCTATGGCTTACCACGCAGGAGCCGAACTCACAAATATTGAATGCTTCCAAATTAACCCCTTAATTAAAGACTACAACGGCCCAGCCTGCGCCTACGTTGCTAGCCCCTTTGGAGCCTACACCGCTAATGCCGAGGGCAACCGCTTCATTAACTGCGACTATTGGAGCGGTCAAATGATGCTGGAAACCTGGAAAGAATTAAACTCAGGCAAAGGGCCGGTACACCTCAAGATGTATCATCTAGACGACGATACCATCTCAGAGATTGAGCGGGTATTGTGGGCTAACGAACGGCCTAGCCGCGAGCGGTTCCACGAAGGCCGAAAGCAGGACTATCGAAAACATGGCGTCGAGATGAATATCTCGGAGATCGGGCTTTGCAGCGGTCATAGTGCCTCCGGGGTTTGGGTAAATGAGAGGGCAGAAACAACAATACCCGGTCTGTATGCCGCTGGCGATATGGCCAGCGTACCGCATAACTATATGATTGGAGCCTTTGTCTCTGGGCGACTTTCAGGCATCAACGCCATGGACTACATTCAGACACTAGAGCATGTAGAGCCCGATGAGGATTTCCTTGCTGCGGAGAAAGCTCGCATTTACGCACCGCTGAGTCGCCCGGACGGGGTTCCACACACTCAGGTGGAATATAAGCTGCGTCGCTATGTGAATGACTATCTTCAGCCGCCAAAGTCTCCTACCAATATGGATATTGGTCTGGCTGCTTTTGAGAACTATCATGAAAGCTTAGACATGATGGGTGCAACAGACCCGCACGAGCTGATGCGCTGCATGGAAGTTCACTTTATTCGTGACTGCGCGGAGATGGCTGCTAGGGCTTCTCTTTACCGAAAAGAGAGCAGATGGGGCCTGTATCACTATCGACTAGACTATCCTGAAAAGAATGATGAGGAGTGGTTTTGTCATGCGAACTTGAAGAAGAGCGCAACAGGCAATATGGAAATGTTTAAGCGGGCAGTGGAGCCTTATATTGTGGACGTAAATATGGAGCAGGAGGTTTACGATGTGGCGGTAAGGTAATCGCCCGCTCTACGAAGAAATGCCAGTGCTCTTCATTCTCTGACTCACGCCCCTAGCTCGCACCCAAGCCTCTTAACCTTCATTCAAAACTCTCCTTATGGCCTTAGCAACTCAGCGCGTCGATGTTCCCGTTATTGTAGACGAATCTAAATGTCTTGAAAAATGCGTTGCCTGCATTGAGGTATGCCCGCTTGACGTCTTAGTGAAGAATCCAGAAACCGGCAAAGCCTACATGAAATACGACGAATGTTGGTTCTGCCTTCCTTGCGAAAAAGAATGTCCTACCAATGCCATCACCGTTCAAATTCCGTTTCTGTTGCGCTAAGGAAAAGCTTCGACCATGACTACAGATATCACTACCAGTCTCGATCCTGAAGTCGCGCAGTGGGTAGATATGTTGAGATCACAAGACCTCAGCGATCGCCTCGTTGCTGCTAAAGCGCTTCAGCACATGGGTGACGAGGACACCATTAACGCTCTTATTGATGTTCTTGATGATGAGAGCCCTGCGGTACAAGAAATTGCTATTACAGCTCTATGGGAGATGGCAAACCCAGTTGTGGTCAAACCTTTGCTGAAATGCCTGGGCTCGGATCGCGAAGAAGCCGTCAGAGGAGAAGCACTCTCTGCGCTAAAAGAGATTATCTCCCCAGACGATCTGCTCACGCTACTAGACGCAATTCATATAGACGATGAACAGATGCAGCTTAATGTGCTGATTCTACTACGAAAAATTCACGACGCCCAAGCACTTGCCTATGTTCTACCGTTCTTTAAGTCGGATAGTTCCGCCCTCAGAGAAGCGTCAATAGTCACCCTACGCTATCTTAATCAGGTCGTGCGCTGCGAGCCTGCTCTAGCGCTGACCAAAGACCCAGTTGAACAGGTTCGTCGTTCGGCAATGCTGACACTTGGCCACTTAACCGACGATGCGGTAGTGCCTCTACTTTGCGAAGCGGCAACTGCTGATTTTGACTGGCAAGTGCGCCGTAACGCGGCCCAAGCTTTGGATCTTCACCACACAACAGCCGCCCTGCCCGCGCTTATTAAGGCTATGGGAGACGAACATTGGCAGGTTCGTAAGTTTGCGGCTCGCGCCTTGCAAGCTGTTGCGAACCAGACTGCCATACCCTGCATGATTAAAGCCCTTTCAGATGAATATTCTGATGTTCGGAAAGAAGCTGCGATCGCACTCGGAAAAATCGGCCATTCTGACGCCCTACCCGCCCTACAGCAAACGCTAGACGACCCTGATAGGGACGTGCAAATCTTCTCTGGGCGCGCCATCCAATCTATTCAGAAGCAGCTAGCGGAAGTGCCCAATGCCTAATCATCCCTCTCCTTTGGTTTCTAACACCTATTCAGTGCCCGACGCTGCACCTGAAAATCTTGCTATAGAAGCCAGAAAACAACAGGTGACGGCGTACCTTAGAAAAGTCATTGAACCCACGCTTAACAACAATATTGTCGAACTGGGTATGGTTCGCAATCTACGCGTGACTGATGACTACGTTTATCTGAAATTATATATTGGGGCTCATCAACACTTTCTTCAAGATGAAGCCCAGCGGGTTTTAGACAATCTGAGCTGGTGTAAGAAAGCCTATATTCAGCTTTGCACAATTCCGGGCGTGCGCACAACGCTGGCCATTTCTAGCGGTAAAGGCGGCGTAGGCAAATCTACAACGGCGGTGAACCTGGCCGCTGCACTGACTAAAGCCGGAGCAAAAGTGGGCGTTCTAGATGCGGATATCTATGGCCCTAATGTCCCTCAGATGCTGGGATTAGGCCATGCCGAGGTAGAAGTTGTAGAGACAGCCCAAGGAAAAAGGTTTAAGCCGTTGGAGGCTCATGGTATCAAGGTGATGTCGGTGGGTTTGCTAGCCGGGCCTGACCACCCGCTGGCTTGGCGAGGGCCTGTGTTGCATAAAATTATCACACAGTTTATTCAAGAGGTGGATTGGGGGGAGCTAGATTATCTTTTAATTGATCTGCCGCCAGGGACAGGCGATGCTCAAATCACAATTATTCAAGAGAGTCCTATATGCGGGGTGGTGATGGTGACAACGCCGCAGCAGGTTGCGGTATCTGACGTGCGGCGCAGCATTTATATGTTCCATCAGGTAGGGGTACCCGTGTTAGGAATGGTAGAGAATATGAGCTATTTAATCTGTGAATGCTGTGGCGATCGCACGTCTATTTTTGGCGAGGGCGGCGGCGAGCAGATAGCCAAAGAGCTGTCTGTTCCACTCTTGGGAAAAGTGCCAATCGACTCCAAAATTTGTCAGGGCGGTGATGATGGAAAACCGCTTCCGCTAGTAGACGAAGCGGCACCGCTTTCCGTTGTCTTTGGCGCGATCGCCGCAGGCATCAATCAAACCTTTACGCCTAGCCTATTAAACCTGTCGTCTACGGCATCAGGCTAGGCTTCGTTCGGCTAAAGCTTGAAGTGAGATCAACCATTTGTAGTGCTACAGAGAATGAAGTCTTCAGGAGAATCTGAATTTAATTTAGCGATTCAAAAAGCGTTGCATCGTTCGGTAACAATACACTTCACGCTCCAACAAGTGCTATTTTTGAGCATTGCAAGCTGCTCCCTAACGCCTTGGGTTTCACCGCCCATCGCTCTAACATCAGGAATGGGAGTGGCCTTGACCATTCAGAATCCTTTCCTGCACACCAGCCGATGGCTCGCTCGCCAGCTTTTACAGCTCTGCGTTATCCTGCTCGGCTTTGGCATGGATTTAGCGATTGTGCTGCAAGCAGGTCAAACGGGCGCTACATTTGCGGCAATCAGTATTGGCATGACGTTAGCAATAGGGTACTGGCTTGGAGCGTGGCTCAAAATCCCAGTGAAGATTTCTATCTTAATTTCGGCAGGCACAGCAATCTGTGGCGGTTCTGCGATCGCAGCAGTCGCGACCGTCGTTGGTGCGGCAGAGCAAGAGATTTCGATCGCAATAGGCACCGTTTTCTTACTCAATGCCGCAGCGCTCTACATTTTTCCGCTGCTGGGGCACGGTTTGCATCTATCTCCAGACCAGTTTGGTATTTGGGCAGGCATTGCTATTCACGATATTTCTAGCGTTGTCGGTGCTGCGTCGTATTTTGATACAGCGTCGTTGGATATCGCAACGGCGGTTAAACTCTCTCGGACGCTCTGGATTGTTCCTATCTCGCTCATTTTTTCATTTCTGTTTCAGCGCCAGCAGACTCGACGCACAAGAGTACGTATCCCCTGGTTTATTGGTTTATTTCTATTGGCATCGCTCGCAAGGACGTTTGTGCCGAACGTCGTAAACTGGTCGCCTGCGCTAACGCAATTTTCAGAAGCTGGATTGAAGCTGACATTATTTTTGATTGGAACAGGACTATCGCTACAGGCACTAAAGGCAGTGGGTTGGCGGCCCATTGCTCAAGGAATAGTGCTATGGGTTGTTATCAGTATTAGCTCTCTTGGCACGATTTTGCAGTTAGTCCGCTGAGCAGTATGGGTAACAATGCTGCTTGAGTTATTCGCGCTTGAACTGAGCTTCAAATTCTCGATAGCTCTCTACTTTGCTATCCTACTCTTGAAACGCTTCTTTCACTATTGAGCAAAGTTAAGCAAAAAAGCGCTCACATAAATTTTGACCCCTTCTACTTATGTCCACAGAATTAATTATTGTTTTGACCGTGGGCGTCGCTTCTTTTGTTCGAGGCGTTACTGGCTTCGGAGCCGCGCTAATTGCTATGCCGATTGTCTCTGGACTTACCGGCGTTTACACGGCGGCTCCTCTTATGGCAATCATTGGCCTGACTAACGATACGTTGCTATGTCTTTACTACCGACGTTCTTTTAACTGGGGCATCGTCGCCCATCTATGGATAGGGTCAGCTTTAGGTATCCCTGTTGGTTTTTTGATATTACGGGTTTTCCCAGGCGACTCTATGCTTTCAGCACTAGGTATTGTGATAGCGGCCTATGCTATCTATGCTTTGTTTGATCCGGTAATGCCTATTTTGAAGTCACGTCAGTGGGTATATGCCACTGGTTTTTTGTGCGGTGCTTTGGGCAGCAGCTATAACTTACCAGGGCCACCGGTTATTTTGTATGGCAACAGCCAGCGATGGAGCCAGGACAAGTTTAAAAGCAATCTTAGTATTTTCTTTTTGGGAAATGCTGTTTTGGTCGTGTTGGGCCATGTTGCTCAAGATAGGTTTTCTAGCGCTATTTTGCACCAATATATTATTGCAGTCCCCAGCATAGCGATTGGGCTATTTTCAGGTATTGTCCTCTCAAAATTTTTTAATCCGGTGCTATTTAGGAAAGTTGTCTTAGTGCTTCTAGTTGCAATCGGCATTCAACTGTTTCTTATAGAGCCCATTTAGTGTCTTTAAAAAAAGCGATAGACTATGAATTATCGTCTATCGCAGTGCTTATGGCCTATTCGAGCAGTCTGCCAGATTTGGAGTGGGAAGTTCTAGAACCGCTGCTGCCAAGCGTGTTGCCTCAGAAGAAGGTTACCGCCCCGACGAAGTAGAGTAAGCGCGACATCATAGATGGCTCTTCTACTAGCTGAAGAACGGCTGCAATTGGGAAGACCTGCCGGAAGACTTGCCACCGTATTCAGAGGCGAACGAGTTGATCCAAATCTACGCTGCCGATGACTGGGCGGCTGATGACTGGGACAACCGCTGACTAATTTCGTTGATGCGAATTGTTTGCTGAAAGATCAGCGGCAGAGCATATATTCCTTCAGCGAATTCAAAAACGTAGGACAGCACAGCAAAGATGCCACCGGGTGTAGCGTTTTTGCCAGAGGCTGAGACAAACAAAGAGAACATTACCAACGCAAACAATAGCAGCTCGCTGAGTCCGAAGTTAACCGCTTCTAAGTTTGACAATTGAATACGGTGACCGGCTAGTCGCTGGAAATGATTGAGAATCGTAGCGCTGGAGCCGGTTTCTATTACGCTAATCTGTTGCTCTAGCTCGTCATTGAGGTCGCGATTGAAGCGAAACGTCAGACGCTCGCTTTTTTGAAAGATGAAATAGACGCAGATCGCTGCTGATAAGCAGCCTGCGAATAAATAGCCGTTGTAAACCAACAGCATCAGTACCGCACCGATAACGCTAACAAACGCAGTAAAGCCTTGAGTGAGATGAACTTCAAAGAAGTCTATGAGTTCTTTGACGAGGCTGCTGCGCACGGAGATCGCAGATATCGGCGCGTTCAAAGCCGTCTGACGTTGAATCATATCAACCGCTGTCGCACTGTAGATTTTTGAATAGATACGGGTGTCGTATAGCCGTCGTCCAAATGATAGCAACAGCTTGGAGACATATAAAACAACTATCCAAATAGTCCCCCGCAGCGACTGCTCCAATAGATCGTTGATTGCCAAACCAAACGCGAACGGCTGCAAAACATTGAGCGCATTTTCAATGAGTAATAGCCAAAAGGTTAACAGGAGTTGGCCTCGGAACCGTCGGAACATCTGTGCGAGGGAAAAAGGTGAGTTTTGAGAGGAACGGCTGCGGTCATTGAGCATGAACTGGGCCTCCGGGCTGTGGCGGCTGAGTGAGGCGACCATCTTCCAAATAGACAATACGATCGGCGATATCAAGAATACGGTTGTCGTGGGTGACCAAGAGAATGGTGCAGTGCTGTTCTCTAGCAAGTTTTTGCATCAGTTCAACAACATCTCGGCCTGATTTTTTGTCCAGCGCGGCAGTGGGTTCGTCGGCGAGAAGGATTTTTGGATTGCTGACTAGGGCGCGAGCGATCGCAACCCGCTGCTTTTGTCCACCAGACAAACTCTCAGGATAGTAGTCAATCCGTTCGCCCAGTCCAACCTGATGGAGAATTGAGATCGCTCGTTGATCTAGATCTTCTGCAGTCACCTCGTCATGAAGCTCTAACGACATTCGCACATTCTGCTTTGCCGTTAGAAAGCTCATCAGGTTATGCGCCTGAAAAATATAGCCGATTTGCTTACGTAGTGCAGTCAGCTGCGGCTTCGTGGCACCTAGAATTTCTTTGTTCAAAATTTTTAAGCTGCCTTCTTGAGCTGAGCGCAAGCCGCCCATCAGCGTCAGCAGAGTTGTCTTACCCGAGCCAGAGGGCCCCGTCATAATCACAATTTCCCCGGCTTCAATAGTCAGCGTGATGTTATGCAGAACCTGCTTTTTAAGTTCACCACTGCCAAAGCTATGGCTAAGCTGCGCGATAGAAATAACTGACTGAGAGAGAGATTGAGGACTTTTGTGAGTAAGCGTAGTCGCGTTCATAGTAAATTCAATCTGGAGTGTAGATTAGATTGATTCATTAAAAAATGTCGGCAGGATCTGCCGAACGCAGTTTCCCCAGCGCAATCAAACCCGAACCGCTGCACATAACAAGTGTCAGAGAAAAAACAAAGACAGCTCTACCCGTTTTCATAACCACTGGTAGCGAGGTAGCCGCATAGGTGATTTGGTAGAGCCCAAGCGAGAGAACAAACCCTGGAATAAATCCTAAAACCGCGAGTACGAGAATTTCTTGAGCTAGAACGCTGGTGAGATAGCGATCGCTATAGCCCATCGCCTTGAGCGTTGCGTACTCAGGGAGATGATCGGAAACATCGGTATACAAGATCTGATAAACAATCACCGTACCGACAATAAAGCCGACCACAGCCCCTAAATTGAAGATGAATCCTGTACCGCCTTCTCCCCAGAACTTGCGTTCTAACGCAATAAACTCAGCCTTAGTCAGCACTTTGACATCTGTGGTCAATCCTGTCTGAAGTTGGGCTTGAACTTCATGGACATCAACGCCAGAATTAAGTTGAATAATACCGATATCTACTTGATTGGGCAAACGATCTGGGAAAAGAGTTAGAAAGCTAGAAACGCTAGTAATCAGATTGCCCTCTGCGCCAAACGATGCGCCTAGAGAGAACACGCCAACTGCCTCGAACTGTTTTCCGTCCACCTCTGTAGCAACTTTTCCCTGCTCTTTAATGAGGTTTGGAATCGGGCCAAATTTTTCATTCGATAGCTGATCAAACAGTCCTCTGTTGAGAAGCTTGAGCTGTTTAAGCTGGTCTGAGTCCTGCAAAAAGGCAAAGGGTGGATGGCTCGGATCGATACCAAAAATCTGAATCTCTCGGCTCAGGCGATTTTCTGGATTTCGCCATGCTCCCGTTCCGCTATACAACGCGCTGACAGTCGCAACCCCTTCGTACCCACTAGCCTGATAGAGCCGCTGGCGCGGGAAGCTGGGCATACCCAGGATGGATTTTGTCTGCGGATTTAGCAACACTAAATCCGTTTGGAGCAGACGATGGGGTTGCGTGGCACTGTCATAGAGGGCTTCGAGCATACCCATTTGAATGAACATTAAAATATCGGCGAAGGCAATGCCCGCTAGCGCTACGGCTAAGCGTGTCTTTTGCTTCATGATTTGGTGCCAGGCCAGCGGCGTCTTACGTCGAAAGCGCCTTAATATCGGGAGCATTACGGCACCTCAGTCACTTCTATTGCAGCTTCAACCTGAAGATTGCTAAGTTTAGCGACCTTTTGACTATCTTCCGCACTCAGCGCGATCCGAACTTCCACTACCCTGCTGTCTAGGTTGCTCCCTGGCTGATTGCTAAATACCGACTGCTTGCTGACTATCTGACCAATTTGTTCTACTGTACCTATCAGCTCGCTAGCAAAGGCATTGCCTGTAATAACAGCACTTTGACCTGTCTGAACCTGTTGAATATCTGATCCATCCACTTCTGCAACCACAACCATGCGCTGCGTTTGACCTAGTTCGGCAATGCCTTGACTGTCTACAGTCTCGCCGGGATAGCTGTGAATTTTGAGTATCTGTCCAGCTATAGGGGCGCGAATCTGAGACTTTGATAGCTCGGTTCTGGCTACGGCTAACGCCTCTGCGGCGCTGTCAACGTCCGCTTGAGCAACCGCAACATCTTCAGGGCGAATTTCTCTGAGCTGGTTCAAATTAGCTTGAGCAGAGGTAATCTGTGCCTGAAGGGCCTGTTGCGATCTTCCTAACTCAGATGCAGCTTCTTCAACCTGAGCTTGCGCCGCGATCAGTGTCGTTTGTTTTTCATCGCGAGCAGAGGCTGAAACAGCACCTCGCTGATATAGCTGCTCAAAGCGATCGAATTCTACCTGAGCGTTTTGCAGCTCGGCGCGAAGTCGAGTGAGTGTGGCGGACTGGGCCGAAACCGTGCCAGCCAAATTAGCTTCTAGCTGCGTAATATCAGCTTCTTGAGCTGCAATAATTCCTTGCTTTTCGCCAGCTTGTACCAGTGCCAGCTTTTGTTGAGCGGCTCGCATCTGAGCTTCAGCTTGAGCAGCTAGCTGTTGCAGGCGAGTGCCGGAGTCCATGACTGCGATCACCTGCCCAGCGTCAACAGTCTCTCCTTCTGCAACTAAAAGTTCAGCAACGCGATCGCCATCCAGCGCTAGTGGCAAAGACAGGTTTACCACCCTTGAAGCAGGCTCTAGCCGACCTAGTGCGACAATCGTAGGCGGCAACGTTTGAACAGCCATAGGCTTTGTCACTGAAGTCTCACGCAGCATCGGCACGACTGTGTACGTCGCAAGGCCACCTAAGACGGTGACAAGCAGTCCAAATCCTATTAACCATTCAGGTTTTGACCAGACTTTAATGGCCATACATACAAAGTGCGAACGTTCGTTCTCATAATAACATAAGGAGATGGATTGTCAAGCGCTATGTTAGATTTACTCCCTGCCCAAGTGTTTTATGTCTAGAACCCGAGACGAAGATAGTTTTCAGAAAAAACGCCAGGAAATTCTAGAGGTCGCCTCTCGGTGCTTCATCGAGTCTGGATTTCATGGCACTGGCATGGCCAAGATTTGTAAGGCGGCTGGGATGAGTCCTGGGGCGCTGTATCGCTACTTTCCTTCTAAAGAATCAATGATTGAAGCAGTTGTAGAGAAGGATCGCGCGGATGCGGCTTTATTCATAACAGAGTTAATGCAGGCCGAAAATAAAGCATTGGCCTTGGCTTCGCTGATGGCAAAGGTCATTTTATTTCTCTCTAAAGATCGCAGCTACTGCCAGCTTGCGGTAGAAATTTCAGCGGAGGTAGCGCGGAATGAGGCGATCGCAAAGTTGTATGCAGGAACCGACGCCGCACTTATTGCTGCACTGATCACAGCGGTGAAGCAGGGTCAGACGGCAGGGCAAATCGACAAAAAACTAAAGCCTGAAGTAACGGCACAGCTTTTTATAGTGATGATAGATGGTTTTATTGGGCGGCTGGCTATTGAAGCGGGCTGGGATGTAGAGGCGATCTCGAAACAAGCAGAAGCGGCTGTCTTCAAGCTGTTATCTCCATAAAGTAGTCATTCGACTGCTGTTCCATATGTCTCAAATTTCAGACTTTTTGAACCATAGAAAAGTAGTGTTTCTTTTGATGTCTCAAACTAACGTTCTCAAAGACCCTAGAGCATATGAGATAGTGCGCTTCTCTCAAAATGACCGTTAGCTATCTACGGATTGGCTATGAACACGAGTAGCGAGGAGCTTTATATTGAAGGACGATAAGAGCCTTTCACCACGTCATCTATCTGCTGAGCGATCGCAATCAGCTCTATCTCTTTCCACCGCTTCCCTACGATCTGTAACCCCATCGGTAGTCCCTCAGCCGTTAGTCCTGCCGGAATGACAACCGCTGGGTGCCCACTCAAGTTGAAAGGCATTGCATACGCGCCATTCGCGACTGCATAGGGATAGTCCGCCCCATCAATATTAATAGCTGTCCAGGAAGGACGATGCTTGAAGGCAGCGGTTGCAGCGACAGGCATGATCCAAACATCCCAGGGGGCGAGAGCTTCGTCCATATAAGCGGTGAACTGATCGCGCTCTGTGAGTGCTTCAAAGTATCCTCTTAGGCTTGGACGTAGAAGCTCAGGTAGTACCTGACTGAAGTCGCCAAGCTGCCGTAATGCTTTGTCTCCCTGCGTAGCCGTTCTGAAGATCTGTGCGAGGCCAGTTTTAATAGTGTGCTTGTTTCTTGGCAGCGAACAGGTGCTGACGTACGCGGCTATGCGCATGTACAGGTTCAAGACCTTAGAAATATCAAACCCTTCTGGGCTCCATCTTTCAAGTTGAACATCGTAGCTAGAAAGCTGGTGCACGATAGCTTGAATCCGTTCGCGCAGAGGTGATGCAACTGGGACTTGCGGCCACTCATCTATCCAAGCGATGTTCAGCGCTGATAAAGGCTTACCTGATGGCGTATCTAACGGAACAGGTGGCACGTCGGGCCTACGAGGGTCTGCGCCTGCGATCACAGAAAAAGATAGCTGAATATCTTCTAACGAGCTTGCTAAGCAGCCGACTGTCATCATCTGCCTTAAGCAAGTTGGCATCCCAGGCACCTCTGGGATGGTGCCTGCTAGCGAGATTCTTCGGTCTGTAGGCTTCAAACCATAGACGCCACAGAAATGCGCAGGCTGTCGAATAGAGCCTGCAAAATCGTTACCGAAGTCTAACGGAGATAGCCCTGCGCTGACCGCCGCTGCGCTACCGCCAGAACTTCCACCAGGCGTATAGTCACCGTTCCAAGGATTGTTCACCGTTGGAAAAAGAGAATTACTACTTTGATAGTCGCCTGCTAGCTCTGCCATATTAGACTTACCCAGCACGATTGCGCCTGCACTGCGCAATCTCGAAACAACCGTAGCGTCTTGCTTCGGCACATAGTCTTTCAACGGTATGTATCCCGCAGTTGTCCTAAGACCGGCTGTCTCAAACATATCTTTGAGCGTGATAGGGACACCATGTAGCACGCCCCAGCTCTCTCCTTTGCCGGTCGCCACGTCAGCTTCTTTTGCTTTCTCCAACGCACCTTCTGAATCTAGAGTGCAGATTGCATTCAGCGCAGGGTTATGTTTTTCAATCTTGTTTAGGTAAGCCGTGACGACCTCCGTAGAATCAAGCTCGCGATCTCGTATTTTCCTCGCCAGTTCGGACGCAGATAGAAAAGTGATATCAGCCATACGCAACTACCTCTAAGAGTAGGCTCGTAAGTTGTTAAGCTCAATCATAAGCGCTTTTAGTTAATAGTGTTAACTAACTTGATATGGGCCGACCTAAGAAGGAAAATTCGCTGACGCCGCAAGCTGTTGTGATAGCTGCGATCGCCTGCATTGATAAAGAAGGCGTAGGTGCGCTAGGCGTGAACCGAGTCGCCCGCGAGCTGGGCATCAAGCCCCCGGCTATCTATAAGCATGTGAAAGGAAATGCAGGACTAAAAAGAGCGGTGGCGATCGCTATTTGGAAAGACTATCTTGACTACTTCGACGACCAAACCGCAGCCGTTACCGATCTCAGCTCGATGATGTTTTTAGGCGCACAGGCGACACGTCGCTATGCCAAGCAGCACTTTGCTCGCTACAGCGTCATGATGGGCTATCGGATGAAACCAACCGACTCTGAAGAAGCCACTATTATTGAGCGATCGCTACAGCCCTTTCGCGTCTGCCTCAGTTCTGAAGACTACGCTGAAAGTACGCTGATCGACATTATGCGTATGGTCAACGCAGCTATCTATGGTTTCATTATGAGAGAGCAAATGGACTTGATGACGCTGAAGCGGTCTGCCGATGAGAGCTATGACGTGATGTTGAAGTTGTTGCTTATAGCCATTCAACATATAGATAATCTAAAGGAAGACTAGCCGTAGGTGTCCTATTCTATTTTGGTGCAGCCTAGTTGCCCAGGGGCACAACCATTCAAAGATAGCCCTATAGCCCTAATGCTACTAACCCTATACTCAAACAAGCTGCTTCAACCTTAACTGTCTGGTGGAGAACCCTCCTTATGCCCGAAGAACTTGTTCCGGTCTTTCGCGTTGCGAATGCACATGAAACTGCAAAATGGTACGCTCGGCTTGGGTTTATCATTGAGGGTGAACACCGATTCGCTTCGGAGCTGCCGCTATATCTGCTGCTTCGTCGTGGTTCAAATGCACTTCATCTGTCTGAACATGAAGGCGACGCTCGACCCAACACGCTCGTATATCTATACGTCAATAATATTGATGAAATTGCTGCCGAGTTCAGCGTTGAAATTAAGGATCAACCGTGGGCACGCGAAGTGTCGCTGACCGATCCTGATGGCAATCGATTGCGCATTGGACAGTTGAAGGACTGACTAATTGCTGGATATGCATCGGGGGTTTTATCTACTCTTATTGTCCCAATGCATAAGGCAACGATTTAAGGTGATGACTTCAGCATGTGACAGTTGCTTTACCTGAACCAAACTTGGCTGCTACACCAGCACCAAAGCTGACAGCTCACATACAATGCAGCCATAATGATTGGAGAAAAACCGATGCCCTTAACCTCTATCAGGCGCAGCCTTGGCTTTGGTTGGTTCTGTCTACTCTCAATGCTGATAGCAGGTGTCATCGTCTCAATGGACTACGAAATTGGAAGCTTGAAAAGCGCTCTAACCACTCACTTTGGGTCTACGGTCATGGTAGCGACTGCTATCGCGCTGATAGCAGTATGGCCGCTTATGGTATTCAAGAGAAAGCGGTGGATGCGTGGACTGCTTACTGCTTTCGGGATGGGAATCATTTCTCATATGGTGCTACAGATATGGGCCGCCTCATCATCATTACCAACTATCCAAGAGTCTCTATTATTTGTCGTCGTAGCAGGTACCTGTTGGATTCTGATCGCTCTACCGTCAGCACTATTTCTCAGTAGACCCTAATGCAGTCTCACCAGACTCAAAATGTTGACTTGTTTCTCTTTATTCTAAGGAAAAATAGCGCCGATGATAGTACGACCTTCTGCTACGACGAAATCGTTCATGCTTAGTGCTGCTAGTCTAACCGTTGCGGTGTTCTCGGTGCTGATAGGTCAGCAAGTAGATTACTTGAGCTACCTAGCACTGTTTAATAGTATGGCTCTATTGATGCTGTCGTTTGCAATCGCAGCACTTCTGCTGAGCATTATCGGTATATGGCGACAGCCAGAAAACAACCTATGGGGCTGGTCAGCTAGCGGGTTAGCGCTCTGCGTACTGCTTCTGTATGTATTCGACTAAGCTGCAATAACTCAATCAGCCTGTTAGCGAGGATGACTTAGCCTTTAGCTGTGAAGCCACCTGCTAATAGTAAATAGAGCGCTCATAAGCTTCTTGGTAAAGGTGCGAAACTGGCGCACTAGCTCTTCAGGTTTCTCAGGTTTCTGTTGCGAGGAGAACTAGCCAGGGCGAGGTCGCTATCGATGTACGACGCTAAACAAGTCCCTTCTATCTCAGAACTGTTGATGCCTTGGCCGCTATCAATGTATTGCTGCACCGTATTGCTGCACCAAAAAGGGAGGCAGCTCAGTCACGCAGGCACCTGCTAAAGCAAGGTCTAATAGCTAACATATTGGAACCTATTCCTCCACAAACAAATCCGACTTTTGCCTCATTTCATAGCCATTGCCGTCAGAATAGGTAAACAAGCCGACCTATAAGGACAAACCAGAATGACGCTAGAACCTGCTGAGATAGCTGCTCAAAACAATGCTTTATCTGGGAAGCTGAGCGATCGCACCATCGACGGCCCTAAAGCGAAAGGACTGCGCCGCTTGCTGCGAGTGCTCTACCTTATTTTGCAGCCGACAAACTACATGGACGACAACGTTCGGCGGTATGGCCCAACGTTCCAAATTGGCGCTGATAGCGAGTCGCCGCTGGTGTATGTGGGCGATCCAGAGATGGTACGAGAGATTTTTACGCTAGATGCTAGCACCGCTGAAACGGGAAGTCGCAACCGGGTGCTTCAGCCGATGGTAGGCGATCGCTCTATTCTGCTGCTAGATGGCGATCCTCACCGCAAGCAGCGTAAGCTGCTAATGCCCCCTTTTCATGGCGATCGCCTGCGCGCTTATGGCGAGCTAATTTGTGAGATCACTCGCCAGGTGAGCGCCGATTGGCGAGTAGGGCAATCAGTTGTAGCGCGGCCTCCAATCCAGTCGTTGACGCTGGGCGTGATATTACAGGCTGTTTTCGGCTTAAGAGAAGGGCCAAGGCTTTCTAAACTACAGCAGCAAATGGGTACTTTGCTAGACTTCTTTTCATATCCGATTAGCGCTAGCTTCTTGTTCTTCCCAGCGCTACAAAAAGATTGGAGACTTTGGAGCCCGTGGACAAAGTTCACTCATCTACGAGAAGAGGTGCGTACGCTACTCTACGCCGAGATTCGAGAGCGACGTCTGTCTCTTCAAAGCGCAGATGGCACTCAAACAAAAAGGACTGACATTCTCACGCTCTTGCTTCAATCAAGAGATGAACATGGCGAAGCGATGAGTGATGAAGAACTTCATGATGAGCTGGTCACGCTACTGCTAGCTGGGCATGAAACTACCGCATCTGCCATCGTTTGGGCGCTCTATTGGATTCACTACCTGCCAGAGGTTCACAGTAAGCTACGCGCTGAACTAACCGCGCTTGGCCCTAATTCTGAACCGGTAGCGATTCTCCAGCTTCCCTACCTGAATGCGCTATGCCTGGAAACCCTACGCATATATCCAATTACGCCAACGACATTTGTGCGGGTGTTGCGATCGCCGCGTACCATTGCCGGTCATCACTTCAAAGCTGGGACGGCCTTAATGCCTGCAACCTACATTATTCATCAACGCCCAGACATCTACCCAGCACCTAAACAATTTCGCCCCGAGCGGTTTCTAGAACGCCAGTTTGCCCCTCATGAGTTCCTGCCTTTTGGCGGCGGTCATCGCCGCTGTATCGGCTCGGCCCTAGCGATGATGGAACTCAAGCTCAGCGTCGCTACGCTGCTACAGGACTTCGAGTTAGCGCTCGTACGACCTCGCTCGCTACGGCCTGCTCGCCGAGGACTGACCATGGCCCCACCTGCTGCTATGACGTTCAAAGTGCGAAGGCACAAGTGAATGACAGCGCTCGACTAATACCGGAAGATAATTAGGCGGCTAAGCCTTAATATTTCTTATTGACTGAAAGGGTTGACCTTCAAGTGGCTTAAAACTTTAGAGTTGCAAAGTGTCAAGTCAAAGGCAAATGCATGTTTCGGATTGGTGAGTTTTCTAAAATTGCGCAGGTGCCTGCTAGCGTGCTGCGCTACTACAACGATATCGGATTATTTGTGCCAGTTCAGAGTGATCGCAACACAGGCTATCGATATTACAGCGTAGAGCAGCTCAGTCAGCTTAACCGGATACTGGCGCTTAAAGAGCTAGGGCTAACGCTTGACCAAATCAAGCAGCTGATCAAAGAAGACGTTTCTACTGAAGAAATTCGGGGAATGCTCTTTCTTCGTAAAGCTCAAATAGAGCAAACACTTCAGGCGGAAGCCGTTCGCCTACGCGCTGTAGAATCGCGTCTGCAACAGCTAGAGAAAGCGGGCGGCTTTCAGGACGACGACGTGGTGTTGAAAGCCTTATCTGCCCAGCCGTTTCTTTCGCTGCGATGTCAGTGCGAGGGGCTCGCACAAACGCTAGCCCTTATCGGCCAAATCAACACAGCGGTGGCTAAACAGGTCAGCGCTAAAGCACTAGGGCGCTTTACGGCAGTCATTCATAGCGAGCTGTACGAAGACAGTAACTGGGATTTGGAGTTTGGCTTTTGTCTTAGCCAGTCTCTTAATCCGGCTGTCTTGCTAGATAACAGTTTGATAATGAATGTCCGGGAGCTAGAGCCGGTTGATATGGCGGTCACGGCAGTACGCTTTGGCGGGCCAGAAAACGGCCATCTTTCCTACAGTGCCATTGGCACCTGGGCCGAGAGGCACCAATATGAGCTAGTTGGGCCAGGACGGGAGGTCTTTATTGTGCCACCGAAACCTGGACACGAAGCTGAGATGGTCGTTGAGATTCAGTTTCCGGTTAAAGCCTCTCCCTTTTAGTTAGCCGCCAAAACAAAATCACGCCTTGCCTGTGACTTAGGAAATAGGCATTCCAATCACCCTGGCTATCTAGCGAAAGCTAGCATCGCAATATTTCTGACGAACCTCAAAAGAGAGAACATTATGACAATTGAACTTTGGACTTTACTGGGCGCAACTTTACTTTTGTGGATTGCTATTTTTGCTCAACAGATTGCGCTTGATAAGGCGGTTGGCGCTAAGTACGCCCTGTCCAACCGGGAGCAGGATCATAGTTTTGAGGGGGCAACCCTTCTACATGGTCGTTTAACACGTACGGTTCGCAACCATGTAGAAGGACTGTCGTTATTTACACCACTTATCCTCATAGCTTCAATCGCAGGCATATCAAATGTATGGACGCAATATGCAGCGATCGCATTCTTCATCACTCGGCTGCTTCACTTTGCATTTTACGCCGCTGGAATCATACCCTTCCGCAGCTTTGCTTGGGGCATCGGATTCTTCTTTGCGCTAGGTAGCTTTGTCTTTGGCTTGGTGACAGGATAATAGATTCCACCCTACTTACGCATTGCCTCAATAGCCTCTGCACTGGCGTTTTCCGCAGACTGGAGCGCACCTTCTATGTAGCTTTGCCATACCGTCGCGGTTTTGGTACCTGCTATGTGAATAGGTGAGCTGAAGTTGGTCAGCAGGCTTTTGCTTTCTATTTGCAGATGTTGCCAAGGTGCGTCAACAAAAATCTGTTTGGCTAAACGCTTGATTCGCCAGCTTAGCTGCCAAACGTCAAACAATCCAAACCAGGACAGCGGCGGCACGTTTTCAGACATTTTCTGCAACTGCCCGCGCACCTGGACAACTGGTTTTCTGCTTTCCCCGAAGTATTTATCTCAACCTTTTTAAGCCTCAATTCTTCTGTCAAAGCCCAGATGCGATCGCTTTCGTTTTAGTCAAAGCAATCGGCACAGTACTATGGTTGTCTTTAAGAGAACAACCGCTTTTCGGCAGCGCTGAGTTGTAGAAACTAAGCGGTTGGCATCGACTTACCTAAACAGCTATCACAGACAAGACGAATAGTCATCCAGACGATTGCATCGCGTTTACGAAGCATGAGTGAAGCTCATTAATTCAAAGCTCTGTTGATTGAAGTTTATGTGAAGTCTGTTCATAACGTATGCAAAGCCACATTTTTGATTGCGAGGGCGATCGCAGTATGTTCATAAGTACCCTAGTGACTATACGCAGTACAAATTACGCAATCTAGATTCTAGCAATTAAGTATTTAAGGGACATGCGTCTAAATAAAGTACCGCTGATAGCGCTGTTCATTGCCTCGGGCATAGCAGTGCTAAGCCCCTACAGAAATTGACGGTGACGTAGGGGCATAGCACGCTATGCCCAGGGCAATATTTGTCGGTTTGCCGGTACTTTTTTTGAGCGCAGCTCCCTAAGCCCGTATAAAACATCGTTTTTCGACTAAATCGGCCTTATCGATCAAGACTTCCTCGAGAAGTTTCTACTCATGCTGAACTTTGCTAAAAAGATTGCTTTCTACACAGCGCTGCCCACGGCAACACTCTTTTGCGCAGCTGATGCAGCGCTATCTGCTGGTTTCAATTTTAATGAGGCTACAGTTGATAGCATTCAGGCAGGTCTAAGCTCAGGGGCTACGACCTGCTCGGGTATTGCTCAGCAGTATCTAGACCGCATTGATGCCTACGACGACCAAGGCCCGTCACTCAATGCGATCATCGCCACGAATCCTAATGCGCTTGGTATTGCCGCCGAGTTAGACGCAGCCTATGCGGCATCTGGCCCGATAGGTTCACTGCACTGTGTCCCTGTCGTTTTAAAAGACAACTACGACACCTTTGATATTCCTACAACAGCAGGCGCGCTGGCGTTAGAAGGCTTTCAGCCTGATGCCGATGCTTTCCAGGTCGCTAAGCTCAAAGAAGAAGGCGCGCTAATCCTAGCAAAATCCAATCTCTCCGAGTTTGCGTTCTCCTTTACTAGCACCAGCTCTCTTGGTGGCACGACCCTTAACCCCTATGACACCTCTCGCAACGCAGGTGGCTCTAGTGGTGGCACGGGCGCAGCGATCGCGGCCAACTTTGGTGTTCTAGGGTTCGGCACTGATACAGGCGGCTCCATTCGAGTGCCCGCTTCATTCAATAGCTTAGTAGGCGTTCGTCCTACGATTGGCCTGTCTAGTCGTTCAGGCATCATCCCGCTGGCGCTTTCTCAAGACGTTGGCGGGCCAATGACTCGTACGGTTAAAGATGCCGCTTTAGCACTCAACGCCACCGTTGGCTTCGACCCAGACGATCCGGTCACCGCAGGCAGCGTCGGCAACGTTCCAGAAGACTATACTGATTTTCTCAAGGTCGATGGGTTATCTAATGCCAAAATCGGTCTAGTCAGCGAGCTGTTTGGCTCGGATGACAATGCTGAAAGTGCCAAAACAACCTCGGTCATCAACAAAGCCGTTGATGCCCTTGTAGCGCTAGGGGCAACGGTAAAAGAGGTCACAATTCCAAATCTAGAGGAAATTATCTCTTTTCCTAGTCTTAGCTCATTTGAGTTCAAAAGAGATCTCAACAACTATCTAGCCGAAAGGCCCGTACCGCCTTCAGGTGTCAGAACCTTAGAAGATATCATCGAAAGTGGCCTCTTCTTAGAAGATTTTGAAGCCGCTTATATCTCTCGTAATGAGCGCCCTAATCCAGAAGATGACCCCGACTATATTCGCATTCTCTCCGAGCGCCCAGCGCTAACGCAGTCCTCACTGCTTACCGCATTAACTGGACTTGATGCGCTTATCTATCCGTCAGTGGCAAGCCCACCTAACATCTTTGGCGAACCTTTAGCGTCAGGTTCTGGTAACCGCCTAAGCCCGTTCTCAGGATTTCCTGCTATCACAGTTCCTGCTGGCTTTACAGACGACGGTTTACCCGTAGGGCTAGAGTTTCTAGGCCGGGCCTACGACGAATCAACCCTGTTAGGGCTCACCTATGCCTTCGAGCAGGGTACGCTCTTTCGCCGCCCGCCTGGGAGTACGCCGCCGCTGGATGGCGAGTCGATACCTGAGCCTAGCATCGCCATTGCTTTGATAGTCTTTGCGTCGGGTGCACTGTTGATGCTCCGAAAGCAGCCTTTTACAGCATCAGGCGACACTGTAATCGTCAGCGTCAGTGAAGTATCGATATTCCCATAAGTCACTAGATCTATTTTGAAGTGCGCGAGCGTAGCTTTGGCATATCTGTTTTGCCAAAGCTATAGCGGTCGTGCGATCAGGATGTAGTAGCAACTGAAATTCCATACGTAGAGAGATCGTTGATCTTGTCTAAGATTTCTCTGTGCAAAAGATAAGAGCAACAACTGACACCACTCAACGACTCGATGTTGTTGCAGCGATTGTTCTAATTATCTTTGTCATTGTCGCCAAAATCGCGCGTACCGTTATCTGACGAACGTGCCTGCTTTAGACAACATGGCGAGGTTTTTAGCTGTAAAACGCCCAATGCTGACGTGTTGGGCCGAGTTGTTTCGAGAATCACCCGTCAGTCGGTAGCGCAACTGCTTTCTGAGAGAGTTTGGAGTTATATTGGGATGGAGCAAGACGACTACTATCAGATAGACGGCTTAGGAATTCCTTTTGCTGGTGGGGGCTTAAGCGCTTCGCTAAGTAGGAATAAGCAGTATGAACACTTTCGTCAAGCGCGTTGGCGGTCGGGGTTCTTGGCTAGCAGTACCTTTGTTTCTGCTAGTCTCTATGCTGGCCGTAGATAGGCCCAACAAAAAGAAACCAACAGTGACGCTCATCTCTCCCATGAGAAGGTTTCATAATAATATTTTACATTTAAGAAGGCTATACCTAAAGAAAGATGTTTTTAAAAATCGTAAAAAATAGAAGTTTCTCGCTTGCTATTTCGTGGATGTCTCCTATAATCGGTAGCGTACTATACAGAAATCATTTCAAAACAGGAGTCTTGCATGTTGAATAAAATTCTAGTCGCTATAGACGAGTCAGCTTCTAGTGAATGGGCTTTCGATGAGGCTTTAACATTGGCTAAAGCTCTCGAAGCTGAATTGCTTTTGGTTCATGTACTAGAGGCATTTGCATCCGACAGTCCAAAGCAGCCCCTGGTTTCTGCCGCCATTTTTTCAAGAGGTGTAGATAGCCCTGCCCAAAAGGAGTACGAACAGGAGTGGCAACAGTTTGAAAACCGCTATGTTACCTTGCTCAAACAGAGACAAGCACAGGCGGAAGCTACTGGCATTACCGCCAACTATTTACAGGCTCAAGGCGCACCAGAACGGCAGATTCGCGAAATTGCGAAGACGCATGACATCGACTTGATTGTGCTCGGCAATCGCGATCGCACAAATCCTAACAGCATTAGCAACTATCTAGTTCATCATGCACCCTGTTCGGTCACCGTCGTCCATCCCAAAGCTAACGACCGGGAATCTTCAAGAACAAACCTTTCAGAGGTAGTTGCTGTATAGCAGCAGCGAACGGCTTTTTGAGCAGTAACGAGGTATCTCTTGGAAAAGCTGCTCGAAGCCGTAGGCGCGATGAGCAATAGGGTAGGTAGCAAAGTAAGTAGCTTGCTCTACTTAATTACCAAAAACTTCAAGGCTTTTCAAAGGTTCTGTTGCAAAGTTTCGCTATAGACCACTCTCTTGCGAGTTGCCCAAATAAGCTTGCCGTCGCGCTTCAGTAAATTTAGCAAACGAGTAGCTGTCATCCTCATGGAGATAATAGACATTGAACAAATCGAGGCATCGCTATAATGAGGAACCGTAAGACCTTTGGCAGATGAAGCTAAAAAGTTTGTTCGATGAGTTCGGTGAGAATTAAGAATTCAATTCGTCTTTAACTTTTATCAAACCGAAGAACAGAAAGCACTAGCAAAGCAAATTGCTCAGCAGACCGCCCCGAATGTTCCTATTGTTAATCAGATCACCTATTGTTAATCAGATCAAAGTTTAATCATTATTCTCCATCTTCTGAGATATAGGCGACCCGTTCCCTCCTCCAGCTAAAAAGCAGCCGCATCTGCTAACTGCCGACGAAATATCCCCTCCCCCCGGATTGTTATTAAACCCCCAAGCCACTAAGCTGCTCCAAAAGAGACAATTATTGCTTATGTGGTTTCAAGGTCTTTTTGGGTTTACCAGCGCTTCTTCAGTCTCGCTTCAGCCTATTTTGGGCCTGCATATTCCCGATGGCTTCTTAAGTTTGCCGGTTAGCCTGTTTGGCTGGATCGTGGCTATCGGGTTAACTGCGGTTTCACTCAAGCGGGTAGAGTCCGTTTATGGCGATCGCACCGTCTCTCTTATGGGTGAAGGAAGGATCACTAAACTTATGGCGAATTTTCGCTTCGATATTGACAGCCAAAAATCGACCTTTTGGCATTCTCTAGCGCCGCGTACGCGGGTGCTATGCGTGTGTTTGTGGGTATTGGCGATCGCCTTTACGCCCAACGCTCACTGGTGGAGCTGGGCCACTTATGGAGCAACCATCTTTGGTTTGGGCCTCATCAGCCGAGTCACCTGGAGCGCGCTCCTAAAGCGACTAGCCGTAGAATTCTCTTTTATCGGCACGGTTTTAGTTGGAACTTTGTTTCAAGGGGGTGGCGACGTTGCACCATAATCCGATCTCTATTGCCAATTTGAGCTATACCTATGAAGACGGCACTCAGGCGCTCAACAGCATCAACTTCAACGTGAAGCCTACCGAGCAGGTGCTAGGCGACCCTGATTTTTTGCACCGCCATGCGCTAGAGCCACCTCTTTGCTACAGTCGCCCGTACTGTCAGATCGACCATGCGCCTACACCGCTGCATAAAGTCTCTTTTGGTACACTGTCCCCTCAACTGGCCGAGGTGACATGACTGTCCTCATTCAGCTTTACTGAACGGTTGTTCTCACAAATTTCACTACCATATCTCTTTAAAATGACACTAAAGACCTTACGTTTATTAGCTGACACAGCAGCCTTCTACCTTCATCTCAAGTGATTCAATGAAACCTCCCTCAGCAGATCATCGAGCTGCACCAGCAGGTAACCATCCGCACGAGCACGATCATAGCCAAAGCGCAGCCCACGTTCATAGCGAGGCTTCTAAAAAGCAGCTAATCAACCGTCTCTCTCGGATCGAAGGGCATCTGCGCGGTATTAAATCTATGGTTGAAAGCGATCGCGCCTGCCCCGATGTTTTAATCCAGATTGCGGCTGTTCGAGGCGGATTAGACCGGGTTGCTCGGCTTATCTTAGACGAGCATTTGAGTGAATGTATCACCAGGGCCGTCGATGACGGCAATATTGAAGTAGAAGTAGAGGCCCTAAAAGCCGCTCTTGACCGATTTATCTAGATCCTAAGTAAAACCTCTTGCAGTTTCGGCCTAGAACGCTGCCAGTGAAGGCGGCGTTTTAAACCCTTCAAATAAGGGAGCTGCGCTCAAATAAAGTACCGGCAAATCGACAAATATTGCCCTGGGCATAGCGTGCTATGCCCCTACGTTACCGTCAATTTCTGTAGGGGCTTAGCACTGCTATGCCCGAGGCAATGAACAGCGCTATCAGCGGTACTTTATTTAAACGCATGTCCCTAAAGTCTTAATAGAACTGGTGATGGGCACCGCTACAATTAAGCCCAGAACGCCAGCAATTTTAGTCGCTACAGGCCAATCTGCATGTCAACGTAATTCTAGAGGTAATTTACTTACAGCGATCGCTTCGGCCAGGTAAAGCAGAACTTACTGCCAGCTGTCGTTTTTTCGTCTAGCCACAGCTTACCCCCTTCAGCTTCGACAATCTTTTTAACCAAAGCTAGGCCAAGACCTGTATTCGCCCCGTCCTCGCTATCTTTGATCGTTCGGAACATCTCAAATATCTGATGACGGTAGCTCATTGGAATGCCTGGGCCATCATCAATGATGGCAAACTCGTACTGATGTCCACAACTAGAAGCGGTAACTTCTATCTTTCCACGAGCTTTGTCGTGGTGTTTTATAGCATTGCTAATGAGGTTTGACATCACCTGATTTAGCAGCACGCGCTTAGCTAAAAGTTTGGGAAGCGGTGTAGAGGGTGAGATTGTGAACCCTGCAGGCGGTGAAATTAAATCAATAACTTCACTGAGTAGCTCAGCGGTATCAACTTCTTCTGCGGATAGGTCTTCTCTACCGACCTTTGAAACTTGCAGCAGACCTTCTACAAGCAAATGCATTCTAGCGACTCGCTGCTGTAGAAGCGCAAGATGTGACTTCGTTTCCTCTGGAGCTTTGTCCTCTAAGTCTTCTCCAATCCATCTTGCTAAGTTAGAAATACCGCGCAGCGGCGCTTTAAGATCGTGTGATACAACGCTAGCAAAATCATCTAGCTCTTGGTTGCGCTGTTCAAGGTCTATCTGCGCCTTCTTCCGCTTCGTTATGTCGCGCGAGACGGATAAGATCTCGCGAATATGGTTGTCATCATCAAAAATAGGTGTGACCACAACTTCCCACCATCGAGGGTTGCCCTTAGCCGTTGCGCAGTAGCCATCGAAGCGGCCTGTCTCGCCGCAACAAGCCCGCTCAAAAGCAGCTTTTGCAGCATCCTTATCCGCACCACACCAAAAAGACAGCCAGCGCTGATGCCGCACCTGCTGGGCGAAGTTGTCTACTTCCATAATGCGCTGCCCTTCATGGTTCATATAAAGCAGCCTGCCGTGCAGATCGAGCACCTTAACACAGTCCTGACTGCTCTCAAGCAAACGCTGCAAGAATTTAGCATCTTGACAGCGATAGTCATCTTCTCGTTTTTCATTCAGTGAACTAGCTGAAGGTGGCATAGCTGCATAGCTTGGCAGACCAGATTCTGTATGTGTGCGGCTTTGATTATCAATAGAGTTCTCTGGCATTGGAGTCGCTGTAGCAGATGTAAGCAATGTGACAGGGGTAAATATCGCTTCTCCTAAAGACGTATGCTTATTGTATAGTTTTTTATACCGAAGGTATAGGTTACACAAACGATGATACCGCTTATGTCTATCTAAAGGCGGAGCATATGGAATAGACCATCTTCAAGTTTCGTTTAAATGAATTAAAGTCAAAGAGCACTCTACTTTCACGCGGCACCTTCTACGGCCTGCACCCGATGCGATCGCAAAAGCAGTGAAAAGCTAAAAAGCGTAAGAATTACCTCAACCAAGCACAAAATCAAAGTAAGCCTGCTTGCCCTCAGCAGTATCTTGAACCGCCATCAGTAGCGCTCTCTGGAAGAGAAAGTCTTGTTCGTTCAGCGGCTCATCAGGAAGATAGATCTGGGTAGTCAGCGCTAGGCGATCTGAAGCCTGCACCTTGATATGTAGGTGACGAGTACGCCCCGGATATAGTCCAGGGACAATCGTTTCAATCCGGTAGCGGCCTTCAGCATCTGTGAACTGGTGCCCGCGCAGATTGTTCCCTTCGTTGTCATACGCCCCTTGCGCGTCTGTTTGCCAAACGTCGATCAGGCTGTTAGCAAGCGGCACGCACGCTGTTGTAAGGACTTGCCCGGTTACGACAAGCCGAGTGCCTGTTGTTTCTGGCGTTAGTAGCGACTGCCGCTGAGGCGAATTAGGAGAATAGAACGGGCCTGGCGTCTGGCTAGGCGTGAGCGTGTAGTCTCCGCAAGCGGGCGTCGGCGGCAGTTGCAGGGGTGAGCCTTGGGCTTGAGCCTTACCTGGGCTTGAGCGCTGAGCAGCTTGACCACAGGCACTGAGGCTCACGGCGGCAAAGAAATAGGGCGATCGCCTCAGAAAGCGGCGACGACTGGTGCGAGCTATCCAAGATCTTTTTGTTAAATCAGTACTCATAGCGCAGTGAAAAAGGGCCGTCTCTATTGTGTCTCAACAGCCAGCCGAATTGCTTGATTCCTCTAGAACAAACCGGATGCTGCTGTGCCAGTAGACGATATGTTGACGAAGGCACTGAAGCGTTACGAACCAACATTTGTACCAGTTAGAGCCTAAGGATAATAGTGCTCAAGGCGATGTACAACTAAAGTGAAGACAGCCTGAATGCGCTAAGCAGGCGAATCGATCAATCCAGGATGATCGTCTGGTCTATCTCCAGGCGCAGACCAGTAGAAGCGGCGGTCTTCTGGTTTAATCGGCATGTCGTTGATACTGGCCTCACGCCTTCGCATTAAGCCTTCGTCATCAAACTCCCAATTTTCGTTGCCATAAGCGCGATACCACTGCCCAGAATCATCATGCCACTCATACTGAAACCGCACGGCAATCCTATTATCTCCAAATGTCCACATCTCTTTTGTTAGGCGATAGTCTAATTCTTTATCCCACTTGCGCTGTAAGAATTCTCGAATGTTGTCTCTGCCTTGAAACACTTCGGATCTGTTTCGCCAGTGGCTATCTTCAGAGTAGGCCATCGAAACGCGTCGGGCATCTCTGCTGTTCCAGGCATTTTCAGCCATGCGCACTTTTTGCATGGCCGTCTCATAGGTAAAAGGTGGCACAAGCTTTGCAGGTGGCATATAGCGATAACTCCAATAGTAGATAGGTGTTCACATTTAATCAGATCGACCACGGTCGATATTAGGACATTTTTTCTAAGAAATAGGATTTTTGCAAGGAGCCTTGAGCCTATTAGCTTCGGTACGATAGCGGCAGCATGATCCGAAAGGTGGTGCCTATACCCAGTTCACTCTCTACTTTGATGTCTCCCTGCTGTAGTTCTACAAACTGCTTCACAATGCTCAAACCTAGCCCTGTGCCCGGAATGTTACTGACATTCTTACCGCGATGAAAGGGCTCAAACAGGTAGGGGTAATCTTCTGGCAAGATGCCGATGCCCTGATCTTTTACCTGAAAGACTGCCTGGTGCTTGCGCTGAGAGAGCGATAGCTGCACCTTACTGCTTTCTGGACTGTAGCGAATCGCATTCGACAAAATGTTGATAAGAATAGAGCGCAGCAGCGTTTGATCGCTTTGAGCCATCAGCGCTTTGAACCTGCCCGTGAACTCTATACGCCTTTCGTGCGGCTGCATTTCTTGCAATAGCTTACGACAAAAATCGACCAGATCAATGGGCTCTAGGGTCAATACAAGGCGCTTGGCCTCAATCTTCCCGAGTACTAAAATGTCGTCGATCATGTGCGTCATTCGATCAACGTTGGCAGCAATGCCCTGAAGATACTGATGTTTTTGGCCTGCAGAAAGCTGTTTGTCGTAGCGTTCTAACGAGGATACAGACAGGGCGATGTTGTTGAGCGGATTGCGAAACTCGTGGCAGACCATAGAGACGAAGCGAGACTTTAGGGCGCTCAGCTCTTTGAGGTGTTCGTTGGCGGTATATAGTTCAGCCGCGCGCGATCGCACTTTCTCTTCTAAGTCCTCATTGGTCTGATGCAGCACGCTCTCGGCCCACTTTTGCTGCGTGATATCTCGAAACGTCACCACCGCTCCAATCACGCTGCCTCGTTCATCTCGCATTGGCGTACTGATATATTCCACCGGAAAGCTCGTGCCATTTTTTCGCCAAAACACTTCATCGGTGACCCGATGCGTGCTGCCATCTTGGAGAGCCGCGTAAATAGGACAGCGATCGCGCTGGTAGTGCGTGCCATCACGATGAGAATGGTGCAGCACCTTATGCATTGACTGGCCAACTAGCTCACCGACTTCCCAGTCGATCATTTTTGCAGCAGCTGGATTGGCAAAAGTCACCTGTCCCTGCAAGTCCAGGCCATACACACCTTCGCCTACAGCTTGGAGAATAAGCTGATGCTGGCGTTGAAGCGCCTCTAGCTCTTTTTGATTAGACTGGTTACTCAAGTGGCTCTGCTCCTTGAATAGGATCGATACTGTAATGAATTACACCACAAGCTACGGAGTAAACCCGATAGGTATAGAAAGGTGAGCCGTTTGAGCATCGCGGCGCATAGCTCGAGATATGAGCGTACCTGAAAACAGTAAAGAGGTGGTGTAAGCGATGGTGACTAAAATTCTTGTCATTGAAGATGAGGCTGAAACAAGAGGTATTTTTCTTCGCTGCCTGGCCTTTGAGAACTTTAGCGCAATTGGGGCAAGCGATGGTGAAACGGGAGTTAGGCTAGCCGCTCAGCATCAGCCTGATTTGATCGTTTGCGATATTATGATGCCGCAGATGGATGGCTACGGCGTGCTGACGGCGCTTAGAGCACAAGAAACCATGCGGGCTATTCCGTTTATCTTTTTGACAGCAAAGGTGACGATGGAAGACTTGCGGCGAGGGATGGGATTAGGCGCAGATGACTATTTGACTAAGCCCTGTACCGTCGAGCAGTTTTTGAAGGCGATCGCAACTCGCCTCAAGCGCCATAAAGAAATTCAAAGCAGCCATCCGCTCAGCATAGACGCTGCTTCAAACAGCATCTTTCCTCACTGCCCTAAGCTTGAATCTGCCTTTCAATTTATCGACAACCACTACCGCCAAGCCATATATCTCAACGACATAGCGCAGGCCGTAGGCTATTCGCCCGCCTACTTGACCAATCTCTCACAAAGCCACACCGGACGCACGGTGAAACAGTGGATTACCGAACGACGCATGGCCCAGGCCCATCATTTGCTAAAAAATACGGCTTATTCTGTTCGGAAGATTGCTGAAGAGATCGGCTACACCGACGCTGGCTATTTTACTCGTCAGTTTCGTAAGCTGTACGGCACGACCCCTAGAGCGTGGCGAAATCAGCTCACGCCCCAATCGGTAACAATTACAACAAAACAAACAAGCTCTGTAGCAACCGTAACTAAATAACTACAGCGTTCTTAAGAGATCGTCAAAAAGTCCTAGTTTATTGTAGATATTGTCCTATCTGGCTATCTCTGCGTACCTGTATAAGTGTGATAGCAACAGCGGTAAAGGTGTTTTTTGTACGCCTGTAGGAGAATTATTTTATGGCTTCAGCATACCGTCAGCCCGCAAGTCTCGATCGCGGCGGCAGCCTTTTAACCAGCCCTCAAGCAACCTGCACTCAGGCTAACTGCGGCTGTGGGGGAACCCACTTCGCCCGCGACCATTGGGAATTTATGCAAACGATGCCTACCGATCCGCTGGATATGGTGGGCGATCTGTCCAGGATGGGCCTTTATAAAGATCAACAGTTTCAGGCCGCCGATAAAGTGAATGCGTATGAGCTGCGTAAGGCGCTATTGCTCAAGGTCGCTGGCAAAGGCGACCCCAAAAGAGAGAAGCTTGTGCTGGCACTATCTAAGCAGGCAGGCGGTATTGAAAACGCATTTGCTGCGGCCTTTGGCCCTGAATCGGGGTTGTTTTTTGCAGATACAATTCGCGGCAGCGGCGCAACCCGCCGGGAGTTTTTGAGAAACTTGGCAATTGGCGCGGCGATGGTTGCACTCACCAACTGCGCGAAAAGCGAAGAGCCAGTTGCCGGTGATAGCGCAGCGTCAGTGGATGTTTCCAGCTTAGAAAAAACAGATCTGAAAATTGGATTTATTCCAATCACCTGTGCGACACCCATTATTATGTCTGAGCCTTTGGGCTTTTATAAAAAGTATGGGTTTAACGCAGAAGTGGTGAAAATGCCAAGCTGGGGCGCGGTCAGAGATAGTGCGATCGCAGGAGAACTCGACGCCTATCATATGCTCGCCCCTATGCCTATCGCCATGACACTTGGCTTGGGTTCAGGTGCCTTTGGCGTTAAGCTCGCCAGCGTTGAAAATATCAACGGCCAGGCGATCACCATCGCCAACAAGCACCAGGGCAATGTCAATGGCCCCGGCGACTTTAAAGGTTTCACCATCGGCGTACCCTTCCCGTATTCGATGCACAACCTGCTGCTGCGCTACTACCTAGCTACCGGTGGAATTGACCCAGACGTAGACGTAAAAATTCGGCCTGTTCCGCCCCCAGACAGTATCGCTCAGCTCATCGCAGGAGACATCGACGCCTACCTCATGCCCGATCCGTTCAACCAAAGAGCAGTGTACGAAGACGCGGGCTTTATCTTCAAGCTTACTAAAGACATCTGGCCGGGTCATCCCTGCTGCGCCTTTGCCGCTAGCGACCAGTGGATAGACGCCAATCCCAACACGTTTAGAGCCCTCAACAAATCTATTATTGAAGCCGCAGGCTATGCCAGCGACCCTGCCAATCGCCCCGAAATTGCCAAAGCGATTTCCGAGCGAGCCTTCCTTAATCAGCCAGTAGAAGTCGTGGAGGCTGTTTTGACAGGCAAGTTTGATGACGGCTTGGGCAACACGTTAGATGTTCCCGACCGGATCGATTTTGACCCCTATCCCTGGCAGAGCTTTGCCAACTGGATTTCTTCTCAGCTCGTGAGATGGGATTTGCAGGGTGATGGTAAAGCCGCCCAAGAAATCACAGATGATAGCTACAACGAAGTCGGAGAAACCGTTTTTCTTACCGACCTGGCCAGAGAGCTTTCTGAAGAAGTCGGCTTAAACCCGCCTACAGACATTTATCGCACCGAAAAGCTTGAGTTTGATACATTCGATCCAGCAGCACCCGGCGCTTACGTCAAAGAACAGATTGATAAGTACGGCGTTTAGGAGACTATCCATTCATGACGACCAGCAATTCAACAATTGATAAGCTAAAAACCACAGACAGCGAGTCTCCGTGGCTAAATGAAAACGTCAAAGCGATAGGTCTTTTCCTCCTGTCCCTAGCGCTGTTCTTAGCCTTTTGGGAGATGGGGGCAAGCATGAAGTGGTTTGCCAAAGGAATGCCTACAGCCTCTAAGACCCTTCAGGAATTATGGTGGTGGTCAACCCATCCCTTCTTCGACAACGGGCCAAACGACCTCGGCATTGGCTGGAACTTGCTTATTAGCCTGCGTCGCGTCGCGATTGGCTACACCCTAGCCTCTATTATTGCCGTGCCATTAGGCATCCTGATCGGTATTTCTCCAATTGCGTACAAGGCGTTTAATCCCTACGTACAGTTGCTCAAACCAGTTTCTCCGCTAGCCTGGCTACCGCTAGGTCTGTACATTTTTAGAGACTCTGAGATTACAGGAATATTCATTATTCTTATCTCTAGCATCTGGCCAACGCTGACAAATACAGCCTTTGGCGTCGCGAATGTCAGCCCCGAGTATCTGGATGTTTCAAAGACGCTGGGCGCATCTAAGCTGCGCACCATTTTCAAAATCATCATCCCAGCAGCGCTGCCTAACATTGTTTCGGGCCTGCGCATTAGCATGGGTATTTCATGGCTGGTTATTGTCGCGGCTGAAATGCTCTTAGGCACGGGATTAGGCTACTTTATTTGGAACGAATGGAACAATCTCTATATTCCGAATATATTAGTCGCTATCTTTATTATTGGGCTAGTTGGGCTAATTTTAGACAGCATTTTTGCAGCGCTTGAGAAGTTTGTTGAGTTTGGGCGTAAAACATGAAAATCACCTCTGTTGATTCTACCTATCAACCCACTCGTCGTACTGTGTCACCAGAACCTATCGCCTCACCAACGCCTTCACCAGAGATTCCTTCGGCTCAGCTTTCTATTCGGAATGTCACCAAGGTATTTAAAGGCAAAAAAGATCTCTTTAGCAAGCTATCGCGTAAAACAACTCGCAATTTTACAGCCATTGAAAACATCAGCCTAGACATTGAGCCCAATACCTTTGTCTCTATCATTGGCCCGTCCGGCTGCGGTAAATCTACCCTGCTCAATATGATTGCGGGCCTTTCTGATATTACGAGCGGAGAGATTCTGCTCAATAACAATCCGATTCAGGGGCCAGGGCCAGATCGGGGTATGGTGTTTCAAAACTATGCGCTGATGCCCTGGATGAGCGTAGAAGAGAACATTCGCTTTGCCGTTGAGACGGTTTATCCTAAGCTGCCGCCAAAGCAGATGGCCCGACGCATTAAAGAGAACATTCATCTTGTCGGGCTTGAGGGTGCCGAAAAAAAGCATCCTCATGAGCTTTCAGGGGGTATGCGCCAGAGGGTAGGCATTGCTCGAGCGCTGGCGATTGATCCTCAAATTTTGCTGATGGATGAGCCTTTTGGCGCGTTAGACGCGCTAACGCGGGGCTTTTTGCAAAGCGAAGTTGAGCGCATCTGGGAGCAGCAGCGAAAGACGGTGATTATGATTACGCACAGCATTGAAGAGGCGCTGCTGCTGTCTGATCGAATTGTGATGATGACGCGGGGGCCAGCCGCTCAAGTCAATGAGATTTTAGAGGTGCCGTTTCCCAGACCCCGCAATCGCGAAACAATCGATCAGCATCCGGCTTACCACCGGCTCAAAACTGAAATGGAGCGTCATTTATTTCGTGAGACACAGGCAGTAGAAGCCTCTCGCATTCGCTAGCTTTTTCAGATCGCTTTCAACATTTACTTACTTTAAGAGGTATTGATAATGACCGTGCCAGAAATCACCGCAAAACTCTTGGCTGCGAAAAAAGAGAAAGGTATCAGCTTTGCAGATTTAGAAGAGAAGCTAGGCTTTGATGAAGTGTGGATTGCCTCTGTTTTTTACCGCCAGGCGAGTGCTTCTCAAGAAGAAGCTAATAAGATGGTTGAGATTCTGGGTCTGGGGCCAGAAGTTGCCGATGCGCTCACCGATTGTCCAATGAAAGGCAGCTTAGATCCGGTGATTCCAACCGATCCGCTAATCTATCGCTTTTACGAAATTATGCAGGTGTATGGCGCGCCGATTAAGGCGGTGGTGCACGAGAAGTTTGGCGATGGCATTATGAGCGCAATTGACTTTTCGGTGGACGTAGAAAGAGAAGAAGATCCAAAAGGCGATCGCGTTAAGATCATCATGTGTGGCAAATTTTTGCCCTATAAGAAGTGGTAGCACCTTAGCCGTTCAGCTATGCTTCTTTGGCTCTCCAGCTCAGGCAAATCGTCTGAGCTTTATTTATGAAATGGGTGAAATAAGCAAGCTTCAAGTATAAAGCTTTAGCGACGGTACTCAACGCGTGAAAATATAGTGATCTTTGGAGATAATTTGCTTTAGGGCCTGCGTGAAGTAGAAGCAAAACAAAAGATCTAATCCTATCGCGTTTTAGTGTTCTACTATGCAGAGGCTACGGATTGTAAAAGCCACTTAGTTGAGGTGTTCTTATGAGCGCGATCGCCCAATCACCCGCCCTGACCGTTCCAGGCCCGGCCCCTACCCCGATTTTGGGGGCCGTGCCTAACACGCTTCAGTTTGCGAAAGATCCGATTGCCTACACGCGCCAGCTTTTCAACGACTATGGCAATCTAGTTGCCTTAGCACAGGGCGGTGGCACCCGGCTTTACTCACCGTATCCTGAGTGTCCTGGTACGGTTTTTGCCTGTGGCCCAGAGATTATCCGTCAGGTGGCGACTCAGCCAGAGGTGTATTACAAGTGTCCGTTGACGGGGCCGATCTATCGCTTTCGTGACGAGTCGGCGCGGGCAAAGCCGCTGAATCATTTTTTGGTGGGTATTTTTGGCGACAATGAGGCGGCGCATAAAAAACAGCGCAAGCTGATGATGCCAGCTTTTCACCATCAGCGGCTGGGTAGCTATGCCCAGGACATGATTGCGATTACTGAAGATGAGCTGAACCAGCTAGCGGTAGGGCAGGTGCATAACCTGTCGGCTGTGATGCAACAGGTGACGCTGCGAATTGCGGCAAAGTCTCTTTTTGGTGAAGATATTGGCCCGGCGGGGGCGAGTACGGGAGAGATTTTGCATGAGGCTTTGGCCTTGCAGGGAAGCCTGGCGATGAAGCTGATGCGATATGATTTGCCGGGGCTACCGTGGCGGCGTTATTTGAACTTAGTGGCGCAGTATGAGCAGGCGATGAAGGGGCTACTGGCGGCGAAAAGAGAACGCGGCTGTGATGAGGCTGACGTGCTTTCTATGCTGATGCAGGTGCAAGATGAGGAGACTCAGGAAAAGCTGAGTGAGGAGGAGCTGTTGGGGCATGTCGGCGTGATCTTTATTGCGGGTCATGAGACGAGTGCGAATGCGCTGACCTGGACGTTGTTTTTGCTGTCGCAGCATCCGCAGGTGATGGCTGATTTGCTAGATGAGTTAGACGGCGTTTTGCAGGGAGATGCGCCGACTTTAGAACAGCTCAAAAGTCTGCCGCTGTTGGAGCGGGTGGTGAAGGAGAGTATGCGGGTGCTTGCGCCTGTGCCCTGGAATGGGCGGGTGACGGCTAAGGAAACGGAGCTGGGCGGCTACAGTTTGCCGAAGGGGACGGAGGTATTTGTGAGTATTTCTCAAACGCATCATATGAGCGATTTGTTCCCTAATCCTGAAGCGTTTGATCCGAGCCGGTGGGAGACGATTACACCAACTGCTTACGAATATAATCCGTTTAGTGCGGGGCCTCGAATTTGCATTGGTGCGGGTTTTGCGATGATGGAGATTAAGATAATTTTAGCGATGTTGTTGCAGCGATACCGGCTAGAGTTTGTGCCTGAAAATCCGATTGACCGGGCGGGGACGATCGTGATGAGGCCCAAGCATGGGATGACGATGAGAGTGCATAAGCAGGATCGTCAGTTTGATGCGGGGGTGGGCTCGGTTACGGGTAATATTCGCGATATGGTTAATTTGCCTTGAGCTGTATAGAATTTAGCAAGTAAGTTTTCTGCTTTTACGCGATTGCTTCTATTAGCTGTAAATACAAATAGATTCAAAACTATGAGCGAAACAGTCACCCTTCAACTTCCTGAACGATTGCACCAGCGACTGGTTAAAACGGCTGAGGCAACGCAGCGAACTCTAGAGTCTGTCATTATTCATGCGCTCACGGTGGGTAGTCCACCAGATTGGGATGACGCCCCCGAAGAATTCCAGGCTACCTTAGCAGCGTTGGATCGATTAGAAGATAGTGCATTGTGGGAGATTGCTCGGAGCCGAAAACCTGTCGCTGATATGGAGCGCTACGACAAATTGCTAGAGCTTAATCAGGCGAACACTATAACTGACTCTGAACGCTTAAAGCTGTTTGACTTAAGAGAAGAGTCTGAACATTTTATGTTGAAAAAAGCCCATGCAGCAGCGATTTTAAAATGGCGGAGGCATCAAATAGCTGCGGCCTAATCAGGCGTAGACTGTGGAGAAAGATATGTGAGGATATCTTGTCAAAAAATTGACACGATTAAAAGAATACTGATACGCTAATACACAGTGCTGTTGTTCTCACGTAGAACTTGCAGCCAAACGCCCCGAAAAATTTAGCCACTGACGATGACTGCTCCAACAGTCACCGCCAGCTAGCCCCTAAACTGCGTTAACCAGTTCAGAGGTTGTGTCCATGATGACACAGCCACCCTGACCTTTGGCAAGTTAGGGCGGGCTTCCTTTTTCGCGGGTTTTCTTCCACCCTCATCGGAGAAACCCATGAAAACGACCAGCTTCACCACTGATCGGCCTTTGCCCGGTCAGCCTCTCTCGCCTACGCTCTTACTGCCAACTACACCCAATCCGCTGCCTCAGCTCACCCCAGTCGGTGCCAGGCCCAAAGAACATATCCGTCATATTCTTTTAGGCTCGCCCGCCGCCGTCCGCCAAACGATTCACCTCTTCCATACGCTTCACTATGCTGAAACAGTTCTGTGGAGCCCCATACTCATGATTGAGGAGCCGCTGATAATTACGCCAGCGCAAGGGGAGGCGATGAGTTTGTTGCGTAAGTCGCTTTAGTGCTTGCCTGCAATCCAGTAGCGCTGCTCAAACCATCCTAAGGGACATGCGTCTAAATAAAGTACCGCTGATAGCGCTGTTCATTGCCTCGGGCATAGCAGTGCTAAGCCCCTACAGAAATTGACGGTGACGTAGGGGCATAGCGTGCTATGCCCAGGGCAATATTTGTCGGTTTGCCGGTACTTTATTTGAGCCCATAGGAGAAAGCTATTAGCGCTGCCATGTAGGGTTAAAAAGAAGACCATCTGTCGCCATGCGTAGGCTGAGTTTTTGAGGTGAATAAGAGAAGCGTGCCAGGTGGGCGTGTTCATTTGCATCCGCTGAACAATCCACACAAAGCAGTCTTGGGCGAGCTGCTGATAGCTGCCGTCAAAGGCTTCGAAGATTTGGGCTGCGATCGCCTCAGAAGTATAGAGAATGAGTTCCTATAGAGAAGAGGTACTACCAGCGACTTTCTAGCTTTTTAACCGCCACCGCCACCGCCACCGCCGCCACCGCCACCGTCAGAGATTTTAGGAATAACAAATTGCTTTTCAGCATGATAAGAACAGCTTCCGCAGTGGCTGACCGTCGCCCCTAGCCCTCTTCTATAGCGGGTTGCACTTTGTATGTCTCTACGCGATCGCTTCAATTTATACTCGCTGCAGTTAGGACAGCGAGCGCTTCTCACCTTTGCAACAATAATAAGCGTCACGATTGCAACTGCGCCCACTGCCCAGCCATTCAAAGCGCTAACAAACTTCGAGGTTTTTTCTCCAAAAGACAGCTCGGGTAAATTGAGGATACCAGTTGGGAAGGCAACTCGAATCTCTAACTCTCGCTGCGGATGGATGGGCCTGGAAGCAACGAACTCGAAGGTTCTAGGATCTACCTGACGAGAGGTTGCTGCTGTGTCAAAGCTAGTGAAATTGGTCGCTTTGCCAGATAAAGCCTCTGGCAGAGTAACTAGCACCTTCGCGTTTTGAATGGGTGCTTTACGATCAGCAAAGATAGCTTTCCAGTAAACCTGCGTGTTCTGGCTACGTTTTTGTAATCCCCCCACGACTCGGTACTTCAAAACAAATGTATGCGTTTCTGGTGGATTCAGTTCGTGCTGCCAGCGAATCCAAAGCTGATTATTCTCAATTCCAGTTACACTCTCAACAACCTGGCCGTTTTCCTCGACCGCGACATCTCTAATGTCATCTACTTTGGCCAGGGGAATATAGCGATACCTTTGATTAGTATGCTCTCGGTTAAATACATATTCTTGCTCTTCTGTGATCAGCATATCGCCGTTCGACTGAACGTCTATATTGACGTCAATACGCTCCCAGTAGAACGGGCTCGACTGAGCTGAAGAGGCGATCACAACCGTCTTAGCAGAAAAGACAAAAAGTAAAGCAATCAATGCGAGGATAGTTCACGTGATCCATTTTTTGGTCATGTAATGTCCCTATAGGGCGTCTTTGTGTTTATCTCATCAATGAGCTATGGCGTTCTGGAAACAGAAACAACAAAGCTGTAACATTCCTTAACCTTTCTGCTTTTCCGCAATAGGCACACCTTTTCTGTATGTAAGAATGCTCCGGGTGAAATGAGCGTAATTCAGGAAATTCTCAGGAAAGCTTGCCATAATAAAAAAGCTAAACAACAACTTTTCAAGCACGTCTGGAAGCCCCCTTCAGCTATGCCTAATTTTCCGTTTCTTCCCGCTCGCCGCAAGCTACTAAAACGACTCGGCCTGCTCGGCGGTGCGGCCATGCTACCCCCTATCTTTCGTGCTCTGGGCTCCTCATCTCCAGTGGCTACGTCTGCCATGCCATTACGTGCGATCGCTCAGTCCGCACCGTTGGCCGCTGACGGGCTCAATCCTCATCGGGTTGTTTTAGTCAGCACAACTGACCGCGCCGCGGGCGTACGCAGAGCCCTGGAACTTTTACAGCCGCCTAGCTTTCAAGGCCAGCGAGTTTTTATCAAGCCAAATTACAACACGGGCGATCCGGCTCCTGCGGCGACTGATCCTGCGGTACTTGAGGCTTTGGTGCAGGTGATACAAAGCGACGGGGCGAGCCAGATTACGGTGGGCGATCGCTCAGGTATGGTCGAGACTCGCAGCGCCATGCAGCAGATGAAAGTGTTTGACTTAGCAGAGCGCTATGGCTTCACGCCCATGGTATTCGATGAGCTAGGCCGTGATGACTGGCAGTATTTCGATAGCGAGGGCACGAACTGGTCAAGAGGGTTTGCCGTGGCGCGTCCTGTTTTAGACGCCGATGCGGTTGTCAACGTTTGCTGCTTAAAAACGCATCGCTTTGGTGGCCACTTTACCCTCTCGCTGAAGAACACGATTGGCATGGTGGCTCGCCGCGTGCCTGGCGACGGGCACGACTACATGCAGGAGCTACACCGCTCTAATAACCAGCGGCTCATGATTGCTGAGGTTAACCGGGCCTATCGCCCGACGCTTAATTTGATTGATGGGGTGGATGCTTTTGTTGGCGGTGGCCCTGAGCAGGGAGAACGGGTAAGGGCAGGGGTGATGCTGGCGAGTAGCGATCGCATTGCCATTGATGCGGTTGGCATTGCCATACTCCGAATGCTGGGTACGACCTCAGAAGTGTCTACCGGATCAATTTGGCAGCAGGCTCAGATTCGCCGCGCCGCTGATTTGGGCCTGGGTGCTATTAACAGTGAGCAAATAGAGCTATTAGCGGCTGATAGTGAAAGCGCTCAGATGATTGATAAGCTGCGGCCCTTTCTGAGCTAGCGCAGCGAAAAATCAACGACAATCGGGAGGTGATCTGATCCAACGTCATCGCCTGTGTGCATTCCAACGACATCAAGCGAAGGACTTGCCAGGCACTGATCAATCGGAATTTGGAACAGTTTAGTAAAGACGCCTAGCTTAGGTGTGAAAAAATACGACGTGTTCGCAGGCCAGGTAGGAAAGGTGCCGAGCCCTTTTCGTGTGTTCTTTAGACCCGTTTCATCAGCGAGGATTCGGTAAAAAGGCGACCACATGGTCGTGTTGAAGTCACCAATTAATACAACCGGATCGGTTTGCTGCTGTACATAGTCGCTGACGGCCCTGAACACTCTGTTTCGGCTATCAAGAAACGATCTCTTAAGGGGCGGTAGCGGATGGATAGCAACAATTGATAGCTGCTGATTTTGAGTTTGAACGCGCGCGGTTAGATTGACCGCGTTGTTGGTATCGAACTTTCTGATTTCAAAGTCTGTCAGTGGGTTTTTGCTGTAGAGGACAGCGCCGGGCTGATATGGCGTTAGTTGGTTAGAGTTGTAGGGTAAAAATGCTTTTAAGACTTCTAGCTGTTCTGCCATAGCGTCGTTGACTTCTATGAATATAGCCAGGTCAGGTTGTTCCTGTTCAGTGAGCTTTATAATCTCGGCAGCGTTGTTGTTGGCAACGTTTAGATTCGTGCTCATCACCCGGTAGTTTGAGACTGTGTTGCTTTGAAAAGACGGAAAGTACCAGGGAATAATTTGAGCTGAGAGGAGTGCTGTGCAGAAAAGTGTGAGCAGGATGAGAGGCGATCGCTTCAGACAGATAGCGATCGCACTTACAAGAAGCATTGCTCCAAAATACTGCATTTGAAAGTGGCACAGAATCTCAAACAGCAGTGGGCCACGAATACGGCTGCTGAGTATTGCTATGGTCGTGACACCCAGCGCTAGCAAAGCGCATCCGATAGACACAAAGGCAGAGAATCGTTTGAGAGCAGTGCCTTCTTTCATAATCATGCAGACCTCTACGGGTTAGTGACTTTCCTTACCGTAGGGTATTCCTAGCGCAGCCGGGGGGGTTGATCTACCAGTAAAACCTGCTAGTGCAAAGAGGGCGCTCAGGTAGGGCAGCATGGCCAATAGCTGATAGGGAATATCCAGGTCAAAGGCTTGAACGCGAAGCTGTATGGCTTCTGTTGCGCCAAATAGTAAGCAGGCTAGAGTGGTGAATACCGGATGCCAGCGGCCAAAGATGAGCGCGGCTAGCGCGATGAACCCTTTGCCAGCGCTCATGTTTTCGGTGAAGAAGCCGACGTGGACAAGTGCGAGGTAGGCTCCTGCAAGGCCGCAAAGCCCGCCGCACACAACAACGCTTAAATAGCGCACTTGGGTGACTGAAACACCGGCTGTATCGGCAGCTTTAGGCGCATTGCCGACTGCGCGTAGGGATAGGCCCCACTGGGTATAGAACAGTCCATAGGTACTCACGGCAACCAGTACCAACAACAGATAAAAAAGTGGATCTTGCTGAAAGAGAACGCCAACAATGGGGAGCGCTTGCAGGCCCGGAATCTTCAGCGGCTCAATGCCGGGTAGGGCGACGGTGCCCGTTTCAAAGAGCAGTCTTGCGCCGTAGGTGGTGAGTCCGGCGGCGGTGAGATTGATAGCAAGGCCGGAGACGAGCTGATTGACTGATAGGCTAACGCAGAGGTAAGCGTGGAGTAAGCCGACTAGGGCGCTTGCTATGAAGGCCGCGCCGACAGCTAGCCAGGCTTGATCTGATGCGATCGCTACGCCTGCACTCACAAACGCCCCGGTGAGAATCATTCCTTCGAGCCCAATGTTTAACACGCCCGAGCGCTCAGAGATTAATCCGCCTAGTGCGGCAAAAGCTAACGGTACCGTCAGCCGGAGGCACGCGGCGAGAAAATCGGAGAGGAAATTAACAGGTGGCATAGGCTTTTCTATTCAACGGCTTATATTGTGGGATCTACGGACTTTTGAGCACGATTTTCCAAGGTCAGGCTAATTGCAACAAACAGTACGATGAGCCCTTGAATGGCATAGATAATGGAGACAGGAACAGCGGCACTGCGCTGCATGACATTCGCGCCGCTGCGCAGGGCTCCGAAGAAGAAGGCGGTGAGAATAACAACCGCAGGATTGCCACGACTAAGCAGCGCGATCGCCAGCGCATCAAACCCATATCCGGGCGAAAAGTTCTCAAAGAGGCGGCGCTTTAGACCCAGAACTTCACTGCTGCCCGCTAAGCCCGCAAGTCCGCCGGAAAGAGCCATGACGCTAAGCACTGTACGATTGACGGAAATGCCTGCATAGCGAGCGGCGATTGAGTTTTGGCCCACCGTATCGATGCGGTAGCCCCAGGCGGTGACGGCAAAGGCGAGCGTGAGGATGAGGGCAATCGTCAGTCCCACAAAGATACCGGCGTGGGCCTGCGTCTTCGGCAGAATGGTCGGTAGATAGGCAGAGGCCGCCACCAGTTCAGAAAAGGGGCTAGGCGCACCGGCTGCTTTGAGCGGGCCGTTGACTAAGTAGCTAATCAGGTTTTGCGCGACGTAGTTTAGTAGTAGCGTGGTCAGCACTTCATTCAGGCCACGGGCAACTTTTAGATAGCCAGCGATCGCACCCCAAGCCGCACCAAAGCCAAAGCCGCCCAACAGCGCCAGCGGCAAATGGATCACCATCGGCAAAGCCGGGAAGGCTAGCCCCACCAGCAAACTGCCCAGTCCGCCCATATAGATTTGCCCTTCTGCGCCCAGATTAAACTGTCCGGCCCTGAGCGCAACGAGAACGCCTAAGCTAGCAAGCAGCAAAGGCGTTGTTTTTGTCAGGGTGTCGGCAAAGCCAAAGTAGGTGGTTAGCGACTGACGAAATAGGGCACCGTAGGCGGCAATTGGACTGGCCCCAGCGATCAGCATTAGCAGGGCACCGACCAGTAGCGCGGCAAGAACGGCAAGAACAGGCGGCAGGGCGCTGCGCAGTGAAGTTTGGAAGTCGCGCTGGGAAACGTTCACTCGACTTCCCCTACCGGATGACCTGCCATCAGCAGGCTAATTTGCTCTGGGGTAGCGTCTTTGACACTTGGAACTTCGACGAGCTGCCCGCGGTAGAGGACGGTGAGGCGATCGCTCATTGCCATTACTTCTTCTAGCTCGGTGGAAATATACAAGACTGCTGCGCCACGTGATCGCTGTGCCAACAAACTCTGCTGTACCGCCGCTGTCGCCCCAATATCTAGCCCTCTAGTCGGCTGCATAGCCACGATCAAATCCGGTTCGCCCGCCAGTTCTCGCGCCAAGATTACCTTTTGCTGGTTGCCACCGGAGAGTTGATCGGCCTGTAAGCGGTGGTCTGTTGCTCGAATGTCAAAGGACTGGATAGCGTGAGTGGCGTTGGTTGCGATCGCGTCTTGCTGCAACACCCACCGCCGACAGAAAGGCAGCTTAGAAAACGCCTTAAGAATGAGATTACGAGCGATTGAAAAGCTCAGCACTAATCCCTGCTGCTGTCGGTCTTCAGGAATGTAGGCAATCTGTTTAGAAGATTTGGCAGAGACTATTTCAATAGAACCTTGCTGAATCGGTAACAGGCGCGAAATCGCATCCGCTAATTCTCTTTGTCCGTTCCCATCTACACCTGCAATTCCCAAAATCTCACCTGCGCGCACCTGCAAAGACAGCCCTTGTACAGCAGCTACCCGACGATTTTTCACCCATAAATCTTGAACATCAAGAACAACATCTCCTGCTGTCTGCGGCGACCAGCGAGCGTTAGTCTCTACAGCTTTATCGACCATCAGCCGGGCGAGAGCGGTAGGATTTGTCTGCTCAGCAGGCAGTGAGGCTACCACTTGGCCACGCCGTAGAACCGTAATGCGATCGCACACAGCCATAATCTCATTCAGCTTATGACTAATAAAGACAATCGTATGATTGCGAGCGGCAAGCTGTCGCAAAATCTCTAAAAAGGACTTGATTTCAACTGGCGTTAGCACAGCCGTTGGCTCATCTAAAATCAAAATGCGAGCCTGACGATACAGCACCTTCAAGATTTCAACCCGCTGCTGAATACCTACCGGGAGATCTTCTACGCGGGCCATCGGCGGCACAATTAAGCCGTAGTCTTCACCAAGCTGCGCGATCTCTGCTGCCTTAGCCTTCAAATTCAATCGCAGCCCACCCGCTTGCCCCAAAACGACATTCTCTACAACCGTAAGCTGCGGCACCAGCATAAAGTGCTGATGAATCATGCCGATGCCACAGCGAATCGCATCCGCAGGCGAATTGATCTGCACCGGCTGTTCATCCAGCCAAATTTGTCCTGCATCCGGCTGATACAGCCCTGAGAGAATATTCATCAGCGTCGACTTACCGGCTCCATTCTCTCCTAAAAGCCCGTGAATAGATCCGCTGCCAATCTCCAGGCTGATATTGTCATTGGCTGCAAACGTACCGAACCGCTTGGTCATACCTGCCAGGCGCAAATTGCTCATGAAGTAACAACTTTGACCGACGCCTTACCGTTTTCTTCGGCATCTTCAAACACCAGCTTATTGGCCACCATATCAGCAGCCACCTGATCCACTTTCGCTCGTAAATCTGCCGGTACCGCCTCATTAAAAGTGCCAAACCTCACCAGCTCAGGCGTCTCTAGCCCAATCACGTATCTCTTTCCTTCAATCTCATCAGTTGCCGCTAGCGCTGCTACCATCGTTATTGCCCCGCCAATATCTTGAATGGCACTGGTCAAAATTGCTTTCGGCGCTAGCTCAAACTGATCGACATTGTTGCCAAACGCATAAATACCGGCTTCTTCACAAGCCTGCAACACTGCCGGAGCCGAATTGTCCAAGTTATGAAAAATCACATCAACCCCGCTGGCAATCAGCGCTAGCGCCGACTCCTTAGCCTTGGCAATATCGTTAAAATCTCCCACAAAGCTCGACACTACCTCAGCACTTGGATCCATCGCTTTTGCCCCCAAATCCATCGCCGCCCCCTGCTGCTGAGTTGATTTAAACTCCATCCCGGCTAAGTAAGCCAGCTTCTTTGTCTTACTCATTGCCGCACCCATCATCCCACTGAGATACAGCATTTGGTTGTAGTTTGTACGCACGCAGGCATAGTTATCTCCTGCAATGTCTCCATTCACACCCAAGAAAAAGGTTTCTGGAAACTCAGCCGCCACCTGCTCAATGGCCGCATCAAACTGGCCGCCGTGTCCAACCACTAAACCATATCCCTCTCTCGCAAACCCAGCCAAAGATTCTGTCTGGTCGGCATTATCGACCTGTTCTACATAGGCTACTTCTACGCCCAGCTCATCGCCCGCTTGCTTTACGCCCTCGTAGCCAAGCTGATTCCAGCCGCCGTCAGTAATCGTGCCCGGTAGCGCGATCGCTAGCCTAGTCTCTAGCGGCGTTTCACTGGCCGCATCGTCCGCGCCACCCTCTGCTGTTGGCGACGCGCAAGCCTTGAGCAAAACGCTGCTGAGCGCCGTTGCCATACCATAGCCAAGAAATTGACGACGATTGAAAGGATTCGCCATGAGTTACATCCTGAGTCAAACTCTCTAATATTATTTCTAATTTAGAGGGTAAGTGAATTTGGTCACGTCATTCGGTGATTAAATTTACTAAACCTTTTGCTTTCGCACCTATGTCTGCATCGCCTCAAACCATCCGCCATCTTCAGTACGCCAATCAAATCGCCCTGCGCGCGCAATCCTTTGGCCATCACCCCTTTGGCGCAATCCTGGTCGCCCCAGATCGTGAAACGGTGCTGCTCACACAGGGCAATGTCGATACGGTTAATCACGCCGAATCTGTACTCATTCGGACGGCGGTGACTAACTTTAGCGCTGACTATCTTTGGGACTGTACGCTCTACACAACCGTCGAGCCCTGCGCGATGTGTGCGGCCACCCAGTACTGGGCCAATATCGGGCGGCTGGTGTATGGCCTTTCTGAATTACAGTTGCTAGCGCTTACGGGCGATCATCCCGAGAATCCTACGCTGAATCTGCCTTGCCGGGAAGTGTTTAGTCGGGGGCAAAAGGCGATCGCTATTCAAGGGCCCATTCTTGAAGTAGAAGCTGAAATTGCTGCTGTTCATCAGCGCTTCTGGCAACAAAAACTATAAGACAACTATAAGACGGCTATCTACACGCAACGCCTTTGCTCGTCCATTATAGAGACACTAGCTTGCAGGTTTTGCAAGAATGGCAACGCTATACGTCCAGCTTTCTGTATTCTCTAGCAATTTGCCACTCTTCTTGAGTGTGAATAACCATCACAGCAACGTTAGAGGATGGGGCCGATACGTTTTTGTCTTGGCCCTCCTCAATCTCAGCGTTTTTCTCTTTAGAAATATCAACGCCCAAAAAAGCAAGCCCCTCACAGGTGCGATCGCGCAAAGCCGCCGTATGCGACCCGGCCCCACCCGAAAATACCAGCACATCAAGCCCGCCCAAACTAGCCGTCATCGCCGCAATGCTAGCGCGCAGGCGGTAAATATACATCTCGAGAGCGAGTTTGGCTTGAGCATTGCCAGCAGCAATCGCCCGCATTAATTCTCTCATATCACCTGAAATCTCCGAGATCCCCTTCAAACCAGACTGCTTATTCAGCATCTCATCCAACTGCTGATGGCCGTAGCCTTTCTCTCGCATTAAATAGATCAAAATACCTGGATCGACGCTGCCGGACCGCGTGCCCATCATCACCCCATCCATAGGCGTAAAGCCCATGGTCGTATCAATGCTATGGCCCGATTTAATCGCGGCTAAAGAACAGCCATTGCCTAGATGACAGGTCACCAGGCGCAAATCTTCTAGTGGCTGATCCAACAGCTCGGCAGCGCGATGAGCGCAGTACTGATGGCTAATGCCATGAAAACCGTAGCGGCGAATGCCCTGATCTATCCAATCTTGCGGCACGGGATAAAGCGCAGCGACTTCGGGCATTTGGCTATGAAATGCCGTATCGAAAACCGCGTACTGGGGCATGTCATGCCATATCTCTTCTATGAGCTGAATGCCCGCTAGGCTAGCAGGATTGTGGGCAGGTGCAAGTGGGATTAAGTTAGCGATCGCAAGCTTCACCACGTCATCTATCCGCACACTCTGCCGATAATCTTGGCCTCCATGCACCACCCGATGCCCCACCGCCGCAATCTCTTCTACACCCGAGATGACAGCAGTTTTACCCTCATAGAGAGTTTTTAGCATTTGAGCAATGTCTTGGGAGCGGTCACGTTCAGGCAAATCAACTTTTACCGTCTGCCCCGCTCCGGTCGCTATTAGCAACGGCGGCGACTGCTGCTGGTCAATTTGCGCTTGCCATAGCGGTGCTGGCGGTGCCACCGAATCGGATCGGCCCAGTTCATACAAACCGCTTTTATGCCCGCTCGATCCGGCGTTGAGCACCAGTATTTTATCGCCCATAGTCTTCACCTTACCTAATTGCGATCGCTAATAAGGCCATACCCAGTTAGTAATCTCCGACTTATCTTCTCCATGCAGGTGAGCATAGTTCACATTATCAATAATCGCATTCTCCATTCTCTCTTTTACATAAGCCGCCGCCGAGCCCAATGTCGGCACCCGATTAATCACTTCAATCACCAGATGAAACCGATCGATTTCATTGTTAATAGCCAGCTCCAAAGGCGTATTGATATTGCCTTTCTCCTTATAGCCGCGAACGTGAATCCGACTCTGATTCGAGCGACTATAGACCAGCTTATGAATCAGCCAGGGATAGCCATGGAAGTTGAAGATAACCGGCTGATCGGTCGTAAAAAGAGTATCAAAATCTTTATCCGAAAGGCCATGCGGATGATCCTTCGGGTGAATGAGCTTGTACAAATCTACAACGTTAATAAAGCGAACGCGCAGGTCGGGAAGTTCCTCTCGCAAAATGGCCGTAGCGGCCAGCGCTTCCATAGTAGGAATATCACCACAGCAGGCGATCACCACATCTGGCTTATCTGGCGCTTTGCCCTGGTCGTCATTACTCGCCCAGTCCCAAATGCCAATGCCCTTTGTGCAGTGCCGCACCGCCTCATCCATCGTCAAAAATTGCAGATGCTTCTGCTTATCAGAGACAATCACGTTGATGTAGTCCGTGCTTTTCAAGCAGTGATCGACCACTGAGAGCAGGCAGTTCGCATCGGGCGGCAGGTAAATGCGCGTGACATCCGGGCTTTTGTTCGTTACCAGATCAATAAAGCCAGGATCTTGATGGCTAAAGCCGTTGTGGTCTTGTCGCCACACCACCGAAGAGAGCAAAATGTTGAGCGAGGCGACAGGCGCACGCCAGGGCACTTCTTTTTTGCACACTTCTAGCCACTTGGCATGTTGATTAAACATCGAGTCGATGACGTGGGCAAAGGCTTCGTAGGTATGAAAAAATCCATGCCGACCCGTAAGCAAATAGCCCTCTAGCCAGCCTTGCAGCGTGTGCTCGCTCAGCATTTCCATCACCCGGCCCGTTTGCGACAAATAGCCGCCGTCTTCATCTTCAGGCAAATAGTCGGCCATCCAAGCGCGCTCGGTCACTTCAAAAACTTCTCCTAGCCGATTAGAAAGCGTTTCGTCTGGGCCGAACAGCCGAAAGTTTGTTGGATTTTTCGCAATCACGTCTTTGAGAAAGCGGCCCATTAGCCGAGTGTTTTCTACCTGAGTTTTACCCGGTGCGTCTATGGGTACCTCGTAGTCTCTAAAATGGGGCAGCTTTAGCTGTTTGCGCAGTCTTCCACCATTGGCCATCGGGTTAGCGCTCAAGCGGCGATCGCCCTCAGGCGGCAAATCTCTCAGTTCTTCAATCAGCCGACCGCTCTCGTCAAACAGTTCCTCGGGCCGGTAGCTGCGCAGCCAGTCTTCTAGCAGCCGAATGTGTTCTGGATCATTTTTTAGACCGGATAGAGGTACCTGGTGCGATCGCCAAAAATCTGACACCTTATGCCCATCTACTGACTCAGGCCCTGTCCAGCCTTTGGGTGATCGCAGCACAATCATCGGCCAGCGCGGACGCTCCAATCTGCCATCACCATCTTTACTACGAGCCCGCGCCTGAATAGCGCGAATCTGACTCACGCACTCTTCCATCACCGCCGCCATCTTTTGATGCATCGGCATGGGGTCATCGCCTTCTACAAAGTAAGGCGTATAGCCATAGCCCTTGAACAAACACTCCAATTCCTCGTGCGAAATGCGAGAGAGAATCGTGGGGTTAGCAATTTTGTAGCCATTCAGGTGCAAAATCGGCAGCACGGCCCCGTCCTGCGCCGGGTTCAAAAACTTATTAGAATGCCAGGATGTCGCCAGCGGCCCAGTCTCCGCCTCACCATCACCAATTGCAACTAGCGTAATGAGATCGGGATTATCAAACACCGACCCATACGCATGAGAAAGGCTGTAGCCCAGCTCGCCGCCCTCATGAATCGATCCAGGCAGTTCCGGCGTGCAGTGGCTACCAATGTGTCCTGGAAAAGAAAAATGCTTGAAAAACTTCCGCAGTCCTTCTACATCCTGGCTTTTCTCAGGATAAACCTCCGAGTACGTTCCCTCCAGATAAGTAGGCGCTAATATACCCGGTGCCCCGTGCCCCGGCCCCGCCATAAAAATCGCGTTGAGGTCGTATTTTTTAATCAGCCGACTAAAGTGCACATACATAAAGCTGAGCCCTGGGCTCGTGCCCCAGTGCCCCAGCAGGCGAGGCTTAATATGCTCTAGGGTCAGCGGCTCGCGCAGCAGCGGATTATCCTTAAGATAAATCATGCCGATAGCCAGATAGTTACAGGCTCGCCAGAAGGCGTTTATTTTACGCAGCTCTTCTTCAGAAAGCGACGCGTCGGTGACGTTGAGCTGAGGAATAGAGGCAGTCATAGTTATCTGTGGCAATTGGTAACAATTGAAACATGTCAGCAAAAGACGATGAGTAATGTTAGACGCGATCGCCTAAAAATTCAAAACCTATTTGATAGACCGACTTGTCTTGCCTGTGTTCAATACCCTCGTAGAACTTAACTTAAATTTAGAGAAAAGAGCTTTGCGCTATCAAAGCCTCTATCACAGTGTAGTCATCGCTTCGCTCGGATCTCTAATCTCTGCGACCATCGCTTGAATCTCAGCCGGTGGCGGCGGCGTCAGTCTCGATACAGCCAAGACGACGACAAAGTTAATCAGCATTCCAAGGGTGCCAATACCCTCTGCTGAGACGCCAAAGAACCAGGGGCTCATGCCGTAGAACTTGACGCCTACAATGTAAAAAATGGTGAAGCTGAGCCCAGCGATCATGCCCGCGATCGCCCCTTCCTTATTCGCGCGCTGATCAAAAATGCCTAAAACAAGAACAGGGAAAAAGCTCGCTGCCGCTAGTCCAAAGGCAAAGGCAACCACCTCAGCAACAAACCCTGGCGGATTGATACCAAAATATCCAGCGACCACAATCGCAAAACCCACCATCACTCGGCCGATCGCTAATCGCTGCGACTCAGTGGCCGCAGGGTTAATCATTCGATAGTACAGGTCGTGAGCGATCGCACTAGACACCACCAGCAGCAGACCCGAGGCCGTCGAAAGCGCAGCGGCCAGTCCACCCACCGCGACCAGTGCCACAATAAAGGGAGAAAGACTCGCCACCTCTGGGGTTGCCAGCACAATAATATCGCGGTCTACCGTAATTTCGTTCGTGGCCTCATCGGGCGTAAACTGTAGCCTGCCATCTCCACTCTTATCTTCAAAGCTCAGCAGTCCGGTATTTTCCCACTTAGTCGCCCAGTTTAGCTGCTGAACCTCAGCAGGCGTTTTATCTTGCAAACTCTCGACTAGGTTATAGCGAGCAAAGCCTGCAAGGGCAGGGGCAGTCGTGTACAAAATTGCAATAAATAATAGCGCCCAGCCCGCTGAATACCTGGCAGCGCGTACGTTTGGCACCGTATAGAATCGGACAATTACATGAGGAAGCCCAGCAGTGCCGACCATGAGCGCGATGGTGATAAACAGTACATCGAGCATAGACTTGCTGGCAAAAGGCTGAGTGTAAGCCGCAAACCCCAGATCAAGCTGTAGGCCGTCTAGTCGCCCGACAATATCGCTAAAGGTAAAGCCCAACTGAGGGACTAAGGTATTGGTGAGTAGCAGTGAGATTGCAAACGCGGGAATGAGGTAGGCCACAATTAGCACGCAGTACTGAGCGACCTGAGTCCAGGTGATGCCTTTCATGCCACCGATAATGGCGAAGAAGGCTACAATCACCATGCCAATCGCCACGCCAGTGCCAACGTCCACCTGCAAAAAGCGGCTAAACACAATGCCAACCCCGCGCATTTGCCCGGCGACATAGGTCATCGAGACAAAAATAGCAGCCACCACGGCCACCCCGCGCGCAGCGTTAGAGTAATATCTATCGCCTACAAAGTCAGGAACGGTGTATTTGCCAAACTTACGCAGGTAGGGCGATAGCAGCAGCGCTAAGAGCACGTAGCCGCCCGTCCATCCCATTAAGTAAATAGAGCCGTCGTAGCCCAAAAAAGAGATCAGGCCAGCCATGGAAATAAACGAGGCGGCTGACATCCAATCGGCAGCAGTCGCCGCGCCGTTGGCAATCGAGGGCACGTCTTGATCGGCGACGAAAAAGCCTTTGGTGTCTTTTACGCGCGATCGCCACCCGATGTAGGTGTAGGCGACAAAAGACAAAATTGCTAGCGTAATTGTCCAAGATTCGATAGACATAAGCCTGTAGGAGAATTTTACATAAGAGAAGTGATGCTATTTTTGTTCGCTGCTATCGATGACGGCTGCTGGGTTAGCTTGAGAGAATGCACTGTCTTTTTGGACGCGATCGCTTTGAATGCGATCGCGTTGTGCATACTTACGATCTAACCTATCCATCTGAACAGCGTAGGCAAAAATCAGAACGACAAACACATAGATCGACCCTTGCTGAGCCATCCAAAATCCAAAGGGCACATCGCCCAGTTGAAAGTTGTTTAAGGGCTCTACCAGTAAAATACTCATCACGAGAGAAACCAAAGCCCAAATGATTAGTAAACTGCGAATCAGGGCTTTGTTCGCTCGCCAGTAAGCGCTGCGAGACTCTAGATTGTTCATTAGTATTAGCTGCTTATTGTTTCTACTCTCTTCTCACCATTAATCAAGCAATATTATGCAGCCTCTTATGAAAAGGTATAAAATCCAACAGGCTAATGAAAAGGTGGCTAGCTTTTCTTGTTCAATCATCTGTAATAATTTACGAGGAAGGTATTGAATAACGCTTGCTGCTAGCCAGTCACTATTCATAAAATGCTAGCCCAGCCTATTGTGAATAGCACAGCGAGATTAGCTAGCCAAAAATAGAAGATCAGCTATAGTACGCCAGTTAACAGCTTGTTCTTTAGCAGCGGTCTTCGAGCGGATTTTATGAGCTGTAGCCCCTGCCAAAGCTGCCAAACTCGAAAGGCTGTGTAGAGCGTGCCAATAGGAACCACCAGGCTAGGCATCCAATTCGTACTAATGACTTGTTCAGTCACTATTTGAACGATCACAAGCAATAGGTAGAAGCCAAAGATTTTTCGCTTGTTGATATTGTTATGTATTTGCATAGTTATATGGAAAACGTGCGTATAGAGACTCTTCTCCTAGAGGGCAGTGGCATTTTAACAATTCGCTTATTACTCATTTATTGGCTACTCGTCTGGCTACTCATCTATGGGTCGTCGAAATTATGCGGCACTTTGAATAAAGGTATAAATTTAATGATTGAAGTCAGTATTATTGACTATTTGTTTCTTCTCTGATTAAGTTGATCCCAAGCATCACACTTAGCCTCATAACCTTTCTCTCTCGCAATATGTCGATGCCTCAAAAAAATCTGCGATTGCGCCTTCTTAAGTTTTGCTCGCTAGCCTGCGCCACTTGGCTGAGCGTATGCCTGTTTCACGGCTCAGCCGCTCGTGCCAATCCGCCCGCCACCTTGGCAGCTAGCCCAGCCATTTCACAACAAACCATTTCACAACAAACCATTTCACAAGCAGATCCAGCCTCGCTAGAGCAGCGGGGAAAAGCACGCTACGAAGCCGGTTACTTTACAGAAGCCGTTGAGCTTTTACAGCAGGCCATTCAGACTTATCGGCAGCAGGGAGAAACGCTGCATCAGGCGATCGCACTTAGCAACCTAGCGCTTACCTACCAGCAGCTAGGCAACTGGCCGCAGGCCAACAACACCATTCAACAAAGCCTTATCCTCTTAGCTGATGCCGCTGGTCAGCCTGCAAATCGCTCGTCAGCGATCGCTCAAGCGCTAGACATTCAAGGTCAGCTGCAAATAAATCAGGGCCAGGCTGAACAAGCGTTGACGAGCTGGCAGCAGGCCGCTGACTATTACAAACAGATCAATGCCACCAGTCGCCTGACCAAAAATCAAATAAACCAGAGCCGCGCGCTGCAAACCCTGGGGTTCTACCACCAGGCGCTGAGCTTGCTGAGTGAGCGATCGCAAGCATTAGCCGCTCAGCCAGGCTCTTTGAACAAAGCCGCAGAACTCCGCAGCTTAGGAGAAGGGTTGCAGGCCGTTGGAAACTTACAAGAAGCGGAGGCTCGGCTGCTAGAGAGCTTAGCGATTACTCAGCGACTAACTCACCTATCCGACCCCGGTCAGGCAGTCGAGGCGATCGCCCTGACGCAGCTTAGCTTAGGCAATACAGCACGCGCACAGCAAAACACAGCCGCCGCACTTGACTGGTATCAGCAGGCAGCAGCGATCGCAAACTCAACGGCAACGCGGCTACAGTCCAACCTAAATCGTCTGAGCCTGCTCGTCGAGGCTGCTCAACCTGCTCAGGCTCAATCTGCTCAGGCCCAGTCTCTGATCCCTGAGGTTCAACAGCAGCTAGCAGCCCTCCCGCTTAGCCGAACCGCCGTCTATGCGCGCATAAACTTAGCCAGCAGCCTCAGCAAAACAACAGATGTCTCGTCTTCTTTAGAAGCTGCCACACTGCTTTCTACCGCCGCTAAGCAAAGCGAACAGCTCGGCGACAGGCGGACTCAATCCTATGCAATAGGGCTGCTAGGGGGGCTTTACGAATCCACTCAGCAGTGGTCTGAAGCTGAAGATTTAACGCGGCAAGCCCTACAGATAGCGACATCGGCTAACGCTGCTGATGTGACCTATTTATGGCAGTGGCAGCTAGGCCGTATTCTCAAGGCTCGCGCTGAGCCAGGTAGCGCTCAATCAGGAGATTTAGTAGAGAATAGAAAGGAGGCGATCGCTCTTTATACGCAGGCTATCAAAACGCTGCAATCTCTACGATTAGACGTGGCCTCTATTAATTCAGATCAGAAGTTCTCCTTCAAAGAGAGCGTAGAACCTGCCTATAGAGAACAGATCGGGCTACTGCTTCATCCGATAGAAGGTGCGCCCAATCAAGCAGATTTGAGGGCCGCGCGAGATGCACTAGAGTCTTTGCAAACGGTTGAACTACAAAACTTCTTTCGCGAAGCCTGTCTGGACGTTCCTATCGCCATTGATCGCGTTGTAGAGCAAACCGAGGCGCTTTCTAAAAGCTCAAATAGCGCCCTTGCCGCCGTTGTTTATCCCATTGTTCTAGCCGACAGCTTTGAGGTTGTGCTGAAGCTGCCGAACCAAGATAAACTGCTTCACTACTCAACACCTATAGGGCAAAAAAGCGTAGAGAAAACGCTGCTTAAGCTGCGCGATCAAATCACTCAGCCTGATAGTCAACTGTCTGTTGAAGTGCTTTCTGAGCAGGTTTATGACTGGTTAGTTCGTCCTGCTGAACTAACCTTGCAGGAGAGTCATATTAGTACATTGGTCTTTGTCTTGGACGGTTTTTTAAAGAACATTCCTATGGCTGCGCTGTATGACGGCGATCGCTATCTGGTTGAAACCTACGGCATCGCGCTAACGCCCGGACTAGAGCTTGTCGATCCTAAACCGATGGAGCGAGAAAACATACAAATGCTGTTTGCCGGACTCAGTGAAGCCGTTGAAAACTTTACGCCGCTCGTGGCTGTAGAACAAGAGCAAGCAGGGATTGCTGAAGAGATTTCAAAGACGACTGTTTTATTAAACGATTCGTTTACAGCTAAAGCCTTAGAGACTCAGGTTGAGCAAACGGCCTTTCAGGTTGTTCATTTAGCGACCCACGGCGAATTTAGCTCCGATCGCCAAAAAACCTTTATCCGCCTGCGCGATCGCCGCATGACCACAGACGAACTCAGCCGCATTCTCAAAACCCGACAAACGCAGCCAAACCCGATTGAGCTATTAACGCTAAGCACCTGCGCAACCGCCGAAGGTGACGAAAGAGCCGCGCTTGGCTTAGCGGGCGTTGCCGTTCAGTCTGGGGCGCGCAGCACGCTTGCTTCTCTGTGGAGCATTGACGATCGCGCTAACGCTTTTTTGATGGTTGAGTTTTATCATCAGCTCATGCAAAACCCATCTTTCTCCAAATCCCAAGCCTTACGTCAGGCGCAGCTCAAGCTCGTCAACCATCCCAACTACGCCCATCCTTCCTACTGGGCTCCTTACGTACTGCTAGGAAACTGGCTCTAATAGTCAGCTTTCTGATGGTGTCGCGGCTAACCCATGACAAATGTCATAGCTTCAATGCGAGTCATCTATGACATTTGCGATGAATAAATGAGTGTTTGTCAAAATGCGGTTGCCAGTCAGTTTTTGTGCTTTATATTGAAAAGAGAACAGATTTCAAAAAGAGAATATTGCACCAGCAGAGAAAACACCGTAACTGCATCAGGGCTCATTCTCTTCACCTATACAGCATTGGAACCTATCTGGGACTTATTCAAGTTCTTTAAGCATTCACCATGACCCATCATCTCTATGCTCTACTGGTTGGTATTAATGAGTACGATAGGCGATCTGGCATCTCTTCACTACAGGGATGCACCAATGACGCCAACGCAATGAAAGCCTATCTGGAAGCTCGGGTTGCTAGCGACAAAACGCAGCTACATACCAAAATGCTGCTCAATGAGCAGGCCACCCGGCAGGCAATTATTAATGGCTTTAGAGAGCATTTACAGCAGGCAAAAGCGGGCGATACCGTTCTCTTTTACTATGCAGGACACGGCTCTCAAGACAAAACACCAGAAGAGTTTTGGCCAACCACGCCTAGCAGACTTAATGAGACATTAGTATGCCACGATAGCCGCACGCCTGACGTTTGGGATTTGGCAGATAAGGAACTCTCTAAGCTGATTGCAGAAGTGAGCCAGCAAAATCCTCATATTGCAATCGTGCTGGACTGTTGCCATTCAGGATCGGGGACTCGCAGTGATGAAAGAGCGGTGTTTAAAAGAGAACGACACCAATGGATCAGCGCGATCGCCCAGCTAGCAGCTTTTTGGTATCGGTTCAAGAATTGGAACAAACGGAAAGAGAAAAATCCCTAACCTCTACACGCGCTCGTAGCCTCGATTTTTCAACAACAGGATGGCATTTGCCACAGGGGCGTCATGTGTTGATGGCAGCCTGTCGCGATGTTGAAGAGGCCAGTGAGTATCGTGCTCATGGAGAGCCCTGCGGCGCATTCTCCCACTTTTTGCTAGACACACTGCAAAGAACAGATAGCACACTGACTTACCGAGATCTTTTTAACGCAACCGCTGCTAAAACGCGAGCCAACGTATCAGCTCAGGCACCTCAGCTAGAAGCGCCCTATCTCGAAGACCTTGAACAGCTTTTTTTAGGCGGACTGGTTGAGCCTTTCCCGCCTTACTTTACGCTCGCGTATTTGCCTGAACTCGGCTGGTGTGTTAACGGCGGCGCGCTGCATGGTGTTCAGCCACCGCTTAATAATGAAGCAACACAGCTAGCGCTGTTCTCTATCGAAGCTCAGCCAGAGAATCTCCATCGGTTAGAAGGTGCGATCGCCAACGCTACCGTCACCGACGTACAGCCACACCTCAGCCAAATTACAACAGAGGCTGAGCTAGATACTGGCTTAACGTACAAAGCGATCATTACCTACTTACCGGTGCCGCCGCTGAACGTTGTTTTAAAAGGAGATACCGAGCGCCTCGAAATACTTCGTCAGGCCATGCAAACGCCAACTGCCGCCTCTTCGAGCTATCTCAAAGAAGTAACAGAGATTGCAGCAGCAAACATTTGCGTCACTGCTCATTCGTCGGGATATGTGATTGAACAATCGCAAGCGCAGTCAAGAGCGATCGCAGTCGTTGAAGCGGCTGTTGAAAATGGGGCTCGGATCCTAGATAGTGCTGATAGTGTCGTTCGTTTGCTAGCGCATATTGCTCGATGGACAGGCGTTGCTGAGCTAGCGCCACCGCTAGGCAATCAGCTACCGGCTAACGCGGTAGAGCTTCAGATTTATGATGAAGATTGGCTTGTACAAGGCGAGCAGATACAGCTTGAATACGAACAGCACGCACAGCAGTCGCGTCCGCCAAGCTTTAGAGCCAAGCTGATTAATCATAGCGATCGCCCGCTCTACTGCGCGCTGCTCAACCTAACCGAAGAGTACTCAGTCAGCGCCCCTTTCTTTGGCAGTGGCGGCACCTGGTTGAACGCACATAGCGAAGTTTGGGTCACCGTTGCAGGCGCAACTCAGCTCAGCGACCTAATTCCGACCACGGTTCCTCAACGGCTATGGGAGCAGGGTGTAAGTGAATATCAAGATCGGCTGAAGCTGATTGCTAGCACAGCAGAGTTTGATCCCACTGTTCTGTTGCAAAACAAAATTGGTCAGGCTGAGGCGATCGCACAAAGAAGCATCGCTGTATCGAAAGACAATCTGTTTCGCCAGTTTGCCAGTCAGACAGCCAGTCAGACAGCCTCTCGTGATATTGGCATGGCCGAAGCGGTTGAGACTGTAGATCAGTGGATGACCAGTCAGCGGCTCATCACAACCAGACGACCGCAGCCGGACGTGCAAATATCGGCAGAAAATACTGTTTCTTTGGCAACAGCAGATGCGAGTAGAAGCATAGAACGGATCGCCATTCGCCCTCATGCTCAGCTCAAAGCAAAAGCGAGACTTGTGAGTGCTGCTCAGACCACGCGAAATGCAAATGTTCCAGGCTTACCACCACTGCTTAGAGAACAGACTCAGCCTCTGGTGTTCGCCGCGCGTCGTAGCGTGTCATCTGCTCTAGACGCATTAGAACTCAGTGAAATCGATAGTGCAGATTCAGTAACGCCCAGCAATCCGCTGACGTTAATCATAGATGCACCGCTGGCACCAGGAGAATCTGTTCTGCCGGTTACCTACGATGGTGAATTCTTCGTGCCGCTAGGATATGGTCACCGCCGGGGCGACCAGCAAACTGAAGTTGTACTTCATCACCTTCCTGAACACGCTGCGCCAGCCGATTCTGACGAAAGCGGCAAGAGAGGGATTAGCAGCGCGCTCCAGATTGTTTTCAGAAAGATAGCGAGTCAGACGTTGGGTACAACGCTCAGTCAGAAGCTAGGCATTTTTTTTGAATATCCCATTCTGGCCTCTGTAGAAAAAGAGCATGGGCAAAATGATTTGCTTTATACCACTGATACTGATGCGATCGCAACGCTTGTCGCCAAAGCCGAGAACATCGCCATTTACATCCACGGCATTACAGGTAATACAGAATATATGATGCCAAGCATTCAGACAGCTTGCATTGAGATGTCAGGCCAAGCTCGCCCCGTCAGTGACCTGTACGATCTGGTATTAACCTACAACTATGAGAGTCTCAATACCTCTATTGCTCAGAGTGCTGTTCAGCTCAAGCAAAAGCTAGCCGCTGTTGGCATTCTGCCTGGGCACAACAAAACAGTTCACATCGTAGCGCACTCTATGGGCGGTCTTATTAGCCGCTGGTTTGTTGAACAAGAAGGCGGTAAAGAGATTGTTCAGCATCTGATAATGCTGGGCACACCCAACGCCGGATCGCCCTGGCCAGTTGTGCAAGCCGGACTCTTTAAGTCGCTTAGCTTTGCCCTCAATGGCCTGGCTACGGTGGCCTGGCCGCTGTCTCTTATTGGCGGCGTCCTAACAGCGCTCGAAGCAATCGATATTGCGCTAGATGAAATGGATCCTGGATCGGAGCTGCTAGCGCACTTGGCCGAAAGTGAACCGCCGATTCCCTACAGCATCGTAGCGGGTAATACTAGCCTGATACCAGTAGATGAAAAGGCCAAACTAAGAGATCGGCTCGCGCAAAAGCTGAACAAGCTCGCTGAGCTTCCTTTTTTGAAAGAAGACAATGACGTGGCAGTCTCTGTCAGCAGTATTCGACATGTGCCTGCGGGCAGACTCCACGCGCCCCAAGTTCGCGAGGTGGCCTGTAATCACATGGTTTACTTTATCGATCCGGCGGGGCTATCTGGGCTCAGTTGGGCCATCAATAGAGCCTTTGCGATGACCAAAAAACAGCTTCAGAGTGCGACTCACTGAGCAGCGCTCAGATACAATCAGATACAACCTTTCCAACACACACGTTCAAACACACCAACACTCAAAACATCATGAAACTCATCACCACAGCCGACACCTATCTCAAAGCACAGCCTGCTGAGACTAACCAGCTTCAGTCTCAAAACAAACCAGAACTTCTTATTCCTATCAAGAAAGGAACAGCGTTAGAAGTTGCTGAACATTTCTTCTACGAAGGTAGCAGCGATACTCAAGCAGACAATCATATTTTCGTTCAGCTAGCTCAGCCATTTGCAGATCAACAAAACCTGAGTTGGTTTGTAGAAAATCCTCATATCAGGATAGAAAGCTCCGAATTAAAAGACGAGCCCGCGCCAAAGCTAACTAGAGGCGTTGACTACGGAAGCGATATTCATTTGCCCGGCATTAGCCGCCCGGTTGGCGTTAACGAGCCTATCTACCACGAGCCCAACCCTTCTCACTTTACCTGGAGTGAACTGACAAAAGGCGGTACGCGAATTCCTGAAAACGATGCTATCACGCAGCGCATTGTCAGACTTTGCAAGTATATGGACGGGGTTCGAGAATTCTTGGGTAACAAGCCGATTACGATAAATTCAGGCTATCGAGATCCTGATTCTAACTGGGCTGTACATGGAGCCTCTGATTCTCGGCACTTATATGGCGATGCCGTTGACTTTTGGGTAGAAGGAATGGACGTAGAAGAGACTTTTCAACGGCTAAAAAGCTACCATCGCACAGGCGGGCTGGCTGTTGGCAACGGGTTTGTTCATTTAGACATGCGCCCTAGCGATAGATTGATAACGTGGAATTACTAGAAACCTTAATTCTGCTAAATACTGACGGAAAATACAACATTTTTTGAAGGATAAAGACATGACGACAACACAAGTGCAACCAAGGGGTCTGCTAGAGGCTAAAAGCTGCTGGTTTGTGCCGTGGGCAGAACTTAGCGATCTAGACAATGCAGCTAGCCCAGATCATGGAAAGCTAAGAAAAGTTGATTCGGAACTCTCTGAAGCGGGTACTTTTCTTGAGGCGGGTAGCCCGTTTACGATTTCTCTAGAAGCCTTTGCCGTGCAGAACGCTCACGACAGTGATGGCACAAACGATCTTCTGGTCAGAACGTTTGTGCGCTATGGAGATGAGCCAAAAACAGAAACTATAAATTATTTCGGCACTGACATCGCTGCGGCATCCTTTGTAGACAATCTGGAATATGAGCATGTCTTCTCCAGGCGTGATTTTTCTGAAAATGTTCGGATATGGCTCTCGCTAGAAATTGCAGAAATCGATAAGGGACTAGCAAAAGACGACGTTGCTTCTGGCCTAGAAAAAATGCGCGCTCAGTTTGGGGCTGTTTTTTCCTCATTCATTCCGTTTGCGACAGTCGCTGGGGTTGCGATGGATACAGTTTCAGGGCTCAAGAAGATTAGAGAATCTGCTAGCCAGAACAAAAAAATTCTCTCTAGTCAGATAGATCTTTATGCAATGACTTTTAGCGGCGGAGATGCGCCGCTGCGCTGCGGTGCATACGTTTTCTTTAATGAGGACGTGCCAGGCGTTCAGTACCGTTTAGGCTCAGGATTTAAGCTCAAACGCGCTGCTATAAAGGATAAAGACGTGCCGATTCTGCATGACTACGCGGTGGTAAAAATTACGCCCGGCTTTATTGACTCAGGCAAGAATCCTGAGGAGATACTGAAGAATCAGGAGCTGGCCAAAGTGCTAAGTTCCGAAGATGACGGTGCCAGCGCAGAGCAACGTTCCGATCACTTTGACTTTTTGTCTGGGCTGATTGATAGCGCCAATAAGCTCAAAGATATTGATTACTACCGCGAAGTAACAACAGCCGCTAACACGTTCAACCGTCCGCTTACGCCCGCCCAAGAAAATAGGCTCGTTGAGATTAAAACGAGACTAGGCCAGTATCTTTCTGACTAAAAAGTTTCAGCAACAAAACTCTCTAGAGGTAATTAAAGTGATTTCAAGCGACAAGTTAAGAGACGGTGCACAGGTAGGAAAAGTTGGAAATCAATCGTTTGAGCTAATGAGACAAAATATAGCGCAAGTGAAAAGCGGGTTGTCTAGGGGCGATCGCGCACCCTCTTTCTCAGATACGCTCAAGCTAACAACACCTTTTATGCAGGGTGAAACGGTAAAGGCGCTGCAGTACAATCTGTCAGACCTGAGCTTTGCAGCCCATGCAGACGGTACGTTTGGGCCATCGACCGAGGCCGCCGTTAAAGCTTTTCAACAGTCTCACGGACTGACGGCTGATGGCGTTGCAGGCCAGATCACCCTGACAAAAATTCGCGAGGTGAAGCGACAGGCCGTGACCAGTTCGGCCATGCCCGCTCACATGATGGATAGCGGCATGGTGTCTGACTGGGCAGGCGGCGATAAGCTTGCTGCGGTTGAGGCGATTAAACGAGAGGCCAGACGACAGAAGATTTCGGAGCGATCGCACATAGCCTACATCTTAGCCACTGTCGATCACGAAACAAACGGATCGTTTCAGCCAGTAGAGGAGGGCTACTATCTAGGAGCCAATGCAGAGGCTCATCGTCAAACGCTGGACTATTATCCTTACTACGGTCGAGGCTATGTGCAGATTACCTGGGCCGAGAACTATCACAAATACTCGAAGCTAACAGGTTTAGACTTGCTCAATCAGCCAGAGTGGATGCTGCGGCCAGACGTTTCTCTCTTTGTTTTGATAGATGGGATGAAGCGAGGCGTGTTCACAGGCAGGCGGCTGGATGACTTTACTACGGGTAGCCGTTTTGATTTTGTCGAAGCTCGTAGGATCATTAACGGTAAAGACAGGGCCGAAGAGATAGCGAGCCTGGCCGATAGCTGGCTGTCTGGAACTGCCTGAGCTGCTGCTGTACGCTATTGAATAGTCGCTGTTGTTAAACGGCAGCGACTTTATGCATTTACCTTCTGCGTATCTACTACTATGCCTGTTCTTCGAGTCTGTAAAATTCTAGTTTTAGCTGCCAACCCTCAAGACACGTCAGGGCTGCGGCTAGATGAGGAGGTGCGCGGCATTCAGCGCAGTATTCAGATGGCAAAAGAGCGCGATCGCTTCCAAATCATCTCTGAATGGGCCGTAAGAACAGAAGACCTGATCCAAATACTGATGACCCATCAGCCGCAGATTGTTCATTTTATTGGGCACGGCAGCGGTCAACAGGGCTTAGTGCTAGATGACGGCAGGGGGCGTAGCCAAACGGTGCCCACGCGGGCGCTGGCGAGACTGTTTCAGCAGGTGAGCAGCGTGGAGTGCGTACTGCTAAACGCCTGCTATTCTGACACGCAGGCGAAAGCGATTGTTCAGTTTGTTTCCTGCGTGGTGGGAATGAATCAGCAGATTGGCGATCCGGCAGCGACCAGCTTTTCGCGGGGTTTTTATACCGCGCTAGGGCACGGCAGCGCCTATGAAGCCGCTTATGAAATGGGGCGTACGGCAATTGACTTAGAAGGGATTACAGAAGTGGAAACGCCTGTGCTGAGAACCCGTACGGGCCGAGTAATCAATGAGCGGTCTGCGCTAGATACTCAGCAAGACAGGCAGGCGAGGGCTCAGCGCGGCGAACAGGTGAGGGCTCAGCATGTATTTATCAGCTATCGAGATCAGTCGCCAGATAAAGATCTTGCTCAAGTGTTTTACGATGCTTTTATCGACGCTGGGCATAGCGCTTTTATGGCGGCGGAGAGTATTAGATTAGGGGAAGACTGGCGCGATCGCATTGCGCTAGAGCTACGCCAGTGCGACTACTTTTTGCTTTTACTCTCGCCGCTATCAGCGATGAGCGAGATGGTGACAGAAGAGGTAAAAAGAGCGCGATCGTTTAGAGATCGGCGCGAAGACGGCAGGCCCACCATCTTACCGATTCGGGTCAAGTTTCCAATAGACGATCCGCTAAACTACGAGCTACGAGGATATTTGCAGAAGATTCAGCAGCGAGAATGGCAGTCTGAGGCCGACACGCCCGCGCTATTGCTAGAGCTAATAGCATTGCTGCAAGATGAGGTAGCGCTGCCGATTAGTCAGCCTGTCAGCACAAGAGATATCGGCCTTGACCTTAGCCTTGAACAGGACGAAAGGCCGCTGCTGCCGCGTTCTGTTGTAGAAAGCATTGACCAGCCGCCGCTGCCAGTCGCAGAGCCGGAGCTGAAAAGAGAGCCGGGTGGGTCGGTGCCGCTGAAGTCGGGGCTGTATGTAAATAGGTCACCGATTGAAGCGGACTGTTTTGCTGAGATTGAACAACCCGGTGCGTTGATTCGGATAAAAGCGCCGCGTCAGATGGGCAAAACATCGCTGATGGCACGCATTCTCAATCATTCTAGAGAGCTGGGCTATCAGACGGTGCCGATTAGCTTTCAGCGGGCAGATAGCTGTTTGTTTAACGATTTAGACCTGCTGCTGAAGTGGTTTTGCTCGCAGGTGGGGCGCAGGCTCAAAAAGCTGGCTGCGCTGGAAGATTACTGGACTGGCTTTGGCAGTAAGGACAAGTGCAATGCTTATTTTGAAGAATGCCTGCTGGCAGATTTGGAAGCGCCGCTGGTGCTAGCGCTTGATGAGGTAGACATGGTGTTTCCACATCCGGCGGTAGCGGACGACTTTTTTGCGCTGGTGCGCTCCTGGTATGAGTCGGCGCGCTATGGAGACTTTGGTAGCGAGCTGTGGGAAAACCTGCGGCTGGTGATTGTTCATTCTACCGAAGTCTATGTGCCGCTGAACATCAACCAGTCTCCTTTTAACGTGGGCAAAAATGTAGAGCTGATGGAGTTTACCGCCGAGCAGGTGCAAGATCTAGCTGAGCGCTACGATCCGTCTGCTCGGATGAGTCAGACGCAGGCGCTGATGGCTTTGGTGAACGGGCATCCCTATCTAATTCGCAAAGCGCTGTACCACCTGCGGCGAGAAGATTTAACGCTGAATGAATTGGCTGAAACGGCGGCGACTGAAGCAGGCATCTATAGCGATCATCTGCGGCGGCATCTATACGTATTGCAAGACTATCCGCGGCTAGCAGAGGCATTTCGGCAGGTGGTGACCAAGCGTCAGGGCGTAGATATCGATGCGGAGTCGTCGTTTAAGTTGGAGAGTATGGGGCTGGTGAGACTGTCGGGTAATGAGGCAGCGCCGCGCTGCGAGGTGTACCGCGAGTATTTTTGCGAGCATCTAGAAGGCTAAAGGAAGGTCAAAAGGAAACTCTAAAAAGGAGGTCGGCGGTGAGAACAGCAACGGCAATTCAGTATACAGTTGGCGGAGCGCTGCGGCAGGATGCGCCTACTTATGTGGTTAGACAGGCAGATAGCGAACTTTACGAGGCGCTGATGGCCCGAGAGTATTGCTATGTGTTCAACTCTCGGCAAATGGGAAAGTCTAGCCTGCGGGTGCAGGTAATGCAGCGGCTGCTGAGTGAGGGCATGGCCTGCGGAGTTGTTGAGGTGACCAGTATTGTTGAATCAGGGACGACTTCAGAGCAGTGGTATCTGGGACTGATTCGGCGGCTGGCTCGGAGCTTGCGGCTCAAGGTGAAGGTATTGGAATGGTGGCGCGATCGCACGGGCCTTTCGCCTATTCAATGCTTCAGCGAGTTTGTTGAAGACGTGCTGCTGCCCGCAATTGATCGCCCTGTTGTCATTTTCATAGACGAAATTGACAGTTTGTTTAATTTCGACTTCAACGACGATTTTTTCGCGCTGATTCGCGCTTTTTATCAGGAGCGTGCGGAAAATGAGGCGTATCGGTACTTGAGCTTTGTGCTATTAGGCGTAGCAACACCAGGCGATTTGATTCGTAACAAGCAGCGAACATCGTTTAATATTGGCGGCCAGTTTATCAACTTGAAGGGGTTTCAACCGACTGAAACCAAACCTTTAGAGGCTGGCATTATCCGGCAAGCAGACAATCCGACAGCGGTGCTAGCGGCAATTCTAGACTGGACAAAGGGACAGCCGTTTTTAACACAACGGCTGTGTCAGCTTATTGCTGAAATGGATTTTAAGATTGTTGCAGGTGAGGAGCAGGCGCAGGTTGATCAGATAGTGCGATCGCGCCTTATAGAAGACTGGGAAGCCCAAGACGTATCGGTGCATTTGAAAACGATTCGCGATCGCATCCTCATTGATGAAACGCAAGCGGGCCGACTGCTGGGCCTATACGAGCGCATTCTAATAGCTCAGAAAGTGCCTGCAACGGGCAGCGATGAACAAATTCAGCTACGGCTATCAGGGCTAATCCGTGAAGAGAATGGCTGCTTGCGGGTAGCCAATCCCATCTACCGGGCCGTATTTAATCAAGCCTGGATTGATGCGAGATTGTTGAGGCTGCGACCCTATGGCAGAGAGATTGCCGCCTGGTTGGCTTCAGCGAAAAAAGATGAGTCCCGGCTGTTAGAAGGAAAGGCTTTACAGAATGCGAGAGATTGGGCAGCCGGAAAGCTACTGAGCGACGACGATCGGCTCTTTTTAGATGCCAGCCAGGAGCTAAGTCAGCGAGAGTTGCGTAAAGTGCTCTCTGCTGAGCAGCAGGCCAAAGAGATTTTGGCAGCGGCGAACCGAAAGGCCGAGTCTCGGCTGCGGATAGGACGACTGGCTTTGGGCGGCACGGTTTTGGGTGCGATCGCTGCGGCCAGTGTAGCTGGATACGGGCTTTGGAATGTAAGGCACCAAAAAGCAAACCTGGCACTTGAAATATCAGGAACTAACGCACTGCAAAAGTTTCAAAACAGGCCCATAGAAAGCTTGGTGGATGCGATGAAAGCTGGGCAGCAGCTTCAGCAGCAGTCTAGACGCTCAGTAGACACTGATAGCTATCAGCACGCTGTTTATAGTCCATTAGTGGCGCTAGATAAGATTCTTCGAGAGATAACAGAAGTTAATCAAATTGAAATTTACAGCCGGGTTAGCAGTGCTAGCTTTAGCCCTGACGGACGGCGGATTGTAACCGCCAGCGAGAATAGCGGCGCGCAGATATGGGATGCTGAGTCAGGCAAGGAACTACAGCAGTTCGAAGGCCATTCGGACGAGGTGACCAGCGCTAGCTTTAGCAGTGATGGACAAAGAATCGTAACGACCAGTTACGACAATACCGTGCGGATATGGGATGCCGACTCAGGTGAGGAGCTACAGCAGCTCGACAGCGACTGGGAGAGGGTGAACAGCGCTAGCTTTAGTAATGACGGACGACGGATTGTAACGGCTAGTTATGACAACACCGTGCGGATATGGGACGCTGCGTCGGGCGCAGAACTACAACAGCTTAAAGGCTATCCATCCACAGTCATCATTGCAAGCTTCAGCCCTGATGGGCAACAGATTGTAACGATCAGTGAGGCCACCGTGCGGATATGGGATGCCGAGTCGGGTGCACAACTACAAAAAGTTGAAGGTCATTCATCCATCGTGCACAGTGCCAGCTTCAGCCCTAATGGGAAGCAGATTGTAACAGCCAGTGCCGACAACACCGTGCGGATATGGGACGCTGCGTCGGGCGCAGAACTACAAAAGTTTGAAGGTCATTCGTCCATCGTGCACAGTGCTAGCTTTAGTGAGGATGGGCAGCGGATCTTAACAGCTAGTAATGATAACACCGTGCGGATATGGGACGCTGCGTCGGGCGCAGAACTACAAAAGTTTGAAGGTCATTCGTCCATCGTGCACAGTGCTAGCTTTAGCAAAGATGGGCAGCGGATTGTAACGGCCAGTTACGACAACACTGTGCGGATATGGGATACCGAGTCGGACAAGAAGATACAACAGCTTGAAGGTCATTCATCCATACTGAACAGTGCTAGCTTTAGCGAAGATGGGCAGCGAATTGTAACGGCCAGTGGCGACACCACCGCACGGGTATGGAATGCCAATTCAGGCGCAGAACTACAACAGCTCAAAGGCTATGAATACGGAGTCAACAGCGCCAGCTTTAGCCCTGATGGGCAGCGGATTGTAACGGCTAGTTGGGACAACACCGTGCGGGTATGGAATGCCGAATCGGGCAAAGAACTACAACAGCTCAAGGGACATTCATCTGCGGCGTATAGCGCCAGCTTTAGCCCTGATGGGCAGCGGATTGTAACGGCTAGTTGGGACAACACCGCGCGGGTATGGGATGCCGAATCAGGCGCAGAACTGCTACAGCTTGGCGGTCATTCATCGTCAATGAACAGTGCTAGCTTTAGCAAGGATGGGCGACGGATTGTAACGGCTAGTTGGGACAACACCGCGCGGGTATGGGATGCCGAATCAGGCGCAGAACTGCTACAGCTTGACGGTCATTCGTCTATAGTGAACAGTGCTAGCTTCAGCCGCGATGGGCAGCGGATTGTGACGGCGAGTAATGATAACACCACGCGGGTATGGGATGCCGAATCAGGCGCAGAACTACTACAGCTTGACGGTCATTCATCGTCGGTGCGTAGTGCCAGCTTCAGCCGCGATGGGCAGCGGATTGTGACGGCGAGTGATGACTACACCGCACGGGTATGGGACGCCGAGTCGGGGGCGCTACTACAAAAGCTTGAAGGCCACACAGCGCCGGTTCGGGGTGCTAACTTCAGCCGCGACGGGCAGTGGATTGTAACGGCCAGCGTTGACAACACGGCTCGGATTTGGCCAGCACACAACCTGACTCAGCTACTCGAACAGGGCTGTGACTACCTCAATGCTTATTTTGTGACGCATCCATATGATTTGGAGACACTGACAAGCTGTCAGACTGACGCTCGCAAGATAGCGGCTGCTCCCGCTTTTATCAAAGCAGGCGATCGCAATGCTGCCAATCATCAAATTGAACAAGCCATTGCCAGCTACCAAGACGCACTCCGGTGGAATCCGAGCGTCAGTATACAGCCTGAGCAACGTGCCCAAGTTCAGTCTGCCCCTTTTTGGATTGGGCAGGGTAAAAACGCCATGAGCAAAGATGATACTTTAAAAGCAATAGAAGATATTGAAACAGCCTTTCAATTAGATCCCTCTGTTAGGGTTTCTGCCGTAGTTTTGAGCAGCCTCTGCTGGGTAGGAAGCCTTGAGGACTATGCAAAAGAGGCGATTTCCATCTGTGATGAGGCTGTAGAACGCCTGCCAACCGCTAATGTCTATGACAGTAGAGGAGTTGCTAGAGCTTTGATAGGAGACTATAGCGGCGCTGTTGCCGATTTGGAGAAAGCAATAGCGCTAGGTCTTGACGAGGAGTATGAGGTGAAAAGAAAAGCCTGGGTTACAGCGCTCAAGGCGGGCAGAAATCCATTGACGCCTAGTGAGCTAGAAGCTTTAAAGGCTGGCGAAACGTGATAAATGTCACGGCCTGACAATGACATTTATCAGATGTTTTTGAAGCGGCTGGTCTTGTAGGTTGAGGTTATCTTTCTAGCGAGTAACCCTTTGTAGCGGTAGCCTGTCATGTCTGAATTCTCTCACAATCTAGCCGTTGTTGTTGGCATCGATCGCTACACCAACGGCATTGCACCCCTTCAGACGGCGGTGAGCGATGTGAGGGCGATCGCACATCAGCTACAGCAGGCCCATCACTACCAAGTTCTCTCATACATCAACGAGCAGGCCACATTAGCCAACTTGCAGCACTTGCTAACGGTCATTTTGCCGCAGCAGGTCAAGCCCGATAGCCGCCTGCTCCTTTACTTTGCGGGGCACGGCATTGCCCTCAACGGTGACGAGCAGCCGGAAGGCTACCTAATTCCGCAAGATGCTACGACTGGAAACACCAGCGGCTACCTCTCGATGCCGATGCTACAAGCGGCGCTGAGCAAGCTGCCCTGTCGGCACTTTTTAGGCATTTTAGACTGCTGCTTTGCAGGCATGTTTCGCTGGTCTAGCACGCGCGATATCAGCTACGTTCCAGACGTAATTTACAAAGAGCGCTACGACCGCTTTATTCAAGATGCGGCCTGGCAAATTATCACGTCTGCCGCCTACGACCAGCGGGCCTTAGATTCTCTATCTATCGAGACTGACCGGGGACAGGTTGGCAATCACTCTCCTTTCGCCACGGCGCTACTAGAAGCCCTTTCTGGCGAAGCAGATCTCTATCCTGCTGCAAAGAAAAGTATATCTGCTGGCGACGGTGTGATTACAGCAACAGAGCTGTATTTATATATACGAGATCGGGTTGAGCCGATAGCAGCAGCCAGAGAGCAGCGGCAAACACCGGGTTTGTGGCCGCTGCGAAGACACGACAAAGGAGAATATATCTTTCTGTCGCCGGAGCATCCGCTCAACCTGCCGCCTGCCCCAGTGCTGAGTCCATCGAAGAATCCCTATCGTGGACTGAAAGCATTTGAGCCCGCTGATAGCGATCTGTTTTTTGGCAGACAGAGATTGAGCCAGCAGCTTTTTAAGGCAGTGAGCCAGCAGCCTTTAACGGTCGTGCTAGGCGCTTCGGGCAGCGGTAAGTCTAGCCTGGCAAAGGCCGGGCTGGTTGCCAAGCTGATGCAGCAAGCGCGTAGCGAGGCGGTTAGCGGAGTCGTTGACCACTGGCAGGTTTTGCCGGTTCTGCGTTTAGGTGATGACCCATTTTCAGCTTTGCAACAGATGTTGAGTGAGGAAGGAGAAGGACAGGAGACGCTAACTGACTATGTGAACGATTGGCGTCGGCGCGTGCCTGGCTGTCGGGTGGTGCTGGTGATAGATCAGTTTGAAGAATTGATTACGCTTGGGGCAAGTGAGCCTGAAAGAGAGTCTTTTTTGGAGATGCTGAATCGCACGATCGCTACTCACCCAAACCAGCTACGCCTTGTCCTCACACTGCGCTCTGATTTTGAACCTCAGCTTCAAAGCACTGCCCTCAAGCCCTATTGGCACGACGCTCGCTTTATCGTTACACCGATGAGCAGAGCCGACCTGCGCGCTGCCATTGTTCAACCTGCTGCCGCACGCGTTATTCATTTCCAATCAGACGACGCTGAGCATTCGCTTGTCGATCGGCTCATTGACGAGGTAGCAGAGATGCCAGGTGCGCTGCCGCTGCTCTCTTTTACGCTTAGCGAGCTATATCTGAAATATCTAGAGCGACAGAATGAGGCAAAGCGTAAAGGGCAGATCATTGAGCGAACGATTACAGAGGCCGACTATAGAGAATTAGGAGGAGTTGCCCGTAGTCTGACTCAGCGAGCCGACGAGGAGTATGAGACGTTAGTTGCTCGCGATCCAAAGTACGCGCTGACCATCCGCAATATGATGCTGCGCCTGGTGGCCGTGAACGGCGCGCAAATTGCTCGCAGAAGCGTTTTATTAGAAGAGTTTGACTATCCAACGATAGAGAATCAAAGGGTGCAGACGGTGATTCAACAGTTTACGGCGGCGCGTTTGCTTGTGAAGGGCGAGGGCGCTGACGGGCGGATCTATGTAGAACCAGCTCACGATGCTCTGGTGCTGGGCTGGCAGCGATTGTTGGCCTGGCAGCAGATAGAAAAGGCCGATTTGATATTGCAGCGGCGGCTAACATCAGCGGCACAGGAGTGGCGATCGCGTCCCGCCAAAGAGGCACCCAAGTTCCTTTGGCACGCGAACCCCTATCTCGATGTTTTCCAGCAAATGCTAAAGATAAATAGCCACCGATTAAACAAACTCGAAACCACCTTTGTTCAAAAAAGCTTACTGCGCAGGCGTCAAAATGCAAGCTGGCGATGGCGAATTGCGATCGCGACTATTCTAGGGCTTAGCGGCCTGTCAATTGCCGCCATTGCCGGACGTAGAGATGCCCTAGTCGGCCAAATTAGCACCGCTCAAAATGCGGCAGACGTCAATTTTCGCGCAGGCCAATCGCTCGACGCCCTGCGCGATAGTCTGGTAGCTGCGCAGATTTTTGAGCAGCCGCTGCTACAGATTTTTAGACCTGATCAACAATTGCGATCGCGGGTCACCGGAATGCTGCAAACCATGGTCTATGCCACCCCAGAGCGCAACCGCCTAATCGCACATCAGGGCACTGTTCGCAGCGATACGAGCCCAAATGGTGAGTTTGTTGTCAGCGCTGGGGAGGATGACAGGGTTGTTGTTTGGAACCAGCAAGGACAAAAACAGGCCCAGTGGACAGCTCAGCAGGAGCAGATATACAGCGTTCGCATTAGCCTCGATAGCCAGACGATTGCAACTGGCGGGGCAGACGGCAGCGTTCGTTTGTGGAACGCTCAAGGGCAGCTACTTACAGAATTAAAAGGACATCGCGATATTGTCAGAGGGATTAGCTTTAGTCCTGATGGGCGATCGCTGGCGACCGCTGGCCAAGACAAAGCAATTCGACTTTGGGATTTACAACAGCAGCAGATACGCGCGACCTTGGCAGGCCATAAAGCAGCCGTTTGGAGCATTGCCTTTAGTCCCAACGGCCAGCAGCTAGCCAGCGCCTCTGACGACGGCACGTTTCGACTTTGGAGCGCGCAGGGCAGGCCGATACAGACCTTTGAAGCGCAGCAGGGAAACCTTCACGCTATTCGGTTTAGCCCCCAGGGCAATCGCCTGGCAACAGCCGGTGAAGACGGTCGAATTCTCCTGTGGAACTTAAAGGGTGAGCCCTTGGCAATTTTGACAGGGCATCAGGGACGAATATGGAGCCTGAACTTTAACGCGCAGGGGCAGCTTGGCAGCGCTTCAGGAGATGGGACGATACGTCTGTGGTCAGAAGTGGGGCAAACGTTAGAAGTGTTGCAGAGTCATCAGGGGCCGGTGAGAACGGTTAGTTTCGCCTCTAATTCTCAACAGTTAGTAACCAGTGGTGATGACAGTACAGTCCGCCTGTGGGATTTCCAAAGGCAGCAGGCGGCGGTGCCGGATTATATTAAAGATGAGATGGACGGAAGTTTGGTTGCGATCAGTCCTGATGGGCAGCAGACGGCTACCGCCGGAGACGATGGAACTGTAAGATTGTGGAGCTTTGAAGGTGAGCTGCTAGGCCAGTTTGGAGGACACTTGGGAGCGGTGAAAAGCGTTGCTTTTAGCCCTGATGGCGAGCAGCTTGCCAGTGGTGGAGAAGATGGTACCGTCCGTCTGTGGAACACGCAGGAGAATAGTCAAGACTTTCAGAGCGCCGTCTTCCAGGTTCAGAGTGCAGCGGTGAATTCAGTTTCGTTTCAGCCTACCGGAGGGCTTCTCGCTTCTGGCGACAGCGCGGGTAACGTGCAGCTATGGGATCTCAATGCTAAAGAATTGTTTGCTAGCTGGCAGGCGCATCCGGGCTCAGCCATTCGCGATATTAGAATAGGCGATAGAGAGATTGTGACTGCAGCAGAAGGGGATGCCTATGTGTGGCCTTTAGAAGATTTTGGCCAGCTTCAGGAAAGAGGATGCGGGCTGATAGAGAACTATCTGAGCCATGCAGAAGGTAGAAGTGGAGGCGATCGCAACCTTTGCTCGTAAAAGCTGCATAAGTTTATGCGCCCCTATCCTAGTTATAGCTAACCCCTAATAAATATCTAATGGCCGCAAGCGGCTACAGAGGTGCCTACTTTATGAACGCTCTATCTAAATACTGGTCTAAATATTGGACGATGTGGCGTATTAGCCCTAGCGACGATCGGTATCGATATCAGCCTAAGGGCATCGCACCCGCCAAAGCCTTCTGTAGCCAACAGGTAAATAGAAGTGAAATAGAGGCTAAGCCACTGACTATCAGCGTGCAAAAGATCTTGCTTTCTCAGTTTCAAGAAAATGGTAAATTTTCAACTGATGATTCTTCTGACCTACTAAAGCAAGCCTACGCGGGACTTTGCTTACGCTGCTACGTATCTGCGCCGATTCTCAAAGCCTGTCAGAAAATAGACGCCTTGTTTTCGAGCAACAAGTCTTTTAGCTATCAAGACCTGCTGCCCTTTGTGCTCAATGATGACGGGCGATCGCTGATCGTAGTCGATGACAAGCAGACTCAACAAACGGTGAGTGAAGCTGGTGAGCTAAAACCTTCTGCTTTTAAGGTGTTTTCCGTTGAGGTGCTGAAAACTTATAGGGGCGATCGCGCCAATAGCATGAGCCTGGACAACTGGACTTTTTTGCGAACCAAGCAGCAGCCAGACCTGAAGCGTTTTCTAACCGAGTTTGGCTTTCAGCCCTTCAGCGATTGGACGCTTTTGAACCGCATACAGGTCAATCAGCTAGAGCGACTTTCAAAAAGAGAGCAGGCGATTGTAGCCGCGTTTCATCAGGTGTATCGGCGTGATCGCAGAGCCCGCAAGCAAGTGAGCCGCTGCAAAGATCCCACGCCCGCGCAGCTAGCCGAAATGAACCAGCAGCTCCAGCGAAAGGTTATGGCTTTTGATAAAAACACCGAACTGCTAAAAGCACTCAAGCAGATAGCAGAGCAGCTCAGGACGTTCGACATTTGGCAGGCCCGAGAGCCGCTAGAAGTGAGGGATACAGAGACAGGCGACTACACAATCAGAGCAGATCTACCTGCAAATACTATCGATGAATCGACGGTAGAAGAGCAGGAATTTATAGCCTATTTACAGCAGCAGCTCATGATTGCGCTCACCCATGCCGTTGAACAAGCCGTTCAAAGCAAGATTGCAAAATTAAGGAAAAGTAAAAGATACTCGCCCTTTGCAGACGCTTACCTGATCGGCCTTCAGCGCTATTATCAAAAAGGGCTATCGCTCAAAGATATTGGGCCGCAGCTAGGGATGAACAATTGGGATCAAACCCGGCGCATCCTCAACCCAGGAGAACTGCTTACTCAGGTGCGGCAGCTTACCGTACAACAGCTATTAGCAGCTATTCTAAAAGCCGCTCAGGACAAAGGACTAGCTGCTACGCCTGCCGAACCTACCTATCTACGCACCTTAATGGAACAGATAGAGACATTTGTTGACAGCAAACTCTTTATTGAAGCCGCCTCCGAAATCAAAGCTGGGAAGAGTCGCTCTTTAGACAGTGATTATGCAAAGGCTCTGATTTGCTATATCGAACAGTTCAGTTAAACAACGCGCCAGCTTTAACAGAATTTGACGCTCGAAAACGCCCGAAAACGCCCGAAAACGCTTAGTGCAATCATGGCAATCTCTCTTATAAACACTTCTCACTTACGCCTCTCTTTACCTGAACCCCTCTGGCTAGAGCCGGAATATTTTGAGCAAGCAAACGCAGACAGTGAACATCTGCGAAGCGAGCCTGATAGGTGGAAAGCCTACCTTAACAGCTTGAGCCTGTCTGCCTTTGAAGCTTGGGCTAAAGAGAATCTTCCGGCTGCGACTATCCGAGCGATCGCACCCCAAACAGCAGCGACCAGACATTTCAATAGGCATCTCAACATAGAAGGCTTTAAAACATGCTTGATAACAACTGAGCACGTTCTAGACGAGACGATAAGATTCCCCGAGAGCATTATCCAACAGCCTGAGCTAGCAGCGCATCTCTATGTTGTCATCGAAGTTTTAGAAGAACAGCAGGAAGCCGTCATAAGAGGCTTCTTACGCTATGACGAACTCATACAGCAGCTTAGCCGGGTTACCCAGCCGTCTGCCTCCCAAGCGTCTGACCAACGACTGCTGCCCCTGTCGCTTTGGGATCAGGAGATCAATCACCTTCTAGGCTACGTTCAGTATTCTCATCCGAGCACCGTTCAGCTACCAGAAGCAGCCGTCCAGCCAGCCGCCGCTGCTACCAAAGAGAGCATTTTCACTCGATTAAGCCAGTGGTTAGACAACGCCTTAACGGGAGAATGGCAGTCGATCAATCGACTGATTAATCCACAGGCAAGTTTAGCTTGGAACGCTCGCCAAAACACACTGGGTACGAAAGGTGGCAAACTGCTTAACTTAGGAATGCAGATAGATCAGCACCCAGTTGCGCTAATTATTACAGTGGTTCCTGAAGAGGAGAGGATTGGGGTTAATGTTCAGGTTTTGCCGACAGGAGAAGACTTGGTTTTGCCAATGGGCCTAACGGTGACGCTGCGATCTAGTGCAGACGTGGTTTTGCAGACGGTGACGGCTAGAGCGCAGGATAATTACATTCAGCTCAGGCCGTTTAGAGGTAACCCTGGCATTCGCTTTGTCGTGGAAGTTGTGCTGAATGGCGTTACAGTAAGCGAAGCGTTTGAGCTGTAGGGTGGATAAAACAGTTGTTATTAACTTAGGAAAGGGTTCTCTTAAGCAAGGCTTTCCTCATATCACGGCTCGCCTATCTGTGGGCAAGCGATCGCAGACCGAACAGAGAGTGGGTAGCCTGCCACCTGCACCTGCACTTATAGAAATCTACCGTATTTGGCAGTCTACTTATCGAGCGCTGTCTAACCGATTGAAGCTGCGATCGCCTTCTAAAAACCAAGCTCAAAAGCCATCAGAAGACGAGCTGGAAATAGACCCAGTTGGCATCACCCAAGTATCCCAGCAGAGCTTTGAAGCGCTGAGCGGGCAGCTTAAGCAGGCCGTGAATGACTGGCTTGATGCCGATGGACTGCGGGTGTTAGAACAAGGGTTGCGATCGCAGCTAAACCCCACCGACACCATTCGAGTCATCTTTGAAACCGACAATGACTTACTTAGGCGTTTGCCCTGGCACTGCTGGGATTTCTTTCAAGACTACCCTCATGCCGAAATGGCGCTAAGCCAGCTTACGTACCAGCGAGCAGAGCCCATCCACGCTCAGCGACAGCAGGAACAAGTTAGAATTCTAGCTATTGTTGGCGACCGTCGAGGCATTGATATAGAGCCAGAGCGCCTGGCCCTTCAATCCCTACCAGATGCTGATATCACCTTTTTAGCGAGCCCTTCTCGTCAGCTATTTGACAGGCACCTGTGGGATAAACGCGGCTGGGATATTCTCTTTTTTGCAGGCCATAGCCAAACAGAGGGCCAAACCGGGCGGCTGTATATTAACGAGGATGATGTTCATAACAGCTTGACGGTTGAACAGTTAGAGGAAGGATTGAAGGGGGCGATCGCTCGTGGCCTACAGCTTGCTATTTTCAATTCCTGTGATGGGGTGGGCCTAGCTCAAGCGATCGCCCAGCTACAGATTCCTCAAGTCATTGTAATGCGAGAGCCCGTGCCCAACCGGGTAGCGCAGACCTTCTTACAGTATTTTTTGACGGCTTTTGCAACTGAGAGTCTTACTTTATATTCAGCCGTACGGCAGGCCAGAAGACAGCTACAAGGATTAGAGAACGAATTTCCAGGAGCCTCTTGGCTGCCAGTACTGTGTCAAAATCCTGCTGCTGAGCCGTTTTCATGGCTTCAACTGGGCGGCGCTTCAGCGTGTCCTTACCGAGGACTATCCACTTTTAAAGAAGCAGACGCTCATCTTTTTTTTGGGAGAGAAAAGGTAAAAGAAGATCTTTTGCTAGCGGTCACGCAGCAGCCGTTTGTTGCAATCGCCGGGCCTTCTGGCAGCGGTAAATCTTCTGTTGTGTTTGCAGGGCTGCTACCCCGATTAGAACAAACTCGTAAAGACTGGCAGATCGTTTCTACTCGCCCCGGCAGCGATCCTTTTCAAAGCTTAGCCGAGGCTTTAGGCTCAACAGGCAGTGAAGGAAACGCTGCCGAACAGTCACGGTTAAAGGTACTAAAATTAGCCGTTAGCTTTCAACAAGATGAACAGGCGTTGCAGAATGCGATCGCTGATCAAAATCAACAGAAGAAAGGCCGATTGCTGTTAATCATCGATCAGTTTGAAGAACTCTATACGCTTTGCCCCTTTGAAGAGCGACAGCCTTTTGTAAATTTGTTATTGAATGCCGTGCAGTTCGCGCCCGCTTTCACCCTGCTCATAACTTTGCGCGCAGACTTCTATGGTGAAGCCCTGAGCGATCGCCGCTTAAGTGATGCCTTGCAAGCTGGTGGATACAACCTGGGGCCGATGAATAAGGCAGAGTTGGAATGTGCGATCACCCAGCCCGCTGCTAAAAAGCGAGTGACCCTAGAGCCTGGCCTTACCGATCAGCTTATTCAGGCAACCGCTAGTCAGACCGGACGCCTGCCACTGCTAGAATTTACGCTCACCGAGCTGTGGAAGCAACAGCAAAATAGTTGTTTAACCCATCAGGCTTATCAGGCAATCGGTGGCATAGAAAAAGCGCTGGCCAATCATGCCGAGGCCGTTTATGAAAAGCTGCCTTCAGGCGATCAGCAGCGCGTACAGCAGATTTTTGTGCAGCTCGTCGAACCTGGTCATAACAACCAGGCCACTCGCCGCATTGCTAGCCGGGATGAGGTCGGTGATAGCAACTGGAATTTAGTCTCAGAGCTAGCATCCGCTCGGCTAGTGGTTACCAATCGCAATCCGCTGACTGAGAAAGAGAGCGTTGAGATTATTCATGAGGCTTTGATTTTAAGCTGGGGTCGCCTGCGCTATTGGATGCAGGTAGACGGAGATTTTCGGCGCTGGCAGGAAGCGCTGCGGCAGGCTAGAAGACAGTGGGAGAAAAGCGAAAGAGAAGAAGCCGGACTGTTGAGGGGTAGATCGCTTGAGACTGCAAAAGATTGGTACGAGCGTCGCTCAGACGAGCTGAGTACAGCAGATAGGGCGTTCATCGAAAGCAGTTTAGCGGCTCAGCAAAAGCTAAAGGTGCAACAAAAGCGTCGTCGGAGCCTAACGTTAAGTGCGCTATGTGCAGGACTAGCCATCACCTCCGCCCTGGCGGCTGTTGCCTGGTGGGGAAGCCGACGCGCTCAAATCAGTGAAGTAAGCGCTATTACAGCTTCATCGAACGCTCTTTTTGCGTCGGATCAGCGCTTAGACTCGCTTGTTTTGGCCCTGCAAGCTGCGCAAAAGCTGGACAATTTAAGGTGGGTAGGGCGTGAGACTCGCCGAGACGTTGAAACAGTTCTTCGCCAGGCCATCTCTCAAGCTGACGAGAGAAATCGCTTGATCTCTCATCAGGCGGGGGCTACTGCAGTTGTTTTTAGTCCAAACGGACAGCTCATCGCTTCAGCAAGCCAGGAGGGCACGATAAAGCTGTGGCAATCAGACGGCACCTTGTTAGCAACCCTGGAAGGCCATAGCTCAGAAATTTGGGGATTGGCAATTAGCCCGGATGGTCAAACGCTCGCTTCTGCTAGCGATGATAGAACGGTCAAGCTATGGAAGACGGACGGTACTCTAATGGAGACGCTTACGGGTCATACCGCAGCAGTCAACGCGATCGCCTTCAGTCCAAACGGAAAGCTAATGGCGGCTGCGAGCCAGGATGGGTTTGTTCAACTTTGGCAGCGCAACGGTAAATTGATTAGGCGGTTTGAGGCGCATAAGCAGGTGAAAATAGATGCGATCGCCTTTAGCCCTGATGGTCAAAGTCTCGTAACTGGCGGCGGTGACGGACTTATCAAGCTGTGGAATCCTATGGGTGCGCTACAAAAGGTGCTTGAAGGTCATACCGATAGCGTTCGAGATCTTGCATTTAGCCCGGATGGTGAAACGCTTGCTTCTGCTGCAGCAGACGGGCTTGCGCAGCTTTGGAATATAAAGGATGGTTCCAGGCAGGTTTTAGAGGAACACTACAATACGGTGTATGCGATCGCCTTTAGCCCAAACGGCCAGCGCATTATCTCTGCTAGCGACGATACAACCCTGCGCCTCTGGAAACGCGATGGCACTTTGCTATCTATTTTTAGGGGTCACAGCAACGGCGTTACCGACAGTGCCTTTAGTCCCGATGGGCAAACGGTAGCCTCAGCCAGCTTCGATGGCACCGTTAGACTTTGGCAGTGGCACAATCCCCTACTCACCGTTTTAGACAGTCACAAAGATACGGTCTTAGACGTCGCCTTTAGTCCTAACAATCAGCTAGTTGCTTCCGGCAGCGCAGACAGTACGGTTAAGCTATGGAACCCCAACGGCATGCTAATTCAAACGCTGAGAGGCCATACGGACACAGTATACGGCCTCACTTTCAGTCCAAACGGCCAGTTTATCGCTTCCGCCAGCAAAGACAAAAGCGTTCGGCTTTGGCAGTCAGACGGCACGCCAATCTCCACGCTTACAGGCCATACGGACTGGGTTACCGACGTTGCCATAAGCCCTAATAGCCAAACAATTGCCTCGGCTAGTGACGATGGCACTGTCAAACTATGGCAGCGTAACGGTGAGCTAATCACCATATTAAACGGACATACCGAAGGCGTAAACGCGGTTGCGTTTAGCCCAGACGGCCAGATCATTGCTTCAACCAGTGATGATAGAACTATTCGCCTCTGGCGGTCTGACGGCACTAGCATTGCAACACTAGAAGGACACACCGCAGGCGTCAACGGCATTGCTTTCAGCCCAAATGGTCAGATCATCGCCTCGGCCAGTGATGATAGAACCATTCGGCTCTGGCAACCAGACGGTACTTTTATCACCGCTCTAGAGGAGCATCAGAATGCTGTTATTGACGTTGCCTTCAGCCCAGACAATAAGCGAATCGCTTCGAGTAGTGCAGACGAAACCGTTCGGCTATGGGAGCCAGACGGATCTTTGCTAACGACTTTTACCGGCTACCGGAGCGGTATAAACGGTCTTGCCTTCAGCCCCAATGGTGAGAAACTAGCAACGACTACTGTAGATACAACAGTTTCAATATGGGCGTTAGAACCTGGAATGCGCTCAAGTGCCCTGTTGGAAATAGGCTGTCAGCAGGTAGCGGATTATCTAAAGAGCAATCGCGCGCTAGCGCACGCTGAGATAACTGTTTGCGACTAGCCCACAGGTGTAACTTGCGATCGCTGCATAATTTCTGCTACGCATAGCTGAGTAGTTAATAACGCTTACTAAAAAAACGATGAAAATACTTGGACTGATGGGATTACTCCTCGGCAGCCTCACCGTAGCACCTGCGGCACAAGCTGCACGCTTAACGCTGGATTTCGACGCTTTTATTCCCACTGAGCGAGTCGCAAATCCGGCAGTAGACCTGCTGCCACCTTTCTTTACAGAATTTGTAGGAGACAATAGAGGCTTCAGCCTAGAAGCTACTCGAAACGGTCAATCTCGTCTGTTTTCACAGGTTGTAATAGACACACAGAGCCCAGATCTTATTGTCAGCAGCTTTGCAGAAGCTGGCACAAGCGTTGGATTTTTAGAACAAAATGGAGTAGAAGTTTCGCAGTCTGATAAGACAACGCCAGTTAGTAGCTTCGAGGCGACGAGAGTAGGCGAGAATAGTATCAAGCTTAAAGTCGCTGCGCAGGCTACCAATCCGCTGATTGAAAAATTCCTACCCCCAGATATAGAAACCACACCCGCTGAGTTCATTTACGATATCGATCTAACGCTATCTGACGACGGCATTATCTACGATTTAACGGGCACAAACCGGGCGTATCCAAACTACTCTGTTTTCTTGAATGGAGAGCCTATTTTACTAAACCCAACTGACGATGTTAACAATCCTGAACTGCTAAACGTTATCGAGTCGGTTCAAGCTAGTGGAAAGGTTTCTGTAGCTGCTGTAAATGAGCCCAGTAGTTTACTCGGGTTAGGACTAATCGCTATAGCCGTTTTGCTATGGAACTTAAGGTCAGTGGCGGCAGCATAACGGCGACGGCTTCTCTTATTTTTGTTTCTTCAGCATAAGCAAACCCAACAAACCGCCAAATATACCCGCTACCGAAAACGGCTCAGGCACAGATTGAGCACTCTCTGCTGCCAGTTGTCCTTCTACACGAATAACAACAGGATCTGTGCTCGCACCAGACTCAAACACATAATCAAGCGCTGCTTGATCGCCCTGAATCGTGCCGCTTAGAAATAGGCCGCTCCACCTCGCGACCGTCTCGATAGAAGCCTGCTGCGAAACTGTCTGTAGATTAGAATCTGGAATTGCTCCATCCGGCACATTGACGTCTGTGATGCCAAAATGGTTAACACCGTCAAGCTCAATCAGCGCCTTAGGTGGCGTTTGAATTTGCGCGAACGTGCGCTCAGCATTAGCCGGTAGCGCTCGCCCGTCTTGATTGCCTTGAATTAGTGCAACGCCGATACCCTCTTTGTCGATAGGAAAGAAAACATCGTTTCCATCGCGTAGGTTGGCACCAAAAAAAGCGCCGCTTACCAGCGCGTCGGGCCGAACAAAAGGCGCTGAGCAAAGTCCGGGAGCACAAATCTCGCCAATCGTAGATAGACCAACCGCACCGCCGAGAGAATGGCCTAAAAGTCCAAACTTCTCGGTATCGACTTTTCCACTCAAAGGTGAAGTAGGGCTGTTTGACTCAAAGATAAATTGGTCTAAACCGGCTTGAACCTGAGATGTATCAGGCGCTAGAACATCGCCTAGCCCAGGAATAGATTGGACGTGGTTAGGCACAGAGACTGCGAAGCCGTATTGCGCAACCTGGCTCGCGTAGTCAGCATAAAAGCCTTTATCAACCAGTGCACCTTGAAGAAGTAAAACAGCAGGCAAATCGTCTACAGCCCTACCGTCATCAAGCGTTGGGAAGTAGATATCTGTGGCGTTACCGCTGTTAGGGTTGGTGGCAGTGTAGCTGTCGAAGCTATTGTATGGGCGAGTTGGAGGGGAGGCGATCGCAGGTGCCGCGCCAGCTTGAACGACTGCAAGTGAGATACCCGCAATAAAAAGAGATGGTCGGTTGAGAAATCTTAGGTTTGAGGTCAGCATGGTTCGCGGGTGTTTGAATAAGTACTCAGCTAAATGCAATAGAAATTATGCACGACTCGAAAATAAGTATAAATATAACAACGAATGTCTGTGTAATTGACTATTTGTTTCTATTCTGATTAAGTCTATACGTGCGTCATCACCATTTTCATTAGTTGCAAGATAAATTGCCGACAAGAGTAATTTTTATGCGTCATATTCGGCGGAAAGCTAGGCTGGCAATAGTGATAGCTGGCATACTATTTCCTTGGATGGGTTCAGTCTCAGCACAGTTGATGCCAATTCCTGACGACACGTTAGGAGAGGAGTCTTCTACGCTCAGACCTATCAGTCCCGACTATCCTGGTGATGTTATTGAAGGCGGATCGAGGCAGGGAAATACTTTGTTTCACAGCTTTGAAGCATTTCACGTTGAAGCAGGTCGGGCCATCTATTTTGACGATCCTGGCGTAGACAATATCTTAAGTAGGGTAACTGGCGGTGTTGAATCGCAGATTCTAGGATTGCTAGGCGTTTTTGGCGATGCCGATCTTTTCCTTATCAATCCGAACGGTATCATTTTTGGCAGAAGCGCCCGGTTAGATTTAAGGGGCGGCTCTCTTTTGGCAACCACTGCTGATGCTGTTGAACTTAATATCATCGACACTGGCCTTCCTAACGAACCGAGGCTGACGATTTGGCCCTCTGCATTTCTGTTCAATCAGGCGAATCCTGCGGCAATTGTTAATAATTCTCGAACGTTACCACCGACGGGCTTAGACAGTGCTCCTGGTGGCGGGCTGCGCGTGACAGATGGCGAGCGCATAACGCTGCTAGGCGGAAATGTCAGCCTGGATGGAGGCGGACTAAGTGCCTTGGGTGGACGCATGGAGATGGGTGGTATTAGCAAGCCGGGAGCAGTCACGTTTAATAGAAATGGCGGCTTGGAATTTCCATCGGGTATTGCCCGAGCGGACGTATCAATCGCCAACGGCTCCCGTTTAGTTGCGTCAGATTTTACGATTAGCGGCGGTAGTGTGGCAGTGACGGCTCACACGCTAGAGATTCTGAACGGTAGCGGCGTATCAGCAGGAACAGTTGGCGAATCCGAACTCGTAGGAGGCCAATCTGGAGATATCACACTCGATGCTAGCCAGATTCGAGTGGTTGACTCTACTATTGATAACATTGTTCGGAGCCGTAGTGGAGATGGCGGCAATGTTTTAATTACAACAGATGATTTTTTTGTGTCTGGTCGCGGTGGTAGTGGTGTGCAGTCAACGCTTTTGGGTGCGGGCAGTGCAGGCCGAGTTGAGATTAATGCGCGCGATCGCATCACCATGGATGGCGGTATTGTCTTTAGTAATCTTGGCGGTAGTGATAGAACGCTGATTGCAACAGGCAGCGCTGGCAACATCGAGATAACAACGCTGGTACTGCTACTAAAGAACGGTGCGCAGCTAGCGTCCGGCACCTTTGGTCGAGGTGACGCGGGCGATGTGATTATCAATGCCCCTGAGAGCGTTACGTTAGAGAACAGTGCTGTTTTCAGCGGTGTGTTCACTAACCAGGCGGGTATTGCCGCTACTGGTGACGGTGGCAATATTCAAATTACAACCTCTGTGCTGTCGCTGACCGATGTTGCTCAGCTCTCTTCTAGAACCGATGGCGTAGGAAACGCTGGCAATATCCAAATGACGACAACTTCTCTGTCACTCAATAACGATGCGCGTGTCTTTGCAGATACGAGAGGTAGAGGAGATGGTGGTGATATTACAATTGAGACTCAAGATCGTACTATTCTTGATCAAAGTGGCATCGTGAGCAGCCTCGGGCAACTGTCAGAAAGCACAATATTTTTAGGCAGTGCGGACGATGCTCGTAGTGCAGGCAACGTTCAAATTACAACAGGTTCGCTGGATATCGTTAATGGCGCGCAGCTCCAACTGACGACGAGCGGACGGGGTAATGCTGGTGATGTGGCTATTCGGGCTCGCGATTATATTTCTATAGACGGCGCATTATTAAATGACCCGCGATTCTCTAGCGCGATCCTCGCTTCTACCGATGCAGAGGCTCAGGGGCGTGGAGGAAATGTCAGCCTAATGGCTGATTCGGTTCGTCTATCTGATAACGGCGTTATTTCTACGACGACTTCTAATCGCTTTCCAGGTGGAAACGTCACGGTTGATGCCAACAGTCTTGAACTTGCAGGCGGTGGACAAATTGAGACTGGAACTAGAGGTGATGGACGCGCAGGCAACATCGACCTAGAGATTGCTAGTCAAACCATTCTGACCGGCACCAGCGCCGCTAGAATTGACAACGGTCTATCATTTTTCAGCGGTTTATTCGCAAATACTGCCCAAAACTCGGCTGGTGTTGGGGGTACGGTGCGACTGGCTACCCAAGATTTACAGGTGCTAGACCAGGCCAGGATAGAGGTAGATAGTCAGGGTCGCGGCACGGCTGGCAATATGGCGATCGCAGCGAATACAGTACGTTTAGACAACGGGCGGCTCACTGCCGAAACCGCATCGGTGAATGGCGGTAACATTGCGTTAGAGAATCTTGATGTCTTGCTGTTGCGCAACGGCAGCTTAATCTCAACAACAGCAGGAACAGATGGCGCAGGTGGAAACGGTGGCAATATTGACATTGAGTCAGCGACAATTGTCTCCGTTTCTGGCGAAAACAACGACATTCTAGCCAATGCATTCAGCGGCAGCGGCGGCAACGTTCGCATTGACACTTCAGGGCTGATTGGTATCGCCGCTCAATCTCAAGATAACCTGCTCACGAATGACATCACAGCAAGCTCAGAGCAGGGCATTCAAGGAACGGTAGATGTTGCTACGCCAGAGACTGATCTTAGAAGCGGCCTAGCTGAACTGCCGGTTGCTTTTACAGATGTCTCTAACCAAATTACTCAGACCTGTTCTGGCAACAGAGACGGGCAGGATAGTGAATTTGTAGTGACAGGGCGGGGGGGACTGCCGCAAAGTCCTGTCGATGCGCTAGTAGGCAATATGCCCGCGTCAGAATGGGCCACACTAGACGAATCTGTAGAAGCAACAGATTCGATTTCGAGCGCGCTACCTGACCCTACGCTTGCTACACCAAACGGCATTGTAGAAGCGCAGGGTTGGGTAAGAGAGAATGGCAGAGTAAAGCTAGTTGCAGCTTCGCCTACAAGCGCTGTTCAAACGGCTGTGGCTTGTCAGTAAGCGGTAGATGAACAGTATGAGCATTACTCAGATGCAGGCGTTGTCAGCGCCATAGACTCAAGAATTGTTGAGAGTGCCGTTGGATACGTTTCACTACCTTCAGAGGGTACGTATTCAGCAGGCGGTCTGTACGCGGTTATTATAACCATCAGACCGTTCGCGGCATGAAAAATAATGCCATCATATTCAAACAGTGACCTGTAGGAGAACGTCCACGCGTCTTGACCAGCAACGGTTGTGTCGGGTGTCCGTCCTGTTATACCCTCTATTTCTACACCAAGCGACTCACCAGGCCGACCAGATATCCAATCTAGGGCAGGAATTCTGTCGGGATTGCTGTATACAGATATTCTGAGCTTGTCTGGAAAGTCTCCTAGCTCATCACCCGCATTTTGAATTGCTAGATAGTCTTCCTTGCTCCAAAGGGACGTAGAGCTTCTCAGAAGAGATAGGGGATCGCGCTGCTCTGGCCTAGAAGATGAGAGTACGAACAAGTTTGGATCGTAGTCAAACTGAATAGCGGGCTCGTTCAGCGTATACGTAGCTTTGCCAATTGCGGTACTAAGCTGTTCGGATGACTCCTCTGATAGGGTCTGCGATATTTCTTTGGGTAGAGCTTGCGTAGACATGTTTGTTTCAAGGAGGTTTGTATTAGAAGCCTGACTGGGACTGAGATAGCCTAGCGATGCTACGGCTGTTATAGTTATCGTAGAAATTGCAGTAGAGAGTAGAAGCTTATGCTTAGGGTTCATGACGCTTTTCTCAAATGGTTTTTACATGCAAAAGTGAATGTGCCTGTAGCAGCACCGGTTAGTGAGATTCACTCTATCTACATCTGTATAGGTGCGGAAAAATCGACCTTATGCACATTTTTTTAAAATGCTGCCTATTGCTCATAGAGAACAAAATTGGTAACCTTACCGATATCTCTCATCCATATCGCGATGATTATGCAACCCACTCTAAAGACAATTTTAAAGTTGTTCTCGTCGAGGCGCTGCATAATTTTTACCTTCTGTCGCTGAGATCTGACATGCGGCAAAGCACTTTACCTAAGTAGTATTTTCTCTCGTCATGGAATCAAACTTTTTAACGGCTGTCTTTCTTCCCCTGGCCTTGTTTGTCATTATGCTCGGCATGGGGCTAGGACTGAGTGCCGCCGACTTTAAGCGGATTGCGATCGCACCCAAAGCAGTCATCATCGGTCTACTTGCGCAGCTAGTAATGCTCCCGCTAATCGGCTTTCTCTTCGCCTCCATTTTCCCCCTTTCACCAGAGCTAGCCGTTGGCGTGATGATACTAGCCGCCTGTCCTGGCGGGCCAACGTCTAATCTGGTGACCTACCTGGCAGTAGGAGATGTGGCACTTTCTATTACGCTCACGGCAATCAGCAGTATCATCACCGTATTCACCATTCCGCTCGTGGTCAATCTAGCCACGAGTAGCTTTATTGGGCAGAACGTTTCACTTCAGCTACCCTTTGGAGAAACAGTGCTCCAAATTGCCGTTATCACGATTATTCCTGTAGCACTAGGCATGTTACTGCGCCGCTATGCACCCCAGTTTTCAGCCAAAGTTGAGAAAGGAGTGAAGTGGCTTTCGTTATTTTTTTTAGCGCTGATTATCTTTGGCCTACTGCTAAAGGAGCGGGCGAGCGTGGTTACTTTCTTTTTGCAAGTCGGCTGGGTGACGCTAGCGCTGAACGTAGCGACAATGGTTCTAGGCTACTTAATTGCAACGGTAGCTAGGCTTGGGCAAAAAAGTGCGGTTGCCGTTACCTGCGAAGTGGGGATTCAAAATGGAACGCTTGCGATCGCAGTGGCAAGCGCGCCAACGCTGCTAAACAATCCAACGATGGCCATTCCAGCCGCCATCTATGCGCTGCTTATGTTCGCAACAGGCGGGCTCTTTGCACTATGGGCAAGAGGCAAACAGAGTCCTCGCGCTATCAAAGATTCTGTTTGAATTAAGGCATGAAGATGTTTGCAATACCAATAGTCTTGCTACGTTCTTCTTGAGTGTGAAATTTCTTTCTAGCCCTACCGTCTTTACGCCTAATGCCGCTGCTACCGCTTTGATCCTCAGCACCTCTTTTTTCTAACTTTCGCTGCACAGTAACCTTTGGCCTAAACTGGTTAAGCTTTGGGATGCCAAGCCCTCGCAGACTCGTCGTTTCTGGAGCGGCAGGCTGATTGAACAATACAGAAAACAAACTTCTCGGCTCAGCTAGACTACCAGGCGGCTCAGTCAAAAGAGAATCGCTCGCAACTATCTTCTCCCAGTCCAGCGGCTTTAGTAGCGGTGACTGGCCTTTAGCACACCAAACCTTCTCCATCGCCTGCAGAAATTCATGGGCAATGATGCCATAGCCAAGCGTCGTCGGGTGCGTACCGTCGAGACTGAACAAACCGCCTTTGTAAATATTATCGGGCGTTTTAGGCTCTGGGTCTAGTCGGAAATACCTCGTATCGAGAAGCACCTCATCGTCGGCGGTAACCCGGTTGTTCGTTCTAGGATTAGCGCGCAGTGCGGCTACTAGCTCGGAGGGGAAGGTGTAGCGACTCGCACCCTGCTGACGGCGAAACGCCAGCTTGTCTAAGCTGTTCGCCATATCAACTAAGTGCCAGCCGTAGCGGTTAGCTTCGACTTGAATCAGAAAGTTGTATTCATCGACGACGGCATCTATTTTTTTGACCTGCGATCGCGTCAAATGAGGATGCTGCTCTGGGTCAAACTCGCTGTCCCAAATCCAAAAGTGAGTGTAGTACTCAAAGTAGCCGTCAGCGTCCTGCCCTTCACCGGGCGCTGCCCCAGGCGTCACGCCACGACTAACGGGTGGAATTGTCACATGGGGAACATTGCCGATAAACACATTTTCTGCGCCCAACGCCGCTACCTTTTTGGCCACGCGGCGTAGCACTGGCTTGAAGTGCTCAGGCCGCCACAGCGTCGCTGTTCGTAGATGTAGCGGCTGGCTAGCTGTCTCTTCTGTAGACCATTCCACATTGAGATTGACCATCGTTTGCAGGCAGTGGTTGCTACCTAGCCAAAAAATAAGATTATCAATACCGTCTGCCTCAGCAATCTTCTGAGCAACGCCTAGCTGAGCTAGCGACTGATACTGCCGTGTCTGGCTAGGATTTAGCGTTCGCCGGGCCGTTCGATACAGCGCAAACTCAGGCTGCTGCTCAACAGGGTCATCTTCTGCAGGTGGGATGAACTGCTGAACAACCTCATCAGAGAGCGTATCGCAATCTGGCAGTTGAAAGCCCCAAACAGAAAGATTACGGTGCAGCGGGCCAGTTGCCGATGGGAGAGTTCCTTCGCCTCTCTCCCAATAGTCTTCAACAATATCCATAAACTGTCCAATAGCGAGCTGTAGTAGTTCAGGGTTCGCCTGAAATAAGCAGCTACCAAACTGAGCCTCTAGATAGTTCAGCAAGGCTTCTAGATTGAGCGGCAAACCGTCTGCACCTGAAAAGTCAGGGATATGGAAGTCACAGTCTCTCAAGCACTCAGCAATCAAAGCTGGGAAAGACAAATGCGTTTTAGAAATACTGCCATTGAGAAAACCCTCACTAACACTATCACCAATAACAACAAGTTTTGCAGGCATTTTTGCTTCCTCCTTAAAGGATTAGGGGTTTCAGGGAGTTGTTTAGATTTCAAAGATAAAATCTCAGTGACCATCAGGCATCTTATGAATGTCACCATCTAGACCATGACAAATGTCATAGCAACGAACCTGATGGGGACTGCTAGTAAGTAGGAAGCCACCGAACAAACCTATGCACTCTTAAACGAATTGCAGTCCAGCTTTTTGTGCCGCTGCCAATGCTAATCGGAGAAGAAAGCACCTTTCATAGCGCTATCATCATCCACCTACAGCGTCTCTATGTGGTTAGACGCCCGCGTTAGCGCCGCCATACCCCCCCGCAGTAGAGACGATAGCCGCTACGCCTGAGTGAACTGAGGCACTGCCAGCAGCGGCTAGTTCAAATTGTCAGTACCTGTCAACGTAAGCACGATTTCGGTCGGGGCGGTATCAACAAGGGTGCTGCTGTGTTCGCATTTATCGTCATAGGGAAAAGCGTAAGACTTTCCATCTATACTCAACTCGTGCAAAATTTTGGCATAGTAATGAGTGGTTGAATTGAAATAGTACTTACCTGCATCACACCAAGTAGACGAATCGCTATTGAGTAGAATTGTTCGATTTAAGGCTGCTGACACCTGATTTTTGATGTCTCCATCAATGATGCGAGCTAAGCCACTACCTGCCGGGTTAAAAACGCCATCACAGCCAAAGACATTGTTAGAAGTTGGTTTGGGAATTGCGTGTGTGGTATTACCTGGCGCTGTCACAAAGTTAAATACGTTGTTGCCATCAACACTTCCCTTTGAAATGTAGGTCGCGCCGACAAAGGGCAGGGGCTGCAGTGTCAGCGATCGGCTTCGATACTGTTGCCAGCATTTGTCGATGTAGGCATTGAAGTAGTTTTGTGGAAACGTGGCATCTTTCTGTGGCGCTAGAATTCTTAACTGCTTGTCGCCAGCAGCACGAATTAATGAATTAAAGGGAGACGCTTTTTGAAATGCCTTGAATATCTGACTTCTAGAAGCAGACATGCCTACGCTCTGCTTTCTACTGCCAATGAGCGTCGCCGTAATCGGCATTCCAAAAAAGTCTACGCTAGTCGTATTGCAGTAAACTGTTTTGTCTGGATTGTAGGTAAACTCAAACTTATCAAAAATGATGCTGTAATTAGGGTCTGTTTCTACATTAAATGCTGGCCCTGTAAAGCCTAAATCCCAGAGAGGAACGGTCAAAGGCCGACCTATTGAGATCCAGCATCGACCAGAAATAATAGGTGGCGACAAGTGAATTGATCCTCGATCGGAGAGCTTAAAAAACGGCACGTTTACTTTTTGGGATTGGGGCGGCGCTTTTTGCCAACTGCCATTAGGCGTGATGTATCCCCACTTACCCGATTGTTCTCCGATAATGCCAAAATAAATATCTTTGTTGCTGTACTGGTTTGTATTGTTGATAATTGATAATTCCATCATTCTCCTTTGCAAATGTTGTAACGTATCGCTAATAGCAAGCATCATATTTACTTGCGGACATACTTACCTTGAGCGTTAAGAAACCAAATGCCATAGTGTCCTTCGGCTCCCTTTGGCCCTTTCCACGGTTCTGAGGAAGGAGATTTACCGTCCTGCGCGCTTTTCCAAGGTTCATCGATCGCTTCAAACAAGTAGGTCATCACACGGTTCGTTTTGGCCCACTGGCCCATTGCTTCGTAGTAGGCACGAAGATTCGATACAGTATTGTCTGTTTTATTGAAGCTATATCCTTGCGATGGCCATCCCGTTTCGCCAATCATCACCTCACACTGCGGATTTATTTTGGCAACCGCCGTAAGGATTTGTTTAAAGGCACGATCCACCTGTTTAACGCCTTCGGTGGGGTTAGGAGCATGTTCACCCGGATAAAGATTGCACTGGATGAAGTCGCAATTTTGGATGAGTCTTTTTAGTTCGTTGTAAAAGGAGCTGTTGGGGTTGGCAATTTCTCCAAAAGTATGCGATCGCACACCCACCTTTATATTCAGTTCGTGCGCTTTCTGTTTGTTATTTACAATCATGGTGTTAACAGCATTCGCCGTTTCTGCGTTAACCACATACTCATTTGTAAAAACAAAAGAAGTTACCGTGCCAGGATAAACAGCATTCGCTGCTTTAGCCGCAGAAAAAGCAGCCTCAATTTCTATCTGCTGGTACGTCGGATTGTCGTGCTGATATATTCCCTGCGCTACTTGAATTGCTAAAGTGCCCCTTTGCTGATTCAACCGGGAAGCCGCACCTGCAACCAGACAGTTAGCATCGAGCTTATTCCAGGGCGTTGTCGGCGGATAGTACCCTGCATAGCCCATACTGTAGGTGCTAATTCGGTCGAACTCGGTAGAGACGACCTCAAGCATTTGAATAATATCCTGCTGGCTGTATGAGTCCCAAAGGGGGACTTTAGCGTTCGGCGGTGTTCCTATCCAATGACCAACATAGGGGCTAAAAGCCACACCGAGAAATTGAGGGCCAAAAATAGTTTTCATGTTTTCTCTCTTGAATTAAATTGATTTGAGATGGCCAGTGCGTCGATGTGCAGCTCTAAAACGGTTTTTGGCCTCTAAAGTTACCTTGAGAGGTATAGCGACAAACCAGCCTATCCCTACCGTCTCTACCTTTAACTACGGCGCATCCTACTTTTGTTGTCTTTCGCCACACTATCTGCGTGTAGTGGCCCACATCGGCCCAGTTACCCGTCTTGCTAACATTAGGGAATGTGCCATAGACAAAGTGTTTCTTTTCATCTCCCCAGCTACCCACCATTTGGGTATAGCTAAACCGGCCAGAGGTACCCATCCAAAGATTTTCACCTTCTCCTTTAGCCCCGCTATGCTTAAATCCGTTAGTGGCTGCAAGATGATTGGCCCATTCTTTAGCATGATTAGCCAGCGTGTTTGACCAGGCGAGCGGCGCGACCCCAACCTGCGAGCGGTAGGAATTATGGGCATTCAAAAGCTCTTGAACCATACCGCCACCGCCTGAGGGATTGCCGGGCGGGTTGCTAGGCGACGTGCCCGATGAGACTTGCTTAAAAGAAGAGATCGCGTCGTTCCACTCATTAGTGACATAAGAATAATCACCTGGGGCTAGCCGGAAACTCCTGCCCTGGTAGTTTGCGTGTTCAAAAAATTCCCAGGTACCCGATTCGACCTTAATTGAAGAGATTTTGTCATTCCAAAAGTCTCCGACATAGGGATATGATTTGCTCAGAGAAAGCGAGGCAGAACCAGAGAATTGAGCGTCTGTAAAAATTTTGACTGACATCGTAAATGTTCTGTTTTTCTTGAAAGGACAGTTTGGAAAAATTGTTCTGAGCATCAGGTATCGTAGGGGCATAGCAGTGCTATGCCCCTACGGCATTCGGCAGTCCTAAGTGCTTTCAACAATAATTGAGGAGGCCATATCGTTAAAGTCATCACCCAAATAAGGCGCATCCTTCGTAAACGTCTTGCGCCGCCCCTGGAATCCACCATGTTCAAAGAGAGTTACTTTCAGTCCTTTGGGCACTTTCATAGAGCTAATCGCATCGTTGGTAAATCCTCCATCATATCGACCTATGCTCAAAGCCTTGGCAGGTTCGCCATAGTCAGCGTGGCGGTAGATGTAGGCAACAGCCTGGCTGCCCGTACCGCCACCATCGGAGAAGGGATAAATTGAACGAATGAAGGCTTTGTCTGTATCTGAAAGATATGAACTCGACTTGACCTCATAGCCATTCGTCGTTAGCTCTTTGCGAACGGAATAAAGCATGATCGACTTCGTGTCGAACTTAGAGAATTGAGTGATATCTTTTCCATACCGTGAGAACAAGTTGCTATCAACTCTCTCTCTGGGCCAGTTGTTCGGCGGCCCCATGTAGTAGCGGTAAACGGCATCGCGGTTCCAAGGAATGCCAGCTTCTGGATGCTGATGCTCGTGGATACAGCCTAAGGCATGTCCAAACTCATGCAGCACCACGCCAGAATATTCTCTATCAGAGCTATCAGGCTTTAGCCAGCCGTAGTTCATCGTAGCTTCGTTCTGATTCTTCCTGCTAAGCGCATCTGTTCCTAGCAGTGACCAAGAGCCACCGGGCTTAAAAGAAATGCGAATTTCAGCTTGTTGATGATTGCCAAAGTTGAATTTAATATTGGCAAACTGGCTCCACTGATGGGCAAACGCCTCAACTTTACGATGAACGCTTGGATCGCCATCTAAGAAGCGAACCCGCAGCGTCTGACCGGGCTTCCACTTTTTACGCGTAATTATCGCACCGCGAGAAAGGGGCGCTGAGGGACTATCGCCTTCTAGCAGACTATTGCTTTCTAACGGACTATTGCTCTTTAACAGAAGATCGTCTTCTGGAGAAACGTCAATACAAACCTTAGCTGATTCAAGTAGACTATCAAACATCGTTTATTTCCTGCGTGTAGTAAGGTGTCAAAAAAATAAGTTCAGCAGTCTCTAGCAAGAAAGGTTGCTGCCTGGAGAGACACCTAGCTCGCTAGTAAACTGCTTATAGAGCTGTATTCTGTGCTGAACTTTCGGGTTATTTTGCTGACCGCACTCAAGGCCGCCATTGATGATGTTGATGGTCGCACCAAAGCCAGATGCGTTGATGGCCGTGTGACAGGCAGCTTTGGGCGGCTGGGGGGTCATCCAAAACCACAGAGCGCTCATAAAGGCAACGGCACTGTCTGTTGCAACCCGGTCAGGATTGTTGAGCAGGTCGATACCTAGCGCTTTTCCACAGGCGGCATAGTTGTAGTTCCACGAAAGCTGCATCGGGCCACGACCGTGATAGGTTTTACCCGGCACGCAAGGGTACTGACCTGTCTGGCAGTAGTGGGGCCAGTTGGCCTTGTTCTCTTCTTCAATGGCTTTCAAGCTCCCTGTTTCATGAGAGATGTTGGCCAAAAACGCCGCGGCCTCACGCTTGTTTTGCTCGCTTGTTCCATCGTTACAGAACTTAGGGTATTTTTTTGTAGCAGCGACTAGCCCGCTATAGGTGTAAAACCTATTTCGATTTGGAAACATCGTCTCAAAGGTTTGCTGTGATACGATCTTTGCAAAGCCACTGCTCGTACCAGTCGTCGGGCCAGTAGACGGGCCAGTTGTTGGAGAAGAGCCGTTAGCCTTGATGATAAGAGAAGAGGCTGTGTCGTTGAAATCATTACCCACATAAGGGGCATCGGCTGTGAATGCCTTACTCGAACCGCCAAACCGAGCGTGCTCATAAAGGACAACCGTCATTCCAGAGGGAACTTTGAGAGAACTAATGCTGTCGTTTTTAAGCTGACCGACGTCGTATTTGCCTACTTCAAAGGTTTGGCTATCGCCAGTATACTCAGCGTGCTGATAGGCAACTACTTTACCAGTTGTTGTCGGCTGAGGCTGCGAGCTAAGAGAGGGAATTTTGAGCGTTTGCCCCAGCTTTAAATCAGGGGGCTGAATATTGCCATTGGCAGCGGAGATCTTTGACCACTGATCGCCTGCGCCGTAGTAGGCTTGAGCAATATCAAATAGAGAATCTCCTGCCTCTACAGTATGAGTAGTGGGAGGATTGCCTTGTTTCCTAGCCATTGTTTTTCTTCCAAAGAGTTTAGATGGGACTGTACTTGGGACTGTGCTGTAGTAAGTCTGTAGCTGTTAACGGGCTGGCGGCTCTCTGGCCTGCCTATTCTCACTGTGCTGCTTGCTATAGTTCATTGGCCTTCTGTGAGTCGTCGGGCCATAAGGGGCTTTCTCTCATAGCGGGCTCGGCTATTTCTGTTATCTGGAGTATGGGTGGATTAGGCATGTAGATAGTTGCCTGTTGGCAAGAAATACAGCCGTAGGAGGAAGGAGAGATAGTACTTGTCGCTAGGGCGATCGCATACACAGACGAACTAAAAAACATCGAATATTTCCTATTTTCAAGTTTGCATTGAAAAATTCTTCAGGCTAGTGACGACAAAGCGCAGTTTCTTTGGGGCAGAACATACTATTGAAGTAAGCTGTTGTATGCTGCCAACTGCTGTATTCGTTGTTTCAACTGTAGTTTTAAGCTAGCTCTAACACATCGAACAAATGTCACCTTTTAATCTGTGTCATTTGTCATGTTCACAAAAAGAGATAGCAGCACGATTCGTCTTTCTACTTACAAGTAAGAATAAAAGAGTCGAGCTTATGCACTTTATTTGTTTAGGACGACACGCAAACGAATGCGCAACATTCGATAAGAACATTGCGCATGGTTGGGATTAGAGAGCTAAGGGCTAGAACAAGGCTGTTATGGGCTATGCCAGCTTTCGCCAGGGTGCAAAGCCGTTGGTGAGTCCGTATAAAGCAGGTGAGAGTGCCGGATAGTGGCGGCGAAGAACGGTTAGAAAGCTGTTTTCTTCAATCCAATCTAGGCCAAACTGGGTGTAGACGCTGGCTCGATAGTCTTTAGTAAAGAAGCGATCGCTCTTCAACCGTCTAGAGGCCATTAAAATAAAGACCCTGAACGCCGTATCGCTAAAGCCAAAGCCTTCCGGCAGATCCTCAGCAAATAGACCCACCATCAAGTCAACGCTGTTAATGTCGTTGTTATAGACTTCGCGCAGCTCCCTAGCCCACGTCGGATTGCTGGTAAGCTCCTCAAAAGAAGACACGCTATCTTTGCCTATAATCTCTCGAAACCGATTGTAACGAGGCACGCCGCGCTCGCGATCTCGTAAAATATCTACTGCTGCTAAATCAAAAGCATCTTTTGCCCCATCTTTAACCAGCGCCCTTAGAAAATTAGGATAGTTATGCAGCGTAATCGCGCCAGGATGCTGAATGCCAAAGGAGTATAAAGCGTCTTCTATTGGCATAGACTGCATGATCTTGCGGGTGCGTTTGCCAAATACGCTTGGAAACTGTTTGCTCGTCAGGTGCTCGCCGCTGCGGTGCGCATAAAAGTCTATATCATCTGGAATGAGCGGATGCATTCTATACACAGAGACGAACTCTTCAGTGAGATAGTAAGGCGATCCGTGGTGATCGGTCGCAGAACCCACAATGCCGCTGAGTAGTTCGTCTTCACCCAGGTTGCCGGTCACGTTTTTAACGTCTCTGCCTAACACGCCCCACCAGTTGGCGTGCATCGCAATTTGAGTAGCGGGATTTGGCAAAATAGCGGGCGTCCATTCTACCGTATGAATTTTGGCGAGCAGGGCGGCAGTGATGAGCCTGGCCTTGTCGAATAGCTGCGTATCGTTCCAATCTGGGTAGCGCTGTTGCAGGCGATCGCATATCGCATTGTGTTCTTTAATAAACAACGTGTGCAACAAGCTCAGCCCCATCCACCAGCCGCCAGCCGACCCTGGAAAACCAACGTGATCGATCCCCTTCTCATCATCCAGCGGTAAAAACCCATCGTCTCCAATCAGCATCTTTCCACCTTGATGGCTTCGCAATTTTTCTAGGGTGGCTTCGTCACTGCCATAGAGCTGCGAGGCATCCCACCAGTGCGTGACGCTGTTGATAAAAGTCGCAGGGCGCGTGTTGTTATCGGTGCGAGAAGGGTCTTTAAGCGTTTTAGGAACCTTTAGATCCTGATGCTCAGGATTTTGAGAATCTGGCTTGCTTTGGTGAGGCTGGCCCGGTGGAATAGAGAAATGATTGTCAGGCTGATTTTCGCCGTGGGTAAACCAGTCGTGGGTTTGAAACTGAATCCAGGCGGCTGCGTGAAGATTGAGAATGGTCGCTGGAATAAAGTAATTACGCTTAAGCAGTACGCTGCTCACCAGTCGAGGATTGGGTTCAAGAATGTTTCTTTCGTCAACGTTGGCTTCTGCTAGGGGGCTATTGCGGCCAAATCGAGTGCCTGCCATGCCCATTTCTGGCTGCTCTAAATCGTTGAAGCTGCCGTCAGCCGTACGAGCAATCAGGTGCCGACCGTCTGGGCTAGGCTGAGGGGTGGGTAGCCTCTCCCTATCTAGCAGATGAGAGGTATCGCGAAGATTATTTTCTCGTAGCTTGTTGCGAAACTGAATAAGCTGTAACAAAGCTAGCGGCGTTGGTAGCTTGTGCCAAGGAATTTTAAACATGATAGATCCTCTTTTGTTTAAGTTTTAAAGGTGGAGGCTACACTACTTTTATGGCTACGCTGCTTTTAAAGCTATTTGCAGATCTCTCATGAAGTTCAAGAAAAAGTCCTTAAAAACGCAGGCACGGTCTGAATCGCCAGTACCGAAGGTAAACCAAATATTTTTCGTCTTGGCGGCTGCTTCGGCAACCTTAAAGATGATCACCGTCTTTCCTGGCGCGATCGGTGAAGCCAGCAGTCCATCAAGAGTTGAAGATCGCACGGCAATTCTAGGAACTTGAGCGGTGGGCGCAAATTCAGTAAAAATATCTTCGATCGGCCTGTCTACGTTTTCCTGCAATCTTCTAAGCGAGCCTGCGGTCGCCTGCACCACTTCTCCAATATTATGACCAACATCTAAAATGTGAACGCCTTTAGGCAAAGCATGTTCACAGTAGTTCATAATCTGAGTTTGAGACTTAACGCCCTGAGCATAGTTGGGCGGCACTACTGCCCCTGTAAAGTCTTGTACCGTGTGCTTTGCAGCTTCGGCAATCTCAGTAGGAACAGCCCTGCCAAAGAATCTCTGATTGACAATTTGAACCATTTCATAAGCGAGCACGTCATCTGCTACGTTTGCTTTAAGCAAAGCGGCGATTTTTTGAACGTCTGCTTGGCTGTAGCCTTCATTTGATTTTTCTTCTAAATAGGCTCTCCTCTGTGGGTAAGTCGGCTCAAAGGATGGCTCGAAAGGGCAAAACCAAAGGTCGCGATTCTTATCGTGAAACTTAGTTGATCGAAAGTAAACCTGCACCCACCAGGGAAGGTCTTGAGTGGGGTAAGCGTGCAGTCTATCAACATCCCCAGAAGCTTCAATGCGTCTGATTTGCTCTGGATCTGAAACTGTCACCAGATCGAGTAGAAAAGGAATGGTGAGCCTGGAGGGCTTTTTCGTAGGAGAAGCCATATTTGCATTCGCCATCGGAAGTATCTCGCAATAGAGGTTATATAAGGTTTCGCAAGTTTGTACTACATTTTTTTGCAAGGAGTAACAAATGTTAACGGGTTCTGATTGAATTTACAATTTATCTAAAGCTATCTTTTTCTACCCTTTAGCCTCCTACTTGTCAGTAGAAACAGGGAAAACCAACTTATGCATGCTTCACTACGATTTATGCCGGGTCAAATTCACGATCTCTTCAAAGCTAAAGTTCTCTAATAGCTGATTAAAAGAGTGCTTGAGCGCAGCTTGCTCCGGTGGCAGCTCTTCCAGCAAGCAAGCGATGTCGCGACCGTTTACCTTAGTTGCGGCCTGATGCACCCGAGCTATCCAGTCGTCTGATACTGCCTGCAAGTCTTCAGCCGTAATGCGCAGTGCTGTAGCTTCCTCAGGCTTAGAGGCGCTATTAGGGGCAATATTAGAGGCGATCGCACCTACACCCTCCTCGCTATAAGCATACTGAACCCCCAAATGCTCAGCCATTTTCTCAAAAACCACCGCCGTGCGAAAAGGCTTGCAAACAAAGTCATCACAGCCTGCTGCGATCGCCCGCTGCTGCTCCGAAACAAAGGCATTGCCCGTCAGCGCAATAATAATCGGCTTATGGTCACTCGTCTTACTTTTAAGCTGCTGAGTAGCTTCATACCCATCCATTCTAGGCATTCGCAAATCCATCCAAATCAAATCAGGCTGCCAAGTCTGAGAAATGCTCACCGCCTCTAGGCCATCTTGAGCTTCCTTGACCTCAAAGCCCACTGGCGAAAGTAAATCAATCAAAAGCTGTCGGCATTTTGGCATATCTTCTACTACCAAAATGCGATAGCCGGGCTGATTGGCCGCTAGCCCCACCACCGTTCGATGAACCTTTGCAGATAGCAAGCCGCGCTCCCTAGCAATCCCCACTCTCACCGAAAATACAAACTGAGAGCCTGTTCCCACCTGGCTAGAAATCGAAATCTCGCCACCCATCATCTCTACAAACTTACGGCTAATCGGCAAGCCTAGCCCGGTTCCTTCAAAATGAACCGCCTGATTTTTTGCCTGCACAAACGGATCGAACAACACTTCAATATCTTCAGCAGAAACGCCCGGCCCGGTATCTTCTACCGTAAAGTGCAGCGTCACTGATTCCTGCTGAGCTAGCTCATTTTCATCTTGAGCACTATCATCTGCGCGTACTCGTAGCTGAATGCCGCCCGCCTGTGTGAACTTCACCGCGTTACCCACCAGATTAACCAGCACCTGACGCAGCTTACTTTCATCCGCAAAAACATACTGTGGCAAGTTATCAGTTTTATGCAACGCTAGCTGTAGACCCTTTGAGTGAGCCTTGAACTGAAACATCGTATGAATGCTCTCTAATAGTCCATAAAGGTCAAAATCGTGTGGATTAAGAGAGACTTTTCCCGCTTCAATCTTAGACATTTCCAAAACATCATTGATCAGGTTCAACAAATGCTCTCCGCTCTGATTAATAGATTTTAGATAGTCCCGCTGATGTGGATCTAGCGATCCGTCTCGCGTCATGAGCTGCGTGAACCCTAAAATCACATTGAGCGGCGTTCGTAGCTCGTGGCTCATGTTCGAGAGAAATTGGCTCTTGGCTTGGTTAGCAACCTGCTGAGCGATCGCGGCTGCTCTGAGCTTCAAGATAATAGAGGCTGCGATCGCCACAACTAAGGCCGTCAGCAAAAGATATAGCCCAAAACGATATAGATTAGCTGCTTGAACGGCTTGCTGATAGGCGCTATCGTAAGCTTCGGCCAAGGCCCGTCCCTGCTGCCGAGTCGGCATTCTTAGCGCCTGCTCAATCAGGCCATCGGTTTCTAGGCTCTTTTCTAAAATAATATTGGCGTGAGTCAGCGAGCTAGCAACATCCTCGTTATTAATTCCAGCTAATCCGCTGATCTGCTCTATGTCTTGTTCAATTCTAGCGATGTTCTCTGCTGTTGCAGCAAGATTGAACAATAGAACATCCCTTAGCAAAGTATCAAGGCGCGTAGCAACCTCTGGCGCGATCGCCAGATCGTTAGACTGCTCTTCAACCGCAATCGGGAAATAAGCAAGAGAATTCCGTAAAACAGAGTTCTTAGAATTAAAGTCCTGAATCAAAGCACTCTTTTCTTGCCAGAGCTGCTGGCTCTCTTGCACCTGAGCCTGTATCTCTGAATGGTTCGTACTGACAAAGCGCGGCGGGACTGCTAGCGCTTCATGTAGCGTCTGAATACCCGCTTGCTTATTCACAATCGAGTCATAGTTATTCAGCAGCCCTAACCGTAGCTGTAGCAAGCTTTGATTAATTCGAGCATCTTGCTCTTGAAGCTGGCGAAGCGTACCGACATACTGGTTGTGCTCAGCCAAATCTACAGACTGAGACTTAACCCACAGGAGTAAAAATAGCAGGGTGACACCCGTCGGCAGCACATAGCCGCTCACCCAGGCAGGCATTTTACGTCGCAGCATCACTACCCACCGGAATTTCTCCTGTCAGCGTCTCTAAAAACTTGGCAATTAGCTCAATATCTGTTGTAGGAATGGGCCTTCCTAGCTGATACTTCACCATAATCTCAATAGATTCTTTCAGCGTTGGAGCGCTGCCATCGTGCAGGTAAGGCGGCGTAATCGCGACGTTTCTTAGGCTCGGCACCCTGAAAACATAGCGATCACGCTCTTCACCCGTCACATTAAAGCGGCCCAAATCTGCCTGGGTAATATTGCCGCGATCGCTAAAATAGTCGCCAATCACGCCAAACTGTTGAAACATATTGCCGCCTACGTTCACGCCCTGATGGCAGCTCGCACAGCCATAAGCCTTAAATAGATCGTAGCCCGCCTTTGCTGGGGCAGAAATCGCTGCGGTATCGCCGCGCAAGTATTGGTCAAAAGCTGCGTTGGGCGTAGTCATCGCAGCTTCATAAGTCACAATCGCATCAATGATAGTCTCTTTGCTAATACCCTCTGCATAAATCGCATCAAACGCCTGCTGATAGTCGCCTATTTCCGCTATCTTTTGAGTGGCTTCTTCCCACCTGCCCCCCATGGCGATCGGGTTTTGTATAACCGCATCAGTATGAGCCGCCAAGCTTTCATATTGGCCGCTCCAATTAAACCGAAAGTTGTAGACAAGGTTAAAAATCGTTGGCGTATTTACCTGAGTTAATGCATTCTCGATGCCTTTTGAGTAGCGATCGCCATCCGCCCCTCCAGCTTCAAACTTATGGCAGCTTGCACACGAGATCTGCCCATTTCCTGACAAACGAGGCTCCCTGAAAAGCTTTTCGCCCAATGCGTACTTGTCCAAATTGTAGGACGCTACAACCGGAATAGCCTGAATCGGCTCTCTATTACCGATAGACACTTCTACCGGACGATTAGCGCTTGGCAGTTCATCAGGCAGTTGAAACTGTTGCCAAATTAGCGCGATCATCATCGCAACAACAACTAGCCCCAAGCGATAGATCTGTCGCAGGCGCTGTCGAGATAGCCGTCGAAATAGTCGAAATAAAGGAGGCTTACTCATGTTCTACTGGTTATCACATTTCCCAACATTGCTCGGCCTATCGTCCAAACTTTAGATACTATTGAGACAGTTTTGTCGCGCTTTTGTTGCGCAGCTCTGTATATTCATAGCGTATATCCATAGAAGCCAATCTATGCACCTCACAGGCGATATTCTTCTAGTAGATGATACGTTAGACAACTTGAAAGTGCTCACCGCCCTGCTATATCAGCGGGGTTACGACGTTCGCGGCGTCACCACCGGATCTGCCGCTTTGATGGGCGCAGCCGCGCAGCCACCTGATTTGATTTTGCTAGATATCAACATGCCAGGCATGAACGGGTATGAGGTCTGCCAGCGGCTCAAAGCCGATCCTTTGACCCGTAAGATTCCGATTATCTTTATCAGCGCGCTAGACGAAGCCTTTGACAAAGTAAAAGCCTTTGCTGTCGGCGGGGTCGATTACATCGCCAAACCCTTTCAGGTGGAAGAGGTGTTTGCCAGAATTGAAAATCAGCTTGCGGTTCAACGGCTGCAAACGCGACTTTATCAGCGAAATAGTCAGCTTCAGGCCGCAGAGAGCGAATTGAGCGAAGCGCTAGAAAGATCGCGATCGCTCAACGACAGAATTGCTGAAATGACCGCCCTAGAAGAACGAAATCGCATCGCTCGCGACATTCACGACTCGCTTGGGCACGCCCTGGTTGCGCTCAATATCCAAATAGAAGCCGCGCTCACCCTATGGACTATGGACACAGAGCAAGCCTATATCTCGCTCAAAGAAGCCAAGCAGCTCGGATCTAATGCGCTCGCCTCCGTGCGTACTTCTGTCTCAGGGATTCGTGCCGATGCCTTGCAGGGTAAGATTTTAGAGCAAGCCATAGAGGCTCTGCTATCAGAATTTCAGCAAACCACTCAAATTGAACCCACCACCGAAATCGATCTGAGCTACCCATTTCCAAACGCGGTTAATGTTGCGGTCTATCGGATTGTTCAAGAGGGATTAACAAACATTTGTAAACACGCGCAGGCAACGGCTGTTCATCTGTCGCTGACCACCACTCAGCAAAACCTGCGGCTCTCTCTTCAAGATAACGGCGGCGGCTTTTGTCTCGATCAGCAGCCGTCTGGGTTTGGATTACAAGGAATGCAAGAACGCTCAGCCGCGCTAGGCGGACAGTTCACCGTGACAGGCGACGCGGAGAAAGGATGCCATATTGTTGCTAGCTTTCCTAGAACTTCAGCCTAAAACAATGCATATTTTGCTTGTCTTGACAACCCTGATTTTATAGCTAATCTTTGCTGAGGCGAAGGCTATAAAATCAGTTTTCCTTTATGATGAGGGCAGTTTAAGCCGCCGCCTTAGCGTCAGTCTATGACTTGCGTCACACAAAATATAAGCAGCAAACCTGTTCAAACCACGACAGAATAACGATTACCTCGTTCGGTGCATTAGGATGATCCGCGTACTCATAGCAGAAGATCAGGAAATTGTCAGGCGAGGACTGAAAGTGCTACTTGCCACTCAGCCTGATGTAGAAGTCGTCGCAGAAGCTGAAGACGGTCAGCAGGCAGTTGATCTAATTGTTGAGCTGAACACAGAGCAGCAGCGGCCAGACGTTGTTTTGATGGATATTAAAATGCCGGGCATGGATGGCGTCGCGGCAACTAAAGTGATTATGGAGAGGTTTCCAGAAACTAAGATTGTTGTCTTAACGACGTTTGAAGACAATCAATTTATTGCAGAAGCGCTAAGCTATGGCGCGAAAGGCTACTTGCTCAAAGATACGCCGCTAGAAGAGCTAGCAGGCGTCATCCGCTCTATTGCGAAGGGCTATACCCAGTTTGGCCCTGGCATTTTAGAAAAGCTAGTGAGTGCCGATACCTCTATCTCTATTGGACAATCTTCTGAAGCACTAACCGAACCAAGCCAGGCCGATCTTCCACCCGGATTCTCTAGCCTAACGCCTAAAGAGAAAGAAGTCCTTTGTCTGATCGCACAGGGCTCAAATAATAAAGAGATTGCCGCTGCTCTGTATGTCTCTGAAGGCACCGTGCGCAACCATATTTCTCATATTTTAGGGCGTTTGAACGTGCGCGATCGCACCCAAGCTGCCATTATTGCCAATCCTTTTATGACCTACCTTGCTCCTGAGCAAGCGCCAGAGGAGGCATCAGAGCAAACAACCGAGCTAGCGAGTCACTAAACGCGCTAGCGAGTCACTAAACGCGCTAAACAATCTTCAATTTTGCCTAGCAAACGCGGTAGGTCAACGGGTTTGGTGTCGTAGTCATCACAGCCTGCGGCCAGGGCTCTATCGCGATCGCCTGCCAGCGCATGAACCGTCAGCGCAATCACAGGGATCTGGCGAGTCCGCGCATCGGCCTTAAGCTGCCCGGTTGCCTGCCATCCGTCCATCACTGGCAAACTGATGTCCATTAGAATAATCTGGGGCTGTTCTGAAAGGGCTTTTTCTACGCCTTCTACACCATCGCTAGCAACAATAACCTCGTAGCCCGCTCCCGTCAGGCGACGAGCGAGCATATCAGAATTTAGCGTATTGTCTTCTACGAGCAATATTTTTGGTGAGAGCGCCGCCTGTTGCGGCCAGTTCTGATTGTTGCGTTGATTGTTGCCACTAGCTTCACTTCGGCGCGCGGCGCGCTGCCGTATTAAAGCCTTATGCTGCTGCCTTAGCTGTTTATGCTCTACATGCTGAGCGACCTTGGTTCTGAGCATCACTGACTGATACGGACGCATCAGATAGTCAGTCGCGCCCATGGCGATACTCCGCACGACCGCCGCCCACTCATCGGGCGCTGCCATCACCAAAATAGGGGTTTGCTGGCCGTTCTGATGTTGTTTAATCTGCGTTAACACGTCCTGCCCGCTGGCTTCTAACAGATTTATCTCCGATAGAATTAGGTCGTATGGCGTCATCGCGATCGCGTCTAATGCCACCTTTACTGTCGTCGCCACCGTCACCTGAAACCCCTGCCGCTCAAGATGCCGAGACAGCAGCGCGCAGTTATAGGCATCGCTATCTATCACCAAAATCCAACTGTCTTCAGTATTAAGAAGCGACGCCTCTTCTGGCGCAATCCGCTGTAAATAGGGCCGAGCTACTACAGGATCTTGACTTTCGTCTAGCTGATCGGCCTCAGAGGCTTGAATGAATTTAATATGCCGTTCTACCAATCTATCCAGTCCATTTACCTTACTAAGCAAGTTCTGCGCTGACATATAAATTCGGTCTAAATCCGGCCTAAAATCCACAGGCGATTCTTCTAGCAATATCTCGCAGTAGCCAACAATCGTGCTGAGCGGCGTCAGCATCTCCCTACGGAGAATAGGGGCAAACAAATTCGACTCCTGCTGTTGCACTTCAACCAATGCCGGATTTAAAACGGCATGGATCAATCGCTGTAGCTGCTCGCTAGAGGTCAGAATCTTCTGAATATCGTTGCACATAGTATCCGATGCATCCGAGTCCTGACTCTGACTCAGTGAATCTAGGAGCAGATCGCAGTAGCCAATAATACTGTAGAGGGGTGGATCAAAATCCTGGTGGCGCAGTCGGGTTCGCAGCAGCCGTTGGAGGTGCAGGTGGGAAGGCGTTTGTTGAGAAGATCCAGGCTTTGCGGCAGCAGGCGGCGCGGTGAGCGTTAGCAGCCGGGTCATTTTAGCGACAAGCTGCGGCAAATCAACGGGTTTGGTATCGTAGTCGTCGCAGCCTGCGGCGATTGCCTTCTCGCGTTCGCCTGCAATGGCGTCGGCAGTTAGCGCAATCACCGGAATCATCTGGGTTTGAGGATTGGCCTTAATCTGCTGGGTTGCCTGCCAGCCGTCTAAGATCGGCATATGCAAATCCATCAAGACTAGATCAGGTCGCTCTGATAGGGCTTTTTCAACAGCTTCGACGCCATCAGATGCGATCGCTACTTCATAGCCCTTTCGCTGCAACCGACGAGAAAGCATATCTCGATTGATCTCATTGTCTTCGACCAGCAGAATCTTGTGCATCGTTTAAGCGCCTCCTTTAGGCAACTTCGATGATTCTACGTCTTCACGCTGAGGCGCTGCGAGTAAATAATCAATCTCATCAATCAAAATCACCGGCAGCGATCGCCACTGTGGATGCTGGCGTAGCTCGCGAATAAATTCAAAGCCGTCCATGTCTGGCATCATTAAATCAAACAAAATAAAGCTTCCGTAGACTATAGAACTCAACTCTGAACACAAACATCTAACCAATGTCATGAATAGGAGCGTGACATTTGTCATATTGCCTTTCTCGCTCAATCGCGCTTCCCCTTTCTTGGCTATCTAAATAGAAAATGCCTAACGCTAAACGGATACTCTGTTTGTAAAAAATGCATAATAACAGCCCCATATTCTTGAGAAGTTGATGTATGGAAAATACGTTTAAGAGACTTCGTAATGGGACTTTTACAATCTGCCCTCCAACAGCAAACCGCGAGATTGATATATCGTCGCGGCATTGGCTACGAGCAGCGGCAGCTTCACAAGCAGGCGATCGCATCCTTCACTCAAGCGATCGCAAAAGGATACACACCAACTGCCAAAGCCCTCATTCACCGCGGCATCAGCCGACTGAATACGCAGAATACAGCAGGCGCGATCGCTGACTTTGACGCAGTTATTCAAACAGCTATCCAACAAAATGACGCGTCCTCATATCTCGCAGCGCAAGCCCTGTTCTTCAAAGGTAAAATCTACAGACAAAAAGGAGACAACAAAGCCGCCTGGATTAGCTGGGCCGCAGCTATCGACTATTGTCCTACCTACGCGCAGCCCTACTATCACAGAGCTTTATTTTTGATTGAACAAGACAGGCCCAATAAAGCTTTGTCTGATTTAGATGCGGCCATAGAAATAGACCCTTCTATGGCGATCGCCTATCTTCAGCGCGGAAACTTGCGCTATCAAACCGGCAATATCGAGGGGGCGATTTTCGACTGGCAACATGCTCTGTGCAATGACTTCACCCTTAAGAGCGCCAAACAAGCGCTAGCAAAGCTTCAGCACGATACCTATCAAGATCAGCTTAGCCAGGTTCTAGTAGCGCCCTTGGCAGAAAAAGAGCTAAGCGTAAAAGTTCGCTACCAAAGCGATCGCAGCCAAGATAGCAGCCAAAGCAACTGCCTCAATATCTACGTGCACAGAGAAACCGGCAAAGGCGTTAACTACTACACGCTGCCCGATCTTATTCGTCAGCATTTAGTGCCACTACAGCTAGATAGCATTAGTCGCTTTCGGCTCATTGGCACAGTTGGCAACGCAACTGGGCCCGACTGGGATAAATCTTACGACCTCTATAAAAATCAGCCCTGTCCGCCTAGCAACTGGCAGGCCGCTATCTTCGCAACCCTGCTGTTTCCACCCCTGGCGGTTCCTGCTTTCATTCAAGCTGCGAGCGTAAAACGTACCTATGCAAAAGGTAAATATATTAACGCGCTCAACGCCTCTAAACTGGTCGGCATTTTTAGCGCTGCCAGCAGTATTCCATTTTGCTTTTTCGTATTTTTGATGGTCATCTGCGCCAGCTACGACGAAACAGGAATCAAGTTCAGCGATCGGCCCGCTGTAAGAATTGTAAGCTGTTCAAAGGATTCGTACTCACTCTGCATAAAAACGACGCCTGGCCTTTGAGAGCACTGTAGAGGTTGCTGTGAGCGAACCTTAATGCTTAAAAAATAGTCAAAAGCTGGATAGCTAAAAAAACTTGATAGCCGAAAACTTGCCTAGAACCGATGAACCTATCTGCCGAACGTTTAGAACAAACCCAGCTAGACGCTCACCTGCGGCAGCTAGCCATCACCGCCCAAAGGCAACCCAAGGGAAGCCTGGCCAGGCAGCGCGCGCTAACTGAGCTAATTAGCACAATGTTGCGATCGCACAAGCTATGCCGTCCTCGTCGGGGTCAGTTCAGGCTTTTGTACGAAGAAATCTACGCAGAAGCGCTCCAACGGCTGTTTTCGTTTGTGTGCGATCGCATTGACGACTACAGCGAGCAAAAGGGCGAGGTTCTGCAGTGGGTCAACTTCTTACTCAGCCGACGTTTTTTTATCGAAGCCAGCCGAGACTATCTGCCGGTTGTGTACAAAGGAATGGATGCTAGAAGCGTTAAGCGACTGACGCTAGAGCATTTAGACCAAAGCAACCCTAGCGAGCTAAACCCCCAGCTCACCCCGTCACTCTCTCAAGAAGTGAAAGCCTGCTTGGAAGAAGACCCAGAGAGCCTATTCAAAGCGGCCTGCGTTGCCGACGCTCCCGCCGCTAATTTTCAGTACATTGCACTGAAGCGGCTAGAAGGCTATTCCTGGCAAGATCTCTCTACTGAACTCAATATCTCGGTGCCAACCTTGAGCAGCTTCTATCGCCGAGCGCTGGCCCGGTTTGCACCTAAATTAAGAACCTATCTATCTTAAGTTTTTATCCTAGCTTTTATCCGCTCACCTTCCGACTTAATTTCAATCGCTAGAGCACCTGAAATGACCTATTCTACCAAGCAATCGTTAACGCTGACTGTTCCCCTCACCCTAGCAAGTCACCACAAGGCGCAGCTATTCTATCAGCGCCATGCCAACCCGCACAAAGCAAAGCAAATCTATCTCAACACGCTGGCAGTCACGGCTGTTCACACCTACTTAAGCTGGCTTGGCATCGAGAGCGATTTGCAATCGAGCGACAGTTGGAACCCGGTAATGCAAACGCTCGCAGACACTGCCGATTTAGAAGTTTTGGGGCAAGGTAGGGTGGAGTGTCGCCCTGTATTGCCCAAGGCCACAGCCTGCTATATTCCCGCTGAAGCTAGCGCACATCGCATTGGCTATCTGCCCGTTCTTTTAGATGCAGACTTGCAAAAGGCGACGCTGCTCGGCTTTATTCCTGGCACAGAGGTTAGCGCCGAAACCCCAGAAGTGCCGCTGACAAGATTGCAGCCCATGACCTCCCTTTTTGACATGCTTTTTGATCCGCTCAAACCGCCTTCTGATCTGGCTAGCAAACGCGTTTGCCTGAGGCGGTGGCTCGCAGGAACCATTATAGATGGCTGGCAGTCTGTAGAAGCATTGCTGGGGCCGCAGCCCGACTTTAGCTTTAGAAGCTTGGAGCTATCTAATCCAAATGATATTGATGGAAGCGACACTGCTAAAGCTGCTGTACGCGGTAAGCTGCTCGAACTATCGCGGCCCGCTACAAACAACCTTCAGACAGAGCAGCCTCAGCCGGGCCGGGTTGCGCTGGTTGTAAATATTGCGCCGACTGATGCGCTGCAATCGAATATTTGGATTAAGCTTTGTCCGGTTGGGGGCGATCGCTATCTTCCAGAAGCGTTAGAAATTAGAATTCTTGACGATCAGCAGGCGGTGGTAATGGAGGCACAATCTAGACAAACAGACATGATACAGCTTCACTTTCGAGGCATGTTGAACGAACAGTTTGCCGTTGAGGTCGCGCTGAACGGTGTTAGTTTGGTAGAAAAGTTTGTCATCTAAGCAACGGGAAGCATCGTGACTGTTGGTGGAAAGGGTGGTGAAAATGGGAAGCTCGTTATCCTTAAGTTTGACGGCGATCTTCATCAGGGATTCAGGGTTTCGCTAGAGATTGGTGATGAGGGCGATCGCCCTACCATTGAGCTAGCGGGCGCGCTACCGCCTAGCCCGGAGCTGGTGTCGCACCTGTGTCAGTGGCAGGAGCACTACCGTAGCTTAAGCGCTCACAGCCCAACTAATAGTAGAATTCAGCCGCAGCAGATTATTTATGGGGGATCTGTCAACCGCCTGGAAGAATGCTGGCGATCTGCAACAGCGCTATATCAGCAAATGGCGGTGTGGCTAGAGTCTTCTTCCTTTCGCCGCCTCGATTTGCGATTGAGAGAAAGCTTGAGCCTGAGCGATCCGATTAGAGTCCTCATTCGCAGCGAAGATCCGCTATTGCAGCGGTTGCCCTGGCATCTGTGGGACTTTACAGAACGCTACGTCAAAACAGAGATCGCGCTGAGTGCCCCGGTTTCTGAGCGGATTGAAGTAGAAGCAACCGCTGCGCTCACTCACAGCGTCAAGATTTTAGCCATTTTAGGCAGCAGCGAAGATATTAATATTCAAGCCGACAGGCATTTCTTGGCGGCCTTGCCTGATGCCAAAGTCACTTTTTTAGTCGAACCTTCTAGAGAAGAGATTAACCAGCAGCTATGGCAGCAGTCTTGGGATATTTTGTTTTTTGCCGGACATAGCTCAACCGAAGGCGATCGCGGCTTAATCTACATCAACCCCACCGAAAGCCTAAACCTCGAGGAGTTGAAATACGGGTTAAAGCAGGCAATATCGAGAGGACTTCAGCTTGCTATTTTCAACTCTTGTGATGGCTTAGGACTCGCTCGGTCATTAGAGTATCTGCATCTGCCACAAATGATTGTGATGCGAGAGCCTGTACCCGATCGCATTGCGCAGTCGTTTTTGAAGTCTTTTCTCAAAACATTTTCGAGTGGCAAATCTCTTTATCTCTCCGTACGCGAAGCCAGAGAACAGCTTCAGAGCTTAGAAGATCGGTTTCCCTGTGCCACCTGGCTTCCCGTCATCTGTCAGAACTCGGCTAGAATTCCGCCAACCTGGCAATCGCTGATCGAAGGGAGGCCGTCTGATCGTTTGGGCCTTAGTAGTGCTAGCGATCGCAACGCTGGTACCGAAAACATCGCCCAGGGTTTGCCCGCAACAGCGAGCGCAGCCACAGCACAGCCATACCGTCGCACTATGCAGCAGTATGCGCGGCGGTACGGGCCCTTACGGCATTTTTCCCATCAGATTCGTAGAGGATGGATTGTACTGCTTGTTAGCTTAGTCGTAACGCTGGGGCTGAGCAGTCCTTTTGCGCTCAGTCAGATGCAGCCTTTAGAAATCGGCATTTATGATCGCATGGTGCGGCTACGGCCCGATGAAAGGGCTGATTCTCGCTTGCTCGTCATTGGCGTGACCGATACCGATATTGAAATGCAAAAAGAGAATGAAGAGCTGTTGAAGCGGCAGTCGCTTTCAGAACAAACGTACGGACAAACCTTTGAAACCTCTCTCTCAGATCAGTCTCTCAACCGCCTGCTAGATAAGCTCGCGGAATATCAACCGCTGGTGATTGGCTTAGATCTATACCGTGACTTTGCTGCTGCATCTGACCAAAGCGCTCTATCCGATAAGCTACAGCAAAACAGCGAGCTAATCGCCGTCTGTAAAGCTGAGGACTTTGAGGATCTTTCTATCTCTAGCATCGATCCGCCGCCAGAAGTTCCGCTGAACCGCGTCGGTTTTAGTGACTTTAGAGAAGATAGTGACGGTATTTTGAGGCGACATCTCTTAGGTATGCTGCCGCTGGTGAGAACTGAAGCCTCACGTTGCAATACCGACTGGTCTTTTAGTCTACAAGTTGCGTCTCGATATTTGCAGCAGCAGCAGATAGCCACTGAGTTTCAAGACTCGGGAGACTTGCGGCTAGGGCGTCAAACTGTAGATGTTTTGCGATCTGGCTCTGGCGGCTATCCACCTGATGCCGGGGGCAGTGAGATTATGCTTAACTATCGCGCCACGCCAGAAATCGCGCCGACGGTAACGCTTCAACAGTTCTTAAACCAACAGACGAATCCTAACTATCTTGCAGGCAAAATCGTGCTGATTGGCGTGATTGCAGAAGGCGAAGAAGATCACTGGCTGACGCCGACCTGTCCTTCTACAAAAATGCCGGGTGTGATCGTGCAGGCGCACATGATTAGTCAACTGCTGAGCGCTGCCTTAGACAATCGCCCGCTTTTGAAACCACTGTCGCGATCGCAGCAAATCGGCTGGGTGAGTACGTGGGCAATTGTCGGCGGATTTCTAGCGTTTTGGCAATGGCCCTCAAAGCGTAAGGCGTGGGCGATCGCTCGAATAATGCTGAGCCTGGTAGGTGCGATCGCCCTCCTCTACGGGCTGAGCTTCCTTGGCTTGCTCAGGGGCCACTGGCTACCCTTCGTTTCACTGGCGCTGGCTTTGGTTTCATCTAGCATACTTGTGACCATCTATTTGTTCGCTAGTCCTCAGAAGCAGTAGGTTATATCTTGGTATAATTACGCACAAAGCCGCCCAAGAATAACTAGATGAAAGCTTCCGCTCGACGCTTCAAACAACTTCCTAAGCGCTTCCTGGCGATCGCAGGTGCTATTACACTAGGGGCGACTGCAATCACCCTGACCACGCCCCCGGCAGAAGCTAGCCTGAGTCTATTGTCTGCCACCAAAAGCAAGCTAGCCAGAGGCAGAGTTCCTGGCCGCAGACGCGGTGGAGCCCGGCGCGGATCTTGTTCCAATACGCAAACGCCCTTGGTCGCAATCGTTGCTGCCACCGAGGTTGACACTGAAACGCTGCCTGAAACCTATGTAGGTGGAATAACTGCTGCCGAGTATCCTACCTTTTGGTTTGATGTGCCCTACTCACTTACGAATGAGCTAACCGCCGAGTTCGTTTTGCAAGATGACCTTGGCCAGGATGTGTACCGGGCTACTTCTGCTGAGTTTGCGACGGCTGGGCAAACGCCTGGTGTGATGGGCATTGCGCTCCCGCCTGAGCTGGCACCGCTAGAAATTGGCAAAGTCTATCAGTGGTATTTCAAAGTTAACTGTGGTTCAGAAACGCCGCCTTATGTGCAAGGTGGAATTGAGAGAGTTGCGATCGCGCCTCGTCTGGCCAATCAGCTACGGGCGGCTACACCGTTAGAGCAAGCCGCGCTCTTTCAAGAAAATGAGCTTTGGTACGATGCGGTGACAATCCTCGCACCGCGCCATCGCGCCGAGCCTGATAATTCAACTATCCAGGCTATTTGGAACGATCTGTTGCAATCTTTAGATCTGCAATAGGCTAACTTCTCGCCTTTGTAGGCAACCGTCTCATATGTTAAGAAACGCCCATTGTCGCCTGCTACTGCATAAATAACCCCTTAGAACTCAGAGATAGTCTTGGTTTAGCAATGACTTCTACCGTCTAAAAGCTATGAACTTTCCTTTGATAGACTATCTCGATCAACTGTTCTTTAATACAGGCAATCCTCTTGTCTTAAGCCCAAAACGATACTGGCGTACTTATCGCGTTCGACATCTCAACCTATGTCTCAAAAAACAGCAAGACGTTTGTATATCCCGTAGGTTGGGTTAAGTCCCCGAAACCCAACAATCTCAACTCAAAATTCATACATGACGTGTTGTTATTTCTCTTTATCTTTTGGGCGTTGGGTTTCACGTGCGTTTAACCCAACCTACGGTGGATGCTGGGATATGGTCGGGTGTTGGGTTTCACGTGCGTTTAACCCAACCTACGGTGGATGCTGGAATATGGCCAGTCGTGGGGAGATTTGACGAATCCGTGATTGACGGGGTTGTTGTGGATGTATTTGACGTGATTTACGAAATCGCGCTCATCGCGAATCTGATGCTCCCAAAAACGTCGCTGCCAAATAGCCTGCTCTTTTTTCTTAAGACGAGCTGACGATTGGTGATGCTTATACGCCGTTGGGCAACGACGACTAAAGTTAGATTTGATCAGCCGCCAGCGGGTCGAGAAATCAGCATCTCCATTGGGCAATGTCCAGATGCAGTGAAGATGATCGGGCAGTAGAACGATGGCGTCGATGTCAAACGGATGGCGCTGCTTGACAGTTGGGTTTCGGGGGCTAACTGGGGGTGGTTGGGTTTCGGGGGCTCAACCCAACCTACACGTATTTACTTTTTTTAATGGTTCAAAAGCTAGCTGGGAAATCTATGGGTGAACCAAGCTAGCTGAGTGGGCAAAGACGATGGTAAAACGTAGGAAACTTCTGGGCTATGGCACAGCAGGAATAGCGACTGCTTCGGCGCTAACGGCCTGTAGCAAAACCGTTGCGACGATACCCGCTCCCGAAATTAATAGTTCCGCTCTACCATCAGTGCGCTGGCGACTGACTGTTGCTTTTCCAAAATTCTTAGACGTTCTCTACGATACCGCCGAAAATATCTGTCAAAGAGTCAGTGAAATGACCGATGGAAAGTTTGTAATTATTCCCCACGCACCCGGAGAAATTGCGCCTACCTCGGAAGTCACGGAAGCTGTGAGAACAGGCAAAGCCGACTGTGGCTTTACCGCTAGCGTGTTAGACGGCGATGCGTACAAAGCTTTTTATATTTTCTCTTCTCTACCCTTTGGGCTCACCGCTCATCAGCACAATGCCTGGCTCTACTACGGCGGTGGCCTAGAGATTCTACAAAAGCAGTATGCCAGCATCGGTATTAAAAGCTTTCCTGCTAGCAATACGGGCACGCAGATGGGCGGCTGGTTTAGAAAAGAAATTAACTCGCTCGAAGACTTGAAGGGTTTAAGGTTTAGAGTGCCTGGCCTGGCCGCAGACGTTTTCAAGCAGTTGGGCGGAGAAGCCGTCTCAATAGCGCCTGATAAAATTTTTACCGCGATAGAACAAGGCACCATTGACGCAGCAGAATTTGTTGGCCCCTATGACGACGAAAAGCTAGGGCTAAACCGGGTTGCGCCCTATTACTACTACCCCGGCTGGTGGGAACCCGGCACTTCTCACGGGTTCAACATCAACATGGACGCTTGGGAAGCACTTCCCGCTGAGTATCAGCGAATTCTAGAGGCCGTTATTGCTGAAGGCCATATCAAAACCATCGCTAGATACGATGCTGTAAACAGCAAAGCTCTGCAAAAGATGCTGTCGCAGGGCACTAAAATTTCGGCATTTAGCAACGAGATTATGAGAGCAGCACAAGATATTGCCTTTGATTCTTATGAAGCATTCGCTCTTAAAGATGCCAACTTCAAAGAATCGTACACTAGCTGGAAAGCTTTCAGACAGCAGATATATCAGTGGCATGAGGTCAGCGAGATTGGCTATTCCAACTTTGTTATCAACAATCCTGCTGGCGCGCTGTCTTCTTAAGCTAGCGCCTGTATAACATCCCCTAGTAAAGCTGCGATCGCCCACCACATACAACCCTTTTCTACCCACCCATGTCATCACAAGATCGCATTGCAAAATTCTACACTCAATGGACAAAGCCATTCAGTACAAAGATAAGAGACACCAGTCTGCGCACTAAGCTGGACTGGGGCTTTGGCACACTTGTAATGCTGACCTTTTTAGCCGTAGGACGCGGCTATTTGGGAGCTTCTCATACTAACCATAGCATTGAGAAAACACGCGAAGTGAGGATGCCTACCGCAATTAACTCTGCGGAAGCTCAGGCTGATTTATTGAATATGCTCTCGTTGGTTCGGGGCTATTTGGTCACTGGCAACGCCGACTACCGAGTGCAGTATCACGAAGCCAAAGATTCGTTTGAAGCAGAACTTGCTGTGTTGAATGCCCAGCGTTCTAACCAGGACTTAAAAACCAGCCAAAACGAGTTCGATCGGCTAACTGTAAGCTACCAAATTTGGTCAGAACTCCCGGAAAAGCTTTTTACGCTTCATGATGATTTGCTAGAAAATCAGCCTGCACTCAACCTATTAGAGACAGAAGCGACCTTGCCGATCAGCATTGTTCGAAAAGAAACTCAAAACTTATTGGACAGTCAAGAAGTGCGGTCTTTCTCTTTTGAGAATATGACGGTGCTTAAAAACATTGTCTCATTTCAGGTTTCTTTTAATGACTTCATCTCTAACCTCCGTACCTATGTTGCCACTCAAGATCAAAGTTTTAGATTTGAATACGCTGGCGCAATTTTAGACAATAATTCGGCTTGGGAATCACTGATAGCCAGCCAGCAGCAGCTAACAGAAGAACAACAGCTTAGCTTAGAAAAGATCGAACAGGCGCGTGAGCTGCTGCTAGCTGTGCCAAATGAAGTGGTGAACATTGTTGAGAGCGATCGCTACCGCCAAGACCTGTACATATTCAAAAGCCAGGCAGAACCACTAACGCAAGAAATGCTAGCGTCACTCAATGCGATTGTAACCAATCAACAAACCGCACTCAGCGCAGAACTTCAGTCAGGACAGGCGGCACTCCGAACGGCCCAGTGGCAAGCAACGGTGTTGGGACTGATTGCGCTAGGGCTAGGAATTGCGTGTGCGCTATATGCTCGCAGGCAAATTGCTGGGCCGATTGTGCGGCTCATGGCAGTAACGACTCGTCTCAAAGAAGGAGATTTTGGAGCTGAGGCAGTTGTTGAATCAAGAGATGAAATCGGTCAGCTAGCCAGTACATTCAACCAAATGACCGACGCGCTAAAGCAGTTTCGACAAACGGTAGAGGAACGCACAGTTGAGCTGGCAAAGTCTACAGAACTTGCTGAGAGTGCCAACCGGGCCAAGAGCGAATTTTTGGCAAATATGAGCCACGAACTGCGCACGCCGCTGAATGGAATTTTAGGCTATGCGCAGATCTTAAGACGAACCCGAGGCTTAGGAGAAAAAGAGCGGAACGGCGTTAACGTGATTTATCAATGCGGCACGCACCTGCTGACGCTGATCAATGATGTTTTAGACCTGTCTAAGATTGAAGCGCGTAAGCTGGAGCTAGTGAACACGCCGCTACATTTGCCCGCTCTCCTACAAAGCGTGGTAGAGATGTGCAAGATTAAAGCCGAAGACAAAGGAGTTGAGTTTATCTATCAGGCTAGCCCGCAGTTGCCAGAGGGTGTAGAAGCCGATGAGAAAAGACTGCGACAGGTTTTAATTAATTTATTGGGCAATGCAATTAAGTTCACTGAGCAAGGGGCCGTTACGCTGCGAGTGGATGTGGTTAACCGCTCTGAAGGGCAGGCTTCTTTGCTGTTTCAGGTGATTGATACGGGCGCAGGGATTGCTCAGAGCGATCGCAATAAGCTGTTTAAGGTGTTTGAGCAGGTAGGCGATCAAAAGAAACAGTCGGAAGGTACTGGCTTGGGCCTAGCGATTAGTCAGCGGATTGTTCAGCTTATGGGTAGCGTGATTAAGCTAGAGAGTGAGTTAGGAAAGGGCAGTGAGTTTTACTTTACCGCTGAGCTACCGCTGGCCGACAATTGGGCGCAGCATCAGGGCGAGCTAGACGATAAAGAGCGGATTATTGGCTACGAAGGCGATCGCCGCCAGATTTTAGTGATCGATGACCGTTGGGAAAACCGTGCGGTGCTCCGAAATCTGTTGGAGCCGTTAGGATTCAATATTATTGAAGCTGAAAATGGAGAAGTTGGCCTTGCTCAACTTAATAGCTTGCAGCCAGACTTAACTATTACAGATCTGGCGATGCCGGTTATGGACGGCTTTGAATTTCTACAGCAGGTTCGCAACACAGACACATTAAAGTCTGCTCGAATCGTTGTTTCTTCGGCCTCAGTTGCACAAACCGATCAGGAAATGGCTTTGGAGGCGGGCGGCAACGATTTTCTGACTAAGCCCGTGGACGCAAGAGCTTTGTTCCGAATAATATCTGCACAGTTAAATTTGACCTGGATTTGTGAGGCTTCTGCAGAGAGCTACCGTCAGCTAGAGCCGCTGCCGAATGAGCTGGTTTTGCCTCCCCTATCGACGCTAGAAAAACTGCTAGAGACGGCCCGAAAAACAGATATTAAAGCACTGCGGACTCAAGTTGAGCAGCTTGTCAAAGCAGATTTGAGCTACCATCTTTTTGCGCAGCCTATTCTTCAGCTAGCGAGTCAGTTTATGGTTGAAGAAATTGAATCACTATTAGAAAATCATATACAAGAACATAATAAGCAATCCAAAGAACAAGCGGCTGAGGAACTGACCTATGCAAAATAAATCTAAACTGCTGGTGGTAGACGATACGCCTGCTAACCTTGAATTTATTACCGAAGCCCTTTCCTCAGCGGGATATCAGGTGACCATTGCTATTAGCGGCGATCGCGCCCTGAACCGGCTAAAGACCTACACGCCCGATTTAATTCTGCTAGACGTTCAAATGCCTGGAATCGATGGATTTGAAACCTGTCGGCAAATTAAGGAGAATCCTAACCTGGCGGATATTCCTATTATCTTTATCACCGCACTTTCTGATCCAGAGAGTATTGCCAGAGGATTTTCACTAGGCGCGGTGGACTATATCAACAAACCCTTTCAAGAAGCAGAGCTATTTGCTAGGGTAAAGAACCACATCCAAACAAAACAGTTTGCCGAGCGTCTGACTCAGCAGGTAGAAGAGCGCACAAAGTCGTTAGAAACAGCGATGGCAAAGCTGAAGTCTTCTCAAATTCAGATTATCCAGCAAGAGAAAATGTCGGCATTAGGAAACTTAGTGGCAGGGGTTGCTCACGAGATTAATAATCCAATTGGATTTGTCAGAGGCAACGTTAAGGAACTCCAGCGAAATTTAAAAGACATATTTGACCACTTAGAGATTTGTTGCCAAGAACATGCTTCTGATGAACGTAAAGAACATGCTGAGGACATTGATCTGGCCTTTTTGCTGGAAGATATGCCTAAAATGCTTGAATCTATGGCGATAGGGTGCGATCGCATCCGCGATATCAGCGTCAGCCTGCGAACGTTTTCCCGCGAAGATAGAGATACTCAAGCCGCTTTTGATCTGCACGAAGGCATCGACAGCACGCTTTTAATCTTGAAGCACCGCCTTAAGGCCAGCGATACTAAGCCCGAGATAGAAGTCATTAAAGACTACCGGGAACTGCCCTTGGTTTACTGCTTTCCAGGACAGCTCAACCAGGTGCTTATGAATATTTTAGCCAATGCCATTGACGCGCTAGAAGAAAAAAACACTTGCCAATCTCTCTCTGAAATAAACGCAGCGCCCAATCAAATTACGATACAAACGGACACGCTGGAAGATCAGGTTTATATACGGATTCGAGACAATGGTATGGGGATGCCGGAGACTGTGAGGCAGCACATTTTTGATCACCTTTATACGACTAAGGATGTTGGAAAAGGAACGGGGTTAGGGCTAGCGATCGCCCGTCAAATTGTAGTTGAAAAGCACGGTGGAAAAATCACGGTAGAATCAGCGCCCGGCCAGGGAACAGAATTTACCATTGCATTGCCGGTTGCGGGCATAGTATCGTCTTAAGTTTCTTCGGGCGAAGTGGTTGGAATGCGAGTCACTGAGCGCAGATCGTCGGGGCCGGTTCCGACTGCACAAACAAGCTTAGTGCCACCGACTTCTATTGCTCCTAAAAGTGACATCGCTGCAAACTCCTATTGTCTTAACCTATCGCTTCTCAGGATATCTCTAACTGCGTACTTTAGTTCAGTACAGGCTGGCCCTTTTCAAAGAACTAGCCCGTAACAACAAAATGACCAGCGCCTTATAGTTGTTTTCGCAACAGGCTAATCGCCTCACTCTGAGCGGGCGTGATAATCAGCGGCTCTTCAATGCTCAAAACGGGCGTCCACAGCAGCGTTTCGGTGTAGCGAAGCGTATGAAGCAGGCGAATGGTTTTGCGAATTGCGTCTGGCTCACCGAGCAGAATATGCCGGATAGACTGCTTGGCTGGATTGCCGGACGGGTCGAGCTGGGGCTGAGGATTCAGGTGGGCAGAAATGGTTTGAGCGGTGGGCACTATGGGCTGTGACTGACCTGTAGAAGACAGGCCAGTCAGGCGATTTGCAGATTTCATGGGGCTCTCCGGGTGTTAGGTTTAGAAAGCCGCACGAAAAAGATAGCTACCCTCAACTTGCCAAGAGTCAGGGTGGCTGTGCCATCATAGGCACAACCCACTGACCGGGTAAGACGGTCTGGGGGCGAGCTGACGGCGATTGCTTCAACAATTGTCGTCAGTGGCTAAATTTTTCGGGGCGGTTTAGCTGCTACGTATCAGATGAGTGCTAATAACAGCTATGAGAGCTAGCGTAGCGCTACGGTATTGATGATGTCAATTATTTGACACGAAATCCTCACAAATGCGGAGCGGATAAAGTCAAGCTGCTAGCTTTGCCCCATATATGATGAAGCGAGTGAGGTTTGAAAATAGAAATGTCTGATAATGCAACTTTTGAGTTTGTGACTTCAACGAACTGTAATCGAGTAGCAGTAGAAGTTTCGTCGAGATGGAATGGCTTCGGATACTCCTCTGACGTTTATGTCTATCCAGATATTCGGGATAGAATATTTTGCACGTTAGAATATTTCTTTGGTGCTCAAAAAGAGCGCTCTATGCTTATTCAGGTACTAAAGTACTTGAAAGATATCTCTTCCGACAAGAAGATATACTACTATCGCTGTGATGACCTTGCTCCTCTAATAAACTTACATATTCCAATCCTTGAGATCAATGCTGAAGATATATTTACTGCTGATTTCTCACCATGTCTTGGTGCCTCAATAGTGACTAAGTACGCATTATCTCCTGAGAGTATTGATAGATGTCATACTCAGCATGTTTGAGCGAATGACTCAAGCGCCGTAAGGTATGAGTTTTCAGAAGGTTTATTCCCAAAAAATCTTACCGAGTTTTTGACAATCTAAGGCTATCATACGACTATTCTTTCTTATGATTCCTTATCAGCCTGTGTTTCAACTAGCGTATGAATAAGTCGCTATGGCCGCTGCTGATTATCACTTTAGTAGCCCTACTCTGCAATCTCAACAGTTGGGGGGTGCTTGAAGCGAGTGAAGCCCGATACGCCGAAATTAGCCGAGAAATGTTTCGCACTGGCGACTGGCTGCATCCTACCCTGCTCAACATCTATCACTATCACAAGCCGCCCGTCACCTTTTGGCTCACCAGTCTGGGCTTCAGCCTATTCGGCGTCAACGCATTTGGGGCTCGCTTCTTTCTACAGATATCGCTCATTGCACAGGCCGCACTGGTCTATTTTATTGCAAGACAGCTCTTTGAAACAATCGGTCAAACAACAGTTCAATCGACAGCCGCTACGCTAGCAAAAGCGCGTCTCGCTGCCATTATCTATCTCTCTTTCCCGCTCAGTATCCTTAGCGCGCGCAATCTTACTACCGACAGCTTTCTCACCACCTTTGCTTTAGCCACTATCTACTGCATGACGGCCTATTACGCTCGGCAAAAGGTTTGGGGCATCTACGGCAGCGCTTTTTTCATTGGCATTGGTTTTCTAACCAAAGGGCCAGCCATTTTCGTCGTTCCTTTCTTCTTTTGGCTCTACCTTATGTTCGCGCGGCGGCTCGACTACCGAGTGCCTATTAAGCATTTACTCATAGCCTTACTTTTGTGTGTGGGCCTCGGCCTGTCGTGGTACGTGTATGTTGCAGGGAAAGTCCCTGGACTCGCTGACTACTTCATCAGCCAGCAAGTGGTCGCGCGGGTCACTGATGATCAGGCATTCAACAGAGCCAAGCCCGGCTGGTATTATCCGCTGATATTGGCAGTAACGACGCTACCGTGGGGTGTGCTCTATATTGTGAGTTTCTTCTCTAATAAGTACAACATATCTAAATCAGCAGAGACAAGACAGCTTTTGCTTTATTGGATAGCGCTTCCCTTCGCTGTCTTTGCGCTCTCTAGCTCCAAGCTTATGATGTACTTGCTACCCCTCTATCCAGGCATAGCGCTAGTGTCTGCCTGTTTGCTCACCAATCTGGCGCGGCCTAGTTTAGTGCAGTTGGCAGTGACATTTGCCTGCTTCTACACGGTGTTGGGTATCGTGGCGTCCGTTGCTCTGCCGCTAGTCACGCAGCTATCAACGACAGCAATAAAAACCGCTTGGCCGATGTATTTGTTTAGTTTGTTGCTGGTGATAACGCCCTTCTTAATCTACAGACTGTTCAAGAATGACAGGCTAAGGGTCGGAATTATGGCGGTGTCTTCGGTGTTGATATTGACAATTTATGGCGGCTATTTCTTAGGTGCAAACGAACTGTTGCTTAGTGGGACGCGGCCTGTCGCTCAGTTTATTCAGTCTCAAGGGCTACAGGATCGGCCTATGCTAGTGTATGGCGAGCTGCTGCCCTCACTGGCTTTTAACCTAGATCAAGACATTATTACAATTAGCGATGATGCCATAGGCTATGGCGTAGAACGGGAAACTCAGTTTCAAGAGATAGGGCAAACAGAGGGGCAGTTGAGCGACCAGTGGCGACAGTTCTGGATTTACCTTGAGCAACCAGACTCACAGCGCTATTTAGAAAGGTTGGTGCGATCACCTTCCGTACTCATCATCAGAGAAACTATCCTTGAAGTCTTGCCAGAGAGTCGGCGCTGGGTGCTACAAAACTACCCACAGTATAAAACCATGGGGCCATGGACGATGCTTTACCAATAGCGCGTGCTAGATGAGAGTTTAGAAAGCGGGTGACGCGATTCGAACGCGCGACAGGCTGCATGGGAAGCAGCTACTCTACCACTGAGTTACACCCGCCAGTGAGCTAGCGAGGTCTTATTATGCCTGCTTAGTTTGAGCTTGTCTATAGATATGCTACAAAGCTTTACGCGAATAGAAAGATATTGCGTAGGGGCATAGCAACGTTATACCCCTACAGCGACCGGCGTTGTAAAAGCAGGCGCTACAGGCTATTCCTCGTCTTCTGCTTCCTCCTCATCTTCTCCTTTAATTACAAAAGAACGCGCCATAATTTCGCCATTCTTCTTCACTGGCGCATCCTTCTCCGGGAACTCATAGGTACCGCGCTCGCCACCGTCAATATGCAATAACACCCACAGCTTGTCCCCAATCTGAGGCGCTTCCCACAAGTCCACAATCACATCTTCGCTATCCCCAGAATCTACACGCGCCTCACCGATACTCTCAGGCAGCGTAATGCTACCGTCTTCCCTGCTTTTGTGTACAGAAACCCAACCGTCGCGCGAGGTCGCAACCGTTCTCACAATAATCTGACCGGCGGTCTGTTGGTCAGCGACTACCAGCTTGACGTTCTTTTGCTCAACGCCTTCGGTATCCGGATTCTCGTCTTCTTTATCCTCAGCGTCAGTCTTTTCGCCATCCGTTTCCTCATCCTCTGCTGCCGCTGGCTCAGTATCCACTACCTCTGAAGCTTCATCCACATCAGTAGAGGGATCATTCATTGTAATTGAGGTGTCGTCTCCAGAGCAGCCTATGAGTAAAAATGAGACTAACAGGGAGGTAAGTAGCGTAGTTGATAGGTATTTCATAGACGATTTGGTAAGATTTGAGACTAACCCAATGTGTAGTTTATGCCAATTATGGTTAATTCTGCGAGTAAACGTCGCTGGCGCAAAATAATTAGCTTTACTGCGATCGCCCTCCTTATCATCACCGCTATTGTGCTGCTCAATCGCTACGGTATGGGGCCACTGCGAGCAAAGGTAGAAGAAGTCGGCATCGTTTGGGCTGCGCTAGGGCTCTTCTTACTGCGCTTTAGCAGTGTGGTTATTCCAGCACTGCCAGGCACAGCCTACGCTATTTTAGCGGGCGGACTCATCGGATTTGGCCCAGGGCTAGCCGTGGTTTGTATCTCAGATTTTTTGTCTTGTTCGCTGAGCTTTTGGCTGTCTTCTCGGTATGGGCGATCGCTCGTAAAGCGCCTCACGGGCGATCGATTCATCACCCGCGTTGACCAGCTCGCACAAAAGCATTTAGATCGAAATTTCTTTCTGCTCACCGCCTTTCTAATGACGGGCCTCTTCGATTTTGTGGCCTATGGTGTGGGCTTAACAAAAGCACCCTGGCGTAGGTTTATACCCGCGCTAGTGCTGAGCATTGCCCTTTCTAACCCGCCGATTGTGGCTTTGGGCTCTGGGCTATTTGCAGGCGGAAAGCTGTTATTAGGGTTTGCGCTGTTAGGGATGTTCGGCCTAGCTTTGGTAACAGGGCTGGTGCAGCGGCGAATGAGCGCGTAATGCTACACGTCCTTAGCAGTCTCTTTAATCAGGTAGTCTACCACCGACTTGAGGCTCTGCGTTTCTTGATACACCTGCTTTTGTCGTTGGGCGGCGTTGCCGTCAGTCAAGGTAGTGTTGACCAGCTCAGAGACTATCGTCCAGTCGCCGTTTTGTTCTAACGCCGGGCGAAGCTTATTAAGCAAATTGCCAACAACTTCTTTAGCTGGCAGCGTTTTACTTTGTTCAAAGTCGATCAGGCGATCGCTCAGCCCATGCCTGGCCGCCTGCCACATCGCCGCCCGCAGCGTAGAGGTTCGCACTTTGGGGTAGGGTTTGTTGTTTTTCACTGCTTGGTAAGCGGTTTGCGCGATCGCCCGGCACAACCCTGCCTGCATCACCGCCTCATCTATCGTCGCGCACACATCTGCTACTCTAAACTCAATCGTGGGGAAGCGTTTAGAAAGCCGAATATCCCAGTAAATCTTAGTCGGATCGTCAATAATCTCATAGTCAATAAGCTGTTGAATACCTGCTTCATGCTCATCGTAATTTTCAAAAATAGGCGGCGGGCCTGCCGCTGGCAACCGGCACCATTGCTCCATACGGTAGCTGTCGTAGCCGGTTTCTTCGCCCATCCAATACGGTGAGTTCGCAGAAAGCGCCAACAATAGCGGCAGGTAAATGCGCGCTCGATTCACGACCTGAACGGCCATCTCACGATCTTCTAGTCCGACATGCACGTGGCAGCCGTAAATGATTAGCTCTCTAATCACCTGCTGCAACACATTGTCTAATTCGTGATAACGCTCTTTGTCAGTTGTCTGCTGATCGCGCCAGCTAGAAAATGGATGTGTGCCCGCAGCAACAACTTCGCACTTGTTCTCTCTAGCAGCTTCAACAACATTTCGCCGGGCCTGAGTCAGCGCTGCTCGCACATCATCTAGCGTGTGGCAGATATCGGTGGCAATTTCAACCTGACAGCGATGCATTTCAGGCTGAATTGGATTCTCTTCATCGCCCGGTGTTGCCTTAGCCTTAATGATAGATCGCGCCTGGCTAGAGAGTTCGCGGCTCTGCGGATCGATGACCTGATACTCTTCTTCAACGCCCAGAGTAAAACCTAAGTCGGTAGCTTTAGTTTGAGGCATAGTACTTTCCCAAGATCTACCTATCAGCATCTCGTTTTTGAGTAAGATCAGAGCCTATCGTAGGACTGATCTATTCAGGCGATCGCAATCGTCAGTTTTGATCTACCATAAACGGTAGCTTGAAGGATATTTGGATGAATAGCCATAGTTTTACGCTCTACAGCGACTCTAAATTAGTTAGTCCTTATGTGATGTCCAATTTCATTGCTTTAACCGAGAAAGACCTCGCTTTTGAGCTAAAGACGGTGGACTTAGCAGAAAACGAACATAGCCAAGCGCCCTATGCAGACGTTTCTTTGTCTAAAAGAGTACCAAGCTTAGTTCATCAAACGTCTGAAGGCGAAAGCTTCACGCTCTCTGAGTCTTCAGCGATTTCAGAATATTTAGAAGACCGTTTTGCACCACCCGAATTTATGCGGCTGTATCCGAGCGATTTGCAAGCTAAAGCTAAGGCAAGAGAAATTCAGGCTTGGTTGCGCAGCGATCTTGTTCCTATCCGAGACGAGCGACCTACCGAAGTCATTTATTTTCAACCCGTTGAAGAACCCCTTTCCCAAAATGCTGTAGCGGCGGCAAACAAGCTTTTTTCGGCGGTAGAGCGTTTGCTTAGCCTATCTGATGGCCCCAACCTGTTTGGAGAGTGGTGTGTTGCTGATGCTGATTTGGCGCTGATGATTAACCGACTGGTGATGAATGGCGATCGCGTTCCTGAAAAAGTGGCGACCTATGCCACGCACCAGTGGCAGCGACCTTCTGTACAATTGTGGGTGAACCAAACGCGCGGTGAATGAAAATAACGGATGAAAGACACCGCTCAAAATCAAATCAAGCTTTCACAGCTTAAAATAGTCGTTGCCGTTTCTAACAAAGAGAGTTTTGGTGAAGCGGCTTTGGACTTAGGCATTTCGCAATCGGCAGTGAGTCATGCGATCGCCGCTCTTGAAACCCACTTAGGCGTCATCCTTTTCTCTAGAGGCCGTCACGGCGCGCGACTCACCCCCATCGGCGCGCGCATTCTCCCTCACGCCAAAACCATCGTTGGCAGCACCACCGCCATCTTGCAAGAAGCCGCCATTGGCAAAGGCTTAGAAAGCGGCAAAGTCCGCATCGCCACCTTCCGCAGCATCGCCGCCCGCATTTTACCCGAAGCTATCAAACAGCTCCACGAGCGCTTTCCCGGCATCATCACCAACCTATCCGAGCACGACACCAGCCCACAAGTAGAACAAACTCTAAAAGAAGGCCGTGCTGATCTGGGCATTATCACGTTGCCTGCGGGCAAAGGTATCACCGCCTGGGAGCTTCTAAAAGATGAATTTATCGTGCTGCTACCGCCTGAAACTAAACTCAAAGAAGATTGTTTAACCTGGGATGAACTAGCTGCACAGCCCTTAATTATGCCACCGATTGATCATGCAATGATGCGCCCTATTTATGAGCATATCAACGGTTTGGGCTATTGGCTCAATGTTGTAAACGAGATAGAAACCGATGCAACAACTGTCAGCTTAGTTGCCCAAGGGCTCGGGGGCACTATTTTGCCACGGCTAGCGGCTGAGCCAATTCCTGAGACGGTGCAGGTTTATTCTTTGCCGATTCCTTTAGAGCGATCGATTGGGGTGGCGATCGCAACAGAGGCACTTCAGCCGCCAGCGGTGTATGCTTTGCTTGAGATATTGAGGGATTGATATAGTGGCGATCGCACAGTACAGATCTCATAACAGACACACGATTTGCCAAAACCATACGCTGCATAAGCATTATGCATACAAGCAACTATCAATTAGAATGAAGATACAGAAACGACCCTATCGTTTTTCGAGGTAATCCGAATGGTTCAAGCGCCCTCTAAAACGCTGACGTTACAAGAATTTCTGCAACTGCCAGAAACCAAACCCGCTAGCGAATACATCAACGGTTATATTATCAAAAAGCCTATGCCAAAGGGACGACATAGCCGTTTACAAGGAAAACTCTGTGCCACTATCAACCAAGTCGCAGAGTCTGAGAAGATAGCTTATGCCTTCCCAGAATTACGATGTAGCTTTGGCGGGCGATCAATCGTACCCGATGTAGCAGTCTTTCGATGGGAACGTATTCCCTTTACACCTGAAGGAAACGTTCCTGATAACTTTAATCTTTCCCCCGACTGGACGATTGAGATTCTTTCTCCTTACCAAAGACCTAACAAGGTGCTAGGCAATATTCTTCATTGTTTAGAGCACGGCAGTCACTTAGGCTGGTTCGTTGATCCAGATGACCTCAGCATTTTGTACTTACTACCGCAGCAACAGCCTGTACTCTGCCAAGGCAACCAACGCCTTCCCATCGTCCCTAACTTAGATCTGACGCTTACCGTCGATCAGGTGTTTGGCTGGTTGAAGATGTCCTGACTTTCTATAACTTAAAAGAGAGCTTCGTTCATCGGGCGCGCTGGTAAGCTAGCTCTCCTAAAATATAGGTGGCCTGAACCGCGCGATCGTCTCCCATCATCATCAGTGAGAAAACGCGATCGGCAAGTTCAGTGAGTGTGCTGGGCGTAGTTGAAGCATTCCTAAAAGCCATAAGGGGAGTAGCCCGCGCGTCTAGTACGATAAAGTCTGCTGCTTTGCCGATTTCAAAGTTGCCGAGCGTATCTTCTAAACACAGCGCTCTTGCACCGCCTAAGGTAGCTAAAAACAAAGCTTTGAAAGGCGATAGCTTTTGCTGGCGTAGCTGCGCGACCTTGTAGGCTTCGTTAGCAGTTTGCAACATTGAAAAGCTAGTGCCAGCGCCCACATCTGTACCTAAGCCTACTTTCACCGGATACTCTGCTGATTTTGCCTGTTCGATTTTGAAGAGGCCGCTGCCGAGGAATAAATTTGAAGTGGGGCAAAAGGCGATCGCACTCCCTGCCTCTGAAAGCCGCTGAAACTCAGAGTCGGTCAAATGAATACCATGCGCAAACACACAGCGCTCCCTCACCAGTCCAGCCTGGTCGTACGCATCTAAATAACCCTCGCACTCCGGGAACAGCTCTTTTACCCACGCCACCTCATCCACGTTTTCAGAAATATGCGTGTGCATATACACATCTGGAAACTCTTCAAGCAGCTCTCCAGCTTTGCGCAGTTGTTCATTCGTAGAAGTAATAGCAAAACGCGGTGTCACGGCATAGCGTAAACGACCCCTCTTATGCCATTTTTGAATAAGTGCTTTTGTCTCGTGATAAGAAGCATCAGCGCTATCACAAAGAAAGTCCGGGGCATTGCGATCCATCATCACCTTGCCCGCAATCATGCAAAGGTTGCGACGCTCAGCAGCTTCAAAAAAAGCCTCTACAGACTGCGGAAACACGGCTGCAAACACTAGCGCCGTGGTCGTGCCGTTGCTCAGCAGTTGGTCTAAAAAAATCTCCGCTACCTTTTGAGCATACGCCTCATCTTGAAACTTACCTTCGACCGGAAAAACATACTGCTCTAGCCACTCCAGCAGTTGTTCCCCATAGGCCGCAATTATCTCGGTTTGGGGATAGTGAATGTGTGTGTCAATAAACCCCGGCATAATCAGCCGCTCGTCATAAACTGTCGTTGGAATGTCTCCATAGTCACTGTGTAAGTCGGCGTAGGCTCCGAATGCTTTTATTTTGCCGTCTTCGATGACAAGCAGCCCGTCTTGCAGGTAGCGAGCGCTTTCTTCTTCGGGTGCATAAAAAGGGTCGTCCACAAAGTCTAAGAATGCTCCGCGAATAGCGCTTAAACGGGGCTGATTGGGTTGACTTTGTGGAGAAGACATACTCGAAGAACTTCTAATTGTGATAGAAAGACATTAACTACCCAAATCGTAGTGCCTCGAATGCAAATCGGAAAATAAAGATGGCAGCGAGCACCCAGGTAATGATCGGGATCTCACGAGAGCGCCCAGCAGCTAGCTTGGTGAAGGGGTAGAGAATCATGCCTGCTGATAACCCGGCGGCAATAGAGAAGCCTAGCGGAATAAAGAACATGGTGACAAAGGCCGGGATAGCCTCTGTTAGATCGCCCCAGCGAATGCTAGAGACAGCAGACATCATCAGCACGCCAACAATTAGCAGCGCCGGTGCTGTTGCAAAGGCGGGAACTGCTTCAAAAATAGGAACAAACAATAGGGCAATCACGAACATAACAGCAGCGACAACAGCGGTCAGCCCAGTGCGGCCACCTTCAGAAACGCCTGCTGCTGATTCTGCAAAGGTAGTGACGGTAGACGTGCCCATGATGGCTCCGGCTGTAGTGGCGATCGCATCTGCCGAAAGCGCCTGATTAGCCCGAGGCAGCTCACCCCGCTCGTCAATATAGCCCGCCTGCGTGCCCACACCCATCAGCGTCCCAATCGTGTCGAACATATCGACAAACAAGAAGACAAGTAGCACTGCTAGAAAATCGATAATATTGCCGCCGTTGATACCGCCAAGCCCCACAAATGCTTGGCCGAAGAGATTAGATGGAAATGCTGGAATCGCCGCAATGCCGGTAGGAGCCTGAGCGACGCCAAACATCCAGCCTAAAATAGCCGTACCGCCAATGCCCCAAAGCAGAGCGCCTTTAATGCGCCTGATGATGAAAAATGCCGAAAGCAAGATACCGAAAGTCGCCAACAAAGTAGCCGGTTCTGTAAAGCTACCAAAAGCGGTCTTCGTCACCTCGTTAGCTACAATGAGCCCTGCACCCCCAATTGCCGGATCGCCACTCAGACCGATGTAGGCCAAGAACATGCCAATTCCTACCGTTGTAGAAGCTTTAATACACTCAGGAACCGCCGCAATCAAGTGGCGGCGAACATCTGTGACGGTGAGCGCTATAAAAATAATTCCCTCAATCAGCACTGCCGCCAAGGCAACTCGCCATTCAATACCTAAGCCCAATACAACAGAGTAGGCAAAAAAGGCGTTGGTGCCCATACCCGGTGCTTGCACGAACGGATATTTGGCATAAAGCCCCATGACTAAGCTGCCAATCGCAGCCGTAATCCCGGTAACAACAACTAACTCTCTAAATAAGTCGCCCGACTCTTGTAAAAAAACGGCATCTGACATGATCAGCGGATGCACTACTAAAATGTAGGCCATGGTCATAAAGGTCGTTAACCCAGCCAGTATCTCGGTGCGAAAGTCTGTTTTGTGATAGTCGAAGTCGAAGTACTTAGCGACTTTCGCCTGCCATCCCGAATAGCGTGGTGGCGGCGACGATTGAGGTGGCTTGGGCTGAAGTTCTACGTTAGTTTGGCTCATGAAGGTTTCCTAGAGAGACAGTGCTTCATAAATGACACGCAAAATCTAAAAGATTAGGTGTTCAAATTAAGGTCGTAAATGTAAATAGGATTCTCAAGACTCTACCGAGCGACATCCACTCGATTTGTTACATAGATCACAATACCTATAGCAAAGCGACTTCTAGATGCATAGATCTAGAAGTCGCCTGATTGATGAAAATAAAGGGGCCTAGCTCAGTAGAGTCTGTCTAGCCAGTCACGCTGTTCTTCGCATTGAGGTAGGTAAAGATACAGCCTGGCTTTAGCACCATATCTGTCTTTGGCTAAAGGTGTGGGGGACTGTTCGGAGGGCTGTGGGTGGTGCACCATGAAGGTCTTAACGGCTTCATAGAGGCTCCGAAGCGAGTGACTTAGCGCCTTCTGATGTTGAGAGGATGAATCGAAGTGAGAATTGCTTTGCACGATCTAGCCTGAAAATGAAACTGTATACTTTCGCTGTTGAGACTTCCTTAGTTATAAAAGGACTTCGCTGCCGACATCGCTAATAGCTGCTGAGTTGTCCAGCCTGCTTTGTGAGCTGCGCGTTTGTTATCGGCACTCATTGCACCGACGCCGTATGCACTTTCGAGCACTTTGCCCAGGCTGAGGCGCTGAGCGATTTGGGTGAAGGCATGGCGAGAAGTGTTGCTTGCAGTGTTTTTCATAGGGTTTTGCTTTCCTTAAGAGAGACTTCTTTGAACATCTTTATAATAGAAAACCGTAGCGTATGATACCAAAAGTAGCTCGCATCTTATACATGCGAGCTACTCATGGGTAAATATTCCTTTAGAAAGTGCTTAGAGCCTTCTATACCCAGCTAGAACCCAAACTGAGCCTGAAGGTTGAACACGTAAAGATCTGGGTTATCCCCAAAGTTATTCACGTTATTAATCCAATAAACCGATGGAATGACCGCAAAATTCGGGCTTACCGGATACCGATAAGAGACTTCTATTTCTTCTTGCACAGCGCCGTCACCGCTACCGGAGGCCAAAAAGCTGCTGCCACTGAGTACGTCAAACGGCTGCACGTAAGAGATATTGCCCTGGGCTCCTGCTTTAAACAAATCGGGAAACGCCAGGCCAACCTGAACAGATTGAGCATTAATGGTGCCATCTTCTAAACCATCGTCTGTAGGAAAAAGGTTGGTGCTGCCGTAGCTGTAGCGACCAAACAAGCCAAATCCTTTGGTAATGAGCCAGTCGAAGTTGAATAGAAATGTGTCGGCAGTGGCGATGTTTAAGGGCCCACCGAAGCCGTCATCTGCAAAGCCGTAGATAGGCTCGCTGATTGCGCCGCCGACAAAGCCTGCTGCGTTCGGCTCTAAGTTGCTGCGGGTGTACAAGAACCTCAAGTTAAGATTGTCTGTGGGATAAACGCCCACTTGCCCAGTTAGCGTTGTGGTGCCATCAAAGAGGCCATTTTTGCTAGAACTTCGTGGCCCCAGCAAAAACTCTGTGTTCTCCGCTAAGTAGCCCACGCGAAAGTCTAGCCAGTCTGCAACTTCCCACTCAGCCACTAATCCCGCGCCGCGATCGACCGCGTTTGCCTGGGTGCTGCCGCTAGAGTTGAAGCTGTTGGCTCCGGTGCCAAAGAAAGTAAAGCGGTTACCGTCGAAGTGTCGGTACCAGTTGATGGCAGGGCCGATGGTGAAGGCTAGCTTGTCGCTGACTGGAAAAGAGTAAAACACTTCTCGAACGATGATGTTGTCTTCGCCAATGGTGCCGGTCTGTAGTGTAAACGGCGTACCAAACGTGTTGAACAAACCTGCTGATCCGTAAAAGTTGGCAGGGCCAGAGCCATCGCCGCTGACAAGCTGAATTTGAAGCCTGTCTTCTCCGGTGAAAGAGGTGCCGAAGTTTATCCAGGTGTAGTAGCTAAAGGTTGGCTCAGGGTCTTCGGTGATGGTTCTGACGATGGGTTCATTTGTATCGGGGTCGCGAGCAGGGGCAAATACGTTAATGCCCTCTGCAAGTACGTCGCCGCTGGCGGTGGCATAGTCGAGGTGGGTGTAGAGCTGAACGCTGAGCTTGGTAGTAGTTGAGAACTGATTGGCTTCTAGTAGAGCAACGTCAGATTCTAGGGTGTCTACTTGCGATCGCACTCTCACCAGCTCCGCCGCAAAATCCTCCTGCAACCGCCGTAGATCTTCTGGATTACTGTCTCCGCCATCCAGCTGAATCACTACGTCTAAACAGGCGTTTAGCCCCGCCGCAAACTCATAGCGAGTCAGCGCCCGATTGCCGCGAAAGCTGCCGTCTGGATAGCCTTCTAAGCAGCCATATTCTTCCACTAATCGCTGGAGCGCCGTATAGGCCCAGTCGCTAGGCTGCACGTCTGATAGCTCCGATACGCTGGTCACCTGAGCCAGTTCAGGCGTCTCGTTTGCTGTGGTTTCAAGCTCAGGATCACTCGTTAGGTCGCTAGCTGCTACCGCCTCAAGCCCTGTCTCTACCGCCTCTGCTGCTCTCTCTACCGTCTGTTCGTCAGCAGAAACTACGTCTTCAACAGACTCCTCAACGTCTACTTCCTCAGCTATTCCATCAATGGCTATTGTCTGAACCAGCTCTACTGATTCGCGCTCAGCCTCCAATCGCTCGGCAGTGATCGTACCTTCGGTCGCGATCGCCTCTCCTACGCCTATCCCTATACAAGCGCCCAAAGCCCCCACGTTAACCAGCAGCCTGCACAAAAAGACAGAGACTCTGCGAGTCTTGCATACCACATTGTTCTTTTGCATCGTAATTTCTCACACCTTTGTAGAAGCCCTCTAGCCGCAGCGATTATGCAGGGCATTAGAGGACTATAGAACTTTCATCAAACGTAAATACTAAAACGCCGTAACGGCTATGCTTTTAGCGTTGGCTACTCTCTTGCGCCTGGCAGCACCATGTTCAGCACCAGCGCTGTTAGCCCGCCCGTGCTGATACCTGAAGAAAAAATGCTCTTAACTAGGGTCGGCATCTTGTCTAAAGCATCGGGTACTACGCTCACGCCCAAGCCCAATCCAATCGACACCGCTAGAATAATCGAAGCTCTTTTGTCTAAATTGACCGTCGAGATAATTTTGATGCCAGCGACCGCCACCGTGCCAAACATGATGATAGTGGCCCCGCCTAATACCGGCTGCGGAATGGTTTGAAACAGACCGGCAATCACAGGTACCAGGCCGAGAATAACAAACACGCCTGCAATGAAAAAACCGACATAGCGACTGCCGATGCCCGTAAGCTGGATGACGCCGTTGTTTTGGCTGAAGGTTGTGTTTGGGAAAGTGTTGAAAATAGCAGCGATCGCTGAATTAACCCCGTCTCCTAAAATCCCGCCTTGAATGCGATCAAAATACTTTTTGCCCGCAATCGGCTGGCCCGTCAAAAGCGAGGTCGCCGTTAAATCGCCAGTAGACTCGATGGTTGTAATCAAAAACAAAAACGCAAAGGGAATAAAAGCTGCAATATTAAAGCCAAATCCGTAGCGGAAAGGAATTGGGACAGTAAAAGCAGGCAACCCCGCTAGATTACTGAAGTTCACCAGGCCCATCGGAATTGCAACAATGTAGCCGACTAACAAACCAATTGCCACTGAAGACATTCTCAAAAACGTGTTGTTGACGCTATTTAAGACCACAATAATGGCCAGAACCAAGCCCGCTAGCAAGAGATAAGCAGGGCTGCCAAACGTCTCGTCGGCTCTAGCTGCAAAGCCACCCGCCATACTGGTAATGCCCACATTAATCAGCGTTAGGCCAATGAGGGTGACCACAATACCCGTCACTAAAGGCGTCACAATTCGGCTAGCAAACTGAATAAACCGGCTCAAAAACATTTCAATAAATGAGCCAAAAAAGCAAAGGCCAAAGATAGTACCTAGCGCCTCTTGAGGCGTACCGCCTGCGCCCGTAACCGCTGCTCCGGCTGCAATAATCGGGCCGATAAAAGCAAAGCTAGTGCCCTGAACGCTCAATAGTCCTGAGCCAATAGGGCCGACTCTTTTCGCCTGAATAAACGTTGCAATGCCCGAGACAAACAAAGACATACTTACTAAATAAGCACTGTCAGCAGGCGGCAGTTGAAGGGCTCCAGAGATAATGAGTGCGGGCGTGATGATGCCGACAAAGCAAGCAAAAACGTGTTGAACGGCGGCAAAAATAGACTCACGAACCGGAGGTCTATCTTCTAACCCATAGATTAGCCCAAGTTCGGCAGCCGTCTGCGGCACGGCTGCTCCCATTTCAGACGTTATCGGTTCATTCGTTATTATTTCAGGGTTACTCATAGCAGATGATTCCTAAACACAAGGGGCTCTCGATCATGTAAGAGCACGACGACAACACGGATAGAATAGCGTTGTATACAATCTTGTCTGAGAGTAGTATGAGAAAAACTATAGAAAGGTATTGAACGATACACGATCCAAATTAATTAAGATCAGCTTCCGCGATAGGTACTGTACGACCACGGCGAAACGAGCAACGGAACGTGATAGTGAGCTTCTATATCTGCAATGCCAAAGCGAATAGGTATGAGATTTAAGAAAGGGTGCGATAGGGATAGAGACGCATCGGCTTTGGAGAAATAATCTCCAACCGCGAAAACAATTTCGTAGGTTCCCAACTGAAAATCTTCGCCTTTTAACAGCGGGGAGTCCGTGCGGCCATCTTGATTTGTTCTTACTGTTTTAAGCAAGCGGCGGTTGGTTTCTTGTTTGTTTTCAGAAGTATCTAGCTGCCATAGCGTCAGCTCTATATTCGCTGCCGGGGTGCCATTTGCGGTATCGAGAACGTGTGTTGATAGCCAGCCCATAAATTTTCTACCCCAGAGGCCCCGCCGAGATAATCTTCTCTAGTGCCCCAATCACCGCGTCAGCGTCTTCATGTCGAAGCTGAGCATACCAGTCTTTTGTCATTTCCTCATCTTTTCCATAAATCGTATCGGTACGCTTACGCGCTTTTAGCACCAGATCAGCCGTCCGCGACTTGCGCGCTTTCTCATAGCGTAATAAAGCATCTTCTACACTAATGTTGGTTGTCACCAAAGTCCGAGAGAGTACCAGGGCATCTTCCATCGCCTGACAGCCGCCCTGACCCAGGGTTGGCGTCGTCGCGTGAGCCGAGTCGCCTAGCACTGCAATCCGTCCTTTTACCAACCGCTCCGGCGGGTCAATATCGCAAATCTCAATGCGGTTTGTCTTTGTCGGATCGAGGGCCTTAATCAAAGATTGAACCGCCTCAGGCCAGCCTTCAAAGTGTTGAAATAGCTCCTCACGGCGGTCTTCAGGCGCGGTTTGAGAGCCTTCTGCCATGGGTACCCCAAAAAAGAAGTAGAAGCGATCGCCCGCCACCGGCATCATCGAAGCCCGCTTACCATCGCCCACATACAGCACCCAGTTGTCGGCATCGCACAGCACCGGGTCAGCGTCCACCAGCCCATTCCAGTTCACATAGCCCGCATAGCGCAAATCTATTGGCTTGCCCAGCACGTGGGCGCGCGTAATCGAATGAATCCCATCGGCTCCAATCAATACGTCTCCTGTTGCACTGCTGCCGTCTTCAAAAAATGCGGTTGCACTGTTCTCATCCTGTTTTACTGACGTACACTTCATACCCAAACGTACCTCATCTTCGCCAAATGCCTCTAGCAGCATCTTTTGCAGGTCAGTTCGCGCCACCGGATACGGCCTTTGCCCGACTTTTTCAAACAGCGGCTCCAGTGGAATATTCGTCAATCGCTCATCTTGATGGCTGCGATATTCCATCCGGTTCATCTGCCCGCCAATCGCCGCCATCTCACGGCCTAATCCCAGTTGATTAAGCACCTTAACACCGTTAGACCAAAGCGAAATCCCAGCGCCCGCCGGACGAAGTTCGCGCACCCGATCGTAAATCTCAACGCTGTAGCCTAGCTGTTTGAGCGCGATGCCAGTAGTGAGTCCGCCGATTCCGGCACCGATAATAATGACTTTGAGATCGTACACAGTGAAGGGGGCTCCGTAGGTGCTTGGCTGTTATGTTAGCGCCATGTTAGCGATAGAGACGGTCTAGTTTTAGTAGCGATCGCAACAAAACATTAGCCCCCCGCGTACATTGCTCAGGAGAAGTATATTCATCCCCCGAATGACTAATGCCCTCCTTACTCGGCACAAAAATCATTCCCATGTCCGTAAAGCGCCCAATCTCTTGCGCATCGTGACTCGCCCGACTCGGCAAATGCGTGAAAGAAAGTCCTAGCTCCTCACAGCTTTCAACAATCAGCGCCTGCACATTCACTGCCGCCAGCGTGGGCTCTACCTGAAGCTCCGGCTTAATCCGAATGCGCGTCCGCGTCGCCACCGCCACCGTTTCAATTTTCCGGCGCAGTTGATTGAGCATATGGTTAATCACATCTTGAGAGAGATCGCGCATATCTAAGCTAAATTCAACAGAACCCGGCACGGTGTTAATAGAGTTAGGCCAAACTTGCAGCGTGCCGACCGTCGCGACCGGATCGCCTGGAAAGTGTTTGGCAATATCTTCTATCGCCAGAATTAAGTGTGCGGCTGTAGTCAAAGCATCTTTACGCATGTTCATCGGCGTAGTCCCAGCATGATTTGCGCGTCCTTGAATCGTAATTCGGTGCCGCTGCTGGCCAACAATCCCTTCAACCACGCCAATATCAGTTTCAATCGCCTCTAAAACGCCGCCCTGTTCCACGTGAAGTTCAACAAAGCAAGCAATGTCTTCGCGAGTACGACGCGCGGTTGCAAGTTTGTCCCAATCGCCGCCTGCCTTAGCTAAACACGTCTGAATCGGTTCGTCATTGAGGGTTTCATAGCGTTCGGGCTCCTGAGCAGCGGTGCCTGCGATCGCCTTAGAGCCCACCATCGTCCGCTCCTCATCGGCAAAGGCAATCACCTCAAAAGGGTGTTGTAGCCTCATGTCATTCTCTTGCAGCACCCGCACCACCTCTAGCCCGGCCATCACCCCCAGCGAGCCATCAAAGCGCCCCCCGGAAAATACCGTGTCAATATGAGAGCCTGTGGCCAGCGCCCTTGCCTCAGCATCTAACCCCGGATAGCGCCCAATAATATTGCTGCCCGCATCGGTATGCACCGTCATGCCTGCCGCCTGCATCCAGTCGCGCAGCTTTTCTCTAGCCGCCAAGTCCGCATCAGAAAACGCCAGTCGCTTGATGGTTTTATCGGGCTGTCTGCCGATCTGGGCGAGTTCTTCCAGGGTTTGATTGAGGCGATCGCCATTGACCGCGAGCGATAACGTTTGGGGCATAAGCATGAGTGCTATAGAGCAAGTAGTGTAAAAGGAACCTGCCACTGAGCATAGAACAACTCGGTAAAATTATCTGCCCATCTGATCTCCTAGCTACCGTGTCCATATGTCGTATAGGGCGATCTCAATTTCTACAATAATCAAAATGGTAAGGTACTCAGCCTTTTGGCGATAGTGGTTAGCGATCACGTTGCATTACAGCTTAAAGTAGGAAGTAAGTTTCGTAGTTGTAGCCTAGCGAGAAATGATTGTCTTTGGTGGAGGTAGTGACAGTGAGTGAATTTATATTGGAGCGTGATCGCCTGCAAAATCTGCTAAGAGACTTTATGAATCAGCACGGAGCTGACTATCATCTACAAAAAATTGGCTTTTTCGGTTCTTACGCTCGCGGACAGGCAACGGCTGACAGTGACGTAGATATTGTGTTTGCCACTGATAAACCTAACTTAATGACGACTTCTGCGATAAAGCAAGACTTAGAAGCTTTGCTAGGTCGAAAAGTCGATGTGATCCGTTTGCATCAATATCTAAGTCCGGGATTTAGAGCAAGGATAGAAGAAGAGGCCGTTTATGTCTAGTAGCGATATCGTTTTGCTCCGGCAGCGACTACAGGCTGTTCTGACTGCGCTAGAAAGGATTCCTCAGCGTTTTGAGACCATCTCCGAACCTGATGACTTTGTAAGTACTGACTTCGGCCTAGAAAAGTTAGACAGTATCTGTATGGTATTGATTGCCGCAGGCGAAGAATTCAAGCAAATTGATCGCAAAACTGAAGGCAAGCTATTTGCGAAGTACGCTCAAATATCATGGCGAGACGCAATTGGATTACGCAATGTACTCGCGCACGCTTATTTTCCAAGTTGACCCAGCCCAGATTTACGGTATCTGTGAGCAAAATGTCCCGGAGCTGATTGAAGCTTTGCAGCAAATGATTCGCGATCTAAAGCATGATTCTACGCTCTAAAGGCATTAAGAATCATGCTCAACTAAGAAGGAGGCTCCATAGCAAGTGGAACTATGACCTCATATATTATGTAGCTTCTATCGAATTGCTCAAATAACTTTAAGACCTACAATGCTAGATGTAAATATGTCTGACGGTATTAGGAGAGTGGATGCCTATGGTTTCAACGCTTTTATCGTGGGTCAGTAGGCTCTGCTTCAATAATACACTTGATAAGCTGTTCAAATTCTTCAGCACCTTCCAAAGAGATTGTTTCTGAGTTATTAGGGGATAGCAAACAAATAGATTACCAGTCATAATGAGAGTCCGTCAGGTGAGGGTAGTCAATGCTAGAAGACCGGGTAAAAGTGACGCTGAAGGATGCAGCTAAGAAGCTAACGGGTTCAAAGAAGCGTGCGTTTATGGCACAGGTCGCAGCGGACTACTTCGAGAGTTCAGCAAGAAAGGCAGAAACCTATCTGGGCTGGGGCGAGCAACCGTTCAACTAGGTCTGCATGAACGCCGAGTGGGCGTTGTGTGTCTAGACAATTATCAAGCTAGAGGCGACAAAACAACGGAAGCAAAACAGCCACAGCTAGAGATAGATATCCGACAATTAGTGGACGGTCAGTCGCAGGCAGACCCGCAACTGAGAACCACGTTTTACTATGCTAGGGTGAGCGCTCAAGCGGTGAGAGACGCGCTGATAGAAGAGAAAGGCTACACCGACGAGTCACTGCCCTCGCGCCAGACTATCGGCACAATGCTCAACCGGATGGGCTACCGCCTAAAAAAACGCAAAAAGTAAAGCCGCATAAGAAAGCGCCTGAAACTGACGCTATCTTTGAGAACGTCGCCTCTGCTCACAAGCTAGCTGATGCGAACCCTAAAGTACTGCGATTGTCTATCGATACAAAGGCGAAGGTCGCAATTGGCAATCTCTCTAGAGGCGGGAAAGCGAGAGTCCTCGAACCGTTGCAAGCCGACGACCACGACCATTACCAGCAAGCGACGCTGGTGCCGTTCGGCATTCTTGATGTTTTAGGTCATCAACTCTCTATCTATTTCGGTCAGTCAGCTGAAACCAGCGACTTCATTGTCGATTGCCTAAGGGCTTGGTGGCAGCGCCATCGAAGTGATTATCCAGGCATCGAAGAATGGGTCATTGACTTGGACAATGGGCCTGCCATCAACAGTCATCGGACTCAGTTCATCAAGCGGATGGTCGAGCTTGCTCAAAATATACAGCTCAAGATACGCCTAATCTACTATCCGCCTTATCACAGCAAATATAATTCAATAGAGCGCGCTGCTGGGCTGCGCTAGAACATTATTGGAATGGCGCTATTCTAGATACCGTTGAGACAGCTCTACAGTGGACGACCAATATGAAATGGAATGGCTTTACACCCATTGTAGAGTTAGTCGAAACTGTCTATCCCAAAGGCGTCAAGCTCTCTGCTGCTGAACTAAAGCCCTTCGCTGAACAATGGCTGCGATCTGAAACTCTGCCCAAATGGGATATCACCATTGTTCCTATTTAGACGGTACCTTATTCTTTTGCTACTCCCTTATTGCAGCAGTTGCTGCCGAATGATAGGAAACACTATTGCTGATCGACGAAAGCTAAAAGAAAAACTTGAAATCGCTATTCGAGACATTGAATTTCTGCTAAAAGTAGAAGAAAGCCACTGCGAACATAACCGACACAATAACAGACCCTCGCGCAAGAATACTGTCCGTGACGAAGTGAGAGAAAGAGAGACGAACCTAGATTTTTCAGGGCAGTTTACGCCTGGGAGAGTGCGAGCTAACAAGCGGTTTTGATAGCCACCACCGCTGAAGTATCTAGCACGCGAATTCATTTACGGTTAGCCGCCTCTCGCCGCCGCCAAATCTGAAGGAAAGCCAATCCCATCCCCGATCTATTGCTCATTGTGCCAACCTGCCCCTTACGAAGACTCAGATCAGGCAAATCCTTAGTCAGAATGACAACATCTAAAAATTCCACAACACTGATCTCCTAAACCTAAAGAACATAGCAAGTAATAAGTCGAGGAAAAGTTTCGCCACTATCCCTAACACAGCGCGAAAAACAACGGCCTTATGACGGCCTTCGGAATGCTCTTGGTTGAGCGCGTAACCCTCTAACTTTCCTGAGGGTATAGTCGCTTTATCAGGATTAGGTAGCTTCATAAATTAGCGCCTGATATGCTAGGCCCGCGGCTTGCGAAACAGCGAACCCTCTGATCTAATCCCCTGAAGCTCCTGAACAACTCTAGCCTTACTCGCCACCAAATGCTCACGTATCGCCAGCGTTGCTGCTTCGGGTTCGCGCTGCACAATTGCGGTCACAATTCGCTCATGCTCCGCCCAAATTTCTAATACCTCTGGATTGCTGTAGGTCGTTGTTAGCCGCAGCAGTGCCATCTTACTAAAAATCTGCTCTAGCAGCTCAGCGAGCCAGGGATTGCCCGAACTTTCGGCCAGTAGCCGGTGAAAGCTCTGGTCAATTTGTAAACGATTCTCTAGCTCATCGGCCTGATCTTGCCGCTCGCCCATAGTTTTCACAGCATCCGCCAAATTAGCCTGGGCCAGGCAGTCTTGCAAATCCTCAATCTGCCGGGCCGTCGCGTTCTCACAGGCACCAACCACCGCTACCTGTTCCAAGCCCAAGCGACAGTCGTATAGATGGATTGCATCGGCAATCGTGATGGTTGTAACCCTGATGCCGCTGCCGCGATCGCCCTCTATTAGCCCCTCCTGCTGTAGCTGCCGAATCGCCTCTCGAATAGGCGTTCTGCTCACCGAAAAGCGATCAGCCAAATTCTGTTCTATCAGGCTCTCGCCAGCGGCAATATTGCCAGATAATATTGCCTGCCGTAGCGCTAGATACGTTTTGCTAAAAAGCTTGCCCATATATAAAAGCTAGAAAGTAAACAGCATCAAAAGGTTAGACATGCATAACATTTTAGCCGGGCGCGATCGCTATTTTGATGCTAATCTGCTCGTATTCCATTGTATACAAATTAATGGTTAGAAGTTTTACATTTCCAAAGCCGTTCATAGGAATCGCTGCGTGCCTTCTCCTGATATTGCCTACCAGCCGCAACCTGACTCAATCACCAGCAGCCCGGCCTTTTACAGTAGCCTGGTGGTCGAGCATATTGTTGCTAAAAGCAAAACTGCCGCCTTTGAGAACTGGTATCACACGCTAGCGCAAGCAGCAGCCCGCCATCAGGGCTTTGTTCGATCTGATAAATGCCCGCCTTTGGACTGCGCGGACGACGTTACTAAGTGGTATACCATTGTTCACTTTGACTCTCCTCAGCATCTGGATGCCTGGATCGGGTCTGAAGAACGTCAGAAAATTTTAAGGCTCGGACAAAAGTTTATGAGAGCCTATCGATTCAAGTCGTTTACAACAGGCTTGGAAGGATGGTTTTCGCAGCAATCTGCTAGCAGTGAACAGTCTGGCCTCGGCCCGCCCGCCTGGAAGCAAATTCTATCCGTTGTGTTTGGCCTGTATCCGATTGTGATGCTCAGGCTGAAGCTATTTCCGATGACGGGCATTATTGGCACCTGGTCACCTGCGGGCGAGATGCTGCTAACCACGCTAGTGACCTCTTCTATTTTAGGCGTGGTTGTGATGCCGATGGTCACACGAATACTGGGCTTTTGGCTATATCCAGCCTATCGCCGCTCTGCGGTAAAAACTGACGCTTTGGGTTTAGCTATTATTCTCTTAGGACTGCTTTTTATGACCGCTATATTCGATAGAATTTAAGACGTTTAGTGAGAGCTGGCCTAGAAAAAAACGTAGCTGCTGCTGAGTTTGCCAAATGTAGTCTGTTGGATTCCAAAGGCTTTGTAAGCCAAAGTCGATAAGCTGGGCCGGGACAAGGCGATCGCGTCGTTCTGCCAGCATCATTCGCTCTAGTATCCAAGGGTCGCGAGAATATTCTGGATGACCTGAAAACACCAGAATGTGACTACCTAGCATCCAACCTAAGTGTTCGGTGACGCCGCTTGTGCCTAAAGAAACAGCACCCGGTGGCAGTCGAGTCACGCCATCGTTGTGATGAACCTGAATGTCGTAGGCATCACGCTCCGTATGAAAATATTCCCGAGCAGCTTTCGTAAGACGAATAGTCACGACAGAAAGTTCGGTGCCGGGTGGGTTGGGCTCCACCTTGCCGCCTAGTGCCTGCGCTACGATTTGCGGTGCGAAGGAAAAACCTGAGAGCGGAATTTTTTGCTTGTGATAGTCTCTGATGACTTCACATAGGCGCAATATCCAGTCGTCTGTGTCGTACGCGCCGCTAGCAGAGCCTGAGATAACAACGCCGTCTAAGCCGTTGAGTTCTGTGGGTGTGGGATAGTGAAATTTGCGCGGCTCATATTTGATTAGCTCGACATGACTGAGCGCAACGCCGCCTAAATCTGTTGGATCGCTTTGCTGGCAAACCTCTGTAAAGAGCTGCTGGTGCATATCGTAGAAACCGTCAGGGTAGCGCTCTAACAGCTCGGGAGCCCACCAGCGTAGGTCATCGGTGCCAACGTCAAAGCTGGCGAGGCGAAGGCTTTTAGAAATAGGCAGTTTAGAGGGCATAGTTGCAGTTCTTACAGCGCTAAAGCATCCTGACAATAGTCTTCTAAGAACGGCGTACGGTAGCCGTTTTGCTGGCTCCACAGAATAGGGTAGAAACTTTCGTGTAGTTCCAACGTATCCATCAGGCGATAGCGGTCAAAGATATAGCCGTTGCCGTTACCGAATGTTCTTTTTTGAGGCTTGTATTGAGCTTCGCCTGCTAGCGTTGTGATAGAAAGACTTTGCCTGGTTTTGGTATCACTCAGATTACGGTCTGAGCCATGCCACAGGTCACCGTGCAGGAAAACAGCGCTGCCGTTTGGAACTGTCAAAGAGAGAATTTCTGGTTTTGCAATGCCTGCTTCGTCTGCTGCTTGCCAGAGGGGGGCGCGGTAGTCTTCTTCGGGCGCGTGGAGAAAGCGAGCCTTTTCTGCTTTGAGACTGTGGGGAGCGCGGGGCCACTGATGAGAGCCCGCAGCCACCTCCAAGGGACTGGTGTCGAGGGTAGCGTGGCTGAGGGCGATCCAACAGGTTGTGGAGACTGGTGGGTCAATGGCCTGAACGTAGGCGTTGTTGCGGTGAAAATATAGCTCGGGGGCGTTGGGTGGTTTGGCCCAGAAGGTGTCTAGGCCGTAGCGGGCGCTGGCTTGGCCCATAAGGGTGGCGTTAAGGCGGGCGATCGCACTCGAAAGCGTAAAGCCAGCCAGGGTGCGATCACATCGCCAGAGCCCTGTCATTTGTCGGGTGGCATTCGGCTGGCTAAGGCCGGGGCGACCATACCATTCATCGGGATAAATGCCGGTTTCAAACTGGGTGTGAAATAGGCGATCGCACCGCTCAATAATCAGTGAAACCTGTTCTTCATTCAGCAGATTATCAACAACAAGATAGCCCTGCTTATGGAAGATCTTCTTCTGTTCAGCAGTGATCTTCATAGGTCACGATCTAAGAACGGCGTACGATAGCCGTCTTCGCGCCAAACAATCGGGAAAAAGCTCTCGTCCATGGTGTCGTCGCCATGGCGGCGGTATTTAGCCGCGATGTAGCCGCCGGGAATGTAGGAACCTGCTGATTGAAACTTAGACTCGGCAGGCACATGAATAATCACCAAACTGCGGCGCACAACGTTTGCGATGTTTTGCCCTGAACCGTGCCAGATGTTGCCATGATGAAAAACGCAGCTTCCGGGAGAAAGCGTCATCTGCACAACTTCTGGACTTTTAGCGCCCGCCTGCTCGGCAGCAACTTCCATTTGAGAAAGGTAGCTTTTATCTTTATTATGAAACTCTGCGACGGCTCCTGATCTGGGCCAGGTGTGCGAGCCCGGTACATACTCAATCGTGCTAGCGCCCGGAAAAGCGTTGCTCAAAGCTACCCAGCAGGTCGTTGTTTCACCAACGGGCGTATGGGCGTTAATGTACATAGAGTCTTGATGCAGCGTAGTTTCTTTGGCATTGTGAGGCTTTTGCCACAGGCCATCGGTGAGCAGCCTAGCGCCTGACCAGCCTTCTAGAGTCGCGGCGATTTGGCCTGCTTTTTGAGACATCACCATGGCGGCTAGGGTGCGATCACATCGCCATACGCCCGTCATTTGCCCGGCCACTTCCGAGCACCCCATATGCGGATTCCAGTGCCACTCATCAGGATAAACGCCCGTCTCAAACTCTCCTGCATACAGCAGATCGAATCGTTTCAAAAGACTTTCTACTTGCTCGGGTGAGAACAGATTTTCTACTACCAAAAAACCATCTTTTTGAAACTGCGCGATTTGTTCACGAGTCACCAGTGAGGGCTGTTTCGACAGTAGCGTATGAGTAGACATCGGATTTTATCTCTTTTATCAAAGTTACTAATAATCGCGCGACCTAGCTTTTCGCGACAGTTGCTTTTTGTTTATCCGACGACCGCGCCTTTTCGCCTGCGCCTTAGAACGACCTAAAGGCGATAATCCCGCGCTCACTAGCCCTAACAGACCAAAGGGAACCGCCCTTCTCGAAGCCCCAAGCATATCCGCCTGAGCCGTCTTTTCTGGCCTTTTATCCATACGGGCTGACGGCTTCAAATCAGCCGCAACCAGAGAGAGCAGCCCAATAACAATAAACGAACTCAGCCGATCCAGCGATTTATTCATCGTAGAAGGATGAGAATGAATGGTGTAGGTAGAGGCAATAAACCAAATAAATATGCCGACAGCGACCAGCAGCGCAATGTTGTTAATAATCGGCGTACTGGCAAAGGTGTAAATGGCTCCTTCCGTTGGCCCGTCAGCGGCGGTATTGAACGCCTCTATGGTTGAAAATGGACTCGACATAAATTCCACCTCTTTGCTTGTCTTGTTTGGAGATTGGTCTGTTTCGTAGGTTGTTGCGTCGGAGGGCGTAAGCCTTACGCCCCTACGGGTGGACGCGATTATATTTGTGGAGCACTTACCTGTGGAACGGGCATTGCAGGCGCAGGTGCACGACCATTCTCTTCAGGAACAAGCGGATATTCTGGATACCCTTGCAAGCCGTATTCAGAGAGATCTAGCCCGCCGATCTCTTCTGCTGCCGATACTCTCAGCATTCCGAGCTTTTTGAGCACAAAGCTCACGCCGTATCCCGGAATAAAGCCCAACAGAACCGTACACACAAGCGTACCGACTAGCTGCCCAACAAAGCCCGTGAGGGGAATGCCGTCACCCTGCGGATAGCCCGAAGCCATGACACCCACCGCCATCGCGCCAATCACGCCGCAGTATCCATGTACCGCAAATGCACCTACCGCGTCGTCAATACCTGCTTTTTCAACCGCATTGCCAACAAAGGGCATGGTGTAAGCACCAATAAAAGCAATTAAAATAACAATTGCGGGGCTGTACAGGTCTAGCCCTGCGCCCACTGAGATAATGCCAGCCAGACCACCCGAGATTGTGTAGAAAGGATCGGCTTTAGAAGAGATATAAGCGCCCACGATGCCAGAGCACAGAGCCAGCGTTGTATTAACCCCCACAGAAGCCAGCGTCATCGGCGTTCCATAGATCGTAATTTCCCCCGTTTGACCCGGCACGAATATTACACAAGCTGCTAAGAAGGCATAAAAGCCAACAAAAATCAGCATCAGGCCCACCATGGTAAGTGGCAGGTTGTGAGGCAAAATCGCTCGCCCTCTGCCCTGAGCATCAAACTTACCAATGCGTGGCCCTAAGTTAATCAGCACCCCTAGCGCGAAGAATCCAGCGACGCCATGCAGCACCGCCGAGCAGCCGAAGTCATGATAGCCAAACTGTGTGAGAAACCAGCCGTAAGGGTTCCATCCCCAGGCAGCGGCAACCACCCAGGTAAACGAGCCCAGCACCACTGCCAAAATTGCATAGGCACCCACTTTTATTCGCTCTATAACCGCACCAGAGAGAATAGAGGCAGTCGTCATCGCAAACAGAGCGAATGCAAACCAGAAAACGCCTGTAAGATTGTCGGAAACGTTCGCACCTAGCGCTGGTGACCAGGGATAAGAGGCTTGAACCAACCCTAACACCTCGCCAACCGTGCCTTCAGCGTTAGGATCAGTCCATGGCCCAACAATCCCGCCCGTGAGCGGGAATAGTGGAAAAGCGTTATACACCCACCAGCCAAAGAAGAAGAAGGTAAGGCCCACAATTGAGAGGGTTAGCAGGTTTTTGACCATGGTGGCTAGCACGTTTTTGGCGCGAGAAGCACCGCCCTCGTAAGCCAAAAAGCCCACGTGAATGAGCAACATAAATACGGAAGCCCAGTAGTAGTAGGATTCCGAGACGAAAGTAGCTAGAAATTCTTGTGATTCGGGAGTCATAAATGGGCTCCGATAGTTTGAGAGAAATCTTTGTTGGCTAAAGCATTAGCCAGAGTGTTGGTAAGAACCGCTCTGGCAGAACTTGTTATATCAAGAGTATGCAACGGGCAAAACATCCAAGCTGTAGTGAACAATACTGAAAGGTGATTAATGTCACAATTTGATATGCCATTGAATATGTCGATGAAAATTGCTTACGGCATGGACACCTGTCTTTTTAGACTATCAATGTTTGTCATTGAAACATGCAGTTCCACAACGGGTTTATGCTCAATCATATGCCGCCAAATTAGGATCGGAATGGTGTCTAGGCAGGCTGGGACTGCCTGGTGATTGGGTAGGGCAGTAAGTCGATGAGGTGCTCTGACGGTAGCCTGCTGTATGAGGGCGGGAAGCTGGTCGTTAGGTAGAGTTATTGACTTTAGCCATGGATATTGCTTGACCCATACACAGCGCTGTAGTGGGATAACGTGCTGATGGAGTGAGCCCGCGTAGCGAATGCGAAAGTTGCGATCGCACAGCCTTAAAACCGCACAGTCTTGCCCCTGTAGCACTGTCTCAACAGACTGAAACGGCGACAGATATCCCACCGCCTCGCCAAACAACAGCCGAGCTACGTCCAGTCCTTCTGCTCCTGCCATATCCCAAAGCTTACTCACGCTTTTTTTACCTCGCATCTAGCTCGACTCTTGGTCGGATCGAAAGCTGCAAGCGGCCCCACCGTAGCCGTCACTCGCCGCTTAAACCCGTCGAGAAATCCTACCTCTACCTCATGGTTGAGCTGAGCATATTCGGGCACAATTTGGGCCATGGCGATGCTACGACCCAGAATAGGAGAAAACGTAGCGCTGGTGATTTGGCCAATCCGCCAGCGTTCGCCTCTAGCATAAATATCCTGGCCGTGAGCTGCCACTTCACTGCCAGTCAGCACTAATCCGACAGCAGTTTTAGGCGGATGTTGTTGAATAAAAGATAGGGCCTCTTTGCCGATAAAGTCTGACTTTTTCATCGCGACCGTCCAGCCAATACCGGCTTGAAAGGGCGAGATTAAATCATTGAATTCGTAGCCCGAGGCCAGCAGTCCGGCTTCAATCCTAGCTCTTTCTAGCGCTTTCATTCCTAGCGCCTGCATTCCCTTAGGCTGGCCTGCTGCCATCAGCGTTTCCCAAAGCTGCGGGCCATCATTAGGATGAACAAACAGCTCGTAACCTAGCTCACCCGTATAGCCTGTACGCGAGATGAGAACAGGAATTTTCTCTGTAGCACTAACAATTTCAACAGATTTGTGTCCGAAATAGCCTAGATCGTCAAGTGCGTTTGATACGGCTAATAGTGGCTTGAGAATACTGTAAGACTCGGGGCCTTGCAGCGCCAGGTTATGCAGGCGATCGCTCACGTCCTCAACAGTCACCGTCCATCCCTGCTGCTGGGCAATGCGCCGCAGCCAGTCGCCATCCGTATCACAGTTACCCACGTAGCGATAGTGCGCTGCGCCAAAACAAAAGACAATCCCATCATCAACAATACCGCCGTGAGGATTGAGCAAGCAGCCATAGGCAGCGCGACCCGCCTTTATTTTCTCTAGATTGCGAGAAAAGGCATATTGAAGCAGCGAAAAGGCATCTACACCCGTAATTTCAAACTTACGCAGTGCTGAGAGATCCATGAGCGCTGCTCGCTGCCGAAGCGCCCAGTATTCAGCCTGATCGCCTTGATGCGCGAAGGTATTAGGCACCCAAAAGCTGTTGTAGTCGCTGAGATCGTCAGTTAGGCGGCGAATGCTGGGGGTAAAGGCGCTGTTTTGAGTGAGGCGAAGCGGCAGATCTGCGGTGCGTCTGCCAGTGGCCCGGTAGAAGGATTGCTTAGCTGCGTATATGCGGATGTGAATGGGGGTGGGCTGCCAGCCGTTCGCTGCGTCGATGTCGTCAGGACAGGCGGAGCTAGCGCAGAGCAGCGTTTGATGCGCTTTGAGTAGAACGTAATCACCGGGGCGTGACCAGGACTCGGCGGCGATAATGTTGCCGCTACAGTCGATTTCGGTATTGAAGAAGAAGTTAATAGCGGGCCAGCCCGGCTTGGCAGGTAGACCGTAAGGAGCCAAGATGCGGTTAAAGTTGTCGCTACAGCTCGGGTGACCAGGATAGCCTGCGTCTTCGTAGTAGCGGGGGGTGCAGGCTAACAGAAAGCTGTCGTGGCGATCGCACGTATCTTGAATCACCTCTACCATCGGCTGCATGGCCTGAGAAAAATACTTGCTATGCAGCCCGGCTTTGGGGTTCACAATACCGTTGAGCGATCGCGTAACGGTGCTGTCGAGCGTTTGAGAATAATCCTCACCCGCAAAAGCCAAAAAATCAGAACATTGCGATCCGTCTACATCGATAATTTGAATGTATTGGCCTAGCTGAACCGGGTAGGCTTGAGCGCTGCCCGGTTCAATGCGATACTCGGCAACCATCTCTCCTAGCGCCGCCGGGACATCCTTGTATGGACTTTCCGAACGCAGGCTCTCTAGCAGCTCATTGGGCGGCTCACTGGGCATCTCACTGGGCGGCTCATCTGACCGTCTACTGACAACAAGCATGTTTACTGCCGTGATTCTTGGGCGAAGGGGGCACATCGTTAGCCGGATTTTCATCGAAGAAATTCAGCGGCTTCAGCATAAAACCAATGGTCGCAACCGGCATCACAGGCCAGTCTTCAGCGCGAGGAGAATGGCTGTGCGCAAAGGTGTACCAGACCACAATATCGGTGTTTTCTATGGGGCGATCGCCTTCAGTCCAGTGAGGCAAGCCCGCACCACCCGGATGCTGATTAGGATAGTCGCCAGCAGGATAGTTTTCGTCCTCGTGGTAGGGCGTCACCCACAGATGCCGGGTCATGTAGGTGGCTCTTTTAGTGACGCTGGCACCTGGGCGAGCCATCGGTAGCGTGTTTTCTCCGGGCATAAGCTTGTACCCGGTCGGGTAGCCCATCGCATTTGTTTTAGACGGGTTAACCACTTTCCAATAGCGCCCTTTCATCGGATCGATATAGCGCTGAGCGGCCTGCTCTGTGGGCAGCAGGGTAGATTTGGCATAGAAGGCGTTGCCGTAAGGATTATCGTTGTCTTCTTCGGGCACGATATCCACTTCATAAATAGAATTTTGAGCGCCATCTACGCACATGTCCATGCGTATATTAAAGATGTGTTGGTGAATAGGCGCATTGAGCTGGGGAGCGACTAAGGTGCCGTACTTGGGCACTTCTCCGGGCATGACGGCGGCTGTGCTGACGACGCCTGTGAGCTTAACTTCGTATTGAATGGTGCCGTCCTGGTAGAAGTACCAGTAAAAGCCGTACTCGTAGTTGCCAACGGTGGCGATAAAAGAGATGACTAAACGACGCGATCGCCTCACTTCAGTCTGTTCTGTACGCCAGTCCATATGCTTCCACAAAATGCCAAAGTCTTCTTCATGCAGACAAATGGCATTTTCAATTTTTGCGACCTCGCCGCGAGAGTTGGTGATAAAGCCGTCGAAGTAATAAATCTCTCCCAAGCAGTCGCAGCCCAGCGTCAGAGAATTCGCCAGCGACCCAATGCCATATTCACCCACGTCAAATGCATTTTTGCGGTAGTGATGCGGTGCTGGATCGCCATAGGGTACGGTCATCTCAGCCAGCGAGGCCCGGTAGAAAATGGGCCGCTCTGTATCGCTGTCTGTATAGGTGACATCGTAGAGCACCAGCCCTTCGCGGGGCGTAAAGCCGACTCGAATCTTCCACTTTTGCCAGCGAATCTCATGATCATTGACTTGAAAGCTGGGGCCTTCTGGCTGCACAATTTCCAGCGGCTTAACATCGGTACGGTAGTTTTTCACATATTCCGGCGTATAGTTGCCATCATTAGGCGGCAAAGGTACTACGCCATAGTCTTCTACCCGAATTACCTCCATCTTATTGAGGTCTACGACTGGAATAACGCCCTCAATGGGCCTGGCGTAGCCGTGATCGGTAGGATTTGCCCTTACCCAGCACAGCGCGCGAGATAGGCGTACGCCTTCTTCTTCGACGATGCCGTAGTTACCTGCTGACCAGGGATCGACCATGACCAGATCGGGATCGGTGATGCCGCGTTTAGCGATCGCAGCTTGAAAATCTGGATTGGCCTTAACTGCCGCCTCGCACTCAACAAACTCATCTAGCATGATCGGCGGCTGCACGTTGGGAATATAGTCCCAAGCGGTCACGGTCGAGCTGTTGAGTGAGACAACGGCCTCGTAGGTTTTAGCGGTGGCGTTGTCCAGCAGAATAATGAAGGCATCTCGGGCGATCGCGTCTCCTTTTTTAAAGCTGAGAACAGTCTCTTTCGCCGGTTCTTTGAGCGTGACGGTGGCAAAACGAACGCTGTTGCCAAGCGATTTTTGCTCGCGGACAATGCTGACAGCCGCGGTGATTTCTTCAGGCGTCAGCGGTTCTAAAGGATGGCTGACGAGCGAATTCGCACTTATTTTAGAAACCGTTCTTTCTTGGGCAAGTGTCATCGTAGTGAGTCTCCTGAATACTTTTTCAGCTTTTCTTTTAGCTACTAACGCCAACCATCACAGGTCTTTTTGACTGAACCTCGTTCTCTTCCGTTTCACGCGTTGCCACCTCTGCTAAGAGTGTCTCCGCTAGCTTGCGTTTCTCCTCATCGCCCATTTTCTTCAGCTCGCTATTCAACGCCCTTTCATTCACAGACTGACTCCAATAGTCCAGACTCTCAAACCCCAGCAGCGCCGACTTCCCGACAAACTGACGCAAAATCTCGTTAGTTGGCCCCATCACCCAGCCCGCTTTGCCATCGCGTAAATAGCGCTCTATTTCCATATCCTTCTTAAAGCCAGAGCCACCGCAGGCGTGAAGCATTTTGTCGCAAACGTGAGCTACGTTTTTCGCTGCCGAAAACTTAATTTGCCAGTACCAGTGCAGATAAGCAGAGCGCGGTAGCGCCGTTACATCCGCATGAACCGACCAGTCACAGTTATTCGTAAGCTGATCCATAAGCTGACCCATCGAAAAGGTATACATCCGACAGGCGCTAGTGTCGATAATGCTCTCTCCAAAGTAGTCTTGAATGGTGGGATAGTCGGCCACTCTCATGCCGACATCAACGTGCTTTTTACGGGTGACGTGCTTCTTGGCAATGTCAATTGCGCCTATTGCGATCCCGTTCCAACAGGCCGACGAACACAGCAAGAAAAAGGGATCAACAATCTCATCATTAGAGGCCACGCCGTCGCCCTCGGGGCCAATCATGCGCTGCTCAGGAATCACCACGCCATCGACTAAAAGCGCACCTGACTGATTGCCCCGCAGACCGAGCGCATCCCACTTGTGAGGTTCCGCCTGGGCTTCGTTGCCGTAAATCAAAAAACAGGAGAGATCGGAATAGTCGCCGCTGAAGTTAGGGCTAGTTGTTTGCACAACGTACCAGTCTGCAAAGCCTGCTGAAGTTGTCCAGGAGGCTCGCTTGAATACCTGCCATCCTGAGGCCGTTTTCTCAGCCCGAGAAGACACCGGATACCAAAAGTGAGAGCCTGTTTCTGGGTCTGAATAGGAGAGCGTGCCGATGGCGACATCAGTATCTAATCGCTTGAGCAGGGTCTGAAGCTCTGGGTTGCTGTGGGCGCGAAATAGGGTCGCTGCCACTGCGCCCAAGTGCATGGTGTAGCACATTGCCGTGCTAGGACAGCCATAGCGGGCAATGGTTTCTACGACCATCGCCGCGCAGGTGTGGTTTTCGCCTAAGCCGCCCCACGACTGAGGAACTAAAAGACCTAATAGGCCCAGAGAAGCCAGGGCTTTGAAGTTTTCGCGAGGGTAGATGAGCTGACGATCGGAGGCGATCGCATTCGGCCTCAGCACCCTAGCGCACAGGTCAATCAGCTTTGCCTGAAGCGCTTTTTGCGCGGGCGTCAGCATCCACTGCGGATCAAAATCCTCACTAATACCGCCAAAAGAAGCCTGATCAAAACAAGTCGCAGCAGCCATAGAAAAGTTTGTAGGTGAACGTTACAGGTGAAAAGAGATAGAAACTATCCAACAGAAACCGCTGCCGTCTCCGCCAGCGGATCGGCGCAGTAATCAGCCAAATGAGGACTCCGGTAGCCATCCTTTTGCCAGAGCACCGGGAAAAAGCTCTCATCCATCTCGTTACTGCCGAGCCGCTTGTAGCGCCCGTAGATATATCCGGCCTGATGCGTTGGATGAAACTGTGAATTCGACGGAATCGTGTGCAAGCCAATGCTGTGAAACGTGCCTTCTGTGCGCGTTGTTTTACACAGTCCATGCCAGGTGCGCCCGTGATGAAAGGCGCAGCCGCCTGCGGGCACTTCTACCACCACCAGTTCAGGCTGCTCTACCCCGGCATTTTCTGCCGCCTGAAGCATTGCCCAGCGGTAGTCTTTAGTCGGCGCATGAAACTCTCCTTCTACGGCTGCTAGGGGCCACTTATGAGATCCTTTCACGTACACCAGCGTTCCATCGGCGGCAGTGGCATCGTCTAGCGCGACCCAGCAGGTCATCATTTGCGCGGGATTCAAATAGTCTATGTAGGCTCCGTCTTGATGCATGGCGATCGCCTTCGCCCCAGGCGGCTTCATCCACAGGCTGTCCTGACCAATTCTCGCCCCTTGCCAACCTGCCAAGGTCGCGGTTAGTCGGCCAATCTCGGCCGAGAGTACCAGGCTAGCAATCGTGCGATCGCACTTCCAGGCATTACACATCTCTCTGGTGACATCTGGCAGGCTCAGTCCGGGCCGCCAGTACCACTCGTCGGGATAAATGCCCGTTTCAAACTCTCCATGAAACAGCGGCTCCATTCGAGCCGCGAGCCGCTTGGCGAAATCGGGCGGCACAAAGTTTTCGACAATTAAGAAGCCGTCTGCTTGAAACTGTTTAATCTGCGCTTGCGTAAGCGTAACGGGCTGATAGCTCATTGACTGATAGCCGATTTGAAAATATTTGACAAAAAAGAATAAACAAACTCTACTTGTCATAATAAGTTTCTTTTGAGAAGAAACGGTGCGCTTCGCTACACTTTCACAAAACACATGACAAAACATCTGGGAGAATCAGGGAAACAGCCATGAAATCTGAAGAAACATTAACTGCGCAATTAACCATGCAGCCCGGCCATCTAAACATTGTGGCCAGTGACTTTGATGCTCGTCCGATGAGCTACATTGATGCAGAGGGCTATCGGACAGGGTATGAGGTAGAGCTGGCAAGGGTGGTGTGCGATCGCCTCAATCTCAAACCCGTCTGGCACAATCTCCCAATGAAAGACTTTTACACCAGCTTAGATCCCAATCAAAACAAGCAGTACGACATTGTTTGGTTCAATCAGGCGATTACCCCCGCCCGGCAGCAGCAGGTTGACTTTACTCAACCCTACGGCCTGTTTGACGAAGCCGTACTGGTCAAGCAGCCAAGCTCTGTCACTGCGCCTGAAGACCTGGCAAACCTGCGGGTTGGTGGACTTGCAGGCAGTACAAATATTGAGCTAGTAGACGGCTTTTCTGGTGCCAAAGCAGTGCCTTACCTGGGCAGCGATAAGGTATTACCTGAAATGCTATCTGCCCTACGAGCAGGCGAGATCGATGCTCTAATTGATGATGAGCTGGTGCTGATTGTTGCTGCTGAAGAAGATCCTAAATTACGTTTGGCATTTAGTTTGCCGACCAAAGCACCTTTTGCTATTGGAGTATCTAAAGCTCAGCCCATGCTGCAAGAGAAGCTAGACGCTACACTCTCTGCGGTGATCGCAGACGGCACGCTAGGGCAGCTTTGGGAAAAGTGGATTCCCTGGAAACCGTTTCCGTTCTCGTAGCTCTTGATACAAACTTGTCATAACAGGTTAGCTTTACTTAAAAGGAAATAGGTCTGTTTCACATTCGCCTTTGCAAATTACCTCGGAGACTTTTAAAAAGTGACTGGAACTCTTATCAAAAGCAGCGCTTCAAAAAACTCTTCAAAAAATGACACAACAGACATTGAAGCCTACGTGAGTGCCGAAGGCCGCGCTGAAAAAGTCAGGCAGGTACGCGCCAAAATTGATGAGCTAGGCGTTCAATATATCTACTATCAGTTCATTTCTATTACGGGGAAAATTGTTGGGAAGGGTGTTCCTGCTGACCATTGGGAAACGACCGCGAAAGGTGGCATTCAGCTTGTGTACGGTGCCACGGTAAACCTAGCAATTGACCGCCAGCAGCAGTATTTGGGCTACGGGCCTGAGTCTGCTGAGCTAGTGGCCATCCCCGATCCAGACACCTTTTGTCAGTTGCCCTGGGATAAGCGGGTGGCAAGAGTTTATTGCGTGTGCTTTCGCAACCGTGAAGAAGAAGAGAATCCGGGTGCTTTTCTCACGTCAGACTGTCGCGGCAATCTCATGCGTATCCATGCAGATTTTCAACAGAAGCACGGGCTTCAGCTACGCCACGGCTGTGAGCCAGAAATGATGTGGCTTAAAAAAGGGCCAGATGGTAAGCCGGATGGCGGTGTGACTAAGCCGAACTGCTACCACATCGATCAGTTTGAGGAGCTGCGGCCTGTGTTTTTGCGCGTGATTGAGTACTCACGGGCAATGGGCTTAGATATGATTCAAGGCGATCATGAGGACGCGCCAGGGCAGCTAGAGCTGAACTTTATGTATGATGATGCGCTGCGGACGTGCGATCGCCTTACCACCTACCGCCAAATTTGCGCTCAGGTTGCCCGTGAATTCAATCTCATTGCCTGCTTCATGTCCAAGCCATTCCTGGGCGTTTCTGCCTCGGGCTGTCATCACAATCTCTCTCTTTGGCGCGGTGGCGATACCGCCGTCAAGTCATTTGGTATGGAGAGTTTACTTGGGCTCGAAGGCAACTACACCTACAGTCAGGGTGGAGAAAACACCTTTATGCCTGTTAAGGGAGAGTCGCCGCGCATACCGGGGCCAGTGGGGCTGCACTGCATTGGCGGCGTGATTGCTCACTTGGGCGCACTGACGGCGGTGGGCTGCTCTACCGTGAATTCTTACCGGCGGCTGTGGGATGCGGGTTTCTGGGCTCCGGTCTATTCGGACTGGGGCTATCAAAATCGTACCTGCGGGCTCCGGGTTTCAGCGCCCGGAAGATTTGAATATAGAGCGGTGGATTCTATGGTGAATCCTTATTTGATGGCGGGTGCGATGCTGAAGGCGTTTGATGACGGATTGAGTAACCAGTTAGATCCGGGTAAGCCTGAGCAGCGCAACATTTACGAGGCGATGGAGGCGGGCAAGCAAACGAAAAAGCTGCCGATGTCGTTGGGAGAAGCGTTAGATCGGCTGGCTGAGGACGAGGTAATCAAGTCAGCGATGCCGGGTGAAATGTATCGGTTGTTTGAAGAATATAAGAGAGATGAGTGGATTCGATTTTTGGCGACGACTAGCAACTGGGATGCTGAGAACTATATGCACTGCTTGCCGTGAGGGATTTGCATGTCATGTTTCAAACGCACCTACTCAAACGCACAGCACTAAGACTGTTTCTTTTTGTCATTGAGTGCGTTTTCTGCTCGCTCAATTGTTAAAGAATAGCAAAAGCGGTCGGCTCTAGAAATAGTCTCACCGTGCAAAACGGGCGTTTCACGTTCCGTATAAGCTGTGTATCTGTAAACGATTAGCGGATGCCCTAAAGGCACTTCTAAATGGTTGCTCATTTCGTAGTCAGCGTGAGTGCATTCAATGGTGGCTTCTATTTTCTCAATAGGAACGGCGTTTGCTTCTAGGGTAGGAAACGTCATTTGGCGTTTGAGCTGTGTTCCTAACTTTTGCCCTAGCCCCAGCAAAATATAGGTCACGTCAACGGCTCCGGCTGCGCCATCCATCCGCAGCAGTTTTTTTTGCAGATATACGCTCGGGTATGTGCCCGAAGCTGAGGTCGAATCTTTGCTGAGCTGCAAGGCCACTCGAACGGGCTTAGGCGGACGAACTTTTTTGAACGTGAGATTATCAAACGAAAGCTTTATTCCTTTGCTGGCGATATCTTGCTCTAAAAAAACCAGCGGGCTAGAAAGGGAGTAGGCGGTTTTGACTTGCGGGGTGACGAAGACGCCTTTTCCCTGCTGCGATCGCGCTAACCCCTGACTGACCAAATTCGTCACGGCCTGCCTCACCGTAATCCGGCTCACCCCAAACGTTTTCATAAGCTGATGCTCGCTAGGCAGCTTTTCACCCGGCAAATACTCACCGATTTCTATCTGATGACGGAGCTTTTCAGAGATACTGATATGAAGAGGAACGCTCATAAGTTGGGTCAAAAGAAACACAAAAAAAGTGGACTTGGCGGCAGTATAGGCTTGCTACGTCAGCTCTTGTTATACCAGCTTGGGTATGTTAACTTTACTTGTTATAACAAGCTATCGTTCAGAGGCACTACGCTTATATGACCGCTAATATCCTTGGTAAAACAGCCTCACCAGCCACGCCACCTAATGCTTCACAGGTTAATCTACCTGCGGCAAACCCACGTCAGCTCTTGAGCACTCAGCAGCTATCATCCCTCAATCAGCGCTCAGACATGATTGGAATGCTGCGGTTCGTCTCTCACCTATCCGTTCTGTGCGTCAGTGGATATGTGTGGGGCACGGCTACGGGCATATGGAGCGTCATAGGGCTAGTCGTCTACGGGGCTAGTTTAGCGCTGATGTTTTGCGCGGTGCATGAATGTGTGCACAGAACGGCTTTTTCTCATACCCGAGTAAATGACGCGATCGCCTGGATAGCAGGCTTACTATCATTTTACAACAGTACGTTTTACCGGCGCTATCACAAGTGGCATCATCGCTACACGCGCGTTGCTGGGAAAGATCCTGAGCTAACTGACTTAGAGCCTAGCAATATAGGAGAGTACCTTTGGGTATTAAGCGGATTGCCCTGGTGGAAAGGAAAAATAGAAGGCCATATAAAAGCAGCGCTCGGTCAGCTTGACGAGTGCTTTTACCTGCCGGAAAGTTCGCATTCGTCGGTTATTCGCTCTACCCGATTACAGCTTGCGGCCTATGGCGCGATCGCTCTAACATCCGCCGCCCTCGGCCACCCCTGGTTTATCGCCACCTACTGGCTATTGCCGCTAGCCGTCGGCCAGCCTATCCTCCGGTTTGTGCTCCTAGCCGAACATACCGGATGCAGCTACGGTGATAATTTCCTAACCAATACCCGCACGACGCTTACCTTCTGGCCGTTGCGTTTGCTCATGTGGAACATGCCCTATCACGCAGAGCATCACCTTTATCCGTCTATCCCCTTCCACTCACTGCCCGCCGCTCATGAGCAGTTAAGAGAGAAATTCTCTCATGTCGATCAAGGATATATGCAGGTGAATAGAGATATTGTAGACGCGTTTCAACTATCTGAGCCCGTATAAGATGAGCCGTCCTAGCAGCTTTGTGCTTAAAGATTTTCCTTTGCAGTGCGGCGTTGTGCTGCCGGAGGCTCAAGTTGTTTATCAAACATATGGAGCGTTGAATAGCGATCGCAGCAATGCCGTTCTTTACCCGACTTCCTATGGCGCTCAGCACAGCGATGTAGACTGGCTAGTGCGCCCTGACGGCATTTTAGATCCGACAGATTGGTTTGTGATTATGCCTAATATGTTTGGCAATGGGCTTTCAACTTCTCCAAGCAACTGTGCGATCGCGAAAAAGGCAGGCTTCTACTTTACGCACTACGACAACGTTCGCGCTCAGTGCGAACTGTTGAACAGTTTAGGTATCGAACAGCTAGCGCTAGTCTACGGATGGTCAATGGGCGCACAGCAAGGATATCACTGGGGAGCTTTGTATCCTGAGCGGACTCAGAGAATCGCCGCAATTTGTGGGACTGCAAAAACAACCGATCACAACCGCATTTTTCTCTATAGCCTGCGAGCGGCGCTACAGGGCGATCCTGCCTGGAATGGCGAACGGTTTGAGAGCGTCCCTGATCGCGGCTTTCATACCTTCACTCAAATTTACGCTAGCTGGGCAGCTTCTCAGGCATACTACCGGGCAAAGCCTTATTTGGCATGGGGCTATGCGTCTTTAGAAGACTATTTGATGCGGAGTTGGGAGGCTGGCTATCGCAGGCGCGATCCGCACGACTTGCTGGCTATGATTGAAACCTGGCTGCACTGTGACATTGGAGACAATCCAGTATATGAAGGAGACTATAAGAAAGCGCTGGCTTCTATCACAGCGAAAACGCTAGTCATGCCTGCTACGACAGATTTGTACTTTACGCCAGAAGATTGCGAGATTGAAGCTAGTGAAATTCCAAAGAGCGAGTATCGCCCGATTCCGTCTATCTGGGGTCATCGGGCGGGAAATCCCTATCAGAACGCTGAGGATGAGCTGTTTATTAAACAGGCCGTTGCAGCGCTGCTGAGTACTGAGAAACACTAAACATCTACATACTGGTTTAGCTCCCAATCGGTGATTTGAGAACAGAATGCACTCCATTCTTTGTGCTTGAACTCGAAGAAAGTTTTAGCGCCTAGTTCGCCTAGCATGTTCATTAACAGCTCATTTTGCTTGAGTGCCGAGAGCGCCTCGAACAAATTAGTCGGTAGGGTTGCTAAATTTGGAAACTCTGCGCCTCGGGCGAACAGGTTTTCGTCAATGCGATCGCCCGGAGAAATCTCATGACTCATCCCATCCAATCCCGCCGCCAGTATCCCCGCGAGCGCCAAATACATATTCGCTGAACCATCAATAAGGCGACACTCAAACCGGCCTGCTTCAGGAATTCGCAGCATGTGAGAACGGTTGTTGCCGCCGTACGAAATATAGCGCGGCGTCCAGGTGCTGCCCGAGGTGGTTGCACTCGCTCCCAAGCGGCGATAGGAATTGACGGTAGGTGCAAACAGCGCCGTTAGACCCTTTGCATGTTTGAGCACACCGCCTAGAAAGTGATAGCCTACCGGAGAAAGCCCGCCCGCATCGGCATCTTGTTCAAAGCTGTTGATATCGCCTTGCCATAGGCTGTTGTGCACGTGTCCGCCGCTGCCGGTAAGCGTGCTAAAAGGCTTTGGCATAAAGGTTGCTGTTAGGCCGCGTTTTTCGGCCAGCGTTTTGACCATGTACTTAAAAAATACGTGGTGATCGCACGTCGTCTTTGCATCGCTATAGCCCCAGTTCAGCTCAAACTGTCCGTTGGCATCTTCATGATCGCACTGGTAGGGCTCCCAGCCGAGCTGTTCCATATAGCCGACAATCGTGGAGATTAGATCGAACTGGCGCATGAGGTTAAGCTGGTCGTAGCAGGGGCGCTCGGCGGTGTCTCTTTCGTCAGCGATCGCATAGCCACCTTCTGTTTTCTTTAGCAAAAAGAACTCTGCCTCTACCCCAGCTTTGTAGGTGTAGCCTAGCTGCTCGCACTGGTCTATTACCCGATTCAAAATCATCCGGGGCGCAGCCGGAAAAGGCTCGCCCTCAAAGTACACATCGCTCGCCACCCAGCCTACTGTAGGCTCCCACGGCAGTTGAATAAGAGAACTCACATCAGGAATCGCGGCAATTTCCGCTGCATCTGGCCCCAGCCCTAAGTTAGAAGCAAATGAGCTGAAGAAAGCGCCACTTTTCTCAACGGATGCAATTTTAGTCGCAGGTACGAGCTTTGCTCTGGTTCCGCCCAGCAAATCGGTGTAAGACACCAAGAAGAACTTGATACCTAGCTTTTCGGCTTGCTCCGTTAGGCTTTTAGATTTTGCTAGCGTTTTGACCATAGCTTCTACCGTAGTGGCTACCTTTATTCGCTTCTCCCACCAGTAAAACAGCCTGACCTCATAGGATTTGTAGTATCTGCTACTGACTAGGCTTTGTTCTTTAAATCACGCTCCCGCTTCATTTTCACGCTTATTATCCCTATGCTAACTATAGCTAGCGCAGGCACCTGCCCTGGCTCTGGCACGACTGCTGCCCCTGACGCGTCAAATTCGAAGACTTCACCCGGTAGCGGTGGCGTATTTGCAGGTGATCGCCTTACTTGAGTCGCCTGCTCAAAGGCGAAAGCTAGAGCTAAAAGCTCAGGTTCACTGTAGGCAGGGGCAAAGAAAGAGAGTCCTACGGGTAGTCCCGCCTCTGTAAATCCGGCAGGAACAGTGATATCTGGAAAGCCCGTTAAGTTTGCTAAGTAGCCAACTCGGTAAGGATCACCTTCAATCGCATCGAAGTCACAGAAAAAAGTCGGATCTTCAATTTCGCTGCCGTCATCTGTTGTAATTGGCGAAGGCGGACAGCCAACTGTCGGGTAGATTAAAGCATTCAGGTTGCTCGATGAGAACGTACTAGAAATGTCGTTTCTAAGCCCTGGTAGTTGGGCAAGCGTTGCTAAATACTCTGGATTAGAGAGCCCGCCCGTTTCCAAAGAGTCTTGATACACGGCTATTCGATTAGGATTAACGGGCGTTTCAGAATTGACCAAATCTGGATCTAAACTGGCCTCAATGAGCGCTTCTAGCGTCTGTGGATACTCTTCATCCAGTGTTTGCAAGTAGGTTTCAATCTGTGGAAAAAACTCCGATTGCACAATTGAGTTGAGGAGTGGGCTGTAGTTAGCCGCTGCCAGCACGTCAGGAGAGAACTCTGCATCTACAACCGTTGCACCTGAGCCTAGTATCGTAGTCAGCGCGTCTTCAAAGATCTGATCAACTTCAGGATTTCCTCCTAAAAAATCTCGAACAATTCCAACCCGAGCCCCGTCTAAAGCATCCGCATCTAGAAATTGCGTATAGTCGTCGAAGGTTCTACCTACACTCTCTAGCGTGGCCGGATCGCTCGGGTCAATCCCTGCCATTACGCCCAGCCCAATCGCTGCGTCAGTAACCGTTTTTGCAATCGGCCCGCCGACATCTACCGACAGCGCCAACGGAATAATCCCGTCCCGGCTAGTGAGGCCCAACGTTGGCTTAATACCTACTAACCCTGTAAAAGAAGCGGGGCCGCGAATAGAGCCAGCGGTATCGGTACCTGTACTAAGTACCGCAAAATTGGCAGCGATCGCGGCTGCCGATCCACTGCTTGAACCAGAAGCATCTCGACTCAAGTTATACGGATTGAGCGTGAGTCCGCCTAGAGAGCTATAGCCTAGTCGCCCAGAAGAAAGCGCAAACTCACTCATATTGGCTTTCCCCAAAATAATTGCGCCTGCTTCTCTAAACTGCTGCACCGTGAACGCATCGTCAGGTGGAATTGAGCCTGCCAAAACATCAGAACCGCCTGTAGTAGGCAGATCTGCTGTGTCAAAGTTGTCTTTGAGAATAATGGGAATGCCGTAGAGCGGCCCAGGGTTCTCCGGTCTAGTGAGGTCTAACGCTCTAGCGGTAGCTAGGGCATTAGGATTAATAGTAATTAGAGAGTTTATGGCCGGGCCTTGGTTGTCGTAAGCTTCAATCCGATTCAAATAGAGCTGAACGAGCTGTTCGGACGTGAGCGCTTTGGCTTCAAAAGCCTGATTGATATCGGCAATGGTCGCTGTCTCAAGATTGAAGGTAACCGCTTTAGCAGCAGGCACCATAGCCAGCATCACGGCTTGCATAGCGACAAACGCTATCGATCTTTTGAGCGTTTTTAGGGTTGTTTTTATATTAGCTGTTCGTCTGCTAGCGAGTTTTTCAATATTGGACTGTTGAATATCAATTCTGCTATCGGCAGTATTTCTGACTGTCTTCAAGGTCTGCATAGGTGATTTTAATAGTTTTAAAGCGGCATAAGGGACATGCGTCTAAATAAAGTACCGCTGATAGCGCTGTTCATTGCCTCGGGCATAGCAGTGCTAAGCCCCTACAGAAATTGACGGTGACGTAGGGGCTTAGCACGCTATGCCCAGGGCAATATTTGTCGGTTTGCCGGTACTTTATTTGAGCGCAGCTCCCTAACAACTAGAACCTAACAGGAATAGTTAGAACTGTTTGGTAGCCTCTACTACCGAAGACTCATCTGACAAAGCCACTGTGTCTGATATCTGAAAGTCTTTGACAAATCAGCAGTCTTATAACAGCTCTGCTGCTAACCGATTACACTTGCTCACTAGCTGCTGCAAATCTACCGTCACCAGTCGGCTTGTATCAACAACCTTTTTGCCATTAATAAAGCTATAGTCCACCGACGGCGGCTGACAAAAAACAAGCGCTGCAACAACATCATGATGGCTACCCGCCAGCGCAGGTGTGTCGATATTGAAGGTAATAAAATCAGCCGACATCCCCGGTGCCAAATAGCCAATATCGTCGCGTCCTAGCACTCGCGCGCCCCCTCGTGTGGCTACCTCCAAAGCCTCTCTAGCCGTCATTGCCGCCGCGCTGTTCTCTCTTACTCTTGCCATCAAAAAAGCCGTCCGTGCCTCTTGCAACAAGTTAGAAGCGTCGTTCGAGGCCGCGCCATCTACCCCTAACCCGACCGGCACGCCTGCATCTAGCATTTTGCGAACAGGCGCAATGCCACTCGCCAATCGCAGGTTACTACAGGGACAGTGAGCTACGCCCGTTCCGGTTGTCGCAAACTTACCAATCGCATCGTCACTCAGCCGGACGCAGTGGGCGTGCCATACATCTTCGCCTAGCCAGCCTAAAGATTCTGCATAGTCGCCTGGGCTCATGCCAAACTTTTCTAGGCTATATTCAACGTCGCTAATGTTCTCGGCTAGATGCGTATGTAGCCTTACGCCCGGATAAGCGCGAGCCATTTTCGCGGACTCTCGCATTAAAGCTTGCGACACGCTAAATGGTGAGCAGGGCGCGAGTACCATTCGCGTCATCGCGTGGCGATCGCAATCATGATACTGCTCAATCAGCCGCTGCGAATCTTTCAAAATATCGGCCTCTGTTTCCACTAAAGCATCCGGCGGCAGTCCGCCCTGGCTTTCCCCTACGCTCATGCTGCCTCGGCTCGCATGAAACCGGATGCCAATATCTTGCGCCGCTCTAATCTCATCATCGAGCGTGCAGTCATTCGGAAATAGATAGAGGTGATCGCTAGCCGTTGTGCAGCCCGAAAGCATCAGCTCAGCCGCCGCCATTTGTGTGCTGGCATAGATTCCCTCGCTCGTCAGCTTCGACCAGATGGGGTAGAGCGCCTGTAGCCAGCCGAAAAGATCGCAATTTTGGGCGGCGGGAACAGCGCGTGTGAGGGTTTGAAAAAAATGATGATGGGTGTTTACAAGGCCCGGTAGGACAACGTGACGACCTTGAAGATCGAGAACTTCGTCGGCAGTGGTGGGGAGTTCGTCGGTAGTGCCGATTTGCGCGATCGCCCGATCCCGCACAAAAATCCCGCCGCCCGCAATCTCTCTTCTCTCCTCATCCATTGTCACCAGCGTGTGAGCGTTCTTAACCAGCAGCGTGCTCACAAGACTCTACCCGAAGCCGAGCGGCTCAAAAATTTACCCATTCCCGATCGCCCTAGCCACTGCTCACCGTCTACAATCAGCTCGCCTCTCAAAAACACCTTCTCCACTTTCCCAGTCACGCTACGCCCTTCAAATAGAGAATAGTCCACATTAGAATGATGCGTACTTGCGCTTAACGTATGCTGTTTATCCGGGTCAAACAGCACAATATCAGCATCGCTACCGACTGCAATTGTTCCTTTTTGCGGAAAAATCCCGAACATTTTAGCAGGCGCTGTTGCCGTGAGCTGAACAAAGCGGTTCAGCTTAATTCGATTCGCTCTCACACCACCTTCATACAGCAGTTCTAAGCGCAGCTCTACGCCAGGAGCACCGTTTGGAATCTTAGAAAAATCGTCTTTGCCATACTGTTTGGACTTCAGCAGGCCGAGCGGATTTTCATTCATGCAAAAAGGGCAGTGATCTGTTGAAACAATTTGCAAGTCATCGAACCGCAGTCCACGCCAGAGTTCATGCTGACAGTGATGCTCGCGCAAGGGCGGCGTCATTACATACTTTGCGCTCTCAAAGCCGGAATGCTCGTATTCTGACTTGTCTAAAAAGAGATAGTGCGGGCAGGTTTCAGCAAACGCTGGAATGCCGCGATCGCGCGCCTCTACCACTGCCTCCAACGCCTCGGGAGCCGAAAGATGAACAATATAAACCGGCACCTCTGCTAGCTCTGCAATCCGAATAACCCGGTGTGTCGCCTCTCCCTCCATCAGCCGAGGCCGCGTCATCTGGTGAAACTTAGGCGACGTATTCCCGGCAGCAAGCGCCTCCTCAATTAGCGCCTCAATTACCACCCCATTCTCAGCGTGCATATTCACCATGCCGCCATGATCGCCCACCTTGCGCATCACCCGATAGATATCAGCGTCATTTACCATCAGCGTATCGGGATACGCCATGTAAAGCTTAAAGCTAGAAATCCCTTCGGTATTAATCAGATCGGGTAGCTCAGCTAGCGCATCAGGTGTAACATCGGTCAGAATTACATGAAAGCCATAGTCTACGCAGCACTGAGGCTCCGCCGCAGCCAGGCGACGATCCAACGCTTTTTTGGGACTTTCCCCTTTGAACTGCTGGGCAAAGTCAATGATAGTCGTGGTGCCACCAAAGGCCGCTGAGCGCGTGCCGCTTTCAAACGAGTCGCAGGTTTCCACGCCGTTGCCCATCGGCGTTTCCATATGCACATGCACGTCCACACCGCCCGGCATCACCAGCAGTCCGCTAGCATCATGCACTTCAGCATCTTCAACAGATAGGCTGCGCCCAATCGCCTCTATCTTGCCATTTTCGATCAAAATATCTGCGTGGTAGTCATCAACAGCCGTTACCACATGGCCGTTCTTAATAAGCGTTTTGGTCATGATGCTGCCTGCGCCTTGTAAGCTGCCCAGCCGCCAATATCTGAAATATCGGGCCAATTGCCTTCGTCAATAAGCTGCTTAGGATAGAGCATCGCGATCGCCTTCTCCCCATTTTTCAAATTCACTTCTTCAGGATACATATCTGGCGGCTCTGTTGAAACCAAATACTCATACTGTTCAGCCGTCAGCTCATACACCTCTCCTGGAATTGAGATACCGTTCTCTTTAACTTCGTAAATGCCAGGATGCCAGCCATCTTTAACCGCATGTAGCCGGTAGTTAGGTGCAGTTTGCGCGGTGCCAATGAATGTTGCAGACTGAAGATTTTGATGATCGGGCTGTCCTTTTAACGCAGAACCGCAGATAAACACACGTTGATTAGAAGACATCTTGTTCAAAGTTAAATTAACGACACTAAACAGAGCCTTTAATAGATAATAGAGAGATCTCGCACCAAAAAAGTGTTAAATAATCTCAAGTAATCTCAGCTTAGGTTTAGATAGATTTGATACAGATTAGCGCTGCGCGCCTTGTATACAATACAGCTATCTTCGCGATCCGAAACGTCATTGAGAGCTGTCAGTATGAAAACTCAATCTTTAGAAGTAGACGCTTCAAAGGAATTGAAGTCAGGGACTTTGTCCGATAGCCTGACTGTCAATGTACCCGGCGATCTACGGCCCGAAGCGGCAGGCGTTTCTCTACGTTCGGTCACGAAACGCTATGGCCCCGTCACCGCTATTAAGAACATTAGTTTAGATATTCCGGCGGGTTCTTACTGCTGCCTGCTAGGGCCTAGCGGCTGTGGTAAAACAACGGCGCTGCGCATCATAGCAGGGCATGAGGACGTGAGCGAAGGTGAGGTGCTGATTGGCAATCGATCTGTTAACCATCTGCCGCCTGCGAAGCGAAACACGGCCATGATGTTTCAAAACTACGCGCTGTTTCCGCATAAAACCGTTTGGCAGAATGTAGAGTTTGGCCTGAAAATGAACAAGGTTAAAGCGGCTGAGCGGCGGCAGCGAGTCGGGGAGATTTTGGAGCTAGTGGGCCTTGGCCATACTGCCGATAGACGCCCAGATGCTTTGAGTGGCGGACAGCAGCAGCGAATTGCGCTGGCTAGGGCCTTGGTAACTCGCCCGCAAGTGCTCATGCTCGATGAGCCTTTGAGCGCGCTAGATGAAAATCTCAGGGTGCGAATGAGAGGAGAGCTGCGAAAAATTCAAAAGCAGTTTGGCCTGACCTTTATTCAGGTGACTCACCATGTAGAAGAAGCCTTTTCACTATCTGATCAAATTGTGGTGATGAGTGATGGCCATATAGAACAGGTCGCCTCGCCTGAAGATCTATTTAATGCGCCTGCTTCTCAATTTGTTGCAAAATTTATCGGTGACAACAACATCTTTGAAGGTAGCATTGTCAATGCCGCGCCTGATGTAGATGGCAAGGATCTTATAGAGCTGTCTGTTGAGGGGATAGGTTCTTTGTTTTGCAAGGGCGTTGCACCTGCTATGGGTGCGATCGCTGCCTGTTCTGTTCGCCCCGATTTGATCTCTTTAGAGCCGTTTTCTGATACGTCTGCTATGCCCCCGAACCCAAAGGCAAACCACATCGTAGCGCGCATCGCTGACGTTGAGCTAACGGGCTATGTCACGCGCGTTTTACTGCTACAGGAGGCGACCGAAAAGACGCTTCTATACAACGTGAAAACAACTGAATGGGCGGCTATGGGCCTTACTGAAGGTCAGGCTGTTGCCGTCCGATGGTCTGCTCAAGACTGCGTTTTCCTGCCTTATTAGCCGGGTTCGGCTCGGCTTTAGTGGTGTGCGATCGCTCCCCTATCAAAATCTTTTCTACTGTTTTCTACTGCCCCTAACACCTGCTTTCAACAACATGTCTAGAATTACCCGTCGTCGTCTGATTCAAACTGGTTTGGCTGCAAGCGCCGCGCTGGCGACTGCTCGCTGCGGTGGCAACAATGAAGCGCCGCTGGGCACTCCTAACAACCCAGATACCTCGCCTGAACTGAACGCCAACGCGATTAAAGATGTCACACTTCGCTTTATTGGCACCGGGGTGGCGCAGATCAACGACATCCGTGACAAAGCTCAAGAAGATCTGGGCTTTAAGATCGACCTGAGAGCGCTCGGCACAGACGAAAACAATCAAATCGCCATCACGCAGCCCAAGCAGTACGACATGTTTGACGGGGAGTACTTTAGCCTACCGCTAGTGGTTCCTTCGGGTAACTTGCAGCCTATCGACGTGAAGCGGATAGAAAGATTCGATCAGATTGTGCCGATTTTCACCACCGGTCAGTTTGAAGGTCTGCCTGTAGAAAATGCTCAGGGGACTTCTCCTATTAAGGTGATGTATCTAAAGGGCCAAGACTCAAAGGAGTTCTCAGATACACCGACAGACTGGGCCACGATGATTCCGTTTCAATACAACGCCGATACCTTAGGCTACCGTCCAGATTTGGTAGGGCGCACAATAGAGAGCTGGGCTGAACTGTTCGATCCGGCCTTCAAGGGTAAAACCTCTATTCTCGATATTCCTTCTATTGGCATTATGGATGCTGCTATGGTCGCAGAAGCTGCCGGGCTGATGACCTTTGCCGATAAAGGAAATATGACCAGAGCTGAGATCGATCAGATCACAGAGATTTTAAAGCAGAAAAAGCAAGAAGGTCAGTTTAGAGCCTTTTGGAAAACGTTTGATGAGTCAGTAAACCTGATGTCGTCGGGTGAAGTTGTTTTGCAGTCTATGTGGTCGCCAGCCGTCACCGCTGTGAAGTCACAGGGACTTGAATGTGTGTACGGGCCGCTAAAGGAGGGCTATCGTGCCTGGGGCGGCGGTATTGGACTCTCTCGTAATTTGACAGGGCCTGCGCTCGATGCTGCCTACGCCTACATGAACTGGATGTTAGATGGCTGGATGGGCGCTTTTTTAGGGCGTCAGGGCTATTACAGTGCGGTGCTGGACACGACAAAAAAAACGATGACGCCGGAGGAATGGGCGTTTTGGTACGAGGGCGAACCGGCGGCGGTCGATATGGTCGATCCGTTTGGAAAGACCTTAGAAAAGGCTGGTGCAGTGCGCGATGGCGGCTCGTTTGAAGAGCGGATGGGCAATGTTGTTGTTTGGAACTCGACGATGGATGAACAGGTGTATTTGGTGCAGAAGTGGAATGAATTTATTGCGGCTTAAATCATGCAAAATAATCTCCGCTGGAGGGCGCTTCAGCCTTACCTGCTCGCAGCGCCCCAAACGCTTATCTTCTTAGCCTTTTTGGTTTTTCCCATCGCCATGATTTTTGTCGTGAGTTTTTGGCAGTTCACCGGCTATTCGATGACGCCTGCTTTTAGCTTCGATAATTACATCGGCATTTTTCAGTCTCAGGTCACACTATCGACCTATCTCAATACGCTTAAGTTTGTGGCGCTCGTTTGGGCCTTTTGTTTAGCGATCGCCTTCCCCGTCTCCTACTTCCTCGCCTTTAGTATCGAGCGCGAAAGCCTCCGCATTCTCCTCTTCCTCCTCTGCACCATCCCCTTTTGGACATCCAACATCATCCGCATGATTTCCTGGATTCCGCTGCTCGGCAGAGAAGGTTTAGTGAACCAAGCGCTTTTAGGTTTGGGCTTGATCAACAGCCCGGTAGAGTGGCTGCTGTACTCCGACTTTGCCATCGTGCTAGGCATGGTGCATCTCTACTGCTTTTTTATGATTGCCCCTGTGTTCAACAGCATGATGCGTATTGATCGCACGCTAATCACCGCCGCAAAAGACATGGGCGCATCGAGCTTTAACGTACTCAAAGAGATTATTCTGCCGCTGAGCGCGCCGGGCATTGCCATCGGCTCTATTTTTGTGGTGACACTTACCATGGGAGAGTTTGTCACCGTGCGGCTCATGGGCGGCGGGCAGTCCGCCTCTATTGGCAAGCTCATCAGTACCCAAATTGGCAGTCTGCAATATCCGCTGGCAGCGGCAAACGCCGTTATTTTGCTGATTGTAACACTGGTATTTGTGGTCGGAATTCTGCGCGTTGTCGATATCAGAAAGGAGCTGTAGGCATGTCTAGAACTAAACGTCCGCTTTCTTTTTACTTGCTTGCTGCTTTCTTCGGCCTGTTTGTGCTGTTTCTATACGGCCCCATGCTTGCTATTTTCACGCTCTCCTTGCAAGGCTCCGATGGTGCGCTTACCTTCCCGCTGCGTAGCTTTGGTTTTTATTGGCTTGGCCAGGTGTTCCAAGAGCAACGTGTCGGCAGCTTTACCGAGTCTTTTGTCCGCTCTTTTGGCTTAGGTCTTCTGGTTGTTGCCATCGCCATTGTCGTGAGCGTGATGGCCAGCATGGCCTTTCGTAGCCGCTTTTCAGGGGCCAGATCGCTCTTTTATCTCACCATCTCTAGCCTAGTTGTCCCCGGCGTTTTAATCTCGCTAGGCATCGGCATCACCTTTCAAGTACTAGGCATTCAAACTAACTGGTATTCTTCTGGTCTAGGCGCGCACCTCACCTGGACAGTGCCCTTTGCCTTTTTAATTATGCTGGGCGTTTTCAATCGTTTTAATCCATTCTATGAAGAAGCTGCCAGGGATTTAGGCGCAGGCGATATCGCTACTTTTAGAGAGATTGTGCTGCCGTTGATTGCACCGAGTCTGATTGGCATTGCGCTACTAAGCTTTACGCTCTCGTACGATGAATTCATTCGGACATCGCTAGTGTCTGGGCAAAACAACACGCTGCCGCTAGAGATTTTTGGTATGACGACCAACGTCACCTCGCCTGCACTCTACGCATTAGGGACGCTCACGACGCTGTTCTCAGTGACAATGATTGCGATCGCCTTTTTCTCCTATAGGTTTCTCTCCAAGACTTCGCCATAGATTTACGGTACTCTATGTGCTTTTTAAAGAGGGCAAATCGCAAAGATTAAGCTGTCAACTGGGCACGATCATTTCGGTAGTTTCGCAGCGCGTAGCCTCAGCCTTCGACGAGTCGACCCTGGGTTTTAGCAGATTCAAAAAGTTTCTTCAGAGCGCACCCAAAACAGTTACTTTGTATGAAGTGAATAATATTTGGCACGCAAAAGCATACGCTGCGACAGGCAAGAATAGTCAAAAATTAAATAAATAGCTAAGATCGTTTGGAGGCTAAGCTTAGAAACGAACATGGCTTTATTGACCCCCCCGTTTGAACTGACTGACCTGGCAGAGGCAGACACCGCTCAGCTAAAGTCTAGCTTGCTAAAACAGGTAGAAGCTCGGGAGACAGAGCCGATGCCTAAAAAAGTCCGATTTGCTAACGAGACTTTGATGCCCCTGTTCAACGAGCTAGCAAGCCGTAATCCTACGCCTGAGCTAAGTCAGCAAATTCCGCTACTAAAAGGCATTTGGTTTCCGGTTTGGTCTACTAACCCTTTTCAAGACATTATACCAGGACGGGTATATCACGAGTCCTATCAAATATTTGATGAAAGCGGCTACTATGCCAACCTAGCCCGCTACAAGCCGGGGCGAAAGACATGGCTTGTAAGCTGGCTCTCTCGTTGGCTGCTCAGCTACGATTTGATAATCATGCAGAGCTATTCTGTTCAGGCTCAAGGTGATAGCAACCCGGCTCAGCCTCTGGTACCCAAGCAGACTGAGCAGACATATTGGGACATTCAAAATGTCGCTATTCGGCAATCGCTGCGCTTTGGATCTATCGCTTTTAGCGCCGAAACAGCTCAAGCTTGGTTTGCTCAAGTCTTAGCCAAGTATCAAGAAACGGCTAAGGCTCAGCCGCAGACTTCTACGCCAGCCCAGCAGACTCATCGCATTTCAACGAAACAATACCAACAGATAGCTAAAGCAAAACCTCAACTAGACAACCTATATATCGACTCAGACTTTCGTCTTGTCAAAACCCAGCGCGAGAAATCTCAGCGCCCTTCATATACCGTAGCAACGCGGTTGGGCTAAACGGTTATAGTGCACAGCTTTGTTGTGTAGAGAAGCCATCCTAACAGGTCTTTGCATAGAACCTATGAAAGAAAAAACAGAAAGAGAGAAAATGCTAGCAGGCGAACTGTATCTAGCCACAGATCCTGAATTAAGTGAGATGCACGCTAAGGCATCGGCGCTGCTTCACACCTTTAATACTTCGCATCCTAAAGATGTTGCCATGCAGAAACAAACAATCCGCCAGTTATTCGGTAGCATCGGCCAAACATTTAGCATCACGCCACCTTTCTATTGCGACTACGGCTGCCATATCTTTGCCGGAGAAAATCTGTATATCAACGCTGACTGCACCATGTTGGATTGCGGTACGATACATATAGGAGACAATGTTTTAATCGCAACTAAGGTGCAGATCTATACGGCCACTCACCCCACAGATCCAACCATTCGACTCACGGGTAAAGAGCTAGCCGCGCCGATTCGCATTGGCAACAACGCATGGATTGGTGGCGGGGTGATTATTTGCCCTGGGGTTTCAATTGGCGAGAATACTACGATCGGGGCGGGTAGTGTGGTGACAAAAGATATTCCAAGTAATGCGATCGCGGTAGGTAATCCCTGTCGAGTGATCAAATCAGTTTGATACTGTTTTTAGCGCTGTTGAAGCGTTCATATGTCTATTGACCTGGCTATACAAGTGCGTTTTGCTACTTGAGTGCTGAGCCGCTGACAGCGGAATTAATGGACTTAGCAGGTGCAGACGCTCTTCTTATACCGGGCGCTCAGTACTATTTACTTACTATCCTTTGGCGGATTGCTTTTAAGCTTCTAAAGAGAACGTTTTCTGCGCGATCGCTCGATATCTCGAACCATAGCTCGAACCGGCAGTCCCTTTTTCAGTAAGAGGCGTACGATCTCAGAGCCATTATTACCCGTTGCACCCGTTACAAGTATCACAGCGCTATTCTCCTGTTTGTTATTGTTATTTTTTATTGTGTTGGCGTAGCTGTGCTTCAAAAGTACTATCTGATACACCGTATAGCATGATACGATAGAACGCATGAACTAAGCGAAGCTATGATGAGCGAGCAGTCTGAAGCATCCGTTACCAATGACTACGATAGCCCCTGGAAAGAGATTCTCGAAGCTTACTTTGAGGAATGCATCGCCTTTTTCTTTCCAGATACGTATCGTGATGTTGATTGGGCCAAAGGCTACGAATTTTTAGACAAAGAGCTTCAGCAGATTGACCGCGAAGCCGAAATTGGGAAACGAGTTGCTGACAAGCTGGTCAAAGTATGGACAAATGCGGGAGAACAAGTATGGGTACTCATTCATGTCGAAGTGCAGAGCCAACGAGAAACTAGCTTCTCGCAGCGTATGTATTCCTACAACTACCGGCTACAAGACTTATTCAATCGCCCTGTTGCTAGCTTTGCTATTCTGAGCGATGACAGCCCTACCTGGCGACCGCATCACTATTCATCCGCGCTCTGGGGCACTACCGTAGACTTTGAGTTTCGCACTATAAAGTTGCTAGACTATAAGCACCATTGGGACGAGCTGATGGACAGCGAGAATCCTTTCTCTGTTGTTGTGATGGCCCATTTGAAGGCGCTGGAAACCTCAGGCGACCAGGTTAGCCGAAAGCAGTGGAAGCTGAGCTTGATTAAGCTTCTGTATCAAAGGGGCTACGAACGTCGAGACGTGAAGCAGCTACTGCGGTTTATTGATTGGTTGCTAGCACTGCCGCTGGCGCTACAAGGCGACCTTTGGCAAGAAATACTGACTTATCAGGAGGAAATGAACATGCCTTATATAACTAGCCTAGAACGCCTTTCTATGAATAAAGGCTTAGAAGAAGGCCGAAAGAAAGGCTTAGAAGAAGGTCGTGAGGAAGGCCGTGAGGAAGGTTTAGCAGCGGGCTTAAAACGAGGTATTCAGATAGCTTTAGAACAGCAGTTCGGTAGTTCGGGGCTTGAGTTGATTCCGGCTATTGAAGAGGTCAATGATATCGAAATCCTTGACAGATTGCAGGAGAGACTATTAAAAAACCAGATTTCGTTAGACGAACTACAGCAGCTCTATCAGCCAGGTTCGTAACGTAGCTTGAGACAATCTAGAAAATCGATGTTCCGAAACACAGCACCAGAAAACACGTCTACATAACATTAGACACCTTCTTCTCTGTCTGCTGCTGTTCGAGCACATCCATGCCACACAAGCCTTTCCGCCTTTCTAAGCTGAAGCGCCTATTTCTATTAGGGATTACAGCCGTTTACGTAGCCCTTATAATTTGGCTTGATTTTTTGCAAGGGCCTGTCTGGTGGGATGAGGGCACCTTTTGGCAAACTAGCGTGACGCTGAGCGATCGCATTTTCCCCACGCTCAACGAACTCAGAGACTACACAGAACTCAACACGCCCCTTCCTTTCATACTCTTTGGCGCTATCGAGCACGTTTCTCAGGGCGATATTGTCTGGGGACGACTGCTAAACCTGATGCTCTCTATCAGTATGGTGTTTATAGTCGGCTGGCCGACTCACACCAAAGGGAACAAAGCCCTCTTGTGTGTAGTTGGCCTATTTTTGTGCCCGTACTATCTTTGGCTGAGCGGTCGCTTATACACCGAAATGATCGCCTGCTTTTGGGTGCTGCTCGGATTTATTGGCTACGTGAATCAGCGATACGTGTGGAGCTGTGTTGCGTTCATTTTGGCGATCGCCTCTCGGCAGTACATGGTCGCTTTCCCGGCTGCGATCGCCCTTTACGAATTTCTCATCTCTGCCGATATAGCTATACAGCTCAAGCAACTGCATCTTGCACAGCAGTGGAAGTGGCTAGCTTATGCGGGCGTGACCACAACGATTGTGGGATGGTTTTATCTATTTGACGGGCTCGCGCCCCAGACGGCTTTAGAGACTCGTTTAGCGCCAGCCGTTCAACAGACGACCTGGGCGATCGCTCCCGGTGGCGCGATTAACTTTCTCTCTTTTGTTGGATTATATCTGGTTATTCCAGAGGCTTTGTTGTTTCGATATTATCTCAGGGCCAGGCTAAAAGAGCTGAAAGTCGAAAAGATAGTGCTAGTTGCTTTCGCCCTGCTCGTCTATGCAATCATCTTTCCGCCACACCTGATTGGATCGGGTAATATCGGCAAGCTAGTTAGGCTCCTGCCCTACGATGTATTGAAGCTTACCTTGCTGTATGGCCTTGCGCTGCTCGCCTGCGTCAGATTCTCCAAGCCCTCGTTATTAGCCCTACTGGTTTTGAGCAATAGCATCATTATGATGAAGGCATATCCCTGGGACAGATATGTTTTACCGCTCGTAGTTGTCTTCTGGTATATCAAGGCAAGCGGTATTGAAGAACAGTTCTCTCTTTGGAAGCCTAAGAGAAAATCACTGCTCTAAACAGTCGGTTCTCTCAATTCTCTATACGACGAGTGTCTCTCGCTTCAAGCCTGTTTCAGCCTTAGATCCATCCTTCGGAAAGAATCGCACGCGCTCAGAGTTGACACCTACGCTGACGCGATCGCCCACATCCAACCGTACGCTCACTGGCGATCGTACCTCCAGCACCTTTCCCGACCCCATCAGCAAAGAATACTGATACTCTCTGCCTAAAAACTGTCGCCCCTGCACCAGCAGCGAACCAGCGACATCTTGTAAAATATGCAAATCTTCTTGAGCGATCATCACATCACCCTGGTCACTACCATCGGCAGGCAGATCTAGCTGTAGCATCCCTAGATCTGTCTCCCAGCCCTCAGCCCTGCGCACTGCCGAGAGAAAGTTGGCCTGTGTTACAAACTCAGCTACAAATCGCGATGCTGGATTTTGATAGACGCGCTCGGGCGTATCAAACTGCATGAGAGAGCCTTGATTCATCACCGCAACTCGGTCGGCAATCGAAAGCGCTTCTTCCTGATCGTGTGTTACAAACACGCCTGAGGCACCTACGCTCTTTAAAATATCGCGCACCTCTTGCCGCAGCCGCAGCCGCACCTGCACATCCAAGTTACTGAAGGGTTCATCAAGTAAAACCAAAGGCGGACGTGGTGCCAATGCTCTTGCCAGCGCCACCCGCTGCTGCTGCCCGCCCGATAGCTCATGCGGATAGCGCTTTTCCATACCGGCTAACCCGACCAAGCTCATCGCCTCGCTAGCCAGTCCTTGAACCTGCTTTTTAAGCATTTTGCCGCGCCGACAGAGCTGCTTCAGGCCGAATGCCACGTTTTCAATCGCGCTTAAATGTGGAAATAGCGCATAGTCCTGAAAGACTACGCCCACCTGACGCTTTTCTGGCGGTAGCCACACACCTTTGCCACATACCTGCTGCCCAGATAGAGCAATCTCACCGGCTTCTGGCCGCTCAAATCCTGCTAGTACCCGCAAAAGCGTTGTCTTACCGCAGCCCGACGGCCCCAGCAGCCCTAATAACTCGCCCTGATGTAGCTCAAATCCAACGTCATCTACCGCGATCGCTGCCTGGTTAAATTGTTTTGTAATGTTTTGGCAGACAAGAACGGGGGCTGGTGACGCCATAGTTTATAGATGATTTCAGGAAATTTCTAAAAAAGTACTAAACAGGAATTTTTCTTACTATACAATACCTCACTTCAGATCCATTCTCATTAAGCCATCTTGCTCCCGGCTTCATCTGCTGAGCTTAATCCACCCACAAACGTAAAAGATTGCTAACGCTTTTTGCGAGTAAATCAAACTCATTCGTTTTACCGTCTTGGGCAAAGAGCGATCGCTTCACCGTATCTAGCTCAAACAAAATCTCCCGCTTGCCATGGTCGCGAATCAGGCTTTGCACCCAGCCCACCGCCGCCCATCGCACCCCGCTTGTCACCGGATCTACTCTGTGTAAGCTAGACGATGGGTACACCAGCAAAGAGCCCGCTGCTAGCTTGTAAGACTGCTCGCTATCTATGCCTTCCACCACCAGCTCACCGCCTTCATAGCTCTCGGGATCAGATAGAAACAGGGTAAAAGACAAATCGGAGCGCGCGCCGTTCATCAGTGCGTTGTCGGTGTGCCGTCCGTAGCACATGCGATCGCTATACCGATTGAAGCGGATCGTATGAATTTGCTTAGGCCGCGCTGCCGCCTGAAACAGCGGGTGCTTGAGTGCCGACCGTCGCACCTGTTGAATCAACGGTGCGGCAATTGGATGCTTGCTATCGAGCTGTTGATTTTGCTTGACGGCTTTTGCGTGCCAGCCCGCCGTCGTTTTGCCATCTACCATATCGGCGGCAGCCAGCTTTTCGCATAGCTCCGCCGTCTCTTGGGCCGATAGCAGCTCAGGAATCGTAAAAATCATTCGCCTTTACTGCCACCCTGCCCGGTCAACAATCTCATTTACCTCGGCATTGTTGCGTCCGTAAGAAGCCACGTTCACCTCATCTACCTTAAACTCGCCTAGCTCTGCCACAATTGGCTCAAGCTCTACGCCTGCGACCACCGGATACTCGTTGTTACTTTCAGCAAATATCTTCTGGGCCTCGTCGCTCACTAAGAACTCCATAAACCTGACGCCGTTCTCAGGATGGGGCGCACCCGCTACCAGTCCGATCCCGCTGATGTTTACGTGCGTACCACGGCTATTTTGGTTAGGGAAAAAGACGGCGGTTTTAGCGATCGCTGCTTGATCTGCCGGGTCATCAGACTTTGCCATCCGCGCCCAGTAGTAGTGATTTGCAATGGCCACATCGCACTGCCCGGCCGCCACCGCCTTAATTTGATCGACATCGCCACCCTCTGGCTGCCTAGCAAAATTCGCCACTAAGCCCTCAGCCCAGGTTTCCGTCGCCTCAGTCCCGTCAGTCTCAATCATCGAGCCCACCAGTGACTGGTTGTACACATTCCCCGAGCTGCGCACGCACACCCGGCCCTGCCACTTCGGATCGGCCAAATCTTCGTACGTAGAAAGCTCCGCAGGCGTCACATTGTCGGTGTTATACACCAGTACACGCGCCCGCGTTGTCAGGCCAAACCAGTTGCCATCAGGCTCTCGCAGCCCCTCAGGCACCCTACTATTCAAAACCTCCGAGTCTACCGGCTGAAAAATGCCCGCCTCCTGCGCTCGCCACAACCGGCCCGCATCTACCGCCACAAACACGTCTGCTGGGCTTTGAGCCCCTTCATTCTTAATCCGCTCAATCAGCTCATCCGGCTTCCCTTCAATCACATTCACCTGGATGCCCGTCTCAGTCGTAAAGTCCTCGTACAAAATCTCGTCTACGTCGTAATGCCGCGCCGAATACAGGTTCACCACGTTCTCACCGCTGCTCGCCTGCGAGCCACTCTGGCCTGCTTCCTCACCAGATGGCTGACAGGCCACAACCGCAACCGACATACACAGCGCCAGTCCCCATAGCTGCCGTCTGGTGAATTTCAAGGATCTCAACATATTTTCAACCGGGCCTTAATTATTGACTATTGACAATAATTGCTACTAACAACTTCTCAAGTCTAGTACGAAACTCTCTTCTATTTCATGACACTCTTGTTATGAAATTTGGCCGATTCGACTCATTCGGATAGCTAGGAACCTTTAAAAAAACCAAAAACCCTCTAAAATGATTTGGATTTATCGAGCCTCCCAGGTGCCCTATGCCTCGTCGAAGTGACCTCAAAAAAATAATGCTCATCGGCTCAGGCCCTATCGTGATTGGCCAAGCCTGCGAGTTTGACTACTCAGGCACTCAGGCATGTAAGGCGCTCCGTGAGGAAGGCTATGAGGTCGTGTTGGTAAACTCCAACCCAGCGACAATCATGACCGATCCAGAAATCGCGGATCGTACCTATATAGAGCCGCTGACCCCAGCCGTGTTAGAGCAAATCATTGCTCAAGAAAAGCCAGATGCGCTGCTGCCGACGATGGGAGGGCAAACGGCGCTGAATTTGGCCGTAGATCTGGCAAAAAGCGGCGCGCTCGAAAAGCATGGCGTGGAGCTAATTGGGGCAAAGCTAGAGGCGATTGAGAAAGCCGAAGACCGCAAGCTCTTTAAAGAAGCCATGGTCAAAATTGGCGTGGGCGTGTGCCCGTCTGGTTTGGCAGAAACCATGGACGAAGCAAAAGCGATTGGTAAGCAGATCGGCAGCTATCCGCTGATTATTCGTCCTGCTTTCACTATGGGCGGCAGCGGCGGCGGCATCGCCTACAACCAGGAAGAGTTCTATACCATCTGTAACTCTGGGTTAGAGGCCAGCCCCGTCTCGCAGATCCTAATTGAGCAGTCTCTGCTTGGCTGGAAAGAGTACGAGCTAGAGGTGATGCGCGATCTGGCCGATAACGTAGTGATTATCTGCTCGATTGAAAATATTGATCCGATGGGCGTTCATACGGGCGATTCGATTACCGTTGCGCCTGCTCAAACGCTGACTGACAAAGAATATCAGCGCCTCCGCGATGCCTCGATTAAGATCATTCGTGAAATCGGTGTAGAAACAGGCGGCTCTAACATTCAGTTTTCGGTGAACCCCGAAAATGGCGATGTGGTGGTCATTGAAATGAATCCTCGCGTCTCTCGCAGCTCGGCTCTAGCCTCCAAAGCCACTGGCTTCCCGATCGCTAAATTCGCCGCAAAGCTCGCTGTGGGCTATCGCCTTAACGAAATTTCTAACGACATCACTGAAAAAACGCCCGCTAGCTTTGAGCCTACGATCGACTACGTAGTGACTAAAGTTCCGCGTTTTGCCTTCGAGAAGTTTGCAGGCGCGTCGTCTACCCTCACGACTCAAATGAAGTCAGTTGGTGAGGCAATGGCGATTGGTCGCACCTTTAACGAGTCTTTTCAAAAGGCGCTGCGATCGCTCGAAACCGGTCGTGCAGGCTGGGGCTGCGACGGCCCCGAAAAACTCCCCACCCTTTCCCAAGTCCGCTCTGATCTGCGCCGCCCCCATCCCGAGCGCATTTTTGCCATTCGCCACGCCATGCAGCTCGGCCTTACTGTTGAAGAAATTTACGAACTCACCGCCATTGACCCGTGGTTCTTAGATAAATTCAAAGCGCTGCTAACGGTTGAAAAATTCATCAAGCGTACGCCGCTGCCCGATGTCACTAAAGCGCAAATGCTCGCGATTAAGCAGGAGGGCTTTAGCGATAAGCAAATTGCCTTTGCGGCTAAGACCACCGAAGATACTGTGCGTGACACTCGCAAATCGCTTGGCATAGTTCCGGTGTACAAAATGGTAGACACCTGCGCTGCTGAATTCGAGTCCACCACGCCCTACTACTATTCTGCCTACGAAGAAGAGAGCGAAGTGCTGCCTTCTGATCGTCGCAAGGTGATGATCCTCGGCGGTGGCCCTAACCGAATTGGGCAGGGGATTGAGTTTGACTACTGCTGCTGTCATGCCTCTTTTGCGCTGCAAGACGATGACTATGAGACGATCATGGTGAACTCGAATCCTGAGACGGTTTCGACTGACTATGATACGAGCGATCGCCTCTATTTTGAGCCGCTGACTAAAGAAGACGTGCTCAACATTATCGAAGCTGAAAACCCCGACGGTGTGATCATTCAGTTTGGCGGACAAACGCCGCTGAAGCTCGCCGTGCCGATTCAAGCCTATTTACAGGCACTCAGCGAAGATTCTGAGATCAAAACGAAGATTTGGGGCACTTCTCCTGATGCAATCGACGCTGCTGAAGACCGTGAGCGTTTTGAGGCGATCTTAAGAGAGCTTGATATCCGCCAGCCGCCTAATGGTTTGGCGCGTAGCTATGATGAGTCGTTAGCGATCGCTCAAAAAATCGACTACCCCGTCGTCGTCCGCCCCAGCTACGTCCTCGGCGGCAGAGCCATGGAAATTGTCTACTCTGATGCCGACCTTAAGCGCTACATGACCACGGCTGTCCAGGTCGAACCCGATCATCCCATCCTGATCGACAAATTCCTCGAAAACGCCGTAGAAGTAGACGTAGACGCCGTATGTGACCAGACCGGCCAAGTTGTTATCGGCGGCATTATGGAACACATTGAACAAGCAGGCATCCACTCTGGTGACTCCGCCTGTTCTCTCCCGACCGTTACGCTCTCTGAAGCCGCGCTGTCCACCATTCGCGACTGGACAGTCAAGCTTGCCAAGCGCCTCAAAGTCATCGGTCTGATGAACATTCAATACGCCATCCAAGGCGATCAGGTGTTCATCATCGAAGCCAACCCCCGCGCTTCTCGCACCGTGCCCTTTGTTTCCAAAACCACCGGAGCCCCGCTGGCCCAAATTGCCGTTCGCGTTATGTCAGGCAAAACGCTGGCCGAACTCGGCTACACCGAAGAGATCATTCCTCAGCACACCGCTGTCAAAGAAGCCGTTTTTCCCTTCAATAAGTTCCCTGGCACCGACATTCTACTTGGCCCTGAAATGCGCTCCACCGGAGAAGTCATGGGTATCGACACCAGCTTCGGCCTGGCCTATGCAAAGGCTGAACTTGCCGCCGGGCAGCATCTCCCCGACTCAGGCACCGTCTTCATCTCCGTCAACGACCGCGACAAGCCCGCCGTTATCCCTATCGCCCAAGGCTTTGCCGACTTAGGCTTTAGCCTTCTCGCCACTGGCGGCACCCACAAAGCGCTCAAAGACGCAGGCATTCCAGTCGAACTCACCCTCAAAATTCACGAGGGCCGCCCTCACGTAGGCGACGCCCTCAAAAACCAGCTCATCAATCTTGTCGTCAACTCGCCCATTGGCATCGCCGCCCAAGAAGACGACCGCATCATCCGCCGTAGCGCCCTGGAATACAAAATCCCGATTGTTACCACCATCGCCGGAGCTAAAGCTACCTTATCTGCAATCCAATCACTTCGAGAAAACAAAATCACCGTCAAGGCCCTTCAAGACTATTTGAAACCATAGGAACCAAAGAAAGAAACTTATGAAAGCTTAATACCTGATTGTTTCTCGATAGATTTCAAGGTGCCTATAGGAATCACTTTACTGCTGTGAATTGGCACAATTGCAGTACGCCTTGTTTCTGCGTTAAACAGCTTCAGGTGCGAACCGCTCTGCGAGGCTTCGACAAACCCAGCGGCCTTGAGCTGTTTGACAACTTGCTTAGCAGTTAGCCGAGGCGTTCTAGATGACATATCAACAACGCTAAAGGGCCAATTGCATAACTTCAGCAGGAGGTTGCATATCCAATAGATGCTCAGGAATGGGCTCTAGCATAAGCTGAATGGCATCTTTAAGATTTTCTATAGCCTCCTCCCGCGTCTCTCCGAAAGAAGAAACAAAATTCAGCTCTGGGCAAGTAGCTGAATATGACTGCGCTTCGTCGTCCCATTCCAAAATTGCTCGAACTGTCACTAGCTTGTTTCCTCTGCTGCGTTAGTCAACAGATTCATGATAGCAGCACAAAAAAACTCCCTAGCATCCAAAAGACGCTAGGGAGCAAGTAACCTACTCAAACTTAAAAACTTATATCGGCTTTATGCCATACGACGACGCAGGCGAGCCGACAGCAGACCAAACGCAGCTAGACCGAGCAGTGCGCCAGGCTCCGGTACATCCTGGGCAAAGTCTCCTGAGATGGCAATGCCGTCATTCGCGCACTCTTCTAACAAGTGAGCGATATACGATGCGTTGGTTGGCAGTAGCGAGCGGTCAAACTTGAAGGTGATTTGCTCGGTGCCTGTTGCATTGAAGTGAGCAAAATCTAAACCTGCTGTAGAGGCGTCTTGAGCATTTACAAAGTCAATACTGCCTAAGCGATCACCCCCATCAATTACGTTCTTAATCTGCGTATTTTGGCCGGTTGTATTGCCCGCATAGTAGCTATACACGCTCTCTTTTGTTGAAAAGTCTGTACCCCAAGAATTCTCTCTTTCAAATCCTGCCTGGTAGTAACCTTTCAAAGTATTGTAGCCTGCATTCTGCGCGCCAACGCCTTTGGCCGATACGCTACCATACACCCCTGTTTGAGCAACGCCTGAATCTGTTCTAGTCGCAAACTTAACTGCAAACAAGCTGCTGTTTGCGCTCGCATCGTTGAAAGTGCCGCTGCCAAAATCAAAGAATAAATCGCCCCAGCCTACGTTGTTGTTAGTGGCACTGTTGTTCGTAACGCCCGCTAGTGGAAGGTTAGCGCTAATCGACACGTAGATATTTTCAGCAGTCTCTTTGATTGCCAAACCCTTGATGTCGTAAACAGAACCGCCTGACGAATCACCGAATGCATCAACGCTGTAGTTCCAGCCCTGATGCAGTTGCCCGGCCTGTGCAGCCTGCGTACCCGCTAGGCTCAAAGCTACGGTTCCAGCAACTAAAACAGTTTTCTTAAACATGAGCAAACCCCTTTTCCTTAGTAGAATTGCGGAACGCTTTATTGTTTATCCCTCAGTGTTTTCCGCTGAGTTTCGGTATAAACAACTACGTTTCGCTTGTCTTACTGTTGTATTCACGCAGACTCTTAGGTGATAAGGGTGCTAGCAATCAGTTTGCAATCACTTTATAAATCACGTGAATATGTAAGGAAGCTAGGAACTTTGTTCTATAGGTGTTAGTCTGCTGGAAATTTTCTTGATTTTGGAGGGCGTAAGGTCTTGCGCCCTTACGGTTATGCAGGCAGACCCCAGTGTGTCGGAGCAAAGTCGGCTAGTCTCGGAAGTATTTCGTCAGCCTGCTGATAGAGTTCGCGGTTCATGTGTGCAGCGGGCACGGCGACAACAAACATGCCAGCCGCTTTAGCGGCTTTTACCCCTGCTGGAGAATCTTCAAATACCAAACATGTCGCGGGATCGGCCTTTAGCCGTGTTGCAGCCACTAAGAAGCTATCGGGTGCGGGCTTGCTGCGTTTAACCGCTGGATCGCTGCCTAGCACAATGGCGTCAAACGTCGCTAGCCAGTCTTGATAGCGCTGCGTTTTGAGGTTGAATGTAACGGCTGCTGAACTGGTGGCGATCGCCTGCGGCACCCCCAAATCATAAAACCGCTGCGTCATCACCCTTGCGCCCGGCATCGGCATGGCCTCAGGCAGCATGTCATAAATCAGCTCATCCCTGGCCGCCAGGTGCTCCTCAGCCGTCAGCGGCAAATCCAAATCATCCACTAAAATCTGGGCGCAGTCCATCGCCTGCCGCCCCATAATTTTGCGATGCAGAGCGGGCGTAAATGTCTTGCCATAACGGCTGGCGATCATCTCATTCACCCGGCAGTAAATCGGCTCTGTGTCTAGCAGCAGCCCGTCAAAGTCGTAAATAAGATGGGTGATTTTTGGCATGTTCCTCGCAGCACGTAAGCTCTGGCAATTTTGCTATTAACTATGCCACGAGTCGCGCAAGCCCGCCGTTATCAGCCAACCAGTCTAAAAAGATAGCTGAATGCCGCCATCTATCATCACGCCGTCATTATCGCTCCAGGTGTCTTGCATCCGAACATACAGGCCCGGCCCTTTAGATCGCCCAGTTCCTACCGTTTCCACAATGCGTTCCGGCTGAGCAGTGCCGCCTGCATCCGTACGAACCTCTGTTACAAACTGATTTACCGGCACCGCCACCATTTCTCCATTGGCTGCTGTCATCATTTCGACGACCGGCTCGCCGTTAGCATCTATCACTGGCTCTGTTTTATAAAGAGGGACAGCCTCGCCTGCTAAGTTGTACTGATAAGCTGCCCGCTGCCGTTCGCCAAAGGGATGAAAAATGGCTGAGGCCCGCCAGCCTGCGCTAGTGCCTTCGCGATCGCGCCCAAAGAGCGTATTTTTTAAAAACAGCTCGGCCCGCAGCGTATTTGCCGCTGGCGTCCAAGGCGTATTGCCAAAGTTGAAGACACCGCCAAACGCAATTTCTCCGTCTACCGGCGCAGCATTCGCATAGCTATCGGTATCTGTGGTTGTGTCGGCTTCGACAATATCGGTGCGAGTACTCAGCGTTTCTATTACCTCTTCAGTCGTTGACTCGACCAAAACTTCCTCACCCGTTTGAGTGATGGTGGTTGTGTCTATATCCCGGCGCTCTGGATCAAACAGCACGGTTGAGGTGGGAGAAAAGGTGGGGTTCTCTAGCAAACCCTCGGTATTGATTTCAAAGGTCGCGGTGCCGGTTCGCTGCGATCGCTCGGTCGTCTCTACAGTTGTCGTCTCAATCTGTGAGGCAGGCGTGGAGAATATATTGATTGTCTCTAGCGATCGCCGCTGGTCGGTCGCTGTTGATATCGTAGAACGCCGCCGAGTGACCGTATCTTGCTGGTTGCCAATGCCGCCAGTGAGCGAAGCGCCTACATAGAGGCCGAAGGCTCTGGTCGTACGTGCGTATGCTCTTTGTCCGCCATCAGAAGCCAAAATTGGATAGATCTCATTGCCGACGCGTGCGTCTGCTTCACCCGGATCGTCCAAATCGACGGTTGAAGTGCGATCGCCGCTTAAAAACTCCGTATATAGTCCTTGAATGCCGTTAAACACAGCCGTCGCCGCATTCTGAGCGGCGATGGTATCTTCTACCGCGTACACTTCTTCAGCCTCTTTTAAAAAGTTCTGCGGCTGCTGATCGGCTGAGATAATCCGAAAGCCACCCTCGACGATCTGATAGCCTTCCGCGCCGCCTTCTACGCCTTGAGTCACCTCGTAGGTTTGCCCGACCCGCAGGTTTTGGTCTGGCTGCTGCGGCACCAGCGCGTAGATTGCGCGCCTCGCCTCGCCTGGCGCTAGTGAAATTGGTTCACGCGCATACTCATCACTATCCCACTGCGGCACAAACACCATTTCACCGCCTACTTGCTCAATTAGCAGTCCGCCTACATTGCGCGTATAGGCCGAATTTCCCACACCCACGCGCCAGGGATTTGGGGGGGCAATCATCACTGCCGAGTTAGTCGGAAGCTGAAAAACGCCGTTATCCGAGCTGAGCTGCTCGCCTTTAATCACCTCGCCTGAGCGATCGGGCACATAGCCCACCAGCCGCCGATTGTTGAACAAGCCGGTTGGCTCTAGCAGGCGATCCGACTGCCCGGTCTGAACGTCATTGCCCAAAGCATCTGTAGCCAGCCGATGCGTCCGGCTCAAAAACTGCGTTACGCTAACCGAGCCTACTAAACCCGCCTCGCCATCGCCCACAAAAGGATTGAACGTTAGCTCTCCTGACAATAAAGTCGGCGGTGCGCTCGGATTTTCAACCAGCGGCGCAAGCTGCCCGGCCGCGCTAAACCCGTCGCTTCCGGCCCTGATTTGCCCTGTACCGGCATAGCGGTTATACACAAGCTGCTCGCCCGCCTCAGTTCGCACGCCCACCGCATGAGTCAGCCGTGCTGCCGATAGCTCAGGAATCTCCACCCGCCCTCGATCAATCTCTTCTAAAACAATATCTTCAACCGTCTCAATCGTTTCTATCTCACCCTCTTCTACCAGCAGCTCTCGCCTGATCTCGGGTTCTAGCAACGTCTCGTCCGTTCGCGTTGAAAACGTAACGTTGACATCATCTTCAATTGCGATCGCCTCTCCTACACCCATCCGCACGTTTAGATAGTCACCGTCATTAAAGTCTTTGTCGCCGCCGCCCTGCAAATCTTCAACAATCAAATTGCCACTAGCATCAAAGTAAGCCCCAGACTCGGTTGCCGCCGCATTGTCACTACGCAAATTAAGGAGCTGAATTTCTATCCGCTCACCCTCTTCGTAAGTGACGAACAAAGATTCTGTTGTATTTAAAAGCTGACCATCTGGCCCGCGTGTCACACCGTCTCCTCTTACAAAGGCGCGCGTTACTGGCTGACCATTGCCATCGACAACACTTGCACCCGGAACAACATTACCGTCAGTATCTAACACCCTCACTTCAATACCTTCACCAAAGGCATGGTTGCCTACATCCTGGTTCAAGTTCAGCTCGGTCGTCACGTTTACCGAGCCGTTCTGTAGCGTAAACGTTGGGCCAGCAGCGCCACTGTTGATCACACTGCCAAAATTCTCTCGAATGTAGTCTAAGTCAGTGCCTAAGATAACGCTGTTGGGCGCAAGCGTTCCGTCAGTAGTCGTTGGAATCGTCTGACCTGAGGCCGTTCCAGCCGGTACGTCTACCGGCAGTGGAATGCTCGAATTATTGGTTAAGTCTCCGGTATCGATAGTGTAGGCGTTGCGATTGACGCTCACGCCACCTGTATTGGCATCGCGATTTACCACCGCTTGAGCCTGCACCTCTTTATGTCCTGCAATCGCTAATCCGCCGGTCAGCAACAGCACCCTCATCAGCTTGTTCAACTGAGTATTGTCTTTGTGAAGCGCTTCATGAAGCATCCCTAGTTTCAAGGGATGCGCTGCTCGCGACGAGGCAACTTCTAACAGAGCCGTTGATGGAGCCACTGATGAGGATGTTGATGAAGCAGTGCGTTTGCTTGGCACAGGCGTTTTCATATTGATTTTGGTGATTGTTTCTCTACGCTTTCATAGGCAATCTTCTATTTCCTGTCTATGCTAAAAACTACGTATCAAAAAACTTTGAAACTTTATGTCGTTAAAATTGTTGTATAGGAAATTTCAAAAACTGCTGAAATTTCCTACAGTGATAGTGCAACAACAACAATGATCTAAATCACAAAAAGCGCCTCTCTTTAACAAGAGAAGCGCTTTGAGACTCTATTCCAATCAGCTCTATTCCAATCAGCTCTACTTCAATCGTAAGTGCGCGTTTAGAGCCTGCTTGCAAACGCGGGCGGGCCTTAGCCCTTAAAAGGTGAACTGAAGTCCGCCGTCAAAGGCTACGCTGTCGCCGTCATCAAACGAATCTTCTACCCGTAGGTAAACGCCAGGCCCCTTCGAGCGACCTGTTCCTGCCATTTGAGGTATGCGATCGCCATTTTCATCCAGCACAAATCGGTTCACCGGCATCTCTACCGTTTCACCGTCAGGCCCTGTGAGCACCTCTACGACCTGATCTCCATTGGCATCTAGCACCGGCTCGGTTTCATAGATAGCCGACACTGCGCCCGTCTCATCATACTGATAGGCTTCTTCTCGCTTCTCGCCAAACGGATGGAAGATAGCAGCAGCGCGCCAGCCCACCTCAGAACCATCACCGCCACGGCCAATGACCGTATCTCTGCCAAACAGCTCGGCGCGCAGCGTATTAGCCGCGGGTGTCCAGGGCGTGTTGCCGAAGTTCATCACGCCGCCTATAGCTAGCTCGCCGCGAATAGGGGTTGCGTTCGCATTGCTCTCCGAGCGCCGCTCAGGCTCACTGCTATCAGACTCAATTACGCGAGTTTCAAGGTTCTCAACTGTCTCAGTCGAATTCGACTCGACTAGCACCTCGTCTTCAAGATCAATGCGATCGCCCGGCTCTAGCGTGCGCGTATTGGTATCGACAACTCTCGCTTCAGAAGTCGGATCAAACGCCACATTCTCAAGCGCGCCGTTCCCGTTGATATCAAAGCTGGCCGTGCCGTCTCTTTCAGTTGTCGTCGTCGTTTCAATCGTCGTCGAAAGCACCTGTACTCTAGGCGTTTCAAAGATATTCACCCGCCTTGAAATCCGCTGCAAGTCTGTCTCTGTTGTTAGCGTTGTGCGAATCTCATCAAACGTATCGCGCTGGTTACCAATACCTCCGGCTAATGAGCCTGCAATATAAAAGCCTGCGGCCCGAGTCGTGCGGCTATACGCCTGCTGTCCAATTTGTGGCAAGAGCGAATTACCCACTCGTGCATCAGCTAACTCTGGAATATTGGGATCGACAGTGGGCTCAAGTTCGCCGTCAGGCTCAATATACAGCCCGCGAATGCCGTTAAAGACAGCGGTCGCTGCGTTGTCTATAGTCGGCAGCGTGTCTTCTACGGTATAAACCTCTGTGGTTTCTTGGTAGAAGTTCTCAGGATTTTGATCGGCAGCAATGATGGTAAAACCGCCGTCTGCAATCCGATAGTTTTCGCCGCTAGCATCAACGGTATAGGTTTGGCCTAGCGTTAGGTTTTGACCGGGCTGCTGAGGCACCAGCGCATAGATAATTCGACTGACTTCTCCAGGTGCTATGGCCGTTGGCGTTTGGGCATAGCCAGCGTTTGTCCACTGCGGCACAAACGTAAGCGATCCGTCTGTACCCTCTAAAATAAAACCGCCTACGTTGTCGGTATAGGCAGCGTTGCCACGACCGACTCGGTTGGGATCAGGGGGTGCGATCGCAATGGCGCGATCCGAAGGCAGATCAAAAATACCGTTCACCGCACTCACCTCCTGACTGGTTGGCACGTAGCCCACCATCCGACGGTTGTTGAATAAGCCTGTGGGCTCTAGCAGCCTGCGGTCGTCATCTTCGGGGGTAACCAGTTCGTTGCCAAAAATATCAGTCGCTTCGCGGTGAGTGCGGGTGATGAACTGGGTGATACCGATTGAGGTTGAGAAACCGGCTTCGTTGTCATCTGCAAACGGATCGAAAATGGCATCGGCTGTCAGTAAGGTCGGGGGCGCTTGAGGATTACCGATTAAAGGTCGTAGCTGACCTGTGGCACCTACGCCATCACTCCCTAAGCGCACTTGCCCGACTGAGGCATAGCGGTCATACACCAGCAGTTCATCGTCTTCAGTGCGCGCGCCAACGGCATGGCCTAGCCGGTTAGAAAGATTGTCAGGTAGCTCGACGCTGCCAAAATCTCGGTTGGCCTGAGTTACTTCTTCAGAAACTGCCGTGACCGTCTCAATCTCATCGCGCTCAATCACTTCTTCTTCGCGCCGTTCAGGATCAAGCGGCTCAAACGCGTCCTCCGTGTCAGTCTCAACCACGGTGTCTCGCTCGATCGCGGCAGCAGTACCCTGTCCACCCGGCAGATCTACATATTCACCATCATCAAAGTCGAGGTCGCCGCCTTGTGGCAAATCTTCTGCAATGATCTGTCCGTCTCTCGTGAAATAGACGCCTGATTCTGAGGGCTGCGCGTTATTGTCTCTGACGTTGAGAATGCGCAGCTCAACCCGATCGTTTTCATCGTACTCAACGGTGATGCTTTCATTTGAAGGCAGCGTTTGTCCCTGAGGGCCTACTGTAACGCTATCGCCTCTAACAAATCTTCGCTCTTGACTGAGAACATTGCCATCTTGATCAAAGACGGTGACCTGGATGCCCTCGCCAAACGCATGATTGCCCGGTACATAGTTCAGATCGAATGTAGTAGTGGTGCGTATGGAGTTGCGCTGAAGCGCAAACGTTGGCCCATCATCTCGATTCACAATCTCGTTAAAAGCGCGGTTGATGTACTCAAAATCTGTAGAGATATCGAGGCTGTTTGGCGCAAGCCGGTCGGTATCGACATCTAGCGCCTGCCCTTCTACGGTTTCTTCTGGCAGCTCCGTAGGCAGTGGAATATCCGAGGTATTGGTGAGTGGCCCCGTGTTGATGTCAAAGGCGTTTTGATCGACAAAGACAGCACCCGTATTGTCGTCACGGTTGACGCTCACGCGTGATCTGGACGGTGCTGTTTGGGCGATCGCACTTTGGCCGACAAGACCAAGACCACCAGCAATCATAAATACCGCCCATAGCAGCTTGAATGTAGGTGTGCTAAAAGAGGTGCTGGCTGATTGGGGGCGGATGAATAGAGACATGGGGGGACTTCAGGAAGGGAGTTTCTAGTGATAGTAGATTTGCTTAACGTTTGTCGCAGGTGGGTTTGCGCGGCCTTTGTAAACGTTTGACGTTATCTTCAGGGATGGTGCTGAACTATATTTCAGTATGAATACTTATTCTCTGTGAGTTTTTTAAAATTGACATTCACAGTAAAACCTTCTAGGAAAAGGCGTAAACCTATTGAGATGAGTTAAAACAAGCCTTCTCTAGGGGAACCAAAGGGTTGAAATATAGTCTAAAACTTCATGTTGTTAAAATTTCGTACATGGCGGCTCAGGATGTAGCAAAGCTCACGAAGGGTTCATGAAAGTGCGACTGTAGGCAAACGCTATACGAAGGGTTATAAAAGCCTCCTTTAAGGCGCGATAAAGACTCAGCGCAGAGCGCAACAACAACTTTCTCTGAGCATTACGCCTCCTAAGAGAGCGCTCACCAAAGACGCTACCAACTTGTCGTGACTTCTATAAGACGCTACCGCTTTGTACGTATTTCTGCTATTGCCTTCATATTTTCTTTACCTTGTAGCTATAAAAGCCCATCGCTTTGTGTCAGTTCTTAGGGGCTTCCTGTTAAAACGGCCATATTCCGCTAGTGGTAGATCTTTGAGCAGCTTCAGCTCAAAGTGATTTAGCTCACGGCCCAACGGTAATTTCGGCGAGCTGCTCAGTGATATCACTTAATCGTTTATCAAGGCCCTAAGAAAATAATTCTCTAGAAAGAGAACTGAATACCCCCGGCGACTTGAGGCCCTACCCCACTGCTAAAGACATCTTCTAGCCGTAAGTACACACCAGGCCCCTGAGCGCGGCCAATGCCTTCTTTTTGAGGCGTGCGATCGCCATTTTCATCCAACACAAACCGATTGACCGGCACCGCTACAGATTCGCCGTTCTCACTCATTAGCGTTTCCATAAGCTGAGCGCCGCTGCTGTCGTACACCGGCTCTGTTTCGTAAAGCGCGATCGCCCTGCCTGAGGCGTCATATTGATAGGCTTCGCGCTGCACCTCTCCAAATGGATGGAACAACACTTCTGCGCGCCAGCCAATGCCGCCGTCATGACGGCGACCGATCACGGTTTCTTTGGCAAACAGCTCAGCGCGCACGGTATTAGCAGCGGTCGTCCAGGGCGTATTGCCAAAATTAAACACACCGCCCAAAGCAATTTCACCTTGCACCGCAGAGAAATTGGCCTGTGAATCTGTCTCGGTTGTTGTCTCTTCATCTGCCGATACCAGCCTGGCGACCATCGGCGCATTCTCTTCAGCGGTCACACTGCTTGCTAAAAACTCTTCTCCGCGCACCAGGCGCTGCTGAACATTTCTCTCAATGCTAGAAACATCTGTTGTGGTGCGTGTGCCTTCTACAAACCGAACGTTTTCAAGCTCGCCTTGGCTGTTGATATCAAATAGCGCTGTGCCTGTGTTCTGCGCGGTGGTGGTGGTTTCTCGCTGTGAGGAGTCCACCTGCGTGAGTGGCGTAAAGAACGTATCGAGCGTTCTAAGCTGTCTCATTTCATCGATATCGCGAGCAATCGTAGTCGTCGTGCGCTGAACGGTATCTTGCTGGTTGCCAAGTCCGCCTGTGAGCGCGCCGCCCAAATAAAAGCCTGCTGCCCGCGTTGTTTTTCTGTAGGCATTTTGCCCCACATCACCCACCACCACGTCCATTGGAAACAGCATATTTCCAACCCGCGCATCGGCCTCAGCGGCTAAGCCGACGTCTACTGTCGGCACCGGCTGACCACCCAACGTCTCGGCATAGATGCCTTGCACGCCATTAAATAAGCTGGTGACTGCGTTGCCGTCAGGCAGGGTATCTTCTACCGCATAGACCTCTGGCATCTCCTGCACAAAGTTTTGTGGGTACTGGTCTGCTGCGATAATTTTGAAGCCACCGTCAGCAATCTGGTAGCCATTGCCTTGTCGAGTCACTGCGTATGAGCCCCCTACCTGCAATGCTTGGCCTGTCTGCTGAGGCACCAGTGCGTAGATCATGCGAGTTGCCTCTTGAGCTTCTAGTGAGATCGGGGTTTGCGCGTAGCCGTTATTGGCCCACTGCGGCACAAAGGTAATCTCGCCCGCTGCACCTTCAATCAGCAGGCCGCCAACGTTGTCGGTATAGGCAGAATCTCCTCTGCCTACCCGCGTAGGATCAGCCGGTGCGATCACCACAGCGCGATCGCTCGGTAGCTCAAAGATCCCGTCTCTCGAAAAAATCTGACTTCCCAACACCGTCTCACTCTGCGTCGGTGGCACGTAGCCGACCCATCGCTGGTTGTTCAACAATCCAGTCGGTTCGAGCAGCCGATCGTCGCCACTAGCAGGCTCAATCACATTCCCAAATACATCTGTTGCCTGCCGGTGTGTTCGGTTGAGAAACTGCGTAACGCCGACAGTTGCAGAGAGCCCGGCTTCGTTGTCGCCCACAAAGGGATTAAAGTTGAGATTACCGTGCAGGAGCGTTGGCGGTGCGCTCGGATTTTTTATTAGCGGTGCGAGCTGTCCGGTGACCCCTACACCGTCACTGCCTAATCGCACTTCAGATTCTGCGGTGTAGCGGTCGTAAATCAAATATTCGCCCGCTTCAGTTAGCGCTGCTGAGGCGTGACCTAGCCGGTCTGCTATCGTATCAGGCGCTTCTACGCTGCCAAAAGTCTTCTCACTTTGTTCATCTGTTTCGACTTCTCGAAGCGTTCTGACGACTTCGGTTTCAAGCCGCTCCTCCTGTCGAGTTTCCGGTGCCAACGGCGTTTCAGACTGGAGGTCTTCTACAACAACCTCGCTAATTTCTTCTAACGTTAGCGCCTCGCCCCGGCCCCCTGAAATTTGTAGATAGTCACCGTCGTTAAAGTCTCTATCGCCACCGTCTTGAAGATCTTCAACAATAAACTGACCGTCTTCGGTGAAGTATATCGCTGACTCATTCGGCGCAGCGTTGTCTTCTCTAATATTAAGCACGCGCAGCTCAACCGTTTCATCTGCGCCATAGCTCGCTGTGACCTGGGCGCTTTCGGGTAAGCGATCACCCTGATTAAACTGAACGCGATCGCCCCTAACAAAAGCCGATTCCTCTGATTTAACCGACCCATCTTCATTAAAAACCGTCACTGTAATGCCCTCACCAAAGGCATGATTACCTCGACCATAGTTCACATCAAACTGAGTCGTTAGCTCCAAAGTTTCTGTTTGGAGCTGATAGGTTGCCCTCGGATTTTCTTGGGACAAAATGTTGTTGAAAGCGCCGTTGATGTAGTCTACATCGGTGGTAAGTTCGATGCTGTTAGGCGCAAAAACGCCTGGGCGTGGCGGTAGGGAAACGCCCTCTCTAGCATCTATGGGCAGGCGGTCGGGCAAAGCAATATTAGAGCCGTTATTCAGCTCGCCTGTTTGAAAGTCGAAGGCGTTGTTATCGACTCTCACCACGCCGCTGGCACTGTCGTAGAAGATTTCTTGAGCGATCGCGCCCTCTGCCATCAGCCCTAGACCACCCGTTGCGATCAAAACTGACAACAGAGCTGCAGAAGGCACGTTATAAGAAGTGGAAGCTGGGTGTAGGGATGTCATTTCAGGAACCGAGGAAATTGCTGTACAAGAAGTGAAAAGATGTATAAAATTACACTTCTTATTCGCAATCCTACTGACAGCAACCCTGAGGTCACCTCCGTACAGTCGTCTTTGCCTCAGTAGTCACCCATACTAATCGAGTAAAGTTTATCTTCTAAAAGCTAATAGAATCAGTACTCCTACGTAGATTATTGAATAATCAACGCTGACAACTTTACATAGTTGAAATTGAGATGAATTAATCAAGCACTGCCCTAAAACGCTGAAAGCCTCTCAACTGAGAGGCTCTAGCTTTTTGAAGCAGCGATAAAACTGGCAGCAGAGTGTGTGTAACTTTGGCAAAGGTCTTGACTTGTTTGCTGAAGCTAGAAGGCAAACTGAAGGCCACCTGCAATCACAACGCCATCGTTATCGCTAAAAATATCTTCTAGGCGCAGATAAACACCCGGCCCTTTAGCGCGCCCTGTCCCGACCGTTTCGGCCACGCGATCGCCGAACTCATCTACAACAAACTGGTTCACAGGCACCGTAGCCGTCTCACCATCTGCCAAAGTAATCGAATCTAGGAGCTGAGAACCGCTGCTGTCTAGTACCGGCTCCGTTTTATAAAGGGCCACTGCGTTTCCTAGCGTGTCGTACTGATAGGCTTCCTTGTGCACCTCACCAAAAGGATGAAACACCACCTCGGTTCTCCATCCTGTTTCGTTACCACGACTGCTGCGCCCAAATACTGCATCTCTGGTAAACAGCTCAGCTCGCACGGTATTTGCCGCAGGCGACCACGGCGTATTGCCAAAGTTCATCACGCCGCCCAAAGACAGCTCGCCCTGCACAGAAGAGAAGTTCGCATACGAATCGGTATCCTCTGTTGTCTCGCTGTCTGTCTCAACAAACCTACGCTCAGTCACTTCTGTTCTTTCAAATGGCGTGCTGCTTACCAGCTCCTCTTCACCTCGCTCAATTTGAGTTTCACGCGCTAGCTCTCTAGTCGAAGTTTGAGTGCTTCGAGTGTCTTCTACAAACCTGGCCTCAGCAATTTCTCCTCGTTCGTTGATGGTGAAAAAGGCCATGCCGACACCCGTCGTATTTTCAGATATCTCTGTAATGACAGAATCGACCTGCGATCGCGGCGTCATAAACGTATCGATCGTTCCTTGGGTTCTAATCTCATTAGTCACCAGCTCGCGTGAAGAAGTCGTCCGGCTCACCCGATCTTTCTGGTTACCAATTCCGCCTGTCAGCAGCCCGCCAATATAAAAGCCAAAGGATCGAGTCGTCCGCGCATAGGCTCCCTGGCCCTCAGAGCCAACGACCGTATCTAATGGAAACAACGCATTTCCAACCCGCGCGTCAACCTCATCAGCAACAGTCACATCTACTGTTGGCACGGGCTCGCCGCCGGGTGCTTCTACATAAACGCCCCGAATACCATTGAACAAATCGGTAATCGTATTCCCGACCGGCAGCGTGTCTTCTACGGCGTATACCTCCGCTGTCTCTGCAACAAAGTTATCCGGCTGTCGGTCAGCAGAAATAACGGTAAAGCCGCCGTCAGCAATCTGGTAGCTGTCAGGCCCGTCTACCACCGCATATCGCTCGCCAAGCTGTAGCGCCTGTCCCGACTGCTGTGGCACCAGCGCATAAATTGCTCGCGTAGCCTCGCCAGCTTCTAATACAATCGGCTCCGCGGCAAAACCAGCTGCTGTCCACTGAGGCACGAACGTTAAGTTCCCGGCCGCATCTTCAAGTAAAAGACCACCGACATTGTTGACGTAGGCTGCGTTTCCTCTGCCAGTGGCTGTCGCTGGACGGGTGATCTCTACCGCCTGATCGCCCGGCAGCTCAAAAATACCGTTTGTTGGAAATATCTGAGGCCCTAGTGCCGTTTGATTAGGGGTTGATGGCACATAGCCCACCCAGCGGCGGTTATTAAATAAGCCCGCTGGCTCAAGCAGCCGAGGCCCGTCTGGATCGGGGTTAACAATCTCATTGCCAAACACGTCTTTAGCGACCCGGTGCGTTCGATTGAAAAACTGTGTGATTCCAAGCCCTGTGGTGAAGCCCGCCTCATTGTCACCCACAAAAGGATTAAATCGCACGTCTCCGGTGAGTAGCGTGGGCGGCGCGCTTGGATTTCTAATCAGTGGCGCAAGCTGACCCGTTGCCGCTAGGCCATCACTACCCAACCGAAACCGGCCTGTGCTCGTATAGCGATCGTAAACGAGTAAATCACCTTCTGCGCTGCGCGCGCCTCTGGCATGACCTAATCGAGGTGAAAGAAACTCGGCTATTTCGACTTCCCCATAATCTCGCTCCTCTGTGATTAGCGCTGATGCAGGGGTCACTTCCTCAACTTCTAGCTCCCTGATAACAACAGTCTCCTGCCGCATTTCAGGATCAAGCGGCATCTCATCAGGAATTCTTTCTATCGAAGTCTCGTTGAGTTCAGTCTGTGCTAACGCCTCACCTTCTCCGCCCGTAATTAGTAGATAGTCACCATCGTTAAAGTCTCTGTCGCCGCCCTCTGGTAGGTCTTCAACGACTAGCTGGCCGTCTTCAGCAAAATAAACGCCTGATTCGAATGGCTGTCCATTGTTTTCTCTAAGATTAAGCACGCGCAGCTCAACATTGTCTTCTGTTCCATACGTTACGCTAATATCTTCACTTTCGGGCAACTGTTCGCCGTCTGGCCCAATCACAATGGCATCGCCGCGTACAAAAACGCGCTCTCGGCTAATCACCTCACCATCTGGCCCGAACACAACCGCCTCAATGCCCTCGCCAAAGTCGTGATTGCCAACGCTACGGTTTACATCAAAGTCTGTAGTGACCTGCAAAGAATCAGGCTGCAATTGAAACGTGTTGCCCTCTTCTGGGGTCAAAATGCTATCAAGTGCCTCGTTGATATAGTCCACATCAGAACTCAACTCAACATTGTTGGGCGCTAAGATCCCGGCGTTTGTAGGTAGTGGAACGCGGTCTGAGGTTTCACTAGGTAGCCCGTCTGGTATGGGAATATCAGACTCGTTTGAGAATCGGCCTGTTTGAATATCAAAAGCGTTGTTGTCTAGCCGCACAAAACCGGTATTGGGATCGAGGGAAATATTAGGATTGGTTTGGGCGATCGCACTCCGTTTTCCTACACCAATCCCACTGACTGCTAGCAACAAACTCAAAAACGCTAGCACAGGGCGAAGCGAAGCATGGTGATGGGTAACGGAGCGAACAACACAAAGAACAGCATTAAGCTGAGAAACACTGACTGATCCGAATAATTTCATGACTGACATCTAGGGGGGGTAGAAGCGACGGAGCGATTGAGAAACGCTTTATAGCGTTATCAACAACTGCTAGGACAAGAGATCTCTTGTTCTAACAGGGCTGTTTATATAGAACAAAAGAGCTGAGTAGCTCATCGAGGTATCTCAATGCCAGCAACCTTGCTGGTTACTGGTGAGTGAAAATTTAGCTAGCTACGATGGTGCAGCTAACGACCTTTCAGCCGTATAGATTTCTTTTACGCAACATCCACAGCCGTGAGCGAAAAATCCTTTTTAGCAATCTGCGCTGTGCTGTTTTGCTACGACGATTTAGAGCGACACGGCCAATGGCAAAAGAGGAAACCCTGACATACCTTGGTCTGTGTAGAAAAGTACAGACAATAGGTATGTCAAGTAGGGCAAAGTAGCGTAGCAGTTTTTACCTGGAAAAATGGTGTCAAAAACGTCTTCAAATCTTTTCTTAAAGCGTTCCTGGCGACAGTAAACAGTTAATAAATCAGATGATTCGTAAGGAAAACATCTTTCAAATAGCCTTCCGAACAAAAGCAGCACATACCGTAGCTGCCGTTTACCTAACGACGATAATTCTAAAATCCAAAGCACCACTTCACACAAACCTTACCTTTATCCTCACGTACTTCACACAAGATTAATCTACACCATAAAAAGTTTCCAGTACTGAGGAAGTTCAGCACTGGAAATTTAATAGTATTAAAAGATACTCAAGCGAAAAAGCGTAAGTTCTAGGTTAAAGACTGTCCTAACTGTTGAAAGCTTTCAGGCGATCGCGCCCATCGAATATTTCAACTGTTAGCGCCTTTAGCCCTCAGGAACCCACACTGACACCGATCCAGCGTTGCAGCGAAAGTCAGCCCAGCCCTGATCATTTGTCACAACAGTGTCCTTGATCCCATCCGTAATATCTACGTAAGTGCGGTTAGCCTGGCCTACTTCCATCCACTTAGTTCCTTCATCTCCGTTACTGAGCACAACGGCCATTCCGCCCGGCTGCTCCTCGGTTCCTAATCGCGTCCAGCCCAGTGTGTTCGCATGATCGAAGTAGTCGTACTGATCGCCAAAAGCGTACGTACTTCTAGCTTCTAAAAACTTATCAATAATCCACTGATGACTGTCCATCCAAATTTCATACTCACCACCATCTTTGCCGCTGTCTTTATAGTGTGCTCCGTAGTAATCGGCATAGAAAATGCATGGATAGCCCTCACGCCGTAGCAGAATTAGCGCATAGGCAATTGGCTTAAACCAGGCTTCTACTACCGATTCTAATGACTGTAAGGGCTGAGAGTCGTGATTATCAACGAGGGTCACCGCCAGCGCGGGCTGCTCTTTGACCAGGGTGTCGTCAAAGATAGATCGCATGTCGTAGTCTTTACCTTTTGTGCTCGCTACGCTGAAGTTGTAGTGCAAGGGCGCATCGAATAGCGCAACATCGCCGCCTGTCACGTCAATAAAATGGTGCAGCGCCTCGATTTCGTCAGACCAGTACTCGCCAACAGCGAACATCCGTTTGCCACTGTATTTGCGCACGTGCTTTAGCCAGCCTGGGAAGAAGCCCGCTCGAATATGCTTGACCGCATCAAAACGAAAGCCGTCAATATCAGTCGTATCGACATACCACTCGCCCCAGTTTGCCAGCTCTTTTCCGACCTCGGGATGGCTCAAGTCTAAATCGCAGCCCATTAAATAGTCAAAGCCACCTTTTTCTAAATCAACCGCATCATCAAATTGTTTGCCTTCAAAAAGATAGACGGCCTTGAAATCATCTGGAGCATACACATTGTAGTCCACCGCGTTGAAGTGCCACCAGTGCCATTCCAGCTCAGAATACTTGCCCTGGCGACCTGGAAAAGTGAAGTGAGTCCAGGCTTTAATCGTGACTTGATCCCCAATAGGCTGGGTGCGATCGCTAGGTGCATAGGGCGTCACCTTAAACTCCTCTTCCTCATCAGCGCCTAGCTTATGATTGAGCACCACATCTGCATATATCTGGATGCCCGCATCGTGCGCTTTCTGAATTGCTGCTACGTACTCGTCTTTTGTTCCATATTTTGTCCGCACCGATCCCTTTTGATCAAACTCACCTAGATCAAATAGATCGTATACACCGTAGCCCACGTCATAGCCACCTGCCGTTCCTTTATAAGCAGGCGGCAACCACAGCGCTGTAATACCTACTTTTGCTAGCGCCTCGGCTTTCTCGGCTACATCGTTCCATAGCTGGCCGTCTGGCTCGTTATACCAGTGAAAATATTGCATCATCACGCCATTAGGTGCAGACATGTCGGTACACTCCAAAAAGGGATAGAAGTTATTAGGTTATTCGCACAATCATCCTGCCAAATCAGGAGAAGTTGTGCATGTCTAAAGACACATATTCTCTGCGCTCTATCTACAGACGAACAAACAGTTGTTATGTGCGCAAGTGCTTTCTTCAAAGTTAGCATTACTCTTTACTCAAAAATTAGCCCCTCTATATTATGCAGGGCGGGCTCTTTTCAACTGTCTGGAAATAAGCTGTTCTTTGGTCTTTTTAGCCACTTATTAGCTACATACACAGCTCAACCAAAAGCCCTAGAATAAAGCATTGTTATTCCCCAGCCCGTAGGCTGAGCGTTGCTTCACACATGCTCTCCACTATTAAAGAAATTGCCGATAAGATCTCACCGCGCCTGATCGATATTCGCCGCCACATCCATGCTCATCCTGAACTGAGCGGACAGGAATACAAAACCGCTGCCTACGTCTCTGGCGTGCTCTCCTCCTGTGGGTATCAGGTGCAGGAAATGGTAGGCAAAACGGGCGTTGTCGCGGAGCTAGAGGGGAAAAATCGCCCCCACAAAAACGTCCTTGCTATCCGCACTGACATGGACGCTTTGCCCATTGTCGAAAAAAACGACCTGCCCTTTATCTCTAAGAGCCCCGGCATTATGCACGCCTGCGGTCATGACGTTCACACCACCGTCGGCCTGGGCACCGCAATGGTACTCTCCGAACTCACGCAGGCTAGCGACACGCCCTTTCTCAGCACGACGCGCTTCCTCTTTCAGCCTGCCGAGGAAACCTCGCAGGGGGCCAAATGGATGATCGAAGACGGGGTGATGAATAATGTAGCTGCTATTCTTGGGGTTCACGTTTTTCCTAGCATCCCAGCAGGCGTGATTGGCCTGCGCCAGGGGCCGCTGACCGCTGCGGCTGACGACCTTGAGATTGTGATTTTTGGTGAGTCAGGCCACGGGGCGCGCCCGCATGAGGCGATTGACGCGATTTGGATTGCCGCGCAGGTGATCACGGTGCTGCAGCAGTCTATTAGCCGCACGATTAATCCGCTGCATCCTGCTGTCATTACAATTGGTCAAATATCAGGGGGTCGTGCGCCGAATGTGATTGCCGATCAGGTGCGGTTGACAGGAACCGTGCGATCGCTCCATGCTGACACTCACGCCCTGCTCCCTGAGTGGATCGAAAAGATTGCCACCGATGTGTGCCGCCTCCATGGCGCGACCTGCACTGTGAAATACGTTCGCCGCTGCACTTCGGTATTAAACAATCCTGACCTGACGAATCTGGTTGCGACCTGCGCGACTGAGGCTTTAGGACGCGATCGCATTCAATGGATAGCGGACGCTTCTATGGGCGCAGAAGACTTCGCTAACTACACAGACATTGCCCCTGGCACTATGTTCCGTCTCGGCGTCGGCTTTGAGGGCCGCACCAACTATCCGCTTCACCACTCCCAGTTTGAAATTCAAGAAGACGCCCTGCTAGCTGGGGTAGTCACGATGGCCTACAGTGCCTACCGCTACTGGCAGCGTGCCTCAGAAGTTGCAAAAGTTGTCTAGAATACGTCTTTAGATAGAGGAAACGTAAGTAAGCCTCCCTAAAAGGATGTATATCTGCAAATTTCTCCCTCTTAATGTTAAAAAAACTACAAATCTTGCACCACGGATATAGGTAGTCACTACATTTTTAATGTTGCAATACACCTACTGTTAAGTTAAGGATCTGTGAAAATCATATGACTTTCTTTCAACGCAGCCGTCGCAGGCTTGCTGCTATCGCTACTGCGCTCTCACTCGTACTGTTGCTAACGGTGACGACGGGCTGTTCGTCTACTGCTACCGTTGATGCACCGCCTTCTAGCAGCGTAGGCTACAGCCAGCTAGAGCGTGGAAACTCCGTCGCCGGTCAGGAGTATGGTGACTGGGTAGTAGGCGCAGCAAAGGGTCTGGTATCTGATGCCTACGTGCGAGACAACAACAAACTCGGCGTGGTGATTACCGATGACGTTCGCCCCAGCGAAGTCAGAGATCTTTCTAAGTCTTTGTTGCAAGGCTTCCGCCAAAGCTTTCCAAATAAAGACCTCACCGTACTGGTATATGCGCCTGACAAAGAGCTTATATTGACGGCAAACTACGACTCACAAACTAATGAAGTGGAATACGAAGCAGGCTAGCTAGCCGCCTTCTATCCTTCTTATCTAGCCTTTTCAAACAAGGCTAATATCATCAATTTTTGGAGCATACCCCCCATGTCTAGTAGCGATAAATATAAACGCGAGATTATGAAAGATCTCGCCGCTGGTAATAAGGAAGTCTTGGAGCCTAACGGTAACGATTCTCTTGGCGAGAAATATAGCAGCTTTGATGAATTCGCTGATAGGTCTTCTCGCGACGAGCGTCACGGCCTGATTAAGCGATCTTTCCACCCGGAGCGTGTCCCTGCGGCCCAAATGGATCCTGAGCTGCGCGAAGCCGTTTCTAAGATTAAGCCTAACGAACGCGACGACGTTGCCCGCGACTTCTTTAAACACTTTAAAGAGAGAGGCTTGAGCGATCGCGATCTCGAAAAGCAGCTTGGTCTATCCACGCACAGCGCGCGCAAAATGAACGCTGATGACGTGAGCAAGCTAGCCTCTTTCGCTTACACCGCGCACCCTGATATCTTCCAAGAAGTGCTTGCCGATCAGCCTGCTATTCTCAAGTTTTTGAGCAATCCTTTAGTGGGTGCGGCGATTGGGGCGATCGCCTCTAAGTGGCTTCGCAAATAGCGTGATCGGTAGCGTAGACAAAGCGCAGATCGTACCTGTATAGACATAAGGATATGTCTAACAGGTTAACTACATAGTGTAAAAAAGGTGCCAGAAGGCACCTTTTTTCGTGAGTACTAAACGATAGAATTTAACTGCTATTTTGAGATGATATGACCGATCAAACTTTTAATCCGTTCGCACCTGGCCCATTACTAATCGCCGGGGCTGCTGCTGGGAGCCTAGCGGCGATCGCCTATGCGGGTGCTTGCTTTGCCCTCTACAGCTACCAAAGGAACCTAATCTTTCTCCCGCGCCCCCATATCATCTACACCCCCAATGAGGTCGATTTGCCCTACGAGGACGTTTGGATACCTACCCAATCAGCTGCCGAAAAGCTCCATGCCTGGTGGCTTCCGAATCCTAGCAGCAGTCAAACCCTCCTTTTTTGCCATGGCAACTACGGCAATATCAGCTACAACCTGGAGCGGCTAAAGTTTTACTACGATCTAGGGTTTTCTATCCTTGCTTTTGACTACCGTGGATACGGTCAAAGCATTAGTAGCACAGCGCCTCTCCCTACCGAAGAAAGCGTCTGCGCTGATGCCGAAACCGCTTGGAACTACCTGACGAACCGCCGCGACATTGCACCCGAAAATATCACCATCATGGGGCACTCAATGGGTGGCGCTGTCGCTATCGATTTGGCAGCGCGACACCCTGATGCTGCTCGCCTGATTGTCAAAAGCTCCTTTACCACCATGCAAGACGCGGTTCTAGCTAGACAGATCTACCGCTTCTTTCCCATACAGCAGCTCCTCACCGAACCTTTTGATTCGCTTAGCAAAGCTAAGTATCTACAGATGCCTGTCCTCTACGTTCACGGCGATCAAGACTTTGACGTGCCTGCCGATATGAGCCAGCGCCTTTACGATGCGACGCCTGAGCCTAAAGAGATTTGGATTGCGGAAGGCGCAGATCACAACAACATTTCGACGGTGACGGGCGATCGCTATAAAGCTGTTATCCAATCGTTTTGTAACAGCAGGCAAAGAAAACCTGTGCTTACTGCATAGACCAGACCTGCTGACCGAAATCGAGAGACTTGTGTATGATGTCTAACGAAGCAAAATCCACACAGGCTCATACATAGGCTCAATGTTTCAGCACCTTTTCTCTGCTCTAAAAACAACGACGCTAGGCTGTGCGACGGCTTTGCTTGTCGCTTTACCGTCACAAGCGGCCGATAACATTCGGTTTCGCTACGGCCTGTTTGAAGTTACTGTTACTCGCCAAGAGCTTGAAACATACGCTGAAACGGGCACTGCTGAAGGCGGCTTAAAAACAGTTCTTTCCCGATTGAGCCCTGGTATTCAGTCGCAGCTTCAAACCTCTCTTCAGGCGCGCTATCCAATCGATCCTATTTTGGCGAACCGATTTTCCTATACTGGCTCAGGCGTACAGCTTCTCACCGAAGCCGGTAATCTTGTGCGAACGGCCTCGGGGCTTAACGGATTTAAAGGCTTACGCGGCGCGCTGACGCTATCGGCCTCTGACCCGAGAGGACTCACACTACTCAACTTTATTGAAGCTTTTCCTACAGATATTCAGATCAATATTGGTCAAGCTCTAGATCTTGCTAATGGCTATGGTGAGCTGTTAGGACAAACGCAGCAAATAGTAGAACAGCTAGTGGTGCAGACGGATGCGATCGCTGCTACTGAATCTTCAACAAACTTCAGTACCCTTCCAGATCCCAGAGCTTTGGGCGGGCAAGAGGTCGCTATGCAAACGCTGACGCTTTATGATGACCGGCGCGATCGCACCATTCTCACTGACTTTTACACGCCCATATCGCAAGATTCGGACATTCCTGTGATTGTTGTTTCTAATGGACTCGGTGCAAAGCGCAGTCGGTTTAATGAGCTAGGCGTGCATTTGGCTTCTCACGGATTTGCGGTGGCGCTGATTGATCATCCGGGGAGCGATCGCGAACGCCTTAGAGACTTTTACGAAGGCCAGCAGTCCGAAAACTTTGAAGCCTCAGAATATGTTGATCGCCCTTTAGACGTTAGCTTTGTGCTCGACGAACTCACACGCCTAAACGCCAGTACTTTCAACAACCAGCTAAACCCAGATCGAGCAGGTGTCTTTGGCTACTCCTTTGGCGGCACTACAGCCCTTGCCCTTGCTGGGGCTGAGATTGATCGCGATCATCTCCAACAAGAATGCGATACCCGCAACAGCTTGTATAATATCTCTCTTTTATACCAGTGCCGCGCAATCGACTTACCCGAAGCGGCCACAAACGTCAGCTTTAGAGACAATCGCGTCAAAGCCGTCTACGTTTTTGTGCCCTTTAGCCGCAGCCTCTATGGCCCCGAGGGCATGGCTCAAGTAGAAACGCCTGTGATGTGGGAAGCTACCGACAAGGACATTCTCACGCCTTTGCTGATAGAACAGCTTCCTTCTTACTCATGGATGACTGCAAACAATGCTGATGAAAGCGACCAATATCTAGTGATCACATCCGGCTTGCCTCACGCTCGAATCACCTTAGAAGTGCTTAATCGCATCACGGGCGAAGCGACAAAATGGGAAGATATCAAACCCATTGCAGAAACCTATCACCACATGCTAAACACGGCTTTTTTTCAGGTGCACTTAGCTGAAGACGAAACCTATAGCCCCTACCTTCAGGCCCAAGGCGCGCAATATCTCACGCAAGCGCCCTATAACCTTACTTGGACAGAAGATTCGCTACCGTCAGAACTTATGGATGATTGAAGATATTTACTTCGATAGTTGAGCGATACAGCTAGCCTCTAAAACGATCAGATTTGCCTCTGTGACCGTTGAGCAGGACGGTATGGTGCGGGCGATCGCAGGTTCTAGCCCCTGCTGTAGTGATTCTTTTGCATCTACTACGAGCGATCGCACCGAACTCCCTAACAGCCAGCTTTGCCCATCAAGATAATCAGGCTCCGCGAAATTCTGAGCCACAATCCAAATATCAACTCCATACTTTTCAATAAAAGTTTGCACGGTGCTTAAATCTGTACTGTATTGCGCTTCTACTAATGCCTCTGCCCGCTGCCTCATTTCACTATAAAACTCAACATGAAACGGAAGCGCAAATTCTCTCCCTACCAGCACTGAACGCTCAGAAAATGCGGGTACGTTGTCGTTTACCTCTGCAACTAGAGACGCTACCAAGCTATCTTTAGGAGCGCGCGCTATGAACTCGAAAATGTCCGGTGTTGTGCCGATCCGCCAGCCCTGGCCACCTAAAAAGAGAAAGGGGACGGCAGGCGTGATGATGACAGCGATCGCAAATGATATGCTTAGCCAAACTTTAGCATGGCGCAACAGTGCCCACTGTCTGATTTGCCATTGTTTGCTCAACCACTTTAGCCATTCACTCAGCACCAGCGTGAGCATAATGCCCGAAGCTATGATAAGCGCGAACCTGGCGCTGTAAAAAGAATAGCGACTCGGTAGAAATAAAACGGGGAAAATCAGATGGGCTAGAAAGAACAGACTCGTTGCTGATAGCGTGAGGTCGGCCAGCACTCTAACGTTTGGGGTGATACGAGCAGCTAGCGAAAAAGTCTTTTGAAAACGCGAGTTTATAAACGCCAGAGGTAGTAGAAATCCTAGTAAGATGATGGGCGGCAGTAAAGGGAAGCGAATGCCGCTAGAGCCTGTGAATAGAAAGTCTGAGAGTGAAACACTAAAATATTCGCCGCGTCCGTCTTGCTGAAATTCGGGCCAAGCTCTCATCTCGCTAAGGTTGGTGAGCCGCCCTACCTGATCGGCTACCTGGCTAGAGAAGAATAGCAAAAGCCCCCCGGTGATGATAAATGCGATGAGCCAAGCACCATAATCTTGAAAGCGTTTCGGTAGCGCTGGCCTGTATCCATTCCATCTGATAAGTCTGAAGGTTAGAAGGCCCAAGGAGACTAACATCATCTGAGGGTAGAACAGTCCCAGTAATCCTAAGGTCAGCAGATAAAACAGTTTTTTGTCTTGCAGCAGGTAGTACAAGAATGCGGCGAAGATTGGATAGATAAACGATCTGGGTGCTGTTGCGATCAGATCGTCTCTGATCCAGATGTTCTGATTGAGCAAGAGGGTGGTGAGTAGGCCGCTGATGGGGACGGGCAAAATCATGAGCGCTACCCAGTATAGGTAGGCGGTTGCGATCGCACCCAATATCAAAGGTGCAAATTTCGCAAACGTCAGCGGCTCAACGCCAAGTGCAGCTACAATACCAAACAAAAATTTGTAGCCCACAGGCTGAATAGCGCCGAAGTAAAACGCCATCGGATCGTTTGGGAACAAAGCCGGATCGATGAGGCGCTGTAGCCAAACCACATGGATGCGAGCATCGTCTTGGACGACATAATTAGAGGCAGTTGCATAAAAAAGAGAGATTAGCCCGAAGTATAAAGGGGCAATAAAACTCAGGCCAAACCAAAAGGCCACCACCGGATCTTTGAGGGAAGGCTGGGAGGGCAGTCGCTTAAATCCAGACTTGAGCGCGTTCATAGAAATATTTGTGGGGCCAAAAATCAGTAATGATATACTACGCTCCCAAGGCCGTTAGTTAAGAGTGAAGCTGTCAATGGAATGCCCGCAAGATGTATGGCTCGATCAGCTACAGTCAGCGACACACTACAACCAGTGGATTTTTTCTCAGATTCAGCCTCACCTCAAAGGGCGCACGTTAGAGGTTGGCTGCGGTAACGGCAACTTCACAGCGCTAATTGCTCAGCAGTGCCCTCAGCTCGTGGCAGTAGACCTTAACGCCGACTACGTTGAGCAGACTAAAGCCCGCCTACAGTCGTACGAACACGTGAGCGTTTTGACGGCTGATGCGACTCAGCTAGACGATGCACAAATAGGCGGCGCGCAAACCTTCGACACCATTATCTTGCTAGACGTGCTAGAGCATATCGAAAACGACGTTGAACTACTCCAACGACTGCGACGTTCTCTTGCACCTGACGGCACACTGCTATTAAAAGTGCCTGCTCTTGATTATTTATACAATTCTTTAGACGAAGCGGTCGGTCACCATCGACGCTATACGCTACAAACGCTAAAAGAGTCTTTTACCCGTGCGGCTTTTGCAGAGCCCACGATCAAATACTTCAATATGGTCGGCATTTTAGGCTGGTGGCTGAACGGCGCGGTACTTAAGCGTACGAATCCGCCCGGACAACAGGTGGGTCTGTTCGACCGATGCGTGCCCTTGTTTCAGGCTGTAGAAGCTAACTTGCCTTGCCCTGTAGGGCTGTCTTTGTTCGCGACAGCATCCCCTCAGCCTGCCCGTCCGTAAGCTAGGGCAATTTGGAGACGGGTCTGAGAGCAGGCTATAATCCGTCTGAATTGTCGCCCTTTCACTCACCTTTTTACATGGCTTCAGGTTCTACAGATTTTCTTCCTACCAGCGAGCCCAATCAGCTCGATCAGTGCTCATCTCTCGTAGAGATTTTGCGATATAGAGCCCGCCATCAGCCTCATCAGGTCGCTTATATTGAGCTAGAAAATGGAGAAGTGGAGCGCGATCGCCTCACCTACGGACAGCTAGACGAACGGACTATAGCGATCGCCGCTCACCTGCAATCGCTTGGCGCGGCGGGCTCTAGAGTGCTGCTCACGTTTCCCCTATCAGATGGGCTAGCGTTTACCGCCGCTTTTTTTGGCTGTTTGTACGCAGGCGCGATCGCTGTCACCGCCTGGCCCCCACTCAACGAATCCCTCCTTTCGGAACTCCAATACAAAGCTATTGACGCTGAAGTGAAATTCGCGCTATCCGTTGAACCCTTACTCGCTCAGGCCAAAGAACCCTTCGCCGCCGCTCCCCCACTTAACGATATCCATTGGATCGCCATTGATACGCTTGAGTCAGCCGCCGACACCTGGAGAATGCCTGAGATAGAAGATAATTCTCTCGCCTACTTGCAATACACCTCAGGCTCTACCGGCCTGCCAAAGGGCGCGATGATTAGCCATGGCAACGTGCTCGACAATCTGGGCCTTATTTACAACACCTGCCAGTACACCACAAAAGACATTGGTATCTGTTGGCTCCCGCTCTACCACGATTTAGGCTTAGTGGGTGCGGTCATTCAGCCCGTATACGCGGGCGGGCCTGCGGTGATGATGTCGCCAGTGGATTTCATTTTGAAGCCGCTACGCTGGTTGCAGGCGATTACGCGCTACAAGGGCACCACGAGCGGCGGGCCTAACTTTGCCTATGAGCTGTGCCTGCGCAAGATTACCGCTGAGCAAGTGACGGCACTGGATTTGAGTAGCTGGGCGATCGCTGTCAACGGAGCAGAACCTGTCTTGGCAACAACCCTAGAAAAATTTGCCAAGAAGTTTGCACCCGCAGGCTTTCGCAAAGAGGCTTTTTGTCCTGCTTATGGCATGGCCGAAACAACTGTGATGGTGTCGCTGACTGAGCGAAAAGAGATACCAACGGTTGAATTTGTGCGGCGAGATGCGCTTGAGAAGAACAAAATTGAGCTGGCCGAGCGGGAGTCACAGAGTCGATCAGTTGTTGGCTGCGGTCAGATCACCAAAGACAATCCTGTGGTGATTGTGAACCCTGATACGCTAGCGCGCTGCGGCCCTGATGAGGTTGGTGAAGTTTGGGTGAGTGGGAAGAGTGTTGCGCAGGGATATTGGAATCGCCCTGAAGAGACTAAAACAACGTTTAGAGCCTATACGTCAGATACTAAAGAAGGCCCTTTTTTAAGGACGGGCGATATGGGCTTTGTTCAAGACAATGAACTGTTCATTACTGGGCGAATTAAAGATGTAATTATTTTGTGGGGCAACAATCACTATCCACATTTTTTAGAAGACACGATTGAAAAAAGCCATCCGGCTCTGCGGCCTGGCGGGGTAGCCGTTTTTGGCGTTGAGGTAGACGGTGAAGAAAGATTGGTGGTGGTTCAGGAAATTGAGTCTCGGCATTTGAAGTCGCTAGATGCAGATACCGTTATTGGCGCTATTCGGCAGAATTTAGGAATGCATCATATGTTAGAAGCTCACGCGATCGCGCTACTTCGACCCGGCAGCACGCCCAAAACGCCTACTGGGAAAACGCAGCGGGCGGCTTGTAAGGCGAAGTATTTGGCTGGTGAGCTGAATATTGTTAGCCAGTGGCAGCATAGCGATATTGCCGAGGGTATTTTGTTAGATCTGGCACTGGGGGCGAGTCGTTGAGGATGTTAGACTCCAGCATCACTAACCTTGTCGATTTGTTGAAATTTAGAGCCGCTAGCCAGCCGCAAAAAACGGCCTATATCTTCCTGGAAAATGGTGAAACTGAAGAGTCTCGCCTTACTTATGAGCAGTTGGATCAGAAGGCGATAGAGATTGCAGCTTTTCTACGACAACGGGCGACTGTAGGCGATCGCGCCCTGCTCCTCTACCCTCCCGGACTAGACTTCATCACTGCCTTCTTCGGCTGTCTATACGCAGGCATCATCGCCGTTCCGGCCTATCCTCCTCGCAAGAACCAAAGCCTTGAAAGATTGCAGGCGATCGCCCAAGATTCCCAAGCCACTCTCGCCCTCTCCACGCAAAAAGTTGTCACCGACACCCAAAAAAGCTGGCAGCAAGATCCACTCTCTTCCACCCTCCAATGGCTAGCCACCGACAGCGCTTTAGCTACAGATAACACCTTTCTCCCACCTTCGCCTGCTCCCAAAACCCTTGCCTTTCTCCAATACACCTCTGGCTCCACTGGCACCCCCAAAGGCGTCATGGTGTCTCACGGCAACCTCCTCCACAACTGCGCCACCATCTACGCCTGCTTTGAAAACAACATCGAACACGTCGGCGTTTCCTGGCTCCCCTTCCATCACGATATGGGCCTCATCGGCGGCGTCCTTCAAACCATCTACGGCGGCGGTACCGTCATCCTCATGTCACCCGTTGCCTTCTTACAAAAGCCGATTCGCTGGCTTCAGGCGATCTCTCACTACAACGCCGTTACCAGCGGTGGCCCTAACTTCGCCTACGACCTGTGTGTTCAAACCATTAAACCCGAGCAGCTATCGGCGCTTGACTTGAGCAGTTGGAGCCTTGCTTTCACAGGCGCAGAGCCCGTTCGACCCGAAACCTTAGAACGATTTACCGACACCTTTACAAGCTGTGGATTTCGCAACAATACCTTCTATCCCTGCTATGGCATGGCCGAAACTACGCTGCTTGTGACAGGTGGCATAAGGGCGGACGACCCTGTTATCCATACGGTTAATCGAGATGCCTTAGAGAGAAATCAAATTAAAGCCAGTGCGATACCGAGTGAAAGTAAAGCGCTTGTGGGCTGCGGTCGTACCTGGCTAAATACAAAGGTGAGGATTGTTGATCCCGATACGTTGAAGCTTTGTGCGCCTGATAAGGTGGGTGAGATTTGGGTGGCTGGAGAGAGTATTGCTCAGGGGTACTGGCAAAGGGATGAGCAAACGCAGCAGACTTTTCAGGCATATATAGCTGATACGAATGAAGGGCCATTTTTGCGTACGGGCGACCTGGGCTTTTTTAATGGTGAAGAACTGTTTATCACCGGACGGCTGAAAGATGTTGTGATTATTCGAGGTCGTAATCACTATCCACAAGACATTGAGCTGACGGCGGAGAGTGCGCACGAGGCTTTGCAGCTAAACGGCTGTGCGGCTTTTTCGGTAGAGATTAGTTCGTCAGAGCAGTTGGTGATAGTGCAGGAGGTGAAGCGATCGCACCTCCGCAGCTTAAGCGATTCAAAAGTAGTAGACGACATTGTTCTCTCCATCCGCCGGGCCATTTCAGAAGCACACGAGCTACAGGTATACGCCATTCTGTTGCTGAAGCCAGGCGCACTGCCAAAGACTTCTAGTGGCAAAGTTCAGAGAAAACAATGTCAGCGCGAGTTCTTAGCGGACAGTATCGCTACCGTCGCGCAGTGGAAAAGAGCGCTACAAAGTGCCGTTCCTCCTGTTAATCAGGAATTTGCAGTCGCATTGAACAATCTCACGCATCAGGAGAAGGTTCAGGCAATAGAAACCTGGCTTGTAAACCGAATTTCTCAGCGGCTACAGATTTCATCTACAGAAATAGACCGACAAGAGCCTCTGGCTAGCTATGGCCTGGATTCTTTGCAGGCGATAGAAATGTCTACCGAGTTAGAAGCTTGGTTAGAAAAACCTGTTGTGCCTACGGTTGTATACGACTATCCAACGATAGAAGCTTTGGCACAGCGGTTGGCCTCGGATGAGGAGAGAAGGGTTGCGATCACCCCTAAAAAAGCAACCGCCTCTGACGAACCTATTGCTGTCATCGGCATGAGCTGCCGATTTCCCGGAGCCCCTGACCTACAATCATTCTGGCAGCTTCTCACAGAAGGACAGGACGCGATTACTGCTATTCCTTTATCACGGTGGGATGCCGATAAAGTAAAGTCCGCCGCGGACTCAAAGCAACCGGCTCAGTGGGGCGGTTTTCTCAAACAGGTCGATCAGTTTGACCCTAAGTTTTTTGGTCTTTCGCCTCGGGAAGCTACACACGCCGACCCTCAGCAGAGATTACTGTTGGAGGTGTGTTGGGAAGCGCTAGAAAATGCAGGACTAGCCGCAGACCAGCTTGAAGGTTCTCAGTCGGGTATCTTCATCGGCGTGAGTAACGGCGACTATTCCCGATTGCAGGGCGGGCAGCTTGACAAAGATGTTTACTACGGCACTGGTAACGCCTTCAGCATTGCCGCAAACAGACTCTCCTACTTTTTAGACTGGCACGGCCCCAGTTTCGCGATAGACACTGCCTGTTCTTCTTCGTTAGTTGCGGTTCATCAAGCCTGCCAAAGTCTCAAAACAGGAGAAAGTAATTTAGCATTAGCAGGTGGCGTAAATCTTATATTAGATCCTCAGCTTACGGTTACCTTTTCGCAGGCGCAAATGCTCGCCGCCGATGGCCGATGTAAGACATTTGATGCTGGTGCTGATGGCTACGTACGCAGTGAAGGCTGTGGGATTGTAGCGCTTAAAAGGCTGTCGGATGCAGTGGCCGCAGGGGATAATATTGTTGGTGTAATTCAGGGCTCAGCCGTTAATCAGGACGGAAGAAGTAATGGGTTGACTGCACCGAATAGTTTGGCTCAGCAGGGTGTGATTCGTCAGGCTTTGGAGAATGCAGGGGTTAGCGATCGCCAGATCACATATATTGAAGCTCACGGCACGGGTACAACATTAGGCGATCCGATTGAAGTCAATGCGCTTAAGGCTGTTTTTACAACTGAAAGAGAAAATCAGCCTTGCTATGTGGGCTCGGTAAAAACCAATATCGGACATACCGAACCAGCGGCGGGTGTGACTGGGCTGATTAAGGTTTTGCTGTCGCTACAGAACCAAGAAATTCCGCCGCATCTGCATTTGCAAAAGGTGAATCCTTATATTCAGCTCGAAAATACGCCGCTGCAAATTCCGACTGAGAAACAATCCTGGGTGTCTGATCAGGCTCCTCGCATAGCGGGCGTGAGCGCTTTCGGGTTTGGGGGCACAAACGCGCATGTAATTGTCGCTGAATCGCCTCGATCTGTTGAGCAGGAAACAGAGCTGCCGGTTGTAGGCGATCGCCCGCATCATCTCCTTACCCTTTCAGCTAAAAGCGAGGATGCGCTACAGGCGCTGGTTCTACGCTATCAAGATTTTTTGGCGTCGAGCAAATCATCGTTAGCAGATATTTGTTTTACGGCAAACGAGGGGCGATCGCACTTCCCCCACCGTCTAGCCGTTCAAGCCTCTTCCCTATCTCAGCTACAGCAAAATCTAAAAAACAAAAAACACCTCCTCGCAGGCGAGCTTTCAAGCCAAAAGCCACCACAAATTGCTTTTCTCTTCACCGGACAAGGCTCCCAGTATTTCAACATGGGAAAGCAGCTTTACGAAACCCAACTCACCTTTAAGCAAGCCCTCGACCGCTGCGATGAAATCCTACAGCCGTTGCTGAGAAAATCCCTACTGTCAGTTCTCTATGCGTCTGCCTCAGATTCTCTATTAGACCAAACCGCCTACACTCAACCCGCAATTTTTGCAGTTGAATACGCCTTGGCGCAGCTTTGGAAATCTTGGGGCATCACACCCGATGTCGTTTTAGGTCATAGCGTGGGTGAGTATGCCGCCGCTTGCGTATCAGGCGTATTTAGCTTAGAAGACGGCCTGACGTTAATCGCGGCTCGGAGCAAGTTGATGCAGGCTTTGCCCGCTGGTGGCGAGATGCTTTCTTTATTAGCGACGGTTGAGGATGTGAGAAAGTGGATTGAGCCTTATGAAGGAGAGGTTGCGATCGCTGCTATTAATGGCCCCAAGAGCGTGGTAATTTCTGGCGTGGGAGAAGCGGTGAGTGCGATCGCTCAATCCTTACAGGCTAAAGGTATTAAGACCCAAAAACTCACGGTTTCTCATGCCTTTCATTCGCCGCTGATGGAGCCGATGTTGGGAGAGTTTAATGCGATCGCCCAACAAATCACATATAGCCTACCTAAAACGCCCTTCGTTTCCTGCGTTACTGGCAAGTTTATCACTGATGAAATTGCCACGTCTCAATACTGGGTTCGCCACGTACAGCAACCTGTTAACTTTGCTAAAGGCATCGCCACCCTACAGGCAAAAGACTACCGCATCTATTTAGAAATCGGGCCTAAGCCGTTACTACTCGGCATGGCAAAGCAGTGTCTTCCATCCAACACCGAGATTCTTTGCTTACCCAGCCTCAGAGCAGAATCGTCTAGTCAAGGTGACTGGTATCAGATACTTCAAACCCTCAGTCACTTATACATTAACGGCCTCGCTATTGAATGGAAGAAATTCGATCAAGACTATCCACGACAGAAAGTATCGCTGCCGACTTATCCTTTTCAAAGACAGCGATACTGGTCTGAGAACAAATCTCAGCCGCAGATATCCCAACAGCTCAGCATCTCGACTGTCGGCTCCAACCATCCCCTCCTCGGACAGCAGTTTCAATCCCCCGTTTCCCCCACTCAATTTCAAGCTCAGCTCAGCCCTCAACAGCCTAGCTATCTGACGCATCATCGCGTATTCAGTCAGGCCATATTGCCAGCCGCCGCTTATCTAGAAACGGCCTTAGCAGCAGGCGTGACAAAACATGATTTTCCTATATCCCTGACAGACGTAGCTATTCAGCGAGGACTAATTCTACAAGAGGATAATCCGATAACGGTTCAAACCGTACTTGAGCCAGTAGAAAACGACGCTCATACATTTAAAGTATTTAGCCTAGCGCCTGCATCTAGCGACAAAGCGGCTCAATGGACACGCCATGCCGAAGGGAAAATACAACAAACTAAAAACAGCAGGCCGCTACCGATTGATTTAGAAGTCTGTAAAGCTAATTTTCTTCAGCAGGTTCCTGTCCAAGAGTATTATCAAAAGCTGCATCAGCAAGGCTTAGAATATGGCGCAGATTTTCAAGCGATTCAACAGCTATGGGCTGCACCGAATCAGGCATTTGGAAAGATTGAACTGCCTACAACACTAGCAATTGAACCCTATCAAGTACATCCTGTATTGTTAGATGCCAGCTTTCAAATATTAGCTGCTGCGATTGGTGAAGTCCACGGATCAGAGACGTACTTACCCGCAGGCATAGAGCGAATCAGCCTGTACGACAAGGTTCCAGAAAGCCTCTGGGCGATTGGCTCGATATTACCTTCAGCAGAAAACGCTAGGCAACTTACCGCTGATGTAAAGCTGCTTGACGCTACCGGAGCCCTTATCGCTCACGTAGAAGGGCTGACGCTCAATCGCATCAATCGAGAGGTTTTACTGCGCTACCTTCAACCAGAAACTCCGCCTGCTTTGTACGCGGTGCAGTGGGAAAAGTCGTCTTTACCGCCCGCGCCTATTCTGCCAGTCACCGCTCAAACCTGGCTTATCTTTTCCTCTGATGCCGACAGCGTTAGCACACCACTTATAGAGGATCTTCAACAGCAAAACCATAGATGTATTCTTGTTTCTCCTGGCGAAACCTATCAGCAAATCGATGATCAGCACTATCTCATTAATTCAGCTAATCCAGAAGACTTTCAACAGTTGATTAGCACTGTTTTATCTGAGGACAATAGTTTGCAAGGCGTTGTTTGCCTATCTTTAGATTGTGTAGGCATTCTGCACCTTGTACAGACCGTTGTTGAGTCTAAAACGAAAACCTCTTTATGGCTATTGACGCAGGGTACGCAAAGTATACATACGATTAGCGCAGCGCCCCTTCAGTTTCAGCAAGCGTCGATTTGGGGCTTAGGGCGAGTGATTGCTTTAGAGCATCCTGAGCTAAGCTGTCGGCGCATTGATTGGGCGGAAGGTGAAAAGGTATCGCAGTTAGTAGAAGAGTTGTTGGTCGCTGACGTGGAAGATCAGATTGCCTATCGGGGGGGCGATCGCTACATCCCCCGACTCACGCCCTACAGCAAAGCCAAAAGCAGCTTTCTCCCAATCCCCGCAGGTCAATCCTTTCAGCTCAAGCTCACTGAGTATGGCCTAATAGATAATCTTGAGCTTCAGTCGGTGCAGAGGCGATCGCCTGCCCCCCAAGAAGTTGAAATTCAGGTCGCCGCCGCCGGACTTAACTTTAGAGACGTACTTAACACCCTGGGCCTGCTCAAAGACTACTATGCCACCCATCTTGGCATCACACACGCCAACCAGCTCACATTTGGCTTTGAATGCGCGGGCACCATCGTAGCTATTGGCGAGCAAGTCTCTCACCTCGAAGTCGGTGATGAAGTCATTGCCACCATGCTTACCGATGGCGTGAGTCGATTCGTTACCACCCGCTCAGAATTCGTCATTCCTAAGCCCCAACAAATCACCTTTGCAGAAGCTGCCACCTTGCCGCTTGCCTTCCTAACCGCCTACTACGGCCTTCACCATCTCGCCAAACTTCAGCCAGGCGACAAAGTTCTCATCCACTCAGCAGCCGGTGGCGTAGGTCAGGCCGCCGTACAAATTGCCCAAAAGGTAGGCGCTGAGATCTTCGCGACTGCCAGCCCGAGTAAATGGGACTTTCTCAAAGCTCAGGGCATTAGTCACGTTATGAACTCTCGTAGCTTAGACTTTGCTGACGAAATCGCGGAAACAACTGAGGGGAAAGGTGTCGATGTGGTTCTTAACAGCTTAAATGGTGACTTTATCGATAAAAGCTTTGAAGTACTATCTGATGAAGGTCGCTTTGTTGAGCTAGGGAAAATCGGTATCTGGAATGAAGAGAAGGTGCAGCAAGCCTACCCTCAAGCCCAATACTTTCCGTTTGACTTAGGCGAAGTAACCCGAGAAGATCCTGCCTTTATCCGCGACGTATGGAACGAGCTAAGCGACGCTTTCAACCAGGAGCACTTCCATCCGCTTCCTATTAAAACCTTTCCCATTCAAAATAGCGTCTCAGCCTTTCGCCATATGCAGCAGGCAAAGCACATTGGCAAAGTTGTTCTCACGCTACCTGCTACCGTTCCCGCCAATATTTCTATCAATGGCGACAGCACTTACTTAATCACAGGCGGGCTCGGTGCTTTGGGCCTACAGGTCGCTGAATGGATTGCGAGTCAGGGCGGTGAGCATATTGTTCTAGTGGGGAGGCGATCGCCCAGCGAGCAAGCCCAAGCAACAATTAGCCAGCTAGAAGAGTTGGGAATTGAAGTGCTAGTCATCTTAGGAGACATTTCACAGCAACAGTCGGTCGAAGAAATATTTGAGCAGCTAGCCGAAGCAGACGTACCACCACTCAAAGGTATTATTCACGCGGCAGGCATTCTCGAAGACGGCTTACTATCGCAGCTCACAGCGCCACAGTTTGAAAAAGTATTTGCGCCTAAAGTCGCGGGCACCTGGCACCTACATCAGGCTTGTCAGTCGCTGTCGCTGGACTTCTTTGTTTGTTTCTCTTCTATCGCGTCTCTGATCGGTTCACCCGGCCAAGCCAACTACGCCGCCGCCAATGCCTATATGGACGCGCTCATGCAGCACCGTCAAGCACAAGGTTTACCTGGACTGAGCATTAACTGGGGGCCGTGGGCAAATGCAGGCATGGCCGCACAGCTAGAGGCGATCGCGCAAGATCGTCTGAGCGCTCGGGGCGTTACCCCCATTCAGGCCGAGCAAGGATTGAAGCTATTAGGAGAGCTGCTAAGACAAGAAATCGCTCAGGTCGGTGTGTTCTCAATCGATTGGCCTAAATTTAGTGCGCAGTTGCCGCCCGGTGTGACGCTACCTATGCTGGCGTCGTTTAAGACCGTGGTGGTTGATGAAAATAGGCGCGATCGCCTCCAGGGTCTAGAAAAGTTAAAGCAGGTTCCGGCTCGCGATCGCCGCCACCATCTCATGCGACACATCCAAACCGAAATCGCTGACGTACTAGGCTACGACTCACCCGACGAAATCGCTCTAAACCAGCCCCTCGGAGACTTGGGCGTAGACTCCCTGATGGCCGTCGAACTTGCCAATCAGCTTGAATACAACCTCGGCCCCACCATCCCAGCGAGCTTCCTATTCGAGCATCCTACGCTACAAGGCTTAGTCGGTTATCTAATCGAACAAATGCCAGACGTTGAGTTTCTAGAAAACGAGCCTACAACAGATACACCCATAGCAGACCGCTAACCTATCTTCTCATGAAACTCTCTGTCGTCATTCCTGTTTACAACGAAATAAATACGATTGACGCTGTTCTAAAAATGGTGGCTAAGGCTTTACCTGACGTGCTAAAGGAGATTGTTATCGTTGACGACTTTTCCACCGACGGCACCCGAGAATGGCTTGTCATTCAAAGCTCAAAGGAATGGATGGACTTTCTAGAGTATCCCTCTCTCAGTGGGGTAAATCTGTTGCTACAGCCACAAAATAGAGGGAAGGGTGCCGCCCTACGCGAAGGATTCAGCGCTGCAACGGGTGATGTCATTATCATTCAGGACGCCGATCTTGAATATGATCCTGATGACTGGGCCGACATGTGGAAGCTCATTGCTGAAGACAAAGCAGATGTAGTCTATGGCTCTCGCTTCTATGGCAAGCCGCACCGTGTTCTCTATTTCCATCATTCTCTCGGCAACAAAACTATTTCAACGCTGCTGAATGTTATCTGCAACACAACACTTTCTGATGTAGAAGTTTGTTATAAAATGTTTCGTAAACAAGTGCTCAAAGATATTGAGCTAACTTGTGATGGCTTTGGATTTGAGGTTGAGTTTTCGGTAAAAGTGGCGCGATCGCCGCATAGATGGCGGCTTTACGAAGTAGCCGTAGCCTATTACGGGCGTACCTACGAAGAAGGTAAAAAAATAAGCTGGAAAGATGGCGTTAAGGCGCTTTGGCTCATTGTTTGGTTTGCAATAAGAACGTAGATGATCGCTACGAATAAGACATACTTTGCATATTGTGAGTTGACGGAGGCTAGTTCATAAAAGCTCAAGTAGATCAATGGGTAACTCTCTTGCCGTCCGAATTCCAAAGCACATCGTTCAAGCACTCAACCTTCAAGCCAACGATGCCATAGAATTTAGTGTAGTAGAGGGAAAGGCTGTCATAAAGCCCATTCGCATATTGCCTGAGTTTACGCTGGATGAACTGTTGGAACAGATCGTAGAAACGCCGGAGGCGGAAGTTAGTTGAGATCAACCTGTTGGTGAGAAAGTTTGATAAGTGTATATTCCTCAACGAGGCGATTTCATCTGGCTCAAATTCGATCCTCAATCTGGCCATGAACAGAATCGACACAGGCCGCGTCAACATAGTGTTCTTTCGGCGGTAGCTGCTTAGCAATTAGCGCGTCGTGAATGCTCTCGATACACTGTGATTCGTGACGCAGCGCATCTGTGGTCATCACCTGCGTAATCAAGTGAACGCTCTTGTCATCACAGGTTTCACTCAGGTGCGTGCGGTAGCCCGCCCAGCTAATGCCCTGGCGGCGACAGTAGCGCGCTTCGGTATCGTAGGGCGATGCGATATGAGGCGTCTGAACATTTAGCTCTCGACTGCTTTTCCAACGCAGGCAGCTGACAGCTTCCCCTTCGACGTAGCTGTAGTGATACTGCTACAGACCAGCGAGCGTTTGAACGCTGTCTAACGCCTGCCCTTCTGTCGCTACCTCCGAGCTGGCTAAGCACTTCAGTAAGGTGTCGCCGTCTTCGCCAATCTTAAAGGCGGCTTTGGCGGTGCGCCGTGTATTGGCAGGAACTGTGCGATGCGGTTTAGAACTCAAGGACATCGGCAATCTGACAGGTTAGCGGTTAGCGAACTGGCAAGTCAGCGCTTCGCGATCTCGCTTCCTGTTAGCGATACATCAGCTACAGTTCTATGATTGTTGAAATGAATACCATCTTGTCTGCGGATTAGGGTCGAATACCTTGCCAAAGACTTTCAATAATATCTTCTATATAGTCTTTAGGCTCTGGTAACGGCGCGGACAATTGGCTCAGAAATACGTAGCTTATACAGCTACCCATAAATTGCAGTGCAACCGTCCGAGGATCCACTGCTTTCATTCTTCCTAGCTTCATTTCTATTTTGAAAAAAAGAACAAGTGCCTTTAAATTTTGGATAGGTGGTGTACCTTCAGATTTAACCATGTCGGCGGGTGTGGTCAAACCTTTGGACATCAGCATGATGAGCTTTGGCATATGTTCCTGAAAATACTCAATCACTTGCAGACTAATTAGCTTAAGATTTTCCTTGAGGTTTCCTTTTCCGACTAAAGACTTCAGTGAGGATCGCCACAAAGGAACACCAGGTAGTCCCATCGCTTTGAGAAATAAATTTTCTTTCGTAGAGAATCGCTTGAAAATTGATGCTTCAGAAATACCTGCTCGCCTTGCGATATCGACTGTTGATGCGCCAAATCCTTGCTCTAGAAACACCGCTAGCGCCGCATCTAAAATTTGTTTATCGGTAATTTTACGTGTTCTAGCCATATTCACGAGCAGACGTTTTTCTCACTAGTAAGAACATCTAATATATTTAGAGTCCTTATGTCTCACTGTATAGGATGATTTCGCTCAAAGGTAGAGCCGGTCGGTAATGGGTCAGTCGCTCGTAAGCCTACTAGCCACTATTGAAATGTTGACCAAGGGGGTTGACGCTGTAGAAATTTGCGCTATTAATAAGTAAGTAATTACTTATTAAACGCTGCGTGCCATGTCCAACCGATTAATAGTTTGATTACAAATTAGGGGATTGACTCATGAGAATGACCATTTTTAATTCAAAGCTGCTTGTTGTAGGTATGCTGGCAATCGGGTTGTCTACGCTTAGTGAAAGATCCGCTCATGCTTTTTCTAACGCCGTATCCACATCAGAAGCAGCCTTGAATCAGTCTGATTTCGACGCTCAGATGCTGGCTCAGTTTCCGAGAGGTGGTTCTTTTCCTATGAGGAATGACCCCTTTTCAGATCGTCTGCGCAATGGTCGCAATAGCCGCGATGAGTGGGAAGATCGGCGTGAAGACTTCGAAGACGAACGGGAAGATCGGCGTGAAGACTTTAGGGATGAGCTTGAGGACTGCCGTGATGAAGACGGTGACGATCGGCGTGAGTGCCTTGAAGACCTCAGTGACGATTTTGAAGATAGCTCAGTGCGTGAGTCCAGTCCTTTTGGCGATCGCAGCTCGCGCGGAGGGGCTTTTCTCTTTCGGAAGGAATCTCCGAAACCTTCTCTCTGAGGTTCTAGAGATGTATCAAAGAAAAATAGTTGAAAAATAACTACGATATATCACTCCGGCAATTAAATAGATCCGAGAGGATCGCTGTGCAAGCCTTATAAAAAGGAATTTTCCTAAATCTTTTCGCCTATTTAGACGCCGGAGTCATACATAGAAACAGCAACTAACAGTATCGACAGGGGTCTTGATCGCAGCATCATTAGTGTTTGTAAGTGCTGGAATCTTTCAGAAAGTAAATTCGATCACTAGGCGATGTAGTTATGGCAGACGAGGGCTAGCGAGTAGCCGCGGGCCAGACGTTAGCAAGATTAGATATTCGGAATTTAGAGACGCAGCGACTTCAGGTTGAGGCGCAAAAGGCGCAGGCGATCGCCCGACTTACCGAGCTGCAAAATGGTGCTAGAGCAGAAGATATTGCAGCCGCTGAAGCTGCGGTAAGAGATTTAGAGCAGCAGCTCACCCTACAAAGAACGCAGGAGCAGCGCCGAGAGTACCTTTATGAGAGAGGCGCGATCGCCAGAGAGCAGCTAGATGAATTTGCCTTCGGTGCTAATTCACTACAAGCTAAGCTAGAACAGGCTCGAAGCCGCCTAGAAGAGCTGCGTAACGGCACTCGCTTTGAGCTAGCAATGTTGACTATATCTATTGAGTGAGCTATTAATGAGTGAGCAGTCACTCATTAACTATTTGCCTACGCGGTTACTCCGTATTAAGTCACCTTCACGGTTCACAAACTGATTCGATGAAAGAAAATCAAATTTCTGACGTTTTGAACATTCGAGCTTCGCTGTCTAAGGTTGCCTTTTCACGCCGATGGCTCTGGGGCTTTCTGTCTGTATTCTTGCTGCTGACCTTAGGATTTGGCAGAAATCTGTTGACTAGCCGTCGTTCATCAGACTCTGATACGCTCACTCGACAAGTGGAGAGAGCAACGGTTCCGGTAGTCATCACTGCTAATGGCACGGTAGAAGCAGAACGCGCTATCAACTTAAGCCCCAAAAATTCGGGTGTTGTGGAAACACTACTGGTGGAAGAGGGCGATCGCGTCACCCAAGGCCAAGTTGTTGCCCTCATGGACGACTCAAACCTGCGGGGCGAACTCCTTCAGGTACAAGGGCAGCTGGCACAACAGAAAGCAAACTTAGAACGGATAATAGCAGGCGATCGCCCCGAAGATATTGCCCGAGCCGAAGCTCAACTGGCTGAAGCCGAAGCCAACCTGCGAGAACTCCGCTCGGGCAACCGCAACCAAGAAATTTCGCAGGCCGAAGCGCGGTTGCAGCGGGCGCGCACAACCCTACAGCAGCGAGAAACCAACCTACAGCGCTACGAATCTCTTTTTAGCGCAGGTGCCATCTCACGAGAAGACGTCGAACAAAGAAGAGTTGATCGCGATGTGGCTATTGCTGACGTTAGAGAAGCTGAAGAAGCGCTGTCTCTCACTAATGCGGGTAGCCGTGATGAACAAATCGCGCAAGCTGAGGCTCGCGTAGAGCAGCAGCGGCAAAGTGTTGCCGCGATAAAATCTGGTAATCGCCCAGAAGATATCGAGCAGGCGCGCGCACAGGTACTTTCGGCTGAAGGGACACTGCAAACGACAGAAGCGAGACTTCAAGACACCGAAATCAGAGCCCCTTTCGACGGGGTGGTCAATCAAATTTACGCTGAGCTAGGGGCCTTTGTGAGTCCTTCGGTGTCGGGTGGTAATACAGAATCGGCTTCATCGTCGTCTATCCTACAGCTTTCAAGCGATCGCAACGAAGTAGTGGTCAATCTTCCCGAGGCGCAAATTGCTAAGGTTGAAGTGGGGCAGCCTGTTGTTATTCAAGCCGATGCTTTTTCTGGTGAAACCTTCACAGGACAGGTATCACAGATAGCGGCTCAGGCAAGTGTCAGTCAAAATGTCACCAGCTTTGAAGTAAGGCTTTCGCTGGATTTGCCTGAAGCCGAAAAGCTGAGAGTCGGCATGAATGTGGAAGCTCAGTTTGAGGTAGGCCAAATAGAAAATGCGCTGCTAGTGCCTAACGCCGCTGTTGTTAAAGGGCCAGAAGGTGAGGGCGTGTATGTGTTAGAGGGCGATGAGCCTGTGTTTCAATCCATTCAGTCTGGAGAGACTGTTCAAGGTCAAACGGAAGTAATTTCTGGGCTTGATGGCGACGAGCAAGTTCTAATCTCACCGCCTTCAGAAGCAGAATCTCCTGGCGGCTTTCAGCTTCCTTCTCCACCATAAAATTCGTCTAAAAACATTCACACTCAAGATTCACACTCAATATTCACGCTGCGTTCAGCGCGACTTTCAACGATGCTCACTCTCAGCAAGCACAATCAACGACAAGGTTATGTCTCTACTTAACGCTGGTTCTTCTCAGCCGACGGTTTCAGTTTCGCCGTATAAAAAACGTGCTCACCGCGTCTCTCAGATCGAGATTGTGGAGATGGCGTGGGAAGCTCTATGGAGTAACAAGCTTCGCAGCGGGCTGACAATGCTAGGCGTAATCATAGGCATTGGATCTGTTATCTCGATCACCTCTATCGGACAAGGGATTCAAAAGTCTACAGAAGAGAGTATTCGCGGTTTGGGCACAGACACCTTACAAGTGGTTGCAGGCTCTGCCCAAAGCGATGGCATTAGCCAGGGGCAAGGATCGGTAACAACCCTCACCTGGGAAGATGCACAGGCTATAGAACAACAAGCTCCTTCAGCAACAGTGGTGTCCGCTTATCTTCAGCGCAGTGTTCAGGCCGTCTATGGCGAAAACAACACTTCAACCACTGTATATGGGACTGATTTAGCCTATCCTAACGCTCGTAATACCTATCCAGCTCAGGGACGGTTTTTCACAGAAGAAGAGCTTTCAAGCTCAGCGTCCGTTGCTGTAATTGCACCGACCGTTCAAGCCGATTTATTTCCGCTAAATGTCAACCCGATTGGTGAGAAAATTCGTATTCAGAGCGAAATTTACGACGTCATTGGTGTGATGGAAGCCAAAGGTTCTCAGGGCCCGCTAGATCGCGATGATGCGATCTACATTCCGCTCACCACAATGTCAGCTCGGATTATTGGCAACAACTCGTTAATGGGTGTATCTGTCAATGGCATTTATGTGAAAGGGAGAACTGAAAGCGAGCTAGAGACGGTGAAATTTCAACTGGAGAACATACTGCGATTGCGTCACGATATTGCAACGCCCGAAGACGACGATTTTAGTATTATCAATCAGGCAGATATTTTAGAAACGCTCACAACCGTTTTAGGATTGCTGACGACTTTGATTGTAGCGATCGCAGGCATTTCTTTAGTAGTCGGTGGCATTGGTATCGCCAATATCATGCTGGTTTCAGTCGTTGAGCGTACGCGCGAAATCGGTATTCGCAAGGCATTGGGCGCAACAGAAAGAACAATCTTGAGTCAATTTTTAACAGAATCCATCGTCATTTCCATCGCAGGTGGGGTTATTGGAATTGTACTTGGCACGGCTGTTACCTTTGTCTCGGCAACAGCCTTTAGGTTCCCGTTTGTGATTTCCAGTAGCGCTGTTTTTGCGAGCTTCGGGCTCTCTACCGCAGTCGGGCTGGTTGCAGGCGTCATACCCGCAAGAAACGCTTCTAAGCTCGATCCGATTGTGGCCTTAAGAAGTGAATAGATCTACAGTCAATTCATTCCAGAAAATTATGATCGAAATGACAGGCATCACTAAGGTCTATCAGCTAGGCGACGTCGATGTGCCTATTTTGAAAGGCATTGATTTAACGATTAGTGCTAGTGAGTATGTTTCAGTGATGGGTGCATCAGGGTCAGGCAAGTCTACCTTGATGAACATCATCGGCTGTCTGGATCAACCGACAGAAGGACACTATTCCCTGGAAGGGCGTGATTTGACGACGCTAGATAAAGATGAACTCGCCTTCATTCGCAATCAAAAGATTGGCTTCATCTTCCAGCAGTTTAATCTGCTGCCACGATCGACAGCGGTGGAAAATGTCATGCTGCCGATGGTTTATGCCGGGATACCCAAAGATGAAAGACGCGATCGCGCTGAAATAGCCTTGCAGAAAGTTGGGTTGGGCGATCGCATCAACAATCGACCCAGTCAGCTATCGGGTGGTCAGCAACAGCGGGTCGCGATCGCCCGTGCCCTGGTCAACGAACCCGCTCTCTTACTGGCAGATGAACCGACTGGCGCGCTAGATAGCCAAACCTCTCAAGAAGTGATGAGTCTATTTAATCAACTCAACAGCCAAGAAATTACAATTGTCATCATTACCCATGAGATTGAAGTAGCTGAGCAAGCCAAGCGACAAATTCGGATTCAAGACGGCTTGGTTGTAAGCTAAAGCTATAGGCGTTAGGTCACGCTGTATCATGAAATAGCGGCGCTGTTACGGCAGGGCCAACTTCCTATCGCTATCACTTAATGCACGTATCGTTACATGGCTAGGCCCAGCAAAATCACCAATGAACAAATTTTGAAAGCGGCTCAGGCAGTTTTTTTAGAAAAAGGATTTGGCGCGTCAACTCAAGAAATTGCTACCAAAGCAGGTATCTCTGAAGGGTCTATCTTTAAGCGATTTCCCACAAAGGAAGCGTTATTTATTGCAGCAATGGGCATGTCAAAAGTCTCTTCTGTGACTTCATTGATAGAGACAGTGCCTGGGCAAGGTGATTTACAAGAGAACCTCAATGAAATTGGGCTTAAAATGATTGATTTCATCCAACAGCTATTGCCCAAAATGATGATGGTGAGATCAAAAGGGCTACCGCTACCACCAATGCTCACCGAATCTGGCACAGCGCCTCCTGTGCTTGTCATCCAAGCGTTGACAGCTTTATTTGAAAAAGAGATCGCTTTAGGGCGGATGCGTTGCCCCCATCCTCAAATTGTTGCCATGATGTTTTTAGGCAGCATGACAGAGTATGTTTTTCTCTCGCAGGCGTCTGCGCCGTTGCCCGACCCTAAAGCCTATGTGGGCTCTGTCGTAGACGTTCTTTGGAAAAGCATTCAACCTGATGACGTGAACTAGCCTGGCGCTGTTTGGCAAAAGTCATTGTCTGAGCCCAAACAGACGGCCTTGGCGTATCTTTATCTGTATACATACCATCTACAGAGAACGCAACAGAAAGTCTGTGTCTGCGATCGCACTGCTTGGCTAGTTGGATAAAAGCACTCCTAGACCCCATCATTCGTAGTCGACCTTTGTTTGGCATTACATACGCATTCAATTCGAGCTGACTGAGGCACTGCGTCGGGCGGATAGGCTACGCACATTAGGCGGCTCATTTCGCCCTCTGTTATATGAGCTAACCTACCGATTGAATTATCTTCAATGCTGGCAATTAATTGCACAATCATTCGACTAGCGAGCAAGCTCTGCTTTTCTAAGAGATTTACCTTTCTGAGAATATTTTCTCAGAAATAAAAGGGGTTGCACTTTTTTAATTTGTACGCTCTAATAAGATTAAGTCAATCGACTGATTAACTTTATTCTATTCTTACAGATTCTGGCAAGCAGGTAATCACTATGAACTCTGAACCTCTCCAATCTCCAAGCGCTTTTCCAGCCAATTCCGCAGGTGCTGGTTCAGCTTCTAGTCCTAAGCAGTGGCCTAAGTCTCTGAGGCGTCAGCCACGCTGGGTTAGATACGCTTTGCTAGGTTCTGTTGGGCTTTTGGTTGCCGTCGGTGGCGTGGCTGGCTACCGGGCACTCGTGAGTACACCGCCCGAAACATCTGCTGAACGAAGTGCGGCGTTGCCTGTCGAAACAACGGCAGTAGAGAGGGTTTCGTCATATCAAGTGCCGCGAACTTATACCGGAGAAATCGTGGCGCTTCGTAGCAGCGAGCTGGGCTTTGAGCGGGGCGGCGAGCTTGTTCAAGTTATGGCAGACGAGGGCCAGCGAGTGGCCGCGGGCCAGACGTTAGCAAGATTAGATATTCGGAACTTAGAGACGCAGCGACTTCAGGTTGAGGCGCAAAAGGCGCAGGCGATCGCCCGACTTACCGAGCTGCAAAATGGTGCTAGAGCAGAAGATATTGCAGCCGCTGAAGCTGCGGTAAGAGATTTAGAGCAGCAGCTCACCTTACAAAGAACGCAGGAGCAGCGCCGAGAGTACCTTTATGAGAGAGGTGCGATCGCCAGAGAGCAGTTAGATGAATTTGCCTTCGGTGCTAATTCACTACAAGCTAAGCTAGATCAGGCTCAGAGCCACCTAGAAGAGCTGCGTAACGGCACTCGCTTTGAGCAGACTGACGCGCAAGAAGCCGTGGTGAATCAGCTTGACGCACAACTCAGAGATATTGACGTTAATATCTCAAAAAGCACGATCTCTGCGCCTTTTGATGGTATTGTCGCTGAGCGAAGATCTGACGAAGGCACCGTAATAGGCACAGGACAAGCTGTTATTGAGCTAGTAGAAGCTGCAACGCCGGAAGTTCGAATTGGCATTCCAGCGAGTGTTGTAAACCAAATACAAATTGGCGCATCGGAAACTATCCGTATTAACAATCAGCCGTATTCTGCTGAAGTCACCGCAATTCTACCTGAGGTTGATCAAAGTACAAGAACTCAAACGGTTGTGCTGGCGCTAGATACGGCTGCAATCGGAGAAGTAGAGCCGGGGCAGACAGCGAGGCTAACGATATCAGAGACAATTCAATCTGATGGCTTTTGGCTACCAAGAGGGGCATTGACTCAAGGCATTCGGGGGCTATGGACTTGCTATGTTGTGGTGCCTGCTGCTGAATATAAAGGTTTGGAAGCTCAAGAAGCTTTTGTTGAAAAGGCTAAGGCGAACAGCAGTCAGACAGCAGAACAGGAGAATTCTCTGGTCGTAGAACAGCGATCGGTAGAGATTATTCAGCAAGAAACAACAGGCGATGGGGCTAATACCAGTACTCGCGTTTTAGTGAGAGGTACTCTACAGCCTGGAGATCAGGTCGTGACCAGCGGTGTTCATCGTTTAGTCCCAAAGCAAAAAGTCACAGCGGTTTCATCTCGATGAAGCTGCCAACGTTCAACGACTCTTTACTTGTTTAAATCAACCACAATACGCTCAACTTAGAACTCCCATGGTTCGTCCTTTTTTCCGCAATATCCGGCTTCTCCTTTTAACGATTGTTATTGTCTTAGTTTGGGGGATTTCCGCTATGCAATCCCTACCAAGGCAAGAAGATCCGACCCAAGTTTCCCGAGTCGCTGTTATAAACACGCTGTTCCCAGGTGCTAGTGCTGAGCGAGTAGAAGCACTGGTCACCGAAGTTGTCGAATCTGAAGTCTCTGCGATTGAAGAAGTAAAAACAATTAGCTCAACCTCACGAGTCGGCTTTTCAACCGTCGTCGTTGAGCTAGAAGATTCGGTTGAAAATGCAGAGCCTATCTGGTCTCGGGTACGAGATAAGATGGAAGATGCCAATATTCTTTTCCCACCTGGCGCTTTTAAGCCTGAGCTTGAAGCCACGGAGACTCGGGCATACGCAATGATTGCAGCTATTACCTGGGATCAAAGTAGCGCGCCCAACTACGCTATACTTAGGCGCTTTGGAGAAGAGTTTGAAATTCAGATGCGGGGCGTTGCAGGCACCGAAGAGATCGAAGAGTTTGGTATTCCAGATGAAGAAATCAATGTAGAAATCAATGCGTCTGACTTAGCCGCTGTTGGGCTCAGTGCTCAGCAGCTAGCCCAGCAAGTGAGTCAGAGTGACGCGAAAGTAACCGCCGGACAGCTGCGCAATCCCAACGAAAACTTATCGATTGAAGTAGATAGTGAGCTAAGTTCCCTAGAACAAATCCGACAGATTCCGATTCGCTCAGCGAACGGCCAGTTTACTCGACTAGGCGATGTTGCTAAAGTTGACCGCGGCGTCAGAGAGCCTCCTACCGATATCTCATTCGTCAACGGCAAACCAGCAGTTGCCTATGGCATTTTGATGAGTTCTGGACAACGAATTGACCAGTGGGCGGAAAGCGCTTTTCAGCAGATGGAAGCCTTTCGCACTCAGCTACCGGGTGGGCTCTCTCTAACCGTTCTGCTCGATCAGAGTCAATATGTGGATGCTCGGCTAGGGACACTGGTATCTAACCTAGTGTTCGGTGCGGCTTTAGTTGTGATTGTCACGTTTATTACGATGGGCTGGCGCTGTTCGTTGATTGTGGGCGCGGCGCTGCCGTTGAGTATTTGCGCTGTGCTCGGCCTAATGAGCGTGCTGGGCATTCCGATTCATCAAATATCGGTGGCTGGACTGATTATTGCACTGGGTCTATTAATCGATAACGCAGTGGTTGCCGTTGATGAGATTCAGGTAGAGCTAAAGCATGGTGTTGCGCCTGAAAATGCGGTCGTTGATACGGTGAAGTACCTTCAGGGGCCGTTGTTTGCCTCTACGATCACGACCATGATGACATTTCTACCGATTGCGCTGTTGCCAGGGGGTGCAGGAGAGTTTGTTGGTTCTATCGCGATGACTGTGATTCTTTCGATTGGCTCATCGCTTGTCCTTTCGCTCACGGTTATTGCAGCGATCACCGGTAAAATTTTGGGCGAGAGTGAAGCTGATATTGAGAAATTACAGAATCAGGATTCTCTCAGTATTTTTCAACGACTGTTTCGCATTCTGATGAAGCCGGGTGCCTGGTGGAACGACGGGTGGAGCCCCAAGCGACTGGGCAACTTCTATCGGTGGACGGTAAAGCGAGCAATGGCGAAACCTGTCTTTGCCATTGTATTGACAATGGTAATACCGGCTGTTGGTTTTATTCAAGCGGGCAGCTTGGACACTCAGTTTTTCCCCTCGTTAGATCGCGATCAGTTTCAGATAGAGGTTGAGTTTTCTCAGGAAAACGCGATCGCTAACTCTCAAGAGCAGGTAATGCGCGCCCGAGATTTGCTTTTGGAGTATGAACAGATAACCGAAGTTCACTGGTTTGTAGGTGAAAGCGCGCCTAAGTTCTACTACAACATTGGTGCGACCCGAGAAAATTCGCCTTACTACGCGCAGGCGCTAGTGCAGCTTAACTCTTCAGAAGCGGTGACGCCCCTCATTCAAGAGATTCAGTCAGACCTAGATGTCGCACTTCCTGAAGCGCGAGTGCTGGTACGACAGCTAGAGCAAGGGCCGCCTTTTGATGCGCCGGTAGAGCTAAGGATATATGGGCCCAATATCGAAGAGCTAAGAGCGCTAGGCGCAAGAGCCAGAGAGATTCTGACGACAGTCCCTGATGTGGTACATGTCCGAGATGATTTGACCGCGACTGTTCCTAAATTAGTGCTGGAGATCGATGAAGAGCAGGCGCAGCAAGCAGGCGTTTCTAATCAAGAAGTTGCGCAGCAGCTACAGGCAACGCTAGAAGGTACCGTTGGAGGTTCTATTCTGGAATCGACTGAGAACTTGCCTGTGCGCGTGCAAATTTCAGATGGTGATCGCGGCGATCTCTCTCAAATCGAGGCACTAAACCTACAGCCTGGACAAAACGGACAAGGACAAAATGCACAAGGGCAAGGCGACAGCTTTAGAACAGTGTCTGCACTCGGAGCGTTTAAGATAGTGCCACAGCTTTCGCAAATTGCACATCGCAATGAACAGCGTGTAAACACGGTACAAGGCTTTATCACAGCAGGTACACTGCCTTCTAAAGTGCTGGCCGATTTTCAGGCGGCGATGGAAGAACAGGGCTTTGAGCTACCTCCGGGCTACTACACAGAGATTGGAGGTGAGCAGGCCGAAAGCAGCGATGCAACAGGCGACTTATTAGGATCGGTTGGCCTACTGCTAGTTGCAATGGCCGCTGCCCTTGTGCTCTCGCTTCAGAGCTTTCGCTCGGCGGGTATTGTTGCAGCCGTTGGCGTTGGTTCTGTGGGTATGGCGTTATTCTCACTGTGGGCTTTTGGTTCGTTGCTAGGTTTTATGGCCATTGTGGGTGCGATGGGCCTAATCGGCATTGCTATTAACGGCAGCATTATTGTGCTCTCAGCTATCAATGAAGACAAGCCAGCTAGAGCAGGCGATCGCAAAGCCATACAAGAGGTGGTGATGCGCGCGACCCGTCACGTAGTGACGACAACGGTAACGACCATGGTTGGGTTTGCACCGCTGCTGCTTTCGGGCGATCCCTTTTGGAACCCGCTCGCAGTTGCGATCGCAGGCGGCATTGGTGGCTCTCCTTTCCTGGCACTATATTTCACACCCGCAGCGTATTTGATGATGCATAGACGAGATCGTCGAGATGCTCACAATAACAATCACGACCAGACGACACGCCAGTCCAAACAATCCACACAAGCGCTACCTTCGACGTAGCTATAGCAATGATAAAGTTTCCCGTCTTACAGTATCTCAATCAACTATTTTTCGATAACGGTAGAGCACTGGTTCTCAGCCCGAAAGCGTACTGGAAAATTCACTGCGTTTTACAGTGCGAGCGCTGCTATCAGAGCCAGCCGCTAGAACGCTCTTGGCGGTTAGATTACAGTGATTTTATAATAAGAAACTGGGCGATAGCAGACCGGCATCTCTTAGAAGAAGAAAGTGGCGACTTTCTAGAGCACTGCTGGCGGCTGAATTTTAAAGAACACAGCCTTCACGGCCATTTTGAAGAACCGCCATCAGACTCTTTTGAGAATGATGTTTGATAGCGCTATAGCAACAGAATTTAAGGCTATCTAATCTTAACCAGCAGCATGAACAGATCAATTTTTTACATTCCAGACTCAAGTAAACCCGCGGAAGTGACTGCCTCTTTGTCAGCGGCCTTACAGGTCTTTGAGGCATACGGATATTCAATGGCCAGCATGGCTCGCATCGCTGAGGTCTCAAATATCAGTGAGCGTAAGCTGTATAGCTATTTCGATAGTAAGCAGGCGTTGTTCGAGGTGCTCGTCAAGCATTTGATAGAGAGCACCTACCAAACACTTTTTAGCATCATTAGGGAATACGACTTTAATCTTCCGCCAAAACAAGTGCTAGCGCAGGTCGCTACTGTAACGCTTGAAAGCGTCTCTAGAGACCAGTCATTTTTAACGTTAATACGGCTGATTGTAGAAGAATCTAGCCGATTTCCTGAGCTAGCTAAGATATTCGTCTTGGAAATAGAGAAACCACTGCTTGAACAGCTCTCCTCTTATCTACGATTCCATCCAAACGTTCAGGTCAAAGATCCGATGGCTTCAGCACGAATTTTCGTGGGTGCACTAGCGCACTATCTGCTTATACAAGAAATGTTCAACGGGAAAGCAGATCTGCCCTTTGACTCAGAAAGAATGATTGCTGTTCTCGTTTCTCAGATTATAGGTGCCTAAGCTGATAGTGCATACATAGTGCATAAGTGACTAATCGCTTAGGCATCATCAAATTTTTGTTGAAAACTTTCAATCATTATCGCAGGAGTACGCTATGTTTGTTTTAAGTGGGTATGAGTATTTTTTAGGCTTTTTATTGCTTAGCAGCTTAGTCCCTGTTGTGGCCTTGGTCGCGGCCAAACTGTTGCGCCCACCCACTGCTGGGCCAGCTAGCCGAACAACCTACGAATCAGGCTGTGAACCTATCGGTGGCGCATGGATTCAGTTCAATGTTCGATACTACATGTACGGTTTAGTTTTTCTGATATTTGATATAGAGACAGTCTTTTTGTATCCTTGGGCGGTTGCCTTCCACTCTCTAGGTCTTTTCGCTTTTTTAGAAGCCTTAATATTTATTGGAATTCTAGTGGTTGGCCTAGTCTATGCTTGGCGTAAAGGTGCCTTGGAATGGTCATAGTGTTGAAGAGGTCATCTTACATATGCCACATAGAAGATTGCTATGCTTTTAGCTCAACACAATGCATTGTCACTCTGCCAGCCGCTCGAACGTATTTTTATCAACAATTAAACCTGTTGACAACAGCTAGTCTTTCATCTATCTTTTAATAAATCACTCGACTGACTTGTTAAAAGCACAATAGAATCATCCGCTAAGCGCTTGCGCAGATGATGAAAAGCCTTATCCCGCCAGTTATTTAGACTTCTCGACCCGTATCAAAAAATGTTGCTTTCCTATCTCTTTAAGGATTAAGGAGGATTAAGACATGTCACAACCGAGTATCACTATATTTACTCAGCCTAATTGCCCTTACTGTGCAAGTTCTAAGCTGCTGCTAAGCAAGAATGGCTATGCCTACATCGAACACAACGTAAACGCTTCAAAGCGTGCGGCAGCAGCAAGTATCTACTTTTCGGGAAGTACGTCTGTGCCGCAAGTGTTTTTAGGAAGCTATGCTCTTGGCAACTGGGAGACGCTAGAAAAGCTAATAAATACCGGCTATCTTGAGGTGCTCGTCACTATGTTCGATCTAGATTCCGTTTGTTCTACCTTGAATTTTGATGGCCTCTCGGATGCCAAGCTGTTTGAGGGCGCTAAAGATATTTCAATGGCCAGTGCGATTCTAGAAAGTGACTTTACCTATGAACCCGATGAAGATCTCGAAGAACGAGCGCTTTTACACTTTTACAAAGATCTCATAGGCTTTTTACCCACTTCGCAGCTCTATTTCTATCACTGGCAACGGGCCTATAAGCTGGTTAATCTGTTGCAGTTTGTGCCATCGGCATCTTTCAATATAGCAACCTACGGCCCTGCCATGATGAACGCTGTTGCCTATACGGCTTCAAGTACTCACGGGCAATCGCCACGTAAAGCTCATGCTGCGGCAATAGAGAATGAAAGCGCTCTGAAGATAATTGAAGCTTTACAGAAAGCTCGAAAGCAACCGGCAGCAGACAATCCCTTTGGCCCTTACGAGCTGGCGCTAGCTGACTTGGCAGGCCGAGCGGCCCTTAATAATGTATCAACCCATTTCTTATCTTACCTAGAAGCGCTAGCACCGCAAGCTCGAAATCAGCTAGAGGGAATGGATAGCGATAGGCCGAGAGATGCAAAGGCCGATATTGATGCTGTTGCTACAATGTCTGCTACGTTTGGCTTTCTTAATGTCTTTAACGATCTGCTCGGACAAACGGGAGAAGGGAGCCGCGCCTTTCAAACGGATACACGCTTGGGCATGAAGGCTAGAAGGCGTGCTGCTTCAAAAAACAACAAAGCCAGCGCTAGTGCCAAACTTGACTATCCGCTACCTATCGCGCCACCTTACAAGCTCATCGCAGCACAATACGCCTCAGATATAGGTGATATCGATAAATTCATTAAGAGAGAACTTGGGTTATTCCCGAACTGGATGCTTGCTTGGCCGCAAGGGTCTGCGCCTGCTTTACAGGCTTATCTCTACACCGAATTAATGGGCAACCGTTTGAACGAGCGGATTACCCCAGAGCTTCGCCACCTGATGGCTCGGGTCAGCGCGATCGCTAAAGGGCATAGCTATCTAGCGGCACTTGAAGGCTTTTTGGCATACCGATTCTCAGGGTCTTCTGGCTTCGGTCAGTGCGCGATCACGCGAATTCGCAGCTGCTTTAAAGTCGCAACGAGCTGGACAGACAGTGAGAATGTTTTTTCATATGAAGAGATCGCCGCGCTAAGACTTGCCTGGATTTCAGCACAGGTGCCACTGGCTACGCCAAAACGATTTGTTCAAGCGGCGCTCGATGCGTTTGATTCTGTTGAGCTGATCCATCTTATTACAACCTGTGCGATCGCCTCAATGGTTCAGCGCTTTGTTGCGATCGCTAGGCCAGAAATGGAGCCTCAGGTCATTGCCTTTATCGCAGAGCACAACATTGAATATAAAACGCTGGTGCTTCGCTATCCCATTACTACATCTAATGTAGCCAAAGCTGCTTAAGTAAGCTATCGCGCACGCTATCTGTTTCAGGATTCTCAAAGATTTTGTTCATCTATAAACTCCATCTATAAACTCTAAGTCTCATGACACAACCTCAGATCGCAATATTCACCAAACCAAGCTGCCCGTACTGCGAGAAAGCTAAACATGTTTTACGAAGCTACAACTATACAGAGTACGACATTACCTACCTGCGTAATGCTGAGGCAACCCTATACTTCAGTGGCGTTGCTACAGTGCCACAGATCTTCATCGGCAGCTATCATATCAACGGGGCAGATGATCTCGAACGGCTAGAGATGTCAGGAAAACTGTTAGAGATCATTAGCGCTGTCCAGAGCCCGCCGCTTCTTATTGATGCTGTCTCTGACCAGACGCTGAAGGAAGGTGCAGAAGATCGGATTTTGAGAACTGTTATCACCAAGCTAGACGGCTCGCGTAGTGACGACCCAGAGATCTGGCCGCTTTTGCACTTTAGCAAAGATTTCTTTGGCTTTTGGCCAAACACTTACGACTATCTCTATTATTGGCCAGAGCTATTTAAGCTCTTCGCCTATTGCCACTACATTCCTGCGATTGACTGCGCTAAACAAAGCCTTGGCGTGCTCAATATGCTGGCTGTGGGCTATGCAACCTCTAAAGCGCACGGCTGCTCTTATTGTCAGGTGCATAGCGTAGCTGCAGAGGGAGATAGCTCTCTTCAGGTCGAACAGAAGCTGGCGCAAGTGAAGGAAGGCAATATAGATGATGGAAATCCCTACGATGAGCTATCAGTCGTCATCACCGATTTTGCAGCTAAAGCAACGCACAATCAGGTGAACAAAGATTTTCTCAACTATACTGTTAACCGGCTCAAAGAGTTCGCAACAGCTTCAACAACCGTATATGACTACGTTGAAGCCGTCGAAATGATGGTTGCCAATCTTGGCTTTCTTAATGTCTTCAACGATCTTATCGGAACTGAGATAGAAGGAGACTGGGCCAAGCAAGCTGAAGAACACAGCGGTATTGAGTCAGGTCGTCACGTAGCAGCGCAAAAAAATCCGTCGAACTTAGACTACGCACTGCCGACGGGTGGGCCATCTATGCTAGAAATAATGGCAAAGTATGATAGATCCATTGAGGATTTGATGGCTTATACAGAAGTTAACTTTGGGCTGATGCCTGACTGGATAAGACTTTGGCCTACTGCTCTGCAAAAAAGGCAGGCCTATTGGTATGGAGAAGTGATGGGCAGCGGCGATCGCACGTCGGTATCAGCAGAGCTAAAACACCTTATGGCTAGAGTCTCAGCGATCGCAAAAGGCCATGCCTATCTATCAGCGGTTGAGGGCTTTATGGCCCATCATACAGGCGCTGGTAACCCCCACGTTGTTGATAGAATTCGGCACTGCTTCGCGGTTGCAAGCGGAAAGAGATCTGCTCAAAACTTATTTACCGCTCGTGAGGAAGCTGCCTTAAGATTCGCCTGGCTCTCTGCTCAAGTGCCGCTAAAGACACCTAACAAGTTTGTTCAACCGGCTATATCGCTGTATACAGCCAAGGAATTGGTTTATTTGAGTATTGTTTGCGCGATCGCCTCTTCGCTACAGCGATTTGCGGCCATTACAAAACCTGAAGTAGAGCCAGAGGTTTCTCAGTTCTTAGAAGAGCACCAGCTTATTACTGATACGCTACTGCTGCGTTATCCAGAGCTTTGACAAAGATTAGCGCTTTAAGAGAGATTCCATCGCGCCGATATCAAATCAGCAATATCAAATCAGTAATATCGAATCAGTCAGGTGCTTCTTCACCAATTTATACAGCAGCAGATGTCAGTCACTAAACCCTCAGGCAACAGTCTACAAGTTGAGTCAACAAGAGCCTCTGATATAGCGTTAGTGAGAAGCTCTGCTAAAACAGTCATAGCAGAGCTTTTTCCCATTGTTGGAATAGCGACACTGCTGCGCTTTTGGAAGTTAGAGGCTAAGCCCCTCTGGGGTGACGAACTCCATACTGCTTTTTACAGTCTGGGCAAAAATCTATCGGAGATACCGGTAGATGTGCTCTCACCTGTGAGCAGATATTGGACATTACTGGATTATCCATTCGATAGCACCGTTTGGCAGGCCGCCTATACCGTGACGACGTATAGCAATCATCCTCCGCTCTTTTTTATGCTGATGAACCAGTGGCTCAGATGGTGCGGCAGTTCTATCTGGAGCTTAAGAGCGCTCCCTGTTTTCTTTGGCATACTGTCTGTTGTGGGCAGCTATTGTTTAGGGTGTATTGCGGGTGGAAACAAGGTTGGCCGCTACACAGCTTTACTCATGGCCGTCTCACCCTATAGCCTCTATCTATCGCAAGAGGCGCGGCACTATAGCTTAGCAGTTGCGATCGCAACGTTCTCTCTCACCCTCTGGCTATCGCTACTCAAAGACAATCAGCAAAAACAAGCAAAGGCTCACTGGGCCGCATGGATATTACTCAACAGCTTTGGCTTTTGGGTTCACTATTTTTATAGTTTCTGTATTGCTGCTCAGTGGGGCGTTGTTTTAGCTCGCCTATGGCAGCAGCGTTCAAATGCTAATAGCAAGGTGCTGGCAAGAAGATGGCGATGGGCGATGGGCTTTACCTTGTTGTTGTGCTCACCTCTGTTAGCAACAGCGCTCACACATTTTCAGGGCGAAGGCGGTATTAGCTGGCTCAGCCGTTCCTTGCCTTGGTGGCAAACGATTTTACTCCCGTGGGTTCAGTCTATAGCAGCGGGTGTTTTTACGCTGATTCTGTTGCCTGTAGAAGAGAGCCCCCTTTGGATTACTGTCCCCTCTGCAATCGTAATGTGGGGCGTGTTTTGGCTGATTATTCAGCAGGGAGTTGTAGGCTGGAAGTCAGCGTCACTCTCTTTAAGAAGTCAGCCGCTAGTCGGCTATAGTCTTGGCGTGTTCGCTCTTATGCTGAGCGTCACCTATGGACTAGGAAAAGACGTAACCCTAGCGCCACGCTACTTTTTTGCGGTATATCCGGCGGTAACAGCGATTATTGCCGTTGGACTGGCTCGCCGCCATCAGCGGATTCTAGGACTGGCAATCGCTGCCGGACTGCTCAGTCAAGTTTTCATCGCTCACGACTTAGCGCTGTTTAAGCCTTATCTTCCAGGGCAAATAGGAATGCACCTAGCGGCAAACCATCAGCCTACTGTTGTACTCATGAGCCCCCAGCCACCTCATTACGATTCTCGCGTCCTTAGCTACATCCTCGCGATTCCTCCCGATAGCGATACTTTAGTCGGCATCGTCGAGCCTACTTCCTCAGAGGACTGGGTGCTCAATCTATCAGGTGTAGAAACCTTCGCTGATGATTCCTTTACCCTTTGGCTCGTTGAAGTGCATCGGCAAGTTCCCTTCGCCCCAGAGGTAACGCTGCCCCGACACAGCTGCACACGGCAAGGCGAAGCGTTAACAACCAAAGGCACTCAGCAGCAAAAGTACCAGTGCGATGCTCTGCCCACTAAGAGAGTCTAGTCAGGCTAAACTCATTCCCAGCGAACTTCCCACAGCGCACCCATAGCGCACCCATAACACAAAGGTGTTCTTGTATACTGATCTATGCAAGCGACGCGATGTCAACCTCGCTATTGGGCATCGGGCCTCACTGTCGGGACAATCCGATAGGGTGCCTGCGCTCTGAGCAGTATCTTGCTTACGTTTGTTTAAATTACTTATATATGCCCGTGATGAAATCAAATTCTCTTCAGTCCAACGGCAGCCAGCGCGGTGAAGAAGCTCGTCGTAGCTTAATAGAAGCGGGCATTGAAGCTTTTGGCACGCACGGGTATGAAGCTGCAAGCACTCGTAGCATCGTCGAAAAAGCAGGCGTGAACCTGGGCGCTATTCCCTATTACTTTAAAAATAAGGAAGGGCTTTATCACGCAGTTGCCGAGCACATTGCCTTTTATCTTGACGATCCAGAAATAAACGATGCGATCGCACACATTGATCATCAAACAAAAAGCTCATCGCTGTCGAAAGAGCAAGCCTTAGAACTTATACACAAGCTCTTTGATGCTTTCGTAACGACGCTCATATCCTCCAACAAGCCCGATCTGTGGATACGGTTCATCTTCCGCGAGCTGATGGAGCCCTCCTCTGTCTTCGAAATCCTCAACAAAAGAGTAGTCAAAAAGACAATCGATCCCTGCACTGCTTTGATTAGCAAGATATTAGACAAGCCGATTGACGATCCAGAATGTACCATTCGAGCCTTTTCACTATTTGGCCAGGTGCTAATTTTTCGTTCAATACGACAGGTCACTTTGAAAAGCCTGGGCTGGGACTCTTTAGAAGGCGATCGCCTCGATCTAGTTCGCAGCGTCATTCATCAGCAGGTTGACGGTGCCCTACGCGCTCAAGTTAAAGGCTAGAGAGTAGGCTTCTGTCAGCCGCTGACAATAGATCTTGCAAATATACGACTCAAGACAGATTTGTTGACATTTTGAAGAACTCTTTGTCAAATTCAATCTTCCTGGCAGCTCATTTTGAACAGGCTCTGTATGATGTTTCAGAGCCCAATGCAGCCATAAATGCTGCTAGGCATGAACGAACGATGGCATACTAGAGAGCGATCGCACCTGTCAGGTTACTTCATCATGCCGCTCAACCGTCGTCGCTTTGTTCTCTTAAGTGGATTAGCCATCGGAGCTGCGAGCACAACCGCCTTATCCTGCACTCAGTCTGGATCTAAAGCCACTGCTCAAACCTCTGCTCAACCGTCAGATTCGGCCTTAGATCCAGCACCCGATCAAGCTCTCAATACTGCACCTGCCCCGGCTGGCCTTTTTGCCCCTCAGCGTGGCGATATTCGGCTAGCTATCATTAGCGATCTCAACAGCGCCTACGGCTCCACCGACTATCGCCCTGAGGTGATCAAAGGCATTGGCCTTCTCCCCGACTGGCAGCCTGATATGGTGCTTTGCGGCGGTGACATGGTAGCAGGCCAAAAGCTTACGCTTTCAGAAGGCGAAATCGAAGCCATGTGGTCTGCTTTCGATGAAAAAATTCTCTCCCCTATTCGCTCAGCAGGGCTACCTTTCGCCCTCACAATAGGCAACCACGACGCCTCTAGCTTTCAACAAAATGGCGAGTTCGTTTACGTTTTAGACCGGCAAGAATCTTCTCAATATTGGGAAGGTCATCAAACCGATACTGACCTCAACTTTGTTGATGCCAGCGGATTTCCCTTTTACTATAGCTTCACTCACCGCGATATCTTCTATCTCACCTGGGACGCTTCTTCTGCTGATGTTCCACCTGAGCAAGTTGCTTGGGCCGATCGCGCCTTAGCTAGCCCAGAAGCACAGCAGGCAAAGCTGCGAATAGTAATGGGCCATTTGCCTTTGTATGCGGTTTCTCAAAGACGCGATCGCCCCGGTGAATATCTCAATCAGGCCGATGAGCTTCGCCAGCTTCTCGAACGTCACAACGTTCACACCTATATTAGCGGCCACCATCACGCCTATTTTCCAGGCAAAGCAGGTAACCTCAACATGCTTCATGCAGGCGCACTCGGCAGTGGCCCAAAATCTCTTTTAGCTACTAACACTGCGCCTTTTCAAACGCTTACTATCATGGATATGTTTTTAGACACCGCCAGTACTGCCTACACTACCTACAACATGAATACGATGGAAGTTGTTGATCCGCAAGCGCTGCCCCGGCAAATTGTTGGCCCGAATGGCCGAGAGCTTCGTCAAGACGTTGCAATGAGCGATTTAACGCAGGCTGAGAAATCACAGCCATATGTGCCCAGCGATACGTAACGCACAGCAAGCCCTCATCGACGTAGCCACAGCTGGTCTGCTTTATGCAGAACAATTTATGCTGTGACTTTTCATGATACGTTTTCAAGCAAACCATCACAGCCGTACCGTGAGCTTTGCGTAGCCACATATCAAATAGAATTGATTAGACAAAATTAGTTCCCAAAGAGCCGAAGAATTTGGGGAAATAGCTGCTAAATCAGTATTTTTAAGCCAAAAGGCTTAACTTTTTCGCTTGCAAAGACGCGTTGCTGAAAAGTCTTGTAGACTCTTGGAGAGTACTTTTTAAGACACGGCAACGCCCGTGAAATTAACTAAGCACTCAAGGCAATTTTGTGTTTATTGCTACCGCATCAAATTAAGTAAGTTGATACTTCTTAAACACACTCAACTCCTGATAAATCTCGCTACAAAAGTTTGAGCTGTTGTTCGCTCAAACCTATCTAAAAAATCTCTCCTTAGAGTTCTTTTTAGCTCGATTGGCAGATCCATAGAGGCCCTATGAGGCAACTTTCACTGACTATTTTCTATCAGTTCGATCCCTGGCATTCTTCAATAGGCGGCGTTCAAACCGTAATCCGAAACTTCATCAAATTTGCACCCCCTGAGTTTATTGTGCGGCTAGTAGGTATAGAGGCTACGCCTGATGGCGAGGTGGGTAAGTGGCAGCGGCGCAAGCTGGCTGGGCGTGCGGTTAGTTTTTTCCCTCTGTTTCGCCTGATCGAAGACGACTCTAGAAGGCGGATACCCACGTCGCTACGCTATGCTCTAAGCCTGCGAGGCAAAAACTTTGCCTCCGACTTTATGCACTTTCATCGCTTAGAACCTAGCCTTTTTACAGGCCACTGGTCGGGGCAAAAAACGCTGTTTGTGCATAACGATATTCATCAGCAGATGAGATCGAGCGACGTTAAAGGCATCTTATGGCGGCGGTTTCCGCAGCTTTACTTTTCACTAGAGCGGCGGCTGATGCCCCAGTTTACGCGGGTGCTTTCGTGCAATTCTGAGTCTACAGCGCTCTACCGGCAACAGTATCCGCAGCTTGCCAAACGAATTTCTTTTGTTCGTAACTGCTTTGACGGAGATGTTTTTTATCCACTGACGGCGCAGGCAAAAGAGCAGCAGCGGCAACAGCTAGCTGCTCAAATGGGACTCAACGAAAACACCCGCTTTTTACTGTTTGCGGGAAGACTACATCCTCAAAAAGATCCCCTGCTCCTACTGGAGGCTTTTTCGCACGTTTCTCAAGCGATCGCTGAGCAGCCAGTGCACTTGCTGATTGCTGGCAGCGGCGAACTGATGGCGGCGATGCGCAATAAGGCCGCGCAGCTAGATCTCTCTCGGCACGTTACGTTTCTAGGCTCGGTGCCGTATCAGCAGCTTGCTGATCTTCAGCGCTTAGCCAGTGTGTTTGTGCTAACGAGCGCCTACGAGGGCTTACCGCTAGTGGTGCTAGAGGCGCTAGCCTGTGGAACGCCTGTGGTGACTACTCAAGCCGGAGAGACACCCCGCTTGCTTGGGGCCCAAAGCGGTATTGTGTGTGACGAGCGATCGCCCCAGTCAATCGCCCAAGCTATACAAACTGTTCTACAAAACCCCAACCAGTTCACCGCTCAAGCCTGTATTCAAAACGCCGATCTCTATAGCGCTAAAACGGTTGTAGAAGAAGTATACGAAGACATGCGGCAGCAGCGTCAGCCCGCTGCGAACCCATCGCCAATGCTCGCAGGCGTTTACCGCTAAGGAGTCCTTTTAAAAAATGAAAATTGCCGTTGTTGGCTCCAAAGGGCTCCCGCCACGTCAGGGAGGAATAGAGCACCACTGTGCAGAAATCTATTCTCGCATAGCCAGTAGAGGGCACGCCGTCGAGCTATTTGCGCGGTCTTCTTACCACCATCTAGCGTGGAACAAACGCTATACCTACAAAGAGATTCGGGTAAATAACTTACCCTCTATTCCGCTAAGAGGCGTTGATGCTTTTGTAAATTCGGGTCTAGCCGCTACTCTCTCTAGTTTGCAACAGTTCGATATTATTCACTTCCACGCTTTAGGCCCGGCTATATTTAGCTGGATTCCTCGCTGGCTATCACCTAAAACGAAGGTGGTGGTGACCTGTCACGGGCTTGACTGGCAGCGAGCAAAGTGGGGCCGGTTTTCGACTAAGCTGCTCAAGCTAGGAGAGGAATTTGCGGTGCATAATGCTCACGGCATTGGGGTTGTTTCTGAAGACCTCCAGCGTTATTTTTTGGAGTACTATTGCTGCCAAACAACCTGTATCGGCAACGCACCGGCGGGCTATCAGCCTTCTGATCCTGCGTTTAATTTTGTGCGATCGCAAGGTTTAGAAAAAGGCCGCTATATCCTATTTTTAGGTCGCCTTGTACCTGAAAAAAGGCCCGATTTACTGGTGAAAGCCTTTAACAAGCTGCGTTCACAGCATTGGAAATTAGTGTTTGTCGGCGGCGCTAGCGATACCTCAACCTATCGTGAAAGTCTCAAAGATTTGGCGCACGCTAATTCTAATATTCTCTTTAGCGGAGAGCTACAGGGAGAATTGCTTGCTGAAATGGTTAGAGGCGCAGGGCTATTTGTATTACCGTCTGAAATGGAGGGTCTGCCGTTGGCATTACTAGAAGCCATGCGTGAAGGGATTCCGGTGGTTACCAGCGACATTCCGGCGCACCGGCAGCTCTTAGGTGTCGATCGCGGGCTGTGGTTTGAAGAGGGAAATATCGACGCCTGCCGCGCTACGTTAGCTTGGGCTATGCAAAACCCTGACTTTATGAAACAAGCCGCTCAAAGAGCCCAATATTACGTTCAAAAAAACTATACCTGGGATGCAATCGCTGCCCACTGGCTCACCTTTTATGACGAGATACTGGGCATTCCCTCACCTATCAAAACGCCCGTGCCGTTCTAAAAAGGTAAACAATGCGCCCCTAATGACGTTTTTCAAAAGCTTTAGTTCCGCTTTTTCCAACAATCTTTTGCTCATCGTCTTTAGCGTTTTTTTGAGCGTTTTTATATATGATTGGAGCAATCGTCATCAGCATCTATCCACCCGTTCTACGCTATGCAGACATCTCTCGACCTTATGCATTTCAGGAAAATCCTGAAGTTCTTTTGGAGTTGACGCATCCAGCGAATATGAATGAATAACCTATCATCGCTACCCTCTATACTAAAACGCAGGGCGATTCCTGCGGCGATCACGGTGCTTTGTGCGATCGCGCTTGGCGTCATTCACGGTCTGTTTTCAAAGCCTATCTACGAAGCCTCTACCCGGCTAATTGTAGGCGCGCAAACCGTTAGCCTCTCTGAAATTGGCCAGGATATTAACGAAAGTCGGCGCAACATCCCCACCGGAGCTACTTTACTTGCGACCCAATCAGAACTTATTAAGTCAGAGCGAGTGCTAGCAGGTGCTCTAGCGTCTCTATCGCCGGAATTTGCTGAACTAGGTGTTTTAGAAGAGCCGCTTACGATCGAAGCGATTAAAGAGAATTTGACGGTTTCTATTATTCCAGCGACTAATATCCTCGAATTAACGTTTGTTCACGCCGATCCGGCGGTTGCAGCAGCGGTGCTGAATCAAGTTGCCGAAGCCGTTGTTGCTGAGGGAGCCGAGTCTATTCGTGCTCAAGCAGCCTCAGCGCGTCGCTTTTTAGAAGAGAAAATTCCTGAGCAGCGATCTAAGCTTTTGGAAATTGAAGCAGCCGAAACGCTGTACCGTCAGGAAACCGGCATTGTCTCTTTAGACGTGCAAACGCAGAACTGGATTGAAAGCCTCACTCAGGTACGGGCTCAAGAGCTAAGTCTGGCAACGCAGCTTCAAGAGGCGCAGGTTCGAGATGACGCTTTGAGAAACGTGACCGGCGTCAATAGCTTAGAGCGGGCTTATTCTAGCGTTCGAGTCGGCCAGAATGAAACTATCAATCAGCTCGAAGCGCAGCTTGTAGAAATAGAGAGTGTCGTTGCCGAAACCGAGTCTTTGATTGGGCCAAGGCACCCGGATATGGTTGAACTTTTGGCCCGCAGAGATAAGCTGCGTAATTTTTATCAGCAGACAGTCGCAGGCTTAATTCCAGGGTCAGCCGTCGCTTCACCCGCTAGTCAGGGGGCCGCAGAGGAGATCAGCCAGGATTTGATCTCTCAATATATTCTGGGACAGATTGAGCGTAATGCTCTAGCAGAAACGCTATCAACCGTTCAGTCAGAAAGAGAGCAGCTTGAGGGTAATCTGTCGCGGGTGCCTGAGTATCAGCAGCCGCTGTTTGCTTTGGTGCGTGATCGCGAAGAAGCCGCTAGCACGCTCTCTTTGCTGCGTAACAAACTAGAAGAAGCTCGAATTGCCGAAGCGCAGGTGACGGATATCATTCGGATCTCAGATTCGGCGCAAGTCCCGACTGAGCCGAGCAGCTCAGGACTGGTGAGCCTAGCTGTTTCAGGTTTTGCGGGGCTGCTTTTAGCAGTAGGCGTGGTTTTGCTACTCGAAACGATAGACGACCGGCTGCATACCGTAGAAGAGTTGGAAGCGGCTGTTGATCTGCCAGTACTGGGGCTTTTGCCTAAAGGGTTACCGGCTGACTTTGGGCCTGGCAGTATGAGAGAATTTTTACAGAATAATCAGTGGACTGAAGCCTATCGGCTGCTTTTTAAGGCGCTGGTTGCTTCTAGCTATCAGAGTGTTCATCAGAACGGCAATCAGAACGATAGTAAGAACGATAGTAAGAATAGCTCTCGCACGCCAGCACTAAAGCCCGATGTGTTCGTACTAAGCGGCCTGCGAGATCAAGAGGGACAAACCCTGGCCGTCGCAAATTTAGCAGCAGTTGCTTCGTGGCTATCTCAAAAAACGCTCATCATTGACGCCAACGTGCAGCAGCCCTTTCAACACCTTTTCTTCGATGTTTCGAGCCAACCGGGCCTCAGCAATCTTTTAGAGAATCGAACGCTCAGCGATCCTCACGCTATTCTCAAATCTGCTCAAATCAGTCCTATTTTAAACGTGAACGTGCTTCCCTATAGCGGTTCTGTTGGTGAGGCAAACGGAAATGACTACGGAAATGACTTAGGCAAAAACGTTTCAGAAAATCCCAGAATGCGGGCTCTTTTGGCGGCGGCTTCAGAACAGTACGACTTTACAGTTGTTGCTGCGCCTGCGGTCGCAGACTGTGCGGATGCGGCCACGTTGAGTAGCTACGGCGCAGGTCTGGTGCTGGTAGTGCAGGCTAATGTTACAACCAAATCGCTGCTAAAGCAGTCGCTCAAAAAGTTGAGCCAAAGCGGCACGCCAGTTATTGGCCTTGTTATGGCGCAAACGCTTGATGATAGAGAGCCTGACTACTCCTTGAGCTATCCCTACGAGCAAGCCGCTAACCACACTGCGTTTCCTGTGAGTCTATTGCCCCGAAGAAAATCTTCTCAGGGAAAAGTCTATACCGAATAATGCCTATGCTCTTGCCTACAGTCATGCAGAACAAAATAGCGCGATCGCCCGTTTTCTTAGGAACAGCAAGCGCATCAATCGGTATAGTAGGCGGCGGACTGGCAATCTATGAGCCCAAACTTTTCTTTGCAGGCGCGATCACCCTAATGGTTGGCGGCTGCTTTTTCGCCTTCTCACAACAAACCATCATCTTTCTTTTAATCTTACGCAGCGGCCTAGATGCCTTTTCAGCCCAAAGCCTCCCTGCCGCTTTCGCCCTTGGGCTGGATGCTTTAGTCATCACTTATGTTTTAGTCGCCATTCTCACCCATCAAAAAATACAGGTTGATAGAGCTTGGTGCCTGTTCGCCGGATGGATCGCTATTCAGAGTTTATGGCCCGTACTCACCGCTATTGGCGGCCTGCCTCTAGGCAGCGCATTTTTAACTGAGAGCATTCGCGAATGGGTCAGAGTTTTCTCCTGGCTGATGGTTTATTTAATTATTAATCAGCTAAAAGACAAGCTGCATCCCGAGCAAGTGATTAATCGTCTCTTTTGGGCCTTAGCCATTCCACTGACTGCCGCCGCTCTACAGCTTGCTGTTCCGCTCCACTTACTACCTAGCTTTTTACAGCCGATTTCTGCCACCGTATTTAAAGTAGGCTCCCGCATTAATGGCACGCTAGGGCACCCGAACACGTTTGCCTCTTTTTTGGTGTTGTTTGTAGCGCTCACGTATTGGAAGCTGGGGCGATCGCATCAAAAAGTCCTCTGGATTCTACTCTTAGGCGCAGAAATCTTCTTTTTAGTCAATACAAAAGCCTTGGTCGGCCTATCCATGTTAGGCGTTCTACTTTTAGTGCTCACCCTACCGCAGCTTAGCGTTCGGCGTTTAGTAGGGGCCATATTAATCATCGCTGTGCTGCTAGCTTTTTTCGCCAGCACAGAATTTGGCAGAGAACGGCTCGCCTCCGTACTCGAAACGCCGATTCTCAATCCTGACATCTCGATCAACCGAGCTGTTTTACTCTCCTGGTTTGACGGCAACAGCTTTAACTGGCGGCTGGCTCAGTGGACTTTTTTGATTGAAGAATGGAAGCGATCGCCTATTTTCGGATACGGCTTAGGGCTAGCAACCTACTTAGGGCCGATCCAAGCCTACGCGCACAATGATTACATTCGAGCTTTGGTAGAAGGCGGTATCGTAGGCTTCTGCGCATTTCTACTATTACAGCTTGGGCAGCTCATCTACCTAGTTCGGCTGTGGTTCGGCAGCCAAAACCTAGCCCAAAAGAATTTTTGTCTAGGACTAATTGCTGTTCTTATCGCCGCTCTAGTCGGCATGGCTACCGAAAATATTTGGAGCCACACCACATTCTTCTTCTACTGGTGGACGCTGTTTGCCATAGCCGGTTGGGACTGGAATCAGTCTGCTGTTGAACAATCGCCCTCACTTAAAAAATTATGAAAACTCTGTCTTCTTACGATCTGTCGCCCAAAGTCTCTGTGCTGATTCCGGCTTACAATGCCATGGAATTTTTGCCTGCGACTGTTGACAGCGTTCTTGCTCAAACCTATCAAAACTTTGAAGTTATTGTTGTTAATGATGGCAGTATTGATCACGTTGAAGACTGGGTAAATGAACTGTCCGATCAGCGCGTTAAGCTTGTTTCTCAGCCTAATCAAGGTTTGGCGAGCGCCCGCAATACTGGACTCGCGAACGCAAAAGGAGACTATATTGCTTTTATTGATGCCGACGATCTTTGGCTACCTGACAAGCTAGAGAAACAGGTGCAGCTATTAGATACTCAGCCAGATTTAGGGTTGGTGTATACCTGGATCGCTTTAATTGATGAAACAGGAAAGCCACAGGGGAAACTTCGTAAAAACCACGCTCAGGGCGATGTGTGGGTGCAGCTTACCACCCACAATATTGTAGAGTGCGGCAGCGTGGCGCTAGTGCGGCGAGAATGCTTTGATAAAGTGGGTCTGTTTGACGAAACGCTGCCATTTTCTTGCTCTGAAGACTGGGATATGTGGCTAAGAATTGCCGCTCACTATAGCTTTGGCCTGGTAGCTGAACCCTTAGTACAGTATCGATGCCACTCAAATAATCTTTCTAGTCGGTGGCAGGCAATGGAAGAAAGCTTTCAAATTGTTTTAAAGAAGACTTTTGATGCGGCTCCAGAGGCAATGCAGGCTTATAAGAACAGAAGCTACGGTGCTGCTAAGCTGCGAGTGGCGTGGAAGGCACTGCAAAACTCAAACGGCGACTATCAAACGGCTGTGCGATTTGAGCGAGAGGCGATCGCCGACTACCCACCTATCCGAGGCACCCGCGAGTACCTACGATTCAAAACAGCGCTGTTGTTTGTTCAGCTATTTGGTCTAGAGCCTTACACTCGCTGTCGCCAGATTGTTTACCGGCTTAAAGATACGACTGCTCAGCTAGCAAACCGAACTTAAGCTCTCTTTTCTTTCAAACTATGCCTACGCCTCAAAACATCAAAAACAAAGTCCTTAGAGGGGGCATTTTTCTTACGCTCCGGCAGCTCTTATCTTCTGGGCTCTCTCTGGTTAGCGTATTGGTCATCGCCCGCACGCTAGGCCCTGAGAAATATGGGCTAGTCGCCAGTTCGCTAGGTATCTTTTACTTTTTGGCCTGGACAGGACAAATGGGCCTGAACATGTACATCGTCAGACAGCCTGATTTAGACAATCGCGAAGCCGAGCAGCTTTTGGCCTTTTATAGTACGGCGGGCTTAGTTTTTTGCGTAGGCGTGTGGGCGATCGCACCTTTGTTCGGTCAGTGGACAGGCGTATCAGAAGTCTCTAACATCTTGCGATGGCTCGTACCTGCGATTTGGCTCCATATGCTCGGCGGCGTTTCGTTTGGAATGCTTACCCGCGAGCTAGCTTTCGATCGCGTCAGCTTGGTAGAAAGCCTCTCGCAGATTGCAAACTATCTTCTCTCGGTTCCCCTGGTGCTGATTTATAAGAGCTATTGGGGGCCAATTGCAGGCACGCTGCTACAGTTTGTAATAGCAGCAGGCTTAGCGTTTGCCCTTTACCCAGTGCGGCTCACCCTACGGTGGAAATGGTCATCACTTAAAAAAATGATGGCTTACGGTATCACCTATTTTATGGCGACCTGGGTTCAAAGCCTGCGGGTGCTGACGATTCCGATGGTCGTGACGCCTTTAGCAGGCATAGAAGCCGCCGGGATTGTCGGCATTACCGTTCGTATGTTAGAGCAGCTTTCGCTTTTAAGAAATGTGATTCGCAGTATGTCTATTAGCGTAATGGCGAAGCTAATGGACAATTCAGCCGCCGTTCAACGCGCGTTAAATAGAGGCATGAGCTATATGTCTTTACTCATGATCTCGGTATGCGCAACGTTTGCCTGCCTGTCGCCTTGGGCAATTCCGCTGCTATTTGGCGCAGAATGGGTTGAAAGCACTCGAATCTTTCCGCCAATCGCTTTTGCAGCCTCAGTGGTCGCTATTTTTGATCTGCATTTAGCAACCCTACATGCCATTGGTAAAAATACCGCCGTTACGCTGCAAAACCTGGCGTATATGGGTTTACTGTGGCTAAGCTGCTGGCTTTTAATTCCGCCATTGGGACTGTGGGGATACGCGATCGCTGAAGTCGTTGCCCTCCCCACCTTTTATGTCTCTCATCGAGCATTTAGCACACTCTACGGCCCCCCCAACTATTGGAATGCAGCTTTAATTCTAACGACTGCTATTCCTGCTCTTATCGCTAGCGTCTTGTTTTTACCTACTGTCAGCGTTGCTGTTTTAGGATTTAGCTATGCTGCTTTAATTGCTGCCAACTCAAGCGTGAGAAAGGTGCTGCTAGAACTTTTTCAGATTATCAGATCGATGAAATCCGAGAATAAGCTAGATGTTGTTTAGCTCACCTGCCTAGTTAATTATTCAGTTAACCATTAGTAGCTCACAATGAAAATTCATAGCATTTGCCTGGCTAAAAACGAAGCAGACATTATCGCTCAGACGTTATCTAAAGCTGTTGAGTGGTGTGACTATATCTATGTAGTTGATAACAACAGCAGTGACCCCACCTGGGAGATCGTTCAAGACTTAGCCAGCACACATCCCCAAATTATCCCACACAAGCGAGACGCCAGAGCTTTCTTTGATAGTATGCGAGGTGAAGTATTTAATGATTTCCGCCATCTCACTCAGCCTGGCGACTGGTGGTGTAAGCTCGATGCTGACGAATTTTATATCGACAATCCACGTACCTTCTTAAGCGATATCCCAATTCAATATCAGGCTGTGTGGGCTGCTAGCTTTCAGTATTATTTTACAGACAAAGACCTAGCGCGCTACGAGCAAGATCCGACTGCTTTTGCAGACGATATTCCAGTTGAAAAGAAGTGTCGGTACTATCGCAATGACTGGTCAGAAAATAGATTTTTTCGATACGACAAGAAGATAGTGTGGGATACCCAAGATAAAGTTCGGAGCTGGCCTTTTTTTGGAGCTGTTTATCCTAAAAGAATTCGACTCAAACATTTTCAGTATCGATCGCCACAGCAGATCAAACAGCGGCTTGCAACACGCTTTGAGGCCGCGTTATCAGGGTGCTCGCCATCTTTATTTTCACATGAGAGGCAGCTTTTCTCAGACCAAGCTGACAGCCAAACCCAATCGCTCGAAAGCAGCCTGGACAGCCTCTGGGAAAAACGCATTGTTAAAGCTTCCGAACTAAGTTTTGATCTTCTAGACAACCGCTACTTGATGAGAGAAGATTTGATGCCTCCGATCCCCAAGTCTTATTTTCCATCCGTTGAGAATAAAGTAAGGTACCTAAAAAAGTACGTCAATAGAACAACGCTTAGTAAGATTCCGCTTTTAGGTAGACGTGCGTGAACACTCTGAAGGCTTAGCCGCTAATTTTCCTATGTCTCTGGTATCTGTTATTATTCCGTGCTATAACGCAATGCAGTTTTTGCCTAGCGCAATATCGAGCGTTCTAGCACAAACGTATCAAAATTTTGAAATTGTTATAGTTAACGATGGTAGCTCCGACAATATTGAAGCTTGGGTTAGCACACTCAAAGACGATCGCATTCGCTTGATTTCTCAGGTCAATAAAGGGCTAGCCGAAGCTCGTAATACGGGCCTCCAGAACGCGATTGGAGACTACATAGCCTTCTTGGATGCTGATGATGTATGGCATTCTCAAAAGCTAGAGAAGCAAGTGCTAGTTTTAGATACTCATGCTGAGGTTGGATTGGTGTATAGCTGGATTTTGCTGATTGATAAGTATAATCGCCCGCTGAAAAAGGTCTGGACAATTAGTGCAGAAGGAAACGTTTGGAAGAAGATTACTGAAGGCAATATCATCGCCTGTGGCAGCGTACCGATGATTCGCCGCACCTGCATAGAAACTGTGGGTTTATTTTCAGATTTCCCTCTTTGTGAAGACTGGGATTTTTGGCTACGCATTGCTGCTCACTACCCTTTTAAAGTCATTAGAGAAATATTAGTCTTCTACAGAGAGACACCCAATAGCGCATCGCGCATTCAGGCCAACGGCACTGAAGGTAAGCTTCAGGAGATGGACAAAAATTTTCATTTATTAATAAAAAGAGCTTTTGCAAACGTTTCTTCAGACCTCAAACAGTTAGAGGCGCGCAGTCATGCTTTGATCGATCTTCAGATCGCCTGGATCGCACTAAAAAGCCATGGAAACAGCTACAAACACTTTGAATATTACAAGGCTCAAGCGCTCCTATGCGATCCTCAGATAGCTTCTCTTTCGGCGTATAAAAAGATTGTCTGGGCTGAGCGATTTATCCGGCTTTTGGGCCCTCAATCCTACAACGGCCTAAAAGCACTGCCACTTAAGCCTTTAAGCAATTACAGGCTGATTATCGATGCTGATATAGAACTTAGGCGTATCGTAGGACGAGAACCTAAGAACGTTGTAGGATATTAGAACAGATGAGAAAATTATATCCTCTCTCACCTTTTGCAGCTTTCTTCACGGCTGCATTTTACGCTATGACCCTTGCTGATTCGCTTCTGCCAGCAACCTCTCTAGCATGGCAGCCTCTCAATGAACCAGGCGTCGGTGGACGCATCGATAGTATTGCTGTAAGTCCCCACAGCACAAACCATGTTTTAGCGGGCGGCGACATTCTGGGGGCCTATCTTTCTACCAATAACGGCGATAGTTGGTCGGCTACATCAGGCTGGCTAAACTACGAAATATCTGACTTTACCTGGCACCCTGAAAATTCAGATATCGTGTGGGCGGGCTCGCTTAGCGGGCCTCATTTGAGCACAGACGGCGGAAGAACTTGGGACGTAAAGCGCTCTGGTATGCCCGCAGTTGACGACGGGCAATATACCGCCCCGGTCGAAAAGGTTCTGTTTGATCCTGATAGCAGTCGGATGCTTGCGTTTGGTGGCGACCATCGGCAGCTAAAGTACGAAAGAGATATTCTCAACTACGGCACTGTTTGGGTGACTTATGACGAGGGTGAGAATTGGAGTCGCCTGTCTGAGATTGTTAAGGGTGCCAATATTATGGCAGCGAGCTATGCGGGTGGCTCTAGCCATGAAATTTATACGGCCGTATGGAATCGCGGTGCTTTCTATAGTAGCGATGACGGTGCTACTTGGACGCAGCGTAGCGGCGGGCTACCAACTGATGGGAATGGAAATATCCCAATTTCTGATCTGGCGGTTCATCCTGCTGATTCTAATACGCTTTGGGCGACGGTGAAAGGCTTTGGCGTTTACAAGTCAGCTAATGCCGGGCAGTCCTGGCAGTTGTTGAATCAGGGCATTCCTTCAGGCGGCAGTGAGTTTTGGTCTGTTGAGGTAAGCCCAGACGGACAGACTTTGTATGCGGGGAATAAGAATTTTAGCGATCGCCCCGGCGTTTATAAGAGCAAAGACGGCGGCAGCAGTTGGCAGCATCAGTTTCACAACAAAAATCAAATTCAAGGCAGCCAAAAGCCCTATCCTGGCGGCATTGTGCCCTGGTGGATCGAAGTCTCACCGAAGACTAACCAGACCGTTGCCCAGACGGTCTTTGTCGGCACAGACAATGCTATCTATCGCAGTGATGATGGCGGTGTAAACTGGGCAATTTTGGGTGCACAAAAGACTGCTCAGGGCTGGCGGGGCAGTGGATTCAGTGGACTGGTAGCGAGAAATGTAGAATGGAATCCCTACGATCAAAATCATGTTGTGCTTCAGGGAATGGACGGTGCAAAAGCAATTCAGTCGTGGGATGGCGGAAATAACTGGCGCGTGAACAACAGCGGGCTACCGTCCTACCAGGGTGGGCACGACGTTGCCTTTGCCCCCGGTTCAGTATTTAGCGTGTTCGGACAAAGGGATAAGGGTGCTCAAAGCTCAAGTTTGATTGGTCGCAGTCAAGATGCGGGCCGCAGTTGGACGCTGTTGCCGCCCCCAGTGAACGCGGCTGAGGCAACTCAGATCCATGTTGATCCCAACAATTCCAATCGGCTGTGGGTGGTGATCGATCAACAGCTTTGGTATAGCAACAATGCCAATCAGAGCGCAACGCCCGCATGGACTCAGTTAAATGTGGGGTTTGGTAGCAATGCGGTGGGTGAGATAGAAGCGATTCCAGGGTCGGAAGATATGTTTTATATCGCGACGGGTAACGGCGTTTATCGTACAAACAATGGCATTGACTTTAATCCTATTGGGGGGCCGACAGGCGCTGTTGATGCGGAGCTAGCCATTTCTGCTGCTAACCCCAACGTTCTCTATACCGCCCAAACAAATGCAAATCAAAATGGCATCTGGCGCTACAGCACGCTTGAAAATAGCTGGTCGCCCCTATGGACAAATCCGCCTGTGACTTCCAAAGTTGGTGACATCGCTGTCCATCCCACCAATCCCAACGTGCTCGCGCTCATCACTCACGATCAGCCCTTTCATGACAAAACTTGGGCAACAGGCGTTTGGCTAAGTCAGGATGCGGGGACAACCTGGCGACAGGAGAATCAGGGACTACCGATGCTGCGAGGAGAGGCGATCGCCTTTCATCCTAACGGCCAGTCGCTGGCTGTTGGCTTAGGCGGCGCTGGCTTCTACACTACAAACTTAGACGGCACATAGCCGAGAATAACGTCAAAGCTGTCATACTTGAAAAAGTCGTTCGTTCAAAGGCTTGACTGATGGTTGCTACCTTGAATCGCGCTGATTGTGTTGTGTTACACGGAATTTCATGGGAGCAGTTTGAGCGGCTGCTAGAGGATTTGGGCGATCGCCCTGCCGCACGCCTTACCTACGATAATGGAACCCTAGAGATAATGGCTCCACTGCCAGAGCACGAGCATTTCAAAGAAGTCATCGGTGATGCGGTGAAAGATATCGCGGATGAGCTAGACGTAGACTATGAAAGTTACGGCTCTACAACTTGGCGCAAGCGAGCGGCGATGGCGGGTCTTGAGCCTGACAACTGCTTTTACTTTCAAAACGAAAAGGCTGTCAGAGGGCGAATAGACCTCGACCTGAGTCAGGGCGATCCACCCCCTGATCTTGCTTTAGAGATTGACGTTACCAGCAAATCTCTCAACCGCTTTCCTCTCTATGCCCGTTTGCAAGTGCCTGAAATTTGGTGCTACGACAGCGGCACACTGAAGGTATATCACCTTCAGCAAAACGCCTACATAGAAGCAACAACAAGCTTAGCCTTACCCCAACTTCCTATTCAAGAACTGCCCCAGATTATTGAAGCCAACCGGAATGCAGGAAGACGAACTATTCGAAGAGCAGTACGAGAATGGGTCAGAACACGAGTTGACTAGCCGTTTAGAGCCTTTCAACTTCGTGAGTTTTTCCCTTAAAGGTGGAAGAAAACCCACAAAAATATGCTGCTAGATCGCCATGATCACAGACTCATCATAAACGCGACTGTTTTTATCGATGGCCTTGACCATTAACCGATCGAGATAAACGTCTAGCGTCGTAAAGCCTAGCCGAGACTCAGCACGTGCTGACCAGTCTTCACGACGACCGATTCTTCGTAGTTTAGCTCCGTTCCCAATGGTGATGTAGGTGACGCCTTTAATAGATTCTGTTCTCTCATAGTTGTGATCGTGGCCGTTGAGATAAAGCTGTACGCCATAGTCTTCGAGAATAGGAGAAAGATCTTTCGCAAGATTTGGATCAGAGCCGTGATGCCCGGACGAGTATATAGGATGATGCGCGAATACGACTTTTAGAGGAGCTATGGACTCTTCTAGCTCATGACGCAGCCATTGCAGTTGCTCGTTCCATAGGGGTTCTCTGCGGCTGTCTCTCAGATAAAACTGATTGGTGTCTAAAGCAAAGAACTGAACGGGCTGCTGGGTGAAGGTGTAGTACCTTGCAGGCATGTTGTAGCCAGGGTAGGCAATTTCATCTTCTCCCTCTTTTGTCAGAAAGTCGTGATTGCCTAAAGATGCGTAAAACTTAACCCCGTGGCGTAGCAAATCGGCATATGGCTTTTCAAATGCCTCGCTAACCTTTTCTATTTCGCCCTTTTCGTAGATGTTATCGCCTGTCATTAGCACTGTTGAAAAAGGAGAAGATTCCCAGTGCCGCAACATGGCTTTGGCGACATCGTATTGCTTTTGGCTGCCTGTGCCTACGTCGCCTATCGCTACAAACTGGAATAGCGGGGTGTCTTCGGGAGGTGCGATCGCCTCTAATCCAATATCTAAGATAGCTTCAGAACGCTTGCTTACTGCGAAGCGGCCACGTTGACCCGCTACGGCAGCAAAGCCACCTAGCCCATACAAAATCAGTTTTCGCCGTTTCAAAAAAATGACCTCAACGCAGTTTAAGCTGTCTGTCATAGCAGACATCCCAATCAGTGTAGGACGAGAAGATTAAAAATCAGCTCGAAACGGCTAAAGATTGAATTATTCTAGCTTCCGCTTCGATAGCTGCGGGTTAGCTCGCCTAAGCGATCGCTCACACTTTCAGTCAGCATATCCGAACTCTGATACCGCCAGCGCCAGTTCCCAGGAATTTTACTCGGGTCATTCATCCTCGCCTCGTGGCCTAGCCCCAGCAGATCTTGCAAAGGCACAATCGCGAGATCTGCCTTAGACTTCAGAGCGGTATCAATTAGCACCCAGTTAATCTCTTCTATCTGCTCGGGACTGTCATACCCAAGATATTGCGCTAAGAACTGCTTCTCTCCACCGTCCAAAGTTTCCCACCAGCCAATCGCCGTATCGTTGTCGTGAGTGCCTGAATATACAATGCAGTTCGTGGGGTAGTTGTGAGGCAGGTGCGTGTTGTTCGGATCGCCGTTGAAGGCAAACATGAGAATTTTCATGCCGGGGAACTCGAAGCGATCGCGCAGCGCCTCAACCTCAGGCGTAATAATCCCCAAATCCTCTGCCAGCACTGGCAAATCGCCCAGCTTCTCTGCCAGCGTCTCAAAGAACGCATCGCCAGGAGCTTTTACCCATTCACCATTCATCGCGGTTTCTTCACTCGCAGGCACCTGCCAGTAAGCTTCAAACCCTCTAAAGTGGTCTACTCTCACCCAGTCCACATACTGCAATGTCGCCTTAAAGCGAGAAATCCACCATTCAAAGCCTGATTCTTGGCACTTATCCCAGTCGTAGACAGGATTACCCCATAGCTGCCCCGTTTCACTGAAATAGTCAGGCGGTACGCCCGCAATATAGGCTGACTCTAGCGTCTCTGGATTCAGCTTAAAGAGCTGAGGATGCGCCCACACATCTGAGCTGTTGTGGCACACATAAATAGACACGTCACCAATAATTTGAATGCCTTTACCGTTGGCGTACTCACGCAGCGCCATCCACTGCTGAAAGAATTTAAATTGCACAAACCGCTGAAAGGCCACGCTGTCTTTCAATTCCTCAGCCTTGGCGCGCATTGCCGCTGGCTCGCGACGGGCAATGCTGGCCTCCCACTGGCTCCAAGGCTTACCGTCATTTGCCTCCAGCAGCGCCATAAAGAGTACAAAATCTTCTAGCCACCAGCCTTGCTCCTCAGAGAACTTGTCCAGATCAGCATTAGCTCCTTTTGCTTTAAAGCGCTCAAACGCCTGCCGTAGCATCTTCGTTTTGTGTGGAATCACGCGGCTAAACTCAACCCGATCCGGCTTAGCGTTCTCTAGTGGTGAAACCTCATCAGCTTTAAGCAAGCCTTCTTCCACCAGCTTTTCTAAGCTCACCATCAGCGGATTGCCTGCAAAGGCGCTGAAGTTCATGGTGTAGGGAGAGTGGTCGTAGCCGGTAGGGCCTAAGGGTAAAACCTGCCACAGCGTTTGGCCGCTGCGCGTCATAAAATCAATAAATTCGTAGGCTGAGCGGCCTAAATCACCAATGCCGTGAGGGCTTGGGAGGCTAGTGGGCTGCAAAAGAATACCGCTGGCGCGCTCAAATTTCATAGTTTAATGACTAATAGGTAGAACTTGTTTGTAAGGCGATGTAGCTTCGTGCGAAACTATCACGTCAGCGATCCTATCGGAAGGACGATCCCATAAAATCTATCTTCCGCTAGAAGAAAGCGCCGATCACTTGCCCTACCTTGGCAAAATTGCGTCCTCTCCTTCCCTAATTTACATGGTCTTAGACAACAACCCGCTCTGGTTCAAAAATGCCGTCATTTACGAAGTGCCAGTAAAGGCGTTTGCCGATAGTAACGGTGATGGTATTGGCGACTTTCGCGGGCTGACTGAAAAGCTAGACTATCTAAAAGAGCTAGGCGTAACAGCCCTGTGGATTCTGCCGTTTTTCCCTTCGCCACTGCGGGACGATGGCTACGACATTTCCGACTATATGTCGGTTAATCCAATTTACGGTACGCTTGACGACTTCAAAGAGTTTATGGCGGCAGCTCACGAGCGTGATTTACGCGTGATTATTGAGCTAATTGTCAACCACACTTCCGACCAGCACCCCTGGTTCAAAAGGGCGCGCCTGGCCCCAGCCGGTAGCTCTGAGCGTGACTTTTACGTGTGGAGCGATTCGACTGAAAAGTACAAGGGCACGCGGATTATCTTCCAGGACTTTGAAACCTCTAACTGGACATGGGATCCGGTGGCAAAGTCTTACTACTGGCATCGCTTTTACGGCCACCAGCCCGATTTAAACTACGACAACCCTGCCGTACAGCAGGCGGTGTTTGACGTACTCGACTTTTGGCTAGAGATGGGGGTAGACGGGCTGCGGATGGACGCGGTGCCCTACCTGTATGAGCGGGAGAATACAAACTGCGAGAATTTGGACGAAACGCATGACTTCTTGAAGAAGATGCGGAAGTATGTGGACGATCGGCATGAGGGGCGGATGCTACTCGCGGAGGCGAACCAGTGGCCTGAAGATGCGGCGGCTTACTATGGCGATGGCGATGAGTGCCATATGAACTTCCACTTTCCGCTGATGCCGCGTTTGTTTATGTCGCTGCGGATGGAAGACAACTTTCCAATTATCGATATCCTGCAACAGACGCCCGAGATTCCTGAGAACTGTCAGTGGGGCCTATTTTTACGGAACCACGACGAGCTGACGCTGGAAATGGTGACCGATGAAGACCGGGACTATATGTACCGCATGTACGCACAAGATGACGAGATGCGGATTAATTTGGGAATTCGGCGGCGGCTGGTGCCTTTGCTAGAGAATGACCGTCGGCAGATTGAGCTATTGAACGGGCTGTTGCTGTCGCTGCCGGGTACGCCTGTGCTGTATTACGGCGATGAGATTGGCATGGGCGATAACGTGTATTTGGGCGATCGCGATGGTGTTCGCACCCCGATGCAGTGGAGCCCTGATCGCAACGCAGGCTTTAGCCCGGCTAACCCGCACAAGCTGTTTCTACCGCTGATTGTAGATTCGGAGTACCACTACACGACCATTAACGTAGAAGCGCAGCGGGCAGCGCCTAACTCGCTGCTCAACTGGACAAAGCGACTGCTAACCACGCGCAAGCGCTATCAGGCGTTCGGCTGGGGAGACTTTCATCTGGTTAGCGTAGATAACCGTAAGGTAATTGCCTATACGCGCACTTACAAAGCAGAAGGGAAAGAAGATGAAGAGATTTTGGTGGTGGCTAATCTCTCTCGGTTTGTGCAGGGCGTACATCTAGATTTGTCTTTGTTTAAGGGGCGATCGCTCATAGAAATCTTTGGCCGCACAGAGTTCCCGCCAGTGGATGATGAGGGCAGCTATTTTATTAGCTTGGGGCCTTATTCTTTTTATTGGTTCGCGCTTAAGCCCGCTGCGGTACCTGCGTTAGAACCGACTAAAGTACCGACTTTCAACCTCACGCAATGGGAGGCGATGTTCTCTACTTCGCAAAGAGAGAGCCTGACCAAGCTGACGACCAGCTATTTGATTGAGCGAGACTGGCTAGGCAGTGAGCCTGAGAAAGTGCGCTCATCTGAGCTGATTGAGTGTATGGCTATTCCTGATAGCGATACGTATATGGTGTTCTTGCGGGTTGACTACAAGCAGGGCGATCCGGCGACCTATCCTCTGTTTATTAGCTGCGCTTTTGGCGAGGCGGCTGAGCATTTGCTGAGTGAGTCTTCGCCAATGGTCATGGCTCAGCTAAAGGCTCCCCAAAAGAGTGGCCAGAAAGATGACCAGAAGGATGCCGGAAGTGAATCAAGCTTGGTAGGTGTGCTTTATGACGCGATCGCCGATGAAGACTTTTTGACGACGCTATTAGAAACAACGGGTCGCAGTGGAACCTATGAAGGGGCCGCAGGTAAGCTCGTGACGCGCGCGCTGCTGTTGGATAAAGCCGGTAAGCTGCCGACAGACGTGGAGCCGCTGATCGGCGAATACAACAACAGCTCGGTCATTTACTCTGGAGATGAGGCAGACAATAGCCCCGATCTTATTCTTAAGTTCTTCCGCCGGTTGGAGTCAGGCGTTAACGCTGATATCGAAATCCGTCAGTTCTTAAGTAAGCATCAAACGTTTAGCAACTTTAGTCAGGTCGCAGGCTATTTGAGCTATCAGGGCAAGCGATCGCGCACTGATTCTGCGACGGTTGGCGTTTTGCAAGAGTATCTGCCGGATGCTCAAAGCACCTGGGACTATTCTCTCGATAAAATCCGCAGCTACTTCGATCAGGTGGTGGTGGAGCTAGCCGAAGATGATAAAGAGCCGCCTGAGTTAGCGCCATTGCTAGCTTTGCAGGCTGTCTATGCTGAAGACAGTGAGGCTAAGCATCTTGCGAATCATTTGATGGGGCCGTATTTGGCGAATATGCAGCTTTTGGGTCAAACGACGGCTGAGTTCCATATTGCGATCGCAGCCGATCCAACCGATAGTGCGTTTGCCCCAGAGCCTTTCAGCGGCTTTTATCAGCGATCGCTCTATCAGCAAAACCGCAACCAAACCGGCCAGGTATTTCGCCTGCTCAAAGATGATTTGAGTAAGCACGAAGGCTTGCTGAGTCCAGACGAGTATCCTTTGGCGCGATCGCTCATGGACTACCAGGACGTTTACCTCGATAGGTTTAAGCAAATCTTAGACTACCAAATCACCGCCCTGCGCACGCGCTATCACGGTGACTATCACTTAGGCCAGGTGCTCTATACCGGCAAAGACTTTGTGCTAATTGACTTTGAAGGTGAGACAAATCGGACGGTGAGTGAAAGGAGAATTAAGCGATCGCCCCTGTGTGATGTGGCCTACATGCTGCAATCGATTCACTATGCAGCCGTCACCGGCTTTGAAAACGAAGTTGAAAGCGGCATTATTCGGCCCGAGCAAACCGAGATTATGCAGCGCTGGGCAGACTTTTGGGAGCAGTGGGTTAGCGCGGCTTTTCTCTCTGCTTATCTAAAAACTGCAAGTACTGCTGACTTTTTGCCGAAAACAGAGCAAGAGCTGCAAATCTTGTTGAACAACTACCTGCTATCAACGGCTATTCATGACTTAGGCTACAAGCTTGCTCACCGTGCGCCGCAGATAAGCGTACCGATGCAGCGTTTGATCAAAGCCGTTGACGAACAGCTAGCGTAGGCCGCTCACGGGCTTATTTATAGGTCTTTTCAGTGGGCCTCTTCACAAAGGCCCACTGAAAAGTTCACTTTAGAGAGGAAAGAGCCCTCCTTTTTGCATACTCAAGATAGAGAGAAATAAGGTAGTATCCTTAACTGTAAGCGAAACATTTTTATACCTGCACATGTCAACTACTGTATTGCCTCAACTGCGTGAAATAGAGGCCGACCTATCTGCCCAGGAAGAAGCCCTCTCTACTCAGCTAGAAGAACTGCGTGAAAAGCTCAACGGCCTACGCGCAGTGCTGCCGATGTTTGATGGAACAACAGGTGAGATAACGGCTCCTGCGAAATCGGTCGTCTCGGAAGAAACAGACGATTCAGATGAAGAAGAGACGGAAGAATCTATTGAGACGGAAGAGTCTATCGAGACGGCGGCCTTAGAAGAACCAGAAGAAGAGCCTGAAAGCAAACCTGCAAAGGCTAAACGGAAGTCAACTTCTTCTAAAAAGAAAGATGGCAGAACGGCCTCATGGCAAAAGTACACTCGACCGGGCGTACGGAACGAGTCGATTCCTGATGCAGTAAAGCTGATCTTAGAGACGCAGCCTGATAAGGAGTTCAAAATTGCCGAGGTGATGGAGGCGCTGTTCTTAGAAGACATGCCCAAATCACAATATTTAAAGGCACGCAACCGCATCTCGAACGTACTCTCGGGTGGCGTTCGCGCAGGCGACTGGTATCGCGGTGGGCGGAGTACCTACAAACTGACTAAATAGCCAGTTTGCTTTGACGGCAGAGGCTTAGTCTATTCGACAGTGATGCTGATTTTTTCAGAGAGCACTGGCTTATCGTGAGGCACGTGGGTGTAGTTACCTAGCAGTAGCTGCAACGTATGCTCGCCGGGTGGCAGGCTGATGTTGGCTTCAGTTTGGCCGCCGCCAAAGTGTCTGATTTTGGTGGTGGCTGCTAGGGGCTCGGTGAGCACTGGCAGCTCATCTACATCAATCAGCAGGTGATGGTGGCCAGTGCCGACTTTATCAAAGCCCGCAGGCGCAACGCCCATACCTGATAAGCCAAATTTGACCGTAAAGTCTTCGGGAACCGTCGCGCCATCTTTGGGCGAAATGATGTAGGTTCGCGCACCTTCAGCAGCAGGCGAAAGCGTTACGGCGAGTGCGGGCGAGACAGCTACGAATAAAGTAAATATCAGGGCGAAAAGCAGGCGGGCTATGGGCTTTAGCCTGCTAAGCGTAATGGATGTCATAAATAGATAGTCCAAAAAGACACGGCGTCTATCTATCTTAGAGAAAAACTGCGCACTAAAAACTGCGCACTAAAAACCGCGCACTATTGACTGACGGTTGCTCTGGTGTCCGAATCTCTGAGGTAGTACAGCGCAAAGCAGGCCGCCAGCATGGGCCAAGAGGCATAGAACAATATATTAGCGCTCTCAAATGGGGCGAGATATTTAGGGAACGAAACCAGGGTAGAAGCGGTGTGCATTAAGAGTACGATGCCGTAAGTGATCTTTTTTTGGTAGCCCACCAAAAAGCTCAGCATGATGACGAGCTGCACGGCCCCTAGTAGATAGGAAACTGCGCTACCAATGCCGCCGATGCCGTAGAAAGCTTGAAACACGGCTGCTGTGTGTTCGGGCCTAGTAAATTTATCGATCACCCAGATAATCATGGCGATGAAGATACTAATGCGGGTGAGTAAGAGCACCAACGACACCCTTTGCGCCAGCGGGCTATGGGTCAGCTCGCTGGTATTTACGTTGGCTTGTTCGTAGATTTGGCTCATATTGCTCTTGGGGATAGCGTTTTTAGCTGTTTCGGATAGGTATGCCTTTATTTTCTCGCGATGGTTCATACTCGAATGAGAAATTGCTTAGAGTTTAAGGCTCATGTTTCACGATTTGCTGGCCACTCAAAATAGAGCCCTTGTCCTTCAGTTTTATAAATCTTTCGATCGCCGCTGTCTGCCTGAGGGGTTAAGGCTGCTCTCTCCTCAGCTCGTTGCGCATATGGCAGGTATAGACAGGCCGATGAGCAAGGCTGAATTTAGCGCGATGGGCACTGACGTTTATAATGCTTTTCCCGATGGCAGGCATACGTTTACGCAGGTCGTGGCCCATCGCAATATGGTCACCACCTGCGGCTTTTTTACGGGCACTCACTTGGATACGTTTCAAGGCATTCCGGCGACGGGGAAGACGGTTCGTTTTGCGGTAATGCATATCGACCGGGTGAGCCACAGTCAAATTGTTGAGCACTGGGGACAGGGCGATAGTTTGGGGCTGGTGCAACAGCTCGGGGTGAGGCTGGTGCCTGGGCCTCGCGTTTTGTTTAAGCTAGGGATTAAGGCGAGCGGACAGCTCAGAAAGGGCGTTTTTGAACGACTGACGGCGATCGCAAGGCCAGACTATCCCACTTAGGTGCGGTAATCTTTGGCGATTATCTTTCTGAAGATGGAGGAGACTCATTGAAGATCGCGGAATGATGGTGAGAGTACATAGAGTTTTGAAACTTTAAGAAACTCTCGATTGGAGATAATCACAAATAATGGCTGATACAACAAATATCGCTACAAAGCTAGGCGATCTGAAGCTTTTTCAAAATGTGTTGCTGAAAAGCGAGAAAAAGCTGCTAACCGAAACGAACGATGAAACGATTCGTGAGCGCCTAGAAAAAATCATCAACCAGGACGCTGAAAACCTGGGCACCATTGAGCAGGCGATCGCTAAGCTCGGCGGCAGCGTAGAGCCCCGCGACATCACTCAAAAGCACGCTGAGAAAGTGGGCGAAATGATGGAAGGCTCTGAGCTAACATCTTACGACAAGTTCTTTCAGCTAGAGCTACTAAAGCACCAGCAAACGATGACGGGTCTGGTACTTCACAAAGCAGCGCAGTCTTTAGATGACGATCTTCAAGATGCGATGGAGCCTTTAAACAAGGTCAACTTTGAGAACCGGGCGCATCAGGAAGTGCTTAAGGGCGTGCTTTACTTTGTCGGTACTCGTGAGCTGGCTGGCAAAGAGCCTGACATGGGCCTATGGGCTAGCGTAGAGCAGGGAATTGCAGCGCTCAAGGGTGCTGTGGGTAGTGCGGCTAGCTAGTTGTTGAAAAAGGGGTCGTACAGCCGTACGACCCCTACTGTATTCTCACGCCTATTTTTGATCGTCTATAAAATTGTCCCGACTGGAACCTTATCGCGCTGCGGATGAATAGACGCACCTGCCTGCATCGATGCATACAGCCGGTTTAACGCATTAACATAAGCATAGGCAGAGGCAACAACAATATCTGTATTAGCAGCGTGGCCTGAATAAATATTCTCTCCATTGCGAACGCGAATAGTGACTTCTCCCATCGCATCAATCCCAGCGGTAACGGACTGCACAGAATATTCAATCAAATCGTTTTCAATATCAACAATGCGGTTGATCGCACGGTAGATAGCATCAACAGGGCCAGTGCCCACAGAAGCGTCGGTAAGTTCTTGACCGTCTGGCATTCGGACAGTGATAGTAGCAGTGGGCTGCGCGTTGCTGCCGCAGGAGACTTGAATCAGATCTAGCTTGAAGTGCTCGGCAACCTGCAAAATTTCGTCGTTGACGATGGCTTCAAGATCGCGATCGCTAATCTCTTTTTTCTTATCTGCAACTTCTTTAAACCGCAAAAAAGCCTTATTCAACTCCTGATCGCTCAGCTCAAACCCTAGCTCAGTGAGCCGAGTCCGAAACGCATTGCGCCCCGAGTGCTTACCCAGCACAATCAAGTTGTCATTGAGCCCGATAAGCTGGGCGTCCATAATCTCATAGGTCAGCCGGTTCTTGAGCACGCCATCTTGGTGAATGCCCGACTCATGCGCAAACGCATTGGCACCCACAATTGCTTTGTTGGGCTGCACCAGCATTCCGGTCATATTAGAGACTAATCGCGATGACTTGTAGATCTCTTTTGTGTTGATATTAGTCAGCGGTGCTTCTGAGGCAGGCGGCAGTCCAAAAAACGGATTGTAGTACTGACGGCGGACATGCAGTGCCATCACTAACTCTTCTAATGCGGCATTTCCTGCTCGCTCACCAATGCCGTTAATCGTACACTCTAGCTGCCTGGCACCGGCTTTAACGGCTTCTAAAAAGTTGGCGACAGCTAGCCCTAAATCGTTGTGGCCGTGTACCGATATGATGGCCCGATCGATGCTAGGAACGTTGCTTTTAATGCCTCGAATTAAGTCTCCGCACTCGGTCGGCGTCAGGTAGCCTACGGTATCAGGAATGTTGAGCGTTGTTGCGCCTGCTTTAATGGCCGTCTCTAGCACTTCATACAAAAACTCGGGCTCACTGCGCCCGGCATCTTCAGGAGAAAACTCAATGTCGTCTGTGAAGCTTTTCGCGTAGCCCACCATCTCTTCCGTCATCGCTAGCACTTCAGGCCGAGACTTTCTGAGCTTGTACTTCATGTGAATATCTGAAGTTGCCAAGAAGGTGTGAATGCGCCCTTTGCTAGCAGGCGTGATCGCCTTTGCAGCAGATTCAATATCGCCTTTGGTGGCGCGAGCTAGGGCGCAGATGACAGGGCCGCTATCGGTGCCGACTTCTGAGGCGATCGCCTTAACCGCTTCAAAGTCACCGGGGCTCGCAAACGGAAAGCCCGCTTCAATAATGTCTACATTCAGCCGGGCAAGCTGCCGCGCTACTGCTAGTTTTTCACTGGCATTCATCGTCGCGCCGGGTGACTGCTCGCCGTCGCGCAGCGTGGTGTCAAAAATGAGGACGCGATCTAGAGCCTTAGCGGCTGAGGGGTTGGCTGAAGGGGTTGGCTGAGTCATTGTAAGGGATTACCTGCTGTTTGCCCGCTGTAGTCAGGCCATGACAAATATGAAGCTTACTTCATTATTTCTATTTTATGTGCGTGTGCCAATCGTGGCGATAGTTTTTTGACCTACAGTGGTGTGAGTACAAAAGAACGTAGGAAGTAGTGTCATGTATCGTTGTGCCTGGATAGAGCACGCGCTAGTAGCGGGACTGATGATTGGCTTGCCGCTAGGAACAGGCGTTGTAGCTCAGCCCACTGGCGATGCTGTTATGACCGAGGCGGCTGAGGCTGACACTGCCTGGATTACTTTTTTAAGCGAAGAGAGCCGGTTTAGCGTGGCGATGCCGAGTGAGCCTGCTGCCTACACGCTGGCTTCTGAGACGAATACAGAAGACTCGCGGGTGTATATGCAGATGCAGCTCGCTGAGGCTGACCGGCTGGAAATATATGCGGTGGCGCTGGTAGAGTCGGCTGACTCGATGGAGCCTGAGCGCGATCGCTTCCAAACGCTATTAAGCTGCGTGAGCGGTTTAGGTAATAGTGCGCCGATTTCTTCTACTCAAACTGAGGCGCTTAACGGCTACCAGGGAATTGAGGCTGAGTTTCAGACGGCAGACGGCGGCTTGCAAATTTCTCGCTGCTATATTTCAGAAGGCTATTTAGAGGCCAATGATGATGACGACGTGCCGTTTCGGGCGTATATGCTGACGGTTAATAGCGAGCCTTTTTCGGCGGGGCCAGGACTGCAGCCAGTGGGTTCGGATGAGGTGGCTTTGAGTGAGGTAGCTTTGAGTGAGGGGGTGCGATCGCCTACGATTGACACCTTCTTTAGCTCATTCCAAATTTTAGACTAGGCTTTACAGAAAATCCAAAGCACACAATAGTTTATACAGATACTTCTCCTTTCTTTTTCGTAACATCATCTGCAACAACTTCTGGCTCTACTTTTTGAAAAAGCAACAAAGTTAAAATACCAGAGACAACGATTAAGGCAATGTTTATTCCTAGCAAGGCCATGCCGCCCCAGCCCCTAATCGGATCTTCAGAGAGGAAAGCGATCGCACCTGCGACCCCAGCGGGCACCAGCGCCAAAGCCGCCACTACGCCCACTAATGTATCGGTCTTACGTTCTGTGAGGGCCACCATGCCTGCAATGCCAGCAGCGATCGCAGTTACTACGCTATACCATCCAGGGCTAACTCGCTCTTGCAATAGCGTTCTATCTAGCAGCGCGGCTTCTTCGGGCAGTACGCCAGTGATATTTAGCAGCCAGGTGATCACTAGCGCTGCGGCCATGGATATGCACAGGCCCAAGGTTGCTGAGATGGCACCCTCACGGGCTAGGTCTGGGCGGCGGTTGACTGCGCCAAAGGAAATTAGGGCTAGCGGCGGTAGGGCGGGGGCGATGACCATAGAGCCGATGAGGACGGGGACGGAGTTGGTGAGCAGGGCGATCGCTGAGAGTACGCCAGAGGTTGCCATCAGTACGATATAAGAGGCATTGAACTCGCTTTGCTGAGTGATGCGCTGGACAATTTGAGGATCGACGGCTGGGAGGCGAGGGGCCATAAAAGATAGGAGCTAAAAAGGACTGGCACTATCACTATACGGTTTGATGAGTGTTCAATAAAGACACTATCAAGAGCTGATTAGGTTTTGCCGCGCTGTTATTGATTGTGCAGAGCAACAGATATTATCAACAAAGCATCTTCCGTTTCTATATTTTTCATTGTTATATAAACTATTTATAAGGCTTTGTCAGCCGAATAAAGAACAAAATGCTGCATATTTTTGATACAGGTAATTCTTCTCTACTATTGCCTGAGGCTGATATTCATTCGAGCGGTTCAACAGATCTGCTGACGCCAGATGTTGCGATCGCCAGTTCTCTAGCTCTAAACGATCCTCTAGCTACAGCGCTTGATGCCACGTATCTTCTTGAACCGGCAGCACTAACAGAGAACGATTCGGCACAGACAACTAATCAAAATAAGCCAACAGCAGACGCGCTGACAGGAGAGCCGCTAGTATCAAATAATCAAGCATTTACCTTCTCAAATTTTACCAATGTTCAAGATCTACAGCTAAACGGTAGCGCTGCTCAGCTCGAAGATGCCCTTCAGCTCACCTCAAACGGCAACTATCAAGCGGGAAGCACTTTCTTTGCGCGGCCGATCGCGCTTGATGCTGATGCCTCTTTTCAAACGCAGTTTCAATTTCAGCTTAAGGGTGGAAGTGGCGGTGCAGATGGCTTTGCCTTTGTACTTCAAAATAGTGCTGCCGGGTCTGCGGCGCTAGGTGAGCAGGGCGGCAGTATCGGCTACGATATCCGCGAAATGGGACAGGGCACGCGGGTAGATAAAAGCCTAGCAATAGAATTTGATACGTATAGAAACGGCTGGGATGCTAATAACAATCATATTTCTATTCTTAAAAATGGCGACGTTACGACAGCTTTAGCGATGGCTAGTGATGGTCTTGTTGATCTTAACAGCGGCCAACTGCTGACGGCTTGGATTGACTATGACGGCAGCAGCGACAGGTTGGATGTCTCGGTTTCTAATAGCGATCGCAAGCCTGCTACTGCCGCGCTTTCCTACACTATTGATCTCACCAATATTCTTGGATCACAGGCTTTTGTTGGATTTAGTGGGGGTACAGGTGGCCTGACAAATCAACAGCTCATTAAAAACTGGACATTTAGCGCTGAGGATGCAACGCCGACTTTTTCTCAAATCTCCAGGGCTCCTGAAATCTCTAGGGCTCCTGAAATCTCTGAAGTTCAAGAACCCGCTGCGGCACCGTTCATTCCGCCGCTTTCTTCGTCTAGCGGCAATGGCACTGGTCTTCTAGCCGAATACTACAACAGTCTTGACTTTACTGATTTAGCGCTTACCCGTACTGACGCCACAGTTAACTTCTACTGGAACCGAAGCTCTCCCGATCCGGCTGTTAACGCTGATTACTTCTCTGCTCGATGGACGGGCAAGGTAGAGGCGCAGTTTACCGAAGACTATACTTTCTACACCACTTCAGATGACGGTGTTCGTCTTTGGGTCAATAATACCCTGATCATTGATAGATTTTTTGATCAGTCTCCTACCGAATATAGCGGCACGCTGCCTCTGGTCGCGGGCCAAAAGTACGATATTCGGATGGAATACTATGAAAGGCGTGATGGTGCAGCAGCACTTTTATCCTGGTCGAGCGCGTCTCAAAGCAAACAGATTATTCCACAGTCTCAGCTCTTTTTGCCGTCGTCAGATCCGGGCATTACGCTCCTACAGACCAATGACAGTACAGCCGTAGCGGAAGGTGGAGCTACAGATACCTATAGCCTATCGCTTGATGCTCAGCCTACTGATGATGTGGTGATTGCGATCGCTCATCCCGATGGTCAAACAACAGCTAACTTCAACACGCTCACCTTTACGCCTCAAAACTGGGATCAGCCCAGAATAATTACCATCACAGCCGTTGACGATGCTGAGGCCGAAAGCTTTCAGAACCGTACGATTATTCATACAGTTTCTAGCGATGATGATCGGTACAATGGGTTTGCAGTTGAGCCTCTGGGAGTTGCGATCGCTGACAACGACACGCCGCCTGAAGTTTCACTTTACGAAACCGCCCCACTTTTCACTGAAACCTATACCTTCCATACGGCGGCGACCAATAGCGTTCGCGTTTGGGTAAACAACATGCTAATTATTGATGGTCTGGTGAATCAGGCATCTGTTGCCGAATACACGGCTGCAATTGAGCTAGTCGCGGGGCAAAAGTACGAGATTGTCACTGAGCAATACGACAATGGCAGCGGCGAAATTGCTCAGGTTGAATGGTCTAGCGATTCTCAAAGCAGGCAGGCGCTGCCGCCCTATCAGCCATTTTTACCCAAGGCTCCTGCGCCAAATCCTGGCGTGCGGCTAACGCAAACGGATGGCAGTACCGCTGTAAAAGAAGGTCAGATTACGGACACCTACACGCTGGCGCTCGTGACTCAGCCAACTGATGATGTCACCGTTACCGTTGCAGTAGATAACAATCAGGTGACGACTGACTTTAATACGCTTGTCTTTACGCCTCAAAACTGGAATCAGGCGCAGACGGTTACGGTTACGGCGACTGATGACGATGCGATAGAAGATATTCACGGGAGCACGATTACACATGCTGTTGTGAGTGCAGATGGTCAGTATGAGGGACAGGCAATCACGCCAATTGCCGTCACGATTACCGACAATGATGCCAATCTTCCTGATGCGCCTCGCCTGTTTTTAGATGCCGCTGAACTCGATGAAACGCGAGCGGCTGTTGCGGTACCCGGCTCTCACCATCAGGTCGCCTTTAACGCGATTAAGGCTCGTGTGGATCAAAACGACTGGCGCGTCTATGACGAGAATTTGAATGATAATAACTGGAACTATGCCCGAGCCTGGCACGCTCGCGAAGCTGCCTTTGTGTATCTAATTACGGGCGAAGAAGTGTACGCCCAAAATGCTTACGATACGCTCTACGCGATTCATAACGACCCCGATCCTGACCGTCGCCTGCCTGAGTCTGGTCGGGGACTGGCGCGAGCAGCAACTGGGATGGGATTTGCGCTGGCCTACGACTGGGCAGGCGCGGGCTGGACGCAGGCTCAAAAAGACTACATACGTGGCAAGCTCAACACCGCGCTAGACGCCTGGCCTAGCTACGGACATCCTAACTTCGCAAGTCCCTATGGCTCTAACTGGGTAGCGGTTTCGCGCGGCGCTGAGCTGGTGATGATGCTGGCGGCTGGGGAGGAGACTAATCGCGCTGACCGCTTTACTAGCCTTAAGTTTTGGCTAAGAGAGCACCTGCAAACGGCCTATGGTGATACGGGGATGACGCAAGAGGGTCAGGGCTATTTGGCCTATGCAGGCGGCTTTTTGATGCCTGCCGTTTACGCGCTGCGTAGCGTTGGCGATAGCTCTTTAGAGAATGCTTTTTCAGAGATTGACTTTGAACAGCTTCCGCTTTACACAGGTGCTTTTGACGCCGATCAGTCTTCTCTTCAGTTTGGCGTTGCGGGCATTGGCTTTGACGCCGAAGGGTTTACTAGCTTTTTGCTGGACAGCGCCGATCCTGAAGTGCAGCCTTACTATCAATATTTTTATGACCGCCACCGTGGCTTAGAGAACGCTGCTGAGCCTGGTGATAAGTTCGACTACCGCCGGGCTGGCGCGGTTTGGTCGGTGCTTTACTACCCGACGAATACTACCGCGCTCGATCCTTCTGGGGTGCTGCCTGCTGCAATTCAAGATAGCGAGAAAGGAGTTTATTTGTTCCGCGATCGCTGGCAAGATCAGGACGACGTTTTAATCTCTCTAATGGGTGACTTCACACAGCATCGTCGCAGTTGGGATCAGCCCGAAGCGTTCTCACTCGGGCTCCATGCCTACGATACTCTCTACTTTGGTGGCCCTATTCAAAGCGAGAACGCTAGCGACTATAGCAAGCTAATTGTAGATGGCAAAGCGGGTAACCGCTCTCTTACAGGGGCACCAGAATTCTTTGAAGCCCGAAATCAGGGCGGCTATGCCATTGTTGACGGTGGCGCGCTCTACGATAGCTTAGGAATTGACGAGGCGCAGCGGCATTTGCTGGTAGATTTTTCGGGCGAGGCAGGTGGTGCGCTCCTTTCTACGCTGGATCGGTTAGAAGATTTGGAGAGCCATATCTACACCTGGCAGGCAAATTTAGGGACGGTTGGTAATGACGGTGGCATTGTGGCGACGGCTGGCCAAGAGGGCGATATTAAAACGTTTTTGCTGGAAGGTAATCGCGATAGCTACCTGAAAGGGTGGATTCTGAATCCTTCAGATGCCATTGTTAGAACAGGCGATCCGTTGCAAATTGAAACAACAGATGACAATGCTGATATTTGGGTGGTGATGCTGGTGGGTACGGGCGTAGCACCGACGGCTAGCGTTACGGGGTCAGGATTAGAGAGTGAAATGCAGGTGGGGAATGCCCGTGTTTATTTTGATGCTGGGCTTAATCGGATTGTGACTGAAGGGCTGTAGGGTCTGCGGGTGTGGGGCGATCGCTCATTTGCACAATCGCCCATCCACCGATAAAAAGACCTAGACCCAGAGCTAAAAATCCCATATCCCAAGCAAACTCATTTGGCCCTGGCTTTACGTGGTGAATGCCCAGAATTTGGTGATCGATGAGTCCTTCAACAAAATCAAATAGTCCTGCGCCCATAAGTAGGGAGCCGATAAAAACAGAGGTAGAGTGCGAAACGTCTTCTTTTATGCTCACTCGCCAAAGCAGCCCGATACCTGTGATCGTCAAAAGATAGTCCAACAGATGAAACAGCCCGTCGCCTAGCGTGTTTAGCTCAAGCCCTGCGACCGTGCGATCTGTCTCAACGCTTGTAAACATGTGATGCCACTGCAAAAGCTGGTGAATCACAATGCCGTCAAAAAAGCCTGCCTGGCCCAGACCCAACACAATGCCCGCTACAATGAGCGGCTTGCGGTTTGAGCGGACAGGTGAATCGACCATGGTTTTCTAGGGTATCGTACAGTTTTACTACCTTGATGGGTTGCGTTCTTGGGTTCATCTTCCTTTTGGCATGTAACCGGGCTGAATCTTACAGAAGGATGAGGTGTGAAGGAGAGCGGCGATCGCACAATAAATCTGGTTTACTTTCGAGCCTATGCCAGTCACCCCAATTTCTCTCCCTCAGTTCAAAACCGACAGCGCCCAAACTCACAGTGCCCGAACTGACAGTACTCAAAAAATACTCTCTCCTGATCGACTTCTTGACGCTGCAAAAGACATTGCAGACAGCGCTGCTATAGGCGCAGCTGATGTTGATAGGGTCGGCGCATTTCCAGCAGAAGGGTTCAAACAGCTCGGCGCGGCTGGTTTTCTCTCGGCACCCTTGCAGCCGAAATACGGTGGCGCAGGTCTTGGCATTGCCTCTGATAAAACCTCGCTGACGCTAGAAATTCTTAAACATATCGGTCGCGGTAATCTGTCTATGGGCCGAGTGTACGAAGGCCACGTTAATGCCCTTCAGCTTGTGCAAACGTTTGGGACGCCTGCGCAGGTAGAAAGATACGCTCAAGACGCTCGCAACAACAAAGTGTTTGGCGTATGGAATGCTGAGGCTGAGGATGGCGTAAAGCTTATTCCTATTCAAAATGGCGGCTATCGTATTGAGGGGAGCAAAACGTTTTGCTCGGGCTGCGGCTACGTGGAACGGCCTTTTGTGAACGGTGTTGTTGTCGGGGGGCCCTCGGACGGGCAGTGGCAAATGTGTATTGTGCCGATGGAGAAAGTAACTGTGGATATTGATCCTAGCTGGTGGCAGCCTTCAGGAATGCGGGCTTCAGCTAGCTATAAGGTTGATTTTACAGGCGTAGAGCTAACGGCTGCTGATATTATTGCCGGGCCCGGTGATTATTTCCGTCAGCCCTGGCTTACCACTGGCGTTGTTCGCTTTGCGGCTGTTCAGCTTGGCGGCGCTGAGGCACTATTCGATGCTACCCGCACTTATTTGCAGGGGATGGGGCGAATCGATCATCCTCATCAGCAGGCCCGACTGGGGAAGATGGCGATCGCACTCGAACAAGGCAACCTCTGGCTTCACAGTAGCGCCCGGCGGGTAGAAAACTACGCGCCTACTTTTGGGGGTGCTTTTGTGGATGAGTCCGTGGATAGCGATCGCGCCAACCCTCTAGAAGCACATCAGCCTAGCGCTTCACAGCTCGTCAGCTATGCCAACATGGTGCGGACGGCTATCGAACAAATTTGTATCGACATGATGCAGCTTACAGAGCGCTGTGTGGGCACTCGCGGCCTGCTTCCTCCTCACCCAATGGAGCGAATCATTCGAGATCTGACGCTCTATCTTCGCCAGCCTGCCTTTGATATCTCACTCACAAGCGTGGGTAAATATGTGCTTGAACAAACAGAACCTGCTAGCGAATTGTGGTCTTGAGAGATGGCTATGGAAACAACAGTGAAAACAATTGTCGAAACTTCTATAGACTCTCTTGTGCTACATACGGCTGATGAAGTCTTTGCAGATTGCAAGGGTGCAATAGTGCTTGCGCCTCATCCTGACGATGAGACTTTAGGCTGTGGGGGTGCGATCGCGCTTCTCCGCCAGCGCTCTATCCCCGTCCACGTGATAATCCTAAGCGACGGCACGAAATCTCACCCCGACTCTCAAACCCATCCCGCGCCCGTTCTGAAGGCGCTCAGAGAAACTGAAACCTATACTGCCTTAGCCCAGCTTGGGGTCACCAAAGAATTTGTCACCTTTCTCAACTGGCCCGACACAGCCGTTCCTCACCCTGCGCACCCAGACTTTTCGACCGCCGTCAGCCAGTGCGCCTACTACCTCCGCAAATACTCACCATCGCTCCTCTTTGTGCCCTGGCAAAACGACCGGCACTGCGACCACCGCGCTACCTGGCAAATCGCTCAGCAGTGCCTAGAACACCTCTCTAATCCCCCCAAACAAGTGGTCTACGCCGTTTGGGGAACGCCCTCAGCCGGTCTACCTTCTTTGCCACCAGGCGAAACTGGCTGGCGGCTCGATATTCGCTCAGTCCAACAGCTCAAACGCTCCGCGGCGATGGCGCATCAGTCCCAAACGACCGATCTTATCCAAGACGATCCAACTGCCTTTCGCCTCACGCCAACGATGTTGAACAACCTCATTCAGCCCTGGGAAACTTACCTGAACGCATAGCTTATGACCTCTCAAAAAGAATCACTGCCGCCAAGCTATTTCGAGAAAATGTACGCGGCTGATATAGATCCCTGGGAATTTGAAACCAGCGAGTACGAAGCGAAAAAGTATGCCGCAAGTGTTGCTGCGCTGCCTAAAGAACAGTACCGCTCAGCTTTTGAGATTGGCGGGTCTATTGGCGTGTTAACTGAGAAATTGAGCGATCGCACTCAGTCTCTTCTCTCTATAGACGTATCTGAAACTGCCCAGACCCGCGCTAAAGAACGCTGCAAACACCTGAGCCACGTTGAGTTTGACATTCTCCAAATCCCCCGCGACTACCCCGATCGCATGTTCGATCTAACCGTTGTCTCTGAAGTTGGCTACTACTGGAGCGCCACAGACCTGCCGACTGCCCAACAGCAGATCGCCAGCCATCTAGAACCGGGCGGTCACCTACTGCTTGTTCACTGGACGCCCTACGTCGCAGAATATCCGCTGACAGGCGATCAGGTTCACGAAGCCTTTCTCTCACAGGTCGGCACCCTTTGGCGATCGCTACACTCTCAGCGCGAAGATCGGTATCGCCTCGACCTGCTTGAGCGCCTGTAATACGCACCGTAGATAGCGCATGTTTGAAGAATCTGTACTTTGATGAACGTCAGCCTGATGTCGTAGCGTCTGCAATAGCTGCCGCAGATGCATGTTTGCTAAGCTAACCTCTGTATTCATCCACGCCGAGGTTGAAAAATCGATTTGTTGCTTTTGATGATTTTCAATGGCCTCTATCAGCTTGCCAAAAGTAGGCGCGCTTTCAATTTCATTTCGTAACAACTCAGCCGAGATTCCTAAACTTCTGCCCAAGAGATCCGCTCGCCTGGCATATTCACATACTCTAAATCCTGCTGTGCGATCGCCGTTCACATCCATCCAAAACTGCCGAAGCTGCTCTCTCACTAAAATCCGCGCTTCTGTCAATATTGGCGATTCTACTAAAACGGCTTGCTTTTGACGGCTGCGCTTAGTCAATCGCTCCAACAGCTCAGCAAGCCCACCTGTGGCCCGACCCACCTGCCGCGCGCTTGTAAATACCTGTACCTCTGGGCTATGCCGAATCTTTGCATCTACCTGCTGAAGGCGGCGGTATAGCGCTACGTCTTCTTCCTGGCGCATAGGGGGGAGTCCGCCTACTTTGCCATATAGCTCAGCTAGCAGCGCCATATTAGCGCCGTAATATTGAAAGTGTCTGGGCCAGCAGTCATGAGGCTGTGGGTCTAAAAAAGTCTCTATTTGCGCCGCAATATACTGGTGGGCTAGCAGTCGTAAAAAATAAAGAGAAGCCTCTGGTGCTAGCCCTGAATCTGCCTCTCGCCGCGTTAAAATGCGCCCACCGACCGCATCTACGCCCCTGTCAAACTCTCGAATTAGACTATTTACCCAGGTGGGAGAGACTTCTGTATCTCCATCAGTAGAGGCGATAATTCTGCCTGCTAGTCCGATGATAGACAGTCTTCTGTAGGCTTCGTTCATGACTAAGCGACGAGCCGTGCCGACGTGGGCGATCGCTTCAGGCAACGAAACCTCTATCACATGCAAGTTGAGATTTAGGTAAGATTGCGAAAGCGATCGCCCTACTGCTGCTGACTCATCGCTACAGTTATTCGCTAAGATCAACACTTCATAGCTGTTCGGGTCAATTGCTTGTCCTTCGTCGTCTACCTGCTTAGAAAAGCTGCGAATAGTTGCGCTTAAACGACTGGCTTCATTTCTTACAGGTGCGATAATACAAACGCGACAGTCTTTGTGAGGAGAAGCTGTTGTTAAAGGGATGAGATTGCCTATTTTCAGAGGGCCTAACGCTTCTGTCGCGGCAATTTCCGGTTCAATTGAAAGGAGCAAAAGAAAGCTATCCTTGAAGATAAAGACAGCTTAAATTCTTACAACTCTCCTTTGTTTATTCCTCTTTACTTAGATGTATCTTACGTGACCGTTTAGCTCTGATGGCATACAACTATAGGCACTTCCTGCTATTCTGGCAGCGCCCACATCAGCATCTTATCGCCGTCAAATCCCACTGCTATAAGAGAGTCATTGAGACGAACGATGTTGGGTGGAAAGTCCAAAAAAGGGCCATGGGCAAAGTCTTTGACCTGTTGGATACCTGCTGCTGTGCCATCGGTACGATAGACAATGCCAGCCGAGAAGAAGTAGAGATGGTCGCCATGCGGGGTGAGCGATCGCACAAGAGCCCCCCTTGGAGAAATAAGATCAGAACAGTCTTCCTCAAACCGTTCGCCCGGATGAGACGGCGGGCAGTACCGAGACTGTCTCACGACGCCTGGGGCAAAATCTATCACCTGCCGCGTTCCTGCTGCTGTGCCATCGGTTACCCACAGCTCTTGCCCGTCGCCTGCTGTGCCGCCAAAAAAGAGCTGTCCTTTAAAGGCCGTAAATCCTTCCTCCAAGACTTCTACAGCGGCTAAGCGCTCAGTGCCCGCAGCCGTGCCATCTGTTACCCATAGCTCATCTTCATAATCACTTTCGCCGCTGTCGCTCTCTTGAGGCACTAGCACTTTAAAGTACAGCTTGCCTTGATGAACAATGAACGAATTTGTGGGGTTTGGATTGATAAAAGACTGCCTGGCACTGATTTGCTTTACGAGCCGAGTGCTCTCGGACGTGCCCTGTGTGGCCCATAGCTCGTAGCCATCAACGGTATTAGCCAGCATGAAAAAAGTGTTTTCTATCGATGTCATCAAGCGCGGCACGGAGCCACTTTCTCCGACATAAATGTCTTTTAACAGCCTCGTTCCCGACGGCGTACCGTCGCTTGTCCATGGTTCCCAGCCAAGTCCTGGGGTTTCAGCGGCCATATAGATACGATTTTCACTCTGATTCTGGGCGCTGTTCTGTGCCTGATTCTGACTGGCTACAATGTCGCTTATGGGCAGTCTTGCCGACTCAATCGTCAGCTTGATTGTCCCGTCAGGCGTACCATCTGTTCGCCATAGCACCGGCTTTCCTGTGCTCCGTTCTGTTTGAAAAAATAGATAGTCACCGGCTACTGGCCCCAGATCTGGCTCATCTCCAGATACGTTTGGCTCTGTTGCGAACGTTGCTAGCCGCTGAGTACCCAACTCACTCTCACCGTCCGTTATCCATAGCTGAAAGTTTGGGTCTACTTCGCGCACACTATCTGCTATCCATCGCTGAGAGCTTGTTTGAGCTGTTGCTACAAAAAGGAAGCGATCGCCTAAGATCATATCTGGCGATACAAACGTTTCTCCCATACCAAATAAATCTTCTAGCGCTGGATTCAATGACCTAATCTCTCGCGTTCCTTCCTCTGTGCCATCGCTGCTCCAAAGCCGATCAATGCGATCGGTAAACGTCTGGTCATCAACTGCTTTATCAACATAGCTATGGCTCAGTATCCAAAAACGGTCGTCAGATGTGCCAATAATCTCAGGACTCTCTATCCTTGGCTCTTCTTCAGGCAGCCAAAGTTGACCCACTAACCGCGTTCCTTCAGCCGTAGCGTCACTCCCCCATAGCGCTGCTCCTTCAACGTTGTTGCTTAAGAAGAAAAACAGGCGATCGCCTAGCTCAGCCGTCGTATACAACAGTCCAGAAGTACTCACACCATACCGGCCGACGTCTTTAAGGATCGTTCCTGGTTTGAGCATGTAGCTATCTACGCCATTGCCAAAATTAGCCACATACTCAGCAGGCACGTAGTACCGAGCATCTGTTCCCGCTGAATTTAGCCGACACAATAGCGCTGTCGCTTCGCCTCGGGTGATGCTGGCGTTGGGCCGCAGTTCAGATATTTTAGGATAGTTAACTACTAGCTCTTGGCGCGTGGCGGCAGCTAGCATCGCTTTTGCATAGTCAGGAATCGCCGTAGCATCTTCAAAATGCTGCTGAAGAATAGCCGCGCTATTAGCTGGTGGTGACAGCTTTTGAGCATTTGCAATCACAATGACGGCCTGCGCCCGCGTGATTGGCTGAGCGGGCCTAAATCTGTTGTTTGGATAGCCGCTCAAAAAGCCTTTTTCATAGGCCGTCGCGATCGCCGCCCTCCCCCAAAAGTCTTGCTCAACATCTGCAAAATCAGGAGCCTCTCGCACGTTAGGCGCATCGGGAAATGCCCGCACCATCACCGCCGCAAACTCAGTGCGCGTCATGGTGCCATCAGGCCGGAACTGTCCGTTCAGATAGCCTGACATCAGCCCTTCAGTGCCCATTCCCTCAATGCAAGCTGCTGCCCAGTGCGTAATTGTATCGTTAAACTGGGCGGATCTTTCTGTCAGTAGCTGAGCGTGGCTAGGCTGTAGAACGACGGCAGGAGTCGCGATCGCAGCCGCTCCTAAATATAGAAAATAACAGAGAGAATAACGCCGTAAAAAATAGCTTCTAAATAAGTGCATAAGGTCTTTCAATTCCATATCCCTGCATAAAGTCCACACCAATCTTGCCTAACATATCTTGTACTTTGCGATCGCCTACAAACTCCGCAATTGTTTGCAGGCCCATGACGTGCCCAATATCACTAATAGCTTCTACAATGGCCAGAGCCGTTTCGTCTTCGCTAAGATCGGTAATAAACTTACCGTCTATCTTGATGTAGTCTACCGGCAGCGTTTTTAAATAGGCAAAGGAAGACATGCCGCTACCAAAGTCATCGAGTGCAAAGCAAAAGCCGAGCTGCTTGAGTTCGCCGATAAAATCGATAGCCTGATTTAAGTTCGCGATCACCGCTGTTTCTGTTATTTCAAAGCAAATCGTTTTAGGATCTATTTCATACTTGTTCAACTGTGCTTTTAGGAAAGTTAAAAACCGATCGTTTCCAACGCTTGCACCTGAGAGATTAATCATATAGAGCGATGAGGGAAGCGCGGGTAGGTGACGATTGCTCAGATAAGAAAAGAACGATCTCACGACCCACTGATCAATATCTGGCATCAGGTCGTAGCGCTCTGCTGCTGGGATGAAAGCCCCCGGCAAAATTAGATCCCCCGACTCGTTAACCATCCGTAGCAGAATCTCAGTGTGGGTGCTGACACTTTTGTCTGTAGGCACTATTTTTTGCTGATATAGGCAAAACTGATCCATTTCTAGCGCCTGCTTGATGCGCAGACTCCACTGCTGCTGCCCTCGCTGCCTAATAATCTCGGCGCTGTCTGGCTGATACACCTGCACTCGATTTCGCCCTTTGGACTTTGCCGTATAGCAGGCGGTATCTGCCGCGCTCAGCGTGGTCATGACGGTTTGGCTGCTCGTATCGATCACAACTAGCCCCACGCTCACGCCAATCCGAAAGGTGATTCCCTGCCAACAGAACCGAAAGTTTGTCACGGCTTCTCTTATTTGATCGGCAATGAGACTAGCTCGATTCAGCGGGCACTGATATAGCAGTATTGCAAACTCATCCCCGCCTAGTCTGGCTAGCGTATCGGCGGCCCGCACCTGACGGCTCAACAGGACTGAAACCTGCCTTAACATCTCATCGCCAGCCGTGTGCCCGCAGGTATCGTTAACGACCTTAAACTGATCCAAGTCAAGGTAGCAGAGCACGTGCTGCTGTCCTGGCAAAATAACCTCGTGTGCCTCGGCTAAAACCTGTTCAAACTGCCGTCTGTTCACTAAGCCTGTTAGCGCATCGTGCCCTGCCTGCCACGATAGCTGCCGGGCCACCTGCCGGGCGTGGGTAGCATCGCGAAACACCATGACTGCGCCAATCATTTTTCCGTCTCGGTTTCGTAACGGTGCTGCTGAATCATCAATTCCGTATTCTGTTCCTTCTTTAGCTACCAAAATCGTATTGTTGGCTAGCCCAGTAGCGCAGCCATTGCTCAAAACTCTTTCTACCGGGCTTTGTACAAGCTTTCGGGTTGTTTCATTCAAAATCACAAAGATTTCATTTAGGGGCCTTTTTAAAGCAGATAGATAGCTCCATCCGGTGAGCTTCTCTGCAATGGGGTTGAGATAGCTCACAAGGCCCTGTGCATCTGTTGTAATTACCGCATCTCCAATTGAATGCAGGGTTACTTGGGCTAGCTCTTTTTCTGAGAAAAGCTGCTGTTCGATCTTCCGTCTTTCATTGATTTCGTGCTGTAGTTCAACTGTTCGAGCTTCTACTAGCTCTTCTAGGTGATGTCGGTGAAGCGTCAGCTCAGCTTCATTCTTTTTGCGATCGCTAATATCTTCAATAACCGCCGTCAAACAGTCTACGGTTCCCTGGCTCTGATCTATGCTAGAGGCTATCACCGAAACCCATATCGTACTGCCGTCGCTGCAACAGTACTGCTTCTCTTGCTTAAAGGATTTTATTTCGCCCTGAATGAGCTGCTGAATCAATCGACTGTTGGGATCTCTACTGTTAGGATGCGTGAGTTCTAAAACGGCTTTTCCAATAAGATCGTCGTGACTGTACCCCAACATCTCGCAAAAGCGCTGGTTAACCTGCACGTAGCAGCCGTTAAGGTCGACGTGAACAATGCCTGCTGCTGCCTGTTCAAACGTCTTTCGAAACCGAGATTCGTCATTTTTAACTTGAACGGTTAACGACTGGTTAAGCGATCGCAACAGCTTCACTTTCTCACTTTGCAAGCTCTCAACTTGCTGTTGCAAAATATTTACAGCTGTACATATTTCTAGCGGGTTGAGCACCGACAGCAGGCTTGTTTGAGTAACTACCCCCGCAACGGCCTGATCGTCATCAACAATCACTAGACGTTTAACACCGAGCCGTTGCATGGTCTGGTGAGCTGCCCAAAGAGAATCTGCCGGACTCAAGCAGGTTAGGGGCGCGCTCATGATTACTTGGGCCTGAACGCTAGACAGCTCTAACGCTGAAGCGCGAAATCTAACAATATCGCGCTCTGTAAGAATACCTATTGGACGCAGAACAGATTTGGACTGAGCGCTTTCTCCTACGGTTTGTGTCGATGTGATAACAACACAGCTCACCCGAGCGCTGGCCATTTTTTGCGCGATCACCAGTGCTGTTGTATCACCAGCACTGGCAACAACGCCAGTCACCATCACCTCCTCAATTTGCCGTAGCTTCAATAGCACAGTTGGCTGCACTGCCTGACAAATACTATTGGGCGTAGCCACGCCGATTATCTGCTCACTTCTATCTAAAATAGGAAGATGGCGAATACCGTGCTGCCGAAAGACACTTAGCACGATTAAACAATCAGCCAAAGCATCTTCTGATAGCGTAATTGGCTGATTTGTCATAATCTCGCCAATACTCAGCCCAGCAAAATCTGTGCCCTGCGCTGTTAGCTTGACAATATCTCGCTCCGTAAAGATACCGATAAGCCTATTTTTTTCAGCAATCAATACGTAGCTCACTGATTTCAGAAAACGAACAGCTCCCGTATCATCGGTATCTATATAGCCCTGGCTCATCCACCGAATGACAGTCTCTACCGCCGTACTAGGTGCTACTGTCATAGGATGGCGATCGACTGTAGCCTCCACGCCTACGCTACAAGTCGGCGCTGTTACTGTCGGCTGCCAATCGTCTTTAGCGCTCTGGGATGAATTCATATTAGTCAATGCTCTTGCACATATGGCCCCAAAAGCCGTTGCAAAAGGCTTTAAGAGAACTAATACTACACGGAAAAAGAACTTACAACATCGATAATCGACAGCTACGCAAGTAATATCGGCTACATGGAATTTCCGCTTTTATACCCGTAATCGTTTAGCAATCGTTCGGCAGTCGCGCTTACTTGAGAGTATCAGCTTCTTTTGTTATGTCTTATTATTCTCAGGGAATTCTTGGTAGGGCATCGGTAGCTGGCTTTACGTAGAGCACTGCGAGCGTGCTGCTTACAAAACTTGTTCTACAACTAACAGCGTCTAGAAAATGTTTAATGCCGCCCCTGATTCTCCACGCCACGAGGATCTCAAACGATCTGTTCGTCAGCTAGCGGCTTGTACTAGGCAGATCTTGGAGCAGGTTGAACAGCAAGCGGAGTATGCTAAAGAGCTGCAGGAGCACGCTACGCTGATTGCTCAGGCGCAAGCAAAAGAAGAGGCGCTGGTGCGGCAAAAAGCGCTTGTTAAAATTTCCAATCGAATTCGGCGATCGCTAGACTGGTCGGTCATCTGCCAAACGGCTACAGCAGAGGTACGCGAACTTCTCAACGCCGATCGTGTCGCTATCTATCGCTTTAATGATGACTGGAGCGGTCGCTTTGTCTTTGAGTCTGCTGGTGAAAAATGGCGTCCGCTGGTTAGCAACCAGGCGCATAGCGAAACTATCAGTGATAATATCAGCCGTTGCAGCGTTCGACTGCTCGCCACAGACAAAACAACTGACGAGGCAAACGCTCAAATCACAGATACCTACTTAAGCGACACCCAGGGCCGTTCGTTTGCGCAGGGCGAAATTTTTAGGATTTGCTCTGACACGCACGATGCAGGCTTTAGTGATTGCTACGTCGAAGCCTTGGACAGCTACCAGGCCCGTGCGTATGTAATCGTTGCTATCTATGTTGATCGAAAGCTTTGGGGGCTGCTTGCGGCTTATCAAAACTCAGGCCCTCGAACCTGGCAAGAGGGCGACGTTCAGCTCGTTGCTCAAGTTGCCGAACAGCTCGGTATTGCGCTCAAGCAGTCGGCATACGTCCAAACAATTAAGGATCAGTCCGCTGAGCTTCAACAAACTTTACAGCAGCTTAAGCAATCTCAAGTTCAGCTTATTCAGCATGAAAAGATGGCTAGCCTCGGGCAGCTAGTTGCAGGGATTGCTCACGAAATAAACAATCCTGTCAACTTCATCTATGCCAATCTCTCCCATGTCAAAAATTATACAGATGATCTGCTCTCGCTAGCGGCTCTAGTCCATCCAGAGAACGCTTCGGCACTTGATATGCAGGCGTTTAAAGGCGAGGTAGAGTCGCTTGATGTTCCTTTTATTACTGAAGATCTGCCTAAAACCCTTGCTTCTATGAAAGTAGGCGCAGAGCGCATTCGTCATATTGTTCTATCTTTGCGAAACTTCTCTCGCTTAGACGAAGCAGACACCAAACAAGCTGATGTTCATCAGGGGCTCGATAGCACCTTACTAATCCTCGGTCATCGCTTCAAGGCTCACAGCAGTCGAGTAGCCGTAGACGTTATCAAAGACTATGGCAGTCTGCCTTTGGTTGAGTGCTACCCAGCTCAGCTTAACCAGGTATTTATGAACCTACTAGCCAATGCCTTAGATGCTCTCGATGAAGCGATTGAGGTTGGTAAGCTAAGTGTGGGTGGCAGTGATAAGGACGATACTGAAACACTGACTCAGCGCGAGCTGCCAAAAATTTGGATTACAACCCGTTTTAATCCGCAGTCGCAGGTCGAAATTCGTATCCGTGATAATGGGATCGGACTAGAGCCTTCTGCTCAATCCAAGATGTTCGATCACTTCTTTACGACTAAAGAAGTAGGCAAAGGAACAGGCTTGGGGCTGGCGATTTCTAAACAGATTATAGAAGAGCATCATGGCGGCAGGCTATACGTTCAGCCTATTTCAGAGCGAGGCGTAGAGTTTGTAATTTGTCTTTCTCAAAAGCTCCCTGCGCTTTAATATTAGGTGGTGGCATTTGTCATCGAAATTTCGCTAGCTTGTGAATGGTGTATCGAGCAGAACCGTGCAAGAATTCGGGTAGCCGTCGAAAGCCCTAGCGCCACCTATGAGTAGCTCTTCTCACATCAATTTAAACAGTATAGGCAATAGCGCAGTCAGCTTTGGCCGGGCTATTTGCAGCGACATAGCGCCTTCTACTCAGCGCGAGTGGCTGATCACGAATGGCCTTGGCAGCTACGGCTGCGGCACGATTTCTGGTATTCTTACTCGCTGCTATCACGGACTGCTAGTGGCAGCTCTGAGTCCGCCTTTGGGCCGCACCCTTTTGCTCACTAAGCTGGATGAGGTGGTTCAGTATCAGGGAATGTCTTATCCGCTGAGCTGCGATCGCTGGTCGGGCGGGACGACGACAGGGCATGGCTATCGCAACCTTCAAAGCTTCAGGCTAGAGGGCACTACACCTACCTGGACATATGCCTGCGCTGATGCGCTGATCGAAAAACGTGTTTGGATGCAGCCTGGTGAAGACACGACTTACACTCGCTATACGCTGCTTTGTGCGAGTGCGCCGCTGACACTGAGGCTAAAAGCGATTGTGAACTACCGCGATCACCACAGCACAACGCAAAGTGTGAATGAGGGCAAAACCTGGAAAATTCAAACCAAAGCCCATCCTAGAGGATTAAAAGTCCAAGCTTTTGAGTCTTCAACTCCGTTCTATATTTTAGCGAGCAAAGGTCAGCTTGTGCCTGCTAACCGATGGTATCAGCACTATTTTTTGACTCAGGAGAACTATCGCGGCCTCTCGCATCTAGACGATCACTTTAACGCTGCTACGCTGAAGACCGCGCTCTCTGTAGGTGAATCTTTGACTGTTGTAGGCAGTACTCATCCAGCGCCTAATCTGGATGGTGAGACTGCTCTGAAGATTAGAGAAGACTATGAAAATAATCTCTTTAACCTCTCACAGTTTGGCAAACAGTTTGGCGAACAGTTTAGCGAACAGTTTGGCGAATCGCAGCCTGCTATAAAGCAGCTTGTTCTAGCTGCCGATCAGTTCATTGTTAACCGCAAGACGGGTGATGAGGCCGGTAAAACTATTATTGCAGGCTATCCCTGGTTTGGTGACTGGGGGCGCGACACGATGATTGCGCTTCCTGGGCTGACGCTGACGACGGGTCGCCCTGAGATTGCCCGCCCTATTCTGCGTACGTTTGCTCGCTATCTCAGTCAGGGAATGCTGCCGAATAACTTCCCTGAAGCTAATGACACTCCAGGCTACAACACGGTAGACGCGATTCTCTGGTACTTTGAGGCCATTCGCGCTTACTATGATGCCACTCAAGATATTGAACTGCTAAGAGAACTTTTCCCAGCGCTTCGAGCGGTGATCGACTGGCATGTTCGCGGCACTCGCTACAATATTCAAGTAGATTCTAGCGACGGCCTGCTGTATGCGGGTGAACCGACTGAACAGCTTACCTGGATGGATGCCAAGGTTGATGATTGGGTGGTGACGCCGCGAACGGGTAAGCCGATAGAGATTAACGCGCTTTGGCTGAATGCTCTCTATTGTATGGCCAGGTTTGCAGAGGATTTAGGCGAGTCTGAGGATGAATATACCAGACTTGCCATGCAGGCTAGTGAGGGTTTTGAGAGATTTTGGCACTTGAGTAAAGGCTACTGCTACGACGTGATAGACGGCCCTGACGGTCATGATAGTTCTCTTCGGCCTAACCAGATTTTTGCCGTTTCTTTGCCCTATGTTGCGCATTTCTCTCCTGAGCAAGAGAAAGCAATTGTTGATGTTTGTGCTCAGCAGCTATTGACCTCTCATGGGCTGCGATCGCTCACGCCCAATCATCCTGACTATATTGGTATCTATGGGGGCGATCGCTACAAACGCGATGGCGCTTACCATCAGGGCACCGTTTGGAGCTGGCTAATCGGGCCTTTTGTTCAAGCTCACCTCAAGGTTTATAAAAATCCTAAGCTGGCTAGGGCTTTTCTCACGCCGCTGACGCAGCATCTCAGGGCAGGTTGCGTGGGTACGCTGAGCGAAATTTTTGATGGCGACGCGCCTTTCACCCCTCGTGGCGCTTTTGCCCAAGCTTGGTCGGTAGCTGAGGTGTTGCGAGCCTGGCAGCTTATTGAAGAGCACCCGCGCCCTTAGCTTGAGTGAAATATAACTACTGTACAATTTCTTCCAGGCGGAACCGGCCTATTTTAGCGATTTCAGAGAGCGATCGCGCCTTTTCTTCCACTTGTTCGTGCTCCAAACGTTCTTCAAAAGCTGCCAGAATTTCTGCCTTTCCATAGCCTTTTACGGCCATAACAAAGGGAAATCCAAACTTTTGCTGATAGGCCACGTTTAGCTGTTGGATGCGATCGCGCTCATCCGCATTCATTTGCCCCAACCCTGCGCCTGCCTGCTCCTGCACAGAAGCCTCAGCCATCTTTGTCGTCGCCCCTAGCTCAGGATGCGCCTGAATAAGAGCGATCTGTTCATCGGCTGACATCTGGCTTACAACAGCTACCATCTTGCTGTGTAAGTCCGAGACATCTTCAAACGGACGCCTGTTCCAAGCCCTTGCTGCCACGCTGGGCGTTTCCTCAAAAACAGCACCCAGCAGCGCAACAAACGCTGCCTTGTCTAGCTGATTAATTTGGCTAATTGAGTAGCTCAAGGGGGTGCTTCACTATAGGGTGCTGTTTGAGGATCAAATAATCTAGCCCTTGCGCTCTACGGCATAGACAGCCTGTAGCTTGTACTGCTCGCCCGGCGACACTTCAATCACCTCGTCAGCAGCGTTGGCAGTTTCTACACAGACAAATCGCTGATAGTCATTATCTTCTAAGTCTGCCATCTTAGTGGAAATCTCTTTCCATGGATTCCAAACGATGGCGGTGCTGCTGCCGGTTGTTGAAATTCGGATGTGACGGCCCAGCTCACCATCCTCAATAGATAGCTCCGGTTTGACATTGGTATAAACGCGATCAACTTCTTCTGAGATTCTGATATCGCCATGCTGCGTTTTCTCTGCGCCATTATCTACTTTGTCAATATATGGCGCATTGTCTAGGCCGCTGACGATAACCTGACTGATATCGCCAGTTGAGAAGTAGGTGTGGAATGCTTGGGTGATAGAAAAGGCTTGGTCGCCTGTGTTTTTGGTGAGTAGGGCAACGGCAAGCTGAGCGCCAATGGTGATCTCGATGACTAGCTCAAAGCTGTGAGGCCAGATTGCTCTAGTCTCTTCGCTGTCGGTGACGCCTAGCTTGACTTTAATATCGCCATCAGCCGTTTTTTCGGTGCTGAGCAAGTCCCACATGCGGTTGCGTACAAAACCGTGGCTAGCGCGTCCTTTGTCTTCTGGGTCGGGGCCAAACCAGGGCCAACAGATCGGAATGCCGCCTTTCATGGCTTTGCCGGGCTGATAGTAGGCGTTTTCGCTAAGGAATATCAGGTCTTGGGGCTCGCCTGCGGGCTGATAGGAAATGACTTGCCCTGAGTAAATGGAGATTTTGGCTTTAGCTTTTGGGCTATCTATTTCAATGACCGGAAAGCCGCCTTTACCTTCTACTACTTTGAGCTGACTCGGAATTCCGAATTCTTTGTCTAGCTGATTGACACTCATATGCATTTGCCTGTGATTTTCTGCCTTCTTATTTAAGCCTGCTGAGGCGAAGGCGCTTACTCGCCTAAATCTTTAAACATGCTTCTATACACAAGTACTTTAGCCTGACGTTTTAAAGTATGGTTTGATACATTCGCTGTTCTTAAGTTGAGTCTACTCAAACTATGTAAAGACTACTATTAGTTTGTGCGAGTCTCAATAGTGAGCGCTAAAGTTTGTTCTTTTGGGAGAGTATTGAGCGGGGGTTACCTGATGAAGTCTAAGCAAATTATTCTGTTAGGGCCACCTGGCTCGGACGTTGAGGGGCAAGCGATCGCACTTGCTAAGCACTGGTATGTGCCGTATGTCTCTCTAGCCTCGCTTTTTCGGCAGGCAATTATCAAAAAGTCTGATATTGGAGAGCAGATACGGCCCTATGTGAGTGAAAAGCAGCCGGTGCCTGATGATTTGGTGATGCGGTTGGTGCAAAGGCGAATAGAGCAGCCGGATATGTTGGACGGCTGGGTGATGATGGGGTTTCCGCGATCGCTAGCTCAAGCGGAGGCATTTGATGCACTGTTGTTGAAGTTTGAGCGGCCTGTGGTGGAGGTAGCCTACTTCAAGGTGATGACGGGCGTTTTGATTAATCGGCTAATGGCTGAGGAGGGCGCAGGGGAAAGCGTGGCAGCGATAAGGGAGCGATTAAAGCGCTGTCAGGCGGAGGTAGATCCTCTGATTGAGTACTACCGGCAACAGTCTCGCCTAGTGACTATTAACGGTAGCCGGTCTGCGGCTGAGGTGATGAATGAGCTATCTAGTTTGGGTGAGGAAGAAACAGGCGCGGCGCGGTTTGTTCGAGATGAGGCTGAGCTGGATGAGCTGATTGCAAAGGAGACTTTGCTGGTGGTGGACTGTGTGGCGTCTTGGTGCGGGCCTTGTAAGCTGGTGACGCCGATGATAGATCGGCTGGCAGAGGAGTTTGGTGAGGCTTCTAAGAAGCAGCGAGCGGCTGTGGTCAAGCTCGATTTTGATAATAACCGGCAGGTGGCTAAGCGCTTTGGGCTTAAGGGGATGCCCTCTGTGATGTTTTTCAAGGATGGCGAGCGGGTTGAAACGCTGACGGGTGTGAAATCTTATCAGGACTATTGCAATGTGGTGACACGATTGCTCTAACCTGCTTTCACTTAAACGCTATTTGTTACTGATCTTTTGTAAAAAGATCAGCTACTTTTCACTTATCCTTTTAATTTGTGAAGACTACGTGAAGGATTTGTACATAGAGTAATTTCTCCTTGCACGAGTGATAACGTCTCGAAAGTGCATCAGTGAAAGTACTTACATTCCTTTATACAACCATCATGCACAAAGCTTGTTTACTGGGCGCTTTTTCCTTTGCCGCTATTTCTGGCATAGGAACGCCCGCGCTGTCCGCCGTTATCAACTTTGACGATCAGGGCTTATCTGGGCCTAGCGTTTTCACCGAAGCGGGTGACGCACAGGTGCTTAATATCGGTACAGATAGTGGCAATGTTCGCTTCAACGGCGGCGTTATCCTAACAAACGCTGCAAATGCTCCTGCTAATCGAACGTCTACCTACGGAACTGCTAACAATGTAACGAGTTTTGGCTTGCCAAATAACCCAACTCGCCAGAATCCTATTGTTATTGAATTCGAGAATCCTATCACTAATTTCTTTCTCGATGTTTTTAACGGTATTCCTGCCAACGGGGTGGAATATACAGTTGCAGATGAGATTGGTAATGCCTCAACGTTCTCTCTCGTTTCAAATTTGCAAAGCGGCTTTCAAAAAGTTGGATTTGCCGCTGCTGGTAAGAGAATTACGGTTACTTCAAATGCAGCTCCTGTTGCTAATTTCCGCATTTCTGATGATAGCTACGATTTCTTTATTGACAACGTGTCCTTTAACGCAGAGCTACCCGACGATCTGCTAGATCCAGTTGATGAGGTGATTGTTATGCCTCCTGAAGTTCCTGAAACACCCGAAGTTCCTGAGACACCTGAAGTTCCTGAGACACCTGAAGTTCCTGAGACACCTGAAGTTCCTGAAACGCCCGAGGTTCCTGAAACGCCTGAAGTTCCTGAAATACCTGAGACTCCAAACTTACCTACGACTCCGATGCCCATGCCTAGCCCCGGAGAGCCGACTTCTGTTCCAGAGCCTATGAGTGTGCTGAGTTTGCTTGGTGTTGGTGCACTGGGTTTAGCACAAAGATATAAAAAATAAGTCTCGGTCACGGCTTTTGCTGGATCGTACACTAGCAGAAACGCCCAGAGGAGTGGATTAGCTTCGTCCGGGCGTTTGCTTGGTAGGATAGCTTTGATGGCAGGTAGTGAGGCCGCTGTACGTTTGGCTATGCGTTTGACTGATATAAGTACTTTGGCAAGACTTGATAAAATCAAGCAAACATTGATTGATCTCGACCAATCCTCAACGCAGGTAGAGTACAGGCGGATGTCGCAGCGATATGCCGTACGCTTAGAACGGCTAGCTGTGGGGCATAAGCTTCGGAAGGTGGCGCGCGATCGCCTACGGTTGCATTACAACAATACGTTGCAAGGAGAGGAGCTTGCGGCAGCTCTTAGCGGACTTAATTGGGAGAGCCAGCAGGATGGGATGGAACGCCGCCAACTGAAGCGGGAAAGGGATGCGGCGATCGCACCCTTTGCGGAGATTGTTGAAAAGAAAGTTCAACAAGTACAATCGCTTAAGCAACAATACAAGACGCTCTCTCGTGAGTGGCAAGCCCAAATGCAGGCTGCTTACCGCGTGGAATATGCAAGCGCAGAGCTTTGCGTGCCCATTCTCTATCAAGATGACGCGCTGATTGTGGTGGATAAACCGGCTGGGCTACTGGCTGTGCCTGGGCGGCGGTATCATTTGCAAGATAGTGTGCTGAGTCGGCTGCGGCTTCAGATGCCGGAGCGTTCGTTTTTGCAGGCTGTTCATCGGTTGGATAGAGATACTTCTGGGGTGATGGCGATCGCCACTTCTGCGAGTAGTCATGCTGCATTCAGCGAGCAGTTTGCCCAGCGCCAAGTGTATAAAACATACGAAGCTGTTCTTTCTAAGCCAGTGACAATGCTTTCTGGCACGATTGAGCTACCGCTGCGAGGTGATCCTGACCATCGTCCAAGGCAGGTCGTTAATTTTCAACAGGGCAAGCCTTGTCGAACAGACTTCAAGGTGTTGAAACAGGGCGATCGCCCTACCGTTGAGCTTGTTCCTCATACGGGGCGCACCCATCAACTGCGGGTACATATGGCTCATGCAAAGGGTTTGAACGCGCCTATTGTGGGCGATGCTCTTTATGGTACAGGCATATATTCAAAGAGATTGCATTTACATGCAACAGTACTTGAGCTAATGCATCCGGTCACGAGGAAATGGCTGCATTTTGCTAGTCCTTCTCCTTTTTAGATAGGTTTTCACGCCTACGCTAAGAAAATTTGACGAATTCTTCTAAAGAGGCTTGAGCAGCTATCAAAAGTCACTAACAAAAGTTGATATGGGCACACTGTACTAATGCTCACAGCCGCTTAAATGACTTCTTTTACCACCCTCACGCTAAAGTCTCTACTACGTGCTAGCTTACTAACCCCCGCCTTACTCGGTTCTCATCTTCTCATGGCTGAAGCCAATGCCGTGAGCATCCAGCTAGATGGAACGCGCACTATATTAAGCGGTACTGATTGCGATATTGCCACCTATCGGTTTGGTACGACAGCTACGTTCAGCGGCACGCCGTTAGACTTGCTAGTCGAAGTGACGGCTGAAGATAATGAGTATGCTGCGGGTCAGTGTGTAGGGATCTCTTCTAACTTGCTTTCGCTACGGGTAAATGATGAAGATGCTGGCGATGACGTGGGCTCTATGGATCTTAGGATTACGGTGGTGGCTCAAGGTACGACGACGCCTGTACTGGTCGATCGACTGGCGGTGACTGGCCTTGATTTGGATATCAATGATGGCGGCGGTACGGCAACGGATGATATTTATTTGGAGACGCCGGGCGCATCATACCTGAGCCGGAACACTGAAGTACAGTACACAGAAGGGTCTTTCTTTGGTGGACAGTATCAGGTTCGTTTGGGCGGCGCAACTTTTGGCAACTGTGACGATACGGTAGCCTCGGCGCAGGAGGCTTGTCGAGGCGGTGCGATTTTTATTGACGGCCCAGGCGGCGTAAATTCGATTTCTAGCGTGAATGTTCGGGTGCAAAATGACAATGCTTACGGGCAAAACAACAATACTTTCGCCCACCGTTTGTTTCAGCTTTCGTTTGAGGTGGAGTCGATCAATCCTGTTGTGACCGATAATACAGATTATGGCGATGCGCCAACGAGCTATGGTGAGGCGGGTCAGTCGGTAAATGCCAATATTGCTCTGGGCTTTGGGCTGGTGCCGGATGATGACTTGACGGCTAAAGCTTCGGCGGATGCTGAAGGGGATGATACAGATAGCGCGCCGATTGCTTTTGATGACGAGGATGGGATTCGCTTGAGTAACGGCCAGCCTTTGAATGGGCAAACGCTAGAGAAGGGAACGGTGGCTAATTTAGATGTGGCAACGTTTGGCACGGGCTTTTTGAGTGGTTGGGTCGATCTTGATAACAGCGGCACCTTTAGCGCTGATGAACTCTTAATTGACGATTTTTCAATCAACAGTACAACCATTACAACAACATCAGTGCCGCTGCCAGTGCCGCTGAGTTCTGATACGGGCACGTCTTATGTGCGGTTCAGGTTTTCGACCGATCAAGATGAGGGGCCTACTGGCCTGAGTGCTAATGACGGTGAAGTAGAAGACTATCAGATTGATATTCAAGCGCCGCCACCACCAACGGCAGGAAACGTTTGTAGGGTGGACTATAATCTGGTCTATTCTGGGCAAGACAACCGTATTTTTGCAGTGCACGTGGATAGCGGGGCGAATTTGGAGCTAACAGATTCAGCTCTGGCAACGGCAAATGGACTGTCAACTGATTATGAAACCCGGCAGGTGTATTACGGCGATGGCAATACGCTGTATGCCTGGAGCCCGCTAACGAATGCTCATGTTGTTGTTGATAGTAATTTTTCGAGCTATATCAGCCGTCCGCTACCACCTAACTTTAGTATTTCTAGCGGTGGTGCGAGCTTTTATGGAGGGTCAGCTTACCAGGGCTCTGATATCTCTTCTGGCGGGCTCTTTGAGATTTTTAAAGTAGATTTTGTGGCGGGTTCTAACGGGCAGGCGATTCAAGCAATTACGCCGATTGGAATTGACACGCTAGTGCAGAACAATACGCTATCGGGCGTACCAAACTGGGGCGACTTTATTATTGATGATAGCGGCGTGATTATTGCAAATGGTAATGGCGATCAGGGTTATTGGAGCTATGACCTGAATACGGCAACGTTTACAGATTTGGTGGAGACATTTGGCACAAATTCTCAGCTGGCAAAAGACGGTCAGGGTCGGATTTGGGCTTTGGGAGCAAGTGATGTGTTTCAAGTGGAGGTGGTGGGCAATAACTTGAATGAGATTGCCGGGACGCGTAACCCGACGGTAGGGCATAGTTCTTTTGACGCGGCAGAGTGCGTGCGGGGTAGCTCTAGTATTGGCGATCGCGTATGGAATGATACGAACGGCAACGGCACTCAGGAGCCGGGCGAAGGCGGGTTTGAGAACGTCACGGTCAATCTGGTTTGGGACTTGGATGGAGATGGCACGATTGATGCTGATGAGCCTGTGCTAGCAACTCGTTTAACGGATGCGAATGGCAACTACGATTTTGGAGATTTGATTTTTGGCAACTATATTGTTCAAGTAACAGATATCAGCAACGCGCTAAACGGCACAACTTTAACAACTGCAACCGATACGCTGCCAGTCGCGCTGCCGGTGGGCAGTATCGATTTTAATGACGCTGATTTTGGCTATCAGCCGCCTTCTAATCCTGATTTGTTACTGACGAAGCGAATTACTGCGGTGAACCGGGGCGAGGCCGATCAACAGATCTTTGACAACAGCTTTGTGAATGTCGGAACAGCAAACGATAGCGATAATGCTGTGAACTGGCCGGGGCCTGCGGTGCCTGTGACCATTGGCAGCGGTACTGTTGAGGGCTATATTTCGGGGATTGTCAGCGGTTCTGTTGCAAATGCTTCTACTGGGCCACAAGACGTAGTGGAGTACACTATCTCGTTTCTATCAAGCGGTAATACTGCTGCTCGTAAGGTGCTGCTTTGCGATCCTATTCCAGCAAATACAACTTTTGTGAGCGATGCGTTTAATGGCGGTGTGCCTGCTGGGCGCGGGGCAGGCGATCGCGGCATTTCACTCAGCTTTAACGGCACAGAGATTGCTTTAACAAACGCTATTGATGGCGATGAAGTAGCCGACACAGGCAGTAATGATAACGGCATCGGCGGCTATTACTTTCCAGCAGGTACAGACCCGAGCGCGACGATTACAGGGCTTAACGCTAACTGCACTGGCCCCAATACGAATGGGGTGGTGGTGGTGGATATGAGTAATGTGCCAAATGCTACGGGGGAGGGGGTGCCGGATGATTCGTATGGGTTTGTTCGTTTTTGGGTGAGGGTGGACTAGAGGCGGCGAACAAAGCAGCGATCGCCTGGATCATAAGATCGAATATTCGGTCGCCTCTTTGCCTCTGCCTCCTCGTACTGAAGGCGGGACAAGAGCCGAATGCTCCTTTCATTTGCTGGATGTACAGTCGCCCACCATTCGGTTCCTGGCGCGACCGTTTCGAGGTAATCATGCCACCAATACATCGCCTCGAAGGCTAGGCTCTTGCCCCACCAAGCTTCACCTAAAAGGTAAGCTACCTCGCCCCACTCGTTATATTGCGTTGCTTCGAGCCGACCAATTGCTTTGAAGGGTGGTGTTTTCAAGCGTATTGCTATATTGAACCACCTTTCAGAGGCTGCCGTAGGATCTCTTGAGCCTTTCCTACGGATGGTGTATTCAGCTCTTAGTTCTTCTAGGGTTTGAGGCTTCCCATCTGGATCAATAAAGGCAAGAACGGAGGGCGTTGTCAAGATAGGAAGCAGACTATCGGCGTGATCAGCAGTAAGCGGCTCGAAGATTAGATTTTTGCTCTGCATTATTATCATTATTGACTCTAAACCAGCGCAGTGATTAGGGTGCTTTGCAGTATCAAGATTAGTTGGCACAATGGTGTAGCTAACCGTTGAACTCGAGAACCCCCTGGCTACATGAGCGTACACAATATCCTTCAGTATGAGTCAAATATTTGGGCGACGGCGGATCTGCTGCGGGGCAGCGGCATTAAGGAGTCGGAATGGCCTGCTTATATGATGCCGTTTTTTGCGCTGGTGATGATTGAGAGCCGTTTGGTGCGGATGTTTGATGAGCTAAAGGCGGATATTGGGGAGGCGTCGCTGGCGGAGATTGCGTCAGAGGATTTGATTGTGCTGGCTCAGGATAAAGGGCAGGGCTATAACCGCTATATTTTTGAGAAGAATCAGTCGCTGGCAGATATTTGCCAGAACGATAAGTCGTTTGATGTGGATTTTGAGGCGTATTTACAAGGGTTTGACCTGGAGACGCGGTATCTGCTGGGGGTAGATGCGACTGAAGGGGAGAAGTTTTTAGATATTAAGGGTGTGGTTTCTAAGCTGAAGGCTAAGAAGGTGCTGCTGGGCTATACCCAAGAGTGGAGCGGGATTGATCTGAAGCCTTTTGATAATTCAGAAATTACGACGTTAGAGGAGCATATTAAGCGGCGCTGGGCGGATATTTCGGCGGAGACGGCGGGGGAGCAGTATACGCCGGACGATGTGATTGCGCTGATTGCGGAGATTATTGCGTCAAAAATTGAGGATTCAGACCGGCTGCTGAAGATTTACGACTGTACGTGTGGTGGCGGTAATCTGCTGTTTGGGGTGGAGGATAGGATTCAGGCGAAGGTGCAGCGGCTAACGCAGACGTTTGGGCAAGACTGGAATGATGCGCTGTACGCGCTGGCAAAGATTGAGAGTCGGTTTCGGGTGGATTCTAAGATTGCTCACGGCAATACGCTGACGGAGGATCAGTTTTATGATGATGAGTTTGATGTGGTGATTGCTAATCCGCCTTATGGGGTGAGCTGGAAGGGCTATCAGAAGGATATTAGAAATGATAAGACTGGGCGATTTAAGTTTTTGCCGTCGGTGTCGGATGGTCAGCTATTGTTTATGCAGCATTTGGTGTCGAAGCTGGATGCGGTGGGGATGGGCGTTGTTGTTCATAATGGCTCGACGCTGTTTAGTGGGGATGCAGGATCGGCGGAGAGCAATATTCGTAGGTGGCTGATAGATACGGATGTGGTGGAGGCAGTGATTCAGCTACCGACGGATGAGTTTTTTAATACGGGAATTTATACCTATTTGTGGGTGCTGAATAAGAACAAGCCTGTGGATCGGCAGGGCCGGGTGATGTTGATCAATGCGAGTGAGAAGTTTGTGCCGCTCAAAAAGAGTAAGGGATCTAAGCGGCGGGAGGTGGATGAGGCGAACCGGCTAGAGATTGTAGAGACGCTGGCGCGGTTTGCAGATAATGACTATGCGCGGGTGTTTGAGAAGGAACATTTTTACTTTAATAAGCAGGCGATTCGGCTGACAAATGTGGATGATGAGGGGCGATCGCTCTCTGACTGGCTACCGGAAGGGAAGAGTAGTTTGAAGCTGAAGCCGGTGAAGTTGGAGAATGGGGTGCGATCGCTAAGTGAGTTTGTAATAACAGAGCCGGGGGCGTTTGCTTCATTAAAGGCGGCTTATGAGGAGGATATTAAGCCTTTTGTGAATGGGCTGGACTATAAAGAGCAGCCGCTGGTGGTGACAACAAAGGGGGCGCTGTATTACTTTGATGCGGAGCGGGAGACGCTGGTGAAGGAGGTGCTGGGTAAGCGGGAGGCGCTGGGCTGCGGCAAGATTGTGGTGAAGGCGTCTTTGAAAAAGAAGACGAAGACACTGCCAGAGCGGATTGAGATTTTGGTGGAGCTGGTGCCGGATGAGCAGAAGGACTATGAGATTATTCCATATTATCGGGATGAGGCAGAGAATCAGGCGGCGATAGAGGCGTTTATGGCGAAGTATATTACGAAGCCGTTTGAGTATTTGGATAATGTGGTGGGGGTGGAGATCAATTTTAATAAGGTGTTTTATGTGCCGGAGGTGCTGCGGCCTGTGGAGGAGATTTTGGGTGAGATTGCGGCTTTGGATGATGCGTTGAGAGAGCTGGAGTCTGAGTTGATACTATAGAGTGTGCGGTTTTGCTGTTGGTTGATGTATTTGGAGAATGACGTAATGAAGGCGATTGAGACAAAGGCGCAAGTGGATGATGCTCGTATGCTAACGATAACGATGGAGGTGCCTTCTGATGTGCCAGTGGGCGAGTATGAGGTGATGGTGGTGCTCAATAGCCTGGTAGCTTCTGGCCCTAGTCTGTCTGATCAAAAGACCGATGAAGAAAAGTCTCGCTCAAAGCGTTGGCAGAAGTGGTTTGAGGAGGTGGATCAGTTGCCTTTGAAGGCAGATGGAGAAGATAAAACTTTTCATCAGATTTTGGTTGAGAAGTATCGTAAGCAAGGTTTGGATTTGTGATTTTGTGCGATACGGGTGTGTTGTTGAGCTTAGTAGATCGCAGTCAGCCTAAGCACAAAGAGTATCGTCAGTTTGTAGCTGGATCTCAGGATGATCTCATTACGACGTGGGCTTGTTTTACGGAGGTGATGTATTTGTCTTTGGAGAGGGGTGGCTGGAAAATGCAGCGGCAGGTTGTTCGATATATTTTGGATGACTTGCTTATCATGCATGAGATTATGCTTGAGGATTTTGACCGTTTGTATGAGCTGATGGAGAAGTATCAGGATCGACCTATGGACTTGGCAGATGCGACTTTGGTTTTGACTGCTGAGAAGATGGGGGTGCAGCGGATTTTGACGTTGGATTCTGATTTTCTGTTTTATCGAATAGAGGGTAAGGAGAGCTTTCAAGTTATTGGGGTGTGACTATTGGTGGCTTGCGATCGCTGTGGAGAGACGCTGTTTAGCAGTGAAACGGCGAGAATACTCGCGTAATGCTGAATGGGAAGGATAGGCCAGTTAGGTCGGTTGCTTTGGATGTGTTTTCTTATGGTGAGGCTGTTTAGTGATGTTGCTGTTTGATTTTGAAGGGGCGATCGCGTTTTTGAATGAGGGAGTGGATTGAATGGAGCGTTATCAGTCTTACAAGGATAGCGAGGTAAAGTGGCTAGGCAGCGTACCTGAGTCTTGGAACGTTGTTCGGCATAAGGAAATATTCAAAGAACGAAGCAGCCTAAGTGCTACAGGTAAAGAAACATTGCTTACGGTGTCTCATATTACGGGTGTTACTCGTCGTAGTGAGAAAAACGTCAATATGTTTATGGCAGAGACGATGGCAGGATACAAAATCTGTCATAAAGGTGATCTCGTCGTAAATACAATGTGGGCGTGGATGGGAGCATTAGGCACTAGCCAGGAATTGGGTATTTGCAGCCCTGCATATGGTGTATATATGCCATTGAAGGGAGTGCCTTATAATTACAAATACTTTGATTATCTACTTAGAACTCCGAACGCAGTTGTTGAAATGACTAGAAACTCGAAAGGAATTGTTTCCTCTCGGCTTCGTCTTTATGCGAAGGAGTTTTTTCAGATTCAGGTTGCGCTTCCATCTTTGAAAGAACAGACAGCGATCGCACATTACCTAGACACTAAAACCGCCCAGATTGACCGCAAAATTGACCTCCTCACTCAGAAAGCAACCCTATACGGGAACCTCAAACAGTCACTCATCAACGAAACCGTGACACGCGGGCTTGATAAATCTGTGCCAATGAAGGATAGCGATGTTGAGTGGATTGATAAGATACCTGAACACTGGCAAGAAAAAAGAATTAAGGACATTTCGTTTCTTCAGAGTGGAAATAATCTCACTTCACAACAAATAGAAGATAGCGGTGAGTATCCTGTTTACGGCGGCAATGGCTTGAGAGGTTATTTCTCAAAATATACAAATATTGGAAATAACATTCTCATAGGCCGTCAAGGCGCACTATGCGGCAATATAAACTATGCTATTGGCAATTTTTGGGCCACTGATCATGCTGTTGTAGTCTACATTAATCGCTCAGTGTATATGAAATGGTATGGCGAAATGCTGAAAGCGATGAACCTAAACCAATATTCTGTATCGGCTGCACAACCTGGACTGTCTGTAGAAAGGATAAAAAGGCTACTGCTGCCCGTCCCTCCCTTCGATGAGCAAAAAGCGATTGCTAACTATCTAGACACTAAGACATCTCAAATTAATCAGATTATTCAAACCATAAACACTCAAATCGAAAAACTACAAGAACTTCGCAAAACCCTCATCAACGATGTCGTCACTGGTAAAATTAGAATAATTGATAATGAGGAATGGAAAATTTGGGAACTTTGAGTTTAACTATCAATTTTCCATTGCCAATTATCAATTATTCAATTGTGAAACAAAACATTGTTAAGGAGAAAAGCTTTAGCTTCGCCGTCCGCATCGTCAACTTAAACAAGCACCTAGTTAATAAAAAACGAGAATTTGTTCTATCAAAACAGCTCCTCCGATCTGGAACAGCCATCGGCGCACTTATCAGAGAATCAGAACACGCAGAAAGCAAAGCCGATTTTATACACAAACTATCGATATCGCTCAAAGAAGCAAACGAAACAGACTACTGGATTGACCTACTCTGCCAAACCGGATATCTTACAGAGCAAGAGCACAAAAGCATTAAGGCTGATGTTTTAGAGCTTTTGAAGTTGCTGATAAGTATCATAAAAACAAGCAAAAATAATTGATAATGGGAAATTGATAATTGATAATGCTATGTACCCTTAAAAAATCCCCAATTATCCATTACCAATTCTCAATTCTCAATTAAAATGAGCGAGCTACACCTACAAGACAAATTCCTAATCCCATTCTTCCGCGAAGAACTTGGCTACCAAGAAGTAAAAGCCAACACCATCGCGGCCAGCTCCCTCATCATCGAAGAAGACCTCCAAGCCTTCATCGCCACCACCACCCTCAACAAAAAGCCCTACGCCACCCTCCTACGCAAATACAATAACGACCCCCAGCAGCTCTTAGCCGACCTCATCGCCCTCATCCAAGAGCGCATCGCCAGCAGCCGCAACATGGCGCTATTCATCAACGCCAACAAATCCGTCACCCTGCAAGGTATTAAGCTCCACCTCTTCTACACCGACGACAGCGTTATCCACAACAGCAGCCTCTTCGATCAAAACATCTTCTCCGTCGTCCAAGAACTCCCCTACCTCTACAAATACAACCGCAAAAAGATATTCTCCTTTCGCCCCGATATCTCCCTTTTCGTCAACGGCCTCTACCTCGGCTACAGCGAGCTAAAATCCAACCTCACCAACCAAACCGCAAAGAAAAACGGACGCGGTAAAGTCATCAAAGACTACTTCAGCGCCGTGCAGGCATACCACGACACCTTCGATCGCAACGACCAGCTCACAGACAAAGAAAAAGACCACTACCGCAAAGACTTCCTCAAAGTATTTGAAAAAGCCATCCACATCACCACCACCGATCTGGCCGAAACCTACGTTATTCGCACCATCTCTCACTACTTTGACGACGTGCTAGCCACCTGCCGAGAAGGCAAATACAACCGCAAAGACTTCACCGACAAAGCCACCGAAGCCTTTAAGCCTTACCCTCTACTCAACCCCACCGCCGCCAAAAAAGACAAGCTCAAGGAGCTATTCACGGCCCACTACGGCAAAAGCTTTATCGAAAAAGAAATCCTCTACTACAACTTTATTGAGCGCGACACCCAGCTCATCAGCGGCAAAAAAGAACTCAAAGACGAAAGGGGCCAGCTCATCGCGCCTCGCCCTAAGCAGAAATTCGGCACTGACAAAATCCTCGCTAAAATCGACGAATTTTTAGATCACGAAACCGAAGACGATTACTTTATTCATCAGCTAGAACAGCAGCTTGCAGATGTCTCTACAGCCAAGCGCGAAGAACTCATCAACAAGCGCAAAGCCTACGCCAACAATAAAAACGTCTACTCCCTACTGCTGCAATACGCCGCCGGGTTTGGCAAATCCAACATCATCGGCTGGAGCGCCCTCCAGCTCAAAGATCTGCGTCGTGACGGCGAGTACGTATACGACAAAATTATGATCGTGGTAGATCGGCTGCAACTGCGCAGCCAAATCGATTCCAAAATGCTCAACATGAATATCGATAACCGGATGTACGTTGAAGCGCATAATCGAAAGACTTTTTTAGAGGCGATCGCTGCCGACACCCGCCTGGTGATTGTGAACCTGCAAAAGTTCGGCGCGCTCAAAGAAATGCTCGACGCCAGCACCCTCAAAAAGCTCGCCAACCTCCGCATCGTCTTTCTTATTGACGAAATCCATCGCTCAAACAGCGGCCAGCAGCATGAGGAAATGATCAACATCTTTGATGAGCTGCAAACCCCTTTTGAAAAAGACGCTTACAACCAGGCCCGCACCAAAAAGAACCTGATTGTAGGCTTTACAGCCACGCCTGACGATCACACGCTGGCCCGCTTTGGCGAATTTAGCGGCTACGCCGAAAGCGAAAAGCTCTGGGTGCCCTTCGACTCATACACCATGAACGAAGCGATTAAAGATGGCTTTATCCTTAATCCGCTGAAAAATATCGTTCCAGTCGCTTCTAAAATGCTGTTTGATATCCCCAGCAATAACCTAGAAGGATTTGAAGAACCCAGCTATAAAGACGCCGATAAAAAGCAAATCTATGAACAGCCTGACCGGATTGATGCCATTTCACAATACATCGCCGATCTTTTGGTTAAGGACGTGTACCGGCAAATTCGGGGAAACGGTAAGGCCATGCTAGCGGTGTATTCGATTAGGAGTGCGATCGCTTACAAGCAAGCCATCTCCTTCCACTTTAATGCGCTAGTGCAGCAGCCCAAATACACAAGGTACGCCAGCGCGCCTATTCACGTCGTTTACTCCAGCAGCCAAGACGAGCAAAGCGCTTCTGGGCTCAATGACGGCATGAATGAAGAGAAAGTGCTAGAGAACTTTGCCCTCAGCAAAAACGGCTTGATAATTGTGGTCGCCAAACTGCAAACCGGCTTCGATGAAAAAAGGCTGCACACGCTGTTTCTAGACAAAGAGATCAGGAATATCGCCGCGATTCAGGCTATCTCCCGAGTTAACCGCACCACTAAGTACAAAAACGACTGCAAGATCGTCGATTTTTCTTACAACAACGTCAATGTTCAAAATCTTAAAGAAGCCTTTGAGCACTTCTCCGACGTGGTTGTCAGCGACTTTGACCCCTTTATCGATCAGCGAGTTCTAGACATTCTGTTTGTAGAACTTAGAAAATCTGGCGTATACAACGAGTTTTTCAGCCTGTTTTGTACCGTCTTTGATAGCAATGCTAAGAGAAACGACCCCGAAAGCCATCTGGATCTAGAAAGCAGCCTGGAAACATACATCAGAGTTCATCCTACCCACACCGCTGATACTAAAGCCAAAGCCGCTCAGTACTTCACCATACTCAACCGTATTGAATATGTAATCACGTTAGAGGCCAAGTACAGCGACGAAAAACTTTTAGCTTTTCTACGGCTATTTAACAGTATTTATAGCCGGTTGCACCGTAGCGACGAGACAAAAGACCCCATTGAAGTCTACTTCGATAATCAAATCGGCATTATTGAAGTAGAAACACAAGATCTAGCGCCGAAGAAAAAGCAAATTACAAAAGTGGCCGAAGCCGCAGCTACTTACTCAGTTCATCAGTTTGATGTGCTTACGGTGCTAGAAGCTCGCAACGCGCACGAAGACCTGAAGGGTGAGTTGATTCGTGAGTTCAAATCAAAGATAGACGAGTTCTTTGCCTACATTCGAGGCTCAGATGAGGGCAAACGACTGATAATCAAAATCAAATCAAATGTTTCTGAGGAGGAGATATATGAGGACTTCGGCAAAATTTATCGGCGGTACAGCATCTTGAACCGAAGAAAGCTCGGTGACTACTTTTGCAAAGAGATGGCAGAGCTGGTTAACAAGCTTTGTGATGACTTTGAGTCCACTGTCCGTAACAGCTAGGCCATAAGCAGACAACTTTATGGATGCAATGGGTCAGCTAGAGGAGAAAATTTCTGGACTAGGCGGCAAAACGGTTGGCTATTGGCCTGCTGATGGGTATAAACATAGCGAGTCTTTGGCTATTAGAGACGGCAAGTTTTGCGGGCTTGCGCTCGATGATGACAACGAGTCGGATAAGTCGGAGGCGCGGATTCAAGCGTGGACGGCGCAAATTAAGTCTGCGATGAGTCTGTAGTTTTTTGTAGCCATTGCAAATGAAATGGTGATGTTCTTTTCTATCTGCCTATCTACGCTTTTTGTCTATGGTGCAACGACTGGCACAATGACGACTCAAGCGTTGGACATGTGGATTTTGAATAGTCTGTTCTTTTCTAGCGCGGTGTTTAGCGTCAAGCTGAGAAAAAAGAAGACCAGCTCTCTTAAAGCGGGTGTTTTTTATCAAGGGATTGCTGCCTCAATAGTCGTGCATTCAGTCACCCTGTATTTGATCACTGGCGTTGCGACTGCGCTGCTACAGGAAGCCTTTGTGCATATCGTGTTTTGAGTGTCTTGCACGAGTGTTGCTCGGTAGGTAATCGTGCTGTTTATAGAAACTTCTACAGAGAGCGATCGCTCATGCCTCTCATCGGGATCTATCTCTGACAAAATGCGATAGGCTACCAAACAGTCAAACCACGACCATCCGTGATCAAGTAATAGCTGACGCTCTAGTACCTGAAGCGGAGCGGGCAGCAACCCCCATCCCCGATACATTGAACGAATCTGATCAACAGAACCGCTGCGCGTGACAATTGCCTGCAATGCCGAGAGCGTCAGGTGACCGTAGTAACGACCATCTGGCAGTGAAATCGCGGTGGGTGCAAAGCGATGCCCGCCAATGTGGCTGACTTTCCATATGCGGGTGTTGGGCAAGTTGCCTTGCTGGGCGCTTTGGGTGGCTTCTCTAAAAAAGGGCTGACCAAATTTGGCGCAGCATTTGTCTCTCATACCGTGAGTGCAGACGAGAATATCTTTTTGCGTGATGGGTTTGCCGATGCGATTGCCCTGCCAATGCGCCTCTAGGCAATCCACCGCCTGAGTCAAGTCATCTAGCTCAAACTCGTGGCCTCGATAAACTGATACCGATTCATAGGAAGCGCCCTTAGCAAATAGCGATTTAGCAGAGGGCACTGTTTTCTCGTACACCATCAGCGTGAGTGCATTACCTGAAGAAGAGACGCCACGGTTAATCGCGAGGAACTGAACGGAGCGCACTGCCTTAGTGGCCTTTATGTACTGGCGCAGCTCGGGTGGAATGCACGCTGAGGTAAATACTTTTGCAGCCCAGGGTAAAGGGCACTCAATCAGGACGTAGGTTTGATAGTGGCCTGCCGTGCCAATTAGGTCTTCACCGGACCGCCGGTTTGCGATCACACAAAAAGAGGGTTTCATGGAAGGGTCTTATCTGCTGTCCTGAGCTTTTAATGTTTGAATCGTAACTATTGAAAACGCATCTCAATAGTATATCTGCTGGTCAGATTTTCCTCTGTATAAATAGTGTCGTTTTTTATACCTTTAAAAATGAACATCATTGATTAAAAGTAGTGAGCATAGACAGGCTAAAAGCAGTGGAATATGAGCCATACGCTTGATGATTGCACTGCTGCAAGGCCGTACACCTACTGTCTGCAATTGTTACAGCACTGTAATTTTGCTTGATTTGAACCTAAATCAAGATATGCTAGCGGAGAAATTGATTGACAATCAGTTTCAATAAGCCTGACTCATTTGTCCATTCAATATTTTTATAGAGGATTCGGTGATGACAAAGCGACTAAAAGCAGTAGAGCTATTTTTGGCAGCCGGGCTCATAGCGGGTATGACGGCTTGCGGCGGAGCCACCACGACAGACGTAGATACGAGTGCTGCCCCAGATGCTACTGAAGTTGCTGAAGGCGGCGAGGGTGGTGAAGGCGGCGAGGGTGGTGAAGGTGGTGAAGGTAGTGAAGGCGGTGACTACAGCGAAGGCGAGCAGGCTAACGCTGACTTTGAAGACAAGCTTGAGGGCGCAGAACTGCTGAGTGCCCTGCAAGCAGGTGGCCACGTTATTTACTTTCGTCACGCTCAAACAGAAAGAGACTACGCTGACCAGGCCGACCCCAACATGAGCCTGGATGACTGCGAAACCCAGCGCAAGCTCAACGACGTTGGCATAGGGCAAGCTGAGGCAATCGGTGCTGCCTTTACTGAGAAAAACATTCCCGTTGGCGACGTCATCACCAGTGAATACTGTCGCGCTTGGGAAACTGCCGACATCGCCTTTGGCACTCACACTAAAAACGCCCAGCTCAACTTCTTGCCGTTTGAAGACTACACCGATGAGCAAGTTGTAGAGATGCAGGAAAACGTGATGCCTTTACTGACAGCAGTACCGCCTGCTGGTGAGAATACTGTGCTGGTTGGCCACGACGATATCTTTGAAGCTGCAACAGGTATCTACCCCGATCCGCAAGGTAGAGCTTACGTTCTAACGCCTGATGGTAACGGTAGCTTTACGATTCAAGCGAATTTAGATCCTGAAGAATGGGCTGAGCTATAAGGGAGCTGCGCTCAAATAAAGTACCGGCAAACCGACAAATATTGCCCTGGGCTTAGCGTGCTAAGCCCCTACGTCACCGTCAATTTCTGTAGGGGCTTAGCACTGCTATGCCCGAGGCAATGAACAGCGCTATCAGCGGTACTTTATTTAGACGCATGTCCCTAAGCTGCCAGACTGAGCACTTTCAGCACGGGCATCTTCTAGAACAAATCTTTCAGAGACGGTTGCTGTATAACGACAATTGATCTCATTTTATCCTCTGTCTCCTGAAATATAAGCGCGGGTAAGTTCGTGCTGAGGAGCCTGAAAGATCTGTTGAACTGTGCCGGTTTCAATCAGTCGGCCCGCGCCTTCTTCTACCCAAAAAACAGCCACACGATTGGCCATGCGCCTGGCTTGAGCTAGATTGTGCGTCACCATGATGAGCGTGTAGGCGGGCTTTAAGCTCGCAATTAAATCTTCTACAACGCCACTAGAGAGCGGGTCGAGTGCGCTGCATGGTTCGTCGAGCAGCAGCACTTGGGGCTGTAAAATGAGCGCACGAGCAATGCATAGTCTCTGCTGCTGACCGCCAGATAGCGCCAAAGCTGACGTGTGTAGTCGGTCTTTTACTTCTGACCACAGCCCAACTTGCTGAAGAACGGTTTCTGTTCTGTGTGCGATCGCCTCACGATCCCTCAGCCCGTGCTCTTTCAATGGCAGCGCCAAATTCTTCTGAATAGAAAACGGAAACGGATTGGGCTTTTGAAAAATCAGCCCCACCTGCCGTCGCAGCGCCAGCAAATCAGCCTTAGCACTCATCGCTTCGATCTTACCAATGCGGATTCGACCCTGCACGCGGCAGTTCGGCAACAGATCGCTCAGCCGGTTTAGGCTCTGCAATAGGCTGCTTTTACCACAGCCCGACGGCCCCACTAGCGCCATTAACTCACCCGGTAGAACAGATAGATTCACCTCTGAAAACGCTGTTTTTTTGCCATAGTGTAGCGAGAGCCGCTCAATCTCTATGAGCGGGTCTACCCGCAAATTTGTAACTAATGATGCCAGGGGTGAGTTCTCAATAATCATCGTGTTAGCAATCTCTCCTTTAACCAGTATTCGCTCAGGCCGGAGGCCAGCGCGTTAATAAACAACAGCAGCAACAGCAGCACAATCGCAGCAGCATAGGCATTGTCGTTCCCACCCGAGACGTTCATAGACAGATCGAAAATATGAATCGATAGGCTACGGCCAGAATCAAATAGAGAAGACGGCATTCGATCGACGTAGCCACTGGTAAATATAAGCGCTGCGGTTTCGGCTAGCGCCCGCCCAATGCCTAAAATTAGCCCCACCGTCAAGCCCGGCAGCGCCGAGGGTAGCAGCACCTGGGAGAGCATTGTTGTTTTTGAAAACCCAAGTGCCGCGCCGCCCAGTCGGTATTCGTGTGGCACGGCGCGCAGTCCCTCTTCTGTGGTTCTAATTAGGATAGGTAGCACCATACAGGCCAGGGTTAATCCGCCTGCTAGAATCGAGAACCCAAGCCCTAACACCTTGCAAAAGAAGGCATTGCCAAACAGCCCAAAGACAATAGACGGCACGCCTGCTAGCACCTCTAAACTCAGCCGAATCCATCGGCCCAGCCCCCCATAAGCCAAAGACAGTTCGCTTAGAAAGAAAGCGGTGCCTAAGGCTATCGGCAGTGCGACCATCAAGCAAACGCTTAAGATCAACAGCGTAGATACCAAAATAGGGCCAATGCCGCCCTCGCGTCCGGCATTCTCAGGCGCACTTACTAAAAATTGCCAGGACACATGAGCGAGCCCGTGCCAAAGCAAATCGCCAACGATCCAACAGAATGTTGCTGAAATCAGCACTGCTGTCAGCCAAACTGCCCCAGTTAGCAGACTATCTGCCCAGCGCCTGTAATCGCTCATTGAATATTACTCATCGAACAATGCCTCCTTCTCGGCCCAGCCAGTCGGCTATCCCGACTAGCCCCACAATCGTCAGCAGCAAAATTAGCCCACTCACGAACAGCGCAGCGCGATGATCGCCGGTTGCATAGGCCATTTCCAGCGCAATATTAGCGGTTAGCGTCCGCATGGGTGAAAACAAACTCTCAGGCACCTGCACAACATTGCCGCAAACCATCAGCAGCGCCATTGTTTCTCCTAACGCCCGTCCGCCTGCTAGCACTAGCCCTGTTAATACGCCCGAGCGAGCTGCCGGTAGCAAAATATGCCGCAACTGCGTCCAGCGTGAGAGCCCTAGCGCGATCGCCCCCTGCCGGTAGGCAAAGGGCACATCGCTCAAACTCGCCTGAGTCATCAGCGCCACTGTCGGCAAAATCATCAGCGTTAAAATAACAATGCCTGTAAACAACCCCTGCCCTGGCGGCTGCCAGCGGTTAATCATGGGCACCAGCACCACCAAACCCCAAAAGCCATACACCACCGAGGGAATGCCTGCTAGCAGCTCAATAATTCGGCGGTAAGCTTTAGCCAGTAGCGGCGGCGCGTACACCTGGCAAAACAGCGCTGAGAGAATGCCCAGTGGCGCAGATAGCGCGATCGCTCCGGCGGAGGTCAGCAGCGTACCATACACAATCGGCAACAGATTAAACTCGCCCGATGTCGGATTCCATTGGGCGTCTGTGAAGAAGGGGCGCAGGCCAATGCTGCTTAAAATTGGCCAGGTTTCGCGTAGTAAAAAGCCAGCAATCAGCAGCGTTATCAAGCCAGCGATCGCAGCAAATCCTTGCGCAAAAAAAGTAAGCGGGCGATCGCGCCATGCCATTTCTCCTTTTTTAATGTCACTCCCCAATAATCGGGACAAAGTACTGCGTTTCAATAATCTCATAAGCGTCAGGAGACTGTGCAAATTCAACAAAAGCGCTGGCTTCATCCGTAAGCTCGTTTGGCGTTACCAAATTCAGCTCTCTAGAAATAGGAAACTGACCGCCCTTTACAGTAGCCGTACTCGCCTCAATTCCGTCTATTTTCACCAGCTTAATCGGCACGCCCTGCTCAATACTGTTTTCCGCTGAACCAATCGAAACGTAGCCTACCGCGTTCTGGTTCCCGGCCACAGTTTTTATGCCTTGCTCATTATCTCCAATCACCACGTCAGCTTTAACATCAGCCGCCTCTAAGTCCAAATACTTCAAAAACAGCTCCAGCGTAGAGCGCCCCTCTGCTTTATTCACCACCGTAATCGGCTTGGCCGCTCCACCAACGGCCTGCCAGCTATCAACGTCTCCCCGATAAATCTGTTCTATTTGACTTTCACTCAGCTCGCTAACAGGATTACTCTCATGCACAATCATCGCAATCCCATCTAGGGCAATCGGAAACGCCCTCAGGTCGGGTTCGTCTGCGCCAAGCGATCTTGAAACCATTCCCAAATCAGCCACCCCAGCGCGGGCGTCCGCAATTCCCCGAGAAGAGCCTCCCGACTGCACATCCACCCGCACGCCGGGATTATCTTGCTCAAACTGCTTACCAATCTCAGCCGCTAAAGGTGCAACCGTACTAGATCCTGTCAGCACAATCTTTCCCTGCAGCTCGCGCTGCCCCCCCGCTGAGACTTCTGCAGACTCGCTTGATTGAGAGCAAGATTGCAGCCACAGACTGCCCACCAGTCCAATACTAAGTAAAACCGAAGGTTTAACGTTAAGCATAATTCTTGTCAGCTAAAAACAATACAAAAGTCAAGGAAATCTCTTAAAAGCAAAGGATACAGCAGCCTAAGTTGAGCCCTTTAGACCTGCTCCCTTTTGAATCAACAACCTCAACTGCTGGCGACAGCCGATACAGCCGTCCCTTTCCCGTCTGCTCAGAAGTCAAAAACCCTGCCTTGCGTAAGGTCTTTAAATGATGCGACAGCAAACTCTGCTCAATTTTGATCACCTGATTGATCTCTGCTACTCGCTTAGGGCTCTCTAACAACAGCTCTAGAACCGCCAGCCGGGTAGAATTGGCGACTATCTTTAACCGATCGGCACATTCTGTAGGCAACACAGGCACACACTCCCAAGACAACGGCTTTGTGAAGGCTCTCACTTCTGCTCAGTATCCTTCCAGAGGAACCTGAAGCTGAGATGAGAATGAACTAAACTTCATATGAAAATTCGTTCATAGATAGACCAAAATATCATTTTCTGATCCAGATTGCTGCTGTTCGAGGCAGATTGCAGGTTGCTATTTGCGAAGTCACTCTCTCATTTTGAGTACGCTCAAATATACGTAGGCTTTTTGTATTCTCATGAGTTTCTCATTTTCAAAGAGATTCAAAAACGAAGATAGATCTGTCTTAGAAGCAATGTGACCGTAACTGTCAAAGCACTCTTAAATTCTTAAAAGTAAGTTCATAGGCTCATGTTGCATTCAAGTAGGATCTGAATATAAGCTTAAATGTTTTCAATACTACTCACAACAACTGTCCACTGCCATAGCCGGTAAATGCTAGAAACAAACGCAGAGCAACGTTTTATTGTTATTGACGACCACGATGCTATTTTAAAGGGTACAATTCCGGCGCTTCAGCAAAGATATCCGAGGGCTGGGGCATTACAACTGCTGGTAACGTACAGACTGCTGAGCAGCTAATTGCTCGCCATCAGCCTAACTTAGCGATTGTCGATCTTAGCTTGCCGCTAACAAAAAGTACGCACCTGTACGCCAGACGGATGATACTTGATGCCTCGGAACCCTTTGTCCACAGCGGCTTGCTTCGGCGTCGCCCCGGTGAGCCGCTGCGTCTGCTCAATCGCAGCGCTCAAGGTTGCGCCGTCGTAGGGATGACCATGGACAGCCGCTGCGCCGACAATCCAGTTGCTATGGCTAGTTGTCACCAGCACGACTTTGCAGCCAAACTCGTAGCGTTTGTTGACTTTGCCTTTGGCAATACATTCTACTTCTGGCGCATGCATACTGTAGAGCTTGTTAGAATCACTCCGCTGTTGTTGTTTAATCTGCGAGTGCTCTCTTCAACAACGTGGCCATCTGAGCATCCGGCTGCGGTAGCTTTCGTTCAATATCTCGAATCACACGACCCAGATAAGTACGTAGTTTTCGAGCATACTTCTTCGCTCGTTTTAGCTGGCTAGCCGCGCGGTAAGGGACATGCGTCTAAATAAAGTACCGCTGATAGCGCTGTTCATTGCCTCGGGCATAGCAGTGCTAAGCCCCTACAGAAATTGACGGTGACGTAGGGGCATAGCACGCTAAGCCCAGGGCAATATTTGTCGGTTTGCCGGTACTTTATTTGAGCGCAGCTCCCTAACGACTTTGCTTGAAGAAAGCGTACTTGCCAACGCGGACATAGCTTTGACGCAATTTTATATTTCTCTTTTTTGCCGCGCGTACCAGCGTCTTCCTCGCCTGCTGATAAAGCCAGAGCATCGGTTGGAAACGCCACTGCTTTTTCTTGGACAGTGGCATCTACATTCACGCGCTCAATTTCTCTGGGTCTTAGCATCGCTGTGCTCATCGCGCTGCGAACGACTTGACCCAACAGCAGCTCAATTCCTTCAGTCCCTACTTGCTTACGCCACTTCACCAAACTGGTCGGATGGTAGGGCAGTTCATGCTGAAACATCGTCTCACCGCAAAAATATTGCCAGTAAGGATTCTCAACCCATTTTGCCACCACGGACTCATCGCTTTCGTCGTACAGCGCTTTGAGGCAGTGCAAGCCCACCATTAAGCGCGTGGGCAAGCTTTTTTTGGCGGTAACGGCTTATCTGGTCATTCTACCGCGCTATTCATAGCCCAAAACACCTGTGTGGCATGACCTGAAGCAGTTTTTCAGGGACGACTAGCCTAACCAAGCGGTCATTACGAAAAACCTTTCGGGTTTTGCGGTTAAGAACAATGTTGGCACAGTACAAAGCTGCCTCTGAAGTGTCTAGAGTTCTACGATGACCTGTTATTCTCGTACGAATGCGGGCAACAAACTCTTCTTCTACAAAAGGCATAGAGATTCAGTCATCAGCACCTGCTTCAAACCCTGCAATTCGCTCACGCATCCCCTCTCCTCTTGTGAGCAAAATGATCGGCTGATCGCCTCTATTATTTGTCTTTAGACGACTGCAGATATCTAACCCTGTGAGTCTAGGCGGCTCCCAATCTACAACAATGAGATCTGGGCAAAGGCGCTTGACAGCAAGTAGCCCCCGCAGGCCATCGTGAATAACGCTGATCTGATAGCCTGCGCAAGAGAGTGTCGCCTGCAGTTTCTCAACTAGCTCTATATCATCGGAGATAATAATCCGCTTGAGCGCAGCTGACTGGTACGCTATTCGTCTGCCAGTGCCTTTCAGCCATGAAGTGCGGTTTTGAAAAGGAACAGTCGGCGCTTGCTGAAAGGAAACAACCATGGCTTAATCTTCCGAATACATTAACAGTTCGATACTTTTATACTGGTGCTGAGCCGCTAGCCTGTCAGCAGCGTTCTATGAAACTCGCTTTCTAAATTTAGAAAATTAGGGCGTAGAACGAACGGAAAAACCGTGTCTCGCTTGCCTTTAGCAGTCATTGTTAAGAAAAAAGAAAAATCTTATAGACTGTCGTTGAGAAAGTCATAGAATACGACATCGTTAGATACTTTGGGACAAATCACTGTTTCTCACTAAAAAAACGCCCTGTAGCTGTCTCTTACTAGAGAATAGCTACAGGGCGTAGTCAAAAGCTAACCTATTTCTGTTTCTTTTCTTATCAGGTCTGATATCTCACGCTTACGGCTTAGTAATCGCCTTTGCGTCGCAGACGACTGCTGATGCCAACTATACCTACAATGCCCAACAACAAACCGGGCTCTGGCACCTCCTGCGAAGCGGGCGGCTCAGAGCTTGCCTGCCTATACACAGATAGATGTGAGAGTCCTGGCGTATTGCCTTTTTTCCCAACCTTTGCGACACCTGCCGTTCCCCAATCAAAAGCTGCCAGGTCGCTGACGGTGTACAGGGAATAAGAATTACCTGCCTTGATTGCGATCGCACCTAGTCCGCTCAGCCCTGTCGAAGCGCTTCCTAACTGACTACTTTCACCACCGTCCGTAAACGAAACGAATCCATCTTCATTGTCGCCGACAAAAGACCAGCCTTCCCCAAACAGTGAATTGAGATTTAATAATCCGCTGCCCTGAGCACCTTTGTCATTTCCTGAAAATGAGCCTGCGCAGTCAAGATAGCTAAAGCTGACCTCGGAGCAAGTGCTGCTACCTCCCAGCACAGCAGCTTTTGCAGATGACGTTACGCCTTGCACCGATAACAGAGCCACAGTTGTTGCTGTTACTAGCGCTAGCTTCTTCTTTCTTGCCATAAATTATTTCCTCTATCAGTAGACGATCACAATCTAAGAGAAAAAAGCACAATCTATGCTGAGTGAAATTACTTGCTCTGGTAAAGCTTTATCAAAATAATATATGCAGCAGCCTCATTTTTTATGAGCACTTGCTGACGCTAGTTTACCGAGGGCTTGCAGATAAAAGACCAGCGGCCTGTCATTGTCAAGCTATTGAAAAATGACAGGCCGCTAACTGAGCTGACTGCCAGACTTGATTAGCGATATTGAGATTCACTTTATTCAGCGCGTCACCCTCTCAAAAGGAATCCCAACCAAGCTCTGAATTTCTCTAGACCACTTAAGTCTGAAAATCAGACAGTCCGGGCATTATTAGGTAGCAATCGTTTGCCGAATTTGGCAGCACGGCCTTAAGGAAACATCGTGAAAGAGATCGCGAAGGAAGCTCATGGACAGACTCAATCAATGGCTTAGGCAATCACTGTTCAATAGAACCTCTATTATCAGTCTGACTATCTTGCTACCAATACATTTGTATTTGGCTAAGATATCGGGCATTTTCGCTTTTGACGATGGAACCGGCGTCATCTGGCCCTCTACAGGGGTGTTTATGGCGGTAGTGTTCATCTTTGGGCCAAAGAAGATGTGGCTACCCATTTTCATCTGCGACTTGGTTGCAAACGAGTTTCTTTACTATCACTACTGGCCAGCTAGTCTATTGATTGCAGGAATAGCAACGATAGACTACATCGTAATCAGCAGCCTAATTCTGCATTTTGTAAGAAATAGAAAACCTTTCGAGCGAATTGCCGATACGCTCAAGTTTCTCTGCCTGGTGGTGCCTGTTCCTTTCGTAACTTCTGCCTTGTCGATTGCCGCGCAGTGCCTTCTTGCAGGCAGTAGCTGGCGCGATTTTTTACCGCTCTACAGAGGATGGATAGCTTCAATCACGACTGGCATGATGATTGTCTCACCAGTCATGATTTGTACGTGGCAATCTATTCAAGCGAAACGCTGGAAGCTTCGCAAGAGAGAACTTGCAGAATTTCTCTTTGTGCTGAGCCTGCTGATTGTGACGGGTCTAACTGCTTTTTCTGGAACGACGCCTGTTGAGTACGTCATGATTTTGCCGCTGATTTGGGCGGCTATTCGATTTGGGCCTCGGGAGGCTTCCTTTTTAGCACTGGTGATGAGTGCGATCGCTATTTTTCAAACGCTTCGCGGCAATGGGTCTTTTGCCCAGAGTGAAGTATACGAAGCCGCTATCTTACTTCAGTCTTTCGTAGTAGCACTCACCGTTGCAACGCTAGTACTATCTGCTGCCATTCAGGAAAATCGGAGGGCTAATAGAAACCTCAGACACGCCAACGAAGATCTTGAACATCGAGTAGAAGAGCGCACTGGAGAACTTACCGAGATACTCAGAGAGCTGAAGAAGACACAGGCGCATCTGGTGCAGCAAGAGAAGATGTCTGGCCTTGGCCAAATGGTCGCAGGTGTAGCGCATGAAATCAACAATCCAGTGAACTTTATTCATGGCAATATCAAATATATAGAAAGCCACTGTAATGATCTTATAGAATTTGTCCAGCTTTATGAGACGCATTATCCAGATCCTGTTGAAGAAATTCAGGAGCAAGCGGAAGAGCTAGAGATTGATTTTGTTAAAGAGGATTTGAGTAAAACCCTATCTGCGATGAAAGAAGGGACAACTCGGATCAAAGAGATTGTTCTATCGCTACGCAACTTTTCTCGAATGGACGAGGCAGAGTGCAAAGCCGTTGATATTCATGAGGGCATAGAAAGCACGCTGATGATTTTGCAGCATCAAATAAAGGCTAGCGGCGATCGCCCTGAAATTAAAATTATTAGAGACTTCGATCAGCTACCAGAAATAGAGTGCTATGCCGGACAGCTCAACCAGGTATTTATGAACATTTTAGTGAATGGTATCGACGCGCTAACAACCGAGCTAGCAGAAAACCCTGATTCTGACAAAATCCTGCAAATTATCATTCGCACTGAAACTCGTGCAGAGAGCGTGGTAATTAGCATCGCAGATAATGGTACGGGCATTTCACCCGAAGTAAAAGCGCGAATTTTCGACCCATTCTTTACCACTAAAGCAGTGGGTAAAGGGACAGGCATGGGGATGGCAATTAGCTATCAGCTAGTGACTGAAAAGCATAAAGGCAAAATTGAATGCTTCTCTGACGAAGGTGTTGGCACAGAGTTCGTCATCGAACTGCCTATCCACTTAGCCAGTAGCTAACGACTGTCTTTTAACACATTCACGATCAGCCTTGAACAGTACCCAACAGATCATCTCAACAATACTATGAACACTACCAGCCCACTGACCTTAGCTAGCCGCAATCCTGCTAAAAAGCCCTATATGCTTGTAGTAGATGACGAGCCCAATAACTTAGATTTACTCTATCGTGCCTTTCGCAAAGACTTTAAGGTGTTTAAAGCAGAGAGCGGCGCGGCAGCGCTTGAAGTGCTAGAAACCAAGGGAGAAATGGCAGTCATTATCTCTGATCAGCGGATGCCACTAATGAAGGGCACAGAGTTTTTAAGCAGAACAGTGGCTACTTTTCCTGATACGGTTCGCATTATTCTAACTGGGTTTACAGATGTCTCTGATCTGGTTGATGCGATTAATGCAAGCCAGGTATATCGCTATGTCACTAAGCCCTGGGATGCTGATAACCTGGAGCACTTGGTAGAGCTAGCCCTAGATACCTACACCAAGGCCAAGGCTTATCGTGAGGAGGCTTACCGAGCCGAAAAATTTTCTAAGCTGGTGGTTGCCATCGGTCAACTGGCCGCTCAATCACTAGAAAGATCTGAAGCGCTGACGTTTCTGGCAGAGGGCATTGGGCAGGTTTTGGATGCGGATGCCTGCGCGCTACTATTGACTGACAGCAGCGGGGCTGGATGTTATGGTGCCGCAGCGGTAGAAGCGGTCAAGGAAAATGGATTAGTGAGAGCAGCGATCGCCTCTGGGCAAATTCAATCTGCGCTCAAAATTCAGGCCAACGACGATCAGGCCAACGACGATCTCTATGCAGCCGGTGTCGAAAGCCATCTAACTATCCCAATTATTTGCCGAGGAGAAGCCTTAGCCGTCCTGTCTATACAGTGGAAAATTCCTTACGCAACCCTAGATGATGTTGCTCAGCTCTTTAGACTTATCGCACCCCAGCTCGCATTGAGCTTGAAAGCCGTGGTGCTTTAAATCGTGAAGGGACAGAACGTTGTAGGCGCAACGCAAATAGCTCAATGCTGGAATTTTAGACAATAGGATGAGGAAATAGTTCTAGGGCGAGTTCAACTTGCAAGGGGCCTTCAATACAAGGCAGCATGGCACCGAAGTAATCACCCACGCGTTTATCTTGGGCAAAGGTATCGGTTCTTATTCCATACGTGTTCAAGTCAGCATAGCGATAGATATTGAGAAATTGATCGTAACGACCTGATTCTGTCACAAGCATTGAGACAGGCTCAATTCCTGCATCTTGAAGAATGGGAAGAAGAATCTGTTGGTGAATTCTGCTGAATTCTTCTCGTTTTCCTAGCTTAATTTGACCACGGACTAACTCATAGATTGGGGATGCAGAACCTAGCATGTTGACGCCTACTATAGGTAAAAACTACAGATGTGAATTTGATTTGCGAAACGACGAGCTGATATTACTCACGAAAGAGCGGCTACCTTTTTAAAGCTACTTTTCTATGGTGGATCGAGGTAACCACTTTTAATAAAGTAGGAGAAATAGACAGGTAATAGATCAACAACCGGCGGATAGGGGTTGGCAAAGCCTGCAAGCGCCTGCTGCAAATTATCATTTTCAAACTGTAGCTGATGGGTACGGAAGTAAATTTCGGGAATGGTCATCGGATATTCTGGTGATCGCTCGGTTAAAAATGAAAGGTAAGGAGCCAGCGCATTGTCACAGTTAGACGTAACCCTGTCTCTAATCAGAGCCAGCCAGTCGGCATAGGGAATTTTCTTCAGACTGTAGCCGTAGTCATTGAGCCAGTCTACGAGCTGCATCCAGTCGATTGCATGGGGATTGGCAAAGTTGTAGGACTGTCCTGCTGATGTGGGTTGAGTAGAAAGATGAACAATGGCCTGGCTAAGGTAGTCTACTGAAACAATGTCAATCGGCATCTGCCAATCGGGAGCAAGCCCCAGTTGCAAACAGCCTTTAATCAGGCTGCGCAGAAAATCACCTCGATTACAAACGCCTGTTTGACTATGGCCTTCTACCCAGGCAGGTCGATGAATAGTGGTTGGGATTCCTCTCGATTGGGCAATGGCAAGCAGCTTTTCGGCGACCCACTTGGTTTGGGTGTAGCCGTACATGCCCTCTGGCTGATCGGCTGCGTCCTGTGAACGAACGGTGTGATTGTCGGCATAGGCAATAGGCGAGAACACACCCATTGTCGAGACAAAGTGAACCGGCTTAATTTTTTGTTGACTTGCCAAGCGCAGCAGCGTTTCGGTGCTTGAAACATTGGTAGCCTTCATAATCGAGTAAGGATACATGAAGTTCACCATACTCCCATTGTGATAAATGAGGTCAATGGTTTTGGCTAGCTGTTGAAATAGCTCAGGGGACAGGCCCAGCTGTGGTTGCGCCAAATCTCCCGGTAGAAAGACAATTCTTGGTTCGTAGCCTGACTGCCAGAGCGCGTACTGCTGTAAGTTTTCAATGATTCGCTCTTTGGCTGTAGCTTGACTGGGCGATCGCACCAAGCAGTAAACGGTGGCTTGGGTTTGTGTGAGTAGCTGATGTAGTAAAAAGGCTCCTAAAAAGCCAGTAGCGCCCGTTAACAATACGGCGTTAGGAGAACTAACCTTAGCTTTTACTTCTGTTGTTGGAACAATATCTGACGGTAGTATAGCCTCTGCGCGAAGATCAATGCTCGCGGTATCAACTAGGGTTCCGGCCTTGCGATCGCGCACTAATTTTGCTTGCCCTGCAACCGTAGGTGACATAAAAATGCTGATCAGAGCCAAGTCAACGTCAAACGTTTCTTGCAGCCTAAACAGCAACTCTGCAGCTAGCAGAGAATGACCGCCTAAATCGAAAAAGTTATCATCCGTACTGACCTGATCGACAGATAAAACATCTGCCCACAGCGCGGCAATTAGCCTTTCTTCGGCGGTGCTAGGAGCGATAAATTTCGATGAGGCTTCGCGCTTTGAAGGCGGCGCTGGCAGTGCTTTTCGATCCACTTTACCGTTCGGCATGAGTGGCAAAGAGGATAAAAAGACGAAGGTAGAAGGCACCATATAGTCGGGCAGCTTAGCCTGCAAGTGCTGGCGCAGTTGAGATCTCAGTTTGATAGGATTCGAGCGGGTAGGTTTGTTTGTATAAACAGACCAATCGAGTGTTTTTGCAGCGATCATTAGCTTTATTGTTTTGGTTGATTACCGGCTGAACTGTTGGGTTTATGTCGTTTTTGTACTTTTCATCAAAGCGGCGACAGCTTTTCAAAAGTCGCATCAAAGGTTTTAGATTGAAAATCTTCAGACCAGTGAAGAGAAACTTGGTAATTTAGAGACTCTCCCAGTTGCCAGAGCTTTTCTGGGTCTAATCCTACGGATGAGGACGCGGGCGATCGCACATATTCTTGTAAATCACCGGCGGTTTCTATCGAGGCTTGTTCTGCCGACAATGCAGCCATGGCCTTTAAGGTAGGCAGCAATCTGGCATTGCCAATCTGGCAAAGAGTCAACCGTTCCGGCTGCGTCTGCATGAGGTTCGCTTTCACGGCTTGTATATCTATATCGGCCTGCCAATTTATAGAAACGGCAGAGGGAGAGGCAGCACTTTCCTGCGAAAGAGAATTCTGACAAGCACCAGTCTGACGAGCATCAACCACACCAATATGTAAAACCACGTCATAGCGAAACTGAGTCATTTCATTCAAGTGCTGACCTCGCTTAAGCTGAATATCTACCTGCGCGATTTCAGGCAGGTGGTGTCGTAAAGCTGTAAAAAACTGAGGACTAATGACTAGCTCACTTTCTTGCGTCAGCTTTGACTGAATGCGAGCTTTCAACTTTTCAAGCGGCAGCGTCTTTTCAGCTTGAAACAACTGAACCGCTGTATGAAAAGCTGGCAGTAGCTCCAGGCTGCGCACATCGCCAATGAAGACCTGACCGCCTGTCGCCAGTCCCTGACAAGCTTTTTCTATTACGGCAAATAAGTAGTCAGCACTAGGAAAATACTGCACTACAGAGTTCATAACAACAGTATCAACAGCTTTAAAGTCTTCTGGCGTAAGACTATCGGCAGCGCCCGCACCTAGTTGAACCGAATCGGCTAGCTGAACCGAATCGGCTAAATGAGTATCTCGAAGCGTTTGGTTGATATGCGACTGAAGAGCCTTAATCGCCTGAGACGAAAGATCAACACCTCGATAGGACTTACAGCTCGGTGCCACTCGCCAAAGCAACAGCCCTGTGCCACAGCCAATTTCTAGCAGCCGCTGGGGCCGCAGCGCTAGAATTCGATTTGTCGTATGCTCAACCCACTCACGCATATCGGCTTCCGGCATGGGCTGTTTTGTATAGCTACTGCCCCAGCCGGAGATATCAAATGCTGGATCAATTGCATTGACAGATTGCTGATAAGTCTGCTCCCAGATAGTCTGCCACTGCTGCGTTTGCTGGTGATTGGGAGCTTGGGCCTGTTCGCAAGAGGCTAGCTGAAACTCACTATTGATGTTTTCACTGTTGGATTTTTCGCTGTTAGGATTTTTGCAGTCGGAGCTTTCATTGGCCACCACGTAGGCAACCAGCTGCTTTTGCTGTAGGCGATCTTCTCGGGCGACGACGACGGTGCTATGAACCATCGGATGCTGATTAATCGCCATTTCAATATCACCAAGTTCAATCCTAAATCCTCGAATTTTTATCTGATGGTCTATGCGCCCCAAGCACTCTAAGCTACCATCTGGCAAATACCGGGCCAAATCGCCTGTACGATAAATTCGAGCTGTTGGATCAGGCGCGAAAGGGTGGGGAATAAATTTTTCCTGAGTGAGCACAGGCTGATTTAGATAGCCTTTGGCTAAATTATCTCCTCCAATATAAAGTTCGCCAATAACCCCTATCGGGACAGGCGACAACCGTTGAGAGGTTTTAGAAGCGCCCTCGTGAGAGGCCGTTTTGAGTAAGTAGACTTGAGTATTGGCAACGGGCCGACCAATTGGGATGGTGCTGCCCTGCGCTTCTACTTGATGAACCGTCGAATAGATAGTTGCTTCTGTTGGCCCGTACAGATTCCACAGCGTTTTTCCTCGTGATAGAAGCTGATCGGCCAAATCGCGGGGTAGCGGTTCGCCTGCGCACCAAATATTGAGCTGGGCAAATCCTTTCCATCCGGCTGCAATCAACATCCGCCAAGTGGCGGGAGTTGCCTGCATCATAGTGCCCCCCACGTCGGTGAGAAGTGCGGCTAACAGCTTCGGATCACGGGCGGTTTCACGGCTCGCCAGAACAACCTTAGCACCTACAATTAAGGGTAGGTACAATTCGGCTGCTGCAATATCAAAACAGACCGTAGTGACCGCTATCCAAACATCTTGAGCGGTGAGTCCTGGACGCTGCTTTATAGACCACAGGAGATTAATCAAGGCGCGGTGCTGAATTTGAACACCTTTGGGGTTACCGGTAGATCCTGAGGTGTATAGGGTGTAGACCACGTTCTCAGAAGAGGCGAGTGGTTCAAGGTTGATTGAGCTTTGCTGCGATAGGGCACAACCCATCTGATCCAAACAGAGGGCTTGGTGTGCAGAAACTGGTAGCTGAGATAGAAGCGATGACTGGGTTAACACCCACGAGAGCTGGCTGTCTTCTATCATGAACGCTAGTCGCTCAGCCGGATAGATTGGGTCTAATGGAACGTAGCAGGCCCCTGCCTTTAGCACCGCTAGCAGGGCAATCAGCAGATGCTCGGTGCGATCTATAAAGATGCCGACTAAGCTGCCGGGGCCAACACCTAATGAGCGTAGGTAATGAGCGCACTGATTACTGCGCTGATTGAGCGATTCATAAGTAAGGCATTGACCGGCTACTTCGAGGGCGATCGCCTCCGGCGTTTTTCTAACTTGCGCTTCAATTAGCTCGTGCAGGCACTGGTCTTTAGGATAGTCGGCTGTGGTTTTATTCCAACCGGCTATTTGATGCAGTTCTGTTGTAGAAAGCAGCGGCAGCGCAGCAATAGAACAATCCGGGTTGGCCACTATGGCCTCAAGCAGTTTGATGAAGTGGCGACTCATCCGAGCGATGGTTTCAGCCTTAAACAGATCGGTGCTGTACTCAAAATAACCACTCATGCCAGCAGGTTGTTCGGCCAGCTCCAAAAACAGATCAAACTTAACAGTCCTATTATCTAACTCAATCGGTGTTAGCGTCAGTCCAGGAAATGACTGCGCTAGGGCCGGTGTATTTTGCAGGTTAAACACAACCTGAAAGAAGGGGTTTTGTCCCGGCTTATGATCAGGATGCAGTGCTTGCACAAGATGATCAAAGGGAATGTCTTGGTGGGCGTAAGCGCCTAGCGTCATTGTCTTTACCCTTTGCAGCAACTGCCGGAAGCTGGGAGTTTTTGAGAGATTGCTACGCAAAACGACTGTATTCGGGAAAAATCCAATGAGCTGTTCTAGATCGCCATGAGGACGACTAGCCAACAAAGAACCCACTGCAATATCAGACTGTCCGCTATAGCGATAAAGTAGGGTTTGGAAAGCTGCCAATAACATCATATAGAGGGTAGTGTCAGACTCTCTTGACAGCGCTTTAAGAGAGTGAGTTAGAGATTCTGAAAGCTGAAAAAACTGTCGGCCCCCGTTATAGGTTGGCATTGCAGGACGAGAAAAATCGTAAGGCAACGCCAGCATAGGAACTTCATCGGCAAGCTGAGCTTTCCAGTAGGTTAGCTGCTGCTCATACGTTTTCGAGCGCAGCCACTGCCGATGCCAAAGACTAAAATCGCTGTATTGAACCGGTAGCGGCGATAGCGGCGAAGGTTTATCTGCAACAAATGCGGTATAGAGTACCGTTAGCTCCTTAAGCAACAGGCTCACCGACCAGCCATCACAAACAATGTGATGCAGATTCAACAGTAGCGTATGTTCATCTGTCGCCAGTGCGAATACAGTAACGCGCAGCAGAACATCTTCGGCTAGATTAAAAGGAACTCGTGCCGCCTCAACCAGTTGCCTCTGGAGCGCAGTCGCTCGTTCATCCTCAGATAGCTGAGAAAGATCGACCAGGCGAAAAGGACAGACAGCTTTTTCTTGCACAATCTGCACGGGTTTTCCATGCTGAATAACAAAGAGTGTCCGTAGCGCTTCATGGCGATCAATGACTGCTTGCAGGGCTTTCTCTAAAGCCTGTATGTTTAAATGACCCGTAAGCTGAAAAGCCACTGGCACAGTATAAAAAGGATGATTGGGTACCAGTCGATCTAAAACCCAAAGGGGTTCTTGCACCCAGGCTAAAGGAGCCGCAACCTTCTCGGGCAAAGGCTTTAGAACGATCGGTGCGACGGTATTTACTTTGGGCTGAGTTAATAGCCAACTGGCTAATTTCCCAATTGTCGGCATCTCAAATATCTGAGTAAACGGAACATTCTGTTCTAATTCTTCACGGATACGAATAATGACCTGTGTGGCTATGAGCGAGTGCCCACCAAGATCGAAGAAGTTTTGGTCAGTCTCTATTCGGGCCAATCCAAGTAGCTCTGCCCAGATATCGGCTAGCTGCTGCTCAATAGGTGTTTTAGGCTGAGTAAAACAGTCCTCTGGAAGTGATTGCTGAGGTATTGGCAAATTGCGACGGTCTACTTTACCGCTAGGCGTTAAAGGAAATGCATCTAAGCATATAATTTGGCTGGGAATCATGTAGTCAGGCAGGCGATCGCCTAAAAAATGACGGAGTTCTCCGACAACACCTAAGGCATTTGGCTTGCTCAAAACAACATACCCTAATAATTGCCTTGTTCCTATCTGAGCTTCTGTGGCGATGACAACCGCCTCTTTAACGTCAGTGTGACGGTCTAAAACGGTTTCAATCTCTCCTAGCTCAATCCGATAGCCGCGAATCTTAACCTGCTGATCGCACCGGCCCAGATACTCATAGTCACCAGTGGCTAAGCGTCGAGCTAAGTCTCCCGTTTTATAAAGTCGAGCAGACTTACCGTGAGCTGTTTCGATAAAACGCTCTGCGCTTAAATCTGGTTGGTGAAGATATTCTTTGGCAAGGCATATACCGCCAATATAAATCTCCCCAATATTGCCATGAGAAACGGGGAGTAAGCGCTCGTCTAACAAATGAATTTCAGCATTGTCAATGGCTTTCCCTATAGGCGGGAGCGTCGGCCATTCATCCGGGGTGCCCGAAAGCTGGTAGGCCGTCGCTACGTGACTTTCTGAGGGGCCATATTGGTTCCATAAGATGCAGTGGGGCATTTGGCCGAACCACTGAGCTAGCGCAGGCGTAATACGTAGTTGTTCGCCTGCGGTAATCACCTCTTTGAGGCCAGTGGGTGCTGAGCCTACGCTTACAGCGACTTCTGCGAGCTGCTGCAGGGCTACAAAAGGTAAAAATAATCGCTCAATTGACTGGCTCTCAATGACTTTGAGTAACGTGTAGGGATCGCGGCGATCTGCGTCTTTAATGAGAACAACCGTGCCTCCGGCTGTCAGGGTGGCAAAGATCTCTTGAAAAGAGACATCAAAGCTGATGGGTGTAAACTGAAGCGTTTTACCCGTTGTCACAACCGAGCTGTTAACTTGCCAGCGAATAAGATTTGCCAGCGGGCCGTGAGGCATAGCAACACCCTTCGGGTTTCCGGTAGAACCCGAGGTATAGACGACATAGCCCAAAGACATTGGGGGCATTGGATACTTGCGATCGCTAGTAGGCGCATCAGCCAGCCTTTTCCAATCTTTGTCAAGACAGAATGTAAATCGCTGTGATTGGGGTAGCCGGTCTTGTAGGCAACTGTGGGTTAGCACAATATCGACTTGGGCCTGCTCCAACATATAGGCAATGCGATCGCGAGGATAGCTAGAGTCAAGCGGAACGTAAGCTCCGCCTGCTTTTAGGATAGCTAAGATGCTCACCACCATATCTGATGAGCGTTCAAGACATAGCCCGACTAGCACATTAGGCCCAACCCCTTGAGCGCTTAAAAAATAGGCTAGCTGATTTGCCCGACAGTTGAGCGTGTTATAGCTCAACTGCTGACCATTTCCTTCGAGCGCGATCGCCTTTGGCGTCTTCTCAACCTGCTGCTCAAATAAACGGTGGATCAGTGATTCTTGCTGTTCAAGCTTATCTAGTCGATCTTCTGTATAAGTAGATGACATACTCTATTTCCCTCGGTTTTCTGATAAGACCCAACGGTGAACCAGCGACGAATGTAAGCTCAGGAGATCTGCTAATCGATACCGATAGGGACTGTATTTCTACAGAAACCGGCATAGAAGCTGATTGGCATAAATGGAGTTAAGAACATGCCACCAAAGAGCCTACCATCCTAAAGGGCTACTTTAAAGGCACTCTCAACCAAGTTTTGATACCTTGCTATCTCAACCAAGTTTTGATACTTTAATATGTTCAGTAATTAAAATGAGCAATACTACGAAGCAGCCCAATCAGACTAGCTCGCATAGGATCAGATTGCACAAAACTGCAATTAGTTGTGCTCGAAGCAGTAGAACAACCTGCCGCTTCTAGGAATATTCGACTGCTATATACTGCCTGAAGCAACAGAAAAGATGACATAAATCCCCGGTGATTCGTACTGTTAGACATTCTAATTTTGTAGCAACGAACAAATGAATTTGTTGCTTACAAAATCGGGAAGAAAAAACAGTGTCTGCCTTCTATTCAAACGAATTAGAAATTCATAGCGTGGATTCAGAGCTATCTGGTAGCAGTCTTGATGTTGCAGCCTCATCCTACGGATTGGTGGCGGGTCGAACAGACTCGAAGATAATGGCCTCGCAGCTAACAACCTTTAATGAGCCTGCGGCCCTTACAGAGGTTGCAGCTAACCTAGAATCTAACCTAGCAGCTTCTGTTGCCCATACTGCCTACCGGCAGACCGACTTGAATGCAGATGAGCTTACGGGCGTTCGGTGGTAAGGTCAGGCAGCTCAGCGGCGATCACATGCCAGGGACTTTACAACAGAATATAACAAGTCGTCGTGAGCGTGTGAAAACTAGCACCCAATCAAGTGGCAGAGTTGGATCTGATCAACACTCAGAATGCGTTTTTTTAGTCGAAGCTTGTATAGCCCCGGTTCTACCTTAAAAAGTCTTTAATATATTGGTTCACCTGATCTGGCTGCTCCTGCTGAACCCAGTGACTACAGTTAGGAATATAGTGAATTGTGAAATCGCTTACATACTGCTCGGTTCCGTAGGTAAGCTCTTTACCCAAAGCCCGATCGTTTTCTCCCCAAACCATCAAAGTTGGCACATTGAGCACGCCCCACTCCCGATTCAACAGCCCGCCTGAGCCTGCAATATTGCGGTAGTAATTCAACATACTCTCAATCGCATTTGGCTTAGCCGCCGCCGCCACCAGAGCATCTAAATCTGCTGTGGTAAACGCATCAGGATTCACAGCCTGATCGCGAAATGCGGCTCTAATAGCCTCATAGTTATTTGCCTTTAGCAGCAGCTCGGGCAGTAGCGGAAGCTGGAAGAAGGCGATATACCAGCTTCGTAATAGCTGCTGAGGCGTTCTTAACCCCGCTGCAAACTTAGCGGGATGCGGCAAGTTGAGCACGATCAGCCGGTCAAGCATTTGCGGATAAGCGTAGGCAAAACTCCAGGCGATCGCCCCACCCCAGTCATGCCCTACCAGCGTACACTTCTCATATCCCAGCGCTCGAATCACGCCCGCCACATCTTCTATTAATTCAGATAAAGCGTAGGCCGATTTTGCCTTTGGCTTATCGCTATCGTTATAGCCACGTAGATCTATAGCAACAACCTTGTGCGTACTGCTAAAGGCTTCAATTTGGTACCGCCAAGAGTACCAGAACTCTGGGAACCCGTGTAAGCACAGCATCAAAGGGCCTTCGCCCTGGGTGACGTAGTGCAGTTGAATGCCGTTAGTATCGAGATAGCCATGCTGCATAGGGTGATATTTATAACAAGGCTTTATTCTATTATTTTTCTGGGGTTGTGACCGTAGCCTCCTCTGAATCAGTCTCTTCAATAGCGCGCTGAGATGATTTTTGCGGCGGCTTCCAAAGTTGGAAAGTGAGATCGGGCAGCGGCACTTTGAAGTCTTTGCCAAACTGCACTTTGGCCTGATGCTCTACAAAATCAGCAAGAAATCGTACCGGCACTAGAAAGAGTCGCGCGAGGCCATTCACGATCTGCCGTTCGCCGGGCTGATCCATATCGATTGCAACAGATTTAAAAGCTAAGCCTGACTGATAGCCAATGCTCCAAAACCAGACGACTAGAACAGCGATCGCTAAAAGCAACAGCGAGAGAATCGCGGCAAGCTGCTTTATTAGCCGACCTAAGACCTGAAGCGATCGCACAAAGACATTCTTGGTTTCTTTTGCCGACAGCGTATCCCAAAATTCAGTCAGCTTAGGCTGTAGGGCTCCGCCTGAAATCGTCTCGAAGGGCTTTGTCGTCTTATTCACAAAAGTCTTATTTGCAAGAGTCATATCCAACACCAGTTTGATTAGCCAGTTTGAGCAAGTAGATTTGAGCGAATAGAGAGGCTACTGATCCGCCCTTATGCATAAAATGATACGAAGCGCACAGGCCATAGGCTCATAAGAACTGGTTATACAATACTCTACAATCATTTTGAGTAACGATTGTTTAATTATCTCAAAAAACTTTTCGCCCTCATTGAATTAGAGGGAGAATTCGCGGTAGTTTTATCGGACACGAACTTTTCATAGCAGCGATCGCCCATGACCAGTTTCCCCGGATCTCCTCGGTTGTTAAAAGGCGCAATCGTCGGGCTTAGCAAAGTCGGCCCTCAGGCAAACGCCGTCGCCTTTCAGTACAATCCTGATACCATGACGCGATCGCTAAAGCCGCGCACAGCAACAGCCTCAGACGACGACAGCGATGGCCCTAGCCGCAAAGAAGCCTTCAGAATTACCGGCCCACCTGAAGAAACCATTAGTCTCAAAATTGAGCTAGACGCCACCGACAGGCTCGAACAAGGAGATATAAACGCCCTTCAAAACGGCATACATCCTCAGCTTGCAGCGCTAGAACTGCTGCTATATCCCAAATCAGAGACAGTGCTTAAAAATCAATCGCTGAGTAAAACAGGCACCTTAGAAGTAGTCCCCGTAGAGCTGCCGCTAGCGCTGTTGGTGTGGGGCGTGAAGCGAACAGTGCCCGTGCGATTAGAGAGTTTGAGCATAGAGGAACAGGCATACGATACCAACCTTAATCCAATCAGAGCCGTGATTGATCTGTCCTTGCGGGTGCTGAGCTACGCCGATCTTGAGTTTGATAGCAAAGGCGGATCGCTATTTATGGCGCATCAGGTACAAAAAGAGCGACTGGCCGCTTCAGCGGTTAGTAAAACAACGCTTCAGCGTGTTCAAGTAGGTCGCTAATTAATGTATCTCCTCAAAGAGAAAGAATCTTTTAGAGAAAATACAACATTTCAGCATAGCTATCCTCGAAAGCAACAGTATTCCTAATTAGGAAGAGAGGTTACTTTTCATACAAAAGTTCACTAACGCCCAAAAAGCATTATTAAATCTTGAGGTTCTTTATGTTTGATACTAGAAGCCGGTACTACAATTCGGCAGAAGCGACCTTTGAGCGACCAGCGCAGGCGAATGCAGGTATTGCCACGGTGACTAGAATTGCCTATAAGCGCAGACGGTTTTTGCCCCAGGGGCGATCGCTGCCTGTGCTCGCAGAAGTCAACGTTGCTGAAGGCGAACGGCTAGATCTGCTATCTCACCGACTGTTAGGCGATGCCGAGCAGTACTGGCAAATTTGCGATGCCAATGACACCATGAATCCAACTGCACTATTGGGAAATACATCGCAGGGCGAACAGATTGAGCAAAGCGTGTTCGAGCGAGTTATTCGCGTTCCCTTGCCGCAGATAGTTTAAGAACCCAACAGAGATCTACCATGCCGCTTTCTTCAGGGCTACAGTTCACACTGCTCATGGGAGCAACAGTGCCAAGACCAGTGCCGATTGAGATTAGTCGGGCCTTTGTTGCTGCCGAAGTGACCCAGAGCGATCAGGGGCGCTCGGGCTTTCAGCTCACCTTCAGGGCCGGGCGGCAAGACGCCAGCGACCTGCGAGATTACGATCTGATTACAGAGCGGCTGCTTAAGCCCTTTAGCCGCGTGATATTAGTTGCGATTATAAACACCAAGCCAGAAGTTGTCATAGACGGCGTGATTACGCACCATCAGTTTATGCCGAGCAATCAGCCGGGCAGCTCAAGGCTGACGGTAACGGGGGAAGATATCAGCGTCATGATGGACTTGGAGGAGAAAATTGTTGCCTATCCAGCACAGGCGGAAAGGGGAATCGCGATTAAAATTATTGCGGGCTATGCCAAATACGGCTTTATTCCCAAAGCAGTTCGGCCCAAAAATGACCTGCCCGCGCCCTCTACCGAGCGCATTCCCGTACAGCACGGCACTGACCTGTCGCATTTACAACACTTAGCCGAGCGGCGTGGCTACGTGTTTTATGTAGAGCATGGGCCTGCGCCAGGATCGAATACGGCCTATTGGGGGCCCCCTAACCGGAAAGATGCACCGCAGCCTGCCCTCTCTTTTGATATGGGCACAAACACGAATGTAGAAGATATTCGGTTTGAGTACAACGCACTGGCCGCGAGCACGACATCAGGGCATTTGCAAGATAGTCAAACAGCCCGAGTGAGCGATATTAGTGCGCTGCGAAGTACGAGAACACCTGCTTTAGTGAAAAGACCGGCCCTGAAAGCTCAGTCGCGGGTGAGACAGGTTTTACCGGTGCCGATTGCGGGGCTTAATCAGGCTCAGGCAAGGGCGATCGCACAGGGCATGACCGACCGCGCTAGCGATCAGGTCGTTACAGCCAAAGGTGAACTGCGGGTAACGCGCTACGGGCAGCTATTGAGGGCGCGGCGATTGGTCGGGCTTAGAGGCTGTGGCGATAGCTACGACGGCCTGTACTACGTTAAAAAGGTGTCGCACTTTATTCGGCTAGGAGAGTACCGGCAACAGTTTACGCTAACGCGGGAGGGGCTTGGGTCAACCTTGACGGCGGTGAGGCTTTAAGCGGAGTTTAGCCAAGGGTTTAACAACACATTAGGAGCAGCAATGCGACAGTTTTTCGGTAAATATCGCGGACAGGTGACCAGCAGCAAAGACCCTAATTTTTTAGGTCGAATTCAGGTGAGCGTGCCTGCGGTGCTAGGTGAAACTGAACAGAGCTGGGCGATGCCGTGCGTACCCTATGCCGGGAAAGATATTGGGCTGTTGATGGTGCCGCCTGTGGGCGCGAATATTTGGGTGGAGTTTGAAGGAGGCGACCCGGACTATCCGATTTGGAGCGGGTGCTTTTGGGGGAAAGGAGAGCTGCCGAAGAACGCGCAGGTTGAAGATGCTGCCGAGGTGCAGGTTTTTAGGACTGAGGGTGTGACGCTGACGGTAAGCCGCTTCAAGCAGTCTAAAGGGGTGAGTTTGGAGATTAATCAGCCGGTGGTAGAAAAGCCGATGAAGCTGGTGTTTGACGCGAACGGGATCGAGATTAATCATGATAACAAGACGACCGCTAAGTTCTTAGCCGACAGTATTGAGATTAAAACGGGCGATCGCTCAGCGATGACCATTGCAACTGACAGCATTCAGCTTAAAGAAAAGAGCGTGGAGGTGAAGCTAACGGGTAATAGTATTGAATTAAAAAACTCGCCTTCGCAGGTGAAATTGAGCGCTTCAGCCGTTGAGATTGCGAATAGCTCGGCAAAAGTAAAAGTTGCCGCATCTGGAATTGAGCTGGCCAATGCCCCTGGTAAGGTGAAGGTTGCGCCAAGTGGAATTGATATCGGCATTGCGGCGGCAAGCGTGAAGCTGTCTCCGGTGAGTGTGAATGTAAATAACGGGGCTTTGGAGGTTATTTAAGCGCGATGGGATTTTTATTGACAGTCGGCTCACAGGTGATTTGTGCGCATGGCGGACAGGCTAAGCCGACCGTGCCGAATCCTCGGGTAAAGGTGATGGGTCAGCCAGTGGTGACGATGGGGCCTCCTTATGCTGTAGCAGGCTGTGCGAATCCACCGCCGCCTGTAAATGTTGGGCCTTGCATTATCGGTAACTGGGTGAAAGGCGCGGTTCGGGTGAAGGTGATGGGGTTGCCGGTGCTCTTGCAGGATGGGATTGCAATTTGTGTGCCAACGGGGACGCCGCTTTCTGTTGTACTTACGCAGCCGCGCGTGAAAGGGCTGTAAGAAGCTGTAAGAGGCTGTAGAAAAATGTGAGGAGGCGATCGCGATGTTCAACACTCAGCAGCACAATACTGTTCAAAATTTGGCCCATCCTTTTCGAGTAGACGGGCGCGGGAGAATTGCCGGGGCAGACCATGCTGCGCACATTCGGCAGCTTATAGAACAGGTGTTGTTTACGGCTCCGGGCGAGCGGGTGAATCGGCCTGAGTTTGGCAGCGGCGTGCGGCAGCTTATTTTTTCGCCTAATAGCGAAGAGCTAGCAGCAGCGTCTCAGTTTTTAGTGCAGGGCTCTTTAGAGCAGTGGCTAGGCGATCTGATTCAGGTAGAAGACGTTGAGATTTTTAACCGTGACGCTGAGCTAGTCGTGACGGTACGGTATCTCATCAGGCGCTCTCAAGAACAGCGAAACGACAGCTTTTCATCGGGTGCGATTTCTGGTGCGGGCGTGGCGCTAGAAGGGCCGCTGTTTGGCGGGGTGGGGCTATGAGAGACGTGCAGTATGCCGATCGGCAGGCGAGCAGACGGGCGGCAGTGCGATCGCTGCGGTTGCCCAACGGCCAGCCCCGACTCAACGGCATTGACTACATAGAAGTCGGTGAAGATCCGCGCACGCTCTGCGTTCGTTTCATTCATCCGCTCACTAGCACCTTGTCTGGCACCTTAGCTGGTGAGACGGGTTTAAACACCAACAATGTGCAAATTATTGGCGGCGAACGGCTCGCGCAAATTGAGGTAGTGTCACTCACGCAGTTTGATCAGCAGCTTACCGTGCGCGTTGATCGAAGAGGAGATTTTTCGACATATCGGCTGAAACTGGTGCGATCGCCCGCCGACCCGTCCAATCCACCCATCGGCATCGACCCCCAGCTTGCTGAAGTAGACTTCTCTTTTTGGGCAGAGGGCAGCAACGTCAACAGCAGCCACGATCAAACCACGCTGGCCCAGGTACCGCCACCGCCACCCGTCATTGATTATCTAGCAAAAGACTACGCTAGCTTTCGCCAGCTCATGCTCGACCGGCTCGCGGTCACATTGCCCAAATGGCAAGAGCGAAATCCTGCCGATGTTGGGCTATTGCTAGTAGAACTCATGGCCTATCGGGGCGATCAGCTCAGCTATTTTCAAGACGCAGTTGCAACAGAAGCCTATTTGGGCACAGCCCGCAGGCGAATTTCAGTGCGCCGCCATGCGCGACTGCTAGACTACGCTATGCACGATGGCTGTAATGCACGAGTCTGGGTGACGTTTCAGGTGTCTAGGCCGCTAGTTTTACCAGGGCCAGAGGAAGGAACAGAAGAGAACGGCGGCGGTAGCGTATTGCTCACAAAGGTGTCAATGATGCCGCTGTCTGTTTTGCGCAGTGAAGACGAGCTTTTGACCGCGCTTTCTAGTGGGGCGCAGGTGTTTGAAACCATGCACTCAGCTAGGCTCCATCCAGCCTTGAACAACCTTCACTTCTACACCTGGGGCAACGAGCACTGCGTTTTACCAGCGGGCACTACTCAGGCAACTTTTGTCGATACAGGCGGATGTATTCAGCCTTTGTTGCAGCCAGGACAGGTTTTGATTTTAGCGCAGCGGATTAGTCCGATTACGGGGTTGGAGAGTGACGCGGATTTAATCTGTCGCCATCCCATCAGACTCACCGCCGTCAGCCCCACCGAAGATCCGCTTTTCCCCGAAGCTGGCGCTAACAGTGATGATCCAAACGCCCCCCGACAGCGCCTGATTACCGTTCACTGGGCCGAAGCAGACGCGCTGCCGTTTAGTCTCACGCTCTCCACTCAAGTTCAGGGAAAGCCCGTCAACAACATCAGTATTGCATGGGGCAACTGCGTACTCGCTGACCATGGCCGTACGCTAAACGCCGAGAATCTCTCCTACTTAGACCCAAATTCAGCCCGGCCCTATCGACCTCGGCTACAGTTTGGGCCGCTTTCACAGCAGGGCTATGTGCTCAACGAAACAGAGCGCCGGTGGCAACCGTTCGACGCTCAAGCGCCCGCTAAATCTGCGCTAGCGTGGGAAATCAGGAACGCCCGGCCCAGCATTAGGTTGCAGCCCAAAGAACAAGCAAGAGGGCAGACAGAAGGATCGCAGGCTATGCGCTGGCAGCCGCAAAGAGACTTGTTGAAAAGCGGGCCGTTCGCGCTGGACTTTGTACCAGAGACTGAAGACAATGGCGCGGTATATTTGCGCTTTGGTGACGATGTATTAGGCAGAAGGCCCACACAGCAGCTTCAGGCAGTCTATAGAATTGGAAACGGTCGCGCTGGAAACGTTGGGGCGCTTTCTATTGCACATGTGTATTTACCGGAAGACGCAGGCTCGAACAGCTCAGTAGAACAGATTATTACAGCCGTCACGAACCCTTTAGCCGCCGTTGGAGGCATTGATCCTGAACCGATTGAAGACGTAAAGCTATACGCGCCTCAAGCCTTTCGGACACCGCAACGCGCCGTCACCACAGACGACTATGAAAAGTTTGCACAGCAGTACCCAGGCGTACAGCGGGCTTTGGCCACACGGCGCTGGACGGGAAGCTGGCACACCTTATACATCACGGTCGATCGAGAGAATGGTCTACCGGTAGATGGAGAGTTTGAAGCCGATCTGTTGGACTTTTTGGAGCCGATGCGGCTAGCGGGGCATGACTTAAAAATTGAGAATCCGCAGTTTGTTCCTTTGGATATAGCGCTACGAGTGACGGTAAAACCCGACTACTTTAGCGATGAAGTCGAAGCCGTTCTAGCGCGAGCGTTTAGCCATGGGGTGCTGAGTAACGGCGAGCGAGGATTCTTTCATCCCGACAATTTCACCTTTGGTCAGCCGGTTTACCTGAGCCAGATTATAGCAGCAGCGCTACAGGTAACCGGCGTGCAGTCGGTTCAGGCCACCCGGTTTCAGCGATGGGAGCGGGCGGCGCAGCAGGCGCTAGAGTCTGGACAGATTGTGTTGGATCGGCTAGAGATTGCAAAGCTGAACAACGATCCTAGTGCGATGGAACAGGGGCGGCTGACGTTTGAGATGGAGGGCGGGCTATGACAGCATTCGATGGCGGTATTAGAGAAGTATCGCGGCCCTACAATCGGCCTGGCTTAGATGAACTCTCCTATCGGGTAGGAGACTATCATCGCTTTCGGCAAAAGCTGGTATCGGCGCTTTCTCAGCCGGTGCTGCCAGGCGGGCCTAGCTTGGCGACACTAACGACAAGATCGAGTGATGACGGGGCGATCGCACTCCTTGACGCCTGGTCAATTATGGCCGACGTGCTCACCTTTTACCAGGAGAGAATTGCCAACGAAGGCTTTCTCAACACGGCCACCGAGCGGCTGTCTGTACTAGAGCTAGCGCGCTCAATTGGCTACGAGCTGAAGCCAGGGGTTGCGGCCAGCACTTTTTTAAGCTTTGAAGTAGAGGCGATCGCACTCGAAGTCGATCCCACTATTGTTATTCCGACCGGCACTCAGGTAGAGAGCGTACCCGGTGAAGACGAGCTGCCCCAGCTATTTGAGACAGTCACCGAGATAGTAGCGCGGCCTGAGTGGAATGCGATCGCCCCTCGCCCGACTCGTCCCCAGTCGATCACTGACCAGGCAACAGAACTACGGCTCAACGGCACTGATACGCAGCTACAGTCGGGAGACTGGGTGCTGCTGATAGACGAACACGCCCCTGACCACTGGCAGCTTTTGCCTATAAGCGAGGTCGTGGCCGATAGAGCAGACAGTCAAACCCTGATTCGCTGGACACAGCCGCCTATCAGCAATTCAACAGAACAGCGCTCCTCTCGGCTATATAGTCAGCCGCAGGTGTGGGCCTTTCGCCAAAGCGCACGTTTGTTTGGATCTGAAGCGCCTCAGTGGCAGAGTTTGCCTGGTGAAACCAAGCGAGCGGCTTTAGAAGCAGCGGCTCAAAATAATGCTGAAGAAGGCGATCACGTCCCAGTCCTTCACAGCGGTGTCTTTAGCTCAACAGATGACGGTGAAACCTGGCAGGCGTTGAGTACAGGACTACCCGACAAAGACATTTTCAGCTTAGCTGCACTCGACGATGGCACATTATTAGCTGCAACAGCAGGCTCCGGTATTTTCAGACGGCGGCGTGGGGATGTGGCTTGGCAACCAGCGAGTGCCGGGCTCGATCAGCTCACGGTGCTGACACTGACTGTAGAGGGCGCAGGCGAAGATGCCACTATTTACGCAGGTACCGGCGGTGGTGGGCTTTATCGCTCTAAGGATGGGGGCGATACGTGGGTAGGCATTCATACGGGCCGGATTCGGGTAGAAAGTACAGGAGGTAACGAGTGGGCTTCGGTAAACAACAGTTTGCCAAGCACGGTTGTGAGAGCGGTGGGTACGGTTAGTTTTGCAAGCTCGACCTACACTTTAGCGGGAACAGATAACGGGCTATATTTCTGTAAAGAGATAGATTTGGAAAGGACTTGGCAGCGAATACCAGCGTCAGCAGGCTTTGTTATAAAGGCGTTTCAGCACAACACTGCTAGCGGACAGCCGGGCGCTGTGATTGCGTCTGATAGAGGAGTTTATGAGGTACTTCATACGACCTCTGGTGAAATTCCGCTGGGGCTAAGGTTATCGATAGCAGAGTTCGAGGAGCCTGCGCAGACCTTTTGGGCGGGCGACCGCGAGCTAATTGCTGGAACACCCACCGGAATTTCAGTATATAGAGGTTGGCAAGAGCCAAGAGAGGATCGGGGCGGCGTAGAGCGAAGGCAGAGCGTGGAAGATCGCCGCAGCGGAAAGGATAGACGGCTGAGTATAAAAAGGCGGCTTCGCGGGCGAAAATTGCTGTCTGGGCAAAGAAGGCTGAGTGTAAGAAGAAAGGTTAGTGAAAGGAGACAAATTAGTAGAGAAAGGCGGGTCGGTGGAGAAAGACGGTTTGAAGAGCGGCGTGAGTTTCAGGGTCAGCGATCGCAACACTTCCCACTAGACACATCAGTCCAAGCTTTAGTTAGCACTCCTAGCAACCTTCTTGCTGCAACGCCCAAAGGCATATTTGCTTTGAAGGAGAGAGGCACCAACTGGCAGTTCGATCAGCCTGTGAAGTTACCAGTAGACACGCTCACGCTAGTCACTGCCAGCGATGGAACAATCTACAGCGGTAGTCGCTTTATAGAACCCGCCACCGACGCGCTAAACCCTATTAGCGCAGAATCGGCTGGTGTAGAAAATGCCGCCTCTTCGGCAAGACAGACACAGCTAAACCAGGCGAAAAGAGCGCCGTCGAACTGGCCCGGATTCAATCTTAAAACGGCCCGTCGGATAGACCTTGACACGCTCTATCCCCAGGTTATCTCACCGAGCTGGCTAGCTTTAATTGACACGGTGGATGAAGAGGTAAAGGGAGAAATTGCTGCCGTCACCGCTGCGCAATCTACCCCCCGAAAAGACTTCGGCCTAGATACTCAAATCACTCGCCTAACACTCTCCTCAGCGCTAGAAAACCCAGCGCAGTTTAGCCTTAGGAATACACAAGTTTTAGCCCAAAGCGAACAGATTGAGCTGGCCCTAGAGCCTTTAACCGTAGCAGCTCAGCAGCACAAAATCTTTCAAGATCCGCTGCGAGGGAAACAGATTTTCCTAAGCCGGTACGTCGCGCATTTACAGCCACAGCAGTCGGTTTTAATTAGGGGTAAGCACTTACGAGCAGAGGTGGTTTCGGTAGGGGGCGTTTTCTCAGCGCGATCGCCTCAACCTGATCAGTTCGATACGGCTCCATGGAACGCTCAAAACACAGGGCTGACCACAACAAACATTCGCGCTTTGGCGATCGCACCAAACCAACAGCAGATCTATGCAGGCACAGATGAAGGAATTTTTGTAGCAAGCTTACCCACAACAGAATCGTCTTTCGGGCTCACCTGGCGACCGCTCAATCAAGGGCTGCTAAATAAATCGGTGCAGTGCTTGGTTATACAAGAAAACGGCAGCATCTATGCAGGAACATCAGACGGCATTTTTCGGCTAGCGACGGGCGGCGATCGCTGGACTCAGGCTCATCAGGGGCTCACGCATCCTAACGTGTATGCGCTAGTAGGTGCAGGCGATCGGCTGTATGCGGCAACGGGTACCGGACGCGATGAGCGATCGCCCAGAGGTGTCTTTTGTTTGTTAGATAATCAGGCAGACGAGCAAACAGGCTGGCATTCTACAGGGCTTACCAATATCGATGTGCAAACGCTAGCCGTGCAGCAAAACGGAGAGACGTTCTCTCTATGGGCAGGTACGCTCGAACAAGGGCTTTTTTATTCAGACAACAGTGGCGATAGCTGGCAGGCTTTGCCACAGTGGGAGGAAGGTGAAGGGCTGTTGGAGAGTGAGGGCGAATGGGTGAGGGTAACCGTCGATCAGCCTGACTTGCGGGTAGGCGATACGATTCGGGCTTCAGGGCAGATTAGAGAAGTTGTTGAAGTTAGGCGTGAGAATGAGCCGTTTGAGTTTCGTGTGTCAGAACCGTTTAGGCCCGATTTGCTGGCTAAGACGCCTTTTAGCATCGGTACCGGGCTGACAAATCCTCGGGTGACAGCTTTGTTGATCGATCAAGCAGAGGAGAGGGAAACGGTTGTTTTTGCCGGGACGGCGGGCAGCGGCGTGTTTCGTTCGGGTGATCGCGAGGGGCGATGGCAGGCGGTAGGAGAGAAAACGGCAGCTTTAGAGATTCGCTGCTTAGCCAAAGGTGAAAACGGACGCATTTGGGCGGGAACTCAGCTCAACGGTATCTTCTATAGCGAAAATGAAGGAGAAACATGGCTCGCCTACAGCCAAGACTTACACAACACCGCCGTGCATTCAATTTTACCGATGGCGGATCGGCTGCTGGCGGCAGGGTCAGGCACACTGCTAAATACAGCCGGGAACTATGCGGTTCCACTTCAGGTAGGCGATATTTTGCAGGTGGTGAAGCCGCCGCAGTCTAAGACGCCTAACGTTGATGATTTGGCAGCGCCCGATCTTACAGAAGGTGGATGGTGGACGGTGCGCAATCGCGAAGGCTTTACCGGCAGACTTACCACCGTGTCGCCCTCGGACTTAAAGCTGTTGCCTGCTGCTGAAACGGACGCCTGGGTTAGTGAGAAAGGAGAGATTGACTATCCGCCCGAAGATCAGCGGCACCCGATTTTTACGCTGGTAGAGCCGCTGCAATATAGCTATGACCCGGCAACGGTGACGATAGCGGCTAATGTCGCTCTGGCAACGCATGGAGAGACGGTGGGTGAAACGCTGGGGAGTGGGGATGGGACGCGATCGCGCCAAACCTTCACACTTCAACAGCCGCCGCTCACCTACACCGCAGGCCAAAGCATTCAGCTTAACAGCTCTTTGCAAGTGCGCGTTAACGGCATCTTGTGGCAAGAAGTCAATTCCCTCTATGGCGCAAAGCCTCACGATCCGATTTACACCGTGAAACTAGAAGACGATGGCACCCCCCATATCTCTTTTGGTGATGGCATCGCCGGGGCAAGGCTCCCCACTGGCCTAGAAAACATTACTGCAACCTACCGCACTGGCAGCGGTTTAGACGGAGAAGTAGACGCTGAGAAGCTCACGCTGCTAAAAACCAAGCCGCTAGGACTCGTGGCCTCGAACAATCCGCTACCCGCCATCGGCGCGGCACCGCCTGAAACGCTACAGACTGCCCGAACCAAAGCCCCCGCCACGCTGCGCACGCTAGATCGAATTGTCTCTTTATCAGACTTTGAAGACTTTGCTCGCGCCTATCCTGGGATTGGGAAAGCGCAGGCGATCGCAGTTTGGACAGGCCGCGCCCAGTGGGTACACATCACCATTGCCGGGTTAGACAACAGTTCGCAGAGCCAAACCCTAGACGAAACTTCGCGGCTGTACGAAGAACTTGTCGCCGCCATTGACCGCAACCGTGACCCTATTCAACAGATGCAGGTGAACTTTAGCAAAGTAGAACGGTTCAACTTAGCCGCCAGAGTGTTGATCGATTCTGTTTATGAGGAGCATCAGGTAATGGAACAGGTAACGGCCTCTTTGCAGGCGATGTTTGCCTTTGAGCAGAGAGCGTTTGGGCAGGCCGTGACTGCTTCAGAAGCGATCGCGGCCATTCAATCAGTAGCCGGTGTTGTTGCCGTCGATTTAGACGCCCTCTATCGATTTGGCCAAAGCAAAAACCGCCGCACTGAGCTACCTGCTACCACCGCCTACTGGGACGCGCAGCTCGGCGAAATTCTTCCAGCCCAGCTTCTACTCCTCAATCCCAACGGTATCGAACTCAAGGCGGTGACCAGACTATGACTTCTCTAACACCCACTTCTCCTACTCCCGCCGAAAAGCTCTACGCCCTACTCCCGGCCATTCACCGCATTCGCGACGCCGCTGAAGGGGAGCCTTTACGGGCGCTGCTAGCTATCTTAGAGCAAGAGTTTGACACGCTAGAACAAGATATCGAAGGGCTGTACGACAACTGGTTTATTGAAACCTGTGATGAGTGGGTTGTGCCCTACATTGGAGACTTGTTGGACGTACGTGAGCTGTATGCCAAGGCAGGACGCGGCAGACCCGACGAGAACAACTACGGCCAGCAGTACGGCCAGCAGGAGCGCCGGGCCTATGTGGCAAATACGCTCGCTTACCGGCGGCGAAAGGGGACTGTGCCCATATTAGAACAGTTGGTGCAGGATATCACTGGCTGGCGATCGCGCGCGGTAGAGTTCTTTCAGCTACTCGCCACCACGCAAAACATCAATCACGAGCGCCCCAGCAACACCACGGTAGACTTAAGATCTGGACGCCAGCCCGACCGCATAGGCACCGCATTTGAACGGCAGGCTTCTTACTCGCTAGAGGTGCGAAACACCAATCAGGGCCGCTATAACCTGCCGACCATCGGGCTATTTATTTGGCGGCTACGAAGCTATGCAACACCAGTGTGCAGCGCCCGGCTAGTCGAAGGCGATCGCGGCTACACCTTCGACCCCATCGGCAGCTCACAACCGTTATTCAACCGTCCTCAAACGGCTACCGACACCGCCCGGCTAACCCGAGAGATCAACGTGCCTGCGCCACTCCGCCGCACTGCGTTAAAGCAAGAGATCGAGAATCTGCAACAAAGGCTTGCACTGGGTCAAAAAATAGAAGATTTGTCAGATCAGTTCGATCTCTCTAGCCAGCAAATGGTAGTACGGCTGAAGCGAGAGCAGCAGGCACTAGCAGCCGCCATTCCTCGGAGCGATCGCTATTTAGACAATTCCCAGCCTGTTTTCTCTATCTACTTTGACGGTGAGCAGGTGCCCGCTGAGGAAATTAGCATTCAAACGCTTGCTGAAGAAAACAATCGGTGGAAGCCGCCGCAGGCCGAGAGCGGTTCTCGGATAAAGGCCAAAGTGGTTGTTGATCCTGAGAGCGGGCGGCTGTGGTGTTTGTCGCTGCCGCCGCAGTCGGTGCAGGTGAGCTATAGCTACGGTTTTAGTGGCGACGTGGGGAGCGGCGTTTATGACCGTAGAGCGGCGATCGCACAGACCATGCTGGGCTCGCATAAAATTTGGCGCGTAGACTCAGCGCAGGCTTTAACCGACGCTACGCTGCAATGGAACGAAATTACGCAGCTATGGCTAATGCAGCAACAGCAGCAGTCTATCGTCTTAGGCCGCATTGCTTTGGACGGCGAAGGGAAAGTTCAGGAATGGCAGCACAATCAATTGGTCATCAGCCCTCCCATTGTTGTCTCGCCGGGTAGCCGAGAGTTATTAATCAGCAGCGGCACTATCAAGAACGGACGTGGCGCGACTTTAATGATAAAAGCAGCGCAGCAGGTCGGTTTCTCAGCAGACGATGCCTACTTGACAATCACGATATTTGCGACGGCTGCAGATAGTGGTAATGATGCTCTAATTGCAGCTGCGCCTGAGATTGATCGCGGGGTTATTTTACTGACGAATTCTCTCTCTTATCCTGATGCGATCGCCGTCAACGTCTCAGCCAACAAACAGCTCTCTATCGTAGCCGCCAACGGTCAAAGACCTCACCTGTGCGGCAATATATACGCGCGTGGCGTGGCGACTAATCGTGAGAATCCTGGCGCGATCGCCCTCGAAGGACTGCTGCTTGAAGGTCGCCTTATTTTACTAGCCGGGCACCTCAAACACTTGCAGATAAGCCACTGTACCCTCGTACCTTCCGAGCGAGCCTTAAGCGGTATGAGGGTAGATGCGCTGCTCTCGCCACTAGATAGAGAAGAAGATTTGGCCCAGTCAGGCATCGATAGCGTGATGCTAATGGCGCTGTGGCTATATCTGTTTACGCTCATTCAACAGATCATAAAAATTGGGTTCGATTCACAGCGCTCTACACCGCAGAAAAATCTGCACAAGCTTTGGTGGATAGCCCAAAGCCAGCTCAGCTTGTTAATTGCTAGCCTGAAAGAGATATTTCAAACCTGCGCGGCTGAAGGCGAAACCGATCTGCTCGATTTGCCAGGATACAAGACGTTTCAAAGCGTAACGTATCTACCCGATCTCGCCTGTGACAATGCAGCGCTAACCGTGACAGTCGAGCGTAGCATTACCGGCCCGCTAGCCCTAGCGGAAACGATACCCACCTTAGTTTGTACAGACAGCTTAATTCATCAGGGATGGACGAGTGAAACGCCGATAGCAGCTCAGGGCCAGCGGGCGATCGCAGCATCAGGTGCAAACGCCACTATCAACACCACCACCGTATTCGGCGCGACGAAAGTCCGAGAAATCACAGCCAATAATTCCCTCTTTACCGACACGCTACAGGCCCAGCTACAGCAGTCCGGCTGCGTTCGCTTTAGCAGCCTGCCGCCAACGTCCAAAACGCCCAGACGCGAGCGGACTCAGCCCGATCTATCCACTCAAAAACTAGACCAGATTCCACCTGCGATTAACGCAATTGTTCAACAGCCCAACAGTCAAATTATGTGGGCCGCAACCGCAGGCCAAGGCTTTTACGTTCGAGACTTTGCCGATGAAACGGCTGAGTGGACAGCGCACTTACCACTGGATCTAAGGAAAGTAAATATCACTGCCCTCACTATTAGTCAGCAGCAGGAGAGAACGGTCTTTTTGGTGGGTACCGACAGCGGCAAGCTACTATACGCGATGGATCTATCCTCGGACAATTTAGGTGAAGGCTGGCAAAGTATGAGCTTAATTGCCAGCGGGCAAGACCAGATTGGAGAGATTGTGAGCAGGGGACGGTTGGTGACTGGCACTGATACTGTTTTTCAGTCGGGCGGTCGGGTTCAGGTGGGCGATCGCATCACAGCCGCCAATCAAACCCGTGTTATACAACAGGTTCTTAGCAATACCGAACTCCTGATCAACGCACCCTTTCAGCCTGCAATCAGCCAGCCCACGTCGTTCCGCACAAACCTTGGGCAAACGGACGCAGCTATCACAGCTCTGTTGATTAAAGACGAATTTTGGTTTGTCGGCACAGCAGGCGGCGGGCTCTTTCGCTCAGCCAACGAAGGCGTCACCTGGGACTGGTTGAACATTCCTAAACGGAAGATCACCTGCTTGATGGCGACTGAAAATAGAAATTTGCTAGCTGGAACCAGCGGTGGTTTGTTCCTTTCTGAGGATAACGGGCAGCAGTGGCAGGTGTTAGAGAGAGGGTTGCCGACGCTGCCGGTTACTTGCTTGACGAGCGATCGCGCTGGCCAGATTTTTGCAGGAACAGAAAGCCAAGGCGTCTTCCGCTCTACAGATGGCGGCTTTTTCTGGCAGTCTATCGGGCTCGCTCAGTGGCCGGTAACTGGGCTGATTGCAAAACACCGTCAGACAAGCGGCACGATTAGTAGTAAAGGCGATATTGTTACCGGGGTAGGCACTGAGTTTCGCTCACAGCTTAAGGTTGGAGATGCGATCACCGTCCAAAACCAAACCCGCACCATCCAATCCATCGACTCCAACACCCAGCTCACTCTTACCCTGGCCTTCTATCCCGCTATCCCCGAAGAAACCGCCTTTGAAAGCAGCTTGCTCATCGCAGGCACTCAGGGCGGCGGCACGTTCCGCGTCCAAGGCTCAAGCACAACTGAAGGCAACACCTGGGAACGTGTCAACACCAGCACAACAACTTCGTGGGTAAGTACCCTCACCTGGATAGAGCCCACAGACGAAGCCACAGACGAAGCCGCCCCGCCTGTCGAAGCCGCTCTACTTGGAACAACATTAGGAAACTTTTTAACCACCCCAGATCGCGGCAGTCCTTCCGACTGGGTATCAGCCGATCAGGGGCTTACGGCGGTAGACAGCTTTCTACAAGAGGTAATTCGATTACAGCCCAGCTTTACTGCAAACCAACATGGCCCGCCCGGCTTTGGGCAGCTAGCGCTGAGCTGCCCAACTGAGATTCTTACCGGGGCCGAAGACGGCTCAGAAATGGGGGCCTTTAGCTACCTCAAGCAACCCCAGCGCCAGGCCAACCTATCGACCAGCCTGGACGAATATCTACGATTTGGCCTTTCTGCAAACCTGTTCTACCTCACCTAAGGAAAAAGACTCATGAAGGGAGATTTTACGCGGTCTACTTTTCGCCCCCAAAAGCACTACAGCAGCGTTCGGATGCAGCAAGGCCGATTGCAGGTCGATGCCGACTGGAACGAACAGGCCGACATTACCGCCTACCTAAGAGAGCAACAGGCCAGAAACTTACTCGGGCAAAACGTAGCCGCCGCCGCCCGCACCGCAGCAGCTAACAAAGACCTCTTTGAAAACTTTCGAGTAAAGCCTTCTGCCGACGGTACAGAATTCGAGATCGCCGCAGGCCAAATCTACGTAAACGGCGTTTGGTGTGAGCTACAAGAACCCATTCAATACACCAAACAGCCAGATTATCCCCAAGCCCCTAAGCCTCAAAAAGAAGGAGCCTATCTCGCTTATCTAGACGTATGGCAGCGCCACATCACCACCGTCGATGACGACTTCATCCGTGAAAGTGCGCTCAACAGCGTGCCCGATACCACCACTCGCCTGCAAACGGTGTGTCAGGTAAAGCTAAAGCCTTTGGCAAAAGAAAACCCTTCTTTAGAAGATGTGATCGCTACCCTCAAGCCGCCCAAGCCAGGAAAGCTCGCAGCCCGACTCAAGCCAGCTAGCGGCTCAGCCAACAGCGGCCCTTCCGTAGACAACACGCTGTATAGAGTCGAAATTCATAAGCCCGGCACAGTCGGCACAGCCACCTTCAAATGGTCAAAAGACAACGCCATTGTCGTCAGCCGCATTTTGTCTATCAAAGACAACACTCTCGTTGTTGAGAGCCCGGATGGCTTCTCACCCGGAAGCTGGGTAGAAGTCACTGATACCCACCACGAGCTACGCGGCGAGCCGGGCCTACTGCTTCAGCTCACCGAAAAAACAACCGGCACCCGATTAGTCTTCGACCCTTCTAAAACCAGCGACGGCGACAAAACCCTCATTGACGCGATGAGGTTTGCCAACCGAGAGTCCGACAACATTTTAAAAGTAAGGCGCTGGGACGGCAATGCTACTCAGATAAAGGAAGGATCAAGCTGGATTGACTTAGGCAACAACGGCGTTCAGATCAATTTTTCACAGGTCAACGCTTCAAGCGAGCAGGCAGGGGACGAACAGGCACGACAATATGCGACGGGAGACTACTGGCTTATTCCCGTGCGATCTATTAGCCCCCAGCTAGACTACTGGCCAAAAGATGAAGACAACAACCCCGCTGCCATATCCTCACAGGGCATCCAACACAATACCGCCCCGCTAGCCTTTCTCCGCTACACAGGTACAAAATTCGAGCTGGCCAAAACGGGCCGAGCCGAGTCACTTCCTCAAGGAGACTTTCGCCGCACGTTTCCAACGCTCACCCGTGCACTAGACAGTTTGGGTGGCGTTATTGAAGGCTCTTTAAATATTCAGAAAAATCTTTCAGTACAAGGAAAGCTGACGCTATCAAAAGGGATAGCGGTTAGTGAGTTTTCTAACGGTAATCTGAGCAGTAGCGCTGAGTCAGTACCCACTGAAGGCGCTGTGAAAACCTATGTAGACACTGAGGTTCAAAGCGTCAATGGGAGAGTAGATCAGGCAAATCAGAATATTGCAAACAATGCGAATGCAATTAATGGTAAAGCCGATAAAAACGGTTCTTCAGAAGAAGACTTTAGCGTAAACGAACTATTAGCAAAGCGTGCGCGCCTATCAGAAGGTGTGAGCATCAATAAATTCTCTAACGATGGGCTGAGCGATAGCGCCCAGTCAGTACCTACTGAAGGCGCTGTAAAAACCTATGTAGACACTGAAGTTCAAAGCATCGATGGGAGAGTAGACCAAGCAAATCAGAATATTGCAAATAATGCGAATGCAATCAGCGGTAAAGCTGATAAAAACGGGTCTTCAGAAGAAGACTTTAGCGTAGACGAACTGCTAGCCAACAGTGTGAGACTATTAGCAGGCGTGAGCGTCAATAGATTCTCTAACGATGAGCTGAGCGATCGCACTCAGTCAGTGCCCACTGAAGACGCTGTAAAAACCTATGTAGATTCTAAGATCCGAAGCGTTGACAAGAGAGTAGACCAGACTGCCGAAAATAATGCGAGTGCGAACAGTGGTAAAGCTGATAAAAACGGTTCTTTAGAAGAAAACTTTAGCGTGAGCGAACTGCTGGCAAAGAGGGGCAGCTTCTCGGATAGATTAAATACGCGCGCGTTAGACGTTGAGAATGAACTGTCTGCGAATCAAATCACTGCTCAATCTGTTGCTGCTCAGTCTATTAGCCAAGAATCTTCTCAGGCTCTCAAGGAGAATATTTCAAACCTTTCCAGTCAAGAAGCGACTATTTTGCTTAGCCAGCTCGACCCGGTTAAATTTAGCTATCGTACTGACGAAAACCAACGTATTCGTACGGGCTTTATTGCCGAAACTGTACCTGATATTGTGGCATCAGCAAATCGGCAGGCAGTTAGCCCACTAGACATTACGGCAATTTTGACCAAGATGGCTAAGGATCATCACCTAGCGATCGCTCAAATGAACGGAGCGATCGCTCAAATGACCAGCGTCATCCAACAGCAGCAGCAGGAAATTAGCGCACTTAATGCCACCGTGCAAAGGCTATCGGGAGAAAGGCCATCAAACGCTATATGATTTGAAACGCACGCTCTCCCAGCAGGCTCATCCACCAGGCATACACCAACCATGACACAGCCACAAACGCCCAAAGGTCAGTACCTACTCTCAGTTGAGAGGATAACGCCTGAAACGTCAACGTTCCCTTTTTACTTTGTGGGCAGCACCGCGCCTAATAACGTAGACGATGGCGTCGGTAAAGTTGATAATCCACAGACTGAGATTGAGTCGCTGGCGGCCTTTTTATGCGAGCAGGAAAACCCTGAAATACTTGTTGTTGTGCATGGCTATAATACGCGGCTGGGCTACTTCGCCTCCAAAGACGGTAGAGGCGATGGGGTTAAGGGGTGGTATCAAAACATTCGAGATCATATTGAGAAAAATTGCGATCGCAGATCCCCAGGGCTCGCGCTCGTGGGCTATCGATGGCCCTCTGAAGAGATCAATGGCGGCGGCGATGACAGCTTAGGCAACAAGCTAAGAGATTCTTTCAAGTCGTTACCAACCGCACTAAAGTTCATTCTTTTCCTGGCAAAATTACCGCTGCTTGCTGGATTTATAGCCGCGTTCGTGCCGAATCAATACGATACAGTAGGCACTGAAGCACTCGCAGTCACCCTAACAATACTAGCCGTCTTCTTTATCGCCCTCGTCATTACCCTTTTCCTCCTCAGAATTGTTGGATATTTCCGAGATTCATACCGGGCCAGCAACTTTGGAGTCCCCGATCTCGTAGAGCTAATTCGACAGATAGACAAAGCTGTCGTTGGCATCAAGCGAGAGGACGATCCTGGCTGGAAAGCAAAGGAAGATGACCAGTTCAATCGCATCAAGCTATCGTTTGTTGGTCATAGCATGGGTGGCTTCGTAGTTACCAACACTGTCCGCATTCTCTCTGATGTTTTTGACAGCGCCTCGATTGGCAACCTCGACCCGGCAAACAAAGCCAAAGCCCCTTCCTCTAACATTGGTAATGTTTTTTCATTGGGGCGGCTGGTGCTAGTCTCACCTGATATTCCTGCAGAAACAATTATTTCAGGGCGAGCTAACTTTCTCAGCTCATCGCTGCGGCGCTTTGAAGAGACTTATCTATTTAGTAATGAGGGCGATATGGCGCTGCGGTTGGCTTCTTCGGCAGCGAACTATGCGAGCTTTCCGGCGAGGACGCGAGAAGGTGGCTATCGGCTGGGGAATGTGGTGGTGCGATCGCCCAAAAACGAAGCGGATAAAACGCCTCCATACGGCATCATCAAACTTGAGCCTGAAGCCGATGGCAGCAAGCAGTCATTTTTAGACTACCTATATATCCTTGGCGATAAGTCTTTGAAAGAGCGACAGGAGAAAATCATAGAGCCCGATCAGCATTCGATTGCGGAGCTATTCACCGTCTTTGACTGCACTGATTATTCTGAGTATTTGCCAAGAGAAGAGGGGAAAGAACCGAAGGTTAAGGGTTTGATGACTGGGGCGAAGGGGAGGCGATCGCTCAATTTCTATCGCTACATATTGCTCACAATTGCCATGTTCCGCGGCACTATCGACACGCACGGCGGATATTTTCAAGAGGGTAATCCTGAGCATAAGAAAAAGAATCGGGCGACTAATATTGAAGCTTACGTTACTAAGCAGCTTATCTATGGTTTAGCGTGTTTAGGCTTTGAGCCCTTTTTGGAGTCTCTATCGACTGGTGTTGAAAGTAGTTCTTCTAAAGAGGTTGCTGAGCAAAATCTTGAAGCGCTGTCGTCGCTGTGCGAGTCTCGGAAGATTCAAGTATTGCTGTCGCCTGAGCGGTATAAGCAGGATGTTTTGGGGATTGAGGGGGCGGGCGATCGGGAGGGTTATTAGGTAGAGGCGCGATCACAGTTGATTTCAGATTTTTAAAGCTGCTTCTTTACAGCATGTAGACTATTAAAGGGAAATCAGTATTAACAGCATAGGAGATGTAGTCGTAATGATTGCGGTAATTGATAAAAAGCCTGTGTCGTTTGATGAGTTTGTGGATTGGTATCCAGAAAACTCAGAGAATCGCTATGAACTAAGACGAGGAGTCATTATTGAAATGCCTAAACCAAAAGGCAGTCATTCTCGTATAGCAGGCGACTTGGCATACGATTTGGGTACGGCTATTCGCCAGGCGAGTCAACCCTACTTTATTCCTAAGGAGTGCGTAATTAAAGTCTCGAATAATACGGGCTATGAGCCAGATATTATTGTGCTAGATGAAGGCGCGATCGCTGACGAACCTCGCTGGGCAAGAGAATCAATTATCACGTTCGGTCAGTCAATCAAGCTGGCGGTAGAGGTTGTTTCGACCAACTGGCGCGACGACTATTTGTTTAAGCTAGCGGACTATGAGTCTCTAGGTATTCGGGAATACTGGATCGTTGATTACTTGGGTATTGGAGGGCGTCGCTATATTGGCTCTCCCAAGCAGCCTACCTTTACCGTTTGTACTTTGGTAGAAGGAGAATACGAACTACAGCAGTTCAGAGACGGTGAGTCTATCATCTCTCCTACATTTCCAAACTTTTCATTCACAGCTAACCAAGTCTTTAGACTGTGTAAGTAGACATCTTGTCCACAGTCCAAATAAATACTCTGTTTTGCCTTATTTTACTTGACCGTTTCATAGTTCTTCTGCTGTTCACCCCATCCAACAGCAGTATTAGTTCTTTTCCAATCCACGCCTTCTGCCTCATTTGTTCGATAGGGCCAGTAATTGTCTAGCTGCATCCCCAACGTAGCGACATTAGTCGCCTCCTTTTTAATCTTCGCACTGACTGATTTCATTTTCTCAATACTGTCAATAGTCGCCAGTCCTCCAATTGTATCTGACAGCTTCTCTAGCTCTTTACCCCAATCTCTAGCAAGCTGGTATTTGCTAGAGTTCATAGTTTTTGGCTTTTCGTGTTCTACGTTGCTACCAGGATCATCAGTACGGCGATCGCTTCTAATGCCGAGAAATCCATTCCCATCTTTCCAGTAATAGTGAGGCGGTTTTGCTAATCTACCCTGAAGATTCATAGATATGGTCGTACCGACTAACTGCATTGCTTGGTGGCTTGCTGTCTCAGTTATCTCACCTTCATGACCATCAGTTGCAACGAGGTAGCGGCTGATGTTAGCCACATGTTCTTTAAGTTTGTTACGTGGGTAAATGTGATGCCAAGTACCCTTCTCGCCTGTGACAAAGTTTTCTTCTGCGGTCAGTTTTATATTGTTACCCTTGCTTCCCTCACTAGCATAGCTTGGATCAGGATTCTTGAAAGGCACAGATCTTAATAGATCCACATTTTGCTGATCGGTTCGTTGGACGACGAACTGTTTGGGATAACTTGCGCCGAGTTTCGCTTGTTGTTGATAGAGTTGAGAATGTGTATCGACAGTTCTCTTCATTGCCGTCTCCATGTTAGAGGCCAAAGGGTGGTTGTAGCTTTGCTGAGTAGCCGCTTGTGCCCCCATTAAATCAGCTTCACGTTCTAAAGCAGGATCATCATTGACTGCCTTTCCTCTCATCTGCATCGTCGGCATGACCCGTCCCTGAAGCTGCTGTACAACGTGCCAGCCTTCATGAGGCAGATGTTTTTCTTGACCTACCCCTAGATGAATATCCTGACCTTGCGCATAGGCAAGAGCGTTCAGTTGCGCTGGTTTCGGAGAATTGCGATGGACTCGCACATCCGACAGGTCAAGTCCTGATAAGTTCTCTAGTCCTGACTTCAGTTTATCTGGTATTCCTGTCCGATTTTCTACAAGCTGTACCGCTTGAACCGGCACTGTCGCTAGATTTGCTCGAAAGTGTGATTCACGATGAGATGTCGTCTCTCCATTTGAATCAGTCCTCTTATGTGCTCGCATCTGCGGTGTTATCTGCTGAAATAGTGTCTTATTCGTAGACACTTCTCGCTGAGCCGCTTGCCGTTTTTCTCGTTCTTTAGCCATTAGCTGTCTCTCCAACATTCAAATCCGTATAAATTGACTGCGCGATCGCCCGCCCCACTTCCTCAGCCCTCAACCCCTCCTGCAATACCAAATCCGCAGGCACCTTCGCAATCCGCCCGCCCTGCCGCAAAGCATCCGGCACCCCATGCACCGCCATCAACCGCGACAGCTCCGCCTCGAAAGCCGCCCGCAACCGAGGCCGCTCATTTCTTGGTACCTTCACGCCCGAAAGCGCCAAACTATCAATGTGTAAATGCAGCGTCATTCTCGAAAATCCTCCTCATTGATCGGCCTTTCTAGCTTGCGATACTCCGCCCTTGCCGCTGTCAGCACATGCCGCATACCCACCGCCGACTTCTCTTTCGCCGCTAAAAAAGCAGAGTTAATAGCGATCGCATGAATATTTCCCCCCGTAAAATTCAGCCTTGCCAGCCGCCGATAGTCCAAATCTGCTACTGGCGTTTGAGCTGGAAACACCTGCTGCCACAGCCGCAGCCGCTCCGCTCGTGCAGGCACCGGAAACGTAACCACAAACCGCAGCCGCCGCAAAAAAGCCGTATCCAGCGAACTGCGCAAATTCGTCGCCAAAATCGCTAGCCCCTGATATGCCTCTAGCCGCTGCAACAGATAGTTTGTTTCAATATTCGCATAGCGATCGTGAGAGTCTTTCACATCGCTCCGCTTGCCAAACAGCGCATCCGCTTCATCAAAAAACAAAATCGTCCCGCCATCTTCTGCCGCATCAAACAGCTTCCGCAAATTCTTCTCTGTCTCACCAATATACTTACTCACCACCGCCGACAAATCAATCCGATACAAGTGCAGCCGCAGCTCATGAGCAATCACCTCTGCCGCCATCGTCTTCCCCGTCCCACTCTCCCCCGCAAACAAAACACTCACACCCAGCCCCCGATTCATCTTCTGCCGAAAGCCCCAGTCGTCGTACACCAGCGCCCGCTGTCGCACCTGCTCAGCAATCTGATGCAGTAAAGCTGTCTCCTCGGCAGGTAGAACAATGTCGTCCCAGGTTGCCTTTACCGTAAGCCGCTGAGCCAAGTTGTCGAGCTTAGGTCGCGTTTTGTCCAGGCAGGCATTCCAAATGCGGGCTTCATTTAGCGAATGAGGAGAGGGTTTCTCATCAGAAGGGAGTACGGTAGAGGCAATATCAACAATGTCAGGCGCGTTGAGGCAAAACTGACTGGCAAGATGAGTCGGAATCGGTTCCGAGTCTGGGCCGAGAAGAAGCTGCCATAGCGATCGCTGCTCAATAGACGTAGGCTTCGAGACTTCGACAGCAACAACAGCCCTACCCAGCGAAAGCCCTTTATCTGGCATATTAATAAAGCAAATGCCCTGGCACCGAGAAACAAAATGCTTGAGCGCAGTCGCCTGAGTGCCCTTGGCATCTATGTCCGAGCCCTCCAGGTAGAGTGCGACCGGTAGCAATAACGTTTCACGATGCCACAGACGTGCCAGCGCAGTTAGTTCGCTCGATTGAACCGGTAACTGTTCAACCGACAAGCGATAAATTTGTCGCCCCAACTGGTCAGCCACTGCTTGAGCAATCTGTTCTTGGCTAGTGCTATCGGGGCCTAAAAGCTGAAGAACGGGATAAGGGCCGGGGTGTTGCTCTGATTGGGTGAGGGTGTCGATGATTTTAGTCATCGTCGCCTGTTGAGAGGTCGGTAGCGCAGCAGGTGCAGCAGGTAGCCATGACTGAAGTGGACTCACCAGCTCAAAAAGGCGACTGTCTAATTTGTTGACGCCCTTGAGATAGTTCACAACTCGCATATCTGCACGCAGAGGGCTAACTGTAAGCGGCGTTGTGGCGTTTAGCGTTACGTCTATAAGCTGCCAGTCGCGCAGCGTCCCATCGGTCATCACCACTGACCAATCGGGCTGATCGAAGAGCGTAAGCGCAAGCGCAAAGGTAGGGTAAGGGCGCTGAGGATTATCTTGCGCTTTGGCGCATAGCGGCGCAATTTGAGTGTTTAGCTCCACAGCCGCGCAAAGGAGCAAAAGCTGTTGTTCAAAAACAGAGAGATCAAACCGTTGGGCTAAAAAAGCAAGCGCTGGGACAAATTCGTTGTCTGATTGAACGCTAAACAGTTCGGTTGTAGGGCGATCGCCGCCCGCACTCTCATTCACCGCTACCTGATATTCCAGCATCGCTTGCAGCCAGGCGATCACCTCACTCAAAAACCGATCGTTCTGTTCTATCCACCGCTCCCCCATCTATCCAGACCCTCCAGGCACCGTCACCCGATAAGCCGGATCGAACCGCAGCTTGCCATCAGGCGATCGCACTACCAGCCCACTATCCACCCCATCTACCCGCACCCGCAGCCAATACTCACCTGCCGCCACATCCTTCAGCCCAAACTCAAGCGCACTCACCGGCTCTATCTCATCAGCCTCCCACTTATAAGCAATCTCTTGGCTACCCAACAGCAGCGACACTTGCTGCCCCGGTCGCACAGCAGGTTTACAGTCGAGCGCTATGCGAATAGCTGAAACGCGAAGTGTATCTGGATTGATAGCAGGCGCGATCGCCACCGATAGCGCATTAGAAAGCTGAGTGCTATCTGCTTGACCGCTGTCTGCTTGCCCATAGCGCAAAGCCACCGTATAAAAGCCAGCTAGCCATGACGGCTGAGTCTCATCAGGGAGCACAACCGTAATCTCATTCGGTGCGGCTGACGGCGGCAGCGGTATTTCAATCGGGCGGCTCATCTGTGGATGCTTGAACCGGGCAAATGCATTGTCTCCAATATCATTCAGGCGGTTCCCTTTTATCGTAAGCGCGCCGCCTACAACAAGGCCAGATTGTTCACGAATGCCAGGCCAGCTTAGCGATTGAAGCGTTGGGAAAGGTGGGGTAAGATCGGCCTGAGTAAGAACACCGCGATCGCCTTCCCCCCGAGCCATCACTGGCAAAGCCGCCTTCACCGGCACTCCGCTCTCAATTAGCACTACAGAGACTTCATAAGCCGCTGAAATTCGATACGGCGCTTGAAACGTTGACCACATTTTAGAAATCTCTTCCATCGAGAGAATCTGTGGCGTAACCCGCACCCGCTCAAGCTGATTTTTTAAATTGCTGCTCACCAAAATCTCTCGCTTATCAGGCGACAGGTTAGGACTATCCACAGCCTGTTCAATATCTCGCGCCTTCACCTCAGGATGATCGTGAAAGCGCTGCATCGCCATACCCAGCAGCCGTTGCCCCTCAATATCATCATCGTTTTTACCATAGGCCGTAATCAAATACGACAGCGTTAGCGCCAGCGGATCTCTTCCAGTCTCACCCGGTTTTACCCGTCCTGGCACCGACCGATTACGCCAGGCCGCATTCGGCAAAATCTGGTACAAAAAGATATTGATCTGGTTAGTGCTCTCGTTACCTCCTCTGGCCTTATCGAGCGGCTTGGCAGTGACGCTTTCCAGACTCACAACAGCATTACTACTGGCCAGCGACTGCGTGAGTAAATAGTCGAGCATGGTGGTAACAGCCGCGATCGCTAAAGCATTACTCATGACGATTGGCCTCCCCGCTGCTTCAGATAGTCTTGTAAGGAGAGCGACGGCTGACGCTGTTTTCTGCGAGACGGTTTGGGCGATGGCTCAGGCGCAGTTACGCTCACCTCAATTCGCCCAATTGTGACTTTTACGGGGGGAGCGTCTGCTTTGTTGTGGGGGGGAAAGGTAGGTGATCGCTTTGAAACAGCAGTGAAGAGAGAATTGACTTCAGTGGTTGTGGCTGTATAGGGCTGTATGGCTTGTGGAAGGGAAAGTGTGGGTTGGTGAGTAGGGGATTGTGGCTGAAGTGGGGGAGTGGGGGCGGGCGATCGCGCTAAAGATTGAGCGCGGTTGGCCTGAAGGCGGATAGCCTGAAGGTGTAGAGGAGAGGGAGCTAAGAGATTGTTTGCAGTTAAAAGAGCGTTCATTGTCTCTGACGAAGGTTGAGACGTAGGGTTAATAGCTGATGAGCGGGTTACTACTGCTTTCGGCGGCTCATCTGTTGGTTTTTGGTGCAAAGCTGCCGCAGATTCTAGGATTTTAGGATTAGAGTCTATCTCTATCGGCGTAGCAGGCTGCGGCAAACCGCTCAGTCTGGAAGTGTCTGGGTGAGCAGTTTGCGGCTGAGAAGTCTGCGGCTGAGAAACTAATGATTGAGCAATCGACGGCTGAGCAACTGATGGCTGAATAACTGAGGGTCGAATAGCTGGCGGCTGAATAACTGACGACAGTTGAGCAACTATTGGCTGAACAACTGGCGGCTGAGCAGTGGTAGGAGCAACTGACGATTGAATAACTGGTGGTTGAGCAACTGACGATTGAGCAGTTGTCGGCCGCTCAACTGGCGGCTGAGCGGCCGTAGGAGTAATCTCAACCTTGCAAAAGTCCTGACCAGGGCTATCGCTACCGATACCTAAATCCGATTGTGTGCGATCTGTCTTCACTACTTGATCTGACTCTGTTCTATTGCTACTAATTACTGAGCCCTCTTGTGGTGGAGCCATCCTGTTCGACTGGGCGGAGTTAGGTAGTATTGGGCGATCGCTAGTTGTTTTCACCGCTGAATCATCTAAGCCGGGCTGCTCAGAAATCAACTGTTTCGGCACCACCTGTTCAGATGCTATTTGAGGTGTCATTCGTTCAGAAAGCTGATGTTCAAAAAGCACTTGCTCAGACGATACTTGCCCAGCAGATAGCTGGCCAGAAGATCTTCGTTCAAAATCCCCCCTTTCAAAAGATCGCGGCCTTCCCTCCTCTCCTTCAGATCCTCCGGCCCCCTTCTCCCCTCGGGAGAAGGGCTGGGGATGAGGGCTCGACATATCCATAACCGCTCGACCAGACCGATCAGCAGACGGCACGGCAGAAAAAATATCAGCAACCGTTAAAGCCGGTTGCTCCGACAATGATTCTGAAACCAGTAAATCTACTTCAGACGCATCAATAAACGGTTGCTGTGAAGATATTCGCTGCGGTGATGATAGGGAGCTTGATGCTGACAAACCAAACGTTGCAGATTCAGTTGAAGAGCCAAAGACTCCCAAAGAACTAGCAGGTGGCGGAACTTTCGAGTCGGCCAGCAACGGTTCTTCCGATGAAAACACACCAGGTACAGCGGGCCAAATGCCAACAGGCCCCACCCAAGTTCGCTCTATCAACTGTGGTAGATAGTCATTCATTCTCCGGCCCGATCAACTCGATCTAAATAAAACTGTCGTCGCACGCCGCTCATCGCTAAAATATCCGACTCTCGCCAGCCATAGAAGCGAGCCAGTATATGCACTTCTTGCAAAAGCTGCTTCGCCAGGTTAGTCAGCTCCGCCCAAAAGAAAGAGACAATATCAAACAAACTTTGCCAGCTATGGTCACAGTCCGGGCAAACCAAAGGCATCAACACCTCTGCCTGCGGATCGTGTTCTATCATTTGTTCACTAATCTGCATCCGCACCGATCCTGGCAGCGCCTCTATATCCACCGCTTCTCCCTTATATTGGGCTGCTACCAAACAGCGAGAAAGCAGCTGAGCAGATGATGCTGCAATATCACTTACAGGGGCGATCGCGCCCAAATCATAGCTATTCGGCAGCCGAAACTTAATCTGATAGTCCTCCTGAACAAAGTCATACACCGCTGCTGTTCCTTCTTCAGCCAGCTCAACAACAGGCTTAGAAAACTGAATATCAGCCACCGACAGCCCAAACTCTAGCTGACACTGACACTCGGGGCAGCTTGTCATGCTGTTGAGCTTAGGGCCAAACGTCAGCGATCGCAACTGCAACAGCCCCGCATCCCGCTGCCCCACACTCAGCTCAGCAAGCTGCACATCACTCCCCTGCGGATAGGCCACACGCAGTAGCAGCAAAGCCTGTTCTAAAGGATGCCGCCGCTTCCCCTGCTCCCAAACGGATAAAATTTGAGCCGCCGAAAGCTTGCGCATACAGGATAAGCCCTATGTAGATTGGTTCTAACGCCTTCTCTTCTATGCCGGTTCTAAAAACGAAGGCTCCCCAGGCTCAGCCATATCATAATCTCGCTCCCAGCCCTCATTTTGCAGCGTAATCATCTGGATCGCGACCGCATTCGCATTCGCATCCAGCTCAGGCATCGCCGTAAATTCCGACACCCAGCAGCGATAGACCTTGTACGAAATCGCCACCTGCCCCGCCTCATTCATCAGCTCGATAATAATGTCTTTGCGAAAGTCTTTTAGCGACACCTCAGCCCCTAAGCCCGAGCCATAGTTCCACACCTTATTGGCCCACTGCTCAAAATCTCTATCGTGCGTCACCCCGCGCTCCAAAGAGATCGCATCATACTTAGTCGGCCCCGGCGAATTACGCTTACTGCTCGGATCGCCTCCTTCTCTATGCTCAATTACCTCAGTCGTTCGCTTCAGCGCCCCCACCTTACTTATTCCGGCCACATAGCGACCATCCCACTTCACGCGAAACTTAAAATTCTTATACGGATCAAAACGCTGCGCGTTAACAACAAACTGAGGAGCAGGCATATTTGAAAATTCTCCAAGATGTAAAAACGATGAATGGTCTAAATTCGATCCCTAAGTCGCAATCTCACCCGCAATCTGCTGAAACTTCAAGATCACAAACTCCGCAGGCTTCAGCGGCGCATACCCCACAACAATATTCACAATCCCCTGATTAATATCATTCTGCGTCGTCGTCTCCTTATCGCACTTCACAAAGTAAGCATCTTTAGCCGCCGTTCCCTGAAAAGCACCCTGCCGGAAAAGATTGTTCATAAACGCACCTACGTTCAATCGAATCTGAGCCCAAAGCGGCTCATCATTCGGCTCAAACACCACCCACTGCGTCCCCCGATACAAACTCTCTTCCAAATACAGCGCCAGCCGCCGCACCGGAATATACTTCCACTCAGAAGCAAGCTGATCGTTGCCCTGCAACGTGCGCGCGCCCCATACCACCCGGCCAGCCGCCGGGAAGGCCCGCAAACAGTTAACCCCCAGCGGATTAAGCTGTCCGTTTTCATCATCAGTCAGCGGCACGCTAAAGCCCGTTACGCCGTTCAGCGTCGCATCCAAACCAGCAGGCGCTTTCCACACGCCACGCTGCGCATCAGTGCGGGCCATCACCCCAGCGATCACACCACAGGGCGCAAACGTTCCCATCTGATTTTCTCTCAGCGCATCCGGCTTTCGCAGCCGAGGAAAGAACACCGCTGCATTCTTGCTGTTCGTACCCAAAGCACCTGCGCCATCTCTAGCTAATGCAACCGATGTCCAGCTCGAAGGTGGATCAACAATCATCATCGCCCGCCGTTTCTCACAGTAGGCGGCAGCAGTAGTCACCAGCGGCGACTCAACATCATCACCAGCGTAAGGGGGAATACAAAGTAGATTGAACAGATCGGCTTTTTCAAGCGCAAACAGTCCTGTCTTTGCGCCCTCTTTGCCCGTACCAGTAAAGTCATTGGTATCAATGCTATCACCGTCTGCGCCAGGCGTTGTCACTGGGCTGCTGGCCGCATCGTCAGTCCAAATCGTGCTGCTAGCGCCTTCACTGTGTTCATCCGGTCGATTATCACCTGTGTTATCGATTCCGCGTACTAACATAGAACTGTTTTGCAGCACAGCATCCACCTGTCGAGCACTGTCTTTTGTTGAGACGTTCTGAAAGGTTTCTGTTACACCTGTTTTGGTATCACGTATTGTCAGGTTAAAAAGATCACCATCGTCTAGCCCGTAACGCTCTGCGAGCCCAGGCATGTCAACATGGCTAATGCGCGCGCGTAGGCTGTTTCCCCAAGCCCCAGCAGCAGCAGCGTTCAAAGCCAGCCCATTAGCATTTAAAGAGGCGGTAGAATTCTCGCCCGTTTTCTCATGAAACACTCTTACTATCACGGCCTGCCCGCCGCCGTTCAAGAAAAAGTCTTGCACCGCGTAGCCGAGATTGCTCTTACGCCATAGTCCACCAAAAATACGTTCAAAGTCGCCGTAGTTGTTGATAGTAACGGGCTCATCAGTAGGGCCGCGCAGCGCTCTGCCGATAAAGGCCGTAATCGAAGTAGCTACCCCTGAGATGGTTCTAACGCCGCTGGGCAGCTCTTCTACATAAACACCAGGATAGGTTGGAGCAGTTGGCATAAAAGTGTCCTCAAAATTAGCAGTTTATTTACAAGGTTCAAATCAAAATGTAGTCAAGGTTGACTGATACCGAACCATCTCAGCTATGGCAGCGGTAGTCGCACCGACGAGTTAATATTTTAGAACAACGTCTGATCTACAACAATCTAAACGGCGATCGCACCTTCGCATACAAGCATTCTCAAAATTGTTGGAAAACATAACAGAACTAAACGAGTAGGTATTGAAAGCAATAGTCATAAAAAAGCAGGCGTTGTATTCATTTAAGGTTGAGATTCAATTATTTGCGGCTCTGTTTGTGACTCTGAGGGAACATCAGGACGCTGTGCTAAGCCAAATACTACGGCAATCACTAGGGCGATCGCTAAAAATCCCCACGCCCACAGCGGCAACCTGCCTTGGCCTTCTCTACGCTCTTGAGCAAACGGAGCGCGTTCGGAAACAGCCGCTGTCGCAGGTGGTTGAGGTTCAGTGACTAAAGTCTGTACAGGTCTTGTAGGCTCAGATGCCACAGGTTCAGGGGAAATAGGTTCAGGCGTAGCTGATATAGGCACAACAGGTTCTGGCGATGGCGACCCGTTACCAGAATTAGACTTGCCCAAACCCGTGCCAACAACAGCAATTGTAAGAGCGGCAAGTCCGATCGGATTGGTGAAGTACTCTAGATGGTTGCAGGCAACCGGCAGATGAATAGGCGCAGGCGATCGCCCCTCTGGCACCGCAGTAATACTCTCTACCAACACCGCAATATCATTAGGCTGTCTAAAAAACGGCAGCTCAGCCACTTTCCCCAATCTACCGAGTAACCGCTGCTTCAAACCCGCCGTTTTATCCTCTGGAATCAAAGACGTATTCCCTACTACCAGCGTATAGGGCACCTTTGGATCTTTCGCCTTCGCCAGCTCCGCCAGAAAGTCCGACCCCGGCTGCATCTGATCGAGTGACACATCGATTGTCTCAATCCGCTTCAGCAATCCCTCTAAAATTTTCAGCGGCGCAGCCACCAAAGAGAGCCCGTTAATTGCAAAGCTCACGGCGGCAGTAATTCCCGCCTGCATCTGCGGCCATGGCGATCCGTTGTTAGGCGTTCCTAACATAATTAAATGGTTCACCACCTCACTACCGCCCTCCTGTTCAATAAACCACCGAGACACCAGTCCGCCCATTGAATGCGCAACAATATGTACCGTCTTCTGATGGCCTACGCCTAGTCCGACCGCCTCTAGCCGCGCTTTTAGCAATCGGGCGTTGGTGTCAATCGTTGTATTCAAGTTCTCATAGTCAAAAGCTAGCACCAAATCATACAACTGTCCGATTGGCGTCTTGCTATCTTCTAACGTCGCCACCGCTGACTCCAAACTTGGCAGCATACTTTCTGTATCACCAAAAATCCCGTGGATATAGATAGCAATATTTTGGGCTTTCGCTACCTTCTCTCTTATCGTTTCAACCGTTCTCTCGTAGTTAACTTTAGCATCTTTCAACTCTGCAACTGTCAGTAACGGATACTCAAACGACAGGCCAATTGTCTTACTCAGGCTCTCTCCTAGTTTCTTAGTCGCCACCTTTTGAAAAAAGATGCGAATAGAACCTGTTACGCTACGTCTACCTTCACTCACGGGCTCAGGAAGTCGCTCAATAACAATCTGAGTTTTCCCCTCTGTTGTTTTGCCATAGCCCAGCGGCAGGTAGAACTCACCATCGTAGGCAACTGGCAAAATATATTCACCTTCATTCAAAGGCACTTCTGTTTCTATTCGCAGCGGATTCTCAGGCGTGACTGCGGCTGAATCGCTGACGTTGTTGAGTTCCAGAGCGCTGAGGCCAGGGTCGCTCGCGCGGCTTTGCGCAAATTGAAAAGGCACTGTCTCATTTTGTAAAATTGGTGGCAAAATTGCGCTACCCAAATCGCGAGTAGACTGTGAGACTGTTGTAAGCCGGACATTTGCACTGAACCGAGAATGCGGCTGAATTTGAACGGTGCTGTTAACAACAGTAGGTTCAGACTGGCTAATTGGCGTCGATAGCTGAGGGCGCACGAAGGTGAACGCAACTTGGCTGGTCACCCAGTCATCGTAAGCTGTGGTGTCTTCAGCAAAGCCAATGTCTCGCGTATTGACCCGCTGCATTAGGCGGTTGAGGCTACCGGCAGCAGGCAGCGATCGCATCCCACCCCCACTCGCAGGCTGTCCCAACTCATCTAACGACATCAAAGTCGGATCGAACTCATCCGTACAGGCGATCGCCTTCAAAATATCCTGACTTTCCGTAATCCCCTGCTGCCACAGCACATCTTTAATCGTGCCGTTCAGCGGAGCCCCATTGGCAAACCAGATCTCTTGTTCAGGCAGCAGCCGCGTCAAGCTCACCACGCTATCCGGCTTTAGCACTACCGCGTTAAAGCGTTCAGTCAAATAAAACAGCGCACAGTAGAGCGTTCTATCACTCGTATTTCGCAGCTTGAGCCGAAAGCGCGGCGGTGTCCACGTATCTTGCAAGCGGTTGTGCCGGTAGCTCAAGCGAATCTGAGCGTCTGTTATCTCTGTCGCCTCTTCGTAACTAGGCTCATCACCCGAATAGATCTTGATTTCAACCGCGCCTTGAATCTGACTGCTCGCTGGACTTGCCAAATCCGCAATTGTCTTCCAGCGCGCAATATGTTCTAAGTCTTTCACGACTTTTGTCACATTCACCGTGTCGTAGCCCGCAACAGCAGTCACCAGCGGACGCTGCTCGGCAACAGAGGTGATCGTATACTCATCGCCCTTTGCCACGACTCGATAGCTTGCACCTTCTATCTGATCGGTTGCTTGCACATAGAGCGAAGGTCGGTTGCCGGGAGCAGCGATCGTGATCGCCTGTCGTAACATCTCAACCCCCGCCGCCTCACCTTCTATAAAAATGCTAAGCGGCGGTAGCGGTGATGAAACAACAACTGCTTTAAAAGTCTCCGTAGTCTCAGCAGTCTGAGAAATTACCCCACTACCCTCTCTATCCACAATCTGACTGTATTGAGGCAGTACCCGAGTGATATTTACTAAACCTAATGCATTTGAAAAGTCTTTAAGCTGCTCGGCTTGGCTGTCAAAAGGGAAGAGCGCAAGTACCGTCGATTCCTCACCGACTGCTGATCGGAGGCCGTGAATCGCACCGCCGTCTATTGCCCAGCCATGGTCAGGATGACGACTAGCTGTAAAGTAGGGGTCGCAGGGCGCGATCGCCCCACCTAAAAACGGCATCTCCAAATCTTGCGAATGCGTCGCATCCATCTGCGGAGACTGCGCCATTACGCCGCTACGAATCAGCGCATTGGTTCGCTTAAACAAATCTCGATAGCTGAGCTGACCATTCGCTTTATTCAAAGAATCTTGTAAAAAGTAAGAGAATGCACCCCGAGCCTTACCGCCACCGTGGTACTCCTTTGCCTCTTCAATATTTTGGCAGGCCGCAAGCACCACATGTCGCCCCGTTGGTGGCAGCTTAATCGCCATCGGAGACAGGCTCCGGGTTCCCACAGATTCGCCTACCAACGCCTGCGCCGCATCAGCTGACACAATAAAACTCTCTAAAGGGCGCAGGCGCTTGTCAATCTCCGCTCGGCGCGTCGCCACCTCAGACACCTCTCCCTCGCGCGTACCCGATCCCGAATGGCAGCAGTCCAGCAGCACCGCAATATGCGGCTCATGACTATCCACTTCAGAGATAAGCTGAGCCAGCTCTTTATCAGCCAAATCCCAGTGCTGATCGTCTATACGGCTGTCGTAGCACACCAGCGTTTCCATCATGCGATCGGGCGACACCGGCCAAAAAGGCTCTGGTGCGATCGCCTGTGCCCCATGTCCCGCATAGTAAAACAGCACCACATCGTCCTTACCCGCCAGCGCCAAATGCTGCCGAAACCCGTCAATAATGCCTTGCCGAGTCGCGCGACTGTCAGTCAGCATCTTCAGCTTCAGCTCAAAATCCTTCTGAGAGACGCGACCCTCTAAATAAGCCTGCATTCCGCTCACGTCATTCACACACCCTTTTAGCCAGGGAACGCGCGATCGCTTGTCATATTCATTAATGCCCACCAGAAGCGCATACAGTTTTTTAGACATAGCTAATCAACAAAGAGAGAGTCATATTATCTCAGACGCAGAAGTCCTAAGCATTACTTGCCGTCAGCAGCAGCGGCAGCGTATCTTCATCCACCACGCCGCTCACATTCACGCCTGCTTTCTCCTGAAACGCTTTCACCGCCCTCTCAGTGTCTATGCCAAACACGCCATCTACATCCACCGCAACGCCCGCCTTCACTAGCATCGCCTGCACCTCCTCAACTCTCTGACCCTGCATATACGGCGACACCAGCTTCAAATATCCCGTATCAGACGGCGTAAACGTCGGCGCAGCCACATTCGGCCCAAGCTGAAAACGCACGTGAATATGATCGTCATGCCCCGCATGGTACTGCACGCCTTTAACATTGCCGTCGTTAAATAAAATCACGCGAGGGGGCAGCACCGGATTGTTGGTAATTAGGCTTATAAACGCCTGCGTCAGCTCGCGCGAGTAGTTCCCGGCTCGCCAGTTAGAAGGCTCTTCTCTGCCATTATTCGTCACCAGGCTAAAATCCACATCGACGCCCTCCTCATGAGACGCATGACGCGGCGTATCTCCCCCATTTGGCAAGCTAATATCGCCTACCCCAATACGCGGCGCGTTGGGATGCTTTTTAGCCCACTGCTCGCAGATATGGACGATCGCTTGAATCGTGCTAGACCGTCCGTAGTGATGCTGACCGTCATTGTCGTAGCCGTAACACTCATAGCCAGGCCCGTCAAAAGGCAGCTTCGTAAACAGCGCCCGACTATCGCTATTGAGAATTTCTAGCTCAGACTCGGTAAATTGAACATCCGCAGTACAGGTGATGCCATGCTGATGTTCCTGCCTAGAGGCGGCAGCAGCTAGGCTTCGAGGAGACAACTTTTGTTTGATAGCGTTCACGACGTTCCCCTTAAGTTTGATCTCAAGTCGTGCAAACATCATATGAAGACAATGCTTGTGGCTACTTCCACATCTGGAAAATATATAAAAAGCGCTACAAAACTATAGCAAGTAGGCTGACATGCAGTTACTTAGGTTGAGGTATCGTAAATCTGTCCAGGCTTTACTTGAAGCCCATCACGTTTCTACTGCAAAAATCGACTATGACTGACCCTACTTCTACTTCGCTTCAGCCGCCCGTTGCACCACAGCGGCCTAAAACGCTCATCACGCACGGCGACGAGCGAGTAGATCCTTACTTTTGGCTAAGCGATCGCGACAACCCCGAAGTGATTGACTATCTCAAGACAGAGAACGCCTACACCGAAGCTAAAACAGAGCACACCAAAGCCCTGCAAAAGACACTCTACGATGAAATGCTCGGTCGCATTCAAGAAACCGATCTCTCAGTACCCTATCGCTACGGCGACTACTATTACTACTCACGCACAGAAGAAGGCAAAGCCTACGGGTTTCTATGTCGTAAAAAAGGCTCGCTCGAAGCAGATGAAGAAGTGTTGCTAGATGAGAACGCTCTGGCTGAAGGCTATGATTTTTTCTCGTTAGGAGACTACGAGATTAGCCCCGACCAAAAGCTGTTAGCCTATGCCACCGATACCCAGGGTAACGAGCGCTACACGCTTGTATTCAAGACAATTGAAACAAATCAGCACTTTGACGAAAAAATCTCGGACATCAGCGGCGTAGTGTGGGCCAACGATAATAAAACGCTATTTTACCTACGGCTAGACGAAGCCCATCGGCCGTATCAGGTATGGCGACATCAGCTCGATACTTCGCCCGATACGGACGTGCTGATCTATGAAGAAACTGATGAAGCCTTTTACTTAGATCTCGATGTAACCCGCAGCGAAGCCTACATTTTGCTCAGCGCTGAGAGTAAAATCACGTCCGAAGTGCGTTTTTTAAACGCCAATGAGCCCGGCGGTGAGTTTCGCACGATTCACCCACGTGAGAAAGGCATAGAGTACGGCGTTGAGCACCATCCTGGCACGAATGCCCAGACGGACACCCAGAGCGATCGCTTCTACATCATCACCAACGATGAAGCCATCAACTTTAAGCTGATGGCAGCGCCGACAAGCGATCCGAGTAAATCTAACTGGAAAACAGTCGTTCCCCATCGAGAAGACGTAATGCTTTCGGGTATAGATGTCTTCAAAGATTATCTTGTATTCTACGAAAGAGAGAAAGGACTGCCTACCATTCGGCTGCAAGAGCTTTCTACCGGCAGCATCAAAAAGATAGACTTTCCAGAACCGACCTACTTTGTCATGGGCACCTCTATGCCCGAGTTCGATACAACAACCTTGCGATTTCGCTATAGCTCACTGGTCACACCGACCTCAGTGTTTGACTACGACATGAATACGCATCAGCGCGTGCTTAAAAAGCAGCAGCCCGTGCTCGGCGGTTTTGACCCAGATGGCTATGCGAGCGAGCGTCTGATCGCCACCGCGCCAGATGGCGTTGAGGTGCCGATTTCTTTGGTCTACAAAAAAGATATTTCTCTCGACACGACCAATCCCATGCACCTGACGGGATATGGTTCTTACGGCTATCCTTATCCCGTGACGTTTTCGGCGTATCAGCTTTCGCTTTTAGATAGAGGGGTGGTGTGTGCGATCGCTCACATTAGAGGCGGCGGTGAAATGGGCCGCAAATGGTACGAAGACGGCAAGTTCTTAAACAAAAAGAACACCTTCACCGACTTTATCGCTTGCGCCGAGCATTTAATCGAACAAAAATGGACAAGCCCTGAGCAGCTTGCAATTTCGGGCGGTAGTGCAGGTGGGTTGCTGATCGGGGCCGTGGTGAATGAAAGACCAGAGCTGTTTAAAGTTGCGATCGCCCAAGTCCCCTTCGTCGATGTCGTCACCACCATTCTCGATCCTAATCTGCCGCTCTCAGTCATTGAGTGGGACGAATGGGGCAACCCCAACGAGCCCGAATTCTATCAATACATGAAATCATATTCTCCCTACGACAATGTGAAAGCTCAGGACTACCCAAATCTGTTGATTACCGGCGGGCTCAACGACCCTCGCGTCTCATACTGGGAGCCCGCAAAGTGGACAGCTAAGCTCCGCGCTACCAAAACAGACCAGAACCGACTACTGCTCAAAACCAACATGGGCGCAGGCCACAGCGGCGCATCAGGCCGCTACGAGCGCATTAAAGAATTTGCGTTTGACGACGCCTTTTTACTGGACGCGTTAGGACTAGGAGGATAAAGAGCGCGCCCTTGAATATGCGTTTTTAGTGTTAATGTCTATCAATACTTCGGGCGTTGCAAATTCGACCTTTCTAATTTTAGACTGTCGTTTTCGCACAATCTCTCGCAGTCCTAAGCTCGAATCGCTAATCTGTTTAAGATCGGGGAATAGGTGATGAGAGAACAATAGCGGATGGCCTAATTTCCCTTGATAGCAAGGTGCCGTAATCAGGGCTGATTCTCGATAATGCGTTTTTAGTAACGTGCGGTAGACGCTGGCCGGACGGGGCTGATCAACAGCCGATACGGTGAGCGTCGAGAATTTAGCGGGAAGCATTTTTAGCCCCGTTAGGATCGAGCTGGTTTTGCCGCGATCGCTATTCCAATTAACCACAGCCCGGCTCCCCAAAGGGCAGTCTGTATGGCGATGAGCGTTGTGCGCACCCAAAACAACTAATGGTGTAATATTGGCCTGCAAAAATTGCTCGCACTGGTAGCGAAGCAGCGTTTGATGGCCGTGCCAGAGCAGCGTTGTTTTACAAACGCCCATGCGAGTAGAAAGACCGGCAGCTAGGACGATAGCGAAATCTTGGTTGTCTGGCGGTTGATCTGGCGGTTGATCTGGCAGTTGATCTGGCAGTTGATCTGGCATGGGTTAGGGCTGCTGCAAGCGTGGATCTTTGAGAGCGCTTTAGTGGGCGTGACGCGATCGCAAAGCGACAACCCCGTCCCCCCGCGACGAACCTTAATCAGTTCTGCGCAGATACTAACGGCGATTTCTGACGGCGACAGTGCGCCAATATCCAAACCAATCGGGGCGTGAAAGTGAGCTGGTTTTTCTATTGATATGCCCTCATAATTAAGCGCCTGGTGGATTAGGCGGATGCGCTTTTGACTGCCAATAGCACCGATATATTGATAGGCTAACGGCCTGCGTAAAATCGTTTTCAGCGCTTCAACGTCCTGTAAAAATCCTCTTGTGACAAGCGCGATGTAGATCTGAGGGTGAGTGGCGAGCCGGTCTAAAGCCTCAGCCATAGAGTCAGATAGCAGCATTGCCTGTGGAAATCTTTGACCAGTCACAAATTCAGAGCGATCGTCCTGTACGGCTATTTGGAAACCAGAAAAGCTAGCAATTTGTGCAAGGGCAACAGCCACATGCCCCCCGCCTACGATGAGTAAAACGGGCGGAGGCTGGATAACTTCGACAAAAGAATTGTCATCTGACATGAGGGATTGATGTTCTTCCATGAGATAGGGCTGGCAAGACTCTCTCAAAGAGGTGATGTTGTTACACGCAAGCGGCGTGATTAATCTGCCTGATTTTCCCGAATTGAACAAATCTAGAATTTGCTCGACTAGGGCGATCGCCGCCCATCCCGCCCATCGCTCTAACCATACTTGCACCCTGCCGCCACACACACCCTGACTATCTCTTCCCGGCGCACCGGTCAGGTCAATATCAACCAAACGCTTCTCACCATCGACCATCGTCAAGGCTTGTTCAATCACTTTTCCTTCACCCGCACCACCGCCCACCGTGCCGATAATACCGCCGTCTGCACATATCGCCATTTTTGCCCCAATCTCTCTAGGTGCAGACCCTGTTGTTGAAACCACTGTGGCGAGCACGACAGAATTCTGGACTAAGGCAGTCTTGAGCTGTTGATAGAAGTGTTGGGTATTAGTCATGGGATATTGGGTGATAGATAGCGCCTAATTGTCTGATAGCGCCTGCCATACCCGCTCTGGAATCATCGGAAGCTGCCTGAGCCTAGCGCCAGTCGCCCCTGCAACAGCATTAGCGATCGCAGGGGCAATACAGTTCGTCCCAATCTCACCAATTCCTTTAGCACCAAACGGCCCATACGGATCGGCATGCTCTACTAAAAAAACGTCTAGCGGCGGCACATCTGTCGCCGCTGGAATCCGATAAGTCCGCAGGCTAGGGTTCAAAATTCTACCCTGTTCATTAAAGCGAAGTTCTTCAGTTAGCGCATACCCCAGGCCCATCACGAGCCCGCCCACCGCCTGCCCCTGACAGATTCGCGGATTAATTGCGGTGCCAATATCCACCGCTTCCGCGCAGCGCAACACGGTAATGCGGCCTGTCTCGGTGTCTACTTCTACTTCTGCGCCTAAAAATGCAAATGTGAGAGAGGCGCGATCGCTGCTATATTCCAACTCTATCGATAGAGAGTCTCCTTGTTTCTCAGCGGCTTGAGCGAGCTGCAATAGCGTTACTTTAGCCGTTGAGCTGCATACCCCATAATTGTCTATCTCTAAATCTTCTACAGGTGCCTCTAAAAGTTTGGCCGCGACCTTGAGCAGTCGAGTACGCAGCTTTTGAGCCGCCAGGTTGACCGCCTGGCCAGAGATAAAGGTAGTTGCAGAGGCATAAGAGCCCGCATCAAAAGGCGTGTGATGGGTGTCTGCGCTCACTAGCTCTATTTTCTCTACGGTGGTTGTCAGCACATGCGCCGCTATCTGACGAAGAGAGGTATCTGAGCCCGTACCCACATCTACCGAGCCCGTTCTTAGTTCATACGCACCGCTGGGCAGCAAGGATAGCTTCACGCTCGCTAAGTGAATCTTAGCGAGGCCGCTAGCTTGCATTGTAGCCGCAAAGCCAATGCCGCGCTTAATCGGATCTGCTGCCCTTAACGCTTCTGTTTTAGTGAGTTCAGCAGGCTGATAATCTAACGCCTGAGTAACTTTCTCAATGCATTCATCCAGCGCGTAGCTGCCGATGATGTGAAAGTGTTCTTCTCTACCAATCAGAATCTCGTCTTCAGGCGTAATCAGGTTGTGCTGGCGCAGTTTGATCGGGTCAATATTCAACTTACTAGCAATCTCATCTAGTTGAGACTCCATTGCAAAGGTGCCCTGCGTGGCTCCGTAGCCCCGAAATGCACCTGCAGGCATCGTATTGGTATAAACAACCGTGCCTTTGTAAGACTGATGGGCACAGCGGTAGAGCCCTAGAGGAAAACAGCCCGTCAAAAAGGTAACAGTTTCGCCATGATTGCCGTAAGCCCCCGTGTTTGAAATGGCTTCCATTTGCTGAGCAACAATTGTACCGTCGTTTTTGACGCCCGTTTTTAACCGAATGCTCATTGCATGACGGCTATTTGTGGCGGTAAACTCTTCTTCTCTGGTGAGCTGCCACTGCACCGGCTTGCCTGTTTTCAAGGTAGCTAGCACACACAAATCTTCTGTCAAAATCTCCTGTTTGTTACCAAAGCCACCGCCGAGCTGAGGCTTATAAACGCGAACTTTTTCTTTGGGCAAATCAAACAGTTCGCACAGCAGCCTTTGACAGTGAAAGGGAACCTGCGTACTAGAGCGAACCACCAAAATGCCGTTTTCATCGAACCCGCTAATGCAGGCATGAGGCTCCAGGTGAACGTGCTGTACGGCGGGTAGCGTGTATGTGTTTTCAACTATCAGATCGGCCTCAGCAAACCCGATAGCCAGCTCGCCTTTATCTAAAACTATCTCTCCTGCAATATTACGAGCAGCGTCATGAATTTGGCTCGACTCTGGCTCATCGTGAATGACGGTTTCTCCTTTCATTGCCTCAACAGGATTAACCACATAGGGCAAAATCTCGTAGTCAACCTCAATAAGTTCGCAGGCTTTAGCAGCGGTTGCTTCAGTATCAGCAACAACAGCGGCCACGCGATCGCCAATAAATCGCACCTTGTTATCTAACAGATAATGGTCTAAAGGATCAGGCACAGGCGCACCGTGTCCGGCAGTGCTATAGGCGCGGCGATCGACATCTTTGTGAGTGAAAACAGCTTCAACACCTGCTAGGGCCTCGGCTTTAGCCGTGTCGATACTGCGGATGTGGGCATGGGGATGAGGCGATCGCAACACTTTTATATGCAACAGTCCAACCGGCGACCAGTCGGCAGTATACACTGGCTTCCCGGTTACCAAATCCGGCCCATCTTGCTTAGGCACATTTTGACCAACCTGCCCCGCCACCTCAGCGGTTGTTTTCGCGAGTGGCTCACTACCGCACGCTAAGACACTCTCAACAATAGACTCGTAGCCCGTGCAGCGGCAGAGATTACCTTCCATCTCAGCTTTCACCTCTGCTGCTGTAGCACACGCTAGCTTACTAGCCGTCATAATCATCCCAGGCGTGCAGTAACCGCACTGAAACCCCTGTTTTTCTAAAAAAGCCTGCTGCATAGGCGATCGCCCGCCCTTCTCTTCTAAGCCCTCAAGCCCCTCAATCGTTGTTACTTCGCAGCTATCTACTCGCATCGCCGGATAAATGCAGCTATGAATCGGCTTATCATCAACCCATACCGTACAGCCCCCGCAGTCGCCCGACTCACAAACGCGATGCACCCCCGCATAGCCTAAAGACCGCAGCAGGCTCAGTAAGCTTGTCCCTGGGCTACAGCTAATGTCGTGCGTTTGACTGTTGACTTGAAAGTTCAATGAGAGCGTGTCTACTGTGGCACTTTTCATAAGCTATTACTTTTGTTCATTGAGCCTACTTATTCATAGAGAGTCATCAATATCGACGTTTTCCATCACCGCCCGCGCTCAATTCCGCGATGCCTCGCTGCATCAAAACTCGGGTAATCTGTTGGCGGTATGGCATACTCGCGCGCTCATCATTCAGCCAGGACGCTTCAGCAATACCCGCTATTACCTGTTCTGTTATTTGTTCAGGGGTAGGAACTGTCTCAAATTCAATCATAAGCGGTGCCTTTAGGCTGCCGCCAACGCCGAACCTAACCCGCCGCGTAGCAGGGTGGTAAGCCGTCACAACAATGGCGATCGCATACCCCGCCGTCCCTACCGCCATTCGCTTAAAGCTCGTTTGCCACCCCTCTAAATTCTCTCGAAGAACCTTAATTCTTCTCAATACGTCTCCAGGTTGCAATATCGTTTGCTGCGGTGCTGTCTGAAAATCAACAGCCTCGACAACGTAGGGAGCACCGTTCGGTCGCCAAATTTCGTACTGAGCCTTCAGCGCCACCATCGCGGGGGCAAACGTACTCGCACTCAGAGCCAAACAGAGATTTCCACCTACCGTCGCCGCATGAGACAGCTTAAAAGAAGCCAGTTCTCTCACCGCATCTTTTAGCGCCTCTGTCGCGCCCCACGTCTGAGGGAAAGAGAACGCCAGCAAATCATTCTGAATGCCGGTAGCGCCGATAGACAAAGATTCTGAGGTGACCTCTATCTCTGACCAGTCGAGCGGCTGCATATCGACTAAAGCTGTTACCTGGGGCTGCGCTTCGTTAAATAGCCAAGTCCCGCCCGCTAGCCAGTTCCAGCTAGGCTGCCAGGGCGACACTTCGGCGAGCGATCGCGGTCGTAAATAGGTGTCAACACTATGCAAGTCCATCGCAGATTCATCCTTAAAATCCTATCTTTGGGCGCGAGCCTTTACTGTGCAAACTCTCACTATTGTGCTGCGGAATTAATTTGAATACTGTACGCATTGTTGCAGAATTAATTGCCCGCTGTAGATACGTTGGCGCAATATATTCCACTATGAAATAACAGTATCGCTAAACCTTCAGGCACCTACTATGAGTCGGAAACCATTAAGCCCCACGCGAGAAACATCCGATCGCAACTCAACGCCAAAAGTAGCAACCTCTCCCCCTAACCCTGACGACTCGGGTGGCATTGCAAGTTTTTTTCACTTTGAGCAGCTTGGCACCAACTTTCGCACCGAAGTCTTGGCAGGGGTCACAACCTTCGTCACCATGGCCTATATTTTGGCCGTCAATCCCGATATTCTCTCTGCCGCTATCTTTTTGCAGAATCCTGGTGATTTGTTTGGAGAGCTGGTTTTTGCGACCGCTATTTCATCCGCGATCGCTACGCTGATCATGGGTGTTTACGCCAAATATCCGTTTGCACTGGCCCCTGGCATGGGTATCAACGCCTATTTTGCGTTTTCTGTTGTGCTCGGATTAGGCATAGAATGGCGCGTTGCACTAGCAGCAGTATTTATTGAGGGACTGATCTTTATCGCAATGTCTCTCACCAAAATGCGCAGCCGCATCGTTTCGGCTATTCCCGATTGCCTCAAACATGCCACAGCAGCAGGGATTGGTTTATTTATTGCCTACATTGCGCTCACCAGTAACTCAGGCATTATCGTCACCAGCGAAGCCACCACTACAACGTTAGGTAACCTGGCAAATCCAAGTACTTTGATGGCGATCGCCGGTATTCTAATCACGGGTGCTTTTGTCGCCAGACGAGTCAAAGGCGCGCTGCTAATCGGCATTTTAGCGACCGCCCTACTCGGCTGGATTTTGGGCGTTGCTCCCTGGCCTCAAGGCGTGGTCGGACTTCCTGTTTTGCCGGTTAATATTGCGGGTCAGGCTTTTGTGGGCTTATCAAAAGTATTAGAAAACAACATTTGGAATTTACTCGCAGTCCTATTTGTCTTTCTATTCGTAGACACGTTTGACACAGTAGGAACGCTCACAGGCGTAGGCGTTAAAGCCGGGTTCGTCGATGAAGACGGAGAACTCCCGCGCGCCAGTCAAGCCTTTATGGCAGACGCGATCGGGACGACGGCAGGCGCTGCTTTAGGAACCTCTACAGTGGCCACTTTCATCGAGTCTGCTTCAGGCGTATCTGAAGGCGGACGCAGCGGCTTTACGGCTGTAGTCACCTCTGCTCTCTTCGCCCTTGCTGTTTTCTTCACGCCCCTTCTGTCTGCAATTCCCGCCTTCGCGACTGCGCCAGTTCTACTCATCGTGGGCGTTTTGATGGTAGGCAGCATCACCGAAATCGACTGGCGCGATCCAGCCGAATCTATCCCTTCATTTTTGACCATTTTATTTATTCCCCTCAGCTTTTCCATTGCCGAGGGATTGGCCGTGGGTTTTATCAGCTACCCTATTTTCAAAGCCTCTCAGGGCAAAGCCCATGAAATTGATATCACCGTCTGGATCTTAGCAGCAGTGTTCTTGCTCCGATTTGTCTTCTTAGCCCTCGATATTGGCGCGTAAACTAAAGCGCTACAAACAACCATGGAAAAGTTTATTCAAGGCTTGCCCAAAGCCGAACTGCACTTACATATAGAAGGGACGCTAGAGCCAGAAATGATGTTTGAGCTGGCGCAGCGCAACGATATAGATCTGCCCTACAAGTCAGTATCCGAAGTGAAAGAAGCCTATAACTTTGACAACCTGCAGTCTTTTCTAAACATTTACTATCAAGGTTCTGAGGTACTGCAGCACGAACAGGATTTTTATGATCTCACCTGGGCCTATCTTCAAAAGGCCGCCGGGCAGGGCGTTCGTCACACAGAAATATTTTTTGATCCGCAGACGCACACAGAGCGCGGTCTTGCTTTTGAAACCGCCTGGCAAGGTATCAGCCGAGCGTTGCAAGCGGGCGAAGCTAAACTAAATATCTCCAGCCAGCTTATTCTCTCTTTCTTACGAGATCTGAGCGCCGAACAGGCGTTGTCTACCCTAGAACAAGCCTTGCCCTACAAAGGCACCATAGTCGCCGTGGGCCTAGACTCTGCCGAACAAGGCAACCCGCCTTCTAAGTTCAAAGCGGTCTTCGAGCGCGCTCAAGCAGAAGGCTTTTTAACCGTTGCCCATGCGGGTGAAGAAGGCCCCCCAGACTACATTTGGGAGGCGATCAACTTGCTCAATGTGTCTCGCATCGACCATGGCGTTCGCGCGATGGAAGACCCCCAACTGCTCGATCATCTCATTACAAAACAAATTCCCCTTACCGTCTGCCCGCTCTCCAACGTTGAGCTTAAAGTGTTTGATTCTATGGAAAAACATAACCTCAAGCAGCTTCTAGGCTTAGGCATTTGTGCCACAGTAAATTCAGACGATCCTTCTTACTTCGGCGGCTATATTGCTGAAAACTACCAGGCCGCACACACTGCTTTGAGCCTGACCCAACAAGACCTTTATCAACTGGCTAAAAACTCTTTTCAGGCGTCTTTTCTACCAACAGATTCTAAGCAGCGGCTGATCGCTGAGCTAGACGACTACTGTAAGGCAGCCGAGCCAGTTGAGGCGTAAATCTCTCTTTTTTGCTAGCTGCCGTCCGACAAAACGTAGCGCAAGCTACAGCGCTCTCTTCAGGGTTAATATTTTATACTCTTGTGTTCTTTACTCTTCATTTGCAATGCGTAAACGAGTCCCAATTCGCGATTGCAAGACTGTTTTATACGGAATGATTGCTTTGTTAGGCGCGATCGCGCCTCAAGCCCTTCACACTCCCGTAGCTCAAGCTGCCGACACCACGCCCCTCATTTTTGACGACGACGGCAGTCAAGATGGATTTGCAGCCCTCGCCTATTTGTTGTCAAAGCCCGAATTTGACTTGCAGGCAATTACAATGTCTCACGGGGTCGCTCGCCCAGAAAGCGAAAGCTTTCAAGTTGGCCTCAAGCAACTTTTAGGCCGATTAGAGATTACCGATGTGCCAGTCGGCATTGGCAGCGCGGTGCCCTTAGAAGGTAGCAACGCCTTCCCAGGCTTCATTCGCAACGATGCCGATAAGTTTTACGCGCCTTTTGTAAGCGTTCCATCGGCTATTCCAGATGTTGAATTCACAGCAGCAGCAGAGCTAATTGTTGAAACCGTCAACAGCTCGCCCGATCCAGTCGCTATTTTCTCGGCAGGCTCCTTTACGAACCTGGCTCAGGCGCTACGAATCGATCCGTCTATTGTCGATAATATTGCTGTGCTGCAAACAATGGGGGGCGCGGTTAACGTGCCCGGAAACTTAGCTGTTACAGACGAGCCGCCCTTTTCTACAAATAAGGTAGCTGAGTTTAATATTTGGACAGATCCGCTGGCAGCATCAGAAGTCTTTGCAGCAGGTAACGAGGGGCTCAACATTCAAATGATGCCATTAGACGGGACTAATCAAGTCGAGTTTACAAGAGAAGACTATCAGGCATGGTTAGATACGGGCACTGTGGAAAGCGCAGTCGCGGCTGAGTTTTTAGACTTTTCGCTGGTGGTTGTAGGCAATGACGTTAACCCCAATCCGCTATGGGATATGGTGGCAGCGATCAACCTAGCTGAACCTGAATTCTCTCAGGAGGTGCCTTTGCATATTCAAGTAGATGTAGACTCAGCGCCCGGCGACACCCAAGGACAAACCAGTGCGATCACTGGTCTACCTCCCAACACGCTCGTCTCGTTAGACTCTAGCTTCGATAACCTGCCTTTTAGCGCTAGCGAGCTATTCTCTTTTTCTGAAGAATCGCCTCAACCTGTTCCAGAACCTGCTTCTTTTCTAGGATTGCTGTCGATTGGAATTTTAGGCGTATTGAAAAAACGGGCAGGCGATCGCAAAGCTCTCTTTAAAAAAGGCTAAAGTCAATCTGCAGTAGATTGGGTCTACATCGCTCTTGCGATTTATGGTCTTCCTTCATGAGGCTGATGAAACATAGCGCGACGTTTCTTACGGTGTAAACCGAACACTTAAAAGAGATTTATTTTTTACATGTCTAGCCCAACTTCAACCGAGCAAAAGCCCTTTCTAGAGAGAGTCGTTGAGAGAAGCCCTCTGCAAGATACCAATCAGGCCCAGGTAGCCGCTAAGATTGTGTTTCGTATTATGCGAGATCTGATGCCCACCGATGAAATTGACACCATCGAGAAAGACCTTCAGGCCCAAGCCTCTGACGCGGAAACAGACATCGCCGATCTGTGGGAAGATCCTAACGTAATGGTCGGCTTTTTCAGCCGTATCAGCCCGCTGCGTCAGCTTTCTATCGGCTCAGACACATTTTTACTCAGGCTCAAGCAAGAAGGTCAGCTTCCTAAAGACGCCGATCCCAAAGCAGTAGCAAAAGCAATCTTCTCTGCCACTAAAGAAGATCTTCCCTCAGCGCGAAGCAACGAAATCTCTCAGTTCCTACCAGACGAAATTCGTCAGCTTTGGGAAACCGCGTAGGTGAGAACGTTCACTGAATAGCTGAAGAGAAAGGACGCTTTGTTTTGAGGCGTCCTTTTTAACTCATCTTAAATTGGAATACAGCAGGGAATGACAATGCAACCACTTTGTCGCCGTAAATCTGCCTGTAAAGTAGATGCCGCCGTCTTGCAGGCTCTAAACTGCCGGGGAGCCATTTGCATGGTTGCTAGCAGGCTTTGCTGGCCCAACATTCGCTTTGCGTAGTCCGAGCAAGACTCTCCGTACAAAATTCTGTGTGGACAGTCAAATCCTTTGCGAGGCGAAAAGTGGCGCTGATAGGCGTTAATGCCAGCGATCGCACTCCGCCGCGCCAGTGAATCAAGAGTACGAGCTGACATGGACAATTATCCTAAAAGAGAGGTTCAAGCTTGCCTATCTTTTATCTTGGATACAGCCGCCGTAACTCTACCCCAAGAGTGACTTCCTTTTTGCTGAGCATAGTCAATCATAGTCACCGCCCGAGCCATATTTCAGCGCATCTATCCTACGGTTTGCTTTGTATTGCTTTTTAGCAGAGCTTGCAGTAGATCTATCCACTGAGCTTTCAGCAGCATTAAGGGCGCTATAGCCGCCTAGCGTGATGAAGTGACGCATCCAGTCTGCGATCGCCCCCACTCCCACCTGCGGCAAAATACTCGCCACCAAAGCCGGATGCCGCGTAGACGTTCTCAACATTGTCTTTGCCAGCGCGGGAAACTGCACAACGTCTTGTAAAAAGGGCTTTAGCACCTCATCACCTAAAGCCGACATATCATCAAAAATCGTCGAAAGCACTTCATTAATCTTATTCGGCGGCAGCTTTTGATTCACGCCCACACTCATAGACTTTTGAAACAGCCACGTCACCGACAAATTAGGCTGATACGGCTGAAGACCACTTAACGACTGACTATCCAGCAAATCGGCGCTTAAAGCCTCGTGAATGCCCTGGCTCAGCCGTTCTAAGTGGCGAACCATCGCCCCAAAGCCGCCAAAGCTCAGCGGTGACTGACTGCCGCTGCTATCGCCAACAGCCAGTGTACGGTTCCATGAATACTGTAAGGGGCTGTCTTTGTAGCAAGGGAAGAAGCCAAACAAAGCGCGAGCAAAGTCAAGCTGTTCGAGAGAAATATTTTGATATTCAGGCAAAAGAGAGAAATAGTCTTCAAAAAAACTTTCTAAGCTAGGCCGACTCGGATGGGCATCTAAGTAAGTAAACATGTATGTCGTGCGGCCATCGCGAGCTGGGAAAGCCTCCCAAAAATACTGACATTGATTTTGAATCGGTGTAACCGAAGCGATCAAATCACCCGTCTCGTTGTTGTCATAACCCGTCGCACAGGTGCCTACGACTATACACACCGCATCCGGCTGCTCTCCTTTGCGAGCCTGCTGCACCATCGGAGAAAAATGACCCATCGCATCGACCAGCAGCCGGGCCGTGATGTCTTCTGAATTTTTAGCCTGAACATTGACGCCATTAGGGTGTACAACCGCCGACTCAAAAGGTGTATTCTCCAACAAAGCGCCGCCGCTGGCGAGAAACTTTTGCTTGAGCGTTTCGAGTAAATACTTCGGGTCTACGCCAATATTGAGAACGTCGGTTACCCACAGCTCATTGCCACCGTTGAAAGTAATACGGGCTGGATTGTATTGGGACGCGATCGCCTCCTCCAACTCCGCTTCACTCAACAGTCCCAGTCTGACAAAACTCTCCAACTCCCGGCGCGAAATATTCCACTCCTGATCGCGCCCGCGCAGCTCACCTCGCTCTAACACAGCGACCTTCCAACCTCTCTGTGCCAGAGCCGCACCCAGCAAAATGCCAAGCGTTCCCCCACAGATCACCACATCCCACGCCACCTCTGCCAAAGGGGCCCGCGATTCAGTCACGACCACAGTCACCTGCCGACTTCCAGACTTATAGCTGTTCCACACCTCATCCGCTTTCTGAAGGCCAACAAACGGATTACCGGAAATATCAGAGAGAATTTGCTGTGTCTTGTTCATGCACGAACCTTAGCTAGCCAGATTTGATCACTATCTTAAGTACTGTATGCTTTTGTGAGGCGACAAACTAAAAGGAGCTAAGCAAACATGGCGCAGATCGGAGTAGCCGTCGTTGGCACCGGGTTCGGGCAAAAGGTTCATATCCCTGGGCTACAGGCACATCACCGCACCGAGGTCGTCGCAGTATGGAACCGAGACTTAGCCAAGGCCCAAAAGGTCGCTGACGAGTGCAACATCAGCATGGCGTGCGATCGCCTCTCCGACATTCTCACCCACGACAGCATCCAAGCCGTCACCCTTGCCACACCGCCCTTTGCCCACTACGACATGGCCTGCGACATCATCAAAGCAGGCAAGCACCTTTTACTTGAAAAGCCCGTCACCCTCTCCGTAGACGAAGCCAAACACATTCAAGCCTTAGCCGCAGAAAACAACGTCATCGTCATTCCCGACTTTGAATTCCGCTATATCCCCGCCTGGCAGCACTTTGCCGACCTCCTCAATCAAGGCATCGTCGGCCAAAAGCGCCTGATCAAAATCGACTGGCTCGCCTCTAGCCGCGCCAACCCACAAAGAGCCTGGAACTGGTATGCGCAAAAGGAACTCGGCGGCGGCGCGCTCGGCTCTATCGGCTCCCACACCTTCGACTATGTAAACTGGCTTTTCGGCCCCGCCACTGGCATCAGCGCTACCTTAAGCACCTCCATCCCACAGCGCCCCGACCCAACAACAGGCGAAATGAAGCCCGTGGATTCTGACGATGTGTGCGCGATCGCCCTCACCCTCGCAGACGGCACCCTCTGCCAAATCACGCTCAGCGCAGTCAGCTACGCCGGGCGCGGTCACTGGATAGAAGTGTACGGCGATAAAGGCACGTTGGTGATCGGCAACCCTAGTCAAACAGACTATGTAAACGGCTTCAACGTTTTGTTTAGCGAACAGGGCGGTGACTTAAAAGAGATACCTACCCCAGAGCGTTTTGCGTTTCCCAAAGTGTATGCTGATGGGCGAATTGCACCATTTGTCCGAGTTGTTAACCATTGGGTGAACTGTATTGATTCGGGCCAGGTCAGCGCGCCCGGTATGGAAGAAGGCGTTTACTCTCAACTGCTGATGGACATGACCCACCTCTCCCATAGACAAAAGGCAAAGCTGGCCATTCCAAGACTTTAGAGCGATCTCAATGAGAACATTTATCGCGCTGTAGGTAGAAGAGAATAAAAGCTGTTGGCGCTTAGGGTGATGAATATTCGCTCACCTCAAGACCTATGAACGTAACGACCCGACAGATTACCGTTGGCTTTAGAAGCTCTGAAGACTTAGTGAAAGCCGAGGCGGCTCTAGAGAGTCAGGGCGTTGCTGACTTTGAGACTGAAGCGCCTGTTACTTTGGGTAATAACGTGCCGCAAAAACGTAGACCTGACAGTCAATCGGGCTTGCCTTACGCAATTTCAGTCGGTGCACTTTCAGGCGCTTTGCTAGGTGCCTTTATTTCAACAATGGCGCTAAACGTACCGAATTTACCGTCAGTAGAAGGAAGTACAACAGAGATGTACGTGCTGGTGCCTTTGGGTGGGGCTTTGTTGGGCGCGATCGCTGCTGGTCTGATGGCGTTACTCTCAGGAGCCAATCCCGAAGATCCGGATTTTGCCTACTTCAAGCTCAGAGCAGAAGCAGACTCTGTTGAAAAAGCGCAGGCGATCACAGATACCCTGATAGAAGCAGGCGGTCGATTGCTGTAGGCTTTTTCGTTCAACGCCTACGTCCTTAGTGATACCTGTACTCTCTCTGTCTACGTCGAAAGAGAGATCAACAGTGCTGCAATGGCTTGCATAGCGTAAACGCTGGTAAGTTTGAGAAAATGTATTCCCTTTGTAAAAATGGCATTATTCGGAAAATCGGACAAAAAAGACTACGAAGCAACGGCTGAAGCTCAGATGCAAAAGCTAGGAGCCCAAATTGATGAGCTACAGGCAAAAGCAGATGTAGCAAAAGCCGACGCAAAAATAAAATATCAAGAGCAAATCGACGCTTTGAAAGTTAAGCAGTCAGAGGCAAAAGTAAAATACGAAGAGCTAAAAGCCTCAGCCGGTAATGCTTGGGAAGAGATGAAATCAGGCGTCGATTCTGCTTGGCAGGAGCTACAGGTTGCATTTGATAAAGCTAAGTCCGAGCTAGACGCATAGCACTATACTGAAGCTATCGTTCATGGTTGGTAGCCGCAGATGCGTTTTCTCAATCCGAAAACAGACTTTGCCTTCAAGAAGATCTTTGGCTCCGAGCAAAGCAAAGACATTTTGATCAGCTTCTTAAACGCCTTGGTTTACGAAGGGCAGCCAACCATTGAAGATTTGGCCATCATCGATCCCTATCAAGCGCCTCAGCTCAAAGGGATGAAAGATACTTTTCTAGATGTAAAAGCCAAACTAAGGAATAAAACAAACGTCATTATCGAAATGCAGGTGCTCAACGTTCTTGGCTTCGAGAAGCGAGTCCTTTACAACGCGGCAAAGTCATTCTCTATCCAGCTTGATAGAGGCTATGAATACGATCGTCTATATCCTGTTGTCGCCCTCACAATTACAGACTTTACTATGTTCGAAGATAGCGACGAGGTAATCTCTCGCTACGAAATGAAAGAAAAGGAGCGCCTGACCACCTATTCAAACGACATAGAACTGGTATTTGTAGAGCTGCCTAAATTCAAAAAGTCATTAGATCAACTGACAAGCATTACCGATCGTTGGATTTACTTTTTACAGCAGGCCGCAGGTTTAGAGGTCATACCAGAAGACTGGGAAGATACGCCTGCACTCAATCATGCTTTTCAAATTGCTGAGCTAAGCAACTTGAGCAAAGAAGAGCTAGATATTTTCGAGCGCAAGCAAATGTACATTCAAGATAGCCGTAATGCTGTACGTAAAGGTGTTCAGGATGGTATCGAACAGGGAATTGAACAGGGAATTGAGCAGGGAATTGAGCAGGGTGAGCAGAAAAAGGCGGAGGCGATCGCCCGCGCGCTGCTAGACGTACTAGACGTAGAAACGATCAGTCAGAAAACAGGCTTAAGCGTTAGTGAAGTAGAGTCGCTCAGATAATAAATACTTAAATAGTCGATGGAGGCGGCACTTCCACGACAATTTCATCTACTCGCCAAGCGGCGTAAGCCAGCGCTTCTAAAATGTCAGTGTGATGTAGCGTAGGATACGCTGCTAAGACCTCTGTTATTTTGCTTCCAGACGCCATCAGCGTCAAAATGCTGCTCACCGTAACACGCGACCCACGAATACAGGGTCGTCCGTCCATCACATTCGGATCTGAAACAATGCGAGTAAATGGCTGCATAGGCAATAGTTAACTCGCTTCCAACAATAGAAAGCGAGTTTTTATACGTTCAAACTGTTTTATCTGGTATCTGCCCAGACTATCTGTCTACAGAACCCATGATGATATCAACGCTACCGAGAATTGGCATGATATCAGCGAGCTTTACGCCCTTAAGCAAGTTCGGCAAAATCTGTAGATTATTAAAGTCAGCCGCACGAATTTTCCATCGCCAGGGGAATACATTATCTTCGCCAATAATGTAAATACCAACTTCGCCCTTACCCGTTTCTACCCGTACGTAGTGCTCACCTTCAGGAATTTTGAAGGTCGGCGCAATCTTCTTACCCGCAAACTGATAGTCAAAGCCATTCCATTCAGACTTCGGCCCTTCCATCATTCGCTTTGCTTCTAAGTTCTCAAAAGGCCCACCTGGCAGCTGCTTCATTGCCTGACGAATAATCTTCACCGACTCACGCATTTCATTAATACGCACGATGTAGCGAGCAAAGCAATCACCTTCAGTTGCCCACTGAACATCCCAGTCGAGTTCGTCATAGCGCTCGTAATGGTCTACCTTACGTAAGTCCCACTTCACGCCTGAAGCGCGGAGCATCGGGCCTGAGCAGCCCCAGCTAATCGCATCTTCGCGCGACATTGTGCCCACGCCTTCTACACGGCGACGGAAGATAGGGTTGTCGGTAATCAGCTTCTCGTACTCATCCACTTTGGGCATGAAGTAATCGCAAAAGTCTTCGCACTTGTCAATCCAGCCATAGGGAAGGTCAGCAGCAACCCCGCCAATGCGGAAATAGTTGTTATTGATCAAACGCGCACCGGAAGCGGCTTCCCACAGGTCATAAATCAGCTCGCGTTCGCGGAAAATGTAGAAAAAGGGTGTCGTCGCGCCGCAGTCGGCCATGAATGGGCCAAGCCAGAGGAGATGGTTGGCAATGCGGTTTAGCTCCAGCATAATCATGCGGATGTAGCTAGCGCGCTTAGGCACTTCGATGTCGGCAAGCTTCTCGGGCGCATTTACCGTAATCGCTTCGTTAAACATGCCAGCCGCATAGTCCCAGCGGCTCACGTAGGGCACAAACATCACGTTCGTACGGTTCTCGGCAATTTTTTCCATGCCACGATGCAGGTAGCCAATCACCGGCTCAACGTCGATTACGTCTTCCCCATCGAGGGTGACAATCAAACGAAGCACGCCATGCATCGATGGATGGTGCGGCCCCATGTTGATTACCATGGGTTCGGTCTTGGTTTGCAGCGTAGCCATATTTACTTTAGGTTCCTGTGCAGCTTTCCTTTAAGGTCTTTATTGTCGTACGTTTACGCCTAAGTTTCAACGTTCAAAAGCCCCATTTGCCCTGATTATAGGGTACTGACTCAAAATTATGTCTGAAGACAGAACTGACTTAAGTTTTTTTCACCTGCCTGTGCTCCCGGAGCAGGTAATAGACGGATTGCAGGTAAAAGCGGGTGGGCAATATTTAGACGCGACGGTGGGCGGAGCGGGGCATAGCCTGATGATTTTAGAGGCTGCGCCGGATATAGAGCTAGTGGCGCTCGATCAGGACTTGCAGGCGATCGCAGCCGCCAAACAACGACTGACCGACTACGGTAATCGCGTCACATTCCATCACACTAACTTCGCCCAGTTCGATCCAAAAGAAACCCGGTTCGACGGCATTTTAGCCGACATCGGCGTCAGTTCCACCCAGCTCGATCAGGCCCAGCGAGGATTTAGCTTTCGGCAAGAGGCTCCTCTAGATATGCGAATGGACGACACCCAGGAACTCACGGCTGAGGAAATCGTGAACTATTGGGACGAAAAAACGATCGCTGACCTGATCTATGAGTACGGGGAGGAGCGCCTGAGTCGGCGGATTGCGCGGCGAATTATTGAGAAGCGGCCTTTTAGCACGACGACAGAGCTGGCTTGGGAAGTAGCCGGAGCCTATCCAGCAAAAGCCCGACACGGACGAATTCATCCGGCAACGCGAACGTTTCAAGCGCTGCGGATTGCGGTGAATGGCGAACTGAAGGTGTTAGAGAAATTTTTGGCGGCAGCGCCGAACTGGTTAAAGCCGGAAGGGCGGCTGGCGGTTATTAGCTTTCATAGCTTAGAAGATCGGATTGTGAAGTATGCCTATCGAGGGGACGAGCGGTTGCAGATTGTGACGAAGAAGCCGTTGGTGGCGACTAGAGAGGAGGTGCAGGAGAATAAGCGATCGCGCTCTGCCAAACTCAGAGTAGCCGCTAAACGGCCAGTCGAATAATTGTGATGATAGAGATTGTTGCAATCACGATTTTCCGTTTAGTGGCACAATAAAGTGCTAAACAATTTCTCTCCCTTTGCCATGAGCGAATCTCGCCGCTACCACGTCACCACCTTCGGCTGCCAAATGAATAAAGCCGACTCCGAACGCATGGCAGGCATCCTCGAAACTATGGGGATGCAGTGGGAGGCAGACCCGTTGCAGGCGGACGTGGTGCTGTACAACACCTGCACGATTCGCGATAGCGCCGAGCAAAAGGTGTATTCGTATCTGGGCAAGCAGGCCAAACGCAAGCGTAAAAATCCCAATCTCACCCTTGTCGTCGCAGGCTGCGTGGCTCAGCAAGAAGGCGAGCAGCTTTTGCGACGGGTGCCGGAGCTGGACTTGGTGATGGGGCCACAGTATGCCAATCAGCTAGAAAGTTTGCTCTTGCAGGTGGATCAGGGCAATCAGGTCGTCGCGACTGAGCCGGTTCATATTATGGAAGATATTACTAAGCCGCGGCGCGATAGCGAGGTTACCGCCTGGGTAAACGTGATCTACGGCTGTAATGAGCGCTGCACCTACTGCGTTGTGCCGGGCGTGCGAGGGCTAGAGCAGTCACGGACGAAAGAGGCCATTCGCGCTGAGATGGTAGAGCTGGGGCAGCAGAGCTATACGGAGGTGACGCTGCTGGGGCAAAACATTGATGCGTATGGGCGCGATTTGCCCGGTATTACGCCTGAAGGCCGACGCGAAAATACGCTCACCGACCTGCTCTATTACGTCCACGACGTGCCGGGCATTGAGCGAATTCGCTTTGCTACTAGCCATCCGCGCTACTTTACCGAGCGACTGGTAAAAGCCTGCGCCGAGTTGCCTAAGGTGTGCGAGCACTTTCATATTCCTTTTCAGTCGGGTAATAACGACGTGCTTAAGGCGATGGGCCGGGGCTACACGCGCGAGAAGTATCAGCGCATTATCGACACGGTGCGCCGGTATGTACCCGATGCGTCGATTAGTGCTGATGTGATTGTGGCCTTTCCCGGTGAAACAGAGGCGCAGTTTCAAGACACGCTTTCGCTGATGGAAGAGATTGTGTTTGATATGGTGAATACGGCGGCTTATTCGCCTCGGCCAGGGACGCCTGCGGCTGAGTGGGCCGAGCAGCTAGACGAGCAGGTTAAGCAGGATAGGCTGCAGCGGATCAATCATTTGGTGAACTGGCAGGCTGAGGAGCGATCGCAAAGATACAAAGGTCGCGTTGAGAGAGTCCTAGTTGAAGCGGTTAATCCTAAAGACCCGACGCAGGTAATGGGCCGCACCCGAGGTAACCGGCTGACGTTCTTTAAAGGAGACATTAGCGAGCTGAAAGGGAAGATTGTGCCAGTGACTATCAACGAGATTCGGGCCTTTAGCCTTACAGGCGAGGCTTGCTTGGTAACTGCCTAATGACCGCACAGATTTTTCTCGATGAACTTCACGGAATAAGCGCGCTAGGGTTTGTAGATCTAACTGTCATAAGCCTGCAAACGTTTTGCAGGCCAACCTTTTAGCAAATAGTCTTCTCGCAAGCAACCTCCGTAAATACTTCAAACACTTTGTATAAAAACAACAGATTTGCAACCGCTGTTTGTTGCTTTTTACTGTGTTCTTTTTGAGATAGTTTAGTCACTATTGCGGAGGCCGCAAGGCTGACCGCTAGGGAATCCTTAGCTTTAATACTACCTGAGCGCCCAACTGCGTTCTACTTTTGCTGATGCCATCTCTTAAGCAGCCTGCAATAGACGCTCTGACTCTTTTAGAGAGCGGTATAGAACACTGGAATCACTGGCGGTTGAGCAATCCAGACGCGCCCTGCGATTTGTCTGGACTCAACCTCAGCCAGGGTTACTTTTTTGAAGGTGACTTTAGAGGCACAAATCTTAGAAACGCAGATCTCAGGAGAGCTTGCCTGATCGGCGCTGACCTGACGGGTGCTGATTTGACGGGCGCTGACTTAACCGGCGCTTATTTAGGTGAGGCCAATCTGAATGGCGCTAATTTAAGTAACGCTAACCTCACGAAAGCTAGTCTCGACGGCGCTGACTTACGCAATGCCAATTTGTTTGGCACTCAATTTACCGATGCTGATATCCGCACAGCGCAGCTAACACAGACCGCAGATCCGCAGGCCGACATCGTGCTGAATCTGCTCAGCCAGCATTCGCAGCAGCCAGCCGTTCAACAGAATTTTCAAGAGACTATTCAAAAATATGTTGTGAAGGCCGCGCCGAGAGTCTCTACGGCAGCTAGTAGACAGTCACTTTTGCAGCAGATGAGAGTTCATCTAAAGTCTTTACCGACTGAGGGCGCAAACGCTGAAATGCTGCGACGCCAGGCAATTCGTCAGTCAGCAATGCCGCTTTCTGTAAAATCATCTCATTCAAAAAAACTATCTCGTTCGGCTGAAAAATGGGGCAGACGGCGCGCAGATGCTCAGCTTTCATCACAGATACGACGACAACTGAGGCAGCGACGATTCTGGATTCCGGCGGCTGCGGTGAGTCTATTTGTAGCGATTGGTTTGCCGGTTGCCCTACTCAATCTCAACTCTCAGCAGGTCATCGCGCAATCAAGAGGGTCTGCGCCGCTAGCACTATCTAAATCGCTCACGGGCTCTAGTCAGGTTTGGGCGGTGGCGACTCAAGCGCGAGCAAACGGGGCGGCCTGGATAATTGGCGGCGGCGAAGATGGCCAAATTGAAATTTGGGACGGGCAGACGGGCGAACTGTTGCGATCGCTCTCTGGTCATAGTTCAGGTGTGCGATCGCTAGCCGTCTCAGCCTCCGGGCGCTGGCTCATCAGCGGCGGCAACGATGGCCTCAAAGCCTGGCTTTTAGAAACCGGCAAACTGGCCTACAGCATTCCCGACGCTCAGTCGCCCGTGTGGTCAGTCGCGATTAGCCCGGACGAGCGCACCTTTATCAGCAGCGACTACGAGGGCACGGTTACCGCCTGGAATTTAGCGGGTGGCGAGCAGCTCTATCGCATTGATAGCGATGCGCCCGTGTGGTCAGTGGCGATCGCTCCAGACGGTCAGTCTTTTGTAGGTGGCAGCAGCGATCGTGTCGTTCGCCAGTGGGACTTAGCCTCGGGCCAACTGCTCAAGGAATTTAAAGGTCATACAGACGCCGTTCGCACCGTTGCGATTAGCCCAGATGGCCAAACGCTCGCTAGCGGCAGTTGGGATGAAACTATTAAGCTATGGAACTTAGCGGGCGGTAACTTGCAAACGACCTTGAGCGGACATGGCGATCGCATCATCAGCCTGGCTATCAGCCCAGACGGCCAAACCCTCGCCAGCGGCAGCAACGATAGCACCGTCAAGCTCTGGGATCTACCCACACAGCAGCTCAGCAAAACCCTAGACGATCACACTAACTGGATTTTCGATGTTGCTTTCGACCCGCAAGGTCAAACTCTGGTCAGCGGCGGCAAAGATAAAACTGTAAAAGTGTGGCAATAATCACACTATCAGTATGAATCTATAATCTTTTAGGCGTCCTCTCATAAAAGACTCAGGTCGGCGGCATACTCTTTGGATATGCGCTTTATAGGCGCGCAGCTATAAAGAGGAAAAGCGATGTCAGTAGAATACGACCTGGTAGTTATTGGCGGTGGTTCAGCAGGCTTAGTCGCTGCCAGCGCAGGCGCTCAAATCAACGCCAGAGTGGCCCTCATTGAAAAGCATTTACTCGGCGGCGACTGCCTGCACTACGGCTGCGTCCCTAGCAAATCGCTGATCCACGCTGCGCAGATTGCCCACAATGTCAGAACCGCCTCACGCTTTGGCATCTACACCAGCGACCCCACCGTCAAGCTTGATGAAGCGATGGGCCATGTGAAATCGGTGGTAGACACTATTCAGATTCATGACTCGGCTGAGCGATTCGAAAAGCTGGGCGTAGATGTAATCTTCGGGGCCGGTCAGTTTGTTGATGAAAACACTTTTGAGGTGAATGGACGCCAGCTCAAGGCTCGGGCGTTTTTAATTGCCACGGGTTCAAGACCGACTGTGCCGCCAGTTGAGGGCCTTAGAGAAGCGGGCTTTTTGACGAATGAGCAGGTTTTTAGCGTTAAGGACAGGCCCGATGCATTAGCTGTGATTGGCGCTGGGCCGATTGGCTGTGAGCTGGGCCAGTCTTTTGCCAGATTGGGCTCAGAGGTGACGCTGCTGGCGAGCCGAGACATTATTATGCCGAAAGAAGATCCTGAAGCGGCGGCGGTGGTGCAGCAGAAGATGCAGGATGAAGGCGTACGCATTCTGTGCAACACGCGCGCTAAAAAGGTGACCGTGGTTAACGGGAGAAAGCATATTTTTACCGGCACGGAGACGATTGTTGTCGATGAGATTTTGATTGCGACGGGCCGTACGCCTAATGTGGACTCGCTGAACTTAGAGGCGGCAGGCGTTGTGTTCGATAAGCAGGGCGTTAAGGTAGACGAGAAGCTGCGGACGAGCAATAAGCGAATCTATGGGGCGGGCGATGTGATTGGTGGCTATCAGTTTACGCACGTGGCGGGTGTTGAAGCGGGCGTTGCGATGCAGAATGCGCTGATATTCCCGACGAAAAAGATTGACTATCGGGTGATTCCCTGGGCGACGTTTACTGAGCCTGAGCTGGCGCGGGTGGGTTTGACTGAGCGGCAGGCGCGCGATCGCTACGGCGATGATGTGTTTGTACTGCGCCAGGACTTTGACGGGGTAGATCGCGCCTTAGCAGAGGCGGCTGGCTATGGCTTTGCGAAGTTCATCACGAAGGGCAATGGTGAGATTTTGGGCGCTCATATTGTCGGCCCTCACGCGGGCGAGCTGATTCATGAGGCGGTGATTGCGATGAGTCAAAACCTGAAGGTGAGCGCGCTTCAGTGTATTCATGTGTATCCGACGCTGAGTGAAATTAGCCCGAAAACGGCGCTTCAGCTCACCAAGCAAAAGTATGCGAAAAATACGCGCTTGCAGACTATCCTTAGAAAGTTCTTCAATTGGAGACGGTCTATTGCTGGCTAGGGACTGATGGATAGCGCTGATGATGCTCGTGGCTCGAATGATGATTTGACCGATCGCCTGTATGGCGCGTGGCAGCAGGCGATCGCAGCCGGTAAGCTAATTAATCGGTTTGAGGCGGCAGCAGATGATGCGGAAGGGCGATGGGTGAAAGGGGATGCGATCGCCTTCGGCATCAAACGTGAGGGCAACAAAAATGTCTACTACGCTCAAAATCTCTCTCAAGCGCGAGAAATCAAAGGCGCTGTAGAAGAGAAACAGATCGACGAACTTGGCTTTATTTGCCAGTTCAACGGCTATCGGGCGCTGCGTCCGGGCGGTCAGCTCAAGCCTTTAGGCCGACAGCCAGATATTTCTGCTGACCCTGCTCGCTGTCATTTTGCCTGTCAAAACCGCGACAGCCCGCTAAGCCTACTCAGACGCAAACCCTTACTTCAGGTGCCTTTACAGCATTTCACCTGGCACGCCTACTACAACGCTGCCCCGATAGATCCTGACGGTCATTTTTTATGGGTGCCTGCTTCAGGGTCAGCGCTGACTCATTTTCCGCAAAGGCTCTCTTTAGCGTTTTTAGAAGATGCTTTAAGCTTATTCAGGCGGTTTAGCCGTACTTTGTTGTTCTTTAATTCGCTGCATTCTGGGGCTTCGGTGAATCATATTCACTTTCAGGCGCTGAGCTATCAGCAGCCTTTGCCGGTAGAGAGTTGGCCAGTGGAAAAGGGCGATCGCGCTGACTATGCTCTATTAAAAGGCTATCCTGCGCGGCTAATGGTATTTACTCAGGAGACGGCTGCTGCTGCTATCTTCGCCTGGATTGACCAGTTTCAGCAGCAGGGCATTCCCTTTAACCTGATGATGGTCGGGTCGCGCATTATTTTGATTCCTAGAAACATTGAGCATGAGATAGTCTCGGAGTTTCCGGGTAATGCGATCGCTGCTCTGGGCATGTGTGGCAAGATCATCACGGTTGATAGAACGGCTTACTTGAAGGCTGATAGGGAGAGAATTGAGAAAGCGTTTGGGAAGATGGTTTGTAGCCAAAACGTCCTTCTTACGACGAGAGGTCGCGGGCCATGAATTTGCAAACTGTTCCATAGAGCTTACCACTGAGCCCAGCGAGTTCATGTTCGATGTCTTCTAGTCTACCAAGTTTGCTAGTCCACAATCCGCTCGGTAGCTGGCGCGCAATATGCTGTGGCTTCCCGTCTGAAGTGGCGTAAATCGCTAGCTTTTCAACATTTTCTTCTAGTTCTCCTGACTCGCACACTAAAAAACCTATTGTTTTATAAGCTTTTACGAAGGTTGTAACTGAGACTTCTCTCGGAACGCCTTCTGGCCAGTAATAATCGTCTTCTGGCAATGGTGACCACCATCGATCATCCTCTTGAATGGCCCACGCTAGGCAGTTGTAGTTTGGGGTATGTGGGCTAGTAATTTTATACTGAGTGGTTAATAGGTTCGGCCAATCTTGTTCTAGCTCAACATTGATATCCATGTTCTCTCCCCCATGCTAGCCAGGCTTCCGTCATCTTAGGTAGTCGGCCACGGTCGGCAGAAGGTATAGGACTTTCTCCTACAATGGAGCGCAGTGCCCAGAACCAATGATCAGGTTGTTCTTTGAGTTCTTGCAAAATTAAGGGAATTGCCAAAGCGCCCATACCGATGATTTGCTGGTATGCCGTGTTTAGCACGATGTCGCTCATCAAAGATAGGTGCCTAGTTTCTTTTCGCCATTGGTTTGCTAAAGATTGAAACTTTTGAATGTGGTCAGGTTCATTGACTTGGCTTGTGCTGAGGGCTAGAAGGCGTTCTTGAAAGAATTGGGTAGGATCTTGGCCGTTTTGTGTGATTGTCTGTATTATGTCGTCTGGAATGTCTAGGTTGATCTGGGCCATGATGTTTGGATGGATGCTATCCAAGCTGGAGAAGTGTCTAATATTTTAGCGGTTGTTGTGATTTAGGTGGAAAGGCTGCTGATGGCGGAGGCGACTAGGGCTTCGGCAGTTTGCTGCTTTTTGCGGAGGGTGGTTCTAGGCGATCGCACAGTTTCCTGAGTTCATCGACTTTGGCAACGATGCGTTTCTGCTCGGCAAGCGTGACAGTAGCACTAAAGACTTAGTAAAACTTCCATATTCAGATTGGCTCCAACCTTATCAACTTGTTCGTTAAACAGGAAACTGCTGCAAACAAGGCTGTTCGGGCAGTACAAGGCATACAAATAATATACAACGGGGATGAAGAAGGTACTTGACTCGGCGTAGCTAGAGCAGGTCAGTGCCTTACCAGCGCCTTATTAAGGTCTTCAAGCCATGTTTCATTGAGCCGAAAGCGGACTAAACGTGGCTCGGTTTCAACGGTAAAAAGTGTCTCTATGTAGCTAGTACGCTCGGGAGCAATATCATTTTCTCTTTCTCTAGATAGCAATCCTTGATTCTTGTACAGTTCAAACAGTCTTTCAGGAATATCAAACGAAAATCTAAACTTAGATCTACTATCAGGATTAGACGACACGTACCAATTACTCTCCTCTCTAGAGATGCGTATTTCATACGGTTCAGTAGAGCACGCTATTTCTTGAAGATTTGTTCTCTCGTCCGGCACCAAAAAGATAGGAAATTGCTTGGATATCATCGCGACCACGGCATTGTCGATACGTTGGGTTTTGTCGCGTATATTAGAAATACTGCCTATAAGGCTATGCCGCGCTTCAGTGCTGATGGAGCGAGGTACTATATTCTTGATTATTCTTGTCAAAAAAACCATATGCTCGAAGCTGGTATTCCTTCTAAAATCTTCTCTAACCAGCTTTCTGAACTCACTTAAATCGATAATTATTTTATTGTCATATTCTGCTCCGAAAAAAGCTGCATCTAACTGTCTTATCTCTTCTAATACAGGTTGTATAAATTTTGACTTTCTCAATGAAATTAGATAGACATCCTGGGCATAGGCGTATCTTTGAGCAGGCCCTGTATAACCTTCAGCAGAAAAGAGCGCATACTGATAATGATATCTAGCCCTAGCCGGAGCGCCATTTCTAGAAGTCCAATATTCTCCAACATCCTTCAAAACACCAATAGCATTACGTACAACTGGGAGCCCTACTGGTTTATTTAGGCACTTGGCTTCAACCAAGAGTCGTTGAGGATTTGAGAAAGGATGTGACAAGGCAAAATCTGCGATTGCATCTATTTGATGAACTCCACCTCTTCCCAGCAGTTCTAAACCTGCTTTCCCTGCCTTAATAGTAGAATCGTTTTTATCTATTTTCTCAACAACACTATAACCTGAATCTCTGAGGAGATAAAGTACAACTTCTTCAAGTAACATTCCTTTGATTTGCCCAAGTGTTGCCATATTATTACCCGTACAAGAACAATTACCTACTATAAAAGTACAGGAGTCCTGCACACTGAGATTGTGATGAAGCGTCTTTTCAATTCTTGTGGGGCAGTTGTGTATCGATTATCACTCCCAAATTCACGAATAATTTCAACTATCGCCTCTTTATTCGCATAGCCCTGCGCCTGTTGAATGCCAGCCTCTACGCTGTGACTATTGTCTTTTGCTTCAATCACCGCGATCACCTGATTCGTGTGATGAAACAGCACATAGTCAGCCCGCTTCCGCCGCTCCCACTCCGGCGTTTCGCCTCTTACAATCACCTGCCCGTCAGTAAAAGAATACTCTCGTCGAATCTGCGACTTCTTCCATCCTGCCTTGTGTAGTGCAGGCGTAATGTAGCGATCGCAAATATCAGATTCGCTCAGGTCTTTTTTCGTCGGGTCTTTTTTAGACATACATCCTAAACATAGAGCAGTCGATTTAGCGGCTACTCAAGTTAAGCACCACCAAATCACGACAGCATCGGCAATATACCGTGCGCCACAGTGCCTTTTGTAACAGCTACCAGCCCCCCTACCAACCCCAAGAGCCAGGGCCACCTTTAAAAGGGCCAACAATGTCTTTGGTGATCCACCCAGCATAAAAATTTCCAGCTTGGGGTTGTACCTTCTCACCGTCTACGTAGCAGGCATCCATAGGCCCAGGATAAAAGCCCACGTATCCTTCCAGGGCTTTGTAGGCAGGAGAGATATTTGGGTAGTACCAGGCGACATCTTTAACTAAGCGATCACCCACCTGCAAAGTGTAGTAATAAGCCCGTCCTTTCCACTCACAGTAAGTAGAGTGATCGCTTGACAATAAACACTCCGCCTTAATATCGCCCGGTGGTATGTAGTAGTTAGGCGGATGGCTGGTTTCTAAAATCCGCATAGGGCGATGAGTATCGGCAATCACCTCGTCGTTGAAGATAATTCTAACGTGCTTGTTTACCTCCTCAGCTCGGGGAGGCCGAGGATAGTCCCACACAGATTCTTGATTAGGGCCGGGAGAAATAGGGTCAGGGCGCATAGGTCAAAAAAGAACTGAGAAATGGTTTTTGGGGCAGTCACTATGGCGACTGTGAGTTGGCTAGGGAGAGCGTAACTTGAGAATAGCGCTCTCAGTTTGTTTTGCGATCGCCTCCCTCTCCCAATCCGTCGTCATTGCCCTCATCTCTTAACTTCTCCAGCGCAACGTTTTCGCCTTAATCGGATTCACAAAAGGACGGTCTTCAGCTGCTGCTTGCGCCTGTTCTTTTTTCAGCCGGTAGTACCAGCGCGCCTGCGTATCCGCGTCGCCCACCAGCTTAGTAACAGGATTATCGTGCAGTCGGGAAGTCTGCTTTGCCAAGATAGTGCGGTCTTGAGCAAGAAAGCTGTGCATAAACCACAGAGCGACCGGCTTGAACAGAGGAAACCAGGGGAGGGTGGTGTATAAAAGCGTGGTTACTTCGGTTTTGGTTTCTGAAATAGGTGTGATTGCCGTTAGGCTACAAACCGTGTGCTTGTTGGTTGCAATGTGCTCAATGCGAACGCCAGGGAGCTGAAAAGAGATTTCAATTTCTGGGTTAGAACCCACCAGGCGATAGAGCAGCGTTTCTTCTTCTAGCAGGTGCTTTTGCATGGTAAAGCCGAGGGCAGATGGCTCGAAGTGTTTGGTGACTTCTTGAAGGGCGGCAGGCGATCGCCACCACCAGGCCCGATGCACAAAAGCAATATGCGCCGGGTCAAGCAGGCCAATCACAGCATGGTCAATATCACTCTCGTACTCCATAGAGTAAGCAGCCTGATAGGCACGGCTATCAAAAAAGGGCACCTGTGGAACCTCTTTTGGATCAGCCTGCTGATCGTGACTAGCCATGTAAATCCAAATATTGCCCTGCACCTCACTCACTGGATAGGACTTAGCCTTTATGCAGGTGGTATTGAATGTTTTTGAACTAGCCAGCGAGGGAATAGACGTGCACTGTCCAGTTTCGTCAAAAGTCCAGCCGTGAAAAGCGCACTCTATTTTATTGCCATCAAAGGTGCCTGCGCTCAGAGGAGCAGCCTGATGTGGGCAAATGTCTCGCAGCGCAAATACAGACCCCGATTGAGTGCGCCCGAAGAGAATGGGCTCGCTTAAAAGCGTTTTGACAATTGTTTGCCCGCGCTTAAGCTCATGACCCGGAAGCCCGTAGTACCAGACATCCTTTACAAATAAAGATTTTGCCGTCATGAATAGCCCTGCAGGTGTCTCAAAGAAAAGTGATACCAATAACGCAGGTGGTGTGTTTGCAGCACTGAACGTCACAGTGCTCGATCCTAGCATCAGAAACCAGCTATTTACATTTGGGCTAGCCAAACCTTATAAAAGGCTAGCGGAGAACCCTATCAATCGTGTTAGGACGCTCATATAGGCTTCCTCTATTAGGTTCTGGCGGATCTGTTAAGCCAGAGCGCTTTAACAAAATGACGACTCCAATACCCAGAACGCCACCAAGCGCCAGCCCTGCAAGCAGCAACCCTATAATCATGTTTCGCAATCGTTTGATGTCGCGTTTGATATGAGGGGAAGGGCTGCTCGGAGAAGAACCATCTTGAAGGTCAGATAGCTCTATGCCACTGTCAGTTTCTCGCTCAATATCGTTGGCATCGGGCAAAGGGTTGCTCTGAGGATCGTGGAAAGGAGAATTTGTCACAGAGAGCAGCTCTTACGTAACGTATGGCAAATCATATATCACGATAGATAGCTTTGGTTCAACCGCCCACAGATGCGTATCTATAAATAGTTGCTAGCCTCTGACAACTGTTACCTGACGATGCTTAGGCGTTTCAACAACTTCCACGGTCGTTCGATCTTCTATTGGCGGTAGCCCACTACGGCGATCGAAAATAACTAGCCAGCCGGAGGCTGTTCCTAACCGGCTTAAGTAAGCATCCAACTGCACTAGCCCGGCTGACAGTGGATCAGGTCTGCTATCTCGCCATACCTTCAGCTCAATTCCTAAGGTGACTTGGCCGTAACGCAAGCACAGATCCATCCGCCCACTGCCGAGCGCATATTCTCTTTCTAGGGTACCGCTACCGTTTACAACGCGATGAAAGAATGCCATCAGCACCAGATGAGGAGCAATTTCGTGGTAGGAAGCACTCCGCATCAGCGGTTCTCCATGCTGCCGCCAGAACTGTAAGAAGGCTTCTAGCAGTGCTTGCATATTAAGTTCACCCGATGGCGTTAGCCAGGTAGGTGAAATCTGTGGCAAAGAGGCCATTGGTGGCAGAGCAAGCACTCTCGGTAAAACTTCTCGATAGATCGGGTTCGCGATCGCCAGTCCACCCGCCGGACTCATCACACACAGCCCCAAATCCAGCACGAACTGAATTCTTCATTAGACACCTCGCCTAGCTCCTGGCCTGCCAGCATCGGCTCAATAATCGCCCTTACCCTATCCTCCCGTAATCGCTCTGCCAAACTATCAAGGTGAGTGTCTTGTCGATGAATGAGGATCTCTTTAGCCTGTTCTACATAATCTAAAGTCAGGGCAACTGACGGATTAGGCGCAAGGACTTCTACCATTTGTCTCGCCAAAGCATTAACTAGCCAGGGCTGTCCTTGAGTCAACTCGAAGGCTCGTTGTATCGCTTCGGGCGTAAACACCTGGCCAGTATCAGCCGTGTGCTGCCCATAGAGACTAGCTACTTCTGACTGAGTAAAATTCCGCAGCGTCAGCGATTCAACTTTGATATTAAACGGGCTAGCACTGCCGAGCCTACGGCTCCCGCCAGAGGCAACCTTATAGTCTCTTACATCCCGCAAACCGATCAGCGCCAGTGAATGAGGAAAGCCACGAGGGCGGCGAGGATAGCCATCTCGCAACTGGCGCAGCACAGACACCAGGGCTTCATCCTGCAAAGCATCAATTTCATCTATAAACAAAACGATGGGTCGAGAACATTGACCAGCCCATTGCTTAAGCACCTGACCAATAGACACGTCGGCTGGCCAGTCGGGTGGGTGCAGCTCAGGCGGTAGCCAAAAAGTCGCAGCATCCGACCAGGCGCGCAGGATTGCCGCCGCTGCCTTATCAGGAGACTGAGAGTAGGCAGCGCCTACCTCGGTTGATACCATTAGCGCCGCATATTTACCTTGAGCTGTCAGTTGTTGAGCTAGCGTCAGCATTGCCGTGGTTTTACCCGTTTGGCGAGGCGCATGAATCACAAAATACCCCTCCTGCTCAATGATTCGAGCGACGGAGGGCAAGCGCTCTAAGGAAGGCAGCATGTAGTGAACTTCAGGCTTGCAGGGGCCAGCCGTATTAAACCAACGAGTCATAGGCTTATAGGTCAAATGGGCGAGCAGTATGCTAATACCTCTGGAGTTTTACACATGAATCGTGCTGTAGAACTTAATCAAGGTATCGAATTAAGCTACGCGATCGCTCGTCCGACTTGAGAGATAATCGCTAAAAACTAAGCAGCTCAAGCAATTCACAATCCACCTTAGTTTGTAAACCCGTTTGCAATATTTCGTTACATATGTTATAGTTGGTACATACCGACGAGCAAAAGCAATCATTTTTCGTTCTTGCTCTGTCATATACATATTCACTTTCACCCCCGCAATCATTCCATGGTTTCTACAACTAACACTCTTCAGCGGAGCCAAAGCGCTTCTCTGTGGGAGCAGTTTTGTCAGTGGGTCACAAGCACCGAAAACCGCCTCTATGTTGGCTGGTTCGGCGTCTTGATGATTCCTACACTACTCGCTGCTACCGCATGTTTCGTAATCGCGTTCATCGCTGCGCCTCCTGTGGACATCGACGGCATCCGTGAGCCTGTTGCAGGTTCATTGATGTACGGCAACAACATCATCTCTGGTGCGGTTGTACCTTCATCTAACGCAATCGGCCTCCACTTCTACCCCATCTGGGAAGCAGCTTCTCTTGATGAGTGGCTCTACAACGGCGGCCCTTACCAGCTGGTCATCTTCCACTTCCTCATCGGCGTCTTCTGCTACATGGGTCGTGAGTGGGAGCTATCCTACCGCCTCGGTATGCGTCCTTGGATCTGTGTTGCTTACTCTGCGCCAGTCGCAGCGGCAACGGCAGTGTTCTTGATCTACCCCTTGGGTCAAGGTTCATTCTCTGACGGGATGCCTTTGGGTATCTCGGGTACATTCAACTTCATGTTGGTGTTCCAAGCAGAGCACAACATCTTGATGCACCCCTTCCACATGTTGGGAGTAGCTGGTGTATTCGGTGGTTCATTGTTCTCAGCAATGCACGGCTCACTCGTAACCTCTTCGTTGGTACGTGAGACGACAGAAACTGAGTCACAGAACTACGGCTACAAGTTTGGTCAAGAAGAAGAGACATACAACATCGTTGCAGCGCACGGCTACTTCGGTCGTCTAATCTTCCAGTACGCCTCGTTCAACAACAGCCGTAGCCTCCACTTCTTGTTGGGTGCATGGCCAGTAGTTGGCATCTGGTTTACCGCTTTGGGCATCAGCACGATGGCGTTCAACCTGAACGGGTTCAACTTCAACCAGTCGATCATCGACTCACAGGGTCGCGTGATTGGTAGCTGGGCAGACGTTCTGAACCGTGCCAACTTGGGTATGGAAGTGATGCACGAGCGCAACGCTCACAACTTCCCACTCGACTTGGCTGCTGGCGAAGCTGCACCTGTCGCACTCACGGCTCCTTCAATCGCTGCCTAGTCTTCGGACACTGCTTTGATTGAGACAACTGAATAGAAAGAAAGCCCTCTGTACAGCAATGTATAGAGGGCTTCTTACTGTACTCTCAGTCCCTCAAGAGGTGCTTCCGGTACTGGAGTTTAGTAAGCCATGGACAACGGTTCTCACAAGCCTCCTGCTTTCTGTAGCGCATTTATATCGTTATTTTGATATATCGGAATCCGAACGTTCGCGATCGCCTTATGTTTTTCGGGCTCATTAGGAACCTTGCTCATCAAATCCGCGGCCTGACCCCACAAATCAGCAATCTTTATCCAATCGTCAGAAGTCTTCGCTTCCTGACTCCAGATTGCAGTTTGTTCCGCAATCTGAACTGCCCGAAGATAGTCAGCAACAATCTTTTTTTTACTGGCATATCCTAAATTGCTTGTATACGTGGCTATTTTTCTGTCTACATCGAGATAGTTTGGATCAGTCGCGGGAATCTCTTTCAACGTATCAATAGCACCCTGCCAAAGTTTCTCAACCCGTTGACAATCTTCTGAAGAGATATCTACTGGCTTGATCTCTTCGGCGATAGTTACTTTTCTACTAATAAGTTGAGATGCCGCAAGCCCCTGCCTCAAAGCGCTAGTGTATAGTAGCCGGTTTTTGTACTCTTCTATCTTTCGTTCTGCTTTCGGCGCTGAAGTGTTTTCAGGGATAGCCCTGTCTAACACCTTAATAGCCTCTTGCCAATTGTCACTCGCAAAATCTAAGTTCTCACCAGATAATCCTTCCGTCTGAAGCTCATCTTTTGCGACTTTCTCAAGCCTGTCTGCCGCTACAAGTGCATCCCTGATGGTTTTATCTTCAGCGCTTAGATCATAACCTTGGGCTGGATCAAGCTTACCGCCCTCAATGACATTGCCTTTACTTGAGTTGTTGGCAAAAGAGCGTTCGGAGCTGTTACTTAATAAGAACCCATACATTCCGCCTAAAGCGATGACTAAGCATGTTCCCATTATTAAGATGAAAGGATATCGTTTTCTACTTTCGGACAGTGAGAGCAAAAGACTGTTGCTTGCTAATAGGCTTTTTTCTGTGCTTGGTGAATTTGTTACAACTGCTAGCGGTAGGTTTCGATCAAAGGGGTTTGTGCCGATGCTTGGATGCTGTTTGTGGTTAGTCGCTTTCTTCACATTCTCACGAACGTATTCAAACAGCTCTCCTACAGTGACAAAACCATTGTTATCTCTATCAGCTTCGCCTCTCAGTCCCTTTAGCAAGTAGTGGGTAAAGACACCATGTCCGCCTCCCCATTTTGCATCTTCAAAAGAGACTTCGTGAGCTTCTGCTGAAGTTAGCAAGGCTGTGCCGCCTCGGGCAGTGCTAATTTCCTTTAAGTAGCGATTAATGAGGGCTGCACTTTCCTCAATTCCCCGGCTTCGCATGCCACCACCGATGGCTGCACTATGGCAAGTGTCAGCTAAGATGATGACTTTTTCTGAGAGTAAAGTATCTTTCAGAGCACGGTTGATGTCTCCAACCGGGAGCGCGGTGCCAGCAATATCTTTCGGATTGGTATCATGGGTAAGGAGATAGACATTTTCTGGGCGCTCTGGGTCGGGTGCGCCGTGGCAGGCAAAGTAAATGAGCACTAGATCTTCTCGGGCGGGCTTTTTTAGGAACGCACGTAAGGCTTGAATGACGTTAGCTGTAGTAGCAGACTTATTGGTAAGTTTGCAAACAAAATCTTTTTGAAAATGGCCTCCGCGAGGTGTGAGCAGCAGTTGATATAGTTCTTCAGCATCGCGATCGGCATATCTCAGATTAAGGCTGGCAACCTGATATTTCGAGATACCGACAATAATTGCCCACCGATTAAATTTTTCTGGCTCAGAAGGCAGCGCTGACTCTATCAGCGCAATGTCGCGGGAGGAAGAGTGTTCAGACATGGTTCTGCCTTAGTCTAACTTCGTCACTAGCTTAAACTGCTCTGAACGTGTAAAAATGTAAGAAATTCTGTGGAAAACTGATATCTTCATATCTCTTGTGTCCATACGCTAGGAGCAATGACATGGCTTTCCCCCTCCAAGAACGATACGTCAACCTTCTTACAGACTTCGGTTTTAAGCGCGTATTTGGAGAGGAACCAAACAAGCAACTGCTGATTAACTTTCTCAACACGCTCCTACCCGCTCACCACCAAATTCAAACGCTGTCCTACAAAACTACCGAAAACCTCGGCATCACGCCATTAGACCGCAAAGCTATCTTTGACATCTATTGCCAGGGGCAAAACGGCGATCGCTTCATCGTAGAGCTTCAAAAAGCCAAGCAAAACTTCTTCAAAGACAGGAGCGTCTTTTACGCCAGCTTCCCCATTCAAGAGCAAGCCCTTAGAGGCGAATGGAACTTTAAGCTCGCGCCCGTTTACTCCATCGGCATTCTCGACTTTGTATTCGATGACCATCAGCACGAAGACACTATTGTCCATACCGTAAAGCTCAAAGATCAGAACTGTCAGGTTTTCTACGACAAGCTGACCTTTATTTACGTCGAGCTGCCAAAATTTGACAAAACGCTAGAGCAGCTCACTTCACAGCAAGACAAGTGGCTATATCTATTCAGGCATCTACCCGAGCTAGACGATTTGCCTCGTCCCTTCCAAGATTCGGTTTTTCTACAGCTCTTTGAAATTGCCGAGATCGCCAAGCTCTCTCGCATCGAGCAAGACAATTATCAGAACAGTCTAAAATACTACCGCGACATGAATAACGTGATTGATACTGCTCGCATGGAAGGAGAAGCGATGGGTATCGAGCAAGGCATTGAGCAAGGTATTGAGCAGGGCCGCAAGCTAGAGAAAATTGCGATCGCCCGCACTCTCCTCAGCAGCCTCCCTGTAGAAGCCATCAGCCAAACAACCGGCCTAACCATCGATGAGGTTGAGCAATTGAGCCGCAGTTCTGAAAATTAGGGCTTCGGTGTAACAACGTACTTTGACAAATCTGAGCCTGCGGGCAACGGCTCTAGCTCGCCTCGATTCTCAAGCACCTGATAGATGAATGAGGCCGTTTCGCCTCGGGTGATGGGTTGATTGGGATTCAGCAGGTTAGGATCTGGGTAGTTGACGATTAGGCCCGATTCGGTTGCGATCGCCACTTCATCACGCGCATACTCAGGAATCTGGTCGGCATCATCATAATATTCACTCAAATCCAAGGGCACCTGAGCGCCCGCGTCTGGATTAGTGCCATCGGCTTGAGCACTCGGCGGCGCAGCCTGAGCGGGAGAGGCCGCTTGAGCAGACGGCGCAAATAGCTGCATTACCGTGGTTGCAGCTAGTGGAAACATCAATGGATTAGATGCTTTTTGTCGTCGAACCGGCTGCACAGGCTCGGCGGCAGCGGGCACGGCTACGACAGTGGGCGCATTCGCCAATAGCTGCTCAGAGCCTAGCCCTTCGACTAAAGCAACAATGGCATTAGCTCGGGTGATATCTGTTTTGGGCGCAAACTGATCGGGCGCTGGCGTACCTAGAAAGCCGCCTTCGTATGCTTCTTCAATCGCATCGTTGGCCCAGTAGCCTTCGGGCACGTCTTCAAAGGTACTCGCCTGCGGAATAGCCTTGACGGGTTCAGCATCAAAAGCCTGTCGAATAACGGCCGCGTATTCGTCACGATCAATGGCCTGCTGGGGTCGAAAAGTACCGTCGGGATAGCCGGTGAGAATGTCGGCCTCGCTGAGCTGCATGATGTAGGGTTGAGCCCAGTAGTCAGTAGGCACGTCAGGGTAGGTCGTTTGGGCCTCTGCGGAGAGCAGTAGGGCACCGGGGAGGAGGGCGATCGCACCTATCCCGGCAATTGCAGCCACCACTTTCTGGGTAGACCAGTCCTGTTCTGACATCATAATTTTTATTCCTTTAACTGTTAACCGACAATCTATTTACAACAGAAGCTAGCGCTATATTGGTTCAGTTTCATCACTCTATAGAAAGGCATATCAACAATATGAAGTGTATATTTGTAAAAAGTTTTTAAAAGATCAACAGCTTATTCCAAAAGGCAGACTTCTACACGCTATTGAGCACATTAGAGTTGAGCGCATAAGGTCAAAACGCAAAAGGATACCCGTATGTCATACGCTGAAGGGTCGCGATCGCCCCTACCAACAATCTCTGAGCCCGCTGTCTCTCCGGCGGCAGTGCCGGTTGCCGAGTATCATGACCGCGTTCGCTGGGGGCCAATTTTAGCCGGGCTGATGATCGCTACCGTGTCGCAGCTTATGCTGAGCGCTTTGGGCGCTGTAATTGGCCTAGCGGCAGTTGGCAGCGCTGATGCATCGACAGCCGGGACGCTGGCGGCTGTTTGGGCAATCTTCAGTCTGTTGCTTTCCCTATTTTTGGGCGGCTGGATGATGGCCAGAACGTGCGGCCCTATGCGCAAAAAATCTGCTCTGCTGAATGGAACAATATTGTGGGCAGCGATGCTAGCGCTCGGCGTTTGGCTATTAACGAGCGGCATTTCTGGAACTGTGGGCTTAGCAGCGACAACTGCGGGTTCGGCAGCCGGTGCGATCGCCCAAACCGTTGACGGAAGCGACCTGCCAGATTCCGCTGCGGCTTTACCCGATGCTCAAGCCGCACAGCAGTATGCAGCAAACGCCGGTAGAGCGGGTCTAACCTTCTTATTTGGCTCTCTGTTGAGCTGGGCATCGACGTTAATAGGCTCTGTGGTTGGTGCAAAAGCGCCTCAATAGCCAAAATTCCAGCGTTCTTATCCGTCCGTCCTTATCTGTCCATTTATGATGATTTCATGTCAAATAATTGACACCGCTTAACCGTAACGATACGCTAGTTTTCATAGCTGTTATTAGCACTCATCTGATACGTAACAGCTAAACCGCCCCGAAAAATTAGCCGCTGACGATGACTGCTCGAACAGTCACCGCCAGCTCGCCCTCAGACCGATCCAACCGGTCAGCGGGTTGTGGCGATTATGCCACAACCACCCTGACTTATGGCAAGTTGCGGGTGGCTTTTTTTTCGAGCGGCTTTCTTAAACCCCTCATTGGAGAGCCCCTTGAAATCCATAATTCTCTTGACTGGCCGGCCTTCTAAAGGTCAGCCACAGCCTCTAGCACCCACTCAACAAACTATCTCCGAAAATCTCAACCCGCTCCCGCAGCTCACCACCTCCGGCACCCCGCAAAAGAAATCCGTTCGCCATATTCTGCTAGGCGAACCCGACGCCATCCGCCAAACCATTCACTTGTTGCATACGCTGCACTACACCGAAACCATCTTGTGGAGCCCCGTTTTGACCATTGAAGAGCCATTGATAATGACGCCAATAGATACTTGCAATACAACCAGTCTGAGCCTTTTAATCGCTACAGAAAATCCAAAGAAAGCTAGAAACAACTGCAACAGCAGCGGCGTACCCTAAAAAAACTCAACGTAAACCCAACTATTGATAAAAATGCGAGATAGCGTAAAGCCGTCCATGAGCTTTGGCCTAATGTCTTTTGACTGTTTTTACTTAATTAAAAAGGCAACCGTAACTGATTACGGTTGCCTTTGCATGAGACGGATGCGCTATGCGGATACGCTGCTCTTTTATACTGATTGTTCTCTTTTGCGTTAGAACATGTAGCGCTTCTCTAACCAGCTCCGCAGTTCTGTTTCTGAGGCATTGCGAATGATTTTGTCAGAGGCTCTATCATTCGCATTCCAAATAGTTTGACCGCTGGCATCCTGAGTACTCCAAATATAGGGATCAGAGGAGCCGCAGAGCTGATAGGCTAACGTCTGTAGCAGCGTGTTGAGTCGAGATTTTAAGCTCCTCTGCGTCGAAATAGGAGAATTGGTTGAGTGGAAAGGCCAGAAAGCGCTATAGCTTGCTTGACGATTTGAGGGGTAGTAAGCACAGTTGTTGATCATAAAAGAATCTCCTTCTTGACTAAGAGAATAGATATTTTCTATTTCTTTGGAACATCTATATAGTAAGAAAACGTAGCGAATGATACCAAAAGTAGATCGCATCTTTTGCATGAGCAAGTAGCATGAAAAGACCACCCCTCGGACAGATTGAACGGCTGATGGTTCTAATTCACTGCCTTTATTGAACCCGCACAACCTCAAGATTTCGTTGAGCCAAAGTCTCTTCAAATAGCTCAGTCGATAGCGATTGTTCTACCGGCCAAATTCCCGGTTTTGTCAGCCGACCTGAGAGAATAAGCTGCGCGATCGCCCCTGTCCCACTGCCTGCACAGTACGCCGTATCCTCATGATCTAGCGTAGAAATATAACTCGCAGGCTTACCATCTTTCTCCCCTTCAATCAGCATTCGCATCGCAATTCCAACCCCCGTACGCGGGTCAGTCACCTCAGTCATGCGATAGCTAATTTTCGCCAGCGCCTCTATCACCTTAGGACTATTCAAAAAGCCCCTCGGCGCACGAGCCATCAGCCAGGTGAGGCGATTGTAATAGTCAGGCACAGAGCCAAACTTTGTCACAATCGTTTTCAGCTCAGGAAACGTATCGGCCACCGTTAGCGCCTCAATCGTGTTGAACCAATACACGCCACCCTTGCCATAGCGCGGAAACTCAATCACTTCTCTTTCGCTATAGGGTGCGATCGCCCGCCACTTTCCCTTAATCTTCGACATAAACGGCGTTTGCAATTCAATAAACGTCGTCCGCATCACCGTCACACCCGCCCCACCTGAGCCCGCCACCAAATAGCTCAGGTGCACCTTTTCAGCTTTGTCTAGCTGCTCAATTCCCTGGCGCACCATACTCCCCGAGATTCCAGGAAAAATGCCCGTCGCCACAATCGCCGTCACGCCTGCATCCTGCGCCTTTTGCCGGTACGTTAGCGCCTTGTTCACATAGTCGGGGCTATCGGCCACATCCACATAGGGTTTGCCCTGTTCAATGCAGCTCAGCAGCACGTGATGATTGCGGCTGCGGAAAGGCCCAGCGCAGTGAATGATTAAATCGTATGGCGCGATCGCCGCTACCACTGCCGCCTCATCCGTCAAATCCAAAGGCCGATAAGACTGCCGCTCAGAAAGATCGAACGCCGCCGCCGCCATCCTGCCGGTCACCGTCACCTCAGCGTCCGTATGCCTCAGCACATCAGCCGCCACGCTCCGACCAATCCGACCATTGCCGCCAATCACCAAAACCTGCTGCACCATCTCACCCAACCTCAACCGATATTTCTGCGGAGGGCGCAAAGCCTTGCGCCCCTACACATCAACCCTACCGATGCAGGCTGGCTGCTCACATCCCCAAATCGGCTAAAATATCTTCCGCGTGCGTCTCAGTATTGATGCTGTCGTACACCTTCTTAATCACGCCCTTTCCGTCTATTACAAAAGTCACACGCTTAGACTTACCGCTACCCTCTACTTCATAAGCCTGAGAAATAGTGCCCTCATCATCAACAATCAAAGGAAATGGCAGATCGAACTTCTCTTTGAACGCCTGGTGAGAAGCCTCATCGTCATGGCTTACGCCCAAAACAACAATATCTTTGCCGCCATAGGCTTCATAAGAATCGCGAAAGCTGCAAGCCTGCTTAGTACAGCCCGGCGTGTCGTCTTTAGGATAAAAGTAGAGGACAATCGTCTTGCCCTCAAAATCCGATAGTGATACGGAATTGCCCGCATCGTCTTTAGCCGTAAAGTTAGGGGCCGTAATACCTGCTGAAAGCGCCATGAACAATTCTCCTAGTAGGGTCTATAAATCTGGATAACGCCAGATTTGAATGGGCCTCAGTGATTCTATCAAGACACCGCACCTAAGTGGCACATTCTATCGCGCTGGAATAAGACACTCTGTAGCTTTGGAGGTGTATAGCTCATCCCGACGAAAGGTAACATAGGAACTCTAGCGCTTTATCACCCCTCCATATCTCCGTCCTTAGCCGCTTATGCGCTTTGAAACCCAACGGCTGATACTTCGGCCTTGGCAACCTAGTCAAGATGCCCGCCATGCGATGGATATCTATGGCGATAGTCAGGTGATGAAATGGATTGATGCTACCGCGATAGATACTTCGCTGCGGCAGGTGCAGGGGCGATTACAGCGGTATGTAGATAGCCCTAGTGACAAGATCATAGGGAGCTGGGCTGTAGAGCAAAAAGACATTGGTCGTGTCATTGGTCATGTGCTATTGATGCCGCTGCCTGACTTAGAAAATACGCGCCCAAAGCCAAACGAGTGGGCCGATATTAGAAGTAAGCGCGCTGAGCATATTGAAATTCAATACCTAGACGGAATGCCGACTCACTACGTTGAAATTGGCTGGCACTTTCGCCCGGCTAGCTGGGGATTTGGCTATGCCACTGAGGCTGCAAAACGAGTTTGCCAGGTTGCCTTTGAGCAGCTAGCGCTATCGGTGCTGCTGGCGGTGACAGACCCGAAGAATGTGCGATCGCAGGCCGTCATGCACCGTCTAGGCATGATTCCCGACGGGCTCACCACTCGCTACTACGGCGGACAACCGTTACTTTTGTACAAACTCTATCCCGTTAAAACGCAGGCAATAGGCGAAATACGGCCTGCTACCGCCAAATTTCGTTCAAACTAACAGCAGGGCAACTATAATTTGTGCGCAGCTTTGCAGAACTTTTGGAATTACCTCTGATAGGTGTGTATACATGACGTTTCAAAGGGAACCACATGGTACAAAGCAAGCGTGCATCGATCGTTATGGGTCAACGAACCCGCCCTCAGCGTATGGATAGCTCAAACCCAAACCCAGAGCATCTAAAACAGTTGGTCAGAGATACCTGCCAGCACCCCAAAGGTAGCCCTCAACGACAAAGAGGGCTCACTCGGCTTATCCGCGAAATCACAATTCAGCTATGGCATACCTCCGATGCCTACTACCCAGATGCCCTACAGCAAACCTGGATCTACTTTTGCAAAAATCTCTGTGAAGCCACAACGGGCAGGGCTTATGACTGTGAAATAGCAACCCCGGTTACCTGGCTCAACGCCTACCTCAAGCGGCGATTACAAGACTTCAAGATTGCTGAAAATCGCGATCGCTACCAAACAGTATCCAGAGCTAGTCTCACGTTCACCAGCGAAGACGGCCCCATCGATCCGATTGACCAGCTCAGAGCCCCACCGGATATTCCCCCCTGGCTAGAGCAGGTTTACGATTGGGTCGAGAAGAGTGAAGAACTCGAAACCATCCACATCGCTAAGCACCCCACCGTCACCGCCAAAGTCTTAATTCTTAAGCGCCTACCGCCCGAAACGCCCTGGAAAACGCTTTCGGCAGAGTACGGCATTTCGATCGGCACGCTCAGCAGCTTTTACCAGCGGCAGTGCCTCTCAAAACTCAGAGAATACGGCAAGTCTCAAGGCTATCTATAGCTGTTCTCCACTCATATTTTTAGCGACATCTTCTTAAAAGCACCTCTTATTCCTCACACATCGGCTCTTGAATAGAGCTATTGGAACGTCATGACGAACAACCTCTCTCAAGCAGCTAATCATCTCGGCAGCATCACGCTGCCGCTCACCACAGAATTTAAGCAAATTGCTCAATCGTTTGCCCAGCAGTGCCCTTTTGCTGAGAAAGTGCCGCAAATTCGGCGCAATACGCTAGCAGTATGCGCAGTAAATGCCTACCTACAGCTCATAGAAATTGATACGGACATCACCGCAGGCGATAGCTGGCATCCGATGATGCAGATGATGGGCGATGTGGCTGATTTGAAGGTGATCGATGCGGGCACGCTCTCATGTCGCCCGCTATTGCCTAATGAAGACACTTGCTATGTGCCGCCCGAAGATTGGAGCGATCGCACTGGCTACGTGGCCGTCGTGATTGATGAAAACGCGAGCCAGGCAACGCTGTTGGGATTTACGAAGACGGTGGGAGAAGTAGAGCAGGTCGCGTTAGATACGTTTGAGCCCATAGAGACGCTGATTGATCGGGTGCATCGGGTGAAGGCGATCGCACAATCTCTCAATCAGGCCAAAACCGCTATCACCCAGTTCAGCGAGTGGACGCAGGGCGTAATATCAAGCACTTGGCAAGCCGTCGATACGTTTGTAAATCCAATGGGGCCCGAGTTTGCCGTTCGTGGAGAAGTAAGCGAGGTGGCTAAGGCAGTTGATACCGTTGATATCAGCCGCGCTCAGCTCGTTGATTTGGGCACACAGTTTGGAGAATCAGTTCAAGTTGCCTTAGTCGTTCATCTCAGGCAGATATCGGCAGGCCAAAGCGAGATTTTGCTTCAGGTGAAGCCCCTCAACGAGACGCCTTTGCTACCTAAGAGCATTTCTCTATCCGTCTTTGATGAAAACGATGACTTGTTTAGAAGCACTACTTCAAGAGCGCTAGACAACTGTATTCAGCTACAAATCAGTGGCGAAGCGGGCGAAACCTTTAGTGTTCAAGTCAGTAAAGGTGAAAAGACTTTCACAGAGCGTTTTATGATTTAACCAGACATAAAGCTCCCAGGTAACCGCTCAGTGAACAAGCGCATTGTTATCAAAATTGGCCCCGGTAATATCAACACTGGATACGTGGCCTCGGTGCAAATTGGCAACGAAGGCGGTATGCCACACGCTGAAACGCAGGCGAGCTTGCCCCCAGCCCCCGATCTCGAAAAGATCTATCAGCAGTGGCAGCGCGCCTACTTGCAGTTGAGCCTGCCTTACCGGCTTGGGGCCTGTGACGGACAAACTAACGTATCGCAGGTGTTGGATGTAGAGTGGTGCCGAACCTTGAGCCGTCAGCTATGCGATCGCGTCCACGACTGGCTGGTCTGCGACGAATTTCGTCCCATTCGCGAAAAGCTCCTAGAGCAGCTAAACCCCCAAGACAACACCCGCATCCTGCTACAAACCCACGATCTGCTGCTCCAGCGCATTCCCTGGTACGAACTCGACTTTTTTCAGCGCTACCGCCAGGCCGAAGTTAGCATCTGCACCCCCGACTACCAGCAGGTCAACTACGTCGGCACCCGATCAGAGAAAGTGCGCGTGCTAGCCGTACTTGGCAACACCAAAGGGCTAGACACTCAAATCGATCAGACGCTTTTGAAGCAGCTCCCCAACGCCGACATTCAGTTTTTGCAAGAGCCGAGTCGCGAAGCTTTCAATGCTAGCCTTTGGGATGCTAGAGGCTGGGATATTTTATTTTTTGCAGGCCACAGCAGCAGCATAGAATGCAATCCCGACGAGGACGATAAGTCAGCAGCCGGTAGCGGTGAAATATCGCTGAGCGAAACCGAAAAGCTGACGATCCCTCAGCTCAAACACGCCCTGAAAAAAGCCATTGACCGGGGCCTCAATACCGCTATTTTCAACTCTTGCGACGGCCTAGGCTTAGCCGCTGATTTGGCCGAACTACACATTCCGCAGGTGCTCGTCATGCGTGAGCCCGTACCCGATCAGGTCGCCCACGCCTTCCTTCAGGGCTTTCTAGAATCTTTCGCCACGGGCACTCACTTCTACCTCGCCGTCCGCGAAGCCCGCGAAAAAATGCAGCCCCTAGAAGCCCGCTACCCCTGCGCCACCTGGCTCCCCGTAATTGTGCAAAACCCCGCCGAAACGCCGCCAACCTGGCTCTCACTGCAAGGCGACACCTCAGCTTACGCGCCTGGCTTTGACACCGAGGAACTTGATAGAACGGAATTAGTCACCTTAGCCAAACGTTTACTCAAGATTCTTTCAAAGCAGCGGTCTGAGTAAGCTCATTCTGACTTCCTGCGACACCTCAACGACTTTGTTCCTTTTTTTGTCTATGAAAGCTCCCTTTTTTACCTCTATACTCTCAGCCGTCGCGCTCCTAAGTGCTACCGATCTTGCCCTTGCGCAACAGCTGCCCAATCTCCCCATTCAGCTCAATCTAGACGATCTCGCCCCCGCACAATACCAAGGCAGCAGGCAAGAAAGCTGCGCTACCTATGACTTTCCGCTAACGGCACTGACCTATAGCACGGCCAACGGCACGACCGATGTGTCTGTAGGCTCATTGACGGTGCAGGCTCAGCCCCGGCTGTGGTTTTATCTACCAACTGACTCTGAAGAGATGAACGCTGTGATCGCTATCAAAAACACTCGCAATGAACTGCTATATGAAGGTCAGCTCAACGGTGAAACAGAAAGCGATGGCATTGTGAGTGTGCCGCTGCCAGTTGAGCTAAGCGCAGGCGATCCCTATCAATGGGTTTTAACAGTTGAGTGCGATGAAAATGATTCGGTTACGGTGGATGGCTGGATAGGTAGGGCACCGATTTCGCCAGCAACAGCAGGTGTGTTTGCAGGGGTGGGCGATCGCAACCGAGCCGCCCTCTATGCCAACGAGGGCTTTTTACAAGACGCGCTCAGCGAACTGGCGCTACTACGACTTGCAGATAAAGCAGATGAAGACTTAGCAGAAGACTGGATTGGCTTCTTAAGCGATCTGGGACTGGCCGATCTTACCGCTGCGCCCTTACTAGACTGCTGCGAAATCGCGGATGCTCGCACTTTACCCGAAGAAGAAATAGACGAGCCCGAGACTTCTGAGCCTGAGGTGTCTGAGCCCGAAGTTTCTGAACCGATAGAAGATTCGGTTGAACCTGAAGAGGCAGAAGAACCAGATACTAGAACGCCGTTACAGCGAGCGCGGGATAACGGATGAGCCTGAGCCCGCAAACGTCTTGCAGAATTAATCAGACTAGGCCCGATAGGTAGATATACAGCGTTCCAAAGAGAGAACATGAAACCTGATAAATCTACCCCCGATTTCAGCATCCTACGCGCCGCTATAGAAGGACTGCAAGACGGCTTTATTATTGCCAGCCAAACTGGCCTCATTGAAAAAATCAACGCGCCCGCCCAGCGAATCTGCGAGCTGCTCAAAGCTTCCGACACGCTACCTGTAGAAATTTGGCGCGTTTGCCAGGCTGCTCTCAAAAACCAGGACGTGCTTTCGTTTCAAAGAATTGGCCTTGATGCTGAAATCATTTTGCCTGAGCTAGGCAGCGTTCGCATTCGGGTAAAAAATATTCAGCTCGCCCAAGTGCCGCACTTATTGATTGTTTTAGAAGACCGGCAGCAAACCATCCGTAACAAAGCTCTCTCCGATGCCGCTCTGTTTGGTCTTACTGAGCGTGAAACCGAAGTGTGGCAGCTACGATTGCGCGGCGCTGACTATAACGAAATTTCTACGACGCTTTGGATTAGCGCCAACACCGTTAAGAAGCACGTAAAAAACATTCTTGCCAAACAACGAAGCCACCAGGACGACACAGCGTACGACCTGATGGCTTGAAATCATAAGGATTAGCGGCTGGGGCTCAGTCCATTCTGCAATTTACTGCGCGATCGCTGGAACCTCAGACACCTTAGCCCCTGCAACCGGCATCTGCTCATGACCCAGCTCAGCAGCAATCTCCGCATTCCGAATCAAAACCGAGCGCTGCAATAAAGGCGTCCGCGCAACCGAGCTATTGGCGAGCTGAAGCAAAGGATTTGCCGCCACACCTGCAAGTGCAGTCACCGTCACCGCCAAAATCAAGCTCACCTGCAAAGGCCGCATTCCTGGCAAAGTCCAATCGTTAACCGTGTAGGCTCTAACCTCATCAGACATTTCCTGCGGCTCTTTGACCACCATCATCTTCACCACACGAATGTAGTAGTAAATAGAGATCACACTGGTGATAAGTCCGACAAGGACTAGCGTGTAGGCACCCGCCTGCCAGCCCGCCCAGAAGATGTAGATTTTTCCGAAGAAGCCTGCCAGCGGTGGAATGCCACCCAAAGACAGCAGGCAAAGGCTTAAGCACAGCGTCAGCAGCGGGTCTTTTTGGTAGAGGCCACTGTAGGCACTAATTTGATCGGTACCCGTACGCAGCGAGAACAGAATCACGCAGGTAAAGGCTCCCAGGTTCATAAATAAATAGATGAACAGGTAGAACACCAGGCTCGAGTAGCCCGCGTCCGTACCAATGATAAAGCCAATCATTACAATCCCAGCCTGACCAATCGAAGAGTAGGCCAGCAGACGCTTCATGCTCGTTTGAGCCAGCGCCACTACGTTCCCTAAAATCATGCTGAGAATAGCCAGCGCTGCAAAGACAAACCGCCACTGAGCAGACACCATCGGAAAGGCCGTGAGTAATAGGCGAATGGCCAGTGCAAAACCGGCTGTTTTAGAACCGACTGAGAGAAAAGCTACGACAGGTGTAGGAGAGCCTTCGTAAACGTCCGGCGTCCACTGGTGAAAGGGCACCGCCGCAACTTTGAAGGCGATCCCAGCAATGACAAATACCAGGGCAATAATCAACCCAATCGGCGCGGTTTCATTGGCCGCTGCGATCTGAGTCGCAATTAGGCTCAGGTTCGTTTCACCGCCTGATAGGCCGTACAGCAGCGACATGCCGTAAAGGAAAATGGCCGCACTCGCTGCGCCAATCAGCAAATATTTCAGCGCCGCCTCGTTAGAGCGCGGGTCGCGTTTCATGTAGCCCGTCAATAAATAAGACGAAATACTTAAGGTTTCTAGAGAGACAAAGACGGTGACTAGCTCGTCAGCACCTGAAAGGAACATCCCGCCAAGAGTTGCGGTGAGCAGGATGGCTAAAAACTCTGCCAGCGCGGTGCCTGAGCGTTCTACGTAGCGGATGCACATTGGCACGGTAACGGCTGCCGAGAGGGCAATAATGCCGCGGAAAACAATGCTTAAATCGTCTCCATTGAATGCGCCCAAAAAGGCAATCGGTTCGGCGGCTCCCCATTGAAAATAGAGGCCAACCACTGCGGTTAAAAGACCTGCGATCGCCACATAAGGCAACCACTTCGTAACTGCCCTACCGCCCACAATGTCGGTAATAAGGATTGCCATGATCGTGACTATCACAATCCCTTCTGGCAAAATGATGCCCGCATTTAACTGAGCGGCAATATTGGCAAAGTCCATCGACTACGGCCCAATAAAGGAGCCTGATAAGGTTTTCCACTTGAAAGCTTACCGTGTATTTTCCGATAATCCCACCGCCGCCGAGAATAAGTTGATAATTTAGGCCAGAATTTAGCCCAGAGGGATCGGTTGGATCGGCGATCGCGCCAAAAACTTAATAGACAGATCTTCCCGAAGAGCGCTACAACGAAAACACGCTATTCGACTTATAAAGATCGACATGGGTTTGCCATAGGTTTACAAGAGGGGGTAGACGGAAAGGCCCCTTTTGATCTATCGCTATAAATAGAGGCAACTTGATATGAGTGGTCTAGCCCCTGCCCTTCCTATCTATTTTGTTAGAGAGGATTAGCTATCAAGACGTAGCTTTCAGGTACGCATCTTGGGAACGCTTCATATCAACCTCATGAAGCATCGCTTTCTTATTAACCCCCGCTAAAAAAGCACAGGTCGTAATGTCTACGCTCGTCATTGTTGAGTCACCCACCAAAGCCAAAACCATTCGCAACTTCCTGCCAAAAGGCTATCGGGTAGAGGCTTCGATGGGCCATATTCGCGATTTGCCTAAGTCGGCCAAGGAGATTCCGGCCAAGGTGAAAAAAGAAAAGTGGGCTCAAATTGGCGTGAACACAGAGGCCGATTTTGAGCCTTTGTATGTGATCCCTGCGGATAAAAAGAAGGTTGTTAAAACCCTCAAAGATGCCCTAAAAGAAGCCGATGAGCTGGTACTAGCGACTGACGAAGACCGCGAAGGTGAAAGCATTAGCTGGCACCTGATGGAGGTGCTTAAGCCTAAGGTGCCAACGAAGCGAATGGTGTTTCATGAAATTACCAAGGAAGCCATTCAAGAAGCCCTTTCTAACTGCCGCACCATCGACGACAAGCTGGTTCATGCTCAAGAAACGCGCCGCATTTTAGACCGGCTCGTGGGCTACACCGTCTCGCCTTTGCTATGGAAAAAGATTGCGTTTGGCCTCTCTGCGGGTCGCGTGCAGTCGGTATCCGTTCGCCTGCTCGTTGAACGCGAGCGGGCTAGACGCGCGTTCCGCCGAGGGTCTTACTGGGATCTCAAGGCAGCTTTGCTCAAGTCTGCGGACAAGGATAAAAGTCCTTTTGATGCCAAGCTGGTTTCAGTCGGCGGCACCCGCGTAGCTAACGGCAGCGACTTTGACGAATCCACTGGCCAGGTGAAAGCAGGCCGCAACGTACTGCTCCTCAATGAGCAAGAGGCTCAGGCGCTACGAGTCCGCTTAGAGTCTAGCGCTTGGAGCGTTGCCAATTTAGAAGAGAGGCCTAATACGCGCAAACCTGCCCCGCCGTTTACCACCTCCACGCTTCAGCAGGAGGCTAACCGTAAGCTCGGACTTTCAGCTCGCGATACGATGCGAACGGCGCAAGGGCTGTATGAGAAAGGTTTTATTACCTATATGAGAACGGATTCGACGAGTTTATCGAAGCAGGCGATCGCGGCAGCTAGAAGCTGTGTTGAAACCAAATACGGCAAAGACTACCTCAGCCCAAAACCCCGCCAGTTCTCAGCTAAGAGCAAAGGTGCCCAAGAGGCCCACGAAGCCATTCGCCCGTCTGGTGAAGTGTTCCGCACACCTCAAGATACGCCTTTAAAAGAACGTGAGCTAAAGCTATACGATCTGATTTGGAAGCGCACGGTCGCCACGCAAATGGCAGAAGCGCGTCAGACCAATATCACCGTTCAAATTGAAGCAGACGATGCCATTTTCAAAGCGACCGGCAAACGCATCGATTTTCCTGGATTCTTCCGCGCCTATGTAGAAGGTTCAGATAATCCTGATGCTGCCATTGAGAACCAAGAGATCGTGCTGCCTGCGATGAAGCAAGGCGATTCTCTAGACTGTTCGAGCTTAGAAGCGATTGGTCATGAAACCCAGCCACCGGCTCGCTACACAGAAGCCAGCCTAGTTAAGACACTTGAGAAAGAAGGCATTGGCCGCCCGAGTACCTATGCAACCGTGATTAGTACGGTTGTCACTCGCCGCTATGCCGAACTGATCAACAACAGCCTTGTGCCAACGTTCACAGCATTCGCAGTCACTGAGCTGTTAGAGAAGAACTTCCCTGATCTTGTAGATGTCCACTTTACGGCGAACATGGAGCAAACGTTAGACGAGATCTCTACGGGTAGTGAAGAATGGCTACCGTATCTGAAGAAGTTTTATAACGGAGAAAAGGGTCTGGCTGGGCAGGTAGAACAGCGCCAGGACAACATCGATCCAACAGAAGCGCGGACGGTTGATCTTGATGATTTGATGGCTAAAGTACGCATCGGTAAATATGGCGCGTATGTAGAGCTAGAGAAAGACGAAGAAACTGTTAGAGCCTCGATTCCTGACGGCGTTAGCCCGGCTGATTTAGACGACGAGCAGGTGGAAGTTCTGCTGAAGCAAAAGACAGAGGGGCCAGAGAAAATTGGGCTTCATCCTGAAACGGGCGAGCCAATGTATATGCTGATTGGTCGCTTTGGCCCGTACGTGCAGCTTGGCGATGTCACGGAAGAAAACAAAAAGCCTAAGCGCACCTCTTTGCCTAAAGGCGTAAAAGCTGAAGATGTCGATCAGGAGATGGCGGTTGCGCTACTTTCTCTACCTCGTTTGCTAGGCGTTCATCCTGAAACGGGCAACAATATCAAGGCGAACTTAGGCCGCTTTGGCCCGTACGTTGTGCATACCAAAGGTAGAGAAGACGGTAAAGACGACTACCGCTCAATTAAGGGCGACGATGACATGCTGACTATTCAGCTTGATCGGGCCTTGGAGATGTTAGCGCAGCCTAAAGCTGGTCGTGGGCGGAAGGCAGCGACGCCTATTCATGAAATTGGTAAGCATCCGGCTGATGAGGAGCCTATCAACGTGTATGACGGGCCTTATGGGCCTTACATTAAGCATGGCAAGGTGAATGCGTCGGTGCCTGAGGGTAAGAAGCCTGAAGAGGTGACCGTAGAGGAGGCGGTTGCACTGCTCGAAGAGAAGGGTGGTGCGGTGAAGAAGAAGAAGACAACTAAGAAGAAAACGACTGCGAAGAAGAGTACGGCTAAAAAAGGAACGACTAAGACAGCGGCGGCGAAGAAGAGAACGGCGAAGACGACGACTGCGAAGAAGGCAACAACGGCGAAGAAAGGAACGACGGCGAAGAAGAAGACTAAAGCGGCTAGTGAGGTAGGAGAATAGATTTTAGACGTTCGGATTGATATCAGTCGGAGAACCTTATGCAGGAGCGTATATGTAGGGTTTAGAGTCGGAGGGTGTAAAGCCTTACGCCCCTACAGGAGGCTGGATATGAGCATGATTTGTTCAACTTAAGGGCTCACAGCTATGGCTATGCAACTTGATCAGGTTGTTCCTTTTGGGCGCTCTTTGGATGAGTACGTCAGGATGTTTTCGCTGAGCGATCGCAATCTAAAATCATCCATACTAAGCGTCGCTGACGGCCCTGCTAGCTTCAACGCTGAAGGCACTGCCAAAGGCTACAGCATTCAGTCTGTTGATCCACTGTACGAATTTGAAGGCGATGAAATCAAAAAGCGCTTTTATGCCGTACGAGACAACATCATTCAGCAAATACGCGACACTCAAAACGACTGGGTGTGGAACTTTCACGACTCACCAGACACCTTGAGCCAAACGAGAACAAACGTTACCGAACGCTTTGCGGCTGATTACGCGCTAGGTAAGCAGCAAGGTCGCTACATCACAGGCCAACTACCGAACCTTAGCATTGCTGATAATGCGTTCGATCTGGGCCTTTGTTCGCACTTCCTATTTCTATACTCTCAGCAGTTCAATACGGCCTTTCATATCGCCGCCATTGATGAAATGCTGAGAGTCTGTAAAGAAGTCAGGATTTTTCCACTGCTGACATTAATGGGCAAAACCTCACCACACCTTGAGCCTGTTGTGAGTCATTTAGAGAAAAAGGGCTACTCTGAACGGAAACAAGCAGACGAAGGGACGCGATCTTTTTGGATTATTGAAACGGTAGACTACGAGCTGCAAAAAGGCGGGAATAAGATGCTGAGAATTGTGACGAATGCTGACAGACCTTCGAGCGATTAAAAAGTTAGCGATCGCGCTATTTCTGAATGAGGACAGCTCCGGCAAGCATCATTAGCGTTCCTAAGAGGCGAGATCCGTTGGGAGAAATTTGCTCAACGCCAAACGCGCCCGTAGAATCTAAAACTAGCGACATGATTACCTGCCCAGCGATGACCAAAGAAAAAACAGAAGCGACTCCTAGCTTTGGAATAGCCACGAGTGACGACACTAAGTAGTAGGCCGCAAAAACACCGCCTAACCATGCCCAAGTTGGGACGGCATTAAACGCAGGTAGCGACCCTCGCTCAACAGTGCCGCTAGCCCAAAGTAACAGAAGTGAAAACAGGCTGACGCTCAGCGACACAATGGTTGTAAGGATCGGAGAATCCGTTGAGAGCCGAAGACGAGCGTTCCAAGTAATTTGAACAGCTAGACCTGCTCCGCCCAGCGCGACCAAAAAAAGAAGAAACAATCGGTTGAGCATGAATATGGCCGAGTAATTTGTGCGCTGATATCGTCACACAGTCTACAGTTATACAGGCGCACAAACATAGGTGTAAGTAAAGGCAGAGGCCATGGAACCGAAAAGCTACCAGGAATACGTTGTCGGTGTGATGACGATGGACGTGGAGGGCAAAAACTCTGAGCGCTTTCTTGACTATGTGACTAAAGCTATCGGCAATTTTGAGCTTGCGCTTAAAGAATCGCTCTGTGTTCGTGTAGAGATGCTTTCTTTTGAAGGGCCACATCTAATGCCAACCGCCGGAGCCTATGCGCCGCTCGATTTCTTGCACATCGGCATGACCGAAAAGATAGAGCGGGGCGTGCACTTTTTGCTTATTATCACCGAAGTTGACTTATCAGCAGCTTCGTTCAGCTCTACGCTAGCACTACCTAGCCAGCTTACGAATGTTGGCATTATCTCAACAAAACGCCTCAACCCTACGTTTTGGGGCGGCTCGGAAGATAAGCCGCTGACTGTACGTCGTTTAGAAACGCTGCTGCTCCGTACGTTTAGCTGCCTGCTAAATCTCTCTTATTCTAAACATCCGCAAAACATCATGTATGACTTTGTAGCGGTAGAAGATCTTGCCCAGATGGTTCACTTTACAGACCGTCAGCGCCAGCAGATGCAGCGCGCGCTGCCTCGGGAGGCTCACGAAAGAACGAGTCGGCGGAATCGATGGCGGTTTGTTCTGGCTACTTTGTTTAGAGACCAAAAGAGTATTGCGATCGCTGTTATCCGAGCCAATCCTTTTCGCCTGCTCACCCGCCTGCCGACGATGATTACCGCAGCGCTCTCCACTATTATCTTTTTATTTTTTACCCCTGATATGTGGGACGTTGCCAGCACAGTTGAACTCTATCAGCTCATTGTATTTTCTATCATTGCGATCGCTGCTGCCACCGCTGCGCTATACCGGGCCTTTGCCTTTGGCGACATTCTTAGCCGCCGCCGAATGCTAGCAGAATCAACCGTTGTGACAAGTGCGGCCACGATTGTAAGCCTGCTGCTCACGATGTCTCTACTGTTTACCATTTTCATGAGCTTCCTCTACTTAGGCACCGTTACTATTTTTCCGCGCAAGCTCATGGAAACCTGGCCCACGGTAGATCCTGCGGTACGCACTATAGATCATATAAAGCTGAGCATATTTGTAGCGGCTTTGGGAGTACTAGCCGGTTCTCTCGGCGGGCGAGCCGATAGTAATGGGCTCATACGCGGCGTTCTTTTTGTTGATGAAGAGACGTAGTATTTTTTAACGAAACCGTCGGGAAATTCGCCGCTCAGTTTCCGATATTACAATAAGGGTTTGCAGCAAACGAGATTCGACATTTCCGAAAGGCTGCTCGCAAACTCTCAGCGGAACTTCGGAAACTCACCGAGGTGTGTGCATTTGAATAACATACCGTTTGTAGTTGCGCTATTTGTAGTTGTGCTCACAATGGTGCATAGCAGTGCTATGCACTTGCATTTATCGGCGGTGTTGACGTAGAGGTTTGACACTACTGTGCCCTAGTACGTGGTCATCGCCAAGCGCTCAGCCTACCCTAACCTTCAAGCCTGCCTCAGCGTTCCATCACATTCCACTTGACGGCAGCAGAAAATCAGATTATCGTCAGTTCTAAGCTGTGATGCCTATCACAGTCGTTCTCACCAGAACTCGATTTCACTCAGCACTATCGATAGGTGCGGCAAACACCTACCGATAGCTAACCCCCGGACTACCAGTCAGTCTCGGCGGCTAGAGTCACTTTACTCTAGCCACCCCGATTTGCACTACATTTTCGCGGGGTGGCTTAGTTTAGTGGAGTTCTGGTTTCCTACCCAACCCAACATCTGGAAACCAGAAACAATGCTCATTTCATCTAGTCCAGACGCCTTCGCGTCCACCGTTCCCCCTGTCGGCAATTCCTCATTCCGCCCAGAAGACAGCCCTGAAGTCACTCACACCATACGCGGCACCCTTCGCGCCGTCCAAGCCACTATCCACACCCTATTCAGGCTCAACTACGCCGAGCCCAACGACTGGAGCAAACCCATCCCCACCGGACGAAATAACGAAGTCATGGTCGTGTTGACCCGGCGCGTTAGAGGGTAGAAGCAAATAAAAAACCAAAACACCCCACAAACCCGCACAATGAAGAGTTCGTCCTCCGAACCCTTGGAAATTGTCCGGCTGTTTGTTTATGCTACTCGTCAGAAAAAAGATTGATTACGTTTTAATTGTTGGAGTTTTGCTAATTTTCGCGGCTGATGTCGCCGTATTTTGCAAGAGTTCTTCACTCCTCGGCCCGCTTGCATGGGCCATCTTCAGCCTCAACATCAAAGGCTGGATTTGCGCCTGGAACCACCACCATCAGCACTGTAGCTTTTTCCCCCGGCTAAGCTGGGCCAATCGCGCCATCGAGCTAATTATGGGGCTACATACCGGCATCGTCGGTGAAGCCTGGGTTTTGCACCATACGCTCGGCCATCACCTCAACTACTTAGATCAGGCCAAAGACGAATCTGCCTGGCAAAACAGCCATGGGCAGACGATGACAAGGCTGATATACACGCTAAAAGTAACGCTGCTCGCCTATCCCCTAGCGCTAAAAGTCGGCAAGCGCCATCCCAAAATCAGGCAGCGGCTATTGCAGAACATCATCATGACATCACTGGTGCTGAGCCTGCTGCTGTGGATAAACTGGGCAAACGCACTGATTATCTTTGTGTTGCCGATGCTGTTTCTGTTGTTCATGACGGTGTATGTCACCTACGACCATCACGCCGGACTAGATAGTGAAAACCTCTACGAAGCAACCTACAACGTCACCGATCGCTGGTACAACTTCTTCACCTGCAATCTGGGCTACCACACCGCGCACCATCTCCAATATGGCCGTCACTGGAGCGAGCTGCCCCAGCTACACGAAGAGATTAAAGACAAAATTCCGCCAGCGCTATATTTAGAGGCAGATTTTCCCTTTTCGCTGATGACCAAAGTAGAGAATGTGCTGGCGCAGCAGCGGCTAAGACTTCGCACCCGCCAAAGCCGTTCGTAGATTGCCATCGTGCTCATCTAGCGCGTTAATAGATGCACTTAATAAACCTATTTTGGGATAATCCGAAAATAGGTTTATTTTATTTGAGCAAATACTGTGCTGAGAAAGCACGATGAAGTCTATTTTTAGTCTGGAACATAGTGCATTTCGTAAGTGCATGGTCATAGCCCGAAAGGAAGCTAATTTGACCCAGGCAGCGCTCGCTAGTGCGATTAAAAAGCCTCAGTCTTTCGTTGCGAAATATGAAAACGGCGAAAGAAGACTAGATGTGATCGAATTTATCGTTATTACTCACGCAATCGGCGTAGATCCTTGTGAAATTGTACGAAAAGTCGAGCAGTCTCTTCGTACCACATCCGGCGAAGGAGAGATGTGAACACACCAGAAGTCATCAGGCTAGCAACTCAATACTTAAACGATTTATCTGGTCATACGTTCGACGTATTGAGTATTTCTAAACCCATTTCCCCCAATGCCGCCGTTAACCTCGCCAAAGTAATTTCTAAGCTGTCACCCCTGCTAGGAAACTTGATTGAATTTAACACGGTTGAATTTCTAAATCAGCAAGAAATATTTACGCCTTTCGGGGAATGGAGAAGGCAGGATCCTGGATTTCCAGATGCCGTGTTCATCGGCAACGTGCAACCTACACCAGGGTTAGAAATAAAAGCGTGGTTCCCATTGGCTACTGAAATAACAGCCCGCTTCAAAGATAGTCAGAATCACTTTCAATTCGATCAAACATACGTTGTACTGCTAGCTTGGTTGCCTGAAGCCGTAATCTATAAAAGGCCCAAAATCCTGGATGTGTGCGTCGTGTCTGGTCACTCAATAGCAAAAGCAAGAGATGATCACTACCACAATCCCCCTGATTATCTGGTGCTTGAACCAGAGGACACAACCCAGAGAACGCAAAACTTACAGCAAACAAATACCAGCGGACATAAGTTTCAAGGAACAAATAAGGAATTTTTAGAGGCTAATAGAATAGTTGAATCTTGGGGCAGCGACGGAAAAGCTTATAAGCCCACACGAGAGTACCAAGAACGCTTACGAGAACTTATCACTCGCTTCAGGTACAGATTAGACACTAATTTCGCAAAGATGGACAGAATCAAGCATCCAGAAATTGAAACCTTCAAAAGGCGCGTCTCTAGAACAGAGTTTTCTGGCTTAGAAGTTAGAGAATGGAGAAAACTTTTAGCAAGCCGACAGGATGATTTAATCAAATCCGCACTGAGAGAACATCTCAAAATCAGAGAAGAGAGCGTTGATGAGCTACTTGATTAAACCTCTTAACGCCATAATAGAAGTAGGTTTCGTCGATTTCACAGGCATAAGCTTTGCGGTTGAGCATATTAGCCGCCAAAGAAGCACTAAAAAGCCCACCAAATGGCTCCCAAACAACGTCTTGGTCACTGCTCGACGCCTCAATGATCAGTTTCATCAAATCAAGCGGCTTTTGGTTTAGATGAACTGCCTTACCCTCAACAGATTTGATTCGTTCGTCGCTGCGTAAAGCGGATCGATCCCAGACGTTGGTAAAGCCATGCGGACAATCAAACTTAGAGCGCATCTTTCCCCACTCTTCACCCGTCAATGGCCGCTCACCATCTACAGAAAAGTAAGGTTTGCTATCTGGTTTGCCATGCTCGTTCGCATAGGCAACTAATCTCTCGAACATTTCAATGGGCGGAAAATACCACAGATGCCCTTGAGTAAAATACTTCCTCGTTGCGGCATCTGCTACACCACAAGCCAAATTAGCTCTACATAAAGGCAAACCTGATCTTAACCATTCCTTTCGCAGCCATTCCTTAAGCATCAGGCCATCAAGCTTGACTTCTCTGACATATTGAACGCAAACCTCGGTAACGACTGGGAAGCGCCTTATTTTCTTTGTATTGACATTGCCCGCAATATGGCCTTTTCCCTTATTCCATATATTGCAGTTGACATAGCGCCAACCAAATTTCTCAAGTATTGGATGAACTGTAGCCCACCCGATCTCCGAATTCCAAAACCAAAGCGTTGTAGCAGGCAGTGCAAATCTCGACCAAGATTCTATGTGAGGCTCGTACCACTCAGGCAGGTCAAAATGATCTGACGTATCACCTTCAAACCCCAGAATGCCATATCCACCGTCTGAGACTATTACCGTAGGCCGTTCCCAAAATTTATAGTGCTCAATGCTATCGCCCAAACTCAAGCTAACGTTGCTGTTATCCCAAGCAGAAAAAGCAAGCTCTTTATTAAGACAGACAGATTTACCACGTCCAACTGTACTTGTTGCTTTATTCTTTTTTGCCTTCGATAGGCTATGGGAAGGCTTAAGCAAACTCATGTACTCTTCCTTTTATTTTTCAAGCATATATGTAAGTGCCTGCATCTTATCCTATTTTGGGATATTTCATTTTTACGTAAGCTACATGGCGGCTATTGAGCTTATTTCGATTCACCAGCGCTTGCCAGAGCCAATCGCAGATTTCCATCGTGCTTAGCCAAAACGTCCTCAGCCGTAGCTTTGCTAAGACCGGCTAAGTGCATCACCAGCGCAACTTTTACCTGTAGGTCGCTTTTGTCTAGCAGTGAACCTGCGGCCTCACGATCTAGCTCGGTGAGATCGCAAAGGATGCGGATGGCGCGATCGCGTAACTTCGTATTCGTCACCGCCACATCCACCATCCGATTCCCATACACCTTCCCCAGCTTCACCATCACCCCAGTAGACAAAATATTCAGCGCCAGCTTCGTCACCGTCCCCGCCTTCAGCCGCGTCGAACCCGCCAGCACCTCCGGCCCCACAATCAGCCGAATATCCACATCCACATCCGCACCCACCTGATCGGCAGGCACACAGGCAATAAAAACCGTCCCGGCCCCACACTGCTTTGCCGCCTTCAGCGCCCCGTGCACATAGGGCGTCGTGCCGCCCGCCGTAATGCCAACGACCACATCGCGCCGGGTAATTTTATGATCAAAAATCGCCTCCGCACCGCTATCAGCCTCATCTTCTAAAGCCTCAGAGCTACGCAACAAAGCCGCCGCCCCACCTGCCAAAATGCCTTGCACCATCTCAGGCGGCGTACAAAAAGTAGGCGGGCACTCAGCCGCATCAAGCACACCTAAGCGCCCGCTCGTGCCTGCCCCGATATAAAAGAGGCGTCCGCCTTCTCGCATAGAGGCGGCGGCTAGGTTAATAGCCTGGGCGAGATGGGTGCGGGCATGGGCGATCGCATCCACCGTCCGCTGATCTTCTTTATTAAACACATCCACCATTTCCAAGGTAGATAGCTCATCCAAATTTTGGCTATTAGGATTGTTTTGCTCCGTCAGCAGATGCCCGCGATTTTTCATAAGTAATTACAGTAGGTTTTCCAACTGGCGACGAATGCGATCCATCTCATCATCAGCCGCCGTATCTTTAGCGTCTTTCTCACCGGGTTTCGCCTCGGGGCTCCACGTCGTTTCTTCTACCATGTTTTCAACCGGCGTCACGAGCTGCCCTTCAGGAATAAAAACCGGCTCGTAGCCAGCATCCGCACAAATCTCCTCAATCTCTTCTCGATCAATCGACTCAATCGTGGGTGTCGGGCTATCTTGCGCCTCCAGCAAAATGCCAAAGCGAATCGCGTCATCCTCCGACTCGAACATAAGCACCTGCTGCTGATCGCCAATGCGAATCGAATGAATCCCCTCGTTATCGGTACCCACATTAAACAAAACAACGTAGACAGACATCAGCACTAACTTAAATATGAAGTCATGACATTTTAGAGGATATAAGCGCCGATTACTCACGCCCGTTGAACGCATGTTCCGCTTGGGCGAGCTTCTGTAATAATGGGAAGGTTTTCACGAACTGTATCTGGCACTTACCCACCAGCGCTCCTATGGCTACGTTTTTATTAGAAGTCGGTACCGAAGAACTCCCGGCAAGCTTTGTCAGTGCGGCGCTGGCCCAGTGGCGCGAAAAGCTGCCCGCAGCGCTAGAAGAGAACTTCTTAAAGAACGATGGCATCAAACTTTACGGTACGCCGCGCCGCCTAGCCGTGTTGATTAGTGGCCTACCTGAGCGCCAGCCCGACCGTGAGGAAGAGGCTAAGGGGCCACCGGCTAAGGCGGCTTTTAAAGATGGTAAGCCGACGAAAGCAGCAACCGGGTTTGCCGCGTCTAGAGGCGTAAGCATCGAAGATTTGGAAGTTCGCGATACGGGCAAAGGCGAGTTTATTTTTGTGCAGCAAAAGATTCCAGGGCGGGCGACTGCTGAGCTATTGCAGGAAATGGTACCGGATTGGATTTTGGGGCTAGAAGGTGATCGCTTTATGCGCTGGGGCGATGGCGAGCTAAAGTTTCCCCGGCCTATTCGCTGGCTGGTCACGCTGCTAGATAGTGAGCTGCTGCCGGTGACGATTGAGAATGGATCTGAGGTATGCCAGAGCGATCGCACCTCCGAAGGCCACCGCGTTTTACATCCCGAACCCATCAGTCTCACTCAAGCTGACGACTACGTATCAGCACTCGAAAAAGCCTACGTCAGCGTCGATCCTGCTAAGCGTCGTGAAACCATTTTGCAGCAGGTCGCCAGGGTCGCTAAATCTGTGAAAGGTCACGCGGTTGTTGATGAAGATCTGCTGTCAGAAGTGATAGATCTGGTGGAATGGCCCACGGCTATTGTCGGCAAGTTTGACGACGAGTTTTTAGCGCTGCCTGCTCAGGTCACGATTACTGAACTGGAAAGCCACCAGCGCTACTTTTCAGTGCGACCTTCAGCCGACTCAGATCAGCTACTGCCCTACTTTATTACCGTCTCTAACGGCGATCCAGCTAAGTCTGAGCTGATTACGCAAGGCAATGAGCGCGTAATTAGAGCCCGACTTTCTGACGGTAAATTCTTTTATGAGGCCGACCGCAAGCAGCCCCTTTCAGACTACGTGCCGCAGCTTGAAACGGTGACTTTTGAAGCAGAACTGGGCTCAGTTTTAGATAAGGTAAACCGCGTTATTCAGGTAGCCGATCTCCTCAGTGACCAGCTCGGGCTTAGCGCTGAGCAAAAGCAGCAGGCGGCTCGGGCGGCGAAGCTGTGTAAGGCTGACTTGGTGACGAAGATGGTGAATGAGTTTCCTGAGCTTCAGGGCTACATTGGGCAAAAGTACGCGATCGCCTCTCAAGAGCCCACCGCCGTAGCCGACGCCATCTACGAACACTATCTCCCCAAAGGCGCGGGCGACACCCTCCCCCAAACCCGCATCGGTCAGGTCGTCGGCATCGCAGACCGACTCGACACCCTAGTCGGCATCTTCAGCATCGGCAAGCTCCCCAAAGGCTCCTCCGATCCCTTCGCCCTACGCCGCGCGGCCAACGCCATCGTCAGCATTGTTTGGGTTGCGGGGCTGGATTTGAACTTGCAGCAGGCTATTACGCAAATCGTCGAAAGCTTCGCTGCTAGCCGCACAGGTGTAAAAGTGAGTGAGCTAACCGCCCAGCTTACAGACTTCTTTCAGCAGCGAGTTCGTACCCTTTTGCAAGACGGGCAAAGCATTGATTACGACCTGGTGAATGCCGTTTTTAGTGAAGACGAAGACTATCAGGCACGGGCGCTGATGGATTTGTTGGATGTACGCGATCGCGCCACCTTCCTTCAAACCATCCGCAACGACGGACGCCTCGCCACCGTCTACGAAACCGTCAACCGCGCCTCCAAACTCGCCACCAAAGGCGATCTCTCCACCGAACCACTCGATCCCAAAGGTCTTGTCGATCCCAACCTTTTCGAGCAGCCCTCCGAGCAAGCCTTTTACGACAGCCTGACTCAGCTTGTGCCCCAAACCCAATCAGCCCAGGCCGAAAGAGACTACAGCAAACTCATCGCCGGACTCGAACAAATCGTCCCCACCGTCACCGCCTTCTTTGACGGTGACACCAGCGTCATGGTCATGGCCGAAAATCCTGACATTCGCCAAAACCGCTTAAACCTGATTAGCCTGCTCCGCAACCATGCCCGCGTCCTCGCTGACTTCAGCGAAATCGTCAAAAGCTAGCCCCGAATAACTGCTTACATACCTTACTTATGCAGATCTATAAATAGGCACAAAAACTAGGCACAAAGTCTTGTACAATCGCGGCTTAGTATACGTGCGAGTGTACTTCTCTCATCCGGTTAAAGCCTCTATGAAAACAGCACACGTCATTGGCCTCGGTCGTTCTGGAATTGCCGCCGCTCGCGTTTTGGCCCGTCAGGGATGGCAGGTCGTCCTCAGCGACAGAGGCACCGCCGAACGCCACAAACGTGATGCTGAAGCGCTTACCCATGAAGGCATTACCGTAAAGCTCAACCATTCTTTTGAGCCTGAGCCCGGCCTAGACTTACTGGTCGTGAGTCCTGGTGTCCCTTGGGATGCGCCCGCTCTGAAGAAAGCCCGTGAGATAGGAATTGAGACGATTGGCGAAATGGAATTGGCCTGGCGATCGCTACAAAACTGCCCCTGGCTCGGCATCACTGGCACCAACGGCAAAACCACCACCACCGCCCTTGTCGCCGCCATCTTCAAAGCTGCCGGGCTCAACGCTCCCGCCTGTGGCAACATCGGCTACGCGGCCTGCGAGCTTGCCCTCACTGAGCCCCCCGACTGGGTAATCGCAGAACTCAGCAGCTACCAGATAGAAGCCGCCCCCACCCTCGCGCCCACCATTGGCCTGTGGACAACCTTCACCCCCGACCACCTCAGCCGCCACAAAACGGTCGAGAACTACTACAAAATAAAAGCTTCTTTGCTGGCCAACTCTAAGGAAAAAGTCATCAACGGCGACGATCCTTGCCTGCTCAGCAAAGCCTCAGAGCGCGATCCCGACAGCCATTGGACAAGCGTAAAAGGCAAAGAAGAGATCGCGCCTTTGCATACCGACACCTATATCGAAGACGGTTGGGTTATTCACAAAGGTGAGAAAATTGTTGAGACAAAAGCGCTGCGGATGGTGGGTGCTCACAACCAGCAAAATATGCTGTTGGCCGTTGCGGCGGCAAAGTTAGCGGGGATAGAAACGGAGGCGATCGCCCAAGGCATTTCCACCTTCCCTGGCGTCTCCCACCGCCTAGAACACATCTGCACCTGGCGCGGCGTAGACTTTATCAACGACAGCAAAGCCACCAACTACGACGCGGCTGAAGTTGGCCTACGTTCGGTCACTGGCCCTGCCATCCTCATCGCAGGCGGAGCCCCCAAAGACGGCGACGACACCGCCTGGATTAAACAAATCCAGGCAAAAGCTGCCACCGTTCTACTCGTAGGAGATGCCGCAGAACCTTTCGCCAAACGTCTCAAAGAATGCGCCTATCCTCACTACGAGATTGTTGAAACCATCGACCGCGCCGTCGCTAGAAGCGCAGAGATTAGCAAACAAAAGCCGATTAAAACTGTTCTCCTTTCCCCCGCCTGTGCCAGCTTCGATCAGTACGCCAACTTTGAAGTACGCGGCGATGATTTCCGACAGGTGTGTACAAAGTATCTAGGTGAGCTGTAAAAGAAAACTATGTCCAGTAGAGTATTTCTGCATTAGGAAACGTTTGCGCTATCTTCTCTTCAAAAAACTCTCGTAGTGACTGAGTAGTGGGTTTGTCATAGACGTACTTGATACCACCAAACTTGTTTCGCTTCGTAGATCGCGATTCCATGCCCATATCCAATTTGCTTTTTGGATACCACTCGTTCAAAACCTTTTTGGATTTAGAGGTATAGCGATGGCTAATCAGTTCAAAGGTAAGATCGCACTCGAAGTCCAAAGCGGCTGCGAGCTGATCGAACAGAGCATCGTAGTGGCTTTGCCAGTCTGTAAAGGCCATAATTGGCGCAATCACTAGGCCGATAGTATAGCCACCGCCCCCTCTTTCTTTGGGTAGGGCGAGCTGTCTGAGCGCGGCGATGCGATCGCTCACCTTTGCCGTCCCCCCTTCAAACCCCTGCGCCACCGGATCAGCATTCACACTCGCCCGACACCGCGTATGCCCGTTATGCTCAATCTCTAGTAAAGGCTGCACGTTATCAAACTTAGATACCCACCGCAATCGCTTATCAGGCTGCTGACCAAAGTAACGAATGCACTCACCCAGGCTCCCGGTTAAGTGCTCCAAGCTCAATGGATCGGTATAGCAGCTCACCTCGAAGCTAGTCGTTTCTGTGTCTGAACTATAGTTAGCCGTATTCTCTAAGATCTCCAGCAAGTTCGCAAATACTCGAATTACTGGTGGCCCAGACAAGCTGCTTGCCAAATAACAATACTGACAGTGAGCCGGACACCCTTCTGCCAAATGAAACTGCCAGTCCGCAGACGGCGGAATTGGCTGAAGCTTAAACGCACTCGGCGGCGCAGTCACCACCGCCATTGTCTGCTTAGCCTTCGCATAAGTCTCTCTTTCTGTCTCACCTCTCAGGCCCACCACCCTATTGTTCTTTAGCTCAACAATCGGCAGTCCCATATCGCTAATCCGTTGATATATTTGCTGGCCCCAGGGTTCTTCTAGTGCCGCTGGGGTGAACATGACTTGCTTAGGCATCCACAAGCGGGTAGCCGATTGAGGTGGAGATTGAGGCGTTTTGACTGAGTTTTTGACTGGGGTAGGGGAGAGGGCTGGCATGGGCGATTGCGTCAACAGTATGCGTCAACAGTACAGGTAATTTTTATCAGCGTTATATACATATAGTTTGACAAAAAAACGCAGAGACAGTACCGCTCTCAGGTACGGTTTTACGACCTCAAAAGCTGTTCCTTTCGATACCTTCTGCCTGTAGCAAAGACTGTTAGCAAAGGTTGCGGGCAAAGACCGCCTACAAAGGAAGCGCCGTAAAAAATATAACCGTGAAACACTTTGACGCCGTAAATTTTTTGACGGCAAAGCAAAAGCTACCGTGAAGAAATCAAAAATACTTACATAAAGCATTCTTGTTGAATTAAACTACTGAAGCCTTCAAAAGGCCATATTAAAGTCGCTTTTGCGCAATTTCGAGGGCTACGCCCTACATCGTCATCTGCATCCAGCAGGCTTATTTTGCGGCATGGACTTCAAGCACCATATATTTATCAGCTATAGACACATCGATGACAAACCTTATCCAGCGGGCTCTATCGGTTGGGTATCAAAGTTTCATCACATATTAGAAACTGCTTTAGCTGTCCGCAGAGGAGAAGAGCAGCGCTTGTGGCGAGATGTCACGAGGATGAAAGGTAACGAAAACCTAAGTGAAACGCTATTCGACACGCTCTCAGAGAGTGCTTTGCTAGTCTCTATTGTGTCACCGTCTTACTTAAAGTCTCAGTGGTGTTCGCGAGAACTCCGTCATTTTTGCCAGGAGGCCGAAAAAACAGGCGGGCTCGGCGTCGGTGAGCATGGATCTAGACTGTTTAAAGTTGATAAAGAGCACATACCGCTAGATCAGTGCCCTCCAGAGTTTCAAACATCACTTGGCTATCGGTTCTATGAGTTTGACGAGGCACAGTATCCCAAGGCGCTCGATCAGCCTTCTGAAAAAGTGGTAGGCGAGAAGTATATGGCTGTTATAGAAAGGCTTGCCAGAGAGATATGCGAGACGTTAGATACTTTAGAGACATCTTCTGAAGAAAGCCCTCAGCCGTCTAAAAAGCTCATCTATCTCTCAGAAACTACCGATGATCTGAGAGAGATCAGAGAGAGTATTCGTCAGAGCTTAGAAATGGACGGGCATCGGGTATTGCCGTCGCAAATGCTGCCGCCAGAGGCAGACTTCTCTGAGAAAGTATTAGAGAATATGTCGCAGTGCGAGATGTCTATTCATTTGGTTAGTCCGAGTGCCCATCGTACTCAAGAGTTCCGTCAAAAGCTGATGGCGGCTAAAACTCAAGAGCAGATCAACATCTCTAGTCAGTGTGTTGAGAATAAACAGAGCTTGACTCGCATATTTTGGATGCCACCGACCGAAACAGCAGATAGCTCAGACCCGTTTATCCGATCCATTCAAAGCGAGCCTAACTTTTTGAGTATGCCGGTTGAGTCATTAAAAACAACCATTCAAGATCAGCTACAGCAGCAAAGGGCGATCGCACTTGCGCCTGTAGGTAACGGGTCTAGCAAAGTATATCTTGACTGCGATGAGGATGATTTTTTATATGCAGACGATATTGAGCCTATATACGACTGGCTCAGAAAGCGTTTTGATGAGGTTGTTTTGCCAGAACACGGTATGCACAATCTGAGCAGCTCAGAGGCCAGATTAAAGCAGTGCGAGGCTGTCTTGATTTACTACGGGCGCGCGCGCGATTTTTGGTTTGAAAGGCGGATATGCGCGCTGCAAAAAGCGCTTAGAAACGATCGCCCGCAGCCATTGCGAGCCAAGGCTATCTATGTGTCAAGACCAAACACGCCGAAAAAACAAAACCTCAACTTAAACATTCCTGTGATTAACGGAATAAGAGAATTTAGCGCCGAGATTCTCAATGTTTTTTCAGAGCAACTGGAGGCATAAACAGTGCAGCTATTGATTAAGCCTTCTACTCGAACCAATCCTTTCCCCGGTCTGCGCCCCTTTTTATTAGGCGAAGAAGATCTGTTCTTTGGGCGCGAAGGACAGTCAGATCAGCTATTAGAAAGACTCTACAGCGAGCGTTTTTTAGCAATCGTAGGAGCCTCTGGTAGCGGTAAGTCTTCTTTGGTACGCGCAGGTCTTTTGCCATCGCTCTATAGCGGTCTTTTTGTTTCGGCAAACGAAGCATGGCGCGGTGTGGCCAGCTCTAAGTGGAAAATTGCCATATTTAGACCCGGCAATGACCCAATTGAAAATTTGGCAGAGGCGCTCAATCGGCCTGAGGTGTTTGGGCGATCGCCTGACGAAAAAGATGCCAGCATTTATGCAGCGCTCAATAAAATCACGCTGAAGCGAGGGCACTTAGGCTTAGTAGAAGTCGCGCAGCAGGCTCGGATGGTAGAAAAAGAGAGTCTGTTAGTCGTGGTCGATCAGTTTGAAGAGCTGTTTCGGTTTAAGCAGAGCGCGCAGTCTCTAGAAGCTGAAGACAAAGCCGCTGCTTTTGTGAAACTTTTGCTGTCGGCTGTTAAACAAAGGGATGTGCCCATTTTTGTGGTGCTGACGATGAGATCGGATTTTATTGGAGACTGCGCTCAGTTTCGCGATTTGCCAGAGGCGCTCAACGATAGCCAGTATTTGGTTCCGCGTCTGACGCGATCGCAGCTAAAAGATGCCATTCAAGGGCCAGTAGCGGTTGCCAACGGCGAGATTACGCCTCAGCTCGTCAACCGATTGCTGAACGATGCCGGAGAAGATCCCGATCAGCTTCCTATTTTGCAGCACGCGCTGATGCGAACGTGGGAATACGCATCAACTTCACAAGGGCCGCTCGATATGGCTCACTATGAGGCCATTGGCGGTGCTCGGGAGGCGCTTTCTCGCCATGCCGATCAAATTTATCGCAAGCTACCTGATGAGCGATCGCGCCAACTCGCCCAAAACATATTCAAAGCCATCACCGACCGAGGCCCTGACAACCGCGAAATTCGCCGCCCGCTAAAGCTCAAGCAAATCTGTGAAGTCACTGGCGCTAGTCCCAAAGAGGCCATTACTGTTATCAATGCTTTTAGCGGCCCCCAATGCTCTTTTTTAACGCCGCCTGCGGCCACCCCAAAAAAGGGAGATAGCGTTATTGATATCTCTCATGAGAGCCTCATGCGCAACTGGCAGCAGCTCAAAGCGTGGATAGATGAAGAAGCCTCATCGGCTAATATATACCGGAGACTCGCCCAAACAGCGGCGCTTCAGGCAAACCAAAAAGCGGAATACTATCGCGGCCCTGAGCTATCTATTGCCCTAGAATGGCTAGAAAAGCAGCAGCCCAGCCAGCAATGGGCACAGCGATATGCGCCAAACTTTGAGCAGTCTAAAGCATTCTTAAAAGAGAGTGAGAAAGCTGAGCTGAAATTTAAGCAGGCTGAAAAACGAAAGCTTCAGGCGAGCGTAGTTTTTGGCTTATCGTTTCTTATTCTAAGCGTTTTTCTAGGCTGGTCGGTAAGAGAACAAAAGCGAATCAACCGCCAGGTAGAAAACGCCGAGATAGCGGCCACTGCCGAAAAGCTCATCGTGCAGTCAAACCAGATTAGAACAACTCAGCCAAACCTGCGTCCAACGGCTGCATTACTGGCCGTAGAGGCGTTTAATCAGCTTCAATCCGTCAAAGAATCGACCGTTGAAGCGAAGGGAAACCTACAGCGCAGCATCCTTCAGCTACCCCAGGCCATCTATCGTTCACAAGACACCAACACTCACGCCTTTAGCCCCAACAATCGATACATCGCCACAGGGGGCTCTAATGGAAAGGTTAGCCTCATCGATACCACTAGCCAAAAGCTAGTCTCTACGGCTAGCCATGACTACTCCGTTTCAAAGGTTATCTTTAGCAGCGACAGTCAGTATCTTGCAACGCTTGGCAGCGACCATCAAGCTAAGCTAATCGACGTTAAAAAGAGAGAAGAAATCGCAGAAGTGGAGCACTCAGATCCCATTTTTGACATTAGCTTTAGCAATAATGGTCAGTATCTATCAACGCGCAGTAAAGACGGCATAGCAAAGGTAATAGATACCCAAACAGGCGATTTGATTACGACTATCTATCACGATGCCCCTACCGGATCGAACTACTTCAGCAGCGACAGCAACACCCTCATCACAACTAGCGGCGATGGCGCTGTGAGAATGGTCAATTTGAAAACCAAAGTCGTTACTAATATTGCTGAGTACAGTGACGACCAGATAAACGTTGTATTTAGTAGCGATAGTAAATACGTTGCACTCTACCCGACTAAAGAGAGTAAAGAGATCGAGATCATTTCAACTGAGACAGGCGAGAATATTAAAACGCTCAGCTATGAGGAAGAGATAGAAGGACTAATATCTAAGGTCATTTTCAGTCCTAGCAGTGCCTATTTAGCAGTCGGTACCAGTGAAGGCGCTTTAGAAATATTCGATCTAACAACCAAAACAGTGGTATCGACAGCCGAGTATCAAGGGCGTATTACAGAGCTTGCCTTCGATGTAGAGGGAAACCGCTTGGCCGTATCAATGAGCGGTAGCGAAGACTCAATAGACATTATTGACTTAGCCACTAAAAAGACCATTCATGAACTAGAGACTTATAATGATGCGACAACCCTAAGCTTTAGTGCTGACGGTAAATATTTGATTGCACAGAGCTACTACGAAATAGAGATATTTGATTTAGAAAAAGATGCGTTAGTCAATGACATCTATCACTCTGGTGGCATCGGGAACGTCGCAATTAGCCCGGACGAGCAGTACGTAGCCACCTATGACAACAGCGGCGTAGTCAGAATCATCAAGCTCAGCGTAGGTGAGATTTCGTCCTTGTTTCAGCATAGCGGAATTGATGGGTTTTCCTTTAGCGATAGCAGCGAGTACTTAGCGACAAGAGGCTCAGATAAAACCGCAAAAGTTATCGAAGTTGAAACAGGCAAAATTATCTCTTCTATTGAACATGAGTCTGCGATTTCTGAGATGTCTTTTAGCAAGAACAGTCGATACTTTGCTACAAACGATCTTTCAGGTGCGTTTAAGTCTATTGAAATAGACAACCAAAAATCGTCGCAATCGCAGTTTAGATACAAAAACTCTCAAATTGATAGGTCTTTTGACGAAGATAAAAAGAGAATGGCTTTGGCGCTAGATCAAACCAACGTTAAAGTGATTGATGCTGCTTCAGGTGAAGTTTTAGTGACTAGCACCAGCGACGCATCGATAGAGAACATTAGCTTTAGCGATAGTGGCCGTTACTTGGCCACTCGTGATACCGGGTATTCTGTAAAGATTGTGGATGTGGAGACAAGAGAAGAAATCTCTGATATTGATCATGACTTTAGAGTAAAAGGATTAGCTATTAGCAACGATGAAAAATATATTGCGACTGGAACAGGTGACGGATTTTTAAGAATTATAGATCTCTCGACAGGAGATCTGATTGAACAGCTTGAAATTCCTGATGATGATTGGACGTATCAATTCACCGGAGACGGACAGTATATTTTAACGAGAACGCCACGAGGAAAAATCAGAGGCATTCGAGCCTCAACAGGCGAGCAAATTTACGCTATTGATAGTAGCGATGATGAAGAAGGTGAGAGCGATCAGGGGTCGTGGAATATGAAAGTGAGCGAAAACGGCAAGTTTTTTGTGATGTCGAACGCTCAGAGTCCCAACGTGAAGGTATACAAGACTGAGACTGGCGAGATGGTTAGAGAGCTTGAGCATGGCGACTATGTTAAGTATGTAACCTTTAGCGAAAATAGCGAGCACTTGCTCTCTCGTAGTATTGATAATGTCATTAGAGTCTCTAACACTACAAATGCAGACGAGACAGCCCCTATTAAAGTGCAGACGAAAAACTCTATCCAATGGACGAAATTTAGCGAAGATAGTAAAGCATTAGCCTACTACACCATTGATGGAGAGGTCGGCATTATCTCTACCGAGACAGAACAAACCGTTTCACTCGATCATGATTCTTCGGTTAACTTTCTCAGCTTTAGTGAAGACAGCAAGTATATGGCTACAGGGAGTGCAGATAAAACGGCCAAGCTAGTAGAAGTTGCTACTGGTGAGGTGGTTAAAACAATTGAATCAAACGGCTCCGTTGCTAGCGTAGTGTTTAGCGAAAACAGTCAATATATAGCTGCTGTTAGTAACGACAGAACGGCGCAAGTCGTTGATGTGTCAACGGGTGAGGTCGTTGGATTTGTTGAGCACAGCTCTGAAATTATGGGCGTTGCATTTAGCCCCGACAGCAGGATCTTTGCCACCTACGGTAAAGACAGAGTGGCTCAACTTATTCAGACAGACGGCGAGCAGCCGATTAATAGCATTGCGCATGAGGACGATATTACAGGCATAGCGTTTAGCGAAGATAGCCAGTATGTCGCAACGGGTAGTGCTAATGGCGTCGTGAAGCTGCTGAAAGCAGATACAGGCGAAGAGATTACGGTGATTGCGCACGAAAATGCTATTAACTTTCTTACGTTTAACCATAGTTCTAATACTTTGATCACCTCTAGCGTTGATGCGTCGCTGTATGTTACGGAGATATCTGATACGGATTTTGAGGTGCAAGATGTGTGCGATCGCCTGGATGAAAACCTGTCGGTCAGCACGTGGAAAAAGTATATGGGAACCCCGCTCGAAGACTACACGCTCACCTGCGAAAACGCGCCTGTTGACATCAGCCTGCTTACAGAAGCAGGCAGCTTGGTAGAAAGAGAAAAAGAAAAAGAAGCCCAGTCGCTGCTCAAACGTATCCAAAAAATTGCGCCCAAAACCGACCTGTATCCGCACAGCTTAGATGTAGAAACTGAAATAGACTTTGTTATTGACGTTTGGAAAGTCAATCGACTCATTAAAGATGGCACCCAAGCAGCTCAGAGTAAAAAGATAGAGAAGGCTGCTGAAAGCTTCAAAGCCGCGCAAAACGTTATTCCGGGCGTCGATTTGAACACCGCTACTTTTTCTGTAGATACCGATCCAGAAGAGATTGCTAAATCCATAGCGGCTCGGTCGATCATCAAAGAAAAAACGTTAGACAGTAGCTCAAATCCAAGCGTTAGCCGAATTCAAGGAATTCTCGCTAACTATCAAAGGGCAAAAGAGCTTGACCCAGATGCCGATATATCGTCTTCTCAATGGGATCGCATCTGCTGGCTAGGCAGTCTTAATCGCGTTTATGAAGAGGTTATGACTGCTTGCGATCGCGCTATCAGTCAAGAGCCCGATTACATTGGCTGGCGCGATAGCAGAGGAATTGCGCGCGCCCTAAAAGGCGACAGGGCAGGCGCTATTGAAGACTTTCAAGCCTACATCAATTGGAATGGAAGCCCGCCCCGTCGAAAAGAGCAAAGACAGCAGTGGGTGAGTCGCCTTCAGAATGGAGAAAACCCTTTTACTGAAGCCTTACTCAAAGAACTTCGAGAAGAATAACTACGCCTTCAGGTGCGGTTCGACGAGCCTAAAACTAATCTCTTCTATTCTTCCTAATTAGGGATGAAGGATGCCTTCGAACTATTAACCATAGTAAGACAGCCACAAACAAGCAGGTCGTATTTTGTCACGGCAAACCTTTTAGGAGAATAAATGCAATACAGCGAAATCATTAAGAACGTTCAAGCCGCCGCGAAAGTGGACGATAAAGCGGCAGCAGAGAAAGCAATTCAGGCCACGCTAGAAACGCTCAAACAGAGAATTATCGGGGATGAAGCTGAGAACTTGGCCGCTCAGCTTCCTGAAGAGATTGGTCAGCACTTACGCGGGCGAGCGGGCGAAAATGGCGATCACTTTCCCCTCAAGGAGTTCTATCAAAAAGTCAGTCAAATCGAAGGTGTTGATCTAGAAACAGCAGCAACCCACGTTCAGGGCGTTTTCTCTGCGCTCGGCTCAGCCGTTACCTCAGGAGAGTTTTCAGATATCAAAAATGACCTATCAGACGACTACGCAGAACTCTTTCCTGCTAATGCCTCTTAACAGAGCCATCTAACCAACTGGTTTTAAAGCGGGGGAGGGTGTTCGCTTGAGCTGTACAAAATTTTGCGGAGATTCAAGAGCCCAAGGCGATTAAGCTCTAGCTTTTTAACGGTAGCCCGGCCAATGGCTGTTAAACCTACTATTTCCGTAAAACCTTCACTCCAGGCAAAATGATCGCTCCATCGGTGAGAGCGAGGATTGTAAAGTGAGACTATAGTTTGAGTAACTGGATCGACAGCATGAATATTGACGTATTTTCTGTTGTTGCAGCCCTGGCATGCAAAAGCTAGGTTTGAAAGCACATTCTGGCCCGCTTTTGCTTTTGGAATAATGTGGTCAACAGAAAACGAATCCGTAGAGAATGCTTCTTGAGAGCAACAGTATTCACAGCAAAATTTCGCCCTCTGTGCGACTTTTTCTTTGAGCTTTAAAGGAACTCTCTTACCCACTATGGGTTCGAGGTTGTAGCTCTAGCTCTTCAATAATTTGTTTCACAGATGTATTGCGGAGCTTAGCTAACTCAGATACCGCAGTAAGCCTTGTCACGTTAGCCGCTTCCACTTGATCTGAAAAAGCTATTAGTGCTTTATGATCTTCTGCCGTCAGCGTTTCGTCTTCACGTTTTTTCATGAGTGCATAGTAACGCTGCCAATCAATTGCATCTACGCTGTGATTGACTACTTGGATCAAATTAGTCTCCGCTACTGAAAGACTATGTTCTGTCGCTCCTTTGATTTTATTAGAAGCTAGCACTTCTTGAATAAGCTGCGCTACGTAAACGTCAGGAGATAGCCCCGCTGCTTGCGCTGCCTGCTTTAATTGCTGTTCAGTTTCGGGCGGTATTTGAATAGTCAGAGCCATTACACAATCCTTTACTAAACGGTCATCGTGTCCAAAACTCGATTCAGCTTTCCGCTCTTATAGCCTTCCAAATCCAAAGTTACATAGGTAAAGCCAAAACCTTGAAAGGCTTCTACTAAAGCTGGTAAATCGACTTTGCTGACAAATCCTGTAATTTCTTCAGGCATTAGCTCAATTTTTGCCGTTTCTCCATCTGAGCGCACACGCAAATTTCGATAGCCCAAGTCACGCATGTAGCGCTCAGCGCGGCCTACTCTATGCAGCTTTTCGGTAGTGATCAGCTCGCCGTATGGGAAGCGAGAGCTAAGGCAGGGCTGAGAAGGCTTGTCCCACCAAGGGAGGCCAAGCGATTTGGAGAGTTCGCGCACCTCTAGCTTGGTGATGCCGACTTCTGCTAGGGGCGATCGCACCCCTCTTTCTTTAGCCGCCGCAATCCCAGGCCGATAGTCTTGCAAATCATCCGCATTGAGCCCGTCTACCACATACTCATAGCCCAGCTCATCAGCTAGCGGGCGTAGGGTATCGTGCAGTTCACTTTTGCAAAAGTAGCAGCGATTCACCGGATTAGAGGTGTACTGCTCATTGTCCATTTCGTGCGTTTCGACCACCTTATGCGCAATGCCCATCTCTGCGGCCTGAGACTTGGCATCGTCAAAATCTTCAGGCATTAAGGAAGGTGAATTAGCTGTCACCGCAAGAGATTTTGAACCCAGGATGTCAAAGGCAACTTTCGCGACTAGCGTACTGTCAATCCCACCCGAATAGGCAACGAGGGCACGATCCATTTCGCGAAAAATAGTTTGGAGCTGAGTGAGTTTAGTAGGCAGGCTAGGCATAGAGAAAGGCGCGATATTACCGAGTCTCTACTGTAGCGCCTCTTACAGAAGCTCGACACTAAGGCTTGAGCTTAAGCCTCTATACAGTGCTTTGTAGAAATCTCTAAAACTGGCGGCGCTCAAAAACCGCGACTGTGATGGTTAGCAATAGCGCAGTATAAATTAGTCCATATACTGCGTTTTCTACCAAACCGCCACCGCTAGGAGGCGCAACAAACCCATTGGCAATTTCATTTTTAAGGTTCAGGCGCTCAAGATCAGGCAGCACCAAAAATAGTCCCTCGGCAATGCGGCGGAAGTTTTCGCTTTCGGCAATCTTGTCTAGCTCTAAAATGTTGCGGGTTTCGTGGCCGACAGCAAAGGTCGCTAACGTCATCAAAGTAGCTAAGACCGTGCTCGTAATTGTGCCGAACATCAGCGCCGCCGCAATCAGCAGCACCATCTCTAAAAACATGAAGGTGACGGCAAGCAGCATTAAATTAAGCTGAAAGGGAACGCCATTCAAAACGAGCAGTCCTAACATCACAGCCGTGAGCGCGGTAATCAACAGCGCCATAATCAGGCTCAGTCCCAGGTGCTTACCTAGAATGAACTCTAGCCGACTGACCGGCTTAGCAATCAGCACAAGCACCGTTTTTTTCTCAATTTCTTTGTTGATCAGGCCCGTGCCAATAAAAACGACAACAAATAGGCTTAGTAGGTTAATTGCAGCGAGGCCCGTGTCGAGAATAAGCTTGTCTTCAGTGCCAGCGGCGACTTCAGGCAGCATCGTGGTAGCCATCACCATAATGATGACAAATACGCCAATGACATAGAGAATGCGATCGCGCACAATCTCTAAAAATACATTAGATGCGATCGTCCAAATTCTAGAAAATGACCGAGAAACCGTCGTCGTTGCCGCTACGTCCATAACTGAATCGTTCTAATATGAACTCACAATAAAAGTTGATATTAGAAAGCTACCCATTTTGAGCCGCTAATTACAATTTTTGTTGATGAATTTTTAATGTGCACACTTCTAGGCTCTGAGCCGACTGCGCTGCAACAGCGGTAGGTCTTCACCACAATCAACTTTCGTTAGCGTAGACGTTTGAGGAATCTGCTCACTTTCTGTCGTCCCTTCACCACTCGCCTGATCCACCGTTTCATCTGCCGGTTGGTTAGCCTCCCCGCTCGCTCGCACCCTTTTTTCCGGCGTAATCTTACAGGTCTTCTCCACATAGAGGTTTTCGTCATCTGCCACTGGCCCTGTCCAATCCGCCCGCAGCGTCAGCAAATAACCTTCACCTAAGCGCCTGGGCTGAGGCACCGCCATTCGCCAAAAGATTTGCTCCTCTGGAGCCCCCAGCGTATTCGTCATGCGCTGAGCAATAGCTTCCAGCCGATTTTTGCGGGTATATAGCCAGCGCTCCGTCTGGTACCAGGGCTGACCGTCTAGCTCTTCGGCGATCGCATCTGCGGTACTTTCTAATAACAGGATGCCTTGAACATCCGGCTGGCGATCGACCACGAAATCGTATACAAAAGCGCTCCGGCTCAAATCATTCGCCAGCAGGCTAGGATAGTTTGTTACCCAATCTTGTATCCGAAAATAAAACAAGATCCAGCTATTGAGCAAAAGGTTAATCAGCAGCGTCATCACCAAGGACTTCTGCCTGTCTTTTTTAGGCAGCGAAACCTTCAGCTCCCAGTTGACAAAATCAGGCAGGGCCATAATTGCCATCGAGATCATCGGCCAGCTAGAGAGCGACCAGCGCACCCGGCTATCTTCCCACGGCCAAAACAAGAATAAGCACAGCACCGCGCCCGTAATCCAAGGCCCGATATAAAAGCCATACACCTTGAATTTATCTTTATTGGCATTTGTGCCCCACCATACAGCACAGGTGAAAAATATCCAGCTCAGCGTGGTCAATATGTCTACAGCCGGATATTCCTCGCCGTCTATCGCCGCTAGCAGCGATGCAATTATCAGCGAAAACAAACTCAGCATGAGCAGCGTTTGCCAGGCAAAGTATCGATCTGGCCAAAATAGATCTTTAAGCTGCGTAAAAAATTCTTTGATATTTTCTAGCATCAAACCCAGCTCTCTGCGCTCATCCGCAATAGCAATAGCAGCAGAATAATCGTAAAGCTTGCGGCATTAGCCTGAATGACAGTATCGATAAAGCTAGAAATCGCCTGCTGCGTTTCAGTGCGCCCGGCTCTGGCTCTGATATATCGCTGTTCGCGTGATAGCCGCTCTGGTTTTTCAGGCACTTTCCAGGCGTCATCCGCGCGCAGCATAAACTCCAAGCCCTTTGCCTTGATAAAAAAGGTCGCAAAAAAGGCGACCAGCCCGATTGCAAAAATAACGCTGCCGGTTTGGGTCGTCCAGCCGCCAGTGACCAGCCGGTCGAACATGACATAGCTGATGATCTGCGCTTTTATCAGCGGCGGCGACAGGGGCTCTACAATCAAAAAGGTCAGCCAGCCAATGACGACCGAAGCCAGATTCACAACGGTGGTGTACTGCACGCTGGTTTTGAAGCCTAGACGCAATCGCTGGCGAAAAATGCCTGCCTCAATAGAAATGGCAACCATTAAAAATAAGACTTGAAAGGCGATCGCCCGTAGCGGAAATATAGGCTCGTAGTCCATGCGATGTGCTCTACACGCGAGTGCCTTTTCATAGGTTTTCAATAGACCATATTAAAGGCATATCGCATAGGGTATCGCCTGAAGGTCGCCCGATCAAATAACCCATCAAATAACCAAACCGTAGCCCGTACACCACAGCACCATCAAAGCCCCCTGCAATCCGCCTAAGCAAAGCGTCAGCCACAAATTCCACTGCCCTTTATAGCTCAGTATTGCCAGCCCAATGAAGAGGGGAAAGATAGGCAGCGTAAATCGAGCCATAGACGCCACACCCGCTGAAAGTGGGATAAAAATGGAATACATGCCGAACAGCCAGTAAGCAAGTCCAATAGCTCTGGCGTATAGACTAAGCAGCGCAAAAGCCCCGAGGAAAAAGGCGCACTCCAGCAGTTTTTTAAAGCTCGGCTCGCTTACCCCCTGGCTCAGCCCCTGCCAGAGAGAAGCGACCGGGTTCAAGATCTCGCGATCCCATGCAGCCTGATTCGTCTTAAAAAATAAGTAGTCGCCGGTTATCTGGTGCGTGTATACAGAGAATGCGAGTAGACCCAGCGGCACCAGCAGCAGAAACAAACTGTTAAAGCGAATGTCTTTGAGCTTGAAGTCGATACGCTTCAGATACTCATACAAAAGTGGCAGCGCAATTAGTATGCCCAGCGTTCTGGTTGCCGAGAGCAGCCCACCGCAAACACCCGCTAGCCACCACTTCTGTTTTTTCGCAAAATAGAAGCACAGCAGTGTCAAAAATAGGTACAGAGACTCTGTGAATACGCCCGACAAAATGAAGGAAACCGGAAACAAAAACAGATATCTCACTGAGCGGCGAGCAATCTTTTTACTCCACTGCATCTCTACAAGTTTGTATAAAACGTAGCAAGAGAGTAGCAGACAAACGTTGGAGATTAAAAGACCGGCCAAAAAGTAATGATCTCCGCCCACGCCACCAATGAGCTTCATCAGCATTGGATACAGGGGGAAAAACGGAAAGTTGGTCTGATCTGGAAACTCAGGTAGCTTGGTGGCAGTAGAGTAGCCGTTTTGGGCGATATCCATATACCACAGCGAATCCCACACCCCCCACATGTCTAGCCAGGTATATTTTGACCAGCTAATCTCTTTGCCGATGCTCGTCGGCAAAACGGCATAAGAGACTAGGCCAATCGCAGTTAGCACTATTCGAGTAGAGACAAACAAACCCAATATATACCGCAGCTCTGAAGCGAGGGTTTCGTGCCAGGGGAGCAGAGGCAAGAGTGTCTCGGGCGGGACGCTTGGTGACGCATCAAGGTGATAAGAGGTGGGCGATCGCCTAGAAAACGTCGGCTCAGCCTGAAAAGTAGGCTGCACAAAAGAAGGCGCTGCCTCTAAGTTAGCATCGTCGGATTTTTGCTTAGCAGACGGTGCATTACCCAGAGCGTGCGCTTTGTTTGAAACCTTTTCTTCATTGAGAGCCCTACTGTCGAAGCTCTTTGCCATCCTTGAAACCTATAGGGTGCCGCGTCAGTTATATCGAACAAGCGTTAAAGAAGCATGAGGCACATGCGAATACTTTCATAATTCGCATTAGTGAACAGTGATCAGGATCTTTTCAAAAAGGCTTTAAGCAAGACGTGTTGCCGTTTTCATGCTATTCAACCTGGGTAAAAACACATCATCCTAAAGGTATAAATTACCACCTAGACCTATCTTTTAACCACTTAGATTTTCAAACTACCAAAGCCTGCCCCGTGCACCAGTACAGCATCAAGCACCCTTGCATAAATCCTAAGAAAAGTGTCAGCGCGTCATCCCACAACTTATTGCGGCCAATACTCGCCAATATGATAAACAAAGGAAATATAGGTAAAGTATATCGCGGCACAGAGGCAATCCCGGCTGCCAGCGGAATCAATATGGAGTACATACCTAGCAGCCAGTACGAGAATTCAATTTTTTTATAGCCTGCAATCAGCAATAGCAGCGTAGCGCTACCAAAGGTGACTTCTAAAAGAGACTTAGCACTTGACTGGGCAATTCCCTGCTTTAGTCCTCTCCAAAGAGAAACAAGCGGATTCAAAATCTCGCGATCCCACGCGGCCTGATTGGTTTTGAAGTAAAAGAAGTCACCTGTAGCCTGATAGCTATAAACAGAAAATGCCAGTAGTCCTAGCGGCACCAGTAGTAAAAAAAGAACGTCTATACGCACTTTGTTGATCTTGAAGTTTATACTACGCACATACTCGAAGCACATCGGCAGTATGATTAACACTCCCAGCGTTCTTGTTGCAGATAACAGCGCACCGCTAACGCCAGCTAGCCACCACTTTTGGCGCTTTGCACTATAAAAACAAAGCAGTGTTAAGAAGAGATACAGCGATTCTGTGAAAACGCCTGAGAACACGAAAGATACGGGATACAAGAACAAATATTTGACACAGCGGCGCGCCATTTTTGGGCCTTGCTCTAGCTCGATTAGCTTGTAAAACAGATAGCAGGCCAGCAGCAGACAAACGTTAGATATGAAAAGACCTGCTAGAAAGTATTCGCCGCCCGTAAGCGTGCCGAAAAGGCGCATCAGCATTGGATAGAGCGGAAAAAACGGAAAGTTGGTTTGATCCAAGCTGCCTTCAATGCTGCCAACTGTGGAGTAGCCATTTTGAGCGATATCCATATACCAGTAGCTGTCCCACACGCCCCACAGGTCGATCCAGGTGTATTTTGACCAGCTAAACTGCTTGCCGTAGCCCGTTTCGCTCAGGCGGTGAGCCATCAGCCCCACCAGCGTCAGGGCAATTCGAGACGCCAAAAATAATCCGAAAATATATCGCAGCGCCGAAAAATTGGAGAAAAGCGTGCGGTCATTACGTCTAGATGTTTCCATAGTTAAAGTAGAGAAACGTATTCCTTGTAACCGGTTTTGACTTCCTATGCCCAAAGCGATTGGCATCCGTACTGCTCAAAATAACTCCGAACGTCTCACAGGCCAAATCCATGTGTATGACGGGGAGGGCAAAGGCAAGTCTCAGGTGGCCTTAGGCGTGGTGCTGCGCTCAATTGGCTTAGGGATTCATCAGTTCATGGAAAGCCGGGTGCTGCTGCTGCGCTTTTTGAAAGGGCCGGGGCGTACATATGACGAGGATGCGGCGATTGAGGCATTGCAGCGAGGGTTTCCGCACCTAATCGATCAGGTGCGAACGGGGCGCGCCGAGTTTTTTGGGCCAGAGGAAATTACTAAGTTTGACCAGCAGGAGGCGCAGCGAGGGTGGGATGTAGCGAAAGGGGCGATCGCATCCGGCCTCTATTCAGTCGTCGTGCTCGATGAAATTAACCCAGTGCTCGATCTCGACTTGCTTTCGATTGAAGACGTGGTGCGATCGCTCAAAAACAAGCCCGATCACCTAGAAGTAATCGCCACCGGCCGAGGCGCGCCCCCACAGCTGATCGAAATTGCTGATTTGCACTCAGAAATGAAGCCTCAGATTCACCAGACCGCCGCTGAGATGGGGATTGAAGGAATTGAGATCTATACGGGCGACGGTAAAGGTAAGTCTACGAGCGCGTTAGGAAAGGCGTTGCAGGCGATTGGGAAAGGGATTAGTCAGGATAAGTCACACCGGGTTATGGTAATGCAGTGGCTTAAGGGGGGCCAGGGCTATACGGAAGATGCCGCGATCGCAGCCCTGCGCAAAAGCTATCCGCACCTCGTAGACCATCAGCGCTGCGGGCGGGATGCGATTGTATGGCGGGGGCAGCAGCAGCCGATTGACTATATAGAAGCTGAGCGGGGGTGGGAGATTGCTAGTACCGCGATCGCCTCTGGCCTCTACAAAACCATCATCCTCGACGAGCTAAACCCCACTGTAGACTTAGAGCTACTGCCAGAAGAACCGATTATTCAAACGCTGCTGCGCAAACCCAAAGATACGGAAGTCATCATCACGGGTCGCTGTAAAAATCAGCCTGCGTACTTTCAGCTTGCCAGCGCTCACTCGGAGGTGTTTTGTCATAAGCACTATGCCGAACGTGGCGTAGAGCTGAAGCGCGGCGTAGACTTTTAGACTGAGTATTGCGCTAAGTTATGAATGTTGAGCAGTAGAGAATGTAGCCAATGGCAAAGCTAACAATCGAGATTCCTGATGACTTGATGACACAGCTTTTACCTGTCGAAGAGAAATTGCCTGAGCTTCTAAGGCGCTGTCTACAGCCGCTCGCACTGCCAGCACAGGTTTACCGATATGTGCTCGATTTTCTTGCCAGCCAGCCCACGCCTGAGCAAATAGCTGAGTTTCGCCCGACTACCGATATGCAATCGCGGCTGAAGGTGCTAGTTGAAAAAGAAAGCAACGCAGCGCTTAGCTTTGAAGAACAGCAGGAGCTATTAGAATACGAACGCATTGAGCACTTGATTGTCATGTTCAAAGCTGGACTCATCAGCAACTCATCTCAGGCAATCAGTTAATGGCCTATGTCTCAGATGCGCTTCGCCTTTTCGTAGCTGAACGAGCCTCTTTATCTTGTGAATACTGCTTATTGCCTAATTCATTGAGCTTTTATCCTCATGAGCTAGATCATGTTGTTGCGCTCAAGCATCAAGGTCAAACGACTGCGGACAATCTTGCTTATGCCTGTTGGCGCTGCAACCGATTCAAAGGCAGTGATCTCGGCTCTTTTGATCCTGAGACAAACGACTTTTGTTTTATTTTTAATCCGCGAAAACAAGTGTGGGCTGAACACTTTTTACTCAAAGCAGGACAGATTACTGGACAATCGCCGGAAGGTAGAACAACAGCTACGCTGCTTAAGCTAAATACTAGCGATCGCATACAGGAGCGCTTACGCTACTCACTCAGTGATTAGAAGCTGCGCCACCATTTCCATGCGAGACGATACCCCAAGCTTGCGGAACATTCGTTTCAGTGCCTGTTTCAATGTTTAACTAGCTGCGCGATAGGTGTCTATTTTATCCACTGCACTATTTCCTTCAAAGTTAGTTTATCGAACACTATCTTCAGCTTACAAGTTAGCCCGACGAAGAAACGGGACAATGGCTTCAGCTACTTTTTCGGCCCAGTCTTCCTGAGCATAGTGACCAGTTTCATCAAGTTTCACCAGCTCGCCGTCATCCAATATTTTTACAAAGCTTTCGGCAAGGCTCACAGATAGCCACTTGTCATCAGTGCCCCAAACGATAAGCGTCGGTGACTGCCAATCTTTAAAGCCTTTATCGATATTAGCCATTACGGTTGGAAGCTGAAGGTTTTTAACGGTGGCCTGGAGCGATCGCCCCACATCCGAACTTTTCAAAAACGGCTGCCGATACACCTCCAAATCCTCATCTTTCACCGTATAGGGCCCGCCCCCCTCTAGCGTTCTATCCACCAAAATAGGATCTTGCGTAAGCACCTGACCCAGCAGCGGAAAGCCAAACTGCGCAATCTTAAATGGCAGCTTCGCCTCAGCGGTGAGCGGCGTATTTAAAATCACTAGCCGCTCGATTTTCTCAGGATGCTTTGCGGCATACAGCAGGCCAACCGAGCCTAAAAAGCCCTGAACCACCAGCGTGAACCGATTAATTTCTAGCACCGCTAGCCACTTTTCAAACGCTGCTACAAAAGCATCTGGCGTGTAGGCAAACTCGCTTTTGTCTGGCTTAGCAGAATAGCCGTGGCCGATCCAATCAGGTGCGATCGCCCGAAAACCAGCCTCAGCTAAAGGCCCCATCACATTCCGCCAGCTATAGCCCTGCGATACAAGCCCGTGTAGCAGCACCACTGGTAGCTTCCCCTGTTCGTTCATCGGCAGCGCCTCCCGATAAAACCACCGCAGCCCGCCCGCCTCACATTCCTGCTCAGTAATTTTTACGCCGCCAATTTTTAACACGCTACTAGCCCTACATACGATAGCTTTGAGCTTACCGCTCTAGCGATCCTTGAATCAAACCACCTGAGTAGAGCAATAGAGGCAATCACCAGCCCGAAACGACACTATGAGGCTCTTAGCCTGCTGCGCCGCTGTAGGGTCAAAATGCTAGGGTGTTTAAGCTGACATTTCCCTTCGATACCGCTTTCATCATGAGTGCTTCCCCCTCCTCAGAGCCTGCAATAGCTCGCCTCAAAGAGATTCGCCCCGAGCTACTGCGGCTGCACAAAGCCCTGCTTGACTCAGAGCGCGTTGTCTACGAGCAAACTCACGGGCCAATTGCCAACAGCGGCGAATTTTTTCGCCTGGTTATAGACGACGAAGCCTTTAGCTGGCTACGCCCTATTTCACAATTTATCGTTCAAATAGACGAACTGCTTGACCTGCGCAAAAAAGACAAAATAGAGCCCGAAAGCGCCGCTATCTTGCTAGAAAAAGCGCGGCTGATGATCAAGCCCAATGAGCACTCACTTACGCCTTTAGGCGAGCATTACTTTCAGGCCATTCAGCGCGACCCCAACATTGCGCTTATGCACGCCGACATTTCTCAAAAGCTCAAAAAGAAAAATACCCTCGAAGAAGAATAGACAAAGAAGGTTTCCAAAGCTGAAAATTTATCTCAGTTTCGTAACCTTCTTCACCACGACAAGTCCTCTCTTTTAGGATCTACACCAGAGACTGACGAATTCTCAAATCCAGGTTCGTTAGGGTCTAGAAAGCCTTTTCAAGAGACTATTTTCGTGACCGATTCAGTTCTTCAGTTTGTATTTACACAGCTCGCCAAGTTTATTGTCGGCATTCAGCCCTTTTTACCCGTGATTTGCCTGGTCTTAGCCTGGGCTATCACTGCCATGGTCATTCTCAACATTGCCGCCGCCGTCAAGCAGGGTGCTCAGAACATTCGCCAAATGCACCGCATTCCCTGCGCCAAATGCCGCTACGCCACTCGCGACTATCATCTCAAGTGCTCTGTGCATCCGCGAGAAGCTTTTTCAGAAGAGGCCATTAGCTGCCTGGACTTTGAGTAAAAACCGACAACGCATCGTCCGTAAAGCTGCGCTAGCATTCATCTTGCGCTGATTCTATAGTGAAGAATAGACGTAGGGTGATATCAAGCGTTTATATTTGGGTCGGGGAATGCTCAAATATACGGATACAAAGCTGGCTGAGGGGTGTAATGCCTAAAGCAGCAAAAGCGGTAAAGGCAAACTTAACGGGCGATCTAGTAGGTTCATGTTTTCAATCTTCATCCTGACTCACAACGAAGAGTTAGATATTGCCGCCTGCATTGAGTCAGCCGCTCTGAGTGACGATGTAATTTTAGTCGATTCATTTAGCAGCGATCGCACCATAGAAATCGCTGAACGCTATCCCGCCGTCCGCATCTTTCAACATGCCTTCGAGAGCCACGGCAAACAGCGTACCTGGATGCTGCGCAACATCCCGACCAAGCATCCCTGGTCATACATTCTAGAAGCCGACGAACGCATGACCCCTGAGCTGTTTGTCGAATGCGAAGTAGCAGCCGCCTCGGGCAGACACGCAGGCTACTACGCCGCTGAGCGCGTCATGTTCATGGACAGATGGATTAAGCACAGCACCCAATATCCTCGCTACCAGCTCAGGCTGCTCGATAAAAAGCACGTTTGGTTCGACGACTATGGCCACACCGAACGCGAAGTTATCAACGGCTCTCACGGCTTTTTAAAAGAAACCTATCCTCACTACACCTGCGGTAAGGGCTTTAGCCGCTGGATAGACAAGCACAATCGCTACTCAACCGACGAGGCTCAGGAAACAATTAGGCAGCTTTCTGGAAAGAAGAATATTCAATGGAAGTCCCTCTTCGTCGGCAAGTCTGAGGTAGAGCGCCGCCGTGCGCTAAAGAATCTATCGCTACGCATTCCCGGTCGCCCGGTCGTGCGGTTTATATACATGTACTTTTTCTTGGGTGGCATTCGTGATGGCCGCGCCGGGTTTACGTGGTGTATGCTTCAGGCTTTTTATGAGTATCTAATTTTGCTTAAGGTGTGGGAGATGCGGCACTATGAGGTGGGCGAGGTGATCGCCCCACCTGCACCTGTTGCTTCAGAGGCAGCTAGCGCCTCACACTCCAAAGCCGCTTAGGCATTGTCCATTTCAGTCGCCAAATCGGCCTCGCTAATATAGTCGTCTATAAGCTGATCGACGGCTTCTTTTTGAGCAGAAGGAATGTTGAGGGTGACGTAGCGGCGTGAGAGAAATGAGCGAGGAACCACCCGCAAAATTAAGGTGCTAGGATTGTCATCGTCCCAGCCAAAAGCTTCTACTCTGTCCCAGGGTTGCCAGGCGTAGAGGTAGGAGAGGCCGTTTTCTCGGATTTCTAGATCGCTGAGGCCGAGGAAGAGAAATAGGAGTGCGATCGCCCACCAAAAAGCAATTTCGACTAAACCTGAGGTAATTCCTAAAGGTCTTGCGAGTGCGCCGGTAATCGTGTCTAGCAAAGATAGGGTCATTGCGATCGCAATTCCCGTTTGCACTAGGCCAATCCAAAAGAGAATTTTATTCTGCGAGGTGCGCCCGACTTCGAGCTTGAGTTCGCCCGCACTTTTTTTGCGAAAAGGCCAGCTCAACAGCCAGATGAAGACACCGACGCTGTAGAGGCCGCATAGGATAATGAAACCATAGCGGCCAATCGATGAGAATAAGAGGGCGATTACCCCGCCTATCAATAGCCACGAACTGCTGTAATACAAAATTCGTCGAGCAGGCGCTGGCCCCAACGTCGCTCTGGCAATCAAATAGCCTATCCACAACAGGGCTACAATTACGGTCAGTAAAACAGTCAGAAACGCAAAATTTAGGCTCACGGCAGGCTATTTTTTCTAGTTTTTGGCAGGGTAGAAGCGAATAACAGTCGCATTTTATACGCTTTGGCGACAGCCTACCACGCTAATTCCCTAACGTCTCATCGCTCGATTGTTTCTTCTAATGCCTGCCGAATCTCTTCAGTGACAGTCGCAACAGCAGCGCGTCCAGCCTTGCGATTTTGCTGATAGTCCGCAAGCTTTGGCGCGATCGCAATCGGCGGCTGCACCGTCATTTTTATCCACCGTTGCCCTAGCCTGGGTCGGCCCGGCAGCTTGTCTCCACTCAGCCGCGCCAGCATATCAGACATCAGCAGCGTAGTCTCTGCGCAGCGCTCAAACGAAGGTTTCTCCTTAAGGTAGTGACCATCAACGGCGACAAAGCTCTCGACCATTCTCATATGCAGCTCCCGCAAACTTGCTTCCTGCGCGGCCCAGTCGGCTAGACCCTTTTGCAGCGGCGGCAGCGTGTCTAAATCTGGCAGATCGTCCCGGTAGATATAGCTCCAGCTTGCTTCTTCCAAACGCCGACAGCGATCGACTAAGGTACCTTTATTCGGTAGATCAAAAAAATGCTCAGACACCTGCAAAGTCTGATCTAACAATTGCTGCAATCGCTCAGAACAACCGTTTTCATCCGCAGAGACTTCTGAGGCTGCAAATTTCTGGTGATAGCAGCGCGTGTAAAACGCCTCCATCGTTTCGATCAAATGCTCACCCAAACGCAGTATCCGCAGATAGCAGCCTTTGTCTAAAGTCGGCGCACTTAGCGGCGGTTGAACAAGGCCACTTTTTGACTCTAGCTCAGAGAGAAGCTCGCTTAATTTTGTCCAGTTTGGCTGCACGTAGCGATATTGAATGCCGATCGGAATAATGAAAACGTCTTCAGTGCGATCGCTCTTCTGCAAATCTTCCGCGCACCAAAACCCAAGCTGAGCCACCCCCGGCTCCAACGGCCCCAGCCTCTCACTATGTCCATTCGTCGCTCCTTCTGGAGCAACCACCAGCGGCATCTCCCCTTCTACCATTAGCCTCCGCGCCGCTTTGAGCCCCACCCAGTCAGGTCTGCGCCCCCGCCGAATCGGCGTGCCCCCAATCCGAGAAAGCAGCCAGCCAATACTTCTACCCGCCCAGATTGTCATCCCCCGCTCATAAATGAAGTGCGTATGCACCGGCTTTTTGAGCGAAATACCTTTTTTCTTTGCAGCGCTGGCAACCGCTCTAGAACACAGATACAGTCCGCTTAACGGGTCGTCAACTTCCACATGACGCACGGCCATTAAAAAACGAGCTGAGCCAGCCTCGAACTGTTCGTAAAGCTTGACCAAACGCTCGACGTTTTCAACTTCAATGCGTTGAATACCAACCGGTAGCCAGGGGCGAATGCGAACCCGCAGCAAAAAGGGGAGCGCAAAATGTACGGCCCTCATCACCCAGGGGTTATAAGCCGCTGGAATGAAATGAAGCGGTGGCTTTACCTGTCGAACAAATTGAGGCATCGAATGATAGGACTAATAATAAGGGCCATTTACGCAAAAGGACTGAAGCGCCACTTACCAGCGCCCCAGTCCTTATTTATGAGATCAAGCTATGGCGGCTCAAACGCACGCCAATTTGCTTAGTTAGGCACAACTTGCACAATTAGCGATCGCCGATCAAATGTCTGCACTTTGCTCACCTTAGAAAGATCCTCTACAACCCGGTTTAGCAAATCAGTCGCGCGATCGCGATGCTGGTGCTCTCGGCCTCTCAGGCGCACCTGAAACTTCACCGAGTCGCCACGTTCTAGCCAGGCCAAAGCCTTATCAATCCGAACCTGATAGTCAGAGTCGCCAACATTAGGGCGCAGTCTGACCTCTTTTACAGACGTACGGGCGCTTTGCTTTTGGCGCTTACGGCTTTGATACTGGTGCTTACCGTAATCCAGAATCTTCGCAACCGGATTTTCTTGGTCGGGTGAGACCACCACAAGGTCAAGTTTGGCAGCCTTGGCAAGTGCCAGTGCCTCTGACGTATCGGTCAGGCCGCGATTCGTACCTTCGTTGTCAATCAGAAGAACCTGCGCGGCTCGGATCTGTTGATTGATGAGTGGTTTTTTAGCGATTGTATTTTCCTCTTAAAAGAACGCAACAGGGATGTGAAAAATGAGTTTAATCGAATACTGGCACGTGCATTACGTAGATACTTAATACAAATGCCTGGGTTGACAGCCCATTATAAATGGTATACCCAACATATAGGCTATTTTAAACCAACTTGCCAGAGGCGGATCGCACCCTGGCAATGTGTCTTTACAATTGAGCCGGTAATTAGACCAGTAGAGCGAGCTAAATCCGCACGCAGCCACCGTCAAACAAAGGCACGCTCATGCTGAAGTTCTCGCCGTAGGTCAGCTTTTGCTCTTCTAGAATGCCGAGGGCAATTTTTTCACCCAAACGAGCAGACTCGTAATAGTCAGTAAAGAAGTGCACGCCAGCCCAGTCACGACCGATAGAGATATTAGCCGCGAGCTTGTTCAGCTCACCTTCTACCGTCAGTGCCAGTGAATGATCGACTGACTGTAGAGAGGTGCCATCTTGAGTGTTGACGTAGGGCTGAGGCAGTACGTAACCATGATCAAAGAAGGCTTTGAGAATAGTGACGCAAGCGCCTGCAACGGTGGCGTGGCCTGCGCCGTAAGAAGGGTGCATAGGTGAACCTTCGGCAAATGCCATGGGCAGCAAGTATACATTTTCAGCACCGAATTCCTGCTTGGCCTCGTGGCAGGTGCTCCCTAGCTCAGATAGGTAGCGCTGGTTTTGGGCTTTGTTGTGAAGCGATACGCTGTGCAGGGTGTCGCTGATCTTATCGCTGATGTGAGCAACTGGGGACAGGCTGGGGGCTTGGGTGTTGCGCCACTGGTGAATGCGGCCTGCGATCGCCTCAGGACGACAGCGGCGGTGCACATTAAACTTCTGGTAGCGCACTGCTTTGAGCGCACGAGTCGCCACTTCAGTCACCAAAGATAGGATGTGAGGCCCGCCAAAGTGAGCAAAGCCCTGCTGGTGGTCATGAATATCATCGGCCTGGAAAGGAATGCCAGGATCAAAGGGTACGCCCATTGCTATCATCGCCAAACACGCGTTGAGGTAGCTCTGATAGAGCGCGTCGTAGTGAACGTAGGTTGCCAAATCGCGAGGGGTCGCAATAAAGCGATACTTATTTTCGCCGTCTACATAGGTTTCTTTACCGCGCAGGTCAGCGCCGTTTTGCACGTCTTGCCACCACTCCCAGGTAGTCATGTAGTCTTTGTGAGGTGTGGCGGTGCGAACTTTGTTGTCGAAGACCATTGCGCCGTAAGCGACTAGGCCATCGAGTACGCCGTCTTTGTCGCCGCCTAGCTCGGGCGTGCCTCGGCAGAGAAACTGAGAAATGTAGGGGCCTTTGGTGTCGCCAAAGGCGGTGCCGCGAAAGAGGGTTTGAGCTGTGAACTGGCCGCGACGACGAGCCTTCGCTCTGTCGCTCACAGGCGCACCAGCGGGGATTGGCGTGTCTTTGAACCAGGCTAAATTGTTGAGCCGTTCAATCGCAGCGGCGACGCCTGGGTTGCTGTCAAATTCAGCAAAAGGAACGTCACGAAGCAGCGCCATCTCGTACACTTCAGCCACTTCAGCGACGTATTCATCACTGTCTACAGTCGGTGCAGGTGGCATCGTAATGGACTGAGCGTCCGGCCCTTCAAGATCAAACAAAAGACCAGCGCCTGCACTCTCCCAGCCTCTAACGGTCACGTCATGCTGCTGAGTGTATTGAGACTTCCATTCAATCGGCTCGCCTTTGACGGATCCTTTGGGGCCAAGCGGCGTGTCCTGAAAATCTCTGGGATTGCCTGAATCAATGCCGCGAATGAACTGTTGGTAGTCAGCAGGATCGCAGATGAGGCCGTCTTTTTCGTCGTGGGGTAGCCCTTTGGTGTAGTTTGCCAAATGAGAGGCTTTGCTGCCTCGAACCGTTTGGCCTTCATCAAAGCGGTAGCGTTGCTCTTCGCCGTTGGCCTTATGTTGCTCATGGGCTCGGTCGTAAGCGAGCTTGGCAGCAGCGGTGCGAAGATCTAATGACTGGTGCTTGCGTGAGTTCATGTGGGTTGTCTCCTTTACTTAAAGACACGTCGTTTGAGTGATGACACCAATGTATAAAAACTCTTCTACAAACCACAGTACCCAGCAGGGTCATCTTGCCATTACTTAACGAAAGCCCAGTTTTCAGCCCATTCTGCTCAAATATCCGCCTTTATACGCCTACCGACAAAAACCCCCATGTGCCTATGCCGACGCTAAGCCCTATGACCAGCACGACAGATGTAAACCAAGCCGCCATCTTATCGGGGAAGGCATGGATGCGAGAAAGGCCGCTATAGAGAGTGATTAAAGATTGAGAGAGCGCCCAGAGTGCGGCGATAAGGATAGCGGCGTTAGCAATCCAAATGCCAGAAGGCACCAGCAATCTACCGGCTAGCTCGTGGGCCAAAGCGCTAAAAGCTGCCAACAGGCCAATTGGGACAACGGCGGTGCCCAGAATGAAGATATCAGCGACCCACAGGCTGCGCACCTGTAGCCAAATGCGAGTGAGGGCGATCGCGAGCACCATGGCCACAAACATCATGCCGCCAGAAGCCCACAGCCAGGAAACAACTAGCCAGCTAGAGTTGGGGGCGTATTGAACCGCGCCCGTAAGAAATAGGATGTTGGCAAGCACCGCCAAACCATAGCCCACACAGCTCGCCTGCCGAGAAGACAGCCTGCGGTACAGCGGGATCATCTCACCGGCTGGATTGCTCAATAGTCTTAAGGTGGCCCCTGCACCTGAGAAGAGTCGCCAGTGTAAGCCTCGGCGGGGTCGATAGTTTGAGATGGGCCTTGAGCTAACGCCCGGAGCCCAGTAGGTTTGATGCGATGAAGACGAGAAAGGTCGCTTTATTTGGGGCGCGATATCTTTAGAAGTCGGTTTGGATGCGTCTCTGCGGTTAGTTTGACTGGGTGGAACAGGCGGGTGAATAGTGGAATTTTGGGACGCAGGACTTTGCGACAGCGGTAGGTCTGAAGCGCGGCGACGTTGGCTCAAATCTCCTTTTATCGAGGTGCGGCGAGCCCGGCCTGGAATCACTTTAGAGAACTGGCTAGCGATCGCACCTAAAAGCTTGACAGGACGAGATCGCCCCGCCGTCCCGAACTGCCGCAGATATATTTGTAGCTGCTGATAGCTCGCCAAATGACCCTGCGTTTTATAAAGCTGCGCGGCCTGGCGCAAATCTTTAGCAGCCTCGTCTAATTGATGTAAATCCTGGTGGGCAATGCCGCGACGATAGTAGTATTGGGCGTCTTCAGGATCGCAGGTAATCGCGTCTGTAAAAGCAGCGATCGCACTTTGAACATAGTTCAGCCGGTAGCGCGCAAGGCCCTGGTAGTAGTAGGTTTTAGCTTCTGTGGAGTTAAGTGTGATCGCCCGCTGGCAGTCAGCTAATACGCCCGAATCATCTTCTAGTAAATACCTGGCCTCAGCGCGACGTAGGTAGGCTTCGGCAAACTGTTCGTCTAGCTCAATCGCTTTGTTGTAATCATTCAAGGCTGCTCGATAGCGCCGAGACACCGCGTAGCGAATACCGCGAATGTAAAAGTCCGATGGCGTTTGCGGGTTTGTCAGGAACTTTTTATCACCATAGCCCTGCCGGTACTGATCGTAGCGCTGACGCTGCACCCGATCTATCAGTACCTCGTAAGCCTCTCGCAATGCCTGAAACTGTCTGGCCAAACCAGGCTGATTGGGATGTAAATCTGGGTGGCACTGCCTGGCCAGCCGTCGAAACGCCGTTTTAATTTCTCGACGGCTCGCAGTTTCGGGCAGGCGTAGGCGTCGGTAATAATCGCCGGTAGAAGAGGGCATGAATAAAAGCGCTTAAAGTCGTATTACGAGGCAGAAAGAAGCGTCACTTAAAAGAATAGGAACTTGAATAGCATCAAAGATTAATAAGAGATTTGAAACATCGACAATAATAGCGATCGCTAAGCCCTCAGCTTGAGCCAATAACTTAGGCCAATAACTAACTATTTTAGCCGGTTTCTTTACCCAGACTAATTAGATATACACGCGCGTTTAGGGAAATCCATCAACTTTTTTATACTTGCTGAGCCCAGCCTGTTTTAGTCGATTAATTGAGTTGACTGCTAGTCAATCTCAAAAAGTCTTTAAACGGTATCTTCTTATACTTATTTCAGCGATAAAAGTCCGTATTCAACACTCTAATTTCAAGACTATCGCTAAGGCGAACCTGATTGAGAAATAATCACCCGTCTTCAGCAGACCTTTACAAAAACTGACAGGTGTTTATACGGATGCTTAAACAGGTATTAAGTTTGCCCGGATCTACCCCTTCTGACTGAGTGAATCCCTTGAAGCGATCCGATTCGAGGCGTTATTCTCCTTCAGTATCCATATTCAGATGAGCCGCACCAAGCTTTTAAATTAAAAACATGAAATCAGGATCTCCTTTACGCTTTTCACTGGGCCGCACACTGGGCCGCACGCTGACGGCGGGTGTTGCCGTTTGCCTCTGCTCAAGCGCGCTCTTAATATCAGGCTGTTCTGAAAGAGCCAATACTAGCGAAGCGCCGACGGGCACTGATAGTTCGCTGGTTGAGGCAGAAGAAGTGAGTAAGCCGCTAGTGGTGACGACCGTGGCCCCAATCACAAATATTGTGAGTAATATTGCAGGCGATCGCCTCCGCGTCGTCGGCATGGTGCCCGAAGGCACAAACTCCCACACCTTTGAGCCCCGCCCCTCTGACGGCGAGCTGCTAGCCGAAGCCGATCTGGTTTTAGTCAATGGCCTCTCCCTCGAAATTCCCTCTATTGAAATGGCCGAAGCCGTCAAGCCCGCAGACACCAAAATTTACGAGCTAGGCACCAACGTCATCGCGCAAGAAGACTGGCTGTTCGACAATAGCTTTCCACAGGCAAAAGGCCGACCTAATCCGCACCTCTGGGTAGATCCTGAGTACGCAGAAGGCTATGCAAAGCTCGCCGCCGAGCAGCTTATTGAGCTAGATCCTGAAGGACAAGAAACCTACGAGGCCAACCTAGCGAGTTTTTTAGCCAAGCTCGATCAGCTCGATCAGGTCACTCGCGAAGTCGTCGCAACGATCCCACCTGAAAATCGCAAGCTGCTCACCTATCATGACTCTTGGCCCTACTGGGCACGTCAATATGGATTTGAGGTCATCGGCGCAGTTCAGCCGTCAGACTTCAGCGAGCCTTCAGCTCAAGATGTAGCCTCTATCGTCGATCAGATTAAGGCCAGTGATGTGCCCGCCATTTTTGGCTCAGAGGTATTTCCTAGCAAAATATCTGAGCAGATCGCGCGCGAAGCTGACGTTAAGCTCGACAACACGGCTGATGACGACCTGCCTGGAGAGGGATCAGCAAGTGCCACAGAAAACACGAACCCAGAGCACACATACATCGGCATGATGGCAGACAACTTACGCATTTTTGCAAACGCTTTAGGCGGCGATGCTGGCCCGGTTGATCAGTTAGATGTGACAAATGTTGTCGAGTAGATGTGACAAACATGAAAAGCCGGTATTGCCCGTTAGTATGAGAAGCGCGTTCCTAAGCGCAGATTCTCTAAAACAAATCTACCAACAACCCTCTTAAATCTTTTTGTAACAAGTTATCTATGATCGAAAACAACCGCTAAGGATTCAGCCTTTATGCATGTTCTTTTAGAAGCAAGAGATTTAGCCTGTGGATATCAGGGTCAATCCATATTCAACGGGCTAAACTTCAAGCTTCACCAAGGCCAGTTTTCTGGCCTTGTCGGCCCCTCTGGCTCGGGCAAAACAACACTTCTTAAATCTTTATTAGGAATTGTTCAACCCAGACAAGGCCAGGTTTATTACCAAGGGCAACCCGCTTTTAATGGCAAAGGTAAAAGCACAAAGCGAATTTTGCCTAAAGTCGGCTACGTGCCGCAGGTAGAAACTGTAGATTGGAGCTTTCCAGTAACAGCAGCAGAAGTGGTCATGATGGGCCGCTATCGTCGGCGCGCACCTTTCAAAGCGGCCTGGCCCTGGCCTTCCAAACAAGATCGAGAAATTGCCGGGCAGCTTCTTGCCCGAGTAGGTGCCGCTGACGTGAGCGATCGCGCCATTGGCGAACTTTCTGGCGGACAGCAGCAGCGAGTGTTTTTAGCAAGAGCCTTAGTGGGCAACCCTGATTTGGTTTTGCTCGATGAGCCCACAAGCAGCGCTGATATTCAAACGCAGCACGAGCTACTGCATCTATTGTGGGATCTTAACGATCAAGGCGTGAGTATCTTACTCTCTACTCATGACCTCAACTCTGTTGCAACGCATCTGCCCTGGGTGGTTTGTTTTAACCACGGCATTATTGCCGAAGGAAAGCCACTAGACGTATTAACCTCTGATACATTGAGCCGCACTTTTGGCGGTGATATGGTGGTACAGCAACAGGGCGATCAGGTACTTATTGCCAGCCGTGCAACAACCGTCAGTCATCCTGTGCAGCGCCCGCGCCCGGCTCTACTCAGAGACGGCAATGTGGATCTTAAAAACTCCTGCAACGATCACTCACATTCTTTAGTAGAACAAACTATTCCTAGCAATCAAACGCTATAAGGCACATTCGTAATGGAGCTGTTGTTACGCCCCTTTCAGTATGATTTTTTCACAAGAGCGCTGTTGGTTTCAGCGATGGCCGGGCTGCTGTGTGGGGTAATGGGCGTGTATATTACGACCCGTCGCATGAGCTATATTGCGCACGGCCTCTCTCATGCCATTTTAGGGGGAGCAGTGCTGAGCTACGTTATCGGCGTTAATTTCTACATTGGCTCTGGCCTGTGGGGGTTTGGCGCAGCGCTGTTAATTCAGTATCTAAGCACGCGCAAAATTCACGCGGACGCGGCCATTGGCATTGTGACTACAGCAAGCTTTGCCATGGGAATTGCGATTATCAGCAGCTACCGACAGTTTACACAGAGCTTTGAAGCTGCTTTGTTTGGCAACGTGCTGGGCATTGCGCCGATAGATGTTTGGGTAGTGATGATGGTTGCGATCGCCCTACTTGGCCTCATCACCGTGTTCTATCGCCCCCTGTTATTTTGGTGCTTTGATCGCGAAGTAGCCCAGGTTCACGGGGTACCGGTAATGTCAATGGACGTATTGTTCGCGCTTATGCTAGCCGCGCTATTAGTGACAACCCTGCAGGTATTGGGCGTCACCATGGTGATTTCAGCAGTGGTGATTCCCGCTTCAATTGCGAGATTGTTGAGCGACAAATTCAGTCACATGATATTTATCTCAGCCGGGCTAGGTGCGTTTTTCTCACTGTTTGGTATTTATCTGAGCTACTACTTTGATATTGCCAGCGGGGCTAGCGTGGTATTGCTTTCAACGATTGGGTTTGCGATCGCCCTCACCTGGAATAGCTTCGTGCAAAAGCGACAGATCGCAAAAAGCCTAGAAGCCTAAAGACAGATATAGTCACCTTCAGATCGGCACATACATAAAGGGGCTGCCAGACATCACATCCGGCAGCCCCTTTTATCGTCCTAACTCAGCTTCTTTAGAAGCCAGCGTCTTTAAATGATTGATAAGGCTTGTCAGGATGATACAGATGGCACTCAGTCGCAATCGACTTCATCAGCGCCCAGTTAAACTTGCGCTCAACAATATGCTCGCCCCAGTTCTCCTTCAAATTCTGGTGAGCCTTGCGCAGATTATACGAAGGAATACCCGTCGAAACGTGGTGTGGCACGTGCACATTGATGTCATGGCAAAGCACCTCAATCCAGCGAGGATAGCTACAGTGAACGGTGCCCGCTAGCTGCGCGTCGCCTGCATTCCAAAGTTCTTCAGGTTGAAAAGAAATCTCAGGGATGGTGTGGTGCACAATGGTGAAAGTGCTCATCCAAAAGTGATAAACCATCCAGGGCATGAGCCAGAACTTAACGAAGCCCCAAAAGCCCGTAGTGGCAATCAATACAGGGAAGAAGACAGCGGCAAAACCGACGACAACAGCGATAGAGAGGATAGCTTTAGAGCGATCGCGCTGCTTAAAGTTCCGCAAGTCAAAGTGCAGCACGGCCCAGTGACCGATAGAGCCCACCCACCAAAAATAGCCGCGAATCACCTTGTACATCTTCTGCATCGCCGGGTGAGACTTTTCAAAATCCTCTGCATACCAGGGGTACCAGGCATTATCTACATCCATTTTGTTGGTGTGTAGATGGTGATGATCGTGCAGAATGCGCCAGGGATGGAAAGGATAGATCAGCGGTAAAAAGGCAAGGTGGCCGACTAAATCGTTCACCCAGCGCCGTTTAGCAAAGGAGCGATGGCCCGCGTCGTGGCCGATTACAAAAAAGCCCGTGAGCGCTGTGCCTGTGAAGAACCAGGTGAAAGGGAGCAAAAAGGCAGGGAGGAAGATGATTGAAAGGTAGCCTGCGATCGCTGCTGAAACACTAATCGCTACGTGCTTCCAGGCTTTCGTAGCATCTTTCTCGAAGTAAGCTTTAGGCAAGCTCCTGATAATTTCCTTGAGCTGCAAAGGAGCCGCACTTGGCTTAGGTTTAGCAGCAACAAACCGTTGTGTCGTAGCAGTCAAAAGTCAATACTCCCGTAAGAAATCGAAGGCAAGAATTCCGTTACAGACGTGCTCAATAACGGAACGCTTTATAAGTCTTTACATTTATACCACTTAGGGGGAGGCCAACAAAAAGCTTTATCACCCGATCGCACCGAATTTCCGTGCTTTTTCTGAGAAGTGTCTGTACTACTTTGAGCATTTGTACTCACTGCATAGATGTTAAGCACCCAGCTCCGGTCTTTTGCAATAGGATAAGGATCGCGCCTTGCCTTTGGCCGCTTTGATAATTTCGTTCGTTACTATCCCGCCTTCACCCGCTGCTATGAGCCTGATCACCTTTCAATCTGTCAATAAAGACTTCGGCATCAAAGAAGTTCTCCGCGAAGGCTCTTTTAGCATTGAACCTGACGATAAGGTCGGCGTTATTGGCGTCAATGGCTCAGGCAAGTCTACGCTGCTCAAAATGATGGGCGGTATCGAACCGATTGACAGCGGTCAGCGCCTGACCAAATCGGGCGCAAGGCTGGTTTATTTACCGCAACAGCCTGATATTAATGAAGATTTGACGGTGCTCGATCAGGTGTTTGCAGACTGTGGCGAGCAGATGCAGCTCGTGCGCGAATATGAAGAACTCACGCATAAAATGTCTCATGCTACTGAGGGCAAAGCGTTAGATCAGATGATGAATCGCCTGGCAGTGGTGGGCGAAAAAATGGAGACTGAAGGCGCTTGGGATTTGGAGACGAGCGCAAAGATAATCTTAAGTAAGCTGGGGATTGAAGATTTTGAGGCGCGCGTAGGCGATCTTTCGGGGGGCTATCGGAAGCGAATTGCTCTGGCAACGGCGCTAATGAGCGATCCTGATTTGCTGCTGATGGATGAGCCGACAAACCACCTAGACGCTGAGTCGGTGGAGTGGCTGCAAACGTATTTGGGGCAGTTTCGCGGCGCGCTGGTGCTGATTACTCACGATCGCTACTTTCTCGATAATGTCACCAATCGCATTCTTGAAATTGACCGCGCCGATCTGTATCCGTATCAGGGCAACTATGCCTATTACCTAGAGAAGAAAGCAGAACAGGAGGCTTCTTCGGCCAGCTCTCAACAGAAGTTTAAAGGAATGCTTCGCCGCGAGCTTGCCTGGCTGCGGCAGGGGCCAAAAGCACGGAGCACTAAGCAAAATGCGCGGATTGGTCGAATCGAGGAAATGAAGGACAAGTCCTTTAAAGAAGTGCAGGGCAAGGTCGAGATTGATACGCCAGGGCGGCGGATTGGGAAGAAGGTGATTGAGGTGAACAGCGTGAGTAAAGCCTATGACGGGCGGACGCTGATTAAAGACTTTACGTATGAGTTTACCGCGAGCGATCGCATTGGCATTATCGGTGGCAACGGCGCAGGCAAATCTACACTCATGGACATTATCACTGGCCGAGTAGAGCCCGACAGCGGCACCGTTGAAATCGGTCAAACTATTCACATTGGCTACTTTAACCAGCACTCTGAGGAATTATTAGAAGCGCTCAACGAAAACATGCGAGTGATGGACTACCTGAAAGAGGAAGGTGCCTTTGTTACCACCGCTGACGGCAGTCAGATTAGCGTCTCACAAATGTTGGAGCGATTCCTGTTCACCAGCAACCAGCAGTACACGCCGATTCACAAGCTTTCTGGTGGGGAAAAACGCCGTCTCTTTCTTTTGCGTGTTTTGCTCAGCGCCCCCAACGTACTCATTCTCGACGAGCCAACCAACGATCTTGATGTGCAAACGCTCACCGTACTAGAAGATTACTTAGAGAGCTTTAGCGGCTGTGTGATCACGGTTTCTCACGATCGCTATTTTCTAGATCGAACGGTCAAGAATATCTTCGCACTAGAGCCGGGCGGCAATATTCGCCGCTATCCTGGCAGCTATTCTGTGTATCTGGAAACCAAAAAGAAAGAGGATTCTACAGAAAAGAAGGCAGAAAAAAAGGTTCAGCAGTCGAATAGTGCAGCTACCGGACAAAAACAGACGCAAAAGGTAGCTTCTAAACCGGTAGGCGGTTCTCAAACCAAGAAAGTTTCTAATAAGGAGAAAAGAGAGTACGAAGCTTTGGAGAGTAAGATTCCTAAGCTAGAGGCGAAGAAGGCGAAATTAGAGAAGCTGCTATATCCGACGCCACCGGATGATTATGAGGAACTGCAAAAGCTGTCTGAGGAGATTGCTGCGATCGCTCAAGAAATCGACACGGCCACTGAACGGTGGATGGAGCTAGCCGAGCTGATAGCGTGATTGTTAGTTAATGGAAAAAAGCAAAGCCTCCTATCTAAAAGCCGCCTACCTATAGAAGCTCTAATAGGTAGGCGGCTGATGCTGCGGATTATTGTCTACAAGCGCTATCTTTTAGTTTGCAGTCAGGCGATACGCGCCGCGCTCACCTTTGTACCAGTCGCCGCTGCGAACGCCGCCAGATAGAATATTTGAAACTCGGTTACGAGCCTTCAAATACTGATTTTTCGGCATTTCATCACTAAACAAACTTGACATGACTTCTGCAATCTTGAAGTCTTTGTCGGGCTGTGTTGCTAAAATCAAGCGCACCGCTTCTGGCATCGGCTGATCGCCAACACCTTCGCGAGTGTACTTCTGCCAGCTTGCCGTACGACCGTCTTTTTTAGCTTTAGTTGTCGTTTTCGCTTTCTTTTCAGCTTTTGGCTTTGTTGCAGCGGGCTTAGTTGCTTTTGCTTTAGCTGTTGATTTAGTAGCAGTCGCTTTAGCGGAAGTTTTAGCAGGGGCAGTAGGTGCAGATGCTTCTGATTCGGGTGAAGAACCATCGAACAAAGGGAGAACCGCGCGAACGGCTTTTAACTTTGCTTGTACCTCAGCAAGCTGTGCTTCTATTGAAGCTTCTTGCGCGGTAATGTCGGAGATGATCTCTTCTAGCTGGGGTAGTACGGTTGCTGTCATGAAGAAAAAACTTTCTTGTAACGGTTACAAGAAATAATATTAGCGTACTCTTTCAACTTTAAAACAATTAAGTTGAATTATTTTCACTATTTTTCAGCAGTCTGCTAGAACCGCCTATCCAGCAGAAAAAGAATAAAGACATTTGCTGTTAGATTGCTAACAAAGCCTTAGCTCTATCGGTTAGCTTTTCAGCAGTTAGCCCGTTCAAAGCAAAAAGCTGACCTGCACTCGCCGTTGTTTCACCCCGTTTCCAAGCCATCACATCGCGCGGCGCTGAGCTACGCAGCATCAGAGGTTCTACCATTGCACTAGAGCCACCCGTTACGCCAATTAGAGCATCGCCTGCAAAGAGTTCTTCAAACTCAGCATCGCTCAAGAAGCCGTCATCTGCCTGCGCGCAGCTCTCCCAAGCAACATCGCTGGGGCGATAAAGCCGCCTGGGGCTGACAATCGCAACAACTCTAGAGCCGATCCCCTGCTCGTTTAAGTCTCTGACTGCATCTAAAACTGGAATCAGCATCATATCGCCAACGACACCGAATACAACGGTGCGATCGCCTGGCGTTGATTGCAGCTCAATGGCCCCTTTCTCCAAAGCTTCGCGCGTTTGATCAAAGGTAGTGCGAATAGGTAAAGGTGACTTGCTCGCCGTAATCGTGATTCCTTTATTTTTGGTTTTTAGCGCCCAGTCGTAGCAAACTTGAATGCTATTGGCATCAATGGGAAACAGCGGAAAAATGTTGCCATTGCGCATCATCGCGGCAAAGTAGTTTTCAATCTCAGGACGTTGATGCGTCCAGCCGTTGCGACCCTGCTCTAGTGCCCCTGCGGTAAACAAACAAATGGTAGAAGGCGTCGGGCGACGTAGCTCTGTCATCGCCTGCGTGGTGGTTTGCCATATGGGTAGGCCGTTAATAGCAAACGATTCGTATGAGCACCACAGGCTACGAGCGCCCATCAAAGCTTGAGCAGCCGCTAGCCCAGCGCAGGCGTCTTCGCTAAGCGGCTCGTAAACCTGACCTTTTGGCCCCTGGAAGTAAGTGTCGTCCTGGGTAGGGTGAATGATCTTCAGCGCCTGGTTGATATTGTTGATACCCGAGGCGGCGTTACCGTCAGCGTTCGTGACGACAAAGTTAGGATCTTGCTTGCCCACATAAGCGACCAGCTCACCCATGGCCGTTGTCGCTACCTGCTTGTTGTCTGTACCTACCTCAAACTCATTAGTCGGCAAATCACCCAGTTCTGCTAGGGACAGCTCAGATTCGGTGACAGCCGTTTTCGCAGCAGGGCCACCGTGAGCCCGAACAAAGTTAGTTCGCACTAAGTTCCATTCTTCAGGAGAAAGCGCTAGAGACTTAAGGGCGGCGGTAATGTAGTCTTTCTCTAAGCTATCGCCAGGGTAGAGATTGTGAGACTGAGAGCCCCTTTTGTGTACGCCCGCCCCTTTCAATTGTTTAACGATTAAAACGGTTTGAGTGCCGCCAAGCGCAGACTTTGCCGCTTTATCGGTCGCTTCTAAAATTGCTTGCGTGAAGGCGGTGCGCTGTTTGCGTGAGAAAGCGGTGCTGTCTACATAAGGCCCGGACTGGTTAGCATCATCGTAATCTTTGGCATCTACAAGAATAACGTTAGCAAAGCCGTTACCGCTCCAATAGGCAATCATCTGCTCATTGCTATAGGTGGAAACAATGCTGTGGTGTTCTTGAGAAAATCCGTTCCACACCAGAATAGGAAGATAATTAGTGACGGTGGGATAGATAGTGTTGAAGTGGGCGAGGCTGCTGGTGATGTAGGGTTCGCCTAAGCCGCCGTCGCCAATGGTAACCGGAAAAAGCTGATCGGGATGGAGCTTGGCAGCGGCCATGGCGAAATGTTGACCCTGACCAAGGGGGCCTGCTGGGCTAAGCAAACCGGGGATTTGGCCGGAGAGATGGCCCAAAAGACCGTGAGTTTCGCGAAAGCGATCGCCCAGTTCTTGCACCGTTTTAATATCCATCTCTTCTAGAGACGTGTCCATAAACACAGTGCTGTAAAAACCGGGGGCATGGTGACCCACCTCAGTGATGAGGTTTTTGTAGCCCAGCATAACTAAAGCGGCAATCGTATCAGCGATGCTGGCAAAGCCGCCGGGGTGGCCGGACTGTTTGCTGGCGGTAGTGCGCAAGGTGAGATAGCGCAGGGCGTTGGCCGCGAGCATGGTTTGGTAGACGGCGGCGGGGTCTGTCGGGTCAGAAATAGCTTCTTGGTTAGAGGCGATCGCAGCCTCCTTTCCATGCGATTCAAACTCGGTGCTCGGCTCGTTAAAGTGCTGAATACCCTGGCAAAAAGCAGGCATTGAGGCAGAAATAGACGCTTTAGAGACGGCTGCGGTCATTGAAAGATCCTCGGTGTAGCTGAAGTATTCAATTTAGCGTGACTGTTCACACTTAGCGCCGCGTTTTCTTTAGGTTGTATATTGATCTTAATGCTTGCATATTCGAACTTCCCTTATTCAAATCAATAGCTGCGTGACTCACCTATCCAAATCGCATCGACTTTTTTCCAACCTGGAACAAAAAACGGAAGCTTCAGGCAATACCCTTCAACATCGTCCGGGCAGCCCTCTAAACAGTATTTCTTTAATTGCAGGCACAACTATCGGGGCCGGTATTCTGGCCCTTCCCGCCGCTACGCTACCGGCTGGCCTGCTGCCGTCTTCTCTGTTGATGATAGGCGTGTGTCTATACATGGCGGTATCTGGCCTGCTAATTGCTGAAGTGAATCTACAAACTATGCAGCAGCTAGGCCAGCCCTCTCTCGGATTTATGGGCACGGTGCGGCATCGGTTAGGGAAAGGAGGTGCGGCGATCGCAGCTATCCTCTACATATTCAACCACTACGCCCTTCTCGTAGCCTATACCGCCCGTGGTGGCGACATTCTAGCCTTAGCCTTGGGTCATTTAGAAGTTAGCCTTCAGCTTGCCCCTGCAATGCCGCTGTGGTGGGGGCATGTTATCTTCGCGCTGCTGTTAGGACTTATCCTTTTATTGGGCAGCGAACAGTTTGTCGGCAGGCTTAACAGCGTTTTACTCGCGATCGTCATTGTTTCTTTTGGCGGTTTGCTAACGCTAACGCTCAGTCAGGTTCACGCTGAACAATGGCTGACTCAGCACTGGGACAAGGTTAGTGCGGCTGTGCCTGTGATGTTTGTGGCTTTTGTGTATCACAATGTAGTGCCTGTAATCACAACAGATTTGGAGGGCGATCGCACTAAAATCCGTCAGTCTATTTTCGTCGGCTCGTTAATTCCGCTATTAATGTTTCTAATTTGGAACGCAGTTGTTTTGGGCAGCGTTGAAGTTAGTGCATCAGCAGTCAGTGCATCAACCATAGAGGCCGCAGCAATCGTTGACCCACTAGAAATACTTCGTAAAGGCGCAAGTAATCCTAAGCTAGGCGTTTTCATTTCAGCGTTCTCTGAATTTGCGATTACAACCTCATTTATTGGATTTGTCTACGGCCTCCGCAACTTCTTTGAAGATGTCCTCACCTATCCAACCAGCCTTAAACTGCGGCGTTTCGTCATCTACGCGCTCGTACTCGTTCCACCTATCGCGCCCTCAGTTCTAAATCCCAACATCTTTTTTGAAGCGATGGACTCAGCCGGAGCCTTTGGGATTTCCGTTTTGTTTGGCATCATTCCAGCAGTCATGGCCTGGCGATCGCGCTATAGCGATGAGACTATAAAAGAAGAGGAGCGATCGCCCATGGTTTTCGGTGGTAAAGTAATGCTGGCTATTGTGATTGCGATCGCCTCGACAGTCTTTATGCAACGTGCGTTGACAATGCTGAGCTTAATCTAAAAGGCCGGGCAACCTTTTCGAGATCGCCCGGCTTCTCACCTATTCTTCTGTCGTCAAATACAGCTTAGGATTTGGCTTCGGCGCTTCTGCCGCTTCGCCCTGTGGCTCAGGATTCTCAATATACCTAAATTCTCCTTTACCATCAGGCGTAGGCCCTTTAGCCCATTGACCTTCCTTACTTTCAGTTCCTTCAGAAAGATTCCAGAAAGTATAAGACGCCTCCTGCTTCTCCAAATCTTGAGGGAACTTACTAGGGACAGGTAAGCCTTCTAGACCGTCATCTTTAAGTTCTTCAACAGCAGCTAGCCATTGATTTTGGTGCATGGTGTCACGCGCAATCATGTAGCTCAGCGTATCTTTCACACCAGGATCATCAGATAGCTCATACATCCGCACAGCCTGCAATCTCCCCTGCGCTTCGGCCTGAATGTTGGAATAAAAATCCGCCATCAGGTTACCAGAAGCCACAATGTAATTACCATTCCACGGATAGCCAACGCTATCAGCAGGCAGCGCGCCACCACCAGACATTATGGCGTGCTTTGGATTCATGCTCGCCATAATGATGTCTTCTGTTTTCATGCCGCCCATTACCCCTTCAACAATCGGGTCGAGGGCTGCTTTTTCCTGAGCCTCTATAGGTGCTTTATCGACCAGGCAGGCAATCAGGTTAGCCAGCATCTCAATATGGCCAATTTCCTCGGTACCAATATCTAGCATCATATCTTTGTACTTAGCCGGGCCGCGACAGTTCCAGCCTTGAAAGAGATACTGCATCATGACTGACATTTCGCCAAAGGGGCCGCCAATTAGCTCTTGGAGCTGCTTGGCATAGATGGCGTCTGGCTTATCTGGCTTCGTGAAATATTGAAGCCTTTTCTTGTGGTAAAACATTTAGGTTTGTTGTAAGTTCGACAATAGAAAGATGTCGATTGTTGACGACTCTTTCTTTCTGTAATGGTGGTCGAAACAACAAAGGCTTTCCTCATCCTAACTCTAGAGCTAGCCGCTAATTCTCTCTTGCTAAAGCGCGAACAGTATGCAATCCAATGGCCGACAGTCTAAAAGCGTATGCCAAAAGCGGGCTGAGTCTATCTTTCAGACTATCTCTACCATTGGCGATAGCTCATCTATGCCTATTGTCAGACGAAAAGCGCGTTTTTTAGGCACTAAAGTGATACCTGTTAAAAGACGAGGAACCCCCTTTATGACGAACCTATTTAGCGCGATTATCGCCAAAGTATCTGCCGCTGCTCGATATCTTTTTGGCCTGTGTAGTGCGCGATCGCTTCAACGCTTCGTATCGCTAGCTTTCGTCGGCTTGTTCTTACTCACTACCAGCGTCGATACGGCTGATCTTAAGCCTAGCACCAAGGCAATGCTGAACGATATGATTGCGCGGGGTGAAGAAGGTAGGCCCGTAACGACTGGGCAGTGGCAGGCTGAAAACGAAAAGCTACAGGGTCAGCCCGCTAAGCAAGCTAAAAGAATCGCCAAGGAGTCAGCAGACGCCGTAGGTGAGATGGGCGAAATCTATCCTGGTAATGTTAAGACCCTGACGCCTGGTTTGGAGAATGAGACGCTAGAGTCTGACGACTAAATAAGAGTTGGTCGGTAATAGCGAAATTTGCTGCCGGAGGGCGTAAGACCTTACGCCCCTACAGCATATTCCGTTTCCGTAGGGGCGTAAGGCTTTCATTGGTGTCAACTTAAGCATGTATCCCTTGTGGCGTAAGCTGCTCAGCCCTCATCCTAAATCCTTCTCCCGAGGGGAGAAGGACTTCAGAGTCCGGGTTCCCTTCTCCCCTCGGGAAAACGCACTATGCTACCAAGGTGTCACTAAGTTGTGTCTTTAAAGGGCTAGGGATGAGGGCTACGAAACGTATGCTGAACACCTATGACTGCAAGCATTTCAGCCTTAAGTTGACACCAATGAAGGCTTTGCGCCCTCCGGCTGGCTTTACGACCCCCCCACAAAATCCCAAAATCAATTGACGTGCTTGTCAATAATACGCGCTAGCTCCGGCACAGCAATCACCACATCCTGCTTCACCGACTTGCGCAGCTTTTTATAAGAAGCGCCCACAATGCCACCGCCATTATTCGCAATCCGAGCGTCCGTAGCGCTCAAAATAACATCAGCCGTGCGATTGCTATTCTCACTCAGATACGTCACCGGATCGCCATGCGCCACGCCCTCTTGCCACATCGGATTGAGCGCCGCCATCGCTTCAGGCAGTAGCCGCTTTACCGCTCCTGGAATGTAATCACCCCCTAGCCCTTTAACAACGCCATAGGTGGCCTTGAGCGCCATTCCAGACAAGCCGCTCTTAGCCGCCACCTGATCGTCGATCAGGTGGGTACAGTCTGCGGCAATGCCGTTGCGAATAGCGTTGTCTTTTATCTTGTCGGTGAGTTCCATATCAGGTGCGATGATAGCCAGAAAAATATACTATTCTTTTGAACGCTTCAAGCAAGTAGTAGAATCGTCCGGGAAATTGTGGTGCAAAACGCTTAATAAAGCGCTTGCTGTAAAGACTGATGGACATACCGCTACGTTCCCTGACGCATCGCTGACACATGCTCAGCTAAACAGGATAGTCCACTCTAAATATTTTCTCAGCCGGTTTAGCCCCTGCCAGCTTGTCCCAGTTAATCTCTTCTAAAAACTCTTCAGGCGCGGCAGTTTCTACAACATCTACGCCCCATTCCCCCGTTTGCAGCGATGGCGGTTCGCCAGTGGGCGGGGTTGTCTTTTCTCCGCCCAGCGCCATCACACAAAAATTGCTTTTCCTGTGAGCTTTGCGGTAGGCCCCTAAAGTCTCTGCGCAAAGTTGGCCTACCGCTTCAGGCGTCAGCTCACTCGTTTGATAGTGCACCTCAACGACCCAGTGGGGGCTTTCAATCGGGTTGCAGCTCACAGCTGACTTGTCTGCGAGTCCTTTCGTAAAAACGTCGGCAAATTCTTCTCTGTTTAAAGGATGAACCTCCCCTTCAGTGAGCGCAAAATTGTGAGAGAGCAGCATTCGGCCATCGAGGTTATCTGTCATAGTGAGTCGTTGGTCAAAAGGTGTACAAAGCCTGTATATACAAGAATTGTGTAATAGCTTATCTGCTTTTGCGCGTCGTGACACCTCCCTAGCGAGACGACCTGCCGCCGTAACAGGTTCATTATTCGGTTTATCTACCTTGCAAAAGTCTCCATGAAAGCATCGATTTTTCGGCCTAATTTTCCTTTTTCGCCTGCCAAATTCCCCGTTTTCTACGGCTGGGCCATTCTCGTTGCCAGTGTCTTAGGCGTGATGACAAGCATCCCCGGCCAAACTATCGGCGTGAGCGTTTTTACCGATCGCTTGATTGAGGCAACCGGGCTCTCACGATTGGCGCTATCAAATGCTTACTTAGTCGGTACGCTCACTAGCGGATGCTTGCTGCCGTTTGGCGGTAAGCTGCTTGATCGGCTGGGGGCAAGGCGGGTGGTAGTATTGGCCTCTGTGGGACTCGGCCTGACGCTGTGCTATTTAACGGTGTGCGATCGCCTCTCCCTCCTCTTTGCCACCTTCCTCCCCTTTTCCTCACCCCCTATCGCCGCCGTTCTTCTCGTCCTCGGCTTTGTCAGCCTGCGCTTTTGCGGTCAGGGAATGCTCACCATGACCAGTCGCACCATGCTCGGCAAATGGTTTGAGCGCAATCGTGGTCGGGTGTCTGGGATTGAAGGAATTTTTGTGGCGTTTGGATTTTCGATTGCGCCTAAGTTTTTTAGCTGGGCGATCGCACTTGTCGGCTGGCGAGCCACCTGGCTCACGCTAGCGGCAATTGTGGGCTTAGGCATGAGCACTATCGGCTGGCTGCTGTTTCGCGACAATCCTGAAGTCTGCGGCCTACAAATGGACGGTGATTCAGCGCCTTTTTCAGAAGAGTCTCAAGATGAAGATCCCCACTCGACCGCTCAGCCTGAGCCAGTTAACAAAATGTGGGGCGTGACTCGCAGCCAGGCTATCAAAACCCTCGCTTTTTGGGCGGTGACGCTAGCGTTTGCCGCTCAGGCGCTTTCAATTACTGGCATTACCTTTCATATTGTCAGCATCGGTGCAGAGTCAGGAATTGCCGAAGCAGATATGGTAAATATTTTTGTGCCGATTGCGCTGGTTTCTACCGTGGTGGGTTTTGTTGTTGGGCTGGTGTGCGATCGCGTTCGGCTTCAGTTCATTTTTATGTTCATGATGGTGGCTCAAGCGATGGGGATTGCAGCTATTGCAAACTTAGACATTGCTTGGATGATTGTGCCAGCAACAATCGGTCTTGGCATTAGCGGCGGCTGCTTTGGCACGCTCACAACCGTTGTGCTGCCCCGGTTTTTTGGTCGGGCGCATTTGGGCGCAATTTCTGGTGTGCAGATGATGATGGTTGTGATTGCCAGTGCGATTGGGCCGTCGCTCTTAGCTAATGTAGAGGCGGTAACTGGCTCGTATACCGGGGCGCTTTATGGCTGCTGTTTGTTTGCCCCGGTGGTGATTACTTTGATGGTGTTTGTGCGATCGCCCTACCCTATCGCGCGCAGTAACGCGTAATTTTTAGTAGCTGGTAAGGCGATCTTATATCTCTACGCCGCCCGTTTTACACCCCAGCCTTTAGAAACAGCGAGGCTCATACCCGCTAGGCCCATCAACAAAGCGCCCGTAGCACCTGGCTCAGGAACAGACTGTGCCGACGCCGCGGTGAGTGAGTAGCTGCTAAAGCGGAAAGCTTCTGCTGTGCGAATAGGCGTGTCTATATCGAGATAGCCAGCGTCTGCAAAAGATCGCTCGGCTGTGTTGAACAAAGAGAATCCGACCTCGCCACCGCCATCAGCACGCAAGTCTCCGATTGCAAAAGAAGCAAAGCCACCGTCTAGCGCGAGCGTAGAATCAAAAGCAAGTCCGCTAGGAGAGAACTCAACCGGCATTCCAGCCGTGTTGGTAAGCGACGAAGACGCCACGTCTGTAATCGATAAGATGTTGCCGTCGCTTGCAAGGTCACCGTTCAGCAGCGCCGAAAAAGTGGTGCCGTCATCAAACATATAAGAGAAGTTGAAAGAAGCGGCCTGTGCGGCGGCGCTATAGAATGCCACTAAGCTTACTGAAGTGCAGCCTACAGCTAGGAGCTTAGCGAGCGATTTAGATAAGGTCATGTTGTATAGAAATCCTGGATATTGAAAGCGGAATAAAAGATGCATTTGTTTTCGCATCATGCCCGCACTATAATCAATATCTCCTGTTATAGGCTGGGGGATACGCAGAGATTTCATCGCAAGTTTATGAAACCGGTCTGTGAATACAAGAGATTACGGGAGCTGTGCCCGTAGTGATACGTGGAGTCTATTGTCTTATTTTAACAGTAGGATATGTAGTGATACGGACAGCCTTGGCTGATGAATAGTCTTTTTTGATACTAATTTTGCACTTTGACTATTGAGAAATACTGTAAGGCGCGATCGCAGCCTCTCTTTTCAGCAATTCAAACAGGATACTGAGTTCTGTCCTAAGTAAATTTAGGAAAGCATCCGTTCTTGTACAAAGCTTTAAACTCGACCAGTTTATACCTGTGAGGCAAACCAATCTATTAGCTTGTGAGCAATGCTCAGCTCGCCCGGCACAGGCGGTAGCTCAGTTTTATTAAACCAGTCAGCAGCTTCAATTTCGGTAGGTTCAGGCGTAATCGTGCCGCTAGCGTATTCAGCCGTAAAACCAACCATCAGAGAATTTGGAAAAGGCCAAGGCTGAGAGCCAAAGTAGCGAATGTTTTTCACCTCAAGACCCACTTCCTCTTTCACTTCGCGCGCGACTGTTTCTTCTAATGACTCGCCCGGTTCAACAAAGCCTGCTAGCACGCTATACATGCCGTTGCGAAAGCGAGGAGCCCGAGCGAGTAAAAGCTGTTCTCCTTTATAGACAAGCATAATCACTGCCGGAGACAGGCGAGGATACTGTCTGAGGTTGCAGTTGGGGCAGCGTTTGGCACGTTCGGTCGGAAGCTGAATAGTCGGTGTGGCACAGTGACCGCAGTATTGATGGGTGCGATCCCATTCGGTGATTTGAACGGCGCGAGCAGCGATCGTAAACAAATCATCTTTCAGCACACCATGCAGCTTACGCAAAGGTTGAAAATCCGTACCTGGCGGCAGTATGACCTCTTTAGGTAGCTCAGCGGCGATGCAAGGGTGATTGTTGAGATAGCCTAGAAATTGACTTCTTACAGGTTCAATATCTAGACTTTTTAAGCGATCGCCCACAGGAATCGAACAATTTCCATCAGAAGTCACAACAAGTAATTCAGAACCACGACAGCAGAACCACCAGGCAGGCAAATCGACTTCAACCTGCTGATGAGGTTCGGTCGCCGGAACAAAACTCACAGGAATTGCAAAGGGCTGAGGGAGAATCAATTAAACGCCCTCCAGGTAAGGCTAATGCGCGGCCCGACACCCTTTTGTTTTTTAATCGCGTGTACCCATTTATCTTGCACGTCTGAGCCCATATAAAGCATCGATCCAGGCTGTAGCATAAACGCTTTTTGAATTGTTTTATCTGCCTTAGTCCGATACGTCAGCTTGCGAGGATAACCCAGTGAAACAATCGCCACGCCTGTACCCGGCTGCAAATCGCTCGTATCGTCAGCGTGAAAACCCATTTTGCTCTGGCCCGTCTCATAAAAGTTGAGCAGGCAGTTGTTGAACTTTACGCCCAGCGTTTTGTATAGCTGATTGACCACAGGAATCAAAGCCTCGTGCATCGGGACAGCAGGGTAGGTCATTTGAGCGTAATTGTAAGGTACGCCAAAGGAGGCGGTACGACGCGCGGCCATGCTGCCTTCCCATTTAATTGTTTTACGCAGCGTGTCAAACAGCGTCATCTGATCGGGAATGAAGCCATTGTCTATGCGCAGTTTTAACGGTGGGTGAGCGAGTGGAGCGGTCGACGGCATGGGGTGATTCTTTGTGAACTCAAGATTATTAGGCGTCCTGAAATGCTATCAGATCGCACTAGCCCTACAATCCGGGCGTAGCGATTAGATTAGAAAGCGTTATTTCCCACACCAGTCGAGGCTGAACGTAGGCCAGTAAGTAGCCTCGGGCTTTTTCTAGCGCCGCAATTGTCTCTTCACCCACAGCGCCCTGCTGCCAATACCGATGCTGTAAATAGTCCAGCAGCCAAAGCTGAGCTTCGGTATCTAGCGCCTGATTGATATCGCGCGCGATTTCGAGGGCGTCTCGCAACCGTACCGGAGGCTTGGCGAGCTGAGAAAGTAGCGCTGGCGGTAGTGCCTGTAGCTGCTCCCAGCTTTCGATAGCGCGACCGGGAGAGCCCTGGGCGATCGCTAACACCTCAGCCGACTGCAAAATCTCATGATGACCCTGCCGCGAAAGCACCTCAACCATCTGCTCACCGTTGAGCCGACGAAAAGGAATCGCCTGACAGCGAGAAATCAGTGTCGGCAGCAGCGCCTGCTGATCGGGGGCCATCAAAATAACCGAGGCGTTTCCCGGCTCTTCCAAAGTCTTCAGCAGGCCATTAGCCGCCGCTTCTGCCATTCGCTCGCCCTGCTCAATCACCACGACTGATCTAGGCGACTCTAGCGGCGGACGGCTCAAAAAACGCGCAATATCACGAATTTGAGGCAGCCGAATGCGGGGTGGGCTTTTACGCTTGAGCCCTGCTGTCGCCGCCTGGCTTGGCGTCAAAAGATTGCCGTTATGGAGGTAGGTAGGCTCTACCCAAAGGAGATCTGGGTGGTTGCGATCGCGAATCCGCCGCCTCAAAACATCCGCCGCGCCAGCGCCCACAGACCGCAGCAACATTTCAGCAAACCCAGTCGCTGCCAAAGACTTCCCCGTACCTGCCGGGCCAACAAACAAATATCCCGGCGCAATCCGGTCTAATGCCACTGCGCGTTCTAATAGATGAACGGCCTGCGTTTGACCTACCAAATCGGCAAAAGGGCTTAAGGAGATGGAGGATACCACTGGGCGACTCGCTGCTGAAAAACTTGCTGAACGTGAGCGGCCACAACGTCTTCTGAAAAATGACCGTCAATTTCTACTATAGGCCCGCTGCTGTAGGCATTAACGATGTGGCCCTGCGCAGGTTTCGCTAACTGGGCAAAGCCCTCATGTACCCGCTGATGAAACGACTGAGCCTGCTGCTCCATCCGATCGGCGCGGGCGCGCTGACGCATTCTATCAAGCCCTACCGCTGCCGAAACGTTTAGCCATAGCGTCAGGTCGCTGTTGAGCCCGCCAGTCGCGATTTCGTTGAGCTGATGGATTAGCGCCAAATCAAGCTGACGGCCATAGCCCTGGTAGGCCACCGTGGAATCTGTGTAGCGATCGCACAGCACCCAATACCCTGCTTCTAGCCACGGCCTCAGCGTTTCCTCAACGTGCTGAGCCCGGTCGGCGGCATACAGCAGCAGCTCGGTTCTGCTAGCGATGGGAGCCTGAGGCGAGGGGCGATCGCTCAGCAGCAATGTTCTAACCTGCGTACCTAAAGCAGTACCGCCCGGTTCGCGCGTAAGCTTTATACCGGCAACTTTTCGCTCGGCAATTAGTGTCTGAGTAGGCTTGTGCTCACTTAGCCAAACCTGAAGTCGGTTGATTTGAGTCGTTTTACCACTGCCTTCGCCACCTTCAAAAACAATCAGCTTCCCCCGCATCGCCTGCTCTTTTTGCATAATTCCTCTAAACCGCGCTGTCTTTGTTTATACTCGCGCTAAAAACGCCCCCTATTCCCTATTGAGAGAAACAAAGGTATCCTAATCAATGATCCTTGCTAGGATAGCAGGCGTGCATCCGCAGCTTTCATCACACCTGTGTCTAAATTTTGTCGCCTCGTAATGCTCTATGGCTCGCTACACCAATTTCTTCATGACCCGTTCTTCGCAAGAAGCAATTAGTCACTCCCTCGTTAGCGCGCTGGAGGCTTGCGATCTCAATCTGGTCTACCAAGACCCGGTTTGCATTGTGGCCAAAGAGCGGCCTGGGCAGGTATCTTTTGCTCAGCTCGCAACCGTAGAGTTATTGATTAGCCCGCCCACAATAGAGAGCGGCGGCTCAAAAATTGATTTGGTGGTCAAAAACGAAGAGCTTCCCTTAAGAGCGCAAAACCACTGTAAGGAAGTATTCTCACAGATAAACCAGGCTATATCAGACGCTAACGATCCTGAAAAAAACAGCGCACCGAGCGATAGCATTGCCAGTTAGATCAGGTTTGAGTACTCAGAAGTTTGTTTCTAAAGCTGTACGTCTATAGCTATAGAACTGTTGACATTTGGCTTCGATCAGGCGAGAACGCGATAGGCTAACACAAGCTACAGCAGCGGCTAAGCAACTTGTAGTAGCGCTGGTTTTTGGAGGATTGTGCGTCGTGTCAAATATCGGTGAGAAATGGCAGCAGCGGATTGCCAAAAAGGGTTCACCGCGTAACGGTTCAACAGGCCACGGTTCAACAGGCCACGGTTCGGCAGATCATAACGGCGCTCATGATCGTGAGCATCGCGCTCACGATCATGAGCATCGCGCTCACGATAGCCACGGCCACGATAGCCACGGTCATGCCAATCACGAGCATCCAAACTACAAAAGCTTTTACACCTATCGCGCCGAAGTCAGACGAGTCCTCTTAATTACGCTAGTGCTCAACGTGCTGGTCGTAGTGCTTAAGCTAGTCGTTGGGAGCTGGACGGGCTCGCTCAGTTTGCTTGCAGACGCGCTCCACAGCATTACCGACAGCGCCAATAACGTCTTGGGCTTAGTGACTAACCAACTGGCCTCGCCCGTCCCTGATCGCGACCATCCCTACGGCCATCAAAAGTATGAGGCCGTTGGTGCGCTCGGAATTGCAGCATTTTTAGGAATTGCCTGCTTTGAAATCTTGAAGGGCGCTGGCGAACGGCTTTTGTATGAAAGCGAGCCGGTACAGATGGGCGCTACTTCGCTATGGTTTTTAATCGCGGTGCTGGGCATCAACATTTTCGTCGCCTTCTACGAGCGGCGGGTCGGTACTCGCTTAGGCAGCAACATTTTGATTGCCGACGCGCAGCACACGATGAGCGACATCTGGATCACCATCGCGGTGCTGGGCGGCTTGATTGGTGTATGGAGTGGCGTGCAGTGGCTAGACGTGGTGCTGGCTTTTCCGGTGGCGCTACTGGTGATTCGCAGTGGGTGGGTGGTGCTGTCGGCAAATTTGCCCTGGCTGGTTGATGAAATGGCGATCGCACCCGAGGCCATTCACGCTGAAGTGATGAAAGTGCCCGGCGTTTTGAACTGCCACAGCATCGCCTCACGCGGCCTGTTAGGTCGTCAGGTCTTTATCGACATGCACCTAATCGTAGAACCTCAAGATGTACTAGGCGCACACGATATCACCGAGCAAGTAGAACAACAGCTTGAGGCGGAGTTTGGCCCCATTCGAGTGACCATTCATATAGAGCCGCATAGCTATGTCGAGAGAGAGATTAGCTACGGGATGAGCGAACACACATGAATTTACCCACCTGGATTACAGTTTCTCGACTACTCGGCGTGCCAATTGTTCTAATCGCACTGCTCAATCCAACAGAGTCTCATCGTTGGATCAGCGTCGTCGCCTTTGTTATTTTTGCAGGCACCGACTGGCTCGACGGCTACTTAGCGCGAAAGCTCAATCAGGTCACCGACTTAGGCAAGTTTTTAGACCCCTTAGTAGACAAGCTGTTAGTGATGGCTCCTTTAATGGCCCTAGTAGGCTTAGGTGAGATTCCTGCTTGGGGCGTATTTCTGATTTTAGCGAGAGAGCTAACGATCTCGGGCTGGCGGGTAAATCCTGTTTTTCAGCAGGGGAAAGTGCCGGGCGCTGGAATATGGGGAAAGGCAAAAACAGTGGTACAGATTATTGCGATCGCCCTCTTACTCGCACCTTTAGTCGGCATTTGGCAAACCGCAGGCATTGTTCTTTTTTGGGTAGCGGTCGCCCTTACTTGGGTATCAGGACTACTATATCTGTTGCCTGCTAAGGCTTAAGTAAAACCTTTCAGCAACGGGTTCTTAGCAACTACAAGGTTATAATGAAAGAGCACAACCAAGCAACGAGGTCACAACATATGACCGTCAGGCAACCCCGATACAGTAAAGAGGAATTTGCTCAACGTGGCGATGCGATATATAAAAACCAAGTGCAGGCTCAAGTAGAAAAAGAAAACCACGGCAAGATTGTAGCGATTGATATTGAAACCGGGGCTTTTGAAGTTGCAGACGAGATCTTAGCTGCAACCAATCGTTTATTTGAAAGAATCCCAAACGCTCAGCCTTGGATAGTTCGCATTGGGCACCGTGCGGTTCATCGCTTTGGCATAACTCTTTAATCAAGATGTTTACGGCTACGACTTGCGAATTCCGGTAGTGGAAGGTGGCAAGGTTGCGATAAAAGCGATTGAGTAGGCATAGGTAGAAGACTCAACAAACACCATAGTTTCAGCAAGAGATTGCAATATGAGAGCCGCTGGCATCCTTACTTACGTCTATCCGCGTTTGAAAGGCTTCGCGGAAATGGGGCATGTGGGTGATAGTGAGAATGCAGGCAAAGTCAGGCGCGATCGCCTCAATCGCAGCAATCAATCGATCGCACCCTTCCTTATCTTGCGTACCAAACCCCTCATCAACAACCAGCATTTGCAACGCGGTACCTGAGCGCATGGCTAATAGACGCGCGATCGCTAATCGAATCGAAAAGTTCACCCGAAAAGCCTCACCCCCTGAATAAGTCTCATAAGGCCGAGTGCCGTGAGCATCTGCAATCAAAATATCTAAAGTATCAATCATCTTGTGCTTCTGCTTTCCCGCCCGCTGCGTCACGAACTGCACATGAAGCTGATGATCGCTGAGTCGGCCTAAGATTTGATTGGTTTCGGCCTCTAGCTGAGGCAGCAGATTTTCGATCATCAAAGCCTGAATACCACTGCGGCCATAGGCTTCGGCTAAAGACTTGTATACCTTATATTTATGACGAATGTCAGCCAAGCTAGTTTGCTGCTGTTCGTGTTGGGCCTGGATTGTTTCTAGCTGTAAAAGCTGTTGTTGCAGCCTACCGAGCTGTGAAAGCTGGTGATCGCGCTCCGCCTGAAAATTCGCCAGCGCTGTCTCTACAGCCTTAATTTCTACCGTAGAGTCGGCATTATCCTCAAGCTGCCGTTCGAGTACAGCAATCTGTTGCTCTATCGCGCTAAGGGTTGCTGTTCGTTGCTCACAAAGCGCATCTAGATGCTTTACCCTTTGTTTCTCTTCGGCATACTGGTTTTGCGCCTGCTGTAGCATATGATATTTCGCTTCCCACACGCGAGAGCGCTTAAGCTGGGCTCTAATTTGGTTGTGCTGCGCCAGGCTGTAATCTATCTCTTGTAGTTTGCAGTCAATAGCATTAAGAGCCTGCTGAGTAGGGCTCTTTTCTTGCGAAGCGATCGCCTTTTGCTGCGCCTTCAAATCGGCCTCTAGCTGAGGTCGTTGTAGCTCAATTTGATTTAACCGATGTTCAGCCTGCTTAATTTCCGCATACTTAAGTTCGCTCCAACGTAATCTATCGACCTGCGATCGCAACAAAGCATGATTCCGATCGTCATAGGCCATCGCTAATAGCTCGTCCTTTACCCGCCGCAACTCATCCTGCAAACTCTCAGCATAGTCATTCTCCTGCAAGCAGCGCTCTAGCTGCGATCGCTCAGCCGTCGTTTCTTGCAGCCTATCTTGCAGCGTGTCTGCTGAAGCCAGCTTTGCTTTCAGCTTCCCGCGTTCTTCAAGCACAGGCGCATACTTCGACAGCTCCTTTTCTAACACGCGATATTCCTGCCGCAGCACCTGAATCTCGCTCTCGCTAACGGCAAGCTGCTCGCGAATGGCCCAAATTTGGTTTTGTACCTCATCGCGTTCTTGTAGGGTGCGATCGCGCAAAGCCTGCCAGTGATTGCCTGACAAACCCTGTTCACACAAAGGGCATTGTGCAATATCTGGATCTTCCAACCGTTTTAGAGTCTGATCGAACTGAGCTAGCGACACCTCATGATTGAGCTGATTGGCCTGCAACCGTTCCATAAAGCTACGCCGCTCAAGCCCCTTTTGCCGTAGCGCCTCCTGATATTCTCGCCGCTGCTCCAAATAAGCAATTCGATGAGAAACTTCAACGGCTGCTTGCATGAGCTGAGGAGCCTGCGTTTGCTGCGTCGCCATCTGCGCCTGCTGAGTTCCTAACGCTTCTATTCGAGTGACTAACCTGGTGTGAGCCTGATCGATTTGCCCTTCAATTTGCTGTAGGCGCTGTCGCAGCGGCGAGCTTTGCGCCTCCATTTTGTCGAGCTGATGCAGCTCTTTGCGGGCCTGTCGTAGCTGCGCTAGCTTACGGCTGATCTCTTCTTTATGTGAAAGCGTGGCCGCGATCTCTTGTTCTTGCGATCGCAGTTGTGCAATCTGCCTTTCTATCTGGGCAATCGTTTGCTGCTGTTGCTGCTGCTCTTGCGAAAGCTGAAGCTGGAGCTGAAGTCGCTGCCCTTGAGCCTCTTGATAGGCGTGAAAACGCTCAGCCTGCTGTTCTTCAGTTTGTCTAAGCTGCGCTATTTGCTCATAATGGCGCTGAATTTCTGTCGCCTGAGCAAGAACTTTCTCGGTTTGCTGAAGCTGCTGCGTAGCGGCAATCAGTTCTTCTTGCGTGAGCGCCAAAGTTTGCTGCTGTTGCTGGGCCTGCTGCTGAGCTGAATTGAGCTGTTGCTGCCACTGAAGCCGCTGCTGCTGCCTTTGCTTTAGCCCGTCGAGCTGCTGCTGTTGTTGCTGTTGCTGTTGCCGCTGTTCGGCTAAAGTCTGCTGTAGTACTTCGTAGGCTTGCTGGGTTGCTGCCTGCGTTTCGACCTGGGCCGACAGCCGTGAGATTAAAGACTCTAAAGGTTGAAGCTGAGCTTTATAGCTGCGGGCCTGGTCTTTGGCCTGTTCGGCTAGTGAATCGTATCGGTCGAGCTTGAGCAAGTCAGCGAGCACCTGCTTGCGATCGCTAGGCCGCTTCAGCATAAACTCATCGGCTCTCCCCTGACGCAGGTAAGCCGAGTTTACAAACGTGTCGTAGTCAATTTTGAGCTGGGCTAGAATGTACTGCTGCGTAGCCCGCACACCCTTTTGCGAAATGCTCTTAAAAGTCGCGTCAGGCGCTTCAACCTGAAACTCCAGGGCGCTCATTTGGCTACGGCGGCGCGTACGAATAATTCGATATGTTTGGCCGCTGTGCTCAAAGCAAAAGCTCACCTGGGCCTCCTTAGCCCCCTGACGAACAATGTCATCTTCAGCGCTAACGCGGCTTTGGCCCCACACGCACCAGGCGATCGCCTCTAGCAAAGACGACTTGCCCGCACCATTAGGCCCACACACGCAGGCCACATGCAGCCCATTAAAATCCAACGTTACCGCCTGGTAACTCAAGAAGTTTTTGAGGATGAGCAGCTTTGGAATCATCAGCGAACTTATTAACGAATCATCAGCGACCTTTTGCTACCAACTATTTGATAGCTTCTGAGGCTTACCTTTAATTATATTCGCTTCAGTACAAATGATCTGCTCAAACTAAATTACCTGCTGATCAAACTGAATTACCCGATCTGGCAGGTGCTCTGCCCATGAATGCTCACCATAAAAGGCACACCATAAGTCAACACTGCCGAAAGCCAGCGCTGCGTGTCCATTTCACCAGCCATTAAAGCGCTGCCGTGGTTAATGATAAAAAGGAGGGTACCCACCACCAAGGCCACTCGAATAGAGAGGTTTCGGCAATGCCGATTGGCGATCGTTAGCCGAATTCGTCTGAGCTGCTGCATAGTGGCTAAAAAATCTCTCGAATAATCTAGTTCTTAGTAGTAAATCAGCGCTATTTCTAAGGTTTTATTACGACCCACTACCAGTACAGCCGCTTCGCTAAATCGAGGTGCTCTGGTTTGAATCTCAGGGTTTCGAGAGAAACCAAACCCTTCTGCCGGAACGCCAAAAGCGCCCGTGTTGATCGTACTATCTTCGTTTTCGTCATGAATAATAGAGACTGCGTAGTTGCCAGTCGCTAAGCCTTCAAATGTAACGGTAGGGTCTGCCTCAACATCTGTCTCAACGGAGGCTTCACTATCGCCTGCTGCCGTACTTACCGCATCTTCAGTTGTCATAGCGTCACTGTCTACAAACTCGCTGGCCTTAACACACTGTTCTTCAACAATGGCTTCCTCGTTGCGTGGGAAACCCTGGCTGCTATTGAATAGGCTAAAGCAAACCTGGCCCTCGGCATTTCTCAGTCCGGTGACGCTAACGGTGATGCTGCCGTTATTTGGAATGCGGATAGGGGCGGGCTGTGCGATGGATGGGGCGGCGATCGCACCCAGGAAACAGGCACCGTACAAACAAGCGCGATTAAAAATATTCTGCATATGAAAAAATTTCAGGATGAACAATCGTAGCCATAAAAAAACAGAGCACAGGGCTCCGCTTTTCATCGGTTAGGAACGTGCGTTTAAACAACAGTCGCTTGAACCGTATCCGCCGTATTTTTCGCATTTGCCGTATCTGCGTAGGGGCATAGCATTGCTATGCCCCTACAGTCCCTACAGCCCTACTCGTCGTCGTCCTCATCGTCATCCGAAGGATATTCGAAGCTATTGGACTGATTGGTCAGTACAGATTTACCGAGGGAAAGGGCGCGCTGAGCTTGGATAGCTGCTTTGCGATTCCAGGTAGCTCTGCGACTGTTGCGCTTAGATTTTGATGTTTTCTTCTTAGGAACCGCCATGAGCTGTGCGTAGTCGTGAAATAACCTTGCAAGTTTAATACATTTTTGCAGATGATGGAAGAGGGCACCCAACAATCTGTATCGGCAGTATAAAGACATTCATCTCTAGAGCCGGAGTATGTAGTATCTTTGGACAACATTAAGACTTTTCTATACAGACCTGGAAACTGATCGCAGACCAAGTTCAAAGGTAGGGGTGTGAGCAAAGACAGGGTATGTAGCAAGCGCAGGCCAGCCGTGAGGCCGGGCGCTGATAGGATTTACTTCAGGATTGAAAGCCTGTGGGAGTGGTTGCAACGTCAGCCTAAGTCCAGGCTGATAGGATGGATTATTCTGGTTTGTCTTGTAAGCGGCACCGCTTTAGAGCTGTTAGCCAATTACTACCGACCGACTTTGCAGATTCAGCCCTGGGATTCGGCAGCAGGATTGTACGTGCTGATTTTGTTTGGATTGGGCTTACGCTATGTCCCGGTTCTGTTTTTAATCGCACTAGCCAAAAACTTACTGTGGTCTTTCAGCGGAGAAAACGCGCTGCTAAGCGGACTAGCAGCGGGGCTCTATTTGTGTGCGGGCTACTATGGCGCGTCTTTTTTACTGCTGTACCGAATTAGGATCGATCCGGGATTACGGCAGCTACGAGACGTGCTTTGGTTTGCAGGTGTATTTGCAATCATATCTTTGGCAATGTCTAGCTTATATACCACCACTCTTATTCTGATGAACCAGATGCTTTGGTCAGAATGGTTGATAAGCACCTTACGCGACTGGGCTGGAGAAATCACTGGAATTATGGCGCTCGCCCCACCGATATTGATTTTAATGCGATCGCTACCCTGGTCAAATCAGCGTCTAACGCTGCAAGCACCCGCGCCGACGATTGCCATTGCCCTGCCCAACACAAAAGCAGCGCTAGAGTGGCTTTTATTAATCGCAGCGACAGTTGTGTTTACCTGGCTAGCTTTTGGGGGGCTCCAGACGAAGACGTTGGAGTACTCCTACCTGGCATTTGTTCCTTTGATTTGGATGGCCGCTCGACACGGATTTGAAAAGACAACGGTCATCACACTTCTGATCAACACTTTTGCCATTGTGTTTGTCGAAATCAACTCAGGTAAAGGCACCCTGGCGCTGCAATTTGGACTGATGACAATGACCTTTACCGGATTACTGCTAGGCGCTTACGTCAAAGACCGCAAAGTCGAGATTGCCCGAAGACAAGTGCTAGAAGAAAATCTTTCTTATAAAGCAACTCACGACGATCTGACTGGGCTGTACAGCCGGGCCTGGCTGCGGCAGAAACTCTCAGAAGTGATCGCTCATGCCCAATCCGACAAAACCCACTTGTTCGCCCTGCTCTTTCTCGATCTCGATCGATTTAAAGAGATCAACGATAGCTGGGGCCATTTAATGGGCGATCGCCTGCTCGTCGCCGTTAGCGAAAAAATCATTAGAAGTGTCCCGGCTGAAGCAGCCGTTGCCCGTTTTGGGGGAGATGAGTTTGCTGTGGTGCTCAGTCGCTTAACGAGCTTTGATGAGGCGGCCTACATAGCGCAGCAGCTTTGCAAAACCCTCGCTTCGACCTATTCACTCAAACCGTACGAAGCATTTGTCACGGTGAGTATTGGCATTACTACCAGCGTGCTTCCCTACGAAAGACCGGAAGAAGTGCTGCGCGATGCTGATATTGCGCTCTACAAAGCCAAGCGCAATGGCCGTAATCAGGCCGTTGTTTTTAGCCGTCAAATGTACGAGAGAGTGCTACTGCGATCACAGTTAGAAAACGACCTGCGGCAGGCCATTCGGGAACTAGAAGATGATTGAAAACCAGCTTCTAGTAGAGTATCAGCCGCATGTTTGTCTCAAAAGTGGAAAAATCAGCGGATTCGAGGCGCTGGTTCGGTGGCATCATCCGCACAAAGGCAGAATTGGGCCAAATGACTTCATTCCAATTGCCGAAGATACGGGACTAATTTTGCCGCTTGGTTACTGGGTGCTCAAAACAGCTTGCTATCAGGCAAAGGTTTGGCAAGGCAAGTATCCTACCCTAGTGATGTCGGTCAATCTTTCAGGCAAACAGCTCTTTCAGCCCAATGTCGCTGAGCGGGTCGCTCAAATTTTAGAGCAGACTGGTCTTTCGCCCCAAACCTTAAGACTAGAAATTACCGAAAGCGTTTTAATGCAGAATTTTGCAGAAGCCGCTCAAAAGTTGAAGCAGCTCAGCGCAACGGGCGTTCAGCTAGCGATTGATGACTTTGGTACTGGCTATTCTTCATTAGGGCGGCTGCGCAACTTTAGCGCAGATATCTTGAAAATTGACCGGGTTTTTATCCGCGATATGCACTCAGCTAAAGAAGGCACGGAGATTGTGCAGGCCATCATTGCCCTTGGTCACGGGCTACACATGAGAATCAATGCTGAGGGCATTGAAAACGAATGTCAGCTCGCGAACCTGCGGAAGATTGGCTGTGACGAAGGGCAAGGTTTTTTGTTTGCCGCTTCGCTAAAGCCCAAGGTCGCTGCTGCCCTGCTAGCCGAAAACCGCCAGTGGTAAGCGGGCAATAATAGCGCCTAAAAGTGTTGAAAGCTTCGATGAGAAATTGAAATACTTTTGATGCTGTGCTCGCCTGAAAACAGCTCTACAGTGCTTGCATTAGTCGTCGTGCCAATGGCAGTGACAAGCCCAGTTCGCACAAATTCCTGAGCTAAATCAGGCGGCAGGCAAAGCACAAGCTCGAAGTCTTCACCGCCATAAAGCGCCCACTTCAAGGCCGTCTCAGCGCCAACAGCTTTACTGAGCCCAAGGGGTAAGGGAATTTGGTTTTGCATAATATTCATGCCTACCTCGCTGCTTTTACTCAGTTGCAAAAGTGCGTTTGCTAGGCCGTCACTGCTATCCATGCCAGCGATCGCACCCCATCCTCCCCCCAGCTCACGCAGCCGATTCACTACATCAAACCGAGGCACCGGCAACTGATGCGCCCTGATCCAATTCTGAGCATAAGCCCCCGAATCGATCTCGTCTAGTAACACTGCCAGCCCCGCCCGCGAAGCACCATGCGGCCCCGTGACTAAAACCGTCATCTCCGCACTTGCCGCATCCCGCCGAATAGCCTGCTGCGGAATTACCTCACCCAGCGCCGTAATCGAGATAGTCTGCTGCTCGGCTCGGCAAAGATCGCCGCCGAAGATTGCACCACCGTGAGCGCTTAGGCATTCTGAAATACCTTTATAGAGATCTTCTACCCAGACCCAGGGGGTCTGCGGCGGTAGCCCCAAAGCTACAGTGATGCCAATGGGGTCTGCGCCCATAGCAGCAAGATCGGATAGGTTTGCGGCGGCGGCTCGCCAGCCTACGGCGTATGGAGGAGTGGTGCGATCGCTAAAGTGCACATTCTCACTCAGCATATCGGTCGTCACCACCAGACTATGCCCTTCTCGAACCCGCATCAGCGCCGCATCGTCGCCAATAGCACCCTCCGCACAAAAAGCCTTGACTCGTTCAATCAAGGCCAGTTCACCGATCTCAGCAATCGTCTGCGTTGGGTTCAAGCTATGGCTCCGATTGAAAGCTGAATGATTCATCTATCTTCATTCACTCTCGAAGCCCTCACCCCAGCCCTCTCCCGAATGGAGAGGGAGCTAGATCAAAGTCCTTCTCCCCTCGGGAGAAGGATTTAGGATGAGGGCTTCAGAGTTCTCAGGGTAAACAGAACTACCCAATCCCTGATACCTAGCTAGGCTCTACAAGGTTTTCCGCCCCATCAATCACCTTAGCCGAGATAATTTTGTCACCCGCGCTTAGCTTTCTAAGCACGTCCTTACCCTCAATCGTGTAGCCAAACACCGCATAGCGACCGTCCAGCATATTGCGGCCCGCAGGCGTTAGCTCTGCTTCAAACAAGAAGAAAAAGAACTGAGACGATCCGCCGTTGTTGTCATCGCCAGGACGCGCCAGCGCCAAGCTACCAAATGAGTTGAAAGGCAGAACAGGCTCATCCATATAGCGACCAATTTCTTCAAGCGTGACGCCATAAGTTGGCGCATCGTCACCTTTTACTAAAATCTCCATCGGAATCGCCCGATATTCTTTAGTTTTAGGATCGATATAGCCTTCGTCTGCCCCTTCAGGATCGCCCGTTTGCAGCACGTAAAAGTCTTCAGCTCTGATAAAAGGCAGGCCATCATAAAACTTTTTATTTACCAAATCAACGAAATTACCCGCTGTCACTGGCGCGCTATACCCATCAGCAATCACCGTAATATCGCCCTGCGTAGTGGTGAACTGCACAGTCGCGCGGCCTTTGAGCTGAGGCAAACTGTCATATTCTTCAGGCACTTCAAACGGGTAGCCATCTACCATCAGCTCTTCTAGCTCACCGACTTGATCAAGCAGATTTTTCCGCTCAACCCAAACGCCCTCTTTATCTTTAGCTTCAGCCGCTTCGCGCAAAGGCTCAGTGCCCGCAATCAGGCTGTCGATTAGAGCATTTGCCTGATCTTGGCGATCGGCAGGGACAGAGGCCAAAATAGCCGACCGTTTTTTATTTAAGATGCGCTCTACTTTCGTGACATCTTTTTTAATCGGCCCCCAGCGCTTACTGCGCAGCCATTCCGACAAACCCTCTATATCGCCCTGCACTTTGCGAATCTCTTTGTTGTCAATCGGGAGCGAATAGCGGAGGAGCGCTGCGCCATCGGTGACGGCGTTACCGGGGGGAAGTCCGGCATGAGCGGGTGAGGCAAGGCTCAAAACGCACGACGCAGATAAAAACAGTCCCAACACGAGGGATAACAGAGGCTTTCGCAAATTCATGGATCGATTTTGGTGGCTGTATTGTAGCGGTCACTTTCGATCTTGCCACAGTGCGTGCAACTCAGCGCCTTGATGACGTTATCTATTCACCGCTTGAACGAGCGTTTCGATGACAAATCAAGGCTTTCGCCGTAACTTAGCTACAACTTAAATAGGCTAAATGCCCTGTGAAATGTCTCCGGGCGGTACAATAATGGCCGATTGCCTAGCACACATTAGCTATCACCATGATTTCAAGCAATGATTTTCGCACCGGTACCAGCATTGAGTTAGACGGCTCTGTGTGGCGCGTGATTGAGTTTTTGCACGTAAAACCCGGTAAAGGCTCTGCGTTTGTTCGCACTAAGCTCAAAAATGTACAAACGGGTAGCACGGTAGACAAAACCTTCAGAGCAGGGGAGACGATGCCCCAGGCTGTGCTTGAAAAAACCACTATGCAGCATACCTATAAAGAAGCTGACCAGTATGTCTTTATGGATATGGAAACCTATGAGGAGGCGCGCTTGAGCGAAGAGCAAATTGGCGATCGCGTGAAATACCTCAAAGAGGAAATGGAAGTCACGGTGCTGATGTGGAACGACAAGGTGCTAGAGGTCGAGCTGCCTAACTCTGTGTCATTAGAAGTTACGCAGACCGATCCGGGTGTTAAAGGCGATACGGCGACAGGTGGCACTAAGCCCGCAATTGTTGAAACGGGCGCGCAGGTGATGGTGCCGTTGTTTATTTCACAGGGCGAGAAAATAAAAATTGATACGCGGAACGATACTTACCTCGGTCGTGAGACGAGCTAAGCCCTTTAAATACCAGAGCCTTTGAATACAGGGCTAGAGACTGCGTGCATTAAGATATGGAGCTTTATAATAAGTGACTCTTAGTTTCAACGAACTTCGCGAGTTGGTGGCTGCGCTCAACCAAACTGACATCGCTGAATTAACCCTTAAAAATGCGGATTTTGAGCTGACGCTACGCAAGCCCTCAGCCCTTCAGCCAGATGTGGTGATGAGCGCGGCCCCGACTGCTTTGCCTTTACCGCCTGCACCGGTAGCACCAGCTGCGATCGCTAATAACATAGCCGCACAGCCGCAGGCTCCCGTTGGACAGCCCGAATCAGCGGCTGCGCCTACGGTAGATTCTTCGCTAGTTGAGATTACTGCGCCAATGGTCGGGACGTTTTACCGGTCGCCTGCACCAGATGAGGCTTCGTTTGTAGAGGTGGGCGATCGCATCCAAGCCGGCCAAACCGTCTGCATCATCGAAGCGATGAAGCTCATGAACGAGCTAGAGGCCGAAGTCTCGGGCGAAATTGTAGATATCCTGGTCGAAAACTCCGAGCCTGTGGAGTTTGGTCAGCCGCTGATGCGCGTACGCCCTGCTAAGTAATTTGTAGGAATTGAGTGCTCAGTAAGAAATAAATGCTTAGAAGGCAACCTTTCTATAATTACTTTCCCGTATTTGCTATCTTTGTAAAGATAGTAAAAGTGGCCATTTAAGCATGTCCACAGGGCTGAGCCCACATCAGTTGGGAAGAGGTTTGAAAGCATTCTTCTGGCAAAATCGAATCCGTAAGACCACAGATTTTCACCCTGAATTTGTTATCGAACCGCTCAGCGAAATTGTACTCAGGAGGAAAACTATGACAGAAGGCATTATGAAAAACAGCGCCCGTCAAGAGCAAGCTCCCAACAGCCGATCCGCCAGCTACGCCTCATCAGCGCCGAGCAGGCTATATCACCGTTTAGAAGAAGCTTTAAATTCTGGCAGCGAAGTTTGGTTCCGAATGCCCGGCACCCGATTGGTCGGCATTCCTATCTTTTTAGATACTGACTATGTAGAAGTTGTCGATGTCGATGTCGCTGAAGGGTTTGAAGACGAAGAGCTGCCTGACGAGCCCTATCAGCGCACCGTATGGCTGATTCGCCTAGAAGAAATTAGCGCGATTTCTTACGCAACCGATCGCTGGAGTAAGGATCGCTTTGAGCGCCTGCTAGAAAAATCGCACCGCGAAGACGGCCCTGACACTGAGCCGCGATAGTTCCAGTTCGCGATTGCAAAGACTGTGACTAAGACTGTGTTTTCGGTTGGGCTGACGATTCTTTGACCGGATTGATATTCAAACTGCGAAAGTATCGTCCGCCAACGCCCGTTAGAAAAGCAACGTAGACAATTATCTGTAGCAGATAAATATGATCGCGGTAGCCCAGCAGCGTTTTGAGCAAAATGCCGGGAAACTGCCTGTCAGGTAAAACGGCGCTCGCATCCCAAATCAGCGGCCCTAAAATGCAGGATTGTGTGCTGATACACAAGTCCACGTTGGGCTGGTTAAGCATACTGATCGCGGTGAAAGCCGCGTCTAAGTTTTTGAACACTGATACGACCAGGCCCGCAACGATGAGCAGTAGAAAGGTGCCCATCGTCTGAAAGAACAGCCGCAGGTTTATTTTCACGCCGAACTTAAATAGGGCGACGCCGATTGCAAAGGCACCTGTAAGGCCAGCGATCGCGCCAAAAATGCTCGCCGTACTCTGCTGCTCTGCCTGCGAAAGCGTACTGAACAAAAACAGCACCGTCTCAAACCCTTCGCGCAGCACCGCCACACAGACCAGGCTAAAGATACTAACATTCGCCCCTTCCGAATCAGCCAAAGCATCTTGAAGCGAGCCTTCCACATTGCCCTTCAAGCTCCGCGCCTGCTGCGTCATCCAAATCAGCATCCAGCTCAGCATCACCACGGCCACACTGCCAAACGTCACGCCCAAGAAGGGTTTGACCACAGCTTGTAGGGTGGGAGCCGCATACTGCACCCGGCTCAGGGCAATCCCAAAGAAAAGACCAATTAAAACGCTGCCCGCAATCCCAGCAGCGACCCCACCGTACACCCATTTGTTTAGCTCGCTACGGTTAGCTTTGCCTAAGCAGGCCAGCACAATGCCGACCACCAGGGCAGCTTCTACCCCTTCTCTGAGCGTGATCACGAACGTGGGGAGAGCTTGAGAAAAATCCATAGGGGCTACGAAAAGCGCTGGTTATATTATCGCGCTAATCGCCTGAGATGAGATGCACCAAGGCTAAAACGAACACAAAAGATCAATCAACCAGGCCGATTTCTTTGAGACGCTGGTGAAGATACTCGCCCGCCGTTTGGGGTGGATACTGCGGCGCTTTGCCCGTGCGCTCAACACACTCAGGAAGTGGGGTAAGGTCAAACTCAGGGCGGGGGTGAACGAAAAAGGGCATGGAGAAGCGGCGATCGCGACTGCTATTAGGATTTGCAACCCGGTGCGTGGTGCTCTTCAGTAAACCGTTCGTGAGCGACTGAAGCATATCGCCCGTATCGACCACGATTTGTCCGGGAAGCGTCTGCACCGACAGCCATTCTCCATCTGGTTTCAGCAGTTCCAACCCTGGCGTAGTCGCCTCACACAGCAGCGTAATCAGGTTGATATCTTCGTGGGGAGCGGCTCTTTGGCTAGCCGGAGTCGCGTCGTCAGGAATGGGCGGATAGTGAATGACGCGCAAAATGGTGTGACCCTCAGCGACCTGCGTCGTGAAAAAGTCGGCGGGCTGATTGAGGTATAGGGCGCAGGCTTCCATCAGATGACTCGCACAGGTTTCAAGCTGTTGGAATAGGGTCGCCATCACCGGCTGAAACTGGGGGACTTCTCGGGGCCAAATGTTGTCGGGGTAGTCGGTGGGATTTTCGACGAGGCGATCGCGCCCCAAATGCCAAAATTCCTTCAAGTCAGGAGCCTCACTGTCCTTAGCGTGCTCCTTACCAAAGCAAGTAAATCCCCGCTGTCCTTTGAGATCGCTAATTTCATACTGCGCTTTAGTCGCTTCGGGCAGCGCAAAGAAGGCTTCTGTCGCCGCATAGGCCGCATCGATAATGCGCTGCTCTACGCCGTGATCGGTCAGCGTAAAAAAGCCCAAACCCGATAGCGCCTGACCAAAACCAGCCACAAAATCTTTTGACTTCTGGCTATCTCTGGGGCCATTAATAAAGTCTTGCAGGCTTAAAACGGGAATGGTTTGAGCGGTCATAAGCGAAACACAATGAGATGGTGAGGGGGTAGATAAACCGTCCAAGGAAGCGGCTGTTGCTGAAGCTGTTACCGAAGCGATCGAGAAACAATAGCCTGCAATTGGTAGTCGTGTGAGCCAATAGCGGGCGTATGGAGTTTCAGGAAAACGAGCGTGCTATGGGGCAGTGCCAAATGACGTGCAGGCCAACAAAGTGCATGGTTATTAGGCTTCTCAGATGATAAATCTACAGTTGAGGGCGAACTATTCTCTCCAAGCTCGCGATGTCGAGAAGCCATTCTAGCAGGTGCTTCGAAGAGCGTTTGGCTGCTGCCATACCGTTTTGATGTGATAAATGATACGTTGTGCGGGCGAATGCCTACAGCGCGAGGATTTGAAGCATCCTGGGTGTATGCGCTCAGACTGGAAACAACGGGAAGTTGGAGCAACATTTGCCACACTTGCGCATACGCTTGCCCTGGGTGGATGACTGTAGCGGGAGAGAAATTACAGGAGGCTGTAAGGCTAGCGATTTCAGGCGTGTGAGGACGCTCAAAAACGGTAACGGGTTCTCCCTGCTGAACGGTTTGGCCATCGTGTAAAACCATGAACTGACTGGTTTGGTAGGCTTCTGGTAGGCTGTGGGTGACGAGTAAGGTGAGGCCGGGGTAGGTTTGCAGGCGTTGGAAAAGCTGCTGGCTGAGGTGCGATCGCAAGTGTGTATCTAGCGCTGAGAAAGGCTCGTCTGATAAAAGCAGCTGGGGTCTGGTGACAAGTGCTCTGGCCGAAGCTACCCTTTGCTGCTGACCGCCCGAGAGCTGGTGAGGATAATAGTGGGCAAAGCCAGTCATGTTTACGGCGGCTAGCTCGGCGGTAACAATCTTTAGGGCGTGCTGAGAATTTTGTGGATAAATGCCGAAGGCTACGTTTTGTGAAACGGTGAGGTGGGGGAAGAGAGCGTAGTTTTGGAACAGGAGAGCGGTAGTGTGATCGCGATAAAGCCGAAGCGTTGAAAAATCTGAGTGGCCGCAGGTGTGGTTAGAAAGTCGATGTATTGCTGGGCGGCTTCGGGCGATTCGCTGCGCTGCAAGGTAGCAATGGGATAGCGGATGGGGGGATGGGTGTTAGGGGGGGCGATCACAACTACTTTCACCCGATCCGACAGTCGCGCATCTGTGGCGTACACCAGCCCAGCACTGACGTTCCCACTCGCGATAGCCGCTAAAACGGCCCGCACGTTGTTAAAAAAAACCAGCTTTGAATCAATATCAGGCAGCAAGTCAAGTGCTTTCAAAGTGACCTGAGCGTATTGCCCTGCTGGAACGCTTTGAAACTCACCTACGGCTAGGCTTTTAAAGCTAGACGATTTCTTTGCGTTTAAGTCTTCAAAGCTATCGACCGAGCTATTGAGCGGCGTAATTAGAACAAGCTGATTGCTCAAAATATCTCGTCGTGAGGCTTGTCGTATCAAATTTTGAGCAGCTAGCGCGTCCATTTGCTGTGGACTCGCTGAAAAGAAAATGTCTGTAGGTGCGCCTCGCTCAATTTGTCTTTGTAGCGTGCCTGAGCCGCCTGAATTGTAAGCAATATCGATATCAGGGTGAGCTTGCTTAAATAGCGGATTGATGTCAGTCAGTGCGTTTTGCAGGCTAGCGGCTGCGGACACTGTGAGCGTGATGGATTGATTTTTGTCTGTAGGAATTGATGTGCAGCTATGAGTCGCGATCGCTAGCATCATCGCGATCAAAGCAGCGGCAATCTTACGGTTTTGCTGAAGGAAACGAGTAGCTGAAGTCAATCGGGTTCGCTGAAGCGGTAGAATTTACAAAGGTTTACACCATAGTCATGTTCTCACGCTGTCCATCGTAGTCCGTTGTATTTAAGCCTGGCCGGTTCATTTTACTAAGCCAGTTTTATTAGCGAGCCTCACGCTTTCCTTAATTTTGAATGCTTTTTCTTAAGTCCCTAATCGTCGATAAGTTCTTATCTGTTTGGTGGGTCGTCGTAACCTTACTACTGACGCTACCCTTTGCAGTGTGGATTTTGAACGTTACCACTGCGCCCGCTCAAGCGACCGATTGCAAAACGTTTAGCGGTCATCAAGTGTGCTTGGTGAGCGTGAAGCGCAGTGCAGCGCGCTATTGGGAATATCGGACGGTGGTGAGTATTGATGGGGCCAAGCAGCCGCTAGAGCTTTATAACTGTCGCGATCGCACCCGCGAGCTAGCCAGCGACGGCACCCTAATCCCTTTCTTAACCGGCAAAACAGGCGACTGGATCTGTCAGCTCACGACGCCAACACGCTCTAGCAGGCTTGACGACCGAGTAACGATTAATATTCGTTGAGGTCAATGCTCAAAAACACTGCCGTACTGCCGCAAATCCAGCTCTACAAACGTTGGTAAGCAGGTTAAGCACTGTTCTAACAGCGTCCAGCGATCTTCTCGCTTTAGCATGGTAGTAAGCTGATTGCGCAGTGAATGCAAATAGCGCACATCATTGGCAGCGTAGCTAAGCTGTTCGTCACTCAGCGCATCGACATTGCCCCAGTCAGAACTTTGCTGAGATTTATCTAGCTCTACACCTTCCAGCTCTCTTACAAGCGACTTCAGGCCGTGACTAGGGCTGTAGGTACGAGCGATTTTGCTGGCAATTTTGGTGCAAAATACGGGCGCAGTCACAATGCCCAAGTGGTGCTGTAAGGTTGCCAGATCAAAGCGAGCGAAGTGGAAGATTTTAGTGATGTTGGGCGCTTCTAAGAGCTGTTTGAGGTTCGGTGCTTCGGTTTGGCCCCGCTCGACGCGAATGGCGCAGACGTAGCCTTTGGGGTCGCAGAGTTGGATTAGGCAGAGGCGATCGCGCATTGGATTGAGCCCCATGGTTTCGGTATCGACAGCGATCGCTTCTGCCTGCATGTATCGCTCTAGTAGCTGCGGGGTTATGTCGCGATCGCAAACCTCGAAATTCTCCACTCAAATGCTCCTGACTGTACGTTGGGTGATTGATTGAAATAAGAGACAAGAGGGCGCATAGCCATGCGCCCTTACGGATGGACGGCGATGATAGCGGCTACTCGAAGTTCAACACTTTTGCGACTGTCTGTACGTCTTTGTCGCCGCGTCCAGAACAGTTGATGACAACCTTCTCATTACCTAGCGTAGGACACAGCGTCTCTAGATACGCAAACGCATGAGCTGTCTCTAACGCTGGAATAATGCCTTCCAATCGCGACACAAGCTGAAACGCCTCTAACGCTTCCGCGTCCGTCACACTGTAATACTCCGCCCGGCCCAAGTCCTTAAAGTAGCTGTGCTCTGGCCCCACACCCGGATAGTCAAGCCCCGCGCTAATCGAATGCGCCTCAGTTACCTGACCTTCGCCATCTTGCAACAAATAGCTCATCGCCCCGTGCAAAACGCCCACACGCCCTTTCGTCAGTGTCGCCGCGTGTTTATCCGTCTCAGCGCCTTCACCCGCCGCCTCAATCCCAATCATCCGAATCTCAGTATCACCCACAAACTCATGAAACAGGCCCATTGCATTCGAGCCACCGCCCACACAGGCCAGCAGCAAATCTGGCTTACCGCCCCACTTTTCTAGGCATTGCGATCGCGTCTCTACCCCGATCACGCCATGAAAATCACGCACCATCATCGGATACGGATGTGGCCCAGCCACCGAGCCCAAAATGTAATGCGTCGTCTCCACATTCGTCACCCAGTCACGAATCGCCTCACTCGTCGCATCCTTCAGCGTGCCGCTGCCTGCACTCACCGGGCTCACCGTCGCTCCCATCAAGCGCATCCGAAACACGTTCAGCTCCTGCCGCCGCATATCTTCTACGCCCATATACACAATGCACTCCAGGCCAAAGCGAGCGCACACGGTCGCCGTTGCCACCCCATGCTGACCCGCGCCCGTCTCAGCGATTACCCGCTTTTTACCCATTCGCTTAGCCAACAGCACCTGACCAAGCGCGTTATTAATCTTGTGCGCGCCCGTATGGTTCAAGTCCTCACGCTTCAAATAAATCTGCGGCCCGCTGCCATCAGGCTTGGCGTAGTGCTCCGTCAAACGCTCCGCGAAATACAGCGGATTCGCCCGGCCCACGTAGTCCTTTAATAGGCCCTGCAATTCTGATTGAAAGTCAGCCTCTTCCCGGTGGCGATAGTAAGCCTCCTCTAATTCCTTTAAAGCAGGCATTAGTGTCTCAGGCACATACTTACCGCCAAACTTACCAAATCGACCTAGCTTATCGGGGCGAGCTGAGAGCAACAGGGCGTCATCAGAAGTTTGGTCAACAGTTTGTTTAGCGGGCTTAGAAAGAGGCGTAACAGTCACAGCGCTTACCTAAAATGAACAGCGGATGAAAGAAGGCTTGCTAAAAAGCTAATTTTAGAAGTCCCCCATTATATATACATGTGCCATTAAGACAAGGGAGTCCAAAACCTACTGCAACAGATGTCTCTTTTATTGCAGGCTTTTCTGGGAAGCGCCTTAGCGGGGCTTAGAAGTTCCTTAAAAGGATTGTGAATAGTTTTTACGTCTAATAGCATGACCATAGAGTATTTGCTTACTCTATATTTGCCTGCGGCCATAGCAGCGTGACCCCACCCCCAACCCACACATTATTATCCTATGACACAGTTGCTTTCTGGAGACATCGGCGGCACGAAAACCATACTGCGACTATCTCAGGTTGAAGATGAGGACGTTAAAAGTCAGGCTAGTCACGAAGTCAAAATAGAAACGCTGTACGAGTCTCGCTTTCCTAGCCTCGACTATCCAGAATTCGTGCCGATGGTGAAGGAGTTTCTTAAGGCGGCGGGTAGTAAGGTTGATATTGGTTTGCTTAAGTCGGCTTGTTTTGCGATCGCAGGCCCGGTCGTCCACAACACCTCACAGCTCACCAATCTCTCCTGGTTCCTACGCGGCGAGTTTTTAAGAGGCGCACTCGATATAGACTACGTTCAGCTCATCAACGACTTTGAAGCGATTGGCTACGGCGTTTTGGGTCTAAAGCCGGACGATATTTTTGAGCTACAAAAGGGCGTGCCAAATCCCAATTCTCCAATGGCCGTTTTAGGCGCAGGTACCGGCCTCGGGCAGGGTTTTTTGCTGCCCACAGGCGAGGAGTACGCGGTGTTTCCGTCCGAAGGCGGGCACGTGGACTTTGCGCCCCAGTCAGAGCTGGAGTTTCAACTGCGCAAGTATCTGATTGAAAAGCACGGCATCTCTCGAGTTTCTGAAGAGCGGGTGGTGTCGGGAATGGGGATTATTTCGATCTATCAGTTTTTGCGCGATCGCCAATACGCCAACGAAGCGCCAGATATCGGTCAGGCCATGGATATTTGGGAGCGTAGCGCCGGTAAACGTACGCAGCTACACGATCCTGCCGCCATCATCTCCAAAGCCGCCACCGAAAAAACAGATCTGCTCTCACAAAAGACCATGGAGATCTTCATTCGGGCCTACGGTTCAGAGGCCGGTAATATTTCACTGAAGTTTTTACCGCGCGGCGGGCTCTACATCGCAGGCGGTGTCACTGCCAAAAACCTTCCTCTAATCAAAGGCGGCGAGTTCATGTACGCCTTCAAAAGCAAGGGCCGGGTCAGCCATCTGCTTGACGAAGTGCCCGTTCGCGTTGTGCTCAATCAGCATGTGGGCCTCATTGGTGCCACGATTAAAGCGGCCCGTAACTATAAAGAGCGCCTAGAAGCGACAAGCCCACCTTTCGGCGCTGCATAAGGGATGATAGAAACAGCAACTTATGGCGAGACATGGCAGGACATAGTAAATGGGCCAATATCAAGCGGCAAAAGGCCCGAGTAGACTCTAAGCGCGGCAAAATATTTGCCAAGGTTTCCAGAGAGATCATCGTGGCAGCGCGGCAGGGTGGCGGTGACCCGGATGGGAATTTTCAACTGCGAACGGCGATTGAGAAGGCGAAAGCTGTGAGCTTCCCGGCAGAGAATATTGAGCGGGCGATCGCCAAAGGCAGCGGCTCTCTCTCTGGCGAAGGCGACTTCGAGTCTATCCGCTACGAAGGCTACGGCCCCGGCGGCGTCGCTGTCCTCATCGAAGCCCTTACCGACAACCGCAACCGCGCTGCCGCCGACCTCCGCACCGCTTTCAACAAAAACGGCGGTAACTTAGGCGAAACCGGCTGCGTCGGCTGGATGTTTGATCACAAAGGCGTGATTACCCTCGCAGGCGATATTGACGAAGAAGCGCTGTTTGAAGACGCGCTAGAAGCAGGGGCAGAATCGTATGAACTTGTAGACGAAATTGACGAAGATGTTCCTGGCGCAGAGGTTTTTTGTGATGTGCCCAGCCTAGAGAGCGTCAGCGATGTTCTCAAAGCCAAAAACTATGATATTCGCGAAGTTGACATGCGCTGGATTCCTTCAAACACTATTGCAGTAGAAGACGCTGAGCTAGCGACTTCGCTGATGAAAATGATGGACGCGCTAGAAGAATCGGATGACGTGCAGTCGGTGACGGCAAACTTCGATATGAGTGAAGAAGTAATGGCAGAGGCGCTAGCGTAATCCTGCATCCTGAAGTTGTTGTTCTAACCAAGCCTGATTTTCTTCTTTAAAAGGCGGAACAGGGTCGGCTCTGTAATCGAGCTTAAGGTCGTAGCCAAAACGTTCGTAGATATCGTTTAGTAACTGCTGCAAATTCACTGTAGGCTCTGAATCTCCTGACCGCAAAGGTAGCTTAAAAGGCGTTACTTTATCCCTCACGTTAAATGCGTATAGTTCTGCCTTAGGTCTTTGGTTGCTGCGGCTCACTAAAATTCTGTAGTGGCTACCTGGCCCCTCGCCATACATTGGCATAGGCTGGTGTGCTCTTAGTAAGTCAATTTCTACCAAATGAGTTGAGCTGCCAAGTAGCCTTTGGCGCTTCGCTTCGTAAGATTGTCGGCCTTCCCCAGCTCGCTTGTTGACAGGCGACAGTAGTTCAATGGCAGTGACCACTTCTTTCGTCGCAACTTCTCGAACTTCTAAATAACCTTGGCGAACTGTAATCGGTATCGGCAGTGTAACGGTTATAGGCTGCGTTTCTGCTTCGGCTATAGCAACACTTGATGTCTGTCGTTCCGGTAACTGAGCAGATTTCTGTACGGCAACATCAGGAATGCCAACGAGCAATGACTGTTCGTCTACCGTCTCATACATCCGAACCTCCATAGAGACAGAATATTTGGGCCTGACCTGAGAGGTTAAAGCACCTGCTAAAGCGTTAATTAAAGATAAATGAACACCTGGCCAGATCTCTGGATGTTCTAAGTAAGGATCCATTCCAGGAAACGGGGAAGCCACAGGGTCACCTCCGACCACATCAGTAAAATATGCTGCTATCTATAACTGTAGCTCAGCGCTTAATGCGTAAACACCTTTGTCATGCACAGGTTGATAGATCGGTATTTGCGAGTCAGAATGTAAAGGGATGTGAATTAATCCTGCATAGTCACTGTCTCAAAAGAACCTCTTATGACCGCTGCTCTATCTAGCCGCCCTCACCCGACCGCCTCGGCCCTTCTTAGAACCTACGATGTGGTGATTGTCGGTGGCGGCATTGTGGGGCTAACTTGCGCCTGCGGACTGCGAGAGTCTGGTCTGCGCGTGGCCGTTATCGAAGCACAAACGGCTGAGCAAGCTGCTGGAAGGCAAAGGGCATATGCTTTTTCGCCGGTATCAGCCCGCATTTTAGAAGGGCTGGGTCTATGGGATACGGTGGGGCCGCAACTCACTCACTTTCAGCGCGTTAAGCTCTCAGATGCTGACTACGATAAGGCCATTACGTTTAGACCAACCGATGGTAGAAGCGATGCGGTTTATTATTCGGCTGAGCATACGGTGCTGATGAGAGCGCTACAGTCGGCTATCGGTGCTGCTGAAAATATCGACTATTGGTGCGAGAGTCAGGTGCTTAGTGCCGATATCAATCAACCTTGTAGTCGGCTAGCTGTAGAGCATTTGAGCGCAGGGCAAGTTGAGCGCTATCGCTTTGAGTGCTCGCTAATGGTGGGGGCTGATGGGGCGAGGTCTTTTGTACGCGATCGCGCCCAAATCAAAACCCTCGGCTGGAAATACTGGCAGTCCTGCATCACCGCCGTTCTAGAGCCTGAGCACTCCCATCAAAACACCGCCTACGAAAAGTTCTGGCCCAGCGGCCCTTTTGCCATTCTGCCGCTCCCTCACAACCGCTGCCAAATCGTTTGGACGGCCCCACATGAAGAAGCCAAAGCATTATTGGGCTTACCAAAAGCACAGTTTCTATCAGAACTAAAGGCTCGCTATGGCGATCAGATGGGCGATCTCACACTTGTGAATGAACCCATGATGTTTCCCGTGCAGCTCATGCAGAGCCGTCAGTATGTTCGTCCTGGCACTGCTTTAATTGGTGACGCGGCACACTGCTGCCATCCTGTCGGCGGGCAGGGTCTTAATATGGGCATTCGCGATGCCACGGCCTTAGCTGAGGTGATTCAGAGAGCCGCTAGCAAAGGTGAAGATCTAGGCAGCATAAAGGTTCTAAAGAGATATGAACGCTGGCGTAGAACTGAGAACTGGTTCACACTAAGCCTCACAGACTTTTTAAATCGCTCATTTTCCAACCGCTTTTTACCCCTACTGATCGCTAGGCGCGCGGGCATTTGGGTGTTAGATAGCATCACACCCTTAAAGCGTTTGATCTTGCAATTGATGACGGGGTTCTTTGGGAAGCTGCCAAATAAGGCAAAATAGGGGACTGTTCTTCTGTAGCATGGCTTCGACGAGTCTCCTCCTATGCCAACCACCATTGCATTTATCGCTCACGACAGCCAAAAAAACGCCCTCATCGACTTTGTAAATGAGTATTCATCGCTGCTGTCTCGCTATCACATAATCGCAACTGAAACCACCGGCAATAGCCTCAATCAGTCCACGCCATTAACCGTAGAACCTTTACTAGCGGGTGCAGCAGGGGGAGATATTCAAATTGCGGCGCGTGTCGCTGAGAACAAAATTGCTGCCGTTGTTTTTCTGGCCGACTCTCTCTACGCCCACAACGCGGCAACTGACATCAGCACCATGATGCGGATGTGTCAGCTACACGATGTTCCATTTGCGACTAATATTTCCACGGCTCGCGCTGTGTTTTTGGCCCTCGCCAAAAGTCGCATTGCTCACCTTATTTTTAATCCCATCTCCGGCCAGGGCGATCCCAATCAAGATCTCAAGCTCATTCGTAAGATATTAGAGCCGCAAATTCAGGTCAATGTGATTTTGACCGAGCCAGATGTGAGTCCTGGGCAGCAGGCAAGAGAGGCGATCACAGCCGGTGCAGATTTAGTCATTGCCTCTGGTGGCGACGGTACCGTTTCAGCCGTGGCCGAAGCCGTCATGCGAACCGATATTCCCTTAGGTGTCATCCCACGCGGCACCGCCAACGCCTTCTCAGTCGCCCTTGGCATTCCAACTGGCCTACCCGACGCCTGCGAAAATATTCTGGCAGGCACAACTCGCCAAATTGATGTAGCCACCTGCAACGGTGCGCCCATGGTGCTTTTAGCAGGCATTGGCTTTGAAGCTGAAACCGTAGAACGGGCCAACCGAGAAATGAAAAATCGCTTTGGCGTTCTGGCCTATATCGTGGCTGGAATGCAGCAGCTAGCCGACCAAGAGCCCTTTGAAGCTGAGCTGGAAATTAACGGCCAAACCAACAAATTCGACTGTAGCGCGATTACAGTGGCCAACGTCGCACCGCCCACGTCTGTAATGGCTCAAGGCTTTGGTGAGGTGATTAGTGACGATGGTCTGCTTGATGTCACTATTGGCCTATCGCCCACAGAAGCTCAGGGTATTGCCGCTAGGCTTCAGGGGGTTGGTGCGATCGCTGAACTTTTCACCGCCGCCCTTGTCAAGCGCCCCGCCCAAAACGACGACATCCTCAGCCTGCGAGTCTCCACCATAAAAGTTGCCACCATCCCGCCCCAGAAAGTTGTTGTAGATGGCGAAATCATCGGCACAACCCCCGTAGAGTTTGAGTGCATCCCAAACGGCCTAACAATTTTAGCGCCGCTTAGCCTGTAAGCAGTGAGATTTAACACGTCTTGCCTCAGAGCCCCAACGTGGGGACGGGGGCAATGCGGGAACCTTCGTCTATCTTCAGTTTACTTATCTACAGATAATTCTTCTGATTACTAGACTTAAACCGCCCCACCTCAAAATCTCTCAGCTTTGCGTGCTTAGTCTTACGCGAAGTCACCCGCTTGCGCCACATCTTAAAGCTAGAGCGCTTCATATACTTGCGCATCACCGCAATCACATCTTTTTCTTTAAGACCGAACTGCTTTTCAATCACCTCAAAAGTTGTTCTATCTTCCCAAGCCATTTCAATCACACGATCAATCGTGGCAGCATCTAGCTCATCAGGCTTCATATTCTTTCCATTCGTAGTGATATAAATCTAATCATCTCGGATTTGCTGCCAAACAATCATCGCTCTTTAGTCGGATAGCCCCAAAGAGGTCATTGTCTATTCAGCCGCTTTCTTACCGCCAAACAATCCCTTGATACTATTAATCGCACCCATTAAGCCGCGTTCGTTCCGATCGCGCTGCTTAGTTGCCAGTTCAATATCATCATCCTTTTCACCCTTAAGCCGATACCCATACTCCAGAGTGTCCCGGCTTTTTTTCAACACAGGAAAAGCCCGGAACGCGCCCTGAAGTAAATCGGCTTCGCTGTGATAAATCGCGCGGCTAATTTGGCTAGAGCGGCGGACTGCGATCGCACCAATCGGATACCACTGCTTAGTGCCTTCACCCCGTACATACACCTCATACTCAGGCAGGCCATCGGTTTTCATTTTGTCGTACTGCTGAGAAGCCTTTTCCCGCTTCTGCGTACGCTCCGACTTAGGTTTCTTAGGTGTTTTCTTCCCAAAACCGACTGGCTCAGACATAGTTCTTCTGGTGTTTTATGAACGTCATTTATAAAAGTTTACATTATTGCACGCGAGTATACTTTGCCCGGTATACCGGCAGGCCCTTTTCTTGCGTGACGCGCTCGCGATCTGTCTGGGCTGGAAATGGGCTTTCTATTAGCCAGCTAGTGCCTTTGCGGGTAAAGGCAGCGTTTTCGTCAAAGCGATCACACATCTCCACACACACCTCCTCAATATCCGACTGTAGCCAAATCATTGCCCCTATAGGCATTAGCTCTGCCAAAGCCTCAACCAGCTCCGGCTGCACCACCCGTCTTTTTTGGTGCCGCTTCTTAAACCAAGGGTCAGGGAACTGAATGCTCACAACCTGCAAAGGGCAGCCGTTCGGCCAGTTAGCCAGCAGCGGCTTCAGTGAATTATTCGCATTACAAAAAACGAAGTGCAGATTTTTCTGTCCTGCCTGATCTCGTCTGATCAAAGCCCGCTCAACCAAAGGCTCTCGAATCTCTAACCCCAAAAAGTTCCAGTCTGGAACCCGATTGGCCATCTCCCGCACAAAATCACCCTTGCCGCAGCCAATATCCAAATGCAGCGGTCGCTGAGGGTTGGCAAATACCGCCTGCCAGTCGGGGGCATCAGCCGGATTGGCATACTTACTGCTGAGCGGATTAACGTGCTGTCGAACGCGGCGAATAGGGGGCATTTTAGAGGCTCTCCGGCTCGCTTTGAGCCATTTGAAAATTTAACAGATAGGGAATGGCGTCCGTTTTCTTGGGCCAGCTTTTCCACACAAACCAGGCCCAGAAAGGGAAAGACACCGCTATTAGCACCAGGCTAGTTCTCCACTCCGATTGAATATCGCTTACCGTCGCAGTTTGATCGGCTACTGACATTCGAGAGAGCCAATCCATACCGACTGCCGCTAAATTGTTTAACGAGTGACACGCTACCGGCACCCAAAGACTACGCGATCGCACATACAGCAGCCCCATCACTAGCCCAAATAGGGTCAGCCCCAGCGGATTGCTAAAGTGCAGCACCCCAAACAATACCGAAGAAGCAATCATCCCTCGCCGCAGGCCCCACTTCACCGCCCATCTCTGAAGCAAAAAGCCTCTGAAGATGAGTTCTTCTACCAAAGGTGCGTATATCACTAGCAGAAACAGCATTAGCCAGTTATACACTCGCGGATACAGGCTTTCTGTTCCTCTCAACAGCTTACTGTTTTCCAATAAACCATTCACATAGTTCGGAAAACCGAGAGAGAGTACGTAGAAAGCGAGTAGAGAAATTCCAAGAGAAAATAGCAGCAGGCTAGCGACTAAGAGCACCCCATAGAAAATAGAAAACCGCGGCACTCGCTGCCCTATCAAATATTTAACGTCTAGCCCTTCCTGACGGCCCGCCCATAAGATCACGCTGCCCACAATCGTTAGTAGTGAAATCGTTAAAATAGGCGTCGAAATCGGATCTTGTGATACTCGTAACAGAGGCAGCCAATAGTCCAGCGAGCCATACACTATGCCGACTAAGGGGGCGGCGATAAAGTAGGTGCTAAAAACCAAATAGCGACTCTGAAGTTTTGAGAAAGGGTTATGAGGTGATGAACTAGAAAATGAATTGGGCCTGTCCATTGGGGGGCGATCGCGAGTCCTAGTTCAAAAGTATTCGGAATACACTTTTACAGCGCAGTAGCTATTATAGGAACCTTTTGTCATCGTCGCCTTTTGGATCGTTGCCTTTTAAGATGCCTTTTGAACAGTGCTTAGCAATCGCTTTAAATCGGTATGCACTTACGAAATTGCCACATACTCATAAAAGGCGTGAGCAATGTTGCTAGAGTAGCTGAGTAGTCAGGCTTTAGCCCATTTGCAGTGTCGCCAAATACACCGCCACCTGTGCCGCCAGTGCCGCCCAATTCTGATAGCAGTCCATCATCTACACCAGAGCCAACCCCTGAATTAGCGCCCGATCGCCCTCCACAAGGTCGACGGACTTTTCCGTGGTTTTGGTTAGGCACTTTTATTGGCACACTCTTTGGTGCTGCAGGGCTTGGGCTAGCCGCTTGGGCCTGGATTTTCATTAACGAAGACCTCTCTCCGCTGCTATCTAAAACGCTGACCGATTCTCTAGAGCGCCCTGTTGACTTAGGGGAGGTTGAGAAGGTCACGCTTGGCAGCATTCAGGTGGGGCCGTCTACTATTGGCGCAGCCGCAGACGACTCTACAACACTGGAAGTCGATACCACCATTGTTAGATTCGATCTAATCGAAACCCTGCTGACCTCAGAGCTAGGGTTAGATTTGACACTCGTAAAAGCAGAAGGTTACTTAGAACAGGATGAGGAAAAGGGATGGCTTGATGTTGATGTACCTGAACAAGATGAGGAAGAGACAGATCGTAGATTTGAGATTCGCCTAGACGATATTCGCGTTCGTGACTCTCAGCTCACGCTGGTACCGCTGCCTTTTAATCCTGAAGAGCCCGAAACCATTCCTTTTAATGACGTGAACGGCAGCGTCAGTTTTGACAATATTGTTGTAGCAGGCGAAGATACGCGGCGAACTCGGTTTGAAGTAACAGGCGATCCGGTCGCGGGCGGTGTGCTGACGCTAAAAGGTGAAGTCCAGCCGGTTGAGGTCGTAGAAGCAGTTGACGGAACGGCTAAGGAGTCTCAAGCGAGCGATTCAGAGTCAGCGGATCGAAACTCATCTGATAGTGAGAAAGACAGCAATATTAAAAGCGCGACTAACCTATATCTTCAGTCAGACAAGGTAACGCTAGACGATATTTTAGATTTCACGCTGCCGACGATTGGGCTATTCAGTGATAAATTCGCCGTCGAATCTGGCGTTGTGAGTGGCACGATGGATATGGCCTTCAGGCCCGATCAGCCGTTTGAATATTCGGGTGCGTTGGCGGTCGATGACGCCGGGGTGACGACTGATATTCTGCCGCTGCCGCTAGAAAATATTGAGGGCCAAACGCGCTTTCAGGGCAACAAGTGGACGATTGATCGAGTCAGCGCTGACTACGGCGACATTGATGCTGTTGCTGAGGGTTTGGTTGATTTTGATAATGGCTACGACCTGACGGCAGTGGCTAACGATGTGACGGTCAAAGAGTTTACAGAAACGGTTGATTTAGAGCTGCCTGTGCCGACTGAAGGTGTCTTTGATGCGATCGCCAATATTAACGGCCCTATCGACAATCCCATTTTTTCAGGCCAGGCGATCGCCACCAAACCCCTCACAGTAGACAAGCTCGCCTTCACCAATGCCGCTACCGATTTTCGCCTTCAGGGCCAACAGCTCACCCTCAGCGACATCGCCGCCACCCCTGCCAACGGCGGAGCCCTACGCGGCTCGGGCCAGGTTCTACTCGCCCAGGGAACGCCTTTTACCTTCAACGTCACTGGCCGCAGCCTGCCTGCTGAAGCGATCGCTAAAATCTACGGCATCAATCCTGGCTTTAGACTAGGGCTCGTCTCTGCCGATGCGAGAGTCGTCAGCCGGGGCGGGCAGATCAGCACAACAATTGACTGGCGAGCGCCCGATGCCCTTTACGCAGGCGCAGGCAGCATTGATATTACTGGCAACAACATTGCTTTTCGAGACAGCACTTTTAAGCTAGGCGGCGGCATTGTCAACGCTTCCGGCAACCTTTTGAACGGCCAGTGGACAAGCGATATTTCACTAGCAAACGTCAATCTCAACGCGATTTCAGAAAATTTGACTGGCGAAGTGAGCGGTGACTTTACGGCGAGTGGGAATACGGCAAATACCAAGATTGGGGCGATCACAGCCCAGGGAAACATCACCTTCACCAACGGCCTAGCCACCTTCGGCCCCCAGTTTGCCAGCATCAGTAATCCGCTCACCTCCCAAGTCGCCTGGAACGGCGAAAAGCTACAGATCACCGGAGCCCGCACCGACCGCATCACCGCCAACGGCACCATCACCCCCATCTTCGACAGCGGCTTCGAGGGCCTAGAACGACTAGATCTCACCGTCGTCGCCCAAGACTATGGCATCAACGAAATTCCCTTCGTCACCATCCCCGACGTACTCAACCTCGCCGGACGCACCGACTTCAACGGCACCATCAGCGGCAGTCCCGAAGCGCCCACCATCAGCGGCGACGTCCGCCTCACCGACCTCATCGCCAACCGCCTCCCCTTCAACCCCCTGCTCACCGGCACCGTAGACTTCGCCTTCAGCGACGGCCTAGATCTCAACCTCACCGGCCCCACCGACAGCATCGCCCTCGACATCGGCCCTGCCACCTTCCGCGAAGACAGCCCTTCACCCGACTTCAACTTCGACATCGACTGGCGCAGCGCCTTTGCCAGAGGCCAAACCCAGGGCGACATCCTCGCCGTCCAGGCAGGCAACTTTCCCCTCTCCGTCCTCAACTTCCCCCCTGAAGGTGCAGCCGACATCGGCCAGCTACGCGGCACCCTCTCCTCAGCCGATTTAGCCGTCAACCTTAGCGACGAAACTCTCATAGGCGACATTGCTATCGAGCAGCTAGGGCTCGGCTACATTGGAGCCGGACGCCTTGCAGGCCAAGTCCGCTACGCCAATGAGCTAGCCACCTTTACCAGCGGAGAACTCGTCCTCAATGACAATCTCTATTCGCTCAGCGGTAGCCTCGCGCTAGACGGCCCCGAGCCGGTTTACAGCGCTAATCTCGCTACGCAGCAAGGCGATGTTCAAAACATTCTCACGGCACTATCTATTTACGAGCTTAACGACTTCCGCCGGGGGCTTACCCCGCCAGAATGGTTAGAGAATCCGCCCTCTCAAGCAGTATTAGACAGCATTCTAGCGACTAGCTCCACTGGCAACCCCGACGCCGCGCTGCTAGAACAGCTCCGTCGCCTTGCCGAAATTCAAGCGCTTCAGACCGAAGAAAGGATAGCTGACGAAGCGCGTCCGGTGCCACCACTTGCAGAACTCAGCGGCCCCTTTGCGGGCAATATTGTGCTCAACGGTGCGGGTAGCGACTTCAAGTTAGATTTCGATTTGGCCGGAGCTAACTGGCAGTGGGGTGATGACTACAGCGCTGAAGAAGTAATTGCGAAAGGGAGCTTGACGCCTAATATACTGACCCTAGAGCCCGTACGGTTTGCATCGGTTCTATCACTTCCTGAAGGTTCTGAACTAGCTGATTTAGAGACTGATACCGACATTGTTGAGCCTGAGTTTGATGAAGGGCTACCTAGTCTATCTGACGATCCAACAAACACCGAAGTGCGGCCTATTGAGGGTGAATTGGAACAGGCGATCGCAGCCATTAACCTATCAGGCCAAATCGTCTTCGGCCAGAACACTGAACTCACCTCAAACCTCCAAGCCACCGCCCAAAACCTTGACGTTTCCGCCGCCCGCGACATCCTCGAAATTCCTCTCGACATCGACGGCTTTGCCAACGCTAATGCCAGGCTAGGCGGTACGCTCGCCAACCCTCAGCTCAGGGGCGAAGCTGAAATCGCCGCTGCCACCATCAACGACACCCCTATCGAAACCGCCGCTGCCCAGTTCCTCTACCAAAACGCCCGCCTCAGCCTCGCCAGCACTCTCACCGCCAGCACCCCCGAACAACCCCTCACCCTCTCAGCCCAAATTCCCTACGCCTTCAACTTCATGGATGTTCAACCTGATAGCGAAGACATCTCCGTGTCTGTCAATGTTCAGGACGAAGGTTTAGCGCTCCTCAATATCTTCACGCAGCAAGTCGCTTGGGAATCAGGCAGCGGCACAGTCAACCTAAACGTAGGTGGCACCCTAAAAGATCCTGAGATCGACGGCATTGCAACGCTAGAAGATGCCGTCATCAACGCCCAGGTTTTGCCAGAACCTTTGACAAACGTCAACGGCAGGGCAATTTTTCAGGGCGAGCGGATTGTCGTCGAAGCCCTGGAAGGACAGTTTAGCGATGGTAGACTGACCGCTGCTGGTATTTTCCCGCTGCTATATCCGGTCATCAGCGGCCCGCGTCTGAGCACACTGACTGCCGTCTCTACAGCCGCACCTTCAGAAGATGAGGCAGAAGAAGATGCCACGAATACCAACCCGCTCTTTCCTCAGCCGCTAGCTGCCGATCGTCCTCTCACTGTCAACTTTGAAGACATTGCCCTAAATCTCGACAACCTCTACAGCGGCGGCGTCAAGGGTCAAATTGTGGTAGGTGGTAGCGCGCTGATAGGTGGGCCTCAAGTTAGCGGTCAGGTCATTCTTGCTGACGGTCGCGTCCTACTGCCTGAAGGAAACGGTACAGCAGCGACCACCAACGCTTCGGACACTACCGACTTCAACACCGCTTTGCTCAGCGGCGGCTCTGAAACCGGTGGAATTACCACCAACTTCCGCGATCTTCGGCTCACCCTTGGCCCATCGATTCAAATTACGCAGGGCAACCTGCTTAACTTTGTTGCCGATGGCACGCTGTTACTCAACGGCCCCCCCTCAGACTTAGAGCCTGACGGCGTTATCAATATCAAGTCAGGCCGCGTCAGCCTTTTCAACACTGTATTCCGACTTAGAGGAGGAGACAACACAGCTGTGTTCACCCGAGAGATGGGCATCTCAAATCCATTCTTAGACGTTTCGCTACGTAGCAACGTGCCAGAAGTTGATAGCCCGCCTTCTTTAACTAACACGCCGTTCGCAAACGCTGAGATTGCAGATACTTCTAACAACGGCTTCAGTAACCCAGGATCGTTACGTACCATTCGCGTCTATGCAGACGTCAACGGCCCTGCTAACGCTATCTTTGAAAATCTAGAACTATCTAGCTCACCCTCCCGGAGCGAAACCGAACTGCTTGCCCTCATCGGCGGCGGATTCGTAGACGCAATCGAATCTACAGTAGGTAGCCTCGGCGGCGGTGGTGATGGGTTTGAAGGACTGATCAACTTAGTTGGCGGTACCGTGCTGACTAGAGTTCAAGACCTGATTGGCAATACGCTCAGCCTGAGTGAGTTCCGGCTATTTCCAGTCACCTCTGCTAGCCGCACCCAATCGGAAGAAGACAATGAGTCAGGGTTAGACATCGGTGCAACGGCTGGTTTTGATGTTACTGACTCGACCTCAGTTTCGCTCACCAAAATCCTCACCGATAGCAGCAACCCTGAAGTTGGCGTCAACTATCGCCTTACCGACTCACTCACCGTCCGTAGCGCCACCAACTTTGATGACATCAACCAATTCTTGATTGAATACGAGCTGAGGTTTTAGCTTTACTTAGCGGCACACCGCACATAACCGAACTAAAACTCATTAGATAAAATTATCTTTAAGTCTATGCTGAAAAAGAGCGGTACTAGCTGAAAGTAGTCATAGCAACCGCGCTTGTAAAGTTAACTCTCTATTGTTTCTTACACAAAAAATAACCCGTGCTCAAACGAATTACCTTCTCGCTCATGCTGCTCTTAGGAACCTGGAGTCAGGCCAAACCGGCCCTATCTCAGGCACTCCTCCCTTACACGCTGCCGCTAGATGAAGAGCGCTTGCAAGCAGACGGTCAAAGCTTAGCTAGAGACGCTGCGCAACTGGCTCAGTTTCAGCAATACGACGAAGCCCTAGCCCGCGCTCAGCTCGCCGCCCAGCTACTGCCTGGCGATGCTGATATCTTGGCTTTGCTCGGAAGCCTTTATCTGCAGGCAAGTGAGCCCCAGCCCGATCAGGCGATTGAAGCCCTTGGTAGAGCCAAACAGCTCCAGCCTGAAAATTCTTTGGTTATGTTTGCATTAGGGAATGCCTACTTCAGCCAGCAGCAATACGCTGAAGCTGCCGCATCTATTGAGTCTGGGCTAGACATCGACCCTGAGAATGCTAATGCCTTGTTCGATTTGGGCAACGCCTATTACAAGCTCAACCGTTACGATCAGGCGATCACACAGTACGAAAAAGCAGCCAGCACCGACCCCAACTTCTGGCCCGCGATCAACAACATTGGCCTGGTCATGTACGAATCGGGCGATACCGAAGGCGCTATTAGCCAGTGGCAACGGGCGCTTGAATTGGCTGAGGCCGAAGAGAGTGAGCCCCAGCTTGCGATCGCGGTTGCCAGATACAGTCAGGGCAACCAGACCCTCGCCAGCAGCGACATTGCCGTTGCCGCTTTAGAGCGCGACCCTCGCTATGCGGATATTGAGTTTCTTAAAGAAAATCTGTGGGGCGATCGCCTCATCACGGCCACCGAAAACTTCTTTAATACACCAACGCTCAGAGAATTGATTAGTCAGCTCTAGACCCAATCCTCTCGACTAGCGTCCGTCAACCAGCAGTCTTCAAGCAGTCATTAAAAAGAGCGACAGGCCATGTTATTCAGGCCCGTCGCTCTTTTTTGCAATAAATTTGCGATAGAATAGTACAGTAGAACTAACTAGAGCCTTCAATCTTTATCAGGAATCATCGCCGCAATGTCATCGACAAACTTTTGATGGTCAACTACAGGCTTAGAGATGTAGCCATCAGCGCCGCTTTGGCTTAGGAAGGTTTCGCGATCACCATCCATCGCATGAGCCGTCACCAAAATCACTGGCACACCTGCCGTCTCAGGATTGCTCTTAAGCATCTGAGTGATCTCAATCCCGTCTACTGGCTTCCCCTGATAAACACTGTGAGAGAGCGAAACATCCATTAAAATAACGTCTGCCCCCTTGGTCTGAGCGGTGCTAATCACCTCTTCAACATTCTCGGTATGTTTCACATTCAGCCCCCCTCGCTTCGTCAAAATCTTTGAGAAAACGCGGGCGTTTACCATGTCGTCTTCCACAATTAGAACGGTCTTCATGACTTTTCTGGACTGAATTTGAACTGAGATTAAACAAAGGTTTAAAGTAACAAAAACCTATCAAAACAAAGGTACCGAGGCCCCTCTGTAAGAACAGCTTACCCAAGCTAGCATCAAAAAAAATTGATATTTTTGATATTTATTGGATATTTAAGTAACACCCAAGTGTTTCGTAAGGCCCTTAACATGGCACGATAGCCGCTTAATAAGATTGCAAAAAATTGCAAACCTCAAAGCCAAAACCACATACTTTAGTTGCGGCTTAATGATACAAACTAAAGACCGCATTTCAGGAAGCGCATCCTAGAGTATTGCAGTTTTTCGACCCTTCCGTATATCGTTATTCCCGCTTCCTATCCACCCAGCCGATTTATTCAGGACTCCATTCATGGCGAAAAAGTTAGACTTTTCCAAAGAGCAGATCGTAACCACCGCACTCCACACCGAAGTGCAGCGATCATATTTGGAATACGCCATGAGTGTCATTGTCGGGCGCGCGCTGCCTGACGTACGAGACGGCCTCAAGCCGGTTCATCGGCGCATTCTCTACGCCATGCACGAGCTAGGACTGGTGCCAGATAGGCCATTCCGAAAATGCGCCCGCGTCGTCGGAGACGTGCTCGGTAAATACCATCCCCACGGCGATCAGGCGGTATACGACGCCCTCGTCCGCATGGTGCAAGACTTTTCTAGCCGCTACCCGTTGCTCGCAGGCCACGGCAACTTTGGCTCGGTTGATAACGACCCACCAGCGGCCATGCGCTACACCGAAACGCGCCTGGCAGAAATCGGCCACAGCGCGCTGTTAGGGGATGTTAGCGAGGCTACGGTCGATTTTGCCGACAACTTCGACAGCTCTCAGCAAGAGCCCGTTGTGCTGCCCGCGCATTTACCAAATCTGCTGCTCAACGGCAGCTCGGGTATTGCAGTCGGCATGGCCACAAATATTCCGCCGCACAACCTGGGCGAAATTATCGACGGTCTGATTGCTCTGATTGACCGGCCCAATCTCTCTAACGACAAGCTGTTTGATCTCATTCCAGGGCCAGATTTTCCAACTGGCGCGGAAATTATTGATACTAAAGGCATTCGCGATGCCTACCGCACCGGGCGAGGCGGTATTCCCATTCGCGGGATTGCTAATTTTGAAGAAATCAAGACGGGGAAGGGGAAGCGATCGCGTCAGGCCATTATCGTCACCGAGCTACCCTATCAGGTCAACAAAGCAAGCTGGATTACCAAGATTGCTAGCCTTGTGAACCAGGGGCGTATTGAGGGCATTACAGATATTCGCGACGAGAGCGATCGCGATGGTATGAGAGTGGTGATCGAAGTTAAGCGGGAGGCTCAACCCCACTTAATTTTGAATGACCTCTACAAAATGACGCCGCTACAGGTCAACTTTGGCGCACTCATGCTGGCTATCGACGACGGTCAGCCCCGGCAGCTATCGCTCAGAGAAATGCTCGAAGCCTTTCTTACCTTCCGCGAAGACACGCTGATTCGTCAGTACAATCACGAGCTAGGTCAAAAGCAAAACCGCGCTCACGTTGTTGAAGGTCTGATCGTCGCACTCGACAATCTAGATGACGTGATTGAGATATTGCGCGGTGCCGCCGATGGGACGACTGCCAGAGCAGAGTTGCAGTCGCATCTGGACTTGAGCGATCGCCAGGCAGATAGCATTCTTTCTATGCCCTTGCGCAGGCTCACCGGGTTAGAGCAGCAGAAGCTTCGCGATGAGGCTGAGGAATTGAGCGATCGCATTGACGAACTCCAGACCCTCATAGACGATCGCTCGGTGCTGATGAAGTCGCTCAAAAAAGAGCTGCGTGCCCTTAAAAAGAAATTCAACGATCCCCGCCGCACTCGCATCCAAACTGACGCCCAGCGTAAAAAAGAAGAAAAAGTCCTCGCTGAGATTGCCGCTGAAGAAAGCGAGGCCGAATTCGTCCTCGAAATCACTCGCAAAGGCTACATTCGCCGTTCTGCGCCCAAAACCTACAGTCGCCGCAAAGCCAAAGAAGACTCGCCCGGCAAGCGGCTCGACGAATTCGATGATGTCACCATCCAGGCCGAGATCACCAATCCCACTCAAGAGATTCTCGTGCTCACCCGCGACGGTAAAGCTTACACCGTCAGCACCAACGACGTACCGCTAGCCCAGCGCAACAACAAAGGCGTCCCACTTATCAACCTCCTGCCCCCCGCTGTCGGCAGCGTTCCTGACAGCATCGTCACCCACATCGTTATGACCGAAGAGCGCCTGGCACAGCAGCTCATCGTCATCTCCGCCTATGGCCGCGTCAAACGCCTCCCCGCTAAAGAACTCACCAACATCAGCGGTCGTGGCCTCACCGCCCTCAAGCTTAAAGACGACGACACGCTACTATTTGCCTTCACCGCTGATATTGGAACAGACATCGTTCTTGCCTCATCTGGCGGCAGGCTCCTGCGCTTCCAAATCAACGACGATCAGCTCCCCGAAACTAGCCGGACTTCTCAGGGCACCAAAGGCATTCGCCTCACCAAAAACGAAACGCTCGTCGGCGGTGTGCCTGTCAGCGTCAAAGACAGCCTCCTGCTCGTCTCTCAAAAAGGCTACGGTAAGCGAATGCTCGTCAACAACTTCCGGGCCTCCAATCGGGGCGGCATCGGCTCTCAGTCTTTCAAGTTCGACTTGAAAAATGACGCGCTAGCCTCCATGATATTGGCGGTTCCAGAAGCCAACGTTACCCTGCTCACCAGCGAAAACCGCTTCGCCCAAATCAACATCGACAACATCCCGCTTCAGGGCCGCTCCCAACCCAACGCCCGCCTCGTCACCCCGAACCGCAGCGAAATTATTACAGAAGCCCGCATCACTGACATTGACGAAGAAGACCTCGACACGTAGCAGCACAATCCTTTGGCCAGAGTCGTCCTCCAGAACATTTCCAAGTCCTTCGATAGCCGCGCTAAAGCTGTCGAAGACAAACCTCCGACAAAAGACCCCAAAAGCAAAGCGACGACTAGGCCAGATCCTGCGCGGCCTGTGCTCAGCCAAATAGATCTCACCGTCAACGATGGTGAGTTTATGGTGCTTGTTGGCCCTTCAGGCTGCGGAAAAAGTACGCTTTTGCGGCTTATTTCCGGGCTCGAAACGCTAACCAGCGGCAATATTCATGTGGGCGATCGCCTCGTCAACACCCTGCCGCCCAAGCAGCGCGACATCGCCATGGTGTTCCAAAGCTACGCCCTCTACCCACACCTCAGCGTCTATAACAATCTCGCCTTCGGCCTCCGCCGCAGCCGCCCGCGCCCTTCCAAAACAGAGATTTCCAAGCGCATTCAAAGCGTCGCTGACATGCTTCAGATTGGCGAACTTCTCGATCGACTGCCCAAACAGCTCTCTGGTGGTCAAAAGCAACGTGTCGCCTTAGGCCGCGCCATGGCTCGCGATCCCCAAGTCTTTTTAATGGACGAGCCACTTTCTAACCTTGATGCTAAGCTACGCACCGAAACCAGAGCGCAGATTGTCAGCCTTCAGAGATCGCTCGGCACCACCACTATCTACGTCACCCACGACCAAACTGAAGCAATGACGATGGGCGATCGCATCGCCGTCATGAACCAGGGTCAAATTCAGCAAGTCGCCCCCCCGCTAGAACTGTATCGCCAGCCCGCCAACCGCTTTGTCGCCGCCTTCATTGGCTCTCCACCAATGAACTTCATCCCAGTTACCGCAAAGCTTACGGCGGATGCTGCTCAGCTCGTGCATCCCGATTTTGCGGTGGCTTTACCTGCTGAATGGAGAGATGCGATCGCCCCCTATCAAAACCAACCCCTCACCCTCGGCATCCGCCCCGAACACATCGCCACCGGTCAAACCCCAGGCTCCATCCCCATCACCGTCACCCAGCTAGAAGCCCTCGGCAGCGAAACCTACATCCTCGCCACTCTCCCAAACAACCAAACCCTCCAGGCCCGCATTCCAGCCGATCAACCCATCCAGCTCGGCAGCATTCTCCAAGTCAGCTTCCCCCCCGCTCAAATCCACCTCTTCGACCCCACAACAGAAGTCGCCGTCCGTCCATAATCCCAACAAAAAGCCCCACGAAAAAGGCAAAAAGCCACATCGCAGGGACACCAAACCAACACACTCAGAGCCTCATCTTTGGGGACGGGGGCCTCCGAATCTCCGAAACTCAAACCCTACCCCTCGTCCTCATCCACCATATTCGGGCTAATCAGCGTAATATCAAACTCATCTGGCGCAACCCCCGAAAACGTATCCCGCTCCAGTTGATAAAAAATCGCTCGAGCCTGCGGCCCAAAGACAATTTCGTCTTCATTATTCAAATCATGGGCCTGCACCTTCCGCCCATTAATCAGCATTCCGTTTGCGCTCGGCTTCCCTTTTAAATTGCCGTCCACAATCCGGTAATAGTCTGTCTCATTATCCTTAGGCAACTGCACCAGCGTCGCATGGTGCCGCGATACAAACTGCGAAGCTAACCGAATATCGCACTTCGGATCGCGACCCAGCGAATACACAGAACTCTCAAGCGAGATCTCACGTCTCCCCTGACTATCTTCGACGATCAAAATGCTAGTGAGCTTAGAATCTGAAGACATAATGTCGCCACGCTGCGGTAGTCAAAATACAGACAGCCTATAAAATGCTATTTAGCCTGAGGTTGCCCGTCTAATCAAGAATACTTTACAACTCTCTCGGCCCTATTTCAGCCCAATAAAAAATTCCATAAAAAAGGAGGGCAGTCCGAAAAAGACCACTCTCCTCTTTTGATACCTACAAGCATCACCTATTTAAGTAATCCCTCGGCAGTCAGGTCTAAGCCACAGTCTCCGCCAGCACTTTCTCACCCGCCATCAGCAAGTCATAAGTCGCCCGCATCTTCAGGCCAACCAACACTTGAAACAAGCCGCTTCCGTTCTTAGAACCGGGATACTCACTGTGCTTCAGCAGCAGCTCAGTCATTTCACCGTAGTGCTTAGTCGAAGTATTGCTCAAGTGGCTCTCAATATAGATAACCTCTTCCAAGCGGTCGAATTCACCGTCTAGCTCTAGCACGGATACCTCATTGCCGTAGTAGCTGTCGGGGCCATAGTGCATCCGCAAACCAGGATAAGAACACGTCAGCTTACGACCGCAAGGAATCCAGTCGATTGTCGAGCCTTGGTCGAACAGATAGACCGGATCGAAGCCCTTAATACCTTCGCGCTGAATCAAACGTACGCGCAGAATCTTATTTTCCTTATCATCAGGAATCAAATTCGTTGGTAAGATTTGAATAACGACATCGGCGTACTGCTTTTGCACGTCAATATAGGCTTCAAAGTCAGGCTTACGAGCATTCACTGCCGCCAGCACATCCTCGTACGTATGGCCGCGCTCAGCCATATCGCGCTGAATCTTCCAGTTGATTTTTACTTCATCGCTAATGTCTAAATACACGCTGAAGTCAATCAGATTGCGGACGCGCTCATCATACAGCGGGTGAAGACCCTCAATCACCACAATCTTATTAGGATGCACCTTCTCAGGCGGATCGAGTTCGCCCGTTTCGTGGTTGTAAATAGGCTTATCAATCGTGTTGCCTTCCTTCAACGCTTTGATCTGCTCGTACATCAAATCAAAGTTGTTCGCCTTTGGATTCAGCGCAGTTACTTTCTGCTCCTTACGCTGCTTGCGATCCAAGCTGTGATAGTCATCCAAACAGATAACCGTCATCAGCTCTTCACCAAACAAATCCATCAGGCGACGCAAGAAAGTGGATTTACCACATCCAGAGTCTCCAGCCACACCGATCAAAACTACTTGGCCTTCTTTACTGGTCATAGGGTCCTCTACAACAAAGTCAAAATTATTTTTAAAGAGCTTCTTTGAGCAGGCAAACGAACGTTCCCTATCCCAATCGCCGCTATTGCCAAGCCCTTACACCAAAGGCCATAGCCAGCAACACACATCCATTGAGGTCATCAACGGCAGTTGACAAATCACAGAAGTTTATGATTCGCAACTTTTGATTACGTATATCAAATCTTATCAGACACTACGACTTGCGAACAAGCGGCCCTTGATTTACAGCCCACATAAAACCCCTTGTTTAATGGCACGTCAGCTAACCCTGACGTGATCGCCTACCCAAATAATATTTTTTGATTAACATAAAACACAGAAGCAACATCGAGAAAACCGGCAGAGCATCAAGACACGCCTTTAGGAAGATAAGCCGCAAGGTGAAATCAATCAGCTCAAAATGATAATCTATTCTCCATATAGAAATATCAAGCCGTTCAAAGGCCATTACCAAGGATGTACAACTCCAGCACCATTGGCAGCGTTGCTAACAGCTCAGCTAACCGACTCTACATTTACGAAGTCGAAGGCTTAGGTCAAAACGGTCAAGCCTCAGACAGATCTGCGCCCATTCGCCGTAGCGGCACCGTATCGTTCACAGTGCCCTACAGCCGAATGCAGCAAGAATCAAAAAGAATCATGCAGCTAGGCGGCACTATTATCAGCGTTCGCCCTGCTGGTGAAGCCGCCAGCGCCAGCGCCGCATCCAGCTCAAACGGCGGCACGTCCTCTTCCAGCCAGGCCACATCCAACTCCTCTAAAAAGAAGTCTATGACACCCACTAAGGATAAGAAGAAAGTCCCGGTTAATATCTACAAGCCCAAGAGCCCTTACTTAGGCGCGTGTATCTCTAATGAAGAACTCGTGGCTGAAGGCGGTATCGGCACCGTCAAGCACCTCAAATTCGACCTTTCCGAAGGCGATCTCCACTACCTCGAAGGCCAGAGCATTGGCATTATTCCCGATGGCGAAGACGACAGAGGCAAGCCCCACAAGATTCGCCTCTACTCCATCGCTTCTACTCAGCACGGCGACGATGTAGACGACAAAACCGTCTCTCTTTGCGTCCGTCAGCTTGAGTATAAAGATCCTGAGAGCGGTGAAACCGTTAAAGGCGTTTGCTCATCTTTCCTTTGCAACCTTGAGCCAGGCAAAAAGGTAAAAATTACCGGCCCTGTCGGTAAAGAAATGCTGCTCTCTGACGACCCTAATGCCAACATTGTCATGATGGGAACAGGCACCGGCATCGCACCTTTCCGCGCTTACCTATGGCGCATGTTTAAAGACAACGAGCGCGAAGCTAACCCCGACTATCAGTTCAAAGGCAAAGCGTGGCTCATCTTTGGTATTCCTAAAACCGAGAATATTCTCTATAAAGAGGAGCTAGAAGAAATTAAGGAGAAGTACCCTGATAACTTCGAGCTAACTTACGCGATTAGCCGCGAACAGAAAAACTCTGAAGGGGGTCGCATGTATATTCAGCACCGCGTTGCTGAAAATGCAGAGCGCCTATGGAAGATGGTTCAGCAAGACAATACTTACGTTTACATCTGTGGGCTCAAGGGTATGGAAGACGGCATTGACGAAGCAATGGCTGCTGAAGCCTCTAAAGCAGGCGTCGAGTGGTCTGAGTATCGCCGTACGCTCAAGAAAGCACATCGTTGGAACGTAGAGACTTATTAGAGCCAGACTACTCTGTGCGCTTGCTGAGTACTACATTTGGTTGAGCGTCTAAGCGTATTCGACAAATCTTAAAGGAGGGGCATTCCACGGAACGTCCCTCCTTTACAATTGGAAAGGTATTTTTGCGGGTTCCGAACATTGGATTCAAAGGCGGCATTGAAGGTAGGGCTACTAGGATTAGGCACGGTGGGCACAGGCGTTGCCAAAATCCTTTTAGATCCTCAAGGTCGCAATCCTTTGCTCAAAGATGTGGAGATTAGTCGGGTGGGTGTGCGATCGCTCAAACCCCGAGACACTCCCCTCCCCAACACTATCTTCACCACCGATCTCGGCAGCATCGTCACCGATCCTAATATCGACGTTGTAATTGAAGTGATTGGCGGCTTAGAACCTGCGCGATCGCTGATTCTCACTGCCATCAAAAACGGCAAACACATCATCACCGCCAATAAAGCTGTCATCTCCCGCTATGGCGAAGAAATTTACGAAGCCGCTACCGCCGCAGGGGTCTACGTTACCGTCGAGGCCGCAGTCGGCGGCGGTATTCCTGTCATCACACCGCTGAAGCAAGCTCTCAGCGTAAACCGCATCCAAACCGTGATGGGCATTATCAACGGCACCACTAACTACATTCTCACCCGAATGCAAAACGAGGGTGGCGACTTTGAGCCCATTCTTACTGACGCTCAGCAGCTAGGCTACGCCGAAGCCGACCCGACTGCTGACGTAGATGGCTTAGATGCTGCTGATAAAATTGCTATTTTGGCGTCACTTGCCTTTGGCGGTCGCATCAACCGCGACAATATTTACTGCGAAGGTATCCGTAACGTGAGCGCCGCTGATATTACGTATGCTGAAAATTTAGGCTTTGTGATTAAGCTGTTAGCGATCGCCAAACTCCCCGATAGTCCATCCAGCAGCTCACCTGACAGCACAAATACCTCAGACAGCATTCAAGTCCGCGTTCACCCCACTCTAGTACCCACCAGCCATCCCCTCGCCAGCGTCAACGACGTAAACAACGCCGTCCTCGTCGAAGGCGATCCCATCGGCCAGGTCATGTTCTATGGCCCTGGCGCAGGAGAAGGCCCCACCGCCAGCGCTGTCGTCTCCGACCTCCTACTCATCGCCTCCAGTCTCGCCAACGGCACAAAGCCAAATCCCTTACTTACCTGCCCGCACCATCACACCCTCAGCATCATTCCTAACGCCGAAGTTGTCACCCGCCTTTACGTCCGCCTCCTCGTAAAAGACAGCCCTGGCGTCATCGGCAAACTCGGCACCTGCTTCGGCACCCACAGCGTCAGCCTAGAATCCATCGTCCAAATCGGCATTCAAAACGGCCAGGTAGAACTCGTCGTTGTCACTCACGAAGTCCCAGAGGGCTCTTTCCAAAAAGCCCTTGCCGAGATCCGTCAGTTTGAAGAAGTTATCGATATTCCCAGCCTTCTCCACGTTCTTTAGATGTCTCAAGAAATCTCAGGAGAACGGCTCTATCAATGGAGACAATGGGCTATTCAACTGGCTCAAGAGAATGACGTTGACCCCAGCGAAGTCGATTGGCTGCTGCAAGGAATCACGCCGCTCAAGGGCCTATCGCTAAGATTAGACAGCTATCGAAATCAGTCCACTATCACTTGCGACCAATCACTTGATAGACTCACTGCTCAGTGGCAAAGACGAATTCAATGATCGAGTCCCTGTGCAATATCTCGTTGGAGAAACCCCCTGGCGAAATTTCTCTTTGAACTGTCTCACCTGATGTACTCATTCCTCGGCCCGAAACCGAACTCATCATCGATATCGCCAAGGCTTTAGCAGCACAGAGCCCTATTGCAGACCAGCAGCTTGTAGAAAATTGGGCCGATTTAGGAACAGGGAGTGGGGCGATCGCACTTGGCCTTGCTGACAGCTTCACCGAAGCCTCTATCCACGCCGTTGACATCAGCAAGCAAGCCCTAAAAATCGCTCAACACAACGCCAGGAAAAACCACCTTGCTCACCGCATCACCTTCCACAAAGGAAGCTGGCTATCCCCCTTATCAGCCCTCAAAGGCCAGCTCACTGGCATCGTCTCCAACCCACCCTACATCCCAACCCAAACCGTCCTTACACTTCAGCCCGAAGTCACCAATCACGAACCCCACCTCGCCCTAGACGGCGGCGTAGATGGCTTAGACTGCACTAAAACCCTCATTACGGATAGCGTTTCCCACTTACGTCCTCACGGCATCTGGCTCGCAGAAGTTATGACCGGGCAAGCCGAAACCGTCACCCACTTACTCAGACAGCAAGGAAGCTACACTCACATCACGATTCACCAAGATCTTTCAGGCATTGATAGATTCGTCTCTGCTCGCAAAGCACTATAATCACCAAATAACCTACCCGTATTGAATTCTATGGAAAGCACAGCATCTTACGATTGGGTTTTAGGAGTGAGCGCGATCGCCATCCTCCTCGGCGGCCTCTTTCTCCTCTTCCTCTTCCTCCTCTTCGATGGCCTCAACGGCAGTAATTAGGAAACCCTAATAGCAAAGACGACCGCCGTCATCAGGTATCTCCTGTCCTTCAGATGTACGGGTAGCTCCAATTAGAGTAGATACGAACACACAGCGCTTAATATCAGGAAATTGTCTGCTAGAAATAGTCACTCTTCCAAGCCTAGAATCTCGAACGTTTCCTTTTGAGTCGAATCGAACGTAGTAAGCACCATCGTCGGTATAGAAACTTGTCTCTTCTTCGAGGTGTATAGACTTATCTAACGACTCCCAATTAGACGAATTTAAAGAAACCGTTCTCGGGTGAGTTGCCGTTTCAACAATTCCGGCGTTTTCTCGAATACTAAACTGCCAGAAAGTATTATTTTGCTGCGATTTCAACTGAGCACGCTGAATGTCCTGTCGTAGTGAGCCCTGTGCTGCAATAACTTTCTGAGTCTCTAAAAAGCGTAACCAAACGGGAGCCGCAATTGCCGCTAATGTTCCAATAATGGCAACGATTGCTAGCAATTCCAGCATCGTAAAACCAGCATCGTAACTGTTTGATTCGTTTTCAATAGGTTTCACAATATATCTCATAAATTAGATATGCATTCAGGAAGCTTTGCGATGGTAATCACTTATCCACGCTGGCATTTCTTTATTAAGGGATAGGTACGTAATTGGGTGCGTCGCAAGTGTCTCCCTCAGCAGTCACCATACTACCAAGTGGTGTTGTGATGACAACACAACGTTTGGGAAGGTTGGTGCCGTCCAAACTTGTAAAAATTACTAGCGGAAGCTGTCCAGCTTCATCGACCTTACCATCGTGAGTAAAAACAAATTCATTAACACTGACAGGGGTCGCAGGAGTGCTATCTATAGCCTCTACCTTGAGCTTGCTACGAATTTGACTATCACCGAGTTCTGTTTGAATACCTGAAAAGGTTGCTGCATTCGGCCCCGTAGTAATGGAAGCAGCTCCAATTGTAGAGTTTATCTCGACCTTGTAGTTTTTGTTAGTTCTTCGAGCATCTGATTGAGCTGTTTGAAGCACTTGCAATATTTCGTCTCGTACCGCGTTAGCGCGTTGACGATTTATAAAAGTCAACCATCCAGGGGCGGCGATAGAAGCTAAAACGCCTACTATTACCACTACAACCAGAACTTCAATTAAAGTAAATCCACCTGTTGAAGTTTTCTTCATATACTTGAATGATGCCCAGAGAAACGACAGAAAATTAGTCAGCAGGATTTTTGTTGATTATGCCGCGAATGAGGACTTGAGTTTGTAGTCTTGGGGAACGGCTAGCATCGCTAGCGGGGCTTGTCGATGTCGAACGACCAGACGTGTCCCCCTTCAAAAATAGAAATACATCCTGATTATCTACGCCCACTCCACCGGGTAAGCTTGGATCGCTTATACAAGCAAAGAAGCTACTATCCGCTGTTACGTTGGATGGCGAACGTACATATCCGGCAGAGCCCGTGAAATTTTGACAGTTTAGGGCATTGGTACTGTCTATATCTACCTCACCAATATAGTCAACTAATACAGTAGAGGTATCAGGTGGCTTGGTTGATCCATTTTTAGTCCAGGAACCAAAGTCGCCACCTGGTTCCTCGTAACCTACAGTCTTTGTTAGCGTCGAAACATCTGAATATTGTTTCATTTCAAAACGGCTGATTCGAGACTGACCCTCCCATGGATCAGTTGCCCCGGAAATCTGTGAGTAAACAACTAAATCGTAAGAGGCTCTACGGATTTTTAAGATGTCACACTCTGCCTCATCATCATCATCAGAGAACTCGCTAGCGCAGGTGTTCGGAATCTCGCTGTTGATATCAATAGGTCTAACCTTCCAGAAAGCTAGAACAGGTATGTGAGCACTTTGTAGTTCAACACCCGTAGCTCCTGTTACATCAGATGGATCTGGATAAACGTAAACGGCCTCTCGTAAGTCATCCGCTATGTAGTTCATAGCTCTCTGAGTATCTCTTTGCACTTCTTCTAACGCAATCTCGCGGTTATCTACTCTGAGAAGTTCTATGACTAAGAAAAGTAGACCAGAAACTACTAAGCCAGAAATTACAACAGCAATCAGAAGTTCCATCAAGGTGAAACCTTTATCGACTGGCTTTCTATGTATTAGAAATAAGAAGTATCGCCACGATCGTGGAACCGTTTTAGACATTTTTTAGTGAATTTATAAATTTAGAGAGGAAGAGAATCAGCAAAATGTAGATAAGCGCAAACAATTATCTATGGGGACGTACAAGATCCAGGAGTGGTAGCACTGTCGTCATCCATATAAAGATAATAACCACACAAAGACTCTTTTCTGTCACTTTTGACAATGGTTGTATACACCACAGAGAGAGGGCGATTTGTACCTTGGCCTTCTCCGCTCGTCATCGTCAGGCTAGCCTGACGAGAATCTGAATCAGCACCAACAGCACTAACTCTATAGACTCGAACACCTAGCTCAAACGCAACTGGCTGTCCGCCTGCACCATCAATAGTGCCGCTGTCGAGATTGGTGCGGAAGATTTGAACGGCAAAGTCATCGTCGCCATCGCTATCAATATCAATGCCTCTTGCGTGGTTCGGTGCCACAGTATCAGAGACGCTATCTGGGGGATCAACGTCTTCCATTGTCTCAGAGGCAGCTAAGGCAATAGGGGCAACGTCATTCAGATCATAGTCTCCTCCCTTTTCGATTCTTAAGCGTATTTTATCTACTTCAGACTGAGCAATATGAGTAGCCTGTTCCGCTCTTTGATTCTGTACGCGGGTTGCCACCGATAGAACTGTTACAGGTGCAATAACACCTAGACTAGCTGCGATGACAGCGATCGCCACTAGGCATTCAATAAGAGTCAAGCCTTTGCTTTTTTCTAGCTCTGTTTGTTCTATAACAACTAACCTTTTGAAAAAGTACTGAGAGAGAGAGTTTAGTTTCACTTATAACAACCTCTTGAGAATGAGAAGAAAAACATCAACAGTCAAAGTCCACCTCTGTTGTGCTGCATAAGTTAGCAATGTATTCATCGTCTACGGCCAATTCTCTAAAGTACTCGCTACGAGGTCTAGCCACCTTCACAAATCGCTGAGCAATAGGTCCAGCAGGCGAGTATTGAAAGGCAACATCGTAGCCCCAAATACGTTTAGCAGCACCGTAATAGTAGTTACTTTGAACCTGGTTGCCGGTAACTACACCATCACTAATGAAATCAAGTACTCCGCTAGCGTTTGTCTTATTTGAATGCGGTTGTGCTCCAGGCTCCCATGCATCCTGATCAAAAGGCGCTACAGCTTGAGAACTAAAGTTAAGTTGAAAGAAACCACCTGAGATAATTAGCGGTCTACTCGAGTCAACGCCGGGTCTACCTGCCCAGAACTCTAATAGTCTAGGGAAGTTATGGAGGCCACCATAGGTTTGTCCTGGCCTAGATGGAACGATTCCGCCTACTAAGAGTGCGTTTACTCTAACTATGTCGGTTTCGTTTGGTCTGTTCTGCTGGGATTGTCTATTTTTATAGTATGGATTAGTATAAGGAGCCCTATAAAAAGATAGGTATCTACCTCCTGATTCTTTTGGAAATACCTCAAAAGAGCCTGGATGAACCAGCAGGCGTATTGGACGATGTATTGTATGATCTTCGATTGTCGCTTCGCTTATAGACTTTTCCGTTCCTATCAACGCTAACGGGAGTAGTGACTTCATAAGCCACAGTAGAAGAATCAGACGCCGGGTTAGAAGCTTCGCGTCGCCAGATAGAACGATTATGCTCAACGCCTGCAGAGCTGCCTAAATCGAATTTTCCCCAAGGATGGTTCCAATTCAGATAGGAAGAAATTTTAGAAGGTTCTCCCTCTTTCGGAGTGTTAGGGGCCACAGTAGAAAATCCATCTTCTATCCAACCATCTGTAAAAAAGTCTGACAAAATAGTTATGCCATCGGCAAATATTTCTACCGGACGCCAGTTATCTTGCAAAGGATCTGCAAATCTGTCGTCTAACTTGTCGCGTCCATAGAATAATTTTCTCGCGTTCTGTTCTTCTGTCTCAGGAAAATTAGCAAATGTTGTTGACAATAAATTACTTTGGCCAGAAACGATACTACTGGTTCCTTTGAATTCCTCGATAAGGTGTTCTTCTAAAGTTCCTCCTGCAGTTTTATCGGCATGTAAGTTAAAGTCGCCTTTTATATAAACTGTATTGTCAGTAACAAATGTCATTCCAGCAATAGCGGCTGGTTCGACAGAAGCTGGTCTATTCAAAGATTCACCGTTGATGAAACGAAAGCCGTTAGGACGACGATCTGGATCTGCATACATATCTACAGGCTTCGGACTTATTCCAGTGCTGCTATTAAGCGGTGGATCTTGTGGATATCTTGAGTCAGTCGGGTCTACTGACATATAACACTTGTCATTCGTGGTTAACTCATCAAAGTCTTTACAGAGCGACCAATCTCCATCATTAGGTCGCACGATTGAGTCTTCTCGTACTGCATCTTCTCTAAAGGCATAAACAATTCCACTATCAGCAGGAATCCAGGCTTTGTTGTTAGGTGCTGCTCCTACTGTACCATTAGTCGCGCTAGTGTCAGTTAATAGGTCAATATCAAGATCTAGTACGCGAACACTAAGCAACTCACGACCATCCATCATGGCCTTATCCAGCATAGACAACCTGTAATACTTGTAATCTAATCCTTCCTTTACTCGAATGACATTCCGGGTTAAATTCCTAGCTGTCAGTGTTGGACGACCGCTATTGGTAGTTGCTCCGCTCTCAGTATATTTGTAATCATTGGGATCGGGAGATCCACCAAACTCAGGGGCGGCGACTTCAGAGAACTCGAATGGAGTTGAAGAACTCGGAGCCGAATCTGGTGTGACAGAAGCTCTAGGTAGTTTCCAATCGGAAGGTTGACGAATCGTTAACGCAATCGCAGATGGTTCTAAAGCCTCGTAAAGGGATGAGCCACTACCGTTAGCAGTATCAATGTAATCATTTACTCCTACATCGAATAACTCCTCCAATGGCGGCTGAGTAGAAGTTCCTGAACCTCTCTGACTATGAGAAACCTCCGGGAAAATGTAAAATAAAGATGGATATCTAGAGATCTCGTTTGTAGCCTTTTCACAGAAGATTGCTCCCAGTATGTTTCGATTGGCAGGCCCACCGAAGACAGGACCAAATTCTGAAGTTGGGTTACAAACAGAGCTAGATAAATCTGAGTCCTTTATGAAGCCAAATTGTCTGTCCCTCATTATCTGACGATACAGAAAAAGATTTCTCTTCTCAATATCCGAGAGCCTCAATCCGACAGGCAATAGTGAATTAATAAAGTCGATACGTTTCCTTATTGTTTCTTTTGCTGCAATATCAGATGAAGTTTTTCCGTTGACTGTCATCGCGAGTGAGATTGCATTAATTTTATTCTTAAGAATTTCTCTTGCTTCTTTCTTAACACTGTCTAAGTTATAAGCCAACATTCCTAGAGTACAGGCTGCTGTATCAATAGTTGATTTATCGGCTGGACTCAGCGTGTCGTAGTTTGTAGCGGATATATCGATAATGCGGCGCAGCACTGAGAAGTCACCCCACATTGACATATAAGGATATGGGTGAATGAAGTCGTCTTGAATGGCAGGAAAAGACGGGGCTCCTCCGTTCGGATCTCCTGCGAAGTATGCCAAGTTCTTGAGTGCTTTAGACCAAGCGCCCGATATGGTAGGGCCGAAGCTAGCACTAGGTGGTGCAAATTCTACACCATTCGTTCCGCGACCTGTCAGAAAATTAGTTTCCCACAGGCGCTGGCCTGAACTATTAACGTAAGAATATTGCTCGAATGTTCGACTATCTTCTAATGTCTCTTGAGTACCAGGGTGTGAAGTAGCAGCAACACAGGCTAAAGGGTATCCACCGGCTGCTGAATCAGCAGAATGGTAAACTACCAGTCCTTGAACAGCAGCAAGATTATCTCTTAAGGAACGCATTTGAAGTGTCTCTGCTGCACCTTTCTGTAGATTATCTGTACCGGGCTTAAAGTATCCACTAAAGTTGTTAGAAGACCTCCTCGCGACGGGAAGCTCGAAGTCAGTGTCACTTGGAGGATACAAAGGATCATCACTTTCCTTCCAGCCAAAATAGTCGCCTAGTTCAAGCCTTTGGCCTACAACTATGCGTAAGCCATTAGCAATAGCGCTTCTTTCCCAATAGCCATCTAATCCATAGCCAGTATCAGCGCTTGCAGAGTTACTAATGAGAACATCTCTACCAACTATTGCATCTCCAGACTTATGCGTAACAGTGAGAGGCGCTCCATCTTCTTTCTTAAGACCTTCATCGTCGTTATATTTGGGTTTAGGCCCGTAGCGATTATCAGCGCGGTAGCCATCGTCCAAAAAAGGACGGGCTGAGCCGTTATCATCATTTTCGATTCGTAAGGGATGACTACTATCATCTTCCCAAACAGCATTATCTCTTTTCCAAGAACCAGAGGGTGCGGGAGCTACATTATGGATAAACTCATCTTCTGTAAATATGCGGACAGGATCTTGAGCTATGTCCGAAGGGCTAATTGCATTAGTTGGGTCTACGGAGTCTGATGAGGCTATAAGCGCACCTCCACCATCTTCAAATAGGGGAGCATCTTTAGCTGTGACATCCGTATGAAAGACTGAGCCATCAGAAGTATGGAAAGGACTGTCACCAGCCTTTTTGCCAGTGACACCTGCAACAGCTTGCCCGAGGAAGTTTGCATCCCCATTATCATTCTCCACTAGGCCGCTAATCTCAATAACAGATGCCTGTGGGTCATATACACATGATTCAGGCGAGCTTACCATGTAAGCATTGAAGCCCTTACCCGTCAACAAGCTGCCTTCTGTATGCATCGCACCATTCCATCGAAGGGGCTCACCGGGTGAAATCTCCATATCATAGCGAAACCAAGCTCCCCACAGATTGCCTCTAGGCGATGTACGTACTTGCTGGTATTCAGAAGCACTTACTGTCTTAGAAGAACCTGTACCTTTTACCGCAACAACATTGACTTGAATATTCTTTGCTAGATTTTGCCCACCAGCAAGTTGCCATCCGGTACCAGACACACCTTCTACCGGACAGTTCTCTGATGGCGTTTGGGTATCAATCGGTCCATTGCGAACTATGAATCTATCTGCCTTCTCTTCATCAGATGATTTAGAAATAGTGAAATCATCGCTATCATCGCTATCAGTTCCATTGTTGTCAGAGTCATCTAACACAATCGAATAGATGATTTGTGTTCCATCCGGTGCTTGAAAAGACCAAACGTTATCTACTGTAGAGGCATCACCATCTGTATCGTTCAGACGTATTTCACCACCCCGCTCATCTGAGGTAAAAGTGTACGGGTCAGTTAAAGGAGTATCAGCTTTGAGAAGAAGTGCATCAAGTAGATTGCTACTAGAGGGCGGACGTTTATCTGCGACACTGGCATCCTGAGTAAATAGAAATTCTATTTTCGCTTTAGCTCTGTCTATAGCGGGGGCAGCTAAGCTATCTATAACTTGTTGATTGCGGTATGCGATGGTTTGTTCTGTACGAGAAAAGGTGCGAAAGCTGATAGCACCAACTGTTAATGTCACCATCAGTAACAGTAGTACAGTGGTGGGTAGCACGAAACCGGCCTGGCCTGCGTGAGTTGGTTTGTTGATAAGAAAAAGACTTCTTAGAAGGCTGCTCATGAAGCGGCTGCTTAGTCGCCGGAAGTCTGAGCGGGGGTTTCGAGGTTTTCTGGGGCGAGTCTGCTTGTCGGCGGACATGGCTGGCTTCCTAACTGAATGATGCTATTTGCCCAGATTACCCAATGCCGTTGGGCAAAATAATCCGTAGGTTCACTCATCTAGAAAGCTGGAAAATATAGGGTTTTCGGCTTATCAGTACGATATTGCTCATTTGGGAGGAAAGGTATAAAAATAAGCCCTCTGTGATATTACAGAGGGCTTATTAGTAGATAGAGATTAAAGGGTTTGATGCCTTGTTTTCTAATACTTGTTGAGGTCGATGCCTGCGTCGCGGGCCATGGCTTCGAGTCCTTTTTTCTCAAGCGTTTTCAGGGCTTTTGTGGAGACGCGGAGCTTGACAAAGCGTTTGCCTTGGGGCCACCAGATGCGCTTGTCTTGAAGGTTGGCTTCTTGGAGGCGCTTGGTGCGGCGGTGGGAGTGGGAGACGGAAAAGGCGTTGTTGGCCTTTTTACCGGTGAGGTCACAGACTTTGGACATGGTACTTTACGCTAACAGGATTACTTATTATAGACAGCTATGGTCAGAAGGACAAAAAACGGTTAAATCAATCTGCTTATCGCTCAGTTAGCTGGGTGAGTAAGCTGGTAGAGCGTTCGGTGAAGGCTTTCATACCATCGGCGTCGAAGCCTTTTTGGGCCATTAGCGCTAAATCGTATACCTGCTCGCAAATTAAGGAGGCTAGCTGTTCGGACGGGGAGGCGTTGCCATCGGGTTGAACGATAGCACCCTGGCCGAGCTTAGCGACGTTTTGAATAAGCGGGTGAGCGGTGTTCACTAGCAGCGTGTGTGAGTCAGGGAACTGGACGCCCTGCTGCTGAAGGAAGGCGCTCATTTCTTGCATTCGACGAAGTTCTTCAGGGACGAGTACCATGGCGGGCGGGGCCGACTGGTCTGCGGACTTGAGGGCTTCTGTACGGATGGTGATTTGTGGGCGGTTCAGGGCTTTTGTGAATACGTCCTTAATTTGTTCGCTGCGAGTTTTGTTCGTCGTGGCATCTACGATTTCTGCTTCTTTGTCACTGTCAATCAGCGTGTCGTCAAGATCAGAGTCTACTCGGGAGAATTTTACGTCTGAGTATTCTTGCTCTAGGAAGGAGACAAAGTGGGTGTCGATGAAGGAGTCCATGAAGAGGACTTCGAGGCCCTGGTTTTTGAGCAGGCTGATGTAGGTGGCCTGGGAAACTTCGTCAGTGGCGTAGTAGATGCGGTTTTCGTGCTTTTCTTTATTGCGCTCTAGATATTCTTTGATGGTGGTGTAAGAATTACCATCAGCGTCAGTAGCAGCAGCCGTCTCGTTCACGTCTGCCCAAGCGTCGCCTTCCGTTTCACCATCGACCTCAACTTCGACTTTAGGTTTGTCGCTTCCCGCCAAGTCAGCAGTTGTGCGGAAGATTACATAGTCTTGTACCTGCTTTTTGAACTTGTCGTCGTTGAGTGAGCCAAATTTGGCAAAGGTGCCGAGGTCTTGCCAGATGCGGACGTATTCGGATAGGTCGTCGCGGTAGAGTTCTTTGAGGCGATCGCCCACCTTCTTCGCAACATAATCCGCAATTCGCCGTACCGTCCGATCCGCCTGCAAAAAGCTACGAGACACGTTCAACGGAATATCGGTACTGTCAATCACACCGCGCAAAGGCGTGAGGAACTTAGGAATAATTTCTTCGCAGTTGTCGCTAACAAATACCTGATTGCAGAACAGCTTAATCTGTCCCTTATTCAGCTCTACATCGGGCTTGAGCTTAGGGAAGTAGAGGATGCCATTGACTACGAAAGGATAGTCAGTGTTGAGGTGTACCCATAGCAAAGGCTCTTCTTCATACGGATAGAGGTAGCGGTAAAGATTGAGGTAGTCTTCGTCAGTGAGTTCACTCGGAGACTTTTTCCAAAGCGCTTCTTGCTTGTTGATTGCCTCATCGCCCATTTTGATCGGGACGGGCATGAAGTCGCAGTAGGTTTTGACGAGCTGCTTGATGCGAGCTTCTTCTAGATACTCAGCTTCGTCGTCGTTGAGGTGGAGGGTGATAGTGGTGCCGCGTGTGGTGCGATCGCTCTCACTAATTTCAAAAGACGTGCTGCCATCACAAGACCAGTGCACAGGCTGAGCATCTTCGCGCCAGGAAAGCGTATCGATGTCAACGCGGTCGGCCACCATAAACGAAGAGTAAAAGCCTAAGCCAAAGTGACCAATAATCTGCTGGTCGTCGTTGTCTTTGTACTTATTGATAAACTCCTCTGCGCTAGAGAAGGCCACCTGATTAATATATTTTTTAATTTCATCAGCCGTCATGCCGATGCCGGTATCGCTGATGCTGAGCGTCTTCGCTTCTTTATCGATAGCGATAGTGATTTCTGCATCAGTTTCGCCCTTGTACTCGCCTGAGCGAGAGAGCATACTTAGCTTGCTAATCGCATCAACGCCGTTGGAGATTAGCTCGCGAATAAAAATTTCATGGTCGGAATACAGCCATTTTTTAATAATGGGGAAGATATTCTCGGTATGGATGCTGATGTTGCCCTGTTCTAAAACAGTTGTCATACTGGCGTCGGCTCCTATTCATATAGACGTATGAAGCCTATTGTTAGGAGTTTTAGACGCGGGTGCAATGGGGAATAACCGAATCTAAGCGATCGGCTGAGCCGTATGCTGGTGGACAAGGGCGTCTAGAGCGGCCATGTGCGACCAGCTTTGTTGAGCAAGATCAGTGAAGCGATCAAAGTCGTATATATTGCGAATATTTTTGGTGCCTTGAGTAGCAAGCTGAATGGCGAGGTTGAGAGTGGCGAGTTTGGTGGTGGGTGTGATCGCTCTTTCAGCATCAATAGATTTGAGCAAAGTATGCGTTTTCCCTTGACCGCCATAGGAAATGAAAGGTACGCCCATTGCCAAAGCAGAAAGGCCCAAGTGCAGCTTTTGAGAAACCAATACGTCTAGCGAGCCTAAGAAAGCGAGGGTTTCAACGGGATCTGAGTAGGTGTGGCTGTGGAGATGCGTTTGGTTTGGGCGAGGCATCATTTCGTAGTCAACCGGGTACTGTGCCAGGTGAGAGCGAATTAGGTGGATTTCTACCGTTTGTGGGTTTAGTTTGGATAGCAGCGCGAGGGTTGAGACAAAGGCGCGGTGCTTGCGAGTATCAGCAAGGTTGATGCCGATTTTGATTGTGCCTGGTGTTTTTTCAGGCTTCTCTAGTTTCCAATAGTTAGGGGCTGACCAAAGCACGTCAGGATAGCAAACGGCTTCTTTGCCTAAGTGGTTCATTAGGGCAATGTCAGACTGATTGCGGACGGCTGTCTTTTGGCAGGTCGGGCTGCTGAATAGGCTGTGACGGCCTTTCGGCAATGGCGTTTTCTCGCCTCGTCCGTCGCCGCCTACCGATAGCGGATAAACAAAGCAGTTGTATTTTTGAGTTGCCAGTGCAAAGGCTTCGTAGCCGTCTTCTATTTCTTGGTCTAACGCGCTGAGTTTGCTTTTACCTGTTAGGAGTCCGCCGCCGCCAACAATGCAGAATTCAGCGTTAGATAGCAGAGTATCTAAGGATTCAGTTGTCTTGACACCGTAGGTTTTAGCGAAGGTAGGGTCTAAGCGGTAAACGATAGGATCCGCACCGAGCTGTTTGAGGCGGTGGGCAAACATAACGCCCATGAGGTCGTCGCCATAGTTGCCGTAATTGTAGGAGCCGAAGATTGCGACTTTCATTGGGTTTTGTGGGGTTAGAGGAAGAAGATGAGGGTTTGGGCGAGGGGCGACGGGATGGGTTCGGTAGCTCGCGCCCGGAACCCACCCCACCCTATCGGGCACCCCTCCAGAGGGGATTTACTTCTGGCTGGGCTGGTGAAGGTGCTGGCTTTTTAGCTGACTCTATCAGTCCTTGATAAAGCGTTCGATATTGCTCAGCCTGGCGGACGAGCGTAAATTTATCCTCTACCGTCTGCCGAGCGTTTTTAGAAAGGGTTTGAAGGCGCTCGGCATCTTCGAGCACCCAGGCAATCCCGTTTGCTAAGTCAGCAGCGTCAAAGCAGATGGCGGAATAGCCGTTATGTTTATGGATGACTGAATCCTTGAGGCCAGTAGCATTGAAGCCGACAACTGGGGTGCCGCAGGCCATGGCTTCTATTGTTGTTTTTGCGAAGTTGTCTTGAATAGAAGGCATGACGAAAACGTCGGCGGCGGCATAGGCGATCGCTAACATCGTGTCGTCGTGCAGGCGACCTAAAAAAGTAGTCGGCAGTTTTAGTCCTAAGTCTTTGGCGGGTTTGTCTGTGCCGAATATGGCGAGTTCTAGGCAATCGCTCTCAGAATAACTTGCAAGGTGTTGCAGGGCGCTGTGTAGGTGCTTGAAACCTTTGCGAGGGTCGGCAGTGGGGCTGAGGGCTCCGAAAAGGATAAGCTTTTTGTGCTGTGGGAGGTTGAGAAGGTTACGGGCGATCGCCTGCTCAACTGGCCGATATTGCTCGGCATCGATCGCATTAGGAATCACCTGAATCGGGTATTTAGAAAACAAAGCACTTTGCCGAGCGCAGTCAGCTAGCCAGTGGCTCAATGGTGCTAGGGTGATATCTAGATTTTTCCAGGCAGATTGTTTTCGCTGCCACGTTTTGTAAGCAAGGTCGTGGGGTATCTCAGAGCCCAGCGCTGGGCATTGGCCGCAACCCGTTTGGTAGGCCGTGCAGTCACCTGAGTAGTGACAGCCTCCTGTGAAGGCCCACATATCGCGCATCGTCCAAACCAAATGACGAGGGCGTTTTTGTTGAAATTTGACGAGATCTTGAGGACGGAGAAGGCCGCCTGCAACCCAATGTAGGTTAATAATATCGGGGTCGATAGCTTCGACTTTGGCAGCGATTTTGCTGGGATAGATAGCCGGAGAGAACGCGCCAGGCTTTTTGCTTTTGTAGCTTTTGAGCGGCCAGTATTCGTAGGTTTGGCGAAGACCCGCAAGCACTTTTTGAGAACCAGTAATGCCAGTAGAGCCGGTGACGGTGGGATCGCTGGTAAATTTATCAGCGACCAGCATATGAGAATCAACGCCCGCGCTACGGAGAGCTTTGTGCAGGCTATAAGCGCCTCGGGCCGCGCCACCGTTGGCATCAGCAGCGCTTAGATGGAGTATTTTCATAATGGTGGCTTACGGCTGATTGAGAACGGTTTGGGCAATGTCAGTCGGGATGTTTTGACGCTGAAAGTAGGCTTGAATGCGCGCTTGCCGAACCTGCCAGGGAATCAGCTCGCTGCCGATGATTTTGATGAGCTTGCGACAGTAGAACAAGAGGTATTTCCACTTCGGAATAGAGGGCTCAGCGCGGTGAATGCTGTTGACCATGTGCTCAACGTTGTGGGGCGATCGCCTGCTCGAAAGGCTCTTAAGCACTTGCCATTTATCAGCTAGTCGGGCACTTGTAGCCCACTGAATCCACAGTGGCATGTAGCGAATCACATCTGCTGGGCGGTAGTCGGTTGTTGCCCGCAGATGACTCGATAGCTGGGCGGTGTAGCCATTTCGCTTAGCCCGGCAGATGTATTCAAAGTCACCACCGTAGTGCCGAAAGCGCTGAATATCGGGCAGGCCAATGTCGGCTATAATCCGGGTCGGTAAAACTGCAATGTTGCCGTTGAGCGTATCGACGTTGAGAACAGGGCGATCAAATTGTGCAATGTCGTTGATAAGCTGGCTGGCGATAACGCCGCCGAAGACAATCCAATCAGGATGCTTTTGATCGCAGATGACGCCGCCTGTGAGCGTTTTAGCCTCGGGTTCTTTGAGCTGAATAACCTGGCTGATGAAGTCGTCGGCTAGGGTAATGTCGTCGTTTAGCCAAATTATGTAGTCGGTGTGAAGGGTGTCGGCTGCGTAGGTCATGGCTTGTGCGATCGCCCCTGTCCACCACAGCTCACCATCACCTCGCAACAAATGGACATTGGGAAAGCTTGTCTCAATTAGCTCAGGTGTGCCGTCAGTAGAACCATCATCTACTACGACTATCTGCACGTCTTTGGCATGTAGATTTTGATTTACTATTTGCTCGGTAAGCTGCTGTAAGATTGCGCTGGTAAAGGCTTTTCGGTTGCGAACTGGGATAGCGATCGCAAAACTAGACATAACGCTTTTCAGGTAAAACTCACCTTATTTATGCCCATTTGTCAAATCAATAGAGCATCAAAAATTAATACAACTTCTACGGATTTGTGCTTAGCTAATCGCGTAACGAATAGGAACTGACAGGGCTGGAAATCATCAGGCGAAGGTGTTAAGCTCTATCACTAAATGCTATATGTAGCGTTTTTAGGTTCTGCTTAGCACTACATACGCTACAAAAGCGCCCACTCATCTCTTAAAGCCATGGTTCAAGAACTTGATCGCATTCGTCTGAAAAACAAACAGAAAAGTCCTTTTCCTGAAACTGCGCCTGCGGCCTATCCTGTGTTCTATCGCACCTATAGCCGTCGGTTTGAAGGCGGGCGGCGTGAGAGTTGGCATGAGGTATGCGATCGCACACTCACCGGATTAGTAGAACTCGGCAAGCTCACTGACGAAGAGCGCGATCTGGTTTCTAAAATGCAGCGCAACCTCAAAGCGATGCCCTCGGGCCGATGGCTGTGGGTTGGTGGTACAGAGTGGAGCAAAAATCCTAAAAACTTTTCGGGCGCTTACAACTGCACAAGCACGAACGTTGTGGACTGGCGTGCGTTTGGCCTGATGATGGATTTAGCCATGATGGGCTGTGGTACGGGCGCGGTGCTGGAGCCAAAGTACATCAGTCAGCTCCCTGCGATTCGTAACAAGATTACGGTCAAGATGCGGGGTGATGTGGGCATGACCATTGCTAGCCAGCGTCGGGAAGAGGCAGATGTTGAGATAGATACTGAGAATAATCGGGTTGTAATTGTTGCAGGTGACAGCCGTCAGGGCTGGGTGAAGTCTTATCAAACGCTGCTAGAAACTTCTACGGATGAGCGGTTTGAGGGCGAGGTAGAGATCGTTGTAGACCTGAGTGACGTGCGGCCTGCGGGTGAGCGGCTGAATGGATTTGGCGGGATGGCGAATCCGGTAAAGCTGCCTGAGCTATATGAGCGCTGCGCCAAAATTTTGAACAATGCGATTGGGCGAAAGCTGAATTCGATTGAGTGCTGCTTGCTGATTGATGAGGCTGCGGCCTGTGTGGTGGCCGGAAATATTCGAAGATCCGCTGGCATGAGGCAGTTTGATAGCAATGATGATGTTGCTACGGGCGCAAAGGAAAACTTGTGGCAGCAGGATGAGGCAGGTAATTGGCGAATTGACCCAACGCGCGATGTGCTGAGAATGGCAAATCATACGCGGGTTTATCATGAAAAGCCTTCAAAAGACGATGTGCTCAATGCAGTTCGCAAGCAATTTCATTCGGGTGAAGGTGCTATTCAGTGGGCAGGGGAAGCAGAGCGGAGAGCTGGTGGAAAAGGAAGATATGGTCTGAATCCATGCGGTGAGATTATTGGGCAGGATTTTCACTGCAACTTGGCTGAGATTCATCTGAACCAGATTTCACCAAGGGATGAGCAGGAGCAGGAAGACGCATTTAAGGCTGGCGCGATCGCTGTAGCCGCCCTCCTAAACCACCAATTCCAAGAACCTCGCTACCAGCAGTCCCGAGAGGAAGACCCGATTGTAGGCGTTTCCTTCACAGGCTTCTTTGACTTTTGCGTCAAGGCATTCGGTGTGGAATGGCTGCAATGGTTTGAAGATGGTCGGCCTGATACGATGCAGGGCTTGGAGTTTAAGGAAAAGGAAGCGGCTTATTTAAGCCGGTGGAAAAAGGTCGTGCATGAAACCGTTTGGGAGTATTGCGATCGCCACCAAATCCGCCGACCCAACCGCTGCACTACCGTCCAACCAGCAGGCACCAAAAGTCTGCTTACGGGAGCATCTTCTGGCTGGCATCCGCCCAAGGCACAGCGATTCATTCGCCGCATTACCTTCCGCAAAGATGATCCGGTTGCATTAGCCTGTATCGCCTACGGCTACTCGGTGATTCCGTCACAGGCTGATAAGGATGAAAACGGCAACTTGCTCAACGATCCGTTTGATCCGCGCTGTACTGAGTGGCTCGTTGAGCTGCCGGTAGAGGTGGACTGGGCGAATTTGCCGGGGGCCGATGAGGTGGCGATTGAGAAGTTCACGGCGCTGGCGCAGTTTGACTTTTATATGCAGGTGCAGAAGCACTACACCGCGCATAATACGTCTGCGACAGTGGAGCTAAGAGAGCACGAGGTTGAGCCTTTGGCTGAGCGGATCTATAGCGCAATTGAGAATGACGAAGGGTATATCTCGGCGGCGCTGCTGGCGCGGTTTGATGATGTGCAGACGTTTCCGAGACTGCCGTTTGAGCCGATTACAAAAGCTGAGTATGAAAAGATGTTGGCAGGGGTGCGATCACGTCGAACCACTGAGAACTTCCATGCGGCATTAGAAACGCACGATGCGGGTGAACTGGTAGAAGCAGGCCCGGCAGGCTGTGACTCTGATAAGTGCCTGATGCCTGAGGCTAAGCCTGACTAGCAAAAGGTCTGAAGCTGACGGAAAAGCTGACAGATGTTACGGTTCAACAAGCTAAATTGATTCAATAGGCAAAAGGGGAATGCTCTACCGGAGGGCGTTCCCTTTTTTTTGCTTTTTCCGGCTCTTTTTTGACATCCTCTTTGGAAGATTTTCAGGAATCAACCTAGTATTTACGGTATCTACTTGCACGATAGAGTGAGATTCCTTGATATCAAGAGCGAGTCTTGGAAAGATGGAAAAGTCCTTGGCATTCTGTCCGTTTAGTCCTTAAGAGCAATCCTGTGCAATCAGTTTATTGGTTTTGTTTTGTAATTGGCGGCGTTTTTGTTGCCCTGTCTATCTTTGGCGGTGGCGAACTGCTAGACGCGGACGGTGATTTTGACGCGGACGTAGATGTCGATTTCGACGCGGACGGTGATCTAGACGCTGATTTTGATGCCGATGTCGATTTGGATGCTGATGCGGATCTAGATACTGGTACAGATGTGCAGATGGACACCGATGTCGATTTGCTGCGCGATCGCCGTCGCCGTCGCCGCATACCAGGCTGGCTATCAATGCTGATGAGCTTTAAGTTCTGGACGTTTGGCGGCTGCTTTTTTGGCTTGACAGGGTTGGTAATTGGCGCGACTGAGCCAGGTTTGTCTGTGGCGGTTGTGTTTGCGATCGCCTTAGCCATTGGCTTAATCTGCGGTGGTACACTCGTCAGCGCTCTACGTAGCTTAAAAGGTCGTCAGGTCAGCAGCATGGTACGAAACGAAGATTTTGCTGGGCTGCTTGGCACTGTAGAGCTACCGTTCGATGCGAGTAGCAAGGGCAAAGTGGTTTTGGAAGTTGGCGGCAGTACGCTCCATTTGGTCGCACAAACCGATGAGGAAAAGGCTTTTGTAGTCGGAGAGCCCGTACTCGTGGTCGGTCGTACGAATAACCGGCTTTGGGTCGTCTCATCAGAAGGCAGCTTTAATTCAATCAGCGAAGAAGTTTAAGCGACTCTCTCTCAATCATTCACATAGATCATTCACCGATAGAAGGATGGATACGTTATGGATCAACCCACTTTTGAAGGTATGTCTGCACCGGAAATGTCGCAACAGGGAGATCAGCAAATGATGTCTTTACGAACAGAGCAGATCGTTGACACGTTCAACAGTTTTCAGCCAATACAGGCAACGGCGGCAATTGATGCAGGGGCCGTGGGCGCGATCGCCGTAGGCTTCGTCGTCCTTGGTTCGGCTTTTGCTCTGATCAAGTCTTCTCTACGAATTTGTCAGCCCAACGAAATTTTAATTGTTTCGGGTCGTAAGTATAAGCAACAGAACGGGTTAGAAGTCGGCTATCGCGTTATTTTTGGCGGTCGGGCCTTTGTGATTCCGATTATCGAGCAGGTGGAAAAAATGGACATGACCACCATGCCGATTCCCGTAGAGGTGACGAACTCTTATGCAAAAGGAGGGACGCCGCTGAATATTCAGGCGATCGCGACCGTGAAAATCTCTAGCCAACGCGGCGTAGTTGGCAATGCCATTGAGCGATTTTTAGGCCGCAACCGCTCAGAGATTGAGCGCGTCGTTCGCGAAACGCTAGAAGGTAACTTGCGTGGCGTCGTTGCCAACCTCACGCCAGAGCAGGTTAACGAAGATAGGCTTAATTTCGCTCAGCGAATTGCTGAAGATGTCGCTCGCGATCTCAATAAGCTGGGCCTGCATCTAGACACGCTTAAAGTGCAAAGCGTTACCGACGATGTAGACTATCTCAGCTCGATTGGTCGCCGCCAGATTGCCAATATCATTCGCGATGCTGAAATTGCTGAAGCTGAAGCGCTAGGAGAAGCTGACCGCATAGAGTCTGACTGTCAGCGGCGATCGGAGGTGTTTAAGTCTCAAGCACTGACCGTCATTCAAGAGAAGCAAAACCAGCTTCGTAAAATTAAAGCCGAACTTGACCAGCGCTCTAAGTCTGAAGAAGAGCGGACGGCGGCAGCGGCCAAAGAAGCTAGGGCTAGAGCCGAACAGCAGCTTCAAACGGTGAGAGCTAAGCTAGAGCGTTTGCGTTTAGAAGCTGAGCAGGTGCTACCGGCTGAAGCGCGTAAAGAAGCTCAGGCGCTTCAAGCGAAGGGCGCGGCGGCTGAGGTTGCGGAGAATGCGAAGGCGGCGGCTGAAGTGAACGAAATGCTGGCTCAGGTTTGGGAGAAAACCGGCAGCGATGCGACTCAGATCTTTTTGCTACAGCAGATTGACATGGTGCTTAAAGAAGCCGCTTCGATTCCTCACAAGATGAACTTAGAGAACATTAACGTCATTGACAACGGCGATGGTAAGTCAATTGCGAGCCTCGCAAATGTCTATCCCGAGATTGTTAGACAGTTCTTGGTTCAGGTAGAACAAACGCTTGGAATTGATGTAGCCGGTACGCTCAGCCAGCGGAACCTAGCTAGCAACGGTTCATCTAGCAACGGTGCAGAGAATGGCTCACAGACGGCAGTGCCCGTCGCACCTACGGCGTAAAGCACTATTCGATTGCAGATTCTTTTTAGAAAACACTCACCAGGAGAGTTACAACCATGGGTTTTATTCTTGCCATTTTAGCCACCGCTGCGGGCTCTGGCTATTTCATCGTCAAGAACCTTTACTACGTCTGTCAGCCCAACGAGATTTTGATATTTGCGGGCACTAAGCAGAAGTCAGGCGATCGCAATCTCGGCTACCGACTCATCAAAGGCGGCAACAGCATTCGCACACCCCTGCTTGAAAAAGTGATGCGAATGAACCTGAGCAACATGATCATTGAGCTAAAAGTTTCTAACTCCTACTCCAAAGGCGGCATTCCGCTACAGGTAGAAGGCGTTGCTAACATTAAAATTGCGGGCGAAGAGCCAACGATTCATAACGCGATTGAGAGACTGTTAGGCAAGCCTCGCAAAGAGATTGAGAAAATTGCGAAAGAGACTTTGGAAGGGAACTTGCGTGGTGTACTTGCCAGCCTAACGCCCGAGCAGGTGAATCAAGACAAAATCGCTTTTGCTAAAAGTCTGCTAGAAGAAGCGGAAGAAGACCTTGAAAAGCTTGGTTTGGTGCTAGACACGCTACAGATTCAGAATATCTCTGACGACGTGCGATATCTTGATTCTTTAGGCCGCAAGCAGCAGGCTGACTTGCAGCGCGATGCTCGAATTGCTGAGGCCGAAGCCCGTGCTGAATCTGAAGTACAAGCGGCTGAAAACAAGAAAATTACGGCTGTTCGCCGGTTAGAGCGCGATATTGGCGTTGCCCAAGCGGCGGCTGAGCAGCGAACTCAAGATGCACTCACAGGGCGAGCGGCGGTTGTGGCAGAGGCGGAGGCGGAGATTGCCGCTGAGCTGGCGCGGATTCAGGCGGATGTGCCTGTGCAGGAGGAGCGGATTAAGCAGGTTGTGCAGCAGCTAAAGGCGGACGTGATTGCTCCGGCTGAAGCGGACTGTAAGCGTGCGATCGCCCAGGCCCAAGGTAATGCCTCGGTCATCCTTGAAGAAGGTAAAGCTCAAGCCGAAGGTACGCTCAGACTTGCTGAGTCTTGGGTAGCCGCAGGCGACAGCGCTCGCGATATCTTCTTACTGCAAAAGCTAGAGGGACTGCTAAAGACGCTGACTTCGACAGTGCCGCCAATTTCCGTGCAAAACGTGACGGTGATCGATACAAAGTCAGGCAACTTGGCGACTCAGGCGGCGGCTTTCATGACGCAGCTTAAGCAGACCGCTGGTGTGGATGTTGCTGGTGCTATCAACGGCTTTGGGCGAGGCGATCAATCTGTCAGTGATGCAGATATCGCCAGGCTGAAGCAGCTTGTGCAAATCGATTCGCAATCTACCGACGCTTGAACTTAGGGAGGGGACGTAATCTAGAGGCTCACTATATAATTGAGCCTGCGCTAGCTTAATTGCTGGCGTACATTCGTTAAAGTTGTGCCCTTCAAACAATATCCATGAGACTTTCCCCCGCTGGCCAGCGCTTTTACCAAGAGGTTCAAAAAGCGGAGGGGCGAATTAATCTAGCAGCCGCAGCGCTCTACATTGCGCAAGAAGACTACTGGGATATGGCTCCTGGAGAGTACCTTGAGAAGCTAGATACGATGGCAAGAGAAGTGCGATCGCGCCTTCCTCCCGGTCGCTATCCGCTCAAAATTATTCAGGTCATTAACGACTATTTGTTTGGCGAACTCAAGTTTTCGGGCAACGCTCAAGACTATTACAATCCTGACAATAGCTGCCTTAACTGCGTAATCGACCGGCGGTTAGGCATTCCAATCACGCTTTCGCTGGTTTATTTAGAAATTGCCCGGCGCATTCAGTTCCCGATGGTGGGGGTGGGAATGCCTGGGCATTTTTTGGTGCGTCCGATAGTCGATGACATGGAAGTATTTGTTGATCCGTTTAATCAGGGCGAGGTGATGTTTTTGGCAGACTGCCAGGGACGCTTTCGACAGCAGTACGGGCCAGATATTGAGTGGAAAAATGAGTTTGTCAGCGGGGTGACGCCGAAAGTTTTTTTGATGCGGATGCTGCTGAACTTGAAAATGGTCTATCTGAATTTGGAATCGTTTGAAAAGGCCGTGGCGACTTTGGATAAGCTGCTGATTTTGATGCCACAGCAGCCGCAGCACGTGCGCGATCGCGGTCTTTTACACTACGAATTGCAGAACTACGAGCTTGCTCAGCAAGACTTGAAGGGATATTTGCGATCGCACCCCCGCGCGCCCGACAGCCAAAAAATCCAAATCATCCTAAACAAAATTGGCCTGTAGCAAAACTGGGTCACAAGACCGACACGCAGCAGCGCAGGTCTTTTTTGGTGATTCTTTTTGTTGATACAATCTAAACCTTATTTGAAAGGCGAAGTGAATGGATGTCATCCCGGCTATTGACCTGCTTGAAGGGCGCTGTGTAAGGCTGTTTCAGGGCGATTACGCGCAGTCTCAGGTGTTTAACGAAAATCCGGTGGAAGTGGCCCGGCAGTGGGAGGCCGAAGGGGCAACGCGGCTGCATTTAGTAGATTTGGATGGCGCAAAGGCGGGGAAGCCGGAAAACTGGCAGGCGATTGAGGCGATCGCTCGCGCGGTGAATTTGCCTATTCAGGTGGGTGGGGGCTTGCGGGATAGCGATCGCGTCAGCGCCCTATTCGAGCTAGGCGTACAGTACGCAATTTTAGGCACCGTCGCCGTTGAAAGTCCAGATCTCGTCGGGCAACTGTGCGAGAGATTTCCCGGCCAGATTATTGTCGGAATTGACGCCCGTGAAGGCAAAGTAGCCACTCGTGGATGGCTAGAGACTTCTGAAGTAATGGCCGTTGAACTTGCGCAGCGGATGGGTGAAATGGGCGCAGCAGAAATTGTTTACACCGATATCAAGCGCGACGGCACGATGAAAGGCCCCAATATGGAAGCGCTCAGGGAACTAGCTAATGCAATCGACACGCCCGTCATCGCCTCGGGTGGCGTTAGCTCGGTGTCTGATTTGATGAAACTGCTGAGCCTTGTGCCCTCTGGTGTGTCCGGTGCGATTGTCGGGAAAGCGCTCTATACCGGGGATGTATCGCTCAAAGAGGCGATTCGGGCTGTAGGGCCTGGGCGCTGGCAAGATGTGCCACCTGCGGGCGGTGGGGGAAGTGTCATCGCGTAGATTTTGAAGGAAGTCGCCCTAGTATCCGTGCTGGGGCTATAGCAAGATAAGATAGCAAGGTTAAAACACGGGGCTAGAGGCCCTAATTTTTTTGCGATGAAGCATACGCTTTCTGTATTGGTTGAAGATGAAGCGGGCGTTTTGACCCGAATTGCCGGGCTCTTTGCTCGGCGCGGCTTTAATATTGAAAGCCTAGCGGTAGGGCCAGCCGAGCAGCCTGGCATCTCGCGGATCACGATGGTTGTGCCCGGCGATGATTTGGTGATTGAGCAGCTTACTAAGCAGCTATACAAGCTGATTAACGTGCTCAAAGTGGATGACATCACCGAAACGCCTAGCGTTGAGCGCGAGCTGATGCTGCTAAAGGTAAGTGCAAACGGCCAAAATCGATCGGAAGTCGTAGGGCTCGCTCAAATTTTTAGGGCGCGTGTGGTCGATGTCTCTGAAGAGTCGCTGACGCTTGAAGTGGTAGGCGACCCTGGCAAAATGGTGGCGATTGAGCAGGTGCTTGACCGATTTGGCATTACTGAGATTGCTCGTACAGGTAAGATTGCGCTCACGCGTGAGTCGGGCGTGAATACAGAGTATTTGAAATCTTTGGAGAGCCGGGTTTAGGCGGGGGCGGAGGTGTAGGTGTTGAGTAGCGCGATCGCGTTCTCCAATGTATCGGCCTCAGCCATCGGCTTGTCATCTCGCCAGCGCAAAATCCGTGGGAAGCGAACGGCAATGCCTGACTTATGCCGCTTGGATTCAGCAATGCCTTCAAACCCGATTTCAAAGACGTGCAAAGGCTCGACCGATCTCACCGGGCCAAATTTTTCGAGCGTATGCCGACGAATCCAGCGATCCAGCTTCTCAATTTCCTTATTGTCTAGACCAGAATAAGCCTTAGTAAACGGCACCAGCGTCTCGCCCTTCCAGAGCGCAAACGTGTAGTCAGTAAACAGGTTCGCCCGTTTACCTGTACCTGCTTGCGCGTAAATCAACACGGCGTCTAGCGTCATCGGATCGACTTTGTGCTTCCACCAGTAGCCACGCTTACGGCCTACAAGGTAGGGGCTGTCTAGCGCTTTGAGCATTAAGCCTTCTGCGCCGTAGGTTCTAGAGTGCGATCGCCATTCTTGAATATCGGCAAAGCTCTCTATTGGTAAGGGATTTGCATAGCTGATACGGGTTTGAAGCGCGGGGTGATTGTCGATAAGTTGAGTGAGGAGGGTGCGGCGCGATCGCAGCGCCTTCTCCCGAATGTCCTCACCGTCAATTTCCAGCAAATCGTAAGCAATAAAGTGCACCGGGTTCTCAGCCAGCAGCTTCTTAGTCACCCGCTTACGTCCCAAACGCTTCTGCAAATAATTAAAGTCCAGCGGCCTAATCGTGCCATCTTTCGCTACGCTCTGCCCATCCCAACACACTACCTCACCATCAATCACGGTGCCCTGTGGCAGCTCCATCATCGCCTCGGCCAGCTCAGGAAACTGATGCGTCACCAAATCCTCGCCGCGCGACCATATAAACGTCTGCTCGGCCCGATGGATCATCTGAGCGCGAATGCCATCCCACTTCCACTCCGTCTGCCAGTCTCTTTTCTCAGCCTCCGCGCCCTCTTCAGATCCTTCATCCTCAGACTCGCAATCAATTTCGGCCGCAAATTTCTCCACATCAATTGGCGAGGCCAAAAAGAAAGGATAGGGCTGACTCGGTAGCGTATCGGCATCATCTGGATGCACCAGCGCCTCATAGAACGCTGCTGTCGGCTCAATTTCACCCATCAGCCGGTGCGCCAAAACGGCCTCCGTCAGATCATATCCAGCCGCCAGCGCCTTAATCACTAGCTTAGTGCTCACCCCGACCCTAAAAGAGCCAGTAAGCACCTTATTTAGCACAAAGATCTCGCCCTCTGACAAATTTGCCCACCAGTCAATCACCAAATCCTTAAGCTGATTTTCGTCTGTTTTAGAAAGCTGCTTGACCTGAGGAATAATATCCTCCATCCATACGTGCAAAGGCGTATTGCTATCAGCATCAGAGGCACCTGTCGGCGCTATTGGCGTATCGCGTAGCAGTAGCGCGATTGTTTCTGCCGAATCACCCACGTGCGAATAGCTCTCTTCAAATAGCCACTCTGGAATATCTGAAATCTGTAGAAAAATCTCCCGCAAAATCCGCGACGTAATCAGACGTTTGCGGGTCTTGCCCAGTAGCAAGTAGAGTGCCCACACCGCATTCTCAGGGCGCTCCTGCTGAAAGTAGTGCTGGAGAGCTTTAACCTTTTCGTTAGTTGATGTCGTCGCATCAACGGCCTTGAAGAGCTGCGTGAACTTTTCCATATTCTCTGATTTTGCTCCTATTAGTCTCAGGCCACATCATGCTCTTGGGCATCTATCGCCCTGCTGACATTTTCAGGCTCAAACTAGCTCAAACTCAGATACTTTCTATGGCTAGCGAAACCCACAGCCATTCATTAAATCATTTGCAGAGATTTAGATCAGTGAGGCAAACACAGATTAGACTGTTAAAGTTCGCAACATTTTGAGATATCGTCATTCCCTTGCAGCCTTCTGACTCCACCTTAGCCAGAAATCGTGTGACTCCCCAGTCTGTTATGAAAAAAGCCAATGAAGCCAACACCACTAGCGGCTCCTTAGAGAATTCTTTAAAGAGAGAGGTAAAGCCGCCTGCTGTTTCTAGTGAAGAGGCTAAATCGCAAGCCAACGGGCAAACCAACGGGCAAACCAAAGCGATCGCAGGCACACATCAAAAAAAAGTCAACAATCTCATTCTCAAAAGCAGCGCTAGTCAGAAATCCGTAGCGCTGTTTCATAGGCCATTAAATATCCAAAGCACTGCTAGCTCCGATTCAGATTCTATGTCTGATATGAGCACTTATTCCATCAGAGACGGTCGCACGTCAATACCCGCGCCCACTACGAACGTCAGACGCCATGCCGTCAATCGCACGCCTTCCTTCCAGTCGAGCTTTCAGCCTGCTAGCGAAAGTGGTGATCGCATTGCCATTTTCATCGACGGCTCCAACCTTTTCTACGCCGCCTCCCACCTCAACATAGAAGTAGACTACCGCCGCCTGCTCACCACCTTAGTTCGGGGCCGTCGCCTGCTACGCGCCTACTTCTACACAGGCGTTGATCCACAAAACGAGAAGCAGCGCGGTTTTCTCCTTTGGCTTAACCGCCATGGTCACCGCGTCGTAAGCAAAGAACTCGCCCAGCTCTCCGATGGCTCTCGTAAGGCCAATATGCACGTCGAAATGGCCGTTGATATGATGCGTATTTCTGAATACTGCTCGACTCTGACGCTGCTTGGTGGAGATGGAAATTTAGCTTACGCTCTGCAAGTTCTTTCTCAGCGTGGTACCTCTATCGAGGTTGTGAGCCTGCAATCTATGACCAGCGATAGCCTGATTGATCTTGCGGATTCGTACACAGATTTAGCGGATCTGAAAGATGAGATTAGGCGATAGAGAATAGGAGGCATACATCAAAAAGCCCCAGACTCTTAGCAAAGATTAAGTCTGGGGCTTTTTAGGATTTTGTCTATGTCGGTCTATACCAAAGGTCTACGCTTTACGCTTTACCCGAGCAAAACCAATGCAGGCTGCCGCTACGGCAATTGAGCCCACAGCCATCAAAGGTGAGCTGGCATAGTGCACATCCTGCACTTCATCGCCCTGAGCGATCAAATCAGCTTCAATACCTTCTTCACTCACTGGCACATGAATAATATCGCTGTGCCCAGCTCGGTTAATCTTCACTTCCCACTCGCCAGGAAGGGCAGCATTAGGCGAGAAAGTGTATCGGCCCTGGCTGTCTGTAAGGCCAGTTGCGTAGGGTCTGAAAGACTGATCGGGAGCATAGACGGTGACTTTAGCGCCCTTGAGCGGCTGGCCATTGCTGAACGTAGTATGTAGCTCTAGAGAACTAGCTTCAGTCGGTTGAACAGCAGGTTCTGGGCTTGTAGCTTCCGGGGTCGTCAGCTCAGGGATCGCTGGAGCAGCGTCTTGAAAGCTATTGCCTTTCAAAATATAGTTGGTCTGTACCTGGTGAGCAAACGCGGTAGTGGGGACGCTTGCCATACCCGCAGCAGCGAGCACAAGGAACGTATTGCGAAAAAATTGCTGTTTCATAGAATTACCCTCTTTGGGCCTTTGGGTAGTTGTTCAGAAAAGTTTGACTTCAGTAGAACGATCAACTCTAGGTTTGCCCAATAATAACGTGGACATAACAAGTCGTCTCGATTTGACCATATTACGGGCTTACTTGCTCTTACGCAGGTAGCTAGGGCCAATCAGGGAATTGGTTCATCCGACTGAACTTATTCAACCGGCAAATCGAGCAGGTCTTTAGCATCCCACTTCAGCACAGAAGCCTCTACGCCCTCGGTTTGCTTGCGCTTAGAGTCAGCCTCAAACCAGGCAATAATTTGCTCGTTAGTCAGCGCCTCTACAGTCGTATTAAGGTCTTTAGCAATATAGGTCAAAAGCTTGCTCGTCGAGAGCGTTAGCCGGGTCAAAAACTTTTCGGGGGTCGTGAGCAAGGCTGCATCTACGGCGGCGGACTCTTCAGGCGTTAAAAACTGTAGCGACATAGCGTTAGTGTTGATCTTTAGTTTTGACGAGGTAGCCGCACTGATGTTCGCCGTTGACGAGCCAGTGGGTGCGCTCTACTGAGCAGTCGGGGAGGGCGATCGCAAACATCGCTAGCTCATGACCACACACGGTAGGGTAAGACTCGGCAATATGGGCGATCGCACAGTTATATTCAGTAATCACAAACGCCGCCGCATCCTCTTCGGCCGCCGGATGACACTCCGCCATATAGCCTTCTGCCTGCCTCAGCTTCACCAATGTCTGCATCCGATCTGCTAGTGGAGCCTCACCCAGCTTTTCCCTATATTCTTTCGCCTTACTTTGCCACTGGTGCTTTAGAAGCTTACTCACGTGCTCGGGGCCCATCGTATCGGCCACCGTATTCAGCAGCGACAGCGCAAACTGATCGTACTGATCGGGAAAATGCTCTCGGCCCTTACGACTAAGCTGATACACATGGTTAGGCCGACCAATCCCCTCTTGAGCGCTCTGGTGCTCAATGAGTTCGCTAGATTCTAAGGTTTTAAGATGGCGACGAATAGCTTGAGGTGTGACTTGGAGGTGACGAGCGATCGCGCCTGCATTTGCCGTTCCACGCTTAAGCAAAAAGCGTAAAATGTCCTCTCTTATAGATGGGGTCTGTTGAGAAGTCATTTCCTCGCGCAAAGATCTCCGTAGGTAGTTTGGCAGTCTGTAGTTTGGCAAGCAGTCTATAGATAGGATGAACCGTCCTAAATGCAACGGTTTGTTCACAATACTTTAGAAACACTTTTGTTGCTAAAGTAGGGTTATTAAAGTAATCTTTAAACAGTTAAACAACCAGTGCGTTGCTTAACTACTTTTCAATCTTAGACCAAAATCATCGGTTGCATCTGCCATATCCTCATTTACCGATTGCGTAGTTTGCCTTTGAGGTTTTAGTCTCTTTTCCCAATCGTCCCCCGATAAAACGTAAACTTCTCCCCTTTAGCACAATGAGCGCTCCCAATCCTCTCCAAGGCTCAGATAAAAGCCTTGAAATCATGCGAAATTTTGCCCAAAGCTACGCTAAGCGTACGGGTACTTACTTTTGCCAAGATCTAGGCGTCACCGCCGTTGTGCTCGAGGGTTTGGCTAAACACAAAGACGATTTGGGCGCACCCCTATGCCCCTGTCGGCACTACGAAGACAAAGAAGCCGAAGCAAAAGCTTCTTACTGGAACTGTCCTTGCGTACCCATGCAAGAGCGCCAAGAATGCCATTGCATGTTATTTCTCACCGAAGAAAATCCATTCTCCGGCACCGAGCAAGCGATTACCTTTGAGCAAATCCGCACCGAGACAGGCGCAGTCAAGTCATAAGCCTTAAGGTTTGAAAATTCAAGGCTTAGAGTCTCCCTCCACTGAATCCTCACACACCCTTCAAAAGCAGCCCCAACAATGACATCCAGCGTTCAAACTGTTGTTAGCCAACCCTATAAATACGGTTTTACCACTGATATCGAAACCGATTCGCTTCCTCGTGGCTTGAATGAGGACGTGATTCGGGCGATTTCAGTGAAGAAGAACGAGCCGGAATTTATGCTGGACTTTAGGCTTAAAGCCTATCGTCGCTGGCTGAAGATGACGGAGCCTTCCTGGCCGAATGTGACGCATCCACCCATCGACTACAACGAGATTGTCTACTACTCTGCGCCCAAGCAAAACGTAGAGAAAAAGCTAGACAGCCTTGATGATGTCGATCCAGCGCTGCTAGAGACTTTTGACAAGCTAGGCATCTCTATTAACGAGCAAAAGCGCCTGGCAAACGTAGCGGTAGACGTCATTTTTGACAGCGTTTCTATCGCCACTACTTTTAAGAAGGATCTTGCCAAGCACGGCGTTATCTTCTGCTCTATTTCTGAGGCAGTTCAAGATCATCCTGAACTGATTGAGAAGTATATGGGCAGCGTCATTCCGGTGGGCGACAACTATTTCACAGCGCTCAACTCAGCGGTCTTCACAGACGGATCTTTCGTCTACATTCCAAAGGGCGTGAAGTGTCCGATGGATCTATCGACTTACTTCCGTATCAACAACGGCGACTCGGGTCAGTTTGAGCGGACGCTGATTGTGGCTGAAGAAGGTAGTTCTGTTACTTACTTGGAAGGCTGTACGGCCCCAATGTACGACAGCAATCAGCTTCACGCTGCGGTCGTTGAGCTAGTCGCTTTAGACAACGCAGAGATTAAATACTCTACCGTGCAGAATTGGTACGCTGGCGACGAAGACGGCAAAGGCGGCATTTATAACTTTGTGACCAAGCGCGGGCTGTGCAAGGGCGTTAATTCCAAAATCTCCTGGACTCAGGTAGAAACGGGTTCAGCGATTACCTGGAAATATCCTAGCTGTGTGCTGGTGGGCGATAATTCAGTGGGCGAGTTTTACTCGGTAGCCCTAACAAACCACCGTCAGCAGGCAGACACAGGTACCAAGATGGTGCATGTCGGTAAAAACACTCGCAGCACGATTATCTCTAAAGGTATCTCTGCCGGTAAGTCTAAAAATAGCTATCGCGGCCTGGTGCAGATAAATCCTAAAGCAGAAGGTGCTCGCAACTACTCACAGTGCGACTCTATGCTGCTAGGCGATACTTCTAACGCCAACACATTCCCATACATTCAGGTACAAAACAGCACGGCTCAAGTAGAGCACGAGGCGTCCACCTCCAAGATTGGTGAAGACCAACTGTTCTACTTTGCTCAGCGCGGCATTTCACCAGAAGACGCAGTGTCGATGCTCGTTAGCGGCTTTTGTCGCGACGTATTCAACGAGCTGCCCATGGAATTTGCGGCTGAGGCCGATAAGCTATTGAGCTTGAAACTAGAAAACTCTGTCGGATAAAACAACACTTCAGTAATGATCAACGAAAACGCCGATACTATTCTTTCCGTCCGTAACCTTCATGCCAGCGTAGAAGGCACAGAAATTCTCAAAGGCGTCAACTTTGAGGTGAAGGCGGGAGAGATTCACGCCATTATGGGGCTTAATGGCTCAGGCAAAAGTACCTTTTCTAAAGTGCTAGCGGGTCATCCTGACTACGAAGTCACGGCTGGAGAAGTGCTGTTTAAGGGCCAAGACCTGATGGCATTAGAGCCGCACGAGCGGGCTAATTCTGGTGTGTTTCTAGCCTTTCAATATCCATTAGAGATTCCAGGCGTGAGCAACCGTGACTTTTTACGAGTTGCTTATAACGCTCACCGTCAGGCTAATGGTGAAGAAGAAATTGACGTGTTTGATTTTGACGACTTGGTAGAAGATCGTTCTGAAATCGTCAAAATGGACGTTAGCTTTTTGGATCGCAGCGTGAACGAAGGCTTTTCAGGCGGTGAGAAGAAGCGCAATGAGATTTTGCAGATGGCGCTGTTGCAGCCTCACCTAGCGATTTTAGATGAGACAGATTCAGGCTTAGATATTGACGCTTTGAAAGTTGTTTCGGGTGGCGTTAATCAGTTGAGCACCGACGATAACGCGACTGTTTTAATTACGCACTACCAGCGGCTGCTGAACTACATCGTGCCTGATTATGTGCATGTGATGTCTCAAGGGCGCATCGTCAAGACAGGCGGTAAAGAGCTGGCTCAAGAGCTTGAGTCTCGCGGCTATGACTGGATTACGGCTGAGGGGGTAGCAGCGTGAGTACGACCAGTACGACTGAGCAGTCAATATCGGCTAAGCGTCAAACGTATTTGAAGCATTTGCTGACTCAGGCGGTTGAGGCTTCCGATGCTTCGGGTTTGGGATTGAAGAAGTTGAGAGAAGAGGCGATCGCACAAGTCAGCGACCGATCTTTCCCCCACGGCAAAACCGAAGAATGGCGCTTCACCGATCTCTCTGAAATGCTGTCTCTTCCCTTTCAAAGCGCCAGTACAGCACCAGTAGACAACAAGCTATCTGCGCATCTCACGCTCCTAGAGGACGGTTATAGACTAGCCACTATTAACGGTCACTACGACGAATCTATTTCGGTAAAAGGTCGTGCTGTCGCTGCGCCGAAGCTACCGGAAGGGGCGGTTATTGCGCCATTATCTAAGCTGATTGCCCACCCTGATTATGGCGATCGCGTCGCTAGAATAGTCTCAGAACGACTCGCTAAAGTTGAAGGCAGCGAGGAAGTCTTTACAGCGCTAAACACCGCTGGATTCTCTGATGTGATGGTGATTTGGATTCGAGCCGATCAGGTGATCGAACAGCCCATTCATATTGCTCGCGGGTCTGAAGGCGATGGAATCGCTCACTTGCGATCGCTCATCATTGCCGAACCCAACGCTAAGTTCACCCTCATAGAATCCTTCTGGGGCGATGCCGAACAAACTCGATGCAACACCAGCGTCACTGAATTCTTAATTGCCCAAGGCGCACAGGTTACTCATGTGCGTCTCCAAGACGAAGGCGCACAGACCTTTCATATCGGCAAGACAGCGGTTTCTCAAGCCGCAGACAGCCGCTACCATTGCACCTCTCTAGACTTAGGCGGCAAGCTATCTCGCCACCATCACGAGATTTATCAGCAGGGGCCGCAGACAGATACTCATTTGTACGGACTGAGTGCGTTGAGCGATCGCCAACTTGCAGATACCCACAGTCTGATTGCACTGACTCATCCTCACGGCAGCGCTACCCAGGTTCAAAAAAACGTAGTTGATGATCAAGCCCACAGCGTCTTTAACGGCAGAGTTTACGTCGCTCGCGAGGCTCAGTTTACGAACGCAGCTCAGCTCAACCGAAATCTGATGATTTCTAGCAAAGCGCGGATAGACACTAAACCTGAGCTAGACATTGTTGCTGATAACGTTAAATGCGCGCACGGTGCCACGGTCAGTCAGTTGCAAGCCGATGAAGTCTTCTATCTTCAGAGCCGAGGAATCGATGCCGCACAGGCCCAGAGACTTTTACTGTACGGCTTTGCAATGGAGATCGTTGAAAAAATTACGGTTGCTCCGCTGCGTCAGTCTTTGAGCGATCGCGTTGCTCAGTGGGCTCGCTAAGCGATCTACAAAAACCTCCCTACTCCCCCACCTCCAAAAAACCGCTCGCCCCACCACTATGCCTACCACCACCCTCCAAAAAACGCTCCTCGCTGACGAAGTTCGCGCCGACTTCCCCATCCTTCACCAGCAGGTCAACGGCCAGCCCCTCGTCTATCTAGACAACGCGGCCACCTCCCAAAAGCCGCAGGCAGTGCTAGATGCCATGACGCACTACTACGAGGCTGATAATGCCAACGTGCATCGGGGCGTTCATACCCTGAGCGCGCGCGCAACTGAAGCCTATGAAGGGGCTCGGGACAAAGTAGCTGCCTTTGTGAATGCTGCCTCCCGTGACGAGATTGTATTCACTCGTAACGCTAGCGAAGCGATTAATTTAGTCGCTTACGCATGGGGCCTTAATGAACTCTCGCCGGGCGATGAAATTTTGCTATCGGTGATGGAGCACCACAGTAACTTAGTACCCTGGCAGCTCATTGCTAAGCGGACGGGCGCGGTGCTCAAACATGTGCCCTTGAACGAAGCACAGTCATTTGATTTAGACGCATTCAAGCAGCTCATCAACGATAAAACTAAGTTAGTAGCCGTCAATCACGTTTCCAACACACTAGGGTGCATTAACCCTGTGCGAGAGATTGTAGAAACTGCGCACAAGTACGGCGCTAAAGTTTTGATCGATGCCTGTCAGAGTGTGCCGCACATGCCGGTAGACGTGCAGGCGCTTGACTGTGATTGGCTAGTAGCCTCGGGCCATAAAATGTGCGGGCCAACTGGCGCGGGTTTTTTGTACGGCAAGCTTGGTGTGCTTCAGGCAATGCCGCCTTTCATGGGTGGTGGTGAGATGATTCAAGACGTATTTTTGGATCATTCGACCTATGCTGAGCTGCCGCATAAGTTTGAAGCAGGGACGCCAGCGATCGCAGAAGCCGTCGTTTTGGGTGCAGCCGTAGACTACCTGAACAAAATTGGGATGGATCGAATTGCGGACTACGAGCATCAGCTCACTGCGCATTTGTATGACCGGCTGAGCGAAGTGCCCAAGCTGAATTTGTATGGGCCTAAGCCAGCAGCAGACGGGACGGGGAGAGCCGCGATCGCAACCTTCACCGTCGATGGCGTTCACGCCCAAGACCTCTCTACTTTTCTAGATCAATCAGGCGTTGCCATTCGCTCGGGTCATCACTGCACCCAGCCGCTTCACACGCTTCTAGGCGTTGACTCCACCGCCAGAGCTAGCCTGTACTTTTACAATACGCCCGCTGAAATCGATACCTTCATCAAGTCGCTTAAAGAAACTATTGACTTCTTCGGTACCGTTTTCGACTAGATAAGGCAGGTAAAGACCCCTTTCTTATCAATTACGATAGTTTTAACTGAGGTAAAGGCACTCTAGGGGCATTCATCGGTGCCTCCTTCTGCCATGCCGCTTAGCATCAACCGATCGCACGATCTGTTAACAACGCCAGTCATGCCTGAGCAAAAGCTAGGTCTGCTGGCGCAAAACTCCCCGTTGGCAATGATCGAATGGGACAGCGACCTGACCGTAATCGCCTGGAACCCGGCAGCAGCGGCGCTATTTGATTTTTTTGAAGACGAGGCCGTTGGTCAGCCATTAAACGAACTGCTTGATCAAAGACAAATTTCTAACTTAGGTCGAGAAGACTGGCAGAGCTGCGATCCAGCAGGTATTTTGCGCGCCCACGTATGTATTACCGGAAAAAAACTATGCCGCTGGTACAATACACCGCTTTGGATTAGAGCAGAAGAAAGACAGGTCGGGACGCTGGCAACCATTGTCGATGTAACTCATCAGACAGCGCTTTCTAATGAAGAACTGCGATCGCAGCTACAGTCTCGAACCCGCGTACTCAAACACACCACAGAGCGACTTCAACTTGCTATGAGCAGCCGCGCTCAAACAGATGCAGCCCTCAGAGCCAGCGAAGCTCGATTCATTAACCTGGCCGCCAACGTGCCCGGCGTCCTCTATCAGTTTTGTTTACATGCCGACGGTAGCTACACCTTTCCCTACATCAGCGTTGCTTGCCAAGACATCTATGAGCTAAGCGCCGAGCAGCTACAAAAAAACGCCGCTCCCGTAATGGAAATGATTAGTGAAGAGGATCAGCAGCGCCTAAAGGAGGCCATGCGGGCATCGGCTAAGAGCATGTCACCATGGCACTTTGAGCATCGAATCACCACGCCTAGCGGTCAAGTTAAGTGGGTAAAAATTGCCTCTCAACCGCAGCGAACACATAGCGGCAATATGCTGTGGTCAGGCATCCTCACCGATATTACTGAGCGCAAGAAAGCAGACCATAAAATACAGGCGGCGCATACTTTCCTAAGAAATCTTATCAACGGCATTGCAGAACCTGTTTTTGTGAAAGACCAGAATCATAAATGGATATTGTTGAACGATGCTTTCTGTAAGTTTATGGGGCGATCGCGCGCCGACCTACTAGGCCGTAACGATGCCGACTTCTTCCCCCCTGAAACTGCCGAAGAAGCCTTCTTACAAGACAACCAGGTGATTGAAAGCGGTCAGAGCTGTATCAGCGAAAGGTACTTTAATAGCTGTAAAGAATCTGTTGCAGGAGTAAATGAGCAGTCGAGCTTTCAGTCAGAAGAAAGACTGATTTCAATCGTTAAGACGCGTTTTTATGCACTTGATGGTGCGCCTTACTTACTTGGAATTATTCACGACCTGACCGAGCAAGCGAACGCTCAAAAAGCACTTCAGGAGAATGAAAAACAGCTCAAAAAGCTAACGGCTAATTTGCCAGGAATGCTCTATCAGTTTTGTCTGAGCGCTGAACTCCAACCCTCCTTTCCTTTTGTTAGCAGCAGTAGTCAAACAATCTTTGAATGTTCTTCAGATGACATTATTGCGGACGCTAAGTGCTTAATAGACAAACTACATCCTGACGATCGTGCCAGCTTCAACAGCTCCGTTGTTGCTAGCGCACAAACGCTCGCTGACTGGCACTGGCAAGGCCGTTTTGTCCTGCCTTCAGGTCGGATGATTTGGGTTCAAGGAGCTTCTAGACCCGAGCGCTGCGCCGACAACAGCATCCTTTGGGACGGCCTGCTGATGGACATTACCAACACCAAAGAATCTGAAGCCGCCCTTCAGCAGTCTGAAACCCAACTGCGACTACAAACCCAACAGCTCACCACGACATTACAACAGCTCAGACAAACCCAATCCAAGCTCATTCAAAGTGAAAAAATGTCTTCACTGGGGCAGCTAGTTGCTGGAATAGCACACGAGATCAACAATCCCGTGAACTTTATTCACGGCAACTTAACGCACGCGCAAGGCTACATCGAAGACATGCTAACCATCATTCGGCTGTATCAGGCACACTACCCAGCCCCTATTCCTGAAATTGCGAGAATTAGCGAAGAACTAGAGCTAGACTACGTGCTTCACGACCTTCCTAAGCTGCTAAATTCAGTCCAGTCAGGAGCCGATCGTATCCGGCAGATTGTTCTATCGCTCCGCAACTTCTCTCGCTTGGATGAATCAGAACTCAAGCAAGCTAACATTCACGAAGGCATAGAAAGCACGCTGATGATTTTGAGCAATCGCCTCAAGGCAACAGCTTCAAGACATGCGATAGAAGTTGTGAAAGCCTATGAAAATATTCCAAAAATAGACTGCTATGTGAGTCAGCTCAATCAGGTCTTTATGAGCGTTTTAGTCAATGCTATTGACGCCATTGATGGCTCTAGTACACCTGACAAAATCTATCAAATAGTGTTACAAACATTTCAGCGAGGAAAGCATGTTGTTGTTCGGATAACGAATAACGGGCCACCCATCGAAAGCGAAACAGTCCAAAGGATGTTTGATCCCTTCTTTACGACTAAGCCTGTGGGTAAAGGTACCGGCATGGGACTAGCAATCAGCTACCAAACCATTGTAGATTTGCATAAAGGTAGTTTGGAATACACTCAAACAGAAGATCAAAAGACGGTTTTTACCATCGAAATTCCGATAGAAATCAATCAGTAGCACTCGCGCTCATAAGCAGGTATTGCTTAGCGTTAGCCGGTTTCTGCAGTCTGAACATTTATTCAATGCTACGGGAATCCTATTGATATGGAAATTAGCACTGGGCAGAGTTGCTGTTAAGTAAATAGAATGTCAATTCTCTCAGAGCAACCTGTTGTTTGGCCTACTGACAAAACGCTGTCAGAACCGTTATCACAACAATCTCAACTAGCGAACTCAATGCCTGTGGACTCGGTAGGTGAAATACTGACGTCAATTGATAGACAGCAGCAGGGCTTGCAGTCACTATCTCAGCACCCTTCTATTTACGGCGGAGATTTGGCGGCGGCAGCAGCAGAAATTACGCAGACAACAGCAAATATGCTGATGGTCGATCGCGTTAGCCTATGGCTATACGCTAGCGACCGACAGAGCTTTGAACAGATCGATAGCTATGAGCGTGTAGACGACTTACATACCAAGGGCACAGCGTTAGTTATTACAGAGCGTGCCGACTACTTTGCAACATTAGGCGATCGCCCAGGACTACTGCTCGAAGATGTATCAGAAAGCATAGCAGCCGGGCTACCGCACATCGGTACGCTGACCCAGCATAAGCTGATATATCAAGAGCCAGGATCGCTGTTTGAACTTCCGATTCGGTGTCAGGGCGCAGTCGTTGGCGCGCTGTGGTGTGAATGCATTGGGGCTCGCCGCTGGACAGCTTCAGAAAGAGCCGCTGCCTTGTCGGTATCTTTGCTCGCCGTTACCGCTATAGACGCCCAGCAGCAGCGGCAGCTATCAGCCTCTTTAGCGACGCATACCCGTCAGCTCAAACGAGAAACCATTGAACGTGAACAGGCAGAACAAGCTTGGCAAGAGAGCCAGCGTTTTATTCAAGGCATTATCGATGCCAGCACGAATATTTTGTACGTTGATAGCTTTGCCGATGGCAGTAACTTTTACATCAGCCGATGGATTAAGAACGTACTTGGCTATGAGCCGAGCGAAGTCCAAAAGCTAGGGCCAAAGTACCTTGAGCAGCTTGTTCATGCTGACGAGAAAAAGCATATGGCCGATGAGCGCAGTAAGCTTGCAGCTATCAATGATGGCGAGGTGGTAGAGAACGAATACCGTTTCCGCCATCGTCAGGGCAACTGGCGGTGGCTCCTATGCAGAGAAACCGTTTTTCAGAGAGACAGCGAAGGGCAGCCGACTCAAGTTTTTGGAACGGCAACTGATATCACCAAGCGTAAGCACGCCGAAGTAGCACTTAAGGAATTTAACGCAGAGCTAGAACGGCTCGCCAATATGGACGGCCTTACGCAGGTAGCTAACCGCCGATCGTTTGATAATTATCTGAGCCAAGAGTGGAAAAATGTAGGCTCCGGGCGTTCTACGCTGTCTTTGATTTTGTGCGATATTGATTACTTTAAAAATTACAACGATACCTACGGTCATCAGGCAGGCGACGTTTGTTTGAGGCAAGTAGCAGAGGCGATAGAGCGAGCCGTAAAACGCTCTACTGATTTGGTGGCTCGCTACGGGGGTGAGGAGTTTGCGGTGGTGCTGCCGAATACGAGTGGGGTAGGCGTAGAGCAAGTTGCCATTGGAATTCAGCAAGAGATTGAACAGCTCAGTATTCCGCATAGCCGTTCAGAGGTGAGCGATCGCATCACGCTGAGCTTAGGGATAGCCTCTGTAAGCAGTACCGAAAATACGCATCCAGATATGCTGATAGCTGCCGCTGATCAGGGCTTGTATCAGGCAAAGTATGAGGGCCGAAATCGCTTTTGCTTTGCAGAATTAGAGCAACCTCAGAACGAACCGTAGAATATTAGAGTAGTCATAGAACTAGGCCGATGAAAACCAATGCAGCTCGCGGACTAGATGCGCTCGGCATTGAATACGAACTGCTCGACTACCCTGTAGATCTTGACAATTTGGCCGCGACTTCGACCGCTGAGAAGCTGGGTTTGCCTGTCGATCAGGTGTTTAAGACATTAGTGGTGAGAGGCGATCGCAATGGTGTCGCCTTAGCGGTGATTCCAGGCAGCTATCAGCTTGACTTAAAAGCTTTGGCAAGGCTGAGTGGTGATCGCAAAATAGAAACCGTCGCGCTCAAGCAAGTGCAGCCTTTAACCGGCTATGTTCGCGGCGGCGTTACCGCGCTAGCTTGTAAAAAGCCATATCCTGTCTTTTTAGATGAATGGGCGACTGTGTACGAGCGAATTACAGTATCAGCCGGGGTGAGAGGGCAGCTAATGTTATTGCGTACAGACGACTATGTAAGAGCGACCGGGGCGACGGTAGGGGCGATCGCTAAAGAGGATCGTTAAACCCAGCTAGCGCTGCACCAAAAACATATAGCCGCGTCCTCGAATCGTCATAATAAACTGCGGATTACTCGTAGGGTCGTTGAGCTTAATGCGCAGCCGAGAAATATGGACATCTACCGTTTTGGTATCAGTAGCGCTACCGGCGTCATAGCCCCATAGCGATTGCAAAATGGCATCGCGTGAAAAGATATGACCGGGTTTGCTAGCGAGTAGCTCAAGCAGCCGAAACTCTATCTCAGTCAGGCGAAGCTGGTGGCTGTCTCGATAGACTTTGCGCGTGATCGGATCGATAGTTAGCGAGCCAACTTTGGTGAGCTTACTCAGAGAAGGCATTGGCTCAGGGCGATCGCGGGCGCGAGGTATTCGCCTCAAGATAGAGCGAATACGAGCAATTAGCTCTTTCGTAGCAAAAGGCTTAACAATATAGTCATTGGCACCCATTTCCAAGCCGATTACGCGGTCGGTAGCACTGCCTAAAACAGTCGCCATAATGATCGGCACGTCTGACGTTTGCCTGATAGCCTGACAGACTTGAAAGCCATCTAAATGAGGCATCAGCACGTCGAGAACGACAAGATCGATACCGTCACTGGTGGCATGGAACAGGTCTAAAGCGGCTCGCCCATCGGCAGCAGCTATCACCAGATATCCAGATAATTCGAGGCTCTTGGTCAGCGCCCTGCGGGTACGCTCGTCGTCTTCGGCAATGAGAATTCTAAAACTTGGCTTGCTCACTAGAAATTGGGAAAATTGGTTTTTAAAGGGGATTTAAGTCGAAAGCGGTCTAGAGATTTAGCGTCAAGATGCAGGATCTCAAAGCTAAGCCTCTATATATGACCGAGTTTTTTAGAAACGAACGATGATAAAAAAAGATTTCAAAACTTGCGTCTAGGGCTTTCGTTTAGCAAAGCTCCAGCCGCGTGTACTCATGCGGCTGGCAATTCGAAGGGTTGCATTTGGCTTAACGTTTGGCTGTAGACAAGTTCCTTTAGCCATATAAATACATATACGGTCATTAACACAAGTATTAATTGCACCTAAATCGTTTCTATCGCTTCGTTAGCTTAGATTTCTGCTGCTTTACTGAAATTCAAGCATTTGTAATATTTAGATACAAAGTTAACGTAATATTTCGTGCCCTCGATTTTGCCTACTCTCTATTACTAAATTAAAGGTACGTGCCTTTCACCTGGCGCGTATCTTTTCGTCGGTTTTTGGCAGACGAGCTGTATTCAAGTTCCTTCTCTATATAGTTTGTTTTAGCGATCGCCGGGGGATATATCCTTTCGCGCGAATTTCTCGTGTCTTGATGCTTTAGACTTGTTTGAGATCGAAGGCAGACCGCTAAAATAGGGGTTTGGCGATTCGATTTTAGCAGTGCGAGTTAGCAGTGCAATCTTAGCGACTTAATTTCTAAAAGGAAGGCCCATGCGACTGTCTCAAATGCTGTTTGTTACGCTGCGCGAAGATCCAGCGGAGGCAGAAATTCCTAGCCACAAGCTGCTGTTGCGAGCGGGCTACATGCGGCGTGTGGGTAGCGGCCTGTATGCCTATTTGCCGCTACTGCTGCGAGTGCTCAGCAAAATTTCAGACATTGTGCGCGATGAAATGAACGCAACGGGCGCGCAAGAATGCCTGCTGCCTCAGCTTCAGCCTGCCTCACTGTGGCAAGAGTCAGGCCGCTGGGACACGTACACCAAAGCAGAAGGCATTATGTTCAGCCTGGGCGATCGCCGCCAGCAAGAACTTGCCCTTGGCCCCACTCACGAAGAAGTCATCACCGCCGTTGCCCGCGACATGATCCGCTCGTACCGACAGCTTCCGCTCCACCTCTATCAAATTCAAACCAAGTTTCGCGACGAGATCCGCCCCCGATTCGGCTTGATGCGCGGACGCGAATTCATTATGAAAGACGGCTACTCGTTTCACGAGGATGCTGAGAGCCTGAAGCAAACGTATGACGAGATGTACCAGGCTTATAGCAATATTTTGCGGCGTACGGGGCTGGCATTTAGAGCGGTAGATGCCGACTCTGGCGCGATTGGTGGCTCGGGCTCTACCGAATTTATGGTGCTCGCTGAAGCGGGTGAAGATGAGGTGCTGTATACAGAAGATGGTAAGTACGCAGCGAACGTAGAGAAAGCTGTAACGCTGCCCCCCGATGCGGAGCCTTCTCCTTTTACGGCTTACGAAAAACGTGAGACACCGAACACAGCGACTATCGCAGCGATGGTGAAGTTTTTAGACTGTTCACCGACGCAGGTTGTAAAAGACGTGCTGTATCAGGTGAGCTATGACAACGGTCGTCGGGTTTTGGTGATCGTGAGCATCCGCGCCGATCAGGACGTGAATGAAACCAAGCTACAAAATGCGCTGACGAACTTAGCCGGTAACTACGGAGGCTCGGCGGTACTTGCGCTAGAGGTGCCCGACGAAGAGGCGCAGGCGAAGTGGGCAACAAAGCCTTTACCGTTAGGTTATATCGCGCCGAATTTGTCGGATGAGTACATCGGCAAAGCGGAAGGATTAGAGCCAAAGTTTTTACGTCTGGTTGATGAAACGGCGGTGGAGCTAAGGAATTTTGCAACCGGCTCTAATGAAAGCGGCTTTCATGTGGTGGGTGCTAACTGGGGTAAGGAGTTTGAGCTGCCTGAGATTAAGGTGGATGTGAGAACGGCGGTGGCGGGCGATCGCGCTATCCACGACCCCAGCCAAATTATCCAAACTGCCCGAGGCATCGAAATCGGCCACATTTTCCAGCTCGGTAACAAATACTCACAGGCACTTGGCGCAACTTATACCAAAGAAGATGGCAAAGAAGCGCCGCTAGAGATGGGCTGCTATGGCGTGGGCGTTTCTCGCTTAGCGCAGGCAGCAGTGGAGCAGTCTTACGATAAGAATGGGATTATCTGGCCGGTTGCGATCGCCCCCTATCATGCCATTGTCGTTGTCCCTAATATCAGCGCGGCAGATCAGATGGAAGCTGCTGAAAAGCTGTATGCCGAGCTTAACGCTGCTGGGGTTGAAACACTGCTAGATGACCGCAAAGAGCGGGCCGGGGTGAAGTTTAAAGACGCTGAGCTAGTGGGGATTCCGTTTCGGATTGTGACGGGGCGATCGCTCAAAGATGGCAAGGTAGAAGTGGTTAAGCGCGCTGATGGCGAAGCGCAGGACATGCCGATAGCAGACGTTGTATCAACGGTAAAAGGCTGGGTGGATGCGGCAATCGGTAAGTAAATAGAAGGCGTTTATGGAAGTTATTACAGTTGTTCTTTCTAGCTTGCTGCTGCTGATTTCGCCGGTTGGTGTAGTTGTAGATCAAGTCGCCGAAGACGCTATTCGCTCACGGTTAGCGAGCGTAGAAAGCTTGGACGTGCGAGTAGATAACGGCCCATCTTTTCAGCTCCTTCAGGGCCGAGTTGATCGGGTACGGATTGCCGGGCGGGGCGTGGTGCCGACCCCTGGACTAAGATTTGAAGTTGCTGAGCTAGAAACCGATCCGATTGATTTGGCTTTTAAGGCGCTGCGGCAGGGTGAGGTGGTGCTAGAGGAGCCTTTGCAAGGGGCTTTGCATTTGGTGATTACTGAGGCGGATGTCAATGCTTTTTTGCGATCGCCCACAGTTGCCCGACAGCTTGACGAGTTGAAAATCGGCTCGCTTACTCAGGCGCAGGCCAGAGAACGAGAACGCTATGAAATTGAGAATCCTTCGATTGACTTTTTGGAGGACGATCGGCTGAAGGTTTCGCTGGATCTGGTGGACTTGGTGGAAGAGACGACGCTACAGATAGAGGCTGAGTCGGGATTGAGTGTTTCGGCGGGCGATCGCCTCACGCTTGTCTCTCCAGTGCTCACCGTGAACGGCCAGCCCGCACCTAATCAACTTGTAAAAGCGCTGCTAGGGAACGTGAACGATCGCCTTAGCCTACAGAACTTAGAAAGTCGTGGCCTTACTGCGCGGGTGATCAATTTAGCAGTGCAGCCAGATAGCCTTGACTTAGCGCTATGGGTGCGTGTAGACCCCAGCGTGACAGCGCCAGTCGTAGCGGGCATTGATACGGGCGCTTTAGAATAGGTTATGCAGAAAATAAGCTTCTTACATTCTCCTTTAGTGTGTTAGCTCATGACTTATACCTCTATCACCGACCGTCGGATTCGCTACCAAAGCTACCAAGAATATTTAAACAACGAGTCGCTATCTCCTGAGGGTAACTATCGTCTACTTAGCACTGGAGAACTTGTTGAAGTGTCCTCAGAAGACGACCTCAACCAACTCATAGCAGTTCGTTTACTGCTGCAAATAGCTCAGTTAGAAAAAGGTGCTTTTGCAGAAAGAGTCCGAATTGGCAACAAAGAAATACAGGTGCGGCCTATTGGCGATCAGCGAGTAAATCGAAAACCTGATTTGGTCGTTTTACAGACTGAACATTTGGTAGTTGCTAAACAGGCTGTTCTACTTGATATGGTTCCGCCTTTGTTTGTCGCTGAAGTGGTGAGTCCGGGTAATGATAATAGCGATAATTATTTGCAAGACTACGTTTGGAAACGGCAGCAGTATGAGGAGATGGGCATTCCTGAATACTGGATTATTGATCCGCATAGAGAGAAAGTAACTGTTTTGGGGCTTGTTGATGGCACTTACTCCGATAGAGAGTATGTAGCACCTGAGCAGACCATCTCTAAGGTATTTCCGACACTTTCGGTAACGGTTCAATCTCTATTAAAAGGTGACTTGTGATGACATATGCACTCACGCAAACTCGCTACCGCAACTATCAGGAATATCTAGATGATGAACGACTATCGCCAGAAGATGATTATCGTCTACTTAACACAGGAGAATTGATTGCTGTGCCGCCAGAAGATGACGATAATATTAGCGCCGCTTTTGTATTGGGTTTTTCGATTGCTCAGGCGACGGATGCGGCTGTCGTGAGTTTGATACGCACAGGCACAAAAGAGATTCAGGTTACGCCAGTGGGCGATCGCTGCGTAAACCGTAAGCCGGACTTACTCATTTTGCATCCTGAACATAGAGAGATTGCAAAACAAGCGGTTCTTAAAGGGATGGTTCCGCCTTTGTTTATTGCTGAGGTGGTGAGTCCGGGGAATGAGGATAGCGATAACTATCAGCGGGACTATGTTTGGAAACGGCAGCAGTATCAGGAGTGGAGAATTCCTGAGTACTGGATTATTGACCGGCATCGGGGCACGGTAACAGTTTTAGTTTTAGTGGATGATTTGTATAAAGAAGCGGTTTATCGTGAGGATGAGAGGATACAATCTACTGTTTTTCCAGCTTTGGAAGTGACGGCTGCTAAGGTGCTAACGGCTAGCGTTTAGCGAGTGGGCAAAAGTGCTGGGCCGAAGAGGAATGATTTTTCTTTGTTTTGAACTGAAGTTTTTGTCAGGTTCTTCGCCTCAGCTAGCGTCGCAATCTGTCTCCTAAGCTGGGTTTCTCTTTCAATCGATTCTGGATGGTTTCTAAACCTTCTTGTGACGAGATGGTGTCAGGATGGCTAGAACCAAGCCGTTCTATACAAATATTAAGAGCTTTAGACATAGTAGTAGCAGCCTCCGGCAGGCGATTTGTGTTGTAGTACAACCATGCTAGGTTGTTCAGACTGGTAGCAGTATTGGGATGGCGATCACCTAGTTCGGCTTTACTAATCTCCAACGCTTCGACATACAGCGGTTCGGCTTCGCTATAGCGACCCTGTGACTCATACAGGACTGCCAAGTTGTTCAGACTGGTAGCAGTAGAGGGATGGCGATCACCCAGTTCGACTTTCTTAATTTCCAGCGCTTCGACATACAGCGGTTCGGCTTCGCCATAGCGGCCTTGAATTTTATAGGCTCGCGCTAGTCGATCCAAGCTATCTGCATACTCTTCGGAATTATCTGAAGACTCCAGCATTTCAGCAGCCGTCTTCAGATAGGTTGTTGCCTTCTCAATCTCTCCTTTATAGCCTTGCGCTTTCCCCGTTTCCACTCGGCTTACGTAGGCGCTCCCTGTTTGCAGGTATAAACCAGCTAACAAAGCGCTGTCCGACGACTTTGCTACCGTTTCTTCTATCAAGTCTTCTAAATCATCAATTGGTAATGTGTTCCCCACATCCTCCAATTGTGAGAACTGCTCATGCTTACGGAGTGAAGCCAGCTCATCTGTCGAAATAGCCTGTCGCTTGGGCGAAACAAAACGCATCACATCTCGCCGCCAGCTCCAAAAGTCAGGGGCCTTACGGCTGAGCTGTTCCTGAAGCTGGTAAGTCACCCACAGCACAATTGCAAATGGAAAATCTTGTAGCCCTTCTCGTGTCCACTGCAAATAGCCAAAAAACGCCTCCTGCTGAGACTGCGCTGCCTCAAACCTGAGCGTACGCAAGCCCTCAGCCCCTAAAATGCTCATCACCGCCCGTCCGCCCTGCTGTAGGTACGGGTCTTCCTTAACCTGTTGCAGCAGCAACGCCTTTAAGCTCGGCTCGTTTGCATTCAACCTCAGCCGATAGTGCCGAAACTCAGGGGCTAATTCCTGCTCATAGCGGTTAATAATGTCTTCTTTGAGCTGCGGATCATCACACACCGCAATATAAATGCCCAATCGCCCGCCGCTAGCCTCTATCGACACCAGCAAATCATCCAGCGCATCCTGGTTTTCCTGAGATAAGTTCTTATCGGTAAGGCCGATCTCAGCCATCGATTATCCCCCGTATTCGCAATCGAGAAGCGCACCACAAAATAGTTGCGCTCCTCACACCGACGGCCAAACTCAGCTAAAAGCGTAGACTTACCGCAGCCGCGATGCCCAGCAAATATAGTTTTGCGATCGCGACTATCATCATCCTCAATAAGCTGCTCTAGCTCCGCCAGCACATCCTCACCATAGGTCACCCGAAACTTCTCTAGCTCCTTTTGGCCCTGTAGCGGCAGCAGGTCTAAATTAACGTAAGCCCTTTGAAATTCCTCAAGCCGAGTAGCCATAGTCAGTAAACGTAAAGGGTCAGATTTCGAGCGGCACTGTGAATGAAAACGATAATTGGAATATTGCTAAATCCTACTGTATTGCGTTCTATTGCGCTGATAGCCCCGCTTCAATTTCGCCTTCAGCTTCGTGCGCGATCGCCCGCAACCCATCCACCATTTCCTCACTTGCCCCTTCCCACAGTCCCCGCTGATTAGCCTCTAACAATCGCTCCGCCATGTCTCGCAGCGCCCAAGGATTCGATTTTTCAACAAACTCTCGCACCTCAGAATCAAACACATAGGCATTCGCAACACCTTCGTACATATGGTTTTCTACACAGTGCGTTGTGGCATCGTAAGCAAACAGGTAATCAACCGTTGCAGACATCTCAAAAGCGCCCTTATAGCCGTGTCGCATTACGCCTTCGATCCATTTGGGATTAACCACACGAGAGCGGTAGACTCGGGCGATTTCAGCCTTTAGCGATCGCACCCTCGGCCTCTCAGGCACCGCATTATCGCCAAAGTAAGTCACAGGCGCTTCCCCCTTTTGCGACTTCACCGCCGCCGTCAGCCCGCCTTGGAACTGATAATAGTCATCAGAATCAAGCAAATCATGCTCGCGATTGTCTTGGTTTTGCAACACAATTTGCATTTGAGCTAGGCGCTGATTAAACGCTTCAGGGGCGCTGTGTCCGTTCGCCTGGCCGGTATAGGCGTAGCCGCTCCAATTGATATAGGCGCGAGCCAAGTCTTCATCACTCTCCCAGTTTTGGGCTTCGATTAACCCTTGCAAACCTGCGCCATAAGCACCGGGTTTAGAGCCAAAGACTCGATAGCGCGATCGCTCCAAACTCTGCTGATCACTAAGTCCTTCCTTTTTCCAGTAGTGGTAATCCTTCTGCACTTGCCCCGCGAGTGGATTGTCTTCTGCTGATTCATCTAACGCTGAAACTGCGTTGACCGCCTGATCAAACAGAGAGATTAAATTGGGAAACGCATCGCGGAAGAATCCAGAAACGCGCAAAGTGACATCTACGCGAGGACGACCTAACAAAGAGATAGGCAAGATTTCAAAATCCACTACCCGCCGACTAGGGCCGTCCCATACGGGACGGACGCCCAGTAAGGCTAAGGCTTCTGAGATATCATCGCCGCCTGTGCGCATCGCCGCAGTTCCCCACATTGAGAGGCCCAGCGTACGGGGATATTCGCCGTTCTCTTGGGTGTAGTTTTCGACGACGATTTCGGCGGCTTTTCGCCCGACATCCCAGGCGCTTTCGGTGGGAATGGCGCGGATGTCTACGGAGTAGAAGTTGCGGCCTGTCGGGAGAACTTCGGGGCGGTTGCGGGTAGGTGCGCCTGAGGGGCCGCTGGGAACGTAATCACCATTTAATCCGTTTAGTAGATTTTGAACTTCATCGGTTGTGCGGCGGAGGTTGGGCAGTAAGAGACGATTAATCCAGTTTAATACCGGCTGGACTGCGGCAGAAGGTGCAGATTCTAGAGTTTCTCTTACCATCGCTTGAACGAGATATTGAGCGTGAGCTTCAATTTTTTCTACAATGTCGCCAGTCGTACGGCAGTCTTTGAGATGCGGCTGGTTTGTAGAATAGGGCTCTGATAGGTCTGTGGCGAGCGGGTCGAAGTCCAGGTTCCAGTCTTGGGCGATCGCCCGGCTCAGGCCCATGTGTTCTGAGTTAGGATGACGCGCGATCGCGACCACCAGATCTACAAGCTGCCTTCCTGTTGGGCACTGTCCGTATATGTGTAAACCATCTCGAATTTGAGCTTCCTTTAGCTCGCAGAGATAGCCGTCGATTTGAGGAAGCCAGGTTTGTAGAGTATCTGAGCTTTCTACGGGGGAAAGGTTCAAATCCTGTTGAAGCTGGGTGCTTTTGAGCAGCGCAACAATTTTGTTCGCGATTAAAGGTAGGCGCGTCGGGTCTAAATTTTGAGCTTCGTAGTACTCATCAACCAGGCTCTCTAGCTGCTGTAAGGGGCCGTAGAGTTCAGCGCGGGTCATTGGAGGCGTGAGGTGATCGAGAATGACGGCTTGCGATCGCCTTTTTGCCTGTGCCCCTTCGCCTGGATCATTCACAATAAACGGATAAAAGTGCGGCATTGGGCCAAAAGCGGCCTCTGGATAGCACTCATTCGATAGCGCAATACCCTTGCCCGGTAGCCATTCCAAATTGCCATGCTTACCAACATGAACCATCGCATCAGCTTCAAAATGGTGGCGGAGCCAGTGATAAAACCCTAAGTAGGCGTGAGTAGGCTCTAAATCTGGGGCGTGATAGTTCAAGCTTGGATCAATGTCGTAGCCTCGGCTCGGCTGAATGCCTACAAACACATTGCCAAACTGAACGCCGGGGATAGGCATTGCTGTCGCAGATTCCGACTGCGCGGCAGGTGAAAAACGCTGCCACTCTTCAATTGCAGTTCCCCACCTTTTCGACACGCCCGACTGTACTAAATTCGGAAGCGTTTCAAAAAACTGCTGATAGTCTGTCTCGCTGAGCGTTTGAGCGCTTGGCTTTAGACCATAGCCTTCAGGATCGTTGGTGATGCCATCAGTCAGTTGCGACATCAGGTCATCGCCCGTTTCAGGTAGCGAGCTAAGGGTATAGCCTGCCTGCTGCAAAGCCTTGAGGATTTGCAGGCAGCTTGCAGGGGTATCGAGGCCAACACCGTTCGCAATACGGCCATCGCGGTTAGGGTAGTTGGCTAAAATAAGCGCGATTTTGCGGTCTTCGACAGGCGTGTGCTTGAGGTGAATCCAGCGGGCAGCTAGGTCAGCGACAAAATCGACGCGATCGCCCACCGGCTCATAGAGCACCACATCCGTTTGCAACTGACCGCTATCACCCTCTTTCTGCGTCGCCTTAAAAGACACCGTTCGCGTGATGATGCGACCATCAACTTCAGGCAGCGCCACATTCATCGCAATATCCCGTGGCGTTAAGCCCTGAGGATGACTTTGCCAGTGTTCTAAGGCGCTGCCGCTACAGATGGCCTGAAGCACGGGGACGTTTAGCGATCGCCACAGGTTGAATTTTTCTCTGTGCTGAGTAGCGCCTTTAGCAGATTGAGCGATCGCATCGTTCAGACTCGTAATAGCAAAGCTAGTGGTGTTGATCAACAAATCAATCGGCGGACTGTCTTGAGCTTGGCCCAGGTCTTGATTCTGGCCCAGACAGTAGCGCAATAGCGCCTGCTGAATATCAGCATCTTTGAGAGACGACACGTAAATAGGCAGCGCCTGCAAACCGCGCTGATGCAAAGCAGCTGATATAGCGTCAATAACTTTAGTATTTCCTGCCAAATAGTGTGCTCTGTAAAAGAGAACGCCGACTACAGATTTTTTTGGCGTATTTTCAATCGATTCAGCAAACCCTTCATCGTTAGTTAGATGACTCTGAGATCCGCTTAATATTTGTTCATTAAATGGGGCATTAAAAGTTCCCTTTCTTAATGTTTTGAACAGAATGTTTGGGTTAATAAACGTTTTGTTTTCAATCTCACTTTTAGCCGTTGTTTGTAGTGATGAATTCTCTGCCAGAACGGAATCTATAGAAGGTCTTAAATTCTGATTTGAATAGCTAATCAAAGTGTCATTTGATAGGCTAGTCAGAGGCGTTTCAAAGATCTTCGCTGAAGTATAAATACCTACCTTAGGAATGGTCTGAGGGGGCAGCGGATGATACTGAGTTGAAAGCGTGCGATCGCTGGCATACAGCAGCCCGTTAACCCAGTTGATAACGCCCCCTTCATTGAAATATTGCCAGAGCTGATTGACCACAGACAGCGGCACTGTAGAGTGACTCATTAAGTCTAAATCTGGGCGATCGTCGCCCGGAATAACTACCAGCGCTGCGCCTGTTTCAGCCACCAGCGCCTTAACAACCTCTAGCCCGTAGGCCCAGTAGGCCCTACCGCCTAGCACGCGCAAGATAATCAGTCGAGCGTGGCGTAGTACTGCTTCAGCATAAGTATCAATACTGAGCTGTTGCTGAAGCTGAAGCAGGTTGACACAGCGGATATCACTGAAGCTTTTAGGAAGCTTAGCCGCCGCTTGGTTAAGCGCTGAAATATCGGTATCTGCAGCCGTCAAAATAATAATTGGAGCAGGCGTTTGTTCAATAAAAACGACACCTTCTACGCCGCTGTTCCATCCGCCTGGAGTGGCTGCTAAACGATGCATAAATACCTGAAATATAAAAGAACTATTGGGATAATTGCGAATGCGCAAAACCGGACGTTAGGATGCAGACGAAGCAGTACTCAAAGCCCACAATAATTATGTTCTAAAGGTGAGCTTTGAATAGATCTGACGAGCGGTCGCGATCGCTAATCTATCAGCACTAATTCTGTCATAACGCATTATCCAAAACGCTAAGTCCAAAACGCTAAGTCCAAAACGCTAAGTCCAAAACGCTAAGTCCAAAACGCTAAGTCGAGTCCAGGTATTTTTTCTCCGGCTACCTAAACACCACCTTGCGTACCATCACACCATTGAGTATCCCAGACAACACGCTTAGTCCGCGCGAATCTATGAACGCGAGGCCATAGCCAACTTACATTTTTCCTTCTTTTGTACCCTCAAGAATGCAAACTTCTGAACACCTCATTGCCTATCAAACGGTTTCTCTTTCAGCCTATGAGCGGCTGAGAGAAACCTTGACACAGCAGAAGCATGTGTTTGAGTCGGTTCTCACAGAACGGGACGCCAGAATTAGTCCATTAGGCATAGCAAGCTTTGTGCTGATGCGATCGCCTACGCTGAACGTGTTACTCACAGCATCCCCCATTGCGGCACCGTCGCTGGTTACTCAAGCAGCTTCCTTGACAGCAGCGAGAATGGAGCATCATCCTTTGGCCAGCAAACACGCTCGGTTCCAGGGAAAGGATCGTGAGCAGGTTTTTGAGTCAGCTGAAAGCGCGGGGAAAGAGTACAGAGTTGGGCTGACGTTTGATAACAGAGCGATCGCAGTATTCATCAATCGTTTGAGAGCCCTACAACCAGTGCAGCAGCTCACACCATCTTCCGCTCATCAGAACGATGTTCAAAACATTCAAAACAACATTCAGCTTGATATTCACGATGATGGCCACAGCAATGCAACCGATGATAAAAAGCTCATCGCGCAAAAAGCCTTCGTCTTGACGTGGGCCAAAAGCCTAGCCACATCGCCTGAAGGCGACACTCAGCCAACCAAATCTACGCTCGACAATCAGCTACAGCAGAGTCTCCTGCTCGATCAGGTGATTACCCGCATCCGCCATAGCCTAGATCTCTCCGCGATTTTGGAAACGACCGTCGCCCAGGTCAGGGAATTTTTATCAGCCGATCGGCTAGTGCTTTATCAGTTTGATCAGTTTGAGTTTACTGACGATCTTCAGCCGTCAGATGGTCAGGACGCAAGCACCGATTTTACTAGCCCTCAAGCAATAAATAACCTCTCAGCAGCGGCTGTTATTGAGCAGGAAATGAGGGCTCAACGGCTTGCCAGAGCAGCCACTCAGTCACCTGATGATCAGACATCAAGCCGTCAGCACGGCCAGTCAGTATTAGGCCAGTACGCACACTCAGGACACGTCACCTACGAGGCGCGAGTATCTGCAGAGATTCCTTCAGTCCTGCATATAGCAGAAGAAGAATGCTTTGAACCTTCTTTACCTATGCGCACCCGGTACCTAATGGGACAGCCGATTGCGATTGATGATGTAGAAAAGCAGTATGCAAAGGTTCCTTGTCTGCTGACTTTTTTACAGCAAGCCAAAGTAAAGTCAAAAATTATTGCCCCTATTCTTGTCAAAGATCGGCTTTGGGGGCTGCTGATTGCGCATCAGTGCCAAGATTACCGGCACTGGGAAGAAACTGAGGCGACGTTTTTACAGCATATTGCTGAGCACCTAGCTGTTGCTATTAGCCAGGCTTCGCTGTATCAACAGCTTCGCCAGCAGACCGTTAGCTTAGAAAGCTGCGTCATCGAGCGTACGCAAAGCCTGCATGACGCGCTAATGGCCGCAGAATCAGCCAATATCACTAAAGGCGAGTTTCTTTCGACGATGAGCCATGAGCTGAGAACGCCACTTACTTACATTATCGGGATGTCAGCAACACTATTGCGCTGGTCGTTTGGCGATCTTAACGAGCGTCAGCGCAGCTATCTAAAAACGATCAACCAAAGCGGCGAACAACTGCTCGAAATCATCAACAATATTCTTGAGTTTGCCAGCGTCGAGTCTGGGCGATCGCTCCTCGACTTCAGCGAGCTTTCGCTGAGCCAGCTTACCAATAGCGTCATCGCCCAGCATCAGGACATGGCCGAAAAGCAAGACGTGACGTTGACCTTGCACTCCAAGCTTAGAGCCGTAGACGACCGCTTCGTTGCCGATCCTAAACGCCTGCAGCAGATTCTCTCTAATTTGCTACACAATGCCATCAAATTTACTGGCGGCGGCGGTCAGGTCAACGTACACGCATGGCGAGAAGCACAGACGACCGTTTTTCAAATTAAAGACACAGGCATTGGTATTCCTGAATCGCAGCAAGACGTACTGTTTGAAAAGTTTAAGCAGCTAGAGTCTCCTTTTCAGCGGCAGTACTCAGGAACCGGACTGGGCTTAGCGATGACAAAGCGCCTAGTAGAACTGCACGGCGGCACGATTCAAATCAAATCGAAAGTAGGTGCAGGATCTACGTTCACGGTACGGTTGCCGGTACAGCAAAAGCCTGCGCACTCACCGCACTATCAGGTGCCTTCGACGCTTAGAGAAGGGCCTGAGCGCGTGATTTTGCTAGAGAAAGATGAGAATAATGCTGCGATCGCCTGCGAAATGCTAACCGCTGCTGGATACGAAGTCATTTGGCTAGTCGAATCAGATCGGCTGGCCGGACAACTTGAGCTACTACAGCCCATTATGCTGATCGCCGATCTGTCTTTATTAGATCCCAAAGTCAGCGATATCAAAGAAATTCAGCACTCCATCACATCACTCAATGCAAAAGTGCTGGCGCTTTCTGCTCATCAAGAGCTGCTGCCTTCGGCCATGGCCCACCATGACGTGCTGCGTAAGCCCATCGATCCTAAAGCGCTATTAGCCAAAGTACGACAGCTCATGCAACCGGTTGCATAAGGCATTTGAAAATAAATACGTCTCAAGTGGATGCGTGTTATCACTTAGGATTGAGTAGCAAAAGTGAGTTTTGTATTTTTAGACACATTTTCAGGAATGGCTATACGGGTTTCTTAATCAATCAAGTAATCTTGAATTAGGAATACTTATCAACACATATAGCTTCCGGGATGCATCAGTATTTCGGGGTACATTACCTCAAATACCTTAATCGTGTTGAGTGAAAAAGGTCTGCTGAGCGCTAAAAAGGTAGCCGCTGAGTCTACAAGACCTGATTTTGTCCGGTATAAATACTTAGTTCAGTTTCTCACACCCCCTATTTACACTCTGTATGAAGCGACTTTCTTCTTTCATGCTACGTTGGTCTTTGCCTTTACTAAAGCGCCAGAACAAGCGTTTTTCGTACGGCGGGTTGCTGCTAGCAGGTAGCCTCATGTTTGCAGGACTCAGCGAAGTAGCCCCCCAAGCCTTGCGGCAGGCAGCAACAGCGCTGCCAGATACTCAGATTGCAAGAAGTAGTGAGCCCTGGCAAATTGCTTCTTTTCCGGTAGAAGGGTTCCAGGCTTATACCTCTCCGTTTGGCTATCGTTCATCGGGCTTTCATTACGGCCTGGATATTGCTGCGCCAACGGGTAGCTACATTCGTAGCTGGTGGGAAGGACAGGTCGTCGAAGTCTCTGACGATAGCGCCTGTGGAACCTCTGTAGTGGTTGAATCAGGCGATTGGATGCATGTGTACTGTCATATGCAAGGCTATGTGACCACCGACCGGGGTCGTAAGGTGTTTGTAGACAGCAGGGGCGGTCTGCGGATTGCTGAAGGGCAAGAGATTGGCACGGGCGATCGCATTGGCAGAGTCGGCATGACGGGGCGCACCACAGGCCCTCACCTCCACTGGGGAATGCGCTATCAGGGTGACTGGGTTGATCCTGGCCTGGTGCTTCAGGCCATGGCTGACGGTCAGCGTCGCGCGTCTTTGCCCCGCTAGAGAATAGACGGCTTGTGCAGTTTACTTTCACAGCAAAAGCCCTGAGTGGATATATCCGCTCAGGGCTTTTTGTTAGTCTTGCTTCCGATCAGATGTACGTCTTCAATCCTAGCGAGGTTAGGAGGCGGGAGCCTTTGGCCTTGCAATCGTAGTCAGAACCTTTTCAGGCAGTTGAGTGTACTCGCTCACGATGCCGCGAAACTCTTCACCGTCAATCGTCTCTTTCTCAATCAGCGTATCGACCAGCCGATCGACCAGCGAGCGGTTGCTGCGAATGATCTCAATGGCTTTATCCAGGCTCTCTTGCGCGATCGCCCGCACCTTCTCATCAATCTTAGTGGCCAGCTCATCAGAATATTCATGACCGCCGCCCATCAAGTTACTCTGACCGAGGAAAGGCTGTGAGTTTTCACTTTCTAGCGCAAACGATCCTAGCTCAGTCATGCCAAACCGGGTCACCATCTGCCGAGCAATCCGGCTAACCTGCTCAATGTCGCTGCTAGCCCCAACCGTCACTTCATCATGACCAAAAATCACTTCTTCAGCCGCACGACCGCCTAGCGCCACCACTAGCTGATCAACAATCTCACCATACGAAACCAGGCCATCGTCTACCTGTTCTTCTTTAGGTAAGAAGCTGGCAAAGCCACCCACCCCACCAGAGCGTGGAATAATCGTGACTTTGTTCAGCGGATTAGCGTGTTTGCACAGCGTCGCAGTCAGCGCATGGCCGACTTCGTGATAGGCCACCAGTCGCTTTTTCTTGCTGTCTAGCAAAGGCGTCAGGCTCAGGCCCATCGTGAGGCGATCAATCGCGTCGTTCACTTCGAGCATGGTGACGGCATCTTTGCGACGGCGAGCGGTGAGAATGGCTGCTTCGTTGAGCAGGTTAGCAAGCTGAGCACCTGAGAAGCCGGGGGTGCGGCGGGCGATCGCCTCCATTTTCACACCGTCCTCAATCTTCTTATCGCGCGCGTGCACCTGCAAAATGCCCAGACGACCTTTGTACCCAGGCAAATCAACCGATACCTGACGGTCAAATCTGCCGGGCCGCAGCAGCGCCGAGTCCAAAACATCAGGACGGTTCGTCGCCGCGATAATGATAATGCCGCTATTGCCTTCAAAACCATCCATTTCAGTCAGGAGCTGGTTAAGCGTTTGCTCGCGCTCATCATTACCGCCGCCAATGCCCGTACCGCGCTGACGACCTACCGCATCAATCTCATCAATAAAGACGATACAAGGCGCGCTTTCTTTCGCTTTTTTGAACAGGTCACGGACGCGAGAAGCGCCCACACCGACAAACATCTCAACGAATTCTGAACCCGAAATGCTAAAGAAAGGCGTACCGGCTTCACCTGCGATCGCCTTGGCCAAAAGCGTCTTACCCGTTCCAGGCGGCCCTACCAGCAGCACACCTTTAGGAATTCTGGCCCCAATCGCCGTAAAGCGCTCTGGATTTTTCAAAAAGGTCACCACTTCTTGCAGCTCCTCTTTAGCCTCATCAATCCCGGCTACATCATCAAACATCACGCCCGTTTTTGCTTCCATCTGAAAGCGAGCCTTGGACTTACCGAAGCTCATCGCCCCGCCGCCCGATCCGGCTGACTTGCGCAACAGCATCAGCATGGCAAAAATCACCAGCACAGCGATAAAAGCCGTGGTCGCGAAGCTAGTAATAGCGCTGTTATCGGCATTGCGAGCGGCTTCCCACTCGACGTTATTCGCCTGCAAACGCTCCTGCAAATCCAGGTTCTTATCGTTTGCAAATATCTCAACGCGGCGCGGGTCAGCGTCCGGCGGGTCATTCCTTAGCCTTACGCTGGCAACACCGTTGAGCTGATCGAGCGAAACCTCTTTTACTTCGCCGTTGTCAATCTTTTCGAGCAGTTGGCTGTAGGTAAGTTCGTCCTCTTCGCCGTCTTCTGCCGCTTCACCATCTAGCGTCGCTGCGGGTGGGGTTTGCTGCTCAACCTCAGTAACATTTGGGGTGTCGGCATCTTGAGCGATCGCAGGTGATAAGGCCATCAGTCCACCATGACCTAGCAGCAGCGTTACCGCCAAAGTGCTCGCAGAAAGTGCGCCTAGCCTGGCGCGAAGGGAATACCGTTTCGAGCGCCTATTCTGGCACTTAGCCATGCGGGTTTGAGCGCGCCGATACGTCCGGTTAGTCGCGGACTGGTCTTTCTGAAAAGAAGGTTTGGTCATCGAGCTGATAGGTTAAAGGCCACTGCCATCACGTTGATATCCGATTAGTCTAACCCCATAGCCCAATAACTAACCGCTCAAAGACAGAACTCCATAAACTTAAGATGAAATTTCAGGAAATATACGCAGAGTTTGCCGCTAAGTCGCTGCCGACAATGGAGGGTATCTATATATTTCAGTCTTAATTTTTAAGTTTTGATGGAGCGCTGACGCTATGGCTGCAACCTCTTTTAGTATCGCGATCGCTACTTACAACCGCCTCGACTTACTCAAGCGCGCCATCCAGTCGGCTCTCGATCAAACCGTCAGCGCCGAGGTGATTGTGGTCGATAATGCCTCGACCGATGGGACTCAGGCTTATGTGGAGGCGCTAGGCGATCGCGTCATATATGTGCGCAACAGCTCGAACCTAAACCATGCGGGCGCGGTGAATGCAGGCGTAGAAGCGGCCAGTGGCGAGTGGATTAAGCTGGTGGATGACGATGATTATTTGGCGGCAGATTGTATTGAACGGATGGGGGATGCGATCGCCCTACGCCCCCAGGCCGTAATCTGCTCCTGCCAAGCCGCCCAAGTCAATGCCGAAGGCACCGAACTAAGCCGCACCCCGACCACTGGCCCCGGCAAAATCTTTTACATTCCCCAAGCCGATATCCACTACGGCATGTTGTTAGAAGTCGTTCCTTTCGGCACTCCCATTCAGGTCGCCGTCCGCCGCGACGCCTTTCTCAAATCCGGCGGCTGGGACTTATCGATGACAAGCTGCGACGACATCGACTCCTGGATTCGCGTTGCAGAGCACGGCGATGCCCTCTTTATCAATCAGTGCTTGGCCTATCGCACCGTATGGCCCGGCGGCTACGACCAAAAGATCGCCCTACCGCAGCGCCTATCCACCAACTTACTGATGAAAGAGCGCATCTACCCGCGCGTGAACGCCAAGCACAAAGCCAACCTGCCGCAGCTCTCCACTATTAATAAGTATCTACATTTGCACTGGGCAATCGTGGCGCTTAAACGCAAGCAGCTTGCGACTACGGCATCCCTCGGCTTTCCAGCCGCGTTTTCTGTACCGGCATGGCAGCTCTTGCAGCAAGCCATCGCCTTTAGAAAGCAAAAAGCTCAGGCCCCTATTGAAAAAACAGCTTTAGCCTGAGCCAGCGAGTGCGCTATACTAGCTTGGCTGAATACGTACTTTAGTTGGAGAAATAATGTCTCGATATAGAGGTCCTCGCCTAAGAGTGGTGCGCCGCTTGGGCGACCTGCCGGGTTTAACCCGCAAATCGGCTCGGAAAGCGTATCCCCCTGGACAGCATGGTCAGGCTCGTAAAAAGAAGTCTGAGTACTGCATTCGTCTAGAAGAGAAGCAAAAGCTTCGTTACAACTATGGTGTTACCGAGCGCCAGCTTCTCCGCTACGTGAAAAAAGCACGTCGCGCGAGTGGTTCTACAGGACAAGTGATTTTGCAACAGCTAGAGATGCGGCTGGATAATACCTGCTTCCGCTTAGGCATGGGGCCAACCATCCCGGCTGCTCGTCAGGTTGTAAATCACGGTCACATCACGGTCAATGGCCGTGTGGTTAGCATTCCTAGCTATCAGTGCCGTCCGGGTGATGTAATTGGGGTACGCGGCAAAGATGCTTCTAAAAAGCTGGTAGAAGGCAACCTGGAGTTTCCAGGGTTGGCTAACATTCCAGCACACTTGACCTTTGATAAAGGCAAGCTAGAAGCAACGGTCAATGGCGTCATCGAGCGCGAATGGATTGCACTGAACATCAACGAACTGTTGGTGGTTGAGTACTACTCACGACAGGCTTAAGCTATTGGCATATCGTTACATCGCTTAGCTGCGACATCTGAAATTAGACTGATGTCTTCGGGACACCTTCTTTTTCTACTAAAAGCCTCTTAGTCTTCGGATTAAGAGGCTTTGACATTAATAGATACAGCTTCTAGCTGACTTCTTGGAGATATTTTCGCTTCAGAGACGCTGCAAAATCTCTAACTTCTGCTAAGCCCTCCTCCGGCAAATTACCTAGAAGTTCAGCTACTTCAGTCTGAATCAGCGTTCCGTCAAGCTTTATATCAGCTCTTTCTAGCGTCAATACATGAGGGGGCTCTATAAATTCGACCTCGAAGCCCTGTCCACCCTTATAGCAGTGAACTACCGCACCTCTATCTCCTTTATATAGGCCAAACTTCGTAAGGTCACGAGTTAGAACAACAACATCATGTTCGTTAATCATAGGATGGTATCTTCAACTTTACGTTTCTTGTAAGGGCGAGCAGTAACTAGGCGAGGAGCGACTTTTCCAGTATCGATAATCCAGACTGTCAGTATGGTAACGGTTTTTCCAGTTGGCGTTGATATGGAACCAATAATGACGTGCTTCAACCCGTACACTGTTTCAACAACTTCTTGTACGGATGACGTTCTAGCAATGTGAAGAAGTTCATCTTCTAAAAGCTTTAAGTTCGTCTCGCTAAAACCCAGCGATCTAAAGAACTTTGCTTTGGCTCCACCAACAGGATGCGTTTTGAGCAATAAATACCCTGTGAGCTTGCTGGGCTGAATAAAAGCGCTCGTGCGGTTGGGAAGCAGCAATTAATATCCTTCAGCACTCTCGGCTTTCTGCATCCTATCTACCTAACTGTTAGCCTGTCTAGCCCCCAATTTGAGACATCGTGCGGCTGTAGGATCCGGTAACGCCAGATTCGCGCATTTTGAAGTTGATATCAGGCTTCTCGCCTACTAGAGCGCCTACCCGTTTTCGCAAGGTGGCCAGCGGAATGCCAGAACGTAAACTGGAGCGTAGATCTATCTGGCCGGTTTCGTTGAGGAGGCAGGGTCTTAGAAGGCCATCGGCAGAGAGGCGCATTCGGTTGCATCTATCGCAAAAGCATTCTGACATTTGGCTAATAAAACCTAATGTTCCTTTTGCGCCGGGAATTTGAAAGACATCAGCCGGGCCATTGCCTTTCACGCTGCCGTCTGTAATTCCCCAGCGCTGGTTAATTTGTGCGCGGATAGATTCACTATCTACCCAGCCTTTGCTGCCGAATAGATCGCTGTTGCCGATGGGCATGAATTCGATAAACCGGACGTGCCATTCTTGCTCAAGCGTGAGTGCGGCCAAGTCAAGGACTTCGTGATCATTGATGCCGGGAATGACAACTACGTTCAGCTTAAGAGGAGAGAATCCGACTGTGTGGGCAGCTTGGATGCCGCGCCAAACTTCGTGCCAACGAGACTGGTTTTTGCCGCCGACGATTTTTTGAAAGGTGTTGGGGTTCAGAGAATCTAGGCTGATGTTGATGCGTCGTAAGCCTGCGTCGTAGAGCGGCTGGGCAAGTTTTTCTAGGCGGAAGCCGTTGGTGGTGATAGCGAGGTCTTGGGTTTGCCGGAGATGGGCGATCGCATCCACCAGCTCCACAATGCCCGGCCTCAGCAAAGGCTCTCCGCCCGTCAGCCGAAAGCGCGTAAACCCCAAAGGAATAAACACTTCTTTAAGCAGCGTCAAAATCTCATCATGCGTCAGCCAGTGCTCTTTAAGCGCATACTCAAGATCTGCGCCTTCGGGCATACAGTACACGCATTGAAAGTTACAGCGGTCGATCAGACTGATGCGTAGATAGTCAATGCGATTTGATGCGGGTGGAACGTTGGCGTTTTTGACACCTAGAAAGGTATTCATAGTTTGTAAAACTCCTTCTTCCCATACTCCTTCATTCGGAAAGAAATGGCACAGCAGAAAGTATTTTGAGGCAAAACTGAAGGGCTAAAACCGATAGGCAGTAAAGTAAAATTGGCACTATGAGCTGTACGTAGCGGAGGCAATTGATGGAATCTTTGAGTGCAAGCGAGGCTAGCGCTAACTTATTTGGATTGGTTGAGCAAGTCAACAAGGATCATTTGCCTAGAAGGATTATGAGTCAGAACGGCAATGCTGTTTTGCTCTCACAATCGGACTGGGATAGTTTGCAAGAAACGCTTTATCTACAGTCTATTCCCGGTTTTGTTCAGTCGGTGAAAGAGATCGACGAGGCAGACGACTGGGTGTCAAAAGCAGAATTTCTGAGGGCGTTAGATGGTGTGGACGATTGAGTTTAGCCGAAAGGCTCTCAAAGACGCCAAAAAGGTCAGAGCTGCTAATTTAGATCGGAACTTGAGACAGCTATTGGAGGAGCTTGAGCAAGACCCATACGCGCCGCCTTACGAAAAACTATCTGGCAATCTCAAAGGATATTATTCAAGGCGAATCAATATAAAGCACCGCTTAGTTTACAAGGTAGATGACGCTGATAAATCCATTCGAGTGATCTCTGTGTGGTCGCATTATGAGTGAAATTTCTTCTACACCTCAAAGCGGATACACATTACCTGTATTTGCCTGTGCAGGTGCGATCGCTGCCCTCCGCCTCCTTTCAAAAAACCAATCCCAAACCACCGTCACCCTCAACCTCATCACCCCCGCCCAAACTGCCGACATCTCCATTGAGCAGTCTGCTCTCCTCCCTGACGCTTCAGCCCTCGCCATCACTCGCAGCGATCCCGGTGACAACTTAGATCTCACACGCCACACGCCGATCTGGTCTATCGTAAGCTGGGCCAGCGCCGATCAAACTGAGCAAGTTCTATTAGAAGGCGGGGAAGGGATTGGACAACACGCTGACGGCCCAGCCATCTATGCCTACGCGCGGCAGCTTTTGCAAACGAACCTGGCAAAAGAGTTAAGTGCCGATCAAAAAATTAAAGTAACTATTATTTTGCCAGCCGGACGACAGCTTGCACTGCGCACGTCCAACGCGGCATTTGGCGTAGTAGATGGTTTGTCGCTACTCGGCACTAGCGGTATCGCGCAGCCGCTTAGCGCCCCTGGTCAGCTAGAAGCTTATAGACAAACGCTCAGGGAAAAAGCAGCTAAGTTTGACGATTTAGTTTTTTGCTTGGGTGAGAACGGGCTGGATCTGGCACTGAAGCAGGGGATAGCGGCAGAGAAAAGGTTGAAAACGGCTAACTGGATTGGGCCTTTGCTTGTAGAAGCTGGGCTACTAGGCGTACGCTCAATTTTGCTCTTTGGCTATCACGGCAAGCTGGTTAAGCTAGCGGGCGGGATTTTTCATACGCATCATCATGTCGCGGATGGGCGGCAGGAGATTATGGCGGCTTGCTGCGTGCAGGCGGGGATGGAGAGTGCGATCGCTCAAAAAATCCTTGCTGCAGGCACCACCGAAGCCGGGCTGGAGATCTTGAGAAAGTTGGATCTTCAGCAGGGGAGCCAGTGGGTAGAACAAGTGTATAAAATTATCGCTGAGCGAATCGATTATCGCTCGCAGGCTTACATTCAAACCCACGGCGGGCCGAAGGTTCAAGTCGGCAGCGTGCTATTCGACCGGCAGCGTCGGATCGTTGTAAAAAGTGAAATGGGCGCAAAACTGCTGGCTTAAGTTTGCAACTGGTTTGCTACTGTAATTAAAAGCAAATTGGCGATAACACTTAGCGTAGCAACGTTTGCATAGCAACGTTCTGCCTTCAAAAAGTCTTATCTCAGCCTCAAAAACCCCACCTCAAAACACAGGATTGATTGTGGCTTCTCAAACCCAAACCTCACAACATCAAGTCGCCAGCTCAGCATCTACTACCGCGCTAAACCGCCAGATGATAGCCATTCTAGACTTTGGCTCTCAATACTCTGAACTCATCGCCAGGCGGGTTCGCGAAACCGAAGTGTACTCAGAAGTTCTTTCCTATCGCACCACCGCCGAACAACTGCGCCAGCTCAACCCCAAAGGCATCATCCTCTCCGGCGGGCCAAACTCGGTATACGATTCAAACGCGCCCATCTGCGATCCTGAGATTTGGAACTTAGGCATTCCTGTCCTCGGCGTTTGCTACGGAATGCAGCTTATGGTTCAGCAGCTCGGCGGTCAGGTGGAGCAGGCAGAACGCGGTGAATATGGCAAAGCTGCCCTGCAAGTTGATTTAGCTGAAGGTCTATTGACCGAAGTTATTAACGACTCGACAATGTGGATGAGCCACGGCGATTCGGTGACGCAGTTGCCCGATGGTTTTGAGGTGTTAGCGCATACTGAAAATACGCCCCAAGCTGCGATCGCTCACCCTTCAAAACACTTCTACGGCGTCCAGTTCCACCCCGAGGTCGTCCACTCTACCGGCGGCAGCGCCCTGATTCGCAACTTTGTCTACAACATTTGCCAGTGCCAGCCCACCTGGACAACCGAGGCTTTTGTTGAAGAATCTATTCGCGAAGTTCGTGCCAAAGTTGGCAAAGAGCGCGTACTGCTCGCCCTATCTGGTGGCGTGGACTCTTCTACACTTGCTTTCTTACTTCACAAAGCTATTGGCGATCAGCTCACCTGCATGTTTATCGATCAGGGCTTTATGCGTAAGCGCGAGCCTGAGCGGCTAATTGAAATATTCAAAAATAAATTCCATATCAAAGTGGAATATATTAATGCGCGCGATCGCTTCTTAGCCAAAGTAAAAGGCGTCACCGATCCCGAAGAGAAGCGCAAAATCATCGGTCACGAATTCATCCGCGTATTTGAAGAAGAGTCTGCGCGGCTCGGCCCCTTTGATTACCTAGCGCAAGGCACACTGTATCCTGACGTGATTGAATCGGCTGATACTAACGTCGATCCTCAAACGGGTGAGCGCGTTGCCGTCAAAATTAAGAGCCATCACAATGTCGGCGGACTGCCTAAAGATCTGCGGTTTAAGCTAATTGAGCCTTTACGAAAGCTCTTTAAAGACGAAGTGCGCAAAGTGGGCACAGCCGTGGATCTGCCCGACGATATTGTGCGTCGCCATCCGTTTCCTGGCCCTGGTTTGGCCATTCGGATTCTGGGTGAAGTCACGCCCGAGCGGCTGCATATTTTACGAGAGGCCGACTATATCATTCGCCAAGAGATTCGCCGCAGTGATAAATACCATGACTTCTGGCAAGCCTTTGGCGTCTTGCTCCCGGTTCGTAGCGTCGGGGTTATGGGCGATCAGCGCACCTACGCCTACCCGATTGTGCTTCGACTGGTGAGCAGCGAAGATGGCATGACCGCCGACTGGTCGCGCGCGCCCTATGAGCTGCTAGAAAGCATCTCGAATCGTGTTGTCAATGAAGTTGAAGGCGTGAACCGAGTGGTCTACGATATTACGTCTAAACCGCCTGGCACCATTGAATGGGAATAGACAAGTCGGCATAGCGGTAACTTTTCTGTCTATGGTCGGTAGCCGCCGCTTTGAGTTTGCGGCACAATACAGGCTATAGACTGTTGGCCATAGACTGTGAATCACAAAGCAGTTTACGCCCACACTCTCCCGAATAAAACTCTCCTTAACCTTTGTCTGGAAAATATCTGTAGCGTCATGAACACCGACACAATTGTTGAACTATTACAAAAAGGCTATCGCGTGACTTTGGGCGCAGCGTCTTCTGCCGTGGAAGCGGTACAAGATCCGCAGAGAGCCGCCGATGAATTTTCAGCTGTAGGCACAGACTTCAATCGTCTTGCGGACAAGCTAGAAGTGCGAGGAGCGCTTACTGAGAAAGAAGCCCGTGACTTTATGGAAGGCGTGGTTAGCCAAATGCCCGAGCCCTTCCGCAGCGTCTCTTCTACATTCGTACAAGACACAACGCCCAAAGAGCCCCGAACGGTCACCACAGTGGCGACGCCTGTAATTGATTCTGGCCTAAAAGCAGAAGTTGAGTCTTTGACGGCTGAGCTGATTGCGATGCGTAAAGAAATTGATGAGCTTCGTCAGAAAGACAGCTAGGTCAAGTTCGCTGGACTTTTGGAGAATCAAAAGGAGGTGTCTGCAAATGTAGGCACCTTTTTCGTTGAGTCCTTTCTCAAAAGAGCTTGATGCTACTGTAAAGGCAGATTCGAGAAACGAAGAAGAAACAGATATTTGGATCGCCCATGTATTCTCCTCAGTCGCCCCTATCTGCAGAGCCTCAGCCCTGAAAAATTGCCTGAAAAGCTGCGATCGCTAGGCATCAATCCAGACGAGCTATAAAACTAGGGATCAGCAGGCTCGATAGGAGATGAACCCGCAGGCGGCGCAGTTGGCGTCGGGGAAATAGGCGGCAGACCGTTCGGAGCGGTGAGCTGGCCGCCAGACGGTGCTGAAGGAACATTGAGGCCACCATCGCTAGGCAGTGGCGCGGTTTGACCAGGCGTATTTTGGCCCGGTGTAATCTGTACGCCCTGAGAGCGCAAAACGTCTTCTAGGCTCTGGCCGCCTTGCGTCGGATCGAGAGAGGCGTCATTAGGCAGGGTTGCTAAGGCTACGCGATCACCCCCAACTGAGCGCAGCAAATCGAGCACTTTCACCACGTCCTCATAGCGCGCGCTGCGAGAGGCATACAGCACAATTGTGCCGTTGGGTGCGATTTGCTTGTGCTGCACCAGTACGTCGTAAAGCAGGCCGAGCGGCACCGCACTTTTGTCTACATATACCTGGCCCGCACTGTCTACGCTGACATAGAGACGATCGCGACTATTGCCTTCAACGGGTGAGCTATTGGTGACTGCTGGTAGATCGAGTGCGATCGCCTGCTGCCGGGTCAGCCCTACTGCCGCCAAAATAAAGAATGTCAGAATACAAAAAATCACATCAATCATCGGCAGAATTTCAATCTGCACGTCTGACTGGCGATTATCGTCGAGATCTAATTTCATAGCGGCCAAAATAGGGATGAGAGAGATCGATCAGGAGATATTAGTAGCGCTAGAAAACGGTAGGCGTGCCTTCTTCCTGCGGTAAAGGCGTATCTATCGTCGGAGATGGCGGCGCATTGACGAGGTTTTCACTCAGCAGGCTAGGCTTACCGTCTGTATAGGCCCAAGCCTGACGATATAACAGCTCTAACTCGTTGCCCGAAAGCTGAAACATCTTGGCCTGACCAAATACAAAGCCCTGAAACAAGCGGTAAAAAGCTAAGCTCACAATCGCAATTACCAGACCCGCAGCGGTACTAATGAGCGCCTCGCCAATGCCCAAAGCAGTCCCGGCAGTCGCATCGCCTACGCCTAGATCGTTGAGGTTAATCGAGCCGAGCGAGTTGATCAAACCCACAACCGTTCCAAGCAAACCGAGCAAAGGGGAAAGGGCAATCACCGCTTCTAAAACCTTCTCGCCCCGGCGCATAATCGCCAGCTCTTCGTTAGCCGAAGTTTCTAGCGCCAGGCGAAACACCTCTGGGTCTTGGTCTTTGAGCTTGAGAGCACCTAACAAAAAGCGACCCATCGGTAGCCGACTGGCGCGCTGAGCAATTTGGGTTGCCGCTGACCATTCGCGCCGCGCTGCTTCTAGTACGCGCCCAGATACCTCACGCTCTCGGGTCAAAATTCTAGACCAAAACCAAATTCTTTCCATAATGGTGCCAAGTGCCAAAATAGATAGAAACAGCAGCGGCCACATTGCAATGCCGCCCTGCTGAAAGAGTTGCGAGATGTTCACGAGCTACCTTCTCCTAACCGCCAAAACACACCCTTCATTCATGGACTCTTTAAAGAGCCATAAAAAGTTTACGGGGTGCCGTATATTTTCTGAACCAGTGTAGTGCATATAGGGCTAACGCCCTCTACCTCATGTGCACTTTTTACGGCGGTTTATCGCATTAACAGTGCGAAATCCAGGTAATTTTAAGGCGTAATACTAGGCGTGATACTAAGGCAGCATGTCTAGAATTTCGTTAGCAGCGCGATCGCACACCCCAACCGCACCCATCGCCGCTCTCATCTGCGCATAACCAGCTAACATCTGCTGCCGCTTACCCTCATTGGTCAAAAGCTCCAAAGCCGCACGGCTAATCTTCTCAGGCGTAGCATCCCACTGCAACAGTTCAGGCACAATCGGCTGATTTTCCATGAGGTTCACAGGCGATACGTAGTCACCGGTAAATCGCACGATGTACTTAGCAATAAAACCTGTGAGGTTGCTCAACCGGTAGGTCACTACTTGAGGGACATTCATCAGGGCAACTTCTAAGTTTGCGGTGCCTGACTTGTTGATGACTAAATCGGCAGCGGCGATCGCCGTTTGCCCCTTGCTCTTATCTAACAGTCTCGCATTCAGCCCATATTCATCAACAGCTTCAGCAATCAGCTCTTTAAAGTCTGGTAGCGAAACTGGCACCAAGAATTTCACGTCCTGTTCCTGCTGAATTTTGCTTGCCGCCTCAAACATTCTCGGCATGATGTACTTTAGCTCCTGCTGCCTGGAAGCAGGCAAAAGCGTCACAATCTGCTCATTAGCGTCAATCTGTAGCGCCGCGCGAGCCTCTGCTTTAGCCATCGGCTCGGCCAAAATATCTACCAGCGGATGACCAACCCAGCGCACGTTCGCCCCAGCTTTCTCATAGTACTTCGCCTCTTCTGGAAAAATCGCTAGCAGCTTATCGCTGACATCTAGAATGTTTTGCGTGTCGGTCTTAGTCGAAAAAACCCACTGCTGCGGCGCGATGTAGTAGGCAATCGGCACCTCGGGCATATGCTTGCGCATAAACTTACCAACCGGAATATTCGGCCCCATATAGTCCAGCAGCACTAGCAAATCAGGTGGGTTATCTAACAGGTATTGATTAACCTGCTTTTGAGCCTCGCGCCCCTTTTTGTACATAGGCAGCGCTTCTAACAAACCAATGGCACTGAGCCTAACCGTATCTACCAAAATTTTAGCGCCCGCTTCTTCCATGCAGTGTCCGCCCACACCCAGTACAGAGAGGTTCAAACCCCGCTTTTGGGCCTGCCGGTAGAGCGCGTGAGTCAGCAGTCCGCCCTGCAAATCGCCAGAGACTTCGCCCGTATGAATAAATATCTGAGTTGCTTTTTCGGTCTTGTTTTCGGTTGAGACGCCCATTACTTCTTTCGTCCTGGCACTGGCCCTCGCCGCCCTTTCTCATGAGCAGACGCCTGCAAAAACTCGTACAGATACCGCACGTGCACGTTGTCAGCCATCGCCTCTAGCTTGCTAATCGCCTCTTCGAGCGTTAGCCCTGCTCGATAGAGAATGCGAAAGGCCTCTCTCAATTCCTTATACACCTGCCCGCCGCCCTCTTGAGCGATACCCGAGCGGCGCAGCAGCACTTGATTGAGCCCGCGTACTCTAGAAGGATTGCCCTCGACCATCGTGTAGGGCGGTACGTCGCGCTCAATCCGGCTCATGCCGCCGACCATGGCATAGCGGCCGATGTGCACAAACTGGTGTACGCCGACTAGGCCGCTGAGCCTGGCGTGAGACTCGATTTCGACATGGCCTGCGAGGGCAACTGAGTTGGCAATGATGACCCGATCGGCGATCGCACAGTTATGGGCCACATGCGCGTACGCCATAATCAAATTGTGGTTGCCCAGCCGCGTCACCTCACCGAGCCGCGTCGGCCGGTTGATGGTGACGCACTCGCGAATGGCGTTATCGTCACCAATTTCAACCAGGCTCATAGACCCGTCATACTTGAGATCTTGAGGTTCTAGGCCGATCGCGGCATGAGGGAAAATGCGGTTGCGATCGCCAATTTTAGTAAAGCCATCAATCACCGCATGAGCGCCAATACTGGTATCTGCGCCCACCGTCACCTTTTCGCCGATGACCGCGTAGGGGCCGATCGTAGCGCTAGGATGCACCTGAGCGCCGCTGTGAATCACAGCCGTCGGATGAATGAGAGTAGTAGTCAAAGCCGTGCCTCCAGCAGAGCCGCCGAATAATGAGGGCCCATAGCTGGGCATGTGAGCTGTCTGATGATTTGCCTTGTAAGCTGTCTGTGGCTGATTATTTTTAAGCATACAAATGGCATAGGGTGACCTTTTAATCCACCACCGAAAACATCAAAATGCCTTCGCAGGCCAGGTGTCCATCCACCGTCGCCCGAGACTTCATTTTGCCAAAGCGTAACGCTTTAATGGTCACTAGCTCAGTCGTAATTACCAGCTGATCACCTGGCACCACAGGTCGCCTGAATTTTACTTTGTCAATACCTGCGAACACGCACAGCCGACCGTCTACACCCGGCACCTGGCTTAGCACAATGCCGCCGACCTGGGCCATCGCCTCAACAATCAGCACTCCTGGCATAATAGGCCGACCTGGAAAGTGGCCCTGAAAGTGTGGCTCATTAAACGAAACGTTTTTAATCCCAACGGCCTTCTCGCCAGCTACATACTCAATAATCCGATCTACCAGGGCAAAGGGATAGCGGTGCGGCAAAAGCTGTTGAATTTCTTCGAGCGTGTAGGTGACTTTGGTCACCTCAGCACTGTCTGTAGTGCTGTCTGTAACGCTGTCTACAGCGCCTGTTGAAGCTGTTTTCTCGGCGGTACCTTTCTCTGTAGAAGTTGCAGGAGCAACGCTTTTTGAAGATGCGGTGGAAGCGGGAGCACGGGTCGGCATAAAAGTTAAGTCGTAGCGGCGCGGGGTCAGCGTTGTACAAAACCCTTTCCGATTTTGCCATTAGACGGTGCTTGACGCTACGAAGAAGTCGAAATTAGCTTTTTAGCGAGCGCTACGTGCAGCGCATGGCTAGCTTTGTAGGCAACATAATGAGCTGTTGGAATATCGCCCAGTAGGCTCAAATCACCAATTAAATCAAGCAGCTTGTGCCGCGCGGGTTCATTATCAAAGCGCAGCGGTGGATTTAGCCAGCCCTGCTCGCCGCAGACGAGAGCGTTTTCTAGGCTACCGCCTTTGATCAGCCCTTGAGCCCGCAGATAGTCAATTTGGTGCGCTAGGCCGAACGTGCGAGCAGGCGCAATATCTACTGCAAAACTATCAGCCATATTGCCTTTTGCGCCTTCATTAGCAGCAGACCAGCTATGCCACTGGTTACCAATCGCGGCCAGATCGAAGTCAATACCGTAGGTAAAGCGCAGCTCGCTACTAGGGAAAGCGGTGACTAGCGCGTCTTCAGACTGTACGGAGATTGGCTGAGTTACGGCTAAAGGCGTTTGCCTGGAAGCTGACTGAGGCTGCGTGCCGGTAGCGGCGATCGCTACCATCCATTCCTTAGCCGAACCGTCCAACAGCGGCAGCTCTGGCCCATCTATCTCAATTCGCACATTATCAACGCCCGTAGCCACCAGGGCCGAAAGCAAATGCTCTACCGTCCTTACCTGCGCCTCGCCTACGCCTAGCTCAGTGGAAAGCTGCGTCTTGATCACGTTCGCAATCTCTGCGGCAATTTGCGGGCTACCGGCTAGATCGGTACGGACAAAATATCGCCCTTCGCCGGGCTCAGCAGGCCGCAAGCGTACGGTGGTTTGCGCGCCTAAGTGCAGCCCAACGCCACTAGCGATCGCCTCACCAGCTAAGGTGTGCTGCACCGCACCTTTGCCCGCTGAGGCTTCAGGCGCATTAACTAATAAAGCGTCTGCCATTAGAACCGTTCTCCAAAGCCAAAGTGAAAGCGACTGCCCTCTTCACTCAAACCATAGTCTAATCGTAGTGCGCCCAGCGGTGTTTGCACTCGAACACCCGCACCATAGCCGAAGCCACTGCCGTCCTTACCGCGATCGCCCGCTGGGTCGCCCGGCACGTTATCACCTGTGCCCAAGTCAGTACCGTAGTCTGCAAACAGTGCGCCATTCAAAAACTCAGTAAATAGCGGAAAGCGATACTCTGCCGTTGCGAGCACAAACGATGTACCTGCGCCAACTTCGCCCTCTTCAAAGCCACGAACTGAATTACCACCGCCCAGCGGAAAAGCCTCATAGGGTGGAATTTCACCAATTGCCGTACCACCTTGCAAATTAAAGGCAAGCGTTTCACCGCGATCCGAATTGAAGAAGTTGACCGGCACATACTGACTATAGCTAGCAGTCAGTTTGTTGTAGAAAATGCTGCCGCTACCAACGGGCACCGACTGCTCTGTCCCCAAACGAAGTAAACTACCGCTGGTTGGCGCTAGCGCATTGTTTCGTCTATCTAGTACCGCACCAAACTGCACCGTGAACAAATCATCTCGCCCGCTAGAGCTAGCCGTCAGCGGATTGCCTGCCGCATCAACTGCGTTCACATCACCGTCAGAATCTAGTACAGCAACGCGCTCATACTGCGTTCCTAAAGACAGCGACAAGCCATTGTCTAGCGGGCGAGAGAAGCTAATACCCGTACCCAAGCGGTTGATTCTGGGCGTATCGCCCGCATCCAAATCGTCGGGGTTATCAGGATCAGGCAGGTCAATTTCTGTATCGCCACCATCAAAAATTAGCGAGGTTGAGCGGCGGTTGAATAAGCTTGTGGTGTAGGAGGTTCGGTAGGGATCGCCTGCAATCCAAGGATCAGTGAAGCCAATGTCGAACAGAAAGTCGCCTCGGGTGGTGACGCGGCCTTCAGTTCTGAGCTTTTGGTTGTTGCCGCCAAAGTTGTCTTCGTTATAGCTAAGCTGACCAAACAAATCGCCGCGTAAGTTAAAGCCCAAAGATGCACCGATAGAGCCCGTGTCGCGTTCAGCGACGCTGACAATTAGCTTTACCTTACGCGGGTCTTCGTCACCGGGGTCAAACGAAAGCCGAATATCTTCAAAAATGCCTAAGCCAAAGGCATTACCCACATCTCTTTGAATATCTTGTTCTCTAAACACGTCGCCTGGCTCAGTTTCAAACTCACGAGTGACAATAAAGTCGCGGGTTTTACCCCCGATCGGATCGCCATCTTCATCAGTGGTATTACCATCAGGGTCAATAAAGCGCACCTCAATCGACTCAATTTCACCTTCTGCGACAATCAGCGTCACTTCACCGTCCTCAGAAATCTGCGGTGCAGCCGTCACCTGAGCGAGCACATAGCCATTTTCTTGATACCAGTCATTCAAGTCCAGCACGGCATCTTGAAAATTGCGCAGGTTCAAAGTTTCGTTATACTGATCGCCAAAAATCTCATCGATTGTCTCGTCGGTAAGCACCTGACGATTGCGTACGTCTACATTGGTCAATACCGGGTTAGGTTCTACAAAGTAGGTGACCTTCACACCCAGAGGCGTATCTTCAGGCTCAGCGCGGACGTTTGAGAAAAAGCCGGTGCTAAAAATGCTGTTGATGTCCGTTTGAAGCTGAGTGCGCGTCGTGGTTCTACCGGGCACGGTGCCGACCGAGCGATATACCGCGTCAATGAGTTCGTCGGTCAGAGGTCGCTCGTTGCTCGAAACGACATCGACTTCAGAGACTAAAACGCGAGTTTCGGCAGGCGCTTCGCTTTCCTCTGTATCGGGCGCTTGACCAGGTGCCTGATTGGGCGCTTGATTGGGCGTATCGCTATCAGGCACCGGAATCGCGTTATTTGGAACAGAAGGCGTAGGCGGCTGTTCTATTTGAATATCGACTTCGCCGTCATCTGGATTGATCTCGTCGCCAAACTCTTCTTCAAGCTCGTCGTCTATTGGCCCTTCATTCACATCTGGGTTGAGCGGATCGTCAAGCAGAACGTCGTCTGTCGAGTCATCATCATTGGCCTCGATTCCTGAGTCTTCGTCGGTATCATCAATTTGAATTTCAATATCTGGCTCCTGCCGCCTTTCTATCTGTCGGTCAGCAGGCGGCACTGGCAGCACAGGGTTACCCACAGGCGAGCTTTCTGCCTGCGCGGTCTGAACGGGCTCAAGCGCGGTTGCTGGCGGTTGCTTAGAGGCACCTTGGAGCAGCCTGGATAAAGACACCGTAGGCTCTAGATGCTGCTCCACCATCGGCTCTAAGCGAGTCCCTTCTGAAGCGGGTGCTGCTTGAGCGAGATGAAGCGTGGCTTCATCTGTATGAGATATATTAGAGGTGCTAGCGGCCTCAGAAGATTCAGCCGCTTGGCTTGGTAAACCTGCGATCGCAACCAAACTACAGCAGGCCAACAGAGCCGGGGAAACACGCATAACCAGTAAATCCTTTATTAAGTCCACTTCCTCACCACACCTTCGTCATGCACTTTCGCGCGCTATCACGGAGTTTTGCACCTCAAGGTGCGCCTATCCGAGGCCAAAACAGCCTGGAATAGATTAATTTCAATCGATACTACCGCACTGCTGAGCGCACCATGAAAATTCACTGTGCCAGAACTGAAGCCTGCACTTGCGTATTGAAAATTAGCTCAACTCAGTAGCTTTTTGGCTAGGCACGTATACAAGGCTACCGTTATTTTTCCGTAAGCTGGCTCAATATCCGATCAAGCACGGCCTGATAGCCTGCGGCCACGTCGCCCAAATCTTGCCGAAAGCGATCCTTGTCCATCACTCGTTTGCGCTCGTCAGCTTCAGTCGCATCCCATAGGCGACAGGTGTCGGGGCTAATTTCATCGGCGAGCAGTAGGGTGCCTTGCTGATCGACACCGAACTCTAGTTTGAAGTCAACGAGCGTAATATCGCAGCTTGCAAAGAACTCACTGAGTACGCTGTTCACCGTTTGGGCTTTGCTGACGAGCTGATCGAGCTGTTCGGCGGGGGCAATATTCATGGCAAAGATGCGATCGCGCGTCAGCAGTGGATCGCCCAAATCATCATTCTTGTAGTAAAACTCCACCAGGGACGGTTCCAGCTTTGTCCCTAGCGCAATCCCCGTTTGCTTACAAAGGCTACCGGCAGCGATATTGCGCACCACGACTTCTAGCGGCACGATATCGACACGCTTTACGCGCATCGTGCGATCGCCAGTCGTTTCTAACAGATGAGTCGCAACCCCCTTTCTCTCTAACAGCCTGTATAAGTGCGTCGTCACCTTGCAGTTAATCACACCCTTATTTACAATCTGCCCTTTCTTCTGCGCATTAAAGGCCGTTGCATCATCCTTAAAGTAGGTCACTAAAACCTCTGGATCATCTGTGGCGTAGATGATTTTGGCCTTGCCTTCGTACAGCTTGCGGTCTTCTTGTAAGGCGTCAGTCATGGGGCAGCTAAAAATAAATGAGAGCAACCTGCCCATTATTACGGCAAACCACGGCAACAACACAACTTTCGTGATGTCACTTGCAAAAACGCTCTTCGCACAAGTGACTAGGCGAACAGTCAGTCCATAATTTCTTTCGTGGTTAGCGTAACTTTTTGAGCAAAGGGAGGCACAGGTAGCGGCGCTACAGTTCCTCACGAGTCGAAGGCGGTTGTCGAGGCCGACATAAAAGAAAAATTCCTCATGCTCGCATTCATAGCTTTGATGATGTTGCGAGTGATTAAGCGACCTTTTGGTCGGCGCTGGTGAACTTCATGCCAATGCCCATTGCCCGCAATACACAGAGCAGACTCGACAGTGTTGGATTACCATCTCCTGAGAGCATCTTGTACATACTTTGTCGATTGAGATCAGTGATGTTAGCGAGTACACCTATGCCACCATGTGCTTCAGCAACATTCCTCAATGCCAATAAAAACTCATCTGTAGATTTCTCTTCAATCGCCGCTGAAAGGTACTCAGCAGCTATTTCTGGATCTTGCAACTGTTCAAACAAAAATTCGCTGTAGTTCTTAGTTGACATTTTCTTGATACTCCTTCTAGTATTGGTGAGCGATAACAATATCTTTTTTCTGAGAACTTTTGTCTCCGGCACTCAAGAGGATAACTAGCTGCTCGTTAGCAATTCCAAAGTAAACACGATAGCCAGGGCCGCACTGAACACGCAGCTCATAGACGCCATTACCAACACTGCGACAGTTGCCAAAGTTCCCGAGTCGAACGCGGTCAATTCGCTGAAGAATTCGAGCGATCGCACGTTATGTCTTTGAGATTTTGAAGCCAGTCCTCAAAAGGAATTTTGCCTTCTAGCGTTTCGTAACTCTCAACAGTTCTTAGTACAGCATCCATAGCAACAGTGTCGCATGAATACGACACTGTTGCTAAGAGTTTGATTGTGTAAGCGATGGTCTTTTAACTAAAACGTTCCTCACCGCTTACTTCGTCGTCATCACATGTACACCATCCCAGTCAGCAGCGAGCGGGCGCTGAATATATTCCTGTGCCCGTTCCAAATGCAGGGAAACCGCTAAGTCGTCAGGCCGCATGGCTAAGGCTGCGTCAAAGCAGGAAATAGCAAGGTGGAAGGATTTAGCTTTGTAGGCTTCGCGGCCTTGGGTGTAAAGATCTAGGAAATTTTCGGTGTCTGAAGAGAGCGGGTGGGCGCGATCGCCTATCAGCTCATAAATTTTCACCGGCTTCAGTTTCCCTTTCACCCGAATCAAATCCAGCTCGCGCACCCAAATCTTGTCATGGCAAAGCTCATACGTATGCTCGCTGAGCACAATATCACAGCCGTACTGCTTGGTAATACTCTCTAGCCGAGCGCTCAAGTTCACCCCATCGCCAATCACGGTATAGTCCATTTTGCGCTGAGAGCCAATATTTCCTGATACCACTTCTCCCGAGCTAAGACCAATCCCAATTCGCAGCTCAGGCTGTCCTTTTTCGCGACGATCGCGGTTGAACACCACTAGACGCTGCCGCATATCCAGCGCCGACTTCACCCCCGACCAGGCATGGTTACTCAATGGCAGCGGCGCGCCAAACACCGCCATCAGCGCATCGCCAATAAACTTGTCCAACGTGCCTTCACAGTGAAACACCGACTCCACCATCGTCTCGAAATATTCATTCAGCATAGACACCACATCCGAAGCCTCTAGCGCCTCGGTCAAGGTGGTATAGCCGCGAATATCAGAAAACAGCACTGTCACATCCTTACGCTCACCCACCATCAGCACGTCTTCACCTAAAGCCATCACCCGCTCAGCCACACTCGGCGTCATATACCGATACAGCGTCGTCTTCATCCGCTTCTCCTGACTAATATCTTCCAATACCACCAGGCCCCCACGCACACCCCCATTCGGATCGCTCAACGGACTTACCGTTAGGTTAATACTTCGGTTCCAACCCATCACCGACTCAGGCGCGTATAGCCGATCGCCCGAGCCCCATAGCAAATACTCATCGCCATCTGGCACTACTAGCACACACTGCTCAGGCATCGAACGTCTGCTATATTCAGCCACCTGCACTTCAGCCGGATAGCTCAGCGCGGTCGAAGCGACAGTTACCGTCAAAGACTGCTCGGGTACATAGTGACGCGCCCCGCTTTGCAGACTATCCTCTAGTCGAAATCTCAGTTGCTCTAAAGGCAGCACATCCCAAAGGCACCGACCGAGCAAAGCTTCATGCCAAAGGCGGCCGACAACGCCGTTTATACGCTGCTCTGCATCCTCATTGACACCCGGCCCCAAATCAGTAAAGTCCCCAGTTGGACAGCCTAACAGCTTCAGCGCAGCCTCGTTAATGGTGACAATTCGCCCGGCCATATCGGTTGAAATTACGGCATCAGAAAGACTCTCTAAAATGTCTTTTTGGTATTGTTTTTCTAACGAAATCTCTTGGAATAGCTGAGCGTTTTCTAACGCAATACCGGCTTGCGTATTAAACGCTCGCATGAAAGATTCGTCTAGCTGCGTAAACTGCCCCTGCACTTTGTTAATGAGCTGGCTTACGCCAATCAGCTTGCCGCCAGAGTTAAACACGGGCATACACAAAATATTGCGTGTTCGATAGCCTGTCTTCAAGTCAGATGATACGTCGAAGCGCGCGTCGCGATAGGCATCTAAAATGTTCAGCGTCTCGGCAGTGGTGGCTACATGTCCCACAATTCCTTTATCAGCAGGCAGTCGCAAATTAATCAGCCGACCACCATCAGCGCTTTGCACCTGCGACCACAGCTCGTTTTTGGCCTCGTCTATTAGCCAAAGGGTACTTCTGTCGGCCTGCATCAGATTACGCGCAGCGGCCATCACCGATTGCAGCGTCACGGTTAAGTTCAGGCTTTGCTCCATTGAAGAGATGGCTTTGAGCAGTGCGGCTACGCCTTTTTGGTTACGCGCGGCCCGGTAAAAAGACTGGCAGCTTTCGAGTAAAACACCGATAGAGGGTGCGAACCTGGCAAAGCGGGCTTCGTCATCAGCCGAGAAGGGAGCGGTGCCGACTTTGTTGAGGAGCTGAGCGATCGCAACCACCCTTTGCTCACTATCCACCACCGGCATACACAAAATATTGCGTGTCCGATAGCCGGTCTGCCGGTCTGTAGCATCGCTAAACCGCGAGTCTGCATAGGCATCAGGAATATTAAGCACCTGCCCTGTTGTTGCCACAAAACCAGCGATCCCTTTATTCAACGGCAGCCTAATTTCCAGTCCGCCTGTGCCACCTGTGCCCTGTGCCACCTTACTCCACAGCTCCTGCCGGTCTTCATCCACTACAAAGATCGTCGTACGATCTGCCTGCAAAATCTGACCTATTTTGAGCGTAAACGTCTCTAACAGCTCATCTAGCATTGGCTCTAGCGACTGATTATTGATTAAGTCAATCACCTTGAGAAATTGCTTAAAATCGCGAGTTGTTCGCTCTAGAAAGTGAATGAAATCAGGAATCGAGAGATCTTCAACCCGCTCAGCCAAACGGCCATGGTTTTGCTGAGAAAGGGCCGAGAAAACACTGCTTGTTGACTGAGCCATGATTGCTATTTTTAACCGAAGAGGGTAGGCACCACATCAAGTATTCCCGTTAAGTCCAGCTCGCTTTCCTTTCAGCTCAAGCGATTGTAGGGACATTGGGATCTAGATACTCGGTTATAAAACTGGCATTATCTTTGCGTAATTCTTGTCCCGTCAGCTGATGATATTTTAGAAACCGTTGCTCTTAAGAGATAATGCTATGCGTCTTGCTTTTATCAAACGATCTGTTCCTGTGCTGGTAGCTGTTGCGATCGCAGGCTGTAATTCTGCGCCTGAAAGCACGACCGTAGATTCTGTTGATACTAACAGTACAACTGATACAACAGAAATAGACAAAGACTCGAAGGTAGAGGGTGATCGCGCTCAAAAGCCTACAGAGCAGCCTAAGAGCACTCCAAAGTACGTTTCTCCCTCGCTACAGCCCGGCACATACTGCTACGAAACTAGCGATGAGATTGAAGATATTTCGGTGCGATTGGTGGTTGATAGTAGCGATCGCATCACCGGAAACGTACAAGGCACCATCCACAACGAAGAAGCCGGTTACTACACAAGCTATCGCCAGGCAGTAACCGGCACTATCGACGGCAGCAACCTCAATGTAGATATTGCAACCTGGATTGAATACGACAAGCAAAACGCTCAGGAAACTTGGAGCGCCAGTCCGACAGCACTCACGATGAGAGATGACACGCTTGCTAAAGCGAGCTGTGAGAAGGTGAGCAAAGTCTTTCAGAACGAAAATGGCTTGGAGGCTAAAGACTTAACACAGAGCGCTAATAATGTGCGAACAGAACAGGTTTACTTTTCTCAAGGAAAGAGTGGAACGACGGTGAGCAATGCTGTGGTGAGGGGCGATCGCGATGTGTACGTGCTCACGGCTCAGGGCGGTCAACAGATGGATCTCTCTATCACTTCGCTAGAAGACAACGCCGTATTTGATGTTATTGATCCTAGCGGTATTATTTTAGGAACAGAGATGACGAAAGAGACTGTGTTTTTGCCGCATACGGGAGACTATGAAATTATTGTGGGTGGGACGAGAGGAAATGCGACTTATGAACTGGCGATCGCGATAGACTAGCCAAATCAACAATGTTCTATCACCATCAACAACCTATCAACAAACCGTAGGGGCGTAAGGCTTTACGCCCTCCGGCCCTCCGGGGCAATAATCCGCGCCTACACACCAACCAACTCCGTATAGCCCTGAATATTCTCAGGCTCAAACTGTCGCAATACCCGAGTAGCCTCACGAATTAGATCTTCAGTGCCCTCAACAATAATCAAGTACTTCCCTTCATTCAAACGATTGCGATAGGGTAGCGCATCACCACTACCTACGGTTAAACCAACGCCACCACCCACTAGGTAAGCACCCAAACCGCCCGAGGCCGCACCTAAAATACCGCCAAAAATATGACTGCCCAAATCACCAATCGGCAGCACATTAATTCCGGTCAGCACGTTAAACGCATAGCCCGCCACAAAGCCAAACGGCACCAGCCAATAGGCCAGCCGACTTGCGCCCTTCTCAGCCTGCTTATTCGGGTTGATCAGGCCATATTCGTCAGCGCTCTTGAAGCCTCGCCCCAAAATATCAATGCGATCCTTATCAACGCCTTCTTTCTCCAACGCAGTATAAGCTGCCTCAGCCTGCATTCTAGTCGGTAGCACTGCCACTAAGTAACTCATATAATTTTCTCCGAATTTGTTTAACGTGGTACCTTTTATCGTAAGTAAGGTACGCAGCGTTCAACCTCTTGCTAGAGAATGGTTTCGTAAAGTGAAGTCAGCATGAACATTATTACGCGGAAGCTTACGCTTCAGTTGGTTTTTTCCACAACGGCATATTGTCCTTTAGTTGGCATAGCTAGAGCCTCTAAAATATCAGAAGCTAGTGGTCGCAGGTCAGCGAGTCGATTGGATGGTACATGCAAAACTACAATAAAAAGAGAAAGTTCTCTCAAATTCTGTTGAAATGGCAAACTTCTATCAACCGTTATAAAAGCGTCGAATTCAACTTCCGCCAACAATAGAAGCTGTCCGTCCTTGACCCCCAGCCCAGCCCATTTGCGGAACTGTTTTAACCTCGTGGTTGTTAAGGCATTTTGAAAATCTGCGATCGATGCATTCATCTAAAAGAATTCTCATACTAAGCAGCTTTCTCAACCAGCTGCCTACTTACTTCTTCTAAAAGCTCAATCACCTGATGCTTTGTTACCGTCGGAAATCCATCTAAAAAGTCATCAATTGACTCTCCTGCTTTTATATAATCCAAAAGAGTCTGAATAGGTACTCTTGTGCCCATAAAAACGGGTGTGCCGCTCATGACTTCTGAAGATACGCTAACTACAGATTCTTGCTTATTCATACGTCTCCATAATGTGCGTACCAACCGTTAAACTCATTTAATCATTTTACCGCTTTCTTTCAAAACAGTATCTACGACATCCAACATAAACTCAATAAATATGGTGCTACTAGCAGCTCTATCAGCATCTCCTAAAACCTGATAGTAGCGTCTCTGCCGATCTTCAATTACGCTTTCAATAGGCAAAAGGTAAAACAGCTCGTTCCAGTTCCCTAAAATCAAAGTCTGCCAGAGCCGACCCATCCTACCGTTGCCATCCATAAAAGGATGGATAAACTCAAATTCATAGTGAAACACACAGCTCTTGATTAGGGGATGATCCTCTGCATTTTTCACCCAGTTCAGCAAATCTGTCATCAAAACCGGTACTCTCTTAGCAGGTGGAGCCATATGAACAACCTGCTCGCCCTTTTGAATTCCCACACCGCCCTTCCGAAACTTCCCAGCATCTACCAAAATACCTGCCATTAAATACCGATGGGCCGTTAGCAAGTCTTCAACACTGACGGGATTCAAATTCGGCAAAACTTCGTAAGCTCGAATAGCCCCATGAACTTCCTGAATCTCTCTCGGCTGACCCAGCACTCGCTTACCCTCAATAATAGCAGTCACCTGCTCCAGCGATAGCGTGTTGCCTTCAATCGCAAGCGTACTTTGAATCGTTTGAATCTGATTTTGTTTGCGTAGCTGCGGTGAGGATGTGAAGCTTTGGCTGTTAAGTCGTCCAACCTGCTCGGAGATAGAGCTGATAAGGTTGATAATTTTTGGACTGATATCGAAAGGCGGCTGATATGACATTACAAGATCATGTCGAAAATATGACGCACTTTGTTCTTCGCTCAAAATAGAGTTCAACGTTTTTGATGTTAGTTCTCATCACTAAGCGCTGTTTCATTACATACTGCTATCTTCAGACTTTTCAGGCTTGAGTAAGGGAAAGGCGATCGCATCCCTTATACTCGCAGAATCCGTCAGCACCATCACCAATCGATCAATCCCAATCCCCATGCCCACAGTCGGTGGCATCCCATACTCTAGCGCCGTAATAAAGTCCTCATCAACGCTGTGGGCCTCCAAGTCCCCCGCCTCTTTCTTCGCCGCCTGTAATTCCAATCGCTCTCTTTGATCCACCGGATCGGTTAGCTCTGAAAAGCCGTTTGCCGTTTCGCGTCCAACAATAAACAATTCAAACCTCTCAACCAAGCCAGGCTTACTGCGGTGAGGCTTAGATAGCGGAGAAATCTCGATTGGATAGTCAATCACAAAAGTTGGCTGAATTAAAGTCTCTTCTACTTTTTGCTCAAACGCCTCATTCAGCACGTGCCCTACACTCTCGCAGCCGTCCACATCGCCAACACCTGCATCCTTTGCAGCTTTCTTCGCCTCAGCCAAATCATCGAACTGACTAAAGTCAACGCCCGTTTTCTCTTTCACCGCCTCGTGCATGGTAATTCTCTTCCAAGGCTGTGCAAAGCTAATCTCCTCACCCTGATAAGTGAGCGTTTTGCTACCAGCAACTTCATCGGCAATCTGTTCAATCATGTTCTCAGTCAGCGCCATCATGTCGTTATAGTCGCCGTAAGCCTGATACATTTCAATCGTCGTAAACTCAGGGTTGTGCCGGGTAGAAATACCCTCGTTACGGAACACGCGGCCCAGCTCAAACACCTTTTCAAAGCCGCCTACTACCATCCGCTTTAGATGCAGCTCGGTTGCAATCCGTAAATACAGCTCCATATCTAGCGTATTGTGATAGGTCACAAAGGGCCGCGCCTCTGCGCCACCCGGCTCTGATTGCAGCACAGGCGTCTCTATTTCTAAGTAGCCCAGCTCATCTAAATGGCGGCGGATAGCAGCCGTGATCTTAGCCCGCTTGCGAAAGGTTTCACGGACTTCAGGATTGACGATTAGATCTACATAGCGCTGACGGTAGCGCTTAGCCACATCTGTAAGGCCGTGGAACTTATCAGGCAGCGGCAGCAGTGACTTTGTAAGCATGGCGTACTGCTTCACTTTTACCGACAGCTCGCCTTTATCAGTACGCTTAATCGTGCCGCGCGCACCAATAATATCGCCTGCATCCGTAAGCTGCTTAAGATGGTTGAAAGCCTGTTCGTCAGCTTCGCCCATTTCAGCTTGAATGGTCTTTTTCTCTAGATAGAGTTGAATGGTGCCGGTTTCGTCTTGCAGCGTGAAAAAAGCCAGCTTGCCGAACACGCGCCGCGCCATGATGCGCCCGGCAATAGAGACTTCAAAATCTTCTTCTGCGCCCGCTTCAAGTTCTGCAAACTTAGCCTGCAATTCAGACACCGGATGCGTTACGTCCCAGGTATAGGCGTAAGGCGTGAGGCCCGCTTGTTTCAACTCTTCTACCTTTGTCAGGCGAGTGGCGCGGATGCCTTCTAGGCCGGAATCGCTGCTGTCGTTAGGGGTAGGGGAGTTAGCGGACTTATCTGATGCCATTGGCTGAAACGATGGGGGTTTATTTGCAAGTCCCCATTGTATCGGTACAGGGCTTATCGGCACAGGGCCAGAACTACTACGCCCAGATATACCTATTTGGAATCGCTCAAGACACCGTTTAGGAAAATGTCGGCTAGCGTTTCGGCCATTTCTCTCATGTCGTTAGGAGAGCTGGCTTCGTCGGCCATGGTGGACTGGCTGAAGCCTGAGACGGTGAACATGCCAAGGAAGATGCGGGCGACGACGCGGGGGTTCATTTTGCGGTATTCGCCTCTGTCCATTGCGGTTTGGAAGAAGGCTTCGGTGACATCGGTCATTTTGTCGATCACCTCAAGTTGGATGCGATCGCGCAACTCTGGATGAAACTGCGCTTCCATAAAGCACACCCGCAGCATATCCGTATTCGCATTTAAGCTCAGCATCCGCTTACGCATCACCTGCGCGACCGCCTTATAGCTCGCCATCTCACTTAGCTCAGTGAGCAAATCAGTCAAAATTTCCATCCAGCCACGCGTAGCAACTTCCACCAAAATCGCCTTCTTATTTTCAAAATGACGAAACAAAGTGCCTTCAGCAACACCAGCCGCCTCTGCCAGTTCGCGCGTCGTTGTACCGCCATAGCCACGCTTAGCAAACAGCTTCTCTGCCGCTTTCAAAATACGGTTCTGTGTCTCTTCTTCCTTCGACACGGTCTTTTGTTTGTAAAGCTGCATGGTTAAACCGATCTTGTGCTGGCATCATCTTTCACCCTACCGCTATTTTTCATTGATGGAGATTAAAACAAGTAGGGGAGTTCACAAAATAATATTGTTTCCCTCCCTCTTTTGTAGGATATGACGTGACATTTTCTCGCTATGCACCATATATACCTGTAAGGCAGCAGTTCAAGAAGTGACACATCACTTAACACATGTCCGGCCAGGATGCCGACAGCATAGAAGAAAGAGTTGGGAACCTTACGGAACATGCTGCCTAGCGATGAAAACTAAGCAGGGAAAGTAGGGAAATAAATGGGAGAAATGACAAGGGTGATGAATCGAAATACGGCGACTTGGTTTAATCCATTTGGCGAAGCTGACTGCGAATCAGAAGTAAAGCTGCTTAAAGAAGACTACAGTCGCTACTTTTTTTATCACACCCGGTTCAATAACCTGGCGCTTGATCCTAACGTATTTTTGATCATAGGCAGACGCGGCTCTGGTAAAACGGCGCTCTCTCAGTTTTTCTCCTTTCAAAAGCAGATGAGCGGGGCGATCGCAATTGATGTAGACGAACCCGCTGCCTTTGAAAAAGTTCTCGAAGACATCACCCTCAAAGCACCTCATGCCCGCGAAGTCGCCATTCCTCGTATTGCCACCATCTGGCACTTGGTCGTGTGGTCAGTGATCTTCCGCGAGCTAGAACACCTCGACCCGCGCATTCGCGCCGCCTGCATTTTTGGCACTCGCGAAGGCAAGCTGTCTACCTTTGTTCGCCACTGCCTTAAGGCCCTACTCGACCGACTTGTGCAAAGTGACGACGATTTGCTCGACGAACTCGAAGACATCTTCGCGGATAGTCGCATACGCGCAGGCATGGCCGCTGTGCTTGAAATTGCCAAAACCCGGCCTGTCATCATCGCCTTCGACACGCTGGAAAACTACGCCGTCCACGACCCCACCATGATGCGGGCCACCGCCGCGCTGATCAAATGCGGCTCCGAATTTAACCGCGACTTCGCCCACCAGGGCGTACATATCAAAATTTTCGCTATGGCCGAAGTTTTTCCTCACCTCAAGGAAGAAATTATCCTTAACCCGCTCAAATCGGTACGCAACGAGGTGCACATGCACTGGCGACCCAAAGACTTGATGCGACTCATTAGCTGGCGCTTTTATAACTATCTTCAAGCGATGGACATGCTGCTACCCGAGTCGCGCACGATTGACTGGGATAGCTCTACCGACGTGCTCGAAAAAATGTGGTATCCGTACTTTGGTCAAACGCTGCGCAACGAGCAGGGCCTGCCAGAGAGAACCTTTCCCTATGTGCTCAGACACACGCAAATGCGGCCCCGGCAGCTCATTGTGCTGTGCAACGCGATCGCCCGCCGCGCCATCGAGAAGAAAACCTTTCCGCAGTTCCATCCCAACACTATCGTCAGCGCCGTTCAGCACCGCCAAAACTCCCTGGCCGAAGAAGTCATCAACTCCTATAGCTCCGTCTACCCCAAAGTAGGCCGCATTCTAGAGGCGCTCTCCGGCATTCCGATGATCTTCAAAGGCAACGAACTCGACAGGCGCGCGCCGCTAACCGCTTCCGAATGGAGCGGTGAATACTCTCCGCATGGCTTCAGGCAGCTTGTTAGCGAACTGGGTGTGATTGGTCGCGTTCGTCACCTCAATCCCGAAGCAGGCTACGCCGAAGCAGACTTTGAATACAGCACTGAAAGCCGCCTGCCACTGCTTTCAAATAACACCTGTGCGGTTCACCCCATGTTCTACCGCAAGCTCAGCGTTCAATACGAAGATCGGGTTCGGGTGTACCCCTTCCCCGACCACGAAGACTTCAAGCCCTGGCGCATGGACAAATCAGGCCGCCCCATTTCCATTTAAGACAGATCCTCCACTAGGATCTCAATGAGCAGCCGCTAATATTCAAGGCTATGTCTATTGTCATTCTCCTCATTACCATCTGGGTTGCCTACGTGCTCTCAGTAGCCGCAGATGCCTTCCCTAACATTTTATGGGGCTGGATACACCTGCCTGCCTGGCTACTTTGGCTACCTTTGATCGCCTTATTTGCCTGGTGCATGGACGATGAGCCATAGCCTTTTCGACCAAAAGCGTACTGTTACAGACATTTTCGCTTAGTATGAAGCTGAGATGAAGATAAGTTCATAATTTATCCGTTTTGAGAGAGATGGGTAAGGTGGATTTTAAAGCAAGTTCTTTTCGGCACATACATTTCCTCATGAGCAAAAGTCACCTTTTTGAGCACCCTATCACTGAGCCTGACTTCGATTGGCAGCAGCTCAAACAGCTCGCGGGTGAAGACGCTACTTTTGAAGTTGAACTATTAGAGATGTTTTTGAGCGATGCTGAAAGCAGCTTGAAGCGGTTGGAGCAGGCGCTCGCAGCTCATAGCATTCAAACCATAGAAGACACCGCTCATTCTTTGCGAGGGGCGAGCGCTAATGTGGGTGCGATCGCCCTTGCCCGCAGCGTCCGTCGGCTCGAACAAACGGCCCGTAGCGGTCATTTAACGGAAGCTCAAACGCTGCTTCAGGAAATTGACCGGCATTGCCAAAAGGTACGGGCCTATCTGCACTCAAGACGCTAAAGGCACACAGCACTCATTGGCCTACTTCCAGTAACGATTTACACTGAACTTTTCTTTTGATGGTTGCCTTAATTCAGCCAAACTGTAACAATTACAGCGGTTTTGCAGTCGGTCAAACCGATATCTCACGCAAGGAGTGTCCGTGAAAAGAATTGAAGCAATCGTCAGACCTGAAAAGCTACAGGACGTTAAGAACGCACTGGTGAGCATCGGCGTCACAGGAATGACGCTAGAGGATGTCCGTGGCTTTGGGAGACAAAAGGGTCAAACCAGCACCTATCGAGGCATTTCTTACACCGTAGAATTTTTGACGAAAAAACGGCTGGTTTTGGTCGTCGCTGACGATCAGCTAGAGACTGTTTTATCAACCGTTGAAACGGCAGCGGCCACGGGCACCATCGGCGATGGCAAAATATTTGTCTCGGCTGTTGATGAGGTGGTTCGGGTTCGTACGGGTGAAACTGGCGATATCGCGCTCTAAAGCGCAGTCCTAAAACAGCGTTCCTAGCCAGAAGCAAACCGCCGCTGTACCGAGTGGAACGCTGAGGTTATCAATGCCGTACTTGGAGGCCGATTCTAGGGCAGCCGCGATCGCTGCCCCAATGCCCGCAGTCATCCAGGTTGCCATCACCGGCCCCTGCATCCAAAGCAAAATGCTGGCGCACACCACATAGCTAACGACAAACATCGTCAGGCTACCTTCCCAGCTTTTTTTCTCACCCCAAATTTGGTACGGGTGCTGACCAAACCGCTGACCTACTAGCGCCGCTAAACCATCGCCCCAGGTCATCGTTAAGATACCAATCGCAGCATACTGCGGCTGCTGTATGGGCCAAAAGCAAATAATGAGGACGCCAATGCTCACCGCATAAAAAAAAGTGCCCAGGCTTTTGCGACCCACGCTGTTGATGCCCGGCAGCAGAGGAAAGCGATAGGAAAGTAACGCCACACTGCTAAAGAGAATAGACGCGGCAATTCCAGCCCAAGCAGGCACCGAGAGCCACCAGGCAATTAAAATCACGTGACCTGCGCCAATGTGGACAACCTTGCGCGTAATTTCGGGGCCATAGCCCAGCCGTCGCAAAGCTTCTGACGCGCCGCCGATGATGGCGAGCCAGGTTAAAACGATCGCGCTTTGGAGGAGTAAAAGAGGCAATTGTGAGGGCGGCTGATGATTTTTTAGCAGGGGTGCGGGGTATCGCCCAGACACTTTGACTGCTATCTTGATGTAGAAATTACTGACTTAACTATAGAGCACGCATGGGTAAACCCTATCAGCGAGTACTGCTAAAACTTAGCGGTGAAGCCCTCATGGGTGATCTGGCCTACGGCATCGATCCGGGCATTGTTGACGCGATCGCCCAGGAAATATCGGGCGTCGTCTCAGAAGGCATTGAGCTGGCCATCGTCGTGGGCGGCGGCAACATCTTTCGGGGCGTCAAAGGAGCTTCGGCAGGCATGGACAGAGCCACCGCCGACTACATCGGCATGATTGCTACCATCATGAACGCCATGACCCTGCAAGATGCCCTAGAGCGCATCAATGTGCCCACGCGCGTACAAACGGCCATCTCTATGCAGGAGCTAGCCGAGCCCTACATTCGCCGCCGCGCCATTCGCCACCTCGAAAAAGGCAGAGTCGTCATCTTCGGCGGCGGCTCAGGCAATCCCTTCTTCACCACCGACACCACCGCGGCCCTAAGAGCCGCTGAAATTAGCGCCGAAGTGCTCTTCAAGGCCACCAAGGTAGATGGTGTGTACGATAGCGATCCGGCAACCAATCCTGACGCCAGGCGCTTTAACTCGCTCACCTATAGCCACGTTTTGGCAAAAGATCTTAAAGTAATGGACAGCACCGCCATTGCGCTGTGCAAAGATAACAACATTCCAATCATGGTGTTTAACCTCTCAATGAGAGGGAATATCAACCGCGCCATGATGGGTGAACCTATTGGAACCATTGTGGGAGAGTCCTGTGAAGTTAGCTGATTTAGGCGAAGTTGAAGCCGCGATGCAAAAAGCCGTTGAGTCTACTCAGCGCTCATTCAACACGATTCGCACCGGGCGGGCAAGCACATCGCTACTAGACCGGATTATGGTGGACTATTACGGCTCGCCAACGAGCCTGAAGTCGCTAGCCAACATCACTACGCCCGACGCGAGTACGCTGATGATTCAGGCATTCGATCCTGGCTCAGTGCAGCTCATCGAAAAGGCCATCTCTATGTCTGATGTGGGCCTCGTGCCCAACAGTGACGGTACGCTAATTAGGCTCAATATTCCACCGCTCACGACCGAGCGCCGTCAGGAATTTGTCAAAATGGCCGGGAAATATGCCGAAGAAGGCCGGGTGTCGGTGCGCAACGTGCGTCGCGATGGCATTGACTTGGCCAAAAGCTTAGAAAAAGACGGTGATATTTCTGAAGACGAGTCTCGCGATATGCAAGACGAGGTTCAAAAGCTCACAGACAAATATACAAAGGCAATCGATCAGTCATTAGCCGATAAAGAGAAGGCCATTCAAACGGTCTAGGCAAGCAGTATGTTTGATTGCATCATTGTGGGCGGTGGCCCGGCAGGTAGCTCAGCGGCCTATCACTTAGCCAAAGCTGGGCGGGACGTTTTACTGCTAGAAAAAGCAGCGCTGCCTCGATACAAGCCCTGTAGCGGAGCCGTTTCGCCTAGCGTAGCCGACTGGTTCGATTTTGACTTTACGCCTGCTATTGACAGCAAAATCAGCAACGTTCGCTATACCTGGAAGCTAGGTGATGCCGTTGATGCGCGGCTCGAAACAGAACCTATTTGGAGCGTTCGCAGAGACGTTTTCGACCAGTTTTTAATCGATCAGGCGAAGGCGAAAGGTGCGCAGGTAAAAGATAAAACGGCTGTAACTGGTATTGAATTTAGGGGCGACTGCTGGCAGATTAACACTGCTAACGAAACCCTATCAGCGCGCTACATTGTCGCTGCTGACGGTGCAAAAGGCCCGATGGCCGACTGGCTCGGATTTAGATCGCATAAGGTGCGTGAAGCGGGTGCTCTAGAAATTGCAACGCCTGAGCCCGTGAAAGAGGGCGCTTTTAGCTTTGAATTTGGCCTGGCTAAAAACGGCTGTCTCTGGAGCTTTCCGAAGCAGCAGGGCTACTCGATTGGCATCAGCAGCTTTGTCGGCAAATCACTCAAGGATCTTAAAACGCCTTTGAGCCAGTACGCGCCCGAGTTTGGTGCGAGCTTTGAGCAGGGGACGCTGCACACTCATCCGCTGAAGCTGTGGGACGGAAACTGCGAGCTGCATCGCGATCGCGCCCTTTTGGCCGGGGAAGCCGCTGCCATCGTCGATCCACTCACAGCAGAAGGCATTCGCCCAGCGATGTATAGCGGCATGATGTCCGCACAGGCAATCGATAAAGCCCTAGCAGGCGACAGCGAGGCGCTAGCAGGCTACAGCAAAATTATTCATGAGAGCTGGGGCGCTGATATGCAGTGGGCTCAGCGTATTGCTAGCGTGTTCTTTCGGGTGCCAAAAGTGGGCTACCGAGTGGGGATAAAACGGCCCACGGCGACCAAGCGATTAGGTCAAATACTCGCGGGCGAAGTTAGCTACGCCGATATTGCAAACCGGGTGATAAAGCGGCTGAGTACGAGCTTCATTCCCGGTATGGGCAAGTGATATTCGGCTAACGATACCTACAGATTTTGCGGTGAATCAGGAGCCACTTCAAGCCCTTGCGTACGCTTCACCATAAACTGATCGGTAATGAGATCGTCTAGCCCATCAAGCGAGACGCCCATGTCATCGCCTGCCTTAGAAAGTGCTGACTGAAAGCCACTAATGTCTGAGCCGTAGCCGCATAGGCGCGCAGCCTCTTCGGGCCCCTGCTGTGCATTCGCTTTAGCACAGTCAATCAGAGCGATACCGGTCAGTGGTTGAGACGCTGCCATTTGAATCCTTATTTCTTTTTATCAGGAGCACCATAGCCGCTACGAGTGCAGTTTTTGCTGTGCCTGAAGAATGAAATTAGACGAAACGAGCCTTGCCTTGCGGACGAAAGTGCGATCGCTTCTAAACGCTCACCCCATTCGCAGCTAACGCCTTAGATCCTAGCATTTTCGCGGAACAGAACACTTCAACTTTTGTTGTTGACCTTTTGATAATGGGTACCTTGTAACCGACTTCTGAGTGCCTCAAGGTGTTGCTTTTAGCGGCCTCACATAAAAGGCATTATCATCGCAAAACTGATCAACATGAGACTTAGGCGGCTGGCGCGAAGCATTGCAATTTTAGGCATCTTGAGCGGCGGGTCTACCGCGTTTAGTCCTAAGGGAATGGCGAAAGCCAATGCTGCGACACTGCCGCCCGCAGAAATGCAGCTAGGCGTATCGCTAGCACAATTACTCGCAACCTTGCCGCCAAAAACACCTTCAGCCGTAAGTTTTTCGGCTGAAGAAGAATCTGCTGCGCAGCCTGAGATTAGGATCGAAATCACACAAAGTCCTGTTGCACCTGCTGAGTCTGATGAACTTGAGGTTGATGAGCCGCAGACATTAGAGAATGAGCAACAGACATTGACTGCGCCTTTGCTAAACAGCAGCGCTTTGCAGGAAGCAGACACCGCTAGTTCAGACGAATTCATTGACATTTTGGTTAGTCAAAACTCGCCAGCTAGCGAATTATCAGAGCCAGAAAGTGAGCTGTTCCCTGCGCAACCAGAGCAAGCGCCTGTGCTTCCTGAAGCGCCAGCCGTGACGCCTGAGCCAGCCGCGCCTAGCACTCCTCCTAGCAGCAACAGTCAAGTCGAAATCAACGATATTCAAGTTGTGGGCAGCAGCGTTTTTAGCGATCGCGATTTCTCTAGCATCCTTTCCAACTACGAAGGCCGCGAACTCAGCCTGCGCGATCTCCGTCAGGTCGCAGACGATATCACCCAGCTCTATTTAGAATCTGGCTACATCACCTCTAGAGCCGTGCTAAGCGAGCAAACGATTGTAGACGGCGTGGTTAAAGTTCGCGTGATTGAAGGCGAGTTAGAAAACATTCAGGTAGAAGGCACTAGGCGACTGACAGGATATGTGCGCGATCGCGTCAATCTTGCCAACCGCAAGCCGCTCAACCAGGTGGATCTAGAATCTCAGCTCCAGCTTCTTCGCGCCGATCCACTCATCGAACGCGTAGAAGCTAGCCTTCGTGCGGGCACAGGTGAAGGCCAAAGCCGGTTAATTGTGCGGGTGCTCGAAGCCAACACGCTCTCGGGCAGGCTTGCCTTTGACACCAACTCGCCGCCCAGCGTCGGGATTGCGCGAATGGGCATAGAGACAAACTACAACAATCCCTTGGGCTTAGGCGATCGCCTCGCGCTCTCCGCCTTTCGCAGCACCGCAGGCGGCTCAAACACCTACAGCGTCAACTACACCGTGCCACTCAATGCCATGAACGGCACCTTGCAAGCGCGCTATCTGCCCAGCTCATTCGAGCTAATTGCTGAAGAACTACAGACCCTCGGCATTGAAGGATCTTCAGACACTTACGAGTTAACCTACCGGCAGCCCGTCATTCGCAAACCCAACGAAGAACTCGCATTCTCTTTGGGCTTTCGTCATCGCACCGGAGAGACTTTGGTAAGCGATGTGGTAATTGATTCAACCCGTACGAGCGTCCTTCAGTTTGGTCAGGACTATTTGAAGCGCGATCGCTCTGGGGCTTGGGGGGTGCGATCACAGTTCAACCTTGGCACGGGTTTCCTAGACGCCACCGACCGCGATGATGAAGCTGACGGCCAGTTCATAAGCTGGCTTGGCCAGTTTCAGCGCGCTCAGGTCATCAACCGTGACAACCTTTTACTCGTGCAGGGAAGCGTCCAGTTTTCGGTAGACTCACTTCTCGGCGCAGACCAGTTCATCATCGGTGGCCCCACTTCTGTACGCGGCTACAACCAAAACGCTCGCTTTGGCGACAACGGTTTTCGCGCCTCGATCGAAGATCGCATCACCGTTTTGCATAACGAAGACGGTTCAGCAGCCGTTCAAATCGCGCCTTTTTTAGATGGTGCGGGCGTATGGAATCGCGGCGCAAACACCAGCGATCAAAGATTTTTGCTAGGCACTGGCGTTAGTTTCATCACTAACTTAGTCGAGAACGTGCAGGCCCGCTTAGACGTAGGCATTCCTTTAATCGAACTGAGCGAACCAGGCGACAGCTCCAAAGATATATTCCTCTATTTCAATATGGACTATCGCTTTTAGGCGATAGCTGAGTGCTTGAAAGCATATAAGTTATACAAGTGGGAGAGTAAACTATACGCTTAAGCTACGTTTCTTCCTTCGGCTCGTATGTCTCCCATTGAAGTTTTCGACGCAGGTGGCGTTGTTATGTGGCCACTGCTGCTATTTTTAATATGCATCATTGCAGTCGTGATTGAGCGGAGCTTGTTTTGGTATCGCGTCAAAAGGAAAGAGCGCCAGATCGTTAAGGACATCTTGCAGATCTATCGCATTAATCCACCCGCCGTATTTGCGCGGCTAAAGCAGTCGATTGATCTACCTATCTCTAGGATTTTCTTAGAAGCATTGGAGCTAGAAAATGCCTCCCAAAACCAGTTTCGCCTGGCATTAGAAAGTGCTTCTCAAGCTGAGCTGCCTTTGCTTAAACGATTTAATACGGTCTTTGAGACGGTTGTTGCGATCGCACCTCTGCTAGGACTACTCGGCACTATCTTAGGATTGATTCGCTCCTTTGCCTCGCTAGATATCGGTGGATTGAATGGCCGCAACACAGGTCAAATTACGGGCGGTATCAGTGAAGCCTTGGTTTCAACGGCTGCCGGTATGATTGTGGCGATCGTAGCGCTGCTGTTTGCAAACTTGTTTCGCGGATTTTATAGGCGGGAGTTAGCGCTGATACAAGAGTACGGCGGACAGCTAGAAATATTGTACGAATGGCACTGTAAAGCCCTACAAGAGGAGCCTGACCATGCGAATCCACGATAGTGAAGCAGAAGAGCCGCTGTCGATCAACATTCTGCCAATGATCGATGTCATCTTTGCAATCCTGGCATTCTTTATTATTTCAACCTTGTTTCTAACCCGCGCGGAAGGGTTTCCTGTAGATTTGCCCAGTGCCGAAACTGCTCAGCCCCAGCAGGAAGCATTCATCACCGTTACGATTGAGAACAACGGAAATATCTCTATCGACAAACAGCCTGTTGATTTGGACGAGTTAACAAAAACCGTTCAAGATCAAGTAGAAGAAGGACAGGAAGTCTTAGTGACCGTGCAGGCCGATGAGTCAATTGACTACGGCAGAGTCGTTGCCGTGATGGATAAACTGCGCAGGGTAGAAGGCGCAGACTTAGGCATTGCAACTCAAAGGCCGACTCAAAGCGAGCCCTCTGAATAGAGCAAAAGCTATTCTACAGTCGGCGCAAGCTCTGGGCCTTCGGGCACGGGTTCAGGATCTGGCGCGACAAATTCTGGTTCAAATGTCTCTGGCGCGACTGGTGGCGCAATAGGTTCTATAGGTTCTAGCTCAACTGGCACTACAGGTTCTGGCACTACAGGTTCTGGCACTACAGGTTCTATTTCAACTGGCGCGATAGGTTCTAGCTCGACTGGTGGCAGCGGGGATGTCTCAGACTCTAGCTCAACCGGCTCTGATTCAACCGGCTCTAGCTCAACTGGCTCTAGCTCAACTGGCTCTGGTGTAGTCTCTACAGGTTCCAGTGCGGTTTCTGGCTCTGTTTCTGGCGCTTGTGGTTCACTATCAAAATCAGGGGCAGGCGATGCGGGCTGAGTGATAGGTGATTGTTCTGTTTGAACGGGTGCTGAGGTATTAGCGCTGTTGTTGCGAGAAGAGTCAGTGTTTATTTGAAAATCGACAGATATACTGCCACTTTGTCCGGCTGTGTTAAACGCAAACGAAAGAGCGGCCTCTATTGCCGCTTGATCGGCAGTTGCATCGCCGCTTGAACGCTCTATTCTGGCATCAAAAACATCGCCATTTTCGTCATATTCCACCCTGACAGAAGGCTCTACCCTAGCACCGCTATTTGCCACATTGTTCAATAGCGCAGTTGGATTACAACGTCGGCAGCTAATGGGCTCTCTCCTAGCGATAGAAAGACCTGATCCTAAGGACGAGGCACCAGGATCGCCTGAGCCGGATTCCGTAGCACTGATGGGTTGATTAGTCGCAGAACTACCCGTCGCGGCGATGCTTGAGTCTTGGGCGTTGTTGTTACTGCCAGTCGCAGGAGAACTATTCTCAGGACTCAGCACAGCCGCCGTTTGAATCGGAGCAGATGCAGGCGGCTCAGATGCAGGCGACTCAGATACAGGCGATGCAGATTCGAGCGACTCGGATAATACGGGCTCAGAGGTAGCCACCTCATCAGATGCGTTCGGCTCGTTTTCTATCAGCCTGTCTGCTTCTTCTTGCTCAAGTTCACTATCATTTTGTTCACTAGATTCACTAGGTTCAGCATCATTGATAGACTCTGACGACTCGCTTTCTTCTACCTCATTGCCAGGATTACTATCTTCTGGGCTACCGCTCAGACTATCAACTGGCGGCGGCGCGATAGGCTCACTAAATTGAGGCGATGGTGCAGGGGCAACAGCAGTAATAGGTGCGATCGCCTCAGCAGGTGCGAGTGCTGAGGCGATCGCAGATGGCTCAGCTTGATTCACAAAGTCAAACACCTCTTCTGGCGGCGAAACCTCTTCAACCACTTCTCCCTGTGAATCCAACTCTCCAAACACAGATATAGAGATTCGCGTAGATACCTCAGGCGTACCCGGCAGCAAAAACATCAGCAGGGGCAGCAGTCCTAAGGGCGCACCAATAGCAATAGATAGGCCGACAAGCAGCCGTTTCTTTGCGATCACATTCTCTCTGACATGTTGAGCTTGGCAAGTAGCAGAAAGACTCATAGAGAAATTGGTCGTAGAAAATCACAATCGGAATCCGGCGGATGGCAATGCATATAGAACTTTAGAGTGTATTCTATCGTTTGCATCCAAAGTGTCTAAACCTTTTCTTATTGTCTCTAGACTATTCCAAAATAAACGCCGCCATGCTAGTACTAGCAGGCGGCGTTCTTGGCTGTGCTATTCAATCCATCGCAATTTAAGCCACGATTCGCCAAACGATAACGCCGACGCCAATAATAGAACCGAAGTAGGCGAGCGATCGCACCAAACTAATCCCGGCATAGTAAGCCGCACCGTGCAAAACGCGACAGACCAGAATCGCGATCGCTGCCTTGGCCGTTACCGCATCAGCCTGACCAGTAATCTGTGCAATCAAAATCACCGCCGCAATCATCGCCAAGTTATCGTGATGATTGCGCTGTGCCCGATCAGCCCGGCCTACCCAAGGCGCGCCGTCCACTGCCTTTTCACGATTGCTTGCAGCCCATTCAATCCCGGCATCTGCTACCCGACCAAAAGCCGGAATATGGTTCAACGGGATTGACCATAGCGCCAAAAGTAGCAAGCAAATTAAATCAGTCGTCATCACGAATCCTTTAGCAACGCATTAAGCCAGCAGCGTTCCCGATAGAATCGCAGACAGGCCCCTCTAATCATCACCTGTAATGGACGCTGCGACGCAAGCAACCTGGCTACAAACGCATACTATTTTTCGCGATCTGCCCGAAGCACTGGTGCAGGCGATCGCCCCCTGCCTCACCGAAATCTCCTTCGCCGCTAACCGCCGCCTTATTCTCGAAGACACCGAACCCGACGCGCTATATATCTTAAAATCTGGCAAATTAGAGAGCTATCGTACGCGCCGTACGAGCGCCGCACAGGTGAAGACGCTAGAGCCAGGGAGCATTTTGCATTTGCGATCGCTCCTCCTCAACGAAGCCGTTACGCAAACCATTGTCTCGCTTACAGACTGCACGCTATGGCGTCTAGACAAAGCCAGATTTCAGCAGCTTGCCGAAGAATTTCCCGAACTCAACCAGCAGTTTTCTCGGCTGCTCGCTAGCGCCTTAGAAGAGGTTTCAGAACAGCTCGCCCGCCAGCAAGAGAGGCAGCAGGCACTACGGCCTTATCTGGTGAGCCGCGTTAAGCGTGGGGTCGTGGGCAGCAGTCGGTATGCGATTCGTTTGCGTAAGAACATTCGGGAGGCGACGAGTCTTGAAGCTAAAAACGGGAGGCGATCGCCTCTACTCATATCAGGCGAGCCTGGCCTCCAAAAAGACAATCTAGCCGCCCTCATTCACTTTGGCTCCAGCAACAAAGCTGAGCCGATGATACAGCTCAACTGCGAAAGACTCAGAGCCCAAGATCTCTTTGGGAAAGGAGATCAGCCAGGACTCCTTGAATGGCTAGGCGGCGGTACGCTGCTACTCAACAACATACAGGATCTTGATGACTCTCTCGAAGCATCTGTTTTAGAACTGATACAGACTGGAAAATATCGTCCGATTGCGCGTGAGGGAAAAGCACCTTTACCAACAAGAGATTCTTCGGCTTGGATTTTGATGGTGTCTGAAAAGTCAATGCCAAAATTCATTCGGTGTGCCAACCAACAGATCAAAGTGCCCCCGCTACGCGTTCGTAAAGCCGACATAGAAGCGCAGGTGAACTACTACGCGCAGCTATTGTGCAAGCAGCAGGGACTCTGCAAAAAACAGCTTACACCCGAAGCCCTCAGAAGACTACAAAGCTATGACTTTCCAGGCAACCTCACTGAGCTAGAAAGCATGGTGAAAAGGGCGGTCACCCAGTCAGGTGACAGCAGCGTCCTTACCGAAGACGTATTTTGGGCCGTCGAAAAACAAAGCCGCCGGTTTCGCTTCAATCTACTTCAGGGCTATCCAAAACTACGACAGTTTTTATTAAGCCCGTGGTGGCCCGACCGCATCAACTACGGGTTCACCCTTTGGTTCTACCCCATCGTGGTCGCCATTTTGATGTGGGGGCCGCAAACGCGCGACCAAAACTTCGCGCTCAACTTCTTTTGGGCCTGGTGGTGGCCGCTCATTCTGTTGAGCTTCCCTTTTGTCGGACGGCTCTGGTGCGCTGTTTGTCCTTTTATGATCTACGGTGAAGTCGCGCAGTTTCTCTCGCTGAAAATCTGGCCGCGTCAGCTCAAAGGGTGGCCTCGCGACTGGGCCGAGCGCTGGGGCGGCTGGATTCTATACGGCGGTTTCGCCCTGATTCTCCTTTGGGAGGAGCTGTGGAATCTAGAAAATACCGCTTATCTCTCCGGCTGGCTATTGTTAATTATTACCGCTGGCGCTGTTATCTGTTCTGTTCTATTCGAGCGTCGGTTCTGGTGCCGCTATCTCTGCCCGATTGGCGGTATGAACGGCCTGTTTGCCAAACTCTCAATGGTAGAGCTAAGGGCTCAGCAGGGCATTTGTTCTGCAAGCTGCAACACCTATCACTGCTACAAAGGTGGGCCTGCTGAAGGCATCGGCCAGGCCACTAACGGCTGTCCGATATACTCTCATCCCGCTCAGCTCACCGATAATCGTAACTGCGTACTGTGCATGACCTGTGCCAAAGCCTGTCCGCACCAGTCAGTAGAGCTGAACTTGCGTCCACCGGGCATAGAGCTGTGGACGAGTCACAAGGGAACAGGCTATGAGGTGGCGCTATTACTGTTGCTTTTAGGCGCAGTATTTTTGCATCGACTGCCGCAACTCACGACTTTGGTGTTAGGAGATGCGAGTGTGCTAGATGAGTTTTGGGGACATGTGATCGCTGCTATCATTGCTTTGTTTTTGCCGGGTGCGATCGCCCTTCTCATCAACCAGCTACGCATCCAACTCCAAGGCACCGGCTCCAAACGCACCTTCCTACAGCTTGCCTACGGCTACCTTCCACTCTTGCTCTTCGCCAGCCTGGCCCACTATTTACTACTGGGCCTCTCCGAAGCCGGACAGATAATCCCTGTATTCGCAGCGACTTCAGGGCTCGTACTACCAAACATCAACCTAGTCGCACACCCAGCCGTCATTGCATTTTTACAGGGTACGGCCTTAATTTTTGGCGCATTGCTAAGCATCATTCTCACTCAAAAAATTGCACGACAGCCCTGGTTAAAGCTCATGCCGCAGCATGGATTCACACTAGGGGTAAGCGTCATTCTTTGGCAGCTAATACTCTAATCAACCGCCTCAAAAGATTCAACTTCCAGCACTGGCCCCACCATCGCCATCGTCATCACATCCTCGCGCACCTTACCTGTTATCGAAACCTTCTGCCCTTCTGTATCCAAAGCCTCAGCCTTAGACCCATACAGTTCGTAGGTTTGTCCATCATCGCCCGACAAGGCCCAAGTTCCGGTGCCCATGTCCATCCAAGTAATCGTGCCAGTCACCGTCATGGATTAAGTTCTCTGTAATTTTTGACCATTAAACCAAAAAATCAGCGGCAACGCTTCTATTAAAAGGAGCACTGCCGCTGATCTATCACTTAGCTGTTGCTTTAAGTAGGCTCAGTAATCGTCTTCAGTCCCAAATAAGCAATCAACAGGCTCAAAGCTGCGTTCACCGCCAAAAATAGCTGCGACCAAAGCCCCGAACTCATCCAGGCAACATGCGGATAAAAGAAGACGCTGACACCTAAAGTAGCCGTTACGCCAATAGCTGCGCCGATGGTGACCCAGCCCAAGCGAGGGTGACTGAGCAAAAAGGCCAGCATCAAAAAGGGAATGAGCGCGCTAGCCGTCACCGGATTAAGCTTGGCAGAATGGGTAAGCACACTGCCAATTTCAGGCAAAGAGCTGCCGAGCAATCTCAGCGGCCAGTGAGGCAAATCGAACAGGTGTAAAGGCGGTAGCAAGAATAAACCGACGCTGCCAAGTACCGCGCCCAGCCAATAGTCACCATTCCAACGATAGTGATCTGCGACCTTGCTCATCAACCAGGTCAGCGCCATCACTGCGCTCCAAAGAATAGCAATCTTTTTCCAAGGAATTGTTTGCCAGTTGTACCAAATGCGGCTGTTCAACGGGTTGACCACACCTAAGCCAAACGCAAACGGCCACTTCCCTTTACGGGCCAGCTTCACCGCCGCCGCTGCATCTAATCGGCCAGCACCAAAAAAGTTGCGGTCATCGCCAGGCACCTTTACCGAGGATTTCTGCAAGGTCGCCCAAATCTGATCGGGCTTCTTCACACCCGCTGCTTTTACAGCCGCCGCCACGCCAGCCACATGAGGCGCTGCCATGCTAGTACCCTGAAAATACTTAAAGGCCGACTGCTTCGTTTGGCGGTCGATAGTCTCTTGCAAAATACCACCTGCTTCACCTTCGCGCGTATTGCCACCAGGCGCAGAAATATCAACGCCCGCACCGTAGTTAGAATAAGGCGCTTTTGCATCTTTAGAATCAGTTGCAGCCACGCCCATCACGTGACTATATCTAGCCGGGTAAGAGGCCGCATTCTGGCCCGCATTACCTGCCGCCGCAATTATCGTGACGCCTTTGCCATAGGCATAATCAACCGCATCTTGCATGAGCTGAGACTTACCGCCGCCGCCCAGGCTCATATTGATCACGTCAGCACCGTTATCCGCTGCAAACCGAATCGCCTCGGCAATATCAGCCGTCGTACCGCCGCCCTGCGCGCTGAGCACCTTCAGCGGCATAATCTTAGCTTCGTAAGCCACGCCTGCTACGCCATAACGATTATTTGTAGACTGAGCAATGGTACCTGCAACGTGAGTGCCGTGACCATTGTCATCATCAGCCTTTTCGCGGTCGTTTACAAAGTCGTAGCCGGGCACGAACTCCGTATTGCTTAAATCCTTAACCTGCGTCACGCCCGTGTCAATCACGGCGACAGTAACGCCTTTACCTCGGCTCACTTTCCAGGCTTCTTCAGCGTTGATGCTCTTTAGATTCCACTGCTTGGCATAGTCAGGATCGTTAGGGCCGCCGAAAAAGGTGCTGTAGATGTAGTTAGGCTCTACGAATTCTAAAAACTCAGATAGCTCGGATTGGCGGAAGCGCTCAATGGTGGCGCGATCACCCTTCGCCACATAAACATGATCTTCGGTTGAAAACTTACTGTTCGGCGTCAGCTCTAACCCAAACTTTTTCGCCGCCACCTCTACCTGCGCAACTGCCGCAGGATTGTCTCTAAAGTCAAGAACAATTGAATCAAAATTTCCTGTTCTTGCGAGGCTACCGCTAAACTTGAAAATGCCCACTATCCCGGCAATTAAAAGTCCTATAAAGAACAGGGGTACAAGACGCCGCATAAAGTCTCCGAAAGAGTAAAGTTTAGAAAAAGCTGAAGCTAAAAAAATCTGAAGGACACTAGCCACTCTTATAGAGTAGTTACTGCAAGCCTTCAATCACAGATGTTGGATTTACGGACGGACAGTAAGATGAAACAACAAAACTTATTACGACAAGCTCGAATAACAGTTCAGTTAACCAGCGTCGCTTTTTTACTCGTCGGCAGCATTATGTTAGGAAGCTGCACACCCTCTACTACTGATACGACTGACACACCCATTTCATCATCCGAACCTGCGACTCAGCCAGAGGTTCCGGTTCCACCGACAGCCGCCCCCATTGGAGAAGCTGAACTACCCGCTGAGGTAGAGGCAAGTGTTCTTCAAGACATCGCAACTACAGACAATGTTCCAGCCGAAGAACTACAAATTACGAATGCTCGCCCTGAAGCCTGGCCCGATGGCTGCTTAGGATTAGGTGGTTCCGATGAGATTTGCACCTTTGCAATCGTAGACGGGTGGGAAGTTGCCGTTGAGCGTGGGGAAGAGCAGTGGGTGTATCGGACGAACAGTGATGGGAGTGTGGTAAGAAGAGCGATCGCCTAACAAGCAAAGTCAAACCTCACAAATTGGCCTTCAGTAAGTCACAAACATGCTGTGCCGTTGCAGGCGCTAGCAGCACTCCATTGCGATAGTGGCCCGTTGCCAGCAACACATTATTCGTGTCACCTAGCGGCTTAATTACAGGAGCCGGTTGGCCGACTGGGCGAGGGCGAATGCCGCTCCAGGTTTTAAGAACTTTGGCTTGAGCTAAAGCGCTCACAAAGCTTTCAGCACCTTGCCGCAAGTTCGCAAGACCTTCGGCTTCGGCTTCTAGTTTGTCCATATCAGCCCAGTCATCAGGCGGAAACTCCACCGTTGCGCCTATCCAATAGCGCCCTTTGCCTAGCGGGACAAACTGAATGTCGTGACCATTAACCACTGGCTGAAAGTTTTCTTTCCCTAACACTTCGGGCAAAGCAACTTCCATGGCCTGACCAAGCACTGGCATTAGTTCTAAGGGTTCGTTTACAAACCGCGTCAGCACCGCCGAGCCCAATCCTGCTGATAGCACAACCCAATCAGCCTCAAAATCACCCCGACTTGTTTGCAAAGCTGAACATCGCTGCTCAGACACTTCTATTTGAATAACATCAGCGTCATCGTAAAACTTGACGCCATTTTCTCTCGCCGCAGCGATCAAAGCACGAGTGAGTTCTACCGGGTGCACCTGTGCGTCAGCGGGCGAATAAATCGCTGCTTTCACAGTAGAATTATCTTCTGATTTAGTATCGCCCAAGACTTCTAGTTCAGTGTCGCCCAAGCTGATGTGCGGACAGCGGTCTTTCAGTTCATTCAGCGTCCAAATCTCTAACGGCCAGCCCTGCGCTTTTCGCTTTTCTCGCAACGTTTCCCACCGAGGCAGCTTACTCTCGTCGTAGCACAGGCTGACAATGCCCTGCGAGTTAAAAGGCACTGAGTAGCCTTGCTCTGATAGCTCTGCGATTAACGACCCGTAGCGTCGAATGCTCGCCTCTCGCAGCCGCCAGGTTCTTCCTTTCACTTTTCCACTAATCGCGCCCATCAGCACACCTAATGCTGCGCCCGTCGATCCTTGAGCAGGCGGCTGGCGGTCGAGAACAACAATCTCTGCGGAGAGCTGTCGGCTCAGCTCGTAAGCGGTTAGCGCACCCACAATACCGCAGCCAACAACAACAATTTTGGGCTTTGTATTCATAAAAAAAACAGCAGAGAACGGAACACCATTCTCTGCTTTATAAAAGATCTAACAGTCTAAAAACCTAGCCGTTCTCACCTTTATCTATCGCATCGGGTGCTTCACTAGGGGCAGCGGGCTCCTCATCGATCATCACAGGGGCGCGAACCATGTCTTCAGGCTCAGCGCGAATGGCTTCAGGATCAGGAATGCTAGTGGTCATATCGTATACGCTGGGCTCCTCAAACTCTTCTGCCTTTTTGCGAGCGTCTTCAGGTACAACGCTTAAAAAGGTGTCAAAGTCATCAACAAACTCGCGATACTGGAAAATAGCGTCATTGTAATTACGCTCTTGAGAAGCTTCATCCAAATTTTGCAGGTGCGCCAGCATTTCTTCAGTCATGGCCTTGGCCTTGGGCTGATCGTCAGGCAATAGCTGATTGGTCAGGCGCGTTAGCTCTGAGCGAATTTGGCCGAGTGGGCCGTGTGTAAAGTTGTCTACATTGACCCAGTTATCTTTTTCAATGTAGTTGGCTAGCTCGGGCAGTCTTTCGCGAGCAATTTCAACGCGGTTGACGTAGTTTTGAAGCTGAGAAATTTTCTCAGGGGTGTAGGTCGGGGCGACAGCTTCGGGGGCGCTGCCGCAGCTCACTAAGAAAGTGGCGATCGCAGCTATCAAAACCCCGACTACTGCTCTGTATCGTCTCATGGAAGAACCTCACGTTTCGTTATAAAGATTGCGGGATCTAGTGTAAATCACGCTGCCGCCAGATCAAACGTCCCAAAGGCCATAGACAATTGCGCTAGGTTCGCCATAGGGCATCAGCCATCCGACAGACGTCGCGCATTTGAGGGCCGTCGTGAACGCGAAGAATATCAGCACCGTGGGCGATCGCACAGTCCAAAGTCGCCGCCGTGCCCCACACCCGATCCTTCGCCTCTGGCTGATTCAGTAGCCTGCCAATAAAGCTTTTACGCGAAGTGCCCACCAAAATCGGACATCCCAGCGCCTTCAGCTTTTCTAGCTCACGCAAAATCGTAATATTCTGCGCCCCTGTTTTCGCAAAGCCAATCCCTGGATCAATTGCAATCTTTTTAGGATCAACGCCCGCTTCAACCGCCTTATCCGCCTGCGCTGCTAAAAAATTAACCAGCTCTCCCATCAAATCGTCATAGTCCGTCATTTGCTGCATCGTCTCAGGCGTACCGCGCAGGTGCATGAGCATCACAAACGCATCGAACTCAGCCGATACCTTGAGAATATCGGGCTCGTAGGTGCCGCCTGAAATGTCGTTGATGATGTCTGCGCCTGCTTCAAGCGCAGCGCGGGCAACTTCTGCGCGGGTGGTATCTACTGAAATCGGAATGTCTCGTAGCCAGTCATGCGATGAGCTGCGGATGGCTTTGATGATGGGGATGACGCGATCGCACTCCTCGCTTAAAGTCGTCGGCTTCGAGCCTGGCCTAGCAGACTGGCCCCCAATATCCAAAATATCCATCTTGGCTTCTACTAACGCCTTCGCCTGAGCCAGCGCTGTTTCTACCGTATTGAACTCGCCGCCGTCACTGAAACTATCGGGCGTTACGTTCAATACGCCCATCAAATAAGAGCGATCGCCCCACGCAAACCGATGATCGCGAATCTGCCAGGGCGCTACTGCCGAACCCGCCTTTGCGATAGCCGCTTCCTTTTGGCCTTCTTCAATGAACAGTCGTGCCAGGCGATCGTAAGTGCCAGGGCCTAAGTATTCAGGGTGCGATCGCCCCCGACCGAACACCCATACCGGCACCCACCCCCGCTCAGACCTTTCTAAAATACGAATATCTTTGAACCAGCTCTTCAGCGACGACTTCATAGAATTCGCCTTTTCCAGCGCATCCGTCCACCGTTCATATCCCTGCTCAAAGCCAGGTGTCACAACCTTAAAAGTCATGGATTTCTGTCCATATCCCACATACACAAGACCTTACTTATACACCGCTCAAGACCGTTAAAAGTGCAAACTATTCGCGCTCATACAGCACCTTTCCTTCCCGTAAAAGCTGCGCGATAAATGGTCGATGCTTACACCGCGACAGCTCTTCAGGTGTGTAGACAATGGCATCTACCGAACGAGGGGAATCTATTAGTAAGTTTAAGACCTCGCCAATCCTATCTATCGGGCGAATATCGCACTGCCAGAGCATGAACAGGTCTATATCCGACCGGCGGGTTGCCTCTCCGCGAGCCCAAGAACCGAACAGGATGATTTTCTCTGGCTCAAACTTTGCTCGCAGCCATTCAGTCGCTTCATTCAGCCACGGCTGAATAGTTTCTATATCTTGAGTTTTGACTGGTCTAAAAACCCTATCAACTTTTGTCATCGCACTTCGTTCCGACTGCCTTGAAGAATCTCACAGCATAATGCTCAAGCAAAGTTCCATTACATAAACAAGAACCATAAACCATAAGATTTCACTCATAATAAGAGAGCAAGGTCAATAAAATCTGTTTCTCTATTCGTACAGGCCGCATCCTTATGCTCGAACTTCACAGCCATACCACCTGCTCTGATGGCAGACTGACACCTGCTGAGCTAGTCGAGTTTGCGGCTACACAAGGCGTCAAGGCTTTGGCCATTACCGATCATGACACGATGGCGGGCTGGGAGGAGGCGATCGCAACCGCCACTCCCTTAAATCTAGAAATCATCCCTGGCTTAGAGCTAAGCACCGTCTATAACGGACGCTCTATGCACATTTTGGGCTTCTACCCTGACCAAGAAAAACTACGCGAGCCCCTTCAAGAGCGGGTAGAAGGCCGCAAACGTCGTGCCCGTAAAATGGGTGAAAAGCTCGCGGCACTTGGCTACCCTATTGAGCTGCCCGACATGCCCGGCGCAATGGCCCCCGGTCGTCCTCATATCGCTAGCGCCCTTAAAAAAGCAGGCCACGTCAACTCCCACAACGAAGCCTTCGATCGCTTCTTAAAAGACGATGGCCCTGCCTACGTTCCCTACGAAAAGTTCACCGCGCAGCAGGGTATTGAACTTTTGCTAAGCTGCGGTGCGGTGCCAGTATGGGCACATCCTTTCATCTTTCGCGGTGGTACCGTCGAAACCGTTTTACCCGAGCTGGTCGAAGCCGGGCTGATGGGTATAGAGGTATATCATCCCACTCATAGCGCTAGCCAAACCCGAAAACTAGAAGAATATTGCGCAGAGTATGGTCTACTCATGACTGGCGGCAGTGACTATCACGGCCCTAAAAGAGAGAAAAATCGCGATTTTTGCGATCTTAATGATCTAAACGTTTCGCTTAACCTTTTGCCACCTATAAAAGCAGCCGCAGCCGCACTAAAAACGACGCCAAAACGCGGCCTATAGACGGTAAGATAGTTTTGTACACGAGTACGTACACCAAAACAAGTCTTCATACAGGCACTTTTTTAGGCTAAAACATCGCTAATTTAACGTAGTCGAATTCCTTTTAGGATGTTCTCGGCTACGTAGCTCAACTTAGGGGTCAGCTCAAAACGCTTGGGAACGTTAAAAATATTCATATAGACGCTTGACCTAGCTCGAAGGGTTACTCAGACCCCCAAAGGCTGCTCAAACTTTTCAACCTGTGACTACTTTCTCTCCTTCTATTTTTTCGCCTGCTAAGCGATTATCTCAGAAAATTATTCCTCAAAGGTTTGTAGCGCCTCAGGCCGGGCGCGGCATGTTAATCGTCATCGATGCCAACGTCGAGCATGGCGACGCGCTGGCAGCCGGAGCTATTCGAGGATCTAGGCTACTCATGCTCGATAGTGAGCGAGACGCAATCGGCCAAATCACTCAAGAGGTTCATCGTTTTCCAGGCAAGTTTAAGAGCCTGCATATCGTCACTCACGGCTCCCCAGGCTGCCTTCACTTCAGCAGCGGCGACCTTGACCTAAGCAATCTCCATACCTACGCCGCCGAAATTGAATCCTGGTTTAGCTACCAACCAATCCGCAGAGGCTCTGATATCAGAGTCCAGTCTGTCGAAAGTTCGCTCTCGCTCTATGCCTGTAGTTTGGCAATGGGGGATGTTGGTGAAGAGTTTATAGAGAAGCTACAGTTCCTTAGCGGCGTCAGCGTTCATGCCTCGCAGGGCAAAGTCGGTAGCACCGCGCTTGATGGTAGCTGGCAGCTAGAGGTAGCGCATCCTTTTCCACGCCAGGTCAGCTTTCCATTCACCGAAGATCTGCTAGACACTTACGAGGCAGTTGCGTAGAAGATGTAAGCAGTTTAGAAAGACTCTAAAAACAAATAAGAACGCAAGAAGCGGACGGTAGACATGTCTACCGTCCGCTTCTTTATAACTCAATTAATCGAAGCTCGAAACAACCTGCTCTAGCTGGCTGCCAGGTAACCGTTGACAGAAGCCTTGCGGCGACGCAGGTGCTTAAGCGCTTGCTGCTCTAACTGGCGAACACGCTCACGGCTAATGCCCATGCGCTGACCGACCTTAGCCAGCGAGAGTGGCGTACCGTCACCCAGACCAAATCGCAGGTTGATGACTTCTTGCTGCTGAGGCGTTAGCTCTGAGAGCATTCTGAAGATATCCTGACGCAAAGACTGCTGAACTGTGTAGTCTTCAGGAGAAGCACCGTCATCTTCTAGTAAGTCTTGCAGTTCGGTGTCTTGGTTGTCGCCAATGCGTACGTCTAGAGAAATCGGCTGGCGAGAAATCGAAAGATACTCACGCACCTGCTTGGGCTCTAGCTCTAGCTCAGCGCCAATTTCAGTGGCGTTGGGGCTGCGACCCAGCTTTTGAGAAAGCTCACGCTGAACGCGCTTGATTTTGTTGAGCTTTTCGGTGATGTGAATCGGGAGACGAATGGTGCGCGCCTGCTGAGCGATCGCCCGAGTAATCGCCTGACGAATCCACCAGTAAGCATAGGTCGAGAACTTATAGCCCTTCATCGGGTCAAACTTCTCTACGCCGCGCTCAAGCCCTAGCGTACCTTCTTGAATGAGGTCTAAAAACTCCAGGTTGCGCTTTTGATATTTCTTGGCAACCGCGACCACCAGGCGCAAATTAGCCTCAATCATCTTACGCTTAGACCGCTGCCCGCGACGCAAGTGGTTGTCTAGTTCAGCCTCAGTCATGTTTGCTGCTACGGCCCACTCGGCGCGAGAAATTTCAGGCTTCTCAGCACCCTCATCTGAACCGTCTTCTGAGCCATCAGGCAAATCAGCCTCAAGCGACGCTTTGATTTCGAGCAGCGCCATGAGCTTCTGAACCTGCTTACCTAGCACGATTTCATCTTCGTGACTAAGTAGAGGAACGCGGCCAATCTCATGCAGATAAGCCCGCACGGCGTCTGTCGTATAAACAGGTCTAGCCTTGCGCTTAGTCGTTTTCTTCTTTTTAGTCGCGGCCTTAGTTGCCGTCTTGTCTGCTGTTTTGGTTGCTGTCTTTGCCACTGTTTTTGCTGCTGTTTTTTTAGTGCTTACTGCTTTAGCTTTTGCCGCCTTCTTATCGCTAGTTTTTGCTGCCTCAGCACCCTTCGCGACTTCGCGGGCTTCTGTAGTGCCGGACTGTGATGTAGTTGCCATGGGTGTTTGGGCCTCCGCCGAAAAATTCTTTTTGAAATCGAATGACGCTAATATCTTCTCAACTCGGAATCATTATGAGTTCATATTAGCATGATGCGATACCTCTAGCTGCTGTAATTGGGTATAAGCCGATGGACTTAACTGAAATGTGAAAGTCGGATAAACTGAAAGGGAGATAGAATAGGCGTGATAGGAAGCGTTGGTTCAATCTCTGGTTTATCTAAGCACGACAGCTACAAAGATCCTTGAGAGGTCGTTGAGCAGTAGATTAGAACCTGCTTAGAGGCTCGCCTTTCAGTATGATTAACAACTTTTATATTGTGTCAAATAGCGCACGTGCTATCAGTGGTGGTTGCCCATCGTGATGACCGTACCTAGCCGCACAGTCGTTGACTCACTCAGGCTCATACCCCTTCCCAACAGCATCATAGAGATGCTTCGGGTAAGACACATCTGTCAGCAGGCTTACTTCTATCACTACCCTAAGCGCTAGCCGACGCCAGAAGTAACAACAGATTCGCAGCTTGGGTATCTACTAAACGCGAAACTTACCTAAAGTGACGTTGAGAGACTGTCTTTTATCCACTGTTTGCCAGTGGCGTTAAACGCTTGAGCCTTAGTCTCTTAACAGTCAGATGCATGTAACAGTCAAATTCACGATTAGCAAAGGCGTCTGTAAGATTAGCTACAGTAATGCTATCTAGCGATAGACGCTACTGGGTGTAGGCCGCTATGTAAATAGGCACAGTCAAATAGGCACAGTCCCGAGCAGAGGTATCAGAATCGCTCGCAGGCGCTCGCAGAAACGACACATGTAGAGTAGAAGACTCATCAACTCCTTAAAAAGTTCTTTTTTCCAAGAAACTTTTTTCAATTTACTGATGCAAACTGTATCAGATTGTCAGAGAAGATAGATATTCGCGAACAATTTCTTTATTGATTAGTCTCTTATCGCTGGCTATGTTGCACCATATCTATAGTTACTACAGATAACAAAGGTGTGTAAAAAGAGAGACTCTTAGCTGTGTAAATGCGGACACTAGCGCAGAATTTCTGTCTTAATGTATCGGAGGTTCGTGCGTGAAGTTTCGACGGTTCAATAGTAGCGTTTGCGCAGTGAGGGGGCACTTAGCGGATGCGGTAAAACCATTTGGCTTGGTTGGGTGCTAGTTTTTGAGAGAAAACGCGATAGCATTGGCTTAATCCTGTCAACAACATTTGAAAGGGTATTGGGGAGATGGCCATTGAGCCTTCAATCCAGCGATCGCGAGTCGCCGCAGATTCAGCCTTAGCGCCCTGTATCAATCGCTTGGCAAACGCAGGCAGTTCCCATAGACGAATGGGCCTGGCGATCGCTCGATTTTTCATCGCCTGCTCATCCTGCTGCTCCTTCATATGTAGTGCTGCTTGCAAAGCTACCAGTGATCGCACATCCGCAGGCTTTGGATTGGCTAGAAACTTAACCGCGTTACGTATGGCATAGCGCTTGAGCATATCGAGGTGATGCTTGAGCGCAGGCGATCGCCCAAAAACAGCGGCGTAGTCCAGCAGTATCTCTCGATAGCTGATGAGTTCGTCCGCACTTGCAGCCGATAGGAACAACGACAATATCTGACGGTATTCAAATAGATAGACCATTCCCTCCGGTAGCTTAGAAGGGCTCATAGGGGCTTCTAAATAGGCCAGATACATTTGCCGTTGGTAGCTCACAGTCTGAGGCTGTTCGATTAGATTTAGTAGGCCGAAGTGAAGACCTTGAGACATATCAGTAATCGGCCAGTCCAGACGCCAGTCTATACCAACTGATGCTGAGAGGACTTGGCTACGATCGCTTTTCAACTCACCATCGGGTTGGTGATGAGGTATAGCAGCAGCGGGCTGAAGCGTCGGCAGCGCCTGAGAATCTGATTGTTGCCAGGCCCAAGCGATGTTTTGAGCGATCGCGAGCAGTCCTGAGTCTACAAAGTAAAGCTGCTGAACGCCTTCCTGCTGAGCCGTTGTCAGCACCCAGGCGACATAGCCTACGAGAAGAGGAGCAATCACGTCTGCGGCTAATGTGGCCCGCTCGCGGCTTTGAGCACCAAAGTCGTGCCGTAGCCTGACTGAACGACTAAGGCCGATAAGATGCGATCGCACCCAGTTATTACCGACTAGCTCCGAACGAAAGCCCGTTTCGTACCGATTTGGCGCGCCTTGAGTAAAAAAGGTTGTTTGTACGCCTAGCCGCTGCGCGCCGCGAATGTCGGCGTAGATACTATCACCTGTGTGATGAAGCTGGTTTAGCTCCAGGCCGTGCTCGTCGCAGGCATAGGCAAACAGTCGTCCGCTCCCTTTGCTCAAGCCCGTATCAGAAGAAACGTACACGCTATCTTCACCATTTGTAAACCCGTGCTCTATCAGCATTTGACGAATCACAGAGCCCGGTAGGTACATATCGGAAATGAATATAATTTGGTGGCCCTGCAATCGCAGCCGCCTGACACGGCGCTGGGTGTTCACAATCGGACTCACTGCTGATAGCTCCACCTCTATTTCTTCGGCTGCTGCTTGGGCTGGGCTGATGCCGTAGGGCTGCAAGCTCGGTGCGAGGGTTTGGTAGATTTCGGTCAGGGTGATGTCGTCGCGGGTGGAGCGATCGCGCGTGGAGCGTTCGGCCCCGATTCGCGATCGCGCTAACGCCTTGGCAGTGGTTTCTAGCGCTTGAGTAGATAGCCCTTTACCCGTCAGCAGTTTTGTAAACAACAGCTCAAACAGATCGGCAGGCTGCGCGCAATAGCGCGTGATGCAGGTGTCGAATACGTCGAAGGAGAACGTTTTGGGCTTAGATTGCTTAGCAGAGAGTGAGCTGGGCACGGGTGATTGTACCGGCTTTGAATCACAAAAGCAGGATAGAAGGATTAAACCAGATACAGCGGTTAAAGCCTAAGACCAGGAAGAATATCTTTCCAGGCAATAGAGGCAGGTGCTGAGCCAGGGAGAAAGCCTCGTAGCTGAGAGATGATCTTAAAGCGGGCGATCGCACTGACCACCGCGCGAATTTGCCAAAGTCCCCGGTCTTTTCTAGGTTGAGCGATCGCCGCAACAGGCACCGTCAGATAGTAGTCACACTGGTTACACAGCCATAAAACGTGCGACTGCTTGCTCAACACATCTCGAAAGACTCATTGTTTCGTTCTGCAGCCTCACAGGCTTGAATTGCATTGGTAAGATCGTCTTTGAGTCGGGCTAAGGGAAACGCATAGGCTGAAGAAATTTCTGAATTGGCGGCGATCGCTTCTACAACCCTATCTAGGTAATCTCGGGCAGTTTGCAAATTAGGCGACATAGACAAAAGCATCATAAACAACAATCCTAAAAGAACAAATACCGCTTCAGCGTGTATAAAAAATGAAGCCCCGGCACCCGAATCAGCCGCAGACTCCCCGCATTCCACGACGCAGACTGAAACATCCCCTTAGCCGCCTTCAAATTCCCCGACTTTAGCTGCGCCCAAAGCTCATCCGGCTTCAGCGCCAGCCCTCGCACCGTATCCTCGCCCATATCTTCGGCGTGCTGCCCTAGCCGATGGGCCACCTGATACGCCTCTTGATAGGTTGGAAAGGCAATATGGCGCGTAATTAGCCCTTGCACAAAAGGCTTGCCCGTCACCGCCTCAAAAGATTGTTCTTTCATCCTCCGCGCATACTTGTAGGCAAAGTCTAAAGCGCCCTGCTGCATCACCGCAATTGAAGCATTAGCCCCCACTTCTTCCTGACGAGAAAGCGTATTGTCAGACTTAAAAACAGGTCGAACTCTGCCGGTTTCATCGCGCTCATAGCCTCTCGTCGATGCATGGGGAGCCCCTGCCCCTTTCTCGAACATCTCAATACAGCCATTCGCGCTTTCTCCGTTGATATTGCGATCGCGATGATCAAAAATAAGCCCGTTAGAAAACGACCCTGAATACTTCAAAAACGTCTTAAACTCACGACGGCCAAAATAAAGCCCGTGCAGCAGCGGAAACTCAGGCAGATGGTTATAGGCTCTCACCAAGCTATCTTGAATCGTCCCGTCCCACCCGATATCAACCAGCGCCACCTTACGCCCCTCGCCCCAAAAACCGCACTGACCCAGGTAGTCGTACAGATCGCGATGTACCCTTTGGTGATGCGCTCTAAACGCTGACTGCACATCATCATCATTCAAAAACGCCAGTAGCTTTTGGTCGTTCCAATACTCCAATATTGGCTGCTTCATATCGATGCCAAAGGCTTCAGCATGGGGCTCAAAAGCCTCTACCGGCAAACCGGCAAACTTCAGCGCACTCCACAGTCCTTGCTGCCAGGGCTTATCGGTAGAAAGAACAATCTCGCGCGTTGTGAGCTGAGGGGAAGATGCTAAAAACGTAGACACCCGCGACATGTAGGCATATGAGGTCGTTGCCTCAATGCCAACTGGCATAGAGCCCTTTAAGATCTCGTATATTTTCTCGAATAAGTAGCCTTCGCGAGCAACAAACAATACATGGTCAATGCCGCATCGATGAATGCGCTCTAAAACTTGGTGAATATAAACGCTGTAGGCCATGCCAAGGAATTCGTAGCCATAGGCATAGAGCACGTCTGAACGTTCTAAAATGTCCTGATGCTCAGCAACGCACTGCTCGTACAAAGCCGCACCCTGCCAAAATTGAGAGGGCTCAGCTTGGGTGCTAAGCAGCTTCGAGGCCATAAGGGTCATAAGCATAGGCAGTGTATAAAACAGCTCAGTGCTTTATCTATTCACAAACTTTCTACACAGACCGGATTAAAACGTCAGGATAATTCGGCGGAAATCGCCCACTTCACGGCGGCAGCAGCATGAATCTCGGTGGTATCAAATAAAGGAACCGGGCTGTCTTCAGGCTTTACCAGCAGCCCGATTTCTGTACAGCCTAAGATGATGGCCTCTGCCCCAGAGTTGACTAAGTTTTGAATGATGATGCGATAGCGATCGCGCGACCCCTGCCGAATATCTCCCAGGCAAAGCTCATCATAAATAACGTCGTGCACCAAATCACGCTCTTCCCCATTCGGCACCTGCACTGCCAAATCGTGCTGGTAAATTAGCCGGTCTTTGTAAAAAGACTCTTCCATCGTGAACCGAGTGCCGAGCAAGCCAATGCGACTCACGCCCTTTTGCTTAACCGCCTCAGCGGTGGCATCGGCAATGTGGATGAGTGGAATCGTAGTAGAAAGCGTAATCGTATCAGCCACCTTATGAATGGTATTAGTCGCTAGCACGATGCACTCAGCCCCACCCTTCTCTAACCCAGCAGCAGCGGCACCTAAAATCCGCCCAATTTTAGACCAGTCGCCTCTATGCTTAAGCGCTACTATCTCTTCAAAATCGACCGAATACATCAGAATTTTGGCAGAGTGCAGCCCGCCCAGCTCCGCCTTTACCATTTGATTGAGCAAACGGTAGTACTCAGCCGTCGATTCCCAGCTCATACCGCCCAGCAGTCCAATTGTCTTCATAGAAAATCCCAGCCCTATAGAGCATCAAGCTTTGCTTTGAAACTTATCTTGCAGCTTTTGGTACCACAGCGCGTTTCCGGCAACCGTTAGCACGAGCGCAACGCCACCACCGATTACCGCCATTCTCGGGTTATAGCCACTTCTGCCGAGCGTTTCTATCCAGGTCGCGGTTAGATCAGAAGGATTGAAGGTGTTGGCAGCAGCAGGTACTAAATAGATCAGCGCTGCGCCGACAATGAGCCAGCCCGCCATTGAGGAGAGTAAAAAGATAGCTTTTGCTTGGGATAGACCTTTAGAGGGGGCAGCCATAGGAATTTATTAAGGTTGAGATTTGAAGCAATTGCTATTTAAAGTACCACGGCAAAATTGCTTATAGCGTGACAATGAAGCTATCGGGATGGTGGAAGTCGGCCTTAGTTGTTGGATGTGCGATCGCCCAAAAACTCTCTTCACCGCCTGTAATAACCACCGCACTCACGCCCAGCCGCACAAGCTTCGAGATATCCACTAGCTCGCTTACATCAACCGATATCTTCAACCGCAGATCGTCTGCCGAAGATTGCACTGTGAAAGGCAGCTTAGAGAAAGCCGTTTCTTCTTTTAATCCCTGTCGGTAGCCCGAGAGCGCAAACACATTCCAATCACCCGATGGGGATAAGTTGAACTCCCAGTAAGGCGAGGTGTCTTGAGTCAAAAAGAACTCAAAGCAGGTTTGCTCCCAAAGGCGATCGCGTCTTTGTTTTGTGGCACTAGGCGGTTCAACAGTGGCCTCTGTTAAGTCGCCCGAGAGCATATAGACCAGAGATAGGAGATTGTGTGATCGCTCTACTGATACCTGAAGGGATAGTTCGGTGGTGCGATCACTCCTCTCAAACGGCTGCAAAACAAACTCTTTCATCGCAGCCCTTTAATAATGGCCTGAAGCACCTCGGCCTGCTGCTCAATACTTTCCGTCAGCTTGAACTGCACCAGCGCCCGGCTCAAATTGTGTGTTGGATGCTTCACCTTAAAGTAAACATCACCCGCCAGATAGTCTGTAAAAAACCGCAGCCCCAGCTCAAACGCAATCAACCGAATCGCGTCATATAAGTAGTCGTAGTCTTTCTCAGTCAAAAAATCACTGGCCAAAGACAAATACCCTTGTAGCATGGCCCGCGCCAAATCCACATCAAAAACAACCTGCGCCCAGTCCTCCGTTTCCTCACCCAGCGGGTTACACCCCGAGCGCAAGCAGTCGCCAATATCGTAGTGAACTAGCCCCGGCTTTAGCGTGTCTAAGTCAATCAAACTCACCGCCTCACCGTTCGCGCCCATCATAATGTTGTTCACCTTCGGATCGCCGTGAATAGGCCGAAGCTGCAAATCACCGGCTGCCTTTGCGTTTTCGAGCACGTGAGCCCATTCCTTACGCGCTTCTACAAATGCCAAACAAAAGCTTGCCTGCTCGTTTTGAAGCCCATCTTCAACGTTCATCCCTTGCCGCACTCGCTCGTACTCAGCGATATAGGTCGGCGTAATGTGAAAGCCCGGCAGCGTATCGGCAAGCTTTTCAGCAGGCAGCGTACTAATAGAGCTGTGGAACATCGCTAAGCCGTAGCCTACTTCCTTAGCGTGGGCGATACTTTCGACCGTATCAAATACGTGAGAGTCTTCAATAAAGCTAATCGCTCGCCAGTATCCGCCCGCGTTATCTACCCAGAAGTTTCTGCCCTGCTGCGTCGGTAAAATCTGCGGCGTTTCCCATCGCCGGGACGACTGAGCTTTTGATGATTGCAGATGCTCGCTTAGCACCGCCATGTTTTGAATGACTAGCTCCGGCTGAAGAAATACCTGCGTATTGATCTTTTGAAGCACAAACCGCTCGGCTGAGCTGCCGGTGGGCGAAAGTGTTACTAAAAAAGTGCTGTTGATGTTGCCGTTGCCGAGGGGATCAACTGCTCTAATGATGTTTTGGTTGGCGAAGTTTTGTGCGATCGCCCACAGCTCAGAATCCGAATTAACTCCCATATTTGCTCTCTTATCTGGCCTCTACAGCGAACTCGAATTCAAACTTTCAGCCTCTTCCGGCGTCTGCGGAATATGAATACCACATTCCTGCTTGAGCCCATTAAACCGAGTCGCCCGCCCGTCCTTATCATCTGCGCTCAGCGGCCTGCTAGAGTGTGCATCGCCCACGCTCACATAGCCCTCAGTCCACAGCGGATGATACGGCAGATCGTTCGCCTTCAGGTACATGTACACGTCCCGAGAAGACCAGTTCAGAATTGGCAGTAGCTTGTAGCGATCGCCCTGCGTCTCAATCCGATTCAGCGTCTTCCGATGGTCAGTTTGCTTAGCCCTCAGCCCCGTCAGCCAGGCCGTCGCCTTCAGCTCATCTAAGGCTCGCTGCATCGGCTCCACCTTACGAATGCGATCGTACTGATTAAACGCCTCCACCGTGCCCTTCTCCCACAGCCGCCCATACAGCGCCTCCATCCGCGCCGGACTCATTGGCGACTGATACACCTTAATATTCAGCGACAAACGCTTAATTAGCTTTTCAGCGAAGCGATAGGTTTCAACCGGCAGATACCCCGTATCCACCCAAATCACGGGCACATCCGGCACCACGCTCGTCACCAGCCCCAGCATCACCGCCGACTGAATGCCAAAGCTCGTGCTCATCACCATCCCTTTCCCAAAGGTTTTATCCCCCCACTCAATCAGCTCAAGCGCCTCGGCCTGGTCAAATTTTTGATTAAGTGAGGTTAGATCGAGCTGATTGACACGCTGGTTCTGTGGTTTTCTGGTTTCTTTAAGACGTGGTGATGCGCTGGTCATAGGGAAAAGTCCCGCTCCCATCTGTATCATTTAGGCTGCAAACATATAGCTTCCCATGTTCGGCTAAGTAAGTGAAGATGCCATCACTCCATATCCACATTCTTTCGGGTTGCTTTTAGCTGCGATCGCTTCTTCTTACCCTCTAACCGCCGCCGCTTAGATCCCTTCGTCGGCTTTGTCGGCTTTCGCCTTTTTGGCCGCGCCGCTGCGGCCTTCACCATCTCCTGCAACCGGCTCAGCGCCTCCTCCCGATTTCGCGCCTGAGAGCGATGCTCCTGCGCCTTAATCACAATCACCCCATCTTTCGTCAGCCTTTTATCACGCGAAGCTAACAGCCGCCGCTTGTAATAGTCAGGCAGCGACGACGCCTCCACATCAAATCGCAAGTGAATTGCAGTCTCCACTTTATTCACGTTCTGCCCACCCGAGCCACCCGAACGCATTGCATTCATTTCGATCTCACTATCTGGGATCGAAACCATACCTGAGATTTTTAGCATCGAAAAAAGGCCACAGTCATCACATTTAGGCTAACAGGCTTAAGATAGAGCAATTCAGTCAAGATTCAACTTTATGATTGCTGCTTTTCAACCACAGCAAATGACCGTCGAAGAATATTTGGCGTGGGAGCCCCTGCAAGAGCTTCGCTACGAGTATTGCGATGGTCAGGTTTTTGTAATGGCGGGCGGCACAAAAACCCACGATAAGCTTTCATTTAACTTAAGGCGATTGCTTGCAGATCGCGTTGAAGAAAAAGACTGCGATATGACCGGCTCCGACGTGAAAGTGCTGGTTGAAGAAGGAGACACCTATCGGTATCCTGATCTTGCGATAAGCTGCGATGAGCGTGACAAACGCAACGATACTTTCTATGAGTTTCCGGTGCTCATCGTAGAAGTTCTTTCGCCAGGAACAGAGAGTAAAGATCGAATAGAAAAATTCAAAGAGTACATTCAAATTTCAACGCTACAGGAGTACGTATTCATCAGCACTAACGAGGTTAAGGCGGAGTGCTACCGACGCGGCGAAGGCCGGATGTGGCTGTACTTTCAGTATTACGCTGATGAAATAGTTGAGCTTGAAAGCGTAGGCGCTAAGGTACCTGTCGAGCTGATTTACCGAAATATTTAGAGGCCCTTATTTAATAGATCAAAGCTTATGGAAGAAATAGAAAAGCAAAAGAGTTCTGCTAGGCAGCGCGCAGATGAGATAAAAGAGTACAGGTGCAAGAATTTAATCGCTGTGATTGAAGAGCCGCGTGATATTAAGAACATTGGCACCATCATAAGGAACGTGAACGCTCTAGGCGTAGAAAAGGCTTACGTTATAGACCCGAAGAAAGCGTTACCCGACGATTGGCAAGAGATGAGAGAGCAGCGATCGCTCTCAAAGACTTCCGTATCTGCAATCAAGTGGAGCTTTGTCAAAAGATTCGATAGCACCAAAGAGTGCATTGACCATCTAGAACAGAACGGCTTTGTATCTATCGTGACTTCGCCACACGTAAAGGGCGCTAAAAACGCTGTTTTAGACGAAGCCGACTACACTACTTACACTAAGTTAGCCGTATGGTTTGGCAATGAAGCTAGAGGCATCAGCGATCTTGCTGTAGAGCACAGCGATATGTGCGTAAGCATTCCTATGTTTGGCATGATTGAGAGTCTCAATTTAGGCACCACATCAGGAATAGTCTTGTACGAAGTGACAAAGCAGCGCCGTGAGTATCAGCGTAAGTATCAGTGGAGAAATAACAGAGGATTGAAAGTTGATGTCTGACCGACTGGTACATGGGGTCACTTCTTATGGCACTCAATTATGCCAGGGAGCAAGTTTATCGGGCGCTCAATGCCGTATACGATGTCAGAACTGTCTGCGCTAGAAACGATATTGATTTAGATGCACGTTTGCCCGTCCGCAGACGTACTAGAACCTGAAGACATCTGTCTTATCATGATTCAACCTGGCAGCATAGTAAGATTCGCAAGAATGCCCAAGTGGGTTGTCAAGCTCCCCGACGAGAGCCGTTGCGTTTTTGAGTTTTGCTTCGGACGCACGTATCGCATTGAGGCGATTGACGAACAAGGTTTGTTTGTACTTGACGTGAGTGCTGATGTTGATGAGCGCTTCGGAGGTTTCATGAATGACATCTGGTTAGAGGCAGAGTTTCTGGATGTATTGGATGAGTACACTGCGAGCTAATCACTTGAGCTGCAACGAACCCAATGATCGCGTCGTGGGTTTGCTTCACCATCCTGTGATCTAGATTGGGATAGCTTTGAATTTTCGCAGAGCAGCTATGTGCCTGCTATTATTGCGATAGCTCCTTATAGCTTTAATAAGCACCTATGTCTTTAGCCATCGCCCTCGAACCTACACCTATAGCAACAGATACTGATGGCGTTGTTCGAGTAGCCAAAACTCGGGTGACTTTAGATACTGTTGTATCTGCTTTTCTTGAGGGCTGTACGCCTGAGGAAATAGGTGAACAGTATCCATCTCTACAGCTTTCAGATGTCTACTGGGTCATTGGTTACTATCTCAGGCACCGAAATGAAGTGAATGCCTACATAGCAGATCGTCAAAGGCAAGCAGATGAGATTCGGCGCGAGACAGAGCAGCAATTTAATCCAATAGGTTTACGCGATCGCCTACTTGCGAGACAAGATCAAGCATAGAGGAAGTCGTTCTAATTGATAAGTGCAGCTTTGACGAAGAATGGGAGGGTCAAGTCAGATTTCTTCCCTTACGATAGAAAAGTAGCTAACGCTCATCAGATAGAACAACAAGGCTGTCGTTGCTAATTGGTTGTCGTATCTTTAGGGAAGAGACAGTGGCACAGGTTCGGCACAGTTAAGCAGCCTTGCTAAGCTTCTCGAATTCCTGCCAGCACAGGTACATTGCACGTGGTACGTGAAAGCAGCCTTTCCATTTACCACCTTTTAGAGGCAGTAGCACCTCTCCTCGACGGTTGAGATAGCCGTACCACTCACCATGTTCAGCATCCGAAAAGTGCTTCCATGTATAGTCATGCACCTTTTGATACCAGACCCAGCAATCTTCTCGTCCGGTGAGTCGGTAGGACATGGCTAAGGCCACCAGCGTTTCTAAGTGCACCCACCACAGCTTTTGATCCCATTCTAGCTGTTGCGGCGGCTGGCCTTGCACGTCTATAAAGTAAAAGAGGCCGCCGTATTGCTCATCCCAGGCGAATTTGAGAATGTTGAGCATTACATCGGTGGCGCGGTTGCTGAGGGCGGTGTTGTTTTGTCGCTCAGCTATGGCCATCATGAACCACATCGCCTCGATGCCATGCCCAGGATTAATCAGTCGTCCTTCGTAGCAGTCAACCAGCTTACCTTTTGGCCCTACGTGCTCATACATTAGGCCACCGTGCAAAAAGTCTTCCATCACTTCTCGCACGGTCGTATTAAGCACCGCATCTAGCTGATCGTCTGCTAAGAGCCAGTCCATTTCGAGCGATAGATTAGCGAGAATCATCGGTACGGCTAAAGACTTTAGCTGCCGCGTACCCGGATAAGCTTTGTTGTACTTTCCCTTCGGATTATCCTGGCGGCGCAACACATTATGATAAGCCTGCAATGCAATCTCTTTAGCAGAGGTTTTGGCCTGCTCATCGTCAGCCGCTAGGGCGTATTGACTAAACGCCATCGCTGCAAAGCAATCTGAAAAAATATTGTAAGGCTGTGTCAATGGCTGGCCCGTTCGATTTAGCGAGAAGTACCAGTTACCTGTGTCATCGCGTCCGTGCTGCGCTAAGAAGTCTGCTCCGTGCTTAGCGATCGCTAGCCAGCTTGCTTTGGGCTCTAACTGATTACACAGCGTAGAAAACATCCACACCTGACGATTTTGTAGCCAAATAAACTTGTCTGTGTCGTACACATTGCCGCTGCGATCCAGGCAGGTGAAGTAGCCACCGTAGTCACGATCGATTGAATGCTTTTCCCAAAAGGGAATCACGTTTTCTAGCAGCGTCGTTTTGTACAGGGCAGATAGATCGGCAAAATCGAAAGTCATTCGAGGGCTTCGTTAATAGGAACACCACTCTTAAGTATTCGCTACCGCCTGACTCAAGACAAGCCAAAAACAAGTTTATTTGTTGGGTTGAACGGGGCACCTTAGCGCTACAGCGAGGCTTTGGTAGATGATCGCTGGATTATTGCCCGGAGGGGCCAGCTCAGTTCTTGTAGATAGGTATAAGGAAAAGTGTTTTTTTTACTGACATCCCTGCTTGTTTCCATATACGGACAGGTCTTTATGCCTCCTACTCCAGACCTTCAAGGCTCTACTAACCAAACAACTCATCAAGCCTCGCGCGTTTCTCACGGGCGAAGCTGGCTAAAAACTGGGGCCGTTACCAGTGCCGCTGCTGGGATGGTGCTGCCGCTGGTGACTGAGCAGGCTGCTGCCTACCCAAACGTATCTACTGAAACCGCCACCACTACGCAGGCGGATCAAACAAAGCGGCCATCTACAGAAGCCGCCACTAATCGCAGCCAAGGCGTCCGTCCGGCAGCTAATCCGAATACTCAAGCTAGGTTCAGCGCGAATGCCGCTGCGGCTTCACAGCTTCCTTTAATTACGCAGAGTGCAGACGGTAGCTGGACACTGACCCGCCAGCCTGATGCGACCGTGCGATCGCAATCCACTCTCACTCAGCTCTCTGCTGCTGCCGCTAGCACCCAGCAAAAGTGCGCCGACAAAAACTGCCGGGGTCTTACCTTCATTGACGGTCAGCTCCCTAAAGCACAGAGGGAAGTAGAAGCATTGCAGGCCAAAATCCGAGACTTTGAGGCCCGTTACGCGCAGCAAGACATGACGGCATATCAGCAGGCGTTAGCGAGCCGCCTTGCCGAAATTACTCAGCAAAAAAGCCAGCTTGCTATTAGCACTGACCAAACTCAGCAGCGCATTACTCAGATCAAAGTACAGCTTGCCAATATGGACGCTGAGATTGGGCTTGCCGAGAAGGCGCTTGCTGAAGATGTGGCCTATCAAACGGCCTGGGACAGGTTGGCGCGTTCAGAGAACGACCTGCTTGAAGAATTTAGTAAAGTCGATATTGATGCGACGGCGCTTAACGAAATTTACGGCGACTACGAATATAACCAGCGCGTGCTGGCAGAAAAGGCCACCGAAGCACTCGGCAGCTATCTATCTCAGCAGGGCACCAACATCCCTAGCTTTATTCAGCGTGTGCCTGAGTCGGCAAGCTACGTGCAGGCTTTGGCTGTCGCTACGCACGAATATAAAGTGCAACAGCTCAGACAAAATACCATTGGTCAGATTGAACGCAGGCTTAAAACTCGCCAGGCTTCACTCGCAGGGAATGTGGGCGAATACGAGCAGCTACAGCGTCAGTTAGAAACGGCCCTTAGCACCCTGAATCGCTACGAGCAGGAACGTAATGCGATCGCAATCAGAGGCCAGCGGGCTCAGCAGCTCAAAACACAAAGCGCCACTGCTTTGAACCGTGCCAAGGAGATAGCGCCGAAGCTTCCTAACGGCTCGACCGCCCAAGCAATTATCTATACGGTGCTAGCAGCAGGCGCCGTTGCGGCTATTAGCGCCTATCGCAAGACGAAAAGGCCGACTGCTATTCCTATTCTTGAGCTGAACGGCGTCAATCTGCAAAGTGGCGGGCAAGCTAGCAAACCAGCAAAGTCGTTTAACTTTGCAGCAGATAGTTTGAAGCGATCGCAGCCTGAAATGCAGCTTGCGGGCGTTGGCAATATGGCGATCGCATCCCAAACTCTCACGCCCAAAACCAAAGGGCTCAAAACACACGATCATCAGCTCAGCCTAGATGAAATATTAGAAGGGAAAGCACCCGTCGAGGAGTCTACTGATGACTTTGAAGCACGGATACTCGCTGAGCTGATGGAAATTACGAACCAGTCAGTGCAGGTTGTCAGCGAGCCGGGTAAAGACGAGCCAGATCAAGCGGATCAGGCGGAGGCGAATATGGAGACAGAGAGCTTAACTGACGATCTTGCGATTGAGATGATGTCGCGTGAGCTGAGTGAACTGATAGAGCGCTCGACGCCAGAAGGGAGTTTGACCCATGAGATTAATGCGCGGGCGATCGCGCCGGTTAAACTATCGCTCGACGACGTTGACCTATTCGCTGAGCACGCTATTCGCTGGATTCTCAAAGATCTTGGCCTCGCCCGCCCGGTGGCGACGTTGAGCCCAGCTGAGGCCGACTTCAGAACAGCAGCAGGCGTTCCTCTAGATGAGGATCTTGTAGACGAAGCTATTGACATTGAATCATTGGAGCTGGTTTATGCTGAGGCGCTGGCTTAAGAACTAAGACGTGGGAGCTAGCGGAATGCTTGCGTTCTTCTTTTTAGTAGAGTCTTTAGGACGGAGATTTTGCTATAGTCCATAGCTTATTCTCCTCAAAAGCTTTGCTATGACTCCCACTTCTCGCCAGCCCTTTAAGCGTTTGTTGGCCTACGGCCATCAATACCGTAACCGGGCGTGGCTAGCTAGCCTTTGTTCTGTCCTTAACACCGTATTCGACCTTGCGCCCCCCGCTTTAATTGGCGTTGCGATTGACATCGTAGTCGATCAGCAAAACTCTCTTTTGGCCCAGTGGAGCATCACGGACTTAAGAACGCAATTCATCGTTCTTTCTCTCCTCACCTTTTTGGTGTGGGTACTCGAATCTGCCTTTCAATACGCCTACGAGCTGCTATGGCGTAACCTCGCCCAGTCTATGCAGCACGATTTGCGTATGGACGCTTACCAGCACGTGCAGCAGCTAGAACTCGCCTACTTTGAAGACCGCAGCACGGGCGACTTGATGGCAATGCTCAATGACGACATCAATCAGCTAGAACGCTTTTTAGACGTAGGCGCAAACCGTATATTGCAGATGATTGCAACCGTGTTGATTATTGGTACGACCTTTTTCATCCTCGCGCCAACCTTAGCCTGGATGGCTGTGGTGCCGATGCCGATTATTATTTGGGGCGCGATCGCCTTTCAAAAGTACCTCACCCCCCGCTACGCCAGCGTCCGCGAAAGAGCGGGCCTGATCAACGCTCGCCTAGCCAACAACCTCACCGGCATCTCAACGATTAAAAGCTTCACTTCCGAGGGTTACGAACTAGAACAGCTTCGGCATGAAAGTAACGCCTACCGAAAGAGCAACAAACGCGCGATTGTCCTCAGCGCGGCCTTTCTTCCCCTCATCCGTATCGTCATTTTAATCGGCTTCACTGGCATTCTCTTTTATGGTGGACTTGCTACCGCCGCCGGGAACATAGAACCCGGCACCTACACTGTTCTAGTCTTTCTCACTCAGCGGCTACTCTGGCCGCTCACGCGGCTTGGTGAAACGCTCGATCAGTACCAACGCGCCATGGCTTCCACACAAAGGGTTATGAACTTGCTTGACACGCCGATTGCTATCCCAACCGGCACCGTGGCCCTACCGCCAGCTCAAGTAAGCGGTGGTATTGTGTTTGAGAATGTCACCTTTGGCTATAGCGATCGCCAGCCTATTCTCAACAATCTTTCTCTGAAGATTCCCGCTGGTAAAACAACCGCCATCGTAGGGGCAACCGGCTCAGGAAAAAGCACCCTTGTAAAACTGTTACTTCGCTTTTATGAAGTGAACTCAGGCCACATATTTTTAGATGGATTAGACCTTCAATCACTAGACTTCAGAGATCTTCGCCGTTCCATCGGTCTTGTGAGCCAGGATGTCTTTTTGTTCCATGGCTCAGTTGCTCAAAACATCGCCTACGGCAGCTTTAATGCCACCATGGCTGAAATCACAGCGGCGGCAAAAATTGCAGAAGCGCACGACTTCATTGAGGGACTACCGTCTGGGTACGAAACCGTTGTAGGAGAACGGGGACAAAAGCTCTCAGGCGGACAGCGGCAGCGGCTAGCGATCGCCCGAGCCCTGCTCAAAAATCCTCCTATCCTCATTCTTGACGAAGCCACCTCAGCCGTGGATAACGAGACAGAAGCCGCGATTCAAAAGTCTTTAGAGCGCATTACTCAAGATCGAACCGTGATTGCGATCGCCCATCGCCTTTCCACCGTTCGCAATGCTAACTGCATCTATGTAATGGAACAGGGCAAGCTTGTTGAAAGCGGTACGCATGAACAGTTGTTAGATAAGAATGGTTTATATGCAGGGCTTTGGAGAGTTCAAACCGGGGAGCCAATGAGGGTCAGCTAGTCTCTTAGCGCCTCAAGATTGCCTTGAGCGCTGCTAGCGGCAGACGCATCGCCCTGACCCTGGTAAAGCGCGATCGCCTGTTCAAAGTCAGCCTGAGCCTCGCGCCGATTACCCGACTGAGCCGCTGCCGACCCCCGCAAGTAGTAAGCATCTGCATTGCGAGGATTCAAGGTAATGACTCTTGAAACAGCGCGCGCGGCTTCTCTGTAGTTAGCCGCCTCAAAATAAGCCTGCGCCTGCTCTAAGTAAGTGCGCTCGTAATTGATTCCTCTAAACCGCCGCTCCAGGCTAGAGATAGCGTTAAAGCTGCCAGTCCGATAGCCGTAAACGGCCGGTCTGTAGCCCATTGCCTGACGCACTTCGTCATTGGTAATTGTCTGCAAAGACTTGCCATCAGCGATCGCCTCAGCCATCGCGATCGCCAGCCCCTCACCCACGCTCACATTAAACTCAACAATCCGCCCCGCCGTCGTGCCCAGTCCGCCAAAACCAGAAGCCGGGCCTAACACCGCCAAATTCTCTTTCTCTCTTGGCAAAGTATGACGGAAGCCGTAGTTAAACACGGGCATTTGCTCAAAGTTCAGCAGCCGCAAAGCCGTCTCATTGAGCCGGTCGTCTAGTCCCTCAATGCCGCCACGGTCGTCTAGATGATAGCCAAACGTTCCGAGCGCTTCATTTTGAGGCACCCCGCCTGCGGCCATCAGCGTTGCCGATAGCTCATCAATCGGGTTGGCAATGTGCCCAGCGTTGCGGATGTATAGCTCCTCCATCACCTCAACTCGGGGGACGCCCATTTTGCCAAAGAGATCTTTTATCTCAGCGGCCATGGCCCGAATCTCTCCATTGGGCGCACCGCCTGAAGAGCTAAGCTGCTGCGCGGTTTGAGAATTTGCGTAAAACAACAGCGCATTAAAGCTTAAACGGTCGTCCAAAATGGCGATATTGGCCCGATCAAACAAAAAGCCTGACGATTTGAGGTCGTATTCTTTGCCTAAGTAGCCATGTACCAAAATGCTGAAGGCCAAAGAGCGTACATCAGCAGAATCAGGGGTGCCCTGGTAAAGGAGTTTGGGAGTGCGATCACGATCAATCAAGCTATTCAGTAGCTCTTGCCGCTTCTCGGGGTCATTCCCACTGGCTACCGATAGCCACTGCTGCGCCTGCGTATCTTGCGGATCAAAAAAGCGGTAGATCATTTCGAGTTCTACCGCTTTTAAGCGCTCAATATCAACGTTGTACAGATCAAAAATTAGACCCATGCTCAACGTACTATCAGGAAAGCCCAGCGCCTCTAATCCTTGAGACATTGCAACGCCGCTTGCTGCTGCTAGCTCACCGCTTTGGCTCGCGTCAATAAACTGCTTGGCTGCGTAAGTTTTACCATTACTTGTCAGCGCGCATACCAAAGTGCCCGCCGTTTGCACCTCGCCTAAGTCAGCTTTATCAATCACCGTGATGCCCTCACTGCGGAGCACGCGCGCAAAATTGCGAGTGACTACAAAGCGATCGAGCGCAATCGTGTTAACCCCGCCCAGTGAGAGAAATTCTTGATACAGGCGGCTGGGACGGCCAAAAATACCGTATTGCGATCGCAGCGCAGGCGGCACCTGATTGCGGTCGAGGTAGGCCAGCCCGCCTCGTACTAAGTGTCCGCCGATGCCTTTGGCCGTGTCGCCTTCAGTAATTAAAGCGACCTGATTACTCTGGCCTCGGTTGCCCAGCTCTCGCTTTAGCTGTAGCGCTGTCATTACGCCCGGCACCTCATCACCAAACACAATCGCGTCGTAGCCCTGCGCGTTGGGAATGGCGGGGCAAGTTGGCTGAGCGGATGACTCACCAGGCTCTACGCCTTCAGCTTTTGCAATTTCGGGCACCTGCTTAGATACCTGCGCGATCGCAGAGGTTTGCCCAAATCCTGCTGCCAGCGCAACGCCAACAGACAAAGAAAGTAAAAACTTCCGCATAAAAAACCCTTAACCTGAGGCCAAAAACCGACAAACAGTAAAATACTATAGAAAAGACACTATAGGAATTGCCGTAAAGATCGTGTGATCTGTGTACAACATTACAATGCTATCTGCCCCTTTCAGCAAGCTTAGGGTACTTATGATCATGTATTCATCGACACTTTAAATTTAGCGAAACAGCCGTCAAATAATCAGCCAAACGGCCAGCCCCCAGAAGGGAACGAAGCGCAAAAGCCGTCTGCTGTCGTCTGCTGTCATCACAGCGCCCATCAGCCAGATTTGAAAGAGCCAAAACAAAATCAAATCTACGCAAAATGCAATCGTGACTCTATCGGTGGTGAGCTTGTGTAAAAAGTATTGAATGCGCTGGGTAATTGGGCCGAATTCAGGGCGCGCTATGCAAAACCAGGCGATCGCGCCTGTCCCGATAGTCAGCCCGATGACGCCAAAGACACGCGCCAGTAAACCCTTCTCGGGCTTGCTTTTTTCTGTGGGCTCAACCACCATCTCAGGCCCGCTCAATCTCAGCGCCATATACGGAATTAAAAACACGTTCGTTAGAAACATCGCCGCACTCCAGAGCAGCACTCTTGGCAAATTCCGTCCACGCGGGTCTAAAAGCAGCAGCGGCAAAAACATGAAGATCCATGCCTCTGCAAAGTTAAAGAAAGCCTCCGAAGCCGGATGCACCACAGGCCCGGAGATGCCGATCAGCGGCTCTAATACAAAGCCTAAAATAGGCACAACAAAAAAGAAATTTAGCGATTCAGCCGCAATCTCTTTTAGCGTATCGGCCTGCACCGCCCAAATCGGTTCACCCGGCAGCAGTTGTCCTGGCGCAGAGAGCAGCAGCACCGCGACATACGTTACCACTAAAACCCATAGCAGCTTAGGAAGCCAGCGGTTAGAAGTGTCGTAAGTATTCTCTTCGTTAAGACTCTCAGACATCTCTTCTCAACTTCCTGGCTTCAAAAACTTCCGGGCCAGCGGCGTCACAGCTTTGATAATGGCAAACGCAACTTTACCTAGTTTCACAGGTGACTCCACTACGTCGCGCCCGTAGATCAACAGCCCAGACTCAGGAGACATTTTATAAAAGCTTGCCCCGCGCGTATTCGGGAAAACAGCGCCGCCCAATTCCACATGCCAGGTTATACCGACCGACAGCTCGCCGCCTGTTGTGATCTCATCAATCACAAACTTAAAGTCGTCCGGCACGCTGCTAATAGAGTCTTCAAAAAGCTTTCTAACCGCTGCTTTGCCGCTAAAAGCGCTTGGAAAGTTGAGGTCTTGATAGACGCAGTTCTCATCCACATAAGTCATCGCCGCATCTAAATCGCGCTGATTAATAGCGGCATACAGAGCGGTAATTTTCTCATTGGCTGACATCATGGGAAAACTGAAGATGCTGTGAGGATGTTAGATCAGGTGTTGACATATGGATGCGATCGCTCAACCCAAAGGCTATCGCCTTAGCGAAAAACTCTACGAAGGATCACGCACCTTAGTGTACAGAGGATTGCGCGAGCGCGACCAGCAGCCTGTTGTGATCAAATTTGTTAACGACGCCTTCCCCAGCTATAGCGAGCTGATTAAATTCAGCAGTCAGTATAGTATCGTCAAAGACCTTGATCTGCCAGAATTAGTGCACTCACTGGCTCTCATTCCTCACGGCAACGCCAGCGCTTTAGTCATGGAAGACTTTGGCGGCATCGATCTCAATCATTTTTTAGACCAAGAAAGTCAGCAAGGTCACTTAGATCGCAAGCTTGGTAACAGCCGCGCTGGGCTTATCCTCTTTTTCCAAATCGCGATTCAAGTGACTGAAGCGCTAGCGGGTATTAACCGCGCCAGAATCATTCACAAAGACATCAAGCCTGCTAATATTCTTATTCATCCTCACAGCCTGCAAGTTAAGCTAATTGACTTCAGCATCGCCTCTACCCTCCCGCGCGAGATTCAAGAGATTCAAAACCCAAACGTTTTAGAAGGCACGCTGGCCTATCTCTCGCCTGAGCAAACGGGTCGGATGAATCGCGGGATTGACTACCGCAGCGACTTCTACTCTTTGGGCGTCACCTGCTACGAACTCCTCACCGGGCAGCTTCCTTTTGTCTCTCAAGACCCGATGGAAATTGTGCATGGGCATTTGGCCAAGCGGCCCGTCTCGCCGTATGAGCTGAGCGGTGAAGCGATGCCGAAGATAGTGTCAGATTTGGTGCTGAAGCTGATGGCGAAAAATGCTGAAGATCGCTACCAGAGCGCTTTTGGATTGAAGCATGACTTGGAGAGATGTTTGTATGAGCTGAAGGAAACTGATCACATTGAGCCCTTTCGGCTAGGACAAAAAGATGCGAGCGATCGCTTCCTACTCTCCGAAAAACTCTACGGCCGTCAAACTGAGGTTTCTCACCTGCTAGCGGCCTTCGATCGCGCCAGCCAGGGCAACACCGAACTGATGCTGATTGCAGGCGCATCGGGCATGGGCAAAACTGCCGTGGTCGGTGAGGTGCACAAGCCTATCGTGCAGCAGCGCGGCTACTTCATTCAAGGTAAGTACGACCAGCTTGAGCGCAGTGTGCCGCTATCGGCTTTCATTCAAGCTTTTAGCGAGCTAGTCAAGCGATTGCTCAGCGAAAGCGATGCACAAATACATCAGTGGCAGCAACAGATTACGCAGGCGCTAGGAGAAGATGTTCGAGCGCTGGTTGACATTATTCCTGATTTGGCAAATATTGTCGGCCCTTGTTGTCAATCAGTGATTGAAGAGAATGCGCCTTCACCTTCTGTTCAAGAGAGAGCGGTTGCCGAAAATCGGCTGAACTGTCTGATTCAAAAGTTTGTGGAGATTTTTACGCGATCGCAACACCCCTTAGTCATCTTTCTAGACGACCTACAGTGGGCCGACACCGCCTCGCTTGAACTGTTACAGCTTTTGATGAAAGATGACGGTCACTTACTTATTATCGGAGCCTACAGAGATAACGAAGTCAGCAGTAGCCATCCTCTCATCACTAGCTTAGAGAGCATCCGCACCGCTCGCATTCGGGCCACTCGCAAACCCAACATCAACCTGCTCACGCTCTCTCAGCTCAATGAAATAGACCTTACCCACCTAGTTGCAGATACGCTTTTTAGCTCTCAAGAACTTGCCGTACCCCTAGCCGAACTCATCTATCAAAGAACAGGTGGCAATCCATTCTTTGCACGTCAGCTCTTAGTCGCGCTTCAAGCTGAAAACCAGATCTGCTTCAATCCTAACGCTCGTCATTGGCAATACGATTTATCTCAGATAAAAGCAGCACTGCCCACCGACAGCATTCTAGAACTCATGAGTTTGCGGCTAAAAAAGCTGCCAATAGCCACCCAAACAACCCTCCAGCTTGCCGCCTGTATCGGCGCTCAGTTTGACCTGGCAACGCTAGCAACCGCCGCTGAACAGCCATCAACAACCGTTGCTACCAACCTCTGGCTTGCCCTACAAGAAGAACTTGTTGTACCCATTGACAACGGCTATCGTGCGTTCACGCTTCAAGATACGGCAGTCATAGCAACTGTTAATCCAACCTATCGTTTCTTTCACGACCGCATACAGCAAGCGGCCTACGGGCTTATGGAGCCAACAAAGCAGGCTCAGACACACCGCAGCATTGGGCACCGGCTACTTCAACAAAGTGATTCGAGGCGTGAGCTAGATAAACAACTTTTTGATATCGTCAACCATCTCAATCAGGGCATTGAGCTGATAGAAACAGAGGAAGAGCGTGATCGCCTAATTACCCTGAACCTTAGCGCCGGACGAAAAGCCAAGACTACCTATGCTTACAGCGCCGCGCTTAGCTACATAAAAACGGGCATTGAGCGACTCTCACCCCGTCATAGGTGGCAAACCGATTGCGCACTCGCACTCTATAACGAAGCTGCTGAAGTGGCTTATCTTATTGGCGACTTAGTAGCCATGCAGGCATACATCGATAAAATCTTGCAGCAAGACATTCCTCTACTCGACAAAGTTCGCGCCCACGAAATTCATCTTCAGGCCACTATTAGCCAAAATTACTTTCTCCAAAGCGTAGACACCACACTCGATCTATTAGATCAGCTCGGAGAGACAATTCCTCACGCGCCTCAGCCTGACGAGATTCAACAGTGCTTACAGATCACGGCACAGCGAATTCGTAAGCACAGCCTCGATACGCTCGTAGATCTTCCGGCAATGGAAGACTCGCAGTCATTAGTCATTGTTCGGCTGCTCAACAAAGCGATCTCAGCCGCCTACATTGCCAAGCCTGAAGTATTACCACTGCTAGTATGTGCTGGCATTAACCGCTGCTTGCAGTTTGGAAATAGTCCTTTCTCTGCCTCTTTATACACCTGGTATGGTGTAATCCTGTGCGGCCAGGTAGCGTCTACTCAGCAGGGCTATCGGATGGGCGAGCTAGCGCTAATGCTGCTAGAGAAAATGCCTGCTGAAGACATTCAAACGCGGGTGATTGCAATTGTTCATTTTTTGGTGCGCCCGTGGAAAACGCATCTTAGAGAATCACTGCGGCCATTAGCTGAAAACTATCAGCGCGGGCTCGATAGTGGCGATAGCGAATATGCGGCATGGTCGCTTTGTAACTACTGCTATCATGCCTACCTATCGGGCGTTGGCCTGAAGCGTCTGAATGACGAGATTTTGCGCGATCTCAATCGAATTAGCGCCCTACAACAAAACGCCGCGCTTAGCTATATCAGTCTTCATCAGCAAGTCGTACTCAATTTGCTAGGCCAAAACTCAGATCCCACCGTTTTAGAAGGTCAGGCATTTAGTGAAACAGCTACGCTTCCTATACAGCTAGCGGGCAACGACATGACCGGGCTCTCGTTTCTATATATCAATAAAGGAATACTCGCTTACCTATTTGGCCAGGCTGATAAAGCGCTAGTTAGCTTTGAAACTGCGCTGAAATACGTACCCGGCATTAGCAGCGCCCAGTGGCTACCAACCCTGTTCTTTTACAATTCTCTAACCTGCTTGGCGCTACCTGATAGCGATCGCCTTTCACAGGTCGCCCTCAATCAACAAAAGCTAAAGGAATGGGCTAAGCTAGCACCTGCCAATCAGCTTCACCGCTGGCATTTGGTAGAAGCGGAGCGGTGTAGAGTCAGCAGTGATAAGGCTAACGCCATTGACCATTACGACCAGGCGATCGCACTGGCCCAAGCCAATAAGTTTGTTCAAGAAGAGGCGATCGCCCACGAACTCGCCGCCCAGTTTTATCTACTCTGGGGCAAAGGTCGAGTCGCCCAAAGCTACCTGATCGACGCCTACTACGCCTACAGCCGATGGGGGGCCGCCGCCAAAGTTGCAGACCTAGAGCGGCGCTATCCTAAGCTACTCGAAGCCACCTTACAAAAGAAACAACAGCAGCTATCTTCTACAGACACCATCTTGGCCTACGCCAGCGCTCAAACCACCAGCACCACCAGCAACGCTAGCATTACCTCGGGCGTTATCGATATCACGACGCTACTGCACACCTCGCAGGTACTCTCTAGCGAAATTGAGATTGAAAAGCTGCTAACAGCCTTATTAGAGGCCGTCCTTAAAAACGCAGGCGCAGATAAGTGCGCGCTACTCATGCCTGAAGATCGCGCGGCTCAGGAACCGCAGTGGATCATAGAAGCTTTCTCAGAACTTGGTCAGCCGCCTATTATTTTAGAATCTATCACTATCGAACCGGGCAAGCAGCTACCGGTCACGCTAATCAATCAGGTTCGGCACGCTCACAAACCAGTTATTGTCTTCAATGCGACGGTTCATCCAGTCCTGGCCGCCGACCCATACGTTTTGCAGCGCCAGCCTAAAAGCATCTTGTGTATGCCTATTCTTAATCAGGGCAAGCTCATCGCTATTTTGTATTTGGAGAACAACATCACGATTGGCGCATTTACCGATCGCCGCGTAGAAGTCCTGAACTTAATTTGCACTCAGGCCGCGATTTCTCTAGAGAATGCAAGACTTTATCAGCAGGCACAGCAAGCGCTCGCAGAGCTACAAACCTCTCATATGCAGCTTGTACAAAGCGAAAAAATGTCTGCGCTTGGAAACTTAGTCGCAGGCGTCGCTCACGAGATCAATAATCCTGTTAATTTCTTAAAAGGCAACCTTAAACCCGCCCTTAACTATGTAGAAGATATTTTAGGCATTTTAGATTTGGTCATAGAAAACGAGCCGAGAACAGTCATCTTAGAAGAGATCCAAGAGATCGATTTTGACTTTGTAAAAGAGGATTTGCCGAGTCTGCTTGGTTCCATGCGGTGCGGCATTAGTCGCATCCAGGGAATTAGCAACAGTTTGCGCACTTTCTCACGCGCTGACAACGACCAGAAAACAGCATTTAATCTGCATGAGGGTCTAGATAGTACGCTGCTAATTTTGAAGCATCGGCTGCTCTCAAGCGACACGCGTCCCCCGATTAAAGTGATTAAAAACTATGCCACGCTGCCTGATGTGTGCTGTTTTGCGGGGCAGCTTAATCAGGTGTTTATGAACCTGATTGCAAATGCAATTGAGGCGATCGCAGAAGAGAGCGAGCGATGGACTATTGCTGAACTTAAAACGAACGTCAGCGCCATCACGATTACGACTGAGCAGGAACCTGAGTGGGTTAGGGTTGCGATCGCTGACACCGGCCCCGGCATGAGCCCTGAGGTCAGAGCCAAAGTATTCGATCACCTTTTCACCACTAAGCCTGTCGGCAAAGGCACCGGCCTTGGTCTGGCCATCTCCCACGCCATCATCGTCGAAAAGCACGGCGGCACGCTCACCGTAAACTCCGAACCCGGCCAGGGCACAGAATTTGTGATTACGCTACCGACAAAAGCGCCTTGAATCAGGCCACAAAAAAGCACACGCAATAGAACGCTGCTCTACCGCATGTGCTTTCAAAAACAGGATTAAAGGCTGCTTAGCCGCCTGCGACTGCCGGAACGATGCTCACTTCGTCGCCATCACTCAGCGCAGTCTCTTTGTTATTCAAAAAGCGGATATCTTCACTGTTCACGTAGAAATTAACGAAGCGACGAAGCTCACCGCTGTCATCACACAGACGCTTTTTAATCCCTGGAAACTTATTTTCCAGCGTATTCATTAGCTCAACAATGTTGCCGCCATCGCATTCAACGGTAGCTTGATCATTGGTGAACTTTTGCAGAGGGGTTGGAATGAGAACCTTGACGGCCATGTTTTTGAAATGCCTAAACTAGAAAACAGAAATTAGAAAGTAAGAGAAGCGCTAAACCTGGGTTTGCTGCCATTCCAAACGATTTAGCGTGTTAGCCCGCTCCCACGCCCGCTCAAAGCTATCCAGCTTAGGCTCAATCGTTAGCGGCTCGCCAATATAGCCCTGTACAGACTCAGTTGTCTTCAGACCGTTGCCCGTAATAAAGGCAACTGTTGTTTCTTCAGGGTCAATCTTACCAGCTTCTACCAGCTTCTTAAGCACGGCAATGGTCGTACCGCCTGCCGTCTCGGTAAAGATGCCTTCAGTCTCAGCAAGCAGCTTCATGCCTGCAATAATTTCAGCATCGGTCACGTCTTCAATGTTGCCGTTGGTCTTGCGAGCAACTTCTAGGGCATACATACCGTCTGCGGGATTGCCAATTGCAATTGACTTAGCAATGGTGTTGGGCTTTACAGGGGTGATAAAGTCACGGCCTTCTTTGAATGCCTGAGAAATGGGAGAGCAACCCTCAGCCTGCGCACCGCTAAAGCGAACGGCTTTCTCTTCGACCAAGCCCACTTTCACAAACTCGTTAAAGCCTTTGTGGATTTTGGTGAACAAAGAGCCTGAGGCGCAAGGTGCAACAACGTGATCGGGAAGCTGCCAGCCAAGCTGCTCAGCTACTTCAAAGCCAAGCGTTTTAGAGCCCTCAGAGTAGTAAGGGCGCAAGTTAATATTTACAAAGCCCCAGCCGTGAGTGTTCGCAACTTCAGAGCACAGGCGGTTTACCTGGTCGTAGTTGCCCTTTACAGCCATCAGAGTAGGGTCGTAGATGAGGGTGCCGAGAATTTTACCGGCTTCTAGATCGGCAGGAATGAACACGCAGCATTCGAGGCCCGCGTGAGCTGCGATCGCGGCCGTAGAGTTCGCCAGATTACCGGTACTTGCACAAGAAACGGTCGAGAAACCCAGTTCCTTTGCGCGCGTGAGGGCGACTGAAACCACTCTGTCTTTAAAGCTTAGCGTCGGCATGTTTACCGCGTCGTTCTTAATGTAGAGATTTTTAAGACCGAGCTGGCGAGCCAAGCGGTTAGCCTTTACCAAAGGCGTCATGCCCGTACCGACATCGATAGGCGTATCTGTTTCAACCGGCAAAAATGCCTTGTAGCGCCAAATAGAATGACGGACCAGCCTCAATCGTTTCACGAGAGACTTGATTGCGAATGGCGTCGTAGTCATAAGCGACTTCTAGCGGGCCGAAGCATACATCTTCGCAAACGTGCTTAGCACCGAGGCCGTACTGCTCGCCGCATTCCTTACACTGAAGGGCCGTGAACGTCTTTTGTAGCGCTGAAGATGACGTGACGAGTCTATCGATAGCTTGAGTCATATGTTTAAACCCCTATAAAGCCGGTAGAGAATGAAGCTGGTGGATAAATAGATTGACAAAGAAGCACGGCAGCTAGTGGACACGCCTCTTAACAGTCCTATTTTTAGACCTACTTTCGTTGAAGTGAACAAATGCTAACACGCTAAATATCACGGAGCAATCATACCCGACAAAAATAGTCGGGATTAAGCAAGTGAGCATTTGTCAATCGCGAAACCTACTGATATCAAAGCGATTTATTACAACGTTGTTTTGTCTTAATAGCGTAAAAGCCAGGCTTCAACTTGGCTCTGACAGACTATCAATGATTACCATTGATTTTATTTATGCCTGACATTTCTCAGCAATCACGCTGATGGTTGCCGGGCGATCGCTTCTACATGAGCCCAATCTTTCGATCTAACCAGCCGCTTATTGACCTTTACTCTTTCTCGCTGGCCCCCTGGTTCATCCGCGCCCTCTATATATAAGCTGTCATTGTCTACGACGATATGGCTAAACGTAGCGAAGGGGTAGCGCTTTACGGATTTGCCGATGAGGTTATAGATAGTGATCCGATTAGGGGCGATCGCAAAATAAGGCCGCGTTAGATATAAAAACCCTACAGCTCCTAGAACTAGACTGACGAGAATAGAACTATTGAACGATCCTTGCGTCGCTATCATCCACAGGCTCAGCAGCGTGGTGATGATGCCAACAAGTAAAAAGCTGCCGCCGAGCCACAGCGCATATCGAGCCTTGAAGTGTTCGGCTTCGGTCGGTAGCAAAGGAGTATGGGTCATGCGTTTTTAGGAAAGGTGAGGCGTAGGCAGCTACGGTCTTCTGAGTCTGAAGTAGGGATGATAGAAAACGTCCCACCGATCAAAGGCACAGCCGTTTGAGCCGTCGCTAGAATTAGTCCCGTTGAAAGTTTAATGCTTTCAGCATCGGATACTTGTGCTGATGACGCTTCTGGCAAATTGTCTACGGATTCAGAAATACTGTCTAGTTCAGATTGAAGAGAGTCGGCTGAGCGATCGCACTCAAGCACAACCGCAACAGACGCCTCAGTTTCTTCTACCTTCAACTGCATCGTCTTTGTATAAGTAACCGCGTCCTGAATTAGGCTAGCTAATATGTTTTTTAACCACTTTTCATCTGTAACAACCTCTAATTCGTCAGTAGGAGAGGTCACCGTATAGCGGACGTTTTGATTAGAGGCTTGCAGCGAGGTAAGCATTTCTACTTCTGGCAACAAAAAGCTTAAATCAACAGCTTTTAGCTTAGGTGGCTCTCTACCTACGTCCAGCTTAGAAACCGCCGTGATTTGATCGAACAAAGCTAGCATCTTTAGCGCCGCTGCTTTAGATTGTTCGATAAACTCTTTCTCTTCTTCAGGGCCTTCGCACAAGTCTTCTAGAATTAACTGGTGAAGACTGACGATCGTGTTGACGGGCGATCGCAACTCGTGAGACGTTCGGGCCAAAAAACCGCTCTTGAATCGCTCTAGGGCAAGCAGCCTTTGATAAGCCAACTGAAGATTTGAGCCCGTATCCGAAGTATCCATTTTTATTAGGAACGCTACAGCTTAATTTTGCCTTGGCGTAACACCTGCCAGCCAAGTCCTGTCCATTTAACCACGGTAGAGGGTGTGCCGCTCTGGGAGATATTCTGGGAGATATTTTCGTTAGTAGCTAGGGTTAGCGCGGTTGGAAAAGTGCGGGCGATGTCGACTGAAGAGATAAGGGGGGGCTGGCCTGATAGGTTGGCGCTGGTAGTGGCTAATGGGCCTGTGTAAGTGAGTAACGCTAGCGCAATTGGATGATTGGGGACGCGGATGCCGAGGGTGCCTGTGTTGAGGGGATTTAGGGTGCGGGGGGTGTGATCGCTCGCAGGCAGCACCAGCGTGAGCTGACCTGGCCAGTGTTGATCAGTGACCTGCTGCCAAACCGCCCGATCAGCATCATTACCACTCACGTAAGGCAATAAATCCGCCAGCGTAGCGCCCATTAATATCAGCGGTTTCTCTGGCGGACGTTGCTTAGCCGCGTAGATCAGCTCAGCATATTCAGGCTTAGTAGCCAACGCTGGCACCGTATCGGTTGGAAAGCTGACCAGCGTAGGTTCAGCGGCTAGCCGATCGATCATCTGCTGTAGCGAAACACCAGTCATAACTAAACACTACAGAAAATCCTTGAGCTACCGGCTGTAGTATATCAACTTATCCGGTCATGAAGCGGCTTCTAATAGCTCTGGCTGTTTAGCCAAACGTCCGTCTTCCATATACACAATGCGATCGGCAATATCTAAAATGCGGTTGTCGTGAGTAACAAGCAAAATAGTGCAGCCCTGCTTTTTCGCTAGGTCGTGCATAATATTCACCACGTCTCGGCCTGACTTTTTGTCGAGGGCGGCGGTGGGTTCGTCAGCTAAGACAATTTTGGGGCGACTGACCAGGGCGCGGGCGATCGCAACCCTTTGTTTTTGTCCGCCTGAGAGATCTGCTGGATAGTAGTTTGTGCGATCGCCCAGTCCCACCTGCTCCAACATCTCAGCCGCCCGCCGATATCGCTCATCTCGAGAAAATATCCCCTTCACCTCCAAGCCCATCTGCACATTCTCAATTGCCGACAAACTGCCGTGCAAGTTGTGCGCCTGAAAAATATAGCCATTATCTCTTCTCGCCTGTACTAGATCATTCTCAGAAGCCCCTGATATCTCGTGGCCTACCACCTGCAAGCTCCCTTCCTGAGCCGAACGCAGCCCACCAATCAGGGTAAGCAACGTTGTTTTTCCAGAGCCCGATGGCCCAGTCATAATTACGATTTCGCCCGTTTCGATTTCCAGGTTTATGTCAAACAAAGCCTGCTTTCGCAGCCGTCCTGAGCCAAAGTAGTGATTGAGCTGATGAACAGAAATAGCAAAGGTCATAGGTTTAATAGAAAGAGGATTTCAATAAAAAGCGGCAGCGCTAGAAGACATCAGCAGGATCGGCAGCTTGAAGGCGACGTGTGGCGACCGCCCCTGAAGCACTACACATCACCAGCGTTAAGAAGAACACTAAAACAGCGCGGCTAAACGGCATTGAAATGGCCAGCGCTGTCGCCGTTGCCGTCAGTTGATAAGCACCTATTGCCAGCAGCAGACTGGGGAAAAAGCCCAGCACCGACAAAATCAGCGCCTCCTCAAAGACCACCGTCAACAGATAGCTGTTGCGATAGCCCATTGCCTTAAAGGTTGCGTACTCTGCCAAATGACTATTCACATCTGTTGAAAGCACCTGATAAACAATCACCACGCCTATAATAAATCCCATTGTCGTGCCCAAGCCAAACACAAACCCGATCGGTGAATCACTCTTAATATCGTTCAGCTCAAACTCGACGTATTCAGGCTGCGTAAACACCTGTACATCACTCGGTAGGTGTGCTTGCAAATCAGCCTTTACTCGCTCAATATCTGCGCCTTCCTCTAGTTGAATAAGCCCCATACTCACCACGCCCGCGTCCCGCTTAGGAAATAGTCTTAAAAAGTTTTGGTCACTGGTAATCAGCGCACCGTCGCTCGAAAAAGAGGCTCCTACAGAGAACAGTCCTGCGACGGTAACTGTTTGCAGCCCAATCTCTGAAGTTACAATCTGACCAGCTCTAACTTGCTCTACCACTTCTGCATAGTCTCCCCGCGAAGCCTGGTCGAATAAAACATAGACAGGCATCCGAATCTCATCTAAATGAGCATTCACCTCAGGCAAATCAAAAGCAGGACGAGTAGGATTTTGACCAATCAGCAACATCGCCTTCTTCTCACCTGTGGCCGGATTTTTCCACTCTTTAGTCGCTAAATGCAGCGCGTCAGTAGTATCAACACCTGCTATGTCTTGGGCCTGATACAGCCGTCTGCGGGAGAACGTTTTGAGCTGGTCGAAGTTTTCGGCCTGACTGCTTAGAACAACTAAATCAGATTGAACTTTTCGAGGGTATTGTGTGTTGGTTTTATACAGGGCGTCGGAGAAGCCGAGCTGCATAAATATGAGAATATCGGCGAAGGTAATACCTGCGATCGCTGTCAGCAGCCGCATTTTGTCGTGCTTTAGCTGTTTAAAGCCTAGAGGCGTACGATCCGTTAAAGATCTCAAAGTCTTTAATAAATTAGGCATGAGAACACTCAAAGTAAAGGATTATTCACCTGTCTCAATTGTGGCGGTCACCTGTAAATTCGTCAGTCCAGCAACCCGCTCACTTGATGCCTCATCAAGCTGTACATAAACTTCAACAACTTTGGCATCAATGTTCGCCGCTGGATCTTCGTTCACCACCTCCTGCCTTTCCACCTGCAAGCCGATTCTCTCCACCGCGCCTGAGAGCGGCTGATCTAACACAGGGGTTGTTACAATCACTGGCTGATTGGGCCTCACCTTGTCGATGCTGTCTTGATACACTTCAGCGACCACAATCATTTGTGAGGTTTGACCCAATGTCGCAATGCCCGTATCCGAAATCTTTTCGCCAGGGCGCGTATGCAGCTTCAATATTTGACCCGCAACGGGCGATCGCACCTCAGCCTGAGCCAAATTCACCCGCGCTTCAGCCACAGTAGCCTGCGCTGCTCGCACCTCGGCCTGCGCCAGCTCAACGTCTACTGGACGGACTTCGCCAATTTGATCAAGTCTTGATCTTGCCTGGCTCACTTGCTCTTGCCCCGTCGATTGAATCCGAGAAAGACCGGCTTGTGCCTCTTCGAGTCGCCGCTGGGCCGTGGTGTAGGTAAGCTGCCTGGTGTCTCGCTCAGAGGCAGAAATTGCCCCGCGTGTGTACAGCAAATCGTACCGCTGGTAGTCAGCTTCGGCGTTGGCAACTTCTGCCTGTAACCGGGCAATTGTAGCCTGCTGCGCTGCAACGTCGCCTACCTGAGCGGCCTCTAAGCGAGAGATCTCTGCACGCTGGGCCTGTATCTCTCCAGACTTGGCTCCTGCCTGAACTTGAGCAAGTTTAGCTTGAGCAATGCGCACCTGTTCTTCAGCCGTTTGTAGCGTGGCCTGAAGGCGATCGCGATTATCTAAAACCGCAACAATATCACCGGCTTCAATGCGATCGCCCACCTTTACCAGCAGCTCATCAATCCGACTCTCTTGAGTAGACGTAGGCGCAGTCAGACTAATCAGTTCGCCCTGCGGCTCCAGATTGCCAAGTGCTGTTACAGTCGCAGGCTCTACCACCCGGCTCAAGCTCTCTGCGGCTTGCTGAGCCTCCTCTATTTGCATTTGGCGCACTTGCCACACGCCCATGCCGAAAATCCCTAGAGCAGCAGCAGTAGCGATCGCTATCCAACGACGAGAGGTTCCCTGCTGATTCGATGCACCTAAAGAGTTCATAGCTTCCTCGTTTCGCTTCTACAGATATTTTACCCTAAAATCTTACTAAACGGTGTAGTAAAATCAATTATTTCGTAAGGTAGACTAGAGTCGCTGCTAAAGGCTTTATGAATCCGTGCCCAAATCTGTTAAACACAATCCCGAGAAGGTCAGAGCCATATTAGGCGGAGCCCTTGAAGTATTTACAACTCACGGCTACGCAGCAGCGAGTATGGATCGCATTGCAGCCGTAGCAGGCGTTTCTAAGCCAACGGTGTACAGCTATTTTCAAGACAAAGAAGGCTTGTTTGTCGCCCTTATTCGGCAACTCACCCAAAAAGCCGATCAGACGCTTGAGACATTGCAGTCGGGCGATATCTCACAGATGCCGCCAGAGATAGGACTGCGCAAGCTAGCGATGACGGTCACTGAAGAGTTCACCAGCAATCAGACAATACCGACGCTGCTACGGCTAATGATTGGTGAGTCAGGGCGATTTCCGAAGCTCGCTCAAACATTCGTGCGTGAAGTGCAAAAGCCACTTTTAGAGAGACTTCAGCTATATTTTGCGGCTCAACCACAGCTCAATCTATCTGATCCAGAGATCACTGCTAGAATTTTTACAGGCTCAATAATGCACTATTTGATTGTGCAAGAAGTGATGCACGGCAAAGATATTCTGCCTTTAGAACGCGATCGGATGGTGGATGGATTAGTCAGTCAGATTATGGCTGGGAGTCGATAGCTGCTGTTTTTATAAGTTCTGATAGGGTGGTGACTTCGTAGCCTCTGGCTTTGAGCACAGGTAGGATTTTGTTGAGTGTGTCAACGGTGCGGGGGCCGCGATCGCCCCCATCGTGCAGCACAATAATATCGCCGGGCTGTACTGTATTTAGAATGAACGCACTGGCAAAACGTGAGGACAGCACGTGCGTATCGTAGGGAAACACGCTGCCTAGCACAACTTGATAGCCGTGTTTTTGAGCCGTTTGTACCATATCGGTATTGTAAAAACCCATACCTGGACGCAGCCATCGTAACGGCGCAGTCTCAGGAAGATAAGGTTGCCAGGTCTGCTCAGCCGCTAGTAAGTCTGCCTCAAAATCGTCAGGTGATAGGCGAATGCTGGGTTCGTCTGCTGTGAAGTGATTGCCCAGTTCATGACCAGCGGCAACGGCATTAGAGACAATGGCTTCATTGCCGGGTAGATGGCCGCTAATATTGAAGAAAGTAGCCTTAGCGTCGTAGCGGTCGAGCACCAACAAAATATCAGCCGTCGCTATACTTGGCCCGTCGTCAATAGTCAGTGCAACAACAGGAGTAGCCCCATCGGGAAGATCTATTGCATAAAGTGCACCGGGCATAACGTAGTTTGCAATGCGAAAAGCCCAGCGTGGCTGAGTGACGAGCCAACTCGTACCGGCTAGTAATAAGACAAAAGCCAGTGCGTATCGCCGCCGTTTTTGTGAACGTTTCAAACGTTTCAAAGTCTTCATAAGACTATTCTACGCCGTTCAATATGAATAACAGGCTCACATCGCGGGAATATGCAACAATACTGAGGGCAAAATTGCGAAAAGGAACTGTTAACTATGGCGTCTCCCTCTGGTGTTAGCGTAAAAGCTGTACAGGCAATCGGGCTCACTGTCTCGGATGCTGGTCAAGCGACTGACTTTTTTACAGGTGCGTTTGATTTTGAGGTCACGGCTGATGCTGTCCTCAGCGGCGATGAGGCCAGCTATCTCTACGGCGTTCCAGACGCGCAGGTGCGGATTGTGTCGCTGAAGCTAGGCGATGAAACGATTCGCCTGATGGACTTTTTGAATACTGAGAGCAAAGCCGTCCCTGCCGATAGCAAAAGCAACGATCTGTGGTTTCAACACTTTGCCATTATCGTTAGCGATATGGATAAAGCCTACGCCCAGCTTCAAAAGTTCTCTTTCACGCCGATCTCTCCTGAGCCGCAAACGCTGCCTAATGACATTCGCGCCTTTAAGTTTAGAGATGATGACGGCCACGCGCTAGAGCTATTGCAGTTTCCTGCGGGCCTCGGCCCTGACCACTGGCAAGACAAAAGCAAGCTGTTTTTAGGCATAGACCACTCGGCAATTTCAATTTCTAGCACTGAGCGCAGCCTGGGGCTATATCGCGACCTGCTAGGTCTTAGCCACGAGGGCAGCTTTACGAATATTGGTATCAAACAAGAGACGATGGATAATCTCTTTAGTGCCAAAGTGATTGTGACCTCTCTTTCGCCTGCAACAGGAAGACTGGGCGTGGAGTTTTTGGACTATCTGACGCCGCCTGGAGCAAGACCCTTCCCGATAGATCAACAGACGAGTGATTTGGTGCATATGCACTTCGAGCTAGTCGTAGAAGATATTGACGCGGCTGTAGAAGCCTTGGAAGAAGCGCCCGGTGCGCTCTGTATTCAGTTTGTTTCGCCTAAGGTGATTGATTTGCCCGATGTGCTGCCGTTTAAGCGGGCGGCGATGTGGCGTGGGCCGGATGGACACAATGTATTGCTGGTTGAAAATTAGGGACTAAAAATTTAGGGATTGAAAACTTAAGGAGCAGTTTGTTGAATACGAGTTTGTTAGATACGGTAAGTACATTTTTGTCGGCGCTATATCCTGATTTTGTTACGGGAACTCAGGGCTACACGATGCTGATTTTCCGTTCGGTGATTGGGCTGTTGTTTGTTTTGCACGGGTTGCCAAAGCTCAAAAACCTCAAAACGTGGTCAGAAGCGCTCGGAGCCCCATTGCCCTTATGCTTCTTGTCGGCTGGGTTTATGGAGGTCGGTGGAGTCGGGCTTATCTTAGGGCTTTTAACGCCCCTGGCAAGCGCTTCCATTCTGGTTTCTATGCTATACGCACTGTTTCTAGAGCTGATTAGTGGAGATCCGCTGATTGCCCCAGATCCTTACGAACTGGGAGATTTTTACGAGGGGCCTGACGGGCGCAAAGGCGAGCCGCCTAGTTTGGAAAAAGCTTTAGTGTTTAGCCTGATGTTGACGCTGATTATTGTGTTTGGGCCAGGGGCTTATTCACTGGATGCTTTGCTGTTGGGCAGTACGCTGTAAGTCTTTATACATCGTAAGTTGTTGTTCGCCTTTTAGATTACGACAGCTCAAAAATACTCCGGCTTTGAAGTGTGATGATCCGTTTCAAAGCCGGATTTTTCATTGCTTTATATGTCTATAGATAGCCTCTAGAAACAGGCTCGTTTGATATTGTAAGGACGCTATAAACCAAATTTGGCCACAGGCTATTCAAAAACAGCGAAGACTATGAAAATTGGGGCACGTCTGACTGAGGATAACGGCGAGAAAGTCTGTAAGTTTACCGTGTGGGCACCGCTACTTGAAGAGGTTGCCGTTGAGATTGTCCGTACGCCGTCTGAAGCAAAATCAGGATCTGATCTACTGCCGATGATCAAGGGCGATCGCGGCTACTGGCAGGCGATCGCACCCAATATCCCCGCTGGCACCCAATACCGCTACCAGCTAGAAGGCGCTGACTCATGGCCCGATCCTGCCGCCGACTACCAGCCCGAAGGCGTTCACGGCCCCTCTGAAGTGATTGACCACAGCGCGTTTGAGTGGAGCGATCACACCTGGCAAGGCATCCCCCTCAACGACTACATCATCTACGAACTGCACGTTGGCACCTTTACAGACGAAGGTACCTTTGAAAGTGCGATCGCCCGTCTGCCCTACTTAGTTGAGCTTGGCATTACCGCCGTGGAGATCATGCCGGTTGCTCAGTTTCCAGGCGATCGCAACTGGGGCTATGACGGCGTATTTCCCTTCGCCGTACAAAACTCATACGGTGGCCCTAATGGACTCAAGCAGCTTGTAAACGCCTGCCACGCGCATGGTTTAGCCGTTGTGCTAGACGTGGTGTACAACCACTTCGGCCCCGAAGGCAACTACACCGGCAAGTACGGCCCCTATACCACTGACCGCTACCGCACGCCCTGGGGCAACGCCATCAACTTTGACGATGCCGAATCTGGTGGCGTCCGCAACTACTTCATTCAAAACGCGCTGAACTGGCTAGACGACTATCACGTAGACGCCCTTAGACTCGACGCGGTACACGCTATTTACGACTTCGGAGCCGAACATTTCTTACAGGCACTCTCTGAAGCCGTTGATGAGCTTGAAAGCACCCAGTCTCGTCCGCTGTACCTGATTGCTGAGAGCGATCTTAACGATCCCCGGCTCATTCGCAGCACCAGTAAAGGCGGCTACCAGCTAGACGCGCAATGGAGCGATGACTTTCACCATGCCCTCCACTCGCGACTAACGGACGAAAAGATCGGCTACTACAGCGACTTCACAAATTTAGAAACGCTCGCTTTCGCTATTCGCAACCGCTTTGTTTACGCCGGACAATACTCACCCTTTCGTCGCCGTGACCACGGTGGCCCGGCCTTAGATTTGCCCTCAGAAAGGTTCGTAGTGTGCAGCCAAAACCACGATCAGGTAGGCAACCGGATGATGGGCGATCGCTTCTCTACCCTGATTTCCTTTGAAGCCCAAAAAATTGCCGCTGCCACCACGATTCTTTCTCCCTACCTGCCGCTTCTCTTTATGGGCGAAGAATATGGTGAAAACGCACCGTTCCTATACTTTGTAGACCACGGCGAGCCTGATCTTATCGCCGCCGTTCGTGCGGGCAGAAAAGAAGAATTTAAAGACTTTCATGGCGAAGGCACACCGCCTGATCCAGCGGGCCTAGAAACCCTTGAGAAGTCCACGCTTAACTGGCCTACAGACAAGGACGCGGCCCAAGGTGCAACCTATGCCTCAGATTGGAAGCCTGAAAAAGGCAATACCCCTGCGCAGCAAATGAAGCTCTTGAAGTTTTACAAGCAGCTAATTAAGGTGCGTAAAGCGTGCAAAATCATGAACACCTCTACCGCTTCAGACATCATTACCCAACACACCAACGACCTCCTTTACTACCGCCGCACCCGCCCTGATCCTGGCACGGGCGATTTGCTATTCATTATCAACTTTGGCGAGCAACCTCACAAAATTGGACTACCCTTAGGCAAACAAACTTGGAGACAAAAAATCAGCTCTTTGAGCACTGAATGGTCTACCGAAGCGGATAAAACAACTGAACTGCTCCCTGAAGTGCTCACTGCCGAAAGCACCCCTAATACATCTGTGCCCGCGATGAGTTTTGCACTCTACCAGTCAGATATCTGATGCACAACTGTCCTGTCGCCTAGCCCATAACTAGATCCTCTTCTAAAGCGCCTTTCCTATGCGAACTCCTGTTGCTACCTACCGCCTACAGTTCACGCCCGAATTCGGCTTTAGTAAAGCCAAAGAGATTGTTGAGTATCTCGATCAGCTCGGCATCTCAGACGTGTATGCCTCGCCTATCTTCAAAGCCCGTAGCGGCTCGCAGCACGGCTACGATGTTGTTGACCAAAATCAAATAAATCCTGAGCTAGGCGGCAGAGAAGGGTTTGATATTCTGGTTGAAGAGCTTCAGGAGCGCGGCATGGGCTGGCTGCAAGATATCGTACCCAATCATATGGCTTACGATGGCGAAAACCAGTACCTTATGGACGTGCTAGAGCACGGGCCAGAATCGCAATATGTAGACTACTTTGATATCGAATGGGAGCATTCTTACGATGACATTCAGGGCAAGGTGCTCGCGCCTATGCTGGGAGACTTTTACGACCGATGCTTAGAACGGGGCGAGATTCAGCTTAGCTATGGAGAAGATGGCCTCAAGGTTAACTACTATGCCTTACAGTTTCCGGTAAGGGTGGAATCATATGCAAGCTTTTTGGTGCATGAGATATCGTGGCTGCGTCGGCAAATGGGCAGGCAGCATCCTGACTACATCAAGCTAGTCGGCATTTTAAACACAATTAAAAACACGTTTCCAGCGTTGCAGGGTCAGGCTCGTAGCGATCAGGCTACCTTTGTAAAACAACTTTTGTGGGATCTCTACGAGTCTAATAATGAGGTTAAGACTTTCGTTGCTCAAAACATCGAAACCTTTAACGGTCAGCCTGGTCAGCCAACAAGCTTTGATTTGCTTGACAAGCTGCTGCTAGAACAGTTTTATCGGCTCTCCTTTTGGAAGGTAGGCGCTGAAGAACTCAACTATCGCCGGTTCTTTACGGTGAACGAACTGATTTGCCTGAAGGTAGATAATCCTAAAGTATTCGATCAAACCCATGCGCTCGTGCAGGAGCTAGTCAGGGCTAAACAGATCAACGGCCTGCGCATCGATCATATTGACGGGCTCTACGATCCGCTGAAGTATTTGCAGCGGCTAAATGAAAAGATGAATGGTGTGTACACCGTTATCGAAAAGATTTTGGAGCATGACGAGCAACTGCCTGCGCACTGGCCCGTACAGGGCACCTCTGGCTACGAGTTTTTGAACTATGTGAACGGGGTGTTTTATCAGCAGCAAAACCAAAAGCACTTTACGCGCTTTTATAAGCAGTTCAGCGGCGTGCGCGATAGCTACGAACGGCTTTTTATTGAGAAAAAGCAGCTTATTGCAGATACTAACTTAGTCGGTGATATTGATAATCTTGCACGCTTTTTGAAGAAGGTTGCTAGCCAGTATCGCTATGGCCGAGATCTTACGGCGAACGGCCTAAAAACGGCGATCAAAGAAGTGCTCGTCTCTTTTCCTATCTACTGCACCTATATTGATCAGCGGGGCGGTACAGAGCGAGATCTTAAGTATATTCAGACAGCGATCGCACGAGCCAGGAAACGCATTCCTCAGCTATTGAACGAGCTAGAGCTGATTGAGAAATTCTTGATGCTTGAGTTTGAAGACTCTTTGCCCGCAGACGAGCGAGCCCAATGGCTTCATTTCGTTATGCGCCTGCAGCAGTTTACCGGCCCGCTGATGGCAAAAGGACTAGAAGACACCTTGTTTTACGTCTACAACAGATTTATTGGCCTCAATGACGTAGGCGGCGCGCCCGAACACTTCGGCATCGCTCTTAAAGAGTTTCATCAATACAATCAGTATCAGCAGCAGCACTGGCCAAACGCGCTCAATGCCACCTCTACTCATGACACCAAACGCAGCGAAGACGTCAGGTCGCGCCTTAGCATCATCTCCGAACTTCCTGACGAATGGGAGAGCGAAGTCAAAGCCTGGAGCGAACTCAATGCCAACAAAAAACAAATCATTCACGATCAGCCCGTTCCTGAACCAAATGACGAATACTTTTTGTATCAAACCTTAGTGGGCGCGTATCCCTTTAGCGAAAAGGAACTCCCCGAATTTAGAGAGCGTGTAAAAGACTACGTAGTTAAAGCCGTCCGTGAAGCCAAAGTGCACACCGCCTGGCTGCGGCCCGATGAAGACTACGAGAATGGCTACGTTCATTTTGTTGAAACTATTCTCACGCCTAGCAAAGACAATATCTTTCTTGAAAAGCTTCAGCACTTTCAGTCTAGAGTGGCCGAATACGGCATGTATAACGCACTCTCCCAGCTACTTATCAAGCTCACAGTGCCCGGCGTACCCGACTTTTACCAGGGCACCGAGCTTTGGGACTTGAGCCTGGTCGATCCTGATAACCGCCGTCCGGTTGACTATTCAAAGCGCCTTAGCGCCCTGCAAGATATTGACACCCGCTGGAAAAAGCAGCCTGCTACGCTGATTAAAAACTTACTCAAAAACAGGACTGACGGCAGCATCAAGCTGTTTCTAACGATGAGAGGGCTGGCCGCTCGAAACTACTTCCGCAACGTATTTAGAAGTGGCACCTACCATCCGCTGACCGTCACAGGAGAAAAAGCCGATCACATTATCGCCTTTGCTCGGCACAAAGGAGAGCACACTGTTATCACCGTCGTGCCCAGATTTTTGACGAACTTGGTAGAGCCCGGCACCGTTCCAATCGGCGCAGATGTATGGGGCAATACGGCCATAGAACTACCCGCAGGCGCTCAGGCAAAATGGCAAAACTGGCTGACTGGCGAAGCCGTTGATATTACAGATAATCCGAAAGTTGGAGATTTGTTTAAGCAGCTTCCGCTGGCCCTACTGGTTAGTGAAGATCATAGTTTGAACGTGTCTTAGAATTGAGCGTATCTCAGAAGGCAGCCAGCGAATTCTTAATTCGTGCTTTAGCAGGATACGTCTACGTACGTGAATACGCTAGGATCAAACGAATGCATTCAAAAGGACGATTGTTTCATGGTAGATAAGGTCATAAAAACGGATGAAGAGTGGAAGGAGCAGCTTACGCCTGAAGCCTATCAGGTAACTCGCAAAGCGGGCACCGAACGTGCCTTCACCAGCCCACTCAATAACAATAAGAGTGAGGGCATCTACCGTTGCGTTTGCTGCAACTCTGAGCTGTTTGACTCTAGCACCAAGTTTGACTCAGGCACTGGCTGGCCTAGCTTCTATGCGCCAAGCGAGCCCGAAAACGTTCAGAATAAAAAAGACTTCAGCCACTTCATGATCCGCACAGAAACCGTTTGTGCGGTATGTGATGCCCATCTGGGTCATGTCTTTAGCGATGGCCCTAAGCCTACTGGCAAGCGCTACTGCATGAACGGCGCGGCGCTTACCTTTGAAAAGGCCGATATCGACGGTGACGGACAAATCAGCGAAGGCAAAACAGCTCAAACGGCCAGCTAGTCAATGCGGCTGCATACCGAAGTTAAAGGAAGCGGCTTTCCTATCTTGTGCCTGCACGGGCACCCAGGCAGTGGGAAAGCTATGAGCGTTTTTACAGAACCTTTGTCTGTAGGAACTGCTCAGCTTCCCTCGTTTAGAACAATAGCGCCTGACCTTCGAGGCTACGGGCTGAGTAAAACGGCCTATCCTTTCGAGATGAAAAGCCATCTCGACGATTTAACAGAACTCATTGCCCACTACAACATCGAAAAATGTGTGGTGCTGGGCTGGTCGCTGGGTGGCATTTTAGCCATGGAGCTAGCGCTGCGAAGACCAGACGTTGTGCAGGGGCTCATATTGGTCGGTACGGCGGCAAGGCCCAAGGGCTCGCATCCGCCTATTACACTGCAAGACAATGTATTGACTGGTTTAGCAGGTGCGCTGAACTGGGCGCTGCCACGCTGGGAACCCGTGCAGAAACGGGTGAGAAAGCTGGGGCAAAAGTCTCTTTTCCGCTATCTCATTGGCCAGCATACGCCGCTGGCTTACCAGTATTTGGCTCAAGAAGGCGCACCTGCCTATCTACGCACGAGCCGCTACGCCGATTCAGCGCTGTCCATGGCCATTCGTGCGGGCTATAACCGGGTACCGGACGTTAAAACGCTGGCTGTTCCAGCACTGATGCTTTGTGGAGAGTGCGATCGCCACATCACCGCCGAGTCCAGCCTAGAAACCGCCCGCGCCTTGCCCAACTGTGAAAGCCGCTGCTACCCTGACACTGCCCACCTTTTCCCCTGGGAAATTCCTAGCCAGGTAAACGCCGATATCAGCCATTGGCTAGTCGCTCACGCCGACATTTGGCAATAAGTTAACATCAAACATAAACTAGCTCCTACCCACTCACGCGCTAACGAATCAGCCCCATGTTAATCCAAACTCCAGACTGGGTGAAGCACGCCGTCTTCTACCAAATTTTTCCTGACCGCTTTGCCCGCACTAGCGATAGCAATTTGCCACCCGAAATGCAGGTACCCCTAGAGCCCTGGCATACGCCCCCAACTCAGCAAGGCTATAAAGGCGGGGATTTGTGGGGTGTGGCCGAGCGCTTAGACTATCTTCAGGCATTGGGCATCACAGCTATCTACTTCACGCCTATCTTTCAGTCAGCTAGCAACCACCGCTACCACACTCACGACTACTACACTGTCGATCCGCTATTAGGTGGCAACGAAGCCTTCTTCGACCTGCTCGAAGCCGCTCACGCTCGCGATATAAAAGTTGTTCTAGATGGCGTATTTAACCACGCTAGTCGAGGCTTTTTTTACTTCAACGATATTTTAGAAAATGGCCCTAACTCCCCCTGGGTTGACTGGTTCAAGATTAAGAAGTGGCCACTTTCTGCCTACGATGGCGAGCATCCGGCAAACTACGAAGGCTGGATCAACAATCGCGCGCTGCCTGAGTTTAACCATGAAAACCCGCAGGCACGAGAGTACATTATGCAGGTGGGCGAGTTTTGGATTGAGCAGGGCGTTGACGGCTGGCGGCTAGATGTGCCGTTTGAGGTAACCGCTAAAGGATTCTGGACTGAGTTTCGCACGCGAATTAAGGCGATCAATCCTGAAGCCTACATTGTCGGAGAAGTGTGGACAGATTCTCGGCAGTGGCTTGCAGGCGATCAGTTTGACGGGGTGATGAACTACCTGTTTACAGGGCCAGCGATCGCCTTTGCCGCCAAGCAAAATGTCGATATGTCTTTGGTCGAAACGGTAGACTATTTTCCTTACCCAGCGCTGGATGCTAAAGGCTATGCTCAGAAGATTGAAACGCTGCTGAACTTATATGACTGGGAGATTCAACAGGCTCAGTTAAACCTGCTATCTAGCCATGATATTGCCAGAGCGCTCAGCGTGATGGGTGAGGACAAAGCCAGCATGGAAATAGCAACTTTGTTACTCTTGACCTTTCCTGGCCCGCCCAGCATTTACTATGGTGACGAAGTGGGCTTGCCTGGGGGCTTAGATCCTGACTGCCGTAGAACGTTTCCTGAAGAGAAAGCGTGGGATGTGAGTTTGTTTGAAACTCATAAAACTTTGATTGCGCTGCGACATGAGCATCCGGCGCTGCGTACAGGCACGTATAGAACGCTGGCGGCAGAAGGGGATTGCTATGTGTTTTCGAGGATACTGGGCGAAGAGATGATGGTCGTGGCGGTGAACTCGGGCGATCGCACTGTTCAAGTGCGCTTAGCTGATATGGATGGAGATAGCGGCGAGGTTTTGTATGGCGGTGGCAAGGTGGACTGGGTAGGCGATCGCACCGCTATGCTAGAAATTCCGGCTCGCTCAGGCATGATATTAGGCAACCAGCAGGATTAAAATCGGTGGCACGATGGCTATAACGCCATTGTGCCACCGATTTAGCCGCAGATGTCCATCTACTTAACCTTCAGAACAATCTTCCCGGTTTGTTGATTAGACTCCAACGCTTCGTGCGCCGCAACAACCTCTTCCAGACTGAAAATTTCACTGATCTTCGGCTTCAGCCGACCGTCTGCAAGTCGTGGCAGCAAAAAGTCTCTCGCTTCAGCGACAGCATCCGTTTGCTGGGGCATCTCGAACAGTGGATAGCCCGTGTATGCAAAGACGGTGTAGCCATAGAGACTAATGTTCTTAGCCAAAATTGTCATCACCGGCAGCGTCGGCTCTGCTTGATCCAAAATGCCGTACATGATGTAGCGCCCACCAATTGCGAGGCTGTTGAGTAAAAGCGGGATGGTTTTTCCGGCGATCGCATCAAACACCACATTCACACCTTTACCATCCGTAATCTCCTGCACGCGCGCCACTAGATCCTCTTGGCTAGTCACAATCACATGATCCGCGCCCGCCTCAGACAGTTGCGCCGCCTTCTCTCGCTTGCGAGTAGTCGCAATAACTGTAGCGCCCAATTGCTTGGCTAGTTCAATGCCAGCAAAGCCAACGCCACCAGTGGCAGCCGTCAGCAGCACGGTACTGCCCTCGCTCAGTTCTCCCATCGTCTTGAGCGCGAAATAAACTGTTGTATACTGCACGCCCACACAGGCTGCGGCTTCAGCAGAAAGAGACTCGGGCCAGGGCCATAGCGCGATCGCAGGAACAATCGCAGCCTCGCCATATACGCCGTGCTCAGACTGAGAGAACGCTGGAATCGTGAGGACGCGATCGCCTACAGCTACATTCGTAACATTTGCCCCAACCGCCTCAACAGTCGCAGCTACGTCATATCCTAGCTTAGAAGGAAGTTCAGGCGATTCGATGTATTGATCAACACGAAGCATAGCATCTGCCCGATTAAGGCCAATTGCCTCAATTGCAATGCGAACTTCACCAGCACCGGGTTCTGGTAGCTCTAGCGTTTCAAGTTTTAGAACGCTGGGTTCGCCAAACTCACTAAATCGGACTATTCGCGTCATAGCTATGTAGAGAATATAGACTGCAATGAAAGCTTATCAGCAGTAGAGAAATTAGACACAGCTACACTCACAAATAAAAGATGAGACTCATTCCGTTATCTCTTAACAGTCCCTCAACATCTTCTCAGCCGATAATCATACGCTAACTAAATCGCTTGTCATGATAGAGAAGAACAAAGCGACCTGACATAAGTATCAGGACTCATTCAATGAAAAGATTCTTCTTTGCAACAACAATTGCGCTTACAGCTACAGTCAGCACAATTTTAGGCGCTGCTGCACCGGCCTCTCGCGCCTTCGAGGATGCTCAGCCTTTATCCTTTCAAAAGACAGCTTCAGAAACAGCCCATGAGGCGACAGATCCCAGATTCCAAAAGGAGAAGCCCACTGACAAATCCGAAGTAGAAGTGGGCCAGAGCAAAGGGCACCGCCGGGGGTTCAGCCGTCGTGGCTTTGGCCGTCGTGGTCACTAAGCTCAACCCTATTTATTCCTCACGCTCAAAATCTAAATCTATAGGTAGATTTATTAATGCCGCAGTAGACATAGTTTTAAGGGCAATAGATGACTATGCTGAATCGAGCTAGATCAAATAGGAGAAATGGTAGGTGCCGACCAAGGATAGACACTCATACGCCAAGCCTACCGTACTCGTTAACTGCCATCACCACAACGCCGAAAATCCGCTGTGGCACCCTCACCACAAGCAGATTTACTGGACGGATATTCCTAACGGCAGGCTGTTTCGCTACGACCCAAACAATGAAGGCTACGAGCAAATTTATTTAGGAGAACCCGTCGGCGGCTTTACTATTCAAGCGGATGGCGCGCTGCTCTTGTTTAAGACCCATGGGACGGTAGAGATTTGGAATAAGGGCGAAGTGACCACGGTGATAGCGGAGATTCCTGAGGTGAAGGGAACGCGGTTTAATGATGCGATCGCTGATCCTGAAGGCAGGGTATTTTCTGGCACGATGGCCAAAGGCAAAACGCCTGGCAGACTCTATCGTATTGATACTGATGGATCGGTTCACGAGATAGTAAAAGATCTTTTAGTACCCAACGGAATGGGATTTTGCGCTGACTACAAGCATTTTTACCTCACCGACTCTGACCAGCGAACAATCTACCGATTCGACTACGATCAGGCTACGGGTAGCTTAAGCAATCAACAGGAATTTATCAAAACGCCACCAGACGCAGGCGTTCCTGATGGGATGACGGTAGATGATGAAGGCTATATTTGGTCGGCTCGCTGGGGAAATGGCCATGTCTATAGATATAGCCCTGACGGTAAAGAGGTGCTGCGCATTCCGCTGCCGACACCTAAAGTAAGCTGCGTCACCTTGGGCACAGAAAGCTACAAGAGACTGATAATTTCCACCGCCCGAGAAGATCAAGATATTGGGATGGACAATGTTGCAGGCGATTTATTTCATCTACAAGTAGAGGTTAAGGGACGGCCAGAGCTATTGTCTCAGATTACGATTGGTTGAGCTAGATTTTTAATTGGGGCGCTGCCTAGCCAGCTTACGAATGCTGGCGTTATTTCAGCTAATTTATGATGAGAATAATAGAAAAACGTTTGCGGCGATCGCTAAAATCTATTGCACTCGTTCTAACCCTCATCTACCTTACAACCGGACTATTTCTTTTACTCCGCCAGCGCCACCTTATCTACCGTCCCACTTCTCATCTCTCACTATTACCCAGTGCTTCAGACTTTGACATGCCTTATGCGGACGTGAACATCAGAATGGTGCCGTGATAAATAGGCTACTGAGCGCTTTCAGGACTTGGTTTTGCTGCTTTCATCACTTCCGAAAAGGCAGGTGCACCGATAAAAAATACATACAGAGCGCCTTTAACAACCGCAAGTAGCGTATTGTCAGGCAGCTTTTCAGTGAGTAACGTGCTCGGTTGGCTCTGTGGGTTGTTTTTTAGGCGCTGTCGGTAGCGGAAGATGAGGAATGCAGCGATTAGTCCTTCTACCACGTGAATGAGAAGGACAGTTAGAGTGATGGGAATTGCGGACTGTAAAAAAGGCGGTACTGGCGCAATTGCGTTCCATAGCTGTAGAGCGATCGCGCTAAAAATCAGCAGCGTCAACCCTATTTTGATTCGCTTATCCCATACCGAGCTATTCGTTTGGTCAATCATCGTCTTCTCTTGAGCAACCGTCGCTCTTACGCTATCACGCACGGTAAAATCCAGCGCGGGACAATAATATAGCGATATATTAAAAGTCATTTACCCTCGTAATTAACTGTGGTCAGTCAATCCCTATCACCCGGTTCGCTCACACAACCTCTGCCGCCAAATAGCGTGGTGTGGGGTAAACAGCGCGAAGGCGAAGCGCTTAAGCAGATGCAAAAAGAGGCTTGGGCAGGTGCGTTTCGCTCACAGCTACAAGAATTTGACTACGAAATTACAGAGATTGAAGGTACCTTACCCGAAGGGCTAAAAGGATCTACGCTCTTTCGTAACGGCCCTGGACGATTCGAGCGTGGCGATCAGCGCGTGGCCCACTATCTAGATGGCGACGGCTATCTTTCAAAAATTGGCTTTTCGCCCACGGGCAAAGTCTACTTTTCTTCTAAGTTTGTAAAAACCGCAGAGCATCAACAAGAAGAAGCCGATAACGCTTTTGGCTTTCGCACAACCTTTGGTAATGCTAAGCCTGGTGGGCCTTTAGCTGCCCTGCTAGATCTCTATCTTAAAAATCCTGCCAATACTCATGTTGTGCCCTGGGGCGGCAAGCTTCTGGCACTGTATGAGGCAGGTGCGCCCTATCGGATTGACCCACACTCTCTAGAGACTTTAGGACTAGAAAATTTAGAAGGCGGCTTGAACCCTCATCCATTGCCAGGCTCCAAGCTGAATGCACTTAAGCGTCGGAGCGCAGGTCAGCAGGCCATGACCGCGCATCCTCATGTTGATCCGGAGCGTGATCGCCTCGTCACCTGGACATGGGGCATGAACATGAACATTGGTAAACCTAACGAGCTAGTCATTGAGCTAATTGAGTACGACGCTCACTGGCAAGCCGTCAGCCGCATGACCTACAAAATGCCAGGAGCTGCCGTTAATCCGCATGACTTTGCGCTCACCCAAAACTACTACGTCTTCTTTGAAAACGCGCTGAGCTTCGATATTACACCTTTCCTATTAGGGAAAAAGTCTCCTGCCGACTGTCTCAATCTGTTACCCAAGCCCACCAAAGTTCACCTGATTCCAAGACCTGATGGTGCCATGGCAAGCACTGAGCCTACTGTATTAGAAACTGAGCAGTGGTTTTCAATTCATCAAGCTTGCGCGAGCGAGCGGGAAGATGGCAGTGTTGAAGTGTATAGCTCAGGTTGGCCAAAGAGTGAAGGTGGATTTTTGACAAGCTGGGGTGGGTATGCGCCTGACTTTGATGCGATCGCCCCCACATACCTCTGGCAAACCATCATCAATCCCAACCAACAAAGTGTCATTCACCGCATCGCCCCCGGCACAGAAGGCTACTGCATCGCCCATCCACACACAAATCCAAACAAAGAGACACTACCCAGCCGCTACCTTTACATGCCGTACTGCAACAACATCGGAGAATCCTCCCCGCCCATCGGCTACCTGAAATTAGATACACAGACTCAAGAACAACAGCTTTGGACAGGCCATCCCCTTTGCTTTGCCGAAGAACCCGTCTTCGTACCTAATTCCCAAGGAAACAAAGAAGACGATGGATGGCTACTCGGGCTAATGTACGACCACCTTAGAGAGCGTTCTTCTCTCGCTATCTTCGATACCACAAACATCAGCGCAGGCCCCATCTGTCGCCTATGGTTCACCCATCACCTAGCCCACGGCCTACACGGATCATGGTCGAGCCAGTACACATAGGGAAAAGCAGAACTCTTCAGACGAACCTTTCGGGGGGTCTGGGGGAGGGTTCGGCCCCCAGGCAGCATTTAAAGAAATAAGCAGAGGAGGGGTGCAGGGGAGGAAATCCCCTAATCTTGACGCCTTGCGTTTTGCTTCTTACGACAGCTTCTCAACCAAATCAAACACTCTTCTCTCAATCTCATCCCGAATCTCAGGAAAAATCTCAGGCCGCTCCGCCGGATCATCCAACTCCCAATCATCAAAATAATCCCTCTTCACCCAAGCCTCCGGCAGACTAACCCCACACCCACACAACGAAACCACCGCATCAAAATCCTCAGCCCTAAAATCCGCCAACGCATCAGACGACTGAGGCGTAATATCAACCCCCACATCAGCCATCACCGCGATCGCCTCCGCCCTCACCGAACTCGCCTCCAGCCCCGAACTTACCACCTCAATCTTCCCCGCCCCAATCCTTCGTGCAAACCCCTCCGCCATCTGCGATCGCGAAGAATTCTTCCTACACACAAACATCACCCTTTTCACCAGCCAACCCAAAAAACAGCAACACAGCCATTACTCTAGCTTGTTTCACTTTTAGAAACCAGCCCAAACCCAGCCATAAAACCCCTTAGATTAGGCTTACTGTCACTCAGTCGCAGATAAAATGCAAAACGCAACAGCAAAACTAATCTTGCTACCCCTATTGTTAGGCACCGCCATCAGCCTCAACAAAACCGTCCTCGCCCAATCGTGGGGCATCGAACCCAGCGAAAACACCGACACCAGCCAAATCTCACCATCCATTGGCCCCTCAACCGAGCCCGCCCCCTTGATCACAAATACCTCAGAATTCAGGCAATACGGCCAAATCATCGAACGCACCAAATCGATGATCCGCGACCCCGAAGCCCGCCGCCTCGCCGCCAGCCGCGACCTACAGATCATGGACATCACCTGGGAAGACACCGCCCGCTACGACAACTCCGCCGTCGGCCCCAACATCAGCGACATGACCATCCAAGTAGAACGCCGCGACCCAAGATCCGGCGACGCTAGCCTCCATCTCATGCCCGTTATCCGGTACCCCAACTTCACCGATACCACCGCCGACGTACCCATACAACAGCTCTCCCTCCTCACCGGCAACGAGAAAGGAGAAACCCCACAGCCTATCCTACTTGCCGAATTCCTAGACAACCTGCGCGATCACCTCACCGAACCCGACTCCTGGAAAGGCCGCAAACAATCCCTCCTAGCCGAACGCGACTCCCACGTACTCGTCAGCGCCCAAGCCGCCTTCCTCCCCATCCCCGAAAACGGTGAAGCCACCTTCAACCCCGTTTTATTCAACTATCAGTCATACGCCGAAAATCCCGCCGTCCTCACCATTCTCGCCACCCGCGAAGGCACCAGCACCACCATCATCGACAACCAGCGCGACGGCTTCGACGCAGGCCGTACCTGGGGGCAGCGACTATTTTTCAACAAAAACGGCGATCGCGCCAGCCTCACCGGCAAACGCATCAGCGACTTTCGCACTGAGCAAACAGGCGAAAGTACAACAGCCCTACCCCCGATAGAAGTTACTGAAGAGGACGGCCTAAATATGGTGATGTTAATTCAAGTCCCGCTTAAGCAAGAAGAGCGATCGCGCCAATCATTCGGGGCCATGAGCGAAGATATGGTCTTTGAATCTGCCGCCCCCATGGCCGCTAGAGCCGAAAGCAACGTAGAGGCGGCTGTGATCGGTCATGGCCCCGTCGAAGGCCCCTTCACAGAGATCGACAACCTCGCCATCGAACGCGATCCTAACTTTCCTATTCGCGTCACCGTGCAGTTCTACAAAGCCACCAGCAACGGCATTGTTTCCGAACAAGACTTAGCCGAAATCGACGAACAAATCAAACGCATCTACGAAGATGCCGATTATGTGGGTAGCCTAGTCACCGACGGGAGAAGCGACCGCCCAACCGAATACACAGGAAACCACGAACAGCCCGAAGACTGGTGGGAAGACTTTTGGCAAAAGAGTCAGAATCGATTGGACTTATCCCGTGAAGACGCCCTCAATTTACTCAGACGACTAAGAGGAGAATAAGAAGTAGTTTTACAGCGCAAAAAAGCGCGCCTTGGAAAAAATCAGACAGGCGCGCTTTTCACAGTGATCTACAACAACACTAGCCTGTGAGTTGATAGAGTAGCGCAATAGCCCATTTACGACAGCAGTCCCCATCAAAATTCACACGTCTGTAAACTTACAATAAATTATCAGTAAATTCCCGGATCTCAGAAAATCGTTGTTACGTCGAAACGTAGTATTGAGGCGCTAAAACAACAACTGCCTCATGCCTAACGATGCTCTCAGCGCTCCCCTTAGAGCAAATCTCGCCCTAGAAACAACTGACACGCCTTTCATCAACAGTCTCTCAATCACCGATCAAACAAGCACATATATTGGGCAGAGTGACGCTTCAAACATAGCCAATGCAACCGTTCTAGAAGCTGAAAGACTGATTGCGTCGGAGGCGATCGCACCCATCCCAGCCTCAGCCCCCAGCCGGGACATCACCGGCAACACGAACCCCGTTTACCGCTACGACAACAAAGACTACTTGCTCACCAGCGGCCTCAAAACCTGGAGCGCCGCACAGGCCGAAGCAGAAGCACTCGGCGGTAATTTAGTTGCCATCAATGACGCCGCAGAAGAAGCCTGGTTGCAAGAGGTTTTTGGACAGCAAGGGCTTTGGATAGGGATTAGCGATCGCGCTCAAGAAGGCAGCTTCACCTGGGCCAGCGGTGAAGCCGTTACCTACACCAACTGGGCACCGGGCGAACCCAACGATCAGCAGGGCAATCAAGACTACGGCTGGATGAACTTCGGAGCCACACAGCAGTGGGACGACAACCACGCCAGCACCATCATGCCAGGCATCATCGAAATTCAGCGGCCCGCTACCACAGTAACAAACCCCGGCAACATCAGTATCAAGAACAGCAACATCCGCATCGACGAAGACAACGATTCTGTTGAAATCACAGTCCTCCGCAGCCAGGGCACAGAAGGCACCCTCACCGTTGACTACCGCACCATCGCAGGCACCGCCACCCTCGACGCCGACTACCAGCCGCAAACCGGCACCCTTACCTTCGCCCCCGGCGAAACCGAAAAATCCGCCTTCATTCCCCTCCTAGCAGATAGTCTTATAGAAGGTGAAGAACAGTTCGCCTTTGCCATCGACAACGTTACCGGCGGCGGCACCCTCCTCGCCCCTCGCACCGCCCAAATCACCCTTCTAGACAACGACACCCCAGTCATCTACGAATTTCGCGGCAACACCTATCGGCTCACCAACAGCGCTAAAAACTGGGGCCAGTCTCAAGCACAGGCTCTACAGCTCGGCGGCAATCTGGTTACCCTCAACAGCGTCGAAGAAGAACAATGGATCAAACAAACCTTCGGTGACAGCGAAGACTTTTGGATAGGTCTTAACGACCAGCAGCGCGAAGGCAGCTTTGAATGGGCCAGCGGTCAACAGCTCACCTACACCAACTGGACACCCGGCGAACCGAATAACCAACAGGGCAACCAGGACTACGCCAGAATGAACTTTGGCAAAGGCTTAGGCAACGGCCAGTGGGACGATAGCTTCGCCACCGCAGCCTACCGAGGCATTATCGAAATTGGTGGAGACAATACGCCTCCTCAGCCTATCAGCGACACACCGCCCGATGTAGCGCCTACTGCAACCACAGTCATCGACGGCCTCAATCTGCCTACCGCGATTGAATGGACACCAGACGGCGACAAAATGTTCATCGCAGAGAAAAACGGTGTCGTCAGAGTCTACGAAAACAATCAAATCCTTGACAGTCCATTCATCGACATTTCTCCTCAAGTCAACGAAATCCGGGGTCTACTCGACATTGCCATCCACCCCGACTTTGACAACAACCCCTACGTCTACCTACTCTACGCCTACGATCCACCAGACACATTCGCCTTTGACGGCCTTGCAGGCCCCGACGGGTCTGGTAATCGCGCCGCCCGCCTCACCCGAGTAACCGCCGACGCTGCAACAAACTTCCGCACCGCAGTTCCCGGCAGCGAAGTCATCTTACTCGGCAAAAACAGCACCTGGAAAAACTTCAACGCCTTCGTAGATAGCACTATAGATCTTGACGAACCCCCTGCTGGCATTTTGCCAGATGGCACTAACCTACAAGATTTTCTCAACGCCGACAGCGAATCTCATACCATCGGCTCCGTTGAATTCGGCCTAGATGGCTCTCTCTTTGTCAGCAACGGCGACGGCACCTCCTACAACCAGCTCGACGCCCGCACCACCCGAGTACAAGACATCGACAATCTCTCCGGCAAAATCCTACGGGTAGATCCGCTCACAGGCGAAGGACTCACCGACAATCCCTTCTACAATGGTGACCCCGACGCCAACCGCTCCAAGGTATATCAGCTAGGTCTGCGCAATCCCTTCCGATTCTCTATTCACCCCGAAACCGGCGCACCTGTTATTGGTGACGTAGGCTGGACAAACTGGGAAGAGGTTAATATTGGCGAGGCAGGCGCTAACTTCGGCTGGCCCTATTACGAAGGCGGCAACGGCGTTAGTATCCAAACAACAGAATATCAAGCGCTTCCCGAAGCTCAAGCTTTCTACAACAGCAACGCACCTGTCACGGCTTCTTTCTTAGGACTCAATCATGCGAGTGATGGTATTGACGCGATTGTAATGGGTGACGTTTATGATGGCGACGCCTACCCTGACCAGTATCGAGGCGACATTTTCCTCAACCATCTCGGTCGTGGCCTCGTACGCAACATCAGTCTGGATAGTAATGGCAACATTACTGACGTAGGCACCTTTGCTACAGGCGCGAATCTTGTTGTACAAATCAAAACTGGCCCTGATGGCACACTCTATTTCGTAGACTTAGATGACGGTACTGTTGGTCGGTGGACTTTTGACTAAATGAGATTCCTTTCAGCGACCGACATTAACTCAAGTGGCTGAGAGCGATCGCCCACCTCCATCTATGCATTTGCAGACTATTTCGGCCCTTCATGGTGGATACTGTTGAAGGGCTATAAGATAGAGCTAAGTTGATGCGTACCGAACTATGACTGTCGCAACCCAAAAGTTAACGTTCAAAGAATACCTAACTTATACAGATGGCACTGATACACGTTACGAACTTGTTGACGGGGAATTAGTCGCCATGGGCATTGGTAGCGGTTTGCACGGCGCTATTCTAAAATTTTTAGAAAAACTATTCGATGCTGAGATCGCGCGGCTCGGTTTGGAGCTTGTCGCTCTACAGGCGGCGGTCGGTGTCAGGTCACCCCGTAGCGGACGCTGGGACACAAGCCGTATTCCCGATGTCAGTGTAATTGCAGCAAGTCAATGGCAAAATCTACGGCTAAAAGAGGCCGTTATAGAACTCAATGAGCCACCGCCAAAGTTAGTTGTTGAGGTTGTTAGCCCAAGTACTTGCAGCGCAGACTACCGAGCAAAGCGCGCGGAATATACGGTACTAGGCATTGAGGAATATTGGATTGTTGATATAGGTAGCGCAAAGGTTACTGTACTGACGCTAGTGGATGACTGGTACGAAGCGGTAGAGTACAAAGAGGATATGCTGATTGAATCTGAACTATTTTCTGAGCTAAAAGTATGTGCTTCTCAGATTTTAGAAGGTAGATAGTAAGCTTACATAACGTGCAGGATGAAGAGAACGGACGATGAGCATTGATGATGCAGCTATAGAGACAATGCAGACTTTGCCACCTGAAGGAAAGCAACAGCTCTTAGAGTATGCTCGGTCGTTGCAACAGCAGATGGTAGCCGCGCAGGGTTCTTATGAAAAGATTAATCTGCGATCGCATCCCGCTTTTGGGCTATGGAAAGACAGAGAAGACCTGAATAACAGGAAGAGATGGCGAGAACAGATAATGAATGATACATCAAGCTAATGCCTTGAAGTTTTCAGAACATGGCAAAGCGAGCCTATCAAAATAGAAGAATCTTTGGAAGCGATTGAGTTATGTCAAACTTATTGGAACGCATCACAATTAATCCTAAGCAGTGTGGCGGTCGCCCTTGCATTCGAGGAATGAGAATTCGCGTTACTGACGTACTAGACCTCTTTGCGGCAGGGCTAAGTGCTGAAGATATTCTAGAAGACTTACCAGATCTAGAGATGGATGACCTAAAAGCGTCTCTGACATACGCATCCCATCGACTAGATCATCCAAGATTAGTAGCGTGATAACTGTCTGGATAGATGCCCACTTATCGCCAGCAATAGCCACCTGGATCACAAGCACTTTTGAATTAACAGCGTTCGCACTGCGCGACCTAGCCCTTAGAGATGCTGAAGACCTAGAGATTTTTAAGGCGGCCAAGGCTCAAAACGTGATTCTTCTCACAAAAGACAGCGATTTTGTGGATTTGGTTGGAAGATTAGGATCACCGCCAAAAATCATATGGCTTACCTGTGGCAATACATCTAACAAAAGGCTCAGAGAAATTTTAAAGTCGGCTCTACCAGAAGCCATAGAACTTCTTCAATCTGGCGAAGCACTCGTCGAAATTAGCGGAGTCTAAGACTTTAAATTCATTCGCGCCGCCACTCGCAAAATCTGACCTGCCAAGATCGCCGCCCCAAACCCATTATCAATATTCACGACTCCAATCCCCGTCGCACAAGAATTCAGCATCGTCAGCAGCGGCGCTAGCCCGCTAAAGCTCGCCCCATAGCCCACACTCGTCGGCACCGCCACCACCGGACAATCCGCCAATCCTGCCACCACGCTCGGCAAAGCCCCCTCCATCCCTGCCGCCACAATCAACACATCCGACTCATCAATCACATGCTGATTACTCAGCAGCCGGTGAATACCTGCCACGCCCACATCCCACAGCCGCGTCACCTCAAAGCCACAGAGTTCCGCCGTCACTGCCGCCTCCTCAGCCACCGGCAAATCAGCAGTCCCCGCTGTCAAAATGCTCAGCCGACCAGGCCGAACCGGCAAAGGCTCCTGTGGCTGAATTGCACAAATTCGGGCCATTTCAAAATAAGTCACCTGCGGCAGCACCGACTGAATTTGTGCACTCTTTTCCTCATTCACCCGCGTCGCCATCACCACCGGATGCTTAGACTCCATCGCCCGCATAATCTCTACAATCTGCGCCGCCGTCTTATCCTGTCCCCAAATCACCTCCGGGAAGCCAGTACGCGCCGTCCGCGTATGGTCAATTTTGGCAAAGTCACCGACTGACTCGTACTGCTGGACTGAAAGTAATTCACGGGAGGCGTCAGGCTGGATCACAGAGCTTACAAATCAAAAAAGTTTAACTGTAATAGGCTAACGTGATCTAGTTAGTTTTAGATGGTTTGGTTCTATGCCTGCTGCGCTCGAACCCATAGATATTGTGATTTTGTCCAATGGCCCCGGTGAAGTGGCCACCTGGGTAAAGCCGGTAGCGCGATCGCTCCAAACGCAAGCTGCCGCCCAAAAACACAATATCCGCCTCTCCGTCATCCTCTCCCCCTGCCCCCACGCCTCTGGACAAGAAGCCACCACCGTCGCTAACTATCCTGAAATCGATCGCGTCCAAAGCGCCAATCACTTTTTCAAATTCCTCCTTACGGGTAAGACCGCTGACGGCTGGGACTGGCACCCAAAAGGCATCGTTGTCTTTCTCGGTGGTGACCAGCTCTACACCGTCCTGGTTGCTAAGCGCCTCGGCTATCGTACTATCACCTACGCAGAATGGGACGCTCGCTGGCCCCAATGGATTGATAGCTTCGGGGCTATGCAGCCTGAACTCATCGAAAAAGTCCCGCAGAAGCATCAGCACAAGTTCACTGTCGTTGGCGACTTGATGGCTGACGTACAGGCTACTGCCGATCGCGCGGAAATTACAGACCGGCTAGGATGCTCGCCAGAGGATGAAATTATTGGATTTTTGCCAGGGTCGAAACCGACCAAGCTGAGTATGGGGGTGCCTTTGCTGCTTGCGATCGCCCAAACTCTCCACACCCAACGCCCCCAGTCCCAATACGTCATCGGCGTCGCCCCCAACGTCACCCCCGCCGAAATCATGCGCTACACCGACCCAGCGCACAATCCGGCCATGGCAATCATCCCCTGCCCCCCAGCCGAACTCATCGAACCCACCTCAGCGCTGCCCTACATTCAAGTTAAAAACGGCCCCAAGATCTTCCTCTGGCAGTCCTTCCCCGCCCTCGATCTCTTCTCTCAATGCGCCCTCTGCTTCACTACCATCGGCGCAAACACCGCCCAGCTCGGCGCACTTGCTGTCCCTATGCTCGTACTCATTCCCACCCAGCAAATAGACGGCCTCAGGCTCTTAGATGGCCCGCCAGGTCTACTCGTCAGGCTACCTGGCGTAGATGTCCTCGCCCGAAAGTTCATCAGTCCGCTGGTTATTAAGGCCGTGCAAAAATCAGGCAGGCTGTTTGCCTGGCCGAACATTTGGGCCAGAAAAGAAGTAGTGCCGGAGCTACTAGGGCCAATTACGGCTGAAGACGTGAGTGCGATCGCTCAAAACTACCTCACCCACCCCGAAAAACTTGACCACATGCGCCATACCCTTCAAAGCTTGCGCGGCCCAGCAGGAGCAGCCGACAAAATGGCCAGCCTTATTTTAGAGACGGTATCCTAAATAAAACCTCGCCCCGCTCGCCCATGCCTCTCTCCTATCCCACCACCCGCACCACCGACACCACCGACACCTACCACGGCATTCAGGTCAGCGACCCCTACCGCTGGCTCGAAGATCCCAACGCCCCCGAAACCGAAGACTGGGTACAGGCTCAAAACAAAGTCACCTTTGGCTATCTCAGCAACCTGCCAGGCCGTGACAAAATCAACGCCCGCCTCACCGAACTCTGGGACTACGAACGCTACGGCATCCCTTTCAAACAGGGCGATAGCGAAAGCGCTGACCATCCGGTTCGCTACTTCTACTACAAAAACAACGGCCTTCAAAACCAATCCGTCCTCTACACCCAGCCCACCCTCGACGCCGAACCCACCGTCCTTCTAGACCCCAACACCCTCTCCGAAGACGGCACCGTCGCCCTCTCCGGCATCTCCATCAGCGAAAACGGCCAGTACCTCGCCTACGGCCTTTCCACCGCAGGCTCCGACTGGATGGAATGGAAAGTTCGCAACATCGAAACCGGCGAAGACACCGATGACCTCGTGCAGTGGGTCAAATTCTCCGGCGCATCTTGGACACACGATCACAAAGGCTTCTTCTACAGCCGCTACGACGAGCCCAAAGAAAACACCAAGCTAGAAGACGTTAACCGCTACCAAAAGCTCTACTACCACACCCTCGGCACCCCTCAAGCCGAAGACACGCTGATTTATGAACGCGCTGATCAGCCCGACTGGGGATTTGGCGCTGGCGTCACCGAAGACGGCGGCTATTTAATCATCTCTGTATGGCTTGGCACCTCTCCTCAAAATCTGTTGTTCTACAAAGATCTGAAGAATCCTGAGAGTGAAGTTGTTGAACTTATCTCAGAGTTTGAAGCGCAATACAGCATGATCGATAACGAAGGCCCTGTCTTCTGGTTTCAAACCGATCTCGATGCGCCTAAAGGAAAGGTGATCGCCATCGATATTACCGATCCAGATCGCACAAACTGGAAGACCATCATTCCCGAGGTAGAAGAGACTTTAGAATCTGTTGGCCTGATCAACAATCAGTTTGTTGCCGACTACATCAAAGACGCCTACACACAAATAAAAATCTTTGACCTAGCAGGCACCTTCGTCCGTGAGGTAGAGTTACCCGGCATCGGCTCAGCAGGCGGCTTCGACGGCAAACGCATGGACACCGAAACCTTCTACAGCTTCACTAGCTTCACCGTCCCAAGCCGCATCTACCGCTACAACCTCCTCACAGGCGAAAGCACACTCTTCCGCGAGCCCAACATTCCTTTTGACCCCGACGCCTATGAAACCAAGCAAGTCTTCTACCCCAGCAAAGACGGCACCAAAATCCCAATGTTCATCACCGCTAAAAAAGGATTGGAACTCAATGGTGAAAATCCAGCGCTGCTCTATGGCTACGGTGGCTTCAACATCTCGCTTACCCCTAGCTTCTCAATCAGCACTTTAGTCTGGTTAGAGATGGGCGGCGTCTATGCTGTTGCAAATCTTCGTGGCGGTGGTGAATATGGGGAAGCTTGGCACCAGGCAGGCATTAAAACGAGCAAACAGAACGTATTTGATGACTTTATTAGCGCGGGTGAGTGGCTGATAGAAGAGAAGTATACGAAGGCTGAGAAACTGGCGATCGCAGGCGGCAGCAACGGCGGTCTTCTCGTCGGAGCCTGTATCACCCAGCGCCCCGATCTCTTCGGCGCAGCCCTCCCCGCAGTCGGCGTTCTAGACATGCTTCGCTTCAACCAGTTCACCATCGGCTGGGCCTGGGAATCCGACTATGGCTCTCCGGCAAACGAAGACGAATTCAAAGCCCTCTACGCCTACTCCCCCCTGCACAACCTTAAGCCCGGCACAGAATATCCACCTACGATGATCACCACCGCTGACCACGACGATCGCGTAGTTCCAGCCCACAGCTTCAAGTTTGCCGCTGCCTTGCAAGCTGCGCACACGGGAGACAATCCTGTGCTTATCCGCATCGAAACTAAAGCAGGTCACGGCGCAGGCAAGCCGACCACTAAGCAAATCGAAGAGGCCACCGATAAGTGGGCCTTTCTAGCGCATGAGCTGGGCGTCTCGGTTGAATAATGGCCAACAAGCACTAGAATGACTAAAACACCTGTACTTCCATTTGGCTCTACCGATGGTCGCCTCGCCTACTCGCAAAAGCACTCAGTCCAAAGCCCAATCTAAGGCTCAAGCCGATACTAAGTCGGATGCTGAGTCCAAATCCCGCGTAGTCAATAGGCCAGAAGTCGTCTGGGAAAAGCTGCCTGAAGACTTCATCCTTCCTGACGATCCTGTGGATAATATCAACCAGCCTGCGATCGCCGCTGCCCTCACTGACAGTCTTAGCCAGTCCGGCTACCTCTCAGAGACAGCGGCCACGACAACCAACTACGGCATCTGCGCCAAGGTCGAAGGAAAAACGGTCGTTAAGGCTCCTGACTGGTCATGGATTCCAGCCATTTCCGTGCCCAAATCAGAAGTTGAACGCAGCTACACACCCATGCTCGAAGGCGATATTCCCCTCGTCGTCATGGAATTTCTTTCCGAGACAGAAGGCGGCGAATACTCCATCAAGCCTAGCTATCCGCCTGGTAAGTGGTTCTACTACGAACGTGTGCTCCAAGTTCCTAACTACGTCATCTTTGATCTGAAAAGCGGAGCTATTGAGTTCTATCGATTTGATGAAAGGGGCCTTTATAAGCCTCAAGAATCTGATGAGGATGGGCGATACTGGTTGCCAGAAGCCAGCCTATTTCTAGGCTTGTGGGATGGTAGCCGTCACGGGCGTTCTGGCCTTTGGCTGCGGTGGTGGGACGCCGATGGGAAAATGCTGCTGTGGGGACAGGAAGCGGCTGAGCTAGAACGGCAGCAAACGCAGCAGGCGCAGCAACAGGCTGAGCAGGAGCGTCAGAGGGCCGAGCAAGAGCGTCAGAAGGCCGAGCAGGCGCAGCAACAAGCTGAGCAAGAGCGTCAGAAGGCTGACCAATCGGAGCAAAGGGCTGATAAGGCTGAGCAGACTCAGGTAAAGGCGATCGCAAAACTCATTGACCTCGGTTTGAGCGTTAAGCAAGTAGCCGATACACTGGGCCTATCGGTTAAAAAAGTGCAGAACTTGCTGAAATGACAAACGCCCAACCCGCGCCCCAACCTACCTTGAAAGAAACGAACGTAGAGGTTTTAGCTCAACGGCTCGCCACCGACCCAGAGGCGCTTCAGCTCATAGACGTGCGCGAGCCCCATGAGATAGAAATTGCGAGTGTACCTAATTTCATTAACCTACCGCTTAGCCAGTTTCCAGCTTGGGCACCCACAATCAGCACTCAGTTCGATCCAAATGCCGAAACCATTGTGATGTGCCATTTAGGAATGCGTTCGGCCCAAATGTGTCAGTGGCTCATGGATCAGGGGTTTACGGATGTTAAAAATCTATCAGGCGGCATTGATGCCTACAGCCGCCTAATTGACCGATCTATACCCATCTACTAACGCCTTAGCAGCTTAGAAAACTAAAGCCAGCCGATAAACAGCTTTAGCGCCATGTCAAAGGCCGAACAATCTTCAGAACAGCATTCAGGCACAGCCCTAACCGACTACCGCTTACTCAAGCTAGTCGGCCAGGGTCAGTTTGCTCAAGTATATTTCGCGATTCATCGGCACACTGGGCAGCTAGCTGCCATCAAACAAACGCGCCACGCCCCCCAGCAGGCGTCTCAAGAGCCGTTTATTCTCGCTGAAATTCACCACCCAAACTTAGTCAACTGCCGCGCCATTGTTCAAACCGATCAAGGCTATCGGTTTGTATTGGAATATTGCGAAGGCGGCACCTTGCGATCGCACCTCACCGCCCAACTCACCGCCGCAGCTCCGCTCGCTTCCACCCAAACCAAATCTCTCATCACCAACATCCTTCAGGGCCTCAGCTACCTTCACCAGCAGGGCATTATCCACAACGACCTCAAGCCCGAAAACATTCTCCTCACCCATTCCGAGCAACCGTTGGATTCTAAAAGATACTCAATAGAAGCCAAAATTGGTGACTTCGGCAGCGCTCGCTTCATCAAATTTCCTAGCCGCTCCCATCGTGAAATTGGCTCTCCTACCTACGCTGCCCCCGAACGCTTCAACGGTCAGTCCTCCATCGCCTCAGACCTCTACTCAGTCGGCGTCATTACCTACGAAATGCTGCTAGGCGATCGCCCTTTCTCCGGCTCCCCTTCTGCCCTTCTCCAAGCCCACCAACACCAACCTATCCCTCTACCTGACACGCTCTCTCCCGCCCTCCGACATTTCTTTTCCACCGCCCTACACAAGCAGCCAGAACACCGATTTCCGAGTGCCAACGCCATGCTTGCAGCCTTGCATTCCTGCCATTTCACGCACCAAGCAACAATTCAAGCAGCAACAATTCCTACTGCCTCTGTCAGCCAAACGCTCTTGACTTTCCACACGATAGATATTCTCGATACTGTTGAAGAATTAATAGCCGTACCCCAAGGTTGTTATATCGTTACTCAAAAATCTCTTCACTTCATAAGCCATAAACAACAGCTATCAGCCCTAGATAGGTTCAAAGAAAACGTATGGACGGCAATAGATCCTTACGGCAACTGGTTTGTTACGCTACCTCACCAGCCGGGGCAAGCGCAATTTTATAGTTTTTGCGCTGGGAAAGCCCAGAACCCGAAGCCAATTTCTTTAACCAGCTCGCTCCGTACAGCCTTGCGATCTAAAGTTGTTCAACTCCTTGCAGTCAGCTCTCGCCACCTGATCAAGATCCGTGCCTCTCAAAGCCGTCCTAAAACTTACTTTGAATTATTCACCCGTAAAGGCCAACTGCTCGGACAGCTTACTGCCAACTTATCGATAGCCCAAGCAGTGCTCACGGCTATTCCATACCAACTCATTGCCCGCACGGCTGCGAGTAAGTCAGCCGAATCTGAAGTTGTTCTAATTACCTTAAATCCCTTTCAAATTAAGCACTTAGGCTATCAACAGCCACAGCAAATAAGCACCCTACCTTGGGGTAATATTATCGGCTTTCAACACCATTCTCTCTTACTTGATCGCTCTGCTGATCCTGTTAGCGCCCTGAGCGGACTGCCGCCGTATAGCGCGATCGCTTCACTGGGCGATCGCAACCTTCTAATAGCAACCACCAGCAGCCCACCCACTCTACTAACAGCCGACCTCAAAGAAATAGACCTCGGACTAATCTTCTAGCGAATATACTCCACACGAGCATCTAGATCATAGTCTTCCAACAATCGCTGCCGATCCTCCGCCTCGTCTTCAGTCGGGAAAGCCCCCACCTGCATCACCGTTCTCCCCTCAAACTGAGTCCGAAAGGCATCCGGCACCACCGACCGCACTTCATCTTGCATGAAAGGATCAGATGCATTGACAAACACTCGGTAGTAAAGCCCCAAAGCCTGAGCCCGAGACGGCGGCGCAGGTGGAGAGCCTACCCCACCCCTCGGCGGTGAAAAGATTGTTCCCGAGCCGCCGCCGATTGGAATACTGCTGTTAGGAACTGCCAAGCGATTGTTGTTGCTCGGTGGTGCGGGTCTTGATTCAGGTCGGCTAGGCGATCGCCCAGGTCTATTCTCAGGCTCACGATCGGGGCGAGGATTACGAATGCGACGGGGCCTAATTGTAGGAGAATCATCTCTCGCATCGCTGGCAGCTCTAGATGCCGCAATCGGAACGCCAGAACTCAAAGCACTAGAACTTTCACCACCAGCATTCGGAGTCCCCGCACGTAAAGCCGCCAGCGCTGCACCCGGAGCCCCAGCCTGCGGTTCAGAAGTCGAGGCTTGGGCGATAACCTCAACTTCCTGAAAATCTGTCTCCTCAAGCGCTTCCACGCTATCTGGCTCTATCGCTGGCTCCGGCTCTTCAAAAGCTGCAAGCGTCGCAGATGCCTCGTCTGACACCGCACCAGGCCAAGGCTCTTTTTCAAATATTTCTTCATCTGCCAAAACAGTCGAAGACATGATGTCTCGAGTTCTGGCTGAAACTGCCACCACATCATCACGACGGTTTCCCACAACTCTGTTGTCACGCACAATTGGGCTAGCATCCCCAATCAGCACCAAGCTAGCATCGTTGTTGGTCATGCTGTTACCGACAATTTCAGGCGTCGCGCCATCTACCACTCGAATAGCGTCTCCTGTGCTATCGAACGTATTGCCGTGAATAGTGGCACTAGAAACGCCAAAAACAATCATCCCAGCAACTTTGTTGCCCGAAAAAAAGCTGCCCTGCACCCGAGGCGAACTGTCTGTTACATAGATACCGGCCCGGCGGCTACCGACAAACGCGCTCTCTATAATAGTGGGACTGGCAGACTCAACCCAAAGGCCGTATCCATCAGGGTTGGAAACGGCAACTTGGGCAATACCGGCTCTATCGGCGGCAACAATCGTTGCGTTCTGTTGCGATCGCGTCGCACTCTCAAACTCACCGCCCCCTTGAATAATCGCCGTGCGATTACCCGAACCCGGTGTGCCCTGAATCGTCACACCCGGCTTCAGTTGCAGTGGAAACACCTCGCCCGAAGCCTGCGTATAAAGCCCTGGTGCTAACACAATCACCGTATTTGGAGAAGCGACTTCCAACGCGTGTGTCACCGTTTGTAGGGGCTGACTCTCTAAGCCTTCAGCGCGATCGCTACCCGCCGCCGCATTCACAAAAATCGTCTGAATCTCAGCTTGAGCCGAAGCAATCGTTTGAGTCGTTTCAAAACTTCCAGCCTGCCCAGCCGCTGCTCTTTGCTGCTGCGCTTGCACCTCGCCTGCCGCACCAAAAAATACCGCACCAGCTACCAAAGCCGCCGCCACCTGAGAATATCCTGCAAACATACGTTGATTCAGCATGGGAAATACACCTCCGCCTTAGCGAAATAAGCCCTGAAATAAGCCCTGAAATAAGCCCTGGGAAGAACCGACAGAACATGCGTCAACAGGGCAAGACGCATCAAGGAAAATTATCGTAAGTTGCCTGTGTGAAATATGCGACTTTATACCTAAGCTTGTCAAGCCCGCCGATGTCTGATAAGTCACGTCTAAGCCATAGCAGCGTCACATCCAGCTCAGTCGCACCACCAAAAACAACCCGTCACCTCACACACTTTTGACATATCAAACTTTTCGCATATAAAGTCTTCCCATCCAGCACTGCAAAACGTTATCAGGCCAAAATACCGTACGAAATATTGCTATGACTATGGGAGACAAACACAGCCCTACCCGCATATGACCATACCGAGTAACCTATCCGACCAGCGCATCCTCTTCCGTATCCTGGATGCCAACCTTGATCGCGCTCGCGAAGGCATCCGCACGGTTGAAGAATGGTGTCGCTTTGGCCTTAACGACGAAGCCACCACCGCCCAGCTCAAAGATCTGCGTCAGGGCATCGCTCACTGGCACACCCCCGAAATTCGCCTCGCTCGCGACACCCCTGGCGACTTAGGCACTGCGCTCACCCATCCGCAAGAATCTACCCGCAGCGATGTCACCGAAATTTTGCAGGTAAACTTCGCTCGTATTCAAGAAGCCCTGCGAGTCTTAGAAGAGTACGGCAAGCTACATAGCCTTGAAATGGCTGCTGCTTTCAAGCAAATGCGCTACAAAATCTACACGCTTGATAGTCAGATTGTCGGGCCGTTACTGGCGAAAGCAGATCGTTCATCTGATCAAAAGCAGTCTCGTCACCAACAGCTTATGCAGGCGCGCACTTACCTAGTCACCTCACCAGTGCCAGGCCCCATTGAAAACTTTCTTAGCGTTATAGAAGCCGCGCTTAAAGGCGGAATTGCGATCGTTCAATACCGTGAAAAAACAGCCGACGACAGCACTCGCCTTGAGATTGCCAAACGAATGCGATCACTCTGCCACCAGTACAACGCCCTTTTCATCGTCAACGACCGGGTAGACATTGCCGCTGCTGCTGGTGCTGACGGCGTTCACTTAGGCCAGCACGATCTGCCTATGGACATCGCCCGCAAAATCCTCGGCCCCAATAAAATCGTCGGTCGCTCCACCACTAACCCTGACGAACTCAAACGCGCCCTCGACGAAAAAGCCGACTACATCGGCGTCGGCCCCGTCCACGAAACCCCAACTAAACCCGGCAAATCAGCCTCCGGCAACGAATACGTCCGTTACGCCGCCCAGCACGCCACCATGCCCTGGTTCACCATCGGCGGCCTGAATGCTGAGAACTTAGGCCCCACCCTTGCAGCCGGTGCCACCCGAGTCGCCGTCGTTAGAGCCCTCATGCAGGCCGATGACCCTACTGCGATCGCACAATCTCTCGTTCAGCAAACCCAACAGGCCCAACCCATCTAAAATTAGAGCGAACCGAACCGAACAATCCGCATGAACAATCTGTCAGGCACCATTGAACTCCAGGTCAACGGTGAAACCAAAAGCTGCCCCGTAGGCACCCACCTACCCGATTTCTTAACTCAGGTAGGACTCAACCCCAAGCTGATTGCAGTTGAATACAACGGCGAAATCCTGGCGCGATCGCTATGGCAAACCACACAGCTTCAGCCCGACGACCAGCTCGAAGTCGTCACTATCGTTGGCGGTGGCTAGATCATAAAAGAGTACGGCAATCCCGCCCTTTTGGTAGAGCCCGCAACCGTGATCGCGTCTTATAAAAGCGTTAAAGTAGGTACAAATCTAAAACCAAAACAAAAGAGAGCGCGTCAACAACCCATCATGATCAAAAGCATGAAAACCCGCCTAAATTCATACCGGACTATCGTCTTCGATAGACTTAAGCCGGTGATGAAGTCCCTATTTGTCTTCGGCCTAGCCGCACTGCTGATCTTCTCGCAAGCAGATGGCGCACTTGCCGCTCGTGGGGGCGGACGAATAGGCGGCGGTAGCTTCCGTGCCCCTAGCCGTTCATATTCCTCACCGAGTCGTTCACGCGGGCCCTCAGGTTACGGTGGCGGCTATGGCGGTGGCTATGGTAGAGGCTACTACCCCGGCGGTGGCTTCGGATTTCCCTTCATTCTGCCGTTCGTTGGCTTTGGTGGGGCGGGTGGCCTGTTTGGTATTTTCATTGCAATTGCGATCGCTAACTTCCTCATCCGCAGCTTCCGCAACGCGGGCGTCGGTGGCGACGAACTTGGCGGCTACGGCGACACCGCCAACCCCACCGTCTCAGTGGCCCGTGTCCAAATTGGCCTCCTTGCCCAAGCCCGTGAGCTACAGGTTGATCTCAACCAGCTAGCTAACACAGCCGATACTGGCACCTCAGCCGGACTCACCAAAATTCTGCAAGAAACCACCCTGTCTTTACTCCGAAATCCAGAGTACTGGGCCTACGCCGATATTGAGTCCGACCAGACCAGGCTCTTAGCCGCCGAGCAGGCTTTCAACCAGTTAGCCATCGCAGAGCGCAGCAAGTTCACCGGAGAAACCCTTTCCAACGTCAACGCTCAGCTTACTCAGGCCAAAGCTAAGGCTGCTCTGAACAGCACTGGCGAGCTAGCTACTCAAAATGAACCCGGAGAGTACATCGTTGCGACAATTCTGGTGGCTAGTCAAGGTAAGCTAAATCTGCCTGAAGCTAGCAGCGTAGACAACGTGCGTAGCGCCCTCAACAAGATTGGTTCTATCTCTAGCGATCAGCTCATGGCCGTAGAGGTGCTCTGGACGCCGCAGGTATCTGGTGAAACCCTCACAGCCGATGAACTCATCGCTGAATATCCTAATCTTCAGCTTGTGTAAAAACGCGCAAACAACTCAGTGGTTGCGGTACTGATAGCAATCGCTAAATACCCGGAAAACGGAGGTCTTGCAAAGGGCTTCCGTTTTTCTATAGATGAAATGATTCAAATATGCTTAACTTTTTCAACAAAAGTGGTTAAATGAAGCCGGTTGCTGTTGTCAAGAGAGACAGAAATGCTGGTATTGCTCACTCGTGTACTGCTATGGGCCTCGGTAGGGGTTCTCATTTGGTACATTCTCGCTAGAATCATTCCCAAAAAATTTCTCACCTGGTTCGGTGGGGTCATCCTCATCCTGCTATTGGTGCTATCTTTTGCCGACCCCGACGACAGCACCGTCAGCGTTATCTGGCAAATATTATCATTTCCACTAACGCCCTTAGGTGCGGCCATCGTCTTCTTAGGCGCAGCCCTCACAGAAGGGCCTAAAAAGCCTAGAGGCACACCAGCGGCGATCGCTCTGGCCATTCTCATCTTCTCCAGCATCCCAATCTTCTCGCAATGGATCGTCAGCGATGCCGAGCAATCTGTCAGAACAGCCTACGCCCAGCGCGTCGAACTTTGTGAGGGCGTTTGCCGCAATGATGAAATTCCGGCACAGGGGAACCTAGCCGAAGCTGGGGCGATTGTAGTGATAGGTGACAGCGCCGACATTGACCGGGCTATTGACGTATCTAGCGCACCGGGCGATGCCTCCGTCAACACCTCATTGGCACCCAGGCTCATTTATGCCGCGAGCCTCTACCAACAAGCACGCGACCGAGGCGCTTCTCCCGTTGTCATCGTCACCGCCGGAACCGGCGAAGAAAACTCAGATCAGCGCGATGTCATCCGCACAATCCTGTCGCAAAGCAATGTCCCTAACAGCGCGGTTCAGATCGAAGATACTGGCTTAGACATTTACCGCACTGCTAGAGAAGTCGAAGAACAGCTTGAGTCCAGGCAAATTATCTCACCACGCGCTGTCCGCAGAGCCCAAGGCACAGACGACGATCGCCGCATATTTCTAGTCGCCCCTGCCATCTTGATCCAAAGAGCAGCCCTCACGTTTGAAAAAAGAGGCTTAGAAGTTGTGGCCAAACCCACCGATTTCTACACAGCCCCATTCAGCACCTCCGGCGACGTTCTCGACAGACTCCCTGATATTCTCCCCAGCGTAGACGCCCTACAGCTCACTACCCGCTACTGGAACGAGTTGCTCAACTCGCTCTACTACTTCCTTAGAGGCTGGCTACCTAACTTCAACTTCGGTTGGGATCCTAGTATTGAGGTCTAGCCGTTGAAGACAAAGCAGTGAACCAGGTTTTGAAGTTTGACCGTCAAAATCTAGCTCTACCGATGCTTAGCAAGCGGCTCGCTATCCAAGTATCATCAGTAGCTTAGGTCACACAATCTCCGCTTCTATGGCTCAGTCCTCAAAATTCGTCCGACTCGCCTCTTATCTCAGGCCCCACTGGAAAGAAGTAAGCCTGGGCCTTATTGCCCTGCTAGTCGTCAACGCCATTGGCGTCACCATTCCGCTCACCATTGGTAGAGTTGTCGATGAGCTGACAGTCGCCTTCACCACGGAACAGGTGATTCGCTCAGTCATACTGGTGCTGATTCTCGCCAGCATCATGTGGGTCATTCGCATGGCCTCGCGGATCTTTCTATTCGGCGCGGGTCGCAAAGTTGAATTCGACCTCAAGCAGCGTATCTTCGAGCACCTGTTGACGCTAGAACCTGCCTACTTCGCCCGCAATACCATTGGCGATCTCATCAACCGCGCCACCAGCGATGTAGACAATATCCGTCGCCTGCTCGGCTTTGCCATACTCAGCATGGCCAACACACTATTCGCCTATCTTCTAATTATCCCGGCGATGGTCAATCTCAACGGCAGCGTGGCCTTCTTCTCTTTAGCGGTCTATCCCTTTATGTTTGCCGTTGTTGCTGTGTTTGGCGATCGCCTCCGCAAGCAGCAGCTAGACGTTCAACAAAAAATCTCTAGCCTCAGCGATCTCATCCAAGAAGACATGGGCGGCATCTCCCTCGTCAAAATCTACGCCCAAGAAGACAACGAACGCCGCGCCTTCAGCCAGCGCAACCAAAGGCTTCTCACCGCCAATCTCGCCCTTGCCAAAACCCGCAACACCCTATTCCCCCTCCTCGGCGGCTTTGCCAGCCTCAGCCTGGTCATCGCCCTTGCCATCGGCTCCCAGGCCATCATCGCCGGACAGCTCAGCGCAGGTGATTTCGTCGCCATCATCCTCTTCATTCAGCAGCTCGTCTTTCCCACTGCGCTACTGGGCTTCACCATCACCGCCTACCAGCGCGGCGAAGTCAGCCTTGACCGCATTGAAACCATCTTCGACGCCCAACCCAAAATTCGAGACACCACCGACGCTATCTCTCTGCCTCATCCAGTCGGTCGCCTCGAAGCTCGCAACCTCGCCTTTACCTATCCAGGCTCCAACCGCCCTGCTATAGACCACGTTAATTTCACCATTGAGCCAGGGCAAACCGTCGCCGTTGTTGGCCCGATTGGCTCAGGCAAATCTACCTTAGCTATGGCGCTACCTCGTCTGTTGGAGATAGACCCAAACGAACTGTTTTTGGACGGGCATGATGTCACGAAAGTTGAGCTGAGTGATTTGAGAGGTGCGATCGCCTTCGTTCCCCAAGACAGCTTCCTATTTAGCACCACCGTTAAAAACAACATCCGCTACGGCAAGCCACTATCTGAGCAAATCGACGTAGAACACGCTGCCAAAGAAGCCCAAATCTACGACGAAGTACTCAACTTTCCCAGCCAGTTCAAAACCCTTGTAGGCGAACGCGGCATTACCCTTTCAGGCGGTCAACGTCAGCGCTCAGCCCTTTCTCGTGCGCTTTTAGTAGATGCCCCTATTTTGGTACTAGATGACGCCCTCTCTAGCGTGGACAATCAGACGGCAACTCAGATTTTAGACAATCTTTCTAGTGAAACTCAGAAGAAGACGGTTATCTTTGTTTCTCATCAGATGTCAGCAGCGGCTTCGTGCGATCGCATCCTGGTCATGAACGAAGGCCGCATTGCCCAGTCCGGCACCCACGATCAGCTCGTCACCCAGCCCGGCCTCTACCAAGATCTTTGGAACCAGCACAAGCTCAAAGAAGTTCTGCAATAAGACGGCATATCTTACGTAAGTTGACGCATTTAAGCCAACTACTCGGCCAATTGGGAATTTTTAGCTTAAGGAAAATCCTTTAAGCGCCCATAGCCGAGAGGCTTATGGAAACCACCAACTATGTCAACTATTTTATTCTTTGTGCTGATCATCGTCGGCGTTGTTCTTTCATTAGCAGGCGGTATTATCGGCATTGCTCAGTCGTTCAGCGAAAGCCTCGTCTGGGGATTGCTCTACTTATTCGTGCCATTCGCGTCTCTTGTCTTCCTCATCAAGTTCTGGAAGCAGCGCGAATGGGTACGCAAAGCCGTCTATGCGAGCATTGCAGGTACCGTAGCTATGTTTTTAAGCATACTCGTCGCCCCTCAAGACAGCGGCTTCTATGCAGAGCTTGAAGCACAAAATGCAAACTACGAAGCAGGTTTTGAAGACGACTACCTTTCAGTCACGACCGAAAGCGGCACCTCTGCAACCTACTCAACGCAACCTACAAACGGCAGCGAGTTCAGAGACGCCATCAACTTAGCAACCGCAGCCGCTAACCAAACTCAAACCGCTAAAACCAAAGAAGAATGGAGTGCAGTTGCCTTCACTTGGCAAAACTCCATAGAACTTCTCAAAGCTGTCCCCACTAACGATCCAAACTACGCTACAGCCCAAACTAAAATCAATAGTTACAGCGCGAACCTCGCCTACGCCCAGCAAAACGCAAAATAACCCGCCTGCCACACTACAAGCAAAAAGGCCCAGACTTTCGCACAAAAGCCTGGGCCTTTTTAGCGGTATCGCATCCTAGTCGTGAACGAGGATCAAAGAAAGTTCATTAGGAACATCAGCTACGATTCCATCAGTGATGCAATCAGCTAGGTATTCGTCTATTGTCTCTTGAAAATCCTGCTTGGTTTCAGCAGGTGTCTCACCTCTAAAGGTAATAGTATCTCGCTCTACATTGATCACTAGGCCATGAATTAAATTATCGTCAGCATCAACAACTAAACGGCCCACATAGCCTTTGTACTCAAATGTGTTAGGCGTATTGCAACATGTTTCGGCTTCGCTATCATTATTCAAAGCTCTTGCTCCATTCTTTCCATCAAAAATTCAACGAGTAGAACATCACTGTCATAAAGAATAGCAATGCCAATGTCTTCTATGTAGCTTTGCATCTCCCATTTAGCCTTCACGTACTCTCCTTTTCTATGGTGGCGATAACCTTCATAGCTCGCCTTCCAAAGATTATCACCGCAGTTTGACCTGGTATAAGATGTAGGAATTTCATCCATCGTCTTCCGTTCTTCTGCCTCTTCCCAAAGCACATTGCAAGCTTCTTCTAAAAGTCGATCAGCCTTGTCCGGCTCACCCGCTTCAGTCTGCACGATCCAGCGCAGCACATAATCGTTTGCTAAACCGCGTTCTCTTTCTTCATGCGAAGCTATAAGCAGCTCAACTGTTTCTAGAGCATCACTATAGTTACCATCGAACGTTTGAAACAGTGTGAGCACTCTATAATCTTCTCTGGGCGGTTGATATAGATCCGGGTTTCTAGCTTCAATAGAGCGCTTATTGCCTTCTATAATCCCAATGGCTATGCGAATGTCTTCGTAGGCTTGAGTCTTGTTCCCTAAGACCCAATTAATCATCGCTCGTTGGTAGGTAAACTCATGAAAATGTCCAGAGGCTAATCGATCATTCAACACATTAAGATAGTTCGGCAGCGAATAATATTCTTCCGCAGATAAACCACTTTCAAGATGAATGACGGTGCTCTCATCCTGCCAATTCCATTGCGCACCTGCCCCATATAGCCGCCCAACACTAAAGAAAACATTAGAAAACGTCACTTCTCCCGTTCCATTTTCGCCCTCCACCTGTAGCGTGAACGATGAATCACATCCATCTCCGAAGGCACAGCTACGGTCTTTCTCTCCAATCAGTTCAGTGCCTAGTATTTCACCCGTATCTTCTAAAATTATTTCGTTCTGCACAGCCCATTTCCTAGCAGCGCGCTCAACATTTGATCCTGCGATCAGAGCAATAGCCACAACACCAGCAACACCAGCCAAACAAATCCTGTATTTTTTCTGAAATAACGGTTTCGGCATTATCAAGCACAGTACGTAGAAGATTATATACAAGTAGTCTGATTCACTACGGTACCTTCTACGCGAAAAAATCAATAAAGCCTGAACTTACTACATAAGTTCAGGCTTTATTCAAAGATCTAATTTATTTAGCAGAATTAGCTGTTCGCTTGTCTATCCCAAGTGATCCATCACCGAGAACATCGGCAAATACATGGCCACCAGAATCGAACCCACCATGCCACCAAGCACCACAATCATAATCGGCTCCATAATACTCGTCAGAGCCTTCACCGCCTGCTCCACCTCATCCTCATAAAAATCCGCCACCTTCATGAGCATCTGATCCAGCTCACCCGTTTCCTCACCAATGCTAATCATCTGAATCGCCATCACCGGAAATACCCCGTGCTCCTGCAAAGCCAAACTAATCATTCCACCCGACTGAATCTCTGCCTGTGCCGCATTAATCGCATTCGCAATCACCTGATTACCCGACGTATCGCGCACAATCTCCAACGCCGTTAAAATCGGCACCCCCGAGCGAGACAGTGAGCCAAACGTCCGACAAAAACGCGCCGTTGCCGACTTTTGCGCCAAATCACCAAACAAAGGCATCTTCAAAAAGAAACCGTCCATTGTCACTCGGCCTACTGGCGTCTTGTAATACTGCTTGTACACAAACACCAGCACAGAGATAATCGCAATCAAACCCAACGTCAGATACCAGGTTCGCAGCATCTTACTAATCGCCATCAGCGCCCGCGTAAACAAAGGCAATGGCGCACCCAAGTCTTCAAAAATCTCCGCAAAAATTGGCAGCAGGAAAACTGTCATACCGACGAAAATAGTCACAGCCAAAAAGCCCACCGTTACCGGATAGGCCATTGCCGACTTAATTTGGTTCTGCAAGCGGTTCAGATCTTCTAGTAACTTCGCCAAACGGTTAAGTACTTCGTCAAGCACACCACCGACCTCGCCCGCCTGAACCATGCTCACGTACAGGTTATCGAAGCACTTAGGATGCTTGCGCATCGAGTCAGAAAGGTTAGTTCCCTGCTGAACGTCTGAATTGATGACCTGCAAAGCCTGCTTCATTTTAGGGTTAGGGCACTGGTCGGCCAAAATACCAATACCTCGAACCAGGGCCACACCCGAAGTCACCAAAGCCGCAAACTGACGAGAGAAAACGGCTTTGTCCTTTACCGTCACCTTCGCCATAGAAGTCGAAATATCAGCCATATTAAAGCTGATACCGCGATTCTCTTTAATGTCTTGAACGTGCATACCCTGCTGCGACATCAGCGTACGTGCCTCAGAGACAGAAGGCGCTTCTATTTTCTGGCGGACAGCTTTACCAGTGGTATTTCGACCCGTAACAACGTAGGTAGGCATCTATTCTCTCTTCTGCTCTGGTGAATTAAGGTGTAGCAATAGTTTTATTGATAGCTATAGCGATAGCAGCGATGCCTCCTAACGCGCACCCATACATTCACGGATAAACAAGCTAGAGGGCATCTACTGTGTGGTTATATCTAGCGACGAGCTGCTTTAGCCGCAGCCGCAGGGGCACCGCCAATCAGGCGTTGAAGCTCCTCGGGGCGAGAAGTTTTCGCCATTGCCGACTCAAAACTAATCACTTTGTTCTTATAAAGCTCACCTAGCGCCATCTCTAGCGTTTGCATCGAAAGTCTGCCGCCAGTCTGAATCGCACCGTAGATTTGAGCGGTTTTACCCTCGCGAATCATGTTAGAAATACCAGGGGTAACAACCATGATCTCTTGCGCCATCACTCGGCCAAACTCGCCGGGCTTAGGATTTGCTTTACTCACTAAGCACTGACTCAAAACAGCCACCAAGGAGTTAGAAAGCTGTACTCTAATCTGCTGGTGTTGTGCGGGTGGAAACACATCTACAATTCTGTCTACGGTCTGTGCTGCCGAGCTAGTGTGCAGCGTACCGAAAACTAAGTGACCCGTTTCTGCTGCCGAAATTGCCAGAGAGATTGTCTCCAAGTCACGCATCTCACCCACCAGAATCACATCTGGATCTTCACGCAAAGCACCTTTCAATGCATTAGAGAAGCTTTTCGTATCTTCTCCGACCTGCCTTTGGTGAATCAAACTCTTAATGGGTTCGTACACAAACTCAATCGGATCTTCAACAGTTAGAATATGCTCCGCCCGAGTCAAGTTAATGTTGTTGATCATCGAAGCTAGGGTTGTTGTTTTACCCGAGCCAGTTGGGCCGGTCACCAATACTAAGCCGCGTGGCTTCTCTGACAGCTCAGTCACAATCGGCGGCAGGCATAGCACGTCCATGCTAGGGATTTTAGAACTTAGTGCACGTAAGCAGGCAGCATAAGTACCTCTGTCCTTATATACGTTCACCCTGAATCGAGCGAGCCCCTTTACGCCATATGAGCAGTCCAACTCCCACGTTTGCTCAAGAATCTTACGCTGAGAGTTGTTCAACATGCTGAAAATCAGCCGTTGACACTGGTCGGCGGTCATGACTGGGTGGTCAGTCGCGGTTAAGTGGCCGCTGATGCGGATGTATGGAGGGAGGCCGGTTGAGAGGTGAAGGTCAGAGCCGCCGCGCTCTACGACTTCTTCCATCAGGTCTTCAATCATTAATTCCATGAGATTTTTCCTCGGTTGAATGGTGTAGTTATCAGGATTTGAATTTTGAAATATGAGTGGGGAGAGGCGATCGCTAATCCTTGTATCGAGGTGTCAAACAATAAGGACAATCGATCCACTCGTGATGTAGCGCCGCATTACAGGTCGTACAGGATAGAACGCTCTTACGCTTAGCCTTTAGCTCAGCTTCTAGCCCCTTATCTGTAAAGGTTACGCGCTCTACTTCTTCAAGCGTGGTGTGCCCGGCCTTCACCAAGTTCAAGCTATAGGCCAGCAGCGTATGCATACCGTCTTCTACAGCCGCCTCCTTAATTTGCTCAGTCGGCGCATTGTCAGAAATCATCTGCTGCACCCTTTCGGTCACACGCATCACTTCATACACGCCAACTCGGCCTTTATACCCGCCGCCCTGACACTTTCCACAAAGCTCGCCCGACTCTCTGAGTTCAGCGATTTGCTCATTAGGCACCTTGTTAGCCTTATAAAAGGTCATCTCAAAGTCACCTGAAGCCGTCATACCAAACCGCGCCAGTTCTTCGTGAGTCGGCGTATAGCCCACCCGACACTCACCGCACACCCGGCGCACCAGTCTTTGCGCCAGCACACCAATCAAAGAACTCGATACCTGGAAAGGCTCAACGCCCATCTCACCGAGTCTCGAAACCGCGCCTGCCGCGTCGTTAGTGTGCAGCGTCGTCAGTACGAGGTGCCCAGTTAAGGCAGCTTCAATTGCAGTTTTCGCCGTCTCAGGGTCGCGCGTCTCACCCACTAGGATCACGTCTGGATCTTGTCTTAAGAAAGCTCTCAAAATAGAGGCAAAGTTCATGCCCTTCTCTCGAATCACCTGCACCTGAGTAATCCCTGGCAGCGCGTACTCAATCGGGTCTTCTGCCGTGCTGATATTCACACCAGGGTCGTTACGCTCAGAAAGCACCGAATACAGCGTCGTTGTTTTACCCGAGCCTGTCGGCCCCGTTACCAAAATCAGGCCAAACGGCTTCTTAGCCATGTCCTGCACAATTTTCAGCGTCTCATCGTCGGTAATCAAAGCCCCTAAGCCCAACTGAGTCGCAGAGTTGTCCAAAATTCGCAGTACAACTTTTTCGCCATATCGACTCGGCAGCGTACTCACGCGAAAGTCTACCTTACGCTCCTGAAACACCCGGCGAATTCTGCCGTCTTGAGGCATCCGACGCTCAGCAATATCCAGCTCAGAGATGATCTTAAAGCGAGCGGTTACCGCCGGAATAATCTTCTTCGGCAGCGCTGGAAAAGCCTCCTTCAAAACGCCGTCCTTACGAAAGCGAATTCGCAAAAACTCTTCTTGTGGCTCAACGTGGATGTCAGATACTTCTTCCTGTAGCGCCTTCACCAAGATCTTATTGACTAAGGCAATAACCGGAGCCGCGCCTGCATCTTGGAGTGCCGCACCCAAATCCGCATCTTCTTCAACGACATCTTCTAATCCATTGCCATCCAGATCGAGATCGTCTAGGTCGGTAGCTACATCGACCGCTTTAGCAGAATCGCGCTGCTTTTCTTTGGCCACCTGCTCGTCTAAATACTTCGCCATCAGGCGCTGATAATCTTCAACGGTGATCACCATGCGCCGCAGCTTTATTTTCAGCGGTCGAAGAATGCGGTTCAAGTCATCTTGCGCCTCTAGGTTCTCTGGATCGACCATCGCCACCAGCACAGATTCAGTGCCGTCCTCTGTCGTCTTAGATAAAGGGACGAGGCGGTGGCGGCGACAAATATCTACTGATATCAAGCTGCCAATTAAGCCTGTTACCTGCGAATCCGATATACTCTCAACTTCAGGATCAAGGGATTCGACGCCATAGAGAATTTTTAGCTCAAAGAGCTGCTGCTTTTTGTACTGACGCAAAAGCTCGGGTGAGAGCTGCTGCCCGGTCATAGACTCTAAAACGTCGGTTAAAGAACGACCTGTTTTGCGACTTTCGACCAGTGCTTGCTGCATTTGGCTGCCGTCTACAAAGCCTGCTTCGACGAGCTTGTTGCTAAAAGGCGAAAAGCTCTTTTGTAGGACAAGGGCCTTCCGCGTAGATGAAGAGTTTGTCATGGTCGATGCGAAAAAATCTCACACCATTGTGCCCACTCAGCTCAAACCGCTACACAGCAAGGCGTCTGTGCTAGCACTTAATCCTATCGGGCGAAATCATACCCGTGCTGAACTATGAAAAGGCTGTGAAGCGGGGGAAAACCCGTTACGGAAAACCGTTCCGCAAGTTGACGTGCTGCCGCCTAATATGGACAGGGTAAACGGGCTTAGGTAGGATCTGTCTAACCTAGAGAAGGCTATGAGAAAAGCCTGAAAATGAGCCGTATTAAATGGAGGGTTTTGTACAAATGGTAGATGCAGACACTAATGACAACCAAAAGGGCGCGGATGAAAGTCCTGAAGGTATTGAGGAGCTTCGGCTAGAAGATGCCGCAACCGATATCGATTTCGATAAGGTGTTTGATGAAGAAGGCCAGGTGACAGGCGAACAGGCGGCAGATGAGGCTAACGATGGCTTAGAGGATATTTCGGCAGAGGATGCTTTTGCCGCAGAGGCTGGTGGTCGCGCGGCGTTGCAGCAGCAGATCAGCCAGTTGCAGGCGCAGCTCGAAGATCGTACGGGCCAATTTACTCGGCTGACGGCTGACTTTGATAACTTTCGTAAGCGCACGGCGACTGAAAGAGAGAATCTAGAAACTCAGGTTAAGTGCAATACCATTAGCGGTCTGTTGGAAGTCATTGACAACTTTCAAAGAGCCAGATCGCAAATCAAACCACAGACTGATGGCGAGATGAGTATTCATAAAAGTTACCAGGGCGTTTATAAGCAGTTTATCGAAGCACTCAAAAAACTTGGTGTATCGCCCATGCGGTGCGAAGGGCAGGAGTTTGATCCGAACCTGCACGAGGCTGTAATGCGCGAGCCGACTGACGAGTATCCCGAAGGGACTGTTATTGATGAGTTCGTGCGTGGGTATGTTTTAGGGGAACGTGTTTTGCGCCATGCCATGGTCAAAGTGGCAACACCCCTCGATCCTTCTGCTGAATCTGGCGAACCATCTTCTTAGGGCTTAATGGGCCGCGTACATGAGCTTTAAAGTGTCTGGCTATTAAAAGGATGTTTTAAAGCTTGGGCGTTGATGGAAGCCGATGTTTTTGGAAGAAGGGCTTGTGTAAGTGTGACGCGATCGCAAGCAACCTTCATTCAAAACGTTCAAACGGATTATGGGAAAAGTTATTGGCATCGACTTGGGCACCACAAATAGCTGCGTAGCTGTACTGGAAGGTGGGAAGCCGGTGGTTATTCCCAACACCGAAGGAGGGCGCACGACGCCGAGTATTGTGGGCTTTGCTAAAGGCGGGGAGCGCTTGGTCGGTCAGTTGGCTAAGCGGCAGGCCGTCACGAACGCGGAGAATACTGTCTATAGTATTAAGCGCTTTATTGGGCGGCGCTGGAACGATACCGAAACTGAGCGATCACGCGTCCCCTACAAATGCACCCCCGGCAAAGACGAAACCGTCGATGTCATGATCCGCGCCAAAAGCTTCACCCCGCAAGAAGTGTCAGCCATGACCCTTCAAAAGCTTAAAAACGACGCAGAAGCCTACTTAGGCGAAGCCGTTAGCCAGGCCGTGATTACGGTACCGGCTTATTTCACAGACGCACAAAGGCAGGCGACTAAAGACGCTGGAACCATTGCCGGACTAGAAGTTCTTAGAATCATCAACGAGCCAACGGCAGCAGCGCTTTCCTACGGCTTAGACAAGCAAGATCAAGATCAGACTGTCTTAGTGTTTGACTTAGGCGGCGGCACTTTTGACGTGTCCATTTTGCAGCTAGGCGACGGCGTCTTTGAAGTCAGAGCGACTTCAGGTAACAACCATTTAGGCGGCGACGACTTCGATAACTGCATCGTTACCTGGATGACTGAAGCCTTCCAGCAGCAAGAGAAAATGGATCTCACCAACGATCGGATGGCGCTTCAGCGCATTCGTGAGGCGGCTGAAAAGGCAAAGGTTGAGCTTTCAAGCATGGCTAAAACCTCGATTAACCTGCCGTTTATTGCAGCAGATGAAACCGGGCCTAAGCATTTAGAGATGGAGTTGACGCGATCGCAGTTCGAAGAACTCGCCGCCGAACTTGTCCAAAACACCCTAGAGCCCGTTAAACAGGCTCTAAAAGACGCTGAACTTACCGCCGAAGACATCGAACGCATCCTTCTTGTCGGCGGCTCCACCCGCATTCCCGCCGTCCAAGCAGCCATCACCGCCTTCTTTAACGGCCAAACCCCCGACCGCTCCGTCAACCCAGACGAAGCGGTCGCTTTAGGAGCCTCCATTCAGGCAGGCGTTCTAGGCGGCGAGGTCAAAGACCTGCTGCTACTAGACGTAACGCCGCTCTCTATGGGCATCGAAACTTTAGGAGAAGTGTTCACAAAAGTCATTGAGCGCAACACAACTATTCCAACCAGCAGAACTCAGGTGTTCTCAACGGCAACCGATGGTCAGACCTCTGTAGAGGTACACGCGCTACAGGGCGAACGTGCCATGGCTAGAGATAATAAAAGTCTAGGTCGGTTTGAACTCACGGGGATTCCACCTGCGCCTAGAGGCGTTCCACAAATTGAAGTCTCTTTTGAGATTGACGCTGACGGCATTTTGCAGGTAGCGGCCAAGGACAGAGGCACGAACCGAGAGCAAAGCATCAAAATTACTAACCGGGGCGGACTGACACCTGCTGAAATCGCGCGGATGAAAGAGGAAGCCGAGATGTTCGCAGGTGAAGACGAGCAGCGGAAGATTATCGCTGAGCTGCAAAACAAAGCTGACTCGCTCTTCTATAGCTACGAAACCGCGCTGCGTGATAGTGCAGGCACGATTTCTGAAGCCTTGAAGACCCAGGCCGAGACTGAAGCTGAAGCGCTAAGAGTAGCCGTCGCTAATAAGAATGTCGAGCCCGCCGAACTTACCCAGAAGCTAGAAGCCCTACAGCAAACTATCTTTAATATCGGGGCTGGCCTCTACCAGCAGACTAACGAAGACGGCCATAGCTCCAGTAGCAATGAAATGCCAGGAGCCAACATACCAAACGCTGCACCAGCGGCATCAGCACCGCCTACGTCACCTAGCCCGCCCTCTGCACCTCCTACGCCTCCAGTACCTACGCCCAGACCTGAACCTGTCGCTGTCGCTACGCCCGCTGCTGCATATAGCAATGCCAGCGAAGAGGAGTTTGATATCGACAGCACAGTTGCCGCCGACTATGAAGCGATTGAGTAAGCAATTAAGCAAACACCGTTTCTAGCGTTATTCCCTACGATCAAAGCCCTCACGCGCCTCTTTCAGGCGCGTTTTTTATGGCAAGACTCTGAAAGCGCAGGCTAAAGCATAAACTGGAACGAAAGCGGGCTAATGCATCAGGATGTTTGCTATACAATGATTCAATGCGTGTTGATTTGTGACCTGCTAGTTCTTTTTCGTGACTGACGTTTTATGGCCCGTGATTACTACGAGACTTTAGGTGTCTCGCGCAATGCCGAGCAAGATGAAATTAAGCGTGCTTATCGTAAGCTAGCGCGCAAATATCACCCTGACGTAAATAAAGACGAAGGTGCTGAAGAAACCTTCAAAGAAGTCAGTCGCGCTTACGAAGTCCTCTCAGAGCCAGAGATCAGAGGTCGTTACGATCGCTTTGGCGAAGCGGGCGTCGGTGGCGCAGCGTCTGCTGGTAGCGGCGGCTTTCAAGACTTTCAAGATATGGGCGGATTTGCCGATATCTTTGAAAGCTTTTTCAATGGCTTTTCGGGGCCTCAAGGGCAGCAGCAGCGCCGCCGTGGCCCTGCGCGAGGGGATGATCTCAGGCTCAACCTCAAGCTTGATTTCAAAGAAGCCGTCTTCGGTGGCGAAAAGGAAATTCGGATTAGCCACCTAGAAACCTGCTCAACCTGCACAGGTTCAGGCGCAAAGCCGGGCACTCGCCCCCGCACTTGCTCAACGTGTAACGGCGCAGGTCAGGTACGAAGAGCTACCCGTACGCCGTTCGGTATTTTTAATCAGGTGTCGGCTTGCCCAACCTGTAACGGCAGCGGCGAAGTGGTAGAAGATCGCTGTGAAACCTGTGGCGGCAGCGGCCAAAAGCAGACGAATAAAAAGCTGAAGATTACAGTGCCCGCAGGCGTTGAGAACGGCACTCGGCTAAGAGTTTCGGGTGAAGGTGACGCTGGTAAGCGCAACGGGCCAGCAGGCGATTTATATGTGTATCTAGTTGTCAACGAAGACTCGCACTTCAAGCGAGATGGCATCAATATTTTGTCAGATTTGAAGGTGAGCTATCTTCAGGCCATTTTGGGCTGCGAGCTAGAGGTAGAAACCGTTGACGGTGGCGTTGCGATGCAGGTGCCTGCAGGTACTCAGCCCAACACTGTACTGTCGCTAGAAGGCCGAGGGGTGCCCAGACTAGGCAATCCGGTGAGCCGAGGTAAGCATCTAATCACGGTGAAAGTAGATATTCCTACAAGGCTGAAGAAGGACGAGCAAGATCTGCTGATGCAGCTCGCTGAAGTTCGCGGTGATTCTGTGAGTAAAGGGAAGAAAGAAGGCTTCTTAGGTGGGCTTTTCAATGGCTAATGTGGCGGCTGATGAGCAGCTTGATTTACGAGGAACGCCTTGCCCGCTGAATTTTGTGCGTACGAAGCTGAAGCTAGAGCGGATGGCGGCAGGGTCGCTGTTAGAGGTTTGGCTAGATCCGGGTGAGCCGATTGAGCAGGTGCCGGATAGCTTGAAGATGGATGGCTATGGAGTAGAAGCGATTGACGATCATGGTGAATATTTTGCGGTGCAGGTACGCCGTCCGGTAGAGCTGTGACTTCAGATGCTGTGACTTCAGATGCTGTAGCTTCGGATTTTGAAGATTTATCGGTGGTTGCTGGGGCTTGGGTAGGAACGGTAGTGGCTATTCAGGCTAACTACTATTCGGTGCAGCTAGATGAGGTGCCTGGGCTAGATAAGGTGAGGAAGCAGGCTGATTTGCCGGTTTTTTTGCTGTGTATTCGGCGAGGATTGCTCAAAAAGCTGGGCCAGCAGATTATGGTGGGCGATCGCGTGGCTGTAGAAGAACCCGACTGGCAGGGAATGAGGGGTGCGATCGCGACCGTCTACCCCCGTAAAACCTCCCTAGACCGCCCGCCCATCGCCAACGTAGACCAAATCCTTCTCGTATTCGCCCTGGCCGAACCTCAGCTAGATCCTCATCAGCTCAGCCGATTTCTAATCAAGGCAGAATCTACCGGCATGGGCATCACGCTATGCCTCAATAAGCGCGATCTCATCGACGATAAAGCCGTCAGCTATTGGCAAAACAGAATTCAAGAATGGGGCTACCAGGCTCTACTCGTCAGCATCCGCGACGATGACCAGCTCGAAACCGACCTCATCGCGGAGCTGCAAAGTAAAATCACAGTCGTCGCAGGCCCCTCTGGCGTAGGCAAATCCAGTCTTACTAACCGACTCATTCCCGATCAAGATCTTCGGGTTAATGCCGTTTCAGGAAAACTAGGCCGAGGCCGTCACACCACTCGCCACGTAGAGCTATTTGAGCTTCCCAACGGCGGCTTTTTAGCAGACACCCCCGGCTTCAATCACCCTGACATCAATTGCTCTCCCGAAGAACTCAGTCAGTACTTCCCAGAAATTCGGCAGCGGCAGGCAGTAGCAAACTGTCAGTTCAACAACTGCCTGCATAGAGACGAGCCTGGCTGTATCGTACGCGGCAGTTGGGAAAGGTACGAACACTACCTCACGGTGCTAACAGAGGTGATTCAGCAGCAGCAAAACCTTTTGCATCAGCCGGATGCAGAGGCTACCGACAAAGTGAAGATGGTAGAAGACGGCAAGGTGCTGCGTGAGCCTAGATTGGAAGCTAAAAAATACCGCCGCACCTCACGAAAAACGCGCAATCAAGCTTTTCAAGAGCTGTGCATAGATCTTTCAGCCGTTGAGGATCTTGAAGACCTCGAAGATTTAGAGGATATTAGCCGGTAGCCAGCGCTTAGTCGCCGCAGTAGACTATTAAATCAATTTCAACGTCGCCAAATCCAGCTAAGGCAGTGATGCCTACGGTCGTGCGCCCCGGATATCTACCGGCTGTAAAACGGCTGGAATAAATACGATTGACCGTCTCGTAGTAGCGAAAATCAGTCACAAAAATGCGAGACATCACTACTTTCTCGAAGCTAGTACCGGCATGTTCTAGCACCAACCGCAGGTTATCCATCACCCGCTCCGTTTGAGCCTCAATCGAGTCTTTCACAACTTCACCTGTATCAGGATCTTCGGCTAGCTGCCCAGTCACAAACAAAAAGTCACCGGCTCGAACCGCATGAGAATAGGGGGCAACTGGCGGCAGCTTACCATCGGGAAGATTAATAAATTCCAGCATGTTTCATAGGTTCTTTTACTGCTTTTGTAGCCTAGCGATGCCAGGAGGTAACGCCACCCGGCTTGTCGATCAAGCTAATCCCCTGAGCGCTCAACTCATCTCGAATCCGATCTGATTCGGCGTAGTTTTTAGCCTGCTTTGCAGCTTTACGCTGCTCAATTAGTCGCTCAATATCTGCATCGCTCATTCCATCATCTGATGTAGACACTTCAATTGCTTGAGCTTCTAGTCCCAGAACACTCGCAAGCTCCACCAGCGTTTTCCACTGCTGCTGGAGATCTGCGCTATCCGCATCGGGCTTGCCCTCGTGAACAATCACATTACCTTGGCGCTGAAGCTCCTTGGCTAAGCCGAACAGCACAGCAACCGCGCCGGGCGTATTGAAGTCATCGTCCATAGATAATTTGAACTGTGCGATCGCTTCCTCATTCACCTTAGCGCTATCTCCTTGCCAGCCCAGCTTCTCGCCGTACTGCCCACCAAAGTTTAACCCTTCATTCAGCGTCGCCCAGCCGTTCATTGCAGCCGCGATCGCCTCCTCTGTAAAGTCCAAAGGCATTCGATACTGCGACTGCATCACAAACATCCGAATCGCCATTGGATCGGGCGCATCAGGCGCGTCTAAGAGGCCGCGAATGGTAGTGAAGTTGCCCAGTGATTTAGACATTTTGGTACCGTCTACATTCACCATGCCGTTGTGCATCCAGTAAACCGATAAAGGCTTGCCGGTAGCAGCTTCGGACTGGGCAATTTCGTTTTCGTGATGGGGGAACTGAAGGTCTGCGCCGCCCATGTGGATGTCGATGGTGTCACCGAGGCGATCGCGCACCATTGCCGAACACTCAATATGCCAGCCCGGTCGCCCCGGCCCCCAAGGCGACTCCCAAGCAGGCTCATCCGCCTTCGCCGCCTTCCACAGCGCAAAATCAAACGGATCTTGCTTAATCTGCGTCTGCTCAGCATCCATCCGACCGCTCTCCCCGGCCCGCATATCCTCTAGCTTGCGCCCCGAAAGCTTGCCATACCCCTCAAACTTACGCACCGAGTAGTACACGTCACCCTCAGCCGGATAGGCATAGCCCTTCTGCTCCAGCTCATGAATTAATCGCTTGATGCCATCAATCGTATGCGTAGCGTACGTATACTCATCGGCCTCTAAAATATTCAGCCGCGCCATATCTTCAAAATAAGCCGCCGTATACTTCTCGGCTACCGCCTTCATAGAAGTGCTTTCTTTGCGAGCGCGATTGAGGATTTTATCGTCAATATCGGTAAAATTTTGGATGTAGCGAACGTCATATCCCCGCCAGCTCAGATATCGTCGCACTGTATCCCACACGATGTACGAACGAGCATGGCCTAAGTGGCAGTAGTCATACACCGTCACGCCGCAGCAATACATTTTCACCTGATCGGGTATCAGGGTGTTAAAGGCTTCCTTTTGGCGAGAAAGCGTGTTGTAAATAGCGACGCTCATAGGGATCGAGGTGACGAAAAATAGCTTGGAGCAATCTTAATAGTAGATTGAAACCAGTAGATTAAAACCTGTGGCTCAACGCCGCTACCAGAGCCGCTATTTCTGTAGGCGCAAATACTTTAATTGACGTGAAGTTACACGCCCAAGTTTTGATAGATGCGTGATAATTAATCTTTGGAAGTCACCGAAGTAGATTTTTATGACTGCTACGACAATTGCCTCTAGCCCTTCAAACGTCCCGTCAATGGATGCCTCTAAGCATGGGCTACCCGTCACGATTATCACCGGCTTTTTGGGCAGCGGAAAAACCACTCTGCTCAACCACATTTTGACAAACCAGGACGGGCTAAAAACGGCAGTACTCGTAAATGAATTTGGTGAGGTCGGCATTGATAACGATCTGCTGATCACCACGGGCGACGACAATATGGTGGAGCTAAGCAACGGCTGCATCTGCTGCACTATTAACAATGACTTGCTAGAAGCCGTCTATAAGGTTCTAGAGCGCTCAGACAAAATTGACTACCTCGTTGTAGAAACCACTGGCCTTGCCGACCCGCTACCTGTTGCCCTTACCTTCTTAGGCACCGAGCTACGCGACCTTACCCGGCTAGATTCGATTGTGACCGTAGTCGATGCCGAAAACTACAGCCTTGACCTGTTCAACTCGCAAGCTGCCTACAACCAGATTGCCTACGGCGACATCATTTTGCTTAACAAAATGGATGTCGTAGATGAGGCCGATGCGGACATATTAGAAGTCAAACTGCGCGACATTAAGCAAGACGCTCGCATTCTGCGCACCGACCACTCAAATGTGCCACTACCGCTGATTCTGAGCGTAGGATTGTTTGAGTCAGACAAGTACTTTGGTGACAAAGACGAGCCGAAAGCAGATAGTCACGATCATTCAGCTCATAATCACGAATCTCATGACCATTCAGCGCATGAGCACGACGCGCACGATCATGATAGCCACGAGTCTCATGACCACAGCAGTCACGAAGACCATTCTGACTGCGATCATGACCACGGGCACTGCGAACACGATCACGACCACAGCGCCCATTCCCACCTGGATATAGACGGATTCACCTCGGTTTCCTTCGACCGCGACCAGCCCTTAGCCATTCGCAAGTTTCAGCATTTTCTAGACAACCAGTTGCCCGCGTCAGTCTTTAGAGCCAAAGGCATTCTGTGGTTTGATGAAAGCCCTAAGCGCCACGTGTTTCATCTGAGCGGCAAGCGGTTTTCGCTGGAAGATGAAGAATGGAACGGCAGACCTAAGAAAAGCCAGATCGTGTTTATTGGTCAGGATTTGGATGAAGAGACGATTAGAAAGCAGGTTGAGAGCTGTTTTTGTATTGAGTCTGCCGATAGGGGTAAGGGATTTGGTAGGTAGCGCAGTACAACATGTGCGGATGGCAAACTAATCGGTCAGATTAGGAAGTTGAATCAGTGGGTGAGTGCGATCACAAAAACCACCGAACTTTCCGTAACAAAGGCAGCATATTTGCATCTCAATAAATCTTAATATTCAGTAGAGTCGCTAATTGAACTTGACAATATAGCGAAAAGCCGGGGTTCGCATTCTCAATCGCCCTGTTACTGTAAAAAAGTATTAAGATGCTGCAATAAAGGCAATTATCTGCACTATGTCCGCATGTAACTTTTCAATTAACGCGGTTCAGCCGTCTGAAAGCGCTATTGCCTCCAAGCAGGTTGCTGTGCCCAAACAAGTTGTTTTCTGCGATTTTGACGGCCCTATCGTTGATGTTTCGGAGCGCTACTACCAAACGTACCGTCAGGGCTTGCTAGCAATTGAACAGCAGTACGGGCAGGAACACTTGTCGTCTTCTAGGTCAACTTTCCACATTCGCCCGCTATCGAAAGCGCAGTTTTGGCAGATGAAGCAAAACAGAGTTGCCGATCTTGAAATTGCCCTGCGTTCAGGACTGCCCACTGATTTGTTTGAGCCTTTCATGCATCGGGTGGTACAAATTGTGAACCATCCAAGCTTGCTGCGGTGGGACTGTTTGCAGCCCAAAGCGCAGATTGCTTTGAACTACTTTAGAGCGTGCAATATGCGCTTAGTTCTAGTGACTTTGCGTCACCCCGAGCAGGTTCAGGAATTTTTGCAGGCTCAGGGGCTAGAGCACTTGGTCGCTGAAGTGTATGGGGCTTTGGATGTGAATGCGGCTCATGCCAATCGGGTGGAGCAGAAGCAGGCGCTGTTGAGTAAAGCGATCGCGCAGCAGAAAGCCCAAGGCTACCTCACTCAAAACGACTGGCAAAATAGCTGGATGATTGGCGACACCGAAGCTGACGTATTAGCCGCTCAAGCCATGGGTCTTCCAAGCGCTGCCCTTTGCTGCGGTGTTCGTAGCCGCACCTACTTGCAAAACCTAGCACCTTCAAAAATGTACAACTGCTTGATGACAGCCGCTCGCGACCTTGCCCAAGCACCGCTACTTCAAGCTGCATAAAAAACGCGCTTTCAAAGTCACTCACTCACGCGGTATCGTTCCCACCAGCGCTTGAGCGGATAGTAAAGCGCAGGAGCCCAAAGGCTGCTCAAAATAGCTGAGCTGAGCGCAACCCTTTGGTGATAGCCCCATACAGAGCCTAGTCCGCCATAGAGCGGTTCTTTGCCAAATAGATATTGTGCGCTGAGCTGTAGTGCGATCGCTGTCTCAGCTAGTACGGCCAGGCCAAACACTATCAGCGCAATTGAAATCAAATCTTCTTGGATAAATCGGCGTTGCTGCAATCGGGCGGTAAGAATACCGGCTAGCATGAGCCCTAGCGCGTGAGTTGGAAATGAAATGAGGAAATTGGATTGAAGCGGGACGGTGAGGCTGTCTTGGAGGAGTCCTAAGACGAGGCCAGCGATCGCGCCCTCAAAAGGCGTACGGCTAATGCTCCAAGCGACGATCCAAATCAATAGCCAGTTAGGCCCAACCCCCAAAATATCCATGCCAGGTAGCCGCATCGGCAAAATCAGCAGGCAAAAATAAACTGAGCCAATCGTTACCAGCCAGTTCCAAAACTGCTTGCGAGAATCTGAACGCCGCCGGGGCCGAAAAGAGGTCATAGGTAAAAATTACCGGCTAAAGACCACCGGCTAAGGATTATCGTCCGTCACAATCTCAGCCGGGGCTGCGTCTACATCTAACTTTGGTGAATAAGGATGAATCGTGACCCATTCCAAATTACTCAGCGGCACCGATAGCTGCACAACGGCCTCGGGAGCTGGGCTTTTCTCTAAATTGATAGAAGCAACCCTGCCGATCGGCACGTCTTGAGGAAAAAGCCGACTGAAAGAAGACGTGACTAAAACATCGCCCGCTTCAACATCAGGATCTTTCTCAAAGAACTGCATCTTAACTTCGCTGCCCATTTCGCCTCGAATGTAGCCAGTTGCCCGGCTGCGGCTAACCTTAGCCCCAATTTGGCTAGTTGGATCGCTCAGCAGCAAAAGACGAGACGTATTCGGCGTAACGCTGACAACTCTACCGACTAGCCCACCGGGGCCAGTTGCAATATCACCGACTTTCACATTAGCGCTGCTGCCTTTATTCACTATGAGCTGCTGCCACCAGTGATCAGCGCTGCGCCCAATCACAGCCGCCAGCGTCGTCGTATCTAAATTACTGCCTTTCTCATAGTCAATCAGCTCGCGCAGCTTTTGATTCTGATTTTCTAGCTCAACCACGCGCTGCTGTAGCTCTAGCACGTAAGCATTTTCTATTTGCTTGGTCGTTGAAGGGCGCTGAAAAGGGCGCGTGATCACCTGATAGGTTTCATCAACTAGGGCTCCGTTTGTTTGACGAATACCCCAAGCCGTACCGATCGCTAAAAAGATCAGCCCGGCTTTGAGCGCATTTTTATCCCACCATCGTCTTAAAGCAAACATGTATGCAGATGCATTATCTATCTTTTGGCAAACTCAACCCGTCAACGCTAAGCAATCGCACTACAGATCTCTCGATCTCGCACTGAACACCCGCTCCATCTGGCTAAAGTTCTCAAGCACCCGGCCCGTCCCCAACACCACACAGCTCAACGGATCGGCAGCGACATGAACCACAATGCCTGTCTCATGAGAAATCAGCGTATCGAGTCCTTTGAGTAGCGCGCCACCGCCCGCAAGCATGATACCGCGATCAATAATGTCTGCGGCTAGCTCAGGGGGCGTTTTCTCGAGTGTCCGCTTTACCGCTTCTACAATCACAGAGAGCGGTTCAGCCATACTTTCACGAATTTCTGGGCTCTTGACGGTCACCGTTCTCGGCAGGCCAGAGAGCATGTGCACGCCGCGAACTTCTAGCGAAATTTCATCGTCATCAGGGCTAGGGTAGGCAGAGCTAATTTTGACCTTTATTTCTTCGGCAGTGCGATCGCCAATCTCCAGATTATTCACCTTCCGCATATAGTGCTTAATCGAATCGGTCAGCTCATCACCCGCCACCCGCACCGACTCACTCAGCACCGTGCCCTGCAAGCTCAGCACCGCCACTTCAGTCGTGCCGCCGCCAATATCCACGATCATGTTGCCCGTAGGCTCATCTACTGGTAGCCCGGCTCCAATTGCTGCCGCCACCGGCTCATCAATTAAGTACACCATCCGCGCCCCAGCCTGAAGCGCCGCATCCATTACCGCCCTACGCTCTACGCCCGTCACACCACTAGGAATACCAATCACAACCTTCGGTGAAACCAGTGCCTTGTTTTCATGTACGCGGCGGATAAAGTGCTTTAGCATCACCTCTGCAATGTCAAAGTCTGCAATCACGCCATCCCTGAGCGGGCGAATGGCTCTGATATTATCCGGCGTTCGGCCTAGCATTTGCTTTGCTTCTTCGCCAACGGCTAATGGTTTACCTGTGGTTTCATCAATAGCAACGACGGAAGGCTCTTGTAAAACAACCCCTCGTCCCGACACGTAAACTAAGGTATTTGCCGTTCCGAGGTCGATACCCATGTCACGGGAGAGGGATAAGCGATTGAATAATGCCACAAGCTAAGGGCCCCTATAGAGCTTTGATGTTGACGAACTGACGAGTCGAATGGATTTTATTACGTTTCATATCAAGCCGTCTAGTCGGTTTGATAAAATCTATGTTCTATCAAAATGATGAATATCCGTGCGCTTTGATAGGTTTTCGTAACCAATGTTTGAATGAATACGCGCTATGGGCGGTTATACCTGGCAGGCGTAGCGAGTCCAAGTTTGCGTAATTGGCCTAAATCTATAGTGACTGGCCTAATTGTACAGAGGTTAGGGCCGCTTATACTGGAAATATAAAGGCTTTTTGAGAGTTTACGGGTTACTCATGCAAGTCGCTACAATAGTAAATAAGTACTTAGATTAATTCCAGGAACATAAACGGTTATGAGTGTAAATGTAGTCACTTTGGTTGGGCGTGTTGGGAGAGATCCAGAGGTTCGCTATTTTGAATCTGGAAATGTGCTGGCAAAGTGCGGCTTGGCGGTTAATAGACGTACCCGCAATAGCGATCAGCCTGATTGGTTCAATCTAGAAATTTGGGGGAAAACAGCAGAAATCGCAGCTAATTACGTTCGTAAAGGCAGCTTGATTGGTGTTACAGGCTCTATCAAGCTTGATAGCTGGCAGGATCGCTCTACGGGGGCTTTGCGTACGAGCCCAGTGATTCGCGTAGCACAGCTAGATCTATTGGGATCCAAGCGGGATAATGCGGCTCCGATGGACTACGGTAACGACGAGTTCTAAAGGGTAGAAAAACTATCTAGAAGCCCAGATATTTAAAAGCCCGTAACGATCAAATTCGTTGCGGGCTTTTGCGATTTCTTTAGGCAGAAACGCTCGACAAAGCCGGTTTTTTCAAAGCGCCCTGCATTTGCCCAAGCCAGTCGATCAAGCTTTCAATTTGCTTGTCGGGGCTAAGTACGCCCAGTCCGCGAACGGTAACCTTGCCGGGTGCGTAGACGAAACGCGATCGCAAATGACTCGGCAGCTTTTCTTGCAGCAAATTCCAGGCAGGCTTCTCCATCGGCGTTTCCATAATCACATTCTGCTTGCCCTCTAGCTTAATTCGTGAAAAACCAAGCGGCTTAGCCATCTGCTTAATCTCAAGCACTTTCACAAGCTGACCCACCGCAGGCGGCAAAGTGCCGTAGCGGTCGTTCAAATCCGCCACAATTTCCATCAGTTCCCGCCGCGTACCCGCAGAGACTAAATCGCGGTAGATACTCATTTTCTGATCGACATCAGGAATGTAGTCGGCAGGAATAAAGGCCGTGACCTTAAGATCCACCTGAGTTTCATCGACCTGTGGAATTTCTTGACCGCGAATCTCTGCAATCGATTCTTCGAGCATGTCCATGTACAGATCGAAGCCGATCACTTCCATTTGCCCAGACTGCTGCGCACCGAGTAAGTTACCAATGCCGCGAATTTCCATATCTCGCATCGCAAGCTGATAGCCAGAGCCCAACTGAGTAAATTCTTGAATGGCACGAAGCCGCTTACGAGCCTTGTCTGAAAGCTTGTTCTGAGCGGGGAAAAGTAGCCAGGCGTGAGCTTGAATACCCGAACGACCCACGCGACCTCTAAGTTGATAGAGCTGAGAAAGCCCGAACTTATGAGCGTCTTCAATGATGATGGTGTTCACTCTAGGAATATCGAGTCCTGACTCGATGATGGTAGTGCAAACCATCAGATCGGCCTCGCCACTGCCGAAGGTGAGCATGGTGGCTTCTAGTTCGCCTTCAGGCATTTGACCATGGGCGATCGCTAACCGAATCCCCGGCACCGCCTCCCGAATCCGCCCAGCCACTTCCTCAATGCCGTCCACCCGAGGCACCACATAGAATATCTGCCCCCCGCGATCTAGCTCCTGACGAATCGCCGCTCTCACCTTCTCAGGATCATAGGGCGATAGGTGCGTCTTAATCGGACGGCGAGACGGCGGTGGTGTGGTAATCAGGCTCATTTCTCGTACACCTGAAAGCGCCATATAAAGCGTTCTAGGAATCGGCGTTGCACTCAGCGTCAGAACATCTACCTGAGCCTTCATCGCCTTAATTTTCTCCTTTTGGTTCACTCCAAACCGCTGCTCTTCATCCACCACCAGCAGGCCCAAATCCTTAAACTTGACGACCTTGCCGAGTAGCTGATGAGTACCAACAACCACGTCGAGTTCACCAGAAAGCAAACGCTTGAGAATGTCTTTGCGTTCAGAGGCGCTACGGAAGCGGTTGAGTAGCCCAATTTGGATGGGATAAGGTGCGAAGCGTTCTTTGAGCGTGTGGTAGTGCTGCTGCGTCAAAATAGTCGTGGGCGCAAGTAAAGCAACCTGCTTGCCTGCGGTGATTGCTTTGAAGATGGCACGCAGAGCAACTTCTGTTTTGCCAAAACCCACATCGCCACAGACTAAGCGATCCATCGGGCGATCGCTCTCCATATCTCGTTTCACATCCTGCGTCGCCTTGAGCTGATCTGGCGTGGGATCGTAAGGAAATGAATCCTCTAGCTCCTGCTGCCAGGGCATATCTTGGGGATAGGTAAAGCCTTCCATTTGCGATCGCTTAGCATACAGCTTCAGCAAATCGACCGCCACCTTCTGAATGGCCTTACGCGCCTTACCCTTGGTTTTCTCCCAAGTTTTGCCCGTCATCTTATTGAGCTGAGGCCGCTGATCTACCGACGTGCGATAGCGCGACAGCGAAGCCATCTGATCAACCGCCACCCGCAGCAAACCATCCGCGTACTGAATGACTAAGATATTCGCGCGTTTTGTTATCAACGGTGATGCTATCAAGCCGTAGAAACTGACCGATCCCGTGGTTACGATGAACTACATAGTCCTTCGGATTGAGCTTGTTGGGATCAACCTGTTTAGAGGCTGCGCGACGGCGTTTGCGAACGTAGCTAGGCGTCGCTAGCGTGTGCTGCCCAAAGAATTCGCGGTCAGTAACGACCACAATGCGAAAGGTCGGCAGGATGAATCCTTCAAGCTCAGCGAGTCCTGAATACTTGACGGCAATAGGAATCCGCTGATTTTGCAGCTTATCAATCGCGGGATAGTCTTTGGGAGTTCGGAATAAACTGAGCCGGGCAGTCGTGCTCTTGCAGCAGGGCAACTGAGCGGGAGGGTTGAGCAGAAATGAGCCAGGGGGTGAACTTGCGATCGCGCTCTGCCCTCAAAATATCAGCCAGCTTCCCAAACTGATGCGGGATCGTCGGAATAGGCCGACTCGCCAAATTCAGCCCCACCCCTTCCTCTGCAATTTCTGAAAGTCCAACCTGCTGAAACAGGCTCAGCTCCTCAAGCACTTCAGCATAAGGCTTATGAATCCTAGGCAATCCCTGAGCAGGCAGCTTAACGTCAGGATGTTTTTCCAAAGCCTCCTGAGCCTCTGCCCAACGCTCCTCCATCGTCTCGATCCAGCGATCGGCATGAGCCTGGCACTGCGCAGGCTCATCAATCGCAATCATTGTATCTTCAGGCAGATAGTCCAGCAGCGAGGCAGGCGACTCGAACGCCAATCCCGTGAACCGCCGGACGCCTTCTACCTGCTGACTGGTCGCGAAACTTTCTTGATCTTCTGGCACGAGAAGGTCTTCAAGCAGACCCTTTTTATCAAGTGCCTCAGAAATGATGGGGCTATAGTCGGTGGTTGTGAGTAAAAGGGTTTCGATTTTGTCGAGCGATCGCTGACTAGCCGGATCAAACTCCCTCAGCCGTTCCAGCTCATCCCCAAACAGTTCCAGCCGCACCGGCAGCTCAGCCGCCACAGGAAACACATCAATAATGTCTCCTCTCTGGCTCCACTGCCCCTCAGTCTCCACCGTCGCCACTTTCGCATAGCCCAGCTTAGCCAAACTAATCGAAAGATCCTTCAGGTTCAGCTCCATCCCCAGCGTAATTTCCAGGCAGTAAGGCCGAAACACCTCAACCGGCGGTAGATGCGGCTGCAACGCCCTTTCAGTAGCCACAATCGCCATCGACCCCAAATGCTTCGAGCCCGGCGGCATCTCACCGCTATACGCCTTGCCATTAATCAGATCTGAGAGCACCTGAAGCTGTCCCCAGGTCAACTCCGACTCCTGATCGAACCCGTCATAAGGAGAAGACTCCGAGGTGGGATAAAACGAAACCGTCTCCCAGCCCATCGCCTCTAGCTGCGCGGCCCACCGACCTGCTTCTTCTAGCGTGGCCGCGATCGCTAACATCGGTCGCTGCTGCGCCTGAGCCAAAGCAGACACCACCAACCCTTTCGGCAGTCTAGGCACACCGTTAAGCTGTAGCTGCTGCTGCTTTCCGAGCTTATTTACCAGCTCTTGGCCAAGAGCCGTTCGGGCTAGCGCGCGCGTAATCGAAGAAAAGGCCATGGGTCAATTTAAGTGCGATCGCCACCTAAAACAAACAGAGTTTCATTCTAGAAGGCATCGCCTCAAAAATGCATCATCCCCGGTAGGGGCGTAAGGTCTTACGCCCTCCGGCAGCAATTCACCAGATCTTCGACCCGCGAAAAACTAAGCCGCCGAAACCTTCAGCGCCTCAGGCTTACTAGGATCACCCTCTATCTTCACACCCCGATTATTGGCATCCAAATGCCGCACAATCTTATAGATATTCTCAATTCTATCCGTCGCCGCAATCTTCTCTGCAATCTCACTCAAAGACAAAGGCTTATCCGCTCCCTTCAGCGCGTCCTTCACCTGATTTTGCAGATCCAGTACAGCCGCCGCCGCCTTCTTACCCGCTTCCACGCCCGGCTGATGATAGGCATTGATATTCACCAAATGAGCATACAAACTCACTGCCCGTTCATAGAGCGCAATCAAAGCTCCCACCATACGAGCGCTCACATCCGGCACCGTAATGGTAATCGAATCGCGATGATTGTCATACAAAGCGCTGCGCGTACCCTGAAGCAATCCAGACAGATAGTCACCTGAAGTCACACCAGGCTCCACCTCCACCGAAACACCCTCACGGTCTTGCAACACCTCAATCAATGTGGCAAAAAAGTTAGGCACCCCTTCGCGAAGCTGCTGAACGTAAGCATGTTGGTCAGTTGAACCTTTATTGCCATATACCGCAATCCCCTGGTAAACCGTATTGCCATCTAAGTCCTTTTCCTTACCCAAAGACTCCATCACAAGCTGTTGCAGATAGCGACTAAAGAGGAAAAGGCTGTCCTTGTAAGGCAGCACAACCATATCTTTTTCGCCCTTGCCATTCCCTGAGAAATACCAGGCCATTGCCAAAAGAGCCGCAGGATTTTCACGAACGTTTGCCACGCGGGTCGCATCGTCCATTTCTTTTGCGCCGTCTAGCATCGCTTGAATATCAATACCTTGCAAAGCCGCCGGTAAAAGCCCTACTGCCGACAGTTCAGAAGTTCGTCCACCAATCCAGTCGTACATCGGGAACGTAGTTAGCCAACCTTCTGACGTTGCAACCTTGTCTAATTTGCTGCCTTCTCCGGTAACTGCAACCGCTTGTTTAGCAAAGTCGAGCCCGGCTTTTTCAAAAGCAGCCTTGCTCTCTACCATGCCGTTTCTAGTTTCGGGTGTGCCACCAGATTTAGAAACGATCAAGACGAGGGTGGTTTTGAGGCGATCGCCAATCTCATCGAAAACGTGGTCGATCCCTACAGGATCAGTATTGTCAATAAAGTGAATATTGACCGCTGGATTAGCTTCCACCAATGCCTGAGAAACAAACTGCGGGCCTAAAGCAGATCCACCGATTCCGACAGAGAGCACGTCTGTAAAGCGATCGCCTCCTGGCGGCTTAATCTCACCGTTCAAAACCTTCGTGGCAAACTCTTTTACAGAACTCAGCGTTTCAGTAACTGCTTTCTTAAGTTCTTCGGTTGGGGCCAAATCCGCATTTCGCAGCCAGTAATGGCCGACCATGCGATTTTCATCGGGGTTAGCGATCGCACCCCCTTCCAATTCCACCATCGCCTCAAACGCCTCATCAAACCTTGGCGTGAGCTGTTTTACAAACGCATCGTCAAAACTCATCCGACTAATATCGATATAGATACCGAGCCCTTTGTGATAATAAAGCCAGTCTTGATAGCGTTTCCAGAGTGCAGCCGCGTCCATAATGATTCTCTTTTGTGTGCTGGAATTGAAATGATATAAGCCATCGCTAATACATATAGAGCCTGATAGACATTTTTCGCAAAAGGTCGGCAGGATTTTAATATTCGTAGCTTTTGCCACCCTTTAGTAGCCGTGATTACAAAGCTCTACCCTAAGATAGAAGTAGGGCCAAGCCTCAAACTTAAAACAGCGTGAATTATTTAGTAGTGCTCTCTATGGATCTCACTTCTCTAAACCTGGCAACTCTAGAAAGCTGGCTAGACAACGCCGCTTTCGCCGTACTGTTCGCAACGATGCTGGCATATTGGAGCGGACTGGCCTTCGAGAAAGCCAAGATTTTGCCGATCATCGGCGGCGCAGGTATGGCCGTTGGCAATCTGTGTTTGGCAGCGCTCTTGACTGCTAGATGGATAGAAGGCGGCTACTTTCCCCTAAGTAATCTCTACGAATCGCTATTTTTCATCGCCTGGGGCATCACTGCCATGCACTTTGTCGCTGAGCGTATGAGTGGCAGTCGCTGGGTCGGTGCGGTAACCTCACCTGTTGCTATGGGCATCTCAGCTTTTGCAGCGCTCACCCTACCAGATGCAATGCAGGTTTCAGAGCCTTTAGTACCCGCACTAAAGTCTAACTGGCTAATGATGCACGTGAGCGTGATGCTGTTGAGCTATTCGGCGCTGATGGTAGGGGCATTGATTGCGATCGCCTTCCTGATTGTCACCCGAGGCCAAAATGTAGAACTCAAAGGCAGCTCTGTCGGCACCGGAGGCTTCAGGGATCGCAAGTACCAGCTCAAAAAAGCAGACGATACCCCAGCCCCCGAACCGCTACCAACACTCTCAATGTCTAGGGCAATGTCCGGTGGCGGTACCGCTGTTCTAGAAGCACCTGCAAAAACAACCGCAGCCGTTGCCCTCTCCCCTCAGCGCCTAACCCTAGCCGACACGCTAGACAACATCAGCTATCGCATCATTGGCTTAGGCTTTCCCCTCCTCACTATCGGCATCATTGCCGGTGCCGTATGGGCCAACGAAGCTTGGGGATCGTACTGGAGCTGGGATCCTAAAGAAACCTGGGCGTTGATCACTTGGCTAGTATTTGCAGCCTACCTTCATGCTCGCATCACCAAAGGATGGCAGGGCAGAAGGCCCGCAATTTTAGCCGCTTCAGGCTTCGTCGTTGTCTGGATTTGCTATCTGGGCGTCAACCTTTTAGGTAAAGGTCTACACAGCTACGGCTGGTTCTTTTAAGCAGCCTTTCTAGCCGACGCTAGCAAATAGGATAGGCAAAGGCTGCGGTGCGGCAGTTTCACTGGTGACCACTTCCAACACCTTGTTTTTGGCCGTGGGCTGACTTACGGCCTCAGCACAAATCTCAGCCACCTTTTGCCGAGGAATGCTGCCCTCAAATAGCGTGTCAGCAGCAGACATCACAATAGCCTGATCGTTATTTTCATTCTTCAGCCCACCCGGACGCACGATCGTATAGGGCACACCGCTGTTCTTCAGATAGTCTTCAGCCTGCTGCTTCCAATAGAGCACACCCCAAAACAGATTCAGCGGGTGAAAGATCTTAGAAACGCATAGAGACGAAACCATCACAAACTGCTCAACGTTAGCCGTCTTCGCGGCGTCTACCAGATTCTTATTGCCTTCGTAGTCAACTTTATAGGGCCCAGTTGGATCAAAGCTAGGAGCCGCACCTGTCGCACTCAGCAAAACCTGACAACCAGCCAAAGCCGCCGTCAGCGTTTCGGGCTTAAGCACATCCCCTACCACAACTTCAACGCCCTCTGGCAAGCTGGCGTCCGCTTTAGATTCGGCTCTTACTAAAGCTCTTACCTGAATATTTCGGGCAAGGAGCTGTTCGACGATGTGGCTACCCGTCTGACCTGTTGCACCTGCGACTAGAGCTTTCATTAGCTATACCCCTTTTGAAAAAAGTTAGATAAACTATCGATTACGGAAAGCAGTATAGGTGCTTCAGTTGCCACCAACATCCCCTCTAAAGGCATTCTTTCTACGTACTTTTGTTAGCTCATTGATGCTGTAGATATCCGTATAACAACGAAGGTCGCTGCCGAACTTCAGTAGCTACGTTTAGTGAAAGGTATAGTTTAGAACGCATCAAGCTCTCTTTATACGTAAAAAACGCAGTTCGCTTCGCTAACCAGTCACTTTTCTACTGTTGACTTAATTTTTGAATTGGTTTCGTAAGTAACAGACGCCGCCATCTATGTATCAGATGCTGTAGTCGTCAGTTTGATTGAAAAGCGCTGCGCAGCCTCGACAAGAAATACTAAATCCCTATCTCTATTCAGCCTCATGCAAATTTCTTCTGACGCATCTTCCTCCCAGGTAGGCTCCCAATTTCTGAAAGCGGGTGCTAGTGTGATTGAAGGTAAAAAAACTTCACACGCAGAATTTTCTTCGAAAGAGACATTGCACTTCCAAGGCGACTATATCGGCCAAATGGAGATGTACGCGGATGCAGCCAGTGTTGCGAAATATCTAGACGCACACCAAGAATGGTTTCATCGCTGCGCTCAGCCCATGACTGTAGAGCCCATTGGCGAAAATGGCTATGGATTAACGGTGGGCAAATTTAAGAGCTTAAACCACGAGGTTGAGCCCAAAATAGGTCTGCATCTGCTGCCTCAAGAAGAAGGCATTTATCGTATTGAAACGATCCCAGTGCCCGGCTACGAACCAGCAGGTTATGATGTCGACTTCAAAGCTTCTATGACGCTATGCGAAGGCGCTGCCGAAGATTTGCCTAAAGATTTAGAGATTGAGAAGGCAACTCATGTGGAGTGGGAGTTAACGCTATCGACTTGGGTTGAGGTGCCTCGATTTATTCAGGTATTGCCTGATAACTTGGTCAAGGCGTCAGGCGATAAGCTGCTAAATCAAATTGTTCGCCAGGTGTCTAAGCGGCTGACGAAGAAGGTGCAGCAGGAGTTTCACACGTCTTTGAATTTGCCTGTGCCTAATGAAAACAAGCGACGCTTTTGGCAGAGATAGCAGCTTTGTACAAGCGAAAAAGTTAAAACCCTCCGTCGAGTAACTTGACGGAGGGTTTTTAATATGAGGATTTTCTACTGTAAAGCGAATCGATCCGTAGCTTCAATCAAAGCGCTTCTGATGCCTGGCTCTGTCGCAGAGTGGCCCGCGTTCGCGATAACCGTAAGCTCAGCTTCAGGCCAAGCACGATGCAGATCCCAGGCGGAAGCCATCGGGCACACCACGTCGTATCGGCCCTGAATGATGACGGTTGGAATATGGCGGATACGGTTTACGCTGTCGAGAAGCTGATTTTCGTTCTCGAAAAAGCCTTTGTTAATGAAGTAGTGGCACTCAATGCGCGCGAAGGCATCGGCAAAGCTACCGCTGCCAAACCGCTCAATTAAGCCTTCGTCCAGGATTAGCTTACTGGTGCTGGCCTCCCAAATTGACCAAGCGCGAGCGGCTGTCTGTCGAATATCAGCATCGTCGCTGGTCAGGCGTTTGTAGTAAGCCGCAACTAAGTTATCTCGTTCGGCTTCAGGAATAGGGGCGATGTAACCCTCCCAAGCATCAGGAAAGATATAGCTTGCGCCCGACTGATAGAACCATTGGATTTCTTTTGAGCGCAGCATGAAAATGCCTCTGAGGATCAACCCAGCGCAGCGAGCTGGGTGGGTTTGGGCGTAGGTGAGTGCTAAGGTGCTGCCCCAGCTACCGCCGAAGACCGTCCACTTTGGTATAGAGAGACGCGATCGCAATTTCTCAATATCGCTCACTAAATCCCAAGTCGTATTATCAGTCAGCTCTGCATGAGGCGTACTTTTGCCGCAGCCGCGCTGATCGAATAAGATAATTCGCCATTGAGCGGGATCAAAAAACTGGCGGTAGATAGGAATGCTGCCACCGCCAGGGCCACCGTGTAAAAAGACAACCGGCTTGCCATCGGGGTTACCGGATTCTTCGTAGTAAAGCGTGTGCAGAGAAGAAACCTGTAGCGTGCTCTGCAAATAGGGCTCAATCGGTGGATATAGATTAGACATAGCGGCGCGTAAAAAGACTGAAGTGAGCCTATTGTGCCAGCCAGATGCCGCTTCGAAAGAAAGCAGTGATAAACGTGAAAGAACCGCTAAGCTTTTTGCTGCTCGATATTTTCTAGCGAATTTGTTTTAAGCGCAAAAGCCATAATGACTTTCCATTTTCCCGTCTTAGGATCGCGCAGTGAGCTAAAGGGATTAGGCTTAAGCGGACGACGACTAGGCTGAGGCATAGTAGCAAATCATAAACTCATTAATACAGCTTACTGAGTATAAAAAACTACTGGTGTGATAGACATAGCCAAGACAGGTGACTATTATCACGGATATAGCAAAACGAAGGCACTACCTACATTGGACGCCCCAGCCAGAATCAAAGTGAACAGCAAAATGAATATGTTTGTATCAGAGAACTTCAATCTTTGGTAGGGTTGCTGTTAACAGAATTTATATTTTCTTTATTTCACGTTTAGCTTGCGGCACCTATGACGGTAGAAGTTTGGCCAGGAAGACCGCATCCGTTGGGTGCTACATGGAATGGTAAGGGCACTAATTTTGCTCTGTTTTCTGAGAATGCTACGGGCGTAATCTTGTGTCTGTTCGATGAGAAAGACCATGAGAGACAGGTGCAACTGCCTCAAGTAACCAACTATGTTTGGCACGGTTTTTTGCCGGGTATAGGCCCAGATCAGCGCTACGGTTTTCGGGTAGAAGGCCCTTACGATCCCGCTTCGGGCCACCGATTTAATAAGCACAAGCTGCTGATCGATCCCTATGCTAAAGCGATCACAGGAGACGTTTGTTTTGGCCCTGAGCTGTTTAGCTTTCCGATGGATCACTTTGGTGATCGCGACCTGGATCTGGACTTTTGCGTCACTGACAGCGCTAAGGCTATGCCAAAATCCGTCGTCATTGATGGTGGCTTTGATTGGGAAGACGACACCCATCCAGATATTGACTGGGATCGCACAATTATCTATGAGGTGCACGTTCGCGGCTTCACACGGCAAAATCCTAAAATTCCTCATGAGCTAAGAGGTACGTATGCAGGCATGGGGCATCCAGAGGCGATCGCCCACCTCAAAAGTCTTGGCATCACCGCCGTAGAACTTCTACCCGTTCACCACTACGATGTGCATCCCGGTCACTTAGTCACTACTGGCCTGCACAACTACTGGGGTTACGACTCACTAGGCTACTTTGCTCCCCACGCTGGCTACAGCGCTTCAGGCCCGCGGGGCATACAAAGCGGGCAGCAGGTGCGCGAGTTCAAAGAAATGGTGAAAGCGCTTCATGCAGAAGGCATTGAGGTGATTCTAGACGTGGTGTACAACCACACCGGAGAAGGTAACCACCTGGGGCCAACCTTCTCACTTCGAGGCATCGATAACGCCGCCTATTACCGGCTGGTTGAAACCTCTCCTCGCTACTACATGGACTTCACGGGTTGCGGCAACTCGCTAAACGTACGCCACCCTCAAGTGCTCAAGCTGATTATGGATAGCCTGCGCTACTGGGTGCAAGAGATGCATGTAGACGGCTTCCGCTTTGATCTGGCCTCAGCTTTGGCCCGCGAACTCTACGAAGTCGATCGGCTCTCCGCTTTCTTTGACATCATCCATCAAGACCCTGTGCTCTCTACCACCAAGCTCATCGCCGAGCCCTGGGACTTAGGCGAAGGCGGCTATCAGGTCGGCAACTTTCCACTGCTATGGTCTGAGTGGAACGGCAAGTATCGCGACACCATTCGAGACTTCTGGCGCGGAGAGCACTATAGCTTAGGCGACTTTGCCTTTCGCTTTACTGGTAGCTCTGATCTCTATCAAGACGATGGCCGTTTGCCTCATGCCAGCATCAATTTCATCACCGCCCATGACGGCTTTACCATCAACGATTTGGTTAGCTACAACGAAAAGCACAACATCGCCAATGGCGAAGGCAACCGGGATGGAGAGAGCTATAACCGATCTTGGAATTGCGGCGCAGAAGGCGAGACGAGCGATCCTAAAATTATTGAATTGCGATCACGGCAGCGGCGTAACTTTTTAACCACGCTCATGCTCTCTCAAGGCGTACCCATGATACTAGGCGGCGACGAAATGGGGCGCTCTACTAAGGGCAATAACAACACCTACTGTCAGGATAGCGAACTGTCTTGGTTCAACTGGCAGCTAAAGGAGGCTGACCAACAGCTACTCGAATTCACACAGAAGCTGATCGAGTTTCGCCATGCCCATCCAATCTTTAGCCGCCACCAGTGGTTCTTTGGCCGCGAAATTCATGGCTCGGGTGTCGTAGATATCGGCTGGTTTCATCCAGATGGCACAACGATTGACGATAGGGAATGGAACGATAGCTCCACTCGGGCCGTGGGGATCTTTCTCAACGGGGCCGAAATTCCAAACCTAGACAGTAAAGGTCAGCGCATTTTCGACGATAGCTTCTTACTATTTTTCAATCCTTCAGAAGAATCGCTGCTGTTTTCTATTCCTGAATCGATTGAGAACCAGCAGTGGCAGATTTTGATTGATACAAAAGAGCCAACTGGCTTTGTCGCAGAAGGTAGAATTTACCAAAAAGAGGAGTTAGTGAGCGTCACAGCGCGATCGCTCGTCGTCCTTAAATGCCCTCACTGTTTTAGCTTAGCCAGCTTCAATGCCCAGACGAAGGAGTAGTCTTCTTAAAAAATGTCTTGCTATCCAAAAATCTACGATGTCGTTAAGCTCATACCCTACGGTCAAGTCGCTACTTATGGTCAAGTAGCGGACTTGGCTGGGCTTATGGGTAAGCCCAGGGTCGTTGGCTACGCGCTATTTCGAGTGACCGCGAATACTGATATCCCCTGGCATAGAGTCGTCAATGCGAAAGGTGCAGTGTCTCGATCTTCGTTGAGAGATGGCAATGACGACATGCAGGAGCTGCTGCTAAAAGAAGAAGGGATCGCCTTCATCAAAGGCAAGCTAGATCTGAAAAAATATAGATGGAAGCCTGATTTTACACAAATAGACCAAGCGCTTTGAGTCAATAGACTAGATGCTCTATACCGTCATCATCACAGATGAGGGGACAGACATTTCAGCTTCGATAGTAAGCTCTTTAGGCTCAGAACTTTGCTGAAAACTAACCTGAATGTTCTGAGCGCCCTCGCCTTCGAGATCCTCAACGTAGCCAGGTTTAGATTTATTTGCTTCGGCTTCACTGCTAAAAGGCCCAAAATAGTAAGTGCAGACGGGCTCTGCTGTCGTGATTTTTACCCACCAAGGTGGAGAAAAGAAGCTAAAAAGGCTACTAAAAAAGTTTTTCATCACAGTATTGAGAATGGCTTTGTATGTTTACAGTTGAGCTTCGTCAGTGAGCGAGTTACTAAAACCAGGCTGAAGAAGCTTCATTTTAGAACAGCTTTCATTTTTTGGCTGTTAGCAAATAACGAGATTGGAAGAAGACCTCGATCACAATACCCGATACAAAATTCAATAGAACAAAACCTCACAGTACTGTTGATGTAGAAGAATACCGCAAAAAATTAGCCAAAAGCAATGTCTTAAGAAGCTTTTTCTTTTTTTGAGACTATATTCTTCTACATTGGTTTGTACCTTTCTATCAATCCCTACTCCTACTGATAATTCTGCCAGAACTATTCTGAAGCGCTAGGTAGAACATTTTTATCAGTTAAACCCTGTGCGTCCGAATCTGGCAGATTCAAGGCTGGCAACTTGTTTAACCAAGTTTGGCGGTAGATCTCGTAGAGCGCCATGCCGGTTGCAACAGAGGCATTAAGGCTAGGCGTTTTACCCCTAAGCTCAATGGATACAAGCACGTCACAAAGATTTTGAACGGAAAGGCTTAGACCACTGCCTTCAGCACCGACAACAAGAACAACCGGCGCTGAAAAGTCTGCGGTATGAATAGGCTGGGCAGCTTCAGCGGCTAGCCCGTAAATCCAAAAGCCCTCACTCTTTAAGTACTCTAGCGATCGCCCAAGATTGACAACTCTAGCTATAGGAATATTTTCTAAAGCCCCCGCCGAGACTTTTGCAACAGTAGACGTGATCCCCACAGCGCGCCTTTGTGGGATCACGATCCCCTGCGCACCAATGGCCTCAGCAGATCTCACAATCGCACCTAAATTGTGGGGATCGGTAATGCCATCAGCCGCAACAATCACCGGACGCCGTACCGCTGCTTTTGCCTGCTCAACTAAAATCTCTAGCTCTAAATATCCGTAAGCGGCTACTTGAGCAACAATTCCTTGATGATTAGCGCCCTGGGTCATTTGTGAGAGTCGCAGGCCGTCTACCTCATCAATCACCGCCCCGTTGTCTTTGGCCGCTAAAACCATTGGGCGAAAGCGTGAGTCGTAGCGTAGCTTTTCATTTACCCATACTCTATTCAGCGGTCGGTTCGCTTCAATGGCAGCTTCTACAGAGTGACGACCATAGATCAGATCGGGCTTTTGTTCTTCTCCGAACGTTTCATCCTTCCGAAACTGGTCGGGCACATCGTTATCGCGATCACCATATTTACCCCGACCGCCGCGCTCATCTCGGTCACGACGACCCTTACCATAAGTGCCTTTTGAGCCACGGTCTTCATTAAACTTGCGCCCTTTCCCAAACTTAGAGTCGCCCGCTGCGCTTTTTGGCCTATCCTGACCAGACGAAACGCCGGGTTTGAGGCGAGGCTTAGCACCCGATTTGGAGCTGGGTTTGGCACCTGGCTTAGCGCCTGCCTTGTATGCACGGCCTGCTGTCTTGCCAGAACCGCCTTTATAGCTAGAGCCGCCACGGCCAGAGCCCAACTTAGGCCCACCACCGGATTTAGGCCCAGTCTTTTTAATACGAGGCCGCTGAGAAGATCTTTCCGAATTATCTGGTGAACTATCTAAATCACTCACGCCTAACGCCTCTTGATGATTCCTCTAGAGATTTCCAGAGGTTGGACTTCCAGAGGTTTTTGAACGTTTATTTTAGCGTATGCGGCCCTGAACTCAATGGGCGAGCTAGCAAGCAGTGAGAAATTCTTTCTAGATTGACAGGCGCTTGAGCAAATCGAATAGGCGAGGCCGATCGCTCAGGTACAGAAATCCAATCAAAGCCTCAAAGCCAGTTGCTTTCTGATAGCTTTGAGCTGTCGCACGACGCTGACGACCAGTCGTTGCGTTGCGCCCTCGCCTGAGAATATCTTTCTCTGCTTCAGTCAAAGACGGGACTAATAGATCTGCGTACTGAGCCTGCTGCTCAGCTTTGACCTGGCTCACAACCTGATTGTGGTAGTCGCGAATTTTCTTAGCGGGGAGGAGAAGGCGCGATCGCACGTACATTTCAAACACCGCATCGCCTATGTAGGCGAGAGATATAGGGGCGATCGCATTTAACTGACTTTCAGATAGCTCACCGATAGCATCTTGCGGCAGGTCACTCACAAAAAGATTAAAGCTGGAATCAACAGACGCTTGAGCCACAATAAGCTTTGCCAAAAACAACACGCAACCCGAATGCAGCCGCAGCCAGATAGCGAATGAACACCCCTAAACAAATACCACGTATCAACAGCAGACTCTTACATCCGGCGTCAATACGTGGCATTAGTGGACAAAAGTGCTGTTTAGAACTTTCGTTTGTTTTATCTATGGTTTCTTTAGATTTTCAAGGGCAGCATCCACGTTGGGCTGTAAAGACAAAAACTGCTCTAGTCGAACGAGCTTGACGGTTTGAGTAACGCGGGGGTTACTTACCACCTGAACGCTACCGCTCTCGCCCTTAGCTTTCTTGACCAATCGAACTAGCGCGCCTAAACCGGAGCTGTCAACAAAGTCAATTGTAGACAAGTCCAAAATAATATGAGCTGGCCCGTCTTCGATGTACTTGTTGAGAACCTTGAGAAAAGTAGGCTCTGAAAAAGCATCTAACAGTCCAGTGAGGCGAAATATTTGACATTTCCCCCTAACTTCGCGGGTGCCTCTTAGACTAACCGTTAGGGTAAGCGACTCAGCGATGGGATCCTCCTGATATGCCTGGCATCGAACGACAATATGACGATTAAGTATAGGGCAAGATACTATCGACTGCAAGAAAGACCTAAATACGTAGGTTTACTTACAAAGTTAATGAGTATTCACGAGTAGCTATCTATCAGTATCAACCGAATAGTCGCCATCGAAGGCGTTAGCTACAGACCTAACTTAAGTCATAAGTATCATGCCCTATCACGGGTCAGTATCCCTCAACCAATCAGGTTATTTTGGTCTTTCTTTTGGAACGTCCTATTATCAGAACATTTAACGCAGTGACAGGGCAAAATGACTGGGCGATACAACTAGGTGCGGGCATCAGATCGCATCGCTGCCACAAAATTTGCGAACAGATAGTCGGCATCGTGAGGGCCGGGGCTAGCTTCGGGATGGTACTGCACTGAAAAGACCGGGAGCTGTTTGTGTCGAATACCTGCAACCGTTTGATCGTTGAGGTTAAGGTGCGTAATTTCGACCTGCTCTTGATCTAAAGAATCAGCCGTCAAAGCAAAACCATGGTTTTGACTGGTAATTTCAACCTGTTCACTGATGCCGCAGGGCTGATTGAGCCCACGATGCCCAAATTTTAGCTTGAAGGTTTCTGCGCCCAGCGATAGACCTAATATTTGGTGGCCCATACAAATGCCAAACGTGGGAATCTGACTGTCAATCAGCTCGCGGGTGACCTGGGGCGCATTGGTCACTGCTGCCGGATCGCCAGGGCCGTTAGACAAAAATATGCCGTTGGGCTTGTAGCTCAGAATTTTTTCGGCAGAGGTGCCTGCAGGGACAACAATGACCCGGCAACCATAGCTAGAAAGCCGCTTTAGAATATTGCGTTTAATGCCAAAGTCAATCGCAACAACTGTTAGCTGAGACTCATCAGTAGCCGGTTTTGGCTCGACCCTTTCGGCGTCAGTGACCGCCTTAGCGCTAAACGCCCAGCTCTCTTCAGTGGCTTCACTCCATTCGTATATATCGGGTGTCGTCACTTCTTTAACGAGGTTAAGCCCCTCCATCGAAGGCAGCGTTTGAAGTTGTCTGAGAAGTTCTTCAGCGTCTAGAACTTCGCTAGAGATAACGCCGTTCATCGCGCCAACGCTGCGGAGCTTGCGGGTAAGTGCGCGTGTGTCGATGCCGTGAATGCCTGGGATATCGTGGCCCTTGAGGTAGTCGCCGAGTGATTGAGTAGAGCGCCAGTTGCTTGGGCGATCGCATACATTTTTCGCGATCGCTCCTCTCACATAGGGCTTAGCCGATTCTTCATCTGCTGCATTGACGCCCGTATTCCCTAGCTCAGGGTAAGTAAAAGTCACCATCTGACCGCAGTAGCTAGGATCTGTGAGCACTTCCTGGTAGCCCGTCATACCCGTATTAAAAACGACTTCGCCCATCGCAGTGCCCGTCGCACCGAATGACCATCCTCTATAGATAGTGCCATCTTCTAAAACGAGCAAAGCAGGCTGAGCAGAAGGGTCGAACATAGCAATCCTATTAAGAGGGACGGTAGAAAGAGAGAAAACGACAGCCGCAGGCCCAAAAAAAGCTCAAAAGTGGGTCTGAGACTGGGCTAAAGCTGAGTGATAAACACTGAAACTTGACAAATCTTTGACAATAATATCCGTATAAGGCGCGAGCACAGCATAAAACAGGTCAGGGAATTTTAAAGAAGTAAGCAAGGTTACAACTTTTTCCATGGGCCAGTCTCGATCCGTCTACCGCTACATATTACTACCTAGCTTCATCGGATTAGTTTGCTATGCCTGCGCGCTTACGCCAAAAGAAGATACAGACGCATCGCAAAAAGCAGGTGCTGACAGCTCGAATATAAAACAGGTTGTAGATAGTGAAAATCAGGCTGACGTGAAAGTGGCTAGTCAGTCTGGCAATCAGCTTGTTGAAACTGAAACGGCTGCTGTATCGTCTCAGGCGGCAGACGCGCGATATCGTGAAGGTATCAATCTGGCTTCTAGCGCCTATACCTTAACCCTCTCAGCCGTATCGCCTGACGACTGGGGGCTAATCGCAAGCCGTTGGAGCAGAGCCGCAGACCAGCTCAGAAAGGTGAACGCAAGCAGTGAGCATTACAATATTGCTCAGCAAAAAATAGCTGAGTACACTCGCCACGCTGATCATGCGACAGCTCAAATTAAGGCGCTACAGCAGACCGTCTATATTCCGCTGCGTCCTTCAGCGCGGTCTAACGATTATTTTATTGATCGCCCCAGCACCCAGCTACCACAGCCTATCGCTGAGATTCCTGCCAATACTCCACCAACCGCATCATCTGCGAGAATTCGCATACCTATTGTCCGCAGGCTACACGGCACGCCAGTTGTGCAGATTTTGTTCAATGGTGAGCGAACTTACGAGATGATATTAGACACGGGGGCAAGCCGTACGCTAATAACAAGGGCTATGGCCGATGAGCTGGGCGTTGTGCCGACAGAGAGAATGGTTGCAGCAACCGCAAGCGCCGCTGAAGTCACCTTTGACATTGGCGAAATGTATTCTATGTCTATGGGCAACGCGACGCTTAAGAATGCGAAGGTTAGCATCGGTGACTCTGTAAGCATTGGCCTGCTAGGCAATGACTTTTTGAGAGGGTACGACGTGACGATTCGCAACAGAGAAGTTGAACTTGCGATCGCTCAATAGCCCCCTCAATAGTCAGCTAATAACAAACCAAAATGACTTACAGCCACATCACTCGCTGACGACGTTTGGCAGGACGCTTGCTCGTCGCTAGGGGAATCCTTTGCGCAATCGACGGCGCTACAGTAGACGCTGAAGGCGTGATGATCGCAGGGGCAGCTTGTGATGGTCGGTCGCTGACCAGTGCTGTCGAACTCAAGATAGAAGAGAAGGTGCCCTGCTGAAGCAGCCCATTCAAAAAGTCGGAATTAGAAACCTCTTCTTCTAAAGCGCCCATCGCCTCTTGAATTAAAGTACCTGAGATATCGCTAGCTGCTGGCTCTGCGATGGGGACATAAAGTGTAGAAACATCGGCATCGCCACTAAAGCTTTGAAGCAGGGGAGAAGACGAGCTGCTAGGGTTCGAGCTTGTATCTAGATCACGCAGGGGCGTAGCATCACGAAGATCGACCGAAGACTCACCGCGCGTCGAATAGTCTAAATTTTGAGCAGCTCGGTAGCTAGCGACTAGCGGAGATAGCTCTCGGCTAGGCATGTTCTCTGTTAGGCTTGCCAACGTTGCCTGCTGGGGTACAGCCGGTTGGTAAGTGACTGCCGCAGCTTCCGCTGGCAGATCGCTGACAACAGACTCAGGTGATGATGGAACTGAGTCAGACAGGGGCGTTGCTGGAGCACTTATCACTGGAGCACTTATCACTGGAGCGGGCATATCCTGTATGGGTATCTGCTGATAGCTGTTTTTGGCAGTGCTATCAGCAACAACGGTGTCAATAGGAGGCGCAGAAGATAACCGTTGGAGATTGTTCAAGATGGTCGTGCCGATCGACACATTCTGAGCAGGCATATCAGTAGGAGAAGCTGACACACTAGAAACTAGCTGTGGCAAACCATCTTCAAATCTGACAGGCGCAGCCATATCGTCAGCAGCCATATCGTCAGCCGCGCTGATATTAGCTGACGAGGCATTAGCTGATGAGGCAGATGATATATCAGACGAGTCGCGGCTAGTTATTGAATCGTTACCCGCTACAGACTCGAAGGTTGAGGCAACCGATGCAGGTGCGGTTAGTCCGTCTAGTGAAACCTCTGCCGATAGGTTTGGGGTAGCAAAATCTGGGATAGGGAGTAGCGTTTCAGGGCTGCTGGCAATCTCGCTGTTCGGCAAAGACTCCGTAAAGCCGAGTGCAGAGGGCTCTAGAACAGATGGGAGATTGGTAGTTGAGCCGGTAGGTGAAGAGGAGAGTGAACTAGAGGCGGCGTACTGGTTGGGAATGGGCAAAGAAGAGAGATACACCTGGGAGGCGTAAGGCGTGCGATTAGTCAGCGCGCTAGGACTGCCGCTTGAACGAAGATAGGCTCTTACCTGGGCTACGGGGTCAGGCCGAGTTGAGGGTGAGGTACTGGCTAATCCACTGGCTAATCCATTGGCCAGCCCGTAGGTTTCGCCAGTTAGGCCACTCACTTCTTTGCTGCTAGGTCTGCCTACAGTAGAGAGCTTCGCGCCTGGTATAGCGTCGGCTTCGGGCTGCTCGAAGGCAGGGCCCATCATACGCCCGCCTGCGCTTGAGCCTACAGTTGAGGACGAATCTTTTTCGAGCGATGAGGCCACTAGCTCGGCAGAAGCTAACGTGCCTTCGGTTGCATCGGCGCTAGCTACACCTTCTTCAGTAGGAACATCAAAGCTCCATTGAGTACTGGGAATGCTGCTTTGGCTGCAGCCTGTCAGGGCGGTAAGAATAACCGCTGAGGCAGTAACTTTACGCATGAACTCTCAACTCTCCACTTTTAGCGTCTGAATAACTGTTTGGACGGTTTCTCTATGTTTTTAAGGCATACAACGGTATAGAAACTCGCTGATTATCCCTGTGCTATCTATTGCAGTCATTGCCTACGTAGATGCAATAGACAGTGCAATTAGGCAAAGAGCGCCCTTGGAACGTCTACGTAAACAAACTTATCATCTCTGTATTTTTTAATAGATGCTTTTGCCAGTATTTACACTGAAAACGCATCCAATCTTCAAATACCTTTCATAAACTGCTTTTTAGGCGCGTTTTAAATGACTGTGATCACACGTAGAATACGCCGAACATGCTTAGTACATGCTTAGTTACTTGACGGACACAGATCGTAAAAGTTTCAGGTTGTATATTCTGCGTTGATTTTGACGTAATCGTAGCTGAGATCGCAGCCCCAAGCCTGTCCTTTCCCAGGGCCAGAGCCTACGCTGATGCTAACTTTCACAGGATGGTTGAGTGTCTCTATCTCTAGCTGCTGACGCTCGAAGGGCTGCTGCGTCTCGGTTACTAGCAGCGCATTACTTTGCTGAGCGCTGGTGAGCAGAATTTGAGACATCGCCAGTACACTACGCTCTGACTGCTCAGTGAGGTAGGCGCTAGCAGCTTTGCGATCGAAAGCCTGAGGCGTGCCATCTATCATGAGTGCAAAATCGCCTAGCCTAATTGTTAGTTCACCTTGCTCGAAAGGAATACCAGCGCGTCCGGCAGCCCCAGCAATGCGGCCCCAGTTAGGATCGCGGCCAAAAATAGCAGACTTTACTAAAGAAGAGCCTGCCACAGTGCGCGCGATTTGGTTGGCAGCGCGATCGCTCATCGCCCCGGCCACCGAAATTTCTATCAGGCATGTAGCCCCCTCGCCATCGCGAGCAATCGATTTTGCCAGGTGAACGCACACCTCCGTCAACATTGCTTCTAGCTTGTCGGCATCAGGGCCTGCTTCAGTAATCGCAGGCGTACGCGACTCGCCATTAGCCAACGCCAGCAGACAGTCATTCGTGCTGGTATCGCCATCGACCGTGATTTGATTGAAGCTTTTTTCGGTGGCGCGGCGCAGCATGTCTTGCCAAAGCTGAGGAGATACTGCCGCATCGCAGGTAACAAAAGCCAGCATGGTTGCCATGTTGGGATGAATCATCCCAGAGCCTTTGGAGATGCCGCCAATGCGCACGGGGCGATCGCCTATTTGCGTCTCTAGCGCAATTGATTTAGTCACTAAATCTGTAGTGACAATCGCTCGAGCAGCCCGATCAGATCCCTCGTGAGAAAGATCGGCAACCAGATTGGGAATGCCTGCTTTGAGCGCGTCTATTTTAAGCCGCTGTCCAATGACGCCGGTAGAGGCAGTGAGCACCTGATTGGGCGAAAGCATTAGCGCCGAGGCGGTTGCCGCTGCGCTCTCTAGAGCATCTTGAACACCCTGATCACCTGTGCAGGCATTGGCCTGGCCCGCATTGCAGAGAATGGCGCGAGCCGCTGGTTTTTCTTCGAGCAAATTCTGGCAGTAGTCAACGCAGGCTGCGCGCACCTGGCTAGTGGTGAAAACGCCCGCAGCGATCGCATCACAGTCCGACACAATCAGCGCCAAATCTGGTGCTCCTGAAGGCTTGAGCCCTGCCGTTACACCGGCTGCTCGAAAGCCTTTGGGCGCGGTCACACCGCCTTCCACCACCTGCCAATCTGCCATCGCTATTCCGCTTTTGCTAATAAAGAGTGGATTATACCAAGCTGTTAAGCGCCTATGATCTCTTTAGAGCCAAACGGCCTGACTGACGTTTTTTGCTGAAGCTGAATTTGAACTTTCTTAAGCGTTTTACAAATAAAAAGACATTGCTAATAATGTCTGGGCCTTGGGCGCTGCTACTCGGCGGAACGCTTATGGGCCTTGCGCCTGTAAACGCTTGGCCGCTGGCCTGGATAGCAATGGTGCCGCTGTGGACGCTCTCGGTTCAGCCGTCGCAATCTCTGCGAAAAACGCTCTCCTACGCCGCTATTTGGGGCGCGGCCTATCACGGCATAGCGCTCTCTTGGGTAAGGGGCCTGCATCCGATGATGTGGATGGGCGTGCCCTGGCTAGGCAGCATTGCGGTAACCCTATTCTCATGGGCCTTCATTACGCTATGGGGCGTGGCGATTGGTGTGATTTGGACGGGGCTGATGGTGGCTTTGAGCAGGCGGGTTAGCCAAAGCGGCAGATCGCTCACTGGTCTGTCACGGGTTTTAATCGGGACAGCGCTGTGGTGCACAATTGAATGGATTTGGAGCAAAGGGCCGCTGTATTGGTCGCCCGTTAACTACACCCAAAGTCCTTATAATCTGATGGCTTTGCAGCTTGGGCAGCTATCGGGGCCGTTGACTATCAGCGCCGCGATTTTGGCCGTTAATGGACTGTTGGCTGAGGCTTGGATAAGTGCTTGGACACATAAGGCGCGTTCTGCTCTTTTGTATGCGATCGCCCTATTTACAGCCATCCACCTACTTGGCTTTGGCCTCTACAGCCGCCCCTTAGCTAGCGGCCCAGATAATGCAATAACAGTGGGCCTGATTCAGGGCAACATCCCCAGCAGCCAAAAGCTAACGGCGCAGGGCGTCAAAGCATCTCGACAGGTCTATTTAAAAGGATACGAGTCTTTAGCAGCTAAAGGCGCGGACTTAGTGATCACGCCTGAAGGGGCGATACCGCAGGAATGGAACGCCTTTTTACAAGATCAGAATGTGTTTCAAAGAGCCGTTATTAAAGCGGGCGTACCGCTGCTTTTAGGAACGTTTGTTCATCAGCAGATTGACGAACCGCTAACGCCGCTAACGCAAAGTCTACTGATGCTAACGTCCGGTGACGATTCTGACGGTGAGATTGCCGGACGCTACAACAAAATAAAGCTGGTGCCTTTAGGAGAATATATTCCGTTTGAGCCGGTGATTGGCGCGATTGTTAACCGGCTATCGCCCTTTGGCGAAAGTATGATTGCCGGGCGCGCCGATCAGCAGCTAGAAACGCCTTTTGGCCCGATAGTCGCTGGAATTTGCTATGAGTCGGTGTATCCAGAGCTGTTTCGAGCGCAGGCAAAAGCAGGTGGACAGGCTATTTTTACAGCGTCTAATAACGATCCTTATCCGCCGCGCATGATGATGCAGCACCACGGACAAGATGTGATGCGCGCTGTGGAAACCGATCGGTGGGCGGTGCGCGTGACAAATACGGGATTTCGGGCGTCGTTGATCCTCGGGGGCGATCGCGCTGGCTTTCTACACCCAACGAATATGCTACTCACCTTGCCACAATTCACCTGAGACAAACGCAGACGCTCTACGTACGCTGGGGAAACTGGCTGACACCTGTGTTGCTCTTAGGAAGTGTGATCGCGCTTTTCAACTACCGTCGCACGCCTTAGGCCGATAAATTCAGCGGCAACTGCACGACAAACGTCGCCCCCTGACCAGGCACCGACTGACAAAACAGCCGCCCATGATGCTTTTCGGTAATGATGCTATAGCTAATCGAAAGGCCCATGCCCGTCCCTTTACCGACTGGTTTGGTCGTAAAAAATGCATCGAAAATGCGAGCCTGTACCGCTTCAGGAATGCCGAGGCCAGTGTCCGCGATCGCTACCTCAGCCCAACTATCGCCGCCTAGCGTTTTAAGACTTGTGCGTAACGTAAGCTTTCCGCGATCGCTTTTTTCCTGGCACGCTTCTCGGCGCTCACGTTCACGCTCGTTCCTTGCCCACGCCTCGTCAATCGCATCAATCGCGTTAGAAATAATATTCATCAACACCTGATTGAGCTGACCTGGATAGCAAGCCACCTGAGGCAGCGGGCCATAATTGCGCACGACCTCAACGGCTGGCACCTCAGCAGACGCCTTCAGCCGATGCTGCAAAATCAGCAGCGTACTCTCTATACCCTGATGAATATCAACAGACTTCAGCCCGGTTTCATCCGACCTTGAAAAATTGCGTAGCGACAGCACAATCTGCCGAATGCGCCGTGTACCGACTTCCATAGAGCTTAAGATCTTAGGCAAATCGGCGCGCACAAACGCCAGATCCGCCGCTTCGATCTCATCTTGAATCTCAGCAACAGGCGTAGGATAGTGCGTTTGATAGCTGTCCATTAAGTTGAGTAAATCCGTAGCATATTCGCGAATTGGATCTAGATTGGCATGAATGAAATTAACCGGGTTATTAATCTCATGAGCAACCCCAGCTACGAGCTGACCTAAGCTCGACATTTTTTCACTCTGCACCATCTGCACCTGCGCCTGCCTGAGTTCAGCAAGCGTGTATTCAAGATCTTTAGCCTTCTGCTGAAGCGTTGCCTCTGATAGCTGAAGCTCTTGATGGCTAGTTTCGAGCTGCTGCTTAGCCTGGCGCAAACTATCTTCAGCCGCCCGGCGACGGAGAATATATTGATTAATTAAATAGAGCAGCACTACCCAGGCAATCAGCAAAATCCAAAAGCTGACCATGCTAAAAACGCTGGAGAGAAATAAACCTTCACCGTAATTTTTGAGATTGGTATTCACTTCAGCGCTGAGTATGTCTGACCAAGCTCGCATACCGCTAGCTGAGATTTCTTTTTGGGCCTGATAAGTATCGCTAAACAAAAGCGCTAGCGCCTGCTGCGGCTTCTCAATCCGTACTAGCCTAAAGGCCGCATTTTCTATCTCAATCAGCCTGGAGCTGGCTTTTGTAATCGGCTCTACTTCTAAGTTGTAGGCATCGGCATTAAGATCCACAACCTGATCGATAGACTCAATCAGTCTGGGCTCAAAGGCTCTGTAGCGTGCTTCCCACGATAAATCTCCTGTGGCTGCCGCTAAGCGAGCTGACATTGTGAGCACTTCGTTGTAGTAGCTAATTTCGTCGCTAAGACGCTGAAGCTGAAAGTCGGTAGTGATGCCACGCTTGAACCCCTGAGAGATCTTGGCCGTATTAAAGCTGCCAATCGCAACCAGCATCAGACTAATGACGACCGCTATTGTAAGGACGGGCATTAGGAAGTCATTAGATAGCCGACTAGGCCGATGCAAAGCGAGTTTCATGAGCGCCGAAGACGGGAGGTTTTGCTATCGCAGCATTCCCGAATCCAACTTAAATTGATAGAAGCTTGATAGAGCGATGGAGCTTACTTGCATAGCAGCTTGCTGATTTCAGTAGCCTGTAGCGGACTGCTCAGTAAAAATCCCTGCCCGTGCGGACAGTCCAAACTCACTAGAGCATCTAACTGCTGCTGAGTTTCAATGCCTTCGGCAATGACGCTCATATTGGCACTCCGACCGAGATCAATAATCGTCTTAATAATTTCTGTACCCCCGATACTGTCTATACCCTCAACGAAAGTGCGGTCAATCTTTAGCGCGCCCACGTTGAGCTGATGCAGACGGCTCAGCGAAGAATGACCCAGGCCGAAGTCATCAACACAAAGCCCCAAACCCAAAGCATGAAGCTGCTGCAAAGCGACCATAACAGCCGGGTCGCTGCTGAGTAGCACCTGCTCTTCTATTTCTAATAAGAAAGCAGAGGGCGGGAGCTGATAGTCCGCTAGCATGTCGCGCCAATAGTCGATTAACTGCGGGCAGCAAATTTGGACTAAAGACAAATTGAGGTGTATCTGTAGGTTGTTTTCAGGCAGGCAGTCGCGCCACGCTTTAAGCTGACAGCAGGCGGTCTGAATAATTTGATGGCACAGATCGACGAGAAGACCGATGTCGTTAGCGATCGCAATAAACTCACTCGCCTCTAAACAGCCATGCTGCGGGTGATGCCAGCGCAAAAGTGCCTCAAACCCAGCTATTCGCGCATTCTCCAGACCAAAAATAGGCTGATAATACAGATGAAACTCACTTTTTTCTAATCCTTGACGCAGCTCACTTTCTAGCATCAGTCGGGTTTGGCCGCTACCTTTAGTCGCCGCGTCAAATACGACGAATCGCTGCGCATCATCAATCGAGTTGTCTTGAATGAGAATAGGCGATGTAGATGTCTCAAGCGCGTTTTTAGATGACTTCAGGGTGCGCTGATGCTGCTCAAGCTGGGCTTGAATTTTAGCTTTGGCCTGCTGCTTGGAACGCGCCTTAGCCCGATACATAGCGACATCGGCATCTCTGATTGCGGCTTCAGGATGCTTGTAGCCTTGATTGCTAAAGGTAATGCCCACGCTAGCGCCGATTGAAATTTGGCGATCGCCGACTAAAAACGGCAGACTAAGCTGCTCTTGAAGCCGCTGCACCACTACAAAAACATGCTCCTCGTTTGGAATATCGTCTAGCAGTACGGCGAACTCGTCGCCACCTAAGCGGGCCACCAAGTCACTCTTGCGCAGCAGCAGCTTGATTTGCTCAGCGACATACTGAAGTAGCTGGTCGCCAACATCATGACCGAGCGCATCATTCACCTGCTTAAACTCGTCAAGATCAAGAAAGAGAACGGCGTATAAATGGTTAGGTTGACGATTTGCAAGCTGAATAGCCTGATCGAGCCTTTGTGAAAAATAGCTGCGGTTAGGGAGCCCGGTTAGCGGATCGTGAAGTGCACTGTGCCTTAAAGCCGCTTCTCTTTTGAGTAGCTTTGTTTGAGCCTTAAGCAGTCGATGCAGTGCTGAAGTCAGCCCGGCAGTGCGCTCATTAACGCGGTGCTCCAAATTATCGTTAGCAGACTTAAGCAGATTCGCCCGATAGATTAGCTCAAGCTGAGCCACGACCTGCCTGCTCAAAACCAATAGCCCATGTTGTTGGGGCGCTGTAAGCTGGCGAGGTTGGTAGTCGATCACGCACAGAGAACCCAAAGCGTGACCATCAGGTGTTATTAGCGGAGCCCCTGCATAGAATCGAATATGGGGCTCACCTGTCACCAGCGAATTAGCTTTGAAACGATCGTCTTCTTGAGCATTCTCGACGACCAAAAGACCTGACTGCTGAATTGTTTGATTGCAAAAAGCAATATTACGGGGCGTTTCGTTCACCGTCATGCCAATTTTTGACTTGAACCACTGGCGGTCGGCGTCTATCAGGCTGATAAGAGCCGTTGGCGTTTGGCAGATGTGAGCAGCCAACGAAGTAATATCGTCATAAACTGGCTCAGGAAGCGTATCTAAGACGTTATAGCCTTGGAGCTTCGCTAGGCGAAGGGTTTCTTTCGCTGGCCCAAAATCTGCTGTCATAGGTTGGTGATTAGCGCGAAACGATTGGCTCTAAGTGACTTGAGCGAATCTATATAGGTGAATTGACTAGAGAGGAATGCTGAATCGATAGATCGCACAAGAAAAGCCGATTTGTGGCTAAGTATTTTAAGTATAGGATTAGAACATTGATTTAAATAAAAACCGTCTGCCTCAGTTAAAATACTTAGATGGTTATAGCACAGCGACAAGAATAGACTAGATCCAGCTTGCTTTAGTAGCAAAAGCTACTTAGTCAGAGGACTTCAATACATAAGCAAATAAGTATTAAAGTTCTTAAAAGGTGCAGTGTCTTATCTGGTTGTAGCCGCATCGCACCAGTTTAAAACTCGATTCCAGGCCCACCAGCGGTCAGGATCTTTGATCTGCTGCTGACAAGCCCGGCTACTGATATAGCCCACATGGCCACCTTCTGAAGTCAGAATCAGATCTATGCACTCATTTTCCGCACAAGTCGCCTCAATTTCTTTAACTAGCGCCGGTTCAAATAGTGGATCATCCGCAGCATAGAGAATCAGCGTGGGCTTTTTGAGTTCGGGCAAAACATATAAGCCGCTGGTGATGGTGTAGTACTCTTCTACAGAACTAATCCCCAACCGGGAAATAACAATTTCGTGATCAAAGCTCCATATGCTGTGCACGCGCTCAACGGCTTGCGGATCGAACGCGGCAGGGTGATCTTGCTGAAGCTGGTAAAGGAGCTGTTTGAGCTTGCGAGTAATGGCCTTTTCTAAGTATTTACCCGTAGGATGATTCACTAAGTACTGAAGACTTCGCAACGACTCTAGCGCCGGGCAAATCACCGCACAGCCGCCGATATCATCTAGCGTCAAGTCTAAATCTGTTCCCCATTTGTCAATTGACTGCGCCGACTTTACGCCCCAAAGTGCCAGCAGCCCTCCTAAGGAAAATGCTGTAAACCAGAAGGGAGCAGGCGCGCCCATTGCCTTTACTGCTGCTGCAATTCGCACAAAATCTTCGCCTTCGTATAGGCCATCTGACGTCATCGCGGGTGAAAGCTTTGCCGTTTTGCCGTGCGCGCGCCAGTCAAACACAACCACTGCGTAGCCGCGGGCGTAGGCTTTGCGGGCCATAATTTGCAGGAACCACTGATCGTCTAAGTCGCCTGTGATGCCGTAGGTGCCAATGATGGTTTTGGTCGCGCCTGGCGGAATGGCAACTCGCCCAAAGATAGGGACGCCGTTTGCACCGATGAATATCTTTTCTTGAAATACTGGCTCAGGTTCGCTTAGCGTGTTTTGCCAGTTGTGGCTCGCTCGCAGTCCTGTATAAAGGGTCATCAGCAGACCGCTGTTGAGTGGCCAGGGCGCGCAGTAGGGAGGCGGATTCATGTATGTAGACGCGACGATCTTTCTAGGATACAGATCATCTTACGACCTACGCTTACATGTGGCCTCTAGTAAAAGGCTAGGAACCGACTACATTGCCTGACTTCGATACTGGATAATGTCTCGTTTGCATCCGCTCTTTATGTAACGGTGACACATCCTGCTTCTTTAAGAATCCGCTTTGTGGCAGCCGGGTATCTATGTAGCGATATTAGCGGACGAACGGGGCGACTTTCCAGATGGCCGCCGCAGTTTGGGCAGGTGCCGTTGAGCATTTCGTCGGCGCAGTCTTGGCAGAATGTGCAGTCAAAGGTGCAGATCATCGCTTCTGATGAGTCGGATAGCAAATCTTTGTTGCAGCATTCGCAGTTGGGTCGAATTCCTAGCATGTTGGAAGTTATTAAAAACCGCTAGCTTTATTTGTATCTGAGAATCTCAAATGTGGAGCGTTTTTGACTCAATAATTCATGAGCTGAAAGCATGGAGCGGTGCTTTATTTTCTCATGGTAGAGGGGCTGAGAATGCTGTCAGAATTGAGAGTGTTGAGGTGTGAAAGGCAGATATGACTAAAAAGCTGATTGATTTGAGCCATACCGTGGAAGATGGCATGGTTACCTATAAGGGCATTCCGGCTCCTTTGATCTGTGATTTTCTGACCCGTGAGGCTTCTAAGGCTCACTATGCTGAGGGGACGACTTTTCATATTGGCAAGATTGAAATGGCGGCGAATACGGGTACTTATCTAGATTCGCCGTTTCATCGGTATGCGGATGGGAAGGATTTGTCTGAGCTGAAGCTGGAGGCGATCGCGGATCTCGATGGCATTCTCTTTCATGCCAAACCCGATCAAACCACTATCGGGCCTGAGCTATTTGCTGACGCTGATGTTCGCGGTAAGGCGGTCTTAGTTCATACGGGCTGGGATCGGCACTGGCGAACGGATCAGTATTTTGAAAACCACCCGCATTTGAGTGAGGCTGCTGCTGCGTTGCTAAGAGAGTCGGGCGCTACGCTGGTTGGGATTGATTCTTATAATATTGACGGGACGAAGGATGGTAGGCGGCCTGCGCATTCGATTTTGCTGGGCGCGGATGTTCCTATTGTTGAGCATATGTGCAATTTGCAGAACTTGCCTGATGGTGGCTTTAAGTTCAATGCGGTGCCGGTAAAGGTGAAGAAGTTTGGGACGTTTCCGGTTAGGGCTTATGCGGTTGTTGGTGCATAGACTGCATAATTTTAATCACCTCAGGCTGAGACGGTTGTATATATGCTAGAGTGAGGGTGTATTAGCTGATTGAGCGTTGACTAACTGAGCAACATCAATTGATTCGCACAGGTTGTTCAAATAAGGTTTATTCACCATCATGCGATCGCAAACAAAATGGCTAGTCTCGACGGCGCTGACTTTCTCTGCACTTGGGCTTGATGCACAAATTGCTAGCGCTCAAACAGCGGTAAACGAGTTTGAAATTGTCTACGATACGCTCTTTGTCCTAGCGCCGATTGAAGGCCAAGAAGGGTTCTTTACGGCTAATATTTCCGGTATATCTCAAAATAGCGATGCGGCGTTTGGTCTTACTCAATTTGAGAGTAATGCGTTTGGTAGGTTAGTCTCACAAGAGTTTGCAACAGATGAAAGCGGTAATACCGTTCCTGTTCAGCAGCGACTTGAGTTCAATGCAAATCCTGATGTGATTGGCCTAGCAGATAGACCCGGCTCGGTAATAGAACGGCGAGCGGCTTTGGGTATTCCGAATCCTGAGTCGAACTCTGATATCTATTTTGGCGAGGGCGATAACCAGCTATTTGGTCAGGCAGCCGATCGCGCTGAAATTAATTTCTCTCCGCCAGGCTCTCCTGACTTTCCTGGCACTATCAACGGCGGCGGGCTCATCACTATCACAGATGGCACGGGCATTTTTGAGAATGCGAGCGGCCAGATTACGTTTGAGCAGAGCGATCGCTTGCCAGCAGATCAGAGCGCACCCGCACCAGGCGTTGCAACTTTGTTGTTTACCGTGACGCAAAGTCAGGAAAAACAGGACGTTCCTGAACCTACAGGCGCTTTAGGTCTAATAGCAATAGGTGCGGCAGTCATGACTGGTAGCCAGCGCAAGCGTCAGGTCAGCTAGACGTTCACTTGTCCACCGGATTTTGAATTTTTGCTAGCAAATCGTAGAAAGGTTGCCAGTTGTCTTCTTCGGTAATAGGTGCCCAAACAGCTTCGATTTGAGGGCGTAGGAGTACTGTTTTAGGATTGGTGGCGTGCAGGCACTTTTGGACTTCAGACATTTTGTCGGTGGGTAGGTGGCTGAGCGCTTTTTGGTAGTGCGATCGCCATCCTTTCAATAGCTCAGCCGCCACTGGATCAGACTTCTCAACCGCATTTGTCAAAATCAGCGCATCATCAGTCTGCCACTCGGGCACGAACTGCTGAGTAAGGGCAGCGAAAAAATCGTGGTAGCCAACGCGAGTTTCTTCAAGCAGAGGTGATGGTTTCAGCAAGCAGGTCGCGTTTGAGATCGGCAGGTAGGGTGGTGGCAAGAGTAGAGGAGATGCCGAGCTTTTGGAGGGTGTGATCGCAAAACACCTCAGCATACTTAGGCTGATACTGCGCGAGTCCCGATTCCAGACCGTTAGCATCCACAATCCCAGCTAACGCAACGGCTAATTTCTCCAAATTCCAGTAGCAGGCTCCCGGCTGATTGCCATAGCAATAGAGGCCCGAGTAGTCAAAATAAGCGGCTGTGAACTTAGGATCGTATTCGTCCATAAAGGCGAACGGCCCGTAGTCAAAGCTTTCGCCGGTAATCGACATGTTGTCGGTGTTAAGTACCGCATGACAAAAGCCTACGCTCATCCACTGGGCAACTAAGGCAGCGAGTCGTTCGGCAAGCTCTGCAAACCAAAGCGCATATCGTTCCTGCTCGTCTTCGACACTAAGCAAGTGCGGATAGTAAGTTTCAATGACGTGAGTCAGTAGCTTGCGAATAAGCTCGGGCTGCTTGAGGTAGCTCAATCGCTCAAAGGTGCCAAAGCGAATGTGCGAATGGCTAAAGCGCACCATGACCGATGATCGCGTGGGTGACGGTTCATCGCCTCGGTGCAAATCTTCGCCGGTTTCGATCAGGCTAAGGGTGCGAGAGGTATTTACGCCAAGTGCATGAAGGGCTTCGGAGGCCAAAATCTCCCGTACGCCCCCTTTGAGCGTGAGGCGACCGTCGCCGCCACGTGAGTAAGGCGTAGGGCCGGAGCCTTTGGTACCCAAGTCATAGAGTTTGCCATCGGTGCCGCGAACTTGGCCGTATAAAAAGCCGCGACCGTCGCCTAAAAATGGGTTGTAGCTGCGGAACTGGTAGCCGTGATAGCGGAGGGCTAGGAACTGATCGCGACCCGTTTTTTTGGGGAGAACTCACCGAAGGCTTGGGTGAAATCGCGATCGCTCACCTCATCCGCACTCAGCCCCATCTGCTGCAACACATCATCATTCCGAAACCGCAGCACATGCTTTGGAAACGTCGCAGGCGTCACCGCATCGTAGTAGTCATCGCCCAAATCAGCCAAAGCAGACTCATAAGGCAGACTCAAAAAAAGATTCGTCATCTTATCCAACCGCCGTGATCCGTCTGAGATTGAGCACATCAGACATCTTCCGAATTTGAGCAAAGGTTTTATTCAAATGCTCGCAGTCTTGAATGTCGATACCCAAATCAATCTCAGCAATTTGGTCAGGGTGCGTCGTCACCCCGGCCTTATGCACATTGATCTTCAAATCCGAAAGCCGGGTCAAAATATCCTTCAACACACCCACTCGGTCAATCACCTCAACCTTGATCTGCACCGGATACGTATCGGGCTGTCCTTTCGCCTCATCCATCTGATTCCATCGCAGCGGAATCAGACGCTCACCTGGAATATTTTCCACATTAGGACAGTCTTGCCGGTGTACCGCAATGCCTCTACCACCCGTAGAAACGATGCCCAAAATACTTTCACCCGGCAAAGGATGACAGCAGCCTGCAATGTAGTGTAGCAAGCCTTCTAATCCAGCAATCGGCGCATTATCATAGCCAGTATTACGGTTAGCAGGCGCTTTTACCGCCGGAATCTCGTCTTCTAAAGTCGTCGTTCGGCCACTCGTATCCGGTTGAATCGGCTGCGATTCCTTAACAGCCTCTTGCAGTCTATTTACAACCGCATTCAGCGTGACCTCGCCATAGCCCAACCCCGCCAGCAAATCATTCGCTGAACTATAGTTACAGCGCGCTGCTGTCACCTGCGCAGGCTCAGACTTCAGCAGCGCGTCCAAGCCGCTTTTGCCCATCACCTTTTCGAGCATGTCATGACCGCGCGCCAGGTTCTCGTCGTAGTGAGACTTTTTGTACCACTGCCGAATGCGGTTGCGCGCCCCTGTGCTGACAACAAAGTTCAGCCAGTCAAGACTAGGATGAGAGTTCTTTTGCGTAATAATTTCAACAATGTCACCGTTTTGCAGCTCAGTGTCGAGCGTAACAATCCGCCCGCTTACCTTTGCCCCAGCGCAGTGATTGCCGACTTCTGTATGAATGCGATAGGCAAAATCGACTGGCGTCGCGCCCCGGCTGAGTGGAATCACATCGCCGCCGGGGGTAAAGACATAGACATCTTCTTCAAACAGATTATTTTTTACGCCCGAAAGGTATTCCTGAGCATCTTTAAGTTCGTTCTGCCAGTCTAAGAGCTGACGCAGCCAGGTGAACTTTTCATCGTCGGCATTTGCTGTTGCGTTGCTATTACCTGACTCTTTGTACTTCCAATGAGCCGCAATTCCGTACTCGGCAATGTGGTGCATCTCGACGGTACGAATTTGCACTTCAATCGGGCGACCGTGAGGCCCAATTACAACCGTGTGTAGCGACTGATAGCGGTTGGGCTTAGGTAGGCCAATATAGTCTTTAAAGCGGCCTGGAATCGGGCGAAATAAGTTGTGGGCCACCGCCAAGGCTCGGTAGCATTCCTCGGTAGTGCTGACGATAAGACGAACGGCGGCGATGTCGTAAATCTCGGTAAACTGCTTTTGCTGCCGCTCCATTTTGCGGTAGATGCTGTAGAGGTGTTTAGGACGACCGCTGACATCTTCGCAGTGAATGCCCAGGCTCGTAATGCTCTCTCTAAGACTTTGACTGACTTGATTAAGGCGCGCTTCGCGGTCGGCGCGCTTCTCAACGATGAGCTGCTTGAGTTCGTTGTAGGCGTCGGGCTCAAGGTATTTGAAGCAAAGATCTTCGAGTTCCCACTTGAATCGCCCGATCCCTAAGCGGTTTGCTAGGGGTGCGAATATCTCTAGCGTTTCACGGGCAATCCGAATTTGTTTGTCGGGGCGCAAGTGCTCCAGGGTTCGCATGTTGTGCAGGCGATCGGCTAGCTTGACGACGATGACGCGAATATCTTGAGCCATTGCCAAGAACATACGGCGAAAGTTCTCGGCCTGCTGCTCGGTTTTACTTTCAAAGTTAAACTTAGAGAGCTTTGTAACCCCTTCGACTAGGTGACGAACTTCTGCGCCAAACAGTCCTTCAATCTCATCGGCGGTAACGTCAGTATCTTCAACAACATCGTGCAAAAAGCCAGCGGCAATCATGGCGCTATCGCCACCTAAGCTTCGGAGCAACCCGGCGACTGCAACCGGATGAGCAATGTATGGATCCCCAGACGCTCGCATTTGCCCCTTATGGAGCTGATAGGCAAATTCAAAAGCGCGGCAGACGAGCTGGTTGCCATCGACGACATCAGCGTTCTCTTCATGCTTAACCAAACAGGAGGAGAGCCAGGCGGGCAACGGACAATCTTCTTGAGAAACGGCAAGGGCGGTTGCAGTCATAGCTGAAAGTGTCTCTTATGAAATGACGATTGATATGGCGACCGATATGGCGGTTAGGACGGCAGCCGCTTAATAACCTGGCTGATAGTCCAAAAAGAGCGGTAGAACGATAGAAGTTGAGTAACGTTAGTTAAAGTAGAATTAACTACTTTGAGATAAAAATCAGAACTTATGAAAGTATCTTCTTTTCGAGGCTTTCTTTTTATGAGAGAGGCATCACAAAAGGAAACAAACTACAAGGAGTAACCGTAAATTATGTCTTCAGGCATGATTCGTTGAGCCCTGGAAAGCAATTATCGTGATTTGGCTATCTTTTAAATCGTAGATATCTGATAAATGAAAGATGCTCTACGGATAAAAAAATAGACCTTGATAGGTCTGACGCAAATCAAGTGTGTTTTGTTCAAGCGCATTTTGTTGTACGCAAGCTTGGTCAACTGCTTTGTGCAAGGTAAATTTACTTAGAGAATGAAGGGTGTCAGACTCTTTTTGATACTGAGCTTCCGTGAGCTGTTTTTGTGGGCTTTTGATTTGGCTAAAGGCAGAGCTGGTATAAATTTGTTGATTAGACAATGATAAACAAAACTGTCACGATTGAGAGAAGAGATTAGAAAAAAAGGAATTGGATGGCCCATTCAGCGCATGAATTATGTAGCCTTGTTCAGTCTTTTTTGACGAATATTAACGAGTTGGCTGTCATACCCGACGATTGGACTGCTACTTTTGTAGAGCAGCTAACGGAGCTACAACAGCAGTTTCAACAAATAATAGAGGCATTTGAAGCAACACGCATCGATCCTCAGGCAGAGCAGCGATTAAGACCTTTTTTGACAGAAGGCCACAGGCGGTTACGATTAGCAGGCGTTGAAGCGATGCGGCTGCGGGCAGCAAAACAGCCTGCCACGATAGAAAAGCAGCGATCGCACATTCAAGCCCATCTCGATCAGCTGCAAAAGTTCGCCCAAGCGATCGCTGATGAGGTGTGCCCCGACTCGTAGGAAACCACTGCCGTGCACTGCCCCAAAGAAACCGCGATCGCGCTAACCCCCAATCAGCGCACCAAAGATCTGCCGACTCACGGCTGCGCTAGCTGCGAAGGCCACTGGATTCCGGCTAAAAACTACCAGAGGTGGCAGGCGCTCAATGCTGGCTTAGATGCGATTCCTGAAAAAGTGCTGCCGCTATCGCTAGAAACAGATTTTAAGCCTGCGCCGCTAGATGGGCGGGCGGGGCTATGCCCGGAGTGTGGGACATATTTGAAGCGATCGCGGATTAATCTGCGCAGAGGCTCCTTTTATATAGAGCGGTGTCCTTTGTGCGATGGGCTGTGGTGCGATCGCGGTGAATGGCAGATATTTGAGGCGCTAGGCTTACACGTTCAAATACCAATCGTCTTTCAGCCTGAGTGGCAGTCGCAGGTAAAGGCAATGGAGCAGGTTGAGCGGCAGCGAATGGCGGTGGTGGAAAAGCTGGGGGATGATATTGCCAATCGTGTGTTTGAGCTATCTGATTTACTTAAGAACCATCCCCACGGCGATTTTGGGGTGGGCTATTTGATGCGGAAGTTGAACGAGTAGAAGCCCTCAGACTTGGCGACGCAGGATGTACGCGAGTTCGCAGAATTTGCGCTGCAGGTGTATGAAATGTCAGGGAAGCTGTTATGCGATCACGCCCAAAGCGACAACAACAAACAACTTTGCACTTGGGAAAAGAACAGCTCGCCAATCTAAATTCTCGATAAACTTATGCTTACGGCCTGAAGTAAATCCTCTGTGGAGGGGCGCAGGGGTGGGTTTCGGTTTGTTGCGTAGGTTGCCGAACCCATCCCATCGCTCCTAATGCCTCTTGGGCCACCCTTCCAGAAGGGATTTACTTCGGGCTGTGAAGTTAAACAGCGCTGATAGAAGTGCCCTATAGACAATTGCTTGCCCGAACTAGCATCGATTTAGCTGCAAAAGTTCGGGCACCATCACTCTTAACTTTTGTGCCAGTAATTCTAACGTTTCAGCCTCAGTTGCTAAGCCAGGAACATCATCACTCGTCGCCACCCACACTTCAGCCTCATCATCCCAAAAAGCATCAATCTTGCAGGTTGTCTGACTCATACTGACATCTCCCTCATTCTTTGAGCCTACCTGAATAGTTCTCGCAATTGCCAAGGTTTCCTGTCAAAAGATGTTGACACCCGTAAAAATACTGATACGCTAGTTTTACGGCTGTTGCCCTGTCTTAAACCCACTCGGCAATCGCTCTAACCGCTCAAAAATTTAGCAAGCCGCCCGTGTTAACTGCTACGAACAGCCAACACAGGCTCGCCCCTTAACTGCTCTCGGCAGTCAAGAGGTTATGGAATATGATATTCCATAGCCGCCCTGACTCATGACAAGTTGGGGCGGCTAAATTTTTGCGCTTTCTTCAAACTCATCTCGGAGAAACGTGAAAATGACCATTCGCCTCATGAGACTGCCTGGCCTCGCGCTCAGGTTGCAAACCCATTCGACTACTTTTCCTGGATCCCTAACCTCAGACGCTATAGATCAAGACTTCCTGAATCCTTTAAGTGGGCCTACTCGTAAGCAAAATAAGGGCGATCGCACCTGCCAAAAAGAAGAACTGCGCCACATTCTACTCGGCTCGCCCGGCGCAATTCAGCAGGCCATCCATCAGCTACACGTATTGAACTACGCAGAAACAGTACTGTGGAGCCCGACTACGGCGGTGGACGATCGCATCATCATCACGCCAGAGCAGGGAGAAGCCATGAGCTTATTGAGGCGATCGGTATAGTTTGACACCGGTTCAGGATAAGCGTTTCATGCTTACCGGCAGATCCTTGTATCTTAGGAGCAAGGCATCTGCGGGTGCCAGCCAAATGACTCTTAATGCGTAAACAATAAAAAGCCCATGGCCGCTCTTCCCACTCCGCCCGGCGTTTCCAATCCCGTAGATACTGTAAACGTGGCATCAAATCCACCACTATTCGCCGTCGAGAACTTTCGGGTGTCTTATACGGGCCAGTCGGTATGGGCGATTGACGATGTGAGCCTTTCCTTACGGGCAGGCGAACGGCTTGGCCTCGTAGGCGAATCGGGCTGCGGCAAAAGTACGCTCGGGCGAGCAGCGATGCGACTTATGCCGCCAGCCACCCGCATTGAAGGCAAAGCCACCTTTCAAGGCGACTCCATTCTAGATTTCTCGCCCGTAGAGCTGCGAAAGTTCCGGGGAGAAGCCGTCTCACTCGTCTTTCAAGATCCGATGACGCGGCTCGATCCTCTAATGACGATTGGTGACCACTGCACAGAAACGCTGATGGCCCACCGGCCTGAGCTGAGCAAAAAGCAGGCCAAAGAAATTGCGGTAGCCACGCTCGAAACCGTCAAAATTCCTGCTGAGCGTTGGGCGCAATATCCCCACGAGTTTAGCGGCGGTATGCGGCAAAGAGTCGCGATCGCGCTAGCCCTCGTGCTCAATCCCAAACTCATCGTTGCCGACGAACCTACCACCAGCTTAGATGTCACCGTATCAGCGCAAATTTTAGAGCAGCTTACAGAGCTGTGTGCTGAGCGCAATATGGGTCTGATTTTGATTTCTCATGATTTGGCTTTAGTGGGGGAGTATTGCGATCGCATCGCTGTGATGTACCAAGGCAAACTCGTCGAAATCGGCCCCACCCAAGAAGTCTTTTACAACCCACAGCATCCCTACACCCAGTCGCTCCTCAAAGCCGCCAATCAGCTTCAGTCCGCCGGAGCCCAAAACTCAGCGGGCGAGGCAATTAACGAAAACATCCCGATCCTTAGCCTGCAAAATCTCACCAAGCACTACACCTTAGAGCAAGGCATTCTCAGCAAGCTGCTCAGGCAAGATCCGCCCGAGGCGATCAAAGCCGTCGATGGTGTCTCACTCGATCTTTACCCCGGCGAAATTCTCGGCCTCGTAGGCGAATCCGGCTGCGGCAAAAGCACCCTCTCTCGCACCCTGCTGCGCATCGTCGAACCCACCTCCGGCAAAATCATATTCCAGGGCACCGACTTCACCGACCTATCGCGCACAGACTTACAGGCCAAGCGTCGCGACATTCAAATGATCTTCCAAGATCCACACGCCTGCCTAAACCCAATGATGACTATCGGCAGGGGCATTGCCGATCCACTGTTAATTCACGGGCTTGCCAGCCACGCCGAAGCTGAGAAAAAAGTGAACGCGATGCTAGAGCGCGTCGGCCTTACGCCCGTAGAAGACTACTATCATCGCTATCCCGGCGATATTTCGGGCGGACAGCAGCAAAGAGTTGCGATCGCCCGCGCCCTCATCACCCGGCCCAAGCTCGTAATCTGCGATGAGCCCGTCAGTATGCTAGACGCCAGCGTTCAGGCACAGGTGCTAGAGCTAATGCTCGATCTTAAAGATGAGCTGGAGCTGACGTATTTGTTTATTACGCATGATCTGTGGGTGGCGAAATATTTGTGCGATCGCATTGCTGTGATGAACGGCGGCAAACTCGTCGAAATCGGCTCCACCGAACAAATCTTCAGCGCCCCCGCCCACCCCTATACAAAGACACTGCTTCAAGCAGCTCCCCTGCTTGCAAAGGCCAACGGTTAAGCAAGAGATAGGAGAAATGACTAACAAAAAGTAGGAGAGAAAATGACTGCATTGATTGTTCATGGGGGCTGTGGGATTTGGCTTGATTATGCTGAGGAAGAGGCAATAGCTGGCTGTAGAGAAGCGGTTGTAGCAGGGCGGCAGGTTTTAGCAGCAGGTGGCACGGCTTTGGCAGGGGCGATCGCAGCCTGCACTGCCTTAGAAAACAACCCCCTCTACAACGCCGGTACCGGCAGCGTTCTCAACTACGATGGCAACGCCCAAATGGACGCAAGCCTAATGGAAGGGCATACGCTACGCTTCGGCGGGGTCGGTGCTATTGAGCGCGTCAAAAATCCTGTTCTCGTAGCCCAACAAGTCATCGAACAAACCGACCACAATCTTTTAGTCGGGCCAGGTGCCACTGAATTCGCCCGCAAGGTTGGCTTTCCAGACTACGATCCGCGCACAAACCAAAGAATCGCAGAACACCAGATGCTCAAGGCCAAAGTTCCCAAAGGCGAGCTTAAAACCAGCCGTTTCTCAACCGGCCATCCTGAACACGCCCACAGCTCAACTACTGGCACCGTTGGCGCAGTCGCTCTGGACTCGTACGGCAACTTAGCCGCCGTCACCACAACCGGCGGTATTTTGCTCAAACTCCCCGGACGAGTAGGCGATACAGCGCTACCCGGCGGCGGCACCTATGCTACAGACTACGGCGCGGCTTCTTCAACCGGCACAGGCGAATATGTCATGCGAATTCTTGGCACCCGGCAGGTGTGTGACCTGATCGCAGCAGGGCATTCCGCTCAAGTGGCAATAGACAAAACGTTAATGGAGATTAATACGCGCTTCAGCGCACAAACCGGGCTCATCGGCATTGATCGCGAAGGCAATGTTGGCCTGGCACATCTTACGCCTGAGATGCCTCACGCATTCTTTTCAGGCAGCGATGAGATCACGGCTCGGATTCGCGTTTAAGATCTTGTGCCCAACGTCTGACCGTCTTCGCCCAGCTATTTTCGCCCATACTCTGAGACTTTTCGAGTAATGCTAAAACTGAATCTGGCTGCGCCAATGGCAGCACTAAAGACTGTTCGATCTTTTGATACGCTTCATCTACGAGCGAAAGGAACATCAGTTCCGAGCCGTCAAAGCGCCAAACTTCAGGTACACATAAAGCCGCATAAATAGACAACCGAGGAATAGACAAGCTTGTCATATCCACCTCAATTGCCAAATCTGGCGGCGGATCGACCGCTAAGTTGATATCCATTCTGCCTCGGACAACTGGCTCATTTTGAATGTAGTAGCATTCGTCCGGCTCTAGGCCTTTCACCAAATCCTCTCGGTTCCAGGTGCAAAAGCCTAAGCCACAAATTTCAATATCCCAACCCTCTGTAAGGGATTCGACTAAGCGAGCCAGAAGCTTTTTGTATCTTTCGTGAGGCGGGCTAGGCATCCAAATTTCTAAGTTCCCTTGGTCATACGTCAATCGCCTACTGGGCTGCGATTCTAAATCGTCAATTAGCGCCTGAAATGTTTTCCACGAAATATTCCGCAAAAGAACACTGTCCGACGCTAATGGCTGAGCTGATTGCGGCTTAAAAGTAGTAACCATCCTCTATCCTCGCGAAAAGGCCGTGGTAAAAAGCCTTGAAAATCTTAGATGCTTTCTTAGGGTAAGCCATTACCAGTAAAATGAAAGGATGTATTGGCGAGCGGTGGCATGACAGATGTATTAGTAATTGGGTCGGGGCCAGCCGGGCTGTCTTTGGCGACAGCGTTAGAGCAGCGCGGGCTAAAGGTAGAAGGACTGAGTGCTACCGATCCGACAAAGCCCTGGCCTAACACCTACGGCATTTGGGCCGATGAGCTAGAAGCGCTCGGCATGAGCAAATACCTGTGGCAAAGCTGGAAAAATACGGTGGTGCACATGGGTAAGCAAACGATTCCTTTACAGCGTGAATATGGCCTGATTGATCGCGAAACGCTTCAGGGCGACTGGCTAAAGCAGAGTCATCAGCACGGCATTAAGTGGCACGAAGGCAAAGCCGCAAGTGTAAAGCACGGTGCGAAACGATCTGAGGTCACAGATGAGCGAGGCAACACCTACAGCGCCCGGTTGGTAGTAGATACGAGCGGTCATAATCCGGCTTTAGTGAGGCGAATGCCGCAGACGAAGCCGGTTGCCTATCAGGCGGCTTATGGCATTGTGGGCCGGTTTTCTGGGCCGCCGATTGAGCCGCAGCAGATGGTGCTGATGGACTATCGCGACGACTATTTGCCTACGCCTGAAAGGCGACTGCCGCCGACTTTTTTGTACGCGATGGACTTGGGAGAAGGCATTTACTTTATCGAAGAAACGTCTTTAGCGCATACGCCCGCCATTCGGTTCGACACGCTAGAGCGCAGGCTACATCAGCGATTGGCTCATCGCGGCGTCAAGGTAACAGAGACGCATCACGTTGAAAAGTGTTTGTTTCCGATGAATATATCGCTGCCTGATTTATCGCAGTCGGTGGTGGGCTTTGGGGGATCTGCGAGTATGGTGCATCCAGCGACGGGCTATATGGTGGGGGCTCTGTTGCGCAGGGGGCCGGACTTGGCGCGGGCGATCGCACAATCCCTCCAAGCCACCAGCACCTCTCCCAACCAGGTTGCCAAAGAAGCCTGGCAAGCCCTCTGGCCCGAAGAGCGCCTACGCAAGCACTACCTCTACACCTTTGGCCTAGAAAATCTGATGGCGTTCAAAACGCACGATTTACAACAGTTTTTCACCACCTTTTTTGAACTAGAACAATCTCAGTGGGCAGGCTTTTTGGCCGATACCTCCACGCTGCCCGAGATTGTGCAGGCAATGCTAGTCCTCTTTGGTCGCACCTCTAACCCGGTACGCTGGGGGCTGATGAGTTCTGTATTTAGCCATGGCAATTTGCTCAGACGGACGCTAACCACATAATGAACACTCTACTTGCCAATGAAGTTCGCCTGTTTGAGCAGCGCCTACAACTGCTGGACGACAAAGCGCTGTATCTGCCGGAGGTAGGGGCTTTGCTCGTGTCTGATGTTCACTTGGGAAAGGCAGAAACGTTTCAAGCGTTAGGAATCCCGATTTCTAGTCAGGTGAACAAGGAGAACTTGGAGAGATTGCGATCGCTCATCCACCAAACTAAACCCCAAAGACTCTTCATTTTAGGCGATCTGTTCCATTCTAAAAAGTCTCTTGTCCCTGAAGTTTTAGTAAGCTGGGATAATTTCTTAAAGGCGATCGCCATAGACACTTGCCTCATCGTCGGCAACCACGACCGCAAGCTGACCTCAGCGCTGCCCCCCTTGGCAATGGACACCCAAGTAGAGGCGGTAAGCGTCGGGCCTTTTTTACTGAGCCACGAGCCAGAAGTACGACATACGGCGGCGCTAAACGTGTGCGGGCACATTCATCCGGTCGTGAAATTGCGATCGCGTACCGACAGCCTCCGCCTCCCCTGCTTTTTTGTAGAACGCGACCAACGGCGACTCACGCTCCCTTCCTTTGGCGAATTTACCGGCGGCTACGAAGTAGATTTAGCTGAAAATACCTGCGCTTACGTGGCTTGTGAAGGTGAGATCATTCCTTTTAAGAGTAAAAGAATCACCTAATCGCCATAGCGAATACGCGGATCGAGAACGCCATAAAGCACATCTGCAATTAAGTTAAAAACCACAATTAAGATGGCGTAAATGAACGTAATCGACATTACAACAGGCGTGTCGCTGCGAGTAATAGAGCTAATAAGCAAAGCGCCAATGCCCGGTATGCGAAAGACTTGTTCGGTCACCAGCGCGCCCGTAAAAACAGTCGGAATATCTAAAGCAATTAGCGTCACTACCGGAATTAGCGCATTGCGAAGCACATGCCGCATAATCACCTGCCAGCTACTTAAGCCCTTCGCATAGGCCGTGCGAACGTAGTCCATATTCAACTGTTCAATCACAGCAGCGCGAATATAGCGCATCAGAACAGCCGTTTGAAAGAGCGTCAGCACGGCAACCGGCATAATCGACTGTTTGATCTGGGCAATCAGGCTAGCAGCATCGTTAACCACTAGCGTGCTGTCGTAAATAAATGGGAGCCAGCCGAGCTGTACGCTAAAAATAATGATGAAAAGTAGGCCGGTGAAAAAAGGCGGAATAGAGAATCCTGCAAACGCGACTGTCGTCGTGATTTGGTCTAGCCAGCTATAGCGCTTAAGGGCCGAAAGAATGCCTAAAGGGAAGGCGATAATTACAGAGATTAGGTAGGCCAAGCCAACCACCCACAGCGTTGTGGGCAATCGCTGTAGGATGAGTTCGTTTACGGGTGAGGGCGTGACAAAGGAGTATCCCATGTTGCCAGTGAAAAAGGCGATCGCCCACTTTCCATAGCGCACGGGAATCGGCTGATCTAACCCTAGCGATCGCCGAATATTCTCTCTAATTTCTGGGGTAATCGAAGGGCTGTTCGCCAGCTCACCCAGCGGATCGCCCGGTGCTAAAGAAAGTACGAGATAAATCACCATACTGATCGCAATCAGCGTCGGAATTGCGATCAGCAGCCGTTTGAGCAGATATTTTCCCACTTATTCTCGACCCCAGCTATTGAGCTTCCAGGTGCTTGCGGCCCAGGGCGTGAATTCTAGATTGGTGAGTGAGTTAGTGATCGCATAGGCATCACTCCGACGCACCAACGGAATCAAGGCCACATCCTCAATCAACAAATCGTTCATCTCTACAAACAGCTCTACGCGCCTGTCTGCATCTGTTGTTTGCTTCAGCTCACTTAGCAGCGCGTCATACTCAGGATTGCAGTAGCGAGAAGAGTTTTCCTCCGACCACTGATTCTCCTTTTGAGAAATGCGATCGCACGAGTACAGCTCCATATAAGAATCAGGCTCAGGCGTTTCACTATCAAAGGCAAAAAGCTGCAGATCTGACTTAAACCGATAGACCGAATCAGGATTAGCCGGATCGCCAAAATAAACGCCCGGCTCCACGCTTTCTAGCTCCACCGACATCCCAATCGACTCCAAATTCTGCTTAATAATCTCCTGCGTCTTCTGCCTCACCGGATTCACCGAGCTGCTAAAGAGAATATTCAACGCCACACCATTTTTATCTCTTACCCCATCCCCATTCGTATCTTCCCAGCCCGCCTCATCCAGCAAGCTCGCCGCCTTCGCCAAGTCAAACTCATAGCTCGTATTGCTAGAAGCATACTTATCAGGAGCCACCAAAAAATTAGTCGCCACCTCGCCTGCTTCACCATAAAGCTGCTCGGTAATCGTCTCTCTATCAATCGCTAAGCTAATCGCCTCTCGCACAGGCTTCTCCGAGAGAAAAGGATGCGGCGTATCCTTCTGCGAAGTCTCTCCATTCACCTCTTTATTAGGATCAGAGAAGTTAATATAAATTCGCTCCATCAGCGGCTTAAAAACATACGACATACTGCCGTTGCCACCCGCTTCTAACCCTTCAATCACCGCTGGTTCAGCCTGCACGTTCCAAGCATAGTCAGCCTCACTCGTTTGCAAAACCGCGCGAGCCGCCGAGGTCGCATCGCCACCCCCTTTAAGTTCTACAGTCGTAAACGGCGACGCCTCACCCCGAAAATTAGGATTAGGCTCATAGACAATCGTATCGTCAGGCCGAAACTCTCTTACCTGAAAAGCATTGGTACCCACCGGAGCCGTATTCCCCGGAGCCGTCCGCGCCGCTGCCCCAATAAAATCGCCAAAAACATGCTCAGGCAGAATCATGCCGCTCCCGCCCACAAACGGAGAAAGCGGTGCCGCCGTTGGCTGCTTAAAAGTGATTTGCACCGTAAGATCGTCAACCGCCTCAACCGCCTCAACTTCACCATAAAACTCGCCAGAAGTCGCTCCCGTCGCCGGATCGGTAATAAATTCATAGGTAAAAACAACGTCTTCAGCCGTAAACGCCTCACCGTCTGACCACTGCACATCAGGCTTTAGCTTCCAGGTCACCGTCGTGCTGTCTTCACTGATGCCGCCATTGGCTTTCGTTGGAATTTCAGCGGCCAGGATAGGCTCGAGTTCTTCAGATTCGTTGTAGGCGGCAAGCGGTTCGTATACGATGCTGGCGGCTTCAGAATCTTTGGTGCCGTTGGAGAGGTGGGGGTTTAGGGTGGTAGGGGCTTGCCAGTAAAGGAGCTTCAGGTCAGTGCTGCTAGCTGCCGAGTCAGAATCTGTAGCGGTTTCTGTCTCAGGGTTGCAGGCAGCAAGCAGTAGACCTGCGGTAAGTAGCACCAGTCCTTGTTTTAGTAAGCGCATGTGGTAAGTTTCCCCTTTGCCGACGGCATTTGCGATTGGAGAAACTATAGCGCGATCTGTGAATTTAGCCTTAGCGCTAGCTTTGTTTGCCACCGACGAAGGGTGTATTCCAAAAGCGCCAGTTTTGTTTATTGAAGGGCGATCGCCATCGATAAATCAGGTCAGACTCTAGCTTTTGCCGAAGCTGTCGCTCAGCCGGGGCATGGGGCCAAAAGGCAATTCCTAGCTCACTCTCTAGCCCATTTTCAAAATGCGACTGTCGGTAGTTCGTTAAATAGCGCTTGCAGTCATGAACGCCTTTCCAGCGCTGATTGGACTTTACCGTTTCGCCAATGTAGAGCAGCAGTGGCGTATTCTCTAGGCCGTAGTCGATCACAAAGTACATAGCTGCAACGCCTACGTCATCGAACTGCCAGCGCCAGAATTCGGTATTTTGACGACGCAGGCTAAAGGGATCGATGCTGTCTGCTGAGGGAGGAGAGGCGATCGCACCTTCATCAAACAAACTCCCCTGCTGAGCCGGTTGACTCGCCTGCAACTTAGTCTGAAAACGAATAATACGCTGCTTCCAAACTTGCAGCTCGGTTGGGCCAATCGAGAGCTGCGGCTGAAAATTTTCGTAGGTAGAATAGCTCGCAGCCTGCATAGCCGAGTCAGAGAGCAAAAAAGATTGGGTGTCTTTCGGCACAGCACGCGGCTCCAGATATAGCGCTAATCATCAATTATTTTTGTAATGTAGCGCTATATGTTGTTATTTACAAACTATAAGGAAGTGTCAGTTTCCCGCATAGACAGACCGCTGTTTATTGAAGGTTATCACTATTGCTGTGCCATATAAGCTCGGACATTGCGGACAGCTCGAATCGCGTAAACGTCGTTAGGACGCTCAGTGATCGCCCGTTCAAAAAATCCCAGCGCCCGCTCGTAGTTCCCATTTTGCGTAGCGTCATAGCCTAACCGCATATACCGATCATAGTCAGCTTCAGGCACTTCACTATTCGCACCGAATTCACCATCTCGCACACCATCTACCGCATTCCAGTAGGCAATCGTCGCCTGCCGATCGTTAGATCGCTCGTACAGGGCGCTACGGAAGTAGGTTTGAGCAGCGGCGAAGTCCTGACGCTGAGCTGCCGCATAGCCGAGTCGCATGTAGCGATCGTAGGGCGTTTCGCCTGCGTAGACGTTGTAGGTGAGGGGCACGTCGCCGGGAGAGTCTGCACCGACGCCTCGGTTGAGATAGGTGTAGACGTTGCGAATGGCCTGGGCCGCATAGTAGTCGCGGGGGCGCAGCTCAAGAGCTGCTTCAAAGTGACCGAGCGCGGTTTCGTAGTCGCCTGCGTCGGTAGCGTCGTAGCCTTGCTCCATGCTGGCTTCGTACTGTAGGGCGCGATCGCTCAGTTCAGGTGAGGTCAGTTCGCCGCGCGCATTCCAATAGGCAACGGTGGCTTCGCGATCGCGTGGCACCGCATAGAGCGCCGCCCTAAAGAAATTAGCCGCCTCAGCAAAATCACCTTCCTGAGAAGCCGCATAGCCCAGACGCATATATTCGCTATATTCCTGCTGAGGTGTGTAAGTTTCTGTCGTTTGGGTCGTTGTTGGAGACGTAGAGTCGGGCGGCATTTGCGCTAGCGCTGACTGGCTAGCAAACGTGAGAGAGAGGGCGGCTAAGCCCAAAGCAGCTAGCTTTTTAGGGGTATTCATGACAAATTTTCAGTATGTGTTTGTAGCATTGTTCTTTGTTTGAACGTACGCGATCGCCCAAGCGAATTCTCTCTAGCCACAGAAGGAGCCTACAAAACCTTCGTGCTCTTTCTTTTGATAGAGCATTTAAGCTAGAGCCAAACAGCGAGAAACACAGTACTGCTCACAGAAAGGTGAGTAAATGCACTGAGATGTGAGAGACTTATTAATGCATCCAAGATCCCATGAAAACATAGGTGTTTGCGGACTTATCCTCAATAGAAGCTATTTTTTCCTAATCGTGTAGCTTGTGTTCTAGCTCACAACCTACGCGCAAGGTATATCCGGGATTTTGTCAACAACTTTGGCTAAAAAAAATAAATCAAGCAGATTTGATATGAGTTCTGAAAAGTAGTGATTTAAAGCTGCAAGTAAACGAACTCATCACGATAAGGTGTGCCCATGAAAAGATAGCCCTCCTTGCGATTTCGTGCGCGTCTTATGAGGAGGCAACTAACGTCTTTGATTTGAATTCCTGAAAATCAGTAAAGATCTACGCCTTGCTAGCGTACTCAGGTGCAACTTTGCATTCATCAAAGGCTCTACCATAGAGCTTTCGTAAAGGCAAAAAGCGCAATGGGAACGATAAGCGAGGCTAAAGATCGCCGTCATTTGTTTGAGCGATTTTGCCATGTCTAGCCGCCATCACAGCTCTACTACTATTAGCAACGCCCGCTTTAGAGCCGCCGTCTTAGAGTCAATGGGTACGATTCAACTTACTAAATCGTTTACCGTCGTCGAGGCTGTCGCGTTTAAGCAGAGCTGTCAGGAAGCGTTTGCCCGTCATCCTGAACTCGAAGAAATCGTTCTTGACTTTCTAGAAACAACTTTTATAGACAGCAGTGGCCTCGGGGCGCTGGTGATTTGCCATAAGCTGTGTGAGTCAAAAGGGGCGAAGCTGCGGCTGGTGAATGTGCCCTCGCAGGTGATGATGGCGCTTTCGCTCACCGAGCTAGACAAAATTTTTCATATTGAGCAAGCGCCCGTTAGAACGCCCGCGAATAAGCCTGGTAATTTGCAATCGGCCCTAGAGAACCTGCCCGAAACGCATCCATCCGTACGCTCAAAGGCCAAGCGAGCGATGGATATTGTCGGCGGGCTGGTGGGCCTGGCGCTGACGCTGGTGGTGTTTGTAGGGGTTGCGATCGCCATCAAACTCGAAGACGGCGGCCCTATTTTCTTTGCTCAAACCCGCTGCTCCTGGCTCGGCAAGCCCTTCAAAATCTGGAAATTTCGCTCGATGGTGACAGACGCCGAAGCCCGCAAGCGCGAAGTGGCTAATAAAATAGAAGGGCCTCTGTTTAAAAACGACAACGACCCGCGCATCACCAAAATTGGCCACTTTTTAAGACGCACGAGCTTGGACGAATTTCCTCAGTTTTGGAACGTGCTCAAAGGCGACATGAGCCTGGTGGGCACCCGTCCGCCCACTCCAGATGAAATCGCTCAGTACGAGGTTTCGCAGTGGCAGCGGCTCAACGTAAAGCCTGGCATGACCGGCGAATGGCAGGTCAACGGTCGCTCTACGGTGACCTCTTTTGAGCAGGTAATTCAACTCGATTTGCAGTACCAGCGCAAATGGAGTCTGATGTATGACATTCAGCTCATTTTTAAGACAGTGACGGTGCTCTTTAGCAAGAAGTCGGGCGCAATGTAAGCGTGAAATAAGCGCAAAATGACCGTCATCCGACACAATAGATAGGGCAATCGTACTTAAAGAATTGCCTTATCCGCTCGTCAACGGTCAGTGAATGCTCGCCCTCAACACTCTACTCGCCGATACGCTATCTATACTGATTGGCGCAGGTAGCCTTGCTTTTTATATTGCTGCCTTCTTTTATCCCGAAGTGCGCCGCCAGTCGGATACGTGGTGGAGCGGAATCGGTGTGTTTTATGCCCTCGTTCTGTGGTTTAGCGCTGGGCAAATGACTGCTGCAATTTTGTTAGCGCAAATTGCCGCTGTGGCCCTGGTTTTTGGCTTAGGCTGGCAGGTACTCATCGTCCGCCGCCAAAAGACGCCGGTTTATCAGCAGACGCCGGTTGTCGTAACGCCTGAAGTGGTGGGCAATTGGACTAAAAACAAGCTCAATCAGCTTAGGATTGCGCCCGCCGAACCCGTGCCGCTTCAGCTAGAAAAACGCAGCCTGAGCGAATTTTCGACAGAAGGGCTAGGGGTACGCTCCGACCCACGCCGCCGTCCGGTGTACGACTATGAATTTGTCGAAGACGGCATTGCTGATGAGGTCAGCAAACTAGAGGCAGCGCCCGATCCTCAGCTTGCGCTGGATTTGGCTTTGGAAAGTGAAAGTGAAGTAGACTACGCTGCGCCACCTTCGGCTGAAGCGGAAGTAATTTCGGTTGAGGTGCCAGAGCCAGTCGAAGTGCCAGAGCCAGTTGAAGTGCCAAAGCCAGTTGAAGTGCCAAAGCCAGTTGAAGTGCCCAAATCAGTTGCAGAGTTAGAGCTGGTAGAGGTTCCTGAAGCAGAGGAGGCGATCGCCCTCGATGAATCTACCGCTGAACCCACTGCTGAAGTCAACCAATCACCAGAAAGTGACGAGCCAAAAGAACCTGAGTCAGCAGACCTAGAGCTAGCTGATATAGAGCAGACTGCGGAAGTCGCAGCAGATGAAATCGGTGAAGTTGAGGCCGTTATTGAAAGCTTAAATGAAGGTAGTACTGAAGCAGTCAATACCGATAGCAGCGATGAGGCAGACGATTGGGACGACGATATTTTTGAAGAAAGCCCAAAGGCTACAGTCACTTCTACAGTCACTCAAGCCACTGACACTCAAGCCACTGAGAATCGAGACATCGAAGATCAGGGCATCGAAGATCGGGGCATCGAAGACAGAGACGATCCTAAACCCCTTCTACAGCCAAAGAAAAAACCTGGCCCGCTCGAAATACCCGTTATCTTAGTCGGCTGGATCAAAGACGTTATAACATCCTTTACAAAGCCCAAACCCTCAAAGCCCGTCATTGATATTCCGCGACGAGAGCCCTCTATTCAGCCTAATAAAGGATCTCAACCGCCAGAAACCAGACATCCAGAGCCCGATACTGACAACTGGGAAGAAAGCAACTGGGATGATTAGCTTGAAGCGATCGCATCCTTCAAGGCAGAATGACCTAATTGCCGCAACGCTGCTAGCCCTAAACCCTAACGCCATAACAACCGTGAGTGAATCCAAAAGCTACAAAGAAACCGTTCTACTGCCTCAAACCGACTTTAGTATGCGGGCTAATGCGGTAAAGCGTGAGCCTGAGCTGCAAGCCTACTGGCAAGAGAAAAAGATTTACGAAAAGCTCGCTGAGAGTAATCCTGGCGAGCCCTTTATCCTTCACGACGGCCCGCCCTATGCAAACGGCGATTTGCACATGGGCCACGCGCTCAACAAAATTCTCAAAGACATCATCAATAAATATCAGATGTTGCAGGGGCGTAAGGTGCGCTATGTGCCCGGCTGGGACTGTCACGGCCTGCCAATTGAGCTAAAGGTGCTGCAAAAGCTGAAGTCTTCAGTGCGTCGGGAGCTAACGCCGCTTTCTCTCCGGCAAAAGGCAAAAGGATTTGCGCTAGAAACGGTCGAAAAGCAAAGTGCAGGCTTTCAGCGCTACGGCGTGTGGGGCGATTGGGATCATCCTTATCTAACGCTTCAGCCCGAGTACGAAGCAGCGCAGCTTGGCGTGTTTGGCAAAATGGTTGAAAACGGCCATATTTACCGGGGTCTTAGAACCGTTCACTGGAGCCCATCGTCACAAACGGCCCTGGCTGAAGCTGAGCTGGAGTACCCCGAAGAGCACATTTCACCCAGTATCTACATCGCCTTTCCGATGGTAGAAGCGGCGGAGAGTGCTAGAGAAACGCTCGCGCCTTATCTAGATAATTTGGGCGTAGCGATTTGGACAACGACGCCCTGGACAATTCCTGGGAACGTGGCCGTGTCGGTGAATGCTGAGCTGGACTATGCGGTGGTAGAAAGCGCCTCGGGCGAGCCGTTCAAGTACTTGATCGTGGCGAAAGAGCTGGCTGGAAAGCTTTCGGAGACGTTTGGCAGTGGATTGAGCGTGGTCGCTGAGCTGAAAGGATCGGCTTTGGCAGGCTCTACCTACCAGCATCCGCTGGCCAAGAAGGACGATGTATTCGATCGGGTAAGTCCGATTGTGGTGGGCGGCGATTATGTCACCACTGAGTCGGGTACGGGGCTGGTGCATACGGCTCCGGGGCACGGGCAGGAAGACTTTGCGGTGGGCCAAAGAGAAGCGCTGCCGATTTTGGTGCCGGTAGATGAGCGCGGGAATTTTACGGCGGAGGCAGGCTCGTTTGAAGGGCTCAATGTGCTAAAGACGGCGAATGACGCGATTATTGAGGCGCTGGGTGAGCAAAAGGTGCTGCTAAAGCATGAGCCTTACGCGCACAAGTATCCGTACGACTGGCGGACGAAAAAGCCGGTGATTTATCGGGCCACAGAGCAGTGGTTTGCGTCGGTGAAGGGGTTTGTAGGAGAGGCGATCGCGGCTGTTGAAGCGGTCACCTGGATTCCGGCGCAGGGCCAGAACCGCATTACGGCGATGGTGTCTGAGCGCTCGGACTGGTGCATTTCACGGCAAAGAAGCTGGGGCGTCCCGATTCCTGTGTTCTATGACGAAGCCACGGGCGAGCCGCTGATGACCTCAGAGACGATTGCGCATGTGCAGGCGATCGTGGCCGAAAAAGGATCCGACGCCTGGTGGGAAATGAGCGTAGAGGAGCTGCTGCCTGACGCCTATCGTAATGATGGTAAAACCTACGTTAAAGGCACCGACACCATGGACGTATGGTTTGACTCGGGCTCGTCCTGGGCGGCGGTATGCAAGCAGCGCGAAGGCTTAGAGTATCCCGCCGAAATTTATCTAGAAGGCTCTGACCAGCATCGCGGCTGGTTCCAGTCGAGCCTGCTCACAAGCGTAGCGAGCAATGGCCATGCGCCCTACCGGCAGGTGCTCACTCACGGCTACGTGCTCGACGAAAACGGGCGCAAAATGAGTAAATCACTCGGCAACGGCGTTGATCCACGCGTGATTATTGAAGGTGGCAATAATAAAAAGCAGGAGCCGCCTTACGGGGCTGACGTGCTCAGGCTGTGGGTGTCTTCAGTAGACTACTCTGGCGATATGCGCTTAGGAATGCGCAACGTCAAGCAGATGTCGGACGTGTATCGCAAGATTCGCAACACCGCTCGCTTTTTGCTGGGCAATTTGCACGATTTTGACCCGGCTAAAGACGCGGTGCCCTATGACCAAATGCCCGAACTCGATCGGTACATGCTGCATCGGATGACCGAGGTGTTTGCAGAAGTAAAAGAGGCGTTTGAAACCTATCAGTTCTTCCAGTTTTTCCAGACGGTGCAGAATTTCTGTGTGGTGGATCTGTCGAACTTCTATTTAGATATCGCTAAGGATCGTTTGTACATTAGCGCGGCGGACTCTGTGCGCAGGCGGAGCTGTCAGACGGTACTGGCGGTGGCGATTGAGAATTTGGCGAAGGCGATCGCCCCCGTCCTCGTACACATGGCCGAAGACATCTGGCAGTCACTTCCGTATGAAACGCCCACTGAATCGGTGTTTGAATCAGGCTGGGTGACCCTAGAAGATCAGTGGCAGCGGCCTGAGCTAGTTGAAAAATGGAGTCAGCTCCGGCAGCTCCGCGATGAGGCCAACACCGTTTTAGAGCGGGCGCGAGCTGACAAAGCGATCGGCTCTTCTTTAGAGGCCAAGATCAAGCTATTTATTGAAGACTCGGCGCTCCGTGATGAGGTGGCGAAAATGAACCCGGCGCAAAGCGTTGAGTCTGAGGCTAATCACGTGGATGAGCTGCGCTATTTATTTTTAGTCTCTCAAGTAGAGATGGTGAAAAGCGTGGATGATATGCAGGGACTCCCATATATCGGTAGCGGCGGGAACGGGATGACGGTGGCCGTGATGGACGCAGAGGGGGAGAAGTGCGATCGCTGCTGGAACTATTCAACGCAGGTAGGCAAATCGGCAGAGCATCCGACTATTTGCGATCGCTGCGTGGCCGCGCTTGACGGAAAGTTCTAAAGGAGAAAGTTGAGTAAAGGAAGGGTTTAGCTTTTGCGTGGTAAATGTGACAAATAGATACCACGGTTCCGGCAGTCTACGGATTGCCAAATGCCTCTCTTTATTAACATTTGGTGAGCGCCTAATTAGCTTCACAAAAGCTTTCCAAAAGAGTGCTTTCCTTATAAGCCGTCAGTAAAGCGAGTCGGTAAAATGCCCGCTCACTTTACGAGTTTGCTATGCTTAGCTGGTAATTCTACCTACCGGCGGGTTAGTTACGTAGCTATTTGCCCGCCGATAAAATCTACTAGGGCAACATGAGCCACTCAAGCTTACCTTCAGCGCCGACGCCGAATCTCTCAGTGGTCATCCCGGTATACAACGGTGGCGAAGCCTTTCAAGCGATGCCTGGTGGCACTAGCACGCTGGTCAACGCCGTCTATGGAGGTGATTGTCGTCTCAGATGGCGACTCGGACGGAAGCTGGCGAGTGGCTGAAACCTTTGGCGCACAGGTGATCCGCTTGAGCGAATCTAAAGGCCCGGCGCGCGCGCGAAACGTAGGCGCTAAGGCTGCTAAGGGCGACATTGTTTTCTTTGTCGATGCTGATGTCGAAATCCTGCCGGGCACGCTGGGCCGCGTCATCGAAAGCTTTCGCGCGAATCCTCAGCTAACGGCGCTCATTGGCTCCTACGACGACGCGCCCGGTGCGCCCAACTTTCTCTCTCAATACAAAAATCTCTTTCACCACTACACGCACCAAACCGCCTGCTTAGATGCCTCTACCTTTTGGGGAGCCTGCGGCGCGATTCGTCGGCCTATTTTCCAGGCAGTCGGCGGCTTCGATGAACACTACCGCAGGCCCTGCATCGAAGATATTGAGCTGGGCTACCGGCTAAAGCGGGCAGGCCACCTCATTCATCTGCGCAAAGATATTCAGGTCAAGCATTTGAAGCGGTGGACGCCCGTTTCGCTACTGCGCGCCGATGTGTTTTACCGAGCCCTGCCGTGGACGGCCCTATTATTACAGGTTCGCCAGCACCATCCTGCACAGTACGAGCGATTTACGAGTGATCTAAATCTTAAGTGGAATAGCCGAATTAGTGTGATGCTGGTCTATGGTTTGCTGCTGTCGGTTGCGATCGCGCCCTGGCAAAATAGCACCCTGCTCGTAGCCGTCTTATTCGGTGTGGCCTTAATCCTGATCAACCTTCCGGTCTATCAGTTCTTCAGTCGAAAACGCGGCTGGTTATTTGCACTTCAAACCGTACCCTGGCACTGGCTGTACTTTTTCTACAGCGGACTCGCCTACGCGATCACCCTGGTGCGCCATCAGCTCCGTCAACACCTACCCACCCACACGATTCGTCAGCAGCCCAACTAACCGTTCAGCCGTTAGTATCAACCGTCTTACACTCACACTTTTTCAGGGGTTTTCCACAAATGGTTTCCAGCACTGTTGTTATCGGCGCAGGCCCAGCGGGTTTGGTCACCGCTTACGAACTGGTCAAGAACGGCGAGCAGGCAACCGTATTAGAGCAGTCTGATAAAGTTGGCGGCATCTCTCGCACTGAGACATACAAAGGCTACCGCTTCGACATTGGCGGGCATCGTTTTTTTACCAAGGTAGGCGAAGTTCAAGAACTGTGGAAAGAGATTTTGGGCGACGACTTTATTCAAGTGCCGCGCATGTCTCGGATTTACTATCGCAACCGTTTTTTTGACTATCCTCTATCAATCACCAACACCCTCAAGAACTTAGGCCCAATCGATAGCTCGCTCATTGTCTTGAGCTACTTAAAGGCCCGCGCCCAGGCCAAGCTCAACCCCGATGTAGAAGCTGATAACTTTGAAGAGTGGGTCACAGAGCGCTTTGGCTCTCGTCTGTATCGCACCTTTTTCAAGTCATACACCGAGAAAGTATGGGGCATTCCCTGCGACAAAATTCAGGCAGAATGGGCAGCGCAGCGGATCAAAGGGCTTTCGCTTTCTAAAGCGGTAATCAATGCGATGTTTGGCAGCAACGATACCAAAACGCTGATTAAAGAGTTTGACTATCCGGTGCTAGGCCCCGGCATGATGTGGGAGAAGTGTCAGTCTCTCATTGAAGAAACCGGTTCTGTTGTGGCAATGAATACGCGCGCTTTAAAAGTAGAACGCACGGGGATGAAGATCGACCGGGTGATTGCGCAAAAGAATACCGCAGCCGGTAGCGAGACTTTTGAAGTCACAGGCGATAATTTTGTCTCTAGTATGCCGGTGAGTGCTTTGGTAAAGCGGCTCGATCCACCAGCACCGCCTGAAGTGCTAGAAGCGGCAAATGGGCTCAAGTATCGGGACTTTTTGATTGTGCCGATTGTAGTGGATATTAAATCTTTGTTTCCTGACAACTGGATTTATATTCACAGCCCAGAGTTTAGAGTGGGCCGCATTCAGAACTTTAAGAACTGGAGCGAGGCGATGGTGCCAGACTTAAGCAAAACCTGCTTGGGGATGGAGTACTTTTGTAGCGAAGGCGACGATATTTGGGAGAGAGACGACGCAGCGCTAATCCAGCTTGCGAGTGAAGAGATTGTTGGATTAGGACTGGTGCCTGATATCAGTATGGTAGAAGATGGCACGGTGATTCGGCAGAAGAAGGCTTATCCGGTTTATGACGGTGAGTATCGCAAGCATTTAGCCGTCTTGCAAGACTATATGGAAGGCTTTGAGAACTTGCAGACGGTGGGTCGTAATGGGATGCATCGGTATAATAATCAGGATCATTCGATGCTGACGGGGCTATTGGCTGCGAAGAATATTTTGGGTGAGGAGCATGATCTGTGGGGGATTAATACGGAGCGCTCTTATCATGAAGACTTTACGAAAGAGCAGTGGGCGAAGCTAAAAGAAGAGAAGGAGAGAGAGTTGAGTGCTGCGAGGTAGGAGAGGAGGGCACGGTGGTGTCTGTTCTAGCGTTATACGTCGGAAACCCACCAACGCTAAACACAGACAGTCAATAAATCCAGACAAACACAAACACAACAAAGCAAAGAAGTGTTCTAACCCCTACATATCGCCCTCAAAACACCATGCTCCCTACTCAATCAGCAGCAGCAACAAACTTACAAACCTCGATTAAAAGCCCTCTCAGCTTTTCAATCATTATCGAAACCGAGAATCTGGCCAGCGCAGACCTCCCCGGACTCTTTCGCAGCCTGGACGCTTTAAAGAACCAAACCCTCTCCCCCCTCCAGGCCAAAGAAGTCCTGCTAGTCGAAACAGGCGATGTGCCGCCCGAACTGCTCAATCAAATTCGCCAGCAGTATCCCTGGGTCACCCCTCGGCGCATTGACCCCAGACTGGAATACTATCAGGCCAAGATGCGCGGCGTGGAACTCACCACCGGAGAGGCCGTGGTTCTGTTTGACTCAGACTGCGTGTACAACCCCGGCTGGCTGGCTGCGATGCTGACGCCGTTTGCACGAGACGAGGTGCAGATGGTCGCTGGCGAAACGTCGATGAATATTACCGGGCCGTATGAGATGGCGATGGCGATCGCATACATCTTCCCCCGCTACAGCGAGCCCGCCGCCAACAGCCAGAATAACAGCCAGCTAAAGCCCACAGGCGGCTACTTCTGCAACAATGTAGTGTTCAAGCGATCGCTCCTCACCCAGCTCCCTATCCCCGGCAAACTTCCTGCCTACCGGGGCAACTGCGTCATCCACGCTCACCAGCTCGCGGCCAATCAGCACACCATCTGGCAGCAGCCGCAGGCCCAGGCCCTCCACGCACCGCCCAACGGCCTAGCCCACTTCACCTCGCGCTTTCTCATGCTCGGCTACGACGCACTGTGCGTCTCCCGCTTTGCCGCCGACCCGATGGCCGAAATAGATCCCGATCGCCCCGGCACCTTTCGCCCGCTGCGAGACTTAGCCGTTGCCGTCATGATTTTGATAGGCCAGCTCAAAACCTATGCGCAGCGGATTGTTCTTATTCTGCGTGAAGATATTCGCTATGCTCTGTACCTACCGCTAGCGCTACCCATTAGTGCAACAGCTCTGGCACTTTATACTGTCGGCCTAGTCATCGCCTACGTCAGACCGGCCTTTTGGCTGAACAACAAAGCCGCCTTAGAAACCCTGCTCGAACACTCATGAGTAAGGACGCTGGCCGTAGCTTTGGCCGTAATTTTATCGGCGGCACCTTTTGGGTGTTCTTAGCTGAGGCGCTGATTTTTCCGACCGGGCTGGTGACAGCAGGCATCTTAACGCGGCGGCTGGGGACGGATGGCTATGGCGTGCTGACGCTGGTGGCGGTGCTGGTGAGCTGGATAGAGTGGACGATTACGTCTATTTTTTCACGGACGGCGATTAAGTTTGTCAGCGATGCTGAAGACTGGCGACCCGTGGGCACGGTGATTGCGCAGCTTCACTTTGGGCTGGGGGCTGTGGCGACGGTGGCGCTGTGGGTGTTTGCCCAGCCGATTGCAAGGCTGTTGGATATTCCAACGTTTGCGCCCTATCTGCGGCTGTTTGCCCTCGATATTCCGATTTTTTGTTTGGCCTATGCGCACCGGCAGCTATTGGTGGGGCGAGGGTTGTTTCGAGTGCGGGCGATCGCTTCTGCCGGGCGGTGGACGATGCGACTGGTTCTGATTGCGCTGCTTGTAGGTTACGCAGACTGGTCAATCGAAGGGGCCATCATCGGCAGCTTAGGCGCATCGGTCGTGGAGCTGATGGTAGCTCGCTGGTTTATTCGGCCTCCTTTATTGCAGCAGTCAAGCTATCCGCCACAGCGATTGTTTGGCTATGCCCTGCCGCTGTTTTTGTTTGCGACCAGCCTGCGTCTGTTCGACAAGCTCGATCTGTTCATGCTGAAGATTCTAGGCGGCACAGTCGCAGAGGCAGGCGTGTATGGAGCCGCTCAGAACCTGGCTTTTGTGCCAGGAATCTTTGCACTTTCGTTTTCACCGCTGCTGCTCTCTACGCTCAATAGCACGCTCAGATCGGGAGACTTAGTGCAGGCTAAGCAACTGGGCTTAAATTCAGTGCGAACGGTGATTGCGTTACTGCCGTTTGCAGCGCTGGCAGCGGCGGCTTCGGTGTCGATTGTCAGCGTTGTTTATGGTAAAGACTTTGCGGTGGCTGGGCCAGTGCTGGCGGTGCTGATTTTTGCGGCGATGGCGCTGGTGATGATTTCGGTGGTGACGGCGATTTTGACGGCGGCGGGCAGACCTTATTTAACGGCGATTTTGGTTGCGCCGATGCTGCCGCTCTCAGCGGTGGGGTATGGGCTATTTGTGCCAAGCTACGGGGCGATGGGAGCCTGCTGGGTGAATTTAGGCGCGGCGGCTACGGGTGCGGTGGCGGCAATGGGGGCGCTGTACCAGATTTGGCGGATTTCGGTGCCGGTGACGACGTGCGCTAGGAGTGCGATCGCCTGCGTTTTGATTCATGCGATCGCGATTCGTTGGATCACTCCCGATCCCTCTTTTGTCCTCAAGATTCTGTTGCTTTCTGGCATGATTCCAGTAGTCCTGTTCTGCCTGGGCGAACTCAATAAATCTGAGCGCCAGCTTATCGGCGGTTGGATTATGCAGCAGCGCTGGATTAAGCGGCTCAGGATGAAGTAAGTGAATAAGATGACTTCACTGGTTTCTGTCATTATCCCGGTATACAACGACGCCGAGCGCCTCAAGCTTTGCCTGGCTCGCCTCGCTGAGCAAACGTACGCATCGTATGAGGTGATCGTGGTTGATAATGGTTCGGCAGATCTCACCGCAGTAAAAGCCGTGGTGGATACCTACGAATTTGCGAGCCTGACGACAGAGGAAAGGCCGGGTTCTTATGCCGCGCGGAATCGGGGGATTGCGATCGCCCAAGGTCAGATTCTTGCTTTTACCGATGCCGACTGCATCCCGGCAGTAGATTGGATTGAGCAGGGCGTAAGCCAGTTACAGGCGCATCCTGACTGTGGATTTGTGGCTGGGGCTATCAACATTTTCATGCGCAATCCTGATCATCCCGTAGAGCTATTTGAAAGCGTGATGGGGCTTTCTCAGCAAACGTTTGTAGCGTGCGATCATTTTGGAGCCACTGCTAATCTTTTCACCCGCCCTGATGTTTTTGAGCGCGTCGGTGTCTTTAATGCGGCGCTGAAGTCTAGCGGCGATCGCGAATGGGGACAACGTGTATTTGCCGCCGGGCTACCGCAAATTTACGCCAAAACCGTCTGTATCGATCACCCGGCCCGTCCTTCTTTTGCCGAGCTATCGCGCCAGGCAAGCCGTCATGCAGGTGGCTTTTACGACCTCCGCTGCCGCCAAAATCCGTCTTTCATCAGCCGCAACCTCACCTATCTCAAGCTTTTAGGCTTCCATCTCATGCCACCGGTTATGTTTGCGATTTACACCGCTCGCCACCCTCAGCTCAAAACATGGCAGCAGCGGGCCAAGGTCGTCTTCACGCTGGCTTTTGTGAGGCTGATCACCATAAAGGCACTGCTATTGCTAAAGTTTGGCGGAATTGCAACGCGAGAGTAGTGAACTTCTTTTATGCTGTGGTTAAAGGTAAGAGAGAGATAAGAGTGACCGTACGTTCGCAGCAGGTGGAGAAGGGAAATTGGATGGGGCGCGATCGCCAGATAGCAGGTGTGATTGAAACTGCGCTCATTGTCACGTTCATCGTTTTAGGCATTGTCGGCATTTTGCACCATGAGCTGTGGCGCGACGAAACCCAGGCATGGCTGCTCGCACGCGACAGTTCTTCACCGCTCAATTTGTTGCGCAACTCAAAGTACGAAGGCCATCCGCTGCTGTGGCACTACTGCCTGTATGGGCTCAGCCGTATTAGCCATAGCCTGGTCATGATGCAGGGATTTAACCTGCTGCTAGCGGTGGGATCGGTGGTGCTAATCGTAAAGAGATCACCCTTTACGCTCCTGCAAAAAGGGCTGATAGTATTCGGCTATTTCACCCTGTACGAATATTCCATGCTTGCCCGCAGCTATGGGCTGAGTATGTTTTTGGTCTTTCTGTTTTGCGCGCTCTACTGTCAGCGGCGACCTCTCTTTTGGGGGCTAACGGTGGCGCTGGCACTGCTGGCAAATACGAGTATCTTAGGCTTAAGCATGAGTTTAGCGCTGGCGATCGCCCTCTACTACCGCCTCACCTTATCACCTGAACGCAAGGCGCTTGGAGCCCATTTGTTTGTCGTGATGGCTGCGTGGCTGGCCTCAGCCTTTCAGATTGGGCGATCGCTCCTACAGCCAATGGGCATAGAAGGCTTTGACGCCGATGCTAGAGCCGCCGCGGCTGGCCTGCCTACTGCGCAAGGGGCCGTACAGCACACCGCCGAATCTACGCTGATTGCAGGCAAGCTCGAAAACCTCGACAAGGTTCTACAAATTTTCCTCAAAGGCTTTTTACCCCTGCCCACCTTCAACTTTCACTTTTGGAACGAGCACCCGCTAGAGAACACGATGCTGCGAACCAGCGCTGGCCTATGGCTACTGCTGCTGAGCGCGCTATTAGTGGGCCTACTACTTCTCATCGTCTTTCAACTACTGCAAAAAACGCCGCTTTTTCTCTCTATTTATGGGCTGGGTAGCTTGGCTATGCTCGGCCTGTTTATATTCGTACATCGGGGCACTACTCGCCACCACGGCCACCTGTTCATTCTGCTACTGGCCTGCCTGTGGCTTGCCCAGTGGTCGCGCCGCCACTTCGCCACAGAACGCACCAAAATATTCTCTCTCCTATTCACCGGGCTCCTTTTCGTCCAGGCATTCTCAGGCATCTATGCCTACACCGCCGACATTCTCTATCCATTTTCAGCCAGCTACCAAACCGCCCAAATCATCAAAACCAGCGACCTCAACGATCTGCCCATCATTGGCATCAATCAGCGTCCTGTTTCTCCTCTATCAGCCTACTTAGATCGTCCTATCTATTACCCTGAGGCCCGGCAGTTTGGCAGCTTTTGGGACATCTCGTATCCTGAATATAAAGAAGAGAGTTTGGTCGTGGAGGCAATTGAAGACTTTGCTGAAGACCATTCGAGCTTTTTGGCGGTGCTGACGGCTCCGGTGGATGTGGAGGATTTTGGTGCGATCACCCGCGCCAGCTACCTTACCTATGTGGGGCCGAGCATTGTCGAAGACGAAGCTTTCTACCTCTATCGAATAGATTCGATTAAGGCAGAATAATCTTCTAATTTATAGAGACTGAGCCCAGGTAAAGTCCTCAGTAGAAAGCGGTGGCTGAGGTTGGGTAGTATAGTCAATCCCAATATCTATGCCCGTTTCCTGACAGACGGTGTTGAGAGCACGGTGAAGATCGATAGTGGGTTCGGCGTCGCCTTTTGCTAGGGGCAGCGAAAATTGCGGCATGGTTTCACGGAGGTTGAAGGCATATCTTTCGGCGGTGGGGCGATCGCCTGCACGGCTTACAATAATCTGATAGTCGGCCTGCTGTCCGCCCTCAACGGGCATGGGTTTGCCTTTGCGAAGTAAGTCAATCTCGATAAAGTGAGTAGCGCTGCTTAAAACCGCCTGCCGTTTTTCAAGATACTTCTTACGACCTTCACCGCCGCGTTTGTTTGCAGGTGACAAGACCTCAATGACGGTGAGTACGCGCTTAGTGGCGACTTCTCTTATTTCCAGGTAGCGTTCGCTCACTTCCCAGGGCATTGGGAGGATAACTCGCTCTGGCTTTGTGGTGACGGCTACGGATGTTTGAGTTTTGTTTGGAGTGCGATCGCCTTGGGCATACACAGAAGCATCTGGAATGCCAACAGGCGTCGAGTCTATATATACTCTCGTTTCTACAGCAGCTCTATACTTCGGAAGAATCTGCGGATTAAGTGACCTGGCTAGCTCCACCATGAGCCAGGTATGAATCTCTGGCCATCGATAAGGACTTTCAAGATAAGGATTCATGCCTGGAAAAGGAGGAACGGTACTCATAATCCTAGAATCTCCTTGGCTGATATCTCCCATTTCGGGAAAGCCATCGACGCTACCGGATCTTCGCCTCGCAGCCGAGTGACTTCATATTCTCCCTCTATTAGCTTACACACCGTCAGGGTCGGCTGCTTTGGCTTACCAATATGACGAAACCCACCCAGCCCCGCATAGTCTACAATCCAATACTCAGCGATCCCTACCGCTTCGTAGGCGGCTAGCTTCACCTCATAGTCGTCCTGCCAGTTGCCAGAAACCACTTCAACTACTAGCTTTACAGATGTTCCCTGCTCTACCGTAGAAGCCTTCTGCCATAAAGGTTCTTTCGCTAGCGCTTCTCTATCTAGCACTATCACATCTGGTTCATAGCCAGTGTCATCCTCCAGCTTGACGATGCATTCGCGGGGAATGAAATAGGGATAATTAGCACGCCGAATCTCTATCGCAAACTCATCATGAATGAATCCAGCCAGCTCGGAATGTTTTCCTTTGGGTTTTGGCACCTGATAAATAACTCCATGACGTAGCTCGTAGCGGTACTCCGAATCGTCAGGATACCAGTCGATGAACTGCTCAAAACTCACTGGCTTTGGCAGCGGTGCTATGGGCACTACCTTTTGTTCTATTGGCCGTTCAAATGCAGCAGTCATAAAAACCTGTCGCGCCGACTCATTCACATTAGCATCGGTATGCCCTAGCGCGATCTTATACGGCGTGTGTGAAGAAGAGCCTTACTTGCTGGCGATGTAGCGTCCTAACTTATAGACGCTATAAAGCTGTAGTGCGTTATTGCGGACATAGAGTCATTTCTATGAACACGTGAAAGAAATGTCTTTATGCCTGTTTTCCACTATTCTCTCTTCTTTTATGTCTGATTTTATGTCGGTATTGCAACCTTATCTAAAAGAGACTGAGTGCGTTGAGCTAAACGAACAAGGGCTGCCCTCTCAGTCTATTTTGAGCTATTCGGCGGGGATGAGAGCGAATATTGAGTTTTTAGAGAATCCTGAGTGGCGACAGTATTATTTTGAATCACATCATCGGGCTGAGGTGTTTCGAGATCGGTGGATGGCGGTGACGGGGAGCTGGGATGGCAAGGTGGTGGTAGACATAGGCTGCGGGCCGGGGAACGTGTATGCGACGATGGGGGGCGAGCCGGGGGTGATAATCGGCGTGGATATTTCACCGGGGGCGTTGCAGATGGCGACTGGGGTAGGCTATGTGCCTTTGCTGGCGGACGCGCATAATTTGCCGCTGGTGAGTGGGTTTGCAGATGTGGTGGTGATGAATGCGACGCTGCACCATTGTGATGATATGGCGAGGGTGCTAGCAGAGGGTGCGCGGCTGGTGAAGCCTGGAGGCGTGCTGTTGACGGATCAAGATCCGCAGCGGTCGGCGTGGGAATTTAAGGGGATGGGGCTATGGATAAGGCAGGTTCGCTTTCCGCTGTATTGGCTGATGCGGAGCCCGCACTATTTGCCTGGTGTACATCGAACGGCGCGATATAGAACAGAAATTCATAATCAAAAGGCAGGGGATGGGCTGAGCCGAGAGATTTATGAACAGGTTTTAGAGAGAATGGGGTTTGAGTGGGCGCTGTATCCGCATAATCATGATTTGGGGCGTGAGGTGCTGGCGGGAGCGTATGGCAGAGGATCGTGGCGCTACCGGCTGAGTCAACGGCTGTCGGGGATTGATGAGCGATCGGCGGCGGCGGCGCAGTCGTTTATGTGTGTGGCACGGGTTCGATAGAATGTAGCTGTTCACTACGCAGGTTTTTAAGCGATGTCTGAGACTGACCTGAGTTTATCGGTGAGGCAACCTGAGGCAGAGGTAAGCGTGCTGGATCGCAGTGCACTGCCTACAATGTTTGATTTGCCGAGCGAGTATCCTGAGGAACCGGGTTTGCCAGATGAGTTTCATGATATTCAGCCGCAGCTCCTAAGCCGCACACTAAGGTTGACTGACTACAGCCGCCAGAACTACTTTACGGCTTCTGATCTCAACATCTATTACGACGTTGAGCATCCGCAGTGGCACAAGCGGTCGGATTGGTTTTTGGCGGTGGGGGTGCCTCGGATGTATGAGGGGCATATGTTGCGTAGCAGCTATGTTACATGGCAGGAGGAGGCTGCGCCCTATGTGGTGGTGGAGTTTTTGTCGGCAGGGACAACTCGTGATGATTTGGGGCGCTTTTATGAGCCTGGCGGCTTGAAAAAAGCTGACTTGGGCAGGGACAAGCCGCCGGGGAAGCTGACGGTGTATGAACAGTATTTACGGGTGCCGCACTATATTGTGTATAGCCATCACAGCCAGCGGCTGCGGTATTTTCGGCTGGTGGACGGTTGCTATGAGGAGCAGAGGCTAGAGACAGGCAACTGTCGAATTTGGCTGGCAGATTTGAAGATTGGGCTGGGGCTGTGGGAAGGCGAGTTTGAAGAGGCTTATGGGCATTGGCTGCGGTGGTGCGATCGGGAAGGTGAATGGTATTTGACGGATACTGAGCGGGCGCAGCGGGCTGAGGAGCAGGAGAGGCTGGCTAAGGAACAGGAAAGGCTGGCTAAGGAACAGGCGCAGGTTCAGCTTTTGGCGGCGGCTCAAAATCTGTTGGCGACTGGGATGGATTTGGCGGCAGTGGTGGAACTGCTGGGGTTGTCGGCGGAGCAGCGGCAGCAGTTGGAGTAGGGGGGATGAGTAGCGGGTGCTGGAGGGCGATCGCACGGCTCCAAAGTACGATCTCGCTTCGTCGTCTTTGTGCTTACTTTTGTGCCAACCAGCTCTCTAAGTCGTCAATAGATGAAAAGTTGAGCAGGGCGATCGCTAAAGACTCAATCTTCTCCGGGCTAAGTGCCTCAACAGCGCCACTCAGGGGCTCTGGCAACGTGCCAAATTTTCCGACTAGCAAGCGCTGAAGGAGTACTCTTCCGCCTTCTTTCAGGCCACGCTCAAATCCAATTCGCTCAACGCTAGTTATATAGGGCACTCTTCGCGTCTCCTCGTAAGTTTTTAGCTCTGTCCAAAATGAACGGTCTAGACCTTTTGGCAACACCATTATCCAGTCTATAAACCGGAAAAGGTTTACGATGTCTGCTCTATTATATCCTTGCTCGTAAAGCCGCCGAATCAGCCTGAGCTTCCATTCTTTGCGGCTTTGCTTGTCTTTTTTGGTTTCTTGGGCTTTGAGATGCGTCATCACCACAACAGCAAACGGGTTGTCGCTGGCTTCTAACGCTGACCAGCGATCACGATAGTCTAGCAGCTTCACCATGCCGAAGCGGAAGGACAATGATGTGTCAGGGTAGTCGAAACCGTAGTGCTCGGGTCGCCAGCTTGCGTTGGCATCGCACAATATGGCCAGGCTGGTGGCTGGGCGACGAAAGATGTCGAAGATGCGCAGGTTATATAAGAACATTCGCTCGGGAAATTTTGTTTCGCGAGCGGCTTGAACTTCAACGTGGACTAGAAGCCATAGTTCTTTACCTTGTTTGCGCTGCACCTTTACGAGCTGGTCGGCGAAGCGTCTGCCGGTTTCGGTATCGGGTGCAATTTGCTGGAATTGTAACTACTCAGGCTTAAATCTTTAAGTTGATTATAAGCGCTACGAAGGCAGAGCCGATAAGGTGTTAAGCGTCTTCATCAGTCAGACTTGAGTTGAGCAAGCGAGCGTCAAAAATCAATATCAGTGAAGCAGAGGTCAGAGCAGTCTACCGCCAAGGCGAGGCCGCGGTTGTCGAGCTAGTGAGCGCACTGGTGGAGCGGCTAGCAGATGTAGAGGCGCGGTTAGAGAAGCTAGAGAATAACCAGAAGAAGACTAGTCGCAACAGCAGCAAGCCACCGTCAGGCGATGGCTTTGGCAAACGGACGAAGAGTCTGAGAAAAAAGAGTGAGCGTTCCAGCGGTGGGCAAAAAGGTCATCCGGGCAGCACGCTCGAATGGTGCGAACAGGTCGATGCGGTGGTCACTCATGAGGTAAACGAATGTTTTGAGTGCGGCACATCACTATCCTCGGTGAGCGCGGTAGAGCACAACCGGCGTCAGGTTCATGAGTTGCCCCGGTTGCGTTTGCAGGTTATCGAACACCAGGTGGAAGTAAAGTGCTGTCCGGCCTGTGCGGCGGTGAGCCGAGGCGCGTTCCCAGCTGATGTCACCGTTCGGGTGCAGTATGGCAGTGGCTTGCGAGGGCAATTCGGGGGGTTTGCGCCAGTCGATGAGGTGGCGGTGTGGGGGAAGAAGAAGGATATTGCTTCTTTGAAGTAGGTGCGGAGGATGAGCTTCCAGGGGCCATCTTGCGGGTCGTAAGCAGCCATCGTAGTCCTGGGGAGTGCGGCGGATAAGCAAGTGTACTATTAAACGGCTATGGCTTCGGGAAGCTTGAGGGCGCAGCGCTATGCTGGGTGACCTGGCAAACTGTGCTGGACAAATGCTTGCTCAGCAACTCGTGAGATTCATCTGCGCGAGAAAAGTGTGTCTATCAATGTGAAGCCGAATGATTTTAGGACGATTGGCTTCTTCAAAATGACATTGCACAGCGTCTAATATCATGGGTCTAAGCTCATTCAAGGTATCTGCCTGAGTGAAAATGATTCACCAAGCCCTTGCGGTATAACCTTCTTCAGGATCTATCAACTAAAAATACCACTCACTCATATTAGTCACCTTGATTTAGGCATTTCTTCTACTCTGACCAACCGTCTAAATCATTAAAATTGTAGAACAGGTTTGTCGCGGTTGAGTGTCGGCTTTGCTGGTGTTTGTTTCTTGGGCTTTGAGGGTCATCACCACGACGGCGAAGGGGTTGTCGCTGGCTTCATAAGCAACCATTGTAGGGCTGGGGAGTACAGTCATGATTCGGAGTGTACTATTGAAGTAACTTATCCTGCGCTAATTGATTATGAAGGCTAATGGGATAGCAAATCTTGCGAGGGCCTGAACATTTGTTAATTTGCAGACCTTGCTGCCGTTTAGGATATTTGTGACGACGTGTTTTTGGATTACACCTGTTTTCCATTAAGTAGGCTAGTACGTCTGCCCCTTCATTGGAATGAAGAGGGTGTTTTCGTAGGCTTGGATGACGATGCCTAGCGTGTCTAGCAATGAATAGAGTGGGTGCGCTTCGTTGGTGCCTACTTCGTCTAGCAGATCGTTTAGCCGGATGACGGCCTGGTCGTATTCGGTTTCGTTGCGGATAGTGAGGATGGGAGCCGCGTTTGGATATCTAGTGAGCATCGGTAATCCCCTGAGTTATCTAGCGTCTTTTTGTTGCGCTAGCCAGGTTTCTAAGTCTTCAATCGATGAAAAGTTGAGGAGGGCGATCGCCAACGATTCTATGGCCTCCAGGCTAAGTGCTTCGACTGCGGTACTCAAATGCTCGGGCAATTCGCCGAACTTTCCAACTAGCTGACGCTGAAGCAGCGATCTACCTTCTGCTTGGCGACCTTCTTGTCGGCCTTCTTGTCGGCCTTCCTGCAAACCTCGCTCAAATCCGATGCGCTCAACGCTGGTGATGTAGGGCACTTTTCGCGTCTCCTCGTAAGTTTTTAGCTCTGTCCAAAATGAACGCTCTAGATGCTTGGGTAGCACCATTACCCAGTCTATGAACCGGAATAGGTTTACGATGTCTGCCCGATTATATCCCTTTTCGTAGAGTCGCCGAATGAGCGTGAGCTTCCATTCTTTGCGGCTTTGCTTGTCTTGTTTGGTTTCCTGGGCTTTGAGGTGGGTCATCACCACGACGGCGAAGGGGTTGTCGCTGGCTTCTAGTGCTGACCAGCGATTTTTGTAATCTAGCAGCTTCACCATACCGAAGCGAAAGGACAGTGACGTGTCAGGATAGTCGAAGCCATAGTGCTCGGGTCGCCAGCTTGCGTTGGTGTCGCACAGTATGGCCAGGCTTGTAGCTGGACGGCGGAAGATGTCGAAGATGCGCAGGTTGTATAGAAACATTCGCTCGGGAAATTTTGTTTCGCGAGCGGCTTGAACTTCGACGTGGACTAGAAGCCATAGTTCTTTGCCTTGTTTGCGCTGCACCTTTACGAGCTGGTCGGCGAAGCGTCTGCCGGTTTCGGTGTCGGGTGCGATTTGTTGAAATTCTTTGTCTAGAAATTCGGGGGGTTTGCGCCAGTCGATGAGGTTGGCGGTGTGGGGGAAGAAGAAGGATATTGCTTCTTTGAAGTAGGTGCGGAGGATGAGCTTCCAGGGGCCATCTTGCGGGTCGTAAGCAACCATTGTAGTCCTGGGGATTGCGGCATAATTCAAGCTGTACTAGTTAAACGGATATGGCTCTGGGAAGCGTTGGAGGCGGCGCTATACCTGTTTGCGTAGCAGGCTGATGACTTCTCCTGGTGTGGGAGGGAGCACTAGCGGGTCAGCGAGGGTGATTGCTCGGCTCCAAAGCAAGGTATCGGCGTAGCGTAGGGTGTGTAGCAGGTGGATGGTTTGGCGGACGGCTTCGGGGTGGCCTAGCAGGATGTGGCGGACGTACAGTTTGCCGTGGTCGGGGGCTGACGGTTCTATTTGAAAGGGGTCGGGCGCTGTGGGCGGGGTTGTGTGGCGAAATGAAAGGCGATCGCGAGACGGGGCAGAGAGCAGATTGGCAGGCGTGAGGGTCGTTTTCATGGCTTCTTCTGAGGGGTTCGGGGTGTCCGTGTAGCGAGGAAGCCCAGAAAAAATTAGCCACCCCAACTTGCCAAGAGTTAGGGTGGCTATGCAATGATATGCATAACCTCCTATCTGCCTGTAACAGACTGGGGGCGAGTTGTCGGTATTGGCTGCGAACCAATGCCGACAACGGCTAATTTTTTCGAGGCGGGTTGGCAACTACGCCTGTGCGTAGCCCTAAGCATCAGCGTATCAGTACTCTTTTGATTGTGTCAATTAATTCATCGGGAATTAAGTGCGTTTCCTGACAAGGCACTAGGTCTGACTAAGGGTATGAGGTACAAGGCTCGTATAGCTTTCCATACTTTTGTTTTTATAAAATTCTGATAAATCCTCCGGGTATCCCTAAAACAAACGTTTACTACGACAGTGTTAATCAAATAAGTTATCGAAAGACTGTAGCTTTTGATTGTTTGACAAAAGCTGTGAACGAGTCGGTAAAGAGTGATTTTTGCTAAGCAAATATAGCATTGAGACTATACAGAATTTTTACCTGACTCCTACGAACTAGGCACACAGCTTTGTTTGTAGCTTTGCTTCTGTTCAAGCATTTTGGAGGAGCCTGATTAATTTTATAAAACGCTCTATGTAATTAATATGATCAACGTTAGATATGAAAGCTCAGTTCAAACATCTCTGCCTAAGGAAAAATTAGTAGATCGTCCACGATTTAGACCTGATATTGAAGGATTGCGCGCGATTCTTATCTGTTAGTTATTGCTTATCACGCGGGCATTCCTGGCTTTGAGAGGCGGCTATATCGGCGTCGATATGTTCTTTTGTTCTTATCTGTGATATCTCATTACCTGGCGACTGGTGCATGAAATCGAAAAGACTGGCACCATAGACCTCTTCCGATTTTACTCTCTAGACGTGCAAGGCGGCTGCTGCCAGCACTGGTACTGATGCTCTTGGTTACGGTTGCCACCAGCGCTGTGATTTACGCACCCTTTGAGCAACGCGAGTTTGCTAAAACAGCATTCGCTACGGCCACCTATCTCAGCAATGCTTATCTTCGCTAAAGCCGCCGTCAACTATCTTGGAACCGCTGCTGAAGCTAATCCCCTTTTGCATACCTGGTCTTTGAGCGTAGAAGAACAGTTTTATTTTATTTGGCCAGTATTGGTGATGGTTGCAGCCGGTGTATGGCGTCAGCAATCAGCCGCGCAAACTCCTTTGGATGACAGCATATAACAGCTATCTCTTTTACTTTATCTATATACCTCACCGAGATTCGTCAGCCTTGGGCTTTTTTTCTATCACCTGCTAGAGCTTGGGAATTTTCAATTGGTGCGCTAGGTATCTTGGTACCCATCGAAACCGTCACTGGTAGCGTAATTATGGGGTGGTTAGGTATGAGTGGCATCCTTACATCCGTAGTGCTCTTTGACGGAACGACGAAGTTTCCTGGATTTGCTGCCCTGCTACCGGCTGTATCTACTGTATTGTTACTTCGTGCCTGCGGGGCTCAATCTACAACCTTAGTAGCTCGATTCTTAAAATTACGTGGGTTTCAAGAGATTGGACGGCTTTCTTATTCTTGGTATCTATGGCACTGGCCTGTCTTGGTATTTGCTGGTGCCATCCATGAGTCGCTTCCGCTGATAGTTCGGCTCGGGTTAGTGCTGTTTTCACTTGTGCTTGCAGAAGGCTCTTATCGCTGGTTAGAGAATCCTGTTCGTCATAGCAATTTCCTATCTCAAAAACCCTCACGCTCAATCGTAATGGGCGTCATGATCACGGTCTTCAGCATTAGCCTCTCATTAGGATGGATACAAATAGCTACAAGCTGGGCTCAACAACCAGGACAGCTAAGGTATACACAGGTCAGAGACGATATTCCGCTGATATATGACAATGGTTGCCATGCAGATATTTTCTCGACAGCACCTAAGCTGGCAGGCTGCGAAGTAGGCGTGAGCAATAGAAATGCATCCGTCGTATTATTCGGGGATAGTCATGCTGCTCAGTGGTACACTCCTCTTGCAAAAACGGCACTAGCTCAAGGGTGGCAGTTTATCTCAATGACAAAGACATCATGTCCCTACGTTGACACACCTATATTTTCGAAGGCACTGGGTCGGGAATATACGGAATGCGGTAGGTGGCGTCAAAATGTATTAGAGGAGATTAGAAAGATGCATCCTGATCTAGTAATTGTAACCTCTTTTGCTAATAAGAAACTCGTAAATGCCGACTGGAATAAAGGCTCAGACCGTACTATTAAACTGCTAAGCTCGATAAGCCGAAACGTAGCTATTATTCGAGACACACCTTCTCCAGAATTTGACGTACCGTCGTGTCTTGCTCGTCGCACTTGGAGAGTCCATACCATACTTAGAAGTTCATGCGAGATTTTAGGGGGAGAAAGAAGCCGCGCAAAGGGCTTATCTTTCTCAGAAGGTAGCGTCCAAGCAGTATAAAAATGTCTCAGTGGTCGATATGCATCCATACATTTGTAATAATCAATCCTGTGAGCCAGAAAAGGGCGATACCGTGATCTACAGAGATAGCCATCATATAACTGATAGTTTTGCTTCACAGCTAACTCAAAGTTTATATGACCAGATAAATGTTTTGCTTTAATAAGTCGATTCATGGATAGGAAACAGTCCCTAGAGGATGGGCTCTGCCAACGCACTTCACTGGTCTTCCAGAGAATTTACGATGACGCTCGTCTTTTGGTATAGGCGGTTTAAGCTCCTGATGATTGAATGGTTTCGTGTATGTATGTTTGGACAAAACTATTTGAACCACACATATATTTACTGATTATCTATGACATTTCATAAGAGTCCGACTTATTACAAGGTCGGGTTGCCTGCGGATGACTTGCTGAGTCCTCACTGTCAGCTATTAAAAGAACTCGATCGACAATACGACTCAAGAGTGAAGCTGCTGCGAGGTTCGTTTGTTCCTAGATATGCTCATCCTGTTGTTAAGGGGGTTTTTCAGCTTTGCGGGGTGCATCCTACGCGACAGTCTTTGAACTATGCTGTAGCGCTTTTGCAAACTAAGGAGCCGACGTTGGTGGCTCGGGCGAGCGATATTATTAGTAAGGTGCTGTCGCTGCAAGATACTCGGCGCGGTAGTGCGAGGCGGGGCCACTGGCCGAAGTATTGGGAGGAGGCTATTTCTGGAATCTCTAGGCCATTTAAATTGGGCGGATTTTTTGGGAACGTATTTGCTACAAATTGCGCTGGAGCATAGAGAGGTGCTTGCCGAAGATTTGATGGCCCGGCTTGATTTGGCGGTGGTGTCGGCGGCGCGGGCGATTCAGCGGCGCGATGTGAGCTGGGAGTATAGCAATATTGCTTTGCGGGGGGCCTATGTGACGCTGGTGACTGCGGAGATTTATCAGGTGCCTGATTTGCGGGCGTATGCGCTGCGTAAGCTGGGGGATTTGCACCGGCATACGATGCAACATCGGTGTTTTGAGGAATACAATACACCGACTTATTATGTGTCGATGCTGTTTGTGCTGAGGCGGTTTCAGATACATGCAAAGGACGCGCAGGTAAGGGGGTGGGTGGATGAACTGTATCGGTTTGTGTGGGAGGAGATTGCCGGGCATTTTCATGTGGCGACTCGGCAGTGGGCGGGGCCGCATAGTCGGAGCTATTCGACGCTGCTGGAGCCGGAGATTTTGGCGATGATTGAGCGATCGACGACGGATCAGGTGGATTTTGGGATTAGAGAGCGGTATGTAGCATTAGAGGAGGCATATTTGGCACTGGCATGTCCTTTAGATTTGGAGAGTGCTTTTGTGGAGGTGCGGAAGCCTTTCACAACGGTGAAAAAGGTATTTCAGGAGAAGTCGCCTCGGGTGTTGACGACTTATATTGCGCCTGAGTTTACGCTAGGGACGGTGAGCTGTAGCGATATGTGGCATCAGCGGCAGGTGATGCTGGCCTATTGGGGAACGCCGCAGCGGCCTCATTATTTGAGGTTGAGATTTTTGCTGGATGGGGATGACTATGCGCCAGCGCATTTTGTGAGCGTTCAGCAGGCAGGAAGTGTGATGGGAGGGATTGCTTTTGCGACAGATGTTGATTGTCGGAACCCTTATGCTGAGCGGCAGCGGAGGAGGGCGGTGGTGGTCAGAGATTTGCGGTTGAGGTTTGAGCTTGGAGGATGTGTTAAACGTGCTGTGGTAGAGGTTTCATCAGATGAAAAGCTAGCGCGGGTTTATGTTGATGGTGTTTGGGTGCAGGTTGATATGGTTTTGGCTCAGTTTGGTAAGTGGAAGGGAAAGTGGAGCTTTAGTACAACAGGATAATGAGGCTTTTTTGGATTGGGTTTTTGTTTCAGGGCGGCGGCGCAAGATTAACCTGAAAAATATAAAGATGGCTGGTCTAGGGTTTGCGATGCAAGTAGGGGACAGACCTCCGTTAAGGCTAGAAGTTAATAGTGTGACGGGCAGTACAGGACTAGAGATGAGGTCGTCATCTTTATGGTTGAGATCTAAGACTTGTCCTATGCCGAAGCATGATTTACAAAAAGCTTTAGTGGAACAGAACGAAGCTGAGGTTTCTAGCGTTCAAGGCCTTTCTGTGTGACAGCGGCTATTTGCGACGTTCGTTTTTATTTGTACATAAAGTTCTGGCAAAGCCTCCGGAAAGGTACGTAGTAAGGTGGAATCTTTTGCCAGTATTAAGCAAATGTGGCGAGTGGTGAGTTACATCTCATGAATTGCGTCTTGTTTGGCATCTGCAAATGATAACCGATATAGTTTTAAGACTTTCCAGCTTTGTCTGAGACAATGAGTAATTCGATCGAACAAGCAAATATAAGAAGTATTTGTATTTAAACTTAGTAGGAGTGCCGACCCATCTATACCATGCTCTATCAGTCGTGCTTATGAAAAAGAACTCTGCACAAAATAAAGACGGTTCTTTGTGGAAAGATATCTGGCAACTTTTGAGATATGTAAGTCTCCGCCGTCGGAGACAGTTGGGAATGCTTTTGCTTTTGATGATAGTAGCTTCTTTTAGCGAGATGCTTAGCTTAGGAGCGCTATTTCCTTTTTTAGGAGCGCTAGGTAATCCAGAAGAGTTGTTAACGAGCCCTAGATGGCGGCTTATACTGTCTTTGTTTGGAGTTGAATCTTCATCTCAGTTAGTAACTTTGTTAGCCATAGGCTTTATTATTTCTGCGATCGCAGCAAACGGCTTACGGTTTTTGACAATGAATGCTCAAATCCGCCTGTCAGCCGCTATTGGAGGAGATTTGAGCTGCAAAATTTATCAGAAGACATTACAGCAGCCTTATTGTTTCCATGTTGAGCGGAACAGCAGCGACTTAATGCAAACAGTTACGGGGGATACTGCTCGTCTTACCTCGTCTGTTCTAAAACCAATGCTAGCTTTGATAACGAACGCTTTTTTAGTATTGGCTATAGCGGTAGCCTTGCTGCTGATTGATGGGCGCATTGCAATTCTAGCGGCGGTTACGGTAGGAACAATTTACGCTATCACCTATCGAGTCCGAAGGAATCTGCTGAATCGAAATAGCAAGATTATTGCACTGGCAAGTGAACAAAGAATTAAGGCAGTACAAGAAGGAGTAGGCGGTATTCGCGATGTGTTGATTTCTAATACTCAAGCGTTTTTTCAAGAAACTTATGCAGAGGCAGAACGCTCTCTAAAGCAGGCTAGTGCTAAAAATAGCGTGGTTGCACAGTCTCCCAAATATATAGTAGAAACTGTGGCGATGTCTGCTATTGCATTGCTCGCTTTGACTCTAGGCCGCGATGGGGATTTTAGTCAGGCGGTGCCAGTATTAGGTAGCTTAACTTTAGGCGCTAAAAGACTATTGCCGACTTTACAAGAGATGTTTTCTGCTATCGCAGGAATGCAGGGGTCGCGAGCGTCTTTGTCGCGAGCTTTAGCAACGCTTCAGCGGCCTATAGTATCCATTTTTATTATTGCCTACGCCTACAAAGGCTTTGCCACTAGAAAAAAAGCTGCAACTAGAGAATGTTTGGTTTCGCTACAGCGATGAGACTAGCTGGGTCATTAAAGACTTGAGTTTGAGTATCGGTGCAAAAACTACGGTAGGGTTTGTAGGCAGTACAGGTAGCGGAAAAAGCACGACAGCAGATCTGATACTGGGTTTGTTACATCCCAGAAAGGCATAATTCGAGTAGATGGAAAGATATTAGAAGGAGAGCGATTGAGACAGTGGCAGAAAGGAATTGCTAACGTGCCTCAAAATATCTTCCTGACCGATGCAACTATTACCGAAAATATTGCTTTCGGTGTGTCGAAGCAGCAAATCGATTTCGAGCAAGTAATTAAGGCAGCTAAGCTAGCTCAGATTGATGATCATATTCGACAGCTCCCTGCTGGATATGACACTTATGTTGGGGAGAGAGGGATTCGATTGAGTGGAGGACAGCGACAGCGAATTGCGATCGCTCGGGCACTGTACAGAAGAGCATCCGTAATTGTGTTTGATGAGGCAACTAGCGCTTTAGACAATGCAACCGAAAAAGAAGTGATGGCAGCAATTAATAGTCTCAGCAATCAGTTTACGGTCATCTTGATTGCACATCGGCTAAGCACTGTAGAGCGGTGCGATATGATTTTTGAGCTTGACAAAGGGAAATTGTCTGCAAAAGGCAACTACAGAGATTTGATAGAACATAGCTCTAGCTTTCACTCTATGGTGAGCGGTCTTTCGTAGCTACACAAACCACAATATTATGAGCTTTTCTTCTCTTCTTATCTACATGATTGCTGCGTTTATGAATTTGTTTCCAAGCTCAATGATAAAGCGATAATCGAGGAGATAGTACGAAGGCGTTTCAGAAATTCGTCGAAGAGTCCATCATCTATAAGCAAGCTATGGACATTATAAAAGATACGGAGGAAATCATGACCTGTTCCTTAGAGTGTTTAGAGGCATGAGTGAGGCAATCTCAAAAGGAGATAATCTATGCAGGTTTTACATCACTATAAAGTAAAAGTGAGAACCAACCGCAAAAGCAGTAAGGCAAGAAGGAAGCTTAGACTAATTCATTGGAGGTATCTTTAACATCGACAGCTTTTGGTTTCTAAACTTTTACACGAACTTCTCTATTGCTAAAAACGCGTAAAAAAATCGATTGTGCATTAGTAAAAGACGGGATAGGTCAATAACTCATGTTAGGTCTAAGCCGTTGTCAATTATATCAATTTAGATAGTTACGTTTATAGGTTTTGTACCGAGTCATGCTGAAAGTATACTTCCTGATTTTTTCAAGCTCTGTATCCTCAAAGAAATTTTCGCTTTATGATAGTAACCCAGGGGTTGGAGGTTCACAGTTCACGACTATCAGAACAGCTATATCTATTGCTGAGACTTGTTCGAGTTGGGAAGTGATTTTAGTCAATCAGGTTGATTTTTTAATTAAAAACGCGCCTAAAAATTTAGTGATAAATCAGTTTGAGAATGCTGAAATTTTCGCGAAGTTTATAGCTATCCAGCCTTCAAGCTTTGCGTACGTGATTGTAGCTAACGCGTCAATTTTAAATAGAGTAGATAGCAAAACTTTACAAAAGATAGAAAAAAAAGTTATTTGCTGGAGTAGACATCCGTTTGATTTAGTTACTCGAGAAATAGCAAAGACGGCAAATATTTAAGCGGGATTGTCTGCGTCGGAAATTACCAGTTTCACTCAAATCTCGGAAATACTTCTAATACGTATCATATACAAAATATTTTTCTCCTACCTAAAGACCATAGTACAAAGTCAAGTAAGTATCCTAGAAATAGAAAAATAGAAATTGTGTTTTTGGGAGCGTTAGTGCCAGGAAAGGGGTTTGTAGAGATTGTAAAATCCTGGCGCTCTATCAAAGAAAAAGAAGTTTTCAGCTCGTGCACGTAATTGGCTCATGCTCTACGTACGGAGACGAACCAGAATCTACTCTGATTCCAACAGCATTAAGCTATGCAGATGAAATTTTGAGCTATATTTCTGAAGAAGATATAAGCAACGGAAGCGTCATTTTTCATGGGAACTTAGGTGAGGAAAAATTCGATATCATTCGTCAATGCAACTTTGCTATTCTGAATCCTACGGGAAAGACAGAAGCCTTTCCTGCTTCTCCTCTCGAATGCATGTCTTTTGGTTTACCAGTCATCGCCTCTGATGACTACGGTATGTCGGATGCAATGAGATTTTTTCCGGAGCTAGTCATAAAAAAGCCGTCAGAAATCTTAGAACGAATCGAGTGGCTTGTTGCCGATGAGATGAGATACAAAGAGATGCAGCAACGTTCCATAGCTGTTGCCAAATGGTTTGACTCTCAGTTTGACCAAATTAACACCAGATGGGTTAGGCTTATCGAAGCTGTATTTGATGGAAATTATAAAAATCTTTGCTTATTCCTACAATGCCTTTTTATAAAATACCCGAAAGAAGCTGGTGATTCGGCGAGATGTTCGGCCTCTACTTTCTCAAGCTAAGCGTACACTGTTGCATTTTGTTCCTGTCTCTTTAAAGCGAGATTTCTAAAAATCCTCCTGTATGTATACGAGCCTATGTAGCTGCTATCGTACTCAACCGAACACACACAGCCTTACATGAACATACGGTAAAGATAAATCCGTATTCGGCATACTCGTCCCGGACTAAACTTGATTCAAAAGAATTATGTTAGAAAGAGCCCTACTTAATCCTTACTATTACTGACATGCTTCAGTCATTAAGTTCTCTGTGTTACCAAACTTTCTCGTCATTTAGCTGATGACATTAGAAAATATTACGACGCTAATGGCTACGTTGTAATAGAGAACCTTATTTGAATCGTCGAGTCAATCGGTTAGTTCAAGTCTTAAATCAGAAGAAAACATCCAAACTTTTTGTTTTCAATAGTCAAGACTTACACATTCCTATGCGCCCGAACGTGACACCCTTCGGGTTCATAGAAAACTCAATGCTCTACCCGGCCAACCTCAAACTTTCCCCGTTTTTCTCAAAGCGTAGAAGCCTGTCTACTTCGTGTCCGTATCCGATATGCTCAGCCTACTATCTGGAGCTTCAAAGCATACTATGATGCAAAACATGCTGTTTGATTGCTCAACCGGCACTATTGAGCACCAGGATCATTATTATCTCGATGCAAACCCGCCCGGTAAAATGATCGCCGCCTGGTACGCCTTAGAAGATATCCCATCCAGATTCCGGCTGCTTTTTCGTTTTACCAGGAAGCCATAAGGTAGAACCTGTCGAAGAGGACAAATATCTGATTTTTCAGACCATGAGGACTATCGGAAAAAAAATCTCAACCTCATCGAGGGAAGTGAGTATAGAGCATCAACCATTTTCTCTGAAAAAAGGGGATGTGTTTTTCTGGCACCCCTGCACCATTCATGGAGCCTATCAAAACACTGACTCGCGCTACAGTCGCAAGTCGTTAACGGCACATTTTTATCCTAGTCATCTATCTCCGCTGTACACAAAGAAAGTACCTATAGAAAGACCGGCCCAAAACCCTAACATCTCAGCAAGTGGCGGTCGCCTCAGTCCTTACGTCAGCAGTGCTGCAACTTACATCAAGTTTCTCAGAAATAAGATAAAAGGGGAGAGCCCTAGCATGGTTATGCGCAGAGAGAAATACTCCGACAAAGAGTAGAATTAATAGAAACAGAATTAGAACAAACCTATATTATTTAAAATGAACAAAAAGCAACTTCTAACTCAAGTTTATTATCTGAATATATCGGGGAAGCATCTGTTCTCTAGTATCCCCAAAACTGCATCGATCTGTCTCAAAGCATGTTTTTAATCTTGTTTACAGTAGTAGCGGAAATATATGGGATGAATATCCTATAGCGACGAGTACTAATGGGCAAGATATTCTACTCATCCCATATTCCAAAGTGTGCTGGTACATCTATAGCGAATACGTTTGGGAAAGTCCATCTTTCTCATTATCCAGCCTCGCTGTTCTATTTAGTAGCCTGATCGAATGAAGAACTGCTACTCCTTTGCGGTAATCAGAGATCCGATAGATAGAATTGTTTCTTTGTTAGCACACTACACTAAGTCGCAGTTTTCTACTGAAAGAGAACACAAAGTAGCGAAAGAGCTGAACATATGGAAGAAAACCTCGAAGAATGTGTCTTAAAGTTTATAAGTGATCATATTTTTAGAAGAAAACTATTTGGTTTGACTAAACCTGGACGAGATGGTTTTTCTGTGAATCAGATAGAGTATATCGCTTATAGAAAAGCTCGTAGTGAATAATCTGTTTTCTTTTAACCACCTAGATGTTTTGCAGGGTTGGCTGTAGAAAACAGGAAGATCAATAATATTTCCTCACTCAAACTCATCTTCTCGAAAATCTAAAATCACCTTTAGCAAAGAGATTAGGCGGGCAGGCGAAGAGTTTTACAAAAAAGAAACTTACATTCATAGAATTCTTGCTGAATCGGAGTTGCTGCAAAAAACTCGAAAGAGATAAAAGAAATCGAAAAAATCGTATCGTTATAATTTTTCTCTATGAAAAATCCTTTGGTCAGTATCAAGTCATTAATAACTACAACTACGGCAATTATGTTTCAGAACTCAATCGTAGCGCTTTGAATCAGACATATGAAAATTTTGAGATTATTGTTGTCATGATGGTTCTACTGACCACTCTAGAGATGTCGATCTGCAAATACGAGCGGGAAATCATAGCAGTATATAAAGAAAACGGTGGGCAAGCTTCGGCGTTGAACAAGGAGTTCGGTTAAGTATCAAGGAGGGAGAGATTATATGCTTTTTGGACTCAGATGATGTTTTTTTGAATCATAAAGTATTATCCATCGTTAATGCTTACTTGAAAGACTCAACTGTTGATTGGTTTTTCCATCCATTAAAGCTAGACAATGCCGAAAGCCTAAATGCAACGAAACAAGAATTTAAAAATGATAGGCGAAAGGACTATTCATATATAGACTTTAGGAAGGAAATAAGGGATGGGAAGTTACCAAGCTTTGTACCGGCAACATCAGGACTTTGCTTTTCTAGAAAAGCGCTAAACCAGATATTTCCACTACCGGAGACAGAAGGCGTCTCAATAAGCAATCTATACGTAAAATACTGGCTATTGCTTTATTCAAAGGCTGCCTCTTGCATGAATATTTAGCCGTACAAGGATTACACGGTAATAACACTTACACGAAGAACCAAAAACGGGAAGGTGTCCGTTTTTTTATTCTCCAAAATACACGTGTATACTGCTTTTTATATGAAGGATAAGTTTCCTGCTTTTATGCCCTTGTCGAACGCTCTATTAGCTAAGGGTATGGCAACATATATTTGTGTTGAAGGAGTAGATAATAGAGCTGACAAATTCATCAAAAAGTATTTTTCAACTACCACCCTATTAGATAATTTTACGATCAGAGCATCGATTATTTTTTACCGTTTAAAGCTATTAAAACAGGAACTTGTATAATGATTTCATTAACGACCTGTTCAATTTATGACTTAATCAAAGTTGCTTGGCTCTTACCCGCTGCCTGATTCTAATGGCAGCAGATAAGCCAAGCAGATCCAAAAGTTTTCAGTTTCGTACCTACTATTCATTCTCCTGATCAGCTTCTTCAGCAGATGAAGTTATTACTAGCCTATCGCTAATCTGCCGCCAACGCTATCTGACAGCAACGCATGAAGACCTCTGTCGCTTTTATTATTTTTAACCGTCCCAACGCTACTCAGCGAGTATTTAATGCTATTCGACAAGCGCGCCCGCCAAAACTATTAGTCATCGCTGACGGGCACCGAGCCCACAAGCCAAACGAACTAGAAAAGTGTGCTGCCGCTCGGGCCGTCGTGGATACGGTAGACTGGCCGTGCGAAGTACTAACTAACTACTCAGACACTAACCTTGGCTGTAGATACCGAATTGCGAGCGGCCTCAATTGGGTTTTTGACACGGTAGAAGAAGCGATCATTCTCGAAGACGACTGCCTTCCTCATCCTAGTTTTTTCCCCTACTGCGAAATGCTGTTAGATCACTATCGTGACGATGAGCGCATCGTGAGCATACTGTCGGACAAAACATCCAGTTCGGGCGCAATAAGCCGAAACATAGCTATTACTACTCGAAGTACTTTCAGTCTTGGGGATGGGCTAGCTGGCGACGCGCATGGCATCGTTTTGATGAAGACATTGCAACGTGGCCAGAGGTCAAAAATAGCAACTTGCTATCTGATGTGCTTCAGCAAGATTTTAGGGCAGTAAGGCATTGGTCTAGCATTTTTAGCTCTATATAGAAGAAAGTTCGACACCTGTTGGGATCATCAATGGATCTATGCTGGCTGGCTGCACGAAGGCTTGCAAATTCTGCCTAAAGTTAATTTAATCTCTAATATCGGGTTTGGCGCTGATGCAACTCATACAACAGCCGACAGCACAGACAGCTTGTATGCAAATATGGCTGTAGATGCTATGGAGTTTCCGCTAGCGCATCCATCAGCACTCACTCCAAACAAAAAAGCCGACCGATTCGCCCCAAAATCGTTTTTCAATCCAAATTTCTCTAATCGGGCCAAAGCCAAGATAATTCGGGAAATTAGAAAGGCATTGGCTTTTGCTTAAAAAATAGAATCCGCATAGCCAGAACATACTTCGTAGAGTAGTCGCGACCGACATGAGTTTTGTTGAGCCAAAAAATAGACCAACAGCTAATTTCAGGGTTCAAGATAGTTTGCAGTCCTCAACTCAGCTAGTCCTCTTTGATCTTTCTATTTACGGGCATCATCCCGTTTATATTCAGCATTTAATTAATTACTGGCAGCAAAACCAACCGCAGGGAAAGCTTGCTATTGTCGTCCTCCCTCAGTTCTTAAAAGTCCATGCTGACGTAGTAGATCTGGCATTCGGTATCGATACCATAGAATTTATATCCATCACGGTAGCTGAAGCGAGTAAACTCAAGCCAAGAAGTTCCGGCCTTAGTCGCAACTATCGCAACTTCCAAGAATGGAGCATGTTCAAACGTTACGCCACAAATCTACAGGCAAACCACTGCCTCATGCTCTATTTATTGATACTTGCCTAATGCCGCTCATTTGGAACCATTCATTCCCTTGCCAGTTTCAGGTATCTACTTTCGCCCGGCCTTTCACTTAACGTTCCGACTAACAGGCCAACCTGCACCAGCCCCTAAAAAGCCTAAGCTACAGCAGTGGCGCGAAAAGTTGGCTCCTAAAGAGAGCCCTGAGTAGTCCAAACCTTCACACGCTATTTTCTCTAGACGCATTCTCCATAAATCCCATCCAACAGCTCAAAGCACCCGGCTCCACAGCTTCCGTTATTCACTGGCCTGATCCAGTCTCCATAAATAATCACGAGGTTCCACCGATAGCGCTTCGACGAATCTCTGAACATTGACAGCCACCGTCAGGTATTTCTCGTCTTCGGAGCCCTGACCGACGCAAAGGCATTTTTCAGCTATTAGAAGCCGTTTCTCTCTCACAAAAGAGGCTGGCCATCAGATATGTATTTTGTTTATAGGAGAGGCTAGCCCCCAAGTTCAAACCAGGCTGAGAGCCCAAATCGAAACCATCACCAAATCCCATCCGATACAAATCATTCATAAATTTGACTATATTCCAGAATCAGAAGTTTCAAGCTACTTCAAGCTAGCCGGATGCTCTGTTGACACGCTTTATCAACAGCATGTAGGCATGAGCGGCATCCTTATCCAAGCAGCCGCAGCCCGCAAACCCGTGCTGAGTTCTGACTACGGGCTCATGGGCGAAGTTGTCGGCGAATTCCTTCGGCATCACCGTTGATTCTACCCAGCCAGCCGATATAGCCCTCGGATTGAAACAGTTTATAGAAACCCCGTATAACCAGCTTCATCGCTAAGCTATCTACGAGTTTTCTGCGCAAAGCAACTCCTCAAAAAACTTTGCCCGTACTATTTGGAACTCTCTTTTATCTGCCTAAGTCAATTCTTTAGAGCCCCGTTATGACCTCACTTTCTGACCATATTCGAGTTGCGTGGCTGCTGCCAACCGCCTGGTTTTACTGGCAGCCAAGCCTGAGCGCGCTAACCAAAAATTATCACTAACCAAAGTTTTTACAGGGCTATGGCCAGGATTTGCAAAAGG
>CAWBZI010000003.1:0-128068 GCA_963793265.1 uncultured cyanobacterium
AACAACGGCCTGACCGAAGAAATAATTTTTGAACTGTAGGCTCAGTGCGTTCTCAACCTGCTGGCCTAAGTCATTAGGAAGCCACTTATAAAGGCCCTGCCAGAAAGATTCTCCATACAGCAGTAGGTACAGCGTCAGTACGGCGGTGAGCACCACGTCTAGCAGGCGATCGGCAAAGCCCAGCAGGAAGTCTAGGAGCTGGCCGGGCAGCAGCTTTAGCTCCACAGGCAATAAGTTGGCAAGCTGCGTGGTCAGGTCGCTAACGTCGAGGCTTTGGGCGGCTTCTAGCTTATCGATTTCGGTATCGAGGACTTCTAGCTGCTGACTGCCAGAGGTCACCCATTTGGGGAGCTGAGTGGCAAGATCGGTGATTTGGTTGAGCAGGATAGGTGCGATCGCACCTACGCCCAAAGCCACAGCGCCTAAGGCCAGCAGCACAATCGCCGTGACGCTGTAGCCCCTTGGCAAACCTGTGCTCTCTAATAAACAAACCAAATAGTCAAGCAAAAAAGACAGCAGCGTCGCCACGACAAAGATGCTCAGCAGCGACTGGAAATAATGAATGCCCTGAAACAGCAGCCAAAAGTTAAAAATGGTTAGCGGAATTGCCAGTTCCCAAACTAGCCATCGCGGTAGTTTGCTCAGCAGGTTAGTCACTGTGATTTTAAATTCTCCGAGGCGCAAGTATTGCCTACGATAGCAACTATTGCTCCGGCTGCTATCCGCCTAGCGCCATGCAATGCTGGTTTCCATAGGGTCTTAAGCCTTAGCCTGGGTGATAGCTGTTGCCTCATGCGGCCAGATTCTCATAGACAGATAGGCCAAAACGTAGAATAGCCAGTTGATGTTATCTGTCATAAACGAGCTTTCGGTGATGTTGTAAGACGTAACGAGCAGCATCACCGCTAAAGGCCATGACTCCTCTGGAGACTGCGCTTTGTAAGCATATTTTAATGCCAGCGCCCAGGTAGAAATAAACCCGGCTAAAAAGAGTCCTAACCCCAGCCATCCTGAATCTAGCAAGATATCTAGAAAGCCGTTGTGCGAATGATACGTGTAGAACCCTGGGAACAAGGTATCACCGATGTGTTGGGCCGCAGGATTTGCTTTTGTCCAAAACGCAGAGAATCCATAGCCAAAAAAAGGTTTTTGGTTGATTTGATCAACGACGGCCACCCAAATATCAGTTCGGCCTGACATTGTAGGATCTTTTCCTAATCCAGAAACCAGCGCCACCCAGTTACTAATGATGCCGCCAATAAAAACAAATGAAGAGAGGGTTGCTAGATCAAGAGCCAGAATAGTTTTACCGCCTTGCCACCGATACCTTTGCCACATCGTTATCGAAAAATACCAGAAGATAAAGAGCACTAATGCTGTTTTTGAGGTGGATAAAATGACCAGCATAGGGCACAAAAATAGACCGACTCTGGCCAGTCTGGCAACAATGCGATTGGTGTTTTTGAAGCTAAGCAGGTAAAAAACTACTAGCGCCCACAGCATTGAACCTGAGAACTCGTTTTTGTTAGCATAAAACCCTTTCCATGCACCAGCAAACTTATCACCGACGTGACGACCGACTGAAGGCATCGCAAAGACATAAAACAAGTTGCTAATGACGGTGATACCCATAGCCGCAGCGATAATGTGTAGCTGGTCTTTCGGGCTAAACCGAGACGTAAAATACAGCCCGAAGACCGATATTTGTAACAGCGACTTGATGATGCCTTTGAAGGTTAGCCCTGGATAGATAGACCAGGAGATAGAGAGCATACACAAGCCAAAGAAAAGCCAGAGAAAACCGCCCTTAGGTAGAACGTGCAGAAATGTTTGCCATCTGAGCACTAGAAAAACGGATGAAACGACTAGAATCGAGTATCTAATTGCCGTCACAGCGACAGGCAGGGTTTCACTAAAAGTTGCCCACCAAAACCCTGTGTAGAAAAGAAAGCTATAGGCGCAAAACAAAACTTCAGTAAATGTAATCAGCCGGTTGATTTGACGATGCAGCATTGAAAATAATACTCAAAAAATTATGCATAAATTAAATGCATAAATGTCCGTAGATGCACTGATTTCTCAGGTGACTTTAAAGACGAAGAGGGTAAGAATATGTTCGCTGGCAATGCTCAGCAGACTGATAGGTCTTGCGCTTCTATCAGATGTCAGATCGGAGTTTATTTAGGCCATTACTTGGCTCAAACAAATTAGTTCGGGTTGATATTTTCTATGTACTATTATGAGTAAAAGATACAAAACAGTTTTGATAAATACATAGTTACACAGCCGTTACGCAGCTACAGGTCATTGGAACGTGCATAAGTTTTTTAGAGCTGGCATTCTATTTGAGCAGTTTAGATACGTAGAAGCTATTAGAATTTTGCTGGTTGGGCTGGTTCGCGCTTTGTGCGATCGCGATGCCATCTTCAGCTATTCTCAAACCGGCGAAGACAGAATTATCCACGCTCTTTTGGCAAAGTACAAAGGCCCCTACGGCGAAGAGAAGGGCTTTTATGTAGATGTGGGGTGCAACCACCCAACGAAGTTCTCTAATACGTTTGAGCTGTATAAAAGGGGATGGCGAGGCATTACGGTTGATGCCAATCAAACGTTAATGAATCAACACCGACAGAAAAGACCGGCTGATACGAGCATTTGTGCAGCGGTATCTGACAGTGAGAAAGAAGCTATATTTACACACTTCAAAGACAGCTTAGTGTCTTCGATGTCTGCTGAGCATATAGAAGTATGGGGAAAGAAAAGAGAAGTCGATACGCAGGAGTCTGTGATTACAGTTACGCTCAATACCGTGTTGGAGCAGACAAATGCACCCCAAGCCTTTGACCTCCTATCAATTGATGTAGAAGGCCATGACTTCGAGGTGCTCAAGTCAATCAATATCGACGTTTTTCAGCCTCAGCTTATCGTGATTGAAATGCACGATTTCCAAATATCGCGCTGTGAAGCCAGTGATATTTACAACTACTTGACAGCGAGGGGCTATCGAATGGCTGGCTATGTCACGATGAATGGCTTCTTTATGCGAAATGAAGTTGTTGTTTAGTATTTAGCTGCGACCCTGCCTGCTTTTAAACGACACATAACGATTAAGCACGCTAGCAAACCCAAAAGAGAGCTTTTCTCTGGAACTGTCTGATTAGTCAGCCCGCGAACGCGATTGTTAATGCCGTTAAGCACGTACACGTTACCCTGGCCGTCCATCGCAATGCCGCTGCCAAGTTCAGTGGCCCCGTAGCCTTCTAAAGAAATGCGTTCTCCGGCTCGATTGAACAGTTCGATAGCGTTGTTGATGCCGTTGACCTGGAAGTAGTCTTCGTCGCTTTGGGCAGTTAGATTGAGCTGTCGCATCAAAGCGCTCAACTCTAATGGTTGCGACAGTCCGCCCCCCGGCTGACCGCCTTTGAACAGAGCCTGCAAGGCTCTAGACGTATCGCTAACTTCAACGGTATTGTTCACACCGTCTACCAGATAGAAGTTACCTGATGAGGATTTGCCTGAGCCGCTATCTGTAAATAGGGTGCCTTCGCTAGTGTGGGTCACCTGCAAGCGGCTGTTAAAGCCATCAACAATGTAAACGTCTTCGCTATCGTCAGCCGTCACCTGAATCGCAGAGCCGACCTTCCAGTTCCCGGTTTCCACGTCGCGCTGAAGCGAGAATGTTTCACTACCCTCTGTTGAGTTGCCCTCAGCCGTCAGTGACTTGATCCAGCCTAGCTGGCGATCGGGGTTGCCGATGCTGTCGATTATCTCCTCAGCCGACAGGTCTTCATTTTCAAATGGGCCTTGAGAGATAAGACTAAAAATTGCCTGGGCGTCTTGTTCGCTGAGGCTGTCGGAGAGTAAGTCTCCATTGGCAATGCTGGCGATTTGAGGAAGTAGGCTGGCAAGGTCAATGTCTGCTTGACCTGTAGGGCCGTTGAAGAATTGGGAGACTAGAGCGATCGCACTCGGCTCGATATTACCTGACTGGCCTAAGTCACTGCTGTTGCCAGGTGCAGCTATTTGCAGAGTGTTATTAAACCCGTCTGCAATATAAAAGTTTTGAGCGTCTAGAGTAGGTGGCGCGATCAGGCCATTGCGCCGACCTGAAGTAGAAATTAGCCCAGGCGCGTCATTAGAGCGCTGAAAAGACTGATTGAAGTCGTCTACTAGGTATGTTTTATTTTGAGCTGCGGTTGTTACTTCAGAGGTTTTTTGAATCTCAGGCACAAATCCGCTGCGAGTATCTAAAACCTGAAGTGTGTTGTTGATACCGTCTAAGAAGTAAACCTTTCCTAGCACCTTAGACAAGTCAGAACTCTCAGCTTTCAGAGCATTTGAATCCATAGCAAGGGGCAAAAACCAGATGCTAGTATCAAATACTTCTAGCGTGTTGTTGATGCCATCTACCACATAAATATTAGCCGCATCGTTTATCTGCAAATCAACAGACGTTTGAAACGGCGTGTCTCCTACAGCCTCAACCGATCTTTGGTTGCTAAACGAAACGGCAGCAGCGGCAGTGGCCTCACAAACCAAGAAAGTGGCAGCGAGCAGAAAGGCTTGAAGAACGCCTCTAGCTTTAGTAGTTTTATTTTTAGTCTGTCTTCTATAAGATTTCCAGCTTTTGATTAACACCGATAAACTCCATGGGACAAAGGTTTGTTGTAGTAGCACCCATAACGTTGAAGAACATTAGACATTGAAGTCATCAAATCGCCAATCTCATCTAGCGTACATCGCGACAGGTGATGACTTGAATGACCATTCTTTAGACGAGTTAGGCTATTCTTTCGGAAGTTAATTTTCAAATTCTTCAAGTAGGGTCGCTATCACAACAGCAACTTTTTACCTACGGGTCATCTGCCACCCAGTTTTCCAAATCAAGATCGGGATAAATGCGAAAATCGCTGAGATTGTTTGTCACCAGCGTCAGATTCAAACTTTTAGCATGGCTAGCAATCAGCTTATCCAAGGCATCTCGCTTTCGCTCTGAGGCCGCTGCCCTCACCGACGCGTATGCCCGAGCGGCCCCTTGCTCAAAAGGCACAGGCCAAATTCGCTTGATCAGCGCATCTAAAGCCCGACGATTCTGCTGCGCTGCGCTACTACTTTTGTGAATGCCATACTCTAGCTCAGCGAGGGTAATCGCCGAAATCACCACATCTCCCTGACGGCACGCTGCGAACCGCTTAGCCACAGCAGGCGGCTGCCGTTTCATAATGTAGATACAGATATTCGTATCAAGCATATATTTCAAAACGATTCTCGTTCCTGATTGCCCTGCTCTGGGCGTCCCTCGGCCATAAAGTCGTCGGAAAAAGTAGAGAAGAGATCCATCACGTCAGTGAGGTAGTCACCTACGGGCGTGATGATGATGCGATCGCCCTGCCGCTCAATCTCATAGTCCACATCTAACTGCTCAAACTGAAGCTCTTTAGGAATCCGCACTGCCTGCGAATTACCACTTTGAAAAACCCGAGTACGCATAGTTGGTTTCACAATCTTTATGTATATACAGTATATACTTTATTTTGATTGGAGATACGTACAGCAAAGTCAGTAAAACGATGGGTTCCAAATGAATCGGGATGGCGGGATTCGAACCCACGGCCCCTTCGTCCCGAACGAAGTGCGCTACCAAACTGCGCCACATCCCGCTACGCTGCACCAGGGCGGCAGAGAGCCCTTAAGCAATGCACTAATAAAGCTACCACAAAAGATAAAAAAGTTGGGCGGTGAGTTGAGTCCAACTATCACCGTGAGGCAAAGGGGAACTTTCCCGATTGCATCCCGATTAGGCAGAGGGAACTTTGAAAGATCTAGCACAATCAACTTAGGTTGATGGGAACCTTGGTTTTGGGCGAGCGATCGCACCCCTCAATCCCAATCACTAGCGCTAAAGCAGCATCACTCGGTAAACTTCTGAGGATGTCTGCACAGACGAACGATCCAGCTCCCTTTAATTTTTATACTTACTGCACATCTCAACTGCACTTTATAACCATGGCTTCAGTCTCTCCATCTACGTTTGTGGGTAAAGAAATCAAGTTTGGCACCGACGGCTGGCGGGGGATTATCGCGGCTGACTTTACCTTTGAGCGGGTGGGTAGAGTGGCTGCGCTGGCCGCTCAGGTGCTTGAGGAAACCTACGGCAGTAACGGCAGTAAGACGGTGATTGTGGGCTATGACCGACGCTTTTTGTCTCCTGATTTTGCGCGATATGCGGCAGAAAGTATTGCGGCGGCAGGCTACGAGGTAAAGCTATCAGAGTGCTTTGCGCCGACGCCTGCGTTTAGCTGGGCGGCGTTTGATCAAAAGGCGCTGGGGGCGGTGGTGATTACCGCGAGCCATAACCCGGCGGCGTATAACGGGCTGAAGATAAAGAGCGCTTTGGGTGGGTCGGTGCCGCCAAAGGTGACAAGTAAGGTAGAGGCTAGGCTGAAGGAGGAGACGCCCAAGGCGAGTGCGCCTGGGAGCATTACGAGCTTTGATCCCTGGCCGAGCTATTGCAGCGCGCTGCAGTCGATGGTGGATATTGAGGCGATTCGGCAGGCGGTGGATGATGGCAAGCTGACGGTGTTTGCAGAGGTGATGCACGGGGCGGCTTCGACGGGGTTGAAGCGGCTGCTAGAGCGGGAGGTGAATGAGATTAATAGTGAGGCCGATCCTTTGTTTGAGGGGGGTGCGCCGGAGCCGCTGCCGAAGTATATTCCGAAGCTGTTTAAGGCGATTGAGAATAAGGAGAATGATGGCCTGACGGTGGGGCTGATCTTTGATGGGGATTGCGATCGCATTGCTGGAATGGACGGGAAAGCCACCTTCCTTAGCTCCCAGGTGCTCATTCCGATTTTGATGGAACACCTGACCAAGCGGCGTGGGATGAAGGGCGAAGTGGTAAAAACGCTGAGCGGGTCTAACCTGTTTCCGGCGTTGGCGAAACTGTACGATTTGCCGCTGTACGAAACGCCGATTGGCTACAAGTACATTGCCGATCGAATGCTGGATGCTGAGGTGCTAATCGGCGGTGAGGAGTCGGGTGGAATTGGCTACGGCCACCATATTCCTGAGCGAGACGCGCTGCTTTCGGCGCTGTATTTGCTAGAGGCGGTGGTGCAGAGTGGGAAAGACTTTGGCGAGCTGAATGATTCGCTCAGAGCGCAGGCAAACTTTAGCTCGGCCTATGACCGAATTGATTTGCCGCTGGCGAGTATGGAGGTGCGCGCTAAGCTGCTCGAAGCGTTGCAGTCTAGTACGCCTGCGGAGGTTGCCGGGCAAAAGGTAGACAACTGCATCACAATTGACGGCTATAAGTTTAATTTGGTGGATGGTAGCTGGCTGTTAATTCGCTTTAGTGGGACGGAGCCAGTGCTGAGGCTGTATTCAGAGGCGGCGACGATTGAGCGGGTGCATGAGATTTTGGCGTGGGCGAAGGACTGGGCGAATGCGGTTGGGTAGTGCGCAATAATGAGAGAGTGTTCGGGCTTGCTGTACTTTATCTAACGCGCCAGATCGTATTCGCCGCCTCGATCTAGCGCTTTTTTGTAGGCCGGGCGAGCGTGAATGCGGTCTAAAAAGTCACGAATAGCCGGACGCTTTGGATCGACTTCACCGCTACCGGCGGCCTCTTCTAGCGGAAAGCTCATTTGAATATCGGCAGCAGTAAAGTCATCGCCAACAAACCATGAGTGCTTCGATAGTTCGGCATTCATATAGTCTAAATGCAGCGCTACTTGAGGATTGATAAATCCACTTTTGGCTTGCTTTGTAATTGCGCGTGTGGCCTTGCGTAAGAAGAACGGCGTTTTCTCTTCGAGCATGTCAAAAACCAGCTTTAGCAGCAGGGGCGGCATGGCAGAGCCTTCAGCATAGTGCAGCCAATAGGTGTAGCGCAGCTTTTCAGGCGTATCTGGGGCGGGCATCAGGCGTCCATCACCATATCGATTCACTAAATATTCAACAATAGCGCCTGACTCTGCGATGGTTAGCTCACCATCGGTAATCACCGGAGATTTGCCAAGTGGATGCACTTTGCACAGTGCGTCTGGGGCTAGCATCGTCTGCGGGTTGCGTTCGTAGCGTTTGATGTCGTAATCTAGACTGAGTTCTTCTAGCAGCCAGAGAATACGCTGCGATCGCGAATTATTCAGGTGATGGACAGTAATCATAAGCGCCTTTTCGAGACTTGAGCTAAAACTGTTGCTTCTACAACAACCTTACATAGATAGTTACAACAAAACGTGCGGCTGTCATCAGCCCGTAGTGTAGTCAATTGCCAGCTTAATCACCAGCGCACTCGTCACCAGAATAAAAATCGGCTTAATTAGCTTTGCGCCTTTTTTAGTAGCAAAGGTTGCGCCGATAAATGAGCCAGCGCTGACGCCTATCGCACCACAAATGCCTCTGGAATAGTCGATATTACCTGCGAAGGCAAAGGTAATAAGAGCAGTGAAGTTAGCCAGTAGGTTCAAAACTTTAGCGGTGCCAGTGGCGCGTAAAAAGTCGAAGGGCCACAGCGATAGCAGCACAAATACGAGAAAAATGCCGGTACCAGGGCCAAAGAAACCGTCATGAAAGCCGATAATCCCACCTGCAAAGATACTCCATAGAATTCTCTTTGTTGGATTGGCGGTGAGTTCATCAGAGGTTTCAGCTTTTGGCTTTGCCATACCAAAGCCAGGATTGAGCACAACAAAAAGGGTGATCGCGACCATCAGCGCAATGACTAGCGGCTCGGCCCAGGTGGAAGGCAACAGACCGATACTGCGACTGCCTAAGTAAGAGCCCAACAGCGTCGGCACTGCCATTACGGCGCAGGCTCGCCAGTCTACCTGTTTGGACTGGGCGAATTTTAGAGAGCTGGTGAGTGCGCCAAAGGTGCCGCAGAGTTTGTTGGTGGCGATCGCACCACTCACAGGCAGTCCTGAAAACAGCAGCCCTGGCAGCATAATTAAGCCACCGCCACCTGCGATCGCATCGACAAACCCCGCCAGCAACCCCACCGCAAAAATTAGGAGTAATATCATCCCTTCAGAATATCACTCAGGATTTGAATACCGCGTTCGGTAACCGCTGGGGGCAGTGAAAAATTAAGGCGCAGTGCGGGATAGCCTTGATGGGTGGGGAAGAACGCAGCGCCCGAGCCAACGAGAACCTTTTGGGCAGCAGCAGCAGCACACACCGCCATCACACAAAGAGAATCGGGGAGCTGAATCCATAGAAACGTGCCACCGTTCGGGACTGTCCAGGTGACATTTGCCGGAAAGTGGCGGAGGAGGGCGGCGATCATGTGATCGCGGCGCTCGCGGTGCAAACTTCGCAGTTGGTTCAGGCGGCGGCGGTAGTGCCCTGAGGATAGATACTCTTTGATGATGGCTTGAGAGGCGGTGGAAACGTGGAAGTCGTGAAGCAGCTTGCGCTCAATAATGGACTGGCTTTCGGCTCCGGTAATAGCCATGTAGCCGACCCGCAGTCCTGGCATTAGGGTTTTGGAGAAGGTGCCCACGTAGATGACGTGATCGCTCGTATCAAAGAACGCCGTTAGCGTCATAGGAATACCGACGATTTGGGCGTTTCGCTGCTGAAGGCTGGAAAGGAAACCGTGATAGGTAGGCGCTTCGACCATGACGCGATCGCCCGGTGCGACAAAGTGTTCGACTAAAAGAGAGAGTGACTGCATAGAGCCGCTGGTCACAATGAGATTTTCAGGAGAGATTTCTAGCCCTTGCTGAATGAGAAGCTGGGTAATTTGCTGACGCAGGCCCAAGTCGCCCTGTGGATCGCCGGGATGAAAAAAGGTGTGTGCTTCTTTCATCGCTCGGCGGGCGATCCGCTGAAGATCTTCGAGGCCGCTTGGCTGAGGAAAGCCAAGGCCAAAGTCGATGTAGTTGTCCTGCGCGTGGGTGTGTAGCGAGGCGGCGTAGATTTTAGGAAAAGCATTGATCCCGTGAGTCGGAATGATGACTTCTTGGGCGGGATTGAACTGGCGGCTGCGCTCTACTGGGCGAGACTCGGGGGAAATTACTTTCGGCGCAGTCGCTCGATAGCCAGGCGGATTAATAAAAAAGCCCGATCCCTGTTTGGCTCGCACCAGGCCATCGGCTTCGAGCACACTGTAGGCTTCGAGCACAGTGAGCTTGTTTACTTTCACCGTTTGGGCCAGTACGCGAATAGAAGGAAGCTGGGCGTCAGGAGGCAGATGGCCGGTTTGGATGAGGTGGCCGATGCGATCGCGTATTTGCAGATAAATGGGCTGCTTAGCCTGACGATTAAGCGGAATTTTCATGGGCCTACGTTTGATGTGTGCCATCGTCACAGCCTACCGGATCGTCAAACAGGCCGCACGGTACAGTTTTTGAAACTTTAGCTAGAACACTTTTGTTTTTCCCTAACTGTTCTAGCCGTAGGAATAGCTGACTTGATGTTTGGCTAAAGTATGGAGTTGTCATAAACGATTTTGTATAGATGTCTAAAAGACGGTGCGTGTATAGCATCCGATAGGCTATCGTGACCGTACTTATACGTAGTTAAGAAGTACGTAGGAATAAGGAGTGGCCTCTGGCGCTGTCATTCGTAATTTGGGTATGAACTGTTTAGAGCTATTGGCGAGCGGGGTAGAGCAATGGAATCAGTGGCGATCGCTGAATCCTGACGAGCCCTGTGATTTTTCGGGCCAAGATCTAAGCGCCTGCTTTGGCTTTGAGGGCAACTTCAGCCGGGTCAACTTTAGCGGCGCTAACTTACAAAGGGCGTGCTTTATTGGCGCTAATCTTGAAGGGGCTGACCTCAGCGGCGCTGACCTGCGAGGCGCGTATTTAGGAGATGCCAATTTACGCAGCGCTAACTTGAGCCGGTCAAAGCTTGCAGGAACCCATTTAGATAGAGCTGATTTGCGAGAAGCTAACTTACATGGGGCAAATGTTGCAGAAGCCAATACTCACAAAGCGATATTTACGCCAGCCGTAGGAGAGAATTCTATTGAGCATCAGGAAGAACCGCAGCCTACATCGAGCTTAGTAAAAACGGCTGCTCCCGAACTATCCTCGCAAGATCTCCTCAACAAAGAGGCAAAGAAAAAAGAGAATGCAAGCGACGGCCGTCAGAGCAATTTGCTAGCACCGCGCCGAGAAACTGGGAAAATAGCAACTGGACTGATAGCGGCAACTGGCGCTGTTTCAGTTTTAATCGGGCTCTCTTTACTGTCACTTCCTCGCAGCGATAGCTTCGCTGTCAATGATGCTACGGGCACCGATGCCGCAAGTACCGATACTGCAAATACCAACATCACAGAAAATCGCTCCCCTAACTTTCAACTGGCCCAGTCTGTAGAGGAGGGTGCTGAAGTGTGGGCGATCGCAGCTCATTCAGAGGTTGGTGGGAGCCCGGTCGTGGTCAGTGGCAACAACAACGGCAACCTTGACATCTGGAATCAGACCACAGGAGGACTGGAGCGATCGCTAGAGGGCCATAGTGATACAGTGCGATCGCTGGCAGTCTCAAGCTCTGGCCAATACCTCGCTAGCAGCAGCTCTGATGGCATCAAAGTATGGGAGCCTGCAACGGGCGCGCTGGACTACAGCCTGCCCGTTGCAGGCTCGCCGGTATGGTCGGTAAGCATTAGCCCTGATGAAACAACGCTGGTGAGCAGCGACTATACAGGCAACATTGCGGTGCGAAAGCTAGAGAATGGAGAGTTGATTTATAACCTGGAGAATGATGCGACGGTATGGTCGGTGGTAGTGGCTCCTGATGGTGAGTCTTTTGTGAGTGGGGGAAGCGGTCGCACTATCAAACAGTGGGATTTGGCGACAGGCGAGCTGATTAGAGAGTTTGAAGGGCATGACGATGCGGTGCGATCGCTGGCTATTAGCAGTGATGGCAAGACATTGGTTAGTGGGAGTTGGGACAGCACTATTAAGCTATGGGACTTGGCGACAGGTGAGCTGATGTCTACGCTGAGTGGCCATGATGATCGCGTGGTGAGCGTGGCGATTAGTCCTGATGGTAAAACGCTGGCAAGTGGCAGCGTCGATACGACCTTAAGGCTTTGGGATGTGAGCGCAGGCGAGTCAATTAGTATTTTAGAAGATAATACTGATTGGATTTTGGCAGTGGCGTTTGAGATAGCAGCGCCAGATCAGCCGTTAGAGGAAGCGGTGCTGGTGAGCGGTGGGAAGGATGAGCAGGTGAATATTTGGCGGCGGTAAGTGGGTTCTAGCGCGTAATTGTTCTATTCAAATCAAACAAAAGCGTACCTTCCGGCAGTAGCACCTCAACAGTCATAGTAAGGGTGTTGTCACCAGATAAAAGGCTAGTAGCGATGGACTCTCACTTTGCACATCAAGGCGATCGCACCCTAGAAATAGAATTCAGTCAAAGACTTCAACAGTCTCCTTTCTTCAAAGAATCACCCACCCCACTGCCGCAAAAGTGGTTCAAGCAATGGGCGCAAGCAGTCGTTGACTATCTCACAGGCGCTCAGGCTTTATCTATTCGCCAAAAGCTTTGTAAGGACGGCAGTGTGCAATGGATAGCCTACGATCCATACACTCGCAGTCGCCACGTTTTCAGCTCTGAGCAAGCCGTTCGAGTTTGGTTAGAGCAGCGATGAGCTGTTTTGACACACCGCGTTAAGAGGCTTTTTGTCTGATTCAGTGCGGCTGAAATGGTTCAATATGGCTATGGGCGGTTTGCTCGCAGCTAGCGTTGTTTTACTGTTGAAATAACCTAAACAAAATATAGGAGAACGCAATGGGACTAACGGTTATTCAGGTAGATGCTTTTACCAACAAGCCTTTTTCGGGCAATCCAGCGGCGATATGCGTAACAGATGAGCCTTTAGATGATGGGCTAATGCAGGCGATCGCAGTTGAAATGAATCTCTCCGAAACCGCCTTCCTCTATCCTCTTAAAGATGGCCCAATCGAAGGCGGCTATAGCCTGCGCTGGTTCACGCCTGCTACAGAAGTAGACCTGTGCGGCCATGCCACCCTAGCGGCTTCGCATGTGCTGTGGAGCGAAGGCCATATTGCCTCAGCCGACACTGCCCGATTCAATACGCGCTCCGGCTGGCTTAGCGCGACTCAAAAGGAAGACGGCTGGATTGAAATGGACTTTCCATCGCGCGCTGTACGCTCAGCCCACGTGATGCCACAGCTCATTAGCGCGCTGTGCTGCGGTGGCAATATTCGCTCTGTTTCTAAAAACGATAAGCACTATTTAGTAGAGCTGCATTCCGAGACGGCCCTGCGCGGACTAGAGCCTAATTTTGATGAGATGAGTAAGCTGCCGGTGCAGGGGGTGATTGCTACTGCGATCGCTGACAGTGAAGGCTACGATTTTGTCAGCCGCTACTTCGCCCCTAGCGTCGGCGTCAGCGAAGATCCGGTGACGGGCTCAGCCCATGCCGAACTTGCGCCCTACTGGCAAGAAAAGCTCGAAAAATCTCAGATGATGGCGCAGCAAGTCTCTAAGCGAGGCGGCGTGATTCGAGTAGAGTGCGTTGAGGCGGGTGCTGAGGGCTCGGATAAGGAAGGTAGAGTACTGATTAGCGGGCAGGCAGTTGTCACACTTAAGGGCGAGCTGTTCTTCTCTATCTAGGAGCCATCATTCGTATAGCCCTTGAAGATAAGATTCTCCGCCAAGCTGATTCATCTGGCCAAGGATCCAGTTTTGGCGATCTATTACGACCCAATCAGGATTCGCCAGGCTGTATAGCTCTGGGCCGGGGAGTACTGCCGCGAGCAGGGCGGCTTCTGTGGCGGTAAGGTCACGCGCGGAGACTTGAAAAAAGGTTTGGCTGGCGGTTTCTACGCCAAAGGTGCGATCGCTGAACTGGGCAATGTTCAAATACATTTCTAAGATTCGCTGTTTGTTCCACGTCAGCTCGATAAGGAACGTCAGCCAGGCTTCTATACCTTTGCGAAAAAAGCCGCCCCCCGGCCAAAGGAAAAGGTTTTTGGCAACCTGCTGAGAAATGGTGCTGGCCCCGCGCAGATTAGCGCCATTTTCGGCATCTCTAAGCGCCGCGTTGATAGCGTCCAGGTCAAATCCGTTGTGGATAGGGAAACGTTGGTCTTCGGCAGCGATCGCCGCAATCGCCATATTGGGCGAAATCTGTTCATAGGGCTGCCAGCGGTAAGCATAGAGCCCATTGCGCAAGCCGGTTTGGATCATAAAGCTGGTAGTTGGCGGTGGCACGAACCGCAGTAGCAGCACTAGCACTATCGACGCGACCCACGGCCAAAAAAAGAGACGAGCGACCCACCAGAGAATGCGAGACAGACGGAAGCGTTTTTTGCCTTTATTGCTTCTGTACATAAAAACTTTACTATAACTTTTGTACTATAGCTGCTGTCATTGAGACAGGCTTTCTTTTATCCGGCGGATTTTTTCGGGAGACGGCGCGCTGCCCTTTGTCAGGCTCTCAAAGAGAATAATGTTCTCTTCTGTTTCAAAGAAATCTGAGTCGAACTGATCTAGTATTCTTCTCGCATAGAATTCCATACACTTTCTTTCAAACGTTTTTGGCTTTAAAGAAGACATGCCAGATATAGGCTTAGAAACGCCCCCAACAGGTTTATTGTTTTGGTTTCTAAACATGTCAGTATAGCGCAAGCAGTTTAATATCTCGTTAGATCTTTTTCTTGATAGCATGTCCACATTATCACGCATATTTTTCGATATTTCATTGAAATTCGTAGGCTCATCTAAACCGTTCATTAATTTAACGAGTTCGTCAAACGCTAGCGGCCTGCACTCCGGTGCCAAATTTAGATTGTGCTTTTTAAAGAAGCTCTCAAGACTATCACTATCGATATTGTCTGAAGTAGAATTATTCACCTCATCTTCATCCTCATCGTTCTCACTTTGACTAATGCCATAGGACACGATGCTCTCTTTAATTCTAACTAGGAAATCATTCTGATCTGCAACGGTTATATTCCAGTGATGGTTGCGAAGATGCGCTTCTGTTTCGTCAATATCAAGAACGACGAAAATAGCATTCGAGGCATTGAGGTTCAATCTCTTTCGATGGGTATCAAACTTCTCTAGACCTTCGTGATAGCGCTGGGTTGCTTTACATTCAATCAGTAAAGGGTTGCCGTTGACCAAGAAAAACAAATCGAGTTCTGATAAGTCTCCATTGGGATATACAACTTTTGGGTTTCTAAGATACTGATAGTCAATTCCTTCTGAGTCAAATAATTCAATTACTTTGTCATAGATAAACCGTTCAAACCAGGCTCCGTCTAAAAAGCCTTTCACATCTGGTCTATCGTAAGAAGTCGCCGTGATGAAGTCTTCACTATCTTTCCTTTTGACTATTTTTCCGCGCTTCAAGTAATCGCTCGATATCAGCTTTTTAAGATATTGATTGTGAATTCTCTTTGCGCCTGAATCGTACGTCGCTAGCCTGAGCTGAGTACTTTTTCCTGCACTAGCTCTCAGTTTGTTGTGAAAGTGTTTCAGTATAGAATAGTTATCACCAAGATATAGCGATAGCTTATCTAAAAGCGCGTCTATTCTAGGATCAGGTTCATAATAGTTCTCGACCTCAATTCCTTTTCCTCTAAACCATTCGATTGTGGTTTGAGCGGCTTCCTCATCCTGGGTTTCTTCAACGGCTTCCTCGACTATCTTTTTCGAATAGATATCTGGTTTCTGAGTAATTTTCGTTTGGGTATCAATAGAATCTACTTTGCGTTCTAATCCCTCGATAGCGGCCTTAATATGCTCAAGTTGAGCCGACTTTACTGAGTCTTGAGAGACTTTGGATTCTATTGCCTTTAATTGCGCTTTGATACTATTGAGTTCGTTCGGCTTTACAATATCTCTCTCTGTCTGAGGCTGTAATGTACCCTTAATTTCAGCAATATTAGTTTCATGAACCTGAGTCGCCCGTGAGATTGATTCGGTGACCTGTGCGGACTGGGTAATGAGATCTCTTAGGTTATGGACTTCTATTTGTTGTTCTCTATCCTCTACTCTCTGACGAGAAGCAATTTGCCTGAGGCGTTTATCATTCCTCACATGTCCGGTAGCTGCTGCGACGCCAGCAAATGATCCGACAAGCGCGCCCTTAGCCTGCTGCGGCATCAGCCAAAACCCTGCTGCGCCAAAGATGACACCTGAAGCAACCACTATGAGAGAATTTTGCGTTTTATCGTTCATTGTAGATGAGTTTGTATAAGGTTTAGACGGTAGAGTGTGATCGCCTGGTCTTGTTTTTTTGTATAAGCCTCAAAGCGAGGCAATTAGATAAAATTAAAAGCGCGTTTTACTAAACGATAGTGAACGCAAGTATAGTAGACGATCTTAAGTCTATACAAAGTGCTCAGGCAAGCTTACGGACTTTATCAAACGTCTTTACGTTTGATCTATTGAGGGGTCTATCTGCGTAATGCCACAGAGCGAGGTTCTGAGTATCACAGTGTCGGAACTCGCGTCGTCGCAATTCGTACACTTTTACGGGATAGAAAAGTGATATTTATGATACATGCGTGTTTTGCGTGTTCCTTTTTAAGCAGGCGTTCTGCAGCGTGGCTATGCCTTTTGATACCTACGATCCAGGCGATTTTTACGACGAACTTTTTACCGCAACCGGGGCTCCTCGCAAGGCGGCGACGCTGCTGATAGAGCGGCTAGGCTCAATTGCGATTGAAGACTTGGTGCGCCGTCAGCAGGCCGCTCAAAACACCCTGTTCCGCCAGGGCGTGACGTTTAATGTGTATGGCGACGAGCAGGGCGCTGAAAAGGTGTTTCCCTTTGACGTGGTGCCGCGCGTGGTGCCGGGGCGAGAGTGGCAGTGGCTAGAGAAAGGCTTGCAGCAGCGAATTACGGCGCTCAACTGCTTTTTAGACGATATTTATAACGCGCAGAAGATTATTGCCAATGGCATTATTCCACGGGCGACGGTAGAGTCGGCGTCTGGGTTTCTGCCGCCCTGTATGGGGCTGAAGCCGCCAAGAGGGGTGTGGTGCCATATTACCGGGACGGATTTGGTGCGCGATCGCAAAGGAAAATGGTACGTCCTCGAAGATAATTTGCGCTGCCCGTCAGGAGCTTCATACGTGCTAGAAAACCGGGCCGTGATGAAAAGCTCGTTTCCGCACTTGTTTGAGGCAATGGATATAAAAGCTGTTGACGACTACCCGAGCCAGCTCCTTCGCACTTTGTTGCAGCTAGCCCCTGATAGCATCAGCAGGCCAACGGTGGTGCTGTTGACGCCTGGAGCCTTTAATTCTGCCTACTTTGAGCATTCATTTTTAGCGCAGCAGATGGGCATCACCCTGGTAGAAGGACGCGATTTGGTGGTGGATGATGGCTATGTAAAAATGCGAACGACGAAGGGGCTGTGTCAGGTCGATGTGATTTACCGGCGGATTGATGATGATTTTATTGACTCAAGAGAGTTTCGGAAAGATTCTATGCTGGGGGTGCCGGGGCTGATGGAGGTGTACCGGCAGGGAAGGGTGGCGATCGCGAATGCGCCGGGCACTGGGATTGCTGACGATAAGCTCGTGTATGCCTATGTGCCAGAGATGATTCGCTACTACCTGAATGAAGAACAGATTATTCCAAATGTGCCTACTTACTTTTGTGAAGATGAAAAGCAACAGGCGCATGTGTTGCAAAACTTGGATTCGCTGGTGGTGAAGGCAACCGATGCCTCGGGTGGGTATGGGATGCTGATTGGCCCGCAGTCAGAGAAAGTTGAACAGGATGAGTTTGCCGAGAAAATTAAAGGCAATCCGAGAGGGTATATTGCGCAGCCGACGCTTTGTTTATCGAGATCGCCCACGCTGATTGATGGCTCTTTTCAGGGGCGACATGTCGATTTGAGGCCGTTCATTTTGTATGGACAAACGGGACAGAGCGCGCCCTACGTGAATCCTGGCGGACTGACACGGGTGGCGCTAAAAAAGGGATCGCTAGTGGTGAATTCGTCGCAGGGCGGCGGCAGTAAGGATACTTGGGTGGTGAATGCTTATGCTTAGTCGCGTTGCTGATTCTATTTACTGGCTAAATCGCTATGTAGAGCGGGCCGAAAATGTGGCTCGCTTTATAGAAGTGAATCTTAATATGCTGATGGATAATCTGGTCGGGGTGTCCCAGCAGTGGGAGCCGCTGATTTCGGTGACGGGCGATCGCGAACTTTTCCATCAGCTCTACGCAGAGCCGACTAGCCACAACGTCCTTCAGTTCCTCACCTTCGACAGCCGCTCGCCAAACTCCGTGCGCTCCTGCGTTCGCGCCGCTAGAGAAAACGCCCGCTCCGTACGAGAAACTATCTCTTCTGAGATGTGGGAGCAAGTCAACAGCTTTTATCTGATGGTAGAAGACGCGGCCAAAAATAAGCCCGAAGACATTCAAGATATCTACGCTTTTTATGCCGAGGTCAAAATCGCCAGCCATCGATTTGTTGGCGTGATGAATGCGACTGCCTCCTGGAATGAGAGCTGGCACTTTGGCCGTTTGGGCCGCTACCTAGAAAGGGCCGACAAAACTAGCCGAATTTTAGATGTCAAATACTTTTTACTGCTGCCCTCTGTGACAGAAGTCGGTTCGCCGCTCGATAATTTGCAGTGGATTTCGCTGCTAAAGTCGGCGAGCGCCTATGAAATGTATCGTAAAACAGAACACACCATTTCGCCTACTGGCGTCGCCCGATTTCTCATCTTCGATCCGCACTTTCCGCGCTCTATCAAGTTCTGTTTGCGCCGAGCAGAAGAATCTTTGAAGGTGATTGCGGGGACTTCTGAGCAGGCGATGTTGAGTGAGCGTACGCTAGGCCGGTTAAGAGCTGAGCTAGAGTACGTCACGTTTGAAGAGATTTTTCAGCAGGGCCTCCACGAGTTTCTAGACGGCTTGCAGCAGCGGCTTAACCAGGTAGGAAGCTGCGTATATTCAGATTTTATCGCGATTCCACCTTCAGCTACGCGGCCAAAGGGATTGATTGAACCTCGAACAGGCGAGCCTCAAACAGACAAGCCTGAGAGAATGGAACAGTCTCAAACACCCTCTTTTAGTATGGAACAATCTTCTATTGCGGCCCCTTCACTCATCCGCGAGGTGAACTAACTCGTGCGCTATCGCATCACTCACAAAACGCGCTATCAATACAGTCGGCCTGTTCAACTGCGGCCCCACACCCTGAGACTATGCCCGCGCAGCGACGGCGCTCAGTGGCTACAACAGTTTGACATTTCAATCTCTCCTCAGCCCTCCCAACAGCGATATTTTCTGGACGTTAGCAGTACTACCTGCCTGCAGATTGCCTTTGACTCACCGATAGAGCACCTTCATATTGAAACCATCAGCGAGGTGCAAACTACGCGCGATAATCCGTTCGACTATATGGCAGAGCCCTGGGCGATCGCACTCCCAATCAACTATCCTAGTGCCCTAGCCATGCAGCTTCGCCCGTATTTTGAATGGCCGGTAGGTTGGGGAGTAGATGAGGCGATCGCACCAGAAGTCTTAGACATCGCCCGCAGGCTAAAACGAGAAAACAACAACGTTGGCTACTTTTTAACTAACCTTACTCAGTTTATTCAAGAGCAGTGCGCCTATCAGCAGCGATTAGAAGGCGAGGCTTATCCACCCGCCGTTACGCTGGCCAAAGGCAAAGGCACCTGTCGAGATTTTACGGTGCTGTTTATGGCGATTTGTCGCGCAGTTGGGCTCGCGGCTCGGTTTGTGAGCGGCTATCAAGAAGGTGACTTGGAGGGCGATGTACCACATGATTTGCACGCCTGGGCAGAGGTGTATGTGCCCGGCGGCGGGTGGCGAGGATTTGATCCGACTCTGGGGCTAGCAGTAGGCGATCGTCATGTGGCTTTAGCCGCTGCGCTCAATCCGGGTCAAGCGGCCCCTGTTTCTGGCAGCTTAGCCCCCAATCGAGATGTGGAAACAGCGTTAAGCACCCACATCGATCTCTCTTTGATCGCCGACTGAGCGCTGAGACGAGTAACAGCGCAGCTATGGTGCAAAAGAGACGAGTGCTGTCTTTGCACCATTGAAAAATAACGCTGCTCAGTAGAATATTGTCAGAAATATATTGAGTTTTTCAAAAGACGGTTTGAGATATTTTGAAAGCGGTATAGGCTGAATTCACTAAAAGCGCCACGGAATCACCAGCTAATAGCGTAAAGGAATGTAACTATTTTGTCGCGATCGCCTCCCGGCCAACATATCCCTGTGCAACACGACCCTTTATTTGCCCGTTGTTTGGCACAAAACACCTCTCATGGAAACAGAACAGCACCTCAAGATTCCCCTATGCCAGGCAGACTGTCAGCAGGCGATTAAACAAGCTGCCCGCTGGCAAGATCCAGCAAGTGCTGAGCAAGTAAAGTACAACACTCTAGCCGCGTTAGCTGCAAGCTACTATCTCAAGCTGATTGGCGTCGCTAGTGAAAGCTTAGAGAAAAAGCCCAACTTTTTACAGGCAACTTTTCCAAGCTGGGGAGAGCTGTTGATTTCATCGGCTCAGCGCTTACGGTGTTTGCCAGTCGTAGCCGGTCACTCTATAAGTCGGTCTATAAACGAGGCGGCTTTGAGTGTTCAACCAGATGATTCCTGCTTGGGCGTACTAGCCGTTCAAATAGATTTGACCCAAAGAGAGGTTCAGATTCTAGGTTTTTTATCTCGCGATCGCCTCACCGATCGCCTTACCGAACGCCTCACCGAACGTCTGAGTGATAGCCTCAAACTTCAACCCCTTACCGCTCTAATCAAAGCGCTAGAAGGTTCACCCATCGCCTCTTTACAGCAGTGGCTCACGGGCGCTTTTGAAGTGGGATGGCAGCAAATGTATCAGCCGAGGCCACGCACTCGAATGGCCTTTTGCTTTCGTAGCTCGCCCGAGTCAGACGCTACTGAATCTGCTCTATTAGACACCATTCGCCATACCCAAAATGACGAACAGCGCTGGCAGGCCGCCGAACAGCTTTGGGAGCTAAATCCCCATCATCCCAAAAGCCCCGTTTTGCGCACCAAAGATTTGGGGCTGTATTTGGCCGGGCACAGCGTCACGTTGCTGGTGGGCGTGCTGGCCAAAGCAGATGGAGAAAGGCTGATCTTGGCGCGAGTGCTGCCCGCCGAACAAAAGCCTTACCTGCCTCGTAACCTAACCCTAACGGGCGCAGATAGTGCGGGTGATACAGTGTTCTCTATTCAGTCGCGATCGCAAGATGATTACATCCAATTCAAATTTACCGCCGCAGCAGGCGATCGCTTCCAGCTCCATATCAGCGCCAGCGAAGCGAGCGTCACCGAACATTTTATAGTTTAAGTAAGCGACTCAACCGGGCCTCGAATCTCATGACACCCCCCTCATCTACAGCCCCCCCGAATCCCAGAGGCCCGCAGGTCATTTTTGTGTTGCGCATTAGCAGCGGCAGCTTTGAAACCGGCTTTGCCGCCACGCTAGAAATCTCAGAGCCCGGACGACTAAACCCCCATCAAAGGTATTCACTGCCGCCCTGCCCCGAGCTGCCGATTGCCTACGATGACTGGCAGGCAAGCTACAGCGACCTCAATCAAAACAACCCGTCTACTCGCAAGATTCAGCCGGTGCCTGGTCAAACCATTCAGCGTAGCTATGCCGAACGCCAGAGCGAGTGCAAACAGGCCACTATTGCCTTTGAAGACAGATGCACAGAATGGTTCGAGCAGCCCATCTTTGAGGCGCTACGCCGGTCAATTTTGGCGGCTGTTGCAACCTACGGATTGGAACAAGTCTCTATCTTTTTAGACACTAGCACTAGCAGCCCCGAACAAAACTTGCTGTTGCGCAAGCTGCCCTGGCATGTCTGGTCGCTCTTTGAAGATCTGCGGCGCTCGGAGCTTATTTTGAACGCGCCCGTTACGCCTATCAACCACCAGCTCACAGGCCCGGTCAAAATTCTGGCCATCTTTGGCTCTCAAGCGGGTGGCCTTCAGCTCAGCGGCGATTTGGCGACCCTAAAATCTTATATAGGCACCAAAGGCGCGCAGCTCACGCTTCTCGAACAGCCCGACGCTAGAGAGCTGCAAATTGCGCTCAGGCAAAAGCCCTGGGACATCATGTTTTTTGCAGGCCACAGCAGCAGTTGCAGCGATACATCCGGCGGCATTATTCAAATTAGAGATGATATTGTGCTCTCGCTAAGAGACTTGAAGCCGCACCTCAACCAGGCGGTAGAGAACGGGCTAAAGCTGGCTATCTTCAACTCTTGCGACGGCTTGTCTTTAGCCGATTATTTAGCCGCGCGCAAAGTGCCGATCAGCATTGTCATGCGAGAGCCGGTGGCCGACCGGGTCGCTCACTATTTTTTAGAGTACTTTCTAGAAGAATTCTCTAAAGGTCAGATGACGCTGACCGCTGCGGTTCGAGTTGCCAGAGAGCGCCTGCAGTGGCTAGAGTCTGACGGGGCCGATGCTTGCCCTGCGGCCACCTGGCTCCCGATTATTTGCCAAAATCCAAACCAGTCTCCCCTCAGGTGGCCGGTTAACGTGCCGCAGGCTGCTGCTACCGTCCTCCAACCCCAAACAAACACGCCAGTCGTAAATCCTAATCCAAGCCTTCTCCCCTCTCAGGCCCCTACCGTTCTTCATCAGGCGACGACGCCCAGTCAGGCAGCCACTCAGGCAGCCACTCAAGCAGCCACTCAAGCAGCCACTCAGGCAACCGTTCTGCCAACCGGGCAGGCTCAGACAGTAGCGGCTCTCACATCCGCCATTCAAACGCCTGAAAATTCTGTTGAAGTAGGCGAATCAACAGCAATACCGCCTCAGCAGCGATCCTCTCAGCAACAGAACAAGCGAATACTGAGAACAGGTGCTGTTTTGTTGTTTCTGCTGATGGTGGCTGGTAAGGGGATTGAGATGATAGTTGACAAAAACAGTCAGTCTGCCCCGCCTAAAACAGGCTATGAGACGTTGCAAGCTAGATTTAGCACGGGCGATCGCGAACTGTTTGTAGAAGAAGCAGCGTCTCTTAAGTGCGACAGTGCGCAAAAGTTCCAAGCCGCCAAGAGCAAGGGCATTCAGCGTGTTAACGACGGTCGCTCAGACGCCGCTGCCGCTGAATTTAAAGACGCTTTTGAAACCTGCCGATCACCCGAAGCCTTGATCTACAAAAACAATGCCCTAATCGGGAAAGGATCGGCCTACGAGCTTGCCGTGGTTGTGCCCTATACCAAAAACCGTAAGAACGCCATTGAAATGCTGCGGGGTGCAGCCATGGCCCAAAACAACATCAACCAGGCAGGCGGATTAAACGGTATGCCCCTGAAGCTTGTGATTGTTGATGACAGCGACAGTCCTAGCACGGCGGCTGATATTGCCAATGAACTCATCGACAACACAGAAGTGCTCGGCACCATCGGCCACTGGACAAGCGGCGTTAGCTTAGAGGCCGTTAAGGTGTACTGGCGGCGAAAGCGTTTAGCTTTTATCACCCCGATCAGCATGACTAGCAACTTAGAAGACTACGGCGAATGGGTGCTGAGATCGGCAACGAATATCGAGAAAGCGCAGACAGCCGTCATAGACTATCTGATAGAGCAACAGTATACAAAAGCCGCTGTGTTCTATGTCGATGAGGCGCAAACCAGCGAGGCGAGCGCGCTCTACAGCAAAGATTTGAGAGATCAGTTTGACCGGCTGTTTTCAAACTCGGGGGGTAAAGTGATTACTGGCGGGGAGAACTTTAGCGCGTTTAGCCTGGCCGATCCGGGGTTTCGAGAAAACGCTGAGGCGATCGCAACAGCGATGGTACAAGAGGCCAAAGCTCAGGGCGCGCAGGTGATTGTGCTCGCACCGAATAATGAGTTGGTGAGCAATGCAGAGCAGGTGATTAAAGCCGCCGACCAGGAAGGGATACCGGTAGTTGGCGATACTAACCTATACCGGCAAGAAGTTTTGGCCGCCACCTGCCCTGCCAGTGAGGGGATGGTGGCGGGCATTTCCTGGCATTCGGGCGGGCGCGCCAATCGTGACTTTGTTGAAGCGGCCAGCAGCTTGTGGGGAGGAGACGTTAATTTTGCCACGGCGATGACCTACAATGCGACGCAGGCAATGGCAGCAGCGATTCGCACGTCCCCACCAGGGGCGGTCAGTCGAGAAACCGTGCAAGCAGCGCTGAATCACCCAGATTTTGTCGTAGAAGATACTGCCGACGCGGCCCCTTTTACGTTTGATGAAAACCGGACGAGGGCGGCAGCGGCTCAGCTTGTGGAGGTGGTGAGAAATGAAAGCAAGCCTTCTGGCTGCGAATATGTGGCGATGGGAGATAATACATGACCACTGACAATTGCGATCAGGCCACCCGCTTACTGCCGCCTCCTGTCTCTTCTTTTGCGATCGCCTCTATGAACGAAGCCGCCGACTACCTCAAAGCCTTTCTAAAGCTAATCAACAATCTAGACGCAGAGATTGAAGAGGACGCGGCAAAGCTGTTGATGCAAAAGGCGCAAATATCCTTAGCTCAGTGTTCAGAGCTACAAGAGTTACTGAGCCAAACGGTACCGCAGCCCTTAGTAAAGATTGCCACTGAGCGGCTTTTGCAGCAGCTTCATTTGTGCAAAAATCCCGACCGGCTAGCTGAGTGGGTCAAAGCGCGCCTGCAAAAGATTGTTGATTCACTCCAGATAGATGAGAACCTTCGCGGGCTCATTCAACAGATTCAAGGACTGCCTAAGCGCAGCAGCGATCGCCGTAATCTCATCAATACGCTCATCATTCAAATGCAGGCATCTGGCAAAATCACGGCCTGCATCTCGGGCCTACCGGCTGAGCTATACAGCGACGCTTTGAGCGAAACAATGCTGTGGTTTTTTGAGCATATAGACGAATACAACCCGTCACTATCTGGGCCGATCACGTGGTTCAACTGCAATCTGTTCTACACGGCCAGCCGCATCAGAAAAGCACACTACCGCCATTTGCCCCAGAAATTTCAGGCCACCGAAAGAGACAGGTGGTTGCAAGGTGGCCCCGATGCCTACGACTCGCTGATAACTGAGTCTGAGCACCAAACACTAGAAGAGCTATACGACTGGGTGCAACAAGATACGACCGGTCAGCTCAGGCGGACAGCGCTGAGCGATCGCCTTGATATCAACGTGCAGGCCATTCTCACAGCCGTCTTAGGACATATCCGCAAGCTGCGCAGCCTCAACCGAGCGCCTACGCAGCTTTACGATGTGTTTGCCAAGCAGCCCACAGACTTAGCGCAACTGTTCAAAACCCTTGCTGAGCGGCTAGCGTGCGAGCCCGAACGGCTACGGCGATTTTGGCGAGAGCAGTGTCGGCCTGCTATTCAGGTCTTCTTTCAGCAGAGCGGCAATGACTAGATCGAGGATCAAATGAACGGCTCAACCGTTGTTTGCTGAAGCCCTCACCCCAACCCTCTTACCGTCAACCACACCCTCACAAGGGCGATATTCCATGGCTACCCTATTGAACTGGCCACCGCTACCGATTTCGATTAATACGCGATCGCGTCAGCAGGCCGAAGCTTTTGCCAGCGGAGCTAATACCGATCAATCGGGCGCTGTTTACAGGCGGGCGATCGCTACCTTAGCCGTCCAACACTATCTGCGCCTGATCGACGTGCCCCACCGATTAGAAACCCAGCCCAGCGGCCCTGCTTTATATATAGAAGAACTCAGCGGATACATCGGCTGCTGCGCGGTGGCACCAAATGCCGATCGGTGCACGGTTCTAGAAGAGGACAGAGAGAATCGTAAGGGCTATCTGTTTGTAGAACTCAGCGAGCCCTACCTGCAGGCGAATGTTCTCGGCTTCGCGGGCACCCTCAGCGTTAGTCAGCTACCGCTCAGCTACCTACAGCCTTTAAGCGCATTTATTGAAGCTTTAGACGCTGCTACTGCGCGTCCGGCTATCTCGATTGCTGACTGGGCAAAAGGTCTAGCTCAGGGCTGGCAAAGGCTTTACGATCTGCCGCCTGCGCTGCGACCTGTGCGATCGCCCGTGATCGCAATGAGAGGATCGCGCCCGGCTGAACCCCAACCAACAAGCGCCGCCGCGCTGCTTGAAATATTAGATACCACAACCAACGACGTAATTCGCTGGCAGATCGCAGAACGACTGGCAAAAGAGAGCCCCGAAACGGCATACACTGACCTTTCGAGCGCAGTATTTCAGGTGCGGCCACTGGCTGATGAGCTGGGCGGTCTGGCGGTAGCGCTACTCGTGGGCATTATCACCAAGCCAGATCAGACCTTTTTGGTGGGCTGTCGGCTCTATTCTGTGGGCGGTGATGAAGGCGATCGCCCAGCGCTACCCGAAGACATAGTGCTGCAAGGCATTGAAGAACAAGGAAATACGCCAGGTGGTGCAGATATCGGCAACCAGACTTTCTGTAAGCTGACACCCTCGGCTCACGGAGATCCCATAGAGTATCTATTAACGGCTGAGGCGGGCGATCGCTTCAGCCTAGAGGTTCGCTACTTAGATAGCGTTTCGACCAGCACATTCGTGTTACCTACCTTTTCTAGCTAGCTCATCAAGGTTAAACTGCTGTCGTAGTAACCGCTCATTTAATGTGACCTGATTCTCTATATCGTCGTACGTCAAGATCATATAGCCGTCGATATTTAGAACGCCCTGTAGGGTCTTCAGCAAAGGCTCAAGCGTATTAACTGGCTGGCTGGTGACTTGCGCTAGCTGGGCGAGTAGGAGGTGGCTGTTGTTTATTAATAGCGCTGACAGAATTTGTGCTGCCCATTCTTTAGAGAAGGAAGGGTGGCCTACCACTTGAAGCTGGTCTTGGTAGATTGGAGAGTGAAGCAGACGTTCTATCCAGGAAGTTGCCTGATCGCTTTGCGTGGCTGATTGAAAAGTATCGTGGTAGCTGAAGAGAGGCCCCAGTGACGTTTTGCCTGATAGCGCACAGGGGGCTAGTATGTTTTCAACATCTGGCTGCTCTATTGTTGACCACCAAAATGGCGTTTTTATATCTGTTGCCTGGCTGCCTTCTACTCGCATTCCAACTGGCGAGAGAGTAGCCACTGGAACAATCATTTCCTGAGGCGTGATGCCGCCGTGATATCCCTTTTTTTTGGGGCTACAGTAGCGGAGTTTTTCTGTCCAGGGTGCAATCAGCGCAGATGATTCGGTTGCAAGCACACGATCGCCAACAACCTGAAGTTCTTGGGCGCTGTGTGTTCCATTATCCTCGCGCCATCGTTCACCGCCTTTACCTGCTTTTTTATAGTCTACACCGTGGTGAATAATGTGGCCGTGGTCGCTGGTGATGATCACCAGACGTTGAGCAATTCTGGCCGCTTCTAAGATAGGCGATAGCACTTTGATGCGATCGCTTGTCCAGGCAATATCGACCTGCTCTCCTTTATTGAGCAAATCGTCAACAGCGTTGATAACCAGCCCGATGACTTGGTTTTGAGGCGAGGAAATTGCACTATAAAGCGCTTCAGAAAGGTGAGGCGTATCGACTTCCTGAAGTCCTTTTTTGTGGAATAACAGTGGCGGCTTATTGCGCTTACAGTGCTTACGCAAGGCTGGGTGCTGGCTAAAGCCCTTAGTCTCTTGAGCCTGCTGGCCTTTTTGAAGCTGCCCGCACAGCAGACTGTTGCGAGAAACTTCGGTGACGGAGGGAATGGCTGCTAGCCCGGCCTGCATCGGAGGGCCTTGAGCCTCATTCGTAATAAGTTGCCAGCCTTGTTGAACCACATCGGCAAGCAGCTCGTGGGCGATCGCCATGCTGGCACCGTCGAGCACTAGCAGTAAAACAGGATGGTGCTCTGCAAAAGGCGCAACGACGCTTTCTAGAATTTGTTCGACTAGAAGAATAGATTTTCGCGTAGAGCCTATGGCTGTCCAGTCTTTGAGGAGAGTGGCAAATTGCTGTGACTGGATTTCTCTTATTGTCGTAACGGTTTCAAAGAGCTTGCTGTAGGCGATAGAAAGCTCACGGTGGGGCTCTGCGATGGGGAGAGTGAGCCTGGCCCAGTCAAGAAAGCTGCCGGTGGTGGTGTAGTGAGCGATCGCCCCTTCTAAGGCACGGGCTGAGTCATTGAATTCCTTTGGATTGCGCTGTCTGCCGACTAGCCACTGAGCAAGCCGTAGGGCCATATTAATGCGTTCAATTCTACGGCTGCTTTTGTTTTGAATGACCTGTAGATGGTTCGTAAGTGCTTGGTGAGATTCAATGAGCTGATCTAACTGGGTCTGTTTAGGATTTTTGATGAGGGCGATCAGGTGTTGGCTGAGCTGACTGAGGCGCTGATTGAATCCTTTTGCTGAGACGGTGCTAAGGTAGGCAAACTCATCCGCGCCAATCTCTGAGAGGATAGCGTCGCTGCGCTGAATGATGAGCTGCTGCTGGTCGGGTAGTTCGAGGAGCGCCTGTCGGGCGGCGGTGCTCCAGGTTTGCATGACATTTGGCGATGGCGACTGGCCACCGAGAAAGCGTTCTTCGAGTTTGCCGAGGGCTTTGTCGAGTTTGTTTTGGGTGTTGGGATGATAGACGACTTCGGCGGCGAGTCCGAGCGGTAGCGCGTCGGGGCTTTGGCTATAGAAGGTGCAGCCCAAGATAGCTTCGGTGGCGCTGCCGAGCCGATCTGTCAGCCAGTTGCTAGCAGCGGTGCGAAAGTCTTCGGGGGCCTGCTGGTAAAGGGCAATGTGCTCGCGCTGCGTTGACCATTTAAGAATGGCAGCTAGATCTGGCCGGTCGGCAGATAGCTTGAGGCCATGTGATAGCAATAGCGGCCACATGATCTCGGCATCTAAAAAGCCGCCCATGACGGGAGCGCATCGGTTTGCTGGGATCAGATCTATGAGGGCATCTGGAATCCATTGATGCTGAATAAGCCTGGGATCTATGTTGGTGGCGCGAAATAGAGATTTGACAATTTGCCAGGAATCGATAGTGAATAGCTGCTGTTTGGTAAGCCGCAGCAAAATATCTTCGGCTAGGTCGGCGTTGGTTAGCGGCGTAATGAGTACGTGGATGGGCGCTTTGGCACCGTTTTTTGGTTGATTTATATCGGCTGTCTGAGGCAGGTTTTGCAGGGCAAGGCGCAGAGCCAAAGGTGAGTCGCACTGGTCGATGATGTAGAGCTGGTCGCCGTCTTGCTGCTGACGATCGCCGCTCCATCGACCTTTGGCATGGATACCGACCGCCTGATGGCTATGAGAATGTAAGGCAATAGCGGTGACCTGCGCCTTGATTTGATTAAAGGTGGGGGTCGCTATCACGGGCGATCAGTCTCCTTGGGAGCGGGTTGGGTGACCGTTTCCTCAATTATCCAGCTAAGGCTTAAGCGCACATTTTGCCCTGGTTTGACCGTTTTGCCTAGTGCGATTAGGGTATCTTGTGCGGCTTTGAAGTTGATATCGGCTTTGCTGCCTTCGCTGACTTTTTGAATGACGGTAACGGTTTTGGGTGTTTTTCCTTTGACGGTTTTTGCGGGGGGTGGCGAAACGGGAGGCGCAACCGGGGGCGGTGAAACGGGAGCCGTATCGGCTGGGGGAACTGGCTGTACGGGTGCAGCGGGTTGCTGGGTGAGCAGTCTGACGGCCTGGTTTTGCGATTTTTTGATTTGTAAGCCCAGGGCAATCACGTGCTCGTCGCTGCTGAGGGCTTTAGTAATATCGCTCAAAATGCTCTGGGCTTCTGGCTGGCGCTTGTCGGTAAGATTGGCGATGCCCTGAAAAATATCCCAGCTAATGCTCTCTAAGGTTCCGGTCAGGGTAGCGGCTTTTTTTAGGCATTCGGACATGGCGGCTTCTGAGGTAGCGATCGCGCTGCTTGCGAGCACTTCAATACTTTCGTCAGCTTTAGCTGAGCTGAGCTGTTCTAACAAAGCGAGTGTGGTAGTAGCGGTAGATAGGCGATCGCACTCCTTTTCAAGCGCTAGTTCTGCAAAAGCCGCTTGCAGCGCCTGCACGTAAGCCTGGCAATCTTCCAGCCGCGCTTTGGCTTTTTGCTGCACCCTAGCTTCTAGGTCGCTGGCGGTGCTGGCTTTGCGCAGGGCCGTGACCGATAGACCAAAGATGGCTTTGGCTTTTTGGATTGCGATCGCCCAGTCGGCTTCAGTCGGCAGCTTTTGTTCGCGCAGTTCGCAGTCGTTAGGAATCTCTTTGAGCGTGACATCAATGAGGTTGTTGTGGCGAAAAAAGCTGCGTCCGGTTTGCTCGGCGTAGGTAAGAATCACCAGATTTTGCAGCTCTTTAGAAAGACCCATTGGCTTAGGCCGATCTATCCACTGGCGCAGGCCACTAACCTGAGGTGTGCTGCCTGCTTTGGCAATCTCCTTAGTGAAGTGTTGTTTCCAGTGCTGAGCCAAAACAAAATGAGTCTCTGCCATTTCTCCGAGCATGAGCGGATTGGCAATTTGCCTGAGTAAAGGGCGTACGGCTCGCTCCACCTCTATTCTGCCGTCGGGAGTTTGGGCAGCTTGGCTAACGTACTGATATACCTTTTGCAGGCTGTTAAACTTGCTGGCGTCGGCTTCAAAGTTGGGCGCTGCTGGAAACTCATGGGCAAGCGCTTGTGAGAGTAGGTGTTCTAGTCCATCTGAGAGATTGGCTACTGTGGGCGGCTGTAGTTCAAAGCCGGGCTGTAAGGAGACGAACTGTTCGTTGAGTTCTAGGCTAAGCGCGTTGTCTAAAGAGTCGCGGGCGGTGCTGATACCATAGGCGGCATCTATGTGCTGGCAAACTCTTTGTCGTAAGACGCTGCGCTGGTTTTCGAGCAAAGATTTAGCGGTTTGGCGATCTTGTGGGGAGAGATGATTGGCGTAGCCAGAAAATCTTTCTCCTGTCAGGACATGATCTAACACTAACAATGTGCCGAGTTCTTTTTTGGCTTCTTCACTAAAAAAGGAGGGAATCCAGCAGAGGGTTTTAGCACCTTCAGCGTGGTCGTCTTTAAAAGCTTCGCAGGTTTGGCGATCGTCTTTGGGGGAGAAGGTGGCCTCGTCGAAGGGATAGTCGATCACCAGTTTCCAGCGGTCGTCTATGTTTTCTAGAGAGGCGGCGGGAAGTTCTCGAATGTTGCCGAAGATGATCGCGCCAGAACGCTTGGTGTTTTTCCAGATGAAGTCGTAAGACTGCTCGAACTGGTCTTCGCCTTGAATGTTGAGCTGGCTATACACCATATCTTTTACCAGGCGAATGCGATTGCCGCGATTGTCTTCTCGTTCGGCCTGCTTGAGGATGGTTTCGGTATCGACGCCTGAGAGCTGAATAGAAATGCTGGGGTTGGCGTTTTCCTCGCCAATGCGAATTTCACCCACGCTGGCGGCCCATGACTTGCAGCGGCGCAGCACTTCCTGACCCTCTCGTCCAAGAATGGGAGACTTGATGGTGCCGTGGTTGAGGCTAGCTAGGCGTTCGGCGGTGAGGCCACGTAAGGATTCGACTTCGGGAACTAGGGCAGAAAGTAGGAGGGTTTTGATCAGGCGGTCGTCGTTGCGGAAGGCGGCGTGTTTGGGATCGGTGAGCGGAAGCTGTGCTATTTCTTCTTTGCGACCGTGAGTTTTTTCTAGTTCGGAGAGCAGCTTTTGCTGGTAGAGGCGCTTGGCGTTGTTGAAGTGAGTAGCCATGTCGGGGCTAAAAGCTTCGTCACCGTGGGCGACAACATCGAACAGATCGCCTACAGGAACAATGTCGCCGACGCTGAGGCTTTCGCGGTGATCTACTAGGAGCTGCATCATCACTTTGAGGGCGGTGCGTTCTCTTTGCAATACGCTAGAGACGGCAATCAGCGTTTGGACTAAAGCGGGGCTGAAGGGATACACTTTGCGAAACATTTCTCTGTCGCCTTCGCTGGTGAGCAGAGTGTTCATCACCGACTCTCGCACTTTGGCTGTTTGATCAAAGGCGGCGTTGAGTTCTGCTCGGGCAGCTTTGTTCTTGCATTTGAGCACTCTTTTTTCGGCGATCGCAGGCAGGTTACGATCTTCTAGGGTAATGCGATGGAAGCGGCCTTCCCAGTGCTTAAGCGCGTCGCTAAAGTTAAGGCGTTCGGCACCGGGGATGGAGTCGCCAATAAGTTCGCTCAGGTCGCGCTGGCGGGCGACGAAGCTGACGATGGGGATGGGGCGATCGGCGAGCTGGGCTTCGACGAGTTTGGAGAGTTTTTGGCCTTCTTGGTGAATGAATTTGAGGTCGGTGGCGCGGCTAGCGAGCCAGAGGATGAGTTCGTCGAGAAAGAGGATGAGGGCATCGTAGCCGAGGGCTTTGGCGTGTTTGCTGATGACGCTAAGGCCCTGATCGAGCGAGATGAAGGCTTCGCCTTTGCTGCCGGTTTGGATGTCGTAGGAGTTGAAGAACTGCTTGATTAGGTCGTTGATGAGTTTGGATCGTTCTTCTTCGCCGGGGGCGGCGGTGAGGGCGGCTTGGAAGCGATCGCTGTCCCAGCTTTTGGAGAGTTTGCCCCACCCGCTGCTGGTGCTGGTAGCTTCGCTGAGCTTGCTAAAGAATGCGTCGTCGCCCATGGTGGCACGTAGAGACTGGGCGTCGTTAAAAAGACCTTCGGCGAGGTATACGCCAGGGATGGGGGCGGTGGGATGGTTGCGGCGCACGAAGTCTACGTAGCCGCCGAGGATGCCGGATTCCATGTTGGTTGCGCCGATCATGTGGTAGGGCACGAGGAGGAATTTTTTGCCGGTGATCCAGTCGTTGTGTTTGGTGATAACGGGGGCGAGTTCGGTGATGCCTTTGGCTTCGGGAATGCCTTGGAGGATGAGGTTGAGTACGGCCATGAAGTGGCTTTTGCCGCTGCCGAAGCTGCCGTGTAGGTAGCTGGCTTTGCTGCTGTTGCTGCTGAGGGCGCTGCTGATGAAGGTGAGGGCGTTGTCGAAGCAGTCTTTGAGTTCGGGGGTGACTACGTAGTCGCGCAGGGTGCTTTCGGGGCGGGTGACGCCCTCGGTGAGTTTGAGTACGAAGTCGCCTTTTTGGACGCGCTCGGGAATGTGAATAAGGTCTTTAATAAGTGTCATGAGAATAGCGGCTTGGGTTTAGGAATTTGACGGTTTAGCGATTGTGATATAGCAAGCAGCGAATTGCATTCGTCGTTTGCTAGTCGCTTAGCCTTTTGTGACTCAAGGGTCTTAGCCGCACGCTATGCCGTAAGCTAAGCGACTAAAGCTATAGTTCAGCGATGGATAGTGTTAGTCATCTGCCGCAATTATTGTTGCGATAGATAGCGTTGTTTTAATGAGGGTTTGGCTGGAAGCCGTGCCTAGCTTTCGGATAAACCGTTTGAGATCAACACTTCGCATCTGTAGTGTATCGATAGCGGAAAGCTTTCTTAAGCCGTTGCTGGCGTCAGGTTTAATTTTTATGTGCCAGGCGTTTCGACTGAAGCTGGGTTTCCAATCGGTGATAGGGACGATGAGTTTGACAGGTAAGCGCCCCATCTTATTAGCGCTAATGACAACGACGGGACGTGTTTTTTGAATCTCTGAGCCAATGGTTGGATCGAGGTCAAAATCGTTCTCCTTTGAGAGATGTCTATCGACAACTGTATAAAAAGCTTTCTCCGAAAGATATTTCGAAAGATCGGTACGAGCGCTATCGTTGGACACCCGTTCGACGAATACACATTCCTAAGAAAAACGGTAAAACCAGACCGTTGGGCATTCCGAGCTGGTCAGACAAACTGCTCCAGGACGTGATTCGCTCTCTTCTAGAGGCTTATTACGAACCGCAGTTTTCTAGACATTCACATGGTTTCAGACCAGGACGCGGCTGTCACACGGCCTTAGTGGAAATTAAGAAGGTGTGGCACGGAACCAAGTGGTTCATCGAAGGCGATATCCGAGGCTGTTTCGACAGCATTGATCAGGAGATTCTGCTGTCAATCCTGAAAGAAGATATCCACGATAACCGCTTCCTCCGTCTGATGAAGAACCTGTTGCGGGCAGGATACATGGAAAATTGGCGGCGCACACCGACCTTGAGCGGGACACCGCAAGGGTCAATTCTGAGTCCAATTTTATCCAACCTGTATCTCAATCGGTTCGATGCATTTGTCGAACAGACCTTGATTCCAGACTACACAAAGGGCAAGAAGCGGGCGCATAATCCGTACTACAACCGCCTATCGAATAGAGCCTACTATTTGAGACGGCAGGGTCAACCAGACGCGGCAAAAGTGTTGGAGAAGCTTCGCCGAAGTGTACCAGCCAATGACCCGCATGACCCGGCCTATCGGCGGTTGCACTACGTGCGATATGCGGACGATTTCTTGCTAGGCTTTGCAGGGCCAAATCAGGAAGCAGAGGACATCAAAACAAAAATCAGACAGTTCTTGCGCGATAGTCTCAAACTAGAGCTATCTGAAGAGAAGACTTTGATTACTCATGCAACCACCCAAAAGGCTCGATTTCTGGGCTACGACATTGCTGTGACTCAATGTGATTCCAAAATCACGACGAACAGACGGTCTGTGAATGGCGGGATTGCTCTGCGAGTACCTGCTGCCTTCATTAATGACCGATGCCGTCGCTACATGAAGAAGGGCAAGCCTATTCACCGAAAGGAGCGAACTCACGAGACGGACTACAGCATCATCTGTCAGTACCAATCGGAGTACAGAGGTTACGTCCAGTACTACCAGCTAGCGGACAACATCGCTTGGCTTTCTAAGCTGCACTGGGCAATGCGGTTGTCTCTACTCAAGACGTTGGCGCACAAGTACAAACTGAGTGTGGCCAAAGTACGCCGCCGATATGCGGCTACGGTAGAGACACCTAAAGGCCCCAGGAAGTGCTTAGAAGTTCAAGTGCCGCGAGCTGGGAAGAACCCTCTGGTTGCTCGCTTCGGGGGCATTCCATTGTGTGTCAACCGGGAGGCGATTATTCAAGACCGAGTACTCACTAAGCCATCAATGGGGCGGACTGAGCTAATTCAACGACTGTTAGCAGACGCCTGTGAAGCTTGTGGCTCAACACTCAATGTTGAGGTACATCACATTCGGAAGTTGGCAGACTTGAACCAACCAGGGCGCAACCCTAAACCGGGATGGGCGAAACTCATGGCGGCGCGGCAAAGAAAGACATTAGTCCTCTGCCGTCAATGTCATCGGAATCTCCATGCTGGCAGGCCATTGAAGGCAAAGGCGGGATGAGTGACTGGAGAGCTGTGATGCGGTGAAAGCCGCACGTCCGGTTCGGAGGGGGGACGATGGAAAAGGAGCTATCACCTAGCCACCTCGTCAGCGTCCTACCCTACTTTTTAGAACTAGGAGAACGAAATAGCTTTACGGAGATAGAGTTAGAATCGGCTCTGATTGAACAATTGCAGGCATTTTTACTGGAGCTAGGCAAAGGATTTTCGTTTGTTGCCAGGCAGCGGCGGATTACGCTGGATGGAGAATTCTTTTATGTCGATTTGGTGTTTTACAACTATTTGTTGAAGTGTTTTGTACTGATTGATTTGAAGCTAGGCAAGCTGACGCATCAGGATATTGGTCAGATGGATACCTATGTTCGACTATACGAAGATCAATTCCGGCGAGAAGATGATAATCCGACTATCGGGCTAGTGTTGTGTTCAGAAAAGAATGAGGCAGTTGCAAAATACTCTGTTCTCTCTGATGGCAAACAGATTTTTGCATCAAAATACCGCTTTGTGCTACCGACCGAAGAAGAATTAGCACAAAGCTTAATGGCTATAGAAGCAGAGATTGAAGACTTAGCTTGACACCAACATAATTAGCTAAAGTCATCCGGCTCTGAAGACACCGCTACTCTGTTCCACTCAATGCGCGGCAAATTTTCAGAGGCCGATGAGAGCGCTTCTTCCCAATAGCGCCGCATTTTTTCTAAAAACGGATCGCCCTCGTGAAGCTGAACGCGATCGCGCACCTCCAAAGCATCTGTCTCATACAGCACCATATCAATCGGCGGGCCTACCGACAGATTTGAGCGCATCGTCGAATCCAACGACAGCAGTGCCGTTTTTGCCGCCCGATCCAGCGGCGTCTCATAGTCCAGCGTTCTATCTAAAATCGGCTTACCATACTTCGTCTCCCCAATCTGCAAAAACGGCGTTTCCGGCGTCGCCGCAATAAAATTGCCCTGGCTATACACCAAATACACCACAGGCGATTCGCCCGCAATCTGCCCGCCGACAATAAACGTACTCTGGTAGTCAATGCCGTCTTTCTCTAGCCAGGGCCGCTCTTTGTCCTGAATTTGGCGCATCGTTTCCCCCAAGTAGCTCGCGACTTCGTGCATAGAAGGCAGCGTGTGCAGATTGACCTCGGCCTCAGTTTTGAGGTGCTGCTCTAGGGTATGGATGACAGATTGGGAGGTGGATAGGCTGCCAGCGGTACAGAGGATGATGACGCGATCGCCCGGCACCGAAAAGTCAAACAGCTTTTGATAAGAAGAGATATAGTCTACCCCCGCATTCGTGCGTGAGTCAGCCGCAAACACCAGCCCTTTCTCCACTGAAATTCCAAGGCAATAAGTCATTTGTTAAGGGTCTATGCTGAAAAGTATACTGAGCCTAGCAAAGCAGTGGATCTTTCGCGCGATTCATAAGGCATACGTTGGAGCAAGTACCGATGGCTAGCGGCTACACATACAATCTAAATTCTGGGCAGCTACTAACTCTGGTCAATCAGGGCGAGCAAACCACTGTGATGATCAGTAGCGGTGCAGGCACTCAGCAGCAGCAAAGCAGCAATGGGTTTGCGACGGGTTCGTGGGTCGGTGAGCCTCGCCTGTATAAAGTTGGCGCTGGCCTTTTTATTACCCTATCTACCCCGCTTCAGACCTACTACATTCAGTATCAGCAAGGGCAGGTGCAGGTTTCGACGGAGGTTTCGACGGAGGTGATGGATGAGGTGGCGCGATCGCAACCCATCCCCATGCAGCCGATGGCCAAACTCCCCGACGCCCCCACGCTAATCATGCCACCGATGCAGCCGATGGCAGGAATGAACCCAATACCCAAAATGCCCGACATGCAAATGAACAACCCCATGAGCATGACCATGGGCAACATGTCGATGAGCATGGCCGACGCCACTGCCAAAGCTACGAGCAAAACCACTACCGACACCACCCATCAGCCCGCCTCAGAAGCATCTCAATCAAATAAAAAGTTCTGCACCCAATGCGGCTCACCCATCGCCCCCACCGATAAATTCTGCGGCCAATGCGGCACAGCTCTCACCTAAATTCTCTCCCAACTAATTCTCTCTTCTTCCCCCATGACAAACCTTAGCGTCAACCTCAACAAAGTTGCCCTCCTCCGCAACGCCCGCCCGCTCACCATTCCCAGCGTCGTCAAAATGGGAGAACTCAGCATCAAAGCCGGAGCCCACGGCCTCACCGTCCACCCCCGCCCCGACGAGCGCCACATCCGCCGCACCGACGTATACGACCTCGCCACCCTTCTCAAAAACCACCCCACCATCGAATACAACATCGAAGGCAATCCCTTAGAGTCTCCTTTTATGGACATTATCCGCGAAGTGCGCCCTGACCAGTGCACCCTCGTCCCTGACAATCCTACTCAAAACACATCTGACCACGGCTGGAATGTTGCCAAGGACGCCGATAAGCTTAAGCCGATTGTTGATGAACTAAAAGAGATCGGCTGTCGCGTTAGTTTGTTTATCGATCCAGACATAGAACAAATTAAGCTTGTTCCTCAGCTAGGATGCGAGAGAATTGAGCTGTATACTGAGCCCTACGCCACGGCCTATCGTGAGGGTGAAGGCGATGAGAGTTTTGAGCTATACAAACAAGCCGCAGAGTGTGCGCAGTCGCTAGGCATTGGTGTAAACGGCGGTCATGACCTGAACTTAGAGAATCTGCCCAAGTTTCGAGAGATTCCAAACCTGTTAGAGGTTTCTATCGGTCATGCCCTCACCGCAGACGCTTTGGAAATGGGATACGAAAACGCGGTAAAGGCATATCTGAAGGCGCTAGAGGCATAATGGGCATTCAACGTCACTTCACGAACACGCCTTGGGAAGCCAGAGTCGGCTACTGCCGTGCCCTCCGCGCTGGTAACATCATTTACCTTTCTGGCACCGCTCCGGTTGACGATGACGGCAACACATTCGCGCCTGGTGATGCCTACGCCCAAGCGCGTCGCTGTTTTGAAATTATTCAACAGACGCTCGCTGATATGGAAACTGGTAGCTATAGCGTAGTACGCACTCGCATGTATGTGACTGATATCAGTCAGTGGGAAGCTTTCGGCAAGGCGCATCAGGAATGCTTCGGTGAGCATCCACCCGTCACAGCGATGGTAGAAGTTAAAGCTTTGATCAATGCAGATATGTTGATTGAGGTAGAAGCTGAAGCCTATGTGTTTTAATCCGCTTCCGTTCGGAGTGCGATCGCCCTTCGCAACAAAGGACTAAATCGCTCATCTCTCAAGTGCGCCTTTAAATCAATGCTTTAATCGCGCTGACCATTCGCACATTCTGTTCTGGGGTGCCCACTGTAATTCGCAACTTGTCATCTAGCCCCGGCTGATCGAAATAGCGAATCATAATTTGTTTTTCTTTAAGTCCTTTGTATAGAATCTCAGCGTTAGTCGGCGGCTTTGTTAAGAGGAAATTAGCGTGCGATCGCCAAACACAAAAGCCCATAGTCCGTAAATCTGTTGCAAGCTGCTCACGCGCCGAGATTATCTTTTGTGCGGTAGAGTCTTTGTATGCCCGATCTAAAATCGCGACTTCACCTAGCCGTAGCGCCAAAGCATCCACGTTGTAGCTATCTTTAATCTTAAGCAAACCCGATAGCAAACCCGGCTGCGCGCAGCCAAACCCCAATCGCAAACCCGCCAGTCCATAGCCCTTAGAGAGCGTTCGCAACACAATCACATTCTCGAATTCTCTAACCAGTTCAAGCGATCGCTTATCGGCATCCTTTCCCACAAAATCGACATAAGCCTCGTCTACGACCAGCACACCTGATAGACCACTTGCGAGCGATCGCAAATCTTCCATCGCCACCACATGCCCCGTCGGACTATTCGGCGTTGCCACAAACGTCACCGCCGCCTGAGCTGCAAGCAATCCTTCTACCGGCAACTGCCACTCATTCTCTACTTTCTCATACGGCACTTCTATCACTTCCGCCGGTTGAATCGCCGCTAACGTCCGATACAACACATAGGTTGGCATTGGATACGCCAATACTCTCTCTTTCCCGACCGCGCAAGCTCGCACCAGCAGCGTCAGCAAATCATCACTGCCATTGCCCGCAATCACCCAGTCAGCCGGGATATCGAATGTCTGTGCGACAACCCGGCAAAAGTCAGTGGCTAGCGGATCGGGATACCGGCGTAGCAGCTCGCCGTTAAAGTCAGCCATCACGGCTAAAACGTTTGGCGATGGCGGATACGGATTTTCATTAGAGTTCAGCTTCAGTACGCCTGAGTTTAAAGCAGGCCATTCGCCCGGCTGGTAGCCCTGCATATTGTTGATAGAAGAACGAAACCAGGCTTTGGAAGTTGTCATTACGCAGTGCTTGCAAAGAGCTTCTAAAGAGGACTTCTAAAGAATACGCTTAAGCAAGAGGTACAGGAAAAAGAAAGCGCCTATCCAAACCGTAGCAGGCATCCAAGACTCTTGTTTACGAGCGTCAGCTTGCGCTTTGAGTCCTATCTTCTGCGTACTCCAAGGGCCGGTATTAGGCAGCTCTTTCATTTTGGCCTCGGCAGCAGCAAACTGTTTTTGCAATATCAAATTCTCAGCCTCTTGCACTAATCGCTCAAAGCGCTGTTCAGCGGCATCGGCCTGTAGCAAAATCTCGGTTTGCTTAAGCGTCCAAAAGGGATGCTGGCGCATAGCTTGAGCCGCTTTGGTTGCGATCGCTAGCTCATACTGCTCCAGCGCTAACTGTGCCCGCTGATACTGACGCTGGTTGTATAACCAATCCTGCTGCCAGCCATTCATCAAGTCCTGGCTAGATTGGCGCAATGGACTATTTTCAGGCACTGCCTCTACAATTCGTAGCGCTTCTGAAATTTCACCGTTTTCCGAATAGTAGTGGTTTCGAGCCACCTCGATAATATTCTGCGACCAATCTCGAATATTCTGTTGAGCCTCAGCTTGTAATGGGCCACCTTGAATTTGACTGGCTTGAGTGATCGCCTCTCGAAACCGCCCTTGAGCGGCCAACTTTTCGGCATTCACTAGCCATCCTGCTGCCACAGGTGCATAGCATAGGTTATTCAAATGCTGCACTCGCACATACAGACTATACGAAACCGGCACCTCAGCAAGCACCCGAATGCAGGCCAAATGCCGACCATCAGCCGCTAGCTTTTCGGCGCGGTTGAGCTTCTGCCAATGCATTTGTTCTAGCTGCTGCTGCTGCTGTTGCTGAAATAGATTAGTACTCTCTTGCCCAGAGGTGTAGGCAGTGTAGGCAGAAAAAATCAATATCACGATAAATAGAATCGTGAGTGCAAACGACAATATATAAACCCAGGGAGTAGGCGCTTTTTTGCCTGGGCCTGACTGATTAAGAACCATGCTGTAATTCTCCTAAAGGTTAGAAAAATCGAGAAATGACTGCGTTTACATCTGCACTGCTATAGTCTTAGGCAATTGTTGATTAGCTAGAGCAAGCAGTGAACTGGTGTTACAATCAGGGTGTTGCCCTTTTTACCGATCGCGATCGCAAACTGATCGGGCAACAACGCTGTAGAGCGGCTTGTTTTACAAAGCTCAGCTCGCCAGCTAATGCTATTGGCCCTGACACGCCCGGCGCTCGATATGTGAATGGTGCTAGTAACGCGGCAGAAGAGTCCTTGGTCGAACATTTCAGTTTCAAATTCTTTGAGTGGCCGTAGAGCCTGAGCAGAATCTGCGCGTTTAGGTTGTTGCATAGTGAGTTGTTCTCTAAATGAAAACAGCTGGTTTAAAAGCTGAAAGCGCAGGCAAACAAAAGAACATAAGTTCCAAATGTCTGCCTGCGCTTGGTCGCAATCGTCAGGCGATGTATGCATTTGTAGTAAGGCTTTGAAGAAAAACTAAAGTGAGATAGAGGTGAGGCTTGGCTTGATCAGGTGCGCAGATCTTCAATAATGACGTGTCGCTTAGGCGGCCTATTGCAACCGTATCGTTGCAGCAGGTCGCGACCAACATGCTCGCTCCAGTGATGAACCGAGGTGACATCTTTAGGCTGAAGATATTCTCGATAAATAGCGCCTACGTGTAGCTGCATAGCAAGCGACCCCTTTTTAGGTTGAGCCTTAGCCGTGTGAATTAGAAGATCGCCAAACTCACCCTTAGACAAAATACCGACCTGCGCCATGCTCATCATGTTGAGTGCAGGCGGAAACCACAGTGGCACTGCTTGAGCAGAGGTGATCGCCTCTGACATGGAGTCTTTAAGCAGATTTGATTTTTGATTAAGCGGTTGCGGACTATATATCAGCACTGCCATAAGGTGCTGTGGATAGTGCCTATATAGCTGTAAGGAATCAAAGCATTGAGAATGAAACATTGTGGAGCACCTGGATTAGATCAAGAGGCTGCAACTGAGGCAACGGCTGTTGTGATCAAGCTGAACTATTTAGATGTTATGCCAAAAATAAAAAAGTGGATCATCTTTAAGCGTATTAAATGCTACATACTTAAATATTTTTATATTTTCTGCCAAATCGATAATAGTTTTTGGGTTAAATTCTTAAATTCTATCTAGATTGTTCGTATTTGCGACTTTTTTCGTTTTAAAAACGTAGAAGTTCTAATAGCTTGTGCGTCTCATACTGTTTTTCAGATTTTTAGTGTACAGTTTGTACATCCACTGAGCGAGCTACACTTAGATGCGAAATTTTCGGTGTCTAGAAGCATCTGAAAGGTTCGTATCTTGGGCACACGTTTTAAGGGCAAAAGTTCACCCATTCAACGAGCTATAGACCGCAGTAAGGGACGTTAGTGACATGCGCAAAGACTCTGGTGCTTCAAACCGTAGACAGCGAGATACTGCCGATCAGGCTCGCGATCGCGCACTATATCGATATCTTCTGAAGCTCACTGACTTAGGGCTATCAGGCAAAGGTAGCCTGCCGAATGAAACTAGCATTGCAAAGCAGTGGGGCGTTGAGGAAAATCGTATTTTTGTGCGGCGGGTGCTGCGCTCCGTCCTTTTTGATGAGCTGTATGCCGAAAAAGAGAAAAAGCCGTCGTCTATTCCTGGGCTAACGCTCTCTAAGCTGGTGAACATTCTATCGGCGCTGCAAACCTATCAAGAAAAGCAGCAGGCTCAAGCAGGCAGCGCTGACAGCAAAACGCGGCCCGTTATTAGCCGGGCAGAAAAGCTCAAGGCACTACAGCTATTTGCGCAGCTTTCGGCTGAGGAGCGATCGCAAATCGAACTAGCCCCGCACCCAAGCGAAGCCTTGATCGGACAAATTCTCGAAAAAGCAACCAGCAAAGCCGATCCCTATACCACCGCCGATGCTACTCGCCTCTATCGTTTCTTTTTGCAGCAGCTCAGCGAACCTTCCTCTCGTAGCCTAGCTAATGCCCTTTCGAGCGCTCAGGAAGGTAGCTCAAAATCAACGGGGCTAAGAGGGCTAATCAAAGCCATGGTGGCCCGTCATATAGAGCAGTACTATCCCAGCCTGCCAGGGCCTACAAAAGAACGAAAGATCAAGGCGTTTGTTGGTAAAGTACGGCGAGAAATTGATCGCATTGAACTACAGTCGGGTGCGGAACAGGCCCATACGTTTTTGAGCGATGAGAGTGCTAGCAGCCATCACAACAGTCCAAGCCTACTCAGACTGCTAACGCCCGAGTTTATCCAGCGTCTTACATATTCTGTAATCGATAACGAGGTGCTTACCGACGAATTTCCAATTCACATTAAGCACTTCGAAATTGAGCGAGTCAAACCGCTGCCGCTATACATTAAGCGGCACAATAACGAAAAGAATGGGCTATTAAACGCTTTATTCTTAAAAGATAGCAAAGCGCCGCGCAGCGTTGAAGGGCTCGAACGACAAGTAGCCTATCGAGCGCGCGTGCACTTTTACATCAAGCTACCCGACGACTACAACATTCAGTTTGAGAATCTGACTATATTTAAAGAGATCTCTGGCCAGCGCCGTTTGGAGTTCTCTGAAGAAGTCGTTGGCGTCGGCTGCGTCACCTCGCACATTATCGCGGTGATCAACCGGGTACTGCTATGGGATATTCCTTCACTCCGGGACTATCTTCCTATTGCTGATGGCACGCATTGTAACGATGAAGTTATTGGGAGCACCCCCAACAGCCCAATGTGGTCGCACTGTGTCGCGAAACTATACAGGCGCGAAGACGTGCGCAAGGCCATTGAGCAGGGCAAATCCTGCGAGGCCGTCGCCACCACAGCAGAAACGGCCAGCGCCGACTTTTGCGGATTTGATCTGTTGGAAACGGTATCAAAGTCCGCTTTATTAGCGCGGCTAAGGCTGGTAAAACAAACGCTCGCCCATCATCCTGAAACCAGCACAAGTCAATACGTAGGAGAGCTGTGCGCGCGGGTTGAGGAGATGAGCGCACTCAAGCGCGCCCAAAGTCTGCTAAGTGGCTACCCGTTTTCGCTCAGGGCGATGGAGGGTGAGCTAGACACCACTATCTTTGCCGGAAAATACCGAGAGCGCTTGGAAAAGACTGTTTTCAAGCAGCTTTCTCCTAACTGGAGTGTGGTGGCTGTAGAAGCACAGCTTTCTATTGCAGAAGCTAATCTTAAAGAAGGGTTGTTTCATATCGCGAAAAGATATCTTGATGCGCTGCCAGATTCTTTTCGCAACAAAGAAGAGCATGTTGGTGATTTGCTCATGGCCCGCTACTGCCTGTGTATGTTTCGATATTACTATCTCAGTGATTTAGCAGATCCCGCCTGTCTGTTCGAAGATCGTCATATGGCTATTCGCAGGGCAGAAGAAGAGCTAGAAAAAGCAGAAGACTATCTACAAAAGCGGCTAAAGCACTACGAGAAATTAGACGAGCTGACACAGAGCAATCTGAATCCTCAGTTTTATTTCCTCTCGCGAGTGTACGCGCACAGGGCCAAGCTTCAGATTTTTTTTCCGACCTATATGCCTAAGCTAGACCGGTGGAGCATGTTGCTAGAACCGGTTAAGCTGCTCGAAAAAGCGCGCATTTATGCTGCTAGAGACGGCGAACCTTCGCTTTATGCCCAGTGGTCAGCTTATCAAAGCTGGTGCTACATTATGCTGGCATACTTGGCTAAGGCTGAAGATATTAGCAGTAAAAGCTTGAGCTATTCAAGCTGTCTAGACTGGGCGAAGCGACTCATTGAACACGCTGAGATCTGCTACTCACCGATTGGGAAACAGTGCTATCAACAAATCAAAGACGGGGACGGACGCACCACCGAACACAGTATTGATCCACCGACAGAATCTCAGCATCAGAAGACCCCTCTCAAAACACAACATATTCTTCGAGATAGGCCAAGGCCAAGGTATTACGAGAAATATGGCAGCACAATGATTCGGGTCATTCCTTTGGTTCAAGAGCTGTTTCAAAACGAAGGCAAAAAAAAGAATCAGCGCTATCAGTCGGATAGCCACGTCGTTGAAATAGATCTTGATTTACTCAAAATTCCAGGGAAGGACGAGAGTGGCTCTGTTTATCTTTTTGGGATGCAGTCAGGAATTTTGCTGTTTGCTAAAGGGGTGCTGGCGCTCTGCAAAGATTACGAAGACGATAAGAAACTATTAGAGGCGATTGACGGACAGGCAATGAGAATGTTCCAGTACTGTTGCGCAATCACTTCCGACGGCACTAGGCGAATCGACAGCAAAGCTGACTGGCCTAACGGCACTGAGGAAAATTCGACCGTGCTTGATAGAACGCTACCCGACCACAACGCAGAAAACGAAGCGCACAAGGACGACCACACCCAAAAGATAGACGACGATACACATTCGCGCGATCGCCTCCTGCAATACTTCTATCCTCACCGGCTCACTCAATTTGCCGACTTAGGGAAAATATTTATCATTGTGTGTCGGCTCATTCTGCTCGTCACCCACAGCGCTGCACACGGTTCTGCATATTCACAACAAGCTTTAGAAGAAAAAGGTTTAAAAGAGATTAATTCTTTTTCTGGAAACGAAGTTAAAAGAATTCGCGCGCTCGTGAAAGAGCTTCGGAGGAACGATAGCTTCCCGTTTGACAAAAATCAAACCTGTGGTCAAAAGAGATACAACGGACAGCTTGCCAAACACTACAAGCACCTAGATAAATACGTTGAAGTCTTTATTGAAGCCTTTCAAGATCACAGGCTAAAAAAAATGAGCGGGTTCTACTTACGCGACCTGCTCGTTACGGACATGTTTAAAATCATTCGAGGGGAGGTGAGCGTCATGCCTGATGTACGCCCTAAGCAGCAGTCCTAAACGACGACTTCTTTGACAAGCGTCTCTAAGCCCTGGTTATATTCAAACAACACTTTGCCATTCAGCCGCTTCTTTAGCGTCTCTAGCTGCTTATAGCCTTCTAATAGCTCCATCCGTTCTTCGTCTGTGATACTACCAGTAGCCTGTTCGCTGTTCGGGCTGCTCTGACGCCTTACTTGAATAATGGCATCTAGAGCCTCTACTACTAACTGTGGATTATCCATGCTTTTTAAGTATTCTCATCAAAATGCTTGAAATGTTCTATTCATGGCGAAACCTTAGCACAGTAGCTACAGCTAGATAATTTCGCGCAGCAGCTTCACCAGAACTTTATCCGATTGAAAGGCATCGTCGTCGCAAGCGACAGGACACATCTAAGACACGCATATGGCTTATTAACAGGCTTATACAAAGCTGCTAGCAGTCCCAGAATTACGATGTCTAGGCCCTATCCTACCGTGACAAGATTCATCTGACCATCAGTTTTTATGATTATTGTGATTATATTGATATCACTTTTCAGCTCAATCGATCTCAGTTGTGAAGGGCAATCGCATATAAGTATTATTTGGATCGTTTAGAGACTCTAACAGCGTGAATTCTTCTCGTAGTTTCAAGAGCTGATCGGTGAGGGGATCTTTGTTCCAGGGCAAGCGGGTCACAAAGCCTGCGGCTGCCTCTACGCCAAAAATGCTGTCTAGTAGCTGCTCTTCAAAAGACGGAAGGCGAGGAAACTCACTTACGGTATAGTCTTCGATTTCGGCAGTCTCAGCAGCTAGCGCGATCGCATCTTCCAATCCCCCCAGCTCATCGACTAAATTCGCCTTAATCGCATCTTCACCCGACCAAACCCGCCCCTGAGCCACCTGACTCACCCGCGTTTTAGAAATATCTCGCCCCGTTGCGACAATACTCATAAAGCGGTCATACAGCGTATCTACATAGTCCTGCTGAATCTTCAGCTCAGCTTCGGTCTGCGGCCTAGCCGTCGTTTGCATATCGGCAAACTTAGCCGTTTTCACCACGTCCCAGGTAATGCCGTTCTCATTGGCAATCTCTTGAAAGTTCAGCAGCAGGCCAAACACGCCAATCGAGCCGGTAATCGTCGTCGGCGAAGCCAGGATCTTTGCACCCGGCGCAGCAATCATGTAGCCGCCTGAGGCCGCATAGTCGCCCATTGAGATAATTACCGGCTTCTCTTCTGCCAATAGCTGCACCTCATGCGCGATCATTTCTGAGGCAACGGCGCTACCGCCAGGGCTGTTCACTCTTAGTACAACCGCCTTCGTGTCTTCGTCTCGGCGCATTTTGCGAAGCGTAGAAGATAAGCCCTCAGAAGTGATAGAGCCGGGCTGGCTGTCTTCGCCCATGACAATGCCGCCCTCTGCATAGACGATGGCGATCGCATCATCACCGCGATTAGCGCGATCGCTCTCCATCCGAGTTATTAGAGCATATTCCGCCAGCCCCACCTGCGGAAACACATCCTCGTCTTCATCCGTAAAATCATCGGCCTTAATCTCTTCGGTTTCCGTGCCCGTTAGCTCTTTTAGCCCTGCAAGCACATCGTCATAAAACCCAAGCTGATCGACCAGTCCGACTGATAGCGCATCTGCTGACTCAATCAGGCCACCTTCATCAGCCAGGGTTTGTAGCTGCTCGGCAGTAATATCGCGATCGCTCGATACCGTCTGCAAAAAATCCGTCCACAGATCCCCAATCAAAGCCTCCGTCTGCTGCTTGGCCGCAGGACTACTCTGTGACTGTGTAAACGGCTCAACCGCCGACTTATATTTGCCTACCCGCAACACCTGCACACCCACACCGTACTTATCAAGCGCATTGCCCAAAAACTGAGTTTCCGCCCTAAACCCGTTTACCTCCATTAGGCCAACCGGCGCAAGCACAAGGTTATCGGCCACCGAGGCCACGTAATAGCCGCTCTCATCAAAGCCCGTGTTATACGCCCAAATTGGCTTACCTGATTCCTTAAACTCACTGAGCGCGGCCCGCACTTCCTTCAGCGTAGCGAGCCCTTCATTCGGTGATCCCTTAAGGTAGATGCCTGAAATCTTGTCATCTTCAGCCGCCGCCTTAATCGCGGCCAAAGCCCCATACACCGACACCGACGGCGGCTGCCCGTATACATCAAACAGCGCGCCCGATGAGGGCACTCCATCGACAATATCGGTACTCAAGTCAAACACCAGCACTGACTTATCTTCTAGCTCCACCTCCGGCTCCGAGCTTCCTGACGAAAGCAGCACGCCTACTAGGCCAAACGCCCCAATGCCCAGCAGCAGAAGCAGGCTAAACAAGCCCACCATCGTACCTACCGCGCTCGCAGCCGCAACTTTAAAGAAATCTCGCATCGGTTTGTTCTATCCGGCTTGCCCGGCTTGCTCTAGGTGATAAATAGTGATGGGTGAAAAGGGTGACGAATCAAATGTAATAAGTCTAAGGTAGCGCTATCTACCCAAAGACAGCCGTTACATCCCTCATAATGTTACGAACGAAATACTACAGAGCGCGGCGTAGCACATCGCTTTGACGCAACGCGGTCAAATTCTCGCACCCTGTACAAAACAATACAGTCACAATTTCTGCAATCAGTGCTTCACATAGCTCCGCTAAGGCCGCTTCCGACTGACTCGCCGCCTGCAAAAAGGGCAATGCCAGGCCAGCCAAATCCGCGCCCAGTGCTAACGATTTGGCAGCATCAAGCCCATTACGTAGCCCACCTGAGGCAATCAGAGGCACTTCTTGAGTCCGCGCATCATCAAGCCCGCGAATGCTGGTGATACACTCTGCGGTCGGGATGCCCCAGTCTGCAAACGTATTGCCCAGCCGCCTTTGCTTAGCATCTTTAGCCCGCTCGCTTTCTACCCGCGCCCAAGACGTGCCCCCAGCACCCGCTACATCCAGCGCCGATACGCCAATATCCATTAGTCGCCGGGCCATCACCGCCGAGATGCCGTTGCCCACTTCTTTGGCCACAATCGGCACGGGCAAAAGGCCCACAAGCTGCTCAATTTTGGCAAATAGCCCCTTAAAGTTGACGTCGCCTTCGGTTTGTACCGCCTCTTGCAGCGGATTTAGATGCAAAATTAGCGCGTCTGCTTCTATCGCATCTACGGCCTTTTGGCACTGGCTAATGCCGTAGTCGTAGTTGAGCTGTACCGCGCCTAAGTTGGCGAATAGCAGCGCGTCGGGGGCGTGCTGACGAACTGAGAAGGTGGGAATGAGATCGGGATTTTCGACAGCGACCCGCTGAGAGCCAACGCCCATTGCCAGACCAAAGCGCTGCGCGGTTTTCGCTAGCCGCTGGTTGATCGTGCGAGCTTGTTCTGTGCCACCTGTCATGGAGGAGATCAGAAGGGGCGTGGCGATCGCCTTGCCTAAAAACGTCGATGAAATATCAATCTCAGCGCGGTTCAGCTCGGGCAAACAGGCGTGGGTAAAGCGATACCGCTCTAGGCCGTTGGTAATGCGGTGGCTCTGCACGTCTTCTTCTAAACACACGCGCAAATGGTCTGCCTTGCGAATCTGTGTCTCTAGGGCTTGTGCTTCTGGGGCTTGTGTTTCTGAGGCTTGTGTTTCTAATGAGGCGGATGGCGACGGGCTCACGGTTCGATTTCTCACTCAAGACACGTACAAGTAGAGTCCTAACCTACCGCACTCTTATGGCCGGTTTCGGAGCGATCGCACCTAAATAGCACATAACGTAAAGTGAGCGCCTGACTCTCCTCAAAAGCACCTAAGCCCCAAAAACCCCAAGTCCCTAGCCTTACGGCTGCGTCAGCTCCACACCGTCCTTATCATCCACCGCCTGCACAAACACCTTTACCGTCTCATCGCTCGCGGTCGGCAATTGTTTCCCCACAAAATCGGGGTGAATCGGCACCTGCCGGTGCCCGCGATCGATCAGCACCGCCAGGCGAATCGTCGCCGGACGACCGTAGTCATGCACCGCATTCAAAGCCGCTCGCACCGTACGACCGCTGTAAATTACATCGTCTACTAGCACCACCGTCTTACCAGCCAAGTCAAACGGGATCTCAGTTTTAGCCGGTGTCCGTACGCCGATCTTATCGAGATCGTCGCGGTAAAACGTAATATCTAGCGAACCTGTAGGCACCACGATGTCTTCTAGCCGCTGAATCTGCTCGGTCAAAACTTCTGCTAGGGGCACCCCCCGCGTCCGAATGCCCAATAACACCAGATCGCTTAAATCCTCTGTGCGCTCAACGATTTCAGAGGCCAGCCGATTGAGCGTACGACGAATATCTTCGGGAGAAAGGATGCTGACAACTTTTTGAACCATTAGATTTTGTAGAAGCTCGCAAAAGAAGAACAAAGCCGTCGAGTCAAAGCCTTGAAATGAGATGATTAAGATGTGTCTTAAAAGCTATTTTTCACTGAGCCCACACACCGTTTTTGGCGGGTAAAGTGGCCTTCGTTAGCTATCTCGCTAAGCACTATCTCGTCACTATCATAAGTAAGATAAGTAAGGTTTAGAAATTGAATTAGAAACGCGCCATCCAAAGCAAACCAACTGTGCCCATAGCCAGCCCAATTAAGAAACTCCATCGCGTTAGTCTAAGCGCTTCAGCGACAACAGCTTCAGTAATCTCTCGCCTCGCTTCGCCTAAGTAGGGCTTTATTTTTAGTTTACCTTGATATGTGTTCGCCCCACCTAGCCGTACGCCTAATGCAGCGGCATAGGCGCATTCGCTCCACCCAGCGTTAGGACTAGGATCGGCGCTTGCATCTCGCCAGCACAGGCGTAGCACGTAGAGCGGTTTGCCTGAGATCAGCGCAATAGTCAGGACGCTAAGGCGGCAGGGTAGCCAGGTCAGCACGTCTTCAAACTGGGCGCTAAACCAGCCCAAATGCGTGTAAGGAGCCTCGCGGTAGCCCACCATAGAATCAAGCGTACTGGCGGCTTTGTAGGCGATCGCAACCCCCACACCCAAAAAAGGAATCCCCCAGTTCGTCCCCACAAACGCCCCCAGCAGCGCATAAAACAAAGGAGCCAGCACACCATCGATCCCGTTTTCGCTCACGGTTTCTAGCACAGCTCGATTGATCTCATCGGCGTCTAGCGCCTCAGTATCGCGCCCTACGTACATCGCCAGCTTCGAGCGGGCCGTTTTTAAATCGCGATCGCCTAGTGGCCTCAGCACATCCTCAGCCGCCCGCCGCAGGCTCCGCCCAGCAAAACAGCTTGCTAGCAGCACCACCGCCGCCGCTCGACTTGCCCAGAGCGATACTAGGCTCAACAGCCATAGCCCGCTCCAGCTCAGCACGCCACTGCCCACTATCAGCAGGCCAGCTAGCCCAACGCCACCAATTTTCACTGCCCAATCAGACATCTGCCGCGATAGTATCCACTGGCTGTAGGCGCTAATCACCTTGCCCATCGCCTGCACTGGATGCGGCCAGCCCCAGGGATCGCCCACCCCAAAATCTAGCAGGGCGGCAGCGAGCAAAATAATAATCTCAGACGCTTTAGCCCACTCAAGCTGGTCAAACCACAAAACTTGCGCCCTCACCCTGAGCCGCCTGCCAGCTCCGCGCGTCGTAGTACAGATCTTCTAGCGTAATGCTGTAAAAGGCTTCTTTTAGCTTTTGGTGCAGCCGCTGCCACAGCATCGAGGTCACCCAGTCTTCGGCCTGGCCTTCAGCAATACCTACGCCATTGGCCAGCGCGTTCGTCGATTCCCCCACGGCTTCTAAGATTTGGCCGAGCGAAATTTGGCCGGGCGGCTTCGCTAGCCTGTAGCCGCCGTGTGCGCCTCTCACTGAGCTGACCAGGTGCGATCGCCGCAGTTCAATCAGCAGCTTTTCTAGATAGGGCGCAGGCAAATTCTGCCTCTGCGAAATGGCGCTTACCGAAGAGACGTTACCGGCTGGCTGAAGGCTTAAATCCAGTAGCGCTTTAACACTGTAATGACCACGAGTCGTAAGTTTCATCACTAGATTCTCTCTCTATAAGCCCGTTCTATAGTCCTTTTAAAGGGTCGGTTCGGAAGGCCGCTGAAGACGCACTTGTCCGTTGTTGCGAACTCATCTAATAGCGTGCATCAATTGCAATAAAACGAATGTTGCTGCAAACGTTTTCACTATCAAATCTAACTCTTTAAGGTAAAAAATAAGTCTATTGCGATAACAGTTCAAAGATATTTTATGCTTAGTAATGTCAGCGAATCAAATGTTTTTCGCTGATGGCTATAGGGGTTTTTTTGAGGTTGTTTACTACAGTTTGGAAGTATGCTTTTATAGTAAAGCCTAAAACTTGTGAACAGCTTTGAATATAAGAGGCGAATGCACAGAATGTATTCGCAAACGCATACGCCATTTTGTATACCTCTGATTTGCACAAAGACTATATAAGTGAATCGTATTGGTTGCGTTCTATTATTGGTATCTGCTGTTTAGTCTAGAGAGTTGAGTGAATGGTTAACGACCCAAATACGGACGCCCTCAAGGGCAAAGCGCTGCTCACAAAGGTCAAAGAGCTAGAGCACCTGAGTAAAGAAGAGAAGGCCAAAACCTGCGGGTACTACACCGTCACTAAAAAGGGCGTTACCCGCGTCAATATGATGAAGTTTCTCAAGGCGCTGATTGAAGCTGAGGGCATTCAGATTGAAAGCACTCAGGGCGGCAATGGCAGGGGAGGCCGTAGCGCTAGCTATCGCATTACCGTGCAGTCCAACGGCAACTTGCTGATCGGCTCTGCCTACACTAAGCAAATGGGCCTCAACCCCGGCGACGAGTTTGAAATTTCACTGGGCCGCAAGCACATTCGTCTCACTCAGCTAGACAACAGCGGCGAGAGCATGGCAGAAGATGAGGATGAATAGGGCTAAATAGGCATGAAAACGAATAGGCCGTAAAGGCTGGAGACGTATTGCGATGGGCTTGCCGGTTGTTGTAGAAATTGCCATTGGGCTGATTTTCATCTATCTCGCGCTGAGTCTGGTCGCCAGCGAAATTCAAGAAATTATTAGCGCCCTCTTTCAGTGGCGCGCCGAGCACCTGAAGCGCTCGATTGAACAGCTTTTGGCCGGAGATAGTCTGAGCGGTCGGACGAGCGGACAGCTTCAGGGCAATCGCGCCAGTAATCGCGCTACCGACCGCGCCACCGACCGCAAAGCTAGCCGTAAAAATGCTCGCCAGAGCGCTAAACAGAACGCCCGAGCTGCCAAAACCTTAGCCGACGACCTCTACAGCTCGCCGCTGATCGAAAACCTCAACTACGAGGCGCAAGGACGGTTAGCCAGCGGGCTACGGGCTATTTTGCACGGTGTCGGCACCCTCTACCGCACCCTCACCTTCAGCCGTAACGTATTTGGTCGCAAAACCAGCGGCCCTTCTTACATTCCCGCCGAAACCTTTGCTACCAGCCTCATTGACCGGCTCAAGCTAGCTGACTTTCAGCGGCTGCTAGTGCGATCGCGCTTTCAAGACTTTGTAGAAAATGACGTGCAGCGTCCCCTTCACAACATGGTGCACGAGCTGCGCGCCCGCTTAGGCCAAGAAGATCTCCTCGCCTCTGAGCTGGCCTACTTTGACGCGGAAAGGCAGCAGATATTAGACGACTTGAGCAACCGGCGGATTACCCTAGAAGCCGCCCTAGAACGACTTTCTCTGGCGCTAGAAACGTTTGAAGCGATGACTACAGACATGCCGCTCTCGCCCGACTCACAGGCTTCAGCCGTCGCCAGCTCTTTTGCCAAACGGGTGCGCTACCTGCGTCAGGGCTTAGATGGCAGCAGCCAAAAGATAGAGGCGCTACTGGTCAGAATTAGACCTAGCTTGAGTGATTTGACCGCGCTACTCGATCCAAACAGTGCAACCTACGCTGAGCTGGTCGCAGTGGCTCAGCGCGAGGGCGGGGCCGTATGGGAATCGCTGCAAAAGCTTCAGCAGGCCGTGATTCCGCCTCGATTAAGAGAGAGCATGGCGACGCTGGGCGATAGAGCTGAGCGGCGTGTGAAGACCAGGGGGGCGGAGTTGCAGCAGCTACAGACCGAAGTAGAAGAGTGGTTTAATCGCGGGATGGATCGCGCTAGCGGTGTGTATCGGCGCAATGTGAAAGGGGTGGGCCTGATGATTGGCTTTGCGATCGCCTTCATGCTCAACGCCGATACCTTTTACATGTTTAACCGGCTCAGCACCGATCAGGCCATTCGCAACAGCATTATTCAAACAGTCGATCAGCTAGAGGTGCGCAGCCTTGAAAATGCCGAGGCGCTTTCACGAGAGCTGCAAATTGATGGGCTCTCTGAGGAGCTGCGTGAAGAATTGCAGGGCGACTTACGTTCGGTCGGGACAGCCGTAGAAAATGCGCTGGCGGCCTATCCGCTCCCGATTGGGCGATCGCCTGAAATTTTTAGAGCGCAGCAAAGGGCAGAGGCCAACTGGCCAATTCCCTACCTGCCTCAGCGGCTGTTCGGCTGGGCGGTTACCGGGTTAGCGCTATCAATGGGCGCAAGCTTCTGGTTTGATCTGCTGCGCAAGGTGACTTCAGCGAGAGCATCTGGCGATCGGCCTAGTAAGGCTTAGCCCCGTTTGCTAGCGCTCAGATTAAAGGCTGACGATCAACCTCTAGCAGCCACACAATAAAAGCGCTGCCAGGGCCTACGTCAGCCTGACTATCTTCAACAATCGCCGGTAGCCAGGGCGTGCCCACAGCAGGGCTTACCACTTCGATAAAGCCCTGCATCTCCTTGACCAAAGATTGCGCGATCGCTAGCCCCAACCCCGTCCCTGGAATATCACTCGCCGCCTGTACCCCCCGATAGTTGCGCTCAAACAGCCGTCCCTGGTCGGTCGCTGGAATCCCTGGGCCAGTATCGCCCACTACAATCCCCTGATAGTGACCGCCCTCATCGGCCCGGCTCACCCCCGTTTGCACCCATACCTGAGCCCCTGACGGCGAATACTTAATCGCATTGTCCACCAGATTGCTCACCACCTCACCTAGCGCCTCTTCCTCTCCCCACACCGAGGGCGTATCCGAAGTCACCTGTGCGTGCAGATCAACGCCTTTTTCAGCGGCCACAATGCCAGAAACCGCTAGCACAGGCTCGACAATATCAGGGATGTACTGGGCAGTTAACGTTAGGACATGACCCAGTTCAGCGCCTTGATGGTTCGCAGGCTCCTCCGTATTGTCTGCATTTCCAGAAAGTAAAGGCTGCGGCGATCGCGAGCCTGTCAATAGCTGGCCCGGCGATAGAATTCTAGACTGCACCGCCGCTGCTGTTTGCGCGGTTTCAGCCCGCAAGTCGGCATCTCCAATTGCGATCGCCTCGTCAAAGTGCGTCACCAGCTCCCGCAGCCGCTTATTTTCACGCACGATGCCCGTTGCAATCGGCTGATTGGTATCTTCTACATCTAGTCGCTTCACCAGCAGTTGCCCAAATGTAGACACCGCCGTCAGCGGATTGCGAAACTGATGCAGCAAATTGTGAAAAATCTCTGACTGACGGCTCTGAAGTCCGCGCTTATGCGCAAGCTGACTTTGCAACCACTGATTGCGCCGCTCTAGCACGCAGCCACCCGCAAGCGACTGCGCCACCGTCTCCACATGCCTGCGCTCCTCACTCTCCCAAGCGCGATCCGGGCGAACGGCCACCAGCAGGCCCACCACCACATCGGTATACATCAGCGGCATCACGAGCTGCTGTTCGGGCTGCAAAATATCGGGCCACTCAAACTCAGCTTCAGCCACCGACTCCGAGTCCGCACTAGCCGAACGATCCACGGGCGCTTGTACGGGCTCAGGCAAACCAACCGACTCCGCATCTAGATCAGCAGCGTCGCCAGGAAGCGCTAGCTGAGGGCTCACGCCCGAAGATCGATGAGTCGATCCGCTTGACCAGGGTGTGGCCCGCTCAAAATTGGCTACCCAGCTCTCGACCGGCTCGGGATAGCTTACGACTGGCACAAAGCTAGACTGCTCGTTGCCCTGGGCGAGCACGTCTGCAATATATAGCGCCGCCGAAGACGTGGCTAACCGCTGAGTCAACAGCCTAAGCTGAGTCCGACAGAGTGATATAAATTCAGGACTTGCGATCGCTGTCATAAAAAAGCGGCGTTGAGCGCCATAAGAGCATCAGACGAGCAGCAGGCAACAAGCTTGAGCGAAGACCTCCACGCTTATTGTTAAGTTTGTTACAAGTTTTATAGCAGCTCGGCTGTTCATTTTAAGAACATTCTGCAAGTAAAGCCGCTACAAAGCTAGTAAATTCAAGGAGAAACCGCAATAACACGGAAACGCAAATGAATGTTTAAGCCAACTTGAAATTTTAAGTCGTACCTGCTATATTTTGCAAGGTCTGGGCCTGATTGTAGTCATTGCTACATCTGAGCTTTTGACAATTGGCTAAACGGTACAAGAGGTAGAAAACTTGGCACGCAGACGTAAGCGCAAAAGTCGTCGTCGGTTAGAAGGGCGTCGCATCTTAGAGGCAGTGCCTCAGTTCAGCATCGAGAGCGGTGAAGAAAAGCCTGTGACGGCTGCTCGTAATTACATTCACGCTCAAGGCATTTGTCCGCCTGCTCTACTGTTAGTAAAGCGAAACGAACACACGACCGATCGCTATTTTTGGGCTGAAAAAGGTCTATTTGGCGCTCAGTATGTTGAAGAGAACCACTTTTTGTTCCCTAGCCTCCGTCTTCTTATGACTGAAGAAGAAGAGGAGCTAGCGGTTTCAAGCTAGTCGTTCTCCAAATCCATCAGAACTCATCTAAATAGGAAGGGGCTAGACGTGCTTATTAGGAGTACTTAGCGCCTTCCTTTTTTTGGTCTGTTTATCTCTAAGCCAGCTTCTTTAGCCCGGCCCAATCTCTCACATCAGCTTGCGCAAAAGTATTCTCCAAATCAGCCAGCTCATCTCGATGCCCTTTCACAGTCAGCTTCGAGAGCAGGCTTTCATCGCCCTCAGCGGCAGACTCACCTGCAACCATCGGCTCTACTTTAAACACAATCGTCTCCGGGCGATTGGACTTGCGCCAGTAGAATACGCCCGCTAAAGGTGAAGCTGCGACTAGCCCCAACAGCCACCCGCCCCAGCTCGGAAACAGCGTGGCGACCACCAGCGATAGGCAGGTAAAGCCAACGGCGGCAAGCACCGACAAAAACACGGCCATGAAAACGCTGGGGCTGACCATGCCCGTGAGCGTAGTGCCGTTGATGATTGTTGGGCCGGGGGTATTGTCGGGCACGCGATCGCTTGGCTTATAGGCGCGGCTATAAAAATACTTCATCACCGCCTGCTGCAACGTATCGGCCTTTTGCACAGAGCCGAGCTGCACCACCTCAATGCGGTCTTTGGTAGAGGCGCGAATAAAAAAGACCAGACCAATCACCATCAGGCTCGTCAAAATCAGCGTAGACGTGCGGGCTGGATCGTTAAAGAACAAAGCGTTTGTACCTTGATTACATGCTGAGAATAAACAACAGTTTACCAGTTCCACAAAAAAACAGAGAAAAGACCACAGACGACAAGGAGGGCTGTCATCTGCGGTCTTCTATCAACGGAGCTTTTTTGGGTGTATCTATATCTGTTTGAAAGACCTACTCAAAAGCGAAAAGCGCTGCTTGCTAGGAACCAGCAAACTTCATTTCAGCGGCCACAGCTAGCGCCTGAGTCGCCACGACATGTTGAGCGACAGCAGTCTGAGGAATGGGCTGAGCATTCACCTTTTGAGGCGTCTGCTGGCGACTGCGCTGCTGGCCTACCATGTAGCGCTGCCACAGGTCGGCTAGCTCGCGGGCTTTCATCTGCCAGTCAGGGCGCAGGCGATACATCCGACGCGGACGACCTCGGCCTTCGACCTTTTTCCAGTAGCCCATAATCGACGCCTGGTTCTCTAAAAACTTCAGGGCGCTATAGAGCACAGTATCTGAAAGGCGATAGTGGGGATAGTCTTGCTCGATGGCGTGGATCAGTTCGGTGCCATAAGAGTCGTGGCGGGTCAGAACTGACAGAACGTAGCAGACGGCCAGCTCTTTGTTGAGATACACCGGGGGGGGATCTTCAAAGAACTGATAGATATCTTCAAACTTCATAGGAAGCTCCGATAGCGGGCTAGGTAGCAGCTTGTAGAAGTCAACACGCCCTACATAGCTTTCTATTTTTTAGTTAATAGAAGACAGAAGAGGTGCTAAAACTGCTGATTCATTTTAGCCACTAAATAATAGATTTACTTAATTTTTGCGAAAGCGGTAACTATCCGCAAGGTTTCGTCAGACTTAGGCAAAGATCGACGGTTCAGGCACCATTTTTGTCACAAAGCAGGAGCGATCGCTTCTCACTTTGTTGTGTTTCGTCACTAATTAATCAAGCTATGTTGCTAACTATTTCAAATCGTTTCAAACAGCACTCGCTCAACCGATTTATTGAGAGCTATCGCGAGTGCGGAAGAGGACTCGGCCATCTTGAACGGCAGCCAGATCGAGGTAGACAGGGCCGGTGGTGAGGATAGGCTGGCTAGCGATCGCCCGAATCTCAAGCGGCTGACCGTAGCTTTGCACCCGGCTCAAAAAATCCAGAACCGGCTCAGAAAGACCGTTGGCAATAATCGGCTGATAGCGAATGATGCCGTTGCGACGGGCCTGAAACTCAGCCGTGGCTCTCAGCAGCGTAAAGCGCTCAATCAAGGCTTCGTTACTTACATTAGCGGTAACGGGCGCGGCCGCTAGTATCTCCCCAGGCTGAAAGCGAACCTCGTTGACGGCTGCGTCAATATTCACCTGCAAGCAGGGCTCAGTGTCCTGCGTAACCGAAGCATTCACGCAGGGCTCACCAACGATGTAATTAGCTGCCGAAGAGACTCTAATTACATAGTTTTGCTCGTCGGGAATGGCATTTATAATCTGTTCGACTGTCTCCTCGTCAAAGCGAATAACTACCTTGTCAGTGCTGTCGATACCCGGTAGAACAGTCTGCGCGGCAGTTTGGTTGGCGGTTACTAAAGCTTCTTCTACAGCCCTGCGCGCAGCCGCTGATGAATTAACGCGAGCAATAGTCAGCGCCAGCGTTTCATTGCGGCCTAGTGCCACGTTACCTAAGCGCAATCCTTGAAACTCAGCTTCTAGACTTTTAATTTCTTCGGTGAGGAAAGCCTGTTGGGTTTGCAAATCAGCTAGGCGGCTTTCACGCTCAGCAATTTCCCGATCACGCTGGGCGATTTGCTCGTCACGCTGGGCAATTTGGCTGTCGCGCTCGCTCAGCTCAGCGGCGCTTCTGGCAAGTTCTTCAGCCCTTTCGGCAAGCTGTTGATCACGGTCAGAAAGCTGCGCGTTACGCTGTGAAATTTGCTCGTCGCGCTGGGCAATTTGGTTAAGCACTTTCGCCTGCTCATCTAATAAATTCTGCCGCTCCGTGCGCAGCCCGTTGATTTCGTCGCGCAGCCCTACCGCCTGTTCGGAAACGCTGCCTAGCTGCGACTGGGTTTCCATTAGTCGGCCTAGCGTTTCTTCTTCGCGGGCGATCGCAGTCTGCAAAGAGTCATTGATCTCTAGCAGCCGAGACTGCGCTTCTTTTTGCAGCTCGGTAGATTCTTGTAGCGTGCTTTCCACCTCGTCTTTCTCAGCCTGAGTCGATTCTAAATCAGCCTGAGCTAGCGCGAGTTCTTCTTGAATATCATCAATTTGAAACAGCCCTTTGCGCAGTTGGCTATCGAGCGCGATCAGCAGCATTAGGGTAGAGAAGGAAGCGACGACGCCTGTAAAAACGCTGACTAATGTGGCGGTTTGCCGGGGCCGCAGGTTGAACAGGCTGAGGCGAGATTTTCCCACCTTCATACCAATGCGATCGCCCACCGTGGCGATCGCACCGCCGAGGCAAGCCACCGCAAAGATTAGTACAAATCCTGTCATCCGTCGCCGAGCACTTGCAGATTCTTTAACTACGCATTCCTAGCTACGTAATAGCACGGCCTACGACCATACCATAGCAAGATGTCGGGATAGAGGGCTGCAATGCCCCAACTATCAGCAGGCACAATCGGCTCGGCTTATGTGAACTGCTGTGAGAGCGTCACCGGATCGTGAACCGTAATCTTCTTTTTATGAATCGAGATCATGTCTTTTTCACGCAGATCGCCTAGCAGCCGAGTGACGGTAACGCGCGTAGATCCAATAGCTTCTGCGATCGCCTGATGAGAAAGCTTCAAATCCACCGTGATCCCCGAGCTACCGGGCACCCCAAAGTCGCGACACAAAATCAGCAAAAAGCTCACCAGCCGCGAGCCCATATCGCGGTGGGCCAGCGTCTCAATCATCATCTCAGTCTGCAAAATTCGCGAAGACAAGCCCCGCAGCATCAGCGCCGAAAGCCCTGGATTCTCCATCAGCGCCTGATTTACCTGATCGCCCTGTAGCGAAAGCAATTCTACCGGGGTAAAGGCCACCGCATGATAAAACCGATCGGACTTCTCGCCTGTTAGCAGCGAGAGCACGCCAAACACGCTATTTTCGCGCAGCAGCGCCACCGTAATTTCTTCACCCGCCTCGTACACCCGCGACAGCTTCACCGCGCCCTTCGTTAAAAAATAGATACGCTCTGCCGGGTCACCCGGAAAAAAGATGGTCTTATTGCGTTCATAAGACTCGACAACCGGCGGTAGCCCCCCACCCGCTAACGCGCGAAACAGCTCGGACATAGGCTTGTTAGGAATTGTCGAAACCATACTTGAGAACCGAAGGGGTGAAGCGTAGGGGATCTGGATTGTTATGGGATGCTAACGCATCGCTGATACCACTAAAGCTCATCAGCCAAGATACGTTTTGTATCGTCCCATACCAAATAGACCCCGATTTTCTCATAAATCGGGGTTTCGCGACACTTTTATCAGTACTTTCGTATTGACAGGTACTTAGAACACGGACAGGGGGCTATCGTGAATTCACCGTTTTTCAGTATGCTCCTAAGGCGCATCCAAACTGTTTAGACGAAAGATTCATGCTAGATCTGACCGGAAAAAAGGCCCTTGTGACCGGCATCGCTAACAACCGCTCAATTGCCTGGGGCATTGCTCAGCAGCTCCACGCAGCGGGCGCAGAAATCGGCGTTACCTACTTGCCCGATGACAAAGGGACGAGCTGAGGGCAAGGTGAAGAAGCTAACTGAGCCACTTGAGCCCAGCCTCTTTTTGCCTTGCAACGTGCAGGACGACGCCCAGGTAGACGAGCTGTTTGCCACCGTCAAAGAAAAGTGGGGCACGTTTGACATTCTCATTCACTGCCTGGCCTTTGCCAATCGCGACGATCTCACAGGCGCTTTCAGTGACACCTCACGAGCCGGATTTGATTTAGCGCTGAGCGTAAGCGCATATTCTTTGGTGCAGCTAGCTAAAGGCGCAAAAGCACTAATGCCTGAAGGTGGCAATATCGTTACGCTTACCTACCTCGGCGGCGTTCGGGTCGTACCTAACTACAACGTCATGGGTGTGGCTAAGGCGGCATTGGAAATGAACGTACGCTATTTGGCGGCTGATTTAGGCCCGCAGAATATTCGAGTCAATGGCATTTCCGCAGGCCCTATTCGCACCTTGGCCTCATCGGCCATTGGCGGCATTCTAGACATGATTCACCATGTTGAAGAAGTAGCTCCACTCAGACGAACTGTCACGCAAACTGAAGTCGGCAATGCGGCTGCATTCTTGTGTAGTGACTTGTCAAGCGGGATTACGGGTCAAGTCGTTTATGTAGATTCTGGCTACGCGATTATGGGGATGTAGCTTAGCTCCGATTTAGTCGGTGAACGCGCTATCAATGGCACCGACTGCAACAGGTTGAGATTCAGGGTTAAGGAGAGGTTGCAGGGCGATCGCCTGAGCCTCTTTCATTTGCCCGTAGGTAAACACGCAGGGCGTTCCAGTCGGTAGTATTGGCTGAATTTGTTGCCACACGTAAGGGCTGCCGTAGACGATGACGGCCTGCACGTTGCGGCCTAGCGCTTGGATGTATTGCTGGGTGATCGCACTCAACCCAACCCCGCTACGAAACGGATTGCCCCGAATAAAAAGCTGCACCAGGGTAGTCGCTTCTATATCTAATCGATCAACGTCTGCACTTCTGCTATCAACCAGCGTCAAACGGTAGCCTTGAGCGCCCGGCACCGTCACCGCAGGCGCAGTGCGATCTAAAAACGGGCAGTGCAGCACGTCATCCACGAGCACCAAATTTTGACCGGGAATGAGAGGGGCGCTGATTGCCTGACCCAGGCTTTTAGCGGGCGCGTGGCTCACCTGCTGAGCACGTTGCAGAATGTCTTTGGCAAGTGCTCTGGTCGGCTCAGTGGCTAGATACTCAAGCTGAACGGGTGGCACGGCCTGCTGCTGCCAGGCGTGCTGCGAAAAAGAGTCGGTGACGGGTAAGTCGGCAATTCTGTGCTTTCGCTCGCCAGATGCGTTCGACGGCTCGCAGGATAACCGCTGGCTCGATTCGGCCTTCATTTACCGCCGCACAAACAGCCGCGATCGCCCCTTCCACATTCTCCGGCATCAGCAGAACATCAACCCCCGCCTCCACCGCTAGCACCGCCGCTTCATCTGCGCCGTAGTGCTGAGTAATGCCACCCATCACCAGCGCGTCGGTTACAATCAGCCCGTCAAAGCCCATATCCTGCCGCAGCAGGCCGCTGAGAGTCACTTTGGAGAGCGTAGCGGGATACTCAGGGTCAACGTTGGGGAGCTGGAGGTGAGCGGTCATGATGCTGTCTACTTTAGAGGCGATCGCCCGCTCGAAAGGCACCAGTTCCAACGCCTGCAACCGTTCAAAATCGTGAGGCACGACAGGTAGGCTCAAATGCGAATCCATATCCGTATCGCCATGGCCGGGAAAATGCTTAGCTGATGTCAGCACCGGAAACGCCCGCGCGCCTTCAATAAAAGCACTCGTCAGCGCTGCTACCGTCTGAGCACTTTCGCCAAAAGCCCGCACGTTAATCACCGGATTAGCCGGGTTATTATTCACATCCACGACTGGAGCCAGCAGCCAGTTCAGCCCGATTGCCGTAGCTTCTTGAGCAATACTTTCTCCCATCTGCCGCGCCAAATCTACCGCCAAAGGCAAATCCTCGCGCGCAATCTGGCCTAGTGCCATCGGTGGGGGAAACCACGTCGCCCCGCTAAAGCGCTGCCCGACGCCCTCTTCAATATCAGCCGCCATCAATAGCGGATACTTTGCTAAAGACTGAAGCTGCTGCGTTCGGACGCCGACTTCAGCCGCACTGCCGCCCAGCAAAATCACGCCACCCACGCCCAGCGCCAGCACCCGCTCTAGCTCAGCATTCGTCGCCTCCCACTGCGGATAGGCCACCTCATGATCGAATAGATGGCCTGTCGTTCGCACCACGATCATCTGAGCCACCTGCTCAGCGAGGCTTAGCGTTTCGGGGCTCGGTAATCGCGTCGTTGCCAGCATGTCAGGGCGTCCACCGTTCAATTTCTTCTAAGTATCTGCTTCGCTCGTCTCTTCAGCATCAATCGAGTCTCCTGCCTTTCGCTCAGCGCTAATTTGATTGATTACGTTGAGCACATCTGTCGCCAAGTCAAACGAGCGGTCTTCTTTAAAAGTAACTTCAGGCGTTCGCCTCAGCTTCATTCGCTGCCCTAGCTCCCGGCGTACGTAGCCCTGAGCGGCTCTAAGCCCTTCCATCGTCTCAGCTTTAGCCTCATCAGTGCCATAGATGCTGACAAATATCTTGGCGTGCTGCAAATCGCCAGCGACATCTACATCGGTAATGCTGACCATACCCGCACCCACGCGGTCGTCTTTGATGCCGTTGATAAGCATCTGACTGACTTCGCGCTTGATGGCCGTCGAAACTCGCGCGACTCTTCTGCTGGTAGCCATAGTGGTTTAAAAGGAGTGATTCAAAAGGGCAAGCGTACTGTCGAGAACGTGCTTGTTGTCAGGCGATTCCTAGCATGGCCTGGAGGGTAAAGGTGAGGCCAATCATGCCTGCGATCAGGGCGCTAATGAGTGCGATCGCTGTAAAAGGATTGTTTAGCAACGGCCCTAAAGGGGCGAGCGCGTTGTACAAAATGCCGAAGGTAAAGCTGATCAGATAGCGAGGATAGCGAGAAACATTGTTGATAAATTCTTCCATGGTGTCAGTCGGGGGCGGATGTGCGCTTCACTTAAGCTATCCTACCGCAAGCGATATTTAACGGTTGCTTACCTACATAGCCTTTTTATGGCCAACGCTCCTTTTCCTTCGGCTAATGCTGTTTCAGGCCATACGGTTTCGGCTAATACCGCGCAGATGCGCGCGATCGCCCGTCCCTTTCTCAAATGGGCAGGTGGCAAAGCACGACTCATCGACCAGTACAAGCCATTTTTACCCGTCGAGTTTGGCAGCTATCACGAACCATTCTTAGGCGGCGGTGCGCTGTTTTTCCATCTGGCCGCGCGGCTACAGGCACAGGGAAAGAAGGCTTATTTGAGCGATCTCAATCCTGAGCTGGTGAACGTGTATCAGTGTGTGCGTGACCATGTAGAACCGCTGATTGTGCTACTCAAAGAGCATCAGGAGCGACATGGAGAAGCGCGGTATTATGAGGTGCGATCGCACATACAAACCGACCCCATCAAACGAGCTGCCCGCTTCATCTACCTCAACAAAACCTGTTACAACGGCCTCTATCGTGAAAACGCCAAAGGACTTTTCAACGTCCCGATTGGTCGCTACAAAAACCCCAAAATCTGCGCCCCCGAACTGCTGCGCCCGGCCTCGGCGGCCCTTCAGCTAGCCGACATCTCGCAGCGCCCTTTCTCAGCAGTCATAGAGAGCGCCCAAAGCAACGACTTTGTTTACTTCGATCCGCCCTATCAGCCGCTTAGCGCTACTAGCAAGTTCACCGCCTACAGCCGCTACCGCTTCGGTGAAGCCGAGCAAATAGAACTCAAAAACCTGATTGCTCAGCTCGCAGCAAAGAAAGTGCAGGTACTTACCTCTAACTCCGACTGCCCTTTCATTCGCGAGCTATACAGCGACTTTCAAATCAAAATCATTACGGCTGCTCGCTCCATTAATTCTAAGGGCAGCAAGCGCGGCAAGATTACGGAAGTATTAGCGATCGCCTAAGCAACCCGCTGAGGATTGAACTATTAGCAAAAAAGACCAAAAAGAAAGGAAGCGATCGCTTTCATTGCAATCCACTTCCTTTCCTAACTTAGCTTTCTAAGCCTTATTAATTACGAACTTACGTTCAACACAACCTACTGATCGTAGCTACCACCGACGCTAATAGGCGTATTCAAAACATCCGCGCCTACGAGATCCACATCATTAACATCCGCACCATCAAGACTGGTATAAATCAGTGTCGAATCTGATAGGTCAACGTTGCTAATTAGCGTGTCGTCTAAAAGCGCATTGGTTAAAAAAGCACCGCTCAAATCAGTATCTACTAACGTTGCACCCGTTAAATCCGCGCCCTCTAAGTTGGCATAGGATAGAGTCGCACCTGTCAGGTCTGCATCTCTTAAGTCAACGCCAATTAGGTGTGCGCCTGTTAAGTTTGCGTTCGATAAATCACATGACTGGCACATGCCTGTCTCTAGTAGCTGAGCAACGTCTTGATCGTTAGCGGCCTGTGCTGGTGCGGCGATTACTGTAGTCGCTAAACCTACAGATGCGATCGCCGACAAAGCAGCCATCCCAGAGAGTTCAGGTAAACAGTTAAATAATCTAGTTGATAGTTTCATGAACTTTTTCAACCTCCTCTATATCTTGGTACTTCCAGCTCGCTCTTTGGCAAACCCTTTTACCACTAAGCAAAGATTGAAAGTTCGTTTTTGAAGCGCTTTTCTTAAAGACAATTTACTTCAAATTCGTGTCTATATACTAACAGTTTCACTAATCGCAAACATCTGACCACAGGTAGGGTTTCCCGTCATCAATAACAGCAAAAGGAACTAATAAATACTTGTATTAATTCAAACATTGTTATTGGCACTGGTACTATGCATGTTTCAAAGCAAGAGATCGGTGTAAGCTATGGGCAATTCTTTGGTACCCTCTTAAGCCCTGGCTCGCCGTAGATATGGATGCGCTTCTCCTGACTGTTTATTTTTTAGTCGTCTTTTACGTGCTGTATAAGATGTCGCTGTCACTTGAAGACGATTTGGAAGACAAAGTTGATATTTTCGTTGATGAGAATGTATTAAAAGAGCAAACGCAGTCTCAGATCTCTCAGCAGCGAAATACGCGAAATATCGAGGCGCGCGTCAGGCATATCGGCTTCGGTAAGAAAAAGAAAATCAATCGCCCGGTGCTGGTTTTGGTATTCGACGCGAAAGACGATAAGCCTATTAGCCCAGTTGAAAAGGCAGTGCAGGAGAAGCTGAAGCTCAGCGACGAGATGATGCAGGAGTATCTTCACCCCAAAATTATGATCCGCATTGCGCCGACTAACGAGCAGCCGCTTAAGCCAATCACGTTTTCGTCGGTTTCAATTAATAACGATACGGGCGACATGCAGGTGTATGTCAACTGGGATCGCAGCTCTATAGAAATGATGGGGCAGGGCAATCGAATTATTCGCAGTACGCCGAATGTGCCAGTGGAGCTGTCGCGATCGCAGGTCAATACCGTCGTAAATCCAGCGATGATGGTCACCTCCAACGTCACGATGGAGCGCAAGTTCAACCGTAATCCTGAGACGAACCTGATTGCGCAAGTGCCTCAGCCATTGATTGACCTTAAAGAAACAGTAGAGCTTTCTAAACTCACCGATCCCACTATTGACGAAGACAACGTTAAGCACCTCTACACGCTCGATCTAATGATTGGGATCAAGCATCGCTCTGCGCCTGATAGCGAAATGATGAGCATTCTGGTGCCCTTCATCTTTAATATGAAGATCAAGGTAGATAAGCCTGCTTTTCCGCCTTTGCGATGGTGGCTGCGGCAGGTGGGGCGGCGCAATCCGTCTCAGGGCAATTGGTTTTGGGGAAGCAGACCCAGAGAGAATCGGTAGGGAAAATTTGACAGCAAAAAACTGACAGGCTCGCTCACTAGAGGCTATACACTATGAGCATAGAGCTGGCTCAGTGGTTGCGGGCAAATAGCATGGGCTGCAAGGTCTGTTTGTTTGCCTGAGGAAAGTCCGGGCTCCCCAAAAGCCAAACTTGCTGGGTAACGCCCAGTGCGGGCGACCGTGAGGAGAGTGCCACAGAAACATACCGCCGATGGTCGTAGGGCGGGTTCCCAAACCCGCCGCCACGTCACAGGTAAGGGTGCAAGGGTGCGGTAAGAGCGCACCGACAGCATCGAGAGGTGCTGTGCCAGGTAAACCCCGGTTGGGTGCAAGGCCATAGGAGCACACGGTTGGCTTTTTACCGGCTCCGACAAAGCGCGCCGCTTGAGGCGTTTGGTAACAAACGTCCCAGATAGATAACCACCCTACAAAGCAATTTGTAGGAACAGAACCCGGCTTAGGTCCAGCTCTACCTCTATTTTTACCTGCTTTTTTTGTTTGCTTTTAATGACGGCTGATACTTACACCTACCTCAATCCGCTCATTACACAGCTCGGCATTCCAGCCAACAAGATTAGGCTGGATTTACTGCATCTGTCGCTGATTGATATTTCTAGCTCAGCGAGTGAGAATAATGAAAAGCTAGAGTTTTTAGGCGATGCGGCGCTAAGGCTGGCAGCGGCTGAGTTTTTGATGGAGCGCTACCCGGATATGGCGCTCGGTGAAATGTCGGCAGTCAGATCGCAAATTGTGAGCGATCGCATCCTTTCTACCATCGCCAACCACTACCACCTCAAACGCTACCTTCAGCTTTCTAAAAGCGCCCAGGGCGACAAAGCCGGTACCGCCTCACGCCTGGCCGATGCCCTGGAAGCTATTCTAGGTGCGCTGTACATGAGCGCAGGCAATATCAGTCTAATTCGCCCCTGGCTAGATCCTCACTTTGAGCGGCTAACCAATGAGCTGAGCGGCGATCCGGCTAAGCAAAACTATAAGGCGGCAGCGCAAGAGCTAACGCAGGCGTATTTCAAATCTTTGCCCACTTACGAAGTCATTGAGATTAGTCAGGTGCACGGCGACGAAGAACGCTTTCAGGCGCAGATGTGGTTTCAGGGCAAGCTGTGGGGTGAGGGCAAGGGTCGTTCGATCAAGATGGCTGAGCAGGCAGCGGCGAAGATTGGCTTTGCGGCGCTGCGGCGAATGGTTGCCCAGACTCAATAAAGTATCTGTGGAAAAGCTAGCTTATGTCATCTTCTTCCAATCCTGCGCAGCCAAAACCGATTGATATCGCCTTGTTTGGCGTCGGTCGCTGGGGCACTCATTTATTACGTAATTTTTTGGCGCACCCGCAGGTAAGGGTGAGGGCGGTCGTGGAGGCTTCGGCGGAGAGACTAGCGGCAATTGCACCTGACTTAGATCCGTCTATTGAGCTGATGAGTGATTGGCGAGCGGCGATGGCGATGGAGGGGTTGGAAGGGTGTGCGATCGCAACCCCAGCCGCCACCCACTACGACCTGATTAAAACCGCGCTTCACAAAGACCTCCATGTCCTTGCTGAAAAGCCGCTCACCCTAGACGTTGCCAGCTCAAAGGCCCTGTGCGACTTAGCCAAACAAAAGCAGCGCCAGCTCGTCATCGACCACACCTACCTCTTCCACAGCGCCGTCACCACTGGCAAAACCGCCGTCAAAGACATTGGCACCCCTCGCTACGGCTACGCCACCCGCACCCACATCGGCCCCGTCCGCCGCGATGTCGATGCCCTATGGGACTTAGCCATTCACGACATTTCTATCTTTAACCACTGGCTAGGTGAAAGCCCCGTGCAGGTGCAGGCGCAGGGCAGCAGTTGGCTTCAGCCCGATATTAAAACGCCGCTTTCGCCCAACGGGTTAGCAGACGTGGTGTGGTGTCGGTTGCAGTATCCCAGCGGATTTCAGGCGACGATTCATTTGTGCTGGGCAAATCCTGATAAGCAGCGGCGGCTTTGCGTGGTGGGCGATCGCGCCACCCTCATTTTCGACGAAATGAACCCGTCTAATCCACTCACTCAACAGCAGGGAGACTTCGCTGAAGACGACGGCTGGTTTACACCCCAAAACATAGCCACAAACGCTATTTTAATTCCCCCATCTGAGCCACTAAAGAACGTATGCGATCATTTTGTGGGATGCGTTCAACAAAATGCGCCATCAGTCATTTCATCAGGAGAAACAGGCACAAACCTAGTCGCGGTACTGGTTGCACTATCGAGTTCTATGAAGCAAAAAGGCGCTTGGACACCTGTGCAATAGCCACAGCCTCTTTCCTAACGCTATAGTCAACGCAACCTAGTCCTAATGAATGCGCGTAATATTTCTTTAGACAGACGCTAGCAATAGCGACTTTTATTAACTTATATATATCAACCTTTTCTAGTAGGAAAAAACATGACAAGCCCAAAAACACCTGTAACCACACCAAACCTAGAGCAGCCCTATGTAGAGCCTGCAACTAGCTGGAAAGCTGGCTTCGTACCCAGTGCAGAAATCTGGAACGGTCGCCTAGCTATGTTTGGCTTCTTGGCTGCTGCTCTTACCGAAGTCTTCACGGGCCAAGGCTTCCTCCACTTCTGGGGCCTAGTGAACAACGTAGCCGCATCTACAACTACACTTCCATAAGTTTCTAGATACGGTTCGTTAAGAACTTATTGCGGCGCTAACTTTACTGTTAGCGCCGCTTTGTTTTGTTCATTATTAAAAATGCCCTATACGCCCCACCCAATTGCGAGTAACTTTATCCAATCAGGAATGACTCCGCCCATGCACACTAACGGCTTCGAGAAGTAATTTATGGCAACAGCTCAAACATCTCGGAGCTAGTAACTAAGTCCGTGTATCCCTTTGCTCTTAGACCGTCGCTTAGTTTTTTATCATTCGTCCACAAAGACACACCCAAATCTATACTCAATGCAACAAACGGAATATCTGCCGGATCGATATCTCCACATAGACTATGTGCCCGCATGAAGCTTCCAGATTCAATTGCTATGTTTGGAATGACGGTGATATACGTGAACAGCTTTTGAGTGAAAAGTTTTAGGTACTCATCCAGACTAGCCCGCTGTTTTATCCGCGCCTCATATCTAGCAATCTCTATAAAAATAAAATCAGGTACATATACATCAGACATCTCAAAGATTTCTAGATAGATAGCTTTGCCACTGATTAAAGCAGAGAACAAAACATTTGCATCGGCAACTACTTTCACAGGCTACAGTCCAATTTCTTTTCGATAGATCTCCCAAGCTTCCTTTCGAGCCAAATCTACTTCTCTCCAGTAATCCTCCTCACTCCAATCCTCTCTAATAGCATCAGAAAGTTGAGTAAATGCAATTCGCAACTGCATTCGATTTATGCTGGCTTGCACCTCTTTCTCCACAGCTTTTTTACCAAGCTTGAGCAAGTCTTGCTCAGAAACTTCAATTTCTAGTTTCATCTTTGTTAATTACCTCAGAAAGTAGAGTATCGATTGATGGAGACATCTATAGAGCTAATATTTAACTCGCCAGATACAAGCTGCTCTTTCAGCCATTACCTTTTGCCGATTTTCAATAGAAAGCTCATTCCAATCGTCAGATTCAATCTCTCTCGTGATTTTATAGCTGCTCTCTCTATACTGCTCTCTTTTCACCTCGTATGGCTCCGTATCAATGGATACGTTCTTAGACTTCTCTAGAGGGGTCATGTTGCCAAGGCGATAAACCGCGTCGTCTATTGTATCTTCATTGAATTCCTTACGCCAAACTGAAGTTGGATGCTGAGGGAGAATGTGATCTATTGTGCATCTATTGTCATCAGCAGGTCTTCCTAAAGCGTCTCTCTCTAACTCGCTTAAGATATATTTCACTAGCTTCTTCTTTTTGTTCTGTTTTGTAGATATAGATATCACTGAAAAGTCTTGCTTGAACTTATCATCAACGTAGGCATTAACCTGATCCTCTACACTAATCTGAATAAATAAGAGTCTTTGAGCGACAGTATTAGTAAGAAATTCCGATAGCGATGCGCCATCTTTTACAACTTTTGGTAAAGAGTCTAATTTTTTAGAAAAATAGCTAAAAGCTGCCCATAGCAACTGCTCGGATTTCTTAAGACTCCGCGTCGAGTTAGGAACGCGAGCCCTGACTAAATAGCTTTGGTAGAAATCGCCGTCGTTGGCATTCAATACAAGCTTACTTGAATAATGAAGCGAAACGGAATCTGTATCACCTATATATGTTCTCTTTAAGATTTCTATCCGCTGATTATTTTTCTCAGGGTCTATCTCTGCCTCTACAAGCTTACTAATTTTGTCTATAACAGCGAGTGCTAAGATGCTTAGAGTCGCAAATCTTTGTTGTCCATCAATGATAGTGATATTGTCGCTATCTTTAGATACTTGTAAAACAATCGCACCCATGTAATGGATACTTTTTTTATCGTGCGTTTTAACGATGTCATCCCAAAGATCTTGCCAGTTATCTAAGTCCCAAGAATAATCGCGTTGATAAGCTGGAACCCTATATATCTTACGGTTGCCAAGAAGGTCACTAAAATTAGCGGTGTGCGTTTCTAATAAGGTATTTGTGGCCATAACGAAACAGTGGGTTGTAAAAATAAACTACTTCATCAGGGGGGCAGACACATTATCCAACTGTTCATATTCCGTCTGCGTCATCTCCCAACCCAACGCGCCTGCATTCTGCTCAGCCTGCTTAGCATTTTTCGCTCCCGGAATCGGCACCACGCCTTTACTAATCAGCCAGTTCAAAGCCACCTGCACCGTCGTTTTACCGTGAGCTGCACCGATAGACTCCATCGCTGCCAAGACTGGCTCAATTGATTGCAAGCCTTTCTTACTAAACTTTGGATCGATGCGGCGAGCCCCTGTAGGCCGCAGGTCGCTACCAACCGTGTACTTTCCAGTTAGCAAACCTTGGGCTAGTGGGCTGTAGGCCAAGATTGTGACCTCCAGGTTGCGAGCGGCTTCTAAGACGCCGTTGGTTTCGATGTTGCGATGGAGGAGGGAGTATTGCACCTGATTGACGGCTAAGGGAATGCCGCGCTCGGCTAGAAGGGTGTGGGCTTCGCGCATTTGTTTGGCGGAGTAGTTGCTGACGCCGATGGTTTGGATGCGGCCCTGGTCTACTTCGTCAGCGAGGGCGTTCATGAGCGTTTTTTGGCCCATGAAGAAGTCGAAGGGCATGTGGACTTGATAGAGGGCGACGGAGGGAACTTTGAGGCGTTTGAGGCTGGCGGTGAGAGCGTCGGCGACGGATTGGGCGGAGAAGCGCCAGGGGGCGGGCATGTATTTTGTGGCGACGGCGATGGGGGTGCCGCTGGCTTTGGCAAACTCACCGAGGAGATCTTCTGATTTGCCGAGGCCGTAGATTTCAGCGGTGTCGAAAAAGGTGACGTCAGAGGCGATCGCAGCTTCAAAAGCAGCCCGAATATCATCGGCCCCATAGGCGCCACCATATTGCCAAAAAATCGAGTCGCCCCAGGCCCAGGTACCAATGCCGAGCGCAGGAACTTCTGGGCCTTTGGGGCCGAGGGTGACGGTTTGGAGACTAGGAGAACTGACCATGAGAATAGAGGAGGTAGTTGAGAGAGTTAGTCTATATAAGGTAGCGGTTTGATAAGGATTAAGTCATCTTGCCTTTGGCTGTTCACACCGTCAGTGGTTTTGCTCGGCGATGAGAAAGTCTATAAACTGACGGGCGGTGCGGCCTGATCTGCCATTGTGTCGGGTGGCCCACTGCCGGGCGCGCCATTCTAGATGTTCGGTGGTGATAGAGAGATTGGCCTGAGCGGCGAGTTCGCGAACGATGGTGAGATACGTGGGCTGATCGGCAGGGGTGAAGGTGAGGGTAAGGCCGAATCTGTCGCTGAATGAAAGCTTTTCTTGCACGGTGTCCCAAGCCTGAATTTCTTCGGCGTCTTTGGGGCGGGGCCGTTCGTCAAAGAATTCGCGGATGAGGTGGCGGCGGTTTGAGGTTGCGTATACAACTACATTTTGAGGGCGGGCCGTAACGCCGCCTTCAAGCACGACTTTTAATGCCTTAAAGGCTTCGTCGTCTTCCTCAAAAGACAAATCATCTACGAAGATAATGAACTTTTGCGGCAGTTGGCTCAGCGGCCCGATAATGTCAGGCAGGTTGTAAAGATCGGCTTTAGGCACTTCTATTAGGCGGAGGCCGTGATCGCTATACTCATTCAAAAGCGCCTTTACCAGCGAAGACTTACCCGCACCCCGACTGCCATACAGCAGCACGTTTTGAGCGGTGTAGCCCCGTAGCAGCGACTCGGTATTTTGAATGATCTGCTGCTTGGGATGCTCGTAGGCGGCAAGCTGCTTAAGTCGAATGGAATCGGGCGTAGAAATGCCGACCAGCCGGTCGTTCTGCCAGCGGAGGGCAGTGAACTGGCCTAATATGCCGACACCGTGCGCTTTGTAGTAGTGGGCAAGCTCTGTGTGCGCAGCCGTCCAGTCACTTTGATAGGGAAAGGTGACTGGCAGCTTAGGCTCGCTTCGCGGCTGCATGACTGGGGGCGAAACGCAGTCGGTGGCCTGCTGTACCCACTGGCTGAGCTGCTCGGCAGGTAGGTGGTATAGCTCGTATAGAATGTCGAGATCGTGCTGTGCGGCGAGGAGGAGTCCCGGTGAGATTTGATTTGAGATCGCGCCGTCTTCAATATCTTCAGGTAGTCTTTGGCTCTGCTGAGCAAAGGCGTTATCAGCCTCAAGCACGCGCGTAATCAAATGATTCGGCCAGCTTTGCTGAGCATCAGCTAGCGCTGAAAACCATTGACCGTAGGCAAGATGGCAGGCGACGGTATCTGAACCGATGAGCGTAGTTAAAAGCGCTGTGAAGGCAGTGCCTATGGTATCAGTGAGCACAGACTGATAGAGCAGCAGGGAAGCGGTTCGGTGCTGATAGTGTTTGATTTTAGCGATCGCCTCTCCAGCCAATCCCATAGCTCTGTCCTTAGATGCTTGATACTTCCTCCATCCTATACGTGCCTCAGCACATCAAAAAAATGCTTAACGGCAGAGATGAAGGTTAAGACATCTTGCCATGGGCAATAACAGGGCGATGCGGTGCCCTAACATCTTTTTTATACAAAAATTGCGCTCACGAAGCTGGATACAACCATGACGACTCTTCCTCTAGCGGCCATCACCACGCTAATTTACGGCATTCTATCTATCGTTGGTGGAATCATTGGCTACAGGCAAGCGGGCTCGCAGGTGTCGCTTATTTCAGGAATCATTAGCGGATTGCTGTTGTTAGTAGGCGCATATCTGCTGTTTGGTGGGGCGTCGGGCGGGCCTACGATATCGGGCTTAGTGAGCTTGCTGCTGGTGATTGTATTTGTGGTGCGACTGGTGAAAACTTCAAAATTTATGCCCGCTGGGCTGATGATTATTGCTGGCGTTATCAACCTTCTGACGCTGTGGTTCACCCTACCGCTGCACTAGATTTGTTATCCGAGGTTTGTTTGAGGCTTGTTTGTTTGAGGCTTGTTTGTTTAAGGCTCTGGTGAAGCAAGTAGATGGCGTAGGCAGCTTTTTTGAAAGAAATTATGGCTGCTTTACGTAATTTTCAGGCGTCAGGTTGATGATCCTACAGGAACCTACTTTACGAGCAAAAATTCGTACACATAACCGCTTCTTCCTACGGATGACTCCTTCTCAGTAGGATTGTTAGCGTATGGAATAGGGGCTCAGCAGTTACGCTGAAGCTTCACAATACCGGGTGCTAAATTATACATTTAATAGACATATTTACTTAGACTATTTTAATTAGCCTCTAATCAGCCTAAACTTTCATCGGAGCTAAACCTGAAATGACCACTGCTTCTACCATTGTCGAGAATGCCAAAAGTAAGAGAGCGTGCCTCTATTGCGAACAAAAGAAACTGCTAACAACAGACTCGAATGACGATTTTGTTTACTACCACTGCTTGAACTGCGGCGGCGAGTTTCCTGAAAACGAGAAACAAAAGGAATATCGCGAAGGCAAAGATACAGAGGATCGGTACGACAGTCCGCTAAACGGCGGTGCGGTGCTGTTGATGCTGATGCTGGTGACTATTTTGGTGATTAATTTGAGCGATCGCCGCAGCCTTGAAAATCCGATTCAAGCACCTAACTGGATTGAGTCGGTGTTCGACTGGTTCGATTAGTTATCTAGATTCTCAGGGTCTAAAATCTCAGGATCTGAAGTCTCGGATGCTGGATTCTCTGAGTCTAGAGGCTCAAGCCGGGTCACCGATAGCCAGTCTGAAGTTGGCCGGTTCACTGCGTTGTCGAGCCCGCCTGAGACGAGATGAACTTTCACCGTTTCGGTGGGCGCATCACTTGATGAATCGGGTTCTATTACCTGCACGTATAGCTGATCGCCCGTAAAGTCTTTGCCGCCGACGTTGAGCTGATAGGACTTGCCCTCAGCGACTAAGTTGATGGTGGCTGTAGGGTCGTCGAGGCCGAATTCAGTGAGATTGTTGGGCTCGGCGGTGAGCGTATGGGCAGAGGGGTTAGTGATTTGGTTGAGGAGGAAGGCGATCGCACCCGGTTCTGCAAGCGCCTGATCGGGCTCAACCATCCGCCAGGTGTCTTCATCTGATTTTTCAAAGGCAATGGTATCGGCAGGCCGCTCTACTTCTAAGCTTTCAACTGCGTCTTCACCAAAAGGAAGCATCTGCTCGCCATCTGCTCTTAAAGCGGAATCAGCGGCTTGATCGGCAGTAGATACGTCGCCTTCACGTAGGGACTGGTTGCCCTCTAGGAGAATGACACCGCCCAATAGAGCGATCGCACTCACTAACAACAATATTGTTCTACGCTTCAGCATAAGTAATTCTCTAAGGAACAAAGATCAAGTGATCTACACACAGCAGCCCTCATCCTAAATCCTTCTCCCGAGGGGAGAGGGCCTCAGCAAACGACGATTAAAGTCAATCGCCCTATCGTCGGATCGCCCACAGCGTACCGGCACCCGCCAATCCAATCAGGGGAAATACCAGCAGTGCCAGCACCGTCAGAAAAATCTGTTGGCTAAACGTCATTTCAATGCGACGGTTCGTCACCTCTTTCGGGCGAATAGAAAGCACAGGATTATCAACCTTGCTCAACCAGTCCACCGAGTTTAAGAACACATCACCGTTGAGCTGCTGATCGAACAAACCGTCAATTGCAAAAGTTGCGTTACCAATTACCACCATTCTGCTTTCAGCCTCAGCAGTCTGACCTTCCGCAGGACTCTCTTCAGCGGCAGCGCCTTCTCCCAAAACTTCTGCTTCAGACAAAGAATCTTCTATCGCCTCTGAGGCGGAAGGGATGTCTTCTTCAACTTCTGTATCTAAGTTCGCTTCACCTTCTATTTGAGTCTCAGCATCCGATAGATCGGCGGGTTCATCAGTCGTCTCAGCCGCCGGACGGGAGAGCGCTACGCCCAAAGCAAACGGGCCTTGGGGCTCCTGAGAAGGATCAATGGCGAGTTCGGCTTCAGTAACAGGCTGTGCATAACTATTAGGATCAGTGAAGAGCAAAGGCGTTTCTTGTACCCCAACCACTTCTGTAATTTGTAGAGGCCGGGCCACCGGGAAGAAGGATCGGCTGTTGCCGAAAGCTTCAGTGATAGGATGGTCGCCGTATTCTTGCACTAAAGGAGCCGCTGGGCCAAGGTTCACAAGCTGTCCGCCGCCCGAGGTGTCGATCACAATGGCGTCTTCTAACACAACGCCCCACTCACTCATCATCTCTTCCAAACCTGTTTCAGTTTGCGGATCAATCAGCGCTAATATGCTGCCGCCACTTTCTAAGTAGTTCCGAATAACGGTGACTTCGTTTTCAAACAGCTTTTCCTGCGGGCGAGCAATAATCAGCACGTCGGCATCAGGCGGCACGGTACCGCCCGTATCGGCCAAGTTGAGCGGGAGGGCGGTGTAGTTTTGCTGCTCTAGCTGAGTAGCCGCCTCAAAAAGGCCCGCTTCAGCACCGTCTATGGCATATTCGCCATGGCCTTGTAAAAAGTAAGCCACTGGCGCTTCACCCTGACTGAGCTGTGCGAGTTTGTCGGTAAGCTGCCGCTCGGTTAAGGGCGATTGGGGATTGACGGTTTGCACTAGCGTGGTGCGATCGCCCGATTGTAAAAAGACTTCACCGCCTGTCGTCACGCCAATCTCTCTTGCAAACTGAGGATCGACGCGTGGATCGATATAGCGGTAGGTAAAGTCGCTGTTGTACCGGCGATAGTTGTCTAGTAGCTGCTGGTCGGCTGGATTAGGCACCGGGCTAAAAATCAGCAGCTCAGTTGGATTTTCTAATTCTTCTACGACTTCCTGAGACGCGGGCGAAAGTGAGAGCACCTGGCCTTCAGTGAGGTCTATGCGGCTGTCGTAGCGAGCGGCTACGAAGTTGACGAGCCCTATAATCAGTAGCACCGAAATTACTGAGACGACCGCGTTAGTGCTGGCCTGTGTAGAGCGCAAATTCCAGAACTGACCGCTGGCATAGCCGCCGCTAAAGATACCACGATCAGCAGCAATAGCCCGATCACTAGAAAGGCAACGGCGATCGCACCCCAGCCATTGAGCACACCCACCACAATACCGGCGGTGACGAGCATGAGCCCTGGCCAAATTAAATATTTGAATGCCTTTGGCAAGTTTTTCATAAGAGAATCAGGAGCGTTGGAATCGGAGCGTATCGATGGATTGGGCGGTGAGGAACAGGCCCAGCACGATATAGCTCAAAAACAGAATGAGGCCGCTGGTGTCGAAAATGCCCTGCGTAAAGTCGGTAAAGTGCGTGAGTAAGGAGAGATGTCCGAGCGCTTCACCAATGGGGCCAGGCAGGTTTGAAATGCCATCGACAACCCACAGCAGCAGCACCAGGCCAAAGGTCATAATCGCGGCGAGTACGGTGCTCTCAGAAAGCGATGAAATGAACATGCCGAGCGACAGTACGCCTGCGGCTAGCAGCAGTAGCCCTAAGTGGCCTAGCCAGAAAATAGACGGGAAGAAATCTGGCGTGCTTGAGCTGAGTGCGATCGCCTCCAGCACCATCAGCGGCAGCAGCATCACGCTAAAAAAGGTCACTACGCCCAGCAGCTTACCAAGGGCCACCACCCAGTTTGTTAGCGGTGAAGTCGCCAGTAGCTCCAAGGTGCCTTGCTTACGTTCTTCTGCATAGAGCCCCATCGACAGCATTGGCAAAATGAACATGGCCAGCGAGCCTAAAAAGTTGAGATAGATCTTCAAAAACTCATAGGGCACATCGATGTCTTGCGAGACTACGCCGAGCTGATCGTTAGCACTTACCTGAGCGATAATGCCTTCGGGTGAGAGCAAAATTTGAACCAAAAACAAGCCGCCAATAAACCAGAACACCACTGCAATGATGTAGGCAAAAGGTGACTTGAAATAGCTCTGCAATTCTCGCCGGTAAATCGCCAGCAAATTACCAATAAAAATACTCATTTCGCCTCATCTCCGTTTTCCGCTGCCTGAGCACTTTCGGCAGGAGACTCTAGAGCAATTTTAGGGGCAATCTCCTTATCCTGTTTAGCCGCTTTAGATTCGGCCTCCCCAGACTTAGAACTATCAAGCTTTGGTTCGTCAGGCTTATCAGTACGCGACTCAATCGGTTGTTCACTGGCAACTGGTTTCTCTTGCGTCGTCAGGTTGATAAACACATCTTCTAAGCTAGCGCGGTTGCGGGTTAGCTCGAATAGCTCAAAGCCCTGGTTCACCGCATTCGTTGCGATCGCACTCCCCAAGTCCTCACCTGCTCTGGTCATCACCTCATACCGAAAATGGCCGCTCGGCAGATCCTCAGTCTTAGTCGCCTTTACCGTCACCACGCCCGGTATTGCCTGTAGCATCGCAATCCCGCTCTCCATATCGCTACGCAGCTCTACCCAGTAGCCGCCTTGTCCGGTGAGTCGTTCGACTAGGCTTTCAGGACTATCAGTCGCGATAATTTCGCCCTGATTGATAATTGTGATGCGATCGCACGTCGCGCTCACCTCTGGCAAAATATGCGTCGATAAAATAATCGTATGCTCTCCGGCTAGCCGCTTAATCAGGTTGCGCACCTCAATAATTTGGCGCGGGTCTAGCCCCACCGTCGGCTCATCGAGCACGATTACAGGCGGGTTATGAACGATTGCCTGCGCAATGCCGACGCGCTGCCGAAAGCCTTTAGACAATTTGCGGATGATCACCTTACGCTTTTCTTCGAGGTTGCAGCGCTCAATAGCAGAGGTAATTTGGGTGGGGCGATCGCCCGCACTCACCCCCTTAATTCGCGCCACAAAGTCCAAAAATCCTTCCACCGTCATCTCTGGATACAAAGGCGGCGTCTCTGGCAAATAGCCAATATTTTGCCGCACCGCCATCGAATGCGTATGAACGTCTTTCCCGGCAATTCGCGCAGTGCCCTCAGTCGCCGGTAAATAGCCCGTCAAAATTCGCATAGTCGTGGTTTTACCCGCCCCGTTTGGCCCCAAAAACCCTAAAATCTCGCCCGGCTCTACCGTAAAAGATACGTCTTTAATCGCGGCGATCGCGCCATAGGTTTTGGTGAGCTGATCAACTTCAATCATGGCCTTTCGCCCAAACTCGCTAAACTAGACACTACCTAAACCAGCTAAACCAGACATTTAGCCCGCGCAAAGCTCCAAGCGTAGAATCCTACCACTCACAGAGCCGATCGATATTACGTTTGATTGCCGGTGTGAAAAGTGGCAGCAGGCGAGCCACCAAAGCACAGGTTAGTCATCAAAGCAAAAAAAATGCGCTCTAGAACTCAGCAAAACACCTTTGGCAAAACAAAAATTTCCTCACCTCCTCGGCTCCAAGTGGACAGCTCAGCAAAGAACGTTGGGATGGCGACACTTTCAGGTCGTCAATCGTAAAAATCAGGGCAAATGGGTCTTCGCTGAGCTAGTGGCCACCTGCGACCCAGACGCGCGGTTTTGGCTGAATGCAAAAGCGCTCAAGAACCGGCAGCTATGGGCTAGCGGCTGGCAAACGCGTGACGAAATGCAATCCTGAGCTTTCGTACTAGAATATAAAGGCATTGTGAAACACACGTTCGTTTGGCTAACTGTTCTCTCACTGCTGTCGTCTCATTTGTTAGACCGTCTTACTTAGTTAAGCGGACACGTATGTCTTTTTCTGCTGAAGAACCTCCTGAAGATCCAATCAACGATGCAGATTTGCTAAAAGCCGTGCTGCCGCCGTTGCTCAAAGACTTCCAGCATTGGTTTGCCAGCAGCATTGAGATGTTAGAGACACGAAAGCTTAGCTTTTTAACGCCCGAGCAGCGTCAGGATTTGCTCAGCCGCGTTCAAGCCGCTCAGCAGCAGCTCAGCGCGGCCCAAATGCTCTCATCAGCGACTGATAGCCAGGCAGGTATTGAAATGCCGGTTGTGATGGCTTGGCATAAGCTAGTGCATGAATGCTGGGGCGTTTCTTTGCGATCTCGATCAGATGCTCAGACAGAAGCTCAAGCAGACAACCGAACTGACGGCCCGAGCGAAGAACAAAGCCTCTAGGACTTGTAGCTCTTAAGACGGAATCTTTATAAAAGCGCTTACTTACGTGTCCGGCTCAAGATACCTGTGCGAGAATAGGTACATACTCTCAAGCCAGCCTTATTTTTTTAGCCGTCTCCTTAACCTAGCCCTCATACATAACACTCATGCTTCACCTGCTTTATGTCATCGCCTTTACGGTTTTAGCCGTCATCGCCGTTTCCAACATGCTTCGCAACCTCGTGAAGCTTGGCACCGAGTCGCGCCAGCCCGTTCGCCCGCAGCGCAATTCCTACCACAATTCTCAGCGCCCCGTACCCCATCCAGAACTGCTGGACGGTAGCGGCGATGTGATCAACGAACCCTTGCTAGTAATGCGTTCTATCTCAATTAAAGACGCGAGAGATAAGCTAGATGCACTGTACGAATCATCGGGCAGCAGCAGCTATCAAGAAGACGCGGATAGCTGACGCGATCAAACTTGAGGCTAGTGCTACGACAGGACTGCGAAACTATTAGGATCGCACCATAAAAGAATTGCGTCATCAATCCAAAGCCCTCCTGGTACTGTACCGGTAGGGCTTTTCTATTAGCGAAGGCTGACAACAAAGGCGCTCGATCTCAGCTACAGGTATTAATATCAGTGCTTACCGTAACGGCCTAACTCGATCTCACTTTTCATTTACTATGGCCCCTCATAAAACACCTCAGTCAAACCAGATTTTAACTATCATCCACAAAGAGACGACCGTACCGGGCCTAGTCGGCAGCAAGCTTAACGACTTAGGCTATGAGCTAGATATTCGCGCTCCTATCTTTGGCGAAATGCTGCCCGATAGTCTGGAAGACTATGCTGCCGCGCTACTCTTTGGCGGGCCGATGAGCGTGAACGATGACGAACTCTATCTGCACAAAGAAATGGCCTGGATTCGACAGGTGCTTGAGGCCAAGCTGCCTTATTTGGGAATTTGCTTAGGCGCGCAGCTACTCGCAAAAGTGCTGGGCGCGAAGGTAGAGCGGCACGGGAAGGCGCTTGAGGAGATTGGCTACTATTCGGTGCGCGCAACTGCCGCAGGCAAGGCGCTGTTTCCGCCGCAGATGAAGGTGTATCAGTGGCACAAAGAAGGATTCGAGCTGCCTGAAGGCGCTGTGCTTTTGGCTGAAGGTGATAATTTTCCGAATCAGGCGTTTCGGTGGGGCGATCGCACCTATGGCGTCCAGTTTCACCCTGAGATGACCGCTGAAATGCTCGACTTTTGGACGACGCAGGGTGCTGATCTGCTCGATGCGCCGAACGCTCAAAGTCGTGAGGTTCAGATGGCAGGACATGCTCAGAACAGCGCGGGTGTAGAGCGGTGGCTAGAACAGTTTTTGAAAGTCTGGCTGATGCAGTAGGGTTAAGAAGCTGTTAGTGAATTAGGTAAATCCATGGAGCCTTTTAGTTGGATACGCAAACGCTGGCGGTGGGGTGCGATATTTGCGATCGCCCTATCTTTTGCCCTGCTATTTCAATCCTGTGGTGGCACTGAACCCTACAGCAGCAGCGAAGCAGGTGATACCGCCACTGAGACTGTTACCAGTGCTGAAACGGATTCGCTGAAAGCGCTAGAAACAGAGCATGACGGCGATAAGCCTACCGCCACGCCAATTGCCATGGCCGAGCCTGCCGTCCCCGTCACCGGAGAGTCAATCACTTACGCCACTGTAGAAGGCCAGCCCGTAACCGGCTACCTAGCTCAGCCTGAGACAGCAGAGGAAGGACTGCCTGCGATTATTGCTATTCATGAATGGTGGGGCCTAAACGAAAATATTGAGGCCATGGCTCGCCGATTGGCGGGAGAAGGCTACACCGTACTGGCCGTAGATTTGTATGGCGGTGAGGTGGCCACCGATCCAGACCAGGCCAAAGAACTGCTGCGCTCGGTGATGGATACACCTGGCCCCGCCCAAGAAAACCTGGCTCAGGCCGCGCAGTTTTTGACAGACGACTACAGCGCGCCGACGCTGGGTGTGATTGGCTGGTGCTTTGGGGGTAACTGGTCGCTAAGAAGCGGGCTGCTGCTGAGGGATTTGGATGCGATCGCTATCTACTACGGACAGCTCATCCTCGCACCCGAAGCCTTAGACGGCATTGAGGCTCCGGTGATTGGCTTTTTTGGTGAAGATGACAGCTCTATTCCGGTTCAAGACGTGGAGAATTTTGAGTCTACGCTGAACGATTTGGGCAAGGTTGCGGATATCAGCCTTTATCCTGGCGTAGGCCATGCGTTTGCAAATCCATCCGGGCAAAACTACGACGCTGAAGCGGCTGAGGATGCGTGGGAGAAAACGACTGCGTTTTTTGAGGCTAACCTTCAGGCTACTTGATCAAATTAATCACGCTACTTGGCGAGGATGACTTCGCGATAGGTGCCTGACTGCTTAAGCTGACCGCCCGAAAGCTCGTAGACGCGATCGCACTTCTCAATCGTAGAAAACCGATGCGCGATAATAATCAGCGTTCGCGACCCGGCAAGTGAGTTGATCGCCTGGCTGACAAGCTGCTCAGTTTCGGTATCGAGCGCAGACGTTGCCTCGTCTAGCACTAAAATTTCTCGGTTGTGATATAGCGCTCGCGCGATACCGATACGCTGACGCTGACCGCCTGAAACACGAACGCCGCGCTCACCGACTTCGGTTTTTACACCGTCTGGCATTTTATCGATCAAATCTTCTAGCTGGGCTGCCGTGATCGCTGCTTGCAACCTTTCCGCATCAATCTCCTCTGGCGGCACCCCATAGGCAATATTCTGCTCAATCGTACTGTCCGTTAAAAAGATAGACTGCGGGATGTAGCCCAGCAAATTCTGCCAGCCTCTAATGTCTTGATAGATAGACTGACCGTCTACCTTAATATCGCCCTGCTCCGGCTGTAGTAAGCCCAGCACAATATCCACCAGCGTCGTTTTACCCGAGCCCGACTTGCCCACTAGCGCAATCGACTCACCCTTTCGCAGCGTCAGTGAAAAGTCTGCAATCGCAGGCTTCTCGGCAGCAGGGTAGCGATAGGTGATGCCTTCTAAGGCGACATCGTACTTAAAAGGCATTGGCTGAGAGTCTTGCAAAGTCTGTGACTCTGCATGTCTCGTGTTTAGAGCGGTGACTGTTGCATCAGAGCTAGCTGGAGCGATCGCACTTTTTGCCTCATACTTCTCAATCTCTTTAAGATCCATACAGAGCATATCAAGTGCAAACAAAGAGAATCTAATCTGCCCTAGCGCGCATAAGATCTGACTTACCGCAGGTACCAGACGGATAGAAGCGACTGCAAACATGCCCATCACCGCCGTGAGTTCGCTGAGGCTACGACCCGACACGAGCTGCGAAAACACGATAAACACCAGCAGAAAAATCACCAAAATGGCTTCAATCGAAACCCGAGGCAGCACTCTAAAGCCATCTGCCCACACTGCCGCTTTGGCATACTGCTTAGAGTAAACGTCCAGCTCATCTTCAAAGTGACTTTCACAACCAATTACTTTTGTCTCTTTGAGCCCGCCTAAGCCATGATTGACCGCTGCAATCATGTTGTGATTAGACGTGCTCATCACCTCGCCCCATACTTTCACGCGCTTGCTAAGACGAGCAAACACCACAATCGTCGGCAGAATGATCACTAGTGCCACAATCAATAGTGAAATCTCGCTGTAGGCAAGCAGCGCTAACAGCACGCCCATCACAATAACGTTTGCGATAATCTCTAAGAGTGGAATTAAGCTGTTGGTTGTAAATTGATGAGATTCAATGGCAATATTTTTAATTAAAACGGCGCTGTTTTTATTGAGATGAAAAATATAGGGAATGCGCAGATAGGTACGCATCAGGCGTGACTCTAGCTGATTTTTTTGCCAATAGCTGTACTTGAGGATGTAGAGCTTACAAAGGAAATAAACTACTGTTTTGAGGCAGAACAAAACAATGAGAATAACGGCTAGCCCGGTGACAATCTCTGAGTCAGTTTGAAGATTTAAGCTTTCAAGCAAGCCACTCAAGAAGCTGTTGCGAGCAATACTAGGGTCAGCAGCAACGGCTAAAAAAGGCGCAATCAGGCCGACGCCCAAAGCTTCGAGTACCGAAGAAAATACAAAAGAGGCCACCAACAGACCTAGCTGAAGGCGGCTACCCGAGAGTATATATAAGATTTTTGATAGATACTGAAACATTAAGTAGCGTCCTTCAGGAAATTTTAGGCAAGTCTTGGGTCAGAAACAGGTGAGTTAAAACGCTATCACTGGCTTTTCAATAGCATCCCAGTGGACTCTAAAGAGACTTCTCATGGGCGAGCACCGACGCTCAACAGCTCATTACCTGCCGCATCAGCCGCCAACAAATCAGCCGCCAACAAATCAGCCGGTTCATCCTCTGGCAATACATCAGGCACCATGAGCTGATAAAGCTTTTTTGCTTCGTGGTGAATGTTGAAGTCTTGACTGACTTTTTGCCGTCCGAGATCGCCCAACCGCCGCCTCAGCTCACCATCACTCAAAAGCTGCCCAATCCGATCCGTCAGCGCGTCCACATCGCTCGGCGGCACCAGATAGCCATTCACGCCATCTTCTACCAGCTCACTGACGCCCGCAATCTGAGTGGCCACCACTGGCAATCCCGTCATCATCGCCTCCATCAGCACCACTGGCACCCCTTCAGCAAAGCTCGACATCACAAAAACATCAGCAGATTGAAGATACTGACGCACGGCTGCGGGTGACTGATAGCCGACAAAATCGACGCGATCGCTCAGTCCCAGCGACCCTGCCCTATCTTCTAACTCCGCTCGATCAACCCCATCTCCCACCACCGTTAGCCGCACGTCTTCATGCCTCAGCCTCAGCGCCGCCATGCTCTGCAACAAAATCGGCAAACCCTTAGCCGCCGCCAAACGGCCTACATACACTAGGCGCGAGCCGCTAGAACGCGCGAGCCGAGGGGACTCAAACTGCTTCGGGTCAACGCCGCAGTGAACAATATGCAGGTTCTCCCAGGTATGCCAGGGGGCGAAAATCATGGTTTGGCTGCGGCAAAAGTAGCTGATGCAGCTTACGAATTTGGCGCGGCTAATTTTTTCATCAAGTCGCCAGCGGTAAGGCTCGAAGAAGATGCCGGGGCCATGGAGGGTGAAGCTGTAGTCGAAGCTGCCAAGCGCTGAGGCCAGCATGGCAACCGTGCAGCTAGAGTCACCGAAATGGTTGTGTAAGTGGGTGATGCCCTGCTGCTGTAGTCGGTGGGCGAGTAAACCGGCTTCTAAAAAATAGATGAGCTGGTAGAGGGTGCCTCGCAGGCCAAGCTGTCGGGTGCCCCAGGCCAGAGCGATCGCCTGAAGATAGCGTTTAGGCGCAGCGCTGAGCAGCAGCCAGTGAGCCAGCAGCAGCTCGAATGGATTGACGGGCAGTAGATAGCTGGTGTGATCGCACTCTTTCTGTTGGTCTTCGCTGAGCGTGCCCGTGGCTTTAGGCGATCGCACCGAAAACGTATGCACGGTCGTGCCATCGACCTTGCCGTGCTGCCGCAACGCGGCAATTTCCCTCTGGATAAAAGTATCGGTCACCCGAGGATATTCACCGGTCAGGTAGGCGATACGCATGAGATGTTTCATAGTCATCGGCCTGCCTGAACGGGAATGCCTACCACCAGGGCGCTAACGCCCACCAAATCCTGGTTGCTACAGCTTCGGCTAAAGGCTGCTTCCATGTCGTATTGGGGTGTCCAGCCCAGCAATGCTTTGGCTTTGTGATTGTTGTACTTGAGCGGCTTAAACCGGCCCTGTAGCTTAGCGGGCACCAAAATGCCGGGTAGCTTGGCTTTGCCGCCGAGGAAGGTTTGGCTGTACCACCAGGCCAGATTGGCGATTGAGCGCATCATAAACCAGCTCACCGGAATCAGCTTGGGGGGCTCTGGCGTATAGGCGAGGAGCTGCTTTAGGTAGGCTTTTTGGGTGGGCAGATGGTCGTCTACGAGGTTGATGGTTTGGCCAATCGCGGCAGGTGCGTTTAGGGCAAGGGCGATCGCCTCCGCGCAGTTTTCAACGTAGGCCATTGGTAGCGTGGCTCTACCGCCGATTTTTAACATGCGATTTGCGCCGACCTCTGCACCAATCAGCGCGTGCCACAAATTATCACGACCGTAAATCATCCCAGGCCGCAAAATCGTCACATCGCCTTCAAAAGCGCGATACAGCTTTTCTTGAATCAGCTTAGTCTGAGCGTACTCGTCACGGTTCTTAGGATTGCTTTCAATCGGCGCGCCTTCATCCAGCAGACGGTTGGGCTTCATGCCTAAAAAGTCGTACACAGAGAAAGTGCTGATTGCCACAAGCTGCCGAACGCTCGCTTGATTCATGGCCCACAGCAAATTTTCGGTCGCCATCACCGTACCGGCAAACTGATCGTAAAAATCGCCTGACTTTACCGCGGCCAGGTGAATAACCGCATCGGCAGCAGCGACAGCCTCCACCAGTCCTCGCCTTTGGCGTAAGTCCTGGCGCACAAAGGTTACCTGAGGATGGTCGTACCAGCTCAGGCCGGTTACGTTCGTTTTGGCACGCACGTTGGCAAGCACCTCATGGCCTGCTCGCAGCACCGCCGCGACAACATACTGGCCGACAAAACCAGCAGCGCCGGTAATAAAGACTTTCTTAGAGGGGTTAGCGTTCATCTGTTTAGCAGCGTTCTGGTTAATGGCTTTTTGAAGGTTCTTTTGAGAAGCGTTCTGGAGGGCTTTAAGCGTGAACGTCATAGTCTGTTTTCTGAGGCCAGTAGGGCTTCAACCAGACGGCTCGTGCGGGCCATATCATCAAATCCAATCGGGGGAGCGCTATTGTTGCTTAGCGCTTCGTAGGTTTCACCGAGCAAATAGTGCAGACCGTCGTAGGCGTTGCGCTGCATGATTTTGCTACGGAAGTTGCGAACGCTGGCACTCATCAGCTCCCAGCCGCTAACAAAGTGATTGACTAAAGGTGAAAGCTGTTTGCCAACGCTGCGGGGGACGACACAGCGCAGGTAAGGCTGGAACAGATCGGTTTCGGCATAGCCGCGATCGCCCCGTACCGTGATTGAAAAGCAGTCAGGGGCGGTATAGCTGCTAAAGCGAATGCGACCGTGCGTAGAGCCTGCTACGACCAAAGCATCGAGATCGTCATACTTAAACAAATCGCCGCCGCCGTGGTTACTCCAAGCGGCTGATACGCGATCAAAGCCCTCTGCCTTATTGGCTCCTCTGTCTGAGTGGGGCATAAATGAAAGTAACAGGTAGCTCAGGTGTGTGATGAAGTCGTGAATCACCCCGGCAGGCATCTTGTGAATGGGGTTCGGCATGTTCTCATCGGCGTATCGTCCGCCGCTGCGCAAATCTAACGCCATGCGAATTTCGACTTCTTGCACGGTGCCGAGGGTGCCGTCATCAATCAAAGCCTGAATAGCGCGAACCGGGGCGTTGAAGCGATAGTTGTGGTCTTCGATGAGGAAGCGATCGCACTCCCGAGAAATCTGCCACAGGTCTTTAAATTCGCGGTAGGTGGGCGCAACTGGCTTTTCACAAATGACATGTGCCCCGGCTCGCAAACAGTCAGTCGCGATCGTCATGTGCGTTTGAGGCGGGGTGAGAATATGAACCACGTCGGGCTTTTCAGCCGAGAGCATTTGCTGATAGTTGGTGTAGGCAGCAGCAGCCTGAAACGTTTCTACGGCATAGTCCGCAGCAGCAGGCGACAGGTCGCAGACGCCAACGATATGAGTGCGATCGCTCTCTTGCAAAAAAGAAAGATGCTGCTTGGAAATCACTCCGGTGCCGATAACGGCGGATTTGAGCGCTGCTGTCATAGGTAGAACTGCCTTTGAGCACATGGGTAGCGTTAGGCGCGATATAAAGTAACTCTTCTTTCGCCCATACACAACAAAAGAAGGAGGGACGAAAAAAATAGTTCCGCGCTTTGCAGATCTTTCATGCGGGTCTTGCAACTGTGAACCAATGTTTTTGAAGGATCTGTGAGGGCTTTGTGTTGGTTTAAAGCGATCGCGTAAATTCTGCCAGGATGTTCGGAACTTTCGTCAAATCGCTAACTTCTGTTCTATGAGAGGCTAGAAATAGCGAGGCTTTGAAACGATAGGGCCAAGATCGGTAAAGCTTGCAGTTAGTAAGAGTAATAGGGCGGCATGAAACTTGAAAAGGCACGGCTGCTAATTGTGCTAGAGCGCGGGGACTATCGAACACATCTAAACCAACTGTTAGAGCAGGCGTTCGACCAGGCGGTCACGAAGGTGTTCGGCCATATCGACTCAGACCAGCCGGAGATTGGGCTTGCCCCTAGCGATCAGCCCATCCGCACAGAACTGCCTAGAACACTGCCTATCTTGCAGCCTGAGGAGCCCAGTACTACTGGGGCTGATGCTGAGTTAGGCGCAATCGACTTGTACGTATTGGAAGCGGCAAACTACTGGCGATCACATCTCCAAGAAGTTGCCATTTTCTCCATTCATTCAGTCGAACCCTATAGCAAAGTTTCGGCCACTGGCGTCCGACTTATGGGCGGCGGATTGCAGCCTGCGGCCAGCGCAGACACTGCAAACGAAACAGAAAGAGAGCGTAAGATCGTGCGCCTGATCGCTGACTATTGCCCAACGCACCTCGTTATCTGTACGCCTTCTGGAGCCGTTTTGGGCTGGGCTAATCGTAATCAAATTCCTAGCGTCGTGCTGCTTCGCGACTGGCAGGAGCCCTTGGGATGGAAACAGCGCTGGTGGCACAGAACCCTAATCAATCATCTCAATCATGACAGCGTAGCCTGGGTGGGAAGCCATGGCGCGTACGCCTGCAAAATTCTTGAGGCCAGTGGCATTAGCGATCGCAAGCTGATCCCTTGGGGATGGCCTCAACCTGAGCTATTCGAGCAGCATTCTGCTAAGCCACTTCGATATCGCCGCGATCGCACCGAGCTGGTTTACGTCGGCGCTATGAACGCAAGTGCGGGCGTCAGCGATCTGCTACAGGCTGTGGGCCATCTACAGCAAAAGGGACATGCTGTTCACCTATCGCTCATCTGCCAAACCTTTCAAAAGAAACAGCCATCTGACCAGTGGCCTAGCCGTAGGCCAGTTAAACCAAAAGACAAAGCAGACGAGATCTTAGGACAGCCATCTTCACTGGTATCTTCGCTGGCAACCGCTTCACTACCCAATAAAATTCAGGCCAGTCATCCCGACGACATCTTAGGCAAGCCCATTGAAGCAAATCAAGCCCCTCAGCATCAAGAACTCATCCAGCTAGACACCCAGCTAGGGAAGAACTTAGCGCAGTTGCGAAAGCAGATTGAGCAGCTAAACCTCAGCGAATGCATCACGGTTGTACCCGCGCTTTCTGAGTCGGCGCTAATCGCTAAAATTAGAGCCGCCGACCTGATTGTCATTCCCAACGTTGATCGCGACTGGCCCACCACCACGCCACCTAGCCTGCATTTGGCCATGGCCGCGCGTACGCCTGTAATCGCTGCCGATTGTCCTCACTTCAGCCAGCATCTTCTACACGGCGTTAATGCCATGATTTTTCCGGTGGGCAATGCCAAATCAATGGCGCATCGCATTGAGCGGGTGATGGGTCAGCCTCAGCTTTACAAGCAGCTTTCGGAGGCGTTGGAAGTTACCGTATCGACCCTTAACGTACCGGCTCAGTGGGCCGAGCTAATCGACTATTGGCTCAACTCAGCAGCAGATATGCCAGCGGGCGCAGATAACCATCAGCGGCTCTGCAACTGGGCCTTTTCATCAGGCCGCTATCAAACATCGGCTTGCGGCCTAACCATTCCACCAACCGTTCCCTCAGCAAAGAGACGCTTCGCCCAAAGAAGCGCACAGAGAAACTTTGTGACGCGCTAGGTCGTCTTTTTAAACCTCCTGAAAATCAGCCGCACTCCCTTGTCGAATAGTATTGGTTCAAACTCACAGGCGGCACCGCCTGCTACCAGTTCTCAAACCAGAATAGCCTTGTTTGAAAAGGGCTACAGCATTGTCTGCTGGCTATTTTTTTGTAACGGCATTAATACCGTCCTCAACGAAAACGAGCTGATTCTGAAGCTGTTGAGGTACGGCATTTTACTCGTGGCCCTGCTGCTGCTAAGTGCTCGGTGGAAGACAACGCTGCGGGCGATCGCAAAAGGTGGAATGCTCTGGGCCATTGTGGGCCTTATGATTCTGTCTTTGGGCTGGAGCATTTCGCCTGGCTACACCATGGACAGCATTCGCGGCGAGGTGCTGCCGATGACGGCCTTCGCGCTCTACTTTGCCTCTCGGTTCAACATTCGAGAGCAAATGCAGATGGTTGCAATCACGCTGGGCATTGGCGCGGCGCTCTCTTTGTTTTATGCCGTTGCGATTCCTTCGATAGGCAAGCACGTTGGCGATGAGTTCGATGGCGCTTGGAAAGGTATCTACGCGCAAAAGAACAACTTTTCGACCACAATGACGCTGACGATGCTGGTCTTTTTTGTGCTCAGCCTTGTCAATCAAGACCGTAAGGAAAAGCTGCTCGCTAGGCTTGGCTTGGGCTTTTCAGTGGCCTTAATTTTGCTCTCTACCTCTAAGTCGGGGCTGATTGTTTTTATCACCATGCTGCTGGTTGTCGCCATCTCTCGCCAGTTTCACTGGCAGGGTCGGCGCAGCGTGCTCGTTTTGGACTTAGGCGGCTTAAGCTTTTTAGGACTGTGCTCCGTTTTATCGGTGACCTGGCAAACCATTGTCATCGCACTTGGCAAAGACCCTACATTATCGGCGCGTACCTACATTTGGACGGGCTCGCTTGAGAAAATTATGGCTGAGCCGCTGCTGGGCTATGGCCGGGCGGCGTTTTGGGTGCCCGATAGCATCCCGGCTTGGGAGGTGGGCGCTTTGGCCTCAAAAGGATTTGTGCCTGCTCACGCCCATAACGGCTTTATGGATATGGCCCTAGAGATTGGCCTGTTGGGGCTAGGCATATTCGTCCTTAGCTTAATTCCCACCTACGGCCTAGCGTTGAGACGCGCCTACCAATCTCGCGAACCTGAAGACTTGTGGCCTTTCACCTTTCTCACGCTGATGGTGATTAGCAACATGACTGAAACAGTTTTAATCACGCGCACGTCTCCCTACTGGGTGATGTATATGGTGGTGTTTTTATCTTTGCGCATTTGGCCCAAGCGAACCCTTCGCGAGGTGCCTGTAGAGATAGCGCCTAGTCTTGAGAGTCAAAGAACTAGGTTAAGAGCACCAATTCCAGAAAGCAGACCTGAAACCAGACCCGAAATCCTAGCGCTACCGATGAAAAGATGATGAAACGTTTGGGTGTTGTTGCAATTGGTCGAAATGAGGGCGATCGCCTAATCCGCTGCCTGGATTCTTTAAACCAGCATTTGCCTGCTGAGGTGCCTATCGTCTATGTAGATTCTGGCTCCACCGACAATAGCGTAGCTGCTGCCAAAGCCAGAGGCGTTAGCGTTGTCGCGTTAGACATGTCGATTCCGTTCACGGGTGCACGCGCGCGCAATGAGGGGTTCAGCTATTTGATGAACCATCACCCGCACACCCAATACGTTCAGTTTATTGATGGCGACTGCGAGCTGTTGCCTAGTTGGATGAGCGCTGCGACTCAAGCACTGGATGCATCGCCTGAATTAGCCGTTGTCTTTGGCCGGTTGCATGAGCGCTTTCCTGACGCTTCACCTTATAACCAGCTTGCTGATATTGAGTGGGACGTGCCGGTAGGAGAGGCGATCGCCTGCGGTGGCATTTCGCTCATGCGAACAGCACCCTTAAAAGCGGTGGGTGGCTTCAACGAAAAAATGATCTGCGGCGAAGAGCCTGAGCTATGTATTCGCTTGCGCCAGCAGGGTTGGAAGCTGCGGCGCATCGATACCGATATGGCAATTCACGATATGGACATGCACCGCTTTGGCCAGTGGTGGAAGCGTTCGGTGCGGGGCGGTTGGGCGGTGGCTGAAGGGGCGGCGATGTATGGCGATACTGAGGAGCAGTATATGAAGAAGCAAAGTGTTAGCGGGTGGATTTGGGGGGCGCTGCTGCCGGTTGGGGCGATCGCATTTGCTACCGTCACCCACGGTTTAACCCTGGCCTTTTTCCTGGCCTACGCCCTACTGCTGTTCAAAATTTATAAATACCGGCATCAGCTTGGCGAAGGTCATAAAAAGTCTTTGCTATACGCCTTCTTTTGCACCATCTCCAAAATTCCACAGGCAATCGGGCAGGGAAAGTATTGGATTAATCGCTGGCAGCAAAAGCCTGCAACGTTGATTGAGTATAAGGGTTAACAACAGAGCTGTTGCGAAATAACAGAGAATGTAGGGCAATGCTTTCCTTCCTTCCGCTTCAGTTTATGCAGCCGCTAGGTAGAAGTTCCATAGCCCTGCTGCGGTGAGCATCAACCGGTCATCGAAGTTCTCTTTGCGGTTACGGTAGATATCCGCTGCCGCTCGGTATCGCTTGGTACCCCCGAAGGCATGTTCGACTACGATCCGTTCTCCACTAAACGCTCGGTTCTCTTCTTTCTGCTTTGCGGTTAACTCACCGCCTCTCGGTTTCTTATGCGGAATTTCTATATTCTCGTACTCTCTTTCCAATCCTTTGAACCCCAAGTCCACTTGAATCGGAATATCGACCGGAATATGTTCGGCTAGGACTAAGCCATCGAGCATCGACTTATCGTGATGGCTCCCGTCTTTGACAGGACTTAGCAGCAGAATACGCTTATCTTGGTCGCTCAATCCTAGATGCTTACGCGTGTTTCGCTTCTTTTTTCCGGTGTAGGTAAGCTTCTGACGCGTAGAGTCTTGCGGACGTTGGATAGGACGCTCTACCCCGTCGAGAATGACCCGCTCTGTCTCTGGGAAGCAGGCTATGAACTCGGCTAGAGAGCGCAGTTGACGCTTGGGCAGCATCATCTGGCGACCTAAGGCAGCTTCGAGCACCGGTTGCAGACGATGCAGCCAGCGATTAGCTTGTGACCGATTGAAGTCGAATAAAAGACCCGCCAAGTCGAAGGTGGGATAGCACTTGAAGTAGAACAGCACGAAAAACAGCTTGTCTTCTATCTCTAGTAGGTTGGACTTGCGACCCGCACCGGGTTTACGTTGGCGGGTAGGCGACGCTGGGTGAGCGGCTTGGTAAGCTGCATCGAAACTCGGTAGCAGTTGGTCGAAGGTTGCTAAGTTCATCCCCGTGAGCGAGCGCATCAGGCGGTCATCTTTGAACACACGGTTAAGATTCAGCATCGAAGGGGAGGGGGCTAACGAAGTTGCAAGCGTCACAGCTATTTTAGCAGCCTATTTCGCAACAGCTCTAACATACGCTTCAAAAATTGTGCCGTTTCCTAAACGCCCAAACATTCTGATTCAAAGCGACCGATTATGTAGGGTTCTGCCAAATCACCCCATCGATATTCAGACACCAACGCCGAGCCACTTACCTCAGCACCTGGTTCGCCCATCAAACTCCGTACCTCTGCCAGCGTCATACCCGCCTTCATCTGCTCAAAACCTAGCGCTAGTGACGCGCTGCGTTCTACGTAGCGCACTTGTTCAGAACCCGTCGATCCAGAAGGCTGTGGCGAAAGGTTCAATGTAAATCCTGTTACCAGCAGTGTAGCGATGGACGCGGTGATTATCCCAAGAGGCGATCACACCCAACCCATCACCGACATCTTTTGAACTGTATTTTTCATAGCTATAAACTCCAATACTGTTTGCTTAATTCCACTTGCCTTGAAATTCGACTATCCACCTCTTGCTGCAATGCCACCTGTTCATAAAAAATGTCTGTGACCTCCCCCATTTCCTGCATTGAAGACACTGGCACGGGTAGTGACTTCAGCGATTGAATCGAGATCATAGAGGTCGATGCACCATTCGATATCTGCACTAGCAGTGCCTGTCCTGCCTCTGACGCTAAATACATGTACAAATAAACCGGATTTATTACCATCTTTTTAGCTCGTAAGATCAGGCAAGACTGGTTAACTAGCCAGCCACCTTTGCCGGGAGATGGCGGGGTTGGAGGTGTGATCGCAACTGCCCCAGTTAGCCCCTTAATCGAAACCACAACATCATGTGGTTTCAAGAACAGCAGATCCCGCTGTTTTGTACTGAGCACAATCTTTGAAAAAGCAACCTTTTTTTCTGGATCAGAGAGATATCCGAACCGAGGAAAATCAGATGTCATCAGCTCCTTGGCCGGGATGTTTCCATTCTTGTAGATCTTCGCTACAGGTCGAATCGTTTCTACACAATCACCGAGTCTTTTAACTTTGTAGCGTCCGCCTGGCCGACTTGTGTACGAATGCGCCTTTTGCAGCTCCGCAGAAGGCACATAGCGCAAAACTTCAAGATGGTAGTTGTTTTCAGCAACTTCTTCAATCGGTACATCCTGAACAATCTCACGCTGAGAACCTTCTTTGTATGCTTTTAACAACAGCTCCCAGTTCGTTAGCGTTGTCCGATTGCGACCGTCTTTATCAAAGAAATTGTCATTATCTCCTGCTACAAAACGAATCCGTTTTACACCTCCCTCTGGTCTTAGCACCAGAATTGAAAAGGGGAGTTCGGCACGTGGCAATAGTGCTGATGGCATACTAATTACCGCCTCCAGTATGCCACCCTCAACGAGGTGCTTTCGCAGTTCTAGCTCTGCACCTCGCCCAACCAAAAGGCCGTTGTACGCGCCTACAACCACAAGCTTCTGCGAGCAGTTCAGTAAATTAACTAGCGTATGCACACTCGTTGAAGCCGTTTGCCTTTTGAACGCTCTGTCATTGAGCGATTGAATAGGCGCTTTAGTAGTCATCTTCCGCCATGGGAGAAATGCGATCGCGCTTTCATGGCGTTGACTCACATCAAACACCTTTCTCTCAAAATCCCAAGGCTCGCGCATTGAGATACCAAATGCTGTTTGGCTTAGAAGCCGAGTAAGCTTTGGCAATATCGTTTGACGAGAGACTGCTAAGTGGGCTCTCAGTCCTTCCAATTCTGCAAAAGCTGAAAATCTGGCGTAGTCATCTGACGGGCAATAGACAGATCTGATTTTGTGCGATCGTGCGATCGCAACTATCAAGCTCACGACTTCATCCGGCACTGCACCACTATCAACCTCTAACCGTGAACCGTAAACCGATAGCGAAGGCACAAAAGACTCTAACGCTCCACTCTCAGCAAGCCGAATAGCGGCACCCCAAGTCTCTACTAATACTGGCAGCGGAATTGTTTTGTACTCATCCGACAGCAAACGTGGCCTGTAAAATCCATGCTTATCTCCAATCCGCATCGAGTTAACCTCATCGCATAAGCTCTTAGCAAACTGCTGGCTTGACGAAAAACGGTGTTGATATCGCTGCTTCCTTTCTCGGCCCACGTCACTTATTGAATACTTTCCCAAAGCCAGCATCGACAGCCATAAAACTGTCGCTGACGCTTCTGGAACAAAGGTTCGCAGACTATCGGGCACTTGTTCCGATCTTTTTAAGTTTTGAATCATATCGATGCGAGCAAAGTTCACGCCGTTACCTTTTTGCCTCCTTGTATTGCAATCGTAATGCGAGCACAGAAGGATACCAACATTTTCACGACGTGACTTTGTACCAGTGTCTACTTTGCTAAGGTTGAATCATTGAAATTTGTGGCGTGACTAGAGCAAATTATTTTATAGATGCTGTCGGTAGGGGTATCAGTGAAGAGGGTATCGGTATGATGTACGAGGCTGAATACTTAAAGGGGCGATCAGTACGTCGCTTAGCTAGGAGTAGAACCTGCTGCTATCAAAACGAGTTCGGATGAAGAGCGAAAAGCAGACACGTATTGAGCTGATTGATCAACTGCTGGCCCAGTCGAGCTGGAACGTCCAAGACCCTACGCAGGTCGTAGAGGAGTTTGGCATTCTGACTGCTCAATCTGTAAGAGTCGCTGAACCACCAGCGGCTTACCAGGTTCACCAATTCAGCGATTACGTATTACTTGGCAAAGATGGCAAATGCCCATTTTGCGGCATTACGGATATGCTCGGGATTTACCACAGCAAGCGAGAAGCCTACGATCACTACCTTCATAAAGGAATCTACCCCTTTAACTCGATCAATTTTCGTAATCTTGTCCCAGCTTGCCACTACTGCAACAGCAGCTATAAATCTAGTAAGGATCTAGCTTTTACGCCTAAAGACCCTGCTGGACAGATCCGTCGTCGAAAAGCCTTCTACCCGTACTCTACTTCTAAACACAAAATTGAGATCAGCATCAATTTCAAAAAGCTAGATATTGACTGTCCTATTTCTTCAGATGTTCAACTTACTTTTGGGCCAAATGCTCTCAGTGAAGAGATTGACACTTGGAAAGAGGTTTATAGCATTGAAGAACGCTACAAAGCCAAGTGTTGTAGCAACGATGCAAAGGATTGGTTAGAGCAGGTCAGAATTCTTCATGATAAGTGCGGCATCAAACCGAAAAATGCACTTGCCATTGTTCAAGAGCAAGCTGAAAAAGATCCGATTGCAAATAGTAATTTCTTGAAGACTGCCTTTCTTGAAGGATGTCACCGCATTGGGCTGTGGACTTGAAGATTGATTTGTAGAATGCGCTTTTACGAGCACATTCTAGACTGTAACCATGGACGCGATCGCTCATGAAGGCACAAGGTAGTCGCCAGAATCAGCGATTGAAGCATAAAATTAGAGCATCACTAATTACGAGGGAGATATGCCAAAAACACTTTGGGCTACAATTCGCCAAGGAAAGATTGAACTTCTTGAATCAACCGAGCTTCCAGAGGGAACAAGAGTGCTAGTCACCCTGCTTCCTGATGATGAAACTGGGTTTTGGCTACAAGCAAGTCAAACGTCATTAGATGCAGTCTGGGACAACACTGAGGATGATGTGTATGCCCAGCTACTCTAAGCATGACATTGTGTTAGTTCGCTATCCATTTTCGGATTTGTCAAGCTCCAAAGTAAGACCTGCCGTTGTGGTAAGTTCGCCGCATTCCTCTCAAGACATTCTGGTCACACCTTTAACGAGCAAAACAGGATCGTTGCGTGCGGGAGAGTTTGCGCTTGCTGAATGGTCAGCAGCAGGGCTAAACGTAGAGACGGCTGTAAAGCGGGGCGTGTATACAGTACATGAACGTCTGCTGCTAAAAGTGATAGGTAAGCTAGCTGATGTGGATGCACAGCGGCTAGAGCAATCTTTGAAAGGTTGGCTAGGATTGTAGTTGTAATACACGCCAGCAGACTAAGTGTGGATGAAAACATGCGTAGACTCTTGTAAAGAATCACATATAGCAAACGGCGGATTGCATTCGTCGTTTGCTCGTCACTTAGCCTGTTGTAACTCAAGGGTTTTAGCCGAACTCTATGCCGTAAGCTAAGTGACCAAAGCTATAGTTCAATCGCAGACGTAAACATTTAATTCAAATGCGTTTAAGCTACTATAAAACGGATTCGAGAAATCAGTGCCATGGTGCCCCCAACCCTAAATTATGGAAGAGCTTGACGATGATGCAAAATGGAATGCTGCATTTGCTATTTCCCAAGATTCGCTAGCAGATTTAGTGGCTGAGGTAATGGCTGAATACCATGCGGGTCAGACTCAAGCGTTGAATTCTGAAACATTGTGAAACCTAGAACAAAGACAAACTATTATCACAAATATAGCTACCGATACGGGCGCTAGTAGCAATGTCAACTTCACCAAAACTATCTACTGAGCCCTGCGTAACGACCTTCGATGAGTTTGTGCAGTTGGCGGATTATTCTCTGATGGACACGCTAAATGCCGATCCTGATGCCACCGAAGATGGTGACGATCACCGTGCCCGCCAGGTATTTTCGGGTCATTTCGTACCTGTAGCACCCACGCCGCTTGCAGACCCAGAATATGTAACCCATAGCAGCACTTTCTTTAAAGAACTCGGGTTGAGCGACGAGCTAGCGCTCAATGAAAAATTTCGCCGTGTATTTTCTGGCGATCTCTCTGCTGCCTATGAGCCCATGCGTCAGGTTGGCTGGGCGACGGGGTATGCACTGTCAATTTACGGCACTGAATATATTCAACAATGTCCATTCGGTACGGGTAATGGTTACGGCGATGGTCGGGCGATATCTGTGTTTGAAGGCGTTATCAATGGTCAGCACTGGGAAATGCAATTAAAAGGCGGTGGCCCGACGCCTTATTGTCGTGGTGCTGACGGGCGCGCAGTACTCCGTTCCAGCGTGCGTGAGTTTTTAGGGCAAGAATATATGCACGCTTTAGGTGTTCCTACATCGCGTTCTTTGACACTGTATGTTTCTAGATCTGAAATCGTAACCCGGCCCTGGTATTCTCAAGACTCCCACGCCATCGATCCTGATATTTTGGTAGACAATCCTGTAGCCATTTCGACTCGCGTGGCACCCTCCTTTTTGCGCGTGGGCCAGCTAGAGTTATTTGCGCGCCGCCATCGCAGCAATGCTCATCCAAAAGCACTAGAAGAGTTGCGCATGGTCGTGTCGCACTTACTTGAGCGAGAATACAAAAGCGACATTAATCAAAGCCTTGATATTGCAGATCAAAGCTACGCAAATCAACTGGTTGAGTTAGCTAAGCTATTTCGCCAGCGTCTTACGTCACTGGTGGCCAATTGGCTACGTGTGGGTTATTGCCAGGGTAATTTTAATAGTGACAACTGCGCTGCCGGTGGCTTTACCCTCGACTATGGCCCCTTTGGCTTTTGTGAAACTTTTGACCCTTGGTTTCAACCCTGGACTGGCGGTGGCGAACACTTTTCATTCTTCAATCAGCCAAACGCAGCAGAAGCAAATTATCATATGTTTTGGAAGGCTGTAAGACCGCTACTCGCAGAAGATACTGAAGCTTTAGAACGTTTCGATCAAATACGCCGTGGCTTTGCAGAAGAGATGCAGGAAGCACATTCAAAAAATGTGGGCAGCCAAACTCGGCTTAACTGAATTTGACCCAAAGCTATTTAAGCAGTTAATGCAGCTAATGACTCGCTCCAGAGGCAGATTACACTATTTTCTTCCGCGAGCTATCCCACGTACCAAACGATATCTCAGCATTGAAAAAGAGCTTCTACGTTGATACTTCACAACAGCTCGATGAACAGTGGCAACATTGGCTAGAAAACTGGCGCGAACTCGTTGCCAAAGAAGGCGGCTTGACTGAGGTATCAACAAAGATGAAACAAACTAATCCAAAATACGCATGGCGAGAGTGGTTGATTGTTCCTGCCTATCAGCAGGCCATGCAGGGTGACTACACCCTAGTTAAAGAGTTGCAAGCAGTACTGAGCTATCCATATGATGAGCAGTCACAAGAAGTAGAAGATAAATACTATCGCCTAAAACCCAAAGCATTTTCTAACGTTGGCGGCGTGTCACACTACAGTTGTTCATCATGATAGGCTATTTGGTTGTAAGCAAATGGCGCAGGAGCACAAACGCATGGACGAAGCAGCCTCTTTACGGACAGAAAATGCCCAGACCATCAGTTTAAAAACAGCGGGTGATAGTTTAGGCAAGCTGCGCTCAGTGTGGCAAGCTGCGCTTAGCTCAGCAGAACCTGATCCAGTTGTGAATATTCGCCATGGGGAGGTTTCAGGAAACGCAGGCTATCGAAAGCATGTTGCGGCGATTCCTCAGCAGGTGGGCTGTCATTTTCATGCGATTGGTGATGAAGACTATGCGGTGGTAGAAGGGGAAGGCGTTTTGTTTTTTGGCAAGACGACTGACGGGGGGGTGCGATCGCAAGATTGGAGAAATATAGCGGTGAGCACAGGCGATAGCTTTGTCATTCCCGAAGGCTACGCGCATCAGCTTTGCAAAACGGGTGAGGGCGACTTGACTATTCTGTTTGGCTGCCCTGATTCTCATTTGGCAGAGGATAGGTATTTGTTGGCAGATGCGCCTCGATAAGAGAAAGGGGTGGGGCGATCGCAAAAAAGGTTCTCGGTACTATCGAGAACCTTGGTAATTCACTGAACCTACTTCTTAAACAAAAGCAGCTCTCAAAGTTGAATACTGCAACGAACAGATTAAAGAGAGAAACTTTATTTAGCGGTCTTTAGCGAGCGCGTTGGAGGGAGCGAAAGTTCTCAATCTCACTATCTTGAATCACTTCGCCTTGACGCTCTTGTATAGTGGTGAATCTAAAACCAACAGCGCTAGCAGCGGGAGCGAAGGTGGCAGCAACAATCGTAGTGAGAACAAATGCGGAGAAGAGTTGACGTTTCATAACCGAAATTCCTTGGAGAGGTGAATGTGTTCGCTTCATTGATTTCATAATGTCATCTGCACCTCTCCGGTGTCTGAAGGTAGATTAAAGGCTCGCTGAGACTTACTCAGGCATCGCATCAGCAAAATGACGGGCCGTCCTCAGCGGCTCCTCAGTTTTATATAGCCGCTCAAGATCCTCTCCAAAGGCTCATGCTTTAATAGCGTTGTAGATTCAAGCTATAGCTACCGTAGAAGATATAAGTCGCACGATATTTGCCTAATCATGATGATTAAAGAAGTTGCTCTTTCAATACCACAGACGATGTTGCAGCGTGGAAAAGCTACGCTGCCTGAAGCACTAGACCTATTTGATCAGCTAGAGCCCGTAGAGTTGAACTTCATGACCGGCAGATGGCAGGGCTCCGGCTTCCATACCGGGCATCCGATGGATGGGCTACTAGAAGTAGCTAACTGGTACGGCAAAGAATTTGTTAATCCAGACTGCGTTCATCCGCTGCTGTTTTCAGATAGCCAGGATCACATCTTCAAGCTTTTACCTATTCCATCCATGATGAGCATTGGCATGAACCTACCGATTCCTAAAAACGAAGGCATGAAGTCTGTGTTCTCCTTCTTTAACCCGCTGCTAAAAACAGAAGACCCGCAAGCTAGGCTACGAATGACTGAGTATCGAGGCAAGGTCAGCGCCACGATGATTTATGACCATTTGCCAATTAACGACATTTTTAGAAAGGTCGATGAGAATACGCTGCTTGGGCTAATGGACTGCAAGGTATCACCGCAGCCGTTTTTCTTTGTGCTTAAAAGGGAGAGTGCTTGCTAGAACACGTAGAAGAACGCGCGGAGAATAGACCTCAAGGTATAGGCGTAGATAAAGATAGTTGAGTAATATTAGCCATCCTAAATAGGCGTTCAAACGCCTCCGCCATGAAGCTACAGGCGAAAGTTTTATCAGGTTACGCAGTTAGCCTAGCGCTTGTCGTTTTGGTGGGGCTGTGGGGCGTTTTTAATCTATGGCGGCTGGGTCAGGCTAGCGAAAACATTCTGCAAGAGAACTATCGCAGCATTCGCGCTGCCGATAGCATGATTGACGCGCTAGAGCGGCAGGACAGCGCGACGCTGATTTTGCTTTTAGAAGAGGATGAAACCTCGGGGCGATCGCTATTCCGTGAGTACGAAGTTGTCTTCCTACAGTGGCTCAGCCGCGCTAAAGACAATGTGACGCTGCCGCAAGAAGCCGAAACTTTAGCTGAGCTAGAGTCGGCTTATCAGAGTTACTTAGTCAGCGTAGATCGGCTGACGGCTGACGCTACAGGTGAGACGGATACATACGAACAGGTTGTGCGCCCGGCATTTCAGGTGGTGCGTGATTCGGCTACGCAACTGCGAGAACTCAATCAGACGGCCATGATTGAAGCCTCAGATTTGGCAGCGGATACCTCACAGCAGGCCATTATCTCAGTGGCGATCGCGGGCCTGAGTGCCGCTACCATCGGCTTCATTGTGAGCTGGATTCTCTCGCGTAGTTTGGTGCAGCCGATTAAAGCCATTCGCGGGGCGACTGAGCAAATTGCCAGCGGTAATTATGACGTGCAGCTTGCGATCGCCTCTCAAGACGAACTCGGCCAGCTTGCCGATGAGGTCAACATCATGAGCCAAAGGCTTCAGGCTTTTAAGGCACTCAATCTCGACAAGCTAGTTGCTGAAAAGCAGCGCAGTGAGGCTATTATCTACAGCCTCAGCGACGGCATTATCGTTGTTGATGATCAGCTTCGCATCGTCGCGATTAATCCTGTGGCCGCTATGCTATTTGGCACCAGACCTAATCTCGCTCAGGGCCGACACTTTTTAGAAATAACAGACAACCGCCCGCTCTACGAACAAATTCAAGCAGTCGTAGAGTCACCTGCACTTACAACAGATCTAGTCAAAAAAGATACAGAAGAGAAACAGTGTGCCGAACTGACCTTTGAAAGAGGAAGCATTGAGCATTATCAATACTTGGCGACCCCGGTTACGACTGAAGACAATCGACGACTGGGCGTTGTGCTGCTGCTGCAAAATGTGACCAACCTCAAACAGCTTGACCAGCTCAAAAGTGAGTTTGTGATGACCGCCTCTCATGAGCTGCGCACGCCGCTGACGGGTATGGCGATGAGTATCGACCTATTGATAGAGAGCGCAAAGGTAAAACTATCTGAAAATGAACAGGCGCTCTTAGAAACCGCTCAAGAAGACGTTCAGCGCCTGCGAGAGCTGGTAAACGATCTGTTGGATCTTTCCAAGATTGAGTCTGGAATGGAGATGGATAAGGCGATCGCCCAACCTCAACAGCTTATTGATAAAGCGATTGCACTGTTGCAAATTCAAGTCGATGAAAAGGGGGTTCAGCTTACGAGTCAAACAGTCGCGAACCTGCCAGAAGTGCAGGCCGATGCCAACAAAATCACCTGGGTGCTTACGAACCTGATTGCCAACGCCTTACGCTATGCCAAAGAAAAGATCGAGATTACGGCCAAATCTCACGGCACCTGGATCTCTATTGCCGTGATTGACGATGGCCCTGGCATCGATCCGGCCTATCAAACTAGAATCTTCGATAAGTTTGTGCAGGTCAAAACTGAAAAGGATGTTGGCGGAACGGGACTGGGATTAGCCATTTGCAAAGAGATTATCAAAGCGCATGGCGGCACGATCTGGGTCGATTCAGCCCCTGGTCATGGCAGTACGTTTAGCTTCACGCTCCCAATCGCTGCTTCGGCCAGTGCTTCAATCGCTTCTCCTACCCATTACGAGGATAAAGTCCATGCCTAACGCTCGCATTTTAGTTGCCGATGATGAAAAAAGTATTCGCCTCACCGTCAGTCAGGCGCTCTCTACTCAGGGCTACGACGTAAGCACAGCAGTAGATGGCAGCACGGCGATAAACCAGCTTAGGAACAATCCCGCCGATTTGCTACTGCTAGATATTCAAATGCCGGGGATGGATGGGATTGAAGTGTTGCAGAAGGCGATCGCACAGCAGCCGTCGCTAAAGGTGGTGATGGTATCGGCGCATGGCTCGGTCGATAACGCGGTAGAAGCCATGAAGCTCGGGGCAATCGACTATTTGCAAAAGCCTTTTACCCCCAGTGAGCTAAGAGAGCTGGTGAGCCGGGTGCTGGCTCAAGGCGCTGAAGATAGCAATGACGGCTACGACGAGCAGATCTCGACCGCACGAAAGATGGCTAAGGAGGGGAAGTACGATGATGCAATGGCCCTGGCTAAGAAGTGTATTGGTTCTCATCCTGAGAATGCGGCTGGGTTTAACTTGCTCGGGGAGCTGTTGGAAGTAGGGGGTGATCGCGCTGAAGCCATTAAAAACTACAGAGTCGCCCTTGACCTGGAGCCCGCCTATAAACCGGCCAGCCAGAACTTAGACCGGGCGGCGACAAGTCTCAGTTCAAAGCCCAAGTTTTGAGCTATAAATAATCATTCTTTTAACAGCGCATTCGTCTAAAAGTGTTCTTCTATAGGCGGTTTTAAGAACCGGGCTCTTCAATGGTTTCATCCCTTTTTGGTGGCATTACCAAAAGCGCTCAATACATTATCATCATCGGCTGCGGGCGACTCGGCTCCTTACTAGCCGGTCGCCTCAGCGCTGAGGGCCACAGCGTTGTGGTCATCGACCAGCGCGAAGCTACTTTCAATAATCTCTCTAGTGAATTTAGCGGCTTTCAAATTATTGGCGATGCCGTTGAGCTAGCCACGCTGCGTCAGGCCAAAGTAGAAAAAGCAGACTGCGTGCTGGCCGTCACCAGCCAGGACAACGTGAACCTGATGGTGGCCCAAATCGCTAAAACAGTGTTTGAAATTCCACTGGTGCTCGCCCGCGTTTTTGACCCGGCTCGCGAGGCCATTTACCAGGAGCTAGAGATTGAAACCATTAGCCCCACTCAGCTTTCTGCTGACGTATTTATGCAAAAGCTAGACGGTCAATTTAAGCAGAAAGCTCAGGCAACCAAATGAGAATTATTTTAATTGGTACAGATAAGCTCACCTACTTTCTAGGTCGGCGGTTTTCGAGTAAGGGCTATTTTTTGACTATCATCACGCCCGATAAAGAACAGTCGGTTTCTCTATCGCGACGGCTGAAGGCCACGGTGCTCACGGGCGACGGTAGCGACCCGGCTGTGCTGCAAGAAGCAGGTGCGTATCAGGCTGACGTGCTGCTGGCGCTGACGGCGCAAGATCAGGACAATTTGATTGCCTGCCAAATCGCGCAGGATCGCTACGGGGTGCCGAAGACGGTTGCGCTGGTAAACGATCCTGAAAACCGTGAGATTTTTGAGGAGCTGGGCGTCAGCGTGGCTTTTTCGGCTACTGAAGTGCTGGGCTCTATGATTGAGCAGCAAACCGCTAGCTCAGATATTCGTAATCTGGTGCCTGTTACTGATAGCGGCGTCACGATTACAGAAGTGGTGCTGGCTGAAAACAGTCCGGCAGTGGGCTCAGCGATTAAAGATTTGAACCTGCGAGGGGCGGTGGTGGCCTGCGTGGTCAGGCGCGGGCATGTGATTTTGGCGAAGCAGCGCAGCTATCTGCACGCGGGCGATCGCATTCTCCTCATCAGTGAAAACGACCGCTACGGTCAGGCCCAACAAGTGCTCACAGGCGAGGGGGCCTAAGCAATGCGCCATCGAAGTTTTTTACAGCAGCGCTACCGAGCCATTGCAGGCTACACCGGCCTTGTCTGCATGATTGCGGGTCTGGCTTTAATCTCGCCTCTAATTGCCCTGCTGGCCTACCCCGAAGAAGCCGGTTTGGCCTGGGGCTTTTTGCTACCGGGGCTTTTGCTGAGCGGGCTCGGGCTGGTGTGCTGGCGATCGCTTGCCCCCAAATCAGGCGCTACCCTCACCCTCCAAGAAGGCTCAGTGATTGTCGTACTCTCCTGGTTCTTAGCCGTCCTATTTAGCACCGTTCCCTTCTTAACCGTTGGCGGGCTGAACTTCACCCAAGCGGCCTTTGAAGCCACGAGCGGCTGGACAACCACAGGGCTTTCTGTGGTCGATGTCACCCAAACCTCTCAGCTCATTTTGCTCTATCGCAGCATCATGGAGCTGTTCGGCGGGGCCGGGCTGGCGATCATTACCTTGAGTGCGATCGCTGGGCCGGTCGGAGCCTCTCTTAGCAGCGCCGAAGGCCGGAGCGAACAGCTTGCCCCCAACGTTCGCCGCTCGGCCAAGCTCGTGCTGATCATTTACAGCGGCCTGTGCGCCATTGGTACGGTAGCCCTCTGGATCTCCGGCATGGGCTGGTTCGATGCGGTCAACCATTCCTTTGCCGCACTTTCCACTGGCGGCTTTTCCACCCGCACCGACTCCATCGGCTACTGGGACAGCCCTTTCGTCGAAGCCGTCACCATCGTGCTCATGCTGTTTGGTGGCCTCAACTTTGTCACCATCTACCTGCTACTCACAGGCCGTATCAAATCGGTGGTGCGCAACGGTCAGGTGCGATTGCAGGCGCTGATGATTCCGTTAGTAGCGATCATTATCTTCTTCGGCTCAGCGCTCAGCCTATACCCCACGCTTGACAAAGCCATCCGCGTCTCCATTTTTGAGTCAATTACAGCCCTCACGACTACGGGTTTCTCAACCGTTGGCTACGGCGACTGGAACAGTTTGCCCTGGCTAGGCATGATCGTGCTAATGCTGATTGGCGGCGGGGCGGGCTCTACGGCAGGCGGTATCAAGCAGCTCAGAATCTATATTTTGTATCGTGCTTTAGTCTCAGAAACGCGGCAAATGCTGCTGCCCAAAGGAGCCGTGAATGAGACTGAAATCTGGCAGGGAGAGCAGCGCCGCTTTTTACGCGCGAGTCAGATTCGGCAGGTGGCGCTATTCGTCTTTTTGTACGTAATGGTGTTCTTCATCGGCAGTGCCGTCATGATGGGCTATGGCTACCCGCTACAAGATAGTTTGTTTGAATATGCCAGTACGCTTGGCACCGTGGGCCTTTCTGTGGGCGTCACCGCTGCCGATGCCCCGGCTGGCGTACTCTGGACACAAACGGTAGGCATGTTTCTAGGTCGCCTGGAGTTCTTCACGGTATTTGTCGGCGTCTTTAGCATGATTCGCGATCTTCGGCCTATGATGGGCCGTCAACAAAAGCAGTCCTCCTAACCTTATAACTATCTTGATACTGGCTTCTTTTCTCTCCGACCCGATCACCGATCCTGTCGCCATTTTTCTCACGATCTTGGCGATTATGCTGGTCGCGCCGCTGCTGTTTGAACGTTTTCAACTGCCAGGCATTGTCGGACTCATCTTAGCAGGCGTCGTCGTCGGGCCGGATGGCTTGGGCCTACTTCAGCGCGACAGTACTATCGTGCTCTTGGGTACGGTGGGTTTGTTGTTTTTGATGTTCATGGCCGGGTTAGAAACTAGCCTGGACGACTTTAAAGAAGAAGGGGATAAGGCCACACTATTCGGCATTGCCACGTTTATCATTCCGCTGGTGATAGGCACAGTGGCGATGCTGCTGCTGGGCTATGGCTGGCTAGCCGCAATTTTAGTGGCTTCTTGTTTCTCTTCGCATACGCTGCTGGCGCTGCCGGTTTTGAACAAGTTGGGGATTATGAGATCGCCCGCCGTCACCGTCACACTAGGCGCAACCCTCATCACCAACGTCCTAGCGCTCCTCACCCTAGCCGTCATCATCAAAGCCTATCAGGGCAGCCTCACGCTCTCCTTCTGGCTGTTCCTGATACCCGCGCTCGCCCTCTACACGCTAGGCGCACTGTGGGGCATTCCCCGACTAGGCCGCTGGTTTTTTCACAAGTTTGGTCACGACGAAAACGCCGAGTTCACCTTTGTTTTAGCGACGCTGTTTGTTGTTTCTTACACCGCCAACGCCATTGATATTGAGCCGATTATTGGCGCTTTTTTAGCAGGCATCGCCCTCACGCCGCTCATCCCGCAAATGAGCCCGCTCATGAACAGAATTCAGTTCATCGGCAACGCGCTCTTTGTTCCTTTCTTCTTAATCTCGGTCGGCATGTTGATCGATCCGGTCGTGCTGATTCGTCAGCCTCGGGTGCTCTTGATTGCAGGCGTGATGATTGTTGCCGAACTTATTGGCAAATACGCCGCCGCTTGGATGGCTGGCAAAGCGTTCAAGTACAAGCACCCTGATGTGATGGTTATGTTTGGGCTCTCGACGGCGCAAGCAGCTTCTACGCTAGCGGCTATCACCGTTGCCTACAACATCGAGCTAGTCGATCAGCTCACGGTCAACGGCGTAGTAGCGATGATCTTAGCCACCTCAATTTTCTCTCCCTGGGTCACACAGCGCTGGGGCCGTCAGGTCAAAGTTGCTGCGCCCCAGTCACCAACTGCCGCCTCTGACGGGCTAACCCGCCGCGTTTTAGTCACCGTTGCTAATCCAAGTACCGAAGATACGCTGCTTGAGCTGGCTTTGATCCTAGCGAAAGCGGGCAATGGAACGCTGTTGCCTTTGAACGTACTCTCGGATCATAGCGGGCCAGTGTCAGCGGCAGACCGACGGCAGCAAACGCAAATGCTGGAAATTGCAGAAGACATTGCTCATGCGGCTGTTACTAAAGTAGAGCCGATTGCTCGGGTTGACGATGCCATAGATAAAGGAATTTTGCGGACAGCTTTAGAACAAAACGCCAGCCTGATCATCTGCGGCTGGAAAGGGTTTTCTAGCTACAAAGACAACTTTTTTGGCAGCGTTCTCGACAACGTAACCCGCCGCGCTCATATACCTGTGCTGGTCACCCGGTTTGTCTATCCCATTTCTAATACAGGTCGAATTATTCTAGCTGTCAATCAGCGTCAGGCCAGGTCAACCAACTTTCAACCCACGCTTGAGATTGTTCAAACGATCGCAAACGAGCTGAAGTCTACACCTAAAATTGTCGTCGTTAGTGGTCGCAAGCAGCCTTTTTTGAGTGAGACAGACGTAGCCAGCCTCAGTCCAGACATTCCAATAGAACAGGTCAAAGGCAGGCTGTTCAACCGCGTATCAAAGCGGCTACAGCCGAACGACCTGTTGGTTTTAGAGGTAAATACTCACCGCAGGCAAACGACCCGACAGCCTGCTATTGGCTCATTGCCTGAAGAAATCGCACGGACTCATCCAGAGGTGTCGATCTTAGTCGCCCACTACCCACCGGATGAGTAACCTAGTCCTATTAAGTTGCAGGGCTCAATGTTTTAGTCGTGTCTACTGAAGTATCAGCAGCTTTGAGACTTTGCGCGATCGCCTTCAACCTCTCAATCCGATCTTCAGTCGGCGGATGGGTTAAAAACAAACTCATCAGTCCTTTTCTTGACAGCGGACTGACGATAAATAATGGCGCATAGGCAGGATTGCCATGAATAGGATTCTCTTCTCCCATTGCCTCTAATTTTTCAAGCGCACGTACCAAAGCCAAAGGCTTTCCCGTAATCTCAGCAGCGCCTTCATCAGCGGCAAATTCCCGAGTTCTAGAAATTGCCATCCGCAGCAGGCCCGCACTAAAAGGCCCAACTACTAGCAAAAACAGAATTGCCAGCGGATTGTTACCTCGTCGTCCGATCCGAGCAACGGGGAAGAACAGTGCGCCAAAGGTGAGAATACGACCGACATAGGTTAAAGACCCAGCCAGGGTGCCAGCAACCGCTTGAATGAGGGTGTCGCGATTGCGTACGTGGGTGAGTTCGTGGGCAATTACCGCGTCTAGCTCGTCGGGGGGGAGCACATCAATGATGCCTTCGGTAAGAGCGATCGCAGCATGTTCAGGATCGCGCCCAGTGGCAAAAGCATTGAGAGACTTAGAGGGGACAATGTAGAGCTTGGGATGAGGAAGGTCAGCGCGATCGCACATCTTCTCAATTCGGCCACTCAGCTCAGGAGCCTCTTCCCTTGGCGTAGGCTTAGCCTTAAAAGCCGAGAGCGCCGCTTTATCAGAATAGTACCAGGAGCTAAAACTACCCGCCGCTGCAAAGGCTAGTCCGTAATAAAGCCCCGTTTCATCGCCAACTAGCAAGTAGCCTGCCAGCACAATCAGTCCGCCGAGCAGAGCTAACAGCACTAGAGTTTTGAGCTGATTCATCCTGGCCATAAATGCCTCTTGATATTATTAAAGTGGCACCAATGTAGATCTGTATGACTTCCACATGCACCATCCGCGCGACAGAAATAAGCCGCTATATAAAAGGGTAAAAGGCGTATTTAGCCATTTTGTACCGCCGTCGAGACGAGATCTGGCACACTTTGAATTTGCGCGCTGCTAACCATCAAATTTGTCACAGCTCTAATCGTATTCGGCCCAGTTGCCAATACAGCCACACCGTCTTTTGCCAATCGCTCTACAACGACAGACGCCGAAACATCGGGCGTATCGAAGTAAACAAGATTTGTCTCTACCGCGTCTAGGTCTATCTGCACACCCTCAATCTGACCCAGCGCATTCGCCAGCATTTGAGCGTTATCGTGATCTTCTTTTAAGCGCTCTCGGTGGTGCTTTAGCCCGTACAAAGCGCCCGCTGCAATAATGCCAGCCTGACGCATCGCGCCGCCAAACATCTTGCGAAACCTGCGCGATCGCATCACGAATTCCTCAGACCCCACCAAAGCCGACCCCACAGGTGCACCCAAACCCTTAGAAAAACAAACGCTCACCGTATCAAAGTCCTTCGCATACTCAGCCTCAGAGATGCCCGTGGCACAGCAAGCATTCCAAAATCTAGCGCCATCTAAATGCAGTTTGAGGTCATTTTCCTTGCAGACTTGAGCGATCGCCTCAATCTCAGAAAGTGGATAAATTCGCCCGCCCCCACGATTGTGCGTATTCTCTAAACACACCAGCTTGGTTCTAGGAAAGTGAAAGTCTACAGGCCGCAAAGCTTTCTTCAAATCTGCGGCTGTAAAAATACCGCGATCGCCATCCACCAGCCGACACATCACCCCCGACAGCGCCGCTGGGCCACCGCCCTCGTAGTAATAGATGTGCGCCTGAGACTCTAGAATAATTTCGTTGCCGGGCTCAGTGTGCGATCGCAACGCCACCTGATTTGTCATCGTACCCGACGGCATAAACACAGCCGCCTCCTTTCCTAAAAGCTCAGCCACGTAAGCTTCTAACGCCGCAACAGTCGGATCGTCGCCTAGCACATCATCGCCAACAACCGCCTGGGCCATGGCTTCTCTCATCGCAGGCGTAGGCTGAGTGATCGTGTCGCTTCTGAGATCAATTTGAATAGGTGGCATGTTCAAACGGTGAATAGTTGCAGTCCACCTATGCTAGAACCAACTTCACTAGAATGACCTACTTGAGCTAACCTTTGCGCGCTCGATTCTACGCTCAAAGCCTACTTATCTCGCTGCACCTGACGCCGCGTACGTACCCACTCCACCTGTGGCTCGGTGAGAAACTTCAAATACACCGGAATCTTCCATAAAACGTAAGTTGGTACGCTCAGCAAAGTCTTAAGCGAAATGTCAGCCTGTGCAAACTTGGCCCAGGCAGAAATCACTGCGATCGCTAATTCCAACCCAGCCGCGTAGCAAATCAACGCGGGCAACCAAAACCCAATTAGGCCGCTAGCCAAGGTCACCACCAACGTCACGCCTACCCAAATCATCACCAGCAAGGACAGCGGCGGAATCAGCAGATCAATCGAGAGCGCCCACAGCGTCAGCCGCCCCTGCGCTGCCGCCTGAAACAGCAGCCGAGGCGCATAGTGCGAAATCAACTGCAAATGACCGTGCTCCCAGCGGGTTCGCTGCGTTCTAGCATCGGCGTCGCTCGGCGGCAGTTGGCCCACAACGGTCACCGCTGAACATAGGGTTGGCGGCACCCCTGCGATTGCCAAATCAAACCCCAGCTTCATATCTTCAACAATCGAATTGCTCGCCAAATCCACCGTCGTAATCACCGACCAGGGGAAAGCCATGCCGGTTCCGGTGAGCAGGCAAGGCATTCCTAACTGCGTCATTCCCAGCGGACGAACGAGATTTTTTACCTTGAAGGCAAAGGCTGAAACGGCCTCTTTTAAGCTAGGTTGAGCAGGGCGATCGAGCAAGTAGATACCCTGAGTAGGACGCTGCCGGGCGATCGCATCGCTGGCCAATGTCCGAATAGACCCCCGCCTAAACTCACAGTCGGCATCGACCATCACCACCGCTGCCGGAGGCGATGCTGCCATAAACCGCAGGCCGCAATCTAAGGCATAGCCCTTGCCCCTGCGCGAATCGTCAGTTCTCTCTAATACCGTGGCACCCGCATTCCTAGCGAGCTGGGCGGTGTTGTCAGTGCAGTTATCAGCGACGACAATCAGCCGGTCTTGAGGCAGCAGTTGAGGGGTGAGCGCTGCTAAAGTTTCGACAATCACCTCTGCTTCGTTGTGAGCGGGCATCAGCACCGCAACAGAAAAGTCATCTTTAGAGACAGACGGCAATAATGGAGACTTTGCAGACGACCTCAAAACAGAAGCGATTACTGCGCTCAAGCACTCAATAAAGAGCATTGCACAGGGAATGAGAAGCGCGATCGCAACTATCAACAAAGGTATTCGGACAAACATAGCCGTAGGTTCCTGACAATAAAAGAGCCTTAGAAAACAAACAAGAGAAGATAAACAAGAACAAACTAAAACCCCAGCAGACGAAACACGCTAATCGGGTTAAAAAGGCGACTAATGCCGTCTACGACTGACAGATAACCGCGCTTGGCCACCACCACCACATCACCATCTTGAATTTGGTAGTCGTCTACTAAGTTGCTCAAATCAATCTCTTCTTGCTCTATTTCGCCATTTTCGTTTTGCCTTACCAGGCTCACGTTAGAAAGCCGGGCATCGTTCGTGGGGCCACCTGCGATCGCCACCGCACTCGACACCGAGCTATTCGGCGGCACGGCGACCTCTCCAGGAGCCACCACCTCACCCACCACCTTCACCCGCACCGTACTTGGGGCAAGACTTGAGCTAGCCACCGTCCGCCGGTCAATCTCATCGCCAACCAGTCGTGGAATGTAAATCGAGTCGCCATCGCGCAGGCCAATGTCCGCAGCGCCTGCATCGGAGGTAATCGCCTCCCACAAGTTCAATGTAAATGTCTCCATCTGCCCGCCCGGCAAAGGCCGACGCACCGACACCTGGCGAATATCAGCATCTCGGGTCACCCCGCCTGCTAGCAGCACCGCCGAACTTAACGTTGGTAAAGCAGGCCGCTCTAACAGCAGTGAATTTGTGCCTGCCGCAGTAATGCCGGTAGTGCCCAAAGGATTGCCATTGCTGCTACTCAGGCCGCTGAGCTGAATCGGGCCAGGGCGATAGACCTCACCAGCAACTGTCACCACCACAGGCCGCATCACCGCCAGGCTCACACTCACGACGGGATCAACTAGATATTCTTTAAATCTTTGCGTCAGCGCCACACTGAGCTGATTCGGCGTTAGCCCGCTTACCCGTAGCGGCCCCAGCAGCGGCAGCGTAATTGTCCCGTCTGCCAAAATCGCAATGGTTCCAGTGAACTCAGGGTAACCAATCACCGAAAGCGCTATCTGATCGCCTGCGCCCAAAATGTAAGTGGCCTGACTTCCGCTCGTCGCTAATGGCAGCGCGGCAGGTGTGAGCGATCGCTGCGAATCTATGGGCTGAGGGCGACTATTGGGCTGTCCAATAGCAGGCTGACCGCTCGGTTGGCCGGTTGGCTGGCTTAAGCTGGGCTGTCCTGTAATTTGCGCCAGCGCCGAGCGGCTGTTCAGACTAACGCTGGTACCCGCTAAGAGTAGAGCTGACACCGTTGTTGTAACCGTCGAAGCAACACCCAAAGCAAAAACGCGCGACATATAAGTTCTGCCTCTTAAAGGCTCTAAAAAAAGTGACGTAGGAAGCTAGCGAGAATTGAGTTAGAAGACACTAGACAGGCAGCAAATAGGCTAGCTACCGGCGACTTGTGCTCACAGGAACGGAAGATCCTGCCAGCCGCTCTCTAGCAATTCGCGCCGTACGACTCGCCCGATCGGTTAGCTCACGGGCGTCGTAAGAGTATTCGCCGAAGTCATTTTTACTATCGACGCCGTTAGCAACCATGCCTAGCACCGTTGCACCCGAGCGTTCTAGTAAAGACTTAGCTGCGATCGCCCGGTCGTAAGTCACCGTACGAGGCCGCATCACCATCAACACACCGTCGGTAAGATTTGCAAGCACCGCTGCGTCTGCCGCCCCAGTTAGCGAAGGCGTGTCAAAAATAACGTAGTCAAACTGCTCGCGAAATAGCTCGATCAAAGTCGCCATTCGCTCCGAGTCCAACAGTGCCATCGGGTTTGGCGGCACGACCCCAGCAGTGATTACTGTCAGGTTGTCATTCACCGGCTGTAGGGCGCGCTCCAAGCTGCCTTCGCCTACGAGCACGTGGCTTAGGCCCACCGCGTTAATCAGGTTCCAAAGGTGATGCTGGCTGGGCGATCGCATATCAGCATCTACCAGCAGCACGCGCCGGTTAGTCTGTGCCACTGAGGCCGCCAGGTTGGCGCACACTTCAGATTTGCCTTCGCCTGCGACTGAGCTAGTAAAGGCGATCGCCTTCAGCTTTTGGTCTGAGCTAATAAAGCGCAGATTGGCCTGTAGCATTTGGTAGGCACTCGACAAAATCGGGTAGCTGCTCTCCAGCGTGATAATCCGACGCGCGGGCATTCCGTCTTCTTCCGCCATGCCTTCAGGTAGCTCGTACCCACGCGGTAGCTCAAAGTGAGGAATCACGCCTAGCAGCACGTAGCCAAATATCTTCTCGCCATCTTTCACGGTCTTCAGCGATCGATCGATCAGGTCAAGGAAGAAGGCCGTGGCGACTCCCAAAAAGGCTCCCACCACGCCGCCTGCGAGCAAATACTTCATCTTGCCCTCTACCGTCGGCGAATCCGGCACCGCCGCGAGTTCTACAATATGAGCACTTCCCACTCTACGATTTTCAGCCAGCCTGACTTCCTGTAACCGCTCAAGCAGCGTTTCAGCTCGGCTACGCGCCGATATCTGTCGTTCTATCAGCTCAGATTGCGTCCTTTCGAGTCCTGGGAACACGCTTCCTTTTGCTTCATAGGCATCTCTAGTAGCCACCAAAGTCGCGAGCTGGTTGAAAGTGCTCTGCCGATCAACTTCAGCCTGCACAAGCTGTTCAGCCAGCTTTTCATCAATCGCGCTCATGCTCAACAGGCCCGCTGGGGCAGCGCCTCGGGCCACTTCGCCCACCCGATTTCGCAGCACCGCGCTCAGGGCTGACTCTCTACGCTGCAACGCTCTGACCGAAGGATGCTGCGGCGTGTACTGGGTGAGAGCCGTTGCGAGTTCTGCTCTGACGCCCTGTAGTGCAGCAAGAGATTCTTGCACCGCAGGCGACTGGTTAACCGTTGCCAAGTCCAAGGCGGCTTGAGCACTCATGCCCAGCTGACGAGATAGCTGATTCGCCTGGCTTTCAGCGGCGACAAGGGCTACTTGGGTCTGACTGATTTGATTGTCTATATTAGCGATCGCCGCCACCGTAGCCCCTGCCTCTTCGGGCAGCGCAACAATGCCGTTGTCTTCGTTAAATCGCCTCAATTCCTCGCTTAGCCTGTCAGCTTCAGCCTGAGCGCGGGGCAGCTCTTCTTCTAAAAACTCTCGGGCCGCTGTGACATCACCACGATTGCTGCTGATGTTGGCCTGTATATAGGAGCGCATGATCTGGTTTACCACCGCTGCCGATAGCTCCGGCTGGCCCGAACGATAGGCAATAGCAATCACATCCGTCTCTGAAAGTGGCTCTACGCTCAAATTACTCGCTAATTCCGGCGGCTTGATTGGCTCACCTTCAGAGTTGCGCAGGTCAAGCTCGCGAATAGTGTCTTCTAGAATCGGTAGTGAAAAGATAATTTCTGCCTGCGTCGCCAGCGGGTCGCTCGTCTGCTTAAGACTTTTCAAGCTCCCCAAATCTTGACTAACGCCAGTCGTCAATGCAGCGGTTTGGTCGGGCTGTAGCAGCAGCTTAGAAGCCGCCTCATACATAGGCTTTTGCATACTCGCCGCGCCAAAAGCCGCCGCCACAGTCGCCACAAAAACAACCGTCGCCGGTCGCCAGCGGCGCTTTAACACTAGCCAGTAGCGCTGCAAGTCAATTTCTTCAATTCGCTCTTCGTAGACCATTGCTGCGAAACCTCGCCCTTATTCCTGAAGAGGCCAATGCCTAAATTACCTACAGGGTATGACGGCAGCTTGCTCAGCAAAGTTTCCACGAAGTTACCAAGCTGCCATCAAGAATAGTTGAGCTACGGTCAAGCTGTGGTAAAGCAAAATGATCAGGCGGCTTTCATCGGTCTTGGCTTTACGGCCTTACAGGGTGTGCCTATGCAGATTTGGCCGGAGGGCATCGACTGAAACACAGTGCTACGGGCTCCAATAACAGCATTAGCGCCGATGCAAACACCGGGGCTAATGAAACAGTCAGTTGCAATCCAGGCTCCGTTTTCAACGACGATTTCTGCGGTCGTTAGGCCAAACCGGGGGTCGCTGATGTCATGACTGCCGGTGCATAAGTAGCTCTTTTGCGAAATCACACAATGACGGCCAATTTTGATCGGGGCGAGGCTGTAGAGTACTGCGTCGTCGCCAATCCAGGTGTAGTCACCAATTTCGATGTTCCACGGATAGGTGAAGCGGGCCGTGGGGCGAATGACGACGTGCTGGCCGATTTTGGCTCCGAATAGGCGCAGTAGCCAGCAGCGGATGCCGTGCGCGGTATGGATGGTCAGGGGGAATGCGATCGCCTGCACCAGCCACCACACCAGCATCTTAACTTTAGAGCCCCCCGCCTCATAGCCCGGCTGATGATATTGGCTCAAGTCTACAAAAGCGGGCGCACCGTAATTTCCAAAACTAGCTTCATCAAAATTGGCCTCAGCATCAGCCATAGTATTCTCAAGCATCAACTGGACTCGTCTGCACAACTGGCTTCTCAGAAGGTTTTTCTAACGCTTCGGCAGAAGCTTCTTTGACAGAAGGCTGAACGCTCTTTTGTTGAATATTGAGGCTCCCACCAAACTTCAGCTCGTACAGCTTTACGCCAATTTGGTACTCATACTGACTGAGCAAGCGGCCATACACATAGCCCGCGTAGCCATCCAAAAAGCCTAACCGCAAAATGTAAAACAGTACGAAGCGCAGCAGCGGCTTAAACGGCAGTCGCACCCAAATCTTCTTCAAAAAGCGTTTCCGCTGCACCGCATCGCCAAACAGATTTGCGCCAATCGTACCGTCATCGGCCATACCAGTTAGCAGGTTGTAATACACCCGCGCTTCCCAGTTGGAGTAGCGATTGTGGCGAGCAAGCCAGTGATACAGGTCGCGAAAGTCTTCGTGCAGCATATCTTCTTTGAGATAGCCGACTTTCTCATGCGGGATCATGACGTGCTCGTGCACTTCGTTATCGCCTGTGTTGCGAATGTCTTCGGTGTTGAGGTTTTCGTAGCGGCCTTTGGCGTGGCGAAACAGGCGCAGGTTCCAGTCGGGATATTTGCCGCCGTGGCGAATCCATTTGCCTAAGAAAAAGACGCGGCGGTTGATGTAGTAGCCGTCAAGATCTGGGTTCTTGATGCGCTCGGCAATTTCAGCCCAAGACTCGGGCGTGATGCGCTCGTCGCAGTCTACAATCAGCACCCACTCGTTGCGAAAGGGCAGGTTGTCTAGCGACCAGTTCTTCTTTTTGGGCCAGCGTCCGTTGAAATCAAACTGAACGACTTTTGCGCCCAAGCTCTCAGCAATTTCAATCGATCCGTCTTCGCTTTGCGAATCTACCATGAATATTTCGTCAGCTTGCGCCAGGCTAGCTAGGCAGGCAGGCAGATTGTCTTTTTCGTTTTTGGCGGGGATGAGAACCGAAACCGGAATAGAAGCTGTCATGAAAATCCACGGTATGTATTTATCAAAGATGTAGCTAAAGAAAGAAAGCTAGCGCTAACTCGTTAATCAGTCGAAACTAAGTTCCGCATGACGCTACCTAAATAGGCAATTTGGCCATAAGCATAAGCGAAATTTTCGAAGCGCTGATCGGGTCGATGAATATATTTAACCGTTTTATACGCGCCGCGCACGAGCCGTTCGCCGCCGCCGCGCAGTTGCCACATTCCCCCGGTGCCGCTTGCCTTTTCTCTGTAGCTTTCGCTAATGCCCTGCCACCAGCTCCGACTCAAAAACCAGCCTGGCTTCATTCGCGCTGGGGCAACGTTGTGAGCAGCTAAGGCTTCGGGCACGTAGGCCACCTGCCAGCCGCGATCGAGCGCAAGCCGGGTCATTTGCTGCTCTTCATTAGAGAGCAGGTTTTTACCGACGCGGCCCAGGTTGAGGTCAAAGCCGCCGACCGATTCTAAAAAGGATTTGCGCACGGCGTAGTTAAGTCCTCGCGGCGTTAGCTCTGGCTGCTGAATGTAGATCAGCTCGTCGCCAAGATCGTAAGCGCCAAGGCCGCTGGAAAGATCGTCGGAAAGCCAGCGTGGAGGCGTAGCGTTTGGGGGCCAAATTAGGGTGACTTTACCGCCTGCGATCGCCACCCGTTCATTCGCCTCAAATGCCGCCATCAGCGCCGCTAGCCAGCCCTCACTCGCCTCAGCATCGTCATCTAAATAGGCCAATATCTGCCCTTTGGCTGCCGCTGCTCCGGTATTTCGAGCCACCGAAAGCCCCAAAGTCGGCTCCAGCACATAGCGAACGTTAGGATGATTCAGCCGAGCTTTGGCAACGTCAGCCGTCCCGTCGGTAGAAGCGTTATCCACCACGATAATTTCGTAGTTGGTTAGCGACTGACCCAGCAGGCTATCGATAGCAGCACCCAAGTACTGCTCACGGTTATGCGTGCAAATAATAGCTGAAATTAGCGGATCGGCCATAGCAGCAGTCAGGGAGAAAAGCAGCGGTCAGATATATCAAGATTGCCCGATGAGACGGTTATTTTCCCTCTGTATCAGAGATAATAAGGGAGGCCCCTACAAAAGCATCAGACAAAAAATCTTCTAGCGAGATCTTACGGGTAGCTAATTTACGTGGCTGTTCACGTTACACCTATTTAAGCTAAGCGCAAAGCGAACTTTTCTAACATCAAGGTTCAGTGATGTCTTGTAAAAGCATAATAAATCACCTTTAAAAAAGCCTGAAATATAAAGCCTGAAATATTAGGATCTATAGCTTATGAATGCTGGCCTCAATAGAAATAGAACGGCAAGAGAAGCGGCCCAAGAAATCGATCTCTCCCCACTCATCGATCACACGCTGCTTGCCCCCGCGGCAACCACCCAGCAAATCCTACAGCTCTGCGATGAAGCCGATCGCTATCAGTTCGCAGCCGTTTGTATCTATCCGGTGCATGTGCCTACCGCCATTGAAAGGCTGCACGGCAAGAAGCCCAAAGTCTGTACGGTGATTGGCTTTCCTAGCGGTGCAAGCACTGCAAAAACTAAGCTGTACGAGGCTCAAGAAGCCGCTGAGCAAGGGGCGAGCGAGCTGGATGTGGTGATTAATTTAGGCTGGCTAAAGATGGGGGAAACCGGCCCACTTCATGCAGAAATTGCCGCTATCGTAGAGCTGACAGGTTTGCCCGTGAAGGCCATTTTAGAGACAACGCTGCTGACAACGGCTGAAAAACGGCTGGCGGCTGAAATCTGCTTGGATGCGGGCGTAGCGTTTTTGAAAACCAGCACCGGTTGGCAGGGCGGTGCGACGGTAGAGGATGTGAAGCTGCTCAGACAAATTGGGGGCGATCGCATCGGCATCAAAGCCTCTGGCGGCATCCGCACCCCCGAACAGGCGATCGCCCTGATCGAAGCAGGCGCAAACCGCCTTGGCACCTCGCGCGGGCCGCAGATACTAAAGCAGCAAAACGAACCAGACGATCATTCTGACGATTAACCCTAAGACCTGACCCTATGTCCTCGAATGTAAAACAGCGCAGCTACAAGGCCACAGGCATTAACCTGAAGGCGATGCCCATGGGAGAGTCTGACCGGCTGGTGACGGTGCTAACCAAAGAATATGGGCTGGTGCGAGCGATCGCGCCAGGAGCCCGCAAGCACAAGTCCAGACTAGCGGGCCGCTCAGGTCTATTCGTTGTAAACGAGGCGCTATTTACCAAGGGCAAATCCCTCGACAAAATGGTGCAGGCTGAAACCCAACGCTCCTTTCCTGGGCTCAGCACAGACCTTTCAAAGCTCACCGCCAGTCAATATCTGGCCGAACTAGCACTCGCTCAAGCGCTCACCGAACAGCCCCAACCCGATCTCTACTACCTGCTTCTAGAGCACTTAGGCCGCATAGAATCGGCTGCAAAGTCTAACGTTCTTCCCTGCCTGGCCCAAGCAACCTTTCACATGCTGGCCTTAGCGGGCGTGGCCCCTGAAGTATTTCGCTGCTGCCTATCGAGAGCGCCGCTCACCGTTGAGCTAGGCAATCCTGAGTGGCAGGTGGGCTTTAGTGTGTCTTCGGGTGGGGCGATTGATCTAGCTGAGGTGAGTCGGTTGGAGGGCGATCGTATGCAAGAAATCGAGCATATCGAAAAAGACTGGCAGGCTCAGCGGGAACGCGATCGCCATAACATACATCTAACGACAGAAGAGGCTATAGAACCTAATGCAGGACGGGTGAAAGAAGCTAGTGCTGCTTACAACAACCCCATAAGTACCCACAACGCTCAGAAAAAATGGAAAGCTGGGCTTCACGCTAAGGTGACCAAAGAAATCAATCGTAATCTAGGCATTGTGGGCTATCTCAGCGGGGCCGAACTCGCACTTATGCAGCAGTTGAGCAAGCCTGAGCTATTGATGACCTCACCGATTGCGCCCGTGGTTAGGACAGCTCGCTCAGCCAGCACACAAACTGCGACACAGGTAGACCCACACTTAGACTCAAAATCAGGCACAATAAGATCGTCTAAGCTGCCCACCGATTCATTTTCAGCCACCGCCACCCCACATCTCATGTGGCGACACATCGAAAAATTCTTACGACAGTACGCCCAATATCAGTTCGATAGACCCATAAAATCTGCCGCCCTGATTGACACCTGCTTTACCCCACCAACCCATGCTGCGCGAGTCTGAGCCTTCTTCCGAACTAAATCCTGATGAGTCTACCGAACGTTCTAGCGATAAAAGCGCTAACGGCCACGCAGCAAACGGCCATGGCATAGAGATAAATGAACCAGAGATAACTGCACCAGAGACAACTGAACCCTCAATAGAGTCAGCACTGCCTCAGATCGCGCAGGCAGCGAGCGGCGGTTTACTACCTGTCTTTCGCAACCGCAATTTTTTAACCCTGTGGAGCGGGCAGGTTTTTTCGCAGATTGCCGACAAGGTTTATCTGGTGCTGATGATTGCGATCATCTCTGCCTCCTTCAAGTCTCCTGATCAAACAATTAGTGGCTGGGTGTCGGCCATCATGATTTCGTTCACGATCCCGGCGGTGCTGTTTGGCTCGCTAGCGGGCGTGTATGTAGACAGGTGGCGTAAAAAGCCGGTGCTGGTGATGACTAATTTGCTCAGAGGGCTGCTGGTGGCGATTTTGCCAGCGCTGCTTTGGGCAACAGATGGCTGGGAAGTCGCTTCTCTGCCTGTCGGCTTCTACATCCTTTTAATCGTCACATTCCTAGTCTCTACGCTGACCCAGTTCTTTGCCCCGGCAGAGCAGGCCGCTATTCCGCTCATCGTCAAAGAGAACAACCTGCTACCGGCCAATTCGCTCTACACCACAACCATGATGGCCTCGGTGATTGTGGGCTTTGCAGTCGGTGAGCCTTTGCTAGGGCTTGCCGATAAGCTGCTTGCGCCAATTGATGGGGGTTCTGGGCTAGGAAAGTCGGTGCTGGTAGGGGTGAGCTATGCGATCGCAGGCATTTTGCTACTGCTGATGAAGACCAACGAAGCCGAAATTGATGACACCATTGAGCGCCCGCACGCTTGGGCAGACATTAAAGACGGCATTGCCTACCTGCAAAAGCAGGTGCAGGTTCGCAGCGCGCTCATCCAGCTCATTGTCCTATTCTCAGTCTTCGCGGCCCTAGCCGTTTTGGCCGTTCGCCTCGCAGAAGTGATTCCAAACATCCGCTCCTCACAGTTTGGCTTTCTCCTGGCAGCAGGTGGCGTTGGCCTAGCAGTCGGCGCAGTCGTTATTGGTCAGTTTGGCCAGCGATTTTCGCGGCCACAGCTTGGCTTGGTCGGTTCACTCGGCATGGCAGCGATGCTCAGCGGCCTTTCGCTAGCACCCGCTCAGCTTTGGCCTAGCTTGGGGCTCATCGGTGGCATTGGCCTATTTGGTGCGATGGTCGGCATCCCCATGCAAACCACCATTCAAGAGAAAACGCCCGAAGAAATGCGCGGCAAAGTCTTTGGCCTACAAAACAACGTTGTCAATATCGCCTTGAGTCTACCGCTAGCGTTAGCAGGCATTGCCGAGACATTCTTAGGCTCTGCGAGTCGTTTTTGGGCTGCTGGCCATGATGGTGGCGATGGGCGGCTTCTTTACATGGTCAATTGTCAAAGCGTCTATGGAGAATTCAGACGAAGCCTCAAAAGCAGAGCCCGTCTAAATAACACATTGAACCTCTAACGACGTAGCGTCGGCGCATATACTACTAATGCGTGGTATTGCGTAGCCAACGCTACGAAATAAAGCCGCGTATAGCTTTGCTATAGCAAACGTACGGATGCATTCGTACGTTTGCGTGACGCTTAGCTGGCAGTGCAGAACAGTTCTAGCGGCTGCTAGTGTAGTGAGCTAAGTGTCCAAAGCTATATAGACCGACTTTGTTTGGCTTTTGTTCAGTTTTTTTAGGGCTTCGTGACCGATAAATGCATATTGTGTGGCTCGGGAAAAAATCTCCATTTTGTGGCAACGTCACCTACGGTAGAGAAATTACGAATGCGCTACTCGACCGTGGCCACCGGGTTACCTTCATCCACTTCGCCCAGTCAGATCAGGCCACAGACGATCAGTCCGGCTACGAAGAAGTTTCGCTGCCCTTCATCTTCAAGTCTCAAATCCTCACGATTCCAACATTAGGCTCGGCTAAGCTACTTGCCGAAACGCTGAGCAAACTCAAGCCTGATTTAGTCCACGCTTCTCTCATTCTCTCGCCGCTAGATCTCAAGCTGCCTGAAATCTGTCACAGCTTGGGCATTCCATTAGTCGCCACCTTTCACCCCGCTTTCGATCGCAAGCGCCGTAACCTCTCTTCTAGCACCCAACATTTCGCCTATCAGGTCTATGCGCCGCGCTTAGCCAACTACGACAAGGTAATTGTCTTTTCCCAAATTCAGCGCAGCCTGCTGATCAAGCTAGGCGTGCCGCCTCAGCGCGTTACCGTGATTCCAAACGGAGTCGATATTTCTCGCTATGCCCCTGGCCCTTCCAATATCAAAAAGCAGCTCGACGCCAGTCAGCTCTACGTTTATCAGGGCAGGCTCGCAATTGAGAAAAATGTAGAATCGCTGCTAAAAGGCTGGCGAGCCGCCAATATGGGTGCAAACAATAAGCTGGCGATCGTAGGCAGCGGGCCTTTGGAAACGTCGCTTAAAGCCTATTACTCAGACAGCAATATCGTATGGCTAGGATTTGTGGCTAATGAGGAGCGGCGTATTGAAATTTTGCGAGGGGCAGACTGCTTTATTTTACCGTCGCTCGTAGAAGGTCTTTCGCTTTCGCTTCTAGAGGCTATGGCCTGTGGTACAGCCTGCGTAGCAACAGATGCGGGTGCAGATGGCGAGGTCTTAGATCAGGGCGCAGGGGTCATCTTGAGTACGCAAAAAGTGTCTAGCCAGATGCAAACGCTGCTACCGCTGTTTCGTGAGCACTCAGAAATTCCTATCATGCTAGGCGAAAAGGCAAGGCTCCGCGTGCTGGAACGCTACACGCTCAGCCAAAATATCACGCTGCTAGAGCAGCTATACGACAAGCTCGCGACACCCGCTAGAAGCAGCTATTCGCTAAGAAAAGGCGCTTAACCGTTCATCTCTAGACTAATTCTTTGGCCTATGCGGTCGATCAATTTTGTTGAATGATTAGACATAGTTATTACCAAGACAGTTTGTAGCTATGCCAAAAATCCGAGAAAATACTGAGAAAATAATAATTAAAAGTATCGTATTTGCGAAGCTAGCTAAGTGTTTACGCGACTAAAAAATACTTTTGCAGATGTTTTTTGTGAAATTACTGAGCTAGATTCTAAAGTAGCGGTAAAGAAGAATGCCAGCACTATGAAGAACCACCTGCAAATGTGAGGTTAGAAGTGCTTTTGAGCCTACCATCGCAATATATTATGCGTGAATGACGAGCGTGCCTCATGCAGGCATAATTACCCATCAGGGGTTTCTAATAAAAGTTGATGCGTTGTAGTAGTAAGCTATTTTCTCTAATGCTTTTGGCGTTCAGTGTCATCGCAAACCCGGCCTTTTAGCAAGATCTAACTCCCCTGTGACTATCGTGAGCTATCCCTATCAAAGTCCAGCGGAGAATAACGATTCAGCAGAACCGACTCTCTCTATTTTTTTCCAGCTCGATCCTTTTAATCCGACAATTGGCGGCATCCAAACCTGTATCAAGTACGTGCTCAAGTATGCGCCTGCGGCCTTTCGCATTCAGCTTGTCGGCATCACGAACAATGAACAGGCCGTTGGGCAGTGGCAAAAAGCGCAACTGTATGGGCGTGAGTTTGATTTTTTGCCTCTACTAAAAGTAGTTGACGATAATGTACGTGGGACAGTTCCGACCACGCTAAAGTATGCGCTGGCTTTGAGAAAATACCTGAAGCGTCAGGCGATCGCCGCTGACTTTTACCAGTTTCACCGTATCGAGCCTACCCTTTTTGCCAAGCCGCTGCAGGGCACTAAGATCCTCTACATCCACAACGACATCTATCAGGAAGTAAAAGGCAAGCAGAAGGGCGGTATTTTGTGGAAGCGTTTTCCCTGGGCTTATTTTGCAATGGAAAAGCGACTCGTATCCCAGTTTGACCGCATCTTGTCCTGCAATTCTGAGTCGGTTAGGCTCTACCGGCAGCAGTATCCAGCGATCGCTCAGCGCGTATCTTACCTGCGCAATACTTTCGATGGCGAACTGTTCTATCCCCTCACGCCGCCTGAAAGAAAAGCCGCCACTCGGCAGCTTGCTCAGCAGTTAGGGCTACCGGCAGACACACGCTTCATTTTGTTTGCAGGCAGGCTCCATCCGCAAAAGCAGCCTGCGCTACTCGTACAGGCGTTGGCGAAGCTGCAAGAGACTATAGATCAACCCAAAACCCATCTGCTCGTGGTAGGCAAGGGCGAGCTAGAAGACGAACTGCGCGCTGAGATCGACCGGCTTAACTTAAACAATCAGGTCACGCTACTCGGATCGCTTCCCCAAGCTGAACTTGCTGATTTGTATCGAACCTGCGACCTTTTTGCGCTTACCAGTGCCTATGAAGGACTTGCCAGAGGGAGCTTAGAGGCTCTGGCCTGTGGGACGCCTGTGGTGACAACGAGAGCGGGTGAGACACCAAACTTTTTGGCGGCAGATAGCGGGCTGGTTTGTGAGTCTACGGCTGAGGCGATCGCCCAAAGCTGGCAAACCGTTTTACAAGCGCCCCAAGCCTTTCCTGCTGAAGCCTGCGTTCGCGTCGCTGGCCCCTATGAAGCTAGCCTAGTTGTCACAGAGCTTTACTCAGACCTGCTAAACCAGTGGCGAGGCACACACTCGAAGGCTTCAGCAGCCGTACCTGAACAAAGCCAGTCTCAAAATAGTCAGTCTCAAAATAGTCAGTCTCAAAATAGTCAGCAGCCATCGGCAGGAGATAAAGAGCTTGTTCTAAAAGAGTTGTCGCGGTGATCTATCAATCCGCCTTTTTCCTAGTCTTTAGCGCCTGTGAATTCCTATGGACTTCAAGGTCTATCTCGCATCTGCCGATACCCTATCAACACTATGAAAATTGCTGTTATTGGCTCAAAAGGACTGCCACCTCACCAGGGTGGAATTGAGCATCACTGCGCCGAAATCTATCCGCGCATGGTAGCTGCTGGACATCGTGTTGATTTGTATGCGCGGGCTTCTTATAACGGCAGAAGGGCGGGGCGGGTGAAGTATTACAAGGGCGTGCGGGTGATCACGATGCCTTCAATTAAGGTGCGCGGCATTGATGCGTTGGCTTGCTCTGGAATGTCGGCAGCGATCGCTACGCTTAAAAGCCCCCTCGGCAAACCCTATGACATCGTTCACTTTCACGCGCTTGGCCCTTCCCTCTTCACACCATTTCCCCGAATCTTTTCCAAAGCCAAAATTCTCACCACTTGCCACGGCCTTGACTGGAAGCGCGCCAAGTGGGGCAATTTTTCTAGCCGCATCATCAAAACCGGGGAGCAAACTGCCGTAAAGTTTGCCGATCGTTTGGTGGTCGTCTCAGAAGCCCTACAAGACTACTTTTACAAAGCCTACGGCAAAGAATCGACCTACATTGAGAACGCGCCCGTCACCTACGCCGACTCCGATCGTCGGTTTGCCTACGGCTATTCGCTCGGCCTAACGCCGCAAAAGTACATCGTCTTTGTGGGCAGACTGGTGCCTGAAAAGCGCGTAGACCTGCTGCTTCATGCCTTCCAACGGCTACGCCCGCAGGGCTGGAAGCTGGCACTCGTCGGCGATAGAAGCGACACCAACGCCTTTACAAACGAGCTGTTGCAGATTGCCGATAATAATCCCAACATCGTTTTTACCGGCGAGCTTCAGGGCGCTCGGCTTTCGGAGCTGATGCGCGGAGCCGGTTTATTTACGCTGCCTTCGGATGTAGAGGGGTTGCCTTTAGCGCTTTTAGAAGCGATGCAGGAAGGCATTCCAGCGGTGGTGAGCGATATTCCGGTACACCAGCAGATTATAGGAGTTGACCGCGGCATAACGTTTGAAACAGGCAATCTCAATAACCTGCACGATCGCTTAGGTTGGGCACTGACGCATCCGCAGCAGATGGCTCGAATGGCACAAAAGGCTGGGGTTTACGTGCGATCGCACCACAACTGGGAAACCATCACCGACAAATACATCAGCCTGTACGAATCGCTGCTCAACGTCTCTAGCCGAACGCTAGAGCCTGTTCAGGTCGGCTCCAAACTGCCCTGATCTATCAGGACAATTCTCGCTTTACGCGAAAGTACGTATCCTTCGCCCACCGCGTACTCTGATGCACCCCGCGCGTCAGATTTCGATACAGCGGCCAAACTCTACTAGGCTCATTTGTCAGCTCAGCGTCACTGTAGCCATAAGACTTCGCCATTTCAAACACGTCAGGCGCAAGCGAAAATCCAAAGAGCGGATCTTGCTGCCACTTCAGCAGCGACTTTTTATTTAAGCAGCGCGCTTCAGCACTCGGAGCCGCAGCGCAAAAATCGAACACGGGTAAAAGCGGATCTAAAGAAGTCGCCAAATCTTCGTAGCGAATGATCACCACTTTGCCATTGGGAGCGCCAGATGATTTCTGTGTGTAGTCGCCTAACTGCGCTGAGAGTCGCCGCAGATTAGCGTAAGCCGTTAGCCATTCGTACTGCAAAGCTTCTGGCGGCGTTTTCCAGCGGCGAAATGCTGAATACAGCGTGTCCATCGGATTGCGCACTAGGCCAATTAATAGAAAATCTACCTCGCCTTGCAATGTCTCTATGCACTCTGCAATCAGGGATAGCGCTGACCATTGCAGCAGGTGGTGGGGGGATTTTTCTAAGAAAATGGGGGAGTAGCGATCGCACAGTCGCCGCCACCCATCCATAATCAGATCTCGATCGTCACTAGGCGGAACATAGTCTTGCAAATTATCTTGCAACAGCTTTACCAAATCCCGTCGAGCAGCCGCCTGCGGAATCGGCACCTCACTGTCCAACATATTCTGCTGCTTCAAATTCAGCACCGAAGCAGCCTTCGTCCAGTACAGCGACTCATTCTCAAAGTGCCGCGTCTTCTCCACGCATTTCATTTCTACAGCCTGCGCTAGCAGCCGCTGCACCGCGCTAGAGCCCGACGACTTGTTTGAAAGAATGAGAACAGATTTATTCATGGAAAGTTTGGCATCAGATAAATCCTCACGGTTGGTAAAGGCGTACGTCTAATTATTCTGCAAGAGAATTGGCTGGGTTGTAACCAAGCGAGTCTTATTCCAGAAGCCAAGCAAATAATTCTTTGAATCGAAAGCTTTAACTCATCTGCGAACGCTGGTACAGGAACAATCTGATCTGGCTTGTCCAGCACTTGAGGTTCTTGTTTCGGGCGATAGATGAACACAGTTTGTTCTCTCGGATCAATCAACCAACCCACTTTGGTTCCATGCTGTAGACAGTGCAAGATATTCTTCGTTACTCTCGTTTGGTTTTGGTCGGGAGACAAAATTTCAATTGTCCAATCTGGCGGAGCCAGAGAACGTGTTGGCAACCTCTCCATTCTCATCCCGTGGAATTCGGTTCCACAGAAAAACTGCAATATCAGGCACCGTTGAACGGTCACCAAAGGTACATCGCAGTTCAGGAAATGCACGAGCAACGCGTCTACGTTTAACCACCCCATTGATAGCGGGCACCAATTCGCCTTGAATAACGCTATGTTTTCCTTGAGGCGTCGGTTTTTGAGTAATTTGGCCATTGATGTACTCACTGACAGGCTCCGTCTTCGGCAACCGCAAAAACTCTGCCAAGGTCAGCGTCTTAGAGGGTGCTTGTATCATGGAGGGTTGCCTCTACGCCTACTAAATCTGAAATTAACCGCCATTCTATCTATAAGATTGAATGAGGCATGATTCTATCACTGAACTATA
>CAWBZI010000004.1:0-766900 GCA_963793265.1 uncultured cyanobacterium
TAGGGCATTAAGATGCCACGCAGTTCGCCGCCTCTATTTTTGGTGGTGTGAATGTCTACATAGAGACGACCGTCCGCTAGGGCCTGCATTTGCTCAGACGTGAGGGTGTATTCTCCCATCGCACTGCCTTCTTTGTTGTTATTGTCTAGCATGACATCTAGAGCATATTGAAAGGGGCCATTTTCGTTGGGGCTGCCCTGGTGAATATGAAAGGCGGAGGTGATGCTGGTATTGGGTGGATTAACGGGGTCGGCCGCATAGTTGCGTGGCGAGCTAGACAGATTTTTGAAGCTGCCTCGAACGACCAGTCGATTGCCTGACATCGCTGCACCGACCGCGCCGCGAGCCATTGTCTTCGGAGAATTGGGTACAACATTGGCTTCGCTCATAACCGCAACATAGGATGTTATCGGCCTATTAGAGCCTTGAGCCACAAGTACTGCTTGAGCTTGCTGTACGGTGACATCTGCTTGACCTAGAAAAATATTGTTAGGAGAGAAGGCTGCGTCAGCTCGATTCCAAGTAGACGTAAATGAACCTGTTATTAATAGGCAGGTGAGGGTGCTCATGAGTAAGAGCCGCATCGTTTTTGTGATGTTGCGCATAGGATTTCCTTGATTGAGAAATAGGTTTTTAGTGAGAAGGCTCTGTCGTTTGCAGGGCTACTCTTAGTACGGTGGCGGGGCCAGTTCGGATTTGGCATAAAGCCAAGCAGGTTACAGAAAAAGAGACTTTATTGTTACGGCGAATAGTTCTTTTGTGAGCTTGGAAGATATCAGCAGGCAAGCGATCGCCCTCCTGAGAGTGACGGTTCCTCGGTCTATCGCTACCAATGCCTCAAACCCAGTACAGTAAAACCAGTTGTACTTCTCGCTCGGGCTTACGTGATGAATCGTCCTCGCATTCTAGAGCCACAGACTAGCTACACGTTCAGCAAATATTTTGAGCTGACCTTCGATGCAGAAGATGTGTTTGCTGAATTGGACTGCGGATTTGAACGGGTCACTTTAGACCTACCGCAATTTTCTAAGCCTATTGACTTCAAAGATGAGCTATATAACCGTCTGCAAACAGCTTTGAAAGTGACTAATTTGATGAGTGAAATGGCGCGGCGAGAGGCGCTGATTGCACCGATTTTGTTTGCAGTCTGTGGTCATATTGAGCAAGAGCTAAAAATTGAATACCGGATCGAGGTCAGCCCTCAGCTTAAAGGAACGCTTGATTACTACATTCCGAGTCCGCAAAATCTGCTGGTGATAGAAGCTAAGAACGCGGATTTAGGAAGAGGGTTTACGCAGCTTGGTGCTGAGATGATTGCGCTAGATAAATGGACGCAGCAAGATACACCAGTTATCTATGGCGCAGTGACGACAGGTGATAGCTGGCGATTCGGTCAGTTTCTTCGCGCTGAACGAAAAATTTTGCAAGATACCAAGCTCTACAGCATTCCGCTGGAGCTTGAAAAGCTGCTGTCGGTGCTGCTAGGAATTATTCGACCTGATCCGGTTGTGGCTTAGTCTGTGCAAGCCTTTTCTCTGATTCATTCCTGAGAGAATCCGAGTTTCATCAGTGCACAGGTTCCCCGCTATACTGCTCTAAGCCCTGAGCGCGTTGAGTGATGTAGCTCAAAGCACCCTTCTTCTGTGCTGAACCGAACCTATGACAGGATCTAGCCCGCAACCGCCCCGCCCACAGCCGCCGCGTCCGCCCCGCGTCGTCAAGCGCCGTCGAAGCAGTCGAGGGGCGATACCTTGGGCCTTGGCGATCGCGCTTTTTGTCGTGTACGTGCTGATTGGGCTGCTGCTGTCGGTACCGGCTCCGCCCGTTTGGGTTTGGATACCAGCGGCGATTGGAACGGTGCTGTTGAGCTTGGGCCTGAACCGGCCTGTGGTGCCTGGGAAGCGGCGAGATGGCGTAAGACTTCTTGCCTATTTGGGCGCTTTGCTGTTGGTGGTGGCGCTGGCGGTTGCAACTAACTACATCGGTAGCGGCGAAAGCTTTGACAATGCTCGCTTTTTTCTGGCTATCTTCTTTTTAGGCTTGCTGATGCTGCTAGCTGTAGTGCTTACGGCAGTTGCCACTATTGTAAATGCGCAAACGGGCTCGCGTTTGATGCAAACTATGTCCTACGGTCGTAGTCTCACGATGGTGCTAGGCACTTGTTTGGGTGGGCTTTTGATAGGCGGGCTTGCGGGCTTTTTAACGCTGACGGCGACAACCGGCAGTTGAGGATAGATTTGCTATGTATGCCATCGATTTTGGTACGAGTAACACGGTAATTACTCGCTGGAATGCTGCTACTGAAGTGCCTGAGACGGTTTCGCTGCCGGGGCTATCGGCTCAGATTAAAGGCAATCCGCCGCTGGTACCTAGCTTGCTTTATGTTGAGCGGGCGGCTAAAGCGGTGGGTGAATTTGAGGCGATAGCTGGACAAACCGTACGCGATCGCGGCCTCGATCTCTCTACTGACCCCCGCTTCTTCCGCAACTTCAAGCGCGGTATTGGATCGCCAGTGCAGGGGTTTATCCCTGAGCTAGACGGCCATTTCCTTTCATTCGAGCAGATTGGAAGCTGTTTTTTGCGCCGGGTTATCACCAAGCTGAAGGCGCAGGATCCGGCGTTTGATTCACTGGTGTTTACGGTGCCAGTGGATAGTTTTGAGGCTTACCGGCTGTGGCTGACGGAGGTGTGTCAGTCGTTAGATATTGAGCAGGTGCGGCTGTTAGATGAGCCAACGGCGGCGGCTTTGGGCTATCAGCTTGGGCCACAGGAGCGGACGCTGCTGGTGGTGGATTTTGGCGGTGGAACGCTGGATTTTTCGCTGGTGCAGCCGGAGCTGACGGCGGCAAATCCGCTGGGATTTTTGCTGAAGTGGGGGCAAAAGTCGCTGCCTCAGCAGGGGGCCGGGGCTAGCAGACAAAGGGCAAAGACGGTGCGGGTGCTGGCGAAAGCGGGTGAGAATTTGGGCGGGTCTGATATTGACCGCTGGCTAGCTGAGTATTTTGCTGAGACTCAGGATCTGCCGATTACGCCAGTGACGCTGCGGCTAGTGGAGCGACTAAAGATTGCGCTCTCTGGGGCTGAGTCTGCAGCAGAGGCGTATTTTGATGAGGAAACGCTGGATAGCTACGAGCTGAAGATGGATCGCGATCGCTTTGAGGCAATTTTGACCGAACAGGGTTTTTTCGATCGGCTAGATGGCCGGTTAGAACAGGTGCTTCAGCAGGGAGCGCGCCAGAACATTAGTGCTCAAGATATTGATGCGGTGCTCTTAGTCGGCGGGACAGCCCAGATTCCAGCTGTTAAAAGCTGGGTAGCGCGCCACTTTGCACCTGAGAAAATTAGAAGCGATCGCCCGTTCGAGGCTGTAGCCCAGGGTGCGCTGAGCCTTAGCACTACCAAACTTCAAGACTTTCTCTACCACGGCTATGGCATTCGCTATTGGGATCGCAAAACCAATGCCCACGGCTGGCATCCGATAATTCAGCAGGGGCAAGCCTACCCTACCACCGAACCTATTGAGCTTTTTCTGGGCGCTTCGAGCGAAAAGCAGCCTAGTATTGAGCTGATTTTAGGTGAGCTGGGTGAAGCGCAGACGACGACGGAAGTTTATTTTGAGGGCGATCAGCTGGTGACGCGTCAGTCGGGAGCTGGTGGTGGCCCTGCGGTGAAAGCGCTGAATGACAGAGAGGGGGCGCGGACGATTGCGACACTGACGCCACTGGGGTTTCCGGGGAGCGATCGCATTCGTATCTTGCTCAGTATTGATAGCCAGCGCTTTTTGCGAATGACGGTAGAAGATTTGCTAACGACCGAGACGCTGATGAATGAGCAGGTTGTTGTTCAACTTTCCTAGCCATCGTCCTCACGATGGGGTTCTAAGTTGCGCTACGTTATGGCAGACCTTCATCAAAGAGGTCGGGCGCTTCCTCTTCTTCAGGTGCGACTAGCTCGTCCAAAACGTCTTGCGTTGCTTTCTCAGAACTTGCTTCTAATCTCATCACAATGAAAGCCTGCGTTGCAATTAGCACCACCAGGAACAAAATGCCAGAGACGATAAAGCTCATCCGGGTAGACGGGATGCTTTGGCCCAAGGCGTAGAGGGCGAATGAGAAGATTGCTGAGACGAATATTTTAGAGATTAGCGGCATCGCCAGTGCTGACCAGCAGAGTGCGACTAAGATTGCTGTGAAGTAAAGGGCTAGCAACACAACATGCACCCGGCTGGCGTAAATTGCCTGCCTGCTGGTTCTGGAGCGGGCAAAGGGTAGGGCGGCTGGATTGCTGGCAGCGCTGAGGCCATCGAGCGCTGTGAATAGCAGTGCAGGTAGGGTACTAATTAAGACGATGAGCCACGGGGCCGGAATGAATGAATCGCGTCCGGCTGCGCTGCTGGCTAGCTCGGCAGGCATGGTGACTGCGCCGATGGCAGTGCTAAAGAGTAAGCCGATTAGAAAAGAGACGAAGATTAGAAAAACATCAACGCCCAGAGATTGCCGAGCAGCGGCACCAAGATCTCTCTGCTGAGCGACGGCAGGGGTAAACCCTGAGAGCGGCTGGGCAGATATGTCGACTGTCTGGGGGGGAGAATTTCTCATAGCTGGGCACCTATTTCGGATGTGTGGCCTTTGTGTTGACCATGGTACAGGATGTAAAAAACGTCACTCGTTCTTAGCGGATGTCTACGGATTGTTTCTTGGTTATTTTTCTTGATTATTTTTTAGGGGTGCTGTCTGAGATATGTTTTTAGCGCCGCTTTTTGAGAATGTGAATGCGTTTTTGTAGATGTGTCAGCCCTTAGAGATCGCAACTTTGAATGATGGAAATAATCAACTTATCAAGTATTAATGATACGTATAGATCATTGCCATTTCAGGTTGCGACTAAGCTACAAATAGCAATCTCTCAGTAGATTTGATAGCGTCAGCGCGCCAAGTTTACGAAGAATATATGTTTTTATGGCCGATATACGGAGATCTTTGTCTGTTGCTAACAACTAAGCTAGATCTTCTACCGATGCGCTATCTTCTCAAACCGTGTGATTACGCATAACCTTTGTCCTCATAGGATAGAAACTACATACTTCTAACGTAATATCTTTTTGCCTGCTTCACGTTTGACCTATTTTTACTCTTTTGGAGAAAGCACCTGTGAGCCCGACTCAAACACCGACGCCTACGCACATCAATAGCAGCCCTGTGAACGCTATGCAGGTAGAAGATACGGCGATCTGGCGCGTTGACGATAGTGAGGAGCTTTATCGGATTAAAGGATGGGGCGAGCCTTATTTCTCAATTAATGCAGCGGGCAATATTACGGTGTCTCCTCAGGGCGATCGCGGTGGCTCGTTAGATCTTAAAAAGCTGGTAGACGGCCTGAAACAGCGTGATTTTCAACTGCCTTTGCTGATTCGCTTTTCGGAGATACTAGAAGATCGGCTAGAGCGGATTAATGCCTGCTTTGCTCAGGCGATCGCCCGCTATAGCTACGAAGGTGTGTACCAGGGCGTTTTCCCGGTCAAATGCAATCAGCAGCGGCATATTGTCGAAGATTTGGTGCGCTTTGGTAAGTCGTATCAGTTTGGGTTAGAGGCGGGCACGAAGCCGGAGCTGATGATTGCGATGGCGAGCTTGAATACGCCGGGGGCGTTGATTATTTGTAACGGCTACAAGGATGATTCGTATGTTGAAACGGCGATGCTGGGGCAGCGCTTGGGGCAAAAGACGATAATCGTTTTGGAGCAGGTGGAGGAGGTGGATGTGGCGATCGCGGCCAGTCAGCGGTTGGGCATTAAGCCGGTATTAGGCGTACGGGCAAAGCTGGCGGCAAAAGGCTCGGGGCGCTGGGGCGATAGTGCAGGCGATAGAGCAAAATTTGGCCTGAGCATTCCTGAAATTATGACCGTGATTGAAAAGCTTCAGGCGGTAGATATGCTTGAGTGCCTTCAGCTTTTGCACTTTCATATCGGCTCTCAGGTGTCTGCGATTAGCGTGATTAAAGATGCGCTGCGGGAGGCTTGCCAGATTTATGTAGAGCTGGTTAAGCTCGGTGCGCCGATGGGCTATTTGGACGTGGGCGGCGGTTTGGGTGTGGATTATGACGGCTCTAAAACCAGCTCTCAGGGATCTAAGAACTACAGCATTCAAAACTACGCGAATGATGTGGTTGCTGAGGTGAAGGATGCCTGTAGCGCTAGAGAGGTACCGATGCCGACGCTGGTGAGTGAAAGTGGACGTGCGATCGCTTCTCACCAATCTGTCTTAATCTTTGACGTACTGGGTACCAGTGAGGCGAGCTACAGCGAACCTGAGCCATACCAGGAGGGTGAGCATCGCCTGGTGCGCGAGCTTTGGGATGTGTACAACGCGATTAACGAGGAGCATTACCAAGAAGCGTTTAACGACGCGGTTCAGTTCAAAAAAGAAGCGGCGAGCCTGTTTAACTTTAGCTATTTGCGCCTAGCTGAACGCGCGCGAGTGGAGCGGCTGTATTGGGCCTGCTGCAAAAAGATCGTGACGCTACTGCGCGATCAGGATTACATTCCCGAGGAGCTAGAGCACTTAGAAAAAAGTATGGCCTCTATTTACTACGCCAATATGTCTCTTTTCCAATCAGCGCTTGATAGCTGGGCGATTGAGCAGCTTTTCCCCGTCCTGCCAATCCACCGGCTCAACGAAGAACCGACGCAACGGGCCACCCTAGCTGATTTAACCTGTGACAGCGATGGTAAAATTGCTCGCTTCATTGGCCCTAAAGGACAAAAGGACGTGCTAGAGCTTCATTCGCTAAAGCCGGGCGAGCCTTACTACTTAGGCATGTTTTTAATGGGTGCCTATCAGGAGACGCTGGGCAACTTGCACAATCTTTTTGGCAACACCAATACGGTGCACATCCACCTAGCTTCCAAGGCCAGATCTCAGCAGGGCTACACTATCGAGCATGTGGTACGCGGCAATACGACCGATGAAGTGTTGGAGCAGGTGCAGTACGACCCGGAAGACATGATCGAACAGATTCGGCGGCGATCTGAGCAGGCATTGCAGGCCGGACAAATTACGATTGAAGAGGCGCGTAAGCTGATGGCGAACTACAAAGCCGGTATGGACAACTATACCTACCTGGCCGATTCCTGATGTCTTGTATTCCCTGCGTAGGGGTATAGCATTGCTATGCTTCTACAGCGACTAGCTTGGTTGACGCAGGGGTTTAGTACGTACCTGTTTAGCGTCAGTCGGTTGGTGGCTTAAGCTGCCGACCCACCCTGTCGCTGCGCGCCACCCCTCCGGCGGAGGGGAAACTGGCTGTGTTTTTAGAGGTACGGGACTTGGTTCTCTGTGGGAACCGTAAGGGAGGGGTTTCGATGTGTACGCTAAAGCAGGTACTTTAGCACGCTAACCAGTCTCTAAACCGCTTCAGAACAGCTAAGACGTGGTACAAATCGTTGCCGCGATTAAGCATTGAAAATAGATTGGACGTTGCGTACTGAGCCGTATTGCCCTGCTCTAGCTTAAGAAATAGAAACTCGCTGCCGTTTAAGATAACACCGAAAGACGGTTGTTCTTTATCGGGTGCAGCTAGCATGTACGCTAAGGTTTGTGGAATTGCTTTAGTAACAGAGAATTCTGAATTCTTAGCTTCAATAGCAGTCACCCATAGCTGCCCCTGCACGACGACAACATCAATATATCCTTTGATGATCTCTCCCTCATCTTCTGCTGAAACGGCAATATTTGTCTCACCCTCCACCCGAAAAGGGGGCTCATAAAACCCCGCAAGATCCAGCAGTGGCGAAAGCACCACCATTTTCACAATGCTCTCCATAACCGGATACTCTAGCAAATAAAGATAGTTACGCTTGATGCGGTCGAGCGTATGTTTCTCAGATTCGCTCACCTCTGGCAAATTATCTGCCCACTCAAAAAAGAACGCTTCATCCTGCGCTTGCTGTAGGCCAAACTTTGTTTTGAGATCGTGTAGCTTAACTTTTCTAGCAGCCGTTGTTTGAATCATAAGACAACTTTTTTGCGGGTGAGCTGATGAAAGCGCCATACGAAAATAATGCCGCCTACAGCAATTCCAGTGTACTGCCCAATCCATATGCCGATTGCGCCCCAACCGGCCCAAAAGCACAAAGCATAGCCACTGGTGAGGCCAATTCCCCAGTAGGCGATCGCACTCATAATCATCGGTACCCGCGTATCTTGCAGGCCATACAAAGCACTCATCGCCACCCGCTGAACGCCGTCTACCATCTGTGCGAACACAGAAACTAGCAGTAGGTGCATGGCGAGTGTGATAACAGGGGCATTCGTGGGATTTTGTAGGTCTATGAAGAGGCCGATGACGGGGTAGCGGAAGAGGAACAGGGCGATCGCACCAAAGAACAAAAATAAAGCGGCTGAGGCGATCGCAACATACCCCGCTCGCCTAGCGCTCACCAAATCTCCTTTCCCCAGCCACAGCCCGACTCTAGCCGTCACCGCAAAAGACATTCCCAGCGGCACCATAAAGATAAGTGCCATTGTCTGGAAGGCAATTTGGTGAGCGGCTAACACTTCAGTGCCTAAGCTGCCCGCCATGTAGCCAGCCGCCGAAAACATGCCGATTTCGAGCGCCATTGTGACGGTAATTGGCAATCCGACCGCTAGCAGTTGCAACAAAACGGTTGGATCTAAGCGATGCCATCGCCGCCAAAAGCGGTAGCGGCTTAGCTGCGGGTGACGCAAAATGTAGCCCAGGAATAGCCCAAATATTAGCCACAGGCTCAAGCTGCTGCCTAGCCCTAATCCGGCAAGCCCCATACGCGGAAAACCTAGCTTGCCGAAGCCCAAAACGTAGTTCAGTGCCACGTTACACGCAGTCCCAATTGCGACGATAACGGTGACTACTTTAGCAATCGAGAACGCTGACAAGTAGCCTCGCAGCATGGCGAATCCCAATGTCGGAAATATACCTGCCGACACCCATCTAAAATATTGAGGCGCTAGCTCAATCACCTCGCTTGGCTGTTGCAACAACTTTAGGACGGGCTCTGATCGCCAGCAAAACAAGCTCATAGGCACCGTCAACAGCAGTGATAGCCACAAACCCTGTCGGGCCATTTGTTCAATCTGTTCTTTCTTGCCAGCGCCGTAGGCTTCTGCTGCGAGTACGCCGACAGACATCACAAAGCCGCCTAGAATCGTCAGCAGCATGTGAAAGGTGGTAGAAGCAAGACCGCCTGCGGCCAGGGTTTGAGTGTTCAGGTGGCCCATCATGATTGTGTCGATAAAGCCCACTGCGAACTGTGCAATTTGAGCGATCGCTAAAGGAACCGCTAGATTTAAGAACGCTCGACTTTCTAAAACAATGCCAGATTTGATAGCGCTATGCCGGATTGACTTTAATCCATTCATGTAGACACCTTTGCAACTGCGCCGCTACGACGCGGGTCGCCTGCTCCCTGCAAGTCTCCTTTTTCATCTATGCCGACTGAATGAACACCACCAAAAAACATGTTGGACTGCTGCCATCGTAGGATACGGTCGGTTCCGAGCTGCGCGAGTTCAGCCGCATTCGCTTCGCACTCTAGTCCCGGTTCTAGATGAAATACGCCGTTTTCCCAGTGAATGCGCGAGGCTTCTACGGCTTGATCTAACGGCATTTGAAAGTCTACAACGTTGGAAATTACCTGCAAAATGGCCGTCCGAATGCGATTTGATCCGCCTGAGCCTAAGACAAGCTGCGGCTTCTCACCTTTCAAGATCATAGTGGGGGCCATCATTGATGACATCCGTCGATTGGTAGGCCACTGATTGAACCCGTGAGGGTTTAAGTCTTCTTCGCCTAGCATGTTGTTCATCATAATTTGAGTGCCCGGAACCACGTAAGATGAGCCCTCGCCGTTGGAGGTGGTGATGCTAGCAGCGTTGCCTTCGTCGTCTAAAACGCTGATGTGGGTGGTGCTGCCCCATCGGTTGATGCACTGAGCAGCTAGTGATTCTAGCGGCTGAGCGTATTTTTTGATGAGGTTGGAAGAGAGAAATTCCCTGGTGACGTTAGAAGAAAATAAGCTGTTGTCTAGGTGCGATCGCCTCGCCTCATTTGTCCATCGCATCGCCTGCGACAGCAGTGATAAATGTTCTTGAGAACCAAACTCCATCTGTTCTAAATCAAACTTATCCAACAGCTCTAAACAAAAAGCAATCAGCGCGCCGCCTGCGCTTGGGGGTGGATTGGTGGTGATTTGGATGCCGCGATAGTTTATGGACAGGGGCGATCGCTCAATCACCTCATACTTCTTAAAGTCTTCTAGTTTTACGAACCCACCATTCTCTTGAGAATCTTGCACCGTCTTTTGTGCAATCTCTCCTTCATAGAACGCTTGCAGTGCTTTCTCATCGCCTAAGCTTGCCAAATGCTCTAGCGTATCTGCGAACGCTGGCATCTGTAGGCGATCGCCCTTCTTCAACCGCTCTCCCTGCGGCGCATAAATCTCTCTTGCCCCGGCTGTCGCAATCAAGATTGGCTCCAAAAGCTGGTAGCAATAAGCCTGAAAGGGCGTGACGATCACACCTGAACGCGCACAATTCACGGCAGGTTCTACCACCACACTCAGCGGCAGTCGGCCCAGCTTTTTGTGTACTGTTAGCAAACCGGCAAATACGCCTGGTACGGCAATAGAGGCTAGGCCAATGTGAAACTCTTGAATGGCGTCGCCAAAGTTCGCTTCGATAGGATAGAAATCGGGCTGCTGGCAGTTGGGCCACTTTGAAGTGCGATCGCCCGGCGTTTGCGTAAAAAAGTCGAACAGCGTATTTTTGCCATCGTTCCTATGCGCCAGCAAAAAGCCACCGCCGCCCAAAGAAGTCAACGTTGGCTCTACGACACAGGCCATAAAAGTTGCGGCTACAGCAGCATCAAATGCATTGCCACCCGCCTGCAAAATAATTCGTCCGGCTTCAGCCGTTTGCTCGTGCCCTGCTGAAACCACACCGGCCATAAATGCTCTTCCTTAAGGGCCGCGCCCAAAACCTAGATCCTTGTGAACTCTACCAAATTCAGCCGGATACTGATTTTAATCAGCTATAATAGTACATTAGATCTATAGCCATTCTTTAAATAGCGTCCGACAAATCGGGTGATAATTTAGAGTGAAAGGCAACAGCTCAAGCAGTTACAGCAGGAATTTCGTGTCAAATGGCTATTATCGCTCTCAAGGCTTGGTATCTCGATAATTATGAACCTATCCGTGAGCTGGAAAACCGGCCTCATGATCTGCGGCTAGCTAAAAATAGTTTGCTCAAGTCTGCGCTACGGGCTGATTTTTTGGAGCCTGCTGAAGAGGTAAAAGAGGCTGAGTGGTTTCAGCGCTACTTGGAGGGTGATCGCGTTGAGTTTTATGTAGAAGGGAGTGGGACGTATGCGATCGCCAACATCGATCTGATCAGCCACGAAATCTACTTTGCCAAGCAAGACTCGCTAGCGAACCTCGATCCCACTATTTTTCTCAGCTATCAAACCGAATACACCGACTCTAGCGATTTGCTGCGCGAAGAAGTTGAAGCGTTTGTGAAAAAGTTCAATAATAAATCGCGACTGCCCGTTTCGCTGGTGGAATCGAACCGGCTAAGTCAGGGCGCGGTGAAGGTCAACAGCAGCCTGATGCGGCAGATTAGGCGATCGCTCCTATATATTGCTGACTGCACGCCGATTTTGGGTATTGACGGCACGCCGCCTCAGCTTGTGCCAAGCCCAAAGGTTTGTGTAGAAATGGGCTATGCCTTACAGTGCAAGCGTTCTGAGCAAATTATTCTGGCTCAAATGGAGCGCTCAGATCTGCCCGGTCAGTTTCCATTCGATACGCCAACGCAAAACCGTTTGGGCTTTACCAAAAAGGCTGAACTACACAAGGAACTGCCTCAGCTATTGCAGGAGCGGTTGCAGCGATTCAATTTGACCTAACCAGAAAGCCTACTCATCAAAAAATATCTTCCTAACCTGAGAGTTTTCGCATCCATCAACCAATACTAATTTCATTGATTTGAAACTCAGGTTGTCATATGCCCAGAACCCCCAGCGAATACGTCGTCCACATTGCTTTTGACGGCGGGCACAAAGAAGAAGTGCGCTTCACGACCATTCAAGATTTTCAAAAGTGGTACAGCGACAAGCTCATGCCAAAAGCAACTGCTGAAGAATTTATCAACGTGCCGATTCCCAAGATTAATCCTGGTGAATATATGGTCATTCGCCCCGCTCGCGTGGCCTGCATTCGCGTAGAGCCGATCTTTAACTCCAGCGTGGAAAGGTATTAGCCGGTCTTGGTAGTCAGGCGATCTCCGCTTAAAAGTCCTATAGCCCTGAGTGTCGAACCGATGCCTGGGGCTATTTGCTGTGCGATCGCTTCTACACCTTGCCTGCAAAAAACTGATCAGCACTCAGTATTAAATCTGGGAAAGCAGTGCACACAATCTTTGATTCGCCGCTATAAACTGCCTCTTTGTAAACCTCGTCTACCAGCGTTAGAACGGTTACCTGCTGCCGATGCGGATCGATGATCCAATACTCAGGAATTTGCCAGTCTTGGTACTGCTGACGCTTCCAAACGTAGTCCCGTAAGTAGTTATCGCTCTCTTCGTTACCAGGGCCAACGACCTCAGCGACAAATGCGGGCGCTGGCATTCCTAGCGTGATTGCCTGCTTCGCTTTTTCTAAGTGCTCGGGCCGAATAACCATTAAATCAGGCTTGCGGTTGACACGCTGATTGCCAACAGGATTGACCTGAATTTCTTTGCTGCCAGTGCGAACAAACTCAAAAAACGAATACCCCTTAATCTTCAGTAAGGTCGCAAATAGAAAGTTAGCTAGCCAGAGATTCCCATCGTCTTCGCTGGGCACTTCTACCACCTCACCTGTAACGAGCAGGCGATAGTTTTTCTCAGGCTGTAGCTGCTCATCATCTAGATATGCCTGGTAGCTTGCGTAGCGTTGCAGTGTGTAAGTCATGGGTATTGGCCTTACAAATATCGAATATCAAGGCGTAATGCTTTTTAATTTTGGTTGCCTCTTAAGTCCACAATAGCGTTTTGGCATGAACGCAGCAGCGATTGTGACAGCTAGCGTGGGTGCACCCTCACACCCTCGTAGTGATATCGCTAAGGTATAGGCTCTGTAAGGTAGCTTTGAGTGCTTCCTTTGCAAGCCTTTTTTCGGATGTTAGCCAAAAGCCAGTTAATCAAAAGCTGGTCAGTATTGTTTGCGATAGGGCTTGTGATCGCCCTCACCCTACCGCCCCACCCCACACACGCAAACGAACCGCCTGACCCGGCTGAACTTACAGAAATAGAGGCCACCCAGCTCCCAATACCGCTGGTTATTGATAACGCGCCCCTGTTAAGCCCAGACGCTCAGCTTTTTGGCACAGAATTTGCCGCAGGTGACCGGCAAGCGCTACTGGCTGCTATAGACAATAGCCTTGCCTACCTGCGCACACCAAAATCTATTGGAGCCTATCGAGACTACGCGGTTGAAGGCATCACTTACCGCCGAGTGCGCCGTAGTCTTCATCGCTTCCGCATGCTGGTGCTCCAGAGTCAGTCGGCTGAAGAACTACAGCAGGCCGTGGTTGAAGAATTCGATTTTTACAAATCTATCGGCCAGGACGAACAAGGCACTGTTGCGTTTACAGGATACTTTGAGCCCACCTACGCAGCTAGCCTGACGCCAGATGACACCTATCGCTATCCCATCTATAAAAGTCCGCCTGATTTAGATCAGTGGACTGAGCCGTACCCTACTCGGCTAGAGCTAGAAGGGGCTGATGGATTGCAGGCCGATCAGGGGCCGCTGGCAGGGCTAGAACTTGCCTGGCTACCTGAGCGAATAGAAGCTTTTTTAATTCAGGTGCAGGGCTCGGCTCGGTTAGAACTTACTGACGGGAGTACGCTCTCTGTCGGCTATGACGGGCGCACTGATTATCCCTATACCAGCATGGGCCGGGAGCTGATTGACGATGGCATTATTCCAGAAGACGAGCTTTCTTTGCCGGTTTTACTCAACTATTTTGAGCAAAATCCTGAGGCGCTAGACAGCTACTTACCACGTAACAATCGCTTTATCTTTTTTAGAGAGACAGATGGTGCCCCTGCTACCGGAAGCCTTGGTTTCCCAGTGACAGCAGGTCGCTCTATTGCTACAGATAAGTCGGTGATGCCGCCGGGTGCGATCGCGCTCATAAATTTACCGCTGCCCCAAAGAAACCAAAACGGGGAACTTTCCGTCATCGATACTAGCCGGTTTGTTTTGGATCAAGACACAGGCGGCGCAATTAAAGGTGCCGGACGTGTAGACCTCTTCATTGGAACAGGTCGTGAAGCTGGTGAAGTGGCTGGATTAATTAACGATAAGGGTGAACTTTACTACCTATTGCTAAAAGAATGAAGGCTTTTGTTGTGAGTGCTAAATAAGCCAATTAAAAAGCGTCTCACCCGTGTTTCCACACACAACTTGCTCCGTTTATGAATAATTCGTGTCATGAAGTGCGTATCTTCACACAAAAGCGATGAACTTCATGTAATATTTATATCAATTCGAGCGATATGCATTGTTAATTGCTCGGATCCTATTAGCTGGCATCTATCAGTCAATGCGGCCTGAGGCAACGCCTTTAAGGGCCCACTCACTGAGTCTCTTACTCAATTTTGCTTCTACCCTGTTTATCTTCAGTCCAACGCAGCTTCAGTAGCTGCGTTCGCATTGAGGTATCAGGCATTACAAAAACCATCACGATTCCTTAATAAGGAACCCAAGAGGAAACACAATAGCCGTGCCAAAGCCTTGTAGTAGACCCCTTACGCCTAATCCATTTGAAACGTACCGAGATCCCGTTACGGGTCGATGGTCAGTAAGATATCCGACCAGTGCGATCCCAGCTATTCCTGAACCAGCCGCAAGTGAGTCGTCTGCTCTGGTTAAAGTAGAAGAAGACGCTGTTAAACGCTTTCCACTGGCGGAGACGATGCCTGTGCGCAGACGCTGGGAAGATCCGGCTCGTCGGACTAAGGTTGCTTAGCGTTGCATCCGAAGTTAGAGGTGTTAGCTGTAAAGCAGTAGCCATACGCCGCTGAGGGCAATGATTGCGCCTAGTGTGGCGCGCCAGGTAATGCGATCACCCAGCAAAGCCGCCATGGGTAATACAAACAGCGGGCTTGTCGCCAACAGTGCTTGAGCAATGCCCGCTGCTGTATATTTCAGCGAAATTTGCTGTAGCCAGATACCTAAGTAGGTGCCAAAGAAAGCCGCCATGCCAACACCTAGCAGTAGTGACGGTGTTTTGAGCGCGTAGATACTTTGCTGTAGGCGATACGGCCAGTTGACTCTCGAATTGTCGGACTCTCTGCTGCTAGCTTTACGATTGAGCTGAGGGTTGACCGCTTCGTATTCACCAAGTCGATGCGGCTGAAGTAGGGTGATCGCACCCATAAAAACCATGCCAGCAAGCAGCCTCAGCAAGCTACTCCACAGCGGATCAACGACCGTATCAGCGAGTGCTGCCCGAGAAAGCACAGCGCCTGACGCCTGACAAAATACGGCTAATAGCGCGACTTTAATACCAGCCCCTTGCTTTGTATGATCGGTTCCAGGTGTGCGCTCGCTAATTACCCAGGCAATTCCAATCAGCGTTAGCAGCATTCCTATTATCGATAGCAAAGAAAGCTTTTCTGATAGAAATATCCAGGCCAATATGGCGGCAACAGGTGGCGCTAACGTCTCTAATAAGAGCGCTTTGCGAACGCCTAATGTATTAATAGCTGAGAAATAGGCCGTATCGCCTAAGCCAATGCCAATGCCGCCGCTCAATAGTAGGTAGACAGTTGCTATCCCCGTTTGTGAAGGAAGCGTGAAGCTGTCGCCGCCTATTGCGGATTGAGCGAGCAACGTTACGGCAATAAAGCATAGCGCAAACGTGCCTTTAACTAGGTTTAGAACGAGGGGCGATAGCTGTTTGCCGAGCTTGCCGAACATCAGCGTTGCAGCCGCCCATAAAAAAGCCGCTGTCAGCGCAGCCGCTTCACCCACAAACGCACCGCCATTCACTATTGTTAAGTTCATACCCGCTCTAGAATGATGTGGCCTCAGCTATCATCGCCTATCGGCCTAGCTCTATTAAGTAGATATGTCTGTCAATACGCTTTTACCCATTGCTGATGCCGATGCTGCCCAAGTAGTGCTTTCTAATGAGATGCGATCGCACCTTCGCACTCCACTTCAAATTGGCAATACCACGGTCAACAGCCGCGTTCTGCAATCACCGCTCTCTGGCGTTACCGACAAAGTATTTCGCAGGCTCGTTCGCCGTCATGCGCCTAGCTCGATGATGTATACCGAAATGGTGAGCGCTGCTGAGCTAAAGCATCTGCGCCAGCTTCCTGAAGTGATGGATATTGATCCTGATGAAGGGCCGATTAGTATTCAGCTATTCGATCGCCGCCCTGATTTTTTGGCTGAAGCTGCTTGTAAAGCTGTAGCGCAGGGGGCAGACACGATCGATATCAACATGGGCTGTCCGGTAAATAAGATTACGAAAAATGGTGGCGGCTCTTCTTTGCTCCGCGATCCAGATACGGCTGTTCAAATTGTCGAAGCCGTTTGCGGCGCTGTCTCGGTGCCTGTGACGGTGAAGACCCGGATTGGCTGGGATGACGAGGCGATTAACGCGGTTGAGTTTGCGCTGCTGATGGAGTCGGCGGGGGCGAAGATGCTGACGCTGCACGGGCGGACGCGATCGCAGGGCTATAACGGGACGGCTCGCTGGGACTGGATTGGGAAGGTAAAGGCGGCGCTAACGATTCCGGTGATTGCGAACGGGGATATTTTTTCAGTGGAGTCTGCCCTGCGGTGCTTGGCACAAACAGGCGCAGACGGCATTATGTGCTCAAGAGGAACGCTGGGCTATCCGTATTTGGTGGGCGAAATTGACCACTTTTTGAAGACGGGCGATCGCCTTCCTACCCCCGGCCCAGTTGAGCGGCTTGAATGTGCCCGTGAGCATTTGATTATGCTGTGGGAATACAAGGGCATCCGCGGCATTCGTCAGGCCCGTAAGCACATGGCCTGGTATGCCAAGGACTTTGCTGGAGCGGCTGAACTGCGCGATCGCCTTTACCGAACTGAGTCGGTAGAGCAGGGATGTCAGTTGCTTGATGCCGCGATTACTCAGTTAAAGGCCAGTTGAGAAGGCTGACTGCAAAAGACACCTGAAAGAGTGAGAATATAAGAGGATAAGAACAGGGACGGTTTTACACCAACGCTGTCTATTGCACAAGCGTGTTATAACGATTACCGAAGCGTGCGGTTGTCCAAATCACACTTACTAGCAGACATATCGCAGGCATTTGCAACCTTTATTCGTCGTTCGAGACTTCTACTACTATGACTTCTTACGCCAGTTACACTTCACCTAGAGCCGATATTGGTGAACTACGTCGGCTGAGGAGTTTGCTGCCCCCTGAACTGCAAAGCTGGGTGACGGTAGAACCTGCTACTGATGTTGCCCCACCGCTGATTACCTGCGAGGAGCTAGGCCGCGATCAGGTAGAGGTGCAAATTGATCTGACGAAGTGGGAGCAGCTTGCTATCGATCAGCGTAATCTGCTGTTCTGGCATGAGGTGGCGCGGGTTCAAAGCGATACGATTCCGCGTGACGGTTGGGAGATGGCGGCGCTGGCGATTGGTTTGGGTGGCGCAGTTGGTGAGCTGTGGGTGCAAGATGGTTTGCTGCTGCTATTGGCGATGGGCCTGTGCGGGGTTTCGGGCTGGCGTTTGTTTAAGCGCAATAATGGTCAAAAGACGCTGCAAGAATCGATTGCTGCTGATGAAAAGGCGATTTCGATTGCAACTCGGTTTGGCTATACGCTGCCAAATGCCTATAAGAGTTTGGGCAGTGCGCTGAAGACTTTGATTGAGCAGACGCCTAAGAAAAAGCAGCGCGATCGCTACATTCGCCGGTTGGAGGCGCTAAAGAAAAGTGCTAACCGAGCTAAGCAGCAGGTTAAAGGTGGCGGCGAGCCGCGGCCTTCTTACTAGCGCTACGAGCTAATAGATTTTGAGAGGCCCAGTGCATTAAATGTGCTGGGCCTTATTTAGCTGGGCCAAATGCTCTATGGATTGACAGCTTGAGCGATCGCCTTTGCCAGCGCTGCGTCGTCTAGTGCGGAATCGATGAACTGGTAGCTGATTTGGTTAGGATCGGCGTCGATTTGCGCTGAGGATTGTTGGGTGCGATCGCCCACTATCACAAGCGGCGGCCCCTGTCTGGGCCGATAAACGCTTATTTGCCTAACTGCTAGCTCAAAGGGGCCAGGCTTAAAGTTTGGGTTGAGCTGGCGGTCGTATTCAAACTTACTCAACATCAGTTGCAGAGAAAATACCTTTTGTGGGTCAAAAGCCGGTGCCTCTGGCATAGAGCGGGCTCTGAAAGTCGCGACCATCTCATCGAATGGAATATCAACGACGATCCACTCACCTGCTACCGTGTCAAACCCGTAGATGTAAGCAGGGCTATCCCATCCGTCACTGTTGCGAGCAATAAACTTATAGCGCTGCCCGTCTCCCTTCACGCGCAGCCGCATCCCTTGCCAGCCAGAAAGATTAAAAGGCGGCTCGAAATTTTTCGTTCTCACTGACGAAAACCCACCCGAATTATCTGTCGAGACATTGCCTGCGAAAACGGCCTGTCGGTCGCCTTTTTGATCTGCCTGTGCCGCCCTCACGAAAAAGCTGCCCTGGCTAACACCGCCCATCACTACATCATCTAGAGCGCCCCACATCAGCAGATCGTGATTTGTCATCGAAAAGTCAAAAACGCTCTGCTCAACAAAGTCTTTTATAGCAGGCTCTACTGCGCCCGATTGATCTTGGTAAAGCTGACTTATAGCGACTATGAGTGCTTCAGAGTCAGCGTTAGACACTGCAACTGTGGTATCTACTGACCGGACGAGTTTTTTTAGCTCAGAAGACGTAATACCGGCATGTACATCGGAAATATCAGAATCATCTTTCTCGTGGGATGAAGCGTGAAGCAGTAGATCGACGGAGGGCGATAGATTCTCCTGTAAAAAAGTCAAAAGTTTGGAGGAACAATTACCTAGAATAATGACTCTCCTTTTCATAACACTCAGGGTTACGCCAGGGGCCGTAGTGTTCTTTCCTAGCAACTGCTGCGCCCACCGAAAACTTCCTAAAAAAGGAATTTCTCCAAAGTAATTAAGGGTTTTCAAAAACCTTGATGCATCCCACTGAGTTCGATTCTTCGTAGCCATCGTTCATACTCCTTACTTTTTGCGAACTTCTACTAAAGCAACTGCCTAGAAATGTAAAAAATGCGTGAATGGTCTGAGTTTTCTAACGCGCCCATTGGGAATTAGTAAGCTGTGGTTGAAGTAACCATTAATACCTATTCAGTTTGCTCTACCTAGTAAGTTGTTAGCAGGAATACAGATTCTTGACCCCTTGATATCAGACGTTTTGCTTCTTGAGCGCGCTTGCTTGCGGTCGTTAGTGACTATCAGTATGAACCGCTAATAGAAGAACCCGAAACGATTACGGTCTTTATCTAATCTTTTAGAAAACTCACACATAAAACCCTCTCTCTCTAAAGATTAGCTGAAGCCGAGAAAATATTGATGGGTCAAACAGTGCACGAAGATAGGCTTAGTCGTGAATGACGATGATTTGATCCTCGGTGCTTCCCCGTATATCTGCTGCTAATAATTCAGTCTTTACGTTTCTCCGTATACCAGAAAACGCCTAGTTTAAAAGATCTACCCTTCATGCGTATCCTTCTCTATTCTTATAATTACTCTCCTGAACCTATCGGGATCGCCCCCCTGATGACAGAGCTTGCTGAGGGGCTGGTCAAAAGAGGGCACAAAGTGCGCGTGGTTACGGCGATGCCGAACTATCCAGAGCGCAGAATACACTCTGAATATCGAGGCAAGCTTTATAAGGGCGAGGTGCGTAACGGCGTAGAAATTGAGCGATGCTATGTCGCTGTTAGGCCAAAGCCAGGGCTGCTTGGTCGTGCCATGCTTGATGGCAGCTTTGCCGTTTTTAGCTTCTTTAAGGCGATCACAGGCTGGCGGCCCGATGTTATCCTTTCGACAAGTCCGTCATTGTCTGCCTGCGTGCCCGTTGCTGCGGCCAAGTTAGTCTATCGATGTCCGTCAGTACTGAGCCTGCAAGATATTTTGCCAGAGGCCGCCGTGCAAACGGGGCTAATCAGCAACAAACTGGCGATTAAGGTCTTTGAAAAGCTAGAACAGTTTGCCTATGCCAGCGCGACTAAAATCAGCGTAATTACCCCATCTTTTGCTCAAAACCTGAAAGGCAAAGGCATCTCTGCTGGCAAAATGACCTGTATCTCTAACTGGGTAGATACTGGCGTTGTGAAGCCACTATCTAAGGAAGACAATCATTTTCGCCGCACGCACGGTTTAGAAAATAAGTTTGTGGTTCTCTATTCTGGCAATATTGCTCGAACCCAGGGCGTGCGCACCATTATCCGCGCAGCGCTACAGATGCAAGATAATCCAGACATCCAGTTTGTGATTGTAGGTGAAAAGGGTCAGCTTGCAGAGCTTGATAGCCTACGCCGAGAACTAGGCGTTTATAACGTAAAGCTGCTGCCCTTTGTTGACGATGACGCTTTCCCTGACATGCTAGCGGCAGCAGATGTGTCGCTAATTATGCAAAAGCACAACGTTGTCGGCTTCAATATGCCGTCTAAAACCCAAAAAATCATGGCGAGCGGTCGGCCTATTATTGCCTCGGTGCCGCTGCATGGATCGGCGGCTGAGGCCGTGCTACAAAGCGGTAGCGGTGTGGTTGTAGAACCTGAGAGCCCGACTGAACTTACCAAAGCTATTCAAACGCTGTATGACAATCCCGGAAAGGTAGAGGACTTAGGTAAGCGCGGGCGACAGTTTGCGATTGAGAACTACTCATTTACCCAGGCACTCAATGCTTATGAGCAGCTACTAGAGAGCGTTGTGCAGACAGAGAAGAAGCCAGAAAAAAGCTTTCAGGCGCTATCACAGCCTCAGCAGCAGGTCGTTGCCCTGACTCAAGATCTTCGTAGCCCAGACCTAAAAGAGGTGCGTTAGGAAGTGCGTTAGGAAATGCTTCAGAGCGGTTTGAAGAACTGCTTTTTAAGGCGGTGCTGAGGAAGGTTTGTTTTGTGCAGGCTTTTCTGAGGCACCTGCCGTAGGGGGCTTAGCCGAAGCGGGCGCTGTCGCTGGTACCGATTCTCCTTCTAACTGCTGAAGAAGCTGTCCTAAACGCTGCTGTGATTGTCCATAAGCGGCCCAGTCCCCACTTTGTAGTGCTTTCTCTCCCTGCTCATAGGCTTCTATCGCCGCCTGGACTATGGCCGCAGTCGATGCGGGCGCACTGGCAGCAGCGGGATTGTCTGAACTGTTTACGGTGGTGCCGGAGTCGGCTGTAGACGCTGAGGGCGAGCTACCAAATACGGCGGCTAGCGCCTCTGGTAGGGTCTGCCGCATTACGATTGTGTTTTTAAAAGCGACGATGACTCTTTTTAGCTCAGGAAATTCGCCCTGGTCGGCCTGTAGATAGATGGGCTCGAAGTAAAGCAGAGACTGGGCGATGGGGATCGCCAATAGGTTCCCGCGAATGACGCTAGAGCCCTGCTGGTTCCAGAGGGTGAGCTGCCCGGATATTTCGGTGTTTTGGTCAATTCGGCTTTCTATTTGCTGTGGGCCATAAACAAGGACTTGCTTAGGAAATTCGTATAGGACAAGTTCGCCGTACTGCTCGCCGTCGCAGCGAGCGGCCATCCAAGACACCATGTTGTCTTTGTTAGATGGGGTGAAGGGTAGGATTTGTAGAAATTCTTCGCTTTCAGCATCAGGCAGCCGCATGATCAGGTAGTAGGGCTGCATTTGTTCGGTGTCGCCATCAGTGCCCTGGTGCTGGGGGACTTGCCAGAGGTCTTCTTTGTTGTAGAAGACTTCGGTGCTCTCCATATGGTAGGCGCGGTAGATGAGCGACTGGACTTGGAATAGGTTGAGCGGGTAGCGGAAGTGGCTACGCAGGTCTTCAGATGCCTCGCTGAAGGAGGTAAAGAGATCGGGGAAGATTTTTTGATAGGTGGCTAAAATCGGATCGGTGTCGTCGATGGCGTAGACGGTGAGAGAGCCGTCGTAGGCGTCGATGACGACTTTGGCAGCGTCGCGGATGTAGTTGATATCGTTTGTGGCGATCTCTTCTAGCTGTGGCTGATCCTGAATGAAGCTGTCGAGGTTTGAGGGGTTGGTGAGCGGTTCGGAGTAGGGGTAGCGATCGCTCGTCGTATACCCATCCAAAATCCACTTAAATCGCCCATCGATCAGGGCCACATAGGGATCGCTATCGAGCTGTAGAAATGGCACAATCTGCCGGGCTCTGTCTTTGATATCGCGGTGGTAGTGAACCTTTGAGCTGCCGGTGAAGTAGTTGGATGTGAGTAGCTTGAGCGTGCCAAAGTCGAAGGCATAGGCGAGCTTGCGGCTAAGTGAGCCTATCGGGACACCGCCGATGCCATCGTAGGTGTTGGGCGCGTTTTCGTTGCCGAGAGGATAGTCAAATTCTTCGGTGCTGGTGCCTGTATAGACGTAGTGATCGGTTTCTTCGCCGTAGTAGATGCGAGGCTGGTTTATGGCGATATCGGTGGTGGTTTTGGGTGGGATGTCTTGAATAAACAGCTCAGGTAAACCCTCTACTGTGACCTGATTGACCGGGCTCATGGCTAGGCCGTAGCCGTGCGTGTATTTGAGCCGTTGGTTCACCCAGTTTTGGGCGTCTTCTGGCACTCTTTGATAGTCGAGTTCGCGGGCAGAAAGCATGACCTGACGGTAGTCGCCGTCGATGGTGTAGCGATCGATATCGACATCGTGAAAGCGGTAGTACAAACGCAGGCTTTGCAGCTCTTGATAGGTTCTCAGCAGCGTTTGATAGTCCCACAGGCGCAGGTTGTCCAAGGTGCCTTCGTTTTCGGCAAGCGCGGCGCTGTCGAGATTATCTTCTACCACAAAGTCTTCGCGCTGAACGTTGTCGAGTCCGTAAGCCTGGCGCGTAAACTCTAGGTTTTGAGCAATAAATGGCTTTTCTTTATCAAGTTCGTTGGGCTCTACGATGAAGGTTTGTTGGAGCCAGGGATAGAGGCCGCTAATAACTAAAAAGACGGTGAAGTAGAGGGCAAGGCTGGTGATGGGCAGTGAAAAGCCTTGTCGCCATAAGGAGATGATGAAGAGCAGGGCAATCACCAGCGTGACGATCGCCATGATGGTGTAGGAGTGCAGCCGGGCGTTAGCGTCGGTGTAGCCTGCGCCAAAGACGACGCCGCTGGTTGAGTAGAGCAAGTCGTAACGGGCGAGCCAGAAGCCGAGGGCGGCAAAAAGGGCGATCGCGCTGAGCAAAACGCATAAGTGCGCTTTGACCGGCCCAGTTAAGAAGTATTTCCAGCCACGCTCCCAACGTATTTCGCCACGTAGGGCATAGATTGCTGCTGATATGGCCAGCGACCATATCAGCAGCTCTAGTCCTTGACTTTGTAAGCCTTCGTAGACGGGCAGGGTGAAGACGTAGAAGCCGATGTCTTGCTGATAGATCGGGTCGGTGACGTTGAAGGCGGTGGGGTTAAAGAATTTGAGTAGGGGTTCCCAGGCGGTACTGGCCTGCTGGGCGACGCCTGCTGCTAGCAGAATAATCAGGCCAACGCTGCCGTAGAGCGTGAGTCCTGGAATGTAGGGAGCCCATTCGCTATTTTTGGGGATGTAGAAGGGGCGATCGCGCGTGAGCCAAACGGCCAGCCAGTAGTTGGCAAATAGCACCGCTGCGTAGATCACAAAAGCCAACACCGCACATAAAACGCTCCAACCTAAGCGCAGCTTGAAGATACCGGCAAATCCGGTGGCGCTGAACCACCAGTATTCTGTGAGCCAGTGTGTGAGGGTGCTTGAGCAGGCCAAGAGCAGAACGCCAAGACCTATGACCAGCCACCAGCGGTTTGGTTTTGGCAATTCAAGGCTAGCGGGTGCCGGGCGGCTAGAGGGATTCGCGCGAGATGATTTCACAGGGCTTTGATAATTTCCGTGAGTCGATGTAGAGATCGTGCCGCACGAGGCTCGTGAATGACGGGATAGAGAATAAATGTTTAACTTTTACCTCGCCTTGAGACTCAACGGACTGAACTCATAGCGCAGCCCCTTGTGAAGCAAAGCGCACTGCTCCTAGCTCGTTCTTCATTCAGTCGGCTCTGTCACTTTGGCATTCGCCATTTATCATGATGGAGATGGCTGTCTCTACTTTTTCTCCAGACTAAAGGCAGTAGAGCGTTCCTTATTTTGTTATTGAATCGTTTGGCAAATCAAAAGTCTGTAAAAGTTACCTCACAATCGACTAAGAAGTCTCGAGTGCAAAAATCATCAGGAAAAGATGACTTAGGCCCCATTGTGTTCACAATGCTGATGTTTTTGGCCGTGGCGCTAACAATACAACAGTGGTCAGCAACGCCAGGCGCATTAGACCTACTAGGCGCAACTGATTATGTGGCCTCACCGCTACCGTTACGCATGACCGGCGGCGATCCCTATTTGCGGGCGCTAATGCGAACTATTTCAGCCGCAGAATCTAACACGAAAGATCCGTACCGGCTGCTGTATGGCGGCAAGCGCGTAAAAGATTTGAGCGTGCATCCAGATGAATGCGTGCGAATTGTCAACGGCCCTAATAAAAATGACTGCACCACCGCCGCCGGGCGATACCAGTTTTTAACGACCACTTGGGAGCTAGAGGCTAGAAAGTATCATCCCGATCGCCCGGCCTGGTACGAAGTATGGGAGCGCCCCAGCTTTGAGCCGATATATCAAGATCAGGTGGTTCATAGCTGGCTGGCAGATTCCTCTGTGTGGGGCACCGATCTTTCAGGGCTGCTGCGCGAGGGTGAGGTGAATAGAGTGCTGGAAATACTCTCAGGGACTTGGACGAGCTTGGGCTACGGCATTGAAGACAACAGCATGTCTGATCTGCTGCCCCGAATATATGAGGAGATGCTAGCTGAAGAGCTGGCTCAGGTAGATTAGGCCGATAGATTGACGATGGGGGAGCGATCGCTACGATAAGATAATCCTCTTAAGGCAATTTTCCGCTTGGGCGATCGCGTTAAGACCCTTGTATGAACGGTATGCGGAAATAATGCGATGGCAGCAACATATCGGACGGTCATTTTAGAAGCGCACGATGGCTCAAGGTGGCGATCGCTCTCCCAGCTCCCCACCTTTGAAGACTCCACCATCAATCAATATTTGCTGTGGGAAAACCCAACCCTGTCGCCCCAACCTAAAAAAGCAATCGACTTTCCGCCGATACCAGACGACTGTAGTGAAAGGGTCAAAGATCGGTTGAAAGGTGTGGCTTACCCGGTTGCGACCTGTTTGGATTTGGCCGCGTTTAGAGCCGGGACGAAGCACGTGGCTAAAGAGCATAAAGGGCATAGCGTGCAGGCGATGACGGAAATGAGAGGGGCGATCGCCATGGCAGAAGTTTTAGCAGACGGCAACATCCCCGTACGCTTCATCGTTTTACTAGATCACTAATCCTTCACTCAAACGCCGTTAGCGTTACATAGTATGGTTTTCACAACTGCAATTAGCAAGATTGATCTAGAGCCGGGTAGCCGAATCGCCATTCCAGACATTGACTGGCAGGCGTTTGAATCGATTTTAGAAGACTTAGGTGAGTCTCGAAGCAGCCGCATCGCCTATAGCCAAAATACATTAGAAGTTATGGTTCCACTGCTCGATCACGAGCGCTCTAAAGTTTTGATATCCGATATTGTCAAAATTTTATTACGGCACCAGTCGCGTGACTGGGAGTCATTAGGATCAACAACGTTTAAAAAGAAAGTAGAAGCCGCAGGATTAGAGCCCGACGACTGTTTTTACATCAAGAATCAAAAAGCTGTCATTGGCAAAAGTCGTCTCGACTTGTCTATAGATCCACCGCCTGATCTGGCGATTGAGTCGGACTATACTTCTAAAACTCAAATGAGCGCTTACCTCATCCTCGAAGTGCCAGAGCTTTGGGTTTATGACAGACGGCTCGAAATATACCTGCTTGAGAATGGAAGCTATCAAGACGCTGACATGAGTCCGACATTTCCTGACTTACCCATTAAAAAAATGGTTGAGCGGGTCATTACACAAGCTCAAAAAATTGGCACGAGTCAAGCGTTGTGGGCTTTCGAGGAAGCGCTTTAAGCGAGATTGTCGATGGCTGTTTTTATACTGCTAAGTTTGTCCTTAGCTACTCCTGTCTTCAAAAGCTCGCGACCCAACTCAAACCCATTCTCCAACGACTCCACCCGCCCTGCCCGCCACAGGTAAAACCCGCTGTTCCAAATCGCTGAACGGCCAACTTCATTGTCTTTGCCAGCGATCGCATTCCGATACAGCCCCAGCAACTCCTCCAGCGGCATCATCTCAGGATCAGAGCCCTCAAACCCATAGTCACGGGGATGTAGCAGCACGCGCTCAGTTTCTAAGACGCCATTTTTAAGCTGATTGAGACAGATAATGCCAGTACGATCACGCGAAATATCACAGCTCCCTTCTAGCCCCTTAACCGTTGTAAAAAACGCCGTGCCGCGCTGAGTAAACGCCTCTTGAGTGCGCCCTTCAGTCGGCGGATGAACGTAGCCACTCACCACATTGCTGCGGCCCACGTAAGGCGACCACATAATCTCGACTGTTGCTATCGTCGGGCGTTTGCCGATTTGCTCGCGATAGGGCACCAGCGACTCAGCTTTAGGAAAGTGAACCGGCTGATAGACGAATCCTAAGCCCGTTTGCGCCAGCACCGATTGCGATTGATCAATCGTGAGCCGATCAAAATTTAGCCCTAGCCCCTGAAAAACCTCAATCGAAGGTAGGCCCATCTTCGTCGGCATCCGTCCGCTGCCCGCCATTACCACAGGCGTATCGGCAGCGGCCATGATCAGCGCGGTCAGTGGCGTAATCGGAGCAGTGCGCGATCGCCCGTCATACGGATTGCAAAACACAGTCACCGGATACGGACTTTCTATCTCAGTCAGCCTTGGCCCCAGCGCATCGTAGGTATCGAGCATTCCCGCCAGCTCAGTCGGCGTCGGGCGCTTAATGCGATGGGCGATCATGAATGCGCCAATTTGGGCTGGTGTTGCAGCGGCGGTGAGCATTAGTTCAGTTGCGATCGCCGCCTCTTCACGACTGAGCGACTGAGACGTATGCGTCCCGCTACCCACCTTTTTGAGCAGATCTCTGAACTGTTTAACCTGTTGATCAGATGAAATTGTAAAGCTATTAGAAGGCGCAGAAGGAGAATCTTTCAAAGGCTTACTTGCTTATTTGCTTGCTTGTTGTGAATGACATAAAAAGGATTAGCTAGCTGCCGGTAGCGTGGTCAAAGCATTGGTTTGCTCAAAATAGCTGCTCGCCTGCTGCCGCACCAGATCGCAAAACTCTTGAATTGGTGGAATCAGTAGCCTATCGTGCGTGGTCACCATTACCACCTTTCGTAGCAGCGTCGGCTCGCTCGTAGGCCGAACCGCCAGCGCCAGATCGCGACGGCTTTCTGCTAGTGCCGACTGAGGCAGCAGCGCCACCATTTCGCCCTGTCTTACCACGCCTCGAAAGGCATCTAATGTATTTAGCTCAAGCGCTATTTTGAACTCAGTTTCTTGATCACGAAACTGGCTTTGAACAATCCGCTGCATTCCGTATCCATCTTTGAACACCACTTGCGGGTAGCGAGCAATTTCTGCCCAGGGGACAATATCGTACTGGGTCAATGGATGGTTGGCCGCCATCAAAACCTGCACAGGCTCTTCGTAAAGTGGCGTCACTACCATTTCTTGATTGCTGGTGAGCAGCGGGTTGTGCATCACAATTGAAACATCTACTAGGCCATCGCGCAGTACCTTGAGCGAGCGATCGCTACCCAGCGCCGTCACCCGAAGCTGTACGTCAGGATGCGACTGGCAATACTGCGTCACAATCGGCGGCAGCAGATAAGCGCACACCGAATGAATGCCCGAAATGCACAGCTCTGTTTGCTTACCGTTAATCAAATCGCTAATATCTTGCTGAGCCTGCTTCCACTCCTTACAAATCCGCATGGCCCGAGGCAGCAAGCTACTCCCTGCCAGCGTCAGCTTAGCCTGCGCCGTCCGGTGAAACAGCGCCACTCCCAAATCGTCCTCGACAGAGCGCACCTGACGACTAATCGTAGACTGCGTAACGCCACACTGACGCGCCGCTGCCTGGAAGCTGCCGGTTTCGGAAACCGCTAAAAAAGCCTGCAATTGCTCTAAGCGCATAAGAAGGACTGGCGAAAGTAACAGGAACCTTGCAGCTTCACACTACAACCTCTAACGACTTGTGGCACTTTTAATGTAGTTCTGTACCCGAGCAACTTTTGTAAGGATTGATACGACTACATGCCCATTTCTCGTGCCGTTTCTTGCGCGATCGCCCCTGCCAACGTAGAAACACTCTCCTGCACCTGTCTTTCTACCCGCTGCAAACGAGCGGCCTCTTGCTCCACATCAACCTCACGCTGTTGCTTTTGGCTCACTAGATTATTGAGTTCTGCCCTGCGCGCGTCAATATCATTGCTAATGCGGTCAATCGCCCGGTCTTCATACGCCTTAAAGCATTCCTTCACCGCCAGATGGATACTCGGCGCTTGTTCTTTAGCAATGCGAGGAAGCTGCTGGGCAAATCCCTTCTTAGTCGCTTTAAAGAATTCCTGGCGAACAATCTCAGCCTGCACGGCCAAGATGCCGCCTGCCGCTAAAATAATGCCGACAACATTTAGAAACAGGCTGCTAAAAACAATGCCGAGTACCTGCATCGCAATCGAGACACACACCGAAACCAAAGCCACTCGAAATACAGACTGCCAGTAGCCATTAAAGGCCCGAATGCCGCCATTGAGATTGCCGGGAATGTCTTCAAAAATGTCTTTAATGCTATCGGCCCAGATTTTGGTTTGGCGCGGATTGTAGTCGGCTCCGACCCTGTAGGTGCGATCACCCATCATCTTTTGATGGATTACATCAATCACTTCCGCATAGGCCACCTGATAGTCAGCCGCACTGCTGTTTAGCTCATCAAAGGCGGTGCCTACCACCTGCTTAGCCGTAAACTCCCAAGCCGCCAGCCGGTCGTTAATATACCGTTCAAAAGCTCGCTTGAATTTGCTGTAGAAAGCCTGCCTTTTCTCAGCTTCTAAAAACGCTACGAATTCCAAATCAGGCTGAGAGCTGGCGAAGTCCTCTTCAAACGTATCTTCTAAGTTCAAAACGTAGCTGGTAAAGGACTCACTGACCTTTTGCGCGCAGATATCGCGGCTGGTGTGGATGACTTTTCGATAGCGATCACGAATATTCTCCAGCTTGCCAAAATCACTCTGCACCGAAGCCACCTTGGCCTCTAGCGCCTCTAGCGACTCGCCCAGCAAAGGAATTCGCCGCGCCACCGACGTACTTGTCGCCCGATAGGCCCGATTCGCCACGCTCAAAGCTCGCTGCAATTCGGCCTCACCACGCTCATAGGTCAAAAAGTGATCCAGACCGCCCAGCAGCTCTGGCAAACCCGAGCCCTCTAAAGACCCACCTTTCAACCTTTGGCGCAAAGCCTGAAGCGCGGACACCTCAAAGAGCCGCTGGCTGTTTTCCCGGCTCGTCGCATACTCAGCCAAATTAGTGTTGAATACCTGCCGCACGTTGGCTTCAGCTTGGGCGATCGCTACCGTATCTTCAGGATCTACCAAGCTAGCCGCAATCCGATCCCACCCGTTCACCACAAAAAACAAAGCCAGCCCAGAATCAGCCAAATAGTTGTTCAAATAACGCTGCTCATCCAATGTAAAAGGCTGCGTCGCGCCCATCACAAACAGCACTGCCTGACAGTCATTCAAATAGCTCAACACCTGCTCATTTCGAGACTCCGTATCGTTAAGCCCCGGCGTATCAATCAGCTCTATCCCATGTTCTAGCAGCGGCAGCGGATACTCCACTACCACATGACTCATCGCAGGAAACGCTTCTGTAGCCTGATCTTCTAGCCGCTTAGACTCACTCGGATCAATCACATAGGTCTGCTTAAACGTTTCAACATCGATTGTCTCAGGCGATCGCCCATCTTTAAAGTGCAGTACCACCTGCTTGGTTGGCCCGTACTTCAGCACCGTCAGCAGCGCCGTACAGGGATTCACATCACTCGGCAGCAGCGTTTCACCTATCAGCGCATTCAGCAGCGTACTCTTCCCGCGCTTCATATCGCCCATCACCATCAGCCGGTAAATGCCCTGGTTTAGCCCATCAGCGGCCTGCTGCAAATCATGAATTGGCCCCGATAGCCCCAAAGAGCCTGACTGGCGATCGCTTAAAACTTCCGCCGCCTCAAGCAGTCCTACCATCTTAGTCAAACTATCAGCAACGCTCTTTCGCTTAGCGCTGAACTGCTCCCAGTTTTGCAAAGTGCCGCCGTTCGTTCCCTTATCAGAAGCCTCAAAAGCCATAGTGCCAGCCTAATATTTGACAATAATTTGCGTCCAAATTTAGACTACCCGTCACCTAAAGCAGTTTACTGACATGGGTTGAGAGGCTTTTTAAGGCGACTACTTTTAAGGAGACTGTTTTTAAGGAGACTACTTTTAAGGAGACTGTGGTTACCAGGCGACCAGGCTACTCTCAATATCTTGTTTAGAAACCATAGAGAGGCTGTTAGAGGCTTCAGCAGACGAGAGATATTGCCTGGCCTGAGCTAGACCTGTTCTCGGTGCAATCTGCTTCAGCGCGCTTACTACATGCATCCGAATGCGAGCATCAGAGTCACCTAGCAAAGGAATAAGGCTGTCAACCGCTTCACTCAAGCCCAGCCGAGAAAGTGCAGAAATCACAGACTGCTTGAAAGAAATGCTCTCTAAAGGGTCTAAACCGGCACCTTCGAGCCAGGCGACGAGCGGCTTAACTGCAGAATGTTTGAGCGCAGACGATCGCGTTTGTCCTAGCGATCGCGCAATCTCCTGCTTCACCGCTGGCATCACCAAAGGCATCGGGCAGTCAAAAGCCGTCGTTAGATAAAGTGTGGCCGTCGGATGATCGAACCAGCCCAGCGCTCGAACAGCAACATTTTTCACCTCAGAAGGCGCAGGCTGCGTGATGAATTGGCCCAAAGCGATCGCACAATCTTTGGTACCTAGTCTGCCAAGGGCGATCGCACTCTCTTTGGCAACCGCAGCCTCCTCCCCGAACAAACCCTGCTGTAGCAGCCCCACCAGATCAGTTGAGTTCAACAAATCAGCCCGGCGACCCAGTGCCCGAATCGCCTCAACTGCAATCGCAGGCGCATCATCTATCGCCTTCAGCAGTACTGGCGTCACGCGCGGATCGTGAAAGCTGCCGAGCGCTTCAATCGCCACTGCTCTAAGCTGCAGCTCAGGGCTATCCGTGACGCTCAATAGCGGCTCAATCACATCGCTACGACGAATTTTTGACAGGGTGCGAGCCGCCAGAATTCTCTTTTCAGTGCTTGTATTTGTTAATAGATAGGTGAGTGTCGCGATCGCACTTTCCCCCAGCTGAGTCAACGCCCGCGTCGCCTCTAGCTGTAACTCTTCAATCGGCGTGGTGACCAAAAAACTTGCTAGCGTCTCAACCACAACAGGATGGTCGTAACGCCCCAACATGCGAATTAAGAACCACTGATTCTCAGGATCTTCGCTGCTGTTTAAGTGGCCAATGAGATGCGGGACGGGAAGATTCTCCCAGTGTGCAAACTGCTTGGAAAAGCTGCGAGCGCTGTCCCATTTGCTGTGAAAATCGCCCGTAAGAACTGGGGCGATCGCCTCCTCTATAGCGGCTGACTCTGCCGTATCTATACAACAAGCCTCTAAAGATCGAGAGTCTAAAAAGCCCGCCGTAAGATCTACAGTCAAGTCTGATGAAGAGGTAAATTTAGCAACCGACATAAACTTACTAAAAGCTTCCTAGAGTAGAGGACAAAATAAATTAAAAGCCAAACAAGAACGATAGAACAAATTATAAAACAGCAAAGCTAGACAAAAGTTCTAGCTTCAATATATAAAGATCATTTGTTGAATTGACAGCTTTTCAATCACTCTAGAGCCCCCAGCCGCCATACTGACGGTGCTTGTGCAGCTCTCGCATAGTAATTATGCAAAAAGCAAAATTATTCATTCAAAATAGCGAATAACCGTATCGGATGATACAAAACGTTAAGTGAATCTTCCATATTGTGATGTCAACTCAACAGCAGATGAGTTGAACAAAACCCTAAGACGGTTCCTTATAAGCGTGGTAGGTAGGTGCGTTTGTCGAATGCTTAAACGGTTTTTAATAAAAGCATCTACCCCTTTCTTCCACCGCCTAAATGAGAGGGTTTGAGAGCTACTTTTAGTAGACCATTGCTAGGTTCGCGTTTTACACGGTTGTTAATAGTTGGGTACAGCATGTCTACGACTCCAAGCGTTGCTGAAAAAGTAGAAAAGAAAGTAGAAAAAAAGAACAAATTTGAGAAATACAAGGCCGAGAAAGACGGCCTAGCTGTTAAAGACGAGCTAGACAAGTTTGCTGAGATGGGTTGGGAAGCTGTCGATAAAACCGACCTCACCGGACGGCTAAAGTGGCTCGGTATCTTTTATCGCGAAGTCACCCCTGGCAAGTTCATGCTGCGCCTGCGGATGCCCAACGGCGTCATCACTAGCAGCCAAATGCGAATTCTTGCCGAAATTGTAGAGCGCTACGGCGACGACGGCTGCGCTGACATCACCACCCGCCAAAACCTCCAGCTCAGAGGCGTCCGCCTAGAGGATATGCCCGGCATTTTCGAGCGTTTTAAGCAGGCCGATATCACCTCTATGCAATCAGGCATGGACAACGTGCGCAACATCACCGGCTCTCCAGTTGCAGGCATTGCCGCTACTGAGCTAATCGATACGCAAGAGCTAGTGCGCAAAGTCCAGGACATGATCACCAACAATGGTGAGGGCAACTACGACTTCACTAACTTGCCTCGTAAGTTCAATATTGCTCTAGAAGGCAGTCGCGAAGACTCGATTCACTCTGAAATCAACGACATCGCCTTCATTCCTGCTTTTAAAGACGGTACGGAAGATTCAGAACTAGGCTTCAATGTAATCGTCGGTGGCTTCTTCTCAGCTCGGCGCTGCGATTCTGCGATTCCGCTTAACGCCTGGGTGCCTGCTGACGATACGGTCGTTGAAATTTGCCGGGCAATCCTTACGGTATTTCGCGACAACGGCTCACGCGGCAACCGCCAGCAAACCCGTCTGATGTGGCTGATTGAGGCGATGGGCTTAGAAGGGTTTCGCGCTGCGGTAGAAGCAGAAATGGGCCAAAAACTTGAGCCTGCTGCGCCTAGCGATGCCATTACTGAAGAAGACAAAAGCGATCACTTAGGCATTTACCCCCAAAAGCAGCCTGGGCTCAACTATGTAGGATTGCATGTCCCTGTTGGCCATATCTATGCCGAAGACATGACTGAATTTGCTCGCCTCGCTGAGGTGTACGGCAACGGCGAGATTCGCCTCACCGTAGAGCAAAACGTGATCATCCCTAATATTGCAGATGCCCGGCTAGAAGCCTTCTTGCAAGAAGAGCCCGTGCAAAAGTTCTCTATTGAACCCTCTACGCTGGTGCGCACTCAGGTGTCCTGCACAGGATCGCGGTTCTGCAACTTCGCGCTGATAGAAACCAAACAGCGGGCCCATGCCCTAGCCCAAGCGCTAGACGCAATGCTAGACGTGCCCGAAAAAGTGCGAATGCATTGGACAGGCTGTCCTAATTCTTGCGGTCAGCCGCAGGTCGCTGACATTGGCTTTTTGGGCACTAAGGCTCGCAAGGATGGGAAGTCGGTAGAGGCAGTGGACATTTATATGGGCGGCAAGGTGGGCAAACATGCTCAACTGGGCGATCGCGTCATGAAAGCCGTCCCTTGTGAAGACTTGCAGGAGGTTGTTTCTGGCCTGCTGAAAGAAAAATTTGGTGCGACAGCCAAATAGACGTGCATATACCCCGGCCTGGCGGCTACCTTCGATCCTTTTGGAGGTGGGGTGCCGGGCCAAAAAAAGAAGCCCAGAGGCGGCAACCTTTGAGCTTCAGGCTAAAACACACTGCACTTGCAACGTTGGTTTTAAGAACCTGACATATCAAGTGCAACGCATATTTATACTTAGGAGCATAGCGCAAGATGATCGGAGAGTTGTTTACAAAACCAACTCAGGGTAGGTATAAAATCCTTCACCTTACTTGGTTTGCGTTCTTTTTATCGTTCGTAGTCTGGTTTAATTTCCCGCCTTTTGCGACCACAATTGTTCAAGAGTTTGGCTTAACGCCTGCTCAGGCCGGTACGATCGGCCTTTGTAACGTAGCTTTAACAGTTCCGGCCCGCGTCATTATCGGAATGCTGCTCGATAAGTACGGCCCTCGCTTAACCTATTCTGCCTTACTTATCTATTCCGCCATTCCCTGCCTAATTTTTGCCACGGCAACAAGTTTTAATCAGCTTGTTATTGGCCGCTTGCTGATGGGTATCGTCGGCGCGGGGTTTGTCATTGGTATTCGGATGACGGCTGAGTGGTTCCCGCCTAAAGATGTTGGAACCGCTGAAGGTATCTACGGCGGCTGGGGCAACTTTGGCTCCGCGTTCAGCGCGTTTACCATGGTGCTGATTGGGATGGCGCTAAGCTTTTTGCCAGGTGCCTTTCAGTTTCCTGAAGCGCAAAGCTTTAACGTGCTAGGCATTGGCTTTAGTAGCGATGTGCTGAACTGGAGAGCTGCGATCGCAGGCTCTGGTATCATCGCCGCTCTCTACGGCTGTTTCTACTACTTCAACGTTACCGATACGCCCCCCGGCAAAGTTTACCGCAAGCCCAAAAGTGCGCGCGGCATGGAAGTCACCACCGTTCGCGACTTCTGGTTCCTGATGGGAATGAACATTCCTTTAACGGCCATTTTGATGGTGCTTGCCTGGCGCTTAACTAAAGTCAACTTCATCTCCATTCCGGTGATGTACATCGTTTGGCTTGGTCTATTAGGTCTTTATGCGTTCCAGTCTTACAACTGCTGGGCTGTGAACAAAGAATTGCTGGCAGGCCGCAAGCGCTATACCGCTGAAGACCGCTATCGATTTAAGCAAGTAGCCCTGCTAGAGCTAACTTATATTGTGAACTTCGGCTCTGAGCTAGCTGTAGTTTCTATTCTGCCTGCATTCTTTGAAGGAACCTTTGGCCTAGACAAAGCAACCGCCGGTATGATCGCGGCAAGCTACGCATTCATGAACCTAGTGTCTCGTCCTGGCGGCGGCATCATCTCTGACTCTGTGGGTAGCCGTAAATGGACAATGACCGTTTTACTAGGCGGAATGGGCATTGGCTACCTAATCTTCAGCATGGTGGGTAGCAGCTGGTCGCTTCCTCTAGCGGTTCTACTTGTGATGGTTTGCTCTTTCTTTGTACAGGCCGCAGAAGGTGCAACCTTCGCCCTAGTACCGCTGGTCAAGTCTCGTATTACAGGGCAAGTTGCCGGTAACGTAGGCGCATACGGTAACGTTGGGGCAGTAGCCTATCTCACTATCTTGCTACTGCTCAAAGAAGCGCTTGTCCCTGCTGGTGACGGCATTGATCCAGCCTTGGTAGCAGCCGGAACAGCCGCCGCTAACTCCGCTTTCTTCCAAGTTCTAGGCGTTGCCGGGCTAGTTGTGGCCTTCCTATGTGCGTTCTTCCTCGACGAGCCGAAGAACTCCTTTGCTGACGCTCACGAAACCGATGCGGAAGATTTGGCTGTTCCTGTAGCACCGGGTAGTCCCTCTGTAATGAGCTAAGGCGCAGATTCGTTTTTCTTAAGTAAGTACGATGTGATTGCTTTTCAATAGCAGGTACTTACTGAATCGATAGGGAGCGCTATTTTGCTCCCTATCGTTTTTTGTAGCTCAGGCTTTTTACGGCGCATCTTTACTTAAGGGAGGTTTTTATGCCACTTTCACCCCAAGTACTCTCAGATAAGACCATGTGTCCTTACTGCGGTGTGGGCTGTGGTTTAGAAGTATTCCCGCCAGCTCGCAAAGGCCGAGGTGTGACCCGCGACAGCGAAGGCAGACCCATTTGGCAGGCTGTCGGTAACAAGGCCCACCCTTCCAGCAAAGGGCAGGTTTGTATTAAAGGCGCTTCTGTAGGCGAGTCGTTGAACAAAGACCGGCTAAAAGTGCCGATGATGCGCGAATCTTTAGACGTGCCTTTCGTAGAAGTAAGCTGGGAAGACGCCTTCAGCCGTATCACTTCAGAAATTCAAAAGTCCATCGCTCAGCGCGGCCCCGATTCAATTTGTATGTATGGCTCCGGCCAGTTTCAAACCGAAGACTACTACACCGCCCAAAAGCTCGTAAAGGGATGCATTGGCACTAACAACTTCGATGCCAACTCCCGTCTGTGTATGTCTTCAGCGGTCGCAGGCTACATCCAAAGCTTCGGCTCTGATGGCCCGCCTTGCTGCTACGAAGATTTAGAAACAACAGACTGTGCTTTTTTAATTGGCACCAACACCGCCGAATGCCACCCGATTATCTTTAACCGGCTCAAGAAGCACCATAAAAAGAACAAAGCCGTCAAAATGATCGTGGTCGATCCGCGTCGAACCGCGACCGCTAAAGACGCCGATCTGCATTTGCCGATTAAGCCTGGCACAGACATTGCCTTGCTCAATGGAATTGCTCATCTGCTAATCCGATGGGGCAAGCACGACCCCTTGTTCATTGACTACTGCACCGATGGCTTTGCCGACTACGCGCAGGTGGTGAGCCAGTATCCGCCAGATAGAGTGGCCGAGATTTGTGGTATTTCTCAAGCTGAAGTAGAGACGGCGGCGCGGATGTGGGCGGACTCTGCGCGGGTGCTATCGCTGTGGTCGATGGGCGTGAACCAATCGACAGAAGGCACCGCGAAAGTTCGTACGATTATTAATTTGCACCTGATGACCGGAAACATTGGGCGTCCTGGTGCCGGGCCGTTTTCATTGACCGGACAGCCCAATGCGATGGGTGGGCGCGAGGCGGGCGGGCTAGCTCATATTTTGCCAGGCTACCGGCTGATCAAAAATCCTGAACACCGGGCCGTGGTGGAGAGGGTTTGGCAATTGCCGCCGGGTAGCATTTCGCCTGATCCGGGGCTGGCCGCCTGGGATATGATGCTGGCTTTGGAGCAGGAGCAGGTCGGGGTGATGTGGATTGCCGCGACCAATCCTGCTGTGAGTATGCCAGATATTGCGCGGACGAAAGCGGCTTTGCTTAAGTCGCCATTCACTATTTGTCAGGATGCTTACTATCCGATTGAAACAGCCGCCTACGCGCATGTGGTACTGCCTGCGGCACAGTGGGGCGAGGCTACTGGCACTATGACCAACTCAGAGCGCGTGGTAACGCTGTGTCCGGCGTTTCGCGCCCCGGTTGGCCAGGCCAAAGCAGACTGGGAGATTTTTGCAGAAGTCGGGCGCAGGTTAGGCTTTAAAGAGCAGTTTAGCTTTGCAGATTCAGCAGCGGTGTATGACGAGTTTGTAGGGCTCACTGCCGGGCGGCTGTGCGATATGAGCGGGCTTAGTCATGAGCGACTCGCGATCGCTGGCCCGATTCAATGGCCCATCCCGATCTGCGAAACCGCCGCCACCGCCGCTACCAAGTTTGACAAGCGTCTGTACACCGACTTTCAATTTCCTACCGAAAATAGCCGTGCCAAGTTCGCTGCCTTTCACGTCAAAGGCTTAGCTGAACCGCCCGATCAGGCATTTCCGATGGTGCTCACGACCGGGCGACTGCTGGGGCACTGGCACACCCAAACGCGAACCGGGCGAATTGAGAAAATTGCCAAGAAGTATTCGCAGCCGACGCTAGAAGTTAATCCGAGGGATGCACAGAAATTGGAGTTGCAGTCAGGAGATTGGGTAGAGGTGCGATCGCGTAGAGGCTTTGCCCATCTTCCTATCCTGGTCACCCAAAACATCGCCCGAGGTACCGTTTTCATGCCGATGCACTGGGGCTTTTTGTGGGCCAAAAACATCGAAGTCAACTCACTCACCCATCCCGAGGTATGCCCGATTTCACTAGAGCCCGAGCTAAAAGCCTGCGCCGTACAGCTCACACCTATCGCCATGCAGCCAGCCACCGTTCGGCCGACCACCGCCGAACAAATTATGGCAATGGTGCAGCCGACTCAGGCTGTTGCTAAGCAACCCGTGAGCGTCGGTCAAAGTTAATGCGCTAGCCGTGACCTTGTAGTATGAATAAGTACTCAGCGGGAGTGTACAGCGGTGTGGGTAAACGACTGGTTAGATTTCTTCGTCACCATCTCAGCGATGAAGGGTTTTTAGTCAATTTAGAACGATTTGAAGGGCTCGTTTCTAAGCTGCTTTCGATTGCGATGGTGATGGTCATTATCGTTGTCGCAATCGATTTGGTGATGTATCTGAGCGTTTATCTAGGCCAAGAAATTTTGAACGTGGGCGATCGCGATCCCATCGTATTTTTTGGCGAAACGCTGCTCGACATTTTTGGTCTATTCCTTAGTGTACTCATCGCCCTAGAGATCTTAGAAAATATCACTGCCTACCTCAAAAAGCATGTCGTGCAAGTAGAGCTAGTGATTGTGACTTCACTGACAGCCGTGGCCCGTAAGATCATCATTCTGGACTTGAAGGAAGTCTCGGGTGTGAGTTTGATTGGACTGGCGATCGCAATTCTCTCCCTATCTATTAGCTATTACATCGTCAGAGACATTCACACTTAAGCCTTCGCGCCAGACTCAGCACTACTGCGATGTAGCCTGTCAAGCACGCGCTTAACCGAAATTCGTTTCCACTGCTGGCCTCTTTTAGTCGTATAGCCTTTCGCGTTGAGCCAGTTAGCAATTTGCTGCAGGGACTTCTCTAACTGGTGATGATGAGAAATCAGCGCAATCACCTGCTGCTCCTGTTCATCTCTCACAAGCTGGCCGTTCACCGTGCGCTCACCATAAGGCGGCGAGCCATAACCTGCATAGCCGCCCTGCGCAGCTTTGGCTCTGCGACCAGCCTCTAATCTTTGCCAGGTAGGATTGGGTTCTGAATTCATTGCCTAATAATCGGTGGGACGGCTTAAGTAATTTGCCGTGCCTGTTTTACGTATTTCCAGCAGCATAGAAGGATACGACGCATGACCTATCTGTCCTCAGATAGCTCTTAAAGTCTTTCTTTGGATAGCTCTTTATAGCCCAATCAACCTTCAACAGCCCAAGTCGCCACCGGCAAGCTCGCCCCGCTTAGCCCGCGCACAATCCGATCTTCACAAGGCTCTAGCACCCCATCTGCATCAGCAAACACCACAAACAGCGGATGCGGCGTTTCTGTCCCTTCGGCTAGCAAATGTCGATGCTTTCTCGGCATTACCCACTCCACACCCTGCCCCAGCTCTACCTGAGTCTGCCGCCAGCGCATCAGTAAATCAGACAGCTCCTCACCGGGCCGCTGAATAAATAGCACAATCTCAATCCCCGTTTTAATTTTCCACTCGGGGTCACACATCATCAGTGCCACATCGCATGGAAGCTGGCGGATACGGTAGCGCGTGTCGATAATGCCGCTCGTCTCTGACGTCTCACGGCTGCGCACATTTGGCAGTGGAACAGCGACCATGCTTTGATCGGGGCGTCGAACGCTAGGAAGCGCCTCGAAGTAGGGGCGGTGCTGCATTAAAACAGACAAAATACCGTCGTAGTGACAGCATTCTGCTAATAACGCTTCATAGGCGGTGCGCTGCCAGCGATATATCTGCTCGTCCGTCTCTGAGTCATCGGGGGCGATGTCGCTGGGTGCTATAGATGCCATGGTCTGCTGATTTTTAGCCAGTTGTCTAACGGTGCTAGTTTGCCCAGGCAAGACCTGTAGCGGCCTGATCTGAGGCATCACGAAGCGATTGATTCGCCTACCTGCTCGCCTACCTCTACGCGGCTACCGTTCGCAAAATCCCAGCCTGACAGCGTTTTTTTGCCTGCTGGCTTTACTTCATGCAACAGCAGATGACCGTTGCCGGTTTGAACAATGGGGCCGTAGTTTTTAAGGATGGCAATTAGGGTGCCGGGCAAGCTTTCTTGACTGAGGGTGGTTGAGTTGCAGGCTGATTCGTAAAGCGATCGCATCTCCCCCAGCTCATCTGGCAGCTCATTCCAATACGCCTCACCCACTGGCACCGTCGCGATCACCTTCAGAGAATTCTCTCGAAACTGAGTTACGCAGTTGGGGTAAAAGCCGCGCACCTGATCGTGAAGCGCCTTGGCACTTTTACGCCAGTCTAGTAAATAGTCTTCTTTATTGATGAGCGGGGCGTAGGTGGCGCGATCGCTATCCTGCGACTTAGGCTGAATCGTCTGCTGCTCCAAAGCTTGCAAAGTCTTAGGCAACAAAGACGCACTCATTTGAGACAGTTTTTCAGCCACCTGCCAGGCGTTATCCAGCAGCCCAATCGGTACCGTTTCAATCATCAGCATTGGGCCAGTGTCCATACCCGCATCCATCAGCATCGTCGTTACGCCCGTTTTAACTTCGCCCTTATACAGACACCATTGAATCGGCGCGGCCCCACGATATTCCGGCAAAATTGAGCCATGAGCATTCACGCAGCCCAAGCGCGGCATATCCAAAATCTCCTGCGAAAGAATTTGACCGTAGGCAATCACTACAAAAGCATCCGCGTCTAAAGCTTTCAGCTTAGCGAGGGTATCAGGGTCTTTTTTGATGCGAGCCGGTTGCCAAACAGGAATAGCTTTATCAGCTTCAGCCGCCGCTTTGACAGGCGTTGGTGTTACTTTACCGCCGCGACCTCGACGCTTATCGGGCTGAGTGACTACAGCAAGCACCTCAAAATTAGGGTGATCAAGCAGGTGTTGAAGGCTCGGAACGGCAAATTGGGGCGTGCCGAAAAAAACAATTTTCATAACAATCTGAATAGTGGTCAGTTAGCGGGTATCTACAAGTATTTCAATGCGCCGGTTGCGCTGCCTGCCTGTGTCTTCATCGTTGCTCTCCACCGGCAGAGACTGACCGCCGCCCACTGCAACCCAGCGATAAGTGCCCGGCAAAGATGCCTTTAGATAAACGCTTAAAGCATTCGCCTGAGCCAGCGTATAGTCTCGGCTGTCGCTGGGAGTCGCCTGATCGTCACTGTAGCTACGAACCACAATAGTTGACTCAGGATAGTTCACTAGCTGGTCTAATACTTGCTTAAGCAGTGCGTTTTCCTTCAGCTCGCTTTGCCCCGGACTGAACAAGGCGTCGCTGGGCAGCGTGATTCGGAGCCTAGCAACGTCTAGCAGCGTATCGTTTGGATCTATCGGCGTGGGTGTGTAGTCGTCAGGGTTGAGGGGCGATCGCACGGGTGGATCAATCGCCGTCCGCAGCGAATTCAGCCGATTATCAATATCTGCTCCCTCATAAGGTGGCCTGCCTAACTGCTGCTCTAGCGTCTCCATTCGCCGATCTAGCGTCAGAATCTCTGTCTCAATCGAATTTAGCTCATCAATCAACGGCTGGCGTTCAATCGGAGAAAGCTCAACAGGCTCAATCACAGGGCCGGTATTCGGCAGTGGAATCGCTTCAATTCGCGTTTCAACCGTAGGCGTTTGCCAGAGCTGCCCGATGTGAAAAAGGCGGCTAGTTAAGCGACTGGATTTTCGTAAAAAAGCTTCTTGCAAAGGCGGTTTTTCAAAGTTACCAGGCAGAAATTGGGCAACTAAGAGGCCAAAGAGCCAGGCTGTTGTGACAGTGCCGCTGAAGGCTGCAAGGTGAGCGATCGCTAAATAAGGCTGCTTTTGCCACCAGGCTTTCGGTATTGGCTGTGGCAGTGGAGCCGGAACAAACACCGTAGTGCCATCTACCGGATTGACCACATACTGACCTAGCTCTCCGGTAGGCCCAACCGATTGCCCAGCCGGTTGCCCGGCCTGCTGATAGTCTGATAGCGCCTCGGGTTGAGCAACTTCCTTCTTAGACCAGGGCCAGCGAATGCCTTTTTTTTCCTGAGGCGGCGTTAGCGGTACTGGTGGCTGAAGCGTAGTAACAGGCGTTGGAATAGAAGTAGGCGCACCGCCAGCACGGCTATCCCCAGCCGAAAAAAAGGGTACTGAAGTCGGCCCTTTCTCAGGAACCTCGTCCGAAATTAGCCGATCTTCGTCATAGCGATCGAGTTCGTCGTAAGGATTCGTCTCTCGGCTGAGTATCGGTCGCCCAGAGCTACTACCAGCGCTATTGCCAAAGTCATCAGCAGAACTATCACCAGAGAGATCGCCTATACCCGTATCTCTCAACTCTGGCCCATCGGCCATAAGCTGGCCTCCTGTTAATCACAGCCCGCTTTACTCGTAGTAGCTCCAGCCCCACCAGGGGCTCACTTCTACCACGCCGCGCTCTGTAAATACTACTCGGTAATCTACCGAAGGCGTATCTTCGGGCGCAGATTCTACCAGCTCGGGCAGCGGCGTTTCGTCAATAGCTTTGGCTGCATCTGAGCCGACTGCCTGATAGCCAGTCACCGTACCGTCTTCGTTCATCCGCACCCGGTAGGTTGCTGCGTCTCTGCCTACTCTGGGCTGCTCGCGGTTGTCAACGATTGTGCGCTTAAGCTGATTGTTGAGCGCTTCAACCTCTGTGTAGTTATTGAGCGTTGTCGGTGGCTCATCCGAGAAATTATCGCTACTGCTACTCGCAACCGGGCGGCTGTCAGTAGGGTCTTTAGCCTCAACCTTACTAGGCTCTATATCCTCTGTTGGCTCGACCTTCTCTTCAGGCAAAGTAGCGACTGTATTCGCTGTCTGTAATGGAGAAACTTCCACCCCATCGGTGTCAAAGTCAACGCTGTACTCAGCGATCGCATTCTCTTCTAGCCCTTCTACACCCGCATTCGCACTCGCCAATCGCGGTAGCGGCGTCTTATCGACATCGCGCAGCGCCGCGTCGTTATCAAACTGAAAACCAACTACCTCGCCTGCTTCATTCACCGCCACCTGATAGGCCAGCGGATCGGCAAAGTTAGCATCCGCGTCTGCGCCCTCTTCAAGCTGCGTCTGTAAGCTTTCCTGAAGCCGCGCTATCTCATCTTCATCCGTAATTCTGGGTGCATCTTCCCACAGCGCGCTAGACATATTCGCAGCGGCAATCCCATCTACAGTCGGCGGTGAGCCATCTCCACCCGGCGGCTCGGCCCCGTCAATATCTGCGGTTTGGATCACCTCACCCGCGCGGCCTTCCACCGCCGGATCGCGCATCTCGGGCAGTGGCACTAGGCCAATCACCATCGTTGCGGCCACTAAGCTACCGACACCCAAAATAGCGGGCAGGGCGCGATCGCTCAACGGCTCATCGCTGCGCACAAACCTGCGCGGCAAAGGTGAAAGCCCAGGCGCTAGCTCAGGCAGCGTCTGATTGTCATCAAAAAACTGATCGACCGCCTCAGTCAAATCAAAAAGCTGCACCGACGACAGCTTAATATCGATCGCCCGGCCATCCCCCGAATCACCAAGATCGGCAATTTCAGGCTGTATCACCAAATGATGATACGGCCCATCGCCCGGATTGATGTGCACCAGTAAAGGCTCGCCCTCAATGACTTGAGGATGCGCAAAGCCGCTGAGCACTTCTTGAGAATACTGGCTGACTGCACGCACCAGTGCGGCGAAGAAATTATAGCCACCGTTGAGCGATCGCTCCAGCCCGCTAATCCGACACTCCGCATTCACCAGCAGCGACATTGTTTCTTCACTACTCGCTTGAGGATCAATGCTCAAACCATCCAAAATCAAACTGCAATTAGGCAGTTGATACTGTCTGCGAATCGTCATGACACTTCTCCATCAAAAAGGCTTATCCAGAGGCGATCTGCGCCATCTGTGCCCGTGCAAAATAATAATTTGGTCAATAGCTCAATCGCCAGCTCATTCAGCTTTTCATCCGTGCTGTAGGCAATCACCCCAGAGCGCTTCGCATTCATCCGCGCTCGAAAGTGAGAGCGAAAGCGCGCCAAATAATCCGATAGCCTGAAGTGATGATCAAAAGACAAATCCTGATCGTTCAACTGCTGATAGCCCAGCAAAAGCTGCCGAATCAACACGGTCAGCCGCTTCGCCAAAAAGCAGGTAATCAGCACCAGCGCCTTCCCTTCGTCTTGAGACATCGGCTGACGCTGGCTAAATCGCCGCAACGGGTTGCTACTGCGCAGTAGCCACAAATTGACGCGGCCTCGAATGACCTCTTCTAGGCCCAGCTCACGGGCCGAGGCCAGCATCGCTTCAGCCCCGCCTAAGTCCAGCGCTTCAATCGCTAGTAGCATAAGGTCAAGCTGCGTCTTAGCCCGCCGGGAGCACTCGCTAGGCAGTCCTTCAGGCGTGCTTAGCTGGTCAATAAGCTGGAGCTGTGACGATTGGGCAGTAGGGGGACTCTGTACTTGCATACGATTGGCGACTATTCACTCAGAGGTCTTATCAAAACATATTTGTGGGTAATTCAGGTATCACCTATTCACAAGACTTATGAGATTTAGTCTTATGTACAGGCCCCAAATACCAGATGAAAGCCATTATCAAAGAATTCTCTTGGGAGAATTCTCACTAGAAAGCAAAAAGGCATCCGTCAAAGTCAAGTTGAGTGCTAAGGCTCAACGCTACTCCTTTGATAAAGTTGCCCGAAACGTTGCCCTGACATAACAACATCTCTTGATTTCATTTAAAAAAATATAAATGTAGACAGAGCCAGATTTAGACCCTTATCTGCTGTGAATATTGAAAAAGATGTGTTAAAGACCTTGCATAGTACCGTCTGACGCAAAAACTAAAGCTATGTTCCGACGCTTAATAGAGTGAAACATTCTTTAATCGCCTTTTGGTTTAATTCCCAGCGGAAATGCCGTTTATCAGCCAGTTCTCATCCTGACGAATCAGCTCGTAGTTCACCGTCACCGTGTCATCTGTGTAGGAAGGTGGGCTGCCTAACGCCTCACCATTCTTAAAGAACTCAGCCGATTCAGTTACCTGCGCCTGGACATCTAACCTGTCCGCGCCCGTAGCATCTTCAGGCTCTACAGAAATAATCGTCACCGGCTCATCGCTGTAGCTATAGTCAACGGTGACGCCTTCTGCCTCTACCGAAGCCACATCGCCTTGAGTGTCATTGAGCGGTGAACCTGCTAAGACGCTGCTAAGCTCGCTGGTGTCATAGTCGCCTGTATAGGCAGATGGCTTAATGTCTAACCACTGGTTAATAGTGGCTCTGGCAATTCCAGCAGCATCGCTTGGCAGTACAGAATCAGCACTAGGCGCTGTTGCTTCTAGCGGCACTACAGGTTCATTAATACTCACATCATTCAGCGGCTCATCCTGAATATTAGGGCCGTTACCCCCGCCTACCAGGCTAATAATGCTCCTCGCCAACAGTAGCGCCAGCAGCAGAAGGGAAAATCCAGCCAGAATTACAATTGCCAGCCGTCCCCACTTAGGAGAAGGGGCGTTGCGCCGATTACGCCGACCTCTGCTCGCGCCACTGCCTACCATACCTGTGCGAATGCCACGATCAGACGTGCGATCTGGCGGAATGGGTAAGGCCGCGCCTCTAGATCCAGAGGACGTAGCGTCCGAATCCCGCGAAAGCTGACCATTAGGTGAGAGCCGGGATATTTTCTCAGCAATATTAGCCGATCCGACTAGGCCCGCCACGCCCGCAGCACCCGCAGCGCCCACTGCACCAATCCGGCTACCTAAGGTCTGACTGTTAGCAGCAGACTTACCGAGAACCGATGATCCGGTATAGCTAGCATCTTGCGGCGAGGCACCGACTTGACCCGTCACACTAAAGGGATTTTGGCTCCCTGGTGTTGTCGTTCTTTCTTGAAGCAGTGTGCTAGTACCCACGTTCTGAGAACCGACACTTTGACCGACACCTGTAGCCACTTCCTGCGACTCCCAGCCTGACTGCCGGTTGTTCCGCTCGTTTTCTAACGGCAGATTCTCTAAGTAGCTCTGCACCGTGCTGTCTGCGAAATAATCTTTGAGCGTAGCGGGCTCCTGATCGAGATCGCGAAAGAATGGAAAGACCTCTTGCTGAAGCCAGTTTTCTGCATACAGGCACAGTCCTGGCAGTAGATCAGGCGATCCCTGTGAGTGTTCGCGGATGAACGCCAGCGGATCGTACTCCTGAGAAAGCTCTAGGGCGCGGCTGGCTTCTTCAGTTTGGCCCAGGAGCACTGCGCACACGGCCTGCTCTAGATGAACATCTTGGCGACCGCTCAGGCGCAGCAGCATTTGCTTGGCCCTGCGAATCAAGGCGGGCTGGTGCTGAGCAAAGCCACGAGCGAGTAGGGCATATACGGCTAAATAGGTACCCACCGCAGAAGGTCGCTGAGCTTCTGCTTCAAACACTTCTTGCTGTTCAGCGGCGGTAAGATAGCCCCGAAGCTGCTGCACAAATCTGAGAAAATCATCGACGCCTAAACCCGATAAATCGTCTTCAGCGCCGTCGATGCCGCCTCTGTCTTGAAGCATTCCGCGCAAAAGGTTGACGCCTTCTTGACGCGATCGCCCCTGATCCAAAGGCCGCGCAATCAGCTCCAAACACCGATAGGGCCGCAGCTTATACAAATCCGCCTGAATCTCAGCTCTGAGCACTGGAAACAGATCTTCTTTAATCAAAAGCTCTCGCCCAGTCTCTAACGACTCAGCGGCGTGCTCATAGTGATTTTGCTGCCATTCTTCGCGCCCTAGCTCCAGACAGGCCACGGCCAGCGTCAGCATAATATCGGGTAGCTCTGGCTGCTCTTTAAGCGCCTGCCCTTCGGGCGTATGCACGTCGCGCTTCAGGTAGGGGCGACCCAAACGCAGAACCAGTTCGTACTCACCTAGCTCTAGCAGAATCAGCAGTGCGCCGACGAGCTGACTATTTTCGATTTCAATTGTCGGGGCGCTAACTTCGGCATCATCCGTGCCGTTATTAGGGCTGGCGCTTTTCGTCGAAGAGGCCAAAAATTCCTGGTCGTATTCAGCCCGGCGAATGCTGTCACCCAGCACACTATACGCCGCGTCTAAAAGCTGCCGACGGGCGTCTATGGCGAGTTCTGAATACTCGCGTCTGGGGACTTGCAGGGTGCGATCACGATGAGACTGCTTAAGCTGCTCAGCCGTCGCCTGAATCGGCAAACCCAAAATTCGGTAATAGTCCAGCGGAATTCGCACTCTTTATATCCCCAGCCATTAAAGCCAATCTTTATAGATAAAACTGCTTATCAGTCGATAATCGCTATCAAACGTAGCGCAAATTAGGTCTGAAGCTCAATGATTCCAAGCTTCAATACACAGCTCTGATATAACAACTACTTGCAAATACTATATCTATCCAGCAAGTTTATTAACTATTTTAGAAAGTGAATGTAACTCTCGCATAGCTTTAGGCCCCACATCCTATTTGTCAAGACCTTTTGGCCTGGCCTATTTGTGGAAGGTAGAGAACCTACTATGATGATTCGTAGCTAAATGACAAGGACACACGGACACAAATCTATGGTTCAGGAAAGACCGCTACCGATATTTCAAGCGCCTGAGTCCCAGGTGACCCGAGACGAAGGACTGCGGGTCTACGAAGATATGCTGCTAGGTCGCTACTTTGAGGACAAGTGCGCCGAGCTATATCAGCGTGGCAAAGTCAAAGGATTTGTGCATCTATACAACGGACAGGAAGCGGTTTGCTCAGGCGTTGTCAAAGCCATGAGATCGGATGACTACGTATGCAGCACCTATCGCGATCACGTTCACGCGCTTAGTGCAGGCGTCAGCGCGCGCGCGGTCATGGCCGAATTATTTGGGAAAGAAACCGGGTGCAGCAAGGGCCGAGGGGGCTCTATGCATATGTTTTCAAAGGAGCACAATATGCTCGGCGGCTTTGCCTTTATCGGTGAAGGTATTCCGGTGGCCTTGGGCGCAGCTTTTCAAACCCGCTATCGCCGCGACGCGCTCGGTGAAGCTGGGGCCGATCAGGTCACAGCCGCATTTTTTGGCGATGGCACGACTAATAACGGTCAGTTCTTTGAGTGTTTGAACATGGCGGCGCTGTGGAAGCTACCGATTCTGTTCGTGGTTGAAAACAATAAGTGGGCGATCGGTATGGCCCACGAGCGGGCGACTTCGCAGCCAGAAATTTATAAGAAAGCCAGCGTCTTCGGGATGCCTGGCTACGAGGTAGATGGCATGGACGTGCTAGCCGTTCGAGCCGCTGCTAAGACGGCGATTGAGCGGGCGCGGGCGGGTGAGGGGCCGACGCTTTTGGAATGCCTGACCTATCGGTATCGCGGGCATTCGGTGGCTGATCCTGATGAGCTGCGGCCTGCTGAGGAGAAGAAATTTTGGCGCGATCGCGATCCCATTAAACGCTTTGAAGCCTACCTGCTAGAGCAAGATCTGGCCAACGAGAGCGATCTCAAAGCCCTCCGCGACAAAATCACCGAAGTCGTCGAAGACTCGCTCACCTTTGCCGAAGAGAGCCCCGAGCCCAGCCCCGCCGATTTGTACAAATATATTTTTGCTGAAGACTAAATCCCCATGGCACAAACCTTTCTATTCGACGCCCTCCGCGAAGCTATTGACGAGGAAATGTCCCGAGATCAAACCGTCATGGTCATGGGTGAAGATGTCGGCCAGTACGGCGGCTCTTACAAAGTCACCAAAGACCTCTACGACAAATACGGCGAACTGCGCGTACTCGACACCCCGATTGCCGAAAATAGCTTTTGCGGCATGGGCATCGGCGCGGCCATGACCGGCCTGCGCCCGATTATCGAAGGCATGAACATGGGCTTTTTGCTCCTCGCCTTCAACCAAATCTCTAACAACGCTGGAATGCTCCGCTACACCTCTGGCGGCAACTTCAAAATTCCAGTGGTCATTCGCGGCCCTGGCGGCGTCGGCTCTCAGCTCGGCGCAGAGCACTCCCAGCGCCTAGAAGCCTACTTCCAGGCCGTCCCCGGTCTAAAAATCGTCGCCTGCTCCACCCCGCGCAACGCCAAAGGTCTGCTTAAAGCCGCCATTCGCGACGACAACCCTGTCTTATTTTTTGAGCACGTCTTGCTTTACTTCAATAAAGAAGATTTGCCCGACGATGAATACATCCTGCCGCTAGACAAAGCTGAAACCGTGCGCTCCGGTAAAGATGTCACGATTTTGACCTACTCCCGAATGCGCTATCACGTGATGCAGGCCGTTGAGTCATTGGAGAAAAAAGGCTATGACCCCGAAGTCATTGATTTGATTTCACTTAAGCCCATTGACTACGAAACCATCGGTGAGTCTATTCGTAAAACGCATCGGGTGATTATTGTTGAAGAATGCATGAGAACCGGCGGCATTGCAGCCGAAATTATCGCGTCTATTAACGATCGCTTCTTCGACGAACTTGATGGCCCGGTAATTCGCATGTCGTCACAAGATATTCCCACGCCCTATAACAAAGGGCTAGAAGATCTGACGATTGTGCAGCCCGCACAGATTGAAGAGGCCGTGGAGAAAATTATGCAAGGACGGCTGTAGAAGCGGTCACAATTCATCAACCTTTTTGCCTCAGTCACAACGATTGAGGCATTTTGGTATTACGATACTTAACTGCACCGGGCTCCACTATCAGCTCGAAAATTTTTAACATGGATTCTATGAGTAAGCAACGCTCGATACTAGCCGCCCTGCTGGCACTCGTCATTGCGGCCATCGTCATTATTGTGAATGTGCCGACCCAGCTAGGTCTAGACTTGCGCGGCGGCACTCAGCTCACCATGCAGGTGATGCCTAACGAGCAAATTACTCAGGTCGGTGAACGCGAACTTGCCGCTGTTCAGCGCGTGATTGAAAACCGAGTCAACGGCCTCGGCGTCTCAGAAGCGGTTGTGCAAAGCGTCGGCCAAGACCAGCTCTCGATTCAGCTACCGGGCATCAGCGATCCTGAGAAAGCAGAACGTGTCCTCGGCGGCACCGCGCAGCTAGAGTTTCGTAACCAGAAGCCGAATACAGAAGGCGAATTTCAGGCGCTACAGACGATTGCGCAGCAGCAGCAGATTGAGAAGCAGGTGCTTGCAGACAGTGGGGATGTGGAGGCGATCACAGCCAACCAAACCGCCATCGAAGCTACCCAAGAAGACATCCTCGCCCTCTTTGCCGACACCGAACTAACTGGCGACAAACTACGAGACGCCCTCGCTAGGCCCATCGGTGGCCCCGGCGGCGCATGGGAAGTCGTAATTGAATTCACCAACGAAGGCTCAGCCCTCTTTTCTCAGCTCACTCGCGACATCGCAGGCACAGGACGCGGCATCGGGATCTTCTTAGATAACCAGCTCATCAGCGCCCCTAGCGTAGATGTGGAATACGCTCAAACCGGCATTACAGGCGGCAGCGCCGTCATTTCCGGCAACTTCAACGTCGAATCAGCCCGCGATCTTGAAATTCAGCTTCGCGGCGGCTCTCTTCCCCTCCCCGTAGAAATCATCGAAAACCGTACGGTCGGCGCAACCTTAGGCCGCGATAGCGTAGAACGCAGTCTATATGCTGCCCTATTTGGCTTAGCACTCGTCCTCGTATTTATGGCCGTTTACTACCGTCTACCCGGCATTCTGGCCGACATCGCCCTCGTTGTTTATGCCTTGCTCACTTGGGCCGCTTACAATCTGCTCGGCGTCACCCTCACGCTGCCAGGGATTGCAGGCTTCATCCTCAGCATCGGCATGGCTGTAGATGCCAACGTCCTTATCTTCGAGCGCACCCGAGAAGAACTGCGAGCAGGCAAAACGCTATATCGCTCCGTAGAGTCCGGCTTTTACCGCGCCTTTTCTAGCATTCTAGACAGCAACGTTACTACTCTTATCGCCTGCGGAGCGCTGTTCTTTTTAGGTACTGGCCTGGTCAGAGGCTTTGCCCTCACGCTCGCAATCGGCGTTATTGTCAGCATGTTTACAGCCGTTTCCTGTAGCCGCACGCTGATGTTCTTTACGATTGGCTTCCCTCAGTTCCGTAAGCCCAATCTGTTTTGCCCTGGCGTTGAGGATATTCCTAAGCGATCGCCCAACCCCTCCCCTTCCACGCAGCAGTAAATTATTCCAACAAAGCGTATTCTCGCCTCCAGCCACAAAAGCCTTCAGAACCATATGAAACTCAACGTCATCAAGCAAAGAACCCTATGGTGGTGCATCTCAGGAGCCATCATCCTAGTCGGCATCGCATCGATGGCGTTTTCGTTTCAAAAGTACGGTGCGCCTATTCAGCCCAGCCTTGACTTCATCGGTGGCACCCGCTTGCAGCTCACCCGCGACTGTAGCGAGGCCGCTAACTGCGCTAGCCCTATCGAAACCTCTACCGTGCAGCGGGTACTGACCGATCAGGGGCTAGCAGGTAGCGTTCAGCTTATAGGCGATGACGGTCAGACGGTGGCGGTGAGGACGAGTAATTTGGATGTGGATCAGCGCGATCGCCTCCAATCTGGTCTAGCAGACGCCATCGGCACTATAGATCCAAACTCTACTCAAAACGATACGGTTGGCCCCATCTTAGGCGAACAGCTTCTCAGAACAGGGCTTCTTTCTTTGATCGTGTCATTCGCCCTGATCGCAGCCTACCTCAGCCTTCGATTCAAACTTGACTATGCTATTCTCGCTATCGTTGCCCTGCTGCACGATCTACTCGTTACGCTAGGGATTTTCTCTATTCTCAGCCTCACTATTGGCTACGAAGCAGACTCTTTGTTCATTGTGGCGCTGCTCACCATCGTTGGCTTCTCAGTCAACGACACGGTGGTCATTTACGATCGCATTCGAGAGACGCTCAAGCTAAAACCCAATCTACCGATCAATCAGGTCGTAGACGAGTCAGTTAACGATACGCTAGGCCGCTCTATCAACACCACCCTCACCACGGTGCTCACGCTGCTCAGCATTGTGCTATTTGGCGGCGGCTCGCTCAAGTTTTTTGCCCTCGCTCTGATTACTGGATTTGTTGCGGGTGCTTACTCTAGTATTTTCATTGCCAGTACGCTATTGGCCTGGTGGCGCAGTCGCTCTGAAGACGATAGCTTTGATGGTGGCAATGAGATTGAGCCCGTAGATTCTGCACCTGCTGTATAAAAACCTATGTAGAAAACTTAGCTGTAAACCCTTCTTCGCAAAGAGTATTGAAGCATTGGTAAAAGAGCATACGGCCACTGAAGCTGAAGAACTAGAAGCTTTGCGCCAGCATATGATGCGTAGCTGGTGGTGGATTTGCTTGGGTCTTTGGCTAACGCTGGGGCTGCTGAGCCTGTGGACACTACGTTTTGAATTGCAGGAGCTACGCGAATATTTCACTTGGGCAGCCGTACGCTACATGTTTTATTACAACCGGCTTGCGGCGATTGGGATCGGGCTGTGCGTCGGTGTTACAGTAGCGACTTTGTATGCAGAGAGCCGTCATATTTTGTGGGGTCTGTCCAAGCAAGAAAAGAGTCAGCTTACCTACCGTCTTAAAAAGATTCATGCGCAGGGTTCATCGCATCCGCAGTGGAAGATTATTAGGTCTACTCACTCGCAGAATAAGGAATAAGTCTTACGTAACTGATTTTGCGTAGCTTCGTCCATCACAGAGTCAGTCCATAATATGAAAGCAAAGACTCTTGCTTCGAATCACTGTAGTTGTTTCCAAAGGAATTTATGAGATTTAACGTAACGCTTAACCGTGACGAAGATGGTGTCTGGATCGTGGAGTGCCACAGCATTCCGGGTTGCGTAAGCCAAGGGGAAACACGCGAAGAAGCACTAGAAAATATTAAAGATGCTATTTCGAGTTGTCTACAGGTTCGAGCAGATCTAGGAATGCCATTAACTATCGAGACTCATCAGGTCGAGGTTGTGGCCTAGTGAGTTCTGCTCTTCCGGTTTTGAGTGGCCGCAAGGTTGTTCGCGTTTTTGAAAATTTAGGTTGGGAAGTGGTTCGCCAAGCTGGCAGTCATATCATCATGGTCAAAGGAAAGAATCCAGTGACGCTTTCAGTCCCAAACCATCGCGAAGTGGCAAAAGGAACCTTACGAAGCCTAATTCGATCTGCTGGGCTAACAGTGGAAGAGTTCATCGCGGCGAAATAGTGACATGGCAGCTTGCTTTATCGAGCAACGCCTGATACAAGTTTGCGGCAGAACGATCTATTAACAGGCTTGCCTGTGGCGTTTGCCTGAGCATAGAAGCTGGACAGTCCGTATTGATTGAACCTGTGAGCATCTTGTGAATAACGTCTGCTTTACCCTCGCCATAGGCCAGGCATAGGCTGTGTCGGGAGGCTCTAATAGCGCTGAGCGTAAGCGTAAAGGCATATTGTGGGACGGCTTCTATGCTCGCAAAAGCACTGGACTCGGCTTGCTGCTGACGGTTTCTCTCGTCTAGTCGAACGATTTTTACCCAGCGAGGATCGCGAAAGTCGGCAACGCTTGGGTCGTTGAAGGCGAGGTGCCCGTTGTTACCAACACCTAAAAAGCAGAGGTCTGCTAGATGCTCGCGGAGTTGTTTTTCGTAGCTTTGACAAACTTCTAATGGCAACAGTGCGTTTCCTTCAAGGTCGTGCCATTGGCCCAATGGCACTTTGCTAGTGAGATGCTTTTTTAAGTAGTGACGAAAGCTGGCCGGATGGTCGGCGGCGATGCCTAAGTATTCGTCTAAATGAAAGCCGGTGACTTTTGACCAGTCTATAGGCGGCTGGCGGTTTGGGTCGGTGAGGTGATTGAGAAGCTGTACTTGCGATCGCCCCGTTGCAAAAATAGCGTTCGCCTGCCTCTTTTCCTCAATCGCCTTTGCCAATATCTGTCGGGCGATCGCACTCCCAGCCATGGCCACATCCGCCGCCGACTCATAAACCCGCACCGTTAACAAATCCACCGTCAGCGTTTTAATCGGTACCGGCTGATCCGCATTTGAGCGAGCAAAATTTGAGCGAGCAAAATCATTCAAAGCAGTCACACTAGAAGAAGCTACTATTTTTGCACAGCAGCACAAAGCCTACTCTTCACTTCATCCCATGGCAATTTATGGCTCCCATCGAATCTAATGATGGTCTAATGACCACGCTTATTTTAGCGGTACCGTTTGCTGCTCTGCTCTATTGCGGCTTGGCCATTGGCGTATTACTAACAGTTCCTGCCGCTAAAGCCTATCCATTAGTTTTCGGTGGTATTTTTGGCCTGATTCCACTCGTCACAGGTGCCGCCATTTGGGTAGGCCCCTTCAGAAAATAAACGTATAGCTGCTACAACTGCCATTGCACCAAGCGAACCGCATTGCCTAAGATTCGATGCTTGAGCCAAGAACGATTTTTCCACTGCTTGAGCGAAATTTGCTCGCTTTGTGAAAAACCTCTCTCAAATACGGCCTCGACGCCCTCAAATAGTTTATCGCTGCTGGTTACAATGTCTAGCTCGTCGTTGTGCAAAAAGCTGCGGTAGTCAAAGTTTGCGCTACCGATGTTAGCCCAGTCATCATCGACAATGAGCATTTTTGCATGAGTCATGCTGGGCTGATACTCAAATATTTTGACGCCCGCTTTCAAAAGTGAGCCGTACACTTCAAACGAAGCGTAGTAAACGGGCTTTTTGTCTGATTTGACGCTTGTAGTCAAAATCCGCACGTCTACGCCTGCTTCGTGAGCTGAAATTAGCATTTGTCGCGTACTTTTGTTGGGTAAAAAATACGGACTCGATATCCAAACTCGATGCCTGGCGCAGGCAATCAGCGTTTGCTTGAGCGTTTCAATAGGAGAATCACGATAGCCTGGTTTTGTACCGGGCGTAACTAGGATTGAAGATGTTTCATTTGGCCGAGATAGCTCAGAGGGTTCTTTCTTTTTTGGCGACGGATACACGACGCTCATATCAATAGACGTTACTTCGCCCTTCTCTTTTCGATGCCCTAGCCAGTGAGCCTGAAAAATGGCCCCCAGCACTTCAACAATCTCGCCCTCAACTGCCGCCTCAATATCTAACCAAGGCTTTGTATCATCCGATTTTTCGGTGCCGTCCCATAGGTTAGAAATACCTGCGCCGCCAGTTAAGGCTACTTTGCTGTCGATAATGAGTAGCTTACGGTGTGTTCTGCCTGCGAAGTTAGCGGGTGCTCGCCAGTCAAACGGATTAAAGAAAACAATTTCTACGCCGACTGAGCGCAGCCGCTGCCAGTATTCGTCTTTAAGCGATCGCGTTCCCCAAGTATCAGCGAGCACCTGTACGCTTACCCCGTCGATGGCTCGGCGGCATAGCGCATCGGCAAAATCATCTGCTCGCCGCCCAGGCGTCATCATAAAGGTTTCAAACTGGATGCTGCACTTGGCGCTATTAATGGCATCGACTCTGGCTTTTTGAATTTCGTCCATCGTGTCCCAAAACTGGGTGACGTGGCCGGTGGATTCCAGGGAGCCAGTGATGCTTTTTAGGGCGGTGAGGAAGCGTGGATCTGTCGGTGCGATCGCTTTTTCTATATGAAACAAAGGTCGCCACCGAAAAGCCCCGCGAATGTAAAGGCTTAGCAGTATCAGCACTACCAGAACCAGCACGGCAATTAACGACCAAAAAAGAATGTCGAGAAAGATTCCCATGCAGTTTTCCTGTTATCTACAGACCTTTTATACAGCCAACGAGAGCGCACACCTGACCAAAGTCTATATACCTCTGGGTATTTTCTTGGTCTGACAGAAGGCATAGATTCAGGGAAGAGAACGGATTGAAAGCCGAAGAGAAGAGCAGTTTGTTCTTTTCAAGAATTTACGGCGTGGTGCTGCAAAAACGTATCCTCGAAGTTTGTTCTTTTTGTTTTTCGGTGCCTAGTGAGTGGCGTCTAATGAGGGCTCAGATTGAATTCTCGCACCGCAGGCATGAAATTATTGTTTTCGTGACTGGGGCGGCTGAGCTTGATTAAAGCAAACCGCTGAAGCTCACTTAGCGCTGCCCACTGCTCTACGGAGAGCGGTACGTTCTGCGACTGAAACTTTTGAACGACCTGCTCTGGAATGTTTGAAAGGTTTTGCCAGGGCGGAGAAGCAGACACGTCTAAGGTTTTGGCGGGGGCACCTGCGCGATCGGTGATGAGAGCTTGGAGGCGATCGCGATACTCCTCTATCTCCTTAGTTGTGCTGCACGGCCACTTTACTAAGGTTAAACGCTCATCAGGCGTAAGTTTATTCCAATGCTCTAATTTGAGCTTTACCCCACAGGTATCGAGGCTGTGGCGAACGCTCATAGGGATGCAGCGCAGTGAGCCTACAAAATCCTGCTCAAATTCAAAATAGGGAGAAGCCATTAAAAAGCTTTTTGTAGTTTTTCCTGTAAAAGTCTGTCTGTAATAAAAGACAGCACGAAACAATTCTTTTTATCCTGCCTAGATAATCTCATACCTGAGTACTAGGCGATCTCACTCCTTAGTAGACCTTGATTCGCTTGACTCGCTCGGTCAGTTAAGGGAGACTTAATATAAGTACAAGTAGTCAGCTAGTGGTCACTCTCGCCTGATGCGAACAATTGTAAAGTTTTGCAGCGTTATGCCTAGTTAATTTCAGTGACATTGACTACGATTATAAGGAATTATTTCCAAGCTCCTCTTAGCACGGTTTTATATGGAAACGCTTGAGTTTGTAATTTATCCCGACGGTCGGGTTAAGGAAACGGTAACGGGTATCGTCGGCGCTTCTTGCGCTGAAGTGACGGCTGCTATAGAAGCGCAGCTTGGCGAAGTGATGGCCCAAGAGACGACTTCTGAGTATTACGCGCAGCCGGTTACCGTCGCTAGCAAAGTGTCTAATGCTGCTCAAGCCAACGTTTCTCATAGCCACTGGTAGCGCTCTTTTTTACGGTACCTTCGCTTCATTTTTTGACGCTATAACTGACGACTTCTATGCGTCATTCAGCTCTCCAACTGCCTAATCTATCCAGGTCTTACAAATGTCTCACTTTAGCCAAATAAAAACTAAGCTCCGCAACCTTTCCTCTTTGCAGCTAGCGCTAAATGATGCAGGCGTTCGCTGGGAAGTTGGCCCTAAGACCGTTCGCGGCTACCAGGGAAAAACTGAAACCGCTGAGGTCGTGATTGAGCAGCAAAACGGCTACGATGTCGGGTTTAAGCGCGACGAAGAAACCGGCAACTATGAGCTAGTGGCTGATTTGCAGTATTGGCAGCAGCCGCTTTCGGTGAATGGCTTTATTAATCAGGTCACGCAGCGCTACGCCTATCACACCGTTCTCAATGAGTCTGCTAATAAAGGCTTTCAGGTTTCTGAGCAGGTAGATAATAAGGATGGCTCTATCCGCTTAGTGCTACAGCGCTGGGGCGCATAGCTTTCCGATGGCTTCTCTTTTTTTGGAAGCCTAATCAATTTTCAAAAGCCTTGGTTTGTTCGCAGCCGAGGCTTTTTATTTATCTCGAAGCGAAACATTGTCTAACGAAAGATTGCATATGTCTAAAAACCCATCCGAAAATAATGCCGACAGTCGCACTGGATTTGAGCCTGAGCTAGGCGGCGTGCTGAGAAATGCCCAATCGCGCAGCGGTTTGGAGCCTGAGCTAGGCGGGCAGTTTCGTCAAAAGGGTGTGTATGTAGACGAGATTAGCTGTATTGGCTGCACGCACTGCGCCCATGTGGCTCGCAATACGTTTTATATAGAGCCGGAGTATGGCCGGGCGCGGGTGGTTCGTCAGAATGGTGATTCGGCGGCGCTGATTGAAGAGGCGATGGATACCTGTCCGGTGGATTGTATTCATGAGGTGGACTATACCGAGCTGAGACAGTTGGAGCGCGATCGCCTCAATCAGGTTATGCCGGTGGTAGGCTTCCCCGCAGAAAAGGCCGTTGCGATGGTTCATCAGCGCCGCCGTAACCGCAAACTGCGCCAGGCTAAAAATCGGGAGCCTGAGTAACTTGAACCTGCCCGTTAGGGGCGATCGCTAAGCGTAGGGTCACCATCGAGACAGTCTCTAAGCTTTCGGCTGGCAGATTGAGAGACAGTCCGCTGGGCTGAAGGTTGCTTGCCTCGGCTTCAGCCGCTTCGCTCTGTGCTTCAAAGCTGACGATTCGCCCCTGATTGGATAGCTGAATTTGATAGATCAAGGGGGCTGAGGGTGATAGCTCAATGATTTGCTGTCGGTTTTGGAAATAGGTTTGGGTTTGGGCGATCGCCTGCTCAACGGCATCGGCATAAAGAGCACTGCTAAGTCCCAAAGCATCACTTGCCTCAGCGGATGCGGATGCCCTTTGCTCATAGGCTTCAGCAGGCAATGTCTCAGCAGCAGAGTCCGAGGGCAGGTCAGACGCTAACGATTCAGGCAGCTCTGACATACGCCCCTGGGCCTGGCGCTCTGTCTGTATTGCCGAGGGCTGTCTTATGGGCGGTGCCGATGCGATGTCTGGGATTTCGTCGGCTGATACAGGCGGTGGAACAGGCGCTGGCGGCGCGGCTGGTTGTGAGCTGTCCGGTTGACTGCCGCTAGAACGTTCAGGCTTTATATCCGGTGGGTCTGAAGCAACTGGTATGTCTGAAGTAGGTTGATCTGCGGCGGATCTGTCCGTAACGGATGGATTTAATTGCTCTTCTAGAGGCTCAATAGTGCGATCGCCTATCGATTCTTCTGTGCGTCCTCTACTAGCCGATTCTTGGGGGAGTGCAGATCTTTGACGGCTGGTTCCCTGACCAGCTTCAGGCGGGGGCGAGGGAGTCGCGTTGCTGGGGCTCGGTTCAGCCTGAATGGCCTCCAACTCTCTGTCTGTCGCTGAATCTTCTGCCTCTTGGATTGAGCGCTCGGCTTCTCTATTAACGGTAGCCGTGAGCTGCTGGTCGTTTGAGCTGTTTTGCCAAATTGCCGTGCTAAGGCCGACAGTCAGTAGTGCGCCCGCTGCTGCTGATCCTATCCATAGCCTACGGCGACGGCGGGCGGCGGACAGGGAAATAACATTATTGGTTTGGATCGTTTCGGCAGGCTGGGGAGCGATCGCCTCTACTGAACTTTCTTCTACTGAACTTTCTACCGATCTCAGCGCTACAGGCAGTGCTCTTGTGGCCTGCTCGCACTGATATAGCACGGACTGTAGGTCGCATAGCTGCAGATAGCTGAGGGGCTGAGAGATTGCTATAGGAGAAGGCGGCGGGGCGGTTTGGTTGAGGTGGGCGATCGCTAAGGTCGAGCGAACTTGCTGCGATATAGACTGCGATAGCGCTTGGAGGGTGGTGCGATCGCCCTGAGCTAATAGCACGGGCTCTTCATTCTCGTGTGTACTCATCCACAGCTCAAACTGTAGGTCTTGCGCGATGGGCTGCGGGTACCACTTTGAAAGCGCCGAGAGCTGCAAATCCACATCGAGAATATAGTTGCCAGCGGTATATCGTTGTTGGGTAGAAGGAGTCGCTGGCGTAGCCATCTAGCAGTTTGATAAATCGAGTGGTGAGCATACACCTAATAGAATAGCGACGAATTCGCTTCTCATTCGCCTGGTTACTGATATGGCAACGCTCGCTTAAGTGGGATAGTCGTCTCTGCTATCGTCTAGCTCGTCTAGTGATTTTGAAGGGGGCTCTATCACGCGATAGTCCGCCTCGTAAACGCCCTCTGCGTCGATGTCGTCTAAATTTTCTGGGTCTACGTAGGGTGAATCGTCGTAGAGGCCATCTCGGTACACGCGCTTTTGAGCGTTGGCAGGTGGAGCGTCGCTGTAAGTTTCAAAGTTTTCCCAGCCGCTGTCTAAGTTATCGCGATCGCCGCTGGTAGAGTCATAGCGGCCCGCATAGCCTTCGTCGTAGCGGTCTTCTGAGTAACGGCTGTCTGCGCGATAACCCCCTTCATAACCGCTGTAGCCGTCGCTGCCTTCGTCCCATCCTGCCGCAATCTCATCTGCTGTCTGCGCAGGTGCTTGAGGCGGCTTACCGATGCCTATGAAGTCTAAGAAGCCTTTCTTTGTCTCAGCGGCTCTAGCCGGGTCGTCGGCGTCCCAAGTATTGCGGTGCTCAACTGTTCGCAAATCGCCCCAGTCGTCACCAATCTTTTTGTTTGCTACCGGCGTGTCACTGCTTTTACTCTTTTTTTTTTGGAAAAAGGATTCACGATAGTCGAACGTGGTTCGGGTGAAGGCAGGGGTTCCGAGGCTCGATCTGTAACAGATGGAGCGGTGATGATAGGGTCTGAGGGGGGGACTATGGGTGGTTCTATAAAATTTTCTGCAGGATTAGCTGCACTCTCAGGCGTACTGTCAGCGGCTGCGTAAGCGCTTTGATAAGGCGGTGTGTAAGGTTCTGGTCTGTAGGACTCAGCGCTATATTCGGGGCCGTAACGGCTGCTGTCGGCGGGTGGTGAAGCGGTGGGAGCCGAATCTTGAGGCGGCGGCGAGGGCTCGCTGACAAAGGCCGTTGAGGGCGCGGGCGCGCTGTAGGTGGCTGCGGGTGGCTGATGCGCTGGCCCGGAGGGGGGCAGATCAGTGGAGCCTGGGCTAGCTGGGTAAGGAACGCGCGAGCCGATGGGCCGGTATTTACTTTCGGGTGGACGCCGCAGGCCGATGAGCCCGTATAAAATTAGCGTGATGAGTGACCCCAAAACTACTGCGCCTACTAGCATTAAGCCAAGTGGAATGGCGGGCGTGGTGTAGCTACCGAGAACGACGAGCGGAAAGGCTGTTGAATTCTGAATGGCTAAAGCGGCCATTACTAAAATAATCAGCAGCAAAACTATCAGTCGAGGCATGGTTGGGGTACTCCTTGGGGGCTTGTAGGTACCTTTGCTATTTCGTATCTTACTCGCCTGTCCAGCGGCGTAATGGTACACAGTCTATCGCAAGCTGATCTAAGGCTCTAGCGACGACGAAATCGACTAGATCATTGATGCTTTGGGGGCGGTGATACCAGGCGGGAATGGCGGGTACGATGCGCGCGCCTGCTTCGGCTAGGGTGGTGAGGTTGCGTAAGTGGATGAGGCTTAGCGGTGTTTCTCTGGGTACGAGAACAAGCGATCGCCCCTCTTTAATCTGAACGTCAGCCGCGCGTTCTAGCAAGTCAGAACTTAGCCCTGCTGCGAGCTTACCAACAGTGCTCATACTGCACGGCATGACCACCATGCCCAGGGCTCTAAACGAGCCGCTAGCAATGCTTGCCCCGACGTTTCCAGACGCGTGACAGCGCAACGTTCCTGCTTTCTCTACGCCCGCTTGCTCGCGCCAAAAGTGCGCCTGTTGCTCTGGATTGGTGGGCATTTGAATGCCGTCTTCTTTGAGCCAAACCTGATGAGAAGCTCGCGAGGCGACTAAATCGACGGTGTAGCCTGCTGTGAGGAGATGGGTGAGCGATCGCACCGCATAAATCAGTCCTGAAGCCCCGCTGACGCCTAAAATAATCGGCGTTTGAGGAACAGCTTGTGTTGAATTAGATGATGCGGGCGTTTTAGCTTTAGTAAGGGTTACATCAGCAGTATTGTTTGCGGTCACGTTTTAGTTGCGTTAGGGATAGGGAGTTTGCTGCTGCGTCTCAGATTTATTCCTCTTCAGAAGGGAAGTCTTCACCACCATCGTCGTCTTCAGCGGCTTCGCTGCCACCACCCACGGCGACCAGATCAATTTGCTGACGGTAGTAGTCCACGCTCTTGACTTGAACTTCGACGCGATCGCCCAGTCGATACTGCTGCCGATTCTTTCTACCCACCAGCTTTTGCTGACGCGAACGATACTCATACCAGTCATCTTTAAGCGAGCTTACGTGCACAAGCCCTTCTACTAGCAGCTCCTCTAGCTCTACAAAGAACCCGTAAGACTGAACGCCGGTAATCAATCCGTGAAAAACTTCGCCTGTGTGCGCCTGCATGAAGGCTGCTTTCTTCAACCCTTCCAAGTCAGATTCAGCATCTTGAGCAACCCGTTCGCGCTCGGTGAGCTTGATCGGTGCGCGCGATAGCTGCTCTTCCATCGACTGCTGTACCGCAGGTGGGAGAACGCTCCAGGTGATGTTGCCATGGCATGAGCTGTGGCGCAGATTCACGCTGTCTTTTGACCGGGTAGAGCGGCGATCGCGCCCATGCTCAAACACCGCATGTAACAGCCTTTGCACCAGTACATCAGGATAGCGGCGTACGGGGGAAGCAAAGTGGGTGTAGGCGTCGTCAATGGCTAGGCCGAAATGAGGGCCAGGTTGCGCGCTATAAACTGGCGGCTTAAAAGTTGCTAGCAGCAGGTAGGTCAGCACCTTCTCAGACTTGGACTCGGCAAATGCTTCGGTGAAGTTGCGATAGTCGCTAGGTCGCACCTCTTCTTCATTTTCAAGCTGAATGTCAAGATCCATATTGTTAGCCAGCTTGACCAGCTCTTGCACGTCAGCCAAATCGGGCGTGCGATGAATCCGGTAGAGCCCAGGAATGCCCAGCTCTTGAATGTGCTTGGCGACAAGCTGATTGACGAGCAGCATGGCCTCGGTCACGATAATGCGGGCAGGCAGCTTAGCCGATACGGCCATCGCGCCTAGTGAGCCTTCATCGTCATAGTGAAACTTGGGTGAAAGATATTCTGCTAAGTCTTCAGCTTCGGGTGGAAATACATGGTCGGGCAGGCTTAGCTCAAAAGAACCGCGCTCGTGACGGTGCTGTCGCAGCTCTTGGGCGAGCTGAAACAAACTATCAATCAGATCGAATGCTGGCTCAAACTCTTCTAAATCATCTGGGTCAATGCCTAGCTGTTCTAGCTCCTCATCCTCTTCGCGTGCCAAGATGCCCTGAACCTGGTCGTAGTCTATCTGATGTTCTACCTGGATGACGCTCGGCTGAATTTCGTACTCTAATACTTGCCCACCATCGTCAATGGTAATGAGCACCGAAATCGCTAGCCGATCTTTTCCAGGGACTAGCGAGCACAGCGCATTGGGTAAAGGTGGCGGCAGCATGGGGACAATTTCGTCGCCTAGATAAACGGCGCTACCACGGCGGCGGGCCTCACGGTCGATAGCTTCGTCGGGCTGTAGGTAGTGCGCAACGTCAGCAATGTGAATGCTCAAACGGCGGAGCCCATCGTCGGTAATATCAAGGCTGAGGGCGTCATCAACAACTTTGGGGTTAGGCCCGTCTATGGTGATAACGTTTTGGCCGCGCAGATCGATGCGATCTTTGGTGTCGGCTTTGCGGACGCGATTGGGCAAGCCGCGAGCGGCGATGAAAACGTCTTCCTGGAAGTTTTGCGGAAGATCGTGCTTGCAGTACACGATGTCGATGTCGGCGGCATCTTCAGCATCGCTGCCGAGAATGCGAGCCACTTTGCCTTTTGGCGGATTTTGGGCCAGCGGGTACTGGGTGATTTCGACGTGGATGAGGTGGTCGATGGCCTCTGAGAGGTCTTTTTCACTTTCGGTAATGTCTAGCTCAAAGAGCAGGCGGTCGTCTAGGGGGACGGCTTTGAAGGTGTCGTCTGTTTCGCCTGCTTTAACTTTGGAGAGCACGGAGGCGTTGGCGCGCTCTAGAATGAGCTTGACTTCGCCTTCGGGGCTGCGGCGACGGCTGCCGTCTTTGGTGACTTTGACTAAGACGCGATCGCCATTCCAGGCCGTGTGTAGCTGCGACTCCCGTACGTAAATATCGTCGGCAGTTTCTTCATCTTGAATAGCAAAGCAAAACCCCTTGCTAGAGCATCTTAATTTGCCTTCTACAACGTCCTCTTCTTCGACTCTGCGATACTTCCCGCGTGATTTTTCTAGAACGTTAATGCGCTCAAGGGCATCTAGGGCGATTTGTAACGCTTGAGAGCTGGCTTTGCCTGAGCAGTTTAGTTTTTTTTCTAGGGCTTTAACAGCAACTAATTTATCGTCCGAAAAATTAGCTAATAGTGACGCAATCGAAAATTCCATGTAGCGGTGAATCCTAAGTTTGAATCCTGAGATATCGAAGATGAAGTGAGCTTTGGACTGGGCTTTAGAATGAGCCTTCTATTTTGCCGAAGGCGGCGGCATCTACTTAAGGCATGTAGTTAAAAATGGGCTGTTTGGGTAGCCCGGTTTTTTAACTACCGTTCCTAACTTTAAAGGCACAAAGATGCCCATCAGCTACAATCTCTTAATGGTTTTGGAGTCTTTTGATTTGCAGTTTTGTTTCTATAGCTCAGATGCTTTGTCCCGAGGGCTCAGCTCACCCTAGTAGGTTCCAGTGAGAATAGCCTAGTGGGAATAGATGGCATCTAAAACAAACGTCAAAAACAGACTCTTTTAAACACTAAAAAATAAAGCGTCAGGCAAACCTTGCCTACTGTCAGCTTATATCACAACCTTCTTATCGTTCCGCAATAGGTAGAGTACTGTCAAATTTTTCTCAGGTGACGGGCCCAGAAATGAGCCTAAAACCGCTCGCCAGTCACGACAAAGGTGACGCGCTTGCCTACATTTGTGGCATGGTCGGCAATCCGCTCTAGGGCGCGAATGACGAGCACCAGCAAAATAATCGGTTCCATTGAGCCTTCACTGCACTGCGTATGAACAAGCTGTTCGTAGAGTCTTTCGTAGTCATCATCAACTGCATCGTCTTTTTGCTTGATGGTGCGACCGGCTTCTGAGTCTAGCTCGGTGAGCGATCTAAGGCACAGCGCGACCATGGAGCGGCAGCGGTCTGTCATGGTTTCAATCTCGCCCATGCAGGCGTGCTCGGGATAGGGAAATAGCTTGATGGCCGAATTACTGATGCTTTTGGTGTAGTCGCCAATGCGCTCTAGGTCGCGTACGATTTGCATATAGGCGCTGACCATGCGCAAATCTTGAGTGACTGGCGCTTCAAGATTCAACAGATTGATGCAGTCTACTTCGATTTGTCGGTAGAGAGCGTCAATCTGTTTGTCTTGGAGTGGGATTCTTTGGGCGGCGTCTAGGTCTTTTTGGCAAAGTGCCTGGCGAGCGAGCAAACAGGAGTTTTCGACCAGCGCCCCCATTTTGAGCACGTCTCTTTGAATGCGGGTGATCTTGCGATCTAGCCCGGCGCGGCTGATGGTGCGATCGCCTGGCACTTCCTGGATGGAGAGCCTCCCTTCATCAACTCTGCTGCTATCAGCGTTATTACTATCGTCAGTATCCTGTCTATCTTGCAAAGGTTGATAGCTCTTTGTAGGCTGGTCGAATGGAATTTGTCTAGCGCTATTATCTAATCGGCCATCGGTGTTTGTCACAGGACGGCCAGATTGAGAAGAAGGAGCGCTTTTCATAGTTTTGTTTAGATTTGCGGATGTTTTTTGAAGTGTATTTTTAAGTGAGGTTTAATAGTAGCGGCTATCTCATGTGCTGCTATGTCTGCTATCTAACATCTTCGCAAGCTTATGGCTCATATAACTGACTCATATATGACTCATATAACGGTGTGTAACGGTTAGCCGATAGGGTGACGACAATGCAACCATTTTAGTCAACAATTTATCTAGGTATCTAACGTTTTTAGGTATCGTGTGTTCTTAACGCCCACTCATAAAAGAGGATAGTAACCCTATGGCTTTATCAGATACTCAGATCTATTTCGCCCTCATCTTTGCACTGGTTCCTGGCTTTTTGGCGCTACGCCTATCCACTGAGCTATACAAGTAACCCTTGCATAAGTAACCACTGCATCTAGCAAGATGCACCAAAATCTCCCAATTAGAGGCCGCTGTAGGTCTGAATAGTCGGGAGATTTTTTGATTGGGAAAAGCGCATAAAAACATCTGTGAAACGTCAGCGTGCTGTGGGCAAATATTCTCAATTTATGCGAGTATCGTTTGAACCGTAATTTCTCGGAAGCTGTGCGCCTTAGAGTCAATTACAATCAGCTCGCTATTTTGGTTTCGCTTTATGAACGCTGATAAGCGCCCACTTAATCCGGTTGCCACCCCCCCGACGCTACGTTCTCAATCGCCCGCTACTCGAAAAACGCGCACTTACCAGCCTAAGCGAATTCCTTTTGCCGGTGCGCGCCGGGCGATCGCCTTTGAGTCTTCCGTCAAGCTGACGGTGAATTTGCTCTTAGCGGTGGTGGCAACAACAACGATTGCAAAGCTTGTTCCTTACTATCAGGCGCAGCATAACCGGCTAGATACCCTGGAGGCATCCGTTGAGGTGGCTGAGCAGAGAAACGCTAAGCTGCGCGATCAGTTTAGCCGCAACTTTGACCCGGCTCAGGCTTCTCGAATTATGCAGGAGCAAAGCGGCATGGCCTACCCCAATCAAAAGCAGGTGATTTGGCAGTCGCCTATCGAAGATCAGCTATAGGCGGCTATAGAACAGCATTGGAGCGGCACCGGATCTCAGGGCAAGAAAGGGCGCAGACCGATACAATCGAGAGGTATAAATTTTCTTGAATTTGTGTAAGGAATACCTGTGGTTGATGCCGCTCACGATGCGTTTAAGTTTGATTCGATAGAAGATGCCCTGGCGGATTTGGCCGCCGGGCGAGCGATTGTGGTCGTTGATGACGAAGATCGTGAAAATGAAGGGGATGTGATCTGCGCGGCGCAGTTTGCAACGCCCGATATGATTAATTTTATGGCAGTTGAGGCCCGAGGGCTGATTTGCCTGGCGATGACGGGCGATCGCCTCGATGAACTCGATTTGCCGCTGATGGTGACCAGTAGCCCGTTTGAAGACGAGAACGAGCAAACAGCATTTACCGTCAGCATTGACGCGGGGCTGAACTGGGGCGTGACGACTGGGATCTCTGCTGAAGATAGAGCCAGAACCATTCAGGTCGCGATTAACTCTAAGGCTAAGCCACAAGATTTGCGTAGGCCCGGTCATATCTTTCCGCTGCGGGCTAAAGAGGGCGGCGTGCTGAAGCGGGTGGGCCACACTGAGGCGGGCGTTGATCTAGCTCGGATGGCTGGGCTGTATCCAGCGGGCGTTATCTGCGAGATCTCTAATCCTGATGGCTCTATGGCCAGAAGGCCCGACTTGATTCACTATGCCAAACGCCACGGCCTGAAGTTTATCAGCATTGCTGATTTGATTAGCTACCGGCTGCGGCACGAGCGCTTTGTAAAACGCGAAGCGGTGGCGGCGATGCCGACTAAGTTTGGCAAATTTCAGGTGTATGCCTATCGAAATGAGCTGGATGGCTCTGAGCATATTGCGCTGGTAAAAGGCGATCCCGCCACTTTTAAAGACGAGCCAGTGATGGTGCGAATGCACTCTGAATGTTTGACGGGCGATGCGCTGGGATCTATGCGTTGTGACTGTCGAATGCAGCTTCAGGCAGCGCTAAAGATGATTGATAATGCGGGCAAAGGTGCGGTTGTTTATCTACGCCAGGAAGGCCGGGGGATCGGCCTGGTGAATAAGCTAAAGGCGTATTCTCTTCAGGATATGGGGCTAGATACGGTCGAGGCGAATGAGCGTTTAGGGCTTCCTGTCGATCAGCGTAACTATGGGATGGGCGCACAGATTCTGATGGACTTGGGGATCAATCAGTTCAAGCTGATTACGAACAATCCGCGTAAGATCGCTGGGCTTAAGGGCTATGGCTTAGAGATGGTGGATCGGGTGCCGCTGCTGATTGAGGCGACGACATATAACGCGAGCTACTTAGCGACGAAGGCTGAAAAGCTCGGCCATATGCTACTACAGACCTACTTGGTTACGGTGGCTATTCGCTGGCGGGATAGTGGTGATGTGGAAGTTGACTCGGAGCTAGTGACGGCTCGCTATGAAAGGCTTGAAAAGCTGCGAGGGCTAGCGAAAAAGCACGATTTGACGCTGCAAGAAGAGGCGCGTTCGGTGGCGGTTGCTGTGTTTGGGCAGATGCCGCTGATTGCGAATTTGGGGCTCGATCAGCCTGATCTGGCGAGCGATCGCTGGTACAAAGACAGCGATCATCCCTATGTAAGGGCGATCGCCTCTCTTTTAGACGAACTAATCGCCTGGAAAGACATCGATCAGCTTGAGTTCTTAGTCTCGTCAGGTGGCGATCCCTTCACGCAGCTTAAAGTCAGGCTCGATCAGCAGATCTTTCCCTGGCCTCACTCAGGCGGAAAAGATGGCGAAGCGATGGTTCTGCCAAGTGACGTTTGTAAGAAGCTAGAAACACAGCGGCTTTACGCCTTTTCTCAACATGCGATGGAGGTCGCACATCAGGCTGTTTAGTCAACTACGGCTCTTTACGGTTCTATGCGGCCTAGCTGGCTAGGGGGCTGGGCTGGCATGGCGGGAGCAGCGATCGCAGGTGTTGCACTTTGGCGGCGAGCAACGACATTCGGTTCAATAGCCTCAACGGCCTGCACAAACTGAGGGTCGGCGTCGGTACCGCGCAGAGCGGGATTAGTGTCTAGATCGCGTCTTTGCTGCTCAGTGAGTGTGACGTTGATATCAGGCGTAATGCCTCGGCTGCTGATATCAGTGCCATCAGGCGTGTAATAGTGTGCCACCGTCACAGCTAGGCCCGAGCCATCTGAGAGCCCATGTAGGCTTTGCACTAAAGCTTTGCCAAACGTGGGATTGCCAACGACGATAGCGCGATCGTTATCGCCTAGCGCGCCCGTCACAATCTCGCTAGAGCTGGCTGACTGCCCATTGACTAATACCGCCATAGGCAAATCAGTGAGCGCTGTACGGTTTGCTGAAATTTCGTCGTCCTGACCGTCTCTATCAACCGTTCGCACAATACTGCCCCGAGGGAGCCACATCCGGCTGATGTCAATACTGGCCTGTAATAGTCCACCTGGATTACCGCGCAGGTCTAGCACAAAAGCTTCAGCCCCTCGACTGGTCAAATCATCAATAGCTGCGCTCATTTGCTCAGCGGCGTGAGCGCTGAACTCGTCTAATCGGATGTAGCCGACTTTAACAGAGCCCTGCTGCTGAAGCTCAGCGCTAACAGTTGGTAGCGAAACGACCTCTCGAACCAGGGCCAGGGTTTCTTCACTACCATCTTTGTGGCGTACGGTTAATGATATTTGGCTACCGCTTTCACCGCGAATGAGCTGCGCTGCGCTTTCTACGCTGAGATTTTGGCCCGACCTGCCATCGATAATTAAGATGACGTCGCCCGGCGTCAGTCCTGCTTGCTTAGCAGGCGAATTGTCTAGAATGCTAGAAACCACCAGGTTTTGATCGGCTCTTGATAGTCGCAACCCTATGCCCGATACCTCGCCTGAAGTCTGTTCGGTGAGCGCTGCATACTGAGCGGGGTTCAAAAAACGAGTGTATGGGTCTTCTAGGCGGCGCAAAACTCTGCGTAGTTCGGTATAGGCAGCCTCGCGCGAGCTATAGTCGCCGCTGAGTAGCGTCTGCCTCACGCCTAGCCAATCGACTCGGTTAAAGTCGGCATCTACGTATTCTTGATGGACGAGCTGCCAGGCTTCATCTAAGACGACTTTGGGACTGTTTTGAAAAGAGCTTTGAAGGTTAGAAGTAGTAGCAGGCTCAGCTAACTGCGCGCCCACACCTCCGGCGAAAGCCGCCGGAACCAGTAGGATGGCACCACTGACTGAGCAATTTTTAAGGAAGCCTAAAATACAGGCAGTATTTTTCATTTAAGACAGAGGCTACAAAGAATTTTGGAGATGTAGATGAGTTGTATAAAAATGTCTTTGGGCAGAGGTTGCCCTGATTCAGGACGGTTTCAGGCCCATAAAGCTTATAGAAAGACTAAGAAATATACCAGAGTAATTACGGGTTATTGGCAAATGCTTTATCTAAAGTAGTCAATAATCCTAAAGACGTAAATAAGTAATTGCCGCTGGATGGTTACCTTATCCGTATTCTATTTGACGCCTGCTAGCTTTATCAGCGCTGGTCATCTCTCTTTATTTATTGCTACAGAGATTTGCTAAAAGTAGCTCGACCTACCGATATACTCCATGTTCCACCAATTATTCGCTTCATCAGGAACTTATCAAGTACAACCGTGTATTTACGGTGTCTCAGATCGATTGCCTGGTTCGACTGCTAATGTCTGTACTTTACGTCATCTTCATATATATTCTCTCTGATAGATTAGGGTTTCTCTAAAGCCTTTTGCCCGCAGCTTATGCACAGCTACATTCCGCCAGCGCGATTTTTTCCGTATCTGACCTGGCCTCAAGTAGAGGCGCTGCCGGATAAGGAGAATGTTTTAATCATTCAACCGATTGGTGCTGTAGAGCAGCATGGGCCTCATTTGCCTTTGATTGTAGATGCGGCGATCGCAACGGCTGTCGTGGGCCAGGCCCTGCACAAGCTCAATAGTGCTATCCCTGCCTACGCCCTACCCACGCTCTACTACGGCAAATCGAACGAGCACTGGCGCTTTCCAGGTACGGTGACGCTGAGCGCGCAAACGCTCACGGCGGTGCTGATGGAGATGGCCCAGAGCCTTTATAGCGCTGGGTTTCGGAAGCTGCTGCTAATCAACGGGCATGGCGGACAGCCACAGGTGTTGGAGATTGTGGCACGTGATTTGCGGCAGCAGCACGGCGATTTGATGGTGTTTCCGCTGTTTGTGTGGGGTGCGCCGCATTGCACGGCTGAAGTGGTAGGTGAGCAGGAATATGAGCGGGGCCTCCATGCGGGAGATGTGGAGACGAGTGTGATGCTGGCGCTGATGCCTCAGCAGGTGCAGATGACTGAGGCGGTGCGTGAGTTTCCGGCAGACTTTGGGGCGGAAAGCCTGTTGAGTTTGGAGGGGCGGCTGCCGATGGCTTGGACAATGGATGATTTGAGTAAGAGTGGTGTGGTGGGAGATGCGACGGTGGCAACGGTAGCAAAAGGCGAGAAAATTATGGCGTCGGTGTCGGATGGATGGGTGAGGGTGTTTGAGGAGGTTTATCGGTGTTCGGGGCCAAATCCTCAGCGCTAGATGGATATTTGTGAAGGCGGCTCGGTGAATGAATTTAATTGCGATTAGAGTCTTTAGTAGCTATTAAAGATATTCGTTAATTTAGGACATTGAATATATGCAGCCTTCTGATGCTCAAGGTGAGGCTCAAGTTGTGGAGGCTCCTGTGCAAAGTTCAAGGATGCCTGAAGCGCCTGCTGATATTCCGGCGATGGTGAAGACGCTGGCGATTGATATTGGGGGCAGTGGGATTAAGGCGCTGGTGATTGATGATGTGGGCCAGCCTATGGGGGATCGTGATCGCATCAAAACACCTAAGCCAGCTACGCCCGATGCGGTGGTAAAGGTTGTTGAGCAGCTTGCTAGCCAAAAAGCAGATGCGGGGTTTGACCGCGTTTCAGTTGGCTTTCCGGGAGTTGTGCGTCGTGGCGTTATCTATACCGCGGTGAATTTGCACGAAACTTGGGCGGGGTACGACTTGGCTCAGCAGCTATCAAATAGCCTAGGTAAGCCAGTTCTGGTGATTAATGACGCCGATATGCAGGGGTTGGGTGCGGTTTCGGGTGAGGGTGTAGAGATGGTAATCACGCTGGGTACCGGGTTTGGGACGGCGCTGTTTGTGGACGGGCATTTGGTGCCTAACTTAGAATTTGGCCATCAGCGGTTTCGTAAGGGGCAAACCTACGAAGAGCAGCTAGGGCGAGCCGCGCTGAAAAAAGTGGGTCAAGACGTTTGGAATCGACGCCTGGCGAAAGCGATCGACGCGCTTTCAAGAGGATTCAACTTCGACCGACTGTATTTAGGTGGCGGCGAGGTGAAGCAGATCGAGATTGAGCTGCCTGAAAATGTGACGGTGGTTCCTAACGTGCTGGGCTTGATGGGCGGCATTAAGCTTTGGCAATAGGTGGATTGTTTAGAAACAAGCCGCTTTCGGTGCAGATGCCGTTGAGAGGAATATCCCAGCTTTCGCGAGGGAGCTGGGGCAGGCGGGCGTATTCAAAGACGATGCCAATGGTGATTTTATTGGCCCAGACAGGACTAGAGAGCATCCGGTCGTAAAAGCCGCCGCCGTAGCCGAGGCGGTAGCCTTTGATGTCGCAGGCGAGACAGGGGATGAGAATAAGGTCTACTCGGCGGGGCTCTACAAGCGGAGAGGTGGGATCGGGTTCGGTGATGCCGTAGGTGCCGGGGCGCAGTGGCCATTCGCAGGTAGGGAACCAGCGATGCCAAATGAGGTCGTTGCCTTCGCAGCGGGGAAGGCCCCAAACGCGCTGCTGTTTGAGTAGGCTGGAGAGGTCGGGTTCGCCGCGAAAGCTGCAATAGGCGAGGGTGAGACGCGATCGCCCAAATACCGGCCAGTTTTGCAAATGCTGGCAAATGCTGGCCGATTTCTCTTGCCAAATGCGCTCGGGCATCCGCTGGCGAGCTTTGAGCAAGGTGCGGCGCTGAGCTTCTTTTTGGGTTTGGGCGGTGGAAGAGTGCATTGAGACGGTAAAGGGCGATCTTGCGGGCGATCGGGTGGTTTAGACGATCAAGCGGTGATCCGTCTGTAGAGGTCAGATATTTTGCTGATGACCTCCTCAGCACTGAGGTGATCGGTGATAATTTCGATGGCATCAGGAGCTTTGCGTAGCGGCGAGACGGCTCGGGTGCTGTCTTTGCGATCGCGCTCCGCAATCAAATCGGCTAGCTCAGAAATATCGGGTAGTGTTTGACCGTCTGCCTGCTCAGCCGTCTTTAGATCTAGATGACGACGCTGAGCGCGTTCTTCGACGGAGGCAGTGAGGTAGATCTTAAGTTCTGCATCTGGGAAAACCTGGGTGCCAATGTCGCGACCGTCTGCAACGATGCCGCCCTGGATACCGTATTGCTGCTGCTGCCGAACAAGATGCTCACGAACGGCGGCTTGCGCGGCGATGGTAGATACCTGGCTAGTCACGCTTTCACTGCGAATGTCGGCGGTGACGTTCTGGCCGTTTACCTTGACCTGGGGTGGCTGCGGCTCGTTGTCTTTGACGTTTGCAATAAGCTGAATGTGGCAGTGGGGCAACAGTTCAGCTACGGCAGTGGCGTCGGCCGGTTTAATCCCTTGCTGAAGGACAAACCATGTGAGGGCGCGATACATAGCGCCAGTATCGAGATAGAGGAGTCCGAGCTGATGTGCGATTTGGCGGGCGACGGTGGATTTGCCTGCACCGGCTGGGCCGTCGATAGCAATAATGGGCTTTCGCTGGGGGCTGTGGTTCTGGCTGGGATTCTGGCTGGGATTCTGGCTGGGATTGTCGGGGGCTTTGAGAAGTACGTTGTCGAGTAGCCGGGCTTTGCCGACGTTTGCTGCGATCGCCATCATTCCTACGGTATTAACAGTTTGCAAAGGCTTTAGTGTATCAGGGTGAACCAACGACAGATAGTCTAGCGAGACGGTGGGCTCGGTCGCTAGCACGGTGAGGGCAGCTTGCTGGAGGCGATCGCCCGACCTTTCCCCCTGTTCAAAAGCCGCTTGAGCTGCCCTGAGACTTTTGTTGAGAACCGTAGCCTGCTGGCGCTGTGTCTCGGTGAGATAGCGGTTGCGAGAGCTGAGAGCGAGGCCGTCAGGCTCTCTGACAATGGGGCAAGGAATAATTTCGCCGGGCAGATTCAGGTCTTGGGCAAGGCGCTTGAGGATGGCGACCTGCTGGCCGTCTTTTTGGCCAAAGTAGGCGCGTGTGGGCCGCACGATGTTTAAGAGCTTGGCGACCACGGTGGCGACGCCCTGGAAGTGGGTGGGCCGCGATTTACCACAGAGCATTTGGGTCATGTGCCTAGGGGGAATGACCTGAGTGACAGTTGAAAGATCGGGACGCGCAACGCCGTATAGATTTTGAGGTGATGGCATAAATATGGCATCTACACTGGCGGCCTGGCAGAGCGCCTGGTCGGCGGCGGCAGGTCTGGGGTACTGATCGAGGTCTTCGTGGGGGCCGAACTGGAGAGGGTTGACGAAGATACTAACGATTACGATGTCGCAGTCTTGGCGGGCCTGATTAACGAGGCTGATGTGGCCTGCGTGAAGTGCGCCCATGGTGGGCACGAGCCCAATGGTTTTATCGCTTTGTCGGTCTAGATAGTCGCGCAATTCAGCGATGGTGTTGAATAGCTTCACGACATTTTCCTAGCTGACAGGGAATCGGGAACTGTGTATCGGGGAATAAAGGGGCGCTGCGTAATTTGGCTCACATTAATTTAACGCAAATTAGCTGTTTTCATGGTGCGTCGCCGTAGGGTATCTGCCCTCAGACTCATACAAAGAATGCGATCTATAACAGGAGACATAAGACGTTAGAGCAAGAAAAATCTAATAAAAAAGACTCCTCTGTTAGGAGGAGCCTTTTTGCATAAGACAAATGAGACGGCAGGCTGATTTAATAACCCAGAATGTCTATTTGTACGGTGCCTACGCCTGAACTGATCAATCCGATTTGCTCGGCTGCGCCCATGGATAGGTCGATAATGCGATCGCCTGCATAAGGCCCACGGTCATTAATCCGAACTGTGACCTGACGCCCGTTGTACAGGTTAGTCACAAGCACGCGGGTGCCAAAAGGCAGAGTCCGATGCGCTGCGGTGAGTGCATATTGGTTAAAGATTTCGCCGTTAGCACTCATTCTGCCGTCGAAGCCAGGGCCATACCAGGATGCGCCACCGACGTTGCTAGCAACAATCGCAACCTGCTGAGCAGGAGCGGCTTCTACAACAGGTTCAGGTTCGGGCTCGGGCAAGCCTTCAATCTCTGAGACAGGCTCAGCGTCACCGAGCAGCCGACGCAGGCGATTGGTGATCTGTAAAGCGTCTTCCGCCAGGTTTTCGGTGGTATCAGGTAAAATCGTGCGGCTGTCTAAAGAAAGCAGGTCTTCACCGGCTAGGGTGACGATGTAGCCTTCGTCTGATTCATTTTCATTCCAGCGAACTGAAAGATCGGTTGCTTCGATATCGCCTGTGACTAGCTCTTCACCTAAGTTAGAAGCTCTTAAAACAGGGTCGTTCTCTAAGCTAGCGTCTAGAACGTCTCCGGCAGAAGCCGCGCTGGCCTGAAGATTACTGGATGAATCAGCAGCAGCGACCGAGACGGCATCGCTGTTGTTAGAAAGACTATCTACTTCAGTGCCAATAAAGGTGAGCACCGGGATGTCTTTTATATAAAGCGTGGCGGCACGGCGACCGTCAATCTCGTGAGCGTGAACCAAAACTTTGCTGTTATCAGCAGCAGGGTTGAGTTCGTTAGCAGCTTCAATCGATCCATTTGCTGGATTGCTTGAGAGCGTAGCTGATGCGGGGATGTCGCTGAGTACTGAGCTATCTGAAATCAGTACGGGAATATCGGATGCTAGAGATGATTCTGTCAGAACTGATGCAGAAGCATTTGTTCTTGGGGTGTCGCCAAGGGGCTGAGCACCTGTGATAGTTGCGTTTGCTCCTGATAGCACGAGGGCTATGGTTAAAGAGCGGGCGAACTGATGTTTGATTGAACCGTTAAAAAGCACAGACATAATAGGCTACATCTCAGCGGCTCAGGCGATCGCCCTTGAGCGAATGACCTTTGTTTTGAGCCGGTGTGTCATAGCAGCGCTGAAACCTCGATATCGAATTAAACGAACATCGCTAATCTACATGACTAAAATTGCGCCAAGATCCGCATATTTTCGTGTCAACTACCCAACAATAAGATTCATCGTATCTTCATAAAAAGTGTGAAATGACGAAATGTAAAGGCTTTGCAGGTGTATGACTCGCTACAAAATCATTTGACAATGCTTATGACTTCCTAAAACTGTGTTCTGGATAACTAATCAATGAAGTCTGTTTTTTACTGTGCACAATAGAATAGTTTTTTTTAGACTATGCAACTTTATGCATTGTTTTTGTCCCAAAAAGGAATTTACCACTACCCAAAACGCTGCTGAAATTCACATTGAGTAACCTCTGATTTACGTTGGGTGAGACACTAGATATGGATTTTCTCTACTGCTTTATTGCTAGGTTGAGGCGCAAACCTGGCTATATGTGTGAGTAGTTGTCAGATGTGAAGGGAGCAGCGTTAGCTATGGACTACCGGCAAGCAGGCGTAGATATAGAGGCGGGCCGTGCGTTCGTCGATAAGATTCGTGACATGGTGAATGGGACGTATCGGCCTGGGGTACTTGGGGGGCTTGGGGGCTTTGGGGGCTGCTTTGAGATTCCTGATGGCTATCGGAAGCCTGTGCTGGTGTCGGGTACAGACGGCGTGGGTACGAAGCTGAAGATTGCTCAGGTGCTAGACCGGCACGATACGGTGGGCATCGATTTGGTGGCAATGTGCGTCAATGACGTGCTGACGATTGGCGCGGAGCCACTATTTTTTCTGGACTATTTGGCGACGGGAAAGCTGGCTCCTGAGCAGTTGGCGCAGGTTGTTGCTGGAATTGCAGGCGGCTGTAAGACTTCGGGGTGCGCGCTGCTAGGGGGTGAGACGGCAGAGATGCCGGGGTTTTATGGGCCGGGCGAGTATGACCTAGCGGGCTTTTGTGTGGGGATTGTGGAGAAAGATCGGATGCTGGATGGCTCGAAGGTGGCGGTGGGCGATCGCCTGATCGGTCTGGCAAGTAGCGGCGTGCACAGCAATGGCTTTAGCCTGGTGCGAAAAATTGTGGCCGAGGGCGAACGGGATGCGCGTGAGGCGGGGCGGCCTGCTGGCTACGATTGGGCGGAAAAACCAGCGGCGTTTGGCGGCGAGTCTTTGGGTGAGATGTTACTGAAGCCGACTCAGCTATATGTGAAGCCGGTTTTGGCGGCGCTGGCCTCTAATTTGACGATTCATGGCATGGCACATATCACCGGGGGCGGACTGCCGGAGAATTTGCCTCGGTGCTTGGGCGCAGGTCAGTCTATTCAGCTAAAGGCTAGGAGCTGGCAAATTCCGCCTGTGTTTGACTGGCTGCGCGAGGCGGGCGGGGTAAGCGTGGCGAATATGTACAACACCTTTAATATGGGCGTTGGTTTTGTGGTGATTGTGCCGCCAGATGAGGCTGAAGCGGCCCGCGCTCAGTTTGCAGGTGAAGGAATCGAGGCGGCGATCATTGGTGAGGTGGTGAAAGGGTCGGGGGAATTACTCGGGGTGCCAGTGAATTGACAGAGCAGATCGGTAAACAGCACCTAAATGTGCGGAGCTTAACAATAGATAAAGGTGTTTTGTGCCTGGCTCTTGGGGCGGGGCTTGCTTATCAAGTTAGGCTGTATTAAGCATGAGGCTTTGGTTTTTGGCTTTGGCCTCTCTCTATATAAGAAGGAGTTTTTGCGTTGAGTGCAAGTAAAGGAAATAGTCAGCCGGTTTTTATTGCAGCGATCGCGACGGTTGTTGCGATTGTGCTGGCGAGTAGCTTTGTGATTATCAATCCAGGGCAAGCAGGCGTGTTAAGCGTGTTGGGGTCGGCCCAAGACGGCGTGCTGCTAGAGGGCATTCATTTGAAGCCGCCGTTCGTGTCGTACGTAGATGTGTACGACATTACGGTGCAAAAGTTTGAGGTGCCTGCTGAGAGTTCGACGAAAGATTTGCAGGATTTGAAGGCGCGCTTTGCGATTAACTTTCGCTTAGAGCCTGAGCGCATGGTGGATATCCGCCGTAAGCAGGGGTCGCTCTCTAATATTGTGAACAAGATTATTGCGCCCCAAACGCAGGAGTCTTTTAAGGTGGCAGCGGCCAGGCGTACCGTAGAGCAAGCGATTACGCAGCGGGCCATTTTGAAAGAAGACTTTGATAATGCGCTAGCGCTGCGGCTAGAGAAATACGGGATTGATGTGCTTGATACGAGCGTAGTTGACCTGACGTTTTCTCCAGAGTTTTCACGTGCGGTAGAAGAAAAGCAAATTGCTGAGCAAAGAGCGCAGCGGGCTGTATATGTGGCGCAAGAGGCTGAGCAAGAAGCGCAGGCTGAAATTAACCGGGCTAAAGGTAGGGCCGAATCGCAGCGCCTGATTGCCGATACGCTAAAAGCACAGGGCGGTAAGCTGGTGCTACAAAAAGAGGCAATTGAGGCTTGGAGAGCAGGCGGCGCGCAGATGCCTCGGGTGCTGGTGACTGGGGGAAGTGACGGTAGCGGCAGCGTACCGTTTATCTTTAATCTGGAAAAAGACGATCAGTAGGTTGCCTTTGGGAGCATAGATAGCTCTGTCTTTGGGCGGATAAACAAAACTGTTTCATTGCTTATCGTTCGCTTGATAAACAATGCCGTTGTTAACCCACCCGAGTGCTGCCATGATCTCTGCTAAAGCTTCGCCAAATGCATCCGCTTCCGGCCAGTTTACGCTTTCAGATCGATCTGTAAATCGGCTGGGATATGGCGCGATGAGAATCACAGGCGAAGGCGTATGGGGCGAGCCCGAAGACAGAGCCGAAGCGTTGCGCGTCTTAAAACGTCTGCCAGAACTCGGGATTAACTTTATCGATACGGCAGATAGCTATGGGCCTTTTGTCTCTGAAGATCTGATTGCTGAAGCACTGTATCCTTACGACGGCCTGTTTATTGCAACTAAAGGTGGGCTCACTCGACATGGGCCTGGCAAGTGGCCAGTTTTAGGACGGCCTGAGTACTTGCGTCAGTGCGTGCTGATGAGTTTGCGACGGCTCAAGGTAGAACAGTTAGACCTGTGGCAACTGCACCGCATTGACCCCAAGGTTCCTCAAGATGAACAGTTTGGCGCGATCGCTGACATGTTGAGCGATGGGCTGATTGCTCATGCCGGGCTTAGCCAGGTTTCAATCGAAGAGATAGAAGCGGCGCGTAAGATATTTCCGGTGACGACCGTGCAAAATCGCTATAACTTAGCCGACAGAGCTGATGAAGCGGTACTTGAGTATTGTGAGCGCGAGGGGATAGGGTTTATCCCCTGGTTTCCTTTGGCAGCAGGTGATCTGGCTAATCCAGGCGGTGTGGTAGATAGCATTGCCAAAGCCCATGATGCATCCCCTGGACAGGTGGCACTCGCTTGGATATTAAAGCGCAGCCCTATGATGTTGCCAATTCCAGGCACTAGCAAAGTTTCGCACTTAGAAGAGAACGTTGCTGCTGCGCAAATTGAGCTATCGGACGATGACTTTCAGCAACTTAACGAAGCCGCCCAATAGGCCGCGCTGTCCGTTGGCCGTCCGACTATTCGATACAATGTATCGATGAACTATATTATCTTTTGGATTTTTGGATTCGGCACCCTTTGGGCAGGACTAAAGCTATTTGATGACGAGGTGCTTTTGATTGTGACGATCCTTGTGGGCTCAGGATTGGTGCTGATGGGCCTGTTCTCTTCTCCTGTGCAGCTACAGGTTGGTGTTGAAGTATTCCTCGTCTTCAATCTGTTCTACATTTGCATGGAGTGTATTAGGCGCGGCGATCAACAGTAGGCTTATCAGAGTATGACGCAGCTGCAAAAGAGCGATTTAGCAGAAAAAAACGACCGCTGGGACACCTGGCAAGCATTCAAGGCCGATCAGCAAGAAATGCTGCTACCTGCGGGCATGGCCGCTCATATTTCGGTAACTATTCGGTACATAGACGAGGGAGAGCCAGCGCAGGGTACTGTTTTGCTAATGCATGGTATTCCGACCTGGGGATATCTGTATCACGAGATTATTCCGCCTTTGGTGCAAGCAGGCTATCGAGTGCTGGCACCCGATTTTTTAGGGCATGGCTGGTCGGATAGACGCGATCGCTTCGACCGTTCCTTTCAAGCTCAGGCAAAAATGATTGTCTCCTTCCTATCGGTGCTCGGCTTGAGCGCAGTAGACGTTGTTGGTCATGATACTGGTGGGGCAGTCGCTTTAATTCTGGCAATTGAACATGCGGCCTGTGTCAACCGTCTTGTGATTACAAACTCAGTCTGCTACGACCGATTTGACGACGATATGCTTGATTTTGGTCATCCGCTCAGGTGGAAGTCTCGCCCTCTATCAGAGCTGGTTGAGGCGCTAGAAGAGAGTCTTGATATGGGTATTACAAACAAAGCGAGACTTACCGATGATTTTAAGGAAGGTATTATTGCACCCTGGGCTAGCAAAGAAGGTAAATTAAGCCTGCTTCGCAACGCCTCTGCGCTCAATGCAAATCAAACAATGGCCCTTGTTGATCGCCACAGCAGTATTTCTGCGCCAACGCTAATTTTATGGGGTATGGACGACCCCTGGCAAAAGTCGGAAGATGGAAGACAGCTAGCAAGTGAGATTCCGAATGCTATCTTTGAACCCATAGAAAATGCATCTCATTGGATACAACAAGATACGCCAAAACAGTTTTTTAATGCCGTTCTCGCGTTCTTTAAAAACTAGCTGGTAGAGAAATTTGTCACGATTGCTTCAGTTTCATCTACCTTCTCAAAACTTGTTTTCACAAAACCTGGTCTATTTGCTGTGCCAGCTCAAACACATGAGGCGGGCGAAACATGCTCATATGACCACCCGAGTTAGTGATTACTTTGATATCGCCTTGAACATAGCGCGACCAACCTAAATCATTCTCAACAACGACTTCGTTTTCAGGTGTCTCAAGTGCTCGAACGACCAAAAGATTATCAGGATAGTGGGATAGCGTGTATTGCTGGGCGAGTTTGCTATGGTGGCGACGAGCGGTTTGGGTTAGCGTACTGCTTGGACGCTTGGGCTGTTCTTGAAAGCTGCTATGTTTTGCTAGAAACCTGCTAATTTTGCCTTGTTCATACTGGTAGCGCTTGACTATTTTGGCTTTCATGTAGCTAAGGCCGTCTTCGCGAAACTCTTGCCAGTAAGCTTGATATCTGCTGGCGGTAGATTCTACGTACCGGGCTCCTGGGGCGTGGTGGTCAAACAATATTAGCTGCGCTACAGATTCGTTCTGCTTAATAAGCTGTTGCGCGATTTCGTAAGATAGTAATCCTCCGAAGGAAGCGCCGCCTAAGTAGTAAGGGCCGTGAGGCTGGATGAGCTGAATTTGTTCGATGTAGTATTTGGCGGTTGCTTCAATGCTGTTGAATGTGGGGCTCTCTGCATCTGCAAAGGCTGATGTGACGCCGTAGATAGAGCGATGGGTTTTTAGGTGCTGAACGAGTGGCTGATAGAAGAGAACGCTTGACCCTAATGCATGAATAAGGAATAGTGGTTGATTTTTAGCGCTATCTGTTTGTTTTTGATCAGGTCTTAGCGGGATAATCAGGGAGGGTGTGACCGTTGTTGTGTTGGGTGCTTTGGAATCAGGGCTTGTAGCGTTTTTGTTGGATTCTATGGTGAGTAGCTGTGCGGCGATCGCGCGAATGGTCGGCGTTTGAAAAAGCTGGTTGAGTGGAAATGCTAGGCCGGTTTGGTGTTCGAGTGCGGCAAATGCCTGCTGGGCTAGGATTGAGGTGCCGCCTAAGTCGAAGAAACTATCGTCGATGCCGATAGGACGAACGCCGAGACAATCTTCCCAAATCTGTACGAGATTTTGTTCTAGTGGCGTATGCGGTTCGGCAAAGGCGTTGGTGAGGACATCGGCAGATTTTGGTCGAGAAAGAATAGGAGAGGGCGTAGTAGCGTTGGATAAAAGCCAGTAAGACTGATGGTCGAAGGCGTAGGTTGGCAGATCTACAAATTGGCAACAGGTTGAGCTGTAGAGCTTTGACCAGTCAATTTTTACGCCTTTTTCCCACTGCTGAACAAGATGCTGGAGGGCAGTGATTCTCTCTGTAGGCGCAGCCCCTTCTCTGGGATAGGTTTCGGATGAGAGGGTCTGACGCTGGGCGCGCCGGGTGATTGTTTGGCCGATGGGGTCTGAAGACTTGTAGGCGTGTTCGAGCTGCTGTTGGAGGTCTTGAAAAGAGGTGGTGACGATTGCCAGGCGACGAGAGAAGTGCGATCGCCGCCTACTTGCTGTGTAGCAAACATCCCTTAAACCCCAGCCTTCTTGCGCGCCTAGAACCGTTTTATAGCGGTGGATAAGCCCTCTCAATGCCTGCTCGCTTTTGGCAGAGAGCACTAATATCTCTGGCTGACTATGGCGCGATGTATCGGCTTCAATATTGGCGCTATCTAGTCCTGATAGCACCATATGAACGTTGGTACCGCCTAATCCAAATCCGCTGATGCTGGCGATCGCACCGCCATTTTCACCATCATCCTCATCGCCAGCCCTCTGAGGCCAATCCATCAGCGCTGAAGGCAATTTGAGCTTTGCTTTGTGCCAATCAATGTAATCGCTAGGCGTTTGGCAGTGTAGATGGGGCGGAATTTGCTGGTGGTAAAGCGAAAGCGCCACTTTCATCAGCCCTGCCATACCAGAGGCCACTTCTGCGTTGCCTATGTTTGTTTTCACAGAGCCCACAGCACATGGATTATCATCATCACGCGCTGCTGAGAGCACTTCACCGAGCGTATTGAGTTCTAGCGCATCGCCTAGCGGCGTACTAGACCCGTGAGCTTCGACGTATTGCACCCGGTTAGGCGCAATGTCTGCCTGCTGATAGGCCCTTTGGATGAGATCTTTTTGCGCTTTGGGATTTGGCCCGGTGAGTCCGTTGCCCCTGCCGTTGTGGTTGAGGGCGCTGCCTTGAATAGTGGCATAGATGCGATCGCTATCTTCTACCGCTACCTCTAGTGGCTTAAGAATCACGACGCCTGCCCCTTCACCGCGAACGTAGCCGTCAGCGTTCGTGTCAAAAATTCGACAGCGATCGGACGTGGAGAGAAATCCTGTTCCTTTTAATCTTTTAGTGGTTGTATCCGACAAAATCAGGTTGATGCCACAGACGATAGCCATGGTGGATTCGCCGCAGCGGATACTTTGAACGGCTTGATGTATGGCGACTAATGACGAAGAGCAAGCTGTATTAATTGCAACGCTTGGCCCCTGAAGATTTAGCTGATATGAGAGTCGATTAGCGGCAATACAAGGGTTAACGCTTGTCGCGCCATAGCTATCATCGTTAGCTTTTGCAAAAGACTTTGTTATCTGGTCGTAGCGGCTGTCTACGATGGCTGTAAAAACGCCTGTACGACTTCCGGCTAAATGGGCAGGTACCTGTCCGGCATCTTCTAGTGCTTCCCAGGCAATCTCTAGCAGTAGGCGCTGCTGAGGATCTAGCGAGTTTGCCTCTTCGGGTGTGATTCCGAAGAAATGAGGATCGAACTGGTCGATATCTGATAAAAAACCGCCTACCGTCTCGTCTGTGTCTGCTGGAAAAAGTGCCTGTCGCTCAGGAGAGGGCAAGGCAATGGCGTCTTTTCCCTGCTTTAGCATCTGCCAAAATTCGTCTGGTGACTTAGCGCCCGGAAAGCGACAGCCAAGACCAATGATTGCAACTGAGGTTTGAGATTTTGACATGATGGCGTTTGAGTAAGGCTGGCTGTGATGGGCTAGTTGATAGGGGCAGGTGAGTTGCCTAATGCCGCAAGAATTTTGCGATCGCCGCTATACGATCGCCGTCCGTGGGCTACCAAGAAATTGTCGAGCACTAGCACGTCGCCTTTTTGCCAGGAGAATACGGTAGCTTCGCTATCGGCGCAGTCGCAGAGGGTCTGAATTTCTTCGGGTGAAATGGGTGAGCCGTCGCCATAGGTGGCATTCATTGGCATGTTTTCTTCACCGATCATGTTGCACAATAGCTGTCCTGCTTTACCGTAGGCTCCGTAATGAAATATTTGGGGCTGACAGAACCACACAGTTTCGCCTGTGATGGGGTGCTGGGTGATCGCAGGCAAAACCTGATGGGTTACTAGGGTGCCGTTCTCTTTCCAGACGTATTGAATATCGCTTTGGTTTAAGAACGCTTCTACTTCGGTGCGATCGCTGGTTTCAAACTGTTGCTGCCAGGGCTTTCCTAGTAGCTCAAATGGTTTCTGCTCACCATCGACCATGTTTTTTGTATAGCGAATTTTCCTATCTAAAAAGCGCTGACGCAAATCTGCTGGAATCTTTTGATAGATAGCGGCGGTACTGGCAATAGGCGTTTGGCCCTCTGTTGCTGGCGGCGTTTCGCAAAAGAACACTATTTTGTGAGGTGCCCAGCAGGTGTAAGACAGCTCAGTATGAAGCGGGATGGGTTTGGAGGCTACGTAGTTTGTAGAAGTGTAGATTAGATTATGAACCCGACTGCGAGGAGAACTTCCTTGCGTATAAGGCACACATTTTATTTGAAGGGCGATGACGACCTGCTCAAACATTTCAGCAGTTTGAACGCCGCACCCTCGCAAAAGAATACCGCCGTGCTTTAGTAAAGTCTCTTCGATCCAGCGTCTATGTTCTGTTATCCATGTCAGCAAAAGCTTGAATGCGTCATCCTCAGACTCCGGCATGGTTAGCACTAGCGGGAGCAAGCAATCTGCTGCAAACAGAGATGCCCTGAGGGGTTGCGGGCAGTGCATAGGGGCAATCGTTATTGGCATGTCTAGTTCTTTACAATATTTGGCTGCTGATAAAACCGGCTCGAAACGCTGCCTTATCAAATTGTTTTAAAAGTAATGGGTAAAGACTTTAATCCTCTGAGGGTGATGCTCTCTCGCCAGTCTAGATGATCCGTATTTAAGGAAATGTCGCAGCAGCGCTCTACCAAAGACTGAATCGCGATTTGCCCTTCAATGCGAGCGAGGGCCGCGCCGAGGCAGTAGTGCATTCCGCCCCCAAACGGCAGATTGTTGAGCTGGCGCGTCCAGTCTAGCTGGTCAGGATTTTTGCAGTAGTCAGGATCGCGGTTGGCCGCGCCCAAACAAACAATTACTTTCTCTCCTTTCTTGATGGTTCTATTGCCTAGCTCAATATCTTCGCTAGCGAGCCTGGCTAGTACCTGTACTGGGCTGTTATAGCGCAATAGTTCTTCTACCACCGGGCCGATTTTATCAGGATTATTTCTAACAAATTCAATCTCGTCAGGCTGCTGTAATAGCGCCAGTATGCCATTGCCAATCAGGCTTTTGGTCGTTTCTTGCCCAACGATAAACAGCATGATACAAAAGCCAAGAATTTCATCCTGGCTCAACTTTTGGCCCTGATCACGAGCCTGGATCAACTGACTAATCAGTCCGTCTGTCAGCTCAGCTTCTTGCTGCGCAATCAAGTCGCGCAAGTATTCTCTCGCTTCGATAGCGACCTGATTTTGCCTTTGGTAGCCTTCTAACGACATAGGCTGATCGAATACAAAGAAGAGATCGTTCGACCATTCGCTGAGCTTGTGAGCGTCGCAATCAGGCACACCGATGATGCGAGCGATTACCATGGCAGGCAGTGGATTAGCCAGATCGCTCATCACGTCCATTTGCCCCTGGCTGGTGGCTTGCGAAATGAGATCGTCTACTAGCGCCTGAATGCTAGGTCGTAGTGCTTCGATGCTGCTGAAAGAGAATGCTTTGCTGACTAGCGATCGCAGCCGCTTATGATCGTCCCCTTCTTTAAAAAATAACCATTTGCCGATGGTTTGAGAGAGTGGATTTAAGTTGTCGGGTTCAAGAAAGCGATTTTTTTGCTGCAAGCGCTCTGGTAAATCATCTACAGCAAATCGAGGATCTTTTAGGACGAACTGAGCGTCTTCATATCGGGTGATAATCCATGCGCTGAGAAAGCTCCAATGCACCGGGTCTTCTCTGCGTAAGCGCTCGTACGTAGGGTAGGGGTTGGCGTGAAACTCTGGTGAAAAGGGGTTGAACTTTACGGGAGTGGAAAGCACGGGTAGTAGGCTTGTATTGAACAAACGGGTTAATGACTTAGATTTAATAGCTTAGATAAGGGCTAAGGGCGATTACTGCGCGGATGTAGCTCGGTTGAATAAGTACTGACTGAGCACTTCAATGTTGGGATATTCCCAGAACAAAGTGGGCTCTAGGTGGCAGCCTAACCAGTCTGCTAATTCGCCAGTTAAACTCATTGATACCGACGAGTCGAGTGCGTATTCAGAGAATGAGACTTCAATGTCGATATCGTCTGGATTTTGCTGAGTTGATTCAGCAACTTTGTCAATTAGCCAGTCCTGTATTACAAACTCGGTGATTTCTAGCCTCTCGCTGTTTTTGACGGCTGGCGCGTCTGTTGCAGATTTTATGGACGCTTGAGATTCGACTGGCAGTATAGTTGGTAGTTCGTCTATAGGTGCTGTAGTCCCGACCCACTCACCTACTGTTTGTAGTGCGCCTGTTGTGAAGGCTGTTTTGCACGCCTGGCGCTGGACTTTGCCGCTGGATGTTTTGAGCAGGCTGGCGGTTTTTATGAGCGCGATCGCATACACCTGAATGTCGTGCTGCTCGGCTACGGCCTGCCGAATCGCACTGGCGATCTGATCGCAATCAAAATTACGTAGGTGAGTACGTTCAATTTCTTGAACGATGACCAGACGTTCTGCGCCCTCGACTTCTACCGAAAAAGCGGCCCCGCACTCCGGCCTTAGCGCTTCGTGACTCTGCGTGACTGTTAGCTCAATATCTTGCGGGTAGTGGTTGCGGCCCCAAATAATGATGGCGTCTTTGATGCGTCCGGTGACAAATAGCTCGCTGCTTCTAAGAAATCCTAAATCTCCGGTGCGAAGGAAAGGCCCCTGTGGCGGTACGTCTGCTTCGTGACTGGCTAAATAGGCACCAAACGTTTCTTCGGTTCGTTCTGGCTGCTGCCAGTATCCTTGCGATATGCCAGGGCCAGCGACCCAGATTTCTCCGACCTGATCAGGCTTACAGCGCGTTTTCTGCTGTGGATCGACAATGGCGACGCGTGTGTTTAAATGCGATCGCCCGCATCCTACTAAAACGCGGGTGGCTGATTTTGATAGCCCATCAGCTTCGACAATTCGATGACGCGCCAGTTCATCGGCGCTAACTTCAATGAAAACGGGGGGCTCATCTACGCGCCCGCCAGTGACCATTAGCGTTGCTTCTGCCATGCCGTAGCAGGGATAGAAGGCGTTGGGGCTAAAGCCACAGCAGGCGAACTTGGCTGCAAACGCATCCAAGGTTGGCTGGCGGACGGGCTCAGAGCCGCTGTAGGCACTTTCCCAGCGGCTCAGGTCGAGCTGGGCCATCGCTTCGGGTGCGATTTTTTGAGTGCATAGCTCGTAGCCAAGGTTAGGGCCGCCGCAGTGGGTCGCTTGGTAGTCGGAAATAGCCTGTAGCCATCGTATAGGCTTTTGGATGAAGCTGCCTGGCGACATGAGCACGCCTAAGAAGCCTGTGTATAAAGGCTGGATAATGCCGTCGATGAGGCCCATGTCGTGAAAGCTGGGTAGCCAGGTGACCGAGACGCTTTTGGGTGAGAGGGCGAAGGCGGTTTGAATGTATTTTGAGTTGTGTGAAAGGTTGTCGTGGCTGACAATGACGCCTTTGGGTGAGCCGGTGGAGCCCGAGGTGTATTGGATGAAGGCAAGCGGCTGGCTGTTCGGGGTTTGCCAGGTTTCGATTAGGCTGGTGCGCGCTGCGGTGGGGATGCTGGCGACTGTATCGGTGGCTATCCACGCTAGCTTTGAGAGGGGCGAGTCAGTGGGAATTTGCTTGTTTATTAGCGGCTGTACGCTGCTGTTGGTGAGGGCAACTTTGGCCTGAGAATTGGCTGTGATCGCTTCTAACCGAGTAGTTTTTTGACTGCGCCGGGGCAGCGCTGCTGGCACCGCAATGACACCTGCATACAGACAGCCGAAGAAGGCTGCAATGAAGTCTAACCCTTGAGGATAGAGGAGCAGCGCTCGGTCGCCGCAGTCTACTGTGGCCTGCAATTGAGCAGCGATCGCTCTGGCTTGCTGGTCGAGTTCTGAGTAGGTGATGTGAATGGCATCTGCTTCACCATCAATCAGAAAGGTATAGGCTTTTTGGTTGGGCTGATGTTGCGATCGCCAATGAAGCACGTCTGATAGGCTGTCCAAATTTCTGCTCAGACATATTTTCGGACAGCACTGATATCGAAGGCGAAGCGTTCATATGTCTAAGCTATTTCTTTAGATTGTTTTATAAGGTTTCCATCATTTCTTGATGAGTAAGACCGTATTAAGCCCTAACAATTGCGCGATCGCCTATCAGCTTGCGTACATTCACGAGATCGCTAATCACGTATCATTTGGCTTGTTAGGTGGTTTGTTAGGACTGCGATCATAGCCATAACAAAAAAGCCTTATCTACAAATTAGATAAGGCTTTTAATGCGTAGATAGAGCAAAGCAGCTAAATAAAGCTCTGTTCTATTTTGTAGTTGTTTTTGTTGTGAAACAAACGTTGGACTATGATTCTATAGCTGCTTTTGCATTTTCAGTCACGTCTTTTGCCATATCCAAATAGTCATCCGGATCGCTGTCTCCGGGGCTATTAATCGCATCGACTTTACCGCCGCTGGTCGTTGAGCTTGACTTACCGGCTGTTCCGGCGGCACCCTCTTTGCGATTTACAGGATTAGGATCGCTCGACTGCGTGCCTGAGCCGTTCTTGTTTGCCTGAGCAATGTCGTACTCTTTATCGAAGTTGGTTTCAGCAACGTCTGTTTTCGCTCTTTCTGAGACAGCTTCATCGCTGCTGCTCATATCATCTTTGAGCTGGTTGGCTTCTTGAGGGATGTTGTTTGGATCTGCCATAGGGCCTCCACTAATTACTTTCTTTATTAACTTACGGCGTTTCGTTGGGCCTACACATATCTCTGACGGCGTAGGCCGCGCCTGCTGATAGGTATAAATATTGTGGTTTTGGAGCGCTAGACTATAGGTAGGTTTAAGAAATGTAAAGCAAATGGTGAGTAGCGTAGCGCAGCAGAAAGTAGTAGTGATTGGAGCCGGGATTGGTGGCTTAACGGCGGCGGCGCTGCTAGCGCATCGGGGCTACGGTGTGAAGGTGTTTGACCAGGCAATTGTGCCGGGGGGCTGTGCGTCTACGTTTAAGCGGCGCGGATTTACGTTTGATGTGGGGGCAACTCAGGTGGCTGGATTAGAACCTGGGGGAATTCATTACCAGATTTTTGAGGAGCTGGGGATTGATCTGCCGCCTGCGAGCCATTGTGATCCGGCCTGTGCGGTGTTTTTGCCGGGGGAGAATGAACCGATTAGCGTGTGGCGCGATCCGGCGAAGTGGAAGGCAGAAAGGGAACGGCAGTTTCCGGGGAGTGCGCCTTTTTGGAATTTTATGAAGGCGCTCTTTGACTATAGCTGGCGGTTTCAACAGCGTGATCCGGTGCTGCCACCGCGTAGCCTGTGGGATATTTGGCAGTTGTCCGCGGCGGTGCGGCCCGATACGCTATTGACGGTGCCGTTTACGTTTTCGACGGTGGGTGAGATTTTGCGAGGGTATGAGCTGTACGATAATCGGCGGCTACGGACGTTTTTGGATATGCAGCTAAAGCTGTATTCGCAGACGACGGCGGATAGGACGGCGGTGCTATATGCGGCAACTGCTTTGGGGGTGTCGCAGGCTCCGCACGGGCTGTACCACTTGAAGGGGAGTATGCAGGTTTTAAGCGATCGCCTCCACCAGTCCCTAGAAGCAAACGGCGGCGAACTCCACATGCGCCATACTGCCGAGGCCATTGAAATTGAAAACGGCAGACCTACTCAAGTGAAGATCGCTAGCCGAAAAGGAGAAAGCTGGATAGAAGAAGCCGATCATGTTGTCGCTAACGTTACAGTGCAAAATCTGGTTCGCTTGGCGAAAGACAATAGAATGAAGGGCTACGAAAAAAGAGTGGGTAAGCTTGAGCCTTCTTCGGGTGCCTTTGTAATTTACTTAGGGGTAGAACAAGCTGCAATTCCTGAGAACTGCCCGCCCCATCTACAGTTTATGTATGATTATGACGGGCCAATTGCCGAAAATAATTCTCTTTTTGTCTCGGTAAGCCGCCCAGGAGACGGACGTGCGCCGGAAGGTAAAGCGACGGTGATTGCCTCTTCTTTTACAGAAGTGCAGCAGTGGTACGACTGTGATGAGGCGGCATATAAGGTGATGAAAGAGAGATATACACAAGAGGCAATCTCCCGATTAAAGAACTACTTCGATCTGCGGCCTGAGCATTTGGTACATGTGGAGGCTGCGACCCCGAGGAGCTTTGAGACATTTACGGGGCGCGATCGCGGCATCGTCGGCGGCATTGGTCAAAGTGTACCGACCTTCGGCCCATTTGGCTTTGCGACCCGTACGCCAATCAAAAATCTGTGGCTAGTCGGTGACAGTACTCACCCAGGAGAAGGCACAGCGGGCGTAAGCTATTCGGCCATGACAGCAGTACGACAGATAGAAGCGGGTGCTTGAGACTGAAGGGCTACCGAGTTGCTGGGGTATTGAATATTCCAGACTAGGCCAACGTACCTTAAGGCGTTGATGATATTCCAGCTTGGATCGATCTGTTCAGGATGCAAACTGAACTTAGCGGCATGAGGAAACGCCTTGTGGTTGCTCTGCCAGCATTCACCCACGGTTAGTAGACCTGTAATCCGGCTAAGCATAGGTCTTTGCGATTTGCGCGGCTTTTTATAGCCTTTCTTTTTATAGCCTTTCTTTTTATAGCTATTGTGGAGCGGGTGATGCGTTAGGTACTCAACGAGCCACTGTCCGGTTGTGCTAACCGCGATGCGCATATAAATTCCCCAAAACACCCAGCTCCAGCCGCCAAAGTAGTAAAAGGCTAGTGCCCAAGGTAGCTGCTGGAGCATCCAGGTTCGTTCTAGCAGGGTATAGAATCCGTTGTCAGCAATCCTGGATTCGTGGCGAAAAATTGGAGGATAGTGGAGCTGAATACTACAGTGCAGGTTCCAAATCCAATCGACTAGGATATTGCGGCGGTTGTTGAAGTAGGGGTGGCAGTTGGGCTGACGCTGTGCCCAGTCGCGCAGGTCGTGCCTTTCGATGAGGGAGAATGGCCCGCCGAGGCCTGCTAAGACGCCTAGATAGACGAGGCTGTTTTCTAGCCACTGGTGACACTCAAAGCTGTTGTGAACGAGGCGACGGTGAATGCCGACAGAGTATCCTGCGCAGAGGGTAGTGAAGGTGGTGACAACGAAGAGTAGAAAAGCGTCCCAATAAAATGTTTGGTAGCCACCGAAAATAGCGCCTGCGTAGATGAAGCTTATCCACAGGGACTTGGTAGGCGACCAGTACACCTGGCCGAAAATAGCACTAGAGTGACCTTTGTTAGAATCTACTCGGCCTACGGCTGGATCTCCCGTTGCTGGGTTGCCCGTTTTTAGGTCAATTGAATGGGGGCTAATCATGACACGTTGGCGCGCTAGCGAGCGCTAAGGAGAGGGGGCACGCTCTGTCTATCTGTCACCTTCATAATATGTTGATTTTAGTTTGGTGACGAAATAAACTTAACGATTTTTTTACACAAACCTTGCGGATTGAAATAGGGGCTATGGCGGCAGATAGTTTTCAGCGAGCGTTAGATTTGATCAGTATTGAGATGCCTTTTGAGGCGCTACCGTTGTTAAATGAGACGATCGCTGCGCAGCCGGAGCGGGTTGAAGCCTATGTGCAGCGGGCAAAGGTGCGGCGTAGGCTGAAGGATAATGAGGGGGCGATCGCTGACTATACCCAGGCAATTAAGCTGGCCCCGATGGCGGCGGTGTATCTGGCGCGGGCGCTGGTGTGGCTGAGCTTGGAACAGGTGAAGGGGGCGATCGCAGATAGTCGTGAGGCAATTAGGCTGGCCCCTGAACTGGCGGGCGGGCATCGGCTGCTGGGGAAGTCGTTAGGGCAATTGGGTGATGGGGAGGGGGCGATCGCGGCTTATAAGCAGGCGGCGCGATGCTACTTGAATGATAAAGACAAGGAGAATGCGCAGGCTTGTTTGAATGCGATTGGGCCGCTGCAAAGGCTGCCAGCTTTTGAATATGCTCAGCCCTCGGGCTCTCAACAGTCTACGGGCGGCGCTCGGTCTTTTGAGGGTGTAGACGCTGCGGACTATATGCGATTAGTGCGGGCGAAGTATGACGCGGGTGAGTATGCGGCGGCGATGAAGGATTTGAACTGGCTGCTGGGCTGCGATCCGACTCAGGTGGATGCGCTGTGTTTGCAGGGTCTAATTCACGCGCAGCTAGGGCGAAGGGAGCTTGCGGTTACTAATTTGGCGCTGGCGAAGCAGCAAAAGCCTGGCGACCCTGAGGTGCAGTTTTGTCAGGGGCAGATGCGGTTGATTTTGAAAGATGGCTACGGGGCAACAGAGGAGTTTTCGGCGCTGATTGCTCAAGCTCAGCAGACCCATAGTCCGGTGGCGAAGTATTTTGCAGCTAGGGGGGATAGCTACCGGCTGATTGGAGATTTGGATGAGGCGTTTAAGGACTATTCAAATGCGCTGGCGATCGATTCTGAGAATGCGGCGCTGTATGAGCTGCGAGCGAAGACTCAGCAGTCGATGAATGGGGTGGATGGGGCGATCGCTGATTTTCAAAAGGCAGCGACGCTATGGCTGAATAAAGGAGACTGGCGCAGGCATCAGCGCGTGGTGGAGTCGGTTCGCGCTTTAAGATCCAAAGGTAGCAGCGACGCTTCGCCGCGCAATAGCACTGTGGTGCCGATCAAACACTTTACGAATCAGCGGCCTGTGGTGGACGTGCTGTTTGACGGTATCTCTACGTTTGAGATGGTGGTAGATAGAAATGCCACGCATTCTATCGTGACGCAGCGGATGGCGAGCCTATTGAAGCTGGAGGCAGTGAGCTATCAATATGTGTATTTGTTGGACGGTACGCCGATGGAGCTGTCGTTGGGACGGCTAAGATCGGTGCGATTGGGTGGGGCTGTGTTTACGGATGTGTATGTAGCGATCGCGCCTGATAGCGCTACGCCGGTACTCGGTAAAGACTGCTTTAGCCCCTATAAGGTGCAAATTAGCGGTAACGAGCTTATCTTTGTTCGTCGATGATACCTTTTGTATCAAAGCCCACTGGTAAAAATCTGATAGTCTTAAAGGTACCTTCTGTAAGTTTCGATTAGGAAACCTGTCATGAGTACCTTTCTAAGTGTTGATACGGCTGCGGCTGAGCTTGGTATTAGCCCCCAGCGTGTGAGAACGCTGTGCCGAACCAATGAGTTGAAGGCCAAGAAAACAGGAAATTCGTGGCTGATAGAACCTCAAAGTCTCCATCGCTACGGATTGAAGACTGCTCACATTGTTGCTGAGAATCACGCTGCCTATCGCTATACGAAAACAGCACCAAGTCAGAGGCCGGTCGCATTAAGCTTTTTCTCTGGTGCGATGGGATTGGATTTGGGTGTAGAAAGGGCAGGCTTTGACGTCAGATTAGCCTGCGAAGTTGATAAGTTTTGTAGGCAAACTATTGCGCTTAATAAGCCAGATACAGCTCTTTTAGGAGATATTAACGACTATCAACCTGAAGATATTTTGCAGGCGGCTGGGCTAAGTGAGCGCGACGATATTGACTTAGTAATGGGCGGCCCACCCTGTCAAGCGTTTAGTACGGCGGGTAAGCGTAAAGGGTTTCATGATGATCGGGGTAATATTTTTTTGAAGTATGTGGATTTGGCGATTGCGCTTAATCCCAAGTTCATTGTTATTGAGAATGTTAGGGGTCTGTTGTCTTGCCCTATGACTCACCGCCCGCACGATCAAAGAGGAGAAGGGTTTCCTGACTTATCAGAAGATGAATTGAAAGGCGGGGCGCTCAATTTTGTTTTAAGTAAGCTGAAGCGAGCGAACTATGCTTACTCTTTTAATTTGTACAACGCGGCTAACTACGGGACACCGCAGATCCGCGAGAGAGTTGTAATCGTCTGCTCTAGGGATGGTGATCGTCCGCCTTTTATTCCACCTACGCACTCAGAACATGGTGATTTTGGTCTGCCTAAATGGAAAACGCTAAGGCAGACAATTTCGGATATAACAGAGCATACTCATCTGAGTTTTCCTGAGAAGCGATTGAAATACTATAGGATGCTCAAACCTGGTCAGAATTGGAAGAACTTGCCAGAAGATTTACAAAAAGAGGCGATGGGAAAGTCTTATTATTCAGGCGGTGGAAAGACGGGATTTTTACGACGCTTGGCTTGGAACAGACCTTCTCCTACGCTTACTCACTCATCCGGCGATGCCTGCTACTGATTTGGCGCACCCTACCGAGAATCGTCCGCTTTCCATTCAAGAATATAAACGTATTCAAGAGTTTCCGCATAGCTGGCAGCTAGCGGGGCCGTTGGTTCAGCAGTATAAGCAGGTAGGTAATGCAGTCCCTTCTAGCTTTGGTTACGCAATTGGTAAGACGATTAAGGCTCTGATTGATTCGGAGGACATTCCTATTTTTGAGAATTTTAAGTATTCGAGATATAAGAAGACTTCTCAATTGCAGTGGGAGACTGAGTTTGGAAAGATAGTAGAGGCAAAGAGAAGTGAAGGTTCACAGACTGAGCTACTGCTGATTTGATGTGCTTTTTTCTTGTCGTAGGTAGGCTTCTACGAAGGCTAAAAATGCCTGTTCTGACAGTCCATATCCTTGTATGAGCGGAGGCAAATTGTCCCAGTTTGTCTGAGGCTTTTTAGAAAAGGAACGGAACCACTTTTGAATAGTAGTGCCTTGTCTGATAGCGCTACTTGAAGAATTTTCGGAATTGTCCCTATTTTTAATTTGCAGTGCTAGCCATTGGCCATCTGTATCGCGGCTGATGAAATCTATTGCTTTTACAAAGTCTCCGCAGCACCAATACCAGTGATTCGGTCGCAGCACTGAGTCTAAATATCTCTCTAGCAGAGCGCCAATACAGTTCTCTGCGCACATTGAATGCTGATGTTCTAGTTTTATTCTTTCACACTGTTCTACAGAGTAGTCACAAGCGGCTCTCATGACTATGCTGACTGCTTCGTCTGGGATTGTTCCTGGTGCTTTTGGAAAGTCTGAACGTTTATAGGCGCTGAAGTATTTGCTGGCTAGAAGGTTCAGCCCTTCTGGCGTATTAGTGCTAGGCCGGTTTTTTCTTGATCGCCAAGATAAGGCATTTGGGTTGTCGTATAAAAAATGGCAGACGTTAACAAAGGATTCAGCTAGACCTGCCTCGCTTTCAGTATCGGCAGTGAATGTAAGGGCAATCTGATTTGCTAACTTTCGATTAAATGCTGCCATTTTTGGAAGTCCTATGGCCGTGTGATTTCGACGGCGACGGTGCCGAGAAAGTCTGGAATAGGGGGGGTGGGTTTGGTAACTTTTACGTTGATTTTTGAATGCGATGGTCGCTGGCTAGGGCGTAGGTAGCGATCGCATCTGCTAAACTCTCAATCAGCTTATACTTTTCGGTTTCAATCAGCCTTGTTGTTTCTTGAACAATCTCAACGTAGCTATGCGTGTCTTCTAGCGCGTCGCTTTTGCCAGCGGCTGAGAGATCGATAGAAATTTTGAGATCGACGATGAACCACTGGCCGAGAACGTTTTCTTCTTTGAGGACGCCGAGGTAGCCGAAGGCTTTGATGCCGTTGATGTGGATGGTGTCCATGTTTTAAAGATCTCGGTGGGTGAAGGGTTTGGCGTTTTCGCCGGTGTAGGTTGCGACGGTTTGGCCGCTGCCGATGAGCTGGTATTTGTAGGTGACAAGACCTTCTAACCCAACGGGGCCACGTGGGGGCATTTTTTGGGTGCTGATGCCGACTTCTGCGCCGAAGCCGTAGCGGAAGCCGTCGGCGAAGCGGGTGGAGCAGTTGTGGTAAACGCCTGCGGCATCGACTTGGCTGATAAAGGTGTCAGCGGCGGTTTGATCGGTGGTGGCGATCGCCTCGGTATGCCGCGAGCCATACTCACTAATATGCTCAATGGCAGCTTCTAAAGACTCTACAACTCGAACGGCTAGAATCAAATCGCTATACTCTGTAGCCCAGTCTTCTTCTGCGGCCGCTTTGACAGTTGGAACGATCTGCTGGGTTTTCTTGTCGCCTCGTAGCTCTACGCCTTCGGCTTGCAAGGCTTTGGCGATGATAGGTAGCGCTCTACCAGCAATATCCTGATGGACTAGCAGTGTTTCGATGGCGTTGCAAGCGGAAGGATAGCCGACTTTGGCATCGACGGCGATAGGCGTTGCCTGTTCGATATCGGCGGCTTTATCTATATATAGGTGGCAGATGCCGTCGGCGTGGCCGAGTACGGGGATGCGGGTGTTGGCCTGGACGTATTGAACGAAGGCGTTGGAGCCGCGTGGAATGATCAGGTCTACGTATTTATCGAGGGCCAAAAGAGCGTTGGTTTCTTCGCGGGTGGTGAGGAGTTGGACGGCGTTGGGGTTGTGGCCTGCGTGGGTGATGCCCTGACGGATGGCTTGGACGAGGGCAGTGCAGGAGCGGATGGCTTCGCGACCGCCTTTGAGGATGACGGCGTTGCCGGATTTGATGGCGAGGGTGGAGATTTGCATGACGGCATCGGGGCGCGATTCGAAGATAATGCCGAGGACGCCTAAGGGGACGCCGATGCGTTTGAGGATTAGGCCGGTGTCGAGTTCTTTGTGGAGGGTGATGTCGCCGGTTGGGTCGGGGAGGGTGGCGACGCTGCGGATGCCTTGGATGGCGGCTTTGAGTTTGGTGGGGTCTAGTTTGAGGCGGCCATAGAGGGGTTTGGCGATGTTGTCGGTGAGGGCGGCGGTGAGGTCTTGTTGGTTGGCGGTGGCGATCGCCTCAGCAGAATTTTCTAGTGATTGAGCAATCGACTCGATGATTTGGTTTTTGGCGTGGGTGGAGAGCTGGGCGAGTTCTCGGGAGGCTTGTTTGGCTTGTTTGGCGATGTCTGTAAGAGAAAGGGTTTGGGTGCTCATGGGTATGGCAGTGTTGGGTTTGATTAGTTTATCAAGAGGCAAGGCGCAAGGCGTCAAGATTAGGGGATTTCCTCCCCTAGACCCCTCCCCTGCTTATTTCTTTACATACTGCCTGGGGGCCGAACCCTCCCCCAGACCCCCCGAAAGGGTTTCTGCGATGCGATTGCCTGCGCCGGGGTTGCCCATTCTTTGTTTGCCGTTTTGGTAGATGAGTTGGAGGCGGTCGGGGTTGCTGATGATTTTGGCGATCGCGGGGCCAATTTCGTCGGGGCTCTCGACTTTGTATATGGAGGGGCCGAGCATCTTAGCCTGGACGGTGGCAAAAGTTTGGGTGAACTGAGGGCCTTTGCCGGGGAGGGTAATGGCGGGTTTACCGAGGCCGACGAATTGCTCAGTGGCGGTGCCCGCAGTGGCGATCGCAATCTTGGCCTCGTGCATACAGTCGTTATAAGCGTCATCAACAAGCACCAACGCCACATTCTGCCGGAAAAAACACGGGTAGGTTGGGTCAAGCTCCGCCGCGACCCAACTCTTCGAGATCTCATCGCCAAAGCCCTCTCCAGAAAGCGTAGGAGACAACGCTGCGAGCAAAATCAAAGGCCGGTTAGGAAAGGCCTTGATCAAGCCCGGAACGGCAGCTAAAAGATTACGCCAGTTCTCATAAGCTTCAGGCGATCGCGACCCTGGAATCAAGGCAACAGTAAGCGGCGTAACAAGCTGTTTCTTCTGAGTGACGTACTTAGCAGTAGCCTTTGTACGCGGCGAGTCTTCTTGGCTGCTAGGCGTGTAATTAGGCGCTAGCAGCCTGCGGTGTAGTGCTTTAAGTAGCCCAGATAGCTGGCCAGTAGGCGCAAGGCTGTCCATCATAGGGTTGCCCGCGTATTGGGCCGAGATCCCGAGCTTTTGAAGATGCTGAGCGGTGAGAGCATCGCGAACAAAGATAGTTTGAGCGCGATCGCGCGACATCAACCACCGTTCCCAAGGCAAATAGACCGAACCTGACCAGCCCTCTAGTCTTTGTAGAAGCGTTTTCGCGGGCAGCTTGCCGCGCTCATCGCGCAGCCAGTACTCTGATTTAGCAGTACCGACGAAGCTGTAGGGCAAGCCGCTAAGGTAGGCAAATAACAGCGGCACAATATCTCCAACTGCAAGTACAGTATCGCGATCGCCCGTTGAGGCCGCAGCCCAGGCTTTGAGAGCTGAAAGTTGAGAGCGGGTGAGCGAAACTAGACCCTTTTGCAAATCGCGAGCAAGCTGCTTCGGATCGCGGTTCAGAAATCCGCCAGAAGGCAGTGTTTGCGTAGGGCCGATAATCGGTAGATTTGCTGAGCGATAGGCGCTGCCGTCTCCTGATATGGGTAAAGCGGCGATTTCGAGATTAGGATTGATTTGGCGCAACGGCACAAGAATGCGAAGGGCGATAACGTCTTCTCCGTGACCGTTGCTGATACAAAGCAATCTCATAAAGTAAATGCGATCTATGATTACGCTTTAAGAATAGAGGGCACTCGGCCTTTAAAGCCCAAAAAAATGTGATTAAAAGCACCTCGATTTTTACTATCCCTATGAACTCTGCGCAATTGGAAAAAGAGCAGCGCTTACCAGACTTGCCTACGCTTCGAGAGCTGCATACTTACCTGACAGAGCAGGTCGCCCTAGCTGCCCAGCACATAGACCTCGAGCCTAAGGCGCTGTTTGAAGCGTTTGAAACAATAGGTTCGCTGGGTCTGCTGACGCCTAAAGTCCCAGCGGTACATGGCGGACTAGGCTTTGATACCCAAGCGTACTGGCAGTTTCAAAGTTTAATAGCTCGTTACTCAGGCGCGCTGGCTTTTTTACAAACGCAGCATCAGAGCGCAGCGAGCTTTCTGTTTGCCAGTAAGAACGAGGCGCTGCAACGCGGCTATCTGCCTGCAATGGCGCTAGGTAAAAGGCGAGTAGGGGTCGGTTTTTCTCAGCTACGTCGCAATCCTTGCCCGTTGCAGGCTTGGGCGGTGGAAGATGGCTATCGGCTTTCTGGAGAGGTGCCCTGGGTAAGTGGGGCAGGGCTATTTGATGAATTTATAGGCGCGGCGGTGTTGCCTTCAGGGGAGGCGGTGTTTGGACTGCTGCCGCTAAAGGATGCCGTAGAGGGGGCGGGGCAAATAGCGGTCGATGAGCCGATGGCCCTAGTAGCAATGCCGAGTACGCAGACCGTTCGAGTGCAGCTAGAGGACTGGTTTTTGGGGCCGAGCAAGGTGGTGGGCGTGCGGCCTGTAGGATGGCTTGAAGGGCGCGATCGCGCGAATCCTTTAAGTCCTTTAGGTATGATGCTGGGCTGCGCGCAGGCAGGGATAGACTCAGCGCGGCGATCGCTTTTGCGGCGGCAGATAGATGCTGATGTGATTGATCGGCTTTCGGTGCAGCTTGACAGCCTGTGGCGAGAACTGCCGGAGCTGTGGGCGTTGCCGACTTCGGCTTATACGCAAAAAATGGCTTTGAGAGGACGGGCGATCGCGCTAATGAATACCTGCGCTCAAGCGGCTGTGATTGCAGCTAGCGGCGCAGCAAATACTCAAGCCCACCCGGCTCAGCGAATATATCGAGAGTCTTTGCTGTTTAGCGTGAGCGGGCAAACGTCTGGTGGGGCGATCTCATCTTTATCTGCATTGTTACTTGCAAATGAGCTGTGAACGCAAAAGGACGCAAACACGCCCAAAACGGTGACGTTCTAACGCTCATCTGGGCTGTTTATCAGATTTAGGCTCGCATCTACATCTACAGATAGATTTAAGATTTGATTGGATGAAGTGTTGTGACAGATAAAGCTGATTGCTGTAACGAACGGTGTTTTAAATAGCAGCTATTGGCTATTCGGGTCTAATCTGCGGTAAACCTAAAGACAATATAAAGGTTTTATATGGACAGCAATCTTCTTCGCCAGCTTTGGTCTGTTGTGACGTCTTTTGAAAATAATAGACTCTCTAAGTTAGACGACAATAATTTGCTGCGATCGCTCGTAGACTCCCTTCAGTCCGATCCAGCTTTTGACCCGAGCAACGTGCCGCTTATTAGTAACTACATCAGCGCCCGACTTCCGCTTATTCGAGAGCTTTCTCAACAGGCTTAGCTTCCTGCTTTCCCAACCCCCCTCTGCGCAAAGCAATAATTATCCCTACGCTTTGGCCTCTAAAAAGCGCCAGTAAGGGCGACATAAATGACAATTTTGTAATTTTCTGCAATCTCGCCCAGGTGACTTGTGGAATGTACCGAACATCTCGGTAAAAAAATGATAGAGTTGAGCCCAACTGATTCTCAACAAAAAAAATGATCGCGTTTAAGTCCCATATACCAAGGCTTACGGCAAGTTTGTTCATTGTGAACTAATCAATGGACTAATCCGCTTTTAAGTTTTGATGACTGCGATCTGAGTTGAGCAAATTGTGTTCTCTTTTGTCTTTATAACTGCGTGAGATTTGATATGAAAAAGTGGGGTTTGATGCTCGCTGCGAGCATGAGCGTATTGCCTTTGGTGGGCTGTGGCGCGCCGGGCGCTAGTGATAATGCAGAAATTACTCAGGGCGGTGCAGCCGGTAGTCGTCTGCAAACTGTGATAGATCGCGGCCAGCTAGTTTGTGGCGTCGATGGGGGTATCCCTGGCTTTAGCTACGTAGAAGACGGCGAATATGCTGGCATTGACGTAGATATTTGCAAAGCGGTTGCGGCTGCTTTGTTTGACGATCCTACGGCTGTAGAGTATCGCGATTTGGATTCTACCGAGCGTTTTGAAGCGCTCAAAGGTGGCGAGGTAGATATGCTCGCTCGCAACACCACCTGGACACTAAGTCGCGACACCTCAGTAGGTATGGAGTTTGCGCCCACTACCTTTTATGACGGCCAGGGGATGCTCGTGCGCGCAGACTCGGGCATCGCTGAGCTGACCGACTTTGAAGGCAGATCTATCTGCGTAGAGACAGGAACGACCACCGAGCTAAACCTAACTGACCAGATGCGTCAGCTCGGCGTCAGCTTTGAGCCTCAAACATTCCAGGATGCGGATGCGGCTTACGCAGCTTACGAAGCCGGTAGCTGCGAAGGCATGACCTCCGATAAATCTCAGCTAGTGGCCCGTCGTAGTACGCTTTCTAACCCTGAAGAGCACGAGCTGCTAGAAGTCACGATGTCCAAAGAGCCGCTAGGGCCTTTGACAACCAACAATGACTCAGCCTGGTTCGATACGGTGAAGTGGGTGACCTACGGACTGATCGAAGCTGAAGAGCTTGGCCTGACTTCTGAAAACATCGAAGAGGCTTCTTCTAGCGAAGATCCTAACGTTCTGCGCTTCATTGGCGCTGAGGGCACGCTTGGCACTGACATGGGTCTGCCTAACGACTTTGCTGCTCGGGCTGTTAGAGCTGTCGGCAATTATGGCGAGATCTACGAACGCAACCTTGGTTCAGAGTCTCAGTTCGAGCTAGACCGCGGTCAGAATGCGCTGTGGTCTGATGGTGGCTTGATGTACTCTCCGCCATTCCGTTAGGCGCTGACTTACTACATGCGGATGAAGAGGTTTGGTCAGCAGACTATCTGTGATAATCAACAACTTCTGTTGATTAGCTCTGCCTGCTCTACAAGACTTTGTATGTTGTAGGCGCAAGTTTAGCTCAAGCCTCCCCTAAGAGCGTCGTCGATCTGAGTACTTAGATCGACGACGCTTTTTGTTACACCGACGATTTCTGTGTCTTTTGTGACGATTTCTCTCTTTTTTGAACTGCTTTCTATTACGTTAGATAACAACCTGAGCTTTCTTAGCCACATCTTCTTAAATAGCTGTAGCTAGGGGCCTATCATAGGTAGCTATATTGACGATGCTGCTATTTTGGCGCTTGCAAAAGCAGACTTGCAGACATAATTTAAGTTTACAGACTGTAAAAATGCAGACCGAAAGTTCTCAGCATTCATGACATATTGATGAGATATTTCGTGCTAAATGTTTCAGTACCTAATGTCTCAGTACCTTCAGTGCTCAGATATTTCAGTGCTCAGATATTTCAGTGCTCAGATATTTAGTATTCGACTTTTGAGCTAGCTGATCTTTTGAGTCAATGTTTCGATCTAGCCTGATCTAGTCCCATTCGCGAACCTATGGCAAATACTCCTCATAAGCCTGCCTCTGGCATCAAAGCTTTACTGCGAGACGAACGTTTCTGGCAGATCGCCTTACAGGTTATTTTGGTGGTGGTGGTTTTTATCACCTTCTCCTATCTGTTTGGCAATCTCAGCAACAATATGGCCCGCAGCGGCACGAGCTTCGGCTTCGATTTTTTTAAGAATCCAGCTAGCTTTGCTATTGGCGAAAACGCTATCGGATATACCTCGCAAGACAGCTACACCAAAGTTATTCAGGCGGGTATTATCAACTCTTTGCGGCTGATTGCGGCCAGCGTCATTACGGCGACGATTGTGGGTATTGCCGCCGGGGTCGCGAGCTTTTCCGACAACTGGCTGCTGCATAAGATTAGCCGGGTCTATGTCGGTCTAATCAGAAACATCCCGCTGTTGCTTCAGCTATTCTTCTGGTACTTTGCCGTCTATCTAGCGGCTCCTAGAAGAGAGAATCAGTTTGTTTTCCCCAGCGGTGGGGAGACGGCCTGGCTGGTAGTTAATAACAACAATGTGAACACCCTGGGCCCTGGTTTGCCGGGCGAAGTATGGGTGGGCCTAACGCTGTTAGCGCTGTCTTTGCTACTGTTTGGGCTGCTGTGGCGAGCGGCAAGCGCTTTTAAAGAAGGGCGTTTTGCGGCGGGCCTATCAGGCTGGGTAGCGCGAATAGGCTACATTGCCCTGATTGCCCTTGTGCTGATTGTCAACTATTTTCTTCTCTTTAGTCGTTCAGAAGAAGACAGGCTGTACTTTAAAGGAGCCCTGATCGCCCTATTTACGAATCCGTCTGGGCTGTGGATAGTGGCTCTGGCAGGTTTGGCGGCGGTTTTGCTGGTGCTGTGGAGAATGCGTACTAAGGCGATGCTTGAAGAAGGGCAGGAAGGTAAGGTCTTCTTGTTTGGGATGATTGCGATCGCTATTCTCGCTGCTTTGATCACGATATTTGCCTTCGACTGGACGCTGCCGACCGTGATAGAGGGTGGCGGCGCGCGTGGCGGCTTAGAGATGTCGATGCGGTACGCAGCGGCGCTGACGGGCCTAACCTTTTACACAGGCGCGTTTATTGCTGAGATTGTCAGAGCAGGTATTCAGTCTGTCTCGCGCGGGCAGTGGGAGGCGGCGCGCTCGGTGGGCCTTAGCAACGGTAAGGCAATGCGACTGGTGGTCTTTCCGCAGTCATTGCGCGTCATTATTCCGCCTTTGAACAGTGAGTTTGCTAACCTTGCCAAAAACTCTAGTTTGGCGTTTGCAGTCGGCTACGCGGATCTGTACTCAGTGGCTAACACAACCTTTAACCAAACAGGGCGACCGATTGAGGTGTTTCTGGTGATTATGGCGACTTACTTAGCCCTCAACCTGCTCATCTCTCTCAATATGAACCAGCTCAACAATGCCGTTCAATTCAAGGAGCGCTAAGTCATGGCACCTACCGGAACAGAAATCAGTACGCAAGATATTAGCTCAAGACCGATAGAGCGCGGTGCACCTAGAGTTCAGAAAGCTGGGCCAGTGGCCTGGAGTAAAAAGCATCTGTTTAACAGCGTGTTCAACAGTCTTTTGACGGTGGCACTGGTTGTCATCTTAGGGCTGATGCTGTTTGGCGTGTTGAACTGGGCGCTCACTCAGGCCAACTGGTCTGTGGTTAATGACAACTTTCCTGAGCTGATGGTGGGGCTGTATCCACCGCAGTCTTACTGGCGAGTTTGGACGGTGCTGGGGATTGTGCTAGCGCTAGCGGGCTTGAGCTGGGGCGTATTAGCTCGCAACCAAAAGCAGCTATTTTCTCGCGGCGTTTTGATTGTGCTGGGGGCGATCGCGCTATTCGCCGTCATTTTGCCCATGACGCGCGGCAGCATTCTCTACATTCTCGCTGGGCTGGGTCTGCTGGTTGCAGGTGCGGTTGCCGGTCAGGCCATTGGCCGTAAAAATGGAGACGCGGCTAAATGGATATCGGCGAGCTGGTTTGTCTCTTACTTTGTCACGCTGTACTTATTAGGTGGCGGGCCGTTTCTAGGTCGCGCTCCAGTCGTCGGCCCAAGTTTGTTCTATAGCATTATCGTCATGTTAGGCGGCAGCCTAGTCGCCGGATGGCAGCTCTCCAAACGAGTGACTATCCCAGCAATTCGAGATTGGCTCAGTAAAGTTATCCTTTTTCTTGTCGGCTTTATAGTTGCCTATCAAATACTTCGGTGGATACCTTATCTGCTCGGACTCGATTTTGGCCTCAGAAACGTTTCGACTAATAGCTGGGGCGGACTAACGCTAACGCTGCTGTTGGCAATCAGCGGCATTATCCTGTGCTTCCCGGCAGGTGTGCTGTTGGCTTTGGGCAGACGAAGTAAACTGCCGATTGTGAGAGCATTCTCAGTCGCCTATATCGAATTGATTCGCGGTGTACCGCTGATTTCCATTCTGTTTATGGGTCAGGTGCTTATTCCGCTATTTCTACCCGAAGGGGTTCGACCCGACCGGGTAGTCAGAGCGATTATTGGCCTAACTATTTTTAGTGCGGCCTACCTAGCCGAGAACGTACGGGCAGGTTTGCAGGCGGTGCCTCAAGGGCAAAGTGAAGCAGCACAGTCTCTAGGACTTAACAAGCCGCTGACAACGACTTTGATTGTTTTACCACAGGCGCTCAAAACGGCGATTCCGGCGATTGTTGGACAGTTTATTAGTCTCTTTCAAGACACGACGCTGCTGGGTATTGTGGGCCTAGTAGAGCTGTTGGGAATTACCCAAAACGTGCTGGCAAGTCCGAAGTACCTGGGCGACTACAAAGAAGCCTATATCTTCATTGCCGCTATTTACTGGGTGTTTTGCTATGCGATGAGCTACGGTAGCCGTCGAATAGAATCTGCTTTGAATACCGATCTTCGCTAGCTCGTTTTCAACCCGCTTACTTTATCACCCTATTTACTTTCAACCCTGTAGAGGAACCCGAATCATGACTCAATCTGAACTCAGCGTACCTGTTTCTACCAATTCTTCTGTTGGTTCTGAAGCGGTGATTGTCGCTAAAGATGTGAATAAGTGGTACGACAACGGCTTTCATGTGCTTAAGGGCGTCAGCATGAATGTGTATAAGGGCGAAGTGGTCGTGGTGATGGGCCCTTCAGGTTCGGGTAAGTCTACGTTTATTCGTACGTTTAATGCGCTAGAGCCCTATCAACAAGGCACTATCGAAATTGACGGTGTGCTGATTGCTAACGATCTTAAAGATATTGAGGCGGTGCGTCGTGAGGTGGGGATGGTGTTTCAGCAGTTCAATTTGTTCCCGCATTTGACGGTGCTGCAAAATGTGACCTTAGCGCCGATTTGGGTGCGCCGCTGGCCTAAGGCCAAAGCTGAAGAGATTGCAATGAGACTGTTGGATCGGGTGGGGATTGCGGAGCAGGCGTATAAGTTTCCGGGGCAGATGTCGGGCGGGCAGCAGCAGCGGGTGGCGATCGCGCGCTCTCTGGCCATGCAGCCTAAAGTAATGCTGTTCGATGAACCAACCTCTGCACTTGACCCTGAGATGGTGCGCGAGGTGCTAGATGTGATGCGTAACCTGGCTAAAGATGGAATGACGATGGTGTGCGTGACGCACGAAGTTGGCTTTGCCAAAGAAGTCGCCGATCGCGTGGTGCTGATGGACGGCGGCGTGCTAGTAGAAGAGAACACGCCCGATAAATTCTTCAGCAATCCTAAAGAAGAAAGAAGTAAGGCGTTCTTATCACAGATTTTATAGAAATATTTGCAAGCTCTCACTTTTGACCCCTCTTTCAAAGAATAAGAAAGAGGGGTTGATGATGGCTACATAAATTTGCTAGCCATGCCGAGCATATCGCCCATATCGAGATCGCCATCGCCATCGCCGTCTAAGAAGGCGGTGAGAATAGGGTTGTGGTCAGTCGCTACAGCGCCTTGCTTTTTATTGCCCGTGCTCAAAAATTGCATCACTAGCGGCAATACCATCGGTAAAATGCCTTGAACCTGATTAGTATTGAGACTGGTTTTTTGCGTGACCGCTGAAATCATTTCGGTAAGCTGGCTGTTGTTGAACAGCTTAGGAATGACTGATGCGCCGTTTGCTGAGCCTTGTTCTATTAGGGATTGGGCAACTTCATCGCCTTCGTTTTGGCGCTTTTCTCTAAGTGAGGAGCGTACGAAGCTACCAATGACAGACATAGCCTGCTGCATGGTGCTAGAGTCTGCATTGTTTTGTGCGCCGACCTGCTTGGCAGCGCCTAGAATATTTGTGAGCTGGCTAGCGCTGGCCTGCCGAGTGGGATCGGCAACTGCCTTCATAACCTGATCGAATAGTCCCATTATTGCGAGTTTCCTTCCGTAGATGATTAAAACGGGTTGGGGTACCAACGGCATTATACGGCAAGAAAATAGCGCGAGCGCGAGGTGTTATAAGTAAAGTCATAGGGGCGCATCTAAACTTTTTGTAGGTCTTGGTTTCCAATTCAAATTTCGCGGTAGCTCCCTTTGGTGATTACGATGGCTTTATCTTTTAGGCGGTCTGTTCGTTGGTTGACAGTAGGCGGCATGATGATAGGCGCGATCGCCTGTAGCGCTTCTCAAGGTGCAGATGGCTTACAGGTTCGTCGCCTTACAAAGTCCCTCCCAATGCTGAATGATGATGGGACTTCAGTCTGTGCGATCAATGAATCAGTGGTGACTAGAGGCGGTAGCTATAGCGCCAATGTGAATTTGACATCGAGTGTGGCACTGCCGGGGCGTAGCGGTGTGGATGTGGTGATGACCGGGCACGGGGCGATCGCAGCGGTGAATAATGAGTCAGGCTCTACGCTGTATTGGCTAGATCCGGCGACGGGCGAAACGGTTCAGACGGTGGCTTTGCCAGGCTCGATTAGCGATATTGCTTTTGATGGGGCCGATGATGGCGATCGCACGACTGCGGGCGGGGTGCTGGCGATCGCGGCAGGCAACAAGGTGCTGCGGCTAGATGTAGAGAGTGGTGAGGTGCTCAGTGAGATTGCTTTGGACGGGGTGAGCCGGGTGGCAATTTCGCCCGATGGGTTTGTGGGGGCGATCGCGAACAGAACCGTTTACCTCTACGATGCAGACAACACCGAAGTCTTTTCGAAATTTCGCGACTACACCGACGTGACAGACATTGAAGTGCGAAGCTGCGGCGATGCTCAGCTCGTGTACGATACGAGCTTTCGTAACACCTCTTTTGTTGATCTTCAGGGCAAACGAAATCCGGTTCAGATTGCTCGCTTGGAGGCTTTAGACTTTACGGGCGAGGTGCAGTGGTCTTTGTTTAGCGATAGTTCGGAATCGATTAAGCAAAACGTGGCCGATACGCGACTGTATCGAGTGACTTTGGGCCGCGATGGCTACTTGTATACCGGGGGGGAGAGCGCGGGCACTGCGACGATTTTTCGCTGGCGCGGTCAGCCGATGACTGAGGATGAACAAATTGGCAATACCCGTCCATTTTTAACTCAAATAGACGCCCATTCTCAATTGCATAACAGCGGTTCGGCGCATCTGTCTTACTACGCGCGGGTGCATCCAACCACAGGTGAACTGGTGACTTCGCAGATGAGCTTTCCGAGACTCTCGAATACGAAGGCAAATGCGATGCGGATGGGTGATATTGCCGGAGCGGCGGACGGCCGGGTCTATGTCGGTGGCGCGGCGAGTGCGTCTATTTTTAATCGGGAGAATTTGACGATTAATGGGGCGCTGGTAGGTGGGTATAGCGGTCAAGATCCGGCTTGGATGTCGGTAGCGCCTGATTTTAGCGATCGCAACTTTTGGACAGTACTTGCCGAAGGCACCAATGCTAATGGAAGTGAAAACGCGGTAGAAAGCAGAGGCATCGTGCAGGGCGTCGATGCGGGATATGGCTACAGCGCCGCGCTGAGTAACTTAGAGAGCGGCGCGGCTCCTGTAACGGTAGGAGATAGTGAAAGTACCGTTTTTGTTAGTTTTACAGCGCAATAAGGCTCACCGCCCTTGGCCATCTAATCGCTCTTCATGGGTCGATTTACTGTAGAATTCGAGCCATGTTCGACTACATTTGCAAGTTTTTAATTGAGAACTTCTCTACCGACTTTGCCACCTGGCTAATAGGCAAGCCCATTACGCTAACCCGGCTTAGCCCAACCGAGCTATCGCTAGAGCCCATTCGCGCTGATTCGATACTGCTATTACAGGCAGAAAAGATCATTCTCCACATAGAATTTCAGACCCGCGCTGACGGCAAAATTCCTTTTCGGATGCTCGATTACTGTGTTCGCATCCATCGCCAGTTCCCCAAAAAAGAACTGCGACAGTTCGTCATCTACTTAAAGCCAGGTGACGCGCCTAGCCTTTATCAATCGACCTTTGAGCTACCGCGTACCCGGCACGAGTTCGATGTTATTCGTCTATGGGAACAGCCAGTCGAGCCATTTTTAGCTGAGCCAGGGCTTTTGCCTTTTGCAGCTCTAGCACAGACAGAAGATCGCGCTGCCATACTCAGACAAGTCGCAGACCAGATCAGTGAGATAGCCGATGTTCAACTGCGCGGTAATATTTCTACATCAGCAGGTATTCTGTCCACGTTAATATTGAACAAAGAACTCGTTAGCACCATTCTAGGCAGGAGCGTTATGCAGGATTCCGCACTCTACAGAAGTATTCTAGATGATGGCTTGGAGCAAGGACGTGAGCTGGGTATTCAATTAGGGCTTGAAGAAGGGCTTGAGAAAGGGCTTGAAAAAGGGCGCGAAGAAGGACGTGAAGAAGGGCAGCGTGAATTTCTGATAGATGTACTCACGATGAAACTAGGAGCACTGCCGGAGCCAGTGACAGCGGAGATACAAAAGCTGTCTCAAGCTGACCTACAAGCTTTGAAATCCTCTTTGTTTAGCCTTGAGTCACTGACAGATTTAGAGAATTGGCTGCGTGGGCGACAGGCTTAGCGGCTGTTTAACGTTTATTATGCGTCGTCGCTCTTATTTACTACTGGTTGCAATCAGCATTCTGATTGGCGTAGGGCTGCTGCTGGGCGTGGTGAGTTCTCTTGGGCAGCTCTATGGTGCGATCGCTTCTCAATCTCGCCTGCTAGCCCAAGCCGTCATTACCCTGATTCTCATAGCCTTGCTCGGCGCGCTCGGTATATTGACATACTACGCCTTATTGTTTCTGCGGCCTAGGCGTAAGCGTACCGTAACTTTGCCCGATCAGCCTGATGAAGTGGCGGCAGTTAGCTTGCAGGCCGCTCAGCAGCAGGTGAGCCAAATAGAAGATGAAATTGCCCGGCAGGCTTTGGCCGAGCGTTCAGCGCTATTGGCACAAAGGCTTGAGGAACAAACGTTTCAACTGGTAGTGTTTGGCTTGGGCTCGGCGGGTAAAACAGCGCTGGTGAATGCGCTGCTAGGAGAGATGGCCGCGCCTGTAGCGGCTACTTTAGGCACGACTCAATCAGCGCAGACCTACAAAGTTGCATTAGGCTCAGGTCGCATCAAGGGTGGGCGTGGCGGTGAGCAGGAAATTTTGATTACAGATACGCCTGGGTTGCTGGAGGCGGGTGTGTTTGGGACGCAACGGGCAGAGGCGGCAAAGGCGCTAGCGGCGCAGGCTGATTTGTTGCTGTTTGTGGTGGATAATGATTTGCATCGGGCGGAGTATGAGCCGCTGCGGATGCTGGTACAGATGGGTAAGCGATCGCTGCTGGTATTAAATAAGCGTGATCGCTATTTACCTGCTGAAAAAACACAGATTATGCGACAGTTGCGGGCGCGAACGCGGGGATTGATTGCGCCTGAAGATGTGGTGGAGACAGCGGCTAAGCCTTCTCCTGTTTTTGTGAGCGATGGCACTTATGTTCAGCCTGAACCAGATATTGCGGTTCTAGTTGACCGGATTATCGCAGTGCTGCGTAACGAGGGCTCGGACTTAATCGCAAACAATTTGTTGTTGCAGTCGCAGCGAATTAGTGATGACGCTAAATTTCTATTGAGTACGCAAAGGCAGCAGCAGGCGGAGGCGATTATTGACCGCTATCAGTGGATTGGGGCGGGGGTATTGGCGGCCACGCCTTTGCCGGTTGTGGATATGCTGGCGGCGGCGGCAGTGAATGCTCAAATGGTGGTGGAGCTGGGCCGTGTGTATGGGGTGGAGGTGAGTATCGAGGAGGCTAAGGCGCTGGCGGTGTCGCTGGCGAAGACGATGGCGGCGCTGAGTTTGGCGAAAGGTGTAATGAAGATGCTGGCGGTAGGATTGCAGGCGAATGTGGCGACGGCGGTGGCGAGTAAGCTAGTGCAAGGGGCGAGTGCGGCGTATTTGACGCGGATTGCGGGCAAGAGCTTTGTGGTTTATTTTCAGGCTAATCAGGACTGGGGCGATCGCGGCATTCAGGCCGTCGTAGAGCAGCAATACCAGCTCAATCGCCGGGACGAATTCGTCAAGCAGTTTTTACGCAGCGCCGTCAAAAAATTAGCCTGACTTCTAAAGCTTCTGACCTACTATCGTACGGTGACGTGGATCGCTGGGAACGGTTATGATCTTTATAAAACCGCTTTCCTGGAGGGCACTTTCTACGTCAAAGGTGTAGTAGTCATCGCTCCAGGGTTCGGTGCTTTTCATCAGGGTGAAGAGGACAGGTGGGAGGCTTTGGATGACGGGTGATTGAGGATTGTTGTCTACGATGGCAATGTGTCCTTTGGGCTTTAACAGTCGATAGGTTTCTTGAAATATTTCGCAAGTAGCCTGGCGCGGCAGTTCGTGAATAGCAAACTGTAGCGTGATCAGATCAAAGGATTCGCTGGGTAGATTGGTGTCTTCTGCTTTGGCGTGTAGCCATTGGGAAATATTGTTGCTCTTGTCCTGAAGTTTGGCGACTGAGAGCATGTAGGGCGAAAGGTCTAGCCCAATTGTTTTGACGGGCGTGTTTTGAGACTTTTGATAGTAGCTGTGGACGGCTTGGGTTGAAATGCCGACTGAACAGCCAATATCGAGAATGTCGTTGACTGGGCCAGAGATTTGTTGCGATAAGACCTGGTGGAAACTGTTGCGCAGGCGGTCTTGGGCGGCTTGCCAGGTAAGGGCTTCTTGGGGCCACACTCTTAGGGCCATAGAATAGGTGGCTGATTCTGCTTCAAAGGCGGCGGGCCAGCATAGGTTGCCTTGGTCGTAGGCGTGGAAGGGGACTTGGTAATAGTCTGGGTAGGTGACGGTTGGGTTTGAGAGAGTAGCGATCGCTTGCTGGGCCTCCGAATCCTCTAGAACCTTATAGTTCTCACGCCACGGGATGCCGTTTTTCTCAGCAGTTTTGATCAGTACACGCCGGGCCTGAGATTTCATGACGCTATAGATGGGTTTAGTCTGAATCAACAGGTTTACAAAGCGAGAGAGAAGGTCGTCGCCCGCCCAGTTTGGTTTGGTTTTGGTGTTCATGCGATTTTGCCGTCTTCAATTAGGGCCGATTGGGTCCAAACGCCGCGATTGTCGTAGTAGCGAATTAGGCGCGTTCGAGTTAGCGTTGACTTGTCAAATCGCTCTCTACTTTCTCTTAGCCATCCGACTTCAACCCTAAACTCGACGCCCTTTTTAATGACGTGAGGAATTAAACAATAGGCTCCATTAGGCAGTGGCATCAACTGATAGTCAATCTTTCCATTTAGCAGAATCGGCTTGTTTGAGTTGAGATCTAAATCGCGATTGTTTGTCAAAGAAAGGACTTTAGTATTCTCATCAAAAGTATCGCTACAGCTAAGGGCCGTACTCTCAAAAGACCACTGGCTAGTGCCTGTCGTGGGTGCGGCCATCGTGGCATGTAGTATAGAACTCTCTCCTTTCCATTCTCCTAATAGCTGCGTAGGCAAGGTGTCGGCTTCTATAAACTGAGTGCCGCCTGTTTGGGTTTCTCGAATGAGCGTGACGTACTCTATTTCGTGATTGCCTTTTACCGTGCTGCTGTACATGATGACAAATCGAACGCGTCTGTCGCCTACTTTTAAAGACATTTCAGCGCCAAACTGGCCGAAGGGCGTCCATTGAGCTGAGCCCTGAGAGAATGCGCCAGTTTCAAAGAAACAGATGTAGGGCGCAGGGCCAGGGGCAGAAAAGGAGCGTTGGGTAACATCAGTTGTGCCATCAGCGGGGGTGCGCTTTAGCGTGAGCTGCATCGTTTTGTCAGCTTCGGTTTCTTCTAGCGTCAAAACGCTGGGCGTGTCTTTGAGCTGTTCTCCTTTTGCCGAAAACTTTGTGAAGGAACCGTGCCAGGTGCCGATGTTTTGTTGAATGCATTGCCACTGGTTTTTCATCAGGTTTTTGCTTCTGTTAAGGAGACTTCAGTCTCGTTTAGGGGTGGCCGGATGGAGAGGTAGAACAGAATGCCCAATAGCGGTATTAAGGTGGCTGTCCAAAATAAAGCTGTTCCATAGGAAGTCTCCCACAGATTTCGCTTTGCCATGTCGTCTCTTAACAAGGGCGAAACAATGGCGCACAGCATACAAAAGTCCAGACTCATGACGTTGATGAACCGGGTGGTATGCCACTGTTGGATGAAGTCGCTCCAGTTGGCAGCCAAGCTACCGTTAAAGAGGCCATAGCTGAGAAGTGCTAGGGCGCTGAGGAGGAGCAGGCGGCCCGTCCAGACCGAATCGAGGACTTTAAGGAGGGTGCTTTTTGCAGCGCTAAAAGTTGGATTGTCGTTGCGCAGGGCAAGGTAGGGCAATATCGCAAAAGCACCTACGCCAAAGGAGATAGCGACGAAGGGCCAGGCTCTGAGCTTTTGATCTGCGCCATCAATTAGGGCTAGGCAGGCGTAGATAGCGGGCCAGACGCCCATCAGATTAAATAAGGAGACGATAAGCGGGTTAATATCTGTCCACTGGCCGGTCGAGAGTCTGATGATGAGATCAGGTGTGCTGGGCTGTGAGGGTGGAGCAAGGGTGAAGGCATATACGCTGAATCCGAGCCACAGCAGGGCAAAGCTAATTTTTCTGACGCTAATCTTTTCAGAGCTAATCTTTTCAGGCATTGTTGGCTACCCACTGCGAAGGGGTGAATCGCTTCATTTCTGAGAGAGTTTTTGAATGTTTACGGTGGTTCATAAAGTTTTTAGTGACTATGTTACCAAGCCGACTCATTCGATCACAGGGGCATCTTTGAACACTATCTTAAGGATCGATTGATCCTATTTCTGCTTTTCTAAGCTTTTTTCTCCTACCGCTTTTCCTCTTAACGTTTTCCAAACGACTCATGCTCTCAGTCTATCTATTCGGGAGCGACCTTTACTGGGCTACTTTATGCGATCGCAAGACATCCTACGCCTTTACGAAGAAGGCTATCGAGACTTCAAAGGACTCCATTTGGTAGGCGCTGACTTTAGCGGCCAAATTCTGGTGGGGGTTAACTTTGCCGGTAGCGATTTGAGTGGCGCTAACTTTAGCCGGGCGTTTTTAACCAAGGCTAACTTTGCTAATGCGAATCTGAGCCGAGCGAGCTTTACGTTTGCCAAAATGAGCGATAGCCGGTTTACGCAGGCGACGCTAACCAAGGCAAACTTTCAGGGCGCTTTTGGCGTACGGGCTAATTTTACGCGGGCACGAGTGAGCGGCGCTCATTTGGCACATGTCAATCTACGAGCGGGTGAATTGGTTGGGACGAACTTTAGCGGAGCGAATTTGACGGGCGCTAACCTGCGGAATACTCAGCTTACGGGTGCTAATTTTTCCTGGGCTAATCTGAGCGGGGTCAGGCTGATTGGGAGTGCGATCGCTCAGGCTCAGCTCAACGGTGCGAACTTTGAACGGGCCTTTTTGAACGGGCTCAATTTTAGCAATATGGATCTGAGCGGCGTTAGCTTTAAAGAGGCTCGGCTAAAGGGTGCAACGTTTAAAGAGGCTGATTTGACGGCGGCAAACTTCAGCGAAGCGAGCTTACAAAACAGTGACTTTCAAGATGCTCAGCTAGCGGGCGCAAATTTTGACTGGGCACATTTGCACCGCGCTAAGTTTCATAAGGCAGACCTGCGCCGGGTGAATGGCGAAAATGTGGACTGGTCAGAGGCTGATTTAGCAGGTGCCTGTGTGGATGAAGCGATCGCATTTGACTCCATGGCTAGCGTACATGGCTGAGCGTAAGTGGCCCAAACCTTAGAACTTTTCGGCGGCTAGGGTTTTATCGTCATATTTGTAACGACTGCTGCGGTCGGTGATGCCGTATAGGTTAAAAGAAATGGTGGGTTCGTCGCCGACGGGTGCGACCTGGTGAACGGCGTTACTGGTAAAGCCGATGATGTCGCCGGGATAGAGCATTTTTTCGCCTGCGGGTGTGATCGCCTCAGAACTGCCCGAGTCTTTAGTCCAAAAAGTATTTTTCTCCTGTCCACCGATGATGGCGACAATGCCCCAGGTGGCGTGATTGTGAATGGTAGACGCGCTACCGGGTGCCCACACAACCATCTGCACGGTGATGGGATATTCGTGCTCGCGATAGAGAAATTTGACTGACCAGCCGGTTTTTTCAGACGGTGGATCGTGCTCCATTTGCAGCCAGTAGGAGCTGATGAGCAGCTTGCGGACGAGTGGAATGATCGCTTGAACTCTCAGGGCGTCATCAGGCTCGCGCTCCAAGATGTCTTCTAGTTCCGTGAGAAATCGATAGAGCCGGTAGGTTTTTTCGGGCGGCTCGTTGTCGATAGTGCCAAAAGATTTGCACTGTCCATCGTCAGTGACTAGCCAGTTGTGGTTACTCATAAGCGGCTCATACGGGCGGGAAAGGGATGTGAGATAAAGAGAGTGTTGAATCGGCTTTAGGAGCGATCTATATGATACGGCCAATGCGTGTGATGTTTGTGCTGTTAGGGCTAGTAGTCGGTTGTCAGGGCGATTTGCTCAGCGTTGCTCCGGCAATAGAGCCGATGGACGCAGTGGTTTGTGAGTCGCAAGCCGGGTTTGCTTTTGTGGCTGAGGGCGACTTTGTGGCGGGGAGCGATCGCGCTGAACGTGACTATGCCTATCGTATTACAGCCGAGGGCTTTGCTGATGATCCTGCTGACGTGGCAAGTGCTGAAGCAGGCTATCGCAAAAACGGCTGGTTTGACCGAGAGCCTGATCGCCAAACAGTGAATTTGCCTGCTTTTTGCATGAGTGAAAATCTGATTACGAACGTGGACTATCAGGTTTTTGTGCGGGCGACAGGGCATGAAGTTCCTGGTATTTCGGCAGCAGCCTATCAGCAGCAGGGCTTTTTAGTCCATGACTACAGCGAAGTGGAACCTTATCTGTGGCAGGGCGATCAGTATCCAGCAGGTAAAGGGCAGCATCCTGTCGTGCTGGTATCTTATGAGGATGCTTTGGCCTACGCGCAGTGGCGATCGGAGCGGGACGGGGTGACCTACCGGTTGCCGAGTGATTTGGAGTGGGAGAAGGCGGCGCGAGGGACGGATGGGCGTTATTTTCCTTGGGGAAGTGACTGGCGTAATGAAGCGACTAACTGGGCGAAGAATGGGCCGACGGGGACGAGTGCGATCGCTACTTATCCCCTTAGCCGCAGCACTTACGGCATCGAAGATATGGCGGGCAACGTCTTTGAATACACCAGTACCCTCGTCGATAAACCGGTGCCTGAAGTAATTCTGAAAGGCTGCGGATGGGACGACTATCCTGGCTTTTGCCGCGCGGCCTATGAGCACGATCGTCCGCTAAACTCAAAGCACATTTTGTTTGGCTTTCGCCTAGTGATGGATTGACACTCCCACGGCTAAAGCGCATGGGATTCTTCTTTCTACGAGGCGACTTGCTCAAGCTTTGCCGAAGCAGGGCTGAGTAGCGGTCATCTCTCCAGAAGCGTTTACTCTGACAGGCAGAGTCGTTCCCACATGCCCTGTGGTACGTATCCCAGCGCTGAGTATATTCAGCGCCGCGTTCTCATCTCTATCGAGCCGACACCCGCAGGCGCAAGCATGAGTCCTGGTCGATAGCGACTTCTTCACGATTGCACCGCAGCTAGAACATGCCTGAGAGGTATAGGCAGGATTCACCGCAACTGTGATGCGCCCAAACACTTTCCCGTAGCGCTCTAGCCATGCTCTGAACTGATACCAACCCGCGTCAGCTATCGACTTTGCTAAGCAATGGTTCTTCACCATGTTCCTGATGCTCAAGTCTTCGTAGGCGATGAGGTCGTTAGCTCTCACTACGCACCGCGCCAACTTTACGGCGTGGTCTTTACGCTGCCTACTCACTTTCAAATCAAACCGAGCGAGCTTGTTGATAGCCTTCTTGCGGTTGTTGCTCCCCTTCTTTGTTCTCGCTAGCCGACGCTGCAACGTGCGGCGCTTAGCTTGCGACTGGCGGTAGAAGCGTGGGTTCTTCTCCTTCTCACCATTGCTATCGGTATAGAACGATGCCAGGCCCACATCTAAGCCGATAGTTTTACCCGTTGCCTCAAGCGGTTCAGAACGGTCTATCTGTATGCAGAACTGGCAGTAGTAGCCATCAGCACGGCGCACTAAGCGCACCCGCTTAATTAGTTCAACCGGGTAGTGCGCTAAGTCATGCGTACCCACCAGCTTCAAAAGGCCGATGCCTTTCTTATCGCTGAAGGTGATCCGCTTCGTACCTGTCAGCTTCCACCCTGACGTTTTGTACTCGACTGAGCGAGCAAACTTCTTGAACTTGGGGTAGCCAACGGGTTTGATGCCTTGCTTGCAGTTCTCGTAGAACCGGCTAATAGCAGACCATGCGCGTTCTGCGCTGGCCTGACGCGCCATGCTGTTGAGTTCACCGGCAAAGTCAAAGTCTTTGGCTAAGACTGCGCACAGCTTATTGAGGTCATATTTACTGACCTTGGGATTGTCCATCCAGTGCCGTAACGCTTTGTTCTGAACAAACTGAGCGGTGCGGATAGCCTCGTCTATGGCAGCCAATTGGACAGGCTTTGCTTTAACCTTGAACGCTTGAATTAGCATGTTATTATTCTATCGCTCTCAGTACAACAAAGCTGTAAAGCCTTGTGAACACTGGCTGTTCGTTAACACTCACCTGAGAGATGCCGTCCTACATCCCACGGCTGAAGCACGTGGGTTTTGGCCCCTTCTCTTAAACTCTCTACGGTTCTATAAACATGACTGCTCAATCTTTAAACACATCCAGCTCAGATACACTTGCTGAGATTCAAAGACTAATTGAGGTGATTGCGCAGCTCCGTAACCCTGATGGGGGGTGTCCTTGGGATCTAGCCCAAACGCCGCAGACGCTGACGCCTTATGTGGTTGAAGAAGCTTATGAAGTCGTCGATGCGATTGAGTCGGGCGATAAAAAGGATATTGCTGAGGAACTGGGAGATTTGTTGTTGCAAGTTGTTCTTCAGGCGCAAATCTTTCAAGAACAAGGTGATTTTGATTTAGGCGATGTGGCTAGGGGTATTACTGAGAAGATGATTCGCCGTCATCCTCATGTATTTGCAGATGTGAAAGCGGAAACGGCGACGGCTGTGAATGCAAACTGGGAACAGATTAAAGCGGCTGAAAAGGCCGATAGTGAAGACCCTAACAAGTTAGCGCCGAAGCTCAAGCGCTATGCTCGGTCGATGCCGCCTTTAGACGGGGCTATGAAGCTTTCTAGAAAAGCGGCTAGGGCTGGCTTTGAGTGGGAGAGTATTGAAGAGGTTTGGGAGAAGGTGGATGAGGAACTAGCTGAGTTTCGTCATGCTTTAGCGCACGAGTCGAAGGCGGCGCAAGAAGGTGAGCTAGGAGATGTGTTTTTCTCTTTGATTCAGGTGGCGCGGTGGAAGGGGTTAGACCCGGCAGCGGCGCTTAGGGGCACCAGTCGAAGGTTTGTGCAGCGATTTGAAGGGGTTGAGGCGCAGACGGATAGGCCGATGCATGAGTATAGTGCAGCGGCGCTGAATGCGTTTTGGAACAAGGCGAAGCAACAGCTTTTGCAGTCTGAAGAATAGGTGAAATATGACACCAAGTCCGAAGCGATACCCCTAATTAAAAGCCGTACCCTTGTGTAGGGGCGTAAGGCTTTACGCCGTCCGAGAATTTAAGGGTTCAAGCAGTCAAGATTTGGTATGAGGTGTCAGCCGGAGGGCATAAGACCTTATGCCCCTACGATGCCCGCACAGTTGGTTCCGTAGCTGTGGTGCTCGTACGGCCTTTATTGAAGGACGGTTTGGCCTCGGTTGGAATCACGCTTTTCCTGCATTTTTCCTAAGTCGGGGCTGACGCTTGCACGAATAGTGATCGCGCTTATATTATCATGCCCGTTCACCTCATTGCCAAGCTTAATCAGCTCATCTATGCCCGTCTCTATCTCTTTTGTTCCTCTCAAAATAGGGTCGAGATGGGTGAGCAAATAATCTTCTACTAGGTTGTTGTCGCTGAGTCCATCGGAGCACAGTAGCAGTAGCGTGTCTTCTGAAAAAGAGAGATAGGAGACGCTTGGCGCTAAGTCACTGCTGCCTCTAGGGCCGAGCGCCTGAGTAAGCTGATAGGCATCCGGCCTAGCGTAGGCAATTTCTTTAGGAATGCCGCGCTGTATCTCTCTTTGGCCTACTTCATGATCGGTCGTAATCTGCCTGAGCCCGACGCGCCTTGTGTGCTGATACAAACGGCTATCACCCACGTGTGCAACCACTGCCTCAGTGCCTTGCAACAATACGATAACAAGTGTCGTGCCCATCCGTTCGTGCCCGGCCCGAGATTCTTCTTCGTTAATTTTAAAAATAGCCTGATTAGCTAACTTGACTGCTTCTACTAATGTCTCTTTTGAAGGCAGCGGGCTGGGCTCAGCGCCGGGTAAAGGATGCGGCCAGTGCTCTGTAAAGTAGTCAGAAAGCGTTTTAGCCGCAAGCTGGCTGGCAATTTCGCCGCCATCATGACCGCCCATGCCGTCGCAAAGGATATAGAGAGAATGCGCCTGGGTGGTTTGGCCCTGATTATTGGCGTACTTTCGAGTGCTGCTCGAAATTAAAAAACAATCTTCGTTGTGATCTCGCTGACGGCCAACATCCGTACGACCTGCTGATTCAATACTGATGAGCTTCATGGGTAAAACCATCGTGGACTCATCGCTATCGCTGGACTCGTCGATATCTGCTAGCAAAATATCGTCTTCTGAAGTGTCGGGCTCGCTATCGGTAGTCAGCGCGGTATCAGGATTAAGCGGGTTAGTGTCTTCCATCGGGTTTGAAGTTACAGAGGTTGAGCTAGCGGTGTTCAAGGTTCGATATCTGGGGGGAGTTGAGGCTGAAGGCGAACTAACAGGCGGGGTGATGGCTTCGGGGGTGCCTAGTAAATATTGTCCTATCGTAGCGAGTTCGGTTTGTAGCTGTTCTAGGGTTTGAGCTGAGGTAATGGTGAGGATTATTTTTCGCATCTGCCTGAGCGGCGCGATGTTGCCTCGGTGGGGCTGAGCTAATAGGGACTGTAAAAAGGCTTTGAGTTCTAGAAAGGTGGGGCGATTGGCTTGGGGATTGGGGGGAATGAACTGGCGAATGCGGACGGACTGATCGTGGGTGATGTAGAGATTGTTGGCGAGTAGAAGGCTGGTGCGCCACTGAGGAATTGGGGCGATCGCAGCCCACAGATCAGTCAATATATAGAGCCAATAGACATGCTGTAGCGGATCTATGGCGGTAGAGAAGGCTTGAATGAGGGTGGATGTGTTGGCTGGTTCAGTGGATGTGATCAGAACGGTGGTTTCATCAAACGTCCAAGCGTCATGGAGGGGTGGGATCGCGTTATTGAGCAGGAGATAGGGGTAGGCCGCTGCGGGCAAGTCAGGGGTGGACTGAAGGACTGATAGGGGCTGGGTGCTCAGGGTCGGTAGCTGCTGCTGTAGGGGCGATCGCAAGTCTGGCTGGGTATCACTTACTAGCGCGATACCCTGGCTTAACACGGTCAAAACTTCGTATCGTTCAGATCTTTTTGTTGGCCCTTGTTCGGCTTCTACTTCGGGGCCTACTTCGGGGCCTTCTAGGTAAGTTGCTGGGCTCAGAGCTAGCCGATCGGGTGGCACAATAATGGCCTGTAGCATCGGGCGACTTGATAGCGGTTCGCCGCACTGTTGGCAAAATTTATGACCCGCAGGGTTGGCGAACTGGCAGCTAGGGCAAATCAGCATAGGGCTACTCTATAAGGGGCTGGCCAGCGTCTACTGAAAGAAGGCATCGAAGAAGTATCAGAAAAAGCACGGTAGGACAGTTGCGGGCGGGCCTACGCAAAGGATTATGCCTGATTATGGGTCGTTGATTCATGATTACAGTCTTTGAGCCATCAATCTATGACTTTCTTCAATCAATGAGAACCTTGATTATCAATAGCGTTTTGACCACCCTAGCGCTTTGGTAGCGATCGCTGCTCCTGCTTACTCAGCTCGCGCCATTCTCCCGGCTGCAGCCCTTGCAGCGTCAGGACGCAATCTTCTGCTAAATACAGCGCACTCCTTACCAGTCGCAGCGTTGGAAAGCCTACAGCAGCGGTCATTCGACGTACCTGCCGGTTTTTACCTTCGGTCAGCGTCATCTCTAGCCAGGCCGTAGGTACTTGCTTACGATAGCGAATGGGTGGGTTTCTGGGCGGCAAGTTGGGTTCGGCTATGGCTTTTACTTGAGCGGGGCGGGTGCGGTAGCCGCGAATGGTGACGCCTTGCTGAAGCTGAGCGATCGCTGCTGCATCGGGCTGACGTTCTACCTGCACCCAATACTGCCGCCTGTGCTCAAACTTCGGGTGGCTGAGCCGGTGCTGCACGGGGCCGTTGTTCGTAAGCAGTAAAAGCCCCTCGCTATCGCGATCCAGGCGACCGACCGCATAGACATCAGGAACGCTTACAAAACTTTTAAGCGTGAGGCGTTCGGCTTTATCGCCTTTCAAAAAATCGGTCGAGCCCTCATCTGTGAACTGGCTCAGCACGTTATAAGGCTTGTAAAGCAACAGGTAGCGATAGATCACGTAAGCAAACTTATAAATTCTTGAACTCTATTCATAAACCACCCCAAAACAAAAGGCAGTCGATATCCTATTAACTTGCCACCGGTATCACCTGCGGCACGCGACCTACTAAAAACATCTAAGCCCACTACTCGCACTATTACTTAAGACGGAGCTGACGCTAGCGCTATGGAAAAGGACAAAAAGTATCGGATGAACTGCACGCTTACGTTTGGTGACATTTACAGCCAAATTATCGTTTGGCTGATTGTGCTGTTTGTGAGCTTAGCAGCAGCACTCGGGCTCATGGGCGCAAGTCGTCCTATCTATGCGCTGGCTACAGTTGGCCTAATTCTGGTGCTATCGCTACCGTTTTTACTCTTTGCCTTTGTCACTACCCTGCTCAATCACATTGAGTTCAATCAGGTGGATGCTTTTGCTGAGTCGGACGCTGACACCATGGTGACGGCTAAAGCTAAGCAGCTATCCAGGCAGGGTGCTTAAGGTTTCAAGCCTAGCGTTTTTAGCATATGGGCTTGAAACGCCAGGCTTTGCAGATTTCCTACTCAGCCGGTGGCGCGACAGGTGACTCACCTGAAGGCGTCTCAGCCGGTTCAGAAGATTCAGCGTCTCCGGCGGGTGCCGGGGGCGCTGTTTTTTCGCGAATGAGCTGCTGTACGCCGTCTTTGTACTGCGTTGGCGCTAGGGCTAAGGCTTCATCGAACAGCGTTTGTGCGCCTGCATCGTCGCCGGTTTCTGTGAGCACAAGAGCTTTGGCTAGCGTTGGGCGGAAGTCAGGCTGAGCGGGGGATGCGGTTTTGGCGTTCGCGATCGCCTCGTCATACATTTTCAGCGCTTCGTCATACTTCTTTTGCTCTACAAACACCTGCCCGAGCAGCAGCTTCACCGATAGCTGATCGACGCTGCCCGGCGAAAGCTCATTGGTTTGTTCGGCGGTGGCTAATGTATCTCTTAACAGGCCCACAGCGGCTTCTGTACGCTCCTGGCTAATCAGCAAGGCAACTAGCCCTTCGAGCGCGGGCACGTTGCCTGGATTGCTAGTGAGCACCCGGCGATAAATCTGTGCGGCTCCCTCTAAGTCCTCTAGCTGCTGCTTGGTTTGAGCTAGGGCAATAGAATATTCCGGCGTGTTGGGATTGAGGTTAGCTAATCGCTCTAGAGGATCAACCGTTCCGGCCAAGTCGCCTAGCTGAATCTGGGCCTCAATAATGCCAATTAGCGCCGTTTGGTTGTCAGGTTCGCGCTCTAGCACGGCCTTATAGCCATCAATTCGGCCCTGTAGCTGCTGGGTTTGATCGGGGGTGTCTTGGGCAGTAGCAGCGCTGTTTCGGCCAGAAGAACGTCCACTGTTAAAAAGGCCAACAAAGCCCACCGCGACAAACGCTCCTACGGCCAGTATCAGCACGCCTCTTACTAGCCAGCTATCCTTCTTAAAAGCCACAACGCTCTCCCAGTTTTGCTACGAGTTTTAATCATCAAAATATCTTGCTCATAGTAACCTTAACGCCCCCCTTATCAACGTTGGAATCGGCTTTAGGATGCTTTTGCAAGTGGCGGCCCAGTAGCGACTCAGCGACGATCTAGCCAAAAAAGTACGGATCTTCGGCTGTATGGATGAACTATTAGTCACGAGATTTGATGGGTTGAATCGAGGCTTTGACTGCGATAAAACTAATTTTTTTGATTTTTTTTGCAGCAGGTGTCCCTTTTTAACAAGAACCGTGAACTCTCAGTGATGAAGGTCAGCGGCCTACGTTAGCCTTGATGAGCGGCTTAGGGCATATGTCTTAGCTTTTATAAAAACTAACTATGAACCTTTTAAGAAAGTATCTGATGCCATAAACCTAATTTGGTGCTGATGCTACTCTAGTTTTTAAGTCACTATCAAAGCCGTTATCTAATACCGTTTGTCGCTTTTCACATCAGAGTCGCAGGTACAGTTTCAGGAGTTTGAGGATTGATGAGTTCTGCCGCTAGTCGCCCCCCTAAGTCTATAGGCCAATCAACGAGCCCATCGTTCGGCTCCTCGCTTGACCGCTCTTCACAGCTGACTTCAGCCAAGTTAGCTGCCCCTGCATCTCAGCCAGCTAGCCCCTCCAGTGCAATGCCTGATTCAAATTCAAACCCCGCTCAGCAGGACAGCCCCCAAAATTCTCAGCAAGCAACGAGCGCTGGGTTGCGTAAGCCACCGAGTCGCCCGCAGCTAATGGGGCCTCCGTCTCGGCCTAAGCCGCCCGCGCCTGCCCCGGAGCCTACCCCAGTAGTCAGTGCCCCACCTGAGCCAGAAGTGCCTCAAAAGATCGGGCCTATTTCGGCACCCAGCGAGCGGATGCAGTATCGGGCGATTGGCCTACTCAAGGGGAAGTATGTCGCTTCAGAAGAGCAGTTTAACCGGGGTAATATTGCTATTGAAGATGGCACGCTGGTAGACGCGGTGCTTCTAGGCCGGGTGACGAGCCTGATTAAAAAGCATATTGATTTGGAGACGGAGCACCTGTGGGTGGTGTATCCGCGTACGCTATATGACGATGAGAACGTGCCAGCGCTGCACGTGCAGATTGTCGGCGTGTGGGAGCCTGAGACGCTGAATGCTCGGCATCAGGACGATGATGATAAGTCTGAGGTTAAAGACGATAAGTACCTGTCTACGACTGAGGCGACTGAGCAGTGCGATACGTTTTCGGTGCGCGGTGAAGTGGCGAAGTACGTGGAAGACAAGAACGAAATTGTCATCAATATTGTGCAAAAGAGCCGGTCTGAGACGGTTAAGCCTAAGCGTCCCTTTAAGCTATTGATTAGCGGTCAGCTCAATGGTCGAACGACGGGCTATTTTTGGGATTTGCAGGTGAAGCGTAAAGGCGGTCAGCTGATGCTGGTTGAGGCGACTCAGATTGCAGTGGTGCCCCCGAAGAAGAAGTCAGCTAAAGGCGGTCGTAAAGATGGCTCTAAGCGTCGTCCACCTGTAGGTAAGCCTCGTTCAGGTGCGCCTATCCCTAAGCCTGTGCCTAAGCCTAAGGTCGCAGCGGAGAAGGCGACTGCTGAAGTGGGATCTGAAGTGAAGGTTGATGAGGGTGCGATCGCTCAAACGCCTGCAACCGAAACCGCTCCAATTTCTGAGATAACTGTCTCTCCAACTTCTGAGACGAATATCTCTTCAGAGTCGGCGTAGCTTGTAGCGAATATTACGCTAACGAATATCAAACTGTGGCCCCCAACTGTCTTGAGGCATGAATCGCGTGTCTTTAGGTAGGGCGGCAACGGCTTCAGTTAGCTCAAATTCGCCGTCATCAATTCGCTGCTTGAGGTCTAGCGCCACCTGCTGAGAGAGGTAGGTGCTAGAAAGTGGCGCGGTGCGGACGGTTTTGCCGTCGAGGGTGAGGGTGCCTGATTTTAGCTGGGCGTAGCTGACGAGGCCAAAGGTGGGGCGGACGCGGCGAGGGATGGAGAAGTCGATGACGGGGGCGACAAGATCCTGGTCGCTGATGGCGCAGCGGGTGAGCACGTCTTGGTTGAGGATGGGGATGGGGACGCCGATGCCGAGCATGACGGAGGGGCCGTAGCCTTTGAAGTAGCAGCCGCGTACCCAATGGGCGTCCATGCGTTTGGCGTCACCAATGACGGCGAGGGTGGCGGCGGGGCCAACGGGGGCACGGTTGGGGAGGCGGCGCTGAAGGGGGAAGTGCTGGGTGCCTTCCCAGGTGATGTAGCCTTCGCCGCCGCCGAGTAGAATGCGGGTGCCGATGCCGATGGTGTTGAGATCGGGGTCGTTGAGGAGCGGGGAGAGGGCTCCGCTGTTGGCGTAGACGGCGTTGCCGAGGCGAGGTTGTAAGGGGCCAAGGTAGGTAGATAGGGGGCGATCGCCTCCATTCACACCGACGATGAAGTTCTGATACAGGTTGCGTGGGTTGAAAAGGTAGAACTGATTGATGCGATCGCGCGTAATCGTCGTATCCAGGCTGCTGCGCGGGTAGCAATCAGTCACCTGTCCAGTAGCCGTGAGCGTAACAGGCTTATCGGCAATCAAGTCAGCAATCACATGACCGCCGCCTCGTTCTTCGGTGTCGCTATCACGATTGCTATCAGGCGCGCGCGTCGCCATTTGCCCTGCGCCAATGTACAAATCCACTGCGCCAAAGCCTGCGTAGGCTAACACGCCATCTAAATGACACTCCACAATTTTGATGGGCGGATCGGTGTGGCCCAAATTGATGATGGCCCCAGAGCCTTCCATGGGCTCGAAGGTGCCGGTGGTGATCACATCGACGGTTTTGGCGGCTTGAGTAATGCCTAGCTCAGCAATTTGAGCTTTTGCTTCGGTGATTGTCCAAACGGTGACTTTGCCCTGGCGGATTTTGTCGTTAATGTCAGCGACGGTACGCATACGCTAGCTACCTGGAACGGTTAAGAGCAAGAAGCCCTATGCCTAAGAGTATGCTGGGCAGCACGACAATAGCAGTCACGAGGCCGTTAAGACTTGATGTGAAGGGGGCTTGAAACGGCAATAGCTGTCCGCCATATTTGATGAGAAGACTTAATGCTGCTGACGCGACGGTGACTTTGATGATGAAGCTTATGGTGTCATTCATACTATGGCATGAGGCGAATCGTTAAAGAGCACCATTCGTCTTTGTGAGCGGTATCGGTGACTTCCCAACCATAGGCGATGAGGTGTTCTTCTACCCAAGCGGCTTTGCTGGTGAGAATGCCGCTGAGGATGCCCCAGGTGGTCGGCCCGGCGAGTTCGCTCAGGCGCGGAATGATTAGACCTACGATAATTTCGGAGAGGATGTTGCAGAGGATGCCATTGACCGGGCGATCGCCCGCCTGCTCGGCCATCGTAATCACTTCGGGCAGGCTACCCACCTGCACCTGTAACTGCTCAGAAGTAATACCGTTGGCGCTGGCGTTGGCCTGAGTAGAACTGAAGGCGAGCGGATCGACATCAGCGGCGTAGGCACAGCGCGCACCGTAAAGGAGGGCGACGATGGAGAGAATGCCGGAGCCGCAGCCAATATCTGCGATAGTGGCGTCGGTAAGAGGCTGCTTTTCTAAGGCTTCCAGGCAAAGCTGGGTGGTGGCGTGAGCGCCTGTACCAAAGGCGCTGCCGGGATCGAGGGTGAGGATGGTGCGGTCGGTGGCTGGTGGGCTCATCCAGGCGGGGTTTATGAGGAGGCGATCGCCTATCTCTTCCGCCTGCCAGTGTGACTTCCAGCTTTGCGCCCAGTCTTCTTCTTCAATTAGCCGCCAGCTCACATCAACAGATGGGGTGGTCGTCATGTTTCCAGGCAAATTGCCTACTTGAGTAGCGGCGCTTTCTAGCAGATTTCGGCGCAGACCCTCGAAGTCTTCGGCTTGGAACTGAACCTGGGGGAAGTAGGCCGTAACGATGCGGCTAGCGTCTTTGGTTTGGCTGGCCGTGCCTTTGCCGCCAAACTCATCAAAGGCCCAATAAACGCTATCTTCTAGGGCGATCGGGCAAATGACGGTAACTTCCCACCACTGATTGTTCATGTCTACAGCGCCACCGTATAAGCGTCGCGGATGCCGGGCTCTTTTTTGATTTCGTTCAAAATCCCTTCGGGCAGCGGGTCGTCAATGCTGAGCACCATAACGGCGTCGCCGCGAACGATTTTACGACCGACCTGCATACTGGCGATGTTGACATTGAAGCTGCCTAAGAGCGAACCAATTTTGCCGATCAGACCCGGCATGTCGCGGTGCAGCGTGAAGAGCATGTATTGTGTGGGCGGCACGTTGATGGGGAAGTTGTCCATATCAATGATGCGAACTTCGGTGCCACCGAGCAAAACGCCCGTTACCGAGTGCTCACCTAGCGATCCTTTTGCCGATAAATACAGCGAGCCAGTGTAGTCTTCAGCGGTGGTGTCGCGGGTTTCAATGACTCGGATGCCGCGCTCTTTGGCTTCAATGGAAGCGTTTACGTAGTTCACGCGCTCTTGCAAGGCGTTTGAGAGCATTCCTTTAAGGGCTGCAACGACGATGGGCTTGGTGTCGTTTTGGGCGAGTTCGCCCTGTAGTTTTATATTCAACTCTTCGATGCGTCCGCCTGCTAGCTGCCCGACAAAGTTACCGAGAGTTTCAGCTAGGTTGAGATAGGGGCGTAGCTTTTCGAGCACGTCCGGGCGCAGGCCAGGAATGTTCACGGCGGAGCGAGCGGGCAACCCTAGCAGCACATCGCGGATTTGCTCGGCAACGTCTACAGCAACGTTAACCTGCGCTTCGGCGGTAGATGCACCGAGGTGAGGTGTGAGTACCAGGGACTTATCGACTGAGCGTAAGGGTGATTCGCCCAGTGGCTCTGTGTCGTAAACGTCTAGGGCTGCGCCTGCAATCACACCGTCTTTGAGGGCTTGGGCAAGGGCAGCTTCGTCGATAATGCCACCACGCGCACAGTTAATGATGCGGGCGGTGGGCTTCATTTTTGCCAGGGAGTCGGCATTGATCAGGTTGGCGGTGTCTTTGGTTTTAGGAATGTGGAGGGTGATGTAGTCAGACTCGCTGAGGAGGAAGTCCATTTCGACTAGGCGGCACCCGAGTTCTTCGGCGCGGTCGGCTGAGATGAATGGGTCAAAGGCGAGCAAATTCATGCCCATAGCCCGCGCAACGGTGGCGACGTGAGAGCCGATTTTACCGAGGCCCACGACGCCGAGGGTCTTTTTATAGACTTCTACGCCGGTAAAGGCTTTGCGATCCCAGCCGCCTTCTTTCATCGACTTGTTAGCCGCCGGAATGTAGCGCGACATGGAGAGCATCATCGCCAGGGCATGTTCGGCGGCGGCGATGGTGTTGCCTTCGGGTGAGTTGACGACCACAATGCCTTTGCGCGTGGCCCAGGGTACGTCTACGTTGTCTACCCCGACGCCTGCGCGACCAATGATTTTGAGATTAGTACCGGCTTCGAGTACTTCTTTGGTGACTTTGGTGCCAGAGCGAATCATCAGCGCGTCGTATTCAGGAATGATGGCGATGAGTTCTTCAAGGGGCAGCTTGGTTTTGACATCTACGCTGGCGACTTGAGAGAGGATGTCTATCCCAGTCTGGTCGATGGGGTCTGAGACGAGTACCTTGGGCATGGGTAAGACGAGGGATTTGGGAGAAATTACATAGAGGGTTATCTTACTGCAAAGCGGGAAGGGGGCGTTTAAGTTGGCGCGTGGCTTAGCGCTGTCTAAAGGGTTTCTAACGCGTTAAAAGCATCGATTATGACCACGTTTGACATAAGAAAACCTTCGGGATCGCTAAGCCTGATGCGGCTGGTGGGTTTAAGTTTCGTTATATTTGGACCGGGTTCGATGATGACCCACTGGTTTTGAACGTGAGGGGCGATCGCATCTCCTACAGCCTCCAATCCTTTCTCTCCAAACACCTCATATACCGCTTCCATCCCAATCCCTTCTTTCAGCCGCAGGCCCACCATAAAACTCTCTAGCACCTGCTCCTGTGGGGATATTGCCGGATCTTGTGTGTGGCCGTTTTGCTGAACGAACTGTTCTACCCAGGCGCGGTAAGTGGTCTGAGTGCGGGGGCGATCGCATCGCTGATGATCGATGTAGCTGGTCGCGCCCATACCGAAGCCGTAGTAAGGCTGGCTTTTCCAGTAGGTGAGGTTATGCCGGGCCGGGTAGCCGGGTTTGGCGTAGTTACAAATTTCGTAGTGGTCGTAGCCGTGAGCGCTTAGGTAAGACTGGGCCATGCGGTACATGCTGGCGGTGTTTTCGTCACTGGGTAGGGGCGCTTGGCCGGGGGTGAAGTAGCGGGAAAAGGCGGTTTGGGGCTCGACGATTAGATCGTATTGGGAGATGTGGGTGGGGGTGAGGGCGATCGCTTCTGATAAGGAAGCCTGCCAGGTTTCTAGCGTTTGATACGGGAGCCCAGACATAAGATCGAGGCTGATATTTGCAATGTTTGCTTGGTGCAAAAGCTCGACGCTTTGGTGAATATCTTGGCGGCGATGGAAGCGACCGCTGGCGGCTAATACCTCGTCGTGAAAGTCTTGTGCGCCTAAGCTAACCCGGTTGATACCTGCGGCTCGGTAGCCCTGCATGTGGATTAGATCGAACGTGGCAGGGTCGGCTTCCATGGAAATTTCGGCGGTGGGGGCGATGCCGAAGCGGTTGTCTACTGCGCTCAGAATTTCTTCTAGCTGAGGCACTGAGAGTAATGAGGGCGTGCCGCCGCCGAAGAATACGGTTTCTAGGGGCGTATTTGGCTGAGTTATGGGGGTGGCTTGAATTTCTTTGATGAGGGTTTGGGTGTATTGTGCGATCGCCCCAGAGGTGTCACCCCGCTTGGTATCTCCTACGACTGAAATTGCAAAATCGCAGTAAAAGCAGCGCCGACGACAAAAGGGAATATGGATGTAAGCTGACTTTGCCAAAGGCTTTTGCTTGCTGGTGAGTTCTTTGCTGATGGGTTCTTTACGAGTGAGTTATGTAGATCCTATGGAGGACTATGATTTGCAAGATTACAAAAAAAGAGATAAAGGGAGCGATTGTGAACCCAACCCCTATAATAGCCGTAATCATAATCGCATCAATGCTTTAGCGCGTGTTAGCAGGTCTTTCTGAATCCGCTTACCTACACACACTTCAGCAGTTTTAGAAGCGGCATTTCACTAGGTGCTTAACCGGCCTCATTCATAACTTATGCTCGACGCACTAATCATATTTTCATTCGTTTTAACTGGCGCAGGCATCGGCTTCTACAGCGTCGATTTTTTGCCCGACTCCGCGCTTCAGCAAGTCACTAATATCGAAGGCTTAGAGTCTGTAACCGGCGGCTTTGGTGCTCTCATCGGCGTGGGCGTGGGCCTAGTCGTGCAAACCAGCTATCGACGGCTAGAGCGGCAAATCAAAGGTATGACGCCTGACTTACTGCTGGCGCGCGCGGTGGGCTTAGTCATTGGCTTGCTGATTGCTAACCTCATGCTAGCGCCTTTGTTTTTGCTGCCCATTCCTGAGAAATTTGGCTTTGTAAAACCAGTAACGGCAGTGATGGGCAGCTTGCTATTTGCCGTCTCAGGTATGTCATTGGCTGAGACGAACGGCAGAGCGCTGCTACGGCTGATTAATCCGAACAGCTACGAGACGATGCTGATTAACGAAGGCACGCTCAAGCCTGCGAAGAGTAAAGTACTCGATACAAGCTGCATTATTGACGGGCGCATTGAAGACCTATTACAAACCGGCTTTATTGATGGTCAGCTCGTGCTGCCGCAGTTTGTTTTGCAAGAGCTACAGCGCGTTGCCGACTCGGCCAGCGATCAGAAGCGAGCACGGGGAAGACGCGGCCTAGACATTATCAATCGTATTCGCGAGCAGTATCCCGACCGCGTAATCATCGACCCGGCTGACTATGAAGACATCAACGCGGTTGATTCTAAGCTAGTGAAGTTGGCTCAGGAAATGAATGCGCAGCTACTAACGAATGACTACAACTTGAATAAAGTTGCTAGCGTTCAGCAGGTAAGCGTATTGAACATCAACGACTTAGCAAAAGCAATTCGGCCTACTTACCTACCAGGCGATGACATTGAAATTAGAGTGCTCAAAGAAGGTAAAGAGCCTTCTCAAGGCGTGGGCTATTTAAATGACGGTACGATGGTGGTAGTCGAAGAAGGTCATGACTTCATTGGTGACGACTTGCTAGTAGTGGTTACGGGCGCACTACAAACGTCTGCGGGCCGAATGATTTTTGCGCGGCCTAACCGTACGGCGATGGCGTCTTCTTAAGCACTATTGACATAACCATTAGTAACTACATGGCCCTGTATTGCTGAAGAAGGGTATACGAATGTGCGCTACTTATCATTTGAATACTGATGAAATCGATCAGGCTTTCTTGGAAGATTTGAAGGCTACCTTTGGAGAAAAGAGAATACAGATCGTTGTACATGAAATTGGCGAAACTGAATACTTGCTAAAATCCGACGCTAATAGAGAAAGACTCCTCACCGCAAAATCTAATATTGAACAAGGCAAGAACCTAGTCGTCGTAAATCTTTAGAATGCAGGGCGGGTTATTTTTGTAAGTTGAAAAAATATTCTGAGCCTGCGCAGTACTTTAAAATGCCAAGTAGCTTGCCAACATCACTAAGATAATACTCATCTAAGTCAGCTTCTACAGTGTTTCCTTGCATCTGTAGAAATTTCCAGTTGCTGCCAGTTGTGACCACACCATAGACAGTCGAAACTGAATTCTGCTGGCGCTCATTGAAGATCTGCGCGGCAACCATTTCAGCAATACACTGCCCTAGTCCAGAGGCGATGTTGTCATTTTTTGCTTCAACAATTGTAATTACGGGCGATTTGATAAAGAGCTGTTCAGGAGAGCGGCTGATTAGAAAGTCGCAAAAGCCAGTAAGTCCTCTGATCGGCTCTACGTTAAATTCTTTACCTGAAAAAAGGCTGACATGACCAGATAATTGCTGCTTCAGCTCAAATAAGATGGGTGCGATAATAAATTCTGAACGCGATTTTTCGGTGCCAATGGCAATGGCTAAGGGGCTGTACTGCTCTAGTAGTTGCGCTAGCAGGTCGCTGTAGGTAGTTGCCGGAATGTGGCTGAACAAGTGCTGCCGATCCTGCAATTGAACGCCTAGCTCGCTCTGAACGTTTTCAATGCTGAACTGACTATAGGGCATAGATAATTAGTACCACAGGTTCTTTCTTGAAGCATACATTACGCAGCTTTGGCTCTACCTATGACTAACAGAAATGGTTACTCTATTAAAAGATGGACGCTAAGGGCCGGGATTTCTGTTCTTGTGCTAGGTGTCGGTCTTCCATTTCTTCAGGCAACTGTACTTCCAGCAGCTTTCGGTCTTGGCACTTCACTTTTATGGATTGTCGTTATTCCGGTGTCATTGATAATTGGAATTGTTTGTATTGTTTTAGGTCTTCTTTCGCCAATAGGGGAAGCTGTTTCTACCTTTCGCCTTTTGTTTTTGCTCGTTGGTGGACTACACCTATCTTTATTGTTGTTCTTGACTGGTAGCCTCTCTTGGAATGCTGTCATTGGGCCGTCTGCAAAGATTATTATTCCGAATGAGTTTAAGGGTCATTTCTTGATAGTTATAGATGACTTCACAGAGCCATCGCTGATGGCAACAGCCGGACGCAAGTACCTGTATAAGATTCCAGAGAACGGCAAACTCCGAGTTGATCAGGGCTGGATTGCTTTACATTTCGCGTTCGAGGATGGGTATAACGTTCTAGGTAGACAGTATATGGTTCAGATTGTTCGCCGTAATGGTACACCGCTAAAATCTAGCGAGTTTGATTGTATGTGGCTAGCTGAGCCGGTAGGGCAGGGAATAGACTGCGATGTTCAACCCTTGTTAAATTAGCATTCCGGCGATGCAGGCGGTCATAAAGCAGGCGAGGGTGCCTGCGACCATGGCGCGGAAGCCAATGCGGGCTAAGTCGGCGCGGCGGTTGGGGGCCATGCCGCCGATGCCGCCAATTTGAATGCCAATAGAGCCGATGTTGGCAAAGCCGCAGAGGGCGTAGGTGGCGATGATGGCGGCGCGTTCGGAGATGGCGTTGTCTTCAATGAGAGTTTGCAAGTCCAGGTAGGCGATGAATTCGTTGAGGACTGTTTTTTTGCCGAGGAGCGCACCGACTGCGGCGCAGTCTGTCCAGGGGACGCCCATGAGCCAGGCGACGGGGGCAAGGAGGGCGGCGAGGATGATTTCTAGAGAGAAATTAGGGAAGCCGAATAGGCCACCGATGAAGCCGAGGAGGGCATTGAAGGCGGCGAGGAGGGCGAGAAAAGCGATGATGAGTGCGCCGATGTTGAGGGCGAGTCTGAGGCCGTCCAGGGCTCCGGCGGCGATCGCATCAATCCCATTCGCCGTTGTCTTCTCTACCTCAATACTTACCTTGCCCCGCGTTGGCGACACCTCCGTCTCAGGAAACATAATTTTCGAGATCGCCAGCGCTGCTGGGGCGGACATCACCGACGCTGCGATGAGGTGATTGGCGGGAATGCCGAAGCCTACATAAGCTGCAAGCACCCCCCCTGCGACGGTTGCAAAGCCGCCTGTCATAACGGCGTGAAGTTCTGAAAGCGTCATTGTCGCCACGTAGGGTTTGATGAGCAAAGGCGCTTCGGTTTGGCCGACGAAGATGTTGCCTGCGGCTGAGAGGGTTTCGGAGCCGGAAGTTTTCATGGTTCGCATCATGGTCAAGGCGATCGCCTGCACGGCCTTTTGCAATATGCCGTAGTGGTAAAGCAGGCTGATGAAGGCGGAGAAGAAAATGACGGTGGGCAGCACTTTAAAGGCGAAAAAGAAGTCTTGAAAGTTTTCACCGAAGACAAAAGATGCGCCTGCATCTGAGTAGTCGAGAAAGGCGCTGACGCGATCGCCTAGCCACCGAAATATCGCCAGACCCACAGCGGTGCGAAGGATAAAAAGCGCAAAGATGAGCTGAAGAGCCAGACCCCAAAGCACTGGCCGCCAGCGAATAGCCGAGCGGTTGACTGAGGTGAGGTAGGCGAATGCGATGAAAACACCTAAGCCTAAAAGCGCGATGAGTCTTTCCATAAGGTTTTTGATGGGTAGAGCTATGGCTACTTTGCCATGTGCCTACTTTTACCTTAAATCTGCAAGGTAAGCTGCCCGCTGTTAGACGCTGCCTGCCGCTGTTTGAGGTTTTGCTTTTTGGCGAACTGCTCGCGTTTAGGATTGCGCTGCCAGCCACCGCTGACGATAAACCACGTGCGGAGCTGCTTTATCTGCTGCTTGCCAAGGCTATCGAGATCTAGGGCCAGCGGGAAAAGATCCGCCGTGGGCCGCTGTGCCCAACTGACATCACTGGGAAAAAGATCCGCGCCGAAGGGGGTGACATCTGCGGGCATACGGGTGACAAGATCGACAACGTTGGGACTGTGAATGATATCGTGGCGCTGTTCGTCAATGAGGCGGGCGCGGCGGTTTCTGGCTTCTAGATAGTTCAGGATGGGAGACGGATAGCCTTTGACGGTGGGCGGGGAGCCGAGCTGTTCGGGCTTGAGGTGGGCCAGTTCGGGGAGCCAGTGGTGGATGAATTTGCCCTGTGGATCGCAGCGGTCGATGGCTTCTTGTTCGGGGTTGTAGATGCGAATCCAGGTTTGGTTGAGGCAGTGGGTGACGCCTGCCTGCTGCGCCCACTGGTAATGGTCGATGGGGCAGTCGCCGTCGATGAGGTGGCGCATAAAGTGGAGCGCGCCGTAGCGCCAGTCGATGCCGAGGAGGTTGCATAAGAAGCTGGCGTAGAGGGCGCGAATGCGGAAGTTAAGCGCGAGCCAGCCGCCTGTGGCCTGCAGGCAGCGGGCGGCAGCGTCAACGATGGGGAAGCCGGTGTGGCCGTTTTTCCAGGCGTCGTAGTGGGCCTGATTGAACTGCCAGCCGCCGTTTTGGTAGCCGCTGGTGAACCGGGTTTTTGGCTGGGTGCGCTCAAAGGGGGTGTAGAGCGATCGCACTTCTGCCTGGGGCAGGTATCGAAATCGCTGGGTAAAGCCGCTGCTCCATCTCAGCCTGGAAATCACGTGATGGCAGCTTCTTTGAACGCGCTTATTGTCTTTCCACTGCGGATCTGCCTGTCGCTGCCATATGGCCTGGGCGCTTTCGCGAATGGAGATGGCTCCGTATTTTATATATGGGCTAAGGCCGGTGGTGGCGTTGGCATGAGGGTATGAGAGCTGCCAGTAGTAGTTCTCGGCTTTGCGCTGGTCGAAGAATGCGTCGATGAGCTTTTTGGCTTCGGTGGTGCCGCCGGGCGGAATGAAGCTGCTGGTGCTGTGGTGGCCGACTTCTTGAAGCGTGGGTAGTGAATCTGAGGGAATATCGGGTGGGACGTTGATGTGCTGAGGGGTGGGGATGAGTGGCGATCGCATATCTCGATACCACTGCTGCCGGTAGTCGGGATAGTCGATGAGTTCGGCGGTAGTGCCGGGGGGCTCGAACCAGCGAATTTTGATATTTTCTTGAGCGATCGCCCGGTTCAAATTAGCGTCACGCACGCGGCCATAGATGCGCTCAACGTCTGTGTAGCTATAGATGCCGTCAGCGTCTGTAGCTTTGACGAGCTGCGGGAGGACGGTGACCGGATCGCCTGCACGTAAAATTAGCCTGCCGCCTCGCGATCGCAGGTCTTGATCAAGCGATTTGAGGCAGTCAAGCATGAAGCGTACTCTACCTGCGCCGGTTTCGGGATGTAGCAGTAGCGCCCGGTCGAAGACAAAAACTGGAATGACTAAGCCGCGCCGGGCGGCTCTGTAAAGTGGTTCGTGATCGCTAATGCGTAAATCGCGACGAAACCAAACTAGCGTGCGGTTCATAGGTCATCTGTTTACGTTCTTCTACTCTAAGCAAGATTTCAGAATTCAGCAGCGCGGCTAGTGGATATATAAGTTACGACTTTGTTCTTAGGCCGTATTTTTTGGAGCGTTTTGCGATCTCCTTAGGCTTAGATCTATTCTTTGCAGGCGGCTTTGCAGGAATAACGATAGGCTGAATGGCTTCTTCAATTTTCCCAAGGCAACCATCCCAGTCGCCTGCGGGGCGGCTCAGCAGTGCGATCACCTCAGCCGCAGGAACGGCCTTTTGAAATAAGTACCCCTGACCGTACTCACAGCCTAGCTGCTGCAGTTGTCGGAGCTGAGTTGTGTTTTCGATGCCCTCAGCGACAACCTGCATCCCCATCGTTTTAGCGATGTTGGCGATGAGAGGTACGACGCCTAAGCTGCTGGGTTCGGCTGTAATCGGATGAACGAAAGAGCGATCAACCTTGAGGCAGTTGACGGGTAGCGTATGAAGATAGCTAAGCGCTGAGTAGCCAGTGCCGAAGTCGTCGATGCTGATTCTGATGTCCTGGCTTTGAAGGGTGCGCAATACTTCATCAACGAAGGCTCGGTTGTTGATAATAGAGCGCTCGGTGAGTTCTAAGTGAATGCGATGAGAGTGGATGCCTGCGCTTTCAATAATGGTTTGCACGCGGCTTAAGATATTGGGCTGTAAAAGCTGCTGAGCAGCTACGTTGACGCTGACGGTGATGTGCTCGCCAATCTGATTAGCCTGTTCCCAGGCGGCGATCTGCTCGCAGGTCATTGACAAAATTAGCTCGCCAAGCGGCACGATTAGGCCAGTGTCTTCGGCAAAGCTGATAAATTCGTTGGGAGGAACGAGTCCTTTGGTGGGATGGTGCCATCTGACGAGCGCTTCAAAGCCAACGATTTCTAGCTGGTAGAGGTTGACGATGGGCTGGTAGTAAATTTCAAATTCTTTGCGCTCAATAGCCTGTCTAAGATCGGTTTCGAGCTGAAGCAGGTGCACTTCTTTGCGGTGCATGTCTGACTCGAACCAGCGGTATCGGCTGCGGCTACAGCCTTTGGCCTGGTACATGGCAACGTCGGCGTCGCGTAGCAGATGCTCGGCGGCGGTGTAGCCGATATCACCCCAAACTAAGCCGATGCTGGCGTCGATGAAGATTTCACGCCCGGCCAGGGTGAAGGGGCAAGAGATGGCGGTAAGCACTGACTGGGCGATCGCTTCTACCTCGTCGCGATCGCTAATATTGGCGAGTAAAAACGCAAACTCGTCGCCGCCAAAGCGCGCAGCAGTATCGATCACGCCTTGGTCACGCTGAATTTTGCACAGGCGGCGAGCAACGCCTTTGAGGAGCTGATCGCCGACTCTATGGCCGAGCGAGTCGTTGATGCGTTTGAAGCGATCGCAGTCTAAAAAAACTACGGCAAAGTGCGCCTCTGGATGCGTGGTGGCATGCGCCATAATTTTGCTCAGGCGCTTCACAAACGCAAGCCGGTTTGGCAATCTCGTTAGCCGGTCAGTCAGCGTGCCTTCTAGTAGCTGACTATTGGCAAGTTTTAATAGCTGAGTGCGCTCTTCTACCTTTTGCTCAAGCGCCTGATGCTGCCGCTGCTGCACCTGTCTATCGACCTGCAGGGCAATTTGATGGCGTACTCTTGCTAAGACTTCTTCTGCCTGAAAAGGCTTGGTCACGTAGTCAGCAGCGCCATTTTGAAAGGCTTGAACCTTGTCAAAAGGGGCATCTAAAGCGCTAAGGAAGATAATTGGAATGGTGGCTGTTTCTGGCTGTGATCGGAGCTGCGCACAGACCGCATAGCCGTCCATTCCTGGCATCATAATGTCTAGCAAAATCACCGTAGGACGATGCTTTAGCGCCAGCGCAACGGCAGTAGACCCGTCCTGAGCTTCATAGACTTGATAGCCTGTTTTCGTGAGTAGTTTGGAGAGCACAAAGCGATTAGTGGGCGTGTCATCGACGACTAAAACACGGCCCATATAGCTAAACTCAGAATTAGATACATTTAAATGATTCAGCAAGGTTTCGTCCAAAGAGAGCCGGACACGCGCGCTCGATAACTTAGCTTTTACAATGGCTAAGTGTATCTAAATACAGACACTAATCAGCCTTATTCTCTAATTTTTTAGCTTTTTAAAAGGGTTAAGTAGAATTTTAGGCAGCTTTTGTTTCGCTACAGCTAATCGCTATTGATTGTTTAAGACTAATGCAGGCAGGCTATAATCCGAGCTATTTGTTAAGCTGCGTTGTCTTTTACAACTGTTTCTAAAAGGTTTTTACAGGCGTCGGTGAGCAGAGCAATAACGTAGTCAAAGCCAGCTTCTCCGCCGTAGTAAGGGTCAGGAACTTCTTCGTCGCTATGAGCCAAACAATACGCGCACATGAGCTTTACTTTGTGCGCGTATTGTTTATTCACGTCTAAAGATAGGATATCGCGATAGTTGCTGCGATCCATCGCCAATATCAAATCGTAGTCTTCAAAGTCTGCGGTGGTGAACTGCCGGGCACTACCGGCTAGCGTAATGCCCTGACGCTGAGCGGCAGTGTTCATGCGGCGATCGGGGGCGCTGCCGACATGATAGCTAGCGGTACCCGCAGAGTCGCAGACAACTTTGTCGGTGAGGTCTTGCTGCTTGATCAGGTGGTTCATGATGTTCTCCGCAGACGGAGAACGACAGATGTTGCCTAAGCAGACAAAGAGAAGCCGGGTGACCATAACAGCAAAGAAAAAAGCAATAAGAAGAAAGATTTAGTCGCAGGCAATTTTTACAGGCCAGGTAGCTGAAGACCCCCGGTGAGTTCTTCCATTTGTTCGCGCATGGTGGCGGTGGATTTGTTGTAAGCGTCAAGCATCGCGGCTTTGACCAAATCAGAGAGAACCTCAGCGCCTTCACCCAAGGCGGCTTCTGAAATAACAACGTTGCGAGGCTCCTGGTTGCCGCTCATGGTAACTTTCACCATATCGCCACCAGCGGTACCTTCAATCTCCATTTGTTCTAGTTCTGCTTGCAGGCGCTGGGCTCCTTCTTGAACCTGCTGCGCTTTTTGAAAGGCTTCTTTGAGTTCTTTCATTTTGCCGAGTCCGAAGCCGAATCCTTGCCCTTTAGTCATGATTTGGTGGTTTATTACAATAAATTGACTGTCAAACTATAGCACTGGGGTGAAGTTTCGTTGATTAGAACTCACCGATAATCTTGACTTCTGTCTCTAGTTCAATGCCGTTTCGATCGCGAATAACGGCCTGTGTATGACGAATGAGCGCTAGAACGTCGCTGGCTTTGGCTCCCCCTAAGTTCACAATAAAGTTGGCGTGTAGCGTAGAGGTTTGCGCCTGGCCGATTTGATTTCCTTTAAGCCCGGCTTGCTCGATTAGGCGTCCGGCGCTATTGCCGGGAGGATTGCGGAAGACGCTGCCACAGTTAGGTAGGTGGTAGGGCTGGGTTTGGCGACGAGATTTTAGGTCGGTGGCGGTGGCGGCTTTGATGGTGGCTGGGTCGTGGCCGGGGCTGAGCTGAAAGGTGGCGGAGAGGACGGTGCGATCGCCCCCCTGCAAGTCAGACGTACGGTAGCGAAACCCTAAGTCTTCTGGCTTCAGAATTGAAACCTCGCCATTAGGACTAATCACTTCGGCTTCAACTAAAATATCAGCAGTTTCGCCACCGTGAGCGCCCGCGTTCATCACGACCGCGCCGCCGACCGTGCCGGGAATGCCAATCGTCCATTCAAAGCCTTTGAGGCCATGGCGCGCGGCTTTCCACGCCAGCGAAGACCAGGGCTCACCAGCCGCGGCAGTGACTCGGCCCGTGGTGGCATCGAATGTGCTGTGGCGTAGGGCGCGGGTGCAGATAACCAGGCCACGTAGACCTGCATCGCTAATCAGAAGGTTAGATCCAGCGCCTAGTATTGTGATCGGCCAGCCTTTTTCCTGCGCGTATTGAATGGCGAACTTGAGCTGCTCTGGCGTTTTAGACAGCGTTAGACAATCGGCATTGCCACCAACTCGAAAGGTGGTGAGCTTTGCTAGCGGTGCTTCATAGCTAAATCGGCCCATCATCGTCCTGGTGACAGGAACGCTGTGTGTAGTCATTTGCTTTGAAAAAATAGGTGAGCGATTCGGTTTTAGGTTAAGGCGGCTTCGGGCTGCGGTGCGTTTTGGTAGGCTTCCATGACTTCGGGGATGACCTGATTAAGGTTGCCTGCGGTGAGGAAGATGACGATATCGCCGGGGTTGAGACTGGTTTTAAGGGCTTGTTTTACGGCGTCTATGCTGCCGTGGTATTCGGTGTTTGGCTGGTGCTGGGCGATCGCTTCGGTTACCTGCTCGCCGGTAATGCCGCTGGTGTTCGTTTCTCCGGCGCTGTAGATGTCGGTGACTAGAACCCGATCGGTGCCTGTAAAGGATTTTGAGAACTCGTCGAGTAGGATGGCCGCGCGGCTGTAGCGGTGAGGCTGAAAGACGGCGACGACTTTACGGGGGAGTCCAGACGCTAAGGGTTCGGTGCGCTGCACTTGGGCGGCAGCTAAGGTGGCCTGAACTTCGCTGGGGTGGTGGGCGTAGTCGTCAATAAATAAAATGTCGTTGTAGCAGCCGCGATGCTCGAACCGGCGGGCCGCGCCGCCAAAGTTGGGGAGGTGGGTGGCGATCGCCTCAAAGCTCACGTCGAGATGGCGGGCCACAGCGACAGCGGCTAAAACGTTGCTAAGGTTATGCAAGCCCAATAGCGGCGCGGTGAGGGTGCCGAGGGTTTTACCGCGCTCAATGATGTCGGCGGTGGTACCGGTGGCGTTTTCGCGAATATTGGTGGCGATGTAGTCCGCGCCAGAGTTTGCTTCTAGGCTGTAGGAGATGTCGGGGGTGAGGCGATCGCGCACGGTCGGGCAGTCAATCGAGCCAATCACCGTTTCGCACTGTTTGGCGAACTTATCAAAGATTTCGACGACCTGATCGAGGCTGCTGTAGTGGTCGGGGTGGTCTAGCTCGACGTTGGTAATCACGCCGATGTAGGAGGAGAGCTTAACCAGTGAGCCGTCAGATTCATCGGCTTCAGCGACAACGTAATCACTCTGGCCGACGTAGGCGTTGCCTGACCACGCGCTGACTTCGCCGCCGATAATGATGGTCGGATCGACGCCTGCTTTGAGGAGGATGTAGCCGGTGATGCTGCTAGTGGTGGTTTTGCCATGGGTGCCTGCGATCGCAATTCCTTTTTTCTCGTTCATCAGCGCCGCGAGAATATCGGAGCGATGAAAAATGGGACAGCCCAGGGCTAGGGCTTCTTTATACTCAGGGTTGTCTTTGCTAATCGCGGTAGAACAAACGACCTGCGGCAGCTTTTGAGTTCTGCGGCCCAAGCTATCAGGCGCAGACTGGCCTGTAAAGAAAGATAAATTTTCGGCCTGCTGCTGATTGAAAATGTGAGCGCCGTTTGTTTCTAGGCGCTGAGTGATATGGCTCAAGCGCAAATCTGAGCCTGAGACGGGCAGTTCTCTGCAAGCGAGCACATGAGCTAGGGCCGACATCCCGATTCCACCAATCCCAATAAAATGAAATGGCTTACCGCTGAAATCCACTGAATTCAGCATGTTTAACTTCCTCTCAAGCCTTAGCACGTCACTATAATCAGGCGTATCATACCAGGAATCTTCAGCCACTCGGTAACATCGGCCACACCCGCCTTGCAAACCTATCAAGAACTTTAGAGGGACGGCAATGCGATATGATGATTACGCTTAATCAGGACTTTATTCGCATTAAAGTCTTTACTTAACATTTTCTTGACATCCCTTTTATTTCTTCTAGAGACACGAGGTTAACGCGCAGTGGTTAGAGTAGCGATCAATGGTTTTGGACGTATCGGTCGGAACTTTTTACGGTGTTGGTTGACCCGTGAAAACAGCAATTTGGAGCTGGTTGCTGTAAACAACACTTCAGATCCCAGAATCAATACCCATTTGTTGAAGTACGATTCTTTGCTCGGACGTTTGGATGCCGACATTTCTTACGATGCCAACACCATGACGGTGAACGGCAACGTAATCAAATGCTACTCCGACCGCAACCCCAGCAATCTTCCTTGGAAAGACTGGGACATTGACTTGGTAATTGAGTCTACGGGCGTCTTTAACAGCGAAGAAGGCGCATCTCGCCACATTGAAGCAGGTGCGAAAAAAGTATTGATTACCGCCCCTGGTAAGGGCGGACACGTGGGCACCTATGTGATGGGTGTAAACGATCAGGACTACGAGCACGACAAGCAAAACGTGGTCAGCAACGCGAGCTGTACGACAAACTGCCTGGCTCCTGTGGTGAAGGTGATTAACGATAACTTTGGCATCGTTAAAGGCACCATGACGACGACGCACAGCTACACGGGCGACCAGCGGATTTTGGATGCGAGCCACCGCGATTTGCGCCGGGCTAGAGCTGCGGCTGTGAATATCGTGCCAACGACAACGGGTGCGGCTAAGGCCGTGGCTTTGGTAATTCCTGAGATGGCTGGCAAGCTGAACGGAATTGCGCTGCGCGTACCGACGCCTAACGTTTCGATTGTTGACTTGGTGGCTCAAGTTAAGAACAAGACGATTACTGAAGAGCTGAACGAAGTGCTTAAGAAGGCGTCTGAAACGACGATGAAGGGCATTTTGGGCTATACCGATGAGCCTTTGGTTTCGGTTGACTTCCGTAAGACGAATGAGTCGGCTACGATTGACTCGCAGCTATCGCTGGTGATGGATGGCGATATGATTAAGGTGATTGCCTGGTATGACAACGAGTGGGGCTATTCTCAGCGCGTTGTTGACTTGGCTGAGCTGGTGGCTTCTAAGTGGCCTAGCTAGGCTTCTAATAGCTGTTAGCCTCGAATAATTGAAGATGAGCAGGTGTTTTGATAGCGCCTGCTTTTCTTTTGCGCTGGGCGCGTTTGATCTGAGTTAAATAAGAGAGAATTGGAGGAAGAGGTTTTTATTGGCTTTGGCTTGGGGTTGAGATTTTGATGGTGACAGGTTATCAGTGTGAGCTGCCGAGCCCTCATCCCTAGCCCTTTAAAGACACAACTTAGTGACACCTTGGTAGCATAGTGCGTTTTCCCGAGGGGAGAAGGGAACCGGACTCTGAAGTCCCTCTCCCCTCGGGAGAGGGATTTAGGGTGAGGGCTCGGCAACTTACGTCACAGGCAACACACCCTAAATCGAATCTGATAGAGTGCTCGGCAATCTTGTAGTTTTTTATATTCCTAGTTTCATTTGTGTCTAATTCTGTCTTCTCGCTTGAGAAATGTCTGTTTACGCCTGCGGGTCTTGCTGATAATGCGATACCTGTTATTTTTGCGTTCCCGAATGAATACAGCGTAGGAATCACAAGCTTGGGCTATCAGGTGGTGTGGGCGATGCTCTCTGAGCGGCCTGATATAGACGTGAGCCGGTTATTTACGGATGTGCGCGAGACGCTGCCTGCTCAAGCTGAGCTGATGGGATTCTCGCTTTCGTGGGAGCTGGACTACGTTAATGTGCTGAACCTATTGGAAGATCAGCAAGTGCCGCTTCGGGCGACAGAGCGGACAAATGATCACCCTTTAGTGTTCGGCGGCGGGCCGGTTTTGACGGCGAATCCTGAGCCGTTTTCGGCCTTTTTTGATGTGGTTTTGCTGGGCGATGGCGAAACGCTGCTGGATGACTTTTTGGATGCGTATCAAACGGTGCGAGACGCTGATCGGATGGTACAGCTTAAGACGCTGGCGCAGGTGCCGGGGGTGTATGTACCGGCGCTGTATGCGGTGACGTACGAAAGTGCTGATGGGCCGCTGGCGTCTATTTTGCCGGTTGATAGCGATGTGCCTGCAACGGTGAAAAAGCAGACCTATCGGGGGAATGTGCTGTCGGCTTCGACGGTGGTGACCGAGAAGGCGGCCTGGGAAAATATTTTTATGGTGGAGGTGGTGCGGAGCTGCCCGGAGATGTGTCGGTTTTGTTTGGCGAGCTATCTAACGCTGCCGTTTAGGGCGGCGAGTGTGGAGGCGTCTTTAATACCAGCGATTGAGCGGGGGTTAGAGAAAACGCGGCGGCTGGGGCTACTGGGCGCTTCGATTACGCAGCACCCTGAGTTTGAGGCGCTGCTGGACTATATCAATCGGCCTGAGTATGACGATGTGCGGGTGAGCATGTCGTCGGTGCGAACGAACACAATTAACCAAAAGCTGGCGGAGACGCTGGTGAAGCACGATGCGCGGTCGGTGACGATTGCGATTGAGAGCGGCTCGCAGCGGGTGCGGGATATTGTGAACAAGAAGCTGGATACGGATGAGATTGCGGCGGCGGCGGAGCAGGCGAAGGCGGGCGGGCTGAAGGCGCTGAAGCTGTATGGGATGGCGGGAGTGCCGGGTGAGACTGAAGACGATTTGATGCAGACGGCTGAGCTGATGATTGGCTTAAAAAAGCGGGTGCCGGGGCTGAGGTTTACGTTGGGGTGCTCTACGTTTGTGCCGAAGGGGCATACGCCGTTTCAGTGGTACGGGGTGAACCGTAAGGCCGAGAAGCGGCTGAAGTTTTTGCAGAAGCAACTGCGGCCTGCGGGGATTGATTTTCGGCCTGAGAGCTATAGCTGGTCGGTGATTCAGGCTTTGATTTCGCGGGGCGATCGCCGCCTGGCAGATCTGCTAGAACTCACCCGCGGCTATGGCGATACGCTGGGCAGCTATCGGCGGGCGTTTAAGGCGCTAAAGGGGACGCTGCCGCCGTTGGATTTTTATGTGCATGATGAATGGGCGCGCGATCGCGTTTTACCCTGGGAGCATTTGGAGGGGCCGCTGCCAAAGTCAACGCTGGTGAAGCATTTGGCTGAGGCGCAGGTGTTTATGGCTGAGGCAAGCTGAGTCTACGAGTCGCCGGTCATTTGGGCGGGCTGTAGGTTTTTGATGAATTCTTTTTCTTGGGCTTTTTCTGCTTTGGCTGCGGCTGCGCTGACTGCTTGCTGATGGTTTTTGGCGGCGCGGAGCTTGCTGCTAATGATGAAGGGAAGCGTGATGGGCCAGAGGATTGTGGAAATTGCGATGAATGCCCAAGCTCTGAGGCTCATCTTTCGAGTGGCACGATCTCTTAAGAAGGCGCTTAAGATAATCGCAAAGGTGATGGTGGCAACAGTCAAATACGTGGTAGTCATTGACTTAAAGAAGAAGGGTTGAATGGTATAGAATTCCCAGCGAACCGGGAACAATCAGCGCTGGATTTAGAAAACTTGATATATTTTCTGTTTTAGCACGTTGCTATGGGTTTTACAGCTACGACGGACGGTGTGTGAAGTGTATTTCTGCTAATACGTGACGTAGCTTTTGGGCGGCTTGCTCAGGCGAGAGGCCAGTAACGTCCACTTCGTGAACAGGGCGATCGCGCTGCTCTAATCCATAGCGATAGGCGCGGTCGTAGTAGTCGAGAGTGATCGTGACGGCGCTGGCCAAATCACCTGATTGAATGTGGGCGATCGCGGCTTGCGTTCTATCACCGCCAAGTCGTTTCCGAATCCGTTCAGTGGCAGCGACTAGCTCATCGCGATCGGCTTGACCATAAATGTCTACTAGCAGCGCAACTCTTTCGGCTACCGGGCGCGTAATTTCAAGGGCAAACGCACTTTCCATTTGCTCGAATAGCTCGGGCGGCACCCGGCAAGATCCGACGCTGCGGCTCTCGGCTTCTATCCAAATCGGACGCTGATTGTCAAAGGTATCCCATTCGGTTGCGACCTTATTTTCAAAGTGTTCGGTGCTGGGCTGAGGAGGCAAACACAGCGCGCCATAGCTGCTACCTCGATGATTAGCGTGGCCTTCAAGATCGAGCACTTGTTCGCCTTGGGCTTTGAGTGCGTGGAGGATGTCTGTTTTGGCGGTGCCGGTCATGCCGCCTAGGATGATGATCTTTTTGGGTGTGCTGACGGTGTTGCGAACCCACTGGCGGAAGGTTTTGTAGCCGCCTTGGAGGGTGATGGTTTGGAAACCTGAGAGGTTGAGCATCCAGGCGATCGCACCACTTCTCATGCCGCCACGCCAGCAGTGAATGCGAATGACTCTATCAGGGGCAATCTTTTTGGCGGTGCGGATCATCTCGCCAAATTTTGGCCCGGCAATGTCGAAGCCGAGTTCTACGGCCTGCTCACGGCTTTTTTGTTTGTAGCAGGTGCCGACTCGCGCTCGTTCGTCGTCGTTGAAAGAGCGGAAAGCTGATAGCTCCGGGAATGTGGCCCTGTTTGTATTCGCCTGGCGATCGCACGTCCAAAATGGGGCCGGGGGCCTCAAGAAATTCATCGATTGTGAGCTGAGGCGTAGCGGGCGCTTGGGACACAGGTGCTTTTCTCTTAACCTTTGGCGGACGTTACTCGATTGTAAGGGGTTTAGCGATGGGTTTAGATTCATGCGCTGAGCTAACTTGACCGATGCAGCGGCTGTAGCTGTAGCCCAGTCGCTTTAGTTCGTCTATGCAGGAGGCTACCTGTTCTGTTGGAATGCTAGCGAGCAAGCCGCCAGAGGTTTGTGGATCGAAGAGGGCTTGAAAGTTAGGAGAGGAAAGATGGGTGGTGTGGGTTTGGATGCGGGCGATCGCACTCTGTTTATTTCGCTCATGCAGTGTACTAACAAGCCCTTTCTGCAAAGTGTCTTTTGCGCCAGGCAATCGCTCAATCGCTTCTAAATCAAGCGTAACGTTAACCTTCGAGGCAGTGACCATTTCTAACAGATGGCCAGCCAGCCCGAACCCGGTGACATCGGTACAGGCGGTGGCCCTATAGGCTCTGAGGCAGTCGGCGGCATTTTGATTGGATTGCAGCATACTTTCAATGGCGCTTTCAATCCAGCGACCTTTGGCCTGACGCTGCATGTCGGCGGCGAAGAGGGTGCCAGTGCCAAGGGCTTTGGTGAGAATGAGAGACTGGCCGGGCTGAAGCCCGCTTTTGCGCCATATTTGGTCGGGATCTATCCAGCCGTTGCAGGCGAAGCCGAGGGCCAGTTCGGGGCCTTCGGTGGTGTGTCCGCCGACGAGGAAGGTTTTGGATGGGGCGATCGCAATAGACACCCCAGAAAGGAGCTGATAAAGGATTTCTTCTTGTTTGGCGTCGGTGCCGTAAGGAACGGTGGCTAAGGCTAAAACGCTGTGGCTAGTCGCGCCCATGGCAAACAGATCGCTGAGGCAGTGGTTAACGCAGATTTGTCCAAAGATAAAGGGGTCGTCTACGAGGGCGCGGAACTGATCGACGGTATGGACGTTGAGTTTTCCAGATGGCGTTTTGATGATGGCAGCATCGTCGGGCGCGTCTAGACCCGCGTAAATATTGTTGCGATCGGGCCAGTCTTCATTAGCGGGGGCTTCGGCGCGAATGCGGGTAAGTGCGCGGGTAAGTACCTGTTCTCCTACTTTGGAGCCACAACCAGAGCAGTGCATTCTGGATGTTTCTAATGAATCTCCTTTTGGTAAGGATGTTGCTAAGCGCTCTCTAGAATTTTGAGCTGCCTGCATGTCAGGAAACTCTGAAAATAAGCTCATGAACTTATGATCAATTCTGTTCTTCCAAGATCTGCACCATTTGGCTCTGACTGCGAATGGCCCCCAAGATGCGATAGACGTTTCGGTGTCGGTGTCAATAATGTTGAGATAGCGGCTTTGAGGTCTGAAGGGTTTGAGCGGCTGATCGGTGACGTATCGCTTTAAGTTTTTGTAGAGCGGCGGGCCCTGGCGAACGGCAAATACGCCTGCTTTCGGGCGCTTGTGGTTGACCATAGTCGCTACGTCACCGGCTGCAAAGATGTTGGGGTGAGAGAGGGTTTGCAGGGTGTCTTTGACGGCGAGAAAGCCGCTGTCTGTGAGGGTGAGGCCGCTTTCTTTTAGCCAGGGAGGGGCGCTGGCGTTAGTGACCCAGAAGGTGCGATCGCACTCCACCGTCAGCCCAGAATCACAGCGCACCGAATTTGCAGTTACCTCACACACATTCTCTTCGGTGTGCACCTGAATACTTCTCTCGCGGCACATCTTCTCAACCATCCACTGCGTTAGCCGGTTGCGGCCTTTGGCTAAGTGTGGGCCACGTTGAAAAATATGAACAGCAATCTGCCCGGCAGGAGCTTGAGCGTAGTCTTTAATTAGGTGATGCAAGCGAACCTGCATGGCAAAGGCCATTTCTACACCACCGACGCCGCCGCCTACAATGCTGACGACAGCAGGCGCTTTCGGATCTTTTGAAAGTCTCTTTTTGAGCGTATCAAGATAGCTTTCCCAGGCTTTCAACAGCTTGGGTACAGGTTTAGCAGGAATGGCGTGTTCGGCTGCGCCAGGGACTTGAGACTTGGTAGGTGTGCTACCGATGTCTATAGAGAGCGCGTCGTATGCGATGGGCGGGTGATTTTTGCAAATCACTTTTTGCCCGCTGCTATCTAGCCCAATCATCTCGTCCATAATCAGCCGACAGTTGGCAAAGCGCGTCAGCGGTCTGAGGTCGATATGGGCGGTATCAAAGTCGTAAAGGCCCGAGATGTGGCAGGGCAACATGCCTGAGTAGGGCGTGTCGGCCAGGTTGGTAATTAGCGTGAGGCGGACGTCAGCAGGCCAGGGGTTCATGCCCATTTTGCGCAGCACGAGCGCGTGGCTGTGACCCCCACCGACTAGGACAAGATCTTGAGTGATGGGGGGAGCAGGTTGCATAGGTATAGAATGTTGCGAGCACTTTCTATCCATTCTATTTACTCGAACGCCAGGTTGCTGATGGATTACGAACGGATTAAGTACGAGACTGAAACGTCCCCTGCGCTGAAGCTGATTAAAAGCCAGAATGTTGCGTTTACCGTGAGCTTTTTACATAAGCAGTTCAAAACAGCGCATCGGGTTTCTGTAGCGCAGCTAGAGCTAGAGGAGAAGCTGGAGGACTATATTGAGTATTTGCAGGGAGGGTATGCGGAGCTGAGGCTGAAGGGGGCGAAGGAGTATTTGAATGATTGGTGTAATGCGCAATGGCTGCGGAAGACGTTTGAGGATACGAGTGAGGCGGGCGATGAGCCGGTTTTTAGCCTCACGCCTGAGACGGAAAAGGCGATCGCCTGGCTAGAAGATTTGCAGCAGCGAAACGACTTTATTGGCACGGAGTCTCGCTTTTTACAGATTGTGTCGCTGCTTAAAGAGATTAAAGAAGGAAGTACCGTTGATGTAGAGGCGCGGGTTGCGCAGCTAGAGCAGGATAAGGCGAAAATTCAGCAGGAGATTGATACGATTCGAGAAGCTGGCAAAGTCGATCCGTTTAATGAGACGCAGCTACGAGAGCGGTTTATGTCGGCAAATAGTCTGACGCGCCAGCTAATGAGTGACTTTCGGGCGGTGGAGGCGAAGTTTCGAGAGCTGACTCGGAAGGTGCAGGCGGATCAGCTAGAGATTGGTAGCCGTCGGGGTACGGTGGTGGGGCGAGTGCTAGATGCTGATGAGGCGCTTAAGGAGTCTGATCAGGGGCGGAGCTTTGAGACTTTTTTTAGATTTTTGATGTCGGAGAGTAAGCAACGCGAGCTAAAGGAGACGATTGCGGCGGTGTATGAACTGGATGCATTGCGATCGCTGACTAAAAACCAGGGCTTTCTGAGGCGAATTGTCCGAAACCTGCTCAACTCTGCCGATCACATTGTCGAGTCTAACCGTCGGCTCACTGAAAAGCTGCGGCAGATGCTTGACGAACGCAATATGCGAGAGAATCGGCGGGTGGCGGACTTGATTGTAGAGGTGCAAAGACTTTCTACACAGATAGCCAGTAGCGCGATAGACGAGAAGCGATTTTGGACAATAGAAGGCGCACCTGATATTAGTTTGGTGATGGAGCGACCGCTGCATCCGCTGGAAGAAAGCGAGGTGCCGACTTTTGCAGAAGTGAATTTTTCAGAGGCCGATGACGATGAGCTAGAAGCAGAGCTAGACGAGCTAGCGCAACAGTTTTATGTGGATGAGCTGGTGCTGGCTGAGCGAATTGATAAAGCATTAGAGGACAGGGCTAAGATTGCGCTAACGGAGCTGATTGCGCTGTATCCGGTGACAAAAGGACTGCCGGAGGTGGTGGGCTACCTTTCGCTGGCAACGAGATCTGAACAGCATTCTATAAGTTCTAGTACTATTGACTTATTAACGATTGAGGGGGTAGAGGCCGACACGCATTTGAAGCTGAAGCTGCCTCAAGTTGTTTTCTACCGGTAGGTTTAATGTCGCCAGGTTTAACGTCGCCGGATAGGCCGCCGCCCTATGCGCCTGTTGTGATCAAGCTGCTGCAAGGCGTTGTGTACAGTGACGATTCGCCTTATTGGGATCTGCTACAAAGCTATCTCACGCCTGTGAGCGAGTATTTTAGCAAAATCGGTCTGCTTGTACAAAACTACGAGACTCAAGGCTTTGCTTTTTTAGAACAGCCTGATCCAGACCCGGACGATCCGCCCGGTGAACGGCTGCCTCGCCTGACGATTCGGCACCGGCTGAGCTTTAAAGCGACGGTGTTTTATGTGCTGTTGCGCGAGCAGCTTCGGCAGTTTGATGCGAGCGATGAAACGGGGCGGCTGGTGATGAGTATGGAGGAGCTACGCGATATGCTTGCGCCTTATTTGCCGGAGGGGAATAACGAGGTTAAGTTTCGCAGTGAAGTGAAAAGGATGGTGAATTCGGCTGTTAAAGATATGGGCTTTTTGAAGCCGCTGTCGGGCTCAGAAGATAATTATGAGGTGCGTCCGATTATTAAGGCCAAGATTGATGCTGAAATGTTGGAGAGGCTAAAGGAAAAACTGGAAGATTATGCAGATGCGCTCATCGACGACTGATTTGTTTGAAGCAGAGACGGCTCCAGAAAGTACAGAAGAGGAGACTACAGACGCGCTGGCGGGCTTTCGGCTGCAACGGCTAGAAGTGTTGAACTGGGGCACGTTTGACCAGCGGCCCTGGTCTTTGGATTTGGCGGGTGGTACGTCTTTGCTCACGGGTGAGAATGGGTCGGGGAAGTCTACGCTGGTAGATGGGCTGCTGACGCTGCTGGTGCCGAATAGAGGGCGAAACTACAATCAGGCTTCGGGGGATGCGGGGAAGAAGAAGGAGCGGAATGAGAAGAGCTATGTGCAGGGGGCGTATGCTAGAACGCGCTCGGAAGAAGGCTATGAATCTAAGTCCAAGTATTTGAGAGAGAAAGGCGATATTTCGGTATTGCTGGCTTATTTTAGCGATCGCACTCTACAAAAGGAAGTATCTCTAGCGCAGGTGCTTTGGATAGATAAGGGCAGCGTACGAAAGTTTTTTGTGATCGCTGATGCTGAGCTAAGAATGGAGCACTTTACCCAGTGTAAAGATGTCTCTTTGTTGAAGAGAACGCTGAAAGAGAATAACGTTGAGCTGTTTGATAACTTTTCTGTCTACGCTTTGCAGTTTCGCAGACGGTTTGGACTATCTTCTGATAAGGCGCTCGATCTGTTTAATCAGACGGTGAGCATTAAAGAGATTGACGGGCTCAACAAGTTTGTGCGCGACCATATGCTAGAAGCTGAGGACATGCGCCCGAAGATTGACGGGCTGCAACAGGGATATGAGAACTTGACGATTTCTCATACGGCGATTAAGAAAGCGCGGGAGCAGCTAGAGGCGCTGATGCCGCTGACGAAAGATGCAGATAAGTACCAAAAGCTTGAGCGCGAGGTGGCTTCGTTAGAGCGGGCTAAGGTGGTTGCGCCTGCTTTTTTTGCGGCTCGAAAGCTTGAGCTTCTGGTAGATGAGCTGCGAGATATTGAGCGGGAGTTGGGGCGATCGCAGAATGCGAAAGATGAGTGCGATCGCCTCTTAAGCACACAGCGTCAGCAGGAGAAAGATCTTGAGTTTGCTATTCAGCAGGACAGCATTGGTCAGCGGCTAAAGGCGCTAAAGCAGGAGATAGAACAGATTCAAAAGGCGGTGAGACAGAAGCAGGCTGTTGCAAAAGGGTATGACGAGCTAGCTAAGTGGCTTGAGTTTGAGACTTATAGCGACAGCGACACGTTTTATAAAAACCGGGACAAGGGAGAAAAGCTGGCTGAGACGATTAGCGGGGATCTGGCTGAGATTGTGAGGCAAAGAGATGCGCAAAAGCTACAGCAGTCTGAGCTAGAGAAGCAGCGATCGCAGCTAGATGAAGAACTTACGTCCTTGCGCAGCCGCAAAAGTCAGATTCCAAAGCAGACTTTAGATATACGCGATCGCCTCACCGAAGCGCTCGATCTTAAGGATGCGGATCTCCCTTTTGTAGGTGAATTGCTTCAGGTGCGCTCTGAAGAAAAAGCTTGGGAAGGCGCAATTGAAAGGCTGCTGCGTGGATTTGGCCTGTGCTTGCTGGTGCCCGAAGCGCACTACTCGGCGGTGAATGCCTATGTGAACAAAACGAATTTGCGGGGGCGGCTCGTGTATTACAAGGTGACGCCGGTAGCACCGAATCCGACGAGGCGATCGCTCGACCCCAATCAGATTCCAGCCAAGCTACAGGTCAAGCAAGATGACGTATTTTTTGAATGGCTGCGAGAGCGGCTGGTGCAGCAGTTTAACTATGTGTGCTGCACTGGTATTGAGCAGTTTCAGCGAGAGAAACGGGCGATTACGCAAGCGGGCTTGATTAAGCATGGAAAGGGACGGCATGAGAAAGATGACAGTTCGAGAATTGATAACCGCAGTCGGTATATCTTAGGGTGGAACAACGCGAGTAAAATTAAGGCGTTAGAAGAAGATTTGCAGGCGGTGAATCAGCAGCTTGCGGGTATTGTGAAGGCGATTGAGACGCTGGAGCGGCAGCAGGGGCAGCGAGAACAGCAGCGGTCTTGGCTGCAAGATTTTATGCGATTTGCTGATTTTGCTGAGATTGATTGGGAGCAGGCTGAGGGCGATCGCTTAGCCCTTGTGCAGCAAAAGAAGCAGCTAGAAGAAGGCTCTGACAGGCTCAAAAAGCTAGAGGCGCAGCTAAAAGAGATTCAAGTAGAGATAGCGCAGACGAGCGAGAACAGAGATCAGGCCGTTAAAAACCATCAGTCGCTTACAGACCGAAAAGACTTCAACGTAAAGGCTCAAAAACAGTGTGAAGTTCTTTCAGCCGCCATACCTGCTGATGAAATTGAAGCGTTTGCAGCAAAGCACACTAAAAAGCTCAAAACCTATAAGCTGACGCTAGCAACAATTGCGGATGACGCGGCTGATATGAAGGATGTGTTGCAGTCATTACTCAGGAAGCGAGAGCAGCAGCAAGGAGAGGTGAAAAATTCAATTGGCCGGTGTTTGGCTAAGTTCAAGGCAGAATTTGTTGAGGCCACGATGGAGCTTGGCGATGACTACCAGTACTTAGATGAGTATCTGGCGCTGAAAAAGAAGATTGAGCAGGACGATTTGCCGCAGTATGAGAAGCGCTTCAAGATGCTGATGAACGATACGGTGATTAAAACGTTTTCTATGTTCAAAAGTGATTTGGAGAAGCAAGAAGAAGAGATAGAATTTGCTATTCATGATCTCAATGAGTCGCTCAGGCAGATTGACTATACCGACAGTACCTATATTGAGCTGCGCTGTGAAAAGACAAAGCATCGCGAGATTAGAGACTTTAAGGAGAGCTTAAAGTACTGCTTAGGCGACGTGGCGCGTCAGACGCCAGAAGACAATGAGGAGCGCTTTCAGCGGATTCGGACAAACCTGATCGAGCGCTTTAAGGCTGAAGATAGATGGACAAAGCTGGTGACTGATGTGCGCAACTGGCTGGACTTTTCAGTAAGTGAGCGCTATCGGGAAGATGAGGTGGAAAAAGAGCACCACACGGATTCTTCGGGAAAATCGGGCGGGCAGAAGGTGAAGCTGGCCTATACGATTTTGGCGAGTGCTATTGCCTATCAGTTTGGCCTGACGCAGCATGACGGCGCAGCTAACGATATATACAATCTCCAAAACCAAAAGACGTTTCGATTCGTTGTAATTGACGAAGCTTTCGGTCGCTCAGATGATGCTAACGCTCGCTATGCAATGGATCTGTTTAAGAGCTTAGATCTTCAATTGCTCGTGATTACGCCCATGGGCAAAATTAATGTTCTAACGCCCTACATCGATACCCTGCATCTGGTGTCTAACACCTCTGAGGGTAACTACTCCAAGGTGATTTCTATGTCTATTGAAGAATTTCTGCAGCGTCGGGAGTCGGGAGCTGCGGTGGCTGAATCGTGATTAGTCCTGAAGAGATAAAGAAGAAGGCCGAGCGGTGCTATGAAGACTTTTTGAGAGGGGCGATCGCGCACGAATCTATCTTTCCAATTGATCTACCCATTGGCCGCGTTCCTAAGGACTATCTTGAATTGCTCGAAGCGGTCACTGAGCTGATAAATGCCTCGAAAGCGATCGCAATCTCCTTTTCTCTCAAAATTAGACTGATAGTAATCAGCGCCCATCAGCAGACTATTCGTAATTGTGCAGCCTGCTTCAATGCGCGAGCGTATGGTCAGGCCACTGATTGAGCAAGATCTATCAGCACTTGTCGCTTGAATACATAAATCCCCATTGAAGCGATGTAGGGTTTGCTTTGAGCCTCTGCTGGTGAGAGGCCCAAAGAGGCAGTGTCTACCTGCATCTGTTGTAGAGCCTCGCCTTTAGGCTTTTCGCTAAAGTCAACAATGCGGCCATCCTCATTCATTTTCATCAGGCCAAAGCTAGAGGCGCGTTCCTCACCCACGGGCAGTACTGCTAGGGTGATATCTGCGTCTGTTTCTCGATGTCGATAGATAAAATCTCGATAGTCCATACGATAGAGATGGTCGCCCGATAAAATCAGGTACTCATCTACATCGTTCTCTTGAAAAAGCGATATGTACTGTCGCACCGCTAGGAGAAACGACTTATGGGTTACGTCGCGGCATCCGCTGATGTAATTAAAATGGTGCGGTCTAGGGCTTGGGAGAGCATGTCGCGATCGCCCCTCGCCGCCCATAGCTCAATTGCTAATTCTCCTTCCCCACTAGCAACAATCTCGATATCTTTCTCTGAAATATTGCAAGCGATAGACTTCACCTGTTGATTTTTTGCTCTGTCTAACCCGATGGCAATTCTGAGCAGTCCTGCTAGTATCCATACGGTTTGTTTTTGCTGGTCAGAAAGCCTTTTGAACTGTTTATGTTTTGATTTGGGATAAGCCTTGCGATGATAGCGAACAACGTGGCCAGTCAGCAGCATTTCTACGTCAGTGAAGCCGCGCGGCTTCTCTTTTTGAAGAATGTAACGGGAGCTTTTGTGATAGCTTTTGAAGGAGATATATTGACCAATATTGTGAAGCAGAGAAGCGTATTCTAAAATCTCTTTTTCTGTGTTGCCAAGCTCGTGTAAGGGCTGAGTTTGCTCGAATAGCTGTAGGGCTAAGTTGGCTACGTGACTGTTGCTCTCCCAGTCTGCTCCGTATTTGTCTACGAGCTGAGCGGCCTTTCGATGACGAAGACTTTCTGTTTCCAAAGAAAAGGTGGCGATGCTTTGCGAATGCCGTTCGATGTAGTCAAGGATGAGGCCCTCGCGTAAGGACGCTTCGCAAAGGGTGAGTTCTGTTACCTCTGCCATCTTCAATAGCTGTACGAGTAAAACGCCGCCCAGGTGAATAGCGTCGCTGCGCTTGCTGTTAACGCCGTCTACTTTCTCTCTTTTGCTAGGCTTAAGGCCGATGAGCTGATTTGTGATATCTTCGATTTCGCTGAGTTGGACGACTTCGGCGTTAAGGGTTTGAAGGGGCTGTTTGTGGTGCTCTAGGTAGGCGGCTTCGCCCATCGTGCGAATGGTGCCGGAGGTGCCAATAACGCGGCTGAATCCGGCCTGCTTGGCCTCAGAGATTGGGTTTTGGGCAATAAAGCGGATGTGCGATTCTAAAACGCTGCGGGCTTCTTTGCTGATAGCGCCTTCGTCTGGAAACATGTCGAGCAGGCGCAGTACGCCGAGCTTCATGCTGGTGCCAAAGAGAATATCCTGGCGGTTGCCGACAACGGCTTCGGTGCTGCCGCCGCCAATATCGAGGACAAGCGCGTTCTCGCCTTTTTCAAGGGCGATCGCGTTCCTCACTGCCAAAAAAATCAGCCGCGCTTCTTCCTTGCCTGAAATAATGCGCGGCCTGATGCCTGTACGCCGCACGACTTCTTTTAAAAACGCCTCGCCATTTTGCGCCTCTCTCGTGGCGCTGGTCGCTGCGGTGATGATTTCGTCTACACCGAGTTCTTCGGCTAGGCGAACGTAGCGCTCGATGGTGTCGAGGCCAAGCTTGTAGGCGCGATCGCTCAACCGATTGGTGGCAAACACGCCTGCGCCTAGTTTCGCCATTTCCTTAACGCGATCAATCACCTCAAAGTTGCGCTTTTGCAGCACTTTGACGACCACCATATGAATGGAGTTGGTGCCAATATCAATTGCTGCTAACTTCATGGGCTTTAGTTTTCGCGAAATGTACAGGAACCTTTGGCTTGTTAGCGGCTTTTTAAGGCGACTACAGCGCCTTCTCTATAGCTGCTTTTAGTGTAGCGTCGTCGGGCGCGGTGCGAGGGCCAAAGCGCTCTACGGTTTCGCCGTCTTTGTGTACTAAAAACTTGCCGAAGTTCCAGTCGATATCTGCGCCATCACCGATTAAGAACTGATAGAGGGGGCTGCGGTTTGTGCCGTTCACATCTTGCTTTTCGAGCAGGGTAAAATCTACGTCGTACTTGGATTTGGCGAAGTCTTTGATTTCTGCCGGGCTACCGGGCTCCTGCCCGCCGAACTGATTGCAGGGAACGCCGACGATGACAAGACCGCGGTCGCCATATTCTTTTTCTAGGGCAACCAGACCGTTGTACTGAGGGGTGAGGCCGCACTTGCTGGCGACGTTGACAAATAGGACGACTTTGTTTGCGATCGCATCAGCAGGAAGTGCTGTGCCGTCGAGGGTAGTTAGATTATTAGGTAAAGCCATGTTTGATTCCAAGGTTGTAGGTTGGGGCACCGCTCAGAGATAATCTATCGAGCTATGCAAGCGCTTATTGTAGGCGTCTTGAAGACAGTCTGTCTATGGAATAAGATATTGTCTTTTTTAAAAGCGCCGTTCATAATCAGATCATCTGTGAGAGAAGGCGTACCGTATGGTTTCTTCTCTAATTATATTTAGGAGAAGATCTATGGGGCTTTTGATAGACGGAAAGTGGCAAGACAAGTGGTACGACACTGAAAGCACAGGCGGTAAGTTTGAGCGTAAGGCATCGCAATTTCGTAATTGGATAACGTCGGATGGAAGTGCTGGGCCGAGTGGGAAAGGTGGCTTTGCTGCTGAGCCAAATCGATACCATTTGTACATTTCGTACGCTTGCCCATGGGCGCATCGAACGATGATTTTTCGGGCTCTGAAGGGGCTTGAGGAGATGATTCCTTTTTCTTCTGTGGATTGGTTTATGGGCGATCGCGGTTGGACGTTTCAGTCAGACGAAGCGGTGGTTAAAGATCCGCTGTTTAATTCTGAATACGCCTACGAAATTTACACCCAAGCTGATAAGAACTATACCGGACGAGTAACGGTGCCGATTCTTTGGGATAAGCAGACCGGAACGATTGTGAATAATGAGTCTTCTGAAATTATTCGTATGTTCAACAGCGCCTTTGATGAGGTGGGCGCTAAGGAAGGAGACTACTATCCAGAGGCGCTGAGAGCTGAAATTGATGAGGTAAATGACCGCGTTTATCACACTGTAAATAATGGTGTGTACAAGTGTGGATTTGCGACGACGCAAGCGGCTTATGAAGAAGCGCTTTATCCTTTATTTGAGAGCTTGGACTGGCTAGAAGAAAGACTTTCAACCCGCCGCTACTTAATGGGCGATAAGCTGACTGAGGCAGACTGGCGGCTATTTACGACGCTGGTGCGATTCGATCCTGTGTATGTGGGCCACTTTAAATGCAATGTCCGCCGAATTGTAGACTATCCGAATCTATGGGGATATGTGCGTGAGCTGTATCAAATGCCAAAGATTGCGGATACCGTTGATTTTTCGCATATTAAGCAGCACTACTACAAAAGCCACGAAACGATAAATCCAACAAGGATCGTACCAGTCGGGCCAGTGCTTGACTTGATGGCCCCTCATGAGCGAGACAGACCTTTTGGGAGATAGCACCCGATAAAAGCGCCCGGATGATGTACCCAGGCGCTTATGAAAACAAGCTCTACAGATGAGCTATGTGCAGTTGTTAGATAGCGGTTTATCGAGAGCCGAATACCTGAGTCCAGTACCAGCGACCGTTTTTGGCATAGCCAACGCCCAGCGCCCGGTAGCTAGGATTAAGGAGATTTCGGCGGTGCCCTGGACTTTTCATCAAACTGTTCATCACTTCGCCCACAGAGTTTTGGCCATAGGCTACGTTTTCGGCAATACCGCCTGAATAGCCCTGTCTGCGAGTGCGATCGCCCAGCGATGAGCCTTTCGATCCGGTGTGGCTCATGCGTTTATGCCGGGCCATGTCTGTAGAGTGCAGGTGCGCTGCCATCATCAGCCGTCTGTCAATCCTCAGCGAAGGTCTACCGTACTTGCGCCGAACGCGGTTCACGGCATTGAGCATAGCAGTTGCCGTTTTGGACACTCGCGCTGCCCTAGTTTTAACCTCTTCTTCTAGATCTTCAGGCTCGGATGTGAGATCTTCTGGAGACGATTCTTCTGTATCCTCTTCTAACTGATCTATCTGCTTCAACAGTTCGACTAGCTCACTATCGGCAAGCGCCTCCTCTTCTTGTACAGTAACTTCGCTACCTTGCTCATCAACTGCGATCGCCTCACAGATATCAAAGTCGGTAGATGTTTCCGGCTCGTTCAAAGTAGCCGTAGTCTGAATCTCTTTCTCGCTCATGACTGAACTCCTGTTCAATAGTTTAATTAATTGTTTTATCTTCTTTTCTCTCTTTAGTTTGAAAGAGATCGTGTTGAGAAGATGTCTTAAAGTTAAACGCTGATAGAAGCCATCGCATCTTATAAATGTCATGTTCAAATGTCATGTTCAAATGTCATGTTCATCACGATAAATGTCACGAGCTAGGAAAAACATATTTGTAGTGACTGTTTTATCGTTGAATTGACGACATTTAAAGTAATTTTTTGAAGAGATTGCATAATTTCGGTGCTTTAATCCTGAGAATAAGCTGACCATTGAACGGTCTTGTTTAAATTCGTAGGAAGCACCCATCGCGCATATGAAAGTTGCTATTGTAGGAGCGGGTTTTGCAGGCTTAAGTACTGCTACAGTGCTCAAAGCTTGCGGTCACACCGTTACTATTTTTGAGAAAGAACATGACGTAGGCGGCGTTTGGAGTGCTTCTCGCCGCTATCCAGGACTCACTACTCAGAACGTACGCTCAACCTATGCGCTCTCTGACTTTCCCTATCCATCCGACTATCCAGAATGGCCTTCTGGCGAACAGGTTCAACGCTATTTAGAAGCCTACGTTCAGCACTTTGAGCTGCATAAAAATCTACGGTTGGGAACTGTCGTCACATCGGCTACGCCTGATCAGGAATCGGAGGGTTGGACTATTGCGAGCGATCGCGCAGAGACAACGACAACTGAAATGTTCGACTACCTTGTCGTCTGCAATGGAATTTTCTCTCAGCCTGTTGTTCCTAAGTTTGAAGGCTCTGAGGATTTTATCAGTAGGGGAGGGCGTATTCTGCACACCAGTGAATTTAATCAAGTTGAGGACGCGAAAGATAAGCAGGTTTTGGTTATTGGTTACGGTAAGTCGGCCTGTGATGTGGCTCAGGCGGCTTCTACGGTAGCAGCAAGCACAACGGTTGCGGCCAGACAGCTCATATGGAAAGTTCCTAAACGGCTGATGAATATTTTGAACTATAAGTATTTGCTCTTGACCCGTTTGGGAGAAGGGCTGTTTAGATACAGAAAGCTGCAGGGCTTTGAGAAGTTTTTACATGGTGTGGGTCAGCCGATCCGCAATACGATGCTGAACCAAGTCCGCTGGGTGGTGACCCGGCAGTGCGGCCTCAAGCCGCTCGACTTGGTGCCTGAGCAGCCTTTTGAGACGATTGCTCGAAGCACGGTTAGCTTAGTGAGCGATAATTTTTACGAGAGTATTGCCAAAGGCAAGATGGCGGTTAAGAAGAACGCTGTGGTGTCGCGTATTGTGTCATCAGCGGCGCAGTCATTTGCTGAGCTGAGTACGGGCGATCGCATCCCAACAGACATTATTATCTGTGGGACAGGCTGGACTCAGAGCGTCCCTTTCTTTACATCGGCGCTCAATGCCAAAATTCTCGATGCTCAGGGTAATTTTCGGCTTTACCGCTCTATGGTTCCGGTGGAGGTTCCCAACCTAGCCTTCAATGGCTATAACTCTTCTTTATTTAGTCAGCTAAACTGCGAGATAGGCGCGCTGTGGATTGCGAGTGTGATGAACAACAGCTTACGCTTACCCGCTCAATGCGATCAAAATGAAGCGATTGATCGACGACTGGAGTGGATGCAGCGCTTCACAGAGGGTAAACATGCTAAGGGAACAAACATTATTCCATTCTCTATACATCATATCGATGAGCTACTTGAGGATATGAATTTGAGTGTAAGCCCTTTTATTCGACTAAAACAGTGGCTTTTACCCGTTGATCCTGGTGACTTTGCCTTTGCCAAGCAACGACTGCTCAAGCGATTTCTAAAGTCAAATGATGAAGGCCAAAGCTCAATAGATGACTGCTAGCCACCCCGCGCTACCGGCAGCAATTGCGGACAGTAAAAGGGAACTAAAGAGCCACCAGAGTGCGATCGCTGCCTGCTTTCGGGCTGCATCTGCCTGCGTCTGAATTTCTGTTTTAACGGCGGTGGCCTGCTCGTCAAGCTTTTCTTTGGCAATGCCTACCTGCTCTACTATTTTTTGCCTGGCGGTGTCTAGCGAGGCGCTATCGAGCAAGCTGCCTAGCTGATCTGTCTGAGACTGTAAGCTGCTCACCCAGGTGCCTACTTGTTTTGCAACAGAATTCCAGGCGGCTTCGCTCCATGCCAAAATCTCTTGAATTTCATCCACAGTGAGATCTTTTCTTTCTTCTAAGGCTTTTTGCCAGCCGGGTTTATCCCAAAGCGTTTCTAGCTCTGAGATGTCCGGTAGATCGGAAGGGTGAGGCAGCGATTTCAAGCCGCTGCTGATAATATGTGTGAGGTCTTTTGCTATCTGTACGGGATGAAAAGCGGCTTTGTTTTGTTTTTGTAGGTAGCAGGCAATCTGAGCCTTAAGCTTTTCTGTTAGGGTTTGAGCTTCGTGAACGGAGGGTATTAAGATTTCTTGCCATTCAATAGACTGTACGGACGCTTCTAAGGCGTGCTGAACTTTCTTAGGATATGATTCTGCTGCGCTTTCTGTCGGTGCGTGCTCTGGTTGCTGTTCCTGCTGCTCGTTTTGCTGTTCTTTGGGCCATGTCGACTCTAGAACATCTATGAGTTCCTGTTTTTTCTCTTCTGCTAAGTTTTGCCGTTTGGATAAGACTGCTTCGATAGCGCCTACGTCTATTTGAATGTCGCTGAGCGTATCGACACTATGTTCTTCTTTTTGAGATTCTATTTTATCGACTAAGTTAGCGGGTGTGAGCAAGTCTGTGTTGGTGTAGCGGCAGTAAGACAGTAGCTTTCTCTGCATCGCTTTGGCCGCGACTGTTTGTTTGGCTGGTTGTTTTGAATGCTGTGCTAGATGGTTTTGCTGGTGTTCCTCATCTGTGCTCTCTTCGTGTGTGTTCTGGTCACTTTCACTTTGTAGAAACGAAGGTAGCTGCTGATATACCAAATCTTCTACTTCTGAGAGATCTACCTGTTCGAGAACTTGCTGTGAAAGCTGCTGCCAGCTCGGCAAGTCAAGAGCTGACTCAAGCTTTGAGATCATGCTAGATGAGTATATGGCAGGTGAATAGGACGGTGCTGAGGGCTTATCAGGTTCTTTGGTAGGGGCGATGTCGGTGAGGATGGTTTCTGTTTGATTAGGGGATAGGCGGGTGCGATCGCTAATTTCTGCAACCAGCGCTTCCCTTTGGCTAGCTAGTAGCGCAGGCAGTGCCTGCTGAGCATCTGTAACCTGTGATAGCTCTGCGGCTAATGCTTGCAGCATAGACTGCTCTGATGGTTCGTTCTCAGGCGCGTTGGATGATGGTTTAAGCGCTGAGAATACTTGTTTGATGCTGGCGATCGCGCCGCCCAAAAGTGAATCTACAATACCTGCGATTGTCGTGGTGCCGAGCCAGGTGAGCAACAGCCAATAGGTCGCCCAGTAGATAAGGCCAAAGATAATGCCCTGTCGGGGGCTGATGATGAGGCTGAAGTCTGTGGAGAGAAAAGCCGTGATGAAAATGATGCTGGAAAGACCTAAGGCTATGCCGAAGCCAATCAGGTGGGTGATGGGTAGCGAAAATTTTGACTGAGAGGGTTTGGTGGCTGCTGCGTTTGAAGCTTGGCCGGTGTTACCTTTGGCGGGTGATAGATCAAGGACGGTGAGGCCAAGGGCGATGCCTAAGCTGGCGAGCAGGAGTTGGAGGATGAGTGCGATCACGAGTCCGCCGACCAAAGAAAAAACGAATATCATCTTTCGCCCAGCTCACATCCTACTTAGAATAGAGAGCTACGGGCGGGCCAGTCATCTATCAGGAGGACTGTTTTGCGATTGTGTATGGGCTAGATAGGTAGCACGTTTCAACTATGAGTATAGAGATGAACTATGAACAGATACTATGCGTGGATTGCAGGTGGATTATCAATTGCTTTAGCGCTATGCGGACAAGCCAATGCGCAAGTGTCAGACATTCCGTCTGCTGATAGGCATGGTAATTTTAACTCGGCAATTATAAGGGGTAATCGTGGGCTGCTTGGTAACCATCATTGGCTATTGATGGCCCAGCCAGACGGCTTTCTGAACTGTCGCACTACCCCAAACGGTACAGTTAGATCGGTGATTGTGCCGGGTGCTATTATTACCGCTAAGTTTAGTGGCCCACTTAAGCTAGACGGCGGGCAAACGCCTAACCCTGCTGCCGATGCGATCGCCACTCATAACGGCAGGCCCTGGCTACGCATTACCGGAACACAAAGCGCCCTGATTCTTCCACCTCCAAGGAACCGCTATCGTCAGAACTATATAGGAGAGTGCTATGTAAGAGCAAATTCCCAATATATTGTTCCAGTCAACAACGATGTGGAACTGCAATAGTTAAACAAAACGACAGTTCGCTATAGTAGGCAATGAGTTGTTGGGTATAGAGTGCTTGTATGGTTGACCTGCCGGATGGGCGTGCAAGAACGATCGTAAGTCGTGGCATAGCTAATCGACGTATGAAACGCTACGCAGAAGCGATCGTTGACTTTGATCGACTGGTAGAACTTAGTCCAGAAGATAAAAGGACAATTGCATGTCGTGGCACAAGCTATTAAGTTTGCTCAGGAAGCTTATCAATCCGATTTTCCAGATTATCAAAATACTTGTGTCATAGCGATTTTTCATCTTACCGCTGGCAACATCTCTCAATCCAAGCATTTATATCAGAATGCTTTAGCGAACAAACCTATAGCTGAACCTATCAAATATGCCATTGGCAACTTAAAAGATTTGCTTACTGTGCTGCCTAATTTCCCTAATGCTGAGAACCTACGCAATTACTTACAAGCTGCTCTATTAAAGGAAACTAATGATCTGAATTGAGCATTTTGCGGCGTTAGGGAGCTGCGCTCAAATAAAGTACCGGCAAACCGACAAATATTGCCCTGGGCATAGCGTGCTAAGCCCCTACGTCACCGTCAATTTCTGTAGGGGCTTAGCACTGCTATGCCCGAGGCAATGAACAGCGCTATCAGCGGTACTTTATTTAGACGCATGTCCCTTATCTATTCGCGTAGGCTGAGCAGTTATGTAATTGTGTCTGGGCTATGCCTACTTTTTATAACAACTTATGCTTTTTGGTTAGGCGATCGCACTCCTCCCAAACCAACTTTCACTATTCCCTCAAGAGTAAACATACTTATCGCAGCAGCTTTCACTGATTGATTAAGCGATCGCACTCCTCCCAAACCAACTTTCACTCTCTTGCAATCAACTAACACTCCTCTCCTAACAACAAAAACTTCTTTATTTGTTGCAAAGCAATCAATATTTAGGCGCATCCTCATCTGAGCATCCTAAAACTTCTGTACTTTCACTGAACAGCAGATGTGCTTTATGTTCATCCTTACGGGCATATTGATCACAAGAAAGATAACAGACCGCCGCAAGGCAAAGAATTCTCTTTTTTGATAATTTACAACATATGCAGAGAGGTGAATTGTGCCAAGAAGAAAGAAAACATCTCAAATTCTACCTAAAGCCGTTAAGCGCCTGTCCGGTGTGAAGTCCATCAACGAAAAGCTTGACCTTGGCAACGGCATTACGGCCACTTCTTTTGCCAAAGAGATTGAAATCCTTCGTCAGAAAGTAGATGCTTACAACACGCTACTTTCTAAAGTAGATGCGGCTTCTAACGAGATAAAGCAGGCCGAAAAGAAAGTGCTGCTCACCTCTAAAAACGTACTTAAAGGCGTCGCAATTAAGTACGGCGACGATAGCAACGAGTACGAAATGGTCGGAGGCACCCGCACTACTGAGCGGCGTCGGCGTCGGGTGATTCCGTCAGCGGTAGAGACGGCCATTGTGTAGCGATCGCGACGGCTTTTCCTTTTATGCGTGGTAAGTAACTTTAATCAGGAGGTGGCAGTAGTCACCTCCTTTTTTCATGCTTTTGCCTTTACGCCAAAGTAACAGGCGGCGCAATGCCCAATCCGAATGACCCAGGGTTGAGCGTCAGCGTTTCTCTTAAATAACCTATTCGTTGCAGGTAAAACATTTTCTGCAACCTCAAAGTTTCCGGTTTCAATATCAATCGCTACAATGTTGCCTTTATTCCCGGCTTCAACTTTCTGCCGAATCTCAGATTCATACAGTGCTTGTCCACGTCTAGCTAGTTCTTCCTTGCTGTGGCGTCGCTGTCGAGGTTCCATAACTTAAACGCAAATAGATTCTATACCTAACTTAAGCATTCTATCAGATGCATTCAGTCCCCCAGCTCCTGCCTGTGCCGCTTGCAGACTACGTGCAAGCTATCTAATAAAGGCGGGTTGTCCATTTTCAATCAGGATCAACCCGCACTGTGCTAAATCAGTCTTCGCAACAAGCTGATAGCCTCCCCTGGTTCAGGCGTAATGACAAGGGGCTCGGTTACGTTCAAGATGGGTGTCCACAGGACGGTTTCGGCGTAGTGCAGTGTGTGTAATAGGTGGATGGTTTGGCGTATGACTCTGGGGGAGCCTAGTAGAATGTGTCGTAGCGGTTCTCGTGGTTGGTTGCCTTCTGGACTGCTTTCTAGTCGCTGCTGAGGTAGCGCTAAAGAGGTTGGTGAAGCACCGGGAAATAGGTCAGCAGTGAGCGGATGATTAGTCGTGAAAGTCTTTGTTTTCATGGGTTTTCCATGTTGTGGTTTAGAAAAACCTATGAAAAACTTAGCCCCCCTAACTTGCCAAAAGTCAGGGGGGCTGTGGCATGATAGCCACAACTCCTCTCACTGGTGTTGTCAGTGTTAGGGGCGAGCTGTCAGCGTTGGGCCCTAATCCAATGCTGACGGCGACTAAATTTTTCAAGGCGGTTGAGCTACTGCGTAACTTTTCAGCACGTAGTAACCGTAAAGCTAGCCTATCAGTACGGTTTCAGAACCGTCAACTATTTGACATGAAACCTTGATAAATACGCAGGTGACTTCGTAAAACACTTTCAGCTTACTTGCGTAGCTTTCATACTGTTCAAACGTCTACTCCTTCATCCATTTCTCCCTCAAACAAAGTCTCTAAAGGACTCGCCTCTATATTCATCTCTTCAGTAATATATCGAGACAGAACATCGTTTTGACCATGCGTGACATACACGTTCTTTGCTTTGGTCTGCTTCACCGTCTTAATCAGTCCCGGCCAGTCGGCATGGTCAGAAAGAACAAAGCCGCGTTCGTAGCCGCGTCGTCTGCGGGCTCCACGTACGGCCATCCAGCCAGAGGCAAAGGCAGTTTGGGGGCGTTTGAAGCGCTTCATCCAGCTTGAGCGATGGCCGGAAGGAGGGGCAATGATCAAATCGCCTGCGAATTTGTGGGATTTTTCCATTTCGGAGACGGGGACGGTCGGTACCATTTTGATGCCGACCTCGCGGTAGATTTCGGTGAGGTGGTGAACTGCGCCGTGGAGGTAGACGGTTTTATCAGTGAACTTGGTGAGTTCGGCTAAGACGCGCTGGGATTTGCCAAAGGCGTAGCAAAATAGCAAGGAAGGTCGGGTGAGGTCGCCCTGCCACCAGCTGTAGATTTCTTCGGCGGTGATTTCGCCGCTGTCCCAGTGGTAGATGGGCAGGCCAAAGGTGGCTTCGGTGATGAAGCTGTCGCATTCAACCACTTCAAAGGGCTCGCACGAAGGATCGAGATCGCGCTTGTAGTCGCCTGAGACGGCCCACACTTCGCCCTTGTGCTCTACGCGAATTTGGGCTGAGCCGAGGACGTGACCGGCTGAGTGAAAGGATATCCAGGTGTCGCCGAGCTTAATTTTTTCGCCGTAGGTGACGCCGTTAAGATCAATGTCTTGACCGAGGCGGCGGCGTAAAATGCCTTCGGAGATGGCGGTGGCGTAGTAGTGCTGGTGGCCGCTGTAGGCGTGGTCGGCATGGGCGTGGGTGATGAGGGCTGTTTCTACGGGTTTCCAAGGGTCGATGTAGAAGTTGCCGACTTCGCAGTAAAGACCTTCGGGGCGGACGGTGATGAGTGGCATTTAGAGACGATGTGTGAGCGGTAAGGGGGCGACGGCTGGAACGCAGTTGTGAAGTCAACTTTGGTTGATTTCACCAAATGAATAGCGGGAATGATGAACGTGGCTCTTTGCTTACTTTAACAACTTTTAATAACGGCTATGCACCCTTCTTTGTCTACTGAGATAGACCCGCTCTGTGTCTTTCAAGCGCTTTGGCAAAATGAAATGGTGGGCTACGCTGTTTTAGAAGTGATAGAGACGCCGCCTGAAGACTTGCCGCCTGAAGGCTTGCCGCCTGAAGACTTGCCGCCTGAAGAATTTCGCTTTTTGAGCTTGAATGAGGCGATCGCGCATTCCGGCCTATTAAATGGCTCTTGCTCAATAGACCAACCGCTCTCTGCTGCGCTCTTACCACAAATTTCACAGCCGTTTTATCACTACTGTCATCAATGCCTCGAGACTCAAAAAACTGTTCAATTTGAAGTTTGTCTACCGGCATCATCGGAGACGGCACTCTCAAGAGCAGTAACAAAGTGGTGGCAAATAAACGCTCATCCAATCGTTCGAGAGCGCCAGCTTGACTTAGATCCAGAATTAAAATCTAAGCAGGTGGTTGATCAAATCGTCTTAACGGCTACAGATATCAGCGAGCATAAGCAGAGCCGCCTGCTGGCTATTATCGAATCAACACCAGATTTGGTCGGGATTGCAGACGCACAGGGCAACTGCGTTTATCTTAATAAGGCAGGTCGAGAGATTGTTGGATTCTCTGAGCACGAGGCAGTTAGATTTCAGATTGGTCAAACAATGCCGCCTGAGCAAAGAGAGACTTTTGCAACGACCGTTTTGCCACAGGCGATCGCCCAAGGAAGCTATTCTAGTGAGTCTATTTTATTGACTCGCACAGGCAAAGAACTGCCGGTTTCTCAGGTCTTTATGATACATAAAGATGAGTCGGGCGCGATTGCGTATATGTCTGTGATTATGAGAGATATTCGTGAGCTTAAGGCGGTTGAGGCGAGATTGCGCGATCGCGAACAGTTCTTAAGCAGCGTTTATGCCGGTGCAGATATTGCCATTTTTTCTTGGGACTTAGTAAGAGAACGACCCGGTAAGCTGAGATGCTCTGGCTGGAATCCAACCTGTGAAGCCTCTACAGGCTTAAGTGCCGACTTTGTTCTAGGTAAAGCCCCCTACGAAGTATTCGGCCCAGAGCAAGGGGCGATTATTGCGAAAAACAATCTTCAATGTGCCGCACAAAAACAATCAATGTGCTACGAGGAAGAAATTATTATCAACGACTCTCCTACCTGGTGGGCAACTAAGCTAAATCCTATTCAAGATAGCGATGGGCAGATTTATCGCGTGGTTGGAACCACCACTAATATTACCGAACTCAAACTGAATACTATCGAGCTTGAAGCGTACAGCCAGCGACAAACCCAGCAGACTGAAGAATTAACAACTGCGCTGTTACAGCTTAAGCGCACGCAGGCGCAGATGATTCACAGCGAGAAAATGTCGAGCTTAGGTCAAATGGTCGCAGGCGTCGCCCACGAGATTAACAATCCAGTGAACTTTATTCACGCCAATATTAAGCCTGCTAGAACCTACGCTGCTGAGCTGATAGAACTCATCGAGAGCTACCAGCAAGCCTATCCTCAGCCTACGCCTGCACTAGCAGACCTGCTGGAGAACCTGGACTTTGAATTTATTAAAAAAGACTTTTTAGACCTGCTGGGCTCTATGAAAAGTGGCACTCAGCGAATCAGAGAAATTGTGCTCTCGCTGCGTAATTTTTCCAGGCTAGACGAGGCTGATATTAAAGCGGTTAATTTGCATGAAGGCATTGACAGTACGCTGGTAATTTTGGCCCATAAGCTTAAAGAAAATGCGACGCATAGCATGGTTAAAATTGAAAAAGACTACCAGCCAATGCCGCTAGTGGAGTGCTACCCTAGCCAGCTCAATCAGGTGGTGATGAATATTGTGTCCAACTCGATTGACGCTTTGCAAGATGCGCGCGATCCGAAGATTACGATTTCAGTTTGTGCGCGTGATGACCAAGCATTCATTACCATTTCAGATAACGGAGCAGGAATGCCTGAGTCTGTACGAGCCCGAATCTTTGATCCTTTTTTTACAACAAAGCCGGTTGGCCAGGGTACGGGTATGGGGCTTTCTATTTGCTATCAAATCGTGACGGAAAAACACGGTGGTAAACTTTTGGTGAATTCCGATCCAGAGCGAGGTACGCAGTTTATCATTCAGATTCCACTAAAGCAGTCCTGACGATACGCGATGGCACTTTAAATGACATTTTAGTACGGCTGCTTTTGGGTTTGCTCATCTGGTTTGTCTGCACGGGAAATTTCCCTGTATTATCGGTCTTATGGCGGAGATTAATGTCAATCGAATTAAGCTGTCTCAGCTGCGGGCGCTAGTGGCGATCGCACGCACGGGCACATTCAGCGATGCGGCGGCAAAGCTAGAGCTTTCGCAGTCGGCAGTCAGTCATGCGATCGCAACGCTCGAAGATGAACTGGGCGTGAGCCTGCTGAGCCGAGGCCGTCAGGGCGCGGTGCTGACGCCGGTAGGGCAAGAGATTACCGCTGAAGCGACGAAGATGCTTTCTTTGCTTAAGGTAATTGGGCGTAGGGCTCAAGATGCCAAGGGTTTGCAGGCCGGGCTGGTGCGCGTGGTCGGCTTTCGCAGCGTTGCGACACACGTGCTGCCAGTGGTGATTGAGGAGTTTCGTAAACAGTATCCGGGGATTAGCGTTTCGATTGGCGAGGGCAATGATGTCCGGGGGGCCGAGGAGATTTTGCGCCGGGGCGAGGCGGATGTGGGCTTTACCTATTTGCCAGTGAACGATGCGTTTGATGCGTGGGAGCTGTTTCGTGACGACTATGTGGCGCTGCTGCCTAAAGACAAAGCGCCTGAGGGCGAGGGGCCTTTGACGTGGGATGAGCTGATGGCGCTGCCGCTGATTTTGCCACTGCCGGACGATGGCTGTCGGTATAATGTGGATCAGTATTTGATGAAGCATGACCGGGCGATCGCACCTGCCTATGAAGTCAAAGAAGACTCCACGGTGGTGAGCATGGTGCGCCGGGGGTTGGGCGCGACAATTATTGCCCAGCTCGCTGCCGAACCGATTCCTGATGATGTGGTGGTGCGATCGCTGCCCGAGCCTTTGCAGCGAGTGATCGGAGTGATCACACTGGCCGACGCCCTGCAAACGCCGCCCGTGTTTGCCTTTTTAGATACGCTCAAAGAGACATGGAAGCAGAAACCTGCGATTATCTAATACTGGTAAGACGTTGATTTTTGAAGGAACCCCCATGCCCGAAAACATTCCTAGTTCTTCACAACTGGTTGACTATTGGGATAGCATTGCTTCGCTCAAGAAGTTTCGCCACCCTTTGCCGCCTGCTGTGGTTGACAAGTATTTTCCCAAAGGGGCAAAGGTGCTCGATATCGGCTGTGGCTATGGACGGCTAGTAGAGCGGCTGTTGGCGCAAGGCTTTTCGGTTGCTGGCACCGATACGTCTACAGCAATGCTAAAAGAAGCGCGTAAAAATGCGCCGGAAGCTGAGTTTCAAGAGTGTCGGAGCGACTTACCTTGGGATGATAAAACCTATGATGTTGTTCTTTTAGTAACGCTGCTAACTTCTGTTCCTTTTGACCTGGAGCAACGGCAGATTATGAGTGAAGTCAGGCGGGTGCTAAAGCCAGGCGGCCATGTGTTTGTAAGCGACTTGCCCTTGCAGTGGTCGGCGCAATATTTAGAAAGATATCGCGACGGGCAAAAGCGCTATGGCCAGTACGGCGTATTCGACCTGGCTGACGGCGGCACGGTGCGCCATCACGAGCAGGGCTACTTTATGCAGCTTATGAATGGGTTTGACCATTTGGAGATGGAAACTCATGACGTTGAAACCATGAACGGTAATCAGGCGCAGGCTGTGCGCTATGTCGGGCGGCTACCGGTTTAAATTTGATCGGCTTACGGCTGCTGTTGGGCTACAGGCCACCAGTCCTTTGCCTTCTCTTTTAGCACTGTATAGCGCGGTGTCGGCGCGTTTCATCAGGCTATGAGTACTTTCATCAGGGCGGAGCTGAGCGACGCCGCTGCTGGTTGTTACATTAAAGTCAGCTAAAACCTGACAGCCTTGAACCACACTGGTGACGCGCTCAGCAAAAGAAAGTCCAGCGTCTAGATCTGCGTTCGACATAATCACACTGAATTCATCACCCCCGAGTCTTCCGGCCAGATCTTCTTTGCGTATTTCAGTGGCTAATATTGCCCCGAATGCGCGCAGCACATCATCTCCAGCATCGTGACCAGCGGTGTCGTTTACCGGCTTTAATCCATCGAGATCGAAGCTGACAACGGTCAGTGGCGTATTGTGGCGACGTGCCGCTGAGGTAGAACGATCTAGGGCCTCATAAAAGTGATGGCGCGAGGCCAGCGCTGTGAGGCTATCGGTGGCGGCGATGCGAGAAATGGTTGCGTAGGCTTCTTGAAGGGCGGCGGCTTCTTCTGTGAGCTTTTGGTTGAGCGCAACGAGTTCTTGTTCCCGGCGGCGCAGTTCAGCTTCGGTGTGCTTGCGATAGGTCACGTCTTGAACAATACCGCACCAGGTTGCTAGTTCTCCGGGATCGCTAGACAGGGGCCGAGACGTGATATGAATCCATTTGAGCGCTCCCGATTTCGTAATAATACGGCAGTCTTCACTAAACAATGTGCCTGCGCTATTAGCGATCCGGTCGGCTTCGCAGAGCGCTTCAATATCGTCGGGATGCACCATTTGCCAAAACAGCATGGAGTTACCCATTAAGTCAGCTTCTTTTAGCTCTAGCACCTCTTCTGAACCTGGCCCAACATAGAGATATTGATTGCTACCGTCAGGACGCAGTACATACTGATACAGTACGCCTGGAATCGTCGCGGAGAAAACTTCAAAGTTGCTCTGTGGGAGGCTCATGCGATCTGCTTACGGCATATTGACTAAATTGTATAGTTGCTATTGTTTGCCATGGTGGTACCGTCTGTCCAACATCTGTGACTAACTCGTTCAATTCAGGTGTGCTGAACGCGTCGTTTTTACAAAGCTTCTACTAAAGCGCAGATTGATGGGTCTTGTGACATTTGGGTGTGCGATCGCTAACATCTTGCTTCATCGGCACACTGTTATTTTCATTCTTTAAAGAGATTGTTAAGGTTTGACCAATCGGTCTTGTGATCGTTGAGAAGCCCCGAAAAATGAGCCCGATGACTATGTTTTATAGCTTGCTAAAGCGACCCAAAATAGCCCGCTGGGTTTGGATAGCCGCTTTAATTTCAGTTTGTCTACTTTGGTATGCCAGTTCAGATGCCGTCGCGGCAACTTTGCCTACCTCGCTATCTGAAAAAGCCGATATTGTTATCGATGGCCGTCCTATTTTTCAGGTCGAGAATTCTGGTTTGTTTAGCGCCCAGCAGCGGGCGATGCAGACGAATCAGCAGCTTGCAATGCTGGCTCAAAAGCAAGAAGATCCTCAAGTGAGAGTGGCTCTCCACAATCAGCAGCCGATTATTTTGGCCGGTGAGCACTATTTATTAACGGTGACGCACCCAGATGCGAAGCTCAACGACGATCCTTCGGTGCTAGCTCAGGTGTGGGCAGGCCAGTTGGAGCGATCGCTACAGAGCGCTAAGCTAGAGCGATCGCCTGGCCATATCAGAGAGATGGTGCTGTTGAGCGGGCTAACTTTGCTGATGGCGATCGCGCTTCACATCAGCCTGGGCTACCTCTGGCGGCGAGTGCCACAGTATGCGCTTGGAGAGGCTGTCTCTGATGCTGGAGCCGCTAGCGGACAGGATTTTTATCGCTCTGTCAGCCTTAAGCTGTTGCTAGCGAGGCTAGGGCTTTGGACGGTTGCACTGAGCCACATTTCATCACTTTTTCCAACCTTAAGACAGCGGCGCTACAGCCTTTTCAACAACGTGATGACGGGCATTCACTCGCCTGTTTTCAGCTTGGGCGGCAGACCTTACACATTAGTAGATGTTTTCATTTTGCTGGGGCTCATGGTGGGCCTGTTCACTTTAGTAAGGCTCTCTACCAGGCTGCTGTCTACGCATGTGCTCAGGCGAACGCCGCTGGCGAGAGGTTCAAGAGAAGTGATTACTCAATCGTTTCGCTACGGTGCGTTTTCGCTGGGTATGCTCGTATTGCTTAAGGTTTGGGGCATCGACCTGCGCTCTGTTGCGCTTTTAGGCAGTGCTCTGGGGATCGGCATTGGATTTGGCCTGCAAGATATTGCCAAGAATTTTGGTAGCGGGCTGGTGCTGCTGTTTGAGCGGTCTGTGCAGGTAGGAGACTTTATTGAAGTCGATGCGCATACGGGCGTTGTTGAGCGCATTGGCGCTCGCAGCATTACTTTAAGAACGCTGGATAATATTTCTGTGCTGGTGCCTAACGCTCACCTGCTGGATTCACAGGTGGTTAATTGGAATCACGATCATCCGGTGTCTCGGCTACATCTGACGATTGGTACGGCCTATGAGGCTGATTCTAAGCTGGTAAAGTCGCTGCTGTTAGAGGCAGCGCATGACCATAGAGAAGTGCTGTCAGTGCCGCCTCCCGATGTGTTTTTGAAAAACTTTGGCGATAGTTCAATAGAGTTTGACCTGATGGTATGGATTCGTAACCCCGAGCGCCACGCTGCGATTCGCAGTGCGCTCAACTTTCGGATAGAAGAGATTTTGAACTATCACGAAATTTCAATTCCGTTTCCTCAGCGCGACGTGAATTTGCGCACGGGTCAGGTACCGATAGAATTTTCACCGGATGTCAAGGCGGCTTTGCTCAAAGCGTTTGGCGCGACTGAAGACTCGGCTGCTACGAAATCAGACAAGATTAGGCAGAACAGATACAAAGTATCGTCTCGCCCATAGTTATTGTTGCTTGCGTTCTAGCGAGCGGAACCTCTAGCTATCGATACTGAGCGGAATTAGCCTATCATTGTTGATCAGTGACCATAGAACTGAACAGACAGGTCGCTTAAGTGCTCGAATAGCTGATTGGCTTTTTCAATAAGCGAGATCGTCAATGAATTGTTTGACAACAATATTGGCGTCGATGACGCATTTAAAGGTCGAGGTCATCGATCTCTATCTTCTCTGATTAGAAGCGTGCTATCAGGTAGGCCAGAATCTGCTGGGTTCTTCCGGGGAAAGTTTCTGATCTTGGCTAACGCCTCCTTTGTCCTCTCTAATTCTGTGAGTTGTTGAACGGGCTCAGCGCTGCTAGCCCAAGCAAGCATCTGAATCACAGCATCGTTTAGGCTAACGTTCTTAGTTTCAGCTAGCTTTTGAATTGATTGATAGAGAGGCTCGGGTAGATTTTGTATTTGTAAATTAGCCATCGTATTTTCTACAATCTGTTGTTTGATATCTCAGTTCGTGGATCTGTTGATCGGCTATCGCGGATTTGTTCGTAAAGAGACTTTTCTTTGTCGCTGATGTTCTTGGGCGGTGTAATCACAACTTTAACAAGCTGATCGCCGCGAGCTGTTCCTTTTTTGCTCGGCCAGCCCTTGCCACGTAGCCTCAAAGATTGACCAGACTTTACACCTGCTGGAATGCTTACCGTAACGCTCCCGTCCGGCGTGGGCACGTCAACTTTTGCGCCCAGCACAGCTTCATCGGGCGCGATGGGTACTTCGCACACCAAGTTATCGCCATCGAGTTCAAAGAATCCGTGGGATAGAAGTTCGACGGTGAGGTACACATCGCCGCGCTGTTTGGTTTGTGGATTGGTTGCGCCTTTTCCTTTAATCCGAATTTTGCTACCTGGCTTTACGCCTGCCGGAATGCGGACTTTTACAGACTCGCTGCCGATGGTGAAACGCTTTTCGGTGCCGCGAAAGGCTTCAGACAGGCTGAGCTTGAGGTCTGCTTCTTGGTCAAAAGCCGTGCGGCCCGAAGCCGATCTACTGCTGGTGCGGCTGTTTGATCCAGCGGCAGCGCGGGGGTCAAAGCCGAAGCCGCCAGGGCCACCGGGGCTCTGCTGATAGCTATACGTTTGGCGTCGGCCACCGCCGCTAGCACTGCGACCCATGAGTTCGTTAATGAAGTCTTCAAAGCTACCGTATGAGCCAAAGTCGAAGCCGCCGACACCGCCGGGGCCACCGAAGCCGCCCGGTGCACCACCGCCCGCGCCAGCCCGATCTGCCTGCTGCCAGTATTGGCCGTATTGGTCATACTTTTGGCGCTTGTCCGCATCAGAAAGGACTTCGTAGGCTTCGCTGACCTCCTTGAACTTCGCTTCAGCTTTCTTGTTGTTGGGGTTTACATCTGGGTGATACTTTCGCGCTAGCTTGCGAAATGATTTTTTGATGTCGCTGGCATCGGCTGTTTTGCTAACCCCTAAAATTGCGTAGTAGTCTTTGAAGTCAGTCGCAGCCATGCTTAGCCTCCCTCCTCATAATGTTTTTTACTGTTTCGCTAGCACTAGATTTCAGCGTAGCAAAGCGCGCCTGGCTAGGAGGTTCGGTTGAGGGGTTCGGTTAGCCGGTTTCTGATGGGCGGATCGATTGGGTGTCCTACTGGGCGTCTCTGGCTCGTCCGTATAGCTCAGTCATTTGTCTGAGATGTTCGCAGAGGGTGGGGGTGAGCATGGCTTCTGCGTAGCGCCAGCCCCAGTTGCCTTCGCCGACGCCGGGTGTGTTCATGCGGGCCTGGGAGCCTAAGCCGAGTAGATCTTGTAGGGGAGTGACGGCCTGGTTGGCGGTAGAACTCATGGCGAGGCGAATCATTGACCAGTGAACGTTGTCAGGATTGAATGCGCCGACATAGGCAGCGAGGCGCTGCTTTTCGTAGTCTGTGCCCTGGTTAAACCAGCCGACGGTGGTGTCGTTGTCGTGGGTGCCGGTGTAGACGACGAAGTTGGGGGCGATGTTGAAGGGGAGATAGGGGTTTTTGTGGTCGCCGCCGAAGGCAAACTGAAGAATTTTCATGCCGGGGAAGTCGAACTTATCGCGGAGGGTTTCGACAGCTTCGTCAATTTCTCCTAAGTCTTCGGCTAGAAAGGGAAGCTGGCCTAGTTTTTCTTCGACTGTCTCGAAGAAGGCGACGCCGGGGGCTTCGATCCATTCGCCGTTGATGGCGGTTTCGTGGCCTGCGGGGATGGCCCAGTAGGCGGCAAAGGCTCTGAAGTGGTCAATGCGGATGATGTCTACTTGCTCTAGTAGGGCCTGAAGGCGCTGTATCCACCAGCTAAAGCCGCTGGCCTGGACGACTTCCCAGTTGTAGGTGGGGTTGCCCCAAAGCTGGCCGGTGCTGCTGAAGTAGTCAGGTGGGACGCCTGCCATTTGGGAGGGCTCTAGGGTTTCAGGGTCAAGCATGAAGTTTTCGGGGCGAGCCCATACGTCGGCGCTGTCGTGGGCGACGTAGATGGGCATGTCTCCGACGATTTTGATGCCGCGCTCGTTGGCGTAGCCTTTGACGGCTGACCACTGCCGGTAAAACTCGAACTGCATGTATTCATGGAAGAAGATTTCGGCGGCGAGATCTACTCTGGCCTGGTTGAGCGCGAAGGCGTCGCGTTTGGCGATCGCACTATCCCACTGCGACCAGGGCACCCCGCCATTGGCATCCTTAAGCGCCATGAATAGCCCGTAGTCTTCTAGCCACTCGCGGCAGACTCTGCGGAAGTTATCAAAGGCTTTGCGATCGCCCTCATTTGCCGTCTCCTTAAACCGCCCTGCTGCCTTGCGCAATAGCGATAGCTTAAACTCATACACCGCATCGTAATCGACGGTTTGAGCAGAGAACCCTTGACCTAAGGTAAAGTCGTCTGCGTCTAGCAGTCCTTGGGCCTGAAGCGTCTCCAGGCTGATGAGTAAGGGATTGCCTGCCATGGCAGAATAGGCCATGTAGGGCGAGTTACCGTGGCCGGTGGGGCCGAGCGGTAAAATCTGCCAGAGTGACTGCTGAGAGTCTTCTAAAAATTCTACAAATCGGTAAGCGTGAGCACCTAAGTCGCCAATGCCGAAGCGGCCCGGTAGCGAGGTGGGATGTAGCAAAATGCCGCTGGCTCTAGGAAAAGACATAAATACTTCTATGGCGCTTTTGATTGCAATGCCAAGCACTCTATCACGGGCAAGCGAGCCCTAAACTCTGCTTTTTGAGAGAACAGTGGGAGAATGTCAAAACTTGAACATGCTTCATGCAAGGTTGGCATTGTTATGGCTTCGCAAGACACCCCCAGAAATCCTGCGCCGACGGTGGATTTGATTATTGAAATGGTAGATCGGCCCCATCGGCCTATTGTGCTGATTGAGCGGCTAAATGTGCCCTATGGATGGGCGCTGCCAGGCGGCTTTGTAGACTATGGTGAGTCGGTGGAGACGGCGGCGGTGAGGGAGGCCCAAGAAGAGACAAGTTTGGCGGTGAGGCTGATAGAGCAGTTCTATGTGTATTCTGATCCGGCTAGAGACGAGCGGCAGCACACGCTGAGCATTGTTTTTATTGCGACGGCAACGGGCGAGGCAGCGGCACAAGATGACGCCAAAAGCTTAGAAATTTTGAACCCCTGGGAAATGCCTGAGGTGCTGTGCTTTGATCATGACAAAATTTTGCAGGACTACTGGCGCTATCGCCAGTACGGGCATCGACCGACGCTCTAGGCAACCACTCAGGGGATGATCGGCAAAAGTTGAAGCCGTACTCATACTTATCAAAGACGCCTGTGTAAACATAATGTAGTAGGCGTACTTAGAATCGCAATCGAAACTACATTGATGCTTTTTATGAAGTCGGGCTGCACCCTTTTTTATGTTAACTACGTCATCGCTCGATCTCAACAGTTTGAAAGCAGGGCTGAAAGAAAGCTTGAAAGAACAGTTAAAAGAGAACTTTCAGGATAATTCAGCCGCCGCAAGATATGCTACAGAGCTGAGTTTTTTGGCGCATGGTGAGGCGAATGCTATTTTTCGGTTGAGCGATCAGCAGCTTGTAAGGGTGGCAGTGAATACGCCTAATCAGCGCTTTGATGGGGAGGTGAGTCGGCTAACCGAGTTTGAGCAGGCGGTTTTGCTCTATATAAAAGGAACGGGCATTGGGCACGAGCTAGCAGCGGCAAAGCTGAGTCCTGATGCCTTATTTCCATATACTTATTTAATTACTAACTATCTGATTGGCCAACCGCTAGACTACAGCCGTACCCATTTAAGAAAGTGTGCTCATACGCTAGCTCATCTGCATAGGTTGCCACTGGCCGCAGATTATGACGTTGCTCAGCTTGTGCCGCCGCTGGTGTCTGTCGAGCAGCCGTTACAGCTTTTTTATCAGGAGTCAAAAGATTACGCTCAGCCTTATATTGAATCGACGGGGGCGGATTTGCGGATTGTTGAGATGATTGAGGCTTTGTTGGTAAAGGCGCGATCGCACCTACCTGATGCCCAAAGGCTAATCGACTATCCTTATCGCTGCCTGGTGCATAGCGATCACACTTACGACAACTGGGTGATCAATCAGCAAAGTGCCTACTTGATTGATTGGGAGTGGGCTGAGGTGGGCTCTCCGGCTGGTGATTTGGGCCACTTTTTATCGCCTGTGACGATTTGCAGGCGTGAGGGCTATCAGATGCCCGCCGAAGACCGAGCGTTTTTTTTGCGGTGTTATTACGAGGCTTTGGGCGATAGAGACTTGGAGATTGCTATCAAACATCATTTTGCTGCGTTTGGCGCGTTTCCGGCGGTGCGATCGCTCTGCTGGACGGCGGGCTACTGGATTACTGCCAATCGCTGGTACGACGATGGCGAACAGGTCGATCCGAGCGATCGCTATGAACAGTTCAAAAGTCTGTGGCTTTCTGTGATGGACTGGTTAGATGAAGATATTTAATCGGATGCTAGATGAGCGGTGGCGGGCTTATTTGTTACTGCTGCCTGCGCTGAGCTTAGTCGGTCTGTTGTTTGGCGGCGGGCTGGCGCTGGCGTTTTTGCAGAGCTTGGGTTTGTGGGGGCTGACAGGAGACGGCGTGCTTTCGCTGGCGGCTTATGGCTCGGCGCTAGGGCGTGAGGGATTTTGGCGATCGCTTACCCTCAGCCTTTACATAGCACTCGTCTCGACTGGACTCTCGACGGTTCTAAGCATTGGCCTGGCGCTGTTGCTGCGCTCGGCGGGGCGGTGGGCGAGTTTTGCCTGTCAGCTCACGCTGCCGATTCCGCATCTGGTCGGGATTGCAGGGATGTTACTGCTGCTGTCGCCTAGCGGGCTGCTGTCGCGACTGCTGTTTGATTTGGGGTTAATTCAATCGGATCAGGGCTTTCCGCTGCTGGTGAATGACGGCGCTAATTTGGGTGTGATAATTCTCTTTTTGTGGAAGGAGATTCCGTTTATGACGCTGATTTTGCTGGCGGTGCTGCGCGGAATTCGGCCTGAGTATGAGCGTCAGGCGAGAGCGTTGGGGGCGAGCCGGTGGCAGTGCTTTTGGTCGGTGACGCTGCCGCTGATGAAGCCGGGGATTGTGTCGGCAAGTTTGATTGTGTTTGGCTATGTGTTTGGCTCGTTTGAGGTGCCGTTTTTGCTAGGGGCGACCTATCCGCAAGCGCTGCCGGTGCTGGTGTATCAGGCGTTTACAAATGTGGACTTGGCGCAGCGGACGACGGCGATCGCCTTAGGTTTATTACTCTCATTTGTCTCGTTAGCACTTAGCGGGCTTTATTTGTGGCTAGGATCTAAAGATGCGAGTAAACCGTTAAAAAATTCTCTCTTTCAGCAACCATCATGACCAAAAATGCGCTGCTGGGCCTGATCATTAGCGTGCTGTTTCTGCCGTTCTTGCCGCTGCTGATTAGCTCGTTTGCAAACGGCTGGTATTTTCCGCAGCTATGGCCGCAAGACTGGACGATGGTGCACTGGCAGGCGGTTTTTTCGACGACTTCTAAGGTGGGAGAGGGATTTTTGCAGAGTTTGGTGATTGCAGCGATCGCAACCGGCCTAGCCCTAGTCGTAGGGCTACCTGCGGGGCGGGCTTTGGGGCTGATGGATTTTCCTGGTAAGGCTGGGATTAAGCTGTTTTTGCTAATGCCGATTATTGTCTCGCCGCTGGCGACGCTGATGGGAATTCAGTCGGTGCTGATTCGGTTGGGGCTTAGCGGCACGGTGACGGGCGTGGTGCTGGTGCATTTGCTGCCGATCATTCCTTATATGACTTTGGTGTTGAGCAGCGTGTTTGCTAATTTTGATCCAGGGTATGAGGTACAGGCGCGATCGCTCGGCGCATCCCCCTGGCAGGTGCTCACTAACATCACGCTACCAATCATTTTGCCGGGCGTAGTAGTAGGCTCACTGTTTGCCTTTTTAATCTCGTGGAATGAGTTTTTGCTGACGTTTTTTGTCGGTGGCGGTCGGGTGTTTACGCTGCCGATGGTGCTGTTTACGTCGCTTCAAGGGGGGAACAGCGGGCTGACGGCGGCGATCGCGATTACTTCAGTCATACCCGCGCTGGTTTTTCTGTTGTTCTCTAGCCGGGCGCTGCAAAATGAGGCGGCAATTGGTGGGCTAGGAGACGTGTGATGCAGCTAGCGCTAAAGAATTTAAGCAAATCTTTTCGGGGTGTGCCTGCAGTTGAGCATCTGTGGCTAGAGATTAAGGCGGGTGAGATTGTCTCTTTGTTGGGGCCTTCGGGCTGCGGTAAGTCTACGACGTTGCAGCTAATTGCGGGGATTTTGCGGCCTGATGCGGGTCAGGTGGAGCTGGGTGATCGCGTACTTAATCGGGTGCCTCCTGAGCGGCGAAATGTGGCTTTGATTTTGCAAAAGGGTCTGTTGTTCCCACATTTAAGCGTGGGAGAGAATGTGGCGTTTGGGCTGAAAATGCGGGGGGTGAATCGGGCGGAACGGGAGGAGCAGGCGATCGCAATGCTCAAAAGGGTGCAGCTAGGCGGATTTGCGCACCGGCAGCCGTCTGAGCTTTCGGGCGGGCAGGCGCAGCGGGTGGCACTGGCGCGGTCGCTGGTGATTCAGCCAAAGGTTTTGCTATTAGATGAGCCGCTGTCTGCTTTAGATGCTAATTTGCGGGAGGAAATGCAGGGCTTGATTCTTCAGCTTCAGGCGGAGACGGGCGTGACGCTGGTGATTGTGACGCACGATCAGGCGGAGGCGGTGGTGATGTCTCAGCGGATTGCGCTGATGTTTGAGGGGCGACTGCGGCAGGTGGCGACGCCCGAGGCGCTTTATCGGTATCCATGCGATGAGGAAACGGCGCGATTTTTTGGCGGGGTGAACTTTTTTACGACTAAAGCCAAGCAGCGCGAGTGGTGGCTAAATGAACAGACAATGCTGATGAGCGATCAGTCGCTCGAAGGTGATATTCAGGTCACGATTCGCCCGGAACACGTTCAAGTTTATGCGGCGCGTCCGAGTGAGGCTGACAATGTGCTGATGGCAACGGTCACAGCTAATCGATTCGTGGGCACTCAGCGGAAGCTAACGCTACAGCTTGCGACCGGGCCACCTTTGCAGGCATGGATCGCGCCTAATCAAACTTTTGCGGTTGGTCAGTCTGTATGGGTGCGCTTACCTGCTGATGGGCTTTGGGGCTTTCCTGTGACCGAAGGGCTAGAGTAGATCTCTTCTAACCCTATTTCATCTGTCCATTTTCTTTTAAAGCCTAATGTCAAATATTTCTAAACATCGCTATCCAATTACGCTACCTCGTCGCCAGTTTGTTGCGCTTTCAACAGCGGCTTTTTTAGGTGCGATCGCCACAAGCTGCACCAACCGTTCCACCTCATCTACTTCAGAAGATCTAGATCTTAGCACCGCAAGCTGGGACGAGATTGTTGCACAAGCCCAAGGAACCACCGTCAACTGGGCCATGTGGGGCGGCAGTGACAACATTAATGCCTACGCCGACGAATGGGTTGCTGAGCAGCTCAAGAGCCAGTACGATGTGACGCTCAATCGTGTGCCGATTAACGACACGGTAGAAGCGGTGAACAAAGTTGTAGGCGAAGTTCAGGCCGGGCTTAATAGCGGCGGCAGCATCGATCTCATTTGGATCAACGGAGAGAACTTTCGCACGCTAAAGCAGGGCAATTTACTCTTTGGGCCTTTTACCGACAAGCTCCCGGCGATGGCCGCTTATGATCTGGATAATCCGGCGGTGCTCTCGGACTTTGGCTTGCCCACGGACGGCTACGAAGCGCCTTATACCGGGGCCTACTATCTGATGGTGAAAGACAGCGCTAAGGTTCAGCAAACGCCTGAGACGTTTGATGCGCTGCTGGAATGGGCGAAAGAGAATCCGGGCCGATTTACCTATGCCGCGCCGCCTGCTTTTGACGGCAGCCGCTTCTTGCTGACGGTGCTCTATGGGGTGACAGGTGGCTATGAGCAGTATGCGGGCGCGGAATTTGATGAGGCGCTGTGGGCTGAGAAGTCGCCGCTGGTGGTGGACTATTTGGAGTCGCTAGAGCCCTATCTGTGGCGCAGGGGTAGAACGTATCCACCCTCGCAGGCACGGCTGAATGAGCTGTTTGCAAACGGTGAAATTTGGATGATGCCCGCGTTTGTTTCACAGATTGTAGAGGCCAAAACGAACGGACAGTTTCCAGATACGGCTGAGGCGTTTGCAATGCCGGGTGCTTCTTTGAACGATCCTTCGTTCACGGCGATTCCGGTGAATGCGAGCAATCCGGCAGGGGCAATGGTGCTGGCCAATGTGCTCTCTAGTCCTGAAGGGCAGCTTGAGAAGTTTAAGCCGCAGGTGTGGGGCGATCCGCCGCTGCTGGCGGTGAGTAAGGTGCCGCCTGATTTGCAAAAGGAATTTGCGCAGGTGGAGGCTGATTATGGGGTGCCGCTGAAGGATCTGGTGGCGGATGTGGTACCGGTTGCCAATGCCGAATATACGACTCGGCTAGAAACGCTTTGGAAAGAGAAAATTGCTACAACCAGTTAGAAAATCTTAGAATTAAAGACCACTGGAGATACCTGTCTATATGGCTTTTAAAGAACGTGAGAGTCGCGATCGCGGCGTCATTGAGAACAACCGTTTGATGGAACTGCATCTTTATCCTGGCAACCGATGCAATCGAGACTGTGATTTTTGTACGGTGTTTGGTACGCCAAAGGGTGACTATATTGCTTATGAGGCGGCGCATTTAGACGCGGCTTTGCGCTCTGTGATACTGAATGATCAAGGGGCGATTAAGTTTTATGGGGGTGAGCCGACGCTGGATCATCAGAATGTGATTTGGGCGATTTCTTATTTGCGCGATCACGATTTCACAGGCGCAATTGTGATCTACTCCAACGGCATTCGCGCTGAGCAGCTAATTGAGGTTCTAGAATCTGATTCGCTAGGGAAAACAACCGCCTCACTTAATTACTCAATTGCCACAGGAGACGGCGCGCCGCAGATGCCGCTAAAGGCTTTGAAGCGACTGGAAGACTATGAGGAAATGCACGAGGGAGCGATCGCAATCGGTCACCCTGACATCGTGGACTCAGGTCGCGGCGTCGATCCGTTTACCGGCGAAGAAACCCGCCCCAAAGTTAACTCCACCTGCCCCCACTGCTACCCCGTACTCAAAAGCGACGGCCAGTTTCACGCCTGCCCGTTTGCCATCGAAAACGACTCCCCCCACTTCCAGCTAGGCGACATCAACACGCCGCCTGCTGAAGTCGCCCAAAACTTTGACGCCTTCTTCGAGTGGCTTGACACTGTTCATCAGCCCTACGCCGAAGCCCACGAACTGCCCGCCTGCACGGTCTGCTGGAAACATTTACACGAACTACCTGTGCCCAGAGGAATTCCTGTAAATGCTTAACGCCGCCTAAAAGATGAGAACGGGGTCTAAAAATCGTCTAAATTAGACATTGATTTGTCGATGACAAGGAAACCCCGTGCGCAAAATTATTCAGACCGACCAGGCTCCCGCTCCCGTAGGCCCATACAACCAGGGCGTCGTTGCTTCGGGCGCGATGCTGTTTGTCGCCGGGCAAATTCCTTTAGATGCGACGACTGGCGAACTGGTCGGCACAACGGTGGCCGAGCAAACCGAAAAATCGCTACAAAATTTAGCAGCAGTAATCAAGGCGGCGGGCTCAGACATGTCTCAGGTCGTCAAAACATCAGTCTTTCTCAAAGACATGAACGACTTTGCTGAGATGAACAAGGTCTATGCTCAGCACTTCGGTGACGAAAGCGCTCCCGCTCGTGCCTGCGTAGAAGTCGCCCGCCTCCCCAAAGATGTTTTAGTCGAAATTGAATGCATCGCCATGGTACCGATCTAACGGCAACCTCCGTAGGGGCGCAAGACCTTGCGCCCTCCGTCTGAGACAACACCCCCCACCCTTCACCCAACAGCAAATTCTCCCGAGGCACTATGGCGGACTCACTCGCGATCGCAATCCTAGCAGCAGGCAAAGGCACCCGCATGAGGTCATCTTTACCCAAAGTCCTGCATCGCCTCAGCGGCCTTACGCTGGTTGAAAACGTCCTGGCTAGCACCGCGCTTGTGAACCCTACCCGCAAACTTGCCATCATCGGCTACGAAGCCGATCAGGTGAAAGCAGCACTCTCTAAAGTGCCAGATTTAGAGTTTGTTGAGCAGACCGAACAGCTCGGTACCGGCCACGCCGTACAGCAAGTAATTCCAGCGCTAGAAGGCTTTGAAGGAAATCTGTTAGTACTCAATGGCGACGTGCCCTTACTACGGCCCGAAACGATTGAACAGATGTTGAAAACCCATACTGAGAACGATAACGCGGCGACTATCTTGACGGCGCAGATGGACGATCCAACCGGCTATGGCCGCGTTTTCTGTGATGACAATTTAATTGTCGAAGAAATTGTCGAGCATCGTGACTGTAGTGAAGAGCAGCGAAACAACAACAGAACAAACGCAGGTATTTATTGCTTTAAATGGTCGGCGCTGATGACGATTCTGCCTCACCTGAAGTCAGATAACGATCAGAATGAGTACTACTTAACAGATGTGATCAAAGAACTCTCGCCTGTGATGGCGATGGACGTTTCACCTTCAGAAGTGGCGGGCATCAACAATCGCAAACAGCTTTCAGAAGCCGAAGCCGTGATGCAGAAGAGACTCAAAGATGAACTGTTACTTTCTGGCGTTACGTTGATTAATGCAGCTAGTATCACGATTGATTCGACGGTGACGGTAGAGCCTGACGTCATTATTGAACCGCAGACGAACTTGCGCGGTAATTCTGTGATTAAGTCGGGCTGTCGGATTGGCCCCGGTTCTTTTGTTGAAAATAGTACGATTGGAGAAAATACGCTGCTGGTTCACTCAATGGTGACTGATAGCGAAGTTGCCGCAGGTGGCCGGATTGGGCCGTTTGCCCATATTCGCGGTAAGGCGCAGGTAGGAGAGAACTGCCGGATTGGTAACTTTGTTGAGATCAAGAAGTCGGTGATTGGTGCGAACTCAAATATGGCGCATCTTTCTTACTTGGGAGACGCTGAGCTAGGTGAGCAGGTGAATGTGGGAGCCGGGACGATTACGGCGAACTACGACGGTAAGTATAAGCATAAGACGGTGATTGGCGATCGCGCAAAAACTGGCGCAAATACTACACTTGTCGCCCCTATTATCGTTGGTGAAGACGTAACGATTGCCGCAGGCTCCACGCTTACCAAAGACGTTGACCCTGACTGTTTAGCTTTGACGCGATCGCCACAAAAGACGATTCCTGGATGGAAGCCTAAGTATCTAAGAGAGAAGCAGTAGTCTCTATGAGCCTTTGCGGCATGTATGCAATCTTTTAGACGTACATTTCTAGTTCTCGTACAGTCTGAATGGTTTCACCGCTGGCTTCATCATTGGTCTTAGGGGGTATTGGTGCGCTATCTGAGCCAGTGCTAACAGAATCTACTGCCTGAAGGGTAGGCGAAGCGAGTCGTTTGCCGCCTAACACCGCCGGTATATCTAGCAATAGAAGCGTGTGAGAATTACCGTGTAAATGGTACGTGACCACATGAGAGATCCATCGCAGCGCCCGAGCCAATCGCTTTTCGTGTGGCACGGGTTTAAGCGCGTAGTTAGGCATATCAATCAAGTCTGGAGGCTCGTTTAAGGCAATTCCCCAGAATTCCCCATCAGTGTCGCGCAGCACCAGCAAAAAGGGCGGATTTTGATCGCCCGTTTGCCCTTCAGACTGCGAGGGGCGACTGGCTGGCGGAAGTAGCTTATGTAACTCAATTATCTGAATGCTGTACGGCCCTAGCTGTACTAATCCCATGCTAACTAATCCCCCCTGATTGGGCGGTGGGGTGGCCACTACTTTCAAAATACCTGCGCTGGGCAGTGCTAACAGATGCCCTGACACCTTGAAGGTGATGTACTGCTTTACTTCAGCAGATTTGCGGGCGGCAGCTTCAAATTCTTGTTGAGAAATGCTCTGGGTGGCGATATTATTCATAAGGGCGCTCCCGCTGTACTGGCTCTTACTGCACTCGCTCTTACTGCACTGGCTCCTACTGTATTGGCTCCTACTGTACTTAGAGAAGCTTGAGGAGAGACTTGAGGCAATGTTTGGAACTGACTTTCGATAGCCTCAGCAACGGTTTGAAGAAGCTGGGGCGTGAGGTAGGGTTTGGTGAGGTAGGCTGTAGCGCCAAGATTTTCGGTGAGCGAGCGATGCTTCGTACCGGCTCTTGATGTCAGCATAATCGTTGGAATTGAGGCAATTTCTGGTCGCTGCTGGCGTACTTTTAAAAATTCAAAGCCGTTCATCCCAGGCATCTCAATATCACATAAAATAGCTTGAACATCCGGGTATCGCGCTAGCTGCTGAAGAGCTTCTGCGCCGTCTTTGGCTTGAATAACCTGATAGTTAACGCGCTGTAGCGCATCTGCCAAAGCATCGCGCACTGTGATCGAATCGTCTACCGTCAAAATCAGCTTTTTAGCAAAAACGGGTTTCTGCGAAGCGCTGGCGATTTGAGATGAATGGCGATTTGAAGCATTTGCACTCGCGTCATCTCCTTTTTGCTGACGGTGCTGCGTTGAGACTACTTTTGCAAGTACTGTGCTATCGAGCACTAGGGTCAGTTGTCCATTTGGCAAAACGCTGCTGCCGTATAGATAATCAGGCGGTGAGAGAGTTGTGCTCAATGGGCTGATGACTAGCTCCTGTTCGCCTAGCAGCTCATCGACTTCTAGGCCAACTAGCGTATCGCCATGGCGCAGTAGCACGAGCGGAGATGAGATGCCTGAGTGAGTATCAGCAGTGAGAGGGGTTCGATGCTCAGGTAAAGACGAGGTATGAGGCAAGACCCGATCTAGCGTGCTAACAGGAATAAGATACTCCTGCTCGCTAGTTTGCCAGGTCAAGGTCTTGCCGCCCTCCCACACCCACATCTGCTCTAGTGTGGGCCTCAAAATATGCTCAATAGCTTCTGTCATCAGCGCATAAGTGCGATCTTTTACCCGACACAGCAGCATTTTAGCGATGCTCGTGTGGGTAGGAATTTTAAGCGTAAAGCAGGTGCTAACGGCAGGAACATAGCTGACGGCGGTTTCTCCTTGCAGCGATCGCACCCTGGCTCTAACGGCATCTAGCCCCACCCCTCGGCCCGATATGCTATCAATATCGCCAGCCGTCGAAAACCCTGCTTCAAACAGCAAATCAGTCGTTTGCGAAAGCGTTAAGGTAGCCGCCTCAGCAACGGTGATAAGCTGACTTTCGATGGCCTTAGTGCGAATGATCTCAAGGTCTAGCCCCTGCCCATCGTCTTTGATCGTAATGACGACATAGCGACCTTGCTGAGCGCCCGCGATGGTAATACGGCCAGCGGCAGGCTTGTTCTGGTCAATTCGTTCTTCAGGAAATTCTATGCCATGGTCAAACGCATTCCGTACAAGGTGTAGCAGTGGCTCATAGAGCTGATCGACAATCGCTCTATCTACCAAAAATTCGCCGCCTTCTATCACGACTTCAACCTGCTTACCATACTCGCCACAAAACTGTGCCTGGAGCCGCGATACCGCAGCAGGCAGCCGCTGAAAGACCTGTCTTAAAGGCACCATTCTGGCAGTGAGCAGGGTTTCACGAGTATTTGCTAACAGCCGCTTTTGTCTGTCTAATGCTTGCTCCGAGCGCTTGACAAACAGTTCAATGGCATCGACACTTTCTGATTGCTGAATGCTCTCTTCTAAGCAAGACTGCACCAATAGCTGAATATCGTTGTACTGGTCTAGCTCCAAGGTATCAAATTGAGCATACGAGATGGCATTTGAGCTTGCAGCAGGCGTTGGTTTTGCTTGGAGATGGTCTGATGATGCTCGCGCAAACGATGCTTGGATGACGGTGCGATCGCGATACTGATTGAGCTGCCGCTGCTGCTGCAAAATGCGGTTTGACAGCTTTTTAACGAGCGCTGATAGCTGTTCGTTGTAGAGGGTTTGACGATTCTGCTGGGTGAGTAATTCACCCATTGCCTGAGAGAGCTGCTGCAGATGTTGGGCGCTCACGCGCGTTGTTATACGACGACTGCTTGAGGCTGAGGTATCTGCTGGGATATTGCCCGGCTGGCGAGGCTGCTTTTGCCGACTAGAACTGTTCCTTTCTGAAGCAGGCAGATTTAAAGCAGGCAGATCGTCTGTAAAAAGAGACGGATCGCCTGCAAACGGTGATGAGTCCTCCATTTCGCTATCTTCTAGCTGGATAGCTGAAGATTCTACTTCAGCAATTACTGGCTCTGTAGAGGTAGCAACGTTTTCATGCTCATCGCTGTCGGCGGCGTCCTCTACAGATGCGATGGGTTGAGATAGCTGACCTACAGAGTGATCGCGCGGCTGTTCGCTTTGAGCGGATTTCCCAATGGGGTGAGTCAGTAGCTGCCACGGACGTTTAATCCAGCTACCTTTACGCTTTTTTCTAGCTTGAGCGTCTGCTTTTTCAAGTAGCGCCTGGCGAGAAGAAAAGCCGCAAAGCTGTTGCAGTGCAGCCGAAGGCACTCCACCTTGGGTGCGATCGCCCCCCAGCACGTCTGCTTTAGCCGCACAAAAGTTCTCTAGCGCGGCTTGGGCAATTGCCAAAGTCCGCTCTGGATGCTCTGTTAGTCCGTCTAACGTAATCTGGGCGATCTCTTGAAAGCCAGGCAAATCCAAAGATTCAGCTAGGCCAATAAAGACTTCTGCCTGACTCTTTAAAAGATCGCTCAGCGCAGCTAAATCGGGTTCTTCTAGCGCTTCTGAGAGTAACGTTAGTCGCTGGCTGACGCCTACTTCAAAGATAGATTGAGTCAGATCAAACCCTAGCTCGCTAGATGTTGGTATATGCCCCTCTTGGCCAAAGCGAGCGCCTAGCATCGCTTGGAGCTGACTGACCACCGCTGCCATCCGGTCTAGAATGTCCGACTCATCTACTTTTGATCCTTCTAGCTGCGCGGACATCAATAGCTGCAAGCAGTCATACCCATCGAAAATAAGCCGCTCCATCTCTACGCTCACATCTGTGTCCTGATGACACAGCGCCTTAAAAATACTCTCTAAGGAGTGCGTTGTTTTGGTCACCGCATCTAGGCCGACGCTGGCAGATGCACCTTTTAAGGTGTGTGCCGCACGCATGAGCGTATGCACCTTTTGAGGGCTAAAGTCTGATCTGAGATCTTGCAGTTCATCCCCCATCGTTTGTAGAAGCTCAGTTGCTTCTTGTTCAAAGTACCGATAGGTTTGTTCAGAAACACGGCTGTCTGTCATCATACGAGGGGCTAACGCTAGGTGATTTGAGATAAAAGAGGCTAAACCTTGAACTGGGTTGTGCTAGTCTGAAGCGCCTCGGCGGTTTCTAGCACCTGCTGAATAGATCCTGCGAGATGATGAGAACTATCAGAGGTTTGATTGGCAATCTCTGTCGCTTCAGTCATAGCCCGCGTTACGACCTTAAACTCACTGGCCTGCTGGTGAGTGGTTTGGGTAATATGGCCAATGAGCTGGCTGATCTCTTCAGTGGCTTTGACAATAGCCGTCAGATTTTGGCGAGCGTCGCTGACGAGCGTTGTTCCGGCTGCGACCTGCTGAATGCCAGTCTCCATTGCCGTCGAGACTTCAGCCGTACCCGTCTGAATTTCTTGCACAAACTGTTCAATCTCAGTGGCGGCTGCCGCCGACTGTCGGGCGAGCGATCGCACTTCATCGGCGACAACAGCAAATCCTCTGCCATACTCTCCGGCCCGCGTTGCCTCAATTGAGGCATTTAGCGCCAGAAGCTGCGTTTGAGTCGTAAAGTGACTGATCAAACTCACGATTTTAGAAACCTTTTGCGAAGACTCGCTCAGTCGCTTAATGCGCTGGTTAGTTTCAGCGACCGTTGAGCGAATAGCCACAATCCCGTCTACTGTTCGGTTCATCGCACCGTCTCCTTTCTGCATGGTGCGGCTAGCCTGTCGCGCTGCGGTTTCTACCCGCTGCGCATCTCGGGCCACCGTTTCAGTCGAAACCACCATTTTTTGAATGAGAATTAGCGCCTGCTCTAGCGCCTGCGCCTGCTGCTGCGCCTGCTGAGTAACCGACTGGGCAGAGGTTTCGCTCAGCCGAGACGTTTCACCCACCTGGTCTGCGGCTACCTGCACCTGGCTGACAATTTTTTGCAGGCTTTGTAGGGTGTTGTTGTAGGCACTAGCGACCGTACCGACTTCTGTTTCAGTGACTTGCGCCCGTACGGTCAGATCGCCTTTTAAGGCGGGGCCAACCGCTTTCAAAAGCTGAATGACCTGCTGCTGGAGTAGCTCTTTAGAGGCTTTTTCGCGGTTAGCTAGCTCTGTGAGCTTAGTCGTTTTGTCCTGCACCTGCTCTAAATATTCAGCCTGCTGCAGCGCCAGGTTTAGCTGAGCGCCAATGCGGTGTGCAAACTGTACGTCTGCTTCTGTCCACTCGCGAGGGCCGGTGCATTGATGAATAGCAAACAGACCCCACAGCACGTCGCCTACTAGCAGGGGCACCACAATACTGGCTTTTACCTGTAGCTCGCCCAGCAGCTCAATAAGACAGTAGCTGACATCTAGTTCGGCGATGTCATTGACAACCCAGTAGCGACCTTTGCGGTAGTTCTCGGCTTGCTCCTCAGCAAAGCAGTGATCTTGTACCTTAGCAGCCATCGCTGAGCGAACACCGACCGCCACATCTTCAACGACAAACTCACCCACGCTGTAGTTTTTCGTGGCGTCCATCTGAAACAGCCCTACTCGGTCGGCGGCTAGCAGGTGGCGAATATCTTGCACCGTTGCTCTGAGCGCTCTGGGTAATTCTTTGGTGCTACGCAGTCGTTCGGCAACTTTCGTAATCAGTTGCTCTCTGGCTACAGCGTCTTCAAGCTGCTGGTTAGTCGCTTGGATTTGGCCCAGATAGTCTGCCTGCTGCATGGCCAAATCAAGCTGGGCCGCAACCCGCCGCACAAAGGCTATTTCTAAGGCTTGCCACTGACGCGGCTCGGCGCACTGGTGAATACAAAACAGGCCCCATAGCTGATTGTCTTTCAGCATAGGAACGACAAGATTAGCTTTCACCTGAAACTGATCGAGCAAGTCAACGTAGCACTCAGGAATGCCTGCGTTGTGAACGTCATCGATTGTCGAAATCCTGCCCTGCCGGTAGGCTTCAGCCATCGAATTGCTAAAGCAGTGATCTTCAACAACAATTTCTTTGGCTGAGACAAAGGCAGGGTTGACGCTTTCGGCAACCACTTCGCCCTGGGTATAGCCGCTCTCTGGCAAGAACTGAAAGACGGCGACGCGATCGCTCTTTAAAAAGTTCCTGAGCTTTCTTGCCGTTGACTCAAACACCTCAGAAAGATTCGAGAGTTCGCGAACGTTTTGAATGACGGTTGCGAGGGTTTCTCCACGGGCAATTTCTTGCTGGCTCTGCTGTTCTAGCCTGTATGTTTGCTGCCTGAGCGCAATATCTGAGGCGACTTGATGGAGAAAGGCAACTGTTTGCTCATCCCAAGATCTGCTCTTATCACACTGCTGAACCACGAGCAGTCCCCATGGCTGGCCGACTGTAACAATGGGCAGGCTCAAGCTGGCCTGTACCTGAAAACGCTGTAAAATCTGCATCTGATGAGGAGAAACAGCCTCCTCGCTAGCATTTGAGAGCGCGATAGGTTGCCCCTGATAGTCACTGGCGTTAGCAGCACCGAAAGCGATCGCATCGAAACTCTCTCCTAGCGTGGGCGTATAGCCTGCTGTGACAGACTCAGCGATGACGCTACCGGCTGATGGCATTGCGAACTGATAGACAAGAGCGCGATCGCATCGAAACTGCTTGCGAAGCGCAGAAACTGCAATTTGATAGAGATTTTCTGGCGTAGTCGCCTGATCCATCTGCCCGGCAATATCGAACGTCTCAAAGAGCGATCCTGGCTGCGTTCTATGCGCAGCAGTCATAGGCTCGTAGGCTGAGGCTGAGGCTATATCTGGTTCGCGTAATGGCTCATCGGATATCTCTTCTGGCAGGTGCGGAGCCTTTCCACTATCATCACCGCTGTCACCGTCGCCGCTGTCGTCGCTATCTCTCTCTAGAACGCTCGTGGCAATATTTCCATTGAGAGAGTGTTGCGCTAAGTCATCAGCATCAACAAGATCGTTTGTAGCGTCGTAATCGTTTGTAGCGTCGTAGTTCATAGTCATAGTGAATGTCTAAATACGTTGGGATCGGGAATATAAAAAAGATAGAAACTTACTATTTTGTTCGCTGCTATCTGCCAGCTTATCTGCCAGCTTATTTGTCAGCTAAGGTGCGATCTTGCCGAAGTGACGATTCGAAAATAGCGGCAACACTCAGAACCGTTCCTCCCTGCTGGGGGCAATATCCCAGCACAAAAGGCTCCAGGCTAGGCGGACACAAGCCGGTTTCCATATAAATTTGCTGCTCGTCAAATAAATCAATATCGCCAACCTGTTCTACAACGAGTCCTAACGCGTGACCCGAAAACTGAACCACAATGCTGATAGGCGGCTTCGCAATCTGAGAGGGTTGAAATAAGGGCTCGTAGCCAACTAAATGATTGAGATCTACCAGCCAAAGAGTTTCGCCCTCCCATCCACATACGCCCAATACGCAATCAGGCATATCAGGCACTGGAAAAATATCTTCTAGTGATAGCTGGACAACTTCTGTAATTTGATCGAGTGGTAGTAACGCACTGCTCTTTTGCGAAAGCATAAACCGCAGATATTTTTGACGAGTATCTGCTGCAATAGGAGCTAGCCCGAGAGGGTCTAACTGATAATGACCTGGCTGATTGTGATCTAACTGGTTGCTAGATAGGCCAAGTGGCAGCATTGCGAAGTCGGCGTCAAGCTTTGTATGTGTCTTTGTCTCAATAGCCTTTGTTTCAATAGTCTTTGTCTTAGTCACAGTCACGTTCACTCTTTCTTCTGGCTTTTGTCTGTTCTGCTGCATCTGTTCTGCACTCCATCTACTTTTATAGGCGTTTTATAAACGACGACTCTCTATATGCAATGGGTTTTCTAAGTAATAATCTGTGCAACCGTTTGCTCAATTTGCTGCAGGTTAATGGGTTTAGTGATGTAGGCATCTGCACCTAGCATTGAGCCCCACAGCCGGTCAGCCTCGGTACTCTTAGTTGAACAAATCACAATGGGAATATTCTGAGTGCTCTTATTTGTCTTTAAACTATGACAAAACTCAAAGCCACTTTGTCCGGGCAAAACAACGTCTAAGAAAACCATGTCTGGATGCCTTTCTTGCAGCATTTGCTGAGCTTCTTCGCTACTTTGGGCGCTCGTGACAATGATGCCTGCCTGCCTCAAATAGCCAGTTAAAATCTCTCTGTCAATCAGACTATCTTCTACAATTAAGGCAGTTGGCATAGTTACTATCGGTGCTGTGAATGTAGTGTTACGAAGCGAAAGAATCTGCTTAGGTTTAATTGCGAACCCCAAACGATGAAGTTTTGGACTCGTTAGGTACCTCTTGACAGGTGTTTTTTGACGACTTTTTCAACCTTCTCTGACCTGATTGGCTTGCCGATAAAACCAGAAGCACCCGCAATCTTTGCTCTGACGCGATCGGCAATACCATCATTACTCGTGACAATAACGACTGGCGTATTCTTTAAAGCAGAAACGCGGCGAATTTGAGCGCAAACCTCATAGCCGTTAGCTGTTGGCATGACCAAATCTAAGAAGATTAGCTTGGGTTTAGACTCGATTAGTGCAGGCAGCGCCTGTATAGGATTAGGAATATTGGTATACCGATAGCCTAAGTCTTTTACAATCTCAGACATTGCTCTGCTGTCTGTTAGGCTGTCGTCAATGTAGGCAATTCCAGGGGCTTGGCGATATACTTTGGTCGGCAAATTAATCTCACCTGAGCCTACATTTGCCGGTTTGGTCTTCGCAGCTCCAGTTTCTGATGAGAACGCTAGTAGCTGTCGGGAGACATAGGGTAATATTGACTTTGTAAAAGGGATGAGCGGCACTCGAAACTTAGCAGATAGATCCCTGAGCGTATTTTCACCATTTACATGCCCAATCAGAGCTTGAAAGCTTTGGGCTGATACCTGCGTTCTCAAAGCTTCGAGCTGAATGATGGATAGCACATCGTTCGGAGAATATTCAGAGAGATTAGCCTGGTTCCAGTCCTGCCATTCCCGCTGCGCGTACTGCCAGGCTTGCCCATCTTGAAGCATGATTAAAGATGGACTAAGACGTTCGCTAGACTGAACTTGGCAAGTAAGCGGACAAGTAGAACGCCCGGATGTTTGCCCATGCTGCGCCGCGCTAGCTTGCAACATATCGAAGAGATCTTCAGCAATGCAGCTCTTAACAATCTGATAGAACCGATCGCGGCGAAACTGTCCTAGCCTAACTAGGCGAGACAATGCGTCGTAGTTCCATGATGCGTAAGGCCGCTCTCCTTTTTGAGCGACTTGACTAAAAAAAATAGGATTATACGCTGCTAGATGCCTTTGCCATCGCCGTCGAGACTGTGCTTTAGACTGTGCTTGCGACTGTATCCATGCGATTTGGCCCAGTAAGTATAGAACGTACCACTCATTATCCGAGGCTTCACTACCCTGGCAACTGACCCTTACAGAGCCCGTAAACCTTTGTTGGTAGCAAGCTTGTATGTTGTCTGCTAAATCAAAAAATGTGGTGCTACTATCAAGCATAGACAAACGTTTGTTGGTTCGTAAGAGCAACCGTGCGGCCTCTTTATTAAGAAACAATTTCTAAGGAACAGTTCTCAATAGAAATAGTTGCAGATGCGCAACACTTCTATGGAGAGTTGTGGAGAGTCGGTTAAAGATATTGATAGTTAATGGGAAAATACTAATCGGAAGGGGATAGTCGAAAGGTTTTGCAGCGCTGCTGACTATTGAGATTCAACACCTGTGAGATTCAACACCTGTGAGATTCAACACCTGTGAGATTCAACACCTGTGAGATTCAACACGTGAGACTTAGCACGGAGATTCTACGATAGAAATCCGTGCTCCAAAAATCATTACAACAGAATTCTGTTGCGATAGATGTCAAGAGAGCAGTCTCTAATTACTATGCTCTAAACTCCTATGCTTCAAACTTATTGCAATGGTTAGTAGATGTATCACCCTATACACCGAAAACAGCAACGCACATTTAAGTAAAATTTTGTGTGATTTAAATCAATTTATAACCTTACTCAGATCACTGCTACTGCAAATGTAATGCCTTTCTGCGCTCCCTACTGATAGAAATTGTTCCTTTTATCATAACTTTACATACGGGCGGGATTGTAACCTGCTTCTACGGCACGATGCTAAGTAAAAGTACTTATTGCTTCAATCTTGATGTATCTGACAAGGGCTGGGCAATTTCTGGCAGCTTAGGCTTGAAGCTTTCTGTTAAATAAGCCTGTTAAATAGGCCTGCTAAATAAGCGCAGAGTCAGCCGGAGCGATGTGCAGCCCTGCTGTTGCTTGCAAAGCGATCACTCTTTCTTTTAAAGACTGTTCATCAGTTTGTACGGTTTCTAAGGCTGGGTCAAAAACAATCGTGTACTGAGCTACTGGCATCAACTGACACAATGCTCGAAGATGTTCGTCGGCGTCGTTACGGCGGCGAAACCTTGCTATTTCCTGGTTTTTCATGCCGGGCAGGTGTTGAACAAGGCACCAAGGCTGGAGCTGCTGTCGGTAAGCCTTGGTCACATTGTTCTGTTGCTGGGGAGCCATTGTGATTTCCTTATAAATAGGGGCGAGATCTGCCTTCGACAGATTGCCGCCACCTTATCGAGAGAATACTCACAAAATCAGAGCAGGGTGATATTGACTTTTTGGAACGCATGTGGGTCAGTCTTCAGGTTCTTTAGGGCAAAGTACGTTCTTTAGAGTTTCAGGAATTTGATCAAAGTTATCAAGCAAAAAATCCATAATCGCTAGATGACGGAGATCAGAAGGACTAGGAGAACGATAGCTATGGTCTTTGCTAAACCAGCGACGAACGGTGGAGACAGAGCGATCGCAAATAGCCGCCATGGCCTCTTGGCTAACCTGCCATTTTGCATAAAAAGCTTGAGGTGTCATGCCGAGCTGACAATAGCTATACCGATCAATTAACTGTTGCTCGTGAGCCGTTAGAGGACGAGGATTCATCAACTTATGTTCCCTCAAATGTTTGAAGATCGCTTTCCCAGGCAGTATCGGCTCTCACCCAGGCGGCACTAGGTGAATTAGTATCTAGCCAGATTAAGTAGCACCATCGCCAGCGGCGACAGTGAGGCGCAAAGCTGTAAAACTTGCCAATGACAGTGCCGTGGTCAGTGTTTGTGTCGTTTGTTTTCCAGCAGAGGCGATCGCCATACGAAAAGCGGGGTGTTTCAATATCTGGAAAGTCAACGGGCAAGTCTTCGGTGGGGGGTGGAAGGTGAAGTTTGGCAATAATCGCGATGAGAGCGCTGGTAGTCTTGCTGGGAGGAGATTGTTGCAGAGGCATTATATTAAGTACTCGGTCGCTTCGCTGCGATAGTTTTGAGCTGAACTGCTTTTGAGTTAAATGTCTTGGTCAACTCAACCCTATCTACGTCTTATTAGCATGAGTTCTGGACAAGAACAGTGCTAAACGTCTATAAAAAGAGAGATTTAGATATGCTGACAATAAAAAGTGAATTAGCCTTGCTCTGCAAACAAGCGACCTCAGCCGCTTTCTAAACAGCTATTGAGCTGGTGCGGTAGCCAGCACTAGGAGCTGCAGACGTATCTTAAGAACAGCGATTAGCGAGCAGTGCGCATTGGTGAAACGATCGCCTTCACCAACAGCTTAGGACTGAGCAGCTTCGCAGGAGAATCAACCATATGATTAACTTTTGCCAGGCTTACACTCAGCTCGCTATCAGTATGAGAGCGCTCCAATAGCCGCTGCATGTAGCCGCTCAGCAATCGTCCTATCAAGCTGGCTTTGGGGCGTTCGGCCTCAGGGTCAAAGCCTGAATCAGACTTGGTTGCGATGTTCCAGGCAGGCAGCGTCTTTTTGGCCAGCGCCTTTTGAAAGGCTAATGAGTTTAGAGGCTTTGATTTGCGATCGCTGCTATCTAGCCAGTCGCGCAGCACAAGAGCCGATAGTCCGCTGACAGTTAAACCCTGGCCGTAAGCAGGACACAGCGCACAAACGGCATCGCCAATGGCAATAAAACCATCGGGCATTTGAGAGAGCTGTTCGTAGTGACGCAGTTTGTTGGCAGTTGAGCGATAGGCTTTGATCTTCGATACTGGCGTTGCCTGGGCGATCGCCTCCCCAAACTCAGCAGCAGGTAGCGCTTTAGCAAAATCAAGAAACTCTGCCTGATCCAAGCTGGGATAGTGCTTGCAATAGCCGCCCAACGTTGCAATCCACTCGTCACCTTCTATCTGAGCAAGATATCCTAAGCGATAATTATCGGGCGGCTTATGGGATACCAACAATACTTTCCAGCGGTCTTTCCAGCCATCGGGAATGCGATATCGTCCGGTGGCATAGCCTAGCCCTGCATCTACGGTGCTTACGGTTGGTGTGGCGCAGCCGCGATCACTTAGCCACACAGCGGCATTGCTAGAACGCCCGCTCGCATCAATGACTAAATCAGCGAAAAGCGATCGCGCCTCTTCTGTTCTATTTTGCCGGTACTGAACGCCCGTTATCTTGCTTTCATCGCCTGTTAGAGCTTCTACTCTACAGGGAGAAAGCCGCTTTATATTCTCAACTTGTTCTACCTGCTGGCGAACTGCATTTTCTAACAAAGGCCGGGTACAAGAAAAAGAGCGTAGTTCTGTTGCTTGCTCTGAAGTAGCGTTCCAGCCGCCAAAAGCAAAAAAGTGAAAGTCTTGCCCCCAGTCAACCGGGACTGCGCCTGCTGCTAATAGTTCTTTATCGATACTCGGGAAAAAGTTCTTGAGAACCCGGTAGCCGCCCGTGAGCAAAATGTGCGGCTGAGGAGACTGGGGGACGCCTCTTCGCTCAGCGGCTTTTGTCTCTATGTCATCTCTTTCAAGAATGATAACTTCTTCAAAAAAAGCGGATAATACCTTTGCGCTGAGCAATCCAGCAATGCTGCCACCAATAACGATGGCGCGTTTTGAGCAGGGTTGAATAGGCATTTTCGGGCGATCTTTCGTGGTGGGGCGTTTGATTATGGTAGGCGATCGCTTATTTGCTCGCTATTTTGCCTTTGCTATTTTGGCGTGTTGCGATCGCCTGAGAGCCTGATGAGTTTATGAGATCAGCCATTCAAAAAAGTTTATATATCATGTACTTTCTATAGTTCGTCTAAAGGTTGATTTCTGAACTCAAAATGCCTTTCTAAGATAAAGATTACATAGACGCACAAGAGAAATCAGATATGGTAAGCACTCATCAAGCCGCCGCAGATACTTCCCCAGATGTTGAGCTAGAAGGCTCTTTAAATCGAGATAGCATGACGCTCTCGCAGCACGTGCTTCAGCAGCTCGATAGCTATGGCCCCGAAGCGCAAGATCTAAGCGCCATCATGAATCGAATCGCGTTCGCTGGAAAGCTCGTCTCCCGCAGGCTCACCCGAGCGGGCTTAGTCGAAGACGCTATGGGCTTTACCGGCAGGCAGAACATACAGGGCGAGTCTGTGAAAAAGATGGACTTGTATGCCAACGATGTTTTTATCTCTGTATTTAAGCAAAGCGGTTTGGTTTGTCGGCTGGTGTCTGAAGAAATGGAAGACATCTACTATATGCCTGATAGCTGCTCAACAAGCCGCTATACCCTGCTATACGATCCTATTGATGGATCTTCTAACGTAGACATTAACCTCAACGTTGGCTCGATTTTTGCTTTGCGCAGGCAAACAGGCGATGATGCCGACCAAACGGGATCGGATCTGCTGACGCCTGGTCGCGATCAGCTCGCCGCAGGTTACATCCTCTATGGCCCTAGTACCGTATTTGTTTATTCGCTTGGCAAAGGCGTCCACTCATTCACGCTCGACCCCAGCTTAGGAGAGTTCATCCTTTCTAGCGAAAACATTCAAATTCCAGAGCACGGCTCTAACTACAGTGCTAACGAAGGCAACTTTTGGCAGTGGGAAGATCCCTATCGTGATTACATTCGCTATATGCACCGGCACGAAGGCTATTCAGGGCGCTATAGCGGCGCACTTGTGGGCGACTTCCACCGTATTTTGATGCAGGGCGGTGTGTTTTTGTATCCCGGTACGGTTAAAAAGCCAGAAGGCAAGCTGAGATTGCTCTATGAGTCTGCGCCTTTGGCATTTTTAGCTGAGCAGGCCAACGGTAAGGCCACCATTGGCGATCAGGACGTGATGGACGTGCAGCCCACCCAAATCCACATGAGAACGCCGTTGATTATCGGTAGCTCTGAAGATGTCGATCTGGTGAAATCTTTCCTTCAAGATCGCAGGCTAGAGAATCCGCCTGCGCCAGTCGGTGCACCTGCTGGCGCATAATGCGATCTAATAGATTTTCATAAGCAGGCGATTATGCAGAAAATTAGGTACTACAGATAACAGACAGAAGCTGTGAGATATAGATAGCCTCTGAATCTATCTGCGACTCTCTGCATAAGGCACCTCCACTGCCTACTCAGAATCGAAAGAACGTATTAGACTTTGCTCAGCACGTCACCCCATCTAAACGTCACCCCATCTAAAACAGTTATCTAAAAACGTCAAACTATCCCGCCGCTTTGTATATGGTTTCCCTTCTCGAAAATCCGCTCCGCGTTGGCCTCCAGCACGACCGAATTCCCGCCCCTCAAATTTTGGTTATTTTTGGTGCCTCTGGCGATTTGACCCAGCGGAAGCTTGTGCCCGCGCTCTACCAAATGCGGCTAGAGCGTCGGCTACCGCCTGAGCTAACGATTGTAGGGGTGGCTCGCCGCGAGTGGAGCCATGACTATTTTCGGCAGCATATGAAAGAAGGGGTCGAAGAGTTTGGCGGCGGTTTGGGCGCTGATACGTCTACATGGGACAAGTTCGCAGAAGGGCTGTTTTACTGCCCTGGCAATATTGACATTCCAGAAGATTACCAGAAACTCAAGCAGTTTTTAGCCGAGCTAGACGAAAAAAGAGGCACTCAGGGCAATCGGGTGTTCTATCTCTCGGTAGCGCCTCGGTTCTTTGCTGAAGCCGCTCAACAGCTAGGCGGTGCCGGAATGCTGGCCGACCCTAGCAAACAGCGCCTAGTCATTGAGAAGCCCTTTGGCCGAGACTTGGCGTCTGCTCAAGCTTTGAACTACAAGGTGCGCAACGTTTGCGCTGAGGAGCAAATCTACCGAATAGACCACTATTTAGGCAAAGAAACGGTTCAGAACCTGCTGGTATTCCGATTTGCGAACGCTATTTTTGAGCCCTTATGGAACCGTCAGTTTGTAGACCATGTGCAAATTACGGTGGCTGAAACGGTGGGGCTAGAGGGCCGGGCGGGCTATTACGAAACGGCAGGCGCTATTCGGGATATGGTGCAAAACCACCTGATGCAGCTATTTAGCCTGACGGCGATGGAGACACCGAACTCACTGGATGCGGCCAGCATTCGGAATGAAAAAGTGAAGGTGTTGCAGGCCACGCGGCTGGCTGACGATACGGACTTATTAAAGTCTGCGGTGCGCGGGCAGTATTCTTCGGGCTGGATGAAGGGTAAAGAAGTCTCGGGCTATCGCGATGAGGAAGAAGGCATTGAGGAATCGACGAACAACACGTTTGCGGCCCTATCGCTTAGAGTAGATAATTGGCGCTGGCAGGGCGTACCGTTCTACCTGCGCACGGGCAAGCGCCTGCCTAAAAAAGTCTCTGAGATTTCGATTCACTTTAAGTCTGTGCCTCACCTGATGTTCCAGTCGGCAACAAAGCAGCTCAATAACAATATCCTGGCTTTGCGCATTCAGCCCAATGAGGGTATCGCTATGCGCTTTGAGGTAAAAACACCTGGCTCTTCGCTGCGAACGCGTTCGGTAGAGATGGACTTTCGCTATGATGCGGCCTTTGGTCAGCCGAGTACAGATGCCTATAGCCGCCTGCTGATTGATGCCATGCTGGGCGATCAGACATTATTTACCAGAGGCGATGAAGTAGAGCAGTCCTGGCGGGTGCTGACGCCTTTGCTTGAAGTGTGGGATGCGCCTGCCCCGCCAGATAGCATTCCGCTTTATGAAGCCGGAACCTGGGGGCCGATTGAGGCCGAGCTACTGCTAAACCGGACGAATCGCCGCTGGCGAAGACTGTAAAAAGATACTCTGCTGCTGTACAACTCTGCTGCTGTAAAACCCCTTGCAAACATGACCACTACTAAGTACAAGCCACCTGCTGCTACGTCTACGCTGACGCTTCAAAAGCCGAAAAATATTTCGCCTGGTGAGATTGAATCTGAGCTAGAGAATATTTGGCAAACGGATGAGGGCGATCGCAATGCCCCAAGCGTTAAGCGGGCAGACACGTTCACAATGATTATCTACGAACCAGAAGAGATTCAGCAGCTACTCGGCACGCTGAGCTTTTATAAAAATGATATCGACGGGCTACATCGCTCAGAAACCAGAGAAGCGATTTTGATGGCCCAAAAGGCTTACAACCTGAGGCTCAGCGGGCGTGTAGATTCGATTACGTTGGCGAAGCTGCGCGAAGAGGTGCGCAGCCTACCGCCGGAGCAGCGCCAGCTCAAAAACCCTGACATTCGTGGATTCAACTTTGATGGCCCCCTAGCTGCTCAGAACCCAGCGCGGGTAATTACGCTATGCCCTACTTTTGGCGAAGATACTGGCGTAACAGCGCAGGTGTCGGCTTATTGCCCCGTACAGAAAGCGGGTAGCGGCAAAATGGTTTGCTGTGAGTACATTACGCTGCGGGGCACTAAAGAAGCCTTAGAAGGCGTGGGCGATTTGGTGAATTCGCTAGTGGTAGAGGGTTTGCCGAAGTTTACCTGGTGGAAAGGGACGCCTAATCCAGAGCAGGCGCTGTTTCAATCGCTAGCGCTGAAGAGTAGCTGTTTGATTTTAGACTCTAGCTACTACGGCGATGCGGGTTCTGAAATCATGAAGATTCAGAAGCTGGTCGATGAGCATACGAATATTGCTGACTTGAACTGGTACCGGCTTGCACCCTGGCAAGAGCTAGCGGCAGCGGCATTCGATCCACCGGAGCGACGGATGGCGCTGAAGGATGTCGATAGAGTCGGGATTGATTATGAGAAGGGCAATCCGGCTCAGGCGCTGATGATGCTGGGCTGGCTGGCGAGCCGAATGGACTGGACGCTGAAGTCGTATGAGTACGAGGGTGGCGATTATGATGTGGAGCGGGTTTATTTTGCTGGGGAGGGCGATCGCGTCATTGAAGCTGAGCTAGCCGGTATTCCGGTGATCGACCAGGGTGAGGTGACGGGCGACTTGACCGGCGTGCGCCTGCAGTCTACCAATCCTCAGGCTAACTGCAACACGATTTTGTGCTCTGAAACGGTGGGCTGTATGCGAATGGAGTCTGGTGGCAGCGCGCAGAGTAGCCTGGTAAAGGAAGTCACGTCGCTGTCGGATCAGCGTTCGGATTTGCTGCTGGGCCAGCAGCTGCAGCGCTGGGGCGAGGATGTGCTGTTTGAAGAGAGCCTGGCGGTGACGGCTGAGATTTTGGATTTGATGGCGAAACATCGTCAGTCGTAAAGATAATAAGACAAAAAAAATGCCTACATTGTCGCTATCGAGCGATGATGTAAGGCAATTTCTGCTTGGGAAAATCCATCTTTATAAAGCCTGGATCTATCCTTTTTAGGAGCGGAAGCGATTCTGGACGGTTGGAGCTTGTTCGGCCAGGTTTTTGCTGGGGCTTTTGAGAACTTTTTATATCTTTTCTATGATTTCTTTTTTTTAGAGGGGCCTTCTAGAGGGGGCTCTGGGGCCTTTCACTCGCCGTATCCGCTGAGATAGCCTTCGAGGGCGTTGAAGCGATCGGCATTGAGACTGTAGTACATCCAACGACCCTGCTGGCGGGCGGTAACTAGCCCGGCTTCTTTGAGAGTTTTGAGGTGAAAGGACAGCTTGGACTGGGCTATGCAGAGGCGATCGCACATGTCGCCTACACAAAATTCGCCTTCCTGTAGCAGTTCAATCACCTGGATGCGAATGGGCTCTGAGAGGGCGTGAAACCCCGAGAAAACGGTATCTGATGATTTAGCCATTGTTGTTAAGATTTGACCTGAAATAGCTCCGAGCATCCGCGTGATAGGAAAAACCTATGTGACGCTAGATACTGAAAGCTTAAACAAGCCAAATCGATTTGGCCATCCGAACTTATACGATGAAATCAAGCTATATCAAGAGTTCTCTGGCTGCTGCCACCAGAGATAGCGCGGTAATTGGGGCAGTAACCGCGCGTAATATTACTGAGCCTAGCGCGACTGTTTTGTATTGATATGATATGGCAACTGCAATTTCACGCTGCGTCCATCCACCCTCTGGCCCGACGGCTATGACGATGCTAGGTAGATTTTCAGGTGCGGGTTGGGCGCGTTGATGCGTGAGCAAATGAGCCAGTAAATGAGGGCGATCGCAACTATCGGTTGCACTTATAGCAGGACTACTGAATTTATTTCGAGCAACACAAATATATTTCAAAGGGAATTGGTTACTTTTTTCGTTCTGTGCGCTGTGCTGAACTTGCTTCAAACAAGTTTCAAACTGATTGGGATCAAAGACTTCAGGCACGGTGATGCGTTCGCTTTGTTCGCTAGCTTCTTGCGCAATCCGTCGCCAGCGCGCCAGCTTATTAGCGCTAGGCTTTAGCAGGGTGCGATCGCTCAGCACCGGATAAATATGTGTAACCCCTAGCTCTGTGGCCTGTCTGACGACCTGATCGAAGCTATTCCCTTTGGGTAGGGCCGCGATTAGCTGCACAGGCGCGGTTGAGAGCGGATCGTTGGACAGAGACTCAATGACTTGAGCACGGTTGTTTTGTTCTGCTAAGGCCGCGAGCCACTGCTGGCCCTGGCCGTTTTGGGCAATGAAGCGATCGCCCGTCTTTAGCCTGAGCACTCGCAGCAAATAGTGAACCTGATCGCTATCTAGATGGATAAGCGCTGCTGGTGGCGAGCTATTTACAATCGGGTGGTATTGCTGCTGCTCGATTGTGATTCGTTGAACCATCGATAAAAAGGTGTCACATCTGCACAGCAATCATCCTAGCGTGTGACGATTCAGGATAGATGCGGATCAAAGCTGTCATCTGACGGCTAGTTTCCCCACTGCACAATTTCTACATAAACGGTAGAGATGCCCGCACTATAAGTACCTAAGTCACGAGCGGCCTGTTCTGTAATATCTAAGGCTCCACCAGAGCGGTCGTTGATGCGAACGGTGACCGCTGCTCCGGTATCGGGATGGGTGAGCTGAACTAAAGTGCCAAAGGGCCAGCTTGGATGTGCGGCGGTGTGGTCATATCGGGAGAAGATTTCGCCGTTAGCGGTGTAGCCGCCGTCGAAACCAGGGCCGTACCAGCTTACTCTCATCTGTTCAGCTTGGGCTACGCTCGTTAGTCCGACAGGTAGCACTAATAGCCCTGCGCTCAAACTGCTCAGAACACACAGGCGCTCGAAGAAAGACATTGATACATTCCTTAATGTTTTTTCGAGAGCATTATCCCAAGGGATGATGCGAAATGCAATGTTCCCTGATGGAGCACCATTTGTAGGGCGTGTTTAAGTAGATATTTGTTTGAATTTTCAGTGACTCAATCTAGTGCGTTAGCGTATGGAAGGCTTTTGTATTGATTGGAATGACTCTGTAAACCATGCATTTTCACCATTTACATTTCTACGTTGAAGATGTGGCTTTTTGGCAGGATTGGTTTATTCGTAAGCTAGCTTTTCGCCTAAGGCCAGCGGACGGATCTTCTGGTGACGGTATGCGAGTGCTGGTGCAGGGCGCGATTGAAGTGCGGCTTTCAAGTGGCGCTAAGGCTCATTCGTACTTGCAGCAGCATCCGCCAGGACTGGTAGATGTGGGCCTAGCGACGGATCGTTTTGATCAGGTTTTGGCGCGATCGCTCTCTGCTGGTGCAAACCTGCTCAATGAAGTGAATATTAACCGCGACGGCCAGCGGCAGTGTCAGCTACAGGGCTGGGCTGATTTGCGGCATACCCTGGTAGAGGTTCCGCCGCAGTGGATAGCAGAACGAGCTATTGATACGGCTGCTGACAGGCTTTTGAGCATTGATCATGTGGTGCTGAACGTACCGCGTGGCGAGCTAGCGGCAGCTTCATCCTGGTACCAGGCGGTTTTTGGGCTAGTGCCGGGCCAGCAGTTTGATATCACCACGGCGCGCTCAAGCCTGCGCTCTCAGGTGTTGGTACATCCTCACGGGACGCTGCAGCTGCCGATTAATGAGCCGACTTCGGATAATTCGCAGATTCAGGAGTTTCTACATCACAATCGGGGCGCTGGGATTCAGCATGTGGCGCTGCGTAGTGCGGATGCGGTGGGGGCGATCGCGCACTTTAGGCAGCAGCAACTCGCATTAATTGATGTGCCGACGACTTACTACGAAGGGTTGCATCAGCGGCTAGACTGTCCGGCAGATAGTATCTCGGCAGCTAGCCAGCAGCAGCTATTGCTCGACTGGGCTGAAGGCGGGCGGCAGGGGACGCTTTTACAGACATTTACTAAGCCGATTTTTGCAGAGCCTACTTTCTTTTTTGAGATTATTGAGCGGGGGCTTTATGTGGAGCACGGCCAGATTAAACAGGCTCAGGGGTTTGGTGAAGGTAATTTTCAGGCATTGTTTGAGGCGATTGAGCGGGCTCAGCTAGAACGTGGAAGCTTGAGCTGAGGATTTTCGATCAAAACATGACAAAAAGCCCTTCGATTCAACAGCTGAATCGAAGGGCTCCATAATTGGCGTTTATTGATTGGCGTTTAGTTAACTTGGCACTTACTGATAGTGATTAGCGTAGAAAACCTGTCTCGAACCACAGTACGACTAGCGTGATACTAGCTGCTAAAGATGATACCTGAGCTTGGGGAAGGGCGGTTCCTTGGCTAGTAAATATCTGCACGACGACAAAGCCTAGTCCTAAGCCGATGAGTAAGCCAAGACTGGTAATGCCTAGCGATCGCCACAGCTTGCGAGTCTTTTTGTTTAAGAAGTAAATAGCCGCAATCATTCCAAGCGCTAGTGCGGTGGGTGCCCCTAAAGCCTCGCCGGATGACGGTATCCACGTGAGCCCTACGAGCAGGGCGAAAACGATGGAAGGCCAAAGCAGTTCGCTGCTGCTCTCAGGCTGATCGAGCAGGTCGGAGAACCATTGCGGCCCGCCGTTGCTGAGCGGCCCAGCGTCTGAAGAGACTGAGACTTTTGGCTTGGCCTGTTTTTCGGCAAAGCGAATTCTATCGGGCACTTTGATCTTGCCCTCTTGGCGCAGCCGCAGGCGTTCCATCAAAATGGCGTCATAGGCCGCTTCAATCGTTTCCTTTTTTTGTGGACTATCTTCGTAATCAGCGACTAAGCGTTTACGAGCAGACTGCACCTCTTCAAAAGAAGATGCTTCTGTGAGTCCTAACGTTTCGTAGTGAACGTTTTGTTCGCTCATCCCTAACTCTCCGAATCGATTTGGCTCTTAAGCGGCTAAACCCGTAGCTAAACCACAGAAGCCCTAAAGCTCTGACGGCATAAAAACACACAGATATAGTGTAGCTGTGGATCGCCCGAAACGAAAACGGCTGAGGGCTGAGTCTTTGGAAAAATTGATACTTCAATCGTGCTCAGCGGCGGATGTCTAGCGGATGTCTATCGCAATGAGTCGCATACATCTATATAAAGGGCGGATATTCGTTATTTTTGGCGGCTAATCCCTCCGATAAAAGATGCTTTTTTTGCTAAGGTGTGAATGCCTTATTAAAAAGTTTACTGAATCTTCTAAAATATCGAGAAGTAAAGTAAAGAAACCCCACAACTGCGCTGTTTAAAGATTAGGTCATCTTGATTTAGACGATCTCAATTTCTTTGCTGCTCGCGCTACCTACATTTATTTGCTTTAGTACCAGGATTCTCAATTATGGCCGCTGCCAAAATCCTCGTGGTTGATGACGAACCCGCTATCCGTAATCTTATCCATCGATTCTTAGCCAAGCAGGACTACCAAATGGAGTCGGCTGAAGATGGAAAAAGCGCGCTGACGGTTTTTGAGCAGTTCAATCCCGATTTGGTGATTTTAGATGTTAATTTGCCTGATGCGAATGGCTACGACCTCTGTAAGGAGATGCAGTCGCGCACGGGTGTGTTTGTATTGATGCTGACAAGCCGCACGGATGAGGCTGATAAAATTCGCGGCTTCAATACGGGCGCAGATGACTACATTACTAAGCCGTTTAGTCTAGGTGAGCTAGAAGTGCGCTTGGGCGCAATTCTGAAACGTCAGCGTCCGGTAACGGTGGCCGAACAGCAGTGTCTTACCTTCAACAAGCTCTCGATCGATCCGATTCGCCGTGAGGTGACGCTAGCGAGCGATTTGGTGCCGCTGACGGCTTTGGAGTTTGATTTGCTGCACTTTTTGGCGGGCCATCCAGGGCGCGTGTGGCGGCGCTCGGAGCTAATCCAAAAGGTTTGGGACTATGAGTATGTGGGCGATCAAAGGGTGGTCGATGTGCACATTGGGCAGATCAGAAAGAAGATTGAGATTGATACGACGCAGCCGACGCTGATTCAGACGGTGCGTGGGGTGGGCTATAAGTTTGAGCCCCCTGAGGATATGCAGGCTGAGGAAGCTTAGGGTTAGCTTTTGAGGGTCGGTAGATGCAGTTGAGTGAGGGCCTTACTTGTAGATGTATAAGTAAGGCTCTTTACGTTGACGGTGCGCTCTGGCAGTTCATTTTTTGTTTTTGTGATGCTGGTTACGGACTTTCCAGGCGAGGCTGATGAGCTTGCTCCAGCGGCGCTCGACGCGCTTGGGTGTCCACTTCAAAGCTTGAGCGATCGCAACATCACTCGGCCCCTGCTCAGGATTTTCTAGCTGCTTTTGTTTCAGCGCGAGCAGTTGCGTTTGCTCATCGGTAAGCTGCGCCAGATAAATGCTCCACTCGCTAGGCGACAGGCCAAAGTTTTTATCTAGGTCTGCGCCGAGCCACTGGTGCACTAGCTCCCAGCGGTGAGACTGAGCGAACTTTTCGACGTGGTACTTGAAGCGCTGCTGCAAGTAGTCACGCTGACGAGCGGTGAGCCCAAGCACTTCATCAATTTCAGAAGCGGCCATGTCTTGCAGGCGTAGCACCAGATAGTCTACGCAGCCCTGCTGGTCTTGCTCTTCTAGATAGGTAATTAGCTCTTTGATGATACGATCGCGCAGCACTGACTCAGAGGGATCGACGGTATTGGCGACCATCTTTTCTCGAATCTGCTGAATTGCAGGCGAGCGAAAGAAGCCATCGGCATCATCCCCTTTAGGTGAGTCTACGGCCATTTCGATATCGACCGACGTTTCAGCCGGGAGCCGACGCGCGAATGCTTGGGCGCGAAGGACGACGAGCTGCTGGTTGTAGCAGCCGGGCAGTGAGATTCGGCGCTTGGCATAGTGCTCGCTAAAGGCCATGTACTCTGAGAGTTCTAGGCGAGTGCGCGGCGTGTATTCAGCGCCGAGGTTGTTTTCACGGCGGAAGGCTTTGAGCACCTCTATATAAAAGCCTTGGAGAAAGTCTTCTAGTAGGGTGCAGCGGCCCTGGAAGCCAAGCTGGGTGCGGGCAGGGGCGATGTAGCGATAGGCAATAGCGCTCAAACGGCTGTGTAGCTCAACTCGGCCCTGGCGTGAGCCTAAGAGGTAGTAGTCAAGGTACTTTTTGACCCGGTTTTGGGCGAGCGATCGCTGCCAGGCAGTGACTTCTCCTGACGCTTGAATGCGCGCGCTTTTGCGACAGATGCGCGTAACTTCAATTGCCAAACGAGTCGCGACTGCGTTTACAACCTTTTGACTGGTAGTGATTTTCTCGTTGATTTCAACGGTAAGAAAGTCAATGAGCTTTTGATCGACCGGGCAAAGCGCCTGTTCGTCACCAGCGGCGAGTGCAGGCGTGCTGCTGCTAATAATCTCTTCAGAAGGCGCTGGTTTTGTATTCTCGGCTGCTGGCGTAGGAGAAATCTCTTTCTCTGAAACCTTTTCCTGCGGCTTTTGAGAGGGTTGTTCTACTGTTTGTGATGGCGTCTTGTTGCTGGCAACAGGCGTTTCAGTGACGGGGGCGTTAGAGACAGAAGCAGGGTTTTTTCGGCGTTCGTCCGGATGCTTCTTTACGGAGTCGGTAGTATAAAAAACAGCGTTGGTTGCGTGGTTGGTAGTGGCTTCGTTAGATAGGGGGTTAAACATGGCAGATGGATTTATATATTCTTTTTCGTGAGGCACAAGCGTCGTGATGGAAGGGCTTTCCCCGGTTCGACAGTTTCACTCTAGAGAATATGAATCCAATCCATTTGAATCGGTGTGGCAGAATCACAATCAACTGTCACATGGCAACTGTCACATGCAAGCGCTGTCTCAAATTGGTTTTTCATAGATGGGCCTGAGGTCTTTGATAGATAAGGGCTGTGACGTTCAAAGTCGCAGACAATCTGATGTTCTATCAACGCTGTGAGGGGTATGGGCCTGCTATGACAGTTGCGCGAAAGGTCTATTGCACATGCGCTCGCGCGCTTTTCAATAGGCTTGGGGCTAGTGGCTTAGCTGGGCTCCCCACTCTATGGCTTTTTGCCAGTCGAGTCCCTGACGGGTGACGGTGGGAAGGTCACTCGTGAGGTCAAGAATTGTAGACACCTGATACCTGAGATCAGAATCACTATCAAGAATTACGTCTACTTGCTTATCCATCCGGTCGAACAAATCTGCTTTTGATAAAGCTTCGATATCATCTTCCGTAGAATTACGAACAATAGATAAAGCCGATGTGGAAATTACGGGGTTGTCTAGTGATTCAATCAGCGCTTTACAGATCGGGCTTTTAGGGACGCGGATCCCGGTAGTGCGGCGTTTGGGGTTGACGACGAGTTTAGGTACTGATTTTGTGGCAGGTAGCAAAAAGGTGTAAGGGCCAGGAATGAGGTGCTTGATAATGCGATAGGCCGGGTCGCTGACGTGGGCGTAGCTGGCGATGTTAGAGAGCGAGGAACAGAGGAATGTGAGCGGTTTGTCGTTGGCGATCTGTTTGAGCTGACGCACTCTTTTGATTGCACTTTTATCGCTCAGGTCGCAGCCGATGGCGTACACCGTGTCGGTGGGGTAGAGCATGATTGCGCCCTGGCGTAGGGCTTTTTTAACGGCCTCTATTTCTCGGGTTTGAGGCGTTTCAGGATGGATGTTATAGACCTTGGCCATGGTTGTTATTGGGGCGGTAGCGCGAATAGGGAACTGTTAGCGTCGGCCAAAGTTGGCTTTGTCTTGACCTTTGTTAGGCTTGATAAGCTTTTGTTAGGGCTTCTTTGGCACGATCTTCCCTTAATAGATGCTGTTTATCCTCGAATGGCACCGCACTTATGAAAACGTTAGCTTACTTAGACTGTCCGACAGGTATCTCGGGTGATATGTGTTTGGGCGCTTTGGTTCATGCGGGAGTACCTCTGACTTATTTACAAGCTCAGCTCGCTCGGTTAGGCATTCAAGATGAGTTTCGGCTGCGGGCTGAGTCGGTGCTGCGCAATCAGCAGGCGGCGACTAAGGTTTATGTGGATTTGCTGCACGGTGATGATGTTTGTGATCATCACCATCACCACGAACACCATGACAAACATCATCATGACCACAGCCATAGCGGACGACGGCTGCCTGAGATTGAGGCGTTAATTCAGCAGGCTGACTTGCCAGCGCGGGCAGCAGCTTGGAGTCTGGCGGTGTTCCGTCTGTTGGCTAAAGCTGAGGCAGCGGTGCATGGGATTCCGTCGGAGCAGGTGCATTTTCATGAGGTGGGGGCGACCGATGCAATTGTAGATATTGTCGGGACGTGTTTGGGACTCGACTGGCTGAAGGTAGATGGGCTGGTGTGTTCGCCTTTGCCGACAGGGGGAGGGACGGTGCGCTGTGAGCATGGGCTGCTGCCGGTGCCTGCGCCTGCGGTGCTGAGTATGATGGCGAGTGTGAATATGCCAGTGTATAGCAATGGGATTGAGCGGGAATTGGTGACGCCGACAGGGTGTGCGATCGCTGCCACGCTAGCCGATAGTTTCGGCCCACCACCACAATTCAACTTACAAAAGGTGGGCTTAGGGGCAGGTGGTCGTGATTTGGTACTGCCGAATATTTTGCGGCTGTGGATTGGGACAGTGGAAGGCGATCGCACTCAACCAGCAGCGCACGTAGGACATACACATGCAGAACCTACAGCTAAAGAAGTGCCTGAAACTGAGACGGTTGTAGAGCTGCAAACTCAGCTAGACGATATTTCTCCACAGGCGATCGCCTACGTCCTCGATCTTCTTCTCAAAGCGGGTGCACTAGATGTCTTCACTCAGCCAGTGACCATGAAAAAAAGTCGCTTAGGCACGCTGCTAACGGTGCTATGCCATGAAGACAAAGCAGCGGCCTGTGAGTCGTTACTATTTCGCGAGACGACAACGTTGGGGGTGCGACGTACGCAGCAAAGTCGTTCGGTATTGGCTAGAGAAATGATGACTGTGGCGACCGACTACGGCGAGATTCCGGTAAAAGTAGCACGGGCTCAGGCAGGCGGCGAGGTGCTGAACGTGCAGCCGGAGTATGAGGACTGTGCGATCGCTGCTAGGTCGCACAACATCCCATGGCAGCAGGTACATCAGGCGGCGCTGTCCTCCTTTAGTCTCTAGTCAGCCAGGCTTTGCCTTTTCTCTAGCTCAAGTTTGGCTCGTTTTTGAGCGGCTCTAAAGCTGCGAGAGAAAATCCGAAATTCATCGGCAGTCACAGGGCTGGCGTCGGTGTGCTTAGCAGATACCTGTACAAGGTTGTACTCTACGTTGTCGCTGTAGATAGCAAAGGTGACGCCGCAGATTTCTAGGAACTGAATAATGCTTCTGCATTCGGCTTCCATGAACTGCTTGTAGTAGGCAATGAGGTTTGCCAAACGAGCCTCTAAATAGAGCAGAGAGTTGGGCGATATCAAGATAACTTTCAGCAAAACGACGACGACATTGAGTGGATTGCCGTGAGAGAGCAGCCGCGCGAATAGCATGGAAGGCATATTTTGATCTTCTGTGGTGAGATAGTCAATCAGTCGATTGCAGGTTCTAAGGTTTAGAGACGGATCAACGGTGTCGGCATCGAACTCTTTATAGATATCAGGCAGCTTTGGGCCGAGCTGACGTTCTAATAAGCTCAAAAAATCAGGATCGCTAATTGAAAAGCACAGGTATTCAAGCAGGCTTTCTTTGTAGTCTGCGTAGTCGGCTTCGAGGGTTTGCTGCTGAAACAGGCGCGCGACGTTGCGATAGCTGTATTTGCCCCTGCGAATAAGGATGGCCTTAATCAGCATCAGCACTTCATCCCCTAGCACGGTGGGATTGATGTACTTGTGGTTGAGCCGAGAGGAGTTTTGCGAAAAGGCTGTGTACATCGCCAGATCGTGCTTGTACTTATTTTTTAGCCGCTTTGAGAGGGTGCGGGCAGCTTCGCGCTGTTCTAGTGAGTTGTTTTCATCAACGTATTGGGCGATGAGCTGATATGCAGCGTAGCGGGTGCTCCAAGTGCCGGTTTCGGTGGGGCCGATGCGCTGAATAGCAAATAGCTGAAGCTCCTCAAAGTCTTTGCTTTCAGCGAAGTTGGTCAGCCATTGTCGCAATCGCTTGAGACTAGGGGAAAGCGTGCTTTTGGTAAGGCTAGGCTGGGTAAATAGCTCCAGTAGGGTGTGCAGCATGTCGCCCTGGCGAGCGAGATCCCAGTTGTTTACAAAGATGTAGCAGGCACGTTTGAGGGTGTTGCGAAACTCGGCTTCGTCATCTGCAAACAGTATCTTGTAAAGGAAGGGCGATACGTCTGCATCAAGTGAGTTGCTGTGGCCAAAAAAGATTGATTCAAACTCTGCGAGGGCTTCGGCAGGTGAGCTTTTGCGGACGGCTTCTAGCAAATCGTCATAAATCTGCTGCTGTGCGACGTAGAAGTCCATCGACATCTGGCGATTTGAATTACTTTGGCCGCTGCCTTCAGGCGGTTGGTTTTGATATTGAAATTTGCTACCTACAACCATCGCAACACACTTAACTAGATAAAGAGCAAACTAAAGGGCGGAGCTACACCCGCATAGATTGCCCGCTACTAGCGATAAAAGTCGTATTTGATTGATTTAAGTTGATAAGTGAAGTTATTGATGGGGGCGGGGGGACTTGAACCCCCACGACTTTTACAGTCAACGGATTTTAAATCCGCAGCGTCTACCATTCCGCCACGCCCCCTAGTTGTCCGACATGAGCCGAACTCACGGCCCTTTGGGTTTTTGCCAAACTCACAGATACCTATTCCACCACCAAGCGGGCATGTACGCAACTATTTTGCAGGCCAAAAAAGATGTGTCTGCCTGAAGATGCGCTGGAATCGGTGCTTAAGCTCTACTATATATAGAGCAAATATTTTCTTTGTATATAGATGACCTTTCCTGCGCTTGAAACGTCTACTTTATTAGGCATCGCTACCTACGCCATCGTAGCTGGACTGTATTTATTGGTTATTCCAGGAGCGCTACTGTATTACGTTAAGGCGCGGTTTAACGACACGGGCTCTATTGAGCGGCTGTGCCTCTACGGCTTGGTGCTGGTGTTTTTCCCTGGAATGCTGCTGCTAAGCCCGTTCTTGAACTTTCGACCTAAGCGCCGCGAAGTGTAAAAGAAGCTGAACACGATAGGGCGGTTGTGATGCGAAGAATTGATGTAATTGGCATTGGCATTGGTGTTTTTGCGGCGGGTGGTCTGCTGTATTTAGCGTTTTCGTGGGCGGGGCTAGATGGCCTGTCGGCAGGAATTTGGAGTCAGGTGGTGTTTGTCGCTGGGCTGCTGGGCTGGACGGCGACGTATATTTCACGGGCGCTGGGTAAAAAGATGACCTATTACCAGCAGCTTGAGGACTATGAGGACGCGGTGCTGCAAAAGCGACTAGAAGAGATGAGCCCAGATGAGATTGCGGCGCTTCAGGCAGAAGTAGAGGCGGAGCGGGCGGCGGCTGAGGCGATCGCGCCAGAAAAGGAACCCAGTCCGAGGGCGTAAGGCTTGCCAGAAGGGTATAAGATCCGGTGGTTAGGTATGCCGGAATATTTTTATGGTGTCTGTTAAAGAGCAGTTCGATCGGTTGCGAGCGGCGGGGGAGTGCGCGCTAATTCCGTTTATCACAGCAGGCGATCCTGATTTGGAGACGACGGCTAAGGCTTTGCAGGTGCTCGATGAGAACGGGGCGGATTTGATTGAGCTAGGTGTGCCCTATGCCGATCCGCTGGCAGACGGGCCGACGATTCAGGCGGCGGCGACGCGATCGCTCAGGCAAGGCACCACGTTAGAAGCCGTGCTCGATTTGGTTAAAGCTGTAAGCCCAAAGCTCTCAGCTCCGATCATTTTGTTTACCTACTACAATCCGGTGCTCAACCGAGGCGTAGAAACCTTTTTAAAAGACATCTACGCGGCGGGCGCGCGAGGGCTAGTGGTGCCTGATTTGCCGCTAGAAGAAATGGACGATTTGCTAACGGCGGCGGCGGCGGTTGGCATCGCGGTGATTTTGCTGGTTGCACCTACCTCGCCTGATGAAAGGATTAAAGAAATTGTGGCGCGATCGCAAGGCTTTGTCTATTTGGTGAGTGTGACCGGCGTAACGGGTGTTCGCCAGGAAGTTGCCAACCGCGTAGAAGGGCTCTTAGCTGACTTGCACCAGGCAACCGATAAGCCAATTGGCGTCGGCTTTGGCGTGTCTGAACCAGCCCAGGCAAAGCAGCTCAAAGATTGGGGCGCAGACGGTGTAATTGTAGGAAGTGCGATAGTGAAGCGCTTGGCTGGTGGTGCGCCTGAAGAGGGGTTAGCTGCTGTCGCTGAATTTTGTGCTCAGCTTAAGACGGCTATTCAGTAGCACCTGATCTCTGAGCGCTTGATCCTTTCTCAATTCTCTTTCTTTTCTTCCTTGCGCGCTGCTTTGATCACGTTTTCTAGCGCAACCGCTAGGTCAGGGGGAGACTTTTGTTTCTTTTTGGGTGGGGATAAGGCGGCGTGAGTGCTGATGAAAACTAGAATGCCAGCGATTGCAAGAATAGGCAGGATAGGTAGCATGTTGCAGGGTTGTCTAGAGGGTAGATGTTGCTTTTTTAGCTGTGTAAGTTTTAGCTGTGTAAGTTTTTTCGAGGCACCCATATCGGCGATTGTGCTACACAAGGTTTGATCGACGCAGTAAAGTAAGCGACCAAATGCTACACAAGTGCTTGTGTAAGACTACTGCTTTTTTCTGGCAGATAGAACAAAAATTACCTGCTCTCTAAGAAATTTCACTGACTAATAAAGGCCAGCTTCACGACTAAATGTGAGGCTGGCCTTTACTTAAGCCATCTGAATTTGATTTAGCTGTCTGTGGTTTCTGTTGATACAGCGTTGAGCGACGTGATTATAGAGAAACCATCTTGCGGCTAATAGCGATCTCTATCTCTCGGTCTATCATAGCCGCTAGAGGATCGTCCTCTGTCTCTATCGTAATCCTGAGAGTAGCTTTTAGAGCGCGCTCTGCCTTTGGCGTTTCTGCCTCTAGAGCCCGATGAGCGATAGTCTCTATCTTGATAGTAGCGGGGTGGCGCACTAGCAGCAGCGTGAGCGCTAATGAACATAAAGACGATGATGATTGCGACGATGGGAAAAAATGCTGGCATAATAGATACCGCCTAGTACAAGACTGGCTCAGTTACGATACAAGACGTATTTTTCAGATTTACCTATGGGTAAGCCTATGGAACAACACGCCTGCTAAGACACTGCCTTTAGCAGTATCTTCACTTACAAAGTAACGAAACTTTACACAGTTACCTCCGTAATACTACTGATATTGTCATCATTTGTCTATATTCTGCAGAGATCATTCAGCATTTAAGTGAGATGACGGGTTGTCCGCCGAACTGACAGACGGCGTGACCTCGCTCGGCATACCGCTCCAAACCACACGCACATCGCGCTGAGGAAATGGGATCTCGACGCCTTCTTTTCGCAGGGCTTTGCTGAGCATAAACAGCAAGTCGCTTTTAATGATGAACTGACGACTGGGCTGAGCGACCCATACTAGCAGGTCAAATTCTAGAGCGCTGTCACCAAAGTTCTTAAAAAGGACAGTTGCAGGCGGCGTGTCGAGCACGTCTGGGTGGGATTTGCCTGTTTGTAGCAGAATTTCTTTTACAATTTCAGGATCAGACTTATAGGCGACGCCTACTGGAATGCGAATGCGCGAAATTGGGTTGCGATGGCTCCAGTTAACAACTTCGTTTTCTAGAAACTGAGAATTTGGCACGATAATAGACACCTGGTCTAGCGTGCGAATTTCAGTAGAGCGCGCGCCAATTCTTTCGACGGTACCGGCTTGATCGCTGATCTGGACAAATTCTCCGACCTGTACGGGGCGCTCAAATACAATCACCAAACCGCTGCCAATATCTTTGACGATGTTTTGCAAGCCTAAGCCTGCGCCGACGCCAAGGGCGCTAGCTAGCAGTGTGAGCGAGCTGAGGTTAATACCGGAGGCTTGCAGCACAACGATTGAGCCGATGAAGATGAGGGTGTAGCGCAAGATAATGGTGACGGCTTCTTGTACGCCTCGGTTAACGCCGGTTTCTTGTAGCACTCTGCGCTTAAGGACGTTGGAGATGATGCCTGCGATCACCATAACCAGCAGTATCAAAATCAGGACTCGAAAAATATCTAGGATGGAAACGCTGCTGCTGCCGAGCTGAATGGTGTCGGCGGTGAAGGAGTCGGTGAGTTCGGAGACGACGCTGTAGCTGACGCTGCGCGTTTCGGGAAAGAGATTGGTGGCATAGAGCAGCGCGCCAATCCAAATGCCTGAGCGTAGGAGTAAGAGCGTGGCGTTGAGAAATAGATTGACGGCGGTGAACCCCTCCATGCTTTTTTTAGCTTTGGGGTCTTCTTTGCTGTCGGTGGTGGCTGATTTGAGGAACTGGGCGAGGTAGTTTCGCCAGAGGATGCCTGATAGCCAGTGGGCGATCGCAGCAATGAAAGGCACTACTGGAATCTGCCACAGGTTGCGGCGAATGTAGTCACTCTGGCGCTGCTGCTTGGCAATGGCAAACGTGCTTTCTAGCTTATCAGCCCATATTTGGGCTTGCTCGGTAGGCGTGAGGCCACTTTCAGCATCGCTGGCAGTTACCGTGAAGTTGGCTCTGACAGTCGGATCTTCTAGGGTTGGTGCCCCTAGCCACACGGTCGCTAGCCTACCGGCCTCTGTGGTGAGCACCTCGGTTTCCGGCTCTAGCTGGGCTTGGGCAAATGCCTGCAGTCTGCGGCTGATGGTGTTGGCGCGAGCCGTGGCGCTGGCCGTGGTCGCGGTGTCTTTTATCCGAAAAACAGACCGACCGTCAACGACCACGGGCGCTGATTCTTCGTTGAGGGTCATGCTGGTGGGAAATAGCGCCCAGGGTGCGAAAAAGGGGAGGGCGATCGCGATGGTGAAGCTCAAAACAGCGCCGACAACAAGGCGAGCAATACGCTGCGGTCGGTGACGATCTTTGAGTTTTTTACTGAGGCTCGCTCTCGAACTCGCTGGCGGAACGGTCGGGGGGCTGTTGTTCACAGGGCGCTTGGCAAAGGGGGCTTCGGCAGGACGTTTTTAGCTTAGTTGACGGGTGTTATTTTGGTACGATCGCGCTAAGAATTTTTGAGAAGATTTCTTGGCCTAATGCCTTAGTGCTTCACTGATCGCCGCTGGATCAATAGCGGCAACGCTGAAAGCAGCATGAGGACAACCAGGCAGCAGAACAAAGGCAATAGGTCGCCGCTGCTAAGTGCTTCAGCGCCTGTGACGCCTAGCCAGGTGTATGCCAGCGTACCAGGAACGATGCCGATGAGCGTTCCGAGCGCATAGGCTCTAATCGAGACAGGCGTAAGCCCTAAAGCAAAGTTAACGACGTTAAAAGGGGAGACGGGGGAGAAGCGAATGAGTAGTATGCAGCCTAAGCCCTGGGTGCATAGCGTTTCGTTTAGCTTTTTGAATAGGGGGCGATGGGCGAACTTTTTTTGGAAGCGATCGCGCATCAGATACCGCGCCACCCAAAACGCGCCAATAGCCCCCATCGTCGCGCCGATAGCAGAAAGCACGGTGCCCCACCAAATGCCATACACCGCGCCGCCGACGACAACCAGCAAAGTGCCAGGTACGCCAATAGTGTTGGCGATAGTGTGCGCTGCTAGAAATAGCAATACGCTGCGGACAGGCGAGGTGTCTGCGCTCGAAAAAAACTGGATGAGCGTTTGGCGGTTGAAGATGAGAGCTAGCGATCGCCCAATAGCTGCCCAGCCAATAAGGCTCCCGCCTACGACAATAATGAATGTCAGCAGGCAGAAGCCCCAGAATTTTCGATTGAATTTCATAAGTTAGCGATCGCGAAAGGCGCTGCGTGAAGCCGCTAGCGCCTCTGTGAAGTCTTCAGGTGTAGAGTTTTTAGACTACATCTGCGGGCGTTTTTTCCGCTTCTGGAACTGCCTCATTAAGCGCCTTTTTAGCAATTTTAGCGATATAGAGCGATATCGCCACAATGGTCACAAGAACCAGAATGCGGATAATCCAGCCAATAACGACTTCTTGAGGAGAGGCTGTGGTCGTTTCTTGACCGATCATAGCCACATCACCCACAAGCGAGCCTAAGTAAACGTACATGATGGTGCCGGGAATGATGCCGGTGGTTCCTAATACGTAATCTTTGAGAGAGACTTTTGTTAGGCCGAGCGCGTAGTTGAGCAGGTTGAATGGAAACGCAGGCGAAAGGCGAATTAAGAAGATGAGCTTCAGACCTTCTTCGGCAATTGAATTGTCTAGTGAGTTGAAGAAACGGTTGCCTTCTACCTTTTTAGCAATCCAGTCGCGAGCAATAAATCGTCCGATTAAGAAGGCGGCGGTTGCGCCAATCATTGCGCCAACAAATACTAGAAGCGAGCCGATATAAACGCCAAAGATAGCGCCTGCGCCTAAGGTAATAACAGAAGCTGGTAAGAAGGCAACAGTGACAATTACATAGCCGATTAAAAAGACAATGTATTTAATCGAGCCTAAATTATCAATCCACTGAAGCGCATTGCCAAGCTGATCTTGCAGTTGAGAGAATATTGCAAAAGGCCCAGAAGCTTGAGCGGCACCTTCTTGCGCCCAGGCTGGGCCAACGGCTAAAAGTAGACTGCCCAACAGCGCGAACAACAAAATTTTAGTGACTTGCCGGACGCGTTTGGGCAAAAGAGAGAATAGAAACTCAGGAAAGCTCATGAGAAAATCCTTTAGAGAACAAAGAGAAGATGAACTAGGAAAAACAAACCTATAACAGCGAGCCGCCACAGCTAGAACCGCTACCTGCCGTGCACCCGTAGCAGTAAGGCCGCGTTGCAATCTGTTCGATCAGATCGACAGAATTAGCCTTGAGTAGATGGCTCACGGTGAGAGCGCTGCCATCTGGGGTGCGGGCGGGCAGGCTTTCCATTTGATTAAAGTCGCAGTCATACAGGTTGCCAAGATAGTCTACAGATAGTTCGTTACGACACATCAGATGCTCTACGGTGCTGGCGTTGTGATGATTCTCTAAGAACTTTAGGTAGGGCTGGTGAATGTTGCGGTGCTGTAGATGAAACTTGGTGCGGCCAATTGGGAGGTTGGTGATGGTGAAAAGACTGTTGAAGACAATGCCGAAGTTTTTGTTGAGGTAGGCGGTGTAGTCTTTTTGCAGTGCCCCCTGATCGGGGGTGAGTGAGAAGTCTGTCGTGCTGGGAACAAGTGGGTTGTATACCAAATCCAGTACAAGATCAGGGTCGGTGCCGTAGCCTAATGCGTTGAGCTTTTGGATAGCGCGTACAGAGTCGTTGTAAACGCCTTTGCCGCGCATGGCATCCACGTTGTCCTCTAGATAACAAGGAAGAGAGGCGACGACATGGAGCTGGTGTTTGGCAAAGTACTCAGGCAGGTCTTCGTAGCCGGGCTCAAAGAAGACGGTGAGGTTTGAGCGCACGATCACGTCTTTGCCTTTGGCTCTGGCGGCTTCTACTAGGGGCCGAAAGCCGTAGTTCATCTCGGGGGCTCCGCCTGTAAGATCAACCGTTTGGATTTGATCGAAGCGGTTGATAACAGCTAAAAGCTGGTCGCAAACTTCGGGAGATAGCTCTTCAGTGCGATGTGGGCCTGCTTCTACGTGGCAGTGGCTACAGCTCAGGTTGCAGCGACGGCCTAAGTTTATTTGCAGAACGCTGATGGCGCGTTTGGCTAGAGGCGAGCCGACTTTGGTATCAAAAGGTGTGATGGATAGGTGCTTGGCCGTCGAAGCAGGTTTGATAGCTGTTTGATCTATTTTGGGTGGAGATGTTTGAACCATAGATTTGAAGGATGGAAACTAAAAAGGAAATGCTAGGCGCGTTTTGCTAGAACGTTTTACCAGGCGCGTTAGCTTTTTAGCTTAATGGTGTTTAGGGATGAATTTGAATCGCTTAACACTCTTTCTATTAGGTGCTATTAAAGGGGGTGATTCTGAGTTTTCGATTAGAGGCTGCTGGGAAGTTACAGAAGTATATGCCCTCAACAAACTATGATTTGCCTATCAGCGTCCTCTCAGGCTGGGTCAGTATGGTGAAAGCAGCTCACATCAAGCTTCTTACGAAGAAAAGCGCATGAAATCTGTCGTCGATCCAAATTCTATTCAGTTTAGGCTCACCGTTGGCATGGTGCTGGCGTCGGTGATTGGCATCGGCGGGCTCACTGGCTGGGTGAACTGGCGAATGCGGGAGCTGTTAGTAGAGAACCATAAGAAAAATGCGCTGGCGATCGCAACTCGCCTCAGCGAAGACGTTGATCTCTACGAAAGAACGGCGATGGCCCCTCAGGCGCTTTCGATGGCGATTGACTACCGCGAGCAGCCGGATGTAGCAATCTGGGTGCTGGCTCCTGACGGTAATATTTTGGCTAAATCGGACACGCTCGGCATGGGCTCTTGGCAGGTGAACGGTTTTTCTGACGCGCTGATGACGGTTGCTCACAATAGCGCCAATGGTCTAGACGTGATGAACCTGCAGGATCGTCATTTGGTGACGTGCTCTAGCCCGCTGACAGTCGGCGGGGAGCAGATTGGGACGCTCTATGTGGTAGACGATATTACGGAGGATCAAAATAGCCTTCATGCGATTACGCGAGCGCTGGCGCTCTCTAGTTTGCTGGCGATTGGGGTGGGTGCGATCGCGACATCCCTTTACATAAACCGCTCAATGCGCCCCATTCGCAAAATGAGCCGCCTGGCTGGGAATATCTCGGCGAGCAACTTGGCGAGCACTCAGCTAGAGTTTGACCGCGCGCCCACTGAGGTGCAAGAGCTGGCCCAAACGTGCAATATGATGATTTCTCGGCTTTCTGCCGCCTGGGATCAGCAGCGCCGGTTTGTGAGCGATGTTTCTCACGAGCTGCGGACGCCGTTAACATTGGTTCACGGCTATTTGCAAAGTACGCTGCGCCGTAGTGACAACCTAAGCGTGCCGCAGCGAGAGGGTTTGGAGATTGCTGCTGAGGAAGCCGATAGAACGATTAAGCTGCTGCAAGAGCTGTTGGATTTGGCTAGAGCGGACGGCGGGCACATGCGCTTTCATATGGAGTGTGAGCCCTTGGATACGGTGGTAAAAGAGGTGTTGGAGATGAGTCAGTATGCGAGCGATCGCACCGTTGCTAATCTAGAACCCGTAATGGCCTGGACGGATCGCAACCGTCTTAAGCAAGTTCTCATTAACTTGGTAGATAATGCGATGAAGTACTCAGCAGACGATCAGCCGGTTGAGGTGTCGCTAAAAAAATTGGGCGATCGCGCCTCCATTGAGGTAAAAGATCGAGGTCGCGGCATTCCGCTGGCTGATTTGACTAAAATCTTCGACCCGTTTTTTCGGGTAGACGAAGACCGATCTCGCGCCACAGGCGGCACGGGCTTAGGCTTATCAATTGTTAAAACTCTGGTAGAAGGGATGAACGGTACTCTCAAGGTACAATCCAAGCTGGGCGAAGGCAGTGTGTTTGCTGTGAGCCTGCCATTAAAAGGAGAAACGGTGCGTAATACGTTAGGAGGCTCGTCGGATGTCTGAACCCGCCGCGCGCATTTTGATTGTTGAAGATGAAGAAAAGCTGGCGAAGTTTGTGCAGCTAGAGCTGGGCTATGAAGGCTACGAAGTGACGGTTGCCAATGACGGCCTGAGCGGACTGATGGCGGCTCGTGATTCTGAGCCGGATTTGATTTTGCTTGACTGGATGATGCCGGGCCTAACAGGCGTGGAAGTGTGTCGGCGGCTGCGGGCAACCGGCGCGATGATGCCGGTGATTTTGCTCACGGCTAAAGATGGCATTGAAGACCGGGTGGCGGGCCTAGATGCGGGGGCCGATGACTATGTGCTCAAGCCTTTTAGCATTGAGGAGCTGCTAGCTCGGGTGCGGGCGCACTTACGGCGCAATCAGGGGGATGATCCTGAGGCTTTTCAGTTTGCTGATTTGACGTTGAGTCGTAAGTCTCGTGAGGTGAAAAGGGGCGATCGCGCGGTGGAGCTAACGGCAAAAGAGTTCGATTTGTTGGACTATTTGATCTCGCATCCTAAACAGGTTTTGTCACGCGATCGCATTCTTGAAGAAGTGTGGGGCTACGACTTTATGGGCGACTCAAACATTATTGAAGTGTATATTCGCTACCTGCGCCTGAAGCTAGAAGCTGAAAACGAAAGCCGCCTGATTCAGACAGTACGTGGTGTAGGCTATGTGATGCGTAGCTAAGGGCTTTACGCTTCTATCGCTGAAATGAATGACTGTTGACCATACGCCAAAAGCTTACGATCTTTTGTTACGAGGCTTGCGCTTGTCAGTCGGCTAGTCGCTGCTAAAATCCTATCTGCTGGATCGCCGTGAATAGTTCCTGGCAAACGCGAACTTTCCACCGCGATTTCGGGTGTTATCGGAACGAGCCCCAGCTTGGGTGCACTCAATGCCTCACGAACCCAGTCTATACAGGTTTTTTGGAGCTGTATTCTGCCTTTGGATTCCAACATGCCTATTTCCCATACAGAGATAGCTGATACGCTCAGTTTCTCAGCAGAGACAATAGCCGATAGACAATCATCAGATAGTTTTTCTGTTTCTTTATTCAATAGCCACAGCCAAACGTGAGTATCTAGTAAGAGATTTTGTTGCTTGCTCTTAGACGACTCGCTCACAAGCTATCTGCCTCCCAAACTTCATCCAAAGGCGCGACAATATCACCTGTAATGACAACTGACCCCTCCATCCATCCAATGATTGAATCTTTTGGATCTGACTCTATCGGAACCAGTCGAGCGACAGGTCTACCGTGTTTTGTAATTACCACTTCTTCTTTCGTCTGCTGAACTTGATCCATCAACTTCAAACACTGCGCTTTAAACTGACCCGCTGCAATCTCCATAAGGCAATCTCTACAAGACGATGCTTTGCTACGCTTCCGTTGAATTCTAGAGTACTTTTTTTGAAGTAGTCACATATCCGTGACTATTCTTTATGGTGCTACATTCAAGATTGGATAAGAATCTGCTAATTTTTACCGTTAACCGCTATAGTGTTGGCGAACAAATTTTGATACATCCCTCTGCTTGACCGAGGCGAAAACTATGAAGCAAGTCAATTTCGTAGTGATTTTCGTAATCTGCTTAGCCCTGGTTCTCTTTGGTATTGAGAACACGACGCCTACTGTAATTCATGTCGTCAAAGGGCTGGATTTTGAAGCGCCTTTGAGCGTGGAGCTGATTGTAGCTGCGGGCATTGGGGCGACGCTGGCGTGGGTGTTTAGCGTGTGGGTGCAGTTGCAGAGTATGGCGCAAAAGAAGCCTGAAATTGAGCAGCGCGAGCTGAGGATTCAGCAGCTAGAGGAAGATGTGGAGCGCTATAAGGTGGAGCTAGAGCAGCTACCAATGCTGCCTCAGTCTAAGGTTTCAGAAGAAGACGAGGCTTACGTATCGTAAGCGCTTTAAGCTTGTTTGAAAATCCTTTTGGCTCGCATCTTTGCCGGATGCGGGCGCTTTTAGTAGAATGTATGTACTAAGGTGCGCAGCCGCTTTCTTGATCTATTGCTGCTTGATCCTAATTCTTAAGACAATTTTTGAGATTGGGGGTTGTGGTTTATACCAATCACGTATACGCTTAGCGCACCATTAGGTAACTGTTTACATCCGGCAACACTTGTCAGACACCAATATTTTTCGTGGTGAGTCTTATAATTTTGTGGGGATTAAAGATTGTTTTGGGAGAAGACTTTTCTCTTTTTAAAAAACATACTCTCTTGATTGAAACTCATTTTCAGCGAATAGCTTTTCTATGTCTAGTTCATTAGCTCAAGGTGCGATCGCTTTTCTTATTGATCTGGCTGAAAAAGGTGAAATCGATCCTTGGGACGTGCAGGTGATTGATGTAATCGATCGCTTTTTGAAGACGCTGCAAGACCAGCCGATTGTAAAAAAGCCGGTGGGGCAAGGGCACTCGTCTTATGAGTCGAGTTTGTCGGAGTCGGGGCAGGCTTTTTTGTATGCTTCTATGCTGGTGCTGCTCAAGGCCGATACGCTGGTACGTCATGAGCTAGAGCAGGTTGCAGAGCCTGAGGGCGATGATTTTTTTGATGATGATCTAGACTACAGCGCTGATGAGCTGCCCCGGAACTTGGAGCAGCATATTCATAGAAGGGCGGTTGCCCCGCCTCCGGCTAAGCGGCAGGTGACTTTGAGTGAGCTGATTGATCAGTTGGAGGCGATCGCTGCTGCCATGAGTGAGCCTTCAAGAGTGCGATCGCGTGCTGCTAAGCCTCACACTAAAAAAGAAGCCGTTCGTGCGATTTCCGAGCTAGCCCACCAAGAGAACCTGAACGAAATTGCAGATGCGCTCAACGCCTTTCTAGATAATCACTGGGATGATGTGTTTGAAGATGCCGTTAACTGGATGGATTTTGAGCTGTTACTTACTCACTGGGCGAGCTTTAGGCCGGATGTATTGGGCGGGCCGATTAAGGGCGAGCTGACTGAAGCCGACTATAAGCACGAAAAGGTCGGCGTTTTTTGGGGTCTGTTGTTTCTCACCTCTCAATCTAAAGTAGAACTGCTGCAAGAGAACTTCTATCAGGATCTCAAAGTGCGGCAGCTCAATGAGATTACGCTAGCAGAAGTGCCTGCTTACGCCCTACCAGATTGAAGCGGAAATCATATTATTTAGTCATCTTGAAACAGCGCACAGAACTGTAGTTCTGTGCGCTCGTCGGCTGGAAACAAGCATTCCAAGCGTAGCTCTTGGAGCGTAATGTCTTGTGGGGTGCCAAAGGTTGTAAGGGTTGTAAACAGACTGAGCTGTTGTTCGGGCTGCTTTGTTTTAGCAAAGTTGACGGTGAGTAGCGGGAGCTGCCAGCTATCGGCTGTAGGCGCTTGCCATAAATCGTGAACGTTTGGATAAGACAGTAGCGTGTTAAAGAGCGTTTGGGACTGTTCGTCTTGGCCTTCGGCTAAAGTTTCTCGATGCACACGATGGATGAGGTTAGAGGCTACGGTTTCCCAGTTTTCGACGTGAGGCTTTATGCCTTCAGGATGAAGCATCAGCTTGATCAAATTAGTCCCGATGTCGTCGGGTATGGCCTGTTCGTCTAGCAGCCAGCCCATTAGCCTTTGCGCCCCCTGATTACTTTGAATTTGGTTCCAATAGCGATCCATAACGATAGCAGGATAGGGTTCTTGCTGACGTAGCGTGAAGTCTAGAGCGCGGCGAATAGGGGCGACCTCTGGAGCACTTAGATCAAACTCTGAATAAATAGGGGTAAATCCAGCGGCGGTGAGCATTTTGTTTTGCTGGCGTAGAGGAATGTCTAGTACGGCTGCGAGTTTGAGTACCATATTGTGACTGGGGCGCGATCGCCCAGATTCAATAAAGCTGATGTGCCGCTGAGAAACGCCGCTTGCCATGGAAAGATCGAGCTGGCTGAAATTTCTTTGCGATCGCCACTGCTTGAGTAACTGGCCGAAAGCTCTATCTTTTCGGGTTTCCAAGGCCATTTTCAAGAATTCCTCAAGATAAGGTTTGCTCGCTATTACTCTACAGGTAATTGAAATGATTATCTGCTAAGTGCACAATCGAGATGTTGAAGACAAAAGCAGCGCAGATTGTTTTTGTCAGATATTTTCATCAGCAGGAGATCCGATATGCAAAGTATTTCAGTACCAAAGAACCAGCAGTCGCAAGCTTTAAAGACGATTTATTTTATCTGTATAATCGTCAGCGTAGTCGTGTCGTGGGGAATTCTCTCTCAGTTCTTATTTTCTGGCGATGCTTCCGTTTCTAGCTTCTTCCAACAATCTTTTGCAAGTCCAGTTTCGACCCTTATTTCCAGCGACATTCTTATCACTGCGCCTATCTTTCTAATCTTTGCGCGGGTTGAACTTAGCCGATTAGGAATGCCTGCTAACCGGCTTCTGCTCTACACAATTGCAACTTTCTCTGTAGGCATTTGCTGCTCCCTATCGCTATTTCTCTATCAGCGTGAAGTTTGGCAACAGAGCGTAAAGGAGACTCGTCGATAATGCAAAACTTGCTTTTCTATTTTGGTTTTTCAACGCTGCTTGCGCACGAGCTAGACGCGATGACTCAATCGGAGTGGAGGCTGCTGTTTGTTTTGCGAAACCTTCTTGAACCGCTTGCCTCCAATATCTTTGTTCTGGCCCACGTACCAGTAGTAGCACTGCTTTTATGGCTCACTAGCCATCAGTCTCTATCAACTCGGTACTGGTCACGGCTGGCGATCGCACTATTTGCAGTCATTCACGTTGCCCTGCACAAGCATCTAGAACATCACCCGGCCTATACCTTTACATCGCCACTTTCTTTGGCTTTGATTTATGGGGCCGGGGTGTTCGGGTTTGTTTACGCTGTCTTCGCGATTAAATCTCCAACCTTTTCTGCGTCAAAGACTCCTACAAAGAACTAACTGTAGCGTCGGCTTGAATGATCATTTTGCCAGGCTGTATGTCTAGCTGGTTGAACTTGAGCGCCATATCACCAATTTCAAAGTTGCGCAGATCGAGGAGTTCTTTAGTGCTGTCAATGAGCGATCGCGTCAGCTCTGGCATATCGTTAGTCGCTTCGTCATACTGAATATCTTCTAGTGTCAATACGTTGCCATCTTCTATAAGCTTTGGCTTCGCAGAAAACGCGACGTGATGCGTTTCTACTTTTTCTATGAGCATTACATCAGCTTCTACCGTAATCTTTCCAGCTTCAGGAATGCTGAACTTTACGTTGCTAGCATCAGTCGTCAGCTTCTCACCAGAAGACAGTTCTATCTTTTGGCCTCGTAGCTTCTTTTTCACATAGCCAGAGTTAAAGGCATTCTGAATATCTTCAGCTTTGAGCACGACTCGAGCCTCAGCATCAGCCGGACGATCCAGCTCAATTTCACCAAAAACCGCTTTGGTCATACTGATGTCTACTGAGTTAGCTTCTAGCGAAATTTCCTCCGTCCGCAGGTCGTTTTTAACCACCAAACCTTTGCCTTCGACGGTCACTTTATCTACCTGACCTTGAGCCAGCTTCATCGGATCGGTATGAATTTCAACGCTGAGATCTTCGGCCTCATCCATTTGAGATTTGATGGCCGCCTCAGCCGCTTTGCTGATGGCCTGTTCGCCAATGCCTAAATCTTGTGAACTCATATCTTTACCTTTACAGTTAGCCCTCAGCATAAAAAGATGCTGTTGCTGCTCCTTCTACCGTAGGAGCTAACTGCGAGGATATGCACTCGTCCGCTGGGTTCTATTTTGCTTTGTAGAAGATGGTGGACTCGCTAATCGGCTCTAGTGAGGTTCCAGGGTAGTAAAACTCAAGAATTTGTTCGCTGGAGTAGCCTTTTTCGCCCAGATTGTAAGCGCCGGTTTGGCTCATACCGACGCCATGGCCAAAGCCGCCACCAATGAATTTGTATCCAGTAAGGACAGGTTGAGCTGTGTTTTGCTTGTTTTTATCGTCTTCAGGTTTAGCTACATTCTCTGCATTAGCAGCACCCGTATTAGCAGGTTTGGTGGCTTGCGGAGCCTCCGTAATCGGCTCTAGGTAAAATAGTAGGCTGCGAGGCGGGACGAGTGCCTTTACCGCTTCGTCTTTGACCAGTTCAAACGAGCCTAAATCGGTGTCTACCTGCATTTTTTGAACTCGACCGGAGTCAGCGCGTTCAATAACGCTAAGGCCAGTAATTTTCTCGAAGTTGGCAAGCGGGTGCTGCCGATTGGCAAGGTACTCTTTCATGACGTTGCCAATATCTTTAAGCGAGGCTTTGCGATTCCAGCGGAAGGCGGGCCAGCCGTCTTCGTTGAAGCCGTCTTTGAGGGCAATGAAGTCGCGGAAGTTGGCTTCGTCAGAAAGTGGGCGCGCAGCTAAGTCCCACTTAGGCTGAAGGGAGTCGATAACGGGGCGGAGGTAGGGACGATCTTGGCCGTTCCAAACGTCGGTGAAGTTGGCGGTGATGCCGCCGGTTGTAGAAGAGTAAAGGGCGTCTACGAGTTCGTTTTCGTAGGTAAGAACTTGGCCGGAGGTGGCAGCGATCGCACTATCTGAAACTGGATCCGTCTCGGCTAAGCCAAAATACACCTGGCACTGCGTATCGGCGCAAATTTCATAGTCATCAATGGCAAATCTTCTGAGGTTGCGCAGGGCATAGGTGCGTGCCAAAATTGCCTGCGCCTGAATCGCGTTGCGAGGGGCTCCGGCTCCGATTTCATGCGGGACAACGCCGCGTAGATAGATATCGACAGGAACCTGATTGACCAGCGTGTAGTTGCCGTAAGAATTGGGCTGAATTTTTAGATCGCCTGCAAATAGGTCGCGATACTGGGTGCTGTTGCCCTGCGCCATTTGAAAGCGGCGGTTGGCGGTAGTGAGGGTGAACTCGTCGCGGGCGTACTTGAAGCCGTTGGCGGTGAAGGCAGCTTTGGGCACTTCTTTGACGACGCGGCTATCGATGAAGGCGCGGGTGTAGCCTGCGGCATGTAGGTTTTGCAGCAGCAGCCTGCGGGCAACCGGGGCGCTGTAGTCTTCGCGTTTGGCCCATACCTGCCAGGCGTCAGGCTGAGCAATTTCGGCGTCTATTCCAGCGGCCTGCCAGCGGGTCGCGCTATCTTCGGCGCTCTCAAAGCTGCGGTGGGTGCTGAGTACCACCCATTCTTGTAGCTCAGGCTCACTCAAAGGCTGCATGGTGATGTCTATTTGCAGCCGGTCTGTTGTGAGGGTTTGCTCTGTGCCGCCAGTTTTATAAGAGACGGTGATCTCATCGCCCGCGAGAGGAGCAAGGGTAATTTTATCTTCCTTTTTCTCACCGAAGCGCTGAACGATGCCGACTTTGATCTCGGGATTGGTGGAGGCTGATTGTGCTTGTGCTATGCGCGGTGTAAGGGTGCCTTCAACGGCGGCAATGCCTGTCGCAAGTGAGAGAGGTGCGATCGCGCTGCCGACGATACCTAAGCCCAACAGCCAAGCTGTACTCCCTACGCCCAAAGCAGTGCTCGCAGCGAGGCGTGACACCTTAGCGGCTGTGGCTGTAAAAGAATCGATAGAAGGCATAGTGCAAAATAGTAGTAGTGCAAAGCGGCAATAGTTGGCAAGCAAAAATACGAAAACAGAGCTTAGAAGCGTAGCCTAAAGGCGTAACAATTATCCTTGTTTATTCAACCCAAATATCTTTGAACCTGGCGGGTTTAAGCTCAACTTTTTTTGAACTTTCCTAAAGGCTAATGAATCACCATTTTTTCTAATCCTAACGGTTTCTTTATTGGAATATATAAAGGCCGATAAAATTTGTATCTATAGGGTGTTTGTGAGGATGAACTTAAGTTGAAGGAAACGGCGCTTCAAGACGATAAATACCGGGCCAATGATCATTATGAGATGACTTTGCGATCGCTCATGCAGTCGGCAGATATTACGAGCTACCGAGCGCTTGCGACAGCGGCGGGGGTTTCTCGCTGGCAGGTGCAGCAGCTACGGCTTGGTAAGGTAAAGCAGATGCGGGTGGGTGCACTAGCTCAACTCGCTGAGGCGCTAAAGGTTCCTTTAAGCAAGCTGCTGAGTGAGTTTGGCTTGGATACTGTAGCACCAGAAAAGTTATCGGATGGTGAGGTGGTAGCTCTGCGGCAGGAGTATCAGCGATTGCAGGGGCAGATGGCGCAGCAGCAGCAGCAGGCGCGATCACAGTTTCAAACTGAGGCGCTGCAAACGATTGAAACCTGGCTGAGGCTGTGGCCGACGATTGCCAAACGGGCTGAGGATAAGGGCTCGGAGCTGCCTGCGGCGAAGGTTTTAGCGTTTGTGCGACCTGTAGAGGAGATGGTAGCCGATTGGGGGGTGGTAGCGATCGCACCTGTGGATGCGCAGATTCCTTACGATCCCCAACTACATCAGCTCAAAAAGGGCACTGCTGAGCCAGGCGAAGTTGTCCGGGTGACCCACTGCGGCAGATTGCACCATGGAAAGCTGCTACAGCGCGCCGAAGTTCAGCCGATTGATTAAAGACTTAAAGATTACGCCCTGACAAGTGTGAGAACCGTTAGCTCGGGCGGGCAGCAGAACCGGCCTGGAAAGTAGGTGCCGAGGCCGCGATTGACGTATAGCCAGTTGTTGTTGACGCGGTGCAGGCCCTGGCTCCATTCCCAGTGATGCACGACTTGGAAACAGCGATCGCTTAAGAAGGGAATAGCGTTGCGAATTTTCCTGGGTACGCGCTGACGCATACGCTTCCATACCAGCGGGCCGGGGCCTAAAAAAGGAAGATTGATTTGGCCGCCATGCGTGTGACCTGAAAGCTGTAGATCGGCTCGCCACTTTGACAGGGGCTCGGCAGTGTCGGGGTTGTGAGAGAGCACCAGGCGAGGCACCGCTGAATCGAGCTGATCTAAAACCCTGGGATTAAATTCTCCAGACCAGTAGTCAGCAAAGCCTACGACCGGAAAGTCTTCACCCATTGGCGTGGCTATTTGATTCCACAGAACGGGAATATCGGCGCTTTCTAACGCTTGGGTAACGACGCCGCGAGCCCCTGCCGCTTCGATATCATGGTTGCCGAGCACTGCGATCATGCCGTAGCGGCTGGGCAGGTGCTTGAGGTGGCCAACGAGATCGTGAATAGGGCTTGGGTCATCCGTTACAAAGTCGCCAGTGAACGCGATTAAATCGGGTTTGAGGGTGTGAATGCGATCGACGGTTTTAGCAAGCAGCCTTTCAGAGAGGCGGAGGCCGTCAAAGTGAAAGTCTGATAGTTGAGCGATGACAGTTCCGACGAGGCGCTCTGGTAGGTCTTGAATGGGGATGGTACGTTTTTCTACCGATAGCGCGCCGGATAAAAGCCGATACATATTAATGTCTCAGAGTGCTTGAAAGGAGCCAGTTCTTACCGAAGTTGGCGTTAGGCTATCATTTTAGCTGAGTCGGCTAAGGTCATGCCGGATACAAGGTGTGGCGATTTCGTGAGGCGATTTAAATCGCCTCACTATTCGCTGAAGCTAGAGGCGACGAGCATTGTACCAATCCCAGCATCTGAGAATATTTCGAGGAGCAGGGCGTGGGGCATTCGGCCATCTAAGATGGTAGCCGCGCGGACGCCTTGAGCAAGCGATCGCACGCAGCAGGTCACTTTAGGAATCATTCCGCCTGCGACGGTACCGTCTTCGATAAGCGCTCTGGCCTGATGAATGTCGAGCCTGGCTATGAGCGTGCTGGGGTCTTTGAAATCTTTCATAATGCCGGGCGTGTCAGTGAGTAGAACCAGCTTCTCGGCACTAAGAGCCGCCGCTAACTCACCTGCTACGGTGTCGGCATTGATGTTATACGCCTGGCCGGTGGCGTCGCCTGCCACGCTGGAGATCACAGGAATATAGCCTGCTTCTACAAGAGAACCGACGAGATCGGGATCAATGCGGCCCACGTCACCAACAAAGCCAACACCGTCTTCGGTGGGCCTGGGCTTGGCGGTAATAAGATTGCCGTCTTTGCCACACAACCCCACGGCCTTACCGCCCGCTTGATTAATTAGTGACACTAGCTCTTTATTCACGCGGCCTACCAGCACCATCTCGACGACATCCATGGTGCCTGCATCGGTAACGCGCAAACCGTCTTTAAACTGGGGCTCAATATTGAGCTTAGTGAGCCAGCTATTAATTTCAGGGCCACCTCCATGTACGACAATCGGGCGAATGCCAACACTGGCCATAAATACGATGTCGCGAATGACTTTGGCCTTGAGGCTGCTATCTTTCATCGCTGCGCCGCCATATTTGACGACAACAGTGCGGCCCTGAAACTTCTGAATGTAAGGCAGCGCTTCGCTGAGGATGCGGACGCGATCGGCTTCGGCTTTTTGAAAATATTCGCTTTGGTATTCGCTGGCGGTATCAGGCGATGCAGTCATAGTTAGGTAGAGGTATCTGGTGCGGTGGGGGTGTTGATAGAAGGTTGATTAATGACCACCTCGCCTGCGACGAGTTTTGGGTCAGGGCGTAGATTGGCCTGCAGGGCTTCGACGATGCGATCGCAGGTTTTCCCAACCGATCGCCCTTCGTAGCCAATGCGAATATCGGCTTGGGCGTAGCGATCGCCTCTTTGCGCAATTAAGGCGTCGAGCTTTTCACTCAGCGCAACATCCTTTAATAGCGGGCGATCGGTGTCACCTGAGAGCCGGGATATGAGAACCGGAATGGGCACGTCTAGCCAGATCACAACGCCGTGCTGTAAATAGCTCCAGTTCATTTGCTGGGTGACAATGCCACCGCCTGTTGCAACAACTAAGCTGGTGTGCGCGGCGACCTGAGAGAGCACTTTGGTTTCTAGCTCACGAAAAGCGGCTTCGCCTTGCCCCGCAAAGATTTCAGTAATCGGCTGACCAGCGGCGGCTTCAATGAGCGCGTCTGTGTCCAAAAAGCGGTAGCCAACGCGATTGGCAAGCTTGCGGCCAATGGTGGTTTTACCCGCGCCCATCATGCCAATGAGGTACAGATTGGTTTTTTTGAGAAAGTCGGCAGTCATGGGGATAAAGCGGCGGGCTCATCCGCACGTTTTTACTTACAGCTTTACTGAAATATTATGTCAGCAGTTGGGCGCGATCTAGCAGCGCTAGCCAAAGCTGCCGCTCACCACCGGGCGCGCTGTAAAAGAGCAGGTCTATAAGCAGGCGGAGCGATAGCTGCGTGAGAATATCGGTTTTAGGAATGGGATCGGCCATGCGATCGCCATACAGATTATTAAAATTATCCAGATAGTCGCCCAGCACTGCCGCGCGATGAGGCGGTTCATCTTGAGCGCTAAGCTGCTCTAGTTTTTCAACTGCCTGACGAATGGCGCTGTGGTGCTTAGCCGACAGATGACATATCACCAGCACCAGCGCTCGGGCTTCTTCTATATCCAGCTTTTTGCGGCCCTGCCCCTTCCTCAGCGGACTCGACTGCCGCAGCCGCCACAGCCCAACGCGATCAGAAAGCGTTTTGTGCAAGCGCAGATCTTTTGCCGCTGCCAGCACCGCATCGGAGCCGATATTAGTTAGCGCCTCTATTGCCATGAGTACGAGATCTAGCTGAGCCTTGATGCTGCTAAGCTGCGCAGTCGATAAATCGGCGGGTAGATCGGCGGCCAGATGATCAACAGGCAGAAAGGAATCCACAGCAGTTGGGGCAGTTTTTAACGAGATATCACAAGGAAGATATCCAAAAATGATACGGCAATTGGGTGACTTGTGAGAGCGAGTTGTCAGCGCGTTGAGAGCAGCTTTACAAACACATTCGCGTGCCCCACTCGGGTTTCTCACGGCGATCGCTAAAGCCTGAGCAGGTAAACTCACCTACGGGCACGCTGCTCGCGGCGCTGGCAGCTTCAGGCAGATACCCAAAGGTTCTTTCAAATCCGGCTTCGGTGGCGCTATACACAACTGCGCCAACGGTCGTGCAGTCTTGCATCAACAGCGTAGAAATGTAGGTTAGAAACTGAGGCGAAAACATCACCGATAGGGCTGCTGGGCCACCTAGCCCCATGGTGATGCCGTTGGGTCGAGCGGGCGGTATTGTGCGAAAGCGATCGCTCAGTGGTTCACCATCGACTAAAACGCCAATATTTCGGCCCTGCTCAATGTTGTCAATGGCGCTGAGGACGGCTGCGTTACAGCGAGAGCTGATATTAGGCACCGCGGCAGCAGCCATCTCGCGAGCGATGACCCGGCTCCTGGCTGAAGACTGCCCGTCAGAAATCTCTACTTTAATCGTGTAGCGACCGTTTTTGCCTGATTCGTAGCTGTTGGCAACAGCGGTATAGGTACCTGTGCTAGGCAGTGTGACACTGAGCCGAGAATTTCGGTTACTGCGGCTAACGTCGTCGTTTTCGTTGATTCGCCTTCTACTGGGATCGAGCAATATCAGGTAGGGATCAAAGTCCTGGCTCTCAAGCGTGATGATTACCTGCTGGCCGCTACTACCGGAGAACGTGTATTGATCGTAGAGACTACCGTCTTCAAATACACTATCTCTGGAAGTTAGAGAACCTTGCTGATTGATGATGGGGGCCGCGGTGGCTTCGCCTGTGCTGAGGGCTAGTGCGATCGCAGTACCTATAATTCCCAGCCGTTGCAACGCCTGCATCTAAATTTCTCTGGTTAAGGGTCGTGGAGGTATGGGTACGGGTGACGGGGTAGAGCTACATATCAACAAAAGCTATATATCAACAAAAGTAGGTGCGGGAGCAGAACTGACATTCTATGAACAAACTTTCTGAAAACAAGGCTCTAAAAGTGACAGCTTATTGATTGGTTTTAGTGAATAGATACCATAGCAGAGGTCGCAGTAGGGAGTTCGGTGTTTACCGAAGTATTTTATCTTCTTACCTTTTCATCTATACATAGTGCCTTGTGCGTGGATCTTTCTACGTAAGCCTCGTCTTATCCTCACACTACAGCGCGTTCTTTGCGCAAAATTGACAAAGTAGGTCAATTATATCCGCCTTCGTGGGTAGTCTCAGGGCACTATTTGAACGCCTTGCTTGACGTATGCGTCTAACCTTTTGCTTCGCGCCTCTGTTCGCCTTTGTTTGGTTTGCACAGCCTGCACCGGCCTCTGCAATGGCTTCCCCTCTGGCTTCTCCTTTGGTATCAGCCTCGTCGCCTGTAGCAAAGCCAGATCTACTGCTAGGGGCGAGACTACTGCTGGCTTGCGGTGCCTTGTTTACTGGCGGTGCGCTGAGCTGGGGCGTGGGCCACTACGTTCGCCAGCAGCGATGGCAGCGAACTGAGTTTTTGCGGCGGGCGGTGAAGGAGTTTGAGCAGGATCCAGAGATTCATAATGCGCTGAAGATTCTGGATTTTGAAGAATATCGTGACTATGTGATCCCAGCTCAGCTTAAGCAGGCGCTGAAGGCGACGAGTGTGGCCGATAAGCGGATGAGCTTTCGGGTGGATGATGAGCTATTGTGTCGGGCGCTGGCCGATCACGATCAGCGCGCTCGGGTGAAGCAAAGGCTGGAATATGACCAGGATCATGATGGTATAGATGCCGAACTGCTGCGGCAGTATCAAATTGAAACGGCGCTGCGAGACTGGTTTAATAAGCTGCTAAACGGCCTAGAGCATTTTGGCTATTTTTTAGAGTCGGGGCTGTTTAATGAAGCAGAGCTGCGGCCCTGGCTGAGCTATTGGATTAAGCTGATTGCCGATCCGGCCTATCGCAGGCCGGGGGCGTCTAAGTTTTATGACGCGCTCTATAGCTATATTCATCACAGCGGCTTTTTCGGCGTGCAAAAGCTGTTTGAGCGATTTGGCTATCGCATTTTGCCCTCGCCCTATCGCGATACTGATTTGCTGGCGATCGCCCAGAACACTGCTAGTAAATCTGCTAGCGGCAGCTCAACCTACAGCCCACAGATGGCGCTAACGCTGGCCAAAGCAGCCTACCTGGCCTATCAAGACAAACAGTTTGTTGCAGAAATTGTCGGACGCTGGGGCACGGCGCTTACCGGGCGCTCTGAGCAGGATATTATTCGCCGCGACTTTCGCTACTTCAACAATCGGGGTCGCGACACGCAGGCTTACATGTTTCGGACAGATGCGTTTATGGTGCTGGCTTTTCGCGGTAGTCAAGAGCCGAAAGACTGGATGACGAATCTAACCATGCAGCTCCGAAACTTTACGATTCAAAAAGACGGGGTGACGACGCTTTCTTCCTATCAAGGGCGGGTGCATACGGGCTTTTTCTTAGCCTGGGCAATTATTGAAAAGTCGGTGCTGGCGCAGATTCAGCGGTGGCGAGAGGATCTGGCGAATGATGGTCAGCCGATGGTGCCTTTGTATGTGACAGGGCACAGTTTGGGCGGGGCTTTGGCAACGATGGCTACAGCGGCACTGGTTGAAGGGGGAATTGATGTGGCAGGCGTGTATACGTTTGGTCAGCCTCGGGTGGGCGATCGCACCTTCGTCAAGCAGCTTAGAGCTAGCACGCAAGGCAAAATCTTTCGCTTTGTCAACCACAACGACATTGTGCCTCACGTCCCCCCGCCGTTTTCGGTGTGGAACCCGACCCGGTTTTATAGCCATGTGGGCGCAGCAAGCTACTTCAACGGCAAAGGTGTGCTGACGGCAAAAGCGAACTACACGCTCGGCGCTCGGCTGACTGATATGGCGCTGGGGTTAGCTCAAGGCATCACAAAACCTGGATTTGATCATATTACCGATCACCGCATGGAGTATTACATTAGCCACTTAGAGCGAGCGCTGGATGAGGCGATAGAAGACGAAGCCGCCCACATGCTCGCAGCGCGTGAGGCGAAGCAGGTTGCTAAGGTGCTGGGTGAAGCAGGGACTAAAAAAAGCGGCGAAAGTCTTCATCTTTTTGGCTGAGCTGCGCCCATGTCACGCCGGTTTTTTGAAACCAACTGACGAGGCGATCACACGCGGGTCTTTCGGTGGCATAGTGTCCGGCATCTATAAGGATGATGCCGCGATCTTGGCTTTCTTGAAACTGATGAAATTTGCAGTCGGCAGTCAGGTATGCCTGCGCGCCCGTTTGGGCTACGGCGGATAGATAGCTCGCGCCTGAACCGCCTAAGACAGCGACACGCTGGATAGTTTGCTGAAAATCTGCGGTGGGCGAGTGTAGCAGGCGCTCGGGGGTGAGAGCTGCTTGAATGTTTTCTAAGAGCTGCTGAAGTGACTGAGGGGTCGGTAAGCTGCCAACGCGCCCGTAGCCTCTAGCAGGTGCGCTTTGGGTTTTGGGTGCCTTGATTTCTACGGGCTCGGTATCTTCTAAATTCAGCAGTTGGGCGAGCACGTCGGCGGTGCCGTTTTGAACCTGATCAAAGTTGGTATGGGCGCTGTAGATACCGATATTGTGGGCGATCGCCGCTCTGACCATATCGCCTACGCTATCACCCGCTTGAACTGAAGAGAGCTTGCCAAAAATGAGCGGATGATGGGCAAAAATCAGGTTAATCGGTGCGCCTTTCTTTTTGAGGTCAATAGCTTCTTGCATGACCGCGAGGGTCGGTGTTAGGCATACCAGTACGCCTGCGGGCTCATTGAGTATGCCGGGTTCTACCTGCCAGCCGCAGTTGTCCCAGTTTTCTTGCCAGGTGGGGTTGGCCCAGCGCTCGAAGTGGGCGATCGCATCCAAAACTTTCATCAGGGCAATAGCTAACGTTTGTTCTACACCTTAAATTCTACGACGCCAAATTCTCAGGCAAATTCTCAGACAGCAAATTCATCCCTTCAATCAGCGGCACAGGCTTAGCGATGCCATAGCCTTGAGCATAGCTGATACCGAGTGCTTTTATCGTTTGCAGCGTTGCCTCATCTTCTACAAATTCAGCCACTGTTTGAATATCCATTACCTGCGCAATCTGATGAATTGCGGTCACCATAGCAATATCGATTTTGTTGCCAACGATATTGCGAATAAAGCGACCGTCAATCTTAAGGTAATCAACGGGCAGCGTTTTTAAATAGGCAAAAGAAGACATGCCGCTGCCAAAGTCATCCAGCGCAAACTTGCAGCCTAAGTCTCTTAGCTCCGCAATGAACAAAGCAGCCTTTGTCAGGTTCTCTATCGTGGCCGTTTCGGTAATTTCAAAACAGATTAGATCTGGGCGGAATGCGATATTTTGAAAACTGTTCTTTTAAAAAGTAAATAAAACTGTCATCGCTGATACTGGCTCCAGAAAGATTAATAGAGTACAGATGAGAGCCTGTGATGGTCTGTTCTGCTGTCTGCTTTGTCGCTGGCGACTGTGAAGCGGCCCACACCTGCTGATAGTAGCTAGCCTGCACCTTAAACAGTGTGCTGACAACCCATCGATCAATTAAGGGCATCAGGTCGTAGCGCTCGGCGGCAGGCATAAAGGCATCGGGTGAAACCAGCTGTCCGGTTTGATCACACAGTCTGAGGAGCACTTCGTAATGCTCGCTAGAGGGACAGTTTGGGTCTAGCGATAGGATTTGCTGCTGATAGAGACTAAATTTTCCAGTCTCTAACGCTTCGGTGATGTAGGCTGCCCACTGAATTTCGCTGCGTTGCTGGGCTAGTTCGAGGTCGTTGTGCTGATGAATGTAGGTACGATTGCGGCCTTTGCGCTTGGCAATATGGCAGGCTCCATCAGCATCGCTAAGGGCATCTTCGACGCTTTGCGTTTTGGCTGTAATCGCCGTGACGCCAATGCTTGCGCCTACTGAGAATGTTCTACTCTGACAGGTAAATCTTAAGTCTTTCAGCTTTTCTCTAAGCTTACTGACAATGCGCTGCGCGTGATCGAGCTGACAGTACTCTAATAGCAGCCCAAATTCATCGCCGCCGAGCCTGGCTAGAGTATCGGTGGCTCGAATGTGACCCGTAAAGAGTGCGCTTACCTGCTTTAGCAGCTTGTCACCTGAAGCGTGCCCGCAGGTGTCGTTGATGATCTTAAAGTTGTCTAAATCGATGTAGCAGAGGGCGTGCATTCTCTGATGCGAACTGGCATTATCTACGGCCTGGCTCAGCCGCCTTTCAAACTCTCTGCGGTTAATCAGGCCAGTCAGTTCGTCATGGCTGGCCTGCCAGGAGATTTGCCGGGTGAGTAGCCGGGTTTTGGACACGTCGTTAAACACCATAACAACACCGATGATCTGACCGTCTCCTGTCTTGAGCGGAGCGGCAGAGTTCTCAATCGGTAGCTCTACGCCATTGCGCGTAATTAAGATGTTGTAGTTAACTAAGTCAATTGCCTGTTGTTTTATAAGAACCTGCGTAATTGGATTTGCGGTAGGCTTGCGCGTAATTTCGTGGATGGTCTTAAACACGGCTGATACGGGGTGGCTAGCCGCTTCCGATTGAGTCCATCCGGTCAGCGTTTCTGCAACTGGATTGAGATGGCGAATGCGCCCGAGTTCATCGGTGGTGATTACCGCATCTCCGATGGAGTTTAGAGTGACTTGCGCCAGCTCTCTTTCAATGGCAAGTTTTTCTTTGAATTTGCCTTGTTTGAAGAGCATGTCCAGTGGAATTGCAATGGCATTGATGTACTCAATCAGCGTTGGGTCTTGTGCGATCACCTCGCCACTGAAAAATACCAACACTGCTAGCGTACGACTATTAGCGACCAGCGGCAGGCTAACGGATGCGCGAAGGTTAGGACAGGTAGCAGAATCAAGAACATGGTGATGCCATTCTGCTCGTTGAGATTTCCAGACACGCTTGACAATACTCGTTTTTTTACCGTTGCTTCCTCTGCTTGTCGCTATAGGACTGATGCCTAAAGAACAAGTGCAGCTTTCATCAGAATGTCTGAATCGAATAGGATAGGGGGCGCTGATCTGGGGGGCAGTTTCAATCTTGGACGGATTGGAGTCTTGGCGCGGCGAGTCCTCTATGCGTCTAGTGGGTGCTTTGTTAGTGTCTAATACAGATTTTTCAGATACTTTGAATGCTAGTGGAGGTGTTGCTTCAGCGGCTAGGTTAGGGGGGGTGGCTAATTTATTTGCATGACCCGGCAGGCTATGTGTTTCAGGATTGAACTGCCAAGCTTCTCCGCAGTGCCAGTTGTAATGACGACAGATAATCTGAGCGATCGCTTCTAGCGCGCCCTCAATATCCTGCGCTTGGCCTACGCCAAAAAGTAGTGATTTGAGCAGAGTGTCGGGTGTCTCTTCTGGTGCCTTGCTCAGCCGATATCTTGTCTCATAATTGCTCGCGTTTACAGGGTTGTTATTCGATGCCATGGATTTAAAGAGACTCCATTCCTTGCTAGCCGTGCTCAAGCTGCGTTCTTCAACGTCGCCTGAACATGAAAATGAAAAAACGAAACGCTTACAGTAGCTATAAAGACTTTTATAGAAGTTTTCCTGATTGGGAAATTTTCATAGAATTTGACACATAATGGTCACTCATATCAAGTACTGAAGTTCTTTGGTATCAATATTTCCGTAGTCTTACTGATATATCTTGGGGCTAAAAATTGAAAGTCACAAAAAAGAGATATTTGGCAGTTGATCTGCTAAATATCTCTTAAGTAATTATTAAGTTTGAGGCATTCAACAGCTATGTGCTAATACTCCCAGCGCACAGCTATCTGATCAGTGCGCTGGTTGGCGTAACTCCAGAAAGCGTCAGTGTGTAGTCAAATCGACCACCGCCGTTGTCCTGCCAGCCGGTTAGGCGACCCTCTCGGTTGAGAATGGGATCGTTGTTGTAAGTGGTGACTACCGCGAAGTAAAGGTCTGTTTGAGGAATGAGTGTGTCTTCAATACGAGACTGAGGGCCGTTGCTATCGTCGGCTGAGGCGACTAGGTTGCCATGACGATCGAATATGAAAAGCTGGGAGTCGTCGCTGGTGTACAGGCTACCGGTCATAACGCGGGTGACTTCAAGATTGGCTTCTAGGCGATCGCCTCTTCCGGCAACAAATCCGTACACCCGATGACCAGGGCCAACGTGCCCTGATACAACGTTAAGCCCTTGACTAAGATCTACCGGGGCAGCAGGCGTTAGCCCTAGCGGCTCGCCCATGGCTACTGGCAGGGCAAAGGGAACCGATTCGGTGGTGACTTCGGCGGTGGCGTATTGGTTGTTAGTCGCCTCAGCGACGGCCCCTTCCCAGCCGATGGGCTGGCCGGTTTGGACGGTGGGCGGCAGGGTGGATGTGAGGAAGTAGGGGTCGGTGCGATCGCACGCTTCGGCGGCAGCGACGATAATGTTTTCGCTGCGGTAGCGCTCTAGCTGTCGGCGCAGACTCAACAGCGAGCTGCGCTGCGTGGCGGTGGTTCCGTCTTGGGCCACGAGTGTCCCGGTAATACCGATGGCCTTTGCCCAATCGTTGGCGCAAATCGCCTGATCAAGGTCAAATCTTGTTGTTCTTTGGGCATGAGCTGGCAGCACGTTTGCTGCTAGCATAGCTGAGAGCCCGCCGAGGGCAGCTAGCATCGTAGCTAGTCTGTGACGCGCTCTAGAATGATGTTTTTGAATGTGTTTTTGATGGCATCTGCGATCGTGAGATCTCGCTGGGCTCATTGTTTTCTCCTCTAAGGTCAGTTTTAGTGGTCAGTTCAATAGATGTTTGTATAAAAAAGATTTATACAATTTTGGCTGGTTTGTCTCAACTCAGCGCTAGCAGAGGGCAGTAGCCGGGCATCTTAGGTCTGCTGATGGTATAAGACAACAACCGAAAATAACGGTTTCAGTATGCCCCGGTCACTCTATGCAAGCAACCGCAGGCCATCTTAAGAATGGAAGAAAAATTAAAACTGCTTGTCGTCGATGACGAGCCCGATAATCTAGATTTGCTGTATCGTACTTTTCGCCGAGACTTCAACGTTTTTAAGGCAAAAAGCGGTGCAGAAGCTCTCGATTTGCTCTTTGAACAAGGCGAGATGGCCATCATCATTTCTGATCAGCGAATGCCCCAGATGAACGGTACGGAGTTTTTGAGCCGTACCGTTGAGCGTTTCCCTGACACGATTCGGATGGTGCTTACGGGCTATACCGATGTGGAAGATTTGGTGTCGGCGATTAACTCAGGGAAAGTGTTTAAGTACATTACGAAACCCTGGAACCCGGCCAAGCTAAAAGAAGTGATTGCTCAGGCCGCAGAAACGTACCGGGTGATCAAACAGCGCACAAAAGTTCTGAGTAGGGCGCTGGCTCAAGAGTCTTTGAGCAACAGCATTATGACGGCAGTTAGAGGCTCTCTTGACTATGGCAGCACGCTGCAAACGGTTGTGAGTGCTCTGGGCAAGGCTTTTGATACTGATGCGGCTATTTTGTATCCGGTAGAAACGCTCTCGGGTAAGGGTTCTTTGCAACCACCGTTGACCTATTGGGCTGAGTCAAAGCCGCCTTTATGTAACGACGTAGAGGACTTGCCGCCGACGCATTCTAGCTTAGAGATTCTCTCTGAACCGGTAATAGTTAACAATAAACCCGTCACTAGAATTGTTGTTCCTTTTTTAGAGAAAGGTTCGCCAATCGCCACTATCTGCTTGTATAAATCGACTGAACAAAAACAGTGGGCCGACAGTGCAACAGAGCTGCTCAAAAATGTCTCTGAGCAGGTGGCTTTAGCGATTTCTCACGCTAAGCTTTATCAGCGGATGCATCAACAGTCTGTGCAGATGCGAGCGGAGCTAGATGTAGCCAGGCAGATTCAGGGTAATTTGCTGCACCAGAGCTGGCCTGAGATTCCAAGGATAAAAATTCAGGCGCGCTGTGAGCCTGCTCGGGAGGTCGGCGGTGATTTTTTTGAGGTGTTTATGCATCCTCATGGCGATATTTGGCTGGCGGTCGGTGATGTGTCGGGTAAAGGCGTTCCGGCAGCGCTGTTTATGGCTAGCTCTATTTCTGTGCTACGGCGAGAACTGGCTCAGGAGAAGTCGCCCGCCCCAGAGATGGTGATGCGCAATTTGAATAGCATTTTGTGCAATGACCTGATGAGCAACAACTGTTTTATTACGATGGCGCTCATTCGCTATAGCCCTAATACTGGAAAGCTGGTGTATGCGAATGCGGGTCATGTGTATCCGATTGTGTGGTCGCATCGGTCGGTGGTAGCCTCTCGGGGGCAGCGTGATTTGCCTGCGGTGGTGCCAACTTACTTGGATGTGAGGGGTGTGCCGGTTGGAATTTTGCCGGTTTGGCAGGCGGCGGCGGGTGAAACGAAGCTGGCTGCTGGCGATGTGGTGCTTTTGACTAGCGATGGCATTACGGAGGCGACGGTGCCGAGCCATCGGGGCGGTAATGGTAGCTGCTCCATGCTAAATCAAGAGGGCCTTTGGGCCTTTTTACAGAAGCAGCCTGCGGATCTGAACCTGGATGATTTGCTGGCCTACATTGATGTGGGCGAGGGCGAGCAGGAAGATGACCAAACCATTTTGTTACTGGAGGTGAGCTGATGCTAAAAACTGAGTTAATTGTGCCAAGCGATCTGAAATTTTTAGCGGTGGTGGAGCACTGGTTGTTGGAGTCTTTGCAGTTAGAAATAGATCAGGATATCAATTGGAGTGACGTGGAGAAGCGGCTGCGGCTGGTGGTGGTTGAGGTGTATTCTAATATTGTGCGCCATGCTCACAATGAAAAGCCTGAGCTGCCCGTGCTGATTCGGATTGAGCTAGATGACAACAATCTCTCTTTGGAGGTGTGGGATCAAGGCGTGGGATTTAAGCTGGATGACTATGCTGCGCCTGCGCCGGGTGACTTCCAAGAAGGCGGCTATGGCTGGCTGATTTTGCACCGGATTATGGATCGGGTGGAGTATCAGCTTCGGGTGGGGGGCGATCGCAACTGCTTAAAGCTAGAGAAAAATCTGGCGATCGCGGCTTAGTTTGGCTATTTAGATAGTTGCTCAAAAAGATCTGACGAGCTGCGCGTTGCCGTATTGAGCGATCGCCCCTGCGCCTGTCTGATAGGCCCATAGCTGATCGCCAGTTGAAAAGTGCCACCATTCGTTTGGATGCTGCTGAAAGCCAGCGGTGTTCATGGCTTTCGCTAAAACGCTACGGTGGTGATGATATTGCTGCGCCTGGGATTCTGAACTATCGGCGAAATGATCGGGGTAGGAGCGCGGTGATATTTCGTCGATAGCCGATCCCATATTGACGGCGATGCCTTGCTCGTTGACGAGGGTCAGATCGACGGCGGCTCCTGTGCTGTGGGGCGGTGGGGTGTTTGGGTTTGCGCTAGGAACGGCCCAGAATTCTGTAACTTTGGTGGTGAGGTGCGATCGCTGCTCTTTGCTTAAGTTTTCTGCATTGAGTCCTGCTTTTTCAGCAAGCTGATTAAAGGTGTAGTCCACCATGAATTGTTGCACGGGGATCGGGCGATAGGCATCAAAAATTTGTAGCTGCCAGCCTGGGTGATTAGTTTGTAGATGAGACTGTGCGCGTAACAACTTTTGGAGTACGCCCTGACGAAGGAAGTAAGGTGAAAAGTCACCATAGGGTGCGCCCAGCGTCGCGTAGGGATGTGGGGTAACAACGGCGAAGTTCTCTAAAGGAATAGAGACGAGGGCTTCGCCGCATTCTTTGATTGGAATTTTTTGGTAGGGTTTCACAGAAAAGGATTTTTGAGTTACGGCTGCGTTAGGCCGCTACGAGCTGGGAGACTTGTTGAACGTATTCGACAAAGTTACTCAAAATTTGCAGACCAGCGGTGGACGATTTTTCGGGGTGGAACTGCATGGCCATGAGGTTCCCTTTGGCTACAGCAGCGGTGACGGTTTGGCTACCGTGGGTGATCGTGGCTGCGTTAAGGGCCAAATCAACTGGAGCTGCATAAAAAGAGTGCACGAAGTACACCCAGGCTTCAGTCGGAATGTCTTTGAAAAGCGGGCAGTTGGGCTGGGTGATCTGAAGCTGGTTCCAGCCCATGTGAGGAATGGTGATGCCGGGCTCGGGGCGGAACTGACGAATCATGCCAGGGAAGATGCCTAAGCCTGCTTCGTTACCTTCTTCGCTGCCTTCAAACAGCACGTGCAGGCCCAAGCAAATGCCTAAGAAGGGTTTGCCACTGAGGGCGATGCGACGGATGGGCTCGATTAGGTGGCGCGATCGCAAGTGCTGCATAGCAGGATCAAACGCGCCTACGCCAGGCAAAACCACGCCGTCTGCTTGTTCAATGTCGGCAACAGAATCGGTGACAAGGGTGGTTGCCCCTGCAAACTCTAAGCCTTTACAAGCCGAGTGCAAGTTGCCCATGTCGTAGTCAATGACGGCGATTGTAGTCACAGCAGTATCTAGCCTTTAGCTAGCCTTTGGGAATGGTTAGGATGATAGTGGAGCCGGTACTATCAAACCAGATTATATATGCAATTCTCGATATGGAAAGCGGTGACACGTTAGGGCCTGTCTTGATTACATCGTTTCCGCCATGGCGAAAGGATCAGCGCTCTAACTCATCTGATGATTTGGTGGCGATGCTGCAAGCAAGTGGTCAGATGCCTGCGGACGCGGTGTGGTTGCGATGGGTGCCGGTGGACTTTGAGCTTGCGCCGAAACAGGTGATTGGTGAAATGAGGCGGCTGCGGCCTCGCGCTGTTATTTGCTGCGGCATGGCTGAAGGGCGATCGCGTCTATCTATCGAACGACAGGCTATCGAACGGCAGGTTGTTAGCCAGGAACAGGCCACGCCTGCTGCAACGCTGCAAACGTCAGTAGATATACCAGAGCTGCTTACAAATACTACATTGAGTGAGCGCAGTGATGATGCTGGTCGTTACGTTTGCAATCATCTTTATTATCGTGTTTTGAGCTTTATTAAAGACGCGAACTTATCAACAACAGGCGTATTTCTTCACATTCCAATACTTAGCCAGGAAAATAAAATGCTAATTCTCGGTGACTTTACAAAAATTGTTCTATCGATATCGAAAGAAAGTTGACTAAAAGATTGTTCATGTGGGTGTAATGACCTCTGTGTAAAGGATATAGCTATTTGTAAGTGCTTTTGATTTAGTCTGAACAGTTTGTGATTTGGTAGAAAATACTTGACTTTTAACAACGACAAATTGAGAGATTTCCGCGTTTACCGCTGGTGCCTAATAGTTAGAATTGCGGGCTTCTTGATATTTTTGAAACATTCTTTTGCTGTGTCTGTCTAGGGCCTTTCACTGAGCCGTGTTAGAGGCTTACTTTCGCGAATGTATTCGGGCACCATCGGAGGGCAGTTCTTACAAAAGCTACATGTCACGTTCACTCGCTCAAATGAAAGAGCATCTCTTAGCGAATTGTTTTCCGGTCGCGTCTAATGCTGAGCCGATTGCTTTGTATCAAGGAGATCGGCAACAGGAGATGCAGGAAGATTTTTGTTTGGAGTGCCTGCTGAAAGTTTTGAAAGTGGGCGATCGCACTGGCTTACTGTCTCGGGTCAACTACTACTTTCCTAAAGACGCCGATGTGCCAGTGAAGCGAGCTTTGCACCATGCCGAAATGCTCAATCATTTGCTGATGCATTCCAAGGTGTTTGTGATTCAAGATATCGATGGCGATCGCAGCTATTCTTTACGCATGGATACGCTATTAGACGGCGACTATGCCAGAGAAGACATCACTCGCTTTTTTGATGAGGTGACTCAAGATGTCGCCGCTTTGCTGCAACACTTTGGCTATCGTGTAGGTCACCGCTCTGACCGCTGTGTCGATCGCTGTCTTAACTAAAGAGCTAAAGAAACGGGCGCATGTTCTATTAGAATCATCGAGTCGATATAGAGTTGACCTATGCTTCTTTGGCTGATTTCGCTGCCGCTACTGACTCAAACCGGGGTGTCTCAGATGGTATCTCAAGCGGTACCTGCAACAGTGAACTCTCCAACGGTGATCCAATCATCAGTGGCCCAATCATCGTCACCTGAGGCAGTTATAGAACAGGTGATCTCTCAATCAGTTAGGCCATTGCCAGGACAGCTTAACAGCGTGCCTGTTTTCAATAGCAATAGTCCTGAGCTAGTGGCGGAGGATGGGATCTTACTCTCAACGTTTCCACCTGAAGGCATGGCCGTGCCCGAAGCACATCTCAACTTTCCGTTTGAGGGGCGCTTTGATGTGTTTGCTCATCACGTCTATAAGGCAGCAGATTATGACGAGGACGTGCCTGAGCAGCTAGACAGCTTGTATTTAGGCGTGCTAGTACACAATCCTGAAGACGTGCCGGTGACGGTGCGAGTGCTTTCGGGGGCGAGCTATTTAAGTCAGCCAGACGCACCGTTTATTCCGCTGCCGAGTTTTGTGCGGTTTAGTCCGCGTAAGCCTGTTTTTGCAGGGCCGGGGAGCCGGGCGATGGGTGATATTTTGCAGGGCTATCGGGGCGGTATGTTTCCGGCTGTGATGACGATTGCGCCGGGTGAAAGTGAGCTGCTGCTAAATGTGCCGATTCCGATTCGTGAGTTGGAACCACCAATTAATGGGCGGTCTTCTTTGGCTTTGTTAGAGAGTAGTGGGCCGGTGTATGTGGCGAGCTTGGCGCAGCAAGTGACGCTGGATGAGGCAGGGAATGAAGTGCCGCCGAGTTTGGCGAGCTGGGAGCGGATGCTGAGAGAAGAGGGTTTGGCGGGGCCGCGTGATCGCGAACCTGCGCCTTTGCCTTTAGCAGAAGGCGTACAGCTTATTTATGGCCGGGTTGCAGGTGTGTCTGAGGGCTCAGAGTGGGCCGCGACGCTGACTGATACGGATGATTTGGGCGATACCGATGAGGCCGCTCGGCTGACGATTCCTGCTGCGGGTGAGGCGTTTGCCTATGGTATTAGCCTGCTGTATGGCGGCACGATGGGAACCGGGCAGGTGCAAAGCGCTCGGATGCTGGTGCGCTATCCTGACACGGCCTATCAGGCTCATGGTAATTATGGTGTGCGCTATCGCTTGGAGATGCCGCTGCATAATCCGACAGATGAGGTGCAGACGGTGGATGTGGTGTTCTCGACAGCGCTGAAGGAAGAGGAATTGAGTGAAGGGGGACTGCGCTTTTTGGAGCCGCCGGGGCCGCAGACGTTTTTTAGGGGGCCGGTGCAGGTGCGCTATCAGAGCGATCGCGGTTTGCCAGTGGTGCGTAATATTCATCTCGTACAGCTACGGGGGGAGCAGGGTGAGCCGCTAGCAACGGTCAATATTGAACCGGGTTCGACGCGGACGGTGGATGTGGATTTGCTGTATCCGGCTGATTCGACACCGCCTCAAGTGCTGACGGTGAAAACGAGATAGCTGTAAACCTTATGGATAAAGGGCTAGCTGGAAAGTGAATGGCAGATTAGGGGCACTTTTTTGAATGCTCAGTTAACACTTATCTGATTATCATGTGTCTTCTGTGAGTCACGAGCATACTAATAACAACAAGGAATAGAGAGAGACGCCGCAAGTCTTTTAGCTTCTTTGCTCACGTATCTCGTAGATTTTTTTGGAGACTTTAGACTCATGAAAGTATCACTTTTTCAACAGATTAAGCTCACTGGTTTGACACTTGCGATCGCTGCTTTTAGCTATCAGCCATCTACTCAAGCTAGCTTCTCGCCTACTTTTCAATCAACCAACGCTGCAATCACGCTAGCCCAAGCGCCCAACGCGCTTAAGCGCGCCACGTTTGTTGGAGATAACCGCCATGAGACTTCGGGTAACGCTGAGATCGTAGAAGAAAATGGCCAGCGCTATCTAGAGTTTGATTCAGCTTTTCGCTCAGACAGTGGCCCTGATTTGTTTGTGTTGTTGCATAAAGAAGCGGTGCCTAATTCTTACAGCCCAGAGAACTACGTTAACTTGGGTCGAATTCAGGCGCTAGACGGCGTACAGCGCTACGCGATTCCAGCAGATGTGGATATTGCAGATTTGAAGTCGGCTGTGATTTGGTGCCAGCAGTTTGACGTTACGTTTGGCTATGCGACTTTTTAAGGAGCGGAGATGCGATGGGTTGCTGAGCCGGAGGGCGCACAGCCGTGACGCCCCTACGGTTCGGTTTGGTTTTATTGGGTCTGGACGCTTTAATGTGCGATGGTAACGCTAACGTTACGCTGTTAAAGCGCTCTAAAGGTCATGAGAATTAAAGGAACAACTAAGCTGCTTGGGGTGATTGGCTATCCGGTAGAACATTCTTTTTCGCCGCTGATGCATAATGCAGCGATCGCTCACCTTCAAAAAAACGGTCAAGAGAATAGTCAAGAAAACAGTCCGCAGCTCAATGCTGATTATGTTTATCTACCTTTTCCGATTGCGCCTGAGGCTTTGGAAAGTGCGATCGCTGGCTTTACTGCCATTAACCTGCAAGGCTTCAACATCACAATCCCACACAAGCAATCTATCATTCCACTCTTAGATGACGTGAGCGAGGTGGCCCAGGCTATCGGCGCAGTAAACACGGTTTGGCGGAATGGAGCTAGATTGTGCGGTACGAACACGGATGCTGTAGGGTTTTTAGCGCCGCTGAAGACTTTAGATCGAAATTGGTCGGGAGCAAAGGCGATCGTTTTAGGCAACGGCGGAGCCGCAAGAGCGGTAGTGGCGGCTTGCTGTCAGTTAGGCTGCGAGAAGGTTTGGGTGGTGGGGCGATCGCCTGAAAAGCTACAGACGTTTGCTCAAAGCTGGGCAGGCTCGCCGGATATCGGCGCGAAGCTGTCGGTAGTGGACTGGAACCGGCTGAGTGACTATTTGCCAGAAGCCGCGCTGGTGGTGAATGCGACGCCTTTGGGTATGCATCCTCATGTGGATAGGTCGCCGTTGGATGAGGCGGAGATTGCGCTGATGAATGAGGGTGCGATCGCCTACGATCTTATCTACACACCCAGACCAACTCAGTTCTTACGGCAGGCGGCTGCGACCGGACATTTGGCTATAGATGGCTTAGAAATGCTTGTGCAGCAGGGTGCGGCGGCTTTGGAAATATGGTTAGGCCAACCGGCTCCAATTGCGGTAATGCGGCAGTCTTTATTGGATTATCTGAGTGAAAAATCAGGGCACGATTAACCCTTAAAATCACGGTAAGCTGGTTGTAATATCTAGCTACTGCGCCTCTATGACTTTTCCGTCACGCTCCAATATTCTCGCGGTCTTTATGGCTGTTTGCCTGTGCTTTTTTAGCTGGGTGCCAGCGGCTCATGCACTTACGCAAATCGGGCTCAAAGACCTAGCGGCTGAGGAGTGTCCTGCTGACGCGGCCTATGCTGAAAACCTGACGACCAGCGGATCTTCTCAAGAAGCAACCTGTTATCTAATTCGCGGCACGGCGGTGAATAGCTCAGGCAAAGACATTGTAGATGCGGATATCTTTGGCCGCATCTATGACGCTCAAGATAATTCAGTCATGAAAAATCGCTTCCGCCTGGGCGGTATTGAGTACGTGCCCGCTGGCGAAAGCGAATTTTCGTTCAGGATTTCGGTGCCTTCAGTTCAGCCTGCGCCTTTACGCCTCGAAAAGTTTAAGGCCACTGGGTTTACCAGCAAGGTCAGAAGATTTCAGGCTTGGGATCAGTCGATTGATGAGTAATTAGTAGGCTCCAAACCCAGTGTTGCTCATTGTTACTAAGCTGCTACCAGCACCCGCAATTAAGCTAGAGACGATTTGCACGGCGAAAATTGCGACGATAGCTGAAAGGTCTAGGCCACCAAGCGGTGGAATAATGGAGCGAAATATGTTGAGGTAGGGATCGGTGAGCTGGGAGACGGTAGAGAAAAGTGGGTTTGACCAGTCGATGTTAGGGAACCAGCTCAGCAGAATGCGAACGAGAAGCAGTGCCCAGTAGATTTGGAGAAACATCACCACGCCACTGATCAGGTCTGCACCTGAGATGGCGAGGGCATTAGCGGCAATGAGGTCGATCATAGTTTTCTAGGCGAATTTGCTTCAAGTGTATAGATCTATTTTAGAGCACGGAGCAGCGGCTGTATTCTACCGGATGGTTCTTTTAATTGTCGTATTCAGGGCGCTGCTGCATTGACGGGCTGACAGGCTGACCGACGGGCTGATTTTGAAAGCTATTAGATAGGTTATTCGCCTGGCTACCTGTATTGCTCATCTGCACTCTGACATCTTCAATAGCGGTATTGAGCTGAGCAATTTTGTCTTCTAGGCCGCGTCGGGCAATTTCCATCTTTTCTTCGGTGGTGGCGTTTTCGAGCTGGCGACGCTCTTCTTCGGATAGCTGGCTAAAGTCGTCTTCAGGCTCACGGCGGAGGCGATCGCTTGCCAAAACGCCCACAATGCCGCCGATGATGCCGCCGACAAAGGCTCCGGTGATAAATCCACCCGCAAAATTGTGTTGACTCATGAGGTTCTCCTGGGGGTTTCTCCTAGATAAATAGATTACGTGGATAAATAGATTACGTGCCAAAGGTGCGATCGCCCGCATCCCCTAAGCCTGGAACAATAAAGCCGTTTTCATCTAAGCCTTCATCGATAATAGCGGCGTAAATGGTCACAGTTGGATAGTTTTCAGCGAGCTTTTGCAGGGCTTGCGGCGCGGTGACAATAGAAATAATGCGAACGAACGCGGGGTCTATGCCGCGCTTAACCAGCTCTGCCATGGTCGCCATAATCGTACCGCCTGTGGCTAGCATCGGTTCGGAAATAATCAGGCGGGTGCTGGGCTCAAACTGCTCGGGTAGCTTGTTGAGATACCAGATGGGCTCTAGCGTTTCCTCGTTGCGAGCAAGCCCGATGTGGTAGGTGCAGCCTGTCGGCACAGCGCTTTGAATGCCTTCTACCAGGGCCAAACCCGCGCGCAGAATTGGGACAATCGCCACCGGCACTTCAGGATCTACAAAGGTGGCCGGGCAGGTGGTGAGCGGCGTTTCAATCGTCATGTCTACGGTGGGAAGCCAGTCTCGGACGGCTTCGTAGGCCAGCCAGCGGCCCAGCTCCGTCATGGCGCTACGGAAAACGGGGGAGGGGGTGCTTGCGCTGCGAAGTACGCCGAGCCAGTGCTTAATTAAGGGATGGGGCGGAACGTAGATTCGCAGTTGTAGGGCCATAGATCAAAAGCCGGGTTGAGCAGGATGGGGATGTGAGAAAGCGCTAACGGGCGCGAAAAGCGGTAGAAACTATCATACTGCTGTGGCTACGATCATTTCTGTTTGTGCACAAGTATTGTTAGCTGAACCAGTTAGTTAGACCCGTTAGCTAAGCCAAAACAGACCGCCTAGCGTGAGCAGAATGCCAGCTAGGGCAATCCAGACGAACTGGTTGTCGTCGGTGTTGACCTGGCTAAGATCTAGCGGTTCGGGTTCGGGTTTGGGCTTGCGGCGGCGGGGCTTTTTGGGCACCTGGGCGTAGCGTTTGCCCTGGTCGTCTTCAAGATCGGTGAGATCAGGAATTTGGGTGACCCATTCGGGCCTCATTTCTAGCTCGGGGGCTTCGAGTATGTAGAGCAGGCGTTTACTCTGGCGCTGGGTGTCAAGGTCGGGATGTCTAATGAGCTTGCGGCACAGCGATCGCCCCTCTTCTTCATCACCGTTGGCGACGTAGGCATTCACCAGCCACATCTGAATTTCGCCGCCCCGTGCGCCGATGGGATTAGAGAGGGCCAAGGCGGTTTGAAAGTGTTCGATGGCTTTGCGATAGCGACCGCGCTCGAAGGTTGCCTGGCCTAGCGTAAAGGCTTCTTTGGCGCGGGCTTTTTTTTCGGGATTGTCGAGCTTATCCAGGGCGCGGCCTATACGCTCAACCGCACTGTCTGGGGTATCTTCTGCTGAGGTGCTGTCTGCCGGGCGCTCTGCGGTGGAATTGCTTAAAGAATTGTTTGGTGTGAGGGCATCAGATGGCCCAGGCTCCGAAGTCATGAGTAGCTAAAAAGGCGGTTCACTGTTTAGTTTATCGCGTGCGGTTTAGGATGGTTATTTGATATTAGTTAAGTGATGCAGCCGATGTTGATGGTGATTTCTCCCGCTAAAACCCTGGACTATTCGGGAGCCGATTATTCTCACTTCACGGTGCCGGAGATGCTGGATAAAAGTGAAGTGTTGATCGATAAACTCAGCGGTTACGAGCCGCTTGAGCTTTCAGACTTGATGAAAATTAGCGATAAGCTAGCTGCACTTAATCGGCAGCGCTATCAGGATTTTGAGACGCCTTTTACGCTTGAGAACGCAAAGCAGGCGCTGCTGGTTTTTAACGGGGATGTTTATCGCGGTATTAAGGTGAAAGAGTATGACGATGACGATTTGGCGTTTGCTCAAAAGCATTTAAGGATTTTGTCGGGACTGTATGGCGTTTTGCGACCGTTGGACTTGATGCAGCCTTACCGATTGGAGATGGGAACGAAGCTAATTACTGAGCAGGGTAAGAATCTGTATGAGTTTTGGGGCGATCGCATTGCGGCGCTGATTAATGAAGCGTTGGAGTCGGAGGCTAATCCCTGTCTGGTGAATCTGGCATCAAATGAGTATTTTAAGTCGGTGGATCAAAAGGCGCTGAAGGCGGACGTTTTGAACATTGCCTTTAAGGAGAATAAAAACGGCGTTTATAAGATTGTTGCGATTCACGCTAAGCGGGCGCGAGGACTGATGGTGGATTTCGCGATTCGTAATCGGGTTGAAAATGTAGAGCAGCTTAAAGACTTTGATACGGAAGGGTATCGGTTTGATGCGGCGATGTCTGAACCGGATACTTGGGTGTTTTGTCGAGATTAATACGAAGTGAAGGAGATTGGCTGTTGCAGCGCGCTATGCCCGGATTTACGAGCTATCACTTTAAGCTAATCGCGGCTTTTACCATGCTGCTAGATCACATTGCAGCCATTCTTTATCCTGAAGCTGACTGGCTGCGAGCGATTGGCCGCATTAGCTTTCCGGCGTTTCTCTATTTGCTGGTGCAGGGTGAGGTGTTTACAAAAGATGTTGGGCGCTACGGTCTGCGGCTAGGACTGCTCGCTATTATCTCTCAGCCGATCTATCAGATTGCGTTTGATACCAATCAGCTCAACGTTTTGTTCCTTTTGCTCATCGGACTGATATGTTTGCGCCAGAGTCGGCGGTACCAGCAGCTATCTTTCCTGATATGGCTAGCTGGCGCACTGATGGCGGAGCTGTTAAATACTAGCTATGGCGGCTACGGCATTCTCCTAATACTGCTAATTCGCGCTTTTCGTCCGACGCTCTTATGGTGGTCAGGCTGGCTAGGGTTTAATTTGACTTGGATGGCGCTGATTGGCGGCTGGTTTCAGCTTCCAATACTTTGGGTGCCGCTGTTGTTTATGTCAGCGAATGGGCAGCGAGGGGCTAAGGCTCGCTGGTTCTATGGCTTTTATCCAGGGCACTTGCTGCTGTTGGCAATGATTGCGGGCGCTCTACGATAGGGGCTGAACCTTGCCAATCACGACAATGCCCGTCACAGCAATGTTGTGACGGGCAGAAAGATTAGGCGACTACTCGGATGCGATCGCCTCAAGTCATAGCGGTAAAAACGCTACCAAAGCGCGCGCGGGCTGTTAGAGGTAGGAGCGCTGCTTGGCGTAACTGCCGGTGTCGCGGCAGGCGTAGGTGTAGTGGTTGGTGTGACGGTTGGACTGCTAACAGGCGGATTGCTAACTGGCGTTGCAGGCGGAATAGCAGCAGGTGTCGTAGTTGTTTCTTCCATGTCTAATTCGGGCTCAACAACAGTTTCAGTTTCGACTTCGGCTTCTACGCCCGTTTCTACTTCAGTTTCAGTTTCTAGGCCCGTCTCAACTTCGGTATCCGTTTCAGTCTCTAGGCCCGTCTCAACTTCAGTATCCGTTTCAGGTTCTAAGCCTGCTTCGACCTCACCTTCTGTGGATTCAGTTTCTATATCGTCACCTACAGCATCTATCTCTGGTTCTGGGGTGGCTTCTGGTGTAGCGCTGGGGGTTTCTACCGGTAGCGTTGAGTCAGGCGTAGACTCTGGCAGGTCTTGGGCTTTAGCAGTTGGCGCTAGAAAAGCCTGTAGCCCGACAATAGATAAGGCAGAGACGAACAAGAAAAGACTTTTGACAGATAGACGGGATTGTGAGCGCATAGTATAAATTTTTACAAAAGTTCAATTTGCCTGTACTGAAACTCATTATGGCCAAACGTGATCAAAATCACAATAAGTTTGTATCAATTTTATTCACGCTAGCTTTGAATAAATTTCATCTTTGCGCTATTACCGGCTCTATTACTGATAGACGGAAAGCGGCAGGTTGAGCTGGCCGCGATCGCAAGAGAGGTCGTCATTTAACAGCTTTCCGTTCTCCCAAATGCCCGATTTGGTAGAACCGTTGAAAAATATGAACGTGCCTCTGCCGCTGCACTGGTTGTCTTTAAATTCGCCTATATATCGCTCACCCGTTTCTAAAATCCAGGTGCCTTTACCGTTGAACTGGTCGGCTTCAAACTGGCCGATGTATCGTCTGCCGTTACTGAAGTTAAACGTTCCGCAGCCGTTGCGAGCGCCATTTTTATACTCCCCATCGTAGCGATTGCCGCTGGGGTAAACCATCGTGCCTTGGCCATCAGCAGGCTTGCCGTTTTCAAACGCGCCGTAGTAAATAGCTCCGTCTTGGTATCGGTGAGAAGCCGAGCTGATGATGGTGTTGGCAATTTTGACTTCCTGGCAGGGTAGAGAGATTGAGCCTGGCCCCTGTAGAGAGATAGCGGCAATCTGCTCGGGTATCTGTGAGTCTGTACTGTCTGTACTGTTGGAGCGAAGGGTTGTGGTGAGTCCGACTATGGCGATTGCCACTGCCGATCCTAATCCGATGATTAGCTTGACTGAACGGGGGCGATCGCTAGCGTGATCTTTAGCTTCGTGGCTAGGTAGTTGCCGAATTAAAGCTGCTAGCTCGCCTGCTTTGAATGACTTTCGTCTGGGCGATCGCTGCCTTGAGCGCCGCTTTGATTTTAGATAGATGTAGCGGCCCTGAAGCTCATTGAGCTTCGTAGCATCGTTAACTTGTAAACCTGATAGGTAAGCGCCTGTAAAGCAGCTCTGCGACAGGTTTGCCCCATTGGCCTGAGCGTTTGATAAATTGGCCTGACTAAAGTTAGCCTCGCTAAAGTTGCCTAAGCTCAAATCCGCCTCGGCCAGCGTGGCCTCGCTGAAGTCTGCGCCGCTGGCATAGGCCGAATGTAGGCAGCTTTGGCTTAAGTTGGCACCGCTCAAGTTTGCGCCGATGAGGCAAGCGCGCTCTAGATTGGCTCCGCGCAGGTTATAGCCGCTGAGCACCTGCCCAAAAAGGTAGGCTGACCTCAAATCGGGCTTTTCATCAGGATTTTGGGCTCGCCAGCGGTTCCAGTCCTCGGCTCCTTGTTCAATAAGTGCCAAAAAATTAGTATCTGTCATACATCACGAATAGGTGCAAGTAGTTCAGAACCTTTAGAAAAATAGTCGCTGTAGATAGCTGCTGCCCTGTCTAACTTTTACTCATGTACGTGCCTACAACAAGCACCCAAAGTATAGAATTCCTATACTCTCTAGTCCGTTCTAGTATTTCTTATGTTCCCGGTAGAAGCCATGCTCACAAGGTTACAAAGCTTGTAAACAATGCGCGCGCCCACATTTCCATCCCACTCGTCGGGGCCTACTTCGCACAAATCAAAGCCGATGATTTTACGGCTATCAGCGATCGCCTTGATCAAGCAAAAGGCTTCATCTAGCTCCAACCCCCCAGGGACAGGCGTGCCGGTAGTCGGACACAGCTTAGGATCTAGCCCATCGATATCGAAGCTGATGTATACGTGCGGCGGCAGGTCTCTGATAATGGTGTGGCAGAGTGTGAGCCAGGGGGTGCCTGCATAGCGCGATCGCTTCAGTTCTGTATCGTGATGCAGCACAATACGACCCTGGGATTCCTTCGCCAGCGCTACTTCTCTGTGCGAAATGTCGCGAACGCCGACCTGCACCAGCTTAGAGACTTGAGGCAGCTCAAGCGCATTACGCATAATCGAGGCGTGGGAAAATCGAAAGCCCTGGTAGGCGTCACGCAGGTCGCAGTGGGCATCGATATGCAGGATGCCGAAGTCGGGATATTTTTCGGCAAGGGCTTGGAGTGCGCCTAGTGGAACGCTGTGATCGCCGCCGAGAATGCCGACGGTTTTGCCGTCTGATAGCGCCTGGCGCGTTTTGCTTGCAAGCCACTGGTTGATTTTTTCGCAGCCGCTGTTGACGCGGTTAAGCGCTTGCGTGAGTTCGGGCTTTTTGAGGGCAGCAGGGTTTTGTTCGGTGGCCTCAACAATCTTTTGGGCGGGCGATCGCAGCTCAGCATTCATCGCCTCAATCCACTTTGGCACAGGCGGCATGTAGATCCCCTGCTTCCAACCGTCAGGATTGTCGTAGTCATAAAAATCAAGCTGAGGCGAGGCGTCTAACACGGCCTTTGGCCCTTGAGCAGTGCCGCTATGAAACGACACCGTAACCTCCCAGGGCACGCCTAAAATGATGACACCAGCGGTGTCGTAGTCAAAAGGAAAGCCGAAGATATTGCCATTGTTGAGGCCGACACCGCCAGGGTCAAATGTGTTAATAAGCTGCTGTTTTGTTTTGTTCATGTCGAGAGTTAGGCAGAACGGCTCAGCATGTTTTTGATAAACGTGGGCAGGCAGAAAGCGGCCTGGTGAATGGCGCTGTTGTAGTACTGCAAGCCGTGATCGCTGGCAAATTTGCTGGCGTCGTTGGTGTTCAATGTTTTTACGGGATGCGTGCCGTTTTTGGTGCCGTAGGTGAAGCTCCACATGCCAGTAGGATAGGTTTGAATGAAGACCAGGTAGGGGTGAACATTCTGGGGGCTGAAGATGTCTTGCAGGCAGTGGCTTACATCAACAAATGCTTTTTGGTTGAACCGGGGTGACTCGCTTTGGGCGGTCAAAATGCCATCAGGCTTGAGGATACGGTAGACGTTTTGGTAGAATTCGGTGCTGAATAGGCCGACAGAAGGGCCAACAGGATCGGAGGAATCGACCACTACAAAGTCGAAGCTTTCGGCCTCGGCACTAGCAACATAGTCAATGCCGTCGCCAATGATGAGGTTGAGCTTGGGATCGTCTAAGGAGGAAGATAGAGAGGGTAAAAATTCGCGAGAGGCGCGTACGACTACTTCGTCAATTTCGACCATGGTGACACTTTCAACCGACGGGTGCCTGAGAATTTCGCGGACGCTGCCACCATCGCCGCCGCCAATCACCAGCACGTTTTTAATGCCAGGATTTGCCAGCATGGGCACGTGGATAATCATTTCGTGATAGGCAGCTTCATCGCGTTCGCTACACATCACCATTTTGTCTACGGTGAGCATTTTGCCGTATTTGAAGGTGTCAAAGATTTCGACGAGCTGGTAAGGAGATTTTTCTTGGAAGAGGCGATCGCCCTTATGCCGAATTGAGAGCGCGATATTGTCGTCTTTATCAGTAAACCAGACGCTGCGACTGTGCTTAGGCGGCATTAGTTTTTGGGTGGCTACATCGCGCATATCGCCTAAGTCAATGTCAATTTTCTCTAACAGCTCTAGCTGACCGCGATTGAGTTCTATTGCCGAGCCATGCTCGGCTTCAAAGGCGACCTTGAGACTTTCGTAAGACACCCAGGGATTGACCGAATCGCCGCAGGTAAACAAATCAACTGCGGCATAGCGGTATTCGGGCCAGGTGTGAATAGCCAGGTGGCTCTCTTGAATGACGATAACGCCAGAGACGCCAAAGGGTGAAAAGTGATGAAATACCGAGTTAATGATGGTTGCGCCGCTCTTTGTAGCAGCTTCTAGCATGTCGTGTTCGATGCGGGGCACATCGTTGAGAATTTCGGCGGAGCAGCCGTGAAATTCGACTAGAATATGGCGACCGAGAGACTTCATGGGCAGATACCACAGTAGATACAGAGTGTTTGAGTGGGCGTGGCTCTAATTCTAGGGCGAGCGATTGAGCTGAGATAGAGGTGCGGTAGATACAATAGCGAAACAAAGTGCATAAGCGCATCTTGCTTAACGACGATTGCCAAAATAATTCTAAAAATGCGGTTGCGATCGCACAATTGAGTTGCCTAATCGTCGTAGGCTAAAGCGCAGTTAGGGAGATACATCTTATGAATGCAGGTGACGGGCGCGGTGGATCTTCGCTGTTGGGCGATCGCTACACCATAGTGCGAGAGCTAGGTCGCGGTGGATTTGGCCAAACCTACCTGGCGAAAGACCGTCACCGACACGATGAGATGTGCGTGATTAAAGAATTCATGCCGCAGGTAGAAGGGCAGGCAATGCTGGAGAAAGCAAAGTCGCTATTCGAGCGTGAGGCGCAGGTGCTCTACACGCTCGATCATCCCCAGATTCCTAAGTTTCGCCAGCTATTCAAGAGCGAGGCAGATACGGCGGACGGCCTGTTTTTGGTGCAAGATTTTGTGCCGGGCTTTACCTATCAGTCTTTGTTAGAGAGCCGTCAGGAGTACGGTGGTAAGTTTTCAGAAACGGAGGTGACGCAGCTTCTCTATCAGCTTTTGCCAGTGCTCACCTATATTCACAGCGCCGGGCTAGTGCATCGTGATATCTCGCCTGATAATTTGATTCTACGACCGGCAGATGGTCTGCCTGTGCTGATTGATTTTGGTAGTGTGAAGGCGATCGCCGCTAAGGTCAGCAGCGAGCTTTCAAACGCAAATTTTGAAGAGGTGGCCCTGACTCGAATCGGTAAGGTGGGCTACGTGCCCCCTGAGCAAATGAGCACAGGCGAGGTAGATCCCTCTAGCGATTTGTATGGCCTTGCCGCTACGCTGCTGGTGCTGGCTACGGGTGGAGATCCGCAGATGCTAAAAGACCCTGAGCAGGGGGCAGTGGGCGGATTAGACGCTTTGAGCCCCAAGCTGAGCCGTATTTTGGGCAAAATGCTGGCCACCGATCGGCTCGATAGGTTTTCTTCAGCAGATGCGGTACTCAGCGCGCTACAGTCTGCTGAGAATCCGGTTGATAGTGCAGGCGGTGAGTTTGAGGAAGGCTTTGAGGCGATAGAGGCGGGTGCCTTTAATGAAATCCATCCGCCAACAGGGCTAGCGGGTAATGCAGGGCTCGGCAGTGAGTTTGAAGACGGGCAGGTGATGGCAATTACTTCGCCGGAGGTGCTATCGGCTGAGCCGTTAGAGCGAGCAGACAGCGCTGCTGATGAGTCAGAAACGTACGAAGGTGAGCTGGGTAGACCGCCGCAAAAAACCAGTAATAACAGCACGACTCAAGCCATTATTGGTCTGCTGGCCGTTTTAGGTTTGGTGGGTACGGCGCTGCTGTTTTTCTTTTTGCGAACTGACAATTCGCCAGCGGGTGCTGGGCAGCAGGCAAATTCGCAGGATTCTGTCCAAAATGTGGTGCTTGCAGACGGCGACCTTCCGCCTGAGGAAATTGCGCGCAAAGAAGAGATTCGTCTGCGTCGAGAAGATTTAGGCGTGGGTGAAACCTACTTCACGCGTCTAGTCGATCAGCTTTTTTATCAGGAGTATCCCACCCTGCTCACCAGTGGCCCTAATAATGGGCGGAAGACTCTAAGCGCGGCCCCTGACGATGAGCCTTTGCGCATTCGGTGGGATAACATCTCGTTTGATCTGCTCGAAACAATGGAGAACAACTACAGCCCCACAGTTTTGGACAATTTGGGCAGCTATAGCGAGGAGAGTCGGGGCGAATGGCGATCGCTCATCAATAGTGCTAACGTCAATGACCGAGCGCTGAACGATCTAGTAGACGCGAAGTTCTTCACGCTTTTTCCTAGCCAGGCGGGTCGTGACTTTTTAACTCAGCCTATCGGCCAGCTTTATTACGCGCTAGCTGCCGATCGGGCTCGTGATATTGCTTCGGGCCAGCGGGTTGAGACAGTAGCCTTTGGTGAAAGTGACTTCAGTAAGGATGTCAGCGGTGAACTCGGGCCAGGCGAAGGTCAAATCTATTTGATGCCGCTTTCAGCCGGGCAGCTATTGCGGCTAAACTTATCTGCGCCCGCAGAGAGCACCCAGCTTTCGCTCTATGCGCCTGAGCAAACAGACGATAATCCGGCTGTGTTTGCTGATTCTGAGCAGACAACCTGGTCAGGCTCGCTGTCACAGGAAGGCACTTATGAACTGGTTGTGGTGAACCGCTCTTCGTCGCCTATTGACTACCAAATGACAATCTCAGTGGATCGAGTTACCTCTACGCCAGTTGCGCCTCCCAGAGAAGAGACTGATGATGAGGTTACAACCGACTCGATTCAGGACGATCGGAATGACCAAAGTACAGTAGATGAGACTGATTCTGCTGCGGATGATGCGAGTGAGTGATTTAGCTGGCTAGATCTGCGTCGGCTAGGTCTGTGATGAAAGGGGCGATCGCGCTAACAAATTCAGGCGCAGACTCATAGGGCATCACATTTCGCCCTTCGATAGTCACACCCTGAGCACGAGGAAAGTGATCCATGTATTCTTGCAGGCGCTTTTGGCTGGGATTGTCGGTGATCTTCTCTAGCTTTTTAGCAGTTTTACGATCGATAGTAGAGGCTGATTCGCCCATGACGATGAGGACAGGCTTTTGAATTTGGGCAATGTCTTGAGCATAGTCTTGCCGCCAAAAGCCTGCTAAAAAGGAGAACACGGCGTAGCGACTGTCAAGGTTTTTTGCGCCCTGTTCTAGCATGGTTAGCCAGCGATCGCTCACGTCTTCGGCATTTTCAAATAGCTGCTTTTGTGAAAACGAACGCAAGAAACTTTCTCGCCGTGCATAGCGATAAAACAAACTGCCCAAGGGCGACGAAAAGAACTGCCAGCCCAGCGTCTGCTTCCACTGATCGGAAGGCGTGGTCATCAGCCGCCAGGCCGGAGGCCCAGAAAGCACCATTCCGCGTACCTTTTCGCCCGCAGGTAGCGCCATCAGCCGCACCGCTACCGGGAGCAGCGCCCCCTGCACCACTAATACAACAGATTCTTCTACCACTTGCTCAACAAAGTATGCGAGCTGCTGCGCCCAATCTTCGGGTTTATAAGCTTTGCTTGGCATATCGCTTTCGCCGCAGCCTAATAGATCTGGGTTGTAGATTGCGCTAGTCGCCTCGGTTTGCTGCCACTGTTCTATGAAAGGACGCCAAAAGTTACCAGAGAGTCCTACGCCGATGGGGTGAATAAGTAGTAGCGCTGGAGCTTTGGCATCCGCATTCTTTTTTCTAGGAACCTTTTCAAAAGCGCACTGATGATTTTGCCAGGTGTAAAATTCCATGAGAAGAACGGTAGAAGAGGGCTGTTTTATGAACCATCATAAACAGCTCTCTAGTAACCCGTTGAGACTTCTCCCCAATCCTTTGTTAGACGGTAGCCACAGGTGAAGAGAAGTTCTGACTGACTTCCTTAGCACTGAGCGCTTTTTCAGGAGCGGCTTCAAGCGATAGGTTAGCGTCTAGCTGCGCGCGATGGAGCATAGTGGCTTGCAAACAAGCAGCTTCCATTCTCGCTCCGGTGAGGTTAGTACTGGTTAAATCAGCGCCAGTTAGATCAGCGCCAGTTAGATCAGCGCCTCGCAGGTCGGAGTAGCAGAGTTTTGCGCCCCGCAGGTCTGCGCCTGCAAAGCTTGCGCCTTTTAAGTCTGACAGGCGTAGGTCGGCTCTGTGTAAAACTGCGCCGCTAAAGTTCGCGCCCGCTGCGTTGCTACGAACCATGACGGCCTGATGTAGATTTGTCCATCGCAGGCTAGCTTGTTCTAAATTGACTCGCCACATCATCGAGCCCGTCAAATCTGTGTTGTCTAGCTGCGCGTGGCTTAGCTCAGCGTTTGTTAGATCTGCCCAACGTAGCTGAGCACCTATAAGCTGTAGAGAAGCCAGGCTAGCTTCACGCAAATCTATGCGCTCGAAGTGGCGCTGACCTGCTGTGTATTTTTGGATGAGTTGATAAGCGTCCATGTTGGCTAACTATGTCTGGCGCTTATGATCGCTGGACAAGATTGTAAAGTTTCATTAACGCTTATCAATGTAACAAAATGTAACTTTAGTTGCAACGCTCCAGCATAAAGTGCTTTTTGTCTTTAGCTTTCCATCTTCACAAGGCGATTCGCCGCTAATGAACAGGCCCTTGAGCAGCGCAAACCGTAGACCAGCTTTCGTGGTTAAGTCGGGCATCCAGCAGGCCGCTGACTTCGCCGCGCTGGCCGATGATTCGTTCGCGGTCGAGTGAACCCGGCTGGGTGTAGGTCGTGAGCTGATCGAGGGTGGTGGCGGCGCATACCCAGTCCTGACGCTCGGTGGCGGTGGCAAGGCGGGCGTATAGCTGGTCGATGGCGCTCTGCCGGGCAAAGACGCGATCGTATTGAATGTAGTAGGCCATGTTGTCGGCGGCAGCGGCGGCGTAGGGATGGCCGGGCCGGATCATTAGGGCTCTTTTGAAGTTGATAAGGGCGGTGTTGAAGTCGCCCTGGCGGGAGGCGGCGTAGCCTACGTTCATGGCTTGCTGGAAGCTCATGCCTGCGGTGGTGAGGGCGGGTGAGGATTGGGGCGTTTGTGAGGATTGGGGCGTTTGGGCGATCGCACTTGATGCCAAGTTAGCCGCAATCAATAACCCAGTAAGTCCCGCTGCTGCTAATTGGCCCAGAATGAAACCTTGGCGGCGTGTGGGTTTAATGGCGGACATGGCAGCACTCTAGATATAGCGAGACGACTGACAGCCTAAGCTATTCTACGGAGCGGTTGCATGGGTGAAATCGACCAAGCTTTATCGTTAGATGGTAGGTTTCAGGTGATGGCTCAGCGGTTGTACTGAGCCAAGGAGCTAGACCGATGCAGATATGGATAGATGCGGACGCTTGTCCGAATGCAATTAAGGAGATTATTTTTCGGGCGGCTAAGCGGACGAGATGTGCGCTGACGCTGGTGGCAAATCAGCCAGTGCAGGCCCCCGCTTATGCCGAAATGATCGTGGTGCCCTCTGGGTTTGACGGGGCAGACAATAAAATTGTGGAACTGCTGGTGGCAGGTGATTTGGTGATCACCGCTGATATTCCTTTGGCGGCGAAGGTATTAGATAAAGGCGGCTTTGTGTTTAATCCGCGAGGGGATGAGTATACGAGCCGGAACATAGGCGATCGCCTCTCTGTCCGCAACCTTCTAGAATCCTTTCGCGGCGGCGCAGAGCCCGTTGGCGGCGGCCCGCCACCTTTGAACAATAGAGATAAGGCCAACTTTGCCAATCAGCTCGATCGATTTTTAACAAGGCATCATCAGAACTGAAACCATACACAAAGGGGCAGTGATAAAAGAGCGCGTTCAAGAGTGATTCACTACGGCTTATGGCTCGGATATGTTCTTGAGGTCAATATCTCCTTGACATACTGTATAAAGCGTATAAAGGTCGTCGGTAATGGTCGCACCATCGACTGTGATGCTGCCTTTATCGTCTAGATCAAAGATAATCTCGAGTCAGCGTCGCACCATCGACGGTGACACTGCCTTTGTCATCAAGATCGAAGATGATATTATCGATGCCTTTGTCGCCGCTGAAGGTGCCGCCTTGAATAGAAAGAGAGCCTTCGCTGCCGAGTACGTGAACGTGGGCGGCGGTGCCGATGCCGCCTTGACGGATGGGGTCATCGCTGGCTACGTCAATCATGGTGGCAGTGCGCCAGATGCGGAAGTTGCGTTTGTTGTTAGCAGCAGCAGCGCGGATAAGCACCGTGTCTTTTGACTTGAGGTCGTAGCCGCCATCGGTGTTGCCAGAGGCGAAGGTGTCTTCGTAGGTGATGTCGTAGGTGCCCCAGTCGGTGACGAAGCCGTCGGCGTTCCAGTACAGCGAGTCGTCTCTACGCTGAACGGCGTTGTTCATAGTGACGCGGCGGTGAATGACGTTGTTAACGGTGTTTTGAAGCTGGACGCCCATGGCGAAGTTGTCGCCGTCCTGACGTTGGGAGTCTCCAACTACGTCTTCAATGAGGATGTTGTTGCTGTTGTATTGGAGGCGGATAGCTCCTTTGGAGAACCCAGCGACGTTGATGTCGCGAATGGTGAGATCGGTGATGGAGGCTGTATTCGCGCCGCCGGAGACGTAGTTTTCTACAAAGCGACGGACATTGTTGACCTGCATGTCTTCGAGGGTGATGTTCGTGAGATCGCCGCCTAGACGGAAGGCTCCATTGCCGATATTTTTGAAGTTAATACCTGTGAAGTGGAGATGGTTAGCGCCGTTGAGCAGGCGAAAGACTTCGCTGCCGTCGGACTTGCCGGGCGTCCAGTTTTCGGCGCGATCGCCTACAAACAAAGGCGTATCATTTCCGCCTGCTTGAGAGGCGACCCCTCTGATCCGAATCGGTGCTGTAGCACTGCCGCCACTATCTACGCTAATGATCTGCCCAGCAACGTTGTAGTCGCCTAAATCGCCTGCTATCCAAATCTCGCCGCCGGGAGTAGATTGTTCAATGAGTTTGTCTAAATCAGTAATGCTAGCCGCCTGCTGCCAACTGCTGCCGTCACCATTGCCGTTAGGACTGATGTAGCGAACGCTGCTTGTATCAGTGAAGGGCTGACTAGGAGCTTCAGGGAACATCTCTGGTAGGATAGGCGGTTCTTCTGGCTGTATCGACACGGGTAGAATTTCAAATCCAGAGAGTTTAGCTTTATCTTGAATGCCGGTAAGTGAGATATCTAATCGGCCATCGGTGACGACAATATTACTGAATGATTGGTTGAAAGCTCGCAATCCGCCAGCTTCTTGATAGATATCGAGTCCCTGTGTAACTGTCTCTCCTTCTACAGCAATATCAAACGTACGCTGGCCGCTGGCTGACCAGTAAATTTCAGCGAAGAGAAGATTTAAGTCGTAGGTGCCATTGGTAACTGCAACAGAGTAGTCTAGCGTTTTGGCATAGCGTTCACTTCTGTATAAAGTGTCGTTTCTAGTGCCTTGAATATCGACGTTTTTATAAGCCGTTTTTCCATCGTCGAAGAAGGTGTCTGCTAGCCAGGTTCGGCCTTGCCTATCAACAAAGCGATCGCCACCAGCATTTACCCGAATAGCGTCTGTCGGTTCTATCAAATCTGTTGCGATAATTTCGATGCCCGAGAGCTGGGCATAGTTTTCGACGGCCTGTAGCTGAATGTCTAAGATCCCATCAGTGACAACGATACTGCTAAAGGCTTCTTGAATGGCCTGGTCATAGCCTGCGGCGGCGTGGATGTCAAAGCGATCGCTGAGCTTCTTACCTTCTAAAGAGATATCGAACAGGCGATCGCCACTGCTTTCAAAAAGCATCTCGGCAAAGTGCAAATTAACATCAAAAACGCCGTTAGCGACCGGAATGTGATAGTCCATGCTCGTTGCATACCGCCCACTTTGATAGAGCGATTCGTCAAGGGTTCCTGAAATTCTATCGCTTGTTTGCGATGTTCTTCCGTCCTCAAAAAAACGATCGGCTATCCACGTTTGCCCTTTACTATCTGTATAAGCCTCACCGCCTGCGTTAATCCGAATAGGATCAGGAAGATTTTTCGCCGCGCCTACTTGGATAAATTCTACATAGTCAATTCTGGCGTGTTCGCTAGCAGCTTCAGTACCTAGAACCGTGAAAGTGTCGCCCTGCTGTAACGAGATCTGACTAGCGATGGTGCGGTGAACTAGAGTCCCAGGGGTCGCTAGATGGCTGTCTAGCTTTTGATCCAGCTTGAGCGCCCCTAGAGACTGACCGTTTAATAGTGGATCTAACTTTGCACCACCGCCTTCTTCATCAAAGTAGCCCAGAACAATATCATAATTTCCTTCGGGGCCAGTAAAGGTGATACTGGCGCTGCCCGTTTCACCTTTCTGTTGACCAAAGAAGCTGATCACGCTTTGATTAGAGGCAAAGTCAATGACTTCTAGACGGTAGTTTTCCAATGCTATATCTTCCGCTTCAACTCTCAATACCTGAGACTGGACGCGACGATTTGATAAAAATGTGCCGCTAGCACTCACCAGTTCGCTTACTGAAGTATCTGTATCCTGAGCGCTACTGGATATATCTGAAGGGGCGCTGAAGGCACTATCTACGAATGTCACTGGGCTATCTCCCAAGCCGATTTGAGCCCAATATGTGCTTTATGATACGCGTGTAATAATGACGTAAATACCTAAGTTGTGTACGGAAGCCTGAACAGGAGGATGGGTTGCGATCACCCACCTATCTGTACTAGCCAAACGAGTAAAACCACGTATGCTTAGAAATTTTGAATTCGCCAAATCCCTTGCTGTAAGAGCAAAGCATGCTATTCATGCAACTTTGGGAACCTGTATAAAGTAGTCAAAAACCCAACGAAAGTATAAGTAATTTCGTTGGGTCAATAGCCCTACCTGTAATGTTGTAATTACTGATTGCGCATGTAGCCTTTATGAAAAACTATGGGCAAGCTAGTCTTCGGTCAGGTTGTTGATCTGTAGACTGCCGCCTTGGACGGTTCTAAGCGTGTAGTCATTGCCTAAAATAACTACCTCATCAACCCGAGCACTGCCTTTCTCATCTAAGTCAAAAATAATGCTGTCTCGTTTGTTATTAAAGGTGCCACCTTCAATAACCAGATCGCCGTTGTTCCCTAAAACATGAATATGCGCGGTCGTACCCGTTCCGCCTCTACTATTGGGCTCGCTACTGATCACGTCATACATTTCGGCTGAACCCCAAATCCGAAAGTTTCGCTTATTGTCTTTGGCCGCAGCGCGTCGCAGTACAGTGTTGTTCGATTTAAGATCGTAGCCGCCATCAGCATTTCCAGCAGCGTAGGTATCTTCATAGGTGATGTTATAAACGTTCTCTTCGGTCGCAAAGCCGTCGCCGTTCCAGTAGTCGGATTTTCCTTTTTGCTGAATGGCATTTTGCATGGTTACCCGACGGTGCATGACATTATGAACGCTGCCTTCTAGCTGAACACCGGTCGCGAAGTTGTCGCCATACTGCTGTTGGGAGTCTCCAAAAACATCTTCAATCAGTACGTCGCGCGTGTTGTATTGTAAGCGGATGGCTGCTTTAGAAAAACCAGAGATATTAATGTCTTGAATGGTGAGATTGCTTACTGAGGCATCACTTTCTCCACTGGCTGCGAAGTTTTCAACAAACCGGCGAACGTTGTTTGCTTCCATCTTTTCTAAGGTAATGTCAGTGAGGTCTGCGCCCAGCCTGAAAGCGCCGTTGCCCACATTCTTAAATCCTAAGCCGCTGAAGTTTAGATGATCTGCACCATCTACAAGGCGGAAAACTTCGTCGCCATCGTTTTTCCCAGGCTTCCAATTTTCGGCGCGATCGCCCACAAAGAAAGCCTTATCTTCCTTTCCTGTTTTACTAGAAACCCCGCGAACGAATACAGGTGACTCCTTTGAGCCACCATGGCGAATCGTAAACAGCTTATCTTCAACGTCATACGTCCCCAAATCGCCTGCTATCCAAACCTCATCTCCTGGCTTTGAACGGTCGATAAGCCGATCGATTCGATCGAGGCTAGCTGCACGCTCCCAGCTTGAGCCATCGCCTTCCCCATTCGGCTTTATATATCGTATTTGAGCACCCTGCTTCAAAGGGCGTGGATCGACAGACTGTTTAGACTCTGACTGGATCGAATCATCCTGACTGCCAGTAGGCACAAACTCTACATAATCGAGGCGAGCGGGTTCCCCATTAGATTCCACGCCGAGTACTTCAAAAGTATCGCCGGTTTGTATAGAAACATTCTCGGCTACGGTACGCCTTACCTGTGTTGCAGCATTTGCCAGATTGCTACCTAACTGGCGATCTAGCTTTATTTTACCGAGCGACTGGCCATTTAACAGCGGATCTAGCTGGGCGGTACCCGCTTCTTCGTCAAAGTAGCCCAATATGACGTCATAGCTGCCAGATGGTCTAGAAAACTTTGTTGAAACGCTACCTGATTCGTTGTTGCCTGCTCCTAAAAAGCTAGCGACTAGCTGATTGGACGCTGCGTCAATCTTTTCTATCCGGTAGTTCTTTAACGACATCTCTTCTGCTTCAATTCGCAGGCTTTGAGGTGCGCTTTGGAGATCTCTTTTGAGGTTGAAAGGGCCGCTAATGACGTCACTTGAAAGCGTTTCGCCTGATGATATAAGCGATGCATTGTGATCGCTGTAGTCAATGTTCTGAATATCTGTAAAAACCACAAAAAACCTCTTTTGCTCAGAAATGTGTCATTGAAGACGCGCAAAAGAGAGAAGCTATAAAACAAGCTCCGAAGTCTTCATAAAAGAGAGATTTATGGCCCAAAACACAGTAAAACTAGCCGCTTTAAGAACTGTTCTCAAGCAGACACCTTCGTCGTTAGTTTTGTTCCTCAAAAAGTAGAAAGTAGAACTGCCGCCAGCGGAAAACTGCTAGTGGAGCATCCAACTCAATAGCTTACGTTGGCCTATTTATTAGGGTTCTCTCGATATAAAACTCTCTTTACGCTGTCTTACTTTAATTTATTGACAATTAGCACAAGTGACGATTTAGTGACGAATAAGCTGGAAGATGCTGTCTTTTAAGAAATCTAGCATGTTTGCTTAGAACTGTGTGCCGTATATGAGCCAGTTTTTTTGCTTGGGAAATATTCTCTTCCGGCTGTTTATAGATGAATCTTAGGCAAGAAGAGCATAGCCGACGAAATTGTTGATATCAGCTTGCTAACGCTGTTAAAAGTAGATGATATTTCAGTTTTAGCCCATTTCTTGAACCCTCATCAAGAGCGCTACATTATTCATACTCAAAATCTAGTACTTTTTATGGCAGTTTCTCCCTATCTTGTAGACGTTCATTGGCTATCGCAGTGTTTGAGCAATTCTAATGCTGTCGTTATAGATGCTCGGTTTTCTCTAGCCGATTCTGAACTTGGCTATCAGCAGTATCGATTAGGTCATATTCTTGGCGCATACTATCTGCATCTCAATCGAGATCTTTCTATCCCTGTTCAATCTCATGGCGGGCGACACCCTTTACCTGACTGGGCGCAGTTTGCGCGTACGCTCAACCAAATGGGCGTGTTCTCTAAACCACCAAATGGCCCTACTCAAATTGTGATTTACGATGATTCGCGCTTTGCCTTTGCAGCTCGGCTGTGGTGGATGCTCAGGTATTTAGGTCATGAGCAGGTCGCTATTTTAGATGGTGGTATCAATGCTTGGGAGTCGGCTGATTTGCCGATAAGTACGGATATTCCTGGGGCGATCGCAGGCAATTTTATTCCTCAGCCACAATCAGACTGGATCGTAGATATCGACGCTGTGCGACAGGCAGTGCGACAAAGAAAGGATCGCTCAGGCGCAATCGTGATTGATTCTAGATCGCCAGAAAGATTTCGCGGTGAGGTAGAGCCTATTGATCCCATTGCAGGTAGCATCCCAGGCGCAATCAACTCATTTTGGAAAAATGTCACCACTGAGGCTGGCTATATGAAGAATACTTCTGCACTATCTAGTCAATGGTCTAGTTTGGCCTCAAAAGATGAAATTATCGTCTATTGCGGATCTGGCGTAACGGCCTGTGTCAACTTGTTTTCATTAGTAGTCGCTGGTCACCCCATGTACAAACTCTATCCCGGTGGCTGGAGCGACTGGTGTTCTTACGAAGATATAGACAAAGCGTAGGGCGTAGGTACAGATGTAAACTGATGATTTTAGTAGCCTTTGGCTAAACGAATGGCGGTTCGCATCTACGGCAATCGAGAACTTAAAACGCTACCTGGGGAGGCGACTCGGCCGACGTCGGCGCGGGTAAGAGAAGCGCTGTTTAATATTTGGCAGGGGCGGGTTGCGGGCTGCTCTTGGTTGGATTTGTGTGCGGGTAGCGGCGCGATGGGGGCAGAGGCGCTGTGTCGTGGGGCGGCAGAGGTGGTCGGGATTGAGAAGTCGGGTGCGGCTTGTCAGGTGGTGACTGAGAACTGGCGGAAGGTGGCAAAGCCTGAGCAGCAATTTCGCGTGATTAGGGGCGATGTGGTTCGGCAGCTAGCGATGCTTAAAGATGGCGTTAAGTCGAGTGGGCAGGCTTTTGACTGTGTTTATTTTGATCCACCCTATGCAGGCGAACTCTACGATTCGGTGCTTAATTTGGTCGCTGAGTGCTTAAGCGCGCAGGGCGAAGCTGCCGTTGAGTATGATGCATCGCGGTGGCAACCTAATCGGCTTCCTGCCGCTTTAGACGTTGTGAAGGAGAAGCGCTACGGCAGTACTCACCTGATCTTTCTACGCAGGTCGTAATGAGGCGAGCCGCAATTTACTCGATAGGTTTGATAAGCATTTTTGAACGGTGAGTGCTGCAAGAATGGCGAATTTACGGCACAATTGAATAAAGCAACACTTTTGTTGCTAAACTCGCTTAGGCGTAGTTTGTATGGGCTAGACCGCTGTTAGCGGTAGACCATACGGTCGCAGGAAATAGGAGAAATAGTTATGGTTGCCGCCGCTGTTCAGACGAAGGAAAATTTTGAAGGGCCTGCTCAAAAGCGCCTGTCGATGCAGGTTGAGGGCATTGCTGAAGAGACGACGACGCTGCGATCACAAGACTGGGATCGCGACCGATTCGACATTGAATTTGGACTTCAAAACGGCACAACCTACAACTCGTTCATTATCCAGGGCGAAAAAACCGCGCTTGTAGACACCTCCCACGCCAAGTTCCGCGAGCTATATATAGATGCGCTCAAAGGTGAAATCGATCCGGCCACTATTGATTACATTGTGGTGAGCCACACCGAGCCTGACCACAGTGGTTTGATTAAAGACGTGCTGGCGCTGGCTCCGAATGCGGTGGTTGTGGGTGCTAAAGTTGCGATCGCCTTCCTAGAAGATCTGATCCACGCCCCTTTTGAGCGCCAAATCGTCAAAAGCGGCGACACGCTAGAGCTTGGCAACGGCCACCTGCTCGAATTTACCAGTGCGCCAAACCTGCACTGGCCCGACACTATCTTCACCTTCGATCATAAAACCGGTATTCTCTACACCTGCGATGCCTTTGGTGCTCACTACTGTACTGCCGACACCTTTGATGAAGATCTTGAAGCGCTTTCACCTGACTTTCGCTTTTATTACGAGTGCCTGATGGCTCCGAACGCTCGCTCTGTGGTGTCGGCCATGAAGCGGATGGATAAGCTAGACGGCACGATTGACACGATTGCGACCGGGCACGGGCCTTTGCTCAGACGAAACGTAGAAGAGCTGACGGGGCGCTATCGGGAGTGGAGCGCGCAGAAGAATAATGCTGAGACGCTGGTGTCGGTGTTTTATGTGTCTGACTATGGGTTTAGCGATCGCATTTCGCAGGCGATCGCCCGAGGCATCAATAAAACTGGCGTTGGTGTAGAAATGGTGGACTTGCGCTCTGCCGATGCTCAAGACGTGAATGAAATTGTCAGCCGCTCGACGGGCGTTGTGATCGGAATGCCGCCGTCTACGGGTAAAGGATCTGAAGAAACGCGAGCAGCACTCGGAACGGTGTTAGCAGGCGTGAGCGAGAAGAAAACGTTCGGCTTGTTTGAGTCTTATGGCGGTGATGACGAGCCGATTGATACGCTGCAAACTAAGCTGCAAGATCTGGAGCTAAAGGTCGCCTTTGATCCGATTCGTGTAAAAGATACGCCGGATGAAGCGCTATATCAGCTCTGCGAAGAGACGGGTACTGACCTGGGTCAAGACCTGGCCAAGAAGAAAAAAATTAAGAAGATTAAAGCGTTAGACGCTGATTTGCAAAAGGCTCTGGGCCGCATTAGCAGCGGACTTTATATCATCACTGCGACAAAGGGCGACGTGCAGTCAGCGATGCTGGCCTCCTGGATTACGCAGGCGAGCTTTGAGCCTTTGGGCTTTACGGTAGCTGTGGCTAAAGACAGAGCGATTGAGTCGTTTATGCAGACGGGCGACACGTTTGTGCTGAATATTTTGGAAGAGGGCAATCATCTGCCGCTGATGAAGCATTTCCTCAAGCGCTTTCCGCCGGGTGCCGATCGGTTTGCCGGGGTGCGGACGCGCCCGGCTGAAAATAAATCACCGATTCTGGCCGATTCGCTGGCGTATTTGGAATGTGAGGTGGCAAGCCGGATGGAGCTGAGCGATCATTGGCTTGTGTACTGCACGGTGGATGAAGGCAAGGTGGCTAAAGAAGAGGCGCAGACGGCTGTACACCATCGGAAGGTTGGTAACTACTACTAAACGTTCCGTTGAATGATGAACTTGCTGTGAGATGTAAAGGAGCCTATTTGTTATGACTGCTCAAATCCCTGCGGTACAGGCCGACACGGAGGCGGTACCTGCTAAGGGGCGCAGAGACGTGCAGGTGTTGCCGATTGCGGCGGATACAACGGCGTTGCGATCGCGCTCTTGGGAACGCCTGCGCTTTGAAATCGAATACGCCCTTGAGAAAGGCACGACGGCTAACTCCTACCTAATTCGCGGCAATCAAATCGCGCTGCTCGATCCCCCCGGCGGTTCTTTCACCGAAAAGTTTCTCGAAGCACTCAAAGCCGAAGTTGACCCGCACGATATTGACTACATCCTTTTAGGTCATATCAACCCAAACCGGATCGAAACGCTGAAGGTACTGCTACCGCTAGCGCCTCAAGCGACGATTGTGTGCTCAAACCCGGCGGCTATTACGCTTAAGGCGGCGCTAGAAGAAACCGATCTGAATAATCCTATTCAAGCGATCAAAGGCGGCTCCGAGCAGGACTTGGACTTAGGTCAAGGTCACCATTTGCAGTTCGTGCTTACGCCTACGCCGCGCTGGCCTGATGGCATGTGCACCTACGACAGCTACAGCGAAGTACTCTATAGCGATAAGTTCTTTTGCGCTCACATCTGCGGCGAAGATGCCTACGATCTCAGCCGCGAAACGCTAATAGAAGATCAGCGGTATTACTTCGACTGCTCAATGGCCCCGAACGCTAAGCAGGTAGCAACAGCACTTGAGAAGCTGAAGGATTATGCGCCTCGGTTATATGCGGTTGGTCATGGGCCGCTGGTTCGCTACGGTGTGACTGAGCTAGGTCAAAATTATGTTGAATGGGCTACTAAGCAGAAGGGCAACGATCTATCGGTAGCGCTGATTTATGCTTCTGCGTATGGGAATACGGCGACAATTGCGCAGGCGATCGCACGCGGCATTACCAAAGCAGGCGTCGGCGTAGAGTCCATCAACGCCGAGCAAGCCACCACCGCAGACGTTAAAGCGGCGGCTGAGAATTCTGCGGGCTTTATTATGGGCTCGCCTACGCTAGGCGGTCATGCGCCTACCCAAATTCAGACGGCTCTGGGCGTGGTTCTCTCTGCGGCGAGTAAAACGAAGCTAGCGGGTGTGTTTGGCTCTTTTGGCTGGAGCGGTGAAGCGATTGATCTGCTCGAAAACAAGTTCAAAGATGCGGGCTATAGCTTCGGCTTTGACCCAATTCGGGTGAAATTTACCCCCGATGCTGGAACGCTGCAAGAATGTGAGCAGGCAGGCACTGATTTTGCCCAGCAGCTCAAGAAGAAGAAAAAAGCCAAAGCGCCTCGCATGTCGGCCTCTGCGGTAGAAAGAGCCATTGGTCGATTAGTCGGTTCTATGTGCATTGTGACGGCCAGGCGCGACGATATTAGTAGCGCCATGCTGGCCTCCTGGGTCGCTCAGGCAACGTTTACACCCCCTGGATTTACGGTGGCCGTGGCAAAAGATCGGGCTGTAGAAGGGCTAATGCACACGGGTGATAACTTTGTGCTGAATATCTTGGCAGAGGGCAAGCATCTAGGGCCGATGAAGCACTTTTTGAAACCGTTTAAGCCGGGTGAAGATCGCTTTGCAGGTGTGGAGACTCGAGAGACTGAAGATGGGCAGTTGGTTTTAGAAGATGCGATCGCCTTTCTTGAATGCACCGTGGCTAACCGCATGGACTGCGGCGATCACTGGGTTGTGTATGCGACAGTCAGCAATGGCGAGGTGATAGACAATAATGCTAAGACAGCGGTTCACCATCGCCGGACAGGAACGCATTATTAACCGCTACAAAAGCCGCTCTGAGGGAAACGCTATGTCATCTGTTTACATCCCTACTAAGCTCCTCAGCTTTGAAGAATATCTGACCTATGACGACGGGTCGGACTACCGCTATGAGCTGTTAGATACGGGAGAGCTAGTCGAATTGCCCTACGAAAATCAAATCAACGTCATTTTGGCAATGTCGCTAGCTAGGTACTTTGAGCAGTTTGTGCACTGGCGCTTAATCATGCTCAACACCACGGCTATACAAGTAGCCCCTACAACGATTACGCTTGCAGACGGTCGGCGGCGTCGTGTCCGTCAGCAGAGTCGCATTCCAGATCTGATGATTTTGACCCAGACTGGAGAGCGTCAGATATTTGGTAAGCCTAGTGGGGTGGCTTTGCATCATGACAATCCAACGCTCATTGTAGAAGTTGTTAGCGAATCTAATGCGAGTGAGGATTATGTTGACAAGCGTATTCAATACGAGGCCAGAGGCGTGAGTGAGTATTGGATTGTTGATCGTCATCAGCAGAAAGTGACGGTGTTGACGCTTGAGGATGATCGCTACCAAGAAGCGGTTTACCAAGGCAATGCGGTAATTCAATCGAAGGTATTTCCTGGTTCTACAATTACCGTGGAGAGCGTTATTACCGTTGATGAAATGTAAGCCTATTTTTTCCTGGACGCTGGCTCAAATGCCTTTGATATGAGTCAGCGTTTTGACATCGGTAGGTAGCGTGAGAAAATTGAGCGATCGCCTGTTATTGCAACCTTCATGCCAGCAGTCCAGCACGGATTTGAGTTACTAACAACGACATTTGAGCCGAAGGAAGCCCAGCAGTTTCTAAGCGACTGTCAGCAGCAGGCAGTTCATGAAAATCAATCTAAAATTGCTAGCTTTTCGGTGTCTATCTCACCGGTTTCGCCCTGGGCTGTGCTGTCTGCTTTGGGCCTGGTTCGCCAGCGCCATTTTTATTACGATCCGCCGCAGCGTCCGGCAATGGTAGGACTAGGCGTGGTGATTGGTTCTAACACCTCTGGATCTATGAGGTTTGAGCAGGCGCAAGGGTTTATCAATAGTTGGGCGTCGCGGTTTATCTATGCCGATAGCAAGGCTAATAGTAAGACAGCGGCAGGGCATTTCTTTTGTAGCGCAACCTTCTTTGACCAGCAGCACGATCAGCCTGAAGCTGCCGCAATCGCTGTGATAGAGCCCAATCATTTTGAGCCTGCCTATGTGTTTGTGCCCAAGGTTCAGGTCACCACTAAAGCAACATCTTCGGTGGTGACGTTTAATCGATTGATGACAGCGACGACCGACGTTGAGGCAGAAATAGCCGACATTTATCGCCAGCTAAAAGCACTCATGGCGACGAGAGACTTGGGAGAGGCGCGGCTTGCTTCTGGCAAAGTGGTGACTAAGGATGTGGCGAACTTTGCGCAGGCGGTGACGGCGGTGTTGCAGCAGATGAAGTCTGGGCGGCTGAGCCACTTGCTGCATAAGGTGGTGCTCGCTGATGTGATGGATGTGGTGGCTCCGCAGGCAGTGGACGTGGTGCGATCGCTCCAAACGCTCCGACACAATCACCCTGACTGCACGGTATTTTCAGTTGGCAACGGGCAGGGCCAGTCCTTCATCGGTGCTAGCCCAGAGCGGCTATTGAGCATTACCGATTCGCAGCTCACAACCGACGCGCTCGCTGGCTCGTTTGCTCGGGGCAAAACGCTTGATGCCGATGCTGAACTAGCCGAAACGATGCTGAACAGTGAAAAAGAACGATATGAGCATCAAGTCGTCGTAGAATTTATCACGCGGCAGTTGCGATCGCTCGGCCTCTCTCCTCATCATGCCAGCGCCCCACAGCTCCTCCAACTCCTCCACATTCAACATCTCCACACCCCCATCACCGCCACCCTCAGCTCCGCCGATATTTCGCCACTAGCCATTCTCGCCAAGCTCCACCCCACCCCAGCGGTTGCCGGTTTACCTCGTGCCGAAGCCTGTCAGCTCATCCGCCAGCACGAGACTTTTGATCGTGGCCTTTACGCTGCGCCCCTCGGCTGGATCGATACGCAGGGTAACAGTGAGTTTATTGTGGGGATTCGGTCGGCGTTGATCAATGGGTGCAAGGCTCGGCTGTATGCGGGAGCGGGGATTGTAGCGGGCTCTGAACCGGCAAAGGAACTGGCAGAAATCAAGCTAAAATTGCAAACGCTGCTAAACGCGCTGGTGTAGGGTTTACATGCCTCTCGATTTTCGTAATGTCAACAGCTTGTGGGCTTCTGTTGCGGCTGAAACACTGGCCCGGCTAGGGCTGCAAACGGTGATAGTGTGTCCAGGATCGCGCTCTACGCCGCTGACGTTTGCCTTTGCCAATCATCCCGATATTGAAGCGCTGCCGGTTTTAGATGAGCGCTCAGCGGCTTTTTTCGCGCTGGGTTGTGCAAAACGTCAGCATCTCCCGGTGGCTTTGCTTTGCACGTCAGGAACAGCAGGCGCGAACTTTTACCCGGCGATCATAGAAGCCTATGAAAGCAACATTCCTTTGCTGGTGTTCACGGCTGATAGACCGCCTGAACTGAGAGATTGCGCCTCGGGACAAACCATCGACCAGCAAAAGCTATACGGCGGTTTTGTGAAGTCTTACAGCGAGCTAGCGGTACCTGAGAGTAGGCCGGAGATGCTGGCTTATTTGCGGCAAACTTTGGTGAGTGCCTGGGGAAAGGCGATCACAGCACCGCCTGGCCCAATTCACTTTAACTGCCCGTTTCGCGATCCGTTGCCACCGCTAGCTGATGGTGAAACTGAGCAGCTAGCAACAGATTTTGACTACAGATCTCTTTTTTGCGGCAGTAAAGCCGCCTACGCCCGCAATCGAACAAACGCCGTATCTCTCTCTTTCAGAGTGGCAGCATTGCTCAGAAGGTATCATTATTGCTGGTGCCGCAGCGCCAGAGAACCCAGAGGCGTACTGTAAGGCGGTAAGCGATTTGGCTGAAACGCTGAGCTGGCCTGTTTTAGCAGAGGGTCTTTCGCCTTTGCGCAACTATCGCAGCCTGAACGACTCTCTCGTTTCTACCTACGATATTATCTTGAGAGATCCAGAGCGAGCAGACTATCTGGTGCCTAAGCAGGTGATTCAGCTTGGGCCGCTGCCGATTAGTAAGGTGTTGCGTGGGTGGTTGGCGCGATCGCAGCCGCAGCGATGGATAATTGGCTCCCAGCGAAATCTAGATCCGCTGCATGGCCCAACTCACTTTTTAACAACAGATATCGAAACGATTGCATGGCTTGCAACAAACAAACCCCTCTCTGAGTCTTTGAGCCCTTATCATCAAAGGTGGCTCGCTTACGAGAGTACGGTTCGCAGGGCGCTGGATATTCGACTTAAAAACGAGACTGCTTTGGTGGAGAGCAAGGTGGTGTGGCTACTTTCTCAGCATTTGCCTGATCGTACGCCTTTGTTTGTGGCAAATAGTATGCCGGTACGGGACGTGGAGTATTTTTGGGGTGGGGGCGATCGCTACATTCAACCCGCTTTTAGCCGAGGCGCTAACGGCATCGACGGCACCCTTTCAACGGCGATGGGGTTAGCTCATCACAACGCACCAACAGTCTTGCTCACGGGCGATTTAGCTTTTTTACATGATACGAATGGACTGTTGAACATCCCTCAGCTTTCGGGCTCTCTCACGATTGTACTTATCAACAATGACGGCGGCGGTATTTTTGAAATGCTGCCTGTCTCTGAGTTTGAGCCTGAGTTTGAGAAGTATTTTCTGACGCCTCAGCAGGTGAATTTTAAGACGATGTGTGAGACTTATGGGGTGAAATATCAGCGGATTGAGGAGGTGCGCGAGTTGGTGGAGAATATTGAGCGGTTGCCGGAGAAAGGAGTGAGCTTGTTGGAGGTGGTGTGCGATCGCCAGCAAAGCGTTCAGCAAAGAAAAGCGCTATTGAATGCCTTGTAATCATGCCCCATCTCACGCTTGAAAACCATGTACTGCACTATGTAACGGTGGGTGATTCAAGTAATCCATCGTTGTTGATGCTGCATGGTTTTTTAGGGAGCTGTGAGGATTTTAGAGCGATCGCATCTACCCTAAGCCAGCATTTTTACTGCATCATTCCCGATCTTCCTGGACATGGTAAAACCGTCACAACCCCAAACTGCTACACATTTCCCACAACCGCTCAGGCACTAATAGATATACTTAACCATCTGAATATTCCTCGAACTCACCTGCTGGGCTATTCTATGGGCGGGCGTTTGGCGCTCTACTTAGTCTGTTGTTTTCCTGAGCGGTTTAATCGAGTCGTTTTAGAGTCGGCTTCGCCTGGGCTGAAGACGGCTGATGAGAGGCGGTTGAGGGCGGGGAGGGATGAGGTGATCGCACAAAAAATAGAAACCACTCCCCTTCCTACTTTTCTGGCTCAGTGGTACAGCAATCCCCTTTTCGCTAGCCTAAAGAACCACCCAAAAGCCTATGCCGAAATGCTCCAGCGTCGTCAAAACAACAATGCTACAGAGCTAGCGAATGCTTTACGCGGCCTTAGCACAGGACGACAGCCTTCGCTTTGGCAAACTTTGAAATCTATTGACATACCGTTGCTTCTGCTTGCAGGCACCTTCGATGACAAATTCGTTGCTATCAATCGTGATATATTTTCACGGATGGATCAGAAAACACCGCCAATACTTGAAGTAATCAAAGAATGCGGCCACAATATTCATTTAGAGGACTCTGCCACATGTATCTATAGTGTCGCCCATTTCTTAAGTGCCTATAGCGCTCCGTTACTGATAAGGTAGGATCAAAGCTTAAAACTCATAAGTTTTAAAGTACAGCGCACGGAGGTTGGGCCAATTAAAATGACTTTTCAAGAGTTAGAATCGCAGCTGTTATCTTTGAGCCAACCCGATAAGGTAAAGGCAATGCAGGTACTAGCGAAAAGCCTAAGTCAATCCTGGTACGGGATAGAACGTACGCCGGGCGTATGTGGTGGTGACGCTCGAATTGCGAACACACGGATTCCAATTTGGGTATTGGTAGAAGCTCGTACGAGTGGTTACAGTGATGCCGATTTACTACTAAGCTACCCGGCTTTGAGCGCTATAGATTTGGTCAATGCTTGGTCTTACGCCGAGGCATTTTCAGAGGACATTAAGTCGGCTATTCAACGCAACGAGGCTGCCTAGCGAATGGCTCGTTTCTAGTTTGTACGAATGATAAAAACTGGGCATCGTTTGCTGATCGTATCGATGCGGCTGTTTCTGCTGAAGAAAGCGTAGATGGAAAACTTATCCGTGTGACTCGTCCCGCTAGATAGTTTTGGAAAACAGAAGCATTAAAGATGATTATTCGTCACGACGTTGACCCAAAGCTTTACATAACAGATCCAGCAAAGTTCCCAGCAGTGGTAGCGGTAGATAGCTTTCGAGAAGAGATACAGATTGCTTACGACCAGATTGATGAGCTGCTAAAGCCAAGCCTGACGCCACTGATTCAGACGACTCAATACCGCATTCGCTATGACGGTATGGGTATGCTGATTCGTCCTGAGTGGGTGTTGAGTGCGGCTCATGTAGTGACGGAGTTGGACTTAGGCAAAGAGATAGCGTTTGGTAATTCTGTTTATTTAATTAAGCAGACAATAGTACATCCGCAGTTTGAGAATTTTGGACTGGAGAGAGATTTTGCTGAGCATGATATTGCGTTGATTCAGCTTGGCGAGGCTGTTGAAAATGTTTTTCCTTTGCCGCTCTATCAAGGGTCAGACGAGCTTGAGAAGATAGTTACTTTTGTTGGCAGAGGAGACTTTGGGACTGGTTTGATTGGGCCAGATGTGGTAGATGGAAAGATGCGAATGGCGACTAATCGTGTTGAGCAGGTTGATGAGCAGTGGCTTGTTTTTAAGTTTGATGCGCCGCCTGAGTGTACTGAGCTTGAAGGAATTTCGGGGCCTGGGGATAGTGGGGGGCCTGCGTTGTTGATGACAGATGAAGGATGGGCGATCGCTGGCATCAGCTCCGGTCAAATCTCAAACTTCCCTTCAGGCAACTTGGGCGAAGGTCGATACGGCGTGATGGAATACTACACGCGGGTTTCTTGCTATCTAGACTGGATTAAATCGGTGATCGATTAGTAAGCTCTCTCCCCAACGATACTGGATGATAAAAACTCAGTTTCTAAAATGAAGGCGTAACGCTAGAAGGTGAGTACTTTGCGAATCGTAATTACAGGGGCAACTGGCAAAGTGGGCTCCCAGATTCCTCAATTTATTGATACGCAACAGCATCAGGTCGTACTGGCACTCAGAGGTGTAGCCAAGCTAAAGCAGTTTGATGAGAAGGTAGAGGCCGTTCCTTTTGACTTTGAAAAGCCTGAGACGTTTGCGGCTGCACTTAAAGGGGCTGACAGTCTTTTTTTGATGCGTCCGCCGACGGCTGCAAAGAATGTGAACTTGATTGTGGATGAGGCGATCGCATCAAACATCAAACACATCGTCTACCTCTCTGTACTTGGCGCTGATAAAAACAAGCTCCTGCCGCACAGAGCCACAGAAGACTACATAAAAAAAGCTGGCATCTCTTACACCTTTCTAAGAGCCAGCTTCTTTATGCAAAATTTGAGCACCGTCCACCGAGCAGACATTCAAAAACGAAATACTCTTTTTCTACCTGCTGGTACCGGCAAAACCAGCTTCATCGACACTCGCGATATCGGCGCAGTTGCGGCAAAGACACTCACTGAATCTGGTCATGAGGGTAAAGCCTATCGACTCACAGGCTCCGAAGCTTTGGACTATTACGAAGTCGCAAACATCTTTAGCGAAGTGCTTGAACGTCCGATTACCTACACCAATCCTTCTGTCTTCAAGTTTGTAGCCACCATGCTCAAGCGAGAGACGCCCCTGCCATTCGCCTTAGTCATGGGCGGTATCTATACAACCGTACGATTCGGTTTAGCAGACCCACTTTATTCAGATACCGCCAATTTGCTGAATCGTGAGCCTATTTCCTTTTGCACGTTTGTAAAAGACTATCGAGACTGCTGGGAATAGGCTATTACCACAGGTACAGCAGAATAAACAGAATGATCCAAATCACATCAACGAAGTGCCAATACAGCTCAACAGCTTCAATGCCAAAGTGATTCTCACTAGAGTAGTGACCCGGCTTACGAGCCCGCAATAAAACCGCGAACATCAGCAGCAGTCCTACTAGCACGTGCAGCCCGTGAAAGCCTGTGAGCACATAGAACGTGCTGGCAAATAGATTGTCTCTCAGGCCAAATTCTAGATTGCTGTACTCATAGAGCTGACCCAGCAAAAAGACGGTGCCCATGATGATAGTGGCGCTGAACCAAACGCGCACGCCGTTCACATCGTCTTTTTTAACAGCGGTATCAGCCTTGTGAATCACAAAGCTACTGGAAATGAGGATCAAAGAGTTAATGCCAGGTAGCAAAATCTCTAGGCTAGGCGTACCTTCAGGGGGCCATTCTGTGGCAACCAAACGGAAGGTGATATAGGCCACAAAAAGACCCATAAAGAGCATACTTTCAGCGCATAGGAATACTAGGATTCCAAACATGCGATGGTCGGGATGCTCCTCGTGGTGGCTAGCTGCGCCCTCTTGAGCAATGTTGATAGTGCTCTGAGCGGTAGTATCGATGGAACCTTGCATAGTGTCTTGGTGGTGGGATTAAGTTGCAGCCGGGATGGGAACGCCGTGCTCGTATAGCTCGTCGGGATCTTCTTCAGCAATGTAGCCCAAGCCGTAGTCGTAGGGGCCGGTTTTCAAAACAGGCAGCTCTTCAAAGTTCTCAATGTGAGGCGGCGAAAGCGTTTGCCATTCCATTGTGAGCGCTCGCCATGGGTTAGCGGGGGCTTTAGGGCCATATTTCCAAGACCAGGCGGCGTTGATGAGGAAGGGAATGGTCGAAACCGCCATGATATAAGAGCCGATGGTCGCAAGCACGTTGAGATCGGTGAACTGCGGATCGTAGAGGGCGATGCGGCGGTTCATGCCCATCAGGCCGAGTTCGTGCATGGGCATGAAGGTGAGGTTCATGCCGACGAAGGTGAGGGTGAAGTGAATCTTGCCCCAAAATTCGTTCATCATGTGGCCGGTCATTTTGGGGAACCAGTGGTAAACAGCCATGAATACGCCGAATACGGAGGCTCCAAAGAGAACGTAGTGGAAGTGGGCGACAACAAAGTAGGTGTCGTGGACGTGAATGTCGAAGGGGACGGCGGCGAGCATGACGCCGCTGATGCCGCCGATGAGGAAGAGGGAGATAAAGCCGAGGGCAAATAGCATGGCGCTGGTGAAAGCGATTTTGCCGCGCCAAAGGGTCGCAACCCAGCCGAATACTTTAATGCCGGTAGGGACGGCGATGACCATGGTGGTGATCATGAAGAACATGCGCAGCCAGGGTGGAGTGCCGCTGGTGAACATGTGGTGAGCCCATACGATTAGGCCCAAGAAGCTGATGACGATGGAGGAGTAGGCGATCGCACGATATCCAAAGATAGGCTTACGCGCATGAACCGAAATCACCTCACTAATCGCGCCAAACAGCGGCAGCACGAAAATGTAGACCGCCGGGTGGGAGTAAAACCAGAACATATGCTGGTAAACCACCGGATTACCGCCACCTGTCGGGTTGAAGAAGGCGGTACCGGCTAACAGGTCAAAGGCTAATAGGATCAGCGCACCTGCTAACACTGGCGTACTGATTAAAATCAGCAGGGAAGTGGCGATCATTGCCCAGCAGAACAAAGGCATATCTGTTAAGGACATGCTCGGTACGCGCATTTTTAGAATGGTGACCAAAAAGTTCAGTCCGCCTAAAATGGAGGCGGTTCCACCTACCAGAATGCTCATAATCCAAATGCCTTCGCCCACTGCGCCTGTCGTGAGGCTCAGCGGTGGGTAGGAAGTCCAGCCTGCTTGAGGCGGCTCGAAGAAGAAGCTGCTGATGAGCAGAAGGCCGGAAGGGGGGATCATCCAGAAGGCGATCGCATTCAGCCTTGGAAAGGCCATATCGCGCGCGCCAATCATCAGCGGGATCAGGTAGTTCGCCAGGCCCGCGCCCGCAGGCACAATCCACAAAAACAGCATGACCGTGCCGTGCAGCGTCAGCATACCGTTGTAAACATCAGGCGTCACAATATCAGGAGCCGGGGTCGCCAGCTCCGTCCGCATAACGGTCGCCAGCGAGCCGCCGACCAAATAGAAGAAAAATGCGGTCACAAGGTACTGAATACCAATGACCTTATGATCGGTGCAAAAAGTGAAGTAGTCAGTCCATTTGCGCTCGTTGCCCAAGAGCATCGGCACGTCTGACCGGGATGATTGAGGTGCTTCTGTAGTAGCTGTCATAGGGTGTTGCTAAAAAAGGACAAGGTTTTAGAATTTTGTCCGTACAAGAAAGGAAGATGTCCGTACTAAGAAAGGAAAATTCATTAACTAACTTGGGATCGTCTAGTTAGCGTCTGTGTGCTGATGTCCGTCATGATGATGACCTTCGTGCAGTGCCACTAAAGTCTCTGGTGACATAGCGAGCTGCATCGGCTCAACAAACGTATTCAAGTACTCTGCCTCTGTTCTATCAGCCGGAGCCTTGGGCAAATTCGCAATCGTATTGTCGCCATTCGCCATCGCCGTAACGCGACTATCAACCCACTCAGCGTATTCATCAGCCGACTGCACAATAATCTGCGTTCTCATACCGCCGTGATAGGGGCCACATAGCTCTGCGCATACCACCGGATACGTGCCTTCTTTAATGGCATTGAACACAAGCTTGGTGTCTTGCCCAGGGATCATGTCTTGCTTAATGCGAAACTCAGGGAGCCAGAAGGCATGAAGGACATCTTCTGCGTTCAAGTTCAGCTCCACAGGCGTATCTACCGGCACGTGCAGCTCGCCATCGACAATGCCGTTGGGATAGTTGAAGATAAACGCATACTGTAAGCCCTTCACCTCAACAGAAAGCAGCGCATCACCATCTTCGCCAGGCATCATGCCCATACCGGCAGCAGCATCTGCCATAAGCGGCATACTGCCATCGCCAGGTGCATAGGCGACCTGCACAGCGGCTTTGTCGGTAGGAGCCATGCTGTGATTCATCAAATCCAGGCCGCCCATGCGAGTGTAAATGTCGAAGCTATAGATAGAGATGCCAAGCACGACAACGGCTGGGATCGCTGTCCAAACAATCTCTAAAGGAATGTTGCCTTCTAGGTGTTCGCCATCGCCCATGTCGCCCTTTTCGCGGCGAAAGCGAAAGGCCGCGACCAAAAGCGCACCTTCTACCAGCAAAAACAAGCCAAAGCCAATGGTCATCATCGTATTGAACAGCCCGTCTACCAGTTCAGCCTCGGCAGACGCTGCGACGGGTAGCAAACCATGATTTTGGCCATACCAGAGGCTAGCCAAGGTAACGGCAATACCTACTAAAAGGGTCAGAATAGAACTGGGAATCTTCACAGTGTTTCGCTTCAGATCTCAATAGATCTGTTGTTTGGGTTTTGTGCTTATGTCTTGAAAACGGCCCTTGTGAAACACTTTTTCTTCGGTTTCTTGAGGGCTTTTTGCTGGCAGATGATAGCGCGACCGCTGAGGTGGGCTCATCGCCTATACAAGGTAGCGTTCTTTTGATAGATATGAATCGTTTTTTAAGGGATGTGTTGGGCTTTAACCTTTTCTTCAGAATCTCTTATATGGCACGTATAAAAAGAGTCCGTAAAACAGGAGATCAGACAATATTAAAACTGCCCTCTTTTGATACAAAACGCTACAAAAAAACTTGATTATAGCCTTCTCCTATCGCTACCTCAGCTTTGCCTTCATCGACTGTATCTAACACTACTAACAGCTCGGCCTCAATCCAGCAGAAAATCTTTATAATCTAATAAGTACAAGGCTTTTGAGCGCGCCGTTCTTTCAAAAACCGCCTGAAACCGCCTCGGTATTCTGTCTGGAATGATGATTAATTGTTAAGCAACGTAAAATCAAAGGCGGCTAATCGGAAGAAAATGTCTACAACGGAAGAATATTCCTTTGATTGCGTTATATTCTCATCGGCAGAAGATTCTAGATAGTCATTTAGACAAGCCTCTAACTTGCGGCTTTAAATCTACGGCTTCGAGTCTCTAGTAAGAAAACTTTGTTCTCTCTTTTTGCTCTTTCTGTTTTTATGGCAAACCCCAGCTTTTCAAGCACTCCTTTCTCTCCTAAGTCTGCTGACGAATCTTTGGGTGGTTCGCCCGCTTTTTCGCCCCAGACTTTGATTAGACGATGGGTGTGGAAAATGGCGATCGCAACCCTCCTACTCATGGCCGTCGGCAGCGCCACCCGCGTAATGAACGCCGGACTGGCCTGCCCCGACTGGCCCTTATGCTACGGCCAGCTAGTCCCCACCGCTCAAATGAACCTGCAAGTGTTCTTAGAGTGGTTTCACCGCTTAGACGCCTCTTTAATTGGGCTAATGGCGATTGGGCTGGTGGGCTTAAGCGCCTGGTATCGCAAGGATTTACCCACCTGGCTCCCTTGGGCCTCTCTGGTTGCACTGTTCTTAATTGTTGTGCAGGGCATTTTAGGCGGCCTTACCGTAATTGAGTTGCTGCGGTTTGACATTGTTACCGCTCATTTAGGCACCGCCCTATTGTTCTTTTGTACGCTGCTGACGATTGGCATGGCGCTACTGCCCTATCAGCCAACTGGGAATGCGGGCAAGCTGCCCTGGCTAGGCATGGCAGCAGCGGTGCTGGTGTACTGTCAGAGCATTATCGGCGGACTGGTCGGCTCTCGCTGGGCCGCGCATCAGTGCTTTGGTGTAGCTGACTTGTGTAACGTAATGAACTCTCACATTGCTGGCGTAGTGCCACCGACGCTAGCCGTTGTCGCTCTTGTTATTAGCGTATGGCGTCGGCCTGCTTTGAACAGCGGCCTGCGAAATCTGGCCAATGCAGCGGGCCTGCTCGTTGTCTTGCAAATTGCTTTAGGCGTAGCGACTTTCAAGCTACGGCTTCAGGTAGAGCCCTTGACCGTATGCCATCAGGCTATTGGTGCGGCGCTGCTAGGCACCTTAGTTTGCTTTACAGTGCTATCCCTTCGCGACTTCTTGGCTCAAAGAGACGTACGAAAAAACATCCTGCTGACGACGGCCTCGTCTATCTCCTAGTTGCATGTAGCTGGCTTTACGCTGCTAAGTCGCGTTTCACCTACAAACATTCCGACGAACCTTTTGAAGAAGATCACCCTCTAATATCACTATGCAAACTTCCCCCACTTGGGCCTCTCGAAGACACCATGACAGCTTTGGCGAAGTGATTCGCAGCTACATGCAGCTTACTAAACCCCGCATTATTCCGCTGCTGCTAATTGAAACAGCGGCAGGCATGTGGGTTGCTGGTCAAGGGCGCGTGAGTCCTGCTTTGCTGCTAATTACGCTGTTGAGCGGTACGCTGGCTGCGGCCTCAGCGCAAACAATCAACTGCATTTACGATCGCGATATTGACTACGATATGGAGCGTACGCGCAGCCGTCCAATCCCATCTGGTCGTATACAGCCAAAAGATGCGCTGGTGTTTGCGATTGTGATGGCGGTGATGTCTTTTGCGCTGCTAGCGACGTTCGCTAATTTGCTAAGCGCTAGCCTGGCGATGTTGGGCATTGCCGTTTATATCGGCGTGTACACAACCTGGCTGAAGCGGTCTTCTCCTCAAAATATTGTGATTGGTGGTGCAGCCGGTGCGATTCCGCCTTTGGTAGGTTGGGCTGCGGTCACAGGCGGGTTGAGCCTTGCGGCCTGGGTTATTTTTGCGATTGTGTTCGTTTGGACGCCGCCCCATTTTTGGGCTTTGGCGATGCTGATTCAAGATGACTATGCAAAGGTGAACGTGCCGATGCTGCCGGTAGTGGTAGGGAATAAGGCCACGGCAAGTCAGATTTGGCGCTATACGGTTGGATTGGTGCCTTTGACGCTGGTATTGGTCTATCCTCTAGGCGTTTGCGGTGTGGTGTATGCCATGGGTGCTTCTGCGCTGGGCTATTTGTTCTTGAAAAAGGCGTGGGCTTTGCGCAATAGCTACGACGATCGCGACTTGGCACGTGGCACATTTAAGTACTCTATCTTCTATATGATGTTGCTCTCTGTGGTGATGGTGATTGATTCGCTACCCGTGGTTCGCTTCGGCATTGCTTCTTTGGCCAGCGGTGTACAATCCGTCTTAGCTTCGATCCCGATGATTGGGTGATAATAGGACATGTATCGTTTAGCCCCTGTATGAACCCATGGCTCCCGCTGTTTTAGTTGAAAATCTCAAGAAGTCATATGGCAGCGTTGATGCTGTTAAAGATGTCTCTTTTGCAATTGAGCCGGGTGAGATTTTCGGCCTGTTAGGGCCAAATGGCGCGGGGAAAACAACGACAATTCGGTGCCTTTGTACGCTGATGACACCGGATGCCGGGCGGCTAGAGCTAAACGGAATTTCTGTGCTAGACGATCCTCGAATGGCTCGGCAGATGTTGGGCTACATTGCCCAAGAGGTAGCTTTGGATAAAGTGCTCACAGGGCGAGAGCTGCTAGAGCTTCAGGCGGCAATTTATCATTTGCCGAAGGCTAAGATTAAGGCGCGGATAGCGCAGATGCTTGATTTGCTTGAGATTGCTGATATTGCTGATAAGAAGACGGGTGCTTATTCAGGCGGGCAGCAAAAGCGGTTAGATTTGGCGGTGGGATTGCTGCATCAGCCTGCTGTTCTTGTATTAGATGAGCCGACGGTAGGGCTCGATATCGAGAGTCGCACGGCGGTATGGAATTTTTTGCGGAAGCTGCGTGATGAAGGCACGACGATTTTGCTGACGAGCCACTATTTAGAAGAGGTGGACGTGTTGGCTAATCGGGTGGCGATTATTGATGCGGGTAGGGTGATCTCGTCGGGGACGCCTGCTGCGCTGAAGGCTGAGGTTGGGGGCGATCGCATCACCCTCCGCATTCGCGAATTCACCTCAGACGACGAAGCCGCTAAAGCCCGATCTCTCCTTGGCGACCTACCCGTCGTCCAAGAAGCCATTATCAACAGCGCCCAAGGTAATTCTTTAAATTTGGTCGTAAACAAAGACGCCGACGCGCTTTCTGCTGTGCAATCTGCTCTCAAGGCAGCAGACCTTCCTACCTTTGGCATTTCTCAAAGTCAGCCAAGCTTAGATGACGTATATCTTGCGGCGACAGGCCGCACCTTGATGGATGCTGAGATGGCTGCTGTGGGCAAGCGCGACATCAAGAAAGAGAAAAAGCAAAGTATGCGATAGGGATCTGCTGTTTGGAAAGCATTAGATTAGTAACCGTAAATATTAGGCAGCGGGTGCCGTACGCAGCTATATATGAGCCAAAGCTACCGAATCTACCTCGATGCTTGCTGTCTCAATCGCCCGTTTGACGATCGCAATCAGCCGCGTATTCTGCTCGAAGCTGAGGCTGTTTTAACTATTCTGAGTCGTTGTGAGTCTGGGCAGTGGCAGCTTATCACCAGTAACGCTCTTGATGTCGAATTGGGTCAGACTCCAGATAGGGAGCGCTTGAATAGCGTTAGACTGGTGCTGGCGATCGCGACCATCAAAGTCGTCATAAGCCAGGATTTAGAGAACCGTTCTTTAGAATTACAAGCGCTGGGCTTTACTCTTTTTGATGCAACACACATAGCTAGTGCCGAACGGGGCCAAGCTGATGCTTTTCTATCTACCGACGATAGGCTCGTTAAGAGGGCGAAGCGCTATGCTCAGCTTATACATATTCCGGTTGAGAACCCAGTTTCATGGCTGATGAGACTGACTGAATCAGAGGGAACTAACAATGCCTAAAACACAGCAGGAAATTGTACGTCAGGGCTATCAAAGCCTGGTGAAAACGCTTGGCATTGTCGATGCTATTAAGTTTATCCAGTATTTCAGCCCTGGTCGCGGCAACTACACGCAAGAACGCCACAGTTGGTTGCAGCAGACGACTCCAAGCGATATCTTTGAAGATATGCGTCAGTGCAGAGATAGCGACAACCAAAAGTACGACGAGCTGATTGAGTAATTTTGCCCTGAGATAGCCCTGCTAATCTTACTAGCAACAAAGAGCGTAGCCTACGCTTGCGCCTACTGAGAAAATGCTTTTTACTAATAGCATTGTGCATCGCTCGTAGCAAGCGAGCGCCTAGTAGAGGAGACGCGCGAGGGTGAAGGCTCAGGAAGTATTACGCCGCTATGCTGCTGGAGAGCGCAAATTTCAGGGCGCAAATTTGCGCGGCGCGAACTTTGTAGGGCAAGACCTGAGCGGTGCAGACTTTAGCGGCGCGGATATTCGTAGCGCAAATTTTAGTAATGCAACGCTTAGAGGCGCGAACTTTACGAATGTGCAGGCCGGGTTGCAGAGGCGGTGGGCCACTGTGCAACTGGTGATCGTGTTTGTGATCGCGGCGATTGCAGGTGTCTTGCAAGCGTTTGCTGGTATTTTCGCTGCGTTCTTTTTCGATCCAACAAACTTTAGTAGTCCACTCGAACAAGCAATTGCAATTGGAGTTTTCTTACTGCTGATTGCGGTAACTTATCTTGCAATTGCGTTACAAGGATTATCAAGTCGAGCATTGGGCTCGATCATAGTTTCATTTGCAGTCGCAGTCACAGGCGCAGTCTTAGGCTTGTTATTTAGTCTCTTTATTGGCTGGCGCGTACTGAAAGAAGATGAAAAGTTTGATACTGTAAGAGCTATCGGCCTAACCATGTCCGCAATCGGCGGTACCGCTTTTTGTGGTGCCGATCTCACAGGCGCGACCTTCGAGCAGTCACGACTTGAAAGTACTAACCTCGCTAATACCCGGCAACAACAAACAAACCTCACTCACGTCTATTGGCAAAACGCTCAGCAGCTTAATCGCGCCCGCCTTGGCACCACCATCCTGCAAGACCGTCGCGTCCGCACCTTGCTAGATGGCTCCCAAAGTGGCTATAAACAAAACCTTTCTAACGCCAACCTGCGAGGCGCAAACCTCAGCGGCCTCACCCTCGAAAGCGCTAATCTTACCCGCGCTATCCTTTCTGGTGCCCGCCTCCACAAAACTATGCTAGAAGGCGCAATCCTCACTGAAGCTCAAGCTATCGGCGCAGACTTCGCAGGCGCGTATCTCACTGGAGCCAAACTAGAAGGCTGGAACATCGACACCACCACTGTGCTAAAAGACATCGACTGCCGCTACGTTTTTTTGCTCGAAAAGCCCAATCAAAATGGTGATCAAGAACGCCGCCCTCACGATCCTAATAAAATCTTTCAATCCGGCGATTTTGAAAAGTTCTTCAAAGAAATGCTTGACGAAGTGCAAATTTTAATCCGTGACGGCATTCACCCCACTGCCTTCCGCGCTGCCTTCCAAAGCATCATGCAACAAAACCCTGCCATTACCCCTAATGCCATCACCGGCTATGAAAAACGCGGCCCGGACGTAATGCTCACCATCCAAATCCCTGAAGGCACAAATAAGGCGGATGTAGAACGCGTTTGGGACGAAGGCTACCAAATTGGACTCCGAGCAGGTCGAGATGCCGAAAAACTAGAAAGCGTTGATTTTCTCAAACAGACCCTGCTTCTATCCGCTGGTAAAAACAACACAATCGTAAACGAGAACAAACTTATGACAGGCAACGACCAAAGCCAAAACATTGACGTAAAAGGAAATTTCACCGTCACCGCAAACAATTCTGTTGTTAGCCTTCGCGACATCAGCGGCCAAGTGAACAACCAGATAGCCAAGCTCAGTGACGAGCCCGTTCAAACCCAGCTAAAAGATCTTCTCGCCCAGCTTCAAACCGCTATCGAAGCCGAACCGGCCCTCAACGAAGAGCAAAAAACGGAAGCTCTAGAAGAAGTGAAAGAACTTGCCGCCGCAGGACAATCACCGCAGGACGGGCCAATGAAAAAAGCTGCTAAGCGAGCCATCACAGTGCTCAAAGGTATAACCGTTGGATTAGGTGAAACGACAAAATTTGTAGAAGCTTGCAACGGCCTTTTGCCTGCAATTAGCGCCCTCTTCGGCTTATAGAAGGGCTTCGCATTACAATTGACGCACTATACCCCTGGCTTTGCACTCAACCTAAGCGAAATTTTTCAGATATCTCCTTAGAATAGAAATAGCCCCTACGCTCCCTCCTGATGACACAAACCCAACTCCCTAATTCCTCAATCCCCCAATCCCTAACCGCTCCCGGCACTGCCGAATTCATCCAAGAAACCGCCGCTCTCACCCGCCGCCTATTCATTCAGCTTCAGCGCCGCCCGACTACATTAGTCGCAGGCGTCATTCAGCCCTTAATGTGGCTAATCCTCTTTGGCGCACTTTTCCAAAACGTGCCCAAAGGACTCTTCGGTGAAAGTCAAAACTACGGCCAGTTCCTCGGCGCAGGCATTATCGTATTCACTGCCTTCGCGGGAGCCCTAAACGCTGGGCTTCCCGTGATGTTCGATCGCGAGTTTGGCTTTTTGAACCGGCTGCTAGTAGCCCCTCTCGCCTCTCGCTTCTCAATAGTGGTGGCCTCTGCACTCTTCATCGCGACCTTGAGCCTGATTCAAACGACCGCAATTGTCGTACTGAGCGCCTTTTTAGGTGCGGGCCTGCCAGGACTCAGCGGACTATTGCTAATGGTGGCGATTGTGCTCACGCTGGTATTTGGTGTGACTGCACTTAGCTTAGGACTGGCTTTTGCTTTGCCTGGTCATATTGAGCTACTGGCTGTCATTTTTATCACGAACCTGCCTTTGCTGTTTGCCAGTACAGCGCTGGTGCCGCTGTCATTTATGCCGCCTTGGCTACAGGTTGTCGCTAGCCTGAACCCCTTGAGCTATGCCATTGAGCCGATTCGCTATATCTATCTGCATCCTGATTGGAGCTTTGGCAGTATCGTGATGGAAGCGCCTTTTGCTGATATTAGTATGGGCATGGCGCTGGCAATTTTGCTGGCGTTTAGCGCGATCGCCTTCGCCCTCATTCGCCCCCTCATCAGCCGCCGCATTGCCTAGTCGGTCAATAAGCCCGCCGATGGACAGACGCCTAACAGATCGGCATAATTCAATAAAAGTATTTAAAAGCGGTTGGTACACTAAGAAAAGTTAATACCTGGAACTTACAGCTTTGCCTCAGTCCAGCGTATTTTTGTCCAAAACACACATAGAGGATGAATAGATGCGTAAGTTAACCACCCGGTTAATGGGCGTTGGATTAGTTTTAGGAATGGGCCTTGCGGCTGCCCCTGCCATGGCTCAAGATTCTGGTATTGCCAATACCGCTGAAGATTTTAATTCGGCAGATAGCGGCGACGGTATTTTAGGCTCAAACGTAGATATTTGGGATATTATGCATCGTGTGAATTCTAGCGGTGCAGGCGTTGCTGATGAAGGATTTCGCCGTAGTCAGAGCCGTCGCATCAATCGTGAAGCCGAGTCCTTGCGAGCACGTCAGCGGGCAATTTTGCAACAGCGGAATGCGGCTGAGCCTCAAGCGGATTCTGTAGAGCTAACGGCCGAGTAGCTTCGCTACGATTCCAAGTAGTTTGTCTTAAAGCCCTTCAAAAGCACTGCCTTTTGGAGGGCTTTTTGTTTTCCTCAGTTCGTGCCCTCCCTAACATATGTACCGATTGTTTCGCCGTGAGCGCAAGAAGGCTCAGATCACTGCTACCATTTAACCTGATTAGACGCCCTGTGAACCGCACCCCCAATGACTGCAACCCCGCCGACGCTAGCGAGCCAGTACGACCCAACCGTTACCGAAACCAAGTGGCAGCAGTACTGGGAACAAAACGAAGTCTTTAAGGCTGATCCGAGTAAAGGGGGCGAGCCTTTTTGCGTGATGATTCCGCCGCCAAACGTGACGGGCAGCTTGCACATGGGCCATGCGTTTGAAGAGACGCTGATTGATACGGTGGTGCGCTATCAGAGGATGAAAGGGCGCAATACGCTATGGCTACCGGGTACTGATCATGCCAGCATTGCGGTGCAGACGATCTTAGAGCGGCAGTTTGCAGAAGAAGGTAAGACTCGCGAGGAAGTAGGACGAGAGAAATTTTTAGAGCGGGCCTGGGAGTGGAAGGCTGAGTCGGGCGGCACGATTGTCAACCAGCTTCGTAAGCTAGGCGTTTCGGTAGATTGGAGCCGCGAGCGCTTCACGATGGATGATGGGCTTTCGACGGCGGTGCTGACTGCGTTTAATCAGCTACACGAGGAAGGGCTAATTTACCGGGGTAGCTACATGGTGAACTGGTGCCCGGCCAGTCAGTCGGCGGTGTCTGACCTTGAAGTAGAGAATAAGGAAATAGACGGCCATCTGTGGCACTTTCGCTATCCGCTGACAAATGGTGAGGGCGAGCTAGAAGTGGCGACGACCCGGCCCGAGACGATGCTGGGCGATACGGCGGTGGCGGTGAATCCGAATGATGATCGCTACAAGCATTTGATCGGGCAGACCTTGATGCTGCCTTTGATGAACCGTGAGATTCCGATTATTGGCGACGAGTTTGTCGATATGGAATTTGGGACGGGCTGCGTGAAGGTGACGCCTGCGCACGATCCAAATGACTTTGAGATGGGTAAGCGGCACGATTTGCCGGTGATTAATATCTTGAATAAGGACGGTACGCTGAATGAGAATGCGGGTGAGTTTGCAGGCGTAGATCGCTTTGAAGCTCGCGAGTGGGTGATTGAGCGGCTGCGATCAGAAGGGCGGTTAGGTGAGATTGAGGACTACAAGCATTCGGTGCCTTATAGCGATCGCGGCAAAGTCCCAGTAGAACCCTTAATCTCAACCCAGTGGTTTGTCAAAATTAGGCCGATGGCCGACAAGGCACTGGCCGCACTAGACGCCCAACAAGACCCTCAGTTTGTGCCCGAACGCTGGACAAAGGTGTACCGCGACTGGCTGGTAAACCTTAAGGATTGGTGTATCTCTCGGCAGCTTTGGTGGGGTCACCAAATTCCAGCCTGGTACATTGTCAGTGAAACCGATGGCGAGATTTGTGACAACACGCCGTTTGTGGTTGCTATGAACGAGAATGAAGCGATTAACAAAGCGGCCACTCAAGTAGGGCACGAAGTAGAAGTACGACAAGATCCAGATGTGTTAGACACCTGGTTCTCTTCTGGCCTATGGCCGATGTCTACGCTTGGTTGGCCTGATACCGACGCGCCCGACTACAAGTTTTACTACCCTACCCAAACGCTTGTCACTGGCTTCGATATCATCTTCTTCTGGGTTGCTCGTATGACCCTGATGGCAGGCCACTTCACCGGCCAAATGCCGTTCGACACCGTGTATATTCATGGGCTAGTGAGAGACGAAAATAATCAAAAAATGTCGAAGTCTAAGGGCAACGGCATCGATCCGTTAATTTTGATTAGTAAGTACGGCACCGACGCTTTACGCTACACGCTAGTTCGCGAAGTTGCCGGAGCCGGTCAAGACATTCGCTTAGACTACAATCGTGAAAAAGACGAGTCGCTAGCCGTTGAAGCTTCGCGCAACTTCACTAACAAACTGTGGAACGCCTCTCGGTTTGTGATGATGAACTTAGGCGATTCTTCCCTTTCGGATTTAGGTGAGCCCGGTTCAACAGGAACGCCGCTTGAGCTGGCTGATAAGTGGATTCTCTCTCGCTATCATCAAACAATCGAGAGGGTTCGCGTACAGCTTGACGACTATGGTATGGGTGAGGCTTCTAAAGAGCTGTACGAGTTTACCCGAGGAGACTTTTGCGACTGGTACATTGAGCTAGTAAAGCCGCGACTGTATGGTGACGGCGAGACTAAACGCACTGCTCAACAAACGCTAGCCTATGTGCTAGACGGCATTCTAAAGCTGTTGCATCCTTTCATGCCCCACATCACAGAGGAGCTGTGGCATACACTCACTCATGTTGGTGACGAAGATTGTCTAGCACTTCAACGTTACCCTGTCTCAGATGCTGAGCAAATCAATCCTGAGCTAGAACAACAGTTTGAGCTGTTGATTGACACGATTCGCACGATTCGGAATCTACGAGTTGAGGCAGGAATTAAGCCTTCTGCGAGAATTGAGACGATTTTGAAGACAGATAGTGAGGCAGAATTATCTACGCTTAACGCAACGCAAGACTATATACAACAGGTTGCTAGGGTAGACACGCTTACGATCACCCGGACTGATTTTGCGCCTGCTTCAGTGCCGGTAGCAGAGACGCTTTCTGTGGCTGAGGCGGCGGATATTGTTGTAGAAGGAAGAGCAGTGATCGCGCCACCTTCCTCCACCTTCAAAGGCTTTGAAGACAATGCAGCTTGGCAGCGAACCGTAAACGCATTTCTACAGTTCCTCAATGAGCCCACTCGCTATTTCGACAACTTTTTTGCGGATTACAAAAAGCCTGTGCTTTCGCTTTCCGTTTTGCTAGGCGTGGCGATGACCTACAAGGTGCTGCATTCTATGTTGGATGCGATCGCTGACGTACCCGGTTTAGCAAGTATCTTCCAGCTTATCGGTTTGGGCTATAGCGTGCAGTTCGGCGTGCGGAAGTTTTTGAAAGGAGACAGGCGCGATCGCGCAATTGCCGAACTTCAACGAATGTGGACTGAAGTGAAAGGAGACAGCGCAGAAACGAATCGCACAGTGGAAAATGTTTCTGAGCCTGCTGAGCCCAAAGAACCCGTTGAACTATCACCTACGCCTGAGGGTGTCACTGCGGCTGATATTATCAAAGCTGACTCTGAGGCCAAGCCTACATACAATCCTGCTAGCGATCAGCGCAAGATGTTTGCTGGTGTGACGGGTACGGTGCAGGTACTCATTCCATTAACTGGCGTAATCGATGTTGATGCGCTCAGGGCTAAGTTAGAAAAAGATTTAAGCAAGGCAGAGGGTGAAATGAAGTCTTTTGGCGGTCGCTTAAAGAACAAAGGCTTTACGGATAAAGCGCCTGCTGAGGTAGTCCAAGGTGCGAGAGATGCGCTAGCTGAGGCTGAAAAGCAGGCTGAGCTGGTGCGTGAACGATTGGCAATGCTATAGGGAAACTATTACAAGGAAACGTTGAAAATGTATGATGTGATTGTTCTTTTTAAGCCTGCAATTCCAGTGAAGGTGAGCGATGTGGTGGTGTTAGCTGAGGCGATCGCGGCCAACAGTGACTCAAAAGTAGTGCAGCAAGATAATTTAGTTAATATTGAAAACGGCGAAGCTAAGCTCACGCTGGACTTTAGCAATGCGCCGACCGTAGAGGAAGAGGCCAACGAAATTGCCGAGCTTTTTGACGTGGACTGTGCGGGCTGCAAGGCGCGCGTAGAAATGGGCGGCTACGATCCTGAGATGGTGTTAATAGACGACTATACCTCCTTAGTTAAACGCCTTGATAAAAACGAGAACGTTATTCTGTTTGATCCTGTAGAAGGTGCGGTACTAGAGCTTTAGTGGGGAGATAGGCGCTATTGAGCTGCGTTGTTGAGTCAGATGTGTACCTCTGCAATGTCGCTGAGGTCTATGATGGCAACGCTTGAAGCTAATTAAGGCCCAGCGCCAAGACGGCATTCTGCCCGCCGAATCCAAAGCTAAAGCACAGCATATTCCTTAAATTTGCTGCCCGATAGCTCTGCACAAACGCCAAATTGAAATCCGCTGATTCTAACCCTATACAAGGCGTCACGGCCTGCTGCTGTAAACTCAATAGGCCCAGCGCCACTGTCAATGCTCCCGAAGCGCCCAACGTATGACCTGTTGCTCCCTTACTCGCCATTACTGGCATCTGCCGTCCCAGAATCTGCGCCACTAGAGCTGCTTCCATCCGATCGTTCTGCGCGGTGCTTGTTCCATGGACATGCACCGCATCTATATCCTTGGCTTTAAGACCGCTGCGTTTCAAACAAAGTTCTACAGCTCGCCGTCCCATGGCATAGCTTGGGTCAAACGAACTCACATGATGACTATCGTTCGTTATCCCTGCTGCCAAAATTCGCCCGTACACCTTCGCCTCTCGATCTGCTGCTAACGCCGCCGACTCTAACACCAGCACCGCGCCCCCTTCGCCTAATACAAATCCTTCTCTACGCTGGTCAAATGGATAGCAACCTGTTGTCGCCAGCGCTCCCATCTTGCGAAACCCCGCAATCGTCAAAGGCGTAATCGGAGACTCTACTGCGCCTGCCACTACCCGGCTACACTGCCCGCTACGAATCAGGTCTGCGGCCTGTGTGATCGCCCACACCCCTGTTGCACAAGCCGCCATCGGAGCCAACAAAGGCCCGCCTGCTCCTACCAATCGAGCCGTCGTTAGCGCAGGTTCATGCGGTAACATTGCCAGCCAATCCCCACCGATCTCTCCCTGTCGTTGCTGAAGTGCGATCGCCTCCCAGTCCCGCAAATGGCTGCGACTAGAGCCTATTACTACGCCACAATCAACGCCTGCGATCTCACCGTTTAGTCCCGCGTCCATCCAGGCTTCTTGCACGACTCTTTCGGTAATGTACTTCAGCGGTTCAGGTTGCTTTCCCCGCATTGCCAGCGGACAGGGTGCTAGATCTAAAAAAGGCTGATGGAGCGCGATCGCACTCTCACCAGCCTTTAACCTTTGCCAAGTTGTTTGCACCGTCAGCCCTAACGCTGTCGTCAGACCGATTCCAGTTACAGCAACAGCCGTTTCACAGTTCACTCAAGCGCCCTTACTCAGCCGCTTCTCCAGGCAGCACCAAGTTATCTGCCCCAGCCGTTACGGTGACAGACTGAATCACATCTTCTATCTGAATTTTATCGACCACATCCATACCGTCAGTCACGTAGCCAAACACAGCGTAGTTGCCATCTAAGAAGTTTACGTCAGCTAGGGTGATGTAGAACTGAGCAGACGCGGTATTCACGCCAGAGCGGGCCATGGCGATCGCACCTCGCTTATGGGTCAAAGCCGGTGCTGTCGTAACGCCCGCTTCGGGAAAGGTCTTCCCGTACACAGGCTCATCTGCCCCTTCAGGCAAAATTTCCAAAGGAATCATCCGCTCTTGACCGCTCTCGTCTTCGTAGCCACCCGTGCCTAAACGACTGATGGGCACGGCTGGATCGGCGCTTTGCGGATCGCCGCCTTGGGCTACGAACGGATCAGGCGATCGCACAACCCGGTGAAAAATAGTACTGTCGTAAATGCCTTTCTGAGCCAAATCAACAAAGTTACCAGCGGTGTAAGGCGCTTTTTCCCCGTCTAGCTCAACGACGATTGGCTTGCTGCCAACCATTATTTCTACGGTGGCTTTGCCGTCTAGCCGAGGTAAACCCGCTGTGAGTTCGTCAGCAGCAGGTGCGACAGAAGCTGCAATTTCAGGCTCAGAGGATGGACTGTTGGCGATAGGTGCTTCAGCCTGGCTACAGCTACTTACGAGCAGCGCGATCGCAATCAGCAGGCCCCAGCTACGGCCTGAACGCATCTTAAAAATCATATGTGTGCTCCCTACAATTGCATGTGGCAAAAATTTGCCAGTGAAAGGTTGCTCATTCTGTCATGAGGCGGCGAACAGTTCAATACGATGATTTGCTGAGTGCCCCTGTGCCTTTTAATGCGTTTTCTTACAGACCCTCTAAAGGCACTTGCAAAAAACGAGCCAGCTCAGCGCCCTGGTTTTCAAGGTCAGATAGCGAAACGGGCTGACCGACTCGGGTCAAGGGAATATCGCCTTTGCCTTTGATGCGCAGGTAGAGCGATCGCTTAGGATTCAGCCCTTCTTTCAGCTCAGCGCGAACTGCCAGCAAGTCCTTTAGCGGATAGCGCAGGTCGATTTTGCGATTTTCGCCAGGAAAGCCGCTTCTAACAATGCGCGCCTCGCCCGCGTCCTTGTCAAATTCGTTATACCCGCCGCCCACATTCCAAATCAAAATCAGCGTGAGGTAGGTGCACAGTAGCAGGGCCGCTACGCCATAAAAGCCCATGGCAATGCCCTGCGGAATAAACACGAGCTGAGCGGGCAAATCTGAAAACGGCAGCAGATTGGTGTGTAAGTAGCTAGAGACGCCAGCCAGGAAGAAGCCAACGCCCCCAACCGCCGTAACCGCCGCCCAAAAATAGTTGCTAGGCCGCCGAGCCCCTAAGATCTCTCGGCGGAGAACGGTTTTTTCAGCAGCTTTATTAGACGCCTTAGCAGGAGCGGAAGAAGCGTTTGTTTTAGAGGCAGTCATAAGTCAAAAGATATTTTGAAGAGCGACTAGATGGGCCTTGTATCAGCTTAATTAAAAAGCAGCGACATAATAAATAGTAGCTGCTTTACTCGACGGCCTACGCTGATATGACCGAAATCAGCAGGCGCAGTTGATGAATGATGGAAGTTTTAGCCAGGGGATCGGGTGAATTGATAAGTACGGAAAAAATTATTAAGAAATGTTTTCTGCGGACATTATGAGCGAATTGCCTGTCATAAAAGGGCTTGACGGGTTATTTGCCTTTTTGAATCGGGTTTTAGAGGGGTGCGATTGCTCCAAAATAGCGCCAAATATAGATATTTTTCGTCAAATCGCAAACTGAGAATTTACGTGACAGATTGTAAAAAAATGGATCTGTCTTTATGATGAGGGTATGCCAAAATCCTTTAAGGCGGCGATATGTAGCCGTCTGGTCATGGACTGGCCCGATATCTTCCCAGCGTTTTTGCTGAGGATACATCTCGTAACATCAGCTTGCTGAACACCTTAACTGAACAGTCCGCTGAAACTTTTAGCCGGTTTGCCTCGGCACTTCGACCAAAAGTAACAGGTCAAAAATGACAAAGGACTTATGCGCCCTAAGCACTAGGGTCAACTTAAGACCAAGATAAAGAGGATTCGTAAATGACTATAGCAATGGGCAACGCGCCCGCCGGAAGAGGACGATTTGACGTCGTTGACGACTGGCTCAAGCGCGACCGTTTTGTATTCGTAGGCTGGTCTGGTCTACTCCTGTTCCCCTGCGCCTTTATGGCGATTGGCGGCTGGATGACCGGCACCACCTTTGTCACCTCGTGGTACACCCACGGGTTGGCAAGCTCCTACCTCGAAGGCTGCAACTTCCTAACCGTTGCCGTCTCCACCCCCGCTGACAGCATGGGCCATTCGCTGCTGCTGCTTTGGGGCCCTGAAGCCCAGGGTGACTTCGTACGCTGGTGCCAGATTGGCGGCCTGTGGGCGTTCGTCGCACTTCACGGTGCCTTTGGCCTGATTGGCTTCATGCTGCGCCAGTTCGAGATTGCTCGGCTGGTCGGCATTCGTCCATACAACGCAATCGCCTTCAGTGGCCCGATTGCGGTATTCGTCTCTGTGTTCTTGCTCTACCCACTGGGCCAGTCTTCGTGGTTCTTTGCACCGAGCTTCGGGGTGGCGGCTATCTTCCGCTTCCTGCTGTTCTTGCAGGGCTTCCACAACTGGACTTTGAACCCGTTCCACATGATGGGTGTAGCCGGTATCTTGGGTGGCGCGCTGCTGTGTGCGATTCACGGTGCGACAGTTGAGAACACGTTGTTCCAGGACGATGACAACGCCAACACGTTCCGTGCTTTTGAGCCTACGCAGTCAGAAGAGACGTATTCGATGGTGACGGCGAACCGATTCTGGTCACAGATTTTCGGTATCGCGTTCAGCAACAAGCGCTGGCTGCACTTCTTCATGCTGTTCGTACCCGTTACGGGCCTATGGATGAGTTCAGTCGGCATCGTCGGTTTGGCATTGAACCTACGAGCGTATGACTTCGTGAGCCAAGAGATTCGCGCAGCGGAAGACCCCGAGTTCGAGACGTTCTACACGAAGAACATTCTATTGAACGAAGGCATCCGTGCGTGGTTGAGCCCACAGGATCAGCCACATGAGCAGTTTGTGTTCCCTGAGGAAGTTCTTCCTCGTGGTAACGCGCTGTAAGTGCATTTCATCTGCAAAGGGTACGGCCAACGCTGTACCCTATCTATTAAGACTGTATTTTCCCCTGACAGAGGTACTCCCCCGTGGTAACACTCTCTAATAATGTTATTGGAGGCGGTCGCGACCAACCATCCACCGGGTATGCGTGGTGGTCTGGTAACGCTCGACTAATTAATCTTTCTGGTAAGCTGCTGGGCGCACACGTTGCCCACGCTGGCCTGATCGTACTCTGGACTGGTGCGATGACTTTGTTTGAAGTCTCTCACTATGTCCCCGAGAAGCCTATGTACGAACAAGGCGCAATTCTCATTCCTCACCTAGCCACTTTGGGCTGGGGTGTAGGCCCTGGCGGTGAAGTTATCAACACATTCCCCTACTTTGTAGTGGGTGTGCTTCACCTCATCTCTTCTGCTGTGCTTGGCTTGGGTGGCGTATACCACGCTGTCCGTGGCCCCGAAACGCTCGAAGAGTACTCCAGCTTCTTTAGCCAAGACTGGAAAGACAAAAACCAGATGACTAACATCATCGGCTATCACCTGATCCTGCTAGGACTGGGCGCTTTCCTGCTGGTTATTAAAGCCTGCTTCCTCGGTGGCGTTTACGACACCTGGGCACCTGGCGGCGGCGACGTTCGTGTAATTACGAACCCAACGCTTAACCCCAGCGTTATCTTCGGCTATCTGCTCACGTCTCCTTTTGGCGGCGAAGGCTGGATTTGCGGCGTTAACAACATGGAAGATATCATCGGCGGTCACATTTGGGTTGGACTCATCTGTATCGGCGGCGGCGTATTCCACATTCTCACTAAGCCGTTTGCATGGGCACGTCGCGCTTTGATCTGGAACGGTGAGGCTTACCTCTCCTATTCCATCGGCGCTGTTTCCCTGATGGCTTTCATCTGCTCTTGCTACGTTTGGTTCAACAACACTGCTTACCCCAGTGAGTTCTTTGGCCCAACTAACGCAGAAGCTTCTCAGGCTCAGGCCATGACCTTCTTGGTTCGTGACCAGCGCTTGGGTGCCAACATTGGTTCTGCACAAGGCCCCACTGGCTTGGGTAAGTACCTGATGCGCTCTCCTACTGGCGAGATCATCTTTGGTGGTGAAACCATGCGTTTCTGGGACTTTGACGGCCCCTGGCTCGCACCGCTTCGTGGCACTAACGGCCTCGATTTGGACAAGCTTAAGAATGACATTCAGCCCTGGCAGGTTCGCCGTGCGGCTGAGTACATGACTCACGCACCTAACGCATCTATCAACTCTGTAGGCGGTATCATCACCGAGGTTAACTCTGTTAACTTCGTGAACCCCCGTCAGTGGTTGGCGTCCTTCCACTTTGTCATGGCCTTCTTCTTCTTAGTCGGTCATCTCTGGCACGCAGGCCGGGCACGCGCGGCTGAAGGCGGCTTCGAGCGTGGTTTGGATCGTGAATCTGAGCCAGTTCTGGCAATGCCTGATCTTGACTAATCGGGTTCATCGCTTCTGGCGGTTTGAGCTTTATTAGCTAAGTCAAAGAAAAAGACCCTCGCCGTTTGGTGGGGGTCTTTTCGTTGATAGTCTATAGATAACGCTATAAAGAATGTGATGCTCGATCAGCCCTATTACTTACTGCGCTCAAAATCTACCGGACAGTATTTGGTCGCGCGTCCGCCGGTACCAGGCGGGCATCCTGAGCAGCCAACTGAGCCTTATTTGCTACTGTTTATCGCTGATTTTGATGCGCTGAGCTATTTAAATACCCATGCGGGTGAGCTAGCACCTCAGTTTGCGGTAGAGCAGGGCGATCGCAGACAAGTGAAAGCGATTTCGGAGCGTTGGGGCTATAAGGGCGTTGGCGTTGTCAACGATCCGCTCGTTCCGCAAGTTGAGTTTATGAGCTTCTGATTTAGCTTAAATTTAACGATTCGATCCAATCACCGAGTCCGTTGAGAATGAGCTGTACGCCGATAGCCATTACAAAAAGACCTAATAGTCGGCTCAGGGCATGAATGCCGCCTGCGCCAAACCATTTGAGTAGAAGGGTAGAGGAGCGCAGGGCGATGTAGATAATCAGGCCGATGAGGGCGATCGCGACAGCAACCGCCAGCAGATTTTGCGTCGTCTCAGCCGTACCGGCGTTTCTGCTGGCTTCAGCGGCGAGTCCTAGCGCTACGGCGATCGCCCCCGGCCCTGCTAGCAGTGGAATCGTCATCGGCATGAACGAAATATCTTCGTGATGACCAGCCTTACTCATCACATCCTTGTTTTCTACATCGCTCAGCTTAGACTCTGCATTCATGGTGTTCCACGCGGCATGAAAGACAACGATGCCACCAGCAATGCGTACGACTTCGAGCGAAATTCCAAAAAAGCGCAAAATGCCGCCGCCCACTAGCAAAAAGCTGATCAGCAAAGCAATGACATAGATAGCAATTTTCTTAGCGTATCTGCGCCTCAAGGATTCGGGCACCCCAGCGGTCAGCACTAGAAAAATAGGGACGCTGCCGATCGGATCGATCACTGGAAACAAAGCCGCTATGCTACCTAAAATGAAGTCGGTAAATTCTTTAATAGGCATCGGCAGTTTGACGAAACAGGCAACGCTCAATCATAGGCAAGGTTGCTCAGTAAAGGTTCTATCTGTGTGAGGGTTACTTTTTACGCATCGCCTAATTTGCGGAGCATGGTGAAAGACACTGTACCTGTTCGATTGGTTACTTCGGTACCTGCTACGCGTACGAATTCAAACCGTTCGTATAGCCGTAGCGCTGGGTTATCACTGCGAGTACTCAGGCAAACGGCTGAAAAGTGCGATCGCGCCATAGCTAATATTTGTTCTAGCAGGGCTGTGCCAATGCCTTGTCCGCGAGCTTCTGGAATGAGGGCGATCGCTAGCTCCGGCGTTTTCTCATCTATATACCCGTACCCAGCATCGTCTTCCGCCCATAGCCGCAACCACGCAGCCCCTACAGGCACACCCTCAATTTCGGCTACGACACCAATATCTCCATCTCGACCCCAGACACGAACATATCTCCTCAGATCTGGATTAGTTTTTACTGCGGCTACAGAGGACTCATGCGCTGCGTACATAAGCATTTTCCATAGCGTAGGCTTATCTGATTGAGTCAGCGGGCGAACCGTATACTTGTTATTCATTCATTCAGTAGCGGCGGCCTTCGCGGTATACGTACATGTTGATGGCAGCGATCGCAAAGCAAATCATAAAGATCAGCAGCCGAATTCCGTAAATCGGCTCATTAATCAATCGCCCATCTTCAAACAGTGGCGTTAGCGAAGGTTCAAGCTTAGCTAGGGCGTACCCACCTACAAAAGCGCCAATTGTTGAACTTGCCTGGCTGAACTTTTTAATGTCTTGGCTAGTGCTAGGTGAGATTAAAAAGCCGACGAGCCATCCTATCGCCCAGCCGCCTGCGCCGACCAAAACCGTTTGCGCAAAGCCTGGGTCATCTAGCTCTTGGTGAATCGTACGAGCAATCCAAAGCACTATCCCAAACACGACAAAGCCAAGAATTAAGCTAGCAAAAGAACGTGCCTGGTTCATAAGGATGCTGATGAGGAGATCTAATTGGCTTAGTTCATGCTGGAAATTTTGATTCTAGGATCGACGAATGAGAGCGCGAGATCGGCAAGTAAGTTACCGATGATGAGCATAACTGCGCCTAGAACTAGACTCGCCATAATGAGGTATAAATCCTGCTTTTGTACGGCTTCTAGCGTTAGCGTACCGAGCCCCGGCCAGCTAAAGAAGGTTTCGATGATGAACGAGCCGCTGAGTAAAGACGAAAACTCAAATCCTAAGATGGTGATCAGCGGGTTGATGGCGTTGCGAAGCGCGTGAACGTAGATGACTTTGCCCTCAGGTAAGCCTTTGGCCCTAGCTGTTTGAATGTAGTCCTGGCGTAAAACGTCGAGGAGCTGGCCGCGCATAAGCCGCTGCAGACCCGCAAAGCTGGTGATGCTTAAGGCCAGGGTTGGCAAGATTAGGTGCCAGGCTACGTCCAGGATTTGGCCGATCCAGTTGAGGTCTTCGTGGTAGAGACTGGTGCGCCCGCCGACGGGGAAAAGTGGGGTGGTGAGCTGGGCGAAAAAGAGTAGGAGCAGGCCGGTGATTATGGTTGGGAAGCCCTGGGCGAAGTAGCTAAGGAACCGGAGGAAGCGGTCGGGGAGTTTGTTTTGGTTGACGGCGCTGATGATGCCGAGGGGGATTGCGATCGCCCAGGTTACAAAAATAGAGGCCGCTGAGAGCAAAATGGTATTCGGTACCCGCTCCCACAGAATTTCGAGGGCAGGTCGGTTGTAGGCAAAGCTGATGCCAAAATCAAACTGGGTGACGGCCTGTCTGAGCCAGCTAAAGTACTGAACCCAGACGGGCTGGTCGAGGCCAAAGTTGCTTTCTAGCTGGGCGATGGTTTCAGGTGAGATTTCGGGGTTTTGTCGGAAGGGGGTTAGAAAGTCACCTGGCGCTAGCTGCACGATTACAAAGCTAAAAGCCGTTGCTAGCAGTAGCGTGAGCAAAGCCTGTAGCAGCCGCTTGATGATGTAGCGGGTGGTTTCGCCTAAGAAAAAGTCGCGGAGGAATAGCGAAGCCCTACCAAAAGGAGAGATGGAGTGAGTAGACGACATAGGGCTTTATCTGAGTAGGGCTTGATCAGGAGACTTTATCGGGATGCTCTAGCCTATTGGCGTTGGAAGGCTCAACGCTAGAGCAGGTTTAGTACTGAAGCAGGCTAATGATAGGGGCGTCTGAGGGTAGATTTTCACGACCCGCTAGCCCGACCAGCTCAATGACAAAGGCAAAGCCTGCGACTTTGGCACCGGCTTTTTGGATCAATTCAGCCGCAGCAGCAGCAGTCCCTCCCGTGGCAAGCAAATCGTCCACTATTAAGACTGAACTGCCGGGCTCAAAGGCATCTTGATGCACTTCTAGCCGATCTTTGCCGTATTCTAAGCTGTACTCTACCGCATGGACGGCCCGAGGCAACTTGCCGCTCTTACGGACAGGAACGAAGCCTTTGTTGAGATTGTAGGCTGTTGGCATTCCAAAGATGAATCCTCGCGACTCTATGCCTACGATGCAGTCAGGATTTAGCTTTGCGCCCTGCTCGCTGATTTGATCGATGGTGTAGCGTAACCCACTAGGATCTTGCAGCAGTGTGGTGATATCTCGAAAGATAATGCCGGGCTGCGGAAAGTCGGGGATATCTTTGATGAGTGCTTTGAGATCCATCGCGAGGCGTACCGGATTATGATCGCGCTTATCTTATCAGTTTTAAGAAGCGACCTTAAAAGCAATCCAGCCTAATCTCTGGCATTTTTGAGGTTTTTCTTGGCATCTGAGACTTCAAACCAACCCTGTTTCCAGAAATAGTAGGTGAGAGCAAGGGCGATCGCAATCATCACAGCCCAGCAAATCGGGTAGCCCCAATAAGCATTCAGCTCAGGCATATTCCATGGTGAAACTGACGTATTAAAGTTCATACCGTACACCCCGACAATAAAGGTGAGCGGGATAAAAATTGATGAGATCACGGTCAGCGTTTTCATCACCTCGTTCATACGATTGCTGACCGCAGAAAGATATACGTCCATCAGGTTTGCGGTGAGTTCTCGGTAGGTTTCTACAATGTCGAGCACTTGCACAACATGGTCGTAGCAGTCTTGAAAATAGATTCGAGCTTCGGCGCTAATCACGTCAGAGCTGCCGTCGCGAATGAGCTGATTGAGCGCATTGCGTTGAGGCCAAATAGAGCGGCGCAAAGACATCAGCTCGCGTCGAACGCGGTATATTTTTTGCACCGTTTGCTTAGTGGGATCAAAGATCACTTCGTCTTCTAGCGACTCTATATATTCGCCGTATTCTTCGAGTACCGGGAAGTAGGCATCAATTACCGCGTCTAGCAGCGCATAGGCTAAATAGTCCGCGCCCTCATGGCGAATGCGCCCAACGTTTTGACGAATGCGGTTACGGACAGGATCTAGGCAGTCTTGATCGAGTTCTTCTTGGACGGTGAGTAGATAATCTGGCCCAAGCACGAAGCTGAGCTGTTCGCTGGTGAAATGAGGGTCTTCATCTTCTGCTTCGGGGGCCATCATTACCATGCGCGTGATAATAAGCACCTGATCGTTGTAGTACTCTACTTTTGGCCGCTGGGGCACGTTTACAACGTCTTCTAAAACCAATGGGTGCAGGTGAAACACCTGGCCTAGCCGGTTGAGCACGTCTTCGTTGCCCAAGCCTTGCAGGTCTATCCATGAGATAGTTTTGCTGGTCATGTGCTGAGCGGCTTCTTCGGGCGTTTTGAGCATTCGACGAATGGCCGATCTTTCGCTGTAGTCAATCAGCGTTAGCTCTGTCGGTGAAGCGTCTTCGTCAATGACGAGGGTGCCTGGAGCCGTACCGATCTCGTCGTAGTGATAGTCCCAATGGCGGCGCTCGTCTTCGTCATCGTGATCATGGCGGACAGGTTGATCCTGGCGAACAGTCCATTCGTTTGGTTTTGCTTTTTTCATGACGATTCCTTTGGGTGATGAGCTAACCGAACGTCTTGGGTGATGTCTAAAATAATTTCTGAGCGACGATGATTTGCTAGTTTGAGCTATTATATTTTCGTCTTCAGGTATCTGTAGGCAAACCTCAGTAGTTATAGGCTATTTTGGCTTCTAAATCGTCTGCTAGATCTCGTCGAAAAATTGAATCCGATAGCTCTGCTGTTCGTTCCTCGGCTAATTCTCTTATTAGTCCCCCAGTTAGTCCTAAGAGGCCGTGTCGGGTGACGGTGACTGAGCCGGGTTGGCAGGGGGCAAGAACGGCTGCGATCGCTGCCGGATGCAGTAGCGTTTCAGACATGCTCGAAAAGCTAGGCAGCGGCGAACTATCTATTATTGCGAGTGACGATATTGGGCCCGCTTCTCAACCCAATTCTCCTCAGCCCGCTCCGCAGCACATCCATATTCACACGTCAGCAGCTAAGGAACCTTCAGAAAACAAAGATAGCGATACGCTGCCACTATCAGGCACTTCCTTGCCAAGGCTGATTGTCACAGGTGCGTGTGCGGCGATTATCGTTGGCTCTCTACTCTACATTGCCGACCGCATTATCACTATCACCGCTGACGTGATCACGGGTAAAGAAAATATAGAAGACATCATCACGCCTAAAACGGGCGAAATAGTCGCTGGCTATGACGTGAGCGACGAATACGGTATCCGGCCTTTTCATCCAGTGACTGGCGAGCCAAACGTGCCTCACAACGGCGTCGATTTAGCCACGCCTATCGGCACCCCGATTCATGCAGTCGGTAAGCCCGGCGATACCACAACTGTCAAATGCTGGTGGGATGACGGCGGCGGTGGCTGGGTTGTTAATCAAACGGCTGACTCTTTTCCGGGCTATACGTTTCAGTCATTGCACATGTCTCCTAACGGCTGCAAAGAAGGTGAGTCTGAAGCGGGAGAGGTGATTGCTTTTTCAGGAAATAGCGGAATAGGTACCGGAGCCCATTACGACTTTCGCGTGAAGATAGACGGTAAGTATGTACCGCCCGCTACTAAATATTTAGAGTCTGCGATGACAGGTGAGCCGCCGAAGGAGTAGCGCCATTCTTTTGGAGGGTGGGTGAGATACGATGTAGTTAGTTCAGCGGTGTGCGATCGCCGTACAAGGGCTCAACCGATGGTTCAAACAAAAATACGGTTTTTTAGCTTTGAAGAGTATTTGGCTTACGAAGACGAGAGCGATAAGCTGTACGAACTCTTTAATGGAGAGCTGATTGAATTGGCACCAGAATCTGGGAAAAACATAGGAATCGCTGGTTTTTTATTCCTCACATTTGCAGCAATCGTCGATCATTTGCAGGTCAGAGGGCATGGACTAGAACTCGAAGTTCGTGGTGAACCCAGGAATCGATATCCTGACCTGACAATCATTCGTGAAGAACATATCGATCTTATCGCCAAACGTAATACTATTCGATTGACGATGCCGCCACCGTTGCTAGTAATTGAGGTGGTGAGTCCTGGTAGCCTGCAACGTGACAGAGACTACATTGCCAAACGCACACAGTACGAAGATGCTGGTATTGGCGAATACTGGATTGTAGATCCGACGCTTGGGCGAGTTACCGTACTGGCGATGCAAGATGGTGTTTACGTAGAATCAGGCGTCTTTGAAGGAACCCAGACTATTGAGAGCCCTTCTTTCCCTAATTTAATAACAACTGTGAGCGCAGTGCTCAGCGCTGGAAAGTCTTAGTTTACTGTTGCTTTTTCCAGTCATCTGTCAGCATTCCTGCATATCCCCAGTTTTCTTCTTCTATTTCTTGAATAACAATATGAATGTGCTCTGGCTTTTTGCCTAGCACACGAACTAAAGCGTCCGTCATATCTTTGACTAGCTCAGCTTTCTGCGCTCTGCTGGCACCTGTTGTAATTTGCAAATTAAGGTAGGGCATTTCTCTTTTGTGAATAAAAAGCCTCCACCTTTGAAGAAAGAGGGAGGCTTTGGTAACCGTTACGAGATCAGTCTTTTATCAGACCAATCCAACAAATTCAACTATAGACGAGCGCTGTTGTCTGTGAGCATTGTGAGTGTTTTGAAATATTCTTTTAGCTCTACAGGCACGGGCTTGATGTTCCAAATTTGATCGCAGTACTCTTGGATAGAGCGGTCAGAGGAGAACTTACCCATCCGCGCAGAGTTAAGAATAGACATCCGCACCCACTTGTCTTGATCCTGATAAGCCTTGCTGACTTCCGCCTGACAGTCAACATAGGCTTGATAGTCGGCTAAAACCATAAAGCGATCTTGATTTAGCAGGTTGTCGATGAGCGGCTTAAATAGCTCAGTATCACCACTCGAAAAGAGCCCTGAGTTAATCAGCTTAATGACAGCTTGCAAGTCTCCATTTTGGTTGTAGTAGTCACGCGGGTTGTAGCCCTGCGCTTTTAGCTCAGCGACCTCATGAGCCTGAAGGCCAAAGAGGAAGAAGTTGTCGTCACCGACTTCTTCGCGAATCTCTACGTTAGCGCCGTCGAGTGTCCCAATTGTGAGCGCGCCGTTCATGGCGAACTTCATGTTGCCGGTACCGGAAGCCTCAAAACCTGCGGTAGAAATTTGCTCAGAGAGGTCGGAGGCTGGATAGATGGGCTGAGCGTTGGTGACGTTGTAGTTAGGGTAGAAAATCACCTTGAGCTGGTCGCGCACGGCAGGGTCGCGATTGACTACGCGGCCTACAGAGGTGATGAGCTTGATAATTAGCTTGGCCATGAAGTAACCTGGCGCAGCTTTACCGGCAAAGATAAAGGTGCGTGGGACGATATTCATCCCTGGGTTGTTTTTAAGCTTGTTGTACAGTGAGATGATATGCAGGGCGTTGAGCTGCTGTCTCTTGTACTCGTGCATCCGCTTGATTTGCACGTCGAACATTGAAGTTGGGCTGACTTTCACGCCAGTTGCTTTTTCAATGCGAGCTGCCAGGATTTCCTTATTGGCCTGCTTAATCTGACGCCATTCGGTACGGAAGCCGGGGTCGTCGGCAAAGGCTTCTAGCTTTTTAAGCTGGTCGAGGTGGGTGGGCCACTCAGTACCGATGCGCTGGTTAATCAGGCGGCTGAGCTTGGGGTTGCTGAGCACCATCCAGCGGCGGGGGGTAACGCCGTTGGTTTCGTTGATGAATTTTTCAGGGAAGAGCTGGAAGAAGTCGTTGAGGACAGTTTGCTTGAGCAATTCGGTGTGGAGGGCTGCAACGCCGTTGATGGCATGAGAGCCGACGCAGGCTAGGTTGGCCATGCGGACGTAGCGACCGCCGCTTTCGTCGATGATGGACATGCGCTCTAGCTTCTGGTTGTCTTGACCAAACTTGAGCCGTACGTCTTCGAGGAAGATGCGGTTGATCTCAAAGATGATTTCGAGGTGGCGAGGCAGCAGGGAGCCAAACAGATCAATTGGCCAGCGTTCCAGGGCCTCGGGGAGGAGCGTGTGGTTGGTGTAGGCGAGGGTTTTTTGAGTGATTTCCCAGGCTTTATCCCAGTTCATTTGATGCTCGTCAACGAGCAGGCGCATGAGTTCGGCCACGGCGATCGCAGGGTGCGTATCGTTCATTTGCGCGGTGTACTTTTCAGGGAAGCTCTCTAGCGGTGAGCCTTCGACTTCCATAATCCGAATCATGTCTTGCAGCGAGCAGGAGACGAAGAAGTACTGCTGCTCCAGGCGTAACTGCTTGCCTTCTAGGTGCTCGTCGTTAGGGTAGAGAACTTTTGAGATATTCTCGGAGACGATCTTGGAGTTGACCGCGCCGTAGTAGTCGCCTTGGTTGAAGGCGTTGAAGTCGAACGCATCGGGAGATTCGGCTTTCCACAGGCGGAGGGTGTTGGCGGTGTTGACGTTGTAGCCGAGGATAGGGGTGTCGTAGGGGACGCCTTTGACAATGCGATCGCTCACCCACTCAACCCGGTAGTTCCCATTCACATCGGTATAGGCTTTGGTATAGCCGCCGAGCTTCACAGGCGCTGACCATTCGGGCCTAGCGACTTCCCAGGGGTTGCCGTTAGCAAGCCACTTGTCAGTTTTTTCAACCTGCCAGCCGTCCTGCAACTCCTGCTTAAAGATGCCGAACTCGTAGCGGATACCATAGCCCAAAGACGGGATTTGTAGCGTAGCCATCGAATCAAGATAGCAGGCGGCCAGGCGACCTAAACCACCGTTACCCAAGCCAGGCTCTTGCTCTTGGGCCATAATCTCGGACAGGCTGAGGCCCAGGTCGGCCATAGCACTCTCGACCACTTCGTACAGGCCCAGGTTGATGAGGTTATTGCCGAGGTATGGCCCCATCAAAAACTCGGCTGAGAGATAGACGGCGGTGCGAGCCTGCTGCTTGCGGTAGGTGCTCGCGGTGCTGAGCCAGTGATGGAGCATGCGATCGCGCACCGTATACGCTAACGCCATGTAATAGTCTTGCAGGGTCGCAATTTCGGGCGACTTTCCTTGCACATAAAACAGGTTATCTAAAAAAGCGCGCTTTAGAATATCTGGCGTCAGTCCTGTCCGGTCGTCTTCCGTAGGACAAGAAGGATGCAAGGGCATGGTGTCGAGTTCTTTTGATTGCATAGGTCACTATGGAAAGATAAGGGACAGAAAAATAAGGGGCCAAAAAAGGTGACGCTCGTCATTAGGCGTAAGTCTAAGGGTATACCTAGATTTCGCGACTAAGGATGAACCTATATAAAGTCATAAGATATGGCAAAGAACGGTCAATTTCGCTACCAGTAACAGGCTCTAACCCTCTCCTCGTGGTCATTTGACAGACTTAGCGCGTAAACAACCCGCCAAAGCTATGAAAACCTGGCGGGTTATCTACTTATTCAGACGCTTTGAGCGGTTCAGCCGTTATCAGCTACACCTTCTTCAGCCAGCTAAACATAGCTCGCAAATCCTTACCCACTTCTTCAATCTGATGCTCTGATTCAATCCGACGAGTTGCATTAAAGCCCGCATTCCCTGACTGCGCCTCAAGCACAAACTCACGCGCAAACTGCCCGGTCTGAATCTCTTTAAGAATCTGCTTCATCGCTGCTTTCGTATCAGCCGTAATCACGCGAGGGCCGCGAGTGTAGTCACCGTACTCAGCCGTATTAGAAATGCTGTCGCGCATTTTGGCTAAGCCACCTTCTACCACCAAGTCCACAATCAGCTTCACTTCATGTAGGCATTCAAAATAAGCCAGCTCAGGCTGATAGCCCGCTTCTACTAGCGTCTCAAAACCTGCCTTAATTAGCTCGCTAAGGCCACCGCACAGTACGGCCTGCTCACCAAACAAGTCCGTTTCAGTTTCTTCCCGAAAGGTCGTTTCCAAGATGCCCGCGCGAGTGCCACCGATGCCTTTGGTGTAGGCCATTGCAATATCGCGAGCCTGACCCGAAGCATCCTGATACACCGCGAACAAGGCTGGAACGCCCTGGCCTTGCTCGTAGGTACGGCGCACCAGATGACCAGGGCCTTTAGGCGCGGCCATCACCACGTCTACATTCTCAGGCGGCACGATTTGCGCAAAGTTAATGTTGAAGCCATGGGCAAAGGCGAGGACGTTACCCGCTTCTAGTCCAGGCTCAATGCTCTCTTTATACACGCTGCGCTGAATTTCGTCAGGCAGCAAAATCATGATGAAATCAGCCACTTTCGCTGCGTCGGCCACTGATTTAACCATGAGCCCTTCGGCTTCGGCTTTTTCGATAGAGCGAGAGCCCTCATACAGACCCACGACGACATTCACACCGCTGTCTTTGAGGTTTAGGGCGTGGGCGTGGCCCTGAGAGCCATAGCCGATAATGGCTACCGTCTTGCCGTTGAGCAAGTCGAGGTTGGCGTCGCTGTCGTAATACATTTTGGCCATGAGGGATCAGTCTCCTTAAACTGCGGGGCTTCAGCGTTTTACTTCTGAAGGGGGATGGATGGGGTCAGCGTTTGATCTTATCAAACTGGGGGATTGGGGGGTAGTGGGGTGGTGGGGCGATCAGTACAGAAGATGCTGATAGAGGTTAAGAGCGGCTAAGGAATGATGACTGGAATAGGGGCATCTCGATTCTTTCGATAGATTTGAAAATCGCTATCCAGCGTGAAAACAGAGCTTCGAGGATACAGCTCAGCCATGCGGACAAGTTCTGCGTCAGCCAGCGATACTGGAACTGATTGATATTGCCTCATCAAACTTACAGTTGAAAGCAATTCTGTATTTAGATCAAAGTGGATGACGACTTGTTTCTGTTCTAAAAGTAGAAGCAGTGCATCTCTTCCATTTCTAACTCGCTTTAGTAGAAACCACGCTTCTGAAATGACAGCCTCGCAGGTGAGTAAGGGCGGTGCTATTTCGTTTAGCTGTTCACTCACCCATTTGTGATGGCGATCGCGCTTATCAATCAAGGCGATAAGGACGCCAGTGTCAACAATTACCTGCTCAAGCACTATTGCCCGTATCCTTCCATGTAAACTGAATTTGTGGAGAGATCTCCAGGCCCTTCGCCCATTCCTACAACAGTTTGAGCTACCTCCAAGAATGACTGGGGAGCCGCGTTAGCCTCTTTGTTAGGTTCCAACTTTTGGCGTTTAGTCTTCAGAAACTCTACAAAGTCTAAAATCTGCTGCTGATCCTCTTCAGGCAATACTTCAACAGTTTGTAAGATTTGTTGAGATAGCGGCGACATTATTGTAATCTCCTTCTTTCAATCTGTTCAATCTGAGAGTACTCAAAGCTTTGGCTGTTGCTTATGCCAGTCAGTAGACTGCTCATAAGCGGAGCCCATTTCAAACAACAAGTCCTCGCGCAAAACGTTACTCACAAGCTGTAGGCCAATTGGCATTCCATCATCGTCAAAGCCACAGGGAACGCTCATACCTGGAAGCCCTGCCATGTTGACTGGAATCGTCATCAGATCGAGCAGATACATGCTGAGCGGATCGTCTTTGTCTCCGGCCTTAAACGCTGTTGTCGGCACGGTTGGGCTTACAAGCACATCAACGTCTTTAAATGCTGCGTCAAAGTCTTGCTTGATCAGCGTTCTTACCTTTTGCGCCTTGAGATAGAAGGCATCGTAGTAACCTGCCGATAGGGCATAGGTGCCGATCATGATGCGCCGCTTTACCTCATCGCCAAATCCTTCGGCGCGAGTTTTGTTGTACATCGAGAGTAGATTTGGTTCGTTGGCACGGAGGCCATAGCGTACGCCGTCGTAGCGGGCTAGGTTGGCTGAGGCTTCGCAGGGCGCAATGATGTAGTAGGCCGATACGCCGTAGTCGAACTTGGGGCACGAGATGGTTTTGACTTCAGCGCCTAGTGTTTTGAGCTGTTCGATGGCAGTGGTGACTGCATCGCCTACTTTGTTGTCTAGTCCGTCGCCAAAGGTTTCTTTGATGATGCCGACGGTGCGGCCTTTGAGGGGCTGCTTGGTGTCTTTTTTGAGGGACTTTGTGTAGTCGGGGATTTTGACCTTGAGGCTGGTGGCGTCTTTGGGATCGTGTCCGGCGATCGCACCCAACAATATTGCCGTATCCTCCACCGTGCGCCCAAACGGCCCAATTTGATCTAAAGACGAAGCAAACGCCACCAAACCAAATCGTGATACCAGCCCATAGGTAGGTTTCATGCCGACAATGCCGCAAAAAGAGGCGGGCTGACGAATAGATCCGCCCGTGTCTGAGCCGAGTGAGATAGGGGCCTGACCGCCTGCAACAGCAGCGGCAGAACCGCCTGAGGAGCCGCCGGGGACGCGGGTAGTGTCCCAGGGATTGCCAGTGGTTTGAAATGCAGAGTTTTCTGTAGAGCCGCCCATCGCGAACTCATCTAAGTTCGTTTTGCCAATGAAAACGGCTCCGGCATCGTCGAGCTTGCCGGTGACGGTCGATTCGTAGGGGGGAATGAAATTTTCAAGGATCTTAGAGCTGCAGGTGGTGCGAATGCCTTTGGTGCAAAGGTTGTCTTTGAGGGCAATGGGGATACCTGCCAATAGGCCGATGCTTTCGCCCGCTGCAATTTTTTCATCCACCGCTTGTGCCTGCGCTAGTGCCTTTTCGGCGGTCAGCGTTACAAAGCTTTTGAGCTTGGGTTCTACGGCCTGCGCTTGGTCGAGTTGGGCCTGAGCAATTTCGACGGCTGAGCGCTCTTTGCTCTGTAGCTGCTGGTGCAGCTCGCGAATGGCTGACATAGCGGAATCCTTTTTCCTTTTGCTCCAGTTAGTAACCTTAGCAGCTCTGCTATCGAGATGAAACGCTAATATTTTTTGTGCGCTTTCTCTATACGCCTTTTTGTGATCGCTACACCCTATGTATCGCAGCCGACACAACATCGCTGAGATGAAGCATTTCTATCAATAGAAGTAGATATATCTCCCGATCCCCTCTTGCCAAGAGGCAGATACAGGAACACACTTAACAGTGAAGTAAGGATGGCCTATTTCTGTAAGCTAAGGTTGATGTTGTGAAAAGAGTTCTTTCAATAATTTTGGGAGGCGGTGCTGGCACTCGTCTCTACCCGCTGACAAAATTTCGTGCGAAACCTGCCGTCTCCTTAGCTGGCATGTACCGCTTAATCGATATTCCGGTTAGCAACTGTTTAAATTCTGACATTCTCAAAATCTATGTGCTGACCCAGTTCAACTCAGCCTCTCTAAACCGCCACATTTCTAAGGCGTATAACTTTTCTACTTTCAGCGATGGCTTCGTAGAGGTGCTGGCCGCTCAGCAGACCCCCGATAGCCCAAGCTGGTTTGAGGGCACTGCTGATGCCGTTCGCAAGTACATGTGGATGTTTGAAGAGGCCGATGTTGATGAGTTCATCATTCTATCGGGTGACCACCTTTACCGGATGGATTATGCCGATTATGTGAGAAAGCATCGGGAAAGTGGCGCGGATGTGACGCTTTCGGTAGTGCCGATTGGTTATAAAACCGCCTCTAGCTTTGGCCTGATGAAGGTGGACGAGAACAACCGCATTGTGGAGTTTTCGGAAAAGCCCAAAGGAGAAGCGCTTGAGGCGATGAAGGTAGATACAACGGCGATGGGCCTGTCGCCTGATGAGTCGGCAGAAAAGCCTTTTATTGCGTCTATGGGGATCTATGTGTTCAAAAAGCAGGTGCTGATTGACCTGCTGAATAACTACCCCGATCAGACTGATTTTGGTAAGGAAATCATTCCGGCCTCTTCACGTGATTACAACGTGCAGGCTTATTTGTTTAAGGGCTACTGGGAAGATATTGGAACGATTGAAGCGTTCTATGAGGCCAATATTGCGCTGACGGATCAGCCAAATCCGGCGTTTAGCTTTTATAAGGAAGATGCGCCGATTTATACGCGATCGCGCTATCTCCCCCCGAGCAAGCTACAAGACTGCCAAATCACCGAGTCTATTGTCAGCGAAGGCTGCATTCTTAAAAAGTGCCGCATTCACAAATCGGTGATTGGTCTGCGTGAGCGTATCCACGCGGGCTGCGAAATTGATCACGCTTTGATCATCGGCTGCGACTACTACGAAAATATGGACGAAACCGGTCAGTTTCCTGACGGTGAGAAAATCCCGATGGGCATTGGCGAGGGCTCTGTGATTCGTAAGGCCATTATCGATAAGAACGCACGAATTGGTAAAAACGTGCAGATTATCAATAAGGACAATGTGCAGGAAGCCGAGTGCGAAGACAAGGGCTACTACATTCGCAGCGGTATCGTCGTTGTAATTAAGAACGCGGTGATTCCTGACGGCACGATTATTTAGCTAACGAACTGTATACCAACAAACCCCACAGCTAAGACGTGTAAAGATACCGTCTTAGCTGTGGGGTTTTTGTTTTACTGCGTTTGTTTTGTGAGGGCTTCGACATCTAGACTTTCGGCGGGCTGAAGCAGTCTGGTATATTCACAGAAATTCCTGGTCACAAAAGCCAATGCAGCCGGATCGCTCTATTCCTGAAGACGACGACTCGCAGCAATTACCACTGGCGGCTTCTGAGAGTTCGTCTGCTACACCTGTTGCTGCAGGCCCGCTCGAAAATTTACAGCGAAGATATTCCGATCAGCTCAGTCAAGATATCGGACGGCTAGAGGCTGAGAAAGATCAGCTACAGGCAGACATTACAGCCCTAAGAATTGACTACGACAGGCTCAGTAATGAGATGCGACTGCTACAAGCGTCTATTGAGGCGACCCGGCATGAGGCCGACGCTCAAGCTGTTGATAATAGAGCTGCTGTCAGTGGCCCTCGCCTGCCGGGCGAGCCGGTGGCTGGCCCGGCTGAACCTAATGAGCACAGGTCTGCTGAGCCCAGATTTACTGAATCTGAGCTTGCCGAACAAGCCTTAGATGATTTGCCAGCGCTCATGCCGTTACTGCCTGGGGAGTCTACAGCGCCCCGAGCGGCTGTGAGCACAGTGCCTACACCAGAGCACTCAAGCGTAGCGTTACCAATTCCGTCAACCTCTGAGCAGCGTCGGCTGCGGCAATCGCAAAGGCAGCAGATGAGGGCGTCGTTTGGGCAGAGTCAGCGCACTAAACAGGCGGATGATCGAAAGGGTTTGGTCTTGAGTGCGATCGCTACTCTACTCATGGCTTTCCAGTTTTGCCTTATCTACTCAATTAGCCAGGGCGGTAACTGGCTCGGCGTTGTCTCAATTGGTGAGCTTGGGGTTGGCTTTATGCCAGCAGTGGCGCTGCTGTGGCTCAGAATGCTGGTGACGGTGCCCGCTTTGGTGCTGCTTGCGCCTCAGCTCTATGCGGATACCTGGCTAGACTTGCAAGACTGGATGTATCGCGGCGGGGAGTCTGATAGCGAGGGGAGTTCGCTGACGCTGCTGGTCGGTAGTGGGGTGGCGCTGTTTTTCTCTCAAGTATTTATCTACCAGTGCGTGGGGAGTGTGGGGCCGGTGGTGGGAGCGACGCTTTTGTTTCTTTATCCGCTGGTAGCCATACCTTTGGGATTTTTGTTTGGGAAGGCGCGATCGCCTACGCCGTTAGGATTAGTGGCCCTGATTGCGATCGCGATGGGCGGCATTCTGACGATTAAGCCTGCGATTACTGCTACCGAAACGCCTGCGACGCTGTGGCTCGGTATTCTAGCCAGCGTTGCCTTCAGCGTTTACATCGTGCTCACCAACATCAGCTATCAGCGGCAGTGCCATCCAATTCCCGTGGGCCTGGTTCAATTTTCTACCGTGGCCGTGCTCAGCAGCATTGTGCTGCTAGCTAAGCCTATAGAGCCTGTGAATATCGAATGGCTCAGCTTTGCCCTATGGGGCATTTTAATCGGCGTATCTATGCTGCTGGTGTATCTATTCAACTACAGCAGTCTGCGACTGATGGGTGCGCGAACGGCCATTGTTGCCGCTGCCGTTCCATTAATGACGCTATTGCTAGCCTGGAGCTTCACGCCTATGCCTTCACTCGCTGTCATTCAGTGGACAGGTATACTGCTGGTGACTATTGGCGGTATTGCTTTGAACCGGGAAAAGCTAGGCATTAGCAAAAGCTAGCGGCCACTGAATAAAAAAACTGAATAAAAAAAACGACTCGCCTAATCTCTCAGGTGAGCCGTCAATTCAATGAAACGGAGAGAGAGGGATTCGAACCCTCGAACAAGTTGCCCCGTTACAGCATTTCCAGTGCTGCGCCTTCAACCACTCGGCCATCTCTCCCTATTCAAGTGCTACGTGCGCGTTCACCGCGCCCTACAGCTACGCTATCGTATCAGAGATCGTGCGATTATAGAGGGGCCCTCTCGATAGTTTTTAGGCGCGCGCTTGCTTCACGGCTAAATCTTAGGTTGAATTTTTTATGGCTGACCCCCACAACAAGGCTGACATCTACAACATTCATATTCACGACCGGCAAAAAAATAAGTCTTATACGGTTCAGGTGCCGAGCGATCGCTACATTCTCCAAGCTGCCGAAAATCAAACCGCCGACCTACCTTTTGCCTGCCGCAACGGTGCCTGTACAACCTGCGCGGTGCGTGTGCTCTCAGGCGAGCTAGTGCAAAATGAAGCGATGGGTCTTTCGCCTGACTTGCGTGAGGAGGGCTACGCGCTGCTGTGCGTGAGCTATCCGCGCAGCGACTTGGAGGTGGAGACTCAGGATGAAGATGAGGTGTATGAGCTTCAGTTTGGGCGGTACTTTGGTAAGGGTAAGGTGCGGTTTGGAATGCCGATTGAGGACGATTAAGCGTTGTGGCGTAGTTGCTGGAGCCCTCACCCCAACCCTCTCCCGAGGGGAGAGGGAGCCGGAGCTGGAGATTGTGTCAGTTTTAGGGCTTGAGTTAGCTACAGATATAAACAAATTTTCTCTAGGACAGCGCGTAGACACTGCCAAACAAATTCGTTTTCAAACCGTAGAACAGTTAGCCCGATTGCTGTCATCCACTCGTCTCTGTCTGCATCCTTTTCTCTCTGTCTCTGATGGACACTGCCATCTAGCTCAACGACTAGCTTGGCCTCGTGACAGTAAAAATCCACAATAAACTGTCCGATGTTATGCTGCCTCCGAAACTTAGCACCACACAACTGCCGCTTTCGTAAACACATCCATAGGAGCTGCTCCGTAGACGTTTGATCTTTTCTTAGTTCGCGAGCCCGTAGCAGCAACACCTCAGGTATCCGCCTATATCGCCCTGTCAATCCAGAATTCAGTTCCATACATCCAAAATACCCACCCCCTACTCCACCAGTCCTCTTCTCCCCTCCGGTTCCCTTCTCCCCTCGGGAGAAGGGCTAGGGATGAGGGCCGCAGCAACTAACTCGCCCCACCAACACTCATGCCTTATTCCCCCACTGACCTCCAACGCTTCCTTTATGTCGCCACCGAGGCCGCATCAGCTGGGGGCGCAGTCCTCCAGCACTACTGGGGCAACCTTTCTAATATTCAATCCAAAGGTCGCCCTGGCGATTTGGTCACTGAAGCCGATAAAGCCGCTGAGAAAGAAGTGCTTTCCGTCCTGCGCCTCCACTTTCCAGACCACGCTATCCTTGCCGAAGAGTCAGGCAGTATCGGCACCGAAACAGACGGTCTTCTCTGGGCTGTAGACCCCCTAGACGGCACGACTAACTACACTCACCAGTATCCCTTCTGCGGCTGTTCAGTCGGTCTGCTCATCGACGGCAAGCCTGCTGTCGGCGCAATCTTTGATCCTGTGCACAATCACCTCTTCCGCGCTGCTAAAGGACTAGGTGCAACCTGCAATCGCGAACCCATTAGCGTTTCGAGCACCCAAACCCTGGCCGATAGCCTGCTGGTTACTGGCTTTGGCTACGACCGCCGCGAGACGATAGACAATAACTACGCTGAATTTTGCCATCTTACGCACCTTACTCAGGGCGTCCGTCGGGGTGGGGCTGCTTCTATTGACTTGGCCTATGTGGCCTGTGGGCGCTTGGATGGCTACTGGGAAAGGGGGCTTTCGCCGTGGGATATCGCCGCAGGGGTCGTTTTAGTAGAGGAGGCCGGTGGGCTGGTGACGGCTTATGACCAGAGCCCGTTTGACATTAAGTCGGGTCGGATTGTAGCGACCAATACAAAGATACATGGCGAGCTAAGTGACGCATTGGGCCTGGTGAAGCCGCTAGCGCGATTTAAACCGGTGTAGGACGGCGATCACTAGACGGGCGATCGCTTGACTAAAATATTGGTCATTGGAAAAAAGATACCTATTTTGCGTGCTAGATCCGCAATCTATCCGTAGTATTACTTAATGCAGAGATGCCGCATTCATTAAAGCGGCCTGATGTTAAGTGCTGTGGATACGTTTTTTATGTTCCTTAATTCGATCAATCATTTTCGGGCGATCGCAATTGTTTTAATCGTCGCAGGACACGCTTTTTATCCGGTAGATGCCAGCTTCAACACGCTACCCGAGCAGGTATTCGGAAATCTTATCGCCGGAGGAACCGCGCTCTTTGTGTTTATCTCCGGCTTTTTATTCCACCACATTTTTTACAAACGCTATAAGTTCAACAAGTTCATAACAGGCAAGCTCAAAAAAGTTCTCTTGCCCTACACGATCCTCTCGATTGTTCCTATTTTGATGCTTGTCTTGCGAAAGGATTCCTATTACGACGTTTACGATCCGCAGGGCGTCGGTTTTGTTAATACGTATCTCATTCCAGCGTTCAAATACTACATAACTGGCGGCTTTCTTACAGCCTACTGGTATATTCCGTTTGCGATGGTGCTCTTTCTGATGTCGCCGCTACACGTAGCGTTCATTAAAGCAAAGTTTAATCGTCAATGCGTGATTACATTTGTTCTCTTTTCAGCTTCTCTTTTTCTCCACCGGCCCGTAGACGACATTCTAATTCTTCAAGCTGTTGTTTACTTCATGCCCTTTTACTTGCTGGGCATTATGTGTTCACAAAAAAAAGACACTATCTATTCAAAATTTAAGAACAAAGAAGTCTTGTTTTTGCTTGCTGCCCTTGTCCTCGCCACGCTGCAAGCGTCCTCAGGCGAGGTAGGCAACTACCACAAACCACCAATGCTCTATCAGGGCATCGATTTAATGGTGCCTCAAAAGATAGCGCTATGTTTGTTCTTTGTCATATGGCTTCATCGCTTTGAAAAGCTGAACTCAAAATATATTAACGTGCTGGCTTCTACAAGCTTTGCTATTTACTTTATGCACGCATACTTACTCCTGTTTATCAGAGAGGCTATGGACATAGCAGGTATTGTGAGCGTTGAGAGCCCTTGGTTGTGGTATCCCGTTGTTACGGTCGGGATGATCTTTGTCTCTCTGGCACTGGCACTAGGTATCAAAAAGCTTTTACCGAACTATAGCCGTTATCTGATCGGTTACTGATCTAATAAACACGATTCGTCTATACCTGATGAATTTTGATGCCTGTTTCGGGCACTAAGTCCTGTTTGTCTGGTCTTGTTAATAACAGCTATCTACTGCTAGCACATCGTCACAGAGTTCATGTTTCTAAATTCTATTAACCACTTCAGAGCGATCGCAATCATTATCATCGTAGGAGGACACTGCTTTTACACTGCAGACATCACCTTTGACACGCTATTAGAGCGAGTTATTTTCAACTTTGTCACAGGGGGCACCGCTCTCTTCGTTTTTATTTCCGGCTTTCTTTTTCACTACGTCTTTTATAAACGGTACAGCTTCAAAAAGTTTATGAAAGGCAAAATTAGAAAGGTGCTTTTGCCATACACGCTTTTATCAATCGCGCCTATCTTTTTACTGGTATCGCAGCAATACGCGCAGTACAGCTTTTACGAGCCACAGGGTAGCGGCATTGTAAACGTCTACATTATTCCTGCACTCAAGTACTACTTCACTGGCCGGTTTATGCTGGCCTACTGGTACATTCCCTTCATTATGATGACTTTTTTGATCTCGCCGCTGCACGTCGCGTTTATCAAAATGAAGACCAAGTATCAAATCCTGATTACTTTTGTGCTGTTTGTTGTTTCGCTTTTTTTGCACCGACCGACCGATGAAATTCTAATTGCTCAGGCTGTTGTCTATTTCTCATCCGTTTATTTGTTAGGCATTATCTGCTCACAAAAAAGAGAGTTTATTTATGCAAAACTGAAAAATACAGAGATTTACTTTTTGGGGTTTGCGATTATCGCTGCCTATGTGCAAGCAGTCTTAGGCAGCACGGGCGGCTACTACAAGTCGCCTTTGGCTTATGGCGGCTTAGACATTATGCTGCTCCAAAAAGTCTCGCTGTGCTTTTTCTTTATGGTTTGGCTGCACCGCTTTGAGCATCTGAACCCCAAATATCTCAACGCGATCGCCTCTACTAGCTTTGCTATCTATTTCACTCACGGCTTCGTGATGTCAGTGATAAACAAAGCTAGAGAAATTCTGGGTATCAGCATTGATAGTCCGTGGCTTTGGTACCCTTTCATTACCGTAGGCGTGATATTAGCCTGCACATTGTTAGCGATCGCCCTCAAACGGCTTCTCCCCAACTACAGCCGGTACATCATCGGCTACTGACATGCCGCTCAGGTATCTATCAAAGCCTGCTAAATCGTAGACGGCGAAGCTGCCTGAACAGAATTCAACTGCATACCAAAGATAAATCTGTTTTTGTATCACCGTTTACAAAGGTAATTTCTTTAATAAGCTAGTGTCTGGCACTAATCTCTAGATATTTCCATGAGTAGACAGTCAACAAAAGTGGTAATTTGTGAAGTCTCCTTCTCAAATTATTAAGAATTATATCCTGAGGAACATTCCCCTTTTTGTATTCTGAAGTGACTATGAAAGGCACAAACTTACCACTCAGCTTTAGCTTTTAATCTGGCTTCTAAAAGGAGCCATCTGGTTATGTCTGTTCCCCATGGCGTGATGATGCAGTTCTTTCACTGGTATATAAAACCAGACGGCTCGCTTTGGAATGAGCTATCTCAGAAAGCCGATGAGCTAGCTACAGCCGGGATCACGTCCGTATGGCTACCGCCCGCCTATAAAGGTTCGACAGGTGGCTTAGACGTGGGCTACAGCGTTTATGACCGGTACGACTTAGGCGAATTCGACCAAAAGGGCTCTGTTCGTACTAAGTACGGTACTCGCGACGAATATATAAGCGCTGTTAAAGCGGCTAAGCGCTCTGGGATCGCTGTGTATGCTGACGTGGTGCTAAACCACATGATGGGCGCAGACAATCAAGAAGAATTTAAGGCGACGCCTCATGATCCTGAAGATAGGCCTCAGGCGATTGGGGATGAGGCGACGATTAAAAGCTGGACTCACTTCACGTTTCCCGGTCGCCAGGGCAAGTATTCTGATCTCGAATGGCACTGGTGGCACTTTAACGCGACGGATCATAATGACTACGAGCCCGAAAACTTTGAAGCTGTTTATCTTTTTGAAGGAAAGTCTTTTGACGATCAGGTTGATTTGGAGAAAGGCAGCTTTGACTATCTAATGGGCTGCGATTTGGACGTTAACAATCCTGAAGTGGCCGATGCGCTTAAGCAGTGGGGCGAATGGTATGTAGACACTATCGACCTTGACGGCTTTCGATTTGACGCGGTTAAGCACGTACGCGCCGGGTTTTTCCCGCAGTGGCTAAACCACGTGCAGCGCTACAGCGGTCGCTTCCTTTTTTCAGTCGGTGAATATTGGTCAGGCGATATCAACGCGCTGCACCGATTTATCGACCTTACCGATGACATGGTGACGCTGTTTGACGCCCCTTTGCACTACAACTTTCACAAAGCCAGCTTGCAGGGCAGCAGCTACGATATGTCTGCCATTTTCAAAGACACCCTGGTAGAAAGCCGCCCTGACTTAGCGGTTACCTTAGTCGATAACCACGATTCTCAACCCTTACAGTCTCTAGAATCTGTTGTAGAGCCCTGGTTCAAGCCGCTGGCCTACGCGCTTATTTTGCTCAGGCAAGATGGCTATCCCTGCATTTTCTATGCCGACTACTACGGCGCACACTATTCTGATATTGGCGACGATGGGAACGAACACGAGATCTTTCTCGACAGCCATCAGTGGCTTATTGACAAGTTCTTAGAGGCCAGACGCACTTACGGCTATGGAGAGCAGCACGACTACTTTGACCATGTGAATACGGTGGGCTGGACGCGACTAGGCACTGAACAGAATCCGGGTGGGATGGCGGTTGTGCTCAGCAATGGCGAGGCGGGTACGAAGTGGATGAATGTAGGCGTACCTAACTGCTCGTATGTCGATATCACCGAGCATGTTAGTGAGCCTGTCACTACAGATGATGAAGGCTGGGCTAATTTTTGCTGTGAAGCGGGATCTGTTTCTGTGTGGGTGCCTCAATAGATAGAAGGGCTATAGGTCGATTGTGATCGCGGGCATTCTGAGCCCACGACCTTTACCGCAACTTTAAAAACTGGCTATGACAATTAAAGAAGGGCTTTTCAAGCTTGATGTGACCGACCACCACGCCGTCCTTGGATTTTCCTTAGCTGAAGCGCCTAAAAAAGTGCGTAAGCGCTATTTGAAAATTGCGCGTAAGCTGCATCCTGATAGCTTGAGAGGGGCTTCGGATGAGCAGAAGAAGCTGGCGAGTGATCTGCTTTCTAAGCAGGTAAATCCGGCCTATGAAGCGCTGAGCCAGGAAAAGTCGGCAAAAGAGCACAGCATTCTTTTGAAGATGAAGCAGGAGCAGTTGGTGGCTCGGCCCATTTTGCTTTCGGCCAAGAGTGAGGCGGCGAAAAAGCTGCTGGGTACGAGTAATTTGGAGCAGGACTATTCGGCGGCGCTGCAAAGAATTGCGGCGGAGCAGTTTGAGGATTTGACGCGGGTGGAGGCGGCGATCGCACAAATCAGCGAACTCAACGCCGTCTACTTAATGCGTAAGGGAACTGTCGGTGAAAAAGCGCCCAAGATGGGTGGCGGTGCTACAAAAGAATCAGCTAGCGCCTCAGAAGAAGCCCCGCGTCGCCCGCGTCACGAGGCGATTATTGAGAGCTATATGGGCCGCGCTAAAGAATTTGAGTATAAACGGGACTACTCTCGCGCTATTTTAGAACTGCGAGAAGCGATCGCTGCTCACCCCCAAAGCGCACCTTGTCACGGCTACCTATCTAGTCTTTATCTCAAATCTGGGCAGGACACCCTGGCAAAAATTCACGCCAAGCGGGCCTTAGCCTTTGATGATAAAAACGAGATGGCCCAGGCAGTACAGACCAAACTCGATGCTAAAGCAGCCAAATCTGCACCGGCAAAAGGTAAAGCTAGCAAAGGAGGTGCGAAGAAAAGTGGCGGTCTTTTGAGCGGACTGTTTGGTGCAAAAAAGGGATAAATGCCAGAAGGAAATAGCTACCAGCCCCCCACGGGTGGCCGAGATTTACTGCCGCTAGACGTGGTGCAAAAGCGTTGGATTGAAGACCGGCTGGAGCAAGTTTTTCATCGCTGGGGCTATCACCGTATCATCACCTCTACGGTAGAGACGATGGATACGCTGATGGCGGGCGGCGCGATTGAGCGGATTGAGGTGATTGAGCTGCAAATGTCTCAGCTCGGTGGTGCGCGGCTAGGACTGCGCCCAGAGCTAACCGCTTCGATTGCGCGAGCGGCGGTAACGCGGCTGGCCTCGGTGACCTACCCGCAAAGGCTCTATTACAATGCCAACGTTTTTCGGCGTACGGCCCAAGGCTCTCGGGGCGGTCAGCAAGAATATCATCAGGCGGGCATAGAGCTACTGGGCGCAAGCGGAGTGATGGCAGATGCCGAAGCGGTGCTGCTAGTGGCGGACTGCCTGAGCGCGCTGGATTTGACAGACACTCGCATTGTGCTGGGAGAGGCGGCGCTGACCTATTCGCTACTAAAAGCTTTTCCTGAAGATATTCGTGAGACGGTACGGCATCATGTAGCGGCGCTGGATTTTGTGGCACTAGCAGAGATGGCGCTACCGGATAACTTGCAGGATTTAGTGTCGCGTTTGCTAGGCTTGCGCGGCAAGCCTAAAGCGGTGCTCTCTAAGCTAAGCGAGTTTGATTTAGATGACGAGCAGCGGGCGATTGTTGATCGGCTGAAGTCGTTGATAGCGCTTTTAGATTTAGAGCGTGAGCAGGGTATTGCGGTACCGACTGTGGTTTTGGACTTGAGCCTGATTCGGCCCTTTGATTACTACACGGGCATCGTGTTTGAAGTGGTGAGTAACGGTCGGCCTCAGGCGCTAGGGCAAGGTGGCCGCTATGACGACTTGCTTTCGGTATACGACGCGCGTGATGGCGGTGAGGCGAAGGGCTTTCCGGGGATTGGCTTTGTGATGAATATTGAGCGGTTGCAGCAGGAGCTATTGCCGAGCGGGCAGCTTCCGAGCGATATTCCACCGACGGACTGGCTGATTGTGCCGCAGGGTGAGGCGGCGGCAGCAGCAGCGCTGGCCTATGCGCAAAAGGCGCGGCAGTCTGAGAATACGGTGCGGGTGGAGATGAATTTGGATTTGGCGCAGTCGGCGGATGAGGTGCGGGCGATCGCGCGTAAGCGAAACATTAGTCGAATCGCCTGGATCTCGGCTGAGGGCTTGCCCGATATTGAGGTTGTTCACTAAGCTTGATAAGGCAAATTATTTTTAGGCGAGAAAAAATGTCCCACACGATTGTGACCGACGTTTGTGAAGGCGTTGCCGACTGCGTAGATGCTTGTCCGGTCGCCTGTATTGATGAAGGCCCAGGTAAGAATAAGAAGGGTACTGACTGGTACTGGATTGATTTTGACACCTGTATCGACTGCGGCATTTGTTTGCAGGTGTGCCCGGTAGAAGGCGCGATTTTGCCGGAAGAAAAGCCTGAATTGCAGCAAACGCCTGGATAAAGAACATAGGTACGTAGGGGCATAGCATTGCTATGCCCCCATAGTGAACACGGCTATAAACAACATTCTATTAATACGTATATTTCCAATTAATTTGTTCTAAGTCTTACACATCAAATCAACTTTCTTCTATAGAGTTCTCTCCTCCTTTCGGAGTAGTTCCCGGATGCAAATCAGCGTAGTTCGGCTCAATTCTAGTATGGTTTCCGTATGCAAGATATATTTCATACGGATTAGGACACTGCTGCCTACAGGCATTAGAGTAGTAGCAGAAACACGTATTCAAGCGCGTTTTGCTGTAAGGAATGATACGCCTTAGAGCGGGTGCAAAATCTTAACCATTGACAACAGATGTGGACTTCCTTTAAGAAGTTGCGCACTGTTTTACACGCATTTTTTTAATACCAATATTCCATGAACAGACGTTTTCGCCTGCCCATTTTTACCTGCCTGCTTATAAGTGGAGCACTTGCACCCCTGACGATCGTCGCTGATTCAGCCTTAGCCGATTGCGTCGTAGAAGAGAGTACTGAAGAGAGCGCTCAGCCCGGCAACAACCCAACGTCGGGGCAAACGATTGTATGTGCGAACAATTTGGACAGTGAAGGGGTTAATGGGCCTGATGCTAATGAGGTCACTGTTGAGATTGAAGCGCCCTCGGGTGGTATTTCTGTGACAGGTCAGCCGGGCGTACTTTTGGGCGATGAGGCTACGGTTGATGTTGCAGGGCCAGGTAGGCCAGTGAGTACGTCTGGCGATCGCGCTGTTGCCATCGAAGTTCTCAACGGGGCTACTATCACTATTGAAGGTGTTGTCTCTACATCAGGCGGCACCTCGCCAGGCATTTCAACCGGCGATAACGCAGTTATTACTATCAGCGGCGGCACCGTGCGAACGGGCGGTTCTGAGTCACCTGCGATTACCGTGGGTGCGAACGCTACGGTAGAAGTCACAGGCAATGCCCGAATTGCAACTGGTAACTCTAATTCTGATGGGATTGTTCTATCAGGAGAGAATGGAACTTTAACGGTTGCAGAAGAGGCGATTGTCACAACCTCAAGCGGTCTGTCTAATCCCATTCAAATTGATGGTGCAAACAGTACTGTGAACGTGTTGGGTAATGTTCGTTCTTCTTCTGGTGATGCTACCGCTATTCTTGGCACCGCTCAAGATTTGACTATCAGCGTCAAAGATGGGGCCGTTGTAACAGCGCAGTCTTCCAACTCAAACGCGATTGAGATGACGAGCACAGGCGCTGTTATCACCGTAGAAAATGGCGGCGAAGTGAAAATTTCTTCAGGCAATTCTGCTGCTATTATCTCAGGAAGCGAGGCCACTGTTGAAGTAGACGGAACAGTATCAGCATCCTCATCAGCCAGTCAGGGCATTGTTTTGGGAGATAGATCATCGCTAACGGTTCAATCTCGTGGGGTTATTGAAACCTCATCGTCAGAGTCTCAGGCTGTCTTAGTCGGTGAGATGGCAGAATCTGCAACGATCACGGTAGAGCGCGGCGGCAATATTGATGCTGTTGGGGCTCAAGCAATTGTTGATAAGGGCATGACCAATACGACTGTTGTTGTAGACGGTACTGTATTTGGCGGATCTTCGGAGCCTGTACTAGATATGGGTGCAGGTAGCGATACGGTGACTGTGAACGGTACGGTTAGGGCAACTAGCGCATCGACTGTGATCGATTTAGGCGCTGGTGACGATACGCTTAACGACAACTCAAGCCAAACGATTGCTGGGCCGGGTACGCTGGTGTCGGCTGGCGATGGGATGGATACGCTAAATATTAATAATGGTAAGCCCAACAACTCGTCTAGCTATGCGGGTTTTGAAACGACTAATGTCGGCGCTAACAACAATCCTGACGATCCGGCTAACGGTAGAGACTCTACGCTAAACGTAGACGACGATCAGTCTGGCAACCAGATTAATGCTCAATCGGGTGGACGCGTTAATGTTCGAAACGGCGGTACGGCAAACGTAACCGCCGATAACGAAGGTCAAACTGGATCTGGGCAGCAGGGCGGTGAGACGACTTTTGAGGAGGGTTCTACCGCTAATGTGCGTTCGGAGAATCGGACGGGCCCGCAGGCTACTCAAGAGTTTACGAACACTACGTTCGCAGAGGGTACTCAGGTGCGTTCAAGCTCTGGGTTTGTGAGGGGACGTGCTTCTAATAATGCAGAAACGCAGCGAGGCGAGATTGCTTTAGAATCGGATTTTGCGAATAGTGCTAAGACAGAAAACGCCTCTGGATTTGGAGATGCGCTGAATGCTTTAGCGGAAGCTGAAGATCTGACGGTAGAACAACAGGCGGCGCTTGATGACTTAATTGGCCAAGCGCCAACGGCTGATGCAGCTAACGCGTTGCTATCTCAGCTATCGGGTGAAATTGGTGCGCAGACAGCAGCCAGTGGGATGCAGGCAGCAACTTTGTTCAACGATGTTTTGCTGTTCTCTGACGGTTTCGAGATAGGAGATAATGGCGCTTGGGTGTCTGGGTTTGGTGAGCTGGTTGACGTGGATGAAAATTCAGCATCGGCGGACTTTGATGCTAATACCTACGGGCTAGCAGTTGGATATGAGCGGGCGATCACACCCATTTCCCAGTCGCCCATCACAGTCGGCGTTGGCTTCGGCTACTCTAATACAAACGTCAACGGAATGGCAGATTCTGCTGATATTGACGCCTATTCTGTGGGTACTTATGTTGAGGGCACGCGCGGCGCAATGACCGGCAGTGTGGCTGCTTCCTATAGCTATCAAAATATCGGCGGTAGCGAGTCGGGCACTGACGGCAGCGGCAACGTGTTTGTGGCGTCTTCTGAAGGCTTTTACGACTTGAGCAGCAGCCCTAATTTTGCAGTTGGCCCCTTAGGCCGAATTGGTGCTGCTTTTGGCAACTACAGCGGCTTCAGTAGCGGCAATGATGTTTTACAGGCGACCTATGACAATGCCAACGTCAGTCAGCTATCGGCTGGACTAGGCGTCCGCGTAGGCGGCAACACTCAAACGGGCGCGGGCCTTGTGTCTTACAACCTCGATTTACTTTATGAAGGATTATTAGGCAGTAACGAAGCTGAGTTTGACGGTCAACTCGCAGATAGCAGCGTGAGTGTGGCTGCTCCTTTTGCTAACGACGACAGCTTTTTAGTCGGTGCTGAAGCCGGTATTGCCTTCTCGAACAATACTTCTCTCAGACTGCGATATGAAGGCGCACTCGGCAGCGATATTCGCTCTCATACCGGCGAAATTAAGTTTGCTGTTGACTTCTAGACGCGTTGATTTTAGATATCGATTCTTAAATGCCGTGGCTTTTGCCGATGACCCAGCTACGGCGGAAGTAGCGGGCGAGGCCGGTTTCGGTGAGGGTAAGGCAGATGGGGCGTCCGTGGGGGCAGGTGCGCGATCGCTCTGTTCGCTGCCACTGATTCACAAGCGTTTGCATCTCATCAACGCTCAACGGTGTGCCGTTACGAATCGCCGTCCGACAGGCCGTTGCCACTAAGGCCGCTTCTAAATTCGCGCCCGAGCTGAGTTCTCTAATCGCATCTGCACTATCTTCTCTATCTTTTAAGGGCTCGGGAATGGTGCGAATAGCCCACAGGTTTTCACCAAAAGGAGAAACTTCGATTTCAATTTCACTCAGGCGCTCTACCTGCTCTGGCTTCAGGTTGCTGAGGATAATAGGAGACTCTAGTGAAACCATTTGCCAGCGCTGCTGAAGCTGTTCGTAGAGCACACGTTCGTGAGCAATATGTTGTTCTATCAGGCACAGTCCGCCTGTATGTTCGGCCAGAATGTAGGTGTTGTGGACTTGGGCGATCGCCTTCAGCTCACTCGGCCCGCCAACCGGCAAGGTATCCGATAGGTTAACGGTCGCTTCTGTCGGCTCAGGCTGCTGTACTTGTCGCGGAACACTGTAGTTTCCAGCTTGCTCAGCAGCTTTGATTAAGGTAGTAGCTCTATGGGTCTGAGCCGTCTCGTTAAGCGTGTCTAGCTTGAGTAGATTTTCGATAGTGTTGGATATGCGATCGCTCAAACTCTCCAAATCCTGCACATAAATCTCGGACTTTGCCGGGTGTCTGTTCCAGTCAAGCTGAGCGGGCGGTAGGGTGAGGTGTAAAAAACAAACCGGATAGCGATCGCGTGGCAGCGTGCGCCGAAAGCTGTTGATAATCGCGTATGAAATCTCGCTAACGTCTACAGGTCGTCCGTTGATGGCGACGCGCACCCAGTCAGGACGCCTGCGATGGCAGCGATCAGGCAAGCCCACAGCGATATAGAGCCCATCTGCTGTTGTTTCGATAAGGTCGGTATCGTATACGTTACGCAGCATTTGTGGCATGAGCGTTTTTGCCGTTGCGCCCGGCCAAAACGAAAGCCAGGGGGCATCGTCTTTTTCTATTTGCCAAATTACCTGTGGGTGGCAAAGTGCAAGCTGTTGAATGAGCTGGGTGACGGCTTTGGTTTGTTGGGGGATTGACGGCACCTGGCGGCGGGCAGGCCAGTTTTGGAAGAGATTATCTGCGGTGACAATGGTGCCGGGGGCGATCGCAACTTCTTTAATTTGTTCCACTTCACCTTCGCTGCCATAGCAAAGGTGATAGCCCTGCGAGTGAACGTCTTGTGACTGAACAGACTGTGATTGAACAAGCTGAGGGCGGCTGCAAATTTCTAGCTGGGCGAGCTGGCCGATGCTGTGTAGCGCTTCGCCCCGGAATCCTAAGCTGCTCACGTTTAGTAAATCAGGGCGGCTAGAAATTTTACTGGTGGCGTGAGCGATCGCAGCCTGCTGCAAATCAGCCAAATCTATGCCCACGCCATTATCAGCAACCCGCACCCGCCACTGCTCGGGCCACAGACCGATCGAGATCCGGGTAGCTCCAGCATCTAAAGCATTTTCAACCAGCTCGCGCACAACTGCCGAAAGCGAATCAATTACTTCCCCAGCAGCCATCAAAGAGACAATCTCTTGCGTAAGAGGCTGAATGTTCGATATGGCGCTGGGTGTGCTTTCAGGCGCGTTTCTACTAGGGATTTTGTCCATGGCTAACATTCTAGCGAGCCAGACTCAGTTACTGCTTTGCCTTCAACTCAGCGCCCAGATCGGGGCTACGTCGCCACTGCGTTTTTTGTTCGTAGGCATAGGCCATTTGCAACAGCCTAGCCTCTTCAAAGGGCTTAGCCATAAACTCTATGCCTACAGGAAGCCCTTTTTTAGAAAAGCCCGCGGGTACGGTAATCGCTGGGTAGCCGCAGGCCGCTGCTAAAAAGCCGTTGCGCTCTTTTTGAGTTTTGCCAATGGAGGCAACAATTTGGCGCTGATGCGGATAGATTAAGGCATCCAGACGATAGTGTTGGTAAATATGAGCAAGCATTTGGCGAAGTTCGGCGCGGCGCGGATAGAGGCGCTGCCAGTACTCTTCATTACCCAGCGGGCTATCTACCGCCGCCATCTCTTTGACGAGCGATCGCACAGAAGGCAATATCTGACCCTTTTTGAGCAAGTCCTTAAAGCGTTTGACGGGCGCAGCTTCACCCAGATCGTCTAAGTAATATTCAAAGTGCTGCTTGCCCTCCAATACGGTCAGCGACAGCTCCTCAATCATTTTCTCAATGTCGATGTTCACGGCAACTTCGACTATCTGGGCCCCTAACTCTTCCATCGTTGCGATCGCCTGATCCATCAGGCTATTCACTTCCTGATGAACCTTTTCTGGCCCAAACAGGCTGCGCACGATGCCTAACCGCGTTCCATTCAGTCCGCGGATTTGTAATAAATGCTGATAGCTGCCTCTAATTTGCACAGCGCCCCGAGCAGTCACCGGATCGTGCGGGTCATCCACACCAATGACTTCTAATAAGGTGGCCACATCGGCAACCGTGCGAGCCATAGGGCCGATGGCGTCTTGCGAGAGACTAACCGGCATGAGGCCATCACGGCTCACCAGGCCAGCGGTGGGCCTGAGGCCGACAATGTTGCAGGCTGAGGTAGGCGATCTCACTGAATTAATCGTGTCGGTGCCGAGTCCTGCGACGGCTAGATTAGCTGCGATCGCCACCGCTGTACCGCCACTAGAGCCGCCGGGGGTGTAGTCGAGCTGATAGGGGTTTCGCGTTTGTCCGCCCAGGCTGCTGAGGGTTTCGCCGCTGTAGGCTAGCTCGTGCAGATTGGCTTTGCCTAAGATGATGGCCCCTGCTTCGCGAAGCTTCATCACCACAAAGGCATCAGCGGGCGGCTGAAGGTTTTTGAGGGCTATGCAGCCGCCGGTTGTGGGCATATCAGCCGTATTGATGTTGTCTTTAATGACAACTGGAATGCCGTGAAGGGGGCCTTTTAACTGGCCCGCGGCTCTCTGTCGATCTCGTTCTCTGGCTGTTGCTCTGGCCTTTGAATTAACGGTAATCAGGGCGTTGAGCTGGCCGTTAAGCTGCTCAATCTGCGCCAGGTAATAGTCCACTAGGGCGGTGGCACTGGTTATTTCTTGCGCCATAGCGTTTTGAAGGTCTGCTATGGTCGCTTCTTCAATTTCAAAAGCGCTAGACACAGCGGTTTTTGGATTCGCCAACCTTATGGCCTCGGTATCGGGGTTGCAAACTTAAGAAGAGCTGGTATCAGGCTTTGTCTTAACTTTTTCTTTATGTTTTTATTTAGAAGTAGTTTACCTTTCTCAATACGTTTGATAGGGCTACTTCACATTTGTATAAGAAATGTGTTGCTAGCAGGCTTTGCGGTAGGCTGCGCAGGTTATGGGTTTTGGGAGAGGGTAGGTGTGGTGAGTCAGTGGTGACAATCGGGCGGCAAGTGGCTTTTCGATTCGTGGTTATGTTGGTGGCTGCAGCTATTGGCTTTGGGTTGATAGGTGGATGGGCTGAGGCGATCGCTGCTGGCTCAAGCCGTCCTGCTTTAACGCTAGCGACGCTTAGCCGACAGATTGCCGCGCCGATTCGGCAAAGCGGGTCTATGGTGGTCGATCTCAAGGGCTTCACAATTGACTTGCGCCCAAGTGAACTGCGCTCAGAGCCTGCTATCAAGAGCATCACAGCCGAACAGTTCTATCAGCAGTTGCAAAAGGCTATGAATGGTTCAGGGCCTTTGGGATTGGACTTGAGCAATGCGCTGATTCAGGGCGATTTTGATTTGGCGCGGCTGAGTTTGCGCCTGCCTGCCTATGGCGGTGTGGCGCTGCCTGCGCTAGATGAGTTTAATCAGACGCTTCAAGCTGCTCAGTCGCCAACTGGGGCTTTGGCGCGATCGCTTCTAATCGGGCCGCTTTTAACCCAGCCACAGCGCCCACAGCTAGACACGCTGGTCTTTCAGGGGCCGCTGTTGCTCAGCCAAACCTGCTTTAACGGTGCCTTTAAAGCTGCCGATCTGTATTTGCTGGGGCCGGTGGATAGCGATCGCGCTATTTTTACTCGAATGGCAGACTGGCACGGGGCAAAGTTTGCTCGGAGTGCAAATTTTAGCGAAGCCCAGTTTCAGCAGGAAAGTACCTTCCGCTCAGCGCTATTTGGCAGCAGAGCGCGTTTCAGTCAGGTGCGCTTTACCGGCTTTTCTAACTGGCAGGGAGCGGCTTTCAACCAAAGTACGAGCTTTGCGCAGAGTGACTTTCAAGGGGGCACTTTTTCTAGAGCGCACTGGCAAACGAACGCCGACTTTGACAGGGCTGTCTTTCACGGAGCGATTAGCTTTCAAAAGGGACGATTTGACCAGGCGCTTTTTTTGACAGACGCTCAGCTTGAAGCCGCTGCAAATTTTCGTCAGGCGCAGTTTCAAGCGCCCGTGAGCCTGCGAGGCGCGCGTATCCTCAATCAGCTTGATTTTGGCGATGCGCGCTTTGCCGGGGGCGTGACAATCAACGTGGCCGATCTTGACTTCAATGCGGGGGAGGCGAAAATTTTAGGGACGCCGGGGCAGATTGGGCGCGTGTTTTCGGTGCCTGCCCTAGCGAGTAACGAAACGGTGCTGCGTAATTTGGTGCGCAACTTTCGGCTGCTGGAGCAGGTGAGCGATGCGAATCAGGTGGAGTATACGACTGAGCGGCTAAGGCTATCGCAAATTCGGCGGCATGTTTTTGGGGTGAGCCTGAATCGGGCCACGCCTGAGCAGTGGGCAAAGCTGGGGCTGAATGCGGTGCAGGTGGCGGCGGTGATGGGGCGCGATCGCCCTTTTGTGAGCCGGTCTGATTTGCTGGGGATTGATGAGATTGATTTGGCGACGTATTTGAAGGTGCGCGATCGCGTGACGGTGCAGTCAACCAGTGGGCTAAACCGACTGGGCTGGCTGGGCCGCTGGCTGTTCCTTTCGGGGCTGTTGCTGCTGTCAGGGTATGGCACTAATGTCGGCCTGATCTTTAGCGTGGGGCTGGTGGCAACGACGCTGTTTGGCCTGATGTTTTGGGGGGTGGATCGCTATAGGCGGCGAGTGCCTACGCCGATTGCGCCTGAGTCAGCCGAAGCGGTGGCGATGGTGATTGGCGGTGGATTTGGGCTATTGGTTGCGCTAGGGGGCTTGAGCCAGATCGGTGATTCTCCGGTGAGAACGCTGGTGGCGGTGGGTGTGCTGGTGCTGCCGGTGCCGCTGGTGATGATTGCTAGGCTCTATCAGCAGGGGCGCTATCACGATTTGATGGACAGCAGCTATTTTGTTAAAAACGGGGCGCTGCGGAGGCTACAGGTTTTGATTGCGCGGCTGCCGGTTGTGCCACAGTGGCCTTTTTATCGCGATCGCTATCTCCCTTTACTCATCGATCGCCGCTGGAGCTGGCTCAACTATTACGACTTCAGCTTTAATAACTGGTTCAAATTTGGCTTCAACGACATTCGCCTGCGCGATCAGGCAGTGCCTGGGCTCGTGAGCGCGCTGGTTTGGTATCAATGGAGCCTTGGCGTTGCCTACGTTGTGCTGCTGCTCTGGACGCTATCGCGAACGATTCCGGGGCTGAATCTGCTGCTCTATTTCTAACCTCTCTGAATTTTTGCGCGTCTTCTGCTCAACGCGGCCTACGTAGGGAGCGTAAATATACGGATTTTTTGAGACTACGAGCCAATCGAATCAACGTTCACTTCCGTATTTTCTGCGAGGCTCCTGCGCCTTGCTTACCCGAAAATAGAATCACTTCTGTAGAGCGCGTTACACAACCGTTTGTTTTTCCCGAGGGGCTTGGGAATGGTGAAAGGCTTTTGTATCGATGTCCTTACAGGTGAGCAGCCTGACCCTGGGGGCTTAAAGGGGTCAGGCATTTTTTTGTCTTTAAATAGTTCGGCCAGATAATCTGGCTTTTGACTACAAGATTTTATCGAGTCCGTATACCAGTGACTTGAGCGGCAGCACGCGGCGAATAGAGAGCAAAACGCCGGGCATGTAGCAGACGCGATCGCTGGTATCGTGACGCAGCGTATAAGACTGACCCGCCGCGCCAAAAATAACCTCCTGATGGGCAATCAAGCCCGGTAGTCTGACGCTGTGAATCCTCACGCCATCTTCGGTTTGGGTGCCCCGAGCGCCCGCCATTTTTTCCGTCTCCTCTACCTCGGGCGGATTGTAGTTTTTGTTTAGCTCTGAAAGCATCTCAGCCGTTTTGACCGCCGTACCGCTAGGCGCATCGGCCTTTTGGTTGTGGTGTAGCTCAATGATTTCGACGTGATCAAAATGAGCCGCCGCCTGCAGCGCAGCCTGCTGTAAAAGCACCATGCCAATTGAAAAATTAGGAATCAGCAAGCAGCCCGTACTGGCCTTATCAGCAAAATCCGCCAGATCTTTAATTTGCTCAGTGCTCATGCCTGTAGTGCCCACGACCGGACGCACGCCGTAAGCCAGGGCAGCTCGCACCGAGCCATACACGCTGTCGGGATGCGTGACATCTACCATCACCGCGCTACCGCCTTTGGGAGCTTCATTTTGCGCCATCACCAGCGTGGCTTCTAGGTCGTTCATCACCGGGATTTCGAGGGGGCCTGTGCCGACTACCTCACCAATGTCTTCGCCAATAAACTTAGGATTGCGGTCGATTGCGCCGACTAAGGTCATGTCATCGGCTGCTGAGACGGCCTTGACGATGGCCTGGCCCATTTTACCAAGGGCTCCGTTGACGACGACGGGAATTTTTGCGGTTTCGCTCATATCAAAAAGTCAGCTTGAAGTCAGCTTGCGTAGGTTTGGCTAGCGCCATTGTACAAACGAAGCCTGGCTATAAAAAACAAAAGGAAGGCTACTTTTGCCTCCCTTCTAAGCGATTCAATCATCACTGATGAATATTTAAAGGTCTTTTTCTAGCCGACTTCGACCTGCTTAGTATCTACCGCATCAGTACCGTCAACGCCTTTGGCAACTTTGACCATTTTATCGAGGATGTCTTGGCTAGGCACTTTGCCTTTGAGCACAACGGTACCGCTGGTTTGAGCGACCCATAGGGTATCGATGTCGTCTAGCTGGCTGTCTTCGTCGTAGGCAAGGGCAACGCGCTTGGCTAAGCCACTTTCGTCAAAGTCACCGTCGAGGCCGATTTTGTAATCAGGAACGTCATCGGATTTGTCACTGGATTTGCTGCTGGCGGCTTTGGCAATGCCACGCTTGATTTTTGACGACGCGTTGGCTGGCTTATCTTTGCCAAAAATTCTACTGAAAAAACCCATGATTACCTTTCCACATTGGTGTACAAAAAACAGGGGGCTCCTGCTTCAGATATAAACATATCTGCCTTGTTAGTAGAACGGATGCATCTTTAGAAACAAATTATCTTTATTAGTCGGTAGCGTATATTGCCTTATCTGCTTGCAAACGTATAAAGATCGCCTTAAGGGTGAGGTGCTAAGATTGCACCCGGCGTTGTCCGTAATTATGCTGTAGGTATCAAAGAAACCTTATGAATGCGCAATAAACGCGCAGACAAGCCGCTAATATTACGGGTAGATTCGGGCAGTCTATCTTTAAGATATATCGAATTTTATTGATGGGTGAAATAGACTCGTTCGAGACTGATAGGCCAGCTAGTAGGCCAGCTAGCTGGTTTGCTGCTGGGCCAACCAATAGACCGGTAGACAGACCAGTAAGTATGTTAGGGGCCTCGTCTAAGGAATCTGTGTGTAGTAGGCTGATAAGACTTATTTTCAAGGGCTCGCATTCAAAGGGCTTGTTTTCAATGCTTGTTTTCCAAGGGCTTGGCGTAGATAAATGATAAACAGCCGTTCCACCACGAGTTACACGACCTCTCACAAACTGCACCCTTTGAGCCTGCTCGCTCAGCTCATTAGCCGTCAGGTGAGCGGCTGCTTGAAGCTGTCTGCGCAAGCGTCAGAATGGCGGCTGCTATTTAACCGAGGGCAGCTAAATTTTGCGACGAACTCAGCAGATGCCTTTAATCGGCTAGTACGGCAGCTACAGCTATTAGATTCTTCTATCTCTAGCGACGTGCTCAATCAAATGCGACTGCTGTTTGAGCACTCAGATGAGGTTGATGAGGTCGTAAGCCGCGACTATCGGGCGCTGTGCTGGCTGGTGGATCAAAAGACAATCACCACTGAGCAGGCCGGGCAGTTAATTGGTGCGATCGCTATTGAAGTCATTGAGCCTTTTCTAAACATTCGCGAAGGCAGCTACGAGCTAATTCCATCTGCTCGCACTGAAGGCATTCCGACCTACTGCAATCTAGACTTGCGGCCTATTGTAGAGCTGTGTCAGCGCAACAGTAAGCAGCGCGCTACGGGGGGAGCTGTGACCAGTCGGCTTGCTACGGGTGCAACTACTACTGCAACAAGCACTCTGCAAACCCAGGTAAGCGGCGCGCCGAGTGGAACTAGCGTTAACGGCGGTAGCCCAACCGGGCTCAAGCGAACGACCTATACAGTTGCCTGCATTGACGATAGCCCAACGGTACTGAACGCGATTCAAAAGTTTTTAGAAGATCAGAGCTTATCTGTCGTTGCAATTAACGATCCGGTAAAGGCGCTAATGCAAATCGTCCGCAGCAAGCCAGACTTGATTTTGCTAGACATCACCATGCCCAACTTAGACGGGTATGAGCTGTGCGCGCTGCTACGGCGACATCCCCGCTACAAGCGCACGCCAATTGTGATGGTCACTGGCAACACGGGCTTGATTGACAGGGCCAGAGCAAAGCTAGTACGGGCGTCGGGATATTTGACTAAGCCCTTTACCCAGTCAGATCTTTTGAAGATGGTATTCAAGCATTTGCCTACTCAAGGGCGCTAGTAAAGCGATAAGCTCTGCCTATATGTGCTACCAATCTGCTGTAGATCCGCGATAGGCTAGGGGTAATTGACGAGATCGCTCAGCGAGTTCTGACGCTGTTTCGGTACTTTCGCTTATTATTTTCCCCGGTAAGCTTGCTATGGCTTTTTCAGCAAAAACGGCTACAGAGACAGCGACGAAAACGGCTGCAAAAACGGCAGCTCGTTCAACGGTTGAGCGAGGCCGAATTTTGGTGGTTGAAGATACCCCCTCAGAAATGGCGCTGATGATTCATTACTTGAGTGAGGAAGGGTATAGCGCGACGGGGGCAGCAACGGGCGCTGAGGGGTTGGATAAGGCGATCGCTCAAAAGCCAGATGTGATCGTCACCGATGTCGTAATGCCCGGCATCAGCGGGTTTGAGCTATGCCGCAAGCTAAAGCGTACGCCAGAAACTAGAGACGTGCCGGTGGTGATGTGCTCTTCTAAAAAGCAAAATATTGACCGCCTGTGGGGTATGAGACAGGGCGCGACCGTGTATTTGACGAAGCCCTATACAAAAGATGAGCTGATTGAGGCGATCGCCAAAGTATTGCCAAAGTATTGAACACAAAGTATTGAACAGAAGATGACAAGCCGCTTTACACTGGCTAAGTTTTGGGCCAGTGAGACATATCATCTACATTAAGAGAGACATTCTCTTAGAAGATATTTCGGCTGACTTGTGAAAACAGAGCTTGCTATTCCAGACCGTCAGCTTATTGGCGAAGCCTACTTAAAGTTTCAGCTCGCGCCGCGCGTTCCGGCTGTGATTGCTGCTCGCTCAGTTGAGGAGGCTACAGTGCTGCCGCCCTCCCAAGTGACGGCAATTCCGAATATGCCGCCCTGTATGTTGGGCTTAGTGAACCGGCGCAATCGTGTGATTTGGATCGCCAACCTGGTGCGGCTACTGGGGATGCCCGTACCAGACCGGCCCAGGCAGCAGTACAGTATGGTGATTGTCAAAGCGGGCTCATCTTTGGGCCTAATGGTAGATGAAATTGACGGTATTATCCATCTGACGGCAGAGGCCCTGCAGCCGCCACCGCCCCAAGTAAATCCAATTTTGGTACCTTATTTAAGAGGATGTGCTGTTCAAGACGATCAAATCTTACTGGTGCTAGATGCTGAAGCTGTTTTACAGTCTTCTGTTTTTCAGGGTTGATTACGGATCTTCTTAACGTTATATAGCTGTACTATCTGTGCCTGCAACTTAAGCAGCGCTAAGTCTCCATTTCATAAGTTTTCGTTTTTAAGCTAACTTTTCGTTCTAACTCTGCACCGTTTCTGACGTGAATTTTGATATGACCACTGATCTTCGTCCGCCCTATTCGTCTGATGCCTATTCGTCTGATGCCGGTGATGGCGCTGAGATCTTGAGCGCTCCTATGGCAAACGGTGCTGTCACAAATGGCGCAGCGGCAAGCGATAACGGTGGTGAGCGCTACGCCCCCGAAAAGATCCACGTCACTGCTTACAGCCGCTCGGGCCTATTGCAGTCGTTTTACAACCTGCCTGTAGCCGATAAGCAGCTAGCGGGCTTGCTGGCTTCTAAAATTTTGTCGGTGGCTGGGGTCATTGGTCTGAGCCTGTATTTGCTTTCGATGACGGGGCGTCATCAGCTCCGCGAGCAGGCTGCTAGTGAGCTGTCGGCTACGGCTAAAGACTTGACGAGCGACGTGGGTAGGCTAACCCTGGGCGGATCGCTGCTGAGCGACGGGGCGCTGCTAGAGGCGGCTGAGTTCTATGCCGAGACAGATCAGGTTGACGGTGAGCTGGCCTCAGAGGCCCGTACGGTGCTGCGTTCGGCGCTAGCAGCAGGCGATTTGGAATATATGACGCTAGTGGGCACCGACATGCGGGTGATTGCTAGCGGGGCGGCCGATCGCGAAGGCGATTTGTTTAATCCAGGAAATTTGGTGTCGGCGGCGCTGAAGCGGGGGCAGCCCAACACCACAATGAGCCTGGTGTCATTGACCGACATGCAGAATTTAGGCGTGACGATTCCGCCAAATATCGATGAGGCTGCTTTAATTCGCTACGGGGTTGTGCCGCTCTTTTCGGGGCAGGGCGCAGGCGATGTAGTAGGCCAAGGTGGGGTGATTGGGGCGCTAGTTACTGGGAATGTCGTCGATGGCAGCTCGGCAACGGTGGCCGACGCGCTCGGTCAGTTTCCAGACGGGTATAGCGCCGTTTATCGGTTAGATCCTAGCGGCGGCTTTGCGCGGGTTGCGATTGGACGATCAGAGCTAGCAGGCACGGAGCCAGATCTGGGTGCGCATCAGTTTTTAGAGAATGCGATTACCACGCCCGAAGGCGAGGTGCTTACTGAGCGCTTTGTGGGGCCGAGTGACGATCGCTATACGGTGGCTGCGATGCCGATTGTCGGTGGCAATGGTGAGGCGGTGGCGGTGGTGCTGCGCGGGCTCTCTGAGCAGATGATTAACGAGCGCATATGGCGCAATGGCTGGCTGGTGACTGGGGCGGCAATGCTGGCGCTACTGGTAGATGTAGTCATCGCGAAGCTGCTAGGCCGCTCGATTGTTCAGCCGGTACGGAATTTGCAGGCGGCGACTGAGAAGTTTGCCTCGGGCGACAGATCGTCTAGAGCTGACGTTTATTCACGCGACGAAGTGGGCCGGGTGGCGAGTGCTTTCAATGAGCTAGCGGCGGCGGTGTCTAGCTCTGAGTCTTCGCTGCGGTTTCAAAATCAAACGCAAACGGAGTCGGCGAGGCGATCGCAACTGCTCAGCGATTTCACCTCTCAAGTACGCCAAAGCCTAGACGTAGAGTCTATTTTGAGCACGGCTGTAGATCAGGTAAGGGCGCTTTTTCACGTGGATCGCGTGATTATCTATCGCTTTAATGCAGGCTATGGCGGCGGAGATGTGACCGCCGAGTCGGTGGGTAAGGGTTGGAGCCGGGCAATGGGCCAAACGCTGATCGATCCTATGATGCCGAATTCGGTAGACCGCTTTAAGACAGGGCAGATTTCGTATGTGCAGGATATTGATAAGGCAGATTTGACGGAGTGCCACTGCCGCCTGCTCAAAGAGCTAGAGGTGAAGGCAAATATGGTGGGGCCGATTATTGTAGGCGAAGATCTAGTCGGGCTGATGTGTGTGCATCAGTGCAGCGGGCCGCGTCACTGGCAGCCTGAAGAAATTAGCATGATGCAGCAGCTGACGACGCAGGTGGGCTATGCGCTGGCCCAGTCGCGAATATTGCAGACGCAGACGCAGGCAGTGAAGCGCGAGCAGCAGCTCACGGCGCTGGTAACTGACATTCGAGAAGCCGCTGTGAGCAGTGCCTCTTCTTTGAACAACCGCGACAAAATCTATCGCATCGTCACCCGTCAGCTCAAGCTGGCAATCGACTGTAGCCGCGTGATTGTGTACACCTTTGACGATAAGTGGAACGGCACTATCGTGGCTGAGTCGGTCGATCCACAGTGGCCTCCGGCTTTGGGCGCAGAGATTACCGACCCCTGCTTTGCTGATAGCTACGTTGAGCAGTACAAAACAGGTCGGGTGAAGGCGACCTCTGATATTTATACGGCGGGCCTGACTGAGTGCCATATGAACCAGCTAGCGCCCTTTAAGGTGCGAGCTAACTTAGTTGCGCCGATTGTGGTAGAAGATCGACTGCTGGGGCTGCTGATTGCGCATGAGTGCGAGGGGCCCAGAGACTGGTCTGAGCTGACGATTAACTTTATGCAGCGGGCGGCAACGCAGTTGGGCTACGCGCTAGAGCAGGCGGATGCGATCACGCAAAAAATACAGGCCCTTTCTCAAACCGAATTCCTCAGTCAGGAGCGTTTGGATCGCCAAGAAGCGCTGCAAAATCAGCTTATAGAACTGCTCAGTGACGTAGAAGCGGTAGCCGATGGTGACCTAACCGTGCGCGCTAACGTAACCGCTGGCGAAATCGGCACAGTGGCAGACTTCTTTAACTCAATTGTTGAAAACCTGCGTCAGGTGGTCACGCAGGTAAAACAGTCCGCGCTTCAGGTAAACGCCTCGCTAGGCCAGAACGAGAGTGCGATTCGCCTGCTGGCTGATGAAGCCTTGCAGCAGGCCGAGCAGACGACCAAAACCCTTAACTCTGTCGGTGAGATGACAGCTTCGATTCGGCAGGTGGCCGAGCAGGCCCAGGAGGCGGCAGCGGTGGCTAAGACGGCTTCTGAGACGGCGACGACTGGCGAAGAAGCGATGGATTTAACCGTAAGCAACATTTTATTAATGCGGCAGACGGTGGGCCACACTGCCAAAAAGGTAAAGCGCTTAGGCGAGTCTTCTCAGCAGATCACGAAGGCGGTGCTGCTGATTAATCAGATTGCGCAGCAGACAAACTTGCTGGCGATTAATGCTGGAATTGAGGCGGCAAGAGCCGGTGAGGCCGGACAGGGCTTTGCGGCGGTGGCCGAAGAAGTTGGTGAGCTGGCAACCCGCTCGGCGTCGGCGACTGAGGAGATTGAGCGGATTGTCGAGACGATTCAGCGCGAGACGAATGACGTGGTAGAGGCGATTGAGCAGAGCACCTCGCAGGTGGTAGAAGGGACGCGGCGAGTGGAAGACGCCAAGCTAAGCCTGAACCAGATTTTGGCAGGCTCGCAGCGGATGGATGAGCTAGCGCGGATGATTTCGGAGGCGACCGGATCGCAGGTGGAAACTTCGACAACGGTATCGACGCTGATGGCGGAAATTGCGCAGCTTTCTGAGCGCACATCGGCCTCTTCGCGGCAGGTGTCTGAGGCACTGAAGCAGACGGTATCGGTAGCTCAAGATCTTCAGGAACAGGTGTCTACGTTTACCGTCGATGAGGGGTAAGTATGGACGGCAAAGAGCAAGAAATTCGGCTTCAGTTTCTCGATGAGGCTGGAGAATATTTGGACACCATGGAAACGGCGCTGCTAGGGGTGGCGCAGCGCGGTGTCGATAGCCATGAGATTAACGGGGCGCTGCGGGCGGCGCACTCGATTAAGGGCGGGGCGGCGCTGATGGGCTATGGGCTCACAAGCGAGCTATCGCATCGGCTAGAGGATTCGCTGAAGGTGCTGAAGATTCAGCGGGCTGAAGGGGTGAGCGCCGATGTCGAAGGACAGATGTTGAGCGGGGTGGATGCGATTCGGCAGATTGTGGAGCGCGATCGCACAGGTCAGCCTTTGGACGAGAGCTGGGTTAACACCACCGTTATGCCTATCTTTGATGGGCTCTATGACACGTTAGGCGAGCCAAGCGCTGAGGATGCCGCCTCAATTATGGATGCCGATGAAGGGCAAAACGTAATGCCTCTGATTTTTCAGACGGAGGTGGACGGGGCGCTGGAGCGGCTAGAGGCGTTGATCGACGAGCAGCCGCTAAACCTGCAAGAAGAAGTTGCGATTATGGCTCAGGAGCTGGGCGGGCTGGGCGAAATGCTCGATTTGCCGGTGTTTATCAAGCTTTGTCAGTCGGTAGAGCAGTATGCGCTAGGGGCAATGAATTCGGCGCAGGTGCAGGAGGTGGCCCAGAAGACACTGCAAATTTGGCGGCGATCGCAAGCCCTAGTGCTGACTGGCAACGTCGATTCTATGCCCGATCAGCTCACTGACATGAGCTTTGGCACGATCGCAATTGAGTTTGATCGCGCTGAGCGAGATTCTTTAGATCTAGAAGATAGCAACGGGTCAGTGGCCTCTGTATTTGCGGGGTTTGATATTGACACTGACGAGACAGGCGTTGATTTGCCACTAGATGAGAACTTAGCTGGCGATGTGTTCGGTGGCTTTGGCGACGAGAACGATGCGCTGGTGGGTGATGTCTTCGGTGGCTTTGATAGCGGCGATGATGACCTACTAGGCGATTCGACCGGCAACTTTGATAGTGAACCTGCTGGCGGCTTGTCCGACGATCTAACGGGTGATTTTGTTGATAGCGAAATCACAGAAGAAGACGCTTTTGCGGGCGTGTTTGACGACCTAAGTTCGGAGCCAGCGAGCGGTACAACCTTAGGATCGCGCGCTGCCGTCAGCGATGCTGCGAGCGCTCAGCAGAATAGTCAATCGGGTACGGCGTTTCGGTTTTCAGAGACGCCTAAAGCGCAGGTAGAAGACGCTGAGCTAGGCGACAATACCGTGCGGGTGTCGGTGCGCAAGCTGAATAATTTGAATGATTATTTTGGTGAGCTGACAATTGAGCGCAACCGGCTAGAGGCTGAGGTAAAGCGAATGCGCGTGCTGGTGAAAGACTTAAGCCGGAAATTGCGATCGCTCGACGAAATCAATGATGACGTAAGGGATCTCTACGAACAGCCCGAACGCCCCCTTCTGCTCTCTAGCGCTCAATCTGGTGCGGCGCTGCCCGGCACTGCCCCCCCGCAGCCTCTTGCTACCGCTGCTGGATCTGCTATACCTACCGCCTCAGAGTCAGGCTTTCGCCAGGGGTTTGACACCTTAGAATTCGACCGCTACAACGATGCTCATCTGCCCTTTCGACAGATTGTAGAGTCGGTGGTAAAGCTGCAAGAAGTCGCAGACGATATTGAACTGAGCGTTGATAGAACCGAGCAGACCACGCGGGTGATTCATCGAACGGCGCGTCATTTGCAGCTCAACCTTAACCAACTGCGAATGCGTCCCCTCTCAGATGTGACCAACCGCTTTCCTCGGGCCTTGCGAGAGCTAGAGCTAGAGCACGGGAAGTCGGTAGAGCTTGCTTTAGACGGTGAAAGCGTTTTGATCGACCGCAACATTCTAGAAGCGCTGAACGATCCAATGATGCACATTGTTCGCAATGCCTTTGACCATGGCATTGAAACGCCGCAAAAGCGGGAGAGCCAGGGTAAGCCCAAGACCGGGACGATTGCGATCAAGGCGTTTAACCGTAGCAATCGCACGGTGATTACGGTGAGTGATGACGGTAATGGAATTGCGCTGGATAAGATACGCGATCGCGCCCTAGCAATGGGCCTAGATGCCGATCTCCTGGACGCAGCCAGTGAAGCCGAGCTGCTTTCACTTATTTTCGAGCCTGGCTTTAGCACCTCTGACGCTGTGACGGCACTCTCGGGGCGCGGCGTGGGCATGGACGTAGTGCGCAACAATCTCACCCAAATTCGCGGCGATATCAGCGTCGATACCGCGCCTGGAAAAGGCACGACGTTCACAATTTCGGTGCCCTATACGCTCTCGGTAACGCGGGTGATGCTAGCTGAGTCTAATCGGATGCCAGTGGCGCTGCCGACCGACATGATCGAGGAGGTTGCGATCGCTGCCGATGAAGACCGTTTTGAGCGTGATGGCCGCACGATGTTCCGCTTTAAGGGCAAAGAAATCCGCCTGATCAAGCTTTCTACCTGGCTAGCTTTTAACTGTCCTCGTCAGTTTGACAGCTTAGAAGAAGTGCCGACGATGGATCGCCCGAGCGTACTGCTCTTTCATATGGGCGATCAGAAAATAGGGATTGAAATTGACAGATCTTGGGGCGAGCGGGAAGTGGCCGTGCGCCGGGTAGAAGGGCCGATTGCGCTGCCTGCGGGCTTTAGTAACTGTACAATTTTGGGCGACGGTAAGGTCATTCCATTAGTTAGCCTGCCGGATATTGCTCGCTGGGTGCTCAACTGTGAGGCGTCTAATATCAATTCGGCAGCAGCGCTATACTCTAATCCGGTGACGCAGGGCGCGATTGATCCGCTGAGCTTGCAGACGGTGCCTGACCCAGATGTAAACCGCAGCGCTAAGTTTTTGGTGATTGATGACTCGGTGAACGTACGGCGGCTGCTAGCGCTGATCTTAGAGAAGGCGGGTTATGACGTAGAGCAGGCCCGCGATGGTGAGGACGCCTTTGACCGGCTAGAGAATGGGCTGGTGGTAGATGGGATTGTGTGTGATGTGGAAATGCCGCGGATGGACGGGTACAGCTTTTTGTCGAAGTTGCGATCGCAGCCTAAGTTTGCCAATGTTCCAGTGACCATGCTCACTTCTCGCAGCGGCGAAAAGCACCGTAATCTGGCGATGAACCTGGGCGCTAATGCCTATTTTTCTAAGCCCTATCAGGAGCGGGTGCTGCTGAAGAGCTTGGAAGAGAGTTTGAGAGAGATGGCTAAGCAGGATGGCGGACTGTGAGTGCGGCTGGAGAGATTACGATTATGCTGAAGCTGTTTGCGGTGTATCAGGAGACTTTGGGCGCTGCGGAGCAGGTGATGGTGCTGCCGGTCGGGACGACGGCTGGGGGGGTGCGCGATCGCTTAATTGCCGACTATCCCGATTTGGCTCAGTGGAAAGAAGTCACCCGCTTTGGCATAAATTTGCAGTTTGTTGCGGCTGATATGCCGCTAAAAGACGGGGATGAGCTGGTGTTAATTCCGCCTGTGAGCGGTGGTTAATAACGCTAAGGCGGCTGGCACTGATTGTCTTCGACGGTGACAGAAACTTGAAATGAGTAAGGTTCCTTTTCATCGGGTGGTACAAGCGGGCCTGTGCCCTTCCGCGCTGAGTTGACCCAATCGCGAATATCTCCGTCTGGCGGAGCCGTTGGCACTGCCTGCTGCAAGGCGGTAAACGCAGCGTCCGGTAGCAGCTCAGGCTCGGGCGGCGAAAGGTAGGCGGTTATCCAGTTGTCTATAGCGGAATATCCGGTGAGCTGGAGTAGCTGACCGGCCACGAGTTCGCCTTGATCGTCAAGAACGACAGCAGCGGTCACATTCAGCCCAGCGTCTTGTTCAAAGCACGCTCCGTTCGCTGGATAGGTCAAGCTAAGAATATTGTTCTTGATGTCTTGCCCTCTGCCATAAGGTGAGAGAAAGGTAAACGCTGTGTTCCGGTAGTAAGCATCAGTAGTTCCATCGGATACGTATTGCTGAGGAACGACAGGTGCAGACGTTTGCGTGGGCGTTTGCGTGGGCGTTTGCGTGGGTGTAGGCGTGGGTGTCGGTGTCGGTGTCGGCGTCGGTGTCGGCGTCGGCGTCGGCGTCGGCGGATCGGCAGGCTTGGGTGCGGCAACAATCACCTGCGGCGGAGGCTGAACGGCAGGTTCTGGAGCTGGTGGCGCTACGACAGGGGGCTCTGTTGCAGGCGGCGCTACGGTGGGTGGTGGAGAAGCTAATTCTGGAGCAGCGGTGGGCCTAGAGACTTTAGGTAGCTCCGTCACCGAAATGGGCTCGGGTAGTTCAACTTTAAGATCTTCAATGGGTTCCGGTTCTGGCACCGGAATGAGCAAAGCCAACCCGTGTAGGCTCAGTGATACCAAAAGCACCGGACTGAGCCAATAGATGAATTTTCGCCAGTTGGGTTTTTCAGGAGGCATTGGGCAAGAAGAACGGGCCTGGGGCTATGGTGAGGCTATGGGCGATCGCTACATAACAAGAACTTCACAATAGGGTGCCACGTTTCCACCTCAGCCGTTTCAAATCGCAGGCCGCTTCTGCGACTGTCAGAAGTTTGATACCCTAAAAACCGCCGACCCCATAACCTATTCGCTCATTTACGATGCGATCGGGGAATTGCGTTAAATATGAGACAGGGCCAAACATGTTCGGAAAACAGCCCACCAAGCGACTCTTTTTGCTCGCTATTGCTATGCTTGCCGCCGCTAGCGTATTTGTCATGCAGTTGAACAATCTACCGAATCGCAGCGCTAATAACAATACCGTTTCTGACACTAGCGCAACCAAAGGATCGCTCCCCTTGCTCAGCGATCCTTTTCTACAGCTCCCGACCGACTCGTCCGTGCAGGTCGTTTGGTTTACAGAGTTTGAGGGGGCTGAGCATGTTGTGGAATACGGGGAGGGGCAAACGGCGACGGCGACCACGACTCAGCTTAGCCGGGTTCGAGAAGACAGCGATTCTCGGGTACAGGGCCGCGCTTTCCCAGAGGTGACGCGGCGTGAAATTTGGCGGCATGAGGCCACTGTAACAGGGCTATCGCCTGGCTTTCATCTGCCTTACAAGGTCGTAAGTCGCGATGCTGCTGGGCAAACGGCGGTGAGTAACGAATTTACCCTAGCGCCTAACCCGCCCCAAGACAGGCCGCTGAAGATATTGCTCACGTCTGACCATCAGCTTAAGCCGATGTCGCCTGCTAATTTGCAGAAGGTGGCTGAAACGGTGGGGCGAGTAGATGCGGTGTTTTTTGCAGGCGATCTGGTCAACGTGCCGGATCGCGCTTCCGAATGGTTTGACGATGCTAGAGGACTGGCATTTTTCCCTGGCTTGCAGGGCCGGGCCAACCATGCTTTTGACTCAGGCGGGGTGACAACGACCTACGATGGCGGCGAACTGATTCAACACGCGCCGCTGTTTCCAGTCATCGGAAATCATGAGGTAATGGGCCGGTATGCGGCTAATGCAAAGCTCGATCCGCAGTTTGTTAATACCTTGCCTCGTGACTTGGTGAGTAAATTTTATTCGGCTCCTGATGGCGTTTCGTCAAAAGATTGGATCAAGGATCATTCTTACAACACCGATACTTACGAAGAGATATTTTCGTTACCAACAACACAGTTGCCGAATGGAGAGACAACAGAACAGTACTATGCGACAACATTTGGTAGCGTGCGGCTAGTGAGCTTGTATGTCACTCAGATTTGGCGATCGCCCGACTTATCTCCAAACACCAAAGGCCGCTACCGTGAGAGCGCCGCAGACATCAACAGTCCTGAAGCATGGGGCTACGGTCAGCATATTTTTGAAGATATTCGCGAAGGCAGCGCTCAGTATGAGTGGCTAAAACAAGAGCTTTCCAGCAACGAATTCCAAAGCGCTCCCTACAAAATCGTCATGCTGCACCACCCGCTTCACACGCTTGGCGGCAACATTGTTCCTGCCTTTACCGATCCGGTTGCAGTGGAGAACAGAGCTGAAGACGGTACTTTGCAATCGGTGCAGTATGAGTATCCTAAAGAGAAAGACTATTTAATCAATGACTTAATGCCTTTGCTGGAGTCTGCTAACGTACAGCTTGTTTTTTATGGTCATTCTCATCTGTGGAATCGGTTTGTAACGCCTAGCGGTGTGCATCTGTTAGAGACTTCTAATGTGGGTAATAGCTATGGCGCACACATAGCGGGTAATCCTCGTGATGTGCCAGAGGAAGGGGAGGCGATCGCGGCTGGTCTAACCCCCTTTAAAGAAACCTACAGCGCCACAGAAGACCCCAACGGTTTAAGCCCGATCGTTCCGACACTCGCGCCTTCGACTGATGAGAGCGGCAACCCGCAGCCTTATATTGCCAGCAATGAGATTACGAGCTTTACGATTCTCGATACGGGAAGCGGTATGGTGAGTAGCTATTATTTTGATACGCGATTGCCTGCTTCTGCCGTCGTAAAATTCGACGAATTCAGCATTCTTCAGTAGTGAAACAAATTTCAGTTTTTTGGAGTCTGCGCAGGCATAGCAGACACAAAGCTATAGCTCAGACGCTAGAATTTCTTGAGGGTGATTGATCGTACCAATAGTATGAGCCAATTGCCTTTAACACCTGAAAATTGAAACGGTTACGATGAAGTTCTTCTTAAAGCCTGCGTCAATTGCTTGTTTGGTTCTAACGCTATTGTTGAGCTTTTTGCTGAGGCCAGCTGTGGCTTCTTCACTGATAGATTCTCGGGTGAATCAGTTGGAGTTTCAGGTGCGATCACTTCAAACCCAAGTCTCCCAAATCCAATCTCGCTCTCCAAACCCCGGTATCAGTAGCAACCGCCCTGCCCCTACCGAGATTCCCGCCGTTCCTGGCGATCTTTCGCCAGCTCAACAGTTTGACAATCTAGCAATATTAGTTATTGAGCTAAAGCAGCAGGTGAATGCGCTTGAAGCAAAGGTTGCAGAGCTATTGCCGTAAGGATTGCTGTCACGGCGGTTTTTAGTGACGGTTAGAGGCCACAGATTCTTCTTTCTTAGTACCCTCTGGAGATGGCCGGAAGGCGTATTCTTTGCGGCTACCGCGGCTGTGGTACTTGTGAATGAGGGCGATCGCTACTCTATCCAACGGCGAACAAAGCGCGTAGTAGTCTTGAATCAGCGCTTCGTACTCAGGCTCTATCTCGTGATCTGCTTGGCTGGTGAGTGATTCGTAGGCGCAAAGGCCACGGGCAAATAGCCGATTGGCGTAGAGAGTCACCTCGGGCAGACGGGTTTTGAGGAGGTAGGCGGTGACGAGCTGGCGCTCTAAAAGGAAGGGGCGATCGCGGCGAAGGGTGGCCGCGTTGCTGCCGTGAATGCCCTGAATGGTGAGGGTATCGGTGAGGAAGTAGCCAGGCGAGAGGGCCATTGCCGCAGAGCGTAAGTAGCGATCGGCAGAGGTCTTAATAAAGGTTTCGGGCATGGGCAGAATTTGCGCGAGTAGGGAGCGCTGAAAGCATAGCCCAGAGGTGGACATGGGGTAGAACGGGAGCCTGCCCCAGCGCATAGCCTGCCGGAAGTCGCAGGGCGTCGAAGCGTCGCTGTCGGCTTTAGGGAAGGCGCGAGTTTTGCCTAAGTCTTTGCCAGTGTGGGTGTCTTTTAGCTGTAGGGCATGGAAGCACCAGCCTGCTTCGGGTGCTTGGCTAAAGCAGTCGGCTATTTTTTGTAGTTTGTCAGGGGTGAATTCGTCGTCGGCGTCTAAAAAGCAGATAATCTCACCTTTACTCTGCTCAAAGCCTGCGTTGAAAGCAGCATCTTGTCCACCATTCTCTTTTAAAACAGGTACTATCTCATCTTTATAACGTTGGATAATCTTTCTAGATTGATCTGTTGATCCATCGTCTACGACAATGACTTCTACGCTACGGTAAGTTTGATTGAGGACGCTATTGATAGCGGTACTCAGAAAACGACCATAGTTGTAGTTGTTGATGAGAACGCTGATTAGAGGAGGTTGCATGTATAAGGACTGTCGGTAAATGAAATGATTTTATTGGATTTTCTATCGGTTGAGTACAGGTACAGGCAAACGTGAATAGATGCATGGGTGAAGCATATATCTAGAAATGTTGATGTAGAATCCGTAATTTTGATGAATGTCTAGTAAGTACTTTTTAGATTTCTACGGATCAGACCACTACATATTAAGTCGCAGTGGCTCGGCTGGAAGATAGGCTGCGCGCGCAAGCTGAATGGCCACTTCTATAAAATAAGCTAGCCAGGCAAAGATAGCTATAAACTTCGCTCCGTCTTCTATCCAATTAGCGTTATATGAACTAAGTGGGGATACATCAATAGCTATTGATGTAAAGAAGAGAAGTATGCTGAGCACAAATAGCAAAGGCTGAGTTGAGAGCATCAGCTGTCGAAAATAGACGACAATCGCGACTAGAGCAATTACGTACGCTAAGAAGACTAAATTCTCAGAGATATAGAGCTTTTCGGGAAATAGCCATTCGTGTAGCATGAACAAATCGTCTAGGCACAGCACCGTGTTGAACAGGTCAAATACTGCCAAAAACCTTATGTGCTCTATTCTAGCGGATAGATGCTTGAGTAAGTATGCGCTAAATAGGCAAACGGCGGCACTGGCGCTCCAGAACAAAACGCCAATGTTGGAGAGTGCGCCGTAGTAAATGGGATGAATGGCGATCGCAGCCGGATCTCGGTTGAGGTTGTCAAGCGAGACAAAGGGCTGCAATCGCAGTGATAAGAGCACTATCGCCCAAAACACGCAGCCAATACCGACTATGGCTCGATAGGACAGTCTGCGACCAGATGGGTTTGGATTAGACGGTTTATTGTTAACAGGTTCATGCTCAGACGGTCTGAAAGTGGGCTGTGACAATGCTTGGTTAAGACTCTATTAAGGTGTTATTAAGAGCATAAAGGATTGCGATGGCACCGTGGTTTCGACTAGCTTGGATTAATCGGTATTTTATTGTGCGATCGCAACCACTTTACTAAAGCCCGCAATCGTCAGCACCCCTCCACCTGTAAGCGTTTGAGTGGTAATAGTGAGCTGTTCTTCACCTGTAATCGTGGCCCAGGGATCGCCTGTATAGATAGTAACTTCCCAAGTCTCTCCTTCGGGTAATATGAGTGTTTCAGTCGTCTCGTCAGCGTTCGTTGCCGAAATACTCTTTGTACCGTTTGCTCTGCTACTCTCTCTTTCATTTCCTTCGTGATTCTCTACCTGCCAGGCAATGAAAGCACTGCCGCTTTGGAGTAGCGTGGCTGTCCCTTCGTCGAAGATATCAGCCGATTTTCCTAGCAATAAGCCCATTGCAGTTGGCTGGTAGGCTTCGCTAGCGTCAGTTTTGAAAGGCCGATCGGCACTGCCGCGCTGCTGACCGTCTATTTGCAGACCATTTTCGTCAGTTAGCCCCTGCCACTGAGCATTACCTGTAAGCAAATGGGCAGTAGACACCGCCGTGCGTTCATCCTTTAAGAATTCCTGAGTGTGCAGGTCAATCATCAGCGCTTGCAGCCAGCTACCGCCGAGGATAACCACAGCGTCTTCAATAATGTTGTGCTCTGTGATCCATAGCTCTTTGTCTTTAAGTTCTGACGTATGAAGGGCGGGATCTGCTAAAGTCTCACGCAGTATTTCAATGCCTGCTCTGGCGATTTCTCCTGCTCTGGTGCGATCGCCAACATCGCTTTTAGTCACACCTAAATCCTCTGTGGAGTAGTAAGGGTGAAGGGTAAAGGCATCTACAACATCTACCGCGCTGAGATTGTCGGGGCCGGTTTTGGCGAGCAGGGCGGGCCACCATTCAGTGCCACGCTGTTCAGGTACGTGAATAGGAGAAACGCCTGTGACGGCGATAGTTGCGTCTTCTAATCCGGGGACTTTGCGAATCGCGATCGCCCATTCTTTAGCCTGTGCGGCATAGTCAGCCGCCGTTGGGGTGCCGCCAACTTGAGGCGCTTCGCCGCCAAAGTCAGGCCGCACGTAGTTTTGAATGCCAAAGTATAGCTCGTTGCCTAGCTCAATGCGATCGACGGTGAACCCGAGCGCTAGTGCTTCTGTGAGGTGGCGAATTTCTTTATCGAGGGTGGATGTGTTCATGTTTACCACCCAGATAGGTTCAGCGCCGCTTTCGGTGAAGAGTGGTTTTAAATTGCTGAGAGAGGCGGTGGTGCCGTATTCGTAGTTGAGCGCTAGGGGCAGAGACTCGGGAAGAAAGTAGGGATATGTCCAGGTTGGGCGAAAGTCGCCCGCTTCGTTGCGCCACTGCACGACGCCGCCTAAGTCCCAGTCCCAGTAGTTCGCGGTGTCGCCGCCGGGGATGCGGAGGGTCTGGGCGTTGATGCCTCTGACGGCTTGAGCGAGCGCTTGTACTTGGGTGCGATCGCCCCAGTCGCTAATTTCAACGGCGTTGGCGTTGTAGCCGCTGTAGTTGTCAGGAACGATGCGAGAGAAGGCGTCGGCATAGATGGAATAAACATCCGGCTCGCCGTCGAGCACTGTGGGTAAGACGGTGGGCGGAACTTCTGTTGAGCCGTCAAGCTTAATTTCGATAATGCCTCGGAACTGGCTATAGGCGTGTTCGTCGTCCCACTGTTTGCTGCTGCCAAAGTTGATGACGCCAAAGTCTTGAGTGCCCTGCCAGTCGTTAGGCTCGTTAGGTGCCCAGTTAGTGTAGGTGAGAGCCTCGCCACTGGCCCATGTGAAAGTGCCTTCTTGCTGGCGATCGCTCAAGCCCATCCAATATCTTTGTTCTTCACCGAAAGCTTCTTGAAGCCACCGATCTTCTGCCGCGTCGTTGATAGTGACCAAGTTGCCGCCAAGCTGTTGCGCTTCTGCCTGTGCAGCTTCCCAAGTGAGAGCGTCATCAGTGAGAACGTATTGACTACCGTTGTACTGAAGCGGATCTTCAGTAGGCGTGGCGGGTTCTTCGACTGGCGTTGGTGTCTGAGGCGGTTCTGGTGTCGGCGTTGAGGGGGCTTCTACTTCTTCTGGGATAATAGGCGGTTCACTAGGATTGTTGTCTCCTACCTTAATTTCAACAACGCCCTGTAGCGTGGTGTAGCTGTGTTCGTCGTCCCACTGCCTGCTGCTGCCGAAGTTGATCAGGCCGAAGTCTTGAGTGCCCTGCCAGTCGTTAGGCTCATTGGGGGCCCAGTTAGTATAGGTGAGGGCTTCGCCGCTGGCCCATTTGAATACGCCTTCTTGTTCGCGATCGCTCAGATCCCATCCAAAACTTTTGGTTCTCTCCAAAGGTTTCCTGAAGCCACCTATCCTCTGCGGCATCGTTAATAGTGACAAGGTTGCCGCCAAGCTGTTGTGCTTTGGTTTGTGCAGCCTCCCAGGTCAGCGATTCATCCAGGAGTAGATATTGACTACCGTTATAGACGATGGCATTCTCTAGCGTGGGCGACGGGTTGCTATCTTCTGCGGTTAGTTGGTTAAGCTCAAGCTCGATAATGCCTTGCAGCATTGTGTAGGCATGTTGGTCATCCCATTGAATAGCGCCGCCGAAGTTGATCAGGCCAAAGTCTTGATCGCCCTGCCAGTCGTTAGGTTCGCCTGCTGCCCAGTTGGTGTAGGTGAGCGCTTCGCCGCTAGCCCATTGAAACGTGCCTTCTTGTAGGCGATCGCTCAGCCCCATCCAAAAGCCCTGATCTCGACCGAACGTTTCAGCCAGCCAGGCATCTTCAGCAGCATCGGTGATAGTGACTAAATTGCCGCCGAGCTGTTCGGCTTCAGCCTGTGCGTCTTCCCAGGTTTTGATGCCGTTGGTGAGTAGATAGGCTTTGCCGTTGTAGGTGATAGGGGTGCCGTAGTCAGTGAGAATGTCTCGCGTGGTTTGGGCGGTTGAAGCGGGTGCTTGTGGGGCGATCGCGCTTGCTTCTATCTCTGCAACCAAACTATCAACAATTGAATCTGAGTCGATTGAAAAGAGTTGATTCTGTTGATAGTTCGAGAGATTTTCTATAGCATCTGTAGAAGCGAAATCGACAATCGAATTTGAAAGATCTAGATTACCGCCCTCAGTGAGTTGAGGGTCAAGCGCGTTAGAAAACATAAGTCTTGCGAGTTAGTAGTAGTTACTAAAACCGCAAGCAGCAAAACCTGTAGCCGCAATCAGCGCTGCTGTATGGACTACACGACTAGGAAATAAGAAAGTGTTAGCTGCTTGCTGGAGTGTTTTGTTGCTAAGAATCAGGCGCTCAGACAAGCTGCCGCTGACGGTTGTAAGGGCTAGATGCTAGAGAAAAGTCGTTAAGAGGACTTCAACTATTGGATAGATGCGTCTTATGCCAACATTATGCTGCGTTCACAATTGAGCGACACTGTTGTTTATACCTTTATATTTACGCTGATCGAATAAGTGAATACGCCTATGCCGTATTCTTTGAACACGTAATACTACTCATCTTGCGGTTCGTTTTATGTCCCTACCCCTGTATGAGTAGGCTTTAAGCGTAAGCTAGTTGGCTTAGAAACGTGCTGTGTGTTCTCCCTGAGATGAAGTAATTTCGAATGTAAAGCAAATTTTTTACTGACATAAGCCTGGCTTAAGTCACTGTAATGCCAGCCAAAGGTATGATAGCTTCCCTAAAACATTATGATTAGAGCATATGAATAGTGAAAAAATCCAGATCTTGCTGGCGGTATATACCACGACGCAAGAGAACGTCAAAGATATGAGGTCTAGAGTTATCAGTATCTCTAGTACGGCCATTACCTTTTTTACCGTATTTGTTGGATGGATTGTTCAAAAGCAGTCTAAGCCATCTTTCCAAGAAACTCTCTTATTCATATTTGTTGTTTTTGTTTTTTGGTTGTGTAACTTGAGGATTCTACTCGACATTAGGAAAGGTTTTGTCAACACTATGAATATCTTGTTGAGAGTAGAAAAGTCCCTCAGACTTTATGAGCCCAACCACTTCAATGCCGATAACGAACCATTGCTTCCAATCAGCTATCAGAAGCCGAAGACAGGAAAGCACTTTAAGATGTTTGAACTCACACTTTCAATATCTGCAGTGGCAGCCAGCCTCATTTTGATTCTGAAATACGTCTTAGGTTAGCGACCTAACCATCCCATAAGTAGATCGCACCATCCTCCAACGTGAATTGAGTTTATCAAAACTAACTTAGGCTTTATCCCTTTATAACCAACGGTAGCAAGTGCTTCATATAATCTCGCTTCCCTATGGGTACTCCAACCATCCGAAGAATGTCGTAAGCCGTGACCATGTGGAAGTAAAAGTTTGAAATGAGAAATTCGTTCACGTATTCACTGCCAAGCAGCTCAACGTAGAGACTTTCGCCTAAATCAATGCGTTTAACCTCGGTTAGCTTTTCATCTCCAGCTTTGATGTCCGAAAGAAGCTTATTAGTGTTTGCTATGTGTTCATGCGCCTGTGCAAGCGATGTAACCTCTGGATCTAGATTACTTGCCTGTTTTTCATTACACCAAAGGGCAAAGTTATGGGGTTGATTGCAAGTGAAAGCAACCTGTGTACCGAAGGGAAGCATGTCTGTTGCGATGCGCTCTTGAAGGAATGACTCGTCATTGCCAAAATGAGTTTGCGCTGACTTCAAGAGATGCTCAAGAGTAAGTAAGCGGCTGTGGAAAAGGGATTGGATTGAGTCTATATTCTGGTTTTGCATTTTGTACTTCCTTGATGCTCAACGACGTGCTGTTTAATTTCGGGCGGCTACACTTTCGGCTGCTTTTCTGCGAGCAGAGGTGGTTGAGAAGAGAGAGAAGTAGATGGCTTGCGTTAGTGTTTTGAGGGGGAAGAGGAGATAGGTGAGGGGGTTGATGGTGACGATGATGTTGCGGATGTCGCGTTTGGCGAGAAAGAGAATGCCGCGTGCGATCGCCTCTCCACTCATCACCCCAACCGGGTTCAAATTACTCTTAAAAGGCCCCAACACCAGCTTACGAATCACACATGGCGCATCAGTGCGGCGCAGGTTAATCAAGTCACCAATGAGCCGCTTGGAGATTTCATAAAGTGGGCTAAAAGCCGGGTTCACCTCAGCTTCAGAGGTATTCACCCACACTTCTTTAGTGGCGCGTCCCGTACGATTGTTCACGGTTTCTAAAAAAGTCTCCATCATGCGCCAGGCAGATAGCGCATTGACTTCGAGAGATTGTTCTATCGCGCGAGGAGACTTTTCACCCATGACGTTGATGCCGTGGTTGATGATGAGAATGTCGATCTTTTGAAAGGCGTCGCGGAGGTCGGCTTCTTGCCCGGCTTGCCAGGCGATGACTTTGGTCGCACCGGGAATTTCGGCGGCTGAGGTGCTAAGGGCAATTGGTTTTGTACCCTGCTTAGCGAGTTCTGTGATCAGGGCGCGGCCTAAGGTGCCTGAAGCGCCTGTGACGGCGACGGTTTTACCTTTAAGGGAGAGGGCAGTGCCTAGAATCTGATCGCTGATGGGGAAGAGGCCTGCGTAGTAGGCGTTGGTGTCGTCGAAGTGGTGACGCCAGTGGTAGGAGCGGTTTACTTTCCAGTGGCCGGGCGTAGTGGTGAGGGGGCCGGGCTCGTGGGTGAGGTCGGTGGCACTGAGGAGTCCGCGCGATCGCATAACAGCGGCAGCTAAAAACCCAGCGGCATACAAAACGCCCATCCACAGGCCGGGCGTATGCGTGAGGGTAGCAGCAAGCGCCATGACCACCATCATAAAAATAGATTCGGGCGCATCGTTATAGATCTGAGCTTTGCGATACACCTCTGTACTAATGGGGGAGAAGTCCTTTTTGTAGGCGCGGTGGTGCCAGCTATGGAGGCGCTGAAGGGGAGCCCACTGGTGGCTAAGAAAATGGTAGAAGTCGCGTACCATTTCGACGATCAGAATGGCGGCGATCGCCCAGAGGATCTGAGTGAAGTGCTGCGAAATCCAGCTGCCAGAATTTGATAGCGCGGTGGCTACCGAAAGTGCTAAGACCGGAAGTGCCAAAAGAGCCGTCATCAAAACATCACCCGCAAAAAGTTCAAAGTTCTTAATTTCCCTTAAAAGTAATGGTAAACCGCTGACGCTCAAACGTCTTGAATTGTATAGCTATTCATCGCTATGACTGACCAATAAGCGGTTTGTCACACAGAAGATTGCCCGTCGCTTGAGAATCCGGGTATTCTTTGTATCAAGTAATCTTGCTAGATTGCGCAGAGCTTGCGTAAGTCTTTCTGCTTTTTTGGAGAGTCTCATAAAGACCCTGCGCACCAGCAATATAAAAGGACTGTGTAAAATCATGACAGCGGCGCTTCACGAATTAGAAAGAAACAACTGGGCTCGGTCTATTCGCTATGACGAAGTGACCGCAATTCCTGAAGTGTGGCCGATTGTGGCAGGCAAGTATGGCAATGCTTTGGCGCTGCATGATCCGCATACGAGCCCCGAAACGAAATATACGTACGGCGAGCTAGCCGCCGATATTAAGCGCTTTGCGGCTGGATTGCAGGCGCTAGGGGTAGAGCCGGGGGAGACGATCGCCCTTTTCTCTGAAAACCGTCCGCGCTGGCTGGTGGCCGATCAGGGCGTGATGACAGCAGGTGCGATTGACGCAGTGCGCGGGGCGAATGCTGACAGCGCTGAGCTGCTGTTTATTTTGCAAAACAGCGACAGCATTGGGCTGATCGTGCAGGATATTACGACGCTAAATAAGCTGTCGAGCGATCTGAGCGGGGCCGGTCTGCGCTTTATTATTTTGCTGACGGATGAAGCGGCTGAGCTGGATGCTGATTTGGGCGGGGCGAAGCTGCTGAATTTTTCTGAGCTGATGGGGACGGGCGGCGAGCTGAAGCCAGTGAGGCTAGAACGCGATCGCACGGCAACCCTCATGTACACCTCGGGCACCTCTGGAATGCCAAAGGGCGTGATGCTCAGCCATAGCAATCTATTCTCTCAAATTTCGGGCGCTAGCAGCGTTGTGAGCGTCGGCCCAGAGCAAACGGTGATGAGCATTTTGCCGATTTGGCACTCCTATGAGCGATCTTTTGAATACTTCACGCTCTCGCAGGGCGTAACGCAAATTTATACAAATATCCGCTCTGTCAAAAAAGATCTCAAGGCGCATAGCCCGCAATATATGGTGGCGGTGCCGCGTCTGTGGGAGTCGATTTATGAAGGGGTGCAAAAGCAGTTTCGCGATCAGCCGGAGAGTAAGCAAAAGCTGGTTGCTTTCTTTTTGGCGAAAAGCCAGGAATACATTGAGGCCAGGCGCGTTTTGAGCGGGCTTAAGCTCGATCAGCTTGAGAGTTCGCCCGTGCAGAAAATAATCGCAGCGGCGAAGATGAGCTATTTGTGGCCGCTGCATCAGGTGGGCGATCGCCTGGTATACGGCAAAGTGCGCGATGCATTAGGCGGTAAAGTAGACTACCTCGTCAGCGGCGGTGGCTCTATCGCTGACTATCTCGAAGACTTTTACGAGATTGCTGGGATTGAAATCTTAGGCGGCTATGGTCTGACTGAAACTTCGCCAATTACCCACGTGCGTCGCCCGTGGCGTAATCTGCGCGGGGCTGACGGCCAGGCGGTGCCGGGCGTTGAAACCTTGATTGTGAATCCTGAAACGCGCCAGCCTTTGCCAACCGGTACGCCTGGACTCGTGCTGCTGCGCGGCCCGCAGATTATGCAGGGCTATTACAAAAATCCTGAGGCGACGGCTAAGGCGATTGACGCTGAAGGTTGGTTTGATACGGGCGATTTGGGCCAGCTAACGCCAATGGGTGACTTGGTGATTACCGGGCGAGCTAAAGATACGATTGTGCTCACAAACGGCGAAAATATTGAGCCAACGCCGATTGAAAATGCCTGCTTGCGGAGCCCCTATGTGGATCAGATCATGCTGGTGGGACAGGATCAAAAGTTTATTGGGGCGCTGATTGTGCCGAGTGCGGAGGCCATGGAGAAGTGGGCAAACGGCAAGCCGGTGGATCTGAACGCTAAGGCTGTGCGTGATTTGTTTAAGCAGGAGCTAAAGCGTGAGGTGGCTAAGCGGCCTGGCTATCGGCCTGACGATCGGATTGGCGCTTTTGAGCTGCTGACGGAACCTTTTAGCGTAGAGAACGGCCTATTGACCCAGACGCTGAAGGTGAAGCGGGCTCAGGTGAGCGATCGCTATCGTGAAGCTATCGACCGCCTATACGCATAAACTGCGTTTGTGTCCTGATAGATGGGCACAATGTTGGCAAGCATATAAAGAAAAGTTGATATAAGGAAAAATGAACCCGCCTGTAGGGTCTGCGCTATGGCCTGATGTGGTGTTTCCTGATTCAATTGAAACCGTTCCGTTTTTTTAGTTGTCTATAACTCCCCCTTTACTTCGCCATGGATGTTTCCCAGTCTCAACTACTGCTCAAGCGCGTTGTCAATATCAAAGCAGTGGTGACGCCGCTGTGGAAAGAAGAGGCTCAAAAGCAACTGCAAAGCCAGCTCAACCAGATTGACGGTCGCTTGCAGCAGCTCGAAATGCAGAGCCAGCGTATTTTGACTGAAATGCAAAAGCAAGGCTCTGACCCGGCTGATGCCGCGGTTGCCCAGCAAATTAGCAGCGTACAGGCCAAGCTTAACCAGGATAAAAGCCAGCTATTACAGCAAAAGAACCAGCTTCTTCAGCAGCTTCAGCAGGTGCAGACGCTAGAGCAAGAAAAGGAAGTCAGCCAAGGCCAGATTGACGGCTTTTTTAAGGTTGCCGTGGGCGATCATATGATTAAAAAAATGCAGGTCGAGATTTTGCTTCGCGATGGCGTCGTCGAAGACATTCGCGGCGAACTGTAGGCTCACATAGCTTGAAAAATCCTGTAGGGACGTGCGTTTGTGCGTCCTTTCTACTTTGCTGGCTGCTTTGGTGTGCTAACGATGTCCAAACCCAACATCACCGGGCTCCCACAACGGGATACAATCAGTTGCTAGCAAAAACCTAGCGCCAAAGCTGTTGTCCATATAAGCTCCATCCATGATTCGCGAAGTCTTTATGCCTGCTCTCAGCTCTACGATGACTGAGGGAAAAATCGTTTCCTGGGCCAAGTCTGCTGGTGACAAGGTAGAAAAGGGCGAAACCGTTGTTGTGGTTGAGTCTGATAAGGCCGATATGGACGTGGAGTCTTTTTATGAAGGCTACCTGGCGGTGATTGTGACTGAAGCGGGCGAGATGGCTCAGGTGAATGACGCGATCGCATTCCTGGCTGAAACCCCCGAAGAGATTGAAGAGGCTAAGCAGAAAGCAGCCAGTATTAGCAATGGTTCAGGTGTGGCTCCAACCACCGCCCCAACAACAGTAAAAGCGGCGAGCCCTGAACCGGCTGCGGCTCAAACTGAAGAGGCGATCGCGGCCATTCCCCAAGCCGTCGCAGACACCACCACCGCCGCTTCTCAAAACGCCGCTTCCCAGAACGGCGGCGGCACCGTCTCAGGCCGAGTCATCGTTTCGCCTCGCGCCCGTAAGCTGGCCAAGCAGCTTAAAGTAGAACTCAACGGCCTACAAGGCTCCGGCCCGCACGGTCGAATCGTCGCTCAAGACATCGAAAAAGCCGCTGGCCAAACGCCGTCGCCAACCTCAGCCGCGACTCAGCAGCTTGCGCCCCCAGCGCCTACGACTCCTGTTGTCGTTCCTGGTGCTTCTAGAGCTTCAGCAGCGCCCGCGCCCGTGCCTGCTGCCCCCGGCGAACTCGTCGCCTTCAACTCGCTTCAGCAAGCCGTCGTCCGTAATATGGACGCTAGCCTCTCGGTGCCTGTTTTCCGCGTCGGCTATACCATCACAACTAACGCGCTAGACGCTTTATATAAGCAAATCAAGCCTAAAGGCGTCACCATGACGGCGCTATTGGCCAAGGCTGTTGCCGTCACGCTGCAAAAGCATCCGGTTGTAAACGCTAGCTTCTCGCCTACGGGCATTCAGTACAGCAATAGCATTAATATCGCTGTTGCCGTTGCCATGCCGGACGGTGGCTTGATTACGCCTGTGCTACGCAGTGCGGATCAGATGGATATTTATTCGCTTTCTCGGACTTGGAAGGACTTGGTGGCGCGATCGCGCTCTAAGCAGCTCTCACCCGAAGAGTACAACAGCGGCACCTTCACGCTTTCTAATCTCGGCATGTTTGGCGTCGATAGCTTTGATGCGATTTTGCCGCCTGGGCAGGGGTCTATTTTGGCCATTGGCGGGGCGCTGCAAAAAGTGGTGGCTACGCCTGACGGTCTAATGGGCGTGCGTAAGCAGATGCGGGTGAATATGACCAGCGATCATCGCATTATCTATGGCGCAGACGGCGCGGCCTTTTTGAAAGACCTGTGCGATTTGATTGAGAATAATGCGCAGTCTTTGACGCTGTAGGCTTAGAGAAGAGACAAGAGAATGGTGCGCGTTTAGGGTCGGCTGGTAGCTTAGGTTGCCGACCCACCCCGTCGCTGCGCGCCACCCCTCCCAAGAGGGGAACTTGGCTGTGTGTCTAGAGATCCGGGACTTGGTTCCCGGTGGGAACCGTAAGGGAGGGGTTTTCGATGTATAACGCTAAACGGATACCCTCCTCGACTTCAAAACCCTACGGCTACTTATTACGGCTGTCCAAATTGTCTAACCGCGTTTTTTGAATGGTGTTTGACTCATCCGGTAGCTGGCTTACCGTCTGATTGTCTATTTCACCAAGATGGCTCTTCGGAACGTTTTTACCGCCGCTAACCTCCGTGAGCTTTTCATCTTCTAATTTCTTGTCGGCCTCAACAGCTTCATTTGGATTATTCTGTTTGTTCTCTGACATTGTAAATACCTCAATGTATGTTGTAGAAACGTTTAATAATGAATGAAAAAAGTTCCAGACTTTGTAGTCTGGAACGTGGGTGTGTGAGGAGCTAAAACAAATCGATGAACTTACTTGCTAGAATCGCGGTTTTCTAGAGCATCTAAGCGAGTCTTTTGGATGTCTTCAACGCTCTTGCTAGAGTCGCGAGAATCTAAAGCCTCTAGACGTGTCTTTTGGATTTTGTTGCCGCCTGCTACGTCTTTGAGCTGTTCGTCTGAAATCTGGCCTTCTGCTGGGTTAGTCTTCTTATCGTCTGACATGTGTCTTACCTCGTGGTGTGTTGTTTAGTTGACAGTTCTACTTTAGCCAGCCTGCTTCGCGATCGCCTGAGCGGTTGATGAGAAGTGGGTAAATGTTTCTTCAGCTAGTTTTCAGGGAAAATCATTCAAGCTTTTTGTTCTATCTGACGGGCGATCGCAACCAGATCATCCAAAAAAGCCTCAATGTCTTCCATTTCCGTTTGGTTGTTGCAAATCACCAAACGAAAGAACACCTGGCCGTTTAGCTGAGCATAGTTCACCATCGCCAATCCCTTATTCATCAAAATCTCGCGCACTTTCAGCGTCATCTCGCTGGCGTTCTCTTTCACTTTGGGCACGTATTGAAAGCACACGTTAACCGCAGTTCTTGGAAAAACCATCCTTAGCGACTCATGAGCGTTAATGAGCGCTTCTGTTTTTGCCGCCAGCGTGAAATAGCGATCAATCATCGTTTCCCAGCCGCGATCGCCCAAGTGCTGCCAAGCCAACCACAGCTTTAGCGCATCTACGCGTCTGCCGCAATGAATCGTGCTAGGGCCTAAGTCAGTCGGCTCCTGCTCGGATGAATGGAATAGATAATCCATATCATCAGCCGAAAAAGCGCTCATCATCATGCCGCGCTGCTTTACAACCAGCATGGAACACATCAGCGTCATGCCCATCATTTTATGCGCGTCCCAAACAACTGAATCCGCCAGGTGTGCGCCCTGCATCAGGTGCCGGTGCGTTTGGCTCAGCAGTACGCTAGCGCCCCAGGCCCCGTCTATGTGGAACCAGAGGTTTTCTCTTTGCGCGATCGCTGCAATCTCTACAAACGGATCGTAAGCGCCTCGCACAGTCGTTCCTGCCGTCCCTGAGATGAAGAAGGGCCGTGCGCCTTGAGCGATCGCTGAGGCAATCAACGATTCTAGCGCCGCTGGTATCATCGCTCCCTGCTCATCTACCGGCACTCGCCAGAGCTGCTCGGTGCCTATCCCTAGTAGCTGAGCGGCTTTGGTGAAAGAGTAGTGCGCGTCTTTAGAGACAAAAGCCACAAGCTTCGGCGCTCCTGATGTGCCCGTTTTCTTTAGCTCAGGCAGGGCGCGGTGCCGGGCGATCACCATTGCCATTAAGTTGCCATTGCTGCCGCCCGTTGTGAACTGTCCTTCTGGCTGCTTATAGCCAATCAGCTCGCCTGCTTTAGCAATGAGCGTTTTCTCTATTAAGGTTGCGACCGGCGCGACCTCATGGGTGTACATAGAGGTATTAGTGGCGCTAGAGAGCACGTCGCCCATAAAGCAGGCCGCGCTAAAGCCGCCCCATAGCTGGTTGAAGTAGGCGGGATGGGCTGTTTTTACAGCGTGAGATAGGTAGCTGGCGATGTCGGTGTTGAGTTTGCTTAGGGGTTTGCCTTCGGTGGGGAGGGCTAGGGAGAGGCGATCGCGCAAAACTTCTGGACTGACAGGTTCAGCCACGGTTGACCGTCGCGTTGAATCAGCAAAAAAGTTTTCTAGCTGCTGTAGCAAACTGAGATAGTCGGAAGCTTGAAACATAGATAGTGCGCTCTTTTAATTTCATGGGTCAATCGTATTGAACCGTACCAAAATGAGAAAAGCCCAGAACGATTCGCAGTTCTCAGCGCTTTTGACGCCGTTTACACCAAGCCCGAATCGCATACCCCTAAGCCGTACCCTTCGTAGGGGCGTAAGACCTTACGCCCTCCGATCATCTAAGGTCTGAGCAGTCAGGATTTGGTATTAGTTAAAGAATCGTTATGCCATATAAACGTTATTTATATAGTTTTTGCTATTTGATTTGCAAAAACTATAGATAAGCTGTTAAAGCATGGACATTTAGCTACAGGCAACGTTCCTTTGAACTTATCAGGTCATATTCATGGATGCTCACAAACAACCCTCTCTTCCCTGGTATCGCTGGCTCAATAGTGAGAAAGTCATCCGACTATTAGAGACAGTTCAGGACTTTATTGTTATTTGCTTGTGTATTGGGCTGTTTAGCTTTATGGTTCTTCAGCTAAGAGAGATGGCGCTATCGCTACTGCCGCCGCTAGATTTTCAGCCTGTTACCTCAGATATTTTATTCCTACTAATTCTAGTAGAGCTGTTCCGGCTGCTGATCATTTACCTGCAAGAACATCGCGTTTCGATTGGGGTTGCGGTCGAAGTTTCAATTGTTTCTGTACTCAGAGAGATTATTGTAAGGGGCGTGCTAGAAACGCCTTGGGCTCAAGTCCTAGTTGCCTGCGTGTTTTTGCTGGTGCTGGGTGCTTTGCTTGTGATCCGAGTTTGGATACCGCCTACTTTTGACGGCATCGACCCGGAACAGTTGGTATCAGAACGTCACCGTACGCGGGTAGTAGAAGAGAAAGTGAGTCCGTATCCGGCTCGAAGCGCATCAAAACATCTGTAGAATTCCCGTGATTGTGTATGCTTGGGCAGTTGCTCAAAAGCCTAACGCGGATACACAACTGCATGACGCCATCTCGCAAACCCGACCGCCAGAGAGAACATCAGGCCAACGAGCGAACGTTTTTAGCCTGGCTGCGTACGTCAATTGCGCTGATCGGCTTCGGATTTGCGATCGCCCGCTTTGGCCTTTTTCTCCAGCAGCTTCAGGCGCTAGAATTTCCTGCTGAAGCGGCGACCTTAAATTCTCAAACTTTGGGCATTGGCTTAGTAGTGCTAGGCATTGCTGTGATTGTCTTAGCTGCCTGGCGCTACAATCAGGTGTTTTTGCAAATTGAACGAGGAGCCTATCGCCCTAATCGCTGGGCAATTTGGCTATTGACGGGCGTTGTTACTGTCTTGGGATTGATGAGCCTGCCGCTGCTGACTAGACAACAGATTTCGGGTGAGCGATCGCCTACTCCTGATTCTGTTCATACGAGATAGTCCTTCTATATGTATGTCCTTATTAACGTGCTTGCAGTTAGAAAGGGTAGATCAAAGGCGCGATCATGACAGTCACCACCCCATACAGCAAATTCAAAGGCACGCCCACCCGTAGAAAGTCAGAGAATTTATAGCCGCCCGGCCCGCACACCATCAGGTTGGTTTGGTAGCCGATGGGGGTTGCAAAGCTAGCAGACGCGGCCACCATAATGCTAATAACAAAAGGTGTGCTGCTGACGCCAAGCTGAGTGGCTAAAGAAAGTGAAATCGGAAAAATCAGCGCAGCAGCAGCGTTATTAGTGATGATTTCGGTGAGTACAGTGGTGATGGCATATACAGCGGCCAGAGCCAGCCAGGGATTGTTACCGGCTGCGCCTACAACAGTCGTGGCGATCGCCTCAGCCGCCCCGGTAGAATCCAGAGCCTGCCCTAATGCCAGCGCGGCAGCAATTACCAGCAGTACCGACCAGTCAATACTGCGCATAGCCTGAGCTGGAGAACAACAGCCCAGCGCGATCATCCCGACTGCCGCGAGCACTGCCGCCTGTAGCATACTCAACCAGCCGACAGCAGCGAAAACCACCATGATTACAGTTAGCGCAAAGGCGATGCGCGATCGCTCATGTCGCATCGGTTCAGAATTAGGCACGCCGCTAATTAAATAGAAGTCGCGCGAGATTCTCCGCTTGTTGACAAAATCACTAGAGGCTTCAAGCAGCAGCGTGTCGCCCGGCTGAAGGCGAATGTCACCAATTTTGCCCGTGATGCGATCCCCATTACGAGCCGCTGCCACTACCACCGCATTGTACTGTGTGCGAAACTGACTTTCCCGAATGGTCTTGCCGACTAGAGGGCACGTATTAGACACTACCGCCTCAATTAAACTACGCTCAGCCGGTGAACCCTCTAGCTTCGCGCCCTGATTAGTGGCTACTTGAAGCCCACGAATGCGCTGCAAATCTAAAATAGAATCGATCATGCCAACAAATAGCAACAGATCGCCCTCTTGCAGTCTCTCTAAGGGGCCAACTGCTGAGAGCACCTGCGAGTCTCGACGGATTTCGGCTAAGTAAAGGTTCGGCAAATGCCGCAGCCCAGCTTTCTCAACGGTTTTACCTACTAAAGAACTGCCCACCACCTTCATCTCTACCGTGTACTCTCGCAAATCGTCCGTGCTACTCAACACGGCCTGGCGGTCGGGCAGCAGCCAGCTTTGCGTCGAGTACAAGAATAAGAATCCAGCCAGCGCGCAGGGCAATCCGACCCAGGCAATATCAAAGAGTTTCAGCCCGCTACCTGTAGCATCTATCAGCAGACCGTTGACAACTAGGTTTGTGCTGGTGCCAATTAAAGAACAGAGCCCGCCAAAAATAGCCGCGTAGCTCAGTGGAATCATGAGCTTAGAGGGACTAAAGCGCAGCTTGCGGCACCAGTCATTCACGACCGGGATAAACATTGCCACCACAGGCGTGTTGTTGAGAAAGGCGCTTGCGCCCATCACTGGTAGCATGAGGCGAACAAGGGCTCGGCTCGGGGTTTTTGGCATTCCTAAAACCTGCTGCGATACCCACTGCAGAGCGCCCGTTTGCTGCAAGCCCGCGACCACAATGTAGAGGACGCCAACGGTAATCATGCCAGCGTTGCTGAAGCCTGCGAGTGCTGCTTTCTCGTCTAAAACGCCGCTTAAGAACAAGACGGCGGCTGCGCCTAGAAAAACGATATCGGCAGGGAGCGGGGTGAAGGCGTTACCGCAAAAGGCGGCGATGGTGGTGGCGATCGCGAGCCAGGCTTGCCATGAAAGCGTGCTGGTTGCTAGGCCCTGATGTAGAAAGGTGAACCCCAGGCTTAGCGTGAGTCCGAGTACGATAGAAGCTGTGAAAATTAAACGCTTTTGACCTTGCGATCGCCCGTTAAACAGCCGCTGTGTGCCCATAACTTAACCGCATTTAGGGATGGATGAATAATGCTCCGCTCAAAATAATAGTGCATAATTCTGATAAGTGGAACAAAAGATATAGCCTTCTAAAAGCCCTGAAGCTACTGTGTTACATCCCGCTTTTGATTAGAGTTCGTCTAGTGCCTCCATCACGTCATCGCACCAGGCCAACCACGAAGTCTCGTATGCAATACCTCGCTTGAGCGTGAGATACATAAATTGCGTTTCAACATTGCTGCGATCGCTCATGTGTTCCGCTTCTATCTCACGATAGTGAGCAAGCTTATCTTGATGTAATGTTTGCCGGTGTTTCAGCTCTCTAGTGAGCAACTCGCGAGGCATCTTATGACCAATCAGCACCTTCACCAGCAAATCTTCGCGAATGGCTGTGGGCTCTGTGGGCTCTGCGTACCAGCGGGTGAGTTCTGCCCAGCCCGAATCGGTAATGTGATACAGCTTTTTATCGGGCTTACCGGCCTGCGGAATCACTTCAAAGCTAACCAGATTCTGAGTCGTTAGCTTGCTGAGTTCTCGATATACCTGCTGCTGAGTCGCCTTCCAGTAGCAGCCCAGCTCTTCGTCAAAGTGCTTGCTGATATCGTATCCGCTGCCGGGATGCTTCGAGAGCAGGGCCAAAATAGTATGCGCTAGCGCCATGTAAAATCAAAAATTGACATATCCAACATGTTGAGTATAGTTTGGAAAAGTACTATACAACATGTTGGATATCAACTAATTGCGTATGGCTGTCTCACTTCGGACAGGGAATTTTCCCAAGGGCTTATGGAAGGGATTGCTGCTGCTACCGCTGTTGTTGCTGCCGGTGGTTTGGGTGGCTAGAGGGAGCGGCGATTCGGCTGAAGTGGCTGAGGTGAGTCAGGTTTTGCCGGTGGAGACGGTGAGGCTAGAGGCGGTAGATAGCTATAGGACGCGGCGGACTTATAGCGGTGAGGTGGTGGCCCGGCGGCGCAGCGATTTAGGGTTTGAGCGGTCGGGGATGGTGACGGTATTGCTGGCTGATGACGGGGATGTGGTAGCGGCGGGGGCGGCTTTGGCGAGGCTGGATGTGCGGGATTTAGAGGCGCAGCGATCGCAGCTTGAAGCTGAAAAGAAGCAGGCGCTGGCCCAGCTTCAAGAGCTAGAAACGGGGCCGCGGCGAGAGGATATTGCGGCAGCAACAGGGGCGGTGAGCGATCTGCAAAATCAGCTATCGCTGGCGCAGTTACAGGCTGACCGGCGGGCCGAGCTGTATGCCAAGGGGGCAATTTCTCAGGAGGAGCTAGATGAACGTCAGTTTGGGGCGCGGGCGATCGCTGATCGACTGCAACAGGCCCAAAGCCAGCTTGACGAACTGCGTAACGGCACCCGGCAAGAACAGCTTGTGGCGCAAGGAGCGCAGGTAGAACAAATAGACGCGCGAATTAGAGCGATTGATGTGTCGCTAGATAAAAGCACTTTGTATGCGCCGTTTGCGGGGAAAGTGGCCGCGCGGGCGGTGGATGAGGGGGCGGTGGTCGGCAGCGGTCAGGCGGTGATGACGCTAGTGGAGAATGCGGCAGTAGAAGCAAGGATCGGGGTGCCGCAGGCGATGGCGCAACGGCTAGCGGTGGGCGAAGCTGAATCGGTCACTATCGGCCAAAGAACCTATCCGGCTGTGGTGACCGCTCAGCTTCCTGAAGTCGACGAAGCGAGTCAGACGGTGACAGTTGTGTTGCAGCTAGCGGCTGACGATGATATTACGATGGGGGCCACGGCTCGAATGACTGTGGCAGAACAACAGTCTGCTGAGGGCTATTGGCTACCGAGTACGGCGCTGATTGCGGGCGATCGCGGCCTGTGGTCTGTGTATGTTCTTAACGAGGAAGGTGAAACCTATCGGGCAAGGCGGCGAGATGTGGAGGTTTTGCATACGGATCAGTCCGGCGTAGGTGGGCGCGCGTTTGTCAGAGGGTTGTTGGCGCAGGGCGATCGCGTCATCACCAGCGGTACCCATCGAATTGTGGCCGATCAGCTTGTGACGCCAAGTGATAATCCCGGTGAGGTTAACGAATGAATTTGTTCTACCGCAACCGGCAGCTCCTCTTTCTCACCATGACGCTGATTGTTGTCTGGGGCGTTTCTGCATTCCTCACGCTGCCACGACTAGAAGATCCTGAAATTGTTCAGCGCGTTTCCACGATTACCACCGTTTTCCCCGGTGCAAGTGCTGAACGGATTGAGTCTCTGGTGACTGATAAAATAGAAGAAGAATTCTCAGATGTTGAAGAGATAGATAATATTGAATCGACTTCGAGTCCGAACATTTCTGTTGTTACCATAGAACTTAAGGACACGGTTTCTGACGTTTCACAGGTGTGGGCTAGAGTTCGCAGTCAGTTAGAAGACGTGACGCCAGAGCTACCCGCAGGCGCGCAAGATCCCATTTATGAAGATGCCGACGTGGCGGCGAATGCGCTAATTGTTGGGCTGACGTGGGATTTGGATTCGCCTGTGAATATGGCCCTGTTGCAGCGGATTGCAGAAGGGTTAGAAGATGAGCTAGACGCGATTCCGGGTACCGATAAGGTAGAGGCTTTTGGGGCAAGCGACGAGGAAATTCAGGTCACAATCGATCAGCTAGCGGCAGCGAAGTTGGGGCTAACGGCTGAGGCGATCGCCCAACAAATACAGGCAAGCGATGCCAAGCTTTCGGCAGGCAGACTGCAAAGCGAGGCCGACGAACTGCTGCTAGAAGTAGACAGTGCTCTAGAGTCTTTAGAGAGAATTAGACAAATCCCGATTCGGATAGGAGAAGCCGGACAGGTGAGGCTGCTTGGGGATGTTGCCACCGTAACTAAAGCCGTGCGCGAACCTGCTGAAGAACTGGCGCTAGTGAACGGAAAACCCGCGATTGTGATTTCGGCGCAGGTGGAATCTAGCTTTCGAGTAGATAGCTGGGCGCAAGACGCCAGGCAGGTGCTTGTCACTTTTGAAGAGAGTCTTTCAGACGGGCTTAGCCTGACAACAGTGTTGGATCAAAGTCAGTATGTGCAACAGCGGCTTAACGGCGTCATTGGCAATCTGTTGATGAGTTCGGGGCTGGTGATTTTAGTCTCGCTGTTTATGTTGGGCTGGCGCTCGGCAATGATTGTAGGGCTGGCTTTGCCACTGGCGACGCTGATGGTGTTTGGCTGTATGAAGGCGCTAAACATTCCACTGCATCAGATGTCGGTGACAGGATTGATCATTGCGTTAGGGCTACTGATTGACAACGCGATTGTGGTGGTGGACGAGGTGCAAATTCGGCTGAAGGCCGGAATGCGTCCGGCGATCGCAGTGGGTGAAACGGTGAAGCATCTAACCGTCCCTTTGGTGGCTTCTACATTAACAACGGTGCTAGCATTTGTGCCGATTGCTATTTCTCCTGGCGGCACAGGAGAGTTTATTGGCACGATTGGCACGACCGTTATTTTGGCGCTGCTCAGCTCTTTAGCGCTTTCTTTGACAGTGATTGCCTCTTTGGTGGGTTTGATTCATCGACGCTGGCCTCGCAGAGAAAATGAGGCTCAAGCAAGCTGGTGGCAAGACGGCTTTGCTAATCGTCATTTGAGCCGCTGGTATGCTAGCAGCTTAAGAACAATGTTTCGCCGTCCGATTTTAGGCATTGGGTTAGCGCTAATTTTGCCCGCTGTTGGATTTGTACAGTTCGCTAGCTTGCCACAGCAGTTTTTCCCACCGACGAACCGAGATCAGTTTCAAATTGAGTTTGAGCTACCGGCCCAAAGTGCGATGACGCTTACAGCGTCTCAGGTGCTTGCGGCCAGAGAGCTAATTCGTCAGCATCCCGCTGTTTCAGACGTGCACTGGTTTGTAGGTAAAAGTGCGCCTTCTTTCTTTTACAACGTAGTGGCAGCGAAGGAGAACGCGCCTGATTATGCGCAGGGTTTGGTCAAACTCAGCAATACCGACGACCTGCGCGGCACGATTATCACCTTGCAACAGCAGCTTGACGCGGCCTTTCCGCAGGCGCAAATATTAGTCAGACAGCTAGAACAGGGGCCTCCGTTTCCGGCCCCGATTGAGCTGCGGCTATATGGCTCTGAGCTGCCTCGCCTGCGGGCTTTGGGCAATCAGCTCCGCGGCCAGCTTGCTCAAATTTCAGATGTGATTCATACGCGAGCCGCCCTTACTGAAGTTCAGCCTAAGCTAGCGCTGACGGTTGATGAAATAGCCGCGCGGCGAACGGGGCTGGATAATGGCGCGATCGCCTCCCAGCTCGATTCAACCTTGCAAGGCGCTGTCGGCGGCTCACTACTCGAAGACACCGAAGACATTCCGGTGCGGGTGCGCGTAGGCGATTCGACCCGAGGAGACTTGGGCGCGATCGCCTCCACCAATCTCCTTACAAACAACAGCAGCGTCCCGCTTTCGTCTGTCGCTGACATTAGCCTAGTCCCCGATATCGCCTCCATTGCCCACTACAACGGCCAGCGCATCAACACCGTACAAGCCTTTCTCACCGCAGGAGCCCTCCCAGACGCGGTACTTTCTCGCTTTCAGCAAACGCTAGCAGACAGTGATTTTGACTTGCCGACCGGCTATCGCATTGAGTACGGCGGCGAGGCCGATGCGAGAGGAAGTGCGGTAGGTAATCTGCTGGCTTCAATTGGCGTCCTGCTGGTTTTAATGGTGGCGACGCTGGTACTTTCGTTTAATTCGTTTGCGATCGCGGCTCTTTTAGCGGTAGTTGCTATTTGCGCAGTCGGCTTAGCTGCCATGGCGCTATGGCTATTCAACTCTATTTTTGGTTTCACGGCCATCCTTGGCACGTTAGGACTCATTGGCCTCGCGATTAACGACTCGATTGTTGTCCTTGCCGCGCTCAGAGAAGATCCGCTGGCGAAGGCGGGTGATGTAAAAGCGACGGTGGAAGTTGTGCTGAAAGCAACCAGGCACGTGGCTGCCACGACAGTGACGACAATTATTGGATTTGTGCCACTTATGCTCGATACCACTGGGTTCTGGCCACCTTTGGCAATTGCGATCGCAGGCGGACTCGGCGGTGCAACCTTACTGGCCCTCTATTTCATCCCGGCTGCCTACCTGCTGATCTTTGGCCGTAATCGGCAAAGCCCTCGCGAAGCTGCTAGATAGCGTTTCAATTGTTTAGAATTTTTGCTTTTGTTTTTGATATTGAAGATAACGTATGGACTCTATGCTAGATGGATCATAAGCAACTTCTTGAGCTGCCATATGTACATTTCCCCACAGATCGAGAGCAGATAAAGGAAGGTTATTTTTGGCTTTGTAAGGACGCGTTAGCAAAAAATGAAAGTGACTGGCTTTAGCGTTTCTGTCTTGTGCTTTTTCACGCAAGAAGATTTCTTTGTCAATCTGTTTAGGCGTTTTTGCTGTAGCACTTTCGGCTTCACTCTTTATCTTTTCCTTACTGGTCTTTGTTTTTGACCATTCAGGAAAGAATTCAAAAGGATCAGAGGCTTCAGGTGTATGAGAGAATGACACGTGTTGAGGTGTAGAAAACCCCTGAATTAGGCTGAAAATTGCGGTCGTTACGAGCAAGCCTAAAACTCTAGCATAGGTCAAAAAGCTACCTGCCCGGCGAGCCGATGCTTGTTGTTGAACGGCAAGCTGGTTGATGCGGTCATTCTGGATTTTGAAAGTAATATCGCGAATTTCATTGCGAGAATCTACTTTGTTCGGCACGCTGGTCGTTGAAACACCGCGCTGCGATTCAATCGCGGCACTACTTTCTAAATCGGTCTTTAACAGATTGAGTTGAACATCAGCAGGTGTAATTTGAAGCAGCTCAGCAATTCTGTTGATATCAAGATTGGAGAGATGCTGCTGCCTCGAAAGCTGGTAGTAGTCCAGCAGTGTTTGGGTTTGCGCCACCGATGTCTTACATGCATTAACCTGCTGAGTCCCTTTCAGCGTAGGCATATTTAGTACAGGCGCTAGCGTTTCTCTTAAAACAAACTCCTTGACAATTGCTGTTTGGTCGTCTGCGTAAGCTTTAGCGCGATCGCCATCAAGATCTATATCAGAAAAAAGTGCCTCATCAATTTCATTTGTCAGCACAGCAAATGTTAGATCTCGGCAAGCGAAATCTAACAGTTGGCCCATGCGGTCGGCTTGTTGATCGGAGAGTTCGATTGCACTTGTCAGCGCGAGATATTCCCGCGTAAGTGCAGCGTAGTCGGCGTCCATGATCGTATCCTACAGTATTAGCAAAAGTTCGTTTGTCCTATGCATTGCTCTATGCTTCTTTTTATGTGCCTTGCTATGGGCTATCAAAAGCCCGGCGAAGTCGATGCAAGGCGCGTTCTCCCTGCTTCCGAAGCGTCGATTCTGAGATGTCAATCTGTTGCGTTTTGGATAATCTATCTTTTACTTCGCGCCATTTTAGGCCCATACCCACTCGGAGATTTAAGATCTCTCGGTCGCGCTCGCTCATACTATTCATTGTTAAAACCAACTTATTGATCATGCTCTCGTTAATGTAGGCAGGCGATGTCATCTCACCGCTAAACGTTGCAATCTCCTTAGTATTCTTCTTGAGAATATTGGTATTTCTTTTAGAGCGTCTGCTGTATTCGTGAATAATATTATACGAAACACTATTCATCCACGACAGCAAGTTATCAATCTCCCTGCCTTCCTCAAGCTGAAGATGAGTCCGAAGATAGGCTTCGATCAGCACTTCATCAGCGCTGTGATAAGACTCTAAATGAAACTGACGCAGCCTTTTCTGTACAGAAAAAAACATTTTACGAAAGCTACTGTCCGATTGGGTGTCGAGCAAGGCATCCATAAGGGTGTTCAGCGACTGCAGCCTTTCGGCAATTTCGGCGCTATGGGTGGGTATTTCATCAGGATAAAAGGCAGGCCCGTCCTGAGGCCCGTTGGTAGACAGATGCATTGGCGTTTTGTCAGGGGTTGGCATGAGCATTCCTGCGCGCGTCCGAGTATAAGTGACATAGACCTGCAAAAATGTGACACCTTTGCAGGTAAAGGTATATATGGGTTGTTTTTCAAGGGTAACGAAGATGTTATGAATGTTTACCAAGCGGCGATCGCTTAGCTTATTAGCAGATAAGCGATCGCCCAGCAGTCGGATAAGTCGGCACGAACGAGACTTAACAGATTAGCCGCTACAAATGCGCTTCTGTCGAGATTTTCTCAATGGCCTTTTTGCGAGCAGCTCTGATCTGTTGAAGCAAGTTGCTTTCGACTGTAGAGGCCAGTGGCGCGTCAAGGTCAAGGCGCTCGCGCAGTACAGCGCGCTGGTTTTCATAGTCGTGCAGGGCCGCAGGGCTAAGTAAGCCAATATCAGCACCTTTGTGATAGGCCGCGCGCGATATCCAAAAGTCGATGTTGCCGTGAACAGTCGCCATGACTAAGATCGCTTCGATCCTATCTTCCTGCGCTTCAGAGAGAGTCGGCAAAATCATCAGTTCGCCGTATTCATCTCCTATCTTTTTGGCATCTTCAAGAGAGATTGTAGTGCCGGGCTTCCCTTCTTTGGGGTTGTTGAGCGAGTTCGTGATGTCGGGTACAGTTTCCAATTTCTTATCGTCCAAAACGGAGTGCGGTATCGTATTTTTTGAATGGCCTGCTGGAAATATAGTCCAGCGGCTCATTTCTCTATGAATAAGCAGAGAAAGTGTGACAGACGAATCGAAAAATAATTGCAAGTCCTTGCTGAGTATTGCTTTTGGCAGTTTGCTCTGTCATAAACCGGGGGCCATAGGAAAGGGAAAGCCGCTGTGGGCCTTCCCCTATTTATCGTCTAGCGACTATGACCTACCCGCTAACAATCATGCGTTAATTCCCTGATAATTCTGTAGCTCTCAAGCCGCAGCCAAGCCATAGGGTTGCCAATAGGCTCTCCCTGCTCTAAAGCGGCTAGACCTTGCTGATAGCCCTGTAGCAGTATGTACTCTACAGTCGGCTTGGGCGATATGGGCGATCGCGCCAAAGCCTGCGATACAGATATCCATATACTCAAGGTGCTTTGATTGCCCTGACGACAGATATCTTTCATTGCGTCTTTAAGCTGCTTATGCTTAGGATTATTAGGGTCGTAGGCAACGACCGTCTGGGGCTTAGTCATTAAAAATACTCCAAAAAAGGTTCCTCAGTTCTATATGGCGTACATATGTAAAGCGGTTGTTGCCAAAAAACAGCTCGTCTTAAAAGCTGGTCAATCTAAAGACAGATCTGCTTTTAACTGCTGTATCGCTCGGTGTTTTCGCTGCCTGAGCGCCCCCAAAGAACACTGTTGATAGCCCATAGCAACCAATCGGTCTTGAACGATCTTCCACTGCAACCCTTCCACAATATTCAGGGTCAAGATGTCTTGATCTAAGCGTGAAAGCTGCTGAAAAGACTGCTGGATCTGCTGGTGCTTTGGACTTAGCTCATCATCAGATAGCCATTCTGGCTCAGTCCACGAATCGGGTATCCGCTCAATTATCTCTGTCTGTGCTTCTTGCACTCTTCTACGCCGCTTCTCCCGACTTTCTTCTTTAATAATGTAGCGACAGGTTAGCCTTATCCAGGCAATAGGGACAGGAATGCTTTTGCCCTTATTAATTGCCGCAATGCCGCGTACAACGGCCTCGTTAATAACTGACGCCGTTGTGCAGGATCTACCCAGGTCGTACCGTCGTAGCTCGGCGGCCACTGATACCATGAGGCTAATCATGTCTTGATTTTTGGGCTCGTATATGGTCATAATCGCCTGGTAAAAAGCCTCGTGCTCGGGCGTTAGGCTTGCCTGAGCTGCTCGATCGGTACCTCGAAGTGAGCGTGTTTTATTACGCTTAGCATGATGAGTCATGTTTTTTTCCTAGAGAATGGCAAACATGTGTATGAGTAAGAAGAAAGCCCTATTAAAACGGGGCGGCGGGATTAAAGAAACTTTCTTGGATGTATGAATGACGAGTGCAGATAAGAATCTATTTAGGCCCGCACAACGGTTGTTAAAATAGGGTTTGGCTCGATACCACAACCTTCTATGTGAAAACTGATGAAAGTGTGACAGAGGTAGTTGACGGTGGCTGTTAGCGGTGATACCTAGCTATTGTTCTAACGTCTTAATGAGGCGGTATGCTAGCTCGTTGTCCTACATAGTGGCTTATTTCTGTACTGATAAACCCGCTGAAACCCTTGCTATAAGGGAACCTGCAATTCATGCATTTTCTTGTACGAACATTTCTTTTATACTAATGAAAATTAATGTGGGGATAGGTATACGTTTTTTAGTGACCAGGCGTTGATGCGGCGATCGCATCACAACCTGTAGCCACCGCGAAAAAAAGATAAACAAAAGGTAGTGCAATCAGGAAAAATCTATGCCTTCATTGGATAAGGACGAGAATAGGAAAAATCGACAGCAGCAGAAAGCGTGGCGGGACAAGGTGATCGCTCGGCTAGGTTTTAAAGACATGGCAGCGCTAGCAAGAGCAGCAGGCGTTAACGATGGTGATCTATCAGGTATTTCGAGAGGAACCCGCAAGCCTAGTAACGCAGTAGCTCATAAGCTGATCCTGGCAATTCGAGACTGTAATTATCAAAAAGGATGGAACTATGCTGAAGCTGCCCTATATTTTCAAGACACTTTCAACTACCTGCGGGGTTACTATGCTCAGCAGCGCGGTGAGAAGGCTGTCTTTATCGACGAAGAAGACATTCTAAAGTGGTACGACAGCTACCTGTATTGCACATCTCAGCAGCAGGAAGACTTTGCTGAACCGCTGAGCATTATTGCAGCAAGTACTTCTGTAGGAGAGTCTCTATCCTATTTATTAGAATCTCTCAAGAACTGGAAGATGAAGCATGACTTTGATCTGCTAGGAAAGAAAAAGTATCGATTTCAACACAATAAAGCGTTTATTATTAAGCCGACTTTATATAGAGCTATGAAGGAGGAACAGTATTATGAGCAAATCAAGGCTATATATACGGAGATAAGACATATCGCGTACCTTTGCGGTGCCTTTGAGTTAGTGCAATCAATGTCTTACTGGCTTCGCGATCAGGCCAAGCAGCGCCACGATATTCAAACAGAAGTAAAAACTAAGGTAACGATTGCATGGATGCAAACGTCATTTAACAGTACACAGAGCCTTCAAGATGCTAAACAACTTGTTCAAGCGGTTAACGGCATTGTTAGCGCTAGTAGCTTTCTTGCAGAGGTAAGCGCTGAAGATATGGATGTTATTGCAACGCTAGCAGAGCTACGCATGAGGCTAGAAATTCGGTTGGCTCAAAAGTGCTATCTGCCATTGAGCCTCGAAAGGTTCAACAAGCTCTCAGAAGAATCTGAGGTGCTGTTATGTTCCCCAGCTAGTTTCCATGCGCTGCCTACTCGATTGCAGTCTCGATATACTATTCCACTTGACTATCAATACGGTGTATATTTGCATAGTCTGAGAGACTATGAGGGTGCGCAGCTAAAGTTTGAGTCGATTGTTGCTAGAGCTAACCGCATCGGCTGGATTAGGATAGAACAAGCTGCCTATAGCTGGCTGGCTGAGTCTTTTGAAAAGATGGGCGACAGAGAAAATTGCTGTGCCATGCTAGAGAAAATGACGGTTCCTTATCTACCCAAACGACAGCTAATTAGGGCAAACATTCGAGCGAATATTGCAGAAGTCTGAGCCCGTAAAGACCTGCTAATAAAAATAGTACGCAATAAGAAAAGCCAAGAGAGCTTGAGAGGTTACTATGACCGATAACACCCACGTTAAAGTGCCAGCAGATAAGCTGCTGAGCGATCTGATCGAGAGCGAAGATGTTGATAAAAAAGTGAGCGAGAAGCTTGAGCAGCAGGCCGCTATTCGGTTTGAGTCTCTAAGCTTTAAAGCTTTAAACAACGAGTGCAACAAACTTAAAGAAAGGCTAGAGAAATACTACAGATACTTGAAAGGTTGGGAGCTGCACCATGATTTTGAACTATGGGAGCACGCTGAAAGTCATGTCGGCAGCGTTTGGCTAAAGCTGAGAAGCGCCCTGCATTTGGCGATGGAGTATGGGCTATACGAAGAGGTGAAGGCGATCTTTTTAGAGCTGAAGCTGCTGCTGCAAACGGCAGGCTTTGTTAAAGACCGTATCTACTTAGCGGCCTGGTTAAAATCAGAAGCCGAACGCCGCCAGGACTGGATTAGTATGCACCTGATGACCGCTTCGTTGGTTTGGTCGTATACGTCTTTTGGCTGTAATCAAAATATTGCAAAGGCAGATGAGCTTTGGAGCGACCTGATCCCGTTTTTACTCAGCGTTGGTGATACGACAGATTGTAACGAATGCAGAAAGTATTTTCGCGATAGAGAAGATATTTATCCTTACACCGAGATGCTGGTAGATATTTACGAGACGGGTACTCGAATAGCGATACGATGTTCAAGATTTGATGATGTAAAAGAGTATATTCGTAGGGGCCGCGCGGAGATTTCACTGCTCTCTCAAAGCGGATTTTTGTCAATACGGCTAAAGGAGCGCTTTGATATCGCTTTTAGCTATCATGAGGCGATCGCCTGCTACTTAACCAGCCAATATGAGCGTGCGCAGGCTTTGTTTAACGATGCCGTTGAGCGTGGTGAAATGATCGCCTGGAACCGGCTAGTGCGTGGGGCTAAGAGCTGGCTAGCTACGATTGCAATTGAGCTGGAAAATTATGTTGAATGCGAGCAAATCTTGTCTGAGATTGTAGAAGATTGTGAGCTAAATAAGAGCAAGCGAGACGTGATGTGCCATTTGGTTAAGGCCCGGCTGTTGCACGAACAGGGACAGCCAAGCGAGCAGGTCATGAGTGAGAAAAAGGCGATCGCGGCGCTAGAAAAGTTTTTTGAAGAAAGTTCTGGCACCTACGATCTCGATTCATTCAGGCTCAAGCCTTGCCCTGTGTAAAAGGCATTCGCTAAAATCCATAGACTATGGATAATGTGAATTTGCCTGAAGCTGACTCGAATTTGTCACCGACTAAGCGAGCCTTACTTGCCCTGAAACATCTTCAGGGCAAGCTGGATAAACAGCATGAGCCAATTGCGATCACTGGCATGAGCTGTCGGTTTCCAGGAGTCGCGGACACACCAGCGGCTTATTGGCAACTGCTAAAGAACAAAAAAGATGCGATCGCCCCCATTCCCCAAGACCGCTGGCCTGCTACCTATCACAGCACTGAACCTGATGAGCCCGGTAAAGTGATCGCTCATCAAGGCGGTTTCATCCCTCACCTGTACGACTTCGATGCCGCCTTCTTTCGCATTTCTCCCCGTGAAGCCCTGACCCTCGATCCGCAGCAGCGCCTTGCTTTAGAACTGGGTTGGGAAGCGTTAGAGAATGCCGGAATCTCACCCGAAATGCTTGATAATCAGCCAGTCGGTGTATTTTTAGGCATTAGCAGCATTGACTACTGGCAACAGGTTTTAGCACAGTCTTCTGAGGCCATTGATGCTTACCTTGCCACGGGTAACAGTCATAGCGTTGCGGCCGGGCGACTCTCCTTTTTATTAGGACTCAACGGCCCTAGTCTGGCCGTTGATACCGCCTGTTCTTCTTCTTTAGTCGCTGTTCATTTAGCCTGCCAAAGCCTCCGACAGCAGGAATGCAGCATCGCGCTGGTCGGCGGTGTAAATCGCATTATCACACCCGCTGCCAGTATTAATTTCTCTAAGGCCAAAATGCTCTCTGCCGATGGCCGCTGTCGTACTTTTGACGCGGCGGCAAGTGGCTTTGGTCGAGCTGAAGGCGGCGGAATGATTGTACTTAAGCGGCTAAGTGATGCTGAAGCTCAGGGCGATCGCATCCACGCCGTCATCCTGGGTAGCGCAACCAACCACAACGGACGAACCAATGGCCTTACCGCTCCAAGCACCACCGCGCAGCAGACCGTTATTCGTCAGGCTTTAGCTGCTAGCCGCATTGAGCCGAGTCAGGTTAGCTACGTCGAAACGCACGGTACTGGCACCGCACTGGGCGATCCGATTGAAGTGGCTGCGTTAGGAAAAGCGTATGGGGATAAGCGTGATCGCCCGCTAATCCTGGGCGCTGTTAAAACAAACGTGGGTCATACTGAAGCCGCTGCCGGTATGGCGGGTTTGATTAAAGCAGTGCTGGCGCTAGAGCAGGCTCAGGTTCCTGCTAATTTGCATTTAAAGCAACCGAATCCTGATATCAACTGGGATTCTTTGCCGGTTAAACTTCCTCAAGATTCGATGCCCCTACCTTCAGCCGACAGACCTCATACTGCTGGCGTTAGTGCCTTTGGTTTTAACGGCACGAATGCTCATTTGATTATTCAAGCCTCGCCTGCACGGGCTAAAGGTTCTAACGTTGAACGATCTCAACGGCTTTTGCCACTGTCCGCGCGATCGCCTGCCGCTCTCAATCAGCTTGTTGCCCGCTATGCCCAACACCTAGCCACCCATCCCGACCTTGATTTGGCTGATTTGTGTTTTACCGCTAGCGTGGGGCGATCGCACTTCTCCCATCGCCTAGCGATTGTCGCAGACTCTACTGTAGATCTGCGAAAAATCTTGGTGAGCGTTCTAGCAGGTCGCCCCCACCCTGACTGCTGGAAAAGCGATCCGGAAACGCCCAGCGCAGACCTGAAGATACTCGCTGAGCCAAACTCTCTTTCATACTGGGCGCAATGCTATGCTCAAGGCCAAACAATTGACTGGGAAAGCTTATACTCATCTAGCGATCGCCTATCAGGCCATCGTCAAAAGCTCGTTCTACCGACTTATCCATTTCAGCGCCAGCATTACAGCATCCATTCGATTTCGGATTAATTTCAGTGCTATATTCATCTGCAAGTATAAAAAAGTGTGAGGTACGCAGTTTATGACTTCTCCTAACGTTGCTCAGGCTACGCGTTCAGTGGCCCGACGATCGTCGCTTAAGCTCACTGGTAAACTAAGTGCGATCGCCCTTCTTCTCGCCGTTCCCGCTGCCTTTGTGTCTAACGCCAACCCCTCAACCGCTGCGTCTGCTACTGCTGCCTCACTTCACTCCATGAAAAGCACCCTCGACGACTTATCTGCTCAAGACAAAGCAATTTTAGAGAGCGGTCAGGTGACAATTGAGAGTGATGACAACGGTCAGTTCACGGGGCGGGTGCTTGTCAATGCCTCTATGCCGGAAGCCTGGCAGGTGCTTACGGACTACGACAACTTCGAGCAGTTTTTGCCTCATATCGAAAATAGCCGCCTGCTAGAAACGAATGGCGATCGCAATCAGTTCGAGCAGATTAACGTTGTTCCGATTCTTCCTTTTGTGACTAGCCGTAGCACTATTGTGATCGAGTCTACCGAGCACTATCCACAGCGGGTTGACTTTAACTTAGTAGAAGGTGACTTAGACGCGCTTCAGGGCGTATGGTCGCTTGAACCCATTGGCGATCAGGTATTGGTAACGCACCAAGTCTCTATTGATCCTGGCAGTGGCTCGCCTAAAGGCATCTTTTTTAGCACCTATCGCAATGTGTTAGAAGATTCTCTTGGCGCTGCGAAAGTAGAAGCTGAAAGGCGCGCTGGCGAGTAAACATAATCTGGCTATTAGCCTCATGAAAAAAGAGAATCAGCACGCCATTATCACGGGCGGGTCGAGCGGTATTGGTAAGGCGATCGCGCTTCAGCTTGCTCGGCAGGGAGCTTCTGTTTCCATCATCGCTCGCGATTTGCAAAAGCTAAAGTTCGCCCAAGCTGAGATAGAACAGGCGTGTTGTTCTCCTTTGCAAAAAGTGTTAGCGCTGTCAGCAGATGTGAGCGATCGCCCACAAGCCGAACAGGCTATCAACTCTGTAATCAATCAGCTCGGCCCGCCGAGTCTAATCATCACTAGCGCCGGTATTGCCTACCCTGGACACTTTCAAGATATTCCCATCGAAATATTTGAACAAACGATGGCGACTAACTATTTTGGTACGCTCTATTGCATTCGAGCCGCTTTGCCGGTAATGGAACAACAGGGTCAGGGGCAGCTTGTCATCATTTCTTCGGGTGCAGGACTTATTGGTCTGTATGGCTATAGTGCGTATGGCCCTAGCAAGTTTGCAGTGCGGGGGCTAGCTGAGTCTTTGCGCGCTGAGCTGAAGCCGGTTGGGATTGGAGTTGCGATCGCCTACCCGCCCGATACAGACACCCCTCAGCTCATAGAAGAAAGTAAAACAAAGCCACCTGCCACCAAAGAGATCACTGCTACTGCAAAGCTATGGACAGCAGATGATGTCGCCAGCGTTATCTTACAAGGAACAGAAAAAGGAAAGTTCGAGATTTCTCCTGGAACAGAAATTGGCGTTTTAACCAGAATGCACAGTCTGATTGCCCCTATCCTAAACCAGTATTTTGATCGTATCGTCGCCCGCCATCCTCGCTAGGTATCACTGCTACTGTCTTTCAGCCCCTTGTATAACCTTCTGCCGAATTGTCCTAAGCACACTCAGCACCTGAAAAAGCTCGTCATCTCGTTCGACAGACAACGCATAAGAGCGGGAATAAACGCGCTTAGGGTGGTGAACAAGCTTGATGAAAACAAACTCACGTCCGTTCACTAACAATCCATAAACAGGTTGCTTTGACTCAGGAGCATCTAGCATATAAGTCAAAGCCTGCGGCAAAGCCGTTAAAACATCAAAACGAGTGCTTTTAGACTCTATAACCAGCACCCAAAACTTTTGCTGAGCCACTAAAACATCAATGCTACCTTTGACTTTTAGCCCTTCATCCTCCGAGGTTATTTCAATAGATTCCTCAGTCGAGAGTTCAAAAGGTGCTTGATAAAACTCCGCTAAATCCAACAGAGGAGAAAGCACCACCATTTTGACAGCCTCTTCTGAAAAACTCTTCTGGCTCGCCAAATGCTGATAGTTTCGTTGAATCCTATTCAAACAAGCATGGTCAAACTCTGAGAGTGCGGGAGACACTTGCTGCCACTCGTCAAAAAAGTCTTGATTCGAGACTGACCGCAAGCCAAACTTACTTTTCAGCTCATCTAAGCTGATGTCTCTAGCTTGGAAAGTTTGTACCATGCGTTCAACCGGTGCTCATTCTTATAGAATATAGCATCCTACACCCGTAGCTTTAGTCACTATCGACTATTCCACAGCCGCAGCGACTGCTTCCTCTTCTTCCGTCCCTTCTTCTAGCAGCACTTTTTCAGGTACTTCTGCAACCGGCTCCGGTTCAGCCGCTTTCACCTTAAAGTTCAACTGTCCAGCCTTCAACCCGATCTTCACCGTACTCCCTTCCGTAAAGCTATTCTCCAAAATTAGCGTCGCTAGCGGATTCTCTAACTCGCGCTGAATCGCCCGCTTCAATGGACGCGCACCATAAGCCGGATCGTAGCCCGCCTCAGCAACATGATCAATCGCCGCCTCAGACATTTGCAGCGTAATTTTTTGGTCGCCAAGCAAGCGATGAATACGCTGCAACTGAATAGTAATAATGCTACGCAACTCCTTTTTACTCAGCGCGTGGAAGAGAATTGTATCGTCAATGCGATTGAGAAACTCTGGGCGAAAGTGCGACCTTAGCGCACCTAAAACCAGCCCTTCCATTTCCTCATACTTAGAATCATCGCCCGATACATCTAAAATATGCTCGCTACCAATATTACTGGTCATCACAATTACAGTATTGCGAAAGTCTACCGTACGCCCCTGAGAGTCGGTAATGCGGCCATCGTCTAACACCTGCAACAGAATATTAAACACATCTGCATGAGCCTTTTCTACCTCGTCAAGCAACACAACAGAATAAGGTCTGCGCCGTACCGCTTCAGAAAGCTGACCGCCTTCTTCGTAGCCCACATAGCCAGGAGGGGCACCCACTAAACGAGAAACAGAATTCTTCTCCATGTATTCAGACATATCGAGGCGAACCAAAGCCTCTTCAGTGTCAAACAAAAAGGCCGCTAACGCGCGAGCTAGCTCAGTCTTGCCGACGCCCGTTGGCCCCATGAACAAGAAAGAACCAATCGGACGACCAGGGTCTTTCATGCCTGCTCGGGCTCGACGAATGGCCGCAGATACGGCGGTGACCGCTTCTGATTGACCAATTACGCGCTCGTGCAAATGGCTCTCTAACTGCAACAGCTTTTGCCGTTCAGAAGCCATCAGCCGGTTTACCGGAATGCCCGTCCACCTTGCTACAATCTCGGCAATATCAGACTCAGTAACCTGCTCTTTGAGCATGGTGGTGCCTTCCGCCTGCATCGCCTGAAGTTTCGTGTCCTGTTCTTCTAGCTCGCGCTGAATCTCTTCTAAACGACCGTATTTAAGCTTCGCGGCTCGCTCCAAATCGTCCGCTCGCTCGGCTTTGTCCATTCGCAGCCGCGTACGCTCTTCTTCTTCTTTAAGCTCATTAATCGTGGTCAGCGTTTCTTTTTCGCTCTGCCACTGCTCGTTAAGCATCTTTTGTTCTTTCGAGAGACTTTCTATCTCTTCTTTGAGCTTAGCCAAACGCTGTTTAGAGGTACGATTTGCGGAGCCCGCGTCTTCTTCACTCTCTAGAGAAAGTTTCTCCATCTCAAGCTGCTTTAGCCGTCGATCGATAATTTCAAGATCTTCGGGCTTAGAGTCGATCTCCATTTTGAGCTTGGCAGCGGCTTCGTCAATGAGATCGATGGCTTTGTCAGGGAGGAAGCGATCGCTAATATACCGATCCGACAAAGCCGCCGCTGCGACTAGCGCCGAGTCCAAAATCGTTACCCCATGGTGAACCTCATAGCGCTCCTTAAGCCCGCGCAAAATTGAAACCGCATCTTCCACGCTCGGCTGATCGACATACACCTGCTGAAAGCGCCGCTCTAAGGCCGTGTCTTTCTCAATATGCTTACGATACTCGTCTAACGTACTTGCCCCAATGCAGCGCAGCCCGCCCCGAGCCAGCACTGGCTTAAGCAAATTCCCCGCGTCCACATTGTTCTGACCGGCTCCGGCTCCTACAACCGTATGCAGCTCGTCAATAAACAGCACGACCTGACCGCCGGATTCAGTCACTTCCTTAAGCACAGAACGCAGCCGGTCTTCAAATTCACCGCGATATTTAGCACCTGCAATTAAGCTGCCGACATCTAGTGAAATTAAGGTGCGGTTCTTCAGCGATTCGGGCACGTCGCCATTGATAATTCGCTGGGCTAAGGCTTCTGCGATCGCGGTCTTCCCCACCCCCGGTTCGCCAATCAGCACCGGATTATTCTTCGTTCGCCGTGAGAGCACATGAATTACCCGGCGAATCTCCTCATCGCGCCCAATCACCGGGTCAAGCTTGCCCCCACGCGCTTCTTCTGTCAGATCGCGCCCATACTTATGCAGCGCCGGATACTCCTCCTCGCTATCCACCGTCTGCGCAACCGCCGCTTCGCTCTCGCCGCGCAGCGCCTGAACCGCCTTCATAATATGCGACGTATCTACATCAAACCCGCGCAGCAAGCGCCGCCCAATCCGCTCATCTTCCACAAAGCCAATCATCAAATGATCAACCGAGATCAGCTCATCCTGCAAGTTCAGCCTAGCCCCATCTGCCGCATCCAGCATCCGATCCAGGCTTTGGCCCAGGTACAAATTATTGTCAACGGCAACCCGCACCCGCGCCTGCCGCTTGGCGAACACCTCTAGCTCCTGCAAAATTTGCTCAGGTGAGAGCCCTGCCTTTACCAAAATGGCATCAGCCTGTCCTGCCTGCTCCAGCGCCGCGAGGGTCACATGTTCTACCTCCAGGTATTGCTGGCGAAACCGGCGGGCCACGTCTTGGGCCTCCACGATGGCGTCCCAGGCTTTGGCGGTAAACTTATCGGGATCAGTTGGCTGCATAGAGAAGGAAAAGGGGGGCTGTAAACGCAGAATACGTGCAATTTCTCAGTATAGCAACGGAAGGGGTTATGTATCTTCTGAGGGTCAGTAGATGGCGCAGCGGCGCGCTCGCTGAGACTAAACCTATACTGAACAGTATTCGTTTAGTGCTCAGTGAAACATCGTCCTTATGAATATAGATAGTTTGCGAATAGTTTCTTTGATTCCAAGTGCAACTGAGATTGTGGCGAAGCTGGGCTATGGTTCGTGTTTGGTGGGGCGATCGCACGAATGCGACTATCCTCCATCGGTTCGATCTCTACCCGTCTGTACGGAGCCCAAGTTTGACCCCAAGGGCACGAGCGGCGAAATTCACGAACGTGTGACTGACCTACTCACCTCTGCACTGAGCGTTTATCGGGTGAAGACGGAAGTCTTAGCAGCGCTGAAGCCGACGCACATTATCACGCAAGCGCAGTGTGAGGTCTGTGCGGTGAGCCTGAGCGACGTAGAGCAGGCCGTATCAGAGCTAGTGTCAGCCGGTGAAAGTGAGGCGAGGGCAATTCAGGTGGTGTCTTTGCAGCCTGAGCGGCTAGCCGATGTATGGACGGATATGGCGAGAGTGGCAGCGGCTTTGGATGGTTCAAAGTCGGGGGCCGCAGACACTATTATTCAACAGTTAAAGGGGCGTATTCAGCCTGTGGCGGTGGAAGGCGATCGCCCCAAAGTCGCCTGTATTGAATGGACTGATCCGCTAATGGCCGCAGGCAACTGGATCCCTGAGCTGGTGACGATGGCAGGCGGTGATGATTGCTTTGGTAAGGCGGGCGCGCATTCTGACTGGATGAGCTGGGCGGAGCTGACTGCTGCTGATCCTGATGTGATTGTGGTGCTGCCCTGTGGCTATGACATGGCCCAAACCCAGCAGGCGACTGAGGAGATGGCGAGTCATGCAGAATGGGGGCAGCTCAAGGCGGTGAAAAACAATCGGGTTTATTTAACCGATGGGAATCAGTTTTTTAATCGCCCTGGGCCAAGGCTGGTAGAGTCTTGGGAGATCTTGACGGAGATTATTCGGGGCCAGCCAGTGAATGAAGACAGAGCGCTAGTGGGTTGGACACTTTGGCATTCAAATTGACTTCAAGATTGTTAAAACTGTTTTCTCAGAATTGTCTAACCACGTGTCGGGGTCAGCTAGCACCTGCTTTTGCACTTCGCTAAGCTGTGCAATCAGCGCGCCTGCTATGTAATTTTCAGGCACAACCGGATGTACATAGTACTTACGACAGGTGGCAGGGCGATTGCCGAGCCGAGCAGCAGCGGCTTTGATAGCTGCAACAACATTCTTTTTGGCTTCTGTTTCTTCGGCCCAGTCACCAAGCTGATTAAGCGTGTCTGTTGCAACTGTTGTTCCGGCCCAAGTTCTAAAGTCTTTGGCCGTAAACTCCTCGCCAGTGATGCTTTTAAGGTAGTCGTTCACATCGCCAGAATCTACCGTTTGGCGATCGCTGTCCTCGTCGTAATACTGAAATAGCTCATAGCCGGGAATGTCCTGGCACTGCTTAATCACCTTTGCAAGCTTAGGATCGTTTACCTCAACTTCGTGCTTAACGCCGCTTTTGCCGACAAAGTGAAACATCGCCTTGCCTTTCTCAAAATCCACGTGGCGATCGCGCAAAGTCGTCAGTCCAAAAGACTTATTCCGCTGAGCATACTGCGCATTCCCCACCCGAATCAGCGTTCTATCTAGTAGCTGCACAACGGTCGCAATCACTTTTTCACGAGAGAGCTTTCTTTGCCGCATATGCGCCTCGGTCTGCTCACGCAAGATCGGTAGCGTTAGCCCAAAAGGCACCATTCGGTCGAACTTTTGCAGATTGCGAAACTTGTTCCACTCAGGATGATAGCGATACTGCTTGCGGCCCTTATCGTCGCGCCCGGTCGCCTGCAAATGCCCGTCGGGATTCGGGCAGATCCAAACCTCGTCCCAGTTGGGCGGAATTGCCAGCGCTTCGATGCGATCGCGCTCTACTCCAGGCTGCAACCTTTCACCGTCCGGCAAAATATAGCTAAAGCCTTTCCCCCTACGCTCACGGCTAATACCGGGCGCAGTGTCCTGAACATAGCGTAGACCCGCTGCTACTGCCGCCTTTTTGGGCTCAACTTTCATCGCTTGGCCGAGCGAGATCCGCTAGCTGGTATGGTTAAAAGCATAGTATTTTCGACGGGATAGAGCCTAAGCATGTATTTACTCGCGCAAGAAGCAGCCGTTCCTTACTCTTTGGTTTTGACTATCGTTGGCGTCGTTGGATTTGCCGCCGCTGTTGGCCTGGGCTCTATCGCCTGGTACAACTCCAAACGCCCTGCGGGCTGGGAAGGCAAAGAGCGGCCTGATGTCGTGCCCAAAATTGATAAAAACTCAGATTCTTAAGCACAGCTTCTAGTCTGACTTGGCACAACGGGCAAGCTCACCTGAAAATAATAGCGGTACGGTAGATACCTGAAGATCTGGCTAACGGAGGAAATTGTGCTAGAGAGCAATGTTCAATGCCGGAGATGGCAAGCGGGTGTGATAGCCGCATTTGTGTCTTTAGGGCTATCGGGCTGTCGTAGCGGTTCTGTTGAGCCAAAGGTATTGCTGCGCCCGGCCTATGCAAACTTAGAAGAACTTTTTCAAACAGAGATCATTAATATCGGTTTAGAAGAACTTGGCTATGAAGTGCTCTCTGGTTCAGAAGTAGAGTACGACATTATTCACAAGGCGATCGCTAACCGCTATCTAGACTTTACAACAGTGCACTGGAATCCTTTGCACAATGACTTTTTTGAGGGAAATGGCGGCGAAGAAACCATGGCGCGAGTCGGCACCTTAATTGAAGATGCAACTCAGGGCTATTCGATTGATCAAAAGACGGCTAGACAGTACCAGATCACTAATTTGGAGCAGTTGAAAGGGGCTATAATTGCAGCTCAGTTTGATACCGATGGTGACGGTAGAGCAAATCTGATCGGATGTCCGCCTGGCTGGGCCTGCCGCGATGTCATTGAGCATCATCTGGATGCTTATGGGCTAAGAGAAACCGTTGAGCATGACAACGACAACTATTTTGCTCAAATATCAGCTGCGATTAGGGCTCAGGCGGCGGGCGAATCCGTCCTTTATTACTCGTGGACGCCGCTATGGGTCAGCAACGTGCTTGTCCCTGGTGAGCAGGTGGAGTGGCTAGAAGTCCCCTATACAGCGCTTCCTGATAGCTACGCAGATGAGACAAGCACAATAATCGATGGCAAAAACTTAGGTTTTGCCATCAATCAAATTGAAGTATTAGCAAACAGAGAATTTCTCGAGGAGAATCCTACCGCAAGAGAATTTTTTGAAGCTGCCCAAATTCCTATCGAAGCGGTTAGTCTGCAAAACCAAAGAATGCACAGTGGCGAAAATACGCCTGCCGATATTAGGCGTCATGCTGAAGAATGGATTGCTGACAACCAGGATACATTTGATAGCTGGGTAGCCCGCTCGCGGTAGGGGCACCCAAAAGATCGCCTAGTTAGACATCTGCCCGCCTGTCACATCAACCAGCGCGCCTGTCATAAAGCTGCTGTCTTCTGCCGCTAAAAAGACGTAGGCCGGAGCCAGTTCTTCTGGCTGACCTGCCCGGCTCATTGCGTTGTCGCTGTCGTACTCAGCAACTTTCTCTTCAGGCATCGTCGCTGGAATATTAGGCGTCCATACGGGGCCAGGCACCACCGCGTTCACGCGAATCTTTTTATCGGCCAAATTTTGCGCCAAAGACTTTGTAAATGTATGTACCGCGCCCTTGCTCGAAGAGTAGTCCAGCAGCATTCCCTTACCAATTTTGCCGACAATAGAGCCTGTGTTGATAATCACGTTGCCTTCCTTGAGATGAGGATAGGCAGCCTTGAACATATGAAAGTAGCCGAAAATATTGGTTTCAAATGTCTCGTGAAACTGTTTGATTGTGAGATCGGCCAGGTCTTTTTGAACCATCTGAAAGGCCGCGTTGTTCACTAAAATGTCGAGCTTGCCAAATTCATCAATTGTCTGCTGAACGGCGTTTTCACACTCTTCAGGCTTGCGCACGTCCATTTTGATTGGCAGACACTTACCGCCGCGCTCTTCGACCATGCTTTTGGTCTTTTGCGCGTCGTCATCGCTGGCGTTATACAAGATAGAGACATTCGCGCCTTCCATGGCATAGGCAATCGCAACTGCCCGGCCAATGCCCGAGTCTCCGCCCGTAATAATCGCCACTTTATCGGTCAGCTTACCAGCGGGCTTGTAGTTAGACAAATCGCTATCTGGCGCGATATTCATGTCTTCCTGGCTAGCGGGGTAGGCCAGCGTTTGGCCGTCCATATCTTCAGGCTTGGGTCTGCGTTCTTGCTTACTTGCGGTCATTACAATTCACGGGGTTATCGTTTGTGCAAAGGGGTTTACCCCGAGCTTTGTGAAGCAAAAAGTGGGGCAAAAAAGAAGCCAAACAAACCCCTGGTGACAGGTTTGTTTGGCCGTTGCTCTAATTGGGCTAAAACTTTGGGGGTTAGAACCCTAAGAGCAAAACTCTAGCGAGCTTCGGTACCTTGATTTGGGCTACCTGCAACCGTGCCATCGTTGCCGGGTGCTTCTGGAGCCGCGCCGTCTCTAACGTCTGTGTTAGAGCCCTGACCCGTTTTACGCGTCTTAGGGTTAACGGTCGTTTGCTTACCGCTAACGTCAAGATCAACGTCTTTGTTCTCTTTGTTTTCTGCTTTTTCAGCCATGTGAGGAGTCCTCTTAATTTACCAAACGGCGATCGCACCTTAAAAAATAAAGTTCGAGGCGAATCACCGACCTCAATACAGTAGAAAAAATGTAGAACAACAGATTCCTCCTACGGTCACAAACTGCAACCGTAGCATCCACGCCCAAAGAATGACTTTACGCAAATTACGCACACCAACTAAGCCCCGATAGCGCGCCCCGATTGCGACTAGCCTGAACAGCGTTGATTGCCAGGTTCTGCCAAACCCCAAGTTCTCACCGTGCCGTCAAAGCCGCCGCTCACGACAGAGGAGCCGCGATCGGTGAAATCTACGCTGTAGACGAAGCCTGAATGACCGCTAAGCGTGCAGAGTTCGCGTCCACCTGCTCTGTTCCAAAGCTTGATCGTTTCGTCGTAGCTGCCGCTGGCAAGCGTTTTGCCATCCGGGCTAAAGGCCACATCAGCGACGACAAAGTTATGACCTGAAAGCGTTTGCTCGGGCTTGCCGGTTTCTAGATTCCAAATGCGAATGAGGTTGTCGTAGCTGCCGCTGGCAACGTATTGTCCATCTGGACTAATGGCGATGCTGGCAATACGGTCGGAGTCGCTAGTGAGCGTCAGCGTAGGCTCGTTTCTTTCAAGATCCCAGACTTGAATGGTGCCGTCATGATCGCCGCTAATCAGGAGGTTGCTATTCGTAGGATGGAAAGCTAAAGCATCAACTTGAGGGCCTATCTCAGCGAGCAGTGTGCCCCTGAGGCTGGTTTGGCTTTGCTGCGCTGCAACCTCTGCGACGGGCCAAATTTTGATCGAACCGTTGCTGCTACCGCTGGCAAAATAAGCGCCGTCTGGGCTGGCCGCTATGCTCATGATTCGGCCTGCATTATCGGCAATCGTGGTGATGACCTCGCCCGAGACGGCATTCCACAGCTTAATTTCGCCTGAGCCACTGCCGGTCACTAACTGTTGCTCAGCGCTGCTGTTAGCAATATCTGTATCAGTCTCAGAATTAGGAATAAAGGCAAGGCTATTAACACGACCGCTGTGAGGGAGCGATCGCACCTCAAATCTCATACCGCCTGCGCGATCGCCCGTGCTCCAAACCTTTACCGTATTGTCATAGCTACCGCTGGCAATTAGCGAGCTGTTGGGTGACTTGGTGGGGGCTGACACGCTCAGAACGGTGGCATTGTGAACCCCTAAAACGGTTGATGATGAAGGGCCAGTTGACTGCTTAGGCGGTGCGTCAGATGCGATCGCAGCTCTGCTGCTAATTTCTAGCTCTCGACCCGTTGAACCATCGGCAAAATTAGGCTCTCTACCCATGCGATCGGAAGCGAGAAGAATAGCACTACAGACGCCGACGATAATACCGGCGGTTGCCAGTACTGCTGCGATAGGAAAAAGGTTTCTATTATTTTGCATTGTCAATGCCAGGTGCAAAAAGCAGCGCTGGGTGCTCCCGATGTATTTACTTAAGCTATTTATTTAGGCCATTAATTTAATTCATGGCTCACAGTTGGCTCACAGTCCTAAAGCCTCTGAATCTAAAGACTCTGCTCCGACTCGGAAAGTGCCGCAGGCCCAAGCAAACCTACCTATACTTAAGCTACACCTCAATTCAGTAGAAGCCCTGACTTTCATTGCTGTAATTCGTAAAAAGATTACCAAAAGTTATGAAGAGTTTGTAGGGTGCTAGGTAATATCCCCATGAAAGTACTTGGTTCGTGCTTAGCCAACGGCTTCAGTGCTGGCTTCAAGTCTTTACTCGTGCCGAAATGAAGCCGCTGGCATGTGATCGGTAGACGGATGAAATCTATCAACATTTGCTGCTAAGGTTTCAGGTAATAGAGATGTTCTTACTACGAAATACCCACCAAATAACCTATGAGGCTTGTTAGCGATCCGGCGATCGCCACTAAAATTGCTCGGATGAAACAGCGGGTTCGCTGGCGACATCCCCTGGTCACTCAGCGAAATATTGACCAGACGCGACTCGTGCTGCCCTCTGAAGGCAACAGCCAGAGTGAAACTCAGAAGGGTGGTCAGGACTTTTCTTTTTTGGTGATTGGTGATAGCGGTACGAGCCGTCATCTGCGCGATCGCCCCCAAAGGCGGGTAACTAAGCGGTTGCTAGAGCACGAGCAAGACTGTGACTTTGTTTTGCACACGGGCGACGTTGTATACCTCAGCGGATCGAGCGAGCAGTATCCTGATAATTTCATTCGGCCCTACCGCGAATTTTTGGTGAACGGCGATCGCCCTGACAAAATTCGATACGACAAAATGACGTTTAACAAGCCGTTTTTGCCGGTGCTAGGCAATCACGACTACTACGATCTGTCGCTAGCGGCAGGCACGTTGAGCAAGGTTTTGACACCGCTGCGTCGGCTGCTGCACAAGCGAATTAACTTAGACATTGGTTGGCACGGCTCTTTTCAGGGCGAAGGGTTTGCTAAAGCGTTTCTAGACTGCTTAGAGTTTGTGGGCTCTGCGCAAATTGCCGGACATTTAGACCGGCACTATACGGCTGAGACTAAAACGGGGCGATCGCTAGCCTACCAGCCCGGCAAATTCACTCGTTTGCCCAATCGCTACTACACCTATCGCAGAGCAGGCGTTGATTTTTTTGCGCTCGATAGCAATACGTTCAATGAACCTCAGCCTTTGCCTAATACCGAAGCAGGCCGAGAGCAGCGTAAGCGAATTAAGGAATATAAAGAGAAGCTAGAAGAGAGAATTCAGTCGCTTCAGCTAGAGTCGGCAACGCTGGATATGGCAATTTCTGACCAGGCTGAGCGTGCTACTAGCATCTACGCCAAAGTAGAGCAGCTTGAAGAGCAAATTAACGATATTGACAAGCAGCTTAACGCCTCACCGCAAGGGGTCACTGTCGATACTGAGCAGCTAAACTGGCTACGCGATCGCCTGATTGCCTCCTGGCAAGACCCCACCGCCAAAGGCCGCGTCCTCTACTTTCATCATCCGCCCTACGTCACTGAAAAAACCAAGTGGTTCCAGGCGCAGACCCTTGCGGTTAGATTTCATATTCGCCGGGTGCTAGATGATGTGCAGGCGGCAGTAGGAGAAATCGCAGGCGATCGCCCGCTGGTGAACTTGGTGCTGAGCGGTCATGCCCATTGCTTTGAGTATTTGACGACGCAAGAGACGGGGCATGGCGATCGCAATATTCCCTGGATTGTGTGCGGCGGCAGTGGCTTTAGCCTGCGCAGGCAGCGGAAGGAAGGGGCCGTGCTAGAGGAATTTGGTGAGGCGATCGCTAAATGTCATCTCTTTTTAGGTCGCTCTGGCAGTGGCAGCAAAAAGCGTCGTCCTTACTCTGCGCTGCGTGTTGATGTGAAGTACACAGACGGGGCCGCGCTCCCTGAGTTTGTGCTGCGACCTCTGGTGGCCGAGCGCTATCAGGGCGACTGGACGAATTACGACATCGATCCGATTGTGGCAGGCTCGGAAGACGTGCCTGCCGACGCGCAGCCCGTTGTTGCAGAGCTGAGTTCTTAACTCTCAGACGTAGACCGGTGGCGGGTTCGCGAAAATGCGATCGCCGCGCCGCTCAGTGCCAGCATTCCCAGTACGCCAGTGGGCTCAGGGACGCTGACGCCATCAGGAGGTGTGGGTGCCTCTGGCGACTCATCTAACGCGGCTAAAGCTGCTTGGGCGATCGCCGCATGACCTGCTGTGGTGGGGTGAACGTTGTCCCAAAAGAAAAATTCGTTCGGGTTGTCGCAGATGCCCGTGAAGGTTCCATCTGGCTGAAAGTCAGTGAGGCAGGGATCGTCTATATTGGCGAATCCAAAGCTGTCTGGATCGGCTGCGATCTCTGCTACGGCAGCGGCTAAGTCGAACTGAATAATTTCAGTGCCAGAGGCCGCTGCTAAAGCTGTTAGCTTTTGGTCGAGTAGTTGATTATGCTGAGCAGCAAGCCTAGTAAGAATCGTAGCGCTCTGGGTGTTTACCTGGGGGTTTAGCTGATTGAGCTGGTCGGCAAAAGGCTGAAATCCTAGATCAGGCAGGTTGCTGACCAAAAAACTATCGGCCCCGGTGCTGATAAGCGCGGCTACTGCGCTAACGATGTTGTCGGTGACCTGATCGGGCAGCGTTTGAATATAAGCTGCTACGCTGGGTCTGATAATGGCTTCGTTATAGTCGTTGCCACCCGCCAAAAGTACGTTGAGCGCATTAGGACTCGAACTGGTACTCGGAGGCACAACGGCAGATAGCGCGCCGAATGTTTCGATTTGCTGCTGAAGTCCGGGTAGGGGAGGGCCGCCCACGTTTTGGTCGGAGCTAAAGCTGCCGCCGACTGCGAAGTTGATCCCGCCTGCCGGGGGCGAGGTTACGCCTGCAAATATTCCTGGCACGACAGCCGTCGATAGTTCGCTGGTAATGCCTAGCTCTGCGCCGACCTGCTCTACCCAAACGGGGCCGTTTGAGAGCCTTTGCGCGTAGGGTGGTGAAGGGGGAAATGCGCCGCTTGTGAGGTTGAAGATGTTGCCCGCATCGACTAGGCTATCGCCGAAAACGTTGATTTGTTCGTAGTTTTGAGCGATCGCACTCAAAGGCAGCAGAACGCTAACTGCCAAACTACCTGCTAGCATTCCAACGGCTGAAAACGTCCGCCTTGTAAAACCTGATCCACGCATAAAAATACCTTATATGTAAATTCTATTTTCTTAGCAAAGCGTCCTATATGACCCATACGCATAACTCGCGCATGATTTGCTAAAAATATGCACCGACCCAGGAGGGTATGGCCCACTTATAGAATTGATTAGGTACTGTGTTCAACTAAGTTTCCGTAATTACCGCAAACCTTCACATAAACTTGCTTTAAAGCAAAAATGCTGGCGAAAGCAGCGCCTTACGCCACTCTCACCAGCAGTCCGTTTGTCCTAGAATTTTTTCTTAGACAGTTGTCAATGCAGCTAAATCCCCTCTAAACCCAGTAATTTCAATCAAACCATCCTGACTAGCTAGGTAGCCATCTTGGCTGTCGTTAATTGCTAGGAATGTGCGCTGACCCAAGGTGAAGGTCGCAGCTTCATCAGCGGCGAAAGCGGTTTCTGTGAGTAGCGCCTGTAGGTCAAATTCGGTCAGGTCACTGACCTCGCCTAGCTGACTAATCTCCTCGGCAGATAGTGCATTTTGAGTATCAAGGCGGTCTTTGCCAATATATAGATCGGTGATGACATCAAAGCCTGTGAGCTGAGAATCCGTCAGTTCTGTAATCCTAAAGGTATCGCTGCCAATCCCACCCGTCATGGTGTCAGCCCCGCCCCGACCATCCAGAACGTCGTTGCCTTTGCGACCGTCTATTGTGTCATCACCCTCAAAGCCGATCAAGATGTTTCTAGCATCGTTGCCATAAAGCCCATCGTCAAATTGGGAGCCCAGCACTTTTTCAATACTAACGAGGGTGTCGTTACTCCCCTGACTATCGAAAGCAAAACCATTAGCTAAGTCAACGACAACCCCGCCAGCAGCCCGAGAATAGTTAACAGCATCTACGCCGCCAGCCCCATCTATAAAGTCATTGCCAGATAGGCCAATCAGCATATTGTTGTGCTCGTCGCCGATCAGGGTGTCATCAAAGTTTGAGCCGGTAAGGCGCTCAATACTGATAAGCCGATCGCCTTGAGCCTCGCCACCCGATCCGACTGCAAATCCATCTTCTAAGGTAATAGAAACGCCTTCACTAGAGCTGGCGTAGCTCGCCATATCCTTGCCCTCGCCACCATCAATCACATCTGCACCCTGCCCACCGAAGAATCGATCGTTCCCTTCGCTGCCTTCTAGGTAGTCGTCACCAAAGTTACCTCTGAGTACATCGTTACCTTCTCTTCCTATAATCAAATCCGCTTGCCCTTTGCCCTTTAAGATGTCGTTACTAGCAGTACCTTCTATCGTGTTGAAGTTTGGCGCTTCAGGAACATCTGTCACGTTGATATTGACGGATCGGACGGCTGAAGTGTCTTCGCCGTCTGAAACGATGAGGTCTAGTCTGTACTCCTGCTGAGTTTCGTAGTCTAGTAGGGTTTCGTTGGTCAGCGCGATCGCACCTGTCGCCGCATCAATCGAAAACACCGACTGGCCGCTACCGCCAATAATTTCCCAAGCTTGCAAATTATCGTACTCAGCATCTTCAGCATAAGCTAAGCCGATAACCGTTCCATTCAAGCTATCCTCAGCAATTTCAAACGTCTGATAGTCATAAATCTCAGGCGCATCGTTAACTGCGACAACCTTAATCAACACCTGATCGGTGTCTATAAGTGGCGGTGCGCTGCCGTTGTAGCTGCTTGATATGATAGTTAGCGTGTCAGTACCGCTAAACTCAGGGTTTCCTTGATAGGTAAGCGTAGCTAACGTTTCATTAATAGCGTCCTGACTACCACCTAAGACCATACTGCTAGTATTATTTTCGCCATGATAAAGAAAAGTGTCACCGACTAAATCCACTGAGAGCGTACCATTCTCAACCCAAATTTCTGTTCCTTCTAAATCACCGTCAGCATCACTTACGCCGATGCCTTCAAGCAAGAGTTCAGTATCCTCCTCTACTGTCAGCGGCTTGAATAGAACAAGATCATCAAACGAAGTATATCTGCTTGTAAACTCAAGGCTGCTGAGGTTTGTAAATCCATCTAACACCACTAGCTCTTTCTCAAAAGCCCTAGATGTTGTGTAGCTTTGAGTAATTCTACTGCCATCAGCAAACATGCCTGTAAAAGTTAGCGTTTGAGAATCAACATCCTCATAATCTTCTGAGACATAGATCGAGGCGGCATCAAAGCTACTACCATCTATTGCCTCTACATATACAACAGAAGGTTCATATGGTTGAGTGTTGCTCACCATATTGAATGCAGGTGATTCACTAAAAGATCCCCAACGCGTCTCGAAGTAAAAACCACTTTCTTCGTAGATGTAACCGTCACTAGCGCCGCTGAAGCTAATTAACGTAGGATTAGATGGCAGCGTATTGACTGGTGCTGTATCTACAAAGCGAGACACGTCAATGAGGAGTTCGTCGGTATCGGTAAGCTGTAGTCCTGAACTATCTGTAGAGGCAATTATGAGCCTTTCTGTACCCTCGAAGCCTAAGTCACTACGATAGGTAAGCGTAGCTAGGGCAGCATTAATTTCACTTTGACTGCCGCCTAGAGCAAAGCCGCGGGAGTTATTTTCGCCATCGATAATAGTTGCGCCCCCTGACAAATCGACCCCGAGCGTACCGTGCTGAACCGAGAGTTCGGTGCGCTCTAGGTCACCGTCTATATCGCTAACGCTAATGCCTTCAATGACAGCTTCAGCGTTTTCTTTCACCTTTAGCGGTGCAACTAAAACGAGATCGTCAAACGCAGTAGAATCGGTTGTAAACTCAAGCTCTCTTAAGTCAGTAAATCCGTTCAGCGTTACCAGCTCTTTTTCAAAGTTTTCAGGCGTCGTATAGTTTCCAGGTGCCGTGTTGTTCTCAGTGGTCGTATAGGTTTGGGAAACAATATCGCCATTAGCGCGTATCCCTCTAAATTCCATCGTTCGAGGCCAACTATAGGCATCTAGCTCTGAGACAAAAATAGAGGCGGCATCGAAGCTACTACCGTCCATCGCACTTACTCGTACGTTAGAGTACGTGCTGTCAGTACTGACCATATTGAACGCGCTAGCTCTAACAAAGCCGTTCCAGTTTGTCTCAAAGAGAAAGCCATTTTCTGCGTACACATTAGTGCCGATGGCATTGCTAAAGTCAATGAGCGTGGCTGTAGACGGCAGCGTATTGACGGGCGCTGTTTCTGTTAGGTAAGACACGTCAATGAAGCGTTCGTCTGTATCAATAAACCGTGATTCTGAACTATCTTCGGAGAAGACAGTAAGCCTCTCTGTGCCCAAAAAGCCCGGATCGCTGCGATAGGTAAGCGTAGATAAGGCAGCATTAATTTCCGCTTGAGTACCCTCTAAAGCAAAGTCGCGAGAGTTGTTTTCGCCATACATAATAGTCGCTCCTCCCGATAGTTTGACCCCAATGGTGCCAAACTGAACTGAGAGGTGAGTGCGCGCTAAGTTGCCGTCAAGATCCCTAACGCTAATACCTTCAATGGCAACTTCAGTGTCGTTTTTCACCTTTAGCGGCGAACTCAAAACGAGATCGTCAAATGCAATAGAGTCAGCAACAAACTCAAGCTCTCTTATCTCTGTAAATCCGTCGAGCGTCACTCGCTCTTTTTCAAATGCTCCAGACGTTGTGTAGAACTGAGAGACTGTGCCACCGTCAGCGAGCCTACCTATAAATTCTATTGTTTGAGGGCCAGCAGCCTCGTCTATTTCTGAGATAACAATAGACGAGGCGTCAAATCTATTATTATCCATCGCTTTCACATGTACGCGAGAAAACGTACTGCCGACGGCCACCATATCTAGCTCAAATGGCCTGATAAAATCACGTCCGCCTGCCTGTACGAGGAAGCCATCTTCCGCGTACATGTCGGTGCCGATAGCATTATCAAAGTCAATCAGCGTTGATGTAGGCAGCGTATTTGCGGGTGCGCGCTCGGTTAGGTAAGACACATCGATGAAAAGCTCGTCTGTATTGGTGGCTGGTACGCCCGTGCTATCTGTAGAGAAAATAGCGAGCTTGTCTGTACCCAAAAAGTTCGGGTCACTGCGATAGGTAAGCGTAGATAACGCCGCGTTGATCTCGTTCTGTGTGCCCCCCAAAGCGAAGCCGCGGGAGTTGTTTTCACCATTGAGAATTGTCGCGCCTCCTGATAGATCTACCTTGATTGTGCCGAACATCACTGAGAGTTCAGTGCGTTCTAGATCGCCGTCCGCATCGTTGACGCTGATGCCTTCGATTGGAGTTTCGGTATCGTCCTTTGTTTTCAACGGTGCCATTAAAACAAGATCGTCAAACGAGGCAAAATCGGTTGTAAATCTAAGATCTGTTAGGTCTGTAAAGCCTTCTAGAGTCACCAGTTCTTTTTCAAAACTGCCAGTCGTTGTATAGCTTTGAGAGACAATGCCACCGTCAGCGAGCGTGCCTATAAATTCCAGCATACGGGGGGTAGAAGCGCCATCTATGTTTGCAACTTGAATAGAAGAGGCGTCAAAGCTGTTGCCATCCATTGCCCTGACATACACCTGAGAGTCCCAAGAATGGGTGCCTACCATGTCGAGGTCGGATGATCTGCTGAACGGGCTCGAATTTGTTGTGAATAGGAAGCCGTCTTCTGCGTATTCGTATGTGCCAATAGCGTTATCAAAGTCGATTAGGGTAGCGTCAGAAGGCAGTGTATTGACAGGATCGTTGGACATAAATTTAAACGGTGAACGTTTTCGTATATGTCAAAAGTGCCCAGTTTGTTGCCTGCCAAAAGCGCTGAATGACGCGTTTTTGCAAAGCTATCGTGGTGATTTGTACCCGTTAGAAGATATTACTTATGCGGAGATTACGCGATCGCATTCCCCACTCTATTGTTCCTTAATGCCTTCTCTTTCGTTCCATAACAAATCTAGCTGTGCCCTCAACAGAACATAGCTAGACAGCTTCAAACAAATTTGAGATAGTTGCTTAAGCGTTATTGAGCTTGTCCATTTGCCAGGTTGTAAGCGTGCCGATGGGGCTCCAGGCAAAATAGGGTAGCAGCAGCACCGCTGCCCACCCCGAGATTCTTAAAACGCTAAAGGTCAGCAGCAAACAAACAACAAAGCCTGCACCGCCTATAAATGATGCGAGCTTGAGAGAGTGCGTCCAAAACAACAGTGGCGTAAACGCAATCGTTACCAGCTCTAACACAATGTATGCCGCCATCCAGCCCCAAGACTGAGTTTGTTCCCACACGATGTAGGCCGACCAGGCTCCACAGATGAAAACAACCGTCCAAATGACGGGGATGAGCTTTTCAAAGGTGAGCCAGTCGGGGCGCTCTAGCCTGCGGAACCACTTTACGTCTTTGGGTCTGATGATGTTTGAAAGGAGGGCGATCGCAAACGTGACAATCCCAATGACCAACCAAGATTTCATAATTCAACCTGCCAAAATTAACCTGTCCAAGGCGTACGGAAAGAAGGAAACAGCGTCAGGCCGCCGTCAATAAAGAGCGTTTGCCCGGTGATATAGGCCGCATCATCGCTGGCTAAAAAAGCCGCGACTGCCGCCATTTCTTCTGCTGTGCCCGAGCGCCCCATAGGAATATGGCTTTCAATATCGGCCTTGCGCTCCGGGTCATCTTTCCAAGGATTGATCGGTGTGAGCGTAGCACCAGGGGCAAAAGAGTTAATTCTAATATTGTCGCGAGCATATTCTAGGGCCAGGGTACGGGTCATTCCCCGCATCCCAGATTTACTCATGGTGTAGCCCACGTACTGAGGCCGCGGAATCAGCTCGTGAACGCTCGAGTCGTTCACAATCACGCCGCCGCCGCTGTCTAAAAAGTGCTTAATCGCCTTGCGCGCACACAAGAACGCACCGCGCATGTTGATATCGATCATTTTGTCGAACTGATCGAGCGGGATTTCATGAGAAGCGCCTTGAATTTGCATTCCAGCATTGTTGATCAAAATGTCAAGTCCACCAAAGGTAGAAATTACCTTTTCAAACATGGCGGTAACGTCTTCTTCTTTGGATACGTCAGCCTGTACGGTCATATCCTTAAGCCTGCCGGGCTCAACACCTGCTTCCTTGCTGGCCGCGTGCATTTGTTCGATAGTGGCGTCGGCTTCTTCTTCGCCTTTGTAGTAGTTCACCGCGACATGGGCCCCTTCTTGCGCAAATCGGATTGCGATCGCCTGCCCAATCCCGCTACTTGCCCCAGTCACCAGCACGTTTTTACCTTTCAGCCCACGCATACAGAGTCCTAACTAAACCAACAATCAAACAAAGGAATTTATAGCAGTATAGGGGCTTACTTCGCTACTTTGCGTGTAGCAGGCTATTAAGTTTTTGTCGCATAGCTCCATAACAAAATAGAGGGACTCGCCCTAGACGTAATCCTTAAGGTACAAACGTCTTCTTTAAAAGGGAGCTTTGCTTATGTCTCTTTGTAGAGGTATGCAAAACCGGGTCGATGTAAATTGTTAACGAATGCAACACCTGCCTCTTGAGCGTCTGCGCTTGAATGCTTATTTTCCCTCACGAAAATAGCCTTTTTCCCCAGCGCTTTTGTGTAGGTGAGATGCACTTGCTACTGAAAGCTTGCTAAAAGCTTTGTGGTAAGAAGGTTGTTTTAGAGACTTTACTATACGCGATGGAAAATACAGACACTCAAGCGAAGCAAGCTGCATTGGACAATAAAAGCGCCTATGCAGGCAACGTGATGCCCGAGTCGGAAATAGGCGTCGATCAGATGGGCGAGCGTGCTGGTCTAGATCCTGAGCCTGAAGCCCCTCTGGCTGTTGAAGAAACGCTTGAGGAGCGCGATCGCAATCGGTACGAATTAGACCCCGATTCAGCGGCTGACCATTCCTCGCTCAATCAACCTGCATCTTAGTCGCAGGCGTACTTTATACAGCGCCTGCACCTGTCGCATAACGACACAGCCCAACCACTCAAAAAGAGGACTATTTAAAAACTATGGCAGAAACAAGCGGAACAGCCTTTGAAAAGGCAAAAGACGGCGCAGATACGGTCATTGAAAAGGCTAAAGATGCTGAGCATGGCGCGCTAGATGCTCTGAAAGACGCGCAGCAGACTATTGGTAAGGCAACGCCTGTTCCTACCGAGTTCAAAGAATTCTCTACGCCTTCAGAGGTTAACGACCGCCTGAAGTGGGGTGAGCCTGCGCTGACGATTTTGGACGTGCGTGATCGCGAATCATTTAACGATGAGCGCATCATGGGTGCGGTCTACCTGCCTAAAGACGACTTCATCAGCATGGCAAAGCAGTCCATGGCCCCTGAGCGCAGCATCTATGTTTACGGTGCTGACGATTCAGAAGCTCAATCTGCTGCGGCTGAGCTAAGTGGCGCTGGCTACAAAAAAGTCAGCATCCTAAAAGGTGGCCTAGCTGCCTGGAAAGCGATTAACGGCGCAACTGAAGGAAGAACTCAGGAGCCTGGCCTGCTCGACAAAGGCAAAGGCGCTACTTTGATTAACCAGAACTCGACGCCCTAGTCAATTAAGGCATTAGCTGCTCTAGCTGACTATGAACCCCCTAGCACTCTCATAATGAGGCCATGTGCTAGGGGGTTTATTATTTACTGGTTTTCAAAAGGATCGGTTATCGCGACTTTTACATCAGCAGATGTCCATATAAATTGATATTTATTGTTAGCACTCCATAGCAGAGAGTGCTAAATTCTTGAATGCAAAAAGTGTAGTAAGTGGCATATGGCGAAATTAGTACTGTTTGATGAAAAGTCGCGTCAGGCGCTTGAGCGCGGCGTCAATGCCTTGGCGGACGCGGTGAAAATCACCATGGGGCCAAAGGGCCGCAACGTCGTTTTAGAAAAGAAATTTGGTGCCCCTCAAATTGTCAATGACGGCATCACCATCGCAAAAGAAATTGAGCTGGAAGATCCCTACGAGAACACAGGCGCGCGCTTGGTGCTCGAAGTGGCTTCTAAAACTAAAGATTTGGCGGGTGACGGTACGACGACTGCTACCGTGCTAGCCCAAGCGCTTATCCGTGAAGGTCTTAAGAACGTAGCAGCGGGTGCAAATCCTGTCAGCCTGCGTCGTGGTATTGAGAAGGCTGTCGCTCAGCTCGTGAACGATATCGCAGCGGCTGCTAAGCCTGTTGCCGGTAATGACATCGCTCAGGTAGCGGCTGTTTCTTCGGGTAACGATGACATGGTGGGCAACATGATTGCGCAAGCCATGGATAAAGTGACCAAAGACGGCGTTATCACCGTTGAGGAATCCAAGTCTCTTGATACTGAGCTAGACGTTGTTGAGGGTATGCAGATTGATCGGGGCTATATGTCGCCCTACTTTGTCACCGATCAAGAGCGCATGATTGTAGAGCTAGAGAATGCTCGTATTCTGATTGTTGATAAGAAAATTAGCTCCGTTCAAGACCTAGTGCCTGTACTAGAGCAGGTTACTCGCTCAGGTCAGCCTCTGCTCATTATTGCTGAAGACGTTGAGGGCGAGGCTCTGGCGACTTTGGTGGTTAACAAGGCGCGTGGCGTACTTAACGTAGCTTCTATCAAATCTCCTGGTTTTGGTGAGCGTCGTAAGGCTTTGCTTGCAGACATTGCTGTGCTTACAGGCGGTCAGGTTATTTCTGAAGAAGTGGGCCTCAACCTGGAGACAGCAACGCTCGATATGCTCGGTGTTGCAGCTAAAATTACGATTACCAAAGACAACACTACGATTGTTTCTGAGAATGGTAACAAGCCCGACATTCAGAAGCGAGTGGATCAAATTCGTAAAGAGATTGAGCTTTCGGATACTGACTACGACAAAGAGAAGCTGGCCGAGCGTTTGGCTAAGCTTGCTGGTGGCGTCGCGGTGATTAAAGTTGGCGCGGCGACTGAAACTGAGCTTAAAGATCGTAAGCTGCGCATTGAAGATGCGCTGAGTGCGACTAAAGCTGCGGTAGAAGAGGGCATCGTTCCTGGCGGTGGCGCGACGCTGCTGCACCTAGCGAAAAATCTAGAAGGGCTCAAAGCGTCCCTTTCTGATGAAGAGAAAACAGGTGTCGATATCGTTCAGCGTGCTCTAGAAGCGCCTTTGCGTCAGATCTCCGATAACGCGGGTGCTGAAGGCTACGTGGTAGTTGAAAAAGTTAAGGCGATGGACTTTAACTATGGCTTTAATGCGCTCAATAATGAGTACGAAGACCTGATGGCCTCTGGGATTGTTGACCCTGCCAAAGTTGTTCGTTCAGCTTTGCAAGATGCGGCTTCTGTTGCAGGCATGGTGCTAACGACTGAAGTGCTAGTGGTTGAGAAGCCTGAACCCGAAGCGGCTATGCCTGACGGTGGCATGGGCGGCATGGGCGGCATGGGTGGTATGGGTGGTATGGGTGGTATGGGCGGCATGGGTGGTATGGGCATGATGTAGCCCACTGCTTGAGCCCTTTCGCTCTTGCTTAACGACCTGATCTTATAGATCGAAAGAAAGGAGCGTGGCTGTAATGGCTGTGCTCCTTTTTTGATGCTCCAAACACTAGAAGCATCCGCAGGAGGGATGAATTACAGCAGCTCTGGCGCTATGCTAAGTAATGTAAAGTTAACTCGGTGGCTAGTTATGAGCGAATCTGATAAGAACAAATACTCTTGGAAAGGCAGTTGGGATGCGGGCACCGCTCTTATGGTTTTAGTGGGTGTGCTCACTGTCGTGCTGTTTGCCTCTGGTTTTGTGTATTGATAGCGCTTACCAGTAGGTTGCATTGAGCAGGCGAAAAGCCTATTCTGCAAAAGGAATTTCGCCTGTTTGCAACACGTATCGAATGCGCTTACCTGAAGACCCAGATATTCAAAAAAATAGCGTTAATATTCTGCCAATGATCGACGTAATTTTTGCGATCTTGGCATTTTTTATACTCTCTACGCTCTACCTTACTAAGGCGGAAGGACTGCCTGTAAGTTTGCCGCAGGCCGTGACGGCGACGCCTCAAAATCAGATAGATGTCACGCTGACGATTGCGGCAAATGGTGATTTGTTTTTGGGCGATCGCGCCATCCCCCTATCAGATTTAGCCAACGAAGTCACCGACTTATCAACCCCCAATCAACCAATTGTCGTAACTATCCGCGCTGATGAAGCGACCCCTCACGGGCAAGTCGTGGCTGCCATGGATCAACTTCGCAAAGTTGAAGACGTAAAACTAGGCATCGCAACGACTCAGCCATAATCTAGCCACGATTGGAAGTTGAATAAGCTGTAGCAAGCGACTCCCCATATCCACGATACAATTGCCAAAAGCTCCTGTAGAGTCAGTCAATCTACACAAAACAAGCGCAATGGTTCAAGCTCCGCCTTTAACACTGCATGATTTTTTACAATTAGCAGAAACCCAGCCTGCGCACGAATACATCAACCATAGGGTTAGCCAAAAGCCAATGCCGCAAGGTGAACACAGCTTACTTCAGGTTGCTCTGTGCAAAGCGATTGACTTAGCCGCAGAGCCCCAGCGGATTGCTAAAGCGTTTTCTGAACTACGCTGTGTCTTTGGAGGCGCTGTGCTCGTCCCTGACGTATCTGTCTTTCGCTGGCAGCGTATTCCCCGCAAACTTAATGGTCGGATTGCCAATCGGTTTGAGAGCTATCCAGACTGGGCTATTGAAATTTTATCGCCCGACCAAGCCCAGACAAGACCTTTAGAAAAGTTGTTGCACTGTGCTGAACACGGTACAGAGTTGGGATGGCTAGTAGACCCAAGCGCTGATACTATACTGACGCTCTCCTCAGAGTCGCAGCTAAAGCTGTACAGAGGCAGTGAACCATTACCCGTTTTATCTAGCGTGGCACTAGAGCTATCTGCAAATGATGTGTTTGGCTGGCTGAGCTTACCTGAATAAAGTCTGTGAAACTGTCATGACGCTGATAAACCAAATTCAACAGGGTGAGAGCAAGATGCTAGAGCTAAAGAAGCAGCTCCCTCAGCGCGATCAGATTGCAAAGACGGTGGTGGCGTTTGCTAATATCAGCAGGTAAAAATGACGGGACCTATCTGCGGGTAGGGGCGACTAATCGTAAGGCAGATTTTGAGCATATTCTAGAGCTGGAACGACAGAAGCGAAATCAAAGCTTCGATGAGGAGATTTGCCGGGAGCAGGCGCTGGGTGATCTGGATTTGACGCCGTTAGAGGCGCGATTTGCAGCGCAGGGGAAGCCGCTGACCGAAGAGAAGCTAAAGAATTTGAAGCTGATTGCGCTGGAACAGGGGACGCTGTGGCCGACTCAGGGGCTAATGGTGTTGCTGGGGGCTTTGCCTCATGTGGTGGTGAAGTGTACGCGGTTTAAGGGGACGGATATGAGTGCCTTTTTGGATTAGTGCATCGGGACTATACGAATCAGGGCCGCGATATTAAGGTAGGCGTGTATGACGATGTGGTGAATGTGGTGTCGCCGGGAGGGTTGCCGAGCACGTTGACGGCTGAGACGCTTTTGGATGGGCGTTCGGAGATTCGGAATCGGGTAATCGCGCGGGTGTTTAAGGAATTGGGATATATCGAGCAGTGGGGTAGTGGGATTCAGCGGATTCGAGCGGCTTGTTTGGATTGGGGATTGGCGGAGCCGAGGATTCGGGAGAAGGGAGATTTTGTGGATGTGGAGTTTTATCGGCCTGGGGTTGAAGCTAGTAAGACTGACGTAGAAAGTATCGGAAGAGTATCGGAAAGTATCGGAAAAGTATCGGAAAATGAGCAGCGGATTTTGGCTTATTTGGAGGCGCAGCAGATGGTTATTTCTAAAGTTGTTGAAAGTTTAGTAGGTGTGAAGGAGGCAAGGGCGAGACGAATATTGAAAGAAATGGTGAGTAAAGGATTGATTGAAAAACGTGGTAGTGGACGAAGTACTCACTACGTAATAGCTAGAACCTAGATGGATAAGCGATTGTGCCTACGAACATCAATCCGAGCAGTATCCCAGCAATATTAGCCAAAGCTTTAGCCATTCTCTTTTTCTGCCCCGCTGAGTTTGATGCTAGTGTCATACAGCTCTTGTTGCCAATCTTTACGGTGTGAGTCAGCAGATGTTTGAGTTAAGCGTAGTTCATAGTCAAAGTGTTGTCCGGTGTGTGTGTCAATGAATGGTCTTGTCAGCAATTGAGCAAGCGCCCTAGCTGACCCTTGAGAGCGACTGACGCCTGGAATGAACCAACTTAGGAGTGGCAATACGTAGTTCCAGGCAAAGCGTTCAATACTATCGCGATCACGAGCCAGCTTTGTTCCTGGCATCAGGCCCGGATCAAAAGCGGTAAATCTTGCTTGGTGTGCTGGCACACGACGCGCCATTTCGTAAGTAAAGAGGATTAGGCAAAGCTTAGAGGTTGCGTAGCGATCTAGGCACTGTTGTTTATCGCTAACTGACTCATCTAAAATGCCTTGGGCAATTGCCTCAACGCCAGGAAATAGTCCACCTCGAAAGCCAAATTTCCCAGAGATAAAGTCTTGAGGATCGTGGGTACCACTAGCAGTAGAAACGACTACCGCATTCTTGGCTAGCACTGGTAGAAGTAGATGGACGAGTAAGAAGTGGCCTAAGTAGTTGCTGACAAAGGTACGCTCATAACCTTCTTTTGTTCTTTCCAACCCTGTCGTAATTTGAATGCCAGCATTTAATCCAACTGATGTAAGGCGTTGATTCCTAAGTAGCGCTTTCACTGCTGATACAAAATGGCGTACTGAGTCTAGTGAGGCTAGATCAAGCGGTAAAACCCTTATTCTATTGTTATGAGCTACTGCTTCTAACTGTCGAGCTTTTTCAGGATTACGAGCACCGATGATGATTTTAGTATTAGGCTGCTTGCTAAGTTGTGTTATGGTGTCAAGCCCAAGTCCTGACGTAGCACCTGTCATCAATATAGTTTGTAGGTCAGTCATACAGTAATTTTGGAAGGTTTTTGTATCAACCTGACTGTAAACTATAGACTATACTCCAAGGTCAAGAGGCTACCCGTGAAAATTAGCGTACTCTCTAAAAAGTCGGGACTAACAACCGATACCATTCGGTTTTATGAGAAGAAAGGACTCATTGATGCTGATTTTATTTCTCGACAGACGAATAACTATAGGGACTATTCTGAAAAGGTTTTAGAACGCCTAAAGCTAATCCAGCAAGCAAAGCGTTTGGGCTTTACACTAGCTGAGATTCAGCAATGGATTAGGCATTTTGAAAGTGAACAATTGAGCATTTTAGAAAGGCAGTGTATTTTGAAAGGCAAACTTGAAGAGATTGACCTGAGAATAGAAGAGCTGAAACAAATGAAGATGTATCTGTCTATGAAGATCGAGAACCTGTAGTTGTTCCCCTTGTTCTGTTTTTGAGACTATTCAAGATTTAATCGTTGATTTGTCTGCGTCAACCAGTGCGATCACCTCCCTTCACATATCCCAATCCGTTTCTATCCCGTCATCCTCTACTATCTCCACCATACGGTATCCCGGCTCTACATAGCTTCCGCCGCCTGTCAGGGTTTTTCCCATCTTCAAAGCTCACCTCTAGCTGATAGCTGCCTTCGCTCTTTAGGTCGTCAATGGTCAAGGTTTCGCGATCGCCCACCGCAATCCCCATCGCCGTCGGTGATAGCAAGGCGATCACTTAAAAATCAATGTTGTACTCTAGGCTGAAGTCGCTTTCGTCTAAGTTAGAGGAGCCTCGTAGCTCTAGATTGTCAGTGAAGCGATATTCTATGCCTAGCTGAGGAGGGGTGCTGTTGTTGAGAATTTCTAAAACGCTGATGTCGAAGCGATTGCCGATGCCAGCGGTGGCCTCTACGCCGATGCCGATGCCGACTGAGCTGCCAGGAGAGGTGTCTGTTGTGGGGAATACGCTGAAGGACTTTAACCCCACAACGTCGCCAATGGTGTTGCCGATGTTAGCTAGGGTGCCTGCGCCTAAGAAGCCGGTGAGCTGAGATAAGGAGCCGGAAGCCACGTCAGAGAATGCGCCTCTGCCGAGTAGGGCTAGTAGCTCGTTTTGGGAGCGAGAGTCATTGCTGGTAAGAACAATGTTGTCGATGATGTCACTGGCTGGCCCCTGAGCGATCGCCTCCACCCTGATAAATTCGACTTCGCCAATCGTATCAACATTGGCGCTGATCTCGGTTTCGGCAGTCGCAAAGCCATTAACAGAAGGTGGTGCGGGGGTCGTTTGGCGATTGCGTACCCGAGCTTTTAACGCCACATCCAGAATAGGGTCAAGGCCGTTCTCAGGAATAAACGTTGCTGTGTTAGGTGCATTTTTATCTAATCGAAACCGAGTAGAGAACAGATTGATGAGTCCTGACTGTAGCTCGATTGTGCCCTCGGGCCGTAAATCGCTTAGAGTGCCGTTAACTGTGAGGCTTCCGAGCGCAGTGATGCTGTAAAAGGGTTGTCCGGTAATGTTGAGGCGATCGCCAAACGCCAGCTCTAGATTCTGCAACACCACATCATCAGCAAATCCTGCGGGCTTTTCTTCTGCTAAGTCCGAGGCTTCTAATCCTAAGTATTCAATTCGGTAGGGGCTGACCTCTTCTATCTCTTCTTCGGTGGGCAGTGCGATTGCGCCAAACTCACCCAGCAGCCTGTTCGCCTGCACCTGACCATCATCAATTTCGATATTGCCGCTGATAACAGGCGTCAGCGCTGCGCCCGCAATTAAGAGCTGACCCATCAGTACAGCTTCTACCTTATCTTCGTAGTCCACCGGAAAATCATTGAGAGAAATTGCAATTCCGTTTGCATTGCTTATGGGTAGGCCCGTCGCCTGTGGGTTTGTGCCCGTCAAAATCGACTGGCCTGAAGCTAAAAGCGGTAGCTGGCCGCTTATGCTCACCTGACCATCGCCCATAGTTGCCTGCAATTGCTGAATGCCTACCTGAGTCAGGTCAAACTGAACGTTGCCATTGATATTAGCAAGGTCGTCTTCTAGCAAAGTACTGCTAACAAGACCTTCTCTGATGCTGGCCTGACCGACAACAACCGGATTTTGCAAACTGCCGTCTACTTGAACAACAATCTCGCCCGCGCCACTCTCCCAACGAACCCGGTCTTCTGTAAGGAGATTGATGAAATCGAAGCTGTCACTCGGGACGGTTGCGATCGCCCTCACCTGCTCAACAGGTGGCTGCACCTCCATAAAAGGCAAGCCATAGAGTAAATTACCGCTTACTGTAATCGGCTCATCTGTCGGCTCAAGCGCCGCCTCACCGGTCAAGGCCAGCTCAGCATTGCGATAGCTAAAGTCGGCGTTTACTCTATCTAAAGGATATTCTCCCACTTGGGCACTCGCGATCGTTACTTCCCCGTCGACTGCTGGATTTGCCAAGCTCCCGTTAAACGTAGTGACCACATCCAAATCACCATCCACGTCAACTGGCAGAGGATAGAACAGTTCTGCTAGCTCTACTGGCAAATTATCTGCTACAAGCCTACCTTCTAGCCGGTTAATGCTAGCTGTTGCTGTCGCATCAACCACCGTTTCGCCTGCGTCAATTTTGAAAGTATCCAGTGAGAGCGTTTGTTGTTGAACATCGCCGCTAATTACAAATTGATTAGGTGGTGTATAGGTGCCCCACGCCCAGCTATTACCCTGAAGGTCAAAGTCAGCGGTGAGATCGGCGGGGGAAAGTGATGAACCCGCGACTTTAATGGCACCCGTAAATTCGCCGTCTAAATCTTCTAAAGGCGGTATGACTAACGAGCCAGTGTTATCGGTGTCTTCTGGCTGATTTTCTACAAAGGCAACAAAGCTATCTAGCCGGTTTAAAAAAGTGGTTTCTGGAAGTCCTACAGGGGTTGTTGCTAAGTCTGCTGCTGAGCCTGTAGCTGTTGTATCTACTGGCCCGAACGCGCTCAGGTCTAGACTTTCAACAATAGCTACTAAGTCTTCTATTTGTCCTCGCGGAATGGTTAGCTCGCCCTCGTATTGAATCTCAGGTGCTAACGTTGCGCTTCCGTTGAGTAGATACTGACTGTCGTCTAGTAAAAGCTCTCCTTGATTTAGAGTGGCGGTGTTGTTTGCATAGCGAAACGCCGCAAAAGCCTTCTCTGCTGCAATAGGATTGATTGTGGGGTCAATGACAGTTACCTCACCCTCGACAATCGGATTAGAAAAATCTTTTAAATCAGCATCCAGGCTTGCGTTTAGAAGTCCTCTTAGTTCTCCAAAGCTTGCTCTTAGGCTACTGCCCGCAGGCGGCTGAATATCTAAAGCGCCTAGCGGTAGCTGAAGGATGTCAGCATGAAGTCGTCGGCCTGCCTCCCCGTATCCTTTCGCTACAAACTCCTGATTGCGCACCTCAAAGGAAATCGGCCAGGCTTCTTCATCTACGGCTAGCTGAATTTGATCCTGTGGCCCTTGCAAATCTACGCTGCCGCCGTCTGATAAAGACAGCGCGACTGGGCCTGAAAGTGGTTCAAACAACAGTTCGTTCAAGGCGAGATTGTTTAGCTGCGCGCTACCGGCTACTCGCGGATCTTGCAGTGTTCCAGTAATTCTTCCATCAAAACTTGTGAGCCCTGCGACCTGAACATATTCTTGAACAGTCGGTGGCGCGAATCTGTTTAGTGGCTCAAGCTCGAATGAACGGAGATCCACGTTTAGCGCTAGTTCGCCGATGGGAATAGATTGGTTGAAATCTACGCCGATGGTGCCGTTGGCGTCTATGCCGGGTGCGCTAAAGGAGTCAATGACGACGCGATCGCCCTGAAAGTCAAAAGCAGTCGTCCAAGTCCCTGGATCTATAACCGGCTCCTGAGAACCATTGACGTATACCTGCGCGTTCGCGATCGCCGCTGTTCCTTCTGCCTGAATCTCTTCTAAATCAAACCGACCTGACCGATTAACCAGATTCACATCAGCATTGAGCAAACCGGCAACCTCTACAGTTTCTTGAGCTGCGGGCGAAGCAAATCTATTCAGTGGGGCCAGATCAAATGAACGCAGTGCCACATTAAGATCAAAATTGCCAATAGGGATATCGTTGTCGAAGTCTACGCCGACGATGCCATTAGCGCTGACACCAGGGGCGGTGAATGAGTTTACGGCAATGCGATCACCCTCCCATTCAAACGCCGTTCGCCAGGTTCCCGGCTCTATGACAGATTGGCGAGTGTCGTTGATATAGACTTCTGCATTAGCGATCGCTGCCGACCCCCTCGCCTCAATCTGTTCTAAATCCAGCTCATCAAACCGACCTGCCGCAAACAGATCCGCGCTCAACAAGCCCCTTGCCTGAGTCGTAAACTGATCAATCGGCACGCTATCAGTCGCCGCCGTTGCCTGCCAGATGCCCTCTTCTAACCGGGCTACAGCCTCAGCCGTAATTGTGCCATCTGCGACCCGCAAACGAGTGTTGTCTAGCACCGCAACATTATCCGCAAACGTCAGCTCGCCGCGTCCTGGAAACGTAGACTCCGATAGCTGCCACTCAGCCGAAGCAATTGGAGACGCTAGCGTACCGTTTGCTTCTACATCAGCAGTTAAAAATCCAACAACAACATCTTTTGGCAAACTAATTCCAAACGTTCCAACAACAGGATCAACGTCTAAATCAGCCTGCGCGGTTAGCTGAAAGCTAGGATTCTGCAAATCAGTCAGATTTGCCTCGCCGCTTGCTGTAACAGTGCCACCTTCCTGCGTCACCAGGCGAAGCTGCGTCAGATCAAACAGAAGCGGAATTTCGTCTGGATTCTCAGATAGTGCTTCAAATAAGGGCTGAGATGAGGAAAGGAGAAAGTCAGCAACCGCTGTTTCAATACCGACTCTATCAACTTGCAAAGGCTGCAAGTTTGCTAGCCGCCCTTTCACCTGCGGATCTTCTATCGCACCCGTTACTTGAGTTGTGAACTGGAAGCTACCGCTCGCCGCAACTGGCAATTCTAAATCGGCAAGGGTCTGCACCTGCTCAATTGAAACGGCTGGAATCTGGGCCGTCAAATCGTAGCCTTCATCCACATCCGCATTACCGAAGGCAACTAGCGCAATCTCGCCAAAATCCAAGCCAGTGTCTTCAACGGTGACCCTTTTTCCTTTGAACTTAAGCCTGCTGCGAATATTGCTGAAAGTCTCTGGCACCTCGTCTACTTTGACTTCGCCCGCTCTCAAATCAACGGTGCCTCGCAAATCCAGAACCGACTCATCAAGTTTGTCGTCTTCAGTGAGCGCAGCTTCTACCTTTAAATTGCTGTTGAGCGTCCCTGAGCTGATGCCGACGCTATCAGGTAAAAGGAGATTAAACCCAGCAGTTGGGAGATTTTGCGATCGCACATTCGCCTTCACCGCCCGCTCGTCTAAATTCGCCTTTCCCTCAACATCAAACTCACCCGCCCGCTCCTCACCGCTTAGCTCACCACTCAGCTCAAAGTCAACCTGCTCAGACTCCTCGCCATAAAACGAAATCAGCACGTCCGTTTCAGTCGCTTCAAGCGGCTCTCTAGGCACCGTTACCTCAGCATCCTGCTCATATAATGAAGCCGTCAGCGTGGCATCTTGAACCTCAATCGTCTCGATATCGAGCGTAATCAGCGGCTCTTTTCCCGAAGGCTCTGGCAGGCCAATTTGCAGCCACTGACCATCTTCTGATTGAGCGAGCGACACATCGGGCCGCACAAACGTAATTTTTGGTCTAAGGCTTCTTTGAAATACGAGCGATCGCACATCAGCCGTCACATCTACCGCATCTACCACGGCCGTAGACTCATCGGTTGCTGTCGGCGGCATCGTTGTTGTGCCTAGCCTCACGCCCCACAGGTAAAACCGCTCTACTTCCCCTAGCTCAACGGGTCTATCAATCGTGTTTTCAATTTCGTCTTCAAGGCGAGGGAGCACGACCGCATTAACGAAGCGATCGCCCCAAATTACCGCCGCTAAACCCAACAGCGCCAAGATGCCGCCCGCACCAACGCCTACCTTTAGCAGCAAAATGAGATACCGACGGCGCGGTGGACGCGGATTAGGCGTCGGATCAGGGGTAGGGTCGGGCGTTACAGGAAAACTCAAAGGGGGCTACGGCAAAATAAGAAGCCGGTGACGGAGGCCATACCACAATACGCCAAAACAAAAATTCCTGTCGTAAGGAGAGTTACCACAGGAAGTTAAGAGTTATTAGATTGTAAATAGGCTAAACGCCAGCAAACCCAATCATTAGCGGGCTCAGACGCCAGCGTTAAGCTATAAATCTAACCAGCTTGTCTAACCAGCCTGGCTGGCAATCAAAGCGCCTAAACCAACAAGTGCGATGGTAATTTGCTCTTTGAGCTGCTGACTTTTCGCTTCAGGGGAAGGAGCCTGCGCTGAAATAACAGCGACTTTTGCCTTCGACTGATTTTGAGAAGAAGCATTACGCATGTTTGTTATCCTCAATTTTGGTACCTGAGTTGCCTAAAGCGCTCTAAAAAGAAACGGCTCTAGACAGCTCGGCCCTGTATTTATTAACAATATATGAATAAATGTAAATTGTGTAAGTACCTTTAGGTATATTTGCTGGTCGCCAGGCTGCGATCGCCTATTTCAGAAGCGTTCGGCAATTATTAAATGAATCTAGAAGCTTGTAGCCTAATCCCAAGTTTCTAAAGCGGATGTCCAAGCGTCTAAACGACTGGTGACCTGCGATCGCCTTGACTCAAACGTCGCAGCTACCCAAATAAACACCAGGCCCAACACGATACCCACTGCCCACAGCAGTAAAGAATTTGCGCTAATAAACAGCCACAGCACCCGAATTACTTGCAGTACAAAAGTGCCGGTACCGACATACAAAAACGCTCGAATCTTCAGCGCTAGCCCGGCGAAAATCAGTCCAATGCACAGCGCCACTGTAATTGCGGCATACATCAACATCGAGTCGTGCGCTTCTGCTTGATAGAGCGCGGTAATTCCAATCAGCCCGCTTGCCAAAGTCCTTAGCCAGTGTCGCTCCTGCCGCTTTGAAAGCCCCTGTAAATAAGGATCGATTTCAACCACATAGAGAATAGACAGACTAGCAACCAAGCTGATTGTCAGCGCTGATATCCAACCCTGTTCGCCCAGATAGCGGAGCAGCGCCCAGTCAAATAGCAGCACGCTTAGATAGCTGAGCCTGGGGCGATCGCGCTGCTTTGCCATCCATCCATAAAATGCACCCACTACCAGCAAACTATGCGTCGGCACCCGATAGCTCACCGCCACCGCTAATACTGAAAGCGGTAGCCATAAAGCTAACCATCGCCACGGACGCAGCGGCCAGCCCCATTGCCGCCAGGGTGCGAGCTGCACCACAAAACTTCCAGCACAGGCTGCAATGCCGCCCCAGGTAATTAAAAACAGGCGATCGGGGAACCACACGAGGCGATTGTGAACGGCGCAAAGCAGTCCGATCGCGATGCCTATTTCAGTCCAGCCGGTATAGGTAAGGAAAAATAGCTGGGGCGTCCAGCGATGGTTGCCGCTAATCAGCGCGTAGGCTGCTAATAAACCTGTCGCTACCGTCCAAAGCAAGATGCCGGTTGGCTGACTTAAGCCTGTGGTTGCAGCCAAAATGATGAGGAATCCGCCCAGCATCCAGTGGGTATTGGCAACAGAGCGCAATCCTTTAGGCGGAATTTGAAGGTATCGCAGCAGCCAAAAGCTGAGGAACTTTTCGATGAATGCGATCGCCAGTGCCAACACCGCCAGTATCGTAAATCCATCTCCTGCCGCGCCGCCGCTAGCCTGCATCATCTGATAAATCAGCAGCTCATAGGCTCCCACAGATAGGGTAAATAAGCCGATGTAGCTCAGGGCGTTTAAGCTCGTTTGACGGCGACCGACACCGATTGCGATCGCCCCTACAAAAATCGTAAACAGCCCCGTATTCGGCCCAAAGTCGCCATACCAAAAGTAGCTGTGCCCAAAGAACAAACCCAGCAGTGCAAACGCCATCGGAATGCCGTGCCAGCTCTGCCGATAGGGCGGTTTTTTCAGCACCCACACATCCGCTGAAATCTGCGCAATCAACCCCAGTGCCAAAGTCGCCACCGCAATGCCCTCTGCATCTAGCCCACGCAGCGCCAGTCCCAGCACCACCACAATCTCAACGGCCCAAGCCAAACTCCAATAGCGCCACTCAGCCGGTCTGTGCCGAATAGACTCCAACAAAGCCGCTAGCAACAGCGCCATTGCCGCTAATATATAGCGCAATCCTGCCTGCTGAGAGCCAACGAGTTCAGCGGTGATTGAATCGGGCGCAATCCCATAAACCGCATGAGAGAGCACCAGGCTAGAAACCAAAGAGCCCCACAGCAGCAGGCCACCCATCAACACAAGGCTCCAGCTTTGAACTGCAAACTGATAGAGATCTCGCAGCTCGCCCGAACGCCCGTCCAGCCTTCGCTTTAGCAGCCACAGTCCCCAAATCACCAAGGCCCACACCAGCATCATTCGCCCGGCGCTATGGCTCAGCCGCATAATCACGACATACCAAAGGCTGCTAGTTACAAGGGCAATCCCTGCGCCCACCGTAAAGAGCGCTGATATTCTGTTTTGCAGAATGCGGCTGTTGAGTGCCATGCAAACGGTGCTGACGGCAAAAGTAGCGATCGCCCCCGGCCAGCTCACCATCCACACGGTCTGCATCACCAGCGCCACCATTGCAAATGTAGCGGTTTCTTTTGGTTGAATCGCTTCCTGCCGATTCGCTAGATACGTGAGTGCTACCGGCACTATCAGCCAGCTATAAACAGGTGAGCCATTCCAGTTGGCGAGCAACAATCCATAGCTAAGTGCAGAGAGCAGCAGACCTGCGTGCCAAGTGCTCAATCGCCAGTGCTCTTGCTGTATGCGTGTGTGAATAAGGAGTTCAGCGATCGCCCCTCCTAAAACAACATAGGCCCATTGGCCTACACTTAATCCCGGTATGAGGTAGTCGATCCAAGCCGCTATTGTCAGCAAACCCGCCGTGTGAGTAAGCGTTACAAATTCAATAGAAGATTCTCTACGACGCAGCAATACTATCAGCACTGTCGTCGAAAGCAACAGATTCATCGCCGCTGTAAAGCTATTGCTCGCACTCATTACTGACAAGATAGCGCCTGCTCCTAACGCTAGATATTCTGTTGTAGCTGATAGCTCAGCTTGCTGATACCGCCGTCGTAACTGCCGTGCAAAGAGCAGCAGACAGAGTACGAAAGGAAAAAATCCCAGGCTCAACCATGCATATCTACCAATAGGTTCAGATGATAGCTGCGCCGCTAAGCGCGTGAGTACCGTATCTCGGGTTGAGGCTGGAATCACCTCTGCGCCTAGCCAATAGATTTGGGCTGCGATCGCCAGCAACAGCAGCAAAGTATCCTGCTGCCAGTTCACTTTGAGACGATCCCAAACTAGCCATAGGGCTAAGAAGCTGACTGCGATCGCCTGCAAGGGGGGCTGTTGCGTAACGCACAGCAGCCAGCCTACGCCTACTAGCGCCGCGCCGATACCACTCCCCAACCGCCGACTCGGCTGACGGCGTGTCATCCACACCAACAGCCAGCCACAAATACCAGCGGCCAGCCCTAGCTGATTGGGCGGTACCTGCGTGATGAACAGGCTGCGAAATAATAGGATAAAAGCGGAAAGGGCGACTGCTAGAACGTCAAAAGAAAGGAGAGGCGATCGCCCGGTGCCAGCTTCAGCGATAGACTGCCGATCTTGATTAGCCAAGTTAGCCGCTGTACTCACCGTCCCTATATACGTTGCCGCTACAGGCCACAAAGCTAACCCACCAAACAGCCAACCCCAGTGCAGCCAGCTCAACGCAACCAAATTTATCTGATTCGACCGGCAGCTCAACAGATTCATCGGCAAACAGCTCAGCAAGAGCGCTGAAAGCCCGCCTACAGCGATACCCACAGGGCTTTTTAGCACGCCTAGCGCATCCATCATCCAAAAGTTAATTGGAATCAGCAGCAGCGTCGTCAACGCCAGCATTCTTGCCGTTGCCCGCAGATTCTCCCTGTGCCCTGTCCAAACGCTCGCGCCCCAAAAAGCTAAGGTATAGGCCAGCAAAACGGCATACTGTCCAACCGAAGAAAACGACTGCCATTGACTTGCAGCTAGTAAGCCCGAAGAGGCAATAACAAGAAATACGCCTAAAAAGAGCAGCCAAATAACGCTAATTTCGTCTAGTAGCGCGCGCAGTGCTAGTCCTATCTTGCGCGGCTTTTGTCGTTTCTTTTCTTTAACGGCTCTAGATATCGAGCTTTCTTCAGTGCTCTCAAAATCAGGATCAATAAAATCTCGAACAAGTGACGGTCTAAACTGGTTCGAGTTAACTTGAACAACCGGCTCGCTCAGTTCCTTAGCAATTTGAAGAATTTGCCAGTCTTGCAGTAGGCCCAGCTTGACCCAGCTATCGAGGCCCGATAGGAGGTGCGATCGCGCATGTTCAGAGTCTAGATTGAGTCGAATATCGAGCCGCATAACTAAAATTCCTTAGCTGCCGACCAGCATAAGCGCGCAGCAACACCAGTTCGACAATTTATAACCAGATTTTGAAACGTCCACGCAGCGTTGCCATAAAAAAAGCCCTGAAATTGGTCAAGATCTCAGGGCTTTTTATCAATCTATTTGCTGATCAAACGCAAGTTTTACCGGCGCTGATAATACACTTTCTGACCTTCGTTAGGCACATAAATGCAGGCTCTAGCAGAGTTCCAAAGGCTTACCAAAATGGATTCCTTAGACTCTCTAAAATAGTCTCCCATAATGGGCTTAATCGCCGCTGTTGCATCTTTCAGGTAATAGTGAGGCATATTCAAAAATACGTGATGCGCAACGTGCGTACCAATATTGTGATGAATACTATTGAAAATGCCGTAGTCGCGGTCAATCGTTGAGACTGCGCCTTTCAAAAAGTACCAGCTATCGTTACGGTACCAGGGAATATCAGCTTCGGTGTGATGTAAGAAGGTGACTAAATCTAGCCAAACAACAAACACCAGGTAAGGCATGATGTAGTAGTTAAACAAGAACAAAGGGCCGACAGCAAAGCCAATCCAGGCTAGAAAACCAACAAACAGTGCAATGCAGGTAGTACTGGTGATAACGTCCCACTTTTCCGAAGGGCGAAAGAGGGGGCTGCTAGGCAAAAAGTGAGAACCTTGACGACCGGGAGAGCGAAAGAACAGATAAAACGGATAGGCAAACAAAAAGAACCCAAACCGAAGTGCTTTGGCCGCAGGCCCCATTTCGTCATAGGTGTCTTTAGAGATGGGATACCAGCTTTCATCGGTGTCGATATTGCCGGTATTGGCATGGTGCGTACGGTGGCTAATGCGCCAGCCGTGATAGGGCACCAAAATTGGCGTATGGGTGAGATGTCCGATCAGATTATTTAGCCACTTGTGCTTAGAAAATGAGCCGTGACCGCAGTCGTGTCCTACGACAAACAGCGCCCAAAACATGGTGCCTTGCGCAACCCAGAAGAGTGGGAAAAATAGCCAGGAATTGATGTCATATGCCAGTGCATACAGCCCGGCAACGATTCCGATATCGAGGAAAAAGTAAGCCAAAGAACGAGCCGCAGAAGGCTGGAAACAGTAGTCTGGAATGGCCTCTTTAAGATCTTTGAGGGTGAAAGGGAGATCTGGCTCTAGAGACTCTGGAGAAAAGGGCGGAATAGCTGGCTGAGTACTTAATTGCACGTATTACCTATTTATTGAAACACTAAAATCTCAGGCGGCTGAATGATCTTCTGATTGCACCAAGGCAGATGCCAGGGCTATGAAGAAGGATTTTTCAGGGCTCTAAGATTCTATTTACAAAGCTTCACAATACTACATTCCGTACTAGCATTCCCATCAATCAAAATTGAAATAAGCTTTTTTGATATTTTCGGATCAAATCTTTAGTACTGGCTTTCCTAGTACTACTTTTTATTACAGCGGCTAACCGAAAGGCTCTAGCTATTGCGGTAACGGGATTCTCCCGATTTTATTAATTTTTGACAGCAAAATTGTTGTTACATTTGGGCAGGGCAAGCGCAGCAGCTCAGTAAAATCTCTAACCTTTGCCCCATGCAAAGATGAGCTGTCCTCCTGTAGCCTTACTTACTATTCTTTGGGCTAACGCCCCAACGTTTCTAATTTTTTCAAGAGCTTCAAACCTTATGAAATCTCTCGCGATCGCTCAGCGCGTATGCTTTTCAACGCATATTGCTGCGCTAGTATTCGGGCTTGCAGGTCTACTATTCGTCCTTCCCAACGTAGAATTTATTGCGGCCCTTCCTGAAATTGGTCGCACAGCCTTTCGCTGGTCAATGGCTGGCGGCGGCGCTGTCTATATGCTCGCAGGGGCATTAGCTGTCGGTATTTACGCCTACCGTCAGCTCGGCGCATGGCACTGCCTCAGCTTTGCCATCCCCGCCCTCACCCTTTCGCTGGGCGCTGAGCTGCTGGGAACCAGCACAGGCTTTCCCTTTGGCGACTATCACTACCTCACTGGCCTCGGCTACAAAGTCGCTGGGCTAGTGCCTTTCACTATTCCGCTCTCGTGGTTTTATCTAGGCTTTAGCGCTTATTTGATCGCCTATATGGGATTTAAGACGGTGGTGGGCGATCGCCTCTCCGAACTCGGGGCCATCATCGTCGGCTCCGTCCTCCTCACCGCCTGGGACTTCGTGCTCGACCCGGCCATGAGCCAAACCACTATGCCATTTTGGGCGTGGGATCAGCCGGGTGCTTTCTTCGGAATGCCCTATCAAAACTTTGCAGGCTGGTTTGGTACAGGCGTCGTCTTTATGAGCGTCGCTACCCTGCTCTGGCGAATGCAGCCTAAAAAGTGGGCCGATAGCATCTCCCTAGAGCTACCGCTAAACATCTACATAGCCAACTTTATTTTTGCCATGCTCATCAGCATCGACGGTAAGATCTACCCCCCTATCTTCCTCGGCCTGCTGCTAGGCGTTCTCCCGCTCATCGTGCTCTACCGGCTTGCCACCAAAGAAGAAAGACTTTCTCACGAATCTCAGTGGCCCCGGCATATTGGCCTGGTCACCTCTGCCTTTAAAGGCTCCGAATGAGCCCGATTGCGCTTAGCCTGCTGCTTTTACAGCTTCCTTTCACCGCTGTCCTGCTCTCCCGGCTGCTACGAGGGGCAAGGCGGCAGCAGCCCATTTCACCGAGAGCCTCAACCCCTCAGCAAGCTGGTAGCGTCAGTATTATCGTGCCGACGCTGAATGAAGCGCATCGGATTGAGCCTTGCCTGAAGGGGCTATCTCAGCAGGGTAAAGAAGTTCGAGAGATTATTATTGTCGATAGTCGCTCGACTGATGGCACTCAAGAGAAAGTGACGGCGTTTGCACGGCACGACAGTCGAATTCGCTTGATCACAGACGATCCCCTACCGCATAGCTGGGTGGGGCGGCCTTGGGCGCTGCATACCGGATACCTGGCTAGTTCGCCCGAAAGCCAGTGGGTGATGGGCATAGACGCTGATACCGAACCGCAGCCTGGCTTAGCCGCGGCGGTTTTGCATGAAGCTGAAAAAGGCTACGACCTGATCTCGCTTTCACCGCGCTTTAGGCTGTTTTTTCCCGGCGAATGGTGGCTACAGCCTGCGCTACTGATGACGCTGATATACCGGTTTGATTCTGCGGGTGTGCAAAAGTCGCCTGCTGAGCGAGTGATGGCGAATGGGCAGTGCTTTTGCTGTCGGCGGGCGGTGCTGGCAGCGGTAGATGGCTATACCTGTGCGGCGGATTCGTTTTGTGATGATGTGACGCTGGCCCGGCAGATCGCGGCGGCTGGCTACCGGGTGAGCTTTTTGGATGGCGCTAAGGTGATTAGCGTAAGGATGTATGAAGGGGCGGCTGAAACCTGGCGCGAGTGGGGGCGATCGCTCGACCTTAGAGATGCGGCCAGCCCTCAGCAAGTATGGGGCGATCTGGCACTGCTCATCTGCACCCAGGCGCTACCTATTATTGTGGTCATCAGCTTTCTACTCACAGGCTACGACAGTCTTACTGCAAAACTAGCGCTGGGGCTCAACATATTTTTACTGCTCGTGCGCTGGGGAATGCAGCTAGCCGTATCTTCCTCCTACCACAGACCTCAAAAATTTTTCTCAGCCGCTCAGCTCTTTTGGCTTTCTCCGCTAGCCGATCCGCTAGCAGTGACCAGAATTTTGCTCTCTTCTCTGCAAACCAGCATCCAGTGGCGAGGTCGAACCTACCAAAAAGGAACCCCAGAAAAGAAACTGACTCTCTAAAGCTCTACCGGCTCAATACACTCGGGTGTTTCATTCCGCGGACTGTTCACCGTTTTACTCACCGGATACAGCGCCATCGCCTCTTCCTCGTAAGGCCGCAGCAAATGCTGCACATGCCTACCGTCTTGCACATCAGGATCGAGCCACAGGTCGTAGTCTTCAGGATGGATAATCACCGGCATTCGATTGTGAATTTCCTGCATCATGTCGTTAGGTTCGGTGGTCAAAATGGTGCAGGTTTCTAAATAGCTGCCGTCACCGCTTTCCCACTTTTCCCACAGGCCCGCAAAGCCGAAAAGATCGCGATCGCCCACCTGAATGTAGTAGGGCTGCTTCTGCTTTCCTGCCTTTTGCCACTCATAAAAACCATCCGCCAAAACCAGGCATCTTCGCCGCTTGAAAGGAGCCCGAAACGAGGGCTTTTCGGCAGCAGTTTCGGCCCGAGCGTTGATCATGCGATTGCCAATGCTTGAATCTTTGGCCCAAGACGGGACAAGGCCCCATTTGAATACTTTGTATTCGCGGTTTTCGTTGGGTTGAGCGATCGCCCCAACCGCCTGAGTAGGCGCGATATTGTATCGGGGCTGGGGATCAGGCGTTGTGCTGAGGCTGAAAGTGCGGGCGATCGCCTCTCCTGATTTTGTTTGCGTATAGCGGCCACACATAAAAACGCTGTCTCAAAACTTTTAGAGCTAACCGATACAATCTACAGCGCGCACTGCTGAAGCGACCATTATCAGAAGAGAGAAAGTCATTTAAAAAGCGTCATCGGCTCGCTGTAATCTCAATAGAGAAATGACCACTGTGATCCAAAGCAGGCCGATGCAGTAGCCACCCACAATATCGGTTGGCCAGTGTACGCCTAGATACAGCCGACTGAAGCCGATAGCTAGGATTAACGCGGTAGCGATCGCATAAGAAACCTTTGCATAGCGCGGGTACAGCCGAGCGATGAGATAAGACGAAAAGCCATACATCACAATCGAACCTAAAGCATGACCGCTTGGATAGCTATAGGTCACCTCGGTAATCGCAGACTCCCAAAGCTGCGGCCTTTGTTTGCTAAAAGCCAGCTTGAGGCAATAGCTCAAAACCGCGCCACCAAATGCGTTTAGGGCAAAGAATCTGGCCTCTAAGAAAAGACGTTTCCACAGCAGTAAGCCAAAAATTATTGCCGTTAGCGGCACAACTACATGCGGATCGCCAGCGCGCGTGATGCCGACCATCACAGCGTCCATCGTAGGACTCGCAAGCTGATGGATGGCCAGTAGAATAGGCTTATCAATGGCAAAAGCTTCCTGTTCAAGTACCTCGTCGGATAGCTCAGCCAAAACATAGGCCGCTAGAATACAAGCGCCTAGCCAAAATATGCCAAAGAAGGTGATAAACGAGCTGATTCTGGGGTTGAGCTTTTTGACCCAAATATCAGCAAGGCGACTGAGAATACTTTGCATACAAACGTGATAGAGACTACATAGTTTTGTTTAGCATCTCATTTGCATCTCTCAAATAGAACCCTCTATATAAATAGATAGATCACTGAAGCATAACGTCCTTCATATGGCCTCCTCGCAATCGCCAGATCCCTTCAGCAAGCTAGAAGTCAGGCTCAATCCTAGCCGCCGATTTGAGACGGTTTCTCAAGATGTGATTGAAAGTGCGATGGATAGCGCCCATCGTGATTCTTTGGGCTCCAGTGCGCTTTCAATCAAGGTGCTGAGCTGGAATATCGCTAAAAGCACCTACCGGTCAGGGTGGATTAAAGATTTTTCGGCCATTGTTAAGCAGCATCAGCCTGACAAAATATTTTTGCAAGAGGTACGTCTGTGCGCTCTCTCAGAAGAGATTCCTGAGCTGGCACAGATGGGCTGGAGCTTTGCGCCCAACTTTATTGATAGATCTGAAAATGCCTACTCCGGCGTATTGATTGCCACGAGGGCCAGCCTTATCGAGAGTAAGGCGCTCATTACGCAGCATACAGAGCCCGTGAGCAACACACCTAAGGTTTCTCTGTTTGCAGAGTATTCTTTTGGTGATGGCGATGAAAGCCTACTGGCTGTAAATACACACCTGATTAATTTCGTTGATTTGGGCAAGTTTAAAGCGCAGCTAGCTGCCGTTGAGCAATCTATGCGTCAGCACCGGGGCAGGATCATTTTTTCGGGAGACTTTAATACCTGGAACCGCTCTCGCTATAAGATGCTGCACGAAATGACGGCTCGGCTCGGGCTAAAAGCCGTTACGTTCAGCGCGGCAGATACTAAAAAGATCAAAAGCTTTTTGCTCTCGCCGCCGCTAGACTACATCTTTTATCGGGGCTTCCATCAAAAACTGCTGAGTGCAAGGGTTTTAGATAACTTCGCTGCCTCAGATCATAATCCTTTGCTAGTGGAGCTTTGCGTGTAAGTGAGTGTCTACTTGTATAGGCATAAAACGCTCGGGTGATTCGCATGTGGACAACGATCAACTTACTCTCTATTTACAGCGCAGCGTCGCTGGTTGTCCATGCTCTAGGGGTGTTGAATGCGGCTCATGCGGTGATGCGGGTGCAGTCTTCTAGGGCTGCGATCGCCTGGAGCATCGCCCTAATTTCCCTCCCCTGGATCGCAATTCCCTTGTACTGGACGCTGGGTAAAAACAAGTTCCAGGGCTACTCAGAAGCGCTACAGGGTGCGTATGGCGAGCACAGCGAACTTGTTCATCTGGCCTACAGCGAAATTTTGGACTTCAAGGCGTCTTTGCCCTCGGAGTTTGCTGGCTTAGAAAAACTAGCCGATACGTTTACCTCGCTCCCCTTTACTCGTAATAACAGCGCTGAGCTGCTGATAGATGGACAGCAAACTTACACGCATATGCTAGGGGCGATCGCACAAGCCAAACACTACATCCTCTTCCAAACCTACATCCTCAACAGCGACGACACCGGCAACGCCTTCAAAGCTGCTCTCATCGAAAAAGCTAATCAGGGTGTGAGAGTTTATTTACTCTACGACGGCATCGGCTCTCGCCCGTCAAAAGACTATGTTGAATCGCTTACGGCCAACGGCGTCGCAGTCGAAAGCTTTCGCAGCAGCGTAGGGCTGCGCAGCCGCTTTCAAATTAACTTTCGCAACCACCGCAAAATTCTAATCGTCGATGGCGAAACGGCCTTTGTCGGTGGCCTCAATATCGGAGACGAATACTTAGGCAAAGACCCTAAGCTTGGCCCCTGGCGCGATACGCACTTAGCCCTACAAGGCACGGCGGTCAAATGCCTGCAAAGGACGTTTTTGGGTGACTGGTACTGGGCTGCAAAAGAAGTTCCCGATGTTTCCTGGTCAACCCACGCTCTGCCCGCCGACCCACAAAACAATCAAACTGCTTTCGTCTTAGCCACTGGCCCCGCCGATTCTCTTCAGGCGTGTGCCTTATTTTTCCTGAACCTAATCAACCGCGCCAAAACCCGCCTTTGGATTGCTAGCCCATACTTCGTTCCCAACGCCTCTATCCTCAACGCCCTCAAGCTCGCCGTACTCAGAGGCGTAGACGTACGCATTATTTTGCCAAACCGCGCCGATCATTGGATCGTGTATATCTGCGCCTTTTCCTACTATGAGGAGTTGCAAAAAACGGGCATTCAGATTTACCGCTATCAGCCAGGTTTTATGCATCAAAAGGTGATTCTGTGCGATCACGACGTAGCCGGAGTCGGCACTACCAACCTCGACAACCGCTCATTCTTTCTCAACTTTGAAGTCATGGCCTTCATCGTCAACGACAGCCTAACTGTCAGCTCAATCGCCACCCAATCCGACTTTATTAACAGCGTCGAGCAAATGCTGACCGACGATCTCGCCGCCTCCCGCCTGGTCGATCTCTCAAAATATGAGCAAAAGCCCTTTTGGTTTAAGCTTGCCACTCGGATCTCCAGACTATTTGCACCTATTTTGTAACCTTTGCGCCCCAAAAGCGTCCTTTTTATAGAACTGTATCCTCCGCTTTGGCTTGCTCGCGATAGGCTTAAATGATGCTTATTCTTGTAGACCCTATTGCTGAAACGCTCACGTCACCGGTTGCCACCTTTGGGCTACTGCTGGCGATCGCGCTTGTGGTTCCGCCCATTTTTGAGCGATTCAGGCTACCAGGTCTAGTCGGACTAATCGCCGCTGGCGTTTTTTTCGGCAGCGGCTTCCTTGGCTGGTTGGATACCAAAGATGAAACCGTTGTACTGCTCTCAGATATTGGCAAAATTTATCTGATGTTTGTTGCCGGTTTAGAGATCGATCTTGTCCTTTTCAACAGAACTCGAAATCGCTCTATCAGCTTTGGCCTTCTAACGTTTGCCATTCCCTTTGCAGGCGGCACTGCTATTGGCCTCTACTTCGGCTTTGGCACCTTAGCAGCCGTACTTATCGGCTCACTGCTAGCCTCTCATACGCTGCTGGCTTATCCTATCGTGCAGCGTCTGGGTGTTGTTGGTGATGAAGCTGTGACGGTAACGGTAGGAGCCACCATCTTTACAGATATCGCTGCTTTGGTTGTGCTGGCCGTTTGCTTAGGCGTTAGCAGAGGAGACTTTACCGCAGGCAAGCTAATCTTTTTGCTAGGTTCATTAGGTCTGTATGCGCTAGCCATTCTGTTCGGGCTAAGATACCTAGCTAGGTTATTCTTTCGCGCTACTGGAAAAGATGAGGGCAACCAGTTCTTATTTATTATGCTGACGCTGTTCTTAGCGGCTGTCGGCGCTCAGCTCATCGGTTTAGAGGGTATTATCGGTGCTTTTTTGGCAGGACTAGCCGTCAATAGCGTGATTGGCGATGGCCCGGTTAAAGAGAAGACGGAATTTTTGGGCAGCGTTCTGTTCATTCCTATGTTTTTCATCTACATGGGATTGCTACTTGATTTGAACGCGCTAGGAGATATTTTTAGCTTTGTTCAACTACCACTGTCGATTGTTGGCATGTTGCTACTCACTAAGTTCTTAGCGGCGGCTGCCACTCAAAAGCTTTTTGGCTACGGCAAGTCTCAGCTTGTGATGATGTGGTCGCTCTCGATTCCTCAAGTTGCCGCCACGTTAGCTGCCGCGCTAGTGGGTTACCAGGCTGAGATTATCAACGCCCAGGTTTTTAACAGCGTGATTTTGCTCATGCTGGTCACCTCAATTTTAGGCCCATTGGTGACCGCGCAATCTGGCCGTCATCTGGCGATGTCGCTAGCCGTCACAGAGACTTCAGAATCACCCGAGCCCTTGATATGGCTACCTATTCCTAGCGAAGACGATACTTTTACAGTGGTTGTTCCGATATACAATCCTAAAACGGAACAACAGCTTATTGAGCTAGCGGCCATTATCGCTCAATACGAAAAGGGGCGTGTGGTGCCTTTGGCAGTCACCATCACGCAGCCGCAGATGGATTCACCGAGAATGGCTAGAGCGATCGCCCACGGCCACAGGCGCTTAGAAACGGCTAAAACAATCGGTCATAGCTTTTCAATTCCTGTAGAGCCCACGCTGCGAATAGAAAACAATGTCTCTCAGGCAATCTATCACTTTAGCCGAGAGCAAAACGCTAATTTGATTGTGCTGGGCATGAGCCCGCAGCCGCAGATTAGACCCTACGCGCTCAGCAGCATTCATAGCGATGTGCTGTGGGCTGCGCACTGTCCGGTTGTGGTTGCCAGGCTGCGAGTGCCACCCGCTCAGCTCAAAAATATTTTACTCCCGATTGAAAACCCGTCACCGCTCACGGCTAGGGTGATCAGGTTTGCGCAGGTGATTGCGGCGGCTAATCACGGCAGGGTAAGACTGGTGCATGTGTGCAGCACTTTCTCGTCTGAGAGCCATCGACTGCGGGTGCAAAAGCGGTTGGAGCAGTTGATTGCTGAGCTGCCGCCTGCCGACTGTACGCTTGAGGTGCAGGTGTGGGTGCAAGAGAGTGTTGTGGGGGCGATCGCTAAAGCTGCTCAAAACTATGATCTGGTAATTTTGCGATCGCAACGCCGCCGCACAGGCACAGGGCTAACATTAGGAACGCTTACTCAGCCATTATTAGCCCATATCAATAACTCCGTGATTTTGGTAGGCGAACCTCACGCTCGCCACCAAAACCCTTCACGCGGCGCTCTTAAGAACCCTAAAGCCATTGACGGATAAATTCGGGCGATCGCAACAGCAAATAGCCAAACGATCCAAACAACGCTGTATTTAAGCCCACCAACGCATAGCCAATCAGCATCAGCAGTCCGTCCATCTCAATCGTAGAAATGGCCAGCAGCAAAATCCCTACCGCTGGAATAGGGTTGGTGAGCGGTACCGGCAGCATTAGCAGAATCGTCAGGTAGGCAATGCAAACGCCGTTCAGTTGCCACACGCCATGATTGCGCACCAGCCGCGACCAGCGCGGTTTTGTAAGCCATTCAAAAAATCTAGTACCCCGGCTAAGACCTGCCACCAGCTTGCTCACAATCGTTTCAGAAAGTTGGAAATTTCCAATTCGCGGCGGTAGCCAGGGCACCTGCTTGCCGCTCGCCATTTGCAAAGACAAAAACAAACAGGCTGAACCAAAAACCACCGAGATGCCTGGAATCATCGGCAGTAAAAATGGAAAAATTAGCAGAATAATGACCAGTGAAAAGCTGCGTTCAGATGTCTCCGCCAAAATATTCGAGAGCGTCAGCGGGCGATCGCGTTCTTTTTCAAGCAAAAGGATAAGTTCTTGTGAAAATCGAAGTCGCATAGCGATCGCCTGGAGCCTTTAAAAATATGAAATATATCCTTCTATGACAGCACAGTTTCAGTTAACGAGTCTTTACAATTCAACCAGTAAATGCACTGTCTCCCATCAAATAAACTGAGCTGAGCTAGAGTAAAGCCAGTCTTTGTAAACCCTCACCAGATACCTATGAGCCGTCTTTTGTCTTATGTTTGCAGGCTGTTGATTGTTTTGTGTCTGTTTGTGGGCGTATTAACTAACTCGCACGAGGCGATCGCTCTCGATAATTCCTCCGCAGTAACCGTATTCCGCAGCCCAACCTGTGGCTGCTGCGAAGACTGGGTAGCTCATATGAAATCAGCCGGTTTTCAAATAAACGACAACATTACCAAAGACATGGACACCGTAAAGCAAACCTACGGAGTTTCTGAAGCACTCTCCTCGTGCCATACCGCACTTATAGACGGCTACGTCATAGAAGGCCACGTTCCGGCGACAGATGTGCAGCGCCTATTAGCTGAGAAACCTGATGTTGTCGGTATCACTGCGCCTGGAATGCCCATGGGATCGCCTGGAATGGAAATGGGTGATCGGGTTGATAGCTATACGGTGTACGCCTTCAATCGCGAAAACAAAGTACTTCCTTTCGCTGAACACTTCTAATGCCACCAAAAATTAAACGGCTGATTAGACAGCCACATACGTAAAGTTTAAAGTAGCCCACTGAGAAACATTCAGCGTATAGGTGTCTACAGAATCGCCTTGGTTAAGATCAGCTAACAGCGCTTCAACCACTGCTAACGGCTCAGGCAAAGGATTAATCCGCTGACCGCCACTATTTGCCGATGCCGTTAGCAATAGGTTAAATGTGCGAGTCAGCGGTAGAACGCTGCATACTACATACGTTTCTATTGGCCCCGGTGGAGACTCTACGTCCCAGTCAAGATCGGCGCTTGGAATAGCTACTGAGCTACCAGGGGCGATCGCAGTCATAGCGATATCAGGTATTTCCTGAGTGCCATCTTTATCTTCTGCCATTCCTGACGCTGAAAGATCTCTGACCGGACAAAATGCCGACAGTCGCTCTCTTGGATCGACGTTAATTAGCGTGTAATAAAGCGGATAGTCGCCGTCATTAAACAGCCGATAGCGCACCCGGCTACCGATTGGCACTTCGGGCGTAAAGCCTTCTCTACTTTCGAGCGCCTGATCAGAGGTATCCCCCGGACGGAATGTTTGACGACTGATCAACAGCGTCTCGTCTGGGCTAATCATTTCTAAGTGAGCCCTTACTGGCACCTGCGAAGACGCCCGATTTTCGCTCAGGCGCAGCATTTTCAGAGCGAGTAGAGACTGTAGCTTTAGCGTAAGGCGGCTGACTGCGGGTTTGATGGCCTCTTCCTGAAGGGAAAGGGTTCCGGGAATGAGTGATCGCGACAAAGAAAACAGCCCATATCCCGCCCCCTTGTCTTCCTGCGCTTCCTGAGCCGTCTTCCGTAATCTGCGACTATCCAACTTATTTTGATCTGCTTTCGCAGGATTTAGACCGGCAGTTAACGTCGTAGCACTCTCGGCCAGCGGCTTGGCTAGCAGGCAGTCAGCCGGTAAATCCGTATCAGAAGTAGAGCTGATAAAGTTTAAAGACGATAGGGCGCTGGTGGCATCTACGCGCTCAATTCGCTCTAACCGGCTGTCGAGCGCAACCACTAAGTTGACTTCTTTGGGCAGGGCGCGTACTGACTCTAAAATTGGCTGGCCTATTTGAATCGAAGCTCTGCTATCTACCGATTCGATCAGCCTAGCTTGAGCAGTTAGGCCCTCGCGCGACTGTATTCGCAGCCGTCTGCCCCCGCAGTTCATAATCGTCGTCGTACCTAAATATTCCAGCGCCCGAGGTGGCAGTCCTCCCAGCCACAGCGTTGCGCGCTTACCGTCAGCGCTTACACCGGTCACAACGCCTTCTCCACGCGTATTTGCCAATACGGGTGTGCCGTAGATAGGCGGCGTTTTGGCCGGGTTCCGCAAATCGACCTTACGACGACCGCTCACGGTAGGCTGCTGATTGCTACCGCCCCAGCGTAAAAGCGTTTCTTGCGATCGCCCCAGCGCACGAGCCACGGTAATCGGTGCAGGAGCCGTCCATAAATACTGCGTGAGCACGTAGGTAAAAGCGCCCGCGTTAAAGCCGTCCCACTGCCGCTCGATCACCACATCATCAGTCGCCGCACCGCGCAGTAAAACCCCAGGGAAAGGATCGGATTCTGTCGCAGTGCCCTGATCGGCGATCAGTGGAAAAGCGGCTGGCGGCTGGCCTGTGGCAATGACTGACCGGGCGCGCGATCGCAACCCACCCGAAAGCGGTACCGATATATCGACAGAGCCCGCATCTAAAATGGTTGTAATGTTTTTGGTATTCACTGCCTGAAGCAGCGCCTTCAGCTCAGTTTCTAAAATATCATTGAGTACCGGAGAAGATTCGGTTGGCAGCCTGCCATCGTAGGGAATGAGCGATCGCTGCACACCGTTGGATGCAGGATTAGACGCAGACTGCGAATCCACTCTCACCTGCGCACCGTTGCCACTAAAGTGAAAAACCACCGTATCGGCTGGCTGCGCCTGGTTATAAAGGTGGTCAACAACCGCCTGATAAATCCCTTCTCGCGTCGCCTCTTTATCCGTCAGGCTAACAATATCGCCTGGCAAAAATCCAAATCGATGAATCAGCAGCTCTCTTTGCAAAGCCACATCGCTCACCGCCCCTGCTAGCCGCCCAGACTGCTCATCTGATACCGTCCCAGGTGGATATGCATTGATGCCAATCAGCAGCGCTAGCTTACGGCCACTGGATTGCGCTAGTGCCTGACTATATGCTTTTGCCTGCTCAGAAATTCCTGAGCTAATCGCCAATTCGGTGAGGCCCAAGGCTGCAACCACTGCGCCCGTCTGCTTAAAAAACGAGCGTCGGCTTAACCGCCGGTTCAAACCCATAGAACCTCACCTCTTAACTGGCTGTATCCCTTTACTTTACATAACGTTCGTACCGTTTGCGTCAACTGTTTGCCGCCAGTTTTGGCGTTATGTAAACGAAGCTACCTTACGTCGCTTTCATCGCCTTAATCAGCTCAGCAGCTACTTCAGGGCGAGAGAACTCTGGGGGTGGCTGTTTACCTTCACGCAGCAACGCCCGCACTTTCGTTCCCGACAGGTGAATGCGCTCTTCTGGCGTCGCTGGGCTAGTTTTCGTAGTCGCCATAGTGCTTGTGCGCGTACAGTAAAAGGCGTGTTCAAACTTCATCGGCGTAATGCCCAATTCGCCCGGCTCAAACTCATCAAAAATGGCCTGTGCGTCGTACGTACCGTAGTAGTCGCCGACTCCAGCATGATCGCGACCCACAATAAAGTGAGTGCAGCCGTAGTTTTTACGAATCAGGGCGTGGAAAATTGCTTCCCGAGGCCCGGCATAGCGCATGGCTGAAGGATTAATCGCCAAAATCACTCGGTCTTGAGGAAAGTAGCGCTCCATCATGATTTCGTAGCAGCGCATCCGCACGTCTGCGGGGATGTCGTCGCTTTTGGTCGCACCCACGAGAGGGTGTAAAAATAGCCCGTCTACGGTTTCTAGGGCGCACTTTTGAATGTATTCGTGGGCGCGGTGAATAGGGTTGCGGGTTTGGAATCCAACGATTCTTTTCCAGCCGCGATCGCGAAACTGCTTGCGTGACTCAGCCGGGTCAATCTGATAGTTCGGAAACAGTGGATGCGCGTCGCGCTCTAGCAGCCAAACATCGCCTGCCAGATTGATCGGCCCCTGCTCATAAACGACCTTCACACCGGGGTGCTTATCTTCGTCAGTGCGATAGACGTTAATCGCCTCTTTTTTCTTGTCGTAAGTATACTTTTCGCTCAGCTCTAGCACACCAATGAAGCGCCCAGACTCATCATCTAGCCGTACTAGCTCGCCAATTTTTAAAGGCTCAGCGTCCGCTTCGCTCACCGATAGCGTGACCGGAATTGACCAGGGCACACCGCTGGCAAGGCGCATATCGGTCACCACAGGCTCATAGTCAGCTTTGCCCATGAAGCCTTTAATCGGGCTAAAGCCACCGATGGCAATCATCACCAAATCAGAAGCCGCGCGCTTATCTAGCGTCACGCGAGGAAGGCTGTCGGCCTTACTTTCAAATTCCTTTTTTTGCTCAGCACTGGCCAAACGATTGATCAAAGTACCGCCGTGGGGCGCGATACCATCTTTTATCTCACTCAAGATAGGTTCCTCTTAATTAGTGTCTCTATAACTGCTTTTACTTGCTTTTAGGCTTGCTTAGCGATCGCGATGCTACCAATGGGGGCCAACTGACAAAATCTTTAGCGCACGGGCTCAATAATACCGCCACCGAGCACCCGTCCACTACTTTCGTACCAAACAGCCGCCTGTCCGGGCGTTACGCCAAACTGGGGCTCATCAAAAATTATTCTCACACGTTCTGTCTTATCTACAGCCCCATCATTGGCCGCAATCGGCACAATCGTCGCCTTCACCGCCTCTGACCGATACCGAATCTGCACTTCCGCCTGAATCGGCCCCATCGGCGCGGCAATCGACACCCAGTTCACCCGATGCGCCGTGCACTCGCTATCGGTCACACTATCGCGCTCACCTACAATCACCTGATTGCGCCCTACGTCCAGACTCACCACGTACAGAGGATTTGGCGCAGCAATCCCGAGTCCGCGCCGCTGCCCAATGGTGTAGTTATGAATACCCTCATGCTGGCCGACCACTTGCCCTGCCGTATCCACAATTTCGCCCGGCTTAGGCGCAAGATACTTTTCCAAAAAGGTTTTCATTGAGCCGTGCTGTTCGACCAGGCACAAATCTTGGCTTTCGGGTTTATCAGCGGTGTGTAGGCCGAGTTTGGTTGCGATCGCTCTAGTCTCCGGCTTCGTCTTCTCCCCCAACGGAAACCAGGTCGCCGCCAACTGCGCCTGACTCAAGTCATACAAAAAGTACGACTGATCCTTATTGCGATCAACCGCTCGCCGTAGCTCATAGCGCCCCGTTTCTGCGTTCTGCGTAATCCGCGCGTAATGCCCCGTGGCAATATAGTCCGCGCCCAGCTCATTTACCGCATAGCTCAGCATCGGGCCAAACTTAACGGTGCTATTGCACTGCGAGCAGGGCAGCGGCGTCACGCCTTGCGCATAGCCATCCACCACATAGTTAATAATGTGCTTTTCAAAAACCTCACGCGAGTCTACAACCTTGTAGTCAATCCCTAGCTCATCACAAAGCTGCGCTGCGTCGGTCATGCCTTCTGAGCAGCACTGCCCTTTGCCCTTCATCAGCCAAAGCGTCAGGCCCGTCACATCATGGCCCTGCTCGTGAAGGGTAGCCGCTGCTACTGAGCTATCAACACCACCCGATAAACCGACAACAATTTTACTCATGAAATGACGAATAGGACAGAGAATCCTGTTTAAAGAACCGCTGTCAATGCTCAACTGTAAATACCTCATTAGGCTAGCATTTACAGCCAATAATATTGATGATTATCTAAACAGAGCGTTCGGCTTAAAGTTAATGTAGGACTATTCATGCGCTACAAAAGAAGATAACCATGACACCTAAAGAGCTTCTCATCAAAGAAATCGAGCATGTGCCCGATACGGTGGTAGAAGAACTGCTCGATTTTTTGCTGATATCAAAGATGAAGCATCACCGCCAGCAGTCTCAAGAACAATCCTTTGCTGGTTTTATAGAGACGTTGGTTTCAGACATTCCCTCAGAAACCATCAACTCTTTACCTGCTGATAGTGCCGCTGAGCACGATCACTATATCTACGGCAGTCCTAAAAAAGAAACTCGTTAAGCATGAAGCCCATTTTCGCTGATACGTTTTACTGGATAGCATTGCTCAACCCAGGGGATGATTGGCATCGAGCCGCGCTTCTTTATGCTCGTCAAAATTCAGACGCTTCTCTTGTCACGACCGATGGCGTTCTTGATGAAGTCCTCAACTATGCATCAACAAGAGGCAAGCTGATGCGACAAAAAGCACTGTCGCTGTGCGCTCGAATCGTTCGAGATCAAAACATGATGGTCATCACTTACACCTCAGAACTGAGAGAGTCAGGATTTTCGCTTTATAAAGACAGGCCAGATAAGGCTTATAGCTTAACAGACTGTATTTCAATGGTTGTCATGAGGAAAATGAACATCAGCCAGGTTCTCACTCATGATAAGCATTTCACGCAAGAGGGTTTTACTATTCTCTTCAAAGATGAAGCCTAGAGCCTAACTGAAAGGCTTCATATTTTTGCAACTGTCACACCTTTTCCTCCATCCATCTGCTCTGCCGCCTCAAAGCTTTTCACCTGTGGATGCGTTTTCAAATACTCATGAACGCCGTGCCTCAGTTTGCCTGTACCGTGACCGTGAATCAGCCACAGCGGGCCGTTGGCATGAGCGATCGCCTCTTCCATCACACTCTCTGCTTCCACCACCCGCATCCCGCGCAAATCCACCGTATTGCTCTCAGTCTTCACCATCGGCGCTTCCGGCGGCGGCATCTTCGGCATCGGCTGAGCCTTCGGCGGCTTCTCAACCACCTCTGCCTTCTCTCCTCTGAGCGACTCAATATCCGAGAGATCGACCGTCATCTTCATAATGCCAAAGCGCACGGCGACCTTATTATCGTCGTCTGCTTCTTCCAACACATCTGCAAGCTGACCGCCCAAGCTAGAAAGCCTCACGCGCTCACCGACTTTCGGCCGATACCCACGCCCACTAGATTTTACTTTGGCCGGATGCTTCCCAGTCGGCAACCGCTTTTCTTCAATCGCATTCAGCGCTTCAGTCGCCTTCTGAGCGTCTTGCCCTGTCTGTCCGCCTTTTTGCAAATCACGAATCACCTTAGCCACCTCAGCACGAGCGTGAAGTAGGGCAGTTTCTACGTCTTTTTCCTGCTGCCGCTTCATTTTGTCTTCGCGATCGCGCAAGCTCTGAGCCCGAGCCTCCACTTCCTTATAAAACTTCTCCGCCTTCGCTCACCAGCCGCTCCGCCTCTTCCGCCCGCTTCTCCTGCCGCTGCCGCTGCGCCTCTAGCCCCTCAATCACCTGATTCACGTCTTCATTCGCACCGCCCATCTGCTGCTTAGCGCGTTCGAGTACGCTTTCTCTTAAGCCCAGCCGCCGCGCAATAGAAAGCGCGTTCGATCGACCAGGAATACCCCACAGCAGGCGATAGGTCGGTGCTAGCTTCACATCGTCAAACTCTACCGAGGCGTTTTCAAAGCGGTCGTCTTCGTACTTCAAAGACTTGAGTTCGCCGTAGTGAGTGGTTGCGACCGTGAGGCGGGTGCGCTCGGCTAGGTGCTTGAGCAGTGCGATCGCCAATGCACTTCCCTCAGAAGGATCGGTACCCGCGCCAACTTCATCCAGCAGAACCAGAGAACTTTCATGATCCTCAATCTCATCTAGAATCCGTCCAATGCGCTTCACATGGCCCGAAAACGTTGAAAGACTTTGTTCAATAGACTGTTCATCTCCAATGTCAGCAAGCACCGCGTCAAACCACGGCAGTTCCACAGGCTCACGAGCAGGCACAAACATGCCCACTTTCGCCATCAGAGCAGCTAGGCCCAAGGTCTTAAGCGTAACCGTCTTTCCGCCCGTGTTCGGGCCTGTAATTGCGACTACTCTAAGGTCAGGGCGAATAGTGAGATCTGTTGGAACAACTTTTGCACTTTGTTCTTTTTTCTGTTGCCATAGCAGCAAAGGATGCTTAAGCTGACGCAGCGTAATCTGTTCGTCTTCAACAAATCTGGGTGCATTACCTTCCATCCACAGCCCATAGCGTGCGCGGGCCGCTGCTAAGTCTAGCCGCACAACCGTGATAACTAAGTGCTCAAGGTCAGGCAGCACTTCTGATACCTTAAACGTGAGGCGCTGACGAATAATTTCAGTTTCAACCTCTTCCTCTTTACGCAAGGCGCGGCGCTTATTGCCATTCTCAACAACGCTATGGGGTTCTACATATAGCGTGGCTCCGCTGGTTGATACGTCATGAACAATGCCGGGAATAGCGTCTTTGCGATCTGCTTTAACCGGGATTACAAAGCGATCGCTCCTCTGCGTAATCAAGCTCTCCTGCACCGCGCCGCTCTGCCGCTGAATGATGCGCTGAAGTTTGGAATAGATGCGATCGCGAACAACCTTCAACTGCTGACGAACGCTCGCCAGCTTATCACTCGCCCGGTCGGCTACTTTCCCCCGGTCATCAATGCAGCGATGAATCTCCTGCTCTAATTCTGGAAACGTCCGCACGTCAGCCACTAAAGCCTGAAGCACAGGCAAATCTTCGCGCGCATCTATCTGTCTTCGCAGCCTTCTCGTCCCGGCTAGCGTTGTTGCAATATCTAGCAGCTCCTCTCCTGAGAGAATGCCCTGCACCTCTGCTCGCTGCAAAGCCACGCCAATATCTCGAATGCCGCCAAACTGTAGGCCACCCACGGTTGATTCTAGCTGCGTAGCTTCCACGGTCTGAGCAAGTAGCTGCTCGCTTTCATCACGGGTTTTTGGAATCGGCAATCGCTGTGCGGCAGTCGTGCCAATATTGGTCGCGGTAAACGTTGCTAAATGGCGGCAAAGCCGGGGCCATTCTAATAGATCGAGCGTTTCAGATTGAATCAAGAGGAATTTAGTGGGTGCCTAGAAAATTGACGTGCTTATGAGGTGTAGAAACCTTTAGACATTTCTCTCTATTATAAGTACTACAACCCGGCAAGTATACGTAATTCGGAGGAGCCTGCTACGTTACCCTCACCTTTACTCATCCATAACTACAGCGGCGACTCACTCGTGCCTAAGAAGCTGGCTATTAAGCCTGCTAATTTAGCGATCGCCCTATCGGCCATCGAGCTATTCCAAAGCGCCGTAGGCAAACCCCAAAAGGAACTCGACCAGCAGCTTCATCTTTGGGAAGGCGAAGGCACTGACTATCGTATTAAGCGTGGCCTCGCCCATATTTTGAGCAGTAGCTTTAGTGAGTTTGAAATTGTGAGTCCGTTAGAGCCTGGGGTGCTGCGCGATCGCATCTTCACCCTCGCCGCGACCACCACCCCAACCCCAACCGCCGCCAAAACGCACCTAGCCACACTCGCCGCCCAGCTCACCCAAGAACTAGACCGTGACGTAGAGCCCATCCACATCAGCCAGGGTCTATACGCAGACCTTAAGGAAAATCGTATTCTCACCAGCTTTGATGCGCCCGCCCCAGAAGCCTTGCTGCACCGCTACAACCTCTCTCAAGTCCAGGGCATCTTCTACAAAGCCAGCCACGTGGTTATGAATCTGCACCGCAACGACCCTGGCGAGTACAAGCTGATGTTCAAGTACCTCAAGCTATTTCGCCTAATGACCTATATCGAAGGCGAAGCTGATCAAGGCTTCACCATTACCATTGATGGCCCGGCTAGCTTATTCAAGGCGAGCACACGCTACGGCGTTGATATTGCTAAGCTCATCCCGGCTATTTTACACGTCACCCGCTGGCAGCTCGCCGCTAAGCTTCAGTGGAAAAACCCCTACACCAAAACCTCTCAAGAAAAAACCTTCAGCCTTGCTGATACCTGTGATTTAGTCAGTCACTACCCTCCTGGCAAACCCTACGACAGCATGTTAGAGCAGGCGTTTGCTGAAAAATGGGCAAAAACCAAAACAGAATGGCAGCTAGAGCGCGAGGTAGATTTGGTACCGATTCCTGGTAGCGTCATGATTCCAGACTTTCGGCTAGTACATCCCGATGGCCGTGTGTTCTTGCTGGAAATTGTGGGCTACTGGCGACCTGAGTATTTACGCAAGAAGTTCTATCAGGTCAGCCAGGCTGAGAGTAATAACTTGATCTTGGCTGTCTCAGAACGATTGAATTTAGAGAAGGCCGGGGTCGATACGCGCAATGTCTCAGCCAAGATGGTTTGGTTCAAAGATAAGTTGCAGCCCAAGGCCGTGCTTGAGGCTATCGATGCTGCTACGGAATAGCGGTCATCCTTTACACAGCCAAAGGTGTAATTGAATAGAGCTTTGCTTCTTTCGCAGCGCTCTCCATATCACCAGCTTTCAGTGCGCGCCGCAATCTATCAATGCGATCAAGTTCACTTGGGTTGATGTGTGGCCCCCAAGCTTCTAGCTCGTCCGTCATTGACACCTCAATTTCGGCCATAACACCGCCTACATAAATTCTTTTGGTTCTTGTAAAAGTAGCCACTACTGCCTCCTTTTTAATTGAGCATCCCACCTAGCTGGATCGGGAATATAAGCTGTGATCAGAACTGCTGGCTCATCAAATCCTTTAGGGATTCCCCATACACAGTGCACCACACGGTTATCATTAGCCCTTTGAAATAGTAAAACCGCTGGCCCTTTCGCAAACTCAGGATAGAACTCTATAACCTCTACGGTTCCATCTAACGAGGCGATGTCCCCACGTTCTAAATCATCTTCAATAAGAGCGTTTAACGCATGTTCAGAAATCTTATAGCTGCCATCTTTGACTAGATCTTTGACCTTTTTTAGAAAACTTGCCTTTTCCATATCTCTCATTCTACGCCGTGGGCTGAGATACAGCGATTTCTTATAGAACCTCACCAGAAAGCTTGATCGACGCGGATTTTTGGGCAGAAGTAGGTGCACGTGAAGCTCTAAAGAAGCTTTAGAAGCGGCTTTAGAAGGGAATGCTTAGAGCAGCCTTGAATACTCCTATCCGCTAGATTTATCTTTTTGGAAATAAATCGGCTCCCTTAAGCAGGCTTAGGGCACCTTAAATACACCAAGCCGTTGAATCTACTGAAACTATGAGCACAATATTAGTCGTAGATGACAGCCCTATGCTCCGAGAGATGATTTCTGGTCTTTTGGACAAGTCGGGTCTAACCATTTCAGTCGCCAAAGATGGCCAGGAAGCGAAAGAAAAAATTGTCGCCGATCCCCCAGATTTGGTCGTGCTCGATGTCGTAATGCCCAACATGAACGGCTACGAGCTTTGCCGCTGGGTAAAAAGCACAGAGTCTACCCAACACGTGCTAGTAATCTTATGCTCCTCTAAGAGCGAAGAATTTGACCGCTACTGGGGCATTAAGCAGGGCGCAGATGCCTACGTCATCAAGCCTTTTCGGCCTGGCGAGCTGCTAAGCACCGTTCAAACACTACTTGCCAGCAAGGTCGCCTAGCCTCCTTAATAATAAAAAACTAAAATTACATACCAATCACATACTCAAGAGCCCGCCGTTTAGAATTTAGACGACGGGTTATTTTTATGGCTCGATTTAATCTTTACGCCGCACCGCTTTTATGGCTACCAAACGCGCATCTCTACCGCCCGGTCTGCTCGTTCGCACCGGCAAATTTGTGTGGAATACGCTGTGGCACACCATGATGTCGCAGATGGCTCCACGCAGTAAAGATGGCGCTTACGTCAGGCCGCAAAGTGCATTTCGTGATCGCACCGTCACCCCATCACCCCAACGCTATTTCCTCATCGTCGGCATGAGCTGCCCTTGGGCTCACCGCACCCTAGTCACCCGCGCCCTCAAAGGTCTTACCGAAACTATCGGCACCTATACCGTCTATCCCTCCACCGACGAAGGTCGATGGCTATTCGATCTTTCTCAACCCAATTTACCTTTCTCAGACTGCCGCTCTCTACCCGACTTTTACAGCCGTTGCCACCCAGGCTATAAAGGCCGCGCCACCGTACCCGTGCTGTGGGATAGCCAAACGCAAACCATCGTAAACAACGAAAGTGCCGATATTATCGAGCTGCTTAATAGCGAATTCCAAGCGCTTGCCTCCGGGCCTGATCTTTATCCAGAGCACCTACGCAACGAGATAGATGCGCTCAACGATAAAGTCTACGCCACCGTCAACAATGGCGTATATCGCTGTGGATTTTCTCAAACTCAAGCGGCTTATGACCAGGCAGTTAATGAGCTGTTTAGTACGTTAGACGAGCTGGATGAAAGGCTAACTGACTCACGCTATCTATTCGGTAATGAGCTGACGCTGGCTGACGTTCGCCTCTTTACGACCCTGATTCGTTTTGACGTGTCTTACCACGGAATTTTTAAGTGCAATCGTCGTCGCATTGCAGACTATTCACATCTCAGCGGCTACCTGCGCGACCTCTACCAGCTTCCAGGGATTGCTGAAACTTGCGATATAGAAGCCGTTAAGCGCGATTATTACGGCAATTTGTTTCCTTTAAATCCAGGCGGCATTGTGCCGATAGGGCCAGGATGGGATGAACTCAAAGCGCCTCATGAGCGAGACGCCTTAGTTCGGCTGGCAGCAGATGCCAAAGACTGAGGTAAATCCGTGTAAGAAGGTGGTTGCACCTACTGGGCCGATCTCTCCGTTGCAAAAGAACCCGCCAATCGGCAAAGGGCCTAAATACTGCTCGAATAAATCGGAGTCAAAATTAGGCTCGTCGTAAAGCCCCTCACCTCGTCCGGTGCAGGAAAACAAGAGCGCTCCGACGGGCGATGAGCCTTGATCGCCCAAATTATTTTCTAAGCTCTCTACTCGATAGCGGCGCAGTAGATTTTCGAGATCTTCAGCGGAGGTTTGGGCATCGCGCATATGAAACTGAATACGCATCCCCGGACGGATCTTATCGGCTACAGCAATAGATCCGTTTCGTGGGTCTACGCCGACCAGATTGCGAATTAAGAAGTCGCGACGAGTCAAGCTGGGCTTAAAGCCGCTTTGAGCAACGCCAATAAAGAGTGCGTTTTGCGCCAGCTCGCGGTCTTCTTCGTCCATGGCCTGAAAGATGTTTTGCAAAACTTCTAAAGGCGTTTCGGATGCTGGATTATCGCCTACATTTTCTTGCTCTAATTTGAGCATGATGTTGCGATCGCCCTCACTCACCCGATACAGCTCACCAATAGGCCGACACCCCTGCGCCACAATTGCCTCCATTACAATCTCACCCGAAAGTGCTACCCCCACAATGCCCTCTCGATGCAGCTTCGTTTGGCAAAACAATCCACTGCTACGGTTAAAACTTTCAATGCCAGCAAGCCCGCCCACTTTCACACACCCCGGATAGGCAAAATCTACGCCCTGTAAAAGCTCGCTAGTACCCGATGAAAAAGGATCGGCCATCAGTACAAAGCTCGGCTGAGCCTCCGCCTTCACCCCAATCAACTCGCTCCACCGCTCAGGCGGACTGTCTAAATCAGGCAAATCAGCCGCCGTCAGATGAAAGCTCTTGATATCCACATTAGGTAGATGCGCCAGCGTCAGGCTTAGAGCAGGCCCCTCCTCAATCTCTTCAGGAAACTCATCAGACATTCCAATCACGCCAGTGCCGCTACAGCCTACAACATGCGTAATCCCTAGCTGCTCTTTAATCAACGGCAGCAGCCGAGCATACTCGCTAGCAAAGGCGACAGAAACAAACACCAAAGCCAAATCAGGCTTTTCACTGCCTAGCTGTTCAGTCGCATTTTGGATGACTTCTTTTACCGCAGCTTCTAGAGAAGCACTTGTCGAAATCGCACTCGCCCACTTCATATTTGGGGATTCCTAAAACAATTCTATGGATAGAGCATTTTATTCATTTGGGCTGACATACTGTTAAGCAAGTTCAGCTCAGGTTGCCTGCGCTGCTTGTGATGCTCTTTCGCAAAAAGCGAATAGAAAGCATGAGTAGTCTCGGTTTTCGAGGCATCTCACTTGCCATTTTGGACGCCTGTTAAACTGCCATCTATGATACGGCAGTTTGGCAAATGGCCAAGCTAGAATGAGCAAGAATCATACCTCCATAAAATTTACTCAATACGGTTTGCCATGAGCGACATTCAAGAAAAAATCAAGACTGAGATCGAATCTGCTCGCGAAGCTTGCTCCACTGAAGACACTGAGGGGTGTGCAGCAGCTTGGGATGCGGTTGAAGAGCTTCAGGCTGAAGCTGCTCACCAGCGCTCAAAAGTGCCTGAGAAGTCTTCTTTTGACAAGTACTGCGACGACAATCCCGAAGCAGACGAGTGCCGCGTCTACGACAACTAAATTGCTGAGGCTTTACTGCTTTTAGGGCTCGTAAAGATCGATGACGTGAAGGAAAAAGAATCTACCCACCTGTGGATGTTCTTTTTCCTTCACGTTTTTGTCGTTTTTGCGCTGTACTACGCAGCGGTTTCTACCCAATTTTTGCCTACCCGCCATACTGGGTTGACAAATCATCTTTTTGTTGCGCAGTAGGTGCTACATTGATGATTGCTCATTTACCCCTCGTCGTTACGTGTTCGTAAATCCCTCGGCAGTTAGAGCTTTGGTCTGGACTGACTATCGGTTAGCGCTACTCTTTACCGTGTTCATTCCGCTAACGCTGTTGATCTGGTCGTGGGTGAGCAAAGCTGAAGCAATTAGCCTGCTAATGACGATTTACTGGCGGGTGTCGAGCTTACTAGCAATCAGCGTACTGCTGATGATTGGGGGCCTTTCTATTGGGTTCGTAACCTCTTTCTTAGCAAAGGTGCTCATCCCAATTAGTGTGTGGTTTTGGGCCGATCTTAATGAAGAAATTCGCGAGCAGCCTAAGCGATCGCTTAACTTAGGATTCAATGCCTGGCGCTGGGCCATCACGGTATACTGCGGCATTGGCGCGGTTGTGCAGCTTTTGTTTATCAACTGTGCGTTTTCGGCTGCTGCGCTGAGTGGCGATCGCTGCCAAGCCTGGCGTGAACCTTCTCTTATTTTCAAAGATTACGTCGCAGGCGGCCTTACTGAAGGCTTCATAGGCTTTTGGGGGATCTTTACCCTGGTCATCTACGCACTGTGCCTGGGCTATTTCCTATTGGTGAAGCTAGGCCGTCAAGGTCGCTCAGCCCTTAATCAGTAACCAGTTATCCGTAACTAACAATGAGTAATTCGGTGGCGCTCTCCACCCGCCTAGAAAACTACACGCTCAAGTTTCCGCAGGAATTACTGATGGTGGAAGCTGAAATTGACGGTGAAGCCGATACGATACTCATCTTCAAAGGTTTTTCTAGCTCTTTAGTGCGGCCCACTGCGTACGATCCAGAAGTGCCTACGCTGCCCGAGAATGCTGTGATCGCCTACATCGATCGGCTCAAAGGCCCTTACCAGCCTCAGTCTCCTAACTATATAGAAAGAGAGATATCTCTAGCAGAATTTACTGCGAAGCTGACGGCACTCGGGCTATAAAAACTCATGATTTTGAGTTTTCTTACGCCATTCCTTAAGCCTCCCTTTGATCTCAGGCTCAGGCTATCCCCATTTCGGCTTTGACCTGTCACAATAATTAAGTCATTGGCCGATTGTGCTCTTTTTGCTTGCTCCTTTCGGTAGACACCTGCTGGTAGACACCCTCGCTATGTATAAAACTCAAGATCTCCACGTGGTCGAAAACCGTCCTCTGCTTTCGCCCAGTCAGCTCCTAGCGCAGCTTCCTCTAACCGAGACAGCCGCAGCTTTAGTGGCACAAACGCGCGATCGCATTCGCAACATTATGCACAATGAAGATCGGCGGCTGCTGGTCGTTGTTGGCCCTTGCTCAGTTCATGACGTGGATGCAGCTTATGACTACGGTCAAAAGCTCGTTAAGCTGAGAGAACGATTCTCAGACCATTTGGAAATCGTCATGCGGGTGTATTTTGAAAAGCCTCGCACCAACATCGGCTGGAAAGGTCTAATCAACGATCCTCACTTAGACGGTAGCTATGACATCAATGAAGGATTGCGCCTAGCCCGCAAGCTGCTGCTTGATCTTACCGAAATTGGCTTACCTGCTGGCACCGAACTGCTCGATCCAATTACACCACAGTACATTGCCGATATAATTACTTGGACTGCCATTGGCGCGCGCACCACAGAAAGCCAAACTCACAGAGAAATGGCTTCTGGCCTATCCATGCCAATTGGCTTTAAAAACAACACCAACGGTAGCTTAGACGCAGCAGCAAATGCCATGCTTGCAGCTAGTCAGCCGCATCATTTCCTGGGCATTAATCAGAGCGGCCACGCTAGTATCGTTTCTACGACGGGTAACGCTGATGGCCATCTGGTTTTACGCGGTGGTAAACAGGGGCCTAATTACGAAGCAGCTAGCGTAGAAAAAGCGGCAGTGGCTCTCACGGCTCAAAACCTGAATCCTCGGATTATGGTGGACTGTAGCCACGCAAACGCGAATAAAGACCATACTCGTCAGGTTCTTGTTCTAGAAAGCATTGCTGAACAGGTTGCTAAAGGTTCGCAGCATCTAATGGGTGCCATGATTGAAAGCCATCTAGTGGCAGGTAAGCAGCCTATCTCTAAGAACCGAGATGACTTGACCTACGGACAGAGCATTACAGACGCCTGTGTAGATATAGAGACTACGGCTACGATGCTTGAATCGCTAGCTAAATCTGTGAAGCAACTGGTCGCAGCTAAAGTGGCAAAATAAGCCGTTCTAGTAGGCTTAAGCCTTTAGATTCATAATCAGAAACCTTCAGAGGGACGCTACCTTAGCATTTTCTTCTGAAGGTGTTTGTTTGCGTACTTCTTCATTCAGCCTCTTCAAAACAAAGGAATGTTGACGTTTAAACCAGCGCCATAGAAGGTGTCGTCTAAGTTGAAGGCTGAGTTGGAGGAGCGGCCAAAGCGGGTTCCACCAAACAAGCTAACTTTGCTTTCAGGCGTTAGGCTATAGCTGATAACGCCGAGTACCTGCTGGTAGGTATCGAACCGAGATATTCGGATGTAGTCGTCAAAATCGATCTGATAGAGCAGGCTCGTGCTTAAGTCACGAGTGACCTTGTGGTTCAAGGAAAGCGTTAGGGTTTGACGAAACCGACTGGCTCTATCTCTATCTATATTTGGGTTGTCACCAGATGCTCGAGCAAACCCTAGCCGCGCCTGATAAAAACTATCTAGCCACGTTTTTGAGCCTAAAATACTGCGATGGCTTATCTGCGCGTCAATATAGTTTATGCCGAGCTTTTTTTCTCGATATCCAGGCGTATAAAACCTTTGGTTTCGCCACCCTAGCTGGGCAAATGTGCGAGGTGCGAGGCGCTGTCGTACGCCTAGCTGTAGCTCTACCTGGTTGGTGTTGATTCCATCGAACCTTTCGTAGCGAGCTAGGGTGGTTCCGGCGATCGCATACAAATTCGTACTATCTGAAAGTTTGGGAAATAAGAGAACTGTCAGACCTGACTGATACACCTGATCGTTTAATCGCCGTAGAAAACCATCATCACCGAACTGGGATGGTGCATCCGTCCGGTTGGATCGAAATATATTGTCGCTGTCTAAAAAGCCCAGGCGACCTGACAGAAAAGCAATGGGCGGCTTGGGGGGTGGAGGCGCAGCTTGTGCTGTTTGGATGAGGCGTAGAATGCCTAAGTCTTCGTTGGTGCGCGATCGCTGCAACTGCAATCGCAAGTTACCTAGCTCATCATCCTGAGTGCCCTCTGGCTGCGGCGTGAGTGGCCTAATTCTTTCCTCCGGCAGCAAGTCGCCAAAATCAGGCACCTGAGCCACCGTTTGAGGCTCATTCAGCTCTATTCCTAAAGGCTCTACTTCTGCAACCTCTACCTCTAAGCCCTCTATCTCCAGAGGTTCTACTATTTCTAGCGATGCTTCTTTCAAACCCTCTATCTCTAGGTGCTCTACCTCTATAGATTCCATCAGTGCTGAAGGTTCTGGTGCTACGGCAGGCTCCGTGCTAATCGCATCATCGCAACTATCAAAATCGTTGACTCCGCAAGGTAAGGGCGCAAAGGTAGGACTGTGGTCGTCTTCTACTGCGAAGGCGTGCTTGCTAGATTGCACTAAGGTTTTGTGAGACGAAGCTGTGAGCTTAGAAAGAGAAGCTGCTTTAAGGCGATCGCTATCTTTGCGATCGTCGTTCTCTATAGCCATCTCTGCATCCTGAGCTTCTTGCAAAACCGGAGCGGCAAGAGCTGAAACACAAAGAATGTTTAGAACGCCACCTAAACCAAGGCTTAGTCCGAGCACTTTCTGGCCAATCGGAAAAGCCTGTTTTTTCATAAAAAAATTACTGTTGTGTGAGCAGGTTCTAAGCGCGGTTTTTCTGTGAATTGGGATAAGACTATGAAAAAACGCATGGGCCAGTGCTATCTATATCAAGATGTCAAAGCAGAAATCAGGCAAAAGCTTCTAAGTTATATTGATTTTGAAGATGAATCTGTAAGCAATCGTTGTGCACAAGCCAACAACGCGTAAGCTGACCTCAACCAAAAATCCGAACGCCATCATTGCACCGTACCGATATCAAGACAGCTCTATACGACTTGGCGCACTCAGCGCCCAGACCCTAGTATCCGTCTTCAAAAATCTGCCCTATTATGGTTGCTAAGTTATCTACCACTTTAGATTTTCATTACCAACATGAAAGGCTAAGATAAACGTAGGAATACGCCCGTATAAACCGGTTAGTTCCTGCGCGCAGTGCTAAAGCTTCAGTGCCAAACGTCTCCAAACGTTTCATTGCATCTACCCTACATCTTCTGTCCATCAAGCACATTTACATAGAAAAGCAGAGTAGGGCGTATCAAAGTATGACAAAGCATCAACTTCTCTAGATGCAGTCATACTACTGATAAACCCGTCCCTCTGGCTAGTTTTTTTACGTACAAAATTTATGACTGGGTATTATTCCAAACGAAGCCGTCGGGTACGCGCGCTGTCAGTTGCGCTTGGCCTGGCAACTCTTTTTTTTGCACCTTATGCTGCTATTGCCGAAGAGATCGAACCAGAAGAGCTGAGGTGGGCAAGGGTTGACTTTCTTCGGAATAGAGTTCAGCTTTTGCCAACTGACGAAAGAGCCCGCCGCGCCCGTATTTCTGACATTTTGGGCGTAGGCGATTCCCTTAGAACGCTCAGCCGCTCACGCGCCGAGCTGCGCTTTAATGACGAGTCGCTCGCTCGTATTGGTGAGCGGGCAACCTTCAGATTCACACCTAACACTCGCAACTTTCAGCTCACTAACGGCACCGTTTTACTGCTAATTCCGCCTGCGCGCGGACGAAGCACTATTCAAACGCCCAATGCTGTAACTGGCATCCAAGGATCTGCTCTTTTCGTTCGGTATATTCCTGAGACAGACACCACAATTGTCGGCGCGCTCACCGACAATCCCAACGGCCCCATGGTGCTCTTTAATCGAGATGGCACTGAGCAGCAAGCTTTGCAGGCTAACGAGATCGGCGTGATCGAAGGCGATCAGATTACTCAGATCTATCGGTTTGACAGTCAGCTTTTTTGGCAAAGCAGCGGCTTAGCAGAGGGCTTTAACTACTCAGAGGATTCTCCTGACGGTGATGCTTTAGACGGCGTACGTCAGGAAATTAGAGAAGCCATATCCAAGCAAGATCCACTGCCTAGCGAAGGCGATGGTGTCATCGAAAATCCGCCATCTTTCAGTCGGCCAGAGCCCGCCGCAGAACCGGCAGCAGAGATAGAAACGCCTAGTGATGGCACTACTGCGGGGGCATCATCTAATGCCAGTAGTGGTGCCAGTAGTGGGACAACGGGCGAAACAACCGACGCTGATAATGAGACGGCGACTAGCAATACAGACACCAGCACAGCTAGCGGAACATCTGAAGCCTCTGGGCAATCGGATGTCAGTCAAACCGATGGCCAAGTTACGAACGGCCAAGCTAACAGCGGCACAACCCAAGGGCCTGTCTCCTCTACGAATAACGGTGGACGATCACTAACAGCCCCAACAGAAAGCGGGCCTTCAACGCCTTCAACAACTGTGCCTTCAACCTCCTCGCCTTCTACTTCAGGCGCTGAGGAAGGCAATTTTGAGGAGGTTGAAGAGCCCATCATTGAACTGGAGTTTGAAGGATCGCCCGCTCAAGACTATCTTGCTGCGCCTTCAACTGCCGTACCTATTCCAGGGGTAGGTGAAGCAAATAATTTGGTACCTAATTCTACGCCGGAAGACGGCGAGGACGAGGATACAAATCCAGGTGCCAGCGAAGCATCAGGAGATACCCCAGTCACAGGCTCTAATTCACAAACTGGTTCACCAACCAACTCGCAGACAGGTTCCCAAACAGGTCAGCAGACCTCAGGGGAAAGCGCTGCTGGAGAAGGCGATCCGCTTCAGCGACCTATCACAGATGAGAGCGACGATCTGCTAACGGTGCCGGAGCAAATTACTGGCGGCGATCCGAATGCTGCCCCAGTGACAGTTGGCCAAGACGGTAATCCGGTAGATGCTCAAGGCAGAGCGCTGACAGAAGCAGAAACTACCGAAGAAACGGATACAACTAATTTAGAAGAGTTAGAAAATGGTGTCGTCGCTGAACCTGCTGAACCTGAAAATCCACCAGCCGTAATAGATAGCTCTGATAGCAACACTGGTGATAATACTGGTGTTGAAACACCTGTAGAAGCATCTGGCGAGAGTGCTGCTGAACCGACACTTGAGCCAGAAGCCGCGCCCATCATCCCGGAAGCCGCACCGACTATTCCAGAAGCCGCGCCAATTATATTAGAGGGTGAGCAGACACCAGAAACAGCTCAGCCAGTAGCTGCTCCAGAGCCAGTAGTTGCTCCAGAGCCAGTGGTTGCTCCAGAGCCGATAGTTACCCCAGAACCTGTCACGCCTGTATTAGATCCTTCTACCTCGCTGGTTCCGATCGAGCCTGGCGAACTCATTCAAGATGAGCTTACTCCAGTGCCAGAACCCACTGTTCCAGAGGTTCAGCTAGAAGACGAGCTGCCAGTTTCTGAAAATAGTGGTTCAGAAGATATCGAGCAGCCTGAGGATGTGATAGTAGAGCCTGCGATACCTGATACAGAAGTGATAGAACCCTCGTCAGAAGATCTGCTGCCTACCACAGATATTGCTGAGCCACCCGTTCTTGAGCTAGAAGTTGTCGAACCGGCAGTCACTCCCGATGTTGGTAGCGATATCCCGGACGTCGATGCCAATGACATTGTTGATACACCTGAGATTGATGTCCCCGATGCGTCACAGCTTGATGTCGATATTCCCGATGCCGATATTCCTTTTGATACTCCTACAATAGGCGGAACACCTGTAGAAGATACCTTGGATCCTGTAGATGCACCGATAGATACTATTCAACAAGAAGCGCCTTCACGTGAATTTGTGGATGAAGGTGTCGAGCCGGTTAACGAAAATCCTGGCGCACCGACTGATAGCCAGCAGCCTGATGTTCCTGATGACTCTGAAGCAGGCGATCGCGAGCTGCTATAGAGTCAAATCTACGCCCCTAACTCTTCTGTTGGGGGCTTTTCATCATCTATTTGAGTGGGTAAGGCTCCGGGCCAGTCAGTCGGTAAAATTTGAGTGTCATCTAGTTCCTGATTTGTCTCAATGACGCCGGGTCTGGTGCCCTGATTGTAAGTAGTCTCAGACCTGTTCGGAAGGCCAGGGCTGAGCGCAGGCAAGTCGGTAAGCTGTTCGTAGTCTAGCTGGTTTAGATCATCCAATACGCTTTGGGCCGAGTGATAGCGGTTGTTGAAGTCATATCGCACCATTTTGTTGATGATGCTAGAGAGCGCGGGGGAAATATCGGTAACCGTATGGGACCAAATAATCTCCCCTTTTTCACTCCGTTTGAGCGCGTGAGGAGGCCGACCGGTCAGCGCTTCAATGGCAGTAATGCCCAAAGCATAAACATCGCTGCGCACCGTAGGCATTCCGGCAGACTGTTCGCTGGGCATGTATCCTTGGGTTCCAATCCCGACTGTCTCGGTCATTTGGGTATTAGCGCCTGCTAACTTGTGGTTGATTGTCTTGACTGCGCCGAAGTCGATTAGTACGTAGCGCCCATCTGCTTTTCGGCGAATAATATTTGAGGGCTTGATGTCTCTGTGTATTACGTTTTGAGAGTGAACGAAGCTGACAACAGGCAGCAGGTCTTTTAGCATATCGACGACTGCTTTTTGAGAAAGCGGATGCGCCCGAGAGAGCACCTCGCGCAGCAGCTTACCTTCTATCATTTCCTGTACGAGGTAGAAGGAGTCTTGTACTTCAAAGTAGGCCAGCAGTCGAGGAATTTGATGGTGTTCTCCTAGCTGACCTAAGACGACCGCTTCTGCTTCAAACAGGCGGCGAGCAAGCTGGTGAGCTTTAGGATTATCGCTAACAATTTTGAGCTGCTTGACGACGCAAACTGGATGACCTGGACGCAGCGTATCTTGAGCTAGATAAGTTTCGCCAAAGCCGCCTGCGCCTAGAACTTTAGTGATGCGATAGCGATCGCGCAATAACGCGCCAATCAAATCAGTCCGGTTGATATCCAGCAAGTCTTGAAAATCGTCCTGCTGGCTGATAATTTCTTGAACCAGCGGCGAGGTCGCATAGCGAGCCAGCGTCGTCCGCAGCCGCCTGCGTCTAAACCTATCGGCCGTAAAGCCCACGCCGAAATCCAACAGGCCCATCGTGCCGAGTGCAATCATCGGTGTGCCGGTCATCAAAAGAGTTCTAGAGCCAATAAAAGCACCGTAGCCTAGTAGCCCCCAAAGGCATACCCCGCCGCCTGCAATGAGCAGTCTATTCAACGGCTTTGGTGTTCGGTTCATCAGACCAGCGACGCCTAACCCCAGCAATAAAACGATCAGCGCGTTAACAAGAGGGCTTTTGATGGGTCTAGTGAGGGCTAAGTCATTTTCTAGGGTTGCGATCGCATTTGCCAAAATCTCAACGCCCGCCATCGGCTGCGGATAAAGCACACTCTCAGAAAACGGCGCTTTATGAAAATCCTGGCGGATGCTAGCCGTACCGCCAATAATGACAATTTTGTCTTTAAAGAAATCACCCCCGCCCAGCTTATTATTCCAGGGGTCGTCATCAAGCACATACCAAAAAGGCACGTGCTCGAAGGTTTGGTCTGGCCCGTGGAAAAAGATATTCTCTTGAGGTGAGGTGTCGTAAGGAATATCTGCTGCTTTCAAGGTTGCCTGAGCAAAGCTCAAGAGGGGTGGGTCTTCCTCATCTAAAATAGTGGCTGAAGCGCCGAGTATTTCAGCCTCTTGACGGGCTATCTCCCTTAAGAATTCTTGACCCAAACGGTGAATCTGCTGACTGGGCTGTTCCTTTAAGAAATTGATGACGCCAACCTGTGCGCCTGCCTCTTGAAACTGCTCAATCGGTAGCGACGGCTGAAGTGAAACGCCTTGAGGTAGCTGAATATAATCATACTGAGTTGCTAAGACAACATGCTCTCCGTATTGCTCAAGCACTCTAGCAAAAGCATCATCGCCTGGCTTGTACTGACTTTCCGAAGCAAATACAACATCAATCGCAACTGCTTTTGCACCTGATTCCATCAAGCGGGCAACCACCTGGCCGTAAGCCTGTCTTTTCCAGGGCCAAGACGATATCGCTTCTAAAGCTTCATATCTCTCAGAGTCTTCTGAATAAAGCTGACTCTGAGAGAGGGAAGCCTCGTCAATCGCCAAAATAACAATATCATTGGGCGCTTCAACCGGGCCTCTCAGCTCGAAAAACAGGCTTTGTGCCTGCTGTTCCCACAAGTTGACAACGCCTACATTGCTCCCTATGGCTCCTGCGGTCACTGTCATACAAACGGCTGAGAGGGCTAGTCGCCAGTACTTTGCGATCGCGCCACGCTGCCAGGTGGCCAGCCGATCTCTAGCGGTCAGCGTAGCCGTGACATCATCGGTAGTTGATGCGCGATTAGCCTTGGCGTTAGCAGATCTTCTGGCCATGATCAATGTGAGATTGTGTTGTTATCAGAAGGCGAAATAGGCTACGTACAGTTAAGCTTGTATCAAAACGAACCTTATTTTTCAAAAAACGCCTATAATATAAAGTGTGGTTATGTAGCTTTTTGCGACCAGCCTATCTGTTCGCATTACCTAGCCAGCTCACTCGTTCACTCATCGAGCCATTCTATCTGGTCACCTATTCTAGGGTAGTACCAGCTACTACCTGAGTATCTATACATCGATATTCAGATATTTCGGGACTCTGTTTGCTTCCTGTCGAAGCTCTTTTCTGCCAACAAACCACTGCTACTACACTACTTCAGCCTAATTCTACTCAATCTTGATCCCATTTAGCGGAAAGCTTTTCGTTCCAAAAAATCTCACTATTCTACTTAAAATCCAAGTCAAGTCTTAAAACGGCATCACAAAACAGGATTCAGCGTCTACCTGATGCCTGCACACCAAGCCAGTTTGACTTAATTCTCTATAGCTGCTCTTCCTAATTTGGAAAAAGCATTTAATCTTAACTCTTTATTTAATTCCTATGGCGTCATCACCTCTCAACCGGCTTTCCATCTTTGTAGACGGAAACAATATGTTTTACGCTCAGCAAAAAAACGGCTGGTTTTTCGACCCAAAGAGAGTGCTAGAGCACTTTGTTAGTGAAACAGATGAGCTTACCTTAGTCAATGCTTTTTGGTATACCGGTCTGAAAGATCCCCAAGACCAGCGTGGCTTTCGAGATGCTTTAATCAGCTTGGGCTATACGGTACGCACTAAAGTGCTTAAAGAGTATTACGACGACACGTCAGGTCGCTATTCTCAAAAAGCCAATTTAGATATCGAAATTGTCGTTGATATGTTCAACACCGTTGAACAATATGACCGTGTTGTTTTACTAAGTGGTGACGGAGACTTTGAACGTGCTATTGAGCTACTACGCTCCAAAAACACCCATATCACAGTCGTCTCAACAGAAGGCATGATTGCTAGAGAGCTGCGCAACGTTACGGATCGCTACATTGATCTCAATAAAATTCGTCCATCGATCGAAAAAGTAGACAGCTAGTCTACTCAACGAAGAACATTTTTATGGCTGAGCTTAGTTTGATCTGAGCCTGATACTGCTGCTGCATTTGCGAATCAGTTTCTAGCCAGTGTTCTACTAGCTGCTGCTCGTGTTCGGAGACTTCTCCATCTATATAAGCACTTAGTAGCTCGAACTTCTCTTCAGTAGTTAGCCTATCTGCTATCGGATTGCCTTCTGTGTCAGATTTTGGCGTTACCCTTTTACGAAAGCTAGGAAAGGAATCTCTAGAAGGCTCATCATTAGAGAATGCAGCAGGTTGCGTCATCAAATTAGATTGATTGGAGAGTGCGTGCGTATCGAGTGGGTAGAAATTAAGAGTCATGATACGGACGAGTGAAGATAGTTGAGTGCAAGCCTTGCATAAGCTGTATCCCTTTGTAGCTTAGTATTAGAAGACGAACAAGGGTTGGCATTAGTTCATCTTCTTAAGAATTTAGAGTAGATAAGTGGTTTTCGGGTGATAATAGATACGCGGATAGGTAAAATACGCGGGTATGTAAGAAAGTTTTTCTAAGTTGTCGCTGTTTCACGAGTTTTTCGCAATCTACGCACCTATGCAATATTTAGCAAAGGTTCATACCAAACATGCTTCAGGCGATACTCAGCTTCAGCTTTTAGCTGTTAATACCTGTGAGCACACCTGGGAGCCTGTCACACCGCCAAGAGTCATTTTGGTCACTAAAAGCGTTCCGGCTAACGAGCAAGTGTTAGTGCTAGTAGAGCTAGACGCTGATGAAGAGGTGGTGGCTGCCAAGGATGCTACCCAGTGGGTGCTTGATTTTGTCTCTGAGTATTTGACGCAGGGGCTAACGCCCAAGGGGCTAGAAGAAGAATTAGAGCGGGCTGAGCAGTGGCGGCAGTCGCTCACGCTGCAAAGCCAGGAAGTGCGTCGTCGGGCGCTAGAGACAGCGGCCCGACGCGATGAAATTCAGGATTTAGAAAAGCGCTTGAAGCTGGAGCGAGAGACGCTAGAAAGCAGAGAATAGCTTTAGTTGGCAGTGACTTTGCCTTAGCCCCGAACTGAGTATAGCGCCAGTCAGACACAATACGACTTCAGCAGTTAGCTTTGAGGCAGTACGTCTTGCAGCAGGGGCGCAAGCTCGTCTTTGAGCTGTCCGGCTCGAATAAATTCGGCGTAGGTATCCGATTCTATTGCGAGCAGCTCATCACGAACCTGCTCTGCGGCATAGGTCAATATCTCTGGGTTTGAGCGCTGTAGCTTGGTGAGATCTTCCTGGAGTTCTTCAAGCTGGCCTTCTACTAAAGCGATCTGATATCTGGCAAACTCTTCGTCTACCTCCTGTCTTTCGATGAGTTCTTTGAGCCGGTCGAGTACCCGGTTAAGTGCGACACGGTGAGCTACTAGCTGCGTGTACTTCTGACGAGTTGGCTGATCGCCTAGTAGATCTAGCCAAGAGAGTAGCGGTTGGGTGGTGAGGCCCTGAACAAGAAGGGTAAAGAGCATGACGCCGAAGACAACGGCGATGATTTCTTCGCGCTGGGCTAGAGACTCAGGGACGCTCAGGGCTAGGGCGACTGAAACCGATCCTCTTAGGCCCCCCCACCAAAGGACGGTTTGACCGGGCAAAGATATGTTTTCGCCTTTGGTAATAAAGTTGCTAAAGCTACCGAGGCCAAAGACGCTGATGGCGCGGGCGGTGATGATGATAGCGATCGCAATAAAAATCGTATCGGCGTTGTCAATAAGCGCTTGAAACCGTACCTGATCGCCAATTAGCAAAAACACAATCGAATTGACGAAGAAGGCCAAAAATTCCCAAAACTCAGATACCACTAGCCGGGTGCGAGGGTTCATGCCAATGCGAGAACCAAAGTTGCCTAAGATCAAACCAGTAGTGACAACTGCGATGACGCCAGAGCCGCCGAGTTCTTCAGCGATGATGTAGGTGCCGTAGGCAGAAACGAGGGTAAGGGACTGCTCTACTAGAGGAATGTCGAATCTTTGGGTCAAAAATGAGATGCCGAAGCCAATTAGACCACCTAAGCTGATGCCTAGTCCGGCAAAGATAGCGAATTTGGCAATTGTCACAGTGGCGTCAAACTGTTCAAGCCCAAGGGCAATTCCCAGCAGTAAGTTGAAGGCCACAACGGCAACACCGTCATTGAAAAGGCTTTCGCCCTCCATCAGTGTCGTAAGCCTTTTATCAACCCCTAACTCTCGAAAAAGCGCCGTGACTGAAACAGGATCGGTAGCAGATAGGCTTGCTCCGACTAAAAGCGATGTGGCCAGTGAGGCCCCGGCAAGCTGCTGTAGGCCAAACACCAGGCCCATTATGCAAATCACAACGCCTAATACGGCGTATAGCAAAATCGGCACTAAATCGCTTTTTAACCGGCTCCACTTGATATTCCAGGCTGCTTCAAACAGTAGCGGGGGTAGGAAGATAAATAGGATTAGCTCGGGTGAAAGATTGACGAGCCGAACATCGACAACGGCTAGCCCTAGCCCAACGACCAGTAGCAATAAGGTGTAGGGAATGTTTCGCAGGATGCTGAATACTCTAGAGAGCGTAGCGACACCTAGAGAAACTGAGAGTACGAGCAAGAACTGACGTAGGTTCGACTCAATCGCAGCATCTTGAAGGGCGGGTTCTACCGCTATTAACCAATGCAAGTTGTCTGTCAGTCCGATGAGCGGAGCCGAAGAAAGTAGAAGAGGGCTAAGCAAGGCAATTACAGCGTAAAAACAACAGTAAAAACGGCACTGAAAGCAACGATACAAAGCATTTCGCACCGAAGCGTTTTCATAGTAAAGCCTAGCGGTCTTCCTATTACCCTGCCTTACGGATTGTTTCGGCCTGCTGAAGCAGGGCGTCGGCAAAGGCGATCGCCTCACTGTGCGATCGCCCTCCGGCAAGCTGAGCTAGCTCTTCGCGCCGGGACTTAGTATCCAACGGCGTGACTTTAACAATGGTACGCTCTTCGCTACTGGCCTTGGTAGCGTTAGTATCGGCCTTGCTGACCTGATTAGAACCGGATTGGCCCGCAGTCTGATTGACAATCTTGGCACGAGCTTTGTCTTCTTCGGTGAGTAGCTTATCCGAGGGTTCAGCATCATTTTTCACCACCTTTGCCGACGCAGATTTAGACTTACGGCCCTTCTTACCTTTCGCATCTAAATCATCTGAGGGCAGCGTAACGACGTGCTTGCCTACATGAAAATGAGCGTCGGCCATCGCTGCAACTAGCGGCTGGTGCGTGACACAAAGCACCTGATGCTCTCGGCCTAGCTGGTAGAGCTTTTCGGCGATCGCTTGAGCAACCCGCCCTGAAACGCCCACATCAATCTCGTCAAAGACCATTGTGCCAATGGGATCAACGCGAGAAAAGCAGGCTTTTAGCGCCAGTAAAAACCGACTCATCTCACCGCCTGAGGCAATCTCGACTAGGGGCTGAAGGGGCTCGCCGGGGTTGGGACTAAACAAGAACGAAATTAGGTCTGCGCCGTTGGCGGTAGGTGCTTGTGACTGAATATCGACTTTGAACTTGACGCGCTCCATCGCCAGCGGTTTGAGCTGAGTGACTAGCGCCTGTTCTAGCTGTTTGGCGGCACCTTGGCGGAGCTTGGTGAGGCGATCGCAGCTCTCTAGCAAAACATGCTGCTTTTTTTGGTACGCACTTTCTAGCTCTTCGATCGACTGTCCGTCGCCGTGAAGCGCGGCTAATGATGCCTGAATCCCCTGGTAATATTCGATTAGCTCGGGCAAATCGCGGTTGTACTTGCGACATAGCTGTTTGAGCTGAGCAATGCGCTGATCAATTTCTTCTAGCCTTTCAGGATCGGTTTCGATGCTTTCGCCGTAGGTATTTATCTGCCTACCTGCTTCTTGAACTTGAGCGATCGCATCACTCACCATTTCCAAAATAGAATCAACTGCTGGGTCATATCGCAGCATGTCGCTCAAGATCCCTTCCGCCTGACCCAGCAAATCGGCGCAAGCTTCACCTTCATCATTTTCATAGAGAATTTGATAGGTCTGATAGCTTTGCTGCTGTAGCTCTACGCTATGGCTCAATCGATGATGCTCGATTTGCAAGGTTTCTAGCTCATCAGGCGCTTCAATCGCAGCCTCAGTGAGTTCTTTGCTCTGAAACTCAAACATCTCTAGCTGGTCGGTACGCTGCTGCTCGGCCCGGCGACGGGTGTCCAATATCTTTTTTGCCGCCGTTGCTGCCTCGTAGTCAGCGCTTACCTGCTGCCTTTGCTTGACGAGCTTACTGTCGCCGAACCCATCTAACCAGTCGCGCTGAAGATCTGGCGAGCCAAGCTGTAGCGTTTGGCCCTGAGCTGTAATTTCAATCAGCAGACGGCGCAGCTCTTCCATCTGGGGCTTTTTTACCGCAACGCCGTTCAGCCGCGAGCGACTACGAACCGATCCCGAGCCTTTTGCCGCCGTAAGATCTCTGCGGCAGATCAGCACATTACCTTTATCAGGAATCTCATAGCCGCTCAGCCACTCAGTAATTCGCGAGTCATGAGTACCCACATCAAAAGTGCCTTCTACCATGGCTTTGTCAGTGCCGGTTCTCACCCATCTTCCAGAGGCTTTCCCCCCTAGCACCGCATCAATGGCATCTAAGATAATAGACTTACCTGCGCCAGTTTCACCCGTTAGTACGTTGAGCCCTGGCTTTAGCTCAAGATCTAAGCGCTCAATCAGGGCAAAATTCTCAATCTTTAAAGCAGAAAGCATAGCCCTACATCGCCTTTGGTTTGTTCGCGGGTGTTTGTACTGTAATTTGTACTATGAAGATTGTACTATCTCAGGTTTTTGAATGAGAAAGGCTGCTTATCTCGCTTGCGACAGACGACAGCTTTCAATAACTTGATACAATAATTCACATAATTGTGTCTTTATGTTTTCACGACGCTTTCTATTCCTAGACACTACGTTCTAGCTGTTCGGTAAGCAATCTCTCTTTTGAGATTATTTTACCGCCGCAAGCTAGAAGCCATCGCTAAACGAATACTTTTTTTGAAGATTTTCTTCTAAGCATCTTTTATGAGCGTAGCTTCGCCCGATCTCTTTACCTCACCGTCTGAACTGCCTACGGCTACCGCCCCCCTTGACGAGTATGGTCGTCCCATCGTTACAGACGATCAGGCCCGGCCAGTGACCGTTGCGGCTGTGCCTGTCGCAATTAAGATGCCGCCTGAGCGCTTGGAGGATATTTTGACTTACAACCCAGAGGCGATCGCCGCCTTCTACCGCCGCCGTCCTTTCCAAATTCTGTTCCGCCTGCTCTCAATCTTTTGGATAGCTACGGGCTATGTTTTGGGACTGCTGTGGGATAAGGTTACGGGCCGTCAGAAGGTGAATGAGCAAAAGCGAGCTGAGGGCTTGCGAGTGATGCTCACCAAGCTCGGGCCTGCCTACATCAAGGTGGGCCAGGCGCTATCGACGCGTCCAGACTTGGTGTCTCCTTCGACAATGGCAGAGATGGTGAAGCTGCAAGATCAGCTACCGCCGTTCTCTAATGAAATTGCGATGCGATTTATTGCCGAAGAAATTGGTCAGCCGCCTGAGAACGTTTATGAGTATCTATCTCCAAATCCAATCGCAGCCGCTTCGTTAGGTCAGGTTTATAAGGGTCGGCTAAAAACAGGCGAAGACGTAGCGGTGAAGGTGCAGCGCCCCGGTCTAGCCGATCAGATTACGAAAGATATCTATATCATCCGCATTTTGGCCAACTGGGCGACGAATAATATCAAGCAGATTCGTAGCGATTTGGTCAGTATTGTTGATGAGTTTGGTACTCGTATCTTCGAGGAGATGGACTACAACCATGAAGGGGCTAACGCTGAGCGCTTCGATAGGCTGTACGGCTATTTGCCCGAGATTGTGGTACCTAGTATTTATGAGCAGTACACGGGTCGTCGGGTGCTGACGATGGAGTGGATTGAGGGCGTTAAGCTCACTGAGCTAGATGAGCTAGCTCGCAGAGGCATTGACCCGACTCATGTCATTGAGGTGGGGGTGCAATGCTCGCTGAGGCAGCTTTTGGAGCACGGCTTTTTCCACGCCGATCCTCACCCTGGTAACTTGCTGGTGACAGCGGACGGTAAGCTGGCCTATCTAGACTTTGGCATGATGTGTGAGGTACAGCCCTACCAGCGCTACGGTCTGATTGAGGCGATCGTGCATATGGTGAATCGTGATTTTGAGGGCTTAGCTCAGGATTACGTCAACCTGGAATTCTTAACGCCTGAAACGGACTTAAGCCCAATTATTCCAGCGCTAGCTGGTGTATTTAATAATGCTCTAGGAGCCAGCGTTGCTGAGCTGAACTTGAAGAGCATCACGGATGAATTTTCGGCATTGATGTATGAGTATCCGTTCCGGGTGCCTGCTTACTACGCGCTGATTATCCGCTCTTTAGTGACGCTAGACGGTATTGCTATTACGGTCGATCCAGACTTTAAGGTGTTGAGCAAAGCCTATCCGTATGTGTCTAAGCGATTGCTGACCGATCCGGCCCCTCAGCTCCGAAACTCTCTGCAGGCACTACTTTTTCAAGACGGTAGCTTCCGCTGGAATCGGCTGGAGAATCTGCTAAAGAACGCGAAAGATAGCGACGAGTACGACTTGAACAAAGTGCTTGATCAGACGCTGGAATATCTGTTTTCAGAGCGTGGTGAGTTTTTGCGGGTTCGGATTGCAGATGAGCTGGCTAAAGAGCTGGACAAAGCTGGCTTTAGCTTGATTCAGAAGATTGCGGCTACACTACGACTGCCAGGGCACGAAAAGCTGATGGGGAAAGTAACTACGCCCATTGGCGCGCAGCCGGTTCCTGCTGGAACAAGTAGCTGGGAGCAGGCGGTACGTGTGCTGAAGATTTTGCGGGATACTGAAGGGCTGAATGTGGCAACGGTGGCTAATGTGGTGCCTAAGTTTGTCGGTCAGCCAGAGGGTCGTGATATTGGCAGACGAATTGTGAATGGTGTGGCGCAAAGAGCGATCGCTCGTATGATTCGCGAGTTCTTAGTCACTGAACCAAAGCCAGTAGTCGTTGCCCCGGCCCTACCGCCTGCACGAGCTGCTTAGTTGATCTAGCCGTTTTAAGGAATCTCACTAAGATCGCAAATAATATATAGCGGTGAGTAAGGGCTACAGGAGGCAATTAGTCTCCGGTCTTGCTTGCCGTAGGTGATAGTACTGCCAAATCGGTTGATCCATGTCCAACCGTCAGCTTCGACAGCAGGCTCTAAGGACGAAAACGTTCGAGTAATTACGCGCTGGTTGTCCCCATCGATTGTCTGAATGTTTTCACGGTTCAACTCCATTTTCAGAATAGAGTTCAAAATTGCGGTGTTATCCTCGTGTTTGGGCCAAGCCCCTCTAAAAAGAAAGTAAAGCATCACCAGACCTGTGCCGCTGATGAGCGTTAAGAAGATAGCGACCTGAACGAGTCGGGGGTGGTGGGTGATGCCGTTGCGGATTTTACGTAACTTGCTAGGTTTTGTTGCTACAGCAAGGTCTTGCTTAGCGGGTGAGAGGTCGGTAGCGGGCTCCCTGGTTTTTAGGGTGGGCATAGGGCGGCATCTACATACTTACTTAATTTGATTGTAAAGCTTGATAGCGACTATAGTTCAGTAGCTTTTCCGTAACTTTACGGAGGAAGCCTCTTTTTTTGAATCAGCTATGGGATTGGAGAAAGGCGTACTGGTAGCTGATTTCTCATCGTTTGAATAAGATGTGTTGCTTGGTAATCGTACAGTTCGAGGTCTATGGATGAAGGCAATTGCTGAACAAAGCGGTCAATCTCTTGCCTATTGCAGTCTGTAAGTTGAGTGAGTCGCTTGGCAATAGTGCTTAACATTTGAGCATCGTCGTTGCGATCAGGCACATCGGCAGTGAGTCGCCAGCGCCGAGGCGGCGTTCTTTGGCCACGTTCTATGCGACGTAGGCCATTAATGGAGGAGAGCACAAAGAGGCGATCGCCCGGCACTAACCGCTGATCGTCTGTCGGCATCAAAATGGTGCAGAGATGGCCTTTGTGATCGCGCGTGTCTCTTAAAATCGGCACCACCCCGTAGCCATAGGCAATATGACCCATTTGCTTACCGCTGAGCGTGTCGCCTGGGACAATTGCATACTCGGCAATTAAAATATTTTGACCACCCAAGCGAAACAGACCTAAGATATTTTCGCCAAATGCCGCACCTGCAAAGGCTTCTGCTGAGAGCGCATAGGCGCAAAATGCCTGAGCCTGAGGCATCATCGCCGTTAAATTATCGCTAAAAGTTTGGCTGCGAGTGCGGACAACGGGCGAGAAGGTATGGCTGAGCGTTTTTTCTGAGGCAAGTAAGGCGACTTCTAAGTTGAGCATCTGATCGTCGGTGACAGCGATGATACTTTTGGCGGTTGCGAGGTTAGCCGCAGAGAGTTCTTGCAGGATATCGCCTGTTAATAGCGGAATTTGCGCAGATAGCTCGGCTGTTTTAGGCTTAGCGTCTAGTGCGACGAGAGGCTGGTTGAACTCGGTTAGTAAGCTAGCAACCTTGCGCCCAATGCGGCCTAGACCCACGACGACTACATGGTTGCTGCGGGGAATGCGAGGGCGCTTTTGAAGAAAATCGAATCGAGAGTTTAACAGGCGATCTGCGACTAGGCCCAGCACACCTAGCACGACCAAAATACTGACGACTGTAATTGCTAGGCATACAAGCTGTACCCAACCAGGGGTGACGGGTCTGCCGAAGCCACCAAACACATCGCCGTAGCCGCCTAGCAGCAAAATTGCGCCTAAGCTGATGGCCTTGACCCAGGTCAGCTCTGTGCCTAAGCCGTCGTTGAAGTTGAACTTGAGCAGTAGGGTGCCGGTGATCCAAAGAACTAGGGCTGTCGATAGGGCGATCGCAACTACCCTACCCAGCGATTCTTCAGATGACTGTCGCCAGCTTCTTAGCTGCTTTTGCCAATCGCTATGGCGAAGATCGTCTATCCACTGGCTCAGCGTTTTGAGTAAGTTGCGATTCTCTACAGCGGGGTCAGTGGCGTTGCTGACTTCTATATAGGCAATGCGATCACCCGGTTCTACTCGAACATGAGGCTGCCAGCGATGAAAGATTGAAGAAGCCGTTGTTGCCCAGCCCATCGGCTGCTGAGGCGTTTCAACAGGATTGAGATCTAGCAGCCTGAAAAGACCTTGATGTAGCTGATGGACAGGCCGCTGATCGAACCGTGGATCGCCTGCTTGAACCAAACGTTCAGTGACCCTAAAACGGTGACGACCGATCCTAAAAACGCTGACAATATCTTCGCCTAGCCCAGCGAGTGCAAAGGTCATTGCTGGTAGTTCGGTGGCATCTAGAGCAACAAAATTGCCGAGCTGCCGGGCGAGTAGCGCGTTGAGGCTATGGCGGGAGGAGCGCAGGATAATCTGGATATTGGGGTTGAGGCGGCGGGCAGCGATCGCACACTCTACATTCGTACTTTCATTACTCGTGACAATCAAAATCGCCCGACTTTGCTCAATCCCAGCCTTTTTAAGCATGTCTTCACGACGACAATCACCTAAAACGGGGGCCGCTGCTAGATAGCTAGGCAGATCATCAATCTCCCATGTCCGAATCCTGCGCTGGTCGATAGCGGTGATATTGACTTCAAACGGATCGTAGTCGAACTTTTTGAGGTTGATGACACACTGCTGGCCCAAGCTCCCAAGACCGCAGATAATGAAGCGATCTTGAGAATCCCCTTCGGCTCGGCCTCGCCACTGCGTTGCCAAGTTCGGCATTAACGTGTCTGGGCCAACGGCAGAATAAGGGTTAGCTGGCATAGCTTACCGGTACAGGAACTACTTAGCTTTTCATGCTAATCGTGCCATTCTCTCAGGAATTGCCAGTGAGTGTCATGAAATAATAAGGTTCAAGCCCAAACCCACAGGAGCATTATGAATACCTTTCGCTCGCTGGAATGGAAGCACGATCGTTTGCGCCTGCTAGATCAGCAGCAGTTGCCGCAGGAGATTACTTACCTTGAATACACCGACTATATAGAGGTAGCCGCAGCTATTAAAACCATGGTGGTGAGAGGAGCACCCGCGATTGGGCTGGCTGCTGCTTTTGGCATGGCGATCGCGGCTCGGCAGTCTACTGCAACGAAGCCTGAGGATTTTTTGGCGGATATGAGAAAGGCTGGAGATTACTTGGGGCGATCGCGTCCCACCGCCGTTAATCTATCGTGGGCTATTAGCCACCTGCTTAAGTTTGTCACGGCTAGAGTCGAGAGCGATCCGAATGTGTCTGTTGAGAATTTGAAGCAGGCGCTCGCCACCGAAGCCCAGGCGCTATATCAGGCCGATCTGGACGTTTGCAAACGAATAAGCACTCACGCCCAATCACTAATCCCTGACTTGGCCCAGGTTATCCATCACTGTAATACGGGCGCGCTAGTTGCCTCAGACTACGGGACTGCGCTGGGTATTATCCGTGTCGCCCATGAGCAGGGCAAGCAGATTCACGTCTTTTTAGATGAAACTCGGCCTCGGCTACAGGGCGCTAGCCTGTCGGCGTTTGAGATGAAGGCGATAGGTGTACCGCATACGGTGATTGTGGATGGGGCTTCGGGGCACGTGATGAGTACGCACAAGATTGATGCTTGTTTGGTGGGGTGCGATCGCGTGGCAGCCAACGGCGACGTGGCCAACAAAATTGGTACCTACAACCTGGCACTGGTGGCCCGCGCTCACAACGTTCCTTTTTACGTCGCCTGCCCGCTGAGCACGTTAGACATGAGCCTCGCTAGCGGCAAGGAAATCAACATTGAAGAACGTGCTGACACCGAAATCACCGAAGTGAAGGGACAGCAGATCACGCCGGACGATACGCCAGTATTCAATCCGGCATTTGATGTGACGCCTGCTGAGTATGTGACCGCTATCGTTACAGAAAAAGGTATTGTCTATCCGCCGTACAAAGAAAACATTGAGAAAATTATGAATCGTTAAGATAGACTTGTACAGCTTCAAAAGGCCATGTCCACCTGTTAGTTTTTGGATTAATCACGATGTCTGCTGTCATTAACACTCAGCTTGTGGAGTCTTTAGCCCAGGCTATTCTTGCGCTTAGCCCGAGTGAGCGAGCTTTGGTGCTACAAAAGGTCAAAACGCCAGATATTTTAGAGTTGGAAGTGGCTTTCCCGAAGGCGACTCAGGCCGAAGTTGATCGCTTCTTTCAGAGTCTTGACAATTCAGAGTCCGATCCGAATCAGCCCACACTGGCGGAGATTTCACAAGAGGTTAGACAGGTGCGGCGCGAACTACGAACCCAATCATGAGGGTTGTGGTTGATGTCAACGTTTGGATTTCAGGCTTCTTATGGGGCGGCACACTTGAGGAAATACTGAAGCTTGTCTATGAAAACAAGCTCTATAGCTATGTGTCGATTGAACTTTTACAAGAACTAGAACTAACGCTGAGAAGACCGAAATTTAGAGAAAAACTGTCTCAGAAAAAGCAGACAGTGGAAGGTTTCGTCGCCATAGCTAGTAGTATTTCAACCGTTCTTGAAGCAGTTGAGATTGAGGTTGCAGAGCTACGCGACCCTGATGATGCCAAAATAATTGCGATCGCAGTTGCATCCGATGCTGAAGCAATCATCACAGGTGACTTAGACCTACTTGTTCTACAACCATTTCAATGCATCTCTATACTTACGCCAGCTCAACTTCTACAGAAGCTACGTTAGTTTCTGCGGTGGTTCCTAAGCCTATGCTGTTCTTTGATACCGAGGATACATCTTCATGAGCTGGCGAACCTGCTCTGCGTGGTAAGAACTGCGGGTCAGAGGTGAAGAAACCACCTGTAGAAAGCCCATTTCTGCGCCCGCCAAGCGCCAAGCGTCAAACTGCTGGGGTGTGACAAAGGTATCGACGCCTAAGTGCTTTTGACTGGGCTGTAGGTATTGACCAATCGTGACAATATCGCAGTCTACAGCGCGAAGATCGCCGAGCACCTGACGGACTTCAGCGTCAGTTTCGCCCAGGCCAACCATAATGCCTGATTTTGTGTAAGTCCATGGGGTGATCGCTCTAGCCTGCTTTAGCAGCTCCAAACTACGCAAATAATCCCCTTGCGGCCTTGTTCGCTTATACAGCCGGGGCACCGTCTCCGTATTATGGTTTAGCACTTCAGGCCGTCCCTTTAGCAGCAGCGTTTCTAACGCATCCCAGTTGCCACACAAATCAGGAATGAGCACTTCGATCGTGGTGTTGGGTGAAACCTTGCGCGTTTCTTCAATGCAGCGGATAAACTGACTGGCTCCACCATCGGGTAGCTCGTCGCGATTGACCGAGGTAATGACCACATGATTGAGCTTCATGCGCCGCACCGCTTCAGCTAAGCGTACAGGTTCCATTGGGTCTAGCGGCTGCGGCTTTTTGTCAAAGTCGATATCGCAGTAGGGGCAGGCGCGCGTGCAGGCAGGCCCCATAATTAGAAAGGTTGCGGTACCTGCGCTAAAGCATTCGCCAATATTTGGGCAAGAGGCTTCTTCGCAGACGGTATTGAGGCCAAGGTCTTGCAAAATGCCTTTGACATCACCCACCCGTTCCCACTGAGGGGCCTTTACCCGTAACCATTCTGGCTTAACTACCACGCTGTTGCTGTTCTCCTGAGTGTTGTTCTACCAATAGGCGCTTCGTCGATATGCAAACGTCGCTTGAGATTATTTTAGGACTTAACTCGACAGACAAACAGGTATGGCTTAACCGGCAACAGGTGTAAAAGGATGCACTAGGATGGATTTAGACACGGTTCTTTTGTCTTTTGTCTCTTAATTTATGCGCAGGCAACCTCCTATCATTCGCTGTTTCGTGATGCTGTGTTTTGGCGCAGGTATTATGCTGGCGGCTTTTGAATGGCGTAGTCCTTTTCCAGATCCTGTGGTTACCCCAAACGCTACACCTCAAATTAGTGCAGATGCCATTTTGGACTATCAAGGCAAGCAGCCTGATGATGCGGATTTTGAGCCGCAAGCCGTGCAGATGGAGCCTACGCGGGTTGAAAAAGTGGCCCGCTGGCTGTCTTTAGGTAGCACAGACCGTACGAAGGCGCTGGCGGAAGAATCGCCGGTTGAGCTGGTGCTGTCTTTGGGCCTGCGAGTTTTGGAAGTGCGTGTGCCCGGTGAAGACCCGGTGTTTTACGAAGTGGCCGTTGGTCAGGCTGACTGGCAGACGCCTCAAGGTAAGTTTGCGGTGATTAATAAGTTAGAGAATCCGGCCTGGCAGCATCCAATTACGAAAGATGAGATTGCGCCGGGGCCAGAGAATCCTTTGGGAACACGTTGGATCGGCTTTTGGAGTGATGGTCAAGCGCAGATTGGATTTCATGGCACCAATCAGGAAGATCTTATTGGGGAGGCGGTTTCTCATGGCTGCGTACGGATGCGAAACCAGGATATCGAGGCGCTGTATCAGCATGTAGGCGTGGGTACTTCTGTAGAAGTGAAGCCTTAAAACCCGAGAGAGAAAGCCTTAAACACACGAAAACGACCGCTGGTGAGTAACTAACGGTCGTTTGCTTAGGCATTTTTCGTAGGTTGAGGACGCGGTTAAGCGGCAGCAGGCTCTTGCTCGAAGTCGTGAGCGTAGTCTTTGAGCAGCTTGTTTACCTGATTGAGCAGTCCGCTGTCTTCGGTGCGCTGAATTTCTTTGCGCTCTGGGAAGAACTCAGGCTGGTCGAGGCTGCGGCCCATGGATTCGGTGACCTGCTGGGCAATGAGTTCGCTAAGCTCAGCGCGGGCCTTATCGCGCTGGTAGCTCGCGCCTTCTTCAGTGGTGGCATATAGAGGCGGGAGACGGTTGAGGGCGTAGGCAGCGACATCACCTAAATCGAGCGTCTTTTCGCTGTTAGATTCAACTTCAGCAACTTGAGAAATTGCCTCAGTGAGCACCAGTTCTTCCATGACGTTAATGAACTGCTTGCGAGGGACGGCAACGACTTCTCCGGTTAGCAAAGAACCCATCAGGCGATCGAGAGACATGTATTCTTCGATCGAAAGCTCGGAGGCCGTGTCGCAAATGCGGCCAACTTCTGCTTCCATGGCAGGGGTGAGATAGCCGTCCTGCAACGCCTGGTCAACGATTTTTTCAATACTACTCATGCTGGCACAAGGCTCCGGTTTGGTGATTCCACTAAAAAAACTTGAAATATGAAGAGACTCAGTTATGAGTTCGGTGTAAATCTTGAATCAAGTATTCCCGCTGCTTTAATACACAAAACAAAGGAAGCTCAAATTTGTGTAAAGAGCTTCCTAATGTCTGGTACGTATTGAGTTGAACGGGTAGCGGATTGCTACTCCACGCCGTCGTAGCGCCAGGGAACTGGATCGACTGAAACGCCATTTACAAATAGCCCCCAGTGGAGGTTAGGCCCGGTGGCAAAGCCGGTAGCGCCCATGTAGCCGATGAGCTGGCCTTTTTCGACCATATCGCCTTCGTTTACCGCAAAGCCGGAGAGGTGGATCATAACGCTGGTGACGCCCTGACCGTGGTCTATGCCAATGGTGTTGCCGTTTAGCTCGAAGCCGTCAGCGACCCTGCCGATGACGGCAATCCGGCCTGCGGCGGGTGCGTAGATAGGGGAACCGTTGGCGGCGGCATAGTCTACGCCGCGATGGTAGTAGTCTTCAGCAAAAACGCCGTTGTAGTAGCGGCGGTTGCCATAGACGGAGCTAACATAGCCAGTGCTGGGGCGGGCCATGGGGCCATTCCAATATCGTTGAGGCGATCGCAATGCCCGAAGCTCATCTAATCGATCAAATTCATAATCAGTCCCTTCTAACCCGGCGCGACTTGGCGAAAGGGTAATGTACTGCGTATTAAAGCTGCGGTTGCCAACGTTGACCGCAACGTTGTTAGTGCCTTCTGGGCCTTTGACTTCAAGCGTCATGCGGCCTGGGGATGTGTTGGGGCTGGTGGGAACGAGGGCGCGATAGCGGTTAGACGATAGGGCAAATGCCTGGTAGGTAGTGCCGTTGACGGTGACGGTGGGCGTGACGCCGTTGTCTTCGCCTGTGACGACCACAGAAAGCGTATCGCCAAGGACGGGGCGCGTGGGCGATACTTGCACCTGATAAGCATGGGCTGGGGTGGCGATCGCACTCCAAACCACAACGGCTACAGCCATAACCGGGAGCATGAGCCAGGGCGTTACGTTTGCGAGCTTGCGCCAGCGATCGCGCAGGTATGAGGAAACAGAAATCATAGTGAACTAAGGAAAGTGACAGAGGTTGGAACGCTAGAGTGTGCGAAGTTTCTATAAAAAAATATTTAGCACGAGCGTAAATAAGCCCTAACTAAAAGGGATTTACCGCGTGGCTTGAACGCATAGACAATAGCACTCTCTAGCAACTTTGTGAGTAGGCTGCTGTGACGGCTGGCGAAGCGAAATGCTCAAATAGAAAGCGGCTTTCTTATCTAATGGCAATAGAGAGAAGGCCGCTGCTAATAAATAGATTTTGGATGAGTAGATTTGGAGGACAGGACGTTAGCCGCCTGTTTTGACGTAGGCGATCGCACCCCGCATCAAAATGGTGTCCTGCCCGTCTGTGCCTTTAATACAAAGGGCGTTGGCATCTTGCCATGCGAGCGCGCCGGTAAGGGTATCGCCTGTGGTGACCTTAATTTCTACCGCCTCCTGATCGCGAATAATAGCCTGAACCTGGCGGATACTGGGCAAGTCGGTGTCGAATTGGTTTGAGGACATTGTTTGTGGGAGTTTTTTGCTCAAAACGATTTGTGTTTATAGATTGCCCGAGATTGGCTGCAAGAGCGCTCGGCTCAAGCAGTCGCCAAAGTGATGACCAGAGCAGCGGTAGAATATGTGGAATTGTACGAAAGCTTTTCACCCATGACGACCCTTCCTTTTAGTAAGTATCACGGCCTTGGTAACGATTTTGTTTTGGTAGATAACCGGGCGAGTGAAAAGCCGTTGGTGAGCCCTGAGCAGGCGGTAGCGGTGTGCGATCGCAACTTCGGTATCGGCGCAGATGGCGTTATTTTCGTGCTGCCTGCAACGGGTGACACTGACTACACCATGCGGATCTATAACTCGGATGGCTCCGAGCCCGAGATGTGCGGCAACGGCATTCGCTGTTTGGCTAAGTTCATTGCCGATCTAGAAGAAAAAGATGGTCACGCCCGCAAGCTGCCTTACACCTACAGTATTCACACCCTCGCTGGGACGATTCGACCTGAGCTGAGATCCGATGGGCAGGTGACGGTAGATATGGGCGAGCCTGTGCTGATGGCTAAAGACATTCCTACAACACTTGCGGCTGATGACGATAAGGCGATCGATAAAACCCTTACGGTAGACGGTAAAGACTGGCAGGTGAGCTGCGTGAGTATGGGCAACCCACACTGCATCACGTTTGTAGAGGATGTAGAAGCGGTGCCTTTAGCAGAGATTGGCCCTAAGTTTGAAAATCACGAGGCGTTTCCAGCGCGAATTAATACCGAGTTTGTAGAAGTGGTGCGGCCTGACTATTTGAAAATGAAGGTGTGGGAGCGTGGGGCAGGGGCAACGCTGGCCTGTGGCACTGGGGCTTGCGCGCTGGCGGTGGCGACGGTGCTAAATGATAAGTGCGATCGCAAAGTCACCGTAGAACTCCCCGGCGGCAATCTAGAAATTGAATGGGCCAGCAGCAACCGGGTGTACATGAGCGGCCCGGCCACGCTCGTATTTCGCGGCGACGTATCTTTAAATGCGGCAGGTCGTTAGTTTTATGACCTTATTTGTATTGACTAATGATGATGGCATTGATGCACCGGGCATTCGCGCTATGCAATCAGCGATCACTGATCTGGGCGAAAACGTGATTGTGGCCCCTGACGCGCCGCTATCGGGATGTAGCCATCAGATGAATCGCGGCGGCGTAATAGGGATTGACCCACGTGCTAAAAACGAATACGCCATTAGCGGCACGCCTGCTGACTGTAGTCGAGTGGCCGTTAGTCACCTGTGCCCCGAGGTGGACTGGGTGCTCTCGGGCATCAACGCGGGCGGCAATATGGGCTCGGATATTTATCTCTCAGGAACCGTCGCGGCGGTGCGAGAGGCTACCTTGCTCAGGAAGAATGGCATTGCGATTTCGCAGTATCGCTATCGCTCTCAGCCTTACGACTGGGATAGAGCGACGCGATTGGCCCGAAAAGTGCTGCGCCAGCTAACGGCTGAACCGTCTAAACCGGGACAGTTTTGGAATGTCAACTTACCCGCGCCGCGAGAGGGTGCAGCCGATGATCCTGAGCTGGTGTTTTGCGATCGCTGCACTCAGCCCCTACCGACAGACTTCACGATTGATGAAACTGGATTCCGCTACGCAGGCGCATACGAAGACCGTCTAAGAGATCCTGATGGCGATGTAGACGTTTGCCTGCGCGGGCAGATCAGCGTGGTCAAGGTGCAGCTATGGTAGGGATTTCCTTTGCACCAGCGGCTCCCAAAGACACTCGGTAGACATCCTGCCTATGCAATATACATACGAAAGCTTCATCAAACGGTCTGAAAAAAACAAGATCAGTAAGTGATAATGCGGTTTTTATGATGCACGTGTAAAGGCTGGCAGCACACCGTAGTAAGATGTCAGCGCATTGATGGCTCTTGGTGGCTTTTTTAAAAAATGGTTCAGCTCAATACAGGGATTACCCTATTCCTTAGCCTGTTAGTAGAAGCCGTGCCGTTTCTGCTAATTGGCGTGGCTTTTTCTAGTCTGCTGATGTTTTTTGTAGATGAGCGATCGCTGATCGGCATCCTGCCTAAAAATGCCTTCCTCGGCGCGCTCTCCGGTAGCCTGATCGGTCTGCTTTTTCCCGTTTGTGAATGCGGCAATGTGCCAGTCGCTAGGCGTTTGCTCGTGCAAGGTGCGCCTACAGCCGTTTCTATTGGCTTTTTGCTTGCCGCGCCCACTATTAATCCGGTGGTATTTTGGGCGACCTGGGTTGCCTTTCGCGGTCAGCCGGAGGTTGTATTTCTGCGGGTTGGCTTTACGCTGCTGATCGCGACGACCGTTGGCTGGGTGTTCAGCCGTCAGCCGGATATTGGCCCTTTTTTACAAGATGCGGTGGCGCGAGGCCGGTTTCGAGAGCGCCCCGTGCAGCCTGAAGTGCCTTCTTTACTACAGGGTGGCACCTTTTTTATTCAGGGCGGCGGTGCTGGCGCGATGGATGCAGGTGATATCGGCAGGGCTATTCGATTAGATACGCCTGCGGCGCAGCGGCTAGTGGCAAATCCGGCGATGGAGCAAACCCTGCGCCATAAGCTGACGCTATCGGCTGAGAATATGGTGCGTGAGCTAAGAGAGCTGGGAGCGATTTTGATTTTGGGCAGTGCGATCGCCGCGACGGTTCAAGTAGCGGTGCCCAGAGAGGTGATTTTGGGGCTGGGGCAAGGTCTGGTGTCGTCAATCTTAGCAATGATGGTCTTAGCCGCCGTTGTCTCTATTTGCTCTACGGTTGATTCCTTTTTTGCGCTTTCGTTTGCCGCTACGTTCACGACTGGTTCGCTGCTGGCCTTTTTAATATTTGGCCCTATGATCGACCTGAAAAATATTGGTCTGTTGCTCACAGTCTTTAAAGGCAGGGCAGTGTTTTATCTGTTCGCACTAGCGGCGATGATGAGCTTTGCGCTAGCGTTATTTGTCAATTTGTATATTGGGTAGCTTGCTGTGCGATCGCCTCGGGTCAAATCTACAAAACCAAAACGTCCGCTGCGCCTACCGTGGCGCGATATTTTAGATGCGTTGGCACTAAGCGTTTGGAGTGCGATGCTGTTTCGCTTTTGGTTCGGCGGTAAGCTGCTGCTACTCTTGCATCCCGACTATGCCTGGCTGTCTAATGTGGCAGCGATCGCACTGTTATTTCTCGTCAGCTTCACCATCCATAAAATCTTAAATCAGCTTTTTGGGTCTAGATCCAACCGGGCTAACGGCACAGGTGCAGACTTAGGTCACGTGACGCTACTGCCGCCGAGTATCAGTAGTGCTCTGATGCTAGGAGTCGCCATCTTCGGCACGATTTATACGCCCCAAGCCTTTGCCAGTGAAACCGCCATGCAGCGAGGCATTGCCCAAACGCTGACGCTCACGCGCGCACAGCCCCAGCGGTTTTCGCGTGCGGCCTCACCCGAAGAACGGACAGTCATTGACTGGATTCGCCTGGTGAATGTGTATCCAGAGCCCGATGCCTATACCGGAGAAGCGGTTGATGTGAAGGGATTTGTTATCCATCCCGAAAGCTGGCCAGATGACTATTTGATGGTGTCTCGATTTGTGCTGACCTGCTGTGCGGCAGATGCCTATCCGGTGGGCCTGCCGGTAAAGGTAAATAGCCAGTCATCTTATCCCGTAGATAGCTGGCTTGCCGTGAAAGGCGAGATGATCAGTGAGACGCTAGACGGGCGGCGGCAGCTTGCGATCGCACCGACAGCCCTTGAAACTATAGAAGAACCCGACAACCCGTATGAGTACTAGCTCTAGACCCCAGCGCTCTCCGCAATCCTCGCAATCGCGCCTTCAGCGGCAGCCCCTAGATCGCGCGGCCCAGCTTGTTATGCTGCTGCTGGCAGTAGTCATTGCGGCCATGCTGCTATTGGGTACTCAGGCGCTGACGAAAGTGCGTACGTTTTCCTGGCAGGGCAAAGCGGTCACCGCTGACGATGTGGCCTTTCTGCTAACGTTTTCGCAGCCTGTGAATCCTAAAAGCGTAGAGGAAAGCTTGAAGATCGAGCCCGTGCTGCCCGGTAAATTTAGCTGGGCCGGGCGGCGAATGGCCTACACGCTAACGGTGCCTGCGCCTTATGGCGAAAACTATACCCTGACGCTACCAGAGGCGAATGCGCTAAGCGGTCAGGCTGGCTTTGAGCCTTTTAAGGCTGATTTTCATACGCGCGATCGCGTCTTTGCCTACATTGGTGCAGACGGCGAAGAGCAAGGTCGCCTTATTTTGTTTAATCTGACGCGAAAGGAAAAAACCTTACTCACGCCTGAAGGGCAAAGCGTACTGGACTTTGAGGCATACCCTGACCGGACACGAATTTTATACTCAGCCGTCGCAGAAGATTCCCGCCAGCGCAGCACTCAGCCCGAACCACCTCAGATATATAGCGTGTCAACCGGGCTAGCTGATGGGGCGATCGCGCCACGATGGCAATTTTGGAAGACCGCTCAAACTGCTGAGGCGGGGCAGGTTGATCTAATTCTTGACAATAAAGACTATCAAAACCTTAAATTCGACCTTTCCCCTAACGGCGAGGTAATTGTCGTACAGCGCGTCAACCAGGCTAACCCTGCCGACTTTGGCCCTTGGGTATTGATGAACGGCGAGCCTGCGCGCAAGCTAAAGACAGAGCCAGGCGGTGATTTTACAATCGCACCCGATAGTGCCTCGATACTGTTACAGCAGGGCGAGGGGACAGCGGTAATCGCGATAGAACCAGAGTTGGAGGTCGCTGAATCGAGCGAGCTGCTAGACTTTTTACCTGACTACGGCCTGACTTTGGATATTGCCAGCGACGGTAGCGCGGCGGCTTTGGTCAACTTCAACCAGGATGACCCCGAAAAGCAGTTCACCCAGTCTTTGTTTTGGGTGTCTAATTCAGGCAAAGAAAAGGCCCTATTGCAAACAGACGGGGCTATACTGAGCGCGCAGTTTAGCGATAACAATAATGTGCTCTATTGCCTGGTAAGTCGGCTAGTAGAAGACACAGAAGAGTATCAAACCGTGCCTTACCTAACGGCAGTCAATATCAAGACAGGTAAAGAGCAGAAGCTGCTAGAAATGCCGCCTCAAGCCGAAATTACGATGAGCACGTCACCGGATGGCCTGGCCATTTTGTTTGACGAGGCCCTAGCCAGTGAGGCACAACAACCAGCAGCCGCAGGCACGCTTTCGGGGCCGACGCATCGTTTATGGCTGCTGCCGCTATTTGGCACGCTAGAGGAAAGATTGCAGGGAGAACCCGTTGCGTTGCCGCCAACGGAACTGGAGATTACCGGGAGACAGCCAGCCTGGCTACCCTGAAATAGCTTATAAAATACCCTATTAAAAAATATAGCCGGACTGAAATCCGGCTATGTCAGCCCAGCGGTTCAGTCCGGCTATTAAGGTATGAGCCGCTAGCTATAGGCGCTTATGGATTTCGCCTGGTTTCATTTCGTTGAATGTAGAGCTGAAGAAAAATTTGCGCAGCAGAGGGCTCTAGCTCATCTAGCGCATTGATAATTTCGGGGATAGAGTCTGCTAATGGATCGCTTACCTCATTGACCCACTGATTGACTGTAGAGCGAGCAACACCCATGGTTACAGCCAGTCGATTTTGACTGATGCCATATTGTTGAAGAACGTACTTTAATGCCTTACCTGCCCTGCCCATTTTTTTCATATCTCGATAAATGACGATTTTTCAGTTGTTTTCAGCTGTCTTTATTTACTTAGATTTCGGCTGTTAAGTGTGATTTTCAGTTTTTACTCAAGCGTACGTCTTTATTCATAACTACTGAACTTAGTACCTGTAATCCTGAAGAATTTATACTGAAGTTATATAAACATGATCAGAGATAGCACTGAATGGAGAAATGAACGTCAGACACTATAAGGACTGACACTATCGCAAACTATTTATTTTTTATGTGTGCTGTATCAAAATAGTGAGCGCTTTTGTGTAAATAGCGCTGCCTGTGAAAAGCGACCTAATTCCCTCTAGTCTGTTACAGCCGCTATCTATTCTTAAGCCGATAGCCATGCTTTTACTTTCTTTTTACCTGATGTGGAAAGGAATTTGCCTGCTTTTGAGAGCTGCTTTATTTGGATCTGAACCGAGCAGCGATCGCCTAGATTCTAATGTGTCGGTTGTATGTAGTGGCTTAGTAATGTAGTGCACCTGAATACACTGATTCTATGTGCGTCCGTAAAAACACGCAATCAAAAATCATCGTTGCTGAAGATCTCTTCGTCGAGAGAACCTTCGGTAAAAGGCTCCACCCAGGGCTCAGCTTTATCAGCCTCGGTAGCACCGTCTATAAATAGTGCTTCTGATTCCTGCGTAACTGGATCAGGTGCAGGCGGATCGTAAATTGGCGATTCAATGAACGGCTCGGTTGACGGTTCAACTGGCCTTGGGTGAGTGATATTTGGTGTCGTCGGGGTCGGCTGATTGTAGACGGGCTCAGCTTTGATTACGGTGGGGAAAGAAAGGGGCTGATCGAGGGTTTTTGAAGCGCTACGAATGGACTGAAGAATGGCTGTGCCGTGTTCTTTGGTCGCTAGCTGAAGCTTGGCGTCACGAATGGTAACGGGCAAAAACTCAACCTTCATCTGCTGATTTCTCAGAGATACCTTGAGCGCGGCAGTGTCGTGGTCTTGGAGCGGATCGCTGTCGAAGGTAAAGTCACCTAATGAGTAGGCAATGGGGCGATCGCGATAAATTTCAGTGCCTTGTACAAAGTCAGGATGGTAGCCAACGACTAAATCGGCACCGGCATCAACGGCCTCATGCGCAAGTGACTTTTGCCAGTCTTCAGGGGCTGTTGTTGTGAAATCGGGCTGTGAGGGATCTGACGCGGGTTTCTGTTCTGATAGTGATTGCAGGTCACTCTCATGCTCGGTATGACTCTCGCTTGAGTTAGCCCACCGATAGTTCACGACAATCCAATCCACTTGAGAACGGATTGCCTGAATATCTTCGGTAATATGCTGGCGATTCTCGCTGTTGGCAAGAGCCACGCCTGCTTTTTCACCCTTAGCTCCTTTAAGCGCATCAGGGTTGTAGCCCAAGTAGGCAATCCGCTGGCCTTTCACTTCTAAAATTTCGGGGCGATGGGCCTCCTGCTGATTGCGTCCGGCTCCGACACGATAGAGGCCCTGGCGATCTAAATTGTTTAGCGTTTCAGCAAGGCCCCTTGCTCCATACTTCAGCGTGCTTTCGTCTGCAAGGCTGATAATATCAATGCCGCCTGCTTTGAGCGTTTGCACCGCTTGGGGCCGGGTGCGGTGATGAAAATCTTCTTGGAGTGTCGTGCTGGCATTGGCTAAAGGTTCTGCCAAGCCCACCATGGCGACGTCAGCCTGCTGGTAGATATCAATATCGGAGAAAAGGCGGTCAATATCGCTGGTTTCTTCGAATACAAAGTCGTTGAGGCTCAGCTCGCCGCCGAATACTAGCGTAACAGTCGGGTTAGCTGGCTCTGCCACATCGCGATGCGGCACAACGGCCACGGTTTCTAAGGCAGCTTCAACGGTTCTACCGGAAAATCTGCTGGCCGGGCGAAAAGAAATGGCAGTCGCCCCGGAGAAGTCGTCCATTTCTTCGGCAAACCAGGGCGCAATGTTGTCTTCTGGGGCGACAACTACGCTAGAGAGACGGGTTGATAAAATGAGTTCGCTGAAGCCGCCGAAGAACAGCGCTGCGATCGCCCCGCCGCAAATCAGCATGGCGCGCACAAAATTAAACTGACTTTTCACAGCCTGGCGCGTTAGCTGACTCGATTTGGACTCGTGGGCCAACAGCGTGGACGCTCTGTTTGAAGCGACCTGAAGGGTTTGAGACTGCTTTTGCGCGCGCTCGGTGGCCGTTGGAATGCGAATGATCTTCTCCCAATCGGTCTTGCTAGCGCCTAGCGGACGAACAATCAGGTGAACGCCTTCAATAATCTCTGAGTTGAGGTGGTAGAGGCGATCGCACACAAACCGACTCAGCCGCTTGGGCTCAGGGGCACGCTCAAACTCTACTAGAACCTTTAGACGACCAGGCACCTTGTCAGCGAGTACCTGAGCGTAGAGATCGTGATTGACCAATTGAGCGTTTAGCCAGTAGGCGATCGCCTGAAAATGCCCTTCAGATGCCATTTGCTGAAGGTTCAACAGCTCCGCACCCTCTACAGCGACTATCGGTTCAACATTATCTTCGACATTCTCAACTGTCGGTGGTGCTACAGCAGGTCTTTTAAAAACTAGCTGACGATTGGGCTGAGCAAGTGGCGTAGGCAGACCGCTCGATTCTCTCGGCGCTGAGTGGGCCGCTTGAACGGGCTTCCTATGTGTTTCTACAGGCTTGGCTCCGGTCGTAGACTGCTGACTGCGCTGCGCGGTTACCTTCGCCAGTATCTTGTCTAGCGATGACGATACGGCAGCAGCTTTTTGAGACACGTCAGCCGCTGCGATTGAGGTCGCATAACCGGTTTCTTGTTGAGATGCGATCGCCATTGATGGGCCCGTTCAAACTCGTTTTTAATGGGTGGCTTTATATGGTTTGGCCCTTAAATATGGGTGAAAGTATAGAGCACAACACGCGCGCCTGGGTGCCTTCAACGATGCGATTAAGTTATATTCACCAGGCATTAACAGCACTATCGGTTATCAGTGCATACACTGATACGCAGCGACTTTGCTTTCTCTAAAGGGCTTTTTCATATGGCTATCCACCTAGAAAAAGCTTACCCACTTTTATTGATATTTCACATTCTCTTTATATTTGTGCTGACGAGTCTGTTCTGCTAGTTTGCTCAACTGAGCATAGGCCGATTGATCGCAGACGCTGGCTAAGGGTTCGCGCTCGGATAGGGCTCTTCTTCAAGCACACTTTCTGTAGCACTCTCAGACTCGCTACCAGATTCACCACCAGATTCGCTGTCAGGCTCATTATCAATCTGCGGTTCACTGCTGGTTTCTTCAGCTGCGCTAGTGCCCAACGGCGTTACGGCTGGCTGAATGGCTTTGTCAGCTTGTTCGTAGGTAAGATCTGAAATGCGGTGGATTAGCTCAACGGCTCTGTTGTCGTTACTGGGCCGCTCTACCAGAGCCGCTACGATATAGCGCTTGCCATTCGATAGGTCTACTAAGGCAACATCGCCCAGTACTGACTCAATGTCACCAGTTTTGTTATAAGTCAGCGCTTCTTTTTCGACCATGCCTGCGGCCAACAGGCTTTTGTTGTAGGTGCGGTTGAGGATGTTGAGGATGCGATCGCGTGACTTCAGAGTGAGGCGATCACCGCTGATCAGCAGCATGGTATGCACCAAATCCTTTGCACTTGTCGTATTCGTGCCGGTCAAGTCAGGTAGCGGGCTATTTAGCGTCGTCTTTTGCAGGCCGTACTCTACAAATTTTGCATTGAGCTTGTCAGGGCCACCCAGCAGATCGATCATCATATTGGTCGCTGTATTGTCGCTATTGACAATCATCTGGGTGGCGACCTCTAGCGCTGTAAACTGAGTGCCTGGCGAAGAGAACTGAATATCGCCCGAACCCTCTGCAATTTGCTCTGGCAGTAGTGCAACCGTTTGATTAAAGGTCACCAGATCTTCGTCTATAGCATCAAAGAACGCTAGCAAAACCGGTAGCTTGATGGTGCTTGCAGCGGCGATAGAACCTGTCCCTTCAAGATCAACGTAGTCACCAGATTCAACGTCGATATAGAAAGCTTTGGGCGTAAGCGAAGGATATAAATTCGGGAGTTCTTGCATCGCTGTTTTAAGCGCCACATTTTCCTGGCCCAGGGTCATTGGAAATGTGGCACGTACTGGCTCAGGTGCGGTAATAGCTGCTTCTGAGATAGTCGATGTCGATGGCTTATCCGGCAGCGCTTTGAGTATCGTGCCGCCAATGACGGCAATCCCCAACCCGGCTACGGCCAAGCGGCCCATATAAAGCAGTGGAACTGGCGCTTTGCGTCTGACGTTTCGTCTGCGAGCTAAGCTGAGATTAGGCGGCGTTTTCTTCCCTGCTGGTGCACTAATCTTCGTGGGGTTGACGCCTGAAGTAGACTCGCCTGCTAGCTTGAGCGGTGGTGATTTGCGCGATCGCAGACGCTGGCGAGCTTGAGTAGACTCACCCCCTCTAAGGCTTCCTTTTGGGCCTCTTCTCGCCCTATTTTCACCTGATGCCTGGCCACCTAGACGCTTACGCTGCACTGATTCTCTGCGGCTCCTGCGGCTCGAAAGACTCGTGCTTTTATCCACATCAGCAAACACCTTGGAACGGGAACGGCTTCTGCGAATGGGCGTTTCTTTTGCCGTCGGCACACTTTGATCCGTTGGCTGCAAGGGGCCGTTTGAATTATTTTGCGTGCCGTTGGCATCTGTCATGGCTTCAAAACCTTTTGTTTGGTTAATGCTGGTTCGAGTTTGATATCGACCATTCCACCTGCCGAAGAATGCCCCTGAGCATCGTGACTTCGTGGGAGGAGGGCGCAGCGCGGTGTAATAGCTGTCTGAACTTACGCATCCGGCTCTGCTTGGTGTGTGGATACAAATATTCCACTTGCAGCAGCACTCGCTCTAAGTGCTGATAGTATCCCTCTAGCTCATCAAGTGATGCTTGATTTAATACGCTAAGTTCCGTTTGTTTACCAGATAGCGGTGAGCTTCGTAAAGCCTTTTGATCAATTTCTTTTGGCTGCTGGCTAGCGCGATTTAGCTCGTAACAGCAGATAGCCACCGCCTGAGCTAAATTCAGAGCGCTGTAGCTGTCATCTGTCGGTACTTTAATAAACTGTTGAGCATAGGCAAGTTCCTCATTACTCAGCCCGCTGTCTTCTCGGCCAAAAATTAAGGCTACGTCTTTAGGGCGATCAGCCTCAGAGGTCTTCGTCAAAGCTTCAGACTGAGTGAATAGGCTAGAGAAAACTGCTTCGGGAAGCTGTAAGGGCGCGTCGAATCCACGCTGGCGGGCGGTAGTTGCGATCGCCTGCCGACATCCCACCAAAGCTTCGGGCACTGAATTTACTTGCTTAGCCGCTTCGAGCACATCTTTGGCATGGACGGCCATCTGCAACGCTTCACTGCCGAGCGGATCGCACTGAGGATTGACGAGCACTAGCTGCTGTATGCCAAAGTTTTTCATCACGCGCGCAATAGAGCCCACGTTGAGCGGGCCTGCTGGTGAGACGAGCACAATTCGCACGGTGCTCAAGAGGCTGCTTGAGGCGTCTTGGTCTGGCGTTTTCTGCTCTGGTGAAGAGGGCGTTGGTGAAGACATGTTTTAGAGTTTAAATGAGTAGCCCCTTTTTGTTTCACCTCTTATTTATTTCAACGCTATGGCCCGTCAACGTGCAAAATCCGATCTGCCTACTAAAATTTGTCCGGTGTGCGGCAGGCCGTTTACCTGGCGAAAAAAATGGGAAAAGGTGTGGGACGAGGTGAAGTACTGCTCTGAGCGCTGTCGGCGTCGGCGTAATCAGGTAGAAAAAGAGTCTTAGAGCAAGGTTTGGATGTAGGGATCGGTGAAGTTCGCGATCGCCTTTATGGCCCCTACAGCCGTCAGCTCATCGGGCTCGTGAGTGGTGGTCATGCCGATGGTTTTGATGCCTGCGCCTACGGCTGAGCGGATACCTGCTGTGGAGTCTTCGAATGCGATCGCAGCTTCAGCTTCTATCCCAAGCCTATCTAAAGCCGTTTGATAGGGCAGCGGGTCGGGCTTCCCTCGGGGCAAATCATCTCCAATTACAATGAATTCAAAAGCGTCGGTCAGGCCCAGTTCGCTCAACATAAAGTGAGCGTTTTCAGGAGGTGCGTTCGTGACGACAGCCACCACAATACCTTTCTTGGCAAGCTGTTTTAGCAAACTTAGAAGCCCTGGCAGAGGCGTCAGATTTCCCTTAGCCATCTCCCGAAAATTCTCCTCTTTTTTAGCGCTAAACGCCTCACCTTCTTCGGCAGAAAGCTGCGGTAGGAAGTCTGCTAAAATCGCTGCGTTTTGCCGTCCGCTAATTTTTTTGCGATAGATATCTCGATTCAAATCGATGCCTTTTTTCGCAAAAAAATCTTGAAAGACTCGAAAGTGAACCTTATCGCTATCTGTGAGGGTGCCATCGAGATCAAAGATCACGGCTTTAAGCTCAGCTTTAGTCATCTCGCCTTGTCAACCCTTGCTCGCGCAATAAACCCTTACCATTGTGTCGCTGTGTGCCGTGATAGTCTAGTTATTCTTACGGGGAAAGTTCGGTGAAAAACCGGCGCTGTCCCGCAACTGTGATGGCGCAGGTAAATGCGTCCAAAGCCAGAATGCCCGTACGATCTATGGCCACATAAGCATAGATATTCTCTCAGATACTTAAGCTCCATCTGCGCGGTACAGATGCAAGAGGTAATAATGATCAATAGCAGTGTTTTAACCCGATTAGGCACGGTTCGCGGTGTCGCTACTGCCGCCGCCGTGAGCGGGCTTGCAACGCTAACCATAGCGGCCCCAGCCATGGCCCACCATCCATTCGGCGGCAGTGCGCCCAAAACCTTTTTTGAAGGCTTCGTTTCGGGTATCGGTCACCCTGTTTTAGGGTTTGACCATTTAGCATTTGTAATTGCAGTGGGTTTAGTTGCTGCCATTTTAGGACGTGGCGCTACCGTTATGCTGACTTTTTTGCTGGCCGCTTTAACAGGCACAGGACTACATTTAGCAGGTATCACGCTACCGGCTGCTGAGCTGGTGATTTCGTTTTCTGTGCTGCTATTTGGGCTTTTGGCGATTACGCAGCGATCGCTAAACACTTTTCTAGTCGTGGCGTTAGCTGCATTCGCAGGCGCGTTTCACGGCTACGCCTACGGTGAAGCCATTTTTGGCGCAGAGCCTACGCCTTTGGTGGCCTATTTAGTTGGATTTACGTTGGTGCAAGGGGTGATCGCAACAGCGGCCTACCTTCTCTCTCAACGCGCCATCAGCAAAGATCGCACGGTCGGCATTCTCTCCGTTCGTCAGGCTGGGTTTGCTGTCTGCGGCGCGGGAGCAATTCTCTTAGGCAATCTCTTCGCCTAGATTCTGTTTTATTTCGACTTGTTCTTTCTGACTTAAAAAAACCATGAGTAAGCTTCCTGTTACGGTAGTCACTGGCTTTTTAGGAGCCGGTAAAACAACGCTGGTTAGAAATCTGCTGCAAAACAATCAGGGCCGCCGAATTGCCGTTATTGTCAACGAATTTGGCGAAGTTGGGATTGATGGTGAGCTGTTGCGTGACTGTCAGGTTTGCGATGAAGAGAGTGAAAGTTCATCTGCTGGCACACCGCAAAACAACATTTTAGAGCTGGCTAACGGCTGCTTGTGCTGCACCGTGCAAGAAGAGTTTTTGCCTACTATGCAGGCGCTAATCGAACGGCGTGATGAGATTGACTGTGTGGTGATCGAAACTTCTGGCTTAGCGCTGCCCAAGCCTTTGGTTCAAGCCTTTCGCTGGCCTGAGATTCGCACGAGTGCAACGGTTGATGGGGTGGTGACGGTCGTAGACTGTGAGGCTCTTGCTAAAGGCGAGCTAGTCGGTGACCTAGCAGCTTTAGAAGCGCAAAGACAGGCGGATGAAGAACTCGACCATGAAACGCCGATTGAGGAGCTGTTTGAAGATCAGCTCGGCTGCGCGGATATGGTGCTACTTACGAAGACTGATCGAGTAAGTCCTGACGAATTGGGCAAGGTGAAAGACTGGCTAGCGCACGAGCTGTCAGGCGGCGTGAAAGTGGTGCCCTGTCAAAATGGCGAACTGAGCCCTGATGTACTGTTGGGCTTTAGCGCTGCGGTAGAAGATGACTTGGACAATCGGCATAGCCATCACGACCATGAAGCTGATCATGAGCACGATGATGACATAACTTCTATTCCACTCACGCTAGAGCAAGCGTTTGAGCCTAAAGCGCTAGTAGAAAAGCTAACAGCGCTGGTGAGTGAGCAGGAGATCTATCGGATTAAAGGGTTTGTCGCCGTGCCAAATAAGTCGATGCGCCTGGTATTGAACGGCGTGGGTAAACGGTTTGATTACTTTTATGATCGGCCCTGGCGCGTGGATGAGCTGCGGCAAACAAAGCTAATTGTGATTGGGCATGAGCTAGTGCCGGAGAAGATTCGGGCGGCGCTGTAGTGAACTTTGGGGGAGAGTAATTATCTTTCGGTTACGGGTGCTCAGATAGCCAATTTTCGAGATCTGCGATCGCTCCAAAATCCAAAAGCGCCTCTCCCAAACCCTCTAGCTGAGACGTGGAGAGCCGCTCAACTTCTGCTTCTAGCGCTGGCGTTAGAACGCCCACTTTCCTGTATAACTGCCTAACTACCAGCGCAAACTTACCTTCTTGCCGCCCTTCTTGCCGCCCTTCCTGCCGCCCTTCCTGCTTAATACTTTGATAGACGGAAGATTGCTCTAGTAAATCCATGCCAATAATCCTCTGAATTAACGAATCGTCTTGTAGCACGAGCCCAGCTAATATAGCTGCCGATGCGCCGATGCTTTGCTGAATTTGGGGCTCTACAGTATCTCTAATTTTAGTCGCAACTTGCTGTAGCGCAGCCGTTGGATCGTCAACTTTGCTCAGGATTGCAAAAGGTAAAAGTCCTGGTGACTGCAGAAACGCCTCAAAGGGTTGCTCCCACAAGCGGACGACCTCAAAAGTATGGGCGGTATTAGCTTTCTCAAAGCGGGTTTGATGTACCAGCTCTGACTGAGTGCGGCTGAGGTAGATGACAACTTGTCGAATATCTTTACGGCGGTGGATGCGATGGATGCGTACCCAGTAATCGAGCATTCTGAAGGGAATGTCTGGTTTGGGCTGCGTTTGAAATTCGATATGCAAAATGTCATGGTCACCATTGGGCGGCTCAGACTGAAGCAGGAGGAGAGTATCTGCTCGGATGGGTTCTAGGGAGAGTTCAGAGGGGTTGAGCGTGGTGAGGGCGATGCGATCGCCCAGCAGCCAGTTGGCAAAGTCGGCAGAGTAGTTTTCGACTAGGAATTTACAGACGGGATCGTACATGGCCAGATTCTACACTGCGGTGTGTTTAGACCATCCGAAGATAGGATTCTTGAAAGCCTTTTAGAATAGGGTGAGAAGCATAAGTTTTAGGCGATCGCACTTCATCTACTATGACGTTCCCCACTCCTTTGCTCGATGCCAGACTAGCCAGAGAGAAAACTCAAAACGAGCAAATTCGCCAGCAGCTTGTTCAACAAACACTCGACTGGCTAACGGAAAATGCTCAGCGCTATGGCGTGAAACGCGGCTACATCTTCGGATCGCTCACAATGCCAGATCGGTTTACCCAGCGCTCAGATATTGACTTGGCTGTAGAAACTCATAAGACGGGCGATATTTGCGCGCTGATGGGCGGACTTTCTCAAATAGTGCTCCGAGATATTGATATGGTTCCTTTAGATCAGTGTCACTTTGCTGAGAAAATTCGCCGGACAGGCTTAGTATGGATAGCGAAAGAGTTGCCGGACTGACGGCTGAAGTAAGAGAAAATTCGGATGAGTGACAGACAGCCTATTCATGTGATTGGCGGCGGACTGGCCGGAACAGAAGCAGCCTGGCAGATTGCCAGAGCGGGCGTGCCTGTTGTGCTGCACGAAATGCGTCCGGTGAAAAAAAGCCCAGCGCACCATTCTGAGCATTTGGCTGAGCTGGTGTGCAGTAATTCTTTTGGCGCGATGGGGACTGATCGGGCGTCTGGGCTACTGCATGAGGAGCTGCGACGGCTGGGGTCGGTGGTGATTGGGAAAGCGGACGAGCATTCTGTGCCAGCGGGCGGCGCTTTGGCTGTAGACCGCGGCGTATTTGGCGCAGAGCTGACGGCGACGCTGGCGAATCATCCTTTGGTGGAACTGCGGCGAGATGAGGTGTTGAGTATTCCTGAAGAGGGGCCAGAAAAAACGATAGTGGTGCTGACAACTGGGCCACTGACCAGTGAAGCGCTGAGTGAGGATTTGGAGCGGTTTGCAGGGCAGGCGTATATGAGCTTTTTTGATGCGGCGAGCCCGATTATTGTGGGCGAGTCGATTGATCAAAGCGTCGCGTTTATGGCCTCTCGCTACGACCGGGGTGAGGCGGCGTATTTGAACTGTCCGATGAATAAGGAACAGTATTTAGCTTTTTATACGGCGCTGATTGCGGCGGAGCAGGCAGAGCTTAAGGATTTTGAGCGCGATACAGCGAAGTTTTTTGAAGCTTGTTTGCCGATTGAGGAGATGGCGCGGCGGGGTGAAGATACGATGCGCTATGGGCCGCTGAAGCCGGTGGGCTTGTTTGATACGGAAAAGTATGGGGCTTTTGATGCGCCAGAAAATAAGGTGCATAAGCCCTATGCGGTGATTCAGCTCCGGCAAGAAGATAAGGCCGGGCAGCTTTGGAATATGGTGGGCTTTCAGACGAATTTGCGCTGGGGTGAGCAGAAGCGTGTGTTTCGGATGATTCCGGGACTGGAGAATGCGGAGTTTGTGCGGATGGGCGTGATGCACCGCAATACGTTTATTAATTCGCCTGAGCTGTTGAGGTCTACTTTGCAGTTTAAAGCCCGGCCTACGTTGCTAGCGGCGGGGCAGTTAGTGGGGACTGAAGGGTATACGGCAGCGATCGCAGGCGGCTGGCTAGCGGGCACAAACGCAGCTCGGATTGCTTTGGGTAAGGAGCCTTTAAGCTTGCCAGAAACCACGATGCTCGGTGCTTTGACCGGCTTTATCAGCTCAGCCGAACCCAAGCATTTTCAGCCGATGCCGCCGAACATGGGGATTATTCCACCGTTAGAGAAGCGGGTGAGAAATAAAAGAGATCGGTATGGGGTGTATCGCGATCGCTCATTTGCCGATCTAAAAACGTGGGCCACCGAGAACAATTTAACGCTCATAAGAACGGCTGCAACAGATGACCGCATTGAAGAAAAAGAGAAAGCGGTTGCTTTGGCAAAGTGATCTGTCAAAGTAACTACGAGCAAAGCAATGAAAGGCTCTAGCTTCTTGCTGGTGTTTTTAGACGGTGTTGGGCTAGGCAAAGCAGGAATTAACAATCCGCTATCTATGCCCGGCTCAACGCCATCTTTGACAAAACTATTGGGCAAACCCTTGCTGATAGGCAATTCTATCTGTCAGCCTGAACGGTTGTTCAAACCGATCGATGCAACCTTGGGCGTAGCCGGATTGCCGCAGAGTGCGACGGGTCAAACCACGATTTATACAGGACAAAATGCGCCTCAGTTTTTGGGTCGGCATCAGTCGGGGTTTGCAAATGGCTCTTTGCGGCAGTTGATTGATGAGTATGGGTTATTTTCACAGGCGTTAACGCTAGGACGGACGGCGACGCTAGCGAATGCGTATTCGCCGGATTATTTCTATGCGATCGCCCATCGAAAACGCCGCTACTCAGTCTGCACCCTCCTGAACATGACCGCCCAACTACCGTTTCGGATGCAGTATGAGTATGAACAGGGCGAGGCGGTTTTTTGGAATATTGTGGGCGATCGCCACCATCCCCTTTCACCCATTGAAGCCGGTCGTCGGTTGGCGAATTTAAGCGCTCAACACGGGGTTACTTTGTTTGAAAGCTACCTGTGCGACTATGCGGGACACGCGCAAGATGAGACACAAGCTGTTGAGTATTTGCAGCGGATTGATAGGTTTTTGGAGAGTGCGATCGCCCATCTCCCCCCAAACGCCACGCTTATCATCACCAGCGATCACGGCAACGTAGAAGACCTTTCAACCAAACGCCACACATTCAATGCAGTTCCCCTAATCGCGGTCGGCCCTGAAGCAGCTAATTTTTCTCAGGTAGAAGATTTGACCGGCATTACACCCCAAATTTTGAGAGCGCTTTCGACTGGCCAAGCCTAGCTAATTCCACTCCTTAGATAGTCATAATAGGCAGCAAAAATCGTTTAGTATGAGCGCTTATTTTTTATCAGATAGCTATGACTCAACACGTTTTAATTACAGGTGCTTCGCAAGGATCGGGTCGAGCAACAGCGCTCAAGTTCGCTAACGAAGGCTGGGACGTTACATTAACTGCTCGGGGCGTAGACAGACTTAACGCCGTAGCTGAGCAGGTTCAGGCAGCCGGTCAAAAAGCGCTGGCTGTTCCGACTGATGTAGGCGATGCAGAACAGATTGAGGCTTTAATTGAAAAATCTATCAGTACGTTTGGAAAGATAGACGCGCTGATTAATAACGCTGGCATTTGTTTGACAGGCCCCGTTGCCAACACAACCTTAGAAGACTGGCGAAATATTTTAGATACCAATCTGTGGGGCTGTATTCATACAATTCATGCCGCGCTGCCTGCGATGATTGAGCGAAAGCAAGGATCGATTGTGAACGTAGGTTCATTTGGTGGAAAGATGCCTTTGCCGCAAATGACCGCCTACTGTACTAGCAAATATGCGCTGACCGGACTCACTGAATCCCTGCGGCTTGAGCTAGCTAAAGACAATATTCACGTAGGAATTGTGCATCCTGGCGTGATTAATAGCGACTTTATGGAACGGGCGATGTTTCGCGGTGAGGATGATGGCGAAGCGGATGGAAATAGGCAGCAGATGGCAAGTGTGCTGGGGTCTAACTGGGTGAGTCAGCCAGAAGATATTGCTGAGGCTGTTTGGAAGATGGTGACGAAGAAGCAGGCTGAGACGGTCGTAGGGCCTGTATCGGTGGCAACTGAGCTGAATCGGTTGTTTCCTCAGCTAACGCAGTGGGCACTGGCGAAAGGCGTTAGCTAAAGGAAGCAAACTTGGGATTAGCGCTTTTGAGCACTGGCCTAAGCGGCTTGTACCGATGAGGTGCGCTCAAAACCTTGCTGGCGAGCAAGCTGATAGAGGGCGCTGGCAGCCTCGCGAGAGATCGGCCATACCATACCTGCGAGGTTGTTGGTTGCCACACTGTAACCTTGGTCAGCCGCACGGTAGTACCACCGAATCGCGATCACTTCATCAATAGGAATGTCGCCAAGGCCAAGCTGATAGATGTTGCCGAGCAAGCACTGAGCTTCAGCATCGCCGTCTTGAGCTGACTGTGTGAGTAAGGGCAGCGCTTCGGCGTAGTTTTGATTGCGAAATTCTTGAATACCTGGGTTAGACATTTTCCAAACTCTGCGAGGATTTTTTGGTCGGACTGCTACGGTGGGAGCCATATTTTGAAGCCTTAAAGTCGAGGCCGTACGTTGTTGAGCAAAAAGCAGTTGGATAAAAGGTGGGTTAAACGTACTATCTAATTATAGTACATGTGTACTTGTATAGAGTTACGCTTGAGCTTTAATTTTTTGAAGGTGCGATCGCCTCCAGGTCATCCGTTTAAAGTAGATGTGTACTAAGTATCAACTGTCCTTTTGACTGCATAGATTGGAGCGGATGCTATTCAGGAATGTTTTGAAAGATTGCCCGTCTGATGGATGCTTGTATCAGGATTTATTGATGAAAGAAGCAGGTGTTTAAGTGAGCAGTTCTTTGGCTGAGCAGTATTTGGCGCTGATTGACGACATTGTGACGCAGACGCTTAAAGGTAGCATCCGCTCAAAGGAGCAGGTGCGGTCGCAACTAGAAGAAGCTGTGCAGACGGGTACGGGTGAAATCTTTGAGCGGGTGGTGGCTAGCCGTATTGCTGAAACTGAAGCTCAGCTTGAAAGCTCGCTGAAGGCAGGCCGAATTTTGCGGGCGCTGAAGACGATTGAGAGTGAATGGCAAAAAGGGCAGACTGACCGGCAGGCGGCGAGTGGAATTGCGATCGCGGCAAGTCGCCTCACTGAAGCAGAACCGTCAGAGCGGCCAATCATATTCCTGGGCCTGATCGACCCGAATCAGCCGAATAGTCTCAACCGCGTACAGCTAAAACAGCTTGCTAAGTCGCTAGAGACGGACGACATGCGGGCTTGGCAGCAAGGTATTTTAGCAGGGCTTGAGAGCTACCAGCGGCTAGAGCCTGACCTGGTGAGCTGGCTGTATCAGTCTGCCGGAGGCAATATTGGCTTTGGTTCTAAGAAGGATTTGGGGCCGTGGCCCGTATGGCAAAAGCTGTCGGAAGGTTTGCCCAAGCTGCTGTTTACGACGATAGCCGAGGGTGAGCCGATTGATGCGATTACGCGGACAGCAGTAGATACGGCGAGCTGGGTGAATTTGGCGGTGACGATGCACTTTTTGCAGCGCAGCTTGGTCACTTGGTTCGATCAGCAGCCCTACAGCGCTAAGGCCGGTAAGCAGCTTTCGTATAGTACGTTTTTGATTTTCGCAGCGATTTGGGGACAGCTTGCTCAGGGCTTTAGCAGTGGTGGCGCGGGGAGCTATCAGGCATTGGGCGATGGCAGCTTTCAGCTCATGCTACAGCTTTTAAGAACGTTCTCTCAGCGAGACGACTTTCCGCTTTATGGCGGCGTGTTTGCCTCTTTCTCAGGAGATTATTTAGAAGATACGCTTGACTACTTCAGCGAGCCGTTGAGCCAGATAGAAGGTACGCAAGAAAAGGCAAGAATTCTTACGCTACTGGGCTATTCTCGGCAGACGCTAGGCCGGGCGACTGAGGCGAAGGCTTTTTATGAGCAGGCATTAGAGATTGCTCAAGCGGCAGGGGATTTGGCTTGTGAGACGGCGGACTTGTGTCACTTGGCGCGAAATGCGGCGCTGGAGAAAGATTACGGGCAGGCGGTTGCGACCAGTCAACGGGCGCTGATTTTGGCTCGGCAGAGGGGCGATCGCGTCGGTCAGGCAAACGCACTGGTCAACCTGGGCTACGCGCAGGTGTTGCAGGGTAGGGCAAACGATGTGGGCGATGCGGCGCTTTATGACGGGGCGATCGCCTATCTCAATCAAGGCTTAGAGCTGGCTGTAAAACAAGGTGACTTTCAGAGTCAGGCGCTGGCTTATAACAGCTTGGGGATTGGGTATGTGATGTGCGATCGCCCCCAAGACGGCCTCAATATTCTCACCAAAGGCGCAGACGCGGTAAAAGGATCTGGCAATATCTATCTGCAAGGGCTCTACACGCTCTACACCGCCGAAGCTCATCACGCGCTCAAGCATTCAAAAGAAGCTGTTTTCTATAGCGCCCTAGCAATGTATCTACTAGAAAGCATTGGGGCTGAAGATTGGCGACAGGCTGCGGGTTTAGCCTCCATATTGCAAGGGCAGCTTGGGGTAGAAGAGTTTCAGCGAACCTTAGATCAGTATCAGCGACAGCTTGCACCGATTATGAGTATGGAGGGTTTTGAGGCTTTGCCTTCGCTATTGGAGCGGTATCGAATGCAATAGGCTTTAATCCCAAACACAAAAAAGCACCCTACTTCAGACAGGGTGCTTTTCTACTTTACAGATTTAAATGAACTATTATTCCATCCATTCAGTATGGAAGAAGCCGTCCTTATCCGTACGCTCGTAAGTGTGCGCGCCAAAGTAGTCACGCTGAGCCTGCGTCAGGTTCTGAGGCAGGTTCGCTCTCCGGTAGCTGTCAAAGTAGTCCAGACTAGCGCTGAATGCGGGTACCGGAATACCAATCTTAGCCGCCGTCGCAATCACTTCACGCCATGCATCCTGACGATCAAGAATAGTCTGCTTAAACTCAGGCGCTAGCAGCAGGTTAGCGAGCTTCCCATCCTGGTCGTAGGCCGCTTTGATCTTGTTCAAGAAAGCTGCGCGAATGATACAGCCGCCTTTCCAAATGCGAGCCGTTTCGCCAAGATCAAGGTCATAACCGTTAAGAATAGACGCTTTAGCAAGTAAGTCCATGCCCTGCGCGTAAGAGCAAATTTTGGAGCAGTAGAGAGCGTCGCGAATTTTGCCAATGAAATCTTTTTTATCACCTTCAAACTTCGCAGCTGGCCCAGTGAGTTGCTCAGAGGCAATCATCCGCTCCTCTTTAATCGCCGACATAATCCGGGCGTTTACCGCAGCGGTGATCGTTGGAATGCTCACACCGACTTCTAAGGCGCTCATTACCGTCCAGCGACCTGTGCCCTTTTGGCCCGCCTTGTCCATAATCAGCTCAACGAGAGGCTTGCCTGTCTCATCGTCGGTTTTGGTGAAAATGTCGGCGGTAATTTCAATTAAAAAAGAATCTAGCTCTTCGGTTTTATTCCACTCAGCAAAGGTTTCGTGGAGTTCTTCTTGAGTGAGTCCTAGCGTATTTTTTAGCAGGTCGTAGGCTTCTGCAATAAGCTGCATATCGCCGTACTCAATGCCGTTGTGCACCATTTTGACGAAGTGACCGGAGCCGCCTTTGCCGATGTAGGTAACGCAGGGGCCGTCGTCTACCTGGGCTGCAATCTTTGTAACAATAGGCTCAATTGCATCGTAGGCTGCTTTAGAACCGCCGGGCATGAGGCTGGGGCCGTTGAGCGCGCCTTCTTCACCGCCGCTAACGCCCATGCCAATGAAGTTGAAGCCAGCGGCTTCAAGGTCTTTTACGCGGCGCTCGGTATCGTCGTATAGCGAGTTACCGCCGTCAATGATCATATCGTCAGGATCGAGCAGCGGCTTGAGCTGATTGATGACAGCATCTACAGGGCCACCTGCTTTAACCATTACCAAAATGCGCCGGGGCCGTTCGAGTGCCTGTACAAACTCTTCGAGAGAGTAGGTAGCGACTGCGTTCTTACCCTGGGCACGATTTTTCATGAAGGCGTCGGTTTTTTCTCTAGAGCGGTTGTATACCGCGATGGGAAAACCATTACGCTCGATGTTTAGCGCAATGTTCTCGCCCATTACCGCCAATCCAATCACACCAAAACTCTGTGCCATAAACTCTCCGTTACTAAGTCTTTGTCGTATCGCCAGCGCGAATTAAAGCTCGAATCAACGACGCTTGCTATGACTTTAAACAAACTTGTCTGATTTGGACATTAAGGAGAGGAGAAGTTTTGGTGAGAAAGGATGATCCCCTTCTGATATCTATCTATGGACAGATATCGCTATGAAGCTATGGCCTGCTCTGTGGATAGCTGGCTTGATTTGGGAAAATCTGCTGAAATTCGGCCTGACGTTCGCTGGCATTGCCTTCTTCGCTCAGGTTCCACAGGGTTTCGTAAAAGAAGAATGAGACGCCAGAGAAGTTGCGATCGCGCACAGCCTCCACCTGCTCAGCAATCTGACTCATCGGCACCGATCGTCCTTTCAGCCCGCTCAAAACGCCCACGCTAGTTGGAATATGACCCCGCGCAAAATCCATCGCATCCTGCCCCATCTCCCAAACGAACCGGCCCAAATCATTGCGGTATAGCTGCACAATCAGCTCCTCGACGTAGCCTCTTTTTAGCCAGGTATCCCAATCTTGCAGGTAGTACTCATAGGCAAAGACGTGAGGGTTTGGTGACACTGAGAAAATCGCGTCGGGCCGGTGTCGCTTCACGGTGCTGAAGAGTTCGCCCATAAAGTCAGTGATTTTATCTGCCCGCCAGCGCGTCCACTCAGCGTCTTTGGCATCGGCAGGCGGTAGCTTGCCCTCGTGCTCCTGCTTATACAAGTTCACAGTGTAGGGATCGTAGCCGTAGGCAAAAGGTAGGCCCATGTGGTCGTCTACCTGGAAGCCGTCAATGTCGTAGTTGGCGACTAGCTCAGCAGTTAGCTCTTTGATGAAAGTTTGCACTTCGGGGTGGAAAGGATTGAGCCATACGCGGTCGTGATCACCTTCGGCGGTAATTAGAGAGCCGTCGGCTTTTTGTGTGAGCCAGTCAGGGTGACGCTCGGCTAGGGCAGAGTCGGCGGGGGCCATGAAGCCGAATTCAAACCAGGGGATCACTTTGAGGTCGCGGCTATGGGCGATTTCGATGAGTTCGAGCAGCATGTCGCGATCGCCCTGCGCCGCTTCTAAACGCTCTTGCCTGCCGGTGAATTCTAAATCAGGATAAAGCCCCTGCTCAAAACCAGTCGCTTGCTTGGCAACCTCACTGGGAAACAACGTGTAGCCCCAGTTCCATACGGTTGGATACACCGTATTAAAGTTCAGGTCGGCTAGCTTGTTTAACGCGGGCTCTAGCTTTTCACGGGAGAACAGAACGTCGCTGTCGATGTTGGTCATCCACACGCCGCGTAGTTCTCTTCTGGGCGCTATGGCGATCGCAGGCAGCTCAAAGGCCACTACCTGATCGTCTGGAATTGTCGCTGCCGTTCGTGAATCTAGGCTCGCCCTGCAGATAAAAGCGGCTCCATCGGCTAATGTCGTTGTGCGGCGAGGGCGAAGCTGATGTCGCCCGCCAGGCAGCTCGCCTTCTTTGTCAACGATGTAGCCAGCGCCGAGTGCAGCCGCTACGCCCTCACGCGCATTGCGAGGAATGAGGAGCGAATCGCGAAAGGTAGAAGCGAGTGCTCTGGTAGCATCGGCCTGGTAAGGCGTCGCTGAGCCTGTGGTGAGAATAGCGAGTGCTTGAGCGCGACCAACTGACTGCTGTAGTCTGGCATCTTCACCAAGCGCGGCCATCAATAAGGCTTCGGGCTCTGACTGGGCTTCGTCAAAGCTAAGACCCAGGTATTCGTTGTTGGCAGCAAAGGCACCAGGAAAGGCTTTGAGTACAGCCGTGGCATATTCCGCCTGAGAAAGCGCACTGTTGGGATAGCGGCTGTTGATGTTGCGCTGCTCAAACACGTCTTGAGCGACTAATGCCTGTATGCAGGGCTCGACGGGATGACCTGCAAAACCCGTAGTAACCGCTCGCGCGGCAGTAAAGCTCCCAAACAGCGCTGAACAAAAAATACCGATTAAAAATGCGACGCCTAGCTGTCTTGTGCGCTGTCTGTGAACCTGCCTGTGAACCATTGCCCTTTAACCTCCGCTAATTTTGGCCTTATAGCCTTTATCTATCAGTAAAGAAACCAGCTTAGTAGCGTGCTCCCCCTGAATCTCTATCGTGTTGTCTCTGACCGTACCACCCGAGCCACACTGGGATTTGAGCTTTTTGGCCAGTGCCTCGATTGTCTCGGCATTGTGCGCAAAGCCGCTGATAATCGTGACGCTCTTACCCTTGCGTCCTTTGCGAGAAACCTGCACTCGAAGGTCTTGCTGGGCCGGTGGCAGGTTGGGGACGGCGCGTTCGGTTGCAGCCGTTGCCGATGGGCCGAATTCAGAATAGACCACTCGATCAGTCGCTTTAGAATTAGGTTTTTGCTTAGCCATAGTCTGTTCCTTTGCAGGTTCCGTAGGGTCAATCTACTCGTATTGTCGCTCTAAAGAGGGAACGGTTACGGTCGGTCGGTCAGGTAACTTTACTTACAATATCGATCCCCTTCGGAGGCAGTTGCTTTGGTTCCCATTCGTGATGACAATCCCATCACCACTACGCCCTATGTAACCTACGGGTTTATTGCCCTCAACGTACTGGTGTTTCTTTACGAGGCGACATTAAGCGGGCCAAACCTAGAGTCGCTGTTTAGAACGTTTGCGGTGGTGCCTAGTGAACTGAGCCACAGCTTTAGTACTGGCACGGGGTTCCCGCATATTACAGAGTGGGGCACCTTGCTCAGCGCTGAGTTTTTGCACGCGGGCTTTTTTCATGTGGGCGGTAATATGCTCTACTTATGGATCTTCGGCAATAACGTTGAAGATCAGCTCGGACATGTAAGATTTTTCTGCTTTTATTTGCTGTGCGGTGTGCTGGCGTCTTTGTGTCAGTGGTATGTGGCCCCAGAATCGACGGTGCCTTCGCTGGGGGCCAGTGGTGCGATCGCTGGCGTGATGGGCGCATACATCTTCCGCTTTCCTGAAGTCCGCGTCCTCACCTTCATCCCTATTTTCTTTACCGCATTTCGCGTTCCGGCCCTGCTATTTTTGGGCTTTTGGTTTGTAGAGCAGGCTTTTTATGGCGTTACCAGCTTGGGCGCGTCGGCTGATGTCGGCATGAATGGCGGCGTCGCTTACTGGGCACATGCGGGTGGGTTTGTGTTTGGCGCAGCGCTGGGCTACTTGCTGGGCCTATTTAACAATCCCGACGATAAGTACTTGCCAGCCGGTACCGCAGAAGAACCCTTGGGTAAAACACTCGGAGACTAATCAATTATTCTTTGTTTGGGAACAATCCATTAACATAGGCAACAGCGTTTTTGGCAAGTTCCCACGATGGCCCTCCCTAACTTCCTCATTTTCGGCGTCCAAAAAGCAGGGACTACCTCTATATATGATTATTTGCGCCAGCATCCGCAGGTATATGTGAGTCCGCGTAAAGAAACCGATTTTTTGGGGTGTGAGCCTTTAGCGGAATCGGTTGCAGCAGCTTTACCTGATTCGGAACGGCTGACGCGAGGGGGTAGAAAGCGAATTTTGACTCTGAAAGACTATCAGTCTCTATTTGATGGGGCCAGCAATGAAGTTGCGATTGGGGAGGCTTCGCCGAACTATCTTTTTCTTCACGAAAAGGTAGTTCCTCAAATTCAAAAGCATGTGCCTGATGCCAAGCTGATTGCGGTTTTGCGCAATCCGGTAGACCGCGCCTACTCAGACTATTTGATGCACGTGCGCGAGGTGATTGGCAATCAAAAGTCTTTGGCCCAGCAGGTGCAAAGCAGCCCCAAAAGCTCTCATACGCTGCTAAAAGGGCGTTATTACGAGGGCGTTAAGCACTTTTTAGAGGCGTTTGGGCCAGATCAGGTAAAGATCTTTTTGTATGACGATTTGCAGGCAGATAGCGATCGCTTCATGCAGCAGCTCTACGACTTTATTGGCGTAGACAGCACGTTTAAGGCCAACACGAAGCAACGACAGCAGACCGCTCAAGTCCCTAAGAACCAGGGTATCAATCAGCTATTGCGCACCCGTAATCCTATTCGGTCGGCGGCGGGGGCAGTGCTGAGAGTGTTGCTGCCTGAAGCGCGGCGGCAGCAGTTGCGATCGCGCCTGATAAAAGCCAATTCTCAGGGAAAAGAAGGTCTGCCGCTCTCCCGCGAAGACAGAGAGCTACTCGAAAACTACTATCGCGAAGATATTTTACGTCTGCAGTCGCTGATAGATCGCGATCTATCTAGCTGGTTCAAAGTGACTAAGCCTTCTGCAAATCAATCTACCGAGTCGCTAGAATCATCCCGCCGCTGAGAGTACAGCGACTTGTGATGCGGTTTTTGCCCAAAGGGCGATCGCAATTGCTACACAAAGAATTGTAGAAAACTCACTGGCGCAGGAATCATTTCACCGCGAAAATCTAGTATTTGAACCATTACTAGGTACGCGATCGCCAGCAAAACAGACAGTGCCCCAGTAATAATGGCCACAATTTTCGAGCGATCCATACGTCATCCTCTCTATAAGTTTCAGCTAATACAGTTTTTGCTAATAGCCTCTTTAAGAATAATACGTCAATCCCTATGAACGTCGTTTCCCCCGCTTCTAACAGCACGCCTAACACACCTGCTTCCGGGCCAGCTTCAGCCGCCATCATCCACAAGCCGACAATCATCTCAACCCAAGACTTGCGAAAGGTCTACCGCACGGGCTTTTGGCTCAAGGCCGCACCGCCCTCCCTAAAGCAGTGCTCCTTAGAAATATATAAAGGTGAAACGTTCGGCTTGCTTGGCCCCAACGGTGCAGGCAAAACAACTCTGCTGAAGCTGCTACTGGGCATTATTCGCCCCACCGCTGGTAAGGCGACGCTAATGGGTGAGGCCGCAGGCGATAGCGAAACCAAAGCTCGCATTGGCTATCTGCCCGAGAATCCTTACTTCTATGACTATCTAACCGGGTGGGAGTTTTTGAACTACACTGCTGGGCTGTTTGGCATTAAGGGCCATGCTAAGAAACGGCGGATTTCGGAGCTGCTGGATTTGGTGCAGCTCGATCGGCAGTCGGCAACCAAAAAGCAGATGCGGCGCTACTCAAAAGGGATGCTGCAGCGGGTCGGGATGGCTCAGGCGTTGATGAACGATCCTGAAATTGTATTTTTAGATGAGCCGATGTCAGGGTTAGATCCAACCGGGCGGTATCAGGTTCGCGAGATCATCTTGTCGCTCAAAGCGCAGGGGAAGACGCTGTTTTTTAATAGCCACGTGCTTTCGGATGTGGAGATGATTTGCGATCGCATTGCCATTCTCGATAGAGGCGAGATTATCTGCATGGGCGAAATAGCACAGCTACTCGGTAACCCGGCCCATTATGTGGTGAAAGGGCACGGTGGCAGCCTCGATATTTTAGATCAATGGCTGCGCGACATTACTTTTAATGACGGCTACTGGCAGGGCTTTTTGTACGAAAGTCCATTTGAGTTTATGGCGACAGCGCGGCTGATGAACGCGCATATTGCTAAGTTAGAAATTGCTAAGCCTACGCTAGAAGAATTTTTCATGACTCAAATTCGTCAGCGTCGTGCAGATTCAGAAAGAGCGGCAGCCGAGAGGTCGTCGGCATCGCGGCCTGCAAAGAAGCGCTTGCTCGGCAATCTAGATCGCTCTGCGCAGGCATAGCCTAAACTTTTACACTGTAACTTTTGCATAGTAGTCGTGCGTATGGAGAAGGCAGCAGAGATATAATACTGGGCAACTTATCTCCCGCTCACTTGCATGAACACAGTAGAAATTTTGCCTATTTTAGAGGCTGACGGCGAGAAAGCCTACAGAGCGATCGCACCCACCCACAATGCTACCGGCAAAACACCAGGACAGGCTTTAGACGCGCTGATTGCCCTGTCGGAGCAGCCTGACTTCGATCGCCTGATCGTCACGCAAAGTCAGGACGATAATACGCCCGTTGCTGTAGACGAACCTCTGTTTACAAGCGAGCAGCAAGATCGCCTGCTATTACTTATGGGCCTATGGCAAGAATCGCGGGATAAAGGGCAGGCGCTACCGGCTGAGCAAAAAGCTGAGTTGGAAGCCTTAGTCGAGGCCGAGCTGCTAGCAGAAACCGCTCGCACAGAGGCATTGCTGAAAAGGGAAGCAATAGAAAGACAGCACAGCGACATATCTTCTTCAGACTGAAAGATTAGGCCAAGTCATGGCCTGTCTCAGGTAGTGAAAAGACTGTTGTAATTGAGTGAAAATTGACCGATCAAATCTGCGTAGTTTCCTGCTCTTCATTCTTTTTGCCCACTGAAAACCCTTGTCAGAGGGGACTTCATTCTATTTACACAAAAACTAATCAAACGCACACACAGTTTATTTTACACGCGCGGTATATTGAGTACCAATCAGTGAGTGCAGTTATTTTACGATTCATTTAGCTTGTTCTAGCTGTCATTTTCAAGGGCTCGTAAAGGTCTTGATGGCACTAAAACGCAATTAGCGCACCGCTGTTACTTTTGTTGGCACCTATGTATCATGCATAGCCATATGTATTAGGTATTGCAGCGCGCTATCTACGGGTGCGTTCTTTAAATCTAAATTTCGGGTGCATAGCTCTTAAACCTAAATTCAGGTGGTTAAACCGAGCAGGGTTCGTGTGTCTAGAGGTAAGAACAATGCGGCAGTCTTGTTGCATTGTTGCCTTAGTTGTTTATTCCTGTTCAAAAATATTCAGTTAGAAGAAAAGCTTGAACAATGCTTGTAGGTTGTTCTACTTAAGCCTGCAATTTTTCTTGAATTGCTAGGACAACGCCTTCATTAGTACCCGTTCTAAAAAGTCTTATTTAACTCATGTATTCCCAACAAACTGAGCCTGCTTTGCCCCTTAAGCTAGACTCACTGCCTGTTGCAGAAAATTCTTTATTGCCTGCTGAATTTACTGGCGACCAGCCTCAGAATATTGCTTTTGTAGACGCAGGATTATCGCAAATAGATACCCTGATCCAGGGACTTGAAAACACTCAGGTTGTGCTGATTGATTCGCAACAAAACGGTGTCGATCAAATTACCGCTGCGATCGCTCAGTACACCAATCTCAGCAGCGTTCATATCTTTTCACATGGGCGTGAGGGATCTGTTCAGCTCGGTGATGCTGCATTGAGTAACTCAACGGTGGGTAGATATCGCGATCACCTCCAAAGCTGGAAAACGTCACTCTCTTCAGAGGCCGACCTGCTTTTCTACGGCTGCAATCTAGCGGCAGGTAGCGAGGGCCTAGCTTTTATCAATCAAGTTAGTCAGCTCACGGGTGCTGATGTTGCCGCTTCTAACGATCTTACTGGCATTGGTGGAGACTGGCAGCTAGAGGTGACAGTAGGTGAGATTGAAAGCGATGTAGCGCTCAGCAGCGCGGCTCAAGCTGCCTATACAAGTACATTAGAAGACATCTTAAGTAACGGCGACTTTGAGTTAGGACTTGCTGATTGGAGCGGCTATACGGGCACCGAATCTATTTCAACAACTGAGTTTGTCTCTGGTGGCCGTTCGCTTCAGCACTCAGCGGCGGGCAGCGGTGTGGCTCAGATTTTGGATGCGACTGTGGGTGAAACCTATACTCTGACGGGTAGCGCGAAGTCTTCTTCGGGGGGCTACACCGGCATCGGCATTAACTTTTTTGATGCAGATTTTAACGTTGTTGGCGGCCAGAGTCAGCGGATTACGAGCGGGCGTTGGCGAGAGTATCAGATAGAGGCGATCGCACCTACAGATACCCTATACGCGCAGATATGGACTTACAAAGACGACGATGTTGGCAGCTTCTTTGTCGATAACCTCTCAGTAGAAACGGGCACCGACGTACCGCCCATACAGCCGCCCGGTGCGGGTGAGGAGCTATTAGACAACTCTGGATTTGAAACAGATTTGGCAAACTGGGCTAGCTTTACCGGCTCAGAAGCCATTTCGACAGCAGAATCTTTTAACGGTGACGGCTCGCTACAGCTTACAGCAGCAGGTAGCGGCGTCAGTCAGTTTGTAGAGGCGATCGCCCTGCAAGAATACCAGGCCACCACCTACGCCAAAACCTCAAGCACCGAATACGTCGGCTTTGGGATTAACTTCTTCGATGCTGACTACACGCTCCTCACCGGCAGCACCAGCGAAACCATCACATCCGCCGACTGGCAGCAGTACCAAAGCCTATCAACCGCCCCAGCAGGCACTCGCTACGCCCAGGTTTGGACGTTCAAAGCAGACGCCGCCGGAGATGCCTTTTTCGACGATGTGTCTCTATCGCTTAAGGGCACTGACCCTCCGGTCGTAGAGCCCGGCTTTATTAGCCTGCAAACGAGCAATCTGGACGTGGATGAAGATGCGGGTAGCGTGACGATCACAGTGCAGCGAACGGGCGGCAGCGATGGCGAGGTGACGGTTGAGTATCGGACGGTTGAGGGCTCTGGGCGGGCGGCTACCGCAGGTGAGGACTATAGCGATCGCACAGGCACACTCACCTTTGCCGATGGCGAAACCGAACAGTCGGTTGTGATTTCTATTCTCAACGATAGCTTGGCTGAAGGCACCGAAACATTTGGCTTTACGATTGACAATGTGCTGGGTGGGGCGACTTTGCTGGCCCCTCGGACGGCTCAAGTTGCAATTTCTGACGATGACACGCTCACTTACCGTGGCAATCAATACGTGCTCACCAGCAGTTCTAAAACCTGGGAGCAGGCGCAAGCTGAGGCTGAAAGCTTAGGCGGCAACCTCGTCACTATTAATGCGGCGGCAGAAGAAGCCTGGCTGAAGCAGAACTTTGGTGAAAGCGAAGGCTATTGGATTGGCATCAACGATGCAGGTACAGAAGGCGTGTTTGAATGGGCCAGCGGCGAGACGGTCGGCTACACAAACTGGGCACCGGGCGAACCTAACAACTTCGGCGGCGATCAGGACTACGGCTGGATGAATTTCAATGCTTCTAAGCAGTGGGACGACAACTCTGATAGCGCTACTTTTCGCGGCATTATTGAGATTGGCGATGACAACACGCCCGATGGTTCTCAGGGTAATGGACTTAGGGCCGAGTACTACAACAATCGAGACTTCACGAGCCTTGCTCTTACGCGCACAGATGCCACTGTAGACTTCAACTGGGGGACGGGCTCTCCTGATCCAACGATTGGTTCTGACAACTTCTCGGTGCGATGGAGCGGCAGCATTGAGGCACTTTATTCAGAAACCTACACCTTTGAAACCACCTCAGACGATGGCATTCAGCTATGGATTAACAATCAGCTCATCATCGACCAGTTTATCGATCAAGCACCCACTGTTCACCGTGGCACTATCACGCTAGAAGCCGGACAGCAGTACGACATTCGGATGGATTATTACGAGAATGGCGGCGGTGCGGTTGCTAAGCTCTCTTGGTCAAGCGATAGCCAAAGCCTAGAAGTCGTACCCACCTCACAGCTTTACTCCGAGCCGGTGATTGATAATAGGCCCGCTGCTGAAACGGTTGTCTCGAATCTAAATTCTCCAACCGCTATTGACTGGCGACCTAATAGTTCGCAGATGTTTATTGCTGAAAAAGGCGGCAAAATTGAAATTTACGAAGATGGCGTTTTGTTGCCTACGCCGTTTATTGATATCTCGGATCAGGTGAATGGGACGCGCGATCGCGGCTTGCTCGACATTGCCCTCCATCCTGACTTTGAGAATAACCCATACGTCTATCTCCTATTCACCTACGATCCGCCAGAAGTATTTGATAACACAGGCGAAGCAGGCCCAGACGGTAAGAACAATCGAGCTTCTCGACTCATTCGCGTGACCGCCGATGTGACTAACGGCTACCGCAGGGCGATCGCAGATAGCGAAGTTGTTTTACTCGGCACCAACAGCACTTGGGACAACTTCAACGGATTTGCCAACAGCACCTTTGACTTTGACGAACCCGAGGCAGGCGTATTGCCCGATGGCAGCTACCTGCAAGACTTTCTAAACTCTGATAGTGAATCCCATACCATTGGCTCTGTGGAATTTGGCCCCGATGGCGCTCTCTACGTTAGCAACGGCGACGGGGCTTCCTACAACCGCGTAGATCCTAGAGCTGCCCGAGTCCAAGACATTGATTCTCTCTCTGGCAAAATCCTCAGAATCGATCCAATCACAGGCGCGGGACTTTCAGATAATCCCTTCTACAATGGCGATGTCAGCGCTAACCGCTCCAAAGTTTATCAGCTCGGCCTCCGCAACCCCTTCCGCATGACCATAGATCCCGATGGCGGTCAGGTTTATATCGGAGATGTCGGCTGGACACAGTGGGAAGAAATCAACGCGGCAGATGCAGGCGCGAACTTTGGCTGGCCCTACTACGAAGGCGGCAGCGGTGAGAGCATTCAAACGGGCGGCTACCAGTCACTTTCTGAAGCCCAGGCTTTCTACAACAGCAACCCTTCAGTCACCCCTTCTCTACTAGGTCTAAACCATCGCACTGATGGGATTAACGCGATTGTAATGGGTGATTTGTACACTGGCAATGTCTACTCGGAAGAATACCGAGGAGACTTGTTTTTCAATGACTTAGGCCAGGGCCTCGTCAGAAATGTGAGCTTTGACAATGATGGCAACATTGAGGATGTAGAAACCTTTGTGACGGGTGCTGCTTCTGTCGTGCAGATGGCACAGGGGCCAGACGAGCTGATGTATTATGTCAACTTAGTCAATGGAACGGTTGGACGCTGGGTGTTCTCGTGAGTGTGCAAGAGAGTATGAAGCTCAAGGTGTTGAAGCTAGACGAGGCGGCTCAACTGCCCAGGTATGAGCATGAAAACGATTCGGGGATGGATTTGTTTGCGATCGCCCCTCAAACCATCCCACCTGGCGAAACCGCTCTTATCAGCACCGGCATTGCCATAGAGCTTCCACCCGACACCGAAGCCCAGGTCAGACCCCGCAGCGGCTTAGCGCTAAAGCATTCCATTTCAATTCCTAATACGCCTGGCACCGTTGATGCTGGCTACAGAGGCGAAATCCGCGTGATTTTAATCAATCACGGCAAGCACCCCTTTGAAGTTTTGGCAGGAATGCGAATCGCGCAAATGGTTATTACGCCAGTGATTCGAGCTGAACTGGAAGAGGTGAATAGCCTATCGGATTCTGCCAGAGGTGAGGGAGGCTTCGGCTCGACTGGTGTGTAGCGTTTGGTATGTAGTACTCTAGCTCTTACTTTAGAAAGCAGCGACGGTGTAGTGCTTTCACCTGCTTGGCTAGATCTGGAACTGGGCCTTCTACAGTGACGTTCGGTGCGACTTTCTGGATGGGTAGCGATCGCACAGGAGAAGCAGGCACCCCAAACTCTGCAAGCCAGTCGGCCAGTTGCGCCGCAGAACTCGCGTATACAATGCGGCCTAAGCCAACCCAGCCATGCGCAGCCGCGCACATGGGGCAGTGTTCTCCCGAGGTAAAAACGGTTGCTGCTGCGCGTTCTTCAGGCGTCATGTTTTCAGCAGCCCAGCGCGCCAGTGCAAACTCAGGATGACGAGTGCGATCGCCTGAAGCAATCCGATTGCGATCTTCAGCTAAAACAGTGCCATCGGCAGCAACTAGCACAGATCCAAACGCTTCATCGCCTGCCTCTAGGGCCTCAGCAGCCAATTCTACGCAGCGGCGCAGGTGATGCAATTCAGCCTCAGTTACCATAGCAGCTTCCTAAAATTTAAGCTTTACAGGTGAGCGATGCGTTTAACTTAGCATCTGGCCTGTATTTGTACAGAGCCCACACGTCGGGTCTTGAGCTTTGATCTAGCGGTGCTAACCAATCTGGGCTATTCGCTGGATTAGCCAATGCCTCAAACTGGCGGCGGAAAACTTTTTCTTGTGTGCCGTAATACAAAAGTAGGTCTGCTGAGTTGGGCTGAGCTTCCATCGCGCACTGCAGTTCTGTCAGCGTTTCTACATCAGGGAAAGAGAGCGACGCGCTGCGCGTATAAAAAGGAAGATGTGGCTTTCTGGTGATAATATTCGAGTCGCTAATGCCTAGCTGCTGTACGCTTTGTACGACTTCTTCTAGTTCTCCAGAGCTAGAACTGACCTCTTGCCAAGCTGCTTGATATGACAGTATCAAAGCTAAAAATGCGCAAGATAGACAAATGCCCATAGATACTCTTTTGGCGCGCTGCCTCCGAGCTAAATAAATGATGTATCCAAACGCTTTGCTTACCAAAACGCCCAATATAGGTAGGAAAAACAGAAAATATCTTTCTTCGTAGGCCTTGAAGTTTATCAAGAGAACCTGGAGTATTGTTAGGACAATATAGAAAGCGCAAAGTCTTCTATTGTCGATTCTGCCTTTGATGATGTCTCTGAAGAATGAAAATATTCCAATAAGAACGAACAGACCCAAAGGGTTCTGAAGCATTCCGGCTGTCTTTTTGACAAGTCGGAGGAGGTCTTTCACATATATTTTCGCTAGATGAGCGGGGTCGTATAGTAAAACACTCGTCAAACTATCAAATTGCGCTTCGACTTTGACTCGGGCATCTCCAGATATTCTGTCAGCAGTTGGCGAAAAATATGTCATCGCCAGGTTTGCATAGGTACCTTCTGGTGTGAACTGAGAGCCGCTGAGATAGGCGTAGCACACCCACCCGAGCAGTGGCACAAAGAGCCCAAGCAGGAAACAAAGAAGCTGACTGCATTTTTGCTTGAGGCTAGAACTTGACCACCACGGGAGCAGTGCAATAAATAAGCAAACAATTCCGTTGGTTCTGGTGAGTAGAAGGCCACCGACCAATAAGCCACACAGTATCCACAAGGACGCACGTTTCCTTCTAATCGCTAATAGTGATAGCCATAAGGCCGCGCTATATAAAGCGAGGAAGAAAATATCAGACGTTGCATAGGCCGAGTATGCTACAAAATTGCTGGATGCGAATAGGCCTAATACCGCACCCCAGCCAGCATATGCGTCTAAAAGCTGATAAAAGAACAGAAAGTTTGTGACTAAGGCGATCGCACTGGCCGCAAGTGAAACCAACAAACCCGTCCTGAGCCAGTCTTGAGTGATTCCTTGAATTAAAGCTAAAAATATTGAATAGAGAGGCGGATGGAATTCAAGCATTAGAGGTTCTCCTCTAATAATTCTTTGTGCTTCGGGTAAGAAACCACCTAAATAGTCAGTTTCAGTTCCAAAGCCAAAGTAGCTTCTACTTAACGAAAGCATTGCAATTGATAGAAAACATAGCGCTGCTATGCTCGTAAGAAACAGCCTTCCTTTACGATTCATATCATCTTCCAGGTAGAGCTATAGAGTTCTTTAGTAAGGACTCTAGAAAGCTAGGACTTTCTCAGTTCTACCTCTTTCACCGCAATCCGCCTCTAATCAGAGGAAAATAGTCAAATATTCATGGATAGCAAAGCCTACAGGTCGCATAAGCTACATACTACGAACGGTAGCTTCCCCATCTTTGACTTCACCAATGAGCACTTCGCTCGTAAGCCCGACAAAAAGACCATTCTCTAGAACGCCAGGAATGTTGTTAATAGTCTTTTCCATCTCAGCAGGTTTATCAATGCCATTAAAAGTTACGTCAAGCACCATGTTGCCCTGATCGGTAATCACCGGGCCATCTTTTGCCACACCCATCCGCATCTCTACTTTGCCATCGAGTTTTTCTAGCGCGCGCGTCACTGGCGCAACTGCCATGGGCAGCACTTCTACCGGCAGCGCAAAAATGGTGCCAATCTTATCGCTGAGCTTAGAGCTATCAACAACGACAACAAACCTTTCAGCCAAGCCGTCTACTACTTTTTCACGGGTGTGCGCTGCGCCGCCGCCTTTAATTAAGTTCATTTGCGGATCGACTTCATCTGCACCGTCAATTGCAATGTCAATATGATCGACTTCATCTAAGGTTGTAAGGGGAATGCCATGCTGCTTAGCAAGCACTGACGCTTGAAAGGATGTCGGGATGCCAACAATATCTTTGATTTCTCCCGAAGCGATGCGTTCGCCAATAAATTGAATGGCATAGGCCGTAGTAGAGCCCGTTCCTAAGCCCACAATGTTACCGGATTTAACCTGTGCGGCGGCGGCGCGGCCTACTTCTTGCTTCATCAGCTTAACGGGATCCATAGAGGGTAGCTCCTAAAACTATTGCTAGCTAATAGCATGATGGAAAGCGGGTAGCGCGTAAAGCGAGTCGATGGTGAGCGCAGGTGGTCGTTAAAATGGATAAATGGCTAATACACTACTCTCTTTAACCACCATCTCCTCAGCCAAACAGCCCGGCGAACATCTGGGCGAACAGCGCTATTGGTACTGGCGTGGCTGGCGAATTCGTTACACGCATCTTACTCAACCGTCAGGCAATTCAACTGCCGCTCCGCTACTGCTGCTACACGGTGCGGGCTCTAGCCTGGAGCAGTGGCGAGAGAATCTGAGGGCATTTGCTCAAGAACGCCCGGTGTATGCGCTTGATTTAGTGGGATTTGGTGGGTCGCAAAAGGTCGCCGCTGAGCTGAATACCGATCTGTGGGTGGCGCAGGTCACGGCGTTTTGGCAGACCTGTTTAAAAAGATCGATGATTTTGATGGGGCATTCGCTCGGGGCTTCGGTGGCGTTGCAGGTGGCCGCGACCTATCCCGAACAGGTGGAAAGGCTGGTGATGCTGACGCTGCCTGCAGCGAGAGAAGAACTGGGCGGCTCGGCGGCTAAGGTGGGCGCGGTGGTAGAAGGCTGGTTTGCTTCGCCGCTTTTACTGCGTCCGCTGTTTAAGCTGGTAAGCCAGCCCGGACTGATTCGCTCGGTGCTGCGAAAATTGCATCTCAACCCAGGCCGGGTCGATCGGGCTTTGGTCGATGGATTCGTCAGGCCGACGCAGGAGCGAGGGGCGGCGCGGACGTTTTGCTATTTGGTGAAGTCGCGGACGGCACCGGGATTTAGCCCGATGACGCGGAACCTAATTCCGCTGGTGCAGGTGCCTACGCTATTGCTTTGGGGGAAGTGCGATCGCGTCATCCCCATCTCCTGGGGCCAATACGTCAACACCCTCAGCGCCCAGCTCACCTTTGTTGAAGTTGAAGAAGCAGGGCACTTTTTTTATGACGAAACCCCAGACCAGCTGCACGATCTGATAGATAGATGGCTGTTGGGACAGTTACCTGAGACGAATGAGAATCTTGTGTTGGACGCACCTACTTAGGCATGAAGGTCTTAAACTCCTGACGGCGCTGCTTCCAACGGCGAATAGAAGCCGCTTGGCGACTAGCTTGTGATCGCCCCCCTTCCTCGCCATAGCTTTCTACCAAGCAAGCCTTAGCCTTTTGCGCAATCGGCTTAGTGGTCAGGCACGGTGTTAACGCCTCGTAGTGATCTTCTAAGCTCATCGCGCGCTCAAGTGCCTCAATCGATTGAAAACGGCGCGCGGTTTCAGGGTGGAGCATCTTTGCCACAATGCGTGTGAAGTGCGGGCTGAGGCTAACAGACTCCTGCCAGCGGAGGTTTTGCCCTTGCGGAGAAACCGCCAGATCTAAAGGAGAAATTTTGGTGAGCAAATACAGACAGGTGACGCCGAGAGCATAGATATCGCTGGCATAAGAAGGCTTGCCCGCAAGCTGCTCACTGGGAGAGAAGCCAAGGGTGCCGGTACCGCGATCGCCTTCTCCCGACAGCGCATCGTTCGGATACCGGCGAACCGCACCAAAATCTATCAGCACCAGACGGTCGTCGCTGCTGCGACGAATGATATTAGAAGGCTTGATATCTAAATGCAGCAAGCCCTGGCGGTGAATATAGTGAACGATCGGCAGCATGTCTCGCAGAAATTGCTTAACCTGCGCTTCTGTCTGCGGCCCGCTCTGGCTGATTTCGCGGCTGAGCGTCTGACCGTCAATATGCTCTTGGACGAGGTAAAACTGGCCTTTATCCGTAAAATGATCTAGCAGACAGGGCAGCTGATTATGTCGGCCTAATCGGGCCATCATTCGCGTTTCCCTTAGGAACCGGCGCTTGATCCGCTCTTGGGCCATGGCCGTTTTTGCGCTTTGAGCAATCATTGCAGCCGGTTGAATCTGATACCGCAACTGCTTGATAACGCAGGGCAACGGCACTGGCCCTGAAACGTCTTGAGCCAAATAAGTTGTGCCAAACCCGCCTTTGCCTAACCGGCGAGTAATCTCAAAGCGATCTTTGAATAGACGCTTGGGTGACTGAACATTGCCCGCTTTGTCCTGAAAGCTGGTGATTTCTTCTCTGTCATTTCTATATTGTGTAGCGGGAGAAGTGGAAGCGATCGCAGGCGTTTCTAACGGGTGGAGCAAGGAGGAGTTCATGGCAGTTCAGTACTTTCAGATGCGGGCAGGTGGTCAATCCAAAAAATCGAAAGATCAGTGTAAGTGCGTATAAAACACGTCTCTTTGTTTGATAATGGCCGCAATATTACTGAGATGCCTTCAGTATTGTTCTAAGCTTTAAATTAGACGATGAATAGGTAAGGAGAAGCTGAAGGTGCTGCCCACGTCTGGCTCACTTTGCGCGGTGATTTGGCCCCCTTGCAGCTCTACTAGGCGGCGGCAGATGGCCAGGCCAATGCCCGAACCGCCAGAGGTGCGATCGCGCGATCTATCGGCTCGCCAAAACCTCTCAAACACATGCGGCAAATCCGCCGCTGCAATACCCAAACCCGTATCTGATATCGCTACCTGCACATATTTTTCTTTGGTGAAGGTGCTAATCTTTCACCTCACCTGAGGGCGTGTGTCGCAGGGCATTGCTCAGTAGGTTCACTAGCACCTGCTCTACGCGAGCCGGATCGCCCCAAACAGGCGGCAGGTTCTCGGCTATGTCGGTTTTGAGCTGTAGGGCTTCGGAGCCTAAAAGCTGATCGGCAAAGCGATCGCTCACCCTTAAAATCAAAGGCGCTAAAGCCATCTCCTGCGCGTCAATCGACAGATAGCCCGACTCCAGCTTAGATAGCTCTTGCAGGTCATCCACTAGCCGCTGAAGCCGCTCGGTTTCAGTGGCTAATCTGCCATACGTTTGCGCTGAAGGCTCAATCGTCCCATCCGCTAGCCCCTCCAAATAGCCTCTTACAATCGTCAGCGGCGTACGCAGCTCATGGCTCAAATCACCCACCAAATCTCGCCGCCGCTGCTCCACCCCTTCCAAGTCATCAGCCATCCGGTTAAAGCCGTGGCCTAGCCGGTCAAACTCAGGAATATCAAGCGGCGGCACTCGCGAAGAGAAATCGCCCGCCGCAAACTGCTGCGTTACTTTTTCCATCCGCAATAGGGGCCGCGCAATTCGCTGCGATAGCCAGTAGCTCGCTGCCCCTGCCGTCGCACCGCCCAGTATAATCGACCACATCATGCCACGTATCCAGGCGTCTTCAAACCCTCGCAAAAGCTGCCCCCTCACCTGCTGAATGCGAACGCCGCGGCGCTCCATTTGCTCTAAAGTCACCACAAAATATCGAGGCGTATAAAGGCGACTGACCGCAGCTAGTGCTATTACGGTTACTGCTAAGACGATGAGCTGCGAAATTAGAAGGCGGCTACGTAGGCTTTGCTTATCTTTGGTGCCAAATACGTGTTTATCCGGGTGACTTGAGCTATCAGTGGCGCTAGTTTTTGGAGTCATCAGGCATCCTCAAACCGATAGCCTACGCCAACAACTGTTTTTACAAACGAGGGGGCAGATGGATTAGGCTCTATTTTTTTACGCAACCGAGCAATGTGAGCATCGACGACTCTCTCATCACCAAAAAAGTCATTGCCCCACAGTTTTTCAATGAGCTGTGAGCGGTTCCACACTCGCCCCGGATAGCTCATAAAGGTGGCTAGCAGGTCAAACTCTAACGGCGTGAGTTCTAAGAGCTGCTGTGAGTCGGGCGCATCAGCGATTTGCTCAGTAGTTTGATGGGCCGTTCGCTGGTCGAGATCAAGGGTGAAGTGACTGGTTTGATAGGTGCGGCTGGCGCTTTGTCCGCCCTGTCTGAGGCTGCGGCGCAATACAGCGCGAACCCTGGCAACCAGCTCGCGCGGGCTAAAGGGCTTCACCATGTAGTCGTCGGCCCCAGTCGATAGCCCAATGATGCGGTCTATTTCCTCACCTTTAGCCGTGAGCATCATGATGTAGGGATCTTTGAGCCCTTTTTGCTGGCGAATGCGAGCGCAAACCTCTAGCCCGTCCAAGCCGGGCAGCATCAGATCTAGAATGATGAGGTCAGGCTGCACCGTTTTGAATCGTTCGAGGGCCGCACTGCCTTCTCGGCAAATGTGACAGGTAAATCCTTCTTTAGACAAATAAAGCTGGATAAGTTCGGCAATTTCGACCTCATCTTCCACAATCAGAATGTCCATAGCTAAACTTTAATGTCTCCTTCCCATGTACCTGCTTGGTGTGACCGTTAATAAAAGTCCGTAAAGGTGGCTTGCTAACTTGCCCTAGCTGTGGTTGTGGCCTAATCTCTCTAAAGGGTAGTGTATCGCCTGCCAACGACTCTCCCCGGTGCATCTTATTTATATATTTTTGGAAATATCAGCGTTCTCAATGAATGCTCCGTATTATGTCTGCACTTACCTTTGAGCTTTTATCGGCAGAACTGACTGAGACTATTACAGGCCAAGGCAATACGCCGCCTGAAACCACCGCTCGCTGTACGCTGGGCCGAGATAAGGTGATGGTGCTGGTAGAGTATCCGCTAGATAGTGCTCAAGCTGAGCCGATGGCAACCCAAACGCTGGACTGGCTAGAGCGACAGCTTCGCGAGCAGTTTGATACTGCCGGTTTGCCTGAAGAAGCTGCTGAGCTGGCTGAAGTCGGGGCTGAAGTGCCTGTACAGCTATTTTTGAAGCACGTCAGTGAAACTAAGCCGTTTACGATGCGCTCGTTCATTTGGAAGGTGGATGATGGCTTTGATGATCTATTCGGTGAGCTAGGCAGCGAAAACTTTCTAGAGTCTGAGATTGAGCAAGCGGCTAAGTCAGATATAGACGAGGAAAATAGGGCTGAAGCGCCAGTTTTACAGACGGTGCAGATGGGTGCGATCGCTTCTACAAGCGCTAAACCAGAAAATGCCGGGTCAGAACAGCCACCTACCGACGACGCCAACTACGACAAACCCTACTTTCATAGAGCTATTGCTGAACCTGTCTCTACCGCCGAAGCAGATGTTGCCGAGGATGAGGCGATCGCATCTAACGCTGAAGCGTCTAGCGCCACAGAAATTACGGCAACCGGCATCAACGCTGTAAAAACGGGTGTTTTACCAGAGTCAGGCGTCGCCAACGAACCCGCTTTTGCGACATCCCTTTCAGATGATTCAGATGACACAGACAGCATAGGTATAGACAGCTTAGATGAAGAGGAATTAGTCCCTCCAGAGCTAGACCACGATCATTTCCAGATCGAGCCTGAGAATGAACTATCTGAGGAAGCTCAATTTGAATCAGAGAAGGCTTTTGGCTTAGAAAGTTTAGACGGTATTTTTCAGCTAGACGACGAACTTGCCCTAGCCTCTGAAGCTTCATTAGATGCTGATTTAGCCGCTGATCTATCCGCTGCTGGACTATCTGTAGGAGAACCAGCCACAGAGCTAATGTTGCCGGGTGAATCACCAGAGCTAGACGTGGACGAGTTCAACCTACCAACGCTAGATTTGCCGGGTGCTAATGTGCCAGGGATTCAGCCTGCCGATGCGGAATTTTTCAATATCGAAGCAGCCAGTTCCACTCAGACATGCTTAGAAGAGCCGGTTGAACTCGATTTCTCAGCAGATCTAGAGGCATCTTTGGCTGCGTCTTTAACCCATACTCACGAGATCACAGGTGAGATACCAGCAGCGCACGCTGACTCTGATGTGGTGATTGCGCCTGAAGAAAGCACTCTCGAAGCGCACACGCCTGAAGAAGATATCTCTGAAGAAGAGGATGCCTTTGAAGAAATGTCATTGTCTGAAGAGCTGTCGTTAGAGGAGTCTGAAGACACCTACACCTATGCAGACACCTACTCGGACGCCGATACCTATTCAGACGCCGACCTCTCTTTAGACCCTGATCTCTACTTAGCGGAGCCCGACCTATCTTTAGACTCTGATTTGTCTGACGAAGCGGACTATGACAGTACAGCTAGCGCAGCCGATACAGCTGACGACATAGAGACTTACGGCTACCAGGAAGAGACGACTGAAGAAGACTACGAAATCGATCCGGCCTATCAGCTAGGCGATCCGTCAGCCGTTGATACTGAAGGCGAACCGCTAGAGCCAGTAGCATTGATAGACGAAAACGAGGTGCAGCGGCAGCGCGAGCTATGGAATCAGCAATCGCAATCGCGCAACCCCTGGATCTTTGCAGGAGCGTTGGGCTTTGTTGTTGTTGGTCTTTTAGGCTTTGTATTCAGTCGTCCTTGCACATTTGGCGAGTGCACCCGTCTGCAAACGGCCCAAACCCTGAGCGAAGAAGCCATCAGCGACCTGCGAGGCGAGTCATCTTTGGCCGCTGTGAACGATTCCAAGCAGCAGCTCAAGCGATCCGTTCGTTTACTTGCACCAATTCCTCTCTGGTCGCGCTACTACAGTCAGGCGCAGGCCCTTTTGCCTGAATATGAGGAACAGGTGCGATCACTCGACTATATAACCGAAGCTCAGGCCAAAGCCTACCAGGCCGCCGTAGACTCTCAAGATCCACCGCACCCTGTCTCTACCTGGCAGGAAATCGCTGCTGGCTGGCTAGCGGCCTCTGAAGCGCTAGAAGCCGTGCCCGCTGACAGCCCTGTGCGAGAGCTAGCCGACCGTAAGCTCACTGAATATCGGGCGAACCGGGCCACTATTTTGGTGCGAATTGACGCTGAGTCTAAAGCTGAGGTGGGAATGCGTCAGGCTCAGCAAAATGCCAGTTTGGGCACTAAGCAGATTCAGGCGGCAGGTGCCTTAGAAGATTGGGAAACGGCGCTGGCCTCTTGGGAAACAGCGGTTGATAATTTGAGCCAAATCCCGCAGGGTACGAAAGCACATGGGGAGGCACAGGAGCTTTTGCCTGAGTATATAGAGAAGCTGGAGGAGGTGCGATCGCGCACAGAACAGGAACGCAGCGCCAGCCGCAGCCTATTCCAGGCCAAACAAATTGCCGTAGAAGCCCAGAGGGCCGAAGCTGAGGAGCAGTGGAGCACCGCCGTTGAAAACTGGCAGGCCGCGCTAAGACAGCTTCAGACCGTGCGTGAAGGCACCTTGGCTTACGCCGAAGCTCAGGCTGTTGCAGGTCTTTACACCGCCGCGCTCAGCAAAGCTGAAAACAACTTTCAAATTGCGCTACGGTTTCAGCCGGTCGAGCCTGGCTTTTTCACCGTTTGCGGCGTTGCAGATACCCAAAAGTGCACCTACTCCGTGCGCTCAGGCAGCGTCCGCCTAGATCTTTTCGACGGCTACGATACGGTCATCAACGAGTCCATTACCCCCCCCGATCAGCGCAACGGAGCCGTCGAAGTCTCTCAGCTTGTGGGCGAATCTAATCGGCTGCTGCGAGAGATCACGCTGCTGAGCACTCAGGGCCAGCTACCGATTGAGCTATACGATGCCAACGGTGATTTCCTCGCCCGCTACCGCCCCGACTTAAACGGCTTCACCCGGTAGAGGCAGCGTCAGACTATTGCGGATCGACAAGCTGCATGGCCGCTGTAAAAAACTGCCGCATAATGCCAAATGTCACGACCAGCGCTGCGATCAAAGTCGCCAGCGCCAGCATAAACATAATCAAAATCTGATAGACCGCAGCCGTCAAAGGATCTGCGCCCGCTAGAATTTGGCCGGTAATCATCCCCGGTAGCGTCACCAGTCCCACCACCATCATCGCGTTAATGGTAGGAATTAGCCCGGCCTTAATCGCCGCCTGCCGGTAGGTTTGTACGGCCTGAGCAGGCGTTGCCCCCAAGCTCAAATGCGTTTCTATTTCAATGCGATTATTTCGCAGCGCGCTCACCAGCCGCTCACCCGCAATTGAAGCTGCCGTCATCGCATTGCCCAGCACAATCCCTGTCAGCGGAATCAGGTAGCGCGGGTCGTACCAGGGGTCGGGCTGAATTACAAACAGGCTCACGTAGGTCATCGTTATCAGCCCGCTGCCAAATACGGCCAGCCACACCCACTGCAATAGCCTGGGCAGCTCGCGATCTATGCGGCTGCGGGCGACAACGGCGGCAATCGTTACCATGCCGATGAGTACCGCTAATATGGCTAGCGGATTGCGAGTTTCAAAGATGATAGCGAGGAAAAGGCCGATGCCTAAGAGCTGAACTATCGTGCGGACAGTGGCGATCGCCAGCATTTTTGAAAGGCCCAAGCCCTGCCAGCTTGATAGACCAATAGCGATCGCCATCAGTCCTACCGCCCACAGCATCCCTATCAAGCTCGGCTCAATCATTACCTCAAATTCCCAAAAGGTGAAAAACAGCGTGTCAGCCGATGAATTCGTCCGCTTGCTGGTCACATCATCCCGCAAAATCGCTGTAGAATGCACCAGAAGTCATGCATTCGCAGCTTAGTTCTCCAATAAATCGGCGCTCTCACCTACCGCCCTCATTTTTAGGTATTAATGTGAACAAAGTCATCACCCCGGTTCCGCCTCTCGATCTGACTCGTCAATACGCCACGATTGAAAGTGACGTGAGTGCAGCCGTTTTGAAGGTGCTGGCTTCAGGGCAGTACATTAATGGCCCGGTGGTGCAGTCGTTTTCAGATGAGTTTGGTGAGTATGTGGGCACTGACGAGTGCGTGGTGTGTAATTCAGGCACAGATGCGCTGTATCTGGCACTGCGGGCGCTAAATATTGGTGCAGGCGATGAGGTGATTACCTCGCCTTTTACATTTATTGCCACGGCTGAGGCAATCAGTGCGGTTGGGGCTAAGCCCGTTTTTATTGATATTGAGCTAGCCACCTTTAATTTTGATCCGAGCAAACTAGAGGCCGCGATTACCGAGCGCACGAAGGCGATTATGCCTGTGCATATTTTTGGCCAGCCGGTAGACATGGATGCGGTGATGGCCGTTGCCAATAAGCATTCTCTGCCAGTGATTGAAGACTGCGCCCAGGCCACAGGAGCGCGCTGGGACGATAGAAAAGTCGGTAGCATTGGCCGCGTGGGCTGCTTTAGCTTTTTTCCCACCAAGAACTTAGGCGGCTGTGGAGACGGTGGCGCGCTGACGACAAACGATCCTGAGATTGCCGCAACTGCCCGGCTGATTCGCGACCATGGCAGTAAGGAGCGCTATCACCATGAGGCTATCGGTATCAACAGCCGGTTGGATGCGGTGCAGGCGGCGATTTTGAAAATTAAGCTTCAGTACTTGGAAAAATGGAACGCTCAGCGGCGAGACGTTGCCGCGTACTACCGGCAGCTATTAGCGCCGATTGACGGGGTGCGATCGCCCGGTGCGATGGGTCATACCGTATGGAATCAGTACAGCATTTTGCTAGAAGGGTTCGACGGCGATAAGCGCGATCGCCTGCGCGAGAATATGAAAGCACAAGGCGTTGCGACGATGGTGTACTACCCACTGCCTTTGCACCGTCAGCCTGTCTTCAAAGACCTGGGCTACTCATCGGCGTCACTGCCTGTGACCGATCGGGCCGCTAATGAAGTGCTGGCTTTACCCATGTTTCCAGAACTCACTGCCGCGCAGCAAGAGCAAGTTGTTCAAGCTTTGAAAAACGCGATGGAAGAAATACGTTAGAAAGCGCCTATATTCTCTCTATTCTTTATGTTTTCTTTCAGTTGAAAATAGCGCTTAGCCCCATATCAAAGATCACGCCAAAATGCCGGTACAAAAAGACCTGTGGCGGGTGGAAATCCGTCTATGGGGCCGCACCCTTTTTTGTACTTTTGTATACTATTGTAAGAATATGTGAGCGTGCTGTCTGTGCAAGAAAGTCTCTTTTATGGAGTATTTGCACCTAGCGGTAACGCTTTAACCGTGAGTGTAGCTTTTTGCCGCTATGACAGATTTAACTGGTTCGACTGAGCCCTTCCCAAGCACTATTTCTACTGAGAATGTTAACGATCCTCGCTATATGCGCCGCTACGACTGGCGAGCGATCGCTAAATACTATCGCTGGCGACCGCTAGGCGTTTTATGGCGAACGCTGGCTGTTTCTTGGATGCTGGGCTCTTTTGCGCTGGGCCTGCTGAGCGATCGCCTCTTCAACCGTACGGTTGCCAATCAAACAAAAAGAGCCATTCGCCTGAGGCAAATTCTCACCAAGCTAGGGCCAACCTTTATCAAAGTCGGTCAGGCGCTCTCTACACGCCCCGATCTGATTAAGCCCAGCTTTTTAGACGAGCTGATCAAGCTGCAAGATCAGCTACCGCCCTTTTCAGATGCGATCGCCCGTCAAATCATTTACAACGACCTGAATCGCACCCCTGAAGAAATCTACAGCACGTTCTCAGCTGAACCCGTTGCGGCGGCTAGTTTAGGCCAGGTCTACAAAGCTCGCCTGTACAGCGGCGAAGAAGTCGCTGTTAAAGTGCAGCGGCCCAACCTGATGCCGATTATTTGCCGCGACCTTTACATTTTGCGCTGGGCCGCTGGCTGGATTGCGCCCTGGCTACCGTTGAACTTAGGTCACGATCTTTCTTTAATTGTGGATGAGTTTGGCAGCAAGCTTTTTGAAGAAGTTGATTACATCAACGAAGGTCATAACGCAGAGAGATTTGCCGATAACTTCCAAAACGACCCGATGATTAAAGTGCCAACTATCTATTGGCAATACACCAGCGCGCATGTGCTGACGATGGAATGGATCAACGGCTTTAAGCTTACCGACACCGACCGGGTGAAGCAGGCCGGGCTAGCCAGCAACGATTTAGTCGAAATCGGCGTTTCTTCTGGCCTCAGACAGCTCTTAGAATTTGGCTTCTTTCACGCCGATCCGCATCCTGGCAACCTGTTTGCCCTACCCGATGGTCGCATGGCCTACATCGACTTCGGCATGACCGATCAGCTCGATCAGCTCACCAAAGAGACGCTCGTTGACTCAGTTGTTCACCTAATTAATAAAGACTACGCAGACTTAGCCAACGACTTTGTTAAGCTTGGCTTCCTCACGCCTGACGTAGATGTGCGACCCATCGTTCCTGCTCTAGAAGCCGTATTCTCAGAGGCGCTTGGTTCGAGCGTTGGCGACTTCAACTTCAAATCCGTGACCGACCAGTTCTCGGAGGTAATGTACGAATATCCATTCCGAGTCCCTGCCAAGTTCGCGCTGATCATTCGTTCGCTAGTGACCCAGGAAGGGCTTGCGCTTAGCCTAGACCCTAACTTCAAGATTCTTGAGATTGCTTACCCCTACGTCGCTAGAAGGCTGCTTACCGCAGAGTCGCCTGCGCTGCGTCGTCGGCTAATCGAAGTGCTCTTTAAAGACGGTCAGCTGCAGTGGCAAAGGTTAGAGAACCTGCTGATGATTGCCCGCTCTGACGACAGCTTCGATATTATCCCAACTGCTGGCATGGGATTTCAGTTTTTGATGTCGGATGAAGGCAAGTACTTGAGGCAGCAGATTTTGCTAGCGCTCACCGAAGACAATCGGTTGCATACCGAAGAAGTGCAGCGACTATGGAGCCTGGTTAAGGACGACCTACAACCAAATCGTATTATCGGTGCTGCTTGGGATGCGTTCACTGACTTTTCTAAGGAGAGAGCCGTTGCCCTAGTGCCTACAGAGCTAGCAGGCGCTTTTCAAGCGGTTTCCCGTTAGGTTTGGCTGTACAATTGATGTAACAATCATTTACAAAGCAGCGCCGCCTTTATGTACTCTCAACCAACGCCTCCTTATTTCCTGTTAGCCGCAGGGCTATTCATCGCGATTACCTCTGGTTTTGCATTCTCTTCTGTGCTCAAAGAGACTGTTGGCGACTGGTACAAAAAACGCTCTACTCGCTCTATTTCTAAGCTTCAGGGCTTTGACTTACAGCTCCCTTTTGCAGGCATCTGTTTGGGGAGCTGCGTGTTCTTAGCTTCGGGTATGTGTATTTTCGGCTTTAGCTCTTTGATTGCTTACGGTATGGCGCTGCCGCTGGTAATGCTGAGCGCTGGCTTAGTTTGGTATCAGCTTAGAAAGAACTTGGAGATGCTAGAGAGTGGCAACACCCGCGCTTTTGAATTAGACGGGTTCTAAAACGCTGCTATAGTTTTTGCTGCTATAGGTTCTCCAGCCGAACAAGCTGCTGCTGAGCGACATTGGCCCAATCTGAGTTCCCTTGCGAAACGTAGATATTAATAGCTGACTGTAGCTGAGCTTTGGCCTCGTCGTAGCGCTGCAAATCGGCTAGCGCTAAAGCTTGTGCGTAGTAGGCATGAGCAAAGTTGGGGGCCTGATCGAAGGCAATTTCAAATTCTTGCACTGCTGCTTCTAGCTCGCCTTGCTGGACGAGGGTGACACCAAGGCCGTAGTGGGCCTGAGCGTAGTTAGGATCTAGCGCGATCGCCTGTTCAAACGCCTGCTGTGCTTGGGCCTGCTGCCCCTGTAGCTGATAGATATTGCCAATATGAAAGTGCGGTTCGGGTGCAGCCGGGCTGAATATAACGGCCTGGTTGAATGCTTCAAAAGCGGCAGCTTCGTTGCCTCTTTGTCTTTGCAATAGGCCGACGTTGTAGTGCGCTAAACCAAGCTGTGGTTCTAGCTCAAGGGCTCGGCTTAAGTAGCTTTCGGCCTGATCGAGGTTTTCGCCTTCCAGTAGCGCTGCGCCTAAGTTTACGTAGGCCAAAGCGAAGGTTGGATCGGCTTGAGTTGCCTGCCAAAAGGCGCTAGCGGCATCCTGAAGCTGGCTGTTTTGGCGCAGGGCCAGACCCAGGTTGTAGTAGGCAGGTGCGGAGGACGGATCGAGACTGACTGCGCGCTCGAAAGCTGTGATGGCGGCAGTGATATTACCTTGCCGAATGAGATCTATGCCCTCGGTGAGGGCGCTGTCGGCGGCGGCGTTTTGAGCTAGGAGGGTGGCGTTTTGTAGCGGGGCGGCGGGGGTCGCGATCGCTAAAGGCCCTACGCTAACGCCCATAGAAGCCAGCAGAATCAAATAAGCTTGATAGCGAGTAAGCCGTTTCATAGCTCAGTGTGTTCTCAGTGTGTTCCCATCAATTTATCTGAATAGTTGCCGCCTCTTACTGTGTTTGTGCCAGTTGATACCATCAGCTTGCCAGCCTGATCATTTACTTGCCTTCACGGCTGAAGCCGGTCGAACCTTAGTCAAACTAGATTTGATAGCTGCTGCCGTCTGAGCTGATTGGATAGGGCTAGCGGTATCGCTTAACAGCCGATGAACTGTTTTGAGTACCTTGTCTCGTACAATAGGTTTGCTCAAAAAGCCTGAAGCCCCAACCATTTTGGCATGTACTCGGTCGGCCAGGGTGTTGTTGCTGGTGACAATTACAATCGGAATATCTTTAAACAGCGATACGCGCCGTACCTGAGAGCAAATTTCATAGCCGTTGGCTACCGGCATGACCAAATCTAGAAAGATAAGCTGCGGCTTATGCTCAATTAGCAGCGGCAGCGCGTGGGTAGATTCTTGAATGCTGCGGAATCGAAAGCCTGCATCTTGCAAAATATCGCCCATGGCTTTGCTATCTCTGGGGCTGTCGTCTATATAGATAACGAGCGGTGAGCTGCTGGCGACTTTAGAGAGTTTGCGAGGTACTGCCACCATCTTTGGATTAGCAGCCTTTGGATTAGCAGCGGTTCGTGCTCTAGCCGGACGGCTTGAATCTGGTGCTGATGGGCTTTTTGATGAGATAGATCCGCTATTTTTTGGATGGGTCGTTTGGTTGGGCTTTGGCGATGGTTGCCTGGCACGCTTTGATTGAGCGGGTGGTGCGATCGCTCCTTTAGACCGTTCTAGTTTGCTTAGCTTACTCGCATTAGCAGCGTCGGCCTCAGCGCCCAAATCGCTAACGCGAACCAGACCAATGACGCCCTGACGAACGTAGGGAATGATTCTACGCGTTAGCGGTAGCAAGGGCTGGTTGAGCTGAACGGCTAAGTCTCTGAACGTTTGCTTGCCGTCGATAATGCTAATGAGGTGCTGGTAGACGGCTTCTGAGGTTCGAGTTCTGAGATCCTCAGGCTGGCCAATAACGGGGGCTAGGTTAGGCGAGCACTTCACTAGCTCGGCCTGCTGCCATGCTTGCCAATCGTATTGGGTTTGCTGCCAGGCTTGTTCGGCTCTAACAATTAAAAATAGGTTGCTAGCAAACCGCTTATTGACACTAGAAGGCTTAAACTCTGATTTGCCCTGAAGCTTGCGGAGCGTGCCCTGATGAACAATATCAAATAGCACCTCCGATAGGTAGTCCTCGACGGCTTTTGCCACGTTGATGCGGTTAAGACGGCCCTGACGCACCTGAGCAACTATTTTGGCGTAGTGCAGCTCAGCATACGGAATAACCTCTATATCGTTTTCTAACTGAGTGACTTCCTTAATCACCTGAGGGCAGTGCTTGATTAGCTGCCGGTGCCACCGCCTGATAGGATGCATCCGCGAATGCGCCCACACCATCCGTCCCATATGAAAATAAAGTGTCCACTGCGGCGTTTTCCCTGGGCCAATGTAAATAACACCTGTAAATTGACTGCGCTTATGGGTCTGAAATTCCTCACTGAGTGCTTCAATAATCAACTTATTTTTCATAGTTCAGTTTTCAATTTGCGCGGAGGCCCAAAGCAACGCTTTGCAAGCGGTACCCAATGAGTCTTAAGAGAAAGAGGTTTATAGAAGCTTTAACAGTTTGTATATTTAGTCTCAAGTTGCCCGAAAAATCCGACTGCTTAACGGCATGTGTATCGCGCTTTTATGGAGTGCTTTTAATTGTAGTTTTATCGATGAAATACCGTGTAATTGACGGTTGATGGCGTTTTGCACCAAGAGAAATAGATGTTTCATATTTTCCTGGGAATTCTCTTAATCAATCACAGTAGCCCTCTATACCGTTTTGTTCTCACCCTCTTCTTCTAAAGCTATCGGACTATTTTTAGTAACCTCAGCAGTGGGAATCACTACAGTGGGTTTAGCTCGCTATAACGCGAAGGCTTCTGAAGCCTTACTTGGCCTTTCTGTTTTAGATAGTGCTGTAGCTAAAAACGAACAGATCAGTCAGCAGTACAAGTTCTCAATGGAGATGACTAATCTAGCGTCTCGCTATCGGGCCTTTTCTTTCGAGGTTGTTAGTCAAAATAGTAAAACCAAAGCAGTTTTGAGCGTACAAAGGCGCAATGGCGAAGCTGCTGTTGAAACGTATGGAAAAGATATAGACGAAGAGACTTTTGTCGCGTTTTGGCAGGCTCTCCGTGAGTTGGAGGTTGCTCAGCTCACAAACCTATCTCCCTATACTGAAAACTTAGCGCTTCAGCACGAAAGCCAGAAAGAAGATGCCATCAATCGCCCGCCTAGCAATGTTGTGCCTAACACTGTAAAGTCTGCGGCGACCTATCGCTTTCAGTTCCAAGATGGACGCTACGACTATCCCAACAGTTTTGAGGTGTATGCGCCAGAGGCGATCGCAGATGCGCGCTACAAGGCACTGCAAGATGTCGCCACGCTGTTTGTAGAAAACGCCTTTGCTGAAGAGCTAGCGAAAGAATAGTATTCATATTTGTGGGGGCGTAGATCTATTCTGTACGTGCTCAGGCGCTAACTGGCACGGTCGTTACGCTCGCCAAGTCAGCCGGGTCTAGATTGTGATTCATTACTTCGCCATCTCGAAACCATACGACGCGGTTAGTTAGTCGAGCAACGTCAGGTTCGTGCGTCACCATCACAACCGTAATGCCGCTAGCGTTTAGCTCAGAGAAAATATCGATTACATCCTGAGTGGTTTGCGTGTCTAAAGCGCCGGTTGGCTCGTCTGCCAGGATGAGTAAAGGCTGATTGACAATAGCACGGGCGATCGCAACCCTTTGCTGCTGTCCGCCTGAGAGCTGGTTAGGGCGGTTATTGAGGCGATCGCTTAACCCCACCTGAGAAAGTGCATCGGCAGCGCGCTTACTGCGATCGCTACTCGAAACACCTGAGTACATCATCGGCTGCTCTACATTCTCCTGAGCGGTGAGGTGGCTAAGCAGATGAAACTGCTGAAAGACAAAGCCAATCTTGCGATTGCGGATATGAGCCAGTTCGTTTTCACCTAGCTTAGCCACATCTTGCCCGTCAAATAAATATTCACCGCTCGTCGGCTGATCCAAGCAGCCCACCATATTCATCGCCGTGGACTTGCCTGAGCCCGAAGGCCCCATAATCGAGCAGTACTCACCTTTCTCAATGGTCATATTGACATCCCAAAGCGCTCTGACTTCGGTGTTTCCTGCCCCGTATATTTTAGTGACTTGGTTGAACTGAATTAAGGGCGGCATGAGGGTTGATCGGTTTTGCTAAAGGCTAGATTGCTAAAGGCTACAGCGAGAGGGCGATAACTAGGCGCTCCGTAGGGCCACAATCGGATCTAGCCTAGCGGCTTGTCGGGCGGGTACCACGCCAAAGAAAAGGCCAATTGTGCCAGAGACACCTACTGCAACTATCACCGCACTCACTGAAACGCCCGCTTCAAACGGAGAGAACGCCGCAATTAAAAAGATACCGCTCACACCTAAGCCCGTGCCGACTAAGCCCCCAATCGCAGAGAGAATCACCGCTTCGATTAGAAACTGCGAGAGAATGTCTTTTTGAGTTGCGCCAATCGCTTTACGCAGACCGATTTCTTGAGTGCGTTCGCGGACGGAGACAAGCATGATGTTCATGATGCCGATACCGCCGACAAAAAGAGAGATAGAGGCGATCGCAGCTAGCATCAGCGTTAGTGCGCCTGTGACCGTATCAGCAATATTCAGCAGCGTTTCTTGGCTCGAAATATAAAAGTCATCACTTTCTGTTATGCCATGGCGCAGCCTGAGCAAGTTCGTAATTTGAAACTCGGCAGTCTCCATGGCTTCTGGATCGTTAGCAGATACCGAGATAAAAGTAACGTCAACCCCGTAAGGAGACGTACGGCCTACAATGCGGCTAGCTAGTGTCGTAATTGGAATCATTACCGCATCATCGTAATCAAGCCCTAAGTTAGAGCCTTTTTTCTCTAATAAACCAACAACTTCAAAGGAAATGCCCTTAATTCGGATTTGTTTACCTAAAGGACTTTCGCTATCAAACAAACGCTCGGACAGCGTGCTGCCAATCACGGCAACAAGACTGTTTGAGCGCTGATCGAGATCGGTCAAAAATCGACCCTGGGCAACTTCAAAGCTACGAACCGAAAGAAAGCCTTCGGTGGTGCCGATAATACTGCTGCTGCTGTTACGGCTGCGATAGCTGATGATGCCCTGGGTATTTTTTTCGGCAGCGACCGCCGCTACAGAAGGCACTTGAGAGGCGATCGCCTGGGCATCTTCAACCACCAAATTACGCGGCACATCAATATCACCCAGGTTTCGGGCTTCGCGATTACCCGGTACAATAAACAGCACGTTTGGCCCCAGGCTCTGAAGCTGTCCGCTGACGTATTTTTGGGCACCTTCGCCAATGCCAATCATTGCAATGACTGAAGCATTTCCAATGATGATGCCAAGCATGGTGAGCGAGCTACGCAGCTTGTTAGCGCTGAGCGTTTTAGTCGCCATTTTTAAGCTTTCAGTGAAGTCCATAAGGTGCCATAGGAAGATGGCCAGTCATCTGCCAGCCGTGGATTTTAAATCAGTATTCATAGCGTAGCGAAATTTCGCAGGTGACGGCGCTCACAAAGTTCTGATAGGCGAAGATGGCCTAGTGATGATTCTTTGTGTATTACCTATCTAAAGATGTTGATGTTATCTCTTGAGTCGCTGTATGCTCTCCAAAAGTAGGTGCGTTTCGCGCAATTCCAATCACGCTTTTGAGCAAATCAAAGCCGCTGTATAAAAACAAACTCTTGCCCCCGTATCAATGTTTAAATTCAACAAAACAGCCGTCAGGGTAGTTGTTGCTGCCTGTTTAGCTGTTCCTTTTCTAATAACTGAAATTTCTAAAGGTTTAGAACCCTATCCAGCCGTTTTACAGCCATCCGGTGCCTACACTGTTTCAACGGCTGACAACATATTGACCTTTAAAAAAATGCAGCTTATCGCACGCGATCTGGAGGGTTCTGAGCTAGTCGTTGACACAGACGCTTTTATGGGCACGATTCCTCATCACTTTTGGACGAGAATTGCAGGTGCCCGCTTTGGCCTATCGCGTGAAGCCTCTGACTCTAAACAGGAAACGCTCAACTGGATTCAAGCTCGGCTCTTAGATCAAGGCATTGATCGAGCGAGTACTTTAGTGGTGAGATATATCGCGCTCTCTTTTGATGTCAACTCAGGTAAGGAAATCCATCGAGAAGTAACCAAGCAAATAGATGTTGACCTCCTTTAGGCGATCGCTTACACGCTCACTCAAACATTTGGGCCAATCCTTAAATACGATTGATACCAAACTCCGGGTGGTAGGACAGGTAGATTTAGCCTCGCTTTGTTACTTCAGAATTGTATTTGGCCTGTTCACTATTCTATTTTTTTGGCAGCGATATATCTGGATAGGAACAGTGCCCCAATCCTTTTTTGAGCCGCCTACTTTTAGCCTAACAGCGCTGTTTAGCGGCTTTCCGCCTGCCGTTTTCTTTCAGATTATAGACATCGCTACCGGACTTTGTACGCTAACTGTGATGGTGGGCTTAGCTACTCGCGCTTCGACCGTTTTGTTACTGCTTTTGGTACTGGTGGGCAACAGCTTTTACTTCTCTTTGGGTTTTATCAACCACGAGATTCTGTATCTGTGCGTTTTGATAACAATGTGCTTTCAGGACTGGGGGGCGCTGTATTCGGTCGATGCGCTGCTGAGGAAGAGAACATCAATAGAATCAACACGAATAGAAGAAGTAGCCTTAAGGAAATCGCCGCTAAATCGAGAAAACACTGAAAAATCGGCAAATTTGTGGCTTCTGGTTGTTTTCATCACGTTTGGCTTTTTTACTGCCGGATTTGGCAAGGCGTTTAGCTGGGTAGATTTTGATCTGACGACTAGCGGTTTTTTGAGCTGGTTTTATAGAGGCTATTTCAATCTGGGCCGAGATCAGTTCTTAGCGCCGCTGGTATTTAAGATAAACGTACCGCTGATATGGGAGCTGTTGGATTTGTCAGCGGTGGTATTTGAGCTGGGATTTTTGCTGGCAGTATTCTCGCGCAAGCGCTGGTATGGCTGGCTAACGCTCGCCTGCTTCTTTCACCTGATGAACTGCCTGCTTCTGAATATTTCATTCACTGCTAATGCCGTGGCCTATCTCGCCTTTGTGCCGTGGCATCAGTTTGCTGTTTTGCAGCAGGTATCTCGCAAACGGCTTAAGCGGGGTCTGGCCGCGCTATGTGCGTTTGGCGTGATGGCCTTTACTGTACGGCTCTCATTTGCTGAAAGTGCAGGTATTTTGTCTTACTTAGTCGAACAGATGGGGGGCGATCGCCTGTGGGTAACGCTTGGCATCTGGCTAGGCTCGCTACTAATATTTCTATCGAGCTTTGGCTATTTTGTGAAACCGCAGCAGGCTTCTGTAGAAGCGTTAGCGCGAAGCAAAAAAAGAGAAGACGCTGTTGTTAGCCGGTAAAGCCGCTTACCTGCCTTAAGACCTCCATCGGCCCGACAGACTTCAATTTAGCCAATCGCTCTGTATCTTTTACAAAAAGCGATCCGACGAACCCCAAGGCATTGATTGATATATCAGCATATTTTTCTTGACTGCGAGGAACAACCATCATCCACTTTTTAGTGCACAGAAAGTTGTATGCACCCGTCTGTTTATCTTTCCACTGCTCTGTACTGATGATGCCGATAGCAGTAAGCAACTGATGGTAGCTAGCTAAGTATTGTTGAGCTGTTTCTTGCTCGGAATAGTCGCTTGCAAACAGCGTCTCTAAGCCGATTATGGCGTGCTGAAAGTTTAAGAGAGGAGACTTTAGGGCGGTGTTTTTTGTTGAGGTGTCTTTTGGCGAGGTGTGGCTTGATTGAACGGTTTGTGCGATCGCCGCTTCCATCGGAAAAGCTACCAACTCTTCTGAATAAGGCACCACCTGCAAATGCTTGTGCGGCTGACTGGCCCCTGCAACCGTACCGCCATTGAAAAACGCGAGCCCGTCCACCTCACCCAGGCAGCGCACTAACGCCTCAAAATCTGGCAGCGTCAGCCAGCTTTCCTGCGGCTCAAACTCGCGGGTCACAAGCAAAAAGTGCAAATCGACCACGTTAAACTTGTTGAGCAAGCACAAATGCGTCTTTGAAATATCGGTGACGTACAGGTCTTCTTCGTAAGGCAAAAAAGGATTTGCAGGCGCTGTCAGTCCCTGCTGCTTCAGCGCTTTCTCCTTACGCGAAAGATTCGCTAAAATTCGGACGACGAACTGAATATTGCCTGCCGGTAGATAAGCCACCTCAGTTTTTATTGGCTGCAAGGCACCAACGCTCAGACCATGCTCGCGCTGGGCGATTAGCCTGGAATAGAGCGTGCTAGATTGCCAGGGAATGCGGCTCATTACGATTGCAGCGTGCCACACTGGGCCTGCTGGCGCAGCAGATGGTCACATAGCACTAGCGCTACCATCGCCTCTACCATCGGCACTGCCCGAGGCAGCACGCAGGGGTCATGGCGGCCTTTGCCTGCTAGCGTGGTTTCAGCGCCAGCGTTGTCCACGGTCTTCTGCTCTTTGCGAATGGTTGCAGTAGGCTTAAAGGCGACTCGAATGACGATATTTTCGCCGTTAGAAATGCCGCCCTGCGTACCGCCTGCTCGGTTGGTGCGATTGCGAAAGGTGCCATCTTCGCCGCGATACATCTCATCGTTGTGCTGGGAGCCGGTGAGCAGGGTACCAGCGAAGCCTGAGCCCATCTCAAAGCCTTTGGTAGCAGGTAGCGACATTGCACCCTTGGCCAGATCAGCGCTGAGCTTGTCGAAAACAGGCGAGCCTAGCCCCTTTGGCATATTGCGAGCTACGCACTCAACCACACCGCCGATTGAGTCGCCCTCTTTGCGAATCTGATCGATGCGCTCAATCATTTGCTCAGCCACATCTTGATTGGGGCAGCGCACAATATTGCTTTCGACTTCGGCTAGCGTAACAGTGTTAGGGTCTAGCGGCGCTTCGATGTCCTGAATGCGCTTCACGTAGCCAATCACTTCGGTGCCGCAGACCTGCTTAAGAATTTTTTTGGCGATCACACCTGCCGCCACCCGACCAATCGTCTCTCTGGCCGAAGACCGTCCGCCCCCCTGCCAATTACGAATTCCATACTTGGCATCGTAGGTGGCATCGGCATGAGAGGGCCGATACTTCACAGACATCTCGTCATAGTCTTGCGACCTGGCATCTTTATTGCGCACCAAAATCGAAATCGGTGTACCCAAGGTCTTGCCTTCAAATACGCCCGAGACAATCTCGCAGGTATCCGTTTCTTTGCGCGGCGTAGTAATCCGGCTTTGCCCCGGACGGCGGCGATCCAAATCGACCTGAATTTCTTCAGCCGAGATCTCTAGCAGCGGCGGACAGCCATCAATAATGACGCCTACACCGCCACCGTGGGATTCTCCGAAAGTGGTGATCCGAAAAAGATGGCCGAAAGTGTTGCCCATGATCTAAATTGCCTGACCTAATTGCCTGCGCTCGCAAGATAGATCCTACCGTATTTAGCGATCGCTCACCTTCTGCACGACCTGAACTATCTTGGGCCGTCTGCCAAAAAATTCTCAGATAGCTTCATCAACGTTCGTGGATCAATCGCTTTGTCGTCTTTGTAGAGGCTGTAGTGCAAATGAGGGCCAGAAGACCGGCCCGTGCTGCCAATATGACCGATGATCTGACCGCGCTTGATGCGATCGCCCACCTTCACTCTCACCTTAGACATATGCGCGTACAGCGTCTCATAACCGTGGCCATGATCGATAGTCACCGTATTGCCGTAGCCACCATTAGGGCCTGCTAGCGTTACCGTTCCATCTCCGGTAGCCGCGATAATATCACCCGTATCCCCGACAAAATCTATCCCTTCGTGCACCTCATAGCCGCTGCCGGTAAAGGGATTGCTCCGAATGCCATACTCCGATGAAACCACCACGCGACCAACGACAGGCTGTCCGGTTGGATAAGATGCCTCTTCGGCCAAGGTCTTTTCTAAGGCAGGCTTAATGGCCGAATCTAACGCTCGGTTGAGTTCAGGAACCTGCTGCTTGGCGTCTTCCAGCAAATCTAAGGCCGTTACCACATTTTCCGGGCCACCTTGAGGCTTTAGACTCTTTGCCAGGGTGCCACCGCCTCTAACCGGCAGCACTAGACCAGCACTATTCACGCTTACCTCAGACAGGCCGCTCTGAATATTGTCTTGCGAGCTGCCAGCAGACTCAGCCGCTTTCTTCTCAGCCTTAGACTTCTCAGCCGCTTTTTTATCAGCCTCAGACTTCTCAGTTTCCTGTGGTTTCTCTTTTTGAGCCTCTTCGCTATCTGGCACGCCTGCTCTGGCTTTTAAAGAATCGATTTCGTCTCCTAAGACATCGATCTCTGCGGTGACCTCATGAGCAATTTCATGCAGCTCACTGTTGGTTCTGCTGAGCTTTAAGTTGTTTTGCAAAAGCAAAAAGCAAACGCCGCCAAGTGAAACGGTTGGCACGCCTAAAAACAAAAGCGCAATGAAAAACCCGCGTAAGGGCGTGACGGTTATATCACCAGAGCACTGTCGGTCACGGGTTCGCCGCCTTCGAGTGTCAGGGGAGAGCGCTGTAAGCCTGTGGCTATTTTTATCAACCTTTGGGCTGGTGCGCTTTGAGGCGGTGTAACTGCTGTGAGACTGCTGTCGCATGAATTGTTAAAGGCGATTGTTTACACAACGCACTTAAAATGAATCCGGCAAACTTCTTTCTTCTTTACAACTACGAAATTATACGGGGATCGCGCCCCCCAATACTCAATACTTCCGAATATACGTACGGAATACTCACTAAGCATAAGGAAAGCTTAAGGTTTATTTTCCGTGCTTACCCAGCGGGCTTTAGACGCAAAATTCCGCAGTGGCATACGTTTCACACGCTAAGAGTTGTAGCCTAAGCCACATTTTTCAGTATTTCTTTAGAAAGAAGCAGGTCATTTCTCCTTTTTTGTACGGTTGTGTAATTTTGCGATTTATGTACTGTAATATCTGCGCCCTGGAATAGTTGCGATCGCCGAGGCCCATTCGGCAAAGTATAGTCACCTCTACAAGATGACAATAAAAATGAAACTCACCTGGTTCGATGCCAACAGTTGGTTAATGGAGTCCGGCGACTGGCGAATTTTGCTCGATCCCTGGCTGATCGGCGACTTGGTATTTGCCAACGCTCCCTGGCTCGTAAAAGGGTCGCGGCAGCAGCCCGTAGATATTCCACAGCATATAGACCTGATTTTGCTCTCTCAAGGACTTGCTGACCACGCTCATCCTGAAACGCTCAGGCATTTAGATAAGTCCATTCCGGTTGCAGCTTCTCCAGATGGCGCAGAGGTTGCTAACGAAGTAGGCTTTGAGTCGGTCACTGTTTTAGAGCATGGCAAAACGGTGACGCTGAAAGAAAGCCTAGAGATTAAGACGTTTGAAGGCGCTGTTGTGGGCCCGCTCAAGAAGGAAAATGCCTATGTGCTTTCCTTTTTATCTGAAGGTGTGCGGCTGTATTACGAGCCTCATGGTTATCCTGACTCTGAGCATTTAAAAACGCTGGGCGCAGTGGATGTTGCAATTACGCCGATGGCAGACCAAACCCTAATGGGGGTGGCTCCGGTGATTAGAGGCAGCATTGCGGCCCCAGAGATTGCTAGGCTGCTGACGCCTAAGGTAATGCTGCCTACGGCTGAGGCTGGAAAAGTGAGCTATGACGGGCTGATTGCGCCGACGCTGACGACCAAAGGCGGTGCGGCTGATATGCGATCGCGCTTCACTTCAGAAGGTAAAGATATCCGCGTCATTCAACCTGTCTCTGGTGAGACTATCGAGCTAGACTTACGTGCTGCTGTGGCCTCGGGCGCTAGCTGAATTAAAGGACTTGCCGCTCGCTTTTGCTCACCTAGCAGGGTTTTGAGTTCCAAAACAACCTGATCCTGCTCGCTGCGGAGGGCTTCTAGTCGCGCAATTAGCTGATCGACTTGAGCTGCCTGGCTTGCCTGCGCAGGGGCGGTGGCTTTTTGCCATATCCACTGGCTGAGCAGCAGCGGCAGCTTGAGCACGAAAGCAACGCTGGTTTTGAGAATGCGCTTAACTAAGTCTGCGATGATTTGAATGAGGACGATGGTGAGTACGACCGCGGCGATCGCCCAGACCGGATGACCAACAGCCGCGCTCACGACCGTCTGTAGCTGCGTGGCAAAGGTCGTCAGCGTCTCTAAGGAATCGGGCAGATCGACCCAGGGGAGCGCCATTGAATTGAGGTGAAGAATTGCCATGTGCCGCAAAGATTCATTGAAGACCTTATGCTTAGAGGGTCTTTTCCTAACTATATAAGGAGTACGCGATCACTGTGAGATCTGTTTTATCTACTTTTTTAACGATTGTTCTATTGATATTGGTCAGCTTCGGCGCGCTCGTGCCTGCTCAAGCTGGAACCCTCGCAGCTTTGCCAGGTATCGGCGGGCTGACTGCTGGTGTGCGACCTGATAATTTGGGTGTGAGTGACGGCAGGCTCGCGAGCTGTCCGGCGTCGCCTAACTGTGTGGTGAGTCAGGGGGCAGATGAGGAACATGCGATCGCGCCGATTGCTTATGAGAGCGATCACGAAACTGCCCGCAAAAGCCTAATCGACATCATCGGCGTAGTGCCTCGCAGCAAAATTGTTGAACAAAGCGACGACTATATTCTGGTCGAGTCCGAAAGCCGCCTGATGGGCTTTAGAGACGACACCGAGTTTTACCTGCCCAAAGATGAAAAGGTGATTCACACGCGCGCGGCAGCTCGGATGGGCGAGTCTGACTTGGGTGTAAACCGCCGCCGCATTGAGCAGATTCGCTTAGCCTTTCAAGACTTAGCGCAGCGCACTCAGGCTCAATAGGGCCTATAGTTGTTTTTGCTACAGCTCAAACCCTAACTGAATAGCTGATTGATACAGGCCCGCTGATTCTTCAGTGCGGCCTTGTTTGTCGAGGACAAAAGCCAGGTTGTAGTAGAAGCTGGATTGGTCAGGGAACCGATCAATCGCCTCGCGGAAGGTATTTTCTGCCGCTTCTAACCGATTTTGATTGGCTAGCGTCATACCTAGATACTGATAGCCATTGGCATTACTGGCATCTAACAAAAGCACTCTGCGAAACATCACCTCAGCTTCTACAAACTGCGATTGTTCAGCGAGCAGGGCTCCTAAGTTGTAATAAGTGGTGCTATCGAAAGGGTTTAGGCGTACGGCTTCTCGGTAGGCTAATTCAGCCGCTTCGAGTTGCCCCTGAGCTTTTAGCCAGTAGCCTAAGTTGTAGTGAGCGTCGGCGTTGGTAGGCTCTAGACGGACGGTGGTTTGGAATGTCGCGATCGCCTCGTCCACTCTCCCTTGCTCTGCCAGCACATTACCCAAGTTGTAGTAACCCGTCGCATCCTCAGCATCTAGCCGAATAGACTCACGATAGGCCGCTTCAGCCTCAGCATAGTTTCCAGCACTTTGAGCAGCCACGCCTTTTTGTATAAAAGACTGATAGCTTTGCCCGTAGGCGGTAGCCGAAATGTTAGCCATGATGGCTAAGCTTAATCCAGCAGTGATAAAGGGACGCATGTAATTCTTCTGAGAACGCTTTCCCCTAATCTATTCAGTGTATTTACATATGCAAAGTAGTTTCTAAGGTGATTAATATCACTTTAGAGAGCGCTCACACTCACTTCATCAACGAGAGATGGTTTCTAGAATAGTTTCCTGGTAAAAGGTTGCTGCATCTTCCAATCGGCCTTGATCAGACAGTACATAACTTAAATTTTCATAGGTAGAGTCACCTTCTTCTAGCCTAATAGCTTCTTCGTATGAAGCACTGGCCTCTTCTGTTCTATTTTGATTTAATAGCAAATTGCCAAGAGCGTAGTGAGTTGTAATGTCTTCGGGCGATCGCTCAATAGCCTTTTGATAAGCCGCTTCAGCTTCAGCCCACTGACCTTGCCGGTATCTTGCGGTTGCTAACGGATAAAAAGGAAATGGATCGGGAAAAGGCAGTGCGTCCTCTGCACGGTCTGCGACTAGAACTATGGCAACTCCGGTTGCTATGCCTTCTCTTCTATGACGTGGGTTGTTCAACAGAGGGTCAGCTTCGGCACTTTCTCTTTCTCCCGATAAGCGAATAGCTTCCTTGTAGATTGCAGCAGCTTCTGCAAATTTAGATTGGCTAGCTAGCGAATCTCCTAACTTTGTACGGGTATAGGCATCCATGTAATTGGGTAAACCAGTTTGAATCGGAAAGACTCGAATGGCTTCTCTGTATGCGATCTCTGCTTCCGCTGATTTGCCCTGCACTTGTAAGATGTCGCCTAATTCTCTATGGGCATGTGCCGCCTCAGGATCTCTCTGTAGCGCTTTTCTGAAGGCAATTTCAGCGTCCTTGTAAAGCCCGAGATCTTGTAGTGCTACACCGACATTTCGATGTGAAGAAATATTGCTCTGTTCTAGCAAGAGCGCTTGTCTGAAGAGGGCGATCGCTTCATCTATGTGTCCCTGGCTTTGTAAAAAAGAGCCTAAACGCTCGTAAGTGATGATATTCGGTTCCAAACGAAGCGCTTCTCTATAAGCAACTTCTGCTTCGTCGTATCGGTTCGCTTCAACTAAAGATTCAGCTAACCTGATCTGGTTAGGAGCCGAAGAATTCATCTGTACCATTCGTTGCCAAAAAGTTACCTGATCGATACCTTCTTCGGTCAACAGGTCAACTAAATCAAAAAGATGATCGTCTGTCATAGGTTCTTGAGTGGAAGCTGTTTGCGCTACCAGTAACGGCAAAATTAAGCTAGCAAGACCAAAAGAGCGCATAGCACCACATATGAAAAAACTAACCGCTGCTATAGAGCGGTTAGTCTATTGTGCTCAAACTACAAAGCTCAAACTACAGAGCTACTTAGCCTTAGACTTCCGACCTTTCGTCTTACTCGCCGTCTCTTCAGCTTCAGCAACCACTTCTTCAAGCACTTCCTGCTTCTCCACATCCACCTCTACAGGCGGCACCACAGGCTCCTCACCCGGCTCAATCGGAATCGCCTCAGGCTTCAGCTTTGCCATCACCAGCTCCTTCACCTTCGCCGCAAACTCAGGATCTTCCTTCATGCGAATAATCGTGTTGTCACGGCCCTGGCCCACGTTAGTGCCTTCAAAGCTATACCAGGCACCTTTGCGGACGACGATATCGTATTCCTCAGCAAGGTCTAGCAAACAGCCCAAGATGGAAATACCTTCGCCAAAAATAATGTCGAATTCAGCGATGCGGAAAGGTGGCGCGACCTTGTTTTTAGCAACCTTTACCTTCACTCGAATACCGAACTGATCGTTGCCTTTTTTCAGGGTTTGAATGCGACGAATGTCTAAGCGAACCGAAGCGTAGAACTTCAGCGCGTTACCGCCCGTTGTGGTTTCAGGGTTACCGTACGTAACGCCGATTTTCAGACGAAGCTGGTTGAGGAAAATTACCGTACACTGCGATTTGCCGATGTTGCCGGTAATCTTCCGCAGCGCCTGGCTCATCAGGCGGGCCTGCAAACCCATGTGAGAGTCGCCCATCTCACCTTCAATCTCAGCGCGGGGCGTGAGCGCGGCTACAGAGTCGATCACGATCAAATCTACGGCAGACGAGCGTACGAGCTGATCGCAAATCTCTAGGCCCATTTCGCCTGTGTCAGGCTGAGAGATGAGCAAGTCTTCGGTGTTGACGCCTAAGTGACCGGCATAGAAGGGGTCGAGGGCATGTTCTGCGTCAATGAAGGCTGCGACACCGCCCTGCCGTTGGATTTCAGCGATCGCATGCAGAGCCAGCGTCGTCTTACCCGAACTCTCAGGCCCATAAATCTCAATCACGCGGCCTTTGGGCAAGCCGCCGCCTAGCGCCATGTCGAGCGTGAGCGCGCCAGTAGGAATGGTTTCTACCTGCATACGGTTGGCTTCACCTAACCGCATGATGGAGCCTTTGCCGAAGTTGCGTTCAATTTGGGTGAGCACAGAAGTCAGCGCTTTTTGCTTATCAGAGGAGGCGTTGGCAGCCATAAGTATTTCCGAGGGAGTTTCTACGAGATGAAAAATAGTCTATTTTCGCTATACTAATTTTAGTACAACTGAACTAAATCGACATCCTTAAAATATATCAGTGATAGTTCATTTGCAAGCGCGCGTTGTATCCGTTTTCTATTCTCACCTCTACTGTCGCAATTAACCCATGCAATACTGCGAACTCGTTGACGTTTTCACCTACCCAGGTTGGGTCATCGCCGTTGGCCGCACAGAACTCGGCTACCGTTGCTGGGTGTTCACCCCCGACTTTACCGTACTAGACGATGGCGAGTTCTACACCACCAGCGAAGCTGCCGCTCGCAACGCCCGCTGCTTGGTCAGCGACTCTAGAGAATACTAACTGGCCCGACTAGCTGACCAGCTTAGCTGGCCGGATTTCTGCCCAACTCCTCAGTTAAATTCCAAGCGGCACTGATCAGTGCGATATGAGTAAATGCCTGCGGAAAGTTCCCAAGTGCCTGACCGCTAATGCCCGTTTCTTCAGCATACAAACCGACATGATTTGCATAGGTCAGCATTTCTTCAAAAATGCGCCTGGCTTCATTAAGCGATTCAGGATTAGTACGCCCGGCTCTAGTCAGCGCTTCTACTAGCCAAAAAGTACATAGGTTGAAAGTGCCTTCTTTTCCTTTTAGGCCATCGCTCGAATCGCCGTCAGAGCCGATTGGATTGTAGCGATACACCAGGCTGTTTGCAGTAAGTCCCCCTTCTCTGGGCGGTTGCCGGACAGCTGCGATGGTCTTGAGCATTTTAGGATCGCTGGGTGCCATGAAAAACACCAGCGGCATGATCAGGCAGCCCGCGTCTAAGTCCGTGCTGCCGTACGCCTGCACAAACGCCTGACGATCCTCGTCCCAGCCCTTGTCGAGGATCTCTTCGTAGATTTCATCGCGTACGGTTAGCCAGTGCGATCGCTCAGCCGGAAACGAACGATTCTCAGCAATCCGTAGCGCCCGATCAATCGCCACCCAGCACATCAATCTGGAATACACGTGGTTTTTCTTACCGCCGCGTGACTCCCAAACGCCCTTATCTTTTCGCTGCCAGTTATCGCACACCCAGTTTGTGAGATAGCGCAGGTGCGCCCAAAAATCGTGCGAAATAAACTCGCCATACTTGTTGTACAAATACGCTGAGTCCATCAGCTCACCACAAATATCGAGCTGAAGCTGCTCAAAAGCGCCATTGCCAATCCGAACCGGCTGAGACTGCTTATAGCCTTCTAAATGATCGAGGTGTTGTTCTTCAATATCTAGCTTGCCGTCGATGCGATACATAACCTGTAAGCTGCCGCCTTCCCCTAGCTCCTGACAGCGTTCTTCAAGCCAGTTCATAAAGTCTCGGGCCTCTGTGGTGAAGCCAATCCGAATCAGCGCATACACCGTAAAGGCCGCGTCTCGAATCCAGGTGTAGCGATAGTCCCAGTTGCGTTCGCCGCCTATCTCCTCTGGCAGACTCGTGGTGGGCGCTGCAATAATTGCGCCGGTCGGTTCGTAGGTCATCAGCTTGAGCGCTAAAGCCGAACGCTCTACACGCCTTCGCCAGCGCCCGGTATACACGCACTGAGAGAGCCACTTGCGCCAATAGCTGCTGGTTTCAGTAAAAAAAGTCTCGGTTGTTGGGCTCAGGGCTTCTCTTTGCTCTGAGGTGAGTTGAACAGAAGGATTGACCTGCTTGCACTGCGGTTTTCCTTCTGTATCAAAGTGCTGTGGCGGATCTTGATCTCCGCCAGCAGGCTTGAATATAAAGCTGACCGTTTCACCTTCTTGAAGTGTGAATTCAGCACAGGCACCCCGGTCGTTTATCTGTAAAGGTACTTCTGTGATTAGCTCGAAGTGCTGGCACTGGGCATGGGGGATGTCGTCTACAAATTTGTTGGGTCGGGTGCTGTTGTAAGGATCGTCTGTACAAGAAAAACGAGCGCCGCCTTTTGTTTTTGCGGTTTTGTGTGAGGCACGGGCGTAGTCAAATGCGGGATAGCACTCGGCTTTGAAGGTGATTTCGTGACGGACAGCGCGCACCTGACGCACAATCCAGTTGCGCATGATGTCGTTGCCGAGCGGCATGAAGTCAACCACTTCTCCGACGCCGGATTCGCATAGAAAGCGAGTGATGAGAATGTTGGTTTCAGGATAGTAAAACTGCTTGTGACTGTCTTCTGGAACAGTTGACTCAATTTTGAAGTGACCGCCTTTTTCACTGTCTAGAAGGGCCGCAAAAATACTGGGCGAGTCGTGGCGAGGATGGCAAAACCAGTCAATCGATCCATTCATCCCCACGAGTGCGGTGGTGCGCATGTTTCCGATGAGGCCATAGTTTTCAATGGGCTGATAGGTCACAGTTTTTCCTGTTAATGAGCTGGTTTTGAGTCCTAAGATTGTAGGATTTTATCGACTCATCGTAGGGTATTTCTTAACGCTTCTGGTGGTGCGCATGAGAGATATCTACTAATCTCTGTCGTTAGGAACAGCGCCCTCATTCCTCAAAAGGAATGAGGAGTTTGCTCAGGAGTTGAGCTAGGGTTTCTCGCTCTGAGTGCTCTAATGTGCTGAGAATACGGTGCTCGTTTTCGACGTGGGCTTCGAGCGCTTTTTCGATTAGCGCAAAACCTTTGTCGGTGAGATGAATTAGGGTGCCTCTGCGATCGCCCGGATCAGGAATGCGCTCAACTAACCCAGCTTTTTCTAAGCCATCAATCCGATTGGTCATTGTTCCAGACGACACCATCATCGATTTAAACAGCTCAGTCGGTGAGAGCTGATAAGGTGCGCCTGTACGCCTGAGCGTGGCAAGCACATCAAATTCTCCGGGATTTAAGCCAAACTCTGCAAACGTTTTGCCGATGGCCTTTTTCAGGTAGTTAGCTAGCCGCGTGGTTCGCCCAATCAAACCCATCGGTGATACGTCTAGGTCGGGGCGCTCCTTTTGCCACTGCGCCAAAATTTTATCGACCGGATCGGATGCCATTAGAACACTGTCTACATTCTCTTAGTGCAGACGATCTTATCACTGAGACAAATTCAAGTGTCTTGAAGTAAACTATCTCGATATCAAGGTAAAAGTGCTATAGTCTTAGCGTTAAGTATCTTAGCGTCAAGATAAATCATGAAAGTCATTCCTACCAGGCTATCTGACATTCTATTAACGGCGATCGCACCCATTTCCTGGGGCACGACCTACGCGGTAGCGACCGAATTTTTGCCAGCGGGCCATCCTTTATTGGTAGCTTCGATGCGATCGCTTCCCATTGGCCTATTGCTCACCATCGGCCTGCGCAAGCTCCCGACAGGCAACTGGTGGTGGCGCATGTTGATCTTAGGTGGATTGAATATTGGCGTATTTCAAGCGCTGCTGTTTGTCGCGGCCTATCGCTTGCCGGGCGGCGTTGCGGCGACCGCCGGATCTATTCAGCCTTTGCTAACAGGATTATTTGCCTGGGCGATATTAAGCCAGAAGCCTTCTAAGACTTCTGTTGTCGCTGCGATGGCTGGCTTTATCGGCGTTGGACTATTAGTGCTTGGCCCGAGCGCACAGCTTGACGGTATTGGCATCATTGCGGCCCTAGCAGGTGCAGGTGCTATGGGTCTAGGCACCGTACTCGTAAAAAAATGGAAGCCGCCAGTTTCTCTGATGGTTTTTACCGCTTGGCAGCTTACGATTGGTGGCTTTTTGCTGCTCCCAGTAGCGCTCATCACCGAAGGGCCTTTTACCGAAGTTACTCGAACAAATTTATGGGGCTTCATCTACCTCGGTCTGATTGGCACGGGCTTAGCGTACGCGCTCTGGTTTCGAGGTATTAACCGGCTTAGCCCAACAGCAGCCTCGTACTTAGGACTGCTCAGTCCTGTTGTTGCCTCTCTGATTGGATATGTCTTTTTACAGGAGACATTTACGCTTGTTCAACTCGCTGGGGTGGCCATAATCTTAGCCAGCGTCGTGATTGGTCAACAAACCAGCTCTAAATAGACAATTACTCACAAACTTAAGGATTCTACACATCATGATTCAACACATCAATCCACCTGAGCTTGGCAACCCTACTAAATATGGATTTACTAATATCGTCAAGGTGCCTTCTGATCAAACGCTCGTTTTCTTCGCTGGGCAGGGCGGCAGAGATGACAAAGGAGAGCTTGGTGACTTTGAAGCGCAGCTCAAGCAGGCTTTTGTTAGCTTGCGCAAAGCTTTAGCAGCAGCCGGTGCAACGCCGGAGCAGGTCGTAAAGATTACGGTGCTTTCTGTCGATCACGATGCTGAAAAGCAAAGGCTGATATCAGCTGAGCGGAATGCAATGTGGCCTGATGATTTGGTTAAGCCGACAAGTACCTTGATTCCGGTGCCTCGGCTGGCGGGTGATGGGATGTTGTTTGAAATAGATGCGATCGCAGCTATCCCAACCTCGTAAACCTCATAATCTATTCGGTTGCCTAATGGGCTCCCCCTCCACAGAAAGATTCTTCTAACAACGTCAGACTGACATAATTTGACAGACCTCTATCCGTCCTGTTCCAAAACAAATACGAGAGACTCTAATGGCCAAACCAGACCTCACGCCCGATCAAGTTTTAGACACGCTTAACTGGCGTTACGCCACCAAAAAGTTTGACACCGACAAGAAAATCCCAGACGACGTTTGGCACGCCCTAGAGCAAAGCCTAGTCCTTTCGCCCTCTTCATTCGGCCTACAGCCCTGGAAGTTCTTTGTCGTTCGCAATCCTGATGTTAGAGAAAAATTAGTAGATGCTTCTTGGGGTCAAACTAAGGTAGCCGAAGCTTCTCATCTAGTCGTTCTGGCGGTAAAAACGGACATCGGTGCAGATGATGTACCGCCTTATATCAGCCGCGTAAAAGAAGTTCGCAACATGCCTGACGACAAGCTTAAAGGTATGGAAGAGATGATTAAAGGCTATTTGAAAGAGCCTCCTTTTGATCTCATTCCCGATAAGTGGTCAGCCAAACAAACCTATCTCGCACTAGGGTTTTTCTTATACAGCGCAGCCTTGCTCGGCATCGATACCTGTCCCATGGAAGGCTTTGAACCTGATAAGTTTGATGAGATTTTGGGCTTAAAAGACCAAGGTTACGCTTCAGTTGTTATCTGCACGGCGGGCTATCGTTCTGAAGACGATCGGGCGGCTGATATGGCTAAGGTGCGTTATAAAACTGAAAAGGTAGTGCAGTACATTGACTAACTATATTTGTGCGACTTGTGGAACGCAGTTTGCTCGAACACCGGAACCGCCGCCGCGCTGCCCTATCTGCGAAGACGAACGGCAGTATGTTGGTTCCGGTGGCCAGCAGTGGACGACGCTGCTTGAGCTACAAAAAGAACACCATAACCGCATTGAAAAGCAAGAAGAGAATCTGTATGGCATTGGCACAGAGCCTAAGTTTGCAATTGGACAGCGGGCGCTGTTGATTCAGTCAACGTCAGGAAACGTGCTATGGGACTGCATTAGCTTGGTGGACGATGAGACGGTTGAGCAGGTGAATGCGCTGGGTGGAGTAAGTGCGATCGCGATTTCTCATCCCCACTACTATGGCTCAGCGGTGGAGTGGGCACATGCTTTTGGGGTCAAGGTGTATCTGCATGAGCGCGATCACCAATGGATGCAAAGACCCGACAGCAGCATTGAGTTCTGGCAGGGCGAAACGCTTAAACTTCAGGAGAATATCACGCTGATTAGAGCGGGTGGCCATTTTGAAGGCGGCACCGTTTGTCACTGGATCTGTGGCGCTGATGAAGGTGAAGGGAGGCTTTTGACTGGTGATGTAATTCAAGTCGTCGCTGATAAGCGCTGGGTCAGCTTTATGTATAGCTACCCCAACTACATTCCACTACCTGCCGTCAAAGTCAGGCACATCCTAGATTCTGTAAAACCTTACAGCTTTGATCGCCTTTATGGTGCCTGGTGGACGGCTATTGTGGCTGATGATGCGAAGAATAGAGTGCGAGCTTCAGCCGAGCGATACATTAGAGCGATTGAAGTAGGAATTTGACTGGCTTTGGGCAAATGTAGCAGAACAAAAAGTGTCATAGGGCGGTGGCGGTTATAGCAATCGCTCCTAACATGGACAAACATTCAGCCCTAAAGGAGTCTTGTGATGTCTCGTGAGTCCGAAAATAGTCTGAACAAAACGCCTCAGATCGAAAGTGCCGAAAGTTCTCAGTACAGCGCGCTGACCAGCTTCTCAATCGGCTTTTTCTTCGGCAGTGTGGTTTTTTTATTGCTACTAGGCTCAATGGAAATGACGCACACGCCGCTTTCTGAAGTGGGCACTGTCCCCCTAATCGTCGCAGCAGTGGTTCCTTTTATTTGTGGTGCGATCGCCGTTCGATTCAAGCACAGCTTTATTGATAGCTTCACCGATCTGCTGTCGTCTGTCGGAAGTTCGCTGCCGTTTTAAACCTTTAACAGCTCTCGCTGCCAAGGGTTTGGGGTTCTCAGCAAACTCGCGATCTCAGAAGCTACAACTGGCTTGCTAAAGTAATAGCCCTGAACTTCGGGGCAGTCATATCCTTTGATTTGGTTAAGCTGCTCCTCTGTTTCTATGCCTTCAGCAATCAGCCCCATCTGCAAGCCTTTAGCCAGTGCAACAATGGCCCTGGTTATTTCAGCCGCATCGTCACTGTGAACCATGTCTTTGACAAATGCCTGGTCGATTTTGAGAATATCGAAGGGGAATTTTCTTAAGTAGCTTAACGAAGAGTAGCCCGTGCCAAAATCATCTAGTGCCAAAGCAATGCCTTTGTCGTGCAGTGCTTGCAGCACCGATAGCGTGTGGTCAATGTCGCCCATCAGTAAGCTTTCAGTCACTTCTAGCTCTAGAAAGCGAGGCTCAAGCTCAGTTTCATCAAGCACCTGCTGAACGAGTTCAACCAGTCCAGGATGCTCAATTTGCCGGGCTGACAGATTAACGGCGACGGTAAAGTCGGGTAGACCAGACTGTTGCCATGCCTTACTCTGCGCGCAAGCCTGCCTTAATATCCACTCACCAATTGGCAATATCAGCCCCGTTTCTTCTGCTAGGGGGACAAACTCAGCAGGGGAGACTTTTCCTAGCTCGGGATGCTGCCAGCGCACTAAGCACTCTACCCCGACCATTTCGTTTTTGCTCCAGTCTATGCGGGGCTGATAGTGAAGAAATAGCTGATTGTTTTCAAGCGCACAGCTGAGGTCATTGGTGAGCTTTCTTCGCTTCTGTAGAATGGCGGCTAGCTCAGCAGAGTAAAATTCGTAGCTGCTATTGCCTTTGCGTTTTGCTTGCTGTAGCGCAGTGTAGGCGGTAGCAATAAGCTGCTCGGCGTCGTTGCCATCTGCCGGATACATAGAAATGCCGATGCTCACGCTCACACGAAGGGCATCTGAAAGACCTTCGTAAGGCTTGCTTAAAAGCGTGAGAATTTCCTGGGCGGTTGAGAAATCTGGCTTTAACGCATCGTCTTGATAGTGAAAAATAGCGAATTCGTCATTGCCAAGTCGAGCTAAGCTGTCTTCGCTGCTGGTGTAGTGGGTTAGGCGCTGAGCGATCGCTCTCAATACGCGATCGCCAACACCATTCCCCTCAATCCCATTCAAGCTCTGAAACCCATCGATATCAATGACATAAACGGCAACTTTTTGCTGTGGCTTTGTGGTCGCGATCGCCTTCGTTAGCTGCGACTTAAACACCTTTCGATTCGGCAGTCCTGTGAGATCGTCATAATCTTCAAGGCGACGAATCAGGTCATCTAGCTTTTTAACAATCTGGGTCGCATTTGCCATCAATACACCCGCATCATCGGTATAGTCAGTCGGCAGATCAGGCAGCTTTTTCTTCTGCCAGTAGTCTCTTAGCGCCCGAGCCGTTTCTCCAACTGGTGAAAGTAAGCTGTGCAAGGCCAGCAGCGTCGCGGCTGTACCTATGAGCGTTGCTACCAGCGCAATGCCAATCACTCGCAGCTTGTCGTCTGCGGCGATTGTCGTGGTGCTAATGAAATAAAACAGTAGCGCCAGCAAAGGAATGTGAGTACCTGCAAAAGCAACGACCATCAGCTTGCTTTTATAGCTCTTGAGATAGCTAATTCTTGAGAGAAAGAAGTAAAAGCTCATGCCTACCGAAGGAAATTTCATGCAGGTGCTCCCATCTAACGAGTGGCCAGGCACCTACAAGGTTATATTAACTACCTGACTTGCTAGCTATAGAACCGTAGAATTTCGGTTGCTTTTCACCCTAGCTTTAATTTATTGAGCGCTTATGCGGATTCTCGTGAAGATTTCGTAGTTGATTGCGGTTTTTAGAGACGTGGGGGCTGCGTGGGGATGCGTAGCGTAGATGTATTGATGGAAGGTGCAAGAGGGCGCAACAGAAAAAGACGACCCCTATCAAAAGGAATCGCCTCTTTCAATATCTCTAAACTAAATGCGCCGCCTAATTTACTAAGCTTCGCCCGTAATCGACAGCTCACTCACCCAAACGCGAGGAGAGATACCGCCAGCAGTCACCTCAGCTTCAGGCTCAAGATACAAAATGCTGTTGAGCACTTCTCTAAAGTCTCCGGCTACCGTCGCAGATTCTACGCTAATGCGCTTGCCGTCTTTAATTAGCCAGCCGTCAAAAGGCAAAGAGAAAGATCCTTGGAGTGAATTAACGCCCGCATGAAGCGCCTGCAATTCATCAATCAAAACAACACCATCCGCGCTGTCTAACTGATAGGAACTGTCTTCTTTATCGCCTGCAGCAACGACTAAATAGTTAAGCCCAACACTCACCTTTGCACCAATGCTTGCATGACCTGTCGGTTCAGCATTCATCCGCTTAGCGGTGCCCGCACTGTGTAAAAAGTTCTTCAGCGCACCTTTCTCAATCAGGGCCAAACGGCGCGTCGGCGTACCTTCTCCATCGAAGGTTTCAGCCGAGACATTCTCAGCATTCAGCTCGTCATCGTATACGTTTAGCAAGGGGCTTGCGACCTGTTTGCCAATCGAGTCAACGGTAGATAAACTGCGATTGTCCAACACGCTTTGAGCGTTGTACATGTTAGAAAAAGCGCTGAGCAAGCTCAAGAAAGCTTCGGCTGAAAAGACAACCGGATACTTGCCTGACTCAATTTTTTCGTAGTCTAAATGACTGATGGTTTTATCAGCCGCTTCTTGGGTACAGCCTTTCACGTCAAGCTGAGCCAAGCCATTTTTGAACCGCATGGCTCCGGCGGCGCGAGGCTTGCGGCCCTCTTGCTCGGTTTTACCATACAGATAAATTGAGGCGTATGAGCGTTCTTCGCTGCGCCGCGCCCCTTCGCTGTTGAGGTAAAAGCGTTCGATTTCACGCTGGGCGATGCCATTGTAAGGAACAGATGCGATCGCCTCATGTGATTCCAACACCCCTTTCTCTGCACCCACCAAAGCCTCAATCAGCTCAGGCACAGGCGCAGGCTCAGCAACCGGCACATTCACCTCAACCGTTGGCGCAGTCGCCTGCGGGCTAAAGTCAGGCGCGTTCTCTTTGACGCCAAAAGCACTCGCTTCATAGGCCGTTTTAAGCGCCATTTCCAGCCCGGTTTCATCTACATCTGTTGTAGAAGTCACGCCAATCTGGTTTTTATCATTCCATACGCGCACAATCACGCTCGAACGGTTAGAGGCTTTGACCTGTTTGGGCTCGCCTTTGTCTACCTGAACGCTGGTTTCGTCTACAGAGGAGCCATAGATGTCGTATTTAGCAATGCTGAGCTTTTGTGCGATCGCCTCAGCCTGCTGCGCAATGGTTTGAACCTTGGATGTTTTCTCTGTTGTTTTATCTGGCATCTTATCGACCTCCTACTGTAATGTCGTCTACTCGAATATGCGGCTGACCCACCGTCACGTATACGCTACCGCTCACCGAGCCGCAAAACCCTGGGGCCAAACTAATATCATTCGAGCACATCGAAATCTTGTTCATAATTCCAGTGGCCTCGCCAATCAAGGTTGCGCCTTTTAGCGGCTTGGTAATCTTGCCGTTCTCAATCAGATACGCTTCATCCACCGAGAAGTTAAACTGCCCCGTTGGCCCAACGCTACCGCCGCCCATCTTTTTGCAATAGATCCCTTTTTCAACTGAAGCAAACAGCTCATCTACCGTGTGCTCGCCAGGTGCGATAAACGTATTACGCATTCGAGAAGCCGCGGCAAACGTGTAGCCCTGACGGCGACCGCTGCCCGTACGCGGATGACCCGTGCGCATTTCGCCCGCCCGATCAGAGATAAAGTTCTTCAAAATGCCATTTTCAATCAGCAGCGTCCGCTGAACCGGCATTCCCTCATCGTCCATGTCAATCGTGCCAAACGATTCAGTCGAAAGCCCTTCATCCCATGCTGTCAAACTCTCATGAGCCACCTTTTGCCCTTTCTTGTTCATGAAAGGCGTGGTTTCTTTTTCAATTTGAGTTGTCTCTAGCAGATGGCCGCAGGCTTCGTGAAAAATCACGCCGCCAAAGTGGTTCGCCATAATAATCGGATAGTTGCCCGACTCGACATAATCGGCATAGAGCATTTTGCCTGCTGCCTCAGCTACCTTGGCCGCCGTCTCCTCATAATCCCAAGCCGTTAGGAAGCTAGGGTCACCCGTGTTGCCCAACCGCTCACCAATGGAGGAGCGATGCTCGCCGTCAGCGCACAGTAGGTTGAAGCCCACTGACTGAGTAAGGCGAATATCACGCGCGAAAGTCCCGTCGCTAGAGGCTACTAATACCTCTTGCCAGTCGCGAAAGTAAGCTGCCCTGCGCGCTTGGACATGCTCCGCTTTTCTCGCCAGCGCTGCATTTGCTTCTAAAAGCACCTCGCCCATCGTCTGCATAGACACGCAGCTCGCTAGCCAGTTTTCTTTGGCCCGGCTAGCGCCATAGTCCCGCAGTGGCTCCAGATTAATCTCTGGAATATTGGCATGAGGCCCTGGTAGCTCTAGGCCCATAATAGCGAGCCCTTTTTCTAACGCCGTCTTTAGCCCTTCAAAAGAGAGGTCGTTGGTGCTGACATAGCAGTCAGACTTGCCCTTGAATACGCGTACGCCTGCGCCCGACACTAAGCTAGGTGAAATGCTGGTAATCGCGTCGTCTTCGGCCAGGCAGCTAATGTAGTTTTTGCGCTCTAAAAAGAACTCTACAAAGTCAGCGCCGACCGCACGGCCTAAGCCTAAAAGAGTAGCCAGTGGCGCTTCCCAGGTTTGATCGAAGCGGTCGGGTGTGGCGGTATAGGTGAGTGAGGGAATTTGTTCTAAGCGCAGAGGCTGTTCAAAAATGGCGGCTGGCATACTGAATCACAAGTCCTTGGCGATAATCTCTATCCTTCAGCTTACCAAATGCGTCGATAGATGGGGCCGCTCACGGGCTGACGGTTTTCTCTACACGTGTAGACGGTACTCAAAACACTCAGGGCATTCTCATAGATAGAACCAAAATGCCTTGAAGGCGATCGCCTAGCTCTAAAAACATGAAACGAAGACTCTTCTTACTATCTCTACTTAGCGTTGTCACATTTGGTCGCACCGCGCGAGCACAGGTCATCAGCGACCAGCAAGGCACCTTTGTCAACAGCAGCCCGGCTGGTCACGTCATCATCAACACAGACCCTTCTCAGCAGCAGAACATATTTCATAGCTTCAGCCAGCTCAACACGACAGATGGAAGACTAATTAACTTTGTCGTTGGCCCTGACACGCGCAACGTCATTAGCCGGGTGACCGATACACCGACGGCTATTAACGGCATTGTCACGATCACCTCAGACGGTTTCAATCTTGCGCCTAATGTCGATTTGTTTCTACTGAGCCCTAAAGGTATCAGCTTTGGCCCCAACAGCATTACGAATATAGACGGTGCGTTTGTTGCCAGCACAGCTAGCGGGCTAGTCTTTGCCGATAGCACTGTATTTAACGCCGAGGCGGCTGGGCCTGCCACGCTTACAATCAGCACGCCAATCGGATTGCAGCTTGGCAATCGCCCAGCGCCTATCCAAGTGCAAGGGATTAATCACGTCTCTCCTACGGGCGGACTCAATACGCTATGGCGTGGACAAAATTTGTACTGGTCGGGGGAGACGTTAATTTCGATGGGGGCGGGGTGCGCCTAGCTGGTGGACGGTTACAGATAGCCGGATTGTCGGCGGCAGGGACGGTATCGCTAACAGATAGCAGTGCCTCTTCCGGGCGGTTTTTTGAGTGCGACGCTGCCCGATAAAATATTGCGTGCCGATGTTGACCTAAGCAACAATGCTCAGCTATTTGCGAATGGCCCAGTCGAAAGTGTTAGCATTGATGCCCGTAATTTGACGGCAGCTAGCAATCCCAGGGACGCCAACTGATGAGAGCACCGCAATACTATCTGGTCTATTTGCAGGTATGTCGCTGCCCTATCAAACCGGCGATATCAATATTGATGCAACTGGCAGCGTCAATCTCACTCAAAGCAATATCTACAGTGCTCTAGACTTTGGCGCAGTTGGCAGCGTGGGCAGTGTTGATCTCGAAGCGCGATCGCTCTATCTTACAGACGGCGCTCAAATTGGGACGATTGGCCGGGGCACTGGAGACTTAGGCGATCTCACTGTTCGTATTGATGAGAGCATTGTTCTAGATGGCAAAAACAGCCTTTCTGATAGGCTTACAGGACTCTATAGCTTAGTAGGCGATTTGTTTGAACAAGAAGGGAGCGGCCAAGTTGGAGACGTTAACGTGTTTGCCAATGATTTGAAGATAATCAATGGCGCACTGATCACCGCTAGTACGCTGGGAGATGGAAATGCAGGCAATCTCAATATCGAGGTAGATGAGAGTATTTTGCTAGAAGGCATTAACGATGTAAGCGGCATCGTTAGCAGTATCTCTAGCTCGGCTGAGTTTACCGCCAGAGGCGACGGTGGCAGTGTCGATATTGACGCCTCAGATCTCACAATTAATCAAGGCGCGGCTGTTTTTGGACGAACGCAGGGTCAGGGAAACGCTGGCGATATCATCCTAGATGTGGATAATTTGAATATTCAAAACGGTGGCCAGATCGTCACCACTAGCTTCACGGCAGGTTCAGCGGGTGATATTACCGTTACTGCCGGTCGCGTTCAGCTTTCGGGCACCGATCCGACTTACAACGAGCGGGTCGCGCTGACGCCTTTTAATGCGCTAGGCGGAGAGGCTAGCGGCATTTATGCCAACACCTTTGACAATGGCGTTATTACGTCTACGGGTGCGGGCGGTAGCATCACTATTACTACAGGCGATTTGTCATTGAGCGATCGCGCGCAGCTCAGCGTCAGCTCCCAGGGCACGGGGGCTGCTGGAAGCCTGGATATTACAGCCAAGCAGCAGGTGCGGCTTGCTCGCGGCACCATACAGGCTGAGTCGCGGGGCGGCAGTGAAGGGAATGTGGTGATCGCTGCGCCTGTTTTGCTGTTGAGCGATCGCGCTCAAATCACCACCAGCGCTACCGGCACTGCCACGGGCGGCAACATCACGCTTAACACGCCGCTGATTGTGGGCCGAGGCAATAGCGATATTGTTGCCAGGGCGACGCAGGGCGCAGGCGGCAGTATAAGCGTCAATGCATCCGGTTTGTTCGGCATTGCCCCGCGCCCTGCGCTAACGCCCAGCAGCGATATCAACGCCAGTTCTGAAGTCGGTATTGACGGCACTGTCGCAATTACCACGCCTGATATCGATCCTGATAGCGGTCTTGTTGAGCTGCCTGCAAACCCAACCGATGCCGCAAATCAGCTCACGGCTGGCTGTAGTGGCGGTCAAGGTCAATTTATTGCCACTGGCAGAGGTGGACTACCCATGAATCCGAGTCTTATCGCGGAGAGCAATCGTCCTTGGCAAGATTTTCGAGCGATCGCAAATCTTCCTACTCAACCTATCCCGCTCTCTTCTCTTCCAACCTCAACTTCTGACAAGACTATCGCTGAGTCGGTTGAGCCAACTGAGCCGATTGCAGAAGCCGCTAACTGGAGCCTTAATGAGAACAACGAGATTGTCTTACTAGCGGCTAATCACCTCAACCTTGATCAGGCAGCTTGTTTGAGCCAGTAGCTCTAGAATTAGCAACAAGTCGCCCAGCACTATAATTCTGAGGTGTCCTGCTGCATTCTCACAGGTTTTGCTATGGTTCTCACGCTTCTCTCGCTGGTCGTTGGCTATCTTACCATTAGCGTGAGCACTGCTTTGCTATACGCCACCTGGCTAAGCGGCGCAGGAAACACTATCACGCCTCAGTTTTTAGCCTTTGCTTCGATTTGTGGTTTAGGTTTTACCACACTCGGCGGCTGGTTGGCGGCTTTAGTCGCGCAAAGGGCTCCTGTGATTCATGCGATCGCCCTCTCCCTAATACTCACAATCATATGGAGCTTCTACACCTTTACTAGCGAGCCACAAGAGCCACTAACCCTATCACTGCTAAACTTGGCAATCGGCACAACTGGCGTCATGACAGGCGGCTGGATTCGCCTGCGACAGATGAAGGCTCAAAACAGAAAAATCTCTGATGAACAAACCTAGCCAGCAGCTTTATCACGAGTTAGCAAAGACACGATTCAGCAAGGACGCAATGTAACCAAGGACACAATGCAACAAAGAGAGAGTTCATGCCGCTAATAGCTCATCTAATAGCGCCAGTAACGCTTCATGATCCACTGGCTTCACCATATGAGCATCAAACCCCGCTGCTTTAGCCTGCTGCCGATCTTCCGGCTGGCCCCATCCCGTCAACGCTATCAGCACCATCTTTTCACCCCAGGGCTGCGAGCGAATTTTGCGGGCAACCTCGTAACCACTCAGTCCAGGCAGACCAATATCTAACAGCGCCGCATCAGGTTGAAAAGACGCTGCAACCTCTACAGCGTCTATGCCGCTATAAGCCGATCGGGTTTCGTGCTCTGCTATCTCAAAGAGAATTTCTAGCGTCATCACCGAATCTTCGTTATCGTCTACGATCAAAATTCGACGGGTTTTCATAGCTTGTAGCTCGCTGTTGACGGTTGCGTTTTACCTTGGATTGGCTGAGTTGTTGTCGGCAGGTGTACTGCAAACTCACTGCCTTTACCAATGCCTTCGCTGCTGACATTAACAGAGCCATTATGCATTTCTACAAGCTGTTTTACCAGCGTTAAGCCAATTCCTAATCCGCCCTGTGATGAGGTTACCATTCCTGCAGAGGCCCGCTCCAAAGCGCCCTGCACCTGCGTGAAGAGATCAAAGATTTTAGGCAGCATTTCGGCAGAGATGCCAATGCCAGTATCTCTTACCACCACCGTTATCTCATCTGGCTGCACCTGTTGGGCTTCTACAAAAATCTCACTGCCTGGCTGGCTATATCGGCAAGCATTACTGAGCAAATTGCTGAATACCTGAACTAGCCGCACAGGATCGGCATACAGGTAAACTGGCTGTGGTGGCAGTATTACCGTCAGATTATGCTTTGCGGCCTCAATCGCTGGCAGGCTAGTCTCAACCGACTGCTCAACCATAGAAGCAAGTTCGACAACTTCACAGCACAGAACTACCTTGCCCCGGCTAATTCGGCTAACGTCCATCAGCTCATCTATCAACCGCACCATTTGAGCAAGCTGCCGCTCCATCATTGACTGAATACGTTCTGTCGTTTCGTTTCGCTCACCCCTCTTTTCGGCGGTGAGCCGCAGTATTTTTAGGCCATTGCGAATAGGCGCTAGCGGATTGCGCAGTTCGTGAGCAAGTGTGGCTAAGAATTCGTCTTTGCGATGATTGGCTTCTGCTAAATTCGCGGCGAGCTGGCGGCGTTCAGCCTCAGTGCGCTTATTCTCTTCAATGTCAGTGCAGGTACCGAACCATTGGGTAATGCGGCCTGTTTCATCTCTAACCGGCAGCGCTCTCGCTAAAAACCAGCAGTATTCACCTTCTTTTGAGCGAAAGCGATACTCAATTTCGTAGGGTTCGCCTGTGCGTAGGGAATGCTGCCAGCGATCAATAGCCACCTGCCGATCGTCTGGGTGTAGGGGCGCATTCCAACCAAAGCCAATGCATTCTTCAGGGGTACAGCCGATGTAGTCGTACCAGCGGCGATTGTAGTATTCGTGGTAGCCGTCGGGCCTTGTTACCCATACCATTTGCGGCATCGCATTTGTAATTTGGCGAAAGCGCTGTTCGCTGGCCTGCATAGAAGCGGCTGCCTGCTGCCGGGCTTCTAGATACTTTCTTAGCGCCGTGAGAAAAGCCAGCAGAGCGGCGAGCGCTAGCAGGCCGGAGAAAAGCCCGGTGAATACAGCCGTGCGGTAGGTTTGCTCGGCCTGTTGCGATCGCGCCTCCAAAGCCACCTGCTCAGTTTGAATCATCTGATCGGCAATGGATCGAATCGCATCCATTTCCCGCCTGCCCTCATTTGTAAAGACGCGCTTTTGGGCAGCTTCAAGACCAGAATTTTGCCTCAGTGCAATTGTGTCGGCCAGCTCGCTCAGCCTTATCTCGGTATGAAAATTCATGTCTAGTGCGCGGGCCTGCTGCCGTGGGTCACGCGCAAACAGACGGTCTACTACCTGTAGTGCTTCGCCAATATTATCGACAGCCTGGCTGTAAGGCTCTAGATAAGCAGACTCTCCTGTTAGCAAAAAACCTCGCTGTCCGGTTTCAGCATCTACTGCCAGCGATACAACGTCTTCTATACTGGCAATTCGCTCGTAGGTGTGCGCGACCTGCTGGGTGTTTCTTTGTAGCCTGTGGATGTTGCGAGAGGTGATGGCGACGTTAGCAGCTAGGAGTGCGATCGCCACACCCGCTCCGGCTAACAAAGGCAGAGATTTGCGGTAAAGGGCGCGATCGCCGCTGTGACGTTGCTCAATCATTCAAACAATAGCGGTTTTATCACACTAGCTAGCCAGAATAGATCGGAAGTTATTTAGGATCCAACAAAAGATATTAATATTCTTGCAGAAAAAACGAGTCTTTCTAGGAATAGATGAACTTAATGAGTGAGTGCGATCGCTCAGCGTCCTGCTTTTAAAACTTGCTCTGCCGTAAGATCTAACTTCGGAAAGCTCACAGATTGTAGTGAATCCTGATTACAAAAAGTGCCTAACAAGCTGTAAGTATTGTCATTCAGCACCAGTACCAATACCCTCTGATGCGTTGGATCGACAATCCAATATTCCATAATGCCTCTCGCTGCATATTCCTGTCGCTTGTCTATATAGTCGCGGTCATAGTTCTTTTCTCCCGGCTCTCCAGGACTGACGACCTCTATAACTAACTGAGGCGCAGGCATATCAGGCAGAACTATCGATCGCGTAGCTCCCGCGAGTTTTGTATCTAATGCTTCAGTCATCACCATCAAGTCTGGATAGCGAGTTTTCGCTGCGCGGCTGCTAATAGCAATCTCAGTTTTGGATGAGAGGAGATAGTGAGGAATACCCAAGCTTATAAAGTGCGCAAAGAGGAAGTTAGCGATTTGGACATTAAGAGTGCTTTCTGCTCCCATTTCTATGATGACTCCATCAACTAGCTCGTAACGCTTCTCTTTGCCATCGATGTAAGCTAAATACTCATCAAGACTCATTAAGGTCTGTGCGGTAACGCTCGTGTCCATCCCATCAGCCTCTTGCAACTAAGAATTCTGATTTATTGTAACGAAACAGATATTTTGAAAAATCTTCTAAAACCCCGCTTCCGGCCATACAACAGCAGAAAACCCGCTGTATAGATATGGCGGGCTCTGCAATAGGACTATTTCATTTGCTTCACCGTGCTATCACTCGTTCACCTGTATTGAAGGTGCAAGCACCTGTTCAGCACCGGGCAGCGTCATCACTCTAGAGAGCGGTGCAGCGTCCGGCACGTCCGGCAGCGTTGTCTGAATCTGAGCGGCTACCTCTACTGTCTTGGCACTGTAGGTTTGAATGGCCAGCTTTGGATACAGACCAATTCCGATAATGGGCACCAGTAAGCAAACTGCGACAAACGCCTCACGCGGCAAAATCTCCCAAGACTCACCTTTAGCAGGCTTCAGGTCGGTTTGCTCGCCGTAAAAGATACTGCGCAGCATTGAGAGCAGGTAGATAGGCGCGAGCACAACGCCAATAGCACCTAGCAAGATAATGCCAGCTTTAAAGAAAACGTTGTAGGCATCGCTGGTTGCCATTCCTAAGAACACAGTAATTTCGGCGATAAAGCCGCTCATACCAGGCAGCGCCAAAGACGCCATCGACCCTGCTGTAAAGAAGGCAAAGGCAATTGGCATCGCTTTTGCCAGTCCGCCCATTTTCTCCATAGAAAGCGTGTGCGTACGCTCGTAAGCCACACCAGATAGGAAAAATAGCACCGCCGCTACCAGTCCGTGAGAGATCATTTGTAGCATTGCGCCGCTCATGCCCAGCGAGTTGAAGGCCGCAAGACCGAGCAGTACAAAGCCCATATGCGCAATCGAAGAATACGCCAGTCGTCGCTTCAGGTTGTCTTGAGCAAAGGCTGTGAGCGAGCCATACACAATATTAATGGTGCCTAAGGTCGCCAGCACAGGCGCAAAATACAGGTGCGCGTCAGGCAGTATCTCGATATTCATCCGAATTAGACCATAGCCTGCCATCTTTAGCAGCACGCCAGCCAAGATCATAGAGATTGGCGCAGGGGCTTCACTGTGGGCGTCGGGTAGCCAGGTGTGCAGTGGGAAAATAGGCAGCTTCGCACCGAAGGCAACCAGCAGGCCCAAATAGCAAATGAGCTGGAACGGCAGCGAATATTCTTTCGCCGCTAGCTCAGTGAGATTAAAGCTAAACCCTTGGCCCGAGAAGGCCAGCGCCAGCGCCACTACTAGGATGAAGACGGAGCAGGTGGCGGTGTAAATAATAAACTTAGTGGCGGCGTACTGCCTTTTTTGACCGCCCCAAATGGCAATCAGCAGGTACACGGGCACCAGCTCTAGCTCCCACATGATGAAAAACAGCATCATGTCTTGAGCCAAAAATACGCCAAGCTGTGCGCTAAACATCAGCAGCAGCATAGAGTAATACAGGCGCGGCTTAAGCTTGACATTCCAAGAAGCCACCACCGCTAAGGTTGTGACCAAACCGCTGAGTACCACCAGCGGAAAAGACAAACCATCGACCCCCAAAGACCAGCTCAATCCAAACTGGGGAATCCAAGAAAATTCTTCGACGAGCTGTAGTCCTGACGTGCCCAGTTCGTACTGGGTCGCAAAGACATAAATAATTAATCCAAATTCTGCGAGGCTCGCGCCTAGTGCATACCAGCGAATGGTTTTACCTTCTTTATCTGGCAGCAAAGGAATAGGCATTGCGGCCAAAAGCGGGAAGATGACTAGAAACGTCAGCCACGGAAATTGTTCACCGATCATTACAATTCACGCAATTTCGTTACGGGCAAAGGCGCAGTCATTCCCAGAAAGAAGGGTCTAGAGAGTCTAGGCAAAACTAACGGATGGGCATAAGCACAAATACTTATTTGATTGCGCCCAAGGGCTAGTATACAAAACTTAACCAACCTTTGTTAATGAAAGTGTGCCCCGAGAAATAAATAATCAATATTGATATATCAATTTCGTGACAAGACTATACCCCGTGGTTGGTCATCATCAGCGCTACTGAGGTGCAAACGCAGCCAAACTTAACCAATCAGCTCGGCCACCGCACCTTGCGTATCTATCTGGAGGCAGTGGGCGCGCGCTGCAAACTTTTGTGGCGTCCAAGCAGCTTCCATGGCTTCGCGCACTAGCTCAGCAACATCAGCAGAGCAAAGGGCGAGTAGAGTTGGGCCTGAGCCGCTGATCACCAGGCCCCATGCTCCGGCTTTGAGGGCGGCGCGGCGAACGTTTTCGTAGCCGGGGATGAGTTTTTTGCGGTAGGGCTGATGGATGCGATCGCCCATCCCTCCACCAATCCAATCTCCGTTTCCCGTCGCAATTCCCCGCAGCAGCAAAGCAATATGCGCCGTATTAAAGATCGTATCGGCCCGGCTATAGTGCGCAGGCAGCACCCGCCGAGCATCGGCTGTAGACACCTCAAAATCAGGAATAATCACCACGGGCACCACCGACTCATGCCAGGGCAAATCGCACACTTGCAGCCGTCCTTTAGTGATCGCTGCTAGCTGAGCCCCGCCTAGCAGCGCAGGCACCACATTATCAGGATGGCCCTCTATTTCATTGGCTAAGGCCACCAAAACTGATTTATTCAGTGGCGAACCTGCCAGCGCATTTGCGCCCATAATGCCGCCAACAATGGCAGTTGATGAGCTACCTAAACCGCGTGAAAGCGGTACGCCTAACACAATCCGAATATGAACAGGAGGCGCTGGCTGACCGATGCGCTCGTAGCACTTTAGATAGGCTCGATAGACCAGATTGCTTGCGCCGCTGTTGACCCGGCTCGACTCAATGCCTTCGATGGTGATCTGAAACGGTTCACTGTCAGAAAGGGGCGTGAAGGGCGTGAAGTGAAAGCGATTGTAGAGCGTGAACGCGGCCCCGAGGCAGTCAAACCCAGGGCCGATGTTGGCAGTCGTCGCAGGAACAGTAACGGTGACGGAAGAGGGCACGAGAGAATTAGTCCTAACCGCAGTTAGGCGTTAGACGATTCTCGCTATTGTATAGGACTCTTCCGAACATCTCTGCGTGAGTTAGGTCGCGATCGCTGCTAAACGGCTAAGGAACTGCATGGTGGAGTGAGATTTCAGAGACGGTGCCGTCAGGCGTAAGAGAAAGGGTGACAGCACAGGTATCGATAAATCGGGCGTCTCCGCCGTTGTTGAGCGCGGTCATACACCCGGAATATCTTTCGCGGTTGGGCTCACTCCCTTCGATGTCGGTGTCTGCAACAGTAAAGTCAATTTCTGAATGAGTATCTAAGATTTGGGCATAGGCGATCGCCGTTGCCTTAGAGACAGGCTCTCTGGGGAGTAAAGACACTTTAGTTGCGCCGAAGTCGTAGGGGGCTGCGATGAGTAACGCGTCTTGAAAGGCGTATTTTTGATAGGTGCAGTCGTAGGCTCCGGGCACGCAGAGCCCTGCTTGCAGTAGCTTGCTGAATACTGCCTGCGCTTCTGGGTAGGAAACGACTGACTGTAGGTCAAGATCAAGTTTGTCTACGATTGCATTTAGGTTGTCTACTGGATCTTTGGTGAGGGGAGGCTGTGCTCACATATTCATCAGAAAAATGAGCGGGCTGTGAGCATGAGAATGTCAGTAAACCTGCAAAGACTGCTAGAAATCCGCGTGTGATTGGCTTGTTATATGTTTCTGTTGCTTTTATATATGAAATTCATGGATAGGAACGTTGTAGCGCAAAGAGGGCGTAATACCTTATGCTCCTACATCAGATTCCGTAGGGGCGTAATGCCTTACGACCAGTGCAATAAATACCGCTGGTGTCAGCATTCTATTTTGTTTCTTTCCATATAGATTTAATCCCAGTTAGAAGAAACAGGAAACGCTAGAAATCACCCCGGTGCTTCAGGGCTGCTTCTAAGCGACTTAGGACTTCAGGCAGCGTGATCGCACCCAAATCCCCCTCCTTCCGCGTCCGCACGCTTAGCGTTTTACCCTCTACTTCCTTATCCCCAATCACCGACATCACCGGAATCTTTGCTTTCTCAGAGTTGCGAATCATCTTCCCAAGCCGCTCCCCGCTTTTATCAACCTCAACGCGTACGCCAAGCTGCCTCATTTGAGCTGCCGCATCATCAGCATAGGCAAAGTGATCGGCAGTTACCGGCAGTAGTCGCACCTGCTCAGGGGCAAGCCACACCGGAAAATCGCCCGCATACTGCTCAATCAAAATACCGATCAGGCGCTCTAGCGAGCCAAACGGCGCACGGTGGATCATCACGGGTCGCTGGCGCGTGCCGTCTTCAGCCACGTATTCAAGATCAAACCGTTCAGGCAGGTTGTAGTCTACCTGCACTGTGCCAAGCTGCCACTCTCTATCTAGGGCATCGCGCACAATAAAGTCGAGCTTAGGGCCATAGAAAGCCGCCTCTCCAATGCCTTCAAAGTGATCCATGCCCATCTTTTCTACAGCCTGGCGGATCGCATCCTGGGATTTTTCCCAAGCATCGTCCGAGCCGATGTACTTCGATTTGTTCTCAGGGTCGCGAAAGCTTAGCCGCGCCTTGAAGGACTGATCAAGCTGTAGCGCTCGCAGCGTTGTTTGAATGAGATCTACGACCTTTAGAAATTCCTCGTTAAGCTGCTCAGGCGTCACAAACAAATGAGCGTCATCTTGTGTAAAGCCACGTACCCGAGTGAGTCCGCCTAATTCGCCTGACTGCTCATAGCGATATACCGTACCGAACTCTGCATATCGCAGCGGCAGTTCTTTGTACGACCGTAGCTGGCTCTTATAAATCTCCACATGAAAAGGGCAGTTCATCGCCTTGAGCACAAACCCGTCTTTCTCGTCTTCGCCCATCATCGGGAAAAGGTCGTCTTTGTACTTCTGCCAGTGTCCAGAGGTCTTAAACAAGTCCACTTTGCCTACGTGAGGCGTTACAACCGGCAAGTAACCTCTAGCAACCTGCTCATCCTTAAGAAAATTTTCTAATGTAGATCGCAGTATCGTCCCCTTGGGCGTCCACATCGGTAGCCCCGGCCCAACCACATCAGAAAAGACAAACAGCTCTAGTTCTTTGCCCAGCTTGCGGTGATCGCGGCGCTTAGCTTCTTCTATCCGACGCTGATATTCCTTCAGCTCCTCAGGCGTTTCCCAAGCCGTGCCATAAATCCGCTGAAGCTGGGCCTTATTCTCGTCCCCACGCCAGTACGCACCCGCTACGCTATCGAGCGAAAACGCCTTTGGATTTAGCTCTTTGGTAGCCTCAACATGCGGCCCAGCGCACAAGTCCCACCACTCATCGCCCAGGTGATAGAGCGTAATTGGCTCCTGCAAACCTTCTAAAATCTCTAGCTTATAGGGCTCATCGAGTTCTTTAATGCGGCGCTCAGCTTCTTCTCGACTCACCTCTTCGCGAACCACCGGCAGACCCTTATTGATGATTTTGATCATCTCTCTTTTAATCGACTTCAAATCCTTGTCTGTGAAGGGCTCAGGGTTGTCAAAGTCGTAGTAAAAGCCGTAGTCAATAGACGGCCCAATGGTCACCTGCGCTTTGGGAAACAAACGCTGCACGGCCATTGCCATCACGTGAGAGAAAGTATGGCGGATGCGCTCCAGCTTTTCAGATTCGTGAGTCCGCAGCAGCTTCATAAATTAGGTCAATGAATAATAAGGTACTAAGTGTAGCGCGATCGCCCCAACTAACGAATAGCATTTGCTCAAGAATCTATCGCAATTTTGATAATTTATCTGCTACCATGCAAGCTCAGTGCCTCGTAATCGACTTTTTCCTGGAGCCTTTTGGCCTACGGATTTTCTGTCTACGGATAGAACAAGCATACGGACAACAGCGCTATTCTTACGAAAGATAAACAGTTTGAAGCTGTTGTGACACCTATTCGCTATAAATTGATAGCAAATAAGTTTTAGAGCACTCGTGCAAGGTTGATTAAAACTAGCTGAGAGCAAGCGTCGTCAGCTGTAGTAAACAGTAGCCATAATTCCAGTAAAGACGGCGTTATAGCTACGAATCTGGGAGCAAAGCAGTTTTGTCGTGAAGTTTCGCTTCAGGTCAACGCTCTTTTGGCGGATGGTCTATCTCTAATGCAATCTATTTAGGCATCGAAGCATATAGTGCACAGCAACTAACCTTTGACCAAAAGTTCTAGGATCTAGGTCTATACAACATTCGAGAGTCCGCAAGTTGCGACCCTGTAATAGTGAACCTATTAGGGCGCAGCGTCTCTCACTCACTCCAACAACATTCTCACAACTGAATTATGACAAAAGCAACCGCAGTTAAGCCACTCGATAGCGCAGTGGCAGCGCACCCCATGGACAAGTTTCAACGAAAGGTACGATCGCTCGTAGAAACTAAGGCCGTTTCTCCCACAGACAAACTGTGGAAAATTGCCTTTATCTTCGGCGACAAATGGCCTCATTGGAAGGCAGAACTAGAATCGTTCGACTTCACCACGCAAGACGCTATTAGCGAACTGCTCGCAGTAGACTGCTGGGAAGAAGATGAGGAAGAATCCGTTAGCGCTTAGACGTTGATTTGTCAGGGCTTAGCCATACATCAGCCATGCAAAAGCCAGATACGGCTACGGTTTTCCTTTGTGAATAAGCTTGCCTAAATTGTTAGGATCGATGTCGTAAGCTCGGCCAAAGCCGACAACAAATCGACCACCCTGCGGACATAGCTGAAAGATCCGAAAGTCGGACAGTCCTTTCATGACTTCAACAATATTGCCAAAGCGAGCCTCGAACTGCCTCGCTATCGCCTCCCAAGGCGCGCTTTCCCTTTCTAATAAGCGCGCCGTACAGTCGTAGCTCAAACGCTTGCGAGCAAACATCTGCTGAGTTTTGACTTCATCTTCAATAAACAGCACGCTTGCTTTGCCCGTTGCTGTCAAATTTTGTGTGTGGGCCGATAGCCCGCTGACAAATATATAGACGTTGCGATTCTCGTCAATGACGCAGGGCGCATAGCTAGCCTGTGGCTGACCGCTTTCGCTGGTTGTGCCTAAAATAGCGCTGCCAAACTGGTCGGGAAAGGTTCGATAGTCCTGAATGAGCGAATCTTGAGATGAGTCGGCCATAATCAAAGCGGCAGTTAAATCTGTGATACAAGCGGTTAAAAAGCGGCCATAAGGCAGTTCTTCAAAAATAGCAGTCTTTGGGAGCGTTGCGCTGAGGGTTCAAAGATATTCGCGGCGGTAGCTGGCTATCTCTCAATAGAAGGGTGTATGGGTCTTTCGAGACTGGTACTGTATAAAGGCGTAGTCTTAATATTTCTACATAAAGCGGTTTGTGACCACTTCTATTTCAGCCACAAGCTTTAGCGCCTTCCCCTTATTAGAGTCTCTTGCTTCATGACCGCTCGTTCTTTTCCGCCCGCCCTCGTCAGAGAATCTATTGTTTCTATCTCTGTTGCCGTCACAATTGTGATGCTGTGGGGGCTGACGGTGTACGGCAGCTTATTTGTGCTGCCAAATGTCAGCGTAATGCCTGTAGCCGGTGTGCTGTCGGTCATTGCTGTGCGTTCTTTTTTACACACGGGTCTGTTTATCTTGGCTCACGACGCGATGCACGGAACGTTGGTGCCTGCCTCTGCCAAGATAAACGATTGGATTGGGCGAATTGTCTTGCGGATATACAGCTTTTTGTCTTTCGACAAGATGCGAGAGTACCACCATCAGCACCATCGCACACCCGCTCAGTCGAGCGATCCTGACTTTTATCCCGGTAGCTTTTGGCCCTGGTACTTCAACTTCATGCGCGTCTATATAAAAGGCGGGCAGGGCTGGGTCATTTTTTGGGGCATGTCTGCTTTTTTCTATCCGTTAATCTGGGGCTTTCACGCACCGATTCTTAATGTGGTTCTCTTTTGGCTGCTGCCCCAAGGGCTTAGCTCATTACAGCTATTTTATTTTGGGACATATCTCCCCCACAGAAAGCCCGTAGGCGGCCACACGAACGCGCATCGGGCTACTAGCTCTCAGGCTTCGCCGTTTTGGTCATTTTTAAGCTGCTACCATTTCGACTATCATTGGGAGCACCACCAGTATCCACATCTGCCGTGGTACAAGCTACCTTCTGCACATAGCCGCTGATAGGGGTGCTAAAAAGTTTTGTCAGGCGATCGCAATCGCCTACAGGAAACATATAAAACAAGTTTGGGGTATCTATATTATGGGTCTATTTTCTCTTTCGGGCACACCACCTACCGATTTGGGTGTTACTGATGGCAAGCTCAAGAGCTGCCCTGATACGCCAAACTGTGTGAGTTCTCAAGCACCTGCTGATGATAAAGAACATGTGATCGCTCCCTTTTCATATACGGGTTCTGCCTCAGAGGCGATCGCCCGCCTTAAGCAAATCATCGAAGGCATGGAGCGCTCTACCATTAACAAGGTCACCGATGACTATCTCTATGCTGAATTCTCTAGTAAGCTAATGGGCTTTGTAGACGACGTGGAGTTTTATGCACCGCCGGGTGAGTCGGTTATCCACACGCGCACGGCTGCTCGCATGGGCAAGTCTGACCTGGGCGTAAATCGCAAGCGCACTGAAGAGATTCGCGCAAAGTTTGAAGCCTAAAAGTTTGAAGCCTAAGCGTCGCTCTCGCTGTAGGATAAGTGAAGCTACAGCAAGCGCGTTTTTCCCAAGCAACTTTGATGGTCAATACTATCGCAGCGGGGCATACAGCCCAAGCCTCAACTCGCAGGCCCGTTCCTTTATCGCTGAGCGATCGCGCCAAAGAAACTAACAACCAAGAGTTTGTACTAGCGGCGATAGACATTGGCACGAACTCGGTGCATATGGTGATAGCCAGCATTGATGCGGCTCTGCCTTCGTTTAATGTCATTGGCAAAGAGAAAGACACCGTTCGCTTAGGTGAGTTCTGTGAGGGAACCGGGGCTTTAAGCGAAGAAGCGATGAGCCGCTGTATTGCCTCGCTCAAGCGGTGTGTAAAGGTTGCAGATAGGTTTAATGCGGACGATGTAGTTGCAGTTGCGACAAGTGCCGTGAGAGAAGCGGTTAACGGTCAAGACTTTATCGATCGCGTCAAGGCAGAAACGGGCCTTTCTATTAATTTAATTTCAGGAACAGAGGAAGCTCGGCGGATTTATCTGGGCGTGATTTCGGGCATGGAGCTAAAGAGCAAACCCCATGCGGTGATAGACATTGGCGGGGGCTCTACCGAAATTATTTTGGGGAGCGGTGGGCCGCCTGACTTCTTGAGCAGCAGTAAGGTAGGAGCCGTTCGCCTCAGCGCTAAGTTTGTTTCTACCGACCCGCTCAGCCGCAAAGAGTACGAATATTTGCAGGCTTATGTTCGTGGCGTCTTAGAGCCGAATATAGACCAGCTCAAAAGAAAGCTACAGAAGCGAATTCGCCATTCCGATGTAGCTGATGAGTCGCTCAGGCTAATTGGTACTTCTGGTTCTATTGAGTGTTTGGCTATTTTGTCTGCGATGGAGAAGACGGGTATCGAGCCTGATCCAATTAACGGATTTTTGCTGACCTATCGAGAACTTGCTTGGTGGGTGCGTCGTTTGCGCAAAATGGATTATTCTGAGCGGTTGGCGCTACCTGGAATGTCTGATCGGCGGGCGGAAATTATTGTGCCTGGCGCTATTATTTTGCAGACGGCAATGGAGCTGCTGGGCGTCGATCAGCTCAAAATTTGCGAACGCGCACTCAGAGAAGGCGTTGTTGTTGATTGGATGCTCACTCACGGTTTGATTGAAGATCGGATGGAGTTTCAAGATTCGGTACGCGACAGATCGGTAAGGAAGCTGGCTCGTAAATATAAGGCAGATGGCGATCGCGTGGCTCAATTTGCCACGTCACTGTTTGACCAAACTCAAGACGGTGTGCACAAACTGGGTTCGCTTGAAAGAGAATATCTGTGGGCCGCTGCTATGCTACACAACAGCGGTCATTACATTAGCCATTCGGCCCATCACAAGCACTCTTACTACCTCATTCGCAATGGCGGTTTGTTAGGGTTTACCGAAACAGAAGTCGAGATTATTGCAAATATTGCTCGCTACCATCGCAAGAGCTTGCCTAAGCGGCGACATGAGGGCTATAACAATTTGCCGACAAAGCATGACCGGCAGGTGGTTGATCAGCTTGGGGCGATATTGCGAGTAGCGGTGGCTTTGGATCGAGGGAGGAGTGGGGCGATCGCGAACCTTGAAACCCATCACGATCGGAGTGCAGGTGCGATCACGATAACCATCACACCCGTTCGTGCCGACAACAACTGTGAATTAGAGCTGTGGAACATTAACTATAAAAAAGAGTGGTTTGAAGAAGTTTTTGGACTTAAGCTCAAGGCCCAGCTAGCATCGCATAGCTCTCATGATTAATGGATGCTACTACATTTGCGATAATAGCTTATCGTATTCTGCATGAGAGCCGATCCAAAACCAGACTATCGTGTCATTGCTTATCTGCCCCACGGCTCTATATCGTTTCCCAATACGAGCAGAGTAGATCGGTAGCTCCGTATGAACCATCTTGAATCTTAAACTAGGATGCCTCGGATTCTGTAAGAACTGTTGATAAGACTGGCGGGCTTGTCTCCTAATATCTGGAGGCAGTTTAGTCAGCATCTTACGGAACTTTGACGTTGTTTTAGACTTCACGTTTGTCTGCATCTAAGTCTTGCGTAAGACCAGCTTCATGTTCAGCCACCGCCTCAGCACCGAGCCTAGCTAGCAAATCTTGCGAGTTAGCAAACTGGGCATCCCACTTCTCTTCATCTTCTAGCTCTTCTAGAATTAGAGACGCGATCGCATTTTGCTTATCAGCATCAAAAGTCTGTAGTTGCTCAATCACACGTTCTAAAAGCTCGGTCATAAAGATTTGCCAGCTATAACAACATACTCACTATATATCTTATGAATTGGAATGCCACTTGCTACCAAGACCAGTACAGCTACGTTTGGGAAAATGGAGAAAGCCTGTTGGCTCAGCTTAAGCCTCAGCCGGGCGAGCATATTCTAGATTTGGGCTGTGGTACAGGGCAGCTAGCGCAGCAGATTGCGAAAAGTGGTGCAGAGGTGATTGGGATAGATAGCGATCGCGCCATGATCACCCAAGCGCAAGCCAACTACCCGCACATCACCTTCCAGGTCGCTGACGCTGCCGACTTCCATCTCCAAAGCCCAGTAGATGCCGTGTTTTCAAATGCTGCACTTCACTGGGTCACTCAAGCAGAAGCCGCTGCCGCCTGTATTGCTGAGTCTCTTAAACCCGGCGGACGCTTTGTTGCAGAGTTAGGTGGTAAAGGCAATGTGCAAACGATCATTACCGCATTAGAAAAAGTGACCGGCAAGACTGATCTCAACCCTTGGTACTTTCCCGGCTTAGGCGAGTATGTAAGACTGTTGGAGCAATCGGGACTAGAAGTTGTGTATGCGAATTTATTTGATAGGCCAACGCCGCTGAAAGCCGGTGTAGGTGGATGGTTAGAGATGTTTAGTCAACGCTTTTTTGCCGATCTTTCTAGCGAAGAATGGACGGCGATTGTAAGGGCAGTAGAAATAGAAGCTAGCGAACTGTATAAAGAGGGTACATGGGTCGCTGACTACAGACGGCTGAGAGTATTAGCCGTGAGATAAGGCTTTAGTCGCTGCCTATGCTTTCAACCAAACTGCGATACAGCGTCGAAAACAGCAGTTCATCAATGCCTTGCTCGTTATTCCAGGTTGCTGTGACGCAGAATGAGTGACCCTGCTTGTCTGTTAGGTGAGTTGTAAAGTTCTCAACGCCTGGCTCTGAGCCGCCTTTGAAAGAAACGTTTGCCCACTCACTCGGATCTATCAAACCTGGGTTGACGCTCATCAACGGTAGATCAGCAACAGATTCCATGGCGTCACATAGTTCATTTGCGGTGAAAAACCACTCTATATCAATTGCCTGAGGGCCGCTGTTAAAGATGCCGACGCTGGGTAGAGGCAGCGCTGCTAAGGCAGAAAGAAACGTGCGTTTTTCCCGACTGCGCCGCCAGCGTCTCAGTACGCTAATGTTAGCAGGATCTTTAAGTACAAAGGCTTCTCGGGTCGTGAGAAAAGGTTGGTTTCGTTCTGAGAGAGCTTCTACGGCTTCGCGGCCAACAATATGCAGCAGGTGATCGGTTGCGGTGTTGTCGCTCTGCGAGATCATTAGCGTGGCTAAGCTTTCTATAGTTAGCCGAGAGCCTTCCGGCCAACTTTGCAAAAAGCCACTTGGCAGGCTTTTCCACTCGTCTCGAATCTCAACAACTTCGTCCCACTGATGCCGGTCAGCCGCGATTTGTTCGCGCAGTGCCTGCAAAATGATTAGCTTAAAAGTAGACCCGACAGCTAGCGCTTCATTGCTGTTTAATGCGGCAACTTCTTCTCCATCGCGAGTCGCCAATACATGAATCTTTCCAGGCAATGCCTTGAGCGCCGCTAGCGCGTCTTCTAGAGAAACTGCACTCAACTGAGGTGTCTCAAACAGCAGTCCTGTAATTTGCCCCTGCGTATTAGCTGCTAAATGAGTGGCTACTGTACCGCGCTCAAAGGTCAGCACAAAGCCATTATCTACGTCTTCTATGCTCTGATAGGTGCCGATGCTGCCTTCTATTCCCTGAATGATTTGGGAGATTTCAGCAAGAGAAATTTGGGCTAAAAAGGAGTCTGCAAACCATACCGTTTGTAGCTCAGGTTCTGTGAAAAGCCGAGAGAGTACTTCTGTTGGTGGCACTGTTTTTGCCGGTGAGACTGTACGTTGAGCAATAATTTGGCCTTGGGACTGAGTGACAATGGGCTGAGCTAGCGCGATCGCCTCCCCGCCAGCGCCCCACAGCGCAAGAGCCAAACACAGTCCCAACAATAAGCGCATTACAACGTATAGATAAAGATTGATACCAGAACAATCATAAGCTCACCCCGCCCAATAGGCGATCCGGTCTTATGCAAACACGCCGCCATAGGCTTTTTGAACTTCAGCGGTAAAAGCCAGCTCAGCCGCTTCTACACCTGCTAAGTTCCACATGCCTCGCCCGACCCGAGTAGTCGCCGCTGAAACTGTCGCGCCCGTGAGCCAGGTGAGCGTATCTACAAATTCCATTCCGGCTTGGCTTGCCCCTATGCGACAGCCATACAGCAAGAGCTTAGGATCTAATATTCTAGAGACAGCAGCAGGCGCAGCCGGATCGCTGATGAACCACGTTTGAAGCTGTTCTACATAGTGGCCCAGTGTTTTTAGGCTTAGCTCGCCGCTGGTGAAGCGTAGAATGCCGGGAGAACCCGGTGTGACGAGATGTAGGCTGCTGATTGGAATGCTTGATTGATAGAGGGCGGCTGTAATTTGAGCGATCGCATCTTTTTGCCCATCTAACGCCAGCACCTCAGCACCCGGCAATACGCCGGATACCAAAAGATCGCGATCGCCCACGCTAGGATCAATCGCCACTAACATCCCCTTGCCACTCCTGTTGCTATGAGGAGATAAATTAATAGTCACAATGATTGAACCACGGTAGAGAGCGAAAGGCATTTCCAGAATTCCCCGGTAGCCAAACCTTTTAAGCGCGTAGAGCTACCGAATAATTGCTGTTTTTTTGTGACAAGACTTTAAAGAACGGCCTGTTGATGGCCACCGCCACCACACCTATGACCGTAAGGCCAGCGGCACATACTGTAATGATTGACTACAATCAAGCCAGCAATTATCTTTTCATTTTTATCGAATGCTCTATCGCCGCTTTGGTCGCACTGAACTGCAAATGCCTGTGTTTTCTTGCGGAGGAATGCGCTATCAGCACTCATGGCAAGACGTTGACCCTCAAGACATTCCTCGCAAAAATCAGGAAAATTTAGAGGCGACGATTCACCGATCTTTAGAACTCGGTATCAATCATATTGAAACGGCCAGAGGCTACGGAACCTCTGAAATTCAGCTCGGTAAGGTGCTGCCGACGTTCGATCGCGACAAGCTCATCATTCAAACCAAAGTCTCGCCTAAAGCTAATCCCAAAGACTTTCTCGAAACCGTAGAACAATCTCTTTCCAACCTCAACGTAGACTATATCGATCTGCTAGGCTTCCACGGCATTAACAACGAAAAGACGCTAGAGAATACCGTCCGACCGGGCGGCTGCATGGAAGTAGCTAAGCAGTTGCAGGCGCAGGGCAAAGTTCGCCATTTAGGATTTTCTACCCACGGGCCTACCCAGATTATTGTCGATGCGATCGCAACTAATCTCTTCGACTATGTAAACGTCCACTGGTACTACATTTTTCAAGACAACTGGCGCGCCATTGAAGCGGCGACCGAGCGCGATATGGGTGTCTTTATTATCAGCCCTTCAGACAAAGGCGGTCATTTGTATGCGCCACCGCAACGGCTGGTTGAGCTGTGCAAGCCCTTGAGTCCGATGGTGTTTAACGATTTGTTTTGTCTGAGCTATCCTCAAGTGCATACGCTGAGCTTAGGCGCATCGCAGCCTTCTGATTTTGATGAGCATTTGAAAGTGCTGCCGCTGGTTGATCAGGCTGACGAAGTGCTCGCACCGATTTTGGAGCGATTGGAGGAAAGGGCGATCTCAACTTTGGGTGAAAACTGGTATCGCACCTGGCAAAAGGGACTGCCCGATATTCAAGCCACCCCAGGAAACGTCAATATCGCGATCGCCCTCTGGCTTGGCAACCTGGCCGAAGCGTTTGACATGACCGAATACGCTCAGGCCCGCTACAACCTACTCGGCGGTGCAAGCCACTGGTTCCCCGGCAACCGCGCCGATAACCTCAGCAGTCTGGATCTCACTGAAAGCCTGCGCAACAGTCCTCACGCCACCGAAATTCCTCAGCGCCTCGCGAAGATCCATGAGATGCTAGGCGGCAAAGCAGTCAAGCGCCTATCACAGCAGTAACCTCTCCCCACACATCCTCTCATGGTTGCCCACGCCGCAAAATATCAGGGCCAAGCTGCCCTTTTGTCCAAAGAGCTACTCGCCTACTACCGTGAAGTTAGCCGCTCACCGCTCACCGTCGTAGACCTTGAAACCACCGGCTCGCTCGGTCATAACGCTCGTGCTATCGAAGTCTCTATCATCCACGCCAGCCTCGCAGATGGCATCGAGCACCAGCGCACTCACCTGATCAATCCAAAGGTCAAGATTCCTGAGTTCATTACCAAAATCACTGGCATCACCCCGGAGATGGTGTATCCGTCGCCACCGCCTGAAGAAATTTGGCCGCTGTGTTTAGATGATTTGCAGGGGGGCGATCGCACGTTCACCGCCCACAACATAGATTTCGACTACGCCTTTGTCCGCTCCGAATACAAGCGCCTCGGCGTCCGCTTCTACAAGCCGCCTATGCAAAAGCTCTGTACCGTCATCCTCTCTAGAATGCTGCTGGCCGATCTGCCCTCCCGCAGACTCCCCGATCTCGTTAAACATTTCAACTTCGATATCAGCACCTCCCACCGCGCTGAAGCCGACACCAGGGCTTGCTGGCTACTGGCTGAACTGCTGCTCACTCAAGTTCAAAACGAAGACGACGATACCTTAATCAAGCGCTTTGGGCAGCAGTGGATTCGACTGCGAGATGCGGCTAAAATCTTGAACTGCCGTAAAGAAGAGGCTCAGATTAAGCTGGATGCGGCTCAAGTGGAAAGCCGCCTTTCGTTCAAGGGCAAGACACCTATGTATCGTCGCTGGGGTGTGGAGCAGTTTTACTATGAACATCAAGGACAGCAAATGTCACTTCTTTAGACCGCTCTTTGACTTATCTGCGATCGCCATTAACTGATAAGCTGTTACCAAATTAGTCTATATGTACTAATGACCAAGAACCTTATCGCTACCCAGTTCTCTATTAACGAGCTGACCGGACGCATTTTAGAGATGGCTCAGTCGGGCGTTTACCGGGAGTCGCTGTTTGAAACGTTTCGCCCAATGGCGACTAAAAAGCAGGTGCGCGCGTCGATTGCGATCGCCAAACAGTTTGGCCTGCACTCTGATCCTTCACTTCGCGACTCAGAACTCGGCACCTATTACCAAGTCGATCCGGCGAAGGTTGCATCTTTTCAGTCCGCTATTCAAAGCTCAGTGATGCTAAGCGTGGGTGACGATATGGCGCAGCGCCTTCAGATTGCAACGCGGACGGTGAAGCTAATGCTGGTGGTGTCAGGGATGAGTGCGATCGCACTTCTACTAATAGGCGCAAGCTATGTCCTTGCCGGACAGTCAGAAGCCGCTGCCGTTTGGTGGACAAGCGCCCTATGTGCGGGTGGAATTTGGCTATGGCAAAAGAGTGTCGCTAAGCCGCTGCTGTGAGGATCGCTGCAATCCTACTCACTGCAATCCTACTCACTGCAATCCTACTCACTGCAATCCTACTCACTGCGATCCTACATAGATTTCATGCCCCAAAAGCTCACCCACACAACGGCGTGCCATTTGGGCACTTCATCGCGTTCAGCAATGCGCCCAGCCTGCTTATCTACTTTAGAAATCGCATCGGCGCTACAGCAGTCTTCTAAAATAATAGTCTCCACTGAAAACAGCGACTGACCGTAGGGAATAACATCGCCAACTCTCGGCATCGTCGAACTACGAAGGTACCAGTTAAGCTGACCCGCGGGCGCTTGGCGAGCTGTCTCTTGGCCCTGGTCGGGAAAGTAAAGCACCTTACAAAGGTATGGAAATCGCCTTTCTAAGGCGGCTGATCTTGTAGTGTTTCTCATAATTCATTGTGCAAGCGGCAACATAGCTGCGTAAATACGCTTAGGCTAGCTATACGAAATTCATAATGTTTTACCGGCAAAGTTAAGGGTTTTGTAAATATAGTACGGAGTGTCTATTTAACGTGAAGCTCTTTCATCTACGCCAAATTTACGCCGTCTGAATGCGCCTATGTTTCTCCTTCTACAAGAGGCGGCTAACTCCTCCGTTAAACTCAGCGATCCGGTGATTAGAATCAATTTGATTCGCTCGGCTGTTGGCCTAGCCATCATCATTGCGCTGCGTATCGGCATCACGCGAATTATCAACAATCAGATCAAGAACCCCCGGCTGCGCTACTCGTGGCGTAAGTGGCTAGGCTATTTGTGCTACAGCTTCTACGGCTTTGCGGTGACGGTGCTGTGGCTGCCCTCTTTTGATGGACTGCCTACTTTTTTAGGTCTATTTGCCGCTGGTTTGGCCGTTGTCTTACGAGATCCGCTGGTTAATGTTGTCGGCTGGCTGTTTATTTTGTGGCGACAGCCGTTTCGGATGGGCGATCGCATTCAGCTTGGCACCCACTCTGGCGATGTGATCAATATCGGTCTATTTCAGTTCACGCTGATGGAGATTGGGAACTGGGTAGATACCGATCAGAGCACAGGGCGGATTATTCATTTGCCTAACGGCCAGATCTTCCAGAATGCGATCGCTAACTATTCTCAAGGCTTCAAATATATCTGGCACGAAATCCCGGTGCTTATCACCTTTGAAAGCGACTGGGAGGCGGCCAAAGCCATTCTGTTTACTCAGGTCAACACCCATGCCGCGCACCTCAGCGGCACTGCCGAAGAGCATCTGCGCAAAGCCGATCATAAATACATGATCTTTTACTCCAAGCTCACGCCGACGGTCTATACCACTGTTAAAGAGAGCGGCATTTTACTGACTATGCGCTACCTGTGCGAACCCCGACGGCGACGGGGGTCAGAGCAAGTCTTATGGGAGAACGTCTTGCGGGAGTTTGCCAAAAATCCTGATATTTCGCTGGCCTATCCCACTCAGCGCTTTTTTACAACGGCTGTAGATGTGAACGCGCCCGCTACACCGAAGACGAGATAGTGAAATAATAAAGTGGTGTGTGAGTAGGATCTAAAAATTATGATAGCGATAGTGTTAAGCCGATTAATACCTAGAGTGGCGATGACTGCCGCAATAGTGTCAGTTGTTGCCTGTACAAACAAGCTCAAAGACTATACGCAGGTAACAATGCAAGCTAGCCCCTTAGAAGGCGGGCCCCAGTTGAGTGCAGAAGATCTAGATCAAACAAAGACAATTTTGGAAACGCGATTGGCTGGGCTAGGCGTTGAGCTAGCAGAAGTCGAGACAGTTGAGGCTGATCAGATTGTTGTGCGACTGCCGCTTGCGGTGAATGCTCAAGCTGCTATCGACGTGCTGACAAATACTGGACAGCTCTATTTACGCAACCAAAAACCTGATACCGAAGCAGAACTGGCAAGCAATATTGCTGATTTGCAGCGGCTACTCATAGAACAAAATACGCTGGCGCAAACCGGTAAGCAGACTGAAGCCGATGCTTTGCAAACGCAGATAGACGAAACTAGAAGGGCAATCTCAGATCTATTTGAGCCCGCTACGATTACAGGCGATCAGCTCTACGATGCCAGGCTACAGCGATCGGCCCAAAGTAATGATGTTTGGGAGGTGAATATTCAGTTCGATGAAGAGGGCGCTGATAGGTTTGCAGAACAATCGAAGCTAATGGCAGGTACGGGCCGCAGCATTGGTCTATTTCTAGACGATGTGTTGCTCAGCACCCCCTTGGTAGACGTTGCCTATGCGAAGAATGGTATTACCGGGGGTACGGCGCTCGTCTCTGGAAACTTTACGAAAGATGCCGCGCAAGATTTGCAGGTGCAGCTAAAAAGTGGAGCCCTGCCTGTGATGCTTGAGGCGGTTGAGCTAATCTCAACCTCAGAAGGCTCGGAGGGCTCAGGGGGTGGTGAGCCCTCCGAGCCTTCTGAGCCCTCTGAGGAATAAGCCTGATTGAGTCAGGTGGCTTGAGCCGAAAATTGACTTAAGTGGAAATTGTTGAAACTGAGCCACCGTCTACTCGCCAGTTAGAGCCCACTACGTAGCTCGCCTGCTCTGAGCACAAAAAGGTGATTACGGCGGCAACTTCTTCAACTCTGCCGCGCCGACCCACTTCAATGCCTGGGCGATTTTCGGCCAAGAAGCTTTTGACGGCTTCGTCCATAGAGACGCCTCTTTCTTCGGAACGCGATCGCATCATCGCATTGGTCATTGCCGTCTCTACAAACGCAGGCGACACCATGTTTGTAAGTACGCCGTCCTGAGCATAGGCCTTAGAAAGATTCTTGGTCAGATTCAGCGTGCCAGCCTTGCAGGAACAGTAGGGCATATCTTCGATGTATGGCTGCACTGCATCTTCAGACCCCAACAGTACAATTCGGCCCCATCCGGCTTTTCTCATCGCTGGAATAAACGCGCGACACACGCGCACCGTGCCCATCAGGTTCACGTTAATCGTGTCCATCCAGCCTTTGTCATCAATCTCCAAAAAGTCACCCACTGCGCCTGTGATACCCGCTGAGTGCACCAAAATTTCAGCCGCGCCAAAGTGTTCTGTAATCTTATCTCTAGCGGCTTCTACCTGTTCTACGCTCGTAATATCTGCCTTTACTGGAAACGGATCGCCAAAGGCTTTTAAGTCGTCAATTTCATCAAAAGAGCGATTTAAAATGGCTACTTTGGCCCCTTCTTTTAGCAAAATTTCAGCCGTCGCTTTACCAATCCCAGAGTCGCCACCGGTCACGACTGCGACCTTACCTGCCAAACCTAAATCCATAAAAACTGGTTCCCCAAAAATAACAAGTCAGTAGCAAGTGTTCAAACCATGATGTTAAACACAGTATTTAAGTCTACATCGCAGCCTTTCTCTTACATCTCTCGGCCATAAACGAAAACAACTAAGCAATAATGGATACTTATCTTAAGTTTGAAGCTTGTGTTGAGGTTTGAAACTCAACTAGAAACATATGAGACATCCTCTTTTTCAATACCGCTGATGCTATCACTAGAGCCGATGCTGTAGGCTACTCAGGCATTCTATCCAACCCTCGAAGCGCGCTCATCAGGATTTAACAAAGATCACCCCAAAAAGAGCCATAAGAAAGAGCCCCTAAAAGACTATGCCAAAGTGGAAACTATCGACAGAATTTACGTTTGACGCCGCGCACTTTATTCGCGACTATGACGGTCCCTGCGGACGAATGCACGGTCATACCTATCGCGTCAGAGTGGAGGCCACCGCCGATCGGCTTCAGGCTTCAGAATATTGCCCGCATCCATCGATGGTGGCAGATTTTAGAACGTTGCGCTGGGCTAAAAGAGATTCTTTAAAAGGTGGACTAGACCACTGCGTACTCAACGAGGTGATGCCGCCTGAGTACGAAACCACGGCTGAAATGATTGCTCAGTATATTCATGAAAAAACGTGCAAAATGCTACCTGAGCACATCAAGCTGAAGGTTGCAGTTTCGGAGACGCCTGATTCTTGGGCTGAGTACGAACTGTAGATTAAGCATAAAATGTAAGAAAGTAAGCTGCATTCAGACGTATGCGGCGAGGAGTTGGGCTGTAGGATGAAGGAGGTGTATCAATTAATTCCCTATGGCGATTCTTGCATCTGTAAAAACACGAGTATTGCCCGTTGTCGAAACCTTTCATTCGGTTCAAGGTGAAGGCTTTTGGGCGGGCTCCAATGCTTTTTTTATTCGACTAGCAGGCTGTGATGTCGGCTGCCCCTGGTGCGATACGAAGCATTCTTGGCCGATGGATAAGCATCCTAAGCATGAGCTGAGTGATCTAGTCGCTGCCGCCCTGCGCCTAAAACCTTCTATGGTGGTCATTACTGGTGGAGAGCCTTTAATGCACGACCTTACAGATTTAACGATGGCGCTACACGGCGCGGGCCTTAGCGTACATTTAGAAACGTCAGGGGCTCACCCGTTGAGCGGTCAGTTTGACTGGATTACGCTCTCGCCCAAACGGTATAAGCCGCCTTTAGAGGCGATCTATCGCTATGCTGACGAGCTAAAAGTGGTGGTGGGCGATCGCACTGATATCGACTGGGCTGAGCAAGTCGCCCAAAAAGCACCGGCTAAAGTTATAAAAATGTTACAGCCTCGGTGGGAAAGTAAGGTCGGGCAGCAGATAGTCTTTGAATATGTGTTATCTAATCCTGAATGGCGGGTGGGCTTGCAGACCCATAAGTTTTTAGGGGTAAGATAGCAAAAGTATGGAAAATCAATCAGTTGATACACCGAACAGTCGTTTGCAGGCTAGTCAAAATGACGAGCTAAAGGCTAAGGCGATCGTGTTGCTCTCAGGCGGATTAGATTCGGCAACCTGTGCTGCTCAGGCGATCGCTGACGGCTATCAGGTAGTCGCGCTTTCGTTTGACTACGGCCAGCGTCACGATAAAGAACTCTCTGCGGCCAGAGAAATCTCTCAGCATCTTGGGATCACTCGCCACCACGTCATTTCAATTGACCTAGCGCAGTGGGGTGGCTCATCTCTAACAGACGAAGACGTGCCCCTGCCGACCGATGGCCTCGATGCTGGTAGAATCCCTTCAACCTATGTGCCAGGGCGAAATACAGTTTTCATTGCGATCGCCCTATCTCTGGCTGAAGCCCAATCTGCCGAAGCCATCTACCTCGGGATCAACGCCGTAGACTACTCAGGCTATCCCGACTGCCGCCCCGAATACCTGGCCGCTTTTCAAAATCTGGCTACGCTCTCTTCTAAAGCTGGCCTGGAAGGCCGCGCGCCTGATTTGGTAGCGCCTTTGGTCATGGATTCTAAAACCGACATTGTGCACCGGGCGCTACGGCTAGGCGTGCCGATCGAAAAAACCTGGTCGTGCTACAAAGGAGGCGCTGAACCCTGCGGACTGTGTGACTCTTGTCGAATTCGCGATGCTGCCTTGATCGGCGCAGGCAGAGAAGATTTGGCGACAGCCGTTGGGCGAGCCGCGCTTGCTTCAGGCTCGTATTTGGCTGATCATATCTAAGCCGATTGTATTTAAGCCGATGAGCGGACTCGAACCGCTGACCTACTCATTACGAATGAGTTGCTCTACCAACTGAGCTACATCGGCGACTGACTATAAATTATATTATCTCAAAGCCACGACCTGTCACACACAACCTGTCACAATTGAAGCGTAGGATATTACGAATTGAAGGCGGTTATGCCAAAGGGTCAGTCAGTAAACAAGTCAGCCGGACGAAAGGCGGATAAGAAGGGTAAGAACAAAGGAAAGGATACGCCAAATCGTAGGCCACCGAGCGGTATGAGCCAGGCTCGCTACGACAAATTGGTTCAAGAATCGCAGGCTCCCTATAAGGGGCTGCGCAAGTTTTTCTATGCCTCGTTTGGCGCGTCAGGGGCGATTGGCGGCTTTGTTTTCTTTGCCCAAGTGCTCTCGGGTCGCGATGTGGCCCAGGCACTGCCAAATCTGGCTCTACAGATTGGCGTGGTTGCGCTTATGGTTTTTCTATTCCGCTGGGAAGATAGAAACAAGGAAGACAGCTAGTGCCTATGACAGTCTGTGACAACTGATGGCGATTGATCCTGCTAGCAAAAATCCGGTGGTGCTCGTCCACGGCATTTGGAACACCGCTGGCATCTTTTCTCCTCTGCGAGCCTATTTAGAAGGCTCTGGCTGGCCTGTACATGCGCTGAGCATGACGCCTAACAATGGCGATGCGCCTTTAGAGGTGCTAGCTGAGCAGGTCGCTTCGTTTGTAGCTGACCGTATAGACCCGCGTCAGCCGTTTGATCTGGTGGGCTTTAGCATGGGCGGACTGATTAGCCGGTACTATGTGCAGCGGCTAGGGGGCTTAAGCCGAGTAGAGCGGTTTGTCACCGTTTCAGCACCGCACCAGGGCACGATATTGGGTTCATTTAGCCGTCGCTATGGTATCCGGCAAATGCGGCCCGGCAGTCCGTTTATAAAAGCCCTTAATCAAGACATTCACCAGCTCCAAGCGCTGAAGTTTTTTTCACTGTGGACGCCGTTTGATCTGCTCATTTTGCCGCCGTGGAGTTCTAATCTATCGATGGCTGTATCGCAACGGCTGACGGTTCGCGCGCATAATCAGATGATTTGTGATCCTAAAGGGCTAGGAGCGATCGCAACCTGCCTATCTACCTAGTCCCTATCTAACTAGCTTCTATTCACCTAAGCGCTTGTGTCTCCTACTTTGGAGTACTGCACCTCGCCAAACACAGCGCTGGGGTAGGCGTAGTATTTGAATTCCAGCAGGTTGTAGAACGGATCTTGCAAGAAAAAGGTGCGGTGTTCGATGCGATCGCCCTTAAACCGATGCTTTGGCTGCTGATAGAACGTCAGTTCATGCTGCTTTGCTCTATCTAGCGCCGCCTCCCACTCAGCCTCCGTCTCAAACGTCAGCCCGAAATGACTTGGATAAATCCCCTTTTGCGGCACAATCGGCTCAGTCACCACATGCGCCACTAGCTGATGCCCGCTCAGGTTCAAAATCAGTGACCCCTTACTTTCCCGGCCTACCTCGCAGCCCAAACCCTCCACATAAAACTGCTTCGTCTCGGCAAGGTTTTCTACCGCAAAAGAAAGGTGAAAGATAGCGCTCATAGATAAAAGTTGTGATACTCATAACACTTCATCAGTTTGTCGCCGCGATGAGTTGCTTTTTGTAGTAAGCGCTACAGCCAGAATCATAGATATCCGAGTAAATCTGGATAGGCATAGATCTTCTTGGCGAGCCAAGCTGAGAAGGTAGACATATTTTACAATATGTTTTTGCTCAAAGCCTTGTAATCCATACTCTAGAGACACGCTAGAGACGCTTTTATGTCAATTTATGTTGGAAACCTGTCCTTTGATGCCACTCAAGAGGATATTAATCAGGTCTTTGCTGAGTACGGTTCGGTAAAGTCCGTTAAGCTGCCCACCGATCGCGAGACAGGTCGCGTGAGAGGATTTGCCTTTGTTGAGATGGGAGCAGAATCCGAAGAGCAAGCGGCTATCGATGCACTAGATGGTGCCGAATGGATGGGGCGTACGCTCAAAGTAAATAAGGCCAGACCCCGTACTTAAACCGCCCAGCAGCGTCCAATAGCCCCTCCATTGTCTTATTTTGCTAGTGAAAAATCAATAACAAAGTGCATCTAGGGCTTCGCTTTACGAACCTCCCTTTGTTTATATGTTTGATAGGCCCTCGCTGATACATGCAAGATCAGTGAGGGCCTATCTTTGTGCGTAGTTTTCACGCGTAGTTCTTATAAGTAGCTTCTATATATAGTTTTAGTGTCTCAGGTTGTTTGCCGACACTTCCCCAAACAGGCAGCGTCTAATCTACTAATTGCCCTGCCCCTTCAAGCAATATGGGAAGCCTAAGCGCAGCCTGCACAAGTGATTGAGTCACCGCATTAAGTCACAGCAAATAGCCTTGGGGTTCTAAACCTAATTTGTGACCTTGCCCTTCTTAGAAAAAACTTAAATATTTTGAAGCTTACTCCAAAGCAGAAAGCACAGCTCAACCGGCCAAGGCCCTTCTTATTTCTAATCATCATAGGTATCTTTAGCTTGCCGTGGCTGTTGCTGTTTCGTAACGGCGTAAAGTCTCGTCAGCAGCAGTCAGAAATGGCGGTTCGTTCGGACACCTTTTTTGCTCAGGTTGACACCTACCAGCGCAATGCTGCCGCTGAACAGTTCGACAGACTCGGGGCCGATTTGGGATTTGCGCCCAACGATCCCCGCAATCTTGTATTCCGAATAGATCTTGAGGCAGAAGCAGACTACAGATCTATCGAGCGTTCTTTGGATAGCTTTCTCAAAAAGCAAGCGGCTAAGCCATCTGGCCCTTTAGATCCCCTCCCACCCGCGCTCTCTCGTTATCTTGCCAGCAGCCAGCCTAAGCTCACAGCGATTCGGGCTCACCTGTTACAGAGTCCATCGCCTCAGTGGGAGATAGACATCGAGCAGATGTCGGCGCAAAACTATCCTTTTGCGGGGCTGGTGAACACAGCCAATACTCAAAAGCTCTTGTTGCTCTCTGCCATTGACTATCAGGCGCGCAACCAGCCAGACCAAATGCTAATGGCGCTCGAAGCCTCCTGGCAGCTAAATCAAGCCATTACCCAGCGCCCTGATCTGGTATCTCAAATCTCTGCTTCAGTGATCTCTAGCTATCAGGCAGGCATCTTAAGGCATCTTGATAATATTTCGGTGCAGTGGCAAAGCCGCCTGAATCAACAGGCCCAGCAGCAGTCTGTTATTCACGGCCTTGAGTTCGACGTTTGGCTTCAGTACACCGTGCTTAGCAAGCTTCTATTGCCGGTCATAGAAGGCACGGCCAGCAGCTCGCCCAATCCTTCTCATACTCAGGGCTCACTGCTTTCAACTAAGCCCTTTGGCCAGCTACCTAACAAGCTACCCAAGAGGCTTTCATACTGGTTTTCTCCTGTTCACTACTTCAACCTCACTAATATTGACACTGCTCAAACCGCGCACAGAGCGCTCAGCCTGCTGCAAGATCTCGATGTGTGCTCAACGACTCAGCAGCAGGCCGAAGCGATATTGATGAAGGAGCAAACAGCGCGGTGGAATGAAGCCGTTGCTCCGGTGCCAGCCGTGCTAGCAAAGCGATGGAAGGTGATGGGCGATCGCGCACTCGCCTTAGAACTCACCCAAAAAGTGTTGCAGGCAAAACAGTTCTTGCAAGCAGCCGAACAGGGGCCAGAAGAACGGCCAGAAGAACGGCCAGAAGAACGGCCAGAAGAAGGGTCAGAGGAATGGCTGGAATGGCCAAAGCGTTTGCCTGAACTCACCTCTGAGGTTTGTCCAGAAGAGTCTTGGATCTATGAGCGCACCTCAGATAATGCGATCGCCCTTTCTCTAAGCACTCAACTGATCCCCGAACCCACTATCCCGCTCCACTACAAGTTCGATCCAAAGAAAAACTCTGAATAAGCCGTAGCCTATTCAGAGTCGAAGTTATTTATTTAGCATTCAAAACAAGAGCGTTTCAAAACAACTACTTGCTCAACCCACTGACTTGATAGCCTTCTCAGAAATGCTGTAAGTCCCGCCCCGTCCCCGGAACCAGTCACCGTCACGAGCACCTGCGGAGAGAATATTGGAAACTCGGTTGCGTGCTTTTAGAAAATGAGTTTTGGGCATATCTTCTTTGAAAACAGCACTCATCACATCTGCGATTTTGAAGATGTTGTTGGGCTGCGCTTGCAAAACGCCAACAATAACGTCAGGCAAAGGAGCCTTGCTATAGCTGTCTTGAACGTACTTTTGCCAGTTAGCTGTTCTGCCACTACGCTTAGTCGTAGCAGTGGTCTTTTCACTCGCTGCGCTCTTGGCTTTAGCAGGACGACCGCGAGAGGCTTTTACTTTCGTTGTCTTTTCTTTCGTCGCCTTTTCAACCTTAGTTTTTGCAGCGGCTTTCGTCGCTTTAGCTTTCGTTGTGGTTCTAGCTGCCTTAGCACTCTTGGTTTCGGCTGCTGTCGATTTGGCTTTGGCTGCTGTCTTTTTAGGCGTGCTTTTAGCCGAGGTTTTAGCCGAGGTTTTGGCGATCGCTGCGATATCAGCAGCCGGTACATCACCCGATTCAAACATCGCTAGAACAGTTTGAATGCCATTACGCTTTTCTTGTAGCGCAATAAGCTGAGCTTCTAGCGTACTAGCCTGTGCCGATAGCGCAGAGTCAACTTCCAATAGCTGTGGCAAAACAGATATAGACATATTCGATTTTCTCCTTATTTACTTTAGAGTCCTTGTTTTACTTTAGAAAGGTTAGCCCTCACCGCACAAAAGCGGAGAATTTACCTAACAATGCTTCTAGACAAAAATATCTCTTCTGAGAATAACACTATTTAAACGGTTTCTTCTTCTTAATCAAGACTTTTCCTAATTTTTACCGAAAATCCATCGAGATCCGAAACAGAGCTGCCGATGTATAAACGTCTGCTAATGCTAATTTGACAACGGAGAGGCAGCTTTTCTCTTTGTAGAGGAATAGTTTCAAAGTAGAGGAATAGTTTCAAAAGAAAAGACGCTAGTAGTGAGAATATGCCTGATTCCTACTTATCATTCGTAAAGACGAGCTTCTTCTAGTAAGTATAGATGTGAGCAAGATCGCTCATCATGTGCGATCTGAGTTTGTCTTGTCTAAAACGGGGCAATCCTCCGTTGAGCTACGAGAAGATAGAGATCTAGGCCCGTACTTAATAATCAAAAAAAGAACGACCAGGAAAAGTAGCCCGGCAGCTAGCCACACTCGAATAGCGTCAGCGGGCCAAAGTAGAAGAAGACTTAACCCAACGGCATTCGCAATCAGAACAGGTCTTCTCTCATAAATCCCAAAGCTTGTGATAGCAGGCACTTCACTCGGAGACAGTTGTACTTTTGCCAGTAGATTAAACCAGACTTGGCTAGCAATCACTACCACAGCTCCCGCCTGAGGAAACAACAGCGCCGTATATAATCCTGTTGCTTCTAGAACAATAGTACTAGCAGCGACCTTGTAAAACAGGCCGAGGCGAGGGTCTTCTGTGCCCTCTTCTATAAGTTGATTTGAAAGTTGATTTGAAACTGTCAAAATATTTTTCAAATCAACGTAGGCCATATAGGCTGTCTCTGGGCAAAACAGGGCCAGTGCAATAACTATCAGCCGCTCGGCTATCGTATGGACTGTGACTGTTTTAACAAGCAGCAGCAGTCCGGCAGGAACAAACAGCAGTGGAATAAATGACGCTAGCAGCACTTGAAAGGGTGATATCAGCAAAGCGGGCCCTTTTTACCTACGTTTGTATTTATGTTGAGATCATACCAAGCCAGGCGATACTACTTTGGAACACTGCTGGTTGAACTTAAGGCTGCTATGACTTCCTCTCGACGCTACATCCTTACCCTCTCCTGTCCTGATCGCGTTGGTGTAGTAGCAGCGGTCAGCTCGCTAATAGCGGCTAACGGTGGCTGGATTAGTGAGGCGCAGCACCATTCAGAGCGGTCGGGTCAGCGGTTCTTTATGCGTCAGGAGATTTTGACAGACTCTCTTCCTTTTGATTTGAAAGAGCTGCGACGGCGGTTTTCTCCTATTGCCGAGCAGTTTGATATGGACTGGGCTATCCGCGATTCTGCGCAAAAGAAACGAGTGGCAATATTAGTGTCTAAGAGCGGTCATTGTCTGTACGATCTCCTTTCTCGGTGGCGTGCTCAGGAGCTAGAGATAGAGATTGCCTGTGTGATCTCTAATCACAATTTATTCCGAGGCTTGGTCGAGTGGCACGACATTCCTTACTTTTGTGTTCCGGTGACGCCAGATACTAAGGTGGCGGCTTACAAAAAGGTTGTTAGTCACTTTGAGGAAGTGCGAGGGGATGTGATGGTACTGGCGCGATATATGCAGATTTTGTCTAAAGAGGTGTGCGATCGCTACCCAGGTCAAATTATTAACATTCACCATTCCTTCCTCCCTTCTTTTATTGGTGCTAAACCTTACCATCAGGCTTACGAACGCGGCGTAAAGCTGATTGGAGCCACCTGCCACTATGTCACTCAAGATCTCGACTGCGGCCCAATCATCGACCAAGACGTGCTGCGTATCGATCATTCTGACTCTCCAGAAGACTTGGTTCGCTTTGGTAAAGACATTGAGAAAACAGTTTTAGCCAGAGGGTTGCGCTATCACATTGAGGATCGGGTGCTGCTGCACGAGCACAAAACGATTGTGTTTCGCTAGCTGAGTATTCCTAAGGCCAAAAGAAGACCCATGATATTTTTGTTGCAAGACTTGTTGATGGAAGTAAACAACGGGCACAGAAGACGCTACACTCTCTTTGTGCAACTGTCATAAGCACAAAGAATAGGGAAGTTTTGTAATGAGGATTTTTGAAAAATGAGCGATCCTGCTTTTTCCCAACTCGTTGCTGTTGAGAGCGATTTGTCTCAACAGGTTGAGAGTTTAGAATCTGAGCTAGCCAGAATAAGGGAGCGACGCAGCGGGCTGCGAACTGTTATTGATATGTTTGAGGATGCTGACGGCGAGCCTGTCGCGTTGTCTGCAAAGAAAACAGCTGCTAAAAAGACAGCCACTAAGAAAGCGCCAACGGCAGAAGATGCCAAAGCGCCCGCTAAGACATCAAAAGCAACCGCCGCTAAAAAGGTCGATAAAAAGCCAGCTAGAACAAAGAAGAAGGACGGAAGAGCTGCCGACTGGCAGAAGTATGTTCAGTCTGACTACAAAGATTTGCCGCTGCCTGAGGCTGTCAGCAGCGTTTTGCGCTCTGCACCCTCAGAGATTTTCACGATTGCAGATGTGATGTCTTCTATCTTTACTGAGAGTATGCCACGTACGTCTTACCTCAAAGCTCGCAACCGCATCTCTAATATCTTGTCGGCGGGTGCTCGTGATGGCACCTGGTACCGAGGCCGTAACGGTCGATATTCTCAGTCGCAAAGCGTAGAGAAAATGAAGTAGAAAGGGCTGAAAAGAAAAAGAGGAGCCGTTCTAGAGATAGGGCGGCTCCTTTTTTGCGCCTGTGCGTTGTTTGTTGTTGCGCGGCGTGGCTGCGTCGAACATAATTTGAGGGCAAAGCTTATGTACCGAGAGATTGTATTGAGAGATGTCTTTAGAAAATTCTTGGATAGTGGCGGCGGCTATCAATACGGTTTTGATTGCGATCGCCCTAATCTTGCCTAAAAAGCTGCTGACCCCGGCAGGCTATGCCAATGCCTGGCTACTAGGCGTGATTGTGTGGGGTGCGCTCGGCCCGCCTGCCTATGCCACCGTGCTGTTTTACTTTTTTGTCGGTTCAGCCGTCACTAAAATAGGGATGGCCGAAAAGGAGGCTTACGGTATTGCTGAAGCGCGTGGGGGCGTGCGTGGCCCTGGAAATGTGTGGGGCTCAGCACTTACCGGGGCGCTGTGTGCTCTAGGCGCAGCGATGGCTGGCTGGCTCTACCCGGTGAGTCCGGCGCTGCTGCTGTGGCAGTCTGTACTGGCGCTGGGCTTTGTAGCTTCGCTGAGTACTAAGCTCTCAGATACAACGGCGACTGAGATTGGTAAAGCCTACGGTCAGCGAACCTATTTGATTACGACCTTGCAGGCTGTGCCGAGAGGAACGGAGGGTGCGGTTAGCTTGGAGGGTACTCTAGCAGGCGTGGTGGGGTCAGTCGCTTTAGCGCTGGTGGCCTGGGCCGTGGGTTTGATTTCGCTGGTAGGAGTAGGGATTTGTGCGATCGCTGCTTTTGGCGCAACGACCGTTGAAAGCCTAATCGGAGCCACCGTTGAAGAAAAGCTGGACTGGCTGACGCATGATCTGGTGAATATTATCAATACGACCGTGGGCGCTGCGATCGCAATCGGCTTGGGCTGGTTGCTGTCTACCTGGCCGACAGTCTAAGCCGACAGTCTAAGCCGACAGTCTAAGCCGACAGTCTAATAGGACACCTTACTTAAATGACTTATCAGGCATCTTTACGAAACGTTAAACTCGTTCACAGATATTCTTAGCTACGGACAACAGTACTCCGTAGTGCTCTAAGTATTCTTTAAGCATTTTTTCAGGAGACGTTACTTCTTTTATAACCAGTTTGTAGCCTAGAAGGCAAAAGTACGGCCTAGACTCGCCTGAACACCGCAGAAACCGGCTTTTTTGCTTAGTTTTTGCTTAAGATTTTGTGCGAAAGAGATATACCTTTAGAGAGAGAATTTTGTAGGCTTTTCTTAAAAAACCATATAAAATGTAACCATACACAGCTTAAACAAGTCAGTATAATCTTTACACCAGAAGGGCTCATGCCCTTTTAGTCTCACTTACTTGAGTGCTACTCAAGCCCTGAGAAAACTGGCAGCACGAAGCTAGATTTGTTACTTCACGGCTGGCTGCTTCACGAAAGTTTCACAAAAAATAAAAATAAAACCTTAAAGAGCCCCCACCCAATGACAACGATGACGATGACAATGGTGACTGAAGACAACTTTAATCAGGAAGTACTAGCCTCTTCAGAGCCAGTTTTTGTCCACTTTCAAGCGCCTTGGTGCAGCATTTGTCGGTTAATTTCCCCTATCCTTAGTAGTTTCCATGCTGAATGGCAAGACAAAGGGTTTGGCGAACTACGCGTTCTTGAAATTAACGCCGACGAAAACTTTAAACTTGCCAATCAGTACCAGCTCACTACGCTACCAACGCTGCTTTATATAGGAAATGGCGAAGTCATTCAGCGTATCGAAGGGTTTGAGGGCCGTGAGATTTTTCGGGCTTATCTAGACAACATTGCCTATCGACATCAATTAGAAAATACTTTTGTCTCTCACTCTGTTTAGAAATGTTTGGGGATATAGATAGACCAACTAATACAAACTAACTAAAGAGCAGCACTAGGATGTATATCCGGTGCTGCTTTTTTGTGACTTTTTCCCTGATAGAACATCTTAATAGATCACAAGTAGCCTTGCAGCAGAAAGTCATCAGCTACAGGCATAATGCTCACCTGCTTGAGCGTTTTAGCCTCGGTCATTTTTGCTAAGCCCATCTCTCCGATAGGCGATGGCGCATGAGCGCCGCCAATGAGCTTAGGCGCGATAAAAGCCCATACTTTTTGCACTGCGCCTGCCTTAATTGCCTCAGCCGCCAGCGTACCACCACATTCCCAAAGCACACTCATGAGGCCGCGTTCGTAAAGGCAATCCATTACCGCATCAGGTGTTAGGTGCTCAAAGCTAATCACCTCTACGCCCTGCTGCTGAAGCGAATCTTTCACCGTTGCATCAGCGCTGTGCTGTGTCATGACTACTGTCGGCACGGCTGATGTGTCCCAAAGGTTAGCGGCCACTGGCAAATGAAGCCGACGGCTCATGACCACTCGTAGCGGATTGTGCGTGCCCTCACCATGACTGGTTAAATTTGGATTGTCTTGACGCACCGTATTACCGCCGACAATTACCGCGTCGCAGCGGCTGCGGAGCTGATGAACCTGCTGGCGGGCAGGTGGGCCGCTAACCCAGGCGCTATGACCGGTGTTGGTCGCAATTTTGCCGTCTAGCGTCATGGCATATTTCAAAATGCCGAAGGGTTTGCGGTGCGTTACCCGGTAGATGAATGCTTCGTTGAGCTGACGGCAGCGATCGCCCTCGACCCCCACAACCACCTCAATTCCAGCCGCCTGTAGTTTTTCAACGCCACCGCTTGCCTGCGCATTAGGATCTCTCATGCCGATTACGACCCGGCGAATGCCTGCTCGAATCACCGCTTCACTACAGGGCGGCGTTCGACCCGTATGGTTGCAGGGCTCTAAGTTGACATAGAGGGTGGCCCCTTGGGCGCGATCTGCTGCGGCGCGAAGTGCAAATACTTCAGCGTGAGGCTCGCCTGCTTTAGGATGGTAGCCCTCACCGACAATCTCAGTGCCCTGCACAATCACCGAACCCACTAGCGGATTAGGCGCTGTATGACCTGCTGCTGTTGCCGCCAAATCGCAGCAGCGGCGCATCATGGAAATATCTTCAGCAGGCGTTTGAGTCATTGTCTTTTATTGGGTTATATTCAAAAATATCGCCTCCACAGAATATATTGCCGTGAGCTAGTCAATGACGACAGTAGCCTACTACCATATGTCGGTGTTGTGGTGAGTGTATGACAAAGCGAGTTCAATATCAGCTAAAGCGTCGTCGCTTCAACAAAGGCTGGCTGATTAAAAGCCGGATGGCTGGCGACTTAATCGCGGTGATGATTGTAGTTGCAATCGCCCTTACCCTCCCAATTGCCGTTCACGCTCAAATTCCATCTTTGCCAGGCACCGCTACAGAGCAGCCTACCGAGCAAAACAGTACAACTCCTGACGTATCAGATCCAGCACCTGCGCTTAACCGCCTGCTGCCCGAGGAATTAATGCTGTCTTCGCAGAGGCTAGATGAGGCAACTATCTATTTAGACGGTAGAGAGCTGTTTCGCGTTAGCGCGCCAATTGTGGCAGGTCAAAGGCCCGCAGAAGTTAGAGCGCAAGAAATTCAGGAGCGACTCTATGGACTGATTCGACAGCTCAATGAGCCGCCTGCCATTACGGTTTCAGTTGATGGCCCCAGTAACCTACCTGTTATTTACGTGAATAGTCAGCCGCTACTTACCGTGACTAATGCAGATGCTCAGCTCAGCAGCTATGCAGGCCCAACCCTTCTGGCATCTTATTGGCGTGATGTTTTGAGCGAGGCGTTTGAGCAATATTTTCAGGAGCGATCGTCCTCCTTTCTGCAGCAGCAGGCCAAAAGAGCGCTTGGCATTTTCGCGGGTGCTCTCATCTTACAGCTTGCAGCTCGCCCGCTATCTAAACGTCTCAACCGTAGACAAACCAGGCTCGTTAAGGCTCAAACCCAGCTAGGTAATAGTCGTCATCCCAATCCGAGCGTAGCTGCCCCCGTCACGATTAGCCTTGCTAGTGTCTATGAGCAGTTTAAGGCGCGTTTAGATAACCGGCAAAAGCGCAAAATTAATGAAATGGAGCGGGGGTTGCTGTGGCTGTTTCAAATCGTGCTGTGGGCCGGTAGCCTGCTGTGGATACTCTATTTATTTCCCTATAGCCGCTGGCTTACGGTTCTGCTGCTCTCTGCGCTCAGAATTCCAGCGCAGATATTTCTGCTGGGCGGCCTGGCGTATGTGGCCGTACGGCTCAGCAGTTTGATTATTGATAAGATAAGTTTAGCGCTGCGCAAAGGGACAACTTGGGGGCCTGAAAAGTCCCAGCGTTTGACGCTAAGGTTTTCGACGTTTTCGCAGGTGGCTAAAGGTGTTGCTGGGGCAATTATTCTAGCGATTACAGTGCTGTTTTCGCTGGCGATCGCAGGTATTCAAATAGCGCCCCTACTGGCAGGTGCAGGCATCGTCGGCATCGGCATTTCGCTAGCGGCCCAAAGCCTGATCAAAGACATCATCAACGGCTTTTTGATTCTGCTGGAAGATCACTTTGGGATTGGTGATGTTGTTTCAGTCAATGGCTTAACAGGCGCAGTTGAGCATGTGAACTTGAGGATCACGCAGCTCAGAGATACCGAAGGGCGGCTGATTACGATTCCAAATAGTCAAATTAGCACCGTGCAAAACCTGTCGATGGACTGGGCACAGGTGGATCTGTCGGTGACGGTGGCCCATCAGAGTGATATTGGCAAGGTGCTGAAGTTGCTGGAGGCGATCGCAACCAATCTGGCTCAAGAACCCAACTGGCAGCGGCTCATTTTAGAGCCGCCCGATGTTTTAGGTGTCGAAACGCTTGACTCTAAAGGCATTACCCTGCGCCTATGGCTCAAAACGCAGCCATTGCAGCAGTGGGTCGTTGCCAGAGAGCTAAGAGCGCGTATCAAACAAGCCTTCGATCGAGAAGGGATTGCACTTGGCATTCCTCAAGAGCAAATTACCGTTCATCGCGAAGGTCGGCAGGAGTCTCAAGTTCCTGAGCTAGAAATCTAGGCTTCAGTCTCTAGGCTTGAACATCACCCCTTATGCATCAGGCGAGATGCCGTCCTCTGGAAACACCCATTTGGGGCCTTCACTTTGGCGCTCTTGCTGCTTGCGACGCACCGCCTCAGCCGCCATTTCTAGCATGGTGTCTAACGATGTATTCTCAATGAAACTGGACGCTTTTTCCTGTTCATTTTTATGTGGGCACTGCTCGCCCAGTACGCAACCGTTAACGCAGTCTACAGCGCAGTTAATATCTGCCATGATGTCTTCAAAAAATAAATGTCCTCAGTCTCTGATTTTAAAGGATTTTGACGGTGAGCCTGCCTATCGTTAGAGGGTGTTTACCGTAAGGCATTTGCCAAGTTCGCTGATTAATTGATCGATGTGCGCATGGGTATGCGTTGCCATTACGCTCATTCTCAACCGACTAATCGGTACGGTGGGCGGACGGACGGCAGAGATAAAAATGCCTTTGCCAGTGAGCTGTTGAGATAGGTGTAAAACGGTCGCCGCGTCTTTGACCTGTAAGCAGACGATGGCTGAATCGGTGGGCAGGCGTTTGAGGTGGACACTTGCAGCCTCGGGGAGGTTGCTGATGCGCTGATCGAGCTGTTGCGTGAGATATCGGACGTTTTGGTGAAGCTGCAAGAGGCGGTCGGGCTCTTGTTTGAGGCAGGCGATCGCACTCAAAGCGGCCCCCGTATCAGCCGGAGAAAGACCTGTTGTATAAATCCAACTTGGCGCTCTGTTTCGCAAAAAATCAATCAGCTCAGCGCTACCTGCAACATAGCCGCCCAGGCTTGCAAACGCCTTGCTGAGCGTGCCCATCTGTACCATCTGCTGGTGCTGAATACCAAAGTGTTCCACGCACCCTGCGCCCGTTTTGCCCAGTACGCCTGCGCTGTGGGCCTCATCGATCATCACCATCGCCTCGAACTTTTCACCTAGGCGCAAGATTTCTGGCAGCTTACAAACATCGCCATCCATGCCAAACACGCCATCGGTAAGAATCAAACAGCGGCGATAGGCAGATCGGTGTTGGCTGAGCTGTTCGGTGAGTTCAGATAATGAGCTATGGCGATAAGTGAGTAGGGTTGCGCCGCTAAGGGTTGCGCCGTTTTTGAGGCTGGCGTGGTTGTATTCGTCCGAGAAGATGAGATCGCGATCGCCCACCAGCGCAGTAATCGTGCCGATATTAGCCAGGTAGCCGCTGCTAAAAACAAGGGCGTCTGCGGTGCCTTTGAGCTGTGCGATCGCCTGTTCTAATTCTCGATGCAAAGGGCGATGGCCGCTGAGCAATCGTGAGCCGGTTGCGCTGGTGCCGCAAGTTTGGGTGGCAGCGATCGCGCCCTCAATTAGTCTCGTATCTCCCGCGAATCCTAAATAATCATTGCTGGCAAAGTTCACCATCTGACGATCATTCATCGTCACCACCGGGCCACTGATTCCGGCTATAGGCTGCACCTGTCGGTACCAGTTAGCCTTATGGATGGTGCTAAGAGATTTGCTAATCCAACGATAGGGATCTGACACGAAGAACTCAAGAGTGTTTTGACTATTCTTATGGTTCCACTCAGACTTTGAATCTGCAATAAAAAAAGCTGACTCCTAAAACAAAGAGCCAGCTTTTTTGACTATCTGTAGCCTATAGATCTAGATCTATGCCTGTTGAAACTGACGGCGACCCAACATAAGTCCACCGACTGCTAGCAGGCCCAAAACAACGCCCGGTTCTGGAACAGCCGCAGCCTCTTCTTCTATGAGTTCTACTCTAAAACGCGCCACCTCGTAGCCGTCTGCTGTGAAGTCGGCATTAATGAAACGAGGTTCGCTCAAAACGCGCCCGCCTGGTATGAATCCTGAAGCCAACGTCACACCGCTGCCTTCAACCACACCAGTATCAGGAGCCTCCTGACCAAAGAAAGCTGTGTTCGCGGCCAGCTCATCATTTACTTCGCTACCGCCATCTAGCACCTGAGCGCCAGATACAACAAAATCCGTGCCGATAAAGTTGCCACTGTCGTCAAAAATGCGGTGAGCGAGCGGATTGCCATTGCCGATGAAAAAGTCATTGCTCGGAATCACCATACTGGCGTAGCTGAAGTATTGGCTACTCGCGGCGTTACTATCAAGATCTAGGGTGAAACTAGCCGATTCACCTGGATCGATCGGGCCAGGTGTGAGGGCCGTGCCCAAAATAGCCCCTTGAGCAACGCCGTTGCCCGCTGCTGCAAACTCGGCATTGAGTGGATCAACAGTTCCATCTTCAACCAGGCGCTCTAAGCCTGCGGTGATGGGCTGATCGCGATCATAAAGATCGAAGTTGCCATCATGGAACCCGAACCAGGCAGGCGTCAAAAAAGTCCCGTTGTCAGGGGCTAAATTATCGACGGTGATTCTGATGCTAGCAGCATGAGCCATTGGCAAAACGGCCAAAATAGAACCGATAGAAACTGTTCCAGCTATTAAACTATGACGTATATTCATGAAAGTTTTTCCATAAGTTTGCAACTGCTCTCAAGCAGTCCAAATCACTATGGAGGACATATGCCGAGAATCTCCTGAGGGGATTCTAAGAAAATCCTGAGCGCAGTCCAATCGAGTTTTAATACTTAAGCTGTTTCTGCTAGCGGTAGCATCACCCTGCTAAGCGATCGCCCATCTTCCATCTGAGAAAGTGTAAATTCGCCACCAAGCTGTTGCATAAGCGACTGGCAAACCCATAAATGGCTATTACGGGGCTCTTGTAGCGTAGACGGTGAGAGCAAGTCAGCCGGGCAACCGTGCTCTAACTCATACAAAACATGGGGTTCTATTGAGCCCTCGTCAGTGATTGAGACTTCGAGCCAATGATCGTCAATAGGGCGACACCAGATGTCTATGCGATCGCCCACAGGAGAGCGATCGCACGCCTCTGCAATCAGCTCGTACAGCACAAACTCAATCTTTGAAATATCGCCTGCAATTGTCAAATTACTCTCACAGTGAACTTTCGTCCATAGCTGCCGCTCCTGCACCAGTGGATTAGCCCGTGCCATCGCCCGCTTTAGCAAACTAATTAGCGCGGTATTCTCATTTTCTATAGACAGCTCCCAGCGCTCGCTTTTGGTCACCTTTGCTAGTCGCTCAGTGAGCGTACTCATCTTTTGCAACAGCATCTTCCGCTTAGGATCGGTGCTGCCAGGCTGCAAGTTAATCTGCTTAAGACAGTCTTTAACTCCCTGGTTGAGATCGTCTATTTGATGCTGCTTGTACCAGTTAAGCTGAACGAGCTGCTGCTGATTAGTGAGCATTCGGCCCGTCAGCTTAATATGACGGCGGCACCAGGCAAGCTGATTGACGACGACTGCTAGCAAACTGGTTTGTTCGTCTGACCACTGACGCCCCGCACTATCGGCCAGCACAATGACTGCATTAGGTTCATGCTCAGGCGCAGTCCGCAACGCCATTACCAATAGCTGTGCGCCTGCTGGCCCTGAAATCCACTGCTGATTGTCATTCGGCAAGTCTTCTATCTTCAGCGTTAAGAGCCCCTCTGTCGAAGCCGCCCAGTTCAGCACGGCGTCTGTCTCTACTGAAATCTGGCGCTTGTCGTCAATGTGAAAGCTGTTGTTTTGACTAAGTACGTTGCTCGCTTGGGCGAAAGCCTCGCCATTTTCCCAGGCAATAATTGCAGCTAGCGGAGCGTGTAAAATTTGGGAGATATGGCGCGTCGCGGACTGATCGAGTGCTTTAATTTTTGAGAGCCGCTGAAGGCTACGCATCCCCCACTGTACGCTCTCGTGGAGGTGCGCTTGCTGATCGGTTTGGCGCTGTAGCTGCCACTGATGCAAAATTAAGCCGATCTGATTGCTGAGTGCCTGTACCAGTTCGCGCTCTACCTGGCTCCATCGGCGCTCTATTTTATCGGCAATGACAATCACGCCTTCGGGTACCTGACCGGGCGATGTGTTGCTAACTAAAAGTGATTTGGCATTCATGGCCAAGAAGTGCGATCGCCAAGGCGAAAACTTCAGCTCATTGTCCAAACTCTCGACGCTCACAGGCGAATGCGCCCGCTTCAGCATTTGTTCATCTACGCTATCTAATGGCAACCAGTGTTCTGATCTCTCTACGCCTACACCCGTGCGATAGCACAAGTCAAAGCCACCCCGGTCGGGATTTGCAATAAGTACCGTGAGCTGATCAGTGCCAATTCGAGCAGAGAGTTGTTCTACACATAGGCCCAATACGTGCTGCCAGTCGCGATCGCTATGAATGCTGCGCGTAATCCCTGCAATCAGCAGGTGATCAGACTTCGCTCTGCTCAAGGCCGCATCCATCTCTGAGGTTGGCATTGCTAAGCCCACAAGCTGCGCCACCCCTCGCGCATACGCCTTTTCTACATCACTCCAAATTCGCGCCCTCGCGCCCTCAACCGTAATAAATCCCTGCAGCTCACCCTGATAAATGATGGGTGCAACAATCAACGACTGAATCTTCAAGTGCTGCATTAAGCGGCTCGCCATACTCGCCTTGAGCGATCCTTCTGCTTCTCCTAGCGCAACCATTTCATCCGCGCACAGGCTTTGATAGAGGCTCTGCACTTCACTCACTGCCAGGTTGCTATCGGCCTTGCCCCGCAATTTCCCAACCCGACACCAAAAATACCTTCCCCGAGGCTCTAGCCAAAAGAGACTTACCGGCGCACCCACAAACTTTTGAGTTTCTTCGGCAACCACTTCTAACCGGGCATCTAGCCCTGGCAGCGACCCTAAAGATCCTAACAATGACAGTAGCGGCTTGGCTGGTTGTTTCGTCTGCTGCCTTTGCACCTCCAGCGCATTTTGGTGAATGGCTTCTGCCAGCGCATTGTTAATCGCCAGCAGCGTAGAATTTTCTAAAATGCCTGGCATCACACCCCAGCGCCGCGAGCCCAAAATCATCAGCCCAAAGCAGATACCCTTCCGCTGAATTGGTAACATGACCGTGCCTTGCAGCTCAAACGTTTTGGCAATGCGCTCCCACGCCCCCGCCCGTGATTCCTCTCGAATGTCAGCAATTACCGTGGCCTGCTGCTGCACGATTACCTGCTCTAACAAATCGCCAGGATGCAGTGCTAAAGACGTATGTGAGAACCGACGCGGCCCGTTGGTAATGACGCCACGGGTAGTTAGCTTGTGCGCAAAGCGATCATATAGGCCAATCCACAGCAGCGTGTAGCCAAACTCTGCTCGAATCGCCTCTAGCGCCTCTTGAATAGATCTCTCAATGGTGTCTGCTTCCCAAATGGCCGGTAGCACCTGAGAAAGATCTTGCTTGCTCAAATCTCTAGCAGACCGCCGATCGGTGCTATTAGCGCCTTTACTAGAGCGGCGATCGGGGTTGTGAACTGTGGGCTTAACCATAGGGGAGCAGAGCCTTTGAGGGCAAAACCTAACGTTGATGAGCGTGATATATAACGGAGATGCTAAGGGATGCACGCAGTTCGATACGATCCGTAGAAGTACCGAACTAAGCTAAAAATTTGTCATTCCTTTACAACCGTATGGTTCCCTTCATCTCTAGTTTGCCCAACGGTATAAGAACCAGTCAGTTCAAGATCTGTCTACCTGCCCTTGTCTGCCTTTTGTAGAGGTGGGGCAACAGAGCAGCCGAGATCTTGATATATTGCTTGCGGTGGTCGTTTTTACGCCTGCATCTATTCCTGTTTTATTGGATCTATTCGGAGCATTTCTTTTGCATCAGCTTTATCGGTTTGGCCTTCGCCCGCTTTTGTTCAACCTGCTCAAAGCTGATCCTGAAACGGCGCATCGCCAAACTATCGATCTGCTGGCTTGGTTAGCTACACATCCAACCGCAGGCTCACTGTTCCACCAGCCCACTCGGCTCGCTACGCAGTCTGCCTTATCTGGCCTGTGCAGTGTGCGCGATCGCCGCCTCAACCAGTCACTTTGGAATCTCTCATTCGACAATCCTTTTGGCCTCGCTGCTGGATTTGACAAAGATGGCTCGGCAGCTCGAGCCTGGCCTCTACTAGGCTTTGGCTTTGCTGAGCTAGGCACCGTGACCTATCACGCCCAGCCCGGAAATGCTCAGCCTAGAATGTTTCGCCTGCCGCGTGACAGAGCCGCGCTAAACCGGATGGGTTTCAACAATCAGGGCGCAGCGGCACTCTCTCGAACGCTGAAGACGCTGTGGCCGGAAGATAACTACCCTGTGCCGATTGGTATTAATTTAGGTAAGTCGAAGATTACACCTTTAGAGGAAGCGGCTGAGGACTATCGCAAGAGTTTTGAGCTGTTGAGAAAGCAGGGAAGTTATTTTGTGGTGAATGTGTCTTCGCCTAATACGCCGGGGTTGCGATCGCTCCAAGCCAAAGAACAGCTCGCCCCCATCCTCGAAACCCTCCAAACCGCCAACATAGACAACAGACCTTTGCTGGTTAAAATCTCCCCAGATCTGGCCACCGAAGACATCTACGAGATTGTAGAACTCGCCCAGGCGTGCAAACTCGCAGGTATTATCGCCACCAACACCACTATCAGCCGCGATGCTTTAACAACTAAAACTATTGCAGCTACCGGAAAACTTGTCTCAGCAGAACCGGGCGGCATCAGCGGCGCACCTGTCACCCAGCGTTCTACAGAAGTTATTCGCTTAATCTACGAGCACACCCAAGGCACACTGCCGATAATTGGCGTTGGTGGCATTTTTACGGCTGATGACGCTTGGGCCAAAATTACAGCGGGCGCGTCTTTGCTGCAAACCTATACTGGCTGGGTATATGAAGGGCCAGCTATGGTGAAAGCGATACTCAGCGGTCTGCTAAAGCGTTTAGACGAACATGGCTTAGAAAGCATTACAGACGCTATCGGAAAAGATCTTTATTGATCAAACCTCGTCGGGATCAACACCTAGCTCTCTCAGTCGCGCAGCCAGCCTGTCGGCCTTTGCCTGCGCCTGTTCTGTGTCTGTAAGCTGCCATTTGCCTTGCAAGTCACACCATCTCAGCCAGGGGCCAGGTAAATCTTCAAAATAGCCTTCCCAGAGCCCGAGGCCGATTTCTAAATCAGGTAGCCAAACAAGAGGCGCTTGATTGCTGATAGTTTGCTCTTCGTAACAATCTCCGTTGTGCTTGAAGTACCTCAACCGTTTGGTATATCGGCTGTACACAATATAGTGAGGAACTTTTAGATACTCCTCATAAACCATGAATTTGTCAGGAGGCGTTGTTCTTTCGACCCTGCTTTTCTCAGGAAACTCTGCCAAGGGAGAAGTCTCCGGCGTGATGCCTACATCTGCCCAGTTCCCAGGTACCTTGTCGCTTTTTTGGTAAAACCGTCCTAAATCTTGTTCTTCTGTGTTGGGAGAAATAAACTCAACGATCACTCGGGGCGGCTGGCCTTCATCCCACGTGACATAGCTTCTGCGAAGATCGTCATTTTTGTACAAGCGAGGAACATCGACTGCTAAAAACCAATCTGGGCGCTTGTGCCAGATGGGATGAGCCCTATCGTAGTAAACATTGATATCAGTGCCTGGAAAAAAACGTTTACTGGCAGTGTACTGCTTCAAAGACAGTGTGCGGCTGAGGAGCTGCGGTTGAATATCGTGAAACCCATCTGGCAAACCAGGCTCCTCTGGAAATTCACTGGGCAAATCGTACATCGTTGGCCACTTTTTAGCGGCTGCCGACGAGTCTGTTTCAGGGGTAGCGCGGCCAGCAAGAGAAGTCATGAGTGAATGATACTCCGAGGCGATAGTCCTATTCTATCTACGCGATGCCTTTTGTAATAAACAGCGTTTAAGGGCGCTTAACGTAGGTGTTTAGCCACTGCACCATTTCCCAAAGGACATGGCCAACTGCTTCTCGGGAGCGGTAGCCGTGTTCTTCGTATGGCAAGCTGACGTAGCGAACAGTGCCGCCTAAACCTTTGATGGCTTCGTAGAGGCGATCGCTCTGAATCGGAAACGTCCCACTGTTGTTATCTTCTGCACCATGAATCAATAGCAGCGGCTGGTTGATCTTGTCGGCGCAGGTAAAAGGAGACATTTTCATATAAGTGTCGGTAGCATCCCAGAAATTGCGCTGTTCGCCCTGGAAGCCGAAGGGCGTGAGGCTGCGATTGTAGGCACCGCTACGAGCAATCCCAGCGGCAAACAGATCGGTGTGGGCCAGTAGGTTGGCGGTGGTGAATGCGCCGTAGGAATGGCCGCCGATGGCGAGGCGATCGCGCTCACTCACTCCTCTTTCTACCAAGTAGTCCACCGCCGCCTGCGCGCTAGAAACTAACTGTTCTAAATAAGTGTCATTCGGCTCCGTATCACCTTCTCCCACAATCGGCATCGTTGGCCCTGAAAGCAAGGCGTACCCCTGCGTTAACAAAAACATCACAGAAGAACCGCTAGGTCTGCCAAAAGTATCTTCTGCGCGGGTCACCTGACTGGCCGTATCGCGGCTTTTGTGCTCTTCGGGATAGACCCACAGCAGGGTTGGCAGCGGGCCGTCTTTTTCAAGATCGTGGTCGGGGGGTAAATAAAGGGTGCCTGAAAGCTCTAACCCATCGGTGCGCGTGTAGCGAACAATCTCTTTGTGAATATTTTCGTACCAGGGCAGCGGATCGGTGAAGTGCGTGAGCGCGGTTTCTGCTTTATCGGCTCTATCGTATAGCCAGTAGTTGCTGGGCTCGGTTTTACTTTCTCGTACGACGATGAGCTGTTTAGCCTGCGGGTCTAGCACTCTTCTCACCCGAGCAAAGCCATCTTCTCCTGATTGCCAAAGTCTTTCTTTTTCACCCGTTTCAAGATTAAACCGATCTAAAAAGGGATAGATACCGCCGTCTGAAGCACCACGACCGTTCAAGTAAATGTCGCCCTCTGCTGACATTTGCAACACGTGCCAGGCATACTTTCCTCGTACGGTCATGGGCTCGCCTGGATTACTGTAGGCGTCTTGAAAGTTGCGCTCTTCTAACAGCTTTGGCGGCGTGTTTTCATCAGGAGAAATTTTCCAGGTACGGAGCTGACGAGTGCTGTATAGGGCTTCGTAGGCGATCGCAACTGCCCCATTCCCCCAATCTAATGTATTAAACCGCAGCTCAGTCTTCCATAGCTCGCTCGGAGAGTCAGTGAAAGGAGCCGGTAAGGTGTGTAGGCGATCGCGATACTCACTTTCCTGATCAGCATCTCCCCCGTCCAAAGCCTCCACCCAATATAGGGTTGCAGGCTGATCGGCTCGCCAGCCTGACATCCGTCGCCCGTCTCTTACAGAATCAAAGTTAATTGAAATCTCTTCTGCTAGAGGCAAATCTGCCAGCGTATAAACAGAGTCTCCTTTGAGATTGAGGATTTCGGTGCGCTTAGGAAAGCGAGAGAGCGGCACCTGATACGAAAAGGGGCGGTGGGTTTTGATGACTTTAATCCACTGACCATCAGGAGACGGGGCGACGCCTGTGAACAGTTCGGCGCTCGTAACCGGCGTTTTCTCACCGTCTAGAGAAATCTGTACGAGCTGCGAGCTAAAGTAGTACTCCAGCAGCGCCTCATCGTGAGGACTGGCAAGCAAATTTGTATAGGTACGCGCAGGTGCTACGCGGCCTAAGTTCTCTTCGATGATCGGGCCGACTGGGAGCGGCGCTTTTGCAGGCGGGGGGCCACCGTCGGTTCGCACTTTGCAGAGGATTGTGTTGTCAGGAAGCCAGTAGATAGGACTGCCGCAGGTCGCGTTGATGATGGGGCCGGTAATTGCCTTGGCTTGTCCGGTTGTGACATCTAGTACCCATAGGCTGATGCCGCTGTCTTCGCCTGAAAGCTGGGTGTGGGTGAAAGAGAGATATTTGCCGCAGTCTGACCAAGCTAAGTCGCGAACGCGGGCGTCGGTGGGGAGCGCTACCGGGCGGGCTGTTTTTTCTTCGCGGCGACGGACGGCGATCGCACAGTAGTAGCCTGCTTTGGCTGGCCCCCAGGTTTGCGGGTTTAGCTGAAGTCCTGCGATCGCTACCACAGGTTCTGCTAGCTCCTCAATCGGCGGTAGCTCCATCTGCCCAAATTCAACAATCCATTCTGCATCTGGCGAGAGCCCCACGACTGGAAGCTTGGGCGCATCGAGCATAGAGGCAATCGGCTCAGGGGGAGTTTGCCAGGTGTCCTGAGCGGGGAATGTCATAGGAAGCTAAGGGTAGATAACAGTAGGTAGCGACTATTGTGAGGTTAATCGGTAAATTCGTCCATGGACGGGCAGGTGCAGATGAGGTTGCGATCGCCAAATGCCTGATCGATACGATTCACTGACGGCCAAAACTTGCGATCGCGTGTCCACTCAGTCGGAAACACAGCCGTTTCTCTCGAATAGCCCCGATTCCACTCCCCAACCAAATCTGCTGTGGTATGCGGCGCGTGTAGCAAAGGACTTTCTTCAGCCGCAACCTTCTCATCCTCAATCTGTTGCACCTCAGTGCGAATCGCAATCATCGCATCGCAGAATCGGTCTAGCTCACATAGCGCCTCACTCTCAGTCGGCTCTACCATAATCGTGCCAGCGACCGGCCAAGACATCGTAGGCGGATGAAACCCGTAGTCAATCATGCGCTTGGCAATATCATCCACATTCACATGCGCTGTTTTCTTAAACGCTCGCAAGTCCACAATGCACTCATGCGCCACTAGGCCGCTAGCACCTTTATAAAGGATGTCGTAATGACCTTCTAGGCGCTTGGCAATGTAGTTTGCGCTCAAAATTGCCAGCTCACTTGCTCGCTTTAGCCCATCAGCCCCCATCATTTGAATGTACATCCAAGAGATCGGCAAAATGCTGGCGCTACCCCATGGCGCAGCCGAAACCGCTCCAATTGCCTGATCGCCGCCGGTTGGAATCAGGGCGTGACCCGGCAAGAAGGGAACCAAGTGCGCTGCTACGCCAATGGGGCCAACGCCTGGGCCACCGCCGCCGTGCGGAATGCAGAAAGTTTTGTGCAAGTTAAGGTGGCAAACGTCCGCGCCAATATCCCCAGGGCTACACAGCCCCACCTGCGCGTTCATATTCGCTCCGTCCATATACACCTGTCCGCCATGACGATGAACAATCTCGCAAACGGCTTTAATGCTCTCTTCAAACACACCATGCGTAGACGGATAGGTCACCATCAAAGCAGAGAGATTGTCTTTGTGCTTTTCGGCTTTAGCCTCTAAGTCAGCCACATCAATATTGCCGTCGTCGTCACATTTCACAGCGACGACCTTCATCCCGGCCATCACAGCGCTAGCGGGGTTAGTACCGTGCGCCGACTGAGGAATTAAACAGATATTGCGGTGGGTGTCGCCGCGAGACTCGTGGTATTGGTGAATGACCAACAGACCTGTGTATTCACCCTGAGAACCCGCATTCGGCTGAAGCGAGACGCCTGCAAAGCCGGTGATTTCGCATAGCCAGTCTTCTAGTTCAGTGAAGAGAGTCTGGTAGCCCTTAGTCTGAGAAAGGGGGGCAAACGGATGGATTTGACCGAACTCAGGCCAGGTAATCGGCACCATTTCAGCCGTTGCATTGAGCTTCATGGTGCAAGAGCCCAAAGGAATCATCGCATCTGCTAAAGAGAGGTCTTTCTTTTGCAGACTGTAGAGGTAGCGCAGCAGTTCGGTTTCGCTGTGGTACTGATTAAATACGGGGTGGGTGAGGTAGTCGGAGGTGCGGCTGAAGGCTTTTGGCAGCGGCTCTGGGTTAAGTGTCTCTAGCTTGGGCGCGGTCTTGTCGCCTGCGAAGATCTCTAACAGCTCAGCAATTTGCTCAATGCCTGTTGTTTCATCTATTGAAATACCCAGCGTTTGAGGCTGGTTAGCATCGGCTGGATCTATACGTAGGTTGATTTGCCTCTCAGCGGCTCTAGCCACAATATCGGCAGTTTTGTCGCCGGTTATGACTGTGAGCGTATCAAATACCGGCTCTTCGCCTGTCTTATAGCCAAGTTTGCGCAAACCGTTTTCAAGTGCACTGGTGAGCTTGTTTACTCGAATTGCAATGTCTTTGAGTCCAGTAGGGCCATGATAAACCGCGTAGGTGCTAGCGATAATGGCAAGCAGTACTTGAGCGGTGCAGATGTTGCTAGTCGCTGAGTCGCGGCGGATGTGCTGCTCGCGCGTTTGCAGCGCAAGCCTCAGTGCGGGCGCGCCTTTGGAATCTTTGGAAAGACCGACCAATCGACCCGGCAGCTTGCGAGCGTAGGCTTGTTTGGTGGCAAAGTAAGCCGCGTGAGGGCCACCGTAGCCGAGCGGTACGCCGAATCGTTGCGTATTGCCGACAGCGATATCTGCGCCGAACTCGCCCGGTGCTTTTAGTAGCGTTAGGCTGAGTAAGTCTGCGGCAACAGTGACAATGGCATCAGCTTTGTGTGCACCGGCAATGCAGTCTGTGTAGTCGTAGATCGCGCCATCGGTGGCGGGGTATTGCAGGAGTACGCCGAAGAAGGGGCCATCGGTAGCAAAGTCGGTGGTGCGATGGTCACCGATGACAACTTCTATGTTGAGGGGGTGCGATCGCGTCTTTATCACATCAATCGTCTGCGGATGACACGCCGAAGACACCCAAAACTTTTTGGCTTTCTTCGCCTCTTTGTTCTTACACAGGCCAAAGCTCATGCTCATCGCCTCAGCCGCCGCCGTGCCCTCATCTAGCAGCGAAGCATTTGCAATCTCTAATCCTGTCAAGTCGCTGACCATTGTCTGATAGTTCAGCAGCGCTTCTAGCCGACCTTGAGAAATTTCAGGCTGATAGGGCGTGTACTGCGTGTACCAGCCGGGATTTTCTAGAATATTGCGCTGAATCACAGGGGGCGTCACGCAGCTTGAGTAGCCCAAACCGATATAGCTGCGGTATACCTGATTTTGAGCGGCAATGCCTGCAATCTTCTTCAGAGCCTCTGTTTCGCTCAAAGCCTTATCTACGGCTAGGGGCTGCTTGAGCCGAATGCCTGCGGGGACAGCCTGAGCGATTAAATCCTCTACGCTATCGAAGCCGAGCACCTTTAGCATTTGCGCAATGTCTTGATCGGTAGGGCCGAGGTGGCGAGACTCAAAGCGATCGCGCTTTAGGCTATCTGTCCACAGCGATCGCGCCTTAACTGACGAAGCAACGCCGACCGCTGTATCCGTCGCGGTTGCGTAGGTAGTAGCCTCAGAAGATGGAGCGGTTTGATCGTATGACATAGCAGCAGGGGTTTAAGGTGCATTTGGCCCAAAGGGCGCTTGCTGTAACAAAACTCTTATCATTGTGTAACAAAAATGTATCTATAGCGTTGGCACAACGGCTACAGGTTTGAAGTTCCTGGCAGATTCAGTTTTTCTCTTTTGAAAGAAATATTGCACGCCTTAGACCAAGAAGATCCCCTCAACTGCTTATACTCCAATACTTCAGCCCGCTTCAGGCAATAGGCCAAAGCGGGCTGAAACCGATTCTCTTATGACGATCTATTGAAAAATTAAAGCGCTCAGCATCTACAGCACTTATAGTTAGCTCTCCTCACCTTCCACCTGCTCCTCATACTCAGCCGCCGTCATCGCTTCATCTAGCTCCGACAAGTCATCCGCCTTCACCTTAATTAGCCAAGCCTCACCATAAGGGTCGTTCGCAATATCCTCTGGCGACTCTAGCAAGGCATCATTCCGCTCTAGCACCCCACCGTTAATCGGTGACTTGAGATCTTCAACCGCTTTAACAGACTCAATTGTGCCGAAGTTTTCGCCTTTTTCTACCGTATCGCCAATCTCAGGTAGTTCTAGAAACACCACATCACCCATCTGATCGACCGCGAACGCAGTAATGCCAATCGTCACTATCTTTTCTTCTTCATCCACGCGAGCGTACTCATGCGTGTCCATGTACTGCAAATCTTCTGGATAATCAAATGCCATAGGGTTTCCTCAACGTGTGGGTGGCAGCAGCCGTCTCAAATTGAAATTATTCCATAGTGTCGTAACAGTGTCGCAGTCACCAGCGCTATATTCTCAACGCTCATTAGTACAATCAGACGCTCGGGTTCGATTCTAAGGAACCAGGCTTTGCTTAGTCGCTTTAGCCGCCTTATAGAAGGGCCGCTTCGCGACTGTTGCGACGAAAGTCTTATTCCGAATAGCCACCTTTACTGTTTGTCCAACTTTGGCTAGAGCAGGCGGCACATAGCCAAGCGCGACCGGATAGCCAAGCGTAGGCGATAGCGTTCCGCTGGTGACCACGCCGACCGGCTGACCTTCACTCAACAGCGGATAGTCATGCCGCGCAATATTGCGGCCTTCTAGCGTGAGCCCAACCAATCGGCGCTTCAAACCGTCCGCCTTTTGCTGCTCTAGCACCGAGCGACCGATGAAGTTTTCGGCCTTGTCTAAATGCACCAGCCAGCCTAAACCGGCTTCTAATGGCGTAATCTCATCGTTAACGTCTTGACCATAGAGCGCCATTGCAGCCTCTAGTCGCAGCGTATCTCTAGCGCCCAAACCGCAAGGCTCTACCCCCTCTGCCATCAGCGCCTGCCAAACTTTTGCAGCGCCCTCAACCGGCACCATCACTTCAAATCCATCCTCTCCGGTGTAGCCCGTTCTGGCAAAAAAGGCTGGATAGCCGAGCAGTTCGCCTGTGAGGTGGTTGTAGCGAGGGAGTTCGCTAATTGCTTCGTCTGGGCAAAGCTGCTGAAGCTTTTCGGTTGCCTTTGGCCCCTGCACGGCGATCAGCGCCTGCTCTCGTGAGAGGTCTTCAAACTTCACCGTTTCGCTCAGGTGCTCTTGTAGCCAGGTTTTGTCTTTGTCGGTAGTGCCCGCATTCACAATCAGCGTAATCTGCTGCTGGCCGTCTTTTTGGCCCTGGTGATACACAATCAAATCGTCAATAATGCCGCCCTGTTCATTCAGCAATACGGTGTACTGCGCTTTGCCTTCCACGAGTTTAGAAAGGTCTGAGGGTACGAGCTGCTGGAGCTGGGCAATCACGTCTGGGCCGCTGAGCACAAACTTGCCCATGTGAGAAATATCGAAAGCGCCTGCTGAGGTGCGTACGGCCTCATGCTCCTGACGAATCCCGCCAAACTGTACCGGCATTTCCCAGCCTGAGAAACCAGTCATCCTTGCCTTTTGCTGAAGACAGAGCGCGTATAGGGGCGTGCGGAGCAGGGTGGTCATAGGTCGCTTGGTGAAAGAGGGTACTTTTGGCTGTAAGGACTGTAATTTTTGTTCGTTGTAGTTGAGTAGTGGGCGAGGCAATAGGCAATAGGCGATGAGTGATGAATCAATGGATAATAAGACGTTTTCAAGCCGTCGCTTAGCAGGAAGCTGGCTCAATACCTTCCAGTGTGTGATGGGCTCTCGGCCTCACAAGCCTAGCTTTGTTGTGTTTGATATCGGCCAGAGCGGCGGTATGATTTTGGCGAAGTGGTTTTGCGCGCATAGCGGCATTACGTTTCAAGAAGATATTCTGGCTCAGGCGGTGCGCTTCCCTCGCATGAGCGTATACCAGCACGTGCGCCAAGCTCAAGGCGAGGTGTATGGATTTAATGTGACGGTTGAGCAGCTCAGGCAGGTTCAGCGAATAGCTAATCCTAATCAGTTTTTGCAGGATTTGCACCGGGGTGGGTGTCGGGTGATTGCGCTGCATCGTCGGGACGCGCTTAGACATGCGATCGCTACTCTCAAAACCTACAGCGTCAACTGCCGCTTTGACTCAGCCGAGGCTACCCGCTCTAACAAAGTGACAGTAGACGTTAGCGAGCTAATCGCCTGCCTCAAGTACTTAGACAACCAGCGCATAGAAGCCAACGCCATTCTGCACGGCGTCTCTCATATCAGCCTCACATACGAAGACGACCTGATGGACATAAACAGCCACGCTGCCACCGCCGAACGCCTTGGTGACTTCTTAGAGATTCCGCAGATTGAACCTGTCGGAGAACCGTTAAAGCTAGTGCATCAGCAGCTTGCCGATATCGTCGTTAACTACGACGAAATGCGTCAGGGCCTAGAAAAGTCTGATTATGCCTACCTCCTTACGAATAGTCGCTATTTGCTGACTGTGTAGGCTCGCCAGATCAAATACCCCCCTTGCAAAACTACATCTGCAAGGGGGGTTATTGTTTGTCTAGAATTTAACTTCTAGAGCAAGGTAGCAGGATCAAAAGTAGGGGGCAGCAAAACAGTGTCTACCACGTGAATGACGCCATTATCTGCGGCAATATCAGGCTGCACAACGTTCGCGGTACCATTTACCATCACGCCCGCAGGATCTACAGACACCTCGATATCTTCACCTTCAACCGTGCTGATCGCGCCCGGCTGAATTTCGTCAGAGGTTACCGCGCCAGCTACCACGTGGTAGGCCAAGATTTCCCTAAGTGCTTCCTGATTTTCAGGCTTAGCTAGCTTTTCAACGGTGCCTTCAGGCAAAGATGCAAAGGCATCATCTGTCGGTGCAAAAACCGTGTAAGGGCCTGGCTGCTCTAGGGTTTCCTCCAAGCCAACTGCCTGAACAGCCGCGACTAGCGTATTAAACGAACCATTGGCCTCTGCTACATCCACAATAGATTCGCTCTCGCCGGGTACACCAATCGCACCCGCTTCACCTTCAATCGCACCCGGCACATCGGCGGGCACTTCAGAGGTAATATCGGCATCAGGGGCGGTGGCTGTGTCGGTACCGCACGATACGGCAACGGGTAGAATCATCAGCGCAGCCGCGAGGCCGGTTAGCTTGTTGAAAGATGTGTTGAGGGCTGAAAAACGCATATGTGTTTTGAAGTAACAACGTGTGTGAGGCCGCTAAACCCTTCTGAATTTATGAGCATTCAGGAGGCTTAGCTGCCAACGTTTTGCATTAAAGAAAGTAAACATTAGGGCTTTTCCTACGCCTTGGTTACAGTTTCGTAATATTGCCGAAAAGCCAGGACACAAGTGTGCTTATGAAGTTAGTTGAGATGATGAGGGTAAGAATATGCACGTTTTATTTGTAGAAGATGAGCCGAAGATTGCGAGCTTTGTGCAGATTGGGCTGAAGGAGCATGGATTTGTGGTGGACTATTGCGACCATGGCGATCGCGCCTACGAAAAGGCCACCCTCAACGAATACGATGTCATCCTGCTCGACATTATGATGCCAGGCAAAGACGGCCTGTTTATTCTCAAGCACCTACGTCAGCTAGGCCACAACACGCCCGTCATTTTACTCACCGCCCGCAACGAGCTAGACGACCGCCTGCAAGGGCTTAATTTAGGGGCAGACGACTACATTGCCAAGCCATTTTTTCGTTGAGGAATTAGTGGCCAGAATGCAGGCCGTGGTGCGGCGCAGCGTCGGCGAACGGCAGAATTTGGTGACGGTAGGGCCGTTTAAGCTAGATCGGATTACGCGGACGGTGACCTGCCATATGGATGATGAGCCGCAGGCGGTAGAGCTGACCACTCGGGAGTTTAACTTGTTGGAGTATTTGATGCGATCGCCCGGCAGAGTATTCACCCGCACCCAGATGCTAGAGCACGTATGGGGCTACGACTTTAACCCCAGCACCAACGTAGTAGACGTATGCATTCAGCGCCTTCGCAAAAAAATAGACATTAAAGGCCAAAGCCGCTGGATTGAAAGCGTACGCGGTGTAGGCTATCGCTTCCGCCAGGCAGAATAAGAAAATATGTGTAGAACGGTGATAGTTATTGACCTTTTAAGCTTGGGTCTATGAAGTAGATGCTAAAGCAACCGAAAAAGACTAAGAGCATAAGGTTTCTACCATGTAGCTATGCCTTAATTTCTAGTTTGTTGATGAGTATCACTAACTTGACCGAGTTGTCTGATTGCTTCGTGTAAAGAAGTCAGACTTCTTTACACGAAGCAATCAGTTAGACAGATTAACTAGAATAGATGTGTAAGTAGAGCTACAAACATCAAAGATAGGCAAGAGTTTTCTTGCCAAATCTACGCAAATATTCGACCCAAACGTTATGTGATGGAGCTGAAGGGGTGACACAACCTCTGTGAGTTATGCAGAAAGACGGTTTGGCAGGCTACAGGCAAAAAAAGATAGGCTAGTTTTGCGAACCAAAGCCTATCGAATAAATATGATACCTTCAGTTTACCAAACGGCTCTCAAAAGACAACTTAATGAATCCCAGTACCTATTGCTTTCGGTGCTAGTGAGACTGCTACAGACTATCCGCGATGTCCGCATAGAGACGCTGGCAGAGGCGCTGCCCATGCCCATCCTGTTTGAGAGTCGGCGAAAAAAGTCCAACGGTTCCTTACGCTGGGTGTGCTCAACTTGAAAGGGCTGTGGTTTGGTGTACTCCAAGTGTTTCTAGAGCAGCAAATGACCCCAGGCTGTACCGTCTACGTGGCGATTGACCGGACGACTTGGCGTGAGATTAACTTACTGGTAGCCAGTATCATCTGGAAGGGGCGAGCGATTCCGTTGTACTGGCAGCGTTTAGAGACGCTCGGTAACAGTCACTATGACGAACAAACGGCTTTTCTATCCATCGCTCTACCGCTGCTCGCTGACTATCGGGTCGTGGTGCTGGGTGACCGCGAGTTTTGTTCAGTCGATTTGGCGCGTTGGCTAGGTCAACAAGGGCATTATTTCTGTCTCCGTCAGAAGAAATCAACCTTCGTGCTGATTGAAGAGAAGCCCTGGATGAAGCTGGGTCAACTGGGCCTAACGCCAGGAACGAGATGTTTCTACAACGCCGTGACAATGACCAAAAGTAAGGGATTTGACCAAGCGCATTTGGTGGGCAAGTGGAAGCGTCGGTATCAGGGCTTTGCACCAGCAGAGCCCTGGTTCTTATTGACTAATCTCGAAACGCTTGATGATGCGGTCGCGGCTTATCAGAAGCGGTTCGATATTGAAGAGATGTTCCGCGACTTCAAGCTCGGTGGCTACCGTCTAGAAGACTGTCGAGCCAGCAAAAAACGCTTCATGGCGGTCGTTTTGCTGATCGCGATTGCCTATCTATGCGCGTCGCGTCAAGGGCAACGGCTCAAGCAAACTGCCCTACAAAAGTATATCGCTAGGCCAGAGACAGTCGGTCGCCGGTATCGCCGACACAGTTTCTTTCATGTAGGCTTTGCGGCCCATCGATGGGTGCCTTTTTATCACGATTGCCAACAACAAATACAACGATTAATGGAACTCAATCGGGATAAAATTGAATATTATCTGAAGGGCCAGAAAGCTATGGAAGCCGTCATACGTGCCCTGTAGCCGTTGTGTCACCCCCTCAGATCGTCAGGATAAACTTTAGAACGCGCCAAAAAATGATTGTGAGTCTCTATGTCCGTAAAAGTTGGTTCAACTGAGAAATCTAGCGTTCCATTCTTAGTCAAGTTATAAACTTTTATAAAAGGGATACCACCAGAACCAGAAAACAGATTGTCTTTAGAGGGAGTCGTACCTTTGGTAATGAAGTCAGACACTTCCTCGGCTCTTAAATAAAACCATTCAGAGGGTAGTAAATCGTACGCTTTTAACCGTTCGTTATCTAGCTCTACAATGCTTTTTAGCTTTTGAGGCTTGCTCGGTTTCCGCCCTTCCTTTCCCCCAAACTCCCATTTCTCAACTGCCGTTTTCCACTCATCAAGCTGCTGCTGATAGCGCTCCTCGCGAGCCTGCTTAATTTGCGCTAGTAGCTGCGCGGCAGGCACCACCTTATCAGGATTATCGGCCCGCCACTGCGCCGTAAGCTTGCCTTCAAAAGCGTGTTTGAGCAGCGCTTGGCGATACACCTGCAATTGGGCCTTCGCCGTTTTCAGGCTTTCTACGCCCTTGTCGATTTCGGAGAAGAGTTCTTCGATTTTGGCGACGATGCGGTGTTGTTCGGCAAGAGGAGGAACAGCTATATCCGTCAAACCCAACGTTCTTAAATAGATTCCCTTTTGAGCAGTTCCTTTAGCTTGCTTATTAAAATGAGCAGCTAAAGACGGTGACTCTAATTGGTACATCACAAACTTAGGCAAAACCTCTAACGGCCTGATGACAGCAACGCTACGTTGAAGCGTAAATTTCTGTGATTCAGATGTAACGATTGCAGCTCGCCCGATAGCACCAACGATAGTTAATAAAACATCACCCTGCCCGATTTGAGTCCTTTTATCTTCTCGAATAAAAGAATCTTCAGAGATCAATCTAAAGCTAGTAAAGTTAATTTTGTTCTGACTAATGTTGATAGCACTCAACATGGGCAATCCACTAGACTGCTTCTTCGGTGGATTATGAGAACCGTCAACAATCTTTGTACATATTTTCTTCAGAGAAGATACTTTCCAACTACTCGGCAACATCGAACCATTAATCAAGCCACTAGCACCCCACTCAACTCCTCAATCTCCATCTCCAAATAACGCGCGCATTTTTCCTAGCCCGCCCTTCTCATCAGGTGGAGTCTCTAATCATCTCGCTCAAAACCAATCAACAAGGCTCAAGCCTACCACCCGAGAAAACTCCCCTGTGTTATGAGTTACTAGCGTTGCACCTATCGAAACCGCTATTCCAGCAATCAACGTATCTATCGGCCCAATAGGGGTTCCGGCTTTTTCTAACTGGGCTCTAACTCGCGCTGCGGCTACTGCGGCTGTCTGGTCAAACTCAGCGATTGCGACAGTCTGCATTAGCTGCGTGAGCTGCTGAGCTTGCCTCTTCGGGGCTTTAGATTTTTCAATACCTACATGCAGCTCATAAAACGCAGCAATTGGGATTCTGATATCTTCTGGCGGTACCTTATCCATATTCTCAAACACCCGACCCTTCTCATTAAACAAGTAGACCAGTATGTTGGTATCGAGTAAAAACATCTACCAGATTTCCCTGGGTACGTCCTCACCTTCTCCGGCCCTAATTTCCTCTAGCGATGGGAAATCATCATCCTTCCACGCACCCGATAAGGAGGATAATAGGTTGTGCCAAGCCGTCATCTTCTCATCGTGGCTCATCTTTTCCGACACAGGCTCTACTGCTGTGTCTTTAGGCTTCGCCTGTACAGACTTTACAAAATCTAAAACCTTAGCCGCCTGCTCCTCCGGCAACGTCTGCACTATCTCATAAATCCTGTCTGCAATAGTCATATCCAAGCCCTCCTATCTAACACTGATAACTCTTCTAGCTTAAGCCACCAGCACCCCATTCAACTCCTCAATCAACCCATCCATCTCATCCCCAAACAGCGCATACATCTTCCCCAGTCCGCCCTTCCCATCAAACGGCGACATCTCCAAATCATCCCGCTCAAAATGAAACGAGCCCATCACATGGTCGCGAATCATATGCAGCCAGTCCATCTGATCTTCATCAAACTTCGCCCCGCCCCCCGCATGAGCCGCCATCACCCAGTTTTGAAAATTCCGCCTTACCATCGTCTCATAGCGCGTTAGCTCATCATCAATTCCCGTCACCCGCTGAATTAACCCCACCAACGCCGTTAGCTCATTCATCGGCCTCTCCGACCCTCCATCCAAAAGCTGATACGCCTGCCAAACCCGCAGCGGCGCAACATTAGGCCGATCCGCCCGTAGCCTCGCCAGCACCACCCGCACCATTTCAAACGTCACCTCCCGCCTGCGCTGCGGCTGCCGAAAATAAATACTCAGCGCCTCAATCTCATCCTGATGCTCCCGCAAATAGTCCTCAAACTTTTGCACCAGCGCCTGCGCATTCCCCTCCGAATTGCCCGCCCACTCAGACGCCAGCACCTCATCCAAATTGTCAAGATCAATCGTCTGCTCCCGGTCTTTACGAATTCCCTCCAGCAGCGAAATCAAATCTCCATTGAGCAAACGCCCCGCCGCCTGACACAAATTCAACTGCGCCACCTCCAAAGCCGCCTCATCTGGCTCCGTCATCTCAGCAGGCAAATCCTCCCGCGCCTTCGCCTCCACCACATCAGGATCAATCACCTCAAAAAGCTGCCGCACCAAAGACCGCAGCGGCATTCCATCATTTTGCTCAGCGACGCGCGATCGCTCCTCCTCACTTAGCTGCCGATCCAGCCGCGCCAGCCTTCCAGCCAAAGACGACACCATATCCGCATCGCCCGAGCCCATCATCACCCCCATCGCCAAATCACGAAAAGGAACAGAAGGCCGCGTAATCAGCGGTTGGCTCGGCGTTTTGAGCGATCGCGTCACCCCCACTGCATCCACAATGACATAGTGCGTCTTGGCCGAGCTGGCCGAAGGCGTCACCCTTTTCAGGTCATCCTCCCCCAGCGTCCGCGTCCCACGCCCCTTCATCTGCTCGAAGTAATTACGGCTTTTCACATCCCGCATAAACAACAAACACTCCAACGGCTTCACATCCGTACCCGTCGCAATCATATTCACCGTCACCGCAATCCGAGGATAGTAGTCATTGCGAAAGCTCGCCAAAATCGTATCCGGGTCGCTGCCTGCTTCTACCACCGCGCCCGCCTCATCTAAGCTGTCCTCACTCGCCTTGTAAGTCACCTTCTTACAAAACGCATTGCTCTCCCCAAACTCAGCGCGAACCGTGCGAATAATATCATCCGCATGGCTGTCCGTCTTCGCAAAAATCAGCGTCTTCGGCACCTCCGTTCGCCCCGGAAACAGCACCGGCCACTTCTCTTTGAATTCGCGCACCACGCTGCGAATCTGATCAGGATTCACCACCGTCCGATCGAGCTGAGCCCCCGAGTAGTCCTGCAGCTCATCGCTAATCTCTCAGCGCTTGCGGCGCGTTAGCTTCTCTCGCTTTTGCACCTGCTGGCCCTCAACAATGCGATCGCCCTGCTGCGTAATCCGCGTCTCAATCCGGTACACCTCATTACCCACATTCACCCCGTCAGCTACCGCCCGCTCGTGGCTGTATTCCGACACCACGTTCTTATTGAAAAAGCCAAACGTGCGATTATCCGGCGTCGCCGTTAGCCCAATCAAGAACGCATCAAAATAGTCCAGCACCTGCTGCCATACGTTGTAAATAGAGCGGTGGCACTCGTCTATATAAATAAAGTCAAAAAAGTCCGGCGTAATCCTGGCGTCATAGCTCACCGGCAGAGGCTCTTTTCGTCCTACATAGGCTTCCGACGAATCAACCTCATCTGCCTCACTCAGCGGCGTCCCTTTCAGAATCGAATACAGCCTTTGAATCGTACAGACCACCACCTGCGCATTCTCTGCAATGTAGGGCGACGTGGGGCGCTGCACCGAATACAGCTCAGAAAACTTGCGATTGTCGTCACTCGGCGTAAACGCCATCATCTCTTGCTCAGCTTGCTTACCCAAATTTTTGGTATCGACTAAAAACAGAATCCGCTTTGCCCGCACGGGTGCTTTTAGTAGCCGGTGCATAGAGGTAATGGCCGTGAATGTCTTACCTGCGCCGGTTGCCATTTGGATAAGCGATCGCGTTTTCCCCGCCTTCAGCGATTCTTCTAGCCGAGCGATCGCCTGCTCCTGACAATCCCTTAGCCCCAGCTCAGCCGCCGGTAATTGCTGTGGGTTTAAGGGTTCTAACTGCTGTAGGCGCGATCGCAAAGGCTCCTGATTCAGCAGCCTTTCCACCCCCTGCGGACTGTGAAAGTGAAACACCTCCCGCGATCTGGCCTTCGGCTCACGACCATCCGTAAACTGCGTCACCGTCCCCGTACTCTCATACAAAAACGGCAGCGGCCGATCGTTCTTTATCCACTTCAGCTTCGCCGCCGCATAGTCCGCCGTCTGCGTTTCATGCGTCGTCAGCCGTACCGCCTCCGTTTCCTTTTTCGCCTCAATCACACCCACCGGCAAGCGATTTACAAACAGCACATAGTCCGCCGGGCCAACATCCGTTTGATACTCTCGCACCGCCACCCCTACCGCCGCCGATAGATCAATTCGGCGCTTAGGCTGCACCACCCAACCGGCAGCGCACAGCATGGCATCAACGCGATCGCGAGCAATCTGTTCTGGATTTTGGTTGAGCGCCATACAAGAAAAGTGTGAAACCAATCTACATGCTGGCAGCTAAGCAAAGGTTGTTACTGTGATTGCAATCAATTTTGCTTGAAATATTGATGAAGCATTCTCTTTTATCCCTATCTCTTTTGCCTACGTCGTTACCAATCCATTCTCTAGCGCATAGCGAACCAGCTCAGTCCGGCTATTCGTACCCGTTTTGCCAAACAACCGGCTCACGTACTTCTCCACATTGCGCACCGTAGTCCCCAATCGGCTCGCAATCTCTTTGTTCATCAGCCCTTCAGCCACCAAATCAAGCACATCCTGCTCACGCGGCGTAAAGTCGATTTTAATACCGCTATTATTTTGCTTAATCATGCTGCCGCGCTGAGTGAGCAAGGCTTTAATTTCCTCAATTTGCCGGGCCATAGTGACGATGTCGGGCGTTGCCGAAGGATCGGGGGCTTGAGCAGCGCGGCGATCGATGAGGCTGTTGAGGATGGCGACGAGTTCTTCGGGGTCAAAGGGTTTTGGGAGGTAGGCATCGGCACCGGCTTTGTAGCCCTGGATGCGATCGCTCGTCATCCCCCGAGCCGTCAAAAACACCACTGGTAGCCCCTGAAAGCGGGCATCTTCGCGCACCTGCTTCAAAAACTGATAGCCGTCTACCTGCGGCATCATAATGTCAGAAATCAGCACGTTTGGCGTATCTTGCTGCAATAAGTCCCAGCCTTCAGAGGCATTGCTGGCCACGCGCACCTGAAAATTACTGTCTTCTAGATAAGCCTGCACCGACTCGCGCAGGCCCGGTTCATCGTCAACCAGTAAAACTTTGCTGGGCGTAGTCTCAGGAGCAGTATCAGCCATGGTGCATTCGATGGTTATTTGGTATGTAGATGATACCGCTATGTTTGCCGCCAAAAAAACTACCTTACTATGCAGAAATCCGTACAGAAATGGAAAACGCTCAGCTCCAAACTGGTATTTGACAACCGCTGGTACCGCTTGCGGCAAGACGTCGTGTCTTTGCCGAATGGCCATATTGTCGATGACTTTTTCGTGAGCCTGCGGCCAGATATTGCAACCGTGCTGCCGATTACTGCCGATGAAGAGGTGGTATTCGTACGCCAGTATCGACATGGCATCGGAGAAATTTTGCTAGAGCTGCCCGCCGGAACATTTGAGGCTGAAGAGGAGCCGCTAGCGGTGGCGAAAAGGGAGCTAGCAGAAGAAACGGGATATGTGGCTGAGGACTGGGCGCAGGTGGCTACCTTTTACAACAGCCCTGTCAAGCAAAACAACCGCATTCATTTATTCAAAGCGCAAAACGTGCAGCTTACCAGCGCCCAGCAGCTAGACGTGACAGAAGACATTGAGGTGGTGCTTAAGCCAATAGCCGCGATTCCAGCGCTGATTGCCTCAGGCGAAATCTGCGTGGCGGGTACGATTGCAGCCCTAGCACTGGGCCTGCCTTCACTGCGTTAAGAAACCTTGCAATATGCATATATTAAAAAATCTACTAAACTCCCATCGGGATACCGGGGATTGTGGCAAAATCTACACAAGAAGTTCTGATGAACAAATCTGTAAACACTACGAAATTCACGAGGTCACGCTAACTATGCCACTCCAACTAGGCGACATCGCTCCCGACTTTACGCAAAAGTCCTCCATGGGCGAGATTAATTTTCATGATTGGGCAGGCGATAGCTGGGTTGTGCTCTTTTCTCACCCCGCTGACTACACCCCCGTTTGCACGACCGAGCTAGGCTTAGTCGGCTCTTTGCAAGAAGAGTTCAAAAAGCGCAACGTCAAAACGATCGCGCTCAGCGTTGATGGTGTCGAGTCTCACAAAGGCTGGATTAACGACATCAACGAAACGCAGAATACAAACGTCAACTACCCCATCTTGGCTGATGATGATAAGAAAGTAGCCACTCTTTACGGGATGCTTCAGCCTAAGTCCGATGCGGGCAACACGCTAACTGTGCGCTCCGTATTCGTCATCGATCCCAACAAAAAGATCCGTTTGACGATTACCTACCCTGCTAGCACAGGCCGTAACTTCGACGAAATCTTGCGCGTGATCGACTCCTTGCAGCTCACTGACTACCACAAGGTTGCCACCCCCGGTAACTGGAAGGATGGTGGCGATTGTGTCGTTGTGCCTTCTATCTCTACTGAAGATGCGAAGAAGCAGTTTCCTAAAGGCGTTACTGAAGTGAAGCCTTATTTGCGCATGACACCTCAGCCTAATAAGTAGATTGTCAGTAGATAGCTAAGTAAAGAAAAAGGGCGCTGTGGATTAATTTCACAGCGCCCTTTTGTTTTTCCCAAAATCTTCGTTAGCGGCTACAGCCCATTAATAGCCGTAATTTCTATCTCATCACCAAACTGAGAGAACCACACTGCACCATTCCCAATCATCGCGCCCTGATAGTTGGCGAATAAGTCGGCGTACCGAGCCGCTGCCATGGCCTCAATCACATCGGGCGTCACGACCTGCTCGTAGTTAGCTAGCAAGTCAGACGCGGTTTCGTATGTATCTATCGGTTCGCCTGCGTCATAGGTGGTAAAAGGATAACGAACCAGACTGGCGATAGTTTCTTTGTCTCCTGCGCTGGCTGCTTCGCGCATCTTGGCTATAAAGTCTTTCGTGGCCTGCGGGTCTTCTATGCCTGCAACCGCAAGGCGCTCGGTGACTGCTTTTTCTGCTTCGGTTGGCTCGGGTGCGATCGCTACAACACCCCCCGAGCCCGTATCTGCTTCAACAGGCGGGATTGGGCTCTGATTCGATACAGGCGGTGCAGGTGCAACAGCAGCGGGCTCAGGTATTGGATCAGGGATAGGATTTGTTGGAGCTGGGGGCTCCGGCTGTCCGCAACCGTATGCTGCAAGTAATAGACAGCTTCCAAGCAGCCAAGAAAATGTGCGTGTAGCGTAAAGACTTTTGGGGGCAATCATACTAAATGTGTTTCTCTTAAGAACTTTACATCGCGAGCCTAACCACGATAGGGCATAGGCTAAACCACGTCTTCAGACTGGCGAACAGCGATTTCTTGATGATGTAGGCTCGTCATCGCAACTTCCCAGGGAAAAGTGAACGACTGGAAAGACTCAGGCGAGATCTTATCAATGTCTAGGTCAATAACAACCTGCCGCAAAATCGAGAATAGCTCCTGCCGCAACTTTTGCAGTTCGGCAAACGTTCTAGCCTGCTCTACCTGCTCAATAAGCGCCAGAATCTCTAAGTTGTAATCGTCTGCTCGATTCTTTTGCCTGCCGATTAGCCACAGCCGAAACTGCCATACGCCCGAGAATCCTAGAATACTTAGCGAGAGTAGCAAACCCATGGTTTCGGCATACTCTACAAAAAAGGGCGGCGTGTCTTGGGTGTAATAAGCCTGCGCACCAGGATGTAGCGGAAACCCAAGGTTTTGACTGGCCTCGGGCGATTGAATGCTAGCCGCTCTAGGGTTAACGCTAATCAGCTCGTTGCGATGCTCGTAGAGGGTGGCAGTAACCGCTTTGACAATCTCAGGATCGACTTTCTCGTTAGCAATCAAAAGCGCGCTGACTGAAATTACGGGCAAGTCGGTCGGTGGTAAAGGCTGGCTGCCGTCATAGCTGCCCTGAGGAATGACGGTGGACTGTAGGTAGGGCTGAGTGAGCTGTAGTGCGCCAATGCGGTTGATGGCAATTAGGTTAAATTGGGTGGTTCTAAGGAGTTCTCCGACGGCTGGATTGCCTAAGCCGATAATTTGAAAGAGGGCATCAACCTCTCCTTTTTTGAGCGCCTGGTGAGCTTGGGCGACGGGTAAAGGCTGAGTGTTGAAGTCTTGTTCAAAAAGGCCGTAGTGACTCGCTAAGGGCCAAAAGAGTTCGTACGATCCGCTGCCGGTCGGCATTAGGGCAATGCGTTTGCCTTTTAGATCAGAGACGTTTTGAATATTGGCGTCTTTGCTGGCGATTAGGTGAAAGAGTTCTGGATATAGCTGGGCGACGGCTCTGACGGCAGGCTGTACGGGTGTGTCACTTTGCACTAGAGCCATGTCGGCTTCGGCAGCTTGCACGCTATTCATGTTTTGCGCAGAACCTGCAGCTTCAACAACTTCGATACGGATGTTTGGATTGTGTTTTTGAGTGACTTGCGCGATCGCCTCTCCAAAGGCATAGTACTCACCCGTTTGTCCGCCAGTTGCCAGGCGAACTACATGAACTTGTTTGTGCGATCGCAACAACAACCCCGCACATATTGCAGTCGCCAACACACTTAATCCAATCAGCGAAACCTGTAACCCACGCCCACCATCCGCCGCCTTTTTAACCCGCTTACCCAGTGATTTCACAACTTAGCACCCTACGAAACACTCAGGAAAAGAACGCTGCTTTAGCCATTCAAGCCGCCTGCCAAGTTCCATGAAATCCCAACGGAATTATCCCCGGCAGCGCCAACTGGCAAACGGGCTCACCCATAGTCTGCGCATCTATAATCCACAGCTCGCTCCTTTCGTCGGCAGCATTATAGACAACATCTAATAGCCACCCCTTTTCGGACTCAAATCGATCGGCCATATAGATCGGCTCAGTGCCATAGCGGTCTTCGCCCAAATCAGTTTGCAATAACTCACCAGAAGCATAGTCAAACCGACCAATCGCCCCAAACCAGTCTTGCCCCGTCACCACACCATCTCGATGCATCAGCACATACGTATGCTGCCACGGCTGCCCCGTTTGCCGCTCCGGCACCTGCGGAAACTCACAGTCTCTATCTAGCACGCACTCATTACTAAGCACCTGCCCGGTTTTAGGATCTAGCCTGAGCTGCCACAGCCGCCCGTAGGCCGTTGTTTTCATCCGTCCACTTGGCACTTCTCTAAGCACTTCATTAATGTGCTCAAAGTCGTCAAACCTGGCAAAATCCAGCCTTACACTGCCATCAGCATCTACACAGCCGTTGCCGTAGTGCCACTGGAACCAGGCATCTGTTTGGCTTTCAGAAACAATCTCTAAGCTTTCACGATCGACTACGATTATTCGCGTACCGCGATCGCCCTTCCACTCAATAGAATCCGAATAGCTCTTGCGATTAAACAACAGCGGCAACAAGTCCACTTTCACAGGTGAAATTAGAAACACCAGATACGGCCCCGCCATCACAAAGCTATGCACCAGAGGCACATCTTTAAGAGGAATGACTGCTTTTTTAATCAGGTTGCAGCTCGCATCACAGCGATAGATAGCCAAGTCACACTTTGGATCTACGCCAATGCTATAAATCTCACCGCTGAGCGGATCGCGTAATGGGTGCGCTGAAAAGGGCTGCGATGGTTCAAGCCAGCCTAAAGTCTCTGTACCTCGCCCTGTTTCTTGTCCCAGAGTCTCTAAAGTTTCTAAATCCAAACTATGAGGGTTTCCAGCTTCCCACAGCGCCAGCAGCTTATCAGGCAAAGCCAGCACAGACGTATTTGCCGAGTTTTTAATACTCGTGCCCTTGATCAATCCTGCAATATGCTCCCATATCGGGCCGGGATAGCGCATTCCGTAGTTGGCATACAAAAAGCTATCGGCTTCACTCTCCGCCTTATACCCTTGAGTTTGCACATAGCGATAGGTTCCGGTCGCCCCTTCATCGCTCAGTCCCACTCGCAAAATCGCGCCATCGCCATCAAACCAATGCCCTACCGGCTCGTCGCCTCGCTGCAATCGTCCCGTGCCGTTTTGATAGAACGTACCACGCAAGCCTTTAGGGATTTGGCCTGCGATCGCCTGCAAAGGCGTTGTTGAAAATTCAAAGGCAGGCTGAGCCAGCGTTTTGTGCCAAGGCTGAGGCTCATTTTTTAGAGGCTCTTTAAAGGGCTGAGACAACTGAGGGCGATCGCTGACCGTCATAGACATACCAAAAACATCTGCACTCTTTAAAGTAGCAGACATCTTCTAAGCGCTTTATTTTGTAGGTAGCGTCAGCGTAAAAGCAGTCTGACCTTTAGGCGTAGTGTCCAGGCTCAGATTGCCTTTATGAGCGCGAGCAATCTCTCTCGACAAACTCAAGCCTAAGCCAAAGCCCTCTCGCTTACGGTTACGAGAAAGATCGCCTCGATAAAAGCGGTCGAATAGGCGATCGCTCTCCTCCTTTGGAATATCTTGCGAGGCATTAGTCACACTCACCTGCACACTACTCTTCTGCCGCCGCCCCACAATAGAGAGCCATCGATTCGGTGAACCTTCAGGCAAGTTGTACTTAATGGCATTGTCAATCAGGTTCTGCAACACCTGGGTAAGTAGGTCGCGATCGCCCCTCACTTGTAAATCGTTCTCCAACTCAACCATCACCGGCAAATCAGGTGCTAACAGCTCAATATCTTCAACCAGCACTTCTAAAATCTCACCCAAATCCACCTTGGCCTGCCGTAAGCTCATCTGCCCCGCATCTGCTAGCGAGAGCAGCAGCAGCTTTCTCACAATCGTACTCAGTCGAGAAACCTCATCCATCAGTTGACTCAAGCTTTGTTGCAGATCAGACCCCGGCTCCGCCTGCTGCATCACCATCTCTAGCTCACCGCGCAAAATCGCCAGCGGCGTCTTCAGCTCATGCGCCGCATCTCCGCTAAAGCGAGAAGACTGCTTAAAGCTGCGCTCCAACCGCGTCAGCATCTCATTAAACACTTCAATCAGCTCAACAAATTCTTCATCAGCACTCCCTACCGGAACCTGTTGATCTAGCCCGGTTGCCGTCACCTGTTTAATCACATTCGTCAGCTTGCGAACAGGCTTTAGGGCACTGCCAGAGAGCACCCAGGCTCCGGCTGCAACCGCCAGCAGCGTACTGGGAATCGCCACCAAAAAGATATTGCGAATAACGGCCATGTCTTCATCTATGGTTTGTAAGCTGACCGCGATCGCCCCTCTTCCCACCGCAGAACTCACACTTCCAATCCGCCAGCTTCCATTCGGCGTATGCTGCGTAAACGCTGGCTCTACAACAGTCTCGACAACTGACGAATCCTCTGTTTCATCTTCAGCCGCTGCCTCATCGCTCTGTGCCGCTTCATCCGCCGTAGAAAGAAGCTGTCCAATATCTAAAGAGACGCTGCCTAGTTGCGCTTCACTCACCGAGTAATGAAGCGTTCGCCCCTGCTCATCTACAGCAAGAATTGTAATTGGCCTATTCTGCGCTTCTAGCGTCTTCGGCAGCTCCTGCCCAAAGTTCTCCCACCATTCCGCCTCTCTGACAAACGCCATCTGCCGAAGCTGGCCATACAGCTTAGTATCCAAGCTCGTCAGCTTTGCCACATATATCAGCCGCCAGGCCACCAGCCCAAACCCCACCAGCGCCCCACCCGATAAGGCCACCAGCAACAGCGCAATCCGTAATCGAAAAGATCCTAGCTTCACTTAATCACACAACATCAGCGAGCCATAGCTGGATTGCTTAAGGGAACAAGGGCTCTGTGTAATACGCTAGGTTTTGCGTTTAGATACACCTCACGGCAGTTGACGTCGTTGTAGCCGACCACAACGGCACCTACCCTTGTGCCAACTTCAGGATACATATCTTCACTCATAACGCCCTCGTCTAAAAAATCAGGAATTTTGATTAATCCCTTCGCTGAGGGTTCGTCAATATTGATAAAGACGCCAAAAGGCGTATGAAATTCCGCTTCCCCCTGAACAAACTTACCAAGCGGATATCGGGCCTTTACGTCTTCCCAGTTTTTACAGTCACGCATGAGGATCACTGCTGTTTCAGAATTCGCGGACATCGGTTGAGCATAGTGAATAAAGACTGTGGAACAACCAACTCGGTATGTTTGCTTTTGCCCTCTTCATCATATCGACTCTCAAGCGGTTTAAAGAACTGGTCGTACATTGCTTTTTCAATAGAAACCTCTATGATTCCTTCTCTGTAGTTCCGGTTATATTCCACTGCAATACTTCTGTCATTTGGGCCAGCGAAATAGCAACAGCCATCAAGATAAGGTGGCTCATAGGGAAAGTCGATAGGTTGAAATCCCTCTCTTAGAATCTTTTGTGCTTTTCCTTTTTAAGGTGCCTTATAAATTACAACAGCTTCAGGCATCTTCTACTCTGCCTGGCGGAAGCGATAGCCTACACCGCGTACGCTTTCAATCCAGCGGCTTTGGCCTTTAATGTCTATTTTTTTGCGAAGGCGCTGAATGCATACGTCTACTACGTTGGTGCTGGGGTTAAAGTCGTAGCCCCATACGTGCTCTAGCATCTGGGTGCGGGTGAATACTCTGCCGGGCGATCGCATACATTAGTAAATGAGTATTAATCGCAATGGCTATACTCTTTTTTCGAAAATGCCTTCAGGCGCAAAAAGCGCTTAATATAGGGTTATTATACTAATGGAAACACTAAATCCTCGTAATTGGACAGGGTACATTGACGTTACTGCCAGCAATTTTCTTAGGAATATTATTTTGTATCTGGACGGATCAAAACCTCTTCAATAGTTTTTTTATAAGAAATATATTCGGTTCTCAAGGTAGTTCCAATTCTCGAACAGAACCTATGAAGAAGAACAAATGCTATCAAATCATCGAATGCGATAAGTGTAGTGAAAGAAAGAAAAGTTAGTACATGCCTACGGTACTCTACTTTGTATCTATTTTCTCTCCATATCATAAGTTCTGGTTTCTCCTGGATCTTTTCTTAGGTCTAGAATACGATCCATAGACTTAAATTCTTCGTGGCTCAGAATTACTCGAATATCGTTTCTTTGTGGGACGTTGACCCTAACATAGCCATCAGTATTCGTTAATTTAGGTTCTGGGGCACCTTCAGAGATAAACCTAACTCTAACTCCTTCAATTGGGTTTCTTTCCGAATCTAGAACTATAATTGGGACGCTTATATACGCACTTTCAAGATCTTCCTCACTTGAAGGATTCTGAAAGAGAATTTTATCGACGCTTACGACGCTTCCAGAGGCAAAAAGAAGCAGACCTACTAGGATCACAATCTGCTTCGGCTCTATTGAAAAGTTGCCTATATTCATTATTTAAGGCTAATAGCTACATGGAGAGAATACCATAAACGTACTTATATCATGACAGTTTCGATGCTTTCAAGAAGCCTCCATCACCTGAGGGGGTGACACAACGGCTACAGGGCACGTATGACGGCTTCCATAGCTTTCTGGCCCTTCAGATAATATTCAATTTTATCCCGATTGAGTTCCATTAATCGTTGTATTTGTTGTTGGCAATCGTGATAAAAAGGCACCCATCGATGGGCCGCAAAGCCTACATGAAAGAAACTGTGTCGGCGATACCGGCGACCGACTGTCTCTGGCCTAGCGATATACTTTTGTAGGGCAGTTTGCTTGAGCCGTTGCCCTTGACGCGACGCGCATAGATAGGCAATCGCGATCAGCAAAACGACCGCCATGAAGCGTTTTTTGCTGGCTCGACAGTCTTCTAGACGGTAGCCACCGAGCTTGAAGTCGCGGAACATCTCTTCAATATCGAACCGCTTCTGATAAGCCGCGACCGCATCATCAAGCGTTTCGAGATTAGTCAATAAGAACCAGGGCTCTGCTGGTGCAAAGCCCTGATACCGACGCTTCCACTTGCCCACCAAATGCGCTTGGTCAAATCCCTTACTTTTGGTCATTGTCACGGCGTTGTAGAAACATCTCGTTCCTGGCGTTAGGCCCAGTTGACCCAGCTTCATCCAGGGCTTCTCTTCAATCAGCACGAAGGTTGATTTCTTCTGACGGAGACAGAAATAATGCCCTTGTTGACCTAGCCAACGCGCCAAATCGACTGAACAAAACTCGCGGTCACCCAGCACCACGACCCGATAGTCAGCGAGCAGCGGTAGAGCGATGGATAGAAAAGCCGTTTGTTCGTCATAGTGACTGTTACCGAGCGTCTCTAAACGCTGCCAGTACAACGGAATCGCTCGCCCCTTCCAGATGATACTGGCTACCAGTAAGTTAATCTCACGCCAAGTCGTCCGGTCAATCGCCACGTAGACGGTACAGCCTGGGGTCATTTGCTGCTCTAGAAACACTTGGAGTACACCAAACCACAGCCCTTTCAAGTTGAGCACACCCAGCGTAAGGAACCGTTGGACTTTTTTCGCCGACTCTCAAACAGGATGGGCATGGGCAGCGCCTCTGCCAGCGTCTCTATGCGGACATCGCGGATAGTCTGTAGCAGTCTCACTAGCACCGAAAGCAATAGGTACTGGGATTCATTAAGTTGTCTTTTGAGAGCCGTTTGGTAAACTGAAGGTATCATATTTATTCGATAGGCTTTGGTTCGCAAAACTAGCCTATCTTTTTTTGCCTGTAGCCTGCCAAACCGTCTTTCTGCATAACTCACAGAGGTTGTGTCACCCCTTCAGACCGCCAAGACTTTTTTACAACAACTTCCAACAAACAGCTCAACTTCATCCAGCACATCCGCACGTTGCTCAAGTCCACTGGCCAAGCCGCCGTTGTTCTGCCCGACAACGTTCTTTTTGAAGGCGGCGCAGGCGAAACCGTCCGCCAAAAGCTGTTGCAAACCACAGAGTTGCACACTATTCTAAGGCTGCCTACCGGCATCTTCTACGCCAACGGCGTCAAAGCCAATGTCCTCTTTTTTGACAATCATCCCGCTAGTAAAGACCTCTGGACGAAAGAAGTGTGGTTTTATGACTATCGCACCAACATTCACCACACCCTGAAGAAAAAGCCGCTGACTCGCGCGCATTTGCAAGATTTTGTAGCGTGCTATAAGCCTGAGGGGAGAGGCGATCGCACCCAAACCTGGCACCCTGAAACCAACCCAGAAGGCCGCTGGCGAAAATACAGCTACGACGAAATTATGGCTCGTGACAAAACCAGCCTTGATATCTTTTGGCTGAAAGATCAGAGCCTAGCCGACTTAGAAAACCTACCCGAGCCGGACATCCTAGCCGAACAGATCATCGAAAACCTGGAAGCTGGACTCAGCAGCTTTCGAGATGTACTTACCGCGCTACAGTCCTAAAACAGATCCAGCGGAAAAGGCCCATACGTACCATTCACATCATCTAGCTCAGGCTCGCTCGTGTGATAGGTCACCAATACGCCCCGCGAGTCTCCGCTATAGCCATCCACGTACCAGGCGTTTTTAAGCGTATTAAATTTCAAAAACACAGCGCCATCTTGAGCTGGAATATCTACATTTATTGGCTGAGACAGCGCCGCTACATAGCCCTTAACGGCTGCTTCGGCATCTGCAAGCGAGCCTGCGCAAACGCCCAAAGTTTGATACTCGCTGATGTCGTTAAGCCATAGCAGCGCTGAGCGAATCGCCTGTGCCTGTGAGTCTGAAAGCTCAGCGGGTGCGTGTAGCAAGCTGATTGTGATTAGGCCCTGGCGAACGGCTTTGAGCTTGGCTGTAGGATCTGTGATCGCTAGGGCTTTAGTCAAATCGGCATCCATAGAAGCAGTCATAGGAAAAGGCGGTAGGTGGGCTTGTGCATACAGCTTACGTTCTTCTCGTATCAAATAAACGCGATGCTTTATCGGTCGTTCCGGGCTCACTAAAAGGAGTTCTACTGCCTAGTGCAGACCGTTTTCTCTTATGACCTATAGCCATGACTTATAGCCTGAGAGTCGCCGATATGGCCGCAACCGAAAGGCCCCGCGAACGGCTATTAACTCATGGTGCTAAGCACCTATCGGCAGCAGAGCTAATCGCAATTTTGCTCGCTACAGGCCAGGGCCCCGGCAAACTGTCGGCTGTCGGCTTGGGCCAGTACTTGCTACAGCACCTCAGTGATGAAAATACTGGCAGCGATGGATTATCTGCGCTTAGAGAAGTCACAGCGGACGAGCTAATTCAGGTTTCGGGGATTGGCCCGGCCAAAGCGGCCACCATTTTAGCGGCAATGGAGCTGGGCAAACGTGTGCTACAAAGTCAGCCAATTCAGCTTACTGTGGTAGACGATCCGGGTGTCGCTGCTGCTGCACTTGGTCACGAACTCATGTGGCAAAGCCAGGAACGCTTCGCCGTTTTACTGCTAGATATAAAACATCGTATTATCGGCTCAAAGGTGATTACCATTGGCACTGCTACCGAGACGCTGGCTCACCCAAGAGATATCTTTCGCGAAGTCATTAAGCGAGGAGCCACCCGCGTCATCGTTGCGCACAACCATCCTTCCGGTAGCTTAGAACCCAGTCCCGAAGACATTGCCCTCACCCGCCAACTGCTCAAGGGCGCTCACTACCTAGGTATTCCACTACTCGATCATCTCATTCTGGGCAACGGAGACTGGTCGAGCATTCGTCAGCGCACTGATTTATGGAATGAGTCTATCGAGTAGATTAAACAGGTCTAACTACAATAGAGTCAAAGTAGTTAAACCTGTTCATGACAGCTACCACACAAGCTGGCAGCAAATTTTTGATGATATTTATTGGTATTGATCTGGGTTGGCTGTCAGGGCCTAGCGGACTCTGTTGTTTGGAACTATCTGACGGTGCCCTCTTTTTGCGATCGCTAGATCGAGCAGCAACCTTAAGCGAAGTATTAGCCTGGATCGATAAAACCGTGCCTGTTTCTGAGTCTGCAATGGTGGCTGTAGATGCGCCACTGCTGATTCCTAATGAGACGGGAATGCGATCGCCCGACCGCCTGGCGCACAAATACTTTGGCAAATACCACGCAGGCTGCTACCCCGCCAACCAAAGCAGACCCTTTGCTACCGGGCTCATACAGTTTGGCAAAGACTTAGAGGAGAGAGGCTTTGCGCATTCGCCCACTATCGAGCCTCGTAAGCCCAGTCGATACCAGATAGAAGTTTTTCCGCATCCGGCGATGATTCAGCTATTTGAGCTGTCTCGAATACTGAAGTACAAAAAAGGGCGGTTAGCTGAGCGCGGTCAGGGCTTGGGAGAGCTGAGAGGCCACATTTTAGAGGCGCTGCCGCAACATGAGCCGCCTTTGCTGATTACAGAGCTGCCTGAAATTCCGACGACGGGTAAGGCGATGAAGGCGGTTGAAGATCAGCTTGATAGTATCGTGTGTGCGTATGTGGGCGCTTATTGGTGGTATTGGGGGTGCGATCGCAACCAGGTTTTAGGCAGTCAAAACGAAGGCTACATTGTGGTGCCCTGTCCGCCTAGCGCGCCCGTAGCGCACTCAGACTTTTGACAGTCACCCCGCTGCTATCAAACGTGATAGAGTTGTGCACTAAGGGCGATTAGCACAGTGGTAGCGCGCTTCCTTCACACGGAAGAGGTCACAGGTTCGAACCCCGTATCGCCCATAGGTTTTAAGCCAGTTGTTTAAGCATCCTGCGTGTCAGCGTCGTTTTTTCTTTTACGAATGGCCGCAACGCCCATGCCAAATAGCGCTGGGATAACTGCTGCGGGCGTCGGGACGGCCTGTGTGCCTTCTCGGTAGTAGACGCTGATGTGTGAAATATCTTTTGCTTTACCAAAGAAATCTTTCCACGGCTCGCTGTAGTTAAAGCTAGCTTGAGTGTCGTTACCTACTAAAAAGCCCGTCAGCGTAGTTCTGTTGCCACCTTTGAAAACCAGCATTAGCTCCGAAACACTATCAGAATTGAAATGAATGTCAGAGAGCGATAGGTGACCTGACTTACCGTAGCCGCCATTATCGAAATAGTCTGAGTTTCTCTTCCAGATATCTCCAGGGCCAAAAAAGCTGAGGCCGCTGCCTTGAATGTCGTTGACATCTATAGCACGTCTGCCATTGCCCTGGTCGTTAAGCTGATTGGTGCGCGGGTTTACGTATTGGCAGGCGGTGGCGATAGAAATGTAGGTAGTGGAGCAAGATTCTAGGGTGACGGCGCTGGCGCTGGGTGCACTGATGGCGCTGCCGATAGCGAAAAGGGTGGTTGCGATCGCACCCGTTAAAAATTGAGCTTTCATAGCGTTATCAAACGAAGGTGAATGTGAAAGGAAAAACTGCATGAAGCAGAGGCGTCTCTAAGTTGTTCTACTTATGTAACGAGCTTGATTTAATGTGCTAATTAAATATTTTCAAGCTAATTTATCCATAAATATACTGACGCTAGTGGTGATTCTACTCAGATTGATTTTCACCGGCCAACCGTAGTTTCAAAAGGTTTAGCGGAGCTTTACAGTCTTTGTCATAGGAGATATCCAATTTTCGCAATTAGAGTATAAATACGTCCTGACATCGCATCAGATCATTGTTGTAGAGGTCAAGGTGATCTGCGTGACTTTCCTTTGCTGTGGTTAATAGTTGTTTAACTTTGTTTTTTGAGATGTGATTATTGCTGATACCTGTTGCTCAGCGGTTTATACACCTGATATTTCGATAAATATGAGAGATTGCGCATTTGTACGGATGACGATAGTTAAGCGTATCTTTTCTCACGTGTAGAGAGCAAATTTTTGAGAAAAACAGGCTTTAAGCTCAAATTTTGAGAGATTTAGAGAGAGAAAATAACCTATAGCCTAATAGATTCGGGAAACTGCTCTATGATGCTCTCTTTTACTTCTGATTTCTATAGAAAATTTAATAGTTGATTTGTCCGTAATCATGGATTATCAGGTAGTATCTGTCTTTAGATTAGAACATTTACTACTGTTGCTTGTGGGTATTGGTCGCCGACAAGAAGATTTTGTACGATCGCATATCTGCGAGCTTTGCATCTAAACTGCTGCAAAGCTTTCTGCATCAAGCTTTGTACTTAAAACGGCTGTAATTACTAGCGATCGCTCTACAAAGCGCCTAACCGTCGGCGTTAAAACACTTTGCAATGCATTGGGCACCAGCCCTTTGTTCCTTTTTGCTGTCAATAATTTTTACTTTGTAACTACCATGTCTTTCGACACATCGGCCTCAGGGGATACAGCGCTGCTCGGCTATGAAGAAAATTCACCACTAAGCACCCAGCTATCGACACCTGCTCTCTCGAATCTTGGAACAACTCAATCTCAGCGACCATCAGCGCTATCTTCTCCCGAGGCGGCAGCGTGGTTTAGTACTGTCCGTAATGCAACGACTCGGCAAGCTATCGAAGATCTGTTTGCAGATGGGTTCGCCAGCGACTTCTTTCGTACTAATCTTCAATCTGTTGGCTATGGCTCAGCGGGTGATGACTTTAGCGATCGCCCCTATTCAGCCAACGCCGATCAGCTCACGGGTGTATCTATAGCCTCAACAGACAATACTGATCCCCTATTAAGTGGCGGCATAGAAGATATTGCGGGCGCAGATACCGTCAGCGGACAGTCGCTTTTCTTCGCGCAAAACGACACGCGAGGCACCGCGCAAAATTTAGGTACGCTCAACAACGTGCGCACCATCAATGGCCACGTGGGTACTGGCGATGATAACGACTTTTTCCGCTTTAATCTTTCAGGCACTCGTAGCTTCAATCTGTCTTTGACTGGTATGAGCGCCGATGCTGATGTTCGACTGCTGAACAGTAGCGGGCAAACCATCCAAAGTTCGACTAGAGCTGGCTCTAGCTCAGAAAGTATTAGCCGTACGCTCAATGCGGGCACTTACTACGCGCAGGTATACCGATACAGGAGCGCTAGCACTCGCTATAGCCTAAGACTCTCAGAAACGCCGCAGGATTCGGCGGGCAATACTCGAGGGGCGGCTCGCAATTTAGGTACGCTCTCAGGGACTCGCAACTTTCAAGATTTCGTTGGGACGAGCGATCGCAACGACTACTACCGCTTCAGTATTGACCGTAGAAGCGACTTTGACCTATCGATGACGGGCCTGAGCGCCGACGCTGATGTACAGCTACTAGACAGCGATGGTCAGCTCATCCGTAGCTCACTTAGAAGCGGCAGCAGCTCAGAAAGCATCACTCAGCTTTTAGATGTGGGCGACTATTTCGTCCGGGTTTATCCATACACCGGCAATACCAACTACACCCTAAATCTGGATACAACGATCACTCAATCAGATGGTGCAGGCAATACTCGTAGCGCCGCTCGCGACATCGGTACCCTCGGCAGCAGTCAGACGTTTCAAGATTTTGTAGGCACTACCGACGCCAACGACTACTACCGTTTCGATCTCTCACAAAACAGCAACTTCAGCCTGGCAATGACCGAGCTGAGCGCTGACGCTGACGTTCAGCTACTCAACAGCAGCGGCCAGATCATTGAAGGATCGTATCGAGAAAACAGCCTCGACGAATCGATTACGCGAACCCTCAATGCAGGTGCTTATTATGTCAGGGTCTTCCCTTTCAGCACTAGCAACACTAGCTACGCACTATCGGTATCGGCCAGCGCTGCTAGCTCACCTGATGGAGCCGGAAACACCCGCAGCACTGCCCGCAATATCGGCACCCTCTCAAGCAGTCAAACGTTTCAAGACTTCGTAGGCACCAATGACACCAACGACTACTACCGCTTTAATCTCAGCGAAAGCAGCACCTTCAACCTTGCCCTCACTGGCCTGAGCGCCGATGCAGACGTGCGGCTCCTCAATAGCAGCGGCATAACGATTCAAAGTTCACTAAGATCAGGCTCTAACTCAGAGAGCATCACACGCGCCCTCGCAGCCGGTACCTACTACGTACAGATTTATCCATTCAGCGGAGCCAGTACAAACTACCAGCTCAGAGTGGGAGCTTCTGTTACCGAAGGTGGCTTCAACAACACCTATGGCTATGGACTGGTAAATGCAGCGACAGCCGTTGCTAATGCGCTGGGTCAAACCACGCCGTTGCCTAATGCGCCCAACTTAGGCGGCAACAACTGGGGCGCTGATATGGTAAATGCGCCTGAAGCTTGGGCTCAAGGTCACACGGGCGACGGCATTGTTGTCGCTGTTGTTGATTCTGGCGTTGACTATTCCCACATCGACCTGCGTGACAATATATGGGTCAATACTGGCGAAATTGCTAACAACGGCATTGATGACGACGGTAATGGCTTCATAGATGACACAACTGGCTGGGACTTTAGCAGCAACGACAATAGGCCCTTGGATGTAGAAGGTCATGGTACGCATGTGGCCGGTACGATTGCTGCTACCAATAACAATACTGGCGTTACCGGTATTGCTTATGGCGCACGGATTATGCCTGTGCGGGTACTAGGTGATAACGGCAGCGGCTCTAGTAGTGATGTTGCTGCAGGCATTCGCTATGCCGCCGCTAATGGAGCCGATGTGATCAACTTGAGCTTGGGTAGCTCTCGTCCTAATAGCACCATTGAAGCGGCTATTGAGTATGCAACTGAGCAAGGTAGCTTTGTGGTGATGGCCTCGGGTAACGAGTATGCATCTGAGACTGGATACCCGGCTCGCTATGCGACTGACTACGGCATTGCAGTCGGCGCGGTTGATAGAAATAGGCAGGCCGCTGACTTCTCAAATGATGCAGGCACCGATTCGAGCCTACAGTATGTGGTTGCCCCAGGGGTTGATATCGTTTCAACCTCGCCTAACAATCGGTACCGCCCTTTGAGTGGAACCTCTATGGCGACGCCTCACGTGGCTGGCGTGGTAGCGCTCATGCTCTCTGCTAATGCTGATTTGACTCATGCTCAAATTAGACAAATTTTGACTAGCTCAGCAACCGCGCTGTCTTAGTCTTTGGCTGTAGGGTTCTCCTATAGTTGCTCGGTCACGATGGATGTAACTCCTTGTGACCGGTCGATTTTTTTGGTGCGATCGCTATTTTTCACGTTTTGCAGTACAGTAAATCGCATGAAAGATGCTGCAAACAACAGACCTATTGCAATCGACCTGTTCTCGGGAGCCGGAGGGCTTGGCTTAGGCTTCGAGCAAGCTGGATTCGACGTGCCGGTTGCCGTTGAAATTGATCCAGTCCATGCGGCTGTTCATCAATTTAACTTTCCGCACTGCCAAACGCTTCCTAGATCAGTTACAGACATCACAGGGAAAGAGATCCGACAGATCGCTAACCTCTCTGAAAAGCAGCCGATTGCTGTGGTGATGGGAGGCGCACCTTGTCAAGGCTTTTCGATCATGGGGCCTCGATCTACGAGCGATCCGCGTAATGCGTTAGTGAAAGATTTTTTGCGGCTAGTGGGTGAGCTTCAGCCGCAGTATTTTGTATTTGAGAATGTGAAGGGACTGACGGGCGATCGCTACAAACACATCTTCAACGCTATCCTCAATGACATCGCTAGCCTCAACTACCGCCTCATCAACCCCTGGCAAGTCCTCAACGCTCGCGACTACGGCGTACCTCAAAGTAGAGAAAGGCTGTTCTTAATCGGTGCAAAAAAAGGTTTGCCTGTGCCCACCTATCCGATACCTACTACAGCGCCGCCTACCTGCGCAGAAGCGTTAGATGATTTACCCGATGCTGATCTGTTCCACCAGCTTGTTGCTGCTGGGGAAGTTCCAATGCCACAGAGCCGACGACGGCTCAGCGACTACGCTGCTCTGATGCGATGCACGACTAAGCAGGGCTGGCACTATGGCTACCGCAGACAGTGGAACCCAAAGCTACTGACCAATAGCATTCGCACCAGCCATTCCGAACGCTCAATGGTGCGCTTTGCCAATACCGAACCCGGCACCCGAGAGCCCATTTCTCACTTTTTTCGTCTATCGGCTGACGGCATTTCTACAACCCTCAGGGCCGGTACTGATTCGGCTCGTGGTTCATTCACGAGCCCCAGACCCATTCATTACCGGCACGCCCGCTGCATTACCGTGCGCGAAATGGCCCGGCTTCACGGGTTTCCTGACTGGTTTCGCTTGCATAATACAAAGTGGCACGGGGCCAGGCAGGTTGGGAATTCGGTGCCGCCGCCTTTGGGTAGAGCGATCGCCACCCAAATTCTCAAAGCGCTAGATCACTCACCCACCGCTCCACAAAAGATACTGCCCGCAAGCGACGAGCGGTTACTAGACATGGTTGCTTCCCAGGCCGCTCAATATTGGGGAATTGAAAGCCCTATTCGTCAGCGAGACAAGGCGAATCTGCAATGGGCAAAGCGTGGCCGTGCTGATTCAAGTACTCAACCTGCTGTTCTTTCAGTCTAATAATTCGTAGTACTCAGCAGACATTTCTAAAAGCGGCATGTAGTGTTCTTGCAAATTAGCGAACTCGCTCTCAGTGTAAATATAATACAGTCTCATATACAACAAAATATAGAATCGTCTGTTCATCATTTGTTCCTATGAACGACCTCTTACTTATGTGCCGATAAATAGGTCATAAAGGAATTAACACCAAGCATTTGAATGTTGTGCTTTGCCATAGCAATTCTAAGAGCATCGTCAGCGCGTAGATCGTCATCCCCAGAAACAATAGCGGCTGCTTTGCCGTCAATAGCGGCTGCTAGAACTGGTAGATCTTTAGGATCTCGGCAATTTGGCGGTATTGTACTAACTTCTATCCAGATAGCACGTAGTTTCAACTGCTTTTCGAGCTGGATTGCCTGATCAGAGTCAATACGTTTGTGCAAGCGAGGACGATTCCAAACTTCGTGCAGTTCATCGAACAAAAACTGGCTCATCACCAGCTGAAAGTCGTTTTGATTGAATGCTGTGATGATAGGCCGGGTGATAGGGCCTCTTAGCAGAATCCGAATCCAAATATTTGTATCAATAACAACTCGCAGCATCGTAGAACTAACGGTGCTGTTGACGAACAGCTTTAATTTCACTATTTATGTCAGCGTCGCTAATATCATTAACGGGCGGCTGACTATACAAGTCCTCAATTATAATAGCCAGCTCTGATTGAAGCTCTGACTCAATAAGAGCCTTGGCAACCTGCGATCGCTCCTCCGGTCGAAGCTTTTGAACTGCTGAAATTAGCTGATCTAGTGTAATAGGCACAGATATCATAAGAGTCTCCTTTCTCAAATATTAGAGATTCGAGAACGATCTACTTTCTCAGTTTTTCGGCCTTCCTTTATCGCTTCTACGAGCGCGAAATCTTCAAGCACTCCAGTGAGCACCTCTCTAAAAAAGTCGCGGTTTTCGCTGAGCGTTTCAGCCAAGGCTGCTTTCATAGCCTGTTTTAGGGCTTCGGGTGGAATATCTGATCGAACCATTGGATAAGCCTTGTAGTGTTTGCCCCTTACGCCATTATAAAAAAATAATCCTTGTGCATCATACCTTCTGAATAACTACCCCTGGAGTATAGTCCGCTAATTCGCCCGCTGGCTATTACGATAAAAGGGTTGAAAGGCAAGTGCGTATACGTAATGGACATTAAATCGGGATTTGTCGGCACAGTAGGCAATACGCCCCTGATTCGGCTCAATAGCTTTAGTGAAGAAACGGGCTGCGAAATTTTGGGGAAGGCGGAGTTTCTGAACCCTGGTGGCTCTGTTAAAGACCGAGCGGCTCTCTATATTATTGAGCAGGCTGAAAAGGACGGTAGGCTAAAGCCCGGTGGCACAGTGGTAGAAGGCACTGCTGGGAATACGGGGATTGGGCTGACGCATATTTGTAATGCGAAGGGCTATAAGTGCGTCATTATTATTCCTGAAACGCAGTCTCAAGAAAAAATGGATTTGCTGCGGACGCTGGGTGCTGACGTTCGACCTATCCCGGCGGTGCCCTACAAAGATGACAATAACTACGTGAAGGTTTCTGGGCGTTTGGCCGACGAGCTAGATAATGCAATTTGGGCCAATCAGTTTGAGAACTTAGCAAACCGGCGATCGCACTACGAAGGCACTGGCCCTGAAATGTGGGCGCAAACGGGCGGCAAAATTGACGGCTGGACGGCGGCGACGGGTACAGGCGGCACTTTTGCAGGCGTATCGATGTTCCTCAAAGAGAAAAACCCTGATGCTCGCTGCGTGGTGGCAGATCCGATGGGCAGCGGGCTGTATAGCTACGTAAAGACGGGCGAGATTAAGCCTGAAGGCGGCTCTATTACCGAAGGGATTGGGAACAGCCGCATTACAGGGAATATGGAAGGTGCGCCGATTGATGATGCGATTCAGATAGATGACCATGAGGCGCTGCGAGTGATTTATCAGCTCCTATATAAGGAGGGGCTGTTTATGGGCGGCTCGGTTGGCATTAACGTGGGGGCGGCGGTAGCTTTGGCTAAGGAAATGGGGCCGGGCCACACGATCGTCACGATTTTGTGTGATGGGGGCTCTCGCTATCAGTCCAAGATTTTTAACCGCGAATGGCTTGAAGCAAAAGGGCTGTGGTCTGATGAGTTTTTACCTAGCTAGGCGGTGACATGAATAGTGTTCTAGCTGGTTTTTTGGCGAGTTTGGGTGCGGGCTTAGCAACTGGTGTCGGTGCGCTACCCGTAATGCTGCCTTACAAAATGTCGCCAAAAACGCAAGGGATTTTGCTGGGCGTAGGCGGCGGTGTGATGCTGGCGGCGACCTCGTTTTCGCTGCTGATTCCGGGGACTGAGGCGGCGAGAAACTTGGGTTATTCCGAGTCGGTGTCGGCTGGGATTATGGTGGCGGGCGTTTTACTCGGCGGCATTGCGCTGTGGCTGGCTCATGCGTTTTTTCCGCATGAGCATTTTTTTAAGGGTAAGGAAGGGCGTGAGGCTGAGAATTTTGAGCAGATTTGGCTGTTTGTGCTGGCGATCGCACTCCATAATTTTCCAGAAGGACTCACGGTCGGCGTCAGCGTGGGCTCAGGTGCAGCGGGTGCACTTGCGCTTGCGGGCGGCATTGGCTTGCAGAATATGCCAGAAGGGCTGGTGGTTGCGATCGCCCTACGCAACTTAGGCTACTCCCCACGATATTCCCTCGGCATCTCCACCTTCACTGGCCTGATCGAACCTGTCGGCGGGCTACTTGGCGCAGGCATCGTCAGCTTTTCAGCCACCCTGCTCCCTTGGGGCATGGCCTTTGCCGCTGGGGCCATGCTGTTTGTCATCGTCGATGAAATCATTCCAGATATCGACCAAAAAGACCTTGGGCAGGTGGGCACCTTCGGCCTGATGGTCGGATTTGTGGTGATGATGTTCTTAGATGTCACATTGGGTTAAGGTTACCTATCCTTATACAAGCAAAAAGACCCCATGGCAGAGCTAAATGTCAATACCTCGGCTCCCGTACTGGTCACTGGTGCAACCGGATATGTCGCAGGATGGCTAGTCAAACGATTGTTAGATAGAGGGCTTACGGTTCATGCCGCCGTCAGAGATCCCGCTAATGCAGACAAGCTTAAATACCTTAATGACATTGCACTAAGCGCGCCCGGCAGTATTCAATACTTCAAAGCAGACCTACTCGATACCGGCTCCTATGCCGAAGCAATGCAAGGCTGCGAAGTGGTTTTTCATACGGCCTCCCCTTTTACAATGGCTGCAAAAGATCCGCAAAAAGAACTGATCGAACCGGCACAGCTCGGCACCCGAAACGTTTTAGAGCAGGCCAATCAAATTGAGTCTGTTAAGCGTGTGGTGGTCACCAGTAGCTGCGCGGCGATTTATGGCGACAATGCAGACTTAGCGCAAATCGAAGGCGACGAATTTACCGAAGCCGATTGGAACACATCCTCCTCACTCGACCATCAGCCTTATGCCTACTCAAAAACGCTGGCCGAAAAGGAAGCCTGGAAAATTGCCAAACAGCAAAACCGCTGGGATCTTGTCACTATCAACCCCTCGCTAGTCGTTGGCCCAGGCATCAATCCATTTGCTACCTCAGCCTCTTTTACCCTGATAAAACAGTTTGGCGACGGCACGATGAAATCAGGCATGGTAGATTTTGGCGTTGGCGCAGTAGACGTGCGAGATGTGGCTGATGCCCACATGGCGGCGGGATTCAACCCGGCAGCGAAAGGTCGCTATATCGTCTCTGGATACAACACTCATTTTCCAGAATTTGCCGAAATTCTCAGACAAAAATTTGGCGACGATTATCCCATCCCCAAAACGACGCTGCCCAAGTGGCTTGTCTGGCTCGTTGGCCCTTTCTTAGCTAAGAACACCAGCCGTAAATTCATTGCTCGCAATATTGGGCTACCCTTTCGCGCTGATAATAGCAAAGGTATTAAAGACTTAGACATTCACTATCGCTCGCTCGAAACCTCTATCACCGAAATGTTTCAGCAGCTCATCGACAGCGGTATCTTGACCCCATAATCGCTGAATCTCATAGTCTATTCCCTTAGGTATAGATTTTTAGATATCGGTCAATTTTTATTTGCTAAAGCGTACTCATTATGAGTATGATATGGGCTGTGGCAACGCGAATATTTGCGCAAACCGCGCGTTTAACATCATAAGGAGATATCTATTTCATGGCACTAGAGAATCGTGAAGGCCAAAAAGTTCCTAACGTTACCTTCCGTACGCGACAGAATGACGAGTGGGTAGACGTGACAACCGACGATATTTTTAAAGGCAAAACTGTGGTTGTCTTTTCACTGCCGGGCGCATTTACGCCGACTTGTTCTTCTACTCACCTGCCTGGCTACAATGAGTACGCCACTTTGCTAAAGCAAAACGGCGTTGACGATGTGGTGTGTATGTCGGTAAACGACACGTTTGTAATGAACGCTTGGGCGGTGAACCAAGAAGCTGAGAACATTACGGTACTTCCTGACGGTAACGGCGAATTCACGCAAGGCATGGGCATGCTGGTCGATAAAGAAGACCTCGGCTTTGGTAAGCGCTCCTGGCGCTATTCGATGCTGGTAAAAGACGGCACCGTTCAGAAAATGTTTATTGAGCCTGAAGTGCCTGGCGATCCTTTTGAAGTCTCAGATGCTGAGACAATGCTGAACTACATTAACGAAAAGGCAGGCAAGCCCCATCGCGTGTTTATGATCAGCAAGCCTGGCTGTTCTTTCTGTGAAAAAGCCAGAAATATGCTCGAAGCGCACGGCATGAGCTACGAGCAGGTTGAGCTAGGCGGTGGCGTCAGCACTAAGGCGCTCTATGCTGTTTCGGGTGAGGGCACGACGCCTCAGATTTTCATTGACGGTCGCCTGGTTGGTGGGTCTGATGACTTGGAATCCTACTTTGAAAAGCTGAACGCTACGGCTGCTGCGTAGTCTTTGATGGCACATAGCTTGCGCTGACAGCACATAGCTTGCCCAAGCTTGAGCCCTCCTTCTAAACCCGTAAAGTCTTGCACCACAGGGTTTTACTACATTGGAAGGAGGGTTTTTACGCCATAAAAAAGCGGCACACATCACGTCAATTCCTCTATGATCTGTATGTGTAAGCGAGCTGTGGCGATCGCTATTTTGAATAGTCGTAGCGGCTGAGCAACTATTTATATTGATAACAGTCCTAATTTATTTTTGATAATTCTTTTTCACTCCAGGAGCGACGTATGGCCTACGATTTTGATCTTTTTGTAATTGGTGGTGGTTCTGGCGGCATTGCGACCGCGCGCCGGGCGGCTTCTTATGGGGCCAAAGTTGCAGTCGCTGAAAGCGATCGCCTCGGCGGCACCTGCGTCAACAAAGGCTGCGTTCCTAAAAAGCTGATGGTGTACGCTTCCCGCTTTCCCAAATACGCCTCAGAGTCAGAAGGCTATGGCTGGACGGTAAAACCGGCTGACTTTGACTGGAATACCATGATTACCGACGTAAATAACGAGGTAAAGCGGCTAAATGCAATCTATCAGCGCATGGTAGATAACGCTGAGGTAAAAATATTTCCGGTTCATGCCAAATTGCTAGATCCTCACACGCTAGAAGTGGGTGATGAGAAGGTGACGGCTGAGCGCATTTTGATTGCGGTGGGTGGTAAGCCAGTGAAGCCTGATATTCCGGGGATTGAGCACGCGATTACCTCTGATGGCATGTTCGAGATGAAAACGCAGCCTAAGCATATGGTGATCTTAGGCGGTGGCTATATTGGCTGTGAGTTTGCCTCGGTGATGAACCTGCTCGGGACTAAAGTCACACAGGTGATCCGTAAAGAGCAGATTTTGAACGGCTTTGATAAGGATGTGCGCAATGAGCTGCACGAGGCGATGGTGAAGCAAGGGATTAATTTGCTGACCAATGCTGAGATCGTAAAGATTGAGAAAACCGCTGAGGGTGTGACGGTCACCATCAATGACGGTGAGGAGAAGATTATCGTGGCTGATGCGGTGAGCTTATCGGCAACGGGCAGACGGCCTAAGCTAGAGAACTTGGGGCTGGAAAATACGGCGGTGGAAACGCACAGAGGGGCGATCGCGGCTGATAAATATAGTCAAACCGCAGAGTCTAGCATTTACGCGATTGGTGACTGCACTGATAGAGTTAACCTCACGCCCGTAGCGATCAATGAGGGCCGTGCCCTAGCTGATACGATCTACGGTAATAAGTCGCGTGTGATGACTTACGATAATATTCCTTCTGCTGTATTCACTACGCCAGAATCAGCCAGTGTTGGGGTTACTGAGGACGAGGCGATTGCCGAATACGGTGAAGACAACATTCATGTGTTCCGCTCCCGCTTCCGCTCGATGTACTACACGCTGCCAAATAAGGACGAAAAAACCTTGATGAAGCTGATTGTGCATACCGAAAGCGATAAGGTGCTCGGCGCTCATATGGTGGGTGACTATGCCGCAGAGATTATTCAGGGGGTTGCGATCGCTCTCAAAATGGGCGCGACCAAAGCCGACTTCGACAACACGGTCGGTATTCACCCAAGCTCGGCAGAAGAGTTCGTCACCATGCGTTAAACACTGGCATTACGGCTGGCGTTAACTTTTCTATTGCACATTCTCAGATAATCGTTGATCCCAGCAAAATCATTCTCATAAAAGCCCGCCTAAAACAACTTTTAGGCGGGCTTCTTGTCGCAAACTTAGCTGCTGCTCAGACCGTTAATAGAGTTGTTCTTATCGTTTGTTCGTTTCACATTGAGGAAACTCAAGAAACTCAATGAAAAGCAGCACAAATACCTACTGAAACAAACCGCCAAACGCCCGCGTCATCAGAGATACATCAAAAATATGACTTTAGAGGGGAATGCATGAAAGATATGTGAACTTTGCATGATTAAGGCCAAAATGTTCACTGTGAACCTGTCAAATTAATTTTAGGCCACTACTATAGTGAGCGAAGAACAAGTAGTGAGCAAAGAGCAAGTAATGAGCCAGTAATGAGCTAGAAACAGCGGCGACTATGACGCTTCGCAAACGTGCCCTATCCGAACAACCGCGAGCCAATAGTCATCGCTAGACTGTCATTAATAGCAGTTTTGTATAAAAGCATGACGACAATCACCACGGCCTCTTTTAGTTATCACAAGCCACTGGGTATGTTGTTTATCAAGCATTGCTATTTCCCATTTTCACTACAGAATTTTGAGTTGTTTACAACTCTTTGGTTATGAATTTCTCTCAAGTCAAACGTCAAAAGTCCATCGACATTCTGGAGCCTGTTAAGCGCAAAATAGAAAATATTCCCGTCGAGAATCCAGTCACAGCGCACCGCATCGTTTCACTTATCCCTGCTGACTGTCCTTTTGAAAGAGATCTCAAGCTTTTTGGCCGCGTGATTGCCCACATTCCACCCATGTGCAAAATCAATCCCCTCTACGAACAGCTCACAATGCTCCGATTTAAAGCACTTTGCTATCTTGTAGACGAATGTGGTGAAGATATCGCAGCGCTTTCATAAGGCTGCCTAGCCTCAAGATTGCGCTTCAAGATTGAATAGAGCTAAAGACCTCCGGTTAGAGGCAGTTCGTTTTTACAGATCGATTTTTCCGAATTAGTGCACTCAGCCGCCTTTTCAATAGTGCTGATTGCCTAACGCCATAGGTGAAGGGTTCATATAGCCAATCGCCAAACAATTTAAAACACGCATTAAAACATTACACCGTCCAAGACTGGGTGCCATGGGGCGTAAAGTGAAACCGAGTCACCTGGCCGCCTAATTCTTGAAGCGCTCTCCTGACGTTCATTTTATGTTCGGGATACACCATGAACATGATGAAGCCGCCACCGCCTGCGCCTGAAACTTTGCCGGAGTAGGCACCTGCTTGCATCGCCGTCTTATAGGCTTTGTCAATTGTGGGGCTAGTGATGCCTTTAGCCACTCGTTTTTTGGCCTCCCATCCCTTACCCAGTAGCTCAGCCATGAGCAAAGTATTGCCCTTCAAAATGGCCTCTTTCATATCCACAGCGCCCTGCTTAATGGCATGAGTGGCTGCTAGCGCATCGTCTGAATGAGCCTTAATATTTTCAATTTGCTGATCAATCACAACGGCTGACTTGCGAGAAACGTCAGTGTAGTAGAGCACCAAAGAACTTTCTAGCTCATTGATCATCCAGTTCTTGATGCGCAGCGGGTTTACGATAACGCGCTCTTTGTCGTAAAACTCGATGAAGTTGAACCCGCCGAAAGTCGCCGCGTAAGTATCCTGGCGACCGCCACTGAGGCCCGCATCTATTCGCTCAATTTCGTAGGCGAGTCGGGCAATTTCGTATTCGCCTAAAGGCAGCTTTAGCCACTCTACGTAGGCGGCTACCATCGCCACAACTAGCGTAGACGATGAACCTAGCCCTGAGCCAGCAGGCGCATCTGAATGCGTTGTCATGCGCAAAGGCAAAGGCTGATTGTCATTAAACTGGCTAACAATACGGTTATAGACAGCTTTGTGTAAGTCGATAACGCCGTTGAATTCCAGTCGAGGTAGAGCCTCAGATTCGTAGTGCTCCTGCCGGTCAGCAGCGGTGAAGATAACTTTGTTGGCATCTGGAGCGTCAGATTCTAACGGTTCGATAGTGCAGTAGGCGTGCATGTCGATGGTGGCGTTGAGCACATAGCCGCCATGAAGATCGCAGTAGGGAGAGACATCGGAGCCGCCGCCAGCAATACCGAGTCTGAGAGGCGCGCGTGAACGAATGAGCATATTTAATTAAGTCCGGTGGTCGAAGAAGAAAGTAGGGTAGGCAAATCAGCAATAGAATCTAGAACTAATGAAGCACGAGTAGCCGCTTCATTAATAGCGTGACCTGAGCGCACTAGCACAGTGGTGCCGACGCCTGCCGCGCAGCCTGCTTGAATGTCGCTTTCTTTATCGCCCGCTAAAACTGATCGGGCCAAATTAATTTGCCAGTCTTTCTCGGCGCGATACAACATGCCTGGGTTCGGCTTGCGATCGGGATGGTCGCGGTGGTAGGGGCCAATGCCATCAGTGGGATGGTAGGGCGAAAAATAGGTTTGGGTAAGGTGCACGCCTTCGGCTTTGAACTGGCTGTGCATCCAGCTATCGAGCTTTTGAAAGTCAGCTTCGGTGTAGTAGCCGCGACCGATGCCTGCTTGATTGGTAATCACAATTAGAGCATAGCCGCGCTGCTGAAAAAAACGGCAGGTTTGGAAGGTACCAGGAATAAACTTGAAGTCTTCAATGCGGTGGAGATAGTGCGTTTCGTAGTTGATCACACCGTCTCTATCTAAGAACAAAGCGGGTTTAATTGATGAAAGGCACAGGCAGGTTAGGCACGAGGCAGTTGCTAGCTCTGTTTGGGCTCGGTTGTAGTCTTCAGGAATGCCAATATCGATGAAATAGCCCTCAGAGATGAAGCCGTGAATGTTTAGCTGGTGCAGGTAAACTTCTAAAAAGTCGGTTTCAAAGGAGAATCGGTGGGGCATGGGCTTTTTGAGCCCGTCGAAGATCGTTTGATTCAGCAGGTAGACGCCGCCGTTGATCAAGCCTTCTGACTGGTGCTGCTTTTCTTTGAAGCCAATAACACGAGCCTTTTGCGGATCTAAATTTTCTATGCTAGCCGGATCTTGATCTGTGTCTAAGCAACCCGTATCCAGACAGACAGTGCCGTAGCGGCTGAAGTTATGCATGGGCTTGAGCGCTAGGGTTAGATCAGCCTGGCGCTGCCGGTGCCTAGCAACCATTGCTTCGATATCAACCTCGAAAAGGGTGTCGCCATTGACCACTAAAACTTCGCGTGATCGCGTATGAGCCAGTGCGTTATAAATAGCGCCGCCTGTCCCTAAAGGCTCTTTTTCAACCGCGTAGATAATTCTGCGATTGTAGGCGCACGTACCGAAGTAATCCTGCACAATTTCGCGTTTGTAGCCGACCGCGAGTACGACGCGCTCAATCACAGAGTGGCGCAATAGTTTTTCTAATAAAATATCTAAAAAAGGTACGCCGCCCACGGGAGCCATGGGTTTGGGCATATCTGTAATGAGCGATCGCAATCGGGTTCCTAAGCCACCGACTAAAACAATAGCGTCCATTTCTATAAAATTATCCAAGCGTGACGGCGTTTAACTGTTGTGTTTTTTCTAAAAAGAGTTTGCGATAAGCAGTACTTCGACTAGGCGCTAAGCAGAACCGGACTGCTGTAAGCGGGCTGCGTCTCTTGGTCGGCACTCTTATCGGTATTCTGGCCAAAAAGAATCTCTTCGACGACAGCGCACAGCATATGAACAATCAAAATATGACATTCCTGAACGCGAGGCGTGCTTTTAGACGGAATTTGAATGCAAACGTCGCAGGCTTGTGCCATTGTGCCGCCTGCAAGCCCGGTTAGTCCGATGGTTTCCATGCCCTGCTGCTGACACTCATCGATCGCCATCAAAATGTTTTTTGAATTGCCCGAGGTAGATATGCCTACAAATAAATCGCCGGGCACACCATACGCCTGCGCCTGGCGGCTAAAGACTTTTTCGTAGCCATAGTCATTGGCGATCGCGGTAATAGCAGAGGAGTTTGCCGTCAGTGCGATCGCTGGAATACCGGGCCTATCAAAGTTAAATCGCCCTGAGAGTTCGGCGGCCATATGTTGAGCATCAGCGGCACTGCCACCGTTGCCTGCAATTAAAATTTTGTTGCCACGCTGATAGACGGCGACGCATTTTTGAGCGGCTCGTTGAATAGCCGTCATCGCTTCAGGTGAGTCGGCAAGCGCTTGCTTAACCAAAACAGACTCTGCAACCTGTTCTTTTATTAATCGCTGAATAAAGTTTTTCATGGGGGCGTAAACGTCCTTCTCTTTTGGGGGCTTGTGGGAGACTTCAAAGGGTGCGCTAACGACAGCCTTTGTACAGTAGGCACGGGGGTAGAACTGTACCTGTAAATATTACTGACAGGATCTGAAGGTTCAACGACAGGCCATATAGAGTTTTAGTAGACTTTCATATGTAAGCATGAGGAATAGATAAAGCAAGTACCATAGGGGGTATTAAATTTCATCAATAGATCTATTGTACGGATGTAGTGTGTAAGAAACTACAGACAACCGTGAAACCACTGTAGTTTTGTATGTGCTAGCCCAAAAGATTATGCATGGTGCCTCGTGGAAACTTCGTAAAAGTTGCTTTTGTCTTATTAAAAGGAATATGTGATAGCCCCTGTTATTCAGCTATTACCTTATCAGGCGACATAGCTACGTACATTGATTATGCGAGCCTGCCTAACGTAGGCTTAATACGTAGGCTCAATAAATGTGTTGACTTAAGTTTTTAGAGGCAAGATCAGTATGGCAGTGGGCTTAATCGGGCACTACCTGGGTGCAAAGATGGGCATCGGCGTTTTTGTAGATCGCCTGCTAGGGCCATTAATAGATGAACTTGCTAGGCAAGGGATAGACGCCAAGGTGATCTGCTCACCGAATGCTTTGCGACAAACGCCTGCGATTGAGGCGCTAAGGGTGCGATCGCCTCATCTGGTGAGCGTACTGCCCGCGCTAGACTACCCGCCTGTAAAGCGTTTTTTTTGGGTTGCGACCCAGTTTGCGAGCTATTGCCAGCAGGCCGGAATCGATCAGGTCGTTTGGCTGTCGAACCCGATGGTTTTGCCCTGGCATCCGCCTTCTATTGCGGTGCTACATGATGTAAATGAGTGGAAAGCAAAAGAAAAGTACGGTTCTTTTGTGAAGACAACGCTGCGCTCATGGATGTATCTAGAAGCCTCGATACTGTGGGCTAGGAAAATTGTGTGCGTTAGCGATGCCACCACAAGCGACCTGTGTCATTTTCGCCCGCAGCCTCGCGTACGCAAAAAGGTAAGAACAATTCCTAACGGGTTAGATTCTCCTCTCGCTGGACTTACGCCAACTAAAGTAAACGTGCCGTCAGCGCCATTTTTATTGTCGGTAGGCCGAATTGATCCAGCCGGGAAACGCCTGCCAGAAGCGGTTGCGTTAGTAGAATCGCTGCGTCAAATCAGCGGGGTACCCTGGGAGCTACATTTGACTGGCGGCATGAACAAATCCACGCAGCAGGCCGGAGAAGCGTTTATTCGCACTGTTGAACCCATGCCTTGGGTTCATTATCACGGCTACACCGACGATCCAACGCTGGCAGCTTGGTATAGTCATGCGACCGCAGTTGTTTTCTTATCAGATAATGAAGGATTTGGAAGCCCGGTAGCAGAGGCGGCTTCGTTTGGACGGCGGGTAATTGTGAGCGCTAATAACCAGGCGACTTTGGGCGCGGGCGGCGATGCGGTGATTCCGGTAGCGCCTGAAGATGCAAAAGGAGCAGCGATCGCGGTGCTTGAGCAGTTAGGCGCGCGCCGCAAGAGTGAAGCTGGAGCAAATGGCATCAGCGACAGTGAAACGGGTGGTGCGATCGCGATCGCACCGTCGAAATTATATACCTACGCCGATGCTGCGGTAAGCTACGCAGATGAAATTCAGCACCTTGTAAAGCGCTAAGACCAGTATAATTAAGCACACAATACGCTCGAACCGCAGGTTGATTTTATGATCCTGAAATCTCTGAAGTTTCCGCTTTTTCTGCTGACAGTAAGTGCGCTGTCGGGGCTAGGCCAGAGCGCTCAGGCTCAAAATGTTCAGGCTCAAAGCGTTCAGCTTTGCCAGGACGACGACTTTCCGAGTCGGGCCGGAGAATTTCCTAAGGCGTACGTACAGATTCAAACGTCAGGCGATCCGCTGCGGGTTCGAGCTTCTCCGGCAGGGCAGCAAATTGGGCTGATTCCGAATGGTTGGAATGTGAGAGTGCTGGAATGGTCACGCAACGGATACTGGGTGAAGGTGACTAGCCAGTACGGCAGTTGGGACAATCGCATGGGGTTTGGCAATGCGCCAGATTTTGCTGAGGGCTGGGTATCGGCGGGCTACGTGAGAGATATGGGCCGCTCTTGCCAGAAGCCGGGGGCTACCGCGCAGCTATTGCGGCCAGCGGTGTTTGGCTTGCGGCCGGTTGAGGTGCAGAGTGACTGGCTATTGATGGGGGATATGTTGGCGGCGCGGGTAGCTGGTGGTTAGCGATGACAGTTTTCGCGTTAAGGATGTTTTAGCGGCGGCGGCGATCGCACCGGGTAATCAAGCGCGATTTTATCGGGCCGGGTTGATTGACGATGAGGGTAAGCTCGTCGAAGACTGGCAGGTGGCTCTTTCTCGACTGTGCCCGTTGACTAAAGCTGAGGTGCGATCACGTCCTGGTGATTTTCTAGCGCAGGCGAATGATGTTGTTTATCGCGGTACGACTAGCGGCACGACCTCGACTTCTTTTACGTATTTTGCGGGCGATCTCTGGAATCAAAAGCGACTTGAGGCGCGACAGCGAAGTTTGGCCTGGTGGAATTTGGATGAACAAACCCCTGTTTTAAATTTGGCGAGTCGGCTGGGGCCGGTGCGAACTCAGGACAGCAGTTTAGTAGGCCAGATAGACAGCGCTTTTATAGACACTTTGTTGCAGATTGTTCGCGTCGGGCCAGTGATTTTGAGGGGCTATCCTAGTCGGCTATGTAAAGTGGTGGTGGCGCTTCATCGGCATCAGGTTTTTATCAATACAGAGTCAGTTGTGGCCGTGATTGCGACTGGTGAGTGCTTGTTTGCGTTTCAAAGTGCGCTGTTGAGTAAGACGTTTGATGCGCCTGTGGTTAATGAGTATGGCGCGCAGGAGTCGGGGATATCGGGGCTGAGCTGCCCGGAGGCGGGGCGGCTGCATTTGGATAGCGATCGCTGTTTGTATGAAATCGTAGACGGACAGCTATTAACAACAGATTTGTACAATACAACAATGCCGATGGTGCGATACAGCGGTGGCGATGTGTTGGAAATTTGCGTAGAGCCCTGTACTTGTGGGCGGGCGGGGCTGACAGCGCGGGTGCTAGGACGGGAGAATGAGGCAATCTTGTTACGAGATAGACAGGTTTGGCCAGGAGAGATTGAACTACCGCCTGTTTCAAAGGTGTTGAGCTATCAAATTCAGTTGCAAGCTAATAAGCGCCAGGTGTGGGTGCAGCCTGAAACTGGCTTCGATCCCAGTGATTTAGTACCAGTCAGGCTTTGGCTAGAACAGACTTTCGGCGCGGGTAACACGGAAGTTCTGATAGACTCTCCCTTTATTGACAGCAGTTTTGACGTAGATACACGAGATCTATCGGCTAATAGCTCTCAAGATTGGGTTGAGCAGGTGAGCGCGCAAAGCTGGTCGATTTGGCTACAGCAGCCTTTGCCTTTAGGAAGGGCTGAAGATATTGCGATACTGCTGAAGCAGATGGTAATGCCTTGTCATATTGCGGCTGTGGATTTGGAGCGATCGCTCACGCTTACCAATTCTCTAATAAAAAGCGAAGCCGACCCAGATAACACTCTCGAATTCATGAAGATTCGGGTATTGCTATGGGCCGTGAGTTCAGCGGCTAGTCACGGCGATGCAGCAGATATTTACCACTCACTTTTGAAGAGATTTGATCAATGGGCTCAGCGCCAAAAGCGAGCGGAAATTGAGGGTTTTTCGGCATTGGGATTTGATTTACTAGCGCCGTTACTTGTACTAGATACATCAACTGCCCTGCGCTTTTGGCCTGCGGTGATAGACCAAATTTGGCGCTTCTGGCCTGCCGGGCTGAAGGCAGATACGTTTACAGTGCACCATTATCTAGCGGTTTTAGAGCAGGCCGGGCAAGTGGCTCAGCGCCAGTCTCATCCTTGGACAGGTGCTTTAAGACCGTTGAGCGCAGTTTTACTAGGAGACTTCCATCAATTTGCCGCCGTGCTGACTATTGATACCGTGACTGCTTGGGCCGGTATGGTTCATGTTTGTCCTGAACTGTTTTGTCAGACGATAGATACCACTGATTTTTTCGCCATTTGGCAGGCACAGCGAAGGGCGCTTTTGGTAAAAGACAGCGCTGCTGTGAGGCGTCAGTTAGATCTGTTGTTTGAGGCGGCTGATTCTCCTGAGCAAATTGCCCGATGCTGGTTAGAGAAAGGCTATGCGGCGTTGGTTTTTGAGGCGACTTTAGACTCAACAATATGGGCCGAGGTGTTAAGGGAGCATGTTGGTAGCCTGGGGCATCAGAAGTCGGGTCAGTATGCGGCGAATCCTTTGCCCTGGGTGCCGATTTTGAAAGCGTTAGCGCCAAAGATGATTGCGGCAAATCAGCCTGATATTGCCTATTCTTATTTGCTTACAGCAGCGCCGCCGAATCGCTTAGCCTCTATTTTTGACCGGCAAAGTCAGGGCGTGAACGGTAAGCAGTCTGTTATCAGCAGTGCTCGAATAGCGGACGAGCGACTATGAGCGAAGCTGTCACTATAACGGTAACACCGCCTGATTTAGCCTTACCTACTGGTACTGCTACGGTGCTTTGCGAAGCGATTACAGGCTGGCAAATTATAGATGAGCGAGGCAAAGTGCTTACGCTTAGTGACTTGACGGTTTTGATAGGCGATGATCATGATCTGCAGAATCCTTTGAGAGTGGCGATCGCACTTGAAGAAGCAGGCTTTTGCATTCGCTGGCAAAGTAGCGTTGCTGATAAAGTGCTTGAGCGAAAGAATAAGACCTCTTGCCGCACTGTTTATTGTTGGCCAAAAGATCCTACAGTGCTCGCTTTGGTGCCTCATTGGCGGTGCGATCACTGGCTACACCGATGCTTAACGTCACTAATCCAACAAACTCATCCGCTCACTCATATCGTTGTCATTGATGACGGCTCGGTATCACCGCCTTTAGAAATTGTGCAAGAATTTCCAAACGTAACGCTGCTGGCTGCGCCTGAGCGCGTAGGGCCGTATCGGTTAATTCAATCTGCTATTGAAATGACTGACTATACCGCGTACTTGTTTCAGGATGCTGATGACTGGTCAAGCTGCGATCGCCTAGAGACACTTCTGAAAACAGCTCGAACTAACAGCGCTGAACTGGTAGGTAGTCAAGAAATTCGGGTGATAGAGCCTGCGCTGAGACTGCAATCGGTGGGCTATCCGTTAGATACGAATGAGGCTTTGAGGCGATCGCCTGGCCACGCGCTGCTACACCCTACAAGCCTGGTTACTCGCAGCTTAGTACAGCGATTGGGTGGATTTGCAACTGGCCTGATGTTTGGTGGAGACACTGAGTTTTTATTACGGGCACACTGGATCGCTAGGGTTGTGAACAGTTCGCGCTATGGCTACTTTCGACGCAAACGGCCTGATTCGTTGACGACTGCTGTAGCCACCGGGCTAGGATCGGTGGCCAGAGAGGCGTTGACCTGTGAAATGAAGCGTGTGGAGGGCGATCGCAGACGGGCCTTTTTACAGCAGCAACCGCTGAATTTAAAGCCGTTAAAGCTAGCACCGCCGATAGCGCTCACTCATCTATGGGGGCCGTCGCTGCTATGGTCGAAATAGCGGTAGACATCGTTATTCCCGTGAAAGATCGCGCGACGGTGCTCCGCTGCATTAGCACTTTGTTGTTGCAGATGAAGTTAGTAGAAGCGTTTAACATCGGTAGAATTTTGCTGTGTGAAGGCGGTTCGAGTGAGCAAGACTGCCTAGAACAGATACATGCGGTGGCTAAGATGCCGCACGTAGAGGTTGTGAACTGTCGCCACGTAGGATTTAACAAAGGCTGGCTGCTTAATCAAGGCATTCGGTTAGCCACTGCGCAGATTGTGCTAATTTCGGATGTTGATATTTTGTGGAATGCCGTTGCGCTGAGTGAGCTTTGTCGGGCTGCGTATTTCTCAGAATGCTTTTACCACGTTCAACACGTCGAAGAATCTGAAGCGGATACGGCGGCTGTGAAGCGATCGCGCTACGCCTACAAAATTCTACAAACCGCTTCGACGCCAACCGTTGAAATATACGACGCTCCTATAAACCGCACCTACCGACCCGGCTGCGGCCTGATATGTGTACGAAGAAGCCTGCTGCAGCAAGTGGGCGGCTACCGGCACTGCTTTCGAGGGTGGGGATGGGAAGATCAAGATCTCCTCATACGCGCACAGATTTTAGGCCACGCGGTTGAGGCGTTAGGCCGCGTAATGCATCTCTCTCATAGTGATACAGCGCGTAATCAGTTTGACGGGCAGCGCGCACCACAGGAAAGTCGCGATCGCAATATTTCTCTTTGCTTGGATGAACTAGCAGCGGGTAGGCTGTTAGGTGATTTGGGCACTAACCACCAGACTTAGACCATGCGGCTTACTCTGATTACTCCGTATCGCGATCGCCTCAAGCATCTCACCAATCAGATCGCCTGGTGGCAAACCTTCCCATTCAAGCAATCTGTCGAATGGATAGTAATAGAAGTTACTGCAAAGCCTACTACCGGACTCGAACAACAACTTTTACAGCATCAAGTTCGATATTTACATGTTCCAAGTGAAGGGCCATTTCACAAAACAAAGGCTCTGAATTTAGGGTTAGCGCAGGCAAACAGCCCACTGGTCGCCGCTTTTGATGTGGATTTAATTCCGATAGGGCGCACGTTAATACGTCATTATGAACTAGCTGAACAGTCACCGCATTTGTTGGTAACTGGCTATCGGCTGATGGCGCAGACGGAGACGGTGGATTTGAGTGAAAGGGGATTGGCGCGATCGCTTGAGCACTCAACATTAGGCCCAGAAGATCAGCCCTCGGCGCTACGAAAGCATTTGCTGAGCAAAGAGCGGTTTGGTGTGATGCCTTTGTTTTGGCGCGATCGCCTGCTGGCCATAGGCGGATGGGATGAAGCTTATGTAGGCTGGGGCGCAGAAGACCAGGACTTAATGGAACGCTATTTGGACGCAGAGATGTCTCTTTGCAGATTTCCTGATCTGATCTACATGCATTTGCATCACGGGTCTGCTGCCGGTTGGAATGAAGCAGCGTTAGTAGAGAAGAATAGAGCCTATTACTACAGCGTTAAGCAGCAGCGAGATTTGTAGTTTCTGTCATCTTGACGAAAGGTGATTATTCGGGAAAGGTGAAGCTTCCGTTTGCTGTCGGCTCAAACGCCCAAACCTGAACAACCGCGTCCAGGTTTAGCACGCCGTATAGATGGGGAAATGTGCCGTGTTCTGCCACCTCGTCATAGCGAAGGTCGCTTTGAAGCCGATTAGGTTCGATGCCGAGTAGCACCAAACCCAATTGCCCCTTATAAAATCGATTAGCCGTTTCTACAACCTGTTCTTTCTTAGACAGATGAATGAATCCCTCGGTGGCTAAAGAAGGGGCCTGATAGCTGCCTTTTTCCTTTGCGGCTTGCCAGGAAGATCGCTCGGTGATGTGAAACAGCATCGGTTTTAAGGTTGTAAAGAACCGCTACATTCTACAGCTCTTGCTGCGTGGGACGAATGATCATTTCGTTGACGTCAACGTCTTCAGGCTGTTCGATGGCGAAGGTGATGGCGCGGGCGATCGCATCTGAATTAATCGCTACTGAGTACATTTCGTCTACGTTTTTTGCCGTTTCTTCGTGAGAAATGGTGCTCGTTAGCTCAGTGGCAACGGCCCCAGGAGAAATATTCGTCGCGCGAATCTCACCGTTTGACTCTAATCGAATACCTTCGGAGATAGCCTTAACTGCAAATTTTGTTGCACAGTAAACCGTACCGCCCGGAAACACCTTATGTCCGGCTACCGAAGAAACGTTGATGATATGCCCAGACTTTTGCTCTCTCATCGTCGGCAGCACGGCAGCAATCCCGAACAATACGCCTTTTATATTCACATCGACCATTGTTTCCCACTCATCCACCTTTTTCTCATCTAGCGGCGAAAGCGGCATCAGCCCGGCATTATTCACCAATACGTCTATGCGACCATACGCCTCAAGCGTCGCTTTAGCCAAAGCTTCTAGCTGATCGCGATCCGTCACATCCGTAATCTGATACTGGGCTGTACCGCCGTCTTCTTCAATTTTAGAAACAATCGACTTAAGCTGATCCTCTCGTCTGGCTGCGAGCATGAGCTTAGCCCCATTTTTACCCAGGCGGCGCGCGGTGGCTTCACCCAAGCCGCTACTAGCACCCGTAATGATCACTACTTTGTCTTTGATCTCAGACATAATTTTCTTGCTTTTATGATGGACAGTCATACAGCCTAGTCACTAAAGAAGAAGCATGACTCTTACCTGCGATAGAGATGTTGCTTTAGATACCGCGCACAGTCTATGGCAAGCTTAAAGTTGTGGGAACTTGCGTTTTTCGCTGATAAACTACCTATTTTATTAAGTTGTCGCTTTTATGGCTCAAATAACGGCTCAAGAGGTATTAGCTCATCTACAGGCCAGTCAGTCTATGAAAAACGCCGAATTAAGCGGCATAGACTTAGCTGGCCTAACGCTAGATAAGGCAGACTTTACAGATGCCTATTTGCGGCGGGCTAAGTTTGTAGCGGCGTCTTGTCAGAGTGCTGACTTTTCGGGAGCGACGCTGATTATGACTGATTTTCGGCAGGCCGACTTGCAGGCGACGCGACTGGTGAATGCGACGCTGACACACGCTCATTTAGAGCAGGCTAATTTGGGGCGATCGCAAGCCAGCGGCGCAAAATTCTACGGCGCTTTTGTCACTGAAACTCAGGCGGCAAAGGCCATTTTAGACGAGGCCGATTTTCGCGAGGCTAGTGGTTCTGGGTTAAGCCTGGTGGAAGCGAGCTGCGTGGGCACTAACTTTAGCCGGGCTGAGCTAACGGCGGCTTGTTTTGATTCGGCTAGTTTGGTGCGATCGCAGTGGCAGCAGGCTAACTTATCAGACTCATCATTCGCCAGCGCTAATCTGGAACGTGCCACCTTTGGCGAGGCCACGTTAACAGGCACTAACCTCGCAGGGGCAAACGGACTCAATACTGACTTTAGAAAAGCTAACTTGGCTCAAGCCTCTCTCCGCCAGTCTCAGTTTGACTGGGCCGCGTTTGCAGGTGCGGTGTTGGAGCGTATAGAGGGTCAAAACGGCTCGTTTTTTAACACTGACTTTACCCGCGCTAATTTGCAACAAGCTGACTTTACCGGGGCCAACTTACAAGAAGCCTGCTTTGAAGATGCTCAGCTAGACGGCGTTTGCTTTGAGCTATGTAACATTCGTGGCGCGCTATTTACCGATGCTACCGGACTTTCCTCTAAGCAGCGAAACTGGCTGAAAACCCAAGGCGCGCTCAACGTCGTATAGCTTCTGAACTCAGCTCCCGGTGTACGCTGGTGCCAATTTGAATGGCCTCATTCAACAGTCTTCCATAATCGCTCGCTTCGTCACTGACGTGCAAAAGCTGTAGCGTCGCCAAATTTCTTTCGATACTCGAGAACATCTCGGCGCGTCGGGCCATAAATCTTTGGTGCTTACGCATTACGCGCTCGGTCATCAGCCCGCACACCAGGCTTTCGCGCGTCAGGTGCAAAGCCTCCATCACCTCCTGCCGGTTCTCTAAGTTAAGGCGGCTGTTTTGAGTAGAGCCTAGCTCTTCGAGAATTTCGACGGCATCGACCATTTCGTTAAAGCGGTCAATTTCGTCGAGTAGGTGGCTAAGGGTGATCAGGCGCTTTCCTTCCTGCCAGCGATAGGTCGTCCAGGTGGCGGTGAGAGCCACTGCGCTAATGCCACCGATGGGGAGCGATCGCCATACCGCGCTCACATTGTCTCCACTAACAGCACGCGTGAGCATTAGCATCAGCGGTACGCAAAATATAAGCGCAACGGCGACGGTGAGGAACTGTTCGCTGAGCCAGGCCAGCCGCCGTTCGGGGGCAAGGGCGTTTTGGCGGTAGGCCCAGCCCATTGTGACCTCGCTGATATCTAGATTGGTGAGGCCATCTAGCTCGCGTGAGCTAATTCGTAAGCCGTCTAAATCTGTGAGCTTCGTATCTTTGGCCATTCTAGTTCCAGCCCGCAAGAATGCCGATTGCGCGGGCTACTTGAGTGTAAAAGTTGCCGTCGATTTCGGGCCTAAACACTTGAAAGGGTTCACCGTCAAAGCCGAGAAAAGGTCTTAGTGTCCAGCCGAGCTGAGAGCCGACGAGGCCGTAAAGGAGCATCCAGCCCTGGAGCAAATAGCGGCGGGCGCTGGGTTTGGGCGCATCAGGGCTAGATGACATATCGCGCATTCCTTTGTAGAAGAGTCGGACGCCGATAGTGCCCGTGACGGCCATGACTAAGACATTGAGCAGTAGAAAGAAGAAGTAATCTTTGACTGAGATTAAGAAGAACAGAATGACGGGGGCGAAGCTGAACAGCAGAACGCTAATCACCGAGACGGCGGTGAGCGCCATGGTGATGTACTGCCTGAAGTCGAGCTTAGAGCCCGCTAAGATGTCGAAAAAGTAGAGTGTCGGCAGGCAAATTAATAGCGTTAATAGGTAGAGCGCGGGTAGCTTTATCGCTGAAGAGATGATTTGTAGCCCGCCGCCGTAGGCTCCGATAATAGCGCCGTAGATGGCAAAGAATATGCTGCTGGCAACTAGGAGAGAGGCAATTTTACTTTCTAGTTTGGTTTTGCTGCGGACTTCGCTGAGGAATTGTTTGCGCTCGCGCAGCAGCCGAATGAGGATTGAAAAGTGATTCATGATCTTCAGTATTGTTGTTTAACTGCGTTATTTAATTGCATTGTTGAATCGTACAGATGTCCCTCGTTTAGGATGCTACAAAAATGGGCGATCGCATTCCGCATCAGGTCAGGAAAAGTATGAAAAAAGGTCTGTGAAAAAGTCGGGTTTAGCCCAGTACTGCTGCTGCGCGGTAAGCTAAAGAGAACGGGAACCTACCAGCTAATGCAAGCTGTGTTATCAAGCTCATGTCAACTGCGAACTCTCCGCTTAAGCTCAATACCGACTTAGATTCTAATACGGCAGCAGCGCCTGACGAGCCCAGCTTTGACGCCACAAATCCGCCTGAGCAATCGCTGATAGACGCTTGCGTTCACTGCGGCTTTTGCCTGCCGACCTGCCCTAGCTACCGGGTGATTGGTAAAGAAAACGACTCGCCTCGGGGCCGCATTTATTTGATGGATGCGATTAATAAAGGAGAAGCGCCGCTTTCTGCTGCCTCAGTGAAACATTTTGATAGCTGCTTGGGCTGTTTGGCCTGTACGACGGCCTGTCCTTCGGGGGTGCAGTACGACAAGTTGATTAGGGAGGTGCGATCGCAGGTGCAGCGGAACTATGTGCGATCGCCCTTCCAAAAAGCCCTTCGTCAGCTCATCTTTTCCCTATTCCCTTATCCTGATCGCATCCGACTTTTGCTTGCACCGCTAGCGTTCTATCAAAAAACCGGCCTCTCCAAACTTGTTCAATCCAGCGGGCTGCTCAATCGAATCTCTCCAAACTTAGCCGCGATGGAGCGCTTATTGCCGCCTGTGACCGCAAGCTGCTTTTCAGACAATCTGCCTGAGCTGATTCCTGCCCAAGGAGAGAAGCGCTACCGTGTTGGCATGATTTTAGGCTGCGTGCAGAGAGTCTTTTTTACGGGCGTAAATAAGGCAACTGCCAGGGTATTGAGTGCGAACGGCTGCGAAATTGTGGTGCCTAGATCTCAAGGTTGTTGTTCAGCGCTTCCTGAGCACCAGGGCGAAGTGGCTCAAGGGCAGGCGCTAGCTCGGCAGATGATCGATAGCTTTGAAGGCACAGACGTTGACTTTGTAATCATCAACGCGGCGGGCTGCGGTCATACCCTGAAGGAGTACGGCCATATTTTGGCAGATGATCCGGCGTATGCGCAGAAGGCCAAAGACTTTGCGGCGAAAGTACGCGATGTGCAAGAGTTCTTAGCTGAAGTGGGGCTCACGAGTGAGCTACATCCTTTGCAAGATGAGCCTTTAGTCACCGTCTATCAAGATGCGTGTCATTTACTTCACGGTCAAAAAATTAGCCGTCAGCCGCGCCAGCTTCTTCAACAGATTCCGGGCATTACGCTACGCGAACCTCTAGATGCAGCGCTCTGCTGTGGAAGTGCGGGCGTCTACAACATGCTTCAGCCTGAAGTGGCCGCTGAGCTGGGGCAAATGAAGGCAACAGCCCTGGTGAATACGGGCGCTACGCTGATTGCTTCTTCTAATCCAGGATGTTCTTTGCAAATAAAACAGTCTTTAGAAAAGCAGGGTAAGACAGTTTTGTTGAAACATCCTATGCAGCTATTAGATGCTTCTATTCGAGGCGATCGCTTAGAATAGTTTTGTGCTGGAAGAACTAGCAGCGGCTATTGGCTGTCTGCTCTCAGATCTTCGATCTCAGCGATTGCTAGGCCGGTCGTTTGGCTGATGGTTTCGATAGGAAGCTGGTTTAGAAGCGATCGCGCTATTTCTGGCTGTTCTGTTCTCTTCCCTTCTGCTCGTCCTTCTGCTCGTCTTTCCATTCTAGAAGTATCGACGACGTTATTAAGATCTCGATAGTACTTGAGGCTATCCTGATAGCTGTCTTGCTCAACCCGAGTGAAGTTAGCAATCTCAGCGATTTCAAAGAGTTGAAGGAAAATAGGATCTTGGAAAGGGCGGGGCTGAGGCATCTATCTCAGGTAGATAGATGCCTCAGCAAAAAAAGCCATTTGTCCTGCTTCGTTTCTAGCTGGTCAAGCGACTTATTGAACTTGGGCAGTTCAATGTAAATGAACTTTAGTTTGTCATAAAACACATCGCAGTGCTGATCTAAAAAAACTTGAACAATATTACGGTGTCTGAGCTGGCAGCAGGTTTATTTTGCCTGCCTAAGCTGAAGTTACCAGTTACACTTTATTAAAGATATATAAAGGAGAGTTGAGTGGCCAATCTGACGCTAGTTATTAGCAATTTGCGAAACCAAAAGGGCGAAGTTTGTGTGGCTTTGTTTGAAAGCAAAGACGGATTCCCGGAAGACGATACGCAGGCTATTTGCAATAACTGTTTTGCAATTTCAGAGCTACCGATGACTATTAGCTTTGAGGTTCCTTACGGTAGCTACGCGGCGAGCGTGCTGCACGATGAAAACAAAGACGGTGAGCTGAATACAGGGATGCTAGGTATTCCTAAAGAGGGTATTGGGTTCTCTAATGATCCACGGATTATCAAAGGAACGCCTAGCTTTAAAAAGACCCGTTTTGAGTTTAGTGAGGAAACTTCAGAGGTGGAGATAGCGGTTAAGTACTTTTAGGTGATTGCGTACCGCTACTGGGTGCCAAACATGCGATCGCCCGCATCCCCCAATCCTGGCAAGATGTAGCCATGCTCATCTAGTTTGTCATCAATTGCAGCCGTGAAAATCGGCACGTCAGGGTGCTCGGCATGAAAGCTAGCAATGCCTTCGGGCGCAGCTAACAGGCAGACGAACTTGATTGACTGCGGCTGCGTTTCTTTGAGCCGATGGACGGCGGCGATCGCTGAATTTCCGGTAGCGATCATCGGGTCAACAATGAGCATTTCTCGCTCGTGAACGTCGCTTGGCACTTTGAAGTAGTATTCAACGGGCACAAGCGTTCTAGGGTCGCGGTAGAGGCCAATATGCCCGACCCGAGCCGATGGCATCAGCTTTAACATGCCGTCTAAAATGCCTTGACCCGCGCGCATAATCGAAATGAGCACCAGCTTTTTGCCCAAGAGCACAGGCGCGTTCATCGTAGCAAAAGGGGTTTCGATAGAGACTTTCTCAAGCGGCAGATCGCGTGTGACTTCGTAGGCGAGTAACATGCTGATCTCTTCTAAAAGCTGCCTAAACTTAGCGGTGCTGGTGCCCTTTTGCCGCATTAGGGTGAGCTTGTGCTGAATGAGCGGATGTTCGATGAGGGTGACTGAGTTGTTCATGGAAAGGCTCGTGTTTTGAATCAAAAGACCGTACCGTCACTCTGAATCGAGATTGGTGGAGCCCCAGTAGATCTAAGCTGTTTGGCAATGCGACGGCCTGCGGCCCAGGTGCCGCCTTCGAGCACTTTGATGAGAGGGAGGTCTTCGGCGGACTTGTCGAGAATTTCGCGGACGCGATCGCCCACCAAGTCCAACATTACAATCGTCAGCGCTCGCCATTCAACAACAACTGGAGAACCGGGCAAATGCGACCCTCTAGTAACGGCTGGATGCTTGGGAATAAGTAGACCTAAATCTACGCAAAGCCCGCCGTTGCGATACTCGGCTAGCCCGGTGAGCGCATTCAAGTTTATGACGGTGATGCCCGCTGCGGCCAAGGGCTCAACCAGGGAATAGGTGAGCCATTGAGAGAGTTTATGAAAGGGGACTAGGTTGCCGCCTACAGTAGTTTCGTCGAGGCTAGGGTGAGGCCATACGTCGCCCAAGTTGGTTTGAGCGATGCTGATTCGACCAGGCCAGATTGTGCCAAAGCTCTCTAGAACTTCGCTGAGGAGTTTACCAGCGTCTAAGGTAGATTCTGGTGTAACAATCTCTTCTGCTGTCCAGTAGTCCAACAAATCGCTGGGTCTTGCTCGGATTTTATTAAAGCGATCGCCCTGCGCTTCCATCGCGGTTCCTAGCTGCTGCAAAAGCTGTAATCGACCGCTGAGCCCTACGAGCGGATTTTCATTACTAACCTGAAAGACGGCGGCAAGGTCGGTTGGCGTAAGCGCCTGTAGCTTCTTTGCATCCACCTGGTACGGTGACGCTGGATTAGACGAAAATACGCCCTGTTCAAAAGCGCGCAGACTAGCGACAGCCAATCCTTCTGAGCGATTGAGCGTCTGCTGCCCATCTCGATAGTGCCACTGGCTTCCGGCCCCTGCGTCTAGTAACACGCTAACAATAGCCAGATCAATTTGTGATCGCGCCCTTCCCTTCTTCAACTTCTCATTCAACTGTTCTAATCGCGGCACACCACCTACATTAAAGTGACGCCAGCGGCTATGAAAGGGCACGTCAAAGTTGGGATAAAACTGCTGCGTGGTTTCAACAACGTAGGCAGCTACTTTGTCTAATTTGGAGAGATCGCACCTGAAATGTTCGAGCTGATCGGCCTGGCATAGCTCAAAAAGCTGCCCGGCGCGATCGCGAATAGCTTGCGGGCTTCTAAGATAGGCGATCGCGGATTGTTCTTCTGTTGACATATGCGCCTAGACCTCCCCATACTGCCGACCGATCGTTTGGCTCAAGTCCGACTCATCAGGAACCTCACCTTCGGTAAAATAGCCTGCTGCCTTCTTCGCATTCATCTCAACTAGGGCGTCTGCCGGAATCAGTTCTTCAGGAATCGAAATTCTCTCTACAATCTCAATTCCTGATTGAACAACCGCGTCGTATTTTAGATTACTCATTGAGACAAACTGATCGATGCGGGTCATCCCAAGCCAGTGCATCACATCGGGCATCAGTTCCTGAAAGCGCATATCCTGTACGCCTGCTACGCATTCAGTGCGAGTAAAATAGGTGTCAGCGCGATCACCCCCCTCCTGCCGCTTGCGCGCGTTATACACCAAAAACTTGGTCACCTCACCCAGCGCCCGGCCCTCTTTTCGCGCGTAAATGATCACACCCGCGCCGCCCATCTGCGCTGTTTTTACGGCCACTTCAATGCCATGAACCAGATAGGGACGGCAGGTGCAAATATCTGAGCCGAACACGTCTGAGCCATTGCATTCATCGTGAATGCGGACGGCTAGCGGGCGGTTGGGGTCAGCGATCGCCTCAATATCGCCCAAAATATAAACCGTCAGCCCCCCAATCGGCGGTAAAAACACCTGCAAATCAGGCCGCGTCACCAGCTCAGGAAACATCCCCCCGGTCTGTTCAAACAGCGTTCGCCGCAGGTCACTTTCTTTGACCCCGAACCGCTCAGCAATCCCCGGCAAATACCAAACCGGCTCAATCGCCGCCTTGGTGACGACCAGCTCTCCTTTCTCATTCATAATCTTACCGTCTACGGCCAGCCGCCCGGCGCTGACGGCTTCTTGTAGCTCTGGAATATTGATGTGGGCTTTAGTAATCGCAATGGAGGGGCGGATGTCGTACCCTTTCTCTCTTAGATCGGCAAACAGATTGTTATCGAGGGTGCCAAACGGATCGAGTGAGACAATTTTGTTGGGCATTCCCCAGCTCGGGTAGGGGCCAATAGCAACGGTGGGGGCGGTATTGGTTAAGTCGGCGCGGTGGTCTTGCTCTAGGTCGCCGCTCGCGATCGCCAGTGCCCGATACACCGCATATCCCCCCGAATGCGTCCCAATTGCGTTGCGATGAACCCGGTTGCCCAGTGTCGCGATAATCGGCCCGCGTTCAGCCGGATCAGGATGGCCCCACTGCACGGCTAGCGGCTGCTCTCCAAAGTTACCAGGATGCGAGGTTAAGACAATATGCTTGTGGCGAGGCGATTGCGCTGATGTCATCGTAGAACCTATTGTCAACGAATCCTCAAATTAACGCATCCCAGGGGGCTCAAACTGTATCTGACGATAGCTTTTGAGCGATGATTTCTAACTGGTTGAAGCTACCAGGGCTGTTCAAGTAATACTAATATGGTACTACTTGACAGTTGGATGAGAGGAGTCATGCGAGTAACGACTAAGGGGCAGGTGACGATTCCTATAAAGGTTAGAGAGGTATTAGGCATAACGCCTGAAACCGAAGTTGACTTTGTTGAGGAGAATGGTAAGTTTTATTTAGTGAAGGCGGGTGAATCCTTATTGACTGGTCGATTCAACAAGTTCAAAGGTATTGCTACTACCGAGATGTCTACGGATGAAATAATGGGCTTGACCCGAGAGCGCTGATGGAGGGTGTTTTTGTAGATACCTGCGTGTTGCTAGATCTATTCACCGCCGATCCACGGTGGGCTGACTGGTCAGAAGCAGTGCTAGAACGATATAGCCAGTCTAATTCGCTGTACATCAATTCGATTGTGTACGCTGAGGTATCAGTAGGATTCGATCAGATAGAAACTTTAGATAGTGCGCTATCTGAGCTAGATATTGCTGTTTTAGAGATTCCTCGGAAGGCGTTATTTTTGGCTGCAAAGGTCTTTCTTCAGTATCGAAAGAATAAGGGGCTTAAGCGATCGCCCCTACCTGATTTTTTCATCGGTGCTCATGCTTCAGTCTCAGAACTTGCTCTGATTACTCGGGACAGAAAGAATTATCAGACCTACTTCTCGCAAGTAAAGCTAATCCTCCCTGAAGGAAAAGAAATCACAGGAGCAGAATAATCATCGATTAGGCGAATCTGCAGGCAAGTCAAAGCACTCAATCGGTCTGCTGGCAAGGCGGCTAACGGCCTGATAGGCCCAGTCTGTGGGATATACATCAGAGAAGGCGGAGGCAAACTGACCGGGCGGGCAAGTTACAGGCGTTTGGGCGTCTTCGGGTTCAGATTGAGCGGGCTGGGCGGGTAGAATTTCGATTTGAACAGGTGGCGTTTGTTCAGGTGGGGCTTGGGCTATGGCGGGCGTGATCGCAAACAACAAAGCAGACGTGATTAAAGATTCCATGATTACTGGGTAGCTTAGGCTTTTGCTTTAGATCGTACCGACTTATTCATAGAACGTGTGCAGCGATCTGTACGACAATGCGCACATTAAAAAGCCCAAGGCGATCGCCCCAGGCTTCTGTAATATCTACTGACAAAAGAATAGTAAGCGCAGCTAGCCCACCGCTAGTCTACTAACGCTTGCCAATGTCCTCTATAGCATCGCGAGCATCCTCAACAATAACGTTCTCCTCAACAATTTCATCGAGGTTAAGCTTGTCGTCTATCACTTCTTTAAACGAATCTGCTTTGTCTTCAGTATCTGCGGCCCTAGAAGCCTTGCTCTGTATCTCGCGACGCTGGGCTCTAAGCTCATCAAGCGTTTCATTGTCGGAAGCTTGTGTAGCCGCCATTTCAGATTCGGTGGTAAGTGATGCCGCTACTGCCGGAGGGTGTTGCATCAGTCCAGTGAATAAAATGACGCCGAGGGCAACCGTTAAGAAACGTTTGGCGGCGAACTGAACTGCGGAAACGATGCGAGCAATCATAAACTTAGCCTTCTAATAAGAAGGTAAATAAAGAGGGAAATTACAGCCAAAATCTAATTTACCGCTCTGTCTAACTCGTCACGTCCTCCCTAAGAAGGAGCTGTTTGATATAGAGAAATAAGCAACAAAACAAACATATATATCAGGTCTGCCAAAGTGCTTTAATAGCGAGTGGTAAGCATCAGCCAAAGGCAAGATTTTATGACAGGCGAAACAAAACTTAGCACCCTACTACGGTCAATGCAGCCTGTTCGCCAGTCAGGGGAGTATGTTTTTTGTACGATTGCCCCCGAAAGCAAACTACCGCAGGATATAGATCTCATCGGCTGGTTTCGAGAAGATGAAGGAACAACCGTTATTCTTTCGCGGCCGGAAGCAGATGCTTATGATCTCGACTATTCCTCTGTTTTTTGTATGATTACGCTCTCGGTGCACTCTAGCCTGGAGGCGGTCGGCTTTTTGGCTGCGATTACTCAGAAGCTTGCTCAACACGACATTAGCGTTAACCCTATTTCTGCCTACTATCACGATCACCTGTTTGTTCTCGCCTCAAAGGCAGACGATACGATGGCACTATTAAAAGACTTTGCAAACTGAACGCTAACTTCGTAGCAATATAACAATGCCTAATCTTACCTGCGCCAAGCTCCTTTCATCTCATTCTGAAGCCTGGCAGGCTGCAACGGTTCATCCCTTCTTACAGCAGTGTCAGCAAGGCACTATTGAGCCTTCTCAGTTCAATACCTGGCTGGTTCAAGACTATTTGTTTGTCGTCGAATTCACCCGGCTAGCAGCTTCACTTTTGTCGGCAGCGCCGGTAGGCCACTTCGACACGTTGCTGAGCGGCTTAGGCGCAATCAAAGACGAGCTGCTTTGGTTTCGAGCTAAGGCAGATGAGCGATCGCTTACCCTTTCTGCCCCACCTCAGCCCGCCTGCTGGGACTACTGCGAATTTATGCGATCGCTCACCTCCCAATCCTACGCCGTGCAAGCCACCGCCTTTTGGGCTATTGAACTTGCCTACAATCAGGGCTGGCAAACCCATAGCCCCATGCCCGAGCCCTACACAGAATTTGCCGATCGCTGGGGCAATCCTGGCTTTACGGACTATGTAAAGGTGCTTGAGCAGCAGGCTGATAGTGCGCTAGCCAATATTAATGAGTCTGAGAAATCGCTGCTAGAAAAAACCTTTCTGGAAGTAGCGAGGCTTGAGAAAGACTTTTGGCAAATGGCGTTTGCGGCTGATAAGTAAGTCATGAGTTCTGGTGATGGCTATGGTGAGGCGGCTGGTTGCGATCGCGAAAAAATCCGAATGCTACTGCGATCATTTATCGCCAACCATACTCCGTCGCTGCTAAAAACAGCATCCGTCACATAGCTATCTAGCCGGGTGACAGCCTGCGTTTGAGTATTTAGCAAGCGAGTACCCGCAACATCACCTCTCATAAAGTAGTAAACGCCGTCTGGGCTAAGAATATGAATGCCGTCCTGTCGGTCAGTGCCTGCAAGTGCGGTGACTTGCGAAATTCGTTCTCTTGTTTTTGGATTAAAGGTGTTGAGGCGGGTATCGTATAGGTCATTGTTTTCGAGGATTCTCAACGCGCCTGTTGGGGTGAAACTCATAGCCGCTAAGCGAAGCTGATCGTCTTCGCCGCGAAGGGTAAAGACGCGATCGCCTTCATCTAGCTGCCATAGATCGACAACAGGTTCTCCTTTGCGGTTCGTATTAGGCAAAACATTGCTTCTAGCCGCGAGTAGTCTGCCGTCTGGACTAATCGAAAAGTCTTGAATATCGGCACCTTCGGTCGGCGTTAGCGTGGAGATAATGCTGCTAATATCTTCGCCATGAAACTGAAGCTGACTTGCTCCCGGCCCTTCAGCGGTATCTTCTCCTAGCTTTACGTAGCTCAGCACCGCGTAGCTATTGGCCCTAAAAGCAACTTTGGCTCGAACAGGCGCAAATCCTGGTTCTACTGGCGAGTTGGAGGTTAATAGCTGCCGCGCGCCTAATGGTTCACGAACCAGAGACGCTTCAGAATTGACGTTCCAAACCCATAGCTCAAGGCCATAGCCGGGTTTGGTTTGAACAATTGCGGCTACTTTTTGAGCATCTGCACTGAGCGCGATCGCTTCTGCCCGTACGTTTTCTCCAAACACCTTCTCGGCAACCTGTTCGCCTGTGAGGATATTCCAAATTTGAACGCGATCGCCCGCCGCCGATAAAGTAGCCAGACGCTGCCTGGCTCTATCGTTATAATTGCTGAGCGCTATCTGTCGGGCCTCGCTAGGAATGAACGCGATTGGCGTTTGTTGCCACGAAGAGGCGGGCAGCACTTCGTAAGGAGAACGCACTGAAGCGTTGGCCTGTCCTTTTTTTACTAATGCTCTGTACACAAACGCGGCGACTTCTGCGCGGGTCGCTCTGCGGTTGGGCTCTAGCTGATTAAGAACGGGATGATTTACGACTAATCCGTTGAGAGAAGCTGCTGCTGCTTTTTCACGCGCGTAGTTTGGAATTTCGCTCACGTCTTTGTAGTACAACAACATTTCTGAGGCATCAGCGGTGTAGTTCAATCCGCTGGCTAAAGAAACAAGCGCCTGAATGCGGGGAATGTTTTGTTCTGGGGCAAAGCGGTTTCCAGGATAGCCAGAAAGAAAGCCAGATGATCGGGCCTGAGTGATCGCCTCAGCGGCCCAGTAGTTCTCTTGCACGTCTGTGAAGGGCCGGGCCTCGGGTGGAATAATAGTCGGCAGCTCTGAGCGCAAAAAAGCCTGGCGCAGCATGGCAGCAAATTGGGCGCGGGTCACGGGCGCGTTGGGGCGGAAGGTGCCGTCAGGAAACCCTGAGATGATATTGAGATCAGCGAGTGCTTCGATGTAGCTTTTGGCCCAATAGTTAGGGCTGATGTCTTTAAAGACGATGGGTTCAGAGATGACGGGGATGGGAATGGGTTCTATATTAGGCTGGGCGATCGCGCTAGGCCGTAACGAGTAGGCGAGCCCTAGCCCTAAGCTACTCACGATACATAAGGCAACTTTGAACCCAAACTTTGACTTCAGATGCACTGCCATTGCCTTTGAATACCCACTTGAATGTATATGTACGTTTTGGCCACAAAAGAGTTTAGCCGTTCGAGTCACGACTAGGAAGTGATTTCTATCCGGTTTTTCGTAGACGGCTCGGGTGAAAAAACGTACAAGACGGCCCTACGTTTGACCCGTTAGACTACTGATTCATAGATAGCTTTGTTGCACCTGCTTTATGAGTCGTCGTAGCCCTACAAAAACAAGCCAGTCAAAATCCGATCCGTCCGTCGCTGAACCGGCCTCGGAGCAGGTTAAATTTTGGCGCGACCCTGTGCTGCCCGACTTAGAAATGCTGCGCGCCACCTATATTACATATGCCTTTTCACGTCACGCTCACGAGGGCTTCGGCATTGCCATCGTAGAATCTGGTGCGATGGCTTTTGACTATCGCGGGCAAACGCACGTGGCTCCGGCGGGCAGCGTGATTGTGACACATCCCGGTGAAATGCACACGGGCTCGGCGGCGGTAGAAACAGGGTGGACGTATCGCACATTGCTGCCTGCAATTGACTGGCTACAGCAGGCGACGAAAGATTCGGATAGACACTCAGATTCAATCCCTTACTTTTCAACGCCCGTTATCCAAGATAAGCAGCTAAACCGACAGCTCATCTCACTTCACCAAACGCTCGAAACCTCTCCTTCTTCACTAGAAAGAGAATCTAGATTTATATGGGAAATGGCGCAGTTGGTGAGCCGGTATGCCAGCGATCGCCCCTCCGCCAAACCGCTCGGCAAAGAACACTACGCCGTTCAGCAAGTGCGCGACTATCTACAGGCTCACTACACCACTAATGTTTCTCTTAAGGATCTGGCGAACTTGGTAAACCTTAACCCTCTAAGGCTTTTGCGCGTGTTTCGTAAGCAAATCGGCATACCGCCTCACGCCTATCTCAACTATGTGCGGGTGCAGCAGGCAAAGCGACTGCTGATCGCTGACTGGGCGATTATGGATGCGGCTTTAGAGACTGGATTTACCGATCAAAGTCATTTGCATCGGCACTTTAAGAAAATGGTTGGTGTGACCCCAGGACAGTACGCGCGTGGGGTTAAAAAATGAGATTTGCCGAGAGTGATATGAAAGAAACGAGCCTCCGTAAAACGCGCACGGCTGAATTTTGGACAGGCGCACGTGATATTTTTCCGCTGATTGTTGGAGCCATTCCGTTCGGCATTATCTTTGGCACGCTGGCTATCAACAACGGACTTTCAGCAGGCGGTACGCTGGCGATGTCGGCCTTTGTGTTTGCAGGCTCCTCTCAGTTCATCGCCGCTGGCATGATCGCGACCAAAACGGGATGGCTGCTGATTGTCCTCACTGCGTTTGTGGTGAATCTAAGACATTTGCTGTATGCCGTGAGCCTGGTGCCCTATGTGAAACGTCTGCCGCAACGGTGGAAGGTGCCGCTGGCTTTTTTGCTGACCGATGAATCGTTTGCGATCGCAATCAACCGCTATCAAGCACCAGACGATTCGCCGTTCAAGCACTGGTACTACTTCGGGGCAGCAATCACTATGTACACCAACTGGTTTTTCTGCACTCTTATCGGCATCACCGCTGGTCAGCTCATTCCTAACGCGGCTACCTGGGGCCTAGACTTTGCGATGTCAGTGACTTTTATCGGCATGACTGTCCCCTATGTGAAAAATAAGCCAATGCTCGCAGCGGTGATGGTGGCTGGAGTGGTGGCGATCGCAGCGAATCCACTACCGCACAAAATTGGGCTGATGCTCGCGGCAATCGCAGGCATGACAGCCGGTGTTTATACCGAAAAGCTTATAGGCAAGCAATACTCATGAGTGAAATTTTAATTGTCGCTGGCATGGCGATCGCGACCTTCTCAATTCGCTACGTTATGTTTGGCGCAAGCAGCCGCCTCGCCCTCTCGCCTGCTGTGCTCAGCGCGCTGCGCTACCTGCCGCCTGTGGTGCTTACAGCGATTGTTGCACCTGAAGTACTGCTAGCGAACGGTCAGCTCGAATTGGGGATTATGAACGCACGGTTCGTGGGTGCGATCGCGGCCATTATTGTCAGTGTAACCACGCAGAATTTGCTTCTCACAATTGTATTAGGAATGGCGGTTTTCTTCGGGTGGCAGAGCGTTTTGCCCCTCATAGGCTGATACAAAAAGTTCACAGGATCGTACGACCATAAACGGTACAATCACGGTTGCAACGTACTTGAAGGGTCTAGCGGTTGCAATGTGTCTGATGCTATTACGGCTTCAATCCTATGGTTACAAATATTCAGCTCCCAACATGGCGCATTTTAGTGATTGAAGACGATCCGCTGGTGCAGCTAGGCATTGAGCAGGCGCTGATGAGTCATGAGCAGTTGACCATTATCGACACGATAGACGATGGCTATTTGGCGGTAGAAGCTGCCATAGAACACAAGCCCGATCTGATTTTGATGGACATTGGACTCCCCGGATTAGATGGCATTGAAACGACGCGGCGGATTAAAGCGGCGCTGCCTACAGTCAAGGTGGTGATGCTCACGTCCCACACGGCTGAGGCTGAAGTGATGTCTGCTTTTTCGAGTGGCGCAGAAGCTTATTGTATTAAGGGCAGCAGCTTAGATGTGCTGCTAACTGCGATCGCAACCGTTGCTCAAGACGGTGTTTATTTAGATGCAAAAGTGGCGCAGGTCGTGGTGGAGTGCTTGAGCGATTTGACTGTAGGTCAGGCGACAGGCCAGGCGTCAGCAGCCTGTGAGTGCATAGATTTTGGCCTGTCAGAACGAGAGCTGGATGTTTTGAACCTGCTGGTAGAGGGCTTGAGTAATCCTGAAATTGCAAAGCGGCTGTTTATTAGCACCAATACGGTGAAGGCGCACATGCGATCGCTTATGAACAAGCTGATGGCAGGCGATCGCGTCCAAGTAGCGGTAAAAGCATTGAGAGCTGGGCTGGTATGACGCTGTAGGCCCAAAGTCGCCCAAAGTCGCCCAAAGTCATAGATCGCAACTGCATCAAGCGATACTATCCTTAAACATAGACGAAATATAGACACTGCTTATAAAACAAACCCATACTTTCTACCTACGCCTCTGAATACACACTGCCTACTATGCTATCTGCCAATCTCGCTGAGCCTGATCTGAACGCGCCTATTGAAGGAGGCTCTGACGGTGACGATGATTTTCTTGTCTTTGCAGACGAGAACGAGCCAGACGCGACGACAGGCGAGCCGAAAGCCGCTTGGAAGGTCATGCTGATAGACGACGAGCCTGCGGTGCACCGGGCGACCAAGGTTGCACTTAAGTTTTTTTCTTTTGAAGATCGGCCCATCAGCTTTGTCTCTGCCTATTCAGCGGCTGAAGCGCGCGAGCTAATCCAGCATAATCCCGACACGGCCCTGATGCTGCTTGATGTGATTATGGAGACGCAGGATGCGGGCTTGCAGGTTGCCAAATATGTTCGCGAAGAGCTGGAGAACAAGGCGGTGCGGATTGTGCTAAGAACCGGACAGCCGGGGCAGGTGCCTGAGCAGTCTGTTGTGGTTGACTACGACATTAACGACTACAAGACAAAGCTGGAGCTAACGCAGCAAAAGCTGTTTACCACGATGGTATCTGGCCTCAGGGCCTATCGCGATCTGATGGCGCTAGAAGAGAGCCGCGCCGCGCTAGAAAACTTTAATCAAAACTTAGAGAATATCGTTCATTATCGGACTGAAGCCTTAGAGCACGAGGTAGAAGAGAGAGAAAAAGCTGAAGAAGCTCTGAAGATTTATATTCACGCGCTCACTCACGACCTGCGCAATCCGGTCACAGGTATGACGAATGTATTGGAGAGCCTGATAAAGATGCGCTTGGCTGATGAAGATCCGCCGAGCGCCAAGATTCCGCTCTCGGTGCTAGAGCGGATGAACGCAGGGTGCGATCGCCAGCTCAAAATGATCAATACGCTCATCGAAACCCACGGTATCGAAATTTGGGGCGTCACTATTCATCGAGAGCCTTTCTCGCTGCTTGAGCTGATTGGATCTGTGGTTGAAGACTGGCAGCTCAGATTTGAGAAAAAGCGAGTGACGGTTGTGCAGCAGATTGCTCCGGCGTTGCTAACGGGTCGTCAAAACTGGGTGAATGGCGATCGCGCCCAGCTCTGGCGCGTCTTTGAAAACCTGTTTGGCAATGCCCTCAAATACAATCCACCAGGCATCACCATCAAGGTGAATGTTCGAGTCAACCCCTCAGGCTATCTACGCTGCACTATCAGCGATAGTGGCGTTGGTATTCCTGAGAGTCAGCAGGCGTCTATTTTCGAGCTTTATCAGCGAGGCGTAAGCCAGCGAGGGACAAACGTTCGTCCTACCCAAGGCTTAGGCTTAGGTCTGTACATTTGCCGCCGGATTGTTGAGGCCCATGATGGCAAAATTGGCGTCGTCAGCCAGCCTGAGCAGGGATCTCAGTTCTGGTTTGAGCTGCCCCTGGTTTAAGCAAATGCGTATGTCTTTTTTTCGCTCATTTCCACTGCTGCGGCTACTGGTCATCGCCACGCTCAGTCAAATTTTAGGTGTAGTTGGCCTAGTCGGCTATCTCTCATTTAGAAACGGGCAAAAAGCGGTCGAAGACTTAGGCGATCAGCTCATTACGACCATTAACTATCGCGTGGCTCAAGAGTTAGAAGCCTACCTTTCTATTCCGCTTACGATCAATCACTTGAATGTAGATGCTGCTAAAAGCGGTCTGATAGCGATAGACAATCCACAGCGATTAGAATACCGGCTGTGGAATCAGCTCCAAGCGTTTCAATCGGTGAGCTATATCTATGTGAGCAGTCTCGAAGGCGGAAGCCTGGCAGTCGGGCGAAATCAGCAAGGCGGCTACGTTATCGAACAAACCGAGACTTATCCAAAAGCGGGCGATTATGCTGTTCACACTGCTGATATGCAGGGTAATCGAAAAGAGATTTTAAGAACTTTTCCAGATCAAGATGCTCGAAAACGGCCCTGGTTTCAAGCCCCGATTCAAGCGCAGGCGCAAGTTTGGACTGAGCCCTTTAAGTATGTAGGCCGTGAGTCAGTGATTGCAATCTCGGCATCGAGCCCGCTCTACGATCCAAATGGTGAGCTTCAGGGCATTGCAACGGTAGACTTAGAGCTAGCTCGAATCAGCCGATTTCTACGCAATCTGATCCGAGAACCTACCGATCAGATCTTCATCATGGAGCGATCGGGGCGACTGCTAGCGGCTTCCGACTATTCCCCTACAGTCGTTAGGCAGGGGCAAACGGAGATTATTCAGGCCAGTCAAAGCCCTAACGCGCTCATCCGTCAAACAACTCAGCAGCTAGAGCGCCAGTTCAACAGGTTGACTACCATTGAGCAGCAGCGGACGACGATGGTTGTAGATGGCAATTCTTATTTTGTGCAGGTTAACCCCTGGCGAGACAATGTGGGGCTTGACTGGCTAATTGTCGTGATGGTGCCTGAGTCAAGGCTGATGGCGCAAATTGATGAGAACACTCGGACGACGGTTATTTTGTGTCTGCTGGCGATCGCGCTTTCAACCTTTGTAGCCACACTCGTCGCCCGCTACATCAGCGCGCCTGTTTTAGAACTTAGTACGGCCAGTCAGCATTTAGCTGAGGCCAGCCGCCAGCAGTTTACCGGCGAGAAGCTAGCACCCGTGCTAAAAAACCTGAGCATTCGAGAATTTGAGGCGCTGGCGAAAAGCTTTCAACAAATGAGTGAGCAGCTACAGTCCTCTTATACAAAACTAGGAGAGTATTCACAGTCTCTAGAAGTGAAGGTGAAAGAGAGAACGCTCGCCCTTGAAGACGAGATTGAGGTGCGCAAGCGGGCAGAGGCGCAAAGCCTGGAGGCCAAGGAAGCCGCTGAAGTAGCCAATCAGGCGAAGAGTGAATTTTTGGCGAATATGAGTCATGAGCTGCGATCGCCCCTCAACGCGATTCTAGGCTTTGCTCAAATGATGCAGCAGAGCGCCACCGTGCCTACTGAACATCAGGAGAACGCTACCATCATTGGCCGCAGCGGAGAGCATTTGCTGACGCTAATCAACAATGTGCTCGATATGTCAAAAATTGAGGCAGGTCGCACTACTCTAATCTCTACGCCTTTTGATCTGTATCGACTGCTAAACGATTTGCGCAGTATGTTTTCACTGCGAATGCAAGAAAAACAGCTTGAGCTGAACTTTCACTATGCGCCCGATCTGCCTCCTTATATTGCGACCGACCAGAGTAAGCTTCGTCAGGTTTTAATCAATCTGCTCAACAACGCCATCAAGTTTACGGCGGCGGGCAGCGTGACATTAGTCTGTACAGAAGAGTCCTGCCAGCAAACTCCGCAGGAGAGTGTTGCTGTGCTGCGTTTTGACGTGATAGATACCGGGCAAGGCATGACGACGGCTGAATTGGCCCAAGTGTTTGAGCCTTTTGTCCAGACAAAACTGGGCCAGGCGGCTTCAGAGGGCACGGGGTTAGGATTGCCCATCTGCCGGAACTTTGTGCAGCTTATGGGCGGTGAGCTTACGCTTGAGAGTGAGCAGTCGCAGGGGACGAAAGCAACTTTTAGCATTTGCGCGCAGGTTATAGAGAGTTTGGAAGAGCCTGAAGAAATCATAGGCCGAAAGGTGATTGGCCTAATGCCTGGTCAGCCTAAGTACCGGCTGCTGATAGTGGATGATAAAGGTGATAATCGAAAGCTGTTGAAAAAGCTGCTCTTGCCGCTGGGCTTTGAGCTGAAAGAAGCGTGGAATGGTCGAATAGGCGTTGAGACTACTTTAAGCTGGCAGCCGGATTTGATCTGGATGGATATGCGAATGCCGGTGTTAGATGGCTATAAAGCAACGCGGCAGATCAGGCGATCGCAGACCGAAGGTGCCCTAAAAAAGGCACCGGTAGTTGTAGCGCTCTCGGCCAGTAGCTTTCGAGAAGAACAAATATCTGCGATCGCCTCAGGCTGCGACGACTTCATCCAAAAGCCGTTTCGCACAGCCACTATTTTTGAAGCTTTAGCGCGTCATTTAGGCGTCCGCTACCGCTACCAATCTGAAATGCTCAAAGATTCTACCGATGATCTGTTGACAGAGACGGTTGAAATCAATATCCAGCAGCTCAAACAGCTACCCTCAAAGCAGCTCAAAGATCTAGAGGCAGCAGCTCAGCGGCTTCAGTGGAACGAGCTTTTACAGATCATTGCGTCTATTCGTACGGCAGACCAGCGCTTAGCAGATGCGCTTGCTCAGGCTGTTTATGGCTTTTACTACGAGAGAATTTTAAAGGCGATCGCGCTTGCCCGCAGCGACTCAACAGAACTAGGAGAATAAGTATGAGAAATTTTTCTGTTCCCGCTACAGATGACGTTCAGCCCAATATTCTAATAGTTGATGATACGCCCGATAATTTGCGGCTGCTAGTGAAAGTGCTCAGCGAGCATGGATACAGCCCTCGGCCTGTTACTGACGGGAAAAGGGCGATCGCCGCTGCCCAGCTAGACCCGCCCGATCTGGTTCTGCTCGATATTAAAATGCCTGGCATGGATGGCTATGAAGTGTGCCAGCAGCTAAAAGCCGACGAGCGCACCTGTGACGTGCCTATTATGTTTCTCACTGTTTTGGATGACGAAGACGACATTGTGAAGGGCTTTGAAATCGGCGGGGTGGACTACGTGACTAAGCCTGTGAGGCCGCAGGTGCTGCTGGCGCGGATTAAAAATCAGGTGGGGCTGCGATCGCTGCAAAGAAAAATGATCGCACAAAGAGAGTTTATGCAAAACGTTTACGACGCGATTGAAGCGGGCGTTTCGGTGATAAAGGTGTGCGGCAACGGGCGGTTTCGGATGACACAGGTGAACCAGACGGCGCTGCGCATGGCGAAGCTTGAGCGCGAAGAGCTAGAAGGCGTTGATTTGCGCAGGCTGATGACGGCTAAAATGATTCGCGAAAATCAGCAGGCAGCCGTAGCGCTAGGGGGGCCGGTAACCAAAGAGGTCTTTACTAAAAAGGCAGATAGCGGCGAGATTACCTGGTGGCTCAATACCCATACGCCCCTGCGCGACGAGCACGGCGAGATTAAGTGGCTAGTCGGAACAGGCGTTAATATTACCGATCGCAAGCAAACAGAATTGCAGCTTGCCGAAAAAACTGAGGCGCTTTCTCAAACTTTGCAAACGCTGAAGTCCGCTCAGTCTGAGCTGATTCGCTCGGCTAAGATGGCGGCTTTGGGCAACTTGGTGGCGGGCGTGGCTCACGAGATTAATACGCCAGTGGGTACCGCGATTACCAGTGCCTCTACGCTAGAGAATGCGACTGAGGCGATCGCGCGTAGCGTCGCTAGCGGTGGCCTCAAGCGGTCGTCCTTTGAAGGCTATTTAGAAGTCGCTAGCGAGTGCTCTCAGCTTATCTTGAGCAATTTGCATCGAGCGGGGGAGCTGGTACAAAGCTTCAAGAAGGTAGCCGTCGATCAGTCCAGCCTAAAAATGAGAACGTTTGCGCTCAAGCTCTACCTACAAGAGATTGTGACAAACCTCATGCCAACGATTAATAGAACGCCTCACCGCATCACGCTCATCGGTAACGATGACATTACCGTTTATAGCTGTCCTGGCGCTTTGGCCCAGGTAGTCACGAACTTAGTTATTAACTCGCTTAGCCACGCTTACCCCAAGGGCTCAGCGCCCGAATCAGGGACGCTGCGAATCGCCATTCACGAGCAGCCCGACCAAATTATCTTGCAATACACCGACGATGGCTGTGGCATTGACCCTGAGCATCAGGGCCGAATCTTTGAACCTTTTTTCACGACTGCTCGCGAGCTAGGCGGCAGTGGGCTGGGTCTGCATTTGGTTTATAACCTGATCACCCAAACGCTTCAAGGTAACATTCATGTCGCCAGCACACCGGGCATGGGCACCACGTTTACTATCACCCTACCTAGCACCTTGCCTACTCAATAAGCCTTACAAGAGTGCAAACAGAGGCTACCTACCCGATCGGGTAAGTGAAAAACTACCCAGTTGGTAGCGGCTTTTATCTCCCATAGCAGGACTCTGTAGCTCATCGGCAAGCGTCATCATAAGCCTGTAAAAAGCGGTCTGTGGTGGGCCTGTAAAAGCAGGTCTGTGTAGATGAAAAAGCTAAACATGCAAGTTAACTATTCATACCGAGTGGGCGGAAGCTTGGCTTGGAACGATGCAACGTATGTACGGCGTCAGGCTGATCGCGATCTGTATGACAAAGTTCTTCAAGGTCAGTTTTGCTATGTGCTGGGGCCGCGTCAAACTGGCAAGTCGTCTCTGCGCATCAGAACAAATCATCATCTAGAGCAAGTAGGCTATCGCGCTTTGTCTATACAGGCCACTCAAATAGATAGCCACACTAGCCGCCGAGATTCTGAATCGCAGATAGGCTGGCATGAACAGCTCATAGCGTCTATTTGGGATGCTCTGTATCCACAAGAGGTCGCTACGATATCGTCCTGGCTAGAAGCCACTGCTCGACTCTCTGGCGAGCAACGCCTGGAGCATTTCACCCGCGACTTGCTTTTTCCTGAGCTGCTAGCGGCCCCTATGGTCATCTTTATTGATGAGATAGATTACCTTTTAAACATCCCAGCGGCTGTTAGCGACCTCTTGAGCTGGATTGAGACGTGCTATCGGTTGCAGGCTAATAGAAAAGAGTATCAGTCGCTTGATTTTGTCATTATGGGTAGCACCACGACTCGGGCGCTGGTCAGTGCGATTGCTCAGCCAGAGAAAAGGAAAAGGGTTACTCGAACCCTCTTCTCAGCAAACGGCAAAATTGTTCTTGACAATTTCAAGCTGAGCCAAACTGCCCCTTTGCAGACAGGATTTATTAATAAGCTCAACCCGTCAGCTACTCTAAAAGCTATTTTGAGCTGGACAAATGGCCAGCCGTTTTTAACTCAGAAAATTTGTCAAATGGTTGCTAGCCAAACAAATACGCTTTTGAGTGCGCTATCGACTAGCAGTATTGATAGCGCAGTGATCGCGCTACCGACAACGATTAATAGCTGGATTGAGCAAATAGTGCGTGCCAACATTATCCAAGACTGGCTGCTTAAAGACGATCCCGTTCATCTCCGAGAGATTTCAAAACGCTTGCAGCATTCTCCTCGCCGAGCAGCTCTGATGACTCTGTACAGGCGAATACTCACTGGGCAGCGAGTAGCTTGCAACGGGGATGAGATTCAGCAAGAACTGATTATGATTGGGCTAGTGCTTTGTCATAACCGTCAGCTACACGTCGCTAATAAAATATATTTGTACGTGTTTGGTGGGCCTAAGCGTCAGTACAGCGCCACCCTAAAAACGTTGCCTACAAAATCGCAAGCTGACCCAAAAGCCTCTAATTATCGCCTAACCTCTCAAAACCGTTTTAGGCGATCGCCCATTCGAGGCATTGACATCTTGAGGCGTACGTCAGTTATATCAAGGTCTGTATTAGTCCCGCTGCATGGCTTCTGATACTCCCCTATAAAATGCCTGTAGAAAGCTATAGTCTGGAAGGTGTTGGCCTCAGCCCTCAACCTTAGAAACGCTACCTCTACACAGGCTTTCTCATGCATATTGTGATCACAGGCGGGGCCGGTTTCCTCGGCCAGCGACTCGCCCACCAGCTCGTCAAAGACGCTGAGCTTCAGTCGCAAGTACGGCAGCTAACGCTGATAGATATCGTTGCCCCGAAGAAACCCAATGCGCCGCCTGATAGCAATATAAAGATCGTCAGCCATACGGCAGATCTCACCGATTCCGAAGCTGCAAAGCGCTTTATTACCGCCGATGTAACAGCGGTCTATCACCTAGCAGCCGTCGTCAGCGGTCAGGCTGAAGCTAACTTTGACTTAGGTATCGCCGTCAATGCCGAAGGCACACGCCATTTGCTAGAGGCCGTGCGTCATCAAGCGCCGGATGCGAAGTTTATATTTGCCAGCTCGCTAGCTGTCTTTGGTGGCAAGTTGCCAGCGGTGATCACTGACGACACAGCAGTAAGGCCACAGTCTTCCTACGGCACCCAAAAGGCCGTTTCGGAGCTATGGGTAAACGACTACACGCGCAAAGGCTTTATTGATGGGCGGGTGCTACGCCTGCCGACAGTCTGCGTCCGTCCGGGCAAGCCGAATGCTGCCGCCTCTTCGTTCGCTAGTGGCATTATCCGCGAACCGCTCCAGGGCGCACAGGCAGTCTGCCCGGTCGATATAGATTTGCCGCTGTGGCTATCAAGCCCTGATGCGGTGACGACTAACTTAGTGCGCGGCTTGCTGCTAAGCGCCGACCAATTCTCAGATACTCGCACGGTTAACTTGCCGGGCCTGACGGTGACTGTAAAAGAAATGATTGCATCACTTGCTGAGGTGGCTGGCGATACCACAACTAAGCGAATTCAGTATCAGCCCGATGAGGCAATTTCTAGAATTGTTGCGAGCTGGCCGAGTCAGTTTGATGTAGAGCGGGCGATCGCACTCGGTTTTACTCAAGACAACAGCTTTGAATCCATTATTCGAGCTTTCATTCAAGCAGAGCTATAGCGCCAGCTTTATAGCTTATTTAAGAATTTGATGAGAGTTTTCTATAGAGTTTTCTATATAGATATCTCTATACAAGTAGATGGCAAAAGAGAATGTCGTATTCGCTACACGACGACTAGGCAAACGGCACCTAGATAGACGCTTAGAGCCTCATTAGAGCATCATGTGCAGACAACAAAATTACGAATGAGAATAGACTAAGCTTGAATAAATTTTTTTGAAATAAAAAAGAAAATAGCTTTCAACCGTCCAAAGTATCTTCCACTTTCGAGCAAAACCGCTATGGTTGATATTAGTATAGATACAACAGTGCTCCTTCAAGAAGCCGTGCAGTGGAGCTACAAACGTTTGAGGGCAGGTTGTTTTGGCGCTATATCTCTAGCCGTACCCGTTAGAAATGTGCCGCCGAGGCGAGCTACTCGTGCTAGGCAAACAACACTCAAACCTTTAGACCTTAAGCACTTGAAAGCAAGTGTCTAAAGGCCAGTGCCTGAAGCCAAGTACTCAACCAACCGCTCACCGGGGGCCTATGTTTAAATCTCTGATTCAGCCACTTCAGCTCTTTTTAAAGGGAGCCACTGGCAAGGACAGGCATCAAAAGCAACAGCTTACTCAGCAGCTTACGCGATTGCAAGTTGCCTACGACCAACTGCAAGCAGGCTGCAATACCCTTCAAACCGAGCAAGAGCAGGTGCAGCGCGAGCACCAGCAGCTTCAGCAAAAGTACGACCGACTACGCCGCGATAAAGAGCTTTTACAGCGCGATCGCAATGAGCTAAATACGCTATTTAACTGTGCCGATAAAGAAAATGTAGAGCTAAATCGTGAGAACCGAAAGCTGCGATCGCAAATCAAAAAGCTCAAAGCAGACAACGTAGCGCTAGACGGCAAAATTGTCTATTTAGAACACAAGCTAGGTTTACAGGCTTATAGTGACGATGACTTAATAGGTCGAGTGCTAGAGGATGCCAGCCCTAAACAAGCCGTCGAGCTTAAATATTTAGCCGATGAACCCGATGAGTATTCAGAGTTTGACGCGATGGCGTCGATTGATCTTTCAGACATCACGCTAGCTTTAGTCGGTGGACATGAAACCACCTACCGCGAAGTCACCGAAGCGTTAAAAAAGCATGGCCTTAAGCGCTGCGTTCACGTACCGCCCCATAGCAGGGAGAGCAACAGCCGTCATCAAATTAGAGACAAAATTAGCAACTGCGACTTGGTTGTCACCATCACAAGCTACGTAGACCACTCAGTCTCTAACTGCGTCAAGCAGCTAAAAGACACCAGTATGCTCACTGGCGAGGTGATTAGAGTGCATTGCCACGGCAAAAGTGGCGTCGTTAGAGAAGTGCTGCAATACTTTGCAAACTAAACGTCTGTAGATTTACGCAGAGCAGTTATGGCGCTAAGCTAGTAGCGCCGAACGTGAGGACGTATCAAAACGCACGTCTAACCTTATGCATACTTCTCATTACGCCAGATATCAGCCCAAATGGTTTTTATCTGCGCTGCCCGTCGCCTGCACCCTGCTAGTCTCAGCGACCGGCTGCAATCAGGTCAGCACCAATGCTTACGAGGCAACGGCCGACTTTGAAGCGACAGCCGCCACTACTTACGTTTGGCAAGTAGAATATTTGCCCAGGAATGTTGGTCAAGATCGCCCCAACGACCGACGGCTAGAGCGATTTGAGTCTACGACAGTCACTAACGTTAATGGCATTCGTCCTGATGCCGCAGGTTCTGGGCCTGACAGTAAGGGCCTGTGGTGGCCAGTGCTGCCGCCGGAGCCTACGGTAGATGACATTGAAGATCGCCGTCAGAATGCCGAAAACCCACGCCCCCCTGAGATTATCAAAGCTGTAGACTACAACATCACCTTTAGCCAAGCAGGCGAAACGAAAACGCTGCCGACTGACTATGACGTTTACCGGCAGGCGGTGAAGGCGTTTGAAAGGGATCGACCTCTAGAGCTGACGCTAGGGCCACAGGATGCTTCGGTGCTAAAAGCAGAGATTCAGTAGGGGGCATTTGCCGCTAAAATGCCGCTATACCGTTATTTTTACAGGCGCAGACGATAGGCGCAAAAATTCATGGCTCAGCCCCGCATCCTTTCAGGCATCCAAACGACCGGCGACATGCACCTGGGCAACTATTTGGGGGCCATTCGTAATTGGGTAGAGCTACAGGCTGACTATGACTGCTTTTTGTTCATGGCCGATTTACACGCCATCACAGTGCCGCAAGATCCTAAGCAGTTGGCCGAAAATACGCTGAAAATAGCGGCTACCTATATTGCCTGTGGGATTGACCCTGAGCGTTCGACTGTTTTTGTCCAGTCTCAACTGCCTGAGCATAGCGAGCTGGCCTGGCTCTTTAACTGCATCACGCCGCTGAACTGGTTGGAGCGAATGATTCAGTTCAAAGAAAAGGCAGTTAAGCAGGGCGAGAATGTCAGCGTTGGTTTGATGGACTATCCGGTATTGCAGGCCGCTGATATTTTGCTCTATGAGCCTGATATTGTGCCAGTAGGTGAAGATCAAAAGCAGCATTTGGAGCTGACTCGCGATATTGCCGCGCGGCTGAACTTTCAGTTTGGCAGTGAGAAAAAGCCGATCCTCAAAGTACCTGAGCCGCTGATTCGTAAGGCGGGTGCGCGGGTGATGAGCCTAACGGATGGCACTAAGAAAATGTCCAAGTCCGATCCTTCTGACCAAAGTCGGATCGATTTGACGGACGCGCCTAATGTGATTACGAAGAAGATCAAGCGGGCCAAGACAGATCCAGAAAGGGGCTTGGAATTTGACAATCCCGAGCGGCCTGAATGTAATAATTTGCTGGGACTCTATCAGCTCCTTTCTAATCAAAGTAAAGAGGCTGTCGCGGCTGAGTGTAAGGATATGGGCTGGGGGCAGTTTAAGCCTTTGCTAGCTGAGACTACGGTAGAGGCGCTGAGGCCAATTCAGCAAAAGTACGATGAATTGATGAGTGATCGCACCTACCTAAAACAGGTGCTCGCAAGCGGCAAAGAACGGGCTCAGGCCGTCGCTGCCCCCACGCTAGCCAAGGTCAAAACAGCCATGGGGTTTGTTCAATAGAAGCTTACCTAGTCACACAAAACGGCATTACTTGTGGAATACAACCGATTTCAATCATGGGGAATACCCTTGCTAGCAAGGGATACTGAGTAAAATAGCCCATAAGAAATCATTAGACTTACCTATGAGTGTTGTAGAAAACGGCGAAGCAAACGGACGCGCTATTCCCGGTTCACCTTCTGAACTGATTGCCAATGGCCGCTATAGAGAAGGCGCTGCTGGCGGTCGTTTGCGATCGGCTATTCGCTCAGGTGAGTTTGTGGTGACGGCTGAGGTGATGCCCCCAAAGGGTGGTAATCCAAGTCACATGCTAGAGATGGCCGATCATCTCAAAGACTGGGTTCATGCGGTGAATGTGACAGACGGAAGCCGGGCTGTTCTAAGAATGTCGTCTTTGGCCTGTTCGGTGCTGCTGAAGCAGGCGGGGGTAGAGCCGATTTGTCAGATGACGGGGCGCGATCGCAATGCCATTGCCATTCAAGCCGATCTGATGGGCGCACATGCTTTGGGCGTTCGTAACGTGCTAGCGCTAACGGGCGATCCGGTGAAAGCAGGCGATCATCCTAAGTCTAAATCGGTCTGTGAGCTAGAGTCTATTCGGATGCTGCGCGTGATCCGTCAGCTCAATAGCGGTACAGACTATAACGATAAGCCGATGGGCGATGGCGAACTCGATATTTTTGCAGGGGCCGCGATCGATCCGCAGTCGCCAAGCTGGTCGGGACTACAAAGCCGATTCGATAAAAAGCTAGCAGCCGGGGCGCAGTTTTTTCAGAGCCAGCTAATTTCTGATTTTGACAGGCTAGAGAAGTTTATGGATGAGATTGCGGCAGGGTGTGATCGCCCTATACTCGCCGGAATCTTCCTCCTCAAGTCAGCCAAAAACGCCGCCTTCATCAACCGCTGCGTTCCTGGCGTCAACATTCCTGATCACATCATCGAACGCCTTGCTGCCGCCTCAGATCCGCTGCAAGAGGGCGTCAAAATTGCGGCTGAGCAGGTTCAATCAGCCCGACAGCTTTGCCAGGGCGTACATATGATGGCCGTCAGACGAGAAGATCTGATTCCACAGATCTTAGAAATGGCGGGCGTAGAGCCACAGACAAAGCCCATGCAGTATGCCACCGCTCGCCATTAATTTTTGGCTGGTCTAATTATGAATGTGAGCTGGATATGGCAACAGTTTGATCAGCTATCAGCTAGGGGCGTATACGAGATATTAGCCTTGCGCCAGAACGTGTTTGTTTTGGAACAAAAGTGCCTGTATTTAGATGTGGACGGCTTAGACATTCAAGCCCAGCATTTGCTTGGCCGCGATGATGGAGGTGCTTTAGTGGCCTATGCTCGGCTGTTGCCGCCCCACGTAAAATACACGGAGCCTTCTATCGGTCGCGTGCTGGTAGATAAGGCTGCTAGAGGATTTGGCTTGGGTCGGCGGATAGTCGATTTATGCTTAGAAAAGTGTGCTGCTGACTATTCAGATCAGGGCGTGAGAATTTCTGCGCAGGTTTATCTCCAAGACTTTTATCACAGCTTTGGCTTTGAGCGGGTAGGCGATTTGTATGATGACGGCGGCATTGCGCACGTTGAGATGGTGCTTTGATCTTAGGGCCGACGCCGGTTAAATCTATTCTGTAAATCTGTTGGATCAAACGTGTCTTTATCGGCAGCCCGCGATGCATTGAGCTTGCTTCCAGCAGCAGATTGAGAAGATAATTTTCGCTTAGGAATAGGCTTACTACCCGCTGTGCCAGTTGTTCCATTCTCCTTCTGTTTTGTTCTACTTTCTCGTGCCACTGCGCTACCACTTGCCCTAGAAGAATTTTCCTCCAGCTTCATGCTCAAGCCAATCCGCTTTAATTTCTCCTGCACTTCCATCACTCTCACTTTCACCACCTGCCCAACCTGCACAACTTCCTTAGGGTCTTTAATAAAGCGGTTTGCCATTTGAGAGACATGTACAAGCCCGTCCTGATGGACGCCGATATCCACAAAAGCCCCAAAGTTCGCGACATTTGTCACCACGCCTTCCAACGTCATGCCTTCTCTCAAGTCGCTAATTTCATTAATACTTTCAGCAAACGTCGCGTAGGCAAACTGCGCTCTGGGGTCGCGACCAGGCTTTTCTAGCTCTGTCAAAATATCTTTCAGCGTAGGCTCTCCTACTTTCTCAGTTACATAGTTCTTCAACTCTAGCTGCTTTAACTTGTCAGTAGCCTGAGGAATCTCTTTAAGCGGCACTTGCAAATCCTTTGCCATCGTTTCAACAACGCCATAGCTCTCAGGATGCACAGCAGTATTGTCTAGTGGATTAGCGCTGTCTGGAATGCGGAGAAAGCCTGCGGCCTGCTCGTAGGCTTTAGGGCCAAGCTTGCTCACTTTTAGGAGGGTTTTGCGATCGCTAAAGCGCCCAGCCTGATCGCGAAAGGTGACGATATTGTGTGCGATCGCCTCACTCACCCCAGACACATACCTCAACAGCTCTCTAGACGCCGTGTTCAAATTCACGCCGACATAGTTCACACAGCTTTCTACCGTATCATCCAGCTTTTGCTTCAGACGCTTCTGGTCTACATCATGCTGGTACTGACCCACGCCAATCGATTTAGGGTCTAGCTTGACCAGCTCAGCTAGCGGATCTTGCAGGCGACGGCCAATGCTAATGGCCCCACGCACCGTAACGTCTAGCTCTGGAAATTCAGCGATCGCCACCTCACTTGCTGAATAAATAGAGGCTCCCGATTCATTCACCATCACCTTTGTAGGCGGCGACTCTAGCCCAGCGATCACCTCACCCACAAACTCATCTGTCTCCCGGCTCGCCGTCCCATTCCCAATCGCAATCAGCTCAACCTTGTTTGCTTTAATCAAGCGGGAAAGTACTTTTGCTGCATCCAGCCGCCGCCCCTGCCCTGAATGTGGATAAATAGCTTCGTACGCTAAAAACTGACCTGTCTCACTAATAGCCGCCACTTTACAGCCCGTACGAAATCCGGGATCTACGCCCAAAGTTGGCTTCATCCCTGCCGGGGCCGCTAGCATCAGATTGCGTAGGTTCTCCGCAAAGGTTTGAATAGATTCTTCATCGGCCCAGGCTTTTTTCTCGGCAATCACCTCGTTCGTTAAAGAGGTTTTCATCAGCCGGTTAAACCCGTCTTTCACCCAATCTGCATAAAACGCTCTGATGCTTTTGTCTTTTGTCCTAAGCTGAGTGCTGAGCAAATAGTCCAGAATCTCGGCGTCATCAAACACCAGCGACAGCTTCAGCACTTTTTCTTTGTCGCCTCGTAGTAAAGCTAGTAAATTATGCGGTGCAATCTTACTCACAGGCGTCTGATAGCTACGATACATCTCATATTTAGTCGTGCCTTCAGGATGGCCTGCTTTTATCTTTGAGGTGAACTGCCCTCTGCGTAAAAAGAAATTTCGTACGTATGCTCGCAAAGAAGCCGTCTCTGCCATCGCTTCGGCCAAAATGTCTGACGCCCCCTGCAAAGCTTCAGCGGTCGTAGTGACGGTTTCGGTGAGATAGGGTTTAGCGATCGCCTCCAAATCAGCAGACTGACCAGCAGCATTACGCTTAGAAATTTCAGCGGCAAGCGGCTCCAACCCATTTTCTCTAGCAATCGTGGCGCGGGTACGACGCTTGGGCTTATAGGGCAGGTACAGGTCTTCTAGCTCGGTTTTACTTTGACAGCGCTCAATGATGGCCTGCAATTCTGGCGTGAGAGCGTCTTGCTTGGCAATCTCTTCGAGGATCGTTTTCTTCCGAGCTGCTAATGCAGTCAAATAGTCATAGCGCTCTGCAATTTGCCGAAGCTGAATTTCGTCTAGCTCGCCCGTACGCTCTTTTCGATAGCGTGCGATAAAAGGAACGGTTGCGCCTTCTGATAGCAACAAAAGCGCTGCTTCTACCTGCTGAATTTGGACAGATAGCTCTTGAGCAATCAGATGAGCGGCGTTCATAAGCATAGACGGTTACGTTGGATGGATTTTAGCATCAAAAAAAGGCCACAAAAAAGGGCAGTGCATAGCTTTTGGCTATAGGTGCACTGCCCCTGGGTTGAATTTGGTTATTCCTACTCAAACTTGAACAGCCTTGAGAAAGGCTAAGCTACCTACGCTAGCTGCTCTTCAGAGCGCTTCTTGCGAGAATGAGCGAAGTAAAGGCCGAAGGCGGCTAACCCGAGCAATGAGGAAGGCTCAGGAATATCCTTTGTCGTATCTACTTTTACTAAGCGAGCGAAAAGATTAGCCGAGTTGTTGCCATCTTCTTGAGAGACAAAGCTGTTGACAAGATTTTGACCCGCCAGATCATCTGCAAAACCCATCAGCTCTAAAGAATACGTCTCATCTTCATAGGTAAAGTTGTTGGCTTCATTAACCGCAAAGTCCCAAGTAATCAGGTCTGAGCACCCTTTGCCTGCATCGGTTTGATAGGCACAGGCTTGACCGTTATTGTTACGACCCTTATTGTTTGTGGTTTCATCAATTGAAAGTGCAAAGTCGAATGTTTTAGAGCCTAGCTCACTGTCGCCAAAGTCAAGATTGATGCTAATCTCTGCACTTTTGCCGTCGAGGCCATCACCTTTAATAGTTTGGTTAAAGTGAATGAGTTCTCCAATATTGAAGATGTCTCCTACTTCTAGCTCTAGGTTGTTGATGCCCTGAAAGCCTAAGCCGCTTTGATTTTCGTAGGTATAAACAGTTTCGTGAAACTCATTGAAGTAGCCATATTGCTGTTGTCCTTGGCTATCGGTATAGCGTCCATGGCGAGTGCTTCCCCAAATATAGTCACGCCAGCTAGAAACACCTGTCTGAGTAACGACCTTTGTACCGTAGGCGGCGCTACCCCAGCGGACTTCACTTCGGTTGCTGCCATCGTCAATAAATTTAATCTTGTTGTTGGCATCTGCTGCTACGCCATTAGAACCGACTGTGTAGCCTGCCGATAGAGAAACGTTATCCCAGACGGCACTTGTATTGTTAATGGTGAATGCGTTTGCAGATTCTGCTGATAGGCTGAGGGTTGTAGCGATCGCGCCAACTGCAATTAAGGTAGAGAATGTTTGAGTGTTCATAAGTTTGGTTAATTCTGTAGGTTGCTCGTGTATCAAAACTAACCTCCAAATTTCAGTGCTATCACCCTGACATTACGGAAATGCACTTAAAGAAACAATCAAGAGAAAAGGTTATTTCAGCGGTTATAACTGATGTTTACTGGGTGTGACCTGTTAAATATACGTAGGAAAAAGCTAATATACCTGAGCCTTGGATTGCGCGCATGTAATCGCTAAAGCTCAGCTATGACAAAGCTTTCGAGATTTTTGCGCAATGCAAATCGATAAATGATTATGGATGATATAGCGGACTTCACATAACCAAATATTTGCGAAAACTACCGAGCTATTGTCTCTTGTTCTTGTCGTGATTATCTATTCTAAAAGTCTGAAGAGATTTTTTGAGAACGAACACTTTTTATGAAAGTTGTTAATCTCTTGTTCTAACTGCAAGAAATATTTGTTTTCTGTTAAGTCGCTGCAATCCCTCTTTTACTTATAAAAGCCTAAGTGTTTTAACTGGTATTAAGTAGCACACCTACAGTACTTCCGCTTTTAAAACCATGAATACACCTAACTCAAATAGCAGTCAAAGCACTCAGCTAATCGCATTGTCCGCAGGCTTAGCGATCGCAACTATTGCCGCCATAGCACCTTCTGCCGAAGCCGCTAGCTTTAACCTTAACTTTGACGAGGGCACGAACGGCAGCAGCGTCCTCTATAACGCTAACGGAACTCTCAACACGCAGCAGTGGGCTGACTGGGGCTTAAGAGACATCACAGGCATTAACCGAGGTACAGGCGGTGCGGCAAAGATGAACACTTATGACTCAAGCAATCAGCAGTGGGGCGAAGATCATGATTTGAGAACAGGGAGCACCTGGGGCACTGCTCTACAAGGTAACGTATTAATCATTCAAGAAGAAGATCAGCGCAACAATAACTACTTCAATAACAACGGCGTTTATCGTGCTGACGATCAAGGGTACAGAGGCGGCACGATTAATTTTGACTTTGATAGCGCGATCGCTCTCACCAGCTTCTCAATGTTAGATATTGACGATAACGGCAGCGGCATCAGAGTGACCGGTAACGGTGCGAATGGCGCGCTTGACATCGATATCGACAGGCTAATTAACGACCATAAAGCGGCTCATGGCAACTCTCAGGGGAGCACATTCACCAGAGATGGTGTAACGATTACTCAGGTGGGTACAAAGCGCAACGATAACTCAATGTATCAGTTCGACCTGGATCAAACTCACTTTGCCGGTATGCGATTTGAGAACGTTGAGTTTAACTATCCTGGCAGTGGTGCTATCTCTGGAATTGAATGGCGCACTGATGAAGATGGGCCAGTAGACATTCCTGAGCCTTCTGTGGTGGGCGGGCTGCTTATGATTGGCTTCATTGGCGTGCGTAAGCGTCTCAAGAGTAACAAGCTAGCTGTTGACGCTGCATAGCATTTGCCTGATATCTTCAGCATCAATACAACAATCCCTCCTTTGTTCTAAAAACGAAGGAGGGATTGTTGTGCTAATCAAAGTGCAAACTATACGTCTAGCGGAATCTGTCTGGATTAAGCGTACGCCCAGCCGTCCTAGATCTTAGTGCAGCGCCAGTACCACCATCTGCTCTATCTAAGAATGGCTTGAGGTTGATGCCGCTGCGAGCTGATGTCGTGCGAGCTGCGGGTCTAGAAAAGCCGCCGAGGTCGGTGCCGAGCGCTTCGCCAATTTGACCGAGGATATCGGGGCCACCGTTGCCCGTGTAGGTGTTGACGATGGTGGTGTCGGTGCCGCCGTCAGCCAGGGTGAGATTCTCAAATACGAGATCGCGCGTAGCAACGGGGTTTTGACCGGGGGGAACGGTGAAAACGATTTTACACAGGCCAGGAATTTGCTCGGTGGTGGCACATACGATGTCGTAGCCGTTTTCGGTGCCCACTTGCAGTTCAGCTAAGCCTTCGGGGCGGTAGGATTCGAGGCGATCGCTAATCGTAAAGCAGCGGTTTTCAGCCGTCCAGCCGCCGCCTAGCGTCGTTGGTGTTGCCCAGGGATAGGCTTGACCCGGCTGGCTTTCGGGCAGATACATAACGGTGTACTCGCCATTGAAAAGCTGACACTCAAAGCGAACATCGTCAGATACTTCATCGCGGTTACCTGCGCCAGGCTCTACTTCGGGTAGCGGATCGTTGCTTTGCGCCATGCTAGGCATGGCTGTGCTAGCTGCGATTAGTAGCGCGGTAAAAACGCTACCGATGCGAAGTGTGCGGTGAGATCGATTGAAAAGATGCGGTTTGTGGGTTTTGACCATGGCTAGGTTCCTTGTGTATCTGTCGTTCAGTTTTTGCGTAGAGGAGATTATTTTGGGTAGAAGCTATAGATAACGCGCTTAGCGTAGCGGTTGAGCCCGGCTTTTGGGGAATGAAGTGGACAGTCTGTATCAATTTCTATAACTGGATGGCGGAATTATATAGACTGTTTAAGACGCCTCCTTATTTCAAGTTTTTTATGGTTAACACGACGGGTTACGGTTCTTGGCGATCGCCTATTACTTCAGATTTGATTGTCTCTAGCTCAATTCGGCTAGGGGCCGCACAGCTAGACGGCTTAGACATTTACTGGAGCGAACTGCGACCGACCGAAAACGGCAGACAGCTTGTTGTTCGCTACGGCCCAGAGGACGAAATTGGTACGGCTAGCGACATCACACCTGCCCCTTTTAGCGTGCGAACTCGGGTGCATGAATATGGCGGCGGCGCGTATACGATCCACGGCGGAACGGTGTACTTTTCTAACTTTGTCGATCAGCTTTTGTATCGACAGGTAGCGGGTGAAGTGCCGGTAGCTCTAACGCCTGAGGTGGAACCGAAGGCGGGGCTACGGTATGCCGATATGGTAGTAGACGCGCGCAGGGAGCGGTTGATTTGTGTGGTGGAAGATCATCGGCAGTCGGGAGAGGCGGTGAATGCGATCGCGACAGTGCCCTTTGCAGGCGGCTTGCCTCGGGTGCTGGTGAGCGGGAACGACTTCTACTCCTCACCTCGGCTGAGCCCTGATGGCACTCAGCTCGCCTGGATTACATGGAATCATCCACAGATGCCGTGGGATGGCACGGAGCTATGGATGGCTTATGTAAGTGATGACGGTAGCCTCAGCCGTCCGCGCAAGCTCACAGGCAACGTCAAGGAATCGGTGTGTCAGCCGCAGTGGTCGCCGGGCGGATCGCTGTACTTTATTAGTGACGCGACGGGCTGGTGGAATCTGTATCGGTGGGAAGGAGAACGCGCCGAGCCGCTGTTTCCGATGGAGGCAGAGTTCTCAGGGCCGCAGTGGAATTTTGGTCAGAGCAGCTATGGCTTTGAAGACAATACGACGATTATTTGTACCTATGCAGATAAAGGCATTCGGCGGCTAGCGCGGTTCGACACGCGGGCGCGATCAATGGACGAGATTGAAACGCCTTATTGTGGCATCGGCAGCTTGCAGGTCGGAAAAGGATTTGCAGTGTTTTTGGCAGCGAGCACTAGCAAGCCGGGTGCACTGGTACGGCTAGATTTAGATACCTTCGAGATGACGGAGCTGCGGCAGTCAAGCAGTGTGACCATCGATCCGGGGTACCTGTCGGAACCGGAGGTGATTTCTTTTCCCACGACAGGAGGGTTCAACGCATACGGCATCTACTATCGCCCTCAAAATAAGGACTATGAACCGCTAGTAACTGAGCGACCTCCTTTGTTAGTAAAAAGCCACGGCGGGCCAACAGCCGCCGCTTCACCCGCTTTCAACCCTTCGATTCAATATTGGACAAGTCGGGGGATTGCAGTGCTAGACGTGAACTATGGCGGCAGCACGGGCTATGGACGCGCCTATCGGAACCGGCTTCAGGGCGCGTGGGGCATTGTCGATATTGATGACTGTGTGAACGGAGCTTTGTATTTGGTTGAGCAGGGGAAGGCAGATGAGAACCGGCTGTCGATTGACGGTGGTAGTGCTGGTGGCTATACGACGCTGGCGGCGCTGACGTTTCGAGATGTGTTCAAGGCGGGGGCGAGCTATTATGGCGTGAGTGATATGGCGAGCCTAGCAGCAGAGACGCATAAGTTTGAGTCGCGGTATTTGGATAGTTTGGTGGGGCCGTATCCAGAGAAGAAGGCGGTGTATGACGAAAGGTCACCAATTAATGCGGTGGATCAGCTCTCTTGTCCGATTATCTTTTTGCAGGGGTCAGAAGATAAGATTGTGCCGCCGAATCAGGCTGAGACGATGGTGAATGCGCTGAAGGAAAAGGGCATTCCGGTGGCGTATTTGCTGTTTGAAGGCGAGCAGCATGGGTTTCGGAAGGCGGAAAATATCAAACGAGCTTTAGACGCTGAACTATCGTTTTATTCACAGATCTTTGGCTTTGAGCTAGCTGATGAGATTGAGCCGGTAGAGATTATCCAATAGCCTGCCAATCTGACGCAGCAGAAAAGCGGCGTAGGTGGGCCACGTTTGTTGTCGCAATGATGACCTCTGTTTGCTCATCACAGAGAAGAATAGCTTGTGCGGATAAAATCACATCTCCATCTAAAGCTTTCGGATCAGCGGTGGGCTGTCCTGACTGCCTTGCTTTGGCCCAAAGGCTCGCAGCTAAGAGCATCGCATCTGTCTGGATTGGAACATACTCAAGTGTCTGTTTCAATCCATCAAGGCGGCGTAAGCTTTGAGTCAGCTTGGCACGAAGCAATTCTCTACGTACTTCATAGTCTGCGATTTCAGGAATAGCAACCCGTTCACCTTTTTGCAAAAGAGAGGTAAGCCATATTTGACAAGCCAGCGGAACTCCTTTCGCCTTCGGGTTTGTGACCATACCTAAAGGGCCAGAGTCTAGCAAGATCAATCTATTCATGGGAATAGGTGACGATCTGACAGGCGATCTTCATCTAATGCAGTTTTCAAAAAATCCCAAGCTTTCTGGTGCTCAGAAGCATCTTCGGTATCGTCTAACCAGGAATCTAAAAGAGCGATCGCCGCTTTATTTTTCTCGGCCTGCTCAGCATTTACAATAGGTGATACATCTACAGAAATTTTCTGCCGAAACTGGCGCAGGGTTGCTAGCAGCTCTGTCCAGTATTCTTTAGGCGTTGCTTCAATTTCCTGAAGCAGCAGTTCAAGGGACGCTGTAGATGAAGTTGAATCATTTGCCATAAACTAGATCGCAGTTACAGGGCCACTAGAATATGGTAGCGCGTAGGCCGTCATCGATAACTTTTTGCCTAAATCATCGTGCGACTGAATTCAAAGAAAGCATCACTTATTTCTAGAGAAGGGAAAACATGCCGAGCAAGTATCAGATTCAATGTGGGAAATGAAGCCATGGTGGTGTCAGCCGTGGTCGATTATTTTGACGGGCGTAGTAGTGCCGGTTGCTTCATGGATGCTGTTACATCGGTGGTGGATTACAGTGCCGATAGTGGGAGTAATAGCCGTTTGGTGGGTGTTGTTTTTGGTACTGGTGCCTGCGCAATACACGGCGGCTGTACAGGAGAAAGCTCATATGAAAGGTCATTTGAATAAAAATTAAAATCATGATTCGTTTGAGAGGCGTAAGCCCCGTTAGTAGAATAAGTTTTTAACTTTTCGAGTAACTACTCAGGCTTAATACTTTATGAAAGAAACCGTGGTGTCAGGCCAAACGACGATAGTGTTTGAACATCACTAGGCCCATCAAGGATTCACTGTTTTGAGTAAAGACGAGCCGAAAATCACCATCAGCCGCGATGAGATCAAAGCGGTCTATGCAGCAGGCGAAGCGGCAGTGATAGAGCTAGTCGAAGGGTTAACGGCGCAACACTTAACGTTAGTCGAAAAGCTGTTGAAACAACAGATAGCCCTAGAGACGCGGATAAAAGCGCTCGAAGATAAGCAAACGAAGAACAGCCGCAACAGCAGTAAGCCGCCGTCAGGCGATGGCTTCGGGAAACGTACGAAAAGCTTGAGAAAAAAGAGTTCTCGCCCCAGCGGTGGCCAAAAAGGACATCCTGGCAGCACATTGGAATGGCGCGAGCAAGTGGATGAAGTGGTCAGCCACCGAGTAGAGTTTTGTCAGCAGTGCGGCGCATCCTTGCGAGCCACCGCTGTCACTGGCTATGACTTGCGGCAAGTCCATGAGCTACCATCATTGTCGTTACGTGTGATAGAGCACCAAGCAGAAGTCAAGTGCTGCGGTACGTGTGACACACTCAATCGAGGTCGATTCCCGACTGATGTGACCAGCAGAGTGCAGTACGGCAGTAGCGTGAAAGGTCTGATGGTGTATCTGATGGACGCCCAGTTATTGCCGTCAGAGAGAACCCGTGAAGTGCTTTCTGAGGTGTTTAGCTGCGAGGTCTCGGAAGGGACGTTGTACAACGCGAGAGCGAAGTGCTTTGAGAAGCTCGCTGCGGTAGAGCAACAGATCAAAACCCAGATTGAAGCATCGCAGGTGCTTCATTGCGACGAAACGGGCCTGCGCGTCAATCGCAAATTATGGTGGTTGCATGTAGCCTCAACGGCTGCGTTGACTTACTACTTCGTGCATCCTCAGCGAGGTCGCGTGGCGATAGATGAGATGAGCGTGCTATCGAATTTTGACGGGGTGAGTGTCCACGACGGCTGGCAGAGCTACTTCGGCTACGACTGTGCTCACAGCTTGTGTAATGCGCATCATCTGCGCGAACTACGGTTCATCGTAGAACGCTACAAGCAACCGTGGGCACAGCAGATGATGACGTTACTATGTGAGATTAAGGCACAAGTAGATGAGGCAAAAGTAGCCGGTAGAGAGGCGTTGAGTACTCGCCAACTGCACGAGTTTGAGGAACGCTATCAGACCATACTCGTGAATGGCTTTAAGGCAAATCCACCGCCGCCGATTGATGAAAACGGGCCGAAAAAACGAGGCCGCGTCAAACTTTTCGATACAATTAGGCTTACTACTGAAGTAGCGTAAATAGAAAGAAATGCATTACTATGCCGCGCCACAATGTCCTAGCCATTTGCTACCTTCTAAAGGTAGAGACGAAAGGCGTGCAAGATATAAAGCTGCTCAAGAGCTATCTATACTAGCCGCCAATGATCTCCTAAAAGTCAAGATGCCCAATGGCTTTAGTACTAGACAGTTCGTCAAAATTACAGAAGAAGATTTGATGTCCAAACAAGAAGAAGAAATCTCAGATGCCGTAAAGGTGATCAGTAAGCTTTCTAAAGCAAAAGAAAAAGCTCAGATGCTGCACGAGCAATCTCTACGAGCGTATAAAGATATAGATTGCTTATTCGAGGAAGCATTCATACCAGAAGAGAAATACAAAGAGATAGAAATTAGTCTAAAAACTATTCATGATTATGCAAGGGCCGCCTTCGCATACAAAGAAGCTTTACCGGAATCTAAACGTGCCAAAGATTTCCTTGCAGAAGCTCTAAAACTTCCTAAGTAAACTACAACCAAGAAGATGACAGACAAAATTACTTTCTCTGAGCTATATAAGATTCCAGCTTCTGATAATCATGATTGGTTTGATCCGCGATTGGATAGAGACACTCATCTGTGCATGGATCCTTTCTTAGTATTTAAGTCTAAGGATCCGCTCTTTGGTGGTTGTCGAGACAAGTTTATGAAGTTTTTTGAATCTGCTTTTGAAATTGCTTCCAAAGTAGACAAGATTCCCACGCACGAAGAAAGAAAGAGAAGAAACATTTCTCCGACATATGATCATCTAATACGAAACGTCCTTTATTTCCCAGAAGTAGAAGAAATATGCTTGGGTTTTTCTGAAAGAAGCACTGGCGGATCAGGCGCAGGAAGAGGTTTTTCAGCTAAGGTGACAGACGCGCTAATTGAGATGTCAAAGCAGGGGACTTCTCCTCCCAAACATTTTGAATCCATAGCGATATTTACGCCAGGTATAGGAGTAGATGGAATTAGCGATGCAACTGCAAATATCATAAAGAAAGAGCTTGTTGAATATACTATGGAGGTATGTAAAAAGTATGGTCTACAGACAAGGTGGCTTCCGATAAAGAATTTTGAGTTCGACTTTGATAATAGAAGGTGGGATGATCAATGCTTTGAGCTACCTTTTAACCCGTTTAATAACAAGCCTATAATATTAGTGCCAAAAAGGTTTCTTCGCCAAATTCCTTCGATCAGTCCTCAAGAGTTTTATGAGTACATCGAGAGCAAATCCAACGAAGCTATTAGAGCCAATTTAAACTTTGATATTCAAGCTAATCTCGAAAACAATGACTCGGTAGCTAGAATTCAAGAGGAGAGGGAAAAGAGTACCTACAAGAAGCGTGAAATCATAGAGTATGCTAATAGCCATCCAGATGTTCTCAACGAGTTCATAGAACATGTTGATGACAATGAAGAACTGTACAGCGCATACAACTTCAAAAAGGACGAACAGAACCTATGCGACCTGCCAAGAGAGGTATCGAGATTTGTATACAGAAATGCACTTGAGAACTTCTTGCTTAAGAACGAAAGCGATCTTTTTGATTTTATAGACAAGCTAATTCTTCAAGTGAAGGTGTTTGTAGAAGGCAACGGTGGATACAAGTTTCTCTGGGAAAAGAGAGAGTCGGCTGATTCAACTGATCAGAGATTTCAATTTAAAAAAGAAAAGGATGCTCAGGAACTTTTTAGGTCAGTCATTGGAGACTACTGCTTTGCAGGAGAAATAAGTTTAAAAAAGGAGAGTAGCTTAGGCATAAATCCTGTGAAATTTACATCTAAGGCAAAGTCTTATAATGAAAATGTGTTACTTATATCTAGGCTGTTTAGAAATGTAAAGCTAGATGAAGAGAGCCTGAAGGAGCTACGTTCTACACTAAGACAAAAAAGGATAAAATACTGTCATTACACGATCTTTGTGCACAAAGAGGAAGATTTTGAGCGCATAGAAGAAATTATCGAGGAAGTTGAAAGTTTTGATTTTGGCGACAGCACTATATTTAAGATATCTATAGTTAACGTGATGCTTGATAGAGACATCCCCCTTCCTATATATAGTTCACAGGTTAAGGAGAAAGAGGTTTGTGTTAGCTACGCTCGTAGTGAAATTAGCATCCAAGTGGCCGACAAGATTTGCATGATACTCAAGGCTCAGGGAATTAGAGCTATCCGTGACTCAGATGAACTAAGGTATAAAGATTCTCTCTCAAAATTTATGAAGAGAATTGGCGAAGGGAAATGTGTCATAACACTGATAAGCGATAAATATTTGAAGTCTCAATACTGTATGGCTGAATTAGTCGACCTCGTAAATACAGGAGACATGAAGGACAGGATTGTTCCAGTTGTTTTGGACGATGCAGCTATATATGAAGCTACCAATATCATTAAATACATAAAATACTGGGAGGAGAAATCTAGGGAGTTAAAGGAAGATCTTAAGACTATTGATTTCAGCAGCTCAAGAGGAATAAGGGAGGATGCTGACTTGTATGCAGATCTCGCGAGAAACATAGGCCAGCATATAAATGTTTTGAGAGACTTCTTCGTAAGATCGTTGCCCGTGCAAATTGATTCTAATTTTGAGGATGTGGTGAATGAGGTTAATAGAGTATTTTCTAAATGAGGATGTCTTGATGTTAGCTTCCTTCACGGTATGCATCGGCACAAACGTAGAGAAGCGAGGATTAGCATATGTACTATTACTCACGCTATCTATATCTGTGTTACCTGTCGGAAGATAGTTCCGTAGGAATATTATATTGCTGTAAATTGGCTATCTGACAGTAGCTGTTTAAAGATTTAGGTTGATAGATATGGCTGAGACTAAAAATGTGCTTGGAACAGATTTACAGACCTGTTGCACTTCGCCAATGACCGGATTCTATCGAGACGGCACGTGCCAAACGGGGCCACAGGATCAGGGTGTTCATGTGGTGTGTGCAGAGCTAACAGAGGCTTTTTTGAGCTATACGAAGGCGCAGGGCAATGATTTGAGTACGCCTCGGCCTGAGTACAATTTTCCAGGGCTGAAGCCGGGCGATAAGTGGTGCCTGTGCGCGACTCGGTGGAAAGAGGCGATGGATGATGGGGTTGCGCCTGCTGTGGTTTTGGAATCGACGCATGAGGCGGCGCTGAAGCATGTGAGTTTGGATGATTTAAAGCAGCATTCGGTTGAGTGATAGGTAGGGAGCTATCTTTTGCTACTCGTAATATGATTATGCTGACAAGACAATTTCCTTCGGCTGCACTGTTGTAATGCTAGAAAAACTTGTGAAGTCTCTAGGATTCAAAGTCAGAATGTGACTGATCCCAGTAGCCTGCATAAGTGCGATGAGACGCGCATCGTGAGTGTGCTTACCTAGCACCTTATTCTCAGTCACGAGTGCTAACCAAGTAGATAGAATCTGTGGTGGCTCCTCTAGAACTGGAGAGCGATTGAGAAGCTGGTCGATCTCGCTGCACGTTCTACCTGCTGACCAAGCCATACCGTTAACATCAGCCGGACGAGTAGCGACTGCCCACATTTCAATAAGAACCTGAGCTGCTAAATAGCACTCATCCGACTGCTTTAGAAGCGTAGTGATCGCGCCAACAACTAGCTCATGCTGAGCGTCGGATGGATTGCTCAAGCGAAGAATAATATTAGTATCTAGTAAATATTTTGGCATCAGTCGTAGATAGTGCCTCGATCGAAAGCTTCATCGGGAAGGCTTATTCCTATTCTCGACTGTTGAGCAGACCACTTTAAGATTTCTTCAGCACGTTCCTGTGGCGTCGCTTTTTGCCAAAAAGGTTTATCTTCGCCATTGAGTTTGGTCTGTTGAGACGGTGCTTTCATCTGTGCAATTAGCGCCGCGAGCCTCTCTAATTGAGGTTCACTCAAATGCTCAATTTCTGATTTAAGCGTTTCTCTCAGCATTATTAATTACGTCTCATCCGCTGCTGTCACTATTGTAAGCGTAGGGACGATGTTGCAACCGGCCCTGTAGATAATGGGCGGTGAGATTTTGAACCGTGGTGGCTGAAAGCCGTTTGTGGGTGGGCGATCGCGCCAAGTGATACCGATCACATCAAAGCCATGTAAATTGATTTTTGTTGGCCAGATAAGGGAACCGACTCCTGAAATTAGCGGCGAATGGCAGCAGTGGGATATTCTGCTACCAACTTCACCAAGTTCTTACACAAGTTCTTGAGTTCGCCCTCCAAAACATCAGGATTTCGTTATGTTCGGCCAAAATCAGTACGTTAATACCGCGATTGCCCTATCGAGCACTTTGACGATTACGATGGCGGCGTTTGCGCCTCCTGTGTTTGCTCAAGAGACGCGCTTCAATGACGTAGACAGCAGCTATTGGGCGAATCCATACGTTCAATCACTCACGCAAAAGAACGTGATTAGCGGTTTTCCTGACGGTACGTTTCGGCCTAACGATCAGATGACGCGGGCGCAGTTTGCCTCTGTTTTGGCGGGCGCTTTTTTACGCAACGACGTGCGCGATCCGATTACGTTTAGCGATGTGCCTGCCGATCACTGGGCAGCAGAGGTGATTTCGCAGGCTTATTCAAAGGGATGGCTGTCGGGCTATCCTGACGGTACGTTTGGTTTGAATCAGCCGATTACTCGTCTAGAAGTGCTGGTGTCTTTGACGAATGGGCTAGGGCTGGCGACCGATGGCGAGACGGCGGCGCTGCTGGCAGCTTTTGAAGATAGTGGGGAGATTCCCGACTGGGCACAAAGGGCGATCGCGATCGCCACAGACCAACAGCTCACCGTAAACTACCCCAACGTCCAACAGCTCAATCCCCTTCAGAATGCATCTCGCGCGGAGATTGCCGCTATTACTCATCAGGCTCTAGTCAGCGCTGGTCAGGCAACTGCTATCAGCTCTCCCTATATTCCTACCGTAGCGGGTCAACCGACGGTCGAAACACCCGTTGTAGAAACCCCTACGACTGAAACGCCCGTTACGACTACACCAACAGATGAATTCTCTGAACTTGTTGCTTCTTTGAGCAGCGACGATACCAGCACCAGAAAGGCCGCAGCAGACACATTAGCCGCAAATGGTGCAGCCGCCGTACCCGACCTCACCTCTGCTTTGGAATCTGATAGCGCTCAAACGCGGGCGGCAGCGGCTTATGCATTAAATGAGATTGGCGCAGATGCGGCACCGGCTACGCCGACTTTGTTAGAGCTGTTGAAAGACGATGATGAAATCGTTCGAGCGCTGGCAACCAGTACGCTAGCGCAAGTTGGGCTCGATCAGAACGTATTGATCAACGTGTTGGTTTCAGCAGTGCAGAATGAGTCTGGACTGGTCAAAGATATCGCCGCAGATGCGCTGGTAAATATTGGTGGCGACGCGGTGCCTGCCCTGGGTAATTTGCTGAGGAATGATGCCGTTGACAGCCTTGCCAAAAAGACGGCGGCAACGCTAATTGGTGATATTAATCAGGCAGATGAGCTGGGTAATGAGGCGATACAGTCGGTGATTCCGATTTTGGCGGATACTTTGAGCAACGGTGATAGTGACGTCCGGCGGGCGGCGGCTAAGTCTTTGGGTGACTTTGGGCCTTTGGCAGACGTAGCAATTCCGGCGCTGTCGCAGGCGTTATTAGGTGAGGATTCTGGGGTCAATCAGACGATTGCAGGAAGCCTGACGAAAATTGGGCAGCAGTCTGTGCCAGGGCTGGCGAGCGCGCTGAATAGCGATGACCCGCTGACCCGACTGTATGCAGCGGATGCGATTTGGGTGCTGACTCAGGACAGTAGCCTGATTTTGCCAACTCTGGTTTCGTCGTTGAGCGATGGTGATGTAGAAACGCGTGAGCTAGCGGCTTTGGGGCTGACTTATTTAGGACGACAGGCTTTACCGGCGGTGCCTGCGGTACGAAATCTGTTGAATGGTGATAATGACCGGGTGCTGACGATGGCACGGCTGGCGCTGTTGATTTTGAATAATCGAAATGATCCGGCAGCGACGTTGGGACTGTTGGAGCCCCCAGAGCCTAGAGAGGTGAATTCGGTGCCAGTGCTGGTTGAGGTGGTAAGCCAGCTATGGCAATAGGGTGACAGTAGGGTGGTTGAGAGGGGCAGTTTGCTTTAGTATCTCTGTAGCTTTGCTGTGTTCTCTCTATACCTTTTCTTATGTCAACTGGATCTTCTAAGACTTCTATCTATGCAGCGATGGCGGCTAACATCGCAATTGGTGTGGCTAAGTTTGTGGGAGCCTCTATCAGCGGTAGCTCTGCCATGCTTTCTGAGGGGATTCATTCGGTGGTGGATTCGGTGAATGAGGTGCTGCTGCTGTATGGGCTAAAGCAGAGTGAGAAGCAGCCGGATGAGCAGTTTCCGCTGGGGCGAAGTCAGGAGCTATATTTTTGGTCGCTGATGGTGGCGGTGCTGATTTTTTCGCTCGGTGGCGGCATCTCGGTGCTACAAGGCATTAGTAGCCTAAAAGCTGAGTCAGTTTCGAGCGATCCCATCGTGAGCTATTGCGTGTTAGTGGCTGCAGCGGTGTTTGAAGGGGCCGCGCTGTTTGTCTCAATCCGCGAGTTTAAGAAGAATCAGGATGATCCAGAGCTAGGGCTTTGGAAGTCGATTGGGCGGAGTAAAGATCCGGGGGCTTTCATTGTGATTGTGGAGGACTCGGCAGCGCTGATCGGGCTGGCTTTTGCTTTTGTAGGTGTGTGGCTGAGTGAAACCACAGGCAATCCGGTTTATGACGGGGTGGCCTCTATTTGTATTGGGGTGCTGCTGACGGTGACGGCGACGGCTTTGGTGGCCAAGACAAAGGGGCTGCTGATAGGAGAGAGCGCATCGCCAGAGACGCGAACCAGTATTAAAGATATTGTGCGGGCGGACGATGCGGTTTCAAAGTTTGAGGCTCCGATTACGTTGCACTTAGGGCCGAGAGATGTACTGGTAGCGCTGAATATTGAGTTTAAAGACGGTTTGTCTTCGGATGAGATTGAAGCGGCGGTGCGGCGAATTGAGAAGGATATTCGTAAGGCTCACGATGAGGTGAAGCGAATATTTATTGAGGCGGCTTCAGTGAGTCGGGCGGGATAAGATACCAAATTTGTTCTGTTTGCGGCTCGGCGGATGTGTTTTCTAAGTCATTAGTGCCTAGATAAACCTCGAAGGGGCTCTCTTGGCGGATTGTTTGCTCAGGGTTTGAAAGGATGGCCTCGAAGGTACCGTTTACTTTGTAGAGGCTGTTCGGATAGCCTCTTTGTTGAACGGCGGGCACGGAGATCTTTTGCCGACTTTTGACGTTGATCTGATTGATTTTGAAGTTTGGCTTTGTTGCGGTTTCGGGCGGAATGCCTAAGCCTTGAGCGATCGCCTGCTGAACGTTGGTTTGCTGCTGGGCGATCGCTAACTCAATCGCCCGATTTGGCGGCGTTTGGTTAAGCACGCCACAGCCAGCGAGGAGCAAAAACAATAGAGCTATACACGCTAGCTGAAGCCTTTTCATGGTGCTTTTGATGGGGTAAGTCGCTACTCTATCCTATGCGCCTTCTACGCGCCGGGTCAAAATAGCCATCACTTCACCGGGCCGACCGCTGCTGATAGGCCGACTCCAATCGGTAGGTTCGGCGTAGCCTAGCTGGTGTAGGCGTAATATGGTGGCTCGCACAATGGGCGGGGTGCCGAAGATCATATGGCTGACCTGTGGGCGATCGCGTCCACCCCCACCGCAGCTCGGGTCATTCGGTAGACCAGGCCGCTTTTAGTCTCGTAGTAAGTGAAAATAGAGAAAGTGAGATATGAATAATGCTGAAGATAGCTGTCTATCTTACTAACAACGTTTTCTTCCCCTCTGAGGAAACAAGAAAGCATATTGGTATCGAGCAGTGCCTGTTTCATACGTCTCGACTTCGCTGTAAGTCCATCTGGCGGTTTAGTTCGGCATCTTCAATAATTCCATCTGATAGATTAGGAGAGTCAGCTAGCATTCCGGCAAACGCCATCACGCCTGTATGAGACTGTTTGACCAACCGCTGAGCCTTGAGAAAACGCAGATAGTTTAGAACGTCGGGGATAAGAGACGTTGGTGTATCGTTAATCTCTTGCAAAAGTTGCTGTTTTGGTGTCATAAATTACCTTATCTTCCTCTGTTCGTCTTAACTATTTTACTCTGCTCTAGCCAATCAATTACTAATAGCTCAACTACTGAAGTCGATCCGTCAAATGCCAGTAGCGATTTAAACGAGTTGCATTTGTCAACCCTTAATTTAATAGAAGCGATCGCCTCTAAAATAAAGCTGTAGACAAAATGACTAGCTCTCGCTAATTTGGCGGCTCCCTGTTTTTATGTACTGGCAAGAAGTTTCGGGCAATTGGTTTTTGGTTCCAGAGCGGCCGCGCGGCATTATTCACTTTTTAGGCGGTGCCTTTGTCGCCGCCGCGCCGCACCTGACCTACCGCTGGCTGCTAGAGGCGCTGTATAACGAAGGCTATGCGGTAATTGCCACGCCGTTTGTCAATACGTTTGATCATAGTGCGATCGCACAAGAAACCCTAATCACCTTCGAGCAGGGCCTTACCTTCCTGGGCAAACAGCGCCCCGAGCTAAAAGATCTGCCCATTTATGGACTTGGGCACAGCATGGGCTGCAAAGTGCATTTACTCATTGGCAGTATGCATCGGCCTAACCGCGTCGGTAATATATTTGTCTCTTTTAATAACTACCCGGCTCGTAAGTCAATTCCGCTGCTAGAGCAAGCGATCGCTCAGGCCACTCAGTTCGCCCCCGACCTTAAGCTCGATACCCGCATGGAGTTTACGCCCAGCCCATCGCAGACCCTAGCGATGATCGAACAGAAGTACGAAACGCCTTATAACCTGCTTGTAAAATTCCGCAGCGACACCATCGACCAAACTCGCCCGCTCAGCGATGTGTTGATTAAGCGCTTTCCTAACACCACCACGATTAGAATCATCAAAGGCTCACACACGACTCCTATTGCTCAAGACGTGCAGTGGGAAGCCAGCAGCTCTTTTAGCCCTTTTGATGCTGTTGGACAGTTCTTTAAGCAAGAGTTCTATCGAGACATCAAGGTGCTCAAATCAGAAATACTTTACTGGTTGGCAGGTGATTAAAAAACGGGCTTAAGCCAGCTATCAGATCGCGGCTACGGCATCTTTGGGTTCAAAAAGCGCCGCTTTAGCCTCTGCCTGAGTGCACGGAATCGTGATGGTAAAGCAGGTGCCTTGGCCTAGTGCCGACCGGCAAACGATAGAGCCCCTGTGCTTTTCGACCACGATTTGATAGCTGATAGAAAGGCCAAGCCCGGTGCCTTTACCCACTAGCTTAGTGGTGAAAAAGGGATCGAACAGCTTGGTTCTGGCCAGTTCAGTAATCCCTGGGCCATTGTCGGTGATAGAGATGCGTACCTGCTGATTGGCGTCTAGTTCAGTTTTAATTGTGATAGTTGCTGGCGTGCGATCGCCGCTCGCTGTATCCGCCGCTATAGGTTGTTCTTCTAGTGCGTCTGCCGCATTCGCTATGATGTTCATAAACACCTGATTGAGCTGGCTAGGATAACATTCTACTTTTGGCAAATCAGCATAGTCTCTCACCACTTTTATAGGCTGACCGTTGCCTGCGATACGAAGCTTGTGCTGCAAAATCAGCAGAGTGCTATCAATGCCATCGTGAATTTCAACCGATTTCATATCGGCTTCGTCTAGCCTTGAGAAATTGCGTAGCGACAGTACAATCTGGCGAATTCTGTCGGCTCCAAGCTTAAGTGATTCCAGCAGCTTGTAGGCATCTTCTGCAACAAAGGCTAAATCCAACTGTTCTAAGTGCTCTTTGAGTTCTACCGTGGGCTCAGGGTAGCATTCCTGATAGTGTTCTACTAGCTCAATGAGATCTTTGAAGTAGTCTTGAGCGGGCTTGAGGTTGCCATAGATGAAGTTGACAGGGTTGTTGATTTCATGGGCAATACCTGCGACCATTTGACCCAAAGAAGACATTTTTTCGCTTTGAACAAGATGAACCTGGGTTTGCTTTAAGTTGTGCAGAGCCTCTGTGAGTTCGGCGGTGCGCTGCTGCACCCGCTGCTCTAGCTGGCGGTTCATTTGGTGCAGCCGAAGCTGCATGTCTACGCGGGCAACGACTTCTTCTTGTTGGAAGGGCTTGGTGATATAGTCAACTGCACCGAGCTTAAGGCCGGTCACTTTATCGATGGTGTCTGAAAGGGCAGTCATGAAGATGACTGGAATCTCGGTGGTTTTGAGGTTAGCTTTGAGCTGGCGGCAGGTTTCAAACCCGTCGAGGCCAGGCATCATCACGTCGAGCAAAATGAGGTCGGGCTGGGCGTATTCCGCCTGTTCGATTGCCGTTTCGCCATCGGTTGCAAACAGAGTCGTCCAGCCCTGATTTTGAATAGACTCAGATAGAACAGATAGGTTAGTAGGAGTATCATCTACAAGCAGTATTCGGACTGGCTCTTGGTCGATCATGACTCCGAAAGGGTAAACGATTTAATATATTCTCGAATCTTTTTCGTCTGGAATTGACTTGCTAGCGTCCTTATTTTGGCAGTAAAGCCAGACACGCTCGGATTCTCTATATCAAGTTGACTTAGAATGCCCGTGAGTCCGTTGAGATCTCCCATCATGGTGAGGTGGTAGAGCTGATCTAATACTTCTGGGCTAGGCGGTACAATGGCTGCTACAGCGTTGTTTTTGGGATGATCGGTGATGTCTTTTGTCCGATCTTGATGCGTTTCTATGGATTTGTGGCTGCTGGTGTATGTCCACTCTAGCTGAAGAGATTTTTGTAAAGTATCTAGTAGCTGACTAGCTTCTATAGGTTTTGGCAGAAAGTAGTTTGCGCCTGCGGCCAGGCTACGGGCGCGATCGCTCTCAAAGACATGGGTACTAGCCACAATCACCGTCGTGTTTTGCGTTTCGAGGTGTGATCGCAACTGCGCAACGATTGCTACGCCATCACTTTCTCCGGTCATTAGCTCTGTAATCACTACGTCTGGGTGCTCCGCTATAGCTGTTTGCAGCCCCTCCGACTCACTGCCTGCCTCTAGCGTGATGAAGCCAATAGGTGCTAGCAAATCAGAAATTGCCTGACGGCTAGTTTCGCGTTTATCTACGATTAGAACTTTGGGTTTGCGGTCTGCCTTTATGCCTGCGATGGTGGCTGATGCAGCGGTATCTGTAAGTGAATTACGGGGTCGAATCCAGCTTTGGGCGATCGCAAGTTCAGGCGCTAGTGAAAAAATGCTGCCCTCCCCAATCCGACTGCTCACCTGCAAAGGACTGTTCATCATCTCAGCAATGCGCTGGCTAATAGCTAGGCCCAAGCCCGTTCCAGCAGCTTTTCTATCGGTTTCTCCTACCTGCTCAAAGGGTAAAAAGATTTTTTCTAGCTGAGCCGGGCTCATGCCCACGCCCGTATCTTCAATTTGAAAGCGAATTTTTTGAGTGGCTTTGCTGCCTGCTCTATCACCCGAAGGCGATATGGCTGATACCTTCAGCGTAACGCTGCCATTATCAGTGAATTTAATCGCGTTACCTAACAGATTGATTAAAACCTGGCGCAGTCTCTTTTCGTCTGCGTGAATGCCAGTGGGAAGCTTGTCTGAAAACTGGCAGTGAAACTCAATGCCTTTTTGCTCGGCTTTAATTTTGCAGATCTCAGCAACGCCTTCTAAAAACAACAACAAATCGAAGTCGTTGGGATAAAGCTCCAGCTTTCGCGCTTCAATTTTCGAGAGATCTAGAATATCGTTAATCAGCGTGAGTAGGTGGCTACCGCACTGGTGGATGATGCTGACACCTTTGATTTCTTTCGGGGTGAGGGTGGGCGATCGCTCCAAAATTTGCGCATAGCCCAAAATGCCGTTCAGCGGCGTGCGTAACTCATGGCTCATATTAGCCAAAAACTCACTCTTTGCCTGATTGGCAGTATCCGCAGCTTGTTTTGCCTTCGCTAGCGATTCAGTCCGCTCTTCAACCTTGGCCTCTAGCGTCCGTGAGTGGTCTACGAGCTGCTCATTGGCAGTCTCTAGCTGACCGTTAGCGTAGGCGAGCTGATGATTAGTGTCTTTAAGCGTTTTTTGGCGATAGGCGTTTGTGGTGAGGAGTCCGCTAACAGCAAACGCCATTAAAGGCGGCACGACCGGCACTAACAGCCCTTGCAAAAAGCTACCGTAGGCTCCCAGCGCAAATAGCGCACTAACGCCAAGGCCCGTGCAAAACGCGCCGCGTAAAAAGCGAAACTGCTGGCGGCGCTGCTGCCGGTCGGCAATGATCCAGCTCCCGGCAGTGCCCAGTATCGTCCAGAGCGCAATCCAGCCGTTTTGCTGAATGGCTGAAAAACTGACCAGCCCGACTCGACCGTGCAGGGCACTTTGCACAAGCTGGCTGGCAATGTTGGCATGGACAAACACGCCTGGCATCACGCGGCGACCGGAAACCTCCCAAGCGCCGCTATAGGGCGTCTCAAAAAAGTCGTTAGTGCTAGGAGCCGTAGAGCCGATGAGGACAATGCGATCGCGCATCAAATCATCTTTTACCTGTCCTGCAAGTACTTCCCCCATCGACACCGACGTAAACGCCTCTATGCCCCCTCGCCAGTTAAGCAATATCTGGTAACCACCCAAATCTTCCTTAGCGTAGCCTGCCTCCTGACTACGCAGCGGAGAGTACTGAGCCTTGCCAAGCTGATAGATCTGCTGATCTGGGTCAATTGCTTCTAGACTAATCCCTTCCATTGCCAGATAGGCCAGGGCTGACTGCGTAGCCAGTCCTGCTTTAATGGCATCCTCAGACTGTTCATCTTTAGCCGTCAGCAGGCCGCGACGAATTTTGCGGTCGGCATCTAGCACCAAATCTGCAATGCCCACTTGCCCCAATTCTGCCAGCGCAGGTGGCGGATCGACCCGGTTACCTGTAATTTTCTCGATACCGATTAGAGTAGGTGTAGACTGAAAAACTTCGACAAGCTGGTCGTAGCCAGGCTCTTCAGGCAGGTCGCGGTACATATCTAGCCCGATCGCCCGAGGCTCCTGCGCAGCAATCTTAGTAAGTAAGTCCGCCAGAATATTGTCAGGAATCGGCCAGTCTTTAGCGGCTTTAATGTCTATTTCATCAATAGTGACCACCACAATCGTCGGATCTACGGTTTCTGTAGGACGCAAGCGAAAGAAGCTGTCTCTCACTTCCCACTCTAAGAGGTTAAAGACGCCCAGATAGTTACCTGCGATCGCAACCATCGTAACGGTCGGCGCAATCACCAGCGCACTTCGCGTTTGTCGCAGAAAGGTTTTGAGGGTTAACCACATGAACGGCTGATAAATAGCGCCCAAGACGTGCCTAGTTTCACCTAGATAAATCTGGGAAAGTCTTTGTAAAGTCTCTATGCGCTAGCATTCCCGAACGGCGCTATGTAGTGAAGATGCGGTGAAGAACCTCGTTAATCAGCGGTGTAATATTCGTGGCTTATAAAAGGTAGGGCTACCGCTTGTGCACTAACGCGATCGCCCGCCCCAGTCTCAACTTCTACCGCTAGCCCTTCACCCCCCGCCTTAGTCCGCAAATATCCCAGCCCCAGCGCACCTTCTTCAGCGCTGGTCACGCTAGAAACCTTACCAACTTTCGCATCCTCTACAAAAATCTCAGCCTCTGGCGAAACCGGCTCCGAGAGCTTAAGACCCCATAAACGCTTTTTCACGCCTTTATAGGTATTGAGCCGAGCAATCGTCTCCTGGCCGATATAGCAACCCTTTTCAAACGAAATGCTATGCCACAGGCCCGCTTCTAACGGATTGTCATCATCTGTAAGCTCACGAGCCGCCGCCGGTCGGCCCTGCTGAATGCGCAGTGTCTCCCATTCTTCAGCCGTTGCCATGCGCGCGCCTGCCGCCAAAATTATCTGTTTGACTGCCTCAGAGTGTTCTTTCGGCCCTGACAAGGTATAGCCCTCAATCGCCAGGTCACTCCCGACAGCAATCTCAATTTCTCCTATACCTGCCAGCGATATAGTTTGGTGTGTAAAAGCAGGCTTACCGACAAGTTCAGCAGCACCTATCTGTTGTAAAACAGCATCAGCCCCTTCGCCTAGTACCGTAAACAAAAAGGTTTGCTCACTCTCATCAGTTAACGTCACTTTATCCGAAAAAAAGATATAGCGATCCATCCAGTCGTATAGCTGCTTTGCCATTCCAGGCGAAACAACAACCAGCAGAGAATCTTCAAAAGCGTAGACAGTGGCTAGATCTATGGTGCGCCCAGTAGAAGTGACAAATACGGTATAGCAGCCTTCACCTGTAGCCAGCCGCTCAATATTGTTGGTGGTTTGGTTGTGTAGAAAACGCACGCGGTCTGCGCCTGTAAGCCGAATACGACCCCAGTGACTACGATCAAAAAGAGCTGGGTAGGTGTTTGTATTATCCATATCTGGTATCGGGGGCTTAGTGTCGGGGGCCTTCAAAAATCATTGGAACGCCTTTGGCAGGGGCAAGCGTGACGCCGCGCCGTTTGGCAACTTCGGGCTGGTCGGTAGCTAGGCAAAATCGGTAGTGAGAGAGTAGGGTGGCGACGACAAGCTTCAGTTCGTACTGGGCGAGCGCTGCGCCGACGCATCTTCTGGCACCGTTGCCGAAGGGAATGAACTCGTAGGGAGAGAATTTATTTTCGAGAAAGCGTTCGGGGCGGAAGGCTTTAGGCTCGGGGTAAAGGTCTTCACGCTGATGGGTGAGGAAAATGCACCCGAGAAAGGTGGTGCCGGGGGCGAAGGTGCGACCCATCAGGTGAATTGTTTCTTGGGCAACGCGGGGAAAGGTGAACATGGCAACGGGCGATCGCCTCAAAGTTTCCTGGCACACGGCCCCCAAGTAAGGAAGCTGAGAAATCTCTGTAGGCAATGCCTCAGCCGGTAGCGTATTCAGCTCTGCCAGCAGCTTTTCTTTCACCCCAGGCGCTTTGTGAATCCAGTACATTGCCCAGGCGATCGCGGTGGCGGTTGTCTCATGCCCAGCCATCAGCAGCGCCATCAGCTCATCTCGCAGCTCCTCTTCTTCAAGCGCTTCACCGTCCTCAGTACGAGCGGCCATCAGCATGGAGAGAATATCAGTGCGGGTTGGGTCGTGGGTGGCTTTGCGATCGCGAATCTCATCATAAATCAGCGCATCTAGCTTATCTCTAAGCCGTACAAACTTTCCCCAAGGGCTCCAAGCGCCTAAGTCTTTTTGAAGCTGACCAAAAAACAGCATCAGCGCAGCAGTCGGCGAGCCAAAGCGATCCACCGTCTCAGTTAGCACGCGCATAATTTCTTTTGAGCGCGGGCCGTCGCTTAAACCAAAAACAACCTTGGAGATAATCTGTAAAGAGACTTTTTGGGTAAGATTTCGTGCTAAGAAGGCTTCGCCTGGCTGAAGCTGGTCAAGATTTTCTTTGGTGAGCTGGCAAATAAGCTGGCCGTAAACGTCGATGCGATCGCCGTGAAAAGCCGGGGTGATAAGCTGACGGCGCTCTTTATGGCGATCGCCGCTGAGCATGATGACAGAAGCGTTACCAATCAGCGGTGCGAGCAGGCGGTTGAACTCGCCGGGCGACTGGAAGGTTTTGCGATCGCGGCTCAAAATGAACTGCATTGCTTCAGGGCTGCTGGTAATCACCGTGGGGCCGACGCCAAAGCCTAGCGAATCTTCTTCAAAGAAGTCTGGTGTCTTTTCCTTTGTTCTCTCTAGATAGTTAACCGGATCGAGAATCCATTCAAAGCGCCGAATTAAGCTAAGCCCTTCGGGTTTTTCGAGCGGCGTTTCGGCAGCCGCACTTTCGAGGGTGCTTGATTTGACCATGGTTTTACGAGTAGTGGCAACGACTATTCACTATTTTGACGCATCGTCTGGATTCTTGACGAGGCGGCTAAGGAACTACTTACAGTCGCGATTTTCTTCACTGCCATCAGGCATCGTCGTATGGCATAAAATCGCCCGACTGCGATTAACCCCACGCAAGTTCGCGCCTGTGAGATCTGCGCCACTAAGGTTAGCAACACCGATAATGGCCGCTGTTAGTTCAGTATTAATTAGCTTCGCGTCAGTCAGGTTGGCATCTAGCAAATTAGCCTGGGTCAAAATCGCGCCGCTTAAGTCGGCTCTTGTCAGATTGGCATCTTTGAGCTGTGCGCCATTCATCTCTGCGCCTGTGAGATTCGCATTCGTCAAATTAGCGTCAACGAGTTCAGAGAGCATCAGATTGGTTTCACTCAAATCAGCGCCTGTTAGGTTCGCACCGGTTAGAGAAGCGACCTTTAGATTAGCCATATGAAGCTGAGCGTTGCTCAAATCAGCGTCGTTGAGAATGCACACAGGGCACTCGTTGTTATCAAACAGCATATCTACGTCGTCTTGAATAAAAGCCCAGCTAGGGGCGGCAAAGCTGAGCAGTGCGGCCAGCGATACGCTTAGCGAAAGGCAAACGGCGACTAAAAGTGAGGCGATTTTTGGAGTTTTTATGCTGCTTTTCATAACCTATTTGGGCTAGTAGTCCATCGAATAACGGTTTATATTGTCCCACACCATCTATGGATTACTAATGGATTAGGATTGCGCTAGTGCAGCCGCAGGAGAATAGTGTGTTTGGTTTTCAGTCGCGATCGGTTGTGCTTTGTTTGATTTTGGGCGGGCTGCTGCTAGCGCTGTATGCGAGCGATCCGGCCTGGCAATCAACGGCGGAAGTGCTGCGCAACGGTGTGGTGCTGACCTGGATGATAAGCCTGGTTAATATTGTGCTGCCAGGTCACGGGCTCGGTAAGGTGTTTGGCATTCGGCCTCGACATCTGATCGGCCTTTTGGGCGTCGTGTTTTCGCCTCTGCTACATCGAGACTTAAGCCATCTAATTGCGAATACGGTGCCTTTTTTAGTGCTGGGCTGGCTGGTTTTGCTGCAAGGTGAGATTCAGGGCGGCACTGATTTCTATACGATTACAGCAACTATTTTACTGATTGGCGGATTGGGAACTTGGCTGTTTGGTCGCGAGGCGATCCATTTGGGCGCAAGCGGGCTGATCTTTGGCTATATCGGCTTTTTGCTGGCGGGTGCGTATGTGGGGCCGACGCTGCTGACGCTGGGGCTAGCAGCGGTGGTCTTTTGGATCTACGGTGCGCAGCTATGGGGCATGATGCCAAGCTCTAGTGAGGATAGGGTGTCTTGGGAGGGGCATTTATTTGGCTTTGCGGGTGGGGTAGTGGCAGGAGTACGGCCTGATTTTTTGGCTGAGGTGGTGATGCGGATAGGCGATCGCCTCGCACCTCTATTACAGTGAGACTACAGTGAGACACGTTTGCCGTAAGACAGATTCAATAGCAACTGGCACAGTCAGACCTGCCAAAACACCGCCATCGCGGGATATTTTTAGGATATAGGGCAACTATCAGTTCGATGCAATTGCTAAACCGTGTTTTTCCACAAGGAATGTTGCTATGAAACCTTTATTACTAGGCGGGCTCTCGGCGCTGTTGGTCGTGGGCTCGGGGCCTTTGTCTGCGAATGCGCAGGTATTTTCGTCTCAGCGATCGCCTAATCAAACACCCAATCAAAATCCAACGACTCAGCCTGCTCAAAACAATAGAAGACCTGCTTCAGGCGTGGCTCAGGGCACATCGGCATTAAGAACGACGCTGGAGCAGGAAGATACGCTCTATCTCAACAAAGACAAAACGTATAGCTACGACCTTGTGCTGCGCAGCGAATCGGCGGTTGGCGGTCAGCGGCTCCCTGTCGGGACGATTGTGCGCGGTCGCTTTGAGCCTGCTGAGGGCGGGCTGGTGTATGTGGCTGACTCAATAGAGGTGGCCGATCGGATTATTAGAGTGAATGTGGCTTCTGAGCTGTTGCGCGATCGCAAAGACCCCAGACAAACCTCTACCGGCGCAATCGCGACTGACGCAGCCATTGGCGCAGCAGGCGGCTATGTGCTTGGCGAGGTGCTCGGTGATGCGAGCGTGTGGGAAGTTGTCGGCGGCGCAGCGGCGGGCGTACTTGTCGGTAATACGACCGCGCCTTCTGTCGTCGTGGTGCGGCCCGAGGACGAAATCATACTGTACTCAAACTGACATTAGCTGAGCGCTGTTCAGCTAAACATCCGCTTAAAAAAACGTGAAAGCAAGCCTTCCGGCATCGGCTGCTCTGGAACGGCTTGCTCCAGCGGCGACCACGTGGGTACGGGCTCTGACTGCTTCGGGTCTGGCAGTTCTAGTGAGGATAGCTCTAGGGCGGGCTGAGCTGACTTTGAAGGGAAAGGCTCTAACTCTAGTCGCTCTGCATCCTCCGAAGGCGCTAAGGGGTCTAGCTCTAAATGCTCCGAAGACTCTAAGGTCGGCTCCGAAGGCGCTAGGGTTGAAGCCGATGGTGCTAGCGATGCGGACAATCCTGCTGAAGCAGTAGCCACCGACTCTATAGCCTTTTGCGCTGGCTTAAAATCGGGATCAAGCGAGAGTGCTTTTTCATAGCGCGCGCGCGCGCTTTGTGGGTCATGCTGCTGGTCGTGAGCCGTACCTAGATAGTAGTGGAACGCTGCAGTTTCAGGCTTGAGATCTATTGCCTGCTGATATAGCTCTGCGGCAGCGGTGATATTGCCCTGCTGCTGTGCAATTTGACCGAGCTTAAAGCGAGCTGTCGGTAGCTCTGGATTGATGCTGACGGCGGCGTTGTAGGCAGTGGCCGCGTCTTCTAGCTGGCCTAGCGCTAAGTAGCTATCGCCTAAAGCGACGCGAAAGGCTGGGTTTTTAGGATTGAGAGCAGCTGCCTGTTCAAACCAATTAGTTGCGGCTTTGTGATCTTTTTGCTGCTGGGCAATGCGGCCTAGCTTAAGGCGCAGCCAAGGAGCCTTTGAGCCTAATTCAGCCGCTTTCTGATAGCTATCACCTGCTAGAGCAAGCTCTTTTTGCGCAAACTGGACTTCACCTAAAAACTGATAGGATTTGAAGTCATCTGGACTGAGGGCGATCGCGCGCTCAAAATGAGAAACCGCTTCCTGCCAGTGCTTTTGCAGTTGGGCAATGCGACCCAGCTTGAAGTGAGGGTTTGGGAGCTGGTCGTTGAGGGCGATCGCTGCTCTATAAGCCTTTTGGGCTTCGGTAAACTGACTTTGTGCGAAGTAGGCTTCAGCTAAAGCCATATGAAAAGGAGCGTTTTGGTCATTAAGTGCGATCGCCTGTTGAAAATAATCGATTGCCTTCTCAAAATCTTCTTGAGCTTGAGCGATACGGCCCAGCCTAAAACGCGGCCCGACGCCTAGATTTCCTAACTTAATAGCCTTCTTGTAATAAGGCTCAGCCCGATCAAACTGCTTTTGATTAAAGAAAACATCGCCGAGCGCCTGATGTGGTTTGAAGTCTTGAGGATCTAGCTGAGCGGCATACTCATAGTGAGCAATGGCCTCTTCTGTTTGCCCATGAAGATCGGCAATGCGGCCCAGCCGAAAGTAGGTGAGCGGCGTGTCAGGGCTGAGCTTTACAGAGTCGGTATAGCTACTTTTAGCAAGCGCATAGTTTTTCTGCGTAAAGTAGATATCGCCGAGTGATAGCTGCGCTGCTACGTTGCTAGAATCTAGCGATAGCACGTGCTGGTATAGCGATACTGCACGCTCCACCTGGCCGTCTCTTTTAGCCCTTTGCGCCTGACGCAGGTAGTCTGCAACCGTTTCGCCTGTAACTGATCTCATAGCGCTCCGTTTCTTTATCAACTGAACTTTTTATGTGATGCCGTTCCCTTATACTCAAAAGCCTTAGGCCAAAAGCCTCAGGCAGACAGCGTAGCGTCTAGCGCTATTCGAGCAGGCTTAAAGCTGGGGTTCAGCGACAGCGCTTTTTCATAGCTGGCCCTGGCACTTTCTATCTCTTTTTGCTGAGCCTGAACGGTACCTAGATGATAGTAAAACTGTGAATTCTCAGGGCTTAAGGCGATCGCGTCTTGAAAGTAGCTAGTAGCAGCTTCGTAGCTTTTTTGCTGCTGAGCGATGCGTCCAAGCTTAAATCGCACCCAGGGAGCCTGGCTATTTAGGGCAATAGCTTTGCGGTAATTTTCAGCGGCAGGCGCGAAGTCCTTTTGAGCAAACTGAACTTCACCCAAAAATTGGTAGGGCCTGGCATCTTCTTGGTTAAGAGTGATCGCGCGCTCGAAAGCGGTCACCGCTTTTTCCCACTGCTGCTGTTTTTGGGCTGTCTGGCCTAGCTGAAAGTGTGCATTCTGTAGGCGACTATCAATAGCCAGCGCAGCTTCGTAAGCACTCCCAGCCTCTTCTAATCGATCTTGGGCGAAATAGACATTTCCCAATGCAACGTGGAAGCTTGGATTTTTGGGATTGAGGGCGATCGCCTCTTGGAAGTAGCCAATAGCGGCTTCATGCTCTCGCTGTCTTTGAGCAATCTGGCCTAGCCCAAACCGTACCCAGGGAGCGCGGCTACCCAGTTCAACCGCCTTTTTGTAGGCTGATTCAGCAGCAGCAATTTCCCCCTGTAGGAACCTGACGCGGCCTAGAAACTGATAGGGATTGAAGTCTGCTGGATCTATGCGGATAGCGCATTCGTAGGAAGAGGCGGCATCGTCCCACCGCTTTTCAATTTCAGCAATGCGTCCGAGCTGAAAATGAGGCGCTGCTTGATTCGGATCGATGGTGGCTGCCTGAATATATTGGTTTGCCGCCTGGCTATAGTCTTTTTGCTTAAAGTAAATAGCGCCGATTGCCTTGTGAGCATCCGTATTTCTAGAATCTTGCTCTAACGCTTGATAGTAAAGTCTCAGGGCTTCGTCTGTGTGGCCTTCCTGCTGAGATTTGTGAGCCTGTTGCAAACAGTCTGATACTGTTTCAAAGTAATTTGATTCCATTTGGCCTAATGCCTCCTAATCGCTTGCAACCTTAGATAAAAGCGAACGTCTACGCTAATGTATATTCCACTACTCTTGCCGTTTTCAGTGTGTTTACACGCGACATATGAGCAAGTCAACTTATAGCACGCTCGTTGGATGAAGAGATGTTGATTGTGGACACTTCTTTTTTGAAAAGTAGTCCTTGCGCTAGTTGCTATTATCTAGCTCACGACGAATGGCCTCTAGCTCTTCGTCTATGCCTTGCTCAGGCTGATGAGGCGTTTTGGATTGGGTGCGATCGCGCGCTGTCCTCCCAGCATTTCCATCGAGTTCTTTGCCAGTTAGTCGCAGCTAGCTCAGATAGGCTAGCCCCGGTAAGCCGAGTAGAAGCGCGATCGCGATAGGTTGAAATTTAGAACAAAGGGTTCTTCTTTATCACCGGGCACCGCGATACAAATACCCAGTGCTACCCAAGGTGCTCATAGCATAGCTATGAGCACTACTAGCCTGTAGTCATAAAGCAGCGTGTAGATGTCCTGTAGGGTCATGATAGATCGAAGCCATAGATATTAGCGCAAGCCGCTTGCTGAGTATTGTATGTCAGTGAGTATCGAACGAGCGGTATAGCCCGTGGGTGCTATCTAACACGCTGCCGAGGCTAGATCGCAGGTTGTAAAAAGTTTGTTTTTAGCGATCGGGACGTTTTCTATGTTTGTTTTGTAATTGTTGTACAAAGTTTTTATTTCTCTTCCGTTTCACCTACTTTCTTGCTCGTTCTTTGCAAGATTAAGTCTACATAAAGTCGTCTTCAAGTTCGTCTAAATATCGGATAACTCTGTTTTATTGCGATAGACTACTCAGGGCTGCAAAACCACGATCTACCAAAAGTAAACTCGATTCTGTAGATAGTCACAAATCGTTGTTCTCAGATAAAACCATCTCGGCCAAAGTCTTAAAGTCTCTCGCTCGAATCTCCTTTTTATGATTTTCTTTCAAATCGAAGGAAGAGAGAATCACGCTGACAATTTCTTTATACATCTATTACATAATTTCTATCATCCATGGCTCAACCCAGCGCACAAGAACAGTACTTACTCGAACTTATCAACCGCTTTCGCACGAATCCAGCGGCTGAATACGATCTGTTGGTTAATTCAGAAGACAGTGACGTTAACCGGGCGATTGCCTTCTTTGGCGTAGACTTGGGCGTATTGAGCAATCAGTGGTCTACGCTTAGCTCGGCGCAGCCTCTCGCCTGGTCAAATCAGCTCGGCAGCTCTGCAGATACGCATAGCCAGCTCATGATCGATTTCGATCAGCAGAGCCATAACTTACCAGGCGAGCCAAGCCTACTAAACCGAATTAATGGTGCTGGCAGCAACAGCTATAGCGTGGTTGCTGAAAATATCTTTGCCTATTCAAACTCTCCTTTTTACGCCCACGCCGGTTTTGCAATTGATTGGGGCGACGATGATGGTAACGCTAACAATGGCTACGGTACGGGTATTCAAAATCCGGCAGGCCATCGGGTTACGCTGCTGAATGATACCTATCGCGAAGTGGGTTTAGGCATTATTGAAGAAGATAATCCGAACACGAAAGTGGGGTCTGAAGTGGTTACGCAACACTTCGGCTTTCGGAGTACGGGCACAGATGAGTGGCTATTGGGAGTCGCCTTTCGCGATTTGAACGATGATGACCTTTATAGCGTGGGCGAGGGGCTAAACGCGGTTACGGTTGACATCGAAAGCACAGATACAGAAGGCGGCTTTAGCACGTCGGTACAAACGGGACTCGCTGGTGGCTATCAGGCGCTTGTTCCTCAGGGCGAGTATACTGTAAGCTTTTCTCGGAACGGAAGCCCGTTGCAAACAACTAGCAGTACTGTAATTGTAGCTAATGACAACGTTAAGCAGGATTTACAGTTAGACGTGGGCGTTGCGCCGAGTGCTGGACTTGGCAAGATTGTGGGCATTCAGTTTGATGATGCGGATGGCGATCGCATCCAGGATGTAGGCGAAAGCGGCATTGCTGATCGCACTGTCTTTATAGACAGCAACGGTAACCGTCAGCTAGACAGCGGTGAAACAACGACGCAAACAGACGCCGATGGCATCTATATTTTCAACAATCTTACGCCTGGCACTTATTCTGTTTTACCTGTTGTTTCAAGCAACAGAGCACAAACTTCCCCCAGTCCTAATGCACCGATTGGATCAGAGACTTATCAAATAGACGATGGTGCTGATAACGGCTGGGGCGGATTTGTCGGTGATGCGCTGGTATTCAATCAGTTTGAAACGGTGCCAGGACAAGAGACGCTGACTTCTATTTCGGTAGCGCTCTCTAAGCGGGGCAATCCGACAAAGCTATTTATTTATCAAGATGCTGATGGTGACGATACGCCAGAAGGTAATGAGCTATTGCTAAGCGTGACTCCAACGTTCACGGGTACCAGCGGGTTTGCCAATGTGGCAATCGATCCTACCGTGGTGAGCGGCACATTCTTTGTCGGCGCAGCCTATGCAGCAGGCAGTCCTTATACTTGGGTGCTTAGAGACACCGATGCTGTCGATGGCAAATCCTGGTCAGCCACTTCTTCAGATCCGACGAATTTCTCAGCTTCTAAATATGCCTCTAGCGATTGGCTGCTGCGCGCAAATGCCGCTGGCACGCTACCGCAGGTGGTGACCGTTGAGGCAGATAAGACGGTAAGTGGCGCTAATTTTGGCGATCGCGCAACGGGCATTGCTCTTGAAGTTCCTGTCGTTGCAACGATTACTAACGACACCGACGCGCCTAACGATGGAATCACGACCGATAACACGCTGATCATCTCTGGTACTGCTGGCAGCAACAATATTGTCACTATCCTTATTAACGATGTTGCTGTCGGTACAACAACTGCTGATGTATCTGGCAACTGGACATTTGACTATACCGCTGTTCAACTGGCTTACCGTGACCATAGCATCAAGGCAAACAGCCGCGATAATGCCGGTAATGTAACCTCAGATTCTGCTGTTTTTGCACTAACAGTGCTGCCTAATGCAACAGCAGGTAACGATGTTATTAGTGGCACATCAGGCGGCGATACGCTGTACGGCTTAGCTGGCGATGACACGATCTACGGCTTAGCTGGTGATGATACTATTAGCGGCAACGAAGGTAACGATACTATTAACAGTGGAGAGGGTAATGATCTGCTCTTTGGCAATGATGGTAATGATTTCCTGATCGGTAATGACGGTAACGATTCTATAGAAGGAGGTAACGGTAACGATAGGCTTTATGGCGGTGATGGCAGTGATGTTATCAGTGGCGGCGCGGGCAATGATATTATCTACGGTCAAGCAGGCGTTGATACGTTAACGGGTAACGCTGGTAGCGATGTTCTCTTTGGTGGTGACGGCAATGACATCATTGACGGAAACAACGGTAATGATATTTTGCACGGGCAAAATGGCAATGACACGCTCAGCGGCGGTGATGGCAACGATAGATTTTACGGTGGCGAGGGTAATGATACGATCAGGGGGGGCAACAACAACGATATTCTTGTTGGCGATGCTGGCAACGATCTACTCTATGGTGAAGCCGGTGATGACTTCTTAAACGGTAAAGAGGGCGAGGATACGCTAGTCGGCGGCGACGGCATCGATAGACTCTATGGTGGACTAGATAACGATGTACTCACTGGTGGGCTCGGCAACGATATGCTCTACGGCGAGGAGGGCGACGATACGCTCACAGGCGATGGTGGTAACGATACGCTTAGAGGTGGCGAGGGTGATGACATTATCGATGCGGGCAATGGCAACGATATTCTTCACGGTCAGATGGGCAACGACATTTTGAATGGAGGTAGCGGTAACGACAGATTTTATGGCGGTGATGGCAACGATACGCTCAATGGCCAAACTGGCAACGACATTTTAATCGGCGGAGTGTTAGGTGGCACTGACCTACAGATCGATACGCTGGTAGGTGGTACGGGCGCTGATACGTACGTCATACAAACAATGTATGCTGGCTTTAATGACCAAGACTATGCTCTCATCAAAGGATTCAGCACTTCTGACGACACTATTGAGCTAGGTAGCGGTACTTTCACGCTTGCAACAACCTCTGGAGCCTTACCTACTGGTACTGGTATTTACAACGACAATAGCGACTTAATAGCTGTTATCGAAGGTTACACAGCCAACAGCTTAAATATCAACGCTAACTATTTCAGCTCATCTGTCAGAACATAGTTCACAGTCAGGCTCTCAAAGTCTCAGTCACTTAGCTTTGAGAGCCTCTCAAAGTCTTATGTTGCGACTGCCTCACGCAGTTCCAATTCAACCATTTTCAACATGTCCAGTCGAGTTCTACTTAAACCACGACCTTCGCGACCAAGGGTTATAAAAAACTCACAGCCTGTAGTGGGAAAAAAGACAACTTCCTTAAATGAAGTGAAGCCTAGAGTGTATAAGTCGTGAATGACAAGCCGAAAAGAGCTAGGCGTAAAGCACCAGGAATGCAAATCGATATATTCACCTCCAGAGAGAATGGCATTCATCTTCTCGCGAGCAAGCTCTGGCGAATGAAGTAGCTTGTAGTCTCCTGCTATTTCTTTATTCCACGCAATTCTTGCCCCTTTTGAAACAACGCTTAGATAGAACTCTGCGGCTTCACCTGGCGTGTGAATAGATTGGTTTTGAACGTGATTATCAATGATCTTTGCAAGTCCAGTAGTGGGTCTAAAATGATCGAAGCAGTAGCGTTTGTCAGGAACAGCAAGTGAGAGTACACCATCATCTTTAAGCACACTGTCGCACTCCTTTAAGAAGCCGATGAGATCTGGTGTATGCTCAATCACATGCGCAGCAATAATCCAATCGTAAAATTTTCTTTTACCTGTCAATACATCGTAGGGCTGACCACTCCATACAAAATCGACTTCTTCAATATTGTCAATATTTACTTTGTGCGGTGTATATTTTTCAACCAAATCTTTCTGGCTAGCATGGTCAATGATATGAACTTTGTATCCTTCTTTTTTGGGGGCTATAGGACGGTGGCTGGGGCCAATTTCGAGCCCGTACCCGTCTCTTTTGAGACGATGTAGAATCTTTTGGCGTCTGTGCATGGGTTCTATACGGTTTGTATTATTTATATTTTGATAAATACGCTATCGATCTATAGCCTTGACTAAATACCAGAAGGCGAGAAACAGCATGATAGGAACTGCTAAAAATATAATAGCTAATACCTCTGTGCCATTAAAGAACAGAATAAGGCACACTACCATGTGAAAGGCTAGCAGCAGACAAGTTATAACAGCTCTAGAGCGCCCTTTTAAGAATCTAGAGTGATCCTTACTGATATCAACTTTTCCTCGACCTCTATTATCTGGGATAGGATCTTTTAGATTGTGCATAAGTCCGAAGTTTGTCCAGGGTTAAATCAGTGGATGAGTACTTTGCTATCAACTTGTAACTGTATTAGCTACAGGCGATGCATGAACAGACAACTCTATTTTTGCAAGCTGCATAGTCGTTCCGTTATACAGACGAGCTTGGACATCTAAAACGGGATCGGGATTGTTCCCAAAGTACTCTGCTACAAAACGGGGCGATAGCTCTTTTGAGCATAAGAAACCTACTGTATTTGAGTCCGTAACTTGTGGAAAACGCTTTAGTACATCGGGCCTTGCATCGTGAAGCTGGCCTGCGAATAAAAGCTTACTCCGATAGAAAATATCGACTTGCTGAACATCGTTATCAGCAGAGACAACCCAGCCTTTAATCACTAAACAGGGACAGTTCTTCCCCTGTTTGAAGTAAGGATTTATGTTAAAACCCAAGAAATGCGTATTCAATCCGTCTGATTTCAGAGTTCTTTTCACCTGGTAGGCCTCGATAGAGGCCATACGAGCCTCTATCTTTGAATTGCACAGATCAATGGAATCGACTTCACTTTGAAGTGTACAAATGTCTGCCCTCAGAAGATCTTCGTATATGGGATTCCAAATATTGAGTACATTACTAAAGAAAGCCTCACTCGCAAGACTAGGCAGCCTATAGTTGCTTATACCTTTTTCAAAGATATCGCTAATTTCAGTCGGCTTTGGCCCGTGAAAATGAAGTATAATGGCCTCTGGATTAAGCGTCCAGTGGCCTTTCCAGTTCATAGTTTCAGGTAGCCATTCCCATCTGTTTTCAAAGTAAGTCTTGAGAAGATGCTGGTCATACCCAAGATCTTTTGTCAGGATTAGCTGCAAGTTGTTCAGCGAATAGCTGATAAAATCTTCATAAACATTTAGAAAACCGTGAACGTTCATGAGCATCACGCCGGAGTTCATGTTTTGCTTCTCGCGGTTGTGTAGGGACTCTCTAGACACGGCAAAGTATTCACACTTTGCATCTGTTAGATATTTTGTAGGATCCTTGATGAATACAACGTCTACGTCAGTGTAGAGAATGTACTCGTCGTCGAATCCATGACTCTCTAATACCTTAGGGATTTCGCATCGTAACAAAGCACCGCTAGCAATGGCTAGTCTACTCGCGTTGATCTGCTTTATCTCTGCATACAAAGGTGTACGGTGGAAATAAACAGTGACACCTTGGGCCTTGAGCCAGATAGTAAAGTCGCTTTCTTCTCCGTCATATAAGCAGTATGGCTCTAGAGACGTGTTTGCCTTGGCCGAACTGACGGCAACTTTTGCTTGCTTCTGGTATGCAGACGCTTTTTTCCCAGAGTCGTTGAGTGAGAAAAACCACTTCATTGATTAAACCTTGGATACCGCTAAAAACTTATCTCTGACGGCAGTATACAGCTTGATATCTTCTGTATTCTCTCGTTTGATATGCTCAATGACATCTTCTGTTAGGTCTTCTCTTGATATCTCTAAAGACTTTCTGTCTTGATTTTTAGCAAAGTTCATTCTGCGCTCTTGAAGCTCTAATCCTGTCATATTATTAAATATTGATAGGGAGTGGGCATACTGTTCAGTGAGACCAACGAAGTAAAAGTCGTCGATGTTGAGTCCTGAGAAGCATCCATACTGCTTGTTTTTATGTATGGGACTAGCGCAGAAAACTTCTATTGACTGCGTGTACCCACCCAGCCTAACGTGATGGTTGTATTCCGAGATAACACGAGCGACAGGCTCCCTAACAAAGGCAATGAGCTTTGCGTCTGGGAAGATGTCCTTATATTTTGACGCCGGGAAATGACCTGATACAAAGTCCGCCTTGTTTTTTTCGGCAACTTCTACAAGCTCATTAGGTCTATCATTGTATACAGTCGTTTTTATTTCATTGGATGTGTTCGGAGAGTCTGCACCATAGTCCCAGAGACTTGAAAGCTTATCTGCAAGTGAAAATCTGAATGAAGTTCCAGCAGTTTTCGGAATATGAACAAAAATATATTGCATTGACAGCTCCACAGAATAGATAAATTCTTAATTGCGCTTAAGCTCCAATCTTATGAGTGGAGCATCACAAACTTTCTAGCTTTCTAGAGTGTTGAAATCTTATTTTAGTACACTATGCTTTCAAACACGAGCTTAGTAAGGTATAGAAAAAAGATCTTGACGGTATGTGTTCTATTTCCATTTAGATCATACACGTATTTTAATTTCGCCTATCTCGACCTTTTGCTGATTACTTAGCAAAGCTCGTAAGCCTATTTTTTCAGTCTGATTTAGTGATGCATTGTCAATTCTTATGCGAAAACCCGAATTCTTAGCACGCGCGTTAGCTGGATATACTTTTTCTAAATCGGGACGTGAAACATTTACGGCTGTCGAAAACATGACATCTTCTAAAGCGTGTGAATACACTTCTATCTGCTCTACCGCTAACTCTTTTCCAACTACCCATCCGGCTACTTCAAGAAAGTTTGTGTATGTTTTAATTTCAGGCGCATCAATTGAAAAACCAGATAGACTCTTGTCGATGTCTGCTCTGAAAACTTCTGTCACTGCCACCGTTGCTGTCGTTGTAGCTTTAGCTATAACATCATTATCTTTTTGTACAGCAGAAATTACTGTAGCAGCCCGTGGGCGTTGCCGTTTTGAGCGAGTACTTGCTTCTATTTCACCTATTTCTTCTGAAAGCCCATCCTCAAAGCGGGCAATCACAATCATATCTATCGGATTAGATAAAGACATTATATCCAAAGGAATCTGAAAGCCACAGGTTTCGGCATTTACAATATTTGGGTAAGCCTTCGCTACATCGGGACGCGGAAAATCGACTATCGCTGTACCAATGACCTCACCTGCCTGCTCCACGTCAACTCTAGTTGCGATCGCCTCACGGCCAATCAGCCAACCAGACACCAATAGAACTGCACCACACTTACCGACTTGAGGTGCATCTAGATTAGCTGCCAATAGCAGCGGGCTTTCCGAGGTTTTATCTATTACATGTGTAACTTCTCCACAGGCTTCTAGTCTGATGCTATAGTCCTCTTTAGCTCTCGTCAGGTTTGGGCTGTAGCACGGATCTTGATCGATAACGTCAGCCCAATGCTGCCTCATGTATTCAATCTCCGTACGAAATCGCTTAATCTTCTCAGGGCTGTCTTCGTAGCCACGGCTTTTTGACTCATAGTGGTAGAGTTGCACATGGGGTAGCCAAACATTTCTATATCCCGCCGCCTGAATCTTCAGACACAGATCAATATCGTTGAAAGCAACCTGAAGCGTATCTTCGAAGCCACCTACTGCCTCAAAAACGTCTCTACGACACATGAGACAAGCTGCCGTCACAGCCGAATAGTTGTTGACAGCGATCGCCTGCCTAGAATAGCCGTAGTGCCCTTTGGGCAGGTGCTTATGACTGTGGCCTGCGACTCCGCCTAACCCAATAACTACGCCTCCGTGCTGAAGCGTATCGTCAGGATAAAAAAGCTTGGCTCCAACAGCCCCAATACTAGGTCGCTGCGCTTGCTCTAGCATAGCTTCTAACCAGTCTGTGGTAATGACTTCAACGTCGTTGTTAAGAAACAGTAGATAGTCGCCTCGCGCCTTTTCAAGAGCATAGTTATTTATTTTTGAAAAGTTGAAAGGGATATCGTATACGTATGAGGCAAATCGCTGAGGTTCTCTTTCTTTCCAAGATCTGATTATCTCTAAGCTCTCAGCTTCATCAGTACCATTATCAATCAATACGATCTCAAAATTTTGATAGGTACTTTTCTCAAAAATAGACACCAAGCAAGTATTTAAGATCTCTCCTAAATTGCGAGTAGGAATGACAATGCTAATTAGACTTTCTTCTTTCAGAGTATATCGAGGAATATAGACACCCGGCAGCTCAGAAGTCTCTACTTTACCCGGCTCTCCACGACGAGACATGGCTTCTGCTATGGCTTTAGCTGCTGCATCGCTAGCATACGTTTTCACGCCTGTACCGCTTGCTTCTGAGGTTGCTAGCATTCGCCAGTGATAAAGCACTTTGGGTATGTGAAAAATACGGTTGGTGTGCTCTGTAAAGCGCAGCACTAGGTCGTAGTCTTGACTTCCTTCAAATCCCAAACGAAACCCGCCTATCTCGTCGATAATTGACTTGCGGTAGACCCCTAGATGGCAGACGTACATGCGTGAGAGGAAAGAGTCAGGCGACCAGTCGGGCTTAAAAGAGGGATCTGTGCGATCGCCATCTTCGGTGAGCTTATCCTCATCCGAGTAAATCATGTCCGCTTCAGGATGCTGATTGATCAGCGAGACGACTTCAAACAAAGCATGAGGTGTTAGCTTGTCGTCATGATCTAAGAGGGCTACATACTCGCCAGTTGCCTTTTCCAGTGCTGAGTTAGACGCCGCGGAAATGTGGCCATTGCTAGCCCGAAATACCACTTTAATTCGGTTATCTATCCGTGCGTACTGCTCTAGCACAGTTTTTACGTGAGGTTGGCTAGAGCAGTCATCTGCGATACACAGCTCCCAGTAGGGATATATTTGATCTAGCACTGACTGAATCATCTCTATCAAGACTGTCTCAGGCGGATTGTAGGTCGGTACTATGATGCTAATGACCGGCTTGTGCTCAAATCCCGACACTTTTGCAGGCATTGCAGCTACTTGATCTACATCAGGGGCGTTTTCGATAGCCCAAGCAGCGTATTCAACGGGCCGCGCGATGGGATCGTAAAATGCGCTATCAATTCTTTCTTTTCTAGCTTTTGCCTTTGAAAGCTTATTTTCAATGTCTGCGCAATCTATCGCGGCGTCTAGTGCTGCTAAGTCATATGCCGTCTCGTAATGGCTGATGGCATCGTCTGTATAGCTATAGCGATCAAGTGCTTCTGCTAGAGTGAGATGCAAATTAGGGTTATGAAAATCTGCTGCTAGAGCCTCTGCAGCCTGCTGAATAGCGGTAGGGGCTTGTCTCTGCTGCTGTATGATAGCGTGGCTCAGTCGATCGGTCACAGGATAGAGATTGGGCTTAAATTCAATTGTCTTTTTGTATGCCGCTACTGCTTCAGCCCATTTTTCAAGCTGAGAGAATGCATTGCCTAATGCCCAGTGTGCAATATAAGAGTCATCTGTGATAGCGATCGCGCGCTGATAGGCATTAGCTGCTTTCTCCCACTGCTTTTCGACAGCGAACTGACATCCTCTTTGATAGTGATACTGATACGAGCTTCGATCAACTTTGACGGGCTCGGTTTTCTGTAAGCTCTCCTTATTGGTAGGTGTTGCGAGCGTAGTGACTGCTGAATGGTTATCCAGCTTGAGATTTTTCGTGCTTCTAATTTGCGCTAAAAGATGAACGACCAGACTGTTGTTGGGATCTAGATCAATTGCCCGCTGGCAGAGTCTTTCGGCTTCGTCATACTCGGATTTCTCAAGCAAAACAATGGCAAGATGGTAGTAAGCAGCAGCGTTTTTCCTATCGAGTTCAATGGCGCTGCGAAGCATTGAAGCAGCGGCTTTTTCTTGATGAGTTTGATGTAAAATTCTGCCTAAGTTTATTCGCGCCCAGCAGTCGCCGGGTCTTAGCTCAACGGCTCTTTGGTAGGCAACCATAGCCCTATCAAATTCGTTTCTCCGAAAGAAAAAGTCTCCGGCCTGTCGCTGCGAGATAAAGTCATTGATAATGTCTTTGCTATGGGGCTCCTTTTCTAAAAAGCGAGCGTAGTAGTCATCAGCTTCTTGGAGCTGACCTAGTTTAGATAAGGCGATCGCAATCTTACGGCAGGCTTCTGACAGGTTGGGCTGTTGTTGTAAAATCTGTTCGTATAGCACTACCGCTTTGTGCCATTCCTTTGCCGCTAAAAGCTCATCACCTAGCTCCATTTGTGCGCTGCTTTGTGCTCTGTGAGGCTCTATCGAACCATGCGGCTTCAGTCCGATACTGTTTGGCTGACTAGCAATCATGTAAGACCCTTGAGAATGCAACTGATGGGAAATGGTGTCGGACTACGCCTTTAATTGAAAGAATACTTAGAGATTAGAAAGTCTCTAGAGACTATTACGAGGAACATCGAAGGCTTGCTCGTATATTTGTATGTCGTACCTATAGCGCGACTGAATTCTAAGCTTGAGATCTTCTGAAAACAGCTGAGAAGCTCTGGGCATTCCACCGAGAGCCCTTAGTTCATAAGGATACATGTTCCAGAACTCAAAATCAGTATCAAATTGTCTGTATTGGGTCACATGGCTAGAAACCTTTTTTCTTACACGGATACTGAGAGAGTCTTCTAGATGACTCACAACGCTGTCTATCGCCTCGAACTGACCGGTAAAATCGAACGGAACCGAGGCAATGAAGTTGTGCTGAGGCCGCCAGTGGTCGTTCAGCTCGCGGTCAGGCGTCCTGACTAAGTAATCTATAAACTGACTAAAGGTAATCGACTTTTCAACATCTACTTCTAATCCTAAAGCAGCCTGTACGTTGGCAATAACATCGCTAGCAAAAGCTTCTGGGACAACGTGTTTAGCAAACTTGTCCAAATAGCCGCTGACAAGCCTCCGAAAAGGATTTCTGAGTACTACGAACTTAAAGTACTCAGGCGAACTAAGACAGTCGAGCAAGTATTACATGTTCCAGAACTCAAAATCAGTATTGAATTGTCTGTATTGAGTGATATGACTAGAAACTCTTTTTCTAATACTGATGTTTAAAGTGTCTTCTAGATCACTAATAACACTATCCATTGCTTCAAACTGCCCGATAAAATCAAATGGAACGGCGGCTATAAAGTTGTGCTGAGGCCGCCAGTGGTCGTTCAACTCATGATCGGGCGTTCTGACTAAGTAGTTTACAAACTGGCTAAAGGTGATTGATTTTTTAATATCTGGCTCTATTGCTAGTGCGGTTTGTACGTTGGCAATGACTTCTCTAACAAAAGGTTCTGGCATAACGTGCTTAGCAAATTTGTCAAGATATCCACTGACGAGTCTACAGAAAGGATTTCTAAGAACAACGAATTTGAAGTAGTCAGATGAACTCAAACACTTGAGTAAATGACGAGCGCTGGTATTGGGTATTTTCTGGTTGAGGAAGGTATGAATGTTTTGTGGTGAAGTATCGAACTCTTGTTTGAGCGGACTGTTATCTACGAGCATACGTTTAAACAAAGTGCAGGCGTTTTTAGGGATGCTGCAATAGACCGTTTTTAGTTCTTCGTTGATAAAATAGTAGCCAGCAGGATTTACCGGAGATTTGTGGGTGTCTAAAAAGCCTAGCGTTACTAACCGCCTGGCAAATAGGGCATTTTGGGGATCTTGATATTCTGAGTTTTTCCAGAGCGACTGCATTTTTTGTTTATAAGCAGTTTCTGATAGTTCAAGCAATACTGAGAGCACCTGATGCATCTGGTTATAGCTGCTGTATCGGTCTTGAATATACATTGCTCGGATGTAGCTGGCCGCTGATTCCAATGGGTCACTATCTGGATTTTGATGTATTATGCTTGCTAGCTTTTGATATACCCAAGCAGGCTGAGGCTCAATCGCAATTGCCTTCCGGTAGCTAGCAATGCTCTCAGAAAGAAGTCCCTTTTGTTCTAAAGCAAGGCCCAATAAGGTGTAGGCTTTAGAACTATTTGGCTCGAGCGCGAGGGCTTTTTTATAGCAGGCGATCGCATCGTCTACGCTCCCCTGTTTCACTAGCAGAGGCCCCAAGGCTAAATATATCCAAACATGCTCTATGGGTTGAACTTTAATCGCGGCTTTGTAGGCGGCGATCGCTTCCTCCCACTGCGACTGTTCAACGCAGCTTTTCGCTTGCTCTACATATTGCTGAAAATTATTAGCAGTATTGTCTGACAAGGGGCTTTCTAGTTCTGTATTCGAGCTAAATAAGGACTGACGAATATTGGACATTTTCAGGAATATCTAGATAGTAGTTTAAAAATAATATTTAGCAGGTACATCAAACAGACAGTTCCAGCCAGGGATGCAGCTTCATCATCTCTTGATGAAGCCGTTCAATGTTGCCTCGCTGGTTGCTAATACTGCGAAGCATAGACGTTTTGTGCGTGCGGTATCGCGCCAAAATCTCCGGCACGGGCACTCCATAAAAATCTTGATCAATAAACTTACACCACAGCTCGTAGTCCTCCCACCCCAGTTTGCCAACGGCGGACAGCTCCGAATAGCCCCCCACGTCTATGAGCGCCTGCTTTCTAATCAGGCTCATCGCGTCAATGCAGTTCTTTTTCTTAAACCTGTCACGGTTCCATACCACATTGCCAATCAGCGCCTGCTCTTCGCCAAATTTTTCGATAATAGGGTAGCTAACTGACGCCTGCTCATCGGCTTCTAATGCCTCTAAGCAGCGCTCCACACAGCGAGGATAGAGTAAGTTGTCAGCATCTAGGATAAAAACATAGGGCGTTGTGCTCACGCTAATTGCAGTGTTACGCGCTGCTGAGAGCCCCTGATTCTGAGTGTGCTGTACTAAGTGAACCGCATTAAAACGCTGTGTGTTTTCCTTGAGCCAGCGTTCTGCTATTACTAGCGAGTTATCTGTGGACTGATCTTCTACAACAATTAGATCTAAGCCAAAGCAGGTTTGTTGATAAACAGATTTTAGCGTTTCGGCAATATAGGCTTGATAGTTGTACAGGCTGATGCAAACGGTAACCTGGCTAATCAGCGATCCTGACTGCGAAAAAACAAACCGATGCGGATGAACTTGGAGCATTATCTAGCTGCCTCCTGCTTTTGGTCATTCAATAGACTTTCGGCCAGGTGCAGCGCCTTCGCCATGACCTCAGCCCCATCAAACTTGGCCTTAAGCGTTTCATGCCCGGCCTGACGCACACGCTGCGCAGTGGCTTTTCCTGCCTCGCTACTGAGCAACCAGCTAATTTTTTCAGGCATTTCATCTAGCGGGCACTCGATAAAGTGTTCTCCTGCTGTGAGTCCAGGAATGTCGTGGCAGGGCTCTGTGACCACCAGCGTGTTTTGCCAGAGGCCGTGAAAGACGATGCGGTGCCATTCAAAGTAGGGCAGATCGTCGCGGTGAATGTTGAGTAAGATTTTGCTGCGACGGCTGAGGCCCACCACGGCGGCGGTGTCTAAAGCCTGATCCTGGCCTTTAAGCAGCGGTACGCCCATTTGAGGGATGTGTAGGAAGCTGCGGTACTGGCTGAGCCACGCGGCGCTTTGGGCGAAAAATGTCTCCCGGCGAGGGTTGAGGGTGCCGATGAAGTGAAGGTCAATCGGGCGATCGCACAGCGGTGCTTCTGGATCAGGGAGCTGCTGACTCACCTCAGGTGATAGGCTCCGCATAGCTAAGAGTTTCGGCAGTTCTGGGCTCGCGGCAAAAGGCACGTAGTCGGCCAGATAGCCCAGCGGTAGCCAGTAGGCCGGTAGCTTTAGCGCCTGCATAATCGCCACTGACTTGACGTTGATGTCAAAAATCACTTTGCTGTGCCGCATAAAGTGGAAGGCCTTTGAAAACCAGGTGGTTTGCGGCTGCTCTACGTTCACCATGACCGCCTGAGAAATCCACTCCTGCTTTTGCGTCCAGCTAATCCCCTCGCCTAAGTAAAAGAACTCGTGAGGGGCGATGATCCAGTGACCGTCGAGATGACTGGGCGGCGTGTCGGTTTCGCTCAGGCGAATAACACTGTGTCCGGCCTGCGAAAGCGCATCGGCGATAAAGTCGGCAATTTCAGTGATGAAGTAGTTGCCGAGGGTGTTGCAGTAGACGCCAATATTTTGCGGGCGCGGCGCGACGGCTGGGCCTTGCCACAGGCGCAGATAGTCAGCCTCAGGTGGCGTGGGGTTGGTGAGTAAGTGAGAGAACTGTTCGGCAGAAAAAGCGGCTCGGCCTTCTTTAGCCCCGTAGGCTAAATAGTGCTCTAGCGGGTTGATGCCTGTAGCGGCAACGTCTTCGTGCGTTTTGCGGTAGAAGGCGGCGCTGAAGAAGGGGTGAGGATCGCTGTTGGACTGGTGCCCAGTGCGGTAGTAGTGGGCTAGTGAGTTGAGGTTCTGCTGGGCGATTTCTGGATGCTGAGCGCGATAGAAGGCTTCGTCAAAAAGCGGATTTGGGTTGAGCCCGGCGGCGCTGCCCTGCTGGATGTAATGGCGCAAAAGCGACTGATTGCTGGTGCCTGCTAGCGTTGGGTTAGCGGCGCGGTAGTAAACCGGATCGAAAAGGTGGGTTTGGTTGAGCAGGTTTGCGATCGCCTGCCAGTCTCCCTCTCCATCAGCTTCTCGCTCGGTGATCCCATCGCCCACTGCGGTATTTGAAAGCGCGCGATCCAATAGCGCATGAGCCTGCTGCGGATCGCGATCGGCAAGCAGCTTAGAGAGCGTCAGGGCCAAATCGGAATGACCCGGCTGAATCTGAAGCGCCATTTGATAGGTCGCGATCGCCTCATCCGTTTTTCCCTGCACCAGCAGCTGCTCAGCGAGTGCCTGATAGTGCTCAATATGACGCGGCGACTTTTTTAATAGCTGCTGCAAAACGCCTGCTAGCCGAGGCGGCACCTGCTCATTATCAGGGGCGATCGCTAACACCTTTCGGTAGTTATGCGCTGCTGCTTCCCACTGCTCTAGCTGTTCTAAGGATTCAGCCAGGCTGTAATAAGACCACACAAAATCAGGGTTGAGCCTAATCGCCTGCCGATAGGCCACCACCGCGCTAAACCAGTCTTCTAGCTTTTTGTGACAGTCACCCAGGCTGTGATGCGACCAAGAAAAATCGGGTACGAGCGCGATCGCCTTTTGATAGGCCGTTGCGGCTGATTTCCACTGACCTTGCTGACGGAGTGTTTCACCGAGCTGATGCGCTATGGATGCCTCTTGCTGCGCGCTCGTTTTTTTTTGAGTAGCTTCTTTCGTCTGGCTCAGCGATTTTCTGGCATCTCTTTCCTTATCTTTACTGGGGTGCTGGCTCAGGTCTTTGTGTAAAGCTGCTTCACTGAGGCGCTGTCGCCGGGCGTAATACTGCTTCAACAGCATATCGGCAGCTTTGGCATCGCCTTTGTGGCGCAGCAGCCAAACCAGCTTTTTGTAAGCAGGCTGAAAATCAGACTGAAGTGCGATCACCTGGCGGTAGCAGTTAATAGCCGCCTCTACATTATTAAACTGAGCAAGGGTATCGCCTAGCTCCATACAGTGCTCTAGCGTCGGCCAGCTCGGCTCCAATACAAACGAACGGTACCAGGCCACAGCGGCTTCCTGCTTTTGGCTGTTGCGATCAAAGGCTTTTGCTAAGTCGCGATAGAGGGCGGCTGACTGTGGCTGCTGCTGAATGGCCTGCTTTAGCGTGCGAATGGCGCTGGCCCAGTCTTGAGCCTGACGGTATTGCTCAGCGATAGTTGTCTTCGGGTGTGGATCGTGTTGAGCGGGGGCAACCGAGAACTGAGCTGCCGCGGGCTGAGAGACGCCGGGCCGGTGCATAGAAGCAGCAGGCGGTGAGGGTCTTCTGACTTGGGCCTGCGAGCTAGGCGCGGGCTGTAGCAGCTTCTTTTGAGAAGATGATTTGAGTAATTTGTGAATGCGGATCTGATCTTGTTTTGAGAGAGACTGAGCGGCGACGGGCAGCGCTTGAGTTTTGGTCTGCGTCTGCGCCTGAAGTGAAGTTTGAGTCTGCCCTGACGCCTGAATGGCGCGCGCAGTCTTGGCTCCGTTCGCACTAGCTCCGTTTGCACTGGCTCCGTTTGTCCTGGCCCCGTTTGCGCTGGCGGCGTTTAGCTCTAGTACTTTTCGATAGCAAACCGCTGCTGCTTGCCAGTCGTCCTGATCTTCTAATAGATCGGCTAATCGCTGATAGGCAGCGACGAAACTATCATCGCGCGCGATTGCCTGACGGTAAGCTGCGATCGCTGCCTCTATCTGCCCTTTTTCTTCTAAAAACTGGCCCATGCGGTAATGATCTTCACACTTTCCAGCTTCGGGCTGCAAACTAAGTGCTGTTGCTAGGCTCAGGGCTTCTTGCTCAGGCTGCTTCAGCTTTTTCCACACCTTTGCCAGGTTAAAGTGAGCGATCGCAAAACCAGGGTCTTTATCGATTGCTTTTTGGTAATAGGTAACGGCCTGATTCCAGTTTTGCTTACTGGCATGCAAACTTCCCAGGTTGCTATACACCTCAGGGAAATTAGGCTGTAGCGCCAACGCTTTAGCATAAAAGCCCATAGCGTCAGTCAGACTACCCTGACGCTGCATGATATTGCCTAACAGCTTGTAAATGTCAGCCGTGTCCGGTGCAATCTTCAGCGCTTCGTGGCAAGCCTTAACGGCCTTTTCCCACTGCTTTTCATCGCAGTAAGCCTGAGCCTGTAATCGATATATCTCAATGACATCGTTCATAGCTTCCCTAGGCTGAACGGGCGTAGCGACTGTTATGCCAGTAGTTTTATTCCTCATCAAAAACAATACCTGTCGTCTACTTACCTGTTGTCTACTTTAAGTGCTGATGGCAAAGGGGCTAATAAAAGGCTCAGGACAAACAACAAGTTACAAATCATACCTGTTGCACTCTGTAGTCTTACGTACGATTTAGGAACGCTTCCGCTCAAATTGGCTAGTTTTTGGGCATATCTGCTGTAGAAAATTTTTAACCCTTACGAATCATGCCATAGGTACGGACTGCCCTTATGTAATTCATCTATCCAAAAGAGAATCTTGTTCAAAAACATACAAAACGCTAATAGGATATCCAACGGTCTGTCGCGACATACTGAAAAACTCATGAGACTATTCAAAGAAACTGCTGACAGGCGATCGCTAGCTTTTTAGCCGCTCTGAGGTGCATTTCGGGCGAGGGATAGTAGCGGTTGTGCGTTAGCTCGGAGGTTGTGAGCTGAATTCTGTCTTCTGGATAGTCGCGATCGCGCACAATCGAAACAGGCTGCTGCGTATGGCGGCTAATTAACGGCTGCGGCAGGCCCGGCGAGCCAATTTGCTCAACGTAAGCATCACAGTGCGATCGCAGTTCTTCGACCATAGGCCGGTTGATCAGGTGAGGAAAGCTTGAGAATAGCTCAAATAGGCTGTCGTATGATTCTTGGTAGTCGGGCGATCGCCTGGAAAACCACAGCAGCACTTTGGGCACCGTGATTTTCTCTAGCAGATCAATAAACTCCCTCAGGTAGCGCGCTCTGGTTTCAGCGATCAAATCAACCACGGTTTGCCGGTCGCTATTGTCAAGCAGCCGCTGATAGGCAAGATCGGCAGGGATCGTTTTCTGCTGGCCTGTGCCATCGTCGATGATATATCGCTCTTGAGAGTGGCTGGCAGTTTGAAAACGAGAGTTTGCCTGAGAACGGCCTGAGAAAACTGCAATGGTGACAAATTTGGAGCTGTTGATGAGATCTATTAGGGTGCGGTGGGTCGGATCGTTGTAGAAGGAAGGGCCAACGCCCGAAAAGCCTAAATTAAGTGAGGGGATGCCCAGGGCCTTGCCAATGAGCTGCGGATAGGGATGAGGGGCAAACCGACCAAAAGTTGAAGCTGCACCGATAGAGGTGCAGTAGGTGCTAGGCGCTAGGCTGGCAGGGCGCGGGCCGCGAAGTGAAAAGCCGGTTTTAGGCGTCCATAGATGCCATAGCTGATAGTCAATAATCTCGGCGTCTCGATTTTGATAGCCCTGCGCGCTGCCTCTGTCGCTGAGCGGTGGTTTTTTAAGAGACTTAGGGCCTGTTGGCTTATCTGTTGGCTGATTGGAGGGCTCAGTTGACGATACAGTTGGGTTCACGGTTGTTGTGTGCAGTTCTGCTGAAAAAAGGCTAGACGTGAACCTACATGTCCCAGTCAAACGACTGTGCCAGTAGGTTTTCTAGTTTGCGAATGTGAGGCGCGAAAAAGTCGGCAAGCTGCTGGCGAATGTCGCTATCAATGGGCGGGTAGTCACCTGAGTTGTGCTTAGGATAGGTTTGGGCTGAGTGCTGGCTGAGCCCTAAAAATGAATAGAGCTGGGTGAGCGTTGATTCAGGCGTAGCAAACAAGTCTTCGCTGCGTAAAACTAGCAACTGCTCGCGCGCGAAGCAGGTAAGCCACCGCTTGAGGTGGTAGTAATAGAGGCCGTTGCCGAGATGGCGACAGCGATTGAGCACAGGCCAGGAAATATCGTCTGCGGTAGTCGCCTGCTGAATGAGGGCCATTTCTTCGGTAACGGCGGTTTCAAAGCTACGTTTTTCAGCGCCGTTACGCACCATCATGCTGTAGCGACTAACCGCGCGATCAATTGGATGGCGCAGAATGACGGCTAGCTTAATATCACTAAAGTGTTGGGCGACTCTCTCGGGGGCGACATTGCTATAGAGGTAGTTAGGAGAGGTTTCGCCCGTTATCCAGTTAGAGGGTGCCTTCTCTTTCTCTTGTTCCATTCCTGGCTTGGGCATAGCTGGAAAATGCGCCAGGTACCACTCAAGCCCCTGCTCATATTCCATATCGAAAAAGTCAATCTCTTTTTCAATCGGCGGCAGTACAGCAGGATGCTGACGTAGGTAGTGATAAAGCGAGGTCGTGCCGCATTTTTCCGCGCCAATGATCATAAAGTTGGGCGGACGGCGTTGAGCTGATTTTAACAGGGCCGACTGCTGGGGATGCGCGGCAAGCTGACGCTGCGTGAGGCGATAGTTTACCTGCTGATAGCATGCGATCGCCGCTTTTTTATCGCCCAGCTTAGTGAGCGCATAAGCTAGAGCCACTTGCGCAGGCAAAATGTCTGGATGTTGTTGAACCACCTGCTTAATAGCCGCTACGATTTCTTTCAAAATCGGATCGCCTGCCGGAACGTTGTAGCGCATGAGGTTGTAGCGCAGCCGGGTGTAGGCAGTAAACAGGCGTGGCTGCTGCTCAATAGCCTGAAGGTAGCGGCGCACTGCTCCGGTAGTATCGCCTTGGTGATGAAGCTGTTGAGCTTCGTGCGAGTACGTCTCACCTAGCCCGGTTTTGGCATCGTTAAGATCAGGGCTCAGGGCTAAAGCCTGCCTGTAAGCCTGAATAGCCAGTTCAGTTTGGCCCTGGCTTTTGTAAAGATCGCCTTTAGCCTGGTGCAGCGCAGCGGTGGTTTGAGCGACCGTAGTCTCGGTCGCGCTGCCTGCCTGCGAGGGTTGCCTGCCTGGCTGCTGATAGCCTTGATTTTGAGCGTTTTGATTTTGACCGCTCAACTGTTGTTTGCACTGCGCGATCGCCGCCTGACAGTTTGCAATCACCTTTGCCCAGTCTGCTTTATGACAGCTTGCCTGCGCCGCAGCCAAAGCCGTTTCGATCTCAGCCGCAGGCGAGTTCAAAGGCATCTGTGTCCGTAAGGATTCTTCAGGCATCCAAAGGGGTTTCCTTTTTGAGTGTCTTTTTGAGCATGAGCTGATGAGACTGGTGCAGCACGGCGGCGTGATTGGTAACGACTGCGATAAAGGCATCTATGCCGACTTTAGAAGACTGTGCGGGTTCGGTGGGATGATGCCATAGATAGTCTCTAAACAAGATGAAGCCGCCGGGCTTGAGAAGGTTCCAAGCCTGAGTGGCGATCGCCTTAACCTCATCTGCTCGCCTGCGATCGCTCTGTACCACAATTATCTCGAACGCCTGCTCTGATTTTTGGTCAGACGGCTTACTCTCAAACGGTCTGCTCTCAGACGGTTTGCTCTCAGTGAGCCCGGCAAGCTGTTGTGGTAAATTGCCTACTTCAACAACAATCTTTTCAGCCTGAGCACTTTTACGCAAGTTCATCTCGAAAGCTTCATCTATCTGAGGCGTTAGGCAAAGCAGGCGATCGCCTGGCTGCTGCAAAACTTCATCTGCTAGCCAAAACAAGCTGCCATCGTTACGAGAGCCCAGCGCCAGCGCTCGAATCAGCGATCGCTCAGCCAAACGCTCATTGAGCGGGGCTAGATGCGCTTTCCATAGCGAAATGCTCTCACTAAACCAGGTTAGGCCAAACTGATAGTCTTGCTCGGCGCAGCCCTGCCAGCCCTGAGCGGCAAAGGATTGTTGATGACAGCTTGCGGCCTGTGATAAGTCTCCTTTACGGGCAAACGCATTGCCCATAAAGCCATAGATCCAGGGAAAGCGATCGCTCACGTTGAGCACCCCCTGACAGATCTCAATTGTCTCGTCCCATCGCTGCATTTGCATTAGCGTGTTCAGCAGGCCCATATAGGCCCAGTGGAGCTGAGCATCTATTTTCAACGCGCTGCGAAAACAGGCGATCGCCTGCTCAAACTGCTGCGCCTGCTTATGAACGCGCCCTAGCCGGTAGTGAGCCATCGCCTCATTAGGGCGCTCTTCTATCAAGCCCTCAAACAGCGCAACGGCTTTATCCCACTGGCGCTGCTGGCTCCAAACTTCACCTAGCGCGTAGTAGGCAGCAACATACTGGTTGTCTTGTGCGATCGCTCTTTCATAGCACTTGGCAGCCTGTTTACTGCGCCCCTGCTTTTGTAACACCTGGCCGAGCTGATGATGCCCTTGGGCCGTTGCGGTTTCAGGCTGTAGCGTCAATAGCTCATTGACCACCTGAGTTTCCTCACGATAGTTGCCGAGCTGGTTGTAGATACCTGCTAGACGGCGACGAACGCTCGCATTCTCAGGCTGTTGTTCAAGCGCGTGCTGACAAAAGTAAATCGCCTTGTCCCAGGCTTCGCACTGGCAGTAAACGCGGCCTGACTCGGCGTAGAACTTAGCGCGGTCTGGGGCCAGATCAAAGGCCATAGATCGCCAGGGATAGGCTTCTTCAACAAACCCCATGCCGGTCAGCACATTGCCCACCGTCTGACAGGCTTCAGTCCATGAGAGCTGAACATTTGATGATTCGGAAGCAGCATCGGTAGGCGACGAAGAAACTTCTAACAGGTTTTCGCAGGCCGTAACCGCTTCGTCCAGATATTGCATCATCATCGGCTGAGAGCCTCCTTGTGGTGAGAAGAATGGGGCAGAAAAGTCAAGCTAGCGGAATCTGAGAGAATTGTCTTTAGCAGCCTGCGTAAGTCGGACAAATCAATCATAAAATCTTCTGTGAGGCCGCTAGGGTACATCAACTGTCTGAGCGGGTGGCACTCAAAGCTTTTTCCAATTAAATAGTAGTGGTTTAGCTTGAGATGCTGGCTAATCATCCAGTAGTCGGTGCGCAGGTAGTAGGGCGAGAAGCACTCAATTACGGTCGCACCGGGGGAGCAAAACGCTAAATTCGTCAGGCTAGAGCCATGCGGACTGATAATGATATCGGCTTCGGCAAATAGCTGCGACTGCTGGGTGACACTCATGGTTTCTAAAACCACTGGCACAAATCCGAACGGTTTGAGCAGCTCAACGACAGCCGCTTCGTTGAAAACATGACGGTATTTTGCCTGCGACCGGGTGATGTAAATACGTTTGCAGGCAGTGCTAGGTAAGTCTGCCGAAGCGCGCGCTGTTAAAAACGCATCTCGTAAAAAATCTATGCTACTCGGCGGCACCCAGTCTAAATGGCCTGGAAAGCTAGGTACAACAAGCTGCTCAGCTTGAATGTGGGGCAGGCGATCGCTGGCAATCACTTTTTCTAACGGCACCCCAAGCGCTGTTAACGTCTCTTTTTGAAATGCCTTTTCAAAGTTATTTACAACAAAGTAATCAATGTGACTGAAATCTTTTCCTTGCTGCTGAAGATTCTCCTTTAGAATTTTTAATCGGGGCAGTACATCAAACATCCAGTGATAGTAGATGTGACCAGAGAGCCCAGAGAGAATAGCAACGCTGCCCTGTAGTGTCTTCAGCTCGGGCAGCGGCGTTTGTCGGTGCAAAACGGTATGACTACCGGCATTGTGGCGATCGCACCCCGGCAGATACCAGGGAAAACAGCGAGAGAGGTCGCCTAGCAGATAATCATCTGAGGTAAAAATAGCAATTTCATGGCAAACCTTCCAAGCATTTTCCTGAGGCGCTATCCAGGCTTTGCCGTGAGGAATCGTGGCGACAAAGGTTGGAAAATCAGGCACACTAGGCGCTGCTTGAGCCGACGTACTAAAAGCGTTTTTGCTGACTTGAACAGGCGAAAACTGTTGAATAAGCTCGCCCATACAAGCGCCACAGGTAACCCCACCGCACTGAGGATCAAGCGAGACAATAGGAATCAATCGTTCGTTCTGAGTCTCATCCTTAGTTCCGACGGCGATTTCTGCCTGCCAATCTCTGTAGTAGCGATAGATACCGCTGATGGTTTGAGCGAAAGTAGGCTTATCGGTGTTTGTCTGTTTGAGCTTGTCAGCGAGAACTTCAACAAGACGATTCGCCGTCAGCGAAAAGATTTCTGCTTGCAAAATGCCAGCCTGGTAGAGTGCCGCTGCCGCTGTCTGTCGCCCTTGATACAACAAACAATCTCCGAGAGCGCTATAAATTTCGAGCGCATGGGGATTGATAGAAAGCGCGCTGCGATAGCACTGCTCAGCTCTAGCGGGCGCGTCGCAGGCCATAGAAAGCGCGCCCAAGTATTCGTAGATTTGGCACAGACGCTCTTGTAAAATGGCCTCAGTATCGGGCGATTGGGCCTGCTGTAGGGCGAGCAGAAAACGACCGCAGGTGCGCTGTAGCCGAAATAGGAGATCGCTTTGGGAAAGATGAATCGTGCGATCGCAATAAGCGGCTATCCAGTCGGGCGCTTGAGCGATTGCCTGCCGCAAACAGTCGAGTAGTGCCGACCATTCTCCTTTGGCAATTAGCAGCGCTGCATAGTCGTTCAAAATTGCCCGTTGCTGTAGATCGGGCTGCCTGTCTTGCCGGAGCGCCTGCTGAAAGTGATCGGCGGCTTTGTCTAAGTTCTGGTGGCTGCGCCAGAGTCGGCCCAAGTTTTGATGCGTTACTGCCAGCGTACTTTCTAGCACCAATGCCTGCTCGTAGGCCGCCATGGCAGCTTCTATATCACCTTTGGCCGCAAGAATTTGGCCCAAATTGTTGTGGAGTACAGCGCTGTTTGGCAGGGCCCTGATCGCCTGAGCCGACACGTCAGCCGCTGCTGCATAGGCGTTCATTCGCGTGAGTGCAGCGCTCAAATAGCAATAGGCTTTAATATGCTTAGGTCGTAGAAAAACGGTTTCCCGATAGCACTTGATGGCTTTACGAGTCTCGCCTTTTTGTTCGTGCAATAGGCCAAGCGCAAAGTAAGCGTCTGCGCAGGTGCGATCGCAGCCAAGTGCAAACTGATAGGCTTCGTAAGCCTGAGCCGTATGGCCAATCTGATGAAATACGCTGCCAAGTCTGAAGGCTGCCTGGGCCCAGTTGGGATCAAGCTGAAGTGCCATCTGGTAGTGAGAAATAGCGCGCGAGTGCCTTTTTTGCCTGCTGTACAAAAGCGCAATGGCGTAGTGGCTCTGAGGTTGATACGGCTGCTGCGCTAAGCTCTGGGTATAGGCTGCGATCGCGCCTGTGTCATCGCCCTGATGAACCAGCGCTTTACCCAATAGGGTATAGCATTCAGCCTGCTGGGCAGGCGCTTGCCGCTCTACACCTTGCGAAATTATCTGCTCACACAGGTGAACGACCTGATCCCACTCACCGCGCGTTGCGTGCGCTTGAAGCTGACCAGAAAAAGCCTTTATTAACATATCAACGGATTAATCGCCTTTAGATGGAGATCTCTTTTCCGTGCGATCCCCATCCACTCTCTTTAAATTCTCTTTCTCTAACGTTTTGCTTTTTTGTTCTTTTGGTATACGAAGAGACAAAAAGCGAACCCATGAACAACAAGCACTATCACGTGCCCATAGATCATGAGCCCACTTTTGCCTGCTATGTGACTTTCTTCTTTAAAAACCAGAAGTTACGTGATCAAGAAATCATCATTATCGATACTAAGACCGGGATCTAACTGCAAGAATGCCTGATCGTTGACAGATACAATGCCAGTGGTGGCATCGTAAGTGACCGTAGCATTAGAGCCTGCGCCCTGAATGAAGATAGTGTCTTCACCCGAGGTAAAGTCAGTGATCTCGTCAACAAGGCCGCCGTCAGCAAAGTCGAAGATGAAGGTGTCAGCGCCCGTGCCGCCTTCTAGCGTGTCAGCGCCTGCGCCGCCGAACAACTGATCGTCGCCTGCGCCACCGAACATGATGTCGTTACCATCACCCCCTTTAAGTACGTCGTTACCATCGCCACCAAACAGAATGTCATTTCCGCCTGCGCCAAAGATAACGTCGTCGCCACCACCAGAGTTAACAATATCGTTACCGTCAAGGGCAAAGATAGAGTCGTTTTGATCCCCAGTCGTGATGCTATTGGCCAGATTGTCACCAACTACGATAGACATAATATATGTCTCCTTGTATTAAATATAAAAAACTGAAAATCTAGAAGTACACCCGTGCAAATGTCTACTTATTGCAGCCTTGAGCGATCGCAAACGTCGAACAAACAGACGTGCGGCTAGTGTAGAAACTTGGCGCTTCCCAACGGGTTTATATTAGCTTGTACTTTTCGCAGCGTTTGTGAAGATAGCGCAAAGAAGGAGCGTTATTTTTTTTGTAAATTGTCCTGATGTGCAGATAGCGTGTTTTTTAGTTTTGTCATCCGTGCGGTTTGCTACTTATGGTTTATATATTCTACGTACGGGTGATTGGTTTCTGAGGATACTACGCGTCATCTTTTATGGCTGATAGGGTGCTAGAGAGGGCTCATCAAGAATAGTTGAAGTCTTCTCTGCGTAAAGATCGAAGCGCTTCATCTCGCTTTCATGTTGTAACGGTAGCCTATCCGTACCTTTCCTGTATGGCTACTTTTTTAACGTCTGCAAAACAGAACGTTCGCGTATCAATAGAGACTCAGCGGCGATACCGATGTCTTCAACGAAACATTATTTATGGACGCTAAAATTTTTTATGAGACAGAGAATTCAACGGGTTTGACACAAAAAGATAGGTAGGATTGCGTAATGTGGTAGCTTGCGATCGCGCTTCGTTTCTTTTCCCTGTGCGCCGTCCAAAAGCCTTTCATTCAAAATCCCTTCGTTTAAGAATTTAGTGCTAACTACTAGCGTCATTATTCCAGTCTATAACTGCCAGTTGTACATCACCCAGGCTATTCAAAGCGCGCTAGCTCAGCAGGTAGACGAAGTAATTGTGGTTGATGATGGTTCTACTGACGATACGCCCCAGGCCGTACAGGCTATTGACGACCCTCGCTTGCGCTATGTCCATCAGACCAATCAGGGCGTTTCATCTGCTCGAAACCGCGGCATCAACTTAGCCGCAGGCACGCTTGTTGCTTTTTTAGATGCTGATGATTACTTTTTGCCAAACAAGCTAGCCCAGCAGCGCGCGCTGTTTGAATCAGATCCATCGCTTGGCCTGGTTCAGAGCGGCTGGCAGCGAGTAGATGAATCAGGTGCGCTCATTGATTGGGTAACGCCGTGGGCGATCGCACCCGATCTAACGCTAGAGAATTTTTTGAGGTTCAAACCCGTTCTGCCCAGTGCGCTAATGGTTCGGCGCGACTGGCTAATTCGAGTCGGCGGCTTTGACGTGCAGCTTCAGGCCGCTGAAGACGTTGATCTGGTTTGTCGGCTAGCGCTAGAGGGCTGCTGCGGGCAGTGGCTTAAGGAGATCGCCGTCAGCTACCGTCAGCATCGTCATAGCGCAATGGGCAATGGCCTTGTGCAGGCGCGGGATCTCACTAAGTTTTTGAATAAATTTTTTCAACAGCCTGATTTGCCTAACGCCGTCAGGCTGCAGGAGCGCTCTGTTCGCTATCACACGCTGGTGTGGGCAGCTTGGTATTTGTATGACACTGGTTATCTGCCAGAAATGGCCGAGCATTTGAAGCAAGCCTGGAACCATACGCCCTATCTGCCTATAGAAGCGCTGATTCATTGGAGCGATAGTTTTGCTGAGTTTTCTCAGGTCAATCAGTTGCCTGATCAGTTAGCCGGTCAACCGCTAGCTTTAACTGAATATGAAGACTGGCAGCAGCTCGTGCGGTGGTTACTGAACCAGCATCCTAAAAATAAAGTTGAAAGTAGCCTGTGAGCGCCGTGTTTGTACGGATGACATACTCACAAAGCGCTGGAAAAGCGGAAATAAGTTTGCTCAAACTTTACGACGCCTCCTGCTTGATAAAGTTTTGCTGTTCAAGCTAGGCCCATCAAACATAGAGCATACGGCGCTGTTTTACCATACTTACTGCAAGCGCTTTTGTTCTAGCGCCATCTGTTTATCTTGTGTGTCTCTAGCAGTCTCAACAATAGGTCTTCCCAACAAAAGAACACTATCTTCACTAAACACTATCCTCGACTGACTCCATAGAAATTATGAACACACTTTTCACCAAAATAACGGCTGCAACAGCCGCTGTTATAGGCTTAGGCTTTTTGCCACTCTCAGAGGCTCAAGCCGCTAGCCTAATTAACTTTTCGTACGACTTTGACAACGGCGCGGGCTCTATTACCGGCACTGTTGAAGGCGATGTGGCAGCCGATGGCGTGACTGTTGAGAATCCGACTAATTTCAATGCGACCTTTAGCGGTCTGCCCAATGTCACGTTCAATCAGTTCAGCAGCGGCTCTCAGCCCGTACTCACGCTGGGCACCATCACAGAGGCCGCTGTGAATGATACTTCTGTGCCTTTTGTTTTCTTGGCGGCTAGTAGCGACGGCGGTGCTCAGCTTCAGGTTAATTCTGTGCTAGCTGGGCAAACAGCTTTCGTCGTTGACCCCCAAGCACCGGATTCGTTTGTCCAAGATCTTAGCCGGTTTGGCACCTGGAATGCTGGCTTTGCAGAAGAGAGCACCGACATTCCTGAGCCTACGGCTGTACTAGGTCTGATGGTGGTCGCTGGCTATCTCGTACCCAAGTTCTCAAAGCGTCAAGCACAAGCATAAGCGCTGAGGATATAAGAGAGAGTGGGTGTTTTCATACTGGCACTCACTCTCTTTTTGTTTTCTAAGGAGCGCGATACAATCTATGTGTTGCAGCCCCATGTCGGGACTTTCCCATGTCGGGACTTGTGAGACAAGCGGTGCTGACTCACACGCTTTTGCTTCGTTATTGAGGTGGGCTGCTTGAATATTGCAAATTCTCCTGACAATATTACGCACGTTCTCAATCGGTTGAGCTTTGGGCCAGCACCGGGCGATCGCGCGCGCGTTGAGCAAGAGGGCATCAGCGCCTACATCAGCGGCCAGCTTAACTTTGACCCGGCTGACGAGCTAGCGGCGATCGCCTCAAACATCGCAGCGTTTCCTGATTTGAAGCGATCGCCCGTCGATCTATTCCAGCAATACGCCCCGCCCAAAGAGGCCACCGACGAGCAGCGCATGGCCGCGAACCGCAGGCAGGCAGGCGTATTGCAAGAGGCTGAAAGGGCCCGGCTGCTATTAGCTCTGGGCAGCGCGTATCAGCTTCAAGAGGTGATGACAGATTTTTGGTTCAATCATTTCAACGTGTTTGCGGGCAAAGGGCCGCTCAAGATGTGGGTTGGTGCTTACGAACATCAGGCCATTCGACCGTTTGCTTTGGGTAAGTTTCGAGACTTGCTTGGCGCTACCGCAAAGCATCCGGCGATGCTGTTTTATTTAGACAACTGGCGCAATACCGACCCGAACAGCGCTCAGGCAAAAGGTCAGTTTAGAGGGCTCAATGAGAACTATGCTCGCGAGCTGATGGAGCTGCATACGCTGGGTGCAAATGCTGGCTACACTCAGGCAGATGTCGAGAGCCTAGCTCGAATCTTAACGGGATGGAGTTCGGTTAACTTCCATCAGGCGGATCGTAACGAGAGTGGTTTTGTGTTCCTACGCGGGCGGCACGATGCCAGCGATAAGGTGCTGCTGGGTGAAGCGATCGCAGGTGGCGGCATAGTAGAAGGCGAACGCGCACTTAGCTTACTGGCTAGGCATCCGGCAACCGCGCGACACATTAGCTATCAGCTTGCTCAGTATTTTGTCGCTGACGTGCCCTCACCGAATCTAGTCACCAGCCTTGCAGATGTCTTTTCAACCAGTGATGGCGATATTAAAGCGGTACTCTTAGCGCTGTTTGAGCATCCTGAGTTTTGGCTGGCGGCAAACCGCAAGCGCAAGTTCAAAACGCCCTACCAGTATTTACTCTCAGCGGCGCGTGCCATCGGTCTAACCGCGCTACCTGATGAATTTCTCAAGCGGCTCTCAGGTGGAATAATTCAGCTAGGGATGCCTATATATAGATGTCGAACGCCGAATGGCTATGCTCAGGTAGAAGATGCCTGGCTGACTTCGGATGCGATGATCAGGCGGGTTAATTTAGCGATCGCCACCGTTAACTTTCAAGGTGATAATCGAGTGCCGCCGCCCGCTTTGCTAGCAAGAACGTTAGAGACGATTGGCACTCAGCTATCAACAAATACCCAGCAGGTGATTGAGGGCGCGCCGCCTCATTTGCGGGTGGGTTTGCTGCTGGGTAGTCCTGAAATGATGTATCGCTAAAGGTGAGGAGTATGAAGCGAAGACGGTTTCTAAATCGAGCGGCTTTATTCGGTGCTTCAGGCTTGGTATCGGTCGGTGCTCATGGCTGGGCGTGGCGGCGGGCAGTGGCCGCTGAGCTGGAAACGCCTCGGCTAATTGTGATTATGCTGCGAGGCGCGATGGATGGGCTGAATGCGGTGGTGCCTTATCAAGAGCCTGATTACTACGGTTTGCGACCGACCATTGCGATCACCAAACCCGGTAGCGCCCAAGGAGCCATTGACCTAGACGGACAGTTTGGCCTGCACCCGGCTTTGGCAGCGCTGATACCGGAGTGGGAGCGAGAGAATCTGGCGTTTGTTCATGCGGTAGGCTCGCCTGTTGTGGTGCGATCGCACTTTCAAGCGCAGGACAACTTAGAAACCGGCACCCCCGGCGTCACGGGTACCGATAGCGGCTGGCTGAATCGTCTGCTGGCCGCTTTACCCGACGGCACCTCTACGCGGGCGGTGAACGTGGGTGGCACGGTGCCCCTTATCTTCAAAGGCACGCAGCCGGTGGCTAGCCTGGCCGTTCAGGGTGTCAACAGTCGTGTATTGCCAATCGATAGAGAGCCCATTCAGCTTGCTTTTGACCAGCTTTATGCTGGAAACGATAGCTTAGCGATCGCCTACCAAGAAGGCCGTAAAGCCCGAGAGATTTTGCTACGCGAGTTAACCGCAGAGTCAGCCGCCGCTGACCGTGGCGCTGCCGGGCCTGAACAGTTTGCCGCCAGCGCCCGCTATCTAGCCCGGCTCATGGTAGGCGATGCCGCGACTCAGGTGGCCTTTATGGAGCTGGGTAATTGGGACACTCACATTAACGAGCGCGGTATTTTGAACCGTAACTTCGAGCTTTTAGGCAATGGACTTGCCACGTTAGCCGAGTCGCTTGGGCCTGTTTACAACCACACTGCAATTGTTGTTGTTTCTGAGTTTGGCCGAACTGTTGCCGAAAATGGCAACGGCGGTACCGATCATGGCTATGGCAATGCTCTGTGGCTGTTAGGCGGTGGCATTAAAGGGCAGCAGGTTTATGGTCAGTGGCCTGGTTTAGATGCTAGCTCGCTATATCAATCAAGAGATTTGGCCGTTACAACAGATTTCAGAGACATACTTATGCCCTTACTAGGTCAACACTTTAATCTCAACTCAGCCCAGCTCGCCCAAATATTCCCAAGCTATCAGCCACAAACCCAGCTTCAGTTTCTATAGCCTCGTCAGCCAAACCGTAGGGGCGTAAGACCTTACGTCCTCCGGCACAGCAACCCATTAACCCTCCAACTTTCAATCCGCCAACAAAGCCTCCCCACGTCGATACAGCGCCTGCGCGTAGTCAGTCCAAGTGCCTTGCCCCCAATAGCGAAAGCAGCTAGTCTCTACCAGCAACAAATACAACAAAGCCTCCTGATAATCAGCCCGCTGTGTAACGCTCGCATCAGCCTGAACCTGCGGATCGTATTTAGCATGAAAGCGAGCGCTGAGCTGATTCATCGGCTCCAACACGTTCTCATATCCCTTCACCCAGCTCAAATCATCCGTCCAAGACGCGCCGTCCATATGAAACTGATGGTCGGTTTCTTGCAGTTCTGCGATCGCCGCACTCACCGCCTCAGGCGTAGCATCTGTCACCTTTTGCCAAATCTTATGCTGACCCACCGCCTGACAGGCCGGATAGTCATTAGGATTCACGCCAGCCGCCTCAATTAGCTCGATATATTCTGTGCCATTGAGCCCCACAGTGCCTTCTACGCTACGGCCATTCTCCTTAATGCTGCTCCAAAAAGGAACAAAGTCGCGCCCGTACTCATTCATCATCACGCCACCGTTTTCCCCATCGGCAATTTGCGACACGCAGCAGGGCACCGACGCCTCACCAATCTGCTGCCTGCCGCGTCCTTTCGCCTCGTGATACGGCTGCATTTGCGCCACTAGCTTTGTGTCTGAGCCCTGCGTTTTAATCAGCGCAGTGATACTAATCGTCTCACCGTGAGAGTTTTTAGCTACCAGCCGGTTAGGAACGTATTTATCGTCATGGTGCAGGCCGCTGCCGTCCAAACGCTCGACTGAGTGCTCCTGTACCAGCAGCCACCGATAGCCGCATTCCTTGAGCGCCTTAATGTATTCAAACAGCGTGTCGGGATGGTTCGGCAGGTGCATTTCGGGGGGCGAAAAGCCTTTTACCCGCGACAGTGCTTCGTAGCCGAAAAGGTCGGCAAAGTGATGCTGCCAGGCTTGAATGTGTAGCTTGATATCGGGAATTGGCGTAGAAGGCACTACGGCATGGCTCCACATCGTCCCCATCCACTCGACGTAGGGCTGATATTGAGGTTCGCACAAACGCTTGAGGTTGCCGAGTACGTCCTGGCGATCCATTTGAGTGAGGCCCCAAAAGAGATTGCCGGAATAGTCGAGCATAATGCGGGGGTTTTCACCTTTGGCGACCAGTTCAGGAATCCAGTCGCCCATGCGGCTGTAGCACCATGCAAACGCAGAGGCGTTATGGTTATCGCCGTCGTTGGGGTGCTCAAACATGCGCTGAAGGTTGCTGATGAGCCCGCCGTCTTGGCCTGCGGGGATGGTGGGCTGGTGCATGTGGAGGGCGCAGGCAAACCCGGCGGTGATCTTTGAAAAATCGAGGTTGGTGGTGGGGAGGAAGATGGGCTGGTGGTGGCAGGTGATGGCGGTGATTGTAGACTCGCTGCCGCAGATGTTGGGCAGTCCGGGGTGAGAGGCGTTGAGAGCGGGTAGCTGGTCGAGGTCTGAAGGGTTGGGCGCGATCGCAATCATAGAAAATTCCTTTGCACGGCTGATGTAAGTCTGTCGCAAGTGAGGCCAGGGTCGCTAATAAGTATAGTCAAGGCGTTCTCAGAATTTCTAGCAGCTTCTCCAACCCTGATAATGACCAGCATTCAGCCTGTGGATAGAAGGGTTTGGGCCAAGTTTTTCAGAAAATTACTCACTATTTCTGTTTGAATAAAGCTATAAATACAAACTTTCGTTGATAGGTTTTAGGAGATCGCGCTATGTATATCGTGCAAATTGCCTCGGAGTGCGCACCCGTTATTAAAGCGGGCGGCCTGGGCGATGTGGTTTACGGCCTGAGCCGCGAGCTAACCCTGCGCGATCACTGTGTAGAGCTGGTTTTGCCCAAGTACGACTGTATGCGCTACGACGAAGTGTGGGGGATGCACGAAGCCTATCGCGACCTGTGGGTGCCCTGGTACGACGGCGTGGTGCACTGCTCGGTGCAGTGTGGTTGGGTGCACGGGCTGCTGTGCTTTTTTATCGAGCCGCACTCGCAAGATGGTTTTTTTGACCGGGGCAAGTACTACGGCGACTGGGACGATCAGATTCGGTTTGCTTTTTTTAGCAAAGCGGCGCTGGAATTTTTGCTAAAGAGTGGCAAGCGTCCAGATATACTGCACTGCCACGACTGGCAGACGGGGCTCGTGCCAGTGATGCTGTTTGAGATGTATAAGTTTCACGGCATGGCCAATCAGCGGGTGTGCTATTCCATCCATAACTTTAAGCATCAGGGCGCTTGGGGCGTCGAGGTTTTGCGCGCTACAGGGCTCAATCAGGCGGAGTACTACTTCACGCCCGATCGGCTGCAAGACAACGGCAATCCGATGGCGATTAACTTTATGAAGGGTGGCATTGTATATGCCAACTATGTAAATACGGTGTCGCCGCACCATGCTTGGGAGGCGCGGTTTAGCGATGTTGGGTGCGGATTGCAGCCGACCTTAGCAGATCATCAAGATAAGTTTGGCGGCATTTTGAATGGGGTTGACTACACCATTTGGAACCCGGCAGTAGATACTAAGATTGCGGCGAACTATTCAATTGATGACTTTGAAAACAAAGCCTTGAATAAGAAGGCTCTAAGGGAGAGACTTTTGCTGCGTGCGAGTGATGAGCCGCTGGTGGTATTCATTGGTCGGTTCGATCAGCAAAAGGGGATGCATCAGGTGCACCATGCGCTGTACTACTGCTTGGAGAAAGGGGCGCAGTTTGTGTCGCTGGGCTCGGCCTCTGAGCAGGGTATTAACGACTGGTTTATGGGTGAGAAGGCGTACTTGAATGATAATCCTGACTGCCATTTGGAGATTGGATTTAACGAAGCGCTGGCGCGGCAGATATATGCAGCAGCAGATATTATCATCGTGCCGAGTAACTATGAGCCCTGCGGGCTGACGCAGATTATCAGCCTTAAGTACGGGACGGTGCCGGTGGTTCGTGGCGTCGGTGGTCTGGTAAATACCGTTTTTGACTGGGATTATGATGAGGGTCATCCCCGAGAAGCGCGCAATGGATTTGTGTTTTATGAGAATGACAGCGTGGCGCTAGAGTCAGCGCTGAAGCGGGCTTTGGATCTATATCGAAATGAGCCAGCGCTATTTGAACAGTTGGCTAAGCAGGGAATGCGATGCGACTATTCCTGGCAGCAGCCGGGCGATCGCTACGTTGATGTATACGAGCACATCCGCCATAAGTAAAAAAGATTGGAACCTAACATTCGTGATTAAGACGGTGGATTAACTTCACCGCTTCGTGTAGAACGGATGTGTTGATTGTGTCAATGTCGCGCTAGCTTCCTATGAACGATTGGGGAGTTCCGCTAGACTGTACTTATTGCCTACGCGCCCAATATGAAGACCCGCATACCCGATCCGTATCGCCAGAAGTATACGCCTACTCGTCGGAGTCGGGGACGCGATCGCAAGCCCCAAAAAACCAGACAGAAGTCGGGGCCGATGAAGGTGCTACAGCTGATGGCGATCGCCACAACCGGCGGTGCGGTCATGCTAGCGAGCTTGGCAGGCTTAGCTTTTATCCGTTCGGGCTCTCAGTTTATGGAAGGCGTGAAAATGGCGCTCTCTCCCAAGCCGCCTGAGGAAAAAGCAGATATACGGACGGTGGTGGTGAAGCAGATGCGGGGGGCCAGCGAGCTAACTACGGCGGTGTTTACGATGGAGGCGGTGGTGCCTGCTCAGAGCGATCGCAAGCTGGGCGACTACACGATTGCAAAAACTAACCTGCTGTATGTGGCCTATGGTGAGGTGCGCGCGGGTGTGGATTTGGAAGAGCTAGAGAGCGCAGATGTAGTCCCTTCAGAAGATGGGACGCAGGTGACGGTAAAGCTGCCTGCGCCTAAAGTGCTCGATAAAAAAATAGACGTTGCGCGCTCTGAAGTATATGACTATGATCGGGGATTTTTGAACTTAGGCCCAGATCGTGCGCCGCAGTTGCAAGGGCTCGCTCAGCGAGAAGCGGTTGATAAGATTGAGCAGGCCGCTGTGTGCGAGCAAGATATTTTAAGGCAGGCGAGCGAGCGCGCTGAGCTGGTGATTACCAAGCTGCTGATGAGTGCGGGCTTTGAAGACGTAGTGATTGAAACGACGCCGGGTGATAAAGCGATTTGCGGTTCTGCTACCTGAAGCAAAAAGCCCCTTCGATCTCAATAATCGAAGGAGCATAACACAAGACATCTGTGAGAGAAGATCTGCACAGGCGTTTATAAAACGGCTGCTTGACCTCTCAAAATACAAAAGAGCTTACTGAATAGCGTCAGCGCCATCAATATCAGCGTCTGCTTCAGGAGCCGGTGGCAAAATCACGCGGTCAATCACGTGAATGACCCCGTTGCTAGCAGCAACATCAGCAAAGACAACGTTTGCATTGTTGACAGTGACCGTATCAGCGACTTCAACCGCAATATCGCTTCCTTCTACGGTAGGCACATTGCCGGTTTCAAGCTCAGTAGAGAGCACTGCGCCTGGAACAACGTGGTAAGTGAGTACCTGGATGAGAACATCTTTGTTTTCAGGCAACAATAGCTGTTCTACTGCGCCTTCAGGCAGGTCTGCAAACGCTTCGTCAGTGGGTGCAAAGACCGTAAAGGGGCCTTCGCTACTGAGCGTTTCGCTCAAATCAGCAGCTTCTAGTGCAGCGGCCAGAACAGTGAAAGAGTCGCTGTTGTTGGTGAGTTCAGCAATTGTGAACTCCTCAGTATTAATATCTTCAGCTACGTCTTCAGGTCGCTTCGATAGGCTCTTCAGCAACGGGTGCTTCATCTACTTCAGTTTCAGCGACAGGCGCTTCAGCCTCTTCAGTCAAAGCGTCAGCTTCTACAACTGGCGCGTCAGCCTCTTCAGTTTCAGCGATAGGCGCTTCAGTTTCTTCTGTCTCAGCGACAGGCTCTTCAGTTTCTTCAAGCAAAGCGTCAGCACCGACAACGGGCGCTTCTTCGCTCTCAGTTTCAGCGACAGGCTCTTCTAAAAGCTCATCAGCTTCAGCCACAGGTAGCGTCTCGCCAGCAGTCGGCTCAGCGATCGCTTCAACTGGCGCAGTGTCAGTTACCTCTAAATCTGTCGTCTCAATAGACTCAATGACCTCAACGGATTCGCCGGGCTCAGGCATCGCTACGCTAGGAAGGGCTACAAAAGCACCTGCGGTACTAGCGATGAGGCCAATCGTGAAATTTTTGATGAATTTGGGGCTGTTGGTTTGCATAGAACCTCTTAAGTCTTGGTGAGCTTTAGTCTTGGTGATTGTTCAAGTGATGAATTCGAGGACGAATTGATACAGATCGCTTTGTTTGCGTAACCAAGTCACTGCATTTATTCACTTAATGTCGTAAAGGCTTTACTAAAGTTCATTAAGCTCTTACAAAGCATATCGGAAAAAATGGTTTTGAAATGGTTTTGAGATAGTTCGCTTATAGATAGATGCTGAGAGCTATCAAAAGCGTCAAGATAGGCAAGCTGCCGAAAATGTATGTACCTATGGCTACGTACAAATCGCTAAGACCTATGTAACAAAAGAGGTACAGCAGCTATGGTTTTTATTGAACCATCGATAGATAGCACTCACAGAAAGGAAAAACTCGAATGATAGAGCTTTATCAGTTTGAAGCGTCTCACTACTGCGAAAAGGTAAGGCTGCTCTTGGATTACAAGCAACTGCCTTACAAGACGATTGAAGTTATCCCAGGTATAGGCCAGATAGATCTCTATAGACTTTCCGGGCAGCGCCAGGTACCAGTGCTTAAGGACGGTGATGAGGTGATTCCTGATTCGAGCGCGATCGCCCGCTATCTAGACAAGAAGTATATTGAAAACCCGCTGATCCCGGTTGATCCCTATAAGAAAGGCTTATGTTTGATGATGGAAGCCTGGGCCGATGAGTCGATTGGGCCGAATGCTCGCAAGGTGATGATCGGCGCTTTTAATCAGCATCCTAATTTTCGGACGGCGCTGCTGCCAATTTCGACGCCTGATCTGGTGAAAACGGTGGTGGGATCGGTGCCGGGTGACGTGCTGAGCCTGCTGGGTGCAGGTGCGGGCTTCGGGCCGGATGCGGTGAAGTCGGCAACCGAAATCTTGAGACAGAATTTAGAAGCGCTCTGCTTGATTCTAGAAAAGCAGACCTATCTATGCGGCGATGAACCGACCCTGGCAGACTTCACGGTCGCTGGGCTATCTATGTATATCAAGTTTCCTTCGGAGATATATGTAGACCTGCCGGTCGGCATTTGCAATAAGGGTGTGCCAGGACTGGCGGACGATCCGGCCTTTGATAGCTTTTGGCTGTGGCGCGATCAGCTCTACGGCAATTTCCGCAAGATGCGCAGCGATGGGCCTACGCTAGGCGCACCTGCGACTGGGCCGGTGTCAATCGGGATTGATTGAGTCGAAGGCGAATCGTCCGGTAATCTAAGCAGTAGTGTAGGCATAGCTACTTTTACTACCGAACTTGAGAGAACCTGATGAGTGATGCTACGGCTCGGCTTTCTGATGCGATCGCTGACATTCTAGGCGCAGACAGCGTGGTGCTTTGGGATGACCTACCGTCGCCATTGACTATGCAGATTGCCGCAGCCGTAGATTCAGAAGATCTGCCTGCCTGTATGGCTATGCCTGATACGTGCGAGGCGCTGGGTAAGGTGATGGCGATCGCCGCCGAAAACAACTGGCGAGTGTTGCCTGTGGGCCAGGGGAGCAAGCTGAGCTGGGGCGGGCTGGCAACGGGTATAGATTTGGTGGTGAGCACCGCGCGGCTCAATCGAGTTGTAGAGCACGCAGCTGGTGACTTTACGGTCACTGTGGAGCCGGGGCTAAAGGTGGCCGACTTGCAGCGGCAGCTCGCGAGAGAAGGGCAGTTTTTAGCGGTTGATCCCGCGTTTGATCGGCAGGCTACGGTGGGCGGTATGGTCGCGACTGCTGACACTGGATCGCTCCGGCAGCGGTACGGTGGACTGCGAGATATGCTAATTGGCGTTCAATTTGTGCGGTATGACGGAGAAATCGCGCGAGCAGGGGGCCGGGTGGTAAAGAACGTGGCGGGCTACGACCTGATGAAGCTGATGACGGGAGCGTATGGCAGCTTAGGTATTTTGAGCGAGCTGACGTTTCGGCTGTATCCAGTGCAGGCGGTTTCAAGAACGGTGGTGCTCTCAGGCGGTGGCCTGGCTATTGAGGCCGCGACTGCGGAGGCCAGACTTTCAGGACTGACGCCGGTTGCTTTAGATGTCGTGGCGACTGCTAGCGCTGAAGATAAGCCGAGCCGCAGCCTGATTGCTCGATTCCAGGGGATTGCTGCCGGGGTGGAGGAGCAGACTGAGCGGTTCAAGAAAATTGGTACGACGCACGGCATGACTTGCAAGGTGCTAGATGGCGAGGCGGATATCGATTTTTGGCGACAGGCGGCTGAGATGATTCGGGCCGATACGGTTCTGTGTAAGGTCGGACTTCGGCCTAGCGGAATTCCATGGCTAATTGAGCTAGCTGATAAGGTGATGCCGGGCGCGCAGGTGAAGCTGTATGGGAGTAGCGGGCTGGGGTGGATTCAGTTTGAACAGAATGAGCCCGCGGAGAAGGTGCTAGAGGGGATTGCAGAAATGCGATCGCACTGTCAAAAGAACGCCGGGTTCCTTACCCTGCTGCAAGCGCCCAAAGCCATCAAACAGAGGATAGACGTATGGGGATATAGCGGCAACGCTCTTAGCGTTATGAGTGACATCAAGCAGAAGTTCGATCCGCAAAAAATACTCAGCCCAGGGCGGTTTGTCGGCGACTTGTAGTATGTGTTGTCTTTAAAATCTCTCTTTCTTTAGACAGAGCAAGATCCCTATCTACGGTTGTGAAAGACGCCAAACCAGCCGGATGTTTTAGAACAATCGTAGGTCTAGCCGGTAGGATCGTAACTCTGTTGTAATTTGAGATTCCTTTTAAGGAGATTTTTATCCCATGAATATGACTCTAAGCGTGCCTTCAATTAAATGCGCGGGCTGTGGCGATACCATCACCAAAGAAATTAAGGTGCATGACGGCGAGGCTAAGGTGAAAGTAGACGTTGAGAACAAAACGGTTGAAGTAGATTCAGATTCACTCTCTGAGTCTTCTGTGAAGCAAGCGATTACGGCTGTAGGCCATGAGGTCGGATAGATTCGTTAGTTGAACAAATTGAGAAGATAAAATATGTCGTTACGGCAGTGGCTTTGGCTCGGATTGCTGGCCTCTTTTTGGGGCAGCGCATTTATCTTTATGGAGCTAGCGCTGCCGACGTTCTCACCAGTTGCGGTGGTGATGGGCCGTATGAGTATTGCGGCTGTTGTGCTAAACGGGCTGGTTTGGCAAGGCGGTTTTGTCGCTGGCAAGGCTAAGTCGCTGCCGCCGCTTACCTGGATTAAGTGCGGCGGACTGAGCATTGTCAGTAATTTGCTGCCGTTCACGCTAATCGTCTGGGGCCAGCAGTACATCAGCGCTAGTCTGGCCTCTATTTTGATCGCCGCAGCGCCTTTGTTTACGGTGCTAATCGCAGCGCTTTGGGCAAACGAAAAGCTGACGCCTGCTCGCGCCCTGGGCGTGGTTTTGGGATTTGCAGGCGTTGTGGTGTTAGTTGGGCCAGAAGTATTAAGTGGGTTTAGCTTGCAGGGCGCTGGAGAACTCGCTGTATTAGCAGCCGCTATGTCTTATGCGATAGCAGGGTTTGCGGGTAAACGGTTCGATAATATTCCCTCGCAGCTTGTATCTCGAATGACAGCGACGATGGGCGCGTTGATTATCGTGCCGCTGGGCGTGGGCTCATCTTTTTGGTTTAATACGCCCTTGGTCGGCGAGTGGCAGTGGTCGGCGGCGTTGGCGGTGGTTTGTTTAGGGGTGGGCTCGACTGCGATCGCCTACCTTATCTACTATCGTCTGCTCGCTGAAGCAGGCGTTGTTAATACCTCTCTCGTTTCCTTTTTAGTTCCCTTGAGCGCACTGATCTTAGGCGCTGTTTTTTTGCAAGAGCGGCTGAGTATGGCAGATGCGCTGGGCATGGCTTTTATTCTATCGGGACTTGCCGTTTTAGATGGACGGCTGTTAAAGCGGGCGCTTGAAGGCGTACGGTAGAGTTGTTTTCACGCGCAAACAGGCTATTTGGACAGGCTATGGCTCCCAGAACAATCACGGTAAAATGTCCGCAATGCGATCGCGTTTACATTGACTGGTATACGCCTGCAATTAACGAGGAACACGAGAAAAAAAGAACGACAGCCTGCTCTAAATGCGGCCATCGTTCTTTAATGAATGATTTAAACGAGCAAGGCGGCGTTTGGCAACAGAGTTCACCACCACAGGCTCAGCGCTAGCTGGAACTCAAGCGGTTATTCTTCGGGGGCAGGCAGCGGTGTGGCACCATCGCCAATGCCACCGTCTGGCTCTACTGGAATCGGGGCATCAATCACAGGCGCTTCAACTTCAGAAGGCACTGCGGTAGGCTCTTCAATGTCAGGAGTGACTTCACCCGGAACAGCGGGCGCAGGCGGTTCGCCTGTGAAATACTGCGCCTGCTCACGCAAAGACTCAGCCGACTCAGTTTCGCCCTGCTGCTCTAGCAAGTCTGCCGCCTTAAAGTAGTCTGTCACGATTGCTTCAATCACGTCTTCTGGTAAGTCTTGCAGGCCGCTTACCTCTAAATCGGCAGAGAGATAGGCGCGGTTAATGATAGATTCTGCGCGGCCTAAGTAAGCGTTGGGATCGGCATCGTTGATAGCGATCGCAGCTGTGTAGGCATCTACCGACTCACCAAAATCTTCTGAGAGTGACAGGTTGTAGGCGCGGCTAAACGCCTGCTCGTACTCAGTAGCAGGGCGCACTTCAATTTCGTAATTGCCGCCTTTGCCATCAAACGAAGTTGCGATCGCGCTATACATGCCTGACTCTGGCAGCTCTATCACGATGGTGGAGTTAAAAGTACCGCCGTAGTCATCATTAGAGGTCAGCGTCTCGCCGTCTGGGCCGTTGAGCAGTAGCAGCGTGTCAAAGTCGTCGCTTTGCAGCTCAATGGTCATCGCCTGGCCTGACTCGCCCTCAAAGGTGTAGGTGTCTTCTACCGGGGCGAGCGTACCTTGCTTTTGCAAAAGCGCCTGGGCTAAAGCAGCCTGGGCTACAACGCCTGCACCACCGGCAATCACGGCTGTAATAAAGAAACCTTTAGCGACCCGACGGGCTTTTTTGCTGGCGGCGTTTCCTACCGTAAAACGCTTTTTCATAAAATTCATAGTTGATTTAATCCCTTTTGATCCCCTGGGGGTCGGCTGCGGTTTGGTGCAAAACAGTATTTCACAAACTTAGGCTACTTGATGTAACGCACCAATATCTTGTGGGACACTATAGTAGCTGTCTTGATCTCGACACCATGGGCACTCACATGAGGCGCACTCACATAAGCGCGGGGTTTAGCAAAGGACTGCTGCTTTGGCTCGCTTTTTCTACTTTTTTTACGTCTACGGCAAAGGCGCAGCCCATACCTACGAGTAGTCCGGCTGCAGGCATAGAAATGGTTGATGAGATTCCTGAGGAGATCTTGCGGACAGAGATTATTACAGAGGCGCGATCGCCCTTAACGGGAGAGCCTATTAGCGCCGCCGAGTATGCTCAGCTTCAGGCAGAACTTGCAGAACCGGCAGGCGGTAATCTGGTGAGCCAGGATATTCGATATCTGCTCTTTCTACTTCAGGTGCGGCGAGCCATTAAGCCGATTGTGCCTTTTATCAAATCAAGCCGCGATCTCTAACTGTCTACAATCAATCAATCTATATTTAGCCGTAGGGCTATCTTGCAAATTAGTCGTAAAATGGCCTCGCTAACAAAGATCGATCAAAGTAACTACGTTTTGTTAAGCTAGCAGGCATATCAAAAAACATTGAATAGCCAAAGTTAATTAAAATACGCGTGTCAGGTAAGTATATATGTCGTCAACCATTGCTCTTGAGCAAATTGAACGGGTTGTTTGGAATCAGCACCAAAACCCCTTTGAGGTACTTGGCCCCCACCCAATAGAGCAAGACGGCAAGCAGGTCTGGGTCGTACGCAGCTATTTACCCAAAGCCGACGCTGCCTGGGTGATTTTGCCTGATGCCCGCAAAGAGTACGAGATGCAGAACGAGCAGCATCCCCACTTTTTCGAGGCTATTGTTGACGCCGATGAGATAGCCAGCTACCAGATCCGCTACAAAGAAGGGGCCTGCGAGCATGTCGCCTACGATCCCTACGCGTTCAAGTCACCAGAAATCACCGAGTTCGACGAGCACTTATTCGCCGAAGGCAATCACCAGCGCATTTACGAAAAAATGGGCGCGCACCCCATCGTCAAAGATGGAGTTTCGGGGGTGTATTTTGCCGTATGGGCACCTAATGCGCGCAGCGTATCGCTAATCGGTGACTTTAATAGTTGGGATGGTCGGCAGCATCCAATGCGTAAGGGCAATACCGGCATCTGGGACTTGTTTGTGCCCCAGCTCAAAGCAGGCGACTCGTATAAGTACGAGGTCAAAAATCTTGATGGCCACATTTATGAAAAGTCTGATCCCTACGGCTTTCAGCAAGAAGTGAGGCCAAAAACAGCCTCAGTGGTCACTGAGCTAAACAACTACGAATGGCACGATAATGACTGGATGGAGCACCGCCGTCAAACCGACGCGATGACTCAGCCGATTGCGGTATATGAGCTGCATTTGGGCTCCTGGCTGCACGCGCCTTCGGTAGAGCCTGCCAAAAACGCAGACGGCAGCGATGCACCTGTAGTCACGGTTGCAGACCTTAAGCCGGGCGCGCGGTTTTTGACCTATCGGGAGCTAGCTGCCAAGCTCATTCCCTACGTTCAAGAGATGGGCTTTACGCACATTGAGGTGATGCCGGTTGCCGAGCACCCGTTTGACGGCTCTTGGGGCTATCAGGTCACTGGCTACTTTGCGCCGACTTCGCGCTACGGCACGCCCGAAGACTTCATGTACTTTGTCGATCAGTGCCACGTGCACGGCATTGGCCTAATTGTGGACTGGGTGCCGGGCCACTTTCCTAAAGACGGTCACGGTCTGGCCTTTTTTGACGGGACGCACCTCTATGAGCACGCCGATCCTAGGCGCGGTGAGCATAAGGAATGGGGCACGCTGGTCTTTAACTATGGCCGTCATGAAGTGCGCAACTTTTTGATTGCTAACGCCCTCTTTTGGTTTGACAAGTATCACATTGACGGCATTCGAGTAGATGCTGTGGCCTCAATGCTGTATTTGGACTACAACCGTAAGCCGGGTGAGTGGGTTGCCAATGAGTACGGCGGACGCGAGAACATTGAGGCCGCAGAGTGCCTGAAGCAGGTGAACCACGTTCTCTTTAGCCACTACCCTGGGGCGCTTTCGATTGCTGAAGAGTCTACGTCCTGGCCGATGGTGTCCTGGCCTACCTATGTCGGCGGGCTCGGCTTCAACCTGAAGTGGAATATGGGCTGGATGAACGACATGCTCGATTACTTCGAGATGGATCCCTGGTTCAGACAGTTTCATCAAAACAACATCACCTTCAGCATTTGGTACGCCTTTAGCGAGAACTTTATGCTGGCGCTCTCTCACGATGAGGTAGTGCACGGCAAGAGCCACATGATCGGCAAAATGCCGGGCGATGACTGGCAGAAGATGGCGAACTTAAGAGCGCTATACGGCTTTATGTACGCGCACCCTGGTAAAAAGACTTTGTTCATGGGAATGGAGTTTGGCCAGTGGAGCGAGTGGAATGTGTGGGGCGATTTGGAATGGCATCTGTTGCAGTTTGACGCGCACAAGAGCCTGAAGCACTGCCTGGAGCGGTTGAACTATTTGTATCGACGTGAGCCTGCGCTATATACCCAAGACTTTTCTCAAGAAGGGTTTGAGTGGGTGGACTGTAGCGATAACAAGCACAGCGTTGTCTCGTTTATTCGCTTTGACAAAGAGAGTGACGAGTTTATTTTGACGGTGTGTAACTTTACGCCGCAGCCACACAGCCATTACCGAGTAGGGATTCCTGTGAAGGGCTACTATCGTGAGATTTTCAACAGCGATGCGCGTGAGTTCGGTGGGGCTAATATCGGCAACTTGGGCGGCAAATGGTCAGATGATTGGGCGTTCCACAGTCACCCTTATTCGCTAGATCTGACGCTGCCACCTTTGAGCGTGATTATGCTTAAGCTGGACGTGCAGAAGACGCAGGCGGCGTTAAGTGGTACGGCTGAGGGCTGAGGCGGGCTTTGATTGCGTAGTCGTAGTTACAGTAACTTGAGGCCATTTACAGTTAGATGAGGGCACACTTGCTGCTCTCCTTTGTGACTAAACTGGCCTCTCATATCGGTGTAGATGGCTCCCGGCTTCTCTTTGATTTGAAGCGATGCGGTGAGCTGGTGAGCGGTGTGGCTGGGTGTTTGGATGCTGATGTGATCGCTGCCTATATCACAGCCGGTATCGTCGAACAGTTTGGCTGTGCGTTTGCCAGAATTTGGCTAGTGGAGAGCGATCGCACCTCCCTAAAACTGGTCGCCTCTGCGGGCCTATATACCCGACTCAACGGCTCCTTTGCCCGTGTGCCCATGGGTCACTTCAAGGTAGGAAAAATTGCCCAGAACTGCATTCCCTTTTTAAGTAATGCTTTAGCTGATGAAGCGTGGGTGAAAGATCGCGCTTGGGCCATAGAGAATGATATCAAGGGGTTTGCTGGACTGCCGCTGATGGCAGAGGGTGACGCTATTGGTGTGCTAGCTGTTTTTAGCCATCGCGCGTTAGCGCCTGAATTTTTAGAAGTGTTGCAGATGTTAAGTGTCTCGGTAGCGGGCGGATTGGCTAGCGCGCTAAAGCATCGGGATGTGGTGCGCTCTGTAGGATTGAAGACGCAAGAGTCGCCCGCAGTTCTACCTGCTTTGTCGGAGCAGCTAGCGGCTATTTTAGGACAGCAAAAGCTTAGCCTGATGGGCGTTGAACAGGCGATCGCACCTGCCGTTTCTCAGCTGTTGGTGCAGGTGGCAACCTGTTTGGCGAAGCTGCCCTGTCACTACTGTCGCCTGGTTTATGAAGCGACAGATATCGCCCTAGAGGCTATGCTGCTAGCTAAAGCCGTTAAGGAAGATAATCCGCACTTTAAAAATGAGCTAGCCAATTTTACAACAACTGTTGAACGACTAGGCGGCACGTTCAAAATGCAGACAGATACAAATCAAACGGTTGTTGAAGTTCGGTTACATCTGCCTCAGCGGATTTCTGGCGATTCCTTAGCAGAGAATAATTTTGAGCAGCCATGGGTTGAATCGCCGCTTTCTGAACGAGAAAAGGAAGTGATTAGTCTATTAGCGCAGGGACTACGCGATAGAGAGATTGCGGAGCAGCTTTTTATCAGTCAGCGAACGGTTAAGTTTCATACTAAAAACATGCTGGACAAGCTAGCGGTTAAAACGCGAATACAGGCTGTTTTTAAGGCGACCAAGAAAGGATGGCTGTAGCCTTTCTACGAACCAATCGCGACCTCGTTAACTGCCTGAGTCATTTGCTTCGGCTGCGCCTTATGTTTGAGACTGATGCAGTCAGCTAAATGAATTGCATCGCGAGCAACGCCTGAAAAACGACCCGAACCCCAGGTGTAAAGCCAGGGCAAACCGATAAAGTAAAGCCCTTCTTCAGTCGTAACACCGCGCTCGTGAGTCGGATAGCCCTTACCGTCAAAGGCGGGAACTTCGATCCAGCGAAAGTCCATGTGGTAGCCAGTAGCCCAGATGATAGTGCCAATGTTTTCAGCTTCTAGATCAACAGATAGTGGTACGTTCTGAGGCTGCCACACAGGTTTGTAAGGCGGCTCTGTGGGCGCTGATATATTGTTCTTTTCTATGTATTTATCAATAGTGCCTTTAATACTTTCGGCCACGCTGTCAGCCTGATCAAGGTTGTGCTGTAGATCGCTCTGAAGTTTTACGAGCGAACCTTGAATAGCTTTGAGCTTACCGTAGAGCTTCATGCCCTCGGTGGCAAACTGTCGCAAGTCAATCTCTCTACCGCCGCCGCGACCTGTGACGTAGTGATTGGTTTTTGTTCTCACGGTTTCTTTTTGCGGGTGTTCGTCGATGGGAATGTCGTAGTAGCCGAGCTGATCGAGCCAGTCAACGACATCTTTGCCCCGGTATTCGCGGGGCGATCGCGGAGCCCCGCCCACACACAAATGCACTTGCTTACCCGCAATATGCAGGTCTTCGGCAATCTGACAGCCCGATTGACCGGTTCCGACGACCAGTACGCCTTTATCCGGTAGTGACTGCGGATTCTTGTATTCTGAGGAGTGTAGCTGATAGATCTTTTGAGGAAGCCGTTCGCTGATGCGCGGAATCTTAGGCTGATGGTAGCCGCCTGTGGCGATGATAACCTGCTTGGCGGTGTAGTCACCGATAGAAGTGAAGACTTTGAAAAGGCGATCGCCCCGCTCAATTTTATTAACCGCAACGCCTTCTTTTATATTCGGCTGAAAAGAGTCTGCATAGTCTCGAACATACTGCACAATCTGATCTCGTGGCATAAATCCGTGAGGATCTGACCCTGGATAAGCATAGCCCGGCAGATCGCACTGCCAGTTTGGCGTTACCAGGCAAAAGGAATCCCAACGTTTAGACTCCCAGGCGTGGGCAATCCTGTTCTTTTCAAATATGATGTGCTCGATTCCCCGCTGTTTTAGGCAGTAGCTTACCGATAGACCTGCCTGGCCACCACCAACAATAACAACTGGAAAGTGCGATCGCATAAAAACGAATAGAAACAATCTCTCCAACCATAGTCAGACCTTACAAAACAGCTTGTATCAGCCGTTACGAAACAACCCTATCTCGACCTATAGACAGGGAAGCCAGGCGGCTAACCTGTCTAAAAGTGCAGGTAAGCTATTCAATTCCGTTCCATTTAAGTGGAATAGAACACTTACTTCCTGTCTTAACGATCAGGCTTTCTCTTTCGGTAACAACAGATACTAGCCGTGGTGTTTGTAGCCTTTACGCTGCGATCAGTATTTTTTGGGAGTGATTGATATGCCTGCTGTAACAACCCCAGCACATCAAGCCGGTGACTTTTTCGTAGACTACGAAGAGAAAGTGTTTCCTGACGTACAGGCTGAGCCTGGTGAGAAAGCGCTGGTGACTTTCCATACAGTCGCGTTTGAAGGATCGATTGGTCTGGTAAACCTGCTACAGGTCAGCCGTTTAATCAGTAAGGGATTCGATACTTCAGTGCTGCTGTATGGCCCAGGGGTAACGCTGGGCGTACAGCGGGGATTTCCTAAGCTAGGCGATGAAGCTTTTCCGGGCCATATGGCGATGAACAATCGGCTGGAAAAGATTATTGCAGATGGCGGCAAGGTGTATGCCTGTCGGTTTGCTTTGCAGGCGCTGTATGGTCATGGCGAGCCTTCTCTAATTCCAGGCATTACGCCGATTAATCCTTTGGATGTGATGGATATTGTGCTGATGCATCGTAAGGATAACGCGTTTATTTTAGATACTTGGACGATGTAGACCGCCTGCGCCCTACTCACACCGTATCTGTAATATGGACTACTCTCGAACCGTCAAAGCCGCTGCCGTACAGCTCTCACCTGTAATCCATAGCCAATCGGGCACTATGGAGAAAGTGCTAAAAGCCATTGATGAAGCTGCTCGTGAAGGGGTTGAGCTAATTGTTTTTCCTGAAACATTCGTTCCCTACTACCCCTATTTCTCTTTCGTGCTGCCGCCCGTATTGATGGGAAAAGAGCACATGAAACTGTACGAGGAATCTGTTGAAGTTCCTGGCCCAGTGACTGAAGCGGTTTCTCAGGCAGCGAGTACGCATCAAATGGTGATTGTGCTAGGGGTAAATGAGAGAGACGGCGGCTCTTTGTACAATACTCAGCTTATTTTTGATGCGGATGGCACTTGTTTGCTAAAGCGCCGTAAGCTAACGCCGACCTATCATGAGCGGATGATTTGGGGCCAGGGCGACGGTTCGGGCTTAAAAGTTTGTGAGAGTGCGGTGGGCCGTGTGGGCGCGCTTGCCTGCTGGGAGCACTATAATCCGCTGGCGCGCTACAGCCTAATGATGGCGCGTGAACAGATTCACTGTGGGCAGTTTCCCGGCTCGATGGTGGGCGATATTTTTGGTGAGCAAACAGAGGTCACAATGCGCCATCACGCCCTAGAGTCGGGCTGCTTTGTGGTGAACTCGACCGGGTGGTTAACGCCTGAGCAAGTGGAAGAAATTGCTCCGAATGAGGCTTTGCAGAAGGTGCTGTGTGGCGGTTGCTATACGGCCATCATTAGCCCAGAGGGAGTGCCATTGTGCGAGCCGATTCGAGAAGGGGAAGGGATGGCGATCGCAACCCTCGATTTCTCTCTCATTACCAAGCGCAAACGCATGATGGATTCAGTAGGCCATTACGCCCGCCCCGATCTGTTGCAGCTCAAAGTTAAAACCGAAGAAAGCTCAATACCGCCTTTTACGCCGCCCATTCCATCCCCGCCTATTTCATCTCCGCCCATTCCATCTATAGACAGCCCTGCTGAAACCTATGTCTAATCTAGTTTCCTACGCACCAGACAAGTTTCTGACCACCGAGCCGATTAACCCACGGCAGATTATCACCGATCTGCAATCTAAGGGACTTAATTTGTTCTCTAATGAGGTAGGTGCGTCGGGCCGTAAAGGGGGCGCTGGGCCTTCTGATCATAAAGCGGTAACCATTGGCGAAACAACCGTCATGGTGCCGGTGTATACGGATGGTGCGGCTGAGTCTCCTTATGGGGTGGATTGCGATCGCACCACTGGCAAGTCCTACCTCACCAAGCACAACCGAGTCATTAGCCCGCTCACATTCCCTCATCAGCCAAAGTTTTACAACCTGCAAACAGCAGACGGCATTCCGTATTCAAAGATCGCGCTATTGCACAGCAACAATGTTTTAGCGACAACCGTTTTACAAACCTGCATTCGCTATGAAAACCGGAAGACGGCCTGTCAGTTCTGTGCGATTGGACAGTCTTTGGAAGGCGATCGCACTATTGCTCAAAAGACGCCCGAGCAGCTAGCAGAGGTAGCTGAAGCCGCCGTTCGGCTAGATGGGGTTGAGCACATGATTATGACCACTGGAACGCCCAATACCACCGATCGAGGCGCAGCGTACTTAACAGACTGCGCCCGCGCGATTCGGGCCAGAGTAGATCTGCCGATTCAGGCCCAGTGCGAGCCACCTGATGACTTTCGCTGGTTTGAACGAATGCGCGCGGCAGGCGTCGATAGCTTGGGAATGCATTTGGAGGCAGTTGATCCGGTGGTGCGAGCGAGGATTATGCCGGGGAAGGCAAAGGTGCTAGTGGCGTATTACTTTGAGGCTTTTGCGGCGGCAGTAGAGGTGTTCGGCAGAGGGCAGGTGAGCACTTATTTACTGGCTGGATTGGGCGATAGTAAAGAGACTCTGCTATCGGCCAGTGAGCGGTTGATAGCCGCTGGAGTGTACCCGTTTGTGGTGCCGTTTGTGCCGATTGTGGGGACGCCGCTGGCGCATTTTTCGCCGCCGAGCAGTGAATTTATGTTTGATTTGTATCAGCAGATAGGCGCGCAGATTAAACGGGCGGGATTGTTGTCGAGTGAGATGAAGGCAGGCTGTGCAAAGTGTGGAGCCTGTTCGGCGATTTCCGAATTTGAGAAATAGAGTAAGGAATAACTATGGCTAAACGAACTTACAGCTTCAAACTAGCGCTATCAACTGCTGAGATTGACGATTACTTTAAACTTCGCCAACAGATTTTTTGCGAAGAACAAGGACTCTTTGAGCAGCACGATCGCGATTCTATTGACCCACAGTCTTATCCCATTGTCGCGATCGCCCATGAAGAAAACCAACCTGACCGCGTTGTCGGTGTCGTCAGAATCTACGAACAAGAAAACCGCCTGTGGTACGGCGGACGACTGGGCGTGCATCCCGACTTTAGACGAGTGGGGCGCATTGGTAAGGGCCTAATCCAGAAGGCTGTGACGACGGCGAATACCTGGGGGTGCGATCGCTTCCTAGCAACCGTACAGCTTCAAAACGTGCGATTTTTCACGCGGCTACACTGGAACAGCTTAGAAGAAATAGAGATTTTAGAACGCACGCATCATTTGATGGAAGCTGATTTGGCTCACTATCTGCCAACAGATCAGCCGCGCCCAGCTTTGCCTATACAGCAAGCGGCTTAACTTCAGTGGCCCATTCCTTAGCTGATTTAATTACGTCTCTACAGTCTGCAACGAGTATTTTGCACAAGCAAGATATTCAAACAACAGCGGGCGTGACCGGTCAGTGTGTAAAAAGCATAGAAGGCTCGAAAATTCAGCTAGGCGATGACTGCGCCGCAATTCCTAACGGTATGAGTGCAGGCGACGGCTATTTGTTACTGGCGGCTGAGGGGATTTGGCCTGAACTGGTGGCGCGTGATCCTTGGTTTGCAGGCTGGTGTGCGGTGATGGTAAATCTGTCGGATATTGCGGCGATGGGGGGAGAGGCGATCGCGCTAGTTGATGCTTTGTGGAGCCAGTCGGGCGAAAATGCTCAGCAGATTTGGGCTGGAATGCACGCGGCCTCTGAGCGCTACGGCGTTCCGATAGTCGGCGGGCACACGAACTGTCACAGCGATTATGACGGTCTGTCGGTGGCAGTCATGGGCAGGGCGCAGCATTTACTCACTAGCTTTGATGCAAAAGTGGGCGATGCTTTAATGATGGTGGTGAATCTATCAGGTGCGTACTACGGCGACTATCCCTTTTGGAATGCCGCTACCACAGCCGAGTCTTTGCAGCTAAGAGAACAGCTTGCGCTCTTGCCAAAATTAGCCGAATCGAAGCTATGTTATGCGGCAAAAGACATCAGCATGGGTGGATTGGCCGGTACGCTTTTGATGCTATGCGAGGCGTCTGGCTGTGGCGCACTGTTAGATCTTGACCGCGTTCCAAAGCCTCCTAAAGTCAGCTTACAGCGATGGCTAACAAGTTTTCCAAGCTTCGGTTTTTTGCTGAGCGTCCCTGTCTCAAATGTCTCACAGGTCATAGATCTATTCTCTCCGTTCGGCCTAGCGTGCCAAACAGTAGGAGAGGTTACCGCTGGCTCACAGGTATGGCTACAACAGTTAGAAGATAAGCAGCTATTTTGGGATTTAGAGCGTGCTTTAACAGGATTCAACGGCACTAAGCTGGTATTGCAATGAGCTTTAACAAGCCGCTCAAAATCGCACTTTTAACCTACTCCACAAAGCCTCGGGGAAGCGTTGTTCACACATTAGAGCTAGCTCAAGCTCTAGCAGATTTAGGTCATAAGCCTTGTGTATTCGCATTAGATAAAGATGGAAAGGGATTTCATCGACAGGTAAACTTCGAGACTTACGCTGTGCCTGCAAGCGCCTGCGAGGGCGATATCAACACGCTTATTCGGCAGCGGATTGGTGAGTTTGTGAGATTCTTTGAGCAGCATAAGGTCAACTACGATGTCTACCATGCTCAAGATTGTTTGAGTGCGAATGCACTGGCAGCGCTAAAAGAAAAAGGAAGACTCTCTTGCTTTATACGGACAGTGCATCATATTGAAGACTTTAAGAGTCCTTATTTAATCGCCTGCCAGGAGAAGTCTATTTTGGAGAGCGATCGCTGTCTGTGCGTGAGCGAAGTGTGGCGGCAAGTCCTTAAAAAAGACTACGGCATAGAAGCGCATCGCGTTATCAACGGTGTGAGCGACCGGTTTTCGGCAGAGCCCACCGGAAACGAAGCCTCGTTAGCCAAAGCCTACGGCATCCATGGCGCACCGATATACCTGAGCGTAGGCGGCATTGAACCACGTAAAAACTCGATCAACCTGCTCAAAGCTTTTCACGCGGTAAGACGGCACCAGCCCAGCGCGCAGCTTGTTATTGCCGGGGGCGCTACGCTCTTTGACTATCAGGCGTACCGGCAAGACTTTATGTCGCTGGTGCAAGCCTATGGCCTATCGGATGCTTTGATTTTGCCGGGCGTGGTGCCAGATGACGATTTGCCCGCGCTGTATCGAGTGGCCGATGCCTTCGTGTTTCCCTCGGTTCAAGAGGGCTGGGGGCTGGTCGTATTGGAGGCGATCGCCTCTGGTCTACCGGTGCTAACCTCTCACTGCGCGCCATTTACAGAGTTTTTGTCTGACACGTCAGCGCTGCTGGTCAATCCGTATGAGGTAGAAGCGATCGCGTCTGCCATGCTAAGAATAATTCAGCCCGAAGTCGCTAAGCGTCTTAACCGCCACAGCCGTTCAATTATCGATAGCTATAGCTGGCAGACCTCTGCGACTATGCACCTTGAGCTATACGATCAGCTAGTAAGTTCTTCTGCGGATTAAACCATGCCTGAAATTAATTTCAAGATTCGTTGGCCTGATGGAAAAGAAGAGATTTGTTATTCTCCTTCTTTAGTAGTGAAAAAGTACTTTGAACCAGGCGAAGCTTATACGGTCACGGAGTTTTTGGCCAAGTCAAAAGAGTCGCTGACAATTGCGAGCGATCGCGTTCAAGCAAAGTACGGATTTGCCTGTAGCCGGGCGCTGGGCCAAATCAAAAAAATAGAGCGTGTCGCTGAGCAGTATGCTGACTCGCCCGATAATACCGTCACGGTCATCGGGTTCGAGTAAATCCATCGGCGCTTTTCTTCCAATGAATAAGTTTTGAAAATAGCGATCGCTCGAAAAATCAAGCATCCGCTTAAATATGAGTAGTTATGGATTATCGTCAGCTAATGGATTGTCAAAAGCTATGGATTATCAATATTTGCTCAAAAATGGCGTAGATTGCTGGAATCAGTGGCGTATAGATCACCCCAATCACTTAATTGATCTTAGCGGAACTGACTTAAGTGGTCACTATTTATTTGAAGCCAATCTCAGAGGCGTAAATCTCAGAGGCGCTAACCTCAGGAGTGCTTGTTTGATCAGCGCTGACTTGAGATGGGCTAATCTAAGCCAGGCTGATTTGAGAGGCACTTATTTAAGCCAGGCTAACCTGTTATTTGCCGACCTATGCGGTGCCCGTCTGCGAGGGGCTAGCCTACTAGAAGCCAATCTTGACAATCCCAACTTTTACAAGATGTCTGTTGCTCGTGCAAACTCGACTCAACCTAGCAGTCCACAAGTAGCCCGAGGATTTTATCGCTGGCGAACCTGGCCCTATCGGCCTCAGATTCAAGCGCTGTGCGTGAAAAGGTTGCAGCCTGCTGTCTATTTCAAACAGCCTTGCTTTAGCAGTTAGAGCTGTTTAATTGCACCTACCGACAGAGGGTACAGGCGTACTTTTACCTTTACGTTTATCAATAAATGTATTGGGAATGGTATGGCAGAACAGTACGATTATGAGCTGATTGTTATAGGTGCAGGCTCGGGCGGTTTGGCGGCAGCTAAAAAGGCTGCAAAGCTGGGGAAGCGGGTGGCGATCGCTGAGAAAAACCATATCGGCGGCACCTGCGTCAACCGAGGCTGCATCCCAACCAAGCTAATGATCTATGCTGCCGAATTTGCTCAGCAGCAGAGTATTGCTAGCGCCTACGGCTGGAAGGGCGATGACAGAGTATTCGACTGGCCGAGCTTTAAGCAGGCGATGGACAGCCATGTGCGATCGCTTAGAGAAATGCAGGCAGATAGCCTAGAAGGCGTGGATATTCTGCGCGGACAGGCTGAATTTGTAGATGCCCATACGCTAGCGGTTGAAGATCGAAAGGTGACCGCTCAATTTGTTCTGCTAGCAGTCGGCGGTAGACCTTTGATGCCGGGTATTGAAGGCATTGAGCACGCCATGGATTCGAGAGATGTGCTCAACTTAGAAACGCTGCCGAAGACGCTTTTGATTGTTGGCGGTGGCTACATTGGCGTAGAGCTAGCGCAAGTGCTGCACTACATGGGCTGCGAGGTGACGGTTGCAGACTCTCAGCCCCACGTGCTAGATGGGTTTGATTGTGACGTGCAAGAGCGCGTTAAGCATATTTTAGAAGGCGACGGCGTGAAGGTGATTGATAGCGCTCGCTTGGAGAAAATTGAGAAGACTGAAACAGGCATTGAGGCTAGCCTGGATAATGGTCAGTCGGTGGAGGCGGATAAGGTACTGTGCGCGCTGGGGCGAAAGGCCAATACGGATACGCTGAACTTAGATGCGGTGGATGTGACCACTAATAAAAAGAATCAGATTGTTGTAAATGAGCAAGGACGCACTAAAGAAGAGAGTGTGTTTGCAGTGGGTGACTGTACCGATACGATTTTGCTGACGCCGGTTGCGATCGCTGAAGGAGAAGCTGTTGTAAAAACCATATTTGGCAATAGCAAAGCACAGGTAGACTACCGCTGGGTGCCCTCGGCTGTTTTCATGCATCCGTCAGAAGTTGCTATGGTAGGGCCCACTGAGGCCGAAGCTAAAGAGCAGGGCACAGACTTTGATGTTTTATGTGACACCTTTTCGCCCTTAAGATTTGCAATTACAGATAAGTCTGTAGAAGCGATGATCAAGCTAATCGTGCGCTCAAGCGATCAGCAGATTCTCGGCGTGCACATGATTGCCCCACGGGCCGCTGATCTGATGCAAACTTTGGTGCCTGCGCTAAAGAAAGGCTTAACTGTAGATGAACTCAGAGAAGTTATCCCGATTCACCCTTCTACAGGAGAAGAAATTTTCTCACTGTAAGGGACATGCGTCTAAATAAAGTACCGCTGACAGCGCTGTTCATTGCCTCGGGCATAGCAGTGCTAAGCCCCTACAGAAATTGACGGTGACGTAGGGGCTTAGCACGCTATGCCCAGGGCAATATTTGTCGGTTTGCCGGTACTTTATTTGAGCGCAGCTCCCTA
>CAWBZI010000005.1:0-434786 GCA_963793265.1 uncultured cyanobacterium
TACTCTACATACTCTGCGATCACGAAGCTATGTTTCGGCTCTAGCGTATGAGATCGCACTATGATTCAATTTTGAATTTAAGTGCGGTGCGGCTCACATCGATCTATTTCGTAAAGCTCTCCTCAAACCATGATACAAACGTATTGTGCTAACCCCGTCCAAAAAGGTTAGTTAGCCTTCTTATCTCTTACGAGTAGCCCCTGCTCATGCTTGCCTCCACAGCAAGACCGTCAGTTTTATCCCCTAATATTGTCGAGCGTTCGACCAGCCGTAGAACCTGCACCGAATACTTTGCGGGAATTGGTCTAGTACGCTTAGGTCTTGAACGTGCTGGCTGGGATATCGTCTTCGCTAACGACTGGGCAAGAGAGAAGTTCGATATGTACGCTGCCTATTTTCCAGAAGCCGAAGACCACTACGCGCTCAAAAGCGTCTTCGATCTTAACCAATTGAGTGTTCCCGCCTCCCTACTAGCAACGGCCTCTTTTCCCTGTGTTGATTTGTCCCTAGCAGGTAACCTAAAAGGTATTAGCGGTAGCCACTCAGGCGCTTTTTGGGGATTTATTGAAGTCCTCAAAAGCCAGCAGTCTCGACCACCTCTAGTCATGTTGGAGAATGTGGGCGGATGGCTGACATCGAATCAAGGGAAAGACTTTAGACTCACAATTGAGGCTCTCAACGAACTAGGCTACGCCTGTGATGTCTTCGCAATTGACGCTGCTCATTTCGTGCCACAGAGCAGACTCAGAGTATTCGTGGTGGGCGTTCAAACCGCTATTCCTGACGACGATGTACTAACGTTAGCGAGAAGACCCGCTTCGTTCACGTCAAAAGCATTGAATCGGGCGATCACATCTAATAGCGATCTATCTTGGAACTTTTTAGATATTCCCCCGCTGCCCGAGGAACGAGCGCGATCACTAGAGAGCATTATTGAAGACCTACCAGAAGCCGACGAGCGATGGTGGTCAGCTTCAGAAGTAGAGCGTCATCTACAGATGATGAGCGCCCTCAACATTGCTCATATCGACGAGTTGAGACAACGCTCTCACTACGCCTACTGCACCATGTACCGCCGCGTTCGCGGTGGCCAGCAGCGAGCAGAAATTCGCAAAGACAGTATTGCAGGTTGTCTGAGGACAGCGCGAGGGGGAAGTAGCCGACAGATGCTCGTTAGAGTCAATCAGGACGGCATCAGAATGCGACTGATGACCCCCCGCGAATATGCCCGATTGCAAGGCGTTCCAGATGACTATCCCCTACCCAGTCGCGTCAATCAGGCGCTGACAGGATTTGGCGATGCCGTTTGCGTTCCCGTGATTACCTGGATAGGTGAAAACATCTTGAACCCTTTAGCGGCTAATCTGCTGACTCAACCAAAGCTCCATTCTTGATATCCATAAGTTGAGTTCCGTTCATCGTGACAAATCGATAGGTCACAGAGCGCCGAAACCGCTGACGAGACTCAGCCTGGTAGTTCTCCTGAAGCTCAGGTAACCACCTATCAAACGTTGCGATCAGCGCAGCGCGATCTACGAGCCAGACCTCGACATCCAGATAGGTATTACTTCTCGCCACAAAAAGGTGATCGACGGACCGTTCATCCTGTAGCTTTTCTAGCCCTCTATTGCGGTGATACTGATACTCGAAGCTGTTGCCAATCAGGGCAGACTTGACCTCATAGTTTTCCAAGTCAGCGCCATTGCCAGGACTAGCGCGATCTTCCATCAGAATCGCAGCAAAGACTTCCCAGTCCTTAGAGCCGATGCTGCCTTGTAAGGTAAAGCCATACTGCTCATAGATAGCTGACTTATCCTGGCTGTAGTCCAGAATGAACCGCTGATAAAATGCAAAAGCTGCTGAGGCATTAATACTAGGCACAGACGATCCTGACGAAGGCTGAAAGCTATCAAGCCAGAGTATAGGCAATGCCCGTAACCTATGTACAACTATCTATACATTCACATCAGGCATTTTACGGCGGCGCGACATCACAGCGCGTACCAACTCCTGCGGCACGGCTCTCACATCCGGTACCAGCAGCACTAAGCCATAGCTCACGCAAACGCAACGATTCCAACTACAGGCGATATCAAGCTTCCTAAGATTGGCACCATCGCTGCTACCGTCAGCCAAGCCGCCGCCGTATAGCGAGGTGTGCCGTAGATCTTTACCAGCGAACGGTGCAACAGAATATTACTAAACACCGTCAGCAGTTCAGCCAAGCCATAGCCCCACAGTCCAAAGATTGGCATCAGCAGCCCGCATCCGATCCAGAGCAGCGCGATGTAAACGCTATACGCCTTCGTCACTTCCACATTTTGATCGACCGCATACAGGGCTCCTGAATGCAGATCGAACATGGCGCGCACCATGGCTGAGAGCGCAATCAAAGGGAAAATATGCGTACTTTGCAGCCAGTCATCGCCAAATAAAATCGGCACCACCCAGCTATCTAAGCAGGCAAACGCTGAGCACATTGAGCCGATCAGCAGTGCCTGATAGGCCATGCCTCTACTCACGGTATTGCGCACCGCTGCCGCATTCTCTGTGAGCTTGGCCATCACGCTAATCGACATTCGCCGCACAACCATTCGCAGCGTAGAAAGCTGCTCGACCAGGCGAATTGCAATGCTCACGAGCCCAGCAGCCTCTGGCCCAGCAATCGGCGTGACCAGTACCGGAATCGTGAGCGCCCGTAGCGAAATTACCCAGTTAGACAGTGAGAAGGTGAGGCCGTAGCGTAGGGCTGGCTTTAGAAAATTCCATTGCAAGCGCGATCGCACCCCCACCCGATACAAATACTGCCCCAGCACCAGCAGCACCACACCCCGCATATACAGCCCTGCAATTGGCCCCCAATAGCCCCGGCCCATTAGCACCAGAGGCAGCGCCACCACATAGTTCGCAATCTGCGCGCAAATTTCTATCAGGCCCACTTCAGCAAACGCCAAATCGCGCTCAAGCATGGCAATCGAAACGCTCGCGGCCATATCGGCGGCAATCGGCACCGGGAGCCAGCGCACTAAGTCCGCGATCGCCCGCTCCCCTGTCCACGCCCCAATGCCAGGAGACAAAGCCAGCAGAGCCACTGCAAATCCCAAACTCAGCCAGTTAAAGAACGTCAACACCTGCTCGGGCGCATCATTTGGCAACTGCTTTTGCTGCACCAAATAAACGTGGAGCCCCAGCTTGCCTGTCCAGGTCACGAAGTAAAAAATGCCCAACGCACTGACTAAAATGCCGTAGTTTTCGGTGCCTAGCTGTCGCGCAATAATTAAAATGCTCAGTACCGACAGGCCCACTGACACAAGCTGCCTCAAAGCCAGATAGAGCCCGCCTTTGACAACCTTGCTTTTCAGCGCCGATTGTTCTGCATCTTCTCGCTGAGCTTTCCGGTTCCGGGAGACGATCGTTAGGCTCAGGCATGAAATAGATACACGATAGATAGAGGAGCTACAGACGATTTGCATCGCGTCTTTCAGAGTCTACAGCGGTGTATGTATCTGCTGGCGTTTCATCCAAATCTTCATGCCAGTCATGGCGTTCTGGGGCGTAGGGCTCTAGATCATAGCGTTCTGAATCGTAGTGGTCTATGGCATAGGCTTCTGCGTCGTAGGTATTAAACGGAACACTTTCTAAAACAGGTAGGTATCTATCTCCGTCTACAGCGGCATTTCTATAAACAGGCGCAAGTCGAGCCGCCCCAAAGCGCTCGGGCCACGGCCAGTCGAGCAGCGCGAGTAGCGTCCACCAATAGAAAAACATAGCCGTATGCACCATCACGTTTCCCGCAGCCATGCCTACCAGCATGGCGATGGAGTAAGGGAAAAGCACCCCGCATAGCGCACGTTGGGGTGAGCCCGGCCTGCTTTGACGCATTACCTGAAGCACTCTGGCTACTTGCGCGAATAAAAATAACAGAAATAGCCCAAAGCCCACCAGACCTTCTTCGACTAAAAAACGCATGTAGTCGTTGTGAGAGGTGGTGTTAAAAACGCTGAGTTCTTTAGTAGAGCCCAGGCCGTAGCCTAAGAGCGGGTATCGCTGCCAGTCGGAGAGTAAATCGCGCCACTGCAACAATCGCCAGTTAAAGCTGTTGCGAAACTCTTTCATATCGGCAGCTTGCAGCGCAGCAGCACGGCCAAAGCTCAGGTCGGGGTTGAGCAGAGGCGTTTTGTTGAGTTCGACTAGCCGCTCTTGTCCTAGTTCAGAAGAGAGAAGAATAAAGAGCGTGACGGCTAAGGCTAATGCACCTAAAAATCCCTTACCCTTAAGTCGAGGTAAAAAATACAGCGCGCCAAATACTAGCAGCATCACCAGGCCAGTCAGAGACTTTGTGGCAATCAGGCAGTACAGCAGACCGCCGACCAGCAGCGCCCACAGCAAAGGCTTTTTGGACATCTGCATTCGCCACAGGCTGAGCGCAATAAACAACAGACAAAAGGTGGCAAAGCTGTTGTAATGTCCGAGCGTACTGTTGATGCGATCGCCCGTCCCCGTAAAGTCTTTCCAGCCCACATCACTCTGCAAAAAGCCCGGCAAATCAACCCGCGCAATCTGCAACGCCGCTAGGATCAGCGGAATAACCAGGCTCAAGAGCAAAATAGAAGCCAGCCGATCGGGAGGAATGCGATCGCGCAACTGCATTACCAGCAAATACACCATCGCTAGCGAAAAGAACCGCACCCATTCACGCATCGCGTCGTAGGCCATATAGGGCGTACCGCCCAGTCCACCCAGCGGTAATAAAATCACCCAAATGCTTTGCAGTCCTACCCAGCCGATCAATAGCCACCAGAAGCGATCGGTATGAATGGGCTGACGCAGAATGAGCTGACGGCCTATGTAGACAAATACGAGAAGATCTACCGCGATCGCAAACGCCGCAGGCACGCTCTTACCTGAATACAAATCCAAAGCACTTCGCAGCAGCAGCACACACAGAACTATCTGCGTCCAGAGTCCCTGATTCCAGAAGCCCTGATTCTCTGTGACCGGTTCCTGCGCCTGCATCCTCATTAGTTAAACAAATCCACCAAAGCGCCAAACGGATTGAGAATTCGCCCAATAAAGTCAAACATATTGCCGACCCCACCGCGACCCGAGGCTTCAACAAACACCACATCCCCCTCAATCAAGGGCTCCGACGCCTCGCCAAAGGTATAGAGCAACTGTTCCACCCGGCCATCCGGCATCATTCGCAGCACCACTACCTCTTCGGTGTCGGCATCTACAGTCGGGCCACCGGCAGCAGCTACCGCACCGCTCACGCCGACTAAAGGGCTCACCTGTAGCTGTCCTGGACTGGTCACTTCCCCGGCAACCTGCACCGTAATTTGCTCAGGCGCGATCGTAGAAGTGAGCAGCGTTCGCTGGTCGATATCGGCAATATCAGCAGCAGGCACGATAATTTCGTCCCCGTTAAAAATGCGCGGATCAGAGCCCAAATCACCACTGCTTACCGCCTCCCACAGGTTTACCTGAAACTCGCTATAGCCTGACGCACCGTCTGGTGCCCGGCCCGCGACAGGCCGTCTGATCACAATATTTCTCAAGTCAGCACTGGGCGTAATCCCACCTGACTCTACCAGCGCCGTACTCAAAGTTGGTGGCAGTCGCTGTGCCTGAGTCTCCGAGTTTTGCGGGTCGAGCAGTCTTGGCCCTGGGCTTTGCACTTCGCCGCTCACGCTGATCCGAATGGGGCTAGCATTCACCAGCGCCACGCTCACTTGCGGGCGTTTGACGTAGGGGAGTAGCGCTTGGGTGATGGGTGCGATCGCCTCCAAAGGCGCATAGCCACCGACAAAAATTGCCCCGCCCAGCGGCAACTGCACTGTCCCCGCACTGCTCACCTGCTGCTGGCCCGAGAGGTTCTGGAATCCCAGCACGTCGATCGAAACCAAGTCGCCCGGCTTTAGCGGATCGCTGGTGTTGTAGGGTAGCGCGGGCGCTAGCGGTTGCGGCTGCGTGTAGGCAGGCTGAGTTTGGGTTGGCTGCACCGCTCGCCCAGGCACAGATGGGGCTACGGTGGCGGGCATTTCGGGGATTGGGTCGGGTGCAAGCGTTGGTAGGGTTTCTTGGGCGATCACGTCAGGTGTTGCAATCGGTAGAAGCAGGGCACTGAATAAACTAGCGATCGCTAGAACAAGACTATATTTCATAGCACCTAATTTCATATCTAAGAATTAGCAAGACTTGAACAATATCAACAAATTGTTGGGTGTTTTTTGCCGTAGGGTCGTACACTTTTACGGCAAAAAACACCCAACCTACGACCGACTTGTTACCGCTGCTCCCAATGCTGGTCTGGGTAACTGACCCAACTGTTCTTCTGGCAAAATTGTCTCATTCATCGCAATGCCTAGCAGCGGCGCACCACTCTTTCGCAACTGCTGCACCGTGTCGGCCAGCACGCTGCGCGGCGTATAGCCCGGTCGCGTCACCAGCAGCAATCCGTCCGTGAGCTGACTCACTGTCGCTGCATCAGCAGAGGTATCTACCGCCGCCGTATCGATCAAAATTAAATCGTACTCACGCTTTAAAGCTTCTATCAGCAGCCGCATAGACGTAGACTCCGTGACGGTAGAAGGCCGATTAAGCGCCTGACCGTAAGGCAGTAGCGACAGACGACCAATTGTCGTGAGCTTGACAACTTCTGAGAGAGGTTGGCTGTGATTGATGACATCGGTTAGGCCAGGCCGCGACTCTACCTGCAAGTAAAGGTGCTGAATAGGGTGGTGAGGGTCGGCCTCGATAATCAGCGTTCTGCGGCCTAACATTGCAGACACCGCGCCTAAGCAGGTCGCCACTGAAGACTTACCTTCGTTGGGAGTTGGGCTGCTGACAACCACGACTTGAGAGGCGTTTAGATTAGGTGCGCCAGCGTTTGCTGCTTGGGCTTGGCCATTACCATTGGTGGCTAGTGTGCGCGATCGCTGCCGAGAAGCCATCGTTTTCAGCAAGGCCCGATAGGGTTCTACGTGCCGAGGATTATCCAAAAAGGCATCAAGCCCTTCGATATCTACCAAATCAGCCGATAGCCTGGGCAAGTATCCCAACACGGGCAGCTTTACAAGCTTTTCGACTTCCTCGCCGCTCTGCAAAGACACGTCTAACAGATCCAGCAATAAGATTGCCGCCACCGATAGCACGCTGCCCGCCACCGCTGCTAGCGCCAGCACTGCAAAAGGACGAGGCGATACCGGCGCAGATGCAGGCTCAGCTAAGCCTAGTACGCTGACATTACTCACCAGTTGAGCTTCAGCAATGCGCGCTTCTTCCAGCTCAGTCTGAATTAACTCCAGCGATTCTTCGGCGTTTTGCCTTTCGCGCTGTAGCACCGCCAAAGGCTGTTGGAGCGAGGGCTGCTGCGTAAACTGACGCTGCATTTGCGCCAGCTCTGACTGCACAACGGCCAGGCGATTGTTGAGCGCATCGGCCTGAACGGCGCTATTGATAGAGTCAGCAATGAGCTGCTGGCTAAGGCCGTTCGACGCTAGGCTAGCGGCAGTTCGACCAAAGTCACGGCTAAATCCAGCAGGCGTGAGCTGAGTAAGACGCTGTTGATAAAGCGCTTGCAAATTTCCGAGCTGATCTTGCAGGGCTAGCAATTCGGGATGAATATCACCTAGCTTTGAGCGCGCCTCGGCCAAGGCTACGGAGGTGTTGGTAATTTGCGCCGATAGCGTCAGGAGCTGCGGGTCTTGACCCACTCGTGAGATTGCATAGGCGACTTCTGGAGAAGTAATGCCGGTTACGTCCTGCAAACGCTGATTGCGGGTAGCGACCTCTTCTAAGGCTGATATTAGCGATCGCTCCTCCTGCGCCAGCGCTGCTAAAGAACCCACCATCTGCTGATTTTGCGCGTCCACCGCCAGCAGCCCATTCTCTTGCCGGTACTGACTTTCAGCTAGCTCAGCCTGGCGCAACCTGCTCTGCAAAGCAGGCAGTTGAGACTCTAAAAATGACTTAATTGCCGTAGCTTCTACATTGATGGCCTCTACGTTTTCAGTCACCGCCGCCTGGGCCACTGAGTTGACAATCGCCGCCGCCTGCTGCGGATTTTCACTTCGGTAGCTCACCTCTAAAATATTGGTCGCAGGTACGATATCGACCTGAAGCGACTGCCTAAGCGAGTCTACCGACGGCGCATCTGCGGGTCTATCAGCCGCGCCCGCTGGTGCATTAGGCGCATTGTCAGAGACGATGGTGCGATCGCTCTCTCCTGAACGATCCGCCAGCCCTCTAGCTAATAGGCCACTATCCACCGTTTGATTAATCTGCGACTGCGCAGAAGCGAGCCCCGTACGCGCGCGATATATCTCCAAAGCCGCTCGCAAGACGCCTTGAGACTTCACCACTTCAGCCTGCGTCACAATCGGGTTAGAGCCGCCCAGCTCATCAGCCGCCGACAGGGTTTGACCAATATCAGAAACGCTCGTGCGCTCATCTTCTACCGACAGGCGCACGACCGCCTCGTATAGCTGAGGAGAAAGCGCCAAGTAGGCAGCAGCCCCGCCTAACGACAGCACAAAAGCAGGAATGCTCACCCACCAGTAGCGCTTAAACGGTGACCAAGCCGTGCGGGAAGAGGATTTTTTCACTGGATTTATTAAAGACCTCTTAAAAGCTGTTTGAAACTTGTAGATAGCAAACAATTACCGAAGCACATTAAGACCGATCGCCCGAATTCCCTACCAGGGAAGCTGATTTTGATCAAGGCTTTTGCGAATAACTATTATTTATTATCGCCCCGTTTAAGAATTCTAAAAGAGTTTGGGAATTATGCTGATCTTTCATCCGTTTTTTTACGGGTCTTCAAGAGAAATTGATATATATACTTAACCTGTATGAGCCGTTACTTACATGGCTATAGCCTATGACCGCTAGCCTTCCTTTCGATCTCAATACGCAGCTAGCCGAGTTTCCCGCAGATGATTTTGCGATCGCCTTCTCCCCACTTTCTATCGAGCGCGCCTACCAGCTAGCCGACGATGGAGCCAATGGCGCAATCGTGCTCTTTAGCGGCATGGTACGCAACCAAACTGACGGTCAGCCTGTCATCGCCCTCGAATACCAGGCATACGAACCGATGGCCGCTCAGGTCTTCAAGCAAATCGCCGCCGATATTCGCACTCGCTGGCCCGATATCACCCACGTTGTCATCCATCACCGCATTGGCAAACTCACCGTTGGCGAAATTAGCGTCCTGGTCGCTGTCGGCTCTCCGCACCGATCCGAAGCCTTTGCGGCCGGGCAATACGCCATCGACACGCTAAAGCACAACGCACCCATCTGGAAAAAGGAGCACTGGCAAAACGGCGCGACAAGCTGGGTAAATATAGGAGCCTGTGAAGACAAGTGAAAATGCAGGCGCGTAGCTTGGGCAGTCAACTCAACGAAGACAGTAGAGAGCCGTTTTTCTGTAAGCCTAAATCCATTTCTTTGAGCTTGGCCTGACGAGATGCGATCGCCACACTAAGCTGCTGCGCAAAACGCGGCGACTCGTTCAGCATCTTCTGCACCGCATCCGTTTCTAAAATCAACACTTCTAGATCCTCATCGGCACTCACCGTCATTGGGCTTGGCTCATTTGCCAGCAGCGCAGAATAGCCAAAGAAATCGCCTCGGGTCATAGTGGCGATCGCAAATTTACGCCCTTGAGGATTTTGTGCGGTCGCGATCGCACTCCCCGCCAGCACAAAATGCATCTTCACATTCGGCTGTCCCTGTAAAATCACCGCTTCACCCCGGCCAAAGTGACCCAGGCTAGCCTGACTTGCCATTTCTTCAAGCACGTCATCTTCTACCATCGCCAAACTCGGCAGCGACTTCATATAGTTCGCCAGTCGCTTCATCGCATCATCGGCCTTAACCTTCGGCACCTGATGATGAAACACATCGCGAATCGGGAACGGAATAGACAGACCGTTGCGCCGAGCGGCATACCAAATGCGCGTTACAAACTCATCGCGAATCGCAGGCACGCTGCTGTAGTCTTCTAAAAAAAGTCGCACCCGATACGAAATCGAAAAATCATCGTAGGAGATCGTCTGCACAACCGGCTCTGGATGGTTCAGCACGCCAGCAGTATCCAACGCCGCCTCCTTCATCACTCGCTTCACGGTATTGGGCGCATCGTTATACGAAAATCCAATATCCACCGGCTCCACATGCCGAGGCTGAGGCCGGTTGTAGTTACGAATCACCGCCTGAGCCAGCACCGAGTTAGGCACCACCAGCATTTCTAGCTCCCTGGTGACAATGTGCACCGAGCGCCAGTTCACCTCAATCACCTTGCCCTTTTGCCCATCTACCTCTAGCCAGTCGCCAATTTCAAACGGTCGCTCAAACAGGAGGGCCACACCCGAAAATAAGTTGCCCAACGTGTCTTGCAGGGCGAAGCCAAGCACCAGACCGCCCACCCCGAGCGCTGTGAATACGCCTGCTAAGTTGACGTTAAATACAGCTTTTAGAACAATCGCACTACCCACCGCGATTAAAACGGTACGGACTAAATCGCGAAACAGCTTCGGCATTTCAGACTGCCAGGTACCGGGTTTTGCGCCGGTAAATAGCAGCACGTTCACCAGCGACAGCGCCGCCGCAATTAGCGCAATCCAGGCCAGCGTTTCAACCACCTTGATAGAGCCGAGCGCATCATCAAAGCCAAAAACTTTAGTCAGCAAAAAAAACAGCGCGGCAAAAGGCACCACCCAGTTCCGCAGCTCTCGCACCACTTTCACAATGGGGTGACGGCGTTTATCCAGCCTCAAAATCAGCTCGCTTAGCCCCACCATACTCAGCGGGAAAAGCACCATCAAAGCCAGCCCCCAAACCAGCCAGTCGTCCCGTAGCGATATGTTCATAAAGCCGTTTTCTCCGTTTCCGCTAACGCACTTGCAAGTTTAGAAGAGCCTAAATCTCGAAGACTGAATTTTTCAACCTAAATTTTTACGCGCAAAAGCTCTATCGATTCACGCTCTCGCCCTGTAATCTCTCCAACCGGCTCAAACTCATAAATATCCACAAGCGAGCTGGCCACCGTCTTCGTGACATAAATGCTGCCGGGCTTAGCCGCCGACTGTACGTAGTGAGCTGTCACCACCGTATTGCCCCACACGTCATAAATGAGTCGCTGCGAGCCAACCGTTCCAGCCATAACGCCGCCGGAATGTACGCCTACTCGCATCTGCAAGTCCACATTCCACTCACGGCTCACCTGCTTCACAATCCGCAGCGCCTCTACGGCAAAGTCAATCACCCGCTTCGTATGATCTAGCCGGGCCACCGAAAGGCCGCTCACCGCTAGGTACTCGCTGCCGGTCGTCTTAATTTTTTCAATGCCGTGATGCTCAGTAGCCTCATCCAAAGCGCGCACAGCATCGTTCAAAATTTCAATCGCCTTTTTGGGCTTCAATTCTTCAGTAAGCCGCTGAAAGTTCAGCACGTTTGCAAACACCACCGTCACGCTTTGGGCCTCATCTGCAATCAAGGTATCGCCTTTTTTAAGGCGATTGGCGACCGAAGCTGGAAACATATTCAGCAGCAGCGACTCGGTTTCCTGGGTTTTCTTAAACACCATTTCACTGGTCTTGCGATTCTTCTTAACCATGTGGTTAAAAGACTTACCCAGATCGCCCAGCTCATCTTCGGCCATCACGTCTACAAAAACGTCTTTGTGCCCCTTCGAGAGACGACGAAACCCTTCACTGAGCCGATCGACTGGCTTTAAGAAAGTGCGCGCCAGCCAAAGCGACGCTAGCGTCACCAGGAACACCAGCCCGGCAGCGGAAATCAATACTCTTTGAGCAAACTCAGTAATCGGTTGAAACACCTCAGATTGATTCATCTCTGAAACGATCACCCAGTCAACGCCCCGAATATTAAGCGGGCCATAGGCCGCAAGCGTTTGATCGCCCAGGTAGTTTTCGACCGTTTCAATCCCAGTTTCGCCTTCTATAGCCCTTACAACAGCATCACTCTTTGCCGCCTGATTTAGCACAGCAGTATCCAACCGCTCAATTTGAGCAATATCCTCTGGATCTGTTTGCCGCTGGCGCAATATTTCAAAATAGTCTTCAGGACGCTCAGCAAGCGCTCGTGACTCCGATCTTAGGAGCAAATCATCGCCAATTAAGAAGGTTTCTCCACTTTCTCCAAGGCCGTCTCGCGTCCAGTTACCGTCACTTGTCATAACGCTGTTAATCTGATCAACAGGCACCTGTATGGCCATCACCCCAATCAGGTCTGTGCCCTGATAGAGAGGGGTTGCGATGAAGGCGGCAGGCGCACCTAAGGAAGGTTCGTAAAAGCTGAAGTCGGAGATGGTGACATAGCCGCTATTTTGCCGCAGGGCATCTTTGTAGGCTGTAGCCAGGCTTGAGCGAGCATAGGGGCCAATCCGTAAGTTTGTTGCAAAGTCCGCTTCTTTGTTCACGGAGTAAACAATATTGCCGTCGTTATCTATCAAGAACAGATCGTAGTAGCCGAATTCTTTGACAACCTGCCTGAAAATGGGATGGTATCGCTTGTGAAAGGTGCTGTAGTTTGAGCCGTCGCCCGCATCATCTAGCTTTTGCCGTTCTTGCGGATCGTTAGGGTTATTAGCGATGTACTGGTACTGCAAGTACCGCGCCAGAATAGAGGTTGGCAGAAACACATCTGGATTGACCTGCTGACCGATGTTTTCGGAGAGCTGAGGTGCAAATTCCTGTCGATAAAATTCGCGCAGCTCACCAACCGTTGTGCCGTCGATAGATTTGGATTCGCCTAAAACTGAACGATAGGCAGCCGCAAAGTCTCTCATCGCAGCGGTGGTCGCTGGGCTATTACCAAGTACTTTTACCTGGCTACGAAGGGTACGAAAGTAATCTTCTATCTGGCTGGCTTTAGAAGCGCGCAGACTAATGAGCTGCTTTTGAACACTTTGGGCGATCGCACTACGTCCGCTGCGATAGCCCTGATAGGCAATGACCGCAATTGAGCCAATGCTGACAGCTAGCAGCATTGTCATCAGCTTAGATTGAATGCTTAAACGATTCAACGCGCGCACAAAAAATATCCTCGGTTCACTACGACACATCCGCCAGAACTTAGCAGCTATAGCGACACAGCCGTACAATCTGGCAGCTATTTGCCCCCAATTACTTTACCGCGTCAGGTATTTCACACAGCTTTCAGGAACCAGGCGACACTCTCCTGCGAGTACGCGCTTTTTGTCTAGCCAAAAGGCTTGCGTGGTGCGATCGCCCTCCACCAGTCGAAAGGTATCTGTCAGCCGATAGAACGCCTCATCGGCAAACTTGGCCCTAAAGAGCTGAACCAGCTCATGCTTTGGCTTACCGTTAAAAACAAAGATATTGTCCAAGCAAGTCACGTATTCAACCTCAACCAGCTCGGCGCTAATCTCTTCCACAAATTCTCGACAGAGCGCGGCTTTGCTGGTTTCACCAAAGTCGATACCACCGCCTAAGAAGCGATAGTAAACATCCCTTGTTTTTGGATCTTCGCCTTTGCTCACAAACACGTGCCCTTCGTGTTCAATCAAGCCCAAAGAAATCGCTCTAATCCGCTTAGCCATTAGTTCTCAAATAGTTCTCAAAGCCTCTGGTCTATCTGCCTAGTCAGGAAAAGCCGCATCTGGATTCTCAGCAGGCGTCGGCCAGTCTTCATTCTCGCCACCGATATAAATGCTGCGAATCTCAACGAAGTCTTCGCTAAACTGACGCACGGTATTAATCAAAATATCAAGCGCCAGCGCGTCGGTGGTGCCCAAATCAAACCAGCAGCGTGACCATAGCCCTTTGAACTCCACTTCGCCCATGTTGTGCATTAAAGAGAGTAGCGATCGCTCCGACTCATCCTCGTCATAATCAAAGTAGCTAATATCCACGCCCGTCTCCTGCACCTGCGTGTTCTCAGCATTAAAGCCGCCCAGCTTGCCCAAGAAAAACCAGGACGTAAAAATTTCTTCTACATACTGCTGCTCAGCAATCGACGGCACCGTTTCAAACTCTAGCCATATCCATATATTAAAAAAGTCACACTCACGAAACTGAACGTTCACTAGGCAAAAATCCTTACGTCAACAAGCCGTCAACAAAACGCGACACGATTGCGCCACACTATGAACTATACAGTTAAAAACTCACCTCAAAAATCGTCTCTACATGCTCCATCTGCGCGACATCGGCTATCACCCAACGGCAAGCGCCGTCCCTATTCTTCAAGACGTTTCCTTCGACCTTGAACCCAAACAGCTTGGCCTGATCGTTGGCCCTAGCGGCTCAGGCAAAAGCACCCTGCTCGAAATCCTGTCCGGGCTCGCCGTACCGACTTCTGGCAAAGCCTTCTGGCGCGATCAGCCGCTCTTGCCCGATGCGCTACAGCAGCTCGGCGGCATTGTCTTTCAGTTTCCCGAGCGCCATTTCTGCGGCCATACCGTTTTTGAAGAGCTGCGGATAGGCCACCCCGAACTCAGCTCCGAGCGCGTTTGCGAAGCCTTAGAATCAGTCGGTCTTGGCAAGCTATCTTTACAGGCATCGCCCCAAAAGCTCAGTGGCGGACAGCAGCGGCGCTTGGCACTCGCCGTACAGCTCATTCGCAAGCCCTACCTGCTTTTACTCGATGAGCCCACTGCCGGTTTAGACTGGTCTATGCGCCAGCAGCTCGTGAACCTACTGGCTGAGCTAAAAAAAGAATGGAGCCTGCTCATCGTCTCGCACGATGCTGAAGATCTCGTCGATATTGCCGACCATTGCTGGACGATTGAGCACGGACGGCTAAGTGTCGCAAATCCTGATGATTTGAGAAACCGGCACTCTGCTGCGATCGCCTCCTAGCTCCCTTCCCAACGCGCCCAAAGCCCCACCGCTACGCCCCACCTACAACCTATGCCTTCTCCCCCCGCCACCAATCCATCCACAAATCCCTGGGCAACCGCAGCCACCCAGCCCAAACAGCTCGCTGGCAATCTACCCACCAACCTCGACATTTGGCAGCAAACGCTCGGCTGGCAACCAACAGCCGAGCAGCTTGAGTTATTCCAGCAGTTCTACGCGCAAATCGTAGACGGCAATCAGCGGTTCAATCTCACCCGCATCACCACCCCCGAAGACTTTTGGGAAAAGCACCTTTGGGACTCTATCAGCGGCATAGCACACTGGCTGGCTGATCCTGCCGAGGCGGAGGAAGCCGACGAAGATAACACTGATCTAGCCGAATTAGAGGAGCAAGCTTCAGCGGAGCCTATTCGGCTGATCGACATTGGTTCAGGGGGCGGGATGCCAGGGATTCCAACCGTGATCGCCCTTACCCCCATCTTCCAGCAGCTCGGCCAAACCGTAGATCTCACCCTACTTGACGCCACCCGTAAAAAAGTTCAGTTCCTTCAAGAAACCTGTGACCTCATCGGCCTGCCTGCCACCTGCATTGCCGAACGCGCCGAAGCCCTCGGACAGCAACCCGCGCATAGAGCCCAGTACGATTTAGCGCTCGTTCGCGCAGTAGGCTCAGCGGCAACCTGCGCAGAATACGCCCTTCCTTTTCTTAAAGAAGGCGGGCAGGCAGTGCTCTATCGCGGCCAGTGGGGCACCGAAGATACTGAAGCACTTATGCCAGTAATTGACCTGCTAGGCGGCGAAATCACAGACTTACAAACCCGCCAAACACCGCTCACCCAAGGGGCGCGCAACTGCATCTTCATTCATAAAGATGCGCCGACGCCTGACGATTTCCCAAGAGCGATCGGCGTACCGGGCAAGAAGCCGCTGACCTAATAATGGTCGCCCGGTGCTAGCCCTGATTTTTGAGCGTCATTACCTCAACAATCTTTAGCGCCACATCATCAGGAATCGCTAGAATCCGGCGCAGATCGTCTATAAAAGCTTTCTCTTGCTGCGAAACTATCCCATCGGAAAATACAAGATCTACGGCCACTGCAAACGCCGTTGCACATAGCGGCGAGGGGAGCGAGGCTTTGGCGCTTTCAATCAGTTCGTTGGGGCCGTATTTTTTGAGGTTATCAACCAGATAGTCCTTCATCCGATCCAGGCCATCTGAAGAGTCTTGAAAAAGCTTCATGCGGCTCAGTCGCCTTTTCATGTCAGCTTCTTCTGAGGCGGAAAGATAGCCGTCGGAGGCGATCGCAACCAAGCAGATAGAAGCAAACGCCTCTGCCGAATTCATTGCAATCTTGGCAGTAGACTTAGCCTTAAAGACCTGATTAAAAAGTCCCATTTTTAATAACCCCTCAACGAATGCCTTTTTACAGGCTCATGTATGTATAAATTCAGTGTTGGCAAGGGCTACAGCTTTCTAACAACGAAAATACGGACATGCGCTACCTAAAAGTCGAAGTTTTTGCCCGCGCGTAACAAAAAAAGGAGAGAACATGCGTTCTCTCCCTCATTTACCGATAGTGACTAGCTCAGAAAGTTACGGCTAGACAGTTTGGCTCATTTCAGACTCTAGCTGCTGCACCAGCATGTCGTTGCCTTGAGACTTAGCAACGTCTAAACGGTGCTGCAAGGAGCGCATAATGCTTTCTTTGTGTAGCAAACTAGACGTTTGCAGAAGCTCTCTGCGAGCCTGAGCTTCAGGGCTAATACCCAACAGCTTGCTACGCAAGTTCGCTAGCGTAACGCCAGCACCCGCAGGCCGACCAGCGGTCTTTTGAGTGATATCAGTTGGGATAACCTGGCCGCGACGTGTCGTTTGGTAAGCAACGCCGCGGTAAGTTAGCTGCTCAGCAGGCTGAGGGATAGGCACGTGCCGCACGTATGTATAAGCCGTAGACTGGCCGCGATAGCGCATGGCCATTTCGCTTTCAGTGACTTCTAACATAGGAGGGTTGTAGTCGTAGCTGACGCCGCGATAAGTGAGTTTCATTTTTTCCGTTCCTCAAAAACTTTTTGATTGACAAATTAATGACAAAAGATCTTGTGAGGTCAGGCGTTCCTTCAGAGGTATAAGACCTTACGTAATATAAGATCGATACCCTTACTTCCGTCTTAGCTTTCGGTTCGTCTAAAACTCAGGAATCGAAATCTCGAAACCAAACTTTTAGACCTAACTTAATGCGTTAGATGAACGTAACCGTATCTTTATTCTGTATCCATTTTTACAGTTTTGTTTTGGCATGACAACCCTGGTAAATATACGGTTACCCACCCCTGTGTTTCCTGAACCGTATAGGTTGCAGCCCTTTCTCATGATTTCCTGACAAAGATGACTGTATTATTTCTTAATTTCTTAGTAGGGGATGATCCCTGAAGGGTTTCCCCCCTTCTTTAATAGGTTTCATCTCTGTAAAACTTAATATGGAAGTGCTCAATGCCCACAGCTTCCACCTTGTATGGGTTTCATGACCTCATAAAAAAGTAGCTGTGTTAGGCCCCGACATTCTTTGTGCATTTGCCCGCCGCTCTTGCCTATTGCTCTATGAAACGTGTTCTATGAAATGTATTGTTAATCGGCGATCACAGTTCTCAGCAAGTCACCGCTACTGGCTCCCTGAAATCAGTGAAAGCGAAAACATCCACCTGTTTGGCAAGTGTGCCAGGGCACCGGGTCATGGTCATAACTACGTACTTAACGTGTCCATCGCCAGCGAACTCAACGCATACGGCATGGTTATCAACCTGACCGAGGCAAAAGCCATCATCCAGCGGGAAGTCATAGAAGCGCTGGACTTCTCCTACCTCAACGATGCCTGGCCCGAGTTTCAAGCCACGCTACCTACCACCGAAAACATAGCGCGCGTCATTTGGCAGCGACTCGCCCCACATCTACCGCCTCACACTCATCTCACCAATATTCAACTGCACGAAACTCCCGAACTCTGGGCTAACTATCAAGGAAACGGAATGGAAGCGTATTTAACAGTATCGACGCACTTCAGCGCCGCGCATCGACTAGCCTTACCTGAGCTAAGCGATGAAGAGAACCACGAAATCTATGGCAAGTGCGCTCGCCCGAACGGCCATGGGCACAACTATCAAGTAGAAGTCACTGTCAAAGGCGAAGTAGATGCCCGTACCGGAATGCTGGTCGATCTTGTCAATCTTCAAAGCACAATCGACCAGCATGTCATTGAACTGTTAGACCACACATTTCTCAATAAAGACGTGCCTTATTTCACTAAAACAGTGCCTACCGCAGAGAATATTGTGATCCACATCTGTACGCTTCTTCGCCATCCTGTGCAAAAGATCGGGGCTGAGCTTCACAAGGTCAAGCTAATTGAGAGTCCTAATAATTCAGCCGAAGTTTTTGCGTAGGTTACAAAGCGCTTAGCGGCAAACTAGCTCACAAGCCGCCTTAGGGGTCGCCATTGCATCATCAGCGCGGTCATAGTTAGCGATGCTAAATAAACCGCAATGGGTGTGCCCAGTTCCCACAGCACGTTGTCATAGCGGTAGTTGAGCGGCTGGATGATATCGATGAAAGCGTAGTGAATCAGAAAAACACCCAAGGTACAGCGACTCCAGTGCAAAATCGGCCAGTTTTCGCCCCAGTGAGGCTTTGCCAACGCTAATAGCAGTATGCCAGCGCCAAATCCGATCGTTCCAAGGAGATAGTCAAACGGCTCAAAAGGGAGCCTAGCTACACTATTGACGACTTTGGTTTCGACAATTTGCAAGCTGAGACAGACCAGGGCGATCGCAGCCGCCCACTTCGCGTCCACATGCCATTTTCCTTCACGCCGATTCACTGAGAGCAGCCAGCCGAACGTAACGCACGGCACACTCAAAAACGGGCCGTTGCGCGTGTTAAAGATAAAGTCTGCGTTGCTGTTGTCTGACCAGAGTAGGCTGTAGCTACCGTATGTAAGGCCGATAATGTATAGAGCGATCGCGCCATAAGACAAATACTTTTGCCAGCCGTTTGCCACACTCACCGCAACAATCGCTAACCCTAGCACCAGCGATGGTAAGAACCACAGCACTTCCTGCGTTCCCTGAAACGGCACATCAAGCCCGCGTTCAGAGAAATACCGCACGTGCCGCAGCACTAGCTCCGGCCAGCTCTGCGTCGGCCAGTCGCTGATGAACTTAAACGGCACCAATAAGTAGAACACGCACCACACAAAATAGAGGCTGAGCAGCCGCCGAGCCGACCGCCAAAAGGTCGCCGTTACTGCTTTTGTCAGGCCAACTTTTTCAGCGAATAGGTAGCCCGACACCATAAAGAAATAAGGCACCGCGAACCGGCAGCACGAATTGACTAATCCAGCTATTTTGTGTGTGGTCGTTGGGAAGGTCGCAAACCCGAACGGCTGACTATGGATAATCACGATCGCCAGCATCGCAAAGATTCTAAAAAGCTCGATGCTAGCAATTCTAGGTCTGATCGCCTTCTGCGACGGTAGCGGACTGTTAGCTTTCATAGTGTTGATAGCGCAGAATTGAGAACGACTTTACCAGGCAAACAACTCAGCAGAAGCTTTAACCAAAGCCACTCCACTAAAAAAGCCGCCTCCAATATAATCGGAGGCGGCTTTCAAGCGCTGTATTAGAGTTGCATCGGTCTGCTTACTTTTGAGGGGCTAACTTAGCAGCGAACTAGATGCCCTCAAAGGTAGCCACTATGCAATGCTGGCCATTTTTACGTCGTTGGTAGCCAGCAAGTTCTGAAGCTCTTCAGAGTCAACAGTCTCCTTTTCTACCAGCATGTCAGCAAGCTTTTCAAGAATGTGACGGTTCTCAACCAGCACAGTCTTACAGCGGTTGTAGGCTTGGTCTACCAGGCTACGCACTTCAGAGTCAATCGAAGCAGCCGTCTTCTCAGAGAAGTCACGTTCGCTAGCAATATCACGACCCAAGAAGGGGTTACCTTGCTGACGGCCCAAAGCAACGGGGCCGAGCTTATCGCTCATGCCGAAGCGAGTCACCATCTGGCGAGCTACGCGAGCGACCTGCTGAAGGTCATTAGAAGCACCTGTGGTCACTTCTTCATCGCCAAAGATAATTTCTTCAGCCAAACGACCACCCAAAGCAACCGCCATCTGGTTCTGCAAATAAGAACGAGAGTACAAACCGGACTCCAAGCGCTCTTCACTTGGGGTAAACCAAGTCAGACCACCCGCGCGACCGCGAGGAATGATGCTGATTTTTTGTACGGGGTCGTAGTCAGGCATAAGCGCACCGACTAGAGCATGACCGGCTTCGTGGTAAGCCACCAGCGTCTTACGCTTTTCGCTCATCACGCGGTCTTTTTTCTCTGGGCCTGCGAGCACTCTATCAATCGCGTCGTTGACTTCATCCATGGCGATTTCAGTCAAATTGCGACGAGCCGCCAAAATAGCCGCTTCATTTAGCAAGTTAGACAAATCTGCACCCGTAAAGCCAGGTGTACGGCGCGCAATCTTCTCAAGATCTACGTCTTTAGAGAAGGTCTTACCGCGAGAGTGAACGTTCAGAATTTCCAAACGACCTGCATAGTCAGGACGATCTACCACGACCTGACGGTCAAAGCGACCGGGGCGAAGTAGAGCCGCATCCAACACATCAGGGCGGTTAGTGGCCGCGATGATGATGATGCCTGTATTGCCTTCAAAGCCGTCCATCTCAGTCAAGAGCTGGTTGAGCGTTTGCTCGCGCTCGTCGTTACCGCCGCCAAGACCGGCACCACGCTGACGACCTACGGCGTCAATCTCGTCGATAAATACGATACAAGGGGCGTTTGTTTTGGCTTGCTCAAACAGGTCGCGGACACGGGAAGCACCCACACCGACGAACATTTCAACAAACTCAGAACCGGAGATAGAGAAGAAGGGTACGCCTGCTTCACCTGCTACGGCCTTAGCCAAAAGCGTTTTACCCGTACCAGGAGGGCCAACGAGCAGCACACCTTTAGGAATTTTTGCGCCAATCGCCGTGAAGCGATCCGCGTTCTTCAAAAAGTCTACGACTTCAGCTAGCTCTAGCTTGGCCTGGTCAATACCGGCGACATCGCCAAAAGTCACCTGCGTTTGAGGCTCCATTTGTACGCGCGCTTTGGACTTGCCAAAGTTCATGGCCTGAGAGCCGGGGCCGTTGGAAGCACGGCGGAAGAGGAAGAAGAGGGCAACGAGCAGCAGGACTGGAATCACCAGGGCGCTGAATACTTTGACCAGGGCGCTTTCGTCTTGAGTAGGCTGCACGTTGATGTCAACGTTGTTGCGAGCCAGAATGTTGACCAGTTCAGGGTCTTGAGGAAGGTTGACGACCACTCTGCCGACGCCATCGGGAGAAGCGTATCGGGCCTGAGTTTTGTCAGAGCTGAGTACCACATTCTCAATGCGGTTGTTCTCAACTTGATTAATGAATTCGCTATAGCGTATAGATTGGGTTTCTACACGGGGTTGGTCGAAAAATGCAGTTGCCAATGCGATGACAACGACGACGAGTAGAACGTAAAGACCGGCGTTTCTCCAGCGCTTGTTCAAGGGGGGAAGCCTCCTGTGAAATGGAATTTTGGTGAGATTGAGCTGACGCTTTCTTTAAGGTTAAAGCTTAAATACTGTCAGTGTTTTTCCTTGTTATTAACTTATGTTAACTCATTTTCTCAGGATCACCGCAGCCGTTAATAACTGCGCTCAACTAAAGTGCGCAATTGATGCTGTAGTGCGCTGATGCTTTTGTGGTGGGGGTCATACTTCAGTGTAGTGGCCCCGTTGAGGATTGTGTGAACGGGTAGAAGCTGTACGGCGCAATTACTGTAGGCGATCGCCTCAAACTTCACAATCCGCTCAGGGCTCCACGGTTCAGGGCTAACAAACTGCCCCGACTGACCCAACATCTGCTGTAATCGATTGCGCATTATGCCAGGTAAACAATGGCTGTGCATCGGTGAAAACCACTGTCCGTCTGCCCATCCCCATAAATTTCCGGTGGATGTTTCAAGCCATTCACCCTGCGGGCTAGTCAAGATGGCTTCGTGAGCGCCGTGAGTTTGAGCCTGTTGCCTTGCAAGCCAGCAGGCCAGGTAGTTGCCCGTTTTATGAGTGGGTAAGGAACGGGTATATTCGGCAGGAGCTAGCCAGCAGGTGACGCCCGTTTGCTGATTTTTAGCCAGGTTGGGGGAAGCGATCGCCCCGTAATCCATTCCGTGCCATCTGGGAAAATTGTGATGCGTAAAATGGGATGGTGACTAGCAAGCAGCTCGCAGCCGATGCGAATATTTGTCCAGTTGGGGAGTGTCCAGCCGAATTCGGTGAGGGAATGGGTGAGGCGATCGCAATGCGCCTGCCACTGAGTTAATGGATGGCTAAGGCTTTGCTCATAAACTCTTAGCGTCGTAAAGACGGTAGCGCCAAAACGCAAGCCCTCGTTGTCAACAAAGGAGGGGCGATCGCCGTTTTCAAAGCGTTTGCCGCCGTACCAAAAAGTCACACCGATACCTACCCCCGTTCAAAAGCATCCTCGTCATCGAGCTAATTGCAGTTGCAATAGCTGATCTGTATCCGGTACAGGATTTAGCCTATATCCCTGCTCTATCACATCTGCTTGCAGCTCGTCAGAAGCCTGATACAGAAAAATCGTACGACCTGCGGCGTCGGTCAAAACAGGTCGCTGAGGCCGTAAGGTAACCTGCATTTGCGTATCGGCTTTTAATAAATGAGCTAAAGACAGCAGTGACGTTGCCCCTCTGTAATCAGACAGCAGCCGAGGCTCAGACGCACTGTTGATGGCGGCAGCTACTTGCACAAGCGGCTCCGTCTGAACAAACGTCGCCTTCGCAATGCTTTGAGATAAATTTCCACCGATGAGAAGGGCTACGACCGATCCTTGAATGATGAGTGCTGTCTTCTGACGCTCTGCTTTGGTAAGTAGCCAAACGATGCCAAAGGCCACCGCGATTGCGATCGCAACCAAAGAAGGAGCCATGTAGCGAAAAATAGTAGACCGTCTACCGCCTAAAATCACATCGGCAAGCATCAAGGGCACAAACGTCATGCCGCTAGCGATTAGCACAAAAGCCCATACCGATTTGGGGGTTTGACGAGTGAGCCGCCACATAGACCAGGCGATCAGGGCGATCGCGAAAAGCCCCACCAGACTTCGCATAACGAGTGAGGTAGAAAGGGCTTCAGGATTGAGAAAGATCAGGGCAGCGTGATTCAACCACAGATAAAGGGAGGAGTTTGAGCCTATTAGTGGCAGCTCGCCCTCTGTCCAGCGGGTTTGGTGATAAAGCTCACTCATGCGACTGCCGACGAACAATAGCCAGGGCAAAATAGCGAGTCCGGCGATCACGCTAACAAACACATAGGTTTTAAGCGGGCGTGTCCATTTGAAATCGTTCACGATCAGCGCATACAGGCTGTAGCCCGCCAGCACTAGCACAGAAAACCAGTGGGTATACAGGCACAGCACCGCCATCAGCCCATATAGTATCCAGTCAGCTCGGCGGTTGTGACGCAGGGCTCTGACTAAGAAGATGCCGCCCGTTGCCGCGAGCACAGACCATAGGCTATACATTCGCGCCTCGCCCGCTAGCTGCATTTGATAGGGAGAAACGGCAGTAATCGCAACGGTTAGCCAGGCAATTGAGTGGCGAGCAGGCGATCGCTCAAACAGCGTCATCGCCAGCCCATAGGCCACCGGCAGCAGCAACAAACTTACCGCCGCCGAAAAGCTACGCATCGCCGCTATCGAGGTGCCAAACCGCCCAGCCCACAGCCTCAGCAGCACAAAATAGCCCGGTGGATGCACATCATCCGCCAGGCTTGCGATCGTATCTATCATGCGCTTATCGGGCGTTATCGACTGAAACCGCAGCAGCTCGGCAGGATATATCACCTGCCCCTGAAACCCCTCCTCAGCAAGCTCTTGCCGCAGATAGCCCGCAACTCTCAATGACGAAAAAACCTCGTCTTGCCAGTAGAAGTTGGCATCCAGGTCATAAAACCGTAGAGCGCAGCCCCAGATAATTGCGATCGCCAAAACGACCGGCATCCACCAGGCTTGCTGCTTGCCACTGAGACACATTGAAGTCACCCATCATAACGACTGGCTAGAGCGCTCAAATGCCGCACAAGATCCATCTGAGGTCACCTGCAAACCCACCAGCGGAGAGTCAGGATTACGGCATCTTTGCCCTCGCAGATGGCGGCAATAGTAGCAGGTTGGAGCAGGCACATCAGAGGCCCGAGGCACCACCTGCATCAGTTCTTTTGAGTCAAGACCGCGAATTACGAGCTGTTCGCCCTGCCAGGTCGCCTCCACAATGCCAGTATCTGCAAGCTGTGTCCAGCGAGGATCGCTCTTCAGGCTGTTTGGCAGCATTAACATCACCTGTTCAGCGCTCATATCTACCTCTCCTTCATACAGCGTGCGTTGAGGGGGTGCAGGCTGCCAAAAAGAGTCTGCTAATGGCAAATCGATTACCTGAGCCGCCTTGGGTAAATGGAGCTGATAGCGGCTTTGCAAATCATCCAAGCTCGCCAGATTGCTTAGCTGCCGAGAACGACCGTGCACAAAGATGACGTGCTGTGGCCGTAAGTTGTGAATAAGCTGAGTCGTGCCACCGCCGTCAGAATGGCTTGTCAGCATGTAGTGCTCTACTTCAGCGGTGCCCGTCGCCGTTTGGGCCTGCATAGCTTCTAGCCAGTCAAAGTGATAGGGCGAATCTCTATGATTAGCCTGATCTTGACTGCTAATTTGCCCTTGCCATAGGTCAATGTCATCTGCTGATGGCACAAATACCGTCCAGTCAGAGGGATCGTCCTGGCAGTAGAGGCTGGGGTGTGTGGCGGGGTGAACAATGAAGATAGCCGGGTCGGAGCCTAACGCAGGCTGAGAGGAGAAGCGCCGAGGCACCAGCCGCCGAACCTTAGGCAAAACGCGCTCGTCCCAAAAGAGCGGCTGATGCTGAGCAAAATTTTGAACGGTAGCAGGTAGTGCTGACAAGCAGCCCAAATAGGCATCGCAGCCTTCCGCAATAAGAGGATCGACCCAAACATCTATAGGTTGACCTGTGAAATGATGATGGCTGCGCACTAGCATCAGCAGCTCTTGGCCCAAGCCCAACAAAGGACTCGGCAGTACTGCTCGCCCGTGATTAGCCAGCGCCTCACTCAAGCGCTCTACTAGATAGTTCTCTTGCTGCTTGCGGTGCGGGTGGCGCTCGGTGCCGTAGCTGCCTTCAACAATCAGAACATCGGGCTTGAGGTTGCGCAATTCTGAGAGGGGTAGGCCATCAACCAGGCGTCCGTTTGATAAAAAGCAGTCGCCGCTGTAGAAGATGCTATAGGTGCGTTGCGGCGTTTTGTAGGTGATAAGAAAGCAGGCAGCACCGGGCAGATGGCCCGCGGGCCATAGCTGTACGGAGAGGCCAGGGGCGAGTTCTACGGGCGATCGCCAGGGCAATGACCGACAAAAAGCCGCGTCTTCCTGCTCCGGCCAGTTAATCGGCAGCAGTCTGGCTGTGACATCGCTGCCAAAAATTGGCAGGTGGGGAAACGCTCGGTGTAGCGGCAGCAGCCCCCGGCAGTGGTCGGTATGCGCGTGGCTACAAAATACGAAATCAGCCGCTTCTTCAGTCAGCGAGCTAATATCAGCCAGGCCACAATCAAGCAAAATAGAGTAGGGGCCAATCTGAACGCTCAGACAGACCCCTTCATCTTCGTAGCCAATACTATGTGGCAGACAGGAAAGCTCAGACACGGATAGTCATGAAAAAAGAGCGCTGCGATCGCCACTTAAAAAGCGAGTAAGCAGCAGGATAAGTCAGGCAAAGCCTACAAAAGCGGTTATTTAATGCGCTGAACCGTTGCCATGGTAGTTTTCAGAGTCGTAGAAGCCATTACGAGTTCCAAAAAATAGGCAGCAGGCCGCAAATAGGCCAGTCATTAGGAAGAGAACGAGCTTGATATCCATATAGCAATAAAAAAGTGGTGAACGCCTTCAAATATAGAGACGTAACGAACAAAAGAAAACGGCACCGTGATAGATGCACGTTCAATAGCGTGATCCTAGCAACTCCATTTAAGCGAGGTGTCAATTCTTAATGGTTTATGACAAATGTATCGAAGCTGATTGGTGCGATCGCCCCTCTCTCCAAGTCGCCCCCGACCTCATCGGCTGCACGCTCATCAGACAGCTCCCCAACGGCCCTCTGATCCGCGCCACCATTGTAGAAACCGAAGCCTACGCCCCCGAAGATCCAGCCTGCCATGCCTTCCGAGGGCCCACCAAACGCAACGCGGCGATGTTTGGCCCGCCAGGCCATAGCTACGTCTATCTTATTTATGGCATGTATCACTGCCTTAATGTCGTCACCGAAAAGCCCGGCATTGGTAGCGCTGTCCTCATTCGGGCCTTAGCGCTAAAGAGTATTCCACCCGGATTAGACGAAAAACAAACTAAAAAGCCCCACCGCATAGCGGCAGGGCCTGGAAAATTATGTCGCGCGCTAGAAATTGATCGTGCGCTTGATGGCGTACTCTACCATCCTGATAGCGGGCTCTGGCTAGAACATAGGGCCAATCCGATCCCGGCTGAAAGCATTGTTCAAACAACTCGCATCGGGATCACTAAAGCTGCTGAAGAACCCTGGCGCTGGTATCTAAAAGACAACCCATCGGTTTCTAAAAAATAGCAGACGCGCTAGTAGGTAAAGATCTAAAGGTATAGCTCCTGGCCTTTGTTCGTGAACTTAACCGCCGTCACATCCCAATCAGCATTATTAAGCAGCGTTTCTTCAATGCTGCCAAAGAGCGCTCTTTGCTCACAGCTAGAGAGCGAGACAAACTTGCGCTGGGAGCTAGGGGCAAGCTGCATATCCACTGTAGCTGTTGTACCGTTGATACTAACTTGATAGCCATCTAGCTTAAAGGCATTGTAGTCTACCGCATTCATTGCCTGACCCACCGCTTCGGTGATGGCCTCATCGCCGGGTACCTGAATCGACTGCTCAACGAAGTCATTGCACTGGTCATCGATGGTGTACACCGATACCGTCACCATTTCACTAGAAGCACCAGGCTGCTTGTTTTCATCAACCGCGCTATCGGGCTGAGCAGTAGCAGGCGGCGCTTTGTCAGCAGGCTCTTCGACAACAGGCGGCTTTGTTTGCTTCGGTAATTCTGTCGCTGGATCGGGAGAGGGCTCTACGACCACCGTATCGGGCGCAGACGCACAGCCGCCAGCCACCAAACTAAGCGTCAGGGCTAAACCTGCCAAAGACGACCTTCTTACCTGGCGCGGGGCGATCCCTGAAAAGCACTCTGGAATATACTTTGGAAACCGAACCATCTGACGAAATACTGAGTACAGCACTATATAAAAGATATCCTTATCCTACAAAATGGATGACCGACCTGTCGCGATTATGTGCCAATTTGCAAAGCCTCTATGACTAACTTTCCCTGGAATCGGCACCATATCATCTCCCTGGCCGACTTTACACCGTCTGAATACGAGAGTGTTCTGCAAACCGCAGTGAGTTTTCAGGGGGTGCTGTCGCGGCGAACCAAAAAAGTGCCGACGCTTCAAGGGCAGGTCGTGGCCAACCTTTTTTTTGAGCCCTCTACGCGCACAAGAAGCAGCTTTGAGCTAGCCGCTAAGCGGCTATCGGCTGACACGCTCAATTTTTCACCGGGCAGCTCGTCGCTAACCAAGGGCGAAACTATTTTGGATACGGCCAAGACCTATCTGGCGATGGGCACCGATTTGATGGTGATTCGGCATCAGGGCTCGGGCGTACCGGCTACGATTGCACAAGAAATGGACAGATTGGGCTCGGGTGTGGGCGTGCTAAACGCAGGTGATGGCCAGCACGAGCACCCGTCACAGGCCCTTCTCGATCTGCTTACGATGTGCAATGCGCTCAATCCGGATCAGCCCACGATTGAGGACTTGAAAGGGAAGAAAGTGGCGATTGTCGGCGATATTTTGCACTCCAGGGTTGCGCGCTCTAACCTGTGGAGCCTGACGGCCTGTGGCGCTGAGGTGCATTTGGCTGCGCCACCGACGCTATTGCCGAAGGCTTTTGCAGCGGCGTTTTCGGAGCCGCTAGAAGTTGTTGATACCACCGGAAACACCCAGATATTAGCGCGTAAGGTGGTCGTGCACTGGCAGCTAACGTCGGCTTTGAAGGATGCTGATTTTGTGATGGCGCTGCGGCTGCAAAAGGAACGCATGAGCGAGCATTTGCTGCCGAGTTTGCGCGAGTATCATCAGCGGTTTGGGATTACGCGCGATCGCCTCAAGCATTGCTCACCCCAAGTCAAAATCCTGCATCCTGGCCCCACCAACCGAGGTGTGGAGATCACCTCAGATCTGATGGACGATCCAAAGCTAAGCCTGGTGTCCAAACAGGTCGCCAGCGGTGTCGCCGTTCGGATGGCGCTGCTGTACTTGATGGGTGGGGCCAAAAGCGGAAGTTGAGTTCAGCGGCAGTTATGGGGCCGCGTCTTCTACTTCCAAACTGGCGAAAGACGTGTGCAGGCGCAGGATGTTCTCTTCGGCAGCGTCATTGTCAGGTGCATAGCGGCTAAAGAGAAGAATGGTTTCGTCGCCGTAGTCTATAAAAGTAGCGATCGCACTGCTCAAAGTACCGGGCCGCTCAGAGAGCCAAATTACCAGCGACGAGCGGTCATCAATCGTCGCCGTTTTGTAGCGGCCTACCGCCGCTCCTTCTTCAATAAAGCTGTCGATATTCGCATCGACCACCGGCCCAGGGGAGGCCGCAATTCTCACGACTTGAGTGGCGACCAGAGCGGCTTCGTCGGTCGTGACATTGGCAATCATCACCCCGTTCTCAATCGTCTCTACCTGCCAGTCTGCCGGAAAGTCGATAGACATCGCTTCGTCAGAGTAGTTAGTCGTAGTACCTTCAGCCGCAGGTGAAACTAACACCTCTGTTTCCAGCTCAGATTCCGCTTCAAGCTCAGACTCTATTTCAGCCTCCAACTCCACCTCAGCATCCACGTCTGAGGAGCGAAGAGGCTGTGCGCTTGCTGGCGTAGGCGATCCTGGGGCCGGTAGTGGGTTAGCTGGGGCGACGAGGAGTTCGGGCTGTGCGATCGCCGCACCAGTTGCACCGAGGACGCTCACAAGCGCAGCCAACAGAGAAAAACGCAGATAGTTGGGCATTTAGAAACAGGCTCCAGATTTTAGGATGATTTCAACAAGCTTGAAAGCGTTAACTGAGCGTGTCTGAAATTATACAGATCTACTTAATTCATCGTTTTTTGTAACATTTTTGTTAAGATACTTCAAAACTTGTCTATTTAGATTGTTTCGTATGACTCAGCAGTCATCAGCGCGCCCATGGGCCTCTAACGCTTCAATGGGCCCTTCAGTAGGTTGGAGTGCTCGAAAGCTGGAATAAGTCGCTCCCATCGTCACGGACTTATCAAAACACTACGGCTACAAACACCACTACTACGGAGCTTATTCCATGCTGCGCCTAGAAAAAATCACCAAAATTTATCCTACCGGAGAAGTTCTCAAAGACATTAGCTGGGAAGTAAAAACCGGAGAACGCATCGGCTTAGTTGGGGTCAATGGCGCGGGAAAGTCTACCCAGCTCAAAATCATTCAGGGCGAAATTGAGCCCACCACAGGCACTATCATCCGGCCTGGCGGAATGCACATTGCCGCATTGAACCAGGAGTTTGAGGTTGATCCCCGGCGTACGGTTAGAGAAGAGTTCTGGACAGTTTTTACTGAAGCGAACAAAATTCAGCAGGCATTGGCTGAGATTCCATTGAAGATGGAGAAAGCCGATCCTGCTGAACTTGAAAAGCTGATTAATCAGCTTGATAAAAAGCAGCGTCAGTTTGAAGCCTTAGACGGCTATGGGCTAGAGTCGCGCATTGAGAAAATTTTGCCTGAGATGGGGTTTGATAGCGATGCGGGTGAGCGCTTGGTTAGCTCCTATAGCGGCGGCTGGCAAATGCGAATGGGCTTGGGCAAAGTGCTCTTACAGTCGCCCGATTTGCTCCTATTGGACGAGCCGACTAACCACCTGGATCTTGAAACTATCGAATGGTTAGAAAACTACCTCAAGGGCCTCACAATCCCGATGGTCATTGTCTCTCATGACCGAGAGTTTTTAGATCGGCTGTGCACCTCTATTGTAGAAACCGAACGCGGCATTTCCACCACCTATTTAGGTAACTACAGCGCCTACCTCGCGCAAAAGGCTGAAAGTCAGGCCGCTCAGATGAGTACCTACGAGCGTCAGCAGAAGGAGCTGGCCAAGCAGCAGACGTTTGTAGATAAGTTTAGAGCGAGTGCGACTCGAAGCACACAGGCTAAAAGTAGGGAAAAGCAGCTCGCAAAAGTTGAGCGGATTGAAGCGCCTACGGCTGACTTGAGAGGGCTTCAGTTTCAGTTTCAGCCCGCGCCTAGAAGCGGTAGAGAGGTGGTGACCATTGCTGATATGACGCATACCTACGACGATAAGATTTTGTTTTTGGGGGCTTCTTTGGAAGTGGAGAGGGGCGATCGCATCGCCTTTGTAGGCCCCAACGGCGCAGGTAAATCAACCCTGCTGCGGCTGATCACGGGCAGCGAAAAAGCCGACGACGGAATCGTTGAGATGGGCGCGCACAACGTATTGCCCGGCTACTTTGAGCAAAATCAGGCAGAAGCGCTCGACCTGTCAAAAAAAGTGATGGATACCATTCACGATGAAGTGCCCGACTGGACAAACGAAGAAGTCCGTACGCTATTGGGCCGCTTTTTGTTCAGTGGTGATGCTGCCTTTAAGAAAGTAGAAGCTTTGAGCGGTGGAGAGAAAGCGCGCTTGGCTTTGGCAAAAATGCTTTTGCAGCCCGCAAACCTGTTGATTTTGGACGAGCCGACTAACCACTTGGACATTCCAGCTAAAGAAATGCTGGAGAATGCACTTAAGAACTACGATGGCACGGCGCTGATTGTGTCTCACGACCGATATTTCGTGTCTCAGGTGGCCAATAAGATAGTTGAGATTCGAGACGGCGAGCTGCGATTGTATCGAGGCGACTATCGCTATTACATAGATAAGATTGCCGAAGAGAAAGAGCGAGCAAGGCTAGAGAAAATAGAGGCCGAGAAGGCTGCTAAAGCAGAAGAAAAGCGGCAAAAGCAGCGCGAAAAGCGCAAGGCTAAAGCAGCTAGCTAAAGCGCAATACGAGAATATATTGAACGCTGCTGAGTCTAGAAATTGTCTGGATGGGTCAACCAGCTCAGCAGTGGTACTTTATTTTCTGAAAGACTCATGTTAAATAATTATAGAGATACACGTCGTTCTTGAACGAGTAGTGCTGCTTGACTCCTGAGATCGGCCCACTCCTTATAAACCCTAAATAAAAAACGTTTAGAATTCTTCGGAGCGCCTGCAAAGGTCTTTGTGAATTAAAATCCTAGATACTAAAGTTACCTGTTCAATACCTAATACACTGACGCTCTAAATCCAAATTTTATAGTGGATTTAAAGCTCGTAGTCACTTTCGCATCAAAGCAGAGATCTGTGAATCATCTGTAGACTTTTGACTTTAAGATTCGTTAGGCCAAAAGATCTAGAACATATTGCGTGGGACATAGCAAAGCTCAGCCGGAAAGGAAACAGTTTTGCATTTAGGGACTCCCTATCGGTAGTCTGCTGAAGTAGCCGCGCTCTGGACTCGCTTTATCTTTGAACTAAGTTTTTTAGCTCGCTCAAAAGCATTTCCAACCTATTACAAACTGTAGAGGATTTTCTGGTATGGCAGACTCGCCAATTTCTCCCATGGTGCTCGTGATTTTAGACGGGTGGGGCTGCGGAGAAGATAACAGCGGCAACGCCATCAGCCAGGCTAATACGCCGGTTATGGATAGCCTGTGGGAAGCCTACCCACACACCACGCTCAACACGTCCGGTAAGGCAGTGGGCCTCCCCCAGGGCCAAATGGGCAACTCAGAAGTCGGGCACCTCAACATCGGCGCAGGCCGAGTGGTGCCGCAAGAGCTAGTTAGAATTTCAGACGCGGTTGAAGAAAAGACCATTCAAGAAAACCCAGCGCTGTTAGAGGTCTGCCAGAAGGTTCGCTACGCAGGCACTAAGCTGCACTTGGTTGGCCTGTGCTCTGACGGCGGAGTTCACGCTCATCTCGATCACTTGATTGGGCTGCTAGAGATGGCGAAAGCCCAAGACCTGACAGAGGTGTGCATTCATGTGATTACTGACGGGCGCGATACAAAGCCGACAGACGCTAAGTTTGCGGTGCAAAGGCTACAGTCGGCAGTCGATGAAATGGGGATTGGCAAGCTGGTGACGATGAGCGGTCGCTACTATGCGATGGATCGTGATAACCGCTGGGATCGTATTGAGAAGGTGTATCGGGTGATGACCGAAGACTTCTCGGCAAAGGATGCGGGTCGTGAGATATCGGCAATAGACGCGCTCAGGGCGTCTTACCAAGAGGGCATCAACGACGAGTTTATTGAGCCAGTGCGGTTAGCACCTGGGGCCGTAGAAGCAGGCGATGGCGTGGTGTTCTTTAACTTTCGCCCAGACCGTGCTCGGGAGCTAACGCAGGCTTTTGTGAAGCGTGAATTTGAAGGGTTTTCGCGAGATCCAATATTGCCGCTGACGTTTGTCACGATGACGCAATATGACTCGTCTTTGCCAGTGAGCGTTGCATTTACGCCGCAAAGTTTGAACAACATTTTGGGCGAGGTGATTGCCAACCATAAGCTCAAGCAGCTTCGGACGGCTGAGACAGAGAAGTACGCACACGTCACCTACTTTTTTAACGGTGGACTAGAGGAGCCTTTGCCCGGCGAAGATCGAGTGCTGGTGCCTAGCCCAATGGTGGCGACTTACGACAAAGATCCTGAGATGTCGGCTAAGAAGGTTACGGACGCGGGGATCGCAGCCTGTAATAAGCGTGAGTATTCGCTGATTGTGATGAACTATGCCAATCCAGATATGGTGGGGCATACCGGGCTGGTGGATGCCACGGTGACGGCTTTAGAAGCGGTGGATAAAGAGCTTGGACGGCTGCTGGAGGGGATTATCCGTGTGGGTGGAACGGCGATGATTATTGCCGATCATGGCAATGCAGAGCAGATGCAGGATGAGCAGGGCAGACCTTGGACGGCGCATACGACTAATCCAGTGCCTTTTATTTTGGTAGAAGGTGAGGGGTTGAAGATTCCGGGACATGGCTCGGAGGTGGCGCTGCGAGAGGGCGGATGTTTGGCGGATGTTGCGCCGACTATTTTGGATATTTTGCAGCTTCCGATTCCAGAGGAGATGACGGGAAAGTCGATGATTTTGCAGCCGACGGCGGAGTACAAGCAGAATCGTACGCCTGTGAAGGTTTCGTTGCAGCGGTAGTCTGCGGGCGGAACCCACCCCGTCCCTGCGGCATGTGGGCTAGATTAGTTGATAGGATAGACGAAAGTTTTTATAGTCCGAGGCTAGGCTCGGTGAAGGATAAGTGATGGTCGTTACGGTTATTAAGATTATTTGGGCGATCGCAGCAGTCGGCGTCTGTGTTTTAGTTCTATTACACAGCCCAAAGGGCGATGGCTTAGGCGCTTTGGGCGGTCAGGCACAGCTCTTTACCAGTACCAAAAGCGCTGAAGAAACGCTAAATCGGGCGACCTGGCTGCTGCTAATTGTGTTTATGGCGCTGACAATCGTTTTGAGCGGCGGCTGGCTAGAGACGGCGGCCGGTTAAAGACGGCTAAACGTCTGTCACCTGAATAATTTTGATTGGCTGAGAGCCTTTGATGGGATTCATCGAAGGCTTTCCTGCTTCAGCAAGGGCCTGATAGGCTTTGTCTACAATGATTTGTTCGCGGTTGGTGGGATGGTTGCGATCGCTCAGTGCCCCCCCGACGTTTACATCCACGGCCACTACCGACTCATCCGGCAGCTTCAAAGGATTATCAACCAGAGCACTTCTGAGGGTTTCGCCGTACTGGCGGAGCCCTGTTTTGTCCATACCCGTAAGCACACACATAAACTGCGCGCCGTTTTCGTCCTGGCTATCGCAATACAGCCAGGTGTCGAGCGTAACGCTGCGGCGGATGACTGAGGAGATCGCGACATCGAGCTGAGCATTCTGCCGTTCAGTGGTGACCACTTCGCCAATCGGCGTTTGCCTGCGGGCATCAACAATTAATAAACCAATCGCGTCAAACTGCGGATTGCCCGGCTGTAGCTTCATCTGCTTGATCAAAGCGGCAAGCGTTTGCGGCAGCACGCGGGCATCGAGCATTCCCGTATTTGCGTCGGTAAGATTTAGCGCGCGCAGTAGATTTTCATGACTTTGACGCAGCCTTTCGGCATTGCTCACTTCGCTGCTCAGGCGGCGTTCGCGATCGCCAATTTCACCTTCTAGCTCAGTAGCCGCTCGTTTGGCCTTAGAGGCCCGCCAGCCACGCTTGATGACCGTTGGCGTCAGCACCAGCAGTCCAATCAGCACGCCAATCGCTAGCGTAGAGAGGAGGACAAGCGCCAGGGAGCCCTCAAGCTGTCCGAAGAGGAAGTTGATCGGAACCGGGGTGCTGTTTAGCAGGGCAAAGGCGATCGCCAAAAAGGCAATGACAATCGCAGCAATAATCAAAAACGGCATATTAGCGGTCGTTAGATATACGCAAAGACATCTATAGATTAGCGTCTAAAGAGATTAGCGCCTAAAGCGTCATCATGACCTGCGGTAGCAAAGCAGCGGGCACCTGGTTTAAAGCAGACTGCTGTCCTTCTAGCCCAAGCTTTTCGTAGTGCAGTCTGAGGTTGGCCACAATCGCGCCAAATCTGCCTGGGTAAGCTGGTGAGTCGGTCGGCAAATTCTCAGTCGCTTTGATATAGCTGTAGAGTGACTTCTGTAAACTCTCACCCACTTCGACCAAAGAAGGCGCAGTTTCGACCATCTGCGCATGAACATCTCCCAAGCAGTGATAAATCGCGGCGCTATCCATTGGGCTCAGCGCACCTGATAGCTTGCTGATATTTAGCGCGGCTTCAAAGGCGGTGACGGCGTTTTTTTGATAGCGGCTCTTTTGGGCAAGATCATTGTCGGTATGCTTAGACAAATCCCAGTAGGCGAGCGCTAGATTGTTGTAGGAAATGGCGCAGGCAGCCGGGTCAACCTCAGAGGTGCGGTAGTTGAGCGCGTCACGGTAGGCAGCGATCGCGTGCTTGAGCAAAAATTCTGGTCGCTCGTGCTTGGCCAAGCTCCAATAGGTAATGCCCAAGTTGTTTTGAACGGCAGCATAATCCATTGGCTGCCGGTCGGGCTTGTAGCCCAAAAGCGCCTCGTTATAGGCCGTAATCGCCTGCTGCAAATATGTCTCGGCTGAGTCGTAGTGAGAAAGCTTCCAAAACACGGAGCCTAAGCTATTTTGCAGCGTGGCGTATTCTTCTGGCTCTTTGGCCAAAGACATCAGCGGGATCGCCTGGCAATAGGTCTTAGCGGCCTGAGTCAGGTTCTCTAAAGGATTCTCGCAGGTGGCAAGCATGGTATAGACCGCGCCCGTGTTGCTATAGAGCTGGCCGACAATGCCGCCTTGGGTGTTGCCTGAAATTTTGCCTTGAGCATCGGCCACGGGGCCGGGCTGCTGAGAATCGCTTTCGGTGAGGGCCTGCTGATAGAGTTCGATGCTTTTGTGCATGAGGGCAGCGGCGGCCTGCTGGTCTTTTTGCTGCTGCGCTTTGAGCCAGTAGAGCGTGCCGAGGTCGTTGAGGGCGGTAATGCGGTCGGCGTGGGGTGCTGTCAGACAGTTGAGGCCGCTTTCGTAGGCAGTGATCGCAGCTTCAATGGTTTCTAGGGTGCGATCGCCTGATTCTATTTGGTTACGAAGCGCTAACCCAGTTGTAAAGTGATCGGCAGCTTGCTTCTGGTGCCCCGGCGCTTGCAGGGTTTTGGTCTTTACCTGTACGCCGACTGCGCTTTTAAGATCGCGCTGATCGCCTACTTTAAGCCTGCCAGACGGCTGATCGGCTGGGACGATCTCAGGCATCTCAGGCTCAGACATTTCTATCTCAGCGGGCGCTAGCGCTAGCTCATCAAGGCGCAGGTGATTGACCGGAATTTCTTCGTCTGAAAGTACCGCCATTAGGGTATCTTCAGACACTTCAACCACACGCTGCTCAACGGAAGCTTCCTCGCGATTAGCCCCCTGCGCAAAATCATGCCAATCCAAAGAGGCAAACGCGGCTTCAGCGCTAGCCGTGTCGTCTATATCATTATCTTCGCCACCGAAATCGCTATCTAATTTGCTGTTGAAGTCGCTGTCCAGCTCGCTATCTGACTCGCTATCTAACGCCCCATCTAACGCCCCATCTAACTCACTGTCATCCCAGCTATCGCTATACAGTTCATCATCTGAAGCCTCTGCCAAATCATCTATGTCAGGGAGCAGTTCATCTAGCGTTGCTAAGCTATCGTCATCGGCGGGTGGTGAGACATTAACGCCCTGGCTAACAATAGAGTGTAATCCGCCAAAATCAAGAGAATGATGAGGGCTTGCCGTTGACTTGCTTGTAGCTGCGCTGTCGGCTGTCAGAATGATCGACTCAAGATCTTCTATACCGTCTGCTGGCGGATTGAGATCGTCTAATTCCAGGCCATCGTCGAACAGATCGAAAGGAATTTCACTGAGGCTATTATTGGCTTCATCAATGGCTGAATCAGAAGCGGCATCAGGTGTCGGCGTCTCAGGTTCTACCGTGTCTTCAGCATCTAAGAAAGTAGAGACTTCGGGTAGCACAACTGCGCGATCGCGAGCAACCCCTTCGGCTTCGGAAATATTAGGCGCAGGAAAGCTGTTTTGGGCAGAAACTAGCGAAATATCTACCGGCTCGCTTTCACCGTAAAGACTGGCGGCTGAGTAAGTAGAGTCGCTGTTTTGAGTGCTGTTTTGTTCGGCGATCGCTAAGTCATTCGTCAGATCGGCCGCTAAATTTGCCAGGTCAATGCGGCGGTCGTTTGAAGGGCTATCTGAATGGCTGCTATCGGAGCGGCGACTGCTCGGACGGCTGGAGAGATTTGTGGATAGCGATTGGCGATCAGCAGGTTGTTCTAACGGCGATCTTTGCTGACGATCTGGGGTGGGGGTGGGATCGCTGACAAATTCGTAAACGCCGTTGCGCCAGTTCCAAAAGGTGGGGGCTGACTGCTGAATGGTGCGCAGCCAGGGCCAGGGCACCCAGATTAAGAGGCTGGTGTTGAGCCGGGGGAGGAGTGCTTCAATTTTTTCGAGCGATCGCAGAAAGTAGTTTTGGGCGATCGCAGGCTGCCGGGTCATTTGCTCAATGCCCAACACCTGAACTTTTGGCAGCGTGCCTTCAGAGAGCATAGTATGGCGCACCCACTGAGCCACCTGCTGCGGCAAATTGCCTTCTTCAGCGTCAAAAATTAGTCGCTCTAGACCTGGGCTAGTAGTGACTTCAGCCGTCGAGCTGACCGCAGAGCCATTCACAGGGCCATTCACCGATCCATTTGCAGAAGAGCGAGTGCCTTTAGCCAAATCGCGCTCTAGCTGCGCGGCAAGCTGATCTTGCAGCACCACATTATCGCAAACGGCAATGAGTAGCTGGCGGCGCAAATCAAGGCTCATAGAAGCCTTCAGCGCTTGATAGGCTTGCTGATTGACACCGAGAAGCTGGCGAGACTGTGGCTGGCGAGACTGTGGCTGAATTGCGATCATGTAACAAGCCCAAGCAAAAGCGAAAGAAGTGAGAAAAACCTAAGGGATAGTATGCGCTCCCTACCTGTTAAATCTTTTCGCACGGCAAGCTGTCGCATCAGGAATAATTTGATACCTCGCTGAAACTGCTATGCTAAAAGCCTGTATGCCCGCGACGTGGGCCTATTAGCTACCTTGCAATTTAGCAATCTTGCAATGCCCATTCCCGTTGCCGCTTCATCTATTCGCCAGCATCAACATCCCTTGGTTCGTCAGCTCGCAGCGGGCATAGAGTCGCTGTGGCAGCAGCTAGATCTTTCGCCCTACTACCTGCCCGATGATTTGGGCTACGTAGAAGGCAAGCTGGAAGGCGAAAAGCTGGTGATTGAGAATCGCTGCTATCAGACGCCGCAGTTTCGCAAGCTGCATTTAGAACTGGCGCGGATTGGCAAAAATCTCGATATTTTGCACTGCGTCATGTTTCCGCGGCCCGAGTATGGCCTGCCGATTTTTGGCTGCGACATTGTTAGCGGCAGAGGCCAGGTGAGCGCAGCGATTGTGGATTTGTCTGCGGGGGCGGCTGATGGCAAGCTGCCAGAAAATTATGCGGCGGCGCTATCGACAGTTGCGCGCGATGAGTATAGTCAGCCCCGCGAGCTGCCTGAGTGGGGCCAGCGCATATTTTCAGACTTTTGCTGCTTTGTGAAGCCAACGACGCCCGCTGAGGAACAGCAGTTTTTGAATCAGGCTCAGAATTATTTGAGCGTGCATGTGCAGCAGGCGCTAGCAAAGCAGCCTGAGCCGAGTCGCCTGAATGAGTTTTTGGAGCGTCAGCGCTACTACTGCCGCCAGCAGCAGCAAAATGATAAAACTCGCCGGGTGCTTGAAAAAGCGTTTGGGCCGCAGTGGGCAGAGCGCTATATGACCACTGTTTTGTTTGATTTGCCCGTTGAGGAAAGCTGAGAGAGCAGAGAGAGCAGAGGGAGCAGGACTCGCTCCTCAACCCATAATGTGGTAGATTTTCCCTTCTATCTTTCTTGAATCCCGTATCGATTTTGGCAGCGCGTTTGGCTATATTTTTAGTAGGCGCGCTGCCAATAGCTGTTAATAAACAAACTGCTTAAGCATGATTTCTTTTCCCAGCCCGATCAAAGACCGTGATATTCGGGATTTTGGCTCTGATAGTGATGAGAAGAGAAGCGACGAGAGGAGCAGGCTTGAAGTAACAACTTCCTTGAGCGATGAGAACAGCGGCAAGCTAATTGTATTGGCAGGCCCTAGTGGCGTGGGCAAAGGCACGCTGCTAAAGCAATTGCTCAAAAAGCACCCTGACGTGCAGGTGTCAGTGTCGGCGACAACGCGTCAGCCTCGGGCAGGTGAGGTAGACGGACTGCACTATTATTTTGTAAGTCGCGATCGCTTTCGCAGCATGATTGAAGACGGCGATTTGCTGGAATGGGCTGAGTTTGCAGGCAACTGCTATGGCACACCTAAAGCGCCGATTGAGGCGGCGATCGCTAACGGTCAGCAGGTGATTTTAGAGATTGAGCTAGTCGGTGCCCGGCAGGTGCGCAAGAGCTTTCCTAACGCAAAGCAGATTTTTATTTTGCCGCCAAGTGCTGAGACGTTAGAGAAGAGGATTCGCAGTCGGGGGCAGGATAGTGAAGGGGCGATCGCGAAACGCCTGAACCGAGCCCAAGAAGAGCTAGCGGCGGCTGATGAGTTTGATTTGCAAATAGTGAATGACGATTTTGAACGGGCGTTTGCTGAGCTAGAAGAGACTATGTTTGGATAGAGTGTTTGGGCAGAGTTCTGCGCACGGTGAATAGTTTGGCTCTATAGTTTAGAGATGCCGCTACGCCTATTGCCCCTTTCAATATGACGCGCCTACCCCTGACGCCCGAACAAGTCCGACTTCAGGAACACTCTGAGCAACAGGCAAACTGGAAAAAATGGGGCCCCTACCTCAGTGAAAGGCAGTGGGGCACCGTTCGCGAAGACTACAGCCCCGAAGGGAATGCCTGGGACTACTTTCCGCATGAGCACGCCCGGTCTAAAACGTATCGGTGGGGCGAGGATGGCATTTTAGGCATTTGTGACGATCGGCAGCTCCTTTGCTTTGCGCTTTCGACTGTGGAATGGCAAAGATCCGATACTTAAAGAACGCTTCTTTGGCCTGACTGGGAATGAGGGCAACCACGGTGAAGACGTTAAGGAATATTATTTTTATCTCGACAGCACCCCGACGCATTCGTATATGAAGGCGCTGTATAAGTATCCGCAGAGCGAGTATCCGTATGAGCAGCTATTAGAAGAGAGTCGGCAGCGCGATCGCAAAGCGCCTGAGTTTGAGCTGATGGATACGGGCATTTTTGAGGGCGATCGCTACTTTGACGTGCAGGTGGAGTATGCCAAAGCCCACGCCGAAGACACGCTGATACTTATTACGGTGACCAATCGCGGGCCAGAGCAGGCCGATTTGCATCTGCTGCCGACGCTGTGGTTTCGCAACACCTGGACATGGGACTCACCGAGCCTGAAGCCTAACCTAAAGGCAAGCCTGACGAATGGAGAAGTGTCGGTTGTTGAAAGCCATCACCCTGAGCTAGGACAGTCTTGGTTTTATTGCCAAACGCCTAAGGGACACCAAAACAAGCCGAAGGAATCAACAGTATCGACTAACGGTCAGTGGGTTGAGCTAGGCAATAGCGGCCAGCAAAATGCAGCAGGGCTGATATTTACTGACAATGAAACGAACAAAGAGCTGTTGTTTAACGTTAAAAATGATTCTCCTTATGTAAAAGATGCTTTTCATCGCTATGTGATTGAAGGAGAACAGTCTGCGATTAATCCGCAGCAGACGGGCACAAAGTCGGCGGTACACTATCAGCTCACGCTAGCGCCCGGCGAAACGCAACAGATTAAGCTGCGTCTAGCTGACGATTCGAGCCTTAGCGATCCGCTCGGTGAGCGCTTTGATGAGACTTTTTGCACTCGCAAAGAAGAAGCCGACAAGTTTTATCATCAGCTCGCGCCTTTTGTTCATGATGAAGACTTGAGCAACGTGCAGCGGCAGGCGTTTGCTGGCATGATGTGGGGCAAACAATACTATCTGTACGATGTAAGCACTTGGCTGAAAGGCGATCCGAACACGATTAATCCGCCGACTGAGCGCAAGCGAGGCCGCAATAAGCACTGGCATCATCTCGACAGTCAAGACATTCTCTCGATGCCTGATACGTGGGAGTATCCGTGGTTTGCCGCCTGGGATACGGCCTTTCACTGTTTGCCGCTGGCGCTGATAGATGCTGAGTTTGCTAAGCAGCAGCTCGATGTGATGACGCGCGAGTGGTATATGCACCCCAACGGGCAGCTTCCGGCGTATGAATGGGCCTTTGGGGATGTGAATCCGCCCGTGCACGCCTGGGCGACCTGGCGGGTGTATAAGATTGAGCAGAAAATGACGGGGAAGGGCGATCGCCTATTTTTAGAGAGACTGTTTCAAAAGCTGTTGCTGAACTTTACGTGGTGGGTGAATCGGAAAGACACCGAAGGCAACAATGTTTTTGAAGGGGGCTTTTTGGGCCTGGATAATATTGGGGTATTCGATCGCTCTAAGCCGTTGCCAACCGGCGGACGATTGGAGCAGGCCGATGGGACAAGCTGGATGGCGATGTACTGTTTGGATATGCTGGCGATCGCGCTAGAACTTGCCCTAGAAAACCCCGTGTACGAAGACATGGCCACCAAGTTCTTCGAGCACTTTATCTACATTGCAGAAGCGATGAACTCCACCGGGGAGAATGCCACACAGCTCTGGGATGAAGAAGACGGCTTCTTCTATGACGTGCTGCACCTGCCGGATAAAACGCGCTTTCCGATCAAGATTCGTTCGCTGGTGGGCCTGATGCCGCTGTATGCAACAACAACTTTAGAGCCCGAGCTGATGGACAGGCTGCCTGGCTTTAAGGAGCGCTTGGAGTGGTTTGAGGCGAATCGGCCTAAGCTGGCGCGTAATGTCACCACGATAGATATTAAAGACAGTGACGGCGGCGTTCAAAAGCGACGAATGCTTTCGGTGGTAAAGCCCGATAAGCTGCGGCGGATTTTGGCGAAGATGCTGAAGCCACATGAGTTTTTAGCGCCGACTGGCATCCGGGCGCTATCGCGTTTTCATATGGACAATCCTTACACCTTTGATGTAAATGGCAAGGTGTATCGGGTGGACTATGAACCAGCAGAGTCTAGCCTGTGGTTGTTTGGCGGTAATTCTAACTGGCGCGGCCCGGTGTGGTTTCCCACGAACTATCTGTTGATTGAGGCTTTGCAGCGCTATCATCACTTTTTTGGCGATGACTTTAAAATTGAGTGTCCATATGGCTCAGGGAATGAGATGAATTTGTGGGGGGTAGCTACAAAGCTAGAGCAGCGAATGATCGGGACTTTTTTACGGGATGAGAATGGCGATCGCCCGGTGTACGGAAACAACAGAACGTTTCAAGAAGATCCGCACTGGCGAGACTATATTCTCTTTTATGAGTACTTCAACGGAGATACGGGTGAAGGGCTAGGAGCTAGTCATCAGACCGGGTGGACAGGGCTAGTAGCCAAGCTGATTCATCAGTGCTGTGAGTATGGCGATGGGGCGTGAGAATCAACGCCTAGTGGTAGAAGGAAAGATACTGACGGGATGGGTCATACATACTCTTTTGTACATCACTGCTGCTAGCACCTGAACAAATTGTTCCTTAACCTTTCAGTACGGCGAAAGGGTTAAAACGAACAATCTACTTACTAAGATGGACGCTAGTGTCTAAAAAGGGGTGCTACGGTTCATTCATTAATAAAAGAATAAATGAAGAGTTTTGAACTTACTCATTTCTCTAGTTTTAACGAAGACACAATAAAAAGCTCCCTAACATGTACCCTGATGCCATAGTCGATCATTCTAAAAATAGTCTATCCGTGCCTACTACTGACATGATCGAAAGCGCCATTCAAGACGCCGATAGGCTAGCAGCGCTCTACACATACGACGCTATTGGCAAGCCTTCAGAAACCGCGTTTGATGACCTCACTCGGCTGGCCGCTCACATCTGCCAAACGCCCGCGGCTAGAACTACACTGGTTGATCATGACTTTCAATATTTTATATCTAGCTTTGGCGTAGAAAAGGCCCAAGAACCTGTAGAAAAAGGGCTATGTCCCATTGCGGTGTATCAGGCACGGCCCCTCATTATTCTTAATGCCCTAAGCGATGACCGATTCAAAGATCATCCTTTTGTGATAGAGCAGGGCGTTCGCTTCTATGCGGGCATTCCACTAATAACGCCTGGCGGCCATGCAATCGGGACGCTTTGCGTATTTGACTATCTGGCTCGCGATATCAAGAAGGCTCAGGTTAGCAACCTGAAGGCACTGGCCCGGCAGGTGATGAGTCAGCTAGAGCTGAGACTTGCCGCTCGCAAGATGGCACAAAATGCGCAGACCCTAGCAGCGGTTTCGCATGACGTTGCCGCTGAAGTGGGCGATGCCTTTTTCCCGGCTTTGGTGAAGCGATTTACAGAGGCGTTGCGGGTTGATTATGCCTATGTGGCTCTGGTCAGCAGTGAAGATAGCAATCGGATGAAGACGATTGCTGTGTGCCATAAGGGAGAGATTATAGACAATTTTGAATATGACTTAGCCGGTACGCCTTGCCAAGATGTTTTGAAGCAGCGTTTAGTATGCTGGCATGGGCGCAATCTAGAAGCGCTCTATCCCGCTGCGCCTCTAATCTCGCCGCTCAATCTTGAGAGCTATGCGGCGATGCCTATCTTCGATTTGGAAGGTAATGCCTTTGGCGTACTGGCGATTATGCACACGCAGCCTATCGCTAGAAGTCAGCAGGCCGAAGCTTTGTTAGAAATTTTTAGCCTGCGAATCGCCGCTGAGATAGAAAGGCAGCGAGATCGAGAAAGGCAGCGTTTGATATTAGAGAAAGAGCAGGAGGCTAGAGAGCTAGCAGAAACCGCTAGCCGGATGAAGGATGAGTTTTTGGCGGTGGTATCTCATGAGCTGCGATCGCCGCTAAACCCAATTGTGGGCTGGTCAAAGCTGCTGCGCCACGGCTCCCTTAGCCCTGATCGCAGAAACGCCGCGCTCGAGACCATCGAACGAAACGCGCTGTTGCAAGTGAGATTAGTAGACGATTTGCTAGATGTCTCTCGGATTTTGCGCGGCAAGCTATCGCTGAAAAGAGGCGTGGTGATGCTGAGCGAAGTGATTGCTGCGGCGCTAGAAACGATTCAGCTACAGGCAGAGGGTAAGGATATTGAGATACAGTCTATTACCTCACTGCCGCATGGCATAGCCGATGAGAGGGTAGATGGCGACAGCGTACGTTTGCAACAGATATTTGGAAACTTGCTCTCTAACGCGGTGAAGTTTACACCAGCAGGTGGGAAAGTCACAGTGACGCTCACAGCAGAAGCAGGATTTGCGCAGGTGCAGGTGAGCGATACGGGTAGAGGCATTAGCGCTAATTTTTTACCAGATGTGTTCGAACGCTTTAGGCAAGAAGACTATTCAACAACGCGCCATTTTGGCGGGCTCGGGCTGGGCCTAACGATTGTGCAACAGCTCGTAGATCTGCACGGCGGTACGGTCAGCGCTAGCAGCGAAGGCGAAGGCAAAGGCGCGACTTTCATCGTGAAAATTCCGCTCGCAAATTGTAAATAAAAGCCTTTAGCAGTCGTATAATCCCCCAGCAGCCTGTACGGTTGACTACATCGTCGAATGCGTTCTCGATGATAATATTAATTACGTTATATTGCACTTATGCGCATTTTGCGCGTGGGCTTTAAAAGCGCTTAATAATATGGAGGTTCGGTCTGGTGAAAGACCCCAATAATAAGAACTTATCTAGAGATATCTTGGCTGGCGATCTGAGTACTTCTACTAACTTAGAGGGAATTAGTTCAGAGAACCGTAGCCCAGAAGACCGTAGCCTGGAAGGCAGCAGCTCAGAAGGCGGTGAAGATAATGTTCTAAGCGGACTCCATATTTTGTCGGTAGATGATGATGTCGACTCGCTCGAAATTACGGCCTTTTCGCTAGAGCAAGCAGGTGCGAACGTCACCAGTGTTGCCTCTGGTGCTGAGGCACTTGAGGCAATGAAAGAACTGGTGCCTGATATGCTGCTGAGTGACGTTGGCATGCCTGAGATAGATGGCTATATGCTAATACGGCAGATTCGACAGTTGCCTGAAGATCAAGGGGGTAGCATGTTAGCGATCGCACTTACCGCCTATGCTGGTGAACTTGATCAGGTACAAGCACTTGAAGCTGGTTTTCAAAGGCATCTGACTAAGCCCGTTGATCCGATGGTGCTAGTTGAGGTGGTTAGGGAGTTGAGATATGGCGAGAAGACATAGCGAGAAGAATATTTATATTTTGTAGGTGTAAAAGAAACCGTAGTAGCTTTGATATTGAGTGAGCCTGTTTTTTTATGAAGCGACCTACGAGCACCCCACCTTATCCCACATTTGTTGAAGGCGGCGAGACTGGGGCGCTGATGCGATCGCACGACTGGACGCGTACGCCACTTGGGGAAGTAGATAGTTGGCCGCAAAGCCTGCGAACGATGGTCAGCGTAGTGCTAGGTGCTAGCGAGCCAATGCTGATACTGTGGGGGCGATCGCTAACACTGCTGAATAACGATAGCAGCGCGGCTGTACTAAGCACTCAACCTTCGCAGATAATCGGCAAGCCTGCCAGGCTGGCGTGGGATGAGATATGGCACACGATAGGGCCTGTTATAGAACGCGTGATGAACACAGGTGCGGCCTGCGATACTGAACCTTTTCATCTACTTGCAGTGCGCGAACCTAACTGCGCAGACAGCTATTACAGCTTTAGCTTTAGCCCCATACGAGATGAGACGGGTGGCATAGGCGGCATATTTTGTATCTGTCGTAAAAGCACTGCGGCTAGCGATGCTACGACAGATGCAGACCATACAGTAGATGATAAATCAGTGCGTAAGCGGGCTTCAGCTATAGCGGTAAAGCGCGATCGCCGCTTTCGTCGGGTGGTAGAGTCCAACATGTTTGGCGTGATGTTTGCTCACTTAAACGGGGGCATAAGCTATGCCAACGACTACATTTTGAAGATGTTGGGCTACGATAGCGAGGATTTGTATGCAGGGCAGCTGAGATGGGATGAGCTAACAACCCCGGAATTTGCTGACTTAGATAGAAACGCGGTTCAACAAATACAAGAGACAGGCACTTGCGTGCCCTATGAGAAAGTTTTGCTGCACAAAGACGGACGGCGCATTCCCATTTTAGCGATGGGTGCTAGGTTGCAAGATTCATTCACACAAGACAACGAGGCGATTGCCTTTGTGTTGGATTTAAGTGAGGTAAAACAGATTACTGATGAGCGCGATCGCTTTTTTGATTTGTCGCCTGATGTCTTTGGTATTGCCGATCCTGATGGCTATTTCACCTACGTTAGCTCTGCCTGTGAAAGGAATTTGGGCTTTACGGCTGAAGAGATCCTCTCGCAGCCTTTTTTGAGCTTTGTTCATCCTGACGACATTGAGCGCACCACTGCCTTAGTGCAAGCAATGAGCGAGGGCAATGAAGCGGTTAACTTCGAGAATCGCTACCGACACAAAGAAGGCTATTACATCTGGCTCTCTTGGAACGTGACGCCGATGATCCGCGAAAATTCGGTTCAGTTTTACTGTATAGGCCGCAACATGAACGCCTATAAACGAATGCAGTCTGAGAAAGAACAGCTTTTGCTCGCAGAACAGACGGCTCGCGAAGCCGCTGAACGAGCCAATCGCATTAAAGATGAGTTTTTGGCGGTGGTGTCTCACGAGTTGCGATCGCCACTAAACCCTATTCTCGGCTGGTCGCAGCTCCTCAGGCGCGGCAATCTCAGCGCCGAAAAAACGCAGACCGCTTTAGACTCAATTGCACGAAACGCGCAGCTTCAGGTGCAGCTCATTGGCGATTTGTTGGATATCTCTCGGATATTGCGCGGCAAGCTCACGCTCAACAAAGAGCCAGTGGACATCGGCACAGTCGTTGCCGCTGCTTTAGAAACCGTTGAGCAGTCTGCCGCTACAAAGTCTATTCAAATAGAAACCATTGTTTCGCCTTGTCGCGTGATGGGAGATACCGTTCGCTTACAGCAAGTCGTGTGGAATCTGCTCTCTAACGCGGTTAAGTTTACGCCTGAAGGTGGCAGCGTTGTTGTTAGAGCGGGCGCTGAAAAGACGCAGGCAAAAATAGAGGTTACTGACACGGGCAAAGGCATCGGCGCTGAGTTTTTACCTTTTGTGTTTGAACACTTTCTTCAGGAGGACTATTCAACCACTCGCAAGTTTGGCGGCTTAGGGTTGGGCCTTGCGATTGTCAGGCAGGTGGTTGAACTTCATCAGGGCAGTGTTACGGTTGCTAGTTCTGGCGAAGGCAAAGGTGCAACCTTTACCGTACGGATACCGCTTAGCCCGGCGGATCAAGCCTCAGGTAAGGATGCGCCTTAGCCAGTTTCGCACAACGCCCTATACATATTCAAAGCTGCTGAAATCTATGTCTGTAACGCCATTGAGATAGGCGATCGCATCGCCTTGAGCATAAATCCAAGACCCCAGCTCGTTAGAAGTAGACGAATATTCGCTCGCTGAGCCCTTGAGCTGCAACCGATCGACCCCGACCGTAAAGTCATCAATGTAAACAGAATCTGCCCAGCCTTGATCGGTGTAATAGATGCCGTTGCGATCGCCCAGCACAAAGATATCAGCGCTGCCGCCGCCAAAGGCATAGTCACACCCCCCAAAGCCCAATATCCTATCAACCGTATCGCTACCAATTAGCAGATCATCGCCTATCGAACCGCCCACCTCATCAAATTCGCGAATCTCAGGCTGCAATGAAAGCACCGATGGGAGAATAGCGGGAAAAGCGTCTTCGTCTATGGCCGTATCTGTTGGGGCGATCGCCGCAGATTCGTTGATATAAACGATAGCGCTACTGTCTAAAGCAAAGTCAGTAACATCATTCAGATAGGCCACCGCCGTGCTGCTGTCACCGCCAAACATAAGCCAGGTGCCCTCATCTGTCTGTTCTAGCGCGTACAAATCACTGCTGCCAAACAGCACCAGGCTATCTTCTACAGCATCAAATCCGTCAATATAAACGCTATCGAACCAGCCATCGGAGATGTAGTAGCTGCCATTTTCATCCCCTAAGAAAACGGTGTCTTTACCGGCAGCTACGTTTAAATAGTCTCTTTCAAACGCACCTCGCTTTCGCGCGTCGGTTGGCAGAATGAAGTTGTCGCCGCTGCCTGCGAGGATAGCATCGTTGCCACCTGCGCCAAAAAAGTTGCTGCTAGCTGCGGTTCCTTGTAGAAAATCATCGCCGTTTGTGCCGACAATTTGGATAGTGCCGACAGGACGCACGATGCTGAGCTGAGTAGTGGGAAGAACTGTTAGAGAAGTTGTGCTTACAGAGTCACCGAGTAAATCGTTGAGGAGACTTTCGGCAGGGAGACTGGAAGCAGTGTCGAATTCAGTGATACTCATTTTGAGAATCTGTTCCTTTTGTGTGCTTGTGTGGACTATGAAGAAATTGTGTTAAGAGATAAATACATCTGCAAACTTCTCTCCTAGTGCCAGGTGTCCAGCCGAGGTAAAGTGAACGCTGTCGGTGTTCACCGGCAGTCCGTCTGTGTCAAACCAGTAGTTTCGCGAATCAGAACTTGCAACCGCGACTTGAGCAGCGCGTACCGTATCAGTATCGGTATAGAAGCCGGAGGGCAGCTCCTCATGCAGCCGACCAATTACAAAGTCAAGATCTGAACCATAGCGACTACGAACATCACCAATTAAATTTGTCAAATTGCTTTGATAGTTCGCTGCCGACGTTGCACTAATCGAGTCGTTTTCACCCTGCATCCACAGCATTCCTTCTACATCGTAGCCAATGCCCGCATTAGTTAAAACCGTTAGCGCATCGCCTACCCACTGCGTAAAGTTGTCGTACTGATTGCCGCTGCCATTTACGTTCCAGTCAACGTCTAGGCTAGTTGCACCAATCGCGTATTTAATCAGGTAAATTTCTTCACCGTCTACCGAGCCGCTGGCGTAAGCAGCCGCGAGCTTATGACCAAAGCCAATTTCGGCCCCAAAGCCATCAGCACCACCAAAATTACCATTAAAACCGGGCACTAGGGCTTCATAGGAATTAGAGCCTCGGTTCCAAAACTGGACGGCGGGCAGCGGATTGCCCTGTGGTTTGCCATTTAAGAAGGCAACATCGCTGGTGTCACCAGCCATGTTTGACTGACCGCCCAATAGATAGACAGAAACAAGGTTGGTCACTTCGACTTGAATGAACTGACTGTCAGACTTGCCAGTGGAGTCAGTAGCTAGAACGTTGATACGATAGATATTGTTGCGATCGCTATCCAAAGCCGTCTCAAAATCGGGCGCAACCTTAAACGAAATTACCCCGGTATTTTGGTCAATATCAAACAAGCCGCGATCTTCACCGTCATTAATGGTGTAGCTAATACCGTTGCCCTCAGTATCGCCATCAGCATCAGAGATCTGCATATCTACCGCGAACGTATTGTTCTCCTGCACTCGCACAAAAGCGGAGTTGTTGCCGCCATTGCTCGTAATCACCGGGGCGCTGCCGCTCTCAGCAATGTTTCTCACCACCACTGAAATAAACTGACTGTCGGCCTGACCGTCCGGGTCTTGCACAAGCACATTGGCAAAATAAACGTTGTTGCCGTCTGCATCCGCTGGATTCTCATAGTCAGGCGGCATCTTAAAGGCTAACAAACCCGTATTGCGATTAATCTCAAACAAGCCTGCGTCATCGCCCGCATTAATTGAGTAGGTCAGACCGTTTCCTTCGCTGAAGCCATTACTGCTAGTCGTGGTCACGTCAGTAACAACCGTTGTGCCCTCATCCAAAGTAATCGTTGCCGTATCGCCACCGCCATTGCTGTTAATCACAGGCGCGCTGACTTCAGCAGTATCAATGACTCGCACATCAATAAACTGAGAGTCTGTTTGCCCAGTTGCATCTGTGACTAAAACATCAACGCCATAGATATTGTCGCCGTTGGCATCAGCAGGCGATTCAAAATCAGGTGCATTCTTAAACGAAAGTACGCCCGTATTGCGGTTGATCCTAAAGAATCTTTGATCTATACCACCTTTAAAGGAATAGGTGATGCCATTGCCTTCTGCTTGCCCATCACTATCGGTCACGCTAAAGTCAGTGACAATTTTATTACCCTCTGCAATTTCAACAGCAGCATAAGGATTACCGCCGTTGCTGGTGATCACTGGCGCGCTGCCTGCTACGGCAATATCTTGAACAGTAACCGCAAGCGATCGCCTGTCCGAGAGCCCCGAATAATCAATCGCTAAAATGCCTACGTCATAAACATTGTCGCGATTAGAATCTATCGGCGTATCGAAGCTAGGCGCAGTCTTAAAAGAGAGCACGCCCGTGTTGTTGTTGAGATTAAACAAATATGAATCTTGACCGCCGTTGAAGTAATATTCAACGCCATAGCTTTCGTTAAAGCCGTTTGCCGCGCCCGTCACGCTCAGATCGGTCACAACTGAAGTGCCTTCGTCCACCGAAATATTAGGATTGTTGGTAATGCCAAACTGACTAGCGGCCTGCTCCACCGTCACCGCCATCTTTTGCGTATCGGACTGGCCCGTCCAATCAATCGCCAAAATGTTGATGTCGTAAACGTTATTGCGGCCCACGTCAGTCGGGTTATCAAAGTCAGGCGTATTCTTGAACGAAACAACGCCGCTATTCACATCAATATTAAACAGATAAGAATCTCTGCCGCCCTGAAAATAGTATTCAATGCCAAAGCCTTCGGAGTAGCCATTGGCCCCAACAACGCTTACATCAGTGACAAAATCAGTGCCTTCAGCGATCACAACCGACGCGCGAGCGCGACCGCCATTGCTCGTAATTCTCGGCTTAGCCAACGTGCCGACATAGCTGGTTTGCCCGGCCTCACTAATTGCGAGCCCCGCCTCAATGCTGCCAATCGCGGCTTCTAAATCCCAATCACCGCCAAGCTGCGCGCTGCCCGTAAGGTCTGTAGACGCCTGAATATCAGCGCCCGTTATCATAGCGAGCTGTTGAATAAAGCTTTGGCCGATATCACCTTCGGCAACATTGCAACCATAGAGCAACACATCGCCCGTTTGCGAATCGCCCCAGTTATCTATGCGATCGCCGTAGCCTGTGAGGCTGTCAGCGGTCAATATGGCAGATCCAAGCTGCAATTCTCCCGACTGGCCGTGCGCAAAGATATGAACGCTATCGATGGCGTTACCATCGTTTTTTAGTTGGAAGAGAACAGAACTAATGGCGATCGCCCCGTCCTGCTCAGCATCAATTAGATAAACGCTCGCCTCACCTAACGACGCAATCAAATCGTCTATATTATCCAGACTGCTATCGACAAAAGCGACCTGTGAGCCAGAAGATTGAAGAGCTGGAAGTACGGTCGTTTTTAGACTGGGAGAAAGCGCGATCGCCTGCTCAGCAGCAGCAAACGCACCACCGAGGGGGCTTTGAGTGGGGTCTATCATATATTTTTCCTAACTTGAGCGAAAGAAGCCTCAAGTTGAGTGCACACAAAACCTTGGTGCTTTGCTTGTAGTCGTTGACAAAAAGAAGCACCGAATTGCTAAATTTAATCGTCAGGCGAGTAGTCAAATCAAACGCCATTGATTCAAAATTGTCTGAAAATGACGATTTAGCTACTGATTAGGACGGAAAGCTCTCATGCGAGTTCCTAAACATACCTAAGCACAATGGCCGAACTTAGCCGATCGTAACGGTGGCGACACGCCCGCTCCGTAAGCGCCTAAAATACATAGAGTCAAATATGTCACATTCACCCGTCTCGTATCTTTATCATCCTCTGCATCTATGGCTGCTCTTGAAACGAACCTGGAAAATCGAGCCGATAACTACGGCATTCCTGAGCGGCTAGCCAAACATACCGTGCGCTATGCCGACTACCGCGAGGTCAGCCGCGACGATATGACGCCCATGATGCGTCACTACGCGGAGGTGAAAGATCAGCACCCCTACGCCCTATTGATGTACAGAGTAGGCGACTTCTACGAAACCTTTTTTCAAGACGCTATTACCATTGCCCGCGAGCTAGAGCTAGTACTCACCAGCAAAGATTCGGGCAAAGCCATTGGCCGCGTACCACTTTCGGGCATTCCGCACCATGCCCTCGAACGCTACTGCACTCAGCTCGTAGAAAAAGGCTACGCGGTTGCCATTTGCGATCAGGTAGAAGATCCGGCGCAGGCTGTGGGCCTGGTAAAAAGAGAAGTCACTCGCATTATCACGCCCGGTACCGTAATTGAAGAGGGAATGCTGAGCGCGCGTCACAACAACTTTTTGGCCGCTGTTGTAATTGCAGGCGATCACTGGGGCTTAGCCCACGCCGATGTCTCTACAGGAGAGTTTTTTACCACGCAATCTACCGATTTAGATGAGCTAGGCCAAGAGCTTATGCGGCTTCAGCCTGCCGAGGTGTTAGTGCCCACAAACGTACCAGATTTGGGTGCACTGCTTAGACCTGGAGAGAAGTCTGAACGCCTACCCGACTGCTTGCCGCCTCAGTTTTGCTATACGTTTCGGGGGCAGGGGCCGTTTACAAAAGTGGAGGCCCAGCAGCGGCTAAAAGAGAGTTTTCGGGTGCGATCGCTCGAAGGCTTCGGCTGTGCCCGTCTGGCTTTAGCGACCCGCGCAGCAGGCGGTTTGTTGGAATATTTAGAAGACACCCAAAAAGAGACGATTGCACCGCTGCAAAATCTCTCTACCTATTCAATCACCGAATTTTTGGTAATCGATCACCAAACCCGGCGCAATCTCGAAATTACCCAGACCTGTCGCGATGGTGCTTATCATGGCTCTTTACTATGGGCGCTCGATAAAACCGTTACCGCTATGGGCGGACGGGCCTTACGACGGTGGCTATTGCAGCCATTGCTGAGTATAAAGGGCATCGCCGCCCGGCAAGATACTGTTGAAGAGCTGGTGACTAACGGTAACTTAAGACAGCAGCTACAACAGTTGCTCAGACAGATCTACGACCTAGAGAGACTTGCCGGTAGAGCCGGATCAGGAACGGCTAACGGTCGCGATTTGGTGGCAATGGCAGACTCTTTTGAGAAGCTGCCTGATTTAGCGGCGCTGATGCACCATGCCACATCGCCCTATTTGGTGAAGCTGCAATTTGTGCCACCTGAGCTAGAAGAAATGGGTGGCGTGTTGCGATCGCACCTCGTTGAAACCCCACCTTTGTACCTGACTGAAGGCAACCTGATTCGTGACGGGGTAAACACGAAGCTAGATGAGCTGCGATCGCAAGTAACTGCCGACCAGCAGTGGATTGCAAACTTGGAGACGACAGAGCGCGATCGCACCGGCATTTCCAACCTCAAGGTTGGCTACACCAAAGCCTTCGGCTACTACATCAGCATCTCCCGCAGCAAATCAGCCCAGGCCCCCAGCGACTACACCCGCAAGCAAACCCTCACCAACGAAGAGCGCTACATCACCGATGAACTAAAGCAGTGCGAAGCCCGGCTCACTACCACTAACGCAGAGATTCAGGCGCTAGAATACAATCTGTTCATTAACCTGCGCGATCAGGTGAGTGAGCACGTTGCTCTGATCCGAGAGGTTGCCACAAAAGTTGCTGCCGCTGACGTGCTTGCAGCCCTGGCAGAAGTCGCGATCTATCAAGGCTACGCGCGGCCAGAGATGGTGCAAGGTCGGCCTGTGTTTATTGAAGACGGGCGTCATCCAGTGGTAGAGCAGTCGCTACCAGCAGGCTTTTTTGTGCCGAATGACACGGGGCTAGGCAGCGTGTCTGGTGAGCCTGAGGCTGAAAAGAACAGAATTACGCCCGATCTCATTATTTTGACTGGGCCGAACGCCAGCGGAAAAAGTTGTTATTTGCGGCAAATAGGGCTAATTCAGTTGATGGCACAGGTAGGGAGCTTTGTGCCAGTGAGGTCTGCAACTTTGGGGGTGTGCGATCGCATCTTTACCCGAGTGGGCGCAGTTGATGATCTTGCCACAGGCCAATCGACCTTTATGGTAGAGATGAATGAGACGGCGAATATTTTGAACCATGCGACGGTGCGATCGCTCGTTTTGCTCGATGAAATTGGCCGAGGCACCGCCACCTTTGACGGCCTTTCGATTGCCTGGGCCGTTGCCGAGCACTTAGCCACCGAAATTAGCGCGCGCACTATCTTTGCCACGCATTACCACGAGCTAAACGAGCTGGCCTCTATTCTCTCAAATGTAGAGAACTATCAGGTAATGGTAAAAGAGATGCCCGATCAGATTATCTTTTTGCATCAGGTGAGGCCGGGCGGGGCGGATAAGTCTTATGGGATTGAGGCGGGGCGCTTGGCCGGGCTGCCGCCTTCGGTGATTAGTAGAGCGCGGCAGGTGATGAGCCAAATTGAACAAAATAGTACGATTGCAGTGGGCTTAAGGGAGCCGCAGCGGGGTGGTGGAAAGCGGAAGAAGAAAGTGGCGGCTGAGGGTGAAAAGGGGGTGAAGGAGCCGGAGGAACAGCTTGATATGTTTGGGAACAGAACGTAGTATCAGCCGTAGGGGCGTCACGGCTGTGCGCCCAATGCAATGTTTGCCGTTTCATCAGAAATTCCATTTGGATGTCATTCCCTTAGCGAACCCATCTTGTCGCAGCAGGAACCCCGGCTTTTGTTTGATTATCTAAAAAATCCAAGCGAGTCGTTTGAACATCGTCAACGGCTTTAGTATGAACATCCAAATAATCTTCACCAGCTTCTGCAATTTTATCAACTGTCTTTGTCTGATTGTTCAAAAACTCCAGGCGAGTTGCTTGGATATTGGTGACTGCTTTAGCTTCGGCGGCATTGGCGGCAGGGGCGATCGCGGCAGTTGCTAGCGTAGCGGTCAAAGCGAGAGCAGAGAAGAATTGAGTTTTCATGGGTGAATGGCTCCTTTGAGTCAATGTGTTTGCTTCATTGATTTAAGAATGCCATGGGGCTATAGCCTGGGTCTGAGGCGTGATTAAGCACTTGCTGAGATGTAAACGCAGTTCGGCTGAGGATGACACAGCGCAGGCTCAGGATCTTCTCATTAAAGGCGATCACACCAGCAGCATTCTCTTACGCCTAAAGCACAAACTCCGCCGCCTGCCCTCGCACAAAGGCAGACTTCATCGGCGGCTGCAAAATAAACGCAGGCGGCTCTACCCTCGCAGCCGCCTTCAGCACCGGAAGCTGAACAACAAACTCTGTACCTTTGTATAGCTCAGAAGAAAACGTCAGCTTGCCGCCGTGCTTTTTAGTCACAACGCTGTAGCTGATAGAAAGACCAATGCCCGTGCCTTTACGCACCGGCTTAGTTGTAAAGAACGCATCGAATACGCGATCTTGAATGACTTCTGCAATGCCAATGCCCGTGTCAGCGATCGCAATCTCTACCCACTTACGCCCATCCTGTTCTATCTCCTTAGTTCGCAGTTTAATCGAACCTCTTTGCCCATTGCCTGAGCGATCGCACATCTCATCTAGCGCATCGATTGCATTCGAGAGCAGGTTCATAAATACCTGATTAATTAGCCCCGGATAGCACTCCACCGCAGGGATATCGCCATACTCGCAAGCCACCTCAATAGCAGCGTAGCCCGGCCTCTCGTTTAATCGATGCTGCAAAATTAACAGCGTACTCTCCAAACCATCCTGAAGATTAGCAGGCTTAAGACCTGACTCGTCAGAGCGAGAGAAGTTTTGTAGCGAAAGGACAATTTGTCGAATGCGTTCCGTGCCAACTTCCATAGAATCAAGCACTTTGGGCAAGTCTTCTTGAATAAATGCTAAATCAGCCGCCTCAATTTGAGTTTTCAACGCTAGTGGGCAAGACGGATACTGCGTTTGAAACTCAGCGACTAACGCTAGCAAATCCTTTGTATACTCTCGTACCGGCTCCAAATTGGCGTAGATAAAGTTGATTGGATTATTTACCTCATGGGCCACACCGGCCACAAGCTGACCCAGGCTAGACATTTTCTCACTTTGCACCATCTGCACTTGAGTATGCTGTAGCTCATCTAAAAGACTCTCTAATGTCGATGCTTTTTGTGAGAGCGCCGCTTTAGAAACCTGCAACTCTTTGTGGCTGGTCGCTAGCTTAAGCTTAGTCACTTGCAGCTCATCGACGATGGATTCTAACGTCGCCGCCTTTTGAGAAAGGGCGGCTTTGGCAACCTGTTCCTTTTGATGACTTTGGGCAAGCGCTGCTTGGGTCTGGTGCAGCTCGGCTAGCGTTTTCTCTATAGCAGTATTCTTTTGTAGCAGCGCTGCCTGCGACTTTCCGATATCTTGACGGTGCGCTTCCATTTGCTGATTAGCTTGCCATCGTCCTTTCTCAGCAGCATATCGAGCCAGCTTGTAATAGTTCACACGCGCCAGTAACCCGACCCAAGCAAACAGTAATAGCACTAGCCCAGCGCTCGTCATCCGGTCAGCATCAGTCCAAATATTGTTACGCGCCGCTAGCCCTGCCTGAATGCGACGCTGAAGCGCTTCATCCCACTCATACAGTCTGCGAGTATACGTTTCCTGTGTTGCTCGGTATGTTTCGCCCGAGAAAAGAGTGAGCGCCGCTTGAGTATCCCCTTGTTGGAGCCGCGCAAAAGCTTCTTTTTCTACTTTAGTCAGCGCGATCGCCGATGCTTTAACGTCGAGAATAAAAGAGCAGTATCGTCAGACTCTACCAGAGAAACCGTCAGGAAATTCCCCTTTTCTATGAGTTCCACCAGCAGCGATTCATAGACCTCGTAGCGTCCTTGCCACGCTAGCTCGCCATTCACTGCAGCTCTTGCTGACATACTGAGCATATCAGTATCATGAGAAATAGCGGTGCCGAGCTGCTGCAGTTGAATGTCTCGATCAAGACGATGCTGTAAGGCTTGAAAACGATTAGCCGCGCTCAGATTGCCCACTGTTAGCAGCGTGAGGCCCATTGCGATCGCCCCCAGCAGCACCGGGCTAGCGTATCTACCAGCAAGCTGGCCAAATCGAAGACGAGAGACTGGCACCGCGGACATAACTAAAAAAGCTAACGCTGTCATAGAGCAACGGTTAGATAATGCCCTAAGACAAATCAAGAATAGTTCAGATCACATGCTATATGTAGGCATTCAGAAAATCTCCTTACTTCTCACGGTGCATTCACACAATCGCTGTGTGACAAGCGATACAAGCACATTCTCATCGATTCAAAACATCATCATATCGACATTGCCACGGGCGGCTTTAGCTCATAGTCACTTGCTGAAGCATCAGCCGTTTTTACTGAGATAGGTAGCTGTACAACAAACTTGGCACCGTGGCCAAAGGTAGAATCGCAGGAGATGCTGCCGCCGTGTTTTTGGGTGACGATAGTGTGACTAATAGACAGCCCAATTCCTGTGCCTTTGCCAACAGGTTTGGTTGTAAAGAACGCATCGAAGATACGGCTCTGAATCTCGGCAGGGATACCGACACCAGTATCTAGAATTGCCACCTCAATCCAATCAGCCCCTTCAGCCCCAGTGCAGGCAGACGTTCTAATTTCAATAACGCCCCGGTCTTTTTCCGCCGCCTCATCCAACGCATCAATTGCGTTAGAAAGCAGATTCATAAACACCTGATTGAGCTGCCCAGGGTAGCACTCTACCGCTGGCAGCACGCCATACTCTCGCACCACCTTCACCGCAGCAACCCCATCATTTGCCTTTAGCCGATGCGCTAAAATCACCAGCGTACTCTCTAATCCCTCATGAATATCTACGCACTTCAGGCCGCTCTCGTCCGAGCGAGAGAAATTTCGCAGCGACAGCACAATCTGCCGAATGCGCTCAGCGCCCACCTCCATCGAAGTTAAAATTTTCGGCAAATCTTTTTGCACAAAGGCCAAATCAGCCGCCTCAATATCGGCCTGTAGCGCTAAAGACGGCTTTGGACAATCATGCTGGTAAGCAGCTACCAGCCGTAGCAATTCGGTGACATATTCTCGAATGGGCTCCAAGTTTGCATAGATAAAGTTCACCGGATTGTTGATTTCGTGTGCCACGCCTGCCACCAGTTGACCCAGGCTAGACATCTTCTCACTCTGCACCATTTGCACCTGCGTAAGCTGAAGTTCCGTTAAAATGTCCTCTAGCGTCGAGGCTTTTTGTTCCAGCGCGGCTTTAGAAACCTGAAGGGCTCGGTTACTCTCTTCTAGCTCGCTCTCAGTCTGTTGCAACGCGCTCAGAATGTTTTCTAACGTTGTCGCCTTCTGCATCAGCGCTGCTTGTGAAACCTGAAGCGCTCGGTGGCTTTCTTCTAGCTCGCCTTTAGCCCGGCGCAATTTTTGCTCAGCCGCTTTGCGCAGGCCAATGTACTGCTTCACCATGAAAAGTATAGTGACCCAGGCGATCGCAAGCACCCAAAAGCTCACCATGCTATACATACCGGCCCAGGCAAGGCGAGTACCGTAACGATTCAAACTAGCCTGATTTTTTTGATTAAGCGCGTTTGACCACTGACGCATACTGCTGGCATACAGCTCTTTTTGGGTTTTATAGGTATTGTTGAATAAGACAGATTGGGCGCGATCGCTCATCGAGCGTCGCACAAAATCAAACGCCTCCCGGTTCATCTCACTCAGCTTTCGCGACGCCTGACTGATTTGCTCGTCATAGGGTGCATAAGCATTCGGGGCCAACGCCTTCACCTGAGCCAAGCTGCTTGCCAAGATAGGCTCATAAGCCTTATAGCGATCCTCCCAAGACAAATCTCCAGTGGTCGCCGCCATCCGCACCGACATTGTCATCACCTCATCAAGATGAATAATCTCGCCGCTCAGCCGCTGCACCTGAAAGTCTTCGGTAATGCCATGCTGAAACCCCTGCGAAACCCGGAAAGTATTAAAGCTGCCCATTGCCACTAGCACCAAACTAATCGCGACTGCAGCCGTCAATACAGGCACTAGAAAATCATTCGACAGTCGGCTAAATCTGGAGATAGAAGACTTCATAAGTACGGGTGAGCCAATAGGCAAAGCATAGTAACTGCATTCAGAATTCCCGAATTAAACACATCAATATAGTTAGTAATGAAGTCGGTTATGCGAAGATAACTCAACAAGAAATCATCTCTCAAAAGCCATTCTTCTTAATAGAATGAAGCTGTTTTAATTCATACATTTTGCCTTTGCGCTATACGGACTCAAGCTGACTAACTAGATTCCGTGTAAGATGACAAATATTGATCTAGCGCAACAGCAATGAGCGAAGTTGTAAAAATTAGTTCTTTGACGCTTTCTGAAGTGAAGCAGCGCTTTGGATTAAAAGAAGTCCGCGACCCAACGTTCTTTGATGAATGGCAGGGAGATCTGCCGGAGAGTTCGTCTCTAGAAAGGCTTTGGCTGGATAAATTGAAAGAAGACTTCTTATCCTTGGAGCAGTATCCGCTTCATGAAGAACTTGTAAAAATGGCAATGCTCGGGCCACTGCTATCGCTCGCAGGATTTTTCCGATACCCGTTTTACCCGAAAGCAGAGGCAGAGGTATTTTTTACGGCTGAAGACGGCGAGGAAACTGCGAAAGGAAGAGTTGATGTATTGGTTGTTCGTGAGCAGTTTTGGGTAGCTGTTGTAGAGTCAAAAAATAAGCGATTTAGTCTGATTGAAGCTATTCCACAGGCTTTGTCATACATGATGACAAGCCCAAATACAAGGCTATCAACATTCGGGCTTGTCACAAATGGAACACACTTTGCGTTCTTAAAGCTAGAGCGGGACGGTGTGCCTCAGTACGCTGTATCAGATGAGCTATCGTTGAAGCGTAGGGGGAATGAGCTTTATTTAGCTTTAGGCACTTTGAGAAAAATGGGTGAGCTAGTAGTGGCGCGGGAGAGCAGTATGCCTGCCTAACTTTCTAATAAAAAAGCACTGAGAATAACTAGGCATCGTCGTAGGGATAAGTTTCATCGTAGATTTTTTGTAGTCCTTTTCCTTCGTAAGTCCAGTAGGGTGCGGGAGCAACGGCGTAACTATTATTTAACAGCTTTTGTGTTATTGCTGTGAGTGAGTAATCTATGCATTCATAGATCACCCTCTTCTCGTTTTTCACAATAACAGTCTCATCAGCGCGTGTGAATTTTAAAACTGAATCAATCGGAATTTCCATTTCGCTAAAGTTCAATGGTGGTCGTCGAGATTTCAGCTTCTTTACGCCTGCTTGAGAATCAGGGTCAATATTGTCTGCTTTATCTTGGATTTCAGGCGTAACATCTTCTATCGAGACTAATTTAAGCAAGGCGATGGCTTGTTCTGGTTCAATTGAAAAGAACTCACGGTTTGGATTGATTTGATATGGCCTAAAAGCTCTGTGAAAAGCCTGTTCTGTAGCTGCCTCATCTTCAACACGCGCTGCATACGCACACTCAAACGGCACAGGGACACCTGTTGAGTAAAGCTCAGATAGTCGAGGCTCAACTGACTCTCTCGCTGTTTTTCCAATTTTGACCAGTCCGGGCATCGCTGGATTTGTCAGTATATAAACAATTCCAGGAATAGATTCGATGTTCATACAACTATAATTAACTTATCCATAATTCGAGTATCAGATAGTAACAAAAATGCTGCTTAAGTCGATACTTTCGTCAGAGCATGATGATCGAAGCTAAAGTTCTCCACATCTAGGAGTAAGAGCACTGCTGTTTATCTCACAGCTAGGCGAATAACAAACGTCCTTTAGGTTCTGGAACTGGGCGACCTAGTTCTTGAGCCGTCTCAATCCACTCTTGAATAACAATTTCTGCATTCTGTACAGCTTCTTGATAGGACTCGCCGTCTGCGGCACAACCTGGAAGCTCAGGCACTTCTACAATAAAAGCGCTATCTACTTCACTCCAATAAATAATAAGCTCATATCTAACCTTCATTCTGTTCTCCCATTTCGTATTTTACGATTACGTCTCGAACCTGTTTGATCTGATAAGCTTTGGCTTTACCCTTTTTATTTTGAAGGTTAAGTATCTCATCGACATCTTCCTTTGAGAAAATATGGTGACTTCCTCTAACACGTTCGTCAAACCCTAAACTACGAAGCAAGTTACGCAATGGCTCGAAAGGAATGTTTGCATCGGCAGTTCCAAGAAGAATTTTGACTAATAGCTTGTCTCTTTTGCTCATATCTACTAATTCATTACGTCACCGACGCCTTCTGTTTCTCTTCCTTACCACTCTCCTTCAAAGATGTCGATCTATCGCGCATCTCTAAAAACACCAGCAGCGCATTCATGTCCGCCGGATTCACGCCGCCAATCCGCGTCGCCTGCCCTACGGTCATCGGCTTCACCTTATTCAGCTTCTCCCGAGACTCCATCGAAAGCGTGTCAATCGTCATATAGTCAAGATCCTGTGGCAAAGAGCGATTTGTTTGCCGAGAGATCTGATCGATCTGCTTTTGCTGCCGCTGGATGTAGCCTGAGTACTTAATATCAATCTCAGCGCCTTCTTTCTCAGCTCGATTGAGTGAGTCGTTACCGAGCCCATACGCCTCTAACTGCGCGTAATGAAACTTAGGCCGACGAATGAGATCGGCCAGGGTTACAGATCCCTTTATTTTCTGTTGCGTGTCTGCATAAATTTGCTGCCCAAGCTCATCGTGCTCTTTCACCCTAACGCTGTGAAGTCTCTCTTTTTCAGCCACAATGTTCGCCTGCTTTTGCTCGTACAGATTCCAGCGGCGATCGCCCACCAGCCCAAGCTCACGCCCCAACGGCGTCAGCCGCTGATCGGCATTATCCGAGCGCAAAATCAAACGATACTCCGAGCGCGAAGTTAGCACCCGATAAGGCTCACGCAAATCTTTCGTGCACAAGTCATCAATCAACGTACCGATATAGCTACCTTCACGCGGGAACACAACCATATCCTGACCGTTGCACAGCCTTGCTGCATTCACACCCGCAACCAGTCCTTGTGCCGCTGCCTCTTCATAGCCTGTCGTACCGTTGATTTGCCCCGCGCAAAATAAGCCCTCAACCTTTTTTGTCATCAGCGTAGGGAAGCACTGAGTCGCAGGAAGATAGTCGTAGTCCACCGCGTAAGCAGGACGAAGCATCAGGCAGTTTTCTAAGCCAGGCAGACTTTTCAGCATCTCGGCCTGTAAGGTTTCAGGCAAACCAGTAGAGAAGCCTTGAATGTAAAGTTCAGGGTAGTCTCGGCCTTCAGGCTCAATGAAAATTTGGTGGCTTTCTTTTTCAGCAAAACGGACAATCTTGTCCTCAATACACGGGCAGTAGCGGGGGCCTTTGGATTCGACCCAGCCGCCATAAACCGGGGAAAGGTGGAGGTTGTCGCGCACGAGCTTATGAGTTTCGGCGGTGGTGCGGGTCATGTAGCAGGGGATTTGCTCGCGCTCGTTCCATTCAGCCGGGTCAAAGCTAAACCAGCGGACATCGGTGTCGCCGGGCTGGGTATCTAGCTGCCGATAGTCTACAGAGCGCTTGTCTACGCGAGCGGGGGTGCCGGTTTTGAGGCGGCTGGTTTCAAAGCCGAGACGGTTTAGGGTTTCGCTCATGCCGATGGCGGCGGGCTCTCCGGCGCGGCCTGCAGAAAGGGATTTTTTGCCGACCCAGATGGTGCCGTTGAGGAAAGTTCCAGTCGTGAGGATGACAGCTTTGCAGCCAAAAGTCATGCCAAAGTAGGTTTCTAGACCAATAATTTCGTTGTTTTTGCCGAGCACCAAATCGGTAGCCATGCCCTCACGCAGCGTCAGGTTCTCCTGATTTTCAACCACGGACTTCATGACGGCGGCATATTCGCGCTTGTCGGTTTGAGCCCGCAAAGCCCACACAGCAGGGCCGCGTGAGCTATTGAGAATGCGCTTTTGCAGATAGGTGCGATCGGCAATTTTACCAATCTCGCCGCCGAGGGCATCTACTTCGTGAGTAAGCTGTGACTTGGCAGGGCCACCCACGGCTGGGTTGCAGGGCTGCCAGGCAATGCGGTCTAAGTTCATCGTCAGCAGCAGCGTTCGGCACCCCAAGCGGGCAGCGGCTAGGGCTGATTCGCAGCCTGCATGGCCTGCGCCTACTACAATTACGTCGAATTCGTCTGAAAAGGAGACGCTCATATTGATCTGCTGCTGAGGGTGCTGGGACTTACTTGTTTTCATCTGTCATTCTAGCGACTGTCGGGGGCTTGCTGGGGCTCAGGTTATTTCTAATGAGATTGGTGCGCTATGTCGTTTTATATCGCTAGGATGACGGAGCTAGATACGCACAGTTTGGTAGGCTGCTGCTGTATGTAAATACTTTTTTAATAATTAAGCTGAGCAGTTGTTGAGTGAAGCCGCTTTGACCATCCAGCTTTAAGAGAACCCTATTGTGGTAAATGAGATGGATTTTGGTAGGGCATTAGCCCATAAGCAAGACACTATTATTCAAATTTGGATAGATCGGGTGCGCTGTAATGTGGAAATTGAAAGTACGCAAGGTTTAACGTCTCGGGCCATTTTGGACAGTTTGCCAAAGTTGATTAGCGCGATCGCTCACCTCCTTTCCCAATCCGAATCTGCCGACATTACCGCTCTACTGCGCCACGGAATAGATCACGGTGCGCTGAGGGCCAAGCAAGGCTACGACGCCGAAGAGATCGCGCGCGAATATGGCATCTTGCGCAGCGTTATTTTTGACGCTATGGAAAGCGAGCTTTTAGAAAGCAAGCCTGCGCCCGTGCTCAGAACGACGCGGCTGATCAACGGCGCAATCGATAAGGCGATCGCCCTTTGCATGAAGCGCTATACCGACGAGCGCTTGAAAGAGGTCAATTTGCTATACGACGAACTCCTCGTTAGCAATCAAGAACTAGACTGGATAGTTCGCACAGAAAAAACAAATCTATCGCATCTTGCACATGAGCTAAAAAGTCCGCTGAGCAGCATTATTGGCTATTCAGATCTGTTTTTGCGGCAGCGAGAGATCATGTCGGAGATTCATCCTGAATATGTAGAGCGAGTGCTCAGCAGCGGACGGCAGTTGCTAATGATCATCAACGAGACGCTAGCAGTATCGACCTACCGAGCCGGGCAGGTGAAGCTAGCGTCGCAGCCGGTAGAAGTGTGTGAAGTGGTCAAAGAGGTGGTGACGGCGCTGGAAATTTTGGCCCAGCAAAAGGATCTGCCGATTTCAGTAGCGTGCGAGCCCATCGATCAGCGCGTGATCACAGACGGCGGACGGCTACGGCAGATTTTGACCAACTTAATTAGCAATGCGATTCGCTACACAGAATCAGGCCGTATTGATATCTACGTGCGCACGGTAAAAGCAGGCGCACCACCGACGACTTCTTGCGAGCTACCAGATGAGGAACCCGACGATTTTTTATATGCAACCGATGAGGCTACGCCGAATCTTTGGGCGCAAAGGCGGCGCGAGCAGGCCGCGAGCCTAGCGGTTTGTGCTGAGTCGGAAGAGGTGATGGGCGATCGCGTTGAAATTCAGGTCACCGACACCGGGCTAGGCATTGACGTCAAAGAACAGGGCCGCATCTTTGAGCCCTACTACCAAGGGCGCGCCGGTCGGTGCTCGTCAGATAGCACAGGCTTGGGGCTTGCCATCACCCATCAGATGGTAAAACTACTTCAGGGCAGCATTCACCTGAAGTCTGAGCCGGATATCGGCTCAACGTTTACGATTACCCTGCCCATGCGCTATCAGACCCAGGAGGAGATAGCAGCAGACAGTCCACAGCAAGTTCATGTGTGAGCCCTCACAACCAGGCGACAAAACCGAAAACTTATGACCTCTCCTCAGCTCATCGCGTTTGATTTTGATGGCGTTATCTGTGATGGCTTAATCGAATATTTTCAGACAGCCTGGCAGGCGTATTGCGAGGTTTTTCAGCCTGAAGATTGTGAGCCTCCGCAGGGTTTAGCCGAAAAGTTCTACCCGCTACGGCCCGTGGTTGAAACCGGGTGGGAAATGCCCGTGCTGATTCGCGCACTGGTGCAGGGTGCAAGTGAGCAAAAGATTTTGGCACAGTGGCCTGAGATGGCGCTGCCTTATTTGGAGGCGGCGGGTGTGAGTAAGGCGCAGTCGGTGCAGGCGTTGGATGGGGTGCGCGATCGCCAAATTAAAACAGACCTGCAAAGCTGGCTAAATCTACACCGTTTTTATCCTGGCATGATCGAGAAAGTGGGTAAACTGTTGCAGAGCGATTTACCCATATACGTTGTCAGCACTAAAGAAGGAAGATTTATCAAAGCGCTGCTAAGTCAAAGCGGCCTTGATTTCCCAGAAGAGAGAATTATTGGGAAAGAAGTAAAGCAGCCTAAATATGAAACGTTGCGCCTGCTGAGAAAAGAACATTCTGTTGAAGATATTTGGTTTGTTGAAGACCGCCTGCCTGCGCTCAACGATGTTAAGGCTCAAGATGATTTAGCAAACGTGCAGTTATTTTTAGCAGACTGGGGCTATAACTTAGCAGCAGACCGCGAGCAGGCAAGACAAGATCTTCGAATTCATTTACTATCATTAGAGCAAGTAGTACAAAAGTTCGATAGCTGGCAGTGATGTTGCCGGTAAAAAACCATGCTCGATTTGACCAAGCTGGCCCGGCAAATGAAAGGTATCAGCGATCACCTCAGCAAAGAGGCAGATGCTGCTCGTCGTCGCGTTGAGATTGTTGGAGGGCTGATGAATCGGGCGATCGCTCGGCAGGATGTCATGGTCAGTCAGCTAGAGGAGTATCGCGATCACCTCCTATTTGCCGCCGCCGAACCCATCGAACCACTCGACACTAAAATCGCACTCGACACCGCCCCTGTTGCCCACTCAGTCATCTCCTCCGACGGCTCCCAAATCTCTCCTAGTCACCACGAAATCGCCTACTGCTATCTGCTCAACATCAGCCGCATAGTTATTCACTACGGCCAAAGCCGCCACCCCCTCCTCGACAGCCTTCCCGAAGTCATCTACCGCCCCGAAGACCTCTACGCCTCGCGCAAATGGGGCATTCGCACCGAAGAGTGGATGAGCTACAAGCGCACTGCCGCTGAAGCCATCATGCTCAGCAACTTAGGCAAAGAGGCCGCCAGCACGCAAGACTCAGACGTACCGATTTTAGCCATGACCGATGGCCCTTTGATCTATTGGTTTTTAGAGCAGATCCCAGTCAAAGCGCGCGACGAAATACTGCTGCCTATACTCGAAGCATGGGAGCAAATGCGCCAGGCCCGCGTGCCAGTAATAGGATACATTAGCGCCTCTCGCAGCGGTGAAGCCCTAAACTTTCTGCGCTTGCAGGCTTGCCCTTTTGATACGCCAAACTGCATGTCAAACTGCGAGCACCAGCGCAACGAAACGCCCTGCAATTCCTTTGCACCGCTGCGAGATGTCACGCTCTGGGCAACTGCTTTGAACCCTGGGGAGCGGGGGCCGCTATGGAAAAGTCCGGCAGATATTTTGAGCTGCTATGGCGAACATACGGTGTACTTTTGCTATGTGCATGTCGGTGCTGAGATCGCGCGGATTGAGCTGCCCGAGTGGGTAGTAGAAGATAGTGAGCTGCTGAATACGGCGCTGAGTTTGATGCTAGCGCAGGTGCAGAAAGGGTTTGGCTATCCGGTGGCGCTAGCAGAAGCGCACAATCAGGCTGTGGTGAGAGGGGGCGATCGCACTCAATTTTTTGCTCTGTTAGAGCAGCAGATGATCCGTGCTGGACTCAAGAATGTCGGCACTTCATTTAAGGAAGCTCGCAAGCGAGGTAGCATTGCGTAGCGGCGTAACCGTACAATCAAAATTTATTGATTGTTTTGCATTCGTTTAAAGGTTTCGTAGAGAACCTACGCAATTTTCAGATTCGCGACAATATTTCAGTAGAAGAAAGAATGGAGTTCAAAAGATCTCTATCTTCTTCGTAGCCGGGATGCCGCTGTGCAAGCCGGATTGTTGCCATGTCAAATCCAAACTTGCTGCCGAATGATATCAAAGAGATTGGCTTTATCATTGCCTGGCTAGGTGGCATTGTTGCTCTAGTAATTGCGTACCTATCATCCGAGAATAGCAGGTCACCTGACCGGCTACCTAACCGGCCGTCTAATTACAGAGCGCAAAGCAAAAAGCTTTCAAACGATCCGAAAGAATATCTCATAGATAGCAAAAGCCTGACTCTCGGACTCTCTATCCTGATTCCGTTTGCGCTTGGGTATGTTTTTTTGTTGATGTACAAGCAGGACTTCATCGGCTTTGATAGCAGCACGCTTACCTTTTATTCGGTGAGAGGCACCGCCCACCCAATGCCAATTTGGGGACGGCTCGCTCGCTTCTGGCCTTTAGGACACCAGGAGTTCAATATTCTAGGTCATTTTAGCCCTATGCCCTTTGCCTATCATCTGTTTTCGGCACTACAGGTTTTAAGCGCGATCGCCTTCACCTTGCTAATTCTCACAAGAGTCGGGTTCATTGCCAGAGCGCTCATCATCGCCGTCACGATGATTCACCCCAACATTGTTGAAGTCTTTTTTGGGCTTGTCTATCCAGAGCGAAACATGCTCTTTTGGCTCCCTATCTTTGTATTCTTCCTGCAAAAGTTCAGCCAAAAAGAATCGCTATGGTCGTACTGCGGCGTTTTAATATCGGCTCAGTTCATCATTTATTACAAAGAGCCTGCCTTCCTAATCCCAGGTAGCTTCGCGTTGATATACTTTCTCACTCAGATTGCTCACCGAAGAGGGCTTTGGCAACGGCGAGGAACTACAGCTATTAGCAGACGTGGGTGGCTATACGTTTCAATGGCGCTTTTACCAGTGTTGTATTTGTTGCTTTATGCGATCGCCGTCATCCCAAACATTGAAGCCTCCTATACAGACAACAAAAACGTCGGCTTCACAGCGCTCTCAACTTTCCTCGCATATGTGCAAGCCGACGCCATTCTGCCAGTTTTCCTACTGTTTTTCACCGCTAGAATGCTCTACTGCGTGCTCATCAAAAAACAGATAGACTGGATTTGGGATTCGCTAGCAGCAGGCGCATTTCTATACTTTTGGGCCTACATCGCGCTTAACCTTTTTAAGCCGTATTATATGGCCCCAGTAGATTTTATTGCCGGACTGTATTTGGGTCAGTTGGCTTTTGAGTATGTCAGACAAAAGCGTTCTTGGGTTGCGATCGCCTCGCTCGCCTGCTTCTACACCCTCGCTGTCAGCTACAGCACCCACGCCAGCGCCTACCAAATTCTTCAAGAAAAAAAGCTCACCGACAGTCAAACCCAGCTCATCGGCTACCTCCAACAATACGTTCAAACCCACGCCGACCAAGAAGAAATCAGGCTATTTCTAGCCAACTCCACTGGCTACAAAGCCATGGAATTCTCCGTTCTATTAGATTACAAAGGCTTCAAACTCTCACCCAAAAAGTTCTATCAAAACAACGAATTTTCCCAGACCTCAGCCACTTTAGCCATCGACATTCCCGAACAGCCAGAAAACAACAGATGCATCAGCTACCGGCCCTACGAATGCCACTATGCAACGTCCACAGCTCCTGACGGTTTAGCTATCTTTCTCACCAGCTACGGCGGCTATGTCGATGCTGAAGCGGTCGACAAGTTTGGAGAAAACGCCAACCTCTTGTTTCACTATCAGCCCACCTACTCTCCTGTCGAGAAAGTTCTATTGCATCTATCACAGCTACACGACAAACCCGAAGCCTGGATGAACGTGTATGTGTTTCAAGCCCAAAAGATGTAAAGCCTACTGAATATGACTCAGATTCATAGTTCTTGTACTCACAGAGAACTAATCAATAGAAGCAATTTTTGAGACTTCCTTCTCAGCCGCCACCATCAGCGTTTCGTCTATCCAGGCATTTAAGCTTTTGCCCTGGTTTTTAGCAACCATAAAGATTTTTCGATGGCGCTCAGGTGTTGTTCTAAAAGCCAACTTTCCAGAAAAAGGTTTGTTTGCTTTTCGCCCCAGCTCATGACAAAAGTCGAGATAGTCATCTACCGAATCACGAAAAGCCTGCTTTACTTCAGCGACTGTCTCACCTTCAAAAGTAATTACATCACGAATATCTAGGACTTCTCCAGCTAAAATATCGGCATCACCATCGATGAGGACTTCGCCAGTGTAGCCCTTGTAAGAAAAGATCATGCGTTAGTTTTTATCTTTAATGTGGTTTGATTTGGTTTCATAAGTATACCACATTGATATCTTAAAGTGATATCAGATATTGACTCAACTATTTTGACTGTCATAAGCCAACGTATATTGCTATATTCATTGGCTTTCAGTACACTACGCGCAGTTAGGCACGACATCAATAAAGATATCGTTTTGTGATACTATAAGAGCCTGAAAATATCAAGATGGCCCATAAAAAGCTACGTGAACAGAAAAAGCAAGAAGACGCTACAGGCCATTTTTGAGCGCCCAACCCGTTCGGACGTAGTTTGGTCAGATATAGAGAAATTGTTTCGAGTATTAGGCGCGGATGTCTCAGAGGGTAGAGGGTCAAGAGTGCGCGTTCTTCTAAATGATGAAATTGCGGTGTTTCATCGTCCTCATCCTAAAAGAGCTGCTAGCAAAGCGTGTCTTGGTAGCGTCAAAAGATTCTTGCAAAATGCTGGAGTTGAGGAGCTGTAAATCGATTGCGTTATAGTTTGCTTCGCTGGTTTAGCGCTTGATGAATATGGTTTAGCGTAATGGTCTTTGCATTTTTCGACTGCGCGATCGCCAACGCCTCCTTAGCAATATCCTGAATCTCTCCTCCCGACAGCTTCACCTGCTTCGCCACCTCCACCCAGTCGATTTTAGAGCTACAGCTAATGCCTGAAAATGCCTGTCGCCAAAGAATTGTGCGGGCTGCTCTATGGGGAGACGGGAGCGTTGCGATCGCATCCATCTGCTGCCGCCAATGAGCCTTAACCGTGTGCAAATATCGCGTACTCAGAAGCGTTAATCCTGGCGAAGACTGGCGCTGCTGTAGCCACTGAGTAAGCTGAGCTTTGGGCATAGGGCTACTGCGCCCAAACCAAATAGACGCCGAGCGCACTAACAGCACCGGGTAGCGAGTGGAATCAAGAGAAGCTAGTACCGCTTCCCAATGCTCAGGGTAAACCTGCTTGAGATCTAAAATGCAAAGGGGCTGACGAGTAGAGGTCGCCATCGCACCGGCTGCGGTTGTTTTACCTGTACCGGCATCACCCACTATCAGCGCGGTGATTCCCTTTTGCGCGGGCGCGATGCTGGCATCATTCGATTGCGGCAGTCCAGAAAAACGAGTTAGCAGTTCAGTGGAAGCCTGTTGAGCCAAGATCTGAAGCTGCGAGAGTAGGGGCGCTGGCAAAATCAACTTGTCCCAGGCAATTTGAGGCTGGGTAATTTTGACCGCTCGCGTGGCGGGAGTGGGTTCAGGGAGAGCCAGTACGGGCTCCGATGGTGTCGCGAGCTGCTTAAAAAGCACGTGCTGATCGGGTACTTCAGAGAGTAGATAGTCAACCCAATCGTCATTGAGCTGTAGGTAGCTGCTGAGCCGAGTGGTCGGGCGAGAGGTGACGTAGCGCAGAATGTGCTTGTCGATGAGGGAGTCGGGGGCGGTGAGTTTGGCCCGAGCCCGCCTGCGGTCTAGGTCGTTGCGGCAGAGCAGGCGCAAAGCCAAATCGACAGTGGGCAGGTCTGAAGCACTTTGGCTGTCTTCGCCAGTTTGTAGATAGTGATAAAGCCTGCCATATCGGCGGTTCACCTCTGGCGCTAGCACCATCAGCAGCAGGTTTTTCTCGAATAGCGTGAGATTTAGGTAGTGACGCAGTGAGGGTAGGGCCAATACCGTTTCGGCTTGAGCGCTCGCCTGAATGCGGTTTTCGAGCTGCTGCTGGTAGCCGATGGACTTGCACTTGGGCTTAACGGTGACTCGGGCGTCGTCGTAGTTGGGATTGCTCACCGAAATCACGCCTTTCCACCAGTGCGCACTCACTTTGTCGGCCTTGGTTGTAGCGACTTTGTTGATGGCCTTAGTTTCTTTACGCTGACGGGCCACCGCTAGCATTAGTAGCCGATCCAACCAGGCCAGCTCTGTTTTTAAATACGCCCAGTTATCGGCAAACGGCATTGAGTCAGCACCCATTTTATTTATGTAACTCCCATCCGCCGGATAAATTCTAAAGGTAGGCCATCGGTATCCGCTAAAAAAGCCACTTCGTATAGTTCATCGCCAATTTGCTGCTGCTGTGGCTCTAGCAAAACGCTAACGCTGCCACCCGCCTCTTCAGCATTTTTACGCAGGTTAGCAAGCCAAATCGGTAAGCTTTCGATGCGATCGCTCAAATCAAAAGATAAGTGATAGTAGCCCGTGTAGTGCTCATCAGCAAACGCATCGATAGCAGGCCGAGGCTCAGGCACCTGCATCAGCTCAATTCGCCCCCCCAGACCTTCCATCCAACAGGCCAGCGTAATCCCGGCGGTAAAGCGAGTGGTTACCGCAAAGCCAAGCTGCTCATAGAAAGCGATCGCCCGGTGAATATCAGCAGTTTTGATTGAGGCGTGGTGCATAGTCCTAGCAAATCAGCAGACACTATTGAGGTGCGGCCATAGTAGTTTTAGACAGTGCTGATGGCCACTTGGGTTCTCAGCTACACCTGTCGAAAACAGTAACTTTAATTAAACGTCAATTTTTGCACGACGACTTAAAAGCATGGAACTTGTAATCTATAACAGCCAGTACCAACGTCAAGACTCACTATTCAAAGATCTTGAGGTATCTATATTGAGTCGGAACGCCGGGTTCTTTGTCCAAATCAAAGTTAATCACGGCCCAACGCGGATCATCCGAGGCGCGATCGCTGAACGAAACCGGCAACCCGTAAAGCTTAGGAACTTTCTCGCCCCCCTTGTCCTGCCAGGGCGCACCATGCTCTAAGTAGGGAATCATCAGCGTTTCGTAGCGCTCAGCAATAATCACCCGAGTCGCCCGAAAGCCTTGGGTATAGAGCCGATCTAATTCTTCATGAATTTCAAAACGAATGCCGTCAGGGTGAGTGTGCTGCCGGTACCATATGTCTTCCCACCGCTGCCAGTGGCGGCCCGACTGCACGTGCACCAGCTCTTGAGTTTCGGGGTTGGCCTCAAAGGCACCGTGCCGCGAGCACAAATAGCTGTCGGTTAGCAACAGCGCGGGGATCGTTTGGCGGCAGTGAGGGCACTGCACTTCGGGGCCGTATATGGGATATTGAGAGGCAGAGCCAAGCATCCTAACCATTCGTTTTTGACGTATCTATTATATCTTTTGAGCCTCTAAGAGACTGTCTTCCTGTGAGTTCATCTTCTAATCATTCGCCTGCTAACCCTATGTCTGATAATCACGCGGCTGACGCTCATGGCAATTACCCGAAGCCACTGCTAACTGCACCTAGCCGGTTTTGGCCCGCGCCCGACATCTCGCAGGCGGCCTTTGTCGCGCCCAATGCAACGGTCATTGGCCGAGTTGAGCTAGGCGAAGGCGCAAGCGTTTGGTATGGCGCAATTGTGCGTGGCGATGTAGATGTAGTTCGCATTGGCCCGCACAGCAATGTGCAAGATGGGGCAGTGCTGCATGGCGATCCCAACCTGCCGACGGTGTTGGAAGACTACGTGACGATTGGGCACAAGGCCGTGATTCATAGCGCCCATATTGAAAGGGGCTGTTTAATTGGCATTGGCGCGATTATTTTGAATGGGGTTCGAGTCGGGGCCGGTAGCATGGTGGGGGCTGGTTCTGTAGTGACTAAGGATGTGCCTGCGCGATCGCTCGTTGTCGGCGTACCGGGCAAAGTTTTTCGCCCCCGTTCTGCCGCTGAAGCCGAAGATCTTATAGAACATGCTAAAAAATACGAGCAGCTAGCGCGAGTCCATGCTGGTAACGGCACAGATCTGGGTTTCGCTTAGCACGCGAGAGACACTCATCAGCTTACTTTTCATGCCAGCCAAATTCTTTCTACCAAATACGTCCCTTCAAACCGCGCTCGACCAGATTTTAGAAAACACCTGGGATGCCTTTCCACAGCTCGCCCAAAATCAGATAGCGATTACCTGGATCACCTATGAGCCTCCCTACCGAATCAATACAGGCGGTGCTTTAAGTGCTGAAGAATTTTGGCAGTACCAGCCGAAGGGTGCGAGCTATCGAGGCGTTGAGCTAACTGAGCCAGCAGGCATAGCGACGTTGTTTTATATGGTGGCGATGCACGTGTGGCTAGAGCAAGGAATGGTACCGCACATGCCAGAAATAGACCGGGCTTTGGCTGGGATGATAACGCGCAGCAGTGACGATGCGACTAGCTACATTATGGATGTGCTCAGCGGTACGACCAGTGGGCCGGAGCTGCCGTCTGGGCCAATGGCGACTTGGGAGCATCAGCGCAATATTGTGAATCGGTATTTTCAGCAGCTTGGCTGGCCGGAGCTGCGATCGCTCAACCTTAATCACAAGACCTGGTGCGATCGCCCCTACGGCAGAGAAAAAGCCTTCTTAGGCGAAGCGCTAGAAAACCGCAATCTATTGAGCACAGAAGCCACCGCCCGGCTGCTGCACAGCATTATCGGCGGCGTCTCGGTTAGCAGCCCTAGATCGCAGCAGATGATGGCGCTGCTAAAAACTGAAGGCACCTCAACTGAAAGGATATGGTCAAAGTCGGCTTTCTCTGAACGGGTCGGGCATTACGCTGCCTATGTAGAGACAGAAGGTAGTAATCCTTATTTGCTGGTCGTTTTTACTCAAGCAGATAGGGCTCAAAGTGAGGAGATTGTTGCTTTTGTGAGCGATCGCATCTCAACATTTGCCGCCAAAACGCAAGCGCTATGATAACGGTACGAGCTATCACTTTTTGCAACACGCGAGGGCTTTATGACGGTTGCCAAAAACAAACCCATGACCCTGGAGGAGTATCTGAGCTACGACGATGGCACTGATACCCGCTACGAGTTGATAGACGGGATACTGGTAGAGATGAGTGCTGAGAGCGATATCAACATAGTCATTGCAACGTTCTTGATTGTTATGCTCGCGCAAGCAGCACCCTATTACTGCATCAGAAAAGGCACAGAGATTGTAGTTGAGGGAAGCCGGGCGAATACACGAATTCCTGATTTGCTTGTGTTGAGTGAAGAAGGCGCAGATAGGCTTGCTGGAAAAAGGCGATCGCTCATCACCCTCGACATGCCCGCCCCTCGCTTAGTCGTAGAAGTCGTCTCTAGCAGTGATACCGACAAGCAGTCGAGAGAAAGGGACTACACGAGCAAGCGCCAAGAATATGCTCAGCGAGATATCTCAGAATATTGGATTGTCGATCCGATTGCGGATGTCATTGTGGTGCTCAATCTCATGGAAGACAGCTACCAAGCACAAGAATTTACAGGCGATCAGTCGCTAGTTTCAGCCGAGTTTCCTAACTTGCAGCTCAGTGCAGCGCAGGTATTACAAGCAGGCAGCCGTCGCGAATCATAACAAAAACTAGGGAGAAAGACCTGCCGCCTTTGCCCGTAGAAGTGTTACTATAGCAGTGGCTCGGACTCATGCAATCACAACGCCCAAATCTTGTCAGGACCGGAAGGTAGCAGCAATACGGGATGCTTGTGATAGGCGTGGACTCCGGGCCTTTTTGTTTTTAAAGCTGGCATCCCCTGTAAATCGCAGCTAACGCGCAGCGGGTTAAACCTACCTTTCTTAGGCGGTTATCGCGCTGGTCGAGTGAGCTAGTTTCTATCTATCCTATAGGCATCGTTAAGCAGCTTTTTAGAGTAGTTAGGAGCAAAGAACCGATGGCAGGCTTTGGCAATTTGGTGCAAAAGGCGTTTTATCTGGGTGTAGGCATTGCCTCCTATGCCGGAGAGAAAGCAGGCAGCGCGCTAGGCGATCTTCGTTCTCAGGCTCAGAAGCTAGTTGATGAGCTAGTAGAGCGCGGTGAGCTGAGTGCTGATGAAGCGCAGAAAATGATGAACGATATGTTGGCACGGGCTGAAGCAGCGGCGGTCGTAGAACCCGAATCGACAGGCTCTCAAACCGACAGCGGCCCCCGGCAAATCCAAATTTTAGACGACAGCGAATCGCTCACTGAAGAAGAGCGTCAGGCTGAAGCACTCCGCAAAGAAGTTGAAAATTTGCGTCAAGAACTGAAAAATCTCAAGTAAGCTATTTTCCGAACCTGCTTACGCTGAACTGGCTACATTTGAACCGTAGTCTTTAGGCGATCAAAGCAAATTATTAAAAGCATCGAAATCAAGGGCATTGGAACTATGGACGACTGGTTAAAGCAGTTGCAAGACACACTGAATTCAGCCGCTCGCGACTCCAGCGACTGGTGGGCTGAAGTTTCTGAAGAGGCTAACCAGGCCGCTGAAGCTTTGGAGCAAACCTCTACAGCCGCATTTCAAGAGATTCAGGCGGCGATAGAGCCGGTCGTTAATGAGATTGGCGATCAGGTAGAAAGCAGTTTAGAAACTAGCTTTGTTTTCATCGAAGCGCGCGTGATTCCCTGGCTTCAACAAACGACCGCGCCGATTACACATACCGTTAACCCCTGGCTACAGCATCATCCAACCTGCATTGGCTGCAAAAACTATCACGGGTCTACCTATGGTGAGAACACGCTGGTTTGTGGAATGCATCCCTATGGGCCAGATGATGATAGCTGCGCTGACTGGGAGTCAGTTTGGACAGAGAATTCAGACGTGTCCTAAGCTAGGCGTTTTCTAGCAGCCGGTAGAAGTGACCTACCGGCCCCTGGCCCTTGCCGATTGAAAGAGAGTGCTGTAGTGCCTTTGTGACGTAGCTTTTGGCCTGCTGAACGGCAGCTCGTGGTTCGATGCCTTTGGCGAGGTTAGCTGCGATCGCACTAGAAAGCGTACACCCCGTCCCATGCGTATTGTCCGTATCTACTGGCTCTACACGCAGCACTTCCATCTGCTCACCGTCATACCAAACGTCTACACCACGCAGCTCGCCTTTAAAGCCGCCGCCTTTAATAATCACGGCCTTTGGCCCTAACGCCTGAATCCTCTTCGCTGCCGTTTGCATATCAGCCAGCGTCGTAATTTCCATACCGGCTAAAATCTGAGCCTCGTATCGGTTAGGCGTCAAGATAGCGGCTAAAGGAAGGAGTTTTTTTGTCAGGGACGCGATCGCCGCTTCAGCAATCAACGTATCGCCTGTCCGCGACACCATCACCGGATCAACCACTAGCTGAGGAATCGGCTGAGCCTGCAAATGCTCGGCAACGGCTTCAATAATCGCCTGGTTCAGCAGCATCCCAGTTTTCGCGGCCTGCACGCCAATATCGCTCGTCACCGCTTCAATCTGAGCGATTACCGCTTCAGGCGGCAGCGCATCCACACGCATCACACCCACAGTATTCTGTGCGGTTACACAGGTAAGTGCGCTCGTCCCATGCACCTCATGAAACGAAAACGTTCGTAAATCTGCCTGAATACCAGCCCCACCGCCGCTATCAGAGCCCGCAATGGTCAGCGCTACAGGAACAGCCGGGCGCGCTGACATCATCGGTTACGGCGACGCTGCAAGAACTCAGGAATATCTAAGTTTGGCGAAATCACAGGCTGATTGGTGGCATCTTCTGGCTCACCTTCAGCAGGCGCGCTAGGCGGCGCGTCAAACGTATTACTGCCTGGCGTGCGCGTCATCGGCGTGACGCGAGCGCTGGTCATAGAAGGAATACTGCGAGCGTCACCGCTAAAGCCGGTAGCAATCACCGTAATTCTGATTTCGCCCTGCAAGCGATCGTCGATTACCGCACCAAAGATAATATTCGCGTTGGGATCGACCGCTTCATAGATGATCTCAGCCGCCTGATTGACCTCGTGAAGGGTGAGATCGCTGCCGCCTGTAATGTTGAAGACGACGCCACCAGCACCGTCGATAGAGGTTTCGAGCAAAGGAGAAGAGGTAGCTGCGATCGCCGCTTCTCTAGCCCGAGACTTACCGGAGCCCACACCAATACCCATCAGAGCCGAACCCGCGTCGGCCATTACCGCTCTAACGTCGGCAAAGTCAACGTTCACAAGGCCCGAAATCGTGATGATGTCGGAAATACCTTGCACACCCTGACGCAGGATATCATCAGCGACTCTAAAAGCCTCCTGAACCGGCGTCTGCTCAGAAATCACCGAAAGCAGCTTGTCGTTCGGAATAATGATCAGCGTATCTACACTCGCCTGCAAGGCGGCAATACCGCTTTCAGCCTGAGAGGTACGACGACGCCCTTCAAAGGTAAACGGGCGGGTCACCACGCCCACCGTCAGCGCGCCCGCTTCTTTAGCAGCTTCAGCCACCACAGGCGCAGCGCCCGTACCTGTACCACCACCCATACCGGCAGTAATGAACACAAGGTCAGAGCCTTCTACAGCCTGGAAAATTTCGTCGCGCGATTCTTCAGCCGCTTTTTGCCCAATTGAAGGATTGCCGCCTGCGCCCAGCCCGCGCGTCAGCTTTTGACCGAGCTGCATCGCATTCGTCGTCGATGAATAGGTCAGCGCTTGAGCATCCGTATTTACAGTCCAAAACTCAATGCCCGCTAGGCCGCTATCGATCATTCGATTGACCGCATTGCAGCCGCCGCCGCCAACACCGATGACCTTAATTCTGGCAACGCTACTTGGAATGATATCTGCGCTCATCGGCCTCTCCGCTGACATGGCACTGCCATTATTACTTGAAGCAGTCGGTTTTTCATCAGACCCATCGTTCGCATAAGAATTTGTATGAAGGGATGCGTTGTTCATAGGGCGAGCTGATGGTATGGATGTGACAGGATTATGTATGAGTTAAAGAACGTCAAAACCCCCTAATCGGGATCGCTTTAGATGCACTGATGCACTTCGATCATTCTTTGGTGAGAAATTATAAAGTGTAAAGCAAGAAGCTTCTCATTAGACAATATAAAAGATATTGTTCCTCTGATTCATCTAGATTTTTGAGAATAGCACCCTTCATACGGAGCGTTTGCCCTGCGCAAGATAGATTGAGTTGACTTAATAGATTGAGTCAACTATAGGGGAACCTGCTAAAAAAGCCAAACGCTACGGGCGATCGGGCCGCTGTCATGATTTCTGTGCCTTTTTAGGGTACGCCCAGGGCAGGATCTGGCGAGGTTCCTGTCGCTTGTAATATTTCGACTACTGGATGCTCAGGATCTTGCAGATCTATGTAGGCAACTTTTTCGGGATTGACTTTGGTTTTGAGCGATCGCATCTGATCTAAAGCGGCGAGCTGCCCTTCAAACTGCTTGCCATAGGGGCCAACATGCACCTTACCAAACTCGGTGATTAAAATGACGTTGCTTGGGTGAGTCCAGTCAACTGCCGTCACCACAACCGGGCTGCGTTGCAGGCTCGCATACATGGTGCGCCAAGCCGATCGATAGTTCGCTCTCATACCCCGCACTGCTAGATCAGGCGGGTTGGCCACCGCGCCTAAGTCGCGAAAGCTATCGCGTGGCATCCAATTGCCCTCGGCGTCAATCAGTCCGGGTTCTTTAAAGGGCACTGACCGGTCAGCAATAGTTTTAATAGGCTTCGTGGTATCAGGCAGCGCCACCGCTACAGGCACCCGCTCGCGAATATTTACCTGTAGTCCAGGTGGGAGCAACCGGCGGCTCACTGTAGCGCTTTCAATCGAATCGTAAGTAGCCAGGGCATCAGCTAGCTCATTTGTTTTTACCTGTATTAAAGACTGAGGGTAGGGTAGCAGCAGCAAATCTTGAACGTTCTTATCAGAGAGCAGTTGGTTGTCTTTAACGACGATCTGCTGGGGGCTGCGAATGAGCCATATCGGTGAAGTGGCTAGCCAAACAGTGCTGGCCGCTAGCCCTAACATGGCTAGCGATCGCCACGCGCCCTTATAAAAGGTAAACCGCCGCTTATCGCGGAGGTACTGTCTACGTCGGGCCAGCTCTTGAGCAGACGGCGCACGTGATCGAGAAGGCAAAGGCATGGTTATTTAAGAGCAGGTGTTAATACCGTTTAGCAAAGCTACCCATATCAACATAAAACACATCAAGCGTAGGTGGTGGTTTGTTATGGGCCACTACAACAAGCGCTATTAAGACAGGTTCCACTGACGGCGAAGAAAGGCTAGCCACTGAGCCGCCATTTCTCCATCTGTAAAAGGAACGCTGAGGTGATGGCCATCTTCGAGCGTAAAGCCGAGTGCAAACCGTCCCTTACGAGGCAAATTATCAGGATCGACCGGCTTAGCATCTACCTCAAGCGTCGCCTGCTTCACCTCTTTTAAGTTCAAAGTACTCGCTTCGATCACACCCTGCCGGGTCGGTGGCCCCCAGGTGAGCACATCGCCCTGCTGGCCTAAGGCCGCATAGATATCGTACTTAGCCCGCTCAAACGACTGAGCCCACAGCTTATAAGCTTCTAGCTTGCGGTATTCATTCCAGCCCGCCCAGGTCAGGCCAATAAACATCGCCAGCAGCGGTAGCCATAGCAACCCTCGAACCATCAGGGGCTCCTCTTAAATTAATTAGCGAATAGTTGAGTGATAGATGAATGTTAACTCTTACAAAGAATGGCTGCTCATTCAAGATCTCGATCTCCATCATCGTGAAAGATGAGTGACAGTGAACATTTTCTTTGAGAGGGTTTATCGATGTTTCCAACTTTATTAGCCGTTCAATCAACCGTTCCTCACACCGCAGAGTGGGGCCCCAACGTTGCTGTTGTGATGATTATTTGCAACATCTTAGTATTTTTCATCGGCAAGCAGGTTATCCGAATTCCTGATGCTGGCCCTGCGGGTGGCGTCTTCTTAGGCTTGGGTTTACCAGCGCTGCTAGCCGTTACTAGCCTGGGTCACTTGGTTGGCGTCGGTGCTATTTTGGGCCTAGCTAACCTCGGCGTGTTGTAGCGCTATCAGTTACAAGTAGACCTGACTCGACAACCGCTCAGCGCAAGCTGCTAATAAGCGCCTAAATCTATCGCAGATTCAGGCGCTTATTACTTGCAAGAGCATTAAGCGTTGAGTTTATCCATCTCGGCTAGCTTTCGCCTACGACCGCTTGAAGGCGCTTGCGAAATTCGCCTTTGGGATGACCACCTTTGACCTCACCAATCACAGAAAATTCGCCTTCTGGATCGTCACAAATAATGTAGGTAGGCCAGCCCATTTCAGCTTTATCAGGATACTGGTTGAGCAGTACCTTACGATATTTGCGATAGGTTGCCGTATCCTGCATTTTAATATCAACGAAGTCCAGGTTTAGCTCTTTAGCAACTTTTTCGTCATAGAAGGCCATTTTGTGACAGATACCGCAGTCTTCTGACGAAAATTTGAGAACAGATCGTGGCATGGGCCATTGAATACGTAAAAGAACCCCTTCATCATAAAGGCTCTTATCAACTCTTATGATCGCAATTTATCCCGGTAGTTTTGATCCGATTACGCTAGGACATTTTGATATCATCACACGGGGCAGTAAGCTCTACGAACAAGTGATCGTTGTGGTTTCTCGGAATCCGACGAAAAGCCCGCTGTTTACTGTTGAGGAAAGAATCGCTCAGATTAAAAAGACAACGCAGCATTTGAGCAATGTAGAAATTGATAGCTTTGACGGGTTGACGGTGACCTATGCCAAAGCGCGTCAGGCAAAAGTGCTCTTAAGAGGACTACGGGTGCTTTCGGACTTTGAGAAAGAACTGCAAATGGCGCATACTAATAAAACTTTATCTGACGATATTGAGACTGTTTTTTTAGCAACGTCTACGGAATACGGCTTTTTGAGCAGTAGTTTAGTCAAAGAAATTGCTAAGTTTGGTGGCCCGATCGACCATTTGGTGCCCCAACATGTCGCTTTAGATGTTGAGAAGTGTTACGGAAAGTCCGTCTTTAAACAATAATAGAGAAGGATGGGCAGTTTGCTCCGGTTTGCTCCAGGCTCAGCGGCTAGGCGATCGCCTCGTAATATGGGTCATGAAATCTTCCTTGGAAATCTCTCAATCAAAACAATTTTGTGAATACTCCTGCAACTGGCGAATACTACAAAGATTCAGCGCCCGAGCGCTTTAATATTCAGCAAGAGCTGGATCGAATCGAGGAAATTGTACTTGAAAGCCCTCGGGTTCCTGGATTTGGGAAAACGATGGTGTCTGAGGACGAGCTGCTCGATCAGCTTGACGTGGTGCGCGTAAATTTGCCAGCGGCGGTGCAAGAGTCGGTGCAAATTGTGCAGCAGCGCGAAGAAATTTTGGTAGAAGCTGAGCAGTATGCTCAAGAAATTGTGGCCGCCGCCGAGAAGCAGGCCGCCTCTATTCTCAATGAAATGTCGATTATTCGGCAGGCTGAGGCTCAAGCTGCTCAGCTTAGAAGCACAACTGAGCAAGAGTGCGAGGCGCTGCGATCGCAAACCCTTGGCGAAATTGAGCAATTGCAGAGCCAGGCCCGCCAGGAATGGGAAGAAACCCGCACGCGGACGGTAACTGAAGCTAAGACGATTCAAGAAGACGCCGACACCTACGCCGATCAGGTGCTTGAGAATATGGAGCGGCAGTTTATGGAAATGCTGCACGTGCTGCGCAACGGTCGTCAAAAAATTCAGGGGGGGCAGTCGCTAGATGTCGAAAGCGCCACGCCCACCGCGCGGATTAATCCAGCAACGGGCAGCACCGTGAGGCCAAGCGATCGCCCGCTGCTCAGCCGCCGGGAGGCCACCGCTACCCCGCGCCCACCATTGCCAGAGCAGCGCCCACCGACCTCAGAACCGCGTAATCCTCGCCAGCGGACATAACCCGACCATGATTGGCTACGTCAAGGGCTTTTTAGCCGACAGTCAAAAGCTTCCCAATGGCCGAATCATCCTCACCGTTGATGTCGGCGGCATTGGCTACGATATGCAGATCAACCCACGGGCGCTCAGCGAGCTACCGCCTGTAGGCGATCCCGTGCAGATTTTTACGCATCTGCAGACTCGCGAAGACTTGCAGGTGCTCTTTGGCTTTGGGAGTAAGGCTGAACGTGATGTGTTTCGGCTGCTGATTTCGGTGAGCGGCATAGGCCCGCAGATGGGCATGGCGCTATTGGATACGCTAGGGCTAAATGACCTTATCCAATCTGTAATTAACGCCAATGCGCGGGTGCTTTCCCAAACGCCAGGCGTAGGGAACAAGACAGCTGAGCGAATAATTTTAGAGCTTAAGACGAAGCTGGGCGAATGGCGTCGGCACTTTGGGCTGGTAGCTCCTACTGGAGGCCCGGTGTCTGGCGTGCAAGAAGACGTAGAAATTATGCTGATGGCTTTGGGCTACACCAGCAATGAAATTAGCGAGGCTTTGATAGCCGTTGGCAATAAGAGCGCTTTGAATAAGAACGATGATGCTGAGGCTTGGATCCGAGAGGCCATAGCCTGGCTCAGTCGCTGAGTTGCTGACCCCCACCCCGTCGCTACACGCCTCCTACTCAGCCGCATCAGCCGGGGCTGCTTCGGTTTCTGCCGTCGGATCAGCCGCCGGTTCAGGTTGAGTCTGAACGTCAGCATCGGCAGGCGCTTCATTGACAGTATTGACATCTGGCACGTCTATTTGCACGTCAGGTAGACTTTCAGCGGGCGCAGCGTTGGGCCTTTCAATGATGGTTTCTCTTTCAATGACAGTCTCTCTTTGCACAGGCGGCGCTTCAGCAGGCGTAAGACTATTGTCATTGCCGCCGAGTAGAAAGTAAGCTGCGATGCCTACGCCTGCTGCGACAACAGCGATCGCAATCCCAAAAACGACACCACTTGCTGCATTATCATTAGCCCGCGACTGAGCGATCACCCGGTCGTACTCTCTAAGATCTCTGTCTCTAAGATCTCTTTGCACGTGACTTTCATCCTGGCGACCGCGAACGTAGCCGTCACGCTGAGCGATCTCTTCTGGGGTCGCTGGCCGACCGCGAACGCCCTTAATATTTTGTTCGTCAGGCGTATTATTAATAGCCATATTTTTTATTCTCCAAATCAACTGGCAAAAGTTCTCTTCTCGAACCAGACGAACCCTTGAAAATTCTTAAAAGCTGAGCAGCGAAAAGTTGCATGTAACCACAACAGTAACAAGGCACTCGCTGAATCTCTCTCTGACTTGGGAATGAGGTTTATGCTCAATTTTTCTAGCAATAGGTCTATTCACAAAGGCATAGAACCGCAATTCTTATCGATAGTTTTGGAACTGTAGGGCCATCGGCCAGTCTTCGCCTTTGATCAGCGCGATCGCCTCTTGCAAGTCATCTTTATTTTTCGCTGATATTCGCACCGAATCGCCCTGAATAGACGCCTGCACCTTTTTCAAATTATCTTTGATCAGCTTAGAAATCTTCTTGGCATCCTCTTTCTCAATGCCTTTTTTGAGCTTAATTTCTTGCCGCACCCGGCTACCGCTGGCCGTGTCGATATCGCCAAACTCAAATATCTTCATCGACAGGTTGCGCTTAGCGGCCTTAGTCTGAATTACCACGTGCAGCGCCCTGAGCGTCATATCGCTGTCGGTTTCAATATCAATAGAATCCTCTTTAAGATCCATCTCTGTTTTAGTGTCTTTTAAGTCGTAGCGACTTTTGACCTCGCGGCGAGCCTGGTCAAGGGCATTTACTAGCTCTTGACGATCGAAATCGCTGACAACATCGAAGGAGTAAGTAGAAGCCATGGTAAAAAAGTATGGAACGCTTTGACAATTGATGGTTAGTTGATGGTAGTAGACTTAACCCAAAGCTGCCTTACATGAGTTCAGGTATAGCGAAAAAATGCTGCTGATGCTGATGGCCCAGGAGAGCGATCGCAAAATCGGAATGTTCAAAATGTAGAACAGCGAATAAGTCACTCGTGACGCTAGATAGGTCACAACCGAGGCCAGCACAACTTCGGCAGGCAGCCCCACCGCAAAAGCCATTAGCGCAGCCGGTGCATACAGCGCAAAAGATTCCCACGAATTTTGATGAGCCCAGGTTGCTCGCTGCGCGTACTCAGGCAGCTTGTCGAACATGGCTCGAGGTGCGCCCATATCGTAGCCGACCTGAAAGCGGCCAAAGCCTACTACAAAATAAGGAAGGTATATGAGCGCAGCAGCAAAGGCGATGCTACACAGCAGAATGTTGGCAGGTGAAATGAAGGGAAGAGAGTAAACGATATCCACAAAAAAACGCTGGTTTCAGGAGCAGAAGGAAGCAAAGGAAGATGACTGAATTAAGCGTTGAAGCCACACGGCCCTAGTCGAAGTAAAACAGCGTTACGATCTTGCGCTGGTCTTCTGCATCTTGGCAGCTTTTCATCAGCGTTTTACTATCGTGAAAGGCAAAGCAAATTAGCTGCTGACAGCGCCCAATAATTTCCGCATTGCACATGGCGCTGGCATCGGCTAGTGGCAGCATGTCATTAGCGGCATTTTCAACCAGATTAGTGACTAAATCTAACTGCTCGCGTGACTCTCTAGGCTGCTTTTCTAAGCTCTGTGGCAAAATTACCGTTAGCAAATTAGGGTCGGCCTTCATCGCCCCCCGAATTGCCGCAGAGTTAGTGCCAGTTGCCCCAGAGGTAATCACACGGTTACCTCCGAGCACCAGGGCGTAGCTCATCAGCTCAATCAGGCGCTGGTGAGTGATGGGTACATGACGTGACCCCAAAATAGCGATGCGCTTTGAGCCCGACTGCTGAATGGTCGCAAGCTCTTGTAAAAAGTCGTCTACTTTGACGGAATCAAGCGGATTTTCGACTGACTGACTCAATGGTTATCTTGGGGGTAAAGAATCAAAATGTCTCGTAATCTTACCAAACCCTTGAAAGAAGTGATACTTCGGTGACACAAAAGTAAGCCTGCGGCCTAAAACCTTTGGTTCACAAGCTTTTCAAAGTCACTTTGGCTCTAGTTGAGGACGCTGTGTTCATCAAAAAGTTGCATAATCGCCCGCAAACCCTAAAGTAATTGCTCCAAAATCGTCGGGTCTTGAATCTTGCTGTCCTTAGCTAACAACAGCGCTTTAGAAATGACTTCTGCCGTCTTGGGGTCGTCGTCTTCTTATATCTGCTTCTATCCGCCCACCAATGCAACCAGTCTTAAAAAGGTCAGCCGACTTTCCGCCTGAAGGGGCACCGTAGCGTCCAGATCTTCCTGCTGAACATCGTCTAAAAACACATAGTAGAGCCCGTCTATAAAGCCCAAAATAGCCACATCTACAGCGGCTTTCACGTCCACAGGCTGTACAGAATCGGATGGCTCAAAGTTCTGCTGACCCAGCGACACCTTGCCCTGAGCCAAACCGCGATCAATATCATCTCTACTCAATATCTTTTGCAGCCGCCGCTCAATCTGACGTTCTTCAAACGCCGCTACCTCTGAGTGCACCACACAAACAATTAAATCTCTGAGGGTGAAAGGCTTACCGCCCTCACCCACCGAAGGCGGCAGCGGCACCGACCAGTCTGGAAACAGCGGACGGCGGCGACCTAATACCTTGCCTTCAACCGTAATCACACTCGCCATGACCCACCACATTCAAGTAGTTCATGCGAACTATATCACAGACAACAATATCTCGTCGAATTAGGCCGGAATCGCCGGATTCAGTCCCAGCGCTTCCATCACCCGCTTCGTATCGAAATACTGCTCCATCAGGTGCTTAATGCACTCCACCTTAATCGGCTCATGCAGCCGCACCTGCTCAAACGCCTGCTCGATTGCCTCCACCGTCGAGAGCGTATCCAAATCCACCGACAAAATTGGCACTTCCAAATCATTCGCCCGGTTCAAAATGTCCTCTCTCGGAGACAGCCGACCCGTCAGCACCAGGCACTGCGTCGAGCTTTCTAACGCCGCCATTTGAATATCGAATCTGTCGCCCCCCGTCACCACCGCCATATTGTGCGCCTGGTTGAAATATCGCAGCGCCGAATTCGCATTCATCGCCCCAATCGAAATTTCTTCCACCATAATCTGGTCTAAACGCTCAGTCTTATTCAGCATCTCAGCATTGAGCTGATGCACCAGCGCCTCCACACTCACGCTGCGCATAATCGCCGTACGCGGCAAAATGCCAAACACCTTAATATCCCGATGCTCTAAAAACTGCTTCACCGGATTCAGCGCGTTCTCCATCAGCGACTCGGGCACATCATTAATCACCACGCCCAGCAGCTTATCGCCCAGCTTTTGCTTCGCCGCCAGCAGCTTATCCACCACCAGCGCCGACTGATAGCGCGTCACCAAAATCACCGCCGCCCCGCTCATCTGCGCCATATCCGGCAGCGATAGCCCAAACAGCGATCCCTCGTCCAAATCGCCCGGCCCCTCAATTAGCAAGACATCTTCGCCCTCACCTTTGAGCGCATCTTCTAGGGCAGATGGTGAAACCAGCTTTTCCTGAGTGAGCTGCTGAGCGATCGTGTCCTCATCTAAAGCAAACAGCGTCGGGCGAACTCTGCTTTTATCCAGCTTGAGCGTACTGCTAATGAATCGAACGTCTTCATCTATAGCATCATCACTTTCGCTGGGGCAGGTGCCGATTGGCTTGGCGTAGGCGATGTCTAGACCGTGCGATCGCAACTGCAAAGCCAACCCCAAAACGGTAGCCGACTTCCCGCTATACGACTCTACAGAGCCAATCAGCAAACGCTGAGACGAACGATCAGATCTGGATGACTGGTGGCTCACGCCGATAAACTCCTTACACGGGGGCTGCTTAAGCAAAAAAGAGCCAGCCTAACCCAGGTTGTGTAGGGTCTGACCAGCTCTTTGCATTAAATATAAGTTATTTCAGGAATCGAAACCATCAAGTTATGGAATTCGACCAGCTAAAATACTGGCCTGTTATTCATCCATCCGCAGCAGCTTGCGATAGAAGCTCTGACCAAAATCAGGCTCCTGATCCTGGTTCATCGCCACTACCACCGTGATCAAAAAGTCCACAAACTCAAACGTCGCCATCGTGATCTCATAAGTGAGTTCAGCGTCACCATCAAACTGCATTCGGCAGCGGGTGAGGTCGGCGGGCAGCATCGAAACATTCCACGTCGCTAAAAAAGAGATGCTGTCGGTGCCCTCAATTTTGCGTTCGCCTTCAATATTGGCCTGCTTGTAAAGGCCAATGGCATAGGGCAAAGCGTTGCGTTTTTTGCCCTGATAGTACGGCAGATACACGCTGGCCTCTGCTTTGTTGGCAGGCTTGATAGATTTAAGCGACATAGCGGCTTTTTGTAACGGTTCTTCGCTTTAGAATGCCCGCCTGAGCCGTTAACTTAATCACAGCTTCATAGGTCAGACGCAGGCCGATAGGAAAAGAGAAGGATGAGGGAATATGGTTAAATTAAGAAATATTTGTTAAGGGATCTAAACAAAAATACGCATGTCAGATTTCGCTGAAACGCTCGCGCCCGAGTTAGACCCAGAAGTGGACTTGGCCTTTAACGCTGAGCTATTTAAGGGATATGCCGGAAGGCGGTTAAAAGCAGCGATCGCCCTCGCTATTTTATGGGTCATCACCCTCATACTCCACCTCGTTCCCTGGGGTCAAACCCTGGTGTTCATCATCGCCGGGCTCATGAGCATCCACGCCCTGCGCGTCATGCTTGCCAAGCCGTTGACTGCGCCTGAAGCGTTGCCTTCAGTCTCAGAAAGTTCAGCGATCGCCCCTACCCTTCCCTACGTCTCGCTCATCGTCGCCGCCAAAAACGAAGAGCACGTCATCGGCAAACTCGTCGAGTCTTTACTACACATCGACTATCCCACCTCACGCTACGACCTGTGGATTATCGACGACTACAGCACTGACAAGACGCCCCAAATCCTCGACAACTTAGCCCAAAGCTACCCTCGCCTCAACGTCATCCACAGAGGCCCCGATGCAACGGGTGGTAAGTCTGGTGCACTCAACTTGGTATGGCCGCAGACTAGAGGCGACATTTTGGCCGTGTTCGATGCTGACGCGCGCGTGAGTCATGATCTGCTGCGTCATGTAGTGCCTATGTTTGACGCTAAGCAAGGCGGTGGCAAGACTGGGGCCGTGCAGGTACGGAAGGCGATCGCGAACGCTACTACAAACTTTTGGACGCGCGGGCAAAAAGCTGAAATGGCCCTCGATAGCTACATGCAGGAGCGGCGGATTGCCATTGGCGGCATTGGTGAGCTGCGCGGCAACGGCCAGTTTGTGCGGCGAAGTGCGATCGCTCAGTGCGGCGGCTGGAACGAAGAAACCATCACCGACGATCTCGATCTCACCATTCAGCTTCACATTCATCAGTGGAACATCGGCCTGCTCTTTACCCCACCCGTCGAAGAAGAAGGCGTGACCACCGCTAAGGCACTCTGGCATCAGCGCAACCGTTGGGCAGAAGGCGGCTTTCAGCGCTATTTGGACTACTGGCGACAGCTTGCGAAAAACAAGCTGGGCTGGCAAAAGTCAATTGATATGGCAGGCTTTTGGATTATTCAATACATGATGCCTGCGGTCGTCGTGCCCGATTTTGCGATCGCCCTCATCCGCCATCAGCTCCCTGTCTTTGGCCCCATCACCCTCTTAGGCATCGTTCTTTCTCTATGGGGCATGTTCAAAACCCTCCGCCGCGCCGAAAAAACCGCCCCCTGGATCGCCTGCATCCAAACCATTCGCGGCACAGTTTACATGCTGCATTGGGTGCTAGTCATTGCCACAATGGCTATGCGGATTTCGATACGACCCAAGAAACTAAAGTGGGTGAAAACGGTTCACGGTTCGACGACAGCATAGGGCGTGGACTAGGTATTTATCCGCTTTTGTGGTGCTGTTACAACCCGCACTATCATCACGACCAATCCAACCGACAGGCCCACACCCAGAATGCTGATGACCGGAATAGCGCCGATGTGGCGAATTGCGATCGCTACCAAAGCCCACACCACCACACCCGGATAAACAGCATCCCTGTACCGCAAAGCAATCAGCCCGCCAATCGCAGCGCTGACGCACATCATCACGACCGTCCACACGATGTCATTGGTTGAAGCGCTATTCACCACGCCCAGCACAGTTTCCACTGGCTCAGGCGAGCGATTCGTCATATACAGTGCACCTGCCACATTAACGACAGCCGCCACCGTAATCCAGCCAAAATAAACGCTAATAGGGGCCTGCATCAGCCAGCGAGCCTTACGGGTTGGCTTTACCAAGCGCGTTTGCACATAGGCAAAGGCCAAGCAGACCAAAATGCCCAGCATCAGCACCACCGATAGCCAGAAATTAAACGTCAAGAAGGCGTACAGCCAAACTATTTGAAACAGACAGGCACCAATCAGCGCATAAGACACCTTGGAAATCGTCGAGCTATCTCTTTGAGCAGGCAAAAGCTGATACACGCTGTAGGCAATTAGAGCGATGTAAATGAGCCCCCAAATCGCAAAGGCATAGCCTTCTGGCGTAATTAGCACCCCGCTCAAAATTGTGTTGGAAACTTCGCCCGTATTTTTACCAGCAGGCGGATAGACATTGGAAAGGCCATTGATCGCGATCGCCATCAAAACCGCCACCGCCGTCAGCCATCGCCCGATGCCCGCACTCATCGTCTTTTGCATACTTTTCTACCCACTTACAGCTAACCCTCACCGTAGTTGAAACAGGTAGCCCAAAACCTATAGCTTCGGCAGTATGTTTCCATGGTCTTCAAGTATCTATTCGTCCTCCGATCAAGTGGTGCATTGAAATCACCAACTTCGACTTCACCGTCATCAATGCATGTTAAGCAATACGAACTTTCTTTCGCGCTGCTTAGCGTTTTGCAAGGATTTTTCATCTATTAAAGAGTTTTCGTTGGCTAAGGTAAAAGAACTCACGAAATACCTTTTTGGCACTCTTTAAGACAATGAACATTTCAAAGCTTCCTTCGCCGCTGACTCGCAGACAGTTCAACTGGGACACCTTAGTTTTGACGGTGGTAGCCTTTTGGCTGAGCGCTAGCGTACTGATGGACTTTTTTATGATGCCGATGATGTACGAGTCCGGCATGATGAATGAGCCTAATTTTGCAACGGCTGGCTATAGCTTGTTTTGGATGTTCAACCGAGTAGAGCTACTGTGTGCGGGCGCAATTATGAGCGGTCTGCTGGCACTGCGCCAAAGACGGAGCCGGTTTGATGTACAGGTCAGCGGTTCTCAAAGTCGGTGGGCACTGATGCTGAGCGGATTGTTGATGGCGATCGCACTCCTCTACACCTACGTGCTCACCCCGCAAATGAGCGCACTGGGCATGAACCTCAGCATGGACTTCACTGCCCCTGCCCCCGAGGCCATGGGCTACATGCACGTTCTCTACTGGGGCCTAGAAGCCGTGAAGCTATTCGCCGCTGCCTGGCTCGTGAAGCTTTGCTACCGTGATGTGGCTGCAATGTTTGAGTAAGCGCCTCACAGCCTACCTCTTGAATAAACTAAGCGCCCGATGCAGTTCTTCATTCTGCGTCGGGCGTTTTATTCTGGAATATCGCTATCGGGCCATAGCAGCCGCACGGCTAGCAGGCCAAATCCGATTGCGGCGATGCCTTTGACGACCTTTTCGGGGAGGAGAGCAGCGGTGCTTTCGCCTAAAAGGACGCTGATTAGACGAGGCGAGTAGAAGGGCGCAGGCTGAGCCTAAGAAGACGGCTTTGGGGGAGGAGGTGGAGCCGCCGAGTGCGATCGCTGCCAACTGACTCTTATCACCTAGCTCTGAGACAAAAACGGTCACAAAGCTGACCAGCAAAAGTTGAAAATCCATATCACTACCTCACTTACTGGCCCACACTTACTGGCCCAAAATATCGCCAACCAAACCAATCGTAATTAGCAATAGTAAAATCCCAGCGCAGGTATCAAGCGTTTCTTCCGAAACCCGCTTAGACATCCACTGGCCGAGTAGCACACCTACCAGGCTCGTCGAAACTAGAGCCAGCCCAGCCCCTAAGAAAACCACGAATGGAGCCTGAGACTCTGCGCTTAGTAGCAGCGTAGCCACCTGAGTTTTATCGCCTAGCTCTGCTAAGAAAATGGTGATGAACGTTGAGAAAAAGACGCCCCAAAACGCATTTGGCTTATCGTCAAGAGTGGGTTCAACCACAGGCAGTTCGATAGGCGAATTAGAGTCAGGCGGCGCAGATTTGGGGAGGCTCACAGTAAACGCGATTTTTATATTTTTTCATTATCTGTAAAGCCGACCACATGCGCAATCGTCAGCTAACTGCGGCCTAGTCGCTAATCTTCAGCAGTCAGCTCTATCACCTGACTCTCGATGCCCACAGCCTCGTAAAACCGATCTATCTCAGCGCTGCGATTGCCGTACACGCCCGTAATCTGCTGCTCGCAGCATTCAATGGCAAAGTCGTTTAGCTCAGTGGGTGGCACATGGTAGAGCTGTTCAAAGGTGTCAGGTTGGACGCGGCAAAAGTTAGGGCGTTCGTCGTAGATACGGCAGTTGCGCTCGGCTTTGTCGTAGTTGATGCACCAGCCGTCATCACCGACCATGCTCATGTACAGCGATAGCTCTGTCGGGGATAGATAGTCAGAGAGATCGGGGCGGTCTGCTGGGTCGAGCTGGCAGCAGGCACCGCAGTTTTTTACGCACTGCCAAGTAGCCATTTTGAAGAAATGAAAGGGTTAGAACACTCTTTAGTTGAACATAAATAATGCGACTTTTGAAAAATTAGAACGATGTAAACAAAAGTTACATAGCGGGCCACAAAGGGCAACGGCGGCTCCCGCCAACAGGTACAATGCTTTTGAGTAAATATTGACGCAATAAGTGGTTCGGCTAGAACTGTTCGGAGGATAAATGGATCTTTTAGCAATAAGTTTGGGTAACCCCCTGTCTTTTCTAGGTGGTATTGATTTTGTACTGATCGCTCAGCTTACGATGCTGGCTTTGGTCGTCATTTCTGGCCCTGCTGTCGTGTTCTTGCTAGCCCTTCGAGGCGGCGACCTGTAAGTTTTTAGCGCCTGTAGGGTTTCTATTCTGATAGGTCTTTAATAATTCCTTGAATTCCCTTGTTCTACAGTTAGTAGCGAGGGAATTTTTGCATTCTGCGATGAGCTTTTACTGCCGGTTGCGCTGCTGAAGAATGAGCTGTGCGATCGCTAAATCAATCGGCGTCGTCACCTTCAAATTCGTCTCTTCACCTTCAACAATGCTCACTGGCACCCCGCATTTTTCCAACAGCGCCGCATCATCGGTGACCTGCCAGTTCTCGCGATCGCCCCGATTATGACACTCCTTTAATAAATCTACCTCAAACCCCTGTGGTGTCTGCGCAGCCCAAAGCCTTGAGCGCTCAGGCGTATTCGTAATTACGCCCTGCTCATCCACCTCTTTAATCGTGTCTTTTACGGGCACCGCCGTAATAAAGCCCTTTGTCTTCAAAGCCGCCGCTGCACAGCGTTCAAACAGTTCAGGCGTCGCTAAGCATCGCGCACCATCGTGGATCAGTACGTGATTAGCATTCACTGGGAGCGATCGCACCCCGTTAAACACAGACGCCTGCCGCGTATCGCCGCCTTGAATAAAGGCCACCGTTTTATTGACCTTGCACTCGCTTCTAATTTGCTCAATCACCGGCATATCTAGCGGCTGACAGATAATGCCAATCCACTTAATGCTGGGTGCAGCCGCAGCGGCTTCTAGCGTCCAAGACAATATAGGACGGCCAAATAGAGTCATGAGCAGTTTGTTGCGATCGCTGCCCATGCGACGGCCTACGCCTGCTGCTGCCAAAAGTAAATGCATAGATGATTAACGGTGGTAGATATTAGCTTCAGTAGATAGGTGAAACAATGACTGCGAGCAAATGTGAACAAACAGCAATTAGCCTGTAGCTTAGAGCACCGTTTCTACCTAATTTACGGGTGATTTCGGTTTTATTCCTAACGGCAAGCGCGTTAACTCCCAACGTCACTTAAGATAGTGAACGGATAAAAGTATCAAGATTTTAACCCGCATGCGTATACTGGCCCTAGTCCCTGGCGGCATCAGCGATCAGCTTTTGTTTTTCCCAGCCTTAGAAGATATCAAGAAGGTATACCCAAACGCGGAGATCGCGGTCGTTGCTGAACCGAAGGCGACCGCCGCCTACCGAGTTTCAAAAATTGTCGATCTCGTTATACCGTTTGCCTTTTCAGGGGCCAACAGTCCTTCTGACTGGGCGAATTTGTTGGGGATTATCCGCGATCGCGAATACGAAGTCGCCATCACCAGCAATACCAAATGGGGCACAGGCTTACTACTGTGGCTCAGCGGCGTACCCACGCGAATTGCCTACAACACAACCGGCACACCTTGGTTTTACACGGCAACCGTACCCGACAACGCTCAGGGCGATCCCCAATATCAGGCAGAGCGCTACCACGATTTGCTCAGCGCGATTAATATTGATGGCGCTACGCCGCTGCCGACGATTAATGTGCCTGAAGCCGATGTGACTTGGGCCAATGCTTTGCGCGATCGCCTCAACCTAAAGAGTGGCTACGTGCTGATGTATCCCGGCCCTGCGACAGGTAACGGCGACAACGGCGCTAGCTATCCTACTGCTAGCTGGCAAACCCTGATCAAAGACTTTCGTGAGAAACAGCCCAACCTCCCTGTGGTGCTACTACAAACAGACGACAGCGCTGGGCAAGTCAACCTGTTAAAGCAGGCAGACGCCACGCTCATTGTCGCCACCGCAGGCAACTTAGGTCAGGCTGCCGCTATCATCGCGGGCGCTGATTTGATGCTTAGCCCAGATAGCCATATCATGCAGCTAGCCGTTGCGCTCAAAGTGTTTACGCTAGCCCTCTTCGGCAAAAATAAGCCCGAAGAAATGCTGCCACCCATTCAGGGTGAGGAAACTCGCTTCTTAGGGATTCCGTCTAGCACTAGCAAAGTCGCTGATATTGAGCCCGAGGCCGTTTTACAAAAAGTGTGGGGCGGCAGCTAACGCGCCTGCGATCGCCATACGATTGTTGGCGCTCATCTATGCAAACCTTATCGTCGTCAAAAACTGTCGCCAAAAACTATGGATAGTATTCAAATACAGGCTTCTAAGCTTTGGAACCTGTTGTTTTCGGACGAAACAGCCGCAACCTACCAAAAGACGCTCAATCTAACAGGCACCATCCTTAAGGAAACTGCTCAGCTCGTTTGGCTAATTATTTGCTCAGCGTTTGTATTTGGAGCCTGGTTCGCAGATACGTCTGTTCAAGCAGGCAAAGGCATTCGCAATTGGTTGGATAGAAAGGTCGATCCTGATAGTGTGCCGACCGATCCAGAGGCGATCGCCGACAAAGGCAAAAGCCTACTCGATACAGGCCGAGTTGGGATGGCGAATCTGCTCAATCAAGCCCGCGAACAGCTTGGCATTGAGCCCCAAGAAATGCCTGCGATCGACCGCGCTGCGAAAGCAATTAAGCCAGATAAGCCGACTGAGCCCGCTAAGCTACCGACCTCTGCGGCTTCCACAAGTTCTTCTACCACCACTTCAACGGCTTCTACGCCGTCATCGACGCTCCCAACTAACAAACCGTTTGATAAAAGCGCTGATACGACTGTTGAACCTACCCCTGCGCCCAGCACTCAAACCGTAGGCAGCAGCGTTGGAGCAGGTAGCCCTAGCTCAGATGATAGTGATGTTGAGATCACAAGAGAAGACGTATACGACGAAAGTACTCAGTACGACGACTAACGCTTGTAGCTCAACCTCTTTAGCTATTGCCACTACCGAGCAGGAACAGCCCGATCATCGTGACGCTGTTCCAAGTGCTATGGAGCAGGATAGAAGACAGGAGATTTTGCGATCGCACATAAGCAAACCCCAAAATCGCACCCAACACCGTCAGCGGCAGCACCTCCGAAAAGCTCAGGTGCGCCGCTGAGAATATCAGGCTACTCAGACCAATCGCGCCCCAAATCGGCATGTAGCGGGTCAGTGACGGCAGCAAAAAGCCTCTAAACAAGATTTCTTCAAATACGGGAGCGGCCACCGCTGCGGTAAAGAAGAACATACCGAGCGCCACCGGATCGCGCTCCTCTAGCACAAGCTGCAAAATTGGATTGTTACCACCTTGGCCCTGCCAAATCTGCTGATTAAGTAGCGAGATCCCCAACATTAGCGGCAACGCCACTAAGTAGCTACCAAAGCCCCACAGCGGCCATTTGCTTGCCAGCTTCACCCGAAACCAGTCTTTAGGCAAAGGCAAGTAGGGCTTGATAGACCAGTACAGTACGCCTATCGTACTTGCCGCCATCAGTAGATAAAACACCAGCGAATACAGCGCTCTGCCTCGGCTAGTGAGTCCTAAAATTAGGCCAGAATGAACAAATGCCACTTCGGGCACCACCGTTAGGGCCCCACGCGCCGATAGCCCTAGCTGTATCACCAGCGGCAGCGCGATTTGGCCGACGAACAAGAAACCGCCGACCACGACCTGCCAAACTATCTCCCAGTCCCAGGGCACTTCCCACTGGCCTTCAGGCACGGCTAACAATGACTCTTTTCCTTTAAGCACTCGCTGACCAACTAAGGCAATAATGCCTGCTGAGCCCAGTAGCCCGCCGAATGAAGGCAATAGCCCTACTGCACTGAGCTGAATAAGCGTACGTTCGGCCAGCGATCGCTCCTCAGCCTCTAACTGCGCTAGCTTTTCGGTATCATCTTCTACTGTGTACAGACGTTTCAAGTCAACGTAGCGATACCAACCTTTGAGCCGCTGCGTAATGGTATCTTCTGTTTGCGATCGCACAATCGGCGGTGACTGCCATAAATCAGTCAGAACGCCTGCCACTGCCGCAATATCGCTTTGTTTAGCACTCTGCCTATCCGCTAAGCGCTGCCAGGTTGTGATCGCCTCTTCCACCTTTCCCTGCTGCGCTCGCACTACGCCCAATCGCAAATCTAACTGATCAATCAACTGCTGCTGCGATTGAGCTGTCGTCACAAGCTGCGGCTTGTCGTCAGGCGATGACTTGATCTCGTTTTGCAATCGTACTAAACCGGTTGCGGCATCTTTACGAACTTCCTGATACTGCTGAATCGCGGCGTCAAGAGCATCGCCGCCAAACACCGCATTGCGAAACTGCTGCACCTCATTTTCGGGTAGACCGCTGCCGTCCCACTCGCTCGATTGCACCAGTAGATCAGTTTGGTAGAGCTGAAGCCGGTTGCCGACTTGCGGCTCGCCTAAGCTGCTTATGAGCGATGCGCCCATCTCCAGCGCCACAATGAAGGTGAGAATAGAGAGGACAATACGCTTGGGGGTCATGGAATCGGGGATCTGGGTGAACGGGGGCGGCGATCGCACAAGATCGCAAGATCCGTATTATCGCACTTCAGCCTAGAATTAAGGGCAGCTCTATCAAAACCACCTGTGATGACTCCTAACGATCAAAGTACGCTCGATCAAACCGCTACTCAGCTTGACGAAGAGGCTACTGAAAAAGGTCTTAGCGAAGAACAGTACAAGCGAAAAATGGAGCGCCGTAAGGAAGTTCAGGGCAAGCGCTTGGCCGAACGCAAGGTCGAGAAAGGCTTGATTATAGTCAATACGGGCAACGGTAAAGGCAAAACAACGGCGGCGCTGGGCGTTGTGCTGCGATCGCTTGGCCACGGATTTAGAGTCGCGATTGTGCAATTTATCAAAGGCGGCTGGGAGCCTGCGGAAAAAGCAGCGCTGAGTCACTGGCCCGAGCAGCTTCAGTTTCATGCGATGGGCGAAGGCTTTACCTGGGAAACGCAGGATCGCGATCGCGATATCAAAACTGCTCAAGCCGCCTGGGAAAAAGCCCTCACCTACATCCGCGATCCCGAATACCGCACCGTCTTACTCGATGAAGTCAACATCGCGCTCAAGCTCGGCTACCTTTCTGTTGAGCAGGTTTTAGCAGGGCTTGATGAAAAGCCTGAAATGAGCCACGTAATTCTCACAGGTCGCGGCGCACCACCTGAGCTAATAGAGCGAGCCGATTTAGTTACTGAGATGACGCTAGTCAAACATCCCTTTAAAGAGCAGGGCGTCAAAGCGCAAGCGGGTGTGGAATTTTAGCAAACTGGTCTAGCGGTCACATCGCCGGAGTTCAACCTGCGGGATGATACTCGCATCGCGTGGCCTTTCTGCTTTCATGCTCAAAATTTCTCGCCTTTCAAAACAGTTTGGTCAGCGCCAGGCACTCAGCGAACTGTCGTTAAACCTGCCCCCCGGCGAAATCTACGGGCTGCTAGGGCCAAACGGAGCCGGTAAAACCACCGCCCTCAACATGCTTTGCGGTCTGCTCAATCCTGACAGCGGCGAAATTTTGATCAAAGGTCAGCCTGTCTCTGATGCGACAAAGATGCTAGTAGGCGTAATGCCGCAGCAAAACCTGCTGTACCAAAGTCTTACCTGCGGGGAGACACTGTTCTTTTTAGCTCGCATCTACGGCCTCAAAAAGAAGACTATTCCAACGAGAGTGCATAACTGTCTAGCAGCAGTGAACCTGGTCGATAGGGCTGACGCGGTAGTTGGAACGCTCAGCGGCGGGATGCAGCGGCGGTTGAGCCTAGCGGCGGCAATCATTCACCGGCCTAAGCTGGTGGTGCTTGATGAGCCGTCAACAGGACTGGATATTGAGTCGCGCTATGAGGTGTGGGAGCTGATTCGTAAGCTGAAGCAGCAGGGCGTGACGGTGCTACTAACGACGCATTTGCTAGATGAAGTGGAGCGGCTGTGCGATCGCATTGGCATTATCAAGCAAGGCAAGCTCTTAGCAGAAGGCACCATAGAAACGCTACGACAGCGCATACCGGCTGAGGAAGTGGTGATTATTGAAACCGATGATGAGGCAGGGGCGATTGCGATCGCCAAGTCCCACGGGTTCACCCCTCGCCGCTACGGTAGCGATCTGGCCTTTTGGGTGCCCGAACTTCTAGAGCTTCCCGAGCTACTCAACCGCTTTTCGAGCCTCACTGTTGAATCTATTTCTCGGCATCGTATTGGCCTAGAGCATATCTATCTAGAAGTCACTCAAGAGCAGGCAAACCGGAAGCTTTTATAATGTCAATAGGTGATACAAATAGGCTGATATAAATAAAGATATGTAGTTGAGAGGCACTTTGGTGATGGTGAAGCTTTTAGTTGTGATTATTCCGGCTGTGCTGTTGGTTGCGATCGCTATCCTCTCAGTCCAAAACGCCACACCCGTTGCCGTAACCTTCCTTACCGGCACGACCGTCGCCCTACCCATCGGCATCTGGATCGCCTTTGCCCTCGGTGCAGGCATGATTCTCACGGCTCTGCTGCTTAGTCTCTTCGGTGGCAAAAGTACAAAAGCTAATCGTCTATAGAGACTTGATTACACTTGATACATGTTTATGTAGGCGATGGTGATGACCCTTCAGGAATTGAAAGAGAAAGCAGCGGCGTTGTCGGTTGATGAGCGGTTGGAGTTGATTAGTGCGATCGCAAAATCACTTCGAGAGCGTCCAGAACAGGAAGCTGCTGAAGATATTGAGTGGGAGTTTCTAGAACGGCCCTCTCCCCCTCATCCTTGGAAAAAGCAGTTGTATATAAAAGGACGAAGGCTTTGGGTTTCTACCGTGTGGGGAGGAATGATTGCAAATGGACTGACGCTTGAAGAAGCTGCTGACAACTGGGATCTTCCTATTGCAGCTATTGAAGAAGCGATTAAATATTGCGAAACTAATCAAGCGATTTTAGCTCAAGACGCTGAAGAAGAACGCCGAGGTCTAGACAAAGAGGGAGTTCTTCTTGAGCCTGTTGCTGTTGCTGGATGAAGATACACAGGACAAGATATTAGTCAGGCTTCTAAGACGTTCAGGGCACGATGTCTTGACGATTTATGAAGCTGCTCTCGCAGGTACTGCGGACGATAAGGTGCTGGCTTTCGCTCACAAAGAAAATAGGATATTGATTACCCAAAACTGTTCCGACTTTCGAGAACTGCATACAATCAATCCTACACATTCGGGCATCCTGGCAATCTTTCAAGACGCTAATCCTAAGAATCGAATGGGACATCACGCTATTGTCAAAGCAATCAGTAACATTGAACGTGCAGAAGTACCTATTGCAAATCAATTCATCAATCTCAACCAGTGGAAATCGTAGTCAGGTTAAAATTGCGCCGCCCATAAGCTTTTGATAACGCCGCTTTAGCTCTTTTTCCATTAGCGGCCATCTCGTCAGGCCATCTTCACCAGATTCAGTTTCAGTATCTAGCACCTTAGTTGCCGCCGTTCGCGCGAGTTCTAACACTTCCTGATCTTCTACCAGGCTCGCAAGCGCAAAGTCCGGCAAGCCCGACTGACGGGTACCCAGGACTTGCCCTGGCCCGCGAAAGCGCATGTCCATTTCAGAGATAAAGAAGCCATCTTGCGATTGTTCCATCACGCGCAGCCTTTGCAAGGCAATCTCGCTTTTGCTACTGGTCATAAGCAAGCAGAAAGACTGATCGCCACCGCGCCCTACCCGGCCTCTAAGCTGATGAAGCTGAGAGAGGCCAAAGCGTTCAGCATGTTCTATGAGCATGACGGTAGCATTGGGAACGTCTACCCCAACCTCTACGACCGTTGTAGAAACTAATATTTGAGTTGTTTTTTCTCTGAAGGCACTGATGGCTGCGTCTTTATCGGCTGAGCTAAGTCGTCCGTGCAATAGACCCACGCTAAACTCGGGGAAAATAGTCTCTTGCAAGCGGCTGTGTTCTTCTATTGCAGAGCGGAGGTCTAGCTTTTCGGATTCTTCTACTAACGGAAGAACAATATAAACCTGACGACCTTGCGCAATCTCACGACTGATGAGATCGTAGGCGTCGGTACGCTCTTTGCCACCTAGCACTGTGGTTTGAATCGCTTTTCTTCCCGGAGGAAGTTCGTCGATTTGGCTGACATCTAAGTCGCCGTGAATGGTGAGCGCTAGGGTGCGGGGAATTGGGGTTGCGGTGAGTGTCAGCACGTGGGGATTGTCTCCTTTTTGCTGGAGTCTGGCTCTTTGCGCCACGCCAAAGCGGTGCTGCTCGTCAATGGCAACTAGGCCCAGGTTCGTAAACTTTACCGGGTCTTCTATCAGCGCATGAGTGCCCACCAATACGGGCAGCTCGCCAGTCATGAGTTCTTGGTGGATTTGCTTACGTTTGGCGGTTTTAGTAGAGCCTGTCAGCAGCTCTACAGGTAAGTGCAACAGATTGAACCATTCAACTAACTTGCGATAGTGCTGTTCAGCCAACACTTCGGTTGGGGCCATCAGCGCGGCCTGATAGCCTGCTTGAATGGCGGCTAGTATGCCGACAACGGCCACGACCGTTTTACCTGAGCCCACGTCCCCTTGCACTAAGCGATTCATAGGTGCAGTGTCTTGCAAGTCCGTGAGGATCTCTTGCACGACTCGCTGCTGTGCGCCTGTGAACTTGAAAGGAAGCACTTTGTAGAATGCTTCGATTAGCTCGCCTGTCGGAGCCATTTGCACGGTGGTCTGTTGCTTTTGTTGTTCTTTGCGGCGGCGTAGAAGGCCAAGCTGTAGGTAGAAGAATTCATCGAAGACTAAGCGGCGGCGGGCGATCGCAAGTTCTTCAGTGCCGGGCGGGAAATGGATGTGTGCGATCGCCACCGCCAAATCCACCAGCTCATACTTCTCCCGCAATCCTCTCGGCAGCGGATCTTTTAACGCCACCACCGAAGGCAGCGCGATCGCCACCGCCTTCCGCACCAAATCAGCGCCAACCCCTTCTGTAAGCGGATACACCGGCACCACTCTACCCACCTTCAGCGAATCAATCGAATCGCCTTCGCCGCCCAGCACCTCAATCTCAGGATTATCTATATTAATGCCGTACTTCGTCTGCTTCACTAGCCCCGAAATCGCGACCACCGCGCCCGGCGGATAAAGTCTCTTTTGCCGCTCTTGCCAGCCGCGATGGCGAAAGCGTGTGCCCGCATAAAAGCGACTTATCTTAAGCCGAGACGTAGAGTCGTACACGGTCACATCAAACATCGTCAGCTTAGGATTACGCGGAGAGTTAAAGCAATTGCAGCGCTTTACCGTCGCAACAATCGTCACTGTTTCGCCGGGCACCAAGTCTTTAATCTTTACCTGCCGCGCATAGTCAATGTAGTCGCGTGGATAGTAAAAGAGTACGTCTCGAATGCTCAGCAGCCCTAATTTAGCGAGCTTTTCAGCTTTTTGAGGGCCGATGCCTTTGAGATAGGTCAGGGGCTTATCGAGCGGATGACCTGAATCTGAGCGATTGGCTAAACCCGTTACGTCAGTAGTTTTAGGAGACTTGACCTTACGTTTGGTTTTGCTCTTGGTCTTTTCGTTCTTAGAACTGTGCTTATCGCCTGCTTCCTTCTGGTAGGAAGCGCCCGACTCTGCAAGCAGTGGCAAAGCATCTGCGGTTTGTCGAGCGCGATGTAAAAATCGTCGGGTATCGGCTACTAAATGCTGTCGTGCTGAAAAAGAGAGTTCGTTGTATTGTTTGAACCGTTCGGCTAACGCTGTCCACTTGTCGCGATCGCGCATCTGCCCCGCCAAAGTCTCACTAAGCCCTTTAACGCCATCCAGCAGGCTACTCGCCACAAACTCACTAAAAAGCTGCTGGTGCCCCTCAATATTATTGAACCCGCGATCCGACTCCACGCTCAGCGCCTTTTGCAGCCGCACCCAGTCTGGAAGAGCAGGTTTCGCAGATTCATTCGCAGGGTTAGTCATCATCATCGTCTTGAGCGACTGTCCAGCTTGAGCGCCAGGCATCTTCTGCTTGAGCAGTTTCTAGCGATCGCTGTGTCTTCTTATATCGCATTCCTAGCTTTTTTAGCTCGCCCAGCTTCTGCCGCAAACGCCCCCGCCACGCTGACACCGTAGGATCGGTAAATTCTACCTCGCTCAACCGCAGGCTAATCGCCGCTAGCTCAGGCAGGGCGTCTATCTCAATAATTTTCGGCGGCATGGCAGGTCTTGGCCGCTGTGCCCCAGATCCGCGCCCCGAAGACCGCCTGCGCCCTGAATGTCGATCTGTAGAGCCGCCACCTGAGCGACCCGATCGTCGATTCGATGGACTGTCTAGCGATCGCCTACGCCCTTCTCGATCAGAGCGCCGAGAGTCTCGATTTCGAACCTCCCGATAGTCCTCATCACCATCCTCCTCGTCTTCCATCATAGACTCGCCGTGCATCACTCGCACCGACATCCTCACCACATTAGGCACCGAATTAATCGGCTCGCCCATGCCCCGAGAATCAGAAGCCGCTGCCATCAGCGCCTTAGGAAAAGTTGGCATCACGTCCGCTTTTTGCAGCAGCTCGTTAGACGCGTCCGAAACGGTTTTAAACACATCTCGAATCGCTTTCTCCAACAGCATTTGCTGCTTCATCAAATGAATTGGCGTTAGCGGGCCGTCTTCTTTATCACCAACTTCCTTATCGCTACCACTGGGCAGTCCCTTGATCTGCATTGAGCGGCGAGCCAACCCCTCCAAAGCCGCCAGCAAATCTTCTTCTTCATCTAAAGACAAGCGCTGATCAGCCGGAGGCACTTCCATCTCAAAATCTATATCGTCATCGTCTGAATCATCATCTTCGAAGCCGCTATCTGAGTCACTATCTGAGTCACTATCCAAGTCTTGCTGAAGCATCGTTTCAAACTCTTCAGCAAATACTTCGTCGCCATACTCATTGCGCCTGCGACCGTCAGGCGATCGCTCTTCAGCTTCAAACCCATCCAAATCATCCTCATAATCATCCGCAGGCAATCCAGACTCAGACGATCCCCCGCTGCCTGTTCTGGCCTCTAGCAGCTGCTGTAAAAAGGCCAAGCCATCATGGTTTTGAGGGCGGCGGCTCATGACGATGGAACGTTCGCGCTGTTCGGTGAGCTGCTCGTAAATTTGGGTTGCGATCGCCTGCAAAGACTGCTGAAGCTGATTGCGTTTGTCCCAGGAGAGCGCCAAAAACTTATCAGGATATGCCTGCGTGCACAAATGATAGGCCGCCTGCACCAACTGCCGCTTACTGGCCTCGCTCAGCGCCTTCAAATAGCCCTCATACAAAGGCTCCAAAGTATCTGCCATCGCCTCAGTTTTCTGCTGAAGCAAAGATAGTTCCTGTTCAATTTGGCCACTCGCCTTAACCATTCTCTATCGCCCAAGACTCATACAATACATAGCCAGCACCCACAGCGCCCATCTTTTACACGAAACCCATACCTCAACAGTAACGAGTTTGCCTGCGACCTAACAAAAATCGGGCTCTTCACATCATCAGAAGAACCCGAATCTCAAAAAGTCGCGAAAAAATCACAACTTTCAATGTCTGCTTCTAAGGTCTACTTCTTTTGACCCGTCTGAGCAGCCACTTCATCGGCAAAGTTAACCTCTTCTTTCTCAATGCCCTCACCCAAAATAAAGCGAGAGAATCGACGAATTTGAATGTTCTCACCAAGCTTAGAAACTGCCTGCTTTACCAGCTCTTCTACCGTGATGTTCTGGTCTTTAATAAAAGGCTGATCAATCAAAGACAGCTCTTTGAGCCGCTTATCAATCCGACCTTGAACAATCTTCTCTTTGATGTTCTCAGGCTTTTTGCCCAAGTCATCACGGCCCATTTCAATAGACTTCTCACGCTCCACCATATCTGAAGGAATATCGTCAACTCTGACATATTCCACATTAGGAGAAGCCGCAATTTGCATTGCCACATCCTGCGCCAAAGACTTAAATTCTTCGCGGCGGGCTACAAAGTCAGTCTCACAGTTAATCTCAACGAGCACACCTACGCGGCCACCCGTATGAATGTAGCTGTGCACCAGCCCTTCTGAAGCCACTCGGCTTTCTTTTTTAGCGGCTGAGGTAATGCCCTTCTGACGCAGCCATTCATTGGCCTTACTCACGTCGCCGTCACTTTCTATCAGCGCCTTTTTGCAATCCATCATGCCTGCGCCCGTCTGATCGCGCAGTTCTTTCACCTGCTTCGCAGAAATGTCTGCCATCTTTCCGTATCGTCCTAATAGTTTTACGTCTTTACATGTAGTTGTAAGGGTTAGCGCAGCCAACCGTCAGTGCTTAAGCATACTTTGTCAGCAGCGCAGCGGCACAATATCGCCGCAAGCACTGCTGTGTAGATGCCTATAGCAAGCACTGACAATCATCAGCTAGCGTATCGTTCAGGCTTCGGCTGTAGCAGCAGGAGCAGCTTCTTCAGACTTAGCACCAATCTCAGCGCCTTCGTCGTCATAATCTGCGCCATCGTAGCCATCGTAAATATCGGCTGCGTGAGCGGCATTCTTACCGCTACCGCTGTCCGTGCCGCCGCCACGAGAGCCTTCGTAAATGGCATCAGCCAAGCGACCCACCACCAGCTTAATCGCGCGAATCGCGTCGTCGTTCGCTGGAATGGGCACATCTACAACATCTGGATCGCAGTTGGTATCTAGCAAAGAAATGATCGGCAGACCGAGCTTCTGACATTCCTGTACAGCGTTGTACTCACGGCGTACGTCTACAATGATGACCGCATCAGGAATACGGCGCATGGTTTTGATACCGCCCAGATACTTCTGAAGCTTGTCTAGCTCGCGACGTAGCTGTGCGCCTTCTTTTTTAGGTCGCATAGCTAGCGCACCCGACGACTCCATCCGCTCAAGCTCCTTCAGGCGCTCAACGCGGGTTTTAATCGTCGTCCAGTTGGTGAGCATTCCGCCCAACCAGCGCTGGTTTACGTAGTAAGAACCGCAGCGATCGGCTTCATCGGCAACGATGCCCGCTGCCTGACGCTTAGTGCCGACAAAAAGGAAGCTTTTGCCGCTTTCTGCTGATTTGCGGACGTACTGATACGCCTCTTCAAGCAGAGTAGCGGTCTGAACGAGATCAATAATATGGACACCGTTGCGGGAAGTGAAGATGTATTCGTCCATCTTCGGGTTCCAGCGTCGTGTTTGGTGACCAAAGTGCACGCCTGATTCAAGTAGATCAGACAGGGTTACTGCTGGCATATGAAATTTCTCCTTCCGGGTTAAACCTCCATCTGGCTGCATTCAAGTAGCACGAGAACCTAAAACCTTAGTCTCAAGTCTCTATTTCGCTACCCAAACACCCGAAAATCCAGATGTGTGAATTTAATAGAACTGTACTAGGGTAGCACGCCTGTGAGGACTTGCGAGCAAGGCTTTTAAGAGGCTGGCAATTTTATTTTTCCAGATTTTTTCCAGGCGCTTCGACAGGGAGTTTTACACAGGCCCGTGGGAAAACTTCATTTATATAACGGCCACTTCATCAAAAGGGGCCAGCGACCACTATTCCACGATATTCCTGGGGCTCCATGAGCAATATGCAATCGCCGCCATCTCCACCACCAAGACCCTCAGCACCCCCTCCACCACCGAGATCCGGCGGCGCAGCTCCCAGACCTGGCGCAGTTCCTCCCCCACCACCCGGAGCACGACCTGGCGTTCCTGCTCCCCCACCCGGCGCTAGACCAGCGGCTCCGCCTGCATCAGGGCCACAGACAGAGATGGTTAAGGCAGCACCTGCGGCTCGCGCAGCGGGGCATCGTGCGGCGGCTCCGCCCCCAATGCCAGGCGGGGGTGCCACTAGCGGCCCTTCACTCGAGAAGATTATTCGTAAGGCTTTTGACGAAGGCTACTCGGATATTCACGTCGGCGTCGGTGAGGTACCACGCTACCGCAACCGAGGGGAGATTAACGCGACGGACTTTCCAGTCACGACCGAAGCAGATTTTGAGTCTTGGCTAAAAGAGATTTTGACGCCAGAAGATATTCAGCAGTTCAAAGACACGCTGGATTTTGACGGGGCGGCGCAGTACGAGTTCTCGCGCGTACGGATCAATATTTTCGTTAGTCTCAACGGCCCTTGCATGGTGATGCGACTGATCCCAGTTGAGATTTTGACGATGCAGCAGCTAAATCTGCCAGCGGTGATCAAAGACATGTGCCACTATCACAAGGGTTTGATCTTGGTGACGGGGCCTACGGGCTCGGGTAAGTCAACAACGATGGCGGCGATGATTGACTACATCAATAAGGAAATGCCGAAGCACATTATTACCATCGAAGACCCGGTGGAATTTGTGCACCAGAGTCGTAAGTCGCTGATTAAGCAGCGAGAAGTGGGGGTGCATACTAAAAAGTTTAGTAATGCGCTAAAGGCTTCTTTGCGAGAAGATCCTGACATTATTCTAGTTGGAGAAATGCGGGATAAGGAGACGATTGAGACGGCGCTGAAGGCTGCTCAAACGGGTCACCTTGTATTTGGAACGCTGCACACTAATAGCGCGGTGAAGACGGTTGAGCGGATCTTGGGGATGTATGAGCCAGAGCAGCAGGCACCGGTTAGAGTTGCGATCGCTGAATCTCTCATTGGTGTTGTGGCCCAGGGCCTGTGCCGCACCACCGACGGCAAACGCGCTGCCTTCCACGAAATTTTGATCAACACCGACGCGATTAAAGACTACATTTTGCGCGGTCAGCTTGATGAAGTGGAAGCGATTTTGCCGAACTGTACCTTCGACGGCATGTGTACGATGAACCAGTCAATATATGGGCTGTACGAAGCCGGTCGGATTACCGAAGAGGTTGCCTTAGAGCAGTCGCCTAAGCAGAACGAGATGGCGCAGATGCTACGCGGTCGCGTTTAGCTTTAGTCAAGCATCCTTTTTCCTAAAAAAGCAAAAGCTCTCTGAAACTCAGAGAGCTTTTTGAGTTTAAACCAGCTCTAGCTTTCTTAATTCTTCATGCGTAGATACCTGTTCTGCTTGCCAGAGATCGTAGTTCATTTGCATTTGTAGCCAGCTTTGCGGAGAGCGCCCCAGCACCTTAGACAACCGAATTGCCATATCCGGCGTTATTCTATTCTGCTCCGCAATCAATCTAGAAAATGTTGAAGGCGATACGTTCAGATGTGCAGCAACTTGTCTAGCACTAATATCAAACGGCTCTATATAAGTACGGCGAATAAACTTACCAGGATGGGGAGGGTTAAATTGTCTCATTCAGTGATAATCCTCATAGTCTAAAACGTATATATCACCCTCTCTAAATTCAAAAGTTAGCCTCCAGTTGCCGCTGATCTTGATTGGCGATCGCAGTATCGATCTCCTCTGAATAATCACGATAGTAGGCCCAAGCCGCATCTAAATCGGATTGGGTAAGGCCAGGGTAGTTGCGCAAAAGCTCATCGCTATCTGCACCTTGCTGACGGAACGAAACTAATGTCCAAACAGGGATGCGCGTATTACGAATTCGAGCATCTCCCCCACATACCCCCGGTGTTTTCTGTATGGGCTTATCTTGAAGCTCACTCAGCAGAAGCGTACTTTCTTCCTCACTAAGAGATTCAATGACCTGTACAAGAGAATCAACCAACTGAGTGTTCATGAATGTTACGAGATTGGCTAATGATTCGCCTCTACATACTGATTATTATAGGGTTTGCTTTCCCTTAAAGTTAGGTGTCGCGCATAGAAATGTGCTACCGAAGCTAAGCCGTTTTTTCGAGCTGCGATCGCCATTCTTTTACGACTGTTTCTAGTTGAGCAGGTAGCCAGGCATCGTACCTTTCATAAACAGGAAGTCGCCGTTGCAATACCCCTGACTCGGTTTGTAAGATTTCAGTCATATCTTTTTCGGAGCGGTGGACGTAATTAGGATTTACTTCGTCAATAGGGCCGATGCCGCCAAGGTCACGAGCACCTGCGGCAATACAGTTTATAAGGGCATTGTCTGAGCGGATGAGATTGGGTGGAATTTGGATGGTGATATCGGCAGGGAGAATTTTGTGGGCGAGTTGAACAGCTTGAAGTAGCGTTTCACCGTGGCAGGGCGATCGCACCTCCATTTGAGTCTCACCCGGCTGATGCGGCTGCAAAATCACTTCTTGAATATGCTGATATTGAGCGTGAGACTGGGCGATCGCCGCCAAACTATCCACCCAATCATCAACAGTCTCCCCCAATCCCAACAGCATCCCCGTCGTAAACGGAACCTTCAGCTTCCCGGCAAACTCAAGCTGCTGCAATCGCACTTCAGGCAGCTTGCTGGGCGCACGGACATGAACCGTCTTCAATAGCTCCGGCGTCACCTGCTCTACCATCAACCCCATCGACACATTCACCTGCTTGAGCTGAGCCATTTCCTCATAGCTCAGCGGCCCCACATTCGTATGCGGCAAAAACCCCTTTTCTAGCGCCAGTTCGCAGAGCTGATAAATCCGCTGAAACCAGGCTGAGCGCCTTGCACTCCGCGGATGCACTTCGCCGCTGAGAATCAAAATTTCAATAACTTCATCGCGCGGTAGGCCGTCTAGAATTTTACTAGCAGCGGCCAGGCTCATCCACTCATCTTTACCAGGATCGCGGCGAAAGTTGCAGTAGGTACAGCGGTTAAAGCATTCGTAGGTCGGCACGAGGGTGTAGGCCGGAGAGTAGGTGACGGTGCGATTCATATCTATTATTGTAGTATCGTTATCAACCGGCTCAACTAGGGCAGAATAGTAGTGGTAAGATAGCTCTGGCTTCTCTTTTGTTAACACTCCATGGCAGGGCAAATCTGTTGAAAACCACCGTTATTATTGTCCGTCACGGTCAGAGCACTTCTAATATTAGCCGCATTATCTCCGGGCATCACGACAATGCGACGCTCACTGAGCAGGTCAGCAGCAGGCGCACAGAGTTGGCGAAACGCTAGAGGGCCTGGCCTTAGATGCGGTGTATGCAAGTCCCACTGACAAGGGCTCAGCAGACCTGTCGAGATTATCGTTGAGACGATGAGCGCCAAAGGGGCTACTTTGCCTGAGATTCAAAGCACCGAAGAGATTAAAGAAATCAATCTGCCGCTGTGGGAGTCTAAATCCTTTGCAGACGTTGAAGCAGACTATCCGATTGAGTACACGGCCTGGCGGCAAGATCCGAACGCCTTCAAAATGGCGGTTCCTAATGCTGACGGGACCACCACTGACTTTTACCCGGTGCGCGAAATTTGGGAGCGGGCTGCTAAGTTTTGGCCTCGCCTGCTTAAAAAACACGCTGGGCAAACGGTTTTACTTGTTGCTCATAGCGCTATCAATCGCGCCCTTGTCGGCACAGCGATTGGTCTTGGCCCCGACAAGCTCAACAGCATGGGCCAGCAGAACTGTGCGATTAATGTGCTCAACTTTTTGGGCGAATTTGAAGGCGGTGCGCAGCTAGAGTCTTTGAACCTAACGAGTCATTTGGGCGATCCGATTCCGCCCCGTCGCAGCCGGTTTAAGGGGCCGCGTTTGCTGCTAGTGCGTCATGGCGAAACAAACTGGAACCGCGATGGGCGCTTTCAAGGACAGATTGATATTCCGCTCAATGAGAATGGGCACAAGCAGGCGGCACAGGCAGGTGAGTTTTTGAAAGCGGTAGAGATTGACGAGGCAGTGACTTCATCTATGCTGCGGCCTAAAGAAACCGCAGAAGGCATTTTGAAGCATCATGCCGACGTGGCGCTGAAGACTACGGAGGATTTGTGGGAGATTAGCCATGGGGAATGGGAAGGCAAGCTAGAGTCGGAGATTGAGGCGGGCTATCCGGGCCTTTTGGCTGAGTGGCAGAGCAAGCCGGAAGCTGTGCAGATGCCGGGCGGCGAGAATTTGGATGATGTGTATGGCAGAGCGAAGAAGGGGTGGGGGGATATTGTGGCGGCCTATAGCGGCTCGGATACGCCTAAGACCGTGCTGGTAGTGGCTCATGACGCGATTAACAAGGCGATTTTGTGTCAGGTGTTGGGGCTAGGGCCGGAGAAGTTCTGGCAGTTTAAGCAGGGCAACGGCGCGGTGAGCGTGATTGACTATATGGGCGGGCCAGATAGTGCGGCGATGCTGAGCGCGGCGAATATTACGACGCACTTATCGGGCAGCATTTTTGATAAAACGGCTGCTGGGGCGCTGTAGGCTCATATGTCAGGATCTATGGCAGACTCTACGGCAACCCCTGCGGCCAGTTTGATTAAACAGGTCTATGTGATTGACTTGGCATCGGCTGAAGATGCTTACGCTTTGGGCCGTGAGCATATTGGTGATGTACTGATTGAAGATGGGCGGATTGCAGCGATCGCCCCTCACCTCACCGATCTACCTGAAGGCACTGAAGTCATAGACGGGCGCGGTCAATTCTTGGGGCCAGGACTGGTTGATCTGTATAGCCAAAGTGGAGAGCCCGGTCATGAAGCGCGCGAGACGTATGAGTCTTTGAGAAGCGCGGCAGCAGCAGGTGGATTTACACGGGTAGGGCTGCTGCCGAACACGCAGCCTGCTGTAGATAATGTGAGCGCGATCGCCGCCATCCAACAGCGCAACCAACAGCGCAACGCCGCCAGTCAAACCCAGCTCTTACCTTGGGCTACCATTACCCTCAACGGAGAAGGCGAGCAGCTTACCGAACTAGCCGAGCTAGCCGTAGCCGGGGCAATTGGTTTTACAGACAGTGAGCCGCTGGCCAATCTGGTCTTACTGAGGCGGTTGCTGGAATATGCTCAGCCGCTGCAAAAGCCGATTGCGCTATGGCCTTACGATCACCAGCTAGCAGGCAAAGGCGTGGCCAGAGAAGGGGTAGATTCTTTGCGTTTGGGGCTTGAGGGGGTGAGTGCGATCGCTGAAACCACAGCCCTTTCTACCATCCTAGAATGCGTAGCCGAATTTCCGGCGCTCGTGCACATTATGCGCGTCTCCACCGCTCGCAGCGTAGACCTTTTGCGTCAGGCTAAAGCCCAAGAACTTCCAGTTAGCGCCAGCGTGCCTTGGCACCATCTCATTTTTGATACGTGCGATCTCGATCGGTACGACCCGCAGCTAAGGCACGATCCGCCTCTAGGAAAACCCGCCGATCGGCAGGCGCTGATTGAGGGAGTTGCCGATGGAACGATTGATGCGATCGCTATCGATCACAGCCCCTACACATACGAAGAAAAAACCGTTGCCTTCGACAAAGCCCCACCCGGCGCGATTGGCTTAGAACTTGCCTTACCCGTACTGTGGCAAACCTTCGTGGCCGACTATCACCAAGCTTCTGATCAATCCAAGGCTTCGGAGACAGTCTTCGGAACAGTCTCTGGGACACTGGAGCCCTGAACAGCTATGGCAAACCCTCAGCCACAACCCAGCCCAATGCTTAGGACTCACGCCTGCTCGTCTAAAAGTTGGAGAACCGGCTGAACTAACCCTGTTTGACCCTCGCATTGGCTGGCAGGTGAAGCCTGAAAATCTTCATTCACTCGCCATCAATACGCCCTGGCAAAACCAGCCACTCAAAGGAAGAGTCATCGCAACTTGGACGAATTATCACAAGCGCTAGTAGTCCAGTCCACCCACTCGACTAGGGGGCCAAAAGCGCACTGCGGCCTTACCGATAATGCTCTCGCCCGGCAAAAAGCCCCATACGTGACTATCCAAGCTGCCGTTGCGATTATCACCAAGCACTAAATATTGATCTTCAGGCACCACTTCAGGCCCCCAAGTGTAGTCAGGCGGTGCTTTGGTATAGCCTTCTCGAATGGCCCTATCGTTAATAATCACCTTGCCGTCTTTGATCTCTACCGTCTCTCCGGGTAGGCCAATCACGCGCTTGAGATAGGCATCATTCGTTGCTGCCCCCGAAATCACCAGCGCCTCTTCGGGAGCCTGAAACACAATAATGTCACCCCGCTGAGGTGACTGGAATAAATAGCTTATCTTTTCAATCACTAGCCGGTCATTAATCTGTACCGTAGGCTCCATCGAGCCAGTGGGCACCACCCGAGCTTCAGCCACAAACTGCCGCATTCCTAGCGCGAGCACAATGCTCAGGCCCATCGTCTGTAAAACCTCAACCGCAAAACTAGGCTGCTTTTCCGTCTGCTTTCCTGTCTGCTTCTTGGGCATGGCAATTCTAAGCTTAACTGCATGGGCCTAGCCTATCGTTACGATAGCCTTAGCGTACAGCGCACTTGTGACAATCTCTCCTAATCGCTAAAAGCGGCTTTTAAGCGCTAGCTTGTGATTAATCTAAGCCACCGATTCTAGTCGGGGGCCAAAAGCGCACGACCGCGCGGCCAATAATGCTTTCTTCTGGCAAAAAGCCCCATACGTGACCGTCAGAGCTGCTATTGCGATTGTCCCCAAGTACTAAGTACTGACCTTCAGGCACCACTTCTGGGCCCCACTGGTAATCAGGAGGAGCCTGAATATAGTTCTCTTGAAGCACTTTATCGTCAATAAATACTTTGCCGTCTTTGACCTGAACCTTTTCACCCGGCAGACCAATTACCCGCTTAATATAGGCATCGTGGCTGGTTGAGCCCACAGCGTCTAAGGCTCTTTGGGGTGCTTGAAAAACGATGATGTCGCTGCGCTTGGGCGGATTGAAGCGATAGCTGATTTTCTCGACGACGAGGCGATCGTCGATCTGCAGCGTGGGCTCCATAGAGCCGGAGGGAATAAACCTAGCTTCAGCGACAAACTGGCGGATACCAAGTGCTAATACGATGCTGAGGCCAATGGTTTGTAGCCCTTCGATCCACGGATTTTGTTGCTTGTCAGACACGGCTTTCAAAGGTTCCCGAAGGAGGTCAAGAGGGATGGGTGAGCGGTCAAAGAATGTAAACCAGACGGTGGCGTGTAGCTTAGCGCGTACTAAGATTACGATGTCTTTGGTAGCTTAATGGCTAATGGGCTCAATCATAATATGACAGATTCTTCGCAAACCGTTCCGCCAGTGATTATTCAAGGGGCCGAGGTGCTGCTGCCCAGCGGGGAGATTGCGGCCAGAGAAGTGGCGATCGCAGACGGTAAAATCACAGCCGTCGGTACGGGTCTAGAGGTGACAGCAGGCACTCGTACTATCGACGGCGCAGGGTTGACCTTGCTGCCGGGGGTGATCGATCCGCAGGTTCATTTTCGCGATCCGGGGCTAGAGCATAAGGAGGATTTGTTCACAGCAAGCCGCGCCTGTGCCAGAGGCGGGGTGACCTCTTTTTTAGAGATGCCCAATACGCTGCCGCTCACAACAACTCAAGCTATTTTGACAGATAAGTTAGCCATTGCGGCCTCTAAAAGCCTAGTGAACTACGGCTTTTTTATTGGTGCAACTGCCGAGAACCTGGATGACTTACGAACGGCAAATCCCACCTGTGGCATCAAGATTTTCATGGGTTCTGCTCACGGCCCTTTATCAGTCGATACGCCAGAGACAATTGAGCCGATTTTTGCAGTGGGCGATCGCCTCATCGCCGTCCATGCCGAAGATCAGGCGCGCATTATGGAGCGCCGTAAGCTATTTGCAGGTGAAACTGATCCGGCCACGCACACCAAAGTGCAAGACAATGAAACCGCTTTGAACGCAACCAAGCTGGCGCTCAGCTTTTCTAAAAAGTACAAAAGGCGGCTGCATATTTTGCATATGTCTACCGGCGACGAGGCAGAGCTGCTCAGACGCGATAAGCCGAGCTGGGTAACGGCTGAAGTGACCCCGCAGCATTTGCTATTAGACGTGAGCGCCTATGAGAAGATTGGCACTTTGGCGCAAATGAACCCGCCGCTGAAGTATCCGCGCGATCGCGAAATTCTCTGGCAGGCATTGCTAGACGGCACCATCGACTTTATCGCTACCGATCATGCCCCGCACACCCTCGAAGAAAAAGCCAAAGGCTATCCAAACGCCCCGTCAGGAATGCCCGGTGTAGAAACATCTTTGCCGCTGATGCTGACGCAGGCCAAGGAAAACCGCTGCACGGTCGCTCAGGTTTCTAACTGGATGTCTACAGCGGTGGCGAAGGCATACAACATTCCGAATAAAGGCGTCATTGCCCCTGGCTACGATGCCGATGTTGTTTTAGTCGATCTATCGACCTATCGCCCGGTACTGCGCGAGGAGCTGCAAACAAAGTGCGGCTGGAGCCCGTTTGAAGGGTGGCGGCTGACGGGTTGGCCGGTAGTTACGTTAGTCGGCGGGCAGGTCGTGTACAATCGCGGCGAAATTGACACAGAGGTGCGCGGGCAGGCGCTACGGTTCGGTTGATCCGCGTGGCAGGGCTAAAACGGCGTGTATCGGATAGAAAAGTAGATGCCGCTGTCTTGTAGGCTATCGCTGCTGGTGTCGATATCGACCAGCGGAATGCCCCAGTCGAGACGCGCGGTCAAGTCGTCGCCCTGCTGCCAGAGTAAGCCAAAGCCAGTGCCGACTAATACGTTGTTGCCGCCAGGCGTGTTGCTATGATTCCAGGCTGCACCAGCATCTAAAAAGGGCGTGATTTGAACAATGCTTTCTTCAGAGAAGCGGATGATTGGAAAGCGAGCTTCGGCAGAGAGCAATGCACCATTATCTCGCAGTAGCGCGTCTTGACGGTAGCCGCGTACGGTTTGCTGACCGCCTAAGCCGAACTGTTCTGATGACACCAAACTATCTGCTGCGAGCTGCACATCACTGCGGAGGAAGAAGAGGGAATCGTCGCCAAGCAGTCTGACCCACTGGCCTTGACCGCGCCAGGAGAAAAACTGAGAGTCGGGAGCTTCATCGTCGTTATTCGGATTGAGTAGCGTACTACCTTCGGCGGTGGTGGCGTTAAGAATATCAAGGCCGACGTTGAACTGCGAGCGGGCGGCGAGTACCTGCTGCTGCGATCGCTGTGTCCAAGCCTGCGAAAACCTGAGCGCACTCACCCGAGTTTCACCGTCAAGATCTGCGCCCGGCGAGAGCGGCGTTGGCCCAATATCATCAATGCCCAAGCTCGTCTGGTTCTCTTTATGCGAGAGCGCTAGGCCCAAAGTTAGCTCTTGTGTGGGCGTTTCAATCAGCGGATGCGTGACGCCTACCTCGTAGTAAAAAGCATCAGAGCTGATATCGAGCACGTCGAACGTATCGTCAATAACGCGGCTCTCGGAGATACCGCCGCTGAGGTTGACACGGGTGTTGTACGGGCTCACGGGCACTGAATAGCTCAGGTCTAGGCTGTTGCTGCCATCAGTATTGGAGTAGCCCACGAAGGCGCGATCGCCAATGCCAAACAGGTTGCCTTCGGTGACATCAATCCGGCGACGTACGCTGCCAATGTTGGGCGATCGCCCATTATCAAGACCCACCGTCACCGCAAAAGAATCTGCCTCAGTCACCTCCACGCGCAAAATGCTAGTACCGGGCCTTACCCCCGCCTGCAAATCCGCAGAGACAGTTTCAATCAGCGGATCAATTTGCAATCGCTGCAAGCCTTCTAATAATTTATCAGCATTGATGGGTGGCCTAGCTGCCAGCCCTAACCGGCTGCGAATATAGCCGGGCCTCAGCCGATTGGTGCCGACAATCTCAATTTCCTCAATCACGCCCTCAATCACCTGCACGGTGACCATGCCGTTTTCGAGCGTTTGCGGCGGAATGAACGCGCCCGATGTTAAAAAGCCTTCATCAACATAGCGCTGAGTAACTGCCGAACGGAGCGCTAGCAGCTCGTTGAAAGTCACGGGTCTGTTGGTGTACTCAGCAAATAGCTCGGCAAAGTCTTCAGTTGTAAAAACCGTGCTTCCGGCAAGCTGAATACCGTTAACGACAAACGTTTCATCGCCGTTACCCATCGCACCATCTGGCGTATTGGAACCTGCTGGATCGTTGAGCAAGTCGTCAACGGGTGGCAGCTTGGGCAGCGGCTGGGAAGGCAGCGGGCGATCTGTCGGGAATTCAGGGGTGACATCAGCGGGCGGGAGCGGTTCAGCAGGGATTTGATCGCTCGGTACGGAAGGCGGTAGCGTGACTTGAGCAATCGTGGCTGGATCTGGCAAGGGCTCAGCTAATGGCTCGGCGTGAGCCGCCCCATCAGGACGCAAAGTGGGAGAAAACCACACCGTAGCGCAACAGCTCAATAGAAGCAGGGAAGAGTGACGAAACGGCATGGCAGCGGCAGCGAGAAGGAGCTTTGCCCTGTAATATTCCCGAATCATCAACTTTCGTCCACACAAATAGCATCAGGCACTCCCTGCTGATACTACCTTCTATATCAGTAATTACACTAATAAAGTTTGATGTATTAATTATGGCAAAGTTATGGAAACAAACCTGCCTGATCTGCCCTCACCTGGCCCTTACCTAGCGATCAAAACAGCCCGCATACCGACTGCCTGAGCGCCTGCGTAGTCTTCTGACTCACTATCGCCCACGTGCCATGCCTCGCTAGCGGCGCAGTCATGCTTAGCTAAGGCTGCCTCAAATATTTTAGCTGCAGGCTTAGCTGCCCCAACTTCGGTAGAGATAGTGACCGACTGAAAGTAAGACGCTAGACCTAACACGCTCAGCACACGATACAGCCGAGAATCAAAGTTAGAAATCACGCCAAGCTGAATGCCCATCGACTGCCACCGCTTCAGCGAAGAGAGCGTATCGTCGTATACCCTCCATGGCGCAGCCGTTTCAAAATAGCCGTACAGCCCAGCGTAAAACGTATCAAAGTCGTCAAACTTTTCAAGCGCCCCTACCCGCTCAAAGGTTTCAGCAACCACGCTTTTCCACCAGCGAAACTCCAGATCAGGAATCGCCTCCGGGCTTACACCTGGACAGGCTAGCCTTTCAGCCGCCGCAAAGCTTTGATAGAACGCTCGATTAACGGCATGGGGATCGGTGTTCACCGCTGCCGTACGAGCCAAATTGCTATACAGTTCACCAACGCTGCCCTTAACGCCAAACAGCGTACCAAAGGCATCGAGATAGATCACTTTGGGTAGGGAAGGATTCATTTTGTAGAAAGTCACCCGGCATTATTCTATGATTTTGAGCTGGCGAGCAGGTCTTGTATGGGCTGAGTAATCCAGTTGACACCGACGCGAACCTGATGCTCTAAAGTCGGCATTCGATAGAGGTAGGTGAGCCTGCGAACGACGTGCGCCAGGTTACCTTCTAACTTGATGCCGAGCCCTGATAGGGTGGCATTATCGGTGCCTAGAGTCATCATTTCACCTAAGTGCTGATAGCGGAAGGGGAGTAGGGGCCTGCCAGTGAGACTCGCCCAAATATTCCAGGCGGCATAGTCGGCTTGCTGAAGGGCTGATTGCGCTGTTGTCGGGACAGTTTTGCCGTCGCCATCAAGGCCATCTGCCAGATCGCCTAGTGCGTAGATATCAGGATGATCGACCACTCGTAGCGTGGGCTCGATTTTGAACTGCTGCCGGTCGTTCCGCGGCAAATCAAGCGCGTCAAGGGCAGGACTTACCTTATTCCCGACCGTCCACATGACGATATCTACAGGTAAAACGTCGATTTTGTCCTTGTAGCTCAATGTGATGGTGTCTTTGCCCACTTCAGTCACAGTGGTGTCGTAGTCGATCCATACATTTTTTTCGCTGAGCGCTTTTTGAGCGGCCTTTTGGTTGAACTCGGTAGAGGTTGCCAGAATTTTGTCAGCGCGTTCTACAATGCGAACTCTGCCGCGATCGCCCAATCTCTCAGCCACCTTACAGGCAATCTCCACCCCGCTATAGCCACCACCCACTACGGCCACTCGAATCTTCTCAGGGTCTTCCTCTTCTACCTGACGCAGCCGATCCTTCAGCCGGTAGGCATCTTCTAATGAACGAAAAGGAATGGCGTATTCAGCCACGCCAGGAGCCATATCCATCGGCGTTTCACCGCCGAGTGCTAGCACGATTCGGTCGTATGAGAGCTGGGTGCCGTCTGAGAGGGAAACGGCGCGATCGCCCAAGTTAATACTGTCCACGCCGCTTTGATGAAAGCGCACGCCTGTATTCGCCAGCAGCTCTTCGTAAGGTGGCGCAATTTCCCAGGTTTGTAGTTCTCCGGTTACTAGCTCGTAGAGAAGCGGGGCAAACACAAAGCGATCGCGCTGATCTACCAGCACAATATCGGGCTGCTCATCTTCCCACTTAAGTTTACTAAGCGCTAAGGCCGTATACAAACCGCCAAAGCCACCGCCGAGAATACAAATAGATTGAGCCATGAAGAAAACGCACAGAGCCTATCGAAGTTATCTTCCAGGATAGCGCTAGATCGCGGGCCTCGCCTGTGTCGACGGGCGTGTCTCTTGCAGCAGGTGCTCGCCTAAGCGACGCGCGATCGCCAAAATCGTAAACGTAGGTGAATAAGAAGGGCCGGTTGGAAACACCGCCGAACTAGCCACATAGAGATTATCAGTGCCAAACACCCGGCAGTTTCTATCCACAACGCCCGCTTCAGGACGATCCGCCATACGGGTCGTTCCCATCTGGTGGGCCGCATCTGTCATCGTCTCCAAGCTCGGTGGATCGTCGCCAAAGTCAAAGCTGCCTAAGCCCAAATCTTCAAAACGCTGCGTCAGCAAATGCAGCGTCTTCTCCATCGAACGGTGGTCTTGATCGGTAAAGCGCCAGTCCACCGCGAGCTTCCGCTGCCCCAGCACATCGCGTTCTGTGCCCAGCTTAACCAGACTGTTCGACTGAGGAGCCTGCTCGGTGACAAACTTGACCCGGTAAGACCCCACCGGGCCGTTGCCATCTCGACACGCCGGACGATTCTGCAAAATCCGTCCTGCCTTTTGAAATATGCGCTCGTAGATCGGCTGCAAATATAAGACATGCTCTAGCAGCTCATACTTTTGCTGGGTGTCGTCATCGAGTGCAAAGCAAATGCAAAAGCGCGGTTTGGGCGTGTACTGAAGCTCGCTCGCGTACTGCCGGGCTAGAGGGCCAGGCCACAGCTTGCCAGTATGGTGCTTGGGGTGATCGGTGTAGAAGCGACCGACCAGATTGTTTGCATTGCCAATGCCGTTTGGAATTTGACGATCTGAGGCTAGTAAAAGGCGGGCCGATTCAAACGCTCCTGCTGCCAAAATCACGGTGTCGCCTTCAACGACAATTTCTTTACCCTCCATCGAGCGGCAGGCAACCGCCATCACGCGCTGGCAAGACTCATCAAGCCGCAGCTCAGTAACGGTCGCACCCAGCACCACCTGCAAATTTTCAGACTGGCGCATTTCATCACCGAAGCGGATGGCCGTGCGCGTTGGGCTCTCCTCCCAATAAAAGCTGCTGAACTTAAGCCCACCACCAGCAACCTTATCGCGCAGTTCCACGATTTCAGGGCGCATCGCTTCAGCTTCTAAATCGCCAAAGCCATAGTCTTTCGCTGCCGAGCGATAGTGCTCCAAAAGGTCTTCAAACTGGATTGGCCAGCCGCTATTATCCACCCAGTCTCGGCCTGCAAAGTCCCACGGCTGCAAGTATTTCCATTTGCCCGTCCACACGTTGCTGGTGCCGCCAAACTGACGCACCCGGCTAACGCCTCGCAGCGCAGGGGGAAGATATTGGTGGTAGTAGGTGTTCGGGTTGAGTTCGCGGTGGCGTTTGGCTAAGAAAGTAACGTCATTGAGGGCCTGAATTTCAGGATCGAAGCGATCGCGCCCACTCTCTAAAAGAATCACCTCCCGGCCATTGCGGGCCAGATGGGTCGCTAGCTCAGAGCCTGCGATTCCAGAGCCGATCACAATTACCTGCGATCGCAATGTCGTCTGTTCGCCCAAGTCAAGAATATCGGTCAGCATCCTATGGTGTCCGCTATATAGAAAGTGTCAGTAAAAGGGTTTATAAAATGAGGGTTAGCGATCGCCTATTAACTTACCGCGAAGCTTGCTAATCAGCATCGCTGCAAAAAACTTTCCCTGACGGTAGCCACCTGGCAACATCAGCCAAATACTGATATAGCAGCCTACGTAAATCAGCCCTTCAACGCTCAGCTTAATCACTAAAAATGGGAAGCTCGGCAGCACCTGCTGGGCCAGCACCAATAAAACCGCTGATGAAAGCGAGGCCACAGCAGGCCGCCAAACCGCACCCATAAAATCCCCCAGCGTAATCGGCGACTGCCGCACGCAATAGACCACTGCCGGATAGCTCAGCAGACACATCCCCACCGTGTAGCCCACCGCCACGCCATAGGCTCCCCACCTCACGCCAATTGCGATCGCCACAATCATCACCGGAGTATGAATCAGGCTCCAGCGAAACTGACGCTGCGTTTCTCCCGCCGACACATAAATCCACTTCGTCACCCGGTACGCCATACCAACATAAACAGCAATGATCAGCACCCGAAATATCGGCACGATCTCGCTCCACTGATCGCCCAGCAATAGCAAAATGACATCTTGCGCCGTGACGAACAAGTAGGCTAAAGCAGGCATACAAACAGCAAAGATCAGCAGCAGACCCTCGCTGACAGTAGAGTCGGTAGCGATTCAAATCCGATAGGCTTCGGCTCAGACTAGAAATCGCCACGTCAAATAGCGGATAGTAAATTTGCCAAAAGGGAAAATAGGCCCACTGATACGCCATGGAATAAAAGCCCAGCGAACTAGCCCCCCCAGCAGCACCCAGCAGCACCCGATCCATCTTCATGCCCACGCGGCTAATACAGCGAAAGCCCGTCAGGTGAATGCCATAGGAGAGCGTTGAGCGCAGGTCTTTGGAATAGCGGGCAGCGTTGTCGAGACGATGAGGCCGCCAGTCGCAAAAAATCCAATAGGCAATACTCTGGCTCACCTGCAAAGCTGTGAGCTGTAAGATGAGCGCCCAGTAGCCCAGCCCTAACCAGGCAGAGACAACGGCGACTATTGTACTCAGCACTAAAGTGGCCGTTTCAATCACCGTCAACAGCTCAAACTTCATCTGCCGCTTAAGCAGCGACAGGTGTTGAAAAGACAGGCATATGCTCACTGCGCCCACCGCCAGACATAGCAGAACGCCCGTCAGTTCTGGCCGGTCGTAGAATCGGGCGACTAAAGGCGCGCAAAGCACCATACCGCCAATGATTAAGGCATTGATTTTTAAAGAGAGCCAAAAAATAGCGCTAGCCTGCTCTCGGTCAAACTCCTGACGCTGAATAGTCGCGGTTTCTAAGCCCATATTGCTAAGGCTATCGACGATGCTCAGCACGGGCTGCGCCATTGCCAGCAGGCCATAGTCAGCCGGAACCAAAAGGCGAGCCAGCACCATCGTGCCGCCAATGCCAATGACCAGCTTGATCGGCTGAGCGGCCATTGCCACTGCGCCCGATTGTAGCGATCGCCGGTTGAGATTGTTTTGCAGATCGGCAGTTTCAAAATGACGGTCAGATTTTGCCATGAAAGTAGTATGGATTCCAAACCGCGAAAAAAGGCTAACGAGAACGTCTTCAGGTTTAATCTCGAACCGATATTAATTGCGCTTTACGATTAGAAGCGCGCCTTAAAAAAGAGTCTTATAAAGATCAAAAAGAGTTCCGCTTATACTAATATGCCTATCGATTAAGCCTAGAAGAAGTGGTGTGAAGTTCTGGTGTAGCGATCGCCCGTTGCTCAGCTAGAGTCTGCGATCGCTCGCGCCGACCCTTCAGTTTATTCTGCGGCCACCACCGAATCCAAAACACATGACACAGGATGAGCGGAAAAAACGAAGGCCCTAGCAACACTCGAAACCCAATCACTGAAAGCACCATACTTGGCACAAATATAAATCGTGCTGTACGGCTAAACATTGCCAGCGGATATCCCGTTTCGAGGATCAGCGTAGCAAGCCCCATTCCTTGTGCCAGCCAGCTCTGTCTAGATAGCCACCCGCCCCAGGGCACCAGCGCCTCCGGGTGTTCGGGTGGGAACTGATGCTCTACCAAAATAAAAGACATATTGTCAGAGAACGCCCACCCCAGCCCGCCCTGTGAAAGTTTGGCATACCCAGCCGCAAAGAAAACTGTCGAGAGAATTAGCCAAACGGTTCGCACCGGCCAGCGATACTCTCCGTTTGGTGGGGCTGTCTTTTGCCAAATGGCCCGATCAACAGATAGCGCGTCTCCACTACGGGCGATCGCCATCACCCCCAAAATAAGCACAGCCGCCGCATCGCTATGGGCCAAATCACCAAAACAATGCGGTAGCCCCAGCAAATAAAACCCAAGCCCGAACGACATCACGCTAGCAAAACGGGTCAGCAATCCCAGGCAGCTCAGCGCTAAAGAGACTTTCCAGGCCACCGACATCACACCCAAGATGCCAGGAGCCAGCAGCGGGATATTGAAGTACTCAAAGGGCCAGCATTTCTCCGGCATCCAAAATACGTCCGCGACACGTCCCCAAGCTGCAAAGTCCTGGTTCCAGTTCAAGCCCAGCAGCCCGCCGTAGAACAGAATTCGACAAACTGCGAGATTTTCGGCTGAATCAGGAGAGAAAAAGAACCGATTCCAGCGCTTTGTGAGCTGATGGACAATTGTCATGGTTTCTCTCGTATTTCTGTTGAATCTTTGACTGAATCTTCAGTCGCCACCACTTCGGCTACAAAAGATCTGTCTTCTGTATTCACCAAATCAGGCGCATTCGGATCAATTGACCAGTCCACACGATACAGCCGCAGCGCTTGTAGCGGTGGCCCGTCATGCCTTCCTTGCTGGCGATTGCGCTCATAGCGAGCCATCGTATCGGCAAGCCCTATTTTGACCGCCGCTTTGCCCCCTTCGCCTTCGAGCATTCGTCGGAACGCAGCCCGCTGTCGGTACCAAAGAAAAGGACGGATCTGGTTTGACTGGTAGAGCGGAAACGGCTCTGAGCCGTCTTGCGGAACCGCCTGAAGGGCATAGTGCTCGACCCGTGCCTCTCGCCGCGTTTTGCTAAACATAGGGTACGACGAAAACGGCCAGTGCTCGCCCCGAACGCTGATTTCGTAGGCTGAGGCGATGATGAGCCCGATTAGTAGGATATTGAGGAGCGATCGCCTCCCTTTTGAAATCTCCCCAGTAGGGACTTCCTTATGTTCGTACGTCATCAGTTATGATTCCTTTCGACAAACGGAACGCCTATCATTATTAAACATTTGCAGGATCGCTGCTCACGATACACCGTGTTCTGATATCAAGAAGGCGAAGGGGCTGGTTAAACAAATAGAGGATTAATTGGTATGGCACTTGAGACAACCCTTTGGGATTCTGCTGAGTATTTAGAAACAGAAGAAGACATTCAGCTTTACATAGAAGCTTGTATTGAAGAAAGCGAGGGCGATCCTACGCTGCTTGTTCATGCGCTTGGTGTAGTGGCGAGGGCAAGGAATATGAGTCAGCTTGCCAGAGATACGGGCTTAAGTCGAGAAGGGTTGTATAAAGCGCTATCACCAGAAGGTAATCCTAGTTTTGTGACTGTGGCTAAAGTTGCAAAGGCACTCGGATTTGAGCTGACTGTGCGACCCGTAGCCTGATGCTTTGCTCTAAAGCTTACTCCCACTCGTTGAAGTCTTGAGAGTAAGGGTCTTCAACAGAGTTGTTTTGATAGGGCTGCTCGCGGTAGACCTTCTTGGAGCGATCCCTTTTGCCCTCTTGGCGAATGTTGCCAACGCCCTTGAGAACGCCGCGACCGACAAGGCCAATGCCGCGACCTAACACTTCTGTAAGCACGTAAACAACGGTGCTGCCGACAAAAGAAATGGCATTGCGGAGGCGAGGAGAAAGCGCATCTCTCGTTTCCATCGCCAGAGTAACCACTAAGGGAATGCCGCCTAGCTGGTCTAGCTCGGCTCTACGCGGCGCATAGATGCTAGCTGCATTAATCCCTACAGGCGTAAGCACGTATAGGTTATACCGACTCTCAAAAATAGCTTTGGGCTCGTTTACTAGCCGGTCTAGTCGGTAGCGCCAAGAGAGATCGTTGCGGAACCGTTCAATCTCTCTTGAAGACATCAAGCGGCTAGTGTATAAACTCTTTTTGATCGATTCGACATCGGCTAAACGATTCAACAATGGTTGAACAACAGCGTTCGCAACCTGGATCAGGAGATTTTCGAGGAGACGTTCGCTGTAGGCGATCGCCTGAGGCGTAGTTGCCACATAAGACGAACTCTCTATGATCATCGGCTCCTGAAACAGCCAGTGCCCAAACATGGCCGTCACCATCGGAATGCGATCAAGTATCTGCGCTTGTACAAAAGGCTTTTCCTGTTGCAAAAGCGTCACGACTTCTTCTTCAACGTTGCCCACGCGCACGGTGTAGTACTTGCCAAAAAATTCTGTGTTTACCGCATCCCAAAGATCGTGAACGACCTGATGAGATCGCATCGAAAGCTGCCCCGGCTTCACCTCAGAAGCCCGCAGATCAGCCAGCAGTTCTTCAAGCTGACGCAGAACCAAATAAAACAGCTCTAGCTTTTTATCAGCCCGCAAAATATCCACTTCCAAAGGCGACTCGCTAATATTCTTAAGCGGACGCTGAAGCTTTGCAAACACGCCTTCAAACACCACATTTTGCACCTCCGACGGACGCGCTTGCAGCCTGGATTCAGTCGCAGCCATATTCGCTAAAGCAGCCGTGGCATTTGGCACCAGCGATTCGCGGTCTAAGTAGCGAGCAGCCGTCATATCGGCATAGTTTTGTCCGTAGCCGCCCTGCTGGGCCGCTCGAATCCAGGCCGAACTGGGCGGCGGTGAGTTGGCTTCTGCACCCCTCGACACAGCATTACCCGATCGACGACCTGACTTAGCAGATCCATCATCGAATCTAGGCGTACGCCAAATTGCAGAAACCAGCCAGCGAGCGGCGTTAAGTTCGCGCTGTTTGCCATCTATAATGGCGCGATTGAGCCAGCTACCCGTGCGCTGTCGGGCCAGTGCTGCCAGGCTTTGGTCAATTTGCCTTTGACCAGACAGGCGCATACTGATCCGCATGGCGGTCAATGGCCCTGGAATATCGTCTAAACGAGAAAGGGTGGTATCTGATCTAGCCGTTTGTCGATTAGCCTGACGGTCGGTCGATTGATTGGAGGCGTCTTCGGACAGACTGCGGCTGTCTGCCGGGGGGACAGGCGAGGTAACTGATTGATTCGGCGTACCTTTCACTGGCTGAACGACTGGCGGCGGCTTTGTTGGCGGCTGAATGGCTGGTGCCTGTATGGTCGGTTGAGGAGAAGGCTGTTTAGGTGAGTTTTCGGGGGTTAAAACGGCCACTTCTCGGATGAGCTGGGCTAGCCGCCGAACGGACATGCTGCGGGTGCCAAAGCCGTTGGCTCCCATGCGTTCGGCGGCAGCTTGTAAGGCGGGTTCAGCCAGGGCGCTGAGTACCAGCACGGGCAGGCGAGGGAAAGCTGTTTTGAGCTGCTTGCAAAGCTGCAAACCAGGCGTAGATTCGGATTCGCGAGCGCCCAGTCCTAAGTCTAAAATGACCAGATCGAGCGGTGGGGCTGGCAGTGGGTCTAGCGGTGGAACGGGGGCTTTGTTCTTTTTTCGGGGCGGGGGACTGTTCAGGGATTGTTGATAGGGTTGAAAGCGCGATCGCACCTCTTCTATTGCCTCTGTCGCCGTTCCTGCTTCAGCCACCACCACAAAGTCGCCCTGCTGCTCTAGCCATACCTTCAGGCCAAGGCGAAAAACAGGGTCTTCATCGACCAGCATTAATTGGAGGGGGCGATCGCTCATTCCGCGAATATACCACTGCCAGGGTTAAAAGTACCTAGCCCAAGAAGGCTCAACCTAGAACCCATCGCCGTAGCCATCATCGCCATAGCTAGTAAAGCTATCAGTATTGTAAATATCTTCTTCGAGGTAGCTATCTGTCTCAGCGTAGCTATCCTCAACCGGCGCTTCTAAAGACCAGATGTAAGCCCGCTCTTTCACCCAAATAGCAATGCTGGCGCTCGCTTCTGGATACAGAGCCCGGCCCGGCCCGATCAGCGCTGCCGTCTCAATCGCCGCGCTCAGGCTACCTCTGGCCGCCAGATTCTCTGCGCGCACAAGCAGCGGCGTGTCTTCAGCAATCTGAATTTCAGTTACCCAGCCTTTAATCGCAGCCTGCGCGTCATCTCGCAGCGCCCGACCTTCGGCCACTTTAGTCGCTTCAACAATGGCCTTCTCCAAGTCTCCTGCCTGCGCCAGCGCTTCGGCTGTGTTCAGAATGGGCTGATCTTCAATAATTTCAATGCGGTCAGCCCATTCAGCAATGTAGGTTTGGCCTTGAACCCGCAGCGCTCTACCCATCTCTACTTTCTCAGCTTCAGCGATCGCCTTTTGCAAATTCTCCTTACCGCCCGCGCTCGCTAGCTTCACCGCCTGATTCAAAATAGGCCGATCTTCTATTCGCTGAATCTCCTTTTTCCAGTGAGAAACCAGCGTTTGGGCCTGAAGCCTTTGCGGGCGCTCCTGGGTAATTTGTTCGGCTTTAGCGATCGCCAATCGGTAGGCAGGTCGCTGCCCAACCTGGGCAATCGTATTGGCGTACTGCAACTGCACCATATCGTCTAGCTGCTGCTGCCACGTCACCATGCTGTCTTGAGCTTCGGTGTAGAAGGGGCTGCTGGGCGAAATGCGCTGCACGGCCTGAATCGCCTCCAACAAGTTGTACACCTGCATATAAGAAGGCGTCCACTGATCGTATTCACCCTGCGCCAACCGCTGAGCATGGCCAAAGCTCAGCAAATCTTGAGCCTCAGCCGTCAGCGCTAAATTCGGCGGCACCAGTTGCGCGACGGCCAGCGCCCCCTCAAGATCTTCAGCCTCCCACTTTTGAAAGCTGTACTGCATTACTCGCTCAGCCCACTGGTCGAGATCGGGCTTGGCCTCTCTCCAGGCATCGGTTTCTAAATTAATTTCGCGCGCGATGATAAAAGCCTCGCCAAGCTTAGCCAAATCGCCCGTCTTAGCCAGTTCGCGGGCCTGGTTAAGCTGCCTGCGAGCCGTCTCTTCACGGTCTATTTTGGCCTCAAGCTGATCGTGCCGGGTCGTGACCCAGTAGGCCGCATTCAAAATTTTGAGCTTTTGCACATCTCGCCGTGCACCTGTCCAGTTTTGCGCCTTAATTGCCCGCAAAATCTTGGCTTCAAACTCTTTGCCAACCGTCCATTCTTTATCCCAAGTCGCGATCGCACTTTTCACCTGCGGATAAATATCTACCCGCGTCGGAATCCGCGCCGCCAGCGATCGCGCCTGGCCGACATCGCCCCGCTGAGCCATCGACTCAAGCTCACCGAGCAGCGCCTTCGACCACCGATTCATCAGCCGGTCGGCTTCTTTATACGCTGGATTATCCGGCGTCCAGGGTTCCACCATCTCGATCGCCTCAATCAGCGCCTGCGCCGAGCCTGACCGCACGCTGGCCTGAGCGCACAGCAGCCTTTCACTGTCGCTCGTCAACGTCACCGTTTGCGCGCAGTCAGGCAGCGGTGGGTTTTGGGTCATTACCGACACCGCCCGCAGGCTCACGCCACCTGCTGTCGCTAAAATCGCCATCCACACGAGCGGCCACACAAACTCAGACAGCTTGCTCCGAATGCGGGCTCGAACGGTCGGAGAAGAGGTGGTGGTAGGTGGAATGGATGTCATTGGAGCAAAACCCGGCGGCGATGATTTCAGCAAGAATATTTGATAGGACAAGCCACCATAAAAGTGCCCATTCGGTTCTAGGACTCGCTAAAACATCAAATAATATTTATGAAAATTTTGCTGACATTGTAGAGGCTAATTGGATAAAAAGCGAGATTGGATGAGGGTAAAGAGCGATCGCATCCCCATGGCATCGCCGCCTTTAGGCCGCCCTGGCCGCCCGCGCATATTAAACGCCATGAAATCAACATGAATCCAAGGCTTTTGCCCTGAGGTAAACTCACGTAAAAACAAAGCCGCCGTAATCGCGCCGCCATAGGGCGCGCTGGAAATATTGTTAAGGTCGGCAACTTTGCTATCTAACATGTCGCGGTAGGGATTGTGCAATGGCAGTCGCCACAAAGGATCGTCTTGCTCATCTCCTGCCTGCACCAGCGCCTGAGCAATCTCATCATCGTTACAGAACAAGGCCGCAATCTCGGCTCCCACTGCCACCCGCGCCGCACCTGTCAACGTTGCACAGTCGATCAGCAAATCAGGCGATTCACTACTGGCCTCAGTGAGCGCATCTGCTAACACCAGCCGCCCTTCTGCATCCGTGTTACCAATCTCTACCGTAGTGCCTTGCCTGGAAGTCAGCACGTCAGAAGGGCGCGTAGAATTGCCTGAAATACTATTTTCTACAGCAGGAATGAGCACGCGCAAACGCACTGGCAGCTTCATCTGCATGATCATCTTAGCCAGGCCAAGCACCTGAGCCGAGCCGCCCATATCCTTTTTCATCAGCTTCATACCCGCCGATGACTTCATATTTAAGCCGCCCGTGTCAAAGCAAACGCCTTTGCCCACCAGTGTCACCTTAGGCGCTGAGGGCTCACCCCAGGAGAAATCTACTAAACGAGGCGTTTGAGAATTTGAATGGCCGTTAGCCTGGCCCACCGCATACACCATTGGGTAGTTGGCTTCTACCAAATCCTCACCTACCGTCACGCTATAGTCAGCGCCAAACTCATCAGCTACCTTTTTTGCAGCGTCTGCGAGCTGGGCTGGCCCCATGTCTAGCGCGGGCGTGTTGATTAGATCGCGCACAAGGTAGGTCGCTTCGGCTGCTGCCGTTACGTACGCCTGATCGACGTTTTTGGGAAAGGCAAGTTCGGGTAGGGCGTTGGCATCTGTTCGCTTGTAGCGGGTGAAGCGGTATTGGCCCAGCGTCCAGCCTAAGCAAAGCTTGTTGGTAATCTCGGCGGGCAAATCGTCGGCTAGCTCGTACTTTTGGGCAGGTAGCGTGTGGGCAAGGCGTCCGAGTGTCCAGGTGTCGAGCGTGTCGGGCTTACCGACCAAAACGCGATCTAGCTCACCGTCAGCAGAGGGCACCAGGCAGTATTTGCCCGCTTGACCTGTAAAACCAGACATTTCTAGCCAAACCGCTTGCTTCGCATAGTCGCGCTTAATTTGAGCTTCATCGACAAAATGTAGGGGGATATTAGCAGGCAAGGATTTGACTCCGAGAAGTTTGATCACTCTAAACCCTAGCAGAGTTGCCCGTGAGAATATATAGATACAGCACAAAAAAGCGACTGAGGCACTTATACCTCAGTCGCTTTACGTTTATTAAGCTAGCTGCCTTTAAAGACTGATTAGAGACTAGACTTCAGACTTTTGCACGGGATTCTTACCGGCTGGAAACTTGTCTTTGATGCGCATGACTTGCTTAGCTTTTGCGGAGAGTGCAGTGGTGTCGATGCGGTCGGTGAGCAGTGCGTCAAAGGAGAATAGACCTGCGCCGTTAATAGCGAAGTACAAGAAACAAGCTGCGTAGATTGCAGACAGCTCCAGGTAAGGCAGGCTGAGGCCAGCGACTTTGATGTGGTGGTACATTGCCACACACATTGTACTAAACAGGCCGAGCGCAGCGGGGCGAGTAAACAGGCCGACCATGACCAAAGGCGCACCGATTAGCTCAGTGTAGGCTGCGATGTAGCTGAGGAAAATAGGGAATGGAAGGCCGAGGTAGGCAACGTAGGCTTGCGCAAATCCTTCGATGTCAGCGAGCTTGTCCATGCCGTTGTGGATCATCATGATGCCGAGAACAGCGCGGGCGATCGCAAGGGTCGTCTGTGAGGCGAGGTTAGCGTTGACGTTGGGCTGAAATATAGTGCCCAGCAGTTTTTTTGCAGAGTTCATAGGTTATTTATGGTGTGCTAAAGGAGGACGTGAAGAAATATAAATTATTTCGCGGTGGCTATGTAAATAAGTATAACGATTTACTGCTCATATTGTAAGTAATAAAAAGCGCTAATTGTGTAGCTTTCGCGACATTTCTCCCTTTCGACGCACTTTTCGGACTCTCATAAATAGAAGTCCATCTGAGAGATTAAGGGAAGTTGGGTTGATTTTTATTAATTTATTACTTTGGAACTAGGCTGCGAGGCTGAGAAGAGACACAGCTAATTCGGTAGATTGGAGTGTTGGAGGCGGATAGGGCTAGGGTGCTAGCGGCGTGAAAGGGCACAAAGTCGTAGCCGGTGCCGGAGCGCGTGCCGGTTTCGACCTTTACGAGACGGTCTACCTGGCGGCGATCGCCCGATGGCAGAAAGTTGATTGGCCCAGTCGCGCTACTCACGCTGAAGTCGGCATTGTCTAAAGCAAGCTTGAGCCCTTCTCGGCTGGGGTCGTCTTGCAGGCCAGCAGCGATCGCAACTACCGCGTCATAGGCCGTCGCCGTCCGCCAGCTCACATCCCCTTCCCACAAATTCCGAGAGCTAGTGACAAAATCCATTGGTGAATCCTGCGCCAGGATATGCCATGGCACAGCCACCGTAAGCGCCTGAGAATCTGGCCCGGTTTCTTCTAAAATGCCGCGATTGTACAGCTCATCGCCGCCGAGAATAGGCAGTCGCCTGCGGTTGTAGTTAATAACATCTGCGGCTTCTTCCATGGTTTCTAAGCTAGCTGCAATCATCAGCGCATCAGCACCTTCTTCAATCGCGTCGTCTTGCACTTCGGGGTCAAAGCTGTTTTGAGAAAGATCGTACTCACCCATGACCTCGCCGCCCCAAGCCTCAATAAACATCTCAAACTCTTCTTTGAGTGAGTTGCTTAAATCGCTGCTGGAATCGTAGTAGATAGCGGCATTGGGAAGTTCACGGTAGTAGATCATGTAGGCCGCAAGGGCAGCCGCGGCAAAGCTATCGCTGGGGATGGTGCGATAGAGATAGGGGCTAACACCAGAGAGTTCTACGGCGGTGCTCACCGGGGAAACGCTGACTAGCTCGCCAGCTTCATAAACGGGCGCTGTAGCTAGGGTGACATCGCTTGAGTAGTGGCCGACAACACCCACAATGCTGGGGTCATCTACGAGGGTTGCCGCAATGCCTCGGGCGATCTCTTCGTCGTCGCCATCGTTTACAATCACTAGCCTGAGCGGTACGCCGTCAATGCCACCGTTGCGGTTGATGTCGTATTGGGCCTGGGCGGCTCCTCGTAAAATTTCGAGGCCGATATTGCTGGTGCCGTTGGTGGGAGCGACAACGGCGACGGTGAGCGATCGCTGGTTGGCAATGCGGGCGTTGCTGCGATAGATAAGGGCTTCTGGATCGTTGGGATCTTCGTCTAGAGAGGTGTTGAGTACGGTGATGGCGCTGGCATAGTTGCCCTGAGCGATCGCGCTGACGGCCTCTCTTTTATCTGCCGATGCCGCTGGAAATAAAATCTGCTCGCCCGCGCTCACGCGAGAAGTGATTGATTCTGGCAGGCTATTGCTAGAGGCTACGTTCGTGTTTTGCGAGGGCACCTGCACGGCCCGATCGAGCCGAGAGCTAATCGCCCAGAATATAAGGGATATACCGCCCACTAAGCCAAAGGCAAGCAACGTAGCCAATATGGCAAATCGGCTGTTGTTTTCCTGAGACATAACCTAATAGCGGCCCCTAAGCAAAGGTGTGATGTTCTTACTAGCGAATCATACCAACTATACGGTGTTTTCGGCTCTCACCGATACGTTGCAATAGTGATTGCAATAATACACGTATTTTATTGTTTTGAGAGGATTTACCACGCGTTACGAATGACTTTGCGTCGTTTCTACAGGGTTACAGTTCCGTAACATTATGGATTTTCAGGGGGTTTTAGAGCGTGTTCGTACAAAGCTACAGCGATAAAGTGCTGAGCATTTTTTGATGATCGCGAACGGGGATTAGGGTGTGAGCTGCGATCGCCCCGCTAGCCGCAACAGCCGGTAGGCCGATACCTGGAAAAGTAGAATCACCACAGCACAGCAGACCTTCAATGGGCGTTTTGGGGCCAGGAAAGAGAGATTTTCCAGCCGCGATCGCAGGCCCATAAGATCCTCGATAGCGCCGCAAATAGCGTTCGTGCGTAAGCGGCGTTCCGGTCAGAGAAAGCGCGACTCTCTGTCGAATATCAGGTATCACGCGCTCTAGCGCCTGCCACATTACCTGCGATCGCGCCTCTTTTTGATCAGCGTAAGCCTCGCCTGTGCGCGCCAGATACTCCCACAGCTCATAGGGTTCATTGCCCGGCGTGTACACGTGAATTGCGTGCTTTCCAGGCGGCGCTAGTGACGGGTCAAGCACCGAAGGAATAGAGATCAGAATCAAATTTTGAGGGGCTGTAATTCCCTGCGCCCAATCATTAACAACAATGTGATGACAGGCCAAATCGGCGGGTAGCCCTGCGGCCTCAATGCCCAAGTGCAGATGCATAAAACTCTCGCAGGGTGGCGTAGCCTGTCTTTTTTCAACAAACTTCTCAGGTGCTCCACCGGCTGGAATCAGCTTGAGCGTATCCCACACAGACGCATTAGAAACCACCGCCAAGCTAGCCTCAATCATCTCGCCATTACGCAGGCGTACGCCCGTCGCCCTGCCATTCTTCGTATTGATTTGAGTGACGTGCGCGCCCGTTTTAATCTCTCCTTTGTGCTTGGTAATACCCCGTACCAGCGCCTCTACCAGCGCCGCCGAGCCGCCCATGGGATAGTCGAGCTGAACGCCGGGTCGATACCAGTCAGCAAACATAAAAGCGACTTCAGCCGTACTCGTGCCGCTCGCAGGCAGTCCTGATAGCAAAAAGCACAGCATGTTTAGCCAGTTGCGGATAAAGGGATCGGTCACAACTCTATCCATAATGCGGCTGAAAGGCCCAGCCAGCTTAGGCGTATTCGCAGCGTGTTTGAGCAATCTAGGTGCAAACGGCCCCACGGTGCGCACCGCTCCCCAGTCAAATCGCACGGCAGCCGTCGGTAGGGCTACCGCCGCACTCGCTAAAGGCTTCATCACCCTTTGCAGCTCCCGCCATTGGGCTACTGCCTCATCCCCTCGCAGCCGTTGCAAAACATCGCAGAACTGATCGGCTCCTACTGCTGTTTTGAACTCACCTTCGGGCAGGTAACAGCCCCATGTGTCGTAGTTGGCCCAGGGAATATCTTCATCAATAATGTCTAGCACCTGTCGCAACGGATTAGGCGAAGGGCTGTAGGACATGCCTGAATATAAGGAGGGGCCAGAGTCAAACTGATAGCCATCGCGATTGAAGCCGTGAGCTGCGCCACCAAGGAGCGTATGACTTTCGCAAACAGTTACTGTAAGGCCGTAGTGTGCGAGTAGCGCAGCGCAACAGAGGCCGCCAATACCGCTGCCGATAATCACGACATCCGTTTTCTGTTCTTTGGGTGAGGCGATCATGAGAGCTTAGCGATTTTCTCTTCTTCTTTCGCGCGAAAGCCGACCAGAACAGCCTTACCGTCTTTTTCAAAAAGAGGTCGCTTGAGCAGCATAGCGTCTTTTGCAAAAGCGGTTGTCCACTGCTCATCGCTCCATTCTTTTTTCTCTTCACCAAGGGCGCGATAAGAGAGCCCGGACGTGTTGCGCATAGACTTGGTGGTGAGCGCTTCAATCCAGGCGGTGATTTGCTCGGCGCTGGGGGGCTGCTCTTTGGTGTTGATAAATTCGTAAGCAATATCTTGTTGCGCTAGCCAGGCCATTGCCTTTTTGCAGGTGCCGCAGTTAGGAATGCCGTAAACTTTTAGACTCATGAATTTACCTATAAACCGCCCATAGACCAAGGAGGATAGCACTTTATTGAGCGCCTTCAGGTGACACCGCTGGCGAACTCGGCGTAGAACTTGGGATAGCGCCTGGTACGGTATTCGGCGTAGCGTCAACCGCAGGCGGCTGCGTTCTAGCGGGTCTGAGCATGGCCTGGGTAAGCGTATCTACAATATAGAGCGGTAAGGGCTGCTGACCGATTTGAACAATAGAGTCGTCGCTCAAAACATTTTTGTAGACTGGGTTTTCAGAGACTTCTGCCTCTAGAAAGCCTAAGCTGAGCGCTTTGAGGTAGCTGTAGGCAAGCGATATGTCGGCGCTCACTAACTCGTTAGCTAGCGCAATATCGGTGCTGCCCTCTAGAGAAGGGAGATCGTAGAGGTGAGAGCCGCCTTGGATGAGCGCTAAATAGTGATCGGGCCGGGTGGTGCCGTCTGCGGTGGGGGTGTTGAGCCAGGTGAAGGGGCGAATTTGCTCTATTAGCGCGGGGGCGATGGGGTCGCTGCTGCCGGAGATGATTAGGCTGGGAATGTCGATTTGGGCGAATCCTGTTGGGCCAAATAGGCTGCTGGTGACAGGATTTATAGCGATTACGGCGTCGATGCGCTCGTCTTGTAGGTCGTCGTCGAACTGCTCAGGATCTAACAGGGCGGTGCACTGCAATAGCATGGAAGGATTGGCGGCGGTGTAGATAATCGCTTCTGAGTTGCAGTTGGCTTGCAGGGTGTCGAAGTTGAGCTGTGCGCCGGATAGGGCGAGGGCCGTGTAGCCGCCGAAGGAGTGGCCAATGATGCCAACTTTGTCGAGGTCAAAGCGATCTGAGAGCGCTCGGCCTGGTTCGTTGAGCCGGGTGAGTTCGTCTAATAAGTAGGACACGTCGCGGGGGCGATCGCTAAATTCACTGGGCTTAGCAATTTCTCTAGCAGAGCCTTCCAGCAGGGCAATGAACTGATCGGTATTGCTGCCGGGATGATCAAGGGCGGCGATCGCATAGCCGTAGCTAGCGAGATGCTGGGCTAGTTCGACAAATCCTTTGCGATCGCCTGCTAGCCCATGAGAGATTACGATCAAAGGCGCGTTGGCTGTTTCGGGTAAATAGAGATCGATAGGCAAGGCACGATTACGCTCTGAATCAGTGAATGTAAGCGTTTGAATCGTCACTGCCTGCGGCCCTGGCTGAGCCGCATCGGCCAAAACTGAAGGATCTAAACCAACGCGGGAGGTCGGCGTAGCCTGATTTTCGATTGCCGTCAGAGCGGCCTGCGTGTTTTGAATGAGCTGAGTGAACCCGCCAAACGCTTGAAATGCCCGCCGCGAATCGATCCGAACGCCGCCTGTCGGAAATTTTTCAAGCACATTTAATAGAGAAAGCCCGTCTGGCTCGGCGGCAGCTAGCACTAGGGCACCCCTTAGCCCTTTGGCTCCGTCTCTACGGCCCTGGGTTTGAATAATTTCACCCAGGTAGCGCAAAATATTTGAACCGATAGAAGAGTACAGGAATTGAGAAATTGCAACGGGGCTAACGTCTTGTTTAGCGTTGAGAGCGGCTCGAAACTGCGCCTGCTGCTCTTCGCTCAAAAACCTCAGATAGGGGTCTAGCTCTCTATTCGCCTTGCCTTCCTCAGCGTAGGTTCTTAAGGCTTCTACCGACGTAGAAATTTCGACGAATCCATACGTTAGCGTGACCCTTTCAGCGGCGACAGCAGGGGTGGTGGCAAGTACGCCACCTAAGCAAGCGCCGCCTAGCAGTAGCGAGCGGGCTAACCGACGAGATAGGGGAAGGGCCATATGATTTTTTATAGAAGTTGCTAAACCAACGGGTTTAGTTTAGCGAATTAGCGATTGGGTGAGGGCATAAGGTGGACGGATGCTACGCCCTCGCGCAGACCTTTTTGTTCGTGAAGCCAGATGTTTTGAGCAAAGCGGAAGGGGCCGAAGGTGGTTGCGATCGCTTTAAATCCCCAGTAAGGCAGTCCCGGCTGCGAAATAAACGCAACCTTGCGCCACTCAGCTAGCTGCATTTTTTGTACTGCTTTGATTTCAGGCGATCGCTCTGCTTGAATAGCCTCAAACACGTCATCAACGGAATTATCGTCCAGACGCGCAAACTGATTAGCAACAACAATCGCATCGCGCAGACGCCATATTGATGCCCTGCGCCCGATTAGGGGCCATTGGGTGAGCCGCATCGCCAATCAGCAACAAACCTGGAACCGTCCACGAGTCACAGCATCCAACCTGCACATCTAAATATATTGGCCCTTCTAGCTCGTCTTTGTGCGCCCGGAAGTGACTAGCTAATTCTGCTGGTAAAGCCTGCGAAAACTCTTCTATCCAATCTTTCTCTTTCAACGCCGCGAGTCCACCCTTCTTATGAGCTTTCTTTTCAACAATCCAGCCAATCTGCAAACGCCCATCCCAGGAGGGATAAAACGCAAACTGCCGGTCGGGTTGCAAGCATGCGAAGAAAGGCGTTTCTGGTGATAGAGACTCGGGGGCCGGTAGCTTGAACCACAGCACATCAAATTCTGCATCGGACTTTTGAAGGTTTAGACCAGCTAGCTTACGCAAACAAGAGTAGCGGCCATCGCAGGCGATTACGCAGTCGGCGGCAAAGTCTCTAACTTCACCGTTTTGTGAGGCACGAAGTCCAACAACTTTATTCTGTTCATTTCGTAATAGTTCGTTTACCTGATAGCCTGTGTGGAGATGGAAGTTATGTAGCTGAGTGGCTTTTTGTGCGATCGCCTTCAGCAAAGCTCCCTGATCCATAATCTGCGTAGAGAGCCCATCATCCTCTGGCTCCTCTACCCGCATCCGCCGCCGCCCGCCTACATAAAAATCCCAAGATGTCAGCCGCCGCGATGGAATGCTCTCAAATGTCTCTTTCAATCCCATCTCGTACAGCGCTTCTAACCCAGCAGGCATGAGCCCTTCGCCTCTGAAGACGCGATCAAAAGCGGTTTCTTTTTCTATCAGGGCTACCTGATGCCCCTGTTGGGCTAGCAATAATGCTGTTGTTATACCGGCTGGGCCTGCGCCAGCGATCGCAATGCGTTTCAAAATAGTCCAGTCCCCAACAGTTCAGTAAAAACCTATTATTGAACGCATAGCAAGCCCTCTAGCATATTCAAAGGCTTGCTATATGCCTCATGGTTACATCTTTACACGACGAGTCAACACAACCATGACTTCGTTGCGATCGCCCGTCGGCACAGGCTTACTCCAATCATTAGGCTCGGCGTAGTTAAGCTTGAACAAAGTGCGGATAGTCGATTGAACCGCATGAAGGGAGCCCCGTATGGTGTGGGTCACAATCTCGGGGCTATCGTCTGAGGGAAATGAGGAATTGCCGATAGGGGGAACGGTGGACGCAGAGGCGTCCGGGCGGGCTGAAGTAAGCATAGTATTTTCCGTTGTTTTGAGGAAACCAGAACCCCACTAAACCAGGCCACCCCGCGAAAATGTAGTGCAAATCGGGGTGGCTAGAGTAAAGTGACTCTAGCCGCCGGGACTGCGTGTTAGTCCGGGGGGTTAGCTATCGGTAGGTGCTAGTAACACCTATCGATAGTGCTGAGCGAAATCGAGTTCTGGTGAGAACGACTGTGATAGGCATCACAGCTTAGAGATGACGATAATCTGATTCTTTGCTGCCGTCAAGTGGAATTAAAATAATTGGCGAACCAGAAGACGGCAGTAATTTTATAGCGAGCGGGTCAGCGACGAGTAATCGGGTTGAGTTCAGGCCCCCTTCTAATCTATCAAGATTGGGCGCTGTAAGATATGAGAAATAAAGGGGAGTACGATGCACGATTATTAACTTAGGAAATCGCAATGCTTAAAAGCTATGAAGCAATCTATGAAAACGGTCAGGTAAAGTGGCTGGATGGTCAACCGCCCGTGAGTTCGGCGCGCATTATTGTAACGGTATTGGAAGAATCTGCCGGAAGTGATAGCGCGGTGGTTGAGAAGAATCAGCGACGTGTGCCGCCTGCCTCGATTGCAGGAAAGGGAAAAACGCTAGGTGATATTGTGAGCCCCATTGTTGCAGAAGACGACTGGGAGTGTCTGAAATAGTAGTGCTGGATACGCATATTTGGTTTTGGATGATGACTCAGGAATTTGAGCGATTTCCTACTGACTGGCAAACGGAAATTAACATAGCCAAGCAAGTAGGCGTGTCGCCAGTATCTTGCTATGAGATTGCGTTGGCTAATAGCAAGGGCCGCTTAGAATTGCCTTGTGCTGCGGATGAGTGGTTTGAGGCTGCTTTAGAACCTACGGGTATAGATCTGTTGCCGTTGACGGCAGATATCTCCTTTAAAGCAGTAAATTTATCACCTATTCACAAAGATCCTTTTGACCGAATGATTATTGCAACAGCACTGAGCTACAAAGCTAGATTGGCCAGCGTAGACAGGCTATTCTCTCGATACGATGAGCTAAAGGACTGCTTAATGGTGTAGTTTATCAATCGCGCTAAGCAAAATGAGGTAGCCGCAAAAATAGAGTTTCGCATTGGATGAAGCAGCTTCAATAGCGGCCTTAACCAAAGCGATCGCACTCAAGGCTTAAAATATGGCTTGACCAGAAAAAAGCAGCCATATCAGGAACATCTTATGCCCGAAAATCCCACGCCTAAAGAGATTTTGTCCGCACTGCTGCCTTTCTTGAAAACCGCAGGAGCCTACGCTGATCAAATCCAGCAGCGGATCGCATCTTTACCTGATAAGTACGATGGCGATCATCTCTTTGCCAATGCCCTAACAGATGCAGACCTTTCGATTCAAACGTTTATAGAAGTCGTGCTGCTCGCAAAGTTTCCAAACGTGCGCTTTTACGGTGAGGAGTACGAAACGACTTACAACACCAAGTACTTTAGGGCGATTGATTTGGGGCCGCAGGGTGACTACCTGATCACGCTTGACCCGATTGACGGCACCCGCTATTACATGGACGGCCATCCTAACTATTTGGTGATTTTGACGATCGCGAATGCAGATAATTTTGAGGCAGCGATCGCACTTAGCCCAGCCAACAACCGCTACTACTACACCCTTCGCAATCAGGGCACTTTTGTCGGCAGCATGAGCGACACGCTAGACGAATGCACACCGCTAAAAGTAGATAATCCTGGAGAGAAAGTGTTGTTGGGATGGGCGCTGAGTCCGATTGCCGATAAGGTGCGATCGCACTTCCCCATCATCGATCTCAAAAAAGACTATTCTTCCACCACACCCGTTCCACCTATTAACGGACTGCTGACCGGAGAAATCGCAGGGGTTGTATTGGCCAGCGCTCAGTTTATTGATACGGCCGCCCTTGCCTGGATGGCGCAAGAAATGGGCTACTTACTTACAAAATTTGACGGTAGCGAGCTACCGCCCCTTTCAGCGTGTGCCAACTACCGTCAATCCGAAATCATTGTTTCTGCAACCGCAGAAATGCAACAGCAGCTCATTGACATAATGAAATCTGTAGAGCTGCCGCTATAAGCATTTAGCAGGCTGTTTACTCTTCGCCGCCTTCGCCACCTTCCTCCAAAGGCTCCTCTTCTAAAGGCTCTTCTTCTAAAGGCTCCTCTATCGGCTCACCCACATCGCCGTCAATTTCAGTGTCTTCTGTGGGGCCACCGCAAGCCGTTGCCAGCGTAGCAACCAAACCCAGTGAAAGGAACAGCGCCGTTGGTTTTAATCTTTTGTTCTTGCTTTTCTCAGTCATATTTAATGCAAAGTAAACAACATAAGCCAACGACCATCGTATAAATAACGACACTAAATTTCAATAGGCCGAAATGAATATGCGCTGTTCTGCCTTTGAGAGGTTGCGTTTTCAGCAAAAGCGTGGGCCTAAGGCATAGGCTCTACATCTGAGGTCTTTACCGTTCCTTTCATCGCATCAATCTCTAACAGGCTCACAATGGCACTCGCCGCGGGTATCGAAAGAAAAATGCCTAATACACCTGCAATCCGAGCACCTACAATCAGTGCAAAAAACATCACCACCGGATTGATGTTGAGCGAATCTTTCATAATTCGGGGCAGCAGCAGGTTTTCTTCTACTTGCTGAAGCACGACGCAGGTGACCGCCGACTGCAAGGCCAAAGCAATACTTTGAGAAAGTAGAAACAGCGAGATAAGTCCGATGCCAATCGTCGCACCGATGCCTGGAATGAGATCAAACAAACCTGCAATCACAGCGAGCGTAAGGGCGTAAGGCACTTTGAGAATCAGAAACACGATAAAGGTAGAAACGCCGAAGAAGATAGAGAGCAGCAGCCGCCCCCAGAAAAAGCCTAGCAGACTTTTTTGGACTGTTGTTGCTACGCGATCGCGCTGAGCAGGTGGAAATCTGTTGATAATGAGATGCCATATGCGATCGCCATCCAACAGCATAAAAAAGGTTACCACCGCAATCAAAATAGCGTGCAAAAAGTTGCTTAACAGCGCCTGTAATAGCCCAATGCCCGCACCCAAAATACCAGCCGCCTGATCTCTAAGCTGCGCGCTTAAAGACTGCAAATCGACCGGCAAATTCCACCGTTCAAACGTACGCTCAATAGCTTCGAGCCGGGGCATTAAAGATGTAAGCAAGTCAGTAAGATTGTCGATTAGCGGCTGTCCCTGGGAGAGCACTGCCAAGCCAATAGTGGCCACCATGCCGCCGATGAGAATAATAGCAACAATAAAGACCGTAAAAACGGCAATACTGTGAGGCAAAAACCGCTTGAGCCAGCGCACCGGATAGCTGAGCAGAAACGCCAGAATAGTCGCGGTAGCAAACACCACCACCACAATCTCAAAATATTCTAAAACCTCAATCGCCGCCCAGCCGCAGGCAAACAACAACAGATACCTCACCAGCGAGGAGGTGCTGAAATAAGTCCAAAGCGGGTGGCCTTGCATAGTGGGGTGCCTGTTATGGATGAGTGCATGGGCCTAGTCGGAAGCCTCAGCCGCTTTGACTAAAACGTAGGGCTGCACAATAAGCGACGTAAAGTGCCAGTGGCTTGCAGATCCTTCGTTCCACTGTGAAAGCTGTTTAGCCGTTGGCTTACCGATGAGCTGTTCGTTAATCCAGCGCGCTACGGCCTGGGTATTGTCTGTTGCGATCGCAACGCCCACATCCACCAAATCCAAATCAGGATTCACCACCACCACCGCATCTCTTTTCACATGGGGTTCAAGCACAGCCCACGGCACCGGCCCCATCATCTTCGTTAGCTCCTGACGCAAATCCTGCGCCTGCAAATCCTCAGCCATCAATACTCTTAGCTACCGTACAAAAAGCATTTTACCGCCTTTGCCGCCGCTATCGCCCCAGCGCATGCAGCGCATGAATCTCATCTACGCATTTTTGAGTAATCTCCTTCAGCGCGCCCTTATCTTTAGCAGAATCCGGTGGTGCAATCGGCTCCCCAATCCGTACCGTGACTGGGCTTGGTCTTGGCAACGCCGACCCCTTAGTCAAAATCTTCTCAGTGCCCCACAGGCTCACGGGCAGCAAAGGCACCTGAGCTTTCGCTGCAATCATCGCCGCCCCCAGCTTAGGCGATGAGATCCTACCATCCGGCGTCCGCACGCCCTGCAAAAAAATCCCCACCGCCCAGCCGTGTTCTAACTGCTTTAGCGCCTCTCTAATCGCACTGCGATCTGCCGACCCACGCTTCACCGGATACGCCCCATACGCCCGAATAGCAGGCGCTAGCACCGGCACTTCAAACAGCGACTCCTTGGCCATAAACGACACGGGCCTGCGGATACAGTTCGCCAGCAGCACCGGATCGACATTGCTAGCATGATTAGCCACTACAATAAGCGGCCCGGTCATCGGCACCTTTTTTGCGCCATAGATGCGCCCGCGCCAGTAGCTATGCAGCACCGGACTCACCACCGACCACTTAAATAGGTGATAGAGCGCCAGGCTAATAAACGGTTCACGGGGTTGGGCCATCTCTTCTGCCATCAGCTCATACGACGAATTGTTAAAAGGTTAGCAGCTAAGCATTTTCTGTCTTAACTGATTCAACAGTACTCACATTCCTGAGTGCTAGACCTTTACAGGTGCGCTTGATCAAACCTGTTAATACTTTTCCTGGGCCAACTTCAACCACCAAGTCTACGTTTTGTTCTGGCAGGTTAAGAGAGATTTCGCGCCAGCGGACAGCGCCTGTCATTTGGCCTCTGAGCCGCGCTTTTAGCTCGGCTGCACCCGTCTGTGGGCTCGGGTCTACGTTAGACATTACTGCAACTTTGGCGTCTTGAAAGGCCACCTCAGTGAGTACATCTTCAAAGGATTGGGCCGCATCAGCCATTAAAGGAGAGTGAAAGGCACCGCCTACGTTTAGCTTGACGGCGCGCTTAGCTTTTACACCATTCATCACAGCTTCTACAGCTTCAGGCGTGCCCGAAATAACAACCTGACCAGGACTGTTGTCGTTAGCGAGAACAACCCCTTCGGTTTCAGCGATTTTGGCGTCTAGCTCGTCGCGCTTAAATCCCATAAATGCGGCCATCGCGCCTGACGAGGCTTGAGACATTAGCTCGGAGCGCTTTTTGACCAGGTGAAGGCCCGAGGCAAAGTCATAGACGCCTGCGGCATAGAGGGCGGAATATTCTCCTAAGCTGTGGCCTGCTACAACATCGGGCTGTTGCCCAGCGGCGCTAAGCAAATCGGCTAGGGCGCATTCAATTACGTAGAGGCTAGGCTGGGTGTAAAGGGTGCTGGTGAGCTTGTCTTCTTTTTGACAAACGTCTAAGACAGACCAACCTAAAATTTCTTGGGCTTCAGCGAGGTGATCGCGACAAACTTCAGCTAAATCGGCCCCCATCCCAACAGCCTGTGATCCTTGCCCCGGAAACACCCACGCAGTTTTTGACATAATCTACAACAGTTTTATAAGGTTTGAGCTTAAAGAGTGACAGCAGGAAAATAGGAGACTTTTTAAAGGACTGCTACTGACCCCATTTAAGAATGGCAGCGCCCCACGAAAGCCCTGCGCCAAAGCCAGAGAGAGCCAGCGTGTCGCCAGGTTTTATTTTGCCAGCGCGCACCCATTCGTCTAGGGCAATGGGGATAGAAGCAGCATCGGTGTTGCCGTGTTTGGCCATGTTGCTCACCACGCGATCGCTCGGCACGCCCAGCCTTTTCGCCGCGGCATCTAATATTCGCTGGTTCGCCTGATGCAGTATCAGCCAGTCAATATCTGCTGTTTTTAGGCCCGCATGAAAAATAGACTTTTCGAGAGTTTCAGGAACGCGGTTGACGGCAAAGCGGTAAACTTCACGGCCATTCATAGTCACAGTATTGAACTGGCCTTTTTGCACCGTGATATCGTCTACTAGCGTCTCGGACTCATGCGCGTAGGCCACGTTTAGGCAGTCATTTAGGGTGCCGTCGCTGTGCATCTCAAAGCTGAGGAGGCGATCGCACCCTTCACTTCTTTGCATCACAATGGCCCCGGCCCCGTCGCCAAATAATACGCAGGTGCGGCGATCGCTCCAGTCCGTCAGTCGCGATAGAATATCGGCCCCAATCACCACCACATTCTTATAAGCGCCCGTGCGAATGAACTGCGCTGCCGTAACCAGCGCAAACACAAAGCCAGAACAGGCCGCTGTAATATCAAAAGCAACTGCTCTGGTCGCACCAATTTCGGCTTGAATTTGGCAGGCAGAGCCGAATAAATCGTCTGGGGTAGAGGTCGCCAAGATGATGAGATCAATCTCTGTAGGGGTGAGGTTGGCCTGGGCGATCGCCGCTCTCGCCGCCTGACCGCCAATAGAGCGAATCGAATCACCCACAGCAGCAATATGCCGCGAGCGAATCCCTGTGCGCGAGGCAATCCACTCGTCTGAGGTATCGACCACCGTCGCTAGCCGCTCATTGCTCAGCACCGTCTCCAAACGGGCCGAACCGCTACCGATAAAAGCCACGCCAAACGAGCTACCCAAAGCCTCTTCAACAGACTGGCTCGGTGATTGGCTCGGTGATTGGCCCGACGGTCGGCTAGACGAAACGGATTGCTGAGTCATCTATCTATTCACCGGTAGCTTTAGCAGTTGCCTTGGCCGTATCTGCAACCTTTGTGTACTGACTTTGAATGCGATCTAATACCTGATTATCCACCGCGTCTTTGGCTAAGCGAATCGCATTAAAGATAGAAGGTGCTTTGGAGCTGCCATGACTAATCACCGCAATTCCAGCGACGCCAAGCAGCAGCCCACCACCATGCTCAGCATGATCCACACGCTGCTTAATCCGCTTTAAATTGCCTTTGAGTAACGTGCAGCCGACCTTACCAGCAACGCCCTGAGGCAGCTCCTCACGCAAGATTTGCAGCACCGATTCGCCTACGGCCTCAGCAAACTTTAGCAGCACATTGCCCGTAAACCCATCGCACACAATCACATCAAAATCGCCAGATAGCACGTCGCGGCCCTCGGCATTGCCGACAAAGTTGATTGCAGACTGCTCAGTCAGCGCGTTATGCACCTGCACAACGACTTCATTACCCTTACTCTTCTCTTCACCAATATTCAGCAGGCCGACCTTCGGTGACTCGTTCCCGATCACGTACTGAGAATAAAGGCTGCCCATCACCGCGAACTGCTCCAGGTATTTAGGCCGACAGTCTACGTTTGCGCCCACATCTAATATCAGCACAGGTTTACCCGCGATCACTGTCGGAAACACAGCTCCAATCGCAGGTCGAACAATGCCTTTTATTCGACCTAACCGCAGCAGCGCCGCCGCCATCGCCGCACCAGAGTGGCCCGCCGACACCACGCCATCAGCCCGGCCCTGCTTCACCAAATCCATCGACACATTAATAGAGGCTTTGGGCTTACGGCGCAGTGCGCTCAAAGGCTCCTCGTGCATCTCGATGGTGCCTTCAGCAGGCACTATTTCAATGTCATTCAGCAGATCAAGCTGAGATACCGAAGCTTTGATCTGGTCGGCATCGCCTACCAAAATCACTTCAATACCCAGCTCTTCCTTGGCTCTGATAGCGCCCGCGACAACCTCAGCAGGCGCATAATCGCCACCCGTTGCGTCTACTGCAATGCGTACCTGCTTTGAATCCATGAAAGCTATATCCCAACAAGTTAGTCTTATAGAAACTTTATGAATTCTATCAGACTACCTATGGACTAATCCATTGGGAATAGGTAAATTGCGCTCTTAAATATCTAACAAAAGAGGCGTTATTCTTCGCCAGGCTCAACAATTCGCTGGAATAGATAGCCCGTACCGCGCGCCGTCAAAATCAGCTCAGGGTTACTAGGATCGTCTTCTAGCTTGGCACGCAGGCGAGAGATATGAACGTCTACCACGCGGGTGTCCACGTGGCGTTCAGGCGTGTAGCCCCACACTTCTTGCAAAATCTCAGAGCGCGAGAACGGCTCGCCTGAGCGGCTGACCAGTAGCTCTAGCAGGCTAAACTCCATGCCAGTGAGGCGGATGCGCTCGTCGCCTTTGTACACCTGACGCTTGTTGGTGTCGATGCGGATATTGTTAATGGTGATCACGCCCGAGCTAGGAATGCCCGACGCGCCCGTTTTCTCAACCCGGCGCAGCACGGAGCGAATGCGAGCCTCTAGCTCTTTGGGGGAAAATGGCTTGACAACGTAGTCGTCTGCGCCTAGCTCTAGGCCAGTGATGCGGTCGGCAACGTCGCCCAAGGCAGTAAGCATAATGATGGGAATATCTGACTCTTTGCGCAACTCCTGACACACGCCGTAGCCGTCTAGCTTGGGCATCATCACGTCTAGCACTACCAAATCAGGAATAGTGTTACGAAAGGTTTCTAGGGCTTCTTCACCGTCAGCGGCAGTCACGACATCATAGCCAATCATAGAGAGGCGAGTTTCGAGGATTCGACGGATGCTGGCTTCGTCATCAACCACCAGGATTTTTTCTTTAACGCTTTCCAAAGCTCTCTAAACTCCTATTAAGGTCGCGGCTGATTGCGAAGCAGTCGTTACAAAGGGGTAATTAACGTTTGCAATCAACGGTTTGTGCAGGATTATCATTCTACAGACTAATTGTATGTCTTTGAATGCTCTTGAACCGCTTACCTATTTGGGTTTCACGGTTTCTTAAGGTTTGTGCCACTTGTCAAAGAACTGTCACGAATCGCTATATCACTGGTGGGATATAGGGTTTAGATCTATGAAAGTTAGCATTTGAGGACAATTGTTCTGATTTCTTCTTAATTTATGGAGTCTGCGATTCTTTTCTTATTTGCAAAGAAATGTGTCGAATTCAGTCCGCTTGCTCGCCCCATCGCTGCCGTGCCAATTTTCTCAACAACACAACCTCCACTAGGTACGTTTATACTAGGTAAGGTCTATCCCTTCTACCTCAAGCCCTGATCGTGCCTAAAACTCGCTCAATATATGTGTGTAATGCCTGTGGCGCGGAGTCTCGCCAGTACTTCGGCAAATGCCCTACCTGTAATAGCTGGAACTGCCTGGTAGAGCAAAAGGTGGAGGCGAAAGAAGATACGACGACGCGGCCTAGCATGAAGTCACGCACGAGCAAGCGCCGTAAAAGTCAGCCGCCTGCGCAGCCGCGATTATCACTTACGTTTAATCAAATTCAGGATCATCCTCAGGCCCGGATTCCTTCGGGTTATTTTGAGCTAGATAGAGTGCTAGGCGGTGGCATTGTGCCGGGTTCGCTGGTGCTGCTCGGGGGCGATCCGGGGATTGGAAAATCGACGCTGCTTTTGCAAACGGCCAATCAGCTTGCAAAAGAGACGCCGATTTTGTATGTGTGCGCAGAAGAGTCAGGGCAGCAGGTGAAGCTCAGGTCGCTTCGCTTAGGCATTAACGACAGTACAGACAGCTCAAAAGAACCTACCAAAGGCAACATTCACGAAAATCTCTATCTGTTACCTGAGACGAACCTGGAAACCATTCTCGAAGAGTTGGAGTCGCTGCGCCCACAGGTGGCAGTCATCGATAGTATTCAAGCATTGTTCTATTCGGCATTGACTTCGGCACCCGGATCGGTGGCGCAGGTAAGAGAGTGTACGTCGGCGCTAATGCAGCTTGCGAAAAAAGAGAATATTTCGCTGTTCATTGTGGGTCATGTGACTAAAGAAGGGGCGATCGCAGGCCCGAAAGTATTGGAGCACTTGGTTGATACGGTGCTGTATTTTGAGGGCGATCGCTTTGCCAGTCACCGGCTGCTGCGCTCTGTGAAAAACCGCTTTGGGGCCACCCATGAGCTAGGCGTGTTTGAGATGGTGGATAAGGGCTTAGCAGAAGTGTTGAACCCTTCGGAGCTATTTATGAGCAGCCAGGAAGAGAATGTGCCAGGCGTTGCCACGATAGTAGCCTGTGAAGGAACGCGGCCTATTGTTGTAGAGTTACAGTCTTTGGTAAGCCCAACGAGCTACAGTTCTCCTCGCCGGTCTACAACAGGCATTGAATACAACAGATTGTTGCAAATCTTGGCGGTACTAGAGAAAAGAGTAGGGATTCCGCTTTCTAAGCTGGATGCCTATGTGGCTTCTTCGGGCGGGTTAAATGTGGGGGAGCCTGCGGCAGATTTAGGGATTGCAGTGGCGGTGGCGGCAAGCTTTCGCGATCGCATTATTGACCCCGAACTTGTCCTAATTGGCGAAGTAGGCTTAGGCGGGCAGATTCGCCCGGTGTCGCAAATGGAGCTGCGGTTGAAAGAAGCGGCCAAGCTAGGGTTTAAGCGAGCGCTGGTGCCGAAGGGGCAAAAGCGCGATGGGCTCGGGATGGAGGTGATTGAGGTAGGACGGGTTGTGGATGCGATCGCGACTGCTTTGGCTAACTCCACCCAACACGAACCTGAAGAATCCTCTGCAAAAGATTAAGGAACTTGTCATAACGTGCTTGGTGAATAGTATATTGAATCTGTTTTTCTACAAGACTTAGTTCAAACGACCATTGCGATCTAACCTTTCTTTAATAGGTTTCTCCCAAGGTCGTTAGCGATCGCAGTCCCCAACAGCACCAGCAAACCACCAAAGATCATTGCTCTCGTCATTGGCTCGCCTAAAAAGATTGCGCCCCACAGCATCGCAAACACGGGAATGAGATAAGTTACTGTCAATGCCTTCGTAGACCCTACGTTTTGAATCAGGCGAAAGTAAAGGAGATAGGCGATGGATGTGGAGAAGAGGGCTAGTGCGACAACGGAGAGCCAGATGTTGGCGGTAGGCATTACGGCAGGGAGAGTGAAAGGGAGGGCGGGAACGAGAAAAATGGCGGCGCTGAGCTGGCTGATGGTCGCGATCGCAATCGGTGGCACGCCTGCAAGCTGTTGTTTGGTGTAGGGAGCAGCGATCGCATACATCAAAGCTGCTGACAAACCCGCAACTACCGCAATCCAAAAGTCAGCCGTCACCGCAACCAAATTCCACCCCACCAAAACCGTCACCCCGGCAAAGCCCAAGGCAAACCCAATCATTCGGGCAATGGTCAGCCTTTCACCTAGCCATATAGCCGCAACAACAGTACCAAACAAAGGCGCGGTTGCATTCAAAATAGACGTAAATCCAGCAGGCAGAGAGATAGAGGCGAAGGCTAGCAGTAGAAAGGGTATCGCTGAATTGAGACAGCCGACGATAAATAAAGGAACTGCTTTGCGACGTGCAATTTCCCAAAGGTCGGCCCGAATAAACAAAGGTAACAAGGCTACGCCAGCTAGCAGTACGCGAATTTCAATTAGCCAGACCGGCCCCAGCACAGGAGCCGCTATCCGCAAAAACAAGAAAGAGCCTCCCCACAGCGCCGCTAGCATGAGTAATTCAACAATATCTGACCCTTTCATAGCGATGCCTCTGCAATATCTCTACGGTTTATAGCTGGCTTTATGGTCGCTCCGGCTCGCTTCCCAGCCCAAAAGCGCACCTTTGCGATCTAACCCCCACCGATAGCCGCCTAATTCTCCTGAACTACGAATAACTCGATGACAGGGAATAAGATAGCCTATTGGGTTTTTCCCGATGGCAGTACCCACAGCTCTTGTCGCCTTTGGTCGATCTATCATCTCAGCGATCGTTTTATAGGTGCTCAAACTCCCTAAAGGAATCTGCAAAAGCGCTTGCCACACCTGAATTTGGAAGTTAGTCCCTTTAACCAACAGCGTCAGCGGCTTTTTATCTTTTGAGTTAACCGAGCTAAAGATAGCGTTGCACAGAGGCTTGGTTGTTTGGCGATCTCGAATAATCTCAGCGTTCGGCCAGCTTTGTTGCAACATTTTTGGCGCATTCAAAATATCTGTTGCTTCTAAAAAATGCAGATTACAAATACCGCGAGGCGTGGTTGCCAGTAGCGCATTGCCAAAGGGCGTACTGTGAATATCGTAGTGAATGACCAGACCTGCGCCGCCTGCCTTATATTCGCCTGGAGACATCGCTTCTAAAGCAACAAACAGATCGTGCAGTCGCCCAGGACTAGAAAGGCCAACATCAGTCGTCAAATCCAGCAGGGTTTTAGTCTCTATAATTTTAGACTTTGCATATTCGAGGGTAAGGTATTGCAGAAATCTTTTAGGACTGATACCTACCCATTGCGTAAAGAGTTTTTGAAAATGTGAGTCGCTAAGGCCAACGTGTGCGGCGACTGTTGTCAAATCAGGCTGGGTGAGATGGTGATGATGGATGAAGGCGATCGCATTTGCAATCCGCTCATAGTTTTTAGCCTCTTGGGCCGTACCTTGTGTCACAGAACCATTCATCAAGCCACTCCGCCAAGACAACTACCGCTTTCACTTTACCGACTGACTGAGGCTAACACCACCCGTTTCTGGCGATAGGCGTCTACTCAAGCCAGTTCTCTAGCTTTAGACCCTGAAAGTTCTGAAAGTCTGCGATGTTGCGGGTTACAAGAGTGAGGTTGTTGGTGGCTGCGATCGCGGCTATCTGTCCATCAGCATAAGGCGGCGTCCTTCCTATCTTGCGAAGTCTCGCTTGCTCAAAAGCGTGCCATCTCGCAGCTTCTAAGCCGTAATCAAGAATAAGCAGTTCACACTCTACATCGTCGATAATGTATGCCATGATTGCCTGCTTCTTTGCGGACTCTGGCATCATCAAGCAGCCAAACTGCATTTCGTAATACACCATCGCTGCCGTTGAGAGCGTATTAGCATTCTGAGTCAATTGATTCAGAACGCCAACGTTAGGCTGCGGTTTCAAAGGTTCTGATAGAACATTAGCATCTAGTAGAAAACGAGCTAAGACCATAAATCGACCTCTCGACCAGGGGATTTATCTCTGACGTCAAAGATTGCGTCAAGGTCTACGTCATCTTCCCAGTTGGAAACATCATACTTTCTACGAAATTCTAGAACAGCCTGTCCAAAGTTTCGCGCTGGCCTTTGTAGACGGTTGTATTCTTCAATTGACAAGAGTATTGCGACAGGGTGACCTCGACGGGTAAGTTCGACGGTTTCGCCCGCTTCGGCACTATGCACTATCTGAGAAAGGCGATCGCGAGCCTGAGCAATTGAGTACTGGATCATAATGGCTATCTAAATGGCTATATCCTCAAGTTATAGCAGCCATACGTATTACACGCTCAGCAATGGTGTTGCCCTAGCTCTAAACGAAGCCGCTTGCAGCGCTGCAACTGCCGCTTCAGCATTTTGCACCCTAAACTGCGATCCCAAGCGGATAGCCTGCCGCTGCTCGCGCGTACGAATCACCGCAATCACGGGCGTCTTAGCTGCGAACTTGTTCTCACCTTGCAGCACTCTGAGCACATTGCGCAAACGGTATTGTTGTTCAATGTCGCCTGCAATCGCCGGATCTAAATCCACCATCACCATCCGAATAGACTCAATCGGCTCTGCATCATCTACAATCATCTGCACCCGGTCGTCACGCCGATCGACTTTCCCCCACACCATCAAACGAGCATCCGGCTTTATATACTGACCGATGCGAGCATACGCTTTAGGAAATACAACAGATTCGCAGTGCCCACTCAAATCTTCCATCTGTAGTACGGCCATAGAATCACCCTTTTTAGTCGTGACCGGCTTTACCGTGCTGAGCATGACAATCGCGCTCAGCGTCACTTTCTCAGGCTGCTCGCCAATGCTAGCAAGGCTGATCGGCGCTAAAATTCTGGCCGAACGCTGAACGTCTTTTAAAGGATGATCGGAGATATAAAAGCCAAGGAGTTCTTTTTCTAGCTTAAGCCGCTCCTGAGGCTCGTAGTCGGCTACAGCAGGTGCTTTGGGTGCAGACTCAAAGGAGTCAGTAGCCGGGCCGGTTTCAGCTGCCCCAAAGCCTGACATCATATCGAAGATGTTGCCCTGCCCCACTTCTCTATCTTTGGCGCGGCCCTGAGCCCATTCAACTACTAGCTCAAGGTCATGCATAAGCTGCTGGCGATTGGGTTCTAAGCCCTCTAAGGCACCTGAGAGAATCAGGGCTTCTAGGGCGCGCTTGTTGACGGCTCGAAGATCTACGCGATCGCACAAATCCGAAAGTGACACAAACGGCCCCTTCTCCTCGCGAGAGGTAATCAAAGCCTCAATCGCGCCAAGTCCAATATTTCGGACTGCCGATAGGCCAAAGAGAATCTGATTATCCAGCGGCGTAAAGTCCACACCTGAGCGGTTCACGTCAGGCGGCAACACCTGTATACCCATGCTAATGCAGCTTGCAATATACATCTGCACCTTGTCCTGATCGCCGCTAATCGCCGTCAGCAGCGCCGCCATGTATTCAACCGGATAGTTCGCCTTCAAATACGCTGTTTGGAAGGTGACAAATCCGTAGGCTGTAGAGTGAGACTTGTTGAAACAATACTCCGCAAACAACACCATCTGATCGAACAGATCGTTAGCGTTCTTACGAGGAAACTCATTCTTTCCTGCACCCTCAATAAATTTTTCCCGGTGCAGCTCCATCTCTTTTATCTTCTTTTTACCCATTGCCCGTCGCAACAAGTCGGCCTGCCCCAGAGAATAGCCTGCTAGGTCTTGAGCAATTTTCATGATCTGCTCTTGATAGACCATGATGCCGTAAGTCTCTTCTAAAATCGGCTTTAAAATATCGTGAGCATAGTCAATTTTCTCCCTGCCGTGCTTACGATCAATAAACTTAGGAATCAGTCCAGCATCTAGCGGCCCAGGGCGATAAAGGGCAAGCACTGAAGAAATATCTTCTAGTCCAGAAGGCTTCAGATCTTTGACAATCTGTCGCATTCCCGAAGACTCTAGCTGAAATACGCCCGCAAGTTCACCACCAGCTAGAAGCTTGTAAGTAGCCGGATCGTCTAGCGGCAAACCATCGAGATCGATTTTCACGCCCTCATGGCGAGCCTCAATATGATCCACCGCTTTTTGAATCATGGTGAGGTTGCGCAACCCCAAAAAGTCCATCTTCAACAGACCGATTGCTTCTACATCCTCCATGTAGTACTGAGTGATTACAGAGCCGTCGTTGTTACGCTGCAAAGGCACGATGGTATCTAGCGGATGCTCAGAAATCACCACGCCCGCTGCGTGCATTCCAAAAGTCTTGTTTGTCCCTTCGATGGTGATAGCCGTGTCAATCCACCGCTGAAACGTAACTGAGGTGCCCGGAATCAGCTCGCCGCTGTCGTATTTATCTTTAAACTCAGGTGCTGGCGTCTCGTCAGAGATCATCACGTTGAGCTTGCAGGGCTTGCCCCGTGCAACCGGAATCAGCTTGGCGAGCTTATCAGATTCGTTGTAGGGAATATCCAACACGCGGGCCACATCTTTGAGCACCGCCTTGGAGGTCATACGGTTGAAGGTGATAATTTGCGCAACGTGATCGGTGCCGTATTTCTTAGTGACGTAATCAATCACGTCGCCTCTGCGGTCAATGCAGAAGTCGGTATCTACGTCCGGCATTGACTTACGCTCAGGATTTAAGAATCGCTCGAACAACAGTCCATGGTGTACCGGATCGATATTGGTGATGCCCATGGCGTAGGCAACCAGTGAACCTGCCGCAGACCCGCGACCGGGGCCAACAGAAATATTGTTGTCTCTCGCAAACTTGATATAGTCCCACACTACTAAGAAGTAGGTTGCAAAGCCCATCTGGTGCATCATCGCAACTTCGTAGTTCATTCGCTTCTGATACTCCTCGCTTAGCTCCTCTTTGCTGGTGATGTTCATTCTCTCGAACAGGCCATCCCAGGCGACTTGCTCCATGTAGCTCTCTTTGGTGTGGCCCTCTGGGATAGGGAAGTTGGGGATTTGGGGGTTGCCTAAGATGTTATATTCTTCTACTTTGTCAGCGACTTCTTGAGTGCGGGCGATCGCATCTTCAATCACATCTAGCGGCAAATGATCGCGAAACAGGCGGTTCATCTCCGCTTCCGACTTCAAGTACTCCGTTCCGCTATACCGCAGCCGCTTATCTTCTGTAATTAGCTTGCCGGTTTGAATACACAGCAGCGCGTCGTGAGCTTCTACATCAATACAAGAAATAAAGTGAGAGTCGTTAGTGGCCACCACTTTAATATCAAGCGCTTTGGCAATCTTGATAATCTCAACGTTCACGATTCGATCTTCAGGAGAACCGTGATCTTGAATTTCTAAATAAAAGTCATCGCCTAGCAGATCTTTGTACCACTGAGCAACTTTCGTCGCCACATCCAGCCGGTCTTTCATAATCGCCTGAGGGATCTCGCCCCCCAGGCACGCGCTGGTAATAATTAACCCTTCGTGGTACTGCTCTAGCAGCGCCTTATTAATACAAGGGCGCGAAAAGATACCTTTACCCTGCACGCCTTCTAAGTGTGAAACGGTCGTCAGCTTCACCAGATTTTTGTAGCCAATATCGTTCTTGGCAAGCACGAGCTGATGATACTTAGGGCGCTTCTCCTGCTTTGTAATATCGCCGTTAATGACGTACATCTCATTGCCGATAATCGGCTTGATGCCCTTCTTTTTGCACACCTTCAGCAGCTCGATCGCGCCGTACATGACACCGTGATCGGTCAGGGCGATCGCATTCATTCCCAGCTCTAGCGCCTTATCTACCAGCGGGTCAATGTGGCTAGCACCATCTAGCAGGCTGTAATCGCTATGGATGTGCAAACCAACGAAAGGCATAGGAAGTTCCTCGCAATCACAAGGTAATAGAAGGACGTATAGGCTAATTTAGTACAAAATTACTTCCAAAAAGCGAGCATATCAAAGGCTGCGCGAAAGGAGAACGCATTTGTACATGAAGGAAGAATAGCTGATTTGATCGCTATATATGGCAATCTTTTTAAAACTATAAGGCGTATGGACGCTAGAGATAGCGCCTATAGGTAGGGAGCAGGCTGAACACGATAGAAAGCCAGAAAGGTGGTTGCCTAAATAGCGCCCATAGGGGGCTACACCCCTCACAGACATCTTTGGTAAAACTATTTCAAGATTCGTCGATACGTACAGTCATGATTGAATTTATCTATGCTTTTCATTGCTTTTACTCAATGAAATAGGCGATCGCTCTACCCCACATCAGCAAACGAACACAAAGCCTCTACGTATTTTCAACTATGTCTTAAGAAATAGAAAATCATATTTTTGTCTATTTCCAAGGGTATAAAGCCCTCTTTTGAGTCTATCTCTTTAGGACGGTACGCCCCCGCTCGTAGTTCGACAATATGGCCACAGCTCGAGCGTCATCGACCCTCGAACGGTCAATAATGAAGCGACAATCAACAGAATCTCACGCGGTTAAAACCTCTACGAACAGCGCTTGTGCAGCCCCTAGTTTGTAATTAAGGTTTTTTAATGAAACGGATTATCTATGGTTCCTTGTCTGTACTCACTGCCGTTTGCACAGTGTTTGTATCAGCAAAAGCAGAAGTCTTCAATGCGAAAAACGAAGCAGCTACAGTTCAAGAAACAGCTCAAAAAGTACCTACCAAAGAGGCTTTGAGCGAGGCCGGTAGTCTTTTTGAGCTAGCTGAAGAAGATTTTTCTAAAGGTTCACTTGCAAACATCAAACTGCCTAGTGCCCCCATCACAGGCGCTGCTGTTAGGCCACAGATCAGACCTAAAGCAGACCCTCGGCTAGAAGCGCAGCTTACCGAAGACGAGATGATTCAGGAGGCTCCTCTTGAATCAACGCCAGTCGTACCTGCGACACCAGGAACACCCAGTAAGCCTGATATGACACCACCAGCAGGTTCCCCCGAGCTAGAAGAGCCAGGCAACATCACACCAGTGTCGCCTAACGAGCCCGGACTTGACGATCCTGCACTCAACGATCCTGCACTCGACGATCCTGCACTTGATGAACCAGGACTCAATCAACCTGAACTCGACGAGCCCGGACTTGACGACCCTACTCTAGAAGACCCTGCTCTAGACCAACCAGGCTTGAGCGACCCAGTGCTTGACGATCCTGCTCTAGACGACTCTCCGGCTAGTGAAGATTTGCCCCCTATTCCTGAAAGCCCTGCACCTGGGTTCCCACCGGCTGGCGTACCAGAAGATAGCACTTTTCCCGCTGAGCCTGTTGAACCACCGATCGAACCAGTAGAGCCGCTGCCGCCTTCTGATATAGAGCCGCTGCCATCAGACGATAATTTTGAAGATGGACTGGATGATAGTGCGGTGCCAGATAATGACTTTCCGGTAGGTGATACAGGTAGTGGAGATCGCCTCGTCGGAGAAGGCTTCACGGCGTTTCAGCTGTCATACCTGGCGCTTGGCGGTGGACTCAAAGAACAAGGCATTCCTGGTGGCTCGCTGCTAGTCAGTGCTTACAAACAGGGCGACATTTCAGCTGAAGACGTGGTAGAAGCGGGCGCAGTGGCTAATCGCCTGGGCACAAACGCTAACGATCAGGATGACTACACCAAAAGCGTCGATAGATTCCTCAAGATCATTAGACGAGACGCCCGCACGAACTAGAGCGGGGCTAAAGCCTGAAGAACCTTACGCACCTTGATTTTCAAAAGCCTGGCTTTGAATAGCTGGGCTTTCTTTTTTGACAATTTTTTCGGCTCTAATCGGCCCTAAGAGGGAGCATAGAATATGTACTTTTAGATAATGTGTCCTCTTATCGCGCAAAATTTTTTCGTTAAAACTAAACCAAACGGATTAGTTTAGTTATATACACTCGGGTCACCCTCAACTATGACGGCTTCTTCGGACTCATCGCCTGCTTTACCTATTCCGCCCAGTCAAACGCCTGCCCAGCCTGACTTCACTGAGCCGGATATCTATCCTGGAGAACCCTCAGCAGAGAAGGGGCGATCGCCTCGTAGCTGGCTGAGTAAGCTGGCGCTGGCGCTGTTAGTCGCAGGGGTGGGCTTTGCGCTGTGGCGGGCGATCGCCGGGCGCGGTGGATCCGAAATGCAAGGGGCACAGGCCATTCCGGTCAAGATGGAGCGCCTGCAGGAGGAGTCGATTGAAGACAGTACTGAATTTGTCGGCACGTTGGATTCCCAGGCGGGTGTAAGCTTGCAGTCTGAAGCGGACGGTCGCGTTACGCAGATTTATGTGACCTCGGGCGAGCAGGTGCAGGCGGGCGATCCGATTGTGCAGCTGAGTGCTGAGCGATCACAGTCTGATTACAACGCGGCGCTCTCTAGCGTGACAGCTGCCAATGCCGGGCAGACGGCTGCTGAAGCACAGCTACGGGCCGCACTCGAACGCAGGGCTCAGCTAGAAGCTGATTTAGAGCTGCAAGAGAACGACTATGCGCGAACGGCAACGCTGGTAGAAAGGGGCGCTTTGGCGCAAGAGCAGTTGGATGAGGTGGTGCGCGATCGCGCCGTCGCTCAGGCCGCGCTCAACTCAGCGATTCAAGAAATTCAGGCTCTCAGCGCCAGCCGTGATCAGGCCAGTGCCACTCTAGAGCAGGCCAACGCCAACGCCAACGCCATTCAGCAGGATTTGCTTGATAAAACGGTCACCGCGCCTGTCGCTGGTACCGTGGGCGATATTCCCATCAAGCTAGGCGACTACGTAACCACCAGCAGCCAGCTTGCAACGATTACTCAAAACAGCGATCTCGATCTTGAGATTGCTGTAGACATCGGCAATTCTTCGCGTCTGCGCACCGGCCTGCCCGTTGAGCTTACGCTTGCCGGACAAGAGAACGTCATCGCCACTGGCACCCTCACGTTCGTCTCGCCAACAACCGACACCAACACCCAAACCGTCTTAGCAAAAGCTCGCTTCTCCACCCCTACACAGCCACTTCAAGACAACCAAAGACTCACCGTCCGCGTCATTTGGGACGAGCGCCCCGGCATCCTCATTCCGACCACTGCTGTCTCCCGGCTAGGCGGTCAAACTTTTGTCTTTGTCCCTGGCGAGCCTGAGCCGCCTGCTGAGGGAGGAGCTGAAACCGCGCCCCCAGCCGAAGCCGATGGGCCACCACCAACAGTGGCAAAGCTTAAGGCCGTTGAACTAGGCGACTTGCAGGATAACGAATATCAGGTTGTCGAAGGTCTGAATGCAGGCGATACCGTCATTACCTCAGGGCTGCTCAACCTGCGAGACGGCGTACCGATTGAGCGGCAAACAGGCGAAGCTAACGCTGACGAAGCGCCTGGCGAGCCCTAAGATAGCGCTAGGAAAGAGCCTCAAAAACAGGGCCTTGCAAGGCCACTATCCCTTCTTTGATATGTTTGTTAACTACTTTATCAAGCGGCCCGTTTTTGCCACTGTCACCGCGCTAATCATGCTGCTAATCGGGGCTATTAGTATTCCGACGCTGCCAATCGCGCAGTATCCAGACATCAGCCCGACGCAGGTTAACGTCAGCGCTCGCTATATTGGCGCTGATGCTGAAACAGTCGAACGCGGCGTTACTACCGTCATCGAACGGCAGATTAACGGCGTGGAGGGGATGCGATACATCACCTCTAACAGCAGTAACGATGGCGCAAGCAATATCGTTGTTACCTTCGACGCTTCACGCGATAAAGACCTGGCCGCTGTAGACGTGCAAAACCGCGTGTCGCTAGCCGAGCCGCAGCTACCTGAGTCAGTCATTCGCGGCGGCGTGACGGTCGCCAAGCAAACCAGCAACATTCTGCTGGCGATGAGCCTCTACACCGAGAACGAAGAATACGATGATATTTTCCTGAGCAACTATGCCGATCTGTACGTGGCCGATGCACTACGGCGGGTTAACGGCGTGGGCAACGTGCAGATTTTTGGTGAGCGCACCTATGCCATGCGCCTCTGGCTAGATCCGCAGCGATTGGCTACGCGCGGGCTGACGGCTGACGACGTGGTGAGCGCGCTGCAAGAGCAAAACGTTCAGGTAGGTGCAGGTCAAATTGGTCAGCCGCCTACACCAGACGATCAAAATTATCAGATCGACCTGCGCGCAGAGAGCCGTCTGCAAAACGCCGATGAATTTGAAGATTTGGTGCTGCGAACGGGTGAGGAAGGCCAGCTGATCAGGCTCAAGGATGTAGGACGCGCTGAGCTAGGGGCCGAACGCTACAGCTCGTTCCTGCGGTTTCGCGGCAAGCCTGCGATTGGCTTAGGTATTTACCAACTGCCGGGCAGCAACGCGCTAGAGGTCGCAGCTGGTGTCAAAGAAACGATGGCTGAGCTGTCGTCGGATTTTCCACCTGGAATGGAATATGGCATCGGCTTCGATACGACTGAGTACGTGCAGCAGTCTTTGCTCAGCGTGCTGTGGACGCTGATTCAAGCCATTGGGCTGGTGGTGCTGGTTATCTACATTTTCTTGCAGGACTGGCGCACAACGGTGATTCCAGCGGTGACTATTCCGGTTTCGCTAGTGGCGACGTTCGCAATTGTCAAACTCTTCGGGTTCTCTATCAACAGCCTGACGCTGTTTGGCCTGACGCTGGCAACCGGGATGGTCGTGGACGACGCGATTGTGGTCGTTGAAGACATTAGCTCAAAAATCAACAAACGCGGGCTCAATCCTGTTCAGGCCGCGATCACATCTATGAGCGAGCTAACGGGCGCGGTGATTGCGACCTCGCTGGTGCTGATGGCGGTATTTGTGCCCGTGGCCTTTTTCCCAGGCACCACTGGCGCGCTCTACCGGCAGTTTGCGCTAACGATTGCCTTTGCGATCGCAATCTCCACCTTCAACGCCCTTACTCTCACCCCCACCCTCTCGGGCCTGCTGCTCAGACAAAAGCAAGACCCCACTGGCTGGCGGGCCAAAATATTCAATCCCTTTAATCGCGGGTTGGATTGGCTGCGCGATCGCTACGGCAGCGTGCTCTCCACCCTCACCCGCTTCAAACCCTTCGTCCTCGCCGCCTTCGTCACCTCCCTGGTGCTCACGGCCTGGCTCTACACCACCGTCCCTTCTGCCTTCTTACCTGACGAAGACCAGGGCTACTTCATCACTATTATTCAAGGCCCCGAAGGCGTTTCACTCAACTACACCAGCGATGTAATGGCAGGCGCAGAAGAGCTGCTCCTGGCCCAGCCCGAAGTACGCGCCACCTTTGCTGTCGGCGGCTTCGGCTTTAGCGGTAACACTGCCAACAGCGGCGTTATTTTCACCACGCTTAAGCCGTGGAGCGAGCGCACGGGACAAGAAAGCTCAGCGCTCGGGATTATCGACCGCGTGCGGGGGCCGCTGATGAGCACGACAGAGGCACGAATGCTGCCAGTGAATCCGCCCGCGATTCAGGGTCTTAGCAGCTTTGGCGGCTTTGAATTCCAGCTTCAAGACAGGCGCGGCAATGCCGGGCTTGAGAATTTAGTCGGCAGTATGGGCGCGATGCTCGGAGCCGCTAACGAAGATCCTGATCTGCAAAACGTCTTTAGCACCTATGCGGCCAGTACGCCGCAGATTGCGATCACTGTAAACCGCGATCAGGCAAAAGCGCTGAACGTGAACATCAGCGACATTTTCAGCACCCTGCAAACAAACCTGGGCTCAAGCTACGTCAACGACTTCAACTTAGAAGGTCGCACCTATCGCGTCTTTGTACAGGCCGACGAACAGTATCGATCTGCGCCAGAAGATATCAATAAGCTGTATGTGCGATCGCGCAGCGATGAACTCATTCCCATGAGCAACCTCATCGAGACGACCGACACTGTAGGCGCACAAACCATCAACCACTACAACCTCTTCCGCTCCATTGCGATCAACGGGGCTCCGGCCCCAGGCGTCAGCTCGGGCGCGGCGATTGAGGCAATGGAAGGGGTGGCCGAGCGCGTGCTGCCCGCGGGCTTAGGCTATGAGTGGTCAGGAACGGCTTTAGAAGAAATTGAGGGCGGCAACCAGGCTCCGATTATTTTCGGGCTGGGGATTATTCTGGTCTTCTTGGTGCTAGCGGCACAGTACGAAAGCTATGTAGACCCGGTGATTATTCTATTCGCCGTGCCGCTAGCGGTATTTGGCGCGCTGATAGCACAGACGATTAGGGGTCTGCCGAATGACGTTTACTGTCAAATCGGGCTGGTTATGCTGATTGGGCTTGCTAGTAAAAACTCTATTTTGATTGTGGAGTTTGCCAATCAGCTTAGAGAGCAAGGCCGCTCGATTACAGAGGCCGCATTGGAATCAGCGCAGCAGCGAATGCGACCGATTTTGATGACGGCAATTTCTACGCTCAGCAGTATCTTTCCGCTGGTGATTGCCACAGGGGCAGGTGCGGGCTCTCGTCAGTCTTTGGGCACTGCTGTGTTCGGCGGCATGTTAGTGGCGACCTTCCTCAGTCTGTTTGTGGTGCCGATTTTGTACATCATTATCAAGCAGCTTACGGACAGGTCTTCGAGGTCAAAGCCTGGTGATAATGGGAATGGCAGAATGCCCAGTACGCCTGAGAATGGCAGCGCCCGAAATGATAGGCAGAATGGTAGTGGTCGAACGCATGAGCCTCTGCCCGCGCCGGTTTATCGTACGGAAGAGGCAGGGTATGAGGGATAGGCATCGGAGGAGGCACAGTCGTAACGCCCCTACGATTTGAACTGCACGTTTAGCAATTCGATAATGTCCTCCGTACCGCCTGCGCCCATCAGGTCGCTCACGGGCACTGGGTTCTCAGGATCGATAGAAACCGAGAAGCCATCAGGATCGTTGATAAAATCTGTCATTTCATCGACGAGTTCCTGGCTGAGGGTTTCGTCGCCTTCTGCGAGGCTTTTGTTGAGGTCAGCGATCGCTTCTTTTTTAAACTCATCTACGCTCACGCCATTAGCAGCAGCGGCAGTATCAAACACGCGCGTTACAAACGAATCGTCTTTGTAATTGATCTGGGCCTCGTGGAACACCATGCCGAACAGAGAAAACGGCATACTTGCCACCGAAGCCGCATCCAGGCTGATGTTAGACAGATAAAGGGTCATATCAAAATCACCCATATCCTCTGCGCCCACCTGAAACTTCTTCAGGCGCACCTCTTTTTCATCTTCTTCGTACTGATACTCAGTCGCAAAATTCACCGATAGCGTATCGCCATAGCCAAACTCTTTGAGCGACGCTGCATTCTCACCTAAGTCAGCCACCTTTAGCGCCATACCGTTGACAGCCACGTTGAGATAGGTAGGAATGTCGCCCTTTTCATCGTAGTTATACACCACCACTTCATCGACATTAAACGTCTCACCCGTACCCACAGGCGATAGGGTAATGTCTTTTACACGAGTACCGCCGCCTAGCAGCGAGGCGTTGACCTTCTTGTAATCAATATCGACCAGCTCAGAAACGCTCGAGATCGCCTCATCCACTTCCTTCTGAGCCGCCTTCGACACATAGATTTGAGCACCTGCTAGTAGCGCGATCGCACCCCCAACTACCCCAACACCAGCAATCACCTTCTTGTTCATAACGCCTTCAAAACTCCTTATTTTATGACCGACACCAGCAGCGCTCACGATAGTTAGCTATACACGCTGCTAGAACCGTTTTCCGGTTTGCGCCTGCGCTCAGATTGCCCGGCTGGAGCTACGGCCTCATCTCCTTCTCTATACAAATGCACGCTCAAGCGGTTGACAGACAGCCCGTCTTTTGACTATCTATCTAGTCATCTGCACTATAGGATGTAATGCAGTTTACTTCCCTCACCTCACACTTCACCATGGCAATCTACCAGGTTTGCAAAACTGTTATTACTGGCACAGTCATTGCTAGCACTACATTTCTAGCGGCGAGCTGTAGTCTTCAAAATAGGAGCACTGAGAGTATAGCCGCGCCCAACGTATCTGAAGCCCACGCAGAAGGCGAGCATGCTGATGGCGCAGAGCACGCTCACAAAGGCGTGAATACTAATCACGATATCTATCACTCCAAGGCGATAGAAGTTCCGGCAGGCAGACCCGTTCCAGCCGTTACCGTGCGCGTTGATGAAGACAGCGTACGCGGTTGGAATCTGTACGTTGGCACCGCGAATTTTGACTTTACACCCGAAGACGTTGGCGGTGAAAGTAGCGCGTTAGGAGGTCATGCACATCTATATATAAACGACGAGCCGGGACAGCGAATCTACAGCACCTGGACGCACCTACCAGAACTACCGCCCGGCACCAACGAAATTCGCGTTACGCTAAATGCAAACGGTCACGAAAGCCTAACCACGCAGGGCACACCTATTGAAGACAGCGTGACGGTTGACGTTTATGACCCCAATGCTGATTAGCCACTAATTCTTGTGATGCCAAGCCCCTCAGACCTGTGGTTGATTGCGGCCCTGGGTTTTCTCGGGAGCTTTGGTCATTGCGTGGGTATGTGTGGCCCGGTGACTGCTGCTTTTGCGCTTTCAGCCCAATCGGCAGCGCAGTCATCGACGCCAGAAGGTCAAGAGGAAAATCAGGGAAGACCACGACAGTCAACGGTTAGATTTCATCTGCTGCTCAATTTAGGTCGGCTGCTGAGCTATGCGCTGGTCGGTGCAGGAATTGGGGCGATAGGATCGGTGGTCGTAGCGGGCGGGCAGGTGGCGGGTGTCGGATCTGCGTTCAGGCGAATGGTTTCTATTTTCACGGGTGTACTGCTGATCTGGTTTGGCTTAACGCAGGTGAACCCTGGTTTTTTGCCTAGTTTGCCTTGGCTACACCCGGCTAAACAGCAGCAGATTCATGAGCGGCTTAGCCAGCTTATGATGCGTGTGTCTAAGTCGAGTAGGCAGCGAACCGAGGCTGTGCTGCCGTTAATACTCGGCCTGCTTTGGGGGCTAATTCCCTGTGGCTTTTTGTATGCGGGCCAGCTTCGAGCGGCTGAAACGCAAAGCTGGATGGGGGGAGCAGCCGTGATGCTGGCGTTTGGCGCTGGTACGCTACCGGCCATGGTGGCGATGGGAACGGTGACGGCTGTGCTGAGCCGCGATCGCCGCTCTCAGCTATTCCGCATTGGCGGCTATCTCACGATTATCATCGGTGTGCTGCTGTTGGTTCGCACAGGCGACACCATGAGTGACTACAGCGGTCACGCGGCGCTGATTTGCCTGATGCTAGCGCTGATCGCTCGTCCGGTCAGTCGATTTTGGGCAATGCCGCTGCGCTATCGCCGGGTGTTGGGCGTAGGGGCGTTCGCGCTCAGTCTGCTGCATATCATGCACATGGCTAGCCACACCTGGAACTGGAATTTTCAAGCCGTGCAGTTTATGCTGCTGGGGCATCAGGTCGGGATTGGGCTAGGGGCGATCGCAACTCTATTCATGCTGCCAGCCGCCCTCACCAGCTTCGATCGGGCTCAAAAAGCGCTAGGCAATCGATGGCGAAAACTTCATCTGCTCGGTGTACCTGCTTTGGGCTTAGCCGCTATCCACACGCTGCTTGTCGGCGCTAGCTACTGGGGCGCGTTGGATCTTTCGTGGCAACATCAGCTCCGAGCAGTGGGTCTAGTCACTATGGTGGCCGTGGTATTTGGAGCGCGATCGCCTCACCTATGGTCTTTCTTCTCACTTAAAAAATATTATGCTTCTCCCAAAAGCTCGCTCTCGCTACCTTCATCTGAGTCTGAGCGCGATCACTGCTGCCATTCTGATTAGCCCAATAGTTACGCTCCTCTCAACCGCACAGGCCCACCAGGTAGAACTTTCTACTGACATCGGCGGCACTTTGCACATCGAGCCTAGCGATACGCCCCGCGCCGGAGAGGAAGTTTTGGCATGGGTGGCTCTCACCCGCAAAGGCGGCGAAACCCTTCCTTTAAAAGACTGCGATTGCCAACTGAACATCTACGCGTCAGCACAGCAAGGCAGCGACGAACCGATTTTGTCTCCTGCGCTGATGGCGGTTGAGCAAGAAAGCTATGAGGGCATTCCAGGGGCAGAATTTATCTTTCCTGAGGTGGGCGCTTATACCCTGGAGATCAGCGGACAGCCTAAAGCAGAAGGCGCTGAAGCATTTGCACCGTTTGAGCTAGCCTTTGATGTCACGGTTGCCCAGGCGATTCCTACAGTCCCAGCAAACGCTGAGGCCGCGCTCCCTGATCCCTATAGTGAGGTGGTTTCTGAGCTAGAACCGGCTCCGTCTGGGATTAAAAGGTGGATTACGATCGGGATGGGCAGCGCAATTTTGTTGGGGCTATTCGCTGTGATAATGCAGCGATCGCGCCGCAGGTCGTAAAATAAAAAGACTCACTCAAAACGCGCCCAGGAACCCAACACCTGATAATGCAAGCAACTGACACCTACCACGACAATCTTCTAGATCGATTGTTCATTTGGCTCTTTTCTCGCAAAATGGCGAATGCCATCGGTGCTGAAATACCGATGAGCGGCTATGGTGGCTTTGTCGATCTCTCCAAACAGATCATGCAGGGGCGCAGTGCAGAGGAGCAGCAGGCAGCGGTGGCGCGGGTGCTGCAATCTTTGGTACCCGCTCCGGTGCTGTGGCTGATTCGGACGATCTTTTCACCCACTCGGCTGGTGTGCGTGCTCAATGCCTGGTTCGCTGCGCAGATGTTTGAGTGGCTAGTCGGCCCTTGTGAGGTGGCCGAGGCCGATGTAGAAGGGCTAGACGGGGTGGTGCGATCGCAGCCCAGCGCCGTTCAAATTCAGAAGTGCCGCTATCTAGAAGATTCGCAGTGCGTCGGCATGTGCGTAAACATGTGCAAGCTGCCAACCCAAACCTTCTTCACAGACAAGTTCGGCATTCCGCTCACCATGACACCCAACTTTGAAGACCTTAGCTGCACCATGGTTTTTGGTCAGCTACCCAGCGAGCCTGAAGCCGACGAAGCCTTTACTCAGCCTTGCCTCAGTGAATGCGATGCCGGTAGGCCAACAGCAGCAGCTTGCCGGAAGCTGGCCTACCCGAGAACCGAGAGCAGCCATTACGGCACAGGCGCTTCATCATAACTTTAGTTCAGATTACGAAGCTACACGGAAGGCTAACTAAAGCATGAAATGGCAGGTTTAAACAGAAGTGAGAAAAAAACGCTTCCTTTGAACTTAAACCTACCTAAAATTATCGCAACTGAGCCTGCTTCCGTAAGTAATCAGTGCAAAAGCATATGAAACAAAAACTACTCCTAGCGCTCTCTGCTATGGCAATGGCGCTCGTCATTCAGCCACGGGCCGAAGCCTTAACTTTCACAACCTTTACCGACCGCAGCGAGTTTGAAGCCGCTGTCGGTGCAAGCTTGCTAACAACCGAAGACTTTAACAGGTTTGAGAGCGACTATAACTTTACGAGAAGATCGTTTACAAATGGCGATCTGACCATCACTGGCAACGGTAGTAGATCATTCATCGATGCGCCCGCTTTTAGAAACGCCGACAAAAACGTTGATGGGACAACCATGGCGGTCGTGTCGGCCAACAGCGAGATCAGCTCAAGCTTATCCTTTAGCACAGCCATCAGATCCTTCGGTGCAGACTTTGCAGATTTCTCTGAAGGTCAACATGACACCCGGTTCAAATTCAGCGATGGTACAACCCTCGCACCCATCCTCACAGGCGCTAACGGCAGCGGTTTCTTCGGCTTCATTGCTGATTCGCAAATATCGTCCTTTGGCTTTGAGGCTTTTGGCATTAACGACGGTCTTGGCATCGATAACATCGCCTACAGTGCCTCTGCTGGCAATGCTACGGCGGTGCCCACACCTGCGCCTCTGCTGGGCGTTATTGGCATGGGGATTGCTGCTGTGCGTAAGCGCAAGCAGGCAATGGCTGCAAGCTAGTCAATATCTAGCAGTAACCGAATAACGTTTCTTTGAGCGAACGATTTACACTGTATAAATCGTTCGTTTTTTATTTTTTAAACATGGTCGGCTCTGAAACTCAATGGAAGCTAAATCTGCTCTACGACGGTGAGTGTCCGCTGTGCGTGCGCGAAGTCAATTTTTTGCAGAAAAAGGATGCTGGCAGGGGGCTGGTGAAGTTTACAGATATTGCCAGTCTTGACTACAATCCAGCGCAGAATGGCGGCGTAGATTTTGAGACGGCAATGGGTCGAATTCATGCGGTGCGCGCGGATGGCAGCATTGTCAAAAACGTGGCGGTGTTTCAAGAGGTATACGACGCTATTGGCATTGGCTGGATGTATGCACCTACTAAATGGCCTATTGTTGGCCCTTTGGTGAATAAAATTTATGATATTTGGGCCGATTGGCGACTGATGGTGACAGGTCGCCCTAATTTAGAAAAAGTGATTGCAGAGCGAGAAGAGAAACTGGCTAAACAGAGTGCCGATCAAGGGGCCAATCAGAGGGGCGCTCGCTGTCGGCTAGAAGCGTAAACTTTTGCAACTGTTGCAGTAAAGACTATGACAGAAAATTTACTGAAATCACTTTGTTTTTTATCACCTGGCGCTAAGGCGAATCCACTCAGCAGCAAAAGATCTGCAGATCTTACGCAGATTTCATATAGATGATAACAACAAGAAATCGGGGGTGCAAAAATGTCGCCGATCGCTGATTTGATCTAGTGTATTTTTACTGGCTTTTTCCCAGCTAATCCTACTAAAGCTAGTTCCTACTAAACAGATCGCGAGCAGTATTCACTATGGACATCTTCGATTTTGGCACCACAAGCTTCTTAGACGGTAGCGATCTGAATATTGTTGAGGGACTCATAGAGAATGTAGATGACGGCGCGATCGCACTTGAGCCAACTTTAATCGCCGTGGATTTGGAGGATGGAGAAGGCAGCGGTAGTGACGATCTTTCAGAGAGCCAGTTGAACAGCCTTAGAGAAGTATTGGGCGATCGCCCCTTCTCAGACGGCAGCTTTGTGCAATTCTTGAACGACTTAGGCAGCAGCGCGCTATCTAATTCAAACGTGGTGTTAGCGTTAGCGGCTATAGATGCTTCTGTTTTGACCAATAGCCAAGCAACAAACTGGCTATCTTCTCTGGTTGAGGCACTAGGCAGCGATGTCTTAGCTAATCGCAACTTTAGTCAGTTTATCTCTAGCCTGGATAGCGAAGTACTCACGAACGGCTCCTTTCTCAATTTCGTTACCGACCTTAATCCTGGCCTATTTTTAGACGGGAGCTTTACCGAGTTTCTATCGGGTATTGGCGATGAGCTGCTTGTTAATGAGCGAGTTTTGGCAAATCTCAGCGGCCTTTCACCCAATTTTTTGAGCAACAGTAACTTTACTAACTTCCTTAGTAACCTGAGCGCAAACTTGCTCGCTGACGGCAGCTTTCTAAACTTTGTCTCTAGCCTGGACGACGACCTACTTGTTGACGAGACGTTTCTAACAGCATTTGGCGGACTTAATCCTGATATCTTAACCAGCGGCAGCTTCACAAATGTGCTCAGCCAGCTTGGCATTGAGCTAGTGAGTAATCCCACTTTTGCAAGCTTTGTCTCTAGTTTGGATCGCGACCTTTTTGACGACGGTAGCTTCGTCAGCTTCTTAACAGATCTCAACCCAAGTGTGCTGCTAGACGGCAGCTTTACTGAATTTCTATCTGGCTTAGATCCTCAGCTTTTAGCAGATAGAGCCTTCACTACCGCATTAAATAACTTTGATACGTCGCTGCTAACGCAAGGCGTACTTACGCAATTTTTAGGCAGCGTTGGCCCCGAGCTAATCATCAATAGCGATTTTGTAAGTTTCGTCAATAGCTTGAGCGAACAGAGCTTACAGGACGCGAGCTTAATTAGCTTTTTAAGCAGCCTGAGTGATGAGGTTCTGAGCAATCGTGAATTTTTGGATGCGATCGCATCCCTCGATCCCGATCTCCTCAATCAGGCCGAATTCACTAACACGCTACTGGCCCTAGAAGAATCGGTACTACAAAGCGAAGACTTCTTATCCTTACTCAGTCAGCTAGATAGCAGCATTCTTAACGATCCAAACTTTCAAACACTGCTAATTGAAATTGACACCGCGCTGCTAGAGAACAGCACCTTTGCCGATCTAGTCTCTAATTTGAGCACAACTGTTTTAACCGACCGCAGCTTCACGCAGGCGCTGAGTGAGCTGGATGCGGGTGCGATCGATAATTTTTCAAGTCTTCTTAGCAACCTCAACGAAGATATTCTCACCAGCGATGTCTTTTCGACGCTCATCAGATCCAACCCTAGTCTGTCAGATATAGATAGTTTGCTATCGCAGCTAGGCAATCTCTTCTCTGATTCCTCTACGCTATCTGCTCTCACCGATGAATCCGGTGAGGCTGATACGCTCACCGCAGGCGGTCTGTTAGGGCTAGACGCTGGCGATGTAGAGATTGATGAGGCGCTGCTGCTGACGAGCGGCGACAGTTTCTTGACCAGCGCAGACGTAGAACCGCTGGGAGGTTTAGCGACTGATACGCTGATTGATGTCAGTGGTGGAACGGTTGATATAAACGCTACCGATTCTACGCTGCAACTGCCTGAGTGGATGAGCCAAACGGAAACAACGCCGTTTGAAGCGCCTACGATTGAGTAACAGGCTTAGTAGCGATTAGTCTTCCTGTAAAAAGGCCAAATAGCCTGCGCTGAGTTCTTTGACGGCTAGCTCGTAAAACTGCTGGCCGTGCGCGGGCGTGGCCAAATCTGGATTAGAACCCATACGCCCATCGGCATAGAATTTGCGAAAGTCGGTGGCGTTGTAAATGGAGCGACCTGAAGGGGCAACAGCGGGTGAAAGCTGAGCGGTTTTGATGGCTTCTGGATAGACGAACTGAGTAAGGGCGACTTCGCTGGGGGTGGCGTGAGAGCCTTCTTGATTGCCGTAGAGCTGTTGGGCTAAGTCGGTGACGGCTTTGCTTTGATACCAGTTGGCGACTTTGCAGCGAATGTTGCTGGCGTTCGGGAGGTTGGCATCTGCGATCGCCGCATAAGTTTCTGAAAAAGCAGCCTTCATCGTTGCGACATTGCCGCCGTGCCCATTGATGAAATAGAAGCGCTCGAAGCCATTGCGGGCCAGTGGCTTTATATAGTCTTGAATGAGGGCAATTAGGGTGCTGGGCCGGAGGCTAACGCTGCCAGGAAACGCGAGATGGTGAAGCGCCATACCCACATTGATAGTGGGGCCAATCAGCGCATCGGTGGCTTCGCCTACGCCTTTGGCGACGATTTCGGCGCAGATAGCGTCGGTACCAATCAGGCCAGTAGGGCCGTGCTGCTCGGTGGAGCCGATAGGGAAAATGATGCCGCGCGATCGCTCCAGATACGCTTCAACTTCAGGCCAGGTACATAAATGAAGGAGCATACGGGATTTTTGCCTCATCAAAAGGGCTTAATGGAATGGAAAGCTCAATCAGGCTATAGTTTAGCGCTTGCTGACTTGTCCGGAACTTACTGGGCGCACTCGGTAAGCTTAGAGTAAGCCAGCCCAGACGCGGCGTGTGTCTATGCTCACACAGGAAATTATTTCAATGGATCTTACCGATCTAAAACAAGCGATTCAAAGCCTCCCTCAAAATGCACCTGAGCCCGTCGTCAGCGCGCGATTTGTGCCGGTTCTTCTACGGGCATTAGGGTTTGATTTATCCGAGACAGTGCCCCAGTTCGAGACAGGTCAAGGGCCGGTTGATTACGCAGCCAGGCGCAGCTCAAAACACGATAGGTTTATCGATACCCGCACTCAGCCTTTTTTGTATGTTGAAGTAAAGGGGCAAGAGAGAACGCTGACGGGCCAGCATCCTCACTATACGAAAACGCTGGTTCAGCTCAAAAGATATCTTTTAGCGCCTAACTCCGAGTCGGTGCAGTGGGGCGTTATGACTAACTCCCGACACGCCCAGCTATTCCGTAAGCACGGCAAGGTTGTTTATCCGGTCACCCCCTGCCTGGACTGCTCTGATATTGAACAGGTCATCAGCACGTTTCGCCGTCATATTGCTACGCCCCCTCGGGCGCTGACGGTTGCGGTATACAACAACAAAGGCGGCGTCGGCAAAACGACCACGACGATTAACTTAGCAGCGGCCCTAACCGTGCTCGGAAAAAGCGTACTCGCTATCGACTTTGATCCGAATCAACAAGATTTGGGAGACTCGCTAGGTATGCCATCTGTTAAGGGTGGAACCCTGTTAGAAGCGCTTTCTCGCAAGTCGGCAAGCATTCAAGACAGTATTCAAACCTACACTTACAAGCATCCGAAAGCGCCTAGAGGCTTTGCCTTTGATGTAATTTTGTCGGATGCCTCAATGGCCTCAGAGATAGACGAGGTGAAGCTACGACAAAAGGTGAGGCCTGATGCCCTACTGCGCGCTTTAGAAGCGGTCAAAGATAATTACGACTATATATTGATCGACGCGCCGCCTAACTGGCGAATCTTTTCTCAGCGGGCAGTCTATGCGGCTGATGTGGTGCTAATGCCTGCAAAGCACGACAACTTACACTCTTTTCAGAATGCAGCGATGGCCATTACTGAGCTATTGCCACAGGTACAAGAAGAACATATTAAGGACGGCGGCGCGGGGCCGACAGCGCTCCCTGTTTTTCTCAACAGCGCGCCTTCGAGCATTTCTCACGTACAGTCTGAGATGATGCATCAGGCAATTGTCAAAATCATTAAGCACAACCGCACGCATAAAAATATAGATCTGACGCCGTTCTTTTATCCTAAGTGGGTGCCGGGCCAGCGCAACAATGACATGGCTCAAATTCAGCAGCTTGCCTATATTTCTAAGGCTGACTTTCACCATGTCCCGGCAGTGTTTGGCTTTAAGGTCGCTCGCGAACAGTATTTTGAATTTGTCAGGGAGTATTTCTTGTGGGCTTAAGCGACGTTGGTAATTTGCTGTGTTTGCCGTTCGATGAAATTGAACCGGGCGTGGGCACCCAGGCACATGATTTTTTGATTCAGGCAGGGGCACGGCTACTGCATCAAAGCCAGCGAAACTGGGTGCCGCTGATTGTAAAAGAGACGGGAAGGCATCGGTATGAGGTGATTGCCAATGGGTTTGTGTATGCCGCGATCGCCCAGGCCGGTTTGGAAGAAGCCTGGTGCATTTTAGCCGATGATTCTGCTGAGATTGCGGCTGCCTCTGCTGTACTGGCTCAAGACACGCTGCCGCGAATCAATCTTTCAGTGGCCTCTCGTCAGCAAATTTCTACCGCACTAGACTATTTGGTGAAGCAGCCGGGAACGCCTTTGAAAGGGGTGAGCGTTGCGAGTGCGACGACTCGAATTGATGAAGCGCCGCGTAAGTATTGGAAAACGCTACAGCCAATTACAAAGCTGGGTTGCAGGATTTCGGCTGGGAAGAAGCTGAAGGTGCTAGAGCAGGTTTTTTATGTTGAGCCTGAGCCTTTGCCGGAGATTATTCGCGATCGCTCCCTACTGAATTCTTTTACTGCCACAGAGCTAAAAAAGATGGCAAGAAAACGGGGCATTGCGAAGACTTCAAAGTTGAAAAAGGCAGCGCTAGTAGAAGCCCTAGCAACGACCTGAGGCTTAGGAAATCACTGGTGAGATAGCGCGCGTTTCGCTTTGCGCCGCTAGAATATAGGAGTCACGTCCGTATTCACCCGCAGACACTAGACCCTACAGATCATGCTGCAACGTAAAATTTACCAGCTTTCTTGCGACAGCCGCGAGGTTCAAATTTTTCTACGCGATCAGCAGAGGTGGATTGAATCGGCCACCATTTTAGGCATAGAAGGCGATTTGGTAACCTTTCGCTACGAGACTGAAGACGAAGACGAAGTGTGCTCTTGGGAAGAAATGGTGCGCGTTGAGAGTATTGGCGCAATTAGTCAGAAGCTAGCGACGGTGCCCAAAGGCCCGATAGAGCTATCGCTGACGAATGACTGCCCAGATGCCGAGCAAATGGGCGAAAAGCGAGAATGGTAGATAATCACGGCTAATTGCGACTTGCTAAGTCAAATACCTGACCGTCTACCAGCAGCCGCGTGATACCTTTGGCCTGTAAATACGGGCTAGTTCTGGTAATCAAATCGCCATCGGGCACTTTAATCACGCGCTGCTTATTGCGCGAAAATCGTCTGGCAACTCGGTGATTGTCAAACACGGGCAGCGTTTTAGCTGTTCCTTCATTGCTAGGAATTTGACCCAAATCAGCAAAGTCGCTCAGGGGCCGCGTGATTAGCTCGGAGCGCATGTCTACGACTAGGTAGCAGGGCTTCGGTAAGACAGCTTCGTCTAAAGGCATGACCGATATGGTGACGGTAGGCTGAAGCTTGGGCTTAGGGACGTCAATGCTGTCGTCATCGTCATCGTCTTCCTCCTCTTCGTCATCATCATCGTCGCCAAAGTCATCGCCTAAGGTTTCGTCAAGACCTAGTAAATCGTCGTCATCATCGTCTTCCTCCTCGTCATCTTCTGAGCTGCTAGCGAGTATAGGAGCAGGTTTTCTAACGGGTTTGCCTTTGCTGCTGTCTAGCTCGGGACTGTCTAGCTCAAGACTGTCTAGCTCAGGACTGTCTAGCTCGGGACTGTCGGCGTCTTCTAAGCCTTCGGGCTGTGCTGGTTCATCTGCGATCGCCCCGCCAACCTCTTCGGTAAGTAGCGGTAGCTGCTCATCTTCATTCGTCGAACGGCTTCTGCGGCGGCGTCTCGACTTGGGGGCCTCGTCTTTTTCGGCGGCTGTTTTTAGCCTGGGGGGCTCTACTTTGGCAGCTTGCTCGTCTGGCTCATTCGCCTGAGCGATCGCCTCGACTACGGGCGTGCTTTGCTGAATTAGCTCAGGCATGGCCGTCTCGACTGACTCAACAACCTCAGCAGAGCCACGCTTTTTCTTTTTGTCCGGTACGTTCTTTCTACGCCGCTTTTGCTCGGGCTCGCTGCTTTCAGCAACCGTTTTATCGGCACCCGCCATCCGCTTCTGCGAAATCAGGGCGCTGTATTCCTCAGAGGGCAGCGTCGTCTTTAAAATTCGGCTGATTGTACTGTTGCTGACACCATACTGCTCAGCGAGCGTCGAAGTGGTTTGATTGGGCTGTTTGTACAGCTCAATGATGTCGCCTTTATCTGAGTCAGACAGTTTTCTCGGGGCCATGCTGCCGATGTCCTTGTGTCTTTGCCTCTCACAGTATGGCAGTTTTCAGCCTTACAACCACTGCTTGCGAGAACGTGTTTGCTGCATCTTAACGGAAATTCCACGTTCGACTCCAGCCCCCAAGCCAAAAAATAACGCTGATAAAATCCAAAAGATTTCCCACGCTGAGCCCTGCACGTAGCGCCCTCGGCCCACCTCATAGATCAAAAACATATCCGCGACGTACAGGCACAGGCCCGCCAGCGCGATCAGCTTCCAGGCTTCGGAATAGGTGCCGCCCCAAAAGGCTACGAGCAGGGCCGCGGCCATGACGATAAGCGCGCAGTCACCAATTACATAGAGCAAATCTACGCGGCTGGTGATGCGGCTAAGGCGCTGATCTATGAGCTGTACAATCGCCGGGGCGGCCTGCTCTGAGCTGGTGACGGTGCCAATAGCTGCGCCTTTGGCCTGTGTGATTGTGGGTGCGATCGCCAGTTCACTCACTGTGCTATCCACGCTAGTGGTGGCAACCTCGGGCGGGTAAAAGTTCAGCCAGCAGGCCAACACGATACCCACCGTACCCACTGCTGCGATTCCTAAGCTCTGCTGAATATTAAGGTTAATGCGCCGGGGCAAGATGGCATTTAGCAGGCCGAGCGAGAGGAAAAGGTAGCTGGCGCTGTAGAACACGTCGCCCAAAGAGACAGCGGAGGTAATGCCCCAAATGCTGCGCCATAGGATGACGGTGATGTCGCCGAGGGCGTAGAACGTGAGGCCGAGTGCGATCGCCTGCCACACCGTCCGTCCGCTCAAAATAGACGCATCTCGTGAGTTTTGCCAGCACAGTACGCTCGATATCAAAAACGCGCCGACTTTTAGCAGGCTGACAACTGTCGGAAACCATCTTGCATGCAGCGTTGCGGGCAGCACGCTAAAGAGCAAAAAAGCGCAGACAGACAGCAAGGCCCAGCCTGCACACAGCACCAAAGCCCCTCGATCTGCTTGGGCTATTCCTAAAGCCGCCTTAGTTGTCTCGCTCACGCCCTTTCCTCAAGTTTGAAATTGTTGCTATCAGCACCTAAAGCTACAGATGCTTCAGCCAAAGATTATTTAATAGAGAAAGGCGTAGCCAGTTGAGAAACACTGTTTTGTCATTAGTCGCAAGATCGTCTAGAGCGGCGATGGTTCGCGTAACGAAGCTAGCGCAGCCGAAAAACTGGGTGCCCAAACGATGCAGCTCCAGCAGAAGCTTGCTGATGTCGTCTTCTTCCCAGTGGGGCAGCGCTTCTGTGAGCGGATTGAGGCGCAAAATTCCACCGAAGCCCCCGACGGCTGATAGCTGCTTGGGTGAGATCGCCTCCAAGGCCGCACCAAAATCCTTAGCCTGCTTGCTGCCTAGTAGCTGCTCTACATCGCTATAAAGCGCCTGAATCATTACTACGCTAGCTTTGGCATAGGCCACGGGCGCAACGGGCTGTAATACCCCTATATTCAAGCGCACCTGTCGCCACACGCTATAGCGAAAGCGTTCTTCGAGCAAAACGCACATCTTACCCTCGTTCTCGGTCAAATCGCGCCAAGAGGCATGAGCCTCGGCCTGCTGGTCGGAGCCGAAGACGCTCAGCAGCCGAAAGGTTTTGTCTTCGTATGACAAAATCGGCACTTTTTTTGCCTTTTTGGGATGTTGAATGCTGGTGATTTCGACATCTTCTGGGGTTAACAAGAACATGGGCGGTAGGTGCTAATCTTGAGCGGGGCCAAGCATAGCAGTGGCCTCAGGTTGTGCGGTTAGCGTACCCAAATGCTGCATCAATTAAGATAGGTATTACTAGCACGCCAGAGAATTCGGCAGCTTTGAAGAGATGCGAATGACCGCCTAAACAAGCGGGCCAAATTGCGATATATTCGCTATCAGGTGTAAGCTAGTACAGCTAAATAATTAGCGCCCTCGGCTAGCCGATAAGGATCCTTAGCTCAGTTGGATAGAGCAATCGCCTTCTAAGCGATCGGTCACTGGTTCGAATCCAGTAGGATCCGTTGAAAAAATAAATACTTATGGTTTGGGATTCACCTATTAACGCCCGTGAGCTTTCTATGAAAGCTGCCATAGTTTTTTGCAGTCATAGTCCTGAAAGGCTGAGTCGCGAGTAACGATAGTGACTGCCTCAGTCCGGCTCTGAGCAATGATCAGCCGATCAAAGGGATCTTTGTGATGCTGAGGAAGCTGCTCTAAATCTAGAATATGAGCAACGGTGATTGGTAAAAGCCTAATGCCGTTAGATTGATGATGGTTCACCATTTCAGCTAGCGGCATATTCAGGTTAAGTTTTCCTATCTGCGTCTTAATTTGAATTTCCCAAAGTGAGACTAGGCTTACCAGCAGCTCTGAACGTTGCAGTAGCTCAAGCGTAGTAGCAGGAATGCGACTCGGCTCTCTGTCCCACCAGATAAATGTGTGCGTATCAAGCAGTAACTTCATTTTCTCCCAGCCAGAATGAATCTGGCAGGGGGGCATCAAAATCGTCTGCCATCCAGTAGGGAGTGTCTTTGTGGAGTCCAGGAGTGGGGGAAGTGGGCGTGATGGGGTTTCGCTGACGGAGGAAGGCAGCAAAGTTGAGAACTTCTTGCTGCTGTTCGGGTGTCAGCGATCGCACTTCTGCGATTAAAGCTTGCTCGATACTCATAGTGTCTGCCTTCGTGACGTGCATTGAGATTATTGTAGCCCTACGCTGAGGCGAGACAGCCGCATAGCAGATACTCACTGCTGAGCGATTGGAGAGGGAATGGGTTTTCCCTCTGCGGTAGCAGCCTCTAGCCAGGCTTGTTTGGCAATGGCTAGCTCTTGCAAGGCTTCGATAGGGGTTTTGCCAAAGGCGGAGCAGTAGGTAAGGTCGGGAATATCAGCAATATAGCCTTTGTCGTCTTCGCTATAAAAGATGTTGATGTGATGGTCTTTCATGGCTAGTCGTCTAAAAATAGTAAGGACTATGTTATCTCTACACCTATGCTATCAAGCTGTTGATCGATCCAGGAATTGGCACTTTTCTCATCGGTTTCGATGGCCCGTTCTGCGCCAATTTTTAGCATTTTCTATATAGTTGCTCAAATTGCGCATGAGGGAAACTCAACAGTATGCTTACTTCAGCTCGCCCGGACGCCTCTGCGTCCGCCGTTCCCCCTGTCGGCAATTCGTACAAAGCTCTGCTGAAATATGAAAACATATTTGAGGTGTACTGGGTGACGAGCGATTTTCCCTCTGACGATATCTATCTGAAAAGCCTATGTGAGCTTTATACAGAGATTGAAGTCGTAGAGATTAAGAAATACCTCGAAGAATGGAGTGCTGGAACATACGCAACGACCGCGCAAGGTGTGCTAGACCACGCTATTCGAAAAGGGATTGAACCGATAAAATACTTAAGGCGATGCCACAATTTCAATCGCAAAAGAGCGCGAAGAGTGCCTCCAAAGGGCTACCGACAGGATGGTTCAGCGGTTTACCGAAAGGATGGACAGTATTTGATCGTTCGATTAGATCAGTTCGGGATTGAGAAAGTTGTAAGTTTTGGTATTTCCCAGGAGTAAAGGTGATGACAATAGATGATGGCAGCCTCGAAATTAAGAGAAAACATGTTGCTCAGGTGCTGTCGCAGCTCACAATTGATTATCAGCTTGCGAAGGCTGAGCGTAGGCTTTTATCTGAATCTTTAGGTAGCGAAGATACGGCTTTTACTCTTATTGAAGAGCTAGAGTTGCTGACTGTGGGAATTCGTGGATGGGGATGTCAGTTTTCGGCAGCTACCAGCATAGAGAATACAAGGGAGGCGATCGCACAGCTAAGAGGTCTTAGGGTCTTCCAAGTACCGAATATTACTGAGTTTTATTTTGACGAGTCAACACAGTCCGAGCGATTGAAGCTTTACATCAGTCTGCTAGACTATCTACGCTTGTTGTTGCTTGAGTACTTAGAGGCGATCGCTTCCGAAGAATCTATTGCCGCGTAGCTCGCACAATCGTTTTATTGCACAGCGCTTTTCTCTCCACATTCACATAATTTCCACTTGACGGCAGCAAGGAATCAGATTATCGTCATCTCTAAGCTGTGATGCCTATCACAGTTGTTCTTGCCAGAACTCGATTTCGCTCAGCACTATCGATAGGTGGTGGAACACCTACCGATAGCTAACCCCCCGGACTAACCAGCAGTCTAGGCGGCTAGAGTCACTTTACTCTAGCCACCCCGATTTGCACTACATTTTCGCGGGGTGGCTTGGTTTAGTGGGGTTCTGGTTTCCTCAAAAATAAAGGAAATTCAACGTTATGCTTACTTCAGCTCGCCCGGACGCCTCTGCGCCCACCGTTCCCCCTGTCGGTAATTCTTCGTTTCCCTCAGGCGATAGCCCCGAGATCGTCACTCACACCATACGCGGCTCCCTTCATGCGGTTCAAGCGACCATTCGCACTTTGTTCAAGCTCAACTATGCTGAGCCTAACGATTGGAGTAAGCCTGTGCCGACGGGCGATCGCAACGAAGTCATGGTTGTGTTGACCCGTCGTGTAAGACTGTAGCGCTAGCCATACAGCGAGTTATCCAATGGCGATACGCTAAAACACGAAGGCAAATTGCCAAAAGCCTTACATGATCTGCCAAATCACCTGCATGATTCGGCAGATCATCAATACGATCCGTCGAATCATGCAGGTGATTTGCCGAACCATCAACACGATCTGCCGGATCACAAGGATGATTTGCCACCTCATCAACACGATTTGCCAGATCATGAAAGTGATCTGTTGAAGTCGCTACGTACTTTGACAAAGTACGTGGGCGATCTGCCTTTCGTCTTTGGCAATAAGTAGTCTTACAGATAAGGCAATGTAATTTTTGTTGCTTTTGTCGGGCACTGTAATCACAGGCAGAGAACCTGTGAGCTTAGCGCGCTAGGGTTTCTGCACAACAACATTACTACCTGGGCACATCCACTATGCCAAGACAAAAGAAAAAATCCGCGGCCCTCCCTGACGCGGCCAAGCGCCTTTCAGGCATGAAGTCTATTGATCCTAAGCTCGACTTCGGCGCAGGCTATTCTAATGCAGAGTTTGCCAAGCACATTGCCAAGGTAACCGCTAACCTGGATACCTACAACACACTGCTCTCTAAGGTTGATGAAGCCTACAATGCCTTCCTTGAGTCAGAAAAAGAGCTGTCAAAGTTTTCGGGCAAGATGCTGGCTAACGTGGCCATTCGCTATGACAAAGACAGCAGTGAGTATGAGATGGCAGGCGGGGTGAGGACGCGCGATCGCAAACGCCCTACACGAAAGGCCACTGCACCTAAAGCCACCACGCCTAAAGCCCTTGCTGCTGTGTAGACTAATTTTCACTCGTTAAAAACAGATATCAAAGATGTGGGGTTTACTGGCGCTGGCTAGTGAACCTTTTTTTTGCGCAGGTTTAATCATTAACATTACAATGACTTCAAATTTACCGCTAAAAGAGGCCCCTAACCCATGCGCTCTATTTACTCAGCTTTGCTTTTAACACCTCTGGCAGGTCTATTACTGGCAGCGACCCCAGCCCCCGATAACCATGCATCGCAGCAGACAACTATTACAAGACTGGTGCTGCGCGACTATCAGGTAACCATTTCAGCCGGTGACAATGGGCGCGATCGCTACGACATCTATACTCAAAACGGGCATCCCTTAGACACTAACCTAGACGCCTCAGCGCTTCAGGCCAACTATCCAGCGCTTTATGATAGCCTTCGTCCGGCAGTAGCCCGCGATACTGAGCCTTTAGATCGAATGTTCTTGATGATGGAAAACATTGATTTTCAGTAAAACATTTTGAGCATAGAAGAAGTCTTATATCGGCTTCGTGTCTCGCGGTTGCCTGTAGCGCAGCCATAAAACAACAGCCAGGCTCAGCAGCACCAGCGGCCAGCTTACCTGATTGAGAACTTCCCAATCGAACCGATAGAACACACGACCTGAGAGGAAGGTCGCTAAGGCCACAAAGCTAAACACGGTAAAATCGTGCGCCGCCTGAACTTTGGCCTTTTCGGGCGGTAGATAAGTTTCAGTTAGCAGCGTAGTAGAGCCCACGTACATGAAGTTCCAGCCGAGGCCCAGCAGCAGGAGCGCTATGGCAAAGTGCCAGAAGCTAGTGCCTGCTAAGTTTAGGCCCACGCAGGCCAAGTTCAGAGCGGCCCCGGTGATCACGATTGTTAAAACGCCAAACCGTTTGATCAGCCAGCCAGTGAACAGCGACGGGCCAAACATGCCGAATACGTGCCACTGAATTACCGAAGCCGACTGCGCAAAGCTGTGGCTGTAACCTTCCATCGCCAGCGGTGTAGCGGTCATAATGAAGGCCATTACGCCATAGCTAATCGTGCTGCCTAGCGTCGCGACTAAAAACTTTGGCTGTCGAACAATGATGCTCAAAGGCCGCAATGTCTCTTTTACCTTACTTTTTACAGCGGGCGGCACCTGGAGAAACAACAGCAGCACCGAAGAGAGAATCTGTAGAACCAGCACGGCGACAAAAGCACCGATGTAAAGTTCGCTGTTAAACCAGTCTTTAGAGCCGGTGGCGACCCATGGGCCTAAAATAGCCGCGATAATGCCGCCTGCAATCACCCACGAAATTGCCTGCGAACGGAAGGCTTCGTCTGCAATGTCGGCAGCGGCAAAGCGGTAGTAGCCGACAAAGCTATTGGCGAGCCCGAGTACAACCATCGATAGCGTAAATAGCCAAAAGTGAGCGATGCTGAGGCTGTAGATGCTAAGGCTTGCGCCAATGATACCGAGCCCAGTACCGAGCAAAAAACCGCTGCGCCTGCCGATGCGCGCCATGAGCAGAGAGGCCGGGATAGTGGCGCTCATTGTAGCAACCTGCCTGAGTGCTAGCGGCATTGTGGCTAATGCTTTATCGGTTGCCAGGGCAAAGCCGACTAGCGCAGCGGTGGTAATCAATACGGTGTTAGTAGTCATCGCTAGCGCTTGGGCCAGTGCTAAAAGCGTGACCTGTGCTTTGGTGGCGGTCGTCGCGGCGGGCATAGGTGATGCTCAAGAAAGTTTGAGCTTAGCACCGTTACCTGACGCTGGTTATCGAAGTGATAGATACTCGCTGCCCAATAAAGGCATTAGGGAGCTGCGCTCAAATAAAGTACCGGCAAACCGACAAATATTGCCCTGGGCATAGCGTGCTAAGCCCCTACGTCACCGTCAATTTCTGTAGGGGCTTAGCACTGCTATGCCCGAGGCAATGAACAGCGCTATCAGCGGTACTTTATTTAGACGCATGTCCCTTATAGCTGAGTCTCTATAAACTCTCGCAGTTGCTTGAGTTGAAACGCTTTCGCAAACTTCAGCAAGGGCTTGGTAAATCCAGCGCATTCTGGGTGGCTGCTTTGGATATCCTCAGCCTGCTTTACCAATTGATTTATCAGCCCCTTGCGGCTGAGGTCATGAAGCTTTTGAAGATCTTCTAGCGGCGGTAGAACAATCTCTGAAGGATCTGTTTGACTGCTTGAGGCATTGAGATTACCTGCTAGCTGAGAGGTTCCCGGCTGATCGCCCGCTCGCTCATAGCGCCATTCCAAGTTGAGTTGCTTTTTGATGGCTAAAAACAGACTGTCGGCCTGTACCGGCTTAGGAATGAACTCATCTGCACCCGCGCTAAAACTCTTGTATTCATCGGCAGCAAAAACGCTCGCTGATGAAACAATAATAGGTACGCTCTTCAGTGGTGCTGGCAGTTCTCTAACATGCTTAATCATCTCGTAGCCGCCCATCACAGGCATAGCAATGTCGGTAATAATCAAATCTGGTGAATGGTCTTTGGCTTTTTGCAATCCTTCTTCGCCGTTGTGCGCCTCAATTACCCTAAAGCCGACAGGCTCTAGCAAATGGGTCACCACCGATCGGTTTTCCCAACGGTCGTCAACTACTAGCACAGTGCGCTCAGCCCCATCAAAGCCTACAATCGTCCCCTGGGGCGCGCTGATAGAAGAGGTCATCCAATCCCCGGCTTCGGTCGCGGTTATATCAAACCAGAACAGGCTACCCTGGTTAGGCTCGCTGCGTACTTCTAGCGTTGTATCCATCAAAGCGACGATTTTCGACGTAATTGCTAGCCCAAGCCCCGTGCCTTCTGATTGTTTACGAGTATCGCCCACCTGCTCAAAGGGTAAAAAGATTTTCTCTATCTGCGCTTCTGACATGCCAATGCCAGTATCTTCAATCTGAAACCGCAGGTTATAAGAAACTGGCGACTCGGTTGGGTGATGCTGGCTACTACCGGCTAAGTGAGTGGCGGGTTGAGCTTTGACAATAAATTTTACGTGGCCTGCATCTGTAAACTTGATCGCGTTGCCTAAAAGGTTAATAAGCACCTGGCGCAATCGCTTTTCATCAGCATAGATACCCGTTGGCAGTATCCCATCGACTTCGTAAATGAAGTCAACCTGTTTTTGCTCTGCTTTAATCCTACAAATTTCAGCAATGCCCTGTAGAAAAGAAGAGAAATGAAACTCATTAGGATGAAGATCCATCTTTTGCGCTTCAATTTTAGAGAGATCAAGAATGTCGTTGATTAAGGTCAGCAGATGCGCCCCGCACTGGTTGATAATGCCAGCACCCTTTTGTTCTTTTTCAGGAAGCTGCTTTGATCGCAGCAAAATTTGAGCGTATCCCAAGATTCCGTTTAACGGTGTGCGCAGCTCGTGGCTCATGTTTGCTAAGAAGTCACTTTTAGCGCTATTGGCAACTTCAGCAAGTTCTTTCGCTTCTTTAAGCTCAGCAGTGCGCTGTTCTACACGAATCTCTAGCGCTTCGTTACTATCAGCAAGCGCTGTAAAAGACTCTCGTAGCTGCTGAGCCATCCGATTAAAGGCAGAAGAGAGTACGTTTAGCTCACTAACCGCAGAACTTTTTACGGTTTGATTGAGGTTGCCGCTGGCAATAGATTCTGAGGCTTCGCTGAGCTGGCGAATGGGCTGGGAGATCCAGCGGGAGGTGAGATAGCCCAAGATGAGCGCGATCGCTAAAGACATCAGGCACAAAACAATCGTCGTTCGCGTGTTTTTGTTGATTTGGCCCATAAAGTCTGACTCTGGCACCACGACCACAACCAGCCAGTCTAACCCTGTACCCTCGCCCCAGGGCATTACCTGCAAAAACTGACGCTCACCATCAAGCCTAAACGTAAGCTGCTCGGACGACTGAATATCACCCAGTCCACCAAAATTCTCAACAAGCTGATCGACAGCGGCCCGCGCTATTGAGCTGTCTATTTCTGAAACGTGAAGCCTGACAGGCAGATCGTCAACAATATCGAAGGGCTGGTGTTTGCCTGAGCTGGCAACGAGCATACCATCTCGCTCCATCACAAAGGTGCGGCTGTTGGGGCTGATGCGTAAGTCTCTTAAAAAGTCGCTGATTTGGAGTAAAAGCTGCTCGACGCCGATGGCACCGATGAGCTGACCGTCAGCGTCATAAATCGGGCTGGCGTAGGCGATCGCGAGCGGAAAAGGGTTAATTTCCCAGCTATATACCGAACTCCACACGGGCTTTTTGGCTGCGATCGCCTCTGGATACCAGCTCTCCGATTGAAAGTCATAAACATCAGGATCAAAGGCGAGCTTCGTTCGATTCCCCTCACTGTCCGACTTGTAGGCATACTGATTATTGTTGCCGCGCTTTGCCGGGGCAATCTCACTGATAACCACGCTATCCACGCTAGGGTCGTAGCCCGAGTCAGCATAGTATCCAGACTCAGTGCCAAACATCACAAAGCCAACGTCATGCACCTGTCTGTTTTGCCAGAACAAATCGCCTAGCTGCCCGACCTCCTCAGGATTCAACAGCCCCATGCGAAACAAGTTAACGTTGTTCTGCACGATTTTAGCAGGCGCAGACATATAGCCGTCGAGGTGCAGCGAGATTCGTTTGCTCGCTTCTTCTTCTAGCTGAGCTGCCAAATCTTCGACCGCCTCGCGACCGTTGCGTAAGGATAAGTATCCGGTAATCCCGACGGCTGCAAATATTTGGATGGCAAACGGAACGACTAAAATCAGCCTTAGCGGTAGCGCTCTACGGCCACCATCAGGCTGCCGCCCGTGCAAGCTTTGTTTTTGAGCTTCAAGCGGCCTGTCGGAAATATGAGACTGTTTCATTTTAATTCTGGACTGTCGTATTTGAGCGCGAGACTGCTGTTTTTAAGCCTGTTTTAAGCCCGAACACCTGGCACTTTGATCCGCTTTCTTAAGATGAGCACCATCATAGTTGAGGCCAAAGCAAATAGATAAAACGGGTAGGGAATAGATGCTAGGTTCCAGTCACCAGAAAATAGAATAGTGACAAAGTTCAGCGTATTTCCCGTCCAGAAAACGGCCCACGAAAGGACATCTTCGGTATCAGGTTCAAGGTAAGTTTTGCGAATAGTCGGCAGCGCGCCCGTAGCATCAATCACTAAGTTAATAGTGAGCGCTAGAATCGGACTGTTGGTAAGCTGCCACAGAATGAGACTAACAAAGGAGATAATGAGGCAGGCAATATCGAACTTTTCTAAGGCGTCTGCTTTGCCATACTTAAAAGAGAGTATGCCAATAATAGAGGGGCCAATAGCGTAGGTGAGCATCAGCCAAAAGGTTTCGTGCTCTCCGGCGGCAAAATAGCTGGCAAAAGCCGCCCAGCCAACGACGCTCCAAATCCACCAGGTTGCCGGATTGGGCGTTGTTTTTCGTTTGACAATAGCGAGGATGTAAGGGATGTAGCCTAAAAGGCCGATGATGCCTGCGATTTTAGCGAGTTCGGCAATCATAGTGCGTGAGGGGTGTGAATGAGCTGAGAATGATGAGCGGCGGCTTTAGGAATAAAGCCCTTTTGAACAAAGTAGTTGAGATAGGTGCTAAGCAGCTGACGATCGGCGGGCGGGCATTTGATAAGCTCGCCTTTGAGTCCGCGCTCTGTATTAGCACAGTCAAAGACGTAGTGGCCGCCTAGCCATAGCTCTAAGCAGGTTTGTTGTTCTTCTGGGCTGGCCTTGGCTGTAAAAGCCGCTAAGGTGCTTAGCTCGTTGGGCTGCGTGTAGAGCTGGTTTAGCCAGTCGGAATAGTTTGTGGGCGCGATCGCATAGCCCCTAGCCTGCAAGGTTGCCACCAGCTCCTTTAAATCAATAGGCTGAGGATTAACGATGTGAAACACCTTGCCAATCGCCTCAGGCTGATAGGAGAGTCGAGCGATCGCCTTGCTCACATAGTCCACAGGGGTCATATCTACCCGCATTGCCAAATCAGGCGCTGCCTGGAGCTGAATCAGGCTTTTGATAAAGCGGCACAGCACATCATTAGTATTAGAGTCTCCTTGTTGGCTATGCCCGGTCACCATCCCCGGACGATACAGACAAACCGGCAGTCCTTTTGCCGCTGCTTTCATCACTAGCTTCTCAGCGATCCATTTGCTTTGGGCATAGCCGCCCGAAATTCCATCTCCCTGCGCAATGCTGTCATTTTCATAAAAGACATCCGTGCCCATTCTGGCCAGAGACTCGAAAACATCCAGGGTAGAAATATGATGAAGCACCTTGAATCTACCCGTGGTTGCAAGCTGAATGACAGATTGGGTACCGCCGACATTAGCGCCTTTAAGAGCGGTGTAAGGATAAAACATATTGACGTTAGCGCCGCTGTGATAGATAGCGCTAACCGATTGGGCAATCAGTTGAAACTGGGCCTCATCCATGCCCAAAAGCGGCCTGGTCAAATCTCCCATTACCGGCACAATGCGATCGTAGGCAATCTCGGCGGGCGGCAAATACTTCTCTAAAGAAGTTCGTAGCTTCTGCTGAGCTTCTACCGCGTTGTGGGCTCGAATAAGACAGTAAATTTTAGCGGTAGCGGACTGTTGTAAAAGCGCCTGTAGCAGAAAAGCCCCCAGAAATCCGGTTGCGCCTGTCATAAAGATGCCGTTTGGCGCTGTGCTTCTATCTGCGATCGCCTGCCTCTGCCAGCAGTTTACAGCAGTCCAACAGTCAGCCGCTTCCTGCTGTAGCTGCAGGTAGGCTCATATGCTCGCTTAAGCGGTGCCGATCGGTTTTGGTTTGGCCTACCAGCATCGCCATACTCGCCACCGATGGCATCGCCAAAAAGTCTTTGAGCGGGATGCTGAGGCTGTGGTTTTTCTCAACGTAGGAGATTAGCTCCATAGTTTGCAGCGAATTGCCGCCTAGCTCAAAGAAATTGTCATTGACGCCAACTTTAACAACGCCTGTGACCTTAGCCCACAGGGCTGCTAGCTCAGCTTCAAGCGGCGTACGCGGGGCAACATAAGCTTCTGCGAGGGCCGGACGCTCTAGCGTCGGGGCAGGCAAAGCTCTCTTATCTACTTTACCGTTGGCACTCAGCGGCAGGGTATCTAGCAGCATAAAAGCAGCAGGTACCATGTAGCCAGGAAGCTTGCCCTGAATGTGGGCACGCAGGCTAGGAATTTCGCCAGAAATAAGCTGAGGTAGCGTCTGCTCGGATCGAATCTTTTCATTGAGCACAACATAGGCCACCAGGCGCTTGTCACCGGGGATGTCTTCTCTGGCTAGCACAATCGCCTGTCGAACCTTGGCATGTTGTTCTAGTACGGTTTCAATTTCGCTCAGCTCTATGCGAAAGCCGCGAATCTTCTCCTGCTTATCAGCTCGACCGAGAAATTCTAGATGTCCATCGTCTCTTTGCTGTACGCGATCGCCCGTTTTATAAAGCCGAATGCTGCCTTTATCTTGAACTGAAATACAAGGATAGCTCTCAGCCGTTAGCTCAGGCCGATTGAAATATCCCCGTGCGAGCCCCTTGCCGCCAATATAAAGCTCGCCAATCAATCCGGCTAAGACGGGCTGACGCTGTTCGTCTAAAACATAAACTTGAACATTGTTGAGCGGTTTGCCAATCGGCAGAATCCGATTTTTGTGCGTCTCTACAGCATAGGGGCCAGCCAAATCGCATAGGGTTGTTACCACGGTGGCTTCTGTTGGGCCGTAGGTGTTCACTAGCCGAACGTGAGGCGGGGCATGTTGTTTCCACAGGTTGAGCCACTGGGGCACGGCGCGTTCGCCACCGATAATGACCAGACGGAGCGCGTCGGGAAACTCAGCGTCAGCCAGATCGGCGCAGAGCTTATGCCAGAAGGCAGTAGGCAAGTCAATCACCGAGATTTCCCAGCGCTGGCAGGTCTGTAAAAAAGCTGAGGTAGAGCGCAGCATTTCGGGCGATCGCAGCACCAGCGTAGCCCCGTGAGTCAGCGTGGCAAAAATCTCTTCGACTGAAATATCGAAGCTAATAGAGGCAAACTGTAGGACGCGATCGGCAGGCGATAGCTGATAGGTAGCACCCACCGACTGCACAAAGTTTATAAGCGCCGGGTGTTCAATCATCACACCTTTAGGCTTGCCAGTAGAGCCGGAGGTGTAGATAACATAGGCAAGCTGAGCGTCTAGTAAAACATCCAGATTCTCATCCGTTTGTTGGCCAATGATGTCTCCATCTGTCTCTATACAAACCACATCAGTAATTGTATTGAACAGATTTTTGGTACGCACGCTATCTGCGATTAGCACCGGCACCTGCGCCTCTGCAACAATCAGATCGATCCGCTCCTGCGGATAGTCGGGGTCGATAGGAACGTAGGCACCGCCTGCTTTGAGTACAGCAATCAGGGCGATCACCATTTGGGGCGATCGCGCCATACAAACGCCCACCAAGGTTTCTGAGCGAACGCCCTTCTGTTGTAGATAGCGAGCGAGCTGATTAGCCTGCGCGTTTAGCTGCTGGTAGCTGTAGTGTTGGTCTTGATAAATGAGTGCGATCGCTTCAGGGGTTGCAGCTACCTGCTGCTCAATCCACAGGTGAATGCATAGATGCTGATTGCCTTCTGATGAAGTCATGATTCCTGTGGTGAAGGTGAAAAACGCATACTTTGCGCACCTTTTGCACACCTATGGCGACAGTGTATGTCGATAGACAATCCATAAGGTTGATTGGGAGCAAGGTACTTTAAATACATTGCCCATCTCATATCAACCTTTCAACATCAAAGAAAACCTGATGCCTCCTCTAGATTTATGCGTAAAATCAGCCTTATTACTTAATATCAGCTACCGATAAATAAAGATGATGCTGCTGGCAGATTCGGGAATATTTATACAAATACAGTTGATACGTCCTGAATTCTAGACATTCCAACCCTCCAGGTTAAAAGTAGGTTACATGCTCTCTTCTGCTGATACTCAAAGCATCTTAATTGTTGACGACAACCCGACAAACTTAGAAGTGCTCTCTGAGTCTTTGAGTGAGGAGGGCTTTCAAGTAGCGGTTGCTATAGATGGCGAAAGCGCACTAGAGCAGGTAAGCTATCATCCGCCCTCCTTAATTTTGCTAGATGTGATGATGCCAGGCATTGATGGCTTTGAAACCTGCGTTCGCCTTAAAGCCAACCCAGAGACTCAAGATATTCCAGTAATTTTTATGACAGCCCTATCCGATACTGATAAAAAGGTAAAAGGACTGTCATTAGGGGCCGTAGACTACATCACTAAGCCCTTTGAGTACGAAGAAGTCAGAGCGCGGGTGCGGGTGCATCTTAAGGTTGAAAACCTGACAAAAACGCTACAGCACCAAAACCAACAGTTAGAAATTCGCGTAGAACAACGGACGAAAGCGCTATCAGACGCTCTTAAAAAGCTTCAGCTCACTCAGGTTGAACTGATTCAGCGAGAAAAGCTATCGGCGCTTGGCCAGCTCGTGGCAGGCATTGCCCACGAAATCAACAATCCGATCAATTTTATCCATGGCAATATCGAACACGCTAGTAACTACACTCATGACTTACTAGAGATAGTCAATCTCTATCAGCAGTCTTGCCCAGCGCTTTCGCCTGAGATTCAAGCGCAGATAGACGATATTGACGTAGATTTTTTATCAGAAGATTTGCCCAAACTCATACGTTCAATGCAGGTCGGCACAGACCGCATTCGTAGCATTGTTTTGAGCTTGCGCATTTTCTCTCGGCTGGATGAAGCTGAAATTAAAGATGTGGATTTGCACGAAGGCATTGATAGCACCTTGATGATCTTAAATAGCCGACTAAAAGCACAGTCAACCCGAGCAGATATTTTAGTGGTTAAAGAATACGGCGACCTGCCGCAGGTGAAGTGCTATCCTGGCCAGCTCAATCAGGTTTTTATGAATATTTTAAGCAACGCGATTGATGCGCTAGAAGAGCAGTATGCAAAAAACAGCCTACGCGACGACACTGACAGTAGCTGGCATCCTGAGATTAAGATTCGAACAGAGCAGTGTGACGCTGAGAAGGTTAGCATCCATATTGCGGATAACGGTATGGGCATTCCAGAGGCGCTGCAACAGAAGATTTTTGATCCTTTTTTCACAACAAAGGCAGTGGGCAAAGGAACCGGTTTGGGGATGTCTATTAGCCATGAAATTGTCACTGAAAAGCACCACGGAACGCTATCCGTCTGTACGCTATCTCCCCACGGAACTCAGTTCACAATCACAATTCCAACTTTTCAGAATGGGCCAAAGCTGAACGCATTCAATTAAGATGCGAGTCTACGCTAGTTTGACAAAACATCATGGCACCATCAGCATTAAGCCGACAGCAGCCTACTATGATTGGGTTTACGGCCATTTTGATGTGGGCGACATTGGGGCTACTGACCAAGCTAAGCGGGGAGATACCGCCCTTTCAGCTCACGGCCATGTCGTTTACGATCGCCTTTACAATCGGGATAGCGACTTGGATACGAAGTGGGGAGAATCCACTGCACTTGATAAAGCTGCCTAAGAGAGTTTGGGCTACCGGAATTACCGGACTATTCGGCTATCATCTTTTTTACTTTGTTGCTTTGGCTAATGCGCCTGTCGTTGAGGCCGGATTGATTGCCTACTTGTGGCCTTTGTTGATTGTGTTGCTTTCTGCTTTGTTGCCGGGTGAGCGGCTGAGGTGGTTTCATGTGGTGGGTGCGATCGCTGGCTTCATCGGCGTGTCTCTATTGGTCACAAAAGGCCAGTCCTTAACTCTCGATCCTCAATACACCATAGGCTATGTAGCAGCCTTCTCCTGCGCCCTCATCTGGTCAATCTATTCAATCGTATCTCGTCAGTTCGGCACGATTTCAACCAGCGCAGTCGGTGGATTTTGTGGGGCAACAGCTATTCTCTCCTGGGTTTTCCACGTTCTGTTTGAAGCGACTGTTTGGCCTGTAGGCTGGCAGTGGGTGGCCGTTATCTGCTTAGGGCTTGGGCCAGTCGGGCTCGCCTTTTTCACCTGGGACTACGGCGTCAAGCATGGCAACATCAAAGTGTTAGGGCTCCTTTCCTATCTCTCTCCTTTACTGTCCACTATCTTGCTTATTGTCTGTGGGCTTGCTGAATCTAGCTGGTTTGTGTGGTTGGGCTGTTTGCTCATAGTCGGCGGCGCACTGCTGGGCGTTCTAGATTTTTTTAAGTCAGATATTTAGAGCTAAGGGACATGCGTCTAAATAAAGTACCGCTGATAGCGCTGTTCATTGCCTCGGGCATAGCAGTGCTAAGCCCCTACAGAAATTGACGGTGACGTAGGGGCTTAGCACGCTATGCCCAGGGCAATATTTGTCGGTTTGCCGGTACTTTATTTGAGCGCAGCTCCCTAATTGCAAAGACGGCTACGACGAAGAGGCGCGGAGTCGAGACTTTTATAAGTCGGGTGATGACAAAATTGTTTTTTGTAAGGCGATCGCATCTCTACCATCAAACTGAGCAACGATAGCAATATCATTTACAATTAAGTCTCAGCATAGTATCGAATCAGTAAAGATAACGCTTGCCACGATGATTAAACTAGAACCTTTTATATATGAGCGACTGACTGCAAAACCAGCTCAAATCCGTGAGTTCTGTCAGCGCTGGAAAATCAATGAAATGGCGCTATTCGGTTCGGTTCTTCGGAGCGACTTTCGGTTAGACAGCGACATTGACGTTTTAGTTGATTTTGCTAAAAATGCTGAGTGGAACCTATTTGACTACGTTCATATGCAAGATAAGCTAGGCACTATCTTTAAGCGAAAAGTCGATATTGCAGAGGAACGCGGACTGACGAACCCTTACAGAAGACGTGCCATTCTAAGCACTTGCCAAAGCATCTACACAGCCGAATAACGAGTGTGGCTTGATGAATTTTATTGTACCGATTCGTAGTGTGCTTAAAAAATACCGCTGCGGGTGCCGAGCACAATTGCAAAGAGCAACAGAGCGCTATAATCTTCAAGAACACAGCAAAACTTAAATAAACTCACATGAGCAATCTTCAGAAGATTGAGTCTGCCGTTAGTCAGCTTTCTTTAGACGAGCTAGCAACCTTCAGAGAGTGGTTTGCGAAGTTTGATGCAAAGCAGTGGGATCAGCAATTTGAGCAAGACGTTGCAGCAGGTCGGCTAGATAAACTAGCGGCAAAGGCAATTGAGCACCTAAAGCAAGGCCGCTGTACTGATTTGTAAGGTGCGTTTAGAAACGACGATATCTCCTCTGCCTTACAGCTCCAAAGACATCCACTTAGCCTGCGACTGATAGCCAAGCTGCGTATACAAATTCATCGCCGCCTCGTTGTCTTCAAACACTTGCAGACTAATCTGCGTATACCCTGCCTGCTTCGCCCAACAGCGAGCATGATTCATCAGCGCCTTTGCCAGTCCCTTTTTCCGATGTGCAGGCGCAACATATAGCAAAAAAACATACGCCTGCTTACCTCCCGTGCGCTGATCGATCGCTTCGCCCATCCACAAACAGCCTACCGGATCAAGGCCAGTATGAATGCCAGGAAGCCCAGCCGGTAGCGCAGTCGCTTTGTTGTCTATGAGCCACCAAAGTTTAGAAGTAGAAGACAGATGGCGCTGAACGGTGTCAGCTAAATGTGCGCCCGTGCTGGAAGAAGTGCCCGCCTTGCCCTCGTTCATATCGCGATAGGCCCGCTGCATAAACTTGACAAGGCGAGCCCTCTGTAAAGATGAGCCCGCCTCAATTCGATAGTTTTCAATTGGAAAAGGATCGGCCACTAGGAGAAGATAGTCGCTGAAGTAGCCAGAGAAGTAGTCGGTGAAGCAGGTAGTGCAGAGATGGGTTCTTCAATCGGGGCTGGGGCCATCATGTCGCTGGGTAGGAAAATGCGAGCGCTAACGGCCACTAAGGCCACCGCGAAGATAAGCACGATAAACAGCGGTGCAATGTACTGGCGAAAGAAACCCATGGCAGTTAGTTAAAGTTGAGTGAGCGTTCTTATTATTCTATCGCCGTTTTAGCCATCTTCAGTGCCGGGCCTGCCGACCGGGAAGTTGGGCCGCTTATTGAGCTGACGCAGCCAGTAGCCGCCTACCACGGCCATAATCAAAGACACCCAGGCCGTAACCTGTTGAAACAGCAGGAATCCACCCACGGTAAACATTGAGCCAAAGAGCAGCAGTAGCGACGCCAGCACTTTTTGAATATCCAGCTTCAAATTTTGCGCAGGCAACAGCCCCGTGCGCTCCCTTTGCCGCTTCCAGCCAGCGCCACCCGGACGCACTTTCGTGTAAAAAGCATCCAGGGTTTCATCACTCTCCGGTGGCGTTATCAGCATTGCAACGACCCAAAACACGCTCGTGATTAGAGAAGTTACTAGCAGCCTTTGCCCAAAGTTTTCAATCGTGAGCACGGGCACGACGCTGGTCAAAAAGCCCACAATGAAGCCGCCCAGCATCGCTGCTAGCTCAGCCGCCGCATTGATTCGCCACCAAAACCAGCGCAAAATCAGCACCAGTCCGGGGCCAGTACCAATCGCAATTACCAGGCGGAATACAGTGGCAACATCGGTCGCAATAAAAGCGGCCCCTGCACCTAAGATCGTAACTAAAATAGACGCAATTCGCGCGGCAAAAACGAGTTCACCTTGGGTCGCGTTCGGACTGATAAATCGCCCGTATAGGTCGTTAGTAAGGTAAGAAGCGCCCCAGTTAATCAGCGTTGAAACCGTGCTCATGAAAGCCGCAACCAGAGAAGCGACCACTAAGCCAAGCAAAATCGGCGGCAAATAGTCGAGCATTAATAGCGGATAGCCCAGCTCGCGATCTTCTAGGTTGGGATAGATGACCACCGCCGCCATTGCCACGATAATCCAGGGCCAAGTGCGAATGACGTAGTGCAAGATGTTAAAGAACCAAGCGGCCTTTTCTGCCTCCGCTTCCGTTTTAGAAGCCGCTAAGCGCTGCACAAATTCGCCGCCACCATCGCTCCGCCGGAACGACCACCACTGCAACAGAACGTAGGCCAAAAACGTACTTGAGGGAATTCCGGCTAAAGCGCTCCACTCAATGCCGCCGTTAAAGCTCACGGGGATAAAGCTAAGCATGTCTGGATTAGTAGCAGCGGTGAACTGATCGACTAAGGGCCGCATTCCACCGACAGAGTTAACCGCAGCAACGGCCACAATAATCGCCCCAATCAGGGCCAGGAAAAACTGAAAAAAGTCAGTCGCCACCACGCCCCAAAGGCCGGAAAATCCGGCATACAGCAACACCAGCGCACTAATGCCGATCACGCTCCACAGCTTGAGATTGCCATCGCCAGGGTCTATGCCTACGCTCTCCCACAGGTTCAGCGCGTCGATCACCTTCGTCATCGCCAGCATCGAATAGCCAATGCCGATGCAGTTGATCGGTACCGCGAACAAAAAGGCTTTTACCCCACGCAGCCATGCCGCCGTAGCGCCGCCGTAGCGCATTTCAGTGAGTTCAGCATCGGTGACGATCTCCGAGCGCCGCCACATTCGCGCGAATATATAGATCATGACGACATGGGCTACGCCGAAACTCCACCATTCCCAGTTGCCTGCAATGCCGCGACTGCCGACGACGCCTGCAATATAGAGCGGGGTATCAATCGAGAACGTGGTTGCGGCCATACTTGTGCCCGCTAGCCACCAGGGGAGCGATCGCCCCGAAACGAAAAAATCCACCAGTCCCCCCGATGCTTTGCGAGACAGGTACACCCCCAAAATCATCGTGAACACAAGGTATGCAATCACAATTATCCAATCAACTCGTTCCATAAGCGCGGCAGCAGCAATAAACACAATTAGTCGCTGCAATCATGCCACGCTATCGCCCAGATTGGGGGTTCTGTAATGGCTCTTTAAAACCTGACTCAAGTCTTCAACTGCCAGGTGCCTTCTTCGGTTAGGCGCAGCAGCGACTGGTGATACTGCGTTAAAGACTCTCGATGTCCCACACTGAGGTAGGCGACTTTGTTTTCTGTCAGCCGAGCATAAAGCTGTTCTTCATTCGTCTGATCCAGCGCACTTGTTGCCTCATCTAAGAGCGTATAAGCAGGGCGATGCAACAGCACCCGAGCAAAGCTCAATCGCTGCTGTTCGCCTAAAGAAAGCACGTCACTCCATTCTTCAACCGCATCGAAGCCATCTGAGCGATCTTCTAAGTTAGGAAGATTAACGGCTTTGAGGACATCTCTAAGCTGCTCGTCTTCAATATCGGTGTCCGTGTAGGGATAAAGAAGCTGTTGGCGTAAGCTGCCTAATACCATATAGGGCTTTTGGGGGAGAAACAACAGATTGGTAAGTTCGGGTCTTTGGATAGTGCCTGCCCCTGAATTCCATAAGCCTGCGATCGCCCGCAACAAAGAACTCTTACCACACCCACTCGGCCCCATCACCAGCAGCGAACCGTCTGTATCTAACGTTAGCGACAGATCCTCTATCAACGTGCGCTGATAGTTCGGGGTCTGCAAAGTCAGATTTTGCAGCACTAGCTCAGGAGAAGTTTCAAGACTAATTGTCGAATGAACAGCCGTATCCTCAATCTGTTCTTCTTTAGAGATTTCTTTTTCAGAAGTTTCTTCAGTAATCGCATCCGAAAAGTCATACAGCCGGTCAATGCCTGCACCAAACGCCGTCAGCGATTGTAGTCTGGCTACAACAACATTCAGCGAAAAGAAAACGCGAATAAACGCGCCCTGTGCCTCGCTTACCTTCCCTACTTCCACATCGCCGCCAAACACCCCCGGAGCCACCACAATTGCAGGCAGCACAAAGGGAATAAACTCGTAAAAGTTCGTAAGCCCATTCAGGCTTAACTCCCAGGTGATGAGCCTTTTGTAGTTGTCAAACGCGGACATGAAGCGATTTTTGATTTGGCTCGATTCCTGGTCTTCGCCCTGATAGAACGCGATCGCCTCTGCATTCTCTCTTACTCTCACCAGACTAAATCGAAAGTTCGCCTCCTTCTTAAGCTGCTCAAAGTTCAGCCGCACCAAAGGTTTACCAAACACCCCAACCGTCACCAGCGTACCAACTACCGCATACACCAGCAGGAATATCACCAGCTCCCGAGAAATTCCCCACAGTACGCCGCTGAAGGCAATCATAGAAAGAACAGATTCAACCACCACCAGCGCCAGTAACAAAGACTCTTGCGTAAAGCTTTTCACGTCCTCAGCAATTCGCTGGTCGGGGTTGTCAATATCAGGGCTGAACTGATTGATATTGTAAAAAGCGCGGTCGGTGAAGTAGCGGTCGACAAAGCTATCGGTGAGCCAGCGTCGCCAGGCTAGGGCGAGGCGATCGCGCAAAAACGTATAGCCTGCTAGCAGCGGCGCATACACCACCAGCACCCCCAAAAAGATCGTTACCGTCTGCCAAAATCGCCCCTCATCCTTTGCAGAAAGCGCCGAAATCAGTGCGCCTCTTTGGTTGTTTAGCACCACGCTTAGCCCGGTGTAGGCCACCAGCGAGAAGGCAATCAGCAGCAGTGCGCCTCTGGCTTTCCACTTTTTATCACCCGACCAAAAGGGTTGTGCGATCGCCCAAAACCGCCTAAACACCTTCAGATTAAATCGTTCCATAACTGGTCGCCGCTTCGCTTAAGTAGCCACCTTACTACACCTCGTCTTCTCATTCCTCCTCAGCAAGGTCTGAGATCATCGTTTTAATGACTGATGAGAGTGCAGGAATATCGCGCTTGCAGATAGTAAATACTTCTCCAGCGTCCAAATCGAAATAGTGGTGGGACAAAATATCTCGCATTCCTTTTGCCCCCTTCCAATCGACAGACGGATATTGCTTCAACAGTGCACCATCCGTTTCGTAATCTATTTTTTTTAGATTTTCTCCGATAGCAATCAACATCATTCCAATGCTATCGAGCATATCTAATCCATGGTCACTACTAAGAAAGTCTTGTTCAGATCTAATGTTAGAGGCTCTACGAATGACCCGATGTAAAGCCTCATTAATCTGAACCAGCTTTTCGTAGGTGAGAGAAGGATTAGACATATACGGCTTCTTTCTCAATTCTGGCCTTCAAATAAGTATTCATTTGTTCTCTATATCGAACTAAATCCACGCGCATATTCAGCGCTTCTTCCAGCGCCTCTTTGATATGCACAGCAGTAAATAAACTAGGTTCTTTCATCTCTATAACCACATCTATATCGCTCTCTGGCGTTGCTTCATTGCGTGCAACTGAGCCGAAAACACCTAGATGAGTGACACCATATTTTTCTTCCAGCACAGGCTTCACGTCACGCAACACCTGCAGAACATGACTACGAACCGGCGCTAATTCCCTCATATTTTCCCCATCGTCTTTCAGATGCATCGATCGTACCTGTTTTTACAAGTAGCGAAGGCATATCAATACGTCAGCTAAAAATAGCCGTCCTGCTCAATCTCCTCAATCACCTGCAATCCCCGCGAGTCACCCACGCTCAAAATCGCCGTCCGAGCGTCTTCCTTCACCCCAAACTCCTCATCTTCAGCAAACGCTTCGATCAGCGCATCAATTGCCGTTGCATATACAACGTTAGAAGGCAGCTCTGCGCAAATTTGCCCAATGGCCCAAGCGCAGTTACTCCGTACCGCCGACACCGGATCTCTTCTGAGCCCGCCAATCAGCGAGGGCGTCGATTTGATCATGGCCTCGTAGCCTATCTTTGGCGTTTGGCCCAAGGCACTCGCGGCCCACAGGCGCACTGCCGAAATATCGTTCTTAAGAGCATCCACCAGGGTGCCGATGGCTCTGGCATCGCAGATGTTGCCCAAAGCCCAAATAATGCCTTTGCGCGCGTAGCCGTTCCAGTCTCGGTTGAACTGGGCAATGAGAGGCTCTACGGCGATGGGGCTGACGTTGCGGCCCAGTGCGTAGGCGGTGCTCACGCGCACGATGGGGCAAGGGTCGGCCAGCATTCCAATGAGAAAAGGGATGGCGCGGGGGTCTTCGATTTCGGAGAAGGCGCGGGCTCCGAGGATGCGCTGATCCTTGTCGGGGTGGTGGAGGAGCAGCAGCATGTTGTCTGGATTGGGTTTGGGGGTGTCGTCTTCCCCGATTGGCGCAATGTCATCTAGCGGGTCAAAGGGGCTTTCGCGCCCGACCTCTGCATCTAATACTGCTAGCTCGTCTTCGTATATATCCACTGCGATGCCGTTTTGTATGGTGTGGATGTCGGAGGCCCTCACCCCCAACCCCTCTCCCAGGAGGAGAGGGGAGCTAGAGGCCAGATTCATGTCCCCTCTTTCATGTCCCCCTTCTCCCTGGGGAGAAGGGGCTAGGGGATGAGGGCTCTTGCTTCTATATCTCAGCAAACACCCGCCGCGCTGCCGCAATCGTCTCTTCTACGTCCTCATCGGTATGCGCTAAAGACGTGAAGCCTGCTTCAAACTGCGAAGGAGCCAGGTAAATACCGTTCTCTAACATGCCACGGTGGAAGCGGCTGAACTTTTCAAGGTCAGACTTTTTCGCATCGTCGTAGTTATGAACTTCGTCGCCAGTAAAGAACATGCCGAACATGGCGCTGATGCTGCCGCCGCTGACTTCATGTCCAGCGTCGCGAGCCGCTTGCAAAAGACCTTCGCTGAGCTTCTTAGTAATGCGCTCTAGCTGATCGTAAGCGCCGGGGCGACGTAGAATTTCTAGCGTTTTGATGCCTGCGGTCATGGCCAACGGATTGCCTGAGAGCGTACCAGCCTGGTATACAGGGCCAGCGGGCGCGACCATTTCCATAATCTCGCGCTTACCGCCATAGGCACCTACCGGCAAGCCGCCGCCGATGACTTTACCCATCGTGGTCAAATCAGGCGTGACGTTAAACCGCTGCTGAGCGCCACCGTAAGAGATGCGGAAGCCGGTCATTACTTCGTCAAAGACGAGCAGGGCGTCATTGTCTTTAGTGATTTCGCGCAAGCCTTCAAGGAAGCCGACATCGGGGGTGACAAAGCCGGAGTTACCGACGACGGGCTCTAGGATGACGCCGGAGATTTCGCCGGGGTTTTCAGCAAATAGCTTTTTGACGGCTTCTAAGTCGTTGTAAGGGGCGTTTAGGGTATCGGCGGTGGCGGCTTTGGGGACGCCGGGGGAGTCGGGGAGGCCGAGGGTGGCGACGCCGGAGCCTGCTTTGACCAGGAACATGTCGGCGTGGCCGTGGTAGCAGCCTTCAAACTTGATGATTTTGTTGCGTCCGGTGAAGGCTCGCATCAGGCGCAGAACGGCCATGCAGGCTTCGGTGCCGGAGTTGACGAAGCGCACCATTTCGACGCTGGGGACGGCTTCGATGACCATTTCGGCCAGGACGTTTTCGAGGTAGCAGGGTGCGCCAAAGCTAGTGCCTTTGTCGAGGGCTTTGTGCAGGGCTTCGAGTACTTCGGGGTGGGCGTGGCCGCAAATGGCAGGCCCCCAAGTGCCTACGTAGTCGATGTATTCGTTGCCGTCTACGTCCCAAACGTGGGAGCCTTTGACGCGATCAAACACAATGGGCTGGCCGCCGACTGAGCGGAAGGCGCGGACAGGAGAGCTGACGCCGCCGGGCATGAGGGACTGGGCCGCTGAAAAAATCTCGTCTGATTTGGTGGTTCTTAAGGTCGTGGTAGTTACCAAAACGCGCTCCTTGCTTTGCAGTGAAAAAGAGTGATGGGGCTGCTGACTGGTTGCAGACTGCTGAGACTTTTAATGAGAGATGACTTTGCAATTGTTTGCAGTGTTTTTTATCGTAGCGGTTTGGGCTACTTTTTTGTTTTGCCGTGTTAAGGAATGTGTGGTTCGATTTCGCTTAAGTAACGAGGATTGCGATTATTGACTACTACTGTACGCACTGCTTCGATTTTATGAATCCTATTCCTGTTGACGATATTCGCTTTAATGAGCAGGGATTGGTGCCTGCGATCGCCCAAGACCACCTAGACGGCACCGTACTAATGATGGCCTGGATGAACGCCGAGGCGCTGCAAAAAACCATGGACACTCACGAAGTTTGGTACTGGAGCCGTTCTAGACAGGAGCTTTGGCACAAAGGGGCCACATCGGGCCACATTCAAAAGGTGCGCGGCCTGCGGTATGACTGCGATAGTGATGCGCTGCTGGTGACGGTTGAGCAAATGGGCGATGTGGCCTGTCATACCGGGGAGCGGAGCTGTTTTCATCAGGTGGCAAGCGGTGACGGGGTGCAGATAGTTGCCCCGCCTGCCGATACGCTCTCACAGGTGTATGGGGTGATTCGCGATCGCAAGCTAAACCCGCAGCCCAACTCCTACACCAACAAGCTCTTTGCAGGCGGTGATAACAAAATCTTGCAAAAAATAGGCGAAGAAGCGGTTGAAGTCGTGATGGCCTGTAAAGATGACGAGCCGGATGAGATCGCCGGAGAAGTCGCTGATCTGCTGTATCACACGCTTGTGGCGCTAGCGCATCATGATGTAGATATTAAGGCCGTGTACCAAAAGCTGCAATCTCGGCGATAACCGGCTATATTCTTTGATAATACAGATGAACTATTGAGGAGGCGCGATGGTAGCTCAAAACAAGGCTAAAAAGTCAGCCGAGCAGCTTGCCCAGCGAGCCCTTACCCAACGAGCCAGTGAGCTAAAAGCGCAGCTACAGAAAGCGAGCTATGCCTACTACGTACTAGATGCGCCTGACCTGCCAGATTCGGTTTACGACCGGCTGTATCGGGAGCTGCAAGACATTGAAACCGAGCATCCTGAGCTACTAACGCCTGATAGTCCTACGCAGCGAGTCGGCGCTGAACCGGCTGAGCAGTTCACCTCTATCGCCCACAATATTCCGCTCTACAGCCTGGAAAACGCCTTTGATATTGAGGAGTATCGCGACTGGCAGGCCCGTTGGCAGCGATTGGAACCCGATGTTGGTGAAACCGATGCGGTGACGGAGCTTAAGATTGACGGCAACGCCTTAGCGCTCACGTATGAAAACGGATTGCTCGTTCGAGGCGTAACCCGAGGCGACGGCGTTACGGGTGAAGATATCACTCAAAACGTCCGCACCATTCGCACGATTCCCCTACGGCTGCACATGCCAGAAGGGCAGAGCCCGCCGCCAGTTGTAGAGGTGAGAGGCGAGGCGTTTTTGCCGTTAGATGTGTTTGAAAAGATTAACCAGAAGCGTGAGGCGGAAGGGACGGCTTTGTTTGCCAATCCGCGTAATGCCGCCGCTGGAACGCTGCGCCAGCTAAACGCTCAGGCGGTGGCCGATCGGCGGCTCGACTTTTTTGCCTATACCCTGATCATGCCGGAGGGTATGGGCGATGTGGCCGCGCCGACCGATCAGTGGGAGGCGCTGGAATGCTTGCAAGCGCTAGGCTTTCGGGTGAATCCTAATCGGCAGATATGCGCTTCGGCTAAAGAGGTTTTTGACTACTATTCAGATTGGGAAGAGAAGCGGCACGAGCTGCCTTACCTCACGGATGGGGTGGTGGTGAAGCTGAATAGCTTTGAGCTACAAGACCGGCTGGGCTTTACGAATAAGTTTCCGCGCTGGGCGATCGCACTCAAGTACCCCGCCGAAGAAGTCCCAACCATCCTCGAATCGATCACCGTACAGGTGGGTCGCACGGGCGCAATTACCCCAGTAGCCGAACTCAGCCCCGTACAGCTCGCAGGCACCACCGTTGCCAGGGCCACACTGCACAATGCCGACCGGCTGGCCGAGCTAGATTTGCACATTGGCGATACGGTGATCGTGCGCAAAGCGGGTGAGATTATCCCTGAAGTCGTGCGGGTACTTCAAGATTTGCGGCCCCAAAACGCGCAGCTCTACCGGCTTCCAACCACCTGCCCGGTGTGCGATCAGCCGGTGGTGAAGCCCGAAGGCGAGGCGGTGACGCGGTGTGTGAATGTGTCTTGCCCGGCGATTTTGCAGGGGTCGATTCGGCACTGGGCGAGTCGGGATGCGATGGATATTAGCGGGCTGGGCGATCGCTGGGTGCAGCAGTGGATAGATCAGGGCATGGTGAAATCTGTCGCTGATCTGTACGACCTGACAACAGATGAGCTGATGACGCTCGATCGGATGGGGGAGAAGCTGGCGACAAAACTGGTGGATGCGATCACCGCATCTAAAACCAGACCCTGGCACAAAGTCCTCTACGGTTTAGGCATTCGGCTGGTGGGCAGCACGAACGCAAAGCTGCTAGCCGATAATTTTCATTCGGTAGATGTGCTGGCGAGTACGGGGGGAGATGCGATCGCCCGCGTTTTTGGCATTGGCCCCGAAATTGCCCAATCCGTCCGGCAGTGGTTCCAGGTGCCTGCCAACCAGCAGCTCATCGAAAGGTTGCGCGATGCCGGAGTGCAGCTAGCCGCCGAAGCCAAGCCACAGAGCGATCGGCCAAAGCCGCTGGCCGGACAAAGTTTCGTGGTTACTGGAACCTTGCCCACTTTGAAGCGATCTGAAGCTAAAAGCCTCATTGAAGCGGCAGGCGGACGGGTCAGCGGCTCTGTGAGCAGTAAAACTGACTACGTGGTGATCGGTGAAAAGGCCGGATCTAAGCAGGCCAAAGCTGAAGCGTTAGGGCTTAAGCAGCTTTCTGAGGCAGAACTGTTAGCACTTTTAGAAGACTGACTGAAAAGCTAATTTCCCATAGCCGCTACTCCCTGAGACTACCTGTGTAGGTAACTGCTAACGCGGCAACCGTTGGCCTATGATGATGCCTATGAAAAGTCCGTATGAACGCAAACACTGGCTCAAACGATTGTCTAAGGGCTGGCCTTGGAAGCTAGGACTATTGCAGCTAGCGATCGCCCTCGCCCCCCAGGCCGCTTTGCCCACCCAGGCGGCTGAGCGAGTTATCTTTTCCTTTGGCGCTGGCATTGAGCGCTCCTTCTCAGTCGATACAATTGAAGCGTTTGTATTAGAAGGACGCATTACCGACGAGCTAGCGCCCTACTCAGGCATGATTGCAGATCTTGACCCGGCAGCAATAGAGCAGGCCCGCGAGCTATTTTCGCAACGCGCCGATATCGACGTGACTACGGTTGCTCAGTTCGCCTACACACCTCAAGGCGAATTCTTACTCAACCAAGTAGGCGACGTGTTTCGCACAGGAGCGAGGCTTTCGGGCAGCAAAGGGCTGCGTGGCGCAGCAATATTAGCCGCTGCTGACACCGAAGAAGGGCTGACCATTCTCAACGTCATTCGCCGGTTTCCCACCCCCGTCCTTAGAATTGATATTCGCGAAGGACTTGCCATTACCCAACAGGCCACCAGCTCACTTAATCAGTCCAACCTGGCGATAGATCTCATTGAGCAGATCGCCCTGCGCACAGCAACCGATCCTTTTCCGCCCGGCTTTTCGGCAGCAGGGCTCAACGATTTAGTGACTCGAAGAGGCCCGTTTCAGGTTAGCCGGTCGTCTACACGACTCAAGGCCACGGGTAAACCTGTCGATCTCTATCTACCGTCCTCTTTTGTGCCTGAGGTAGATAATTTTCCAGGACTCAAGCATCCTGCTGTGGTGATTTCTCATGGGGTGGGCAGCGATCGCACCTCATACACCTACCTCGCTCAGTTCCTAGCCGAACACGGTTTCGCCGTGATCAATATTGAGCATCCCGGCAGCAGCGCCGAGCAGCTAGACGCCTTTGTCGCAGGCCGCGTCAGCCAAATCCCAGACGAAGAATTTATCAACCGCCCTCAGCTCGTCACTGAGGTATTGAACGCACTAGAAATCCAGGCGCAGTCAAATAAAAACCTGGCCAAAGTCGATTTCAACAATGTGGGGGTAATCGGCCAGTCCTTCGGCGGCTATACAGCGCTAGCCGTCGCTGGAGCCCCGCTCAATCTGAATTCACTACGCCAGTCCTGCCCGCCCGACTTCAGCGTAGACATCTCGCTGCTTGTTGCAGTGTCAGGCGCTAGCCATCGGCGCACCGAATCAAAGCGACATCAATTTCCGCGACCCTCGGGTCAAAGCCGTCGTTGCCATCAACCCCATTACTAGCGCCATCTTTGGGCAAGACAGCCTCGCTCGCATCGACGTTCCCGTTTTGATGATGACAGGCAGCGCAGACACCGTGGCCCCGGCCCTACCCGAACAAATTCGTCCCTTCACCTGGCTCACCACGCCCGACCGCTACTTATTACTATTAGAGGGCGCAACCCACTTTTCCACCATTGGCCCAACGGGCACCGAAACCTTTGATCTGCCACCGAGCATCATCGGCCCCGTGCCTGAAGTGGCTCAGGAATACACCCAGGTCATGAGCCTGGCCTTTTTGAGCACCTATCTCAAAGCAGACGATCGCTTTCGGCCCGTTCTCACCAGCGCCTTTACCAACCGCTTTAGCCTGCCAGAAATGCCGATTAGCATCATCACCGACTTGCCGACAGCCGAGCTAGACACCAGCCTGCGCGCCGCTGCCGAATCTGGGCAAAGCCTACAGCAGGCGCTAGATGCCTTTCTCAATCGCGATGTCGCAAACGAAACCTTGATAGAACGAGAGGTGGTCAGACAAAAGTCTGATAGCACGAGCGCAGAAATAGGCTGGCTACCCAAATGATCGATGGATTTATTAACCTGCATAAGCCCGCTACCTGGACATCTCACGACTGCGTAGCCCGCACGCGCAGGCTGCTTGGAACCAAAAAGGTCGGTCACGGCGGCACGCTCGATCCGCTGGCGACAGGCGTTTTGCCCATAGCCGTAGGACGTGCAACCCGGCTGCTTCAATATTTGCCGACGCGCAAAGCCTACCGGGCGCTGATTCGATTCGGTGTCACCACGACAACCGACGACTTAGAAGGCGAGATCGTCACGCAGCAGTCTGCCGACCATCTTCAGCGGTCAGAGATAGCGGCAGTTCTGCCGCAGTTTACGGGCGTATTGAACCAAACGCCGCCGATGTACAGCGCGATTCAGGTGGAAGGCAAGCGGCTTTACGACCTAGCGCGTAAAGGTAAAACAGTGGACGTGCCGACCCGGCAGGTGAGCATTTATCAGATCAAGCTAGGCGACTGGCGCGATAATCCTCAGTCATCGGCGCAGCCAGAATTGAGCTTAGATGTGGCGTGCGGGCCGGGGACTTATGTTCGCTCTTTGGCGCGTGATTTGGGGGCAGCGCTAGGGACTGGGGCCACATTAGCCGGGCTAGTACGTACGCATAGCAGTGGCTTTAACCTGGCTGAGAGCATAACGTTGGAGGCGTTAGAAGCTGCGATCGCCCAGGAAACATTCGCACCCTACCCAGCCGCAAAAGCCGTTGAACACTTGCAGGCAATAGCCCTACCGGCTTCGCTCGCGCTGCGCTGGCGAATGGGCCAAAAGCTCGCCCTTACCGAAGCAGGGATTATGGGTTTGACAGACGAGCAGAAAATGACGCGATCGCTCGATGACACTCTCAATGACATCGCTGACATCTCATCTGAACCTCTACGCGTATTAGAAGCTACTACAAATACTTTCTTAGGTATCGGCGAAATTCGCACGGTGCCTAGCATGGCTGGCCCCACGCTGCCACCCGGCAATATTCTGGTGTCTAAAATGGTGTTTTTGCCGGTCTAATGCCCGAAACATTTGTTTATACTCTCGGATCGGGAAGGCAATACGATATGATTAATTAATCTTTCAACTCGCCCTTCGGAAGTATAAGAAATGATCACACTCAAAATCGTTGTCTATATCACCATCTCCTTTTTCGTTGGCCTCTTCATCTTCGGCTTTTTGAGTGGAGATCCTGCTCGTAACCCCGGCGGCAGCAACGACTTTGACTAAGCACGCGTTCTCATCTTAATACTGATCGACTTTTGATCGTAGCAGCCCGCATCGTCGGGCTGTTCTTTTGTGTGGGAAATGTACGTAATTGCGAGTATTAGGAGTGTTAGCGGCGAATGATTTACCTCGACTTACCGCCCGAACAGCCGGTTGTGGAAGTTGTTGAAATCGCTCAAGCCAACGCCCAGCCCGCTGAATTTGGCTTACCGTCACTCGAAAGCGCTGATGAGGAACCAGACATCGGCCCGCTAAATGCTGAACCAGTTGAGTTAGAAGAGCCAGCACCAGAGGAATCAACAGAAGACGCTTCAGAAGCGGAAAACGCAGACACCGATATAGACCTCATTCCAGTTGAGGTCGAAACAAATTCAGAGTCGAACGCAGATCCAGCCTCAGATCCGACGCTCACGCCCGCAGAATTTGCTTCTCAGTTGCGACTTAGCGCCGACTTTCAGGAATACGACCCGACCGCGCAAATCATCACAGCGCGAGGGAACGTGGTGCTGCGGCTCAATGATGCCATCATCGAAACAGATGAGCTATGGCTAAATCTGGTTAATCGCTATGTACTCGCTGATGGTGAGGTGCTGCTGACTCGGGGCTCTCAAATCGTGCGAGGCAGCCGCGCCGAATATAACTTTATTCAGCAGGCAGGCGTTGTTGTAGACGCGGTTGGCACGCTCTATTTGCCCGATGTTGGCGGCGACTTAAGCTCTCCTTTGGAGGGCGCTTCTCCAGCTACTCGGCGCGCTTACGATCCGCTAGGCGATCGCGATCTGCGCGTTGACAGCGACGGCAGCGTTCAAATCGCCACAAGCCCAGGCACTCAAACAAGCGGCGGCGGCGACGATGGCAGCCTCAGACAGCTCCGATTTGAGACAGGCGCGCTGGAATTTGATGTAGAAGGCTGGCGCGCCAATGACGTTCGCATTACCAACGATCCCTTTTCGCCACCAGAGCTAGAGGTGCGCGCTGAGAGTCTGCTGCTGCGGAACATTTCGCCTACCCAGGACGAGCTTTTGCTAAAAAGACCCCGGCTGGTTTTTGATGATGGCTTTGCCCTGCCGCTGCTGCGTCGAAGAATTTTGCTGAGCCGGGGGTCAGTGGATTCAGATGATTTAAGCGTACTGCCGGTTGGCGTTGGCGTCGATGGCACCGATCGCGGTGGGTTCTTTGTAGGCCGTAAGATTCCTGTCTACGAAAGGGGCGAAACCGAAATCACCGTCACGCCCGAATTCTTCGCGGCGCGCGCGTTCAGTGATGAGTCCGACTCTCCTATAGATTTAGACAACTTCGGAGTGGCCGCGAGCTTAGATACCCAGCTTTCGCCTCAAACATCCCTAGAAGGCGACTTTGAGCTAAACAGCCTTGAGCTATCTGACATTACCGAAAAGCTCCGAACCAGTATTCGAGCCCGCAGGCCCATCGGCAACCATCGGCTAGAGGTACAGTACAGCTATCGTGAGCGTCTATTTAATGGCACCCTTGGCTTTCAAGACGTGCAGTCTAGCTTTGGGGCAGTGGTGCTCTCGCCTGAATTTCGCCTCGGTGAGAATGGCCCTCGGCTTACCTATCAGGGCAGCGCGCAGTTGATTAATGCAGAGAGCGATCGCGACGAGCTAATTAACGATTCAGGCCGTGCCACTTTGGGCCGATTTCAAGCAAGCGTAGAGCTAGAGCAAACCTTTAACCTATGGCGCGGCAAACCCAGACCGGCCACGCAATCTGAGGGCCTACGCTTTACGCCTGAACCAGTGGTGCCATTTCTAGATTTGCTTGCCGGGATTAGAACCACCGGCACCTACTACACCAGCAGCGACATTCAAGGCAACCTGGTAGCAGAAATTGGTATAGAAGGACAGATCGGTCATCTGGCGCGAAACTTTGCAGACTACACCCGCTATAAAGTAGCCTACTCACAGTCATTTATTGGCGGGGCAACCTCGCCCTTTTTATTCGATCGCGAAGTAGATAGAAATATTTTGACCCTCGGCCTTAATCAACAGGTATACGGCCCCTTTATTGCCGGGTTTGAAACAGCGTTCAGCCTCAGCGAGGGCCGTGCTATCAGCAACATCTACACGCTCGAATACACCCGTCGCACGTATGGATTACTGCTGCGATTCGACACCATTCAAGACACGGGCTCAATCGGCTTCCGGCTCAGTAACTTTGGCTGGGTAGGCGATACCGATCCGTTCGATACGCCCAGAGTGCGTCGGGTACGCGGCGGCGTGATTGAGAGGCCGTGAGGGCAGCGCTAAGGGCCTTTCCCAAAAATAAACAAATTAAGTTAATCTGAAATTACGCTTAAAAAGTGCGGTTTCCGTGCAATTACGGATGAAAGACTCTTTATCTAGGTGATAAGCGTACATACTGTTGGGCAGAAAATATTATGACTTCGGCCACATTTTCTACATCATCAGAGGCTCAGCAGGCCGCTGCTTTGCTAGAAGGCTATCGATTTGAACTTGGTCAGCACGACGCCCGGCAGTGGGTATCGCTTTGGCTAGAGTCCTATCGACCTGTCTGGATTCGCGATGCCGTTATAGAAGCGCTCTACCAGGGCCGCTACAAATCGGTGTCGGTCAGGCAAATTTTAGAGCTGTGGCAGCGCAGAGAACAGCCTATTCGCCATGCTACTCACGATTTTGAGGCGGCGGTTTGCCGTGAGTTCGGTGAGGTCAAACTAGCCCCTGCCCAGGTTTCAACGGCCAAAGATGTTGCTCAGATCCCAGCAATGCATCCTCATGCGGCTCAACAGCGGTCGTCGGCTCAGCAGCGCGCTTTGACTCAGCAGCGGTCATCAGCTCAGCAGCGATCTAATCAGTGGCGATCGCAGCAAAAAATCGCTGCTTTTAGCCACTCAGCACCCGTACATGCCGCTGCTGGCGAAAGTTCTGGTATTGGCTCTGGCATAGACACGCTAAAAGAAAGCTCAAAAGTCGTACCGCTTCACCGCAGCACTAGCCGCTACAGCACCGGTCAGAAGGCCATTCAAAAGGCCAGTCAGAAGGCCAGAGCTGCCGTTTCGTTCAATCTCTCTACGCTCCCGCCAGTTGCTCCCGGCATGAACAGTCCTCAGGCTTCAGCAGATGCTGAGGCCAATAACGAGCCCGAGAGCGATCGCGCCCAAAGCAATTCGGTAGACGATGCCGCTAAGCGCAAAATAATGGACAACAAAGCCTGGCGCGATTTCCCTTCCTACACGACGCCCGCCTACGCTACCTCAGACCCCGATGAAGTGCTGCGGGCTCAGCGTCAGTTTAACGGGGTGCTGTATTCATCTGCGCGCGCCATTCAGCCGTTCAAGCCTGCGCTACCGTTCTCAGCTCAAACGCTGCGGCTAGCGAAACAAAAGGCGATCGCACTAATGGCCGAAGCCCAATAGAGTGGCCGAAGCCCAATAGAGTGGCCGAAGCCCAATAGTCTGAGCCCAGTGGTTCGGACGCAAGGAGCCTAAGCATCTTTAGGTGGCTTCACACCCATCCGAATCTCAGAGCAAAAAGAGGCAATCCTCAGCCCACTATTTGGCCCGCTTTTCAGCTCTGTCATGCCCGTCCGCATCCGCAAGTTTTCGTTAATAAACCACATGCGCTCTTCAGAATGCGCCTCCTGCCCATCATTAATGATGGTAAGCACCTCTTCTTCTAGCGTGTATTTCAGCTTACTTTGAGCGCCGCTTCTCAAGAGCGTACCGCTGTAGATACCGTCTTTTTCTTGAGGCGTCATAGGCACCAGCAGCATCGTTGCAATCTTTGGCTTCGTATCGCCATCAATCGTGCTGCTCTGCTGAATTTGCAGGCCGCACAGAGGCGTAGATTCTCCCTGCGTTTGGCAGAGCTGCTTCACCTCATCGGCGTCTGCGGTTAAGAACGCCACCTCCAAATCGGATTTGCCAGCCTTAGACTGCTGGGTAGAAAGCGCGTGAGTCGTGCGCTGCGAAAACCACCGACCGGCTAGTTTTTCAAAAAAGTTCACAATTTCCATAAAATCTCGATCGGCTGTTGCTAGGTAAGTCCACAGTTCTTTAGGTGCTTCAATTTTACGCGTAAGTGCGCAATGAGGCGACCTGAGAAAGTCATTGCAAAGAACGGCTGAATAACCGCGTTCTAGTGCCTTTGAGCGCTGCGAGTTACAGCGAATGATAAGCTAGCTAATGGCTTTAACAAGGGCCGACCTGACACGAAAATTAAGAGCTTCCTCTCATGACCGGATCGAACCAAACGCCCCAAATACCTTTGCTGTTGCGGGCTGCGCAAGGCCAATCTGTAGAGCGCCCGCCGGTTTGGATGATGCGACAGGCAGGCCGCTACATGAAAGCCTACCGAGACTTAAGAGAGAAGTATCCTTCGTTTCGCGACCGATCCGAGATTCCCGAAGTTGCTATCGAAGTTTCCTTGCAGCCCTGGCGAGCGTTCAAGCCCGATGGCGTGATTCTTTTCTCCGATATTGTCACGCCGCTGCCCGGCATGGGCGTAGCGATGGATGTCGCTGAAGGCAAAGGCCCTATTATCGATTCGCCGATTCGCAGCCAGGCCCAAATCGACGCGCTCACCACGCTAGAGCCCGATGAGTCAATGCCCTACATCCGCAAAATCTTAGGCGCGCTGCGTGAAGAAGTCGGTAACGAGTCCACTGTTTTAGGCTTTGTCGGCGCGCCCTGGACGCTAGCAGCCTATATCGTCGAAGGCAAAGGCTCTAAAACCTATTCCGTCATTAAACACATGGCATTTTCGCAGCCCGAAATGCTGCATTCTCTGCTGAGCAAAATTGCCGACAACATCGCCATCTACGTCAAGCACCAGATTGACTGCGGCGCTCAGGTCGTACAGCTATTTGACTCTTGGGCCGGTCAGCTCAGCCCTCAAGACTACCGAACCTTTGCGCTCCCCTATCAGCAGCAGATTGTTCGTCAGGTCAAAGCAACCCATCCTGATACACCTTTGATTTTGCTCGTCAGCGGTAGCGCGGGCGTTTTAGAAATTATGGGCGAGTCGGGCGTGGATATTATTAGCGTGGACTGGTCTGTCGATATGGCCGATGCGCGTCGTCGGCTGGGCGCTGACATGATGGTGCAAGGCAATATGGATCCTGGGGTGCTGTTTGGATCAAAGGCGGTAATTCGCGATCGCATCATCGACACCGTGAAAAAAGCCGGTTCCAAGGGCCACATTCTCAACCTCGGCCACGGCATTTTGCCCGGTACCCCCGAAGAAAACGGCGCTTACTTCTTTGAAGTCGGCAAGCAGGTAAACGAGCTAATCGGCGCTACCGTATAACCGTACAAGCGGAGTAACTATGCGTATCTTCATCACAGGCGCAAGCGGCTGTATTGGACACTATCTCGTCGAGACGCTGATTGAGAATACCGAGCACGAGCTGTTTTTGATGATGCGCAATCCAGCTAAGCTCAAGGTGCCAACCGATCAGCGTCCGGGCATTACGGTGCTAAAAGGTGACATGCGCGAAGTGGCCCAGTTTGCTGAGCTGCTGAAAACAATGGATACGGCAATTCTGGTGGCGACTTCTTGGGGCGACCCGAAAGAAAGCTATGAGATCAACGTTGAGAAGACGCTAGAGCTGATGGCTTTGCTCGATCCTGAGCGCTGCGAGCAGGTGATCTATTTTTCTACGGCAAGCATTTTAGATAGAGACAATACGCCGCTCAAGGAAGCCGGTGAGATTGGCACGGACTATGTGCGGACAAAGTATATTTGCCATGAGAAATTAAGCGAGCTGGCGATCGCGCCTAAAGTAACCACCGTTTTCCCAACCCTGGTATTCGGCGGCAGCGACACCAAACCCTACTCACACATCTCTGGGGGTCTGCCCGAAGTCGCCAAATACATCGACATCATCCGCTTCATCTCAGCCGACGGGAGCCTCCACTACATCCACGCCAAAGACATCGCTGAAGTCGTGCGCCACCTCGTCGATCATCCCCCTGGCCCTAACGACTCACGCGAAATCGTGATCGGCAACCCCGCAAAGAGTGCCGATGAAGTCGTCACCGAAATCAGTCAGTACTTAGGCAAACGGCAGTACTTTCGCATTCCTTTGTCAGTCGGCTTAGCCAAAGTCATCATCAAAGTGTTCAATATTCGCATGGCCGACTGGGACAGGTTTTGTATGGACTACCGCCATTTCACCTACAACAATGCGGTGACCCCTTCCAGCTTTGGCCTGCCGGACAGCTACCCAACCGTGCCTGATGTGTTTCGCTCAGCGGGGGTTGCGCCTCATGAATAATTCATCAATTAGAGCGCTGGGTTAACAATTAATAACTTGACAATATAGTACATGTGTCTGATAGGCTTCATGCCATAAGCTTTCTAGCGCACTTGCTATGGCGATTATCTCTTCTAAACAATCTGCCTCTGAAGATAGCGCTTCCAATGGTGGTGCTAAAAGGCGAAAGAACGCGGTGCCTGGAAAGGCAAAGGGAAGGTCTAAAAAAGCGGCTGAGGGGACGAGTGCGCCTGCTGCTAAAAAACCTGATAAGGCACCGCCCGAGGGCGATCTGCTACAGGGTGAAGCAAAGCCTGCTGAGCTATCGCGTAATGAAGAAGGGCTTAGACCTGAGGCGATTAACGACTACATCGGCCAAAAGGCGCTTAAAGAAGTGCTGATGATTGCCATTCAGGCGGCAAAATCTCGCCAGGAGCCGCTAGACCACCTGCTGCTATACGGCCCGCCTGGGCTCGGCAAAACCACGATGGCGCTAATTTTGGCGCAGGAAATGGAGGTGGACTGCAAAATTACCACAGCTCCAGCCTTAGAGCGGCCTAGAGACATTGCCGGACTGCTGGTGAATATGAAAGCAGGCGACGTGCTTTTTATCGATGAGATTCACCGGCTCTCGCGGGTGACCGAAGAAATTTTGTATCCGGCGATGGAAGATGCCCGGCTAGATATTACTATCGGTAAGGGGCAGAGCGCGCGGACGCGAAGTATTCCACTGCAGCCGTTTACGCTGGTGGGGGCAACCACCAAGGTAGGGGCTTTGGCCTCGCCTTTGCGCGATCGCTTTGGCCTTGTGCAGCGCCTCCGCTTCTATGAAATAGACGAACTCACCTTGATTGTTTTGCGCACTGCCGAAGTTTTGAAAACAACTGTCTTAGCCGATGGAGCCGCTGAAATTGCGCGCCGGGCTCGGGGCACACCGCGGATTGCGAACCGTCTGCTCAAAAGGGTGCGAGACTTTGTACAGGTAAAGAAGCTAGGGCCGATCGATCAGGCGATCGCAGCTGAAGCCCTAGAGCTATTTAACGTCGATCCCTGTGGCCTCGACTGGACAGACCGGAGACTGCTGACGCTGATGATAGAGAACTTCAACGGCGGGCCTGTGGGCCTAGATACCATGGCAGCTTCTACCGGCGAAGATCCGCAAACGATTGAAGAAGTGTATGAGCCCTACCTGCTTCAGATTGGCTACTTGCAGCGTACGCCTAGAGGGCGCGTGGTCACCCCTGCGGCCTGCCGTCATTTAGGCTACGAGCCGATTTCTAGCCGATTCATCATGCCCGATGCACCTTTGTTTAACCTAATGGGGCCTTCGCAGGCGTAGCTAATGCGTTTTTCTTTATTGCGATCGATAGTGCAGCCTGTAGTCGTGCGACCTGCGATCACAATCGTTTTAGCCCTTTCACTTTGGCTAGGCAGCGCTTTGCCAACAGGAGCAGTTACCGCAGCGGCCCTACCTCAGTTCAGTCAGCAAGAGATTGAAACGATTAGCAACCAGCGCCAGGCTGCTTTTGAAGCCACCCAAGCAGGCCAGTTTGATCTAGCCGAAACGCAGTGGACTAAGCTCATTGACGCGCTACCGCAAGAGGCGGCGGTGTGGAGCAACCGGGGCAATGTCCGCGTCCGTCAAAACAACTTAGAGGGAGCCTTGGCGGACTACTCTGAGGCGATCGCGCTAGCCCCAAAAGAGCCCGATCCCTACCTCAACCGAGGCGCTGTATGGGAAGCAACCGGGCAGTGGGAGAAGGCGATCGCTGACTACAATCAGGTTTTGCAGATTGACCCCGACGACCCGGCAGCCTATAACAATCGGGGCAACGCTGAAGCCGGAGAAGGTGAGTGGGAACTCGCGATCGCTGACTATCAGGCCGCTATCACCTTGCAGCCAAGCTTTTCTTTGGCATACGGAAACTACGCGCTGGCTCTGTACCAGACCGGCGATACCGATAAATCGATACAGATAATGAAGAGTTTAGTCCGTAAATACCCAAGCTTTGCCGATATGCGAGCAGCCCTCACAGCCGCGCTATGGGAACAGGGGCAGCAGGGCGAGGCTGAAAGTAACTGGGTTGCAGTGGTGGGTCTAGACGGTCGCTACAAAGATTTGAACTGGGTAGAAAACGTCAGACGATGGCCCCCAAAGATGGTCGGGGCACTAGAGAAATTTCTGAACTTGTAGAGGCCTCTTACAAATCACAGTATCTCTGACTTGCGGTGGATACGGAGGGGTTTCTGACTACAGTAAGTTCTTTAGAATACTATCGCTCGTGTAGAAACTTCAGACAAAAACCATCAAATGTGATGGCGACTATACCATAAGTTTAAGAGCTGAGTGATAAATTATACCTTCATGATATGGTGACACCATATCAGCGTATTTTCTCGGAATAGTATCGGGGTATACACTGATCTACTCAAATACGCAGCGAGCTAACATATATTTATCTCCTGAGTATCTACCTACTTGTTCTATATGTTCTTCTCAAATGGGTGTTTTCCCGTAGAGGAATTGCTTTACGAAGTGTATTAGGTAACGGTCACACATACCTGCGTCCCACTCTTAGCGCCTCTTCTCCGCTTAGCGCGGAGGGATTGACATGCTTAATCGCCACGCCAACCGCTCATTCAAGGCTAGTTTGCCTAATCACTGGCCTACTCAGATAGCAGAGAGCCTGGTAGAGCGCTCAGCAGATAGCCCAGTAGAAGACCCAGCAGATCAAGCGCTATTACCTGAGGCGCAGATAGAAGTCTTTGACACTCACTGCTATAGACTTTCAGATGTAGACGTTTCAGAACTAGACCTAATCGCTTCAGACCTGACAGAATCAGAGCTTTCCACTTCAGAATTGATCCCTTTAAAAACAGATCTATCAGGCATAAGAACAGACACACAATCCCTTAAGAGCACGCTCAATATCAATCGATCTAGCTCTGATTTGACTGACGCTCGTAGGGCTAATAACCCTACGATTGACACTCATGTGAATTGTTTTAATCAACCCAGTGGCGTCTTCCCAGAAAACGCTTTAGGGGTTCAAAGTATTCAGCGTTTGCGTCAGGTAGAGCGCAAGGTGCGCAGCTCACTAGAGCTGTCTAGTATTTTAGGCGCTGCTGTTGTAGAGTCTGCATCTTTGCTGAGCGCGCAGCAGGTGATCTTGTTGCGCTATGAGTCTGAGGTGCCGCTTTGGATACAGGCGGCGCAGTATTGCCAAAACCAGGCGATCGCCTGGCAGCAAAGGTGCACGATTGTGCAGTCAGAGTTTCCCGATCTTACTCGCCAACTGCTGCAAGGCAAGGCTTTACAGATTTATACTGACCAGCCACTGCCGACGACGGAGACTCGGCAGTGGCTAGCCTGCTGGCCGGGCAACTGGCTACTGGTGCCGGTCAAAAAAAATCAATACGCCACCTATTCACTTAACGAGCAGCAGACAAATCAAAGTGCGATCTTACGCTCAGCAGGCAAGGCGGCTGCCACCATAGACACTCAGGCGGCGGCTGAGCACTGGGGGATTATGGCGTTGGCGCTCCCAGGCGAGCAGACTTGGACAGCAGAGGCAATCATCTCTGCTCAAAGCATCGCCGTTGAGCTATCGCTGGCTCTGGCTCAAGCCGATCAGCATCAATCACTGCTAGCTGCCAATCAGGCGCTACAAAAGCTGGCTCTTTTAGACGGTCTGACCTCACTGGCGAATCGTCGCCGGTTTGATGAGCATCTGGCCGATGAGTGGCAGCGCTTAGCGAGAGATCAGCAGCCGCTTTCTTTGATTTTGTGCGATCTTGATCATTTCAAACGCTACAACGATACGTTTGGGCATCCGGCGGGCGATCGCTGCCTCAAAAAAATTGCTCAGGCGCTCAGCAGCGGCCCTCAGCGTCCGGCTGATTTGGTCGCTCGCTACGGTGGCGAAGAGTTCGCAATTATTTTGCCAAATACCGATACCAACGGCGCTTGGCGCATCGCTCAAAAGCTTCACAGCAGTATTCGCGCGCTTAGAATCGCTCACGCTGCTGATAATGACAAGCCCTATGTCACGGTCACGATGGGCGTTTCTACCATTGTGCCGGGGCATGAGTCCACGGCTCAGATTTTGGTGCAGGCGGCAGATTTGGCGCTATACCATGCGAAGAAACAGGGGCGCGATCGCACCTACGTCCACGCTCACTACAACACCGTTAACCCAGAAGCAGCGGTAGCCTCAAACGACTCACAGCCCGCAATGACACCACCCGAAGAAACCCTTTAGGCTCTTACTTTTAAGCCGTGTAGTTTGCCAGCTTCGCAAAGCTATCGGCCTCTAAGCTAGCGCCCCCAACCAGTGCGCCATCAATCTCGCTTTGGGCCATAATCTCATCCATATTGGCAGGCTTCACCGAGCCCCCATACTGAATCGGCACGTCCTTATTCACGAGCTGCGAACGAATCTTCCCAATCACCCGATTGGCCTCATCACTCGCACAAGTATCGCCCGTCCCAATTGCCCAAATCGGCTCATAGGCAATCACCAAATCGTACTGATTAACGCCCACCAGACCCTTCTCTATCTGGCCCGCAATAATCGTATGGGTTTCATCCGCATCTCGCTGCGCCTTCGTCTCACCCACACACAAAATTGGCGTCATACCCGCAGCCTGAGCCGCCTTGAGCCGAGCATTCACCGTCTCATCCGTCTCTCCAAAATACTGCCTGCGCTCGCTGTGACCCACCACCACATACCGAACCCCAATCTCACTCAGCATCGGCCCCGAAATCTCGCCCGTATACGCCCCCGACGCTTCCCAGTGAATATTCTGCGCCCCCACCTTCACCGCGCTGCCTCTAAGCTTATCGGCCAGCAGACCCAGCGTCGTAAAAGGCGCACACAGCACCAGCTCCCGACTATCGGGCGTATCCGCCAGTTGGGGCATCAACTGTTGCACAAACGCCGAGGCTTCCGCCTGGGTCTTATGCATTTTCCAATTACCAGCAATTACAACTTTTCGCACAGGTTCATCTTATAGGCGCAGCATCCTGGATCGTACAGGCAATCGCTACCGCCACGCAATGAGAAGTATGAAGTCATTCAGATCAGCTACCTCGTTTTTATCAGCGCTGCTAACGCTATACATTCAAAAACGCTTCAGGTTCGATATTTGCTTGCTTAAGGATCACTCTGAGCGTACCTTCTGGTATGTCGCCAGGATGGTTCGGTATCGTCGTATAGCGGTCAGTCGCTGAGCTATACCAAATCTCGTGACTACCAGCAGCTTGACGATCAAATACAAATCCTAGCTTTTTCAAACGTTTGACGACCTTTCTATATTTGAACCCCGCTAACCGGCCCATCTACACGCCTATCACTAAGGGATAGTCAAAATTTTCTTCGACATCAGCAAGCCTAATTGTGTTTTGTCGCTCAGCCTGGGCTTCCATCAGCTTCTTAGCCACATCGCGAGCAATTTCTATAGTCTCGGCAACCGTGCGTCCTTGGGCAACTAACCCAGGCACATCATTCGACGTTGCCAGGTAAACTCCTTCGGGCAGCTTTTCGATATGAAGTGTTGCAATCTGTTCCATAGTTCGGATAGTTATCTGGTTGTGGATCGGGAGCAACGAGAACCTGTACTTAGCAGGCTGCACTCATAGTTATATCGCTTTACTGAATTCGTAATCGATGAGTTACCTAGTGCTACAAAAAGAGAGGTGTCCATTGGATACCTCTCTTTTATCTAGTCAATCACGAAACCAAAGGAAACGCTTTACCCTTCCTCAATCCCAGCCGCTGCTTTAGCTGCTGCCGCTTCGTCAGGGTGAATGCCCAATCGGGTCAGGTTCACGCGACCGCGATTGTCGATTTCGCGCACCTTAATCAGCACTTCGTCATCCACATTCACTTCGTCTTCTACCTTGTTCACTCGGTAGTCAGCGAGCTGCGAAATGTGAATCATGCCTTCTTTACCCGGCATAAACTCAACAAAGGCTCCGATAGGAATCACGCGAGTGACCTTACCCATATACACATTGCCAGCCTCGGCAACGTGGGTGATCCCTTCAATCATCTTCTGAGCCTGCTTAGCCTTCTCAGAATCGACTGCCGAGATCGTCACCGTACCATCGTCTTGAATATCGACTTTAGCAGTGGTCTTCTCAGTGATCGCCTTAATTTGCTTACCGCCTGGCCCAATCACCATCCCGATTTGGTCAGGATTGATTTGCATGGTAAGCAAGCGCGGTGCGTAAGGTGAAACCTCATCGCGGGGCTTGTCAATTGCCTCTAGCATTTTTTCTAGAATGTGCAGCCGGGCCGGGCGAGCTTGGTTGATGGCCTCGCTGATCACTTCCATCGGAAGACCAGTGATTTTCATGTCTAGCTGTAGGGCGGTGATGCCGCTGTCAGTACCGGCTACTTTGAAGTCCATGTCGCCAAGGAAGTCTTCAATGCCCTGAATATCAGAGAGGATACGGACTTCTTCGCCTTCTTTGATCAGGCCCATGGCTGCGCCGCTGACGGGTTGAGTGATGGGAACACCTGCGTCCATTAGCGATAGGGTGGAGCCGCAGACGGAGCCCATGGACGTAGAGCCGTTGGAGGAGAGGCACTCGGAGACGACCCGGATGACGTAGGGGAAGTCTTCTTGGGCAGGTAGAACGGGGATGAGGGCGCGTTCTGCGAGGGCACCGTGGCCGACTTCACGACGACCGGGCGATCGCATAGGTCGAGTTTCACCCACCGAGTAAGGCGGGAAGTTGTAGTGGTGCAGGTACTTCTTCTCATCGCCAGGATGCAAGTCATCCATCATCTGCGCATCGCCAGGCGTACCGAGCGTCGTTACAGACATAACCTGCGTCAGGCCGCGACGGAATAGGCCCGTGCCGTGTACGCGCTGAGGCAGTACCCCAGTGCGACAGGTGATTTTACGAATTTCGTCGAGCTTACGACCGTCTACGCGGACGCCTTCTTCGACAATCTGGGCGCGCATCACCTTCTTCGTCAAGCTCTTAAAGGCTTTACCCAGCGCCTTTTTGTTCTCATCAACGGCAGCTCTAACAGCGTTACCTTCATCCAGCGCCTGAATTTCTTCGGCAATAGCGGCTTTGATCTCATCTAGCTTGCCGTCGCGCTCAGACTTACTTTGCTCAAACTGCTTGAGGACTTCTTTGATCGAGTCAGTTGACTTATCGGCAAGGAACTTCTCAAGATCTTCACTCACCACAGGCTCGGGCTCGGTAGGCCGCTCTAGCTTGAGTTCTTCAACTAGCTCTAGCTGCGCTTTAATTAAGTCCTGAACGACTTCGTAGCCAAAGTCAATCGCTTCGATTACGTCCTGCTCAGGGAGCTGATTGGCCCCAGCTTCTACCATAATCACGCCATCAGGAGAACCAGCCACGATTAAATCAAGGTCGCCGTCTTCGATTTCCTGGTAGGTGGGGTTGATGATGAAGTCGTCGCCAACAAGGCCCACGCGCACAGCGGCCATGGGGCCGTTGAAGGGGATTTCTGCTAGGAGTACGGCAATCGATGCGCCAGTTGCAGCGATTACATCGGGCGGTACGTCTTCATCCATAGAGAGAGTAGTCGCCACAATTTGGATGTCGTCGCGAATCCAGTTAGGGAAGAGCGGGCGCATGGGGCGGTCGATCAGGCGGCTGGTGAGGGTGGCGCGTTCGGGCGGACGGCCTTCACGGCGGAGGAAGCCGCCGGGGATGCGGCCTGCGGCGTACAGGCGCTCTTCGTAGTCAATCAGGAGGGGGAGAAAGTCAATGCCTTCTCTACCAGAGGATCTTGTAGCGGTGACGAGCACTGCCGTATCGCCTGAGCTGATCAAGACAGAGCCGCCTGCTTGGGGCGCTAACAGTCCCACTTTCAGGTGTATGTCTCGACCGTCGATGGAAATCGACTTATCAATTTCTTGCATTGATTGATGAATCCTTATTCTTTGTTTTCTCATTTTATGCTTTGGCAATCGTATCACTGATAACGAGACGTTGTTCTGAATATAAGAAGGAGGCCGATTAAAAAACTTTGATGAACGCTGTGGTGAACGGCTCGAATGCGGCTAATACTAGGATGAGAATTTATTGATTATCTATTTACTAGGCTCATGGCGATACTTGTAACTGGCGCTGCCGGGTTTATTGGCTACTTTTTATCGCTGAGGCTGCTAGAAGCAGGCGAGCAGGTATACGGCATCGACTGTATTAGCGACTATTACGATGTGCAAATAAAGCAGGATCGGCTGGCTCAGCTTGAGGCGTTTGAGAAGTTTACGTTTGAGCAGATGGATGTGAGCGATCGCACTGCCACATCCAACCTATTCACCACCCATTCCTTCAACTGCGTCGTCCACCTCGCCGCCCAAGCAGGCGTTCGCTACTCACTCGAAAACCCGCTAGCTTATGCCGACAGCAACCTGCTGGGCTTCGTCAATATTTTAGAAGGGTGCCGCCATAGCAAAGTCAGCCATCTGGTGTTCGCCTCCTCAAGCTCTGTGTATGGGCAAAACCGCAAGGTGCCTTTTTCTACAGAAGATAGAGTGGATCATCCCGTATCTCTGTATGCGGCGACTAAGAAAGCTAATGAGCTGATGGCGCATTCTTACAGCCATCTGTACGATTTGCCGGTGACCGGGCTGCGGTTCTTTACGGTGTATGGGCCTTGGGGCAGGCCGGATATGGCTTACTTTAAGTTTGTCGATGCGATCGCCAAAGGCAAACCCATCGACGTATACAACCACGGCCAAATGAAGCGCGATTTCACCTACATAGACGATGTGGTAGAAGGCATCATGCGCGTGATGGAAAAGCCACAGCAAAAGCTCAGCCCTGAAGACGCCCAAGACGCCGATTCGAGCGCGCCCTACAAAATCTATAACATCGGCAACCACAGCCCCGTCACGCTAATGGACTTCATCACCACCATCGAGCAAGCCATGGGTAAAACGGCTCAGAAAAACATGATGCCAATGCAACCGGGCGACGTGCCCGCCACCTACGCTGACGTGCAGGAGTTGATGGATGATGTCGGATTCAAGCCCGATACACCTTTATCTGAAGGCATCGCAAAATTCGTCGCCTGGTACAAGGACTACTACGCCGTATAGGCACAGCTTGACATCCCAACCCATCGGCTGAGTGTAGTCGAAGTCAAGTTTATGGAGCTAAGGAGATTCGAACTCCTGACCCCCTGCATGCCATGCAGGTGCGCTACCAGCTGCGCTATAGCCCCGTGTTACGTATTGAAAAATAATAATCGCTCAACACACTGCCTCTCGTCAAGCTGCTTTGGGCACAACTTTTTGAGACTAAGTTTTTGAAGGCTAAGTTTTTTTCTGAAGTAATAAAATCCTCACACACTCTGCGCAGGCACCTAGCAAATAGCGATACAGTTGAGAGCGATCGCCTTCGCAAACGACTATGACCGCTACCCCTCCTTCTGCGTCAGATTCAGCGACTAACCCTCCTGCCTCTGACGAAACGGCTCAAGCCGCCATTGACACCATCAAAACCCAGCTCCGCCGCAAAGAAGGCAACTGGGTGAGCTGGGGCAAAGCCTGCCACACGCTGCAAAAGAGTGGCATGAGCCCTCAAGACGTTTTTGAAGCAACTGGCTTTGAGCCGATTCAACAAAACCAGCTCATCGTCGCCTCACAGGTGTTCGACTCGATGGTATCAGGCGGCGTTAGCGACAAGGCCAAGGCCCACTACGAAGTACGCGGTAGCGATAGCCTGTACGAATTTAGAATTTTGCCCAGTGACCACCGCGCGGCGGCGGCTGACTTTGCCTTTGAAAACGGCCTAGATAGCGATCAGGTTAAAGACGTGGTAAAAGCGCTGAGAGACTTTACCTATAGCGATACCCCACCGCCTGGCTTCGAGAAAACAATGGGTGATGCGGCGGCTTATCACTACTGGCGTTTAGCCCGGCAGCAGGGGGATTTGCAGGAGCGATCGCGTCTCATTGCCCAAAGCCTCCGATTTGCCACCTCCAGCGGCGCTCGCAGCAAAGTAGAAAAGCTCCTAGTTGACTTCTCAGTCGTCAAGGCCAAGCCCGCCCCGCGCCTGCCGATCTTTCGCCTGGAAGACGAGGCAGATTCTCCAGTGATCATGCCGGTGGCCGGTCACATGCCGCTGCCGACCGAAGAATACAAAGCGATCCCGAGCATTGAGCCCGAAGAACCTTTCGGCATTGTCAAATTCTCTGGCACAGGCGCTTGGATTCCGGTGCCTGGCTGGCAGGTGATCCTAAAGGCCGAAGATCCGATTGCACTGCTTTCTACCTGCGGCGAATTGCCAAATGCACCCGATAACATGTCGCAGTCAGAACCAGTGATGATCGTGGTTGATCGCGCTAAGCGTGAGTGGGATGAGTACAGCTATTTTATAGTGGACTCAGGCGGTCAGCTCGAAATTCAATGGTTCGATGAAGCGCCTCAATTGCAGCTATTAGGCGGCGTTGCGCTGATTATGCGACCCAAGAAAATCTTTGACCAGGACTACACCCACGAATACTGGCAAATAGACGAGTAGATAGCCTCTTTGTACTACTTAGCACCTTCGATTTAGCCCTCGAATGGGGGCCCACGCAATACAATAGAAGGGTGCTTTGTAATGTAGGAGAGTCACCCGTGGCATTAGAGCGTCGCTTGTCTAGAGATGTGTTTAATGAGAACGCGATCGTAGAGCTGCGTCAGGTTTGCATGACCCCGAGCGGTTTATTTGAGCCCGGTAAGTATTTGGTGGGCCAGCTCCCGGATGCTGCTTTTGAAATGGGCCTAGTAGAAGCGCTGCCGCCCGTGCGGGGCAAAAGTGAGGAAGTGGCCCCACCTCAAGAATCGCCTTCAGAAGATACCGAGAATTAAGGAGCCCTGACCATTTATACCCGTCCCCTTGCCAAATTAATTGAAGAGTTCCAGCGGCTTCCTGGCATTGGCCCTAAGTCGGCTCAGCGCCTGGCGATGCACATGATCAAGCGGCCTGAGGCAGAGGTGAGAGCTTTGGCAAATGCCTTAGTGGCCGCGAAGCAGCAGGTAGGCCAGTGCTCCAAGTGCTTTCACCTTTCGGCTGAGCCGGTTTGTGATATTTGCCGCTCTCAGTCTCGCGATTTGACGACGCTGTGCGTAGTTGCTGACTCGCGAGATGTCATTGCTTTAGAAAAAACGAGAGAATTTAAGGGGAAGTATCACGTTTTAGGCGGGCTGATTTCTCCGATGGATGGCATTGGCCCCGAGCAGCTCAATATTGGTCAGCTCGTTCATCGGGTGAATAAAGAGAATACCGATGAAGTGATTTTGGCGATTAGTCCTAGCATTGAGGGCGACACAACGACTTTGTATGTGGGTCAGTTGCTCAAGCCCTTCACACGAGTGACTCGGATTGCCTTTGGTCTGCCTATGGGCGGCGATTTGGAGTATGCCGATGAGGTGACGCTAGCGAGGGCGTTAGAAGGGCGAAGAGAATTAGATTATTAGCCTTGTTAGGAAGGTATAAACCGTGGCAGGCAGTGAAACAGCAACCAGACTATCTCTAAAGCTCAAGCCTATAGCCGCTCGATATGTTGCGGATGTGCGATCGCTAGAACTTGAGTTTGAGAACGGCAGTAGCTATCGCTATCCAGTAGACCGACTGACCTTTAGCCGATGGAACGGTGATGCCTACGTACCCTTAGAGCCCAGACCAACCGATGCAGATTTAGAAGCTGTAGTGCTTTGGCCAAATGGCGAGATTGTTGAGTTTGAAAATATAGAGCAAGGCTTCGAGGTGACACAGCTTATCAGTGAGCTTGTTAGCTAGAGAGGGGTGTCCACTCTACTTCTACGCACATTCGTATGGCTCTTTTCAATGCCTCCGATAACAAAAGGCATCACTTACACAGCACTACCTTATGCAGATAGATTCTGATGATTACCGTGCCATCCATCCTCAGAATTTGCCGTATCTCGATATACAGGCTCTTCAAGGGCGACCTATCCCACTCCACACATTTCATGATGGCAATAGATGGCATATGTGGTTTCCTATGGATAATGGGCTTCTACAGCCAATTAGGATACTGGACTCCCCAGAGGGTACCTATCTCGCACTGAGATCGGTGCACGGCGATGATGCCTTCTTTCCTTTTATTGATTTTATCTACAAACATATCGCCATTAGACGAGCTGATTCGTTTATGTCGGCTCTCATCTCTGATATTTTCAACCTGGGCGCTAGTCTCAGAAAGATAGATTTATTGAAAGCAAGTGAAAATTGCGTAGGCAAATCTAGACTTGTTACAACAGAACTCGAATACTTACTCATACTCTGTCGTAGCATGTTTGATTTGCTACAAGAAGTTTCATCAAGGATATGGGAAACTATTCAGCTAACTGATACTTCCATAAACAAGAAAAACCTGCCCAGCAGCTTTAGAAAGGTAGTCTTCGAAAACAATGCCATTCGATCTTCGCAGGAGATTCAGGAACGTTTTGGGCTGACTCCGCTTATTGCTCGCTGGTACTCTGAAAGCGCTCCTTTTTTCTGTGCGCTACGAAGTGCTCGTGACGCAATAATTCACCAACCAGTTCATGAGCCAGTGATATACGTTGAAGACAGAGGATTCTCTATTGGGATTAATTCGTCACCAGTATCTTTTCAAAAGATAGTGCGCTGGCCAGAAGATGTTTCGGCTAACGGTAAAGCTGGGCCATTAAACTACTTTGTAGCCTATTTCGTACACGAAACACTTCTAGTCTGTGAAAGGTTTGCTGACGCAGTTCGTCAAGAAATTCAAGTGCCACCAAGCTTTGCTCCAAAACATTTTTTCCTCATGAGGAGCCCAAATATGGCATCACTGTTGGGAATTAGAAGAATTTTAGATACAGATCCTTGGTCAAACTTTACCGTTCCTGAACACGATCTCAGGGAGCAATACGAAGCAGAAAGTGTCGGACATATCGCCAGTAGTCTGGATGACGAATGACTGATAAATGTTCTTTGCTACGCAATATGAACGCTAAAATACCATCGAGCAGAATTTGTTAGTACAACCATAAGCCTTTTCAATAGAACATACGGTTTTGTTACATTCTAGCCAGTAATTCCGATTTCTTATCTTGAAACTCTTCTTGTGAAAGTATGCCAGAATCTAGCAACTGAGCTAGCTTTGCAATCTGCGCAGGTATATCCTGAACATCACTAGAATCACTGTGTTGAATAGACGAACTCTTTCCCATCCTAGATTTCACATAGGTAATGAAATCAGCCACGTCGCCTTTTTGAATCCATTTCATCTTTACCTTATTGCCACTAGCAAAGAAAGAAATTTTATGCCCCATTAAGCTCTTTCCTATCTCAAACGATGAGATGTTTTCGTATGGATATACCTCCATATCAAAGCCAAACGTCCTCTTTGCATAAAAAATAAGTCTCAAGTTAGTAGCAAAGAATGCTCTGTTTTTAACGGTATCGCTGCCTATTATCTTCGTCTCATAAGTACCAGAGACAGAATGTATTATCTTTTCCTCTGCTTCGAGATAATCGCGTACTAGCTCTTGAAGTTTTTGCAAACTTGCCAATGTAATATCTCCACGGTTAAATGTTCATCCAGTTAACATAGCTCCTACTCATCAGGAGTTACGTTAGCTCTCTATGTACATTCAAATCATTGGCTCGTTATCCGGTTCACTACTTTAGCTATTGCAAGGCTTCGTATTTTGAAGCTACGTACGCAAACTATAGCTAACGTATGTTGCTATACACTACGCTAAAACCATATCTGCATAGAGCAGCCTCGTCCATTTTTTTCACTCTCCATATTACCTAGTTCTAAAGGTCTACTAATAAGCTAATGTTTGCAGCGTATCAAGTACATACAGCCGCACAAGCTGCTCGTCAGAGACAGTGCGGTCGATTGATGAAAGCTGTTCGGAGCGCCAGCGTTGGAAGCCAGAGCTAGCGGCGATCGCACTCTTCAAACTCTGCCAAAGCTCAGAATTATCTGCCGCATGGTCTTGCTCTCTAGAATATGACTGTGCCATGGAAATCTCCAGGTTAAAAAACTAGGTTACGAGAACTGGTGGTGAACCTGCCAATAAACGCCCAACCAGCTTATCTAAAGGGCTTTCACAAGTTCCGCTTGTCCTCTTTAGGATAGCTTAGTCCCCAGTTTTGCGGATGTAGCCTCTGCCACGGTTTGACCTTTCTTTAGATCAAATCTTCCGCTTCATTCTCAATGGAGGCAGGTGGAACGGGCGCTACTGGCTTTTCTGCTGTCTGTACTGAGACGGGTTCAGGTTCAGGAATCGTTACGACACTGGCGGCTTCGGGAAGCAAGCTTTTTACCCGGATGCCCAGAATAAGGAAGTCAGAGGCGATCGCACTCCCCTCATAAGCCTCTACCCGCTTCAGCGCCTTCGGGCTCACCAAAATCACACGCGCCGCAGCCATCGATATCTGAAAAAACAAACAGATAAAGAAGAATGAAACCGCCGCATTCACTAGCCCAACTGTCGGCGTCATCGTCGGCAATATTCGCGGCGACTCTGCATAAAGCCAGGTCAGTATCCAGAGTAGAACCCCCGCCGTTACGCCTGCGAGAGCCTTGATTTGCCAGGACTTAAACGCTGTCAAGCAGCGCCTTTGATCTTCAGTGAGCACTGCGGGTTTAAGGGCGACGGGTGGGATGCTGAATATATAGAAGGGTTTGGCGAGCTGCATCCATAGGCTAGGGGCGATGCCAAGAAGTGCGATCGCCCAAAACTGCACCCCAAACGCATTTGGATAGTCAAAAGCAGGGCCAGCCGAAGCCAACCCTGCTAAGCAGATATCGAGCAGCAGAGGCACCAGCGCCAGTCCGGCGAAGTGTATCCACAAATAGCGGTTCTGCTGCAACTCAATCACGATCTTGTCCTCTGGGGGCCCTGAAGCGAGCTACGCCGGAGCCAACGTACGACGCTGCGAGATCATCTTGAAGGCGTTAATAATGTCGCCCTCTTTCCAATCATTGAAGCCGCCGACGGCGATACCACACTCAAAGCCAGCATTGACTTCTTTAGCATCGTCCTTCATCCGCTTGAGCGAATCGAGGTTGCCTTCATACACAGCTTGCTCGCCGCGCATGACTCGCACCCGACAGTTGCGCGTCACCTTGCCCGAAAGCACATAGCAACCAGCAACCGTACCCTTGCGAACCGGGAACACCGCTCGAACTTCGACCTTGCCCAAAGACTCTTCGACCAGTTCTGGCTCCAAGAGTCCTTCCATCGCGCCTTCGATATCTTCGAGCAGCTTGTAGATGATGTCGTAATCGCGCACATCTACGCCCAAGTTATCAGCAGACAGACGAGCCTCAGAAGAAAGCGACGTGTTAAAGGCAATAATCACCGCGCCACTGGCCGCAGCTAAATCAACATCCGTTTCGCTAATTTCGCCCGGTGCAGCCATCAGCACTCGAATCTGAACTTCATTTTGAGGAAGCTGCTGCAAGGAGCCTAGAATCGCTTCTAGCGAACCCTGTACATCGGCCTTCAAAATCAAGTTGAGTTCCTTCAGGTCGCCTTCTTTCGCCTGTTCAGAGAGCGAGTTCAGCGTAACCCGGCGAGACGCCATGGTCTGCTGCAAGCGTGACTGACGCTGCTCAATAGCCTTCTCATCAGCCGCCGCGCGCGCATCTCGCTCATCTGCAAACACCTCAAACTCTTCACCAGCCGGGGGCACGTCATTAAGACCCAACACCTCTACAGCAAACGAAGGTCGCGCTTCGGTAGAGCGATTGCCCCGGTCATCGACCATCGCTTTCACTCGGCCAAACACAGGCCCAGCGGAGAAGGCATCGCCAATTTTCAAGGTACCGTTCTGAACTAGCAGCGTCGCGACAGGGCCACGTGCCTTGTCCAAATGCGCCTCAATTACAGTGCCTTTAGCGAGTCTGTCAGGGTTGGCCTGCAAGTCTTCAACTTCAGAAACCAACAGCAGCATTTCTAGAATGGTGTCTACGTTTTCGCCGGTAATGGCACTAACAGGCACCATAATCGTGTCGCCGCCGTACTCTTCAGGTACTAGCTCGTATTCCATCAGCTCTTGCTTTACGCGATCAGGGTTGGCCGCTTCTTTGTCGATTTTATTAATCGCAACCACAATCGGCACGCCCGCTGCTTTTGCGTGGCTGATCGCCTCAATGGTCTGAGGGCGCACGCCGTCATCAGCCGCAACCACCAGAATGGCAATGTCTGTCACCCTGGTGCCCCGCGCTCGCATAGCGGTAAACGCTTCGTGCCCTGGCGTGTCTAAAAACACAATCTGACCGGACTTGCGATCGCTATTCGGGTTCGACTTCAAATCAACGTGATAGGCACCGATGTGCTGGGTAATACCCCCCGCTTCACCTTCAGTCACCTTGGCCTGCCTGATGTAGTCAAGCAAGCTGGTTTTACCGTGGTCAACGTGACCCATGATGGTAACCACAGGCGGACGAGACTGGAGGCTATCGCTATCCTCTTCACCAACCATTTCAGTAACTTTACGAGCCTCGGGCGCTTCTTCTGCGGTCACCGCTTCCACGTCAAACTCCTGGGCCACCATTTCAGCGGTCGGCATGTCTAGCGTTTGGTTGACGTTAGTCGCAATGCCCTTAAAGAACAGCAGCTTAATAATTTCAGTCTGTGGGACTGCAAGCTGATCGGCCAGGTCGTGGACGCTAATCCCCCCTGTGAGCACGATCATTTCTGGCCGCTCTGGCGCAACTTCCTGCCTACGTTCGCGGCGTTCGCGGCGTGAGGGCGATCGCGTCTTAGTCTTCTTCGTCGTCGGTGCAGGCCGAGACTGACGCTGACCTTTAGGCTTGGGCGGACGCATCAGCGACAGATTCATCTGCGCAGGCGTCACGTCGCTGCTGCTAGGCTCATCATCAAAATCATCGTCGTCGTCAATAATGACGCGCTGACGCTTGGTTTTGCTAGTCTTCTTAGGCCGCATTTCCTGCTCGTCGTCTTCACCTTCGCCAGCGCCCCTTTCACGACGCTTAGGTGGACGAGGTGCGGTTGGACGACGCAACTCTAAAGTCGGATCGGAGAAAGTATCGTCATCGCTATCGTCAGAATCTGTGCTGGTGCTCTCAAGCGCCTCTTCTCTCGAAGGCGGCTTGCGCAGCTCTGTGACTGGCTTTGGCGGTGCTGGCGGCGCAACGGTGCTTCCGCCCGGCGAGGGACGACTAGGCCGTTCACCCCGTTCGTCTCCGGCAGAGCGATCACGCTTCAATACGGGTCTAGCTACGCGGCTAGCCTCCTCTGAAGGGCTTTCACTTCTGCCCGCAGCAGGCTTAGAAGGCCGTGAAGGCGGCTCTACCAGTCTAGGCTTTAGCTGGTCGGGGCTAGTTGCACCTGAAGTCGTCACGATCTTTTCAGGCTGACGGGCAGCGGCAGGTCTAGCGGGTGGCCGGATGGGCACAGGTGCCTGCTCAGGCTTTGGTGCAACGGGTGCTGGTTGACCGGGTTCAGCGCTGCTAGCGTCCTCACCACTACGAGCTGCCGGGCGACCTGCGGCGGGCCGACTCGGCGGGCCTGCCAAACTTGGGGCGTCTGCACTACTACTGTCCGGTCTGCGGCTAGGGCTACTGGGGCTACTAGGAGCAGTCGGCTTTTGCGGACTAGAGACGCTGGCACCGTTAGACTCACCGCTATTCGCAGGCGAAACGGGCGGCTCAACGGGTGGCTGAGCCGCTTCAGGCGACGTGGCCGGGCGAGGATGTCGGAGAATACCTAAAATTTGCTGCTGTCGAGGACGAACGGGCTTGGCCAAAGGGGTTTTTGCGCTTGCGGCACTACGAGGCGGCCTGGCTTTGGGTGCTGTCGCTTTTTTGCTTACGGGCTTATAGCCGTCAGCGTTCGCGACGCCCCGAATTTTATCGGCCTCTTCGTCTGAAATCGTGCTGCTGTGGCTTTTTACAGCAATATCTAGCTGCTCGCAAATGTTTAGAATGTCTTTGTTTTCTAGCTCCAACTCCTTAGATAGCTCGTAAATCCTTACTTTGCCCTTGTTCATCCTTTTCCTCTTAAACCTGACTAACAGATGTGTTTTACATAAGACTGAATTGCCCTTATCGAATCAACACGCTTGACCCTAACGCTTAGCTTTAGATCGTATAAAGCCTTTCTAGGGCCTTGTAATCTTAAAGCATAGAGTAAAGCGGCGTTTATTTTCTAACGTTGAGACAGATCTATATTATTGGCTAATTTTGATGGGTTGTGTGCTCCTTTGGGGTAGGTTTGTGGGCGGTTTTTTCGACTGGTTGGCCTGATAGGCTCTCTGGTGGACTCTCTGGCAGGCTGTTCGGAGGGTTGTGTAAGCGGTTTTCTAGGGTTTGAAAAATTTGAGCGGGGATGGGCGATCGCAACACCCGTCCCAACCTATTTTTCTTTTTCGCCGCCTGCAAACAGGTCATCTGCGGGCAAAGATAGGCAGATCGCCCCATCCCCTCATCCAGCTGAATGTCATAGTTTGGAAACGTCCGAACAATCCGCCACAGCTCATCTTTATGGGCCGTTTTGCGACAGCTTACACACAGGCGATGGTTTTTCTCTGCCATTGCCCTCCTCTTATCCCTTAGCCTTCTTCGCTGCAGCTTTAGCCTCAGCCGCCGCACGCGCCTTTGCCTTCCACTCTTCAGCTTCAGCAATCTCCTCAGCCGTTGGCTCGTCGTCCTCCTTTTCTTCTACATCAGGCGCTTCACCTCTAGCAGCCTTTGCCGCCGCTTTCGCATCAGCTTCAGCCAGTTCAGCCGCCGCCCGCTCTTCTTCAGCTTCAGCCTCAGCAGCAGCTCTAGCCTCAGCCTCAGCGCGCGCTTTTGCTCTCCACTCTTCAGCCTCAGCAATCTCAGCGGCTTCTTCCGCCGCCGCCGCCGCTCTCGCCTCTTCAGCTAGCCGCCTGGTTTCAGCAATCTCAGCCGCTTTCTGGTTTTCAGCGTCGTAGTCGTACTTAGCCGAGTCCTTGATATCTATCTTCCAACCCGTCAGCCGAGCGCCCAACCGCACGTTTTGTCCTTCTTTGCCAATCGCTAGGCTGAGCTGATCTTCAGGCACCAAAACGTGCGCCTGCCGCCCCTCAGGATCCATCAGCCGCACCTCATCAACGCGCGCCGGGCTTAGCGCATTAGAGATATAAGTGGAGGGATCGGGCGACCAGCGAATCACGTCAATTTTCTCGCCCCGTAGCTCGTTCACCACAACCTGAATCCGCGATCCCCGCGCACCGATACAAGCGCCTACTGGATCAACATCGCTTTCGAGCGTGTCTACAGCAATCTTCGTCCTTGGCCCAACCGAGCGCGAAGGGGGATTTGCCTCGCGCGCGACCGCAACGATCCGCACTACTTCGTCTTCAATTTCGGGCACTTCATTAGAAAATAGCTCAACCACTAAGCTGGCGTCAGATCTCGACACTAAGAGCTGTGGCCCGCGATGAGAGCCTTCCGAAACGCGCTTAAGGGCTACGCGAAATGTGGCGTTAGCGCGGTAGTTGTCGTTCGGTAGCTGGTCGCGCTTCAACAGTTCAGCCTCAGTATCAGGCTGTCCTAAGCCGCTGCTCACCGCCATAATCACCGACTGCCGCTCAAAGCGCAGCACTCGCGCGTTCAAGATAGAGCCTTCTAATTCCTGGAACTCTTCTTGAATCAGTCGCCTTTGCTGATCACGGAGCTTTTGGGCCAATACCTGCTTGGTCTGAATCGCAGCCATCCGACCAAAGTCGCTTTGCTCAGGCGTTACGTCTAATACCACCGTATCGCCAGCAAGCGCTTCAGGGGCAACCTCTTGCACGGCAGCAAGCCCGATTTGGTGATCGGAGTTTTCTACCTCTTCCACAATGGTTTTGTTCGCGAGCACGCGAAAGCCCTCGTCTTCGGTGTCTAGCTCGACGTAAAAGTTGTCGAAATATTCTTCATCAAACTGGCTGCTGTCGATGCGCTGGGTGCGACGGTAGCGTTCGTAGCCTTTGAGGAGCGCTTCTTGCAGCGCCATCTCAACAGCGCTCTTGGGCAAATTTCGCTCCAAGCTAATGCTGTCGATCATCGTTTGTAAACCGGACAAGCTCACCATTGACATAGGCACGACCTCTCAAAATAAATGAACGAATAAAAAACTATACAAGGTGACAGACGAACGGCTTATTCTGTCTCTTCATTACTGAGCTGCACTGACTGCACAAGCTCTCTGGGGATAGACAAGGGACGGCCCTTGAGATTAAGCGACACCTTATCTTCTGTGCGACCAACTAAGCTGCCTTTCCAAATCTGCTTTTTCTTGTAGACCTCGCTAAGCTGCACTTCGACCGGAAATCCTTTAAAGACGGTGAAATCGCGATCGCGCGTCAACACATCAGAAACACCAGGACTTGACACCTCTAACACGTAGGCATCCGGGATCAGATCCGACTCATCTAACGCCTCAGTCAGCGCCTCGCTTAACTTCGCGCAGTCGTCGAGCCCGGTGTCCTCCTGGTTCACATTGCGCACATCTACACGCAGCACAGGCGGACTTTGGTTGGTCTGAAACACGGCTTCGACAATTTCTAAACCAAGGCTGCTCGCCAGCGGCGTTGCTAGCTCAATGACCGGAGGGACTAAAGGATGTGCCATAGCGATTAACTGCTGATTAACGACTCCAACGACAGAAGGTCTGTAGAAAGTAGTCACGAAAATAGAAAAACGCCCAATAAAAAAAGCGGGCTCTTTCAAAGCTCCCACTTTCCGATCTCAGCCCGAATGAGCCAGACGAATTAGGCCAAATAGCATTCTAGAAATGTATCTAAAAAACGCGCTTTGGAGCAACTGCTGCTTAGGGACTCATTTAAAGGCTGAATCTTATGAATTCAAATCATAAGTTCGCTTCTAAAGAGCACTAATCATCTGCTGCGCTAATCAGTTTAGCGCATGACCTCCGAAATCGACAGTTTGCTCATCAGCGAGCCCGCCGACTATCGCTATATAGCTGGTAGCGCGTAGCTTGCATATATTCGGCATCTTCAGAGGCAATTCCTTCGACATAGTTGATTTTTATCTCCTCTAGCAAATCGATAATTAGCCTCCTCACTTCACTAGAGGTTTCTGCACTGCTCATTTCATCGCGCAAATGATTGCCAAAGCTCGCAACCAGTTTGCTGGTCAGCGCTGCGCCTTTCTCGTCAGCAAAAACATTCTGCAATATTTCGGTCAGGGACTTAGAAAGCTCGGTGACGACTTGCCGCGAAATTTGAGCCGAGATGCCATCGAATCCAGGCATAAACTTCAGCCCTTGATAGGCCGGAGCCTGATGCAGTGCGCCGACGACGCTGTGCTGTAGCAAATTGTCTAGCTCTGGCTTCACCTTGGGCAAAACCTGATACACCACCACATCTGAGAGGCGTTTGGCAATCGTTTGCACCTCATCGACGCCGTTAATATCTATGTATTGATTGCGATCGCCCACCGCTAGCAACCAGCGACTAATCTCCCCTTGCCTCACGAGTTGCTGTGCCTGATTAATCACCCTCAGCATCACAATCTCGGTTAGCTCAACGGCAAACTGACTAACAATCGCCCGGCTCACCCGATTGCGCATAGGTTCTAAATTCAACCATTGCGCCTGATGCAGCCTCAGCGTCACGGGAATGATCCTCAGCCAGCGCCAGTACCCAATAAACAGCGGCACATCATAGATTCGCCACAGCATTGCGTCTACCCAGCTAGCGTGACGATGACGGCGACTCAATACAAAGGTTCGCAATAAAAACTCAGTGGCAAACAGCGCCATAAACCAAATATCAATCCGCCAAAACTGATCGAGCGGGCGACCGTTTTCACCGATGGCACGAAAGTAGTTTGTCTCCATTAGGGGCCGAATCTGCCGGTCGAAAAAGGCTAGCTCCTGGTCAATACCAGAAGTGCTTAAATACGATTCGCTCCAAAATTCTTGAAAGGCATCTTTGGATGACTCAGTGCCGAGGCGATCGCGCATAGCATTCTTAATTCGCGCCAGCGTCCCCGACTTACCCGCCACCGCAAACGGATCTTCGTCCACAATACTGACGCTTTGCGCTCTCAACTGAGCCAAGAGCCGCTCAGCTTCAGCATCTCCTCTATCAGCTTTAGCCTTGAAGTCGTCTACTAGCTCCAGATAGGCTTCTGTCGCCCTTTCGGGTTCTATGCCCTTGAAGTTTTCGCCGTACCAAGCTGTCGGTTCAGGAAGTATTTGTAGATACTGATCGCGAAAGCGGATGTAGCTGAGATCTAGCAGGACTAGGATGAGATTGGTGAGTGCGATCGCTGCCATCACCCGCTCAAACCAAGTCGTTCTTACGCTGCGAGTGCGCTGCCTAATCTGAGATAACGCCATCGCCAAACCTTTCTATGTGTTGCCAATTCAGTCTATTGAAAGTAACCGACCAATAGACCCCACGATAGACTTAATAAATACCCCTTTACTTTTCTTTACGCTGACAATTATGGTCGCCACTGCTACTACCGCCCCCGCCCCCGTCTTCTCGCCTGCTCAAAACGGAGCCTACTGGCCGTGGCGCGGCTATCAGGTGCACTACACCAAAGCAGGCGATGCCAGTGCCCACCCCGAAAGACCGCCCTTAGTTCTCATTCACGGCTTCGGCGCTTCGACTGACCACTGGCGAAAAAACGTGGCCGAACTTCAGAGTGACTTTGAGGTGTATGCCCTTGACCTTATCGGCTTTGGCCGATCTTCTAAACCCAGCAGCGGCTACAGCCCTGATTTGTGGCGCGACCAGATTGCCGAGTTTATCACCACTATTATCGGTCGCCCTGCCGTCGTTGCAGGCAACTCTATCGGCGGCTACAGCAGTCTATATACGGGTGCCACCCGCCCCGATGCCGTCGTTGGTGTTTGTATGCTCAACGGCGTTGGCTCCTTTAGCGAACAGCAGTCTACCGACGAAGAGGCTAATCCGTTCCAAAAAGCAATCGGTGAGCTAGTAAAAACGGTCATCCTTTCGCCTTTTCCAAGCTGGATCATTTTCCAATTCGTCCGCAACCGCTCCTACATTCGCAAAACCCTAGAGCAGGTATACGTCAATAAGTCCGAAGTCACCGAACAGCTTATCGAAGACGTCTATCGCCCCGCCACCGATCCCGATGCGCCTGCGGCCTTTGCGGCTCTATTTAAAGCTGAACGCGGAGAATATGTTGACACGCTGCTCGCAAAAATGACCTGTCCGCTACTGCTCATTTGGGGTGACGAAGACCCCTGGATGGACACCTACTCAAGAGGCGTGCTTTTTCAAAAGTATTACAGCACGCTAGAAGAACACCACATTAATGCAGGTCACTGCCCTCACGACGACGCGCCAGCAGAGGTCGATGCGCTGCTGCGTAATTGGGTGCTTAAGACGGTCGTAGGTGAACCGGCAAGTCAGTGGGTGGCGTTGGGTTAGTAACGTGGCGGTATTGCTGTAAAGGCGTGTCCCTTTTGATGTAGAGCGGATGGCGGGGATGGCCGGAGCGGTTGAGCTGAAGGTAGCTGAGCTTTTGGCTGTGGTGCTTGAGCAAAGATAGGATGGCGCGATCGCGTCCCCCAAATCCACCCCAATTCCCCCAGGCCAACACCACTTGCTCAGCCTGCTCAACGGCCTTAATCACATACCCATCGTTCTCAGGGCCAATCGGATCGCTCGCGGCCTTTAGCTCAGTTGGGTGCGGCGTACAGTAGCCAAACAGATTGACGACAGTCAGCGAACTATATTGCCAGCGTTGCGCAAACTGAATACACGCTCTCAGGGTTGGGTCGTCAGCCAAAGCGTTCGCTCGGCTGGGGTTGAGCATGATAAAAGTGACCTGACCACCGGATGACTGCCAGCGTCGTCCTAGTCGGTAGCGATAACGACCCGTTGCATCAAATAAAGCCGTTCTTTCTATCGAATCGCCCACGCTGCTACTTCGCAATTGTTAGCTTTATATCTAATCTTCAATCCGCCCTCAACACGACCCTATAGAATCCCCTTTGAAAATATTTCTCAACTTTGAACCGGCTTTACAGCGTAACTTGGCCATCTTCTTTGGCGCTTCCCTCTGCTTCTGGGGCGGCCTCTCAGGAATGCTGCCGAACCTCTCGCTCTACATCGAAACGTTCGGTGCCAACAATCAAGAAATCGGCTGGGTGATGGCCTCTTTTGCCCTGGGTCTTTTAGGTCTACGCCCCAAGATGTCTAGATTTACCGATCGTAAAGGACGAAAGCCTGCTCTGCTGATTGGGATTACAGTGATTGCATTAGCACCACTGCTTTACCTATCGGTTCAGCTGGTGCCTGCGACTATCTTGACGGTACCGATCTTAGGCTGGCAGATCAAGTCGGCTGTGCTGCTTTTAGGGATGGTGAGGGCTTTTCACGGAATTAGTATTGCGGCGTTTGCAACCGCTTATAACGCGGCGATCGCTGATATGGCCCCCATCGCCCATCGCGGCGAACTCATCGGCTACATGAGCCTGGCAAGCCCTTTGGGTATGGCCCTTGGCCCAGCGCTTGGCGGATTCTTAGAGGGCAGTTTCATAACCGCCTTCTTGGTCATGACAGGCTTAGGCATCATCGGCACGATCTGCGTACTCATCAGCAAAGAACCCCATCAGCCTGTCATTGATTTAGCGCCTTCAAGGGGGCAGCTAGTCGATAAGCATCCGCTGCCAAAGCCCGCCTTTTGGAGCCTGCTGCTAATGCCGACCGTACGCACACCCGCAATCATTTTGTTCATGGTGGGCATTGCCTTTGGCTCAATGGTGGCTTTTGTGCCGCTGCACATTCGCACAGAAGGCATTTTGCTCAATATTGGACTGGTTTATACGGTGAGTGCGATCGCCTCCTTCTCCATCCGAATGCTAGCCGGTAGAGCCAGCGATCAGCTCGGTCGGGGCCGCTTCATCAGCATGGGCCTTACCTGCTATACCCTGTCTATGTTCACCCTAGCCCTCTCAACTAATGCGCCAATGCTCCTACTCGCTGGAGCTTTTCAAGGCGCAGGCAGCGGCACCCTCATTCCCATCATTGCCGCTCTCATGACCGACCGCTCACGTCCCGGTGAACGCGGCCTTACCTTTGGCCTTTGCCTCACTGGCTTCGACTTAGGCATTGCCTTAGCAGGCCCCATCATGGGCAGAGTTGCCGATCTCAGCAGCTACAGTGCAGTCTTTGCGCTCTCAGGGCTGATGACGCTCTTCGGCCTTGTCATCTTTATCACCACGTCTAGCAAAGACCTTGCTCACTCAGTTCAGTTTGCGCTTAAAGGTGGACGCGACGTTTACGCGGTTAAGTAGCGCTATTAGTCGCCATTAGCTGCCATTAGCTGCCATTGAAAAAGGCGCTAGGTATAAAAAACCTAGCGCCTTTTTAAGCGAGCCTGGAGAGATTCGAACTCCCGACACCGTAGTCCGTAGCCACGTGCTCTAGTCCACTGAGCTACAGGCCCACAAGGGGTTTAGAGGGTACTCAACACAAGGATTTTCCCTCAACGGGTTTTAATATTAACACATCAGTCGCGCAGACAACTCAACCGAAATACTTTTTATGAGCCCTTCTCATTCAGTGCCCAATTCAACGGCCAGTCTCACCCATTTAGACGCTCAAGGCCAGGCTCAGATGGTAGATGTGTCGGCCAAAGATATGACCGTAAGGCAGGCGATCGCATCAGGCACCATCACCATGCAGTACGCCACCCTAGAGGCCATTCAAGCGGGCAACGCGCCCAAGGGAGATGTCATCGGCACTGCCAGGCTCGCAGGCATTATGGCCGCAAAGCAAACCGCATCACTCATTCCGCTATGCCATCCGCTACCGCTCAAAAAAATTGAGGTCACCATTGAGCCAGATGCAGCGATTCCCGGCTATCGAATTTGGGCAACTGTCAAAACCAAGTCTGAAACTGGGGTAGAAATGGAAGCGCTCACCGCCGTCTCAGTCGCTGCGCTCACCCTGTACGACATGGCAAAAGCCCTAGAAAAATCGATGCGAATTGGTGACATTCAGCTCGTCGAAAAAATCGGTGGCAAATCAGGTCATTGGCAAAAGCCCTAAATGCCTTTAAGGAGGATTCGGCCATTCCCCTACAATAAAGAAGGTAATCACTTCCCAAAGAGCTTTATGCCTCCACGTTGGCCCCGCAAACCCGATCCCGCAAACGATCCTGCACTCAGGAAGCTAGAGGATCGTATTAACTTCGCGGTGCATGTCGCTGGGTTTGCCCTAGTAAATTCTAGTGTTTGGTTTTTCAATACGCTTAATCCAGGATCTTTGCCACAGGCGAAAATAGTGACGCTTGTGACGCTAACGATTTTGCTGACGAACGCGGTTTGTATTTTTGTGATCGCTGACTACTCACCCAAAAAAGTAGACACTGGCCCATAGCGAAACTATTGATCCTTTAGGTAGTTTCCGTACCTCCTGCGCTCTTTTACACTAAAAGTTGACTAGCTTTGACCGATTATTGCAAAGCATCTTTAGATAAGAACGTATAGAAGGAGCGCACTATGGCCAATGCAAACTCGACAGAACTTTTAGAATCGCTGGCCGCTGAAATTGGCGAGAACATTTACATGGACATTGCTAAGTGGCATTTGTATTTAGGCGTTGCCAAGCTACATACGCCGCTAGCCGAGAAGCTACTGCCTTTAGTAACTGCTGGCAACGTATCAGAAGACGGCGTAACTAAAGTCTTACAAGACATTCCAATTAAGGTAGGCGGCGGTCGCAAAACCCTTTCCTTGGCCGAGCTGATGCCAATGCAATGCCACGTTAATTTGATTGATTTACTCGAAGACTTTCAGAGGCAGATGTAGCAAGATCTAACAGATCTCATCGTTCCTTTACTGGTTTCTTCAAAATTTCTATCCAAAATACCTTTCTAATAAAGAAGATAAAAGTTAACCTAAGTATATATATGGTTCATTCAACTTCTAGTTAGGAAAACGATGGGTATTTTCGAATTTGTGTTTGGTAAGGGCGCGCCTAAAGACGACACTCAGGGCAAGCAGGCGTTTTATCTAAGCGACGATGAAGCTAAGAGCTTTGGCGACATCGACTACATGCGCTCGGTCAAGACGGTAAAGCGTACTTTCGCCAAGAAGAAAGGCGAAGAGAAGCATATGGAGAGCGTTCGCCAAATCTCTGCCACTAAGATGACTGACTTGGACGGCAACCAGAGCAGCGCTTCTGTAGCAGCACCGACTACGTTTGGAAACACTGATTTCTTAGGCGCTAGCAAGTCTGCTAACGATGAAGCTGTAAAATCTACACCTGCGCCAACAACGTCTGCGCCGACGGCTCAGTCTACGCAGCCTCGCCGTAAGCCAAGTTCTAACGATATGGACTTGTTCCGCAATATGGCTAAGGACATCCGTAAATAAGGCGGTAGGCAGGGCGAACAAAACGCTTTTGAAGGTCGCATAAAGCGAGTCCCTTAAAAACATTTAACGATGATTGGTAGTTGCCGGTCATCGTTTTTTTGTGCGTGGCTGATTTAAGATCAACTGCTGAATGTGAGCGTTGGTGCAACTTTACGGGCCAAGGTGACGACTCTGGTGGCCATAAGTCCGCTGAGGGCTAGCCAAAGCAAGTGTGGGCTTTGTAGATAGTTGGCTACTAAGGCAAGGGGTAAGAAGCCGAGAAAGGCGGCGATCAAAGTGGCATTGCGTAGGGTGCGACTAGCGGTAAGGCCGAGAAAGTAGCCGTCTAGGGTAAAGGCGATCGCGCCAAAGCCCAGCACGGGCAGCAGCCAAACAGCATACGTCGAAACTTGACTAAGCAAAATAGTGTGGCTCGTAAGCAGGCTAAAAAGCGGCGTGGGCCAAGTGATGATAAGCAGAGCGATCGCTAATCCTAAAAACAAGCTTCCCACCACACCCAGCAACAGCAGCCAGTACAAATCGCCAGCAGCTTTTCGCCCATAAAAATTGCCTGCATAGCTCTCGACCGCCAGCGCCACCCCATCCATAAAGTGAGCCGCCATCAGCACAATCTGAATCAGCAGCGTGTTAACGCCTAGAACCGTATTGCCCATGCCCGAGCTGAAGTTGGTAAATAGCGACATCGATATCACCAGCGCAAACGTGCGAATCAGGATATCTAAATTGAGTCCGAACAAACTCTTTAGCGCCGCTGCCTGCCAAAGGCGAGGTTTGATACGAGCCCACAAATGCCACGGGATGCGGCTGGTAAGAATTAAAATTGACCCTGCTGCTAGCATCAAATACTGACTCAGCGCAGTCGCCAGGCCCGCGCCATAGCTACCCCAGCCCAACAGCCGAATAAACCAGTAGTCCATGAAAATATTGCTGGCATTACCCACAACTGCGAGTATCACCACCTGCTTTCCTTGAGCGCGACCCAGCATCCAGCCCAGCAGCACAAAATTCACCAAAACCGCAGGTGCCCCTAAAATCCGCCCGTTATAAAAGTCTGTAGCAGCGGCTCTCACGTCTAGGTCAGCTTGTAACAACGAAAGCCCAGCAGCAGCAATCGGCACTCTCAACAGCCAGACCGTAATACCTACCCCTAGAGCCAGCAGTGAGTTTCGCACCAAAATTAACCATACGTCGGTCGCATCACCGCTCTGTTGCGCTCTACCTACCGCTTGAGCAGTTGGCCCGGTTGTGCCCATCCGAAAAAAATTAAAGCTCCAGTAAATCACGTTGAAAATAATTGAGGCTAGGGCCACACCATTCAAATAGCGGATGTCTTCTAAATGGCCCAAAAAAGCGGTATCGATGAGGCCAGCAAGCGGCACCATCAGGTTTGAGGCAGTATTTGCCGCAGCTAGTCGGCAAAACGGCAAAACCCATCCTTTCGTTCTAGATAATTTAGGCAGCAGATGAGTCAGTAAATCGTTCATCGAACAAAGATAATCCGTTTTGTCAATACCTTCTGTCACCACATTGGGCAATCTACAACTATAGCGCTGAAGACCTTTCATGCTGAAGACATTACGGACACACCAGCGGCTTCACATAAAAAATAAGTGATTCTCGGCACGCCAATATTGACTGCGCCATCCACACTCTGTAATTGATAGCGCCTCCAGCTTTAAGAAAACGTTCGGGTAAAGACATCTCATGAATCGCAGTGGCCTTACAGTTTTAAGTATCACCACACTTTTGAGCAGCTTTGTAGCAGGTAGCCTGCTAGCGCCTTCGGCGGCTCAAGCTAATGACGTGTCGCCTCTCAGCGTGGAGGAGACTTTTGACACCGTTATCCTGCCTGTTTTTAACGTAGATACGACAGAATATACCGAAGCACCTCTAGATGAAATTTACGAGATGGATGCTTCTACAGAGTTTGAGATGGAGCCCCAGGTTCTACCTGAAGTCTTACCCAACTTAGAGGCAGAGGTGGAGCTGACACCCACGGTTTCGCCTTCGGTGACCGCTTACAACCAAGGGGTACGTGACTATAAGGATAGTGAGTATGCAATGGCAGTTGCTAGCTTTAATATGGCGATCGCATCCAACCCCAACTACGCTGAAGCCTACGTCTTTAGAGCTGCCGCTCAGCGCAAACTCAACGATCCCACAGCGGCTATGGCCGACTACGTATCAGCCATTTCAGTTCGCCCAGACTACGCACTCGCCTACTTTTCTAAAGGCGCACTCTTCTATGAAATGGGTGAACTCGCCGCCGCCTTAGAAGACTTTCAGCAGGCCATCACGCTCAATCCTAGCTACGTAGAAGCCTACGACTACTTGGGCCTGACCGAAGCAGCTACCGGCAACCATACAGGCGCTCTGGTCAGCTACGACAGCGCTTTGAGCTTAGATCCTCTATACGCCCCGGCTCACGCACACAAGGGCGCAACTCTCATTGAGCTAGGCGAATACGACAGCGCGATTTCTCACCTCACAACCGCCATCGAAAACAGTGACGACTACGCAGCAGCCTTTCTCAACCGAGGCGTTGCCTACTACCATCTCGGCACTTTCACCGCTGCTCTCAAAGATATTAATGAGTCGCTCGATATCTATTCCGATGGAACTGAAGCCTTTTTCAATCGCAGCTACGTCTACTCTGCACTAGGCCGTCCTCGCGATGCGCTAGCCGATATCAACACAGTGCTAACCCGCCAGCCTAACTCGGTAGAAGCCTATATGGCCCGAGGGAGTTTGTATAACGCTCAGGGCGAGAACGATAAGGCGATCGCTGACTTCAACCGCGTGATTGAGCTAGACGCTTACTCTAGCGCGGCCTATCAGCAGCGAGCCCGAGCCCGCGTAGACAACAATAATGTACCAGAGGCGATCGCTGACTACGACAGCGCGCTGAGCCTAAACCCCATTGACGAAGGTATCTATAAAGGCCGCGCCGACGCCTACGCCATTTACGGCAACCTGCCTGCTGCCATCGCTGACTACACCTACGCCATCGAGCTAAACAACAACAATGCTGGTGCCTATGCCGCTCGCGGTCGGGCGCTGTACGAGTCAGGTGATGCGCACAATGCCTATCAAGACTTCTCTCACATTATTCGCCAAAACCCTTCTGCAAGCGCTGACGTTTACTACTATCGCGGCCTTTCATTGATTGCAATTGGCGATAGCTACGCGGCCCAAGGCGATTTGCAAACGGCTGCTGAACGCTATTTGGCTGACGGCAGAGCTGACGGCTACCGCGCTGTGCTAGACCGCATGAGAAGGCTATAACCTCCACTGTCTGAAGACGGCGGCTTAGGAAAAAACTATTCTGGTAAGGGGCTGTACACTAAGTACGGCCCTTTTTATTGTTGATTGATGACTCAGCGCAGGTCTTTTTGGCTTCGGCTTAATTCTCTTCTTAAGCGGTACAGCTCAGCTTTTATCTCCACTTGTTTGCTGTTAGCGATTGTCTTTTCTCTATTAGCTTTTGCCAGCGCACCTGCGATCGCCTCCATCCACACTTACAACGAAAGACCAGGGCAAACGACTTTTCGCTCTAAACAAAGTCTGCGTGATAGAAGCGACAGATCCTGGCAAGTTATTCTCTTCAAGCGCTATCAAGCTGATGACTTACAAGGTCTATACCTCCGCCTCATCGGCTTTCCTGGTATGGTTTCTCTTGACCCGCAAAAGTCTCTTAAAATTGCCACAGGTGCTAGCGCTCAATGGCAGGCAATACCAGCGTTAGATCCGCAAACACAATCACTGCCTGAGAACGCTGCTCAATATGATGTAGCTGTTGCGATCACCGATCTATCCGGCGATATTCCCCTTCAAGTAGACATTCCTTTAGCTGACGGCAGCATCGCGCAGCTTGTGGTTCCGCCCTTCGCAGTTCACGAATGGCGTGACCTCAATGCCCAATCGCCTCAAGCTTCCTCCCCAGCATGATAAGAACTTCGCACTAGAGGCCCAGAGCGCACGTGTGCAAACCCCATGTCTTTTGCGATCGCCCCTAGCTCATCAAATTCTGCAGGCGTCCAATACTTTTGCACGGCCAAATGCTCTAAGGAAGGGCGCATGTACTGTCCGATTGTGAAGCGATCGCAATCCACCCGCCTCAAATCTTCCATAGCCTCTATCAGCTCATCCTTCGTTTCACCATGGCCCACCATCAGCCCAGACTTTGTAGGCACTGACGGATCAGTGGCTTTTACGTAGCGGAGGACATCGAGCGATCGCTCATACTTAGCCCCTCGTCTTACTGGCCCCTGTAACCGCTTCACCGTCTCTACGTTGTGATTGAAGCAGGCTGGTTTTGCCTGCACTACGGTTTCTACGCGCGATCGCTGCTGCACCTCAGAATCCTTCCCGCTCCAAAAATCAGGCGTCAGCACCTCAATCTTCGTCTCAGGATTACTCATCCGAATCGCATCCATCGTCTTCACAAACCACCCTGCCCCGCCATCAGCCAAATCATCTCGCGCCACCGCCGTCAGCACCACATACCGCAATCCCAGTAGCGCCACAGACTCCGCCACCTTCTGCGGCTCCGCCTCGTCCAACGGCATCGGCGAGTGCCCCTTATCTACCTGACAAAACGCACAGCTCCGCGTACAGGTCGGCCCCATCAGCAAAAAAGTCGCCGTTTGGTTGGCGTAGCACTCCCCCCGATTCGGACAGCGCCCCTCCTCACAAATAGTATGAATCTGCCGCTGCTTAATCACCTTTTGCACAGCCGATAGCTCGCTTGCCTTACCAATGGGCCTGCGCAGCCAGTCGGGCATAGCGATAATTTCAGGTCTGGGCCGGGTCATTTTAGCTGGCTGATTAGGAGCAGTAGACATAGTGAAGCAAAGCCAGGATTAAAGTTTCTTTATTTTACAGTTTGCTCATCCTTGTGATCTGGGCAACTTTAAAGCAAGCGTCTACTAGAAACAAGCGTTTGCCCAAAAGGTTTACTCAAAAAAGCTATAGGGCGTAAATCTTTCTTCATTTTGCCAGTCAAAGGAGTCCGTCGTGGCCAACAAAATTTTAGTGATCGACGACAGCCGAGTCATTCGCGCCCGTGTAAGAGACATGCTGCCTCAGGGCAACTTTGAGGTGATTGAGGCCAAAGATGGCGTCGAAGGCATTGATGCGATTCGCGCCCAAAAGCCCAACCTGATTATGCTGGACTTTTTGCTACCTCGCATGAGCGGCTACGAAGTCTTTCAAGAAATTCAAGCTCAGCCCGAGTTTCAAAAGATCCCACTGGTAATGATGTCGGGTCGCCGCGAAGAACTCACCGAAAAAATTCAAGAGCCCTTCGAGTTTTTCGAGTTTATTGAAAAACCCTTCGAGCAAAAAGAACTCATCGGTGCCATCAAAGGCGCAATGGCCAAAGCTCGTAAAGCCCGCCCACAAGCCGCTGTCCCGGCTGCTGCAACTAGCACCGCCACAGGCATCAATTCCTCCGCTGAAATCGCAGCTCTGCAAGCGCAAATCGACACGCTGACAAAAGATGTCGCTGCCCTTAAGGCTCAAAATAATAAGATTCTGGCCTTTATCAAAAAGAAGCTGGCATAGGTTGGAGTACATCCCTCAGCATTCGACAATTGTTTTTTCACGATTCAAGCCTGTTTACGCAGGCTTTTTTGATCTATATTTTCAAGTGTACTGATTCGCATACGTGTCTACACGCGACAGGAGGAAGAGAGCGCTGCTATTGTATGGTTACAAGCAAATCATTCATCGTCGGATCTCGACTCATGACTTCAGAACAGATGCTTTTGGACAAATGGCATAGTCTTCCCGAACTACAGCAAAAGATGGTACTGGATTTTGTGTCGATGCTCTATAACCGAAAGCCGCCGCTTGCTGAGAGTTCACAACCTACGTCCATATCCAAGCAAATTGCAGATAGCAATCTACCACCGCTAGAAATTCCTGAGTCTGAGCGACAGCGTGTATTAAAACGTATCAAGCAGGCGCAGCGTGAAAGACCTGAGATGCTGAAGCGGATGAAGCGGCGACAGCAGAAGGGATGGGAAGCAGCTCGCAGGATTGCAAAAATGCTAAAGCAAGATTATGGCGCAGAGCGCGTCGTTTTGTTCGGCTCACTGTTGAATCACGAATACATGCATGATTGTTCAGATATTGATATTGCTGTTTGGGGTCTTGATAACCGTTTGGATGACAGAGCATGGATAGCAGCCAATTATATTCTTAGCCCTTATGAATTTCCGCCGCTAGATTTAGTGCCAATTGAGAAAGCTTATCCAGAGATTAGAGAAGTCATCGAAACGCAGGGCGTAGAACTGTGAACCATGAGCAGCTTTTTCATCGGATACAAGTTGAGCTATGCAAGATGGAACGGGCTGTGCAAGAGACTGATGAGGCGATCGCAGCCCTAAGTATTGTTACAACACCGGGCGCATACAACACCATTGTAGGTGGCATCTCTTTGAACATACACGGCTTCTACACGGGAGTTGAGCGGATTCTGCGTGCTTAGCATTCCGTCATGTTGTGCGGAATAACTACACCCATGCTCTAGATGTCGATAAGGTGCTACAAAACGCCTCGCAATTACCTGATTGCTTCTATCGATTCACGGCAGATTGTTTGGCGTTTCAACAAGCGCTTACTAAGAAGTGAATGAAGTTTCTGGCGCACAACGCTATACGCCATCATAGAAAACGTTAGTGAGAAATAGAAGTTTTTTATATGAATGACGAGAATATGACTGGTGGAAATACGCTTTGGGTTGTTGCTGAAACAACAGAGGTAGTTGAGGAAGAGGTTGAGGTTGAGGGGCGTAGGGGAGGGGTCGATCGCGGGGGCGGATTCAATATTCCAGGACGTGTATTTGAAGCAGCGCAGGTTGTGGTTACTCGTAAGCGTGTGCCGCTAGATGCCAAAGCGCTAAAGGCACAAATGCAAGGAATGTTAGCTGTCGTGAATGAGCTGTTCGATCAGGCCACAACACAGACGGGACTACAGTTAAACGAGGTAGAGCTATCGGTAGAGATAAATGCGGAGGGGCAGCTTAGCCTAGTGGGCAATGGTGGCAAGCTCGGGAATAAGGGCGGCATTAAGCTAAAGTTTGTTCGTCCGACTCAATAAGCAATATTACAAGAGTGTCATTCTCGCTGCTGCAAAAGGGCAATGGATAGCCGTGATGATATGTCTATCGGGTTTCAGTTTTTGAAACCCGGCAATTGTTTGTTGCATAGATTGCCACACTGGCAATGATAAGCAACAAATTAATATCACACAGCTATTCACTCACTAAGGCACGTTATGAAACGCTTGCAGCTCGCCCTTTTGACAGGTTCCATCATTGCCCTTAGCGGACTCACTAGCTGCGCCGGGCCGCTCGATGATAGTCAAACGGAATCTGCTGTGGCAGAGCCTTCTATTGAAATAGGCACGGCGGCAGATAGCGCGATCGCTCCAGATACCGTCGCTCGAGCACCAGAATCTACCGTTCAAGAAACAGTAGATTCTAGCAATCCGACTGCTAAAGCGCAGGTCAGCCGACGCCCGCAGCTTATCAAAAAGGCCAATCTCTCACTTGACGTAGACTCTGTTGAGGAGAGCTTTAATAAAGTAAGAGAGATTGTGAACATGCAACAGGGCGACGTGCTGTCTCTAAACGACCGTGGCAGCTCTCAAGCGGACGATTTGAAGAAAGATCGACGGCGAATAGAGTTTGAAATGCGGGTGCCGCGGCAGAATTTGGATGCGACGCTGGATGCGCTAACTGAATTGGGGACTGTGCGCGGTCGTACTATTACCACAGAAGACGTTTCCGCCCAGCTTGTCGATGTGCAGGCAAGAATAAACAACTCACGCAAGTCAGAAGCCGCGTTACAAGAAATTATGTCTCGCTCAGGAGAAATCGATGATGTGCTAGAAGTCTCTCGTGAGCTAGGCGAAGTAAGACAGGATATTGAGCGAATGTCTGCGCAGCAAAAAAGCTGGCAAACTCAGGTGCGCTACTCCACTATCAGTCTTACCTTAGAAAGCATCGTGGCTGTTTCCGCCACGCAGGAAGAACCCACCTTTTCTAGCCAAATTAGTGGCTCTTGGAAATCGGCAACTAGCTCTGTAGGTGGCTTTACCACTGATCTTTTACAGCTCGGTATTTGGCTGCTGGCCTACAGCCCTTACCTTGCCGCCATACTCTGTGGCGCGGCGATCGCCCGCCAGGCTACCCGCCCTTCTTCATAGCGCAAAGCGATCGAACCCGACAGCTATCTAGCCTACGGGAACTGTTTCAGGAACAGCTGCAAGCATAGCTTGGGTCTGCGCGCCTCTGAGCACAGGATCGTTCATGGCGCGCTGCGTGTACACTTCTGGGCTAAGTGCGATCGCCCGCCTCAAATGCTCCACTGCAAAATGCACATTCTTCAAAAACGCATAGCAGCGAGCCTGACGATAGAACGCAAAGGGCTGATCGGGCTCAATCGAAAGCGATTTATTGTAGGCGTCCACCGCCTGCTGATAATCGCCCATTTTTTCTAGCGACCAGCCCAAACTTAGCCAGCTTTTGTAGTCATAAGCCTGAAACTTCAGCGCTGTCTCAAAGCTATTGTGGGCCTCTGGGTAGCGGCGCATATTCATTAGGGCAAGTCCGCGATGATACCAGGAGCTAGAAACCGTAGGATCTATATCAACTGCCTGATCAAAGCAAGCTAGGGCCTCGTGATATCGGCCTAATCGCTTTAGCAAAAATCCTTTATATGTCCAGTTAAGATACTGATCGGGAGCCAGTTTGATTGCCTTTTCAAACTGCCTAATGGCGGCTTCGTCTTTTTTTTGATACATCAGAGCCTGGCCTAAGCTGCCCCATATTTTAGCGGCGTGTGGATTGAGTGCGATCGCCTTCTCCAGGCTCGCCACCGCCTCATCTAATCGCTTCAGCTTAATCAATACTTTGCCTCTACCGTACCAAAGCTCGTAAGCATCTTCTTTGGTCGCTAGCGCTTTTTCATAGCTCTCTAATGCTTCTTTGTAACGCGCAAGGCGATACAAATTTTTGCTTTTACCATACATAGCTTTGAAGTAGAAGGGGGATACTACCAGTGCGCGCTCAAAGTTTTCAACAGCTTCACTATAGTATCCCAGGCGCTCTAAAACCGTGCCGTAGTTATACCAAATGCGCGGCGCATCAGATTTGATATAAATAGCGCGAACATAAGCCCCCATCGCCTCAGGATATCTGCCTGCACGCGCTAGGAAATAGCTGATATAGCACCAAGCCATAAAGCTTTCAGGCACTTCATGAAGAACGCGCTCATATGTATGAATTTTCTGTGTGAAGTTAACGTCTGCGGCAACTGAAAAGACACCGCGAGCGTCTTCGTTGACTGGGGGTGTCTGTGTAGGTGAAATGTCTATGGTGGAAGCATCGGCGGAGGCGTAATCCATGACTGAAGCGGAATGGCTATAAGCCGTCAGTAAAGAGTAAGAATATTTAAGTAGAAACACTTAAGCAAGCCAGTACGTTTCCATACTCAGCTTCTTAATCTATTATCGGCAAAATATCTAAGAATGGCCTTCAAAAGCTCACGGATGAAACAGGTGTTTACTTCATTCATGAATTGACTACGAATTGCCTATCTATTGTTCCAAAAGTCGCCGCATTTCATCTTTGTCTAGGCAAGTTAAGGTTGCCCGCCCTAAATTGCCGATCTGCCTTAAGCAGTTTGTGCCGGTGCGTGCTATTCTGCAAAATCAACATACATTCAGGTTTCTCCTCCTGTGGAAAACCCTGTGGAAAACTCTGCGGAAAGGCTGGACAAGAGTTCTGTTTGGGCCGTGATTGATAAGGCTTTTATAGTTTTAATTCCTGATGAAAAGTCTTACACCGAGAGGCTTACAGTGAATCTAGAGCAGCTCAGTGACAGTCCTGACTCACACAGGTCAATGCTTTTTCCACAGGTCAGAAAGTTTTCCCCAGTTTTTAGCCGAGGCAGTGATTCCACCAGTTCAGAAAGCTGTCAGTCAGTGACCTGAGACACAGCCAAGTGTCTTCTGTCTGGCTACAGCGCGAATATCTGTTTTAGTAGGCCGCCTTTGCCTGCTTTTCCGGTCACTAGCTGGTGCATCAGCTCATATTGCCACTGATACAAAGCGCTTTGTGAATGGGTAGCAAGGCTGCGAAGCTTACTAATTTGGTCGAGGCTAGAGGCTGCCTGACGACCTTTTCGGCTGAAGCATTTACTCATAGAATGCTCCCATTGGTCAAAAAACTGAGTTAGCAAGGCCCGATCCGCTTCTGAAACTTGCCCATTCGCCTTCACTTTCACAACACTCACGCTTGAGTTGGCGAGCGTTGGCGTCGCGTCTGATGATGAAAACTGCTTTGCTAGCTGTTCGGATGAGAAGGAGCGCCACTGGTCGGCTAGTAGCGGTGGCAGCATGTCTAAGCTGTACGGCTGATGGTCGATTAAGGGTATGCCGCCGATAGTCGTGATGCCTCGACCGCGCAAAAAGACGCTGAGATCTTTTATGAAGGGTGTGAGGGCTTCGCGCACGATGACTGAGCTGAGGCGATCGCCCGCTTCCGAATAATCCACGATATGAGCATCTGGCCCACTTGTATGGCTCGTTCGATAGTGGTTATAAGCAGCTTGCAAATCTTTTTGACTATCGGGCTGTAGGCAAGACCAAACGCCATCGCCTACGTCAGCTCGGACTGCGGCTTTTAGTGCCACATCATCAGAAACAGCCTTTGTCTGCACCTGCATTTGCTCTATATGGGCTTCTTTGCCCTGAATTGTATCTTCTTGAGCCGCTAGCTCAGTTTTTAAGGTGGCAAACGCCTGCTGCTTTTCGACAGAAAGCTGCGCAATCTTTTCTTCTAGCAGCTCAATTTGCGCCTTCATCATGACGATCTGCGCGTCCTTTTCTTCTAGCAGCTCATCTTTTTTAATCAATAGCTGCGTTTTTTGCTTTACTTCCAAGGCGCTCAGTCCAGCGCGAATGAGATTGAAGTATTTTGCATTGGTAATATCTACTGGCGTAGGCGGTTGCTCTGGTAAGTACAAAAAGCCCTGGCGATCGCTCATCTGCACCAATAGCAAATGGCCTTCATTATTTTGAATACTCAGCCGTTGCTCGCCGCTTTCTCTTTCTAGCATTCCTTCGTAGCGCCGACTGCTGTGATAAAACTCTACGCGCAATGAATCTTCTTCAATAAGATACGGAGGAATAGGCGTTGCTACGTCAGCGCGATCTGTTGGAGAACGTTTGAGAGAAGACTTCGCTTGCAATGAAGAAGATTCATCGAGAGATGCTTTGTTCTCTAACTCTTTTTGAAGATTAAGCGCGATTTCTTTGGCGACTTTCGCGGGCGTGCTGATAGTCTCCGTAGCCGTCTTTTGAGCTAGATCGGCTGTTTTCTCTTTAGCTATCTTCGCGATATCTAAAGTGTCTACTGCGTTTGCCGACCAGGGACGAATGCCATCATCTGGTTGCTCATTGACTTGCGCCGCGCGAACGCCAACTAGCTCCAGCTCTACATTGCTTTGGCCGCGCCACTCGTTGAGTCGGAGCTTATAGGCAATGTCAAGATCTCTGGGGAGCGGATAGTATTGCCCCCATCGCCAGGCGATCGCCTTCATCACCACCGGCTCTGCTTCTCCCTCAGCCAAATGCTTTAGCGTCAGCTTCAAGTGACTGTTGGTTTTACCAATCACTTTTTGCTCAACCACTGTCGCATTTGCCGTCCAAAACACCGGGTCAGGGTTTTCGATACCACAGGGATGAATGCGATCAATTTGCGAATATAGCTCTAGATTGGCATCAGCAAGTTCAGCTTCAACATCAGCAGTCACCAGTGGCTTAAGATGTTCAGGCTGAAGATGCTTGCAGGCAAAGTTTTTAAGCCGCGCTTTTACCTGTCGCAGCTTATTTACATCAAAAGAAAAGCCACCTGCCGCCCGATGTCCGCCATATCTATCTAGCAAATCGTCGCAAAACTGCAGCGCTTCAAACACATTGAATTCAGGAATGCTGCGAGCCGATCCTCGAATTTCCTTTTGAGCTTTATCTTCGTAGGTGCCAATAAAAACCGGCACGCCATACCGCTCTACCAGGCGAGAAGCCACAATGCCAATCACGCCATGGTGCCACTCCGGCTGAACCACCACCAGCACTCGCTCTTGGCTCAGCTCAAGCAAGCCTTGCGCCTGCTGATCTTCAACCCAGTCCACAGCCTGCGCTTCAATAACTTCGCACATTTGGCGACGCAGCTTATTAGCTTCTTCGCACTGCATTGCCCGCTGCAAGGCCACGCCAATATCGTCCGTTGTCAGCAGATCAATCACAATTTGCGGATCGGCAATCCGGCCTACAGCGTTAATCCGAGGCCCTAGTCGAAACCCAATCGCCTCAGGCTTTAGCGCACTATCTTCGCTCAGGCCCGCGACTTCAATCAGCGCCTGCACACCCGGAATCTGAGATTTGGGCAGCAGCTTCAGGCCGCGCTTTACCCAGCGCCGATTCACGCCTGTAAGCGGAGCCAAATCGGCAATGGTGCCCAGCGTGAAGAGGGCGAGCAAAGTTGCCGTCAGGTCTTGCATTTTGTCTAGGCGCTGAGCCAGACACACGGCCAAAATGTAAGCGACGCCGACACCTGCAACCCCTCTGTAGGGAGAGTCTTCTCGAATGAGCTTGGGGTTGAGAATGGCGTTGGCGGGCGGGATTCTTTGAGGGACTTCGTGGTGGTCGGTGAGGATGACGGTGAGGCCGAGTTCGCGGGCACGGGCGACGGGATCGTAGGCGGCGATGCCGTTGTCAACGGTGAGGATGATGGAGCCGCCGCTGGCGTGGAATTCTTCGACGATGCGTGTGTTGATGCCATAGCCTTCGTCCATTCTGCTGGGGATGGCGTAGTCTACCTGGCCTTTGAGGTAGCGTAGGCTGCGCATGAGCAAAGCTGTGCTGGTCATGCCGTCGGCGTCGTAGTCGCCGCAGATGAGTATTTTTCTTTGGGCTGCGATCGCCTCCACCAGCAAATCCAGAGTTTTGTGGAGATCTGGGAACTCGTCTAGTGGGGAAGGCAACAGCAGCGTTTCAGGGTCTAGAAATTCCCAGGCTTGTTCAGGGGTGTAGATACCTCGGTTGATCAAGACCTGGGAGAGTAGCGGAGAAAGGGCGGTGGCCTGAGAAATTTGCTGGGCCTGGGCCTTTTGCGCAGGAAAAATTTGCCACCGTTGAGGCGGGATCTGTCGTTTGGTGGGCCGTTCAGTTTTGGGGACGGGCTTGTCGGGCACGGCGGATTAATCGCTAGCTCAAAGCACTATAGCGCTGACCCAAGCTTTTAGAACATCCGGCAGACCCTACTTTCGTTTACACAAAAGAGTTAGGGACTGCTGCTGATGTTCTACCAAGCTTCAAGTCAGCGCTAGTAGTTCGTTTGACCTAATGATAGTAGATGTCGCCCGATTAATACACCAGTACTCGTCCATCGTTTGAAACATGTACAGCCCGGTCGCTATCAAAGCCGCTTGGCAGTAGCTCAACCTGCAATGTCTCTGCATCAGGACGATGAAGCACCGCGTTCACAGACCTATTGTTCTCATCCCAGAACACCATGGACATATCGTCATCAGCACCTACTAGCGTGCTGATCGTAAAGTCACTATCGGGGCGCAGCCAGTGCATGTCAATATCAAGCACCCGCTCTAGATTGACTAAACCGTTGGTGTTGTTGATGAATTTAATATTGATGGGCTGACCAGGGACGAATCGGATTTGGTTGGATTCGCACTGGTAGGTGCAGGGCTCAGCTTCGGCAGTATTAGCGGTGCCTAATGTAAGCGTAAGGGGAAGGACAGTAAAGGCGATCGCTCTGACGTACTGAGACAGCTTTTCTCGCGAAAACCAACCGAAAAACTGTTGAGAGGCGTTAGTCATGAAGGAGTTTCCTTGGCCTTAGCGGCTGGCTCATCTGCTTACAGTTTGCCCGTCGTATAAGCAGATGGCCGTCCGTTAATGTGCCTATATTCTCGACGTTTTGCGGGTAGGGCGTTTGCGCTTGAGGAAGATGAGAGCGATCGCACCTACTGCAATACTCAACACCTGACCCGGCTCAGGCACAGACGCCGCCAGTGGATTACCCGGATTAGTCAAGTCGTCTTGACCGTCTTCAACTTCTCGATTGAATCTATCCTCACCAGCTTCAGCCGCTTTTAACAGCTCTCTTTGTCGTTCGTCTACGAGCACCAGCATAGAGGAGTAAGGCGTGACAATGCCTGTCCGTTTGGCGATAGCATGCACCGCATCTAGAGCAGAAACTTGAGTCGTATCGAGCGTGCGGCTTTGTTGGTAGATGAGCTGACGAGCAGCAATCGCTTCCAAAGGCTTCTGTTCCTCATTCTTCCGAGGTTCCGTAGTCTGTTCTTCTTTTGTATCAGACTTAATCTTCCAGGTATAGCCATCCAATGCAATTTCATCTTTCGAGGCGATCGCAATTCTCTGTAAAGTCGAAGTCACCGATGTATCTACACCACCCTGACTCGCCTGCAACTTTTGCAGCAGTCCATCCTCATACGCTGACGGCACTTGCCCGCCAACGTGCACCATCCACAGCGGCGCACCTATGTCGGGCAGCTCCGCTTCACTTTTAGCCAGCTCATAAGAGCCTTCATCTGTGAGTAGTAAAATCGCATCATAGGATTTGTTCTCTCGCAGCGTCGCAAACTGTTGCAGCATTTCTGCTGGCTGCAAGCTACCGTAAAATGAAATATCCTGTATGTCTATTATCTGAGTCGCTAGGGCTGCGGGTTGATTGAAGGCTGTGAGGTAGAAGTCCAGCGTGTTTTTGTTTGCGATCGCACCCAGTTCATCAACAGCCTGCTTCAGCCCCTCTGAATGCTCGCCCATGCTATAGGAGCTATCGATAATGACCGCTAGTTTTTGGTCGGTAAGCAGTGTCTTGTCTTGTTTTGTAATTGGCTCTGCTGTGACGTTATAGCCCTCAGCTAGCTTAACCGTATGCGCTTTTGGCTGAGCCTTTTTAGCAGGTAAAGCTGCTTCAAACCATTCTACTTCAGTCAGAGAAACCCTCTTTTTTCCTCTAGTATGAGCCGTCTCATCCGTCCAAAAGATATTGCGTTTTTCAGTAAGCTGAGGCAGCGGCCACCCACCGTTTTGCTGCATCACTTGATAGGTCATTACTAAATGCAGTTTGCCGGGCGTACGTCTGGTTGTTCTATCAGGTGCATCTGCAGACAGTGCTGCCGCTGGAATCGGAAACACGCGCAGGCGATACTGTCTTGGCCCCACTTGCTCTAGCAGCGCCGGGTCAGTCGCCGCCTGAAACTTGGCGCGCTCCACTTCACCGTTGTACACCTGCTGCGCTGCGCCCCGAGGCGATACCACAAAAGGAAACAGGTTTATGTTGTCATCATCACCTAGCCACAGCCCTGTAATAGCTGCGCTTTCAGGCAGTGAAAAGGAATAAAAGATCTCCTGGTCTTCAGTCGTGGGATTCTCGTACTCTTCATGAATTTCTACTGTCGCCCAGTCGCCTCGTTCAGTCACCGAGACATTTTGACTAGCTAAACGAACAACCTTTTGATCTAGATTCAGCAGTCCTGCTTTAGTTTCGTCGCGGTTGGCTGTCGCTCGCAGCGCCTCACGAATAGCCGGGCGCTCTGCCTTTTGGATGGGCACATCAAAAAACTGTGCGTAGAGTTCGGCAGATCTTTCTACGTCGCGGTCTGCACCTTTGTACAAAAAGGGTGAGAGCAGTCCGTTATGGATGTTTTGAAAGAACCATGCGCTGCTTGCGGGCATGTTGAAAGCGTTGTCGTAAAGCTCTACGAGCGCGGCGCTTCGTGACCATGGGCTCAAGTAGCGATAGCGGTGTAAGTAGGCGTTTGTGAGTCCGGCTTTGATCACGTCTGCATTTTGTAGCTGCTGCTGGCGATCACCTGTCAATGCTACCGGCTCATTTCCCGCTACAAATTCAACGCTGCCCGCCTCAGTCAACATCCTAAAAGCGTCTACCTGAGGCTGCTGGTTCTGCAAGCTGATAAACAACAACGTGCTGATAGCAACTGTAGAACCCGTCACTATCCAGCTCTTTGACTGGCTGTATTGGCTACCAAAGGCCGTGCGAATTCTAGCCCAGGCTCGCACATAAAAGTTGACTAGCATGTAAGGCATAGACACGAAAACCAACAGGGTTATACCCGATAAAAACCCCATTATCCATACAAGTGGATGCACTATCATCAAGATATTACTGATCCATCTAAAGCTAAAGAGTTCAGCCGCTAGCGCCCGCCCAGAAATGAATACAACCGGTAGCGTGTAGAGCAGTAAGAGTGACCCAGCATACAGACCCGCTAGCAATATGATGCTGTGGCCGAGCATTTGCGCCATTGCCAGGCGCGGGCGATAGGCTGAGTAGCCTGTAAGAAGCTCGATGGCAAAAATTGCGATCGCGACCACCCCCAGTCCCAACGTAAAACCGCTAGCCACCGTCAGCTCACGAATCAGAAACATCCGCAGCAAGCACAGTGTAAACAGCGGTGCTTCTACGCCATAGAACAGTCGCATCAGCAGAATAGGATACCTGCGCAATCGCAAAGCACCGCCCAGCGTGCACACCAATGGCACAATCATCAATGCCATAAAGCTCACGGTAAAAGTGGGATCTATGTCCCCACTGCGCGCCGCTTGCCATAAGTCAGATCCAAACTCTGGCAAGAACCAAAGATACATCAGACCGATAAAGGTCAAATTCCAAACCCAGAACACTAGATGAGAGCAGATGTGAAGAAGTTTCTTCATAAGAGTTATAAGATAGGACTCAATGAAATAGAGAGCGGTTTGCGCGTAGATACGGTCACAGGCTAAGCATTAAGCCGTAGATTGTATAAGCTGAATGTGACAACACAAAGAGAGTTAGGTTTTCCAGAAAAGGCTTTCGCTCTGTGTATCAATACGAACGTTAAGCATCAACGAGGGTGCGCTTCTTCACGTAGATAAAAGTTACGTAAAACGACTCAATTTACAGGCTCTTACTGTGAAGAAGTCTTGCGAAAAGGCTGTGGTCTAAACGATTCCTTTAAATTCCTGTCTTAATACGATGAACCTACCCACTACTAATAGTGATTTGGTAACTCGAACAGTGAACAATGATAGGGAGCTGTGTTCGACGTTAGAAGCGTCAGCGCTGAGCCTCCTATCATAAAAACTATTAGAGTCACTGGTTCTATGGCAGATGGTGTATATATCCTGGCTAACGATGTTGTCCTCGATCAACTAATTGCGTTAATTAACAGTATTGAACGAAACATCAATAGCAACCTGCCGATTTGTGTCGTGCCTTACGACGACAATACGCAGCTCGCCAGAACCGCAACTCAACGCTACGAGCAGGTTCAGTGGTTTGATGACGAGGCACTTCTTAATAAGTGGGAAACGTTTGCAGCTCAAATTTGGCAGGCTCACCCCACCGCTTTTGACGTATGGGCTCAGCGGGGAGTTCAAGGCGTCAACCGAATGGGAATGCATCGGCGCTTTTGCTGCTTTGATGGCCCCTTTGATCGGTTCATCTATTTAGATGCTGATATTTTAGTGATGGATTCGCTCGACTTACTCTTCAATAGTTTAGGCGACAGCGATTTTGTTACCTACGACTTTCAGTACAAAGACCTCAGTCATGTCTTTGATGTGAATGCGTTTGGCCTAGCCGATGTGTTTGAGCGCGATCGCCTCGAAACCGAAATCTTTTGCGCCGGTCTGTATGCCTCTAAAAAAGGCATTTTTACAGACCAAATGCTGGCTGAACTGCTGAGCCAACTACAGGCAGGCGATGCCGACATTCTGTACGCCAACGGCCCTGACCAGTCCATTTTGAACTACATGGTGATGAAATCAGGTATCAAGGCGACTAACCTCGCAAGAACCTTGCCCACCGAAAGTCGCACAGGCTGCTGCGTGACTTCGCCACACTTTGAAGAGCGCGATCGCGTTTTATTCGACAACCAAACGCGACTCATTTATCTTCACTACATCGGCGTCGGCTCACGATTCTTTAGCCGTCTGTGCGCGGGCGAGAATATTCTCTTTCCCTATCGAGACTTGTTTTTGCACTACCGCTACTTAAGCGAGCAATCTCAGCCTCAGCTTACAGGCCCTGCTATAGACTACATGCAGCCTGTGCTAACAACCCGTCAAAAAGTAGGCCGTAAGGTTCGTAGCGTCATGGCTGCTTTCAAAAAGCCAGCGGCGATTCCAGAGGTGCTAGCGCCTGAAGCATCGACAGTCCCTAAAAACGTCTAAAGGTTCGCCACAGCCAGACAGGTTACCAGGGCAGACGACTGCCATCCCAAGAGAAAAACTCGCCGCTCTCTTGCGGAGTCACTTGCTCAAGCACCTCAATAAGCTGTGAGACTGTACGCTCGGTTGAGAATAGCTTTTCAGGCGGAACACCTCGCTGAAAGGGCTTAGAGAGCTGCGTATCAGTAGTGCCTGGATGCAGTGCGACAACTGCAGTGGTTGGATTGCGGCGGCTATATTCAATTGCGGCTGTTTTTAAGAACATATTAAGGGCGGCCTTAGAGGCTCGGTAGCCGTACCAGCCGCCTAATCGGTTGTCTTCGATGCTGCCCACTTTTGCAGAGATTGTGGCAAAAATAGCTTGCTCCTTGTGCTTAAACAAGGGTTGGAGATGTTTGGCAAGCAGGGCCGGGCCAATGCTATTGACCTTGAAGTAGTTGAGCAAATTGTCGGTATTGAGCTGGCGCAGGGCTTTTTCGGGCTGCTGCTGCTCGTTGTGCAAGAGCCCTACGCAGTTGATAGCTAAGTGAAGCTGAGGGGCAGTTTGCTTAATTTCAACCAGGCCACTAGCGATCTGCGTCTCTTCTGTAATGTCCATGGCGATGCAGTGTAATCGCTGTGGATGCTGGGCGCTTAGCTCGAATAGCGCAGCGGCCGTTTGTTTTGAGCGGTAGGTGGCGAAAAGATGGGCGATCGCCTCGTTTTGTAAAAGCTGTTCAACAAAGGCTAGCCCAATGCCTTGAGTTGCGCCTACAACCAAGGCATTAATGGCAGGCACAGTCGGGAGTAGGGTCATGAAAACATCTCAAAAGAGGAGTATTCACGAGCCTAGCACTTTAGCTGCTGGCATTTCTCTTCAGCAGCTTGCCGCGCTCGAATAGCGACTTCGAGCTGCTGCTGTTGAGACTGAATAATAGCCTGCTGCGCCTGAAGCTGTAAGCCCTGTTGCCGCATCCTGAGCTGATTTTTAACGCGCGCGAGCACTTCAGCGGGGTGGAAGGGCTTGTGGATAAAGTCAGCAGCGCCCACCTCAAAGGCTTTGATTTTATCGAAGGTGAGATCGAGGGCGCTTAAGAAAATAACAGGAATATCCTGCGTCTCTGGATTAGCTTTAATTTGTGAGCACACTTCATAGCCATCGAGATCTGGCATCATGATATCGAGCAAAACCAGATCGGGTTTGAATCGAGGGATATTACGCAGGCCCATCGCTCCATCCGGTGCTCTTCTGACTTCGTAGCCTTCTTCCATCAATAGGCTAGAGAGCAATCTTAGATTTTCTAGTAGATCGTCAACAACCAATATCTTAAAGCTGTCTCGTTTGATGGTTTCTTTGGACGATTTCTGATGCAAACTGCTCTCCATAACCCTCTAGCGTACCTGTAACAAAGGTGACATGATCTTACCTAGCACCTTCCTACTACCTGATTAAAAAGAGGCATACGAGGCGTAAGGATGTTTGCCTATATTATTCCCAATTCGAGTTTTCTTGATACATAGGATTACGACGGTAGAAGTTAACAGGCTGCGAATGGGAAACCTGCTGGCATACATTAATTAATTAATATTGATTGAAAGCTAACCATATAAAAACAGGTAAAGTCTGGATGGAAAGCCGATAGAAACAATGAATGAGGTGCTACATGAGAATGAAGCCTATAAGAGAAAGAATCAACTTCTACTTAATTGTTATTAGAGAACATTGTTGATAGGTGAAAACCTTCTATTGATTGCTGGCTTATTGAGATTGACTTTTGAGTAAGAGTGAGGAACGTTGCGCGTGAATATTTTATTAGTTGAAGACGATTATTTGCTCGGACGAGGCACGGCTCGGCTGTTAGAAAAACTAGGTGGGCACCGAGTACGGCTGACTCACAAGGCGGCGGACGTGTTTAAGCACGCTCAGTCTGGATTAATAGACTTAGTGATTATGGATGTTAATTTACCAGGGACGTTTTGGCAGGGGGAGGAAGTAACAGGGGTCGATCTTTCTCGGCTGCTGAAGGCTCACCCGACAACGGCCTATCTACCGATTGTGCTGCTTACGGCTCATGCCATGGAGGCAGATCGTACGCGTTTGATCAACGATGCGCAGGCAGATTGCCTGTGCACTAAGCCGATTGCTGACTATGGCGCTTTTTTATCACTGCTAGAGCAGGTGAAAGCGGGCAACCGGGTTCATAACCTAACTGCTTCGGCTTCTTGAAGGGCGTTAAGAATTTGTTTGTAGGCTAGGTTTTTGACGCACTTAGCTACTGCCTGAGCAAGCACATCCTGCTCAGGCGGTAGCTCTGCTGACAGCTCAAGGATGGCATCATCGTCCAAGTCAAGCGTGGCTTGAGTGAGGGCATATTGCCAGGCGGCGGGCGTTTGCGCAATCAGAGCCGAAGTCAGCGGTTGAGTGGCAGGCTTTAATATCTGCCCGTCGCCCTTATAGCGAGTTTCATATTGGTAGCGTACACCTAAGTGCTGCGCCATCTTCTCAAATACTTCGGCGGCTTGTACGGGCTTACTCACAAAATCGTCGCAGCCGCTGTCGAGCGCATCGGCTTTGTTTTCACTAAAGGCGCTGGCTGTCAGGGCAATTAAGACTGTACGCTTTTTGCCATCGGCTGTTCTCTCGGCTGATTTTTCTAAAGATCTAATGCGCCGGGTAGCCTCTTCGCCATCTATCACCGGCATCCGCATGTCTATCCAAACCAAATCAGGCTGCCAGGATTGCCACTGAGCGATCGCCTCTTGCCCATCTACGGCTTCTCTAACATCAAAACCAACGCCTGCTAGCAAATGAGTTAGCAGCTTGCGATTGACTGCTACATCATCAACCACTAAAACCTTATAGTTTTGATTCGGCGCAAGCCCAACAATGCGCCCGTTAGGTTCTTGCATCGGCGGGATCAGAAAGGCTTCTAATGTCGTTAGGGCAATGCTAAACGTAAAGCACGAGCCTTGGCCTAGCGTGGACTGTACGGTGAGTTCGCCGCCGAGTAGCTGCACATATTCGCGTGAGATCGCCAGTCCTAGCCCTGTGCCTTCGCGAGCAGTCAATCCCGAGTGGGTTTGAACGAAAGCTTCAAATAAACGGGCCTGATCGGAAAAGGAAATGCCAGCGCCCGTATCGGTGACGGAGAATGTAAGGGTCTGCCTAACGCCTTTCGAGCGTTGGACAGGCTGATCTGCCGGTTTGACGCTTAGGGTAATCGTGCCGGTGGTGGTAAATTTGATGGCGTTGCTGAGTAAGTTAATCAAAACTTGTCGAAGCTTGAGGCGATCGCTACACACAATTCGAGGCAAATGAGGCGATCGCTCGACCATTAGCCGGAGCCCTTTCTCAGTCGCTACGTTATGAAACATCTGCCCAAGTTCGTCAATCAGCGTATAAAGGTCAAACTCACCTTCAGCTAAAACAACGTGTCCGGCTTCTATTTTTGAAATATCCAGCACATCGTTAATGAGCGCAAGTAAGTGCTCGCCGCTGTTGTAGATAATATCGAGATGTTCTTTTTGTTCTATAGTTGGCTGAGCGTCTCTAAGAATGTGGGTGAATCCTAGAATGGCATTGAGGGGCGATCGCAACTCATGGCTCATATTTGCTAAAAACTCGCTTTTCGCCTTGTTCGCAGCTTCTGCCGCCTCAGTCGCATGAGCGAGCTTTTGCACCGCCTGCTTACGCTCAGTAATGTCTTCAAAAACGTACAGGTAGGCGAAGGTAGAATTCTCTTCTTGAATAGGCCCATAAATTCGCCTGAGCGTCCGTCCATCTAAAAGCGGAACTTCATCTTCAACAATTCTGTTGCCATCGGTAAAGTCTTCAGCAGTTGAGGTGGCTACAAACGCACTGAGATTGACGCTACTCAGGCATTCGCTTAGTAATTGTTCTCCATTGATTTGGCCGCGCATTACAGATTCTTGTAGATGTTCTAGCTGCCAAATGCGATAGAACTCCGAGTTTACAAACAGGGCCTCGTCAGTATCGCAAGCCATCACAAAAATGCCAGTAGGCGGCAGGTTATTGATCGCTCGCAGCAAAGCCTCGCTGCGCCGGAGCCTACCTTCTGCCTTTTTGCGCTCAGTGACATCTACCAAAACGCCCATAGAGCTACCGTCACAGTCATCGCCGTTACAATCTGCAATAGTTGAGAGCAAGACATCCATTAAGTCGCCATTCTTTTTGATGAACTGACAGGAAATGTCTCTATGAACGCTGCTAACATAAGCATCTTTGACGCTACTCTGAAACAGCGTAGGCGCAACTCTAGCTTGAGAACTCTCGGTTAAAAATACCGATAGCGGCTGTCCAATTACCTCACTACGCTGGTAGCCTAGCTTCTCTAACCAATAGTGACTGACGCTAACAACCTGCCCTTTGCGGTCGATAGAGTGCAGCATAGCAGGCGTTTCTTCGTAGAGATACCGATAGCGAGATTCGCTTTCTTGCAGCGCTTTAAAGGTATCTAGGTAATGAGAAATATCAATCTGAGTACCGACATAGTGGGTGATCCTGCCGGTAGCGTCTGTAAGTGGCGAAAGCGTGATTTCATTCCAGAAAGCCCGTCCACTTTTGTGATAATTGCGCAGCAGTACTTTACAGCCAGTGCCTGCTGCTAACGCGTGGCGGATATCGACTGCGCCGAGCTGCTGCGTTTCATCTCCCTGCAAAAAACGACAGTTCTTGCCAATGACTTCTTCAGCGCTGTAGCCAGTGAGGGCTTCAAAACTAGGGCTCGCGTACACAATTGGAAAATCGGGCTGCTGTGCGTCACAGATGATCAGGCCGTTTGCTGCATGGGCAATGACCTGCCTAAGCAGCTCCATTGGTAGGGTTTGCGGCACCTTTGAAGCAGCACCCGTGCGGTCAGTTTCCATCGTTGATATTTCAAGCAGAGTTTATATATGTCTACCCAAAACACTATCTACCCAAGACAGTGCTTACGATTTCTTTTGCACTATTTCTTTTGCACGATGGAATTAATCAGGGTGGCAATCAGGCGATCGCTCTCCATGGGCATCAGCGTTTTTCCGTGGAGCACTCGCTGCAGCATGACAAAATAGATCAGCGTACCGACAAACATGCGAGCGGTCGCCTCTGGATCGTCTAGCGCCAGCTCTTGGCGCGAAATTAGATAGCGAGTAATGCCGTCCAGCAGAGGCTTAGCGACATTTTGAATATAGGGTTCAGCAAGTTCTGGAAAGCGCCCTGACTCCCCAACAATCAACCGCATAAACTCACAGAATTCTGAGTTACAAGCCGCTTCATCCAAGATACTGGTAGCGATCGCTCTCAGCACGTCTTCAGGATCACCTTGCAGGGGTGCTTTATTACAGGGATCGAATACACTGCGAAACTTATCTTCGGCAAGCTGCTGCACAATCGCCGCAAATAGCCTGGCTTTATCCTGAAAGTGACTATAGACCGTCGCTTTAGAAACGCCAGCGGCGGCAGCGACTCTATCCATACTGGTCGCCGCATAGCCATTAGCCAAAAATTCTTGCATAGCACCGTCTAAGATTGCCGCTGTTTTAGCGACAGACTTCTGTCGGCTTTTAGGAGAAGAGGCAATGCCATCAGGGCGATTAATAAGGGTCACCAAAGGACGGGGGCTATGGGAAGGCTGAAGTATCAGGGACAAGCTGTATCAGCTTAGTACATTCCCCTGCGCTGTACAGCCTGCTATGGACTCATTAGTTGACGAGCTGTCTAGCTCCAAAGAAGTAAGTCGCCAGAGGTGACTTTGAGCTAGGTAGGTTGTCGTTTTTGATTAATTATGAAACAATTATGAAAAGTGAAACGATTATGAAATCCTCTGACTTGAAATTTATATGGGCCGCTTTCTTTCTACGTTAGGTATCATTTCGCTGGCTTTGGCTTTGGCTGTAAGTGGCTGTGCTACGGCTGACTCGGCTGGGAGCGGGAATGGCGCGGCTGAGGGCGATCGCAAAAAAGTCCTCACTACGTTCACAATCCTGGCCGATATGGCCCAAAACGTAGCAGGCGATGCCCTTGAGGTAGAATCGATCACCCGCATTGGCGCAGAGATTCACGGCTACGAGCCCGTCCCGAGCGACATTGCCAAGGCTCAAAATGCCGATTTAATTTTGTATAACGGCATGGATTTGGAGCGCTGGTTTGAGCAGTTCTTAGGCAGCGTAGACGGCGTACCTTCAGCCACGCTCACCGAAGGCATTGAAGCGATCCCGATTGCCGCAGGCCCCTACAGCGACAAGCCTAATCCCCATGCCTGGATGTCGCCTCAAAATGCTTTGACATACGTAGAAAATATCCGCAAAGCATTCGTTGAGCTTGATCCTGAAAATGCAGAGACTTATAACGCCAACGCCGCAGCCTATAGCGAGCAGATCAAAGCAATTGACTCAACGCTTCAAGCAGAACTAGAAACGGTGCCTGACGACCAGCGGTATTTGGTGACCTGCGAAGGGGCGTTCTCTTATCTTGCTCGCGATTACGACCTACAGGAAATCTACATTTGGCCCATCAACGCCGAGCAGCAGTCTACGCCCAAGCAGATCAAGTCGGTGATTGATCAGGTGTCGGACAACGATGTGCCGACTGTGTTTTGTGAGAGCACTATTAGCGATGAGGCCCAAAAGGAAATTGCTAAAGCAACCGGAGCGACCTTTGGCGGCAATCTGTATGTAGATTCGCTTTCGACTGAATCAGGGCCAGTGCCGACGTTTTTAGATTTGCTGCAGTATGACGCAGATGCGATCACTGATGGACTCACAGGAGGAGCTTCGTGATGGTTTGTTGAACTTAATATCTGCGCAAGGGTACAAGCCCGCCTACTCCTCCTATGAGAGGTTGCCTGCCCACTCTGTTCTCTACCTTGTTGTTAGCTGATACTTTTTGTCATATGACTTTTGCAACGACTCAATCCACGAATGCTAATGCCTATGGTATCGCCATAGACAATATCAGCGTGACTTACAGCAACTCTCGCCTCGCTCTATACAACGCTAGCTGCTACGTGCAGCCCGGCACAATCACGGGATTGGTCGGGCCAAACGGCGGCGGCAAGTCAACGTTGTTTAAGTCGATTATGGGCTTTTTATCACCTAGTCAGGGCCGAGTGCACATTGATGATTTATCAGTAGAGAAGGCGCAAAAGCAACAGCTTATGGCGTATGTGCCGCAGGCGGACGAAGTGGACTGGAACTTTCCGATTAGCGTGTATGATGTGGTGATGATGGGCCGCTATGGATACATGAACATGTTTCGCATTCCTAGCCGCAAAGATCGGCGGATTGTGATGGAGAGTTTGGAACGGGTTGGCTTAAGTGACTTTAAGAATCGTCAGATTGGTGAGCTGTCGGGTGGGCAAAAGAAGAGAGCATTTTTGGCGCGAGCACTCGCCCAAGAAGGTCGGGTGATTTTGTTAGATGAGCCTTTTACTGGCGTGGATGTGAAAACTGAAAAGAGCATCATTAATTTGCTGTTGCAGTTGCGAGACGAAGGGCATACGGTGCTGGTGTCTACACACGATTTGGCTTCGATTTCTACGTTCTGCGATCGCGTCATCCTACTCAATCAAACCATCCTTGCCGCAGGGACTACCGAAGAAACCTTCACCGAAGAAAACCTATCAATGACCTTTGGTGGCTTGCCCATCAGCAGTCTTCCTGCTGCAAAAGCCAATCGTTCGCCCGAACACCGCTCCGCTCATCAACCCGGCCACCCGACTACTCAACCCGTGAAGGTCAAAGCGCCCGTTGACGCTCGCGGAACCGATACATGATAGCCGTTTGGGACTGGCTAGTTGAGCCCTTTCAGCTAGGCTTTATGATTCAGGCGCTATGGGTTAGCGCCTTTGTTGGCACGGTTTGCGCGGTGCTCTCCTGCTATATCACCTTGAAAGGGTGGTCGCTAATGGGCGACGCGGTTTCTCACGCGGTTGTGCCAGGTGTGGTAGTCGCTTATGCGCTAGGGCTTCCATTCTCTTTGGGGGCATTTGTCTTTGGCTTTGGCGCGACGGTAGCTATTGGCTATGTGAAGTCTAAAACACGTCTAAAAGAAGACGCAGTGATTGGCGTTATCTTCACGGGTTTCTTTGCGTTTGGGCTGGTGCTAGCGACTAAGATTCCAAGCAACATCGACCTCTTTCACATTCTCTTTGGTAATGTGCTGGGCATCTCGACACAAGACATTATCCAAACGCTGATCGCAGGCTTTCTAACGCTGGCGATCATTTTATTTCGGCGTAAAGATTTACTATTGTTTTGCTTCGATCCAAACCACGCTAAGGCGATCGGGCTTAACACTCAGTTGATGTATTACACCTTACTCTCTGTGCTGGCACTGACAATTGTTACAGCCTTGCAGACAGCAGGCATTGTGCTAGTTGTAGCGATGTTGATTACGCCTGGGGCTACGGCTTATTTGTTGAGCGATCGCTTCGACCATATGCTGATGATTTCTGTGGCTAGCAGCGTTTTATCTTGCCTGTTAGGCACCTATACCAGCTATCATCTTGATGCCTCTACAGGCGGCTGTATTGTTGTTTTGATGACAACGCTCTTTATTGCAGCAATGGTATTTGGGCCTAAATACGGCATGTTAGCCCAGCAGCTTCAGCGCAAAGCGAACAAAAAGCGGTTAAATGAGATGTCCTAACCGCTTTTTGTCCACTTTTTATGAACTCAGATCAGCTCATCGCTCTAGACCGTCAGCACGTATGGCATCCTTACGCAGCAATGCCAAATCCGCTACCTGTGTTCCCGGTACGTGCTGCTAAAGGGGTGCGAATTGAGTTGGAAGATGGGCGATCGCTCATAGACGGCATTTCTTCTTGGTGGACATGCATTCACGGTTATAGTCACCCACGTCTAAACGCCGCTGCCCAGCGTCAAATAGAGCGAATGTCTCATGTGATGTTCGGCGGGCTCACGCACAGACCTGCAATAGAGTTAGCCACAAAGCTCATAGACATAACGCCTGAGCCGCTACAGCACGTCTTCTTTTCAGACTCGGGCTCAGTAGCAGTAGAAATCGCTATGAAAATGGCGGTACAGTACTGGCATAACAGAGGTCAGCCTGGTAAAGATCGCTTCCTCACCATTCGCAATGGCTATCATGGTGACACCTTCGCCGCCATGTCTGCCTGCGATCCGGTGAATGGAATGCACCATCTGTTTAGCGGATTGTTGACACAGCAATATTTTGCAGACGCGCCGCAGGTTTGCTTTGGTCAGGCGTGGCGAGAGGAGGATATTGAGAGTTTTGCAAGATTGTTGGAGGATAAGGGTGATCGCATTGCCGCTGCTATCTTCGAGCCCATTGTGCAAAACGCGGGCGGCGTTCGCTTCTATCATCCTGACTATTTGCGTAGAGCCCACGAGCTATGCAAACAGCACAACGTTCTGCTTATCCTAGATGAGATCGCAACTGGATTTGGCCGCACCGGAAAGCTATTCGCCTGCGAATATGCACAGATCTCTCCAGACATTATGTGCGTAGGCAAAGCGCTCTCAGGCGGCTTTATGTCATTGGCCGCAACGCTAGCAACAACTCATATCAGTGAGACTTTCTCTGCGGGTGAAGCGGGCGTATTCATGCATGGCCCAACATTTATGGGGAATCCGTTGGCCTGTGCGGTTGCCCTAGAAAACTTAGAACTATTAGAAAGCTATGACTGGCGGGCTAGGGTTGCCGAGATTGAGGCTCAGCTTAAGGAAGAACTAGAGCCCTGTCGTCGTTTGAAGGCGGTGAAGGATGTGAGGGTTTTAGGGGCGATCGCAGCCGTAGAACTGCACGATCCTGTAGATATGGCTATCGTGCAGCCGCAGTTTGTGAAAAAAGGCGTGTGGCTCAGACCGTTTGGGCAACTGCTATACACAATGCCGCCGTATATCATTACGCCTGATGAACTGCGAGCGGTTACGACGGCCATCTATGAGGTGGCCACTACTTGCTGATATGCCTGCGCATTCGGTTAAGCCTTTAACTGAGTGAATAGCCGACTGTAGGGTATCAGCCCTCATCATTGATAGATGATATTCATATTCAATAGTGTAATATTGTCAGGTTGAGTTAATAGCGGTTTTGCTATGAAAAACCTGCAAATTCGATTAATAACCTGCTCTATATAGCTTGAGAAGAAGAGTATTAACAGGAATAATTCTTATGAAATTTAAGTTTGGAATAGAGCACGAGGTCGCTTTCCTACGAGCAGATGGACGATTCGCGGACTTTGAAAATACGTGCTTCGCTGATTTTGAAGATATCGTAGCTGAGCTGCCTCGGTGCGAGCAAGACTATACTCAACTGCGAATCGGTGATGCTGGCATTAAGCTAAAGCGGTGGTATGTAGAAGGCTTTGAGCGATTCTCTCAGACTGGCGAGATGATTGACTGTCCACCGAAAGGAATTGAGATTAGGACAACTGTGCATGATGGGATTGATGAGGCGATCACACAGCTAAAAGAGAGTTTTCATCTACTGCGCACTCAAGCTGCTAAATCAGGATTTACCCCTGCGCTGACCAGTTTCAACCCCTATCAAACCGAATTTATTCCTAATCCACCGCTCAATCTTTATGAACAAAAGCGTCGCCGCGAGTCGCCAGAAATGCTAACAGCGCATATCCCGATGCTTACGCAAGGGCCAGATCTCAACCTTTCAGCAGAAGAACTCACTACCGAAGAACTAATCGATATTGGCCGCAAGCTGACCTATTACAGCCCATTTATTATTCCATTTAGCTACAGTTCTCCTTTTTACGAAGGGGAAGTTTGGTCAGGTCTATCTGTACGCACGTTTTATCGTACGGGCGCTAGACCAGCGGCGATGGTGTTTGTTGAGAATGAGCGTGATTTGATTGACACCGCACCTTCTCTCACGCAAATAGCACGACTGCCTGCTGAAGTAGGTCGAATTGAGTTCAAAGCCTTTGATAGCTGTGGCGACTTTAGTCTATACGCTAGCCTATGTGCACTGCTTAAAGGGCTGGTTTTGGACACCACTTTAAAGGAGAGAAGAACGCTACCGGATGCAACACTTCATCAGCGGTCAGCGCAATTGGGATTTACTGATGAAGAGATTTATCAGCAGGCTATGGAAGTGGTGAAAGCAGCTTATGTTGCATTAGCAGGCGATCGCGATCAACAGCGATTAATCAGATTAAAAGAATCTCTTCTCGCTCGGCATAGTCCTGCAAAAGATATGCTAGCGGCATACAAATCAGGACACACCATTGAACAAATCCTGCGTCAAGGATACGCTACTGTGGGCTCAGCAAATCGCTTCTCAAGAAGCTTTGAAACAGTGAACTTTCTAGAGATCCCTAACGTGTGATTTAAGCTGCCAGCTCCGATTGAGGATTGAGGCGATCGCCTGACGCGGCATACATACCTGCCTGGTGACGCTCCAAAGCTGAATCGCCTCCGTAGGCGTATTAATCATGACCTGTAAGGGTTCAAAGCTTTTGCACTGGGCCTCAATGCCTAGCGACTGTAAACGATGGTAAACTTGCCAGCGGTCTTCGCAGTCAACGGTTAGCGCAGTGGGCAACTCTGAATTTGTAGCGTGAGATAAAGACATATAAGAGAAGTCGCTTGTGCTGACTGTGTGGTGGACTACGGTGAAAAAATAAACTGTTTCAAACAATAATGAGAAAAGCTTCTGTTAGCTAAACATAAGTAAATCGTATGACTATAAAAGAATTGTTATCAGTTCCCGATATTAATCACGTCATAACTAGAAGATAGTTTCAATAACTAATTTCAATGGATATAAGTTGAAAACGCTTTGAAGTCTTCTTATCAAACCGGTTTGAGCACAAAACTCGCGACTTTTAATGAGAGTTTGTGTCAATCAGACATCTTATGATCCCTTATTCATCAGTGGTTTCAGACATCTGCAAGCAAGCTATACTGACGCTATGAGGCATCTGATATCTATACTGCTGAACGCCTTTGTTGTCTGACATCTCTACTGTTGAGAAATTTCACCCGACGCTAACGATAAGGAACGCTATAACATGCCTATTTCATCCGCTGTCATTACACCTTTTGGTCAGGTTGCTGACAACGCTATCTTGCTTGAGAAGACGGTAACCGAGCCGGTTACTGAAGGGTTAAATGTTGCGTTGGCAAGCCTGCAAGGTCTTTATATTCAATATCAAAAACACCATTTTGTTGTTGAAGGCGCTGAGTTTTACTCACTGCACCAGTTTTTTGAAGAGGGCTACGATGCAACTAAAGGTCACGTGCACGACATTGGAGAGCGCTTAGATGGCTTGGGCGGCGTACCGGTCGCTAGCTTTTCAAAACTAGCTGAGCTGTGTGCTTTTGAGCAAGAGCCTGACGGCGTTTTTAGCTGCCGTACCATGGTAGAAAACGACCTAAAAGCCGAGCAGTCTATCATTAAGGTGCTGCGCCGCAATGCGTCTCAAGCTGAGAGCTTGGGTGATAGAGCCACTCGTTACCTATACGAAGGCATTTTGTTAAAAACAGAAGAGCGCGCCTATCACTTAGATCATTTTCTCGCCTCCGATACATTGGTTACCTCCCAGTCGATAGTCAACTTAAACTAGAGAATGCGTCCCTTACACTAAAGACAGAACACTAAAGACAGAACGCTAAAGATAGGATGGAGCATTACAGGCGCTCTTCATCTGCCTTGTCCAATCTCTACTATTTTGAGTTCCGTATAGAGCAGAAGCAATCCGAAGGTTTCTGCTTTTTCATTGGCTGCTCTTCGCTTTTTTCTCTACTTTTCCTAGATAGGAATTGATATCATCAGTCTATTTATAAATCTAGTTGATAACCAATGTCAAGAAGATTTTACGACTTTGTAAGAAAAAATTTAAGCCGCGCGGTACATGCTAAACCCTTGCTTAAGGAGGATGATAAAGGGATAGGCTTTTTGGCCTGTTAGTTTAGCTGTGTCGGCTGCGTCGGCATTTTCCGTCCATGACAAAATCTAGTTCCAACCGCTTCAACTGCTCAGGTCGCTTTTTATCCTTTGCTCCGGGTAAAAAGTCTCCTTATCAGTACGTCGTTTTGGAGGTGGCTTTTGCTAGCAGTGCGCTCAAAAAGCAGGATGCCGATACTCAAAAGTTTCAAGTCAAGCTCGGCAAGTCGCTCAGGCAAATGATATTTACCTACCTTGAACCGCACGATTGGGTGAGCGTGGAAGGTAAGTACAAGCTAGATTCGAGCAGTGGTGAGGTGACTTGGAAGGCGAGTGACATTATTAAGCTGTCGCCTAAGCAAATAGAAAAGGTGAAGGCCAAAGCGGCCAAGCAGAAATTGAAGGGCGATCGCGCAACGAAAGACCTAGAAAAACAGGAGAAGAGAGGAAAGTCAAAGCAGAAGTCTGCAAAGCCTGCACGCGTTTTAATCTGTCAGAAGTCTAGCTGTCGCAAGCGCGGGAGTATGGCGGTGAGCCAGGCGGTTGAGGATGCGCTAGCTGAGATGGGCTGCGAAGATAAGGTGACGGTTAAGCACACGGGATGTATGAGCCACTGTAAGGCGGGGCCCAATGTGGTGGTGTTGCCGAAGGGGGGAAGCTACAAGCGGGTGAAGCCTAAAGATGCGCGATCGCTCCTCGAAAACGTCGTATAGCACTCGCGTGTATTTCTCACGCTTGAAATGCACGCCTGTACACAATTTTTTCGCGCTTGCCCCATTTGATTTTATGCTCCTGCTCTAGCGCTTTAAGCAGTCGAGTAACGGTTACGCGCGTTATGCCAATTGATTCTGAAATCTCTTGATGGGTGAGCTTGATTTGGCTCATATAGTCTCCTTTCTCTAAAGGGCGACCAAATCGTTTTGCAATCCAACAGATAAAAAGCCGTAGTCGTTGCTCTGCGTTACTGCAATGAGAGATCTGTAGCAGTTCATTAGACTGTCGAATCTGAGAAAGGAGCATGTTGCGAGAGAACGGAGAGGTAGCGCCTAAGTATTCTGCGGTGACAGCCGAGAGGCACTGCGCTTTGTAGGGGTCGGTTTGTGCGATCGCATACCCCACAACGTCCTTCTCTTGCCAAAATCCTAACGGCACAAACTCGCCTTCTGAATCCCAAGTGAGCGTACGCACATAGCCGCTGTGGATCCGCCATAAGCCGTGATTAGGCAAGGCTAAAGACTCATGACGCTTAAACTTAAAGATCTTTGGTTGTTGATGAATCTCTGACACCGTAGAGCCAAACATATTAGTGGTAGCAGGTGCAGAGACTGTATTTAGATAGGTCATAATCGTGGGTTGAATACGGTGTACTTAATACAGCGGGCTCACTTGAGTGATTAGACGGTTGTTTGAACTTTGATGAGTGATATTGTTTGCTGCGCTACTGTTTGGATCTATCACATTCTTCCAGTGCTCACGAATTACACTCGCGACAGTTGCAGCATGGTAAAAGTGGAAGAAATGGTTGCCCTGAGGACAATTCCAACGGCGAAATGATGACGAAGCAGCTTGATCTGAAAGCATCCAGCTATTCCACATTTCTTTGTTTTGAGTGCTGGTGATGGCATCGTGATCGCCATTGCAAACCAGTACTGGAACGTTCAGGCTGCTAGCAGGAATGCGGGCGTGATGGGCCAAAGAATGAAGCGTAAGGTTGCTGTCTAAGTCTTTTGCGAGCAGTTGAGAGAGGGCTTTGGCAAATCGAGCGGGCTGCTCTCCAAACAACAGCCGGGTCATTTGGGCCAATACCATCTCTCGGCTACAGGGCAAGAGTTGCCTGAGCGCGTAGTAGTGAGCCTGCCAGTTAATAGCTGGGCGAGCGGCTACCGATAGCATTGTCAGCGAGGCCACTCGCTCAGGATAGCGACGCGCGTACATCATTCCTACAATGCCACTGACGCCGTGACCGACTAAGTGAACTTTGTACTGGCTACTACCTGAAGTTCTCTCTAGCTCGCTGCGGCTGTCTAGATAGCCATGTAGCGCATCTACAACCGCTTCAATAGAGCAGGGTTCATCTATGGTTTGGCAGTATTCCCATCTTCTAATGGGCTCTGTTTTGACAAGCTGCGAGAGCAGCCTTTGGTCAAAGCCTTTCAGGTAAGGACTTACTGACAGCCAAAGGACATTAGGGTCAGAGGTCATGAATAAAGTTCCGTTGTTTTCTTATTGAATATAAATCTCGATAGCCGATTGATGCGAGTATACCGTAGATTCCGTTAATAGGAAATACTTTCAATAAAAATTGCAAACCGTTAGCAGATGGATTAGCCAATGAACCCTATATATCCTTCAAAAAAAGCGGCTCCCACAACGGAAGCCGCACTCTTTGGTACAAGATTTTTAATCGTTGTTGCTCTTTAAAATTTATTCCCAGCCCACTCTGTCCATGAGCTTAACGGCCTCAGCCTGATTCTCTCCATAGACAGAAACGTTTACAGCATCGTCTTCAAAGGTACCAAACCCTTCAACGACAGGTGCTAGCGCTACCCCAGGCACCACAGGATATTCGTTGTTGCCCTTTGCAAAGAATTCTTGAGCTTCGGTACCTGACAAGTACTCTAAAAACTGTTGGGCGGCATTGGCATTAGGCGCTGAGGCAACCACGCCTGCGCCGCTGATGTTGACGTGCGTTCCTCGGCCCGCTTGGTTAGGAAAGAAGACGCCTATCTTGTCAAAAACAGATTGTTTGGCCGCGTCACCTGTGTTGTCGTAGCGGGGTAGATAGTAGGTGTTGGCGATCGCAAGTTCCCCGAGCCCTGCGGCAACAGCTTCGATTTGTGCGCGGTCATTTCCTTCGGGCGATCGCGCAAAATTACGCACAAGCCCACGCGCCCATGCTTCCGTTTCGGCCAGCCCATTTGTCTCGATCAAAGCAGCCACAAGCGACTGATTGTAGATATTATCTGAAGAACGAACAAGAATTTTGTTACGCCATTTTGGATCGGCCAAATCCTCGTAAGTAGATAGATCCGCAGGATCGACCTTTGTTTTGTCATACATAATCACGCGAGCCCGCTTGGAAAACCCAAACCACTTACCATCAGGGTGGCGCAGGTTTTCAGGGATAGTTTGAGTCAGCACAGTAGACGAAACTGGCGCGAATATACCCGCTTGATCAGCTCGCCACAACATGCCAGCATCCACGGTCATAAACACATCGGCCGGACTATTAGCACCTTCGTTTTTGATCCTTTCAAGCAGCTCATCGGCCTTGCCCTCTAGCAAGTTGACTCGAATTCCAGTGAGATCAGTAAACGTCTCGTATAGCTCGTCGTCGGTATTGTAATGACGAGAAGAATAGAGATTGACTTCACCCGTTTGGGCTCCGGGCTGGGCTTTAATCGCACGTGGGCGCAAAACTTGAGTGGCGGCAAAAGCTGCAGTTGCTGTAGCGCCACGAACTATTAGGGATCGTCGTGAAAGCTTCATAGCGAATCTGTCCTTGTAAATATCGATAAAGTTGAGGGTAATAGCACTCTATCACTAATGACATCAATTCTCTTTTAAATATTTTTTTAGCACGGCTGCATAGCAGCTTGTATCTGAAGATACACAGACTCAGGGCGAGAAAATTATTGACAAATCCCTTTATTCACAAGCTATCTGCAGTATTTTTTCAGGTGGATAAGTAAGACAGCAGGATCTTTCTTATAAATAACTATTGTCATTAACTAAAACCTAACATAAGGTTAGACCAAGCACAGACAACCTCGCAGACAAAACAGTAGACGCTATCTCACCGAAACTGCACCTACTGTTTGTTTAACAGATGTCCTCTCAGACAGTGGCCCGTTGCATACTTTTGCAATGGGCTTTTCTTCCGCTTCTCTTCTTTTCTTCTACTTCTTCTTCTTCTATATGCGCTGTTGCCTCTCGCTACAGTCTTTGCAAATCCCGTATAGCGTTAGCTGACAGTCGAGCACGTGATAGCCTGCCGTCTTCGCTGTTCTCTCTCCAATCTTTGCAACAGAACTTTCTGCGAACTCTAACGTCGTATTGCAATATACGCACACAATATGGTGATGATCTCGTAGCGGACGATTGAGTTCGTAATGCTTATGGCCTTCGGCTAGCTCTAGCTCTCGCAACAGTCCCATATAAACCATCAGGTGCAGTGTTCTATAAACAGTCGATAGGCTGATGCGTTCGCCGTCTTGCTCTAAAATATTATGCAAATCTTCGGCGCTCAGGTGTTCGCCCTGAGTGAGTTCCATGAAGATGCTCAGAACCTTCTTACGCTGAGGCGTCGAACGATATCCGCGAGTATTAAGTTCGGCCTTGAGGGCTTGATCCGACAGGAAGGGCATGATGCATTTCGCATGAACTTAGTAATCATTCTTATTTAGGAGGCCAAAAAGGTCAAGTGATTAAGCCTTATTTCGACAAAATAAATAGATCCCATTCCTCATAGTGCCTGATTTCAGAATGACTTTCAGCGTATATAAAATCGTTAGAAACTGTGTGGCGAGAGGATTATGATTGTCATAGGCTCTGAAAACACTAGCAACTTTTGAAAAAATAATTCGATAGGCTATAGATATTTACTACTGTCTATAGTAGATAATCGATATCAACCCATCTATCTATTAAATTGGAATACTTCTCAATCAGATTGTGCGCACTATAAGAAATGCCTTGGACTTTAGCGATCGCTAAAGTCCAAGGCAATAATCAAAACACAAATTAATCGCCGAACCCTGAAGCCCTAAATCGGCAGAATAGAACGCTGACAGGAAGGACAAACCGCGTGAATAGAAAGCTGGCAGTCAAGTAGCTGATATCCAGATTTCTCAGCGGTTTTTGCCCCGACCTTGAGCACCGAATCGTTTTTGAACTCAATCGTCTTATTACAGCGCACGCAAATAAGGTGGTGATGATGGTGCGGAGAAGGCTGATTAATTTCGTATCGCTTTTGATCTTCAGCTAGCTCTAGCTCGCGCAAAATACCCATCCGCGCCATCAGCTTAAGATTGCGATAGATCGTAGAAAGACCAATCGGTTCGCCCTCGTCTTTGAGCATTCCGCAAAGATCTTCAGCGCTAAGGTGCATACCTTCGGGCAAATTTTGAAACGTCTTCAAGATAGTTTCGCGCTGGGGAGTCATTCGCCAGCCGCGTTCGTGTAGCTCTGCTTTTAAGGCGGCGGGTGTGTAGGCAACCATGAATCGCATCCCCTGCGAAATAATCAATAACGTTATGCTATTGAGAATGATAGCGAATTCACTGACTATTTGCAACAGTCGTTTCTTATTGAGAATAATATCTAAAAAAGATCGGTTCGCAATAGCTCATACGCTAGCTGAATCCCAGGCAGCTAAAGGGAAAGGTCGATTCGAGGCTAAGGCAAAATGAGTGTTCCAAAATGTTTACACAGGCATTCCGATACGGCAATATAGTGTGTGAAATCCGCTGATGGGAGTGTGTTTCAACTGCTTTGCCGATAGAGCATCGTAAATAGCAATGTATAGGTTTGTCTGAAAACGCTCAGAAGCTTTGAAAGCCTGAAATCATGGCGATTGATGATTGATTTTTTGAGACATTCGCAGTACTATTAGCGGGAGCAAATCCCAATTAGGCTTATCGCTTTATTTGAATTTGCTGTAACTTCGTGTTTTGAGAGCCAGGCAACGTTTTATGGACAATGCAGGTTTTGAGAGTGCTCGTTGGGATCATTGGCTGCTGGTGGCGTGCTTTTTGGCGATAGCAACCTCTGGCCTCTGGCTCTCGTGGCAATGGACTCAGGCTGAGCGGCAGCAGCGTAAAAAGTCGAGGCTAGCGCGTCGCCTGGCGATGGAGGTGCATCCTTTGGAGTCGCGATCGCACTCAGGCCGCTATTCGTCTGGGTATTCGTCTCAAAGAAGCCTGGCTTCGGCGCAATCACATTCCCGACAGGGTGGTTCGCATCGTCAGTAAACAGTAGGCATTCAAAAAAATCAGCAGAAAGCAACGTGCAAATTCAAAAGCCAAAGCATTTGTTTTGGAAGATAGTCTTAGTGTCTTTGGCAGCGCATAGTTTGTTGCTTCTATTGCCGTGGTACAAACCGTCTGTAGATAGTGAGGTGTCAGACAGCGCCCAGGATGCGGTAGAAACGGTTGCGGAAGAGAGTGCGATCGCTATCAGCACCCTCCCAACTTCTTCACAGTCAGGTACTCCGCCATCAAAGCCTCAATCTCAACCTGCTGCTCCGCCATCACCCACCACTGCACCACCTGTACCATCGGTTGCCGAACCGTTGCCGCAGCCTATACCGCAATCCATCCAGCCGCCAGTTCAGCCACAGCCAGTTCAACCACAGCCAGTTCAGCCACAGCCAGTTCAAGAGCTACCTATTCAGCCAACCCCCGTTGAGCAGCAAGTGATTGAGCGGCCTACTGAATCGATAGCTTCAACACCAGATGACAGCATGGTTGTACAGCTGGGCGAGAATTTTCCTCATCTTTTAGGCGCGCAGTCCGGGTGCTACAACCTGGAAAGCTGTCACCGGATCACAGGCGAAGGCACCCATCGGCAGGCAGCGAAAAAACTGATTGAGCAGATGCGACAGCAAAACTATCAGGTAGTTGAACGCGATGACATTGAGAGCCAGGGGCATCAGGTGTTTGCCGTTACGCCACCGCAAGAGCCTGATAAAACCTACTATCTCAACGTTTTTTCGGACAGCTTGAATAGTGCAGTCTACGCAATCACGCTAGAGATTGTAAGCCTTGCAGAACTCAAGCAGCTCAGCGGCCAAGCGGCGCTATAACAGTGCTTCTACTATTGCTTTAGACTATTAGGAACGATTATCAAACGATTCCATCGCGTTAGTATATGCCTCGCCTCAGCTCTCTTACCCCTGCTCAAAAAGACGCTAAGTATGGAGCTGAACGAAGCCAGAAATCTCGCGTTTGGGATCGACTGAGCGCTTTGCCGAATGGCTGGGCGATCGCAACCTGGATCACCGCCGCCCTAGTCTTCCTCCCAGTATTAGTCGTTGTCGGCAGCGTGTTTGCCGATGCCGGAGAAATATGGGCACATCTAGCCGATACCGTGCTGACTACGTATGTGACAAACTCGCTTCTATTAATGGTGGGCGTGGGCATAGGCGTATTAGTCATTGGCGTAGGCACTGCATGGCTGGTGACCATGTGTCAGTTTCCAGGGGCGCGCATTTTTGAGTGGGCTTTGCTGCTGCCATTAGCTGCGCCTGCTTATTTGCTGGCCTATACCTATACAGACTGGCTGGAATATTTTGGCCCGGTGCAGACGGGACTGCGATCGCTCTTCGGCTGGGAAAGCGCCACCGACTACTGGTTTCCGAACGTGCGATCTATCGGCGGGGCGATTGCGATGTTTTCGCTCACCCTCTATCCCTACGTCTACATGCTGGCCCGAGTTGCTTTTTTAGAACAGTCTGTATGTACGCTCGAAGCCAGTCGCTCATTAGGCTGCGGCCCGTGGCGAAGCTTTATAAAGGTGGCTGTTCCCCTAGCGAGGCCCGCTATTGCTGCCGGGCTTTCCTTGGCCCTCATGGAAACGCTGAACGACTTTGGCACGGTGCAGTATTTCAGCGTAGCGACCTTTACCACAGGGATTTATCGAACGTGGTTTGGTATGGGTGAGCGGGTGGCGGCAGCTCAGCTATCGGCCATGCTGATGCTATTTATTTTTGTGCTGATTCTATTAGAGCGCTGGTCGCGGCGGCAGGCCAAGTATTATCAGGCGAACAATAGCTTGCAAACGCCAACAGCTTATCGGCTCGGCTTTTTTCGCGGCTGGCTCGCGACGTTTGCCTGCGCGCTGCCGATTAGTTTAGGTCTACTTGTGCCTGGCTTGCTGCTAGGGCTTATGGTCAAAGCTAATTTAGACGATGCGTTGGATAATCGATTTGGGGAGCTAGCCAGCAATAGCCTGATCTTGGCTGGGATGACCGCAGCGATCGCCCTGGTCATTTCCCTCATCCTCGCTTACGGACAGCGGCTAGACGGCTCTGGCCCAATTCGTTTAGGCGTACGGCTCTCAGCGATGGGCTACGGCATTCCGGGCGCGGTAATTGCGGTGGGTATTTTAATTCCGGTGACGCGGTTGGATAATGCGATCGCCAATGGTGTCAAAGCTATCTCCGGCAGTTCACCCGGTCTACTAATCAGCGGCACCATCACAGCGCTAGTGTTTGCCTACCTCGTCAGATTTCTCGCAGTCGCACTGGGCTCCGTCGAATCTGGCCTGTCAAAGATTAGGCCGAACTTGGATGATGCGGCTCGCAGCTTAGGCTATACGCCGACCAAAACGCTGATCAAGATCCACACGCCGCTAATGACGAGCAGCTTACTGACGGCAGTGATGCTGGTATTTGTAGACGTGATGAAGGAGCTGCCCGCGACCCTCGTTATGCGACCCTTTAACTTCGATACGCTGGCAGTTCGGGTTTATCAATATGCTTCAGACGAACGCTTAATTGAAGCAGCAGCCCCAGCCCTGACCATTTTGCTTGTGGGGTTGTTGCCTGTGATTGTCCTAAGCTGGCAGATTACACAAAGCCGCCGAACCAGTCGATAGCGAGCATTTAGCGATCCGCCTACGGATAGAATTTAAGCCAAGTAACAGAATATAAATAGAAGCTGATCGGCTTATGCATACGCCGATATGACCGTGTAAGTTTTTAGATATGACTAAAACTTCTCCTGCTTCCCAACAGCTTCGGCAACCGCTGCATCCGTTCAAACAGCCGCTGGCGTGGCTGCGAGCATTTTGGAAATTTTCGCGGCCTCATACAATTATTGGCACCAGCTTGAGCGCAGCGGCACTGCTTGCGATCGCCCTAGCTGAAGCCACCCAGGGCCTGACTTATCAAGGGCAAATCAGTTTTCCACTTGTCATTAGCTCGTGGCTCATCGCCTGGATAGCTTGCCTGTGTGGCAACGTCTATATCGTGGGCCTTAACCAAGTAGAAGATATTGCCATTGATCGCATTAACAAGCCTGAGCTACCGATTGCGTCAGGTGAGTTTACCAAAGATCATGCGCAACGGTTGGTATGGCTGATGGGTGGGATTGCGATCGCACTAGCGCTCATTTCTCAAAACATCTACCTCATCCTCACCGTGGGCCTGAGCCTGATTATCGGCACGGCCTACTCACTGCCACCTGTACGGCTCAAGCGTTTTCCCTTTTGGGCGTCGGTCTGCATTTTGACCGTGAGAGGGGCGATCGTAAACTTGGGGTTGTATCTATACTTTGCAACTCAGTTTGGACTATCTGCAGGTGTGCCTGCTCGGGTGTGGGCGCTGACATTGTTTGTGTTGGTGTTTAGTTTCGCGATCGCTATATTCAAAGACATTCCAGATCTAGAAGGCGATCGCCAGTTCAACATCTCTACCTATACGCTCAAATTAGGCCGCAAAAAAGTGTTCAGCCTAGCGCGCTGGGTGCTCACCGCCTGCTATGTCGGCCTGATGGTAGCTGCGCCCTTTCTACCCGGCGTTCAGCCACTCTTTTTAATCATTGCACAAGGTCTTGGCATTCTATCTTTTTGGTGGCTTAGCCGCCGCGTCGATCTCGATTCTTCTTCCGGCAAAAAAGATATCTCCTATCCCGATTTCTATCAGTTTATTTGGAAGCTGTTCTTTGTGGAATACTTCATTTTTCCGTTAGCTTGCTGGCTTGCAACCTAGCGTCAAAAGCCAGGATAAAAAATCGGCACAATTGAATAGTAGAAAGGCTTCGTAGCGACTATTGTTGATGTGAATAGACACGGGATTCTTGATATGAGGCCGGGCAATCTGGAATTATGTCCCCGTGCAATGTTGGTACAGGGTGACTCTACCGTTGATTTTACTTAGCTAGCGCTACTTATGGATCCTATTGAAGAGATGGAAGAAAAGCTTCGCCGCCGCGAGCAAGACCTAGAGGCCCGTGAGCTTAAGGCCCGGCTGAAAGAGATTGAGCAGGACTTAGACGAAATACCCGTCACGCCTACAGCCAAAGAAGCGACGGGTGGTAAAAAGCCGCGCGGCCTCTCACAAAAGGCAAGCGACGTAGCCAAGTTTGTTCTAATGGTTTTTAGCGTCATAGTTGCTATTAGGATTGCTCACTGGGTTGGTATGGCGATTATCATCACAGGCGTCGTTTGGGTGGCCTACAAAATATTCTTAGAAGACAAGTAAACGCAACTGACCTAACGTTCAATCACTTTTATTATTTTCTCTCTTTATGTCTTCTCCTCAGCCAACCAACTTCTTCAATGACCTAGATCGCGTTGCCAAGGTGCGTCATCAAATGGCAGACGATCTAGCCACCATGGTAGAAATCGTCACCGATTCAGAGGCAGTAGGCGCTGAGCAGTCAGGTCAAATGGGGCTCACGCAAACCATTGAAGACATGGAGAGCGCGAGTAGAAACTTGCGGCAGGGCGTGTTTCGGCTGCTGGTGCTAGGCGACATGAAACGCGGTAAAAGTACTTTCCTTAATGCGCTAGTAGGAGAGAACTTATTGCCTAGTGACGTTAATCCCTGCACGGCACTGCTGACTATTTTGCGGTACGGCCCTGAGAAGAAGATTACTGTTCATTTTCTAGACAATAAAGCGCCTGAGACACTGGACTTTGTGACCTTCAAGCAGCGCTATACTATCGATCCCGCAGAGGCAAAGCGGTTAGAAGAGAAAGAAGAGCTGGCGTTTCCAAATGTGAGCCATGCGGTCGCTGAGTATCCGCTACCGCTATTAGAGAAAGGCGTGGAGATTGTTGATAGTCCTGGGCTAAACGATACAGAAGCTCGGAATGCGCTTTCTTTAGGCTATATCAATAGCTGTCACGCTATTTTGTTTGTACTTAGGGCAACGCAGCCTTGCACACTTGCCGAGCGGCGCTATCTAGAGACTTATATTAAAGGGCGTGGCCTGTCGGTATTCTTTTTGATCAACGCTTGGGATCAGGTGAAAGAGAGTTTGCTTGATCCAGAGGATGAGGCTGAGGTGGCTGAGGCTGAGGCGAAGCTGCATAAGCTGTTTCGGACGCATTTGGAAGAGTATTGTCGGATAGATGGTGTAGATTGCTATCCCGAAAGAGTGTTTGCGATTTCGGCTTTGCAGGCTTTGAGGCAGCGGATGAAGTCGCCGGATGCGAGTTTGGAAGAGAGCTTAGCGGGTACGGGGCTGGGGCCGTTTGTGCAGTCGCTTAATCTGTTTTTGACACAGGAGCGGGCGATCGCTGAACTGCGACAGGCCAGAACGTTAGGCCGAGAAACACGTGATCGCTTTCAAGAGGCAGTCGCTCGCCGTGTGCCTTTGCTCAATCAGGGCGTGGATGAGCTGAAGCAGCGGATTGAGTCGGTTGCCCCTGAGTTTGAGCAGTTAGGGAGTATTCGCGATCGCTTCCGGGATGACATTAGAGAAATGCGCGATCGCAAAGCTCACACGATTGCAACCTCACTTAAAACCTATCTCTACAAGCTAGAAGACACGTTTGAAGAAGACTTTTTGCGCTATCAGCCCGAGCTGGGATTAAGCGACTTCATTTCTAGTCAGGGCAGAGAGGCATTTGCAAGCAAGCTCAAAAAAGCCTTTGAACAGTATGCAAACGTGATGTTTTTTCGCTGGGTGAAAACAGCCGAAGCGGAAATGAAAGAATCCTTTGTAGAGCTTTCTAAAGAAGCAGAACAGTACGGCGCATCCTACCAAAAGATTACGGAGCGCATGACTGAAAAGCTGACTGGGAATATGCGTATAGACATGCCTAAGCTCAGCGGTGATGATGAGTCTTCGCCTAGCTGGGTGAAGTGGGCGATGGGCCTGATGTTTTTATCAACCGGCAACGTGGCGGGCGTAGCAATGACGGCTGTCGGATTTGACTGGCAGAGTATTTTTATCAATATTTTAGCGGTAAGCAGCCTGACGATTGCGGCCTCTACACTTTTGGGCATCGCGTTAGGGCCAATCGTGCTGATTATTGCGAGCTTTGGCTTTGGCGCTTTGCAGATAGATCGCGCTCGTAAGGAGCTGACAAAGGCGATGAAGAAAGAGCTGGTGAAGCACTTGCCTAAGCTGGCCGAGCAGCAACAGCAGCCTGTGTATGAAGGGGTGCAGGGGTGCTTTGATAGGTATGAGCAGCAGGTGATGGAGCGGATTGAACAGGATATTAGCGATCGCAAAGCTGAGCTAGACAATCTGCTGGCTCAAAAAGAATCTCGTGAAATTGATCGCGATGCTGAAGTGGCTCGATTGCAAAGCGCTGATGCTGGCATTAAAGCGGCTAGCGATCGCATAGACTCCGCTTATCAACAGGCGCTCAGCATTTCATAGAAGCAGATGAATTCTTTACAAGATCGGTTACTACTGGCTTTACAGCGCTCAGTCGGACTATTAGATGAGTCTCATGCTGCCCTGCGAACTGAAACAATTGAGTACTGCGATCGCCTCCAAAACCCCACTTACCGAATCGCCGTCTTCGGCCCCTTCAACTACGGTAAATCCACCCTGCTAAACGCCTTGCTTGGTGAGAAAACCCTGCCGATGGATTTGGTGCCGACAACCGGGGCCGCGATTACCGTGAAATATGGTGCTGAGCACCGAACTTGTGTCACGTATGTAGATGGCTCTGTGCAACAAGAAGACGGCGTTGAAGCGCTACAGCAGTTTGCAGTGCTAGATGAACAGCGGCAAATGCGAGCAGATGTGACGGAGGTTGTGGTGCATTGCCCTCATCCCTTGCTGAAGATGGGGTTGGAGCTGGTGGACTTGCCGGGCACTGATGACCAGCAAGCGCAGAATGATTTGGTGCAAGCGCAGTTACTTAGTACTGATCTGGTGATTCAGGTGCTAGACGGGCGCAAGCTGATGACTTTGGCGGAAAGAGAGAATTTGCGCGATTGGCTGCTAGATCGCGGCATTAATACGGTTATTTTTGTGGTGAACTTTTTGAACCTGATGGAGGCGGGCGATCGCCAACAAGTCTCCTCGCGCTTAAGGTTCCTCAGTGAGAGCTTTCGAGCCAGTTTGCCTTCTGGGGTGAGCAATCTCTATCAGGTAGATGCGCTACCTGCCCTACGCGCTAGGCTGAAAGGAGACATGGCAGCAGCTACGCAAACTGGACTGCCCGCGCTAGAATCTGCGCTGCAAACGATTGGTCAACAGGTGGATAAAGGACGCCCGCCTGAGCAGACTTTGCCACGAATGAAGGCACTTGCGGTTCGTTTGAGGCCAGCGTTGCAGCAACAGATTGAGAAGCTGAGCGTAGTAGAGGCTGATTCGGCAGATGTACAGCGGATTGCGATTAAAGAGAAAGCGCGATCGCTCATACAACAAGGTTTTGATCGAGACGTTGCAAAGCTACAAAGCTGGCTCGCTCCCAAGAACTTACAGGCTCACTATCGGCTCGATCTGGCTCAGGCGCTAAAAACAAAAACAACTCAGGACTGGCTGGTGCAAGCCTTGAAGCCTGCCTGGTATGAGCGCCAAAGGCCGATTGTAAACTGGGTGCATCAAGCTTGTGACTTTTTTGAGCGCGATCGTCCACCCGAACTCTGGATGGCTTTTTCAGCAGGGCCTGAAGTCGCTGAGCCGGTAGCGGCTGAGGTCGTAGAAAACAGGCGCGATCCAGATATGGCTCCGGTAGCGATCGCCACCGGCTTAGGCTGGGTGCTTGGTGGCCCTTTAGGCGCAGCCGTGTTTGGTAGTACTAGCCATCTAATTAATAAAGGCGGTCGTAAAAAGCAAACGGTTTTGACGCCTGAACCGATTGACTTTCAAGCCCAGGCAGATGTTTATCTCGATAGGTTCAGTGTGGAGGCTTTGGAGGCGATCGCTACTTACAAACAAACAGCACAACCCACCATTCAAACAAAACTATCACCGCCTATCACAACACCCTCGCCCGCTAAGATAGCGCAGATAAATCTGTTAAAAACAACCGCCGAAGAACTCTCACAGCTTATTGAAGAGAGTCCTTCCTTTGACTAGCGCTCCCACCACTTAGAACTGTTCTCAACCCGACTAAAATCAGCCCCATACTCACAATCATCCAGGGCGTAACCGGCTCTTGAAAAAATAGCCAGGCTAGCAGTGCGACCCACACTGGCACACCGCCATAAACAATACTGGTCGATTTTGTCGGCCCGATTCGCTGAGTGCTAATAGTGAACAACAGATAGCCAATGCCCGATGCGCCGATGCCCATATAAAGTACGCCTAAAATAGATTCCCATGATAGGCTAGGCCATCCAGCTTGCAATAGTTCGGGAATGACTAACAAAGAGAGCTGTATGACGCCTGCGATCGCACCATAGTAGCTCATCGCTATGCCGCTATATCGTTTGCCTAAGTGCCGTAGCAAAATGGAATAGCAGGCCCAGCACAGCACAGCGCATAGCATGAGAATGTCGCCTGCATTGAACTGGAGCTGTAGCAGGGTAGATAGGTTGCCGTCAGTGAGGAGTACGAGGACGCCGAGGATGGCAATCGCACCCCCTAAATAATTTCTCAGCGCCAAAGTCTCTTTAAGTATCACCGTTGCCAAAAAGCCGGTAACCACTGGATTGAAAGCATTGATAATCGCGGAATTCGCGACCGCCGTGTAGCGCAAGCTAGAGAAGAAAAAGAAGTGGTAGCCGACTACGCCGAAGGTGCCCAACAGAAACAAACATACTTTGTCGAAAGCAGAGGCTTTGTCAATACGCGAGCCGATGTCGCCCCTTTGCCAAACTAAGCACTGTAGAAAAACGGTCGCAATCACGTAGCGCAGTAGCGTAATTAATAACGGCCCCATTTCGCCAGTCGTGTATTTTCCTGCAACGAAGCTGCCCGCAAATAGTAAGCTAGTCAGCACAGCGAGTAGGCTTTGTCGCCAGATATTACTTTGAGCGGTCATGCTTGATCCTGTCTGTGCGTTAAGGGCTCAGTCCATCATACGTTTGCGGCCTCACACACCATGAATCCAATTGCGATCGCGATATTTGATATTGATGGCGTCGTCCGAGACGTGGGCGGCTCATACCGTCGGGCCATTTCCGATACGGTAGAGCACTACACCAGCGGTCAATATCGCCCGAGCGTTGAGGATATTGATCGGCTCAAAAGTGAGGGCATCTGGAATAACGACTGGCGAGCCTCAGAAGTGATGATTCAGCGATATTGCGAGCAGCAGGGCCAGCCCAAACCCGACACAAGCTACGAAGAGATTGTTGATTACTTTCAAAAGCAATATCGCGGCCCTGATACAGAAGACCCTGAGCAGTGGACGGGCTATATTGCCAGCGAGCCTTTGCTGCTTGACGAATCGTATTTGCGATCGCTCTCCGATTCCGGGCTACCCTACGCATTCTTCAGCGGTGCCACACAAGGATCGGCTAATTTCGTGCTTCAGCGGCGGGTAGGATTAACCGCGCCAATTTTGATTGCGATGGAAGATGCGCCGAGTAAGCCCGATCCGACAGGGTTGATAATGGCGGTGCGGCTAGTAGAAGCACAGCTAGAGGAGCAGCTAGAAAAGCAGCCTAATACTGAGCGGTTATCCGTGGTGTACGCAGGCGATACGGCGGCTGATATGAAAACGATTGTTGCCGCAAAAGCGCAGTTTCCTGAACGTAAATGGTTAGCGATTGGGGTTTTGCCGCCTCATGCTCAGCAAACTGAGGCATATAAGCAGGCATACGCTGAGAAGCTGAAAGTGGCTGGGGCGATCGCAGTATTAGATAGCGTTCAGCAGCTAACGGCTGAGCTGATTGCACCTTATATTTAGACCTTTTGTAGTTCCTCAGTCCATCAGCTTAAGTGAATATGTACGCTGCGTATGGGCATTCTGGAGCGAAGGATTAGGACACGCGCTTTGTGGGTGCGGAGTAGTTTTAGATGAGTGCGATCGCTCTAACAACCGCGCTATGCTTACCCACGCTCGATCTCGAAGCGCTCTTACAAGGTCGCACCATTGCGGCCATTTCTAACAGCTTTCGCAATCCATCCCAATTTCTACTGTGTCCCGTAGATACCTCTCTAGAGACATCACGGCTCGAAAATCGCTATCATCCCGACTTTCTCAAGAGTATCAACCTTAATCAAAGTCTCTACAATATCGACAGCGTTACTATTCAAGCCTGGGCTAGGTGCAAAACCTGTCGCATTTTTGGCGAAAAAGACAATCTAGCGGCTCTCTCATCACTCACGGCCTGGTCTGTCGAATATCTTCATGAGCTAGTGCAAGAGAGGCACAAAATATTTGTTCTCTTCTTACAAATCCATCGCTTTGCCCAGCCTATCGATCTGGCAATGAGCCGACTAAGCGAAGATAATATTGGCAGCTATATTGACGTGCCAGGCTCTTGGTCAGATCAGGGGGCACTCGCGCTTTTACCAGATGAAGACTTTGCCAAGCGTCAAAAGCAACTGATCAAACTATCGCCGCCAATACATCCCGAATTACATAGCCTACAAACGGCATTGGTTGCGCTAAGACAAAACAGTTTAGGCGCGATGGCCCTAGATAGAGACTTACGCTATCTTTTGGGCTGGTCGCGGGCAGAAGAGACGCAACTGTATGACTCTGATCTTTCGTGGATTCAACGAATAGCGCAGTCGGGCGATACGGATACCGCAGCAGAGTTCAAACGCTTAGTGTTCAAAAGCTGGATCAAGCTAGGCTTTAGTAATGCTGACGGAGCCTTGAGCATAGAAGATAGTAAGGCAGAAGATAGCGACTTGGATGTATGCTGTGATGTTCCTTTTGCACTCATCGGGAAGTGTCAGGCTGACCGCCGGGGCGTCGTCGCAAAGTCAGTAATTGAACAGATAATGAAATCGGGCGAGCTGTCTTTTAGACCTGACGCATTTGAGCAGTCAATTAAAGTGATTTTTACAGCAGGCCCTTTAACCGAGCTTGCTCAGCACTCTGCTAGGGAAAATAAAGTGAACGTGATGCATCCTGAAACTTTGCAACGACTGACCGAGATGAAGGCACGCTATCCGGGCTCAATTGATTTGCTCAAGCTTAAAGCTTGCTTGCAAAGAGCGCCTTATGGAGAGGCGGCTGATGAGAAAATAGGTCAATTTATTGAAGAAACTTTTATTCAGCTAAAGATTCGCTCAGCCGTGATTGAGGCGGTGAAACTCTCCTTAGAAAATGCGGATCAAGAGAGCGTTGGCATAGATTCTGTTTGCGCCGCCTACGCAGCGTTGGCCTCGTTTGGGTTGCCTAGTCTATCGATGGGCGACGTGCAGGACGTTCTGATTGAGCTGTCTTCACCCGTTGCGGGCTACTTAGGTAAGACTCATGCTGCTGATGGCAGAGAGTTATTTTATTTTCTGAGGGAGCTGTACGTTGAAGACAATAGCCCCAGCATGGTGATTGGCTGACTCTCAAATTAATCTCAACCTGTAGACAGAAGTTAGCGCGACTAAGCGATCGCTATGTTTTGGGTGAGCGTAGGTTAGGAGAAGCATCATGAAAGTGGCTTTAGTCACAGGTGGCTCAAAAGGTATTGGGCGGGCGATCGCATCCCGATTCGCCCAAGAGAACTATAAGGAAAAGATTTAGCCGATCAGAAAGCTCGCTATCAGCAGTTAGATCAAACGCTATCGATGCCTTTTATTGAAAAGCCTGAAGATGTTGCTAACGCAGTGTGGAGCGCCATAGAAAACAATGAGGGCGAGCACATTTTAGGAAGTGCAAAGCTGATGAGTGGGCTACACGCTATAGTCCCTAGTTTGACTCAGCGAATGGTGCGAATGATCTTTAAAAACAAGGATTAGAAGAGAATCACCATACACTAGAAAAGAGAATGTACAAGTAGATCGTTGTCTATAGGAGACAACAGTCTCTTTATTAAGGTGACTGCTAAGGTGACTGCTCGCGTAGCCTTTCAACTCGGCTCAGCCGCCGCTGAATATCTTCATCGAGAGACGTTTGATGATCCCAGTAGTAGGCTAGCGCTGAGTAGATTTTACCTAGAGCGATGTGAGGATATTGGAAGTGAAGTTCTTCAGTGTGAGCTGCTGCAGTGACTATTAAGCGAATATAGAGGCTGCAAGACAAGGAACAAAATGGCTAAATCTCATAAGCTCGAAGCAACGATAGATCAGCTAAAAGAGTTTCAGCGATTAGAAATGCTAAGCGAAGAGAATGTATTCACGCTGCAAAAGATCGTGCGAGGAAAACAATCGATTGCGATCGCACTAGCAACAGAACTTATCATCCATCACAATCTCTCACAGCTCATACCAGATCTAATAGAAACATTTGAGAGATTACTAGAGAACGGTAGCTCAACCGATCCAAGCTGTAAGGCAAAGTGGGCGATCGCTAACACCCTCTACACTCTAGAAAGGCCAGACGCAGACCTGTTCCTTTCTGGCATTCATCATATTCAGCAAGAACCCGTTTGGGGCGGCTCACAAGATACCGCGCCATCGTTACGCAGCCTATGTGCTTTGGGCCTAGTGCAGGCAAACTATCCTGACGTGCTTAACGAACTTGCAGATTTGCTTGCAGATGATGAGTACGACGCGAGAGCAGGAGCCGCTAGGGCAATTGGCTATAGTCAAAATCCGGCAGGCATTCCGCTATTGAGACTAAAAGTGCACATAGGTGACCCAGAACCTGTTGTTTTATCAGAGTGCTTTGTTGCGCTGTTACAGCTTTCGAGCAAGCAGACTCCGATGGTAATTAGTGCGCTGAGTAGCGGGAGTGAGACTGTGCAGGAGTTGGCGGCGATCGCCTTGGCAGAAGCCAGGGTGCCTGAAGCGTTTACCGCAATTAAACAACAGTGGCAGCGAACGCGCGATCAGAACTTGAGACAGAGCTTTTTATTAGCGATCGCAACTCTAAGAACCGACGAGGCGATCACCTTCCTCACCTCACTCATAGAGCGTGGCAACCTCCAAGAAGCCAAAGACGCCATCATCGCATTAGACATTTACCGCCACACCCCAAACGTGTGGCAACGTGTCACTAAAACAGCTCAATTACGCGGCGATACTGATCTTATTACCCTGCTGGGCTAAACCCTTCACCGGCTCCAAACTCCGTATATGCTTCGGTTCTCTTCATGCCAAAAGCTATAGAGAGCAGTGATTTCGCCCATAAGCGCGCATCGGCTTCTCTAAGTCAGGTGGGAAATCTTGTATAAAAGGTGACATACAAACCTTTCTTGATACCTAATCTACCGATACTTAGAGACACTTATGAAAGGCTTCAAGCTCTCCGCTTTGATAGGTGCCATTGCCTGCGTATTCCCAACCGCAGCGATCGCCCAAACCACCCCTTCCGATAGCGCCTACCTCAACGACCTGTACAGCTACCTAGAAGGCGCAGACTCCATCACCTACACCATGGCCACTCAGGCAATGACGCCCGAAGACAGCGTGTGGGCCGCTCAAATGTTCTGCCAAACCTTCGACTCCGGCGTAGCCCCCGCAGATGCTTACTCTGTATATACGAACGCTGCTGTGGGCCAGGCTTCTACCTACGGCTCCAACTTTACTGAAGAAGTTGCTTACGCAGTCGGTCTATACGGCGAAGCTGTGATGAACATGGGCGCAACTCATTACTGCCCCCAGTACAAGGCTCAGGTAGAGCGAGCTTTAAGCGCTCTGTAGTCAGAATAATAAGAAGTCAGAGCAACGACAAGTCAAGATAATAAGAGACGCTTACAGCCTCAAAAGATAGCTGAGTAGAACAACAGGTTATTGTCCCCACGTACTGAGCAACCAGGACAATAGCCTGTTTTTTTGTCTTTTAAACAGCAGTCTTTAGCCGAGCGTTTTGGAGAGTGCTGTTTTCTTTACGGACGCTAAACTGCCAGGCACTAGAGAACATAAAATGAATCTGGTGGTGTAAATCTAGCTGTTTGAGATTTTCCCATTCATTTTGATCGAGCCAAACGCCGTGGCAGTGACTACAGCGGTCGAGATAAAAGCTGAGGCCGCGACCCACGCGCGCTTTTGTCATCAGGCGATTGCAGTCTGCACAAAAGTTAGCGGTGGCATTGTCAGCAACCGGCAGCAGGCGATCGCTAAGCACAACCGCCGGACGATTATGAGCTTGCTCGCGCTGTTCGTGCTCCCGGTAGTCTAGCCATTCCCAGTAGCTTTCAGAGGGAACCCAATGACCAAAGCACTGCGTACATTGGCGAGCAAGCAGCCCAGTATCAAGGCTAACTTCGTTGAGCGAATGAGTGTGGCAAGTAGGGCATTTCATGACAGTGCGGCTTTAGTGACTTTTGTCTTCAGTTAAGAACGTTCCCAATTATTTCAATGGATATTGATATAGTCTTACAAACTTCACAAACTATTTTCATTTCGTCGAAAAAAGAGGGAAAACGTACGTGTTTCTACGGGATTGAGACTTTGTTGTGGCACTTGCACTCAACCTAGCCAAACCCTTTCCACACGTCAGTTCCGTCTACAGCCTTCACGATGTTCATTCCGGCTGCGGCGAACTTTTCATAAGTATCCTCTGCTGCGCTAGTGAAATCGACTACTCCAGGGACGACTACCGGCGAAGTGCAGTCTTCTAAAAGGTAGATTTTTTGGGCTAGCGTTGGATCAATCGCCTCGATTTCGCTGAGTAAATCGCTCACCGTCCAGGCGACGCAATGGCTCTTGGCCTGTCCGGCAATGATAATGGCGTCGAAACTCAGCAGATGATGAATGAGCCGATTATTTTTTTGGGCTATGGGTTGAGCTGCCTCGTTGTTGAGAACTTCGGGCCTCAAGACGGAGTAGTTTTCGGTGAGGGGATTGTCTCCTTTGGTTTCAAAGCGGGTTTGGCTAGCGCGGGCCATGTTGTGAAAAAAGCAGGCTTCTTCAAAAGCAGGCACCAGGGCATGACCAATGCCGCCGAGCATTGAGTGGTAGGGCCAAACGGTTAGCGGATATTTGCCGCTGTCGCTGAGCTGTTTGGCATAGTGACGAGCAAACGCTTCAATGTTGGCGATGCTGTCGTTGTTGCGCTTAGCGAGACTCTGGGCAACTACTGGATTAACACGCCATTTCTGAGCTGTTACGTCTTCAAAAGAAATCAGCGTCATGGGATCAGGGTGTTCGCCAGCGCTGTTGATCCAAAAAACGGGATGAAAGATTTGGGTGGCTGCGTGTGTGTCCATCGTCGGGACAATCTCGGTGATAATGTCTAGGTGGCGATAGACAAACTCACATAGCCGCTGAGTGTCTTCGACTGCGCCATTGCCCGAGCGTCCGCCGACAAATAGCTCAAAATCTGGCAGGCAAAATGTGTTTTGTACGTCGATGGCAAGCAGGCATACTTGGAAGCTGTCAGTGTGAGCAGGCGGGATATTGTTGGCTTGGGCATAGGTGCTCGCTTGGGTAGCGATCGCCTGATACGGAACCCGACGAATCTCGCCAACAGTCTTGGGATTATAAAATGCTGGAATCGGTGTAGTCATATACGTAGGGGCGTCACAGCCGTGCGCCCTCCGGCAGGGTAAACGTCAAACAAAACTAAAAGACATACGGCTGGGTATATTTCTGACAAAATGCTAGCGTTATTTCTCGCAGTGGGTCATCTAGCCTTTCAAGGGATTGTTGAGCGATCGCATCCGGCACACCCCCATAAAAAGCCTCTGCAATAGCACCGGCAATACAGGCCATCGTGTCAGTATCACCACCAAGCGAAACCGCATTACGAATTGCATCTTCAAAGCCGGTGGCTTCTAAAAAGGCAATCATGGCTTCGGGCACAGACCCCTGACAGGACACATCAAAGCGATAGTTCGGGCGAATTCGATCGAGCGTTCGAGAAAGATCATATCCAAACGTAAATTCAATAGACGCTTTAATTAAATCTTTGTTCTTACACTCTCTAGCAAGCAGCACCATCGCCGCCGTAGCTTCAGCACCTTTGATACCTTCAGGATGGTTATGAGTCACAGCAGCAGACTGCCGAGCGACCTTACGAACAGTATCCATATCGCTATAGGCAAATCCTACAGGGCTTACTCTCATCGCGGAGCCATTGCCCCAACTGTTGTAGGGTTCTAACGTATCTGAAAGAGCCCACTGGTTAAAGGTTTTGCCGTAGCCAGCGTTAGGATAGGCGCGGGCATAGCGCTTGATGCTTTGCGCGAAATCGTGAGGCTGTTCGCTTTTGAGTAGCACGTCTGCAACAGCAACAGAAAGTACCGCGTCGTCTGTGAACTGACTCGCGGCTGAGAATAGCTCAAAGTCCTTGCTTTTGATGTGACCTCTTTCAAAAACTGAGCCAATAATATCGCCTGCGATCGCCCCTAACATAAGCCGTTTTCCTCAGCTATTTTTTGACTTAGTGTCAAATAAACACTAACATACTTTTGTTATAGCTGCCTTCCCAGCATCGCGTCAAGCTCTATCACGCCTTATGCCCTACACCTACGACTATCCCCGCCCTGCATTGACCGTAGACTGCGTTGTGTTTGGCTATGAGGCGAACGCTGCGCTGAAGGTGCTGCTGATTCAGCGAAAGCTGCCGCCTTATGAAGGAAAGTGGGCGCTGCCGGGTGGGTTTGTGCAGATGGCGGAGTCGGTGGATGCGGCGGCGGTGCGAGAGCTAGCCGAGGAGACAGGCGTGGCAAATGTGTTTTTGGAGCAGCTTTATACGTTTGGGGCGGTGGGGAGAGATCCGCGTGATCGCATTGTCTCGGTCGCCTACTATGCGCTGATTAATCTGCAAAGCCATCCGGTGCAGGCGGCAAGTGATGCGAGTGACGCGCAGTGGTTTGCGCTGGCTGATTTGCCGAGTTTAGGGTTTGATCATGATGAGATTTTGAGATGTGCGATCGCCCGACTGCGCGCTAAGATTCGCTATGAACCTATCGGCTTTGAGCTATTGCCAAACGTCTTCACGCTCTCCCAACTACAAAAGCTGTATGAACAGATATTGGAGCGCGATTTAGACAAGCGGAACTTTCGTAAAAAACTGTTGAAAATGGATTTGCTGATTGATACAGGAGAGAAGGAGAAAGGCGTTTCACATCGGGCCGCACAGCTCTATGCGTTTGATACGAAAAAGTACAAATCGCTCAAGCAGCAAGGTTTCAACTTCGATCTTTAAGCGCTTGATCTAGCCGCTGGTTGTTTTGTTGGCCGCTCTTGATCTAGTCTTATAGCTAAGAGGCATCAAAGCACCGAGTTGTTCTTGCTCTAGTCACGCTGAGATTTTATGTAATGACACAGCATTTAGCCGCATTAACAGAAGAACTGGCGGTTTCCGACGAATTGAAGAAGCAGGCGGCTTGGGCGATCGCTGAAAAATGCAGACAGGTTTTGCTTCAAGACTTTGGTGCAGACGAGGCGATCGTGTTTGGGTCTTTGCGCGGTGATGCACCGTGGCATCGCGATTCAGATTTGGATTTGGCAGTACGTGGCCTAGCTGAAGAGGCTCTATTAGGTGCTTATCAGCGGTTGCGGGGAATTGTCCCGAGCTGGCTACCGTTCGATCTGGTTGCGTTAGAGCGCGTAGATAAGCGGGTTCGCGATCGCATTCTCCAACTCACCCCGCTTCCTAAAAATATGTACCTGGCGCTCAAAATCCGTCTCGAAGATGAGCTAATTGCTATCGAGCAAACCATCGATACGCTTAACACGCTGCTTGAGCAAGCCGATACCATTCCTGAAATCGCTTTGATTCCAGCAGCAGCCGGTTATACAGAGGATTTTTATTCTGGCTGTGAACGGTTGGCTCAGCGAGTTGCCGTTGCTTTAGATAATGGCTTACCGGAGGGTAGAAACTGGCACGAGCAGCTATTACAGCAAATGGCGCAGCCTAGCAGACATGAGCGTCCGCCACTGTGGCCAGAATCATTGCGTGAGGACTTGGACACATACCGCAGTTTTCGTCACCGTGTCCGTCATCTATACAGCATTAACTTGGAGCCGCAGCGTGTTTTAGCGCTAGCGCAACAGGTGCCCGCTACATTTGAACAAATTCAGCAGGCTGTCGAGGCATTTGGAGAATGGCTAGCGCAGAAAGCAGACTCAAGACGCTCTTAAAAGTTTTAGTGACTGAGATCGTCAGCATTTTGCTTTTGACCACTAAAAAAGAACTTTTCGATAGCACTAGCAATCGGAAAGAAGAATATGAAGAAAATGGTCTGTTGGATGAGAAAACTGTTCAGCAAGCGCATTCGATAGCCTAGAAGATAAGCCAACCATCGCCCAGTTAGCTGTAAACAGCAGCAGCGTTGGATAGAATTCTTTGAGTTCTGCTTTTGATAGGTCTTCCATCAAAGCATCCTATCCAATTTAATAGAGGAATTCGTTGAGCATGAGCTAAATATAGCAAGTGGCTGCTGATGCATCATGCTATTAAAGGTTTTCTATGGCGAAGTGAGGATTGGCTACTATGAGCGAGCGTAATCAGATACGGCGAGTGGGCGTAATTGGCGGGGGACAGCTAGCCTGGATGATGGCGGCGGGCGCTGAGGCAGTAGGGATCGAGCTGTGTGTGCAAACGCCGAAGGCAGACGATCCAGCCTGTGCGATCGCCTCCAAAACCTTCATAGGTGAAGTTGCTGACGTCTCAGTGACCGCAGACATGGCTGACGACTGCGATGTGATTACGTTTGAAAATGAGTTTATCGATCTCCCTGCGCTCAAGCAGCTAGCAGAGAAAGGCGTGATTTTTTATCCGCAGCTCAACTGCCTGGAGCCTTTGTTAGATAAATACGATCAAAGAGAATATTGCGATCGCCTCAACCTCCCCTCTCCCCCTTTTGCCACACTCAACAACAAATCCGATCTCTCTCTTCTCACTGAAAAAGTAAATTCCGTCGGCCTTCCGCTAGCGCTTAAAACCCGTCGCCATGGCTATGACGGACAGGGCACCTTTATTCTTAAAACGCTCGAAGCTGTTGAAGAGACTTGGGAAGCTCTAAACTATCAGCCGATTTTGTTAGAGGCTTTTGTTGCTTTTGAAAAAGAGCTGGCCGTGATGGTGGCCAGATCTCAAGCGGGCGAAGTGGTGGTGTATCCGGTGGTAGAAACTCAGCAGGTGGAGCAGGTTTGTCGGCGGGTGATTGCCCCTGCCGATGTGGAGCGTGGGGTGGCGGAAGCGGTAAGAGCGATCGCAACTCAGCTCGTCAATAGCTTAGGCGTGGTTGGCATCTTTGGCATTGAGCTATTTCTAACCCAGTCGGGCGAGGTGCTCATCAATGAAATTGCGCCTCGCACTCACAACTCAGGGCACTACACACTAGATGCCTGCACCACCTCACAGTTTGAGCAGCAGCTAAGGGCCGTTTGCGGACTGCCTTTGGGCGCTGCTGAGCTGACGCATCCGGGGGCGGTGATGGTGAATTTGCTGGGTACTGAAGAGGCGGTGAGTGACTATGCCGAGAAGCGAAAAGCCCTAGCACAAATTCCTCACGCTGAGGTGTACTGGTATGGCAAGCAACAGTCGAGAATTGGGCGGAAAATGGGGCATGTGACAATTCTCACGGACGCTAAGGATGACCGTGCAGCAGCGGGTGCAGTCATTCGGCAAGTAGAGCAGATATGGTACTAGCGAAAGGATGAAAGCTTGGTGAGTTTTGAATATTTGATTGAAAGGGCGAATATCCGTCATGCTTCTGTATGGATTGCCCCTTGCCGCAACCGGGTAAAGGTTCGCTATGATGACGTCAGTTCTGCTACGGCGTTGGTGACTGCCAACAACGTTTTCTGATCTATGTTTTTCATTTCAAGGGTGTCAAGATGCCAGAGCAGCAGTATACCGAGCTTGCCTTCACCGGCCTGTACTCGGAAACTATAAGCTCTGGCCGCGATTCCCACCTGGCGACCCCAGGTCAAAAACTGAGGTAAGACGGCGCTGCGGTTGAACGACTCAAGATCCTTGTCCTTTGGGCGAGGATTTTTTGCTGTGTGGGCTTAGTGGAAGGTTCTTTAATAGTTTTGTATCGGGCCATACATACATCGTTCAATAGCCCGCTAGCATTTTGATGAATGTAAACACAATGCCCGGTACTCATTTTTGAACCAGTCTGACGCTATTGCCGCGAACAACGCTATTGCCGCAAATGTAGTTCGGTTGCCAAACGGACTGACGATTATTCATCAAGAAATGCCTACGACCGCCGTGGTGGTGGATGTGTGGGTGCGGGCGGGCGCGAGCTGCGAGCCTGCCGAATGGGCCGGGATGGCTCATTTTTTGGAGCATATGGTGTTCAAGGGCACTCAAAAGATCGGCCCTGGTGAGTTTGACTGGGCGATTGAGAGTCAGGGCGGGATGACGAATGCGGCGACCAGTCATGACTACGCACACTTTTATATAACGGTGGCGGCTTCTGCGCTGCCGCAAACGCTGCCTTATTTGGCAGATTTGCTGCTGTGTGCGGCGATTCCAGCCGATGAGTTTGTGCGGGAGCGGCAGGTGGTGCTTGAAGAGATTCGGCAGGCGTATGATGATCCTGACTGGGTGGGATATCAGGCGCTTTGTGAGCTGATGTATGGCGATCATCCCTATGGGCGGGCGGTGCTGGGGACACCGGAGATTTTGGAGGGGCGATCGCCTGAAGAAATGAGGCGGTTTCATCAGGCGCACTATCAGCCTGAAAATATGACGGTGGCGATCGCAGGTGGCATTTCCCAGACTCAGGCAACCGATCTGATCGCGCAGTCTTTCACCCGATTTGCTGAACCCGTTTGGTGCCCGCAGGTGGAAAAAACAGCCCTGGACTTTTCACCGAGCGCCCAGGTTCACCAGCATCAAACCCTACATCTGCCGAACTTGGAGCAAAGCCGTCTGACGATGGCCTGGATGGGGCCGGGAGTCAATCAGCTTGCGGCGGCGAGTGGGCTTGATTTGGTGTCGGTGCTGCTGGGCGGCGGGCAAACATCGAGATTGATTCGTGAGCTGAGGGAGGAAAAGCAGCTTGTGCAGGATTTGGACTGTGGCTTTTCGTTGCAGCAGGACTGTAGCGTGTTGAGTGTGTCGATGTGGCTAGAGGGTGAGTATGTAGAGGCGGTGGAGAAGATTGTGTGCGATCGCCTCAAAACCCTGGCCACTGAACCGATGACCACCGCCGAACTGGCCCGTTGCAAAAGGCTTTTGCTCAACGACTACGCCTTTTCGACTGAAACGCCGGGGCAGATTGCCGGGCTGTATGGCTACTACGCGACAATTGCTGAGCCTGGGCTTGCGATCGCCTATCCCCAGCACGTCCAAGCCCACACCTGCGAGTCTATCCAACAGCTTGCGCGTGACTATCTGAGCAGCGATCGCTACACCGCCGTTGTGCTTCAGCCTGCTTAGTTGCTATACCTATGAAGGATTTGACAAAACCTTCTTAAGCACGTACCTGTGACCTCTTCGACCCTCGCTCAAAAGCCCGCTACGCTTCGCACCACGCTACCTAACGGGCTGACGGTGATTGCCGTTGAAAACCCAGTTGCCGACATTGTTTCATCTCGAATTTTCATCAAAGCCGGGCAGCTCAGCGAAACGATGGAAACATCGGGTCTGTTTGACTTGCTCACTGCCGTTTTTGTGAAAGGGACAAAAGCGAAAACGGCACTGGAAATCGCTGAAGTGGTTGAGTCGATAGGAGCGAGTTTGGGGGCGGATGTGGCCTCAGACTATAGCGTAGTGAGCCTGAAAACGGTGTCTGCTGACTTTGAGACGGTGCTGGCGCTGGCGGCTGAGATTTTGCGCGAGCCTAGCTTTCCACCTGAGCAGATTGAGCTAGAACGGCGGCTCATTTTGCAGGGACTTAAGTCTATGAAAGAACAGCCCTTTAGCGTGGCCTACAACCATTTGCGAGAGGCGCTGTTTGCGGGGCATCCTTACGGCCTACCACACGCGCAGTCAGAAAAGCGAATAGCGGCGTTTACCCGAGCGGATTTGCTGGCTGAGTATCAGCGGTACTTTCGGCCCGACAATATGGTGATGACCGTGGTTGGGCGCATTTCTCCAAGTTTGGCGGTGAAGCTGGCTGAACAATATTTTGGTGACTGGCAAGCGCCGAGTGAGCCGCTGCCGGTTGCGAGCTTTCCGAGTCTGACGGGGGCCGCTCAGAAAATTGTCACTGCTCAAGAAACGAATCAGGCGTTTGTTGCCTTAGGGCATTTGGCGGCTGAGGTGAGCGATCCTGACTATGCGGCGCTGAAGCTGATGAGTACGTATTTGGGTAACGGGCTCTCTAGTCGGCTGTTTGTGGAGCTGCGGGAGAAGCGAGGGCTGGCCTATGATGTGTCGGCGTTTTATCCGACGCGGTTGGGGCGATCGCAGTTTGTTGCCTATATTGGCACCGCGCCTGAGAATGTTGGGGTTGCGATCGCTGGCCTTCAGCAGGAGCTAGACCGGCTCAAAACCACGCCGCTCACAGATGAAGAGGTTCAGGTTTCAAAAAACAAAATGTTAGGCCAGTACGCTTTGGGCAAGCAAACCAACGGCCAAATCGCGCAAACCTTCGGCTGGTACGAAGTCCTCGGGCTCGGCATGGAATTTGACGAGGTTTTTCCTCAGCTCATCTCAGCCGTCACCATCTCAGATATCCAAGCTACCGCCCAGCGCTACTTCACCAACCAATCCGTTTCTATCCTCGGCCCCGCCGCTGCCGTAGAGCCTCTAAGATAAAGCGGTACGGTCACTTTCTCATCCTCATGGCAACGACCCAATCTGCTCTCGCCATTCAGAATGCCACCTGGCAATGGCAGGGGTTCACCATCGGCTACCAGTACGCAGGCACTCACCAAACCAACGCGCCTGCCGTTGTACTCATCCACGGCTTCGGCGCGTCGAGCATTCACTGGCGCAAAAACATCCCCGAACTCGCCAAAACCTGCCGCGTATACGCCATCGACCTTCTCGGCTACGGCAAATCCGCCAAGCCCACCCCCGGCAAGCCCCTTGACTACACCTTTGAAACCTGGGGCCAGCAGATTCGCGACTTTTGCTATGACGTAATCGGAACGCCCGCTTTTTTGATCGCAAACTCCATTGGCTGCGTGGTCGCCATGCAAGCCGCCGTAGACGATCCCGCCTGGACGCGCGGCGTGGTCATGCTCGACTGTTCTCTTCGCCTGCTGCACGACCGCAAGCGCCAAACACTGCCCTGGTATCGCAGTGCGCCTACGCCCTACATTCAAAAGGTGCTCGGCTTTAAGCCCATCATCAAACTATTTTTTGGGCAGCTTGCGAAGCCTAAAGCCGTCAAGCGAATTTTGCGTCAGGCGTACGGTCGTAAGGACGAGGTGACGGATGAGCTGGTATCGCTGCTGCTAGAGCCTGCTTTTGATGAAGGGGCGGTGGATGTGTTTTTGGCCTTTATTCGCTACTCGCAGGGCCCGATTCCTGAAGATTTGCTGCCACAGCTTCAGTGCCCAGCGCTTATTCTATGGGGCGCTGAAGACCCTTGGGAGCCGATTGAGCAGGCTCGCGCGTATGGTGACTATCCGGCGGTGGAGGAGTTTATTGAGCTAGAAGGGATAGGCCACTGTCCGCAGGATGAAGCGCCTGAGGTGGTGAATCCGATTTTGGCGAAATGGGTGGCGAGTAAGGCCAGCGCTTAAATTTAGACAAAAAAATCCTCCCTGACACGGCCTGACAGGGAGGATTGGGCAACAGTTAAACGCTTGTGCTGTGATTAGAATCGCGCTTTGGTCGGGGTAGAGCTAGCAAAGTTGTGCCGCTTTGTGGAGTGCCACAGATAAGATCTGCTGTGTGTGCTTCGGCTTTAGAAATTGGCGCTGCAAAGATACGTGGATAAAATCATAAACGGGTAAGAGTACGCTTGGAGAAAGCTACCGATAGATTCTAGTTCTTAGTCGCAGACTAAGCGCGCTAACATAGCAAAGCTGTAGCACTCATATAGCCTCTGTTAAATCACCCCATGAACCAAGCTTTTATCGATCTAGATGAACTGATAGTGCGATGTAGAGATAAGTCATCTAGAAAATTCATTCAAGAGGCGGTGTCATGCTATCGTGCTGGCGCATTTCGCTCTTGTGTTGTCGCCACCTGGAATGCAGTAGTTTTTGATTTTCTTCACAAGCTCAGAGAACTAGAGCTACTAGGTGATAAAGAAGCCATACAGTTACTAGAGAACTTCGAGAAACTAAGAAGTTCTGGAAATCAGTTCAAAGAACTTTGGCAATTTGAATCCGATATTCCCGATATAGCTCTCAAAAAATTTGAACTAATTTCTGCTATAGAGAAGTCAGACATTGAAAGATTATTTGAAGATAGAAGTAGGTGTGCTCATCCATCTATGGCATCTCTAGAGGAACCCTTTGAAGCGACGGCAGAGCTAGCTCGATATCATCTAAGAAGCGCAGTGAAGCATCTGCTTGAACGTCCTCCGGTTCAAGGACGGGCGGCCCGAAAGAGGATTTTCCAAGATATAAAGTCTGAGTATTTTCCAGTAGATCCAGAGTTGGCGTTGCAGCATTTCAAGAAAAGCCCACTAGCCCGTGCGAGAAGGGTTCTAATTAAAGACGTTATTATAGGGACGACAAAAGATCTGTTGATAGAAGAACGACAAGAAGATGAAAGATCGCGTCAATTTTCAGCGTTGAATGCTATAACAGCTATGTATCCGACAGAAACACGAGAGATACTCAATAGCCAATTATCCAATATCATCCTAAGCAGGGTTACAGACGATGCTTGGGAGAGAGTTATTGCATACCTTAGTACAGTTTCCGCATGGGACAGTTTGAGCGAGCCTTGCATTCTAAAGGCGAAAACGTACATAGATAAAATTGACGTTTTCAAAAAGCCTCAGAGCTACTTCAAGCGGATCTCAGAAGAATCCATTGCTCTATTAGCAGAAGCCTCTCATATCAGTTTTTTGAGAGAAAACGTCTCAAATAAGCTTCAGATACCACTACAGAGCCTACTTTCACTAAAAGAATCTTGCACAGATGTTTTTTTCAAGAAGACAATACTCCTTCCCATGTTGAAGGAGCTGTCTCCGTCAGCCAATCTGAAAGAGCTTCTCTCCATGAGGTTAGAAGAATCGTTAGCATCTGACGAAACTGTTCAGGCTCATATCAAGCAGAAAGTTCAGAATGCTCTCGCAAAGGATTTGGTAGCAGCAATAGACACTCATCGCGAAGATGTCTGGCTCGTTCAAATAGCTTCAACCGACCTAGAAACAAAAATTCCAGAATTGGATATAGAGGATTTATTGGGGCTTAAGTACAAGTATCAATCGATAGAAGAAGCAAATTCATCGATCCTCGAACTATTTAACGAATCTATTACTAGCAAGGTGCAGCAAGAGGTAAACTATATATCACTAGAGGAAATTTCGCTACTAATTAGCGAGTACGAAGACGAGTTCTTCATTGACTTAATTAATTCTGACTTTGAGGACAAGATCGTTACGGCTGGTCTAGAAGATTTGCTATATGCAAAGTCAACATACAAATTGATAGCAAAGCCCAGGGTGGAAGTACTTGAAATGTTAGATAAATCGATTCTTTCTCAAATTGAGGAAACTGAGTTTGATGATCTCCTTGACCTGAGAAAATACTGGAGTGAAGTTGACAGCGAATTAATAGAGCCGATGTTGAAGAATAATATCCCAATAGTCATCGACAGGTTTGCAAAGTCTGGCTCTTTCGATTCTGCCGGACGCAATGCTGAGCTTTTAAACGAAGTTGCAGAACATCTAAGCTTGGAACAATGGGAAAGTATACTAGAGGCATTCTTCCAAAATGACCAGATTTATTACTCATTTAGATGTTACGAACGTTTTGAATCACTGTTTGAGAAGTCTGTAGAAGTTAGCGGCTCAGTACAACCATATTGGATTTCCTTTAGAGAAAAGCTTGCCCCCTTTAAGAGTAAGCATAGCAATAGCTTGAAACGTCTAATAGACAATAGACAGTAGAAAATGGACTTCTTTGAATGAAGCCTCAAAAGAGTTGTCATTATCACGATGTATTACAACGATCATACGCCACCTCATTTTCACGTCCGCTATGGTGGTCAAAAGGCTCTGATCTCAATTGAAAACTTTACAGTCTTAGAAGGCAAGCTCAAGCCTCCGTGCGCTGGGTTTAGTTGTTGAATGGGCATCTTTGCATCAAGCCGAGCTGATGAATGATTGGGAGCTGGCTCGCCAACATGCAGAATTAGAGAAAATCGAACCACTGGAATAGAGCTATGCTTAAAGATATTACTGATGTAAAGCTGCTCGATGGGTTTTGCCTACATATCACCTTTGAAGATGATGTAGAAGGGTCTGTCGATATTCAAGAGCTAGTAGACTTTACAGGGATTTTTTCACCGCTTGCAGACCCAGAGTATTTTGCTCAAGTCACGGTTAGCCCTGATCTAGGAACTATCTGCTGGCCCAATCACGCCGACCTCGACCCAGATGTGTTGTATTCCATAGTCACTAATTGCCCACTGCCGACCTATCCCAAAGCGACGACATCTTCATAGGAGATCTTCCGATAAAAGGTCTTCGCCATCGCGCCAACAATATTCCATACAAGCTAGGCTGCTATACTGGCGAAGAATTAGGCAGGACAAGTGTTATGGGCTTTTCTTCTTGGCGATCTTCCCTTAGAAGGGCTGCGCGATCGCAACGCTATGCAACCTACCTCTGTGCCTGTCTACTCAGTTGCGTTTTTACGCTTAGTTTGATGGCCCCAGCATCGGCACAAACGACAGTGACCTGGGATGATTTGCAGTCACACTCTACTCACCTGCGCAATCCATACGAGCATTTGACCACTACGCAAACCTATCAACTCTCTAACCTATATCAGCTACGAGAATGGATAAAGGTCAATCAGCCCGCACCTGAGAGTTATGAAAGAAAGGAACTTCAGCGGCTAGAAGAATTGTTTGCGGCTGAAGGCATGGATGCTAATGAGCTGCTGAAGGAGGCAGACGAAGCCCGAGCGTATTGGGCAGCGCAGTCTAGTACGACGAATGCCGATATTACGGAAAGCCCCATCGTTATCGACGGCTACATATTGCCATTAGGAGTCAAGGAGCCGGATGCAGGACAAAATAACACTCAGGAAGAGCTGATCAACGAGTTTTTGCTAGTGCCCTACGTGGGGGCTTGTATCCATGTGCCAGCACCACCGCCGAATCAAATGGTGTATATCAAAACCTCTGAGGCTGTTGAAAATCCAGGTATGTTTTCGCCTGTGCAAGTAGAGGGTGAGCTACAAGCCCATGAGGGGAGCTATGAGCTGTTTCAAGTAGATGGTTCTCGGACAGTAGAGGTAAGCTACAAAATGACCCTGAGCGCGATCGCCCCTACGACCAACCAGCCAGTAGCACCTTCGCAAATAGGTGGTTCTCTGCTGACCCTCCAGGGATGGAAGCAGCTCCCTGCGACCATTTCCAATACGTTAACCACCGCCCTTAACCGCATACAAGGTCAGAAGTCTCCCCAAGCGATGATTTGGGCGCTGCTACTGTCTTTTAGCTACGGCGTTTTGCATACGCTAGGGCCGGGGCACGGCAAGGCGGTGATTGTCTCCTACTTTGTAGGACAGGGGGGCAGCTTGCAGCGAGGGCTGCGAATGGGCGGGCAAATTGCAATTTTTCACGTGCTCTCAGCGGTTTTGCTAGTGATTGTTACCGATACAGTGGTTCGTCAAATAGGCGGTTCGACAGAGCGTAACTATCACGTGGTTCAGCTTATCAGCTATGGCGCGATCACTCTCTTAGGTGGCTGGATGCTACGGCAGACTTTCACCCAAAAAACAAAGCATCCAATGGCATCCTCTGCTGTAGTACTACCGCCAGATCAAACCCCAGACGCCTTACTCTATCCGAGCTTAAGCCAACAGATTCAGTCATCTGTTCCACCTGCAAAGCGTCAAACCCCGTCTCAACAAGGCGATCAAAATAGCTGGATAAGCTGTAGCTGTTTATCTTGTGAGGACGCCAACAGTGTAAGCGGCTGGCTGGCGCTAGCGGTAGGCGCGGTTCCCTGTAGTGGTGCTTTGTTGGTGTTGCTATACGGGCTGGCTAATGGCCTGCTGTGGCAAAGTGTGGCGATGGTGCTGGCTATTTCAACAGGGATGGCAATGACGCTTGCCTGCATTGGCATGATAGCGATTTTTACGCATCAATGGGGCGCTCAGGTGGCTCAGGCGCGACTTGAAAAGAAGAAGGCGATCGCACTGCCAATTCCTTTGGCTCAGCTAGGGCGAATTATCGGTGCGAGCTGCGTGTGTCTGCTAGGCGTTTCACTCTTTGCGGCCACTTGGATGACGGGCGTTTAACGACCAATGCTCGCTTTAGTCAGGGCTGGCACAATGCGATCGCACGCCAGCTTTGCCCCAAACAAGTTCCTGGCCACTGGCCCCACCTGCAACGCACTCCAAGGGCCCATCAAAAACAAATTACAGCCGGGCCAGCGTAAGTGCTGATCCAACACGGGCAGTCCATTGACAGTCTCTATAGGGTATTGCGCCAAAATCTCTCCTAGAATAGGCTGCGATGCAATATTAAGCTGCGTCCCCGTCGCTAGCCAAATTCGGTCAATGCGCTGATGCTCAAAACAATCATGCACCGCCATATTGTTGCACTGCACTTGCCAGTGAGTCTTTTGCCAGACCGCATTAGTCACCTCACACTGCTCATAGAGAATAATGCGACCTTCTCGGGAGAGTTTTCGCAACTTTGTGAAGGCTTCTGGGGTAAAGGAACCCCCGTCACGGGCCTGTTGGATCATCTGCCAGCGTTTGTGCCAGTCGGCTTCCGCCTCAAACGCTTTCAAATATTTTGGCCCTAACCAACCAGGAGCCGCATCGAAAATCTTCTCCTTAAACGGGCGTCGCCCTAACAACAGAACCTTTGCGCCGCGCTTGATAGCCCCCAGGGCTAGGTGAGCGCTCGTCAGTCCGCCACCCACAATCAACACCGTTTCTCCCGCTAGCATAGGTAAATCAGGTAGCCTCACCGCTTGCGCATGACAAAGGCGCTCTGGTGGATACTCAGGGGAGCGATCGCTCAAATGTTTTGCCCAGTCTGGCAGTTTAGGCTTTGCCGAACCAGTTGCGATAATGACTCGCCGGGCGATCGCGGTTCTCCCATCATTTAAAGTCAAGCAAAATCTCCCCTTCTGAGGCATCAGCCCCACGACCTGAGCCTTCACGACCCGATCACGCAAATGCCATCGGTCAATCACCGTTTCACAAAACTCTTGAAACAGCGTTGTTCCTGGACGGCCATACGGATTGTGCAGCTCGTCTTGCCGTTTTTCAGCAAAACTTCGCAGGGCATGAGGGTTGCTGTCGGGGTGGTGAACAGCCGGGGAGCGCAGATGGGGAATTTCCTGGGCGGCAAATTGTCGATGCCACTGAGCTAGCCAGGTGCCGCTCGGATCGAACACCTGAAAGCCAGGGGAGAGGCCCGCGTTGAGGCGATCGCGCATTTTCTTTTTCTTTTGCAACAGTTGGGTCACCAACGTCAGCGCCTGTGGCCCCGCACCAATAATCGCAATATCAGTGTGAACAATGCTCAAACCCAGCCCTCCTTCTATTTTTGTATTAAAGAAATAAAAATTACTAATTTGCATGAGCGAATACTGCCCAATATAATATGATAATGATTATCATTTTCAAATAGTTTCAGAATTTGCCTATGTTAACCGTTGTAGCAGGCGCTTTAGGAGCGGGGAAAACCCACTGGATTCATGAGCAAATGACCGCGCAAGACGGTTTGGAGCAAGTGCGTGCAGAGTCACTGCTGTACATCAACCCGCTCACGGTTGGGGTCGATGCTTATCGGTTTGGCCGCTCTCGAAGCTGTCCTTACCGATATTGACCAGCAAGGCGCTGACAAAACCTTTTGCCTGGGCGATTTGGTCGGCTATGGCCCTTATCCCAATGAAGTTGTCGAGGTGATTCGCGATCGCCAAATTCCTTCCTGTCAGGGCTGCTGGGATGAAGACATTATCGACGGCCTCAACGCCTGCGAATGCAGCTACCCCTCACTACTCGCTGAAAAACGCGGTCATCTCGCCCACCAGTGGACAGACGCCGAAGTCACTGCCGAAACCCGCGAGTACCTGGCCCAAATGCCCCTAGCTTTGCGCCATGAGAATCTTTGTTTTGTCCATGGCAGTCCCCAAAGCCAGCACGAGTATCTTCTACCCGAAACCAGCGCCTTCATGGCCCTAGAAAGAGTACTCTCAACCGGTGCCGACGTGCTCTTTTGCGGTCACACCCATGTGCCCTATGTCCGCACGCTCAGCGACGGGCAGCTCCAAATTCGCGTGATTAAAGATGATAAGCCTGCTGGCAAAAGCACTTCAAAGCCTACTGCAAACCGTCTTGCTAGCAGTGAGATAACAACGCCCAGCCAAACGCTCACCACGCCGCTAAAACGCATTATCAATGCCGGTTCGGTCGGTGAGCCGAGACACGGCGAACCCCAGGCCACCTATGTCATTTACAACACGCTTACTCAGCAGACAATTTTTCGTGAAGTCGATTATGACTACGCCAAAACCTGCGCGGCCATTCTAGAAAAAGGACTGCCGCCCATTTTTGCTTGGCGACTGTCTCAAGGTCTTGAGTTTGCCGAAAAAGCAGACGATCCGACCCATGTGTGCGAGCGTTGAAGTTGGCATTGAAATTGGCGTTGAGGTTTATTGATCTTTATTCTTGCAGCAGCAGCGATTATGGTTTGGGCAATTTTGAGCGGTATTGAGGGCAATTTGACGGCTTACAAAGCTGTACTCAAAGATATTCAAAAGCAGTCCGTCAAGGTAGATGAACTCTATATCTTGGGCGATTTGATTGGCCCTCGACCAGAGTCAGAAGCCTTAGTGAAGTACGTTCAGCAATCGCAATCGCTCACGCCTCAAATTTGCTTAGGCTGGTGGGAAGAACAACTTTTTAACCTGTATGGCTCAGGCACCGATCCAGATGGCGTGCAGCTCAGACAAAGGTACGGAGCCGACGCAATTGAGCACCTATGGAAAGCCGTTTCTCGCGACAGTGTAAAGTGGTTGCGCGGACTAGACTTTGGCTTTTTCGAGCTAGACTGCCTGCTCATCCACGGCAGCACTCTTGGCTGTGATGACGAACTCACCCCCAAAACCAATCCACTCACGCTGTTGGATCGCCTACTGCGCTCAGACGCTAATTCTCTTTTCTGCGGACGCTCTGGCTTAGCTTTTCAGTATCAGTTACCCTCCGCTCAGATCACCTCTACTGTTGAAACCTTAGGATCAGATCAGAGCCCTAGCCTGCCTCAACAGAGTAAGCTGAACCCTCGACAAATTATCGGCGTGGGCAATGTCGGTCGGTTGGCAGGCTATGCCAGCTACGCGCTGTACAATCCTGGGACAAACATTGTTCAATTTCAGCACGTAAACTACGCCAAAATGCTCAACACTGTTTCCAGCTCTCGTGGAAAAGGTTTTGCGTAGCTTTCAAAGCGTTGCGTAAGACTCTCTCCAAAGGCGATAACCGTTACTCAACAAGTTACTCTTCTGCGCAAACGTCCTAAGAGGTTAGGGCGTTTGCGACATTCAGGTGTTAGAAAGTTGCTTTTGAGGTTTGGCGTGCGCGCAAAGCCAGCAGCGCGATCGCACCTAGTCCGGCTAAAGCACCCGGCTCAGGTACTTTAGTGGCAATCATTCTTTGTCCGAGTGACTCGCCTGCACCAGGATCTTCCAAAAGCTGTGCCCTTGTACGGGTAAAGAAAGCCACATCTAGGTGAGGGCCAAAGCCCACAGGCAAATTAGGAAACTCATTGCCAAAATCAGTGAGATGAACGTGAGGGATAGTTGAGCGATCGCCTAGAACGATTTACAGACTCATTCAGGCGATCGCCGTTTCTCCCGACGGTCAATATTGGAATAAGGCAAAAGCGCTCAGCCAAATGTTAGAGGGGCCATAACAAAACGGAAGGCTACTGAGTAGGCAACAAAGCCTGAGCTGCCGCCTGATCGCAGGTGCCGCCTAGCCCATTCACAATGGTGCAGGTGTTGGCCACGAGCATACCCTGATAGCTCGCAGCAGGCGTTCCCGCTTCGCCTAATCCATCGGCATAAATCGGCTCTTCTGAAACCGCAATATCTGTTTCTCTAGAGACGGTTTCAATCAGGCCCGGATTGCTCGTTGACTCCACAAAAATGCTCGCCACATTCTTATCGGCAACAACATCGGCTAGCCCTTTAATATCTGCGGCTGAAGGCTGAGCTTCGGTACTAAAGCTATCGAGCGCAGGTTCAATTTCAATACCATAGGCGTTGGCATAGTAGCCCAGCGCACCGTGAGTACTAATTAGCGTCCGTCCTGTAGCGGGCAACGTATCTACTTGGGTTTGAATCCAGGTGTCAAGCTGTTCTAGCTGAGAAATCAGCGCTGCGGCATTAGTCTCATACAGAGCCGCATTCTCTGGAAAGGTTTCGCTCAGTTGGTTTGTAATTTCTTGCACCATAGCAACACCATTTTCAGCATCATGCCAAACGTGAGGATCGGCCTCCATTTCACCTTCAGCGTGTTCTTCATGATCCTCACCTTCAGCATGGTCGTCATGATCTTCGCCTTCAGCATGGTCGTCATGATCTTCTCCACCGTGATCGTGGTGCTCGCCCAGTAGTGGGGCTGACACGGCTACTTCGGAAACAGCTACCGTGGGTGCAGAGAGGTCAGTCGCTTCCACCATTTTGATAATTTCGGGCTCAAACTCATAGCCGTTGTATAAAACCAAGTCGGCTGCTTCGATAGCTCGTCTGTCTGTAGGAGTAGCGCTGTACACGTGGGGATCTTGCCCCGCATCAATCAGACAGGTCACGTCTACAGTGGTCTGAGCAATTTGCTCTGTTAAATCGCAAAGCACGCTGTAGCTGGCAACCACTTGAGGCGTTCCTTCAACAGAGGTTTCAGACTGTGGCTGACTGCTGGTGTTTTGAGCGCTCTCGGGCTGCGTACAGCTAAGCGCCGTAAACGCCAGGGAAAGTACGGTTAACCTTGAGAAGAGACGAAGGGATATCTGCATGGGGGCACAGCTACTCGCGTAGTCTTGACATTGATTTGATAATGATTATCATTCTTGAATATATATCAAGAAGCGCCTTTTGCAACCCGCTTCTTAACAAAATAATGCCGCGACCAAAACAAGGCCGTGTCCGTGGCCCGCTAGAATTGGGCTGTAAACCCTGCACCTGTTTAAACTTGTGATCCAAACTAAGTCCAGCGACGTTTGCCAGGTTCGGTGCTTTAATGAGGCGCTGGTGGCCCAGGTGGGTGATGCACTGCCCGAAGAGAGTTTGTTGGAAAATGCTCAAATTCTGTTTAATGCGCTGGCAGATAGGTCACGATTAAAAATTCTCCATGCGCTGAGCGGGGGGCAAGAGCTTTGTGTCTGTGATGTCGCGGCTTTGCTGAATGTGAAAGTGGCTGCGGCCTCTCACCATTTGCGCAAGCTACGCGATCTTAAAATCTTGAAGCATAGAAATGAGGGCAAGCTGGCTTATTACTCTCTAAAAGATTTGCGTACTGCCGATATTCTTGGCTACGCGCTGAAGCAGTTAGCCCGATAGACCACTCTATCAAAAACATTCTAACGATGGTGAGAACGTATAGCTGTTTATGATAATATTCAAACGTTCATTAGAATGTTTGAGCGAGGGTGGGCGATGAGTGAGGGTTGCTGTCAGCGCAAGGGTGACGATCTTGCAAAGCTGCAAAAGCATCAGGCTAAAGTGCTTTGGGCTGTTTTGCTGATTAATGGCGTGATGTTTGTGGTTGAATTTGGTGCGGGTATTCGGGCGGCGTCGCTCTCTTTGACGGGAGACTCGTTAGATATGCTGGGCGATGCGCTAGTATATGCCAGCAGTTTGTACGTGGTGAATAAGGGGCGTAAAGCGCAGGCAGGATCGGCCTTTTTTAAGGGGGTGATTATGTTTTTGTTTGCGATCGCAGTTTTCGCAAGAGCCCTCTACCAGCTCTCTGTCGAAGTCACTCCGGCTGCCACACTGATGAGCACGATAGGCGTGGTCGCCTTACTCGCTAACCTCACTTGCCTGCTGCTACTCTCCAGGCACCGCAAAGATAATTTGAATATGTCTTCGGTGTGGCTGTGCTCTAGAAACGACATCATCGCTAATACGTCCGTGCTGGTGGCGGCAGGGTTAGTATTCCTTACGCAGTCAGTGCTTCCTGACTTAGCAGTTGGATTTTTGCTGACGGTCGTTTTTGCCAAGTCAGCCGGGAAAGTGCTGACTCAATCGTGGCGTGAGATACACACAGCCTAGAGAGCAGATAATCGCCACAAGACGCTGATAGAAAGTAATCCCTCTGTAAGTGCTATTGATGAGCGCCGTATCTTGTGACCTAGCTGGCGTTGTACTATAGAGTGATAATCATTATCAGTCGTGTAGTACGCCTATGGATTGGCTGTTAGAGCCGTTTAACTATGAGTTCATGCGTCAGGCATTGATGGCAGGTGTGCTCGTCGGCATTTTGTGTCCGGTTATTGGCACCTACCTGATTGTGCAGCGGATGGCGCTGCTGGGCGATGTAGTGGCTCATGCGGTGTTGCCGGGATTAGCAATCGCGAACTTCCTCAACTTCCCTTTACTCGCCGGAGCCTTCATCTCCGGCATGTTCAGCACCTTTGTTACCTCTTGGATTCGCGCGCAATCGAAGGTCAAGGTCGATACGGCCATGGCAATTACCTTCTCTAGTTTTTTCTCGTTAGGCATTACCCTGCTCACGGGCTTGCGCAGCCGTTTGGATCTTGAAGAACTACTCTTTGGCAACATTTTGAGCATTACGCCTGCCGATGTAAGAGAAATTGGGCTGATAGCGATCGCTGTTTTAATCGCTGTCAAAGTGTTTTACAAAGAGCTGTTGTTCTTCACTTTCGACCGGCTAGGCGCAGAAGCCGTTGGCCTACCTGTCACTGCAATTAATATTGGACTGATGGCTGCAATTACGCTAACCATTGTGGCCAGTATCAAAACGGTAGGTGTCATTTTGGTAATAGCGCTGATGGTGAGCCCAGCAGCAGCGGCTTATTTGCTGACCAAAGAGCTGCATTGGATGATGGTCGTCGGCTCGGGGCTAGGTGTGCTCTCTTGCATGATTGGGATGTACATTAGCTACTACTTCAATACGCCTTCGGGGCCTGCGATCGCCCTCACCCTATTCACTTGCTTTTTACTAGCGTTGTTGTTTAGTCCTAGTCAAGGAATCCTGACGCGCAGTCGAAAGCATTCTAAAGCCTGATGGTAAGTCTTGATTGCAGGGACTTTTCGCATTCGATATAGAATCCGATGAACAATAGGCTCGTCAAGCTGCGTTAGCTTTACGGAGTTCGACAAAACCACCTTCAAAAATCTGCATCGTCAGTTCATAGTCTTCCATCAAAGACATTCCGACCAGTGGCTCTGAGTCAGCTTCATCTACTGGAATAGTGATGAGCGCCTCATCCCAAGCAATGACTGCTTCATAAACATTGAAAACGCATTCACTGCCATCTCCAAGAATTGCCCTGCCTCGTCCTTTCCATTTCAAATCTAGTTCAGCAATCAAATCAGGCGGTAATGAAAGCCACCCATTAAATCCAGTATCGACGATTGCATCTTGTATGAAAACTTTACTATCAGAGTGATGGATTGAGAGCGAAATGATCGGTTCAAGTTCTGTGTTGACTGTTCCGGTAATCATTTAAGTTTTCCGGGTTCGTCCACCAAATCGGCGGACGTAGCCAGATCCGATGCGAACGATCCAGACTTGAGCATCGGGTTGACGAGCTTCGAGACGATCGCAAGCAGCAATTTCGTTCTTGTCAACTTCAAAATCTCCAGTTTCTATGTCGATAGCCACAATCTTTCCTTGGTTGCCTCTCTCGACCTGCTGGCGTATCTGAGACTCATAGATTTCATCACCACGTCGAGCAAACTCTTTTCTGCTATAGCGGGGTTGACGAACTGCCATCTACTTAACCTTTCTATGACTATACTCCACCATTTTAACCTGTAGAATCAGCATCACTCTGGCATTAATTATCTGAGGATATAGCTTGACTTATGTCTCCTAGTCTCCAATCTCCGAGGTACGAGATTGAACCATATATTCCAAGATTGCCTGCTTTCTATCAGCGTTATGATTTAGTCCTAGTCAAGGGATTCTGACGCGCAGTCGAGGGTAGCTCCACTCAAGACTGGTGCAAGATCTGAGCTATAAACTACGGAAAAGTTAGTCATCCCAGTGTTACCTTTTGAAAGGTTGGCAAATTGACAAGCATGGTCAAATATACTCTCAGGGGAGGCAGGATGATGGTTGATCGGGACAATCTGTACGTGGAACAGCGAGATGGAGCTTATTGGATGTCGAATTCTCGGGTTTCTCTCGACTCTGTGGTACTGGCATTTTTGCAAGGCTTATCGCCAGAGATGATCGCGGCTGAGTGCTTTCCATCGTTGAGTTTAGAACAGATCTATGGCGCGATCGCCTACTATCTTGGCCATCGCACTGAAATTGATGACTACTTGCAGCAAGCAGATGCGGAATTTGCCGCCCTTCGAGAGGCCACTCACAACCAAGATCAGCCGTTTTACGAAAAGCTAAGGCAGGCTAGACGCTTACCTATAGGCCAGCGATGATTCGATTTCAGGCAGATGCAGACTTGAATCAGATTATTGTGAAAGCTTGCCGCCGCGCTGAGCCTGACATAGATTTCCAAATTGCTGCGGAGGCCGGGTTGATTGGAATAAGCGATCCAGAGGTTTTAGAAGTTTCAGCAAAGTTAGGTCGAGTACTCGTAACTCATGACCGCAAAACAATGCCGAAACATTTTGCAGATCGCATTATTAACGTACCTAGTGCTGGGGTGATTGTGGTTCCGCAGTCTATGGCAATTCGAGCTGTTGTAGAGGATTTAGTGCTCATTTGGATGGCGAGTGAAGCAGAAGAATGGATTAATCGGATTCGAGCGCTGCCTTTGTAGAGCAAGTAGAAGAACCTATAACAACTACTCAACAAAGAAGCTCTCTCAGTTGTTGAGAGAGCTACTGATAAAAGGATTGCCTGAAGACCGAACTCAAGGCCCCTGAGATTTTTTAGCTGGAACTTTTCAGCTAATGCTAGAAAGCAGGCCGCTGTACTCCACCTGTACAAACCGCGCAACTACAGGTCAAGGCATCTTCGATGGGATTAGATTCGTTTTGAACCAGGGTAGGTAGGGCATCATCAGAGGCGATCGCTGAATTTGTAGTGACTGGCGCTGCGATCACCGGACTACTCACTACCAATACTGCCGCCAAAGAACCCGCACAGCCCAAAGCCGTTAATAGCGTTTTTTGACTGGTCATCTGCTGATTGCTCATAAGGCGTACCAAGATAGGTGTGCTTTTAAGCATAGCCAACCCCTCTATTCCTGACAATAGTCAGCGATACAGTTCCTCAAATTTAGCCACGGTGATCCAACCCGCTGAATTCAGCAAACAAAAGGCATCGGCATACCGCCATTGAGCACCGACTGAATATTGGTACCATAAGCCTGCTGAATATTGTCCATAGTCATCACCGCTCGGGGGGTGTCATTAGCCAACACGCGGCGGTTGAGTAGCAGCAAGCGATGATAGCGATTGAGCGCCTCGCCCCATTCATGACTGCAAACCAGCAGCGTTTTACCTTGCTCGCTCAGGTCTGCGAAGATGCTCATCATAATCGCCTCGGTCTTTTTATCAATGCCGTTAAAAGGCTCATCTAGCAAAAATAGGCTGGGCTGCTGCGCGAGGGCGCGGGCCAGAAAAATTCGCTGCTGCTGCCCGCCCGAAAGCTGACCAATTTGCCGGTGGCGCAAAGGTAGCATTTCCACCCGATCTAGCGCCGCACTAACCTGTCTTTTTGCCCTGGCATCAGGAGAGCGGCCCCAGCCCAACGCTGCGGTCTGGGCCATCATTACTACATTCCAGGCGGTGACCGGATAGTCCCAGTCAATTTGCGATCGCTGCGGCACATAGGCCACCTGCCGCCGCTGCCGCTTCAGCGTCGTTCCATTCAGCAAAATCTGTCCTCTGTAGGGTACCAGACTTAAGATCGCCTTGACCAAAGTGCTTTTTCCGGCTCCATTAGGGCCGATAAGTCCTACCCATTCACCAGGGTTCAGAGTCAACGAAACCCCAGTGAGTGCCTCAATGCCTCGATAGTTAACAGATAGGTCTTGAACCGCTAGCATCTTTAAAAATGATAATCATTATCGAAACTTACGAAGAAGCATAGCAGATTTCTTTAACGCTGCTGACCATCGTAAGCAATCGGTACTGTGATATAAAAATGATAATCATTATCACAGTTTGACCTTTGCCTATGTTAGCCCCAAAAAATAAGCAGGAGCCTGAGCAGGCGCTTGCCATTCCTAAGCAAGGAATGCCGGTCACGGTGATTACTGGCTTTTTGGGCAGTGGTAAAACCAGCCTGCTCAATCATATTTTGAATAATGCTCAGGGGCTGAAGGTGGCGGTGCTGGTGAATGAGTTTGGCGATATCAATATCGACGCTCAGCTTTTGGTATCGACCAATCAGAACATGGTGGAGCTGAGCAACGGCTGCATTTGCTGCACGATTAACGAAAGCCTGGTAGACGCGGTTTATCAGGTGCTAGAGCGAGAAGAGAAAATGGATTATTTGGTGATAGAAACCACCGGACTAGCCGATCCGCTGCCGATTATGACGACGTTTGTAGGCACAGAACTAAAGAATGTGACCCGGTTAGATTCTGTTGTAGGCGTGATCGATGCTGAAACGTTTGGCCCCGAGTTGTTGAAGCATTCGGTATATAGAAATCAGCTTATTTACAGCGATGTGATCTTGTTGAACAAAACTGATTTGGTTAGTGACGATAGATTAGCTGCCGTTGAGCGAGATATTCATCTATCGAAATCTGGGGCGCGAATATTGAGCTGTAGCTTGCAAAGCTCGTCTGATTTGCCGCTATCGGCCATTTTAGACGTGGGACTAGCCGATGTGGAAACCCATACGCTTTCAGAAAGAGAGCTGTCCGATCATCTGGTGAGCGATCGCTTTGTTTCAATTCCTTTTCGCAGCGATCGCCCCTTTGATCTCACCAAGTTTGAGCATTTTCTCATGCAGCAGCTTCCTGACAATATCTTCAGGGCCAAAGGCATTCTCTGGTTTGAAGGGCAGCCACAGCGATATATTTTCCAGCTAGCAGGCAAACGATGTAGCCTATCGCTTGATCCTCAGTCGCACCCCCGTGAAAACCAGCTAGTGTTTATAGGTCATCAGCTTAATCCATTACAGCTTCATCAACAGCTCAACAATTGTTTGACCGGCCAACCCGCTTCTTTGCTAAGCATGTAACTTTTAAGAGTGTAACAACTTGTTTAGTCTTGCGCCCCGTAAGACAGGTGAACGCAATCCTGCTGTATAAACTAATAACGATTATCATTCTCGTTTTAGGTCGTAGAGGTCATAGATGTCACCTACGTTTTCTATTCAGCACTGGCCTTGGGTTAAATCTCCATGTATCGCTTACAGGCGATTTAGAAAGTGCTTGAACAAGTTTGATGTCGTAACAGTTTGATCTCAACCGATTACCAGCATCTACATATTAGGACAGTGTTTATATGGCCACTGCCATTGATTCTACTCACGCTCATCTTTCTCCAACAGAGTCAACGCTAGCGCTTTCAGCTAGCACTATCTTGAACGGCATTGATGCGGTTCCGCTCGATTGCCTACCGCCTGTTTGGCAGCAAATAGCAGCCCGAGAGGTCACGATTGGACATGGCAATCCTGATTTTTTGATTGCCCTAGCTCGATTGTTTTTTACCAAAGGGACTGACGGGAGTTCCGAAATATTTGGCTCAGAAATATTTCAACAGGAATCTCAGCACACCTCTGGCTTTCAAGCTTTTTATGCCAAAGGCGTATTTGAGACTTTGGCGTTCTTTGGCCATGACTTTTTGACTACGGCCTATCCTAGTTTTGAGCGATCGCGCCAAACCGCCAAAGCCCAAGACGGCGCTGAGCGAGTGATCGCATTCGCCCAGTCAGTCTTCGATGACTTTGGCTACGAGCTACCCGCGAGCTTCTACTGGATGCTGCTATGCCCCATTGAGCGCGACTCCATTTACGAGGCGCGTCCGATGTTTTTTGATCCCCAAATGCAGGGCGTAAAGCGAGCATACGACGCCTGCTTACATGGGTTTAACGTAACGGCGATGCTAATGCGGGTGCAGGCTCATGCTTCTCGGCAGGAATTGTTGCTTCAGCATGGCTGCGGCTGCGATCATTCTCTGGCGCAGATGATTCCGGGCCAAGCAAGCATCTCTTTTGAGTTTGAAAGTGCCCAGGGAAGGCAGAAGGCGATAACCGCCTATCTCTGGCGCTGTTGGAATGAATATTTGCTCTTTCCTTTGGGGGTTCATGCTCACACGTTGGCGCTGTAGGTCGCTTTGCTAGAGCGCAACACTATTGAATGATCACACATCCCCTGGCGCTGCTGGGGGTTTGTTGTTTGGGGCGATGTCCGTAGAAACAGTGATGGAAGATAAGCGATGGTTTTTCAGGTGAATATTGCGATCGCAGGTGCGGGCGTCAGCGGCTTTGCAACCCTGGGCTACTTAGTAGAGAATTTGCGCACACTGCCCTCGGCTGAAGTGGTTATCTATTGGCTACAGCCGCCTAGAGAGATTCAGCTAGAGAATTTGAGTGTGGCGCAGCGCGATCGCCTTACCCACCTTAAAAATATCGGTATTGATCCTAGCCAACTGTTTGGCGGCGGGCAGGTCTACCATCCGGCTCAGCCCTCGCTGTTCACCTTTAATGGCAACAGCACCGCCCGTGGATTTAACTTTGCCGCTCAACGGCACGATACCAACGACTACTTTGAGTGGGTACAGGTCAATCGCCGCCTGCTCGCTACGCTATATCCAGACTTTGCCCCCGAAAAAGGCCAGCAGCGCCACCGCGATCATACCCTGGACGATATTCAGGGCACAACGCCTCGCGGAGCCTACGGACTATATCTTCACGCCCAATTTTTAGCGCTTAAGGCTCGTTTGCCTGAGCACATCACACTGCAAATTATTCCTGAAGCGCTGCAAGGGTTTGCTCAAGCGGCTCGACAGATCACCGTTAATACAAGTACTCGCAAGCTGACCGTTGATTATCTGGTTGAAGCGACAGGGCATCGCTTTGCCAAACTGCGACCTGAATGGGCTGGGCGCGTGTTCAAGGCTTATCCGTGCGATCGCTACGGTCAAAATTTGCCGCCACAGATCGCGGTAGTCGGCGCTGGCCCGGCAGGAATCGAAGTGGCGCTTCATGCCCTACACAATCTAAATGTAGAACACGTCACGCTAATCAGCCGCTCAGCTCAGTCTCGACTACCTCAAGTAGAGCCGACAGAATCCTACGAGTGCCAGTGGTTTACTCCTGAGAAAATGCGGCTTCAACCTACCGCAGCCAATGCCAAGAGACTCCTGAACAAAGAGCTAGAAACCTGCTATCGAGCCTGCAATTTACCCTATCCGGGTTGGGACGCGCTGTTGCAAATTGAGGATTATCCCACTTTTTTAGCAGATTACCTAGAAACAACAAAACAATCTCAAAATCACCCCTTTGCTCATCTGATTCGTCCGGTCATGTCTTTTTACGAGCAGGTAAAAGAGTTGTTGTCTGCCGCCGAGCAGATTGGCTTATTGCAGCTCATTAATCAGGTTAAGCCGCTGTTTGCCACGCAATCTCGACCTTGCGCTGAGCTAATGCTAGCGGCGCTTCAATCAAAGCGCTTAACACTGATGGCAGGAGAGTTCTTACCCGAGCAGGCAATTCCCACTATTTTGCGTCCCAACGGTACTCATATGTATCCCGACTGCGTAATTCTGGCAACAGGATTCGTTCCGTCGATACCGCCTTTTTATCCACAAACTATCGCTACCCGCTGCTACAGCGTAACGGGCACTTCATTAAGTTCGGTGCATAGAGAGGCAGAAAGCGTGGCGGGCCTCATCACACAGGCGATTAAAATGCAGGCAATCAAGCCCCGGCTGCTTCGTGCTAGCTCTGTAACTCTGCCTAATTAATAGTCTACAGTCCGCCTCAGAAACGGTTGCTTAGAGCAAATACTACATGTAGCGTTCATCAGCCTGATGACACTATCGTCACGCTCGCTGAGTTTGTCAGCCAAGGCGATAGAATAGACGAATGACTATGCTGATGGTAGAAATACGTCGTAAGTTTGCTGATGAGCAGTTCGAGTTTTCTAAACATGCTGTTGATCAGTCTATCGTGCGCCAAATTCGAGTTCAAGAAGTTAAAGAGGTCATTGCGAACGGTCAAGTCATTGAGGACTACCCAGAAGACAAGTATGGGCCGAGCTGCCTGATTTTCGGTTCGACCCAAGCGCAACGTCCTATCCATGTTCAGTGTAGCTATCCTTCTCGCTCGCTTGTTAAAGTAATCACGGTGTACGAACCTAACGCTCAGCAATGGAATAATGACTTTACGCAAAGGAGACGTAGTGATGATGGCAAGTGATTGGCAAGAAACACTGGTTGAGAAACAGGTAACCTATACCTTAAATCTGAATGGAAAGATTGTTCTCATCGACAACGTACCTGCCCGTGTAAACGAAGAAACAGGCGAGCAGTTCTTCTCTCCATCAACCGTAGAACGTTTGCAACAGACTATCTTGGGTGAGAAAGAGCCTGACCACTTTATCCAGGTTCCTGTGTATAACTACGCTAATAGTGCAGTATAAAAGTTCAAGTGCGACAGCGTAGCAGGGATTGATAGCTCATACTAGCCTGTGCTCTCCATGTTCCGCCAAAGCTATGGAACCAAGCACAAGATTAAATTCATCAACACATCTGTCACTCTGCTATCTTACCTGTTAGGAATAGGAGGTATAAGACATATGCTTTAAGTGAGTGAAACGTACTACAAAGAAGTTTTCAAGTCATAGTTATTAGCAGCAGGTGTGAGACTACGTCTGTCGCAGAGTCTAGATACAGCACCACAGAAAGATACCTGTTTGAAGCTCAAATATCCTTATTGCTAATTTCTTTTGTAAGCGTTCTAATCAGAGTTTCTGTATCGCTTTCTGTTTTAAACTGCTTCTTTGAAAGATCAATTCCAGATGTCTCTATGATACTCACTATTTTCTCAAACAACTTCAGACAGGACTCCTCGTCTTCCAAGCTAGATATGAATGTATTAGACTTACTGTCTACCTTGTTACTGTTCAATGGCGGGGGAGAGACTGCCGTCATCGATAACATTCTTGCAAGCATGATCATGTGAAAACGAAGCTTTTTGTACTTTCTATCAATAGAGCCGTATCGGAATAATCCTTCTAACCTCTGATAGCACAAAGCGCTTGCATAGTATGGAGCATATTTATGATTCTTCTCAAAAATCTTTCCATGAAATCTCCTTGCAATAGTTCCGTAGTAACCAGAAACTAAATGAGGAGCGTTCAAAAACGCTGAAGCAAAAGCTTTTATCTGAATTGGGATAGATATTACCTGAGTCTTTTTAACTCCAGGGGTAGCATGGTATTGCTGTGATCTTCTTTCGTAGTATAGTCCGACATCTTCTCGCATTGAGTCGTAGTAAAGCTCAAGCTTCTTCTGAAACAAAGTTAAAGAAGCTAGCTGTTCTGGTTTGACTTCGGTTTGACTATTGGTAGCCAAAGTAATTTGGTTCTTTATATCTTCATCTTCAGTTACTATCACTTTAACTGGAACATTAACTCTCTCCATTCCTCCTACAGATCTGGATTGATGAAGAACGTGACTTGTTTGACAACCGTTCACAACTTGATAGTCTCTTAATGTAAACCTATTGCCAGCAGGAGTAAGTGAACTAGCAACAAGAGTAACCCCGTTGTTCAGAACGCAAAACAAGTCGAATTTTTCTTCCTTCAGCGTAGCTTTGATGCGGGCATTAACTTCGTTATCGCCTTGAAAATCTCTTACATTATCGTAGAATATATTATAGATTGATTCGTTAGAGTCTTGAATCAGCTTCAAAAATTCATTGAATGGCAGAACCCCTAAGAAAGCCTCTTTGACTCCATCAATATCTGGCAATGTAATTCTGCTTTGGAAGTTAACGGTACTCGATAGCTTGTTGCGAGTGTCATGATACAGCTTTTGTAGCTCACTAGCACCATACGGCTGAAACGAAGTACTTTCAAATAAGTTGCTATCTTCTACTTCTTGCTTTCCTGAAGCGATAACGGCTGATAGATTCTGATCATCTGTCCACTTTCCAGTTGTGACGTAGTACAACTTACAATTTGGGCGACGATTGGTCATATAGGCAGATTTATTGATAACTTGTTCCCATATTCCCTTAAACTTTTCGATCTGTTCGTTTTGCACCAGTTTTGGTTCGTCAGAGATGAAGTCTTTCACTCCAAAGACAAAGGAACCTATGTCTGAACCTTCAAACTTAGACGAACTCTTAGACTGTATAAACGCTACGTCGCAGTCCATATAGCCGCTATCAGAAACTAGATCATCTAGCTCTTGCACATCAGTCACCAGTCTTCCATTGATAATGACTGCAATTCCATCAATAGCGGAATCTCCTCCTTCACCTGTATTCAAGGCGTCTAGCTCAAAACTGTTTCTTTGTAGTTTGGACGCTACAACATAGTTTGCAAAGTACTCGAATTGTTTAGACTCAGCTAAATTACCAAGCTCATTTTCCATCACGAAGTTTTCGAGTAAGTTTTGCGTGATCTTATCCATAAATAATCAGCTATTGTTTGTAGTAAGCGTACTATTAGACGACTAAGCTTCGAAACTATTAGGCGTACTTTAGCTCAAACTTTGCACTGCCTGCCTGAACTTGTAATCTATTGATGTGGGGACACTCAGGACTCTGAAGCCAATTAGGAATCTAGAATCAACTTCAAAACCAATCTTGCACAAACAAAGCAAGCTGACCCGTTCTAATTACCGTTGGCAACCAGCTCAACGCCAGCCCCGCCAACGAAACAATCAGCATTCCTACAAACGAAATCCCAGCGCCCCCTCTGCCGGTATGAATCTTTATCCGCAGCAATAGCGCTGCTGAGATCATCAGCAAAAAGTAGCTAGAAACTTTTATCCACACCACCAGCACCACCGCAAAAGAGGCGAAGCCTAAGGCCATCAGTGTGTAGCCTACGTCTGACTGAAAGCCGCTGAGGATAAAGTCGCAGGTTTGCCGCCAGGCGATGGTTAATACGCTGCACTCCACGATGACGTAGGCAACAGCCGCCCCCCAAATCACCAGCGAACTTCCCTGGTCGTGTAGAAAAAAGCCGAACGCCATATTCGCTAGCATGAACAGCAGCGCAGATAAAAGGGGCAGTTGGCGTAGCGGGTTTTGTTTCACAAAGGTTAGGGCATCGGCGCGATTATCAAAGCGCTATAGGTTAGTAGAGATGGCTTGCACCGGGCAGCTTGGTAGGCACTGCTCACACATGATGCAGCGCGATCGCGTAAACATCAGCTTATGAGTTTGCGGGTCGAGCTGCAAAGATTCGGTCGGGCATACCCCCGTACACAAACCGCAGTGAACGCAGCTATCTTTATCAATCACAATCTCCCGATTCACCAGCGACACTTCAATATTGTTATCCCGCATCCAGTTAATCGCTTCGTCAAGCTGATCGATATCGCCCGAAAGCTCTACCAGCAGCTTGCCGACCTGATCAGGGGCCACGTGAGCCCGAAAAATATTCGCCGCCACGTTGAAGTCTTTGGCGAGCCGGTACGTAATCGGCATGTGAATCGTGCGCTTAGGAAAAGTGAGCGTCAGTCGTTTTTTCACGCAGGTTCTCTAGAGTTTTCTATAGGGGTTCTCAAAGTCTCTCGCCTATTTTATCGTCTTGGATTCTCAAACTTTGAGCCCAAACGACCGAAAATCAAGTGGGCAGGGCGATAAGATATAAAAAGTTATTGTTTATACGCTAGCAAATGTCGGTTGACCCTTCTGAGACGGCCTCCTCTGAAATGGCCAAAAAAGTTAGAAATTTTGTGGTGGTCGCGATCGCCTCCATTCTCAGCATCACCATCGTGCTCGGCTTGCAAACCAGGTCGCCCGCTGCCTCCCTCTCCGAAATGGCCGAAGCCGCCATCCCGCTAGACGTAGCCCTCGCCAACGGCAAACCCACCCTCATCGAGTTCTATGCCAACTGGTGCACAAGCTGTCAGGCCATGGCCCCCGACATTCAGCAGCTCAAAACCGACTACGCCAGCAAAGTCAACTTCGTGATGCTGAACGTAGACAACACCAAATGGCTCCCCGAAATGCTCAACTACCGAGTAGACGGCATTCCTCACTTCGAGTTTCTATCCAGTCGATAGCCTCGAAAAAGGCGCAGCCATTGGCGAAATGCCGCGCGCTATCATAGCTGAAAATTTGGATGCCCTAATAAAAAAGCAGCCTCTACCCCACGCTCAAGTCAGCGGCACTATTTCTGAGGTAGACACCATCGATAACCCGGTCGTCGGCAGTCAATCTTCCGACCCGCGCAGCCACGGTGCCCAGGTCGTCGATTAACGCTAGGCCAAGGGTTTACCCCTAGCTCACCGCCTGCCCCGTCAACTGCTTAGCATTGCTCTGCGTCATCTCAATCAACGCCGCATCGTCCAAAGACGCCTCAATCAAACCCAAAAACATCGGGTGCGGCGTATTCGGCCGCGACTGAAACTCAGGGTGAAACTGGCAGGCAATAAAGAACGGATGGCTCGGCAGCTCCACAATCTCCACCAGGCGACCATCAGGCGACGTGCCGCTAACCATAAAGCCCGTCTCCAAAAAGAGGTTGCGATAGGCATTATTGAACTCATAGCGATGACGATGGCGCTCATAAATCACCTCTTTGCCATACAGCTTCTTCGCCAGCGTATTTGGCTCTAGCCTGCAAGGATACAGCCCTAGCCGCATCGTGCCACCCAAATCAACCACATCTTCCTGCTCAGGCATCAGGCTAATCACCGGATTCATAGACTCCGCGTCAAACTCTGAGCTATTGGCCTGAGGCAGCTCGGCAATATGCTTCGCCCACTCCATCACCAGGCACTGCATTCCCAAACACAGCCCCAGGAATGGAATTCGCCGCTTGCGCGCGTACTCAACCGTACTGATTTTGCCGTTAATGCCCCTAGAGCCAAAGCCACCAGGCACCACAATCCCAGCGATACCGCCCAAATACTTCTCAGGCCCTTCGCGCTCAACGTCTTCAGAATCCACCCAGCGCACTTTTACATCCGTCTTAAAGCTGGTACCGGCGTGGCGTAGGGCTTCGGTCACCGATAGATAAGCGTCGTTGAGCTGAACGTATTTGCCCACAATCGCAATTTCTATCGTTTTATCAGGGCTATACAGGCGATCAACCAGGGTAGACCACTGGGTCAGGTTGGGCGATCGCTGCTCCAAATCCAATAGCTTCAGGCTCTGCACCGCCAGCCCTTCTTTCTCCATAAACAGCGGCACCTCATAAATGCTAGACGCATCCTCAGCGGTGATCACACAGTCAATCGGCACATTACAAAAGCTCGAAATCTTCTCCCGCATCCCGTCTATCAGGGGCCGCTCACTCCGACACACCAAAATATCAGGCTGAATCCCAATCGAGCGCAGTTCCTTCACCGAGTGCTGCGTCGGCTTCGTCTTCAGCTCACCTGCCGCCGGAATCCACGGGATTAGCGTCACGTGCATATAAATCACGTCATTGCGGCCCACGTCCTGCCGAAACTGCCGAATCGCCTCCATAAACGGCAGCGACTCAATATCGCCTACCGTCCCGCCAATCTCCACAATCACCACGTCCGGGTTCCGATTACGCGCCACCCGATGAATCCGCGACTTAATTTCGTTCGTCACGTGCGGAATCACCTGCACCGTGCGGCCCTCATAGTCACCGCGTCGCTCTTTATTGATCACCGCCTGATAAATCGCCCCGGTCGTCACGCTATTGAGCCGCGACATCGACGTGTCGGTAAACCTTTCATAGTGCCCAAGATCCAGGTCAGTCTCGGCACCGTCTTCGGTCACAAAAACTTCGCCGTGCTGAAAGGGGCTCATCGTCCCTGGATCGACGTTGATGTAGGGGTCGAGCTTGAGGATAGAGACAGAGTAGTCGCGGGACTTGAGCAGCCGCCCCAAGCTAGCCGCCACAATGCCTTTGCCGATGCTAGAAACAACACCGCCGGTTACAAATACGAATTTTGTCATAGTCTCCTGTCGCGTTCTCCTCTGGGTTTCTCGGGCTGGGCTACGTAGCGTTTTTAAGCGGTATCTTTGATGCAGAGGTTCTAAAAATCAATAATTACTAATTGTGCCACAAGGAATAGACTGTCGAAGACCTCTATTTTCAACCCGCACTTTTTCTACAGACAGAGTAAAAAGAAGGCAGTGTGGCAGGCCAGCCAACTAAACGCTATGGATGGAACGCTATGGATGGACACTTACAGAAGTTGAGCAGTTGACTCAGACGGAGTGGATCACTTACGAAATCGTAGACGGCGAGCTATTTGCGACTGAACCGCCACACTATAAGCAACGCACATCGCCTCAAACATAGAAAAGCGTCCTCTTTTGCACGAACACACATGCGAAATACTGGTATAAGAATTCAGATAGCTTTTGCTAGATGTGAGTTTAAGGGTTAAGAAATGAATCGGTGCTGGAAGCGGAGAACATTACGGCTATTGGGTGGGGTTATGGGTGCGATCGCTCTCCACCAAACCACAATTCAACCCACTACCGCCCAAGAATCATCCCCCTCAGAAGCCCCGTCAGACTTCTTCGTCGCCTACCCACCAGCAGAACACGAAACCGTTGCCGACCGCATCTTCTTCATCGGCACCGCCGATCCTGATGAACCCGTTACCATCAACGGCGAACCGATCGAAAACCGCAGCAGCGACGGCCATTTTGCACCTACCCTACCGCTAGAACCAGGCGAAAACACATTCACACTCACCCAAGGCGACGAGAGCCTCACGCTGCAAATAACTCGCGTTTCAATTGAGCCCCCTATGCCAGAAGGCGTCGGCTTTGCCGAAGAAACCATCGTACCCGCAGTCGATATCGCCCGAATGCCAGGCGAGCTGGTGTGCCTGAGCGCCGTAGCCACCCCAAATGCCACCGTCTCCGCCACCCTTGGCACTCAAACTATCGCCCTCACCCCTCAGACCACGATAGATTTGCCCCCAAACTCCGCTGTACTTACCGATCAAACTGAGCCAGTCACGCTCAGCGCCACAGAGTACGCAGGCTGCACTTTACCGACAGAGCCAGGCAGCTTAGGCAATCCCCAGTTCAACCTCACAGCTCAAGGTGAAACCGTCATCGCCGCCGCACCTGGGCAAGTCAACATTCTCTCTCATACCGAGTTTCAGGTTGCCGAAGTCACCGCCGACCAAGGCGTTGCTCGCACTGGCCCTAGCACCAGCTATTCTCGGATTACGCCTCTGCCCGCAGGCACTCGCGCTGCCGTCACAGGTCGCGAAGGTGAATGGCTACGGCTAGACTACGGCGGCTGGATCAAAGAGGCTGAAACCACAGTAAGCAATGCCTCTGTGCCACCCAACAGCATCATTCGCGGCATCAGCGCTGCCGAAGCAGGTGATTGGACAGAAGTGGTCTTTCCGCTGCAAACCCCAGTGCCCGTTTCGGTTGAGCAAGACACTCAGTCTCTAACGCTAACCCTACACAACACCACGCCGCAAACCGACACCATCTACTTCTCTAACGACCCGGTCGTAGAGAGAATGGACTTTAACTCAGTTCTCCCTGACAGCGCCGAATATACTTTTCACTTCAAAGCCCCTCAGCAGTGGGGCTACAAGCTCCGCTACGAAGGCACCAGCCTCATTCTCTCCTTACGCCACGCGCCACCGACTGACAGCCTAGAAGGCGCAACAATCCTACTAGATCCAGGCCACGGCAGCGATCAAGACCTTGGCTCGCGTGGCCCAACTGGCTATTCCGAAAAAGATGTCACCCTAATTGTCTCTAAGCTGCTGCGAGACGAGTTGCGGGCTCGTGGTGCAACCGTGGTGATGACCCGCGAGGGCGACGACGATCTGTTCCCAGCCGATCGCGTTGAGGTAATTGACGCGACTGAACCCACGATGGCACTGAGCATTCACTACAATGCTTTACCCGATGCAGGCGATGCTTTGAACCGAACGGGCATCGGTTCTTTTTGGTACTACCCTCAAGCACACGATCTGGCAACCTTCTTGCATGACTACCTAGTAGAAGAGTTAGACCGTGAATCGTATGGTGTATTTTGGAACAACCTTGCCCTCACTAGGCCATCTGTCACGCCTTCTGTTCTATTAGAGCTAGGCTTCATGATTAATCCCGAAGAGTTTGAGTGGATTACAGATGAAGACTCCCAGCGAGAGCTAGCAAGAACTTTAGCGGAGGGAGTAGAAGCCTGGTTACAGCAACAAGAGATCTGAACTATGGGTTACTTTTCATGAGTGCTTTTTCTCTCCCTTCTTTTCAGAACGAACGGCTGTGGCAGCAGGCGATAACGCATTGCTCTCTTGTTAATGAACAGCCCGAGGCAGGCGAACACAATGAGCGTCTAGAGTTTTTAGGCGACGCTATTCTCACGTTTCTCAGCGGAGATTATTTGTACGCTCGCTATCCTGATCGCTCTGAAGGTGAACTTACGCCAATCCGGGCGGCACTGGTCGATCAGCCACAGCTCAGCCATTTTGCAACAAAGCTAGCGCTCGATGAGCACTTGAAACTGGGTAAAGGAGCCGACCAGGAAGGGGCTCGTCGTAGCGCTCGTCTGCTGTGTAGCGCTTTCGAGGCTTTGATTGGCGCTTATTTTTTAGATACTAATCGAGATATTGAGGCAGTGCGGCGCTATGTGGTGCCCATGTTCGATACGGTGGTTGAACAGGCTGTAGCTCAGGGTATTAATGCCAAAAGTCGCTTACAAGAATGGGCGCAGCAAACGCTTGATGGTGAAATACCGCGCTATGAGGTTGTGAGTAGTCGTGGCCCTGACCACTTAAAAACCTTTGTGGTGGAAGTGAGCATTGGCGGCAAGTGCTACGGCCAAGGGCAGGGTTCGCGTAAAGCAGAGGCCGAGCAGTCGGCAGCTAAAGCCGCACTCGCTCAGTTAGATGACGGTACCGTTAGATAATGGTGTTTGTTTTTGTCGTTTGAGGTTGCGCCGTGCTTAGAGCTATAGACCATAATATTTGGGTTGCTGAGCAGCCGCTGCGATATTTTGGGCTCAGCGTTGGCACAAGAATGACGGTTGTTCAGTTTGAGAACAAAGGACTTGCTGTGATTTCTCCCATTCAAATGACTGAGAGGATGGTGAATGAGCTTCGCGAAATTGGTACGGTGAAACATATCATCGCGCCTAATCTCTATCACTATCTTTTTGTTGCTGACTTTAAAGCGCACTATCCGCAGGCTACTTTTTGGGCCGCGCCTGGTCTAGCAACAAAGCAGCCAAATCTATCGATAGATCAAACGATTAGTCGCGATGCAGCCAGCGTTTGGCAGGGGCTAACATCTTTGTTTTTTGAAGGATTTAGAACGCTCGGCTCAGGTGGAATTGAATCACTCAATGAGTCTGTATTTTTTCATTCACGTAGCCGCACACTTATCCTCACGGATACGGCTTTTCACTTTGACGATAGCTTTCCGATGCTTACACAGCTCGCATTTAAGGTAACTGGCAGCTACAAGATGTTGAGCCCGTCGCTGCTAGAGAAGATTGCGATAACAGATAAAGAAGCGGTGCGAAAAGCGGTTGATCAGGTTTTGGAGTGGGACTTTGAGCGAGTGATTATGGCTCACGGCAGCATTATCGAGCAGGGCGGGAAAGAGATGTTTAGACAGGGATACAAGCGGTTTTTGAGTGAGTGAGTTAATAAATATCCGACAGCATAGATCTTCTACTAATACTCAACCGTAACGGGCGTATGGTCGCTGGGCCGTTCTAAGCCTCGTGGCTCGGTGTCAATTGTGCAGCTTGTGGCTTTCTTATACAGCTCAGGAGAGAGATAGTGGTGGTCAATTCGCCAGCCCGTATTGCGCGAAAAAGAGTTTGTGCGATAGTCCCACCAGCTAAAGTGACCGCCCTCGTCGGTAAACTTGCGAAAGGCATCGGCAAGGCCAATCGAGAGCACGTCACGCAGCGCCTCACGCTCTACTGGTGAAGACATGATGTGTTTGTCTCTGCTTTTGTCGGTGTAAATGTCCTTATTTTCTAGCGCGATGTTGAAGTCTCCACAGACGTTTAGCTGAGGATGCGCCGCAAGCTGAGCCGCCAAATAGTCTTTTAGCAGGGCAAGCCAGCTTAGCTTGTATTCGTACTTTTCGCTACCAATAGAAGATCCGTTAGGCACATACAAATTCACTACTCTCACGCCGTTTAGTACGCCGCTAATGACTCTCTTTTGATCGTCTAAATTGCCGACGCTCTCGGTGCTCATCACCGCACCAAATCCCATCTGCACGTCTTCTAGAGGTGTTTTGCTAATCAGCGCGACCCCGTTGTAAGACTTTTGGCCGTAGGCATACACGTGGTAGCCAATCTCGGTAAAGGCGGCTTCGGGGAAGTCTGCGTCAACTACTTTGGTTTCTTGCAGGCATAGCACGTCTACCGGATGGGCCTGTAGCCAGTTTGTGACATGTTCTAGGCGAGTGCGTACAGAGTTGACGTTCCAAGAGGTGACTTGCATGAGAGCGGCTTAAAGACGGAGCTTTCGTATTCTACAGGTCGCGGGAGGCAAAGCCTTGTATCCCTACAGTTGAACGGATGGGGCGTTTAGGGTGCTCCAGCTTTGGCGAATGATCGGGAGGGCGTTGGAGAATATCAGTAACGCGATCGCACCACTCACCACGCCGTCGGCCCAATACCAGCCAAACTTTGCAATCAACAGCGCTCCGACCAGCACGCCAAAGCAGCTACCCGCGTCAGCCAGCATATGCACAAAAGCGGCTCGCATGTTCAAGCTGTTATCGGCGTGAGCGTGAAGTAAATAAGCGTTGAGGCCGTTAATGGCAAGACCGACGGCGGCAGTGATAGCGACGGGGCTGCTGAGGAGAGCGGTGGGGGGCGATCGCAATTCTCCCACCGCTTCCCAGCCCAACCAGCCGCTTACTAATAGCAATAATGCGCCATTGACTAAGGCTGCGATCGCATCAGTTCTATCGCTAGCGCTATCGTTACTTGCTCGCGAAGCCGCCCACAGGGCTAGTGCGATCGCTAGCACATCAGTCATCATGTGCCCAGCATCGGCCATCAGCGACAGGCTGTTGCTCTGCGTGCTCACCCACAGCTCAGCTAGGGAAAAACAGGTGATGAACACTAGCGCAATTTTGAGCGATCGCACCTGCTCAGGGCTAGACGGCACCGCGCAATGGCTATGGCTATGGTCGTGACCGTGATCTGCGGAATGAGAATGAGCATGCATAAGTTACACAATAGAGACGCTATATAATTACTGTACCGCTAGCAGCATAAGGCTCCGGGCGGACGACTAGCCGGTTCAAAGATTGACTATGCCCAGAAAAGAGCCAGAAAAAGAGCCAGAAAAGAAATTAGAAGGCGAAGCGTTAGTCAAAGAAACCTGTCGGCGTATTCGAGCGGCAAAGGGACTTTGGGACGCACACCGTAACGCGGCCTGTCGGGGCGAACGAGAAAAAGCACTCGCGCTTTACAACCAGCTCACTCCGGCCCAAAAGGAAAAAGTTCCGCAGCAGCTGAAAATCTGGCTACGCTATCGCAGTGAAAAATACTTTGGCGCGCACCAAACCGCACCCGGTAAAAATAGCCGTTCTGGCAAAGGCCAGTCTAAAAAACGTAGGAAACGATAAGTCTCACGCAGTCTTAATTTATACAGCACCGAATCACTATATCTATATATTGATGTCTGCATTTTCTAGCTGCAAAATTCTATTGCATCTGCCTAGCACAGATCAAGAACGGCAGAGTGCAGTATTTTAGGGTCATTCGCGCGCGATCCAACGCCTTTGATTGACTCTCAGAAGAATCACTGAGATATTAAGGTAATTTCATAATTTGAGAATTCAGGTTTTATGATGCACGCTAACCGTTCTACCCTTGTGAAGCTGTGCCTGCTAACGGCCCTCGCCGTACCGGTTCAGCGCGCTGCATCCGCTACGCCAGACTCACAAGAGGCGAGCACCTTTGCCGCGAAAAGCACACTGCTGATCGCGCAGGCCAGGGTTGCTCAAGCTGAACCGGACGTGCCTGAATTCGAGCTGCCCAGTTCGCTAGAGGCAGGTGATGCGCTGCTAATCGATGGCTCTAGCAGCATGATTCCGATGAACAATGCGCTCATCGATCAATTTGCATCGCGCTACGAAATCGACACCGTAGATAGCGCGGCTAGTGGTACCGATATCGCCCTGGACAGGCTGCGCAATAACGAGATTGACTTAGCGGCTATTGGCCGACCGCTAAGCGCAGAAGAGCAGGCCGCAGGCTTGGTGGCAGTGCCGATTGCGCGTGAGAAAATTGCCATTTTTACCGGCCCTGACAATAGCTTTGAAGGTGATATTACCTTTGAGCAGTTCGGCCAAATTTTTAGAGGTGAGGTGACTGACTGGTCAGAAGTCGGTAACGGCTCTGCCTCAGGCCCGCTGCGCTTTATCGATCGCCCTGTCTCTAGCGATACGCGTCAGGCTTTTCAGGCGTACCCGGTCTTTCAAGCTGCTCCTTTTGAAACCGGCGCGACCGCTGAGCTAGTGGCAGAAGACTTTACGCCAGAGGTCATTGAGGCAGTTGGCAACGACGGTATTGGGTATGCTGTCGCCAATCAGGTCGCGGGCAACTCGGCGGTCAAAATCGTGCCGATGCACCAAACCCTACCCGACGATCCACGATATCCCTTCTCGCAGCCGCGCAGCTACGTGTATAACGGTGAGCCTTCGGCGGCGGCGCAAGGTTTTTTGGCCCTGGCAACTAGCCCAGAGGGGGAAGAAGCGATCGCCCAAGTACAAGAAACTGAAGGCGCTGCTGCTGCCCAGCTAGACGGCCCCGCACCCACAGCTGAAAGTCCGAGCAACGGACTAACCGCCCGCACCGATGAAAACAACGTCGCGATTATTGAAGACGCCAGTGGAAACTTAGTCGCGGGGCCATTAGCAGGCGCTGGCGGCGCAGTCACCGCGCTGGCCTTTAGCGAAGATGGTGAGACGCTAGCAACCGGGACTAACATTGGCAAAGTACGCTACTGGGGTATTGATGGCGAGCCCAAAGGAGAAGCGTTTCCAGCGGTGTTAGGAGAAGACAACGCTGTAACCGAACTGAGGTTTGAAGGTAATGACAAGCTTTTTGTAGCTGGAAGCCAGGGCAGACAGGGCCTTTGGGGGCTCAACGGGCGCTCTTTTGGAGAAACGGCTCCCGCTGCTACGACTGGCCTAGAAACTGACGCTGACGGCGGATTTCCCTGGTGGTGGTTACTGCTGCCGGTTTTAGGACTTGTTGGCGCTGGGCTGTGGCTATTGAGCCGAGGGCGCGATCAGCAAACGCCTGATGAACCCAGACGGCAAACCGCACCAACCGCGACCGTACCGCCCCCAGTCACCGATCCTGATAACGAGCGAGAAGTTTCTAATCGCGCTCATTCTGTTATTTCTACCGATAGAGTGGTGGATGAATCGAGGGCTGTGATTACGCCTGAGCCTACGGTTGCCGCCGGGGTGGCTGGGGCTACTGGTGGGATAGAGGGCACTCGCCCAGGCGCTACTGATTTGGGCGCTACTGGCCTAGACACGGCCAGTTTAGATGCTGCTGGTGTAGACACTACTGGCCTAGACACTATCGATTCAGGCGCTACTGAAAATTTAGAGTCTACTGATCTAGAATCACCTGATTTAGAAGGGACTAACTTAGATCTGCTAACGCCAGGGGCGGTTGGTGGAGCCGCAGTGCTGGGGTTGGGGGGAGTGGCGATCGCAGCAGGCGGCCAAAGCTCAACTCTAGAAGACGATGACGAAGAGGACGAATGGGACGATAATCTCGATTTGACCCTGGATGATCCAGACCAGGCACCAGACGCAGCGGTGCCTACTGCGCAAGCTTCGCAAGAGCAGCTCTCTATACAAACAGAAGAGCAGGCAGTCACACCGCCAGTTTCCCCAGCTCCTCAAGTTCCTCCTCAAGCTCCTACTTCACCGCTGGTAGAATTGCCGACAGCAGGCGGGGCAACAGGCAGCGCTGACGATGAAGATTTTTGGAATACCGTACCCGGCGGAACAGAGCTGGGTGTGGGTGGCGATGAAGTTGAGGGCGATGCTGTAGAGAGCAATGCGATCGCAGATGACCCGATTACAGACGATTTAACGGCTGGCGGTGTAATGGCGGGCGGTGTCGTTGCTAGCGGTGCGACCGCTGACGACACTAGCGCAGACAGCGTTAGCGCAGAGGATTTGATGGTAGGCGAGCTGTCAGATAGTGAGATAGAAAGCGCTGGGCTCAGCTTGGAAGAGCCTGTGCCAGAAGAGCGCGTAAGGCTCGAAGATCCCGCCATAGAAGCATCTGACCTGAAAGCACCCGAAGTAGGAGCGCCCGACGCTAAAGCCTCTGACCTTGAAGCACCTGACGCGGGGGAGGCGAGCGAGGCGATTGAAGCCATTGAGCCTACCCGAGATACGGTGATTGCTGAAACAGACACCGTTTTAGATATTGAACCCGATCAAAACACAATCATCAGTGATGGTACAGTAATTTTTGGTGGGGCCACAGCCGCAGGACTGGCGGTAGCAGCAGCCTCCGCCGCATCAACCTCCGAATCAGCATCCGCCGGGTCAATCGATTCCGACATCGACAGCTTCTTCGGCTCAACAGAAACCACGAATACTGAAATGCCTAGCTCTGAAGACACTAGCTTTGAAGATACTGGTCTAGATGACACTAGCTTTGAAGATATTAATTCCGAAGACACTATTCTCGAAGATATTGTCCTTGCTGCCACATTAGACAAACCGCGTCTGAGCATAGAAGAATTAGCTTCTGTCGATGAGGGCTTAGATGAGCTGCCCGACGGCTACGGTGACAGTCGCATTGTGCTTTTGCCCCGCGATCCGAAGTGGGCCTACGCCTATTGGGACGTTTCCAATGAGCACAAAGAGGAACTGCGCCAGCAGGGCGGCTCACGGCTTTTGCTACGCCTGTACGATGTGACAGATATTGATCAAAACCATCAGGCCCCGCACAGTATGCACCAGCAGGAGTGTCATGAAATGGCGCGCTCTTGGTATATCGAGATGCCGGTGAGCGATCGCGACTACAGCATCGAAATCGGCTACCTCACCGACGACGATCGCTGGCTCATGCTCTCCCGCTCGGCCCCCGTTCGCGTACCCCCCATCTATCCCTCCGACTGGATTAAAGATCAGTTTGTCACCATTGGCTGGGAGACGGGCCTAGCCAATCAAAGGTTTGGCAATCTTGGTGCGCCCGGCACGCTTACCGCAGATGAGACTGCTGAAACTGCCGGTGAATCTTCGGTTTTCGATGCGCTGTTTGCCTTTAATCAGGCTCAAAGCGCGCTGCGCCTGGCCGGTTCGCTCTATGGCTCTATGCAAACGATGCCGCAAACGATGCCGCCTGGCGGGCTTTCGGCCTCGGGTCAGGTGTCGGGCTTGAATATGTCGGGGCTGAACGTGTCGGGGCTGAATATGTCAGGAGTTGGGCTGGGCGATCGCAAGCGAAACTTCTGGCTGGTAGCCGATGCTGAGCTGATTGTGTACGGGGCCACTGAGCCTGATGCCACGCTGACAATAGGCGATCGCGTCATTCCCCTGAGCCCCGATGGCACCTTCCGCTTCCACATGCCCTTCCCCGATGGCAAAATCGACTACCCCATTCGCGCGGTTGCCGCCGACGGCCAGCAGTCACGCGCTATCACCATGAACTTTGAGCGCGACACCCCAGAGCGCAACACCAATACCAAAGCCGACGCCGAAGACGAATGGTTCTAAGGTCACACGGTTTTTAAACAGTAGGTTCTTTGAAAATAGGCATCGTCACATGATCCACCAGCCCTACAAAATTCGCCGCCGCCGAGTCCTTCAGCTCTTAGCCGGGGCTTCTGGTGCGGCTCTGCTGCACGCCTGCAATGCCGATAGCAATACTGCCGAAAGCACTGAAGGGAATATGTCTCTTACCCTGGGCAGCATTCCTTGGGTCGGGCAGGTGCCCATGTATATCGCTCAAGACAAGGGCTTTTACGAAGATGAAGGGTTAGATTTTGAACTTCGCCTTTTTGGCTCAGGCAACGAGTATATCTCAGCTTTTTTAAGCAATCAGCTAGACGCAGTTTCACCGGTAACCTCCGAGGCTGTGCTGATGAAAGCGCAGGGCAAAGACTATCGAATTGTGATGGTGCAAGACAATTCGGTGGGGATTGATGGCATTTTGGCCAGAGACTCAATTGAGAGTATCGAGGACTTTAAGGGTAAAGAGGTTGCTGTTGAAACGAGCGCTGTCGGCTACTTCTTTTTGCTTCAGGTGCTCAAAGAAGCCGGACTGAGCAAGGATGACATTACCGCAATTAATACCGAACCTTCGGCGGCGGCAGCGGCTTTTCAGTCCAACAATGTTGATATCGCGGTCACCTATGCGCCTTTCTTGCAAGAAGCGGCTGACGCGGTGCCCGATGGTCGGATTATTTACGACTCCTCTCAAATGCCGACCGCGATCTCTGATCTTTACATATTCGACACCGCCTACGCCGAGCAAAATCCCGCTGCCGTTCAGGCATTTGTCAACGCGACTCTAAGAGGACTGGAATACTTGAAGGAGAATCCAGAAGAAGGCGCTGAGATCGGAGCGACGACTCTAGAAATGGACGTTGCCGATTTGCAAAGCGATTTAGAAGGGATCAAGCTGCCCGATAGAGCTGAAAATCTTGAAATGCTTGCTCAGCCAACGAGCGGCCTATATTTAGGCGGGCCTCTAGAAGATTTAGCTGACTTCTTGCTCAGCGAAGATCAAATCGAGCAAGATCCCGGTGACTTTTCGAGCCTGATTGATCCTCAATTCATTGAGGCTGCAACCCTATAATGGCCACTCGCCATCCGGCCTCACCCCAACCAACCCCATGCGATCGCTCTCGCCGCCAGTATCTAAAGCCCTCCGTATTTTGGGGCATTCGTCAGGACTTTCCTCGCGAGCTAAGCGCTGCGCTCGTGGTTACCTCACTGGCTATTCCCATTTCAATCTGGAGCTTGCTCAGCTACGGCAGCTTCGTTGATTCCAGATTTTTACCCACGCCCACGGCCACCTTTGCTAGGGGGCTAACGATGCTAGCTGATGGCAATCTGATGGCTGACGTTTTTGCCAGCACCGCTCGGGTTACCGCAGGTTTTATCCTCGCAGCGATCGCCAGCATTCCAGTGGGCATTGCCATGGGCACATTCAACAGCATGGACAGCCTGCTAGGCGGCTTTGTTCGTACCGCGCGCTATCTGCCAATTGCGGCTTTCGTACCGCTGATTATTATCTGGGCAGGCATTGATGAAGCCTCTAAAGTTATCATCATCTTTTTGGGCGTGTTCTTTTACAATGCAACGATGATTGCTGATGCGGTTAAGTTTATTCCCAACGAAACGCTCAACGTGGCCTATACGCTAGGGGCTTCTCGTTGGGACGTGGTGCGGCGCGTTGTTTTTCCGGCTACGCTGCCCAGCATTTTAGATGCGCTAAAAGTTAACGTAGCGGGCGCTTGGAACTTTTTGGTGATTGCAGAACTGGTTGCCGCGCCCAACGGATTAGGCTTCACCATTTTTAAGTCGCAGCGGCAGCTTCAGACAGACCAGGCGATGTTTTGCATCTTAATCATCTGCGTTATTGGGCTCATCACAGATTTTGCCTTTAGAGTCTTATTTAAGCTGTGGCTACCTTGGGCTGACTCTAAAATGAGCTAGCCAATCGAGCTAGCAAAACGCGCGAGCGGTTCTCTTCTACTTTTCCATGGCACCAAATTTTCCAACGACACTTTCACACGAAACAACAGGTCCCAAGCTCGAAATTCGTAATGTCATAAAGGTTTTTGGTGAGGGTAGCAGTCGGAAGGTGGCGGTTGATGATGTGAGTTTGAAGGTCGCCCCTAACGAATTTAGCTGTATTATTGGCCCTTCTGGCTGCGGCAAATCAACGCTACTTAGCATTGCCGCCGGGCTCACCCAGGCCACCGCTGGCGAAATTTTAGTCGATGGCTCGCCCGTACCAGGGCCGGGAGCCGACCGGGGCATGGTCTTTCAAAACTACACGTTATTTCCCTGGCTATCAGTTGCAGAGAATATTGCCTTTGGGCTCAGGCTCAAGGGCATGGCAAACGCTGAACGAAATGACAGAGTAGCCCATTATCTAGAGGTGGTTGGCTTAAGTGGAAGTGCCAAGGCGTATCCAAAGACGCTCTCGGGTGGGATGAAGCAAAGAGTTGCGATCGCCCGCGCCCTAGCCAACGAGCCTGAAGTACTCCTGATGGACGAACCCTTCGGTGCCCTTGATGCTCAAACCAAAGAGCAGCTACAGGCTTTCTTCCACGACCTCTGGCAAAAAACGCCCATCACTGTTCTCATGATTACCCATGATATTGAAGAAGCGATCTTTCTTTCTCAGCGCGTGTTTGTTATGAGTCTTAATGGAAAAGTGCGAGAAACTGTCTCTATTGAACTACCAGGGAATAGAGACTTACCTATGAAGCTTACGCCCGAGTTCTTAGCCTACAAAAGAGAGATTTTATATAAAATGTGAGATAGAACGCCTACCGAGCCGAACGTCGCTTTGGATCGGTGCGAAAGTAACGAAGGCTCCCATTATAAAAACAGGAGCCTACAACGTGCTTAAGATGCCCGAGAGCTAACTAGGCAAATCTAGGTGATTCAGCCCAGTTAGGGACATGCGTCTAAATAAAGTACCGCTGATAGCGCTGTTCATTGCCTCGGGCATAGCAGTGCTAAGCCCCTACAGAAATTGACGGTGACGTAGGGGCATAGCGTGCTATGCCCCAGGGCAATATTTGTCGATTTGCCGGTACTTTATTTGAGCGCAGCTCCCTTATTGATACATCACCACCTACACAGTAGCCGGTTGCTCCATTTGAGCGAGGCGATCGGAGAGTAGTTTCTCCAAATCTTCTAGCGCCTTAGTAAAGCCCTGAATACCCTCATCCAGCTTGTCATTCGCCATCCGATCGGCCTTGTGCATTTCATCAAAGGTTGCCTTATCGATAGATTTCTTCTCGATATCCAAATCCTTTGCATTCTCAGGGCTGAGCTTACGGGGCAGCTCGCCGTCAGTTTCAGAAAGTGGCTCCAAAAGCTTGGGCGAAATGGTGAGCAAGTCGCAGCCAGCTAGTTCCTTAATCTCATCGAGGTTGCGGAAGCTAGCCCCCATGATTTCAGTCTCGTAGCCGAACTTTTTGTAGTAGTTGTAGATTTCTGTGACCGACTGTACGCCGGGATCTTCAGACGGTGGGTAGCTATCGCGACCTGTCTCTTTTTTATGCCAGTCGAGGATGCGACCGACGAATGGGGAGATTAGGGTGACGTTGGCTTCGGCGCAGGCGATCGCCTGATGCAAACCAAACAATAGGGTCAGGTTGCAGTGAATGCCTTCTTTTTCAAGAATTTCAGCGGCCTTGATGCCTTCCCAAGTGGAGGCGATTTTAATCAGGATGCGATCGCGACTCACGCCCGCTTCCTCGTACTCTGCAATCAAATCACGCGCAGTCGCCAATGTGCCTTCTGTATCGTAGGAAAGCCGGGCATCGACTTCAGTCGAAACGCGCCCTGGAATAATCTCCAAGATCCGCTTACCAAAGGCCACCGCCAAATGCTTAAACGCCTCCATCGCCACATCCTTATCCACCGCGTCCTTGCCCATCTTAGTGCGGGCCTGTTGCAGCGTTTCATCCACAATGCTCTGATACTGTGGCAAACCTGCTGCCGCTGTAATTAGCGAAGGGTTCGTCGTTGTATCTTGAGGCGTAAACTTTTCAATCGCCTCAATGTCACCCGTATCGGCAACCACAACAGTCATTTCTTTTAGCTGAGATAGCAAGCTCATAAGCTTTCTCCAAGGGGGTTATCTGCGCCCTCATTGTAGTCAGCACAATCGAATTTGAGGTTCTTCCTATAGACCTGAAACCTAGAGAATATCTGTAGAACCTGGCTTTTAAGCACTCTCTCAGTAGCTTCTAACGGGAACTCAGTTTTGGGGCCGTTTTCAAAAGCGAAGGCTATACGATTCCAGAGGGCGTTTTTGGCGCGCTAACAGTGATAGATGCAACAGAGGCATCAGCTTTTTTTTTATCAGCGCCGTGTGAATCATCCTCATCAATGTCTACGTCCAATGTCTCTGTCTGATGACTATCCATCTGATGATCGCTCTGGTGACGATCGCTCGAAGCATACTCAGCCAAATCGTATACCGGCAAATCAAACCAGAAGGTCGTGCCCACACCGACCTCACTCACCAAATTCACCTGGCTATTGTGCTTATCCATAATATTTTTCACAATTGATAAGCCCAAGCCGGTGCCTTCAAGCGTATGCACCCGGTTTTCCACGCGGAAAAAGCGCTCGAAAATAGCCGCCTGATCTTCTTCGTCAATCCCCAGGCCCGTATCGGCTATCTCAATTCGCACATTCTGAATAAGTTCTGGATTCGCACTAGGCGCACGATACGCCCGAATCACCGCTTTTCCGCCAGCAGGCGTAAACTTCAGGGCATTTCCCATCAGGTTGCCGAGCACTTGCAGCAGCAGGTCATAGTTACCCAAAGCGGCTGGCAACTTCTCTTCAATGTCTTTTTCTAGCGATATCTGCTTGTCTCTAGCGTTGAGCTGATAGGTACGCAAAACCTGATCGATGGGCTGATGCACTTCTACCGCTGAGAATTCATAGCGGCGGCTAGACTCCAAACGAGATAAGTCAAGCACGTCATTCACCAACCGCGTCAGGCGATCGGTTTCATTATTAGCCGTCGATAAAAACTCTTTGCGCTCCTCTTCACTTAAGTCTTCGCCATACTCATGCAGCGTTTCAATAAACGACTTGATGTTAAACAAGGGCGTTCGCAGCTCATGAGAAACGTTGCTAATAAAGCTACTCTTCGCCTCATTTAAGGCCACCTCACGCGTAATATCTTGCAGCGTAATAGCCACCCCTTTCACATTTTCACGCGACTGGTCGAGCACCGTATTCAGCAGCACCCGAATGGTGCGCGCACCCTCCATCAGCGACATCCGAAACTCACTGCCCTCATGCTCTTTACCAGAAACAGCCTGCACCAAAGGCGGGGCTAGCTGCGCGCGCACTTCTGGCTGTAGCTTGTCTAAAATGCTGCCGCTGAGGGGAGAAGACGCTTCCCAGCCTAGAATTCGTCGTGCAGCCACGTTCGCCAGCACTAAGTTCGTTTTAGCGTCGAGTAAAATTGCGCCATCGGCAATTGTTGACACCAAGCTTTCTAGCTTCGCTTTTTCAGCTGTGAGTTCTTCAATATTTTGCTCTTCATAGCGCTCTAGGCGCTCGGCCATATCGTTAAAGCTGTAGATCAGTTCGCCTAGCTCACCGCCTAAGGGTAGATCGATCCGCTGCTTAAAGTTACCGCTAGCAATGTTTTTCACCCCTAGCAATAGCTCCTTAATCGGCTGAGTAATGGTTAGCGCGTTAATCACCGCGCCCAAAATTACCATCACCCAAATTGAGACAAACACTGCAATCGTGACATCGCGCGTGAGGTGAGACGAGGCCACCACCGTTGGGTTAGGGTTAATGCCCATCGCCAACATGCCTTTGTAGTTGCCGTCAATTGTTAGCGGTACGAATACGTCGGTGACCATGCCTGCGGGCGTAAGGTGCTGGCGCACCATGGGGGCATCGGCGCTGCTGGTGTAGTTGGCGGGCAGCTTCATGCGCCGACGCAGCGTCAGTGAGTTTTGAACGGAGGGCTCTGAGTAGGGAATGCCGAAGAAAATTTCGCCGTCCTGGTCGGCATACAGCATATAGCGGACGTTAGACGTGTTTTCGTAGAAGCGGTAGGAAAAGCGGGCTAGCTCTGAGCGGTCGTTCGTTTCTACTAAAGGGGCAACGTTGGCAGCCAGCAGCAGGCCCAGGTCACGACCGAAGCGAGTGTCGTTGAGCTGGGCGTCTTGCTGAATGGTGTTGACGGCCCAAAAGGTAAGGGCGCTCATGACCAGCGAGACTAGCAGGGTAGCGCCAGCCATCAGTCGCGTTTGGAGGGTGAAGTCGCTCCACCATCTCGCAAATAACGCTTTAAGTTGACTGAAAAGTTGCATGGCTTGGCCTGACGACGGGCATATCTGCGAAAGGGGTTTATTTTTGAATGGTGATATTAAAACAGAGGTTGTGGCGGCTGATATGTATACATTCTAGATGCAACTGCCCATTACGCCGCCAGTTGCGCTATCTTTCGGACTTTTTTGTCTAGCCGCTTTCTAGCTGGCTACTTTTTATCTAGTCACGTTTCATCTGGCCCTTCACCCGATGCCCAATGTCGCGCCGGTAGTAGCCACCCGGAAAGTCAATTTTGTTCACCGCATGATAAGCCTTAGCCAGTGCGCCTTCAAAGGTGGGTGCGATCGCCGTCACCCCTAGCACCCTACCCCCCGTACTCTTTAAGCCATCATCACTCAGCCGCGTCCCGGCATGAAACACCACCATATTCGGATCTTCCGACTCCGCCGTACCAATGCCGCCAATCTCTAAGCCTTTTTCATAGCGTCCTGGATAGCCTTTAGCAGCCATCACCACGCAGGCAGAAGCGCCCTCTTTCCAGGCAAACGGCGGCAGGCTCTCTAACCTTTGCTCACAGCAGGCCAGGATAATATCGTCCAGCGGCGTATCGAGTAAAGGCAGCACCGCCTGCGTTTCAGGATCGCCAAAGCGGCAGTTAAATTCAATCACCTTGGGCTCGCCTGCTGGGGTGATGATTAGCCCGGCATACAGCACGCCGCGATAGTCAATGCCTTTGGCCCTAAGTCCTTTCAGCGTCGGCTCTAGTACCTCTGTTTGAACGCGCGCCAATAGCTCAGGTGGCATTACAGGCGTTGGCGAATACGCACCCATACCGCCAGTATTAGGCCCGGTGTCGCCTTCACCCACTTGCTTATGATCTTGAGCGGGCAGCAGCGGCCTAATCGTCAGGCCATCGGTCACTGCGAGCACCGAAACTTCCTGGCCCTGCAAAAATTCTTCAATGACAACGCGATCGCCCGCTGCCCCAAACTGACCGCTAAAAGCGTCGGTCACCGCCGCCTTCGCTTCTTCTACCGTCATCGCCACCGTCACGCCTTTGCCAGCAGCAAGTCCGTCAGCTTTAATTACGATTGGCGCGCCCTGCTGCTCTATATAGGTGATCGCACTGCCCACCTCCTCAAACACCGCCGAAGCCGCCGTGGGCACATTTGCATCCGCCATCAGCGCCTTTGCCCACGCCTTGCTCGCCTCAATTTGAGCGCCATCCTTATTCGGGCCAAACACCTTAATCCTCTGAGCCCGCAGCGTGTTCGCCAGCCCTTCAGCCAGCGGTTGCTCGGGGCCAACCAGCACAAACGACATGTTATTTACCAGCGCGCACCGGGCAATGCCCTCGGCATCGGTAGGGTTCATGGCCACATTCCGACAGCCGGATAAGAGCGCGGTACCGCCGTTACCAGGAATGCAGACGACTTCGGTGACATTAGGCGATCGCAATAGCTTCCAGGCCAGCGCGTGCTCGCGACCCCCACTGCCTACAACAATTGCTTTCATAACTAAAGACCAACCCTTCAAAGACTGTGATAAAAATGCGCTCGACTGAACTTCATAATCTCATCAAAATCGGTTGATTACAGAGAAAATCTAAGGTAGCACCTGACACTTAAATGTACTTAAGCGTTGATAGACTGAGCGACTTCGTAAGCTGTTTTCACCGCAGGGCGAGCTTTCATTGTTTCAAACCAGCGCTTAATGTTGGCGAAATCGTCTAGGTTTTGACTTTGGGCCTCGTACGGCACAATCCATGGATAGCAGGCCATATCAGCAATAGAATAGTCGCCTGCAATGTAGTCGCGCCCTTCTAGCTGCTTATTAAGAACGCCATACAGCCGTGCCGTTTCTTTCACATAGCGCTCAATTGCATAGGGAATTTTCTCAGGCGCGTATCTGGTGAAGTGATGGTTTTGGCCCAGCATTGGCCCGAGTCCGCCCATCTGCCAGTTGAGCCATTGCAGCACTTCTACACGCGGATGCAGCTCAGTCGGTAGGAACTGACCTGTTTTATCGGCTAGGTATTGCAGAATCGCGCCAGATTCAAACACGCTAATCGGTTCGCCTGAGCTAGGTTCATCATCGACAATGGCCGGAATCCGGTTGTTCGGAGAAATCTTGAGGAACGCAGGATCGAACTGATCGCCTTTGCTGATATCGATAGGATGAATCGTGTACGGCAGCTCGGCCTCTTCTAGAAAAATAGTGATTTTGTGGCCGTTCGGTGTCGTCCAGTAGTAGAGATCGATCATGTTTTGCAAACTGCGGTAGGAATGTACAGCTAAAGATACTTTATTTCTTTGATCTCATCCATCAAAGCAAAAGCTCAGCAGCGAAGGTGTCTGTTCCTTCACTACCGAGCAATTTGTTTCTTAGAAGCTTATCGCAAGAGCGGCCTACTTTTTATTGCGCACGTCGCGGTTGTACTGCACTAATGCCGTGATGCTACTACCTTCTGATAGCTGATCTGGGGTAGAAAGCTGCCTTTGGGCTGAGGCTGTTGGCGCGATCGCTCCGAACCCTAATACAGCGATCGCACTAGCAACGATAAAGCGTTTCATAATCATGAACTCCTGGTGTAGCTGAACTTATTGTCTACTAACCAGCATGACAACCGCCTATAAGACCACCCTGAATCGCAAGTGATAAAAAACCCAGAGAATTATGAGAATTATGAGTATCCCCTGATACAAAACTGAGGTTTTTTGTATTCCACAATACAGTTGACAGCCATTTATCGAGATGACTTACTCAACCGTTACCGACTTTGCAAGGTTGCGAGGCTGATCCACATCCAAACCGCGCCTAGCTGCGATGTGATAGGAGAGCAATTGCAAGGGCACGACCGTTAACACAGGTGAAAGCAACTCATCTACATTGGGCACCGGCAGCAGGGCATCGAACGTTTCTTCGGCGTCTGGATCGTTCATCGGCACGACGCCAATTAGCCGAGCATCTCGGGCTTTGGCTTCTTGCGCATTGGAGAGCACTTTTTCATACACACTGCCTTTGGTTGCGATCGCCACCACCGGCACCTTCTCATCTAATAGCGCAATCGGCCCGTGCTTCATCTCACCAGCCGGGTAGCCCTCAGCGTGAATATAGCTAATCTCTTTAAGCTTCAGCGCCCCTTCTAGTGCAATTGGGTAGTTAATGCCCCGACCAATAAAGATAAAGTCTTGCGTCTCCGAAAAGTCATGAGACAGCTCCTCCACATAGCGCTCCTGACTCTCTAGCACCTGCTCTAGCTGAGCGGGCAACTGCCGCATTCCTTCGATAATTTCAGCCATCCGCTCTAGCGAGATAGACTTACGGCGATAGGCCAGCTCCAAAGACAGGAAGTAAAAGGCCATAAGCTGAGCGACAAAGGTTTTAGTCGCCGCAACCCCAATCTCCATCCCGGCTTTAGTATCCACCACATGCGGAATCAACCGGCCTAAAGAACTATCGGCCCGGTTCGTAATGCCTAGCATTCGCGGCGCGTACTGATCGTCACCACTGGCCGCACGGCGCGTTTGCTCCATATCCAAAGCCGCTAGCGTGTCGGCAGTTTCGCCCGATTGAGTCACGCCGATGGTGAGCGTGTTTGGCATCAGTGGAGCCGGGGCATAGCGAAACTCGGAGGCGTATTGCACAACGGTAGGGATACCTGAGACTTGTTCGAGCAAGTATTTGCCGACCAGGCTAGCGTGCCAGCTTGTACCGCAGGCCAAAATTTGGATGTGCTGAAGGTCGTCTAGCAGGGTATCGGGCAGGTCTAGGCGGATAGGCGATCGCCCACTCTCCGGCTCCCATTCCGTATCCAAATAAGTCTCGAGGCAAGTGCGAACCACGCCGGGCTGCTCATAGATTTCTTTGAGCATAAAGTGCTTAAAGCCCTGCTTCTCCACCATGATGGGGTTCCAGTTCAGGGTTTGCGGATGCTTCTTCAGGCGGTGGCCGGTAAAGTCATACACTTCTACGCCTAGAGGTGTGAGCCGTGCAATTTCACCATTTTCTAGTGTAAGCACAGCTTGCGTGTAAGGCATGATAGCGGGCGTGTCTGAGGCGCAGAAGAATTCGCCCTGGCCGAAGCCGATGACCAAAGGTGCCTGCTGGCGAACTACGATGAGTTCGTCGGGGAAGTCGAGGGAGATGACTGCGATCGCAAACGCCCCTTCCAACCGCCTCATTGCCTGCCGACAAGCCTCAAGCAGTTCCGACTGCGCAGTTAGCACCGCATCTTCAGGCGGATTCTCTAAATACTCAGCGATCAGGTGCGGAATCACTTCGGTATCCGTATCCGAGCAAAACGTATGACCTTTTTCCTTCAGCTCCTCACGTAGCTCGCGATAGTTTTCAATAATGCCGTTCTGCACCACTGCAATCCGCTCTTTCGTATCGGTATGCGGATGCGCGTTGTGCTCTTCAGGCTTACCGTGCGTAGCCCAGCGCGTATGCCCAATGCCCAAGCGAGCCGGATCTTCAAGCCCCTCCAGCTTCGTCTGCAAATTCTTAAGCTTGCCTTTGGCCCGCGTTCTTTGCAGCTTTCCCTCGCTAATAGTAGCCACGCCCGCCGAGTCATAGCCCCGGTATTCCAGCGTTTTCAAGCCTTCAATCAAAATACTGCTGGCCGCTCGGGTGCCAATATATCCAACAATTCCGCACATACTTTAAAACTCCTTACACCTTACAAAGACCGACTCACAAAATTATCTTGATATAAGACCCAAACTACTATGCCCAAACTCAAAAGTAGCCACTCTACAAATTGGGTGGCTCAACAAAACCCTAGACAGCTCGTTGTCTACGAAAGTTGCCTTTGATAGTGAGATCTCACTGCGGGGCGTCACTGTGAAATGAAGCCGACCAGCAGCAGCGGAATGAGGATAGCGGCCACTGCGATCGCAAACAGCGTAGGCGGCGACACCTTCACTAGGTTCGGATCGGGCTTGTTGGGATTAGGCATAATCTTAGGGCACTTCAGGTAGCCACTACAGTTTACAAATTCACGGTTCACAAATACTTGAAAGGGAGCCTTAGCCACACAGCAAAGCTCCCTTTTATTCATTCAAAGCTCAATCAATCTATAGCTGACTAGAGAGCGCCTCGCTGAAGGTGGAATACGGCTTAACACCCACTTGAGTATCCACCAGCTCACCATCTTTAAAGAACATCACCGCTGGGATGCTCTTAATGCCAAATCGCTTGGCAACGGCCTTGTTGCTATCGAGATCTAGCTTAGACACTTTTGCTTTACCGTCATATTCCTCAGCAAGCTGATCCATCAAAGGAGCCACTAGCTTGCAAGGGCCACACCAGCTCGCCGTGCAGTCTACAACCACAACGGGTTCGTCTTTTATTAGCGCGTCAAAAGCTGCTTCATCTGCAATGTATTCTGCGGGCATGGTGCGATCGCTCCAAAAAGTGTCTGGGTATACCTACCTACGATCATACACCCGTCAACCCATCCAAAAAATAAAGCCCCCTCAACCCAAAGGCTGAGAGGACTCTATTTCAACAGACAGTCAACCTACTGTAGGCGATATCCTACTTACCAGCGAGCTTCTTCACTTTCTGCATAATGCTCTCAGGATCGAGCCCCTGGTGGTAGAACTGCTCCCAAAGGCCACCGCCCCCTTCCTCATGCGTACCCGCGTGAGCAAACTTAGGCGTATAGCCGCGCTCTAGCAGCCAAGTGCCATAGCGAGCGCCCAAACCAGTCTTCTCATTAAACGACTCAACGACCATCACCAAAGGAGAGCTACCCACCTTTTCTAGCATCTGTTCGTCCACCACGTTCAACGTAGATTTGTTGATTAGGCCAATGTTCATGCCTTCTTTCTTCAGTCGCTCAACCGCATCAAGCGCGCGATACAGGCCATCACCAAAGCTCACAATGTAGCCATCGGTGCCTTCGCGAACGACCTCATCTTTTCCAGGCACAAACTCATAGCCATCGGCATAAAGCGCCTTACCATCGGCATCATTCAGCATCGGCACCTTAGCGCGCGTAGAGAAGATGAATCGCAAGCCAGGCTGATGGAAAATCTTGTTTACACAGGCTTTCATCTGGTTTGCATCGGCAGGGAAGTACAACCGCGTTTCGTAGCCATCGTCTAGCCCGTTATCGGCAAACATATTGTTAATACCGAAGTGGCAGGTGTTGTCAGCCATGTCGTCAATCCCCGAGTGGGAGAAGTGACAGAGCAAGTTAGCCTTGTTTAGCCGCGCCATCGTCAGCTCAGAAATACACATTTCTAAAAACGCGCTAAAGGTGGCGAAAATACCTTGTTTGCCTTCAACCATGCCAAAGCCCGCAGCCGCAGAGAGGTTGCCCCGCTCCATAATGCCACCGCTCACAAAGATTTCAGGATACGCCTTGTGAATGTGGTTCAGACCACAAGAGCCTTCCAAATCACAGTCCACAACCAGCACTTTCTCTTTGCGCTCAGCATCGCTCATTTTGCCCAGCACTTCTACTGCCGCCTGACCAAACACGTTGCGGTTAGAGCCCATCTCGCTGCTTGCGCCCAAGAACTCATACTCGTGAGAAGGCTTTTCAATGTTCTTTAGATAGTCAGCCGCTTCGGTACGACCGTGCTTCTCTAAGTACTTAATTGCAAGATCAGTAGGGATGACATCGTGGCCGTGCGTGGTGCCTTCTAAGCCTTCGATGCCAACCGTCATTGGGCGCTTACAAATGACTGCGATAGGGCCGTCAGTTGCGATCGCCTCACAGATATTGGCATACAGCGCATCAATATCCTCACCGTCATTCACCAGCACCTTCAGCCCGTGACCCTCTAGCGTCTTCTGCACGCTATAGCCCTTCAGGTACTCAGAAGGATGACCCGCAATAGTCACATCATTGTCATCGATAATCAGCTTGACGTTGATGCCTTGAGCGACTGCTAATCGAGCCGCCTCAGCGTCATCGCCTTCCTGCTGCGCCCCGTCAGAGCCGAGGAGGAACGTTGTTTTGCCAGGATTTGCGATCGCTACCCCATTCACAAACGGCCACATATGACCCAGCCGCCCCGAGCTAAACTTCACGCCCGGCGTCAGCCCCAGCTCAGGGTGACCCGGCAGCTTAGAATCAGCCGCCCGATACTTCACCAGCTCCTCAGCAGGCAAATCACCATTCAGCGTCGCCATCAAATACTGAGTACCCACCCGATGACCCGCCTCATCAAAGAAAGTCGGCACAAACTTATCAGGCCCCCCTCTAAATAGCGCATCCAAGATCATCACTTCAGGCACCGTATCGTAAGGCCCACCCGTGTGACCGCCTACGCCGCGCGCGCCGCCTGTCGCAGTAAAAAACACGATGGCTTCACGACAGAGCTGAATATTGGCCTTCAGAGCCTCGCGCTGATCGTCAGTGAGCTTGTTATTAGAAGGATCTAGGGTGATGCGCTTATAGGCACTTAGGTCGATTGGAAAAGCGGACTTAGGTTTAGCTTGGGTTGCTGTCATGGAGCGGTGTCCTAATACGTCTTTACACTTCAAAGCTATAAAACGTCAGCGCAAATGGGGCGATGTGTTAGAGGAGGCTTTGAAAAAGTTAATACGACCATTCTCCCTGATCGTGACCCTTCGGTTAAGGGGGTAGCCAAAATTTGTATTGAGGGCTACTGAGTTAATAGCACTACAGTTGATGGAACACATCTTGCCTCAGAGCCCCAAAGTGAGGACGGGGGCAGTGCAGTGAGCCGCATCTATTTTCAGTTTAATTAAAGCAAACTACTCAGTCGGTCGTTTAAATCGCTGTCTGAGCTTTTTGGTGCGATCGCGCCACTCACACCCCTCCACATGATCATTCACCATTCCTATCGACTGCATAAACGCATACGCTGTCGTCGGCCCTACAAAAGACCAGCCCCTTTTCTTCAAATCCTTACTCATCGCCGTTGACTCAGCCGTCTTGCTCAACGTCATCAGCGTTTCATAGTCGCAGCGCTCAGGCCGAGCTGATGCGCCAGGCTCGTATTGCCAAAAGTAAGCCGCCAGCGAACCAAACTCTTCAGCAAGCTCGCAGGCTCGCCCCGCATTATTGACCACCGACTCTATTTTGCGGCGATAACGCACAATCCCTTTGTTCTGCATCAGCCGATCTATATCTTCAGTTTTGTACTGCGACACTTTCTCAAAATCAAAACCCGCAAAAGCAGCTCTAAAATTCTCTCTTTTGCGCAAAATCGTCAGCCAGCTCAGTCCTGACTGAAAACCCTCTAAACAGATCTTCTCAAACAGCCTCTTATCATCGCTAACCGGAACGCCCCATTCGCGATCGTGATAGGCCAAATAGTCCTCTTTGGCACCAGGCCACCAGCAGCGGTTACACCCATCCTCACCCGTCACCAACCCATCCATATCAATTCCGCCTCACATCACTTACTCAGTGTATTTCAACAGCATACGCACAGAGCCATACCCTCCAACTGGCACACTCAAAATCAACGAGCCTACGCCGATAGATAGACCTATCTGCTAGTCCACCCCTACAAAGTGTCCACGCTCTTGGCGCAACCCGTTGTCCCAAACGATACAACTTAAACATGCGAAACGAACAAAGGTTTTCAAACCAAAAACACCTTGTTTCGCACTCTTCTTAAACCTTCTCCTTTTTGAGTGCCGAGCCCCAAAGAACATTTGGAAAAGCCCACTAGAAAAGCGTAGAGGCCACAGAAGTTCCAAATCCACACTTTCGAGGAAAATTCCATGAAACTCTCTCGTATTTGGGCTCCCATTGGTCTTGCTGCCGCTGCTCTTCTCGCAGTTCCCTTTGGCGCTCAGGCCCAGCGCATTCTCGATGTACAAAATCCTGATTCTATCCCCAACTACAGCTATGTTGGCATCGGCGGCAGCGACAATGGCTTTGCTATCAACAGCAAGCTAGCCGTCGGCAACAACATCTCAATCCGTCCTGAAGTCTCCACTGACTTTGACTTCGACGATAGCGAAGATGTCTCCTACCTGGTTCCTATCACTTACGACTTCAACACCATCGGCTCTGGCCGCGCGGCGTTCAACCCTTTTGTTGGCGCAGGTGTTGCAGGTGATATCGGTGACGACAGCGACGTTGAGTTCGCGCTAGTAGCCGGTACTGACTACCGCTTTGCTCGCAACTATGTTGCTAACGGTTCTGTCAACTACTCTCCTTTCGCTGATGATGACGAGCTAGGCTTCACCGTTGGCGTTGGTTACCTTTTCTAAGCCACCAGCTTTAGACAACTGAAGGAACTCCGGCACTTTAACTGGAGTTCCTGACAAATCTTCACTTTCTGAACTTAACAAACCATACCTTTTGAGGAAATTCCATGAAATCTCTATTCACTCGCCTTTCTGCTACTGTTGCGATCGCTGCTGCTGCCCTCTTGGCAGTTCCCTTCGGCGCTCAAGCTCAGCTCATTCGCACCACTCCAGAAGCCACTAACTACAACTACGTTGGCATTGCGGGTAGCGACGATGGCTTTGCAGTCAATAGTAAAATCTCTATCGTCAACAACGTTTCCATTCGCCCTGAAATCGCAACAGACTTTGACTTCGATGACTCTGAAGACGTTTCATACCTCGTTCCTATCACCTACGACTTCGCAGTTGGCGCTGGTCGTGCTACCTTCAACCCCTTCGTCGGTGCTGGTGTAGCAGGTGATATCGGTGACGACAGTGACGTAGAATTCGCGCTAGTAGCCGGTACTGACTACCGCTTTGCTCGCAACTATGTTGCTAACGGTTCTGTCAACTACTCTCCTTTCGCTGATGACGACGAGCTAGGCTTCACGGTTGGCGTTGGCTACCTCTTCTAAAAAAAGCCTCGTCATAGAGCGTTAGATTCTCCTAAGTTCAAGTGTTTACACTCTCCTATAGCCCCTGATGGTTCACTGAATCATCGGGGGCTTTTCTTATGCCTCAGGAAGATCTTTCTCAAACCAGGCCACATCCCAATACTTACCAAACTTGCGACCGACCTCTTGAAATAGCCCAACCTGCTTAAACCCAAACTTCTGATGAATTGCAATAGAAGGATCGTTAGGCAGCGTAATACCCGCATAGGCTCTATGCACATCCTCCTCGCGCAACACCTCAAATAGTGCGCTATAAAGCTGGCTTCCTAATCCGCGACCTTGAGCGTCAGCACATAGATAAATACTCGTCTCTACAGACGTATCATAAGCAGCCTTTACGCGCAGTTGACTGCTGCTGGCATAGCCCAAAATTTGCCCATCGCTTTCAGCGACTAATAAGCGATGACGCCCCGAAGTAGCATAGTGACTCATCCACTTTTCCTGCCGCTCTCGAACGGTGTAGGGATGCAAGTCAAACGTGATGGTTGTCTCTGAAATGTATTGGTTGTATAGCGCAGTCAGCGCCTCTATATCTGCCGATTGAAAGTCTCGAATTTCCATAGCCATAGAATTGATACCAGCTCACCGGCATCAGCATACTTGGCGCTAGGCTTTTTCGCTTGGCAGGGCCTCATCGTTCTCAAGCTTTTGCCACTGGCTCATTACAACGCGATTTCGTCCCGACTGCTTAGCTTTATACAATGCTTGGTCGGCATACTCAATTAAGCGCGGCGACAGTAAAGAAAATCCAGGTGAAACGCTCGCCACACCACAGCTAATCGTGACCCATTCGTTTACCTGAGAGCCTTCGTGTGCGATCGCCATCTCGTACATCTGTTCTTGAACACGCCTTGCCACAATAGCAGCCGTTTCCTCGTCAGTAGCAGGCAAAACAACCACAAACTCCTCTCCGCCATAGCGTGCTACCAGATCAGAGTTACGAACACCTAATCGAAGTGACTTTGCAACTTTTTGTAGACAGCGATCGCCCGCTGGATGCCCGTACAAATCGTTAAACGCCTTGAAGTAATCAACGTCAAAGAGAATGACAGAGAGCTGCTTATGCACCTTCAGAGCATCTGATAAGTACTGATCGAAGTAGCGCCGGTTTGCGACCTGTGTCAGCTCATCGAAGGCAGCCAGGTTTTGTAGCTGCTGGTTTCGATAGGCCATTCCTAAGCCCGTAGCCACCATCATAGATACCATCGGTAGCGCTACAGGCATCCACCAGCCTGCTAAAAAAAGCCCGTAGGAAACGCTCAGCAATCCACCGCTCGCGCTTAGCATTCGAGCAATGAGCTGCCACGTGGGCACGCCCGACTTCAGCGAATGGCTATAAAGAATTGAATAGCTCATTACAATGCTCGCAGCTATCCATGCAGCCGTCCAAAGCAGCTCTATATAGAGCGAGACAGTCATTAACAGCGGCTTACCTTCTAAAGCAAGGTCTAGCAGTTGACTAATCATCTGCGTATGAATATACACGCCAGCCACCTGGTCGCCGCCAAGCGGGGTCGCAAACCAGTCGTTTGCGCTCACCCCAATCGCACCGATCAAAACAATGTGATCGCGCACCATCTCATCGGTTAGCTCTCCTGCGAGCACCGTCGAGATCGAAACCGACTCGAAGTGCTCGTAGCTTCTCCGGTAGTTCATCAACACCTGAAAACCGCCCCAATCGGCATTCACATAGCCGCCATCATTCCGCTCAAACAGCTCGACTCTGCCCTGACCCAACTGCAAATCAAATCCGCTATCGTCTAAAGGTTCAGGCTCAATTCCCCGCTCATACAAATACTCTAGAGCCAAGGTCGCCGCAAGCGTTTGCTTAATCTCTCCCTGTGGCGTAATCACCGATAGTAAACCGCGCCTGACATTGCCATCATCATCCAATACCAAATCGGAGGAACCCGTTTTTCCTAACGCCACCAGCGTCGAGTGAGCGGGAACCACTTCTCCGATAGCGCGCTCAATACCTATTACATTCGGAATCTCTTCAAACGCCTGATTAAGCTCTTGAGTGCCTGGTTCAATAGGTAGATTTCTATAGAGATCAATGCCAATAATGGCGGGTTCGTGTTTACTAACACGACGAACGACTTCGGCTAAGGCGGCATCGTGAATTGGCCACTGACCTATCTTTGTAATGTCTTCTTCATTGATAGTGACGACTAAAATTCTCTCATCGGAAATCTTATCTGACGAACGCAACCTTAAAAACTGATCTAGAACGCCTATCTCCAAGCTCTCAAACATGCCCGATGTCGCCATGATCGCAATCACCCCGGCCATCCCAAAGCTCACAGCAAGCATCTGCCGCCCTTGTTTCATTCGGTGTATAAGCTGTGCGAACATCTATATGAAAAAGACTGCAGGATGGGAAAAAAGACTGCGGGCGATGCTTACAGAATGCCCAACTCTACACGCATCAAGTCTGATGCAATAGTACTGCTACAACAAAAGCATCCCAACAGTTAGTTGAAATGCTTTTAATCATCAGGAACATAGAGCCTTAACGGTAAGGAAAAGACGCTTTTAGCTTTCTATCAAGGGCGCGCTTGCAATCATATCTAGCCCTACTGTCTCTAAAACGTTTGACCAATGTTCCATTGATTGAACATCGGCAGAATCCTCCACACGCATTAGCGCCAGGGTATCGAGCAAGTCGTACCACAACCCGGCCTCACCATACGCCTGAGCTTGTTCTACCAAAGACGCATCCGGTTGAATATTTACCGTTGACTCAACTCGCTGAATAGCACCGCCAAGCACGGGGCTATCAGGTCGAAGCTGACCATTGCACTTAAGGACTAAAGACCAGGTATATTCCTCATCAGCAGGCAGAACCGGCAGGGCTTCTGGAAACGCGACTTCCATCACGCCGCCTGATTCAGCAAATTTTTCTCTTGGCAAGCTCAGGTTCGCCTCGAAGTATTCACTCTCATCTAAAGACTTCAAACTCAAGATAGCCTCGTCTACAACGGTGCCTTCTGCAAAATATACGTAGAGAGAGAGTTCTTCAGTTGCAGTTAAGCCAATACCACTTTCAGGAAGTATCGCTATCCCACCACACTGAGAAGGCATCGGGCGACGGCTTGCACCGCTGTGTGTACGATTAGGAGAGCCGCTGGTCAGGGGGGGAACAAATCCAATTCGAGTGGCATGAGTCTCTGTTGTTCTCAATCGATCGGCACTTTGGGCAATCGCTGTATCAAAGATACTTGTGCAAGGCAGTAGAACCCCCAACAAAGCAGCAGCGGTGACAGTCATTCTTGTTTTCATAAGCTAAAAACCGGTATTATTTAGGACAACCAATTCCCAATTAAAACAAACGGCGACCAGTAATAAGGATGGGAGAATTGAGGATCTTTCAGTACTTTTATTTGAGCTAACCGTAAAGCTTCGGCCTTAGATAGATCGGTATTTGCGAGTTCTCGGTAAAACTCAGCCATTAGCTCGGCGGTAGATTCATCGTTAACAGCCCAAAGTGTAGCCAGCGTACTTCTAGCACCTGAGCGAATAGCAACACCTGCTAAGCCTAAGGTGGCTCTATCGTCACCTTCGGCAGTTTGGCAGGCGCTTAGCACCATCAGCTCAATCGGCTCGGCGGCCTGGCGGCGCGATCGCAGCAAATCATCCAGTTCGCCCATTGATATTCGCTCATCCCAGGCCAGTAAAAAAGTATCTTCTAACTGAGAGCTAAACTGGCCGTGAGTCGCTAAGTGCAGCACGGGAAAAGGAACGCGATCAACTTCATCAGCTAAACTCTGCTTTGTAAATTCCTCATCAAAGAGCACCTGAGCATCGACACGGGCAGACGCCTGTTCTAGCTCTGCTTTCACGCCCGGCAGCGCCGAGAATCCATCCCGCGCCTCCGTCAAACCCATCATTAGCGCCTGCAAAGGCTTCGGGTTTTGAAAGTGAGGCCCCAACAATTTGAGCCCAGGCGTAAGGGCTACGCTATATTTTTCTAATAAATATTGCTGTCCGTCATACAAAGCAGCCATTGGAATGCTGCGGAATTTACCATCTAGTACAAACACCAGCGTGCTTATATTACGTTCACGCAGCGCAGATTCAACCGGCGTGATTAGCCAGTCGTATATTTGCTTAGAGAGCCTTAGCCGCTTGTTAGTAGAGAGTGCCGGATTAAGATACTGAAATAAATCATCAACTGTTTGATCGGTGACTTCTTTTGCTTGCCAGGTGCGATAGTGACGCAAAGGCAAATCCGGTAGAGATACAATCACCTCTACTCTATCTGCCAATACAATTGGGTAGAGCACCGCTGCTTTGCTATCTAGCTTATCGACATACTCCGCTGCCGAATCGATACAGGCAGATCTAAAGTAATTCTCTAATTCCGCGAGCTGTAAATCTTCTACAACTTCTCTTGCTTTAAGCAGCGATCGCTGGTCTACTTCATCAGGTAGCAATAGCAAGCTCACTAGCTCGCGATAAACCGGCTCTACTGTCTCGCGAAAAGAATATTGCACGTCTGAGTTAGTAGCGAGCAAATCGCGCCGCACTTCAGAAAGCGTCTCCACAGCGCCCTTATAGCTATCAATAGCCTCTACGTCCTTTCCTTGCTGATGATACGCTTTACCTAGCTGCTGCTGCCAGCGATAGGCGATATCGTTAGCATCAATGGTCTGTGAGAGGAACAATGCTTTTTGTGCTAGCTCTTGAGATGCCTGCCACTGCCGCGTATGTCCATACAGCTTACTCAACTCGCCCAGCGCAAGTGACTGCGCGCGATTGTCCTGTAGTGATTGGGCCTGGGTTACACTCTCTTTAAGTAAATCTGCGGCCTTATCCACTGAAACCCACGCAACCGGCTGATGCGATTTATCTGCATGAGACAATAAGCTATCGACCAGATTGACTCGGCTGTAAATCGCATCGCGGCTTGCAGGCAAACTTTTGACTTGAGCGAATACGCGAGGTGCAAGCTGTTGTGCACCCTGCCATTGCTGGGCCGATAGCATCAGGCTCAAGCGATTGAGCTGAGCCTTGGCTTTGAGAAGGGCGTTTGGCGATCGCACCGCGACGACTTCGTACTGCGCTAAAGCTGCCTCTGTCTCACCCAATAAGCGAGACGTATTTGCTAAGGCAAACAAAGTATCTACAATGTCAGATTCGTTGCCTATTTGTTCTTGCAAAGCTAAGCTTTCGGTCAAATACTGGCGAGAGGCTGCTAGGCTACCTGAGGTCTGAAAAACGTTGCCCAGGCTTTTGAGTGCGATCGCCTTTACCGCAGAGTCGGGCTGATCTTTAAGCCGTTCAACAATTGCCGTAAGCTGTAGGTTTGCCCGTCGATACAGGCCCATCGTTTGCAGCGCCTGAGACTGATTGATTTGAGCCCCAACGCTCCCAAGCAAGTCATCAGCGCGATCGTAGTCAGCTTCGGCCTGCTGCCAGGTTTCCCAAGCGGCTTCTGGCTTACCTTGCTTTAGGCTCAGCCGTCCTTGAGCGTTCAAAACCTGCGCGCGAACACGTAATAGCTGAGGTGCTCGTGGACTGCTTGCGATGATAGAAAGGCTTTGGGCGATCGCATCTTCTGCCTGCGCCCAGTCACCTAAATCCTGCGCTGCAATCGACACATAGCTCAGCAGCACGGCCCGCTGCAAAGACTGAGGCTGCAGTTGTTCTGTGGCCCGCTGCCAGCTCTGCAAAGCCGACGATATCTGACCAGATTCATACTGCTGCTGGCCTTGAAAAATCTGATTTTGCGAAGGCGCTAGTGATGAACTTACATTGTCCTGAGCGATCACCACGCTTTTAGTGCCGACAGAAGCAGCAGGATTTGCCGTAACACCTACCAGGGTCACTAGCATCATTGCCAAAAACAGAACTCTCTTCCAGCTTCTACGACTCAAAATCGACCTTCTAAACTTCCAATAGCGATTCATATACGCTCATTCCCAACTGCTTTGCCACAGAAAATCGTTATTTATCTGCCCATTTCAAAGAACAAAGCAGCTTTCTACGGTTATTAATGCCCCAATTTGTCAATCGGTTTGCACAAACCTCACACTCTACGGGCCACAAGGGCACCCTAATTGAAAATTACGCTAGCGTTTTGTAGCTCTTTGTCAACAGTCGTATAGCGCTTCCTACAAAACAACTTTCACAAGGGCTATCTAGAGCTAGAGATTTATGAAAAGTCAGTCCAAGCATCAGAACTTTCTACTTCTTTGTTCTCTTTTGAAGGTGAGTAGCGGGCTTGCGATAGCAAACGGACTGGTGACGGGTGGTGCGATCGCCCAGTCAATCTCAATCGACGGCTCGACACCCACACAGCTCAACGGAACCAATAGCTGTTCGGGTAACTGCACCATTACGGGTGGCTTAAGAGATAGCAACGGCAGCGGAGTTAATCTCTTTCATAGCTTCGACTACTTTAATATAGATACCGGCTCGACAGTTACTTTCGACGACCCTGGCGTTACTAATATATTCAGCAGAATCACTGGCGCAGGGAATCTGTCAACTATCGATGGGACTCTCGCTGTAGATGGCGCAGCTAATCTATTTTTACTCAATGCCAACGGCATTATGTTTGGCGAAAATGCCAGCCTAGATCTTCAAGGCTCGTTTCTCTCTAGCACCGCAGACAGTATCCTCTTTCAAGATAAAACGCCATTTAGTGCAACAAATCCCGCTGAGGTGCCTTCGCTGCTAACGGTAAGCACACCTATTGGTCTTCAGTTTGGGAGCGCGCCAAACCCTATTGAGATTGAAGGAAGTGGCCACACACTGGCCTATGGCCCCGCTATTACCAGAAATGCCTTCGGCCCGCCCGCCTCGAGCCTGCAAGTGTCCGCAGGAAAGAACCTAGCGTTCATCGGAGGAGCGATTAGATTGCGTGGCGGCAACTTAATCGCAGAAGGTGGTCATATAGAAGTTGGGAGCATTGGAGAGGGCGAGCGCGTTATGTTTGATAGCGAGGCTTCTCAATGGCAGTTTGACTACGATCAGGTTTCTGCATTCCAAGATATCTCTCTGACACAATCTGCCTTAGTAGACGTTAGTAGTAGCGATGCAGGCAGCGTTCAAATTCAGGGACAACAGATTTCCTTAGGTAGCGGCTCATCAGTATTGGCACAGGTAACAGGCAGCGGCAGTGGACATATCACCGTTAATGCTTCTGAAAAGCTTCAGCTCACAGGAGAGAACATCTTCATGCCGCCAGATGTTTTCACAATGCCTACTAGCATCTATCTCGAAATTGCACCTTTTGGAACGGGCGATGGCACTAGCCTTTTAAGTGTCAATGCGCCTGAAATTGGTCTTACTGGAGGGGCTCAAATCGGACTCACCATGGCGGGATCTGGCTCAGCAGGCAGCGTACGAGTGCGATCGCAGCTCGCCAACCTCAACGGCGTCTCTAACGCGGGGCCAAGCGCTATTTTTACAACAGTTGCCCCACTCGAATTTACGCCTACTACCGCATCTGGTGGCGATTTGGACATTCGCATTCAGCAGCTCAACGTTACAGATGGCGGCACGGTAGGCGCAAATACCTTTGGCCCAGGCAGCGGCGGCAATCTAGCCATCGTGGCCGAAGAGATAACTGTAGACGGAGCTGGCCCATCTTCACCAAGCATACTAGGTACTGCTTCTGAAGTTTCGCCCACCAATCCTTTCCTATCACTCCCTAAGGGTAGCGGCAACAGCGGCTCAGCGCTGATAGAGACGCATCGATTGAGTGTCACCAATGGAGGACAAGTTGCAACGACTATCGCGAGCAATAACGCGGCTGGCAATCTAACGATTCGAGCAACAGAATCTATCACGCTCGACGGAAGAACAGACGCCGGGCGCAGTGGTTTGCTTGCAAATGCCTTTGAAGGAAGTGGTAGCGGAGGAGATATTATTGTCACCACCGATGTTTTATCGGTGCTCAACGAAGCGACCATCAACGCGAGTAATTTTCCTAGCAGCGAGTCGGGCGGACGCCCCCCTGGCAGTGGTTCGGCAGGTAATATCAGGCTGAGCGCGCAAACTTTAGAGGTTAAAGACGGGGGAGTGATTACGGCTAATACGGTGGCGGGCGATCGCGCAAACATCATGATCCAAACGGATAGCCTCGTGCTACGCCGAGGCAGCACCGTTACAACAAACGCAAGTGGCAGCGCTACGGGCGGCGATATTAACATTGATGCTGAAGCCATTGTTGCCTTTGAGAACAGCGACATTACAGCGAACGCGGTTGATGACTTTGGCGGACGAATTGTCATAGATGCCAACGTCATACTAGGCACTACCTACCGCGAATCGCTAACGCCTCAAAGCGATATTACAGCGACCTCAGACCTTGGCCCAGCCTTCAGCGGCAGCGTAGAAATTAATAATCCAGAAGTAGATCCGACTGAGGGCATCACAGAACTTCCTGAAGGGCTCTCTACAGAAAATCAGATAGCTAATGCCTGTGAAGAGACAGATAGCAATACCTTTGTAGCAACTGGTAGGGGAGGGCTTCCTGAAAGCAGCAATCTAACGCTTGCAAATCAATCCCTTTGGAATGATTTTCGCCTGTTAGAAAGTATCGAAACGTTGCCCACAGCGCAAAACGATACTGCGCCATCAATCGCGAACGAACCAAGCACAAATACTGTGTCGCCCGACGCACTTCCAAACATCGTAGAAGCTCAGATGTGGGCGACGAACCACAAGGGACAGCTCGTATTGGGTGTCTACAGTGAAACGTTCGTTTCATCACATACTCTACCTAAGTGTTTAGCCCAGCAAGCATCTATGAAACTCATCAGTTAGCTGCGTTTTTCCGTATGATTGCCTGTTTCTAGCTACGAGCAACAATTTTAGGTTTTTAAGTATAGGTACTTACTGATTGCCGCTATATAAACACTACGTAAGAAAAGTGAGTACGCAGATGGCATTAATTAAAGAACGAGGCACTTTATAGACAAGAAGTTTCAAGATGAGAGATAGTTTTATGCAGCTTAGCTCGCGCGTTCAAAGAGCCTTATTAGCGTCAACGGTGACCGTAGGAATTTTTACGGCACCTGCGGCGCAAGCTGTCACCTTTAGCTTTAGCTACGGCGGTAACGTCTCTAACGCATATAGATCTGCCTTTGAAGAGGCTGGCTCTATATGGTCGTCATATTTAGAAGATGATGTTCAAATTAATTTAGGGATAGGCGTAGAGAGCTTTCTTCCCCAAGATGACAGGTCAGGACATGCAATATCAGCGCCAAATGGTACGTTAGGCGAGTTTCTTACATTAGCAGAAGCGGCTCCGGCGTTGAAGAAAGAGAAATTTGAAAAATATGCAGAATATCTCTACGAGGATATGTCTCGCGACCGTGATTGGGATAGGTCGAACGATAGAGAGGCCATATATAGTTTGTACGATCTTTCTGGACGAGATAATGAGTTTAAGAAGTATCTTGCTATGGAAGACAATCGCGTTCGTGAGAAAGAAAAAGTATACATCACGAGCGCTAACAGTAAGGCAATTGGATTAATTGATGGTTATTCAGACAAGTTAGACGGATACATTCAAGTAAATAACGACGTAGATTTTTACACAGAATATAACTCCCGTGGGGAAAAGGACAGATCCCGTGGCCGCAATAAGTTAGAAGATAGTGGCAAGCACGATCTTTTGACCGTAGCACTTCATGAAATTGCTCACACTTTGGGTTTCGTGAGCGGTGTTGATGTCAGGGGCATCGAAGAAGCAACTACGCTAGATCTATTTCGATACTCTGATGAAAGTTTAGACTACGACGATAATGGAGCTTTTGGTGCAGTTGACTTGAGTCATGATCAAGAAACCTTTCTCTCATTTGATGGAAAGCGTACGAATATGCTGTTTACAGGGAAACGGGATGGCGATACGGATCACGAAGCGAGTCACTGGGATTCCAAAGGTGCCTCTGGAATTATGGCTCCAGAACTGATGAAAAATCATCGACTCGAAATCTCGCAAAGCGATCTGAAGGCTTTAGATATCATTGGGTGGGATGTAGATTACAAGGGGAAAGCAAATTCGACAAGAGGGAAAAAAGCTAAAAAGAAGAAGGAGTACAAAAGCAAAGAGGCTAATAAAGCAATCAGGGGAAAAGACGGCGAGGGCAGCGATTACACAATGGGCTTTTGGTCTTGGAAGCAAACAGGTGGCGCAATAGAAGCTCAACAAGTGCCTGAGCCTGCGTCTGTACTATCACTATTCGGCATAGCATCGTTAGGTTTAGGCGTCCTTCGCAAACGCTCTTAGGCCATGACGACTTTAAGACTTACACTTAAGTTTCTTTTTTCCAATTAGTGCTGATAGAAGTTGAGCCGGTTTCTTTAGGAAGTCGGCTCTTTATTTGTGAATACCTGCTGCGGCCACCATACGCGCATCAAAGGAAGTGTAGCGATCGCACAAAGCAGATACACTAATTCTTTGATAGTGCGTTGACAAACCGTGGCTTATCCCGATTATCTAGAAAGAATATTAACGGCTCGCGTTTACGATGTAGCTCAAGAGACGCCGTTAGAAAAGGCTGCTCGATTATCTGAACGACTAAGCAATAACGTCCTACTCAAACGAGAAGACGTGCAGTCCGTTTTTTCGTTCAAGCTGCGCGGTGCATACAACAAAATGGCTCAGCTTTCGCCTGAATTATTAGGGTGCGGCGTGATCGCAGCTTCGGCGGGCAACCATGCGCAAGGGGTAGCACTAGCAGCTCAAAGGCTAGGAACTACGGCGATGATCGTGATGCCAGTGACGACGCCGCAGGTAAAGGTGGACGCGGTAAAGGCGAGGGGTGGCACTGTGGTGCTGCATGGTGATAGCTACGATGACGCTTATGCTCACGCTCGCCAGCTAGAAGCAGAGAAAGGACTGACGTTTATTCATCCGTTTGACGATCCTGACGTGATTGCCGGGCAGGGCACGATCGGGATGGAGATTTTGCGGCAGTATCAGCAGCCGATTCATGCTGTTTTTATTGCGATTGGTGGAGGGGGGTTGATTTCAGGGGTTGCAGCTTATATCAAGCGTTTGCGGCCTGAGATTAAAATTATTGGGGTGGAGCCGGTTGATTCGGATGCGATGAGTCAGTCTTTGGCGAAGGGCGATCGCGTCACCCTAAAGCAAGTTGGCCTATTTGCAGACGGCGTTGCCGTGCGGCAGGTAGGGGCAGAAACCTTTCGGCTATGTCAGCAATATGTAGACGAAGTAATTTTGGTGAGCACAGACGATACCTGTGCGGCGATTAAGGACGTGTTTGAGGATACGCGCTCAATATTAGAACCGGCAGGAGCGCTGGCGATCGCTGGCATGAAAGCCTATGTGCAAAGGGAAGGAATTGCAGGAGAGACGCTGGTTGCGATCGCCTGTGGGGCCAACATGAACTTCGATCGCCTGCGCTTTGTCTCTGAGCGCGCTGAACTGGGCGAGGGCCGAGAGGCCGTCTTTGCAGTCACCATTCCAGAACGGCCCGGTAGCCTCAGAAAGTTTTGCGACATTTTAGGCAATCACAGCATCAGCGAATTTAACTACCGCATTGCCGATCGCGACCGGGCGCATATTTTTATCGGCATCAAGGTAAAAGGCCGAGCCGACGCGCAGGCGATTGAGCAGACCTTTCGAGACAACGGCTTTAAAACGCTCAACCTCACTGACGATGAACTTGCCAAAATGCATCTGCGGCACATGGTTGGCGGTAAATCTTCTTTAGCAGACTACGAACTACTCTATCGGTTTGAATTTCCTGAAAGGCCCGGCGCGCTTACCAACTTCGTCTCAGCCATGAGCCCTAACTGGAACATCAGCCTGTTTCACTACCGTAATCATGGCGCTGACTACGGCAGAATCGTCGTCGGTATGCAGGTGCCACCCGAAGAAATGAGCCAGTGGGAGGCTTTTTTGGACACGCTGGGCTACCGCTATTGGAACGAAAGCCACAATCCGGCCTATCAGCTCTTTTTATGAGGCTCTTTTTATAAGGCGCTATTGCAAATCTACCCGCGTGGCATAGGCTTTGCCCTCGATATATTTGATAGCAGCCGTGACTTTAACGCCGCGCTCCAAACGCGGGAAAACATCAGCGTTGATGTACTTCTGATGGAAGAGAATATCTTTGGTGCCATCGTCGGGTGCGATGTAGCCGTGAAAGTTACCTTCTTTGAGTGTGAAAAGAAGCTTGACGACACCGTTTTTAACAGGCCGATCTTCAAAGACAGGTGCTATGGATTTACTTCGCTCTGATTGCTTGCTTTGCTTTGCTTCAGGCGCTGTGGTTTGTTCGGCTTCAGGCAGCGCAAATGTCTTAGTTTGGGCGATCGCCTCGCCTTCAATCGGCGGTGCTAAAGGCTCTATGTCAGCTACATAGTCTTCGGTTGCATAGTCTTCAACTACATTGTCTCTATCAACAGGCAGCGACCAGGGATAGGGCAGTGTCTCAACTTTGCCATCTATAGCCGCCTCGTCAGCTACATCGTCTTCCGTCTCAATCAAAATCTGAGCCGGTAAAGCGGGTGATTCAGCCTCCTCAACTGCTGTCTCGGCCTCAGCGGCTGCTATGCTTTCGTCTAGTGGCTCGTCTTCTAACGACTCATCGGCAAGCAGCTCATCACCCCTTTCGTCAGTAGCGATCGCCTCACGCTCAATAATATCGAAGCTAAACAGCGTTGCTTGCTCTAGTTCAACCACCTGTTCTGGCTCAGTGGCCTGCGTTGAGTCTGGTGAAGATGTATCAAGAGAGGAAGAAGGTTGCAGCGGACTTTCTGAGTTGAAAGGCTCTGGGACTTCATCTAGGTCTGTAGCTTCTACAGCAGGTAGCAGGTCGTGAATGCCTGGGAGCTGACCATCAGGCATTCTTTTCAGGCTGCGCATCGGCATATCAGCGCTGTTAGCTTCTGTAGCTGATGATTCGTCAGGCTTTAAGGGAGAGCCCATCAGCTCGGATACCTCTGTCGGAAAGGCTGGGCTGACTATCTTGATGTCCGGTAATGCTGCCGAAGCGACATCCGCACGCCTGTGGGTGTCGGAAGGCTCAGAAGGTAGCTCGGGCGTAGAGTCACTGACGAGTGGCTGAGGTGACGACCGGTTTATGACTGGATCTTCTGTAATTTCGGTAGTGGCTGTAGCTGGCTCAGGAGTCGGCGATACGGCTGGTTTAGAAATTGGATCTATGACCGGCACAGTAGGGCGTGAGGTGCCGATCGTACGGTTACTGCCTAGCGCAGGCCCTCTGCTGTCAGCATCGCGCTTAGGCTGACTCGGTGCAGGCGAACTGCCGCGCTTTTTGCCTAATATATTCTGCAATTTGTGTAGTAGCCAATTCATAAACCGTTTCAGCATTGCGGCTGGCTCCTATGAATTCTTCATGGGTTGTGCACTGCGGTGGCCCCTTATGTTACCAGTCGCTAGGGCTAGTCGCTAAGAAAGATAGGTAGCGCTGAGGGCCAGAAATTGTGTAAAGGCCATTACTTATGGCGTGGCTTCAGAACTTGCCAAATAATAAATACCGTAAAAGAGAGGTAGGTAATCGTGAACAGCCAATTTTGCCAGCTATCTGAGAGTTCCATAAAGCAGTCGCTAAGCTAAATAACTTAAGTTCTCATTATTTGTCCATTTTTACGGTTTTGTCGAGATTTTTCACGGTTAGAAATATTGTTACGGGCACTCTGTAAGTAGCTTTCCTCAGCAGCCTTCTGAGTATTGTCACTTACCCTCTTAAGCACAAAACTTGCATCCGTATGAGCCAGGTATCTGCCAAAGCGATCGCTTCAAAAACCTCTCTAGTACTACTCCCTTTCCTAAGTATTGTTGCACCTGCTGCTGACGCATTTGCTCAGGTCGTGTCGGCTGAGGGTGTCACGACGGTAGATTTTGTAGGCGATCGCATCGACATTACGGGGGGTTATAACACGAGTGACAATACCAACCTTTTCCATAGTTTTGATCAGTTCGATGTCTCCGATGGACAGACCGCTAACTTTGTCATTGCCCCGACCGTCCAGAATGTTATTGGCAAAGTAAATAGCAGCAGCGCTTCTACTATCGACGGAACGCTACAAGTGAGCGGTAGCAGTGCCAGCTTGTATCTGATGAATCCAGCGGGTGTTTTGATAGGGCCAAACGCACAGCTCAATTTATCAGGCGGGTTTACAGCGACAACGGCAACCAGTCTTGAATTTAACGGCGGCTATGCAAATGTATTGGGCGCTAGCGACTATAGCGAATTAACCGGAGATCCAACAGCATTTCACTTTGCGACCGATCAACCAGGAGCGATCGTCAACTTGGGCGACCTCAGCGTCTCTCAAGAACAGTCGTTGAGTTTGATGGGTGGCACTGTTGTAAATGATGGCAAGTTGAATGCGCCTGAAGGGACAGTAGCGATCGCGGCTACAGAAGGCAACAATACTATTCGGATCTCACAAGAGAATCAACTGCTGTCTTTAGAAATAGAAGCAGGCGCTTTTCCAACTGACACAGGCGGCGCGATTACAGCCGAAAGTATTAGCCAAATGCTGACAGGTGGAAGCTCAACAAGCGCCACAGCTTTGACGACGCAGGCGAATGGAACAGTACAGCTAGGCCAAACACCTATTGATGAAAGCGGCGGCAATGCCGTCATTTCGGGAAGTCTTTCCGCTAATAGTGCGATAGGCAGCAATATCGCCTACATAGCAGCGACAAAAGACATCACTCTGACAGAACTCATTAATAATGAACTATACTTTCCGGCGCGCGCATCGCTAACGTTTGCCGCCGATGCCGATAGCAATGGCGTAGGACGCTTTGAAATGAATCAAGGTGGTGCTATCGGCACTGATGGCGGCACTATCAACATCTCAGGAGCGGGTATTACAGCAGGTCACCTGAGAACAGACCTGACGAGCAATAACAGCAGCAGCGGCGGCGACATTAGGCTTATTAGCAGTCGCGAAGTATCGGTAAACGCTATCAGCACTAACAGCTATTCTTTCAGTAACAACGCTGGCGATGGCGGCGATATTAGAGTAGAGGCCAACGGCGGTGATATTTTTGTTAGCGATCGAATTAAAACATGGTCTTCGGCAGCAGGCAATAATGCTGGCAGGGGCGGAGACGTTGACTTAGAGGCTGAAGGTAGTATCACGATTGCCGGAACGAGCAGCGTAGGAATTTCGTCAGGTTCTTATGCAGAGCGAAATAATGCGGGTGCAGGTGGAAGAATAACACTTACGTCGAGAGCAGGAAACATTGTTGCCGAGAGCGGTCTTTATACGCAATCGCGGGCCGACAGAAACAATACAGCAGCAGGTGGAGAGATTGCTATATCGGCCTTAGCAGGTGAGGTAAGCGTAGGGGATCTTTTAAGCTCATCGGCGGCGAATAACAACGCTGGCAATGGCGGCGATATCTCTATAGAAGCAAGAGTTATTCAAGCAGAAAGTATTAACACCAACGCAGGAAGCGATGCTGGCACTATTAACTTGTCAGGGAGCGAGCAGATTGTTGTGAGAGGAGGGCTATCGGCTATCTCGAACGATGGTGGGAGTGATGCTGATATCACTCTAACAAGCAATTTTATTAATCTCCTCGGAGAAAATAGCTCATCAGTTGATGGAAAGAGCGTTTGGTTCAAACCTAGTGATATCGATACGGATATTGCGATAGGAGGACAGAATGAAGTCCCTGGCCTGAATATACTACAAAGAGATATTGATACGATTGGCAGCGTAGATGAAATTATTATTGGACTGACGGATGGTGCAGGCACCATTAACATAGAGCCGAGCGTAGTCAACGAGGCAAACGCGAGAGCCCCCGTTAGCATCATTGGGGGCAAAACACTCGCTGGGCCTAATCAGAGCGATAACCGATTTAGCTTAACGGGATCGGGGCAAGGGAGCCTGCTGGGCATCAATCTTGAGTTCTCGAATATTGAGAACTTAATAGGTGGTGATTTAACTAACCGTTTTCTGATAGAACCTGGTGCATCGTTAGAAGACTTTGATCGCATTTCGGGAGGTACTGGCATCAGTGCTATTAGCTACGAAAACTCGCCTGGCAGCGTGACCGTTGATTTATCAGCCGTAGAAGTTGAAGATATTAGTCAAATTGTCGGCAACAGTGGCGGTAGTACGCTGCGCGGTGGAACGGGCGACAACTTTTGGACAATTCTTAGTGAGAATAGCGGCGTTATTAATGGCCTCGTTTTTGCAGGATTTGAAAATCTGCTAGGTGGCGCAGGACAAAATAGCTTTGTTATTGAAGCGGGTGGTTCTGTTGAAAGCATTGTTGGTGGTGGCAACGATGTGATTAGCTACAACTATAGTAGCGAATCAACCGTGAGCGTTTTTGGCGATCGCGCAACTGGGATATCGTCTTTTAGCGACATAGAGCGGATTGAGAGTGGCGATCGCAATATTTCATTAATCGGCTCTGACGCAGACGACACTTTTTTCATCACGAGCGATCGCACTGCTAGCTTCAACAGCATTACTGTTTCAGATATTCAAAGCATAGAGGGAAGAGAGGGCGCAGACACACTTGACTACAGTACGTATAGCGATCGCGTTTTAATCAATGCAGGCGATCAAACGGCAACGGGCGTTCCACAATTTAGCAGCGTAGAAACCATCGTCGGCAGTGCTTATGAGGATGTTATTGAGGGATCTAATAACGCTGATATTTTCGAGGTTTTAGATAATAGTAATGTTAGAACGCTTGGCATGACGTTTTTTGACTTTGAAGTACTTGAAGGGAAAGAAGGTGCTGATGAAATCACACTGTACGGACTACCTATTGGTGGTGATAGTGAAGGAATCTATTGGAGCTTTGATGGAGAGCAAAACTCAGTTTTGAGCTTTGAATTCGACGGCTTTGAAAGATTAGTTGGCAGCACAGGTTCAGATACTTTCGATATCAATGGAGAGAATTTTTCATCCGACTTAACCATCAGAGGTGGCAGTGAAACAGGCAATCGCATTATCTCCAATAGCCGTGATTCAACTTGGAGAATTGGTGATGCTGATGCGAATCTTCCTGGCAAAGATAGAGGAGAACTTCGGCAAGGCAACGAAACCTTACTGGCCTTCAGCGAGATTCAAAATATTCAGAATGACAGCTTAGACTCTCAAGGACACACCGTAAGCTTTTTGAACTATAGCTCTCAAATCACAGAGTCTATTGACAGTGGCACAGCCGATCTTACGCTAATTGGTAACGACATAAATATTGGCGAAGATAGTAGCGCTAATAATATTGGCGGCGGAATCTCAGGTGAAGGCAGGCTTACGATTCGCCCGCAAGACTCATGGGTTAGCATCGAACTGGGCGAAACAGATACTAGAGGGCCAGCGCTAAACATTACTGAAGGAGAGATTAGTGCTATTCAGGACGGGTTTTCTGAGATTGTTATTGGGGGGGCAGAGCAGGTAGGAGAGATTCGTCTGTTAGGCGATGTTAGGTTTTCTAATGGGGTGGTGTTGCGATCGCAAGGCAATATAGATATTGAAGACAATGAGCTATTCACCTCACGCGGCAATATTCTACTGGACACATCAGGCAATATCAGCGGCGGCAATATCACCGCGCTTGATGGTAGCGTCACCCTGAGCGCTTTGGGAAACATTAACGCTGGTACGATTATTGCGCGTGGCGAACAGGGCATTAGCGTGATTAGTGAAACAGGTAGCATGACAGCAACCGGCTCAATTGATAGCAGCGGTAGCGTAAACGGAGGAGATGTTGAGATCTCAGCTAAAACCGATATATCTGTCGAGAGCATTACAACAGAAGGGGGGCAAAATAGCGGAGACGTGACTATCCGCTCGCTGCAAGGCGGCATTACGGCGCGCGGAATTACAACAGCTAACGGCAATATTAACAACGGTGTGTCGCCTCGTCGCGCAGGCGATGTTGACTTAGAAAGCTGGGGAGGCATTTCCGTAGCGTTCATTGATGCGCGTAGTCGAGGCGGCGGCAATACTGAGGCGACTCAGATTGATATTAAAACCGACGAGGATTTTAGCGCGACGGGATCTATTGAAAATGCTGAAACGAGGATTTTTGAAGGCGGTTCGAGCACGGCGGCGAGTATCTCTACAGTAGGAGCAAAAGCAGGCAATATAAATATTAGCTATGGCAATCCTGACCGCGCTGCTACGCTTTTTCAAGTTGGAGCTGACACCGGCAACGGCACCGCTTTTAGACTTGAGACTAGCCCAACAAACACTATTGTCTCAGGAGAAATTTTTACTAGCTACTACAGCCAGGGTAATATTCGGCTCTTAAACAGAGGCTATTTCTCAACTGAAACCGCCGACGTGCCAGCGACTCGTGTTATCACGACCGTCGCCAATATTCCTGAAATTCGCCAGATAGCCGTTACCGATGATAGTGAAGCTGACGAAATTTATCAGCAGATAGAAGAGAGAAACGATCAGGCTTTTGAAGACTACTGGGGTACCACAAGTCGCGATCGCAATCGTAAAACGGTATCGCTTGCAGCGGCACAGAACGCACTAGGAGAGATTCAACGTTCTACGACTGTCAATCCAGCGCTCGTATATGTTTATTTTGTGCCGGATGCTGAGTTAGAAGCGTCGGTTAGCATCAGAACAGATGACGAAGCAAGATCAAGTGACCAGTTAGAGGTGATGCTGATTACTCAAGACGGCATACCAGTTCGACAGCGGCAGTGGGGAATCACTCGTCAGCAGGTAGACGAAGCGAGCTATGCGCTACGGCAACAGGTCACCAGTCAGTTTTCGATCCCTCGGCAGTATCTGCCTCCCGCGCAGCAGCTTTATCGCTGGATTGTGGCACCGATTGCCGAAACGCTGCAAGCGCAAAACGTAGATAGCTTGGGATTTGTCATGGATACGGGACTACGAACGCTGCCCATATCGGCTTTGCACGATGGCGATCGCTACTTGGTAGAAAACTACAGCTTAGGGCTCCTTCCTAGCTTGAGCCTAGCGCAAATCGGTAGCGCCTCGTATCACCAGAATAATTTCAGCGAAACAAGGGTTCTCGCAATGGGTGCTTCTCGCTTTAGAGATCAGCCTGATTTACCTGCAGTAGAGGCAGAGGTTAGCCTGATTGCGGAAGGATTGGGAGAAGGAGATGCTTTCTTGAACGAAGACTTTGTTTTAGAAACGCTACAAAGTCAGATAGACAAAGAAGACTATGGAATCATTCACTTGGCTACCCATGCTACGTTTGAATCAGGCAATCTGGAGAATTCTTATATTCAGCTTTGGGATGAAAAGCTACCGCTAGAGAAGCTAAATGATCTGCGCTTAGATCAAGAGGATTTGAGCATGATTATCTTAAGTGCTTGTAATACGGCGGTGGGCGATCGCTCAGCAGAGTACGGTTTTGCAGGACTTGCAGTCGGCGCAGGCGCGCAGTCAGCGCTCGCAAGCCTGTGGCCTGTCAATGATGAAGGCACACTCGGCTTTATGACGCAGTTTTACGATCGGTTGGCAGAGGCTACGGTACCGACAGAGGCACTACAGCACGCCCAAATTCGATTGATCAGCGGAGATGTCGGTATTCGCGATGGAGAAATCTACGGACTAAACGATGAAGTATTAGCCGATTTACCTGCGCTCAGAGAGAGCGGTCGCTGGGACTTCTCACATCCGTTTTATTGGTCAGCGTTCACGATGATCGGAAATCCCTGGTAGATTTCACGTTAGTAAGTCTGATGCCTATCACTGCGGGCTACGGCTACACAGTAGGGCAAGCAAAGAGTGCGCCTCTAGCTTGAAAGTCAGCGATTTGTGCTTCCGATAGCTCTATTGGGGCACTGAAGATTGTTTTGCTAAAGATAGCGTCTCTAAGATTTGTTCTACGCAAGTCGGCACCGCTAAAATCGGCATCGCACAAGTCAGCTTTGTAGAAGGCGGCTTCGCTCAGATCGGCGCGGAAGAAGTCAGCTTTACGCAAGTCGGCCTCGCTGAGATTAGCACGATGAAGGTTAGCACCGCTGAAGTTAGCACCCTTCAAGTTGGCCTTGATGAGATTAGTCTTAGAGAAGTTGGCCCCAAAGAAATCAGCTCCGCTCAGATTTGCTTTGTAGAGATTAGCGCCGCTGAGTTTGGCTTGTGCTAAGTTGGCATCGGCTAAATCAGGTAGCACTCTAGGATTTTCTCTGCGCCACTGATTCCATGCCTGCGAGCCTTGAGAGAGTTTAAATAGGTGTTTTAGATTGGCCATAGGGTTATTAAGTTGGCGAAGGCTTTAAAAAAGGTTGAATTAGTTGGGTTTTCTCTAGAAGATAAAAAGCTTATTTTGTAATTATTTGTAAATGTGAGATCTGTGATTAAAAGAGTCTTTATGGTATGTATTATTGACTGTTTTAGCAGTCTTTTAACACGTCTTTCAGCGGATTTGTGTCGCCTTTTACAGTGTCATACTGCCTCTGTAGAAATGTTATTGCGGGAGTCATAGAGCTACTTTCTCGGGTGTACCTGAGAGATGTTACTTAGACAGAGGTTTCAGAGCGTGAGCGGCATCTGTATAGATGGTTTTAATAAGGCAGAGACAGCAGCGTTTTTAGCCCTGTCAAGCTTGCTAGGAATAGGCGCAACTGCGATGCCCTCCTATGCTTAGACTTTGGTTTGACAGCGCTCAGTTTGACGCGATCGCAAACCCCGACTACAGCATCCTCAACGGAAACCCAACAGCTTTTCAACTTAATAACTCACAGTCAGGCGCAGTCGTTAATCTTGGAAATTTGCGCGTTGGTTACAGCCAAAATCTGAGCCTAATCGGCGGGACTGTCATCAACACAGATAGCTTAATCGCACCAGCAGGCAGTATTAATATTGCAGCAGTAGAGGGCGAAAATATTGTTCGCATCAGCCAAAACAATCAGCTTTTGTCTCTAGAGGTAGAGGCTAGGCCATTGCAAACGATGTCAGAGATTACGCCAGAGGGTATCGGAGAGATGCTGACAGGAAGTGGGTTTGAGGATGCAACAGCTTGGGTGAAAGAGGCCAATGGGACGGTTCGGTTGAGAAATGCTGAAGTTGCTGTTGATGAAAGGGGAGGGGAGGTGATCGCGACACTCCCTGGGCTAGCAGAAAGTGGCCAGTGGGATTTTTCACATCCCTTTTACTGGTCGGCATTCACCATGATCGACAATCCCTGGTAGAGCCCCATCGTGAGGACGGGGCCTGAGCTTCCAGCACCTTGGAAATTTAGAAAGCTCGCTAACGCTTTACCAAACGCGCCATTCCTCCCAATCTAAGTTGAAAATTGAAGTATTGGGGAAAGCGGTAGGATTGCCGTTTTCATTAAGTTCGCGCTGAAGCTGTTCAAGCATGGGCTCTTGCGACGGCAGGTCGTCTACCAGTTCGTAGGGGAGCACGTTGTTTCTCAGTGCGAAGTCGAGGGTTGTACCGGCTGCGGCACCGGCTGACCACTCGAAGGAATGGACGCGGTAGGCAGCGGCAGCGATGTTGCTGGTGGCGATGGTTTTGCCCGCAATCAGAAGGTTATCGATGTTTTGTGGAATCATGGCGCGCAGCGGAATTTGGCCGGGGTAGGCTTGGCCATGGGCTTTACGGATGTTCGGATATTCCATATTGCCGGGCTTTTCGTGCGGAGACTCAGTGAGGCAGGGGTGGAAGTCGATGGCGTATTGGGCGATGCCTACGGAGTCAGGGTAGATGGTGGAGCGGGTGCGACGGACAATATCGGCAGGCGGAACTTTGTCGTCTATTGCTGAGGTGGCGTTGAGTCCGGCGAGGGCGTACCAAAGTTCGCGGTAGCGGCTGGGGCCAAGTGAGGTTTGGTAGTATTCGTCGCGGTAGTCAGCCCTGGAAATGTCGATTTCGTTGACCATGAAACCGTCAGGAAAGCCGTAGCTAGGACGACCGACAATGCGGCGGGCTTCGCGAATGTAGGGGAATTTAGAGAGGCCATGGGCTGTACCCATCGGGGCATCTAGCCCGGAAATGAAGCGGTGATTGGGATTGGGTTCTTTGACGCCATCGCCAAGCTGGGAGTCGGTGTCGCCTGTGGTGAGCCAGTGGTAGTAGCTGTAGGCGTTTTCTTCGGCTTTGCGAAGAGCGTCTACGCGCAGGCCACCCATCCAGCCGCCGGGCTCTAGCTGGCCGGTAGCGGCAAGCTGATCGGCACTAAAGACGAGGTTGTCTTCGGCAGTGCCGGGACGGTAGTCGTTACCCCATGTCCAGTTTTGCATGGAGATATCGCCGGGGGCGACTTTGGTGACGCCAAACTGTCTGCCTTCCGGGCGCGGATCGGGGGCAGCGATGCGGCGGTAGGTGAATACGTAGTCGAAGTAGTCGTTGTTGTCACGCGGGCGCTCGTAGCTGAAGTAGGGCTCGTACTGCTGGTAGTATTCGGGCTCTGGCTGGGGCTGGGGGTCGGCGGTGCGCTCCATGCCGAAGGTGTAGGTGACGCCCTGAACACAGTAGGGATTGCGGGTTTCGGTAGGGGAGGACGGGTTGAGGTAGGAGCGTGGATCTAGGCCAAGCTGGTAGGGGATGCCAGATAGAGCGATGACTTCGCCGGTTTCGGTGGCTTCGACGACGTACCAGTCAGCGGGGCCGGTTGATTCGCCTGAAGGGGGAACGAACTGGATGATTTTTTTGGTGAACTGGTCGGAGTCTTCGTAGCTGTAGCTGTCGGTGATTGTTTCGGATAGGAGCCGGGTGTTGAGTGGAGGCGCGCCGGGAGCAGGGGTGTGTTGGATAGCGATCGCACTATCAATCATCCGACCATCTGCGCTCAGCGCTATCTCTTTAACGACCGTAGAGGGAAACCACTTAAGCTTGCCACCGCCTTCTCTAGCTGCATCGTCGAGCATGTCTTCTAAAATAGCGTGGGCATCGCGCGGCAGGAAGCAGGAAACGCTGACCCAGCAGCCGCCGGGGTTTAATTCGCCGTAGAAAGATTCGATGCGCTGGCGGAGGGCTTTGTAGCCTTCGGCGTAGAAGAGGAGCGATCGCTGTTTTTTCGCTTCATCTAGTGCAGAGGTGCCCTGAGAAGAAATTTGGCCGCCTACCCAGTCCGTCAGCTCCGTCATGCAAACGGTACGACCTGCGAGCAAGCTTTCATAAGCAGTTGAGGTGCCCGAGAGTCCGCCACCTACGATCAGGATTTCGCACTCTACGGTGTCGTCAATATCAACCGGAGCATCTTGCGCTACAGCCTGCCGACTGCCTAGCGGGAAAGAAGTCGCGGCGATGAGTACACTTAACGCGCCCGCAGAGGAACGACGAAAAAGACGATGTAGGAACCGAGAAGTAGCCATAGGAATGTCAGTATCAAGACGAGTTGAAATCATTTTTCCCTAAAGCTACGCATTTGCAGTCTAGATTGACAACCCCTGGTGTATCAGTTGATCAACCATAACCAGGGGTACAGCTCGTCAAAGTGGCGCATTCCCGGTGCGGTGTAGGATGGAATTTGACTAAATTTGATGCATCGGTTGTCACAGCATCTTTGTCACGGTGGATCTCACGCATATGGCTCAAAAACTTCTCTACATCAGCAACGGCCACGGCGAAGACAATCACTCCTCGCACATTATTCGGACGCTGCGGGCCATTCGCCCTGACTTAGATATTGCCGCACTGCCCATTGTGGGAGAAGGCAACGCCTACCGCAAAATTGACGTGCCGATTGTAGGGCCAACGTACACGCTGCCCTCAGGTGGCTTTACCTATATGAACCGGCTGCGGCTAATTGACGACATTCGCGCTGGGCTGCTGACAATGACATGGAAGCAGTATCAGGCCATGCGTGAGTATGTTGAGCAGGTAGACTTTGTAGCCGCGACGGGTGACACCATTGGTCAGGCGTTTGCTTTGCTTAGTGGCAAACCGTTTGTGTCTTTTATTTCGCCACTCTCAGCGATGTACGAAGGCAAGCTGAATATGGATCTGATTTTGTGGCAGATTTTGAAGTCGCCGCGATGTAAGGCGGTGGCGACGCGCGATGCCTATACGGCTGAAGATTTGCGCAGGCAAGGATTAGAGAAAGTGACCTTTGGTGGGATTCCTTCTTTAGATCGGCTGAAGCCTGCGGGCAAGGATATTCAGCTAAGCGAGGGTGAAAAAATGGTGGCGCTACTGCCGGGGTCGCGAACGGCAGAGGCGGTGAGGAACTTTAAGCTGGAGATGCAGTTGGCGCTAGAAGCCGGGCAGTTGAATGCGGCGATTAAGTTTAGGGCGGCGCTGGTGCCGAGTGTGATGGCTGAGGTGGCGGCGATCGCATCAGCCCAAGGCTGGCAGTATGAACAGCACAGGCGAGAAGACGGAACGCCCTGGGTCAAGCTCAGCCACGAGCCCACAGACGAGTATGCAAACCCGGTAGACATTCTTTGCTACAGCGATGCTTTTAGCGATATTGCCTGCCGTACGACGCTTGTGGTGGGTATGGCGGGGCTAGCGGTGGATCAGGCGATGGCGATCGGGAAGCCGATTGTGCAGATTGCCGGGGAGGGGCCGCAGTTTACCTATGCGTTTGCAGAGGCGCAGGATCGACTGTTGGGGCTGTCGGTGCAGACGATTGGGAAGCAGGCCGCGACGCCCGCGATTTTGAAAGAGGCGGCTGAGTGTGTGGTGAGGACGATTGAAGATACTGGTTATTTAGAGAAGTGTGTGGAGAATGGGCTGGCAAGGTTTGGGCCGTTTGGGGCGTCGGCGAGGATTGCGAATTTGATTTTGAAGAATATGGATGAGGCGATAAAGGCGGTGGGTAGTGAGGAGTTGGCAATCGGAACCCACCCCTAGCCCCTCCAGAGGGGATTTACTTCGGGCTGTGGTGGTTGAAGCGATCGCCCCAGCCTCAAAACTTTCTATCCTTGATAGAGCGTCAGTTGGCCACGAGCGTTATTTGAGAAAATTGTTGTGGAAAAGCCTGTTAAAAACCGTTCTAGCTATCGCTATCTTTGGCCTTTTTTGCAGGTAGAGTGGCTGCTGTTTATTAAGACATTTGCCTGTGTATTGGGCTATGTAGCAACCGTTTTAATTCTGCCTGGATTGGTTGGCAACATTACTGATTACATCGCTGCTGGAGACGTTCGTCAAACCGCCTATTGGCTGGGGCTTGCAGCTATTGACTTTACGGTTCAAAACATCTTTTTGTATGGCGAGAAGGTAAACGCGATTGGCGCTGCGCAAAATGTAGTGCTGGCCGTACGCAAACGGGTCTATGCAAGCCTGCATAAGATGGATATTGACTACTTTGCCAGGGCACAAACCGGCGATTTAGCCTATCGAATTACTGAAGATATTGATAAAGTTGGTGAGGTTGTCACCAAAATGTCTCAGCAGTTTATCTCGTGCGTTCTACAGATTATAGGTCTAGCCGTTTATATCTTCTTACTAAACTGGAAGCTATCTTTAACCGGCATCATTGTTGCGCCACTGATGGCTTTGCTAATCAGCTACTTTGGCCAAAGGCAGCTATCACTCTCTCGCCGCAATCAAAACGAAATCTCCAACTTATCTTCTCTCTTGACAGAAGTATTCGGCAGCATCCGCATAGTGCAAGCCTTTGCCGCTCAGGACTACGAAGTTAAAAGATTTTCACAGGAGGCTGAGAACAACAGAGATGCAAAATACCGGACAGAGCACCTTACGGCCATTCAATATCCAGTATTGGGCTTTTTTGAAGCACTGTGCATCATGCTGTTGTTTTTGGTAGGGGCCTGGCAGATTTCTGTGGGTGCTTTGACCGGAGCGGGATTTATCAAGTTCCTCACAGCAGTGGTGCTACTCATTTCTCCCATCGACTTAGCGACGCAGCACTACAACCTGTTCAAGCAAACAGAGGCGTCTGCTGAGCGCATTTTTGAGCTGATGAATTTGCAGCCGACTTTGGTAGAAAGGTCGGATGCGATCGCCCTCCCCCCCATTACCGGTAAAGTAGACTACCAGGGCGTCAGCTTCGGCTATCAATCAGAAGAAAGCAGCACCTTAAAGCTCACCCTCACCGATCTTAATTTGATGGTGACACCTGGCGAAGTCGTAGCTCTAGTTGGCCCATCCGGTGCAGGCAAAACGACGATTGTGAATCTTCTCACTCGCTTTTACGATCCACAAGTCGGGCAAATACTGGTCGATGGCATCGACATTAAAACAGTGACAATTCGAAGTTTGCGCCATCAAATCGGCATCGTACCGCAGGAAACGACGCTTTTTTCAGGCACGATCGCGCAGAATATTGCCTACGGCCAAACAGAGCTAGACTACGGCGCGATTGAGGCGGCGGCGAAAGTTGCGAACGCGCATGAGTTTATTAGTCAGTTTTCGCAGGGCTATCACACCTGGGTCGGAGAAAGAGGGACTAATTTTTCGGGCGGGCAACGGCAGAGAATTGCGATCGCCCGCGCCATTCTCCTTAATCCCCGCATTCTCATCCTCGACGAAGCCACTAGCGCCCTAGACCCTGAATCAGAAGCCCTTGTACAAGAAGCTCTAGAGCGCGCCATGAAAAATAGAACCGTGTTCATCATTGCGCACAGGCTCAGCACCGTTCGTCAGGCCGACCGCATTTTGTTTTTAGAGAAAGGCAGAATCTTAGAGTCGGGCACCCACCCTGAACTGCTCGCACAAGGCGGGCGATACGCGCAGTTTTATACGCAGCAGTTTGAAGGGTAGCAGGCGAGTAGACAAAAGAAAACCGACGTTGCATCATGCGGCTAGACACTGGGGCAACGTCGGAACAAGGTGTGAGGAGCTTATCACTCCTGTTATTTATGGTGAAGGGTGGGTGTGACTTTTATATGACAGACGTATGAAATTAGCGTGACTAATGCAGCATCTTAAATAGGGTAAAGCCCGCTAAGAGCAAATCAATGCTGAATAGGGCAACCCAGGCCGTGACGACCGCAGCAGTAGCCGATTCACCGACACCGCGCCCGTGCAGCGCCGCCGTCAGCCCTCGGCTACAGCTCGCAACGGCAATGACGCCACCAAACAAAATGGCTTTGGAGATAATCACGATTACGTCTGTCACACTCAGATAAAGGCGCACACCGTCTAAAAAGCTAGTCACAGAGAGATCGTAGACATTGGTCGTGATGATACTGCCGCCCGCTACGCCACAAAATAGCGCGAGCACGGTCAAAATTGGCAGCATGATACCGCAGGCAATCACCCGAGGCATTACTAAGTAATCAATCGGATCGGTACGAAGCATTTTCAGCGCATCGATTTGCTGCGTTAGCTTCATCGTTGCAATCTCAGCGGCAAAAGCCGAGCCGACCTGACAGGCCAGCACGCCCGCCGTAAGCAGTGGCGCTAGCTCCCGACAGTAAGCAGCGGCAAACACTCCACCCAAAGAGCCCATCGAGCCAAACCGCGCCATCTCACGCGCTGACTGAATTGCAAAAATAATGCCCGCAGCGACGTTAGTCAGCACGACCGGCGCTAAGCAACGCGGCCCGGCGCTCATCAGGTGATCCATAATCTGGCGCTGCCCCCAACGTCCGCGCAAAAGCCGGTGCATCACCTGCCCCGCCAGCAAAACGGCTCTCAGGCTGTGATAGATCGGATTGTCCGCTTCTTCACCAGGAGGCCGACGCCCTAGCCGAGGATGGGGCAAGTTGCCATGGGCGGAACGTCTCAACAGCTTGGAAAGTCTGTTAGAAATGAGTTCATCAGCTTTAGTCATTAAAACGAACACGCTCCTCTGCGATGCCAACCTTAGCCACTAATGTTACTACTGCGAGTATTACTAAAAAGTGCATGAAGTAGCCCGTACTCGTTATCTATATCTTAGAGAACCCTACACACCTGCACTCATCAAAAGTTCGACCCCTTACCCAGTGGGAGAAAAGCGCCGACAGAAGCACAGAGATGTAGCCATATAGGTATACCTTCTCTATGCTTCCCTTTGCATTCTTCAGAGTCAAAATACTTGATGGTAGCTGCTTAAAAAGTTGCCTGCGGCTAACTGTACTATCAGAGGCACTAGAGGTGCTGATATCAACCTATCGTACTAAGTTGAATTAATTAGTTGCTTATGCACTACTTTTATAGTACATTTGTACCAAGAACGAAAAAGAACCGCTTTTCGGTACTTTTACGCTTTGATTGCGTTTTTGGTTATGAAACACACTGATATGGAACTTCAGGCTATTCGAGAAAAACTACAGATGCTTCAAGCAGAGCCTCCGGCTGCGGAGACGCTCACAATCCCGTGGTCAGCAGCGAAAGCTGAGACTAGCACCGAAGTAAACGCTAGCGAGAGCCCACAAGTAATAGCCATCGAAACCCTTAAGCAGCGATCGCGTGGCGGTGATCAGGCTGACAAGGCTCGAATGGACTACTTAGTCTTGCAAGAGCTGTCTCGAATAGAAGCGCAGGCCAGCCATATTAATGAGCGATCGCAGCAGCAGGCCAGAGATATCATGGCGCTGAAGCGTTCGGCTCAGGCGGCAGCGGTAGGGCTGCGGCGACAGGGCATTCATGACCACCCGCAGCTTGCAGCTATCACCCAGTTTTTAGATCGCTATGAGTCTGCATCTGTTCCCCATATCGAGCGCAATGAGCAGGGCCTTTTCGATCTCTTTTACAACACGATTGACTTTCACCAGGCAGAGCATGAAGCAATAGATACTGCTAATGCTTTGCGCAGTCGTAGGCGCATTTATCAAACACTGCCTTTCACACAGCCTATCAAATCTAGTACTGCAGATCTATCTCTAGCAGAGCCTAGCGTTAGCGATCACAGCGACAAAGAAGCCTCTAAAGACAAGCAGTCCAGACACACAGGAAACAAGCTAGGCCAATCGATTCCGACTTCGAGCGCATGGATTAAAGCAACCTTTGAGGGTGTTATGAGTACCGTCAATTCACGAAGTTTCAATCCGATTGGAAAAATGACTAAGAGTAGACGACACAGACGTAGACGACCTGTGCCCATACCGCCGGGTGAAGCGTTTAGCGCTGATTCATCAGTAGGTCACTATCCGGGTAACGCCTATAGCAGTCAATTCACCTGGCTAGACGGCACTATTTGGTTCAGTGGAGCAGCGATCGCTCGCATCATTGTTCAATCTTTGCTGTCTGGGTTCCCCATGGTTGAGACAGCCCTGCTTGTTGGCCTTATTAGCGTTATTGCCTTTGCCCTCTACCGAGTGGTCATCGAAAAATCTCCTAATTATACGCTGGTGTATCGGCTATGTATTGGCATGATGGGATTGTTCTTAGGCGGTTTGTTTTAGCATCAGAAAAATTCAACAAAAATTCAACAATATATAATTTAAGAAGGAGGTTCTCATATGGCTATATCTAGCTCTGTTCAAGATTCTATTAAGCCGCTGATTAAGCCTTTGCTAGCTGGCGGCCTCATGTTCTCACTGATCACTATCTTGCTAGACATCAACGGCGCTAAATCGCTGTTCAACAATCCTGCTTTGTTTGCTAACTTTTCTGTGCAAAAGAGTTCGATGGAGTCTCTGGCAAAGTCTTGTGAAGGCACTATCAATAAAACGGCTCAGCTTTCGCGAGAGCAGCTACTACAGCTATTAGCCGTACCCGAGCGCAGCAGCGCGTCGAAAGCGCGTCAAATTCTAAAAGAGCCTTACTGTCAGCTTTCTACACTACAGGTTCGGGCTGGTGCAGCGTCGCAAAGAGAGGCTTATCCTCTCGCTTTTGACCCGACAACCGCGCTGGTGATCCTTTATGAGAACGATGAATATGCAGGCTATCGTTTTAAGTACTAATTTGTCTGAGGTGCCAATGGGTTTGTGGCGATCGCGACATCTCATCAGCACCTTCTCTCTGCTGGTTATCAGCGTTTTGCTCAGTAGTTGCAAAGCCAGATTAGACCCAGCAGTAAGATCTATCACGCTTCAGCAGCATTGGGCGTTGAACCCTGGTGATGAAATCGCCGGTAGTGCTGTAACCGGCAGCTTAGGCGATATCTCATTACAGCTAAAGAAGAACAAAATAGAAGCACCTTTCGACGGCGAGCTTGAGCCCAGTGCTATCGAGCAGTGCGCGCTGTATTCTACCCCAGAAATTCCAGCCTACCTATTTAGATTGTGTGGGCTTAAAAGCTTCACCTATGGCACTGTGAAAGCTGGTAAGCCAATGGGGAAAGGAGACTATCTAAGCTTTGCCACGCTAAGACGACAGCCTGACGGCACCTGGACAATTGTAGAACCGGCTGAAAGCGTTTTGGAAAAAGTACTCGGCGCGAGCTGAGCTGATACAAATTGTTTTATCTATTCAAACCTCACCTTATACAGGACGATGTTGAAATTCCCCCTGCTTTTTTCAGTTAGTTTAGTGGCCTTGTTTGGCTGGATAAATCCTGCTAAGGCAAAAGGAGAACCCATGGGACTTAACTTTGCCTTACCGCCTGCGGGAGAAGTATCAACTGACCAGGAGCCTACTGTTCAGGAACTAACCGTGCCAGAGTCAACTGTTCAGGCGGTTGACTTGGTACGGGTCAGTGAGACGCTGCCGCCTTTGATGAACATAGCGCAGGTAAAAGAAGCAGAAGTTAAGGTTGTAGATGTTGCATCAGAAGTCTTTGAGGTAGAGGAACCTACAGAGATAAAAAAGATTGGCTTACAGTTCTCTGAAGACTCGCTACAGATGCCGGTAGAACAAAAAGAAGAACAAACGGCTTCTTTGTTCGAAGACGGTACTTTTATAGGGCTCTCTTTTGGTGAGGATTTGGTTTCGAGGGATAGAACTTTGGAAGCAGATAGGGCGATCGCAACACCCATCACGAGCCAAGAAGCTTGGACTGGGTTAGACGATTGGATCTTTGAAGGGGGATCGCGATCGCTCGTCGCCCATACGGTCGGCAGCGCTGAAGGCACCAGGCGGTGGAATGGCGATCGCACTCAAGCCTACTACGGTCATGTTGATCCGGGTAATGGCGTGTGGAACTTAGGCACATTTTCTTATCAGCACGGGGCCAAATCGCCAGAAGAAGCTGACGAAAAGCAGATCAGGCGGCTTAAGTCTCAGAGCTTTGAGCTAGTAGAAAAGGCCGATCAGCAGGGACTAAAGCTCTCTTTGACTGAGAAACTAAACGGGATAGACCTAGCAAATCAGGCTCCGGTGGCCGCACTAGGAAAAGGCGGCTATGTGGAGCGGCTGGCAGAAGCTTATGAGTCCAATATGCATGGGGAGGAGGCGATCGCCTTTGCTAGAACTAAAGCCTATATCGACCCCGATACGAAGCGATGGGATGCGCCTGGCCTTGGTAACAATCTGTACAGCATTCGTCAAGATCAGCAGCGGCGGATGTCGGCAATTGATAGTGCCTTGCAAGCTTATGAGCGGGCTGGGAGCGATCGCCTAGCGGTATCGAATCTGGAGCGCATCAGCGTAGAAAGCTCTAATCCAAGCGAGATGGCAGTACTCAACGAAGATAGCGTAGCCGTAACATTCGCACTGCCGCCTGCACCTGCGGTCACGTCAGAACCAAGCACTTTAGAGCCAGTTGTAGCGACAGAGGGTGGTGCCCTAGACGACATTGGAGAAACGAGCCTATCGGATTCGATACCTGAACCAGTTAGTGAAGCTGCTGAAAGTGAAGCAATTAACCGCGAGGCGGCTACACCTAGCCGGTTAAGCGAGCTGAGAGCTTCAGTACTCAAGCCGGTCGAGCCCGCAGCTCGTGAGCTTGTAGCGGACTCAAACGCTGACTGGTCACGGACAGAAGACAAAATAGTCAACAAAAATGAGTCAATAGACAATTTCTGAATGTTCGAGCTAAAGTGGTAGTGACTATGGATAACAAACTGCGCCGCATACCATGCAACCTTTAGCTGATACCGTCTCGCCAATTGAATCATTCGAGGATGCGATCGAGCGGTGCCAGTCGTTGGGAATGCGATTGAGCAAGCAGCGGCGATATATTTTAGAGCTTTTGTGGCAGGTTCAAGAGCATCTGTCGGCTCGTGATATATATGATCGGCTGAATCGTTTGGGCCGAGAGATCGGACATACCTCGGTTTATCAAAACTTAGAGGCGCTTTCTGAGCAGGGCATTATTGAATGCGTGGAGCGCTCGGATGGCAGGCTGTACGGGCACATCAGCTCGTCGCATAGTCATGTGAACTGCATGGATACGCAGCAGATTATTGATATTAACATTGAGCTACCGGCAGAGCTGATTGCGCAGGTAGAGGCTCAAACGGGTGTGAAAGTTTCGGACTATCGGATTGATTTTTTTGGGACTAAAGCTGGTGACCCGGCTGTGGTTGAGGCGGCGACTAGTTAGTAGCTTTAGTTATTAGGGAGCTGCGCTCAAATAAAGTACCGGCAAACCGACAAATATTGCCCTGGGCATAGCGTGCTAAGCCCCTACGTCACCGTCAATTTCTGTAGGGGCTTAGCACTGCTATGCCCGAGGCAATGAACAGCGCTATCAGCGGTACTTTATTTAGACGCATGTCCCTTAGTACGCTTTATACAAGAAAACCCGAGCAACCTTCTCGAAAGAGATCTGTTGCTCGGGTTTATTAGTTAATAGCATTCGGCTGAGCCGATCTAACTGTTCAGTACTTCTTTGCTAAAGACAAATAACACTGCGCCAAACATCAAAATAGCGAAGATAGGATCCATGGTCTTTCACTTGCAAAATCGACAACGGTAGGCATATAGCACAACTACACCTGAGACATAGCACGCTACCAATACCTGTACTAACGTACCCCGATTTTGAATCGACTGAATGCCTCTAAGATAACCGTTTCATCAAGGTTTCTTGATGTTTGTGTGAGGCACAGGCGAGCAGTATCTAGCTCCGAATCTGTACTGGCATGACTAAATACGTCATCTTAGTACCGCCTAACGGCGTTAGTACAGAAGGACTTGTCGCCGTATTGCACTGAATTTGAATCTCAGAAGTGGGCAATGCTTTGAGCCCTTCTAGCAAATAGCGCACGTTAAAAGCAATATCCAAATCTTCGCCTGTGATTTGAGCAGGCATTGTCTCAAGCCCGCTACCCACCTCTTGCGCCTCTACAGATAGCGCTAGCGACTGGGTTTCGTTAGCCACGGAGAGCTTGACAATGTTATTGCGCTGGTCGGCCATCACAGCAATCCGCTCTAGCGAAGACACAAGCTGCTTGCGATCAACCGTAAGCTGTCGCTCGAACTGCTTGGGAATAAGCTGTCGGTAGTTGGGATATTGACCTTCTAACAGCCTTGTGGTGATGCGCTGCTGGCCCAAATCAAAGACGACTTGGGTTGAGTCGAGCTGAAAGGCGACTGGCTCGTTGCTAGGGTAGATTTGCAGAATTCGCTCCAGCTCGCGGAGAGCTTTGCCTGGAATCGTCACGTCCATTTTGAGCGTAGAAGCAGCGCCTCCGGCTTCATCAACCGTTTGCACTACTGCCAATCTATGACCGTCTGTCGCCGCAAATTCTAAGCTCTCATCATCAGCCGTTAGATGAACGCCTGTTAGCACCTGCTTAGTTTCATCAGAGCTAGTAGCAAATAAAGCGCCCCGTAGCCCTTCAATCAATGCGTCGGCAGACACTTTAATCGGCTCACTCGTTTCTACCTCAGGGAGCTTGGGATAGTCTTCGGCGCTCAGGCCCCGCACCTGATAGCGACCGGCTGAGCAAGAGAGCGTGACTACTGGCTCATCATCGTCTTCGCTAATATCGAGTTCTTCGTTGGGCAATCGGGAGACGATATCGCCTAAAAGCTTGGCTGGCAGTGTCAGCGATCCACTTTGGTGAACCTGCGCGGTAAACGTGGTTTGAATGCCCAGGGTTTCGTCAAATCCAGTTAGGGTTACTTGCTGCGTATCTGTGCTGGCGCTGACTAACACGTTGCCTAAAACCGGCTTGCTGGGCCTAGAAGGGACTGCCCGGCTCACTAGCGAAAACTGGGTGCTAAATTCGGCCTGCGGGCAGCTAAATTTCATCGGGATCTAAATTTCATCGGGATGAGGAGTGAAGGGCATCGCTAGAGAGCGAACCTTTGAGAAACTGACCTGAGTTGCCAAATATATCACCTAACTGACCCTGGTCAAGCGGGCTAAAAATTCATTCTTTTTGAACTACTCTGGACTCTTTCTTTTTAAAAAGCTTATTTAAAAGTAGTAGTAGTAGAGCCTGTGGAAAATGTGGAAAACTCGACTTTTTTCCTAATATATGGTCATCCTAGCCATTTCTAGACTGTGGAAAACCTGTGGAAAAAGTCCCGAGTTTTCCACAGGCTCAGAAATGTGGAAAAAGTTTTCCACAAGGGCCCCAAAGTTTTCCACAATTTCTCCACAAAAGGGAAGGGGGTTTTCCACAGAAAAAGGGGGTTTTTCCACAGGCAATCCCCCTATGTTTTGTAATATTTCTTTACTCTATTTCGGCAAGAAGAAGCCTCTGCACACTCTGGTCAATATCCAGAGGTCAATGTGCAGAGGCTTCTACGTTCGATATTTGGTTTGATATTTGTCGGTTTGGTATTTGATGGTGGGATTTAGTGATCGCCCGCGCTAATGCCCAGAGACAACCATAATGTGATCGCTCACTTCCTGAATCTTCTGAGCCAGGTTTGGATCTCGCTTGACGATTTGCGTAATCTTGTCGCAGCTATACATCACCGTCGTATGGTCTTTGCCGCCAAACTGATCGCCTACCTTCGGCAAACTCAGGTCTGTATGCTTTCGCATGAGATACATGCCCACCTGCCGCGCCAGGCTGATCTCACGGCGACGAGAGTGGCTTTTAAGATCGTCAATAGAAATTTTGAACGCGTCAGAGACGGCTTTGATGACTGTTTTGGGCGAGCACTCTAGCCGCTCTGCGGGTGGGTCAAGTACGGGGATCAGATTTTCTACGGTCATCGGTAAGCCTGCAATTGAGGTGTAGGCGATAGAGCGGGTGAGGGCTCCTTCTAGCTCACGGATGTTAGAGGTGTAGGAGGAGGCGATGTATTCAGTCACGTCTCTAGAGAGCGTCACCTGCTCGTACTCTGCCTTTTTTTGCAAAATGGCGATGCGGGTTTCAAAGTCGGGCGCTTGAATGTCAGCGATGAGGCCCATTGAAAATCGGGAGCAGAGCCGGTCTTGCAGGCGGGGAATTTTATTCGGCGGTCGATCGGAGGCGAGTACGATTTGCTTACCTGCCTGGTGGAGCGAGTTAAACGTGTGGAAAAACTCTTCTTGGGTGTATTCTTTGCCCTCAATGAACTGGATATCGTCTACTAAGATCACATCGACTTCGCGATACTGCTCTCTAAAGCGCTGCATGGAGTCGCGGCGGATAGAGGCAATCAGGTCATTGGTAAAAGTTTCGGTGGAGACATAGGCCACTCGTGCGTTTTTGTCGCTTTCCATGCGGTATTGGCCGATGGCCTGCATGAGGTGGGTTTTGCCTAAGCCGACGCCGCCGCATAGAAATAGCGGGTTGAATTCTTGGCCGGGCGATTCGGCTACGGCTAGCGCTGCTGCGTGGGCCATACGGTTGTTTGCGCCGACGACAAAGCGCGAGAAGACGGCCTTGGGGTTGAGATCGGATGAGTCGATACTGCTGTGGCTCGTTTGGCCTGAGCTGGTGGCGATCGCATCCGTTGCCGGGGCTGTGGGTGCTAAGGATAGAGTAGGACTGCCGTCGCTGGGCCGTCCTTCACTGACCCGTCCTTCGGGTGCCATCTCAGCCTGCATGGTTTCGTTCGTAACAATGACGACGACATTAACGCGATGGCCGAGGACTTCTTCAGCAAGCTCTGAAATATGGCCTAAGTAATGCTTTTGTAGCCAGTTGCGAGCAAAAGGATTGTCCGTGAGGAGCACAAGCTCTTGGTCGGATAGTGACTGAACGCGGGTGGGCTTAATCCAGGTTTCAAAGGTAGGGCCGCTGAGCTGAGCTTCTAACCTTGTTAGGATTTCTTTCCAAAGCTCTTCTTTGATCTGGGCCACAGATTTACCTCGACTGTTTGCTTTGACTTCTAGGATTTTCTTAGGGGGTGTTCCGATTTTCGGTGAGGCAAAAGACGCGCATGGACGAAACGTATCCATGCGCTTTGCAGTGCGTTTGAGGAGGTATATAGCTATCAGTAATGACTAGAGAACGGTCTGAAGTACTGAATGAATGAGGCGGCTTGCCTACTCGCTGACTTCTAAGGACTTTCTAGACTACTAGATATAGCGCCTAAAAAGACGGCAGGAATCTATACGTAGTGTGAGTGATTGGAAGATACAAAGACGTGTGTTTAAATTTGGTTTCTGAATTATAGGGGGTTTATCTTCTCGGAGGTGCATTTTTCAAGAGACTTTTACATTTTTTGAAAGCGATCGCGCTGAATCAGATTTTTGCGGGTGCGATCGCACTACAAGAGAAAGCGATACCTGCAAACCAGCACAACTATCAATTGTTGTTCTGTGTGATCGCATACTTTTTATATGGAAATAGGAGATTTATTTTTAAGCGAGCTGAGGTGCGATCGCATATCCCAAAACAAGACTTTCCTCTACCGATCCATTCCATAGAACTGTCACTGCTAAAGTCCACAGTCCTCAACCCCTTCTGTTAGAACAAAAATGATTGAATAGTCACCTGCTGCTATTTAATCATTTTTGTTAATATCCATCATTTAGTAGAGAATTCAGCATGAAATTGTCTGACAAGCCCCATCGCTCTCAAAACGTCGAAACCCCTAGCAGACGTAAAGTACCTTGCTGGCTGCGTCAGTCTATGACTTACGGGCTGATGACAGCGGCGAGTACAGGCACTGTGCTGCTGCTAACCGGCCAAGAATTCTCTAATAAAGCCCATAATTTTGCCTACGAGCCGCTGCAATACGAGTCCGCTCCTCTCACCACTGGGCAGATCGAAGGCGCTCAGTACGATCAGGTGCAGCTTGCCGATGAGGCGACGACCAGAACCGCTGCCGATGAGCCTGTGCTGTTGAGCCAGGCAATCGGCACGGAGCGTCTGATTGGCGGTGCGAACTTTATTGCTTCGGCGGCGGAGCGAGTCGGCCCAGCGGTGGTGCGAATTAATTCAGCGCGTACGGTGACCGCGCGGCGGCGTCCCAGCATTTTTAACGATCCGTTTTTCCGTGAGTTCTTTGGTGAGCAGGGCATTCCTGAGCAGCCTGCACAACGGGTAGAGCGCGGTACAGGGTCGGGCTTTATTTTGGATGCGAACGGGACGATTTTGACGAATGCTCACGTGGTAGAAGGCGCTGACGAGGTGACGGTGACCCTCAAGGATGGTCGGGAGCTACGCGGTGAGGTGATGGGTGAAGATCCGCTGACGGACGTGGCGGTGATTAAGATTGACGCGAGCAATTTGCCGACGGTGAGCATTGGGGATTCGGATGCGCTGCGGCCTGGGGAATGGGCGATCGCGATCGGTAATCCTTTGGGCCTAGATAATACGGTGACGGCGGGGATCATCAGTGCGACGGGTCGGACGAGCGCTCAGATTCGTGTGGCTGATAAGCTCGTGGAGTTTATTCAAACGGATGCGGCGATTAATCCGGGTAACTCGGGCGGGCCGCTTTTGAATGACAGCGGTGAGGTGATTGGCGTGAATACGGCGATTATTGGTGGCGGCGCTCAGGGGCTGGGCTTTGCGATTCCGATTAATCAGGCGCGGGCGATCGCAGGTGAGCTGATTGCAAATGGCAAGGTCGAGCACGCCTACCTGGGCATTCAGATGCGGACGCTGACCTCGGCGCTGAAAGATGAGATTAATGCCGATCCGAATGCGAATATCAACGTGCAGGCTGAAGAGGGTGTTGTGATACTAGGGATTGCCCAAGGTTCGCCAGCGGCACAGTCGGGATTGCGTCTGGGGGATGTGATTTTGACGATGGATGGTAAGACGATTACGGAGGCGACTGAGGTGCAAAACTTGGTGAAAGCAAAAGCGGTGGGCGATGCGATCGCGGTGAGTGTGAATCGAGGCGGGCAGACGGTGCAGCTTTCGGTGCGGCCAGGGGCGTATCCTGTTGAGACGACGCGACGCTAGGATCTTGGGGGAGTTGTGCTTGAGTGGTGTGCTTAGCTATTGATACGCTGGAGCCCTCATCCCCAGCCCTTCTCCCCGAGGGAGAAGGGAGTTAGAGCCTATTTTTATGGATTTCCCTGTTTACTTTCCTCTCGGGCCTGTGCGCCTCCATCCGCATTTTGTGATGGAGGCGTTGGCTTATGGGGTGGGTTTGTATGTGAGCTTGTTTCGACGGCTCAGGCAAAAGGATGCGGCCGATCAGATAACCGGATCTCAGCGGACTTCTATTTCGGTGGGGGCGTTGGTGGGTGCTTTGATTGGCGCGAAGCTACTGGTGACTGTTCAGCATATTGATTTGCTGTGGCAGGACTGGCGGCTATTTGGGCTGATGGTGCTTCAGGGCAAAACGATTGTGGGGGCTTTGCTGGGCGGCCTGATTAGCGTGGAGGTGACGAAGAAATGGATCGGCGTGCGGCGCTCTACGGGCGATAGCTTTGTGTATTCGGTGCTGTGGGGAACGGCGATTGGGCGGGTTGGGTGCTTTTTGACGGGGTTGAGCGATCGCACCTACGGCATCGCTACGTCCTTACCCTGGGGCATTGATTTTGGTGACGGCATTGCGAGGCATCCCACCCAGCTTTATGAGGTAGGTTTTTTAGTGCTGTTATTTTTCGGCTTGCGGTGGTGCGATGCCAAACCGCGCCGAGAAGGCGACTTATTTAAGATTTATATGATTGCCTACTTGAGCTTTCGCTTTTTTATAGACTTCATCAAACCTGAATTTCGTCCGCTCCTTGGCCTCAGTGCTATCCAGATTGCCTGTGTGGGTGGGTTAATCTACTACTTTCCCAGCGCTCTACGACTTGTGAGGCAACTGCGCTCAGATCCTTTAGAAAAACTGCACTAGGAACCCTTATGCCTACTCGCCCCTATCTGTTTTATGCCCTGACTAACAGCGTGTGCTCTACGTGCATGAATAAGCTAGAGGCCAAGATCATCTTTCGCGATGACAAGGTGTATTTGATTAAGCACTGCCTGATTCACGGGCGCGAGGAGGTGCTGATTGCAGATGACGTGGCGTATTACAAAAAGTGCAACGCCTTTATTAAGCCTGCGGATATGCCGCTGAAGTTTAATACGCCGATTAAGTACGGCTGTCCTTATGACTGCGGTCTGTGTCCCGACCATGAGCAACATAGCTGCCTGACTTTAATTGAGGTGACGGATCAGTGCAATCTGGCCTGTCCGATTTGCTATGCCGATTCGGGGGCAGAAAATGAGGCGGGCCACGTGCCGCGAAAGCATCGATCTTTGGCGCAGATTGCCGAGATGATGGATGCGATTGTGGCCAATGAAGGGTCGCCGCAGGTGGTGCAGATTAGCGGTGGCGAGCCGACGGTGCATCCTGAGTTTTTTGAGATTTTGGATTTGGCGAAAGAAAGGCCGATTCAGCATTTGATGATTAATACAAACGGGGTGCGGATTGCGAAAGACCGGGCGTTTTGTGAGCGCCTGGCGGAATATATGCCGGGGATTGAGATTTATTTACAGTTCGATAGCTTTGAGGCGGCGGCGCTGAAGGAGCTACGGGGGGCTGATTTGCGGGAGGTGCGATCGCGCGCGTTATTAAACCTGAATGAGTTCAATATTTCGACTAACCTTGTGGTCACTGTGAAGAAGGGGCTGAACGATAGCGAGATTGGTAAGATTCTCGATCATGCTTTAGTGCAGAAGTGCGTGCGAGGGGTGACGTTTCAGCCGATTCAGGCGGCGGGACGGTTGGAAGGGTTTGAGAAGGGGCGCGATCGCTACACCCTCACCGAAGTTCGCCGCTCCATCCTCGAACAGTCCAACCACTTTCAGCCTGAAGACATCCTGCCGGTACCCTGCCATCCTGACTGCCTGGCGATGGCCTACGCGCTCAAGGTAAAAGGACAGGTAATTCCTCTAACTAGCCTGATCTCTCCCGAAGCCTATGTTGAAACTGTTCCAAACAGCATTTTGTACGAACAAAGCGAAGGCTTAAAGCAAAAGATATTCGATCTCTTTTCTACAAAGCATTCGCCCGCATCGGCAACAACCTCACTCAAGCAGCTACTTTGTTGTTTACCTTTACTGCCCACGCCCGCAGGCATCACCTACGAAAACGTTTTTCGCATCACAATCGTACAGTTTCTAGACGCTTATAACTTTGACGTACGCTCGGTTAAGCGTTCCTGCATTCATATCGTGCATCCCGACGGGCGCATTATTCCTTTTGATACGTTCAATATGTTTTACCGCGAAGGAAGTGCGGGCCATCATTTGGTGACTAATCGAGAGATGGTATCTCAATAGGCTGTTGGTTGTGACGCAAATAAGGAGAAAGCTATGGAACGTCGAAATAGAAGATGGGAAGTGCTGCAGGGCATATTGTTGCTGTTTGGTTTTCACATCCTAGTATGGGGGCTGGTATGGCTTGTATCATATCTATTCACGTTTCTACTTGGCATCTCTTCTTTGGCCCTTGTGTCGTCCGTTTTGTTCGTAGGCATTGGATTGTCACAGCTTTTTTACGTTTTGCCGCTATGCCTGTGGCTACAACGACGTGGCCGTGCCGAGCTTGCAAAAGGCGTCGTGATTGGCGCTGTAATTACTTTTCTGCTGAACGGTAGTTGTTTCGCATTCGTTCTGTATTCTCTTAATAATTATTAGGGCTTTGTCCTGTCGAGAACTGTCCTACAGCGGGAGCTGAAAGCCCATACAAGCCGGTTTGAGGCTATCTCGGCTTTAATACTAGCGATATCTGTGAGGTAAGTTTATGAAAGACAACTTCTTCAGCCGTGCTTTAAAGCGCGTTATGATGTTTCCAAAAAATCTCTCAGTTGGAGTAGACAAAGGCATAGGCTGGTTACTGCTGTGCCATCTATTAGCTGAGGCGCTACTGCTAACGGTAGGTGTGTCGATGTCGCCCATCATGATAGGCAGCTATCCGTCAGATGAGCTGTTATTGGCCGCTATGCTTTGTATTGGCATCACACAGCTAATCTATGCCATTCCGCTTTGCCTATGGTGTGCCTCTCGCAGACGCTTTGAGACGATGAAGGGCGTTTTAATCGGTATGCTGATCACGGCTTTTTTGAACGGGACTTGCTTTCTCGGCGTGGTGCTGACTGGATGACTGCTTTGTTGCATTCTTTTAATAAGAACCGACTTATAGCGCGAACTGCAAATCTGTATAAGCCGGTTCGAGTGGGCTTTAATTACACGGTTTGCGTAGCAGGCTGATGGCTTCGCTTTGAGCAGGCGAAATGGTCAGCGGTTCTTCAATCGTTAGAACAGGCGTCCATAGGATCGTTTCGGCATAGTGCAGGGTGTGTAGCAAATGAATGGTTTGCTGGATTGCGCTGGGAGAGCCTAGCAGTATGTGCCGGATATGTTCTTTGGAGGGTGTGCCATCGGCGGTGAGTTGTACGGCAGTTCTCAGGGCCGATGCGTCAGTCTGAAGTAGCCCTGTGCCTGTGCCTGTAGGCTCAGCGGTCAATAAATATGAGGGTTTCATGGGTTTCTCCGAGTGGTTGCTTTGATACGGGAACGGTGGAAGAAAACCACGAAAAAAATAGCCACCCTGAACTTGTAACAAGTCAGAGTGGCAAATGGCATATGATATGCCATAAGCCCCTGAACTGGTTTCGACAGTTTTCGGGTGAGCTGGCGGTGTTGGTTGCACCCAACATCGTCAGTGACTAAATTTTTCGAGGCGGTTGATTGTTGCTCGTGCCTGAGCGATGTGCCCAAACGGTTTGCAACAACCCTATAAAACAGCGTATCACAGGACGCTTTTTATGGTGCTAATTGTTTCATAGGAAATCATCACAATTACGTAGGATGAAGATATTGCCCTGCTGCTGACTGGCCGGAATTGTGATGAAGAAAATTGATGTAGGGTTTAAGAACAAACTATTTTAATTTTCTAAAGGTGGCGCTTATGGAACCGATTACTTTGGCGATGGTCGCGCTGACGGTGGTAGCGACTAAGGCGACGGAAAAGGTGGGTGAAACGCTGGGAGAAGGAGTGATTGCTTCGGCGCAGCGATGGTTAGAACGGCTAAGGCGACATTCTCCCGATACGGCTATGCGCCTGGAAGCGGCGACGGATGCTGAGGTGATTGAGGCGGAAATTATTGCAGAAGTGACGCGAGTGTCGGCGAAGCATCCAGATGTGCAGATGGCGATGGATGCGACGGCGGCGGCAGTTGCGCTAGACCAAAGTTCGTTTCAGAGCTTGACCAAGTTAGCTGACAAAATTGGGGTTGTTAATCTTGGCAATGTGACAACTCAAAACAACACTATTAATCTTTGACTGAGTTCGGCGGGAGGGGCACCGCCAGAGTTAAGCACCCCTAACAATTTGCCTGTGAGTAATGTCAGCGTGTTTGTTGGTCGCGATGACGACTCGCGGGCGGTGGATGCTTTGCTGATGGAAAATCAGCAGGCTAATATTGCGGCGGCTGTGGGCATGGGCGGCGTGGGCAAAACGGAGCTGGCTTTGCAGTATGCGCGGTGGCGCGGCGAGGCGTTTGCAGGTGGGGTGTGCTGGCTGCGAGGGATAGAGCCGATTGCCTCGCAGATTGTGGGTTTTGCGCAGGCTTATTTGAATTTGGATGTGCCGGAGCAGGTGGATAATCCGGTGGCCTGGTGCCTTCAGCGGTGGCCGAATACGGGAGCCAGAAAAGGGCCGGTGCTGATGGTGGTAGACGACGTGCAGGACTATGGCGCGCTGAAGGCGATGCTGCCGAGTAGCGGGCGGTTTCGGGTGCTGCTGACGACGCGGCGGGCGATTTTGCCAGTGGGGCAGCGGTTGGCGCTTGCGGTGCTGATGCCGGGGGCGGCGCTGTTGCTGCTGAAAAGCCTGGTGGGTGCGGCGCGGGTTGAGGCGGAGATAGCAGAGGCAGCGGCGCTGTGCGAGTGGGTGGGGCGGCTGCCGCTGGGCATTGAGCTGGTGGGCTGATATTTGTCGGAGCGGCCTGAGCTGACGGTGGCGAGGTTGTGATACAGCGGCTAGAAGATAAGCGGCTGGCGGCTAGGGCGCTGATGGAAACGCATCCAGAGATGACGGCGACGTTGGGCGTGGCGGCGGCGTTTGAGGTGAGCTGGGAGCCGCTGTCGGCAGAGGCAAAGATGCTAGCCGGGCTGTTGGGGCTGTTTGCGGCTGCGCCTGTGGCGTGGGAATGGGTGCAGCGGGCTTGCGAGCAGGCGGCGGTGCTGGATGAGGAAGCTTTAGAAGATGGGCAGGCGGCGTTGCTGCGGGTGAATTTGCTGCAAAAGCAAGGGGTGCAGGGTGAATTGCGCTATCAGGTGCATCCGCTGGTGCGGGAATCCTTTGGGATGAAGCGAGCGGATTTGGCAGAGGCTGAGGCTTTGCAGCGGGGCTTTGCGAAGGCGATGACGGATGTGGCGAAGGCGATACCGCCAGTTGTGACGCTAGATGTACGAGCGTGGGTGGTCGTGGCTGTGCCGCATTTCGAAGAAGTGACGCAGCGGTGGACAGAGGTTTTGAGCGGCGGTGACAAAACTTGGTGCTGTACGGGACTATCGCGGTTTTATGAAAGTTTGAGCCAGTGGGACGAGGCGGAGCAGAGCTATAAGAATGCCCTCAAAATTAGTAAAGAGCAGTTAGGCGATCGCCATCCTGACACCGCTAGTAGTCTGAATAACTTGGCGTTACTGTATCGTTCGCGGGGCCAGTATGCAGCCGCAGAACCGTTGTATGTAGAAGCGCTGGAAATCTGCAAAACAGAGCTGGGCGATCGCCATCCTGCCACCGCTACGAGTCTGAACAACTTGGCGTTACTGTACGAGTCGCAGGGCCAGTATGCCGCCGCAGAACCGTTGTATGTAGAAGCGCTGGAAATCTGTAAAACAGAGCTGGGCGATCGCCATTCTGTCACCGCTACAAGTCTGAACAACTTGGCGGGACTGTATCGTTCGCAGGGCCGGTATGCAGCCGCAGAACCGTTGTATGTAGAAGCGCTGGAAATTAGCAAAACAGAGCTGGGCGATCGCCATCCTGACACCGCTGGAAGTTTGTTCAATTTTGCCGCGCTTTACTACCAAACCCAGCGACATCAACAAGCCCTATCTTATATCCAACAGGCCTTAGACATCTACGTTCAAAAGCTAGGTTCCGAGCATCCAAATACACAAGCCGCCCATAGCTGGCTTCTATCCATTCAACAGGCAATTGATGGGTCTGCGTAGCTAACTTGTCATTCTTACTTTGAATCTACGATCTCTTTTAATTCTCGAACAGCTTGTTCTAACCCTGGCAGGTAATTCTCTACGGCATCCCATATCCTTTCCATATCAATGCCTCTTAAATAATCATGAACCAACACGTTCCGAAAACCTGCGAGTGCTCTCCAATCAACATCTGGCGCACTTGCTTTCAAATCATCAGAGAGTCTTTGAGTCGATTCTGCCATCGTCTGCAATCGCCGTAATACCGCATCTTGAATCAGTACATCGCTCAAAAAGTCAGACTTACCACCTCTGGTATAGTCACGAATCAGCGCAGCGCATTCTGCAATATACTTTAAATGGACAAGGCTATTCCCATCAGTCATAGTGGCCGCGCTTCTGCTAAAACCTGCTCTCGAATTAATGGACTGATTCCGTTTTCTGTCAGTATGTCTACCTTTCGCCCCAACAAATCCTGCCAATCCATCAGCAGCCCACCCGGAAACCAGGGCGTTGTCTTCTCCCGATCGTAATCAATCAGAAAATCAATATCACTCTCTGAAGTCTCCTCACCCCTCACTACTGAGCCAAACACCCGCACATTGGACGCACCATGGCTTGCTGCAATCTGCAAAATCTCGGCTCGTTTTTCGTGCAAGGTGTCTAATAGCATAAGGGCATCTACCTTTTTAACTCAACAGCAACGTTGCTCCTTCAAGTATACAAGGGTCGATCTAAACATACGTGTTCAGCCCGCAACAGTTACTGCGGCTTCGGCTCGTAAAAGATAGTTTCAATCGGCTGAGAGTAGGCAGGCGGCTTAGTCACCAAACGGTTAGACCGCTCGTACAGAGAGTTCGACTGCTTTTTACCATATCCAAACAGGGTGTCAACGTCTCCAGAGTCCTCTTGCTTTGAGGGTTGATAGAACGTGTCTTTTTGAAACTGATAAGCCGTTTGGTATAGCGTCTTTTCAACGCCGTTAATTGTGGTTAGATTAGAGCGATCGCCTCCCCGAACAGGCCGATAGAAGTTATCTGAATGCTGCGTTTGCTTAATGCGATCGCCACCCCTATCATCCGCTACACCATAATCCAACGCTGCCAAAGATTTAGGCTGCAACAGCTTTGAAGCCTGGTAAGTCAGCGTAGGATTTTCACTAGAGGCAATCCAATTGTTCTTCCAGTTTTCCGACACACTGTTGATATCAAAGCCTGCTGCCCTCTGAAAATGCCATAGGCCGCCCTGCAAAAAGAAAAAAGCCAGGTAGAAGTGAGCATTGGCTAGCCATACACGAGTCGTATAGCCGTCGGCCAGGGTCGGTTGAGCCTCAAAATAGCGCGGTAGCAGTAACGGTCTGAGTTCTAGGGTGGGGCCATAGAATTTCTCGGGATAGGCCAGCGAGTCGAAGCCGCAGTACAAGGAGGCCGCAAAGCCTGCGATCGCAATACCAAACAGTGAATAAGCTAAAATCCCGTCTCCCGAGAAAAAGAAAACCTGCTTAACCCACTGAAAGGGAGGCACCAAAATATGCCAAATGCCACCGACGAGCAGCAGAGCGGCGACATAGATATGGCCACCCACAAGATCTTCAAGACTGCGAACATCAAACAGATGCGTTCTGTAGTCCCAAATAACAGCCGGATCGAGGGTCGGAGCGGTAACCAGCCTTGCTGAGTCCGAGTAAGCATCGTAGAGCCCGCCGAAAAACTGCGCTTTGGCAACGAGCAGCAGTGCGCCCAAGCCCAAAAAGATAAGATGGTGCCCTAAGATAAGACCTAGTTTTCCAGCATCTTGCCATTCAAAATGAAATTTCTCGGCTCTGTTGTTGGTGGCTTCTAGGCTAGCGGGTAGCCGCGTATAGTGAAAAAAGGCCCCAGCCGCTAGCACAGCCGCTGCAACAATGTGAATGGCACCAATTGAAAACCAAACGCCGGTATCAACAATAGCGCCCTGTGGGCCAATGCCCCAGCCCTCAGTCGCCAGATGCGGCAGCAAGATTAGCCCTTGAGTGTAAATCGGCGCGCTCGGAGAATAAACTGCTAGCTCAAACAGCGTAAAGGCTCCAGCCCACAGCATAATCAGCGCAGCTTGAGCTACATGCGCCACGATGAACGTATTGGAGAGATCGATAAATCGGGCGTTTCCAGCCCACCAGGGATATTTTTCCTGGGCTTTGTTAGAAGCGTACATGGCAGTAGGTTTGCAGATTAGGAGTATTCGGGTAGAGGGCCTGCGCTTACGGGCAGACCCTAGACTAAGCAATGACTGATAGAAGGTGCGATCGCCTATCTCAAACCCGCAATGATGTGATCGAGATAAACGTCCATTTCCTGACCTGCCTCAGCGCCTACCCGTTGAGTCACCACCTCCTTCATTGCCTGTATGGCTTGAATAGTCGGCTCAATCGGCACGCCGAGTGATGAGTACGTATCCTTCAGGCCATTGAGAATTCGCTCGTCCAAAATAGACGTATCGGCAGCCAGCATGGCGTAAGTCGCATAGCGCAAGAAATAGGTAAGATCTTTGAGACAAGCCGCGTAGCGCCGGGTGGGATACATATTGCCACCAGGGAGCGTAATGTCTTTGTATAGCAGGCTTTTCTCGACAGTTTTGCTAATAATGCTGTCAACACTTTCGCCAATCTTGCTAGCTGCTTTGACGCGCAAAGCGCCGGTTTCGAGATATTGCTTGAGCTGGTTAAGGTCGTTACTTTCTAGATACTGACCTTTTTCATCAGCCGGATTAATCAAGGACGTAATGGTGTCTTGCATAGTGGTTTCTAGTTTGTTCTATTCTTGAAAAAACAAGTAAAACGGATAGGCATTAAAAAGAACGCACAAGCTGATCGAAGTAGGGGCCAGCAAGCGCAGCTTCTTCAGAGCCTAAGCGAGCCATAGCAGCTTGCTTCAGGCAGCGCATTGCCATTTTTAGGTTAGTTAAAGGAACGCCTAGAGAAACGTACATATCGCGCATTCCATCCAAGCCAATATCTTCTAAGGGCTTAGAATTACCGGCCAGAATGCAATAGCTGACTAAACGGATATACCACCCTTGATCTCGTTGGCAGAGGGCTGTTTTTTGCTTATCCCCTCTATTGCTAGGCGTATCAGGACACTGGGCCCAGAACTGCTGGCTGCCCTCTTCAACAATCTTTTGTTGGCTTCCTGCCAGCTTTTGAGCAGCGCTAATTCGCGCACTACTGTTACTAAAAAAGTCTTGAAGCTGAGTCAGCTCAGCGCTCCCTAAAAAACGATCGGCGCGATCCGACTGAGCAATCACTTTAGCGACAATACTCATTGACTAAACCTCCTGAGACTTGAATTTATTTTGCTTTAAAGAAGAACGTATTTTTGCGTTGATTCCAGTAAGACAAAGCTTTCTGATACTAGACAAATCGTGACAAAGTAGACGATTTTCCCAATCGAGAACCTAGATATATATTCTTTTAGGAACAACATATCCAATGGCTTGTACTGGCTCAAACACTTATCAAAAGATGTCTGAGTTGATAGGTATTTCTACTTGTCTTTCTTTCACTAACCATAAGAGCCCTCGAACCTATAGGCACATTCTGTTAATAAACTAAACACATAAGTTCAAGGATATTTATCTTCGAGTAGAAAATTTTGATGAACCCAATTCTATGGATAGATAAGGAGATAGCCGCGATCGCTTTTATAACTCATAGCGGTTTTGCTATTGCCGCGCACGAGTCTATGAAAATACGTGGGTATTTCGATAAAATAAAGCCATGGACTTCGTTGAGATATGGACATATGGCAAAGGTTTTAAAGGTTGCAGAAATAGGGAATCCGGTATTGCGATCGCCCGCCCACCCCATTGAAAACATCCAGTCTCCCACCGTCCAAAAGCTCATAGACAACCTCATCTACACCGCAAAGAAAACCAACGGCGTCGGCATCGCGGCTCCTCAAGTCTTTGAAAGCAGCCAGCTCTTTATTGTTGCTTCTCGACCTAATCTTCGCTACCTAAACGCACCCACCATGGAGCCCACACCTATGATCAACCCTAAGATTTTGGCTTTTTCAGATGAGAAAGAGAAAGGGTGGGAAGGCTGCTTGAGCGTACCGGGGATGAGAGGACTGGTGGAGCGTTCTAAAGAGATTGAAGTGATGTATTGCGATCGCTATGGAAACCAACACCAAAAAGTATTCACTGACTTTGTGGCTCGCATTATCCAGCACGAATTCGATCATATCAACGGCAAAGTCTTTCTAGACCGCGTAGAGAGTACGCTAGATTTGATGAGTGACGCCGAATATCATTCGCAAATTGTCTGTGGCTAAGACCGATGGCGATACTTATATTTATGCGTAGCGATATGCTTGCTAGCTAATAATCCAGCTATACACCTCGGCTAAATCATTCAACTGATAGTGCGCGTTTAGGCCGCTAGGGTTCGGCAGTGCCCATACCTGGGTGCCTTCCCAGTCGGGCTGAGGGCCAATTTTGGCTTTAGGCTGAGCAAAGGCGATGCGGTAGGCCGTGATGCCTAAGAAGGCCAGACATTTAGGTTTGTATTGATGCACTTTGGCGGCGAGGAGCTTGCGGCCTTCCTTTATTTCGTCTTTGCTCAGCTCGTCAGCGCGGGCAGTGGCGCGAGGGGCCATGTTGGTGATGCCGTAGCCTAGATCGATCAGGCTAGCGTCTTCGCGCGGGTCGTACAGGCGCGGGGTGATTCCGGCCTTGTGGAGGGCGGGCCAAAAGCGGTTGCCGGGTCTGCCGAAGTGGTGGCCGATGGCGACGCTGTAGAGGCTGGGGTTGATGCCGCAGAAAAGGACTTTGAGGTTTGGGGCAATGACATCCGGCATGGTTTCGCCGTGGCAGGCGGCGACTTCGGCTTTGCTGGGGCCTTTAGCGGGCGCTTTACGTTTTGAGGGCATGGAGGATGAGGCAGGGTATATGATTATTGTGCACTAGATGCTGTATTACATACTTTAGCGATCGCCCCGCCAAACAAACACGCCTAATAGCGATCGCCCCGCCAAACAAACACGCCTAATAACGCCATGAAATCTACGCTAAATGAACTTAAAAAACGTGTGCAGGCTGCACTAGCGGCTGCGTTTGGTGATGAGTATCAGGGTACCGATCCTATTTTAGTCAGTACGAATAATCCTAAGTTTGGCGACTATCAGGCCAATGTAGCGATGTCGTTAGCTAAGCCGCTGAAGAGTAACCCGAGAGCGATCGCCACTCAAATTGCCGAAAATCTAGACGTATCAGACTTCTGCGAGCCGCCTGCGATCGCTGGCCCTGGGTTCATTAACTTCAAGCTAAAAACTGAGTATTTAGAGGCGCAGTTAAAGAAGGTGCATGGGAGCGATCGCCTCGGCATTGAAAGAGCAAACCCGCCGCAAAGAGTGATTGTTGAATACCCAAGCCCTAACATCGCTAAAGAAATGCACGTGGGCCACCTGCGCCCGGCAATTATGGGGGAATGCTTCGCTAGAATCATTGACTTTCAAGGGCACGACCTTTTAAGAGTCAACCATGTAGGCGACTGGGGCACACCCTTTGGCATGTTGATCACCTACCTGCAAGAGGCTTATCCTGACCCGCAGCAGGCGGCAGAAGCCTCTACTTCTGGCGATTTGGCAACATTTTACCGACAGGCCAAAAAGCGCTTTGATGAGGACGAAACTTTTAAGGAGAACGCTCGGCAGGCCGTTGTAAAGTTGCAGGCAGGTGACCCGGAGATTTTAGAAGCCTGGGAGCGCGTCTGCAATCTCTCCAAACGAGCGTATCGTAAAATCTACGATCTGTTGAATATTTCACAAGAGATTGTTGATCGCGGTGAGTCTTTTTACAATCCATACTTACCAGATGTGATTACGGATTTGGATAAAGCTGGGCTGCTGGTTGAAGACGATGGTGCGCAGTGCGTCTTTTTAGAAGGCTTTACTAACAAAGATGGCGATCCGCTGCCGATGATTGTACAGAAGTCTAACGGCGGCTACAACTATGCAACAACAGATTTGGCCGCGATTCGCTATCGTGTGACTCAAGATAAAATAGACCGAGTGATATATACCACCGATGCCGGTCAATCTAATCACTTTACGCAAATTTTTCAGGTGGCGAGAAGGGCCGGTTGGGTGCCTGAAACCGTGTCGCTAGATCATGCGCCGTTTGGACTGGTGCTAGGTGAAGACGGGAAGCGGCTGAAGTCTCGAACGGGGGAGGCGGTGCCGCTGAAGGCTTTGTTGGATGAGGCGATCGCTCGCACCCGTAAAGATATAGAACAACGCTTAGAAGCTGAAGAAAGAACAGAATCAGACGAGTTCATTCAAAACGTGGCTGAGAAAGTCGGTATTGGCGCGGTGAAATATGCAGATCTGAGTCAAAACCGTGTAAGTGACTACACCTTTAGCTACGACAGAATGCTTGACTTAAAGGGGAATACGGCTCCTTATATGATGTATGCTTACGTGCGGGTGCAGGGGATTAGCCGTAAGGGCGGCGTAGATCTTTCTACGTTAGATGCTGAGCTGAAGCTGACTGAAGAGAGTGAATTTACGCTGGCAAAGCATCTGTTGCAAATGGATATGGTGCTTGATGAAGTAGAAAAAGAGCTGCTGCCTAACCGCCTGTGCCAGTATTTGTTTGAGCTGAGCCAAAAGTTCAATCAGTTCTATGATAAGTGCAGCGTGCTTCAGGCCGATGAACCTGCGCGCACGTCTAGACTGGTGCTGTGTGATTTGACTGCCAGATCTTTGAAGCTGGGGCTATCGCTGCTTGGCATTGAAGTGCTCGAACGTATGTAGGCTATCTGAAAGCTATGAGAATTACAAAACTAAGCGTTCGGCCCGTCATGGCGATTTGGCGGCGGTCACTTGCAAAGCTGCTAGCTTTTTATGATCGCAAGCGCGGAAAGCTGTTCTTTTTCTTTCCGAAGCTGTTCTTTGCCTTTGTATTGGTGAATATGGCCTGCTTTTGGCTAGCGATACTGACCACACACCCCGAAGAATTTGCAGGCGATGAGCGGCTTGAATATTTGCTCATGCAGTTTCCAGTAGGTGTTTTGGGCGCTGTATTCGACAGCTTGTCGTTCTTTATAACCGTGTGGATTGCGCGCAGGGCGCTGAAAACAACTTCGCTGCCGAGCTATGTGGCGCATTTAAGTATTGATGTGCTGATTGCGATCGCTGCTACCGGCTGGGTGCTCATGGTGTTCTCAGTATCCGGCTGGCTAGTCGGCACCCTCCTACAGTTTTTCCTACAGGCACCAGAGGCCGCAACGTCTATCGCGCAAAGCTCTGCTAAATACGAATCTCGGGCCACCGCAGCGATTCGAGATCCGTTAGGAAAAGAGAATATTAAAAACATCTACTTTGGCGTAATTATGGGCTTTAGCGCCATGATTCCAACGCTGACCCACCTTTATCTCTCTGCGCAGTCAGTGTTTTTGTATGCCAGAAAAGTAGCTAGGCGTCGGCTTTAGGTAAGCTGCAAGACGATAAAGAGGACGCTGAAGCCAGATAGGTATATGAGGCCAGCGATCGCTAGTCTAGAAAGCCATAATCCAGGCCGATCCACTTCGTCGAGTGTGGCAATACTGCGCATGTTAAGCCACGCGTAAAAAGGCGCGGCAACAAAGGCAATGATAGTAATGCTGTCGATCAGCGGCTCGAATCCGGCGGTGAAGACGGTGAGGAGTAGGCCCGCTAGGGCGATGAAGGTGAGGGCTAGGCCCTGACGGATTGAAAAATTGTAGGTCTGGGTCGTAGGAAATAGTTCGTGGAGGCCAGCGGCGAGGGTGCGGGGGAAGGCGTCTACGACGGTGAAAGTGGTGGAGAAAATGGCAGCGATCGCACACAGTCCAATCACCGGCTCTGCCCAAGCGCCAATGTAGCTCGTATACATACCCACAAGCTGCCCCGCAAACTCAGCCGGTTCACTTGCGAGCCCCTGCCCCGGCAGCGTCAGCGTTCCTAACGTCAAAAACAAACAGGCCAGCACCACCGTCAGCACATAGCCAAAATTAAAGTCAAAACTCGCCGCTGCCACCGAAGCCCTCTCGCCACTGTCTTCACCATCCGCCTGCACCCACAGCGACTGCCAAATCGACAGCTCCAAACCGCCCGGCATCCACCCCATAAACCCAATCAAAAACGGCACCGCCGCCCAAGAGAAAATAGACCCTCTAGAAGACGTTGTATCTACAACTATTTTGGGTATCCCTTCCATAATGCTGGAACTCGCAGCGCCTGCAAGCTGCACATTTGCTGGAAAAACAGACGTATACATTGCCATAAAGACTGCACTAACAGTTGCTACAGATAGGAAAATAACGCACCATTTTGTAATCTGCTCGAACAAACGGTAGCGACCTACGGCAATCAGCATCCAGCAAAACAGCAGTACGCTAACGGCCAATACAGTTGAAGAAACCTGAGGAAACCATAGATATTGCAGCAGCATAGCGGCGACAAACGCATCTACTGCAAAGCTACCCACCGCGCTGACAAAGCTAATGGCTAAGAACGGAATAAAAAACCGCTTGCCCTGCTGCCGGTATGCCTGAATCAGGTTTTGCCCAGAAGCCGCCGCGTACCGATGCCCGTATTCATAAAACGGATACTTCATCAGGTTAGCCAGCAGCACGAAAGCCAGTGCCCCCCAGCCGTACAGCGCCCCAGCCCTCGTACTCTGCACCAAATGAGAGACGCCAATTGCTGCGCCTGCCATCAGTAGCCCTGGCCCGAGCTGCGAAAGCGAAAACATAAGGCTCTTTTTGTCTGTCGCTGTCGTCATTTCTTAGGGCTGCTACATCAGGTCTGGTCAATAGTATTATTAAGGAATATGACGCCCCAAAGATGGAGTTTATGAATCTGCTTCTTTCACTGCTGCTGGTGCTGCCGGTTATTGGTATTGCCGTTTACCTGCTCACCCCCCGCCGCTACGACTCTTCAGACTCCGTGGCGACCTCTTACGACGAATGGACGCAAGACGGCATCCTGGAGTTTTACTGGGGCGAGCATATTCACCTGGGCCACTACGGCTCGCCGCCGAGGCAGAAGGACTTTCGGCAGGCGAAGTTTGATTTTGTACATGAGATGGTGAAGTGGGGCGGTTTGGATCAGTGCGCGCCAGGAACGACGCTGCTGGACGTGGGCTGCGGGATTGGCGGCAGTAGTCGGGTGCTAGCACGTGACTATGGCTTTGATGTGACGGCGGTGACGATTAGTCCGCAGCAGGTAGAGCGGGCAACGCAGCTGACGCCAGAGGGGCTGAGCGCACAGTTTTTAGTAGACGATGCGATGGCGCTGTCGTTTCCTGATGAGAGCTTTGACGTGGTGTGGTCTTTAGAGGCGGGGCCGCATATGCCGGATAAGGCGGTGTTTGCGAGGGAATTATTGCGAGTGCTGAAGCCAGGCGGGCGGCTAGTGGTGGGCGATTGGAATCAGAGGGATGACCGCCGCAGGCCGCTGAACTTTTGGGAAAAGCCGGTGATGAAGCAGCTTTTAGATCAGTGGTCGCATCCTGAGTTTTCGAGCATAGAGGGGTTCTCAGAGCTGTTGGAAGAGACAGGGCTAGTGAAGGGCCAGGTGGAGACGGCGGACTGGTCGCAGGAAACGCTGCCGTCTTGGATTGATTCGATTTGGCAGGGAATTATTCGTCCGAAGGGACTGATTAAATTTGGCTTTTCAGGCTTTGTGAAGTCTGTGCGAGAAGTGCCGACGCTGCTACTGATGCGGTTGGCTTTTGGCAATGGGCTATGCCGGTTTGGCATGTTTAGGGCGGTACGGGCTGAGGTACCCTCTGAGGCGTCAGGTGAGAAGCAAGATGCGATCGCTCAAAACAAAGCTGCGATCTCTAGCCACTAACATTATCCTTAAGCTATTGCACTGTTCTATCCCTGTACGAAAAATGTCATTGACATACGGACGTGTAAAATCAATCTTAGCTTTATACTAAGCCTCAGTTATTATGCCTACCGTAGTTATACGGTTTTGTATTGACTTATCTTCCTCTGATGTCCATCAAAGGAATCGTTTTCATGTGCGCTACCCCTTTTTTCTATGAGTTTTATCCGACTGCTGCTTGACGAAAGCGTAGACAACTGGAACCAATGGCGAGCCGAAAATCCTAATACACCCTGTAGCCTAGCTGGAGAGGATCTGAGCTTAGGCTACTTTTATGAAGGCGACTTTAGCGGTGCAAATCTAAGAGGCGTGAACCTACAGCGAGCCTGCCTCATTGGTGCAGACTTAAGATGGGCCGATCTGCGAGGGGCAAAGCTGAACGGCGCTTATCTCGATGAGGCCAACTTCTACGGTGCGAATCTGACGGATGCTGAATTTGTCGGTGCAAGTTTGGATCGGGCTAATTTGCGGCGCGTTCACTGGTTTGGAAAGCAGATAGCCTGTGCTGATGCGGGTGTTTTAGGTGTGGATTTGGCGATCGCTGAGAAGCCAACTGTACTAAAAGCCTCTTCAGCTAACAAGATTAGTCCGCAGCTCAGTCAAGCGTCCAGCCACCCAACGAACCAGCCGTTTGAGCAGCCACTCGAACAACAGGTTGAACGACGAAAAACCAGCCAGTTCGATCGAATACTCGCCTGGCGGCTTCGGCCTCAGCTCCGCATCGCTAAACCTCTCCCCATCCTGGGTTTAGGCGCTTCATAATTGGGTTATAAACTTTGAAGTAAGCAATCGAACCGACCTGTCGTAAAAGAGACTTTTGCTTAGTATCAGCGCCCATGCAGCGCTGACAAACAGGGTTAGTCACCTGAAACTTATCGAAGCCAGAACGCAGGCCGCAGGCCGGAGCTTGCCGATCAAGGATGTCGAGCAGCGTATTGTTGTTTAAGTTGCCCAACGGAATTTTGCCATCGTAGTCTTTACAGCAAGGAACAACGGTTCCGTCGTATAGAATGCCTGCCTGGTCGGTGGTGCCGTTGCAATAGCCAAAGGTGGCCGGTACAACAGTTGTGCTTTCGACGTTGCCCCAACTATCAAGCGGAAAGGTTTCAAGGGCGAGTTTTGGGGTGAGTTCTATCACCTGCCATCGACCGGGCTTATGAGTGGCTAGTTTCTGTTGTATTTCTGTTGGTGATGGGCGGTCAGGTAGGTTTGAAAGGAGGCGATCGCTCCACTCTTTTAACTGCTGCTGCATCTGTTCTTTTCCTTCTACTACGTGCATCGTTTTGTGCGGTACCAGGAAAGGATGCGGCGTCGTATCTAGGAATTTCAGATGCACACGCGTTTGCGAAGTCTCGTCTGCAAGGTTTGCCTGCACATATTGAGTAATGCCTTCAAAGTATTGCTGCGGCTGAAGGTTTGGCGGTGCGCCTCGAATGATGAATGTGTCAGGGTCGGGCGTTTGCAGTGAGATAGTGACTTTGGGGATGCCGGAAGCTACGAGTTTAGAGATATGCTCGGGGCGGATGTGGAAGGTGCTGCCGTTGGTGGTGAGATGAAGGTTGAGATTGCGTTCGGTGGCCAGTGCGATCGCCTCAAAAATATGCGGATAGATCAACGGCTCGCCCATCAAATGAAAGGCCACAATCTTAGCGACGTTGTTATCGGCAATCTCATCTAGCGCTTTAGTCAGCAGCGCTTTGTCCATATGCCCGCGCTTGCGTTCCATAATCGCATCCGGGCAAAACTCACACTTAAAGTTACACACATTCGTAACTTCTAAATGAATGCGCTCTAGCCGGTAGCCTTTGTCTTTCTGAGAAGACTGCTGAGAACGTGTGCTCGCTGGTGACGCGGTACGATAGGCCGTAGACATATAGAAATCACTGCTGCTATAGAGATCGCGCTTCTTACTTTAGCAACGGAGCCTAGATAGTTGCTGAGAGCGTGGTGAAAATTTTAGGGTTGAGGCAAGAGGACAGGCACGATGAGCAAAACGATTGAGGCGGCAGTGGCATACCTAAAAGGAGAGGGTGAAAAGCCGAAGCCTGCTGATGTAGTGGCGGCTTTGCTAGCAGCAGAGAAGCAGAGCAAAAAAGAAAAGCTGCGCTATGACTATGATCAGTTTGTAGGAACCTGGCGGTTGGGGTTTGTCTCGGGTACGAAAACTGTACGGTCTGGCCCTAAATCTACACCCGTCAAAAGACCTGGAAAGGGTCGGTTTCTGCCCGGTTTTGCAAAGATAGAAATTACCTACACTGATGCAAATACTGTAAAGAATGCTGTCAGCGCTGGGCCGCTACGGCTGCAACTGAGTGGGCCCACTCGATTTTGGCGCAACACAAACAGCTTAGCGTTTGACTTTACGCATTTGAATGCTGGTATAGGGCCGCTGACGGTTTACAACGGTGACATGCGTGGCGGTGACGCTCAAGCGCAAACGTTTCTCAGTCAATCTTTAAAGGATCAAGCCTTTTTTACGTTTTTCATCGTGGAAGAAACGTTTATTGCCGCTAGAGGTAAGGGCGGTGGGCTGGCACTGTGGACTGCGGTGGGCTAGCCAGCTTCTAGATTTTGGACGCGATCGCCTATCCTTCTCACATCTTGATTCGTAGCTACTAGCTCAGCAAGAAGCCTCTGAATAACTTCCTGTTGGGCGTCAAACCGCTGTCTATACTCTTCACGGTTGAGTTCGTCTTGTCGTCTGCTTGCTTCAAATCGCTGCCTGTACTCCTCACGGTCGAGTTCGACCTGCTGCCTATCAGCGATCGCTTCATCCCGCAAATTGTTAAACCGCTGCCGATCTTCTTCTATCTTGCGATCTATTCGCTGCCGATCGGCGATTGCATCGGCGCGTAAGTTATCAAAACGCTGATTACTTTCAGCCATATTGCGAGTAAGGTTTCGTATTTCTACCTCGTTCGTAGAAATTGCGCCTAGCAAAGTATCTATTTCATCGGTATGTCTCGCCTGCTGGGCTGCTGTTTCGTTTAGGCGATCGCCTATCACAATTAGCAATGCTTCAAGCCGATCTAGCCGTTCACTCATCTCACTTCGTTTCCTAAACTTTTGTCTGAATAGCTGCCCTTTAAAATACTACCAACTCGTTCTTTATTGAGACAAAAAAAGGGTCAGGCACCTATCAAGCCTAACCCCCTCTTAATAGCTGTTTTCGTGAGCGAATTACTTCACAATCTCGCGGTTGCTTTCCATGCTGATAGGCTTGATGAAGTACAAGCTAATGAGCTTAGAGCCAATCGCAGTGATGTGAGGAATCTTGCGGAGGGTCTGGAGCACTTTGTTTTGACCAGATTTGCTGATGTTGGCGATCGCAGCCGTATGCTTCGTACAGCTATCAAGCTGACTAAAGAACTTAGGATGCTCAACATCCAAAATCACCGGGAACAAGCGACCGGCTGATTCGTTGGTTTTGATGATCACTTCCGTGTCGTACTCGCGCGCATTTAGGCCCAAAGACTCGTAAAAAGCCCGGCGCTGAATGTCGTTGAGGTACATGGTTGCAAATACCGAGAGCAAGAAGAACCGGCACCACAGTCGCGCTCTGAGATCGTTCAAAAACTGGGGCTGAGACTTCATCATCGCGGCAAAAAAGTCGCCGTGACGGTTTTCGTCCTGGCACCAGTTGTCGAAGAAGTTGAAGATAGGATAGATGGTATCTTCAGGGTTTTGCTGCAGGTGGCGGAAGATGGTGATGTAGCGCCAGTAGCCAATTTTCTCGGAGAGATAGGTGGCGTAGAAGATGAACTTAGGTTTGAAGAACGTATAGCTTTTGCTCTTGGTTAAAAAGCCAAGATCGAGCTGAAGGTCGAAGTCAGACATGGCTTTGTTGAGAAAGCCTGCGTGACGCGCTTCGTCGCGGCTCATCAAGTCAAAGCCTTCTGCCAGGATAGGATTGCGGCCTTTGAGCTTGCGCGCGAGTTCTTTGTACAGCAAAAAGCCGGAGAATTCAGCGGTGCAGGAGCGCTCTAAGAACTCGACAAACACCTTGCGCTTTTCACCTTGAATATGATCCCAAGCGCCGTCGAACTGGTCGTTGCGCACGAAATGGTGGCGGTTGTAGTCCTCTTTGAACTCGGCAATGATAGCCATGAGTTCTTCTTCGTTTGAAGAGACATCCATGTTGGCCATCTCTTCAAAGTCGGTGGTGTAAAACCGGGGCGTTAGGATGCTGTCCTTGGCCGGTGCTTTTACGCCGGGGCGAATCTCAGAGAATTCATTTTCTAACGAAGGTTTTGCCGGTTTCTTCAGGGAATCTACCATTGAGTCCTCTTGCCTGTGCCTTGAGCTTTTATATTTTAGGGGTGTTTGCGGGCTTGATTGGCAGGCCGTTACGAACACTTTACGATTCACTATTTCTGAAGTGCTGACTTCAGAATATGAATACTTAGTGTACAAGATAAAAACTTTTGATCGGTGGTTTTAAAGAATTGCAACAATTTGGCTGACAAGAGAGTCAACGATTACGGGTAAGCGTCGGTGCAAAGGGTTCAGTTATGAATGATCGAGGTCGGGCGTTTGTAAAGCTTCTCTGGAACTGGGCTTGGGCCTATCCCTTGGTGATGATTTGGGGCGTGGATTTGATGGTGAGTGCGGCGCTACGGCGCGATATGGCGCTGGCCTCTGAGTGGCTACCTAAGCTGTTTCAAAGTGTGATTGCAGCTCTCCCGTTCATTGCTTTGGCCGTATGCGCTCAGACGCTTTTGGCAAGGGGCCAGGGCCAGGGCGATCGCCGCACAATAGACGGCCTGAGATTTGCAGCGGTGAGTGTAGTGGCGGCTTCTATGGTGCTTTGGTGCGCCTACTACTGGAATAGCATTGCGACCTACACCCAGCGATCGGTAGGCGGCGCGAATATTGGCTTGGGGATACTCATCCTGCTTTCCCCCATTTTGCTATCACTGCTGATTCCGGTGGCCTATCTAATTGGGGTCAGGCTATCAAAGGCGTGATGGCTAGCTGAGGGGCCAGCTACCAGTCAAACTTTTCGACTGCATCGTACAAATCTGTTGTCTGTGTCTCTTCAGCCTCAACTTCTTCAGCCTCAGGATCGTCTGTCTCCACCTCGACCCTCTGCCTCGCCTCATAAGCTGCTAGCTCACGCGCCACAATCGCCTGAATTTCTTCGTGTGCCGCTACGCCCTCATAGACATAACGGTCGTAGCCGCCGCGCTCTACCAAGCTTTGCAAGTACGTCACCCGGTCTTCAGGGTTGGGATGGGTAGATATCCAGGCAGGGGCTCTAGGGCCATCACTTTGCTCGTTCAGCGTCACCATCACGTTGTACAGCCCGTCTGCTGCATAGCCACCTGCCGCTAAAATTTGGGTGCCGACAATATCTGCCTGGCGCTCCATGCCGCGAGAGTAGCCGCTGATAAAGACGTTGTTGATTAGCCCGCCGTAGGGAATGTGCTGGGCGACGCTGCTGCTGAGATTGCCTCTGGTCGCAATTTGAAAGCCGTGAGAGAGGACGCTGTGTGAAAGCTCATGGGCCAGCAGTCCGGCTAGCTCGGCTTCGGAGTTGGTGTCGAGAATTGCGCCCGCGTTGACGAATACTTTGCCGCCAGGCAGGGCGAAGGCGTTGAGAGTAGGATCTAGGATGACGAAAAATTCGTAGTCCAAGTCGCTGCGGCCTGTGGTGGCAGCTAGGCTGTTGCCGATACGGCGGACGTAGCCCAAAGCTTCGGGGTGCTCTAGCATCGGGAGCTGTTGCTGAATGCGATTGGCGTACTGGTTGCCAATGTTGTTTTCGCCTTGCAGCAGCATCACCGCTGAGTTAGCGGCGGTGAAGGGGCCGAAAATGCTACCGGTGAGGGCGTAGCTGAGGATGCCTGTAAAGGCGTTGGCGATCGCACCTTCTCGCAAATCACCTCGAGTCTCACGCTGGAAGCGCGCTTGGTTCTCAGCGGCTAGGGCGGCTTGCGTAGGGGCTTGGGGATGGTCGGGGTTTAGGGCGACGAACTGACGAGAGGCGATCACAGCTTCTAACCACTGCGCTTGAGACATCAGCAAATCGACCTGCGCGCTCAGTAAGTCAGCCTGCGCCGGGTACTGCGTTAGCGCCGCCTCTAGCACAGCATTGGCCTCATCAGCGCGACCGTCAGCTTCTAGCATCTGCGCATACTTCAGATGGCCCGGTATAAAGGCAGGTTCTTGGTCACTCAGCAGCGAAAAAGCCACCAGCGTTTGCGAAGGTCTTTCATTCGCCATCCCTGCTTGAGCTTCACGCCAATACACCGCGCCCGCAGGCGAAAGCAGCCTCTCATCACTGAAAGGCTCTGGTGGCAGCTTTCCAAATCGATTAAACGGTAGCCAGTTTTCGTCTTTGGCCTGTCGGTACAGCGCCCGCGCTGCTGCAAAGTTACCGGCTGCGTATTCTGCATCTCCCCGTATTAACAGCTTCCGGCGAGTGCGCTCAGCTTCTGTCAAACGCGGCGCTTCGTTCTCCTCAACCGGCTCAGTTGGAACAGATTGCTCAACCGGCTCGGTTATAACAGGGTCTTCAGGCGCTGCTGTAGGTTCACTGGTTTGCGCGATCGCAGGCGCGATATATCCGCTGGCAACAGAAAAGGTAAAACTGCTAATCACCGCCAACAGGAATGCCGTAGTGCGCTTCATGACGCCTGATATCTCCTAACTCAAAGTGCAATTTAAATACGTCTAGATAGGAAAGCGATTTATAGGGATATGCCATCCAGTGATTGCTATACTAAATCCTGTAGAGATTCTTAAGACATATACACTATGAGTTCCGAAACCCTAGAAGCTATTAAACCATGGCTTAATTTTATCCACCCTATATTGATGTGGGGAATTTTGGGGCTGACGCTTTATGCGGGTTGGCTAGGGTATCAGCACCGACAAACTCGCTTGGCGACAGGTGAAGAGAAGAAGGCGCTGATAAAAGGCAAGTTTTTGGCGCGTCACCACAAGGCAGGCTCTATTTTGCTGGCCTCAATGGTCGTTGTTAGCATTGGCGGTATGGGCGCGACGTACCTCAACAATGGCAAGCTGTTTTTTGGCCCTCATCTGCTTGCAGGCTTAGGCATGATGGGCCTGATCGCCACGTCGGCTTCGCTAGTTCCCTTTATGCAAAAAGGCAACGATTCGGCCCGCTACACGCATATTGGACTAAACACGGTGCTAGTGGGCTTGTTTGGCTGGCAGGCATTTAGCGGCGTGCAAATTGTACAAAAGATTCTAAACGGGATGTTTGGGTGGTTCGCTTAGGCGCTGCGCTGGCTAGAGTCTAAAGTAAGTAGCAATTTAAGTGAATACAAAAAAAGGCAGACTCTAGGCTTCTTCTAGGGTCTGCCTTTTGGCTTCTTACACTGCGGGTTCACGCAGAGCAGTCGATGGAGGTTGGATTTCTGTCTGGCTAGAAATTTTGTAATCTCTTTTGGATCAGAATGCTGCTATCGGCTGCTCGTTTTGCAGTGGTTTACTTCGCTATGAATAACATGCCCTTACATCAAAAAAACTTGCTGTTAAAAGCCGTGATTTAAGGATTGTTTAATTTTACTTCTGTAGAAAAAAAGGGGGGGACAGTTCTGTAACCTTACTAAGCTTACCTTTTTGACTCGCAGAGATAGATCTACCCAGATAGATATACTCAGAAATTTTGCTCTAAGATTTTGCCCCTATACGCTTGCGGAGCTACAGGGCAACTCAGTAATGTAAATTTGTCAGTAAGAATACGGAAAATCGTCATGGAGAAGCAACAAACCAGGAAGCTATCGGCCCTGATAGCCTCAGTGGGATTAGGAGGCTGCGGCCTAGTTGGAAGCCTATTGGCCTCTGGTGTGAGTGCTCAGACCAGGGTTGTAAATCCAGCTCGTGACCCTGAGCAGGTGCCTACAGCTCGCTACGGACGAGGTGAATCGGTGGATTTGTCTTTGATCGTTGAAGAATGGCGCGATCGCTACCCAGCCACACCTATTTTCGTTTGCACCTGCAATGCCTTTGCCTGCGGTGATACAACCGCCTGGCCCTTTAGAGTCTTTACCCGCTATCAGCCCTTTGTAGCACTTGGCGATAACAACGCGGCGAGCAATGAGGATAACGGCTTCAACTGTTTTGATATGGAGACGGGCGATCGCCCCCGATAAGACTAGCCAGATCAAAATTCAGTTAAATAGTTTTAAATAATTTGAACATCGTTTGGGTTACAAAACATGCGGCATCTTTTCTCACGCGCACAATCTTCCCTGCTACCGAACTCAATACGGGCTTCTAAAAAGAAGGGTTACAGGCTAGCGATCGCCCTTGCAGCAAGTCTCTCTCTTACCCTAGCTCCTAGCTTGCTAACCGCCAGCTCAATACAGGCCCAATCTATTGAAGAGGAGCCTGTCGCTGAGCCTGAGCCCGAACCGGCTCCGGCAGCGCCAACCGTTCGGTTTGCCAGAGGCGAAGATGTTGACTTGGCTGAGATTGTTGCAGAGTGGCGCGGCTATTACGAAGACGTGCCGGTGTATCAGTGTGTATGTCAAGAAGCCGTTTGCGACCAAACCGCGCAGTGGCCCTACCGGGAGTTTGACCGCTTTCAGCTCAGCTTAGCGCTGGGGCCAACCAATGGCCTGATTGCCGAAAGCTCAGGCTTAAACTGTTTTGATATTGCTGATGGCTCGCGGCCTGGCGATCCTAGAGCCTTTTCGGCAGCAGAGCGATCACCTGATGAAGCGGCTAGTGAAACCGCCGATCAAACCGCCGATGAAACCGCAGATCAAACAGGCGAAGTCGCCATAGCGCCACCGCGACCTGAAGCCGCTCCCGCACCGCCAACGCCCGCAACATCTGTCCCTCCCACTTCAGAACTTGCCCGACCAGCCTCTGGTGTTCAGGTGGCGGCCAGTAGTATTCCGCAGGCGATCGCTATCAACGATGGTGCAGCTATTCAGCTCACCTGGCCCAGTGGCACAATCAACACAATTGACGTATCGGGTCGCAACTGGAACATCAACGTGCTTGACGCGGTGGAATGTGAGAGTTTGAGTCAGGTTGATCAAAAGACGCTATCGGCTCAAAAGGTGGTGGGTACGCCTGTGGTCGATGGCGTGACTGGGAATGTGGCGGTGCCAGTGCTGCTCGATTCTTGTGTGGATACCGATCAGTCGGCGGTGTTTGTTTTGGATGCGAATGAGGGCGGCGGCTACGCGCTGTATCGGGCTCAGCTACCGGGCGATCGCACCTTGCCCGATGAGTTCTCAACCTACGCTTTTAGCAGCCTTGATGGTTTGAGCTATTGGGACGGCGCGCTACTGGTTCGTCAAAACGATGCTTCTGGGGCCGAATCGCTAGTTATTTTTCGACCGAGTACCAACCCGGCGGGCGAGTATGCAGGCTGTGGCATTGTGAACCCTGGAGAAGGGGCTGGTGTGCTGTGCCCTTAACAGAAGTAACCCTCGCTATCTTGTACCGCGAGGGCAGATTTTTGATGCAGCTACGAGATGATTTCCCACACATTATCTTTCCAGGAATATGGGGCTTTTTTGGCGGTCATATTGAGCCGGGAGAGAATGCAGATGTGGGGGTGCATCGAGAGCTGATGGAGGAGCTGGGGTATGCGCCGCCAAAGCTAGAGCTATTCTATGAAATGGCAGATAGTAAGGTGCGGCGCTATTTTTATCACGGTGAGCTGACGGTGCCGGTGAGTGAGTTGCAGCTTAATGAAGGGCAGGATTTGGCGCTTTGTTCTGTTGCAGAAATTGAGAAAGGAGAGAAGTATTCAAAGAAACTGGGAGAGGTGCGATCGCTTGGCAAACCGCATCAAAAGGCGCTCTTGAGCTTTATTGAAAGCGGGCTGATGACAGTGGATTAATGTGGCCCCCGTCCCATACTGGGGCTCTGAGACAAGATGTGCTGAATATTTACTGCGCAGACAAATCGGTGTTTTTTGAATTTGTTGTGTTTCCTAATTTCTTCAATAGCCGATACCAGCTATGCAACGGGCTCACCAAGCTCGCTAAATACAGCGTCATTTCACTCGCTGTCACAGTGTCCGTGATAACCTGCTGACGATATTTCAGCACGTGACGAACAATCTTTTTCACATCATTAAGCGCATAGAGCAGCACCATTAAAGGACGCTGCCAACGTGCGAAACTGAGCATCCGTGTATGATAGCGGCTAAGGCCAATACCCCGGCAGAGCTTTACTAAATACTCTCGTGTTAGCCGATGCCCTGGAATATCGTGGTGCATCCACATATGCGCGTTGTACCAAACCGGCCAGCCTGCCTGCTGAATGCGCAGCACCACTTCTAAGTCTTCACCCGCTTCTCTGGCCCCAAATTTATCGGCCAGCGTGCGTTCTTCAGGCACGTTGTCTAGCCAAGCTTGCCTTCTAACCACCAGGCCCGCGCCGGGTGGCAAGATTTTAGCTTCGGGTTTGTATGGAATGGGCTTTGGGCCGCGATCGGTGAGCGCCAAGAAGGCGGCAATTCTCTCGAAGTTGGCGGGCGGGGTGGTTGAGAACTTTCCTCTGATACGACTGCCAAAAACGCCGACTTCAGGGTACTGCTGGCCGAATCGATAGGCCGATCGCACCCAGTTGATCCAGGGCAGATTATCGTCGTCTAAGTAGCCAATCAACGGGCTATTAGCAACTTTGGTGCCGTGCTGACGGGCATAGCCTGCGCCCTGTTGCGGCTCGAATTCGTAGCGCAAAGGAATGGTTTTGGGCCAGTTAGCCTGGTAGCGGCGGACGACTTCTTTGGTGCGATCGCTGCTGTTATTATCGACAACAATCACCTCCCACTCGATGCTGTCAGTATCAATTTGGCAGCGTAACCGGTCAAGCACCGCGCCAATGCGATCTGCGCCGTTGTAGGTAGCGATTACGACTGTGAAGTCTGAGGCAATGCGATCGGGGAAGAGCTGGCGGAAGACGGGCCTGAGCCCCTGAAGTCGCTGAAGCGCTGAGCCTGATAAGGCGGGAGAGGCGGGCTGCGGCTGACGAGGTAAAAGAGTAGCAGTCATGGGCTAGGGCAATTCTTTTCCCTTTAGGGTGCCCAAATAGCGCTGTGAAATCTAAAAAAGTTGATTGGTCTCTACGTCCACCGCTCAATAATGTCAGCAAGTTCATTCATCAGCAGCGGCTTGCTCAAATAGTCGTTCATCCCGCAGGCCAAACACTGTTCGCGATCGCCCTGCATCGCGTTAGCCGTCATTGCAATCACCGGAATCTCTCTGTTCTTAGAATTTTGTTCTCTGAGCTGTCGCGTCGCTTCATACCCGTCTAGTTCGGGCATTTGGCAGTCCATAAAGATGAGGTCGTAGTCATCAGTGGCCGTTTTCTCTAATAGCTCAAGGCCGTTAGCGACCGTTTCAACATTCTCGTAGTCTAAGCCTTCTAACAACATCACAACAACATCGCGATTGTCGGGATTATCTTCAGCAATCAAGATGCGAACGTTGGATATATCGTCAGATGTGTCGTCGGATGGGGCGCGATCGCCTCCAGCTAGCTTCGGTGAAGCGGCGGGTAAAAAGTTGCCATCGCGTTCAGTCGCACGACCCAGCGGCACCTCGAACCAAAAAGTAGCGCCCTTGCCAACCTCGCTTTCAACGCCAATACTGCCTGCCATCAGTTCAATAATGCGACGCGAAATCGTTAGTCCCAAACCCGTGCCGCCATACTGACGGGTGCTGGAATTATCAGACTGCACAAATGGCTCAAATAGATTCTGCTGACTTTCAGCTGCAATACCAATACCTGTATCACGAATGCTAAAGCGTAGGTAGCAAGCGTCTTGAGATCCAGCAAAAGCAGCGCCGCTCGATTTCTTAGATGACGAACCGGCAATCTGTTCTACATGCAGTTCAACGTAGCCTTCAGCCGTAAACTTCACTGCATTGCCAATTAAGTTCCGCAATACCTGCTGCAAACGGAAGCTGTCGCCGACAACGGCCTGCGGTAAGTCATCGCTAGTGCTTAGCCGCACCTCTAATCCTTTGGTTTCAGCACTGGGCCTAAAGTTGAGAATCATGGTTCTCAGCATTTCGGGCAGCGCAAATGGCTTGGCGTCAATTCGCAGCTCGTGAGCCTCTAGCTTAGAAAGATCGAGAATGTCGTTGATCAGCGTGAGCAGCGTATCACCGTTGCGTCTCAAAACTTCCAGTAGGTTTTGCTGACGGCTGTCGAGGTTAGTGCGCGCTAGGAGCTGGCTGGTGCCCAAAATCAGGTTCATCGGCGTGCGAATTTCGTGGCTCATGTTTGCCAAAAATTCAGACTTAGCCTGGTTGGCAGAGTCGGCGGCTTGGGCTGATGCTATTGCACTTTCTAACGCCTGTTTCTGCTGCCTTAGCACCTGCTCTGCCTGCTTTCGCGGTGTCGCATCAGTACCCAGCCCCAAAATCTGCTGCGGCCTGCCGTCTTCTGCATAGTTAAACACCACGTTGCGCAGTGCTAACCACTTCCACTCCCCCTGCTGCGATCGCACCCGCACCTCTATCTCAAGCACCTCGCTAGGGTTTGCCTCAAACCGCTGATAGTAGGTTTTTATCTTAGCCTTATCGTCAGGATGCACAATCGTCGATATTAGCTCTGAGCCCATCGCAGTGACGGCTTCAGGGGTGTAGCCCAAAATCTTAGTAATAGAAGAGTTGGCGTATACGTTTTTCCGAGACTTGAGATCAAAGATATAGATGATGCCAGGATTGGACTCAGAAAGCTGGCTGGCAAAATTACGGCTTTGCTGTAGCTCTATCTGCGTCTGCTTTAGGTGTGTAATCTCGCTTACAACCGCACCAACCCAGCACCGACCGTCTTGCAGCTCAATCGGAAAATAGCTAGCCGTCCAATACCGATACACGCCCGGCTTTGTCGGTAGCTCTCCTTCAAACTCCACGTCTAGAACAGGCTTTTTAGTCTTTTGCACCTGCCGGTACACCTTTAGGGCCGCCTCTCCCACGTCCGAAGGAATCACATCCGTGACGATTCTACCGATGTGCTCTTTAATAGGCTTGTTGTTGATTTCAGCCAGCACTGAATTAACCTTCAAAAAGCGCAGGTTTTCATCGTGCAGGGCAAATCCAACCGGAATGGTGCTGTATACCTTCTCCAAAACAGCGTTGGTTTCCTGCAATTCCATCTGAATAAGCTTTAGATCAGTAACCTCAACAAAGGTCAGCACCACGCCATCTATATCACCATCGTCTCTTACGTATGGATAGGCTCTAAGTAGCAAAGACTCCTTAGTGATTAGATTAAAGCATTCTCTCTCGATGGGTGCTTTCGCGTTGATAACGTTAGTTGCAAACGTTTCTAAATCGATGTCGGCAATTCGATGCGTAAAATCTGAGATAGGCCGGTTAATATCGCCTTCTTGTAGATTAATTACCTTGGCAACTGCTGGGGTAAACCGTCGAATACAGAACGTTCTATCTAGAAAAATAACGCCAATATTCGTACTGCGCAGCAGATTATTGATGTCTTCGTTGAGCTGCACTAGCTCTTTAATTTTATTCTGATATTCAGAGTTAACGGTATACAGCTCTTCGTTTACAGACTGCAATTCTTCATTGGTGCTCTGCAATTCTTCATTAGACGCTAGCAGCTCTTCATTGGTGGCCTGTTGCTCTTCGTTGATGGTTTCAAGTTCTTCAATGGTGACCTGCAAGTTCTCGCGCGTCTGCTTTAGCTCGTATTCAAGTGAGTTAATTTGATCTGCCGCGTCCGCCGAAAGTTCATAAGCCTGGGCTTGCGCTGCTGGTAGCGCGGCTACAACCTCAAGCGTGATCAGTATGTAATCTTCGGTGCGAATACTATTCGACTCGAAGCTCACCTTAAGATCGACGCTACCCGTCTCCTGCCCCAAACGGAAAGGAATACCCGTATAGGTAACGTCTTCTTCTTCACGGCCAGCGCGGTGTAGCGCAGTTTCTAACGGCAGCTTCAGCTCTTTTGGCACCATATCGGTGACAGTCATCTTCACCTCACCAATCGGAAACTCCAACAGATTTGCAGAGTTATAAAAGACGCGCGTAATTGCATTGTCACGATCGACCATAATGCAGGTTGCTTTTCTATCACCAAAGGCGTGCTTAAAGGCGTTTTTGATGACCCTGCTGTTTTGATCCTGCTGCTGTTTTCGCTGCCGAATAGGGTTGATACTGGGCAGCGCTGTCTGCCGGGAAAACTGATTAGGTAGGAGCCTACGCGCGTTGAGCTTCTTGCGATATATCTTGGCGGTATCTTGCAATACCTCAAAGTCTTCAGCGTATTCTCCTAGTGTCTCAGAGCTGCCGAGCACTAAAATGCCTTCGGGCGCTAGGGTGAAGTGTAGTAGCCGCAGCACCTGCTGCTGAAGCGGCACTTTCATATAGATCAGCACGTTCCGGCAGCTCACCAAATGCATTTTAGAAAAGCCCGCATTTTTAGTGAGATCGTGAGGGGCAAAAATCAGCATTTCCCGCAGGAAGCGATTAGCCTGGTACTTTCCTCCGGTATGCGTAAAGTATTGATCTATGCGCGCAGGCGATACGTCTTGAGTAATGCTTTCAGGGTAAACGCCTTTGCTTGCAAAAGAGAGCGCCTGACTATCGATATCAGTTGCAAAAATCTTGGCTTTTATACTTTTGCCTGAGGCGGTGATTGCTTCATCGACACACATTGCCATGGTGTAGGCTTCTTCGCCCGTAGAGCAAGCGGTAATCCATATACGCAACTGACCGCTATCGTTTATTTTTTCGAGAAGCTGTGGCAGACCGTGTTGAACTAAGTAAATCCAGGGCGTACCATCTCGAAAGAAACGGGTCGCGCCAATCAGCAGGCTCTGACGCAGTAGCTTACGCTCGCCGTTATCCTTCTCAATGAGCTTGATGTATTTATCCAGGGTGCTGCATCGATTCAGCGCACAGCGGTGGTGAATGCGCCGTCTGAGCGTATTAACTTTGTAGTCAGAAAAGTCCGTCTCTTCTTCATCAGCAAGCAGAGAAATGATTTTCTGTAGCTGCGACGGGCTCACGAAACTCTCATCTTCTTTAAGCGAGGTTTTTTGATCGTAGGCGAATCGAACGATATCGTAGACGGCCTGAGCCAGCTCGCGCGGCGGCAAAATTTTATCGACGATGCCTGAGGCGATCGCATTGACCGGCATACTGCCAAACTGCGCCGACTCTGGCGTTTGCACCAGCGCTACCCCACCGCTGCGGCTAATCGACTGTAATCCATCCGTGCCATCGCTACCGCCCCCCGTCAAAATCACCCCAATCGCCCGCTCAGCAAATGACTTTGCCATCGCCTCAAAGAACATATTGATCGGGTAGTTAAGATGGCTCGATCGCTCGGTTAAGAAAAACTCTCGACCTTCGATCAGCATGTTCTTACCCGGCGGCATCACATACACCGTGCCTGGCTCGACCGGCATTCCTTCTTTCACCTGGCGCACCTGCATCACCGTTTTGCGCTGCAAAATTTCGCTCATCATGCTGCGAAAATCAGGCGAAAGATGCTGTACCACGACAAAAGCAGCGTTCGGATGATCGGAAATATTAGAGAAAAACTCCTCTAGCGCCTGAATTCCTCCGGCTGATGCGCCAATGCCCACGATAAAGAAGTCTGGAGCGGAATCTTTCATACTGGGTAGAAACTATATCGTGAGCGAAGATTATTTATAAAGATGCTTTTATTAACGGCTGTCCTCAGGCCAATGAGGTTGACCTGAGGTCTAAGTCTGAAGCTGTACGATACCACTCCCTATAGATATAGATCAACCTCGACCCATAGACTAATCTCTGGCCAGCTTTTGCCTACTGACGACTTCTCTCCTTCTCCTGTTCCTGTCTAAAGGGAGCCTTATGTTTGCCGAGCAGGCGATCGCGCAAATGCTTAATCCGATCTCGATAAGTACTCGCCTCCTCAAACTCCAGCTTCTTCGCCGCTTCTTTCATCTTCGCCTCTAGCTGCCCAATCAGCACCGGAATGTCTTCTAGCGGCAGCTCATCGCTGTGATCGTAAGCCTGCTCTAGCTCCTCGGAGTTCAATCTGCGAGAGACATCTAAGAAAGAGAGAATCGAGTTAGACTGACGGCGAATAATCGGCTTCGGCTCAATATTATTCTCTTCGTTGTAGGCCATCTGAATCGCCCGACGGCGCTCAGTTTCTTCAATTGCTTTTTCCATGCTCTCAGTCATGTTGTCGGCGTAGAGAATGGCTCTGCCGTCGATGTGCCGGGCCGCACGACCGATGGTTTGAATAAGCGATCGCTGCGCCCGCAAAAAACCCTCTTTATCGGCATCTAAAATTGCCACCAAAGACACCTCCGGTAAGTCCAACCCTTCACGCAGCAGGTTCACACCAATGAGCACATCAAACTCGCCATTGCGCAAGTCTTGAATAATCTCTATTCGCTCAATCGAATGAATCTCAGAGTGCAGATAGCGGACACGGACGCCGTGCTCGTTGAGGTAGTCGGTGAGATCTTCGGCCATGCGCTTTGTGAGCGTGGTGACTAGGGTGCGTTCGTCTTTGGCGGCGCGATCGCGAATCTCTCCGAGTAAATCATCCACCTGCCCATCAGAAGGCCGCACGTCAATCACTGGATCTAGCACCCCAGTCGGGCGAATTACCTGATCAACAACATGACCCTCTGAAAGCGACATTTCCCAGTCGCCCGGCGTCGCAGAAACAAAAATGCACTGGTTCACCTTGTTCCAAAACTCTTCTGCTTTTAATGGACGATTATCCGCCGCACTTGGCAGCCGAAATCCATGGTCAATCAACACCTTTTTGCGCGCCTGATCGCCGTTATACATCGCGCGAATCTGTGGCACCGTCACGTGAGACTCATCCACTGCTAATAGCCAGTCATCATGTGGAAAGTAGTCCAACAAACATTCTGGCGGTGCGCCCGGTAAACGGCCTGCGAGGTGGCGCGTGTAGTTTTCTACGCCGTTGCAGTAGCCCACTTCCTGAAGCATTTCCAAGTCGTATCGGGTGCGCTGTTCTAAGCGTTGGGCTTCAAGCAGTTTGCCATGGCTCTCTAAAAACTCAAGCTGTTCTTTTAGCTCTGCGCGGATGCCCTTACAGGCTGCTTCAAGCTTGTCGTCTGGGGTAACAAAGTGACGCGCTGGGTAAACGTTCACCGAATCCATGCTTTGCAGCGTGGCCCCAGTGACCGGATCGATGTAGCGAATGGCGTCAATTTCATCGCCAAAGAACTCAATGCGAATAATGCGATCTTCGTAGGCTGGGCCAATTTCGAGCACGTCTCCTTTCACTCGAAAGCGACCGCGCCCCATTTCTAAGTCATTGCGGGTGTATTGCACTGAGGCCAAGTCACGCAACACCTGCCTTTGGTTTGTCTCAGCCCCGACGCGCAGGGGAATAGAGGCATTGAGATATTCAGATGGAATCCCGAGGCCGTAGATGCAGCTAATGGAGGCGACGACGATCACGTCTTTTCGTTCAAAGAGCGATCTGGTGGCAGAGTGTCGCAGCATATCGATCTCGTCATTGATTGCCGAGGTCTTCGCAATATAGGTGTCGGTCGTTGGAATATACGCTTCGGGCTGATAGTAGTCGTAATAGCTGATGAAATATTCGACCGAATTATCTGGAAAGAATTCGCGCAGTTCATTACAAAGCTGAGCCGCCAGCGTTTTGTTATGCGCCAGCACTAGAGCGGGCTTGCCGATAGCGTCGATGGTGCGGGCGATGGTGTGGGTTTTGCCGGTGCCGGTTGCGCCTAAAAGGGTCTGGTATTCCTGTTTGGCCTTTAAGTTTTTTATGAGCTGTGCAATGGCCTTGGGCTGATCGCCTGCGGGCTCAAAGGGGGCTTGAATATCAAACTTTTTTTTCATTGGGAGGAGAAAGCGAGGGCGGTAGGGCGCAGAGTCACGACAGGAATGGGGACTGAATAATATACATGTATCGCGGCCCTCATCCTAAATCCTTCTCCCGAGGGGAGAAGGACTTTGAATCCGGCTCCCTCTCCCCTCGGGAGAGGGTTGGGGTGAGGGCTTCAGCAGATGACGGTTGAGCAGCTTTTTGATGTTCACTCCCAGCGTGAGTGTTTAATTTTAGACGATTTGATTAGAGGCGATCGCACCTTTCGATACCAGATATCCGACTTGCCAAGCTAGAACCGCATTAAAATTTGAAAGTGCCCAGCACCCTCCGGTCACTGCTCCCAACAAGCCATTCTGCTAAAGTCATGAACTACAAAAACGCAAACAGTACCGTAATGGGCAAAATTATCGTCACGCTGACTATTACAAACTGGGTCGATAAAGTGCTTGCAGAGCGCGGCTTTATTCCTGAAGAAGATGTTCGTTCATGCGTCGTAGATAACGCACTTGTCGATACGGGTGCAACTCGCTTATGCCTACCTGCTGACATTATTCAAAAGCTAGGCTTGAAGCAGAACGCAACGATTGATGCTCAAACGGCTGTAGGTCTGCAAACGCTGAACGTATACGAGGGGCTGCTGCTGAACGTTGAAGGTAGAGAAGGCAGCTACAACTGTGTAGAGCTACCGGCTGGGCAAACGCCGCTACTGGGCCTGATTCCACTGGAGGATTTGGGTTTAGATCCAGATTTGCAAAACCAACGCCTGCGGCATTTGCCCACCAGAGGAAAGGAAACCTATCTAACTGTTCTGTAAAGGTCAGCTAAAAGTTGGCGCAGGTACCAAAGCGTAGGATAATCCGTGAAATCAAACGCCTGTGGAAAGCCTGTGGAAAGCCTGTTGACGAAACCAATCCAAAGCCAAAAGCCCGATATTCCGGCCTGCGCGTGGCAGTGGCCCATTGGCAAAAAGTGGGAAACGCCCTACATCGTTCGCTACGCTAGCAACTTAGACGATGGGCCAGAGCACGGCATTCCCTTAGGCGGATTTGGCGCGGGCTGTATTGGCAGGTCGCCCAGCGGATCGTTCAACCTATGGCATTTAGACGGCGGCGAACATATTTTCGACTCGTTCCCTGGCTGTCAGTTCAGCGTGTTTGAACAAAGTGCAGACGGTGCGTCTCAAGCCTATGCCATGGCGACTGATAAACCTGAAAGCGTACTTTCTAGCTGGCAGTGGTACCCGGTCAGTACGCAAGAGAAAACTTCTGGCACCTATCACGCGCTGTATCCCCGTAGCTGGTACGCCTACGAGAATGTTTTTCGAAGCCATCTCACCTGCGAACAACTCTCTCCTATTTGGGCCGATAATTACCAAGAGAGCAGCTACCCAGTCGCAACCTTTGTATGGACGGCGCACAATCCAACCGATCAGCCGCTAACAATCAGCATTATGCTGAGCTGGCAGAATATGGTCGGCTGGTTTACTAACAGCACTAATTCACCGAAGATTAAACAGCGTGAAGACGGCAGTCCTTTTTATGACTACACGCCTAGATTAAGAGAGAGTTTGGGAAACTATAACAAACTGGTGTGTGAAGACGCTGATGAAAGCCAAAGTGAAGATCAGGGTGAAAGCTATGGCGCTGCTGGCTTTGTGATGGATGGGGAGTGGGCTGGTGAACCCGACGAGGGCGATGGGCAGTTTGCAGTAGCGGCCTATCATCCTGATGCTGAGGTGAGCTATAACACGTGCTGGCAACCAGATGGGGATGGTCAAGATCTGTGGGAGAGTTTCTCTAAGACAGGACAATTGACGAATCTTGAAGATGCGGGCATTAGCACTGAACAACAGATTGGGGGCGCGATCGCACTCAAATTCACCCTAGCCCCCGGCGAAACCCAACAAATACCCTTCACCCTAAGCTGGGACTTACCCGTCACCGAATTCGCTCAAGGAAAACGCGCATACCGGCGGTATACAGACTTCTTTAATCGGGAGGGGCGGAATGCTTGGGCGATCGCAAAAACCGCCCTTACCCACTACCCCACCTGGCAAGCCAAAATCCAAGCCTGGCAGCGGCCCATCCTCGATCAGGACTTGCCCGACTGGTTCAAAATGGCGCTCTTCAATGAGCTATACGATCTTGCCAGCGGCGGCACCCTATGGTCAGCAGCCACTAAAGCCGATCCGGTCGGCCAGTTTGGCGTATTAGAATGCATGGACTACCGCTGGTACGAAAGCCTAGACGTGCGGCTATACGGCGGCTTTGCAACGCTGCTGCTGTGGCCCGAGCTAGAAAAATCAGTCATTCGCGCCTTCGCTCGCGCCATCCCTACTGAAGACCTCAAGCGCCGCATCATCGGCTACTACTACACCATTGGCGAAAAGGATCACAAGGCACCTCGCAAGCTCAAAGGAGCTACCCCGCACGATTTGGGCGCACCGAATGAAAATCCCTGGCTCGCGACTAACTACACCAGCTACCAAGACTGCAACCAGTGGAAAGACCTTTCCAGCGACTTTGTTCTACAGGTCTACCGCGCCTTTGAAGCTACTGGCAGCACAGATATCGACTTCTTAGCTGACTGCTGGCCTGCGGTTGTTGAAACGCTGGCCTACAGCAAACAGTTTGACACCGACGGCGACGGCCTGATTGAAAACAGCGGTGCGCCCGACCAGACCTTTGACGACTGGCGGCTATCGGGCATTAGTGCCTACTGCGGCGGGCTGTGGATTGGCGCTTTGAGTGCGGCGATCGCGATCGGTGAAATTTTGCAAAAGCACAAACGCGCGCCTGGCAACCTCGTCATTTTGCTAGCCCAGTATCGCCGCTGGTGGCAGCATGGCCGCGCCGCCTACCAAAAGCAGCTCTGGAACGGCAGCTACTACCGACTCGACACCCAAAGCGGCTCCGATGTCGTCATGGCCGACCAGCTCTGCGGCCAGTTTTGCGCCGCCACCATGGGCCTTCCCGATGTCGTCGATCCTGAGTTCGTAGCCCCCACTCTTGATGCCATTTACGATGCCTGCTTCGTAAAATTCAACCAGTACACCGCCCAGCTCGGCCCCCAGAACCAAAAGTTTGAAGGCGCACAAACCGGCCACTTTAGCGCCGCCCAGCTCGGCCTTAAAATCGGCTGTGCCAACGGCGTTCGCCCTGACGGCTCACCCCAAAACCCCGACGATACCCACCAGTTAGAAGTCTGGACAGGCATTAACTTTGGCCTCGCCGCCTTCTTTGCCCATGCCGGTAAAAAAGCAGAGGCCATGGAAATCACAGAAGCGGTTGTGCAACAGATCTATCAGTACGGATTGCAGTTTCGGACGCCCGAGGCAATTACCGCTGTCGGCACCTTTCGCGCCTGCCACTATCTCCGACCAATGGCAATTTGGGCGCTATACTACACGCTCCAAAATGGGGATCGTCACAGCGGTTGAGGTTGTAAACTGACTGCTTCAAAAAACGACACACAATGATAGAAAAGCCGCCGAACAAGGTATAAATTTTCCTTGATGTGTTGGGTAGTCTGAAAGCAGATAGCGCTTGTGAGTAAGTTATCACAGGCCAATCTGAGAAGCGGGCTACAGGCTTCATAGGGCCTACAGATAAGCTCGCTACACTTCATTTAACGACACCCTTCATCTCAACTCTCAAGGAATCTCAAAAGCTATGGCGTTCTCAAGCGTATCGTCCCCTCGACCTACCGCCCGCCCGCTCAGAAGGCAGCACTCCCAGCCTGCGCTTTGGGCGATCGCGTTTGTCTTTTTTATATTGGGTTCAGCAGCAGCAACGTTTACGATTTGGCAGCTACACGAGCTATATCAGGCGACCGTAGCACCGCCAGTTGAAGTAGAAGGTACGCTCAGGGCTCAATACAGCTATCAAGACGCAGAGAGTTTGACGCCACCCCCCGGCGGCTATTACATCGAATCGTCGGGCGTTGGCCGCGTGTATTTGGATGCAAATCAGGCGCTAGATCCTTTTGTCGGTAAGCCTATCGTGGCAAACGGCAGCGTTTCTGGCATTTGTGGGCCTAAGTCTTTGCCTTGTTATACACAGCTAGCCGTTCGCGAGATTGAGATTGCTGAGTAGGGAGCGTATCTTTAGCGAAGGCTGATTTTGAGAATGGCGGCTTCGCTATTGCTCGTGTTTTGCTGTGCTGTGCTGAGGGTTTGTAGTAGTGATATGAGTGTGGGCGATCGCACCGCTTCTTCAAGCTGCTCACTATTCAAGCTAAGGATGAATTCATTGGCGGCTTCTAGTGCGATCGCAACCTCCTCCTGAGAATTTCCCAACGGCGACAAATCAACCTCAACCCCGCCTAGCTCTGCCGATAGCTTTCTCTCTAGCCGATAGAGCTGAAGCAAACCCACATCAACCCGAGCTGCTGTCACAGTCGGCTGTAGGTTTTCGGAAAATGCTGGATCGGCTGTGGTCGCTTCGGCAGGAGCGATGGCAATGAGAGCGATCGCGCCCCGTTGAACCAGCGCAATCAACAGCTTTTTGCAGGAAAATTTTATAGGGATCATGCAGACGAATTCTCTTTCGGGCACCGCTCAGGTAGCTAGCGGCCTGATTGTTCCCACAGCGTTGTTATGGGCAAACAAAGTTGATGTGTTGAATTTCCTAGCTCGCTACAATAAAACCGTACTTTTATTCGTAGCCTGCCATGCTGACGTTTCAGCCACCGGGATTCAAGCAAGACTCAGCGCCGACCAGGTTGGGTCATATGGCTTACTACACGCCCACCGATCCAAAGACAACAGCGCCCACCGTCGTCTTTTTTCACAACTTTGGCGGCGGAGCCTCTGCCTACGAATGGTCAAAGGTATATTCTGTTTTAGCAACCACCTACAACGTCATCGCGCCCGATTTAATCGGCTGGGGCTCATCGGCCCACCCCGAACGCCGCTACACCACCGAAGACTATCTCAACACCATTGAAGACTTCATTAATCACATTTCACCGACACCCATTATCGCAGTCGCCAGCTCATTTACCGGCGGACTCATCGCTCGGCTCGCCGTTAGCCATCCCACGCTGTTTGAAAAACTATTTCTGGTATGCCCTGCCGGGTTTAGAGACTTTGGCGGCGGCGCGGGCAGGCGAATTCCTGAACCGATTATCAATGCGCCTTTTCTAGACAAGCTTATCTACTCAGTAGGGGCCACTAACGAGTTTGCGGTGCGTAACTTTTTAGAGAACTTTTTGTTTGCCCAGCGCGATCGCCTCTCAGACGAAACCGTTGCCGCCTACCTCGCTTCAGCCCAGCAGCCTAGAGCCGAATACTCAGCGCTCGCCTTTTTACGCGGCGATTTGTACTTTGATCTTGCGCCCTATTGGGCTCACTTGCGAGTGCCGAGTGCGATCACCTGGGGAGAAAAGGCCCAGTTCACCCCCGTTAGCACAGGCCGCAGATTTGCCGAGCTAAATCCTCAAGCCGTGAAGCGATTTCAGGTAGTATCAAATACCGGCGTGCTGCCTCATTTGGAGCTGCCCGGCCCCGTTGCCGCTCTGCTTTTAGACTGGCTGCAATACTCACCCGAGCATACTCCCCCAAGCCCTGAGAGAACCCCATGAATCAGTACTTCGCGACCGTTGCTAGAGGGCTAGAACCTTTGGTTGTGAAAGAACTAGAAGCGCTTGGCGCACAGTCTGTAGAGGCTGGATTTTGTGGCGCAGAATTCAAGGGCGATAAGGAATTGCTCTACCGCGTTAACCTGTGGGCTCGGCTCCCGTTCAGGATTTTGCTGCGGCTAGATGAGTTTGACTGTGAAACCAGCGATGACTTGTTCACAGGTGTACAGCGTACCGACTGGAGCCAGTATCTGAAGCCTGAGAACACCCTGGCGGTGACGGCGACGGGTAGAACTGAAGAACTGAATCACACGCACTTTAATGCCTTGCAGGTGAAAAATGCGATTGTGCACCAGCAGACCAAAGACTTTGGCGAGCGTTCGGATGTCGATACGCGATCGCCCGATGTCCGAATCAACGTTCACCTGCACCGCGACAGAGCCACCCTCAGCCTGGATAGCTCCGGCGACAGCCTGCACCGACGCGGCTACCGACCTGCCGTAGGCGCTGCCCCCCTCAAAGAGTCTTTAGCTTCCGCGCTCATTCAAATGACAGGCTGGGAACCGGGGCAAACCTTCTTTGACCCGTTGTGTGGATCGGGCACATTGCCTTTAGAGGCGGGATTGCGATCGCTCAACATTGCCCCCGGTCTTTTCCGTGAGCGCTACGGCTTCGAAACCTGGACAGACTTTGATGAGGATCAGTGGGAAAAGCTGCTGGATGAGGCTGAAGCGCAGCAGAAAGAAGAGTTAAACGGGTTTGTGGGGGGAGCGATCGCGATCCCAACGTCCTTATCCAGGCCCACAGCAACGCCAGCCAGTGCGGCCTAGAACATCTCATCACCTTCCAACAAAAAGAGCTAGCCGACGTAGAAGCCCCCACCGACAGCGGCATTCTGCTATGCAACCCACCCTACGGCGAACGCCTCGGCGCAGACACAGACCTCGGCGCATTCTACAAACTCCTCGGCAATGTTCTCAAGCAGCGCTTCAAAGGCTGGACGGCCTACGTCCTTAGCGGCAACAAAGCACTCTCCGGCAGCATCGGCCTAAAATCAGCCTCACGCACCCCGGTCTACAACGGTGCTTTGCTCTGCCAGCTCATGAAATACGAAATGTACTAAGTTGACTGGTACAAATGGCTTTGTGATAAAAGCATCTCCTTTGCTTGAACAGGGTCGTTAATACCAGCACTCTGTTTAGCTTGTCTGTTGGGTTATTGATTGCAGCCAGTCGATATCGTTACTAGAGAGAGCGGGCGGCGGTGGCGTTCGGCTGTAATCAAGCGTAAGGTCGTAGGCGGCTTCATCGTAGATGGCAGCAAGGACAGATTGTAGATCGAGAGGAACATCAGGATCTGGATCTTGCAGTGGCACAGGAACAACAGGAAGTGGTACAGGAAGGTCGATAGGCCATAGGTCAATTTGCTTGGCATGAGCGCAGGTGAGTGCTATGCAATAAGGCACGTTAGGAAGCCGAGGCTGAGTGAAAGGCCGCGTACCGCGTCTTATTAAATCGAGTTCTAGGAGGTGTACGTTAGCCTGATAGAGCCGCTGCCGCTTTTTCCGATAGGTCGTCAGACCAGGTTCGCGTTTATTGACAGGAGAGAGAATTTCAATGCTGGTAATAAGCTTATTGTTGGCTGTATCTCGAATCTCAACGCTGGTTAAGCGGACTTGCACGGATTGAGTAACAGGTAGTGCCAAAGCTGGCGGCGTGATCGTAAGCGTACTGCCTTTTAGGTTTTGGGCTGGGCGCTGTTTCTGTTGGGTTTCTACGACCTCAACGTCGGGATAAAGGATACCAATCTCTCCTTCTGGGAAGGGATCTTCAGCGAGATAAACTTCTAAACGCGCCACATATTTAGGACGCAATAAAGGTGCTAAGAACTGCCTGATCTTACTTGCTAATGCGCTATGCACATCAGGCCATAGGTAGCCTTCGAGGTAGGGATCCATACCGGGAAACGGAGAAGGCATTGTATTTAACAGTCCTTACGAAAAAATCGATGGGTTGCCTTTTCAGGCTCAAAAGTTGTCTATTGACGCCAATTTAATTCTAAGTCTTGGACTATAGAACTGCTGATATTCAGATGTAGAGGGCGTTTAGCTATCTATCTTTTGGCTGCTGAGCAGTTAACCCGTCGCGTTCTCAGCTACTTTTTTCAAGCGCTTTACTTCAGCGGCTTTGCGTTCGCTGTGGCGGTCGGTGAGTTCATCAACATGTTCACGCAATAGCAGGGTGAAGCGGTAGAGTTCTTCCATGACGTCTATGACGCGATCGCGATAAGCCGACTCTTTCATCGTGCCATCGTCATCAAACTCCTGATACGCTTTCGCTACTGACGACTGGTTCGGAATCGTAAACATCCGCATCCATCGCCCCAAAATTCGCAGCGTATTGACTGCGTTAAATGACTGAGAGCCTCCCGAAACCTGCATCACCGCTAAGGTTCTACCCTGCGTAGGCCGAACGGCCCCCATTGACAAAGGAATCCAGTCAATCTGCGTTTTCATCAGCCCAGAAACGTTGCCATGCAGCTCAGGGCTTGACCATACCTGCCCTTCTGACCATAGCGAAAGCTCACGTAGCTCTTGCACCTTCGGGTGAGTGTCGGGCTCTGCGTTGTGCAGTGGCAGTCCTCTTGGATCGAAGAATTTTACCTCTGCGCCCAATCCTTCAATAATGCGGGCGGCTTCTTCGGCCAGCAGTCGGCTATAGGATCTTTCTCGTAAAGAACCATACAAGAATAAAATTCGAGGCGGATGGTCAAATGCCATGGCTAAGGATAATCTCCCGCAGTATTGTGTCTTTCTAGATACTCCTACAGAAAGGGAATTACTGGGTTAAGAAAAACCGTTGAGATCTGACTAAATGAGCACTTTCGCTGCACAAAAGACTGGGCATACTTGATGTTAGCTAAATGAGTACTGACGCCCTTTGTAGCCGTTTATGACTTCTAATCAGACCGCGCTAAGTTCTTTTTCGGGAGCAGTTCCGGCTGCATGTCCGGCTAATGAAGCGGAAAGAATACAAAAGCTGCTGACTTATAAAGTTTTAGATACTGAAGCGGAGACAGCTTACGACGATTTGACAGCGATCGCAGCTCAAATCTGTGGCACCCCATCTGCGGCTGTTAGCCTAATTGATGTCTCGCGGCAGTGGTTCAAGTCTACCGTGGGCCTCAATGCTACTGAAACGCATCGCGACCTAGCCTTTTGTGCTCACGCTATCTTGAAGCCACAGGTGTTAGTCATTCCTGACGCTCGCGCGGATGAACGCTTTGCTCATAATTTGCTGGTAACTGACCCGCCGTTCATTCGCTTCTATGCAGGTGCGCCGTTAATTACCGCTGAGGGCTACGCGCTAGGTACGCTCTGCGTGATTGATACAGAGCCTAGAGATTTAAGCCCTTTACAGGTGAAAACGCTAGAAGCCCTTGCTCGGCAGGTTGTCGGGCAGTTGGAGATGCGACTGATGCTTCAGCGGCTGAATCAGGAAGCGGAGGAAAAAGAGAAGGCGCGAGCTGGTTTACAACAGCTTAATGCCAGCTTGGAGGTGCGTGTGCAGCAGCGTACAGAGGACATTCGTCAGAAGAACGACGAACTAGAGAAAGCGCTTGTTGAGCTAAAACAGACGCAGGCACATTTAATACATTCGGAGAAGATTACAGCGCTAGGCGAGCTGGTTGCAGGTGTCGCGCATGAGATCAACAATCCTTTAGGGTTTGTGAGCGGTAGCATCAGTCATGCACAAGGGTATGTGACGAGATTGTTGGAGCTGTTGGCGATTTATCGTAAAACCTATGGCGAACAAGATGCTGTTGTTGCTGAGATGATAGAAGAGATTGATCCTGATTTTATCAGCGAAGACATTATGAAAATGTTGGGATCTATGAAAGCAGGTACGAATCGGATGATTGAGATTGTGCGATCGCTCAGAAATTTCTCTCGCATTGATAAACAGGGATTCAATACTGCTGACATTCACGCAGGTATCGACAGTACGCTACTGCTGTTGAATAATAGACTGCTGATGCTCGGACAAAATCAACAGGTAGTCAGCGTGGTGAAGCACTATGGCGAGGTGCCTGAGATCAACTGCGATATTGGCCAGCTCAATCAGGTTTTTATGAATTTGCTTGCAAATGCGATTGATGCGTTTGAGCAAAGCGCTGTAGAAGCAGAGCGTAAGCCGACAATCACGATTACAACAAAGGCGTTTTCTGATTGTATTAAAATCTCTATTAAAGACAATGGCGCTGGCATTCCCGCAGACATTGCTGATAATATTTTTCAACCGTTCTTTACGACCAAGCCAACCGACAAAGGAACCGGGCTGGGCCTTTCGATTAGCCATAAGGTAATTACGCAGAACCATAAAGGGCAGATAGTCTGTCAGTCACAGGTTGGTGAAGGAACCAGTTCACCATCACGATTCCAAACAATCTGCCATGATACCCTTTGGTTCTATAGCGCTATTTCATTGATGGCACTATTCTTCACTTTCACCAAACCACTTCTCTCTTAGAGTTTTTTATGTAGCCTTGCTCCTGCAAAGTCAGCACTTCCTGGCTAACCGCTTCTACGACAGCCTCACTACCTTCTGCAAAAGCAATGCCATAGTCTTCACGGGTAAGCGGTTCCCCGACTATCTCGAACTTTCTAGGATTTTTATTAGCCACATACTTGAGCGTAGGATAGTCATAAACAACAGCTTCCACTTCCTCAGCTTCTAACCCCGCTAGCAGCGTATCAAAAGAGTTATATTCAACCACTTGTACTGGCTGCGAGCGACCATAGGCTTCAGCCGTTGTGCCGTCAATAACACCTACAGATTCACCTCTAATATCTTCTAACGACAGGCTGCTTTCGGCTAGCTGCTCTACGGTCAGTGAGGCGATAAAGTCGGCCACAATGAAGAAGCTCGCGCCCATCCACAGGCAGGCGATAATGCGTCCCGGTAGCCGCACGGGCGTGACATCGCCATAGCCAAAGGTTCCAAGTGTGACGACTGCAAACCACATGCCCTGACCAATGCCGTTAATTGGATTGTCTGAGAAGTGCTCGTTGTGCTTGTGTTCGAGTAGCCATATGAGCGCGCCGACGCCTGCGCTAGTCGCCATTACGAGCAGCAAGGGTCGCCAGATTCGCCAGTCGAAAAAGCTATTGGCAAGGGCGACGATGCCGTTCTTGTTAGGCGATCGCATCATCAGTTGCAACCCCGAGCGGTAGGTCGGATACGAGAAGTCGAAGCCTTTTGCCTCACGCGCTGACGTGATCGAAATTCCGGCAACGGCGGCATCCAAATCACCTGCCGATAAGTCGTCCATCATCTCAGAAAAAGACTCGTAAGGCACCCATTCTGTTTGAATATCAAGCTTGCTTGCAACCTGTGTCCATAGCTCTATGTCGTAGCCGTAAGGTGTTGCATCTTCAAGAGAAACAAAAGGTTCGATTTCGCTGGTGCCTACTCTGAAAGTTTTGGCAAAAGTTTCGGAAGGTGCGATCGCCTGCCCTACAGCCTTGTTAATTGATAAGCTCAGCGCCATCGGGCCTGTTAGCAAAACACTACAGACGCCCAAAACAAATCTTCTCATAATCGAATGCAAATCACTTTGTCATAGCTGTTACCTGATGCCCTGCCCCCTGATGAGCCGTTACCTGATGAGCCATTGCCTGCCCGGCCAGCCAGCCCGTTGTCCAAGCACTCTGAAAGTTAAATCCGCCGGTAATCCCGTCAATATCTAACACCTCGCCTGCTAAGTATAAGCCCGCACACTGACGGCTTTCCATAGTCTTAAAGTCAACTTCCTTTAGCCGTACGCCGCCGCAGGTCACAAACTCGTCTTTAAAGATGCCTTTACCCGTAACGCCGTAGCTTCCCTGGCTTAGCTCCTGCACCAGCCGGTTAATTTGCTTTTTAGAAACATTGATCCATGTAGTTGCCGCGTCTATCTCTAGCCGAGTTAGAAAATACTGCCACAGTCGTTTGGAAATTGGCGGGTATGGGCTAAACGTAGAGATTGCCTTTTTGGGCTGGGTGCTTTTGGCCCGCTGCAAATCTGTGCGAATCTGTTCCTGGCTCAGTGTGGGAAGCCAGTTAATAATCGCTTCGCCTTGGTAGCGCTGAGTGTGCAAAAGCCTTGCGCCCCAAGCTGATAGCTTTAGCACCGCTGGCCCGCTTAATCCCCAGTGTGTAATCAGCATCGGCCCGGTTTGTTCTAATGGCTTTTTCAGCGCTTTTACTTTTAACCGCACCGTGACAGGATCTACAGCTACGCCACTGAGCGCGTGTAGGCGCTTGTCAGAAACGTTGAAGGTAAATAGAGAAGGAACAGAGTCTTCGATATGGTGGCCAAGGGATTTTGCGATGCGATGACCCGCCGGGCTGCTGCCTGTGGCAAGTAGGAGGCGATCGCACACCACATATCCCTCTTGCCCTCTGAGCTGCAACTGAAAGGCGTCACCGACTTTTTCTACGCCGACGATAGGCGATCGCGTCTTTATCCTCACGCCCGCCTGCCGCGCTGCCCCCATCAGGCACTCAATAATCGTCGCTGAATCATCCGTCACCGGAAACATGCGCCCGTCGGCCTCAGTTTTCAGCTTTACGCCCCGCTGGGCAAACCACGCTACCGTATCTTTTGGCTGAAATCGGCTAAAAGCGCCCCGTAAGGCTTTACCACCACGCGGATAGTTTTGAACGAGCTGAGCCGGATCAAAGCAGTGATGGGTGACATTGCAGCGACCGCCGCCAGAGATGCGTACTTTGGCAAGCGGTTCGGGGCCAGCTTCGTAGAGGGCGACCTGGGCGTTTGGGTTGGCTGATGCAGCAGCGATCGCGCCAAAAAAGCCTGCCGCGCCGCCGCCAACTACCGCAACTGTTAACCCGCTATCCCTTGAATCCATTACCACCCTCTACATCTATTTTCTACAGATCGATACGTGCCTATCTATTGTCGTACCAGACGGCTCAAAAATAGTTGGAAACCTGCTCTCTTTCTGCGCTAGGCTTTTATTAAGTTAGTTAACAGTCCACCTTTCCAACCGATATATTCTATGGCCAGCAGAGAACAGATCAGAAAGCACCTAGCCCAAAGCGCCACCATCAAATTTGATAATTTTGCAGCGCCAACCAAAGGCGACGAAGCGAAAAAGATGAAGATGATGGAGCACGTCGCTAAGAGTAAGGGCAAGCTATAAGCTCATTTTCTAGCGCGCACTTGATAGTCATTTATTAAGTGTGCGTGGGCTGAGAAGAAACCTTGTTCGTTTTATATTTTTTAGCAATCTCATCTGTTTTTGCAGCCATTACAAAATCATTGTGATGCAGCCCGTTGATTGCGTGAGTCCACCAGCCGACTGTGACCTTTCCCCATTCAGTTAGCAAAGAGGGGTGGTGGCCTACGGTTTGTGCGATCGCCCCCACCTCATTTGTAAAAGCTAGCGCCTGATCAAAATTCTTGAACCGATATTCACGCTGCAACTGAGACACATTTTCTACCTCCAAGATCTTCCAGTCAGGGACTTCGGAATGCAGCCGAGCGATCTCTTCAGACGTAGCAGCCGGCAGTGAGCCAGAGCAAGGAATGCAGGTTTGCTGAGCAAGTGCTTCTACCATGGTAGTAAACCTTATGATTCAGTTTTCCTTCATTCTAGTAGAGCCAGGTGAGGCCGGAAACATTGGTGCAGCCGCCCGCGCACTCAATACGATGGGCTACACAGACTTACGCTTAGTGCGCCCTAAAGCCGACCATCTTAGCGGCATAGCTAAAGCGTTTGCTCACAGCTCAGAGCATATTCTAGAAGCCGCTCCTGTTTACGATCACTTGAAAGATGCGCTCTTTGATGTTGATCTTGCTTGCGCTACCACTGCCCGCCACCGCATTCAAAAATATCACTACGTTTCTGTCCGCGATCTGCCAGACGAACTGATTAAAAAGGGTTCCACTCTACAGCGTGTTGCCATCGTTTTTGGCAGCGAACGCTCCGGCCTCAGCAATCAGGACGTTGATCAGTGTGACTTGCTCACCACCATTCCGCAAGCTAGCCTTCAGCCTTCGCTCAATCTCTCACAGGCCGTTATGGTCTACAGCTTCACATTGGCAGCGCAGAACACTCAAATTCAGATAGAAGATCAGCGGCTTAATAGTGAGGAGATGCCTGTAGAACAGTATGATCGGCTTAAGCATTCTCTAGTTGAAACAATGGCGAGGGTGGGCTTAAAGGAGCGCTATCAGCAGTATGTTGTGAAGGCGATCGCCCGCCTCGGCTACGAAGATCTCTATCTATTGCAAAACATTCGAGCTTTTGTTAGCAATAAATTAGATGACTTAGAAAATCTTAAAAAGTGATTAAAGCTGTGTAGACTGTTTTGCAATTATAGAGATCGAAGATTTTATGATTTGCTGTGTCGGAGGGCGTAAAGCCTTACGCCCGTACAATTCTGATAATAATTGAATGTTGTTTGGTATTTTGCACTTAAACAATAGTCTCTTTAATTGCTTTCATTACCTTGAACACGCTGCGAATTTCACTGCTCACTGTGTACAGGGAAAACGATCGCGATAAATCGTATTGAGCCGAGGGTTGCTGTAATAGCTTCACAAATAGCACCTCGTCGCCGTTGGTTATCATTCCAAACAAAGTTCGATCTGGCTGAGGGTTAGCCATCAAGTAAGTTAATAGCTGCGGCAGTGCAGATCTCAGCGGAATAGTTGTTTTCTTTGCTTCTAAAACCAGCACCCAAAGTCTATTCTGCAAAATAAGCGCATCTATTCGACCGCGCAAAATCTCTTCGCCATCATCTATAACAATCTCTACGCTGGCTTCTGGCTTGAGCTTGAAAGGCGGATCGTAGAAGCCTGCAAGTTCTAGTAGCGGTGAGGCGACTAGCAAGGTGACTGCGCCTTCTAATAGCTCTCCGTCAGCACGATGATATTGCAGCCTTTTGTAAATGATATCTAGACTATCGGTATCGTTTGAACTGAGCTGAGTGCCCTGCTCTTGCCACTCAGCAAAGAAGCTCGTATCCTCCGTTCGGCTAAGGCTGAAGCGGTCTTCTACCTCCGCCAAGCTGACAGAGGACTTAGTGACAGCGATAACCTTAGCCACTGAGCTAATCTCCTTGATCAAAAATAGCTATTAGAATCAATAGCTAACGGGGCTGGCGCGATTCG
>CAWBZI010000006.1:0-75000 GCA_963793265.1 uncultured cyanobacterium
TAATTGCCAAAATGCTCTAGCAAAGGGTGCTCTACCAAACATTCAATAATCATAAGCAATCAGCTTATCTTTAATAGTGCAAAAAACGGAGTGTATTAGCTTTTTGGTAGACTTGATGCAGTTTGTGATTTTGCAGTAGTGGAGGCTTAAATAATGCCACAAATAGCCATCGATGAATTGCCACAGCCTTTACAAAAGCTGCTACGACAGGCTGAGGAAACCAGTAGCCCACTAACGATCACTCAGTCGGGTAAACCTTTTGCGGTTATCTATCCTGCCAATGTTCAAAGGTCACGTCCTCTCTTCGGGTTTATGCAAGGAACGGGTGAAGTAAACGGTGATATTGTTGCGCCTATAGAACAGGACTGGGATGTTTTGCAGTGAAGCTGCTACTAGATACTCATATCTGGCTTTGGTACGGGCTCGGCAGCTTGAAGCTACCTGAAAATTTGAGAGATATCATTGCCGATGCAAGCAATGAGCTGTGAATTAGTCCTATTAGCGTTTGGGAAGCGTTACTACTGGCAGAGAAAGGAAGGATCACGCTGGAACCAGATTCGATTGAATGGATAAAAGCGAACTTGCGATCGCTGGGTGCCTATGAGGCAACACTCACCCACAACATTGCTGTTTTGAGTCGTCGGATTGCTTGCCCTCACAAAGATCCGGCAGATCGCTTTATTGCAGCAACGGCAGTTCACTACAACCTAAAGCTGGTGACAGTCGATCAAAACCTGATCGACACGCCCCTGCTAGACATTGTTGATAGCTCGTTTGGTAAATAGAGCCATAAATCTACCAGATAAAATTGATAATAGCCGTGAGCAACCGCGCTCAACATACGGAATTCTCAATCAAAAAGCCACACACGCCTGGATAAAGATAGTGCAGGGAGCTTCTCACTAAAAACCTAAGGTTAGCTACCTTGTGTCAGCATTTTCCATCTGTTCATATCGTAGCGGCTTCACCCAGGCAATGTAGGCCAAGATTAAAAGCGCCACGCCACTAGCTGGCCCAATGAAAAGGTGAAACACCTGATTGCCTGTGGCAATCAAGGCAATGCCAAACCCTAATGCAATCACGTTTGAAAACAGTAAGTAGAGAAACACGCGCCAGTCTTTCATCACGGCGTACCACTTGTACACAAACACTATCGCCACAATTAACTGTGGAATCTGAATCAGGCTTTTGCTGTCGTTAGCGCCATAGATCAGCGGCGTTGCGACCATGCAAGCAATCACTGCGATATCTAGCAGCGTGTTCTTCTTTAATCCCAGAGCGATAAAGCCGACGCCGAACACAATAAAGCTGTAGAACAGATTGTTCAGTTCCGATAGCTGGCTAACGTAGAACCAATCGTCGTTCATGTGCTCTGCTACTTCGTAGGATGTTGCGATAGCAAAGCAAGCATAGCCCCAGTAAATGCTGGGCAAAGATCGTAGCTTTAGCGTGTGGCGATAAAAGTCGCTGCGCTGTGAGAAGACCCAAATGCTGATGGCTACGACCGCATAGACTGAGAAATGGGCAAGGGCGATCGCAAACTTCAATCCAAAAGACATTGTTTCTGGTGCTCTATAAACTTTGACCGGGCTAATCTCATTTAATACAAACACAAAAAAGCCCCCGCACACCCATCAGAAGACGGGGTACGGGGGCTTTTTGTCAGCTAGTTAAAGCTAATGGAGTAATCAGACGACTACGCAGCAATCGAAGGAGCAGTCAAAGCTACAGGGGCAGCTTCGCCAGCAGCCAAGTCAAGCGGGAAGTTGTGAGCATTGCGCTCGTGCATTACTTCCATACCCAAGTTGGCACGGTTCAGAACATCTGCCCAGCTACCAATCACGCGACCTTGTGAGTCGATGATCGACTGGTTGAAGTTGAACCCGTTCAGGTTGAACGCCATCGTGCTGATGCCCAATGCGGTAAACCAGATGCCAACTACTGGCCATGCACCCAACAAGAAGTGGAGGCTACGGCTGTTGTTGAACGAGGCGTACTGGAAGATTAGACGACCGAAGTAGCCGTGCGCTGCAACGATGTTGTATGTCTCTTCTTCTTGACCAAACTTGTAGCCGTAGTTCTGTGACTCAGTTTCTGTCGTCTCACGTACCAACGAAGAGGTTACGAGTGAGCCGTGCATTGCTGAGAACAATGAACCACCGAATACACCAGCAACGCCCAACATGTGGAAGGGGTGCATCAAGATGTTGTGCTCTGCTTGGAACACCAACATGAAGTTGAATGTACCCGAGATACCCAAAGGCATCCCGTCAGAGAACGAACCTTGACCCAAGGGGTAGATCAAGAACACTGCTGTTGCCGCTGCGACTGGCGCAGAGTAAGCAACACAGATCCAAGGACGCATACCGAGGCGGTAGGATAGCTCCCACTCACGACCCATGTAGCAGAAGACGCCGATGAGGAAGTGGAAGATGACCAGCTGGTAAGGGCCGCCGTTGTAGAGCCACTCGTCAAGAGAAGCTGCTTCCCAGATGGGGTAGAAGTGGAGGCCAATGGCGTTAGAAGAAGGCACAACCGCACCAGAGATGATGTTGTTGCCGTACATCAATGAACCTGCAACAGGCTCACGGATGCCGTCGATGTCCACAGGAGGCGCAGCGATGAACGCGATTACGAAACATGCGGTAGCAGCGAGTAGTGTAGGAATCATCAAGACGCCGAACCAGCCAACATAGAGGCGGTTCTCGGTGCTTGTGACCCACTGACAAAACTGCTCCCACAGAGAGGCGCTTTGGCGCGTCTGTAGTGTAGTAGTCATGGTTATTATTCCGGTAGTTAGGTACGTATTAGAGGCGGAACGCTCGTAAACCCAAAAGAAGTAAACTTGTGTTTCGCTCTGTTAATAATATAAGTGACTGTGTGAAGAAAAACATCTTCCTTAAGATTTTATTCGGTATTGGTGCGGTGGGCGATCGCACTCCCTTCACTTCCGCCCTCATTCTAGAAGTCAAAGTATATATAAGACGAGGCTTCTGATGGTGCTAACACCCAGGCCAGGTAAAAACAAACCGGCAGTAGCAACACCTTAATCGGCCAGCTCAACTGCAATTTCAGCCCACGCTGAACAGCATAGGCAACCCCCATCGCCGCCACCACACCCGACAGCAACAGCGTAATTTGCGGGCGGCTGAGCCCAAAAGACTCGTAATACACCTTCTGCGCGAACTGAATATCGGCAGAGTGGAAAAACAGATGACGCATTGCCAAACCAGCATCCGTTAGATTGGGTAGTCGGAAAAAGATCCAGCTAAAGAACACCGTGAGCTGAGTAATTGCCCAGGCGCAGATAATGCCGGGAATGCTCGTCCAAAAAGTAGTTAGCAGCTTCGAGCGCGCAGAGAACGATTCATTCAGTCGGTGGATGATCAGCGCAAAGCCGTGAATTGCGCCCCACACAATGAAGCCCCAGCGATCGCCATGCCAAACCCCAGCAATCAGCATCACAATCATCAAATTAATGCAGGTTCGCGCTAACCCTCGCCGTGAGCCACCCAGCGGGAAATACAGGTAGTTTCGCAGCCAGTCGCCCAGCGTGATATGCCAGCGCCGCCAAAAGCCCGCAATGCTCGTCGCGAAATAAGGAAAGTTGAAGTTCTGCGGCAGGTTAAAGCCCAACAGCAGCGCACTACCTCGCGCCAAATCCACATAGCCGCTGAAGTCGAGGTAAAGCTGTAGCCCATAGGCAAACGCCAGCAGCCAGATGTCGCCACTGCCCGCCCGTGGCAAGCTGCTCGCGCTTGCATTCACCAGCAGCCCAATATGGTCGGCAATCAGCAGCTTTTTCACCGCCCCTGAGGCAATCAGCCATAGCCCTTCAGACACCTGACTTAGCGGCGGCAGCGTTTGCCCCTTCATCTGCGCCGTGAAGCCGTGAAAGCGCGTAATCGGCCCCGAAATCAGCTTCGGGAAAAACATTTTATAGGCTGCAAACTCCCATAGCTGCTCGCTTGCAGGCGAGCCCCGGTACACGTCTACTAAGTAGGCAATACACTCAAACGCAAAAAAGCTCAGTCCTAGCGGCATCACCCAGCCAGCGATCGGGCCTGCGGCTTCATCCGGCGTCAGCGAGGTTAACAAAGGTGAAAAATACTTGAATCCCAGCAGCAGCGCCACATTTAAGAAAATCCCTACGCATAACAACCGGGTTCGACGATTTTTCCAGTCGGCCTGAGCAAACTGCCAGGCTTCATTCGGAATTCGCCAGTCTAAGGGGGTGCCCAGCGCCTTCCCGATGAAAAAGTTAATGCCTACCAGCACCAGCATTAGCGGGATGTAGTGAAACTGCTGGAGCGAGGCGTAAAAGTACAGGCTGCTCATCAGCATGACCCAGGCTTTGGACTGCTTACCAGGCATCAGCCAGTAGAGCAAAACCACGCCAGCTAAAAAGAAACCGTAGAGAATAGACGGCAGAGTCATAGGAAAAAGGAGGTGTGAGGCGCAGCTTGTTTAAAGCTAAGAGCGAAACCAGAAGATAGAAGCTTACTCAGTCTCAGGCGGCAGGGGTTGGGGCCATGAGATTAGCGGGTCTTGAGCTAACCGGCCAGAGACTTGGTAGGCCCCGTAGCGGTTGAGGTGGCTAGGGTCTGAAAAATAGTCGTAGCGCTGAGGCCAGAGCCTGCCAAAATCACGGAAAATCATCGCCCCCGTACGCTCTGACATCTGCACCATATGCTGTCGAAATGAAACTTCAGCCCGAGCGCGGTAGTTGTCGAGGTATTCGTCGGTCAGCGGCGTGTTGATAAAGATTACTGGCACGTCTGCAGCCGCCGTAAAGCTCAGCAGATTTCGGGTTGCATCGGCCTGCTTACCTTCCAGGCGAAAATCTTTGTAGTCGCCATCGTAAGCGCCTTTTACAACCGCGTGATCCTGGTAGTAAGTCGCAGGATTGAAGCGGGTCGAGAGCGCTAAAAAGCCATCGAAGTCGATCAGACTGGTTTCGGTGGGTGCCCCAGTCGGCGTGTCGCCAGACTGAGTGCTGCTACTGCTGGAGAAGTCGGGCGCGATCGCCCCAAACCCCTGCCCCAAAGCCGACCGAATCTTCCCCCGATACGTATATCCCGAAGACACCTGCCCCAGCAGCTCGCTCATCTGCCGGTCTGCTGCTGTCGCCCGCTCGCTCAGCAGCTCAGAAATGCTGCCCAGCGCCAGATCATTGATGCCACCGGGCGTATCACTGGCCTCTAGCTGTCGGTAGCCCTCTGAAGCAGCGATCGCATTAAACGTCACATCCACCCGACCGCTATTAAACGCCCGCGCTCCGTCAGCCCACACGATCATCTGCGGTAGCTGGTCGGGCGGAATCAGCCGCCGCACAATCAAATCCACCACCTGCGCTGTTGCGCCATTCACGCCGAAATTAAAAATATTCAGGCCATCGTACCCGCTCGCGCCCAATGCCTGTTGCAGCGCCGCCGGATCAACCCCGCGCAGCGCCCGAGAGCTGCCAATGACCAGCACGTCCGGCGGGCCAGACTGAGCCACCCGGCGTCGATACAGCGCCAGCTTTTCATCTAGCTGCTGACTGCTAAACGTCGGCAGCGTAGAGCCCGCTAGCAGCGATGAGGTAGACACAAATTCTTGCTGCGGGCTGTAGACCAGCTCGCCATCGTTAATCGCGGAGGCCGTGAAGTCATGACTGCCAAAGTCGTCTGTATTCGTCTCGCCCCAAACCTCAAGATCCTCTCGGTTCGCGTTCCAATCTAGGCCCGCTAGCTCTTCATCAAAAATATTAGGCTTAACAGGCACCGTCTCCGGTACTCGCTGGCTGCTAGCACCACTATCAACCGGAACCTGGGCCGTTTTCACCACCTCTGGTATTGCCGCCTGGCGCAATGCCTGACCCACCATAAAGTCAAACTGAACGGCCAAAAACAGCCCCACCGCGCCCCAAACCAAAGCCATTTTTCCACCTTCGGCCTGAAAAGCCTTGGGCAGCGTTTTGGAAGGCAGGCTAGCAGGCAGTTGCGAACTCAAACCACTGCTTTCCTCTGCCGGAACAAACATCTGACTTTTCACCATTGCGAACTGCAAAGCCCGCTTAATGACCGCCGTCAGCTTAATATCTTCAGCCTCATCAGCCGTACCCTCAGCTAGGCTATCGCTACCTACAGAGGTAATTAACTCACCAACATAAGCCTCAGAAGCAGCAAACTCAGGCTTCGCCTCCGGCACCATTCGCTGCCGCAGCTTATAGTCCTGCCCATACGTCCAAATCGGCTGCTTTTGCCCCGCCCGCCGACCGTAGAGCCGGATGCCTTCTGCCAGCTCAAGCGCGTTAATCGGCTCTAGGGTTTGATTGACCAGCGGCACAATGGCATTTTTAGGTGGACACACTGGCCCATCGGCCATAATATGCAGCAGCCGGTCTTTGAGCAAAAGCTGAACGCGAATACCGCCGGTTGCAAGCTGATCTTTGATATCTGGGTTGAGCGATCGCGTCAAACAGTAGGCCAGCGCCTGCATATCACCTTTACTAGCAAGGGCGATCGCACTTTCTGCCAGCTCAGGCTTTTCAGCCGCAGGCAGCTCAATACCGCGCAGCCATTCAGGACTAATGTCGTCAGTAGAAGGCCCATAGACCATCGCCCGATGAACGCCTTGCGGCGCGATCGCCTGCAACATCGCCCCCACATCACTCACCAGCCCGTCGATGTCCGCCTTGTGCCCAGTGCCAACCGCCTCCACCGACTTCACCACATCGCTGAGCGCATAGCTAATCAGGTGCAGCGTCTCTTTTTTACACTCCGTCACCAGCTTCAGGCCATAGCGCCGTGAAACGTGGTTCACCAGCATCGAAAGCGCGGGCACATCACCCCAACGACCCCACTCCCGCAACATTTCTTCTGGCGGGGTCAAATCCACCCGCAGTCGCCAGTCAGAGGCGGCCTCGCCCGTCACCTGAATGGTAATTACCGCATCTTGAAACTGTCGCAGGTGAAGCTGACGCAGCCGTTCAGCAATCGGCTCAGCAATCAGCAGCGGGTCTGGGCTATAGCTGGCTTCACAAAACACCCACAGCCGAGAAACAACTTCACTAGCTGATGCTTGAGTGTCTAATTTGTCTTTGCTGTTTGACTCACTAGCTGAGTTATCTACAACCGAGTCAGATATCTCACTAGCTGATTCACTGGCTGACTCACTAGCCGATGCTAGAGGCTGAATCGCCATCACAGCTTTTGCCCGACGCGCTTTGCCAGGCACCACACGCGCGCTGACTTTCACACCCACGTTCAGCGCGCTTAGCGCCTCACTCAGGTACCGGGCGATCGCCCCCGAATCTCCCTGACGCGCTAGGCTAATATCCGAAAGCTGCTCAACTGAAACCGAAACCGCCGTCGAACCAGGAGCCTCACCAGTCGCAGTCTCGACAGTGCCCGCTAGCTTTGCCTGCTGAGCCACATAGGCCACCGCCTCAGCATCGCTAGCACCTTGAACCAGCCGTTCTAAATGCTTCTCTAGCCGATTGAGATAGATTGGCGCGCTCCACAGCGGCTTAGCATCGCGCGCTTTGCGGCTGTAGACATAAACCTGATAGATTTGCGGATACTCAGCTTCGAGCCGGGCTTTTACCTCGGGCTGCATGAGCGATCGCACCAGCCGCATCAGCACATACTCGCGGGCTAAGGCGGCCTGCGTAGACTCACACAAAACATGCAGAATATTACCCCGCAGCCTGACCTGAATTTTCGTAGTCGCACCGTCTTCTGGGCGCAAGACAACCGCCCTGAGCCAAGGGATCAGCGCAGCCGGAGCGGCTTGATCAGATTGTTTGGGGGGATGACCTAACATTACGTAGCGATAAAAAGAAGAGCCATAGCAAAAGCACAACGCCACGGCGCTCGCTGCATTTTAAGTTACTCCTGTGCATTACGCACGAGTAGATTTTATGTAACGAGTGCGTAAATTTTCAACCGGTCAAAAGCAGCAACACGTACGTGTGCGCGTTTGATTAGAATGGTTTTTTAAGCGCCCTCTATTATCTTCAAAGGCGGTTCAAAAGGCAGAACCTCTCTACTATATACAGACACACAGCATTCAACCGGCTATCTCTATGCAATCTTTTCGTGAACCTTCTAAGCCCTCGCTTCCTGATCTGTCCGTATCTTTACCCGTCGCCGTAGAGCTGACGATTAGTGCCAGCACGCTACCTCTGCTGGCCTTACTTACAGGTGGACGGGCAATCGCTGCTGGTCTAAATGAGCTTGGGCAGGCCAGTGAGGAAATCTTTCGGGGCGATCGCCTGCCGAGCCGTCCTCTGCTGTAGCTCGCGCTCAAAAGCTAAGGTGTACGAAAAAGAGTGCGGAAAACTACAAAAGCAAAACCAAATAGGTGACTCAATAGTAGGAAGGCTGCTATGACAGCGCGCATCACAGCAAAGTTGTGCAAACAGCGCGCGCGTTGGCCCCAAAGCCCCTACAATCATTTCGAGCGCTTACGCTCAAAAAGCGACTATTTGCCGCACGCGGGTTCAACGACTTACTCGCTAGGCCCTATTCACAAAAGCCCCTATTCGTAAAGCAACATGCCCACGACTCTGACAGACATCATAGAAAGTTCAGACGTTGAAGTGATTCCGAGGGTCGCCACCCACGACTGGCTATTGCGCAACCGACTCAAGCGCGTAGAAGAAACCTGGGCCGCTGTGATTAAAGACGAATGCGGCCCCGATTTAGTCGCCCTGCTTACCCGCCTTAGAAAGCTATGTGCCCCTGACGGCCAGGCCAACGCCGCCGACGCCTCGCCCGTTCTACAGCTGATCGAAGAGCTAGAGCTAAGCGACGCCATCAAAATGGCCAGAGCCTTCGCCCTCTACTTTCAGCTCATTAATATCGTTGAGCAGCACTACGAGCAGCGCGGCCAGCAGCAGCAATATCGCGCGGCCTATGAAGACGCCGCGATCGCAGCCAACGCCCAGCCCGAAGATCATAATGGCCTGACTGATACGCGCCACACAGCCAGCGAACATACCAACAAAAGCGCCAGTAACGGCCATGTCGAACTAGACAACGCCCATACCGCTTTTGCTTCTGGGGATTCCACCCCAACTGAGCTACCCAACAGTGGAGATGTCGGTACCTTCTACTGGCTGTTTCCCACCCTCAAGCGGCTAAACGTACCGCCTCAAATGATTCAGCGCCTGCTCGATCAGCTCGACGTGCGGTTAGTATTCACCGCGCACCCCACCGAGATTGTCCGCCACACTATCCGCGACAAGCAGCGCCGCATTTCAGCCGTCCTCCGCCAGCTAGATCGCGAAGAAGAAAGCGCTCGCGGCATTGGCCTTGCCTCCTCGTGGGAAATTGAGGCGCTTCAGGCCCAGCTTGTAGAAGAAATTCGGCTGTGGTGGCGAACCGACGAGCTGCATCAGTTCAAACCGTCAGTACTCGATGAAGTAGACTTCACGCTGCACTACTTCGACGTGGTGCTTTTTGATACTATTCCTCAGCTTTATCAGCGCATCTGTCGGGCGTTGCAAGGCACTTTTCCGACGCTAACGCCGCCGAAGCAGAGCTTCTGTCGGTTTGGATCTTGGGTAGGGAGCGATCGCGATGGCAACCCCTCAGTCACCCCTCAAGTCACCTGGAAAACCGCCAACTTCCAGCGCAATATGGTGATTGGCAAATACGTTGCCTCCATTAAAAAGCTCACCCACCTGCTAAGCCTGTCGCTGCACTGGAGTGAAGTGCTGCCCGAACTGCTCGAATCGCTAGAGCAAGACCAAACCCAAATGCCCGAGCTGTATGATGAGCTAGCCATTCGCTACCGGCAGGAGCCCTACCGGCTAAAGCTCGCCTACATTGAAAAGCGCTTGGAAAACACGCTGACCCGATCTGAAAAGCTCTACAACGGCGAATACCTGCAAGAGCAAGAAACCAACCTGGATACCGGGCTTGCAAAAGGTCGTATCTACGCTTCTGGCGACGACTTTTTAAGCGAGCTAGAGCTGATCCAAACCAACCTTAAAGAAACTGGCCTGGTTTGCCAGGATCTTGAAGAACTGATCTGTCAGGTCAGAATTTACGGCTTCAATCTTGCCCAGCTCGATATCCGCCAGGAGAGCACCAACCACTCCGATGCCATTAACGAAGTCACCGAATATCTAGGCGTACTCAACGAGCCCTACAACGATCTGTCCGAAGAAAACAAAAACAAGTGGCTAATCAGCGAGCTTTGCACCCGTAGGCCATTGATTCCCGGCGAACTGCCGTTCTCTGAAAAGACCGTTGAAATCATCCAAACCTTTCGGATGGTGCGCAGGCTACATCAAGAATTTGGCCCCGGCATTTGCCAGAGCTACATCATCAGCATGAGCCACACCGCCAGCGACTTGCTAGAGGTCGCTTTGCTTGCCAAAGAAGCCGGTCTTTACGATCCGGCAACCGGCGTCGGTGCGCTCAAAATCGTGCCTTTGTTTGAAACTGTCAACGACCTGCGGCTGGCCCCTGATGTTATGCGCCAGCTATGGGAGCTACCGCTGTATCGGGCGATGCTGCAAGGCGGCTATGAAGCCATAGAGGCGGCTAAAGCTCAGCCAGAAAAGGCCGAGACAGCCTTACAAGAAGTCATGCTGGGCTACTCAGATAGCAATAAAGACTCAGGTTTCTTGAGCAGCAACTGGGAAATTCATAAGGCCCAGCAAGCTTTGCAGGGCCTCGCCGACAACTACAATGTGGCCCTCAGAATTTTCCACGGTCGCGGCGGCTCAGTCGGTCGCGGCGGTGGCCCTGCTTACGAGGCAATTTTGGCGCAGCCCGGTCGCAGCGTGGACGGTCGCATCAAAATTACTGAGCAAGGTGAAGTGCTGGCCTCTAAATACAACCTGCCAGATTTGGCCTTATACAATCTGGAAACGGTGACCACAGCCGTGATTCAGGGCAGTGTACTCGGCAGCAGCTTTGACAGCATTGAGCCCTGGAACGAGATTATGGAGCGGCTAAGTGTCAGATCGCGCGAACACTACCGCGCCCTCATCTACGAGAATCCTGATTTGGTGGAGTTCTTTCATCAGGTTACGCCTGTTCAAGAAATCTCTCAATTGCAAATTAGCTCTCGCCCTGCCCGTCGCAAAGGCAAGCGTAATCTAGACGGCCTGCGCGCGATTCCTTGGGTCTTTAGCTGGACGCAAACTCGCTTTTTGCTACCGTCCTGGTATGGCGTGGGCACAGCGCTAAAGGAATTTATTGACGAGAATCCTGAAGAGCATTTGGAAATGCTGCGCTATTTTTACTCAAAGTGGCCTTTCTTTAAGATGGTGATCTCTAAAGTAGAAATGACCCTGGCGAAAGTTGATCTGCAAATTGCGCAGCACTACGTCAGTCAGCTCAGTAGTGACGACAAAATAGAAGACTTCCAGGCGATGTTCGATCAAATTGCCAGTGAGTTTTATCAAACTCGCGGCGTTGTACTCGATATTACTGAGCATACAAAGCTGCTAGATGGCGACCTAAGCTTGCAGCGATCTGTGCAGCTTAGAAATGGTTCGATTGTGCCGCTGAGCTTTTTGCAGGTGGCGCTATTGAAGCGATTGAGAGAATATGGCAACGATGCGGTGACCGGGAGAGTGCGATCGCGCTACAGCAAAGGCGAACTTTTACGAGGCGCACTGCTCACCATTAACGGCGTTGCAGCCGGTATGCGAAATACAGGCTAGGGAACTTCTCAAGCTGCTGTGGATAGCTGAGACACTGCCTTTTCTGAGAGAAAACGGCGAAAGTGCAAGATTTCTATAATCAGCAGCTTATCATCTTCAGAATAGTGAAGAATAGCCCCGCCATCATCTTCAGCGTATGCAATGTCTCCTTCTGATAGCTCAATTAATAGAGCATCTACGTCTTCGCTATAGCTAATTTTTTTCATATCTTGATCGCTTTCCTACATGTAGAGTAATGTCGATTAGGGTCTAATACCTAATCTGCTAGAGTAGCGCTTCTATCTGGCGAGCTAGTATCTGCTTTAGCGTTAGAGTAAACTTCACGGTTAGATGATTATCATCTCTATAAACAACCATATCGCCTCGCTGTAAATCGCAATCATCCTCGCGACAAATATACAGCGTCATATTAACAACAGAAACATTGTCGTATCGATTGGCGATGGTCTTCTGTGCTGCATAGGCAACTTGCTCTGGCACCGGATCGCCTGATAGTTCACAGGTGCTTTGTAGCGCCGCGTGATCCTTTCGCCACTGGTTGCGAGCCAAACATGTCGGCACATCAAAGCCCGGATCTGGCGTGTCTCGAAGGATAATTATTTGCTTACTAGCCTGACTCAGCGCGGCAATCGTGCGCTCTGTTCCTTCAAGCCAGTCATTGCGGCTAAACGGATATACCTTTTTTTGAGTAGACGCGGACACAATAACAAGATCGGGTTTAGCCTGTTGAATGTAGTCTGTAGCCTTCTCTCGCCAGGTCATACAAGTTTTGTAAGTGCCGATCTCAGGGCGGTAGGTCAAAATATCGACGTAGGAACAGGCGGCTTTGGTCATAGCGGTAAAGTGCCATTCTTTTTCACGCGCAATTTGAGCGATCGCGTCATACCACTGAGCCGCATGGCTATCTCCTAACAGCACCACACTCAGCCCGTCACTAGCCCCAGCAGTCGTACAGTCTTCAATATTAGGAGACTCTGAAAACAAACCCGTATGACAGTCAGTGCCATACACCGAGGCATTGTCATCTCTAACAGCAGTGTACAAAGCTTGCTCAGGCTGCTGCGACCATTCAATGGCAGCGGCTGTCCATTGAGAAGAGAGAAGCGTACCTGAGATAGCAAAGAGGAAGGCGATCGCAACTGAAAAAGCCGGTTTTCTTCCCAAAAGACGACTGCGGCGAACGGGATTTTCGATAAATCGGTATGAGGCGACGGCAGGCAAAAGCGACAAAATCACCAAACCGACTCTCATAGCCAAAGGCACCTGATTACTCAACGTGCTCGCAAACACAAGCACGGGCCAGTGCCAAAGATACCAGGAATAAGAGATTTGACCAATTCTTTGAAACACGCACGTATTAAGCGCCTTCGCTATTTGAGTGCCCTCCGTACTACAGGATCTCAGCACGAGAACAGTTGACAGAGACGGTAACAAAACTGCAAGTCCAGGAAAGCGCGTTGTTTCATTAAAACAAACTGTTGCAATTAATATGCCAGCAATCCCTAACCCTCCCAAGACTTCTCGATAAGGCGCAAACGTTTTTCGGAGTGGAACTATCAGCGCTAGGGCTCCAATCAAAAACTCCCATGCTCTCGCGTGAGCCAGAAAAAACGCAGACGACTGACGAACATCTGTAAGATAAAGAGACGCTGAAAACGAGATCGCTGTAGTGAAAATTAGCCACAGTAGAATACGCCGATAGCTAAGAACCTGCTTTGTTTTAACCGCTTTCTTTTTGAACAGAACGCCGCACGCCAGCATCACAAACAGCGGCCACACAAAATAGAACTGTTCTTCAACGCTCAAAGACCACGTGTGCAGCAGCGGGTTCGTTTTGATGTCTGCGCCCAAATAATCAACAGCGGCCTGCGCGACATAAATGTTACTTCGGTATGTCGCAGTTGCGAACGCTGTTTTTGCCAGGTCAAGCTGTTCAAAAGGCGCATACAAAACCGCGCTAATCGCAGCAGTAATCACTATCATCACCGCCGAGGCAGGCAGCAGGCGCTTAGCCCGACGCGCGTAGAACCGCATCAGATCGATTGTGCCAGTGGTTTCTACTTCGCTAATCATGAGCCAGGCAATCAGGTAGCCGGAAATCACTAGGAAGATGTCAACGCCAATGTAGCCACCGCTAAAGCCAGGGATACCGGCGTGATAGGCGACGACGAGAAGAATTGCGATCGCCCGCAGCCCCTCAATATCCGATCTAAAACGAGGCTTCGCAACCAGCCTTTTATCAGCCAATGGCTTATCAACCGATAGCCCATCAGAAACGTAAGGCGATACGCCATCAACCATTGAGTTAAACCTATCTTCTCGCTCAAGCCGATCCAGACTAGCGCATCGCCTGCCAACCGTCGCATAGCAATAGCGTCAAATTCAAATTGTAATTCGTACAAACTATCGCTGAATTCGTCTTTTTTCGTATAGTTAGTATTTTAATTTATACTTAAGTTAAACAGTAAGAACACTTATAGCTAAACCGGTTTACCACCAGGCAAACGTCCAAGCTAAAAGAAGCGATCGCTATGAGAAAGTGGAAAACAACGGCCGTAATAGCCAGCATCAACCTGCTGATTACAGGCGTTCTCCTTGAAGGCGCTCTCAGGCTTTTCCCCTCCACTATTCCAGCGAACTTATTAGTCCACTTCGAGCCTAAACTGCGCAGCAAAATAGCCGCTGGTCGCTTCCCCACCGCCGAAGACGCCGTAGCCTTTGAGCGAGACGATGGCGGCGCGCCCTTCCCTATCTGGAAGCCCTTTGCCGAAATCAGCTACAGCTTTAGCGATCCAGGCACCGTCAACACAGTAGCTATGGACGAAAACGGCTTTTGCAACGCGCCTGAGCTATACAGCCGACAGCCAAATTTTGATGTTGTCGCTATCGGTGACTCGTTTACATGGTGCACAACCGTTCATCCTCAAGACACCTGGGTCGCACAGCTTTCTAAAACAGCCGATATTCCTGCTTACAACTTAGGCAAACCTGCTATCGGGCCATACGAATATTTACAGCTACTCAAGCGCTTTGGTCTACAAAAGTCTCCTAAAACAGTCGTAATGAGCCTGTATGAAGGCAACGACCTGCGCGACGCGCTAAAGTACGCCAGCTATCGTCAGTCAGGCACGGCTGAGCAGCAGATTGCGCAAGAAGTCAGCGCTGAAGAGAGACTTTTTGGCCCGCTTAGCCAGTACAGCTATGCGCTGAATTTATTAGCGTCAGTTGCCATCAGCAATCAGCCAGATGAAAAGACAGCAGAGACTTACTCAGAAGGCTATTCAGAAGAGGGGGAAAACTTTCGCTACACCCTCGCCTTTGAGTCAGGCGAAGTTCCTTTTAATTTGGAGAACGGCGATCTTGATGAAGTGGTGCACGCCAAGCTTCTTCAAGACAAAAGAGTTGATCTAAACGTTTTTTCTGATGCGCTTAGCCAGTTTGCTCGACTTGCCAAAGCAGAAGGCTTTCAGCCCATATTGATGTACACACCTTCTGCTTACACGGCCTACGCTGATGTAGTGGAATTCGAGCAGCCTGAACTCAATAAAATCATGCCCGCTTACAGCCAGCAGCAAAGAGACTTTTTCAAACAGCAGGCCGACCAACTAGGCGTAGTGTTCATCGATCTTACGCCCTTTTTTCAAGCGGCTGCGCCTGACTACACCACCCCTGAAAAGCTGCTGTATTATCAAACCAATCGGCATCTTACAAAGTACGGTCATGAGCTTGTCGCTGATGTGCTAAACGACGAAATTACGAACGCGATCGCAAAAGAGTAGTCCTCTCTCAATATTCCACACACCCGCAATGAACATCCTTGGCATATCAGCTTACTTTCACGACAGCGCCGCCGCCCTCATTAGCGACGGCCATATTATTGCGGCTGCCCAAGAAGAGAGATTCTCGCGCAAAAAGCACGACGAGCGGTTTCCCAAAGGGGCGATCGCCTACTGCCTCAGCGCCGCTGGACTTACCCTCTGCGAGCTAGACGCCATCGTTTTCTACGAAAAACCGCTCATCACCTTCGAGCGCCTGCTAGAAACCTATCTCTCCTACGCCCCACGCGGCTTTAGCTCATTCGTCACCGCCATGTCCGCCTGGCTGCAAGAAAAGCTCTACCTCAAAACCCTCCTCAAAAAAGATCTTGCCAAACTCGCAGGCTGCACCCTCAAAGATCTCCCACCCCTACGCTTCTCAGAGCACCACCAGTCCCACGCCGCCTCGGCTTTCTTCCCCAGCCCCTACCCCAAAGCCGCCGTTCTCTGCTTAGATGCCGTTGGTGAATGGGCCACCACTTCCCTCTGGCTAGGCGAAGGCAACCAGCTTACCCAGCAGTGGGAAATCAACTTCCCCCACTCTCTTGGCCTGCTTTATTCCGCTTTCACCTACTACACCGGCTTCAAAGTCAACTCCGGCGAATACAAGCTTATGGGCCTAGCTCCCTACGGCCAACCCAAGTACGCTCAGCTCATATTAGACAACCTGCTAGATCTCAAAGCTGACGGCACTTTTAAGTTGGATATGCGGTACTTCAACTACGCTGCGGGCTTAACCATGACCAGCCCTACGTTTCATGAGCTGTTTGGTGGAAAGCCGCGATCGCCCGAAAGCAAGATCACCCAAAAAGAGATGGATCTAGCCGCCTCCATTCAGCAGGTTACCGAAGAAGTTGTGCTACGGCTGGCCCAAACAGCCCATGATGAACTGGGCGTCGAGGCCCTGTGCTTGGCAGGCGGCGTGGCGCTTAACTGCGTCTCGAACGGGCGGCTGTTACGAGAAGGGCCCTTTAAGGAAATTTGGGTGCAGCCTGCAGCGGGCGATGCGGGCGGCGCGGTGGGCGCGGCTTTGGCACTGTGGCATCAGCACCATCAGGCAGTGCGATCGCCCCAAACCCCCGACAGCATGAGCGGCGCTTACTTAGGCCCACACTTCACCAACGAATCGGTCACCGAAAGTCTCTCCCACCTGCAAGCACCCTACGAACAGCTACCTGATGAAAAGCTGCTGCCCAGGCTCTCTGAGATTTTAGCAGCGGGCAATGTCGTGGGCTGGTTTCAAGGGCGCATGGAATTTGGCCCAAGAGCTTTAGGCAATCGCTCAATTATTGGCGATCCGCGCAATCCTAAAATGCAGTCAGTGATGAATCTAAAAATCAAATACCGGGAGTCTTTTAGGCCATTTGCGCCTTCAGTACTCGCAGAGAAAGCGTCTGACTATTTTGAGCTAGGACACAGCAGTCCTTATATGACGTTGGTTGCAGGCGTTCAGGAAGAATTGCGATCGCCCCATCAAGGCCAAGAAAATCTCTTCGGCATCGACAAACTCAAAGTCCCCCATTCCAAAATCCCCGCCGTCACCCACGTCAACTATTCCGCTCGCATTCAAACCGTACACAAAGACACAAACCCCCGCTATCACGAGCTAATTCGTCAGTTTGAAGAAAAAACAGGTTGCGCAGTCCTCGTCAATACCTCTTTTAATGTCAGAGGAGAGCCGATTGTGTGCACGCCCGAAGACGCCTATCGATGCTTTATGAGAACGGAGATGGATTACTTAGTGATTGAAAATTGCTTATTGAAAAAAGAAGAACAGCCTAAGCAAGAGAATAATAGCAGTTGGCAGCAGGAGTTTGAACTAGATTGATGACATCCATAAATTTCTCTCAGATTCCTTCCCTAGACAAGCAAGGCTTGCGAAAATTCGGTCTCACAACCGGCATTATATTTGCGACCCTATTCGGCTTCATACTGCCTTGGATATGGCGATCAGAACCGCATCAATGGCCTGTCGTAGCGGGTGCAATTCTGTGCAGTTTGGCTTTAATCGCACCGCGATCGCTCGCCCCTTTTTACCAGCTCTGGATGCGCATAGCCCTTATACTCGGCTGGCTCAACAGCCGCATTGTCTTAGGCATTGTTTTTGCCCTCGTCGTTACCCCCATGGCAATAATCATGAAGCTTCTCGGCAAAGACCCCATGCAGCGCCAGTTAGACAGAGAAGCAACAAGTTATCGCATCGTCAGCAAACCGCCCACAGCCGACAACATGACGACACCTTATTAACTCATTGATCCTATTCCCCCAAAGAGAAAACCAAAATGCTACAAGCTTTCTTCGACTCACTACAAGACTTCTGGGGCTTCATTAACAAGCGTAAAAAGTATTGGTTAGTGCCGCTTATCGTTACGCTAGTCGCGATGGGCGCGCTGATTTTCTTTTCTCAAGGGAGTGCGATCGCCCCCTTCATCTACACGCTCTTCTAGACCCAAAGAAGGCTATTCAGCTTGGATATCATACAGAGCACACGTCCTTAAACACGGCGTCAGCAAATACCGCCTTGACTGCCGTCCCCGTGATAGGTTATTACCTGCAATATTCAGCGCGTATGTGTGAAATTACACCCTTTTTATGCCTGCCGCTCAATTTATGCACTTGAATTAACTATTGTTGTGAGGAGTCCGCACATGTTCACTGGTTTTAGGCATCGGCTGCTAGGCTTAGCCGGATTGACATTAGGTGGACTAGCGATCGCCTTTTCACTACAGGCTCCCGCCCAGGCTCAAGCCGCCTACGGTAGCTACATCGGCATCGGCCCCGCCTTTGGCGACGGCAACATCGCAGTCGCCATCAACGGTCGCTACAACATCCTTGAGCTACCCATATCCATCCGCGGCGCGGCTTTTTTGGGCGAAGGCTCAGCCTTTGTCCCCACCGTCTCCTACGACTTCCCGCTTAACTTCAACACCGAAATCTACGTCGGTGCGGGCGTCGTCTTTGCCAGCGACGGCTCTGTGATGGGCGACGGCACCTCCTTTGTCGTGCAGCCCGGCGTTGACTACACCCTCAGCGACAGCAACCTCGTCTTTTATGGCAATGCCATCGTCCCCATCGGCGGCGACACCAACACAGCTGTTCAGGGCGGCGTCGGTATCCAGTTCTAATATTGTTCTGGGGGCAGCCCCAATTACAGAACTCATGTACTAAACGGACGTTTTTCGCTACCATGAGCCCATTGCACACCCCTTAGGCAACGGCTCAGAAGGTTGATCGTGAGAGAAATGCGTCCGTTAGGCTCAGTAATTCAGGGCTCTTTGAGCAAAGGGCTAGAAGTTCGGCTGCATCCTGATGTGCTCGTTGAAGAGATGCGAGTCGGTAAGTTTTTGGTCGTGCAGGGTGTGCGATCACGCTTCTTTTGCATGTTGACCGATGTTGCCTTAGGCACCGCCAGCCAGCGCATACTAGCGAGCCCGCCTGAACCCAGCAATATCTTTCTGCAAGAAGTCCTCGCAGGCTCAGGCACCTACGGCACCGTAGATCTCACGCCCATGCTCATGTTTACGCCCACAGAAGAAGGGCAAAACTTTGACCTTGCGGCCGCCAGAAAGTCGGAAAATTCTAAATCAAACGGCCTTGCCTCGTACGAAACCAACTCCAGCGCCCCGCTTCAGCTTTTACCTGTCAAAACCATTCCAGGCCACTTCAGCCAGGTATACGACGCCGCCGAACGCGACTTTAGGGCCGTCTTCGGTTGGGAAGATGACATACATCGGCGCAACTTCGCCATCGGCCAGCCGATCGACATGGATGTGCCCATCTGTATCGACCTCGATCGATTTGTAGAACGCAGCAACGGCATCTTCGGTAAATCAGGTACCGGCAAATCGTTCTTAACCCGGCTTATCCTCTCCGGCATCATCCGCAAGCAAGCCGCCGTAAACCTCATCTTTGACATGCACTCAGAGTATGGCTGGGAAGCCGTGAGCGAGGGTAAAGAATTTAGCACCGTAAAAGGGCTGCGACAGCTTTTCCCCGGACAGGTGCAGATTTTCACACTCGACCCTGAAGCCACCAAACGCCGAGGCGTAATGGACGCGCAGGAGCTATACATCAGCTTCGATCAGATTGACGTAGAAGACTTGATGCTCATTAGCCGCGAGCTAAACCTATCCGAGGCAAGCTTAGAAAACGCGATTATTTTGCGCAATGAGTTTGGCAGCAGTTGGATTAACCGGCTGCTTCAGCTCAGCAATGAGGAAATTCAAGAGTTCTGCGAAGTGAAGATGGGCAGCAAATCTTCAATCATGGCCCTACAGCGCAAGCTTACTCGCCTTGCTGAGCTTAAGTATATTCGCAGTAGCTGCCCTCACAACTATGTGAATCAAATTCTAGAAACCATTGATGCGGGCAAGCATGTGGTGATTGAATTCGGATCGCAGAGCAACATGCTCTCTTATATGCTCGCGACTAATGTGATTGCTCGGCGCATTCATGCAAGCTATGTGAGAAAGGCAGATAGGTTTTTGCAGAGTAAGAATCCGTGCGATCGCCCCCAGCCCCTTGTTATCACCATCGAAGAAGCTCACCGCTTCCTAGACCCGGCCACCGCGCGCCAAACCATCTTCGGCGTCATCGCCCGCGAGATGCGCAAATACTTCGTCACCCTGCTAGTGGTTGATCAGCGCCCCTCTGGTATTGACAACGAAGTGATGTCTCAAGTTGGAACCCGCATCACCGCACTGTTGAACGATGAAAAAGACATTGACGCCATTTTTACAGGCGTCTCAGGTGGGCAAAGCCTGCGTTCTGTTCTTTCTAAGCTAGATTCTAAACAGCAGGCATTGTTGTTGGGCCATGCGGTACCGATGCCGGTTGTTGTGAGAACGCGGCCTTATGATGAACAGTTCTATAAGGAGATTGGGGATACGGATTGGGAAACGATGCCGGATGCGGCGGTGTTTAAAGCGGCTGAGGGTGCGATCGCAGACTTAGGGTTCTAGTACACATTCGTTTCAAGAGCTTGATAGGTTGGAAGAGAGCTAATCAACTTTGGTAGCAAACTTGCAAACTAAGCTTAATAGTTCACTATATTATTCAACCAGTGAGAAAGAATGGAAAATCTCAACATCGATATTCAATGCAGACAAATCTTAGGGGGTATTCTTGCACTGGAATATCTTTTGAAAGACCCTTTGGCGAAAGAGGCCCTTGCACTAAGTGACAACATAGAAACGAATTTAGTTTTTAAGAAACAAAGGACATAAATCATGACTGATAAAGAACTTCTGCAAAGAATATCTTCTAACCCGTCAGTACTAACAGGAAAGCCGGTTATAAAAGGTACGAGACTATCCGTCGATTTTATTCTTAATTTATTAGCGCATGGCTCAAGTCCTGATGAGATTATTGAAGAATACGAGGGGTTAACTACATACGATATTCAAGCTTGCCTTCTATTTGCCTCAAGAACCCTCTCAAGTGCTACATTCATGCCTTTGGCAGCAGAATCCGCATAGATGAAATTTCTGATTGATGAATGTACGGGTTCTAGCGTCGCAAAATGGCTTCGTAAAGAAGGCTATGAGGTGTTTTCGGTATTCGATGAGTTGAGAGGAGCGAGTGATGACGAGATTTTGACAAAAGCCTACGTAGAAAACTGGATTCTCATCACAAACGATAAAGATTTTGGCGAGATGGTTTATCGAGAAAGGCGTCTTCACCAAGGCATCGTTTTTCTACGTCTAAATAGTCAAAGGGCTACCTTGAAAATCGATGCTCTCAATCGATTGCTCGCTGTGTACAAGAAAGACGTAGCTAACAATTTTGTCGTTGTCACAGAAACACAAGTACGTTTTACAAAGTCAGGACAGTAAAAGGCACCTGTCCTAACCCCACCTTCACGTTTGTGATTTTCGTGAATATTGATGTCTTAAGTAGTTGCCTATACATAGGCGAGCCTGTATCGTATCCCACCAGGGGTACATCTTTAGATATGCGTTCAAATATTGCTAATCGCTTACGTAGGACTTATAAACCATGCGACTACACAAAGGTGTAACAGGCTTTTTATCAGCAGCTTGTATCGTACTCGCCGCTCAGACTGCTGCCTCTGCTGGCCCCTTCGATAGAATCATCAACACGGTAAATGATACAAACCGTACGATTAATAGCGTAGACCGTACGATCAACGGTACGGTCTATACCATTAATAGCCTCAGCGATACGCTAGGGCTCAGTTCGGATCAGGTTAGCAGCGTGAGTGAAGCTGACTCAACTGATCAGGTTTTGGAACTGTACGAAATTTGGTACACAGATCTATCGCCCAGTGAGAAGGATACGGTATCTTGGCTGGTGATGGAGCACGCCCGTAATCAAAGCGTGTCTTTTGAGACGGTAGCCGAAAGCGACTGGTTCTTGCAAAAGTCGCCTGAAGAGCAATCTCAAGTAGCTTCTACATTTTTCAAGCTACAGAACATCATCGACGCGACCGCTCAAGATAGGAGCCGGTTCTTGGCGTTTGCCTTTTGCGTAAACGGCGGTAGCACGACCTGCGAGGGATAGTTACAGGTATCGCGATCACACTCCCCTAGCCCCCAACAAAAAGGAACTACGGCTCATTTGTCAATGGCTGGGGTGGGGAATTTTGCAAGCGTCGCACCTGAGTCTAAACTTATAGCATTGGCCTTCTTGCTGAACTTCAGCTTGCTTGCTATATGCGATTAGACATCAAAAGCCTAAATTTGGGCTCAGATTCGGCTGAACGCGATATTGACGTTGGCCTAGCGGACTACTTTTATCAAAACGATACGTACAACCGTTTTTTGAACGGGCGCAAGACGATCCTCGTCGGCAATCGAGGGGCGGGCAAAAGCGCTATGTTCAAATACATCGGTGCGATAGAGCGAAAGAAAGGAAATCTTGTACTAGAGCTTTCGCCCGAGGATTATTCGTACGAGCTGCTCTCGGAATACTTGAGGAGTGAGCAGGAAGGCTCTTGGGGAAAGCAAAGCGCCTACTCTGTCGCCTGGCAGTACTTGTTGTATAACCTAATTTTTAGAAAGATTGCTGAGAATAAAAGAGGGCTACTCATCGGCGCGCAGAAGAACATTTACAACTACATTAGCGGCAGTTCTATTGCGCAAGAAACCAGCTCTATCGGCATTTTGGTAAACTACCTGAAGCGGATAGAGCGAGTTAAAATTGAGTCTCACGAAGGCACCATTCGCGCTAATGACCTGCAATCGCTCTACGATCTAGAAGATATTAAGGCGCTGATTCCGAGCCTGAAGAACGTTCTTAAAAATACTCGCATTACAGTATTAATCGACGAGCTAGATAAAGGATGGGACAACTCTGATGATGCCAAATACTTCATTGCAGGTTTGTTTCAGGCAACTCAAAAGATAAATCTAATCAGTCCTAAAAATCTTCGAATATATATCTCTATTCGACAAGAGCTGTTCGACAACATTCCGCAGATTTATGAGGATGCGCAGAAAATACGAGAGGATGTAGAAGTTATTCGCTGGGGTCGTAATGAGCTGCTAGAGCTGATTGCCAGACGAATCGCCCATTCTTTTCCTGAGTCAGAAAAGCTGACGGCGGGTAAACGGTGGAAGGCAATATTCGTGTCTAAGATGGCGTCTTCTAACATCGATTCGCTGGACTACATTATTGACAGAACACAGCTACGGCCTAGAGAGCTGCTGCAATTTTGTAAGCTGTGCGTAGAGTGCTTGGACTATTCGCTGGTGAGTAAGCGGATTGATGAACGCGCGATCGCAGCTGCCGAAGAGTCATATTCCGAACAAAAAACCCGCGATCTGGCCGCCGAATACCGCTTTCAATATCCCGCCCTGCTAGATGTGTTTGAAGTCTTTCGCGGTCAAAAGGCCCACTACAACAAAGACGATCTCGATTACGTTTTACTCTCTATTGCTGTGGGCGATATCGACGTAGAGCGCGCCGCCCCGTGGGTATTAGGGCGCGACCATCTAGAGATAAAACAGATCTTATGGAAAATTGGCTTTATCAAGGCGCTAGTTCCTCAAACCAATCCACACTCTAATCAGCATCACGAAGCCTATTTAGGTCACTACGAACTGCCTACAATCAACCTCGAAAACATTGATAGCTTTAGGGTTCATCCCGCCTGCACCAAGTTTTTGCATCTTAAGGACTAACTATTGCAATGGCCCCTCACCCGTCTTGGTCGCGGCGACACGCGATTCATCAGCTCGAAAAGCGCATTCAGGCCGTTCCTACCTGGATAGTTGCGATCGCAGCCTTCCTCATTCTCGCGACCACCGTCATTTTCATCCAGCAAGACACCGAATCTGGCCCGATGGCTCCGCGCAAAGTTCTCAAGCTGATTCTCAACGATGCTGAAGCGATCGCCCTAGCGATCGCCGTCATCCTCTACATCAAAGCCGCCCCCGACCGCAAAACCCAAAAGCACTACGAAGCCTGGCGCGTCATCGACACCGCCGCTGCCGCCAATGTCACCACCAGCTACGCCCGCTACCAGGCCCTATTGGACTTGCACCGCGACGGTGTACCGCTCAAGTGGCTAGAAGCGCCCAAGGCTAACCTCACAGGCATCGCCCTTCCCTACGCTAACCTGCAGTGCTGCAACCTATCGGGCACGAACCTATCGGGCGCAAACCTACGCGGAGCCGATCTTCAGGGCGCAAACTTAGCCGGGGCCGATCTGAGTCAGGCCGATCTTTTTGGCAGCAACCTCACCGCTGCCGACTTGCGAGCGGCTACCCTACGAGGCACCGTGCTTTGGGAAGCTAACCTGTGGGAAACAGACTTTTCTAATGCCGAAATGCGCTGGGCTGACGTTCACCAAGAACAGCTAGACGGCGCTAGGCTAAGCCAAACTGTCTTACCCGATGGCAGCGTTCACGAGGCGCTATGATAGAACACTCAAGCCAGCCTAAAGCCGCACAAAGACGCAGCGATCGCATGAAAATCTTCTTTTGGGCTTCCCCTCCCCATATTCCTAATCAGCCCCTCATCTATACCATTGCGCTAATAATCTCTCTTATCAGCCTCCTCGGCTTCACCGCCCCAGCCCTAGCGTACACATCCAATAGAGCGAGCGGTGAGAGCTACCGGCAGAACCTACCGCGACTGCGCTCAGATAGTGCACGTTCAACGCCTAACGTCGCAGCGCCCGTACAGATACCAGAAGAAGCACCTGCTGATATTATTATCATTGTTGAACCCCTGCCAGAGCCGATAGAGGCGGTAGAGGCGGTAGAGCCGATAGAGGCGGTAGAGATTTTTATCGAACCGATTGAATCAATTGAACCGATTGAAGAAATAGAACAGAAGGAAGCAGTGCGATCGCCTCGCGACCCTTATGAAATCATCGAAGCAGCCTTACAGAATAGCGATCTGGCTGAGAATCCTTTTCAGACACTCTTTAAAGCAGACTATGTAGAGCGAACAGGGCCTTTTGTTCAACCGGAATGGAGCGATCGCATCGCCCAACTGCGCACCTCAGCCCGCCAGCAGCCTGCGCGCCTCAGCCGCACCTTTAAGCAGTTCAAAGCAGCCGGTCGAAAGCCTTTAGCCGCTCTAGAGTCTCCAACCCAAGGCATTCGCCAACATTTTGGGCGAATTCAACAGCAGATAAAGGCCGAGATAGTTAGATTGCTAAATTATGCCGAAACAACAGCTCACAGAACTGCCGTACAGATAGAACGTACTGAGAACAATACTCCTAAGGGATAGTATCCTCTCCTTACATACCGCAAAATCTATCGCTGTAGTGACAGTTATCAGCAAACGGATACTCTATGGTTGCTGATGCACTTATTTTCGGTAGCACCTGCCGACAGCATCAAATGGATGACTACTCACTGGCAACCACTATTTTTGGCGACTGGAGCAGCATAATCCATACGTTAGTAGCAGGCACACTGTCGTACTTTGGCCTAATTGCTTGGCTACGCATATCAGGCAAACGCACCCTGTCCAAATGGAACAGCTTTGATTTTGTTGTAACCATTGCGTTAGGGTCTATTTTAGCAAGCGTTCTACTCACCAAAAGTATCTCCTTCGTTCAGTGCATGGTTGCAATTGGTCTATTGGTTTTCTTCCAATTTGCAATTACCTGGATCTCAGTACGCTCTGATATTATTCAGCGCTTAGTTAAAGCAGAGCCTACGCTTTTGCTGTTTAAAGGAGAAATGCAAGAGCAGATCATGGTAGATAAAAGAGTCGCTAAAGGAGAGGTATTAGCGGCTATTAGGCTCAACGGTAACGCTAGTGTAGAAGAAGTCGATGCCGTTATTCTAGAAACCGACGGTACCTTCAGCGTTATTCAGAAGATAGATTTGGCGAACGCGACAGCCATGCGAGACGTTAGAGGCTTTAGAGACAACGCGGTTGCCTACGCTAGTGCCAATCAATCTTCATAAGAAACCTCTTTCTAACGATTGTGCTGCTATTGAGGTATGACTCTCTTTTGATGGATTCTAGCCTTCTGTTAGCCTCTCTATACTGGGCGAGGCAGATTAATCCGAAAGGAGACTTTGAAAACATGAATAAATCAAAAGGCATACTAAACCGCCTGAAGCGAGTATTTATTGCAGGCTTGGTAAGCTTGGGTTTGAGCGCTAGCCTGTTGAGCTTTGGCGCACCTGCTTTTGCAGCAGATGCCAATGACTACTATGGCAACGAGCGCGGCTCTATTCAGGGCACTGAGCGCTACGACCAAATTCAGCCTGAGCAAGGCGGAATGAACAACTTTGATGCCGTCGATCCTCGGCGCGACACCAAAGCTGTTGAAGCAAGGTCGCAAGAGCTGATTGATACGGCTAAGCGTAGAAAAGCACAGGCCGACGATCCGCTGGAGCCTGCCAGAGAAGCCATTGGCGATCTTAAAGACAAGATAGTTGGGACTGCTTCTGATGTAGCAGACGATGCCAAAGGCGTCGCTAAAGATGCGGGTCGTTCTGTTAAGAACGCGGGTAGAGATATGGCTGACGATATGAACGATGGTTCTTTCAAAGCGACTGGCGGTAACCTTGATAAAGACGGTAGACTTCCTAACCAGACTAAGCGTTAGAAACAATTGTTCTTTTGCAGCCATTCGCCATTATCGTTAAAGCTGCACATAAGCGAAAAACCCCTCTTTACCTGATAGTAGGTAAAGAGGGGTTTTTAGTGAGAACGAACAAGAGTTTTCGAGCAGCATCTGAATACTAAAGTCATTCCGAATCGGGCGGCGCTAGTTCAAGATTCCTAAGCCCATTGTCATCACGAATATCTAGAGGCGATCGCTCAAGCTCTCGAACCGGCGGACGACGCGATTCCTCAATTTGGCGCAGGGTTTCTCGCCAGTTCTTGATTCTGACCTGAGCAGGGCCATAGGCTTCTGCCTGTGAAGGAATCTGGCCCGCTAAGGAAATAGCCGTTTCGATATTACGATTCGCGGCTGCCTCTGCTTGCCGCATCAAATCCCAGCTCCAGTTATTGATCTGAACATCAGCACTGCCCCGGCTATCGCTTTGAGCCGGTACCCGCTGCGCAGTCGCGATCGCACTCACCAAAGAATCCGCATCCCCGCGCGAGGCAATATCCGCCGCCTCGCTCAGCCGCGCCCGTCCGCTCTCCTGCGCCTGCCAACCTGCAATATCATCCTGCGCCGCTCTATACAAAGACCGGCCTTCACCAATTCGGTTCGCGATCGCGATCGCTCCACTCAGGTCACCCGTCCGCGCCCGCGCCCGCGCCTGATCCAAAGCAGGCTGATCCTCAATCCGCTGAATCCGCTCCGTCCAGTTGTCCACCCGCTCGCCCGCCTCTTGAGAAAGCGATCGCCCAGACGAAATTTTGCGTGCCTCTTGAATCGCCGCCCGCAAGCTATCAGGCGTACCCGCTGAGGCAAGCTGATCGGCTCGCTCCAAAATAGGCCGGTCTTGCACCGTCTCCACGCGCGTCTGCCAGCGTCCAATTTGAGTAGACGCCTCCTCCCACTGCGGCGAATTTTGCGACACCTGCCGGGCCACGCTAATCGCCGCCGTCAAATCGCCCGTACTGCCTCGGCTCGCTCGCTCTTTGGCCTGTTGTAGATAAGCCACATTCTGCAATTCGCCCTGCCACTGCGCAATCAATCGCTGCCCTTTCGCGTAGCCGGGCCGATTTTTACCCAGCCCCTGCATCCGCTTAATCGCGTTTTCTAAGCCGCCAACCGTACCGCTCCAAGCCTGCTGATAAGCCGTTACAAAAATCTGAAAGTCAGCAATTTCCTTATCCAGGCCCGTATCCCGAGGAATCGCAGAGAGCATCGCCTGTGCATCAGACACCTGCCGGTCAGCTAGCAAATCCTCGCCTGCCTTCAGCATTTGCTTAGCAATATCCTTTCGCTGCCCCTGAGCTTCACCATAAAAAACGCTGTCTTCGGTAATCTCCTTTAGCTTTTTGAGCGCTTCTGTAAAGCCTTTCACCGTGCCTTCTTTCACCAGCCCCAGCGCCTGCGACATCTTACGGCTGTCGTCTCTAGCCTGACTAATTAGCTTAGTGAGTTCGTTATATTTCGTCGTAGACCAAAACTTATTGCGCACGTCCAGTAGCGCTACTGAAAGGGTAAAAGCCGACTGAAAGTTCTTCTCTTTTAGCTTAGTAACTGCCGAGTCAAAGTTCTCTTCGCCCTCTTTCCAGATCTTTTGCCAGCGCTCGATGCGCGCCTCAACCAGCTCTGCTGCCGCCGTTTTAGTCGGAATTTGTTGAGCTGAAGAAATGGCTTTTTCCAAGTCGCCTTCTTCAAAAGAACGCTCAGCCAAGTCTAGAATCTGCGTCGCCCAGCCTTCAATCCGGTTGTCGATGTCGTAGCGCAAAGGATGGTCTTCAGGGAGCTGATCGACCAGGGCGACCGCTGCCAGCAGATTCTTCACGTCCCCCTCGTTGGCATAGGTTTCAGCGCACTGGAGCCGCAGAGAAGCAGAAGCCGTTGGCCAAAAAACCGCCCGACAGTTCGGCAGGCTAGGAATCCGAAACAGGCTCACAATCGCAGTCGTGCCCGCCGTGCCTAAAACGCCGAAAATTACCAGCACAAAGATCGGCCATTTTCGCAGCCAGCCCGTCCCCGCCAGCGAAGAACTCGGCGCAGCATTGCCCGCTCCGATAGGCAGTTTGGCATACGGCTTTTGCGGCTGATTTGACTGAAACTGACCTGACTGAAAACCTGACTGAGAACCTGAGGGTGGCTGCTTAGGCAAAGGAATATCCGTACGACTAAAGCGAGGGTTGGGCGTGGTGTTTTGAAAAGACCTCTGAAAAGAACCCTGAGGTGGCTTGGGGCTAGGCAGTTTTGGGCTAGGTAGGGTTGCAGGCGGTTCTAGGCGAATGTCTGAGCGAGTAGAATTCCGGGCAGCGTCTTGCGCAGTCGAACCCTTTAGGGGTCTACCTTCGCCAGCGTGCAAACGGTCGTCATCGTCAAATTTCGATGCCATATCTGTCCTAGCGATCGCGTCTCATCAAACCGTCTTAATCAAACTCCGGCCAACCAACATCGCGCCAAACCGTCATATCAAAATTCACCGTTCCGAACACATTACCCGGAAAAACGATTCGACTAAACAGTTATCCCAATAGCGACATCAATCCAAATTGTAACAATTGATAGACATTAACAGAGCGTCAAAGTAGTTGCAGCCGCAAAAAGGCCCACTCCCAAGCGAATTATCAAATTTTGAGCACCTGCACACGTTCTCCTGACGATATCTGCGTTTCACCTATCGGGACTCTGCCTAAGCCGCTAGTATTTGCTAGATTCACTAGATTTCCAGAACTATGACTGCCTGCCGCTCGGCTGAATTCATACCCATCAGCGCCCGCTACTAGCTGCCCCCACAGATACGTCTCGCGCTGCCCACCTGCTGTTAACGCTGTCATCGCTTTAGCCCACACAAAATCTGGTGACCAAGGCCCTTCTCGCCCCGATAGCTTTGCGATCGCCGGAGCCACAAACCGCCAAAAGCTGACCATTGCCGAAGCTGGATTGCCTGGGAGCCCAAAGTAAAGCGGCTTCCCAGCAGACTGAGGCTCCTTAAAACTCGCCACCGTCAGCGGCTTCCCTGGCTTCACCGCCACCGAGCGAATATGCAGCACGCCGCCCAACTCCTCCAGCACACTATCGACAAAATCGTAGTCGCCTACCGACACCCCGCCTGAGGAGATCACCATATCGGCCTCAGCCAGCGCAGTCGCGATCGCCCCTTTTACCGCGTTCCGCTCATCTGCCACAATTCCCATCGGCAGTGCCACTGCTCCCGTCTGCCTCACCAGCGCCGCTAGTGCGTACTGATTAGAATCCACAATCTGTCCTGGCCGCAGAGTTTGGTCAGGCTCAACCAGCTCGCTACCTGTTGAAATAATCGCCACTTTAGGCCGACGATATACTGATATTTGTGCCTGCTGAGCAGCGGCCAGAAGCGCTGTTTCCGCAGGTGCAATTGCCCGACCTGTCCTTAGTAACGTATCTCCTGATTTTAGAAAGCTGCCGCGCGATCGCACAAAATTCTTAGCCTCACAAGCCTTCAAAATTTTCACGACATCGCCTTCTCTATCAGTCTCCTCCTGCATCACCACCGCATCGGCCCCCTGTGGCATCATCGCCCCAGTCAAAATCCGCGCCGCCTGCCCTGCGCCAACCCCCTTCGTCGGCACCCGCCCCGCCGGAATTTCCTCAATCACCTGCAACGTCACCGGCACCTGCTGCACATCACCCGCACGCACCGCATAGCCATCCATCGCTGAGTTATCCCAGTGCGGAAAATCCAGCCCGCTGCGCACATCCGCCGCCAGTACGCGACCCAAGCTCTCAGCCAACCCGACCGTTTCCACCGCCTCAATGGAAGTAACCAACGTAAAGATTAACCTTTCAGCTTCAGCCGCAGAGAACATAACTAGAGACAATGAACAACAGGTCGCAATCGTAGATCACATCGCAAATTTTATCCCGCTCTATTGCAGTTCTTCGCTAAAACAAGAAGTAGCGCTATCGGTTCAAAAAAAATTCTATGCAAACTATTCCCTCACGCATCGTTAAGCCTGCCCATAGCGATCGCAAAGCCGCTCCAACGCTAGCCGACACCCTCAAATCCCGCCGCCAGCGCCTGGCCCAAATTATTGACTTCCCCGTCTTACTCTGGTCAGGCACTGCCAAACCCCGAAACTTCGCCGCCAATATCTATCCCTACCGAGCCAGCAGCCACTTCCTTTATTTCGCCGGGCTCCCCTTAGAAAACGCCGCCATCCGCATTGAAGGCAAACAGCTCACCCTGTTTATGGATGACACCACGCCCGAAGACGCCCTCTGGCACGGCCCCAGTCCCAGCCGCGACGAAATCGCCCAGCGCATCGGTGCCAGCGCGGCCTATCCCCTCAGCGAGCTAGCCAATTTAGCCCTGGGCACTGCCACGCTGGGAGAAGACGATGAAACCGTCAAAAGCTTAGAGCGAGCTATGCTGAAAAGAGGGATTGTCATACCCCGCCATCATCCCCGCGGCGACCAGGATTTTGAGAAGGCCATCGTGCAGCTCAGAATGATTCAGGACGAAGGGGCGATCGCCTCTATCCGCAAAGCGATCGCCGTTACCGTATCCGCCCACAAAGCAGGCATGGCCATCACCCGGCAGGCCAAAACCGAAGCCCACATTCGCGCCACGATGGAAGCGGTGATTATGGGTCAAAACATGGCCTGCGCCTACGGCAGCATTGTTACCGTCGCAGGCGAAGTGCTGCACAACCATCACTATCACAACCCTGTCCGCTCAGGCGATTTGCTCTTGGCCGACGTAGGCGCAGAAACCACTAACGGCTGGGCTTCAGATATCACCCGCACCTGGCCTGTCAGCGGCAAATTCTCACCCACACAGCGCGATCTATATGACATCGTGCTGGCCGCTCACGACTTCTGCATTGAAAAAGCAAAGCCCGGCGCAGAGTACAGGCAAATTCACTTCATCGCCTGCCAAATTATTGCAGCCGGACTCGTAGAACTCGGCATCTTAAAAGGTGATCCAGAAGATTTGGTCGCTCAAGACGCACACGCACTGTTCTTTCCACACGGCGTAGGGCATTTGATGGGGTTAGACGTTCATGATATGGAAGATTTGGGCGATTTGTCAGGCTATGGAGCCGGGAGAGAGAGAAGCGATCGCTTTGGCCTAGCTTTCCTCAGACTCGATCGCACTTTAGAAGTCGGGATGGCGGTCACGATTGAGCCAGGGTTTTATCAGGTGCCTGCGATTTTGAACGATCAGAAGAATCGCGATCGCTACGCTGATATGATCGACTTTGAACGTCTTGAACAGTTCTCAGACGTACGTGGCATTCGTATAGAAGACGATATTCTGATTACCGAACAAGGCAACGATGTGCTCAGCAGGGAGCTGCCAACCACCGCTGCTGACATTGAATCTTTAGTTCAAGGAACAGTTTAAGCGTCAGAGCAGGCGGAGCCACGAAAGCGCCGCCTGCTCTCAATAACAACCGCTGAGACTACTGCTTAAACGGATCATATTCAGCCAACAATCTCTCTAGCTTAGCCTCATCAATCCGGCTCATCATCGTTTTAGATTCTTCTACATCTCGAATTGTTTTCGATAGACTCACCGTAGAAGCAACAGAAAACACCACGCCCATTCCCATGTATCCCTTTAGCCAATTACTGCCAGGAATATAAAGGACACCAATAATTGTTGCCGTGATTGAGAGTACGAACGACAAGTAAGTTTGTGCGATCCAGGCGCTAGTGTGCGGGCTACCGTTCGCTAGTTTTTTGTTGCTCATCAGAAAATTACCTCTTGGTTAACGTACCCTTAGTCTGCCAGCGGTCATTGTGAGCGCGCAATGAGTAGGGGATAGCGATCGCCAACGGCCACCAGCTACCATAACTGGCACAAATTCCAACCAACCCATTAGCGGATATGAGTACATGTAGGAACTACCCAGAACTAGGGTGAAGTAGGTTCTACAAAAGTCACGCCCACCGTCACTCAACACCCATGGACACAGCACAGCTCAACGCCTGGTTCTCGCGCGAAAAGCAACAGCCGATTGTTAAGCAACTCTCGCAACAGGTCGGGCTCACCCATACCCGAGCCATTTACTTCGTCAAGCTGTGGGTGTACTTGCTCGTAAAAGAACGGCTAGAAATAGATCCGAACAAATCGAACGATAAGCCTTTTGAACAGCTCACGCTTTTATCTGAGGCCATAAGCTGTAGCCACCGTGAGGCAGCAGATTTATTTTATGGCGACAAAGATACGGGGAGCGATCGCGCCGCAGGCATGATGCTCGAAAAACTTGCCGCCTTGGGCCTGATCCACAAATACTTTGACGGCAACACCACCCGCATCGAAATCACCGTCAATCCCGAAAGCTTTCACTCACACAATTCCTTATCCACCGCCCAACCAGAACAAACTCAAAGTCTCATCCTCGACAGCTTCGATCCGAGATCCGACGCCGTACCCGTCGCCAATCTCCTCGCCATCAACTATAGCTGGATGAACAACAGCCTGGAAATTGTGCCCCATCGCATCACCCGCCTGCTCCGCCGCTGGGCCAGCCAATACGCCACCGGAATGCGTGTCCTGCGCCGCGCTGACAACCTCAATCCGGTCGGCTTCTACCTCATGTATCCCACCGCTGCCGAATCGGAACTTACCTTCTCAAGCTCGCCCACCAAAGGGCTCCACCTCGCCAGCATGAACGAAGTTGACCCCTTCACACTGGCAATACCCGGCGATACAGAATGCACCGCTGTCTTCATCCGCAGTTGGATGATCGATCCGCGCTATATCGATCAATATCGCGCCCTGTTTTTAGTTGATGCCCAAGACACCCTGCGCAAAATGCAGCAAGATTTTCCTAACCTGTGCGACTTGCACACGCTGATTATTCATCCTAGCTACGAGGCCATGGCGATCGCACTAGGCTTTCAAAAAATCGGCCTACAAACCAGTAGAGACACGCAGCTCTACTGGATGTATCAATCGCTAGATCGCTATTTGGCTCTAGATATCGAGAAGATCTTTGGGGCCGGTTGAAGCGCTTCTAGATAATACCGAGGGGTTGGGGTGCGATCGCCTCAGCCAACAAACTCCTACCATTGGCAAAATCAATCGTGCCATCAGCATCATAGTCTCTAATCTCTCCAATTTGACTACCGCTAGAATCAAACGTGTAAGAGAACTTGCTATCAACAACATTATCTCCATCCCTATCGTAGTCGTAGGTAATGGTGAGATTACCCATGGCATCGTAGGTATAAAACTCACTTAAGACAACGAGCTGAGCCTCTGGCGTTGTTGGCGTTGGAGCAACAACAGGAATGCCAATATAGATATTGGTTTGAAACACGCTCTCCACACCAGTATCAACGTTTCGGTTAGCCTCGGTTAGGCGGTTACCAAACTCGTCATAGGTATACACCTGAGCAAAATCAACTATCCCATCCCCGGTAAAGTCTCGACTAAAGCTCGTTCGATTGCCATCAGCATCGTAGGTGTAATAGGTGATGGTATCTATATCGCCAATCTCATCTCTATCAGAGGTTTCAACCAGCAAATTACCAGCATCGTCGTATTCAAACGTGTTGATCTCGTCGTCTATACCGTCCCCCTGATAATCGCTAGTGTCTCTGAGTACATTGCCCGCTAAATCGTAAGACGTTGTGTATATCTGATCGGCAACACCACCAGTATCGTAGTCATTAATACGCCGAACCGTGCGTCCTGTTTCATTGTAGTCATACAGCACTGTACGAACAGCAAGACCATTGTCTTGAATATCGATGTACTCTGCGCTCAGTCGCCCCTGGTCATCGTAAATGACATCTGTTGTTCCTCTAAAAATGATGTTTCCAGAAAAACCGCCGCCAAACTCAGTGCCGATCTCCGTCTCGATTTTGTAGGGACTGTAGCGAATTGTTTGCTCTGCGATCGCGTCATCATTAAGATCCAAGCTTTCACTTACCAGACGGCCCTCAGCGTCGTATGAGTAAGCTGCCGTTGTAGCGCTTTCAAACACCCCGTCAGCGTCAAAGTCTCGACGCCTGCTTGTTTGGTTGCCAAAAGCGTCAAAGCTATACGTCGTCAGCCCATCAGCAGTGCCATCAGCATCACTATCTGTACTGCTACGAATCAAATTCCCATCAGCGTCATAGCTATTCGTTACAACAGAGTCGTCTATGCCATCTGCGTCATTATCAAAAGCTTCTCTAATCAGGTATAGGTCACGATGCGTTCGGGAAAACTGTCACCGTTAGTATCTCCGACCTCTTGGCGTAGCAAAGAAGGATTACCCAGAGAAGAAACCCCCTCTACTGTCAGCACAACCGTTGCCGCATCCGTCTGACCAACGCTGTTAACAACACTGTAGGTAAAGCTGTCGGTAGCGCGCTCATCTGTCTCTAGAGCCGAAAAAGCCTCTGTGGGATTGTAAACAAAATCGCCGTTAGGTCGAACCCGCAGCAGTGCCCCAGAAGCCAGTGTAATCTCGCGTCCCGGAGAATCAACTGCCTCTCCATTCACCGACAAGAGCTGTAGAAAAATGTCTGCGGGATTTTGATCTACTCCGCTACCATTACCGGAAAACAGATTGCCCAACAACAAGACATCTGGCGCAGCAACAAAAGCGTCATCAACGCCATCGCCGTCAAAGTCTATAGTAGAGCGAGAAATATCGCCCCTTTCGTTGTATTGAGAAGTACTTTCAAACTTCAGCTCACCCGTCAAAATTGAGCGACGAGTTGTTGTTATTAGCCTGCCTGAGTCATCGTACGTAAAGCGCGTAGCCGTATCTGAAGATCTATTTTCAACGAGCACTAAGTTGCCCGCGTCGTCATAGGCATAGTCGGTATTAGGATTGTCCTGGCTGCTGCCAAAGCGCCCGCTCTGGTTAAGCTGAACGCCTCTAGTATCAAAGACGTAAGGCAGCTCAATATCGATAACACCATCACCATCGTTGTCAGCCGAGTAGGTAATCGTGAGGTTGCCCGCATCGTCATACTCATACACGGAGGTCAGTGAATAGTCAGCCTTGCCATCCAAGTCAGAATCAACGTACTTAGCAATTTGGTTGCCATCAGCATCAAGGATGAGCGTCGTAAAAGAGTCCTGAATGCCGTCACCGTTGCTATCGGTGAATACATTTTGAATGCGGGGCTGAGTATTCATGGGAAGTACCGTAGTTTGGTATCAGTGACTACTTTGTACGGTACTGAGTTAAGGCGGTCTTTCTTTCGTTCACCGTGAGAATTCATCAAAGTTTATAGATACTTTGACATACACATGTCTTCACGTTTCATAGAAGGCTTGAAAAGCAAGTGTTTTGCCATCGACAGGGCACAACACTTGCTTCACACCTACATTAAATTCAATCTTATTAAGAAGCCGTCGCCACCATCTCAGGCGCTTCCTCTCGCGTCGCAATCACCTCAGCAATCTGCGATTCAATCTCATCTTTTACAATCTGGCGATACTCCAAAAAGTGCTCAATCTGAGCGCACACCGTTAAATAGCTGCCGACGCCGCCTCGGTTATGCTTAAACATTTCAAACAGATATTTCCAAAAAGTAGAGCGCGTTTCTCTTTCTACGCCTTGCTTCCAGCAGACAATCGCCAGCGCTTTTACTAAATGCCAGTTAAACGGCTCCTTAGCAGACTTCGGCTTCGGTTCACGACTCTTGTCATTGTGGCAAGGCGCTTCGCCCAAAATGCGGTAGTGCCGGTAGCAGCGATCCAAATACTTTTGCGGATCGTACAAATTCCAAAAAGCGTCTACATACTCTTGGGCTACATCTTCTACCGGACGCGTCGGTACAAAGTTCATCAGCGTCGTTTGGTGAATATTCGCCGTTTCTTTGCCTGCAAGCAGCCGGTTCTCTTTTTCTAGCCGGTGCCACAAAGCTGTATCAGGTAAAGCCTGGAGCATACTAAAGAGCGCGGTGGGCACAGAGCATTTTTCAACGAATTGGACAATGCGATCGCCCGCCCCCTTCTTCTCCCCGTCAAAGCCAATAATAAAGCCCGCCATCACCCGAATGCCCGTACTGGCAATCTTATGAATCGACTCGCTGAGCGGATCGCGATTATTCTGAAACTTCTGCGTCAGCGCTAAGCTCTCCTCATCCGGCGTTTCTACCCCCAAGAAGACCGCCCCAAAATTACAGGCCGTCATCAAATCCATCATCTCCTGGTCTTGCGCCAAATCCACCGACGCCTCCGTGGAGAACGTAAACGGATAGCCCTTCTCCTTCATCCAGGGCACCAGCGCCTTTAGCATCAGCTTTACATTGCGCTTGTTGCCAATGAAATTGTCATCCACCATAAAGATGCTGCGCCGCCAGCCCAAATCGTAAAGATACTGAAGCTCAGCGAGCATCTGCTCGGGCGATTTTGTACGCGGCTTACGCCCATACAGCACAATAATGTCGCAAAACTCACACTGAAACGGACAGCCGCGCGAAAACTGCACCGCCATCTCCGAGTAAGCGTCTAGCTTTAGCAAATCAAACCGAGGCACCGGACTGGTCGAAACATCAGGCCGCTCTAGCGCCCGAAAAGTACCTTCCGTTTCACCCTTTTCAATAGCCTCCACCAGCATCGGCAGCGTAATCTCGCCCTCATCTAGCACCCGAAAATCAGCGCCTGCCTCAATCACCTCATGCGGCAGCGCCGTTGCGTAAGGCCCGCCGACAGCCACCGGAATATTGCGCCGTTTGGCTTCACGGATCTGCGCGAGCATATCAGGCTTCTGCACAATCATGCCTGAAAAAATAACCAGCTCAGCCCAGTCCCAGTCTGCTTCGGTCAGATCTTCTACGTTGCGATCAACCAGCCGCAGATCCCACTCATCTGGCAAAATGCCTGCTACTGTCACGAGTCCCAAAGGCGGCAAAATAGCCTTACGTCCGGCTAGCTCAATCGCCTTGTCAAAAGACCAAAAGCTCTTAGGAAACAAAGGGTAAATCAGCAGAGCTTTCATAAGAAATGCCTGGTGTATAGTGAAGTATTAAAAACATGTGCAAAAGAATTGTCCAAATCGCACAGGCTTTCATTACGTGAAAACCAAAAACGGCGCTATTAAACGGTAATATTAAATAACGTGTTTTAAGTGTTTAACTCATGACACACTAGCACGCTATAGATAGCGTGCGCGAGTTAGGACGGCACAATTTGGCTGAAGCATCGGCGTAAGACACACTCCAATGGCTACTGGCTGACTACAACAAACGACTTCACAAAGAAAAGGAATTTCTCTGGAAGAATCCTGTTGTCTGGGAACAGTCGCTTAAGCTGCCCGCGTGTCAGAAGGCGAGTGGTTTCAAACTCCAAATCGAAGTTTTTCTTCTCACTAGGGTTGTTGATAGTGAACGGGTAGCGCAGCGATAGAAAACAAAGCTTTTTGTAGAGCGGGCGCGGGAGCCAGTGAATGAAGGCAACGCCTAGATGAGCGTCAACAGGGAACCAGCGGTTGGGTGTTTGGATGTAGATGTTTTTGCCGACGCGATCGCACTCCCGCGAGAACTGCGTCATTTCTTCCTTTTTACCCACATGCTCAATCACTGAGTTAGAGAAAACTAAATCAAAGCTGTCGTTTTCGTAGGGCAAGTTACAGCCATCTGCAATCTTCACCGTGTAGTTCTCTGATTCAGGCAGCAAATGCTCAGAAGGCGTATTCAAAATGACAAGCTGCTTAGGAGCCACATCATAAAACTCCTTGAGCAAATCCCACATAAAGGGCCTACCGCCCACGTCTAGAACCGAATAATTCTCTAAGTTAGGATAAATTCTCAACAGTTCCGCTAAGCGCTTACGTCGAAAGTAAGCCATTACTGGATAGGTAGCATCTCGCCAATTCATAGTGTATTACTCATAAGAACGCCTGACCTATCAAACACAGAAGGACGCCTTTAAGACTAAGTTCCCTCCATGCCTCTCTTGTGCTTAATGTGCGCATAACACACGCTACAGAGCCGCTAGCCATCATCAGCAGACATGAACCCATATCTCCCGCAAGCTAGTGCCGATTTTCAGGCAATTATACTTAATTACGGTCGCAATTTAATATAGAGCTGACGAGTTTCAACGTAATAATACTGATAAATATTGCGCAAATCGATAAGGAAAGCATGAAGCCGGTAGCCTTCTTAGGGCTCTAATAACCTCAGCCGAAATTCAAAACCCTCATATGCCTATCTTCTAGCTCCAATCCTCACCCTTCTTAATCCATGTCGGCGTAAATATCGTTTCGCGAGCGTGCAGTTCTCGCGTTTTAGCAAACAGCTCGTCTTCGGTCATGCCCCAATTTTTAAGCGCTTTATCTAAATCGCTTTGAATATCACGCGCGCCCTGGAAACCGTCATAGCGAATACGCAGGCGAGCCAGCTCTGCCATATTCAAAGTATCAGCGGTGCCCGCCAAAATGGTATCAAGCATCGCGCGATCCTTTCTGTACTGTGGGTGCAAATAGTCTTTATTGCTTTGAGTAGGTGCCATAGAGTCTACCGAGTACCTGTTTTAGCGCGATCGCCTCTTATTAACTACAAAGAATATCAGCATGATGCCGAATATGATCTTCCATAAAAGAAGCAATAAAGTAATAGCTATGATCGTACTTGTCTTGCATTCGCAGCGTCAGCGGTTGACCCGCCTGCTTACAAGCCGTTTTAAACACATCTGGCAATAGCTGATTCTGTTCTAAGAACTGATCCGCCGTGCCCTGGTCAATCAAAATTGAAGCACCATTACCACCCAAAGACTTGACAAGTTCTGTTGCATCATAAGCAGCCCATTGTTGCTTATCACCCCCTAAGTAGCCAGTAAACGCTTTTTGCCCCCACGCGCACTGAGAAGGCGCAGCAATCGGTGCAAAAGCAGAAATTGAAGCGTACTTATCAGGGTTTTTGAGCCCACAGACAAGCGCGCCATGACCGCCCATAGAGTGACCGAAGATGCCTGCGCGATCGCTCACCGCAAACTCTTTTTTAATCAAAGACGGCAGCTCATCAGTCACATAGTCATACATCCGGTAGTGCTTGGCCCAGGGCTGCTCAGTCGCATTTACATAAAAACTCGCCCCAGCCCCAAAATCCCAGTCCTCATCTTCTCCTGGCAAATTCACCCTGCGCGGACTCGTATCAGGAGCCACCAGCATCAGCCCCCGCTCAGCCGCATAGCGCTGCGCCCCGGCCTTCTCAACAAAATTCTTCTCCGTACAGGTCAGTCCCGACAGATAGTACAGCACCGGTACCAGTCCGGCTTCAGCCTGCGGCGGCACATATACCGCGAAATTCATATCGCACTCACAGGACTGAGAACGGTGGCTATAAAACCTTGTTGTACCACCAAAACTTTGTACTCTTGATTCTTCTTGCATATAAAATAATGTTAGGAAAGGAAACTAGGAGAATTAATCGTAAAGAACAACGCTACGAATAGATTCGCCACGATGCATCAAGTCAAAGGCATCGTTGATCTTATCAAGTGGCATTGTGTGCGTAATCAAATCATCAATATTGATCTTCCCATCCATATACCAGTCCACAATCTTAGGCACATCCGTGCGGCCTCTAGCCCCACCAAAAGCGCTGCCCTTCCACACGCGCCCGGTCACAAGCTGAAAAGGTCGCGTACTAATTTCAGCGCCCGCTTCAGCCACGCCAATAATGGTGCACACGCCCCAACCCTTATGACAGCATTCCAGCGCCTGCCGCATCACATTCACATTGCCAATGCACTCAAACGAGTAGTCCGCGCCGCCGTCAGTGAGTTCGACCAAATGCCCGACCAAATCGCCCCCTATTTCTTTAGGGTTTACAAAGTGAGTCATGCCGAACTTTTCAGCGATCGCCCGCTTCTCCGGGTTAATATCTACCCCCACAATCTTATCGGCTCCCACCATCTTCGCCCCCTGAATCACATTCAGGCCAATCCCTCCCAAGCCAAACACCACCACATTTGCGCCCGCTTCCACCTTCGCCGTAAACAGCACCGCGCCAATCCCCGTGGTCACCCCGCAGCCGATATAGCAAACCTTGTCAAAGGGCGCATCCGAGCGAATTTTAGCTAAGGAAATCTCAGGCAGCACCGTGTAGTTTGCAAACGTAGAGGTGCCCATGTAGTGATATAGCGGCTTGCCCTCAAACGAAAACCGACTGGTGCCATCAGGCATCAACCCCTTACCCTGCGTCGCTCGCACCGCCTGACACAAGTTCGTCTTCTGGCTCAGACAGTACGCACATTCCCGACACTCCGCCGTATACAAAGGAATCACATGATCGCCCGGCTTCAGGCTTTTCACATCCGGCCCCACCTCCCGCACAATCCCGGCTCCTTCATGCCCCAAAATAGACGGAAAAATGCCTTCAGAATCCTTACCCGAAAGCGTATAGGCATCGGTGTGACAGATGCCTGTCGCCTTTATTTCTACTAACACCTCACCCGATTTTGGCCCCTCTAGCTGAACGGTTTCGATCCTTAGCGGCTTACCGGCTTCAAAGGCGACTGCGGCTTTCACATCCATAGGGGCGACTCAAAATATCAGCTCGATCATTATCAGTCAGAATCGCCTTCAGCGCAGTTTACCTGAGACATAAATCAAAAAACGCCCGTTGGTTGACCGTCAACTAGCGCTCTACCGTTATAAAAGCCAGCGTGAACAATTGCAGTGTGCCAATGACAGCTTTGGTTAGCCCCTACAAAATCAGGACGTTTTTACTTTTTCATTCTTTTTGAAGCTTAAGATAGCCTGCGAATCCCGCTGCTCATAGACTTTTCGCCCTCTCCGCAAAGTCACGGTATCGCCCGGTATAACATTTCAAGTAATCTTGATTTGGAGTGGTCGGTTGAAGGATTTGGCCTGACTTTTACGCATTAGGCGATCGCGCAGACTAGATTGAACCAAACCATTCAACTGCATTCCCAATGACCGGCCTGAGCTATGACGATTCGTATGCCATTTTTCACACAGCAGCGCAAACAACAGACCCAGACATCAAGACAGTCCACCAAACAACAGATTTCTCGACTCTTCAAGCTTTCGCAAAAGGTGTCTTTGAGTCTGATCGGGGGTCTGGTCGTATTAGCGCAGGCTGATGCGGCCTTTGCAGGCGTCTGTCGCGCTGAGCTGCCGAGAAAAATTGATGCGATCGCCAACGGCTACACCCTAAACGGCTCAAAAGTCGGCATCCTCATCGAAGACGCCAACCCCGACACCCGCGTCCTCTATTCTCGTAAAGCCCAAGAAAAATTCGTCCCCGCCTCCAACGTCAAGCTCCTCACCACCGCTGCGGCCCTCCACAACCTCGGCCCCGACTTCACCATTCGCACCTCCGTCTTCGGTCAGCTCAACCGCCCCGAACAAGATCTCTACGTCGTCGGCAGAGGCGACCCCACCTTCACCAGCTATCAAATCAACCTGCTCGCTGGCCAACTCAAGCAGCAGGGCATCCGCCGCGTAGGCAGCCTCACCGCCGTAGACAACTACTTCACCGGCCCCTTGGTCAATCCCTTCTGGGACGCCGAAGACTACCGCGCAGGCTATGGAGCCGCCGCCAACAGCCTTATTCTCAACCGCAACGAACTCGGCTTCACCCTCATCCCTGGCCGCGTTGGTCAGCCCTTGCGCGTCGTATGGGATCGCCCCGAATTCGTTCGCGGCTGGCGCATCGAAAACAACTCTCGCACCATCGGCAACGGCAGCGAATTTATCGACGCAGGCCAAAAGCCCGGACAAAAAGTCATGGACGTTCGCGGCGCACTCTACGCCGGTTCCGCTTCTGAAAACACCTCCATCGCTGTCCTAGATCCCGGCAGCTACTTTGCCGAACAGTTCCAACAAAGCCTCAACGCCTACGGTGTCACGACATCCCGCAGCCAGGCCAGCACCGCCAACCCACCCAGCGATCTGGTCGAAATCGCCGCCATCCAGTCGCCGCCCTTACGCGCCTTCATCGATCCCACCAACCTCTACAGCGTCAACATCTACGCCGAAGCCATGCTCAAATCCTTGGGCCGCAGCGTAGATCCCACCACTCAAAACACCTATGAAGCCGGTGCTAGTGCCGTATCCACAGTCCTCACCGACTTAGGCGTTCGCCCCAACAGCGTCGATGTCGTCGATGGCTCCGGCCTCTCTCGCCGCAACCTTGCCACCCCCGAAGCCCTCGTAGACACGCTACAGGCCATGGCCAAAACCGAGAACGCCGCCATCTACCGCAACTCTCTGGCCGTCGCCGGACGCAGCGGCACCCTCCGCAACCGAATGCGCGGCACCTTAGCAGAAGGTCGCTTCCAGGGCAAAACCGGCACCCTCAGAGGCACCTACACCCTCAGCGGCTACCTCAACCCCCCAAACCACCCGCCCTTAGCCCTGAGCATTCTCGTCAACGACACCAACGCCAGCGGCAGCGACGTGCGCAGCCTAATCGACCAAATCATCAGCCACACCGCCACCCTGGACGACTGCTAAAGCCAGGAGACATACCAACAACAAACCCCCATTACCTTTCTTGGAAATGGGGGTTTCTTTTCAAATGATGAAAGTGAAAGCTGTCGCATTATTTACGAAAGCTTAGTACCTTCTAGCTTCTCTTGCTCAGTAACAGCCTCGATAGAGTTGCCTTCAGCCTGCTTAAGACCAAACTTGTTGCCAACGCCTGCAATCTTGCCTTGGATATCGTTCTTGTTGAAGTAGCCAGTTAGGAACGTGCTAACAGCAGACAGCACAACTGGGCCAAGAATAAAGCCTAGCAAGCCTTTGACAGCAAATCCAGGCACCAGCACGGAAGCAAGCCAGAAGCAGAAGCCGTTCACGACTAGGGCAAACGCGCCCAAAGTAAGGAAGGTCACTGGCAGCGACAGCACTTTGAGCACAGGCTTAACAGAACCGTTAACCAAACCCAGCGACACTGCCGCAGCTAGCGCAGCCGGAAAGGTGTTGATGGCAACACCCGGTACAATTAGATCAACAACTAGAATGCTCAGGGCAGTCACTAGCGTGGTTACGAAAAATCCCAACATATTTTTTGTCTCTTCTTTTTAGGGGTGAATAATTGAAAACTAACTTTCTTGAAAACCTGTCGTTAGGTAGGACTAACTTCTTAAGAGTCGGGCAGTTGCGCAGTTTCGTAATGTTTAGCGATCGCCCACACCGCATGAATACTACCGGGCAGTACACCTAAAAAGGTCAGGGCCAAATTGATAAAAAATGCCGGGCTAATGCCATAAGTGAGAAAAACACCCACGGGCGGCAACACAATTCCGAGTGCGTATTTGATAAGTTTGTTCATGTAAGGTCATCTCCTTTTCTTTACGCTTTAAGCTTATGAGTATGGTTCAAAGCAGGAGGTGTTGAAAACCCTCTAAAGTATCATGAAAAATACTCTGAGGGCGGATTTTACGACCCATTTTATGACAAAAGGTTCGGTTGAAGCTATATCGCTATGTCGAATGGCTAGTAGTCACGCGCTTAGTCAATATCGCCATCACTTCACCGTCTCGTCCGGTACTCATCGGCACGCTCCAATCGTTGGGCTCTGCGTAGCCATGCTTGTGAATATCCTTAATAGCGGCCTGCACAGCGCTAGGGCTACCAAACATCATCAGGCGCACGGGTTCTGTGTGAGTGACTGGTTTGTTATCACCAGGATTTGTGGGCGCAAATGCGCCTTGTGGCAAAAGGGTAAACATAGCGATCTGGGTTCCTGTGTGTTTATCTTTTAATCGCCCTTTTATAGGCGTTCAAGGAAACCCAGAACTCGCGATATCTTAGCCGTCCCAGCAAGAATGCAAAATTGACGGCTAAAGGGTACGCTACCCTTAGGCGACCGAGATTGCTTGATAATCTTGGGAGTTTAGCTATCGGCGGGTGGTTCCAAGCACCTACCGATAGCGCTAAGTCATTTTGAGTCCTGAGAAGGCAGCAACAGAAGTTGTGTCCTTAGAAAAGATAATAGGCGTATTTCTACGTAGATGCAAGCTGTTTTATCTGCGTTTCGTAACGACACTGCAATCTGTAGGCTTAAGCCTTGTTTCCTACATCAGCCGTTTTTCTGATGAGCTGCAATAATCATCTATAGAAAGCAGGTTTTTCCAGCCATGGTACAAACGCCCACAAGAACCCTCACCTTAGAAGATTTTTTGCAGCAGCCTGAGACGAAGCCTGCGAGCGAGTATATCGATGGTCAAATTATTCAAAAGCCGATGCCGAAAGCAGAGCACAGTGTCATTCAAGGTGACTTATTGACCGCTATAAACTCGGCTATCAAAGGAAATCAAATCGGGCGTGCTTTTCCAGAACTACGTTGTACGTTCGATAACCGCTCGATTGTTCCTGACATTACCGTATTACCTTGGTCAGCCATTCCCAGACGAGAAGATGGCAAAGTGACAGGAGATCTTTTCGCCGCGCCTAACTGGATGATTGAGATTTTATCGCCAAGGCAGAGCCAGATGAAGGTCTTTAAAAAAATTGCGTACGCGCTAGCAAACGGCACTCAGTTAGCATGGCTGATTGATCCTGCTGAAGAATGTGTAGTCGGCTACACGACTGATCTCCGGTCGATACTGTACGAGGCACCTGATGCGCAGTTACCCGTGCCAGAGTTTGCTGCGGACTTTCAACTAACCGTAGGTGAGCTAGTAGCCTGGCTGTACGGGTAGCATAAATAACTGATACCGATTATTACAGAATCGCGGCAGTCGCTGCCAGCACAAGCACAGCAAAAGTGAGAAATTAGTAACTATCCCTGAAATACTAAGCGACGAATTAGCGCCTGGAACGCTCAGCAATACTTTGAAACAAGCAGGTCTAAAACCATAAAGTACTTAATCGTTATCGAAAAAACTCAGACCGGATTTTCAGCATATTCTCCCGATCTTCCTGGCTGTATCACAACAGGAGCCACGCAAGAGGAGACGGCTAGACATATGGAAGAAGCCGTCACCTTCCACATAGAAGGTCTACAGCTCGAAGGTGAACCCGTGCCCAAACCATCAAGTACGTCCGCATATGTAGAAGCTTCTGTTGCCTAGTGTCACTCAGAGTTTATTTGCGGTGGGTAGTGGTTTTTGAAGTGATCGCATTTAAGAAAGGAGTCGTAACGCTCAGCTAGCTTCTGATGCTAGACGACTAACCTGTTCCGTTGCCCAAGTGCGGAGTTCTTCGTCAGTGTCATTCTTCGCTCTATCGCGGAGGAGTTCAATAGTTTTGGGATGTTCAGGATACTGACTGGCCAAAATGTCCAGAGCAATATGGCAGGAGTTATTCTCAAATAAGATAGTGTTCTCGAAATTAAATGTGCGTCCTACTTCAAAGGGTTCTTGAAGCACGAGGTCACACCAAAATTCAAACAGACTCAACTCGTCTTTCCAATCTCTTGCCAGTTCCTGGACGGCTAATCTACGAACATACTCACTATCGTCTTTTTGAGCCTGTGCTTTGAGAGTTTTCAACGTTTCTATATCGTCTTTCCATCCTCCCGCTAGTGCTTCAGTGGCTGCACTTCGAACGCTAGCGCTTCCGTTGCTTTGAGCTTGAATTACAAGCCAAGGAAATGTGCTCGGATTATCTTTCCATCCTCTTGCTATTCCTTGAACTGCTACAACATAAACGTATTCGTCTATACGATCAATGTATTCATCTTCACTGACTTCAGCAATGCACTTAAGCCAAGGTAAAATTGAGGAGTCATCCTTCCAATTTTCTGATATCTCTCTGATTGCAGTAATACCAAGATTCGTGCGTTTCTTAGCAATAGTCTTAAGCCAAGGTAGAGTCTCAGATGCATTATTCCACTCTTTTGCTATCTTTGCTATCGCCAAAGACACACCCGAAGAAAAATCATTTGATTCCTGAACGAAGGATTTTAGCCAAGGCAGAGTTTCAGGTTTGTCTTTCCAGCCTCTAACAATCTTATCAATTGTCTCTTCTACAGCACTGTTGTTCGCTTGAAAAACATCATCTTCAGCCGCTTCCTTAAGCAGTCTTAAAACCACATCCGACAATTCATCTAACTCACTATCAGATTGAGTTTCATTCAACTCCAATAAGCAATCTGTTGCCAGTAGTATTTTACTTAGGCCACCTTGATAAAGTTCTATCACGGAAGCAGGATTCCAATAACCGTCCTTGCTTTCAATGTGCTGATCTACTAAGAAGGCGATAAGCCTCTTTGAGAAAGAGTAGTCTATCATCGTTGCTGTTAGCCGTAGTACCTCATTCCAAGATTCATCCCAAGAAAGCTTTTCATAGAGATTTTCTAAGTCTTCAATGCCAATATTTTGCTGTCTCTCAAACTGATAAACAAGCTCGCTCGCACAAAAATACTCTAAAAACGTGCGATGAACAAACGCATAATTATCAGCTCCGAGATAACACAAAATAAAATTGCGCTCCCTCAACTGTTCAATCATTACCCTAGCCACCGGACGCGCCCTATCCACATCCTGCTTCTTCAAATACTCCGTCAAGATCTCTTCTAAATCATCTCGACTAATCACATTCCCCGAAAGCCCATCCTCATTCGCCTGCATGTGATACGCCACCTTCCGCAGCATCGCCTGCTTATCGCGCCTACCGATTTGCCAGTGCTTCAAATCCTCCTGCTCATGAAGCTTCACGTCTACGTCCCACTGATGCAGCAGCACCTCCGAAGCTTTCTCATACAACATTGCCCGATCCTTCGGCAGCTCCTGATTCCGATTCAAAATCGCCATCATCGTCAACAACAGCGGATTCCCCGCCAGCTCCCGAATCGCCCTAGATTCCGTGATCGCCTTCTGCAACCGCCCCTGCTTTCTCTCCCGCTCCGCCTGCTGCCCCTTCGTAAACGTCAGCCCATGCCATCGCTCCAAAAAATCCTCAATCTGTTCATCATTCAAATCCTGCAACATATAGTGCGCAAACTCCGCCTTCCGCAGAGCCTCAGCCTTATACCCTAGCCACCGAGAAGTCACCACCATCTGCACCGCCCCATACTGATTGCTAAACCGATGGATATCCGTCACCACCGCCTCCCGCAGCTTCGGATCAAACACCTCATCCACCCCATCAAACAGCGCCACCGCCTTCCCACCCTTTAGCAGCGCATCCAGCTCAAGCTGATTCAGTCGGCAAGCCGTATTCCCCTTGTGCAAATACTCCAAGAAATCATTACAAATTCTCTTCTCCTTGTCCTGCGCATACAGCCGCAGCTCAATCAAAAGCGGGATCGGCTTACCCTTCAGCTCTGCCAGCGGCCTATCCGCCCAGCTCAACGCCAAAGCCCTTAGCAGCGTAGACTTCCCCGCCCCCGGATCGCCCAAAATCACACATCGCAAAACCGAACCCGGCCCCTCCAATCCCACCACGCCCCGCACCGACTCAATCGGCCTATCCGCATAGTTCCGCCGCTGCTGCTCCAAAGCATCAGGCGACAATAGCAGATCAATCTCACCCGCCGCCTGCAATGCCAACAGCCGCTCCTTCGGCAGCTCATACATCTGCGGCGCAAACTCCGCACACTCGCGCACATCCTGCGCCACAAAAATCTTCCACAGCCGCAAATTGTCATAAGCCGCCCCCGCCGTATCCAACGAGTCCAAGCTCAAGCTCCCAAACCGCTCCTTCAGCGACTCCTGATACTCCCGCAAATTGAACTGAACTGGCACCCCAACCAGCGCCTCATTACTCTCCTTAATCGCCCGCTGCTGATCCAGATCCAACTGCCTAGCTAGCTCAGCGTCCTTACGAACCAGCCCTTTCACCCGCCGAACATAATTTCTTACCACATCCTCCCATTGAAACTCTTCAGGAAAATTAGTCGGTGGAGACAGCGTACTCCACACGCTCGGCAATAGCTGCCAGTCAATGCTCTCAACGTCAGACTCAAACGCTCGACACAGCTCTCGCGTTACCGATTCAGTTGCCAGCAAACGTCCCAAAGGTTTTGCTAGCTCATGCCTAATCAGCGCTCTTGTCCAGCCACAATTTTCCAGCTCATCCCCAAACAGCTGAATAAAATTTTTAAGCGACTGATTCATCGCCTTCTTCAAAGCATCCGGCGCACTCAACGCCAGCATATCCTCCGCCCCTTGCTTCAGGCGGTCTTTAAACAAGTCCTCAGCAGCAGCCTTCGCCAAAGGCCCAACCACCTCTTTCAAAAACACACCCGAGCTGAGCCAGCATCAAAGATTCCAGCATGTTCTAAATCAGTACGCATTATCTACACCGAGACTATGCCACTTATCGACAAAACTTGCTGTAAGCCTGCTCCATTCACAAAAAACTTTAACCTAACCCATACAGCCTTCTCGCAGCCCATACATCTCCGCTAGCGAAGATAACAACCGTACATCGCTAAAATAGAGACCTATCAAAAATATCTGGGTAAGCACATGACCGTATCACCAGAAACTAAAACTAAAGTAAAGCCCAATATCGATCCCGTCACTTTAGAACTTCCATCCCTCTCCCGCCACGCTATAGACGAGCTATACCACTTCCTACAATACCTACAGTTCAAACATCAGGTAGACCTCGAACCCGCTATCGAAGCAATAGAAGACGAAATAGATGTTTTGACGCCGACGTTGCCCGCCAAGAACCTGGAGAAGCTATTCACTAGCCAATCGTAAACATGAGCTAGGCATAGAATGACCTACCAGAGTTTTTATCGAGCCTCTGGCAAGAGGCAAATCAGCAAGCTGTCGACAACCGTTCAGGAGTCTTACTTGCCGTATCATTACCCTAGAGCAAGACCCCCGACCGTCAAGGCTGCAAAAAGCTTAAAGGCCGAAAGAACGAATATCGTATTCGTTCGGGAAACTATCGCGTTATTTACGCGGTTGAAGATACAAAACTCCTTGTCAGAGTCGTAAAAGCAGGCCACAGAAAGGATGCATACGAATAATCGATGTTTCAAACCACCCGTCGCCGCCTCGCCCTCTGGTACACCACCGTCACCGCCGTCCTGCTTCTCCTCTTCGCCACTGGCGTCTACACCTACGTTCGCACCACCCTCGTCGAACGCGTTGACGACACCCTCAACCACGTGATCGAAATCGTCGAACGCTCCCTCATCATCGAAGACAGCCAAACTGAAAGCGGCCAAACTGACAGCGGCCACACTGAAAGCGGCCAGATCGAAAGCATACCAAGCGTCAACATCGAAGCCAGCTTCCGCCATAGCGAAGAAGCCAGCGAAGACGATCGCATCGATCTCGAATGGTTTGACCCCGACGGCAACTTCCAGTGGAGCACCTTCTCCAAATCTCCCAAAATTCCGCTTCACGTCAATCCCAACGGCGAAACCATCATTCCCCCCGACAGCCTCGCCCTGCGACAAATTACCCAGCGCGTCACGTCAGGCTCCCAACTCCTCGGCTATCTCCGCGTCAGCCATCCCTGGTTCGAAGTCTCTAAGCCCAGCCGCCAGCTCATTATCGATCTTGGCTTTGGCATCACCGTCATGATCATCACCGTCGCCAGGCATCGGCTGGTTTCTCTCTGGCCTCGCGATGCGCCCATCGTCCGCGACTCCTACCAGCAGCTAAAACAGTTCACCGCCGACGCCTCCCACGAGCTGCGCAACCCCATCGCCGTCATTCAAACCAACGTCCAGGTTGCCCTCGCCGACCCGATGAACAGTTTCAGCGCAGCCAGCTCGAAGTGATAGAACGCTTAACCCGCAGGCTTGGCAGACTCGTTGACGATCTGTTGTTTCTTGCCCGGCAAGAGAGTGGCCTGATCCCCATACAAAAAGACGATGCATAACACTCTCTACGCTGCTCAAAAATGTCTTTGAAGAACAACAGGCGATCGCCCAAAAAAAGCACTCACCTTCTCCTACCACGAAAATCACCCGCCAATTCGCCCACCTATTTACTCAAGGCGATCCCGACCAGCTCACCCGCCTGTTCACTAACCTCATCGCCAACGCCATCCACTACACCCCCAACGGCAGCATCACCGTCAGCCTCGAAACCAGCCGCCCACAGCACCACCGTCACCGTCAAGACACCGGCATCGGCATCCCCACCCAAGATCTCAGCCACATCTTCGACCGCTTTTACCGCGTTGACGCCGCTCGCTCTCGCAAAGCTGGGGGCTCAGGGCTAGGGCTTGCGATCGCCAAAATCATCACCGACAATCACCACGGCCAGCTCACTCTCACCAGCGAACTCGACCAAGGCACCACCGCCACCGTCACCTTACCCGCCAAGCCCGCCGCCAAATCCTTAAACGCCCAAAAAGAAACGCCTAGCCGCATAACCGCAAACTAGACGCCTCTCAACTTCTGTAGAACCAAACTACTGCTCAGTCGCCATGCTGACGTTCCGGCCCAAACGTGCGCTCTTCAGGCATTCCCATCTCACCCATCGGCTCAGCCTTCGATTGATTGTACGAATACATCACGCCGCCCGCATTTCCCACGCGCACCGTAATCGACTGATCCGCAGCCCAAGACCGCTTCTCACCCTGCTCCAAAATCGCCTCAAACTCAGTCGAACCATCCGCAATCACCCGCACCCAAGACTGTCCGTCAGCACCAAATTCACCTCAACCGGCTTCTCTTGCACCTTAGGCTTCAGTCAGGCTCAACAACCGGAGCCTCAGGCTGAGCTGCCTCCGTCTGCTGAGGCATGAACTGCTCAATCGCCTCTGGATTCAAAATCGGCTGAGCCGTCATATCTGGCGCACTCCGCTGCAAAAAGCCAGATAGCGCACTCACCGCACCCATAATCAGCAGCATATAGGCCGCGTATAGATGCAAAGGTCGTAGCTGAGCTGCCGGAGAATCCTTCCAAGAAGAACGCGGCGGATTGACCACAGGGCGCGTAAAAAACTGACTCGCAATCGTCTCGCCATCTAGGCCCAAAGCGTTACCGTACCGTCTCAGCAGCGCTCGAATGTAAATCGGTTCAGGCAGCTCAGACACTTTGCCCTGCTCCAAAGCAGCCAGCAGCATCTGACGAATCAACGTTCGCTTTTCAATTGCCTCTAAAGACAGACCTCGCTGCAACCGGGCTTGTTTAAGCATAGTTGCCGAGTGAAAAAAGCTGCTCTTGCTGTAGCTGCTGGGCGGTGGGTTCCTTAATACGAGCTTTCTGCTTCATGGGTTCGGCGAGGTTAAATAAGGCAGTGAAAATAGTTGTAACGTGTATTGCTTAAGGGCTATTTAGAAAGAACCTAAGACTTTAATAAAGGTATTGCACGAGGCGGTGTAGTGGAAGTGATTGCGGCGTCATTCTTGAGCAAATCAACCTCATCGTTTCTAAGTAAACGATACTGCCCACGAGGCAAACTTCCCAGTGCCAATGAGCCAATTTTTGTTCTGTGCAGGGCTGTCACAGGGTATCCCAAAGACTCAGCGACCCGCCGAATCTGTCGATTGCGGCCTTCTCTTATGGTCACCTCTAACAAAGCTCGCTCATCAGAAAGCTTTTTAACCAAAGCGACTCTGGCAGGCAATGTTTTGCGGTTTTCAAGCATCACGCCTGAACGCCACTGCTTAAGCACACTCCTCAGAAGGCGATCCCTGCACCCGCACCTGGTAGGTTTTGGGCATCTGGTGGCTTGGGTGCGTGAGCCGAAAGGTCAAATCACCGTCGTTGGTCAGCAAGAGTGCGCCCGTAGAGTCAATATCTAAGCGACCGACCGGATGAATGCCCATTCCAGTTTGCAGAGAAGTCTCTAACAAATCTAAAACAGTCTTACGCCCTTGGGGATCGCTACAGGTAGAAACCACGTCTCTCGGCTTATGTAGCAAAAGATAAACGCAGCGGGGCGGCTTGCTTATCTCAATACCATCAACACAAATGCGATCGCTTAGCCCGTCAGCCTGCTGACCAATTTCAGCGACCTTTCCGTTTACCGTCACCCGACCGCTCAAAATCAGCTTTTCAGCCTGACGCCTGGAAGCAACGCCCCTCTGCGATAGCAGCTTTTGCAGCCTTTCGGTCATAAAACAACGCGGCTAGATTTAGATGCAGATGATAATAGCTTTATCGCCTTAAGAAAAGCGTATGCGTATAATTGGCTACGTACAAAGCCTTAGCAAACGTAGCCTTTACGGATACTTACTTATTCAAGCAGGTATCTTTAGGTATTCACAAGGGGGGAATCCCACTGCAGGTAAAAGATTTCACATATTCGTAATCGCAAAGCAAGGTACAAATACTATCTTTTACGCCGTAACCCTCATAAAGACAGACGCTAACAGCCTATCGCTACGTCTATCTGCTTAAGCAAAAACAACGACGACCTCACAATCTCTTTAAACAAATAGTTGAGAACGCCCGGTAAAGCGAACTCAAAAAGTAATCTAAACCGCCTCAAGCGTTTGCGCAATAGCTAAACTACCTTCTCTACAAGGTTTAAAAAATGACTGCTAGTTCATAGTTTTCACGAGCTACTGACTCGGTAGCCACACCCGCATCCAAGCGCCCCCCGTTTCAGGGCTATTGCTAGCCTCCACGTGCCCCTGATGCGACTCAACAATTTGCCGTACAATTGCTAGGCCCAAACCCGTACCGCTGCTAGAAAGCTCAGCCATCTCGACCGAATCCACACGCTTTGAGTCCGCTGCACTCAAACTCGTACCGTGCGATCGCGCCAAATCAGCCCGATAAAATCGATCGAACACGTGAGGCAAGTCCTTATCATCAAGCCCTGTACCTGCATCAATCACTTCGATCAAAATATAGTCTTTAGCAGCACTGTCTTTAACAATACTATTGTCAGAAAGGCCCTCCTTAAAGCGATCAGGAGACGCGGATGAAAGACTCATCCTGACCTGAATAACTTGCTCAGGTGGCGAGTACTTCACCGCATTGCTCAATAGGTTAAAGAGCACCCGATGCATCAAGCTAGGGTTAAAACGAGCCGTCAAATAGTCTGGGCCTTGATAGTCCAAGCTTAGCTCGCTCAGCTTCGCGAGTGGTTCGATGCTCTGCCACACAGACTGAATCAAAGCGACCAAATCCACTTCATCCTCAGCAGATAGCTGCGATCGCCGCTGCTCCAAACTGCTCATATTCAGCACATCATCCACCAGCTTACTCAAGCGAATCACCTCTTTAAGCAGCCGTTCCACCCAGCTTGTCAAAGCCGGATCGACGCGCGATTGCAGCGTTTCGCCCACCAGCCGAATAGAGGTCAGCGGCGTTTTTAGCTCGTGAGCCACATCCGAAATCCAGCGATCGCGCTGCTGTGCCAAACTCAGCGCCTCCTGCCGGTTTTCTAAAAAGATCCCAACATGACCATGGCTAATCGGTAGCCCATAGCCCTGAAGCGGACAGGCAGGCCGCTCCAAATAGTTAAACGGATCGGTAGAAATAGAATTAAACGTCCACTGCGCCTCGCTCATCTGCTGAGTTTGCCGCGTCCGCTCTACTAGCTGATCGAGTTCATAAGATCTCACCAGCGCCAGCAACAGCCGAGGCGGTGAATAGTCACTCTGCCCAATATCCAAAAATTCTTGAGCCCTTTGGTTACACCACAGCAGCCGGTTTTCCTCATCCACCTGCAAATAGCCAATTGGCGCATTCTTAAGCACCTGCCGCAGATCCTGCAACTGTTCGTTCAGGCTGCTCGTCTGCGCCTGCCGCTGAGCGATCACGCTTGCCACTTGAGCGTCATATCCCAAAGTAGATGCCGGTTGCCGGTCTTCTAACCGATTCAGCAACCGTTTCATTTTGGCATTATCCCTCTGGCGAGAGACAAATAATAAGCCCAACCCAACCAGCAACCCTATGACGAATCCCAGCACTGTATTCAGGCACTCCTACACAGTGGTCAAGCCTACAATATACAGCAACGAAAAAAGGCACATTCTACAATGCGCCTCGTATGTTCGGATATTGAATTTCTAAAAGTCTAAAGGCCGAATCAAATCAGCCTTATCGAGTCAAGACTTCTAGCGGACAACTGCGCCCCGGTACTTGAGCACATCGCTGGTCTTGCGAGCAGCCGCACCAACCGCACGACGCACATGGTAGGTAGCGCCACGGTAGTGACCAATTTCTTCAGTCTCAGTGACTTCAACAGCAGGTGCAGTCGTGTTGTACTTTACGCCGCGATAAGATAGTTGCATGGTATTCGCCTCAAATAGAGTGTGTATTTGTAAGAGGCGCGTTCCTTCAGAGCCGTTAAGCCCTTACTTCCGTCTTTACATCCAACAGCGACCGTTAGTGAACTTCAAGGTCAGTACTGAATAAAAGATGAACGCTTTGTTTTTCTGTATTCAATTATACGGTTTTGAAAAACAGTTAACAATAGGTACAAACACCTTTTCTTGATTTCTTAATATTTGCCCGCCATTTCAGCACTTATCGCGCCCTCAAGCGTACCTACAGGCGCTCGATAAAAATATTGACGGCGAAACTGCTCCTCTTGCACAGCACTCAAAAAGCGTCCAAGTGTCTCATCCGATAGCGCCTGCTGCTCTGAAGGATCTAATAGCTCTGTTTGCCCAGGCGTGTGCTCAGAGCGAAACTGAAAACGGATATCAATGGCCGAACGCTTCACGATAAAGCCGTGCTGAGCTAGCGCAGATAGGCCCAAAGATAGGGTGCGATCGCTCACATCCAGCTTTTCGCCCAGCCGCTCCGGCGTCGCAGCCAACTGCTCTCGACTCAAATACTTCGCCAGCCCCAGCAGCATTTTCCACTTATATATAGGATCGACTTCCGCCGGAGCCGGATAGGCTAGCGCTAGCGGCTGACGCATTTGATCGGCCTGATGTCGCCACAGTGAAAGCTCCTGCCACCGCGTCGGACAGTCACTCAAAATCAGATCTGTCTCAGAGGTTCTAACGCTATCTTCAGGCGTCCGCCAGTCCAAAAGCCAGCCAGCCCCATTAGCGAGCCTTGCCGATCTCTGACTACTAGCCGCCCCGTCAGCCGTTGCCGCCACAGTTGGCCGAATGTCCACCAGTCGAATCTCATACCGGCGGCTCTTAGGATGGCTGTTATAGTCCAGCTCAGCGATTACATCCCACCGGCCCGGCGGCAAATCATCTTTGTAATGCCCCCACCAAAGCCCTGGAAATTGTCGGGTGCGATCGCCCCCAATACTCTCATCACACAAATCAAAGCTCGCCTTAATATAGCCAACCTTCCCCCCCATCCGATCCTTCAGCTTTTGATGCCACACATTCTCAAACCAGCAGTTCTCAATCAGCAGCTTTGGCACCGGATTGCCCATACCGCAAGGCTCCAACAGCTTCAATTCCTGAAATAGCTCCCGACCCAAATCAGCCACCGTCACCTTCAAATCAGCCTTCACCACCGGCTGATTCTGACCGCCGCCCTTTTGCCGGTACTGCTGATTAATCGCCGCCGTAAACATCGACAAATCCTTCACCGGCAAACTCAGGCCCGCCGCAAACGGATGCCCGCCAAAGCCCGTCAGCAAATGCGCCTGCGAACTTCACCAGCTCATACAAATCAATCTGATTCACCGACCGCGCCGATCCCCTCGCCAGCGTCTCACCCGCTTCACTGCTCCCTTCCGCCTCAGGCCGATCCAACGTCAGCAAAATAGTTGGCCTACCGTACTGCTGCGCCACCTGCCCGGCCACTAAGCCCAACACCCCGACCGGCCACTGCGCATCACACAGCACAATCACGCCCATCGTCGAAAGATCGCGAGCTTCTAGCTGACGAATCACCTGCTGCAACACATCGTTTTGCAACGCCTTCCGACGCGCGTTTGCCAGCTCAGCCTTTTCAGCCAGCACCCGGCAGCGCTCAGCGTCTTTACTCGTCAGCAGCTCCACACAAAAGCTAGCGTCGCCATAAATGCGGCTCACAGCGTTAATGCGCGGGCCGATGCCAAAGGAAATATCAGTGGGGCGATCGCCCGCTCGCCGACACAGCGCCAGCAGCCGCGCCACCCCCGGCCTCACTGGCTCATCCGTCTGCAAATGGGTCTGCAACTGCTCAATCCCAATCTGCGCCAAATACCGGCAGTCTCCTTTCAGCTCTACCAAATCGGCAATCAAACCAATCGCCACCAAATCCACCAGCTCTCTTAGCGGCCTAGTCGGCACCTCGGGCAGTCGCTCATACAGCGCCTCTATCAGCTTGTAAGCCACCGCCACCCCTGACAAATGCGCCATCGGATGCCCCGCAGGCAGCGCCCGAGGATTCACAATCGCCACCACCGCAGGCCGCACCTTCGGCAGCGTATGGTGATCGCTCACAATTACCGCCATTCCCAACGCATTAGCCCGCTCAATCTCCAGTGGATTTGTGCTGCCCGTATCGCAGGTCACAATCAGCTTTACGCCCTGCGCCGCAAGCTGCTCAATCCCCATCATCGAGAGTCCATGAGACTCTTTCAGCCGGTTAGGAATGAAATAAGTGAGCTGATCTGGCTCTGTGAAAAACTGTCGCAGTCCGTCCCACAGCACCGCCGTCGAAGTCACCCCGTCTGCGTCGAAGTCGCCCCAAATAGCCACTTTTTCAGCGCGATCACGTGCCACCACCAGCCGATCCACGGCCCACACCATCTCCTCACCAAACTCAAACGGACCGGCTGGCGTGTATGCTTGCGATCGCAAAAACCCCTCCAGCGCCTCAGCCGACCTCAGCCCTCTATTCCATAGCAACTGCGCTCCCCATACCGGATGCGACAGTCCCGTAACACGAGCCACCGTCTTCACCCACTCACTCCGCTGCGCCCCCGACAGCTCCACCGAAGCCATTTGCCAGGTCGTCAAGCGATCAGGTTCTTGCTGAGCAGGCGAGTTCTGAGCCATAGAACACAAAAGATGGGTTAGTAAAATTCCAAGCTAGCACTTCGCTCATGAAAAAATATCAGCGGGGCCGCAAATCAGTTCGACCACTAAACAATCTGGCAGCTATCACCGCAGACATCATCCCAAACGGGTACGTTGAAGCTGTTAGAAAGCGCTATTAAAAGCATTTGCTCGAATATTTACGAGCAACCACTTCAGGCTTTTAACTGCTCAGATAGAATAAGCGCAACTCAGAAAGGAAACATTGGAGATGAAGCTAGGTGACTGGGTAAGTCTGCTGTGTTTTATAGCAGCAGCATATATTTTGTGGCACATCAGGCCGCTGCTGCTGCTGTCATTTGCAGCCGTTGTCATCGCTGTCGCGCTCAACAGCCTTACCAGGCAAATTCGCAAACTCAACGTGCCTCGCCGATTCGCAATTCCAGTTGCGATCGCCCTTTCTACCCTCGTCGCCTCCCTCTTCATCCTCGGCATCGTACCGCCTTTTGTAGAACAGTTCAGACTCCTCATAGAGCTAGTCGTCGGCTTCTCCCAAACTCTACCCGACCGTATGATGCAGCTACAGGGCTCTCTGCCTGAGCGCATCCGCCTGCCAGAATTTGGCGAATTTGTTGAATGGCTTACCGCCCCAGACTCCGCCGTTCTAGACGTTTTTAGCAACTTCTTCTCCTTCTTTAACTCATCCCTGCGCGTTCTACTGCAAACGCTTTTCGTCGGTGTGCTCGCCGTGATGATGCTCTCGAACCCTGCAGCCTACCTAGAAGGCGTACTGCTGCTATTTCCTGCCTTCTACCGGCGGCGCGCCCGCGAAATTTTTAGTCAGTGCGAGCTAGCCCTTGGCAACTGGCTCGGCGGCATCGTCATCAGCTCCCTTTTCGTATTCACCGTTAGCTTCATCGGGCTGTTAGTTCTCGGCGTCGATCTCGCCTTTGCCCATGCGCTATTAGCAGGCGTTCTCAACTTCATTCCCAATATCGGGCCCACCTTGAGCATGGGGTTTCCGCTGGTGGTGACGCTGATCTCAGATGAGCCCTGGAAGGCGATCGCAGTCATCGGCCTCTATATCGTCATCCAACAGGCAGAATCCTACTGGGTCACCCCCGCTATCATGGCCCACCAAGTCTCCCTCCTCCCCGCCTTCACCCTCATCGCCCAAATCTTCTTCGCCAGCACCTTCGGATTTCTCGGCCTCCTGCTTGCCCTCCCCCTCACCGTTGTCACCAAAACCTGGCTCCAAGAACTCCTCATCAAAGACGTACTTGACCACTGGAATCTCTCGCCCATCAAGCGCCGCGCCGCAGCAAACGTGACCATAGCCCCTCAAAACATAAACGCGTCTCCAGAAGATCCGCTTAGCCCACCCACCCCTCAAGCCACGACACCAGACACCGGCTTAGCGCAATGAAGCGCCCTGTCTAATCAACAAAAATGGGAACGATAGAGAAGCATTTTCGCCTGCTCATTCAACATGTCTTCTCCCAATAACGCATTCGCTGAGAGCATCAAGCACCTGCAAACGCTGCTGATGTCATTTCACCCCATTGTTGTGATCGAAACGGTAGAAGAAGAGCGCGTCCAAACCCTGCTCGATAAAGCAACCGGCGAACTTCAAATCAGTACTTTCGACTGGAGCGTCGCCCAAGGACTCAGCCGCCTGCAAAGCAGCACTAGCCACTGGAAAAACGAATACGCCCCACTCGGCAGCACTCGGCAGGTCATCGAAAAAACCACCGATCCGCTAGATCTACTGCGCCACATTCAAAACGCACCGACCCGAGGCGTCTACTGGCTCAAAGACTTCGCCACCCATTTAGAAGACGCCGTGATCGCCCGCCAGCTCAGAGAAGTCGCCCATGCCTTCAGCTCGCACCAGTCCGCCCTTATCCTCACAGGCGAACAGGTTTGGCTCCCTAAAGAAACCGCCCACGAAGCCGTCTACTTCAATCTCCCGCTACCCGGCCCTATCGAACTCAAAAAAGCCATCGACACCGCCGTCCAGTCCTGTCGCGGTCGAGTGAAAGTCGATCTCTCCCCTAAAGACTCTCAGCAGCTCATCAAAGCCGTTCAGGGCATGACCCTCAAGCAAACCAAAAAAGTCATTGCCTACGCTGCCATCTCTGACGGCAAACTCAACTCGGATGACATCCACCGCGTCCTAGAGCGCAAAATCCAGGTCATCCACGAAACCGGCCTGCTTGACTACTTCCCACCCGAACAAAACACCGCTCAGCTCGGCGGCTTTGCCAACCTCAGACAGTGGCTCAACCGCGCCCGCACCGGCTTCTCCGACCAGGCCAAAAGCTTCGGCCTCACCCCGCCCAAAGGCATCCTCATCGTCGGCATTCAGGGCTGCGGCAAATCCTTAGCCGCCAAAACCATCGCCCGCCAGTGGCAAATGCCCCTGCTCAAACTAGACACCGGCAAACTTTACGACAAGTACGTTGGCGGCTCAGAGAAAAACTTCCGCCAGGCAGTCGGCCTAGCCGAAAAGCTAGCGCCCGCTGTCCTGTGGGTAGACGAAATCGAAAAAAGCATGGGCCAAAGCGGTAGCGACACCGATGGCGGACTCAGCCGCAGACTCTTCGGCTCTTTCCTCACCTGGCTTCAGGAAAAATCTGAGGAAGTTTTCGTTGTCGCCACGGCCAATGACATTTCAGCTATCCCCCCCGAACTCCTCCGCAAGGGCCGCTTCGACGAGATCTTCTTTGTAGACTTGCCCGATGCGCAGGAGAGAGCGACCATCTTGCAAATCCACATGACGCTCCACCGGCAAGAGCCCAAAAGGTTTGATATTCCCCGGCTCGTCCTCGCTAGCGACGGCTTCAGCGGTGCAGAAATTGAGCAGGCCATTATCACCGCACTTTACCACGCCCTTTATGAACGCTGCCCGGTTAATACCGATCTCATTGAGCAAACAATTAAAGCCACGGTGCCTTTGTCGGTATCAAGGCGCGAGGACTTACAGAGATTGAGAGCGATCGCCCAAACCCGTTTCGTCAGCGTGAAATAGGGTTCTGTCTAAAGCGATATTTACTTTCTAGCAATCAACAGAAGACGAAAAGCTGCTTTTTCTGGCGAACCAAACAAATGTGGCTTCAGCAGCTTAGAAACACAGCGGAAGCCAGCTTTTACCAGTCCATCAACCAAAGCCTCTTCAGTCGCCCAAAAAGAAAAAGTATTATCCAAAGAAGCTCTTACCTTCTTATATTTCTCCTGCTCAGAGGCATTGTTCTCATGCTCTCGGTACAGGTAGCCTTCGTAGCCACTTTCTGTTGTAACAGGCCCCTCAAGCCGGAAGCTCTTCACAGAAGCAGGCGTACTAACATGTGTATACAAAAAAACAGTGTCCGTGCTCAACGAAGCTAACGTTTGCAGCATTCCTTCAAAAGAAGGCTGACCGAGATGATGCAAAATGCCGGAAAAAACGACGCACTCAAACGTACCTACTTCCGAAGGGTTCACTGTCCGCACATCGCCCTGACGGAAGCTAGCATTTTCTACACCCAAGGCTTTAGCGGCAAACGCAGCCCTATCGACATATATCTGGCGACCTTCTACGCCCACAACATTCGCCCCGGCCTGAGCCAGGCGAATCGAATGAACCCCTTCGGCTGAAGCCAAATCGAGTATGCTCAGGCCGCCTAGCTGACCGCGCTTGCAGTGCAAAGGGAGAACTTCTTTCAGTAGCTCGCCGAGCTTACCAAGTCCAACCGCCTTGTTATAGAACTTTTCTTCCTTAGGAGAAACCGTCTCTATGCCATGCCCAAAATTAAAATAGTGCGCCCATGGAATTGAGGGCTCTAGCTGGGCAAGACCTTGCTTAATTTCTTCTGGATTCATCATATCGGTACTGTTCAAATCTATGCTGTTCAAGTTTTTACGCGAGCCCGAAAAGCGCAAGCAGCCCTAAGCTGAAAGTGCGAAGCATTCAATTAGGATCTTTATGAAGCTTACCGCTAACCAGCCCCCTGCGACGGCCCTTCTCTTTGCTGCTATTTTCTCTGTCCAATTCGGCTCTGCACTGGCCAAGTATCTGTTTGATGACCTTGGCCCCTGGGGTGTTGTAGCGCTACGCGTTAGCTTTTCAGCCTGCCTGCTCTTCGCCCTGTGGCGCTTTAAGTGGAACGCGCAAGTTCGCCAGAACCTGAAGCTTCTCATTGCTTTCGGCGTCATCTTTGCGATGATGAATTCTTGCTTTTACTTATCGATCGCCCGCATTCCCTTAGGTGTTGCGATCGCTCTAGAATTCACCGGCCCCCTCGGCCTCACTATCCTCAAATCCCAGCGCTGGCTCGACGGCCTCTGGGCGCTTCTAGCCGCCATCGGCATCATCCTCATCACCCCGCTTACAGGCGCGACCCTCGACCCCTGGGGAATTACTTTCGCCCTCATCGCAGGCATCTGCTGGGCGCTCTACATCGTATGCTCTGCTGAAGTCGGCCAAAAGATTTCCGGCATCGAGGGGCTCGCTTGGGCCTTGGCCGTCAGCTCCATTTTGCTACTCCCTATTGGCATCGCTACCGCAGGCAGCGCTCTGTTAGATCCCAAGCTTTTACTCATGGGCGCAGGCGTCGCGGTTCTCTCAACTGCCCTGCCCTACTCGCTTGAGATGATTGCGTTGCGATCGCTCCCTATCAAAGTCTTCGGCGTCATGCTCAGTATGGAGCCTATGGTCGGGGTTTTAGCAGGATTTATTATTTTGGGTGAGAAGCTATCGGTGCGATCGCTCACCGCCTGCATCCTCGTCTCTATTGCCGCCGCAGGAGCAGCCAGGTTCAAAGATCCGGTTCAACCCTAAAGACGCCAACAGAAGACATCAACCAAAGTTTATCAAAGCCGACTGGGTAACCTACAGAGGCAACGGCCCGTATCTTCTACCCATCAGCCATCTTTGCGCTATGTCTTTGACCGCTCTGTCACTCCCGATGTCACCTGAAGACTTCAGCGAGCTTTTTCCCCTCTTCAAAGCCGCTAGCCCCGAAACCCTCAAGACGCTACACGAAGGCGCGACCTTTAACGAGTGCCCGGCTGGTCGCACCGTCCTCATGGAAGACTCTTGGGGCAACGCCGTCTATCTCATCGTCTCCGGCTGGGCCAAAGTCCGCGTGCAGTCGGGCGATGGCTACGTCACCCTGGTCATCTTAGGCAAAGGCGAATACTTTGGCGAAATGGCCGTCCTCAACGAATCTCCCCGATCTACCGATGTCGCTGCCCTCTCGCGAGTAGAACTCGTTAGCATCCCCGCCCAACTCTTCATCCAAACCCTCTTCAAAGACCCTCAGCTCCACCACCGAATGCTACAGAGCATGGTGCAGCGGCTCAAGCAAACCCAAAAACGCTTTCAGCTCCGCAACAAGCCCCCTGGCGTAAAAATGGTCTACGCCCTCGTCGATATCGCTGACGCCTATGGCGAAGAAGTGGGCGATACAGTGGAAATCTTTAATATTCCAGTCAGCGATTTAGCCGCCATCTCAGACGTAACGCTCAATGAAGTACCTAAAATTCTAGAAAAGCTCGCTGCCCGCAAATGGCTAAAAGTCGATACTCACAGAGACGTCATCCAGCTACTAGACATGAAAAACCTTAGACACCTTTCCAAGCTGGGCTAGTAGCGACCTTTAAGTTTTTCGGTGGATTAATGAATTCTGCCCACTCTTTTTCTACAGTAGAGAGAATTTCCAGATGCTCTACTAGAGATTGAGAGATCGCACATGAACATTCAGCCGCCTCCCATTTCACCTCGTCAGATGAATCTGCTGCGCGTCGTTCTCTCTATGGCTTGGGCTGACAAAAGCCTGGAGCAAAAAGAAGTAGATACCATGCTCACTCGCTTCAGCCAGCTATTCTCTACCGATCTAAACCAGCAGAAAGCACTACAGCACCAGCTTCAAGAATATTTCGTTCAAGACGTACCACTTAAAGAGGCTGTTGCCAAGCTCACCACCGATGAAGAGAAAGAAGTCGCGCTTCGCCTCTCTTACGAAGTTATTAACGCCAGTAAGCGTACGCCAGAGGAAGACGCGGTTAATGAAGCTGAAAGCGAAGCCTACACAGCGCTTGTAAGCCTGCTTAATTTACCTGAAGATACCGTCAAACGAGCAGAGCAAGAAGCAACCGCCTCACTTAGCAAAGGCGGCGAAAACGTAATCGACATGCTTGCCTTTCAAATACGCGATCGCATCTCCCCATAACATCGCACGGGCACAAGGCATTGCGCCCTCCGGCTCCAACTAACGGCTCATCGCCAACATCCGCTCAATAGGCACAAGCGCATTCGCCTGAATCTCTGCCGGGATCGTAATCTCAGGCGTCTTATTCTTCATTGCTAAGTACAGCTTCTGCAACGTATTCAACCGCATATACGGGCACTCGTTACACGCACAGTTCGCCTCCGGTGGCGCTGGAATAAAGTGCTTTTCAGGCACTTGCTTTTCCATCTGGTGAATAATGCCAGGCTCTGTAGCAACAATAAAGCGATCGCTCTGACTCGTCTCCACATACTTCAGCAGCGCTGTCGTAGACCCAATAAAGCTTGCGTGCCGCAGCACACCCTCTTCACACTCAGGATGCGCAATAATCTCCGCATCGGGGTGCTCCATCTTAAGCTGCAACATCTTCTTCTCAGAAAAAGTCTCGTGCACAATGCAGCTACCCTGCCACAGCACCATATCGCGCCCAGTCTGAGCCATCACATACCGGCCCAAGTTACGATCCGGTGCAAAAATAATCTTCTGCTCAGCCGGTAGCTGATTCACCAGCTTCACCGCATTCGAGCTAGTGCAGATAATATCGCTCATCGCCTTAATCTCAGCGGTGCAATTAATATACGAAATCACCAAGTGATCGGGATGCGCCGCCTTAAACTCAGCGAATTCATCTGGCGGGCAGCTATCAGCCAGTGAACACCCCGCCGCCAAGTCAGGCAGCAAAACTAGCTTGCTCGGATTCAGAATTTTGGCAGTTTCAGCCATAAAGTGAACCCCTGCAAACACAATTACGTCCGCCTCAGTCGTCGCTGCCTGCTGAGAAAGACCCAGAGAATCACCGATATAGTCCGCAATATCTTGAATATCAGGCTCCTGGTAATAGTGGGCCAAAACAACTGCATTCAGGTCTTTTTTGAGAGTTTCGATTGCTCCAAAAAGATCCTTTGGCAGAGCCGTTTTCTGAACAGGTGCGCTGACGGTGGCAAACACAGACTTTCCTCTCTAAATGTTTTGAATTACCATTTACTAGATTTTAATTATAGTCAAATCTACCAAAATTGCATAGCGCTAGTATCTCAATCGCTGCAGTAAATCATTCCATTAGCAGTAAATCATTCCATTAGAGGTGCAACCGTCTCTATCCAGGCAGTTGCAGAGACAAAATCAATAGGCATCACGGCTCCTTTCCAATTTGCAGATCCGCTTGCTTCAGCTAGAACGCCTAAATCCTCATCGCGATCACAAACTCCCCTCACCTTCAGCACCACGCCTTCTTCTAACTGATCCTGATAAGCCGCAACTACCTGTCTCACAGCTGCACCTAGCCCAGCCCCCGGCCCAACCAGCTCAGAAAACCGACTTTCCGCCGCACTGCGCAAAACAACCTTGAACCCAATCTCCTTAGCCGCTTTCACCAGCGCTTCTGCCTCCACTGCCTTAGGCGTCATAAACGGCTCGCTAAACTCCCGATCCTTAGCCCGGTGCGCAGCCTCCTCCGAAATATCCAAGAACCGCTCTAGCTTCGGCACCGTAAAGTCACCAAAACCCTTCAGCGGATGAGAAATCATATTAGCTAGCACCCGTAGCCCAGCGCGCGCCTGTACATAAGGGCAGCCCAAATCCTGCACGAAATAATCACCGTCCCGCTCTCCCAGCGGTGGCTCAAAAGGATTATGGTTCACTGGCGTAAAAATACCGCTACCGCTTTCAGTGATAAAAGGATCATTCCAGTTGAGCTGCGCTCGAATCGGCTCTATTTCAGCGCGACTACAACTTGTAAAAGCAATTATTGGGATGCCTTTAGCGTTTAGATTAGCGATCGCCTGTTTTAGCTGCTCTTTTTTCTCTAATGCCGCTAAAAGCGCCCCATCCCAAGCAGTTAACACAATTTGATCAACCATTAATCTCCCCCTAATTTTCACTACAACCGCCGCGTTCACATAGCAGATATACCTTTAAAAGATTAGAACCCTTTGGCCCCACTGCAAAAGCGACCCTGCCTAAGAATCTGCGTAAGTTAGCTATGCTGAATAAACGTTCAACGGGGTTAACGAACCAAGTGCATCAGTCAGCTGTCAAAATTGCTGTCGTCGGAGACATTCACGACCTGTGGGAACTAGAAGACAACGAAGCGCTTAACCATCTAGACATCGATCTGGCCATATTTGTAGGCGACTACGGCAACGAAGCCGTCGAAGTCGTCAGACGCATTGCTGCTGTAGAGTTGCCCAAAGTCGCCGTTATGGGCAATCACGACGCCTACTACTCAGCGACCAATAAAGGCATCAAAAACTGCCCTTACGATCGCACTCAAGAAGACTGGGTGCAGCTACAGATGGATCTTCTCGGCGAAGCCCACATTGGCTTTAGCAAAAAAGAATTTCCACAGTTCGACCTCACCATCGTCGGCGGACGCCCCTTCAGCTGGGGAGGCCCCAAATGGCGACACCGCAAATTCTATCGCGACAGATTCGACGTTAAAAACTTCGATGAATCGCTTGATTTGATCCTCGCCGCTGCTGATGAGGCCGAACACAACACCCTAATTTTTGTCGGTCACGTTGGCCCCTACGGCTTAGGCGATCGCCCCGACGATCCCTGCGGCAAAGACTGGGGCAAAACCAGCGCTGACTATGGCGATCCAGATTTAGCAGGTGCGATCGCCCTCACCCAGCAGTCCGGCAAGCGCGTCCCCTTAGTCACCTTCGGCCACATGCACCACCAGCTCAAAGACACCGACCAAATTCGTAAGCGTGTCGCCACTGACCCCACCGGCACCCTCTACTTCAACGCCGCCAACGTTCCCCGCATAGAACAAACCGAAACCGGCACCACTCGCAGCTTCTCTATTGTCACCCTCAACCAGGGTACCGTCGAATCAATCGAACTCACTTGGCTAAATGAAGCCTTTGAACCTATCTCAAAAGAAACCCTTTACGCTACTAGCAAGTCATAGCCTGTACTAATTCGCTCAACAAAAACCTGCACAACAGTAGACGCCATCGGACAAATCAGGCTAATATAGCCAAGCCTATTAGGAACAAGCAGTCCCTGTTATCAACACTATGCTAGTGCCTGATATCACCTTGGAGAGGTGGCAGAGTGGTCGAATGCGCTCGACTTGAAATCGAGTGTACCGAAAGGTACCGTGGGTTCGAATCCCACCCTCTCCGTTCAATATTCCTGCCGTCAGCACGTCTATTTTTCAGAAATATAGCCGTCGTCTATGGAGTTTTATTCCGTAGAATGCAAGACTAGATACGCAATAAAACCGGCGCGGGCCACAGGAAAAATCGTGAAAATATCCGTCTACCACACGCCTGAAGAGGTTCCTACCGGAGCAATGCCTGAGTGTGCGATCGCTATTGACGTACTCAGAGCCACCACCACCATGGCCGCCGCTTTCAACGCCGGAGCCGAAGCCATCCAAGTCTTCAGCGACCTCGACGAACTCCTGGCTACCAGCGAAAACTGGCCCCACCAAAACCGCATCCGGGCAGGCGAACGCGGCGGTCAGCGCGTCGAAGGATTCGATCTTGGCAACTCCCCCCTAGATCACGCCCCCGAAAAAACCAAAGGCAAGCGCCTCTTCATGAGTACTACCAACGGTACCCGCTGCCTTCAACGCATCCAAAACGCACCCATCGTCCTCACCGCTGCCCTTACCACCCGCCAGGCCGTCGTTAACTATCTGCTCATCCACAAACCCAACACCGTTTGGCTCGTAGGCTCCGGTTGGGAAGGCGAATACTCCCTAGAAGACACCATCTGCGCAGGAGCCATCATCCGAGGCGCAATGGACAAAGCTCAGCTCACTTACACAGACATCATCGGCAATGACGCCGCTCTCGCCTCAGTCAGCCTCTACCAGCAGTGGCAAACTCAGCTCACAGAGCTTTTACACCACGCCAGCCACGGTCAGCGGCTGCTAAACAAAAACAACACCGCCGACATCGACTACTGCGCCCAGCTAGACATCCTCGACATCGTACCTATCCAGAAAAGCCCTGGAATCCTAATCTGGAAGTAGCACCGTCTCACCACGCTCTGAGGCTCGTCGCAGCGCATCTCCCACGCTCAGCGCATACACACTTTCAGCAGCACTCACGTACAGCGGCTTGCCTTCTATCAAATAATCCAACACCGCACTCGTATCTTTTACGAACAGTCCTTTTCGCGGTGCCACAGCGATCGCCTCTACCCCATCAGCTGTCGTCAAAGTCCCCTCATTCCTCACAAACGCCAAAGCACCCAAGCTGCCCTGAACCTCTATCTCGCGACGATGAACCCACAGATTTTCACCTTTCCCGTAGGTTAGCTCCGCCACCACTCCACTCTCAAACTGAAGCCGCGCAGAACTCAAAACGCTTCTAAAGTAAGCCGGATCTACTTCACTGCTCACAGATCGTGTACAGCAATCCACCTTACTCACCCGGCCAAACAAATTCGTCAAACGATGCACCCGTGAAAGTGCCCCACAAAAAGGAAAGCCGAAAAGATCCCGGTTGTATGTCCACTTCGCGGGTGCAGGATTCTGAGGATTTAGCGTTCGATAGCTCACGTAGCTAGGCGTACCAATTCTAGATAGGTGCGATCGCATCGCCACATGTAACCCGCCCAAAAGCTCAATATGTTCCACATGCAATAGCAAATTCTGCGCTATTGCCAGATCCATCAGTTGCCTAGCCTGATCCAAATTCAAAGACAGCGGATACTCCACCACTACATGCTTACCTGCTCTCAAAGCAGCCTCTACAATCTCACCGTGAAGCGCACTCACAGTTGCGACCACAACCACGTCAATAACATCATGCGCAACTAGCTGCTGCCAATTCACCAAAGGCTGTATACCGTACCTACTCGCAAATAACGGCGTTTTCTGACGGCCCGAAACGTAAATAAGCTGCGATCGCTCATCAGCCAGCAAAGCCTCAGCCCTTACCTTCGCAGCATAGCCCGTACCCACCAATCCAAATCGGACACTCATACACACAATCCAAATCAGCTTCTAAAGACAAAATCGTCTTTTCTGCCAGAGACTAAATACACAGTATTCAACTCAAGTAAGTATCTCAAAGTCATTGCATACTTATAAAACACAAACTTTGAATATTAGCTTTAACACCACTCTCTTTAGTTAGAAAATACTCTCAGTAGAGAGACGTTTCTATCGCTATCCTACCTCTCTCTACATACATAAGCCGTACTTATCAAAAAGCAGTTACTGATAAAATAAAGGCCGCAAAGATTTGATCGAATTGCTACTCTAAAAATACTTAGCCCCTATGCTGAAAGGGGTACAAGCTTTTTCTATGTCTTTATGAAAGCGCTAATCATAAGTAAATCCGAGTGTATTCACAACTTTAGATTACGAATACCATTCAACATCGCCTTCAATAATAGTCACAGCACAATCGTTTTCTCGTAGTATCAAACTATGCTGCTGCTAAAGCTTATCTCTAACTAATACCAGAGATAAAAGATCATTAGCAGCTAGCCTTAGAACAAACAAAAGAACAAATCGAATCAACCCAGAGGATCTCGCATGGCTAGCTACAAAGTCACATTGGTTAACGAAGCTGAAAACTTGAACACCACTATTGAAGTGGCTGAAGACGAGTACATTCTAGATGCTGCCGAAGAGCAAGGCATTGACTTGCCCTACTCCTGCCGTGCAGGCGCTTGCTCTACCTGTGCTGGCAAAATCACAACCGGCACCGTCGATCAATCCGATCAGTCTTTTCTAGATGACGATCAAATCGAAGCCGGTTATGTACTCACTTGCGTGGCATACCCCACGTCTGACTGCACCGTTCAGACACACCAAGAGGAAGAGCTTTACTAGACCTCTTCCTTCGTATCAAAGACCCACAGCTCGACCCATGGTTCAGTAGAGCTGTGGGTCTTTGGTGTGTGCTACGCCCAACGGCTGATAATCGAGTAGTTTTCTGAAGCGATCGCAAGAAACCTGTAAGGGAGTAATGAAGTCTCAAATTCCAGCAGGGTATATTGATATTAACCTTGGTAGCATTGCTACTAGCGACTAGCGTCGTTTTATCAGTACTTATTCAAACTACCAATCAACACGTCTACGCATGAGGAATCTTCAAAGATGAAAGCCATGATTCTGGCCGCAGGGAAAGGAACTCGGGTACGCCCCATTACCTACACCATTCCCAAGCCTATGATTCCGATAATGCAAAAACCCGTCATGGAGTTTTTGCTAGAGCTACTGCGCCAGCATGGGTTCACTCAGATCATGGCTAATGTCAGCCATCTCGCAAACGAGATTGAAGGCTACTTCAGAGACGGGCAAAGGTTCGGTGTAGAACTCGCTTACTCCTTTGAAGGACGTATTACAGATGGCGAGCTGGTTGGAGAAGCCATCGGGTCCGCAGGCGGTATGCGCAAAATTCAAGACTTCTCCCCCTTCTTCGACGATACTTTTATCGTCCTCTGCGGCGATGCTCTGATAGATCTCGATCTTACTGAAGCCCTTCGCCAGCACCGAGAGAAAAAGTCAATCGCAACTATTGTAATGAAGCAGGTACCGCTCAAGCAGGTTCCGAGCTACGGCGTGGTAGTTACAGATGAGATTGGACGAATCAAGTCCTTTCAAGAGAAACCTACTGTCGAAGAAGCGCTGAGCACTGACATCAATACAGGCATCTATATTTTTGAGCCTGAAATCTTCGACTACATTCCTTCTGGCCAAGAGTTCGATATTGGCGGCGACCTCTTCCCCAAGCTTGTTGCGGCTAACGCGCCATTCCATGGCATCCGAATGGACTTCGAATGGGTTGACATTGGGAAAGTACCCGACTACTGGCAAGCGATTCAAGACGTGTTGACGGGGCAGGTAAAAGGCGTAAGTGTGCCCGGTAACGAGGTTAGACCTGGTGTATTCGCAGGATTGAACGTCAAAGCCAACTGGGACAAAATTGACATCGAAGGCCCAGTCTATATCGGTGGGATGACCCACATAGAAGATGGCGCAAAAATTGTTGGCCCTAGCATGATTGGCCCCAACTGCCTCATCTCAAGCGGAACCATCATCGATAAGAGTGTCATTTTTGAGTACTCCCGTATAGGTTCTGGGGTTCGCTTGGTCGATAAACTTGTATTTGGCCGCTACTGTGTAGATAAAACAGGTGCTTCTATTGATGTCCAAGCAGCCGCGCTCGACTGGCTAATCACCGATACCCGTCAAGCGTTCATTGCAGAGCCGCCTATTGAGCATCGGGCGATCGCAGAACTCCTCAACCAAACTATCGCTAAATAGCAAAATTTAGATAGCCCGACCATCCATATAGCAAAAAGAAAGGGCTAACCAGTTGGCTAGCCCTTTTCAACTATGGGAACGGCATCGAAAAAACGAACCGCGACCTACTGAAGAACGAGGCGTACATTTGCATTCTGCAAACCAGGACGCTTAACTTCAGAACAAAGTCTTGTTCACGGCATACTTCTGGTTGATAGAGTTGATCAACTCAGTCTGGTTGTGCTTTTTAGCGACGCCCCAGAGATCAGCAATCAAATCAAATGAACCATCAGCATTGCGAGACCAGCCGATATCATAATCGCCTTCAAGCACAGCTACAATATCAGCACGAACGTTCTGACCGTTGTAGCCACGGATGTTAGCTTCAGTCTTAGTAGTGACCCCTAGGTCGCTAAGAGAAGACTTTAGAATTTCAGCATCGGTGATTTTGGTGCGCAGAGTACTAAAGTGAGACATGTGAGTTTCCTCCTGAAGAGAAATTGAGAGACAACGAGGTTAGAAATCGAAAATCAATCAGCTATCAGATGAGATAGAACCTGACGTTTGTTTTAAAATACTAGCTCAAGACTCATTCACAAGAACAATCTTCAACTAGCACTTCTTCCTGTGGGAGCAGGAAAAAGACTGTTGTAGCTAGCACCGGTTAGAATTCCATACGCTGGTATTCCGCTACCGATGAAGCCGCTGGCCGAGCCCGCTGACGAGCCCAGTCACGCAAAGCCGTTACTTGTTCGCTCATCGTTTTCGACAGCGGCATCGTAGCGCGAATCGCCGCAATAATATCGAGCTGGGTAAATTCTCGACCTTGAGCAAATGCCTCATACATCGCAGAGATAAGCCCCTGCTCAATTTCGGCACCCGAAAAACCTTCGCAAACTTTACTTAGCTGATCAAAATCAAACCTTTCCGTATCAGTACGTCGCTTGCCCAAGTGAATTTTGAAAATCTCCTTTCGCTCTTGCTCGTTCGGCAAATCCACAAAGAAGATCTCATCAAATCGCCCCTTCCGCAGAAATTCACCTGGCAATCGTTCAACCCTATTCGCAGTTGCAATCACGAATACTGGAGATGTCTTCTCTTGCATCCAAGTCAAGAAGCTACCAAAGATACGGCTAGACGTACCACCGTCTGAATCAGCCGAGCCTGCGCTTCCAGCAAAAGCCTTATCAATCTCATCAATAAACAGAACTGCCGGGGAAATGGACTCTGCTGTTCTCAAGGCCCCTCTTAAGTTAGCCTCCGAACGACCTACCATAGAGCCATCATAAACCCGGCCCATGTCCAGCCGTAGTAGGGGCAAACCCCATAGCCGCGCTGTCGTTTTTGCAATCAAAGACTTACCGCAACCCGGTACACCCAATATCAGCATTCCTTTAGGCTGAGGCAATCCATACTCACGCGCCCGCTCAGTAAAGGCATTAGAACGTTGCTTCAACCAATGCTTCAGCTCCTCTAGCCCGCCTACCGAGTCAATTGTCTCATCTTCTTCGATGTAGTCCAAAATACCGTTACGACGAATAAGTTGCTTTTTCTCAGATAAGACAATGTTGACTTCATTTTCAGTCAACTGTCCTGCCATCACTCTCGACTTACGAAATACCTTTTCCGCCTCATCACGAGTTAGTCCTAAAGCAGCCTTTAGTAGCTTTTCCCGACCCTCTGTTGTAATACTTGTTGTTTTGGACTTCTCTAACTCAGCCGAGAGAACTTGGTTCAACTCAGACATATTAGGCAGTGTGAAGTCTAAAACGACAACTTCCTTCTCTAGCTCCACAGGAACTTCCTGAACCGGAGACATCAATATGATTGTTTTCTGAGTTCCTCTAAACCCTTCAATAGCATCTCGCAAGCTACGAGTAACCTCAGGGCTATCTTTAAATGGGTGCAAATCCTTGAAGACAAATATGCTAGGCTCCTTCTGCCTCATCGCCCAATTGATAGCAGCTTGAGGAGAAACAGTATTGTTTTGCTGACCTGAGCCTTTGTCCTGTCCATACTCACTCATGCCATGAGTCATAGTCCAGGTATACATACGCTGCTGTGGTCTTTGCTGGGAAAGCGCAGCGATCGCACGCTCTGCTCGCTCTTCCTCAAACGTGACCAGATAGATCAACGGATATTGAGCTTGAATTAATACGCTTAGCTCTTCTCTCATGGCAAACGCCCCCAGTTAAGACGACTTAACTATCACTATCTGTACACAGCGGAAACAACAGAATAAGGCAGAAATAACAACAATTCCGTAACAGAGCCAACAAAGTGTCAAAAGACTCTTGCCGATTCATCTACCAAAAGACCACTAGCAGGTAATCAGCTCCCCTTCATCAGAACTGTAAGAGCTTGAATTAAGATCCGTAATGCATCCCAACCTAGCCAAGCTTTCAACCTTCTGCTCAGCGTGACGCTTTACTAAAGTCAATCCATCTCTCTGTATAGCAACAGATGATGAGCATTCTGGACATGTATGAATACGATGCGCCTGACCTATCGATTGACTCACGCTTTCACCATGACCTTCAACAACATCCGCGTGTCCTAGATAGAACTCGATTGCTCGTTGAGCGATGGACGACATGGTATCACCATCAACCGCGGAGCGAATCTTGAACTGCCGGTGCAGGTCATCTGAAATATAGAGCGTGACTTTTTGCTTAGCTGGCATATCGGATTTGAGTAACGTGTGGCCCCGGATATGTATAACAAGGTAGCGGCTCTAAATTGTGCTGTCAAGAAGCTATGCTGGCTTGACGTCAATATATATACATAAGTTTACATATTACCTGAAGAGTTATAGGAAATTCCAGCTACAGCCGTGCAGAGTGACTATGCTGTATGTAAGCCATATACCCAAAGGGTAACCTTTAGTATCCCGACTTTATTTTTTGAATGAGCATTCCAGTACCAGCGCTCCAATCCTCTCTGTCAAACCCGTTCCCCTCACTGGAAACAGCGCTAAAGCACCACTTCGGTCATGAGAAGTTCCGATTTGAACAGCGGCGCATTATCGAGCAAGTTCTTAAAAATAAAGACGTGCTTGTCATCATGCCGACAGGTGGAGGAAAGTCACTGTGCTATCAGTTGCCAGCGCTACTCAAAGATGGCATTACTATCGTGGTTTCGCCGCTTATTGCGCTAATGCAGGATCAAGTTGTAGCGCTACAGGATAACGGTATTGGAGCGACCTTTCTGAACAGTACGCTGACGTTTGATGAAGTGCGATCGCGAGAACAAGCACTCCTCTCCGGTAACATACGGCTTCTATACATTGCACCAGAAAGACTTTTCACGTCATCTTTTACTGAGTTATTAGACAGGATAGGCCAGCAAGTCGGCATCAGCACCTTCGCAATTGACGAGGCCCACTGTGTCTCAGAATGGGGTCACGACTTCCGCCCAGAATATCGACAGCTTTTTCAATTAAAGCAGCGCTACCCCCAAATACCTATCGTTGCACTTACAGCAACCGCAACCAGTAGGGTTCGTACAGATATCGTTCAGCAACTCCGTCTTGCAGATCCTGAGGTTTATGTTTCTAGCTTCAACCGTCAAAATCTCTACTACGAAGTAAAACAAAAATCTAAACAGGCATATCATCAACTCCTCAGCACAATCAATGAATACCAGGGTGATGAAAAGGGCTCCGGTATCGTCTACTGCCTTAGCCGAAAGCACGTAAACGAAGTTGCACTCAAGCTTCAGCAGGACGGCCTTTCAGCGCTACCCTACCACGCCGGGCTTAGTGCCGAAGAAAGAGAAGCCAACCAAACAAAGTTTATCCGCGATGACGTACAAATCATCATCGCCACTGTTGCCTTTGGCATGGGCATCAACAAGCCTGATGTCCGCTTCGTTATTCACTACGACTTACCTCGCAACCTAGAGAGTTACTACCAGGAGGCAGGAAGAGCTGGGCGCGATGGCGAAGATGCTAAATGCACAATCCTTTTTGGCTGGGGAGATGTACATACCGTCAAATACCTCATCGGTCAAAAAACTGATCCTGATGAACAGAGGATTGCACAGCAGCAGCTCAACCAAATTATTAACTACGCTGAAAGCTCTGTTTGCCGTCGCAAAATACAGCTCGGATACTTCGGAGAAACATTCAACACACCCTGTAACAACTGCGACAACTGCATCAACCCAGCACCCATTGAAGACTGGACAGTTGAAGCACAAAAATTCCTCTCCTGCGTCTACCGGTGCGATCAACGCTTCGGCATGAACCATATCATTGATGTACTGCGCGGCTCTCGAAAAAAACGCATCCTAGAACTTAATCACGACCA
>CAWBZI010000006.1:80000-1103440 GCA_963793265.1 uncultured cyanobacterium
GCCTAGGTATCCACCGTGAGCCCTTTGTAGCTTGACCTTCATTGGATATTTGAAGATCAGTTAACTCAATTAACGTTACTAACTTTCCATCTAGTCACAAGCTTTCACTCGGTTCCTTCTGTCGATTAGCTCAGCTCATTGGGCTTCTTTGATTTGTCAAATGTCTTATTCAGACTTTGAACTACCTTTGCTTTCTATTTCTTTCTATGCAGTTGTCAAGGTTCTTGCTAGTCTCGAAAGACCAGCACGCTATGATGTTGACTGACTTATTTGTCATTCACATCGCTAGATGCTGATGTTTTGATTCGTCGCTGTATTTGCTTTGAGTAGAGTAGAAACTTAAATGGTGGAGGTAAGCGGACTCGAACCGCTGACATCCTGCTTGCAAAGCAGGCGCTCTACCAGCTGAGCTATACCCCCATGATGCAGTTGCAATACGTGCAGTATGAAAGTGGGCCATCCTGGACTCGAACCAGGGACCTCACCCTTATCAGGGGTGCGCTCTAACCACCTGAGCTAATAGCCCTTCCAATCGGTGTCGTCGTAGCAACACCCGAATAATTTAGAGAAACTCTGAACCTAATCAGCCAACTAACAAAACCCTCAACGACCTTAGGTGACTACAGTTATGAACTATTCGCAAATCGCTTTCGTTCTATAACCTAGTAGGTCTCCCTCTAAGGAGGTGATCCAGCCACACCTTCCGGTACGGCTACCTTGTTACGACTTCACCCCAGTCATCAGCCCTGCCTTCGGCGTCCCCCTCCTAAAAGGTTGGGGTAACGACTTCGGGCGTGGCCAACTTCCATGGTGTGACGGGCGGTGTGTACAAGGCCCGGGAACGTATTCACCGCAGTATGCTGACCTGCGATTACTAGCGATTCCGCCTTCATGCAGGCGAGTTGCAGCCTGCAATCTGAACTGAGCAACGGTTTATGGGATTAGCTCACTATCGCTAGTTGGCTGCCCTTTGTCCGTTGCATTGTAGTACGTGTGTAGCCCAGGATGTAAGGGGCATGATGACTTGACGTCATCCCCACCTTCCTCCGGTTTGTCACCGGCAGTCTCCTCAAAGTGCCCAACTGAATGATGGCAACTAAGGACGAGGGTTGCGCTCGTTGCGGGACTTAACCCAACATCTCACGACACGAGCTGACGACAGCCATGCACCACCTGTCTCTACGTTCCCGAAGGCACCCTCAACTTTCATCGAGGTTCGTAGGATGTCAATCCCTGGTAAGGTTCTTCGCGTTGCATCGAATTAAACCACATACTCCACCGCTTGTGCGGGCCCCCGTCAATTCCTTTGAGTTTCACACTTGCGTGCGTACTCCCCAGGCGGGACACTTAACGCGTTTGCTTCGATACTGACCGGGTCGATACGGCCAACACCTAGTGTCCATCGTTTACAGCTAGGACTACAGGGGTATCTAATCCCTTTCGCTCCCCTAGCTTTCGTCCATCAGTGTCAGTTATGGCCCAGTAGAGCGCCTTCGCCACTGGTGTTCTTCCTAATATCTACGCATTTCACCGCTACACTAGGAATTCCCTCTACCCCTACCACACTCAAGTCACACAGTTTCCATCGCCGATCCACAGTTGAGCTGTGGGCTTTAACAACAGACTTTCGTAACCACCTACGGACGCTTTACGCCCAATAATTCCGGATAACGCTTGCATCCTCCGTCTTACCGCGGCTGCTGGCACGGAGTTAGCCGATGCTGATTCCTCAGGTACCGTCAGAACTTCTTCCCTGAGAAAAGAGGTTTACAACCCACAGGCCGTCCTCCCTCACGCGGCGTTGCTCCGTCAGGCTCTCGCCCATTGCGGAAAATTCCCCACTGCTGCCTCCCGTAGGAGTCTGGGCCGTGTCTCAGTCCCAGTGTGGCTGATCGTCCTCTCAGACCAGCTACTGATCGTCGCCTTGGTAAACCATTACTCCACCAACTAGCTAATCAGACGCGAGCTCATCTACAGGCTATTAATATTTCACCTCTCGGCACATCCGGTTTTAGCAGAAGTTTCCCTCTGTTGTCCCGGTCCTATAGGCAGATCCTCACGCGTTACTCACCCGTCCGCCACTAACACCCGAAAGTGTTCGTTCGACTTGCATGTGTTAAGCACGCCGCCAGCGTTCATCCTGAGCCAGGATCAAACTCTCCATTTTAGTAAAACAGAACATCAGCTCCCAAAAGAACTAATGCGTTTGTCTCGTACTCAAGCTATTTACTAGCTATCCTTCATTGCATTAGTCAGATAGACGTGCTATCCTCTAAGCAATTTACTTTCATTAACGAGGGTCTCGTTAATCTATCTCTCTAAATTATTCTCTTGTCTAGGTGCTACTTCGTCCGGCCTCGGGGTCAGTGGCGTTAACCGCTGCGTCCTTCAGCGCTCAACTAATATAACGAGCTTTGGCTAAAAGTGTCAACCAATTTTGAAAGAAAATTTCAGATTGGCTGTATCGCTTGCTGTGCATAGGTTTTAAAACTACACAATGCGCCTCGGTATGTTTTGAGGTGGTGAAAGTCCTGGGTTTCCCTCCGGGGCTTTTTTATTTGTGGTTCTCCTATTCATGTACTTCGGGTTTGGGGATTGGCGCTAAGGAGGAGACTGTATAAAGTGTTGAGAGTGCTTTTGGGAATGTGCGGTGAATTTTCAGTCTGTAATTGCTACGTTGAATGATTTTTGGGCTGAGCAGGGGTGCTTGATTATGCAGCCTTACGATACGGAGAAAGGGGCAGGGACGAAAAGTCCGCACACTTTTTTACGAGCGATTGGGCCAGAGCCATGGTCAGTTGCCTATGTGGAGCCTTGTCGGAGACCTGATGACGGGCGGTATGGGGAAAATCCTAATCGCTCTCAGCATTACTTCCAATATCAGGTACTCATCAAGCCATCTCCTAGCAATATTCAAGACCTCTATCTAGAGTCTTTGAGGGCATTGGGGATTATGCCTGAAGACCACGACGTGAGGTTTGTGGAAGATAACTGGGAGGATGCGGCTGTTGGGGCGTGGGGCGTAGGTTGGGAAGTGTGGCTTGATGGGATGGAAGTGACGCAGTTTACTTATTTTCAGCAGTGCGGTGGGTTGGACTGTCGGCCAGTTTCTATTGAGATTACGTATGGGCTAGAGCGGCTGACGATGTATCTGCAAGAGGTGGATGCGATGGCGAAGATTCGGTGGAATGATGAGCTGACGTATGGCGACGTATATATGCAGGCGGAAGTTGAGAATTCGACATACAACTTTGAAGCCTCTAGCTCGGAGCTACTATTTAAGTTGTTTGAGCTATATCAGCAAGAGGCTGAGCAGCTTATGGAAAGAGATTTAGTGCTGCCGAGCTATGACTATGTATTGAAGTGTTCGCATGCTTTTAATTTGCTAGATGCACGGGGGGTGATTTCGGTGACGGAGCGGACTCGTTACATTCGTCAGGTGAGGGGGCTTGCAAGAAAGGTGGCGCAACTGTATTACGAGCAGCGGGAGAAGTTAGGGTTTCCACTGTTGAAGGAATCTGCGGAGGATGCAGCAAGCGCGGGCTAGGCAAAAGTGTTACAGACGTAGATGGCGTATGTTATGAGGTATTAAGTATCTTGTGTATTGCTGAGGAATAGATTGTGGGCGTTGCTTTGAGAGCGTATTTGGAGCCGATTGCGGCTTGGTTTGCGCAGTTTAATTTACCGGAGCCGATTGTGCATTGGGGGCATCCGGTGATGATGGCGATTGTGGTGTTTGTGATGGGTGGGGCAGCAGCTTACGCTGGGTGGCAGGGGCGGCTGGCGACTGATGCGGGGGTTGCAGTTGAGCAAAAGCAGACTCACGCGAAGATTTCGCCACTAATGTACTTGTTTATTGTGTTGGGAGCGACGGGTGGGATTTTGTCGCTGGTGATGCAGGGTGAGCCGATTTTGGAGAGTCCGCATTTTTGGACGGGGATGGGGGCGATCACACTCCTCACTACAAACGCAATCATCGCAGCAACAAAGTTCGGCAAAAACAACGAAGCACTAAGATCGGCGCATGCCTACATTGGCAGCGCGGCTTTGATCTTGCTGGTTGTTCACGCCGTCTTTGGGACTCAGCTTGGCCTGTCCATCTGATAGAACCTAATTTAGTTTGAAGCGAAAAATCTGTAGAAGAGAGGCATGGGGTTATCCCGTAGCCTCTTTTTTATTGAAGCGGGTTCTTTAAACAAAAGAAGTAGATGGATTCGTAGTATGGCGGCCTGGGGTGTTTTGATTGTTAGCTGGGCCTATATTTTGGGTCTGCTAGTTACGGGAATCAATGATTTTAGAGTTTTAGGTGGGATTTCTGGTGCGGGTGGGGTTGTTTTTGCTGCAAGCGCTGTTGCGGGAGCGTTGATTCCTCGGTATTGGAGGATGGGGCCGACGCGGCGGCAGTGGTGGATAGCAGGATTAGTGGGGTGGGTAGCAGCGAGCTACTGTCTATGGACAACGCCTGTTCCTGCTGCGAATGATGTTAGCCAATTTGCCTCACCGCAGGAGCAGCGGGTTCTGGGAGAGGTTTTGGAAATGCCGAGAACGACGCGGCATAACAAGGGGCAGTTCTTCTTTAAGGCACTTTCGATTCGTAAAAGAACTGACTGGGACAGCTTTTCTAGGGATGAGGTGGGTGGAAAGCTTTATGTAACAGCGCATTTGAAGCCGAGTAAGCGGCTGTACCCTGGGCAGATGGTTGAGCTAAAAGGAATCTTGGAGAAGATAGAGGGTTCTAAAGATACGGAGAAATCTAGCTTTGGTGACTACCTAGCAAAGAAGGGGTGTTTTGCAAAGTTTAAGACTAAGTGGGTGGAGTTTTTACCGGATCAAGAGCAGCCGCGTTGGGCAGTGTGGCGTTTGCGGCAGCGGATTGTGACAGCACAGGCGCGATGGTTAGGTGAGCCTGCTGGAAATTTATTGAGTGCGATGACGCTAGGGCGGAAGGCGGTAGATTTGCCTTATGACGTAAGGGATAGTTTTATCAAGGCGGGATTGGCGCACACCTTAGCAGCATCTGGGTTTCATGTGTCGCTGATATTAGGGTTAGTGCTGGGTGGGCTGAGGGCACAGCCGCCTCGGACGAGAGCGATCGCAGGAGCCCTAACCTTACTTATGTACATCGGACTAACAGGACTGCAGCCGAGCGTTGTCCGCGCATCTGTGATGGGATTTGGCGCGCTGATTGGGCTAGCGTCAGAAAAGCAGGTCAAACCTTTGGGTTGCCTACTGATAGCAGCGAACTTGATTTTGCTATGGAATCCCCAGTGGATTTGGGACGTGGGGTTTCAACTTAGTGCTGTAGCAACACTAGGGTTAATTGTGACGGTGCCATGGCTGATGGCACAAATGGACTTTTTGCCGACAAACGTGGCGACTATGCTGGCGGTGCCGATGGCGGCGTATTTTTGGACGATTCCTCTACAGCTTTATTATTTTGAGGTGCTACCGCCCTATAGCGTTCTGCTGAACGGGCTTGCGACGCCTTTGGTCGTAGCGATTAGCGTGGGTGGGTTTGTAAGTGCGGCGGCGGCGATGGTTTTACCTATTTTAGGAAGTGCGATCGCTGCTATCTTCTACTACCCCATTTACTTATTGATATGGCTAGTGGGATTATTTAATCAACTTCCAGGTAGCTCAGTCGAAGTAAAAGGCATAGGCGCAATAGCAGTAGTTGTTAGCTACAGCATCTACGCAGCTATTTGTATATGGCTGTGGAGGAAAGAGCAAAAACGACAAACACTTTTTGAGACTGAATTAGAAGGGAAATGGGTGTAAGATATAAGCCACTCTGGAGAGGTGGCAGAGTGGTTGAATGCGGCAGTCTCGAAAACTGTTTTAGGGTCAAACCTAACGGGGGTTCGAATCCCCCCCTCTCCGTTCACTGAAGTTCGATTGGTCAAGGAAGCCAAATGTCAGGTAGGACATGGGCTCCAACCTGTCGAACAACTTTATTAACAGCACGAGCAGCTTGTATGTGAGGCTCGTCAGGAACGATAGGAATAATATCGGCCTGCTGCCCTAAGCCGAGCTGCTGAACGACGCGGTTAGCAGCTTCTAATCCAGTAACATAGGCTTTTTCTTGCGACCATGAGCCGTGGCGAGTGACAATCCAGTCGCCGCTCATAAATACGTTTGAGAAGCTAGTAGTGCTAGGGAGTAAGTAACGATAGCTGCCAGGGGCAAAATGAGTCACGCCCTGACGGATACGAACAACCGATTGATCGATGACTTTGGCATCGCCAAAAGCCGAGATACAGCCCAATAGATCCCTTTGAACGAGGGGAATGACTTGCTCATTGCTAAGATTCAAGAGCTGATTGGCGTGATAGTAGTCGACTTCTACAACGGTACCGGGCTCATTTTTATATTCGTCGTGTAGAGCGTTGAGATCGAAGAATGTCCAGCCTGTGGTCTGGTGGAAGCCGAAGCAGGCGTTGGATGGTAAAGGGATATCGATTTTGCGGTCAAACCAGAGGCGGGCGGCGAGAACGTCTATGCCGTTTAGGTTGCTGATGTTGCGGAACTCAGGACGGCTGCGTAAGGCTTCACTTTGGTTGACGATCTTTTTCATGCCAGTAATGCCTACTGAGAAGATGACGGCATCTGCCTCGAATACTTCGTCGTCACAAATTACCGTGTTGATAGCGTTATTAGCATCTACTCGTACGTCCATAACGCGATGATTGGCTAGGATTCGTCCACCCGCCTTTTCTATTTTCTCTACCCAAGGACGAAAAATCATTTCGCCAACGGTGCCGCGACACCAGCGCACATCAAAATCTGGTTGGTGAGCGAGGATGAAGTAGTAGAGCATTCCTAATGCCGCCGCCGCTGAACACTGTTCTCCAGGGGCAAACAAGCCTACAAGCAGCATGGGTTCAAAGGATTCTTTGTAGAGGCGCTCTGAGACGCCGTATTGCTTAAATAGCTCACGGGCGGTCATATTGTCGTAGCGCTTCCAGGCTTCGTCAGAATTATCGAAGTCGATGAGAGAGTAAAGCAAGGGCAGCGCAGAGAGGCGATCGATAAGAGGTAGTCGCTTGAATCGAGTGTAGACGAAGGTACCTAAAGGTGTGGGTAGATAGGGCTCGCGTTGGAAGATGGGCGATTCTACTTCAAGGCCAGCGGGGGAGTATTGAGAAGAGCGGGTGTAGGGAGTGAAGGGTTGGATGCCGAGGGCATCAGTGAGGGCAAAGATGTTGCTATAGGGATACCAAAAACCGTGAATGCCTGCTTCAACAGATCGGCCTTTTTCAGTTTGCCAACCTGCAACAAGGCCACCTGGGTAGGCACCAGCTTCTAATAGCGTAACGTCGTAACCTTGTTTGGCTAGGTGGTAGGTAGCGCCTAGTCCGGCCCAACCGGCACCGACGACAACGACTTTTTTCTGAGCGGCAGGTTGAGACATAGAGAAGGCAGAAATCTGTAGAGGGTTTTATTAGCTTAGAAAAAAAGCCACAGAATATTCTGTGGCTTTTCTTATTTATTTAATTGATTTGACGTTGAGTTGCGCTTTATTTCTTCGCGCCAGCCAAGGCAGGTTCGCGCTCAGGAGCTACTGCAATTTCACCATCTTTATCAATGTCGAAGACAACAGTATCGTCATCTTTTAGATTACCTGCCAGAATTGCTTCGGCTAGATGATCTTCAACGAGACGGGCGATCGCACGACGCATCGGCCTCGCACCATACCGCTGATCGTAACCTTCCTCAACCAGACGCTCTTTGAAAGCATCTGTGAGCTTGAAAGACAGATTGCGTTCGACCAGGCGATCGCTCACCTGCTTCAGCAATATCTCAGCAATCTCAGTAACTTCAACCTTCGTGAGCTGACGGAAGACAATGATCTCATCAATCCGGTTAATCATCTCAGGACGGAAGAACTGCTTCATTTCTTCGTTCACGAGATTGCGGATGTTGTTGTAACGGCTCGTCATACCATCGTCACCCGATAGCTCGAAGCCAAGACCACCGCCACCCTTTTCAATCACCTTAGAACCAATATTCGAGGTCATGATGATCAACGTATTTTTGAAGCTGACTTCGCGACCTTTAGAGTCAGAAAGGCGACCATCGTCTAGCACTTGCAGCAAGATATTGAAGACATCAGGGTGAGCCTTTTCAATCTCGTCCATGAGGATGACGCTGTAAGGCTTGCGGCGTACTGCTTCTGTAAGCTGACCGCCTTCGTCATAGCCAACGAATCCCGGAGGGGAACCGATGAGCTTAGAAACCGTATGCGATTCCATGAACTCAGACATGTCTAGGCGAATCATGGCCTCTTCAGAGCCAAAGACTGAACTTGCCAATGCCTTAGCTAGCTCGGTTTTACCAACGCCTGTAGGGCCAGAGAATACCAAACTCGCAATAGGTCGATCCATACCTCGCAAACCGACACGAGCCCGACGGATGGCCTTAGATACTGCGACAACCGCTTCATCTTGACCAACGACTCGCTCATGCAGAGTATCTTCAAGGTGCATCATCATTACCGACTCAGTTTCGGTAATGGCATTAACTGGAACGCCTGTCCAAGAAGAAACGATGTCAGCGATATCTTCGTCACTCACTTTGGGAATACCCGTAATAATGGTATCGCCCTCTAGAGTGTCCTGGATTTGCTGAGTCAGTGATGACTCCGTTTCACGCAAAGTCGCTGCTTGGTCAAAGTCTTGATGCTGAACAGCTTCAATGATGTCCTTTTGCACCTGGCGCAGCTCACTGCGCATATCGCTAGCTGGAATCGTTTGTGAGTAGCGGAGGCGGACTCTAGAGCCAGCTTCATCAATAAGGTCAATTGCCTTATCGGGAAGATGACGGTCGGTGATGTAGCGATCGCTCAAGGTCGCTGCCGCTTCAACAGCCTCATCCGTAATACTCAAGCGGTGGAACTGCTCATACCGACTACGCAGACCGTAGAGAATTTCTACCGTGTCTTCTACAGATGGCGGTGCAATAGTCACCGGTTGGAAGCGTCGCTCTAGAGCTGCATCCTTCTCAATGTACTTACGGTACTCATCAAGTGTCGTCGCACCGATGCACTGCATTTCGCCTCTAGCCAAAGCAGGCTTGAGCAAGTTTGCTGCGTCCATGCCGCCCTCAAGCGAGCCAGCACCGACAAGGGTATGAATCTCATCAATTACCAAGATGACATCATCAGACTTACGAACTTCTTCGATAACTTGAGTAATGCGTTCCTCGAAATCACCACGGAAGCGAGTGCCTGAAACGAGCAGACCCATATCCAGACTGATAATGCGACGGTCTATTAGCGCTTCGGGGACATCTTGATTAACGATGCGTTGGGCTAGGCCCTCAGCGATCGCTGTTTTACCCACACCTGGCTCACCAACGAGCACAGGATTATTTTTCGTACGACGACCTAATATCTGTACGACGCGCTCAATTTCTTTGTGGCGACCAATCACAGGGTCTAACTTACCTTCAGCAGCCACCGCAGTGAGATCAGTACCGTACTCTGTAAGCACACTACTGTCAGATTTGCGATCAGATTTACTGCTACCACCTGCACGTCCTGAGGCAACCGGCGTGCTTTCGCCAATGACGCGAACCAACTGCACACGTATTTTGTCAGGATCGACGCCTAGATTAGCAATGACTCGATAGGCAACGCTCTCAGAGTTTTGAGTCAGGCTAAGCAGCAGGTGCTCAGGCTCAATGTAAGGATGGTCGAGCTTGCGGGCTTCTTGAAATGCCTGCTCGAATACCTGCTTAACTTTAGGCGTGAAGGGAATCTCTACCGGGCCGTTACCAGAGCCTCGGCCAATGATAGATTCTACTTCGGTGCGAGCATTGGCTAAGTTGATGCCAAATTCATCTAGCACCTTAGCGGCAATGCTGGTATTTTCTTTGATGATGCCGAGGAGCAACTGCTCGCTACCGACAAAGTTATGACCCAGGCGACGGGCCTCCTCTTGCGCCTGCATGATGACCGCGATCGCTGTGTTTGTAAAATGCTCAAACATTATGTGAAGAGACCTCAACCAGGTTTAGTGCCTTAACGCGCTGTTTGGTTGCGTATACTACCTGCGCACACTATCCGCGCTGGCGTTCGTTAAGTTATTTATCTACTTATGTCAATATACTTGCATCTCGGGTGTTGTGGCACTACAGAGAGCCGTAATTGATGGAGTGTTTTCCGTATAACTCCTTTTAGTGTGCCGCTGCTAACGCCAAAACTGCGCTATTTGACACACTGCTTACAAAAGGATAGACAGAACTTTCCTTAGTAACCAAATATATAAAACTTAATTGTTACTGTACATCCGCCAAACTACCTCACATGAGGATTGAAACGATACGTCCTCAGATAGAGAAGTCATTGGATGAGCAAAAGGACGGCCAGCAACCTTAGAAGCTGCTGTCCGTCCTTTTGCTATTTATCAAACCGAAGAAGCAATCGTTATTGAGCAAGATCGGCCTGGCAAGTCGCTAGAATTTCATGATCTTGCGCACTGAGGTCTGAGATTCGGTGGAAGCCTTCGAGCGTGTAAGCGCCTGCCCCTCCACCTGCTACTAAAGAATCACTTATGGTCATCGCTACCGCGTAGGGATAAGCAGTTTGCTCGTAGCTATCAATTACGTTTGCAGCTAAGCGGTCAGGGAAAACCTCTGCGGTGAAGCAGTCGAACGAAGAGTGTGGCTGGTAAAACGCACCGATAGCTTGATCGCCTTCGACAGAAAGAACAGCATAGGCAGAACCTACTTCATTTGGGTTGGGGCTTTGGCCAAACAGGTAAGTGCCATCTTCTAAAACAGTTCGAGCCTCGCTTTTTGAAAGCCCTTCATTGAAAGATTCTTGAGCCGAGCTTATTCCAGGAAAGGCAATACCGATAGCTGCCAGCGCTATAAAAGAAGCTGTGGTTAGCTGAACTCGAATGGATGCACGCTTTGAAAAGATCATGGGTTTGGCTCGCTGTTTAGCTGTTGATTAGAGAGGTAAGAGGACTGGGACTATGCGTAAGGAAAGGTTAGAGATTGACTCGAATCTGGTTAGGCAATGAGGTCGATACGAAGGAGTAATACTTAATAAAGACCAATAACTGCAAATATTTTCGATGATTCGGGGTCGGTATTAGTAGCTAACAGTTTGATAAGCCAATCTTTCGGTGAAAAAGCAGGGATACGTAAGTATGTGCATATTTATTTTGTATCGCGCTTCTTGATGCGTTGTCTCATAAACATAACGATCCTTCATTGATGGACACATCTGTTAGTAGTAGTGATTTGCGCAAGCTGAAAGAAATAGATTTGAAACAGAGGATGGAGACATTGGTGCGATGAAGAACCAGCAGGCGTTACAGCAGAAATTGATTAGCCTCGAAGGGCGTAGTTATCGGGAATACAAAGGTGTTAAGGGTGATTACGAATTTTCTAGTTTTGAACTAACAGTTGATTATGTTCAGGGCGATCCTTTTGCTGCGCCTAGTCGAATCCGAGTCAGGTTGAGTCAGAAGGTTGCTGGTTTTCCGCCTGAGTGGATGAATGATTATGGTTCGCAGGTGGCGATCGCTGATTACGTAAATAGACAAGTCGCTCAAGTGGCCCAGCAGTTAGTAAAAAAAAGGGGTTCTGGGAAAAGCGGCAATATTGATATATCACCCCCCAGTCAAGCTATTCTGCGGCGTACAGCTATTTGGATGGATGAGGGCGGTGTAGAGGCCAGGCTGACAGTTGGGCTACCGGCTGTGGGCAGGCGAATTGCAGGAAAAGCAGCAGCGGATTTGCTGTGTGGCGATATTCCTCAACTGGTAGCTCGTGCGCTGAAGTATGCGGCACTAGATTCAGCGGCGCTGACAGATCACGTACAGACTTTTCAAGATTCAGAAGCGCTTAGAAGTCAACTTGAGCCAAACGGGTTAATTGCCTTTGTAGCCGCTGACGCTTATCTGCCTCGCCGCAGTGGTATCGACGAGCGCCCATTAATAGAAGAGGCTGAGCCCTTCATTCCACCTGCTGATGGCAGCATTGGGCTATCAACCCCTCATAGCGGTTTGGTGAGAGGGCTTGGCATTCGTGAAGGGGTGACGCTAATTGTGGGTGGTGGCTATCACGGAAAATCGACGCTGCTGAAGGCGATCGCACAAGGAATTTACAACCACGTGCCAGGCGACGGACGACAGCAGGTAGTCACCCATTCAGGCGCAGTAAAACTACGAGCTGAAGACGGACGTAGCGTAGTCGGTGTAGATATTTCTCCGTCAATTAACCATCTACCAAAAGGCCGTTCGTCTAAAAACTTTTCGACTACCAACGCCAGCGGCAGCACGTCTCAGGCGGCGAGCTTGATGGAAGCGATAGAAGCAGGCGCAAGGGTCATTTTGATTGATGAAGACACGGCGGCGACGAATTTTATGATTCGCGATCGCAACATGCAGGCACTCATCACCAAAGACAAAGAGCCCATCACACCGTTCATAGATAAAGTTCGTCAGCTATACGACGACTATGGAATTTCAACCATTTTGGTCATGGGCGGCAGCGGCGATTATTTTTCGGTTGCCGATACGGTAATTGCGATAGAAGACTATCAGCCTCGAATCGTAACGGAAGAGGCTAAGGTGATCGCGCAGGCAAACGATAGTCCCAGAAAGTCTGAAGGCTCCTCACACTTTGGGAAAGTTGCGCAGAGGGCAGTTTTGAGAGATAGCTTGCCGGTTGAAAAGGATGGGCGACAGCTCAAAATTAGAGCACGCTTGGATTCGCTAAGGATGGGGTATGAAGAGATAGATTTGCGAGCCCTTGAGCAGATTGTAGAGGTTACTCAAGTGAAAGCGATCGCCCAAGCCATCCTTTACGCTCAGCAGTACTACTTTGACGGGCAGCGATCTTTAAGCCAGATAATCGACTGCGTGATGGAAGATATCAAGCACGGCGAACTAGACGCCTTAGCCCTTGGAATTAATCCTGATAGACCGCAAATTTTGGGCGATCTTGCTGAATTTCGCCGCTTTGAGCTAGGCGCAGCAATAAACCGGCTTAGAACATTGAAAACTAAGCCGATTTCGTAGCATCTGCTAATAAAACGCCGCAATCAAATTAAGAACTTATTAAACTGGTATCCATTTTGTAGCGTCATCGATACAGTGTAGGCAAGATACCTCCTAACTGCGTCTCTGGCTCCACCTTTGTTCCTTATGGTTGAAATAGGTGGAGCTTTTTTTGCCTTAGAATGCGCCTTCAGCCGCATCTCGCTGAGCCTTGCACTGCTCAGCCGTAGAAATACCTTCTGCTACGCACCCTTCCCAAGTAATTTGCTTTACCAAAGAGGTTGGAAGCTGGCTGGAATAATCTAGCGCCTTGTCAAACAAAGCGGCGCTATCAGCTTGAGCGCCTTGCTTAGCGAGGAGTTGAGCCTTTAGGTATAGCAGTTCAGGATTTGTTGGGGCAGCAGCGATCGCCTGATCTACAGCTACAATTGCCTGGTCAATATTCTCTAAATCACGATAGCCAATTGCTATGCCTCGCTGAGTTAGATACGTTGGGCTCCCGTATTGGTTCATACGGTTAATAGATTCTTGTGGATTAGAGAACGGCAGGTTCACCGCTAGCATCAAATCCATATAGCCTTTCACCAAGTTCAGCTCAGGGTCAGTCGGGTCGATACTCTCAGCTTCGTCTAGCTCGTTAAACACCTGCTGCAACATGCCGAGCGCTGTCGGTGTTCCTCTTGCAACGCCCTGCGTTTTCATTACATGAGCACCTTCTAAAAACACACCGACAGCTGAGTACAAATGGCCTCGTAGTGGATCGGCAGCTTTTAGGGCTTCAGCAGTGGTTTGAGTGGCGATCGCACTATCATAAACCCCAGCAAAGTCATTATCGAGATAAGCCATAGACGCCTTCATAGCGTGAATCAAAGGCTCATCAGATTCAGTCGCCTCGGCCTGGTCTATATAGTCACGAGCGCTTGTATAATCGCCGTCTTTAAAGATGGCCTTAAAAGCACTTTCGGTCAATGGCCCGATATCATGAGAAGCCGTTGGAGTGTTTGCTCTAAATGGATCGGCGGCAAAGGTGGGCAGCGCCGTACCGATACTGAGGCTTAAAGCCATTAGGCCGCTCCCCAGTCGGATGGCAAGCTTTCGCCTACGTGAAGTAAAAATACGGTTTGGGCGTTGAAGTGACGACATCGTGTGAGGAGGTTGAAAGGTCATCGCAAGGAGGATTAAACGATACAGAAACGGAGTGTGCCCATCAAGTTTGATAGATGTATGCCGCATCGGATAAAAGCAGCACGTAACTGGGTAGACCATCTCCGGCTAAAGTATAACTAGCTACTTTTTGAACATCGTTCTAGCTGTGGAGATCTGGTGAGTGGCATAGCCCTAGCGCACAATAAAGACCCTTTGCAGCAAGAAATGTCAGTATCTATACATGATTCACCGCTTTGAATAAAGATTCCGGGGATTTAAATAATGAGCATTATTTTGGCAGGCGATCGCAGCGGCACTGGCAAAACGACGCTCACCTTGGCCTTACTCGCAGCACTTAAAAAACGCAATCACAGCGTTCAATCATTCAAAGTAGGCCCGGACTACATCGATCCGATGTTCCATGCGGCAATAACGGATCGCCCATGCTACAACCTCGATCCGGTACTGACCAATGAAGCCTATGTACAGCGGAGCTATCAGAGCCATTGCGCAGGTGCAAGCTATGCGGTGATAGAAGGCGTGATGGGCCTTTTTGATGGGGCGACGGGCGTTGATGATATGGCGAGTACAGCGCATATTGCTCGACTGCTTGGACTGCCGGTTTTGCTGGTGGTAGATGCGCAGCGGATGTCGCGATCGCTAGCTGCTTTGGTGAAGGGCTACCGTGAGTTTGATTCGCGCGTGAACGTAGTCGGGGTGGTTTTGAACCGGGTGGGGAGCGATCGCCATCTTCAACTTCTCAGTGACGCCCTTGCTGCCATCGATATGCCAATCTTCGGTGTTTTTAGACGCGAGAAAGACATCCAGTTACCAGATCGTCACCTTGGCTTAGTGCCTACCGCAGAGATCGGTGGGTTTCATGAGATCGCTGAGAAGCTCGCGGTATTAGGAGAGCGCTGCTTTGATTGGGAAAAGCTAGAAAAGCTAGCGCTCAATACCACTCAAGGCGATCATCAAGTAGATAAGTCTTCTCAAAATCAGCGCGATCACAAGAAAGTGAGGATCGCGGTCGCCAAAGATTTAGCCTTCAGTTTTTATTACGCTGACAATCTTGAAGCCCTCGTCGAACAGGGAGCTGAGCTAGTTGATTGGAGCCCGCTTGAAGACGAAAAACTGCCTGATGTTGAAGGGCTCTACTTTGGCGGCGGTTTTCCCGAAGTTTTTGCTGGGCAGCTTGCGGCAAACAAACAGATGAGAGGGTGTGTTCGTAGTGCGATCACCAAAGGAATGCCAACCTATGCAGAGTGCGGCGGACTGATGTATTTGAGCGATACGCTGATAGATTTTGATGGACGCCCCTGGCCTATGGTGGGCGCGATTTCACAGACGGTCAAGATGGGAGGACGGCTTGCTTTAGGCTATCGAAAAGCTTTGGCAGTGCAGGACGGGCTGCTGCTTGCAAAAGGAAAAACTGTTGTCGGCCATGAGTTTCATAGATCTGCTGTGGTAGAAACTTTGGGCAAACCTATTTACGAAACTCAGCGGTATTGGGGAGAGGCACAAGCCGCGAAGGCTGAAGGGTATTGCGTGGGGAATCTGCACGCTTCTTATGTGCATTTGGGGTGGGGCGATCGCCCCGACATCTCCCAGCGCTTCATTCAAAACTGTGCACGGTTCAAAGAAGCCGCTAGCTCACGACCTCCTTTATAGCGTCCTTAGCTTCGTCATACTTATACGAAAACCCAGACGCTTGCGTTCGCTCTGGCAGCACCTTTTGCCCTTTGAGCACCACAACAGCCCCGTCACCCAGCAAAGCCTCAATTGCAAAATCAGGTACAGGTAGCCAAGAAGGCCGATCAATCACTTCGCCCAAAGTTTGGCAAAAGTCCTTCATACGCAAAGGATTTGGAGCGGTACCGTTGTAAACACCCTGCATAGATGGATCAAGTAGCGCCTTCATGTAAAGGCTCACTAAATCATCAATGTGAATCCAGGAAAACCATTGACGACCGCTGCCGATAGGGCCACCTGCGTAGAGTTTGAACGGGGGCAGCATTTTAGCGATCGCCCCTCCATTTCCCAACACAATCCCCGTCCGAATAATCACCACCCGCACCCCAAAATCCTTCGCCTTCCTAGCCGCAGCCTCCCACCCCTGACACACCTTTGAGAGAAAATCATTCTCCGCCGGTTCACTCGTCTCAAAAAACTCCGCCGTCTCACTCGTGCCATAAAATCCAATTGCTGAGCTACTCACCAGCACCGAAGGCTTCTGCTCCGCATTCTTAATCGCCTCCACCAGCTTTTGCGTTCCGACCTGACGGCTATCAATAATCCGCCGTTTTCGCTCCGCCGACCATCGCTCAGAAATTGGCTCACCCGCTAGGTTAGCCACACCATCACAGCCCGATATCTCATCTTGCCAATCGCCCGATTCTGTCGGCTTATACGCCACATACTCAAGCGACTTAAACTTAGGTGCCGCAAAAACCTTCCGTGCCTTCTCCACGCTGCGCGTTAGCACTTTCACTTCATGGCTTTCGTCTATTAACCGAGCCACCAATTTAGACCCGACAAATCCTGTTGCACCCGTAACGGCAATTTTCATAGCTGGGCAATATTCCTGTTTTATCAACTGCCTTTAATAGTAGCGAGCTGAGGAACGGCAGGGTACAGAACATAAGATAGAGTTGATAAACTAATAGCTAAGCGACTTGGAGATGGCAGTTATGGACGGAGTAAAAACTTCTGTAGAGCAAAAGCGTAAACAGCTCATAGAAGACATCCAGACATTACCAGTTGACCGTTTGCAAGAAGCAGCCGACATCATCTCTCAGTTACAGAAAGAAGTAGTAGCAGAAATTGAGCAACCTCCAGTTCAGCCTTCGTTGTCTCCCTACGAAGCGTTTAAAAAATCTGGGTTCATCGGTTGTGGCGAGGGGCCATCTGACCTTGCGGCTAATCATAAACAGTACTTAGAAGAGGGCTGGAAAGATAAGTATGGTTATCGCTGATACAGGCTTTTGGGTTGCAATTGCAAATCCGAGTGACGATGATCATGATGCAGCCGTTCAGGCTATGAAAAAGCTGACAGAGCCTCTAATCACGACTTGGCCAGTGATTACGGAAACGTGCTACTTACTCCTAACTAAGATAGGTAACCATGCGCAGGTTGGATTTATCGATAGATTGGTAGCAAAAGACTTTCAGACGTTCAAAATTAGAGTAGAACACGCGCCACGAATCTCTGAGCTGATGAAAAAGTATGCTGACTTGCCGATGGATCTAGCGGATGCGTCACTGATTGTATTAGCTGAGCACTTGGGTGATGGTCGAATCCTATCGGTTGACCGACGTGATTTTAATACCTATCGCTGGAAAAATCGCGAACCCTTTGAAAATTTGATGTTTCCTGAGTGAGGCTGGATACTATCGTCTTTCGTTAAAGGTAATAGCAATGCGCTTTTCATACAGGGCTGAGCTGTTGCTTAAGCGCTGCTGGTACATTTTTAGCCGTATCCAACCCCTTTACGCTATCCCAATTTGTTTCGCTAGAGAAACAAATATCTGTAAGATCAGCATCAATTAGGCCAACCTGACTCAGGTTAGTCGGGTTGTCAAACAAAACTCCAAGACCATGGTCAAAATTGGCCTTTGCCAAATTAGCTCCGTTGAGATCAGAGTTAGAGAGATTAGCGCCGCCAAAATTCGCGTGACTGAGGTCGGCACGAGTAAGAGTAGCTTGACAAAGGTTGGCGCACTGAAGATCAGCGCCCTTCAAGTTAGAACCGTAAAGCTGAGCTTGGTCGAGATAGGCGAAAGCGAGGTGAGCGTTGCTGAGGTTAGTCTCTATCAGTACAGCTCGACTAAGGTCAGCTTCAAAAAGCTCAGCTCCACTGAGATCAATTCCGCTAAGATTAGCTCCACTAAGGTCAATACCAATGAGATAAGCGTTATGAAGGTGACGACCGACAGTTCTCGCAAAATCAGAGGCACGAATAGTTTGGCTGTAGCTGATAATTCGTAGCAACCTCCCGGTATCAGCGGGATCTTCGTCTATGTTTCCGCAGGGATGAAATCGTAAACAGTTATCGTTCGAATCTTTCTGTTGCCCGTAGAAATATGCCTCAAAGCAAAATCATTACGTTTAGCCCAGCATAGATATCCACTTGTCGTAGACCTGTATCATTCGTAGCTTTAAGCTGCATCATCTTGCTTTGAGGCATATTTCTACCTGGCGCTTCGTCTATATAGATTCCTTCGCTCCAATTTTCATAGAAATTGCGGAGCCGTTGAAACAGTCGTACGATATTGTCTAATTCAGTTTTAGAAAAAAGCAGCTCTTTTATATATTCGAAGATATCGTCAGTAAACGCTCCATAGCCGAATAGATCATAGATTTGCCTAGCAACCTCGCTATCGCTTAAGCGAAGTCGCCCGCGCTTGTCCATCTCTACCCAATGCTCGAAGGCATATTTCAGCCGCTCTGCAAATAAAAACTCCCCAAAGCTTTTGTGCGCAAACTCTACTGAGCCAGCTTTATCCCCTTCTCCTGGCTTCAAATAAAACGCCGTCAGCAAATTATTCAGTGTCTTGTCTTCCGTTTTTTTCGTCTCGGCTTGAGCCTGCTTCAATAGCTCAGCCACCGGATTAGAACTATCTATAAATCGGCTCTTAAGCATCGTCAGCTTTGCTGTTTCATTCCCCGACTGCACTACACACAGCGCTGCCTCCTGCAACACCTGCCGTAAATCCTCTGCATCGAGGCCAGAGATACGATCATTCAATGCCTGTCGTTGCCGCTCCAGCACCCACCGTACTGACTCGTCATACACACGCACTTTGGCCTGCATACCCTCAACGCCCGCGAACATTTCAGCATTCAAATGCTTCTCGCGGTGCAGGCGTCCCAGCAGGTATAGCAGTAAGGGTTCTCGTGCTAACTGATTGCTAATATCTTCTGGGCAAGCAGTCAAGAATGCTTGAAACCCATCAGTCTCCTCCTTACCAAACAGAGTGGCCCAGTTGCCTAACCACTCGTCTCGCTGAGTATCCGTTATCGGCTCTAATCTCACCCTCACCAAATTATTAGTTTGAGTCAGCATCCGATCCACGCCTTGCAACGCTAGGGGTCGCCCAGTCACCAAACACTGATGATGACTATCTTTTTGAAAGGCGCAAAGTTGCTGTATTAGCTCTACCAGCCCACCACTTTCGCGGCCTTGCAATAGCAGCTCGTCAAAGCCATCGAAGATTAAGAGGAACCGCGTGTTTTCGTCAGTCAACCATCCGCTGTCGCTTTGAACAAAATCTAGCGTCTCTAGATGATTATTTAAGGTCTTTGTCAGGTTGTTCTCCAAGACCTTGACTTCGCGTAGCCGGATAATAATTGGGATGAACGCTGGATATAGCTCTAGTCGAACGGATGCCGCCAGCATTCGGCAAAATACAGATTTTCCGCGACCAGCATCACCTTCTAAAAATCCGACCTGGCGAGGTTTAGATTCCTCTAGTAGTTTCATCGCCCACTCATTGATGCCGATTGGCTCGTCATCCATTTCCTTACCCGTAACATCTAAGGGCTGCGCCGTCAATGGCACATAGAGGTCATTAAAGGTCACCAGCGGATCGGCTTCATCAAATACCTGTTCGTAGGGAAGCGGTTCAATATTCTTTGCTAAATAGCCTTCGATGCTGCTAAATTTTTCCTGCAAGAGTAGTCCGTTAGATCTCAAAAACTTATCTAATGGATCGCCGTCGTGGTTGAGTTCTGCAACTGCACCGTGAAAATATCTTGCAGTGCCCCAAGCCACTTTATCTACCAGTACTTTTACTTGCCAAGCGGGTAGTTCAGCCGAAGATAAAACTTCACTTAGGGCTTCGTCAGAGGCTTCGATTAGCTCAGAGTTTCTTAGGTGAGTGAGGGTTTGTTGCGATCGCGCCTTACTTAACTCAACCGTCTCACTCTTTGCCAACTGCAGCTTCAGCACCTTTGCAAGATTCACCTCTGCCAATACGGATTTTGTCTTATCATCAGCGTGATCTAGCACACCACCCAAACTTTCTAGATAAGCCATTTGTACTGCGATCACAACCGAATCAGATAAAGTCGGCTCTACCTTCGTCACGTCCCTATAAATTCGCAGCAGATCGATTCCTATCGCAGCAAACGGCAGCGTGGAGGTCGCCAGCTTAGTCACAGGTGTATCAAGTAATTTGAAAAATGAATCTACACGGTCTAAATCCTTCAGCGTTTCCAGCTTTGGAGCGGACTCCCGCCAAGCTTTACCCAAGCCAGCCGTCGCATTCACCGCACTAATCGACTTCTCTGCCAGCTTTCCCCAGGGCAATTTAGCCGCATCCTTCAGCCACTCACCGAAACCCGCTCAAACTCTGCATCGCGCCGCTATCCTTTGCCATTCTCTAGCTAAGGTAGCGCAGAAACGTAAGCCACCATTCAGCAACTGAGTAGAATATAGGTAGCACTCAGAATATCTTTTTCAAGAGTTGACATCTTAACTATCGTCAAACAATCCTATGCAGTTAGAAGACTACTTCAACTTTTTAGAGCCATACGACATTCGCTTACAAGGTAGCCGTATTGGCATCGAAACTGTCTTATATGACTACATATTTAGAGCAATGACGGCTGAAGAGATTGCTCAGAAGTGGACAACGCTAAGCTTAGAGCAAATCTACGCCACTATTCTTTACTACCTGCACAACAAGGAAGCCGTTGATCGGTACATCGCGGACTGGATTGAATATGGCAATCAGATGCGCAAAGAGCAAGCAGAAAATCCTTCACCCTTTACGCTTAGAATGCGAGCCTTGAAGAAAGAGCGGGCAACAGCTCAATAATGCTCAAGTACTTGATCGACGAAAATTTATCTCCGCTATACGCCCAGCAGCTTAGGCGAAAAAGGCCCGATTTAGTTGTCCGAGCAGTTGGAGAACCAGGCGTTCCTAGTACAGGAACGCTCGACCCAGACATACTGAGCTGGTGTGAGCAAAATCATTTTGTACTATTTACTAACAACAGGAGATCCATGCCTGTGCACTTGCGGGATCATCTCGCAGAAGGCCGTCACATACCTGGAATTTTGACGTTAAACGCGAAAATGAGTATTGGTGAAACGGTTGATGAGCTAATTGCAGTGGCTGAAGCGGCGTTTGATGATGAATTTCAAGATCGAATTGATTATCTGCCTGTCAGTCAATAATCGCTTAACCTTTCACACCACTACCCGTTTCTGAAGGCACGATGTAGCGCTGAGCCAGTACGAAAAACAGAATTACCGGCACAATCGAAATTACCGAACCTGCGGCAATCAATCGCCAGTCGAGAGAGAAGCTACCGGCTAGTTTGGCGACGCCTAGAGGCAAAGTGTAGTATTCAGGTCGATCCAGAATTAGTAGAGGCCATAGGAAGTCGCTCCATGAGCCTATGAAGACAAAGATGGCAAGGGTGACTAAGGCTGGGCGTACGGATGGAATCATGATGTGCCACCAGATGCCTAGCTCGGTGCAACCATCGATGCGGGCGGCTTCTTCAAGTTCTTTGGGGACTGATTGGAAGGCTTGGCGCATGAGGAAAATGCCAAAGGCTGAGGCCACTGCTGGGAAGATTGCGCCGATGTATGAGTTGGTGAGGCCGAGCTGCACGGTGAGGATGTACAGCGGAATCATCACGATTTGGAAGGGGATGAGGATGGTGGAGACAATAAGGGAGAAGAGGAGTTCTCGGCCTTTAAAGTTGAGGCGAGCTAGGGGATAGGCGGCTAAAGAGCAGAGGGTTAGGTTGAGGATGACGGTGACAACAGCGATTAGGGTGCTGTTGAAGAAGTAGCGGCCAAAGGGGTTGGACTGCCATACCTTGAGGAAGTTGCCGAAGGTTGGGGCTTGGGGTAGAAACTGCGGTGGGAATTGGAAGAGATTTTCGGCAGAGCCTTTGAAGGCGGTGCTGATAAGCCAGAGCAAAGGGAGGAGCATGACCAGAGCGATCGCACCCAGCACCCCATACATCAAAATTGTCCGCCCCCATCCCCGCTTCATCTACCCAACACCACTATCCAAAATCCCTATCCTGCATCAGCCAAAGCCCAGCAAAAGACTCCGACTCAGGGCTATCTTGCACCGCTAAAAAGTGCACACCATTCGCTGCGGCCTTCGCCTTTTCAAACTGCTCACCTTCCGCCTGCGTTGCAGGCCCAACCAAGTCCGCCAGCAGCCAAGTTTCAATCGTGCCGGTATCCATCAGCATCCGAGCCGTGTCCGTATTGCCAGAGACATAGTTTGTCGTCTCTTCACGACCTGCGCGTACATTGGCCACCTCTAACCCAGACATCCAAGCGGCCAAAGGCACCGCTCGGTTTGAGTAGATAATAAACCCAGGAATTGGCGTATCGTCTGCCACACCTACCACCGCAGGCGCAAAAGACTCACCAAATCCAACATCCCACTCACCTATGTCAGCAAAATCTTTAGCAGGCAAACTTACCAGCGCCCACTTATTTCCCTTAAGCGCGTCAGGCAGCGGATTTACTAGCTCCAAAGGCTTAGCGACCGAAGGTGAAATACTCTCCTGATAGCCAGGCTCGTTAGGATACACATTCTTTTTGCGCTCCTCTAGCCACTGTTGAAGCGCCAGCGTACGCCGACTCGGATAGGGCAGCAAACCCGTCTCCTCGCATGCTCGCTTGATCATGTTTTGCATTTGATAGCGAAAGTAGCGCACCCGCGTTGGCGGCTCGTTAGTCTGCGCCAGCGCTTCCTCCATTGCCATCTTGAGCTGATCGGAATTCACTTCGCTATTGGAGACGTATTTGCTGTAGCGAAACAGCTTAGCGGGATCGTCATCTACCGACTGTAAGCCCTCGCAAATCAGTATTTCCCAGCGTTTTTTCTTACGCTCGTCCAAGATCGGTCTAGAGTAAAAATCTAGCTCCCAAACAGTGCCCATAGTTTTAGTTGTTGTCGCCTTCAGACAGCGTTTTCGCAGCGTTTTTAGCGCGCTCTTCAGCCTCGGCCATCATCGTTTGCATATCTTTTAATATCTCACCAGGGTACTTCTCAAGCACCTGTGTAGACAGTGCAATCCGGCCCTTTTCCTCATCAATGTTAAGCACAACGGCCTTAATTGGATCGCCAACCTTGAAGACATCGCCCAGAGCAGAGATGTAGCTTTTGCTAATTTGCTTAATGTGTAGCAAACCAGAAGCGCCGCCAAAGTCTATAAACGCGCCAAACGGCTTGAGCGAAGCAACTGTGCCCTCAACTAACTCGCCTTTGGTTAGATGGCTCATTGCTGAAGCCCGCGCTGCTACTCGTTCAGAGAGCAGCAGCTTATTATTCTCCTCGTCTACTTCTAGAAAGGCCACGTTGATAGGCTGACCCATCAGCGTATCGAGATCTTCAACTCGCTTAGCCAGGTGGGAGCGGGGAATAAACGCCCGCAGTCCACTTACATCTGCGGTGACGCCGCCTTTATTGCTGCCAGAGATAGTCACTTCTATCACGTCACCATTTTCCTGACGCTCTTTGAGCTTTTCCCATAGGGCTTTAATTTCCATGGCGCGAATGGAAATGATCATTTGGCCATCGGCATCTTGACCGCGTGTGATTATAAACTTGCGCTCGGTGCCAATGGGCAGCACTTCTTCGAGCGGGCCTTCTGATTCTATAGAGAGTTCTTTGGTCGGCAAAAAGGCTGCCGATTTGCCGCCAATATCAACATAGGCCCCATCTGATTCATGGGTTTCGACTTTACCAGTGACGACGCTACCGCGCTCAAACTGATAATCTTGCTGCTCTAGGGCTTTCGCGAAATCTTCGGCTGAAAATGTCAACGGAGAAGTCTCCTTTCAAGTTGATATATAGACTCTTCAATATATCGGGTTATTGGTGATTTTCGCTTGAGCGACGTAAAACGCTATATCTGCTACGCAAACGTCACTGAGTTATCGTCAAGTTTTATTGAGCGGACTCTTAAAAAATAAAATCATCTACCACGAACGGCTAATTCCCGACTAATCTCTAGGTAGAGATAGTCTATATAATTCAACGTGCGATCGCATTTTTCGTCACGTTGCCGATCCGCCGAATAAGGGGCACGCAACCGTGGTTCAATTCCATATCCAAACCGACAGCGAAATACCGGCATCCACGCAGCTTTACGACCAAATTTGGTTTGCGATCGCCTCTCGCCAATATCCACCCGGATACCGTCTGCCCAGTACCCGCCAGCTTGCCATGCAAACCGGGCTACACCGCAACACTATCAGCAAGGTATACCGCCAGCTAGAAGATGCGGGCGTAGTCGAGGCCATGCCAGGCTCGGGCATTTACGTACGCGCAGAGGGCACCACAGATATTGTGAAACCGGGCTCGCCGCTGCTGGATAAGTTTCCGAAGGCCCAAGAGCTAGTAGAGAATAGCTTAGACGAACTGCTCAGGCAGGGATGTTCGCTGCATCAGGCCCGTGAACTGTTTATGACTGAAGTTGACTGGCGGCTGCGCTGTAGCGCTCGGGTGCTAGTGACGATTCAGCGCGAAGATGGGGCGGGCGAGCTGATGGTGCGTGAGCTAGAGCAGGCGCTGAAGATTCCGGTGCAGCTTGTGCCTTTAGAAGAATTAGATCAGGTGTTGGCGCAAACCCGGTCGGGTACGGTGGTGACGAGTCGGTATTACGTGAATGAGGCAGAGGCGATCGCGGCTCCAAAATCCGTCCGCGTCATCCCTATCGACATCTACGACTACGCCAAAGAGCGCGAGCTGCTTAAGAACCTTCCTAAAGACACCTGCCTTGGTCTAGTCAGCCTCAGCAGCGGTATCATCCGCATTGCCGAGGTTCTTTCCTACAGCCTACGCGGCGATGACATCTTAGTGATGACTGCTCAGACTGAGGATTCACAAAAGCTATCAGCCGTTGTCCGTAGCGCTCAAACGATTGTGGCGCTAGATACAGCAAGCTATCCAGCAATCAAAGAAGCTTTACTTGCCGCCCGCAATGACATCATTCGGCCACCCGAAATCATTCGCTGCGAAAACTACATTGGTGAGAAGTCAATTGGTAGGCTCAAGCGAGAGTTAGGACTAGATTAAACAGACGTAGCTATGAGAAGACAAAAGCACCAGGAAGGTAATTGCCCTCTTGGTGCTTCTGCTCTTTTAAGGACGAAATGATATCACATGTAGTATCGTTTCTGTGTAAGTGAGAAGTATGAGAGTGTAAAAAGTCGTTTGCGTTCTCAAGTTGAAAGAATAGTATGGACAGCAGTGAGAATAACAAACCATTAGAGTTTTATCTGAGCCTTGACTATCCAATCACGCTTTATCCAGAGGAGGCGGGCGGATTCACTGTCGAGATCAAAGATCTGCCAGGTTGCCTTAGTCAGGGTGAAACCGTTGAAGAAGCTTACGAAATGATTGCAGAAGCTCGTGAGCTATGGATAGAGTCGTGCTACGAGGACGAGGTTCCCATTCCGCTACCTCACACAATGGCGACTTACAGCGGTAAAACAATGTTGAGAATGCCAACGTATTTGCATGAGCGGCTGGCTAGAAGTGCTAAGCGTGAAGGGGTTAGCCTGAACCAATACCTTGTATCTGTACTGAGTGAGCAAGATGCTTTGCGAGGCGTTAAAGACGAGCTGGCTAGCATTCGTGAATACGTGGAGAAAAAAGAGCCGGTACCGGCAGTGGAAGCTTCAGCCTATTTGGTGAGCGAGCCTGCAAAGTAGCAGCGGTAAAGTCATAGATTGCGGTTATAGCTGGCTAAAGAATTGTGTATTGTCGCACATTAGAGAGGGGTCATGCTGCATTGTATTAAACACTGTTTAGACGAGCTTATTGAAAACCTTAAGCCCAGCCATTCCGCTATGAGCAACACACAGACAGCCGAGAGCAAGCCTTCAACTGAGGGGGAGTACAACGGAGAGATACAAATTAAAGTCTCTAAAACTTTGCACCAAAAGCTGGCGAATGCTGCCGAGCGTGAGGGTGTTGACTTAAGTCAGTATTTGGCGACGTTGCTGAGCGAGCAAAATGCTTTTTCCTCAATGGGTCAGGCCGTTAGCGACGTTCAGCAAAAGCTAAATGAGCTGAATAGACAGTTGCGCCTGACTGAATCTTCGGCTAATAATCGCCGGGAGCGCGTTACTTACGACAATCGATATATCGAAGATCCAGATTCAGGATTGAATGACTAAGGCACTTTGCAGCAGTCGCCTGTTATCAAGCCTCAGCGCTAACTAGCTGCTCAGCATTTTCTACATCAGCGCCTTTCAAGAAGGCATTTGTAATTTCCAGGTACCGCTCAGCGTCTTCCATCATGGGAAAGTGAGCGGTATTTGGCATGAGTACATACTGCATTTGCTCGCTGATGTCGGCGGCCTGTTTGCCTAGTTTGGCGGGCGTAATTTGGTCGTATTCACCGGACACCATCAGCGTAGGCACCTTTAAGTTTTTGAAGGCGATTGGCATGACTTCGGTGGCGTGTTTGCTCACCGCCGCTTTTAGCGTCCCCATCGATGTGGGGCCATCGGCCATTAGGAAGTCGTTGAGGAAGGCTTTTTTCTCGGATAGAGGAATGGAGCCTTTGAGGAAGCGCTGCATGAATAGTTGCGGCGCGAAGGGGATTTGGCCAAGCCATTTGGGGCGAAAGGCGACGACGCCACCGCCGAAGAAGTAGAACAGCTCGAAGGCTATTTTTTGGTAGGGGAAGCTGCCGTTGCAGGTGAGGATTGCTCGCTTTACGCGCTCGGGGTAGCGGTCTAAAAAGTACAGCCCTGCGGTGCCGCCGAGTGAGTGGGCGTTCATGTATACAGGCTGATTGAGGTTCAGGGTGTCTAGAAGTACGGCAAGATCTTCGGCAAAGCTTTCTAGTGAGCTGAGGGAAGGGTCTGCGGCCATGGCTTCTGGGGGAGCGGGGTGCGATCGCCCAAATCCCCTCATGTCATAAAGCAAGCAATCATACTCATCTTTAATCGCCTCAGCCGTCGATTCCCAATACCGAGCAGATCCGGCCCAACCATGCAAAAAGACCATCACTGGCTTGGAGTAGTCGCCAGGATGGTCTTGCGTAGAAATCCATTCGTAGTAGTGATCAACCCCGTTTACGCTGACGTAAGGCATTCGCAGTTCTTCTTATTTTCTCGTCGTCAAAAGATTATAAAAAGGAACAGAATCGCCTTGTCGTTACCGACACAAAGCTTAAGCAGACTCAGGCTCAGGAATTGCAGCCGGATGTACGATTAGCTCAGCGGTTGAACGGTTTTCGACCATTTCGCGCGTGAGAACGCAATGCTTTACGTCTTCGCGTGAGGGTAGCTCATACATAATGTCGAGCATAATTTCTTCGATAATGCTGCGGAGGGCACGGGCTCCAGTTTTGCGATTGAAGGCTTCTTTCGCGATCGCCCTGATCGCCTCCGGCTGAAACTCCAGCTCCACATTATCCATCCGCATCAGCTTCTTAAACTGCTTTACCAAAGCATTCTTCGGCTCCGTCAAAATAGAAACCAGCGTCTTCTCATCTAGCGGCTCCACAATCGAAATCGCCGGAATTCGCCCGATAAACTCAGGAATCATCCCAAACTTAACAATGTCATCAGCCACCAAATGCTTCAGCGTTTGAGTAGACTGCTTCTCAGTATCAGCCTCCTTACCCGGCTGCACAAAGCCCATCGACTTTTTGCCAATGCGCTGCTCCACAATCTTGTCGAGCCCCACAAAAGCACCGCCGCATACAAACAAAATATTGCTCGTATCAATCTGAATACAGTCTTGATAAGGATGCTTGCGCCCCCCTTGAGGCGGCACATTCGCAACCGTACCTTCTAGCATCTTCAAAAGCGCCTGCTGAACGCCCTCACCCGACACATCACGAGTAATCGAAGGGTTCTCACTCTTACGCGCAATCTTGTCTATCTCATCAATATAAATAATGCCGCGCTGAGCCTCATCCACATCCAAATCAGCTACCTGAAGCAACCTCAATAGAATGTTTTCGACATCCTCACCGACATAGCCCGCCTCAGTCAGCGTCGTCGCATCAGCCACCGCAAACGGCACTTCCAAAATTGCCGCCAGCGTCTGTGCTAAAAGCGTCTTACCACAGCCGGTCGGGCCAATCAGCAGGATATTAGACTTCTGAAGTTCAATATCTTCCTCGTCGCCCTCACCCGCTTCAGCATTCACAAAGCTCAGACGCTTGTAGTGGTTATACACCGCTACCGAAAGCACCTTCTTGGCCTCATCTTGACCAATCACGTGCTCATCCAAATAAGCCTTAATCTCGCGCGGCTTCGGAATCTGGTTTAGTGAAATTTGAGATGGAGACTTACGCCGCCTTTCAGGAGCTTGCTCACGGCGAGGGGCAGGGGCCGCGACAGACGAATTAGAGTCAAACAACTCCTCATCCAAAATTTCATTACAAAGGTCAACGCATTCATCACATACGTAAACCCCCGGCCCCGCAATTAGCTTGCGCACCTGCTCCTGCGACTTACCGCAAAAAGAACACTTCAAATGGGAGTCGTACTTAGACATAACCGTTACCCTACCGCAGTCAGCTTAGTATCAGAGAGCATTTGTTTGGTAACCACCTGATCGATCAGGCCATACGCCTTCGCTTCTTCCGCAGACATAAAGAAGTCACGCTCAGTATCTTCCTCAATCCGCTCTAAATCCTGACCCGTATGTCCGGCCAGCATCTCATTCAAACGCTTCTTCAAATACAGAATCTCGCGAGCCTGAATTTCAATATCTGCTGACTGACCTTGAGCGCCGCCCGACGGCTGGTGAATCATGATTCTTGAGCTAGGTAAAGACATGCGCTTGCCTTGAGCCCCGCCCGCTAGCAAAAACGCGCCCATACTCGCAGCCAGACCGAAGCAAATGGTCACCACGTCAGGGCGAATTTGCTGCATCGTATCGTAAATGGCCATGCCAGCCGTGACCGAGCCACCGGGAGAGTTGATGTATAGCTGCACGTCCTTTTCAGGATCTTCTGCATCTAGGAAGAGAAGTTGAGCCACGATGGAATCAGCGACATCATCCATTACGGGCGTACCCAGGAAAATAATCCGCTCGCGCAGGAGTCGAGAATAGATATCAAAGGCTCTCTCACCCCGTCCTGACTGCTCGACCACCATGGGCACAACGCCCTGAGGGTATTGAAGAGGGGATTGAAGAGGAGATTGAGAGGCGAGGCTTAGATTTGGAAAGCCAAACCGAGCGCCATGAGTGCCTGCTGTGAAGCTTGATGTATCCATAAAACTGAAGCGACTGCCTATATACGTGCTTAATGTACCGCATCTCTCACCCTACACAAGCGTGAAGATGCGATACCACTGTAGCGAATCAACCTATTTTCGACATATTCGGTTATTAGCCCTATGCCTCTTCTTCAACAACCGAAGCTTCTACCACTTCAGCCTCAACGGTCTGAGCCTCACCGTCATCGGCTTCCTCCACCTCGGGCTCTTCAGGCGTCAACGTTCCTTCAGGAACCATCTCAACCGTAGAGTTTTCCTTGAGCCAGGCTAGGATTTTCTCTTTGAGCAAGTCTTCAGTCACCACCTGAGTCAGCCGCTCTGGATCAACTTGGGTAGGATCTTCTACCTCAGCCATCATCTCTTCAGAACGCGCCTTAATCTCAGCGTCTTCGACCTCAATTTCTTCTTGCTTAGCAATCTCGCCCAAAGCCAGCGTCCGGCGCAGTCGCTCAATCGCTTCAGGACGCGCATTAGAGCGCATTCCATCTACTAATTCTTTAGTGAGGAACTTGCCCAAATCAATGCCCTGACGGCTGAGCTGCATCGCCGTTTGGGTCACGATAAAGTCAACTTCTTTCTTGATCAAAGTATCAGGAATTTCAGCCTCGATATGCTTTACGAGTTCATCGAGCAAAGCCTGCTCAACGTTCGCATCGGTCGCATCGGTCGCTTCTTTTTCGTAACGTTCTTCTAAAGACTTACGAAGTTCTGCTAACGTTTCAAACTCGCTGACTTCTTCAGCAAAGTCGTCGTCAATCTCAGGCAGCTCTTTTTCTTTTAGTTCTTTAAGCGAAATAGTGAACGTTGCAGGCTTACCCGCTAGTTCAGCTTGAGGATAATCTTCAGGGAACGTTACTTCTACGTCCTTATCTTCTTCGAGCTTCATCCCCACAATGCCTTCTACAAAGCCCGGAATAAAGCGACCTTCTTTAATCTCTACCTGAAAATCTTCAGCGCTACCGCCTTCAAATTCTTCTAGCTCGCCCGCTTCATTCTCAGCTTTGCCGACAAAATCAACGACAGCAACATCGCCATCCTGAGCGGCTCTGTCTTCTACAGGTACTAAAGTTGCCAGATTTTCTAGATAGCCCTCTAGCGTTTCATCAACCCGGCTAGCAGTATCGGCTTTTATTTCTTCAGCCTGAACAGAGAGTCCTTTGTATGTGCTAAGCGTGACCCGTGGCGGCACGTCTACAGACGCAGAAATCGTAATTTCTTTACCGGGCTCAAACTGCCCAATCATCGACTCAAAATCTGAGCGCAGTTGATAGTTACCGAGCGCGTCAATATCTTCTTGCTTAACCGCTTGATCGACTACCTTTTGCAGCAAATCTTCTAAAGCCGCTGCTTTTAGTTGCAGTCCACCGATCCGCTGAATCAGGATTTGGCGAGGCACTTTGCCCTTGCGAAACCCAGGAATATTAGCCGACTTCATATAGTCGCGCAGAACCTTCTCGTAGCTCTGCTTTGTCATCTCTGCCGGAACTTCTATTTCCAATCCGACTTGGCTATCGGGCAGATTTTCCTGAGTAACTTTCATAGACAAATACTGTTGGACAAATAAATATGCGAGACGTGATAACGCGATCGCTCAGCCCCGAACTTTCAAAAATTCGCCCGCAAAACGGCAGCTAGCAGATCAGTTATCTATCGCAGTTAGACATCATACACCGCATTATATTGATTCGCGCGAAACTTCCATCCCCCCTTGGATTTCTCTCAATAATATAGAGTGATTGAAATGTATAGTAATTGAAGCTTAGTTATTAACCCGGCGTAAGCATATGCCCGACTCTTACAACGTTGCCATCATGGGCGCTACTGGCGCAGTAGGCACCGAACTGCTTCAGCTCCTCGACGAGCGCAACTTTCCGATCAAAACCCTAAAGCTGCTGGCATCGCCTCGCTCCGCCGGTAAAGAAATCAGCTTTAAGGGCAAAAATATTACGATTGAAGCGGTGAGTGCACAGGCTTTTAAGGGCATCGATATCGTACTGGCCTCAGCCGGTGGCTCTACCTCTAAGGAATGGGGCAAGGCGATTGTGGACGCAGGTGCGCTCATGATTGACAATTCCAGCGCGTTTAGGATGGATGAGTCGGTGCCGCTAGTGGTACCCGAGGTCAACCCTCAAGCTGCTGAAGGTCACAACGGGATTATTGCGAACCCAAACTGCACCACGATTTTGATGAGCGTGGCGCTGTGGCCTTTGCAGCAGATTCAGCCGATTCAAAGGATTGTGGTAGCCACTTATCAGTCTGCGAGTGGGGCGGGGGCAAGGGCTATGGAAGAAGTGAAGCAGCAGGCTCAGGCTATTTTGAATGGGGAAAAGCCGCCTACAGAGAGCTTTCCGTATCCCCTGGCTTTTAATTTGTTTCCGCACAATACGCCGCTTAATGAGCAGGGCTATTGCGAAGAAGAAATGAAAATGGTCAATGAAACGCGCAAGATTTTTGGCATCTCTGACTTAAGAATTTCGGCTACCTGCATTCGGGTGCCTGTTTTAAGAGCCCATTCAGAAGCCGTGAACCTAGAATTCGCTCAGCCCTTTGAGGTCGCTCAGGCAAGAAAGGCTATTGAACAGGCCGATGGCGTTCAGCTCGTAGAAGATTGGAATGCCAACTATTTTCCAATGCCGATAGATGCCAGTGGCGAAGATGATGTGCTGGTAGGCCGGATTCGTCAGGATTTATCGCATCCTGCGGGATTAGAGCTGTGGCTATGTGGCGATCAGATTCGTAAGGGTGCGGCATTAAATGCGGTGCAGATTGCGGAGCTGGTGGTGGCTAAACGTTGGCTCAAAGTAGCTGCAATGGCATAGAAGTAAGCGTTCACGTAACAGCAGGATGAAGAGATGACTAGCGCTGACAGCTCGAATGCTGCGCCCAGGTTTGGCCGAGTGCTCACCGCAATGGCAACGCCGTTTTTGCCTTCTGGGGAGGTTAACTATCCCATAGCCGAAAAGCTGGCAAGCCACCTGGCAGACCATGGCACAGATACCGTTGTGGTGTGTGGCACAACAGGCGAGTCGCCGTCTCTGACTTGGGATGAAGAATATGCTCTGTTTAAGGCTGTAAAGCAGGCGGTGGGCGGTAGAGCGCAGATATTGGCGGGTACGGGTTCTAATAGCACCACTGAAGCGATTGAGGCGACTCGGAAGGCTGAGAAGCTTGGGCTAGAGGGATCTTTGCAGGTAGTGCCTTACTACAATAAGCCACCTCAAGCGGGGTTAGTGGGTCACTTTGAGGCGATCGCACAGTCCGTCCCCGACTTACCGATCATGCTCTACAATGTTCCTGGGCGCACTAGCTGCAACCTTCTTCCTGAAACAGTTGCCAAATTATCAAGTATTCCTAATATCGTTGCCATCAAAGAAGCAAGTGGGAATCTTGATCAGGTCAGCGCGATCAGCAGATTATGTCCATCTGAGTTTGAGATTTACTCAGGAGACGACTCTTTAACGCTGCCCATGCTCTCCGTAGGCGCAGTGGGCGTTGTTAGCGTCAGCAGTCATTTAGTCGGTGATAAGCTTCAAAAAATGGTTCGTGCTTTTGAAGCAGGCCAGGTCAAAGAAGCCAGAGATTTGCATCTTCAGCTATTGCCTTTGTTTAAAGTTTTGTTCTCGTTTACGAGCCCGATTCCTCTAAAAATGGCGTTAGAGCTTCAGGGTTGGGCAGTTGGCAAATGCCGCCTACCGCTCTGTAAAGGGTCAAATGAACTTAGGCAAGTGCTTAAAACCACACTCTTAGAACTGGATCTACCAGTGGCATAGCTAGTACAAAAAGTGTAAGACTAATGCAGGAATAAGGATAAGCTAGGAATAATTGCTTATTCGTATAGCATTGAGTTAGTGCTCAAGAACGCCTCGTAAATAGCCAGAGGCTTCAGCATCAATTAAGCCGACAGGTAATACAAAGGAACAAGCGGCCTTGAGGAACGAAAGGCCAATGCGCTCTCAAAAGTGCAAAGGAAAAGAAAGTGACGGAAAAAGTCGAAACTTTAGCTTGAGCTTTACCGAAGAACTAATTACGAAGCTCTCGAAGCCCTTAAACCGTCAGGGCAAACCAGTATTTATCAGCGCTAGCTATAGAAGCGCTGCACAGATCTATCTATCACGTCCGTTTTCAGTCGTTCAGCACCAGGTAAATTTCAATTGATTGCATTCAAAAAAAATAAATACACCAGCCCAAAGAAAAGGGTTGATGCCACCAGTTGCCCGCAGGTCAGCAGCACAATGTCCAATATTCTTTGCTACGGGGCATTCGCTGTCGCCCTGTAGCCATGCCATCTAACAATCGATTGGCAAGCCAGCTAATTCTGGGCGTCCTCGTATCAGGCGACTTCTACACAGGCCAGGTATTGCCATCCAATTTTTCATTTCAAATCTTTCAACATTTCAACTCGTATAAAAGGAAACTACATGAGTAGACTCACAGATAGCAGCTCAAAAGAAAGTGCTCAAGACGTACAGAGCGCGCCAAAGCCTAGCCCTAAGACCAGCAAAAGAACTGGCCCGACTAGAACCAGAACCACCGCCCGCAGCAGTGCTGCTAAAACCAGCTCAAACAACGGCAACGGCGCTAGCCCAAAGAGTAGCCCAAGCAGCAAAAACGGTCGATCTAGCAACGAAAAAGTGCTCAAGATCATTCCGTTAGGTGGCCTGCATGAAATTGGTAAGAACACCTGCGTCTTTGAATATGATGATGAAATTGTCTTATTAGATGCTGGCCTGTCTTTCCCGACTGAAGGAATGCACGGCGTTAATATCGTGCTGCCTGATATTACCTATCTCAAAGAGAATCAGCACAAGATTAAAGGCATGATCGTCACCCATGGTCATGAAGACCATATTGGCGGTATTGCTTTTCACCTGAAGCAGTTTGATATTCCTGTCATTCACGGCCCGCGTTTGGCGATGGCGCTGCTGCAAGGCAAGTTAGAAGAAGCTGGAGTGAGCGATCGCACCAAACTCCACACCGTTGGCCCTCGTGACATCGTTCAGTTCGGCAAGCACTTCAAAGCGCAATACATCCGCAACACGCACTCCATGGCCGACAGCTTCACCATGGCGATAGAAACGCCCGTGGGCACCATCATCCACAGCGGTGACTTCAAAGTTGACCACACTCCGGTAGACGGCGAATTCTTCGACTTTCAAAAAATTGCAGAGTACGGCGAAAAAGGCGTTCTGTGCCTGATCAGCGACTCTACCAACGCAGAGATTCCAGGAAACACACCTTCTGAACGCGCCGTATTCCCCAACCTAGACAGAGAATTTAACGACGCCAAAGGTCGCCTGTTCGTCACGACATTTGCCTCCTCGGTTCACCGGGTCAGCATGTTGCTAGAGCTAGCCCAAAAGCACAAGCGCGACGTATTCGTCGTAGGCCGTTCAATGCTGAACGTTATCTCTCACGCGCGAAACCTGGGCTACATCAACGCGCCCGACAGCCTGTTTAAGCCACTCAACATGCTTAAGCAGTGCCCCGATGAAAAAGCGATGATCCTGACGACTGGCTCACAGGGCGAGCCAATGGCAGCGCTCACCCGCATCGCCAACCGATCCCACCGCCAGATTAGAATCCAAAAAGGCGATACGGTTATCTTTTCGTCTAACCCAATTCCCGGCAACACCATTGGCGTCGTCAATACCATTGACAAGCTGATGATCCAGGGCGCTCGCGTTATCTATGGCAAGGGCAAAGGGCTACACGTTTCCGGTCACGGCTACCAGGAAGATCACAAGCTGATGTTGGCGCTTACTCGGCCTAAGTTCTTCATTCCTGTACACGGCGAGCATAGAATGCTGGTCAAGCACGCTGAAATGGCGCAGCAGCTTGGCGTAGAAGCAGACAATATTGCCATTGTGAACAACGGTGATGTAATTAAGATTGCGCCTGACAGCATGGAAGTAGACGGTCAGGTAACCGCAGGTATTGAGCTTGTAGATGCTTCACGCACAGGTATTGTCGAGCGGGCGGTGCTCAAAGAGCGTCAGCAGTTAGCTGAAGATGGCATCATCACTGTCTCAGCGACCGTTGACAGCAAAGGTCATTTGCTAGGCGATCCCTCTATTAACTTGCGCGGTGTTGTGACTGTCAAAACGCAGGAGCAGTGGGAGCGTAGCGCTGTTGCTACGGTGAAAAAGTCGCTGCGTGAGCGGTGGAAAGAAGTGGTTGAGAATGCAGATAGCGATCGCCCCACCATTAAATGGGATGGCTTGCAGTCTCGGCTTGAAGAAGACGTGCGTCGATTTGTGCGTCGCGAGCTGCCAAAGCAGTATCCGGTCGCCGTTTTGCTGCTTCAGCATGTCGATGGTGCGGTAGCTGCTGGCGATGATGGCCAGAATGGAGCGGCGGTTGGAGAGCCTAAGCGTAGCCCCGGTAGACGTAAGCGATCGCTCGCCTCCGCCTCCTAAACCATCAGATACAGTCATCAGCTATAAACTTTTAGCCATCTTCTGAAGCTACAAAGTCAAAAGCTACAAAACCCCTAGTGCCCTTGATTTAAGGCGCTGGGGGTTTTGTGTATCGAGAGAATATAAACCACTTGAAATTAGTCAAATTAAAATTTTGTATAGCCAAATAGTATAAAAGCGCTTCTGGGGCTATAATACAGCCACGGAAGCTACCGCAAAGAGCTAAATAGGCCAGAGCCGAACAGGCTTCGTCTAAATTGCCCTGATGACTAACTGCCCTCAGAGAAGAGGGGTTAGCTAGCGGTTAATCCCTGAGTTTATATGACGCGCTTTTGTTAAGGTTCGGTTGCTACGCCCAACCTGCTAAAGCTGCGATCAAGGCTTGAAGAAAGCTAAAGAAAGTAAGAGATAACGCTTTACAGCAGGCATTGCTTTGCTGTTCCAGGCAAAAGGGTTAGACAACTGCCTTTTGTTTGTACCTCGACCTTTTACATTGGCTTTAATGTTTAGATCGGTTTTTTAGCAAACTATCTCGATCAAACAATTCTCCTAAAGACTCAGCGCTTTCTCATTCGTTGATTTTTGTTTACAGCCCTTGTTTACGGCTTTTGTTCACAGTCTTCAAGATTGACTTTCACGACATTATTTTTTCCAATTTTTTACTACTGACTCAAGAACCCGCCAGCAAAAAAGCCTTACAAATCGGCATCAACTGGCAGGATTCCGAGGAATATTGAATGCCAAAGCAGATTGTTATTGCAGAGCAGCATCGAATTGCTGCCGTCTTTTCAGAAGATCAGATCCAAGAGATTATTGTTGCTAAAGGCAGCCACCAGGTCGGAGACATTTATCTCGGCACGGTAGAAAATATCTTGCCCGGTATTGACGCCGCCTTTGTAAACATTGGCGATGGCGACAAAAACGGCTTTATGCACGTCTCTGACCTGGGGCCGCTAAAGTTAAAACGCATGGCCGGGCCAATTACTGAACTGCTCGCACCCCGGCAAAAGGTGCTCGTTCAGATTATGAAAGAGCCCACCGGGAACAAAGGGCCACGGCTGACAGGTAAAGTGACGCTGCCGGGCCGCTATCTGGTGCTGATGCCCTATGGCAAAGGCGTTAACCTATCGCGCCGCATTCGCAATGAAACAGAGCGCAACCGGCTCAGAGCCCTCGGCATTTTGGTAAAGCCGTCTGGGACGGGGCTTTTGATCAGAACAGAAGCCGAAGGCGTCTCAGAAGAAGCCATCATTGAAGACCTTGAAACGCTACAAAAGCGCTGGGAAAGCATTCAGCAAGAGGCATTAGCTACGCGCCCACCGTCGCTACTCAACCGCGACGATGACTTTATTCAGCGGGTGTTGCGCGACGTATACAGTGACGACGTTAACCGCATCGTCACCGATACCGAGGGCGGATTTGAGCGCACAAAGCAGCACCTTTCAAGCTGGAGTGACGGTCGTATTCCGCCCGGTATTTTAATCGACTACCACCGCGAACCGACTCACATTCTGGAGTATTTTCGCGTTAACGCGGCAATTCGTGAAGCGCTCAAGCCTAGAGTAGATCTGCCTTCAGGCGGCTATATCATCATTGAGACGACTGAAGCGCTAACGGTGATTGACGTAAACTCCGGTTCGTTTACGCGGTCGGCAACCGCGCGTGAAACGGTGCTGTGGACAAACTGCGAGGCTGCTATTGAGATTGCTCGGCAGCTAAAGCTGCGCAACATTGCAGGCGTAATCGTGGTCGATTTTATCGACATGGACGGTCGCCGCGACCAGATGCAGGTGCTAGAGCAGTTTGGCAATTCGCTCAGACCGGATAAGTCCAGACCCCAGATTTCTCAGCTCTCTGAGCTAGGACTGGTAGAACTCACCCGCAAACGCCAGGGACAAAACATTTATGAGCTGTTTGGTCAAACCTGCCCGACTTGTGGCGGCTTAGGTCATTTAGCGCATCTTCCTGGCAGCGAACCTGAGCAAACAGAGTCACTGTCAGTTGTATCTTCTCGGCCCCAGAGCTACAGCTCGCCAGCACAGAGCTATTCGAGCCGTCCATCGGCAAAGGATTCGAGCCGAGAAGATCGCGCCAGCAGCTTAGATCCACAGTCGGAGCTGCAAGAGTTAGATTTGCTCAATCATCCTAACTATCAAGACAAAAACGGTCGTGGCGGAAATCGTCGGCGTCGGCGTCGGGGTTCAGAAAGTCCACCTTCGCGCTCGGGACGCTCTGCCCCAGCAAGTCCAGTGCCAGCAGCGGCGAAAGAGCCCGTTAACGAGACGGTAGAGGAACGCAGCCCTCGCCAGGGACGCGGCAGATCTGAGAGAGCAGAAAGAAACGACAGCAGGGCTGATAGGTCTGACCCTAGAGGACATAATAGACTCGATGAGCAGGCAGAGGCGGCTGATAATCAGTCGGATAAGCGGACGAGCAACGCTGAGCCTGGATCGAAGGGTAAGCGCACCCGCAACGGACGGCGAAAGCAAGAAGAGCCACCCGAAATTGTTGCCGTCGAGATGCCGCTAGAGGAGCAGCGCATCTACGCCATGATGGGCATTTCGCCGCTGGTCTATAGCGAGCAGACGGTTGAGAATTCTCAGAATATTGCGGTTTCGGTGGTGTTGCCAGGTGAGGCTGAAGCCTTTATGGCAGAGGCTAAAGCCAAAGCGGCTGATGAGGTGTCTAATAAGCGAGTGATACCAACGCCGGTTCATGCTGAACCTAAGCTAGATGACGATCAGGACGAGGCTGAAGAAGAGCCAGAAATGCCTGAGGTAGATGAGCAGTCGGTTGCTCAATCTGAGAGCGATCAGCCAGAGAACAAGCCTTCTACGCCCATTCGGAAGAGAAGGCGCTCAAGTGGTTCTCGAACCTCTGCGAAGGTCAAGCTTGCTGATGATGTGGAGAATGACGTAAAAGAGCCGCCTGCTGTCGCTGAGAAGTCTTCTTTTGATGGGCCGATACTGAATAAAGCATCGAACTCATCAGAAAGCGCGGCTTCAGAGGATGCGTCTGAAGGCTCAGGAGCGACTGAAGAGAAGGTTGTCCGCCGTCGCCGTCGCCGTCGATCTTCGGCTAGTGAGTAGTTACCAGACACTACTGACTGAAGAGATTGCGGGTGTTGATGAGGTAGGGCGAGGAGCGTTTTTTGGGCCGGTCGTGGCAGCGGCGGTCGTTTTGCCAGAGGGGGCGATCGCACCCCTCACCGAAGCAGGCGTCACTGACAGCAAAAAACTATCGCCCGCCAAAAGACAAAAACTCGCGCTGCAAATTAGAGAAATAGCCCAGTGCAAAATAGGCATGGCCTCTGCCTATGAGATTGACAGGGTTAATATTTTGCAGGCGTCTTTGCTGGCAATGTATCGCGCGATCGCTCAGCTATCGCCACCGCCTAAGCTGTGTTTGATAGATGGCAATCAGCGAGTACCGCAGTTAGAGATACCGCAGCGGACGATTGTGAAAGGCGACCAGCATGAGCTAGCGATCGCCGCTGCTAGCATCGTCGCAAAAGTGTGGCGAGATGACCTTATCACCCGGCTAGATCGCCGTTATCCTGGCTATGATCTAGCCTCTAATAAGGGCTACGGAAGCGCAAAGCACAGAGCGGGCATCGCCAATCTAGGCGTTTGTCGGCAGCATCGAAAATCGTTCAAAAGCTGCCAGTAGTTCTGCTTGAAGAGACTCAAACTAGACAGACTGCTAAGTATCAGGCAGCTTTAACTAAGAAGGGCTCGACACTTCAGCCGTCGCCGAAGCAGTAGCCCAACTACAATAATCGCTGATAAGCTGACGCATTAACCGCTGCTTCAGCGTAATTAAAATACCGTTGAGCAAGCCATTACCTGTTCGTTCCAGCAAAGGTTTTGGAGTTAGCCACATAGTCTGGAGTAGATCAACGCTAACGCCTAAGTTCGCCTGTCCACGTAGCTTTTTCCCTTTAGACGTTTCTTGAACCACTAAGTAGCCCTGCATCTTCATCGAAAAGCGCTGATTGATAGACTCACGCCCTTCGATGTAGCAGGTGTCAGAACTTAGCCGCACCGTGTCGTTTTCTAACCAAACTTTAAGATCGCAAACCGGCTGCAAGGCTAAACCAATAAAGCGGATAGGCTTTACTTTCACTCTAAACAGGCCGGGACTCAGCGTCTCTACCTGATTTTTATCGATCAGCGCGTACACTAGCCGATCGACTTCGCTTAGATACGTCTCAATAGCCAAAGGCTGCTGTGGCACCGAAATTGTCACTGCTTGAGAAGCGCTGAAGCGAACAACCATAACTACGAGCGAAATGAAAGAGAAAACCGTATAAGCTAACCCTAGCACTTCTACAGCATTCGCGAGCCTCCTCCTATATGACGGTTTCAATTGCCCATCTCGGCCCTAAAGGCAGCTTTTCTGACTTCGCAGCGGCGACCTATGCCGAAAGTTTAAAGGCGCAATCGACTAAGCTGGATGCCTATCTGACAATTGCTCAGGCGATTAGAGCAACAGAGCAGGGTGACACTGACTATTGTGTTGTGCCAGTCGAGAACTCCATCGGTGGCGGTGTCACGATTACCCTAGATACGCTTTGGGAAATCAAAACGTTACAAATTCAGCAGGCATTTACGCTACCTGTCAGACACGCACTAATTTCTAAAGCAGAGAGTATTGACCAGGTTGAAACCGTTTTTTCGCATCCACAGGCGCTAGCGCAGTGTCGCAGCTGGCTAGCCGAGCATATGCCGAATGCAAAGCTGATTCCTAGCAATTCGACCTCAGAGCCGCTGCCTCGGATTAAGGAGGATTCAAAGCTGGGTGCGATCGCCTCCACCTGGGGCGCAAAAATCTACGATCTTCCCGTACTCGCCCATCCCATCAACGACTTTGCCGACAACTACACCCGCTTTTGGGTACTCGGCAAGCAGCCAGCCACCAGCGGACAGTTCACCTCTATTGCATTCAGCCTGCGCTCTAATGAACCCGGTGCACTGCTTAAACCGCTACAGCTATTTTCGGTGCTGAATATCAACATGAGCCGGATTGAGTCTCGCCCTACTAAGCGATCGCTCGGTGACTACATCTTTTTTGTAGACGTTGAAGCCAGCGCCCAAGACCAAACAATGAAGTCAGCACTAGAGCTATTAAAAATGCACACCGCAACGCTGAAGAACTTCGGCAGTTACGGCCTCATTGACATTGAGCGAATTCTGTAGAAGACATGCAAACGCATCTACTCTAAAACATCCTTAAGCGCTGTCCGAGCCGCCAGGTTGTTACGGGTTGAAATCAAAATCTCCGCCTCACGCTCTAACCGACTCAGCGTATTTTGCATCTCTAACAACGACTGCTGCTCAAGCGAAACGCCATAGAGCGTGCTCGCAACCCAGTAAGAAAGCTCAAGCGGTAGCTCTGGAATATTTTCAGGAAAATCAATGTCCTGACTGGTGAGCTTAGCCGATAGCCGCACCACATCTCTCAGCAGCCGGTCAACTTCACTAGCTAGCGGCTCCAAGCTTTCCTCAACCGGCTCATCTTCAATCCACTCAACTAAGCCCACTAGGTAGGGCGTCTCTCGCACATAGTCCAATACTCGAAAGCGCTGCTGACCTAAGGTCATAATCTTCATGCGGTCGTCGGGCATTCGTTCGTAGTGAATGACCTCCGCGCAGCAGCCTACTTTTGCCGTCTCCCCAGTGTTGGGATCAACCATGAGCACACCAAAGCGGCGATCGCCTTGCAAAATGGTGTTCATCATCATCCGATAGCGAAGCTCGAAAATGTGGAGGGGTAGCCGCCGACCGGGGAAGAGCACTAGCTCAGGGAGGGGAAAAAGCGGTAGCTCGCGAACGGCAACTGAGGAGGAAAAGTCCATTGTGTGCAAAATAGGGCCATAGCAGTGCGCCGCTCGAAAGGGCAGCTTGCGCACTACAAATATTCTAACGCACGGGTTTAGATGGGTTGCGGTGAACCTCAGAAAACCTAAAACAGCAAAACCTCCTAAACAGTCGAGTTTAGAAGGTTCTTTAATGCTATCTAATCTATTTGGCTAAACCTACAGCTTAACTTCAATATCCACACCAGCAGGAAGATCTAGCTTCATTAGCGCGTCAATCGTTTTAGAAGAAGGCTGATAGATATCGATGATGCGGCGGTGGGTGCGCGTCTCGAAGTGCTCGCGGGAGTCTTTGTCTACGTGGGGAGAGCGCAACACACAGTAGATTTTGCGCTTAGTAGGAAGAGGAATCGGGCCAACGGCTGTAGCGTTTGTGCGGTTGGCGGTATCGACAATTTTTTCGCAGGAAGTATCGAGTAAGCGGCGGTCGAATGCCTTGAGGCGGATGCGGATCTTCTGCTGTTGAATAGTAGCGGCCATGGAAATTTAGCGCTTTCGTGCGCGAATGTTTAGTTTTCTAGGTTCGATGGGTCGGGAGGAGAATTTCGGCAATAAGCCGAGGTTGCGTAGGGGCGCAAGGTCTTGCGCCCCTACAAAGGTGTCGCGGATCTACAACATTCCGTAGCAGATCCAAACGCAGCTTCTATTTGGTGATCTTAGAAACAACGCCCGCACCAACGGTACGGCCACCTTCACGAATTGCAAAGCGCATACCCTGCTCAATTGCAATTGGGTTGATGAGCTTAACGTTCATTTTGATGCGATCGCCAGGCATAACCATTTCAGCAGCGCTACCGTCGTCAGCAGTAAAGCTTTCGATTGAGCCCGTTACGTCAGTTGTACGCACATAGAACTGAGGCTTATAGCCAGGGAAGAACGGTGTATGACGACCGCCTTCTTCTTTGTTGAGCACATAAACCTCAGACTCAAACTCAGTGTGAGGCGTAATGCTCTTAGGCTTAGCAAGCACCATACCGCGCTCAATGTCTTCTTTTTGAAGACCACGGAGCAAGACGCCTACGTTGTCACCAGCCATACCAGAGTCCAGCGTCTTCTGGAACATCTCTACGCCAGTAACAGTGGTGCTGCGAGTGTCGCGAATACCAACAAGCTCAACAGTCTCACCGACCTTAACAACGCCACGCTCAATCCGACCAGTGGCAACCGTACCACGACCTGTAATCGAAAATACGTCCTCAACTGCCATCAAGAAGGGCTTATCTACTTCACGCTCAGGGGTAGGGATATAAGCATCCACTTCATCCATTAGCGCGTGAATTTTATCAACCCACTCGTCAGCGCCGCGAGCAGTACCAGGATCAGCAACCAGCTTCTCGACGGCCTTGAGTGCAGAACCAGCGGTCACCGGGATATCATCGCCAGGGAAATCGTAAGAGCTGAGCAGCTCACGAATTTCTAGCTCAACTAGCTCAAGTAGCTCTTCGTCGTCTACCTGATCTTGCTTGTTCATGAACACGACGATATTAGGTACGCCTACCTGACCAGCCAGCAAAATGTGCTCACGGGTTTGAGGCATGGGGCCATCAGCCGCAGACACTACCAAGATAGCGCCGTCCATTTGCGCCGCGCCTGTGATCATGTTCTTCACATAGTCAGCGTGACCGGGGCAGTCAACGTGAGCGTAGTGACGATTTTCAGTCTCGTACTCTACGTGAGCGGTGTTAATTGTAATACCGCGCGCTTTCTCCTCAGGAGCCGAGTCGATTTCAGCGTAGCTCTGAGCTTTACCGCCACCAGCAGCAGATAGCGTCATGGTGATAGCAGCCGTCAGAGTGGTCTTACCGTGGTCAACGTGGCCAATAGTGCCAATGTTGACGTGGGGTTTGCTTCTTTCAAATTTTTCGCGTGCCATGAATTTTCTTTTGTGTTCCTAAAACTAACTATGCGTTCCCTTTGTTTCTGGCGATAATCGCCTCAGCCACATTACGCGGAACTTCCTCGTACTGGCTGAACTCCATAGAGAAGGAGCCCCTTCCCTGGGTTTTGGAGCGAATGTCGGTCGCGTAACCGAACATCTCAGACAAAGGCACTTTAGAAGTGACCTTCGTCACGCCCTCCTCAGACCCCATCCCCTCAATCTGTCCGCGACGAGCGTTCAAGTCGCCCATCACATCGCCGAGGAAGTCTTCTGGAGCCTCCACTTCGACCTTCATCATGGGTTCCAAAAGAACCGGAGAAGCCTTCATCACTGCTTCTTTGACTGCCATAGAGCCAGCAATTTTGAATGCCATCTCCGAGGAGTCAACGTCGTGATAAGAACCATCCAACAAAGTGACCTTAACATCAATTAATGGATATCCGGCTAGAATACCAGATTCGCAAGCCTCTTTCATCCCTTGCTCCGCTGGCGAGATAAATTCTTTTGGAATAGAGCCTCCCACAATCTTGCTGACAAACTCAAACCCAGACCCTTCTTCAGAAGGCTCCAGCTCAATCACCACATGACCAAATTGTCCCTTACCACCACTCTGACGGATAAACTTACCCTCCGCCTTAGCAGGCTTTAAGATCGTTTCTCGGTAGGCTACCTGAGGCGCGCCAATGTTTGCTTCTACCTTGAACTCTCGCAACATGCGGTTAACAAGAATATCCAAGTGAAGCTCGCCCATGCCAGCAATCACCGTCTGGTTAGTCTCAGGATCAATGCTGACGCGAAACGTGGGGTCTTCTTCCGAAAGCGACTGTAGCGCTTTTGAAAGTTTTTCCATGTCTTGCTTGGTTTTGGGCTCGACGGCGACCGAAATTACTGGCTCAGGAATAAAGAGCGATTCCAGCACAATCGGATGGTCGGCGTCGCAAATCGTATCACCTGTAAAGGTGTCTTTGAAGCCTAAGGCCGCGCCCAAGTCGCCCGCCCGCATTTCATCTACTTCAATGCGATCATCAGCCTTAAGGATAATCAGGCGCGAAATTCGCTCCTTTTTATCCTTGGTGGCGTTATAGACATAGCTGCCCTTTTTAAGTACGCCTGAGTACACCCGAATAAAGGTGAGGCGTCCGTAGGGATCGGCCATAATCTTGAAGGCCAAAGCTGCCGCAGGTTCATCGTCCTTAGCTTCGCGAGTACCGGTTTCGCCGTTGGGCAAAATGCCTTGAATAGCCGGGACTTCTGGCGGTGAGGGCAAGTAGTCCACAACAGCGTCAAGCAATAGCTGAACGCCTTTGTTCTTAAAAGCAGAGCCGCAGAGCATTGGCACCATTTTGTCGTTGATAGTTGCCTTGCGAACGCATAGCATTAGCTCCTCAGCCGATATTTCTTCGCCTTCGAGGTAGCGTTCCATTAGGGCATCGTTGGTTTCAGCGATCGCCTCCAGCAGAACAGTGCGATACTCCTGCGCCTTCGCCAGCATCTCCTCAGGAATATCAGTGACCTGAATATCAGTGCCTAAATCATTGGTATAAAGGTGCGCCTTCATCTGCACCAAATCGATTACGCCTCTAAACTTATCTTCAGCGCCAATTGGAATCTGTAGGGGTACAGCCTTAGCTCTGAGCCGATCTTTCACCTGCTCATACACCTTAAAAAAGTTCGCCCCTGTCCTGTCCATTTTATTGACAAAAGCAATGCGAGGCACCTTATAGCGATCGGCCTGCCGCCAAACGGTTTCAGACTGAGGCTGAACGCCACCCACAGAGCAGAACACCGCCACTACGCCATCAAGCACACGCATAGAGCGCTCTACTTCAATCGTGAAGTCTACGTGACCAGGCGTGTCGATAATGTTGATTTGGTGGTCGCGCCAGGTGGTAGATATCGCCGCAGCCGTAATGGTAATGCCCCGCTCTTTTTCCTGCTCCATCCAGTCGGTAACCGCGTTACCGTCATGAACTTCACCAATTTTATGAACAACGCCCGAGTAAAACAAAATGCGCTCAGTCGTCGTGGTTTTACCCGCATCAATGTGCGCGGCAATCCCAATATTTCTAACTTTCTCAATCGGGGTATTACGGGCCATCGTGACCTCCTTTAAGCGAGCTGTATCAAGTTTTTTGGCTACAGCAAAACCATTATAAAAACTCCTGAGCGAAATTACCCAGAAGTTTTTAAGTTTGCGCTTCTATCCTGCAAGCTTAAGCGACACACTCAGGCGTTTGCATAGGACGTTTAGTTCTTTGTTAGCGCAGCAGAGCGACTTTAAAGAGCGCTTTAGTAGCGATAGTGAGCAAACGCCTTGTTCGCCTCAGCCATCCGGTGCGTCTCTTCGCGCTTACGAACCGCGCCACCCGTTTCATTAGAAGCGTCGATCAGTTCATTCGCTAGCTTCGTAGCCATCGTGCGACCACCGCGAGAGCGAGAGAACTGAGTGAGCCAGCGTAGGGATAGGGCCGTACCACGCTCGGAGCGGACTTCCATGGGTACCTGATAGGTTGCACCACCGACTCGGCGGGCCTTAACTTCCACTAGAGGGCGTTGTGTTACGAACGGCTGTTTCAAAGACTTCTAGGGGCTCGGTGCCAGTGCGCTCTTCAATAATTTTGAACGCGCCGTAGAGAATTTTATTGGCAACGGATTTTTTACCACTGAGCATGATTCGACGAGACATCATGCTAACGAGGCGGCTGTTGTAGACAGAATCGGGAGGGACGGTGCGCTTTTGCGCGGCTGAGCGGCGTGACATGAGGCTTTAACCTTTGTGTAAATAGGGTGGAAGCAGTTTTTCAAAAAATAGAGATTGCTTACGAGTGGAACCAGCGGTGAAAAACGCAACGAACCTGGTTAATTAAGGGAGATAAGGACATCAGCATTGCCCAAGTCTTTCAAATTAATTAGGTGACACCAAAAGGTTGACCTTCGCAAAAGAGGATATTGTCTAAGAGAAAGCGACTCGCCAAAGAGACTGCAAATGAATTAGGAGGCTGCTTTTGGCTTTTTGGCACCGTACTTAGAACGGCTTTGACGGCGGTCTTTAACACCCGCTGTATCCAAAGTGCCGCGAATGATGTGGTAGCGAACGCCAGGAAGATCCTTAACACGACCGCCGCGAATCATTACAACGGAGTGCTCTTGCAGGTTGTGGCCGATACCGGGAATGTATGCGGTAACCTCAAATCCTGATGTGAGGCGAACCCTGGCCACTTTTCTTAGGGCTGAGTTTGGCTTCTTAGGGGTGGTTGTGTACACGCGAGTGCAAACACCACGACGCTGGGGGCAGCTCTGAAGCGCTGGAGATTTGGTCTTTTTGGTAGCTTTATTACGCTCTGTGCGAATGAGCTGTTGAATCGTAGGCATATAGGCGTGGGGATTTAAGAGCGCAGTAGTTAATTACGCCGTGAGATAAGTTGTCATGAGAAGCAATAGTATCAATTATTTTTTCACCCTGTCAATCGGTTCGACCGAACAGTTTTGCCAGGCAGTTTGGATGAAGGGTCAGTGGCGAATGGCGAAGGCGTATCCACAGCGGCAGCTTTCGGTGGCTAGCGGGTTGTTAAAGCGGAAGGCTCCGCCTGTGAGATCTTCGGAAAAGTCTATTTTGAGATCGCGGATGTAGTCGAGGCGATCGCGCTTCATCACCAACTGCACTGTCGCCACACCATAGCCATCAAACGAGTACACATCGTCGTCATCATCTACCTCATCGTCAAGCGAGAGCACGTAAGACCACTCAGCGCAGCTACTCGGCTGAAGCGTCAGCCGACAAAACGAAGTAGGCCGACCTTGCCGGGTTCTGAGTCTGTTAATTTCTTGGCAGGCAGCAGGGGTGAGCTGAATCATTTAACCGGCAGATTGAAAGCACAGCGCTATTGTACGACGCCTATCACTTCGCGAATATTGCCTCTTAAAAAAAAGGGGAACCAAACGTTCCCCCTTCACCAAACTTAAGTTGTCAGGAAATCAAAAAACTTAGTCGGAGCTACGAGCGTAGTCATCCTGAAAGCGAGTGATATCATCTTCGCCCAAGTACTCACCGTTTTGGACTTCTATGAGCACCAAAGGAATAACGCCCGAATTTTCTAGGCGGTGGTTGGTGCAGGCAGGGACGTAAGTAGACTGATTCGTGCACAGCATAATCTCCTGATCGCCGCAGGTTACTTTGGCAGTACCAGAAACCACGATCCAGTGCTCACTGCGGTGGTGGTGCATCTGTAGGCTGAGGCGGTGGCCGGGTTTGACTTCGATACGCTTAATTTTATAGCCGGAGCCTTCTTCGAGCACGGTGAAAGCACCCCAGGGGCGTAGCTCAGTGGCCGAGACGCCTTCAAAGCTAGCGGACTCTAGCGACTTGTCTAATGATTTAGCAGTCAGTTCTTGAGTTTGAACCATGGTGGAAATGATCTCCTTGTAGGTGGATATCCCTGTTGTTTGTAGGGGTGGCCGCTGATAGCAGTTAGACGAGGTGAACAGCCATGCTCAATTGTTAGTATCAATTGCTGACTTTATAGGCTGCTCTCATAATACTTGTTTCAATTCTGGTTGATTCTAACAAGGCATTCCCAGGTCGGTAAGAGAAAGCGCCCACCTGAAGGGGGTTCCCTATCAAGTCTTCATCCTTGTTAACCAGAATTGAAGCAGAGATGATTAATCTTTGCTCCTGTAGATTATGCCCGGCCTATTTGACGCGCGATCGCTTCCATATCAAATAAAGTTCGGTCTAACTCAAGCCAATCTAATTTGATTAGTCCCTACCCAAGACGAATAATCCAATGCCATTGTTCACACGGGCCGCCGTACGAGGCTGACGATTGAGCAGTTGCCCGCCTAAATAAAGGCTTGAAGAGCTACCGCCATCCAGGTTAAGCGCGTCTACTGCGCCGAGCTGCTGCATAATTTGAGCCGTTTCGCGCAGTGTGGGGCCGCGTCCATTGACGCGATCGTGCATGGTGGCAATCACCCAGGAGCCATCTGCGAGCTTGCCGACTGCCGTGCGCGGAGCTGAGCCCTGAATAAAGTTAGTGCTAAAGCCTTCGAGCTGCGGATTGAGGACGACATTGCGATCGCGTATCAACAAAGGCCCACCGCCTACAACATTAGGATACTGATCAAAGGCTGACGGCTGACTCTGAGCATCCAAACTTACAAGCTGACCTGTAACAAACTTCTCAGAGGCACCGTTATTGCTACGAAAGGCTAGCAAATAACCGTCAGAGGGAATCGCAATATTACCGCTACCGGCCTTACCCATCGTTCGCTTATTGCTAATGCTGCCATTGCGAACGGTCACCACCACTTCGCTGTCTACGATTGGGGTATAAGACGAGCCCCAGCCCGGCGTATAGCGACCGATTCCCGCCTGCACGTAGCCACTGTTCATTGCCAAAATTGGGAACGCCTCTCCTGACTCGGTTCTCGCCACTTCAGAGAGCACCAGCCGATCCATAATCAAGTCGCCCTGCTCATTCCAGGCCATTGCACCGCGACCTAAAATAGGGCCAGAAATCCACTGGCTATCCCGGCGCAGCGCACCTAGCGGGAGCTGATTATTACGGTTAAAAAAGCCTGCATTTACAGCAGCAGCGACTCGCTGAGTTTGCGCCTGCGTCAGGATTGGTTCAATACCAATGGCGCTGTTGGGCTTGGCGTGAATAGGGCGCAGTGAGAGCGTAGCGGGGTTGGGCTGCACGATAAACATGTAGACCGGGAATCGATGAGTGCCGACAGCGATGTACTGCTGCCGCCAGCGCAGACCCGGAGCCCAAGCCACATCGCGCTCAACCATGGCATCTTTGCGAATATCGATGACGATTCGAGACGGACTGCCGGTTGACCAAATCTGAGGACTCGCGCCGTCTTTAGTTCTAATTTTTAAGACCGTACGACCGTTCAGCGGCGCAACATGGAGCTGAGTGAGCAGGTTGCCAGAGATTGCTCTAAAAGCCCTAACCATTTGAGGCGTGATTGCGCCATCGATTGAAACGGTGTAGACATCGGCAGACTCCATTTGCCAGGTGGCCGGGCCAGTGAGATCGACGACGATGCGATCGCCCCAAGTCTGCTTACCCTGCCGGATACCCCCCACCCGAGACTGCGGCAAGTTGAGCTGCAACGTATTACCCGCCGCCTGCCCCGTCCAGCCAGCCCGGCTTGCCAAATCACTAATATCTAAATATCGGTCGGTCGAATCCCACCAGGCAGGCAGCGTGATCGTTTCGTCTTGGGTACTAGGGAACCAGCGCACTGACTGCTGGGTTGGGTCGGCTGCATTCAGCAGCTCGACGCCTACTAGCTTAGATAGCGCCGCGCTGGAAACGCCGATACGTCCGTTTTTTTGCTGCCAGCGACCGGGGAGGGTGTGGCTGTTGAGGCGGATGCTGGTGCCGGACTGCTCGGAAGTGTTGGAGGCGATCGCAACGGGCAGAGCAGGCTGAAGCTGAAACGGCTGAGGTGACTCAGTAGAGACGGTAGTTGCGCTTAGTGAACCGCTAGGAATAGCGGCAGGGTTACCAGCCACCGCCTGAAGCGCTTTATCAGGAATAGCAGATGACGCTTTGGGCACCGAACGCAGCTCTACTGAATTGACGAGCGCCCAGCCGAATCCGGTTAGCAAACCAAAAGAAGCCAGTCTGATAGCGGCAACCTGCATGGCTCTTAAGTAGTTTGAAGACACGGGGCTAGGGCGCAGAAGCGTTTTAAGAGAGGTCTTAACGGGAATAGCCAAAGGTGGGAGGAGCGCAGTAAATGGGCTCGGTGAGTGAATTGCAAAAACTGACTGAAGGATATAGAGATGCTTGCAAAGATTCCGCTCTCAAGATTCGCCTGAAATGGCTCTGACATCGACAAATCTTCTAAGAAAGTTACTTATGAATTGAGGATCGCTTGAGCGTTATTTGCCGAAGCCCTCACCCCAACCTTTTGAAGACACAATTTAGTGGCACCTCGGTAGCACAGTGCGTTTTCCCGAGAGGAGAGGGAGCCGGACTCAAAGTCCTTCTCCTTTCGGGAGAAGGATTTAGGATGAGGGCTTCGGGATATGGATGTTAGGCGTATTACTTAGCTGAATCTTACTTTTGCCGCCTCACCCCTGCTTGCCTTACAAGTGTTGCAAAGCAGCGCTGACGAATATAGTCATCTGCTGACAGTGTTTTGATTGGCCTTTTACCAAAGACCATAATCTCCCAAGCGAAGTCTCTACGACGCCGTAAAAACACGCAGGCTTCACACAGCATTCGTCACGCAACCTTAACTATTTTTAGCAGATCATATGTACTATTACGCACAATGTCAAATCGCTAGAACGTTCTCATATAGGCAGCTCTTAAAAGCTCACAGCCATCGCTTGAGCAAGAAAAAGTGCGCTATGTAGCGTATCGGACTTCAATGTTCCTTAATACTTCTCTATAATATGTAAACTGTTTTTGCCGTCTTCTTATTAGGTAACACGCGCGTGATTCTCAACCCAACAACTTTTCAGACCGATGTACTAGAAGACTTAGGGCCGAGCTGGCTTGTAGAAGAGCGCGATGCCTGCGGCGTTGGATTTATTGCAGACCAACAGGGACGCGCGAGCCACAAGCTAGTGGTTGATACCCTCACAGCTTTGAACTGCATGGAGCATCGGGGCGGCTGCTGCGCAGATCAAGATTCTGGCGATGGGGCTGGAATTATGACGGCGATTCCATGGGAACTGCTGGGAAAGTGGGCTGAGGAGAAAGGGCTAGAGAAGTTGGTGCCTGGGAAGACGGGTGTGGCGATGGTGTTTTTGCCGCAGCAGGCAGAGGATGCGAAAACGGCGCGTGAGATTTTTGAGCAGGCGGTGGCGGATACGGGGCTGGCGTTTTTGGGCTGGCGTGAGGTGCCGGTTGCGCCTGAGACGCTGGGGCCGCTGGCGCTGAAGTTTCAGCCGCAGGTTGAGCAGGCGGTGGTAGTGTCTGAAGCACTAGAAGAAGATGCTTTGGAGCGATCGCTATTTATCGCCCGTCGTAGATTTGAGCAAAACCGCACCAAGCAGGCTAAAGCATCCGGCAGCGCGCACCTATCCGACGCCTATGTCTGCTCATTTTCAGGCCGCACCATTGTATATAAGGGCATGGTGCGCTCGGCGGTGCTCAGTGAGTTTTACAAGGATTTGCAAAACGAAGACTTTAAGAGTGCCTTTGCAGTCTATCACCGCCGGTTTAGCACCAATACGCTGCCAAAGTGGCCGCTGGCACACCCAATGCGATTGCTAGGGCACAACGGCGAAATTAATACGCTGATCGGTAATATCAACTGGATGAGCGCTCGCGAAGCGAATTTGGCACACCCAAGTTGGGGTGATGATTTGGCGCTGCTGAAGCCGGTGGTGGATGCAGAAAATAGTGATTCTGCCAACTTAGATAACGTGATGGAGCTGTTGGTAAGAACTGAAAGGTCGCCTGCCCAAGCGCTCACAATGATGGTGCCAGAGGCGTATCACAACCAGCCTGAGCTAGCCAAGTATCCTGAAATTGTTGACTATTACGAGTACTACAGCAGCATTCAAGAGCCCTGGGACGGCCCGGCTTTGATTGTGTTTTGCGATGGTAAACAGGTGGGGGCAACGTTGGATCGTAACGGCTTGCGGCCTGCGCGCTATGTGATTACGAAAGACGGCTATGTGGTGGTGTCTTCAGAAGCGGGCGTCGTTGATATCCCAGTTGAAAATATTGTTGAGAAAGGTCGGCTAGGGCCAGGTCAAATGCTGGCCGTGAACTTTGTAGACAGTCACGAGATTTTGCACAACTGGGAGATTAAGCAGCGAATCGCCAAAGCGCAGCCTTACGGTAAGTGGCTGAATGAACGGCGCGTGGAAATTACGCCGCAGATGTTTAGCGAGGAAACTTGGCTTGAGCCGCAGACGTTGCTAACGCAGCAAACGGCGTTTGGCTACACCGCTGAAGATGTGGACATGATTATTGAGGACATGGCCGCGCAGGGAAAAGAGCCGACTTTTTGCATGGGTAATGACACGCCGCTGGCTGTGCTCTCTGACAAGCCTCACCTTTTATATGACTACTTCAAGCAGCGATTTGCCCAGGTTACTAATCCACCCATCGATCCTTTGCGCGAGCGGCTGGTCATGTCGCTTTCTACTCAGCTAGGGGCGCAGGGGAATTTGTTGGAAGAGCATCCTGAGCAGGCGCGGCTGCTGAAGCTGGCGTCTCCAGTGATTAATGACACGGAGATGGAGCAGATTCGCAAGTCTGATTTTCCGGTGGGCGAGCTTTCGACACTGTATGCGGTTGAAGGTGGGCCGAAGGGATTGGAGGAGGCGATCGCGGCTCTATGTGATCGCGCCGCTGAGTCGGTGAAAGCGGGCACTCAAATTTTGATATTAAGCGATCGCCTGGACGCAGACGGCAATCTCACCACCCTTTCCGATCAGCAAACCTACATTCCCCCGCTCGTCGCAGTCGGCGCAGTTCATCACGGGTTGATCAAACGCGGGCTCAGGATGCAAGCGTCATTAATTGTTGATACCGCTCAGTGCTGGAGCACCCATCACTTTGCCTGCCTGCTTGGCTACGGTGCGACGGCGATTTGTCCTTACCTCACTTTAGAGAGCGTTCGCCACTGGTGGGCCGAAGAGAAAACTCAAAAGCAAATGAAGTCGGGCAAGCTGCCGGTTGCTACGCTTAACGGGGCGCAGGATAACTACCGTAAAGCGATTGATAACGGCCTGCTGAAAATTCTCTCGAAGATGGGCATCTCGTTACTAAGCAGCTATCGCGGTGCGCAAATTTTTGAGGCGGTGGGCATTGGCGCAGATCTCAAAGACACTGCCTTTAAAGGAAGCGTGTCTCGCTTGGGTGGTTTGACGATTGAAGAACTTGCGCAAGAAACAATGTCGTTTCATGAGAAAGCGTTTCCTGAGCTGACTCGTAAACGGTTAGAGAATATGGGATTTGTGCAGTCTCGGCCCTCTGGCGAGTATCACATGAACAACCCAGCAATGACAAAGTTGTTGCATAAAGCGGTTGAAACAAAACAGTACGACCACTACGAGGTTTATCGCGAACAGCTTAGCGGACGGCCTGTTGCGGCGTTAAGAGATCTGTTGGACTTTAAAGGCGATAGAGAATCTATTGATGTTTCTGAAGTTGAATCTGTTGAATCGATTATGCGACGATTCTGCACAGGTGGAATGTCTTTGGGTTCTCTTTCACGGGAGGCGCACGAGACGTTAGGTATCGCCATGAACAGAATTGGCGGTAAGTCTAACTCTGGTGAAGGCGGCGAAGATCCGGTTCGATTCAAGATATTAGATGACGTAGACGGCGAAGGTTTGTCGGATACGCTGCCTCACTTGAAAGGGTTAGAAAACGGAGATACCGCGTCTTCGGCAATTAAGCAGGTGGCCTCAGGTCGGTTTGGCGTAACGCCTGAGTATCTGATGAGCGCGCGGCAAATTGAGATCAAGATGGCTCAGGGTGCTAAGCCAGGCGAAGGCGGGCAGTTACCGGGCAAGAAAGTGAGTGAGTATATTGCTTCACTGCGTAACTCAAAGCCGGGGGTGACCTTGATTTCGCCGCCGCCGCATCACGACATTTACTCGATTGAAGATCTCTCTCAGCTAATCTTTGACCTACACCAAATCAACCCTAAAGCGGGCGTTTCGGTGAAGCTCGTGGCTGAAGTTGGGATTGGTACTATCGCAGCCGGTGTGGCTAAAGCGAATGCAGATGTGATTCAGATTTCGGGACATGACGGCGGTACGGGCGCGTCGCCATTGAGTTCGATTAAACACGCGGGAATGCCCTGGGAGCTGGGCTTAACTGAAGTACATCGATCTTTGATGGAAAATCAGCTACGTGACAGAGTGACCCTCAGAGTAGACGGCGGGCTTAAAACTGGCTGGGACGTCATTATGGGCGCGTTAATGGGCGCTGAAGAATACGGCTTTGGCTCGATTGCGATGATTGCTGAAGGCTGTATTATGGCTCGCGTTTGCCATACCAATCAGTGTCCGGTAGGCGTGGCGACTCAGCAGGAGACTTTGCGCAAGCGGTTCTCTGGGACGCCGGGTAAGGTGGTGAATTTCTTTTACTTTATTGCAGAAGAGGTGCGATCGCTGCTGGCAAAGCTAGGCTACAAGTCTTTGATCGAAGTCGTCGGGCGAGCTGATTTGCTGGTGCCTCGTGATGATGTATCGCTAGCAAAAACGAAGGCGCTGGATCTTTCGGCGCTGGTGGTGCTGCCTGATGTGAAGAGCGATCGCACCTGGCTAGATCACGGCGATATTCACACTAATGGCCCTGTATTAGACGATGAGATTTTGGCCGATCAGGAAATTGCGCTGGCGATTACTCAGCAGGAGCCGATTGACCGAAGCTGGGATGTGATTAATACTGACCGGACGGTGGGGGCTCGGGTGTCGGGTGTGATCGCCAAAAAGTATGGCAACCACGGCTTCAAAGGCCAGCTCAACTTCACCTTTAACGGCAGCGTCGGTCAGAGCTTTGGCGCGTTCAACCTTGATGGCATGAACCTTACTTTAATCGGTGAGGCTAATGACTACGTAGGGAAAGGCATGAACGGCGGCGAGATTGTGATTAAGCCGTTTGAGGGTGTGACTTACGAGACGAGTAAGAACGTGATTGTCGGAAACACCTGCCTTTATGGGGCTACGGGTGGCACTTTGTATGCCAACGGTATTGCGGGCGAGCGGTTTGGGGTGCGTAACTCCAAAGGTAAGGCCGTGATTGAAGGGGCAGGCGATCACTGCTGCGAGTATATGACTGGCGGCGTAATTGTTGTACTTGGCGGCGTGGGTCGCAACGTTGGTGCAGGCATGACGGGTGGTTTGGGCTACTTCTTAGATGAAGTAGGAGACTTTCAGACTCGGGTGAATCCTGAGATTGTGCAGGTGCAGCGGGTGCTTACTGACGCGGGCGCGCAGCAGCTTAAAGGCTTGATTGAGGCTCATGCTGAGAAGACGGGCAGCGCGAAGGCGAAGGCGATTTTGGCTGATTGGGAGGAATATTTGCCGAAGTTTTGGCAGGTGGTGCCACCTTCTGAGGCTGATAGTGCTGAGGCTGGGGTGCAGCAGGAGAAGGTGACGAGCGCGGTGGGCTAGGGCGGAACCCACCCCACTCTGCGGGTACCCCTCCGAGAAGGGGATCTATTTCAGGCGATGAAGATAGAGGCGGTCTACCACGATCCCATAACACCCCGCAGCCGATAAATCCCCTCCTCGGAGGGGTGGCGCGCAGCGACGGGGTGGGTCAGCAACCTCTGCTTACAGCCGATCTCTTACGCTAAATGCGTACCCAACAGTACCATGCATCTACAACAACTATAGGAATCAAGACAGTTACAACAATCACTAAAGCTTAGATATACAACAGAGCTAGGAATTGTTGTACATCTCGTCTGGAATCAATCTTTTACCATAGCTGACTACTTTGTCTTGAGTGAAACCGATGGATTCATAGAACTCAATGGCTTCGGCATTATCAAGCCGAATTTGAAGGTTTATCTTTGGGCATCCCACACTCAATAAGTGCTGTTCAGCTTTTGCCATCAGCTCACAACCAAGCCCTTTCCGCTGATGCGCTGGGTCGATTGCCAGGTAGTTTATCCAGCCGCGATGGCCATCATATCCAATCATGACTGAAGCGACTATCTCGTTGTCTATCAATCCCACTAAAAACCCTTCGGGCTGAGCCTTTAGCTTACGCTGAATATCAAGCTGAGGATTGTTCCAAGACCGCGTGAGCCCGCAGCGATTCCATAGCTGAACGGCGGCGGTTGTATCGCTGTCCTGAAAAGATCGGATGAGCATACTATTTCCCTTTGGCGCTATCGAGGCAAAACGTCCCTCAAACAGAATTTAAGATTAGGCAGTAAGGGTGAGGAGATAATCTCTTCTAGTCGATATTGTTGTTGCTGGTACTCGTCTCCCTTTAACTGACAAACGGTGAGAGTAGGTTGCTTGGGCTTACCGATAAAGATTGTTCCGCCTAAGCCTCTAAAGTCAGCAATCCAGTATTCACGAATGCCCAATACGGCATATTCTTCTACTTTTCGAGCGTAGTCAGTTTCCCAGTTAGTGCTCACCACCTCTACTGCTAGCTTGATAGAACGGCCCAGCGTAATAACCGGCTCTCTTTCCCAAAGTGGCTCGTTCACCAAAGCAGTTTCGTCTAGAACAACGATATCTGGGCGGCGAGCAGTGGCCGTTTCGCCGGAAGAACGAATGAGGCAGGTGCGAGGAATGAACCAGGGAAGCTGCGCGTTGGTAATCGCTGCGCTAATTTTGGCTGCTATTTTGCCACCGACCGCTTCGTGGGGGCCAGTCGGTTCCATATCTATAAGATCTCCGTCTGCTAGCTCGTAGCGAGGATTATCGCCGTATTGGGCGATAAAGTCGTTGAAAGTAAGCGGTTTATTGAGCGTGTAGGTCATAAGGCTAGGTTAGCAAAGATGGGCTACGAGATGATAGGAATATCTAGGCGACTAGGCTAACGACGGTGGCGATGAGTTCGTCTATGCTGGTGGGTTTGACGAGGTGGTATTGAAAACCGGCGAGGAGGAGGTTTTCGGTGTCGCTGACGGCGGCGTAGCCAGTGAGGGCGATCGCAGGCACCTGTCCACCGGCTTCTTCAGGGCGCGATCGCACCCACTCAATCAAAGTCAAACCCGTCCTGGCCTGGCAAACTAATGTCGCTGATAATCAAATCAGGCATTCCTTGTTCGGTGATGTGTGCGATCGCCCCACCCACCGAAGTCGCTGTTATCACCGTAGCCTGCTGCGCCTCTAGCGTGACCGTCAAAATATCTAAGTTGTCAGGGTCATCTTCAACCACCAGTATTTGCAAATCGCCCAGCAAATTTTCACCGACAAACGGCGGTGTCGTCGTCGCAATGGGTCGTACAGCGACCGTCAACGGCAGCAAAATGGTCAGCGTTGCACCAGCGCCTAGTCCAGAAGAGTCCATTGTCACCGAGCCTTCATGAGCTTCTACAAACACTTTAATAATCGCTAGCCCTAAACCCAGGCCCGAGTACTGCCGCGTATTAGAGCTATCGGCCTGACGAAACCTGTCGAACACATAGGGAAGAAACTCAAGATCAATACCTTTACCCGTATCGCGCACCTGAATTTGGGCCTGCTGTTCGGTATAGCTGAGTGAGATTTCGACTTCGCCACCCTCCGGCGTGAACTTAATCGAGTTAGAGAGCGCGTTGTTGAATACCTGCTGCAATCGCTCAGGATCAAAATAGTAGTAGTCAGGCGCTTCGGCTAAGTTAGCCACCAGCCGAATACCGACACTCTCTGCAACCGGCAAAATACCTTCCACCACATCAGCAACTAGCTCAGTGAGATCTACCGCCCGGCGCTGTAGCGATAGCTGCCCCTGAATAATGCGAGAGACTTGGAGCAAATCTTCAATAATGCGCGTTTGCGTTTGGGCGCTACGCTCAATACTGGTCAGCGCTCGCTGTTGCAAAACAGGATCGGCACTAGATTGATTTAAAAGAATCTCTGTCCAGCCCAAAATGGCGTTGAGCGGCGTGCGCAGTTCGTGAGAGAGCACTGACAAAAACTCGTCTTTACTAGCGTTGGCCGACTCGGCTTCTACTCTAGCGGCTCTCTCTTGCACAAGCTGCAACCGCTCCTGCTCGGCCCTCTTGCGCTTGGTAATATCTTCAATCGCCAGCAAAATCATAGAAGAATCATCTTGTTCGGCTAGCTGTGAGTGCTGCTGTGTCCCCTGTTCGATATAGCGCGCGTTGAGCAGCAGCGTTTTACGGCCACCCTGTTCAAAGTTGTGCTCCACCTCAATATCTTGAAGCGGGAAACCCTCGGCTAGCAAATTTTCTAAAGCCGCCCGCAGCACTGGAATGTTCCACTGACCACCGCCGACATCCAGCAGCCGCTGGCCTTCGGTTTCAGCAGCAGAGCCTTGTGTAAACTCGTAAAAAGCACGGTTAGCCGTTTTTATTTGGAGCTGAGCGTTGAGCACAATTAGCGGCTCTCGCACCGTTTCAACAATACTCTCTGCATAGAATCGAGATGCCTCAAGCTGCTGCAACGTCCGCTTAATATCGTCAATATCTACCAGCGCCATCACCGCGCCATCAATTTGATTATCGGCGGTGCGGTAGGGCCGAATGCGCAGCCGGTACCAGTGCCCTTCACTATCTTGCACTTCACGCTGCTGGGCATCGAGCGTGTTGATCACACCCGAGATAAGGGTTTCAAGGTCGGGAATATCCAGATCAAAGCGAATGTTGCTGATTGGCCTACCTACGTCTGTGGGAATAAAGTTGAACAGACGCTGTGCGGTCGGGGTGAAGCGGCGAATGCACAGGTCGCTTGAGAGCATGACCACTGGAATGCTGACGTTGTTGAGCAGGTTGATTAGGTCGTCGTTAATAGAGCGGGTGTCGAGGTTGCGGCTCTGTAGCTCTTCGTTGGTGGTTTTTAGCTCTTCGTTGGCCGCCTGAATCTCTTCTTTGGCGGTTTGTAGCTCTTCGTTGGTGCTTTGTAGCTCCTCGTTACTCGATAAAATCTCTTCGTTGGCGGTCGTCAGGCGCTGGTTGGCCGCATTGTGTTCTTCTATGGTGGCCTGCAAGTAGGTTTGAGTATCGAGCAGCTCTTGGCGAACCCCGGCAAGCTCTCTTTCGAGCCGGGTAATGTCAGGGCGGCTAGTAGGCGTGCTTTCTGCTTGGGGGCGATCGCTCACCGAATCGGCCAGCACCAAATCCCCTTCTTCAAACAGCACAATGTAGCAGCGCTCTTGCGACAGCGGATTTTTAATCGGTGTGACTTCTATATGAACGTAGCGCGCCGACCCTTCTATCAGCAGATTTTCTTCTCTGATTGTCGTCACCTGCTGTTTGGCCCGCTCAACTGCCGAACGAACTTCGATCAGCAGGCTAGGCCGCAGCATTTTGAGAAAATTAAAGCTAGGCTCGCCGGGCGCAGGTCTGAGATAGGGGCTCGTATCGCCGCGGAAGTGTAAGATATCGAGCTGATTGTTAATCACTACACCCGACGGAGCATAGCGGTTGAGCATCACTTGATCGGCCTGACGCTGCACGTTTGAGTAACCGGTGAGCTGAGCAGGAACGCCCTCGGCTATCGACGTGGGATGGAGAGCGGCGCTGTCGCTGGTGATAAAGTCAAAGCTAAGCCGGTTAGCGACCGAAGCGCGGGTGTAAGCTTTATGCTTTTTATCGACCACTTCAAACATATCGGAGGTTTCACCAATGCTCTCGGAGCTGCCGAGCCAGAGAAAGCCGGTAGCGTTAAGGCTATAGTGAAAAATCGCTAGCACTCTTTTTTGCAGCGCGGACGTGAAGTAAATCAGCACGTTGCGGCAGCTAATAAAGTCGATATTAGAAAAAGGCGCGTCGCTGCTGAGATTTTGGCGTGCAAAAACGCAGGATTCTCGAATCGCTTTACTGATTTGATAGCCGCCATCAACTTTGGTAAAAAAGCGCTGGCGGCGCTCAGGAATAACGCCGCTGAGCTGGTTTTCGGTATAGATGCCTTTGCGCGCAACGTTAACCACGTCTTCGTTGACATCAGTACCAAATATTTGAATAGAGAGATTGATATTTTGGCTGTAGAGATATTCGCTCAGGGCGATCGCAATCGAATAGCACTCCTGCCCAGTTGAGCAGCCTGCCACCCAAATCCGAATAGAGGCATCAAGTCCTTTTTGCTCAACGAGCGTCGGAAAGATAGTCTCTTTTAAGAAAACGAACGTGTCAGGATCGCGAAAAAAGCTTGTCACCGAGATCAGCACGTCGCGGTGGAGCGCTCTGATCTCAGCCGGGTCTTGCTTTAAAAGCTTGACGTAGCTCTCAACCGAATTCTTTTGGTAAAGTGCCATGCGCCGCTGCATTCTGCGCTCAAACGTGGCCCGCTTGTACTGACTAAAGTCGGTACCCGTCGCAGCTCGTAGCAGCGAATAAACCATCGAGAGATCGGCAGTGCTCGTAGACTCTGGCGCGTCTGGCAACAGCTCAGGTGAAGGATCTGCAAAAGGATCTGTTGCGGGGACGGGTTGGTCTGGTTGAGGCGTTGGAACGGCTTGAGAAACGTAGGGATGCTGAACAATGTCAATCAGCTTGCGGCCAATTTCAGCAGGCGACAAAATGAAGTCAACAAACCCAGTCTCCACGGCGGTATTTGGCATTTCGCCATACTCAGCAGAATCTTGAGTTTGGGCAAAGGTAATGCCGCCTGCCTGCTTAATTAGCTCTAGCCCACGCGCACCGTCACCGTCTAACCCTGAGAGCACTACACCGATGGCGCGGTTGCGGTAGGCGGCGGCTAAAGATGTCATGAAAATGTCGATTGACATAAAGGGGCGATCGCTAGCCTCTCTCGGCGCAAGCTGAAGGCGATCTTCAACAATCGTCATCCGCGCGTTTGGCGGAATCACATATACATGGCCGGGCTCTATTACCTGATCGTGCGTCGCTTCTTGAACGCTCAGCGCCGTCTCGCGCGCTAGGATTTGGCTGAGCATACTTGGCGCGTCGGCCCCCAAATGCTGCACGACAATCACAGCTAGATTCGTATCTGCGCTCAGCTCGCGTAATAGCGCCGAGCAAGGCTTAATTCCACCGGCAGATGCGCCTACTGCAACGACAGAGAAGGCTCGCAAATTCTGATCTGGGGGCAAATCAGACATGAAGATTGATCCTGGAATACTAGCGAGAGTATTCTATCAATCCGTGTGGGGGTGATCGCAAATTCGGTAATAATTGTCACGTTGGCGGGAACATCTGTGATGCGAGCGTGGGGGTGGCGCGCAGTGACGGGGTGGGTCGGCCGTGTGAAACCAGCCAACACCCACCCCTGCCGCAATTAAGCTGGCGTGCTCATCTCATCTCCTGTAATAAAGGGATTGCCGTCTGTAACCGGGTTCCAATTAGCAAAGGGGTTGCCGCCGCCAAAGCCGCTCATACCGCCACCAGCACCGCCGCCAAAGGGATTTTCACCGCCCATGCCGCCGCCCATGCCGCCGCCCAGATTGCCAAAGATATCTTCGACGCCATTAACGCCCTCGATATCTAGCAATACGCCGAACGGACTCTGGCGCAACAGACCTTCCAAGTCACCATCGCCCATACCAGATCCCGCGTCAGAACCCATATCAGCACCAGGAATAGCACCAGCGCCGCCACCGAAGGGATTACCCCCGCCGCTGCCAACAGGGTTGCCCATGCCGTCAGTACCATCGCCAATGCCATCACCAAAGTCGATCGGGCCCATCTCAGGCGCGCCGTTAGGTGAGGTTAGTTCATCCATTGAGAACGGCAGATCGATAGGAACTGAGCTGGCCGCGCCAGTACTGCCTGCAATGTCACCGAAGTTGAAGGCAGAATTGGTCATTGATGGGTTGCTAACAAGGGTTAGGCTGCCGTCTTCGCCTGTGGCAATGTAGCGATCGCCATTGCCAACAAACGAACCACCGCTCTGGCCAGCAACAAAGTTGTTGCCGCTAATATCGTTGTCGCTGCCGCTTACCTGGTTAGCGTTGCCGTTAATCGTGTTGCCATCGCCGGTTGGACGGTTGCCGCTGCCAGTGACAGCGTTGTTGTCGCCCAGATTCCAATTACCGCTGCCTTCAGTGCTGTTACCTTCGCCAAAGAACCAGTTACCGTTGCCGTCAGACTCATTGCCGTCGCCAAAGAACCAGTTGCCGTTGCCGTTAGCAGTGTTGCCGCTGCCAGTTGGATTCATGGCTGTATCAGGTAAATCGCCTTCAGGGAGTGGCCCAGACATCATGCCGCCGCTGCCGCCGCCTGAGAAGAAGGGATTGTTGCCACCGATGCTATCTAGTGACGGCATTCCTGCGCTATCACCACCACCAAACGGATTACCACCTGCACCGCCACCTGAGAGCTGAGAGATATCAAACGGAATGCTATCTGAACCCGAGAGCATCCAGTTGCCATTGCCGTTGTCGGTGTTGCCTTCACCAAAGTCTGTACTCATGCCGCTGAACGGGTTGCCGCCACCAGCTCCGCCACCAAACGGATTACCACCGCCTGCGCCGCCGCCACCGAACGGGTTGCCGCCACCTGCGGGCGCTTCGCCGTCTGCCGACTCACCACCGCCAAAGGGATTGCCACCACCGGCTCCGCCGCCGAATGGGTTGCCGCCGCCTGCGCCACCGCCAAACGGATTACCACCGCCTGCGCCGCCACCGCCGAACGGATTGCCGCCACCTGCGGGTGCTTCGCCGTCTGCTGACTCACCGCCGCCAAAGGGATTACCGCCACCAGCACCACCGCCGAACGGATTACCGCCACCTGCGCCGCCGCCAAACGGATTACCACCGCCTGCGGGTGCTTCACCGTCTGCTGACTCACCGCCGCCGAACGGGTTGCCGCCACCGGCTCCGCCGCCAAAGGGGTTGCCACCGAACGGGTTGCCGCCTTCGCCGTCGGCTGCGCCGAAAATATCTTCTAGGCTATCGATGCCAGGTAAACCGATGAGATCGTCAAAAGGAGACGGGCCAGAAGGTATTCCAGAAGACATATCAGAGGTTTCTGTTGCTGTTGTCGTATCAGCCATAAAAATTTAGCCTAAATTATTACATTGGACTGTAGTAATTTAGGTCGGCTGACAGAGAAAGGTAATGAGAAAAGTTTTGATCGCGCTGTTGTTTCTTTCGGAATCTATAGACAACGGTTTGACTGTCTGAAAAGATACAGAACAACAGCGCAAATTGAGTATGCGTTTGGTGGTATGTTCCAACACGCGATACTAAAGCACAGACATTCTCTAAGCACTCAGCCTTTCAGAAGACACTTGAGAGAAGTCTTGAGAAGGCATCTGAGTAGATTCTTGAGATGCTGAAGGTCTAGAGCGCTGCTCTTTTCTCCAGGCTTGAGGAGACTGGTTATGGTGCTTGCGAAACTGTCTTGAAAAGTGACAGGCGTGCTGGTAGCCTACCAAAGAAGCCACATCTTCTATTTTGTGGTTACTTTCTTGCAGCAGCTCTCTAGCCGCAAGCATTCGGCGTTCAACAATCCAACGGTTTACGGTACGGCCCGTGCGATCGCCCACCTGACTGGTCAAATACGCGGGAGAATATCCCACTGCCTGAGCAACTTCTGGCAAGGTAATCGGCTTATGATAGTTCGCCTCAATAAAATCAAACACTGGCTGAAGCGCCCCGGCTTCTGGGAAAATGGGATGCTTCAGCGCTGCAATGTTTTGAGCAGGCTCCTCAACACTCGAATATTTAGAGGCATAGCAGCTTTCAAGCCGCTCGCGCTTCTGGATTTGCGCGGTGATTGCCCTCAGTACTTCTGGCATAGAAGACGGCTTAGTGAGATAGTCGTCTACGCCGAGCTGCATTCCACGGCGAATCTCTTCAGAAGATCGCTTAGCCGTTAAGAAAACAACTGGAATTAAGGCAGTCGAAGGCTCTTTTCTCAGCGCAGAAAGCACGCTGTAGCCGTCCATTGCCGGCATCATAATGTCGCAGACAACCAGGCTGGGCAAATGCTGCTGAGCAAGCTGAATGCCCATAGCTCCATTAGCTGCGCCAATTGCCTCAAACCCTTCTGCACCTAAGCAGTCTATAAAAATCTCTCTTGTTGAGGTTTCGTCGTCGATAACTAAAACTTGCTTCATGTTTTTTACAAAAATAATGTAGTGCGTACCTAAAATCTGACTGTTTATCTGCTCGCTGTATTTGCTGACTATAATTGTCTGTCAGCAGTCCGCCTGGTTGTCACAAAACTTGCTGGTTACAAAACTTGTTGGCTAGGGAACGGGTAAGATGGGCGATCGCATCACTGGCAAAACCACCTTTATCCGAGTGCCCTCACCCAGCTCGCTAAAGAGCTTTACCTGCCCGCAAAGCGCCTCCGAAAGCGCCTTAACTAGCGTAAGACCGATGCCAATACCTTCGACATCACCTATGTTACTGCCCCGATAAAAGGGCTCGAACACATGCTCTCGCTCTGCGGGTAAAACGCCAATACCAGTATCGTGCACCTGCAAAGTCATACTATCTTCTGCTTCGATTAAGATTACTTTAACTAGGCTTGAGCTAGAGTATTGACTAGCATTCTCTAATAGCTGTATTAGGATTGCTTTCAACAGGCTTTCGTATACATAGTTAGCATCAGCACTAACTGCGCCCGACAAAGCTACATTTAAAGAAGTTGCATTTAAGGCAACAAAGGTGTGTTGTTTATAAGCGGTCTTAAAATTTTCTACCAGATCGCAGCAAACTTTATATGGGTCTATGGTTGTAATTTTGTCGGCAGATAGCGGGTCTTTATAGGCCGACAAGCCTCGCCCTTCGACCATGCCGATTTGAGCAATCTCTTCTAACCGACTAATGCATTTATTTATCTGGTTAAAGGCGGCCTTAACCTGGCCGAGATACTTTTTCTTTCGGCTTTCGCTCCACTGACCGTAGTATCTTTCGATTAAACCAGAGGTCATCGAAACCACGTTTAGCGAGCTAAGGGAGCGGTGAATAATTTGAGCCGTGAGCTGGAGCTTTTTCTGGGTGATCGCCTCGGTCGATACCATCTGCTGATACAGATAGTCACGCTGGTACTTAAGCCTAACAGCATCAGATTCAAGCGTTACCACCGAAGGGCTAGACGCCACTTTTGGCTCAGCCGTATCTTTCGACTCAATATATCCCCACAGCCTGCCAGCTACTTTTCCATCGATATGAAGTGACTGAAATCCCTGCTCAAACACACGACCGTCAGCTAGCCTCACGGCCGTTACTCCGGCTGCTAGTGGCTGAGCGGCTATCTGCTCTACGCATTTGTAAAAGCCTTTTGGACTATTCACTCGGGTTTTAAAACAGTCAACATAATCGCTGAACTGACGGGTGGATAAAACAGAATGAGGAAGCTGCCACAGGGTTACGATCGCCGGATTGAAATATTCAACTTGTCCCGACAGGCTGACTGCAATCAGGCCAACCTGTGTCATGTGAATGGCGCGATGAACAGCCGCCTTATCAACAGAAGAGACTCTAAAGAGCGTTAGGTTATCTTCTGTTTCGGCCTCTAAGATTTGTCTTTTATTTTGGCAATATTGTCTTTTTTTACTGAAGTTTTCTAGATAGTTGTTTTTTTGAACAAAATGTTCTAATGGTGAACTTTCCTCCTGCAGTAAATAACTGACTAGCTGAAACGTTTGCTCAAACTGCCAGAAGTCTGCAAGTTCTCTCCGTTGTTGGATAATCACGCTATGCTTTGGGCAATGCAACCGACATTAAATAGCTGGGCTCGTAAAAAGCCCATAGTATGTTCAAAGTTCAAAATTTACCAGTCACTTCTTATGTATTTTGTTGTGCGTTTTGTGGCTGCTCAAGTGTCAGCAACAACTCGAGATTGCTGAAAACAGGAGCGTATGGAGCGAAATCTTGTTCGCTATAGCCTTAAACTTATAGGGAGCCGTGGCGTCTAGAGAAAATGCTTAAACCGACGATTTTTTTATTGCCACCTAGTCCCTACACCACTGCTTTCAAATATCCGTTGCCTATAGCTATCAACGGATAAACTCAATGATGTCAAATGTAAATTTATATTATGCAAATATCATAAAGTAGATTCAGCTAGATTGCACGTTCGTTTCATTACATCTTTATGTTGTCTTCAGCAGAATATTAGCTGTGGCCTACCAAACCCAGTAATTTTACGAACTTTGCTTTTCCGCAAATTCACTGTTGAGCGCGTAAAAACACGCTTAAGCTCTCGATAACGTAGTTACTTTCACTTAGCGCTCTATTATTTTCTGATGCAAACGTGCTACTGGCCGCTTCAAAAACTTCTTGTAGGGCCGCTGTTTGTCCGGCTGCGACTAAGCGAGCGAGGTGGCCGTAGGTTTGGGCTAGGCGAGTGATCGTGTCGCGGCAGTCGCCGCTATTGAGCATAATTTCTAGGCAAAGCGTTGGCTTTTGGCCCAGCAAACGGCTGACCTGGTTGAGCATGAGCCGGTAGAGGGGGCTCGCTAGCGCTAAAGACTGTGCAATATCAGACTTTTCTTGCGAGAGGAAAACGCCTACGCCCAACGCCGAGAAGTACCGCATGGCCTGAACCGTAGCCATCGTTGTATCGTGGTCGTCAGGGCTGCAACTGCTTAGGCAAGCGCCACTGGCACTCATCAAATCGAGCAGCCAGCTAAAAGCATTTGGGTAGCGGCCCTGGCACACCACCACATTTTGAGACAAAAAGGACTGGGTACCAGGGCCAAACATAGGATGCAGGCCCAGTACCGGGCCCACATGATAGCTGAGCATCGCCGCAACCTCTGAGGATTTAGTGCTGGTAAGATCAGCGATCGCACACCCCGGAGACAGGTACCTAACAGCCCGCCTTACCACCATTTCTACCTGCGCAGTCGGCACACAAATCAGCACCAAATCTACATTTGTCAATAGCTGCTCGGCCTGAGCCCAGTCCTGACGGCCTAATGTGCTGACGAAGTGCCCGGCCTGAATAAGCTGCCGGGCAAAGAACTGTCCCATTTGACCACTGCCACCGATCAAAGTGATCTTTTTAGGCCGCGTTTGGCTGGGCGTTTGGCCGGGCGTGCGGGCAGCAGCCATACATGATGTATGGAGAGAACGCCATACGAAGTCAGGGACACTAGCGCCTGCAAGAATCTGTTCGGGCGGAGTTTCGACAGATAGAGACGGATTTTGTGCCAAAAGAGAGATGCGATCGCCTAATAGCTGAACCAGCTTGTCGTCAATTTCTTGCAGTTGACTGATTGTTTGAATTTGGGCGGGTAGTTGAGTAGAGTGCACAGAAATTCCATCCTCACAGATTCTTATTTATAGGCAGGCGTCTTAAGGGTTTTGGACACTGAGGGCGTTTGTAAATGGTTAAGCAGCACTTGAAAAACGTCGGTGGCCTGAAGGGGCCAACTTGCGTCCTGCGCTGCGAGCAAATTAGAACGTGTCATCAGCAGCGGCCAGTCTTTTTGACTCGCAGGCCGATGACCATGAGAACCCTTGACCAAATCAGCTTCTAAAGGAATCACATCCATTAGATACCGAAAGCCCAACTGCTTTTGCAGCAGCTTTTTTGCAATCTTCAGCTTCGGCTGCTTCAGGGCCGGGTCAACAAAAAGCTCTACCGGGTCATAGCCAGGCTTGCGGTGAATATCAACCGTACGGGCAAAGTCGGGCGCTTTGCTATTCTCTTGCCAGTAGTAGTAGGTAAACCAGGCGTCAGGAGCGGCGATCGCCACCAGTTCTCCAGCGCGTGAATGGTCAAGCCCATGTTCTCTTTTACCGGCCTCGTCTAGCACTTGTGCCACGCCAGGAGTTGCCTCAAGCAGCCGACGCACCTCATCCACTCGCCCCTCATCTTTTACATACACATGCGCAAGCTGATGATCAGCCACCGCAAACGCCTGACTCATCCCCGCATCTAGCAGCTCACGCCCCAGCTCCTCACGAATGCTAATTAATCCGGCATCACGCAGCACCCGGTTGAGATGCACTGGTTGAGAAACGGGCGTAATGCCGTATTCAGAAAGCACAATCACCTGCGCGCCTTTGGCCTCGTAGTAGTCGATCAAATCGCCACAGACCGCATCAATCTCGCCTAAATCCGCGGCGATTTGCTCGGGCTCACAGCCGACTTTTTGCAGGCAATAGTCCAGGTGCGGTAGGTAAATGAGCGTCAGGGTGGGCGAATGCAGGGCTTCTACCTGCTTGGCCGCATCAGCAATCCACTGGCTAGATTCGACTGAGGTCGCAGGCCCCCAGAATTTGAAGAGCGGGAACTGGCCGAGGTTGGTTTGGAGGTGCGATCGCAGCTCGGCAGGCTGCGTGTAAATATCAGGCAGTTTGCGGCCATCGGCAGGATACATGGGCCGAGGCGTGACAGTGTAGTCGGCTGAGGAGTACATGTTGTACCACCAAAACAGATTCGCGCAGGTAAAGGTAGGGTCGAGCTTTTTAGCCGCGTCCCAAATTTTAGGAGCCTGCACCAGTGCGTTAGACTGTCGCCAAAATTTGACCTCGCACTCATCACGGAAGTACCAGCCATTGGCAACAATGCCGTGTTCGCTAGGCGATTTGCCCGTGAGGTAGGTGGACTGGGCCGTGCAGGTGACAGCCGGGAGAGCTGGGGCGATCGCGCTTTGATGGGCCTGATTTCGCCACTTCAAGAGCGCGGGGGTGTGCGGGCCGATCAGGCGATCGGTGAGGCCGACCACGTTAATGACAACTGTTTTTTGCATAGGGTTTGGATGTGAAAGGGGATAAGGTCTTCAAAACCCACTCATATTCGCGCTGAATAGAATTCTGTACGGTCATTTGCAAATGGCTCGGCAGCACGTCCCAGGTGTAGGTTTCAATTTCGAGATGACGGCACTTAAGCGTCGGCAGTCGGTTCAAAATTGCTTCGAGATGAGCGCGCGTCGATTGAACAGACTGATAGTCGTCTAAGAAGATAGGCACGTGGAAGTGCGTACGCCACTCTTCGGCCTGAGTGCTGTCGAGGTCTACGAGGGCTTCTTTTAAATCGCGATATTGCTGGCGCTTACCGTTGGCGTGGCGCGCAACAACCTGATGCAGGTAGGTGGATTCAACAAAAGGAGAGAGGCGATCGCCCACAGCCCGTCGCCCAGCCGCATCAGCCGGGATAGCCACCTTTAGCGCCGAGCTAAGCTGAAGCTTGCCGATTTGAATTCCTGAAAACAAAAAGCGGTCAATCGCCTCATTCGGATCTTCATAGGCCACCGCAAAATGACAGGTGTCATAGCAAACCTGCACGTGTGTTCTCAGCCAGTCCTCTGCTACGGCCTTAGATAAACCGCGCTCTGAGCTGAGCTGAGCGATCCCAACCGGCAGCAGCCACTGCTCAAAGAAATTAATCAGCTCCGTCGTATTCTCAATCAAACCATCCGGCTCAGGCTCAATATCTAAATGCAGCACCTTACCCGTTTGTAGGGCAACATCCGCCATCGCCGCCACCACCTGAACAATCTGACGAGTGCTTTGTTCAAACACACTATCAAATGTATTTTGAGTACCCCCCTGCCACCACGGTTTATAAGACAGCGGCAGGGTAGAGATACCACCGTCCATATCAGGCGGTAGAAGTGCCGCTAAAATCTCCACCAGCCGCAGGGTGTAATGCAGCCGCTTTGGTTGAGTCCAGTCAGGCGCATACACTTTATCTTTTACAACCTGATTGTGGAAGCCGCCGTAAGGGAAGCCATTCAGCGTAAAAACATAGAGGTCTTGTGCTTGTAGCCAGCGCTGAAAAGATAACAGCGCATCGCCTTGCAACAGTTCGCGGCTCGCGGCATCTGATAGGCGTAGGCCAATACCAAATGCTTGATTGGGAAAGAGATTATGCTTAAGCGCGGTGACGTGAGTGGCTAGATTGTCAAATACGGCTGGCCAGCTTTCGCCAGGGTGGATGTTGGTGCAGTAGGTGAGATGGGTTGGGGATGAGGAGAGTTTCATGCAACAGAACGCACCGATGCGCCAACAGACGAGCCAACAGCGGCTACTTCTAAGAGCGAAACTTCTAAAACCGCAGGCATAATGTCCTCACTTTCAAGCTCGTTCAAAGGCGCTTTCACAGGCTTGTTGTTCAATTCCTCAGACGGCGCATTGACGACATCATCAGATGGTTCACTTGCTAACGCTACAGACAGCTCATCAGGCGATTGGTTCGTCAGCTCATTAGATGGCAGGTTAGGCTGAGCCGCTATCTGATTTTGAGGCTGGCCTTGCGCTTGCTGCGCTTGTTGCTGCGCCTGAACCTGCTTCTGAGCTTGTGCCTGAGCCCGCAGCTTGGCCTGTTCCTGAGCCTTCAGTTGAACCTGCTTTTTTAGATGCTCTCTAACAACGCTTTGAGCCTTTTTCTTAGCAGTCGCGGTGCGGTGGGCTCGGGCGGTTAATAGCGCGATCGCCTCTCGATACCGGCCAAATTCAACCTCATGCACCTCTACCCCCTGACCAATTGCCCACAGCAGCGTAATCGTCAGCTCACCCCCCAAATGCTGTTGAAACTCAGTGAGTCCTTTAAACAGTGAATCGGGGTGCTCAGGCTGATCGAGATGTCGAAACAGCTCTGCAACAGATAGGGTAAAGCCCAGCATTTCTAGCGTATCTAGCACGCGCTTGCACTCAGCAGCACTAATTAGGCCCGAGAGCTGAGAGTAAATGGTGTCTAAAGCAATACCGATGGCGACCGCCTCACCATGACGCAGCTTGTAGTCTGTCAAATACTCCAGCCGATGCGCCGACCAGTGACCAAAGTCGAGCGGACGAGACGATCCTTTTTCAAACGGATCGCCATAGCCACCGATGTGTTCTACATGAATTTTGGCGCAGCGATAGACCAGTCTTCGCATAGCGTCCATATCACGGCGGGCGAGGGCTTTGGCATCTTTTTCTATTTGATTAAAAAAGTCGGCGTCTTTGATTAGCGCGACTTTTACCGCTTCGGCAATGCCTGCTCGCCAGTCGCGATCGCCCAGTGACTTCAAGAACGAAAAGTCATTAAGCACTGCGTACGGCGGTGCGAATGTGCCAATAAAGTTCTTTTTCTCAAAGGCGTTAATGCCATTTTTTACGCCCACACCTGAGTCGTTTTGGGCCAATACAGTCGTCGGGACTCTGATCAGACGGATGCCACGGTGAGCGATCGCAGCCGCATAGCCCACCATATCCAAAACCGCCCCACCCCCAATCGCCATCACATACGAGTGACGACAAATATTGTGCTGATTCATCACCCAGCAAAGCTGCTCAACTAGGGCATGGTCGTTTTTAGACTGTTCACCACCCGGCACCGACAGCGGCGCAGTCACCAGCTTTACCTGATCAGAATATTGCTGCGCGTAGGTCATCACCATGCCGAGCAGTTGGCTGTGTGCCATTAGGCCATCATCAGCAACCACGAGCACCCGGCCCGGCTTGCCATCGGCGCTCAAAACGTTGGCAAGTAGAGGGTTATCGGGCCGAAACAGGCCGTCAGTGAAGTGGACGCTGTATTCAAAAGGAACAGAAAATTGCTGCTGAATGGGCTTGAGTTCTGAGGCAGCGGTCGAAGGGGAGGCGGGGGCGATTGCAGTCATGAGAGGTTTGGGGCTTTGGGGGGATTAGGGAATCGGAAGACTTGTAAAGGGTCGAAGGAAAGAGAACTCAGGTCACAGCAAACAGTTTTGCCACGCCGATAGACAGTGGCAAGAGCGCTAGCGTAGCTAGGCCATAAGGCCAGCCCGCAAACCCAGCGCCTATCGAGGCGTCTAGCACAATTAGCGACAAAATTCCGGCTTTTACAGCCGCTCGAATCTTGTCAGCAGCAGGATCTTGTGCAGCTCGAATGAATGGGGGAAATACGAGCGCTGACAGTAGAAGCACAAAGGGGAGAAGGGGCCAGAAAGAGATAGTAGGAAACGTGCTCAGGCCAAGAAGAATACTCACGACGATGGTGAGAAGGAGAAGAGCGATCGCGCCTGTTTTCTTTTCTCCACCGTGAACCTCACCCTGGCTAATTGCGGTAATTGCGCCGATATAGGCCAGTGGAATGCAGCTCAACAACAGTAGTGTAGTCAGCAATGACGATTGAGCCTGTGCGCTTTGAACAACACTTCCAGATGCTATGGCACTGACGCCTAACAACAGATTACAGCCGCGACAGATGCCCATATTCAAAGGGCCAAGGAACGTGTGGTGCTTGCTGAACTTGTCGTATAAGAGAGCGTTAAGGGCGATCGCAGCTGCCAGTCCAAAGCTCAGCGCCGACACCCGCGCCGCCGCCGCTATGCCCATTCCCAGCATCGCTACGCCTAACCCTACAGCCGCCGCCATCGGCACCTGACCGCTAGGAATAGGCCGTTCAGGCCGCTCTACCGCGTCTAGCTCAGCATCGCAAACGTCATTAAAAACAACGCCACCCGCATAGAGGCCAGTCGTAGCGACAAGTAGCCACAAAAGAGAATAGAACAAAGGCTTTGAATCGGCAGTAGCCATCAGCTCCGTAGCACCATAGCCTGTGGCGTAGCCTGCCAGAACAACACTGTAGCCTGCAAAAATATCCGCCCAAGCCGTAACAATATTAGCGGGTCGAAGTAGCTGTAAGTAGGCAATCAGCTTGCCTCGGCTCGCCGTTTTGCTCGTCGCTTCGTTCGCTACCTGACTCTTTGAAGGCTGCGTCGTTGTCGTCATGCCCATTACCGAATCACCAAAGAATCTGTTGCAGCTTCTACCTTTGGCATCTGCCCGCGCAGCACCGAGCTACCGCTATAGAGCTGCCGCTGATCGACAGGGGCAGGATTGAGCCAGTCCGACTCATTAAACTCACCGCTTTGCGCGTAGGCTGCAAGTGCGTTGTCATAACAAACCGCCCGCACCTGTTCTTCACTAATGCCGCTCTCTAGCATCAGCTGAGCCGTCTTCGGCACCGCCAGCGGATCGCTCATACCCCAGTCGGCAGCGCTATCAATAAAGATTTTTTTGTGCCCATACTTGCGCACCACATCCACCATGCGCTCATTACCCATTTTGGTATTGGGATAAATCGAAAACGCGCACCAAAATCCCCGATCTAAAATCTCAGCCACCGTCTCTTCATTGGCATGATCAATAATCACGCGCGACGGCTCAAAGCCCTCTTGAACGCACACATCCATACTACGCGAGGTGCCTTCTTTTTTATTGCGGTGTGGCGTATGCACCAGCACCAGTTTTTCTAGCTCCTTAGCCATATTGAGCTGAATGCGAAAGTACTTATCTTCCGCTTCGGTCATATCGTCATAACCAATCTCACCAATCGCCACCACGCCTTCTTTGCAGGCGTACATTGGCAGCAAATCGATCACTTCATCAGCCACCGCAGGATTGTTTGCCTCCTTAGGATTCAGTGAGAGCGTGCAGTAGTGACGAATGCCAAACTGTCCGGCTCGAAAGCGCTCCCAGCCGACTAACGTGCTGAAATAATCTTTGAAAGTGCCAATGCTTGTACGCGGTTGACCTAGCCAGAAAGCAGGTTCAATTAACGCTACTACACCGTATTCTCTCATCACCATGTAGTCGTAGGTGGTGCGAGCGCTCATGTGAATGTGCGGATCGATGACGGGCAGGGTGTGTTTTAGAGCGCTATCGTTTGGTTCGCTATTGTTTGAGATATCGTTGTTTGGGGCTTGGTTAACATCTTTATGATTTAACAGATTGTTGTGCGTCATTTGTCGCTTATTTTGGTCTTTCTTGACTTTCTTTTAGGTGTTTTGGGGCTTGTATGCGTTTGAGGTTGTTGGTTGGTGGGGTGGGTTTCCGATGTATACGCTAAACAGTTACTTCTCAAAAGGAGAAGGTAGCCCTCTAAAATTCTCCCAAGTAAGCTCCCCCGAACAAATGCGCGCCTGCAAATCGGGATAGCCACTCAACAAGGCCCGAGCAATCGAAGACTTCGAGCAAGCCAGTGCCGCTGCCGCTTGCTCCGCCGCATCCGCACTTACCAGCACGCGCACCAAGTCACCAACAACCTGCGCATCAGCATGAGAGCCTACCGCTCGCCACAGCTCAGGATCAACTTTGCGGCCAGCGGCCCAGCGCTCATGGGCATAGTCGGAGAGCATTCTTGCCAGCCGGGGATTTGCTCGCTCGTCTAGTCCATGAATTAGCGAAAGCGAGCTGTCTTCAAAGAGTGCCTTGAGTACCATTTGGTTCCAGGCAGGCTCGTCAAAGTATTGGGCGGGGTAGGGATTGCGCAGGGCGATCGCTTCAAACACAATCGTCATAGAACTGCGCAGACCATCAATCGCCTGAGCACAAAAGCTTTCGGGTTCGGGAAACAGCGGAAGGCTTTGATAGAGCGCAACCGTTTCGCTGACATCGGCGCTGTCAAACAGGTTTTGAACAAGCTGCCGAAAGGGAACGTTCTCGTGTTCTAAGCACGCCAGTAGCAGCATGGTTCGAGCCGCCTGATCGGTGCTCCAATGATCTATTTGCCAGCCGGGACAAATGGACGGTAGCTGCGATTCATCTAGCTCGCTCACTTGCAGATCGTCTTTACCCACGCGCCTTGCTGCCGCGCTAAAAACAGGAAATACGTTGCGCTCATTTTTCCAGACCTTAGCCATGGCGTTTTCGAGCCATTCAGCGGCAGGTTCGGCAAGCTGTCGGGTGAGCTTTCTATAGAGAAAATAGGTGGCAGCAGCGGCCTTTGACTGATTGGGAGGAATATCTAGAGCGTACATTTTAGAGATGCTTTTATAATTACTGTAAAAATCTTGAAAGTTGCTCAAACTTTGTCCAGGCCGCACCGCTAGAGAGGACGTTTTGGGCGATCGCAACCCCTTCCTTTAACGCTTCCGTATCGCTCAGATTCTCTGATAACGCCTCGCCAACCTGAAGCGTTAGCGCAGTATTGATTGATACGATATCTCTTTGAGCCTGCGTACCTTTACCCTGCAATACGGACTTAAGAATCTCAGCATTCACCTGAACATCGCCGCCCCTAATAGCTTCAGTGGGAGCCTTTTGCAGTCCTAGCATCTGCGGGCTCACCGCCTCAATATTAATTTGAGTGCCTTTTACCACAGCAATATCACTAAAGTCAGCCAGCCCGGCCTCGTCCAAATTTTCGCGGGCATGAACCACAACGGCCCGGCGCGTACCCAAGCGGCTGAGCGCCACTGCAATCGTTTCAATCAGCGTAGGATCGTACACGCCGATTACCTGGCCTGTCGGCTGCATGGGGTTGAGTAGGGGGCCAAGCAGATTGAAGATCGTGCGGATCTTGAGGGTTTTGCGGAGGGGAGAAATCGCCTTAAAAGCAGGATGCCAGCCCGGCGCATACAAAAAGGTAATACCTACCTCATCTAACGCCGCACTCACCTTATTAGCAGGCGCACTCAAATTTAGACCTAACGCCTCCAACACATCCGCCGAGCCCGCCTTACTAGAGGCCGATCGGTTACCGTGCTTAGCCACTTGCAGCCCGGCTGCTGCCGCAACAAAGGCCACCGCCGTTGAGATGTTGAACGTAGAGGCACCGTCGCCGCCCGTCCCACAGGTATCGACTAAAGGCAGCGAATTTTCAGGGCGCGGCGGGCTTGTAATCGCCCGCGCCCTGAGCACACGTACCATACCTACTAGCTCGCTTGCCGAAACGCCTTTTGCCTGCAACGCGGTTAAGATTGCGCCCGACATTACCGGCTCAACGGCTTCATCGAGCCACGCTTGCATCAGAGATTCTGACTGTTCAGCCGTGAGCGACTGTCTGTCGAGTAGCTGCTTTAGCAGAGAAGAATAGTCTTGCTCGGCTGTTGTTTCAGCAGGGCGAGTTCGTTGAAAAATAGCTGTCATAGGAGATACCAAGTAGGAAAGATCAAAGAAGACTTAGCCTTCCAAATTCAGCGCTTTTGCTGCGGTTTGCACGTCTTTATCACCGCGCCCGGAGCAGTTGATCACGATGCGAGGACTGCCTTCTAGCTGAGGGCAAAGGGTTTCGAGATAGGCGATCGCATGAGCCGTTTCCAGTGCAGGAATAATCCCCTCTAGCTCCGAGAGCAAACAAAAGCCGTCCAAAGCCTGCTGATCGGTCACGCTGTAATACTCAGCTCTATTAGTGTCTTTTAGGTAGCTGTGCTCAGGGCCAACGCCAGGATAGTCAAGCCCCGCGCTAATCGAATGCGCCTCAATAATCTGCCCGTCCGAATCTTGCAACAAATAGCTCATCGCCCCGTGCAGTACGCCCACTCGCCCTTTGGTCAACGTCGCCGCGTGCTTATCGGTATCTACGCCTTCACCCGCAGCTTCGACTCCAATCATCCGCACCGAAGAATCTTTGACAAAATCATAGAAAAGTCCCATTGCGTTAGAGCCGCCGCCAATACAGGCCAGCAAAATATCAGGCAAGCCGCCCCATTTCTCTTCACACTGCGCCCGCGTTTCTTGCCCAATCACCGCATGAAAATCTCGAACAATCATCGGGTAAGGATGTGGCCCGGCGACAGAACCTAGAATGTAATGTGTGGTTTCGACATTCGTTACCCAGTCACGAATTGCCTCAGAGGTTGCGTCTTTGAGCGTACCTGTGCCCGCTTCTACCGGGCGGACTTCAGCGCCAAGCAGCCGCATCCGAAATACGTTGAGCGACTGTCGGGCCATGTCGTGAACGCCCATGTATATGATGCACTCTAGCCCGAAGCGAGCGCAGGCGGTAGCAGTGGCAACGCCGTGTTGACCGGCCCCTGTTTCTGCGATGATTCTCTTTTTGCCCATGCGCTTAGCAAGTAGGGCCTGAGCGATCGCATTGTTAATTTTGTGAGCACCCGTATGGTTCAAATCTTCTCTTTTGAGATAGATTTGAGGGCCAGAGCCATCGGGTTTAGCGTAGTGAGCCGTGAGGCGTTCGGCTAAATAAAGTGGATTCGCACGGCCTACATAGTCTTTGAGTAGGTGCTGTAGCTCTTTGTCGAACTCTAGGTCGTAGCGGTAGTGGTTATAGGCACGCTCTAGCTCAGCTAAGGCAGGCATGAGGGTTTCAGGCACGTATTTGCCGCCGAACTGGCCGAAGCGCCCGAGGGCGTCAGGCATTTGTTCTTTTTGCGGGGCGGACTTGGAAGGGTTGAATGTCGTGACCATTTGGATCTCCTGTTGTTTTGTTTTTCTATCTAGTTCAGCCGTCGATATCAGTCGATACCAACAGATATCAGCTAAACGGCTACTGCCTCTTTTTTCTCAATAGCTCCTTTCAGCCCTCGACAAAAGTCTTCAACAGACTTGAGCCGCTCGCTCGGATCTTCCGTCAGCCGCTTTACAAACGCACTGCCCACAATCACCGCATCCGCGCCGCTCTCCTGCATCTGCCGGGCCTGCTCAGTGCTAGAAATACCAAAGCCAACGCCAATCGGCTTATCGGTGTGCGATCGCAATTCCTTCAGCAGCGGGCCCACATTTGCTCCCGTCTGCTGCCGCATTCCAGTCACCCCGGTCACGCTCACCAGATACACAAAGCCTTGGGAGGCACGGGCGATCGCCTGCATCCTCTCTTCCGAACTCGTCGGAGCCACCAGCAAAATCACCTCAACGCCGCACTTACCCGACAGCGACAGCAGCGCATCCGACTCTTCTAAAGGCAAATCAGGAATCACCAGACCTTGCACGCCAGCCGCCTTAATCCGCTTCAAAAACAGCTCAATCCCATGGTTCAAAATTGGATTGTAGTAAGTGAACAATATCAGCGGCGTTTGCAGCTTAGGTGCAACCGTTTGCACCATCTCTAGCACCGCGTCTAGCTGTATGCCCTTTGCCAAAGCCCGCGTAGCGGCTGCCTGAATGACGGGGCCATCGGCTAGCGGGTCGGAATAAGGGACGCCCAGCTCAATCAAATCAGCGCCGCTTTTATCAAGTACCTGTAGCGCCGAGGCCGTTGTTTCAAGGTCGGGATCGCCCGCCATGATGAACGGCACTAGGGCGCATTGTTTTTGCGATCGCAAACTTTCAAACCGTTCAGAAACAGTCACCATAAAAATTCTCCTAAACGTTTTCCAAATATCTCTTAAACAACAGACATCACATCTACAGGCGAAAGCAGCGCCCGAGTTGCCTGCTCTACATCCGCCTGCTTCACCAGCGACTCGCCTACTAGCACGGCCCGAGCGCCAGCATCAGCGACCACTGCCAAATCTCGCGGAGTGCGAATACCTGACTCGCTCACCACTATGACGCCTGCAAGCTGCTCTTTTCTAGCGGACAATAGCTGCTGGGTCGTTGCCAAATCAACGCTAAAGTCCTCTAGATTGCGGTTGTTGATGCCGACTAAATCGAGATGGTCAAGCGCTAATACCCGGTCTAGCTCGGTGAGCGTGTGAACTTCGATGAGCGATCGCATTCCCAAAGTTCTCACGAGCTGCGAGAGCGTTTTTAGATCGCGATCGCTCAACACCGCCGCAATTAGCAGCACCGCGTCCGCTCCCGAGTTTCGCGCTAGCCAAACTTGGTAAGGCGAAATTACAAATTCCTTACACAGCAAAGGAATATTTACCTGATACCGCACCTGCCAAAGGTAGTTAAAGCTGCCCTTAAAAAAGCTGCGGTCGGTGAGCACAGAAAGGCAGGCAGCTCCGCCTTTTTCATAAGATTGGGCAATCTCAACCGGGTTAAAATCCTCACGAATAATCCCCTTACTTGGCGATGCCCGCTTTACTTCAGCAATCAAACCGACCAATCCTGATTCTTTAGCAGCCTGATTAATCGCTGCCACAAAATCTCTAATCGGCGGTGCTTTGGCAGACTGTTGTACCAAATCGGCAAGCGGCAACTGCGCCGCCATATGAATCACCTCACGCTCCTTTTGCCAAACAATCTCTTCGAGAATGTTGTTAGGGCAATCGTCAGTAGAGGCTAGTTTGTAATCGGTATCGTCCGGCCCGGTAATGACCTGGCTGAATACTTGACGGCGAATCTGCATAGGTCGTAGAGCTTGAGTTAGGAGAAATTAGAACTAAAAAGAAATTTATGCGCGAGCGTTCGCAATCGCCTTCGCAGGCTCTCTCACATAGGCATTCACCACATTTTGAACAATGGTGAGCCCGGTATTATTAGCCAGCGTCATAATCGACTCTGGGTGAAACTGCACCGCCGCAATCGGCAGCGTTTTGTGCTCAATCGCCATCACCACACCATCTGCCGAGCGCGCCGTGACCCGTAAAGCTGACGGAACGTGCGTATCTAGCGCGTGTAGCGAATGGTAGCGCCCCGCTTCAAAATGCTGAGGTAGGTTCTGAAAGAGCACCGAATCAGCGTGCGTCACCGTGATTAAAGAAGACTTGCCGTGCTGAGGAATACTAAGTACGCCCAGCTCCCCGCCTAGCGCCTCAACGATGCCCTGAAGCCCCAGGCACACGCCAAACATCGGAATCGAGCGGCGAATGCAGGCCATGATTGTCTTATCAAGCTTAAAATCACGTGGATTGCCCGGCCCCGGCGAGAGCACTACTAAATCAGGTTTTTCAGCATCCAAATAGCACTCCGCAAAGCCATGTCGCAGCGTTGTGACCTGAGCGCCCGTTTGGCGAATGTAGTTAGCTAGCGTATGCACAAAAGAGTCTTCGTGATCGACCAGTAAAACCTTACAGGGCGCATGAATAGCGCTTGAACGATAGGGTGCAATCACCGGATTTGTCGGCTTGGCCTCCTTTAGCGTCTGCATCATCGCCGCCGCTTTCACGACCGTTTCTGCCTCTTCAGCCGCCGGGTCTGAGTCATAGAGCACCGTCGCCCCTACCCGCACTTCGGCAATCGAGTCTTGCAGGCGAATGGTTCGCAGCGTCAGGCCCGTGTGCACATTGCCGTTGAACATAAAACCGCCAACGGCTCCGCCATACCAGCGGCGCGGGCTGCGTTCATTTTCTTCGAGAAAGGCGATCGCAGCTCTTTTCGGTGCGCCCGTCACCGTTACCGCCCAGGTGTGCGTCAAAAACGCATCTAGCCCGTCAAACTCGGGGCACAAAATGCCTTCAACATGATCCACCGTATGAATCAAGTGGCTGTATAGCTCCACCTGACGACGCCCAATCACCTGCACCGAACCCGGCTCACAAATACGAGACTTGTCATTACGATCTACATCTGTGCACATCGTTAGCTCAGACTCATCTTTGAGTGAGTTCAGCAGCAGCCGAATCTGCCAGGCATCTTCAATAGCATCTTTGCCGCGTGGAATCGTGCCGCTAATCGGGCAAGTCTCCACCCGCCGACCGTCTACCCGCACAAACATTTCAGGCGAGGAGCCAATCAAATACTCACCGCCCAGATTGAAAATGAAGCCGTAAGGGCTTGGGTTTATCTCCTTTAGCCTTCTAAACAAATCCGCAGGAGACGCTTCGCAGGTTTCAAAAAAGCTCTGGCTCGGCACCACTTCAAACAGATCGCCGCGTCTAAAATAATCAAAAGCCTTCTCTACCAGCTTGGCATAGCCATTAGGCGGGTAGTCAGAAGATAGCTCAGGCGTGAGGCGACTTCCTCTGTGGTCAATCACCCTACCCGTCCGCCGTAGCCCTTCGGTACTGCCCGCCTCCGTTTCAAACTCGTAGCTCAGCTCATAAGCTTCTTGCTGATAGTGGTCAATCACAACAAGCTGATCGGGCAAATACAGCACCAAATCTCGCTGATCGTCAGCCCTTTGCCGCTGCTGCTCAATCGGCTCAAACTGATAAACCAAGTCATAGCCCATCGCGCCATACAGGCCCAAATGGTCATCCTCATCGCTACCAAACGCCTGCATAATCGCCCGCACCACCGTAAAAACAGAAGGCTGCTTACTGCGCTTCTCTTCAGGAAACACTCCCTTAACAGGCGAAATTTCACCTGTAATTTGGTTGCCCGCATCTTTGTTGCTAGTGTGCGTCAGCGCTTGCAACCCCGACTGAGTGCATAGGTGACCGGCCAGATAGTCCACTAAAACTTTGCCGCGCTCGTTTAGCGCGTTAATACTGAATTCAGAGCCCTTAGTCACTAGCTCAATCGGTGGATTAATAAAGCCAAAAGCCCATCGCTTGTAGCGGCCAGGATACTCGTAGCTGCTCGTTAGCATTGCGCCAACTTGAGTATCTAGCCTAGAAAGAACACTCTCCATCGCCGCCTGCATCGGCATTGTTTTGACGCTGCGGGAAATTTCAATATTGCCATGGGCTCTATAGCGATGAGAATGGGCTACACCTAACATAAATACAAGAAGTAAAAAGAACAAAAAATCGCTACGCTGCGGAAAAACGTTGCGTTTCAGTCGGTTAGCAACAGCCTAAATAACAAGCATTAAAAATTTCAATGATGTTTTTTTAGAAGGCGTAGTATTTTTTCGTAACCGCCCAATCCGTGACTTTACCGAAAGAAACCGTCGCGATCCAAAAAAACATCATGGATAATTCCTGGTGAATTCCCTATGTTCAAACTGTGTTCTATAGGTGCGCTCAAGGTCGCAAAAAGGTACTAAGTACGGTGATATTTCAGCACTTTACGCCTTTCGATGCAGCCAGCTACGCCTGTGGTAACAAAGTTATTTTTTAGTTCAGGTAGCTTGTCTTTACCGCCATTTTTGCTGTGCCCTCTATGTCAAGGCGCGGTTCAAAAGATGGAGAAGACCTCTACTTGAACCCCATTTGTCTAAGGGTTTTACAAGGTCTATCAATGATTGAAGATTCTGCTCAAGCAGTACTGTCGAAGCACGAGGTTATCGCCAGTCCATCTAGTTCCGCACCAGATACATACAAACCATCTTCTAGAAACGGAAGTTCAAGCAACAATTCAAACAACGGTTCAGCGAACGGTTCAGCAACAGTAAAAACGCAGCTTTCAGTCGCTCAGTCTGTTGTTAAGCTCATGGAAGAGTTGGGGATCGATAGCGCGTTTGGCGTGTCGGGTGGGGCGATGGCAACCCTTTGGGGGGCGATGTCGGATAGCGATCGCATCGAAGTCATCCACTGCCGCCACGAATCTGGGGCCACCTTCGCCGCTGCCGAAGCCGCCCTAGCCTCCAACCGTCCAGTCACCGCATTTTCCACCGCAGGCCCCGGCCTCACCAACGCCCTCACCGGCATATTCGCCGCCCGAGGCGAAGGCGCAAAAGTCCTCCTAATTTCAGCCTGCACCTCTGCCCCCCAGCAAGGCAGATGGGCCATTCAAGAAACCAGCTCGCTTACCCTCCCCACCGCCGGACTCTTCACCAGCGGCGCACTGTTTAACTACGCCACCGTCGTTCAGTCCGCCGAGCAGCTTCCTCAAATCGCCCGCAGGCTTGCTCTCGGCTTCTCCCAGCCCGAAGGCTTCGTCGCTCACCTCAGCTTCCCCACCGCCGTCCAAGCTCAGCCGGTCAAAGTAGACATGCCTGAAGCTGAAGTTCTAAACAACGTTCCGAATCCCAGCGACGCCATCGTCAAAACCTGCGCCCAACGCCTCAGCGAAGCACCTTTTGCTATTTGGCTAGGTTATGGCGCTCGCCATGCTGCTAAAGAAGTTCTAGAACTTGCTGAGAAAACGGGTGCAGCCGTGATGTGCTCACCGAGAGGCAAAGGCGTTTTCCCTGAAAGCCACCCTCAATACATCGGCGTCACCGGGCTAGGCGGTCATGGCTCAGTGTTCAGCTACATGCAAGAGCAAAAGCCCCTTTGGACGCTTGTCCTCGGCACCCGGCTTGGCGAACCCACCTCCTTTTGGAGCCAAAGCATGGTGCCAACCAAAGGATTTATACACGTTGACATCGACTCTCAAGTCCCTGGCGTCGCTTACTCCTGGGTCGAAACGCTGCCTGTTCAAGCAGAAATCGGCGCGTTCGTAAAAGCGCTCATGCCTCAGCTCGATGCTCTTCAATCGGCTAAAAATCAGGCATCTAAGCAGCTCCCAACGCCCGAGCGAGATGAGATTACAGCAGGAGAGCCAGACTGCGTAAGACCTGAAATCTTAATGCAGATGATCCAACAGGAAGTTGTTGAATCGAGCAACGCTGTGGTATTGGCAGAATCAGGCAACTCTTTCACCTGGTCAACTAATCTGTTGCGCTTCGATCAGCCTAATCGCTACAGAGTAAGCACGGGCGCTGGCTCTATGGGCCACGCTGTCACAGGTGTTGTCGGTGCGGCCTATGCCTGCAAAGGTAAAGCGGTTGCGATCACAGGCGATGGCTCTATGCTAATGAACAACGAAATTAGCACCGCCGTAAAATACGACATTCCAGCCGTCTGGATTGTGCTTAACGACGCCCGCTACAACATGTGTTTTCAGGGCATGGCGCTACTCGGCCTCAACGGTGATGCTTTGATGCCACAAACCGATTTCGTGATGATTGCACGAGGCATGGGCGCGGATGGCATTCATGTCACTCAAGAATCCGAGCTAGCGGCAGCATTGCAGAAAGCCATGAGTGCACCGGGGCCGTTTGTTGTTGATGTACGCATAGATGCGTCTCGGCAGGCTCCTTCTAAAGGGAGAAATCAGAGCCTTGTGAAACAAGGGGCTAAGACGGCGAAAGGGTCTGAGCTAGCGGAGCCGGTAGAGGCAGAGGAGCCGGTTTCTTTTCCTTTGGTTTGAGCTTTAGAAGTAGGAATGTAGCAACGCACATCGATGCCCTCACCCCAACCCTCTCCCGAGGGGAGAGGGAGTCAGATTCAAAGTCCTTCTCCCCTCGGGAGAAGGATTTAGGATGAGGGCTTCAGCACATACTGGTTAAGCGTTTTATTGCGCTTTTCCCCTCAAACGCCTTCCCCCACACAATCCCTTTCACGCAACAGGAACCAAACTTGTGAAAATATTTGAAACGACCGAAACCACAGGTCACGAGCAGATTCTCTTCTGCCACGATCAGGCTTCGGGACTACGCTCTATCATCGCCATCCACGATACCAGCCCCGGATTTGCGATGGGAGCGACCCGCCTGTGGCCCTACGCAACGGAAGCTGCTGCCCTCACAGACGTATTGCGCCTGAGCCGAGGCATGACTTACAAAGCAGCCTGCGCCAACATTCCTGTCGGTGGTGGTAAAGCGGTGATCATCGCGCGCCCTGAGCAAAAAACCAATGAGCTGCTCAGAGCTTACGGTCGGTTTATCGACAGCATTAATGGCCAGTTTGTTACCGGACAAGACGTAAACTTAAACGCCCAAGACGTTCGCCAAATCTGCATAGAAACCAAGCACGTTGTCGGCACTCAGGAGCGTAACGGTGGCCCGGTGGCAGCAACGGCAACTGGCGTGCTGCTTGGGATTCAAGCAGCCGTAGAATTTCAGCGGCAGCAGCGCGATTTGCGCGGACTAAAGATCGCCATTCAAGGGCTAGGCAATATTGGTGGGGCGCTGTGTGAGGAGTTGCACGAGCGCGGGGCGAAGCTGTTTGTTACTGATATCAATCCTGAAAGGGTGGAGGCGATCGCACAAAAATACAACGCCACCCCCGTCGCCCCCGAAGACATCTACGCCGTGGATGCCGACATCTTCTGTCCCTGTGCACTCGGGGCCATCCTCAACGCCCAAACCATCCCGCAGCTAAAAGCCACCATCATCGCAGGCAGCGCCAACAACCAGCTCGCTCACGAACAGCAAGACGGTGAACTTCTTTCTGAACGCGGCATTCTGTACTGCCCAGACTACGTAATCAATGCAGGCGGACTAATCAACGTGTATCACGAGATGGTCGGCTACGAAGAGCTAAAAGTGTTCAAACACGTGCAGGGCATCGGCAATACCCTCACCGAAATCTTTGAACAAGCCGACAAATCACAAACGACCACCAACATTTCAGCCTATTGCCTTGCCGACAGCCGCATCGCAGCCGCCAAAGCCAAAAAAATCAAAGTCCTTCAAAGCGTATAACTCCAAACCCTAAAAATCATGGAAAGCAACACCTTCGCCACCTCAGCCTTCATCAAAACCGATGTCGAAACGGCCTTCTCCTACCTGTGCGAACTCAAAAATCTCGACGAATGGACGCTCTTTAGCAACATGATCGAGCAGGTTGACGAAGACACCTGGCTCGGCACTGCCTCCGGCTATCACAGCAATTTGTACTACCACGTCAAACGATTCGATAATCCCGACTTTCGCGGCATCGAGTGGCACTGCGGCCTGGAATACAAACAGTACTTCCAGGTTTACCCCGTCTTCCTATTTCCCCCCGACTACGTAGAGCCCGGCTCAGACGAGTCCGGCGTTTACTTTCACTGGCTCAGCTTTGTCGATCCGAAGCGCCGCAACCCCATGATCATGCAGGGTATCGAAACCGTGCATACCTCAGAGTGCCGATCGCTCAAGGCCATCATGGAGCGCAAGCAAGGCGCAACCGAAGCCGCTCAAGGGCGCTATCAAATCAAGACCTTCAGCATTTTTGTAGATGCGCCTTTAGAAATGGGCTTTGAGTTTCTTAAAGACGTTGCAAATATAGATGTGTGGACACACTTACTGCGACCTGACGGCGAGGTGAAAGGTGAGTCAGGCACGTTTTTAGACGAATACAATCAGACGGTGGAAGTAGAGCTAAAGGCCCACGCCCTCAGTAAGTTCTACCTGCTAGAGCAAACCTACCACTACCCCGAGCACGACTTCACCCAGCGCTGCCCTATCGTCATCATTCCGTGCGCCTACGCCTTTGGCGACCCTACCGCCGAAGGCTTCATCCTTCATCGCATCACCTTCTGGCCCACCGAAGGCCAGCTCCGCCACGGCAAGCTCCAAATCCACGACTTCGGCGCTGAAGGCATGAATATTAAACGGATGCTAGAAGCCAAAGCAGGCAACCTCGATAGCTTTGCTAAAGGCATGAGCTATCAGCCGCAGAGTAAGGAGTTGAGCGAAACAAACGGCAAGGCCGAAAAACCGGAGAAGCAAGCAATCAAACTGTAAAAACATAAGGCTTTCCTTTATCACAAACCTTCTCTTGTTCTAAAGAGGAGGTTTTTTTATTTACCTTTCAACAACAGTTCCACCACAGTCAATGAACATTGTTTTGCGCTTGCCTATTACAGTTGACAATTATAACGATTCATCTAAAATACAAAGAATCTCTTTTGCTAACGAAGTGCTCATCGCCCTTATAAAGAGTTTCTTTACACAAGATAAAAGTGCACAAAAGAGAGTTTCTAGCAATGAGTATTCTTTAGTAGAACGCCTCTTAAAGTGATAATTTTAATGGCTTTCAAAAATCTCAAACGCCTTTATCTACAGGTGTTTTAAGTTCTTATGAAGCCTCAGCTTGTAGAAAATAAGTGCAATGAATTTAAATCTTTTCTGTGGTAGCTTAAAAACACAAAACCACATGACTTAAAACAATTCGGCTAGCTGTCGCAACCACGCGTTTAAAAGCTCTCTTCCAGGTAGTGAGTTTTGTTTTCACATGCGTTCTCCTACAAATACATACAAAGAGAACAGCCAAAATCTGGGTGCTAAATAAATATATCGAACCGAATGGCTTCTCAAGTGTGAAGCATCCGTTTCTCTCTTCTTCATAAGCAAAAGAACACCTTTTTCCGTATCACTCACTTTCCCCCACTTCAAACAGCAGATGCAAACCAAAAGATTCCAATACTCCTCGTTCTTAGCGCTCAGCTTGGCCCTTCTCTCTGGAGGAGCAGCCCAAGCAGCTAACTTCTCAGTTATTGCCGATGGCCTCGATCAGCCACGCGGTTTCGCGTTCGCTCCCGATGGCACGCTCTACATTCCAGAGCCTGGTATTGGTGGAGATAGCGATCGCTGCCAGCCTTCCCCAAGTACCCTATTCCAGCCTATCTGCGCAGGCACCAGCGGCAAAATCACAGCCGTTAGCACTGATGGCAGCACCAAAACGCTGCTCAACGGCTTCCAGTCCTTGGCTGAGCAGCCTTCCAAAAATCAGGGTGCAGGCCCCGCAGATATCGACTTTGACGAGCTTGGCAATGCCTACCTCATCACTGGCTTTGCTGGCTACCCTGGCAACCGCGACAAAGACATCAGCCTGATCGCTCAAGACTTTCCTGTTCCCGACGGCCAAAAGGCAACGTTTCCGCCTTCTCCGATTGAAGACGTATTAGAAACGCCCGATCTGGCTAAGCTGTTCAAAATCGATTTACAAACGGAAGAACTCACCGAGATCTTTGACTTTGGTCTGTATGAGGTCACGCAGAACCCCGACAAAGGTGACTTCGTTACCAACCCTTACGATCTAGATATTGCTAACGGCAATGCCTACGTCGTAGATGGTGGCGGTAACGTCGCTTACGAAATCGATCTTGCAACCGGCAAAGCAAAAACCACCGCGATTCCTCGCATCATCGTCGAGAATCCTGAGTTTCCACCCATGGGGCCACCTGAGGGAGCAGAGCCGGAGGTTAACCCGCTCGGCAACGGCGAGGTGATTGAAGAAGCCATTGACGGCGACGCGCCCTTCCCAGGCGGTATGCCGCCGATGGACATGGGGCCTGATGGGGCTCCTGACGGTGCACCTAGCGGCCCACCGCCTGGTGGAGATGGCGGTGTTGGCGATCTTCTGCCTGGTTTGTTTGAGCCAGTTCCAGGCAATCCTAACGCGATTTCTATTCAGTCAGTACCAACCGGCAACGCGATTGGCCCAGATGGCGCGCAGTATGTTGCTGAGTACACCGGATTCCCTTATCCAGAAGGCGCAGCCAGCATTTACCGCATTGGTGAAGACGGTACGCCTGAAGTTTATGCAACCGGCTTTACTCAAATCACCGACATCGAATTTGATGCAGATGGCAATCTGTTAGTGCTTGAGTTTAGCGACGAAGCACCTTGGAAAGGCGAAGACATTCGCTCACTGCCTAGCGCCTTGAGTATGGTGGCTCCTGATGGTACCAAAACGGTACTGGTAGAGTCAGGCGAAGGGCTGCTTTCTGCTGATGGCATTACCATTGGCCCAGATGGCAACGTATATGTTGCTAACAAAGCAATTGGCGGCGGTGAAGGTCAAATCGTCCGACTAGACAACCTGTTCAAGGGCGACAAAGACGACGCAGAATCCGTACCTGAGCCGGTTTCAATTGTTGCTGTTTTGGCGTTTGGCGCGGTGAGTACTAAGTTGCTCAAGCGCAAGGCTTGGCAGTCTAGCTAGTCCTAACGTGCGGCTGCTTTTTGTTCTTAGCTTTGTCGTTAGCGAACGCTTGCGAGCACAGGTACGAACAAAAAGCAGCGAATAACAATTTTGTTTCACACATACAGGGCATCTATTGACAAGTTTCCTATCAAACCCTCGTTTACCTATGAAGTCAACTAAACTTTTATGGGCCGCTGTTGCTGCTGGCTTACCGGCTAGTTTAGCTTTAGCGATCGCCCCCAACGCTGAAGCGGTCACCATCACATTCGACTCCACCGTCGGCTCTCCCGGCTTCGGCCCTGGCGAACTCTTCGTCCCTCAAGGCGTCGGCGTTGGCCCTGACGACAATATCTACGTCGCCAACGGACGCGGCATTAATCCCATGACTGGCGAGTTTGCCCCAGAAGTCGGCAACAAAGTCGAAGTCTTCAGCCCTAGTGGTGAATACCTCAGGTCTGTTGGCGTTGGGGGCAAAGGCCCTGGCCAGCTAGACGAACCTGGTGCCATCAAATTCGACCCCACCTCCGGCAACCTTTACGTAGGTGACGTTTTCAACAGTGAAATCGACATTTACGAGCCGCTCTCCGGTGACTTTATTGATTCATTCGGCTCCTTCAGCGGTCAAGTTGCCGATCGCCCCTTCTTCGGGCCCGGTGGCTTCGACTTCAACGCCCAAGGAGACATTTACGTCCCCGACTTTAGCGGCGACGAGATCAAGGTTTACAACCGCGTCGGTGAACTCACTAAAACCATCGGCGTATCAGGCTCAGAGCCAGGCCAGTTCTTAGGCCCAGCCGCTATCGGTATCTCCGACAAAACCGGGAATCTATATATCACCGACCAGTTCAACAACAGAATTCAGGTACTCAACGCCGAAGGTGAGTTTCTCTTTGCCTTTGGTACCGAAGGCACTGATCCCGGCCAGTTCAACGAGCCGATTGGCCTTGACCTTGACGAATTTGACAACATTTACGTTGCCGACTCTCAAAACGGTCGCGTGCAGGTATTTGACCCAGAAGGCAACTTCCTTACTGCCTACGGCGAACCCGCCCGCACGCCCGATGGTCAAATCGTAACGCCCCCTGCCTTGGGTGGCCCTCCGTTTGGCGATCCACTCGTCCTTGAGCCCGGCGTCTTTAACTGGACAGCCGGACTAGAGTACGAAGACGGCAAGCTGTATGTAGGAGACTTTTTCCAAGGTCGCGTACAGATTCTAGACGTTGTTAATGAAGACGGCGAAACGCCTGATGGTGCAAAAGTCCCTGAGCCCTCAGCAGGGTTGGGCCTAGCTGCTTTAGGTTTACTGGGCGTTGCTAGCCGCGCTAGAAAGAAGTGGGCATCGGCTTAAAAAGCTAATCCTCTTTGTATAAAAGGCCGCTCTCTTTGTAATTTTCTACAAGGAGAGCGGCCTTTTGTCTGAGAGAAAACGCTTCACCCCATCTCACGATGACTTCACACCTGCGCGCTACAATGTTGCCATTCTCGACGGTATCGCTCTTATGACTATTGCTGGCTCCCAAGCTACCAAATCTCAAAGACCGAGAAAGCCTGCTGTAGAGCCTTCTACAGAACGATCTCCCGAGCCAGCTTTTTTTGCCGAGCCTTTGGATGAGTCTCTGACGCTACCGGATCACACGCAGCTACCGGAGTCAGATGGAACCTTTGTGAAAAATTTTCAAGAACATCCACAGAGCGTTCTACTCACCAGCTCTATTCGGCCTACCCTTGATGCCCTGCATCCTGATAGTCAATACTGCATCGGTCAAGACAGCGGCATCTATTGGAGAATTATCGATCCGCCACTGCGAGGCGCAGAAGCGCCAGACTGGTTTTATGTGCCTGGTGTGCCGCCACTGCTGAATGGAATCACCCGGCGCTCTTACGTGATGTGGCAGGAAATAGTTGCCCCCGTCATTGCAATCGAATTTGTGTCAGGTAAAGGAAAAGAAGAACGGGACAAAACCTCACCGTTTGAGAACAAGGACGCTAAAGCCGGTAAATTTTGGGTATATGAGCAGGCCATTCGGATTCCGTTCTATGCCATTTACGAGGTAGAAAAAGCGGCTGTTGAGGTTTACAAACTCACTGGCGGTAGCTACAAAAAATGCAAGCCTAACACGCGCGGTCACTACCCTATCGAGCCTATGGGTGTAGAGCTAGGCATTTGGCAAGGTGACTATGCAAATCAAATATTGCCCTGGCTAAGGTGGTGGGATGCAGAGGGCAATTTACTACTTTCAGGGGATGAGCGGGCTAAGCAAGAAGCTCAGCGGGCAGATGATGAAGCTCAACGGGCTGAGCAGGAAACGCAGCGAGCCAATGATGAAGCTCAGCGGGCCGAACGGATGGCTGCAAAACTACGTGAGCTAGGCATCAATCCAGATGATGTATAGGGGCGATCGCATACGTCCCGTTCGCTGCGGGTCATTTTCTCACGAAAACTGATACATCCTGCCGGTGTGCCGGTAATATCTTCGAGCTACTGTATGTAAAAGTAGCTGACTATATTACCTTCTTATGTTTTTGCGCTCAGTCTTAAACGACCTTTCTGCGGCCTTTGCCAACGTCTATAGCGGTTGGATTTTATGGAACTTATTTTTGGCAGCGGTGCCCTTGTTCCTTAGTTTTTTACTGTTCAGGCGCAAAGATCTCTCCAAATTCAAAGTGTGGGGTGCTTTTGTCATCATCACAGCTATTGGCGTCGTAGGGCTATGGCCTAGATTGCCGCGTGTGATGCAGGCGCAAATGCAGCTTATGATGGCGCTTGGTTCGGGCGATCGCACTGCCCAACTCAAAATAATCTGGTGGATCGCCCTAGCTGTAATCTCGCTAGCCATGAGCGTGTTCCTATTCAAACGCGAAAAAAGCAGACGCACTGCCCTGTGGTGGCTAGGTCTGATCGGCTTCATCGCCTTTTTGCCTAACGCCCCCTACGTTCTCACCGACATCATCCACCTCATTCGCGGCACCAGCACAGGCATCCGAGTGTGGGTAGTAGCCTTGGTTTTTATTCCACTCCACGCCGCCGCCATCATCATCAGCTTTGAAGCTTACACCTTATCAATCATCAACCTGGCCTCTTACCTCAAGCAAAAAGGCAACGAGCATTTAATCTTACCGACCGAACTTTTCATCCATGCCCTCAGCGCCATCGGCATTTATTTAGGCCGCTTCGTCCGGCTCAATAGCTGGGATCTCGCCACCGATCCCACCAGCGTTTTAACCACTACGCTAAACGCGCTTACCACTAAGCGCCCTGCTGCCGTCGTGTTCGTAACTTTCATTATCCTATCCGTACTGTATTGGATTATGAAGCAGATTACGCTCGGCATTAAGCTGCGCCTTTACTACCGTAAGCAAGGCATCGACGCTTTAGATCTGTAACGCCATAGGTCTATTGAATGCTCGCCATTTAATCGGGAATGCTGAATTCAAGTAGAAATCTTGATGTAAGCCGGGGTTATACAAGCAGTGACGCCTTCAAACGAGCTATCAGCGTGCTACGAGTGTCTAGATCTTCACATAGGGGCCACGCGTGAAGAGGTTGAAGCCGCCTATTTTCAGATTCGAGGACAGCTAATCTGCGCAGGTCAGCGAGAAGAACTTGCTGCCGTAAAAAATGCGCGAGATAGAATAAAGCGTCATCTGCGAGAAACTGAAGCGATCGCATCAAAAAATGAAACAGACGCGATCGCCCAAACACTCCCCACCTCCCAAAAGCCATCAACCCTATACCAGGGTGATCGTAACTACAACAGCGCCGCTTCTCCTACCGCAAACATAGCAGCAGCCCTAGCTTGTATAAACATCATCGCTAAAGTAAGCTTGCGCAAGCAAATTCTGCATATAGGCGTTGTTGTTGATAGCAGCGTATCGCAGCAGAAAATAATAGCGGAAATCTATGACCTGCTGAGTGAAATTAATCTCGAAAACTATGACCTTTCTAAAACCACCACCGTTCGAGTCTATGGCTTAGACGCGAATAACAAAGTACTTTGGAAGAAAACATTTCCGCTGCCTAGCCTTCGCCTTTCAACAGACGACACCGACCTATATTCTTTCAACAATCGCTTCAGCAATGCGTTTATCTTTCCAGGACTGTTGTTAGTCGCGATCGCACTAACCGCCATATCCGCTACCAAACGCTTACTATTTGGCGTCACTATCTGGATTCACGAATGCGGCCATGCCACCATCGCCTGGCTAAGCGGATACCGAGCGCTACCGCTTCCCTTTGGCTGGACAAGTATTAGCTTAGAAAAGTCTCTTTTTGTATATATCGGCGTTTTGTTTTTATTAGGGCTGATGTTTTATTCAGGCAAAAAAGAGAACAGGCGCTGGCCCATGGTGTTAGCGATCGCTCTAGCCCTCATTCAGTTTTACATCACCTGGCTAATCTCTCCTGGCACCTTCCAAATGCTCTTCTCCTTCGGCGGCATCGGCGGCGAATTCTACCTTTCCACCCTACTCATCGTCAGCTTTTACTTCCCACTCCCCACTAAATTCCGCTGGGACTTCTATCGATATCCAACTGTGCTTTTTGCCGGATTCACCTTTTTTGGCTCACTGTGGCAATGGCGACAGATTAAAAGCGGCCTCCAAGCCATTCCGTGGGGCACGATGCTCGGCGGGCAGGGCGATGCTGGCGGCGACATGAACAGATTAGTCAGCCACGGTTGGAGCGATCAGCAGATTGTAGACAGCTACAACAGCATCGGTAGCATTTGCTTAATCGCCATCATCAGCATCTATATCTTCTTGTTCCTAAAGCAAAAAAATTATCTATTTCTTTACTCACTATGGCAACAGTGGCAAAGCCAGCAGCACACACATCCAACAAAATAAATACACGAATCCTTCCTGGCACCAGCGCTAATCCAGCACCCATGTATCTTTAGCGCCGCCCCCTTGCGACGAATTCACTACCAGCTTTCCCTTCTCCAACGCGACCCGAGTCAGGCCGCCTGGATGCACATAAATATCATTACCCTGGTGCAGCACATAAGGCCGTAAATCCGTATGCCGCCCATCAATACCACCGTCTACCACCGTTGGAATCTGCGAGAGGTACACCGTCGGCTGCGCCATATATTCTCTTGGATTTTCGCGAATTTTCTTTGCAAACGCAGCCCTTTCTTCGGCAGTAGAGTTCACACCTACCAGCATGTCATCGCCCCCTTCAGCGCTTGCCGCCTTAACCACCAATTCGTCTAGATGATCGAGAACGTAGTCGCGATCGCCCTCCCGCCAGCACAGATAAGTAGGCACATTAGGCAACAGCGGCTCCTCGTTCAAATAAAAACGAATCATATCCGGCACATAGGCATAGATCACCTTATCATCGCCAATGCCTGCCCCAATTGCATTCACCAAAGCCAGCTTTCCTTCCTGACATAAATTAATGAGGGTAGCAACGCTATCAGGATAATCTTCGCCAAGATCAATATCGTCAAACATTTCCGTATCGCCGCGTCGATACACCACATCTAGGCGCTGTGGGCCGTCATCGGTGCGGTAGCAGAGATAGCCCTCTGACATCAGCACATCTTCTGGAGCGATCAAAGCAACGCCCATTTGCTCTGCCAAAAGCTGATGCTCAAAGTAAGCGGAGGTACCAACACCAGGCGTTAATAGGGCCATAGAACTATCGGGCTTAGGCGCAATCAGATCCATCACGGCTTTGAGCTGCTGAGGGTAATCGTCCACCGGCTTAGGCGCAAATTTTGCTATCAGCTCTGGCAACACTCGCATCATGGCAATACGGTTTTTTAGCACGTAGGCAATGCCAGAAGGCACGCGCAGATTGTCTTCTAAAACGCACCAGTTCCCGTCGCTATTTCGCACCAGATCAATGCCGCTAATGTGGCACCAAATGTCTCTAGGCGGCTTTATACCCATGCACTCAGGCCGAAATCTCAGCGCCGACTCCACAACATCGCGCGGAATTACGCCCTCAGCAATCACGCGCTGATCGCTATACACATCAGCGCAAAACATATTGAGCACCTTAACCCGCTGCGCCAAACCAGCCGTGAGCATTTGCCACTCCTCAGCCGTAATCACTCTAGGAATAGGATCAAAGGGCAGCACGCGATCCTCTTCTCCATCAAAGCTAAAAGTAGCGCCTAATTCTTCTAGAACAGATTCGAGCTGAGCTTTAATGTGGGGCATATCCTGAGACGGCAGCGCCTGAAACCACTCTAAAATAGGCGCTAGCTCCGGGCGCAACTGGCCTGATTTTGAAAAATACTCATCGTAAAGACCTTGAGGATTATAAGCATCGAAGTTCATATCGAATGGGTGTATGTGGCATGAGGACTGAGGGCGTAGAAACGACCACTACTACTTTACTGAGCATAGCGGCTGTAAGGTGTTACGTAAGCCACACTTGGGCGTAGGACGTGATTATGCAAATGAGTAAAACCGCTACAAGCTGATCCTATGCGCTTATAGAGATTTTCGCGAAAGGACAACCTTAGTTTATTCGTACCCGAGCGCGCAGCCGTCCTTACGCGGATCAGAACCACCAATTAATCCACCGTTTTCACCTATCCAAATCGCCTGCCCCCCACCGTGCGGAAGCACTGCCGGAACAACTTTATGACCCAGAGCCGTCAAACTCTCTTTGACCTGACTAGGCACGCCGCGCTCTACCTGGCATACTTTGCCATCATGGAACACTCTTGGAAAATCTAAGGCGGCTTGCACGTCCATGCGGTAGTCCAACAGATTCGTGAGAAAGTGAGCGTGACCGGTGGGCTGATACTGTCCACCCATCACCCCGAATGGCATCACTACGCGGCCTGCTTTCATCAGCATTCCAGGAATAATCGTATGGAGTGGGCGTTTGTAGGGAGCGATCGCATTCCGATGCCCCTCTTCCAACACAAAGCCCGCCCCTCTATTCTGCAAAACAACCCCTGTTTTCGGACTCACCAAACCACTGCCAAAGCCGTGAAAAACAGATTGAATTAAGCTCACTGCGTTGCCTTCATCATCCACAACACACAGATAAACCGTATCAGGATGCTTAGGAAAATCTGAGTCTACCAGAGGCGGCATGGTTTGCGCTAAGCTGATTTTGCGCCGGAGCTGAGCGGCGTAGTCTGTAGAAAGCAAAAAGTCTAGCGGGATATCGGCCTGATCAGGATCGGCAATGTAGCGATCGCGCACCCCATAGGCCAGTCTCGCTGCCTCGCACTCCAAATGCAGCCGCTGCGCGCTCATCGGCGCAAAGTCCGTCAAATCATAGCCCGCCAAAATATTCAACATAATCAGCGCCGTGAGCCCTTGACCATTAGGCGGACATTCAAACACGTCATAGCCCCGATACTCAGACGAGATTGGCGTAACGTATTCAGCCTGCGGCGCAGCAAAATCTGCTAGCTCATGCAAACCGCCGAGAGACTGTAAATAGCTGACAACATCCTCAGCAACTTCACCCTTATAAAAGCCGTCTCTGCCTTCATCAGCAATGGTTTGGAGCGTACGACCAAGTTCGGGCTGACGATGGCGATCGCCCGCCTTTGGAGCCTCCCCATTCACCAATAGCATTCGCGCAGCAGGCTCAGTCACCCTCAGCTTTTTCGCAAGCTGCCCCCAGTCATACGCCACTCTCGAATGCACCGTATACCCCTCTTGGGCTAGCCGGATCGCCGGAGCTAGCAGCTCAGCAAAGTCCTTGCGCCCGTAGTCCTTATGCAGCAGACACCAGGCATCGACCGCCCCCGGCACCGTCACAGAATGCGGACTTTGCAGCGAGATATGCTTCATGCCCTGACGGGTGTACCAGCTCAAATCGGCCTTGCCCGGCGCTTTACCTGATCCGTTCAGAGCAACGACTTCACCTTTATTAGTAGGAGCATACAGCGCAAAACAGTCGCCGCCGATTCCCGTAGACTGAGGCTCAACGACGCACAGCACAGCGGCCGCAGCGATCGCCCCATCCACCGCATTCCCGCCTGCTTTGAGCACATCAATCGCCGTCAGCGTTGCCAAAGCATGAGAGGTCGCTGCCATGCCACCGCTAGCGTAAGCAGGAGAGCGACCGGGAAGCTGAAAATCTCTCATGGGGCCAAATAAATAGGAGGATAAGGAACCCTACCAGGGATTGCCCACCATGGTAAAGGCCGACCAGAAGAATGGATGGTCGAGCGTAGCGTTCTCAGGCAAATTCCAGTCATCAGGCAAATCAATGACACCCCTGCTAGTGAGCAGATCGCCATTTTCGATGCGAGTTTCACCATTGAGCAAAGCTAGCTGAGCCCTTCGCAGCGCCTCAAACCGCAGGCTAGTCGATTCGAGCTGAATATAAAACTCACTCATAAGCGCCAGCGTACCGATATCCGACACCTGCCAAAGACTGCCGACAGTAGCATCAACACCGGCTGCGGTCGCAAGGCCAGCAAACCCTAGCTCTGCATTCGGACTACTGAGCGCGGTAGAACATGCACTCAAAATCAATAGCTCTAGGTCAGCACCTAGCCAGTCCAAATCGCTGAAGTCTGACATGCTCAAAGACTCTTCCCACAGATGAATATAGGAGCTTTCGGGAGAATGCTGATCGAAGGTGGCATGGGTCGCCAAATGCAAAATACCCGGCTGTTTGGCAGTTTGGATATTTTCTAAAGCTGACCGCGTTGAGCCCTCGTTTAAAACAGTTTGAGAGGCAGGTACAAAGTCTTTTACAACGTCTAGCTCAATGGGTACTGCGGGCAAGGGCTGCTCGGTATCAAACTCGGCTACGCCCATAGCGACGGTAGGACGACGCGATCTAGCCACAAAATCAGTTTGGGTTAGGCCAATAGTAGACACCATAGAAATGCCATACCGTTCTAGAGAAAATCCATGATAGTCACGCATTGCTGTAACGGGCGCTGTCCTTAAGCCAGTATCGAGCGAATACAACAGATTTTGAATGCCTTGAGCGGCAAGTTCTTCTTCTAGCGGTGCCAGCAGCCACTGATAGAGCTGTTGCGCGAGCGGGCGGTAGCCAAAAGCATCTTCCTCATCAGAGACATTGCTCCGAAACAGCTTCACCTGCCGAGTAGACTCAGCTCGTGTGACCGGGAGCCGATGGCGGACTAGCTCGCCTTCAGGCATCACGAGCAATAGCTGTAACAGATCATCACGCTTCTGTTCAGGCGTCATCTGCAAAATATCTGTATTCTCTTCGGCGTCTCCTTCCGGCACAAACATGGCATAAATAATCGCTGAGTTCACCTGATACTCGTCTTGCGCGCGGCGTAGAATAGCCTGAATTTCGCGAAAAGAGAGATCTTGGCCAGCAGGTAAGTCCCAATAGTCTTCAAAGCTTCGACCAAATGTTCTTTCCACTTCTTGAATGGTCGCATCGTCACGCTCGGCCTGCGTGTCTATTTCGGCAGTTGCGAGCAAAGCAGTTTCTAAACTAGGGGCCGTTAGCGCAGCAAGTTCTGAGATACGCTGGTTGTCGATGATGAAGGGCGGGTTGTTTGGGGCGATCGCATCTAAAGCATCCGGCACAATAGCTGCCCCTGCCTCTGTGGCCACTAGCTCCACCGCATCTAGCTCCACTGCACCAATATCTACCGCTGCCCCAACGACTCGACTCGTCCCTCTTTGATCAAAAGCAGGCAGTGATTCATTAGCACCCGCATTAATCGCCGCGCTATCAGTCTGTAGCAGGTGAGTTTTGGTAGAACCGCCATTGTCGGCTAGAGCAGCAAGCCGTGGATTGAGCGGATTGGCCGCAGACCCGACGAGTAGGCTACGCGTAAAGCCAGCAGCACCCTCTGCCTGTCCGATCAGATTGTGCCCTTGATCAACAAACTGGCCGCTTACGTCAGCAGCAGCCACGCTCGTATTAGCTGCCACAATCGTATTTAATAGCTGAGCAGACTGACTACTGTTTTCGACAATCCCACCGCCAAAACTCCCAGCCGTGTTGTCAGTAATCGTGCTGTTACGAACTACCAGATTAGCCGCTTCGCCCAAGCTGCGAATAGCGCCACCCTCACCGCTAGCCCGGTTGCCACTTAGCGTTGCGTTAGTTAGCTCAATCGTGCCTACATTTTCAATAGCACCGCCGTTTGTTGCTTGCGATCGCTCAAACAAACTACTAGCAACCGTAGCAACCCCAGCAGAATACAGCGCACCACCATTACTAACGGCAGTGTTATCTGCAAACGCGCTGTCTGTCATAGTTAAACTGCTATTTTTAATCTGAAGCCCGCCGCCAACAGCAGCCTCGTTATCAGAAACTTGCACGTTATTAGCAAGCACCGTACTACCGCTAGAGGCATACAGACCGCCGCCGCCATCAGCAGCCTCATTACCGGATATCTCTACTGCGTCTAGCGTTATCGTACTTCCTTGAGTGGCATAAATGCCGCCACCGTCGTCTCCAGACGTATTGCCCAGCACAAGGCCGTCACTCATAGAGAACGTGCTGTCCCTTTGTACTAAAATGCCGCCGCCATCTTCAGGCGATGTGTTGCTTTTAAAAATGCTATTGCCGCCAACAGTTGCACTCGCCTGGAACAAAGCTAGCCCGCCACCATCTGTAGCACGATTGCTCTCGACAACAACATTCTCTAGTACGCCGCTAGCACCAGCAGCCAGAAGAATGCCACCCCCAAAATCAGACGAGTTTTCCTTGAAAGTAGAATCACTTACAGTTAGTACGGCCCCATTTCTGGCAATGATTGCACCCCCGTTCTCTCCTGCTTCGTTCGCGGTGAACGTACCGTTTTCTATCGTCGTCGTGCTGTTGCCAGCAGTATAGATGGCTCCGCCCTCCTCGTCGGTATCGTTTTCAACAAAGCTGGTGTTGCGAATAGTTAGCATAGCGGGCGTGTTGTGAGCGATCGCGCCCCCATCGCTCTCTGCGATATTCTGTGAAAACGTAGCGCCTACAAGCGTCACTGAACCAGTGGAATCAGTGTATATGGCTCCACCCTGATCGCCTGAAGTATTGCCAACAAAACTCACAGAGAGGACATCTGTATCGGCATCATTATGAGCATTTATCTCTGCATCGTTAGTGCTATAAATTCCGCCGCCCTTAGTAGACACATAGTTGTTGCTAATCGTAGAGTCATTAGCAATGTTAAGGCTACCACCGTCAATATAAATCCCACCGCCTGCGATTTCAGCATCGGCCTCAACCCGCTCACCGTTAGCATCGACTGTTGCATTGTCTAGCGTCAGCGTGCTTCTATAAGCATAAATCCCACCGCCTACTGCATCAGAAGTGTTGCCAGTAATAGTAGTAGACTCATTAATGTTTGCAGTACTTTCTACAAAGGAGAGCGCGCCGCCGCCATCACGTGCGCTGTTGTTGGCAAGCTCACTGTCTTCAAACATAACCGTAGCTCCATTCCAGGTATTAACAGCACCCCCGCTACCCGTTGGCGTCTTATTACCATTGAAGACAGCTCTGGTAAAGGTCGTACTCCCTGATCGGGTAATAGCAACAGCGCCCCCATCGTCACTGGCTGAATTATTTTCAAAGCGGCTATCAGTGACCGTCGCAGTAGAGTCAGCTATCAGCAGTGCGCCGCCGTCATCCAGCGTATAGTTATCGGCAAAGACCGTATCTTTGATGCTAACCATAGGCGCATCAAATACACTGATTGCACCGCCACCTGCGGCAGAATCGTTGCCGCGAAATTCACTATCGATCACAGTGAGCACACCACCCTGATGAGTATAAATTGCGCCACCTGTCAACGCTCTGTTGTCTATAAAATGATTGTTGCTAACCGTTAGCGCGCCGCGATTTTCGATGCCGCCGCTGGCGATTAAAGGATTAGTCACAGCGGTGGTTAGCGTCAGGTTACTCAAAGCCACCTCGCTTTCGGCAGCAATATTGAAAAGCCGTGTGTTGCTTTTGGCAACAAGCTGAGTTTCGGCAGGGCTAACGCCTTCTATGTCGACGTTTGTGTTGAGGGCGATCGCATCTGAAAACTCATAGGTGCCTGCGCCTAAGCTCAACAGCCGACGACCGCCAGTGTTTCCAATTGCTGCGATCGCATTCTCAATAGAACTCACACCAAACGCTGCCTGCAAATTCACCTGATTTAGTCCAAAGGCCAGATCTCCAGTGCCCTCAAGATTAATTTGAGATCCGTTAGGATTACGAAAACGTCGCCCTGATAGCGTCAAACCAGCCGCATTACTAATGGTTTTGTCAATATCGCTGCGTAAGATGATATCGCCAGCACCTAGCTGATTCGTTTCAATATTTACAGTGGTGCCGCCATTTAAGGCAGTTGCGATCGCCCCTGAAGATACCTGACCAGCGCTGGTAGCCACATCGACAATCTCGGTATTCGCCTGACTCAGCCGCCAACGCCCAATACCTTGTTGACCGCTGGCATCCACCGCCAAATCGAGTGGAATGTTTCTACCCAACATCTCAACGAATCCACCCTGCGTAGCGCCTCGGGCCGAAACAGTTCCCTGCAAACCTGCGCTATCAGTCGTACGGATAACAACATCTCCGCCCGTTCCCGTTTGGCCATCTGCGCGTATATCTGGAGAGCCGCTAAGCAACACAAGCTCGGCGGCTGGTAGGGTGTCTTGAGTTCGTCCGCCGCCGATACGAATAGTACCGCCCGACTCACCCGAAGCATCTACACGAGCTGCTATCACATCTACAGAAGAACCTAGCAGCGCAATCGTACCGCCGTCTGTAGTCAGTGAAGCCGTTGAAACGTCACCTGTAATCGAAACCTCTCTATCATTCAAGCTGACATTGGCCAGCTCAAGAATTCCATCGGGTCGAATGTCAATGCGGCTTTCGGCCCCCTGTGCGTTCGTAGCCGACCGTCCGGTCAATAAAGTAGGCAAATCCGTCACCGCAAAAGACCCGCCCGACAGCGCTGCTTCATCCACCTCCAAACTCAGCAAACTGCCCGGCATTCCCAACCGCACCGTACTTTCACCGCCAACGGCAACCAGCCCAACTTCTCCTCCCGACGCGCTCAGCTCGCCTTCACTCACCACGCTACCGCCTAGCAGCACCAAAGACTCACCCGCCTGTACCGACAGATCTCCTTGGTTCACCACAGCGCTCGGCGTACCACTACCGGTAAATCGAAAGGTATCCGGGCTAGCCGTCAGCAGACTATAGTCGGTGCTATTGGCCGTCACATCTAACCAGTCGCCATCAAAGCCAACTTGGTCGGCAGTAGCTGCCGTGAAAGAGCCCGGCAGCAATAGCTGAGCATTTGCCCCAAACAGCACACCCGCAGGATTGATCAAGTAGAGATTAGTATCGCTGCCCTGTACCTGCACGGCCCCGTCAATATAGCTAGGACGCCCCCCAGATACCTGTCCAACAATGTTTAAAACGCTAGAGTCATTCAGAAAATTAGCCGTTTGGCCATTGTCCAAACTAAAGTCTTCAAAGCGATGAAAAAGATTATTCCCGGCCTGAGTACCCGCCGAAATGTCAAACTGATTGCCTGAGTCAATAACAACTGTCCCGGTATTGTCTAAAGCTGATGTCACCTGTCCGTAGGCAGGCGTTGCCCCAGCCACTAGCCATGAAGTTGTCGCACTAGCAGTCGCACCCATAAGCCATACGGCGGGAGGCGTCCATTGCTGAAGACGTGTTTGCATACCAATCTCTAATGCCTTTAGCGCACAAAATTGTTTTGTACTGTATAACGAACATACCCAAGGACGGAAACCGCATTAAATAATGTTTATTCAATAAGTCGGCTCAATTCAGGGAAGTATTGTATTTCTTTCTACTCGCTATAGCGAGCGCTTCAGGGCTAAAGCATCTGCGTGAAAACAACGGTATTTAGAGAGTTCTGTTCATTCTCATGCTGTCCCTATGTGCTTTCTCGGAAGAAACTATAACTACGCCCATCGTAAGTAGACGATTAAGTGCAACTGTCCACTATCGTTTGCGAGCGGTCTACCTACAGTGATATGTTCTGTTTTGTTCGTTTCGATACGGCGGCTACTGAGCGCCGTACGCAAGGCAGAACAACTGATCCGCAAAAGATAGGCCCTTAGAATTGATGCTTTCGCTACTCTCTTTTTTCGCCCTAGCCAATGCGCTGATAGGGAGCCCTTCAACCGCACTTTCTCCTGTAAATGTGCAGCTAGGCTTAACCGATAGCGCTCCCTTATTGGCTCAAGCCGAGAACGGCGTGATCACCATTCCTCAAGAAGTTCGTCCGCTGCCTGGTGGATTGGATGATGTGCCTGTTTTTAACAGCAATAGTCCTGAGATTATTGAGTCTGACGGCATTTTGCTCTCCACCTTTCCTGGTAGAGGCAAGCGCCATCCTAATGCTCACCTCAACTATGCCTTTGACGGACGATTCGACGTTTTCTCTCATCACGTTGCCCGCGGCCAAGACGACCGCGATACGCGGACGGTGTACGAGGCCATTATTGTTCACAATCCAGGCGATCGCCCCGTCACCCTCAGGGTTCGCGATGGCGCTTCCTACATTAGTCAGGAGTCGCCGTGGAATGAAATTGCTTCGGGCAGCTCTAACCTGTATAGCAACAACTTTTCTGGCCCCGGCAGTCGGGTCATGAACGATGTGCTGCGCGATCGCCGCCAGTCTATCTTCCCCGATCGCGTCACCATCCCCGCTCGCCAAAGCCACCTATTGCTCAACGCACCGATTCCCTTGCGCCGCCTCAACGTCGCCACTGATGGCTCACTTGCCCCCGGCAGTGAACTCACCCCGCCCCCGGTTAGCGCTAGCTCCGGCGAAGGCGCGCGGCTTAACGGTCGCTCTACCCTGATGCGGCTCAACAGCGACGGCCCGGTCTACGTGGCGAGTTTGGCAATGCACGCGCCTCAAAGCAATGGCAAAGAGCTAGTGCCTAACTTAAACGAGTGGAAAAGGCTGCTCGCGCAAGGTCGGCTTGCAACCCCTAGAGACGCTGCCCCTAGCAGGCCCGGCAGTCGCGACAACCCCTTTCGCTATGGCCGCGTATCGGGTATTGCCAAAGGCTCCCAGTGGCGCACCACGCTCACCGACGGCAGCAGCTCTCAGCTTGCCATTCCCGCGCCCGGCGAACATCTCTCTTACGCGCTGAGCACCCTGGAGCGCAATACCTTTGGCACAGGCCAAATTCAGAGCGCACCGATTGCCAAACGCTACGGCGACACGGCTCACCGGGCTAATGGCAACTACGGCGTGGAATACAACCTAACTGCGCCACTCGTGAATAAAACAGATAGCCCTAAAACCGTCGCACTTTCTGTTCAAACGCCGCTACAAAACAACAGCCTCAGCGACGCGCTTCAGTTCAATGCCGCGCCAGAATCTCGCGTATTTTTTAGAGGCACCGTGTTATTTGTCTATAAAGAAGACAATGGCAGATCTCGGGCTCATTACGCTTATTTAGAACAGAATAGAGGAGAGCAGGGCGAACCCTTGATAAAGATGACGCTTGCCCCTGGCGAACAGCGAGACGTGAATGTTCAGTTTCTCTATCCGCCCGATGCAACGCCGCCACAGGTGCTCACGGTGACCACACAGAACTAGCGCGCAAGTATAGAAGATCTCACTATCGGTCTATTGAAAGAGCGATAGGTGCTTTTTACTATTTGGGTGTTCTAAACGAAGTAGAAAGAAAACCTATGAGTGACTACAAGCCTGTGGACTGTGCGCTGCAAGATAAGCTGGAGGCGATCGCAACCCTCCACCGCACCGCTGACATTACCTACCAAACCGACTCAGGCGAAACGGCCAGCGCCGAAAGCAAAATAGTAGACATCTATGCTGACAGCGGCGCTGACTACTGCAAGCTAGAAAATGGCACCGTGATTCGGTTGGACAGGTTGCAGGCTATTACCGCAGGCGGCGAAAAGGTTTGGTAGATACTCACTAAACCAAATCAGGAAATACCTTTTGCACCGCCGGATGCACCAGACGGTGATCGCGTACATTTAGCGCGATCGCCAAACCTTTCCCGATCACCGACTCCTGCTTCAGCGCCTCCATCCCCCACTCGGCAAGCTGAAGCACATAGGGCAAAGTGCTGTTATTAAGCGCCTGAGTTGCAGTCCATGGCACGGCCCCTGGCATGTTGGGCACGCCGTAGTGAACCACACCGAGTTCTGTATACACAGGGTCGCTATGAGAGGTCACCTTTAGCGTCTCAATACAGCCGCCCTGGTCTACCGCCACATCAACAATCACAGAGCCCTCACGCATTTTCGCAACCATCTCACGCGTAACCAGCGTCGGAGCCCTACGATTAGGCACCAGCACCGAACCAATCACCAAGTCAGCGTCCACGACAGCCGCCTCGATATTGGGCGTATTGCTATACAGCAAGCTCACGCGCGAGCCAAAGAGCGTTTCTAAGTAGCTCAGTCTCTCGACGCTAATATCGATCATCGTCACCTGAGCGCCCAGACCGACCGCCATCTTCGCCGCCTCAGTGCCCACCACGCCGCCGCCAATAATCGCGACCTTCCCGGCGGCTACACCCGGTATTCCACCGAGCAGCACCCCGCGACCGCCCTGCTGCTTTTCTAAAAAGCGCGCGCCAAACTGCACCGATAGCCGACCGGCAATCACGCTCATCGGCATCAGCAGCGGCAGCGTGCCATTTTTCTCAACGCTTTCGTAGGCGATCGCACTCACCCCGCCTGCCATCAGCTTCTCAGTCAGCTCTCTTCCCGCCGCCAGGTGCAAATAAGTAAACAATATCTGCTCAGATTTCATCCTTGAATACTCGGCGGGCAAAGGCTCTTTTACCTTTACCACCATGGCCTGATTCCAGGGCTCCTCAGCACTCGCGGCAATCTTAGCGCCCGCTGCTACGTAGTCATCATCGCTAAAGCCTGCGCCCGCGCCTGCCTGAGTTTCTACGACAACCGTATGTTTGCGATCGCACAAATCCCTCACACTAGCCGGGCTTAGTCCCACCCGAAATTCCAGATCCTTAATCTCTTTAGGAACGCCAATATCCATACAAAAATAGCCTCAGACTTCAGCGACAGCAGAAACACGCTTATCTTAGAACGGTTCTGAGAACGTGAATTGTATCTTCCGAGCCATCTTCAATAGAGAAAATACAGCAAAATCCCCTCCTGGCATCAAAACCAAAAGGGGATTTATTCAGAAGCCTAATTGCCGAAGCTTAGTTGCCGCCTGCAACCAGACCAGCCAGCATTGGCAAATTAGCGGTTAGCAAATACGCGAAAGCTGCACCGCCGATGCCGCCAACCAAGAAGCTACCTGCGAACTCACTCCAACCTTCGTCAGTGCTCAGACCTTCGGGTGGCTTATAGGGAAGCGTATTGCGCGAGACTTCAGGGCTGACGTTCGCACCGCTGTATAGCGATAGGCAAACGGTCAGAATCAGCACGAGGCCAACTGAGGCCAGTAGACCGGCAATTGCAGGTACGTCAGAATCTCTTAAGGGGCCAAGTAGCGCAAACGGGCCATAGATCAGATAGCCGTGGGCCATCCCGACTTCGAGTCCGCGACGCTGGGCAGAAAGCCCCTGGCGATAGGCGGGCAGATTACTCAAAAAAGCTCTTGAAAGGCCCGATGAATTCAACGGGGTTTCAAGGTTGCCGATCTGAGGATCGCCAGCATAGGGTTTTACAAATTGCGATGATGAAGGCATTTTTTTTTACAAGTTCTCCAAACTTACTCAACACAGTACCCCGTTCTTTTTAGATAGAAATCCTTCAAGAGGGGGTGATTTTACAAGCTACACGACCGGGCGCGCTGTACTAGCGCTATGGGTGTAGCAGCAGGTCGGGAAAGAACCGATTGAATTCAATTAAAACGCCAGCGAAGAATATCGTGACAACGGTCGCGAGTACCGGAGCCGTCGAAAGATATTTTTGCAGATTGCTGCTCATAACACTCCTCCTTGGAGCTTTGAGGTGAAAGGTGATCGTAAACGCCTGCGCCTGTCAGCCCCACAGAAGTTAGCCAACAAGCGCTCAGCAGATTTTCTAGCGAGGCGAGACTGTAATCTCTTCTTTGTTTGCAAACATTTCGCCAGTAGTCGCTTCTTTAAATGCCAGCAGAGGCCAGGCAAAGGCACTGAGCGTACACTTAATCGCCAAAGGCACATCGATAATGATCTCTTTTTCTTCAGGAGACTTATCTTGGCGAACGGCCATTACGTAAGAACGACCCGCCCAGCCAATCCAGCCTGCGATCAGTAAGAAAAGAGCGCTAGGAATTAGGAATTCGCCAGCGTGAACCAAGTCACCATCGACAATCAGGTGGGGTAGTCCTTCGGGGCCACACAGAAGGCTGGTGTTGCCGTAGAACTCGAAGCGAGCTTTTGCTGAATCTGTCGTCGCAGCAGCAGCACGTTTTTGAAAAGCGGCTGACTCGTTGCAAGGTACTAAACCTGCTACATCGTCACCTGCAATACCTGCGGCAGCCGGAGAGGCAAACCCCAAAGAGATGCAAAGAACTAGAGCCAGAGCAAACAACCGTCTCATATATTGTTTTCCTCTCGTTAATTAAAAGACTAAGCTAAGAGATAACAGCCGCATCAATGCTCACCTATCGTCAAGTTGTCGCCAAAATAACGGATCAGTGAACCTTTTGATTAAGTTTTGTTCAATCAAAATTCACACAACCGCAGCCTAGCTTTGAAGGTAATCATACTCTTCGTTTGGAAACCACGTAAAGAAAGCGGTGACAAGGCTTTACATCCCGACACACTTGTTCTCATCCCTTCGGTAGATTCCGACTATTCTCTTATAAAAGAATACCAACAAGACAAAAATGAGTCATGCAATCGCACTCCAAAAAACCTCTCCTCATCAGCCCATCTCTTCACCGACCGTTTTAGCGATAGAAACAAGCTGCGATGAAACAGCCGTCGCCATTGTTCAAGGCCGACAGGTACTCAGCAGCGTGGTGTCTTCCCAAATTGAGATTCATCGGCAGTATGGCGGCGTGGTGCCAGAGGTGGCTTCAAGGGCGCATGTGGAGTCGGTGGGGGTGGCGATCGCGCAGGCATTAAAAGAAGCAAATCTTACCTGGACGGAAGTTGATGCGATCGCCACCACCTGCGCCCCCGGCCTAGTCGGTGCGCTCATGGTCGGCATTACCGCTGCCAAAACGCTGGCGATGGTGCACAGCAAACCCTTTCTAGGCGTTCACCATTTAGAAGGTCATATCTACGCCTCTTACCTTAGCGATGACACCCTCAAGCCGCCTTTTCTGTGTCTATTAGTATCAGGCGGTCACACCAGCTTCGTACATGTAAAAGCGGCGGGCGACTACGAAATTTTGGGCAAAACCCGCGACGATGCAGCCGGTGAAGCCTTTGATAAAGTGGCGCGGCTGTTAGAACTCGGCTATCCAGGCGGGCCGGTGATTGACAAGCTGGCTCAAGCTGGCAATCCCAAAGCGTTTCCACTGCCAGAAGGAAAAATTTCTATGCCAGGTGGGGGCTTTCATCCTTACGATGCCAGCTTTAGCGGTTTAAAGACGGCGGTGCTGAGACTGACGCAAAAGCTGAAGGTGGAAGGCGAAGCGACCGGGGAGGATTTGCCTGTTGCGGATATTGCGGCGAGCTTTCAGGCGACTGTGGTCAAGGCTTTAGTGAAAAGGGCGATCGCCTGTGCCACAGATTACAACCTGCCGACGATTGCCGTGGGTGGTGGGGTCGCTGCCAATAGCAGGCTTCGAGAGCAGCTTCGGATTGCTGCTAGCGATCGCAACATCAACGTCATCTTTCCACCGATGAAATACTGCACAGATAACGCAGCTATGATTGCCTGCGCGGCAGTCGCTCACTTTGAAAAAGGCGACACGTCACCGCTCACGTTAGGCGGACTCTCCAAGCTGTCCATTACAGAAATAGCCAGTCTATACAAATAGGTATAAATTTCTACCCTGAGCGTTTGGCTCCGAATTGCAGGCTCAAACTCTAGCCGGTACAGCCTGTAAAACCGACCTCACAATCTCGGACACAGCCTGCGGCTGCTCCACCATTGCCATATGCCCGCACTCGGGAATTTCAGACACCATCTCATCTTCGCGAAAGTGCCGGTGAAAGCTCGCCAAATACCGCACGTAGCGAGGCGGCATAATCGTATCCTCGCTTGCCGTAATAAAGTGAACCGGCTGCTTCAGCTCACCCATAATCTGCGGTAGCTGATGCACCTCCTCACAGGTCGTCGATTCCAACAGCGCCCCTTCTGCCGCCGCTCTATCGGCCCGTACAAAATCCTTAATCCGCTGCTGCCCCCACTCAAGCGCCAGCGTTTTATGCACCATCGCCCGGCAAAACACCCTCGGCAATAGCGGCATCTCAGCCAGCCAGGGGGGTCGAAACTTCACCATCTGCTGCCCCGCCGCCCGAAACTTTTCAAATTCCTTAGGAATATAGATGCCACCGCCCGCATTCAGACAAATCACACCTTTCACCCGCTCCGGCAGCAAATAGGCTGCCCACAAAGCCACGCTGCCACCTAGCGAATGGCCCATTAGCCAAACGCGGTCGAGCCCGAGCTTATCGAGCAGTTCGCCTAAGTCTTGAGCGTAAGCCGCCAGGCTGTAGAGAGAAGGCGTCAAAGACGAGCCGGTCGGAAGCTGAATGGAGCGCTGCGCCTGCATATCCAAGGAATTTGGCCCCTGCACAGAGTCGCCAAATCCCCGCATGTCGTACGTGAGGCAGCGGTAGTGATTAGAAAGCTGTGCTACTAGCGGTTGCCAGTAAGCCCGGCTCAACAGCCATCCATGTAGAAAAACTAACGTCTCTTTGGACTGGTCAATTGGCGCTGCTGAAGGCAGCATCGCCGGAGAAGCTAAGTCGTAAGCGTGGGGAGAACCCAGAATGTCAACGATAGGCATATCTCTATGCTATCGCTAAGTGTTAAGCGGGGATCGCTAAATGTTTGGCCTAATGTTTAGACTCAATTCTGGGCTAGCGGCCTAGCAGGCGATCGCGAATCCCCTCAGCAATCTTATGGCCCAAATACTCAGGAATCATGCCCTCATTCGGCCCGAGCAAATACAAAATTAGCCGCGTCCGACCGCGCCACACCAGCAAATTCGCATTCACCACCAGCAAATCCTCCTGCCAAATGGTGTACATCACCTTATAAAAGAGGCCCGGCTGGTTATCGGCCTCAATCAAAATAGCGGGCAAATGAAACACCGGATCGACGTAGAACTCAGTCTCAACCTGATCTAAACCCGCGTCCAAATTGAACTCAACGTTCAGCATATCCTCTACTTCAAACCGACCCGCGAGCGCTTCTCTCACCGCCCGCCGCACGTTCTCAGCCGTCTTCGGCGTCAGCTCCTTTCCGCCGCGAGATACGACTAGCTTGGCAAATACCAGCATCGGCGGGTAAATCTGTCCGTAGAGGCTGAGACTGTGGATGGTTAGGCCATAGGCGGCTAAAACGCCGAAGATATCGCTGAGGAGGAAAGACTGGTTGCGGTAGGCGAAATGGATGGCGGTGCGATCACCCTCGGTGGTCAGCTCAATCACGGCCTTTTTAGTTCTAAAAAGCTGGTAGGCTAGGCGCAAATTTTGGAGCTGAATATCGCTTCCTACGAACTGCTCGTAAAATTGGGGAAACGCGCGATTGAACCGCTTGAGCAAGTCCAAAGTAGAGGGTTCAACAGCAGCAGACATACGAGCAATCGACATAAAGGGAGCTTGGCCTCCTAGCTCAAAACCTGCCCATGCATTTTTTCAGAGCAAATTCTAAGAGTTGGCCTAGTTTGCCCGGTTTGTACCGACGCTATTGGGTTTTGTTGATACATTTCCTTATATAGCTTCAGTCGAGCTGCCAGTTGCGAGGTATCAAATAGTCAAACCGCAAACTAAGCCCATGAAGTGAACGCCCAAGGGATATACTTCTACATAAGCTCACCTTGACGAAATAATTTACTTGCCTGCATGGGTTTCTGGAAAAGCTTGTTCACTACCACTGAGGTTGCTTCAGCTTCCCAGCAAACAGCCAATGCCGGTTACCTGGCCGAAGCCAAAAGTGCTGATGGCAACACCCGCATATTTTTTAGCACCGATCGCACCATCGACCTCTACGAGCTAGAGGAGCTTTGTGATGCCGTGGGCTGGTCGCGCCGCCCCATTCGCAAAGTGCGCAAAGCGATTCAAAACAGCTTTTTAGTCATTACCATGTGGGAGCAAAAAGGCAATCGCAAGCGCCTGATCGGCTTTTCACGGGCGACTTCTGATCACGCCTTCAACGCCACCATTTGGGATGTCGTCGTTCACCCTGACTCACAGGGCAAAGGTCTGGGCAAAGCGCTAATGAAGCAGCTCATTAAAAAGCTTCGCAGCGAAGATATCAGCAATGTGACCTTATTTGCCGATCCTAACGTGGTGAGCTTTTACAAGCAGCTCGGCTTCATGCCCGATCCTGAAGGTATTAAAGGGATGTTCTGGTATCCAGATTAGACACATTACATCCCTTCAAGCTTGCTACAGCCCAGCGCGTTAGCAGTCATAGCTACGGCATTCGAGCGCATGAGGCGTTTCCAGACAGTAACGATCAAACGCGGCCTGGCAGGAATAAAGTGGCTGGCGAGATTGAGCCGTTCGTAGCTCTTCGACAGCTTCCCAGGCGATCGCGACATCGACATTCTGGTAGCCGTGCATCTGCGTCAAGCGACGAGCATGTTCTAGCGCTGCCTTGAGCCGGTTTTCATAAGTAGACTGAGGTGACTGTGGTTGCAGCTCAACAGTAGAGATTGTGTTTTTGGGTGCAATTGCAATGTTAGTCATGATTAAGTACCAAACAAAAGGATGTTGTGTGAACTGCTTACAGCTTACACATAAACTATATGGATTATATTTTGAGAAACATATAATTTTTAATTATGTTTCATAAGCTTTGCTTAACCGAATAGAAAATACAACAATCCAAACGAAAACCAGATATGAGCACTAGTCAGAGACGTCTTTCCGCCGAAAGCTGCGTAGCCATTTCGGTACGAGAAGACACCTCAAGCTTGCGGAATATTTTCTTCAGCGCTTGCTTAACAGAGTTTTCAGTAATCCAAAGCTCTGCACCGACTTCTGCATTCTTCTTTCCTAGTGATACAAGATCCGCTATTTGTCGCTCGCGAGCGGTAAGGCGCGCTGATAGAGGTGTTGCATTACTATTAGAATAGTTTTCAGAGAAACTAGGAGATTGTTGAACACGCACGGTTGCCACCCATACGGATAGATGCAGGCATACCGCACTCACGTCAGCTAACGCTTGGTTGTTGAATGCAGGCTGAGACTTTTCGCGAGTGCAGCCTAATACACCAACTAGCTGCCCTTTAGTCACAATCGGGCCTGCCATCACGTGCCAGTGATCCGGGCGAGGGCAAATAATTTGCCAGGCTTTGGGTGAGGTTACCAGGCTTTCATGAACTGGGGCATGTTGCTCGGCTAGATAGCGAGCAATTGGGTTACGCTCGGTTGAAAAGGCTGTTTCTATTGCCTTTTTAAAAGCGGGATTTAGGTTGCGGCTGTCTGCTAAGAGGCGATCAAAGAAGAAGATGCCTGAGCGAGTTGCTGCGAAGTGTTCTTTAATTTTTGGCGTGAGGTGCGATCGCAACTCATCCTCATCTGTCGCTTGATTAATTGCTTGAAGTAGGCTCTGCAACTGGCTTTTCATCTGGCCCCTTATCTGGCTTCTCACACTTACAGCAAATGACTATGCTCAAAAAAGACTACCCGAACGTGGTCTAGGCGTCGTCTGAGCGTCTCTCTATCGTAGAGGGTATAGATGCTCACTGGCATCACTATTACTTGGAGAAAACATGACTGACCTACCCACTAACTGGCCACATTATGTCATCGGCATCGTAATTTATCCCGGCATGACCACTCTGGACATCGTTGGCCCTCAAACGGTGTTTAGTGGACTGCCTAACGTTAAAATCCATCGCGTTTGGAAAACGCTAGAGCCGATTACGGGAGACGATGGCATGGTGATTGTGCCAGATACCACGTTTGCAGACTGTCCGCCTGTCGATGTCATCTGTATCGGCGGCGGTCGCGGGCAGAGCGCGATTATAGATGACGCTGAGATCCTTGATTTTCTGAAGGCGCAGGGTAACAGCGCCAAGTTCGTAACCTCTGTCTGCGGCGGCTCTGAGTTTCTTGCCAAAGCAGGGCTGCTCGAAGGCTATCGCGCCGCCACTCATTGGGCAATGCGCCCACAGCTCGCCAAGCTAGGTATTGAAGTCGGCACGGAGCGCGTGGTTGTTGATCGCAATCGAACGACGGGCGGCGGCGTCACCGCCGGGATTGATTTTGGGCTGGCGGTTGCTGAAGCGCTCTATGGTAAAGATGTGGCCAAAATCAGCCAGCTTTTGATGGAGTACGATCCAGCGCCGCCTTATGACGTGGGTTCGCCTGAAAAAGCTGGGCCTGAGCTGGTAGAAAAAGCGATGCAGTACATGGCTCAGACTATGGGTGCAACGCTATGACGACTCATGGTTCTTCCTGTTACTTCTACAGTTCGTGACAGCGCATGTTCAACAGCCATTACCGCTAGGCATCCTACATCCGCTCACCGGGCTCATCTTGTTTACGACTTCTACAACGCTTATTCATTGAGCCATGCCATTTGTGATGGGTCACTTAGTCTGATGTTCTTAACTGAGCAGCCTCTACTTTTTTAAAGCGAGTGCGGATTGGCTATGCGAGATTGACTGGGGCGATCGCCGAATTGAAAGCTGGGAGGATAAGGAATATGGTGCTGTATGGTCGCGCCATGCATATCTAGATGCTGATGCAGGTTGCATAGAAGTCGAACTTAGCTTTGGTCAGGCAGAGTGGGCCTCTATTGCCCCGTTAGGTCCAGGTACTCAGCGAGTTGTACGCGACGGTTTCTGCATCCTTTATGATCCACAAGAAAGACTCACGCAGCTAGTGTGCTTTGTCTTGCAGCAAAGCTGATAATTGAAAATTCATAGTGTATCAGCACACATAGACTGGCAGAATCAATAGGTTCAGCAATTTAGCGAGCTGCATTGTATGTATTTACAAGGTAAATACACTTAGCTATACTGCTTCCTATGGATGTGTCCTTCTCGCTCAACGGCATCACCTTTGTCTGGAACGACCAAAAGGCAAGCGCTAACCTGCTCAAGCACGATGGCATCACTTTTCCTCAAGCTGCCGAAGCTTTCTTCGACCCTCTTCTAGTTGTTGTCGATGCCAGCCGTAACGATGAAGCAAGGGACGCGATCATTGCGCTAGATAAGAGATGGAACCTCTTATTCGTTGTGTTCGTTGAGCGAGAAGACGACTACATCCGAATTATCTCTGCTCGCAAAGCGACTCGACAGGAGCGCGAATACTATGAAGCCTGATGCTCTCAAAAAAAGACTCAAACGCGATCGCCCGATGACAACGGTCACCATTCGGATGCCTGAAGATGTAATTGAAGATCTTAAACGAGTAGCACCCATTTTGGGATTCTCCGGTTATCAGCCGCTCGCACGGACTTACATTGGCCAAGGCTTACGCAGCGATTTAGAACGACTAGAAAACGACACTGTTTCTTCCTTAGTTGAGAGTTTGAAGCGACATGGTGTCGGAGATGATGTCATTCAAGAAGCACTCAATGAAGTCGTAAACGGATGACTCTCCTACTTATCCATTCTTTTTGGAAGGTCACGATGAAGACAACAAATTTGCTGACTCTACCTGATAATCGGCAGTTAGCCTATGCAGAGTACGGCGACCCCAACGGACATCCCGTTTTCTATTTTCATGGCGGCGGAAGTTCTCGTTTAGAGCCCTTGCTGTTAGGCGATGAAGTATTTATCCAATTAGGCTTACGACTGATTGCGCCAGATCGCCCAGGAATAGGACGATCAGACTTCCAGTCGAATCGCGAATTTTCTGACTGGACGAAAGATGTCACGTTTCTTGCTGATGTCTTGGAGCTAGACAAATTTTCAGTGATGGGCGTTTCATCAGGCGGCGGCTATACCGCTGCCTGTGCTGCAAAGATTCCTCATCGATTATATTCAGCCGTGATCGTCTCAGGTGCATGGGAATTTACAACGGCGGATTTGCTGAAGCACAAGCGTTGGGGTCTGATTTTAATCAAATATTTTCCCTGGCTGTATCAAGCCTCAATGAGATTGACGCAGCGATCGCTCAATAGTCCTCCAGACAAACTATTAAACACCCTCAAAAACACACTTCCAGCAGCAGATTACGCGATATTAAAATCACCCGGTCGGATAGAAAAAAGCTGTGAGGCTTTGAACGAAGGACTTCGTTCAGGAACGCAAGGAACTGCTTATGATCTTCAGCTTTACTCCAGAAAGTGGGACTTTAGTTTAGATGAAATTCAGATGCCGCTGACACTGTTCTATGGCGAAGAGGATAAGAATGTTCCGCTTGAGTTAGTAAAGCGAACTGCTGCAACTCTGCCAACGGCAAAGCTAGTGCTGTATCCCAATGAAGGCCATATCTCAGTGGTTATAAATCAGATTGAAGCAATTGCCAAAGCGCTTCTCAGTGAATAATAGCCTTGTACTTGTGTTGGCGGTAGTGCGGTCTGACAATGCGGACTCATTCATTCTCATCAATATATATTTAATTATATATTTAATTGTCTATAGGAATCATCGAAAAAGCGCTTATGCCTATTGACTTTTTAATTAACATTCACGTTCGTATGCCTTTATGTTGATTAGGATCGGTTCTGATGCGCAATCGACTTCACTTATTTGGTCAACACTTTGACAGCTAAGCTGATTTCTGAATGCCAGCATCACTTTTCCATGCGTCCATGAAAGACATTTTGTCATGATTGAAAGAAAAGAGAAAAGTCAACCATCACCCTCGCCATTTCACGAGGTGGTTGTTTCTAAAATCGTTGCGCATCTAGGTAGCAACCTAGAAAAGGGCTTAAGCGCCGAAGCTGTTGTGAAGCGCTATGAAACCGATGGACGAAATGAACTCCCCGTTCAACCTGGAAAACCCGCTTGGCTCCAGTTTCTGCTGCAGTTTAACCAGCCGCTGCTTTATATTTTGTTGATCGCAGGGGCGGTCAAAGCCGCTTTGGGTTCTTGGACAAATGCAGGCGTCATTTGGGGCGTGACGGTTCTCAACGCCATTATTGGCTATGTTCAAGAAGCCAAAGCCGAAGATGCGATCGCCTCATTGGCTCAAGCTGTCACCACCGAAGCCACCGTGCTACGCGACGGGCAAACGCTGTCAGTCCCTTCGCGAGACTTGGTTGTCGGCGATGTCGTGCTGCTCACCTCGGGCGACAAAGTTCCTGCCGATGTCAGACTCTTCAAAACCCGAAACTTGCAGGTAGATGAATCAGCCCTAACCGGAGAATCTTTACCCATTGAAAAAGGGGTTCATCCTCTCCCGTCAGAAACGCCCCTGGCAGAACGGTCAAACATGGCCTATGCCGGTAGCTTTGTCACTTTTGGGCAAGGCAGAGGCGTGGTGGTAGCGACAGCAGAAGCCACAGAAGTTGGTCAGATCTCTCGATCGATGAACCGTGGCGTCAATTTGAGTACGCCGCTCACCCATAAGTTTGCGAAGTTTAGCCGTCTGTTGCTCTACGCCATTTTGGCGCTAGCGACCCTTACGTTTGCAATTGGACTAGGGCAAGGCGAGTCTTGGGAATATCTGTTTGAGGCGGTCGTGGCGCTGGCGGTCAGTGCCATTCCAGAAGGCTTACCTGCGGTGGTCACCATCACCCTCGCAATTGGCGTTAATCGTATGGCGCAGCGCAACGCCATCGTCCGCAAGCTGCCAGCTGTAGAAGCGCTCGGGAGTACAACAGTCATCTGCTCCGATAAGACCGGGACGCTGACGGAGAATCAGATGACCGTACAGGCAGTTTATGCAGGTAAGCAACACTATCGCGTGAGCGGCAGTAGTTACAGTCCCCACGGACAAATTGTTCCTTTGTCGGGTAAGAGGGCACATGAAAAAGAAAATCCATTCGAGGATGGACTGCCGAGTGCGCTAAAAGAATGCTTGACAGCGGGGGTGTTGTGCAACGACGCTCAGCTCAACCACGACGGCGAGCAATGGTCTGTTGTCGGCGATCCGACCGAAGGGGCACTGCTCGCATCGGCGGTTAAAGCAGATTTAACACAGGTAGGGCTTGCCGCTCAAAAGCCACGCTTAGATTCGATTCCGTTTGAGTCGCAGTATCAGTACATGGCAACTTTGCACGATGCAGCGTTTCGGGTAATTTATGTCAAAGGTTCTGTTGAAGCTATCGTGAGTCGATGCGGGCAGATGCTGATGTCCCAAGGGAAAGCTGTCTCACTAGATAGAGAGGCTATTGAACAGGCGCTTGAGACGATGACAGATCAAGCGCTGAGAGTGTTGGCCTTTGCTTACAAGCAGGTCGATGCTCATACCCACGCGATTGAACATGACGACATCGAGACAGATTTGGTGTTTCTTGGCTTGCAGGGCATGATTGACCCGCCGCGGCCAGAGGCGATCGCTGCTGTTCAAGCGTGCCAAAACGCGGGCATCCGCATCAAGATGATTACCGGCGATCATATTTCTACGGCGCGAGCGATCGCCCACCGTATGAATATTCAACAAACCGATGAGGTAATCGCCTTTGAAGGCCGCGCGTTAGTCTCTATGCCAGACGATGAGCTGACCAGAGCCGTTGAATTGGGAGATGTTTTTGCCAGAGTCGCCCCTGCCCAAAAGCTACGGCTGGTGGAAGCGCTACAGGCAAAAGGAGAGATTGTCGCGATGACTGGGGATGGCGTGAACGATGCGCCCGCCCTAAAGCAAGCAGATATTGGCATTGCGATGGGCAAAGGCGGTACTGAAGTCGCCAGAGAAGCCGCCGATATGATCCTGACAGATGATAATTTTGCCTCTATTGAGACTGCCGTAGAAGAAGGCCGCACAGTCTATCAGAATTTGCGGAAGGCGATCGCGTTTCTACTGCCGGTCAATGGCGGTGAGTCCATGACCATTCTCATCAGTGTCTTGTTAGCAAGAGACTTACCTATTCTCTCGCTACAGGTGCTTTGGCTCAATATGATCAATTCTTTGACGATGACGGTGCCGCTGGCGTTTGAACCTAAATCCACAAGTTCAATGCAGCAGCCTCCCCGAAATCCAAAAGAGCCGCTAATTACAGGGCGACTGCTCAAACGAATTCTGTTGGTTTCTCTATTCAACTGGATTCTTATTTTCGGCATGTTTGAATGGGCAGAAGCGGCCTTTGGCAGTACGGTAGTGGCACGAACAATGGCGATTCAGGCATTAGTGGCGGCTCGAATTGTTTATTTGCTCAGCATTAGCCAGTTGGGAGCCGGACTGACAGGCTGGCTGCGCGATCGGTCGGTATCAGTGACAAATGCACCTTTTTTGCTCTGGGGGATTGCAGGTGCGATCGCCCTGCAAGTCGTTTTTAGCCAATGGCCCTTAATGAATACGCTCTTCGAAACCGCGCCGCTGACATGGGGACAATGGTTAATTTGTTTATTGCCGATGCTGCCGATGTTGCCCTTTGCCGTTTTAGTGGATCGAGTTGACTCACAGCATTAGGGGCAGTGTTGAGGGCGACCGTCTGTTCAAAGAAACTGATTCAATACGTTGTACTAAAAGTAATCCTTAGAGGTAATGACTCAAATGATCAACAAGATTTTAGTAGCCCTGGACTACGGTGATACCTGTCAGAGCGTTTTTGAACAGGCCATAAGCTTGGCACAGGCAACGCAATCTGCGCTAAAAATGCTGAACGTTTTAGCTTTTGAACGAGATTACAGTTTGTCTTCTCCCTATTCCGATCAGGATTGGAGAACTTATCAAACGCAATACAAGGCGCTAGAAACCGGAAGCTCAAAACAACTAGAGGAGTTTGCTCAGCAGGCAAAAGAAGCTGGGGTCGCAGCTGAGGTTACGCAGAAGATTGGAAATGCAGGGCCAGTGATTTGCGAGTTGGGCAAAGCTTGGAAAGCAGATTTAATTATTGTAGGTAGTCATGGTCGAAAAGGATTAAGCGAAATGCTTCTAGGTAGCGTGAGTAACTATGTTGTGCATCACGCGACCTGTTCGGTTATGGTTGTTCACAAGCCAGACTGATATAAGTCTTGCAAATTGTGATCGCGCCTACAATTCCTACCCCAAACTCAGTCACTTTCGATAGGCTTTGGGTGTCAGCCCTGTCATCTGACGGAAAAATTTTGTGAGATGGGTTTGATTTGCAAAGCCGCAATCTAAGGCGATGGTGCTAATTGTAATCGATTGATCTTCTAGTAATTGCTTGGCTCGCTCCACGCGTTGTTGCATCAAGTACCGATAGGGCGGGATGCCTGTTGACTGCTTGAAGGAGCGGCTAAAGTGAGATTCGCTCATGCCAGTTAGGGTCGCTAAATCCGAGATCGATAAATCTTGCGCCAAGTTCGCCTTCATATAGTCAATGACTCGATTCAACTGTGATGGCGGTAACCCGTTGGCTTTGAACACGAGCGAAGGTTTGCTAGCTGCATAGTTCGACGCTAAGCGAGTAGCCAAGGCTGTTCCTAATGCCTCGCCATACAGCCTGCCGGACAGGCAGCCCGTTTGAATTTCTGTTTTGAGCGCGATCGCCAACTGCCGAATTACAGGATCATCAATTGAAAACTGCGGAATCAGCTCTATTTCACGCTGCCTCAAGCCCTGAGTAGCTCGATTCAACAATGTCGGACAAATCGCAATCACCGAAAATTCGACTTCCCGATCCCAGTTTGTTGAATGATTCAGAAACGCTGGAATAATATCCACGCGACCGTTGCCATGAGCATATTGTCTAAATTTGCCGTCCAAACGACGTTCTGCCTTAAAGCAGCTTTTAGGATCTGTAATCACTAATGAATGCTGTAGAAGGCGATGCTCCATCGTTTCATGAGGAGGATGGCAGTAGTGAATGAAGGTCAACCCTTTCCATCCTGCACGATAGCTATCAACCAGGGGTGAGTGTGGAAGCATTCGCGCGGCTTCCTGTTGGTTTGTAAGATCAAGTGTGGCGGTTGCATGATTCACCATAGGCTTTACACAATTAAAATTTCACAGTTCAAGATTTCATAGCCCAAGCAGGATTGGGATAGTTTTAGCAGAATTAGATGAGACGGCAGATTGAGGCTAAGTCTATTGTAGGGGTGCTCACTTCACCGAATCTCCTATGCCAAATCAACCTGCACCAGAAATCGAGCTGCTACGCGGAGCGTACACGGCCTTTAACGCACGTGATATTGATGCGGCCCTTGCCCTCATGACGCCTGACGTGCACTGGCCGAGAGCTTTCAAAGGTGGTTTTGTCCGTGGGCCTGAAGAAGTCCGCGCTTACTGGACACAGCAGTGGAGTGAGATTAGCGGACACGTCGAGCCGGTTGCCTTTCATATAGAAAAAGATGGGCAGGTCTTAGTCGAGGTGCATCAGGTCGTGAAAATTTAGCCGGGGCTGTGCTTGCCGATGAGCACGTTGGTCATCGCTTCACCTTTGATCAAGGCTTGATTCAAGCGATGGAAGTTTGCCCGCTTTCGTCATCTAGCCAGGGTACATAAGCGCTTCTGATGACTTGCGCTACGCTGGCAGGTGCATGATAAAAGGCCAACATAGTCTATGTTTTCAGGTCAAGTTGAATTTGAGCCGACGGGTAATTCTCAAGCAGAAGGCTATCCGGCGCTGATTTGTCAGATTAGCGATCGCCGCCACCTCCGCCCGCTCAAACCTGAAGATGCCAGCGAATTATTTGCCCTAGTAGACGCCAATCGCAGCTATTTGCGACAGTGGTTACCCTGGCTAGACAGCAACCAAACTATAGATGATTCGCTCAACTTCATTCGCACCTGCCTCGATCAAGCACAGGCAAAAAATGAATTTGTTTCAGCCATTTACGATGACGCCGAGCTTGTAGGGTTAATTGGACTTCATGCCACTAACTGGGCCAATCGCTCCAGTGTTATTGGCTACTGGCTAGCCGAGCCCCAACAAGGAAAAGGAATTATCACCTGCGCCTGCAAAGCTATCTTGAATTACGGATTTACCACCCTAAATTTGAATCGGATTGAAATTGCCTGTGCTACCCAAAATTTTCGTAGCCAGGCAGTTGCCAAAAGACTCGGGATCACATACGAGGGCACACTGCGAGATGCCGAATGGCTCTACGACCATTTTGTAGACCATCGCATCTATTCAATGCTTCAGCGCGAGTGGTTCTCTAACCAACCATCTGCTTAGCCTGCTGAATCCAAGCGGCCACCTCAGCCACACCCGGCGCTAAATCAGCCCGATTAAAAAGCTGAATTTGCAGCCGCAATAGCTGAGGATGTAGCCGCTGCACGCTCATAATCGATAGCTGCTGTGGCGTACTCACCCCCGAATGAAGCAGTAGCCCGCAGTGCTGAGTGCCCACCCCCGGAATGCGGGCCAAATTAGCCAGCGCCGCCCACTTATTAATGTACTTAATATTGGTGTGCAGCCTTTGAGAAAGTTGCTGTCGCGCCGCGACGCTATTGCCCTGACGCAGCAAGTCGAATGTCGTGGTAATACCCGCTGCCGTAAGCTGGTCTACTTGCGGTTGGGTTAATCCAGGGAGCTTAGCGATGGAATGATTAGCAGATTGGAGCATGGAGAGCGCGATTAAAATTCAATAAAAAATAGATTAACTGTGCTTGTTTTGACGGCACGGTCGGGCACCATTTTTCTAACCTAGATGTCAGAAGCTAAATAGACGCTTAAATAGATGCGTTCGAGTACGCGGCCCGAAACATTATGATCATCACGATAAAAGAAGCGATAGAAACATGTTACATTGGGGGCCGGGATGTAGCGCAGCTTGGTAGCGCGCCTGCTTTGGGAGCAGGATGTCGCAGGTTCGAATCCTGTCATCCCGATTTTTTAGCGTATTTATTCATAGCTTTTTAGTAGCTATCGCCAGGCAGGTCAATTTATTAATTGTCCACGTTCGCTTGAGTGAAGTTCAGCGGCTCGCCCATTATTAACTTGTCAAAAAGACAACAATCTACATACTTACGTTATTTCAAACCTGCCACTAGGAGGATCTATGAAATCTTTCATCGGCCATTCAATGGCCCGCCTATCCACTGCGAAAGCAGCCCAAACGACCGCCCAAAAGATATTACAGACCCTCACCAAAACAGCAGCTATTAGTGTGCTCGGTGCTAGCCTTCTTGGCATCGGTATCGCCACAAACCCCGCGCTTGCTCTCACCACAGAGCAGGTCGGCGAAAAACTCGCTAGAGTACCTGTTTACGTTTTAGGTAGCGAAAACGGCTTAGTGCTAATCTCTGCGAATACCGAAGGCGAAGAGAGTAAGCCTCGCCTGCTGGTCTTTATGGCCGAGCAAGACGCAACCGCTTTTTTAGCCAGAGAGAACGCTAATAATCCTGAGTTTGCACCTGACGCAGAAGTTTCACTTATTAGCCTCGAAGCTCTTTATCAAGAAACTCAGGCCAACGCCGAGCAAGATTTTAAGCTGGCCTACGTTCCTGAAGCAAGCGAAGTGACTCAGGCTGCTGAGGTGAATGACGAGTATCAAGGCGGCGTGCCTTTGTTCTATGCTCAGTTTGAAGATGGCTCGCTGGTGCCTGCCCCTCAAGAAAACGGTGAGCCAGTTTATCCGATGTTCTTTTCTAGCGCAGATTTAGAAGCTCAGCTCGATAACCTAGCAGAGCAAAATCCTGAAGTTCGCGCGACCGTGAGCATCGGCGTACTACCGCTAGAAAACATGCTGCTAGAGATGCAGAATAACGACTACGAAACGCTTGAGCGCATTCAGCTACTGCCTGATTCGCAGACAATAGAGGCGATTCGGAGTAATCCTGAAGCGCAGCCGCAGCCGCAGTAGTAGGCGATCGCAACAATCCAATTTACCCCTCCCCTTAGCGAACAGCTCTCAAGCCAATTGCTAGGGGGTTTTTGATATTCAATCTATTAATCAACAGGCGTCTTTGCTGCCAAAGACAACCGCAATCGTTTTAAGAATGATTCTGATATCAAGCAAAAGCGACCAGTTCTCCTGATAGTCCATGTCCATGCGGACAATTTCTTCAAACTCTTTGATGCTAGAGCGACCGCTGGTTTGCCACCTGCCGGTCATACCGGGCTTTACAGCGAGTCGCTGCCAGTGGTGAGGCTTGTACAAAGCAACCTCATTTAATACGGGCGGGCGTGTGCCAACCAAACTCATTTCGCCTAAAAGCACGTTCAAAAACTGGGGCAGCTCGTCCAGACTGGTGCGTCGCAAAAACCTGCCTACCCGAGTCACTCGCGGATCGGCGACGTTCTTAAATATCAGACCGTTTGCTTCATTCTCTACAGTATGCTTTTGGGCATCGGCATCTGGCACCATAGAGCGAAACTTCCAGATGTAGAAGGGCTCGCCCTGATAGCCATAGCGTATCTGTCGGAAGAAAAGCGAACCTGGACTGTCGATTTGGATGGCGATCGCAATCGGCACAATCAAAATACTCACAATCACCAGGCCCACAACCGCGCCCAGAATATCCATAACGCGCTTTGCTTTGCTATTGACCGCCGTGCAGGGCACACCCCACTGAACTGTTTGGGCCGTACTCGCCACAGCAGCAGCCTTACTCGAACTATCAGACGGTGCAATAGTAGCTGTCGAGCCTTTGCTAGAGAATCTAGTAACCACGGCCTTACTGTTAGACTTCATACGAATTTATTCAGGCGCTCTAGGCTCATTACTTAGAACTAACAACATAATAAGGACACATGATTTGTAGTCGGTAGTTTCCCGGAGGGCATTCGTCTAATCTTTGAAATGTGCTTCGTTCGTGTGAAGCTAACAAGTAAAATTGATGGAATGTCAGGACTCTCAAATAGGCTTGTTTAAGTAATTTTCCTGATATTGTCCGCAGATTAGAACGCTTATCCCCAAAAAGGTGCTGTCCGGGAAGTTATTCAAGCGTTTTGCAATAAGAAATCGTAAAGTCGGTGAGCCAGGGCCAGCTTGCTACAGCTCTCTACACGAAGCTGCCTGTTGCCGGTAGCTAATATCACAGCTTCATTCTGTGAGCTACCGAAGCCAGCGCCAGGTTTATCGATGGGATTAGCGACAATCGCATCTAGCTGCTTACGCTCAAGCTTGGCTTGAGCAGGGCCGATAATGTCACCCGTCTGGGCGGCAAAGCCAACGATAGTTTGCCCAACGGATTTACGAGCCGTAAGCTGCGCCACGATATCGGGTACAAACGCTAGCGGCAAGTGAGAAGGGAGTTCTTTTTTAGGCAGTTTGCCAGTTGTTGTTTGAGCCGGGCGCACGTCAGCGACAGCCGCGGCCATAATTACCCAGTCTGACTGCGGTAAATGAGTGAGCATCGCAGATTCCATCTCAGCAGCAGTGGCGATCACCACCTGTTGAATCTGCCCCGATATCGTCGCCGCCAGTTCTGATGAGAGCGGGCCGTGTACCAAAGTAACGTCGGCCCCGCGATGCTGTGCGGCAGCGGCCAAAGCCAAGCCCATTCGCCCCGTTGATGGATTGCCAATGAAGCGAACAGAGTCTATGTACTCGTGTGTGCTGCCCGCGCTGATTAATAGCCGTTTGCCGCGCAAGTCCCGGCGACCTTCGGCGTGGAGCAATGAGGTGATGTGGCTGACAATTTCGACAGGTTCGGCCATGCGACCAGTACCCACGCGATCACACGCCAGCCGCCCCGAGCCTGGCCCTACCGAATGATAGCGATCGTCAGCAGCAAGCAGGTGCCAGTTACGCTGCACCGCCCTCTGCTGCCACATATCAGTATTCATTGCCGGAGCCAGCAGCACCGGACAAACCGAAGCTAGCACTGTATTTGTGAGCAAGTTATCCGCTAGGCCATGCGCCAGCTTACCCAAGGTATTAGCTGTCAGTGGCGAGAGCACGAACACATCTGCCCATTCGCCCAGCTCTATATGCAGCGGACGGCCTTGAGAGGCTGACCAAAAGTCAGCATCGGTATGAACAGGCTGACGCGAAAGCGCCGCAAACGTCACCGCCGACACAAAGCTTTGGGCCTGCTCGGTCATAATCACCCGAACACTCACCCCAGACTTAGCCAGCGTAGAAACCACCTGACAAATTTTGTAAGCCGCTATGCCGCCCGTAACACCGATCAGAACGTTCATCGAACCGTTTATCGAATCGTTCAATGGGTCGTTCACTGGGCGTTAGCTACGATTCGTCAAAGGCTTCTAAGTCGAGGAGATGCATATAGGGTTCTACCAGCTCAGAGCGCTGAAATGCGACTGCTCTTAAGCGGTGCCAGTCCTTCAAACCCTCAAAGGCACTGCTGTATTCGTCCTGCTCTAGCCGCTGGGCAAGCTGAGCAACATCTTCAGGCGTCATTTGAGCGATTTCTTGCGTAGGAATCCGCGTGGGCTCGGGCGTGATTTCAGAAACAGGCGGAGCCTGACGGGGTTCTGCTGATTGCATAGCCGATTACCTACCTAGCAGTGACATATTTGACATAACAAATTAACTCAAGATAGCTGCTGACGCACACAACCTCTTTATTAGCTAGTTTGCTATTGCTAAATTTTAGTGTAAAGGGCGCTGAGTGCGTCACTAACCAGTCATAAATTAAACGTTAAAGACTGATACAAATCTGAACGTTTCGTCCGGTTGTTTCAGAGGCGCTGGCAAAAGTCACTAGCAACGCTTAGCGCGTCTAGAGAAACCTCGTGGCCCATGTCAAATTCTTGATAGGTCACCGTTTGTCCCCGCTGTTTGAGCTGAGCCTTGGTGTCTAAGGCTTTGGCTAAAGGCACGACCGGATCTTGCCGACCATGAAGCACTAGGACAGGGCGGGGCGTCACAAAAGGAGGAATCGGCGCGTGGCTATAGCTGCTCAAAATTAGCATGGCGGCTAAAGGAAGCTGCGGCCCGATGTCTAAGGTCATTGCGCCACCTTGAGAAAAGCCGCCCATGATAGTTTTTTCGAGCGGGACGCCGGTTTTCTCAGGCAGCGATTCCATCCAGTTTTTGAGCAGCTTGCGGCTTTCTATCAGGTCGGCTTGCTGGGTAAAATCGTGCGGGCGTCGGAAGTCGTAGTTAGGCGGAAAGCCATACCACTGCTTACCGCCTGGAGCCATGGGGTGATCGAACGGCGCATCCGGGATCATGCCTTTAAAAGGAATGGCGACCATATTGATCGCTTCGATTAGGCCAGCGACATTTTGCGCGTTTGCGCCCCAGCCGTGGAGCAATACGATGAGCTGGTCTGAGTCTGATTTTGGCGAAAGAGAGATCGCTTGAAGGGACAAAAAGCACCTGCCTTAATTTGAATTAGAGATCAACTTCATCATCATATATAGTTGTAAATCTGACCTTTTGAGTGGCTCTTTTCATGTCTCGCCTTGCCCTGTTGAGCGTTTCTAATAAAGCTGGTTTGGTTGAACTAGCGCGATCGCTCCACCAAGACCTGAATTTTGAACTCGTCAGCTCAGGCGGCACAGCCAAGGCCATCAGCGAAGCGGGCATTCCGGTTACCAAAGTTTCAGACTACACAGGCTCACCCGAAATTTTAGGCGGCAGGGTAAAAACGCTACACCCCAAAGTTCACGGCGGTATTCTAGCCCGGCCTGACCAAGCTGCCGATCAAAAAGACCTAGCCAATAACGGCATTCGCCCGTTCGATTTAGTCGTTGTAAATCTGTACCCCTTTGAGCAAACAATCGCAAAGCCGGGCGTGAGCTTAGCCGATGCGATTGAAAATATCGACATTGGTGGGCCAACGATGATCCGCTCAGCAGCTAAGAACCATAAGTACGTAACGGTGCTGTGTGACCCCAATCAGTATGACGATTACCTTGTAGTCGCCAAAGCGAATCAGGGCGTACCGCCAATGTCATTTAGAGCCTCTTGCGCGCAGCAGGCGTTTTGGCATACGGCGAACTATGACTGTGCGATCGCCCAATACCTCACCCAAACCCAAACGCTGGCAAACCAGCCTGACGAAGCCGCCGCCCTCCCTGCCCATTACGCGCTCAGCGGGCAGCTCAAGCAAACCCTGCGCTACGGCGAAAATCCGCATCAGGCCGCAGGCTGGTACCAAAGCGGCGCAGTGACAAACGGCTGGGCCGCAGCCGAACAGCTTCAGGGCAAAGCGCTTAGCTATAACAACCTCGTTGACTTAGAAGCCGCTCGCCGCATCATTGCCGAATTTCCTAGCGACGACAGGCCCGCCGCCGCCGTGCTCAAACACACCAATCCCTGTGGCGTCTCAATCGGTGACTCGCTCGCGGTGGCCTATCAGCAGGCTTTTGATGCCGATAATATTTCAGCGTTTGGCGGCATTGTGGCTCTCAATCGGCCTATTGACGAAGCGACGGCTCAAGCATTGACCGGCACATTTTTGGAATGCGTCGTGGCTCCCGGATGCGATGAGGCGGCAAAAGCAGTGCTGAGTAAAAAGAAGAATTTGCGGATTTTAGTGCTGTCGGACTTGATGAGTGGGCCGAAGCAAACGGTGCGGGCGATCGCAGGTGGATTTCTTAGCCAGGCTTCAGACGATCTCCGCGAAGACCCAAGCCAGTGGACGATTCCAACCAAGCTCAAGCCGAGTGAAGCAGAGCTGACCGAAATGCTGTTCGCCTGGCGAGTGGTTAAACATGTAAAGTCGAACGCAATTTTAGTCGTGCGTGATAATACGACGCTTGGGGTCGGGGCTGGGCAGATGAACCGGGTTGGGTCAGTGAAAATTGCACTAGAGCAGGCGGGCGATCGCACCCAGGGCGCAACGCTAGCCAGCGACGGCTTCTTTCCCTTCGACGATTCAGTCAAAACCGCCGCCGCCGCAGGTATCAAGGCCATCGTTCAGCCCGGCGGCAGCATTCGAGACGAGGATTCCATCAAAGCCGCAGACGAGCTAGGCATCATGATGGCCTTTACCGGAACCCGCCACTTCCTACACTAATTTCGGCTCACACTAATTTCGACCTTAATTGCGCGTCAGCCACTTCTGCCCGTTCAACCGCTGTAGCGTATACAGCACCATCAAACCCAGCGTAATCCGACGCTCGTCGCCCATAAACTGCTCAATAGTACTGGGCGTTGCGCCGTTCTCCGTTAGCGTAAAGACCTTTTGGCCTTTGATATCTTCTTCAATAAAGACAACATTAAACTGACGTAGCCCCTCACCGGGTTCGTCCCACTTGCCCTGCACCTGCCAGTAGTCCTCAACATCGGTCATACCCATCACCTCAATCTTGCGCTTGGCAAACTCAAGGTTCAGATCATCAATGCCTTCTCCGGCCATCGCTTCTTTGAGACTGGGCAGATAGTGCTGCTCCATAAATTCGTTAAAGGGCTTGTCTTCTAACTTTGGCGGCTTTTCCTTTTTCTTCGCCGCAGGTTTTTTCTCGGCAGGCTTCTTTTCGGCCTTATCTTCTGAAGGCTTCGCCGCTGGTTTCTTCGCCTTATCAACGCCCGCTGTTTTACCGGCCGGTACATTGCCCGTTTTAGCCTTACTTTCAGCGCCTTCTTCTACCTTGGCAACCGGCTCGCCTGTCTTTTTATCTTCAGACTTCTCCAGCCCTTTAGCATCAGCATCCGGCTTCGCGGTTTCTGCCACCGTGTCTTCAGGCTTCGCGCCCTCGACGATATCTCTTTCGTTCTCGTCCGACTTGTTTTGTGCCATTTAGCTAAGTGCCCTCTATATGCCCTTCAGTTTGCCTTAAAAAGGCGAAAGCGCAGTGCAGACGGCGATTTTAGCATCGCGGCCCAACTGCGCCCCAATTATAGAAGTTTTAAGGTTGATTTTTTGTCTTCTATAGACTTAATTTCGCTTAGCCATCGTATAGAAGCGCCTCTATCCAAGGGCTAATAGCAAAAGATCCCTAAGCAGGCTGAAGCACCGCATTCTGGCGATACCACTCAACCGTATTCTTCAGGCCCGCCCGAAAATCAGTCTCGGCCTCAAAGCCAAACGCTTGCTTGGCCCGCTGAGTATCCAAGCAGCGGCGCGGCTGACCGTTGGGCTGATCGGTTTGCCATACTAGCTCGCCCTCAAAACCCATCACATCACAGATCAGCTCAGCCAAATCCTTAATCGAAATCTCAGAATTCGTGCCCAGGTTCACAGGAGCCGCATCCGAATAGTTTTGCGTCGCCATCACAATCCCGCGAGCCGCATCCGTAGAGTACAAAAACTCACGCGTCGGGCTACCATCGCCCCAAACGGGCAGCGTTTTATCGCCTCTCGACTGGGCTTCGTGCACCTTATGAATCAGCGCTGGAATCACATGAGAACTGCGCGGATCGAAGTTGTCTTCAGGGCCGTAAAGGTTGACAGGCAACAGGTAAATACCGTCAAAGCCGTACTGCTGACGGTAGGCTTCGAGCTGTACGAGCAGCGCTTTTTTAGCGATGCCATAGGGCGCATTGGTTTCTTCAGGATAGCCAATCCACAGGTCGTCTTCTTTAAAGGGAACAGGCGTGAACTTTGGATAGGCGCAGATAGTGCCGACGCAAACAAACTTTTCAGCGCCCGCTTGATAGGCCGCGTGAATGAGCTGCGTGCCCATCATGAGATTGTCATAAAACAGCTCGGCAGGCTTTTCACGGTTGAGGCCAATGCCGCCAACGTGAGCGGCTAGGTGAACGATCACGTCTTGGCCCTGCACTGCTCGCTGGCAGGCGTCCATTTCAGTAAGGTCGTAGTCACGCGATCGCGTCACCAGAATGTTGTCAGGATTCGCGCCCGCCTGCTCAAGCTGATCAACCACTTGCTTGCCCAGGAAACCAGCGCCGCCAGTCACCAAAATTTTCTTATTCGCTAGTTCCATAACCTCTCACCTTTTCGTGCACTTAACATAAGCATTCATCAATAGCGCTGAACCCATAAACCGCGACCTAAAGCCTCCACTAGGCTCTCATCTTTGTACGACAAGAGCCCTATCAACGAGCTAAGCCATAGAACCAATCATCTGACGGCGAATTGTCGCTATATCTAAGCCGCCTTCAGCCACACCAATCGGCTTTTGACCAATCGCTTCCAAATCAGAATCTACCATCAGCTTCACCAGGCTCTCAAAGTCCACTTCAGGCTCCCAGCCCAGCTCCTTTTTGGCCTTAGCCGGATCGCCAATCAGCAAATCGACTTCTGCCGGACGCAAATAGCGCTCATCAAAGGCAACGTAGTCGTGCCAATCTAAGCCCACGTAGTTAAAAGCAGTCGTCAAAAAGTCTTTAATCGAGTAGGTTTTACCCGTTGCAATTACATAGTCGCCAGGCTTGTCTTGCTGGAGCATTAGCCACATCGCCTTCACGTAGTCTTTGGCATAGCCCCAGTCGCGCTGAGAGTCGAGGTTGCCAAGATAGAGCTTCTTTTGATCGCCAGCAACGATGCGAGCGAGAGCCCGAGTGATTTTGCGCGTAACAAAGGTTTCGCCTCGGCGCGGAGACTCGTGGTTGAACAAGATGCCGTTGGTGGCAAACATGTCATAAGACTCGCGGTAGTTGATGGTTTGCCAGTGAGCATATACTTTGGCGCAAGAGTAAGGAGAGCGGGGATAGAATGGCGTTTCTTCAGACTGCGGCACGTGCTGAACTTTGCCAAACATCTCAGAAGAGCCCGCCTGATAAAAGCGCACTTCGTTACCCGTGCGTTTTTGATAGTCGCGAATGGCCTCCAATAGTCGCAATGCGCCCATCGCCACAGTATCTACGGTGTACTCAGGAGAGTCGAAGCTGACGCGAACGTGGGACTGAGCGCCCAGGTTGTACACTTCATGGGGCTCTACCTGCTCTAGAATGCGGCGCAGCATGGTGCCATCATTGAGATCGCCGTAGTGCAAAAAAAGCTTGGCATCGGGTGCGTGAGGATCGACATAGATATGATCGATCCGGTCGGTATTAAACGTAGAGGTGCGACGGATGATGCCGTGTACTTCGTAGCCTTTCTCTAGCAGTAGCTCCGCTAAATACGACCCGTCTTGTCCTGTAATACCGGTAATCAGTGCACGCTTCGATTGCGTCATTACGTTAAATTCCTCTGCTAATAATATGTAGATGTAGCTCTAGGCGAAGGGCTCATCATTACTTTTAGGCGATCGCACACAAGGTCATCGCATGTTGGCGTATGGCTCGCAAATGAAGCGATCGCACACGTTGCCTACAGAATTCCCAAAAATGCCGACGAATCAAAAAAAGTTGATAGCACTCTGGCAGCTCACCATTTAAGTCGCCATAAAAGCGAACAGGGCCAGATTGCAATCAGCTCTCAAACAAGTTCTGCTGTGATCTCGCACCTTATCTAAACACTACACAAAGGAGACAAAACGATCCGGCCAAACGCATCAAGAATGCGTGATGTATTTTAAAGAAGCGGTAGAATTTCCTTCATAAAGACCTCAGTTCGTCCTATTACTTTCTATGCTCTGCGATCGCGCTCAATATCATAAATTGCTTTCTCCCAGCACCACTGCTCAGGGCGACCAGGATTGCGAGCCTGCAAATCACTCACTAGCCGCTGTGCCACTGCCGCATTACCCCCGACCAGTCTTAAAAGCTGCTTGCGCGTATCTCTGGACACCCCGCGCGCGCGCGCTGGGCCTGAAGCACCTCGAATACTACCGCTCCGACCGCTTGCTTTAGGGAGTTGAATCGGCAATCGGTAGCCTGTGAGCCAGCTAGTAAGGGCCAGCAATAGGGCGATCGCAATCAGGATAGAGAAAAGAGACATAGCAGTAGTCTAGAGCAGCAAAAAGGCCAAAGGAAAAGCCGAAAGAAAGCCAGGGAAGACCACTAGACAGGGCTTTAGCGCAAAGGATGGATTCAACCTACCCCATTTCTCTCAAAATACGACGTTAGGAGCCACATCTGTGACCTATTCATCTCACGATCCATTTTCTACTACCCGAACCCAGGATGTCCTTAACTTTTGGTTCGGCAAACCGAACGAACCCAGATACGGTCACTATCGAAAAGTATGGTTCGTCAAAGACGCTGCCTTTGACCAGCAGATTAGAGAGCGTTTCTTGACTGACGTAGAAAAGGCGGCGAGTGGTCAATACGATAGTTGGCAGGTTGAAGCGCCTGAAGTTGAAGGACGTAAAGTCGAGGGATTTGGTTCAATCGCTCTTTTACTCCTCCTCGATCAGTTTCCTCGCAACCTATACCGGGGTAGCGCCCAAAGCTTTGCCACCGACCATAAAGCACTTAAAATCGCACAGCATCTTGTTAGCACAGGCGCAGACCATTCCCTGCCACCCGCTCACCGTTTCTTTGGGTACATTCCTTTCGAGCACAGCGAGCGGCTGAGCGATCAGAACCAGTGCGTCGAGCTGATGGGGCAACTCATTAAAGAATTTCCTGACCTCGATAACGGGCTTAAAGGCGGCTTAGACTACGCCATCCGGCACAGAGATGCGATTGAGCAGTTTGGCCGCTTTCCGCATCGCAACGAGATATTAGGTAGGCAGTCTACACCTGAAGAAATTGAGTTTCTAAAGCAGCCAGGGTCGCGGTTTTGAGACTACTGGCGGTCAATCACACACCGACTACTGGCGGTCAATAACATACTGCAACCAAAGCGATATGCAGAGCCCAATAAAGTGAGCAAACATTGTGTTCACCACCGAAAACACCACCGCAATATCAGCGGCATTAATAAAAGCAGCCGTATCTTGAGAAATGCCGCCAAAAGTAGCGACCTGACGCAACGCACGTAGCCACAGCAAAGCCACAACTGCCTGAGCCGCCATAATCGTTAAAAACATGCCAATCAGGCTAATCAGCGTACCAATGCGTACTGCCTGAGCGGCATCCTTAGGCTTTGGTCGTAAATCTGGGTTGAGCGTCTTCAGCTTGCGACCTAGCCGAACATAGCGAAAGCCCCAGAAGGCGCTTACAAATACCATCAAAACGCCCATCACCTGAAAAATATCAAAGCCAGCATTAGACAGGCTTTTGTCAGGCTCTAGCGCGTTGACTATAAACAAAAGGCTCGAAATTACCCCAATTACAACTTGCGACCACAGGCTAATCCAGCCCAATAGCCGAAAGTTGGTCGCTATCCGGCGAATAGCCGGAGGTAGGGAGTAGCCGAGTTCACCAGTCATGAGCGGATCTGCTTTGCTAGCAAGCGCGTAGGGGAGATAAGCCCTATGTTAGTACGTGGCGCTCCCACTCGGTAAAAATACGTCGATCACCTTGCGCTTAGAACATAAACTTTTCAGAAATTCCATCGACCTAAAGCCATAGCTAATTGACTCTAAAAGAAGAGATTTGCCGGAAAAGCAGCTTTACAACAGAAATTTACAACAGAATAGAAAATTCTCTTTGCAAGCAATAACAACAACCGTAACGAGTTCTCCAAAGCAGGCAATTAGCCGTGTATTTGCTGAAAACAAGGTGAGTATAAAGCAAATAAAAGAGAACTCACCGAACAAATACGCAAGGTAGTTTTATGATGTGAAGGGCATCACTAAAACTTCATTAAATCACGGGCGCATCTCGCGATCGCTTCACACTATAATGCGGGCGCATGGAACGCATCTACCATAATTGATAAAGGGATCAGGAAACGAGCGCACCGACTGCGCCTTTTCGCATTTAGCTATCACTAGCCGCCAATACGAAATACCGCGTAGCGATCGCATCAATCGCATCTAATCGCCGTGCGAAAAGTATTGACACAATACCGTTGTTAGTGTCTGTCTGAATCGTTGTACAGCTATCGAGCGGCGGCACACAAGCATCTGCTCCGCACCTGAGCTATTTTCAGAACCTTTACAGTTATTGGTAGCAACCATAAGATTTTTATTGGGCTGAGGTGCCATCAGCCGTTTAGGCTTGAGTAGTCAGCGCAAGATCTCTAGGTTGCTACCTGCTAAATATTTACTAAGTCGTTTCACTCAAGGCTTCTCCTTAAATTTTGATGTTTTCGTCTTCAAACACATCGCACAGCTCCGATCTTTTGGTTGATCTTTTTAACCTTGCAACCCGCTTCAGCACAGGCGACGGCCTATTTAACGGCCGCTCGTACAGAGGATTGGTTTCAGGCGTTGTAAACAGCTTCTCAGAAGTCATCAGAACATCGGACACCATCGACTTTAATAGCCTTTTCAACAGCGCTACAGATGCGTCACAAGTCACTTTGTCGAGCTACGCCTCGGCTATCACCGCTATCAAAAGCTATGTGTCCTCTACCATAGCGGCTCAGCAGGCTTTCACACCTTCCACTTTCGGCAATTTCTTCAGTATTCCAGACAATGCTGCTGCATTTGCCACCGTCGGCACTGGTGGAGAGCGAATTGACAATGGTCGCAACTTTAGCGCCGGTCAGCTCAAGTGGAATCGTTCTGATAGCAGCGGCGCGACCCTAGTCACCTACGCTTTTGACAACGACTTTGGCATCAATGGTATCAGTACTGACCGTGCCAAAGTGCTATTTGCCGAAGCGCTACAGACCTGGGCAACCTATGCGCCCCTAAACTTTCAAGAAATTGAAGATCCGGGTTCTGGCAGCCAGGTTGATATCCTTGCGCAAAGTGAAGCCATTGACGGCCCCGGTAAAACGCTAGCCTTCGCCTTTTTCCCTACGGTGGGCGATATCACCTTCGACACAGACGAGAACTGGCGCGAGTCTAGCTTTCTAGAAACCACCGTTCACGAAATCGGCCATTCTCTAGGTTTAGACCACGAGAACGATACGGATGCCATCATGAACTCGGTTTTAGGCAACCGCTTTGAAGGTAATGATGCGTTCTTATTTGAAGATGATATCAATGGTATTCGCAGTCTGTATGGCGCTGGCACCGGTTCAGTAAGAACGCTCGCTGGCACCCCTGTATCAACGCCCTCGCCGCCGACCCAGCAACCAGCGCCCACTAATCTCGTCACCAACGGCAGCTTTGAAGACGTTCCGCTTCAGATTGGCGAATCTAACACGTATAGCAGCATCAACGGCTGGTCTACTATTTCTGGTAACGGTTTCCAGGCAGATAGACGGCCTAATTTGGTCGGTAGCGCCGCAGACGGAACGGCTTGGGTAGAGCTAGATGCCCTGGGTACTAACAGCACGATTGGTCAAAATATAGATACGGTCACAGGAGAGGTGTATAACGTTTCTGTAGACTTCAGCGACGGCGGCAGACCTGAGAGCACAACGTCTATTCGGGTGTTTTGGGAAGGGAACGCCATCGATACGATTAGCGGCGGCGGCAGAGGCCAGTGGCGACGGTTTAACTACGAGCTGAGGGGCGGCGATCGCAGCGTTAGCACCCTAGCGTTTCGCGCGATTGGCCCGGCTGATAATGTGGGTGGCTTTATTGACAACGTGGTGGTCACGGCTGCTAGAGAATCTTTGGTAGCAGCAGCTACAGAGGATTATGGCTTAAGCCTATCGTCTCAAATAGCCCACAGCCACGGGCCACTTTCGGGCGCTCACAGCCATGGCAGTCTCAGTCATGGTTGTAGCTGCCATGGTTGTCATAATCATGGAGATCACGACCACGGCGACCACAACCATTTCGTCGCGAGTCGCTCCCTCAGCACGCCTTTCCCTAGTTCACCAGAGTCGTTCCTAACCTAAAGCAGGCTGAAACGCCTGTAAAATGACGGGGTGAATTCTCTTGAGTGCGCTTTATGCCCACTGGCTCATCCCCATCGCAACCTCATCTGCGGCTATATCTAGACTCCGCCGATGTCGTTCAGCTAAAGACACTGGTTGCCCACGGGCCTTTTTTACGGCGTTACCTGCAATCCGCTACTGCTCAAACGTGCGCGCGTTCAGTGCTCGCCTGAGGCGCTTAAGCATTTGGCTTTAAGCGCCTTTGAGATGGGCGCGCGTGAAGTGCATTTGCAGGCGTGGGGCCATTCAGTAGAAAGTCTTGTCGCTGTTGGCCAAACGCTCAGCGGTATTGACCCGCGCATTGTCGTGAAGCTCCCTGCGACTCAAGTCGGCACAACGGCGGCAAAGATGCTGATTGATTCTGGCATTCCAGTTACTTTAACGGCTGTTTACGCGGTGCATCAGGTTCTCGTTGCAGCAGCGATAGGCGCGAGCTATGCGGCTCCGTACTTGGGCCGCATTAATGATATGGGTCGTGAAGGTAGAGCTGATCTGGCGGCTATGCAGCGATCGCTCCACGCTGTCCGTAGCCAAACGCGACTGCTCACCGCCAGCATTCGAGATATTGAAGATATTTCTGTGCTGGCTACGCATGGCGTTGATACGTTTACGTTTTCTGAGGCGATCGCTCAAGCATTCTTCAACGTCCCCGCTACAATTAAGGCCACCGAGGACTTTGAAAGCGCAGCCCTCAGCACCCTAGAACAGTAAACAGTCTCATGAGTAACGTTTACGAGCAATCTGTTTTTATTCGAGCGACGGCCACTACCGTAGAACGCTGCTTTACCGAACAACAGCTTATGAACCAGTGGCTAAACCCAGCTTTAGCGTGCGAGCCCGTTGGCGGCTGGCGCACAGCTGTCGGCAGCGAGTTTGACTTTAAGCTAAAAGTGCCGTTACTTGCGCCGACGCTGCGGAGTACGGTTATTGAACGCCAGGCGGGGCTGATTGTATGGGGCTTTGATGGTTTTTTTAAAGGGAGCGATCGCTGGGAGTGCCAGCCGGAGGCTCAAGGAACCACCCTCCTCAATCGCTTTGAATTTACCATTCCTAATCCACTGGTGAGCTTTGGCTTTAAGCAGTTTGCCGCAAGCTGGACAAAAAAAGATATGGAGAGTCAGCTACAAAGGCTTAAGCAAATTGCAGAGAGACTTTAGGGCTTCTTTAGAGCCTGTAGACATAAAAAAAGCCAGTACGCGAAGGTAAACGCATACTGGCTGGAAATTCACGCGATCGCTCCAATCTCTACCAAAGATCGACGCGAGGGCCACCCCGATAAGTCCATCTAGCCGGTGACCCAGGACGCAAATCTAAGTGAACAAAGCCGCTGCCCACAGCTAGCCCGCCTCGGGGATGGTAGCTTTTGAGCTTGTAAAAGACATCTACCAAGTCCAAACCTTCTACCCAAAAGTCCACAGCATCTCCATACATATGTCTGGAGTCGCGCGCGCCGCCCACATAGCGGTTACTAACGGGGTCGCGGTAGCCAGAGGTAATTCTGATAGGCCGATTGCCCAAGAAAGCGCGCACTTCATCCATGTACTTAGCAAGCCTGACGATACGCTGCGTCACGGTAGCACTGACAGGAATGCGCGAGCCGCCTTTTGTAAATTCGGCCCAGGTAAAGTTAGAGACACTTGGCTCAAAGTAGATCGGCTCGTAAATGCCCACAGGTCGGCTAATGCCTGGAATCGAAATTGTCGGCCCAAAGTCCTGCACTTTTTGCGGCTTAGGAATATCAGGCTCAGGGGGATCTTGTTTAGGGTTATTGTCAGGCTCAGTGCCTTCAACTTTGGCGTGTAGCCCGTATAAAAACCAGCGAATGCCCTGAGAGCCCGCCATCGGTTTTTCTAGCTGAACAAACACATGATCGTCTGCTTCGCTATTTTTTTCACCTTCGTAAGGAAGATGATCGACAATCTCTAATGTGGTGCCCGCTTTAACCGTTACAAGCTGCTCGGGTATTTTTTTGTCCTTAAGCTTATTGGCCTGAGTAGGCAGCGCTTTTAGGAATGTATCGGTGGTAATGACGACCTTCATAGTGCTCTTAAGATAGTGCTCTTGATGTGCTGAGGGAAGAAAAGAACTGGGGAACTAGACTGTTCTGATGTACATACAATTATGCCCATTACTGCCGCTTACCCGCAGGTAACAGTCGTGTTTACTCTACGGGCTGATACAGCAGTATCGGTTCCTCATCCGGCAAAATTCAGCCTAAATTAAGCAAAGAGTTGTTGCAATATATTGCAGACAAATTCAGTCATTATCTATCACACTTCTATCGCGCTATGCGCAGGGGCGTAAGGCTTTGTGCCCTCCGCATAGCGCTACCACGGCAAAACTTCACCATTGGAATGCCAAAATGTACCCGTTGTCTCTAAGGTCAGCTCGTCAATTCTGGCAAGCAGTCCTTTCACTGATTCTTCAGGCGAGATACCGCTGCTATTAAAGTTCGTCATACCCGTGCTCACCAGCCCAGGGTGAAGAACAGCAACAGCGATCTTTTTAGATTTCAAGTCATGAGAAAGTGACTTCCCTGCCATTGAAACCGCTGTTTTTGACATGCGGTAGGCATACGAGCCGCCCGAAGTGTTGTCTTCAATCGAACCCATACGACTGGTCATAATGGCGACTTTAGCGCCGCCAGATAGCGTTGAGTGCTCTAAATTAGGCAGCAGGGCTTTTGTGAGTTTTAAAGGGGCGATCGCATTCACTTCAAACAGCGCTCGAATGCCCTCAACGTTCAAATCATCTAAGCTCGACCGCTGATAGATCCCGGCGTTATTAATCAATACGTCTATCGGCTGCTGATCGAGATTTTTGACCAGGGAGGCGATCGCCCCATCGTCACTCACGTCAATCCCGCTTTCTACGCGTACACCGGCTGATTTTGAGAGCGCGTCTAGCTCATCAGAGCTTTGCCGACAGACCGCGATCGCCTCATCGCCGCGCGCCTGAAGCTGCTTACAGTACTCATAGCCAATCCCACGATTAGCACCAGTCACTAAGTAAGTTGCCATTTATTTGCCTTCGCTTGTCTTCGTAAACTGCCACTGAATTCTACTCAACTTAAGGCTTATTCGATGGAGACAAGCTCTAGCTCAAACGTCAAATCCTGCCCGGCCAGCGGATGATTGCCATCGAGGGTCACCATGTCGCCCTTAATATCAGTAATCGTCACAGCCATCGCCTCTCCATTCGGCACCTGCATCTCTAGCCTTTGGCCCACCTCTAGCTCAAAGTCAGCCGGTATATTTTGCTTTTCAATATCGGCAACCATGTCTTCGCGGTAGGGGCCATAGGCTTCGTCTACCGGAATCGTAGCTGTGACCGTCTCGCCAGGCGTAAGGCCGGTTACAGCCGCATCAAAACCAGGGATGACCATACCCGATCCCAGTTTAAACTCCAGCGGCGCACGGCTTTTAGAGGAGTCGAAAACCTGGCCGTTGTTCAGTTTGCCGGTGTAATGAACTTTAACGGTGTCGCCTGATTTTGAGTGAACCATAGTGAAAAACTAAAATCGATAGGGCAATGAAGATCAAACGCTTTTAGAGTGAGCTGAGCGCTTTAGTATTGCTAGAAAGTTTAGACGGTTTTGACTACTCCTCCGACTGAAGTACGGAGGATTCCCCGGCTCGCGCATGGGGGTTTCTGCTTCAAAGCAACCGCCTTCAAAAGCTAGGCTCTATCGGGTCTTACGCTCGCTCCACAGACTAACACCGCACGCCCTGCGGCTAATACATTTATTGCTGCATTGACATCCCTATCATGCTGACTACCGCAACTAGGACAAACCCATTCACGGATACTCAACGGCAGCTTTTCAACCGCGTGACCGCAAGAATTACAGCGCTTGGAGCTAGGGAACCAGCGGTCAATCTTGACCAGCTTGCGCCCGTACCATTCGCACTTATATTCGAGCTGCCTTACTAACTCACCCCAGCTAGCATCACTGATAGCCTGAGCGAGCGTATGGTTTTTCACCATGTTCTTCACAGCCAAGTCCTCGACGGCAATCAGTTGGTTTTCCCTGACCAATCGAGTCGTCAGCTTGTGAAGCCTATCTTTTCGAGCATCGGCAATCTCAGCATGGACGCTCGCAACGCGCACTCTTGCTTTGTGCCGATTGTTAGAGCCTTTTACTTTGCGGCTAAGCGCCTTGTGCACTTTCTTCAGCTTGCGATACTTAGTCTTATACCCTTTCGGGTTTGCGACCTTTTCGCCGTCACTGAGCGTCAGCAGTGCGCTGATACCCAAGTCAACGCCTACCTGTTTTTCAACAGGCGGCAATGGCTCAATGTCAACGTCTACCAGCAGCGAGAGCGTCCATCTACCCGCAGGCGAAAGCTTCACCGTTACCGTAGACGGCGCAGCGCCAGCAGGCAGCAATCGGCTCCACCGAACCGGCAGCGGCGTAGCGCACTTAGCCAAAAACACTTGGCCCTCTGTGTACTTGAATGCCGACTTGGTGAACTCAGCGCTGCCGCCATGCCGCTTCTTTTTGAAGTTCGGATACTCAGCCCGCCCTGCCCAGAAGTTGCTAAACGCTTTTTGCAAATGGCGTAAGCCTTGCTGCAAAGGAACGCAGCTCACTTCATTCAAGAAGCTCAGCGGCTTTTCCTTCTTCCAACTTGTGAGCATCGCAGAGCTTTCTTTGTACCCAATACGCTTTTGCCTCTCGTACCATGCTCTCGTCCTTTCGGCCAACGCTTTGTTATAGACCAAACGAGTGCAGCCCAACGTTCTACGAAGCAAGCTTTCTTGCTCAGCAGTCGGATAAAAGCGGTACTTGAAGGCTTTTAGGCTCATGCTCACATTATAACATTCAGATTGTGAGGGGGTTAGGCTAAGTGGCTATGCATTCTGGATGTTCGCTAATGCTCACCTGAGAGATCGGCTATCCCTCCCCGTGCTAAAAGCACCGGGTTTCTCGACTTTCTCTCAGACTCTCTTAAACTTCGATGAGGCAATCAGGGGTGTGATCGCTAGGCCACTTCCCACTAGGGCTTTCAAAATACTGTATTTCTTGATACAATGTATGAACATAGCGCCTGCAAAATAAGCTATTTGATGAGCTATCTAGTAAAGACAGAGTAGTCTTCAACCCTCTAAATTTTGGAAGCCAGCTTGAAATATCCAGCCTGGGAACCATCTTTAATGACCACCATCGCCTGACTGAAGTAGCTTCTTATAAGAGACTTTAGTCCAAGGCTTTTAAGCAGTAGAGTGCATAGCTTGTAGCGAGTGCTGAGTTTTGTTTTTTCCATTGATTCTAAGTGTCTTATCGTCGTCCTGACAATCTCACAAACACCCTTTCAAATAATCTATTAGTTCGCGCAACTGGCATCGTAATACTAATCGTTATTGTCTACGGTCTAAAGCTGACAACAGACAACAAAAAATCTGATCACACCATTCTTTCTCGCGCTTCTATCGCACAGCTAAATACACGACTAAAGCGAAGTAGCATAGGCTTGCATTAGTCTTTCGCAAAGGTCGGTGACATGAAGGTGCAAATCAAACCCTGGCAGATCGCAGTGCTGATAGCGCCGGTTGCAGCCATTGTAGTGTTTCTACTCATCGCTGCCGGTCAGCAGATTCGAGCGTGGGGCATTAACTGGATTTGGGCCGTTGTCATCTTTGTGCTGCTTGGGTGGCGCTGGCTGCTGGTTCGCTGGACAAGTCCAGCCATGGCCCAGGCGGAAGCGCTAGTGTCTGAAGTCACGGCTGAACTAGAAGTCGCTGCCACCGAAGCAGAAGCAGTGTATCAGGCTCAAGGAGACAGCGGCGCGCAGGCAGAAGCTGCTTTAGAAAATATCTTACGAAGCGCGCAGGACGATCCGCCGGTTTGGGATGACTGGTCGCTGTTTTGGCAGCGCTGTTTGGCGCTAGTAAGAGCCATTTCTCAGGCTTATCATCCTGAAGTGAAGCGTCCGCTGCTGAGTATCTATGTGCCAGAAGCCTACGGCCTAATTAGAGGCACCGTAGATGATACCGATCGGATGATGCAAAAGCTTTCTCCGGTACTCAGTCAGGTTTCGATTGGGCAAATGGTAGAGGGTGTTGAGGTATATCGAAAGCTAGAGCCATCGGCTAAAAAGGTAATTAAGGCTTTTAACTGGGCGCAGTGGGCCTTGAACCCGGCGGCGGCGATCGCTCGCCAGACCAGCTCTAAATATAGCGATCGCGCCAACCAGCAGATCTTACTCAACCTCAGCAACCTGCTCCGTGAAAGTGCCCTGCGCAATCTCGCCCAGCAGGCAGTCGCGCTGTACGGGGGCGGTGCTAAAGTCGCCTTCGAGAACATTTCGACGCAGACGACAGCGGCCATAGCCGAAGCTAAAACCCAAACGCTCAAAGAGATTTTAGAGCGCGCTGAGCCCGCTGAAGCGGTTGAACAAAAGCCCGTCAGCATTCTATTAGTCGGTCGTACAGGTGCAGGCAAGAGCAGTCTTATTAATACATTATTTCAGGCGAACAGAGCGGCAGTTGATGTGCTCCCGAGTACCGACAGAATTCAGAGCTATCAGTGGCAGCTTCCCGGACGACTTGCCACTGGACTTCCTACCACTGGACTTCCTAATGGTGATGCCCCTCGTGAAGCCTTAACACTGTGGGATACGCCAGGCTACGAACAAGTAAAGCGCGACGATTTGAGGGCTCAGGTCATTGACTATGCCAGCGAAGCCGATCTGCTGCTGCTAGTAACCCCTGCTCTAGACCCGGCCCTGCGGGTAGACGCCGATTTCCTCAGAGAGATACGTCAGGAAATCGACGATGTGCCTATCATCGCAGCCGTGAGCCAGGTAGATAGGCTGCGACCTATTCGCGAATGGAGTCCGCCTTACCACTGGCGCACCGGGTCTTGGCCTAAAGAAACGTCTATTCGAGAAGCCGTAAACTATCGCGCAGAGCAGCTAGGTGAGTTTTGTGAGCAGGTGTTGCCGATTGTGACGCAAGATGCTCAAAACAGCGGCCAGAAGGGGAAAGAAAGGGCCGCTTGGGGAGATGATGAGCTGTCGGCGGCTTTGATGAGTGCGATCGCCCCAGCAAAGCAGCTTCGCCTGGCCCGGTTCTTTCGCAGCCGCAGCGCCCGCACAGCTGCTGCTGCTAAAATCATCGACCGCTACACCTTTCAAATGACCACGACTGAAGGGCTTGCCAAGCTCTTAAAAAGCCCGATCTTACAGTTCATCTCCACAATGACAACCGGAACGCCTGCGCTGGGCGCGCTACTCACTGAAAAAATTCCAGTTGAAGACGTGCCGATTGTGCTGGGTAAATTGCAAATGGCCTACGAACTGTTTTCTCTATTGAGTGAAGAAAGCGGTTGGAAGGCAACCGGCACAGCTAGTTTCGATTTGTTAGCGCTGTGGCCGCTGTTGCTCAGGAATAGTGATCGCGCTGCCGATAAGCAGGCATGGGCACTAGGCCAAGCGCTGGTTGAATATTGGAGTCAAAATATTCCGATTGATCAGGTAGAAGACAGAATTGTCTTTTACTTAAATAATCCGTAGCGCTGGCGTGGAAAATCAACAGCTTTCCTTTCAAAAAGACAAATTAAAAAGGATGAATCCATGCGCGCTTAAAGAGTCGCTGCGACACATCCGGGAAGCCGCCATTAGTCCATGACTTAAGTAGCGTCATCGATCTAGGGGCCTGCAATCGAGGGAGGGCATAGCAGGAAGTGTGCGACCTAACGACAGGATCATCAGTTACCAGCACCGCAGATTGTAGACAGGATTCAGCAACTTGAGTTCGCGATTGTGGGCAAGAGCGATTGTAAGGAAACGCTAGGTGTTTTGGTTGAACACCCGTTTGCTTAATCATGTGCTCAATAGAAAGGGTCATCTCTTCAGCCGTTTGATCGCTATGGGTACATAGATCTATATGGTTGGAGGTATGCACGCCTAGCGTGATATTGGGGTACTGTTTCTGCAGCTGCCTGACTTCGTTCCAGTTCAGCGTGAGCCGAGGCGGATAAGCTGTTGGCGCTAGCTGTTGATCGATGTCAGCTAGGATTGTTTGTCTTTGAGCAACACTGGCTTTGGTTAAGCAGTTAGCGATCGCACCATAGGCCGCTTGTTGTTGTTTGCTGGTCGCTAAGCTCCAACTGCCAATAGGCGGAATTGATAGATAATCATTAGCGCGCGCTCTAAAAGCAGAATAGACAACATCAATCCACTGGTTTTCTTCAGCCTCTACATAACCAGTTGCAAGATAGATGGTTGCTGGCAAATCATACTTTGACAAAATAGGAGCCGCTACCATAAGATTGTTGCGATACCCGTCATCAAAAGTTATGGCGACAGTGCCTCGATTAATCGGCTCACCTAATGCTAACTGTCCGATCAAATGTTCGATAGAAACAACCTGACGATACCGCGCCAAAAACTGCATCTGCTGCTCAAAGGCTTCAGCAGAGAGGCTATTACAGGGATCTATCCACTGTTCTTCTTCAGTAGAGTGTACGCTATGGTACATCAAGATAGAAGCTACCGCTCCGCGCTGAAGACGGGCATACAATGAAGTAACTCCAAGCTGATAAGAGAGTAAGTGAAGGCGCTTGAGTATGTGTTCTTTAGGCGTATAAGAAGGTGTTGTATCGAATGGAAGAAGCGCTATAGGCAGCTGTGATAGAGAGGTTGTTGTAGATGATGCCATAGCTCTCAAGCAAGTAATTTCTTGAATAAGCGGCCCTGTTTACTGAGTCCTTATCTCTCTACAGAGTCAGATGTCCTTTGATATGTTCCGTAGACCACTTTTCGAATTACCTAAAAAGGAAAAGGCGCAGCTTTCTAGTGCTTGCGCCTCTAGTTACTACGCCTCTGAATGACTACGCTACAACCCGTGCGGGTTCGTGTTATGCCGCAGATACCAGTACAGAATCGCCTTCAACTTTTGCAGCATATGCTTTCAATGGAGCGTCTGCCGGGCCTTCAGCTACACTGCCGTCAGGATTGAACTTGGAACCATGACAGGGACAGGCGAACAGATCTTCTTGCCAGGCAACCGCGCAACCGGCATGGGTGCATTTTGCACTCAAGGCAATCAGGCTCTCTGCATTCGCAGGATCTTGAATCACAATAACCGGCTCGTCGAAAGTCGAATCGTCACTGAGATATCCCTGTTCTGATAGTTCTGCGGTGGTGCCAATAGCCGTGAAGTCCGCTGCAATGCTCGTAGGCTCAGCAGAGGTGGCTTCTGGAGTCGTGGCCGTCGTTTCTTCGGTTGCTTCGGGGGTGCAAGCAGCGATCGCAACCGGTAAAGAAGTCGCAATAGCCCCTACGCCCATCCAGTTCATAAAGTCACGGCGATTCATAAGTCAATCCTCTCAAACAAAAATTCAGACAGAGAAAGTAGTTTAAGCAATATTGAGTAATTAATATTAGGATAGAAATAATGAAGCAAGATTGTTCATACTTCGCTATGCCACTGACCTCCGTACCCCTAATCCAGAGGAAATCTATACGTGTTGCCTAAGTCTTGGGTGTGGTGTGGTGCTTTGAGCATGGCGCTCTTATTAGCGACTGTTACGATCAAAACGCAGGCCCAGCAGTCTGAGTCATCACCAGGATTCCTGGTTGGTGCCAAGGAACAAGCGACCAATAACGACATTCTAGAGACAGTGGTTTCGAGCGATGTGGTGTACTTAGCTGAAACCCATAGCGACCCTGCCGACCATGCCGCTCAGCTAGAAATCGTGCAGGCGCTTAGCGAAAAGCGCGACGTTGCCATTGGCCTAGAAATGTTTCAGCGGCCTTTTCAACCCGTTTTAGATAGTTACTTAGCCGGTAGCCTCACCGAAGCAGACCTGATTGAGCAAAGCGAATACGAAACTCGCTGGGGCTTTGACTGGGAGTTTTATGCGCCTATCGTGCGCTACGCAAAAGCTAACGATATTCCTTTAATTGCGCTAAATACGCCCGCTGAAATTACGCGCAAAGTAGCCCTCACTGGCTTGGAGAGTTTAGCCGGTGACGACCTCACCTACATTCCGCCTGTCGCTGATATTAGTACTGACAATGAAGACTATAAAGCTTCTATTGCAGAGGTGTTTAGCGCTCACGGTGATATGGGCCATAGCTTGAACTTTGAGAACTTCTTTGCAGCGCAAGTGCTGTGGGATGAAACCATGGCCGAGCGTGTAGCCACTCAGCTACAGACTGAGCCTGAACGACAGGTTATTGTATTAGCCGGTGAGGCCCATATCCTTTACGGCTACGGTATTCCAGATCGAGTTGCCCGGCGAGTGCCTGAAGTCGATCACGTTAGTGTATGGCTAGCGCCCGATTTTGAATCGACTAGCGAACCGGACGCGGCAGATTTTGTCTGGCTAACATCCGAGTAAGTCTGCGCCTTAGACGCGCGAAGCTGACCGCAGGCGGCGTCCTTCTCAAGGCCGCGCGAATAGCGAACGCTGACGGCGATGCCCTTATCTTTGAGCTGCTGCGTAAAGTCTTCTACCCGCTGGCGAGTCGGGCGCTTGTAGTCTACTTCGGTGATGGGATTATAAGGAATCAGATTCACGTGACTTTGGAAGCCGCGCAACTCACTGGCAAGCTCTAGGGCGTGCTCCGGCAGGTCGTTGAGATCAGCGAGCACAATGTACTCAAAGGTGACCCGTCTACCAGTGAGCTTAACGTAGTCTTTGCACTCGTCTAGCAGATCCGTTAGAGGGTAGTGCTCGGCGCTGGGAATGAGCTGAGTGCGGAGTGCCTGGTTGCTGGCGTGCAGGCTCACGGCCAAAGTGATTTGCAACTGCTGCTCGGCCAGGCGGCGAATATGGCCGGGGATGCCGACGGTGGACACTGTAATCGAGCGCTGACCAATGCCGATGTCTTGATTGAGCGATCGCACCGCAGCCACCACATTCGTCGTATTCAGTAAGGGCTCACCCATGCCCATAAACACAATATTGCTCACCCGCCGCTCAAAGTCTTCTTGAACGGTAAGCACCTGATCGACAATTTCGTAGGTTTCTAGATTGCGTGCAAAGCCGCCTTTACCCGTGGCGCAAAAGTCGCAGCCCATCGGACAGCCAATCTGCGATGAGACACATACCGTCAATCGCTTATCAGAAGGAATGCCGACTGCTTCAATAATGTGGCCGTCGGTCAGCTTGAGCAGGTATTTGACGGTGCCGTCAGGCGACTCAGAGCGAAAGTGGATATGCGATCGCCCCACCGGAAAATTCTTTACCTCAGCCCGCCACTTTTTAGAGAACACCGTCACCTCATCTAGTGACCGAATCCCCTTTTGATAAATCCACTGATGAAGCTGCTTGCCGCGGTAAGCGGGCTGGCTATGCTGCACCACCCATTCGGTCAGCGATTCGACGGAGCGACCGAGCAAAGGCATCTCGCTGGCTAGGCTTGAGCCCCGCAGCATATCTGGTTCGGCAGAGACATCTGCTGCTAATGCGTTGGCCGTCGTTGCAACCATAAAACCTATAAACCAGGGCTAGAAATACTGATCAAAGAATACACGAGGTTCGATTGTAGCGACTATCGATACCAATCGTTTGTAGAACCAGTTTGCAAGAACAAATAGTAACAGCCGGAGAGCGTAAGGTCTTACGCCCTCCGACGCGGCAACGCCAAAGATCACTGTCGAAGGTCACCATCGTTCATCAAATCAACCAAACCCTCAGTCAGCGCTTTGGGATCCATAAAGAGCACCTTAGAATTATCGCTCTCGCCAATTTTCTGATTAGCCGCCACGTAGCGCTGAGCTAGCAAATACTGCAATACTTCCTTGCCGTTACCTGTCGCTTCCAAAGCCTGAGAAAGCAACCGCATCGACTCTACGTCAGCCTGAGCCTCTGAAATTTTAGCGTTCTTCTCATACGAAGCCGCCCGCTCCTTTTGCATCGCATCAAGCACATTCTGAGGCGGATCAAGCTTTTGAATCTCAACTCGGTTTACCTTTAGCCCCCAGGGCGCAGTCGCCTCGTCAAGCACATCAAGCAGCGCGCGGTTGATATCGTCTCTCGAAGAAAAGAGCTGCTGAAAGTCCGTTTTACCCACTTCCGAACGCAGCGTCGTAATCACTAGCTCCTGCATTGCAAACTCCACGTCTTCAACGGCGTAGTAAGTGCGCTCCAGGTTGTAAATGCGCCAGTAGATAATAGCGTCTACTTCGAGGTTAACGTTGTCTTTGGTAATCGCTCGCTGCGGCGGAATATCTAAGGTTTGCTCGCGCAAGGAGTCTTCGAGCACGACTGAATCTAGCAGCGGCACAATAATATTCAGGCCCGGTTCGAGCGTACTTCTGTACCGGCCCAGCCGCTCTACTAATGCGGCATTGCCCTCTTTGATAATGCGTACCGATCCGACACCGTAGCCAACAGCGATAAACGCAAGGATGGCAATAATTGAAGAGAACATGGGCGGTGGCTCTTGAAGTGTGCTCTCTACTTAGCACATCGGACTAAGAAAGTATAGATGAAAATATCAAGCTTCGTCCTAACGCATCGCAACGCTCCCGTGTGTTTCGCTAGAAACCCAATAATACCAGTGGGCACGTTAGTAACATCTGAACCTATTTTACACGCGACTTTGACGCGACTCGCTTTCTCTCGTTTTTATGGGCGATCGCAACCAAGTCTATTTGATTTCTGTCTAACTTTTGACTTCTGAACTCATTAGGTTCAATCGATATTACCCAGTTTTTTTGATATAAATTCATGCGCGTACAAAATATTTTCACGTGGGGCGTGCTTGGCGCGCTATCAATGACTTTCAGCGGCAGTTGGCTAATGCCCACCCAAACAGCATTAGCGAATGCTTCGACTACCACGGCCAGTTCCACAGCTGCTTTAGCCGCCGAGCCAGCGCCAAACACCGCCCGTCTGAATCTGGCTCAGATGCACATAGCTCAGGTAAACAACGCTGATTTGGCCTGCTATCTTCGTAGCTTAGAAGGCATTCAATACGACTTGAGCGCGCTATGTGGTGGCTTCGTAGCGCAAGAAGTTGTGCTGCAAACCGGCGACGTGCAGGTAACGCTGCGCTGGGACACCTCCGATGATTTGGATCTATACGTACAAGATCCTGCTGGCGACGAAGTATATTACGGCAACCCAGCAGTTGCTTCAGGTGGACTGCTAGACGTAGACGCGAATGCAGGATGCGCTCAACAGATGGCTTCGCCCGTAGAGAACATCTACTGGCCGACCGATGGCGGCGTGCCAGGAGACTACGTAGTCACCGTCGATTTGTTTAGCTATTGCGGTGACGAAGTACCGATTAACTTTACGCTAACAACGCTGGTGAAAGGCGAAACCCAAACTCAAACCGGCACCGTTTCTAGCGATCAGCCCTCGGTTAGCTTCCCGTTTACATTCCCCGAAGCAGGCACAGCTCCCGCGGGGGCAGAAGCCGAAGCGCTACCAACAGTAGCACCAAGCGGCCAACCGGCTATGCCCGCGCCAGCAGCAAGTTAATCTTTAACAACCGTCAAAAAGATTCATTAGCAAGCGTAAAACAGCCGCTCTTTGCAAAGAGCGGCTGTTTTTTGATCAAACTTCCTGCAACCGAACGGCTACTTTGCGGGTAGCTCCAGAGGAATTTCCACAATAAAAGCCGTTTGATTATGGCTACTTTCTACTTCAATAGAGCCTTCTAAGTGGCTAATAAGCTTCTGGGCAAGCGCTAAGCCTAATCCCGTGCCGCCTTGCTTCCAAGGATCGGCGCTCGGCACCCGATAAAACTTGTCAAAAATGCGCTGACGCTCCTCTTCAGCAATTTCAACCCCCGTATTCACAACGCTAAAGCGCATACTGCTCGCGCCGCCTGACACTGAAATATGAATGCTGTGATTAGGCGGCGTGTATTTGCAGGCGTTATTGATTAGCTCTGCTAGGACGCGCTCAAGGCTAGCTAAATCAGAAATGAGTTCGGGCAAATTCTCAGGAACGGTAACTATAAGGGTCTGATCCCGGCTCTTGGCACGTGGCTTGAAGCCATTGACCAAGTTGGGTAGCCAGTTGGTCAAGTCAATAGGCTGAAGCAGCATAGGATGGTTGCCGACATCGAGCCTTTGCAGATCTAGCAGATCGTTGATCAGGCTAATTTCCCGTTCACACTCTTCTTTTAGAATGCGGTAGTAGCGGGCGAGACGGCCCTGCTCTATTTGGGGCTTTTCTAGCTCGTTATCCAGGTCGTATTCCTGATTGAGCGTAACCCCCAGAAGCTGAAGCGCCACGCGCATACTGGTCACAGGCGTACGCAATTCGTGAGAAACCGTACTAAGAAAGTCGTCTTTGAGCGTGTTTACGCGCTCTAGCTCGCGGACTTGGGATTGAGATTCTTGATAGAGACGGGCCTGGCGAATGGCGATCGCACACTGATTGGTCACCTGCTCCACCAGGCGAATATCAATTTCAGTCAGGCAAGAATCGGCATCATTGATCAGCCACAGATCGCCTAAAACATCGCGATCGTCTCTAATTGGCGCAGCAAACATCGACACCAAACCGCGTTCAGGATTAGGAAAGGTCGAGCAAAACTGTAGATATTGTCCGGCTAGCAAAAGCTGGTATACCTCCGAGTAGGCTTCCATTTGCGAAACCCGGCCCCGCATCGGCGCAATCCCTGCCGAGCACTCATGCAGTACCGTCGAGGTGCCCTGCTCTAGGTCATATAGCGCGGTGTTTGCGGCTTTTATATTGAGCGCTTTTACCAGCTCGTCAACCGCTGTCTGTAAAATCTGCTGCTCGTCTAAGCTATCGCGAACGCGATCGGTAATTCGCTTCAGCGTCGCCTCTAAATGCAGCGCCGTATCGAGCTTTTCTTGATTGGCCTGAAGCTGCTCGGTGAGCATTCTATTAGCCGCTTGGGTGCTGGCCAACTCGGTCACGTTTTGCAGGGTATTAATTAGCGCTGGCTGGCCGTCTATATCAATAAGCTGCCGGTGACCAATCACCTGACAGTTGCCATTAAACGTAAGCGGCTCGGTGCTAGGCTGCTGCGAGGCAAAAAAGAGATCGTCTTGCCCAGCAAGCTGATGAGCAATCTGCTGAGGCAAAAAGTCCGTTTCGCTACGACCGATAATGGCCTCTGCGCTTAAGCCAATCAAATCAGCGCCCGCAGCATTGACGTAGATCCACCGGTGCTGATTGTTTTTCACATAGACAGGCTGAGCCGAGTGGCTCGTGAGGGCTGAGGCGATCGCGCCTAGAAGATTGGACATAGCAATTGACCCGGACTGGCTAACTGAAAGGCTCATTACGCAATTAAACGGTTGTCAATGTAGATAAGGTGCCCCACTTCGTCTCAAAATATAAGCCAATATTGATATATCCGCTGTGAGAGCCGTCAGCGCTAGAGAAATACACATAAATACTTGTGAAGCCTTTAAGCAAGCCAGCATATTTACCAGCTTAGGATGACTTATCGAGACACCATTTGGCAGTTTCATCCTCTAGTCATTAACTTTATTGCTTATGTCTTCAGCCGATTTAACCGGTTCTGGCCTGTTCTTAGTTTCGCCTGACGTTACAGCAAGCATCGAGAAAGCAGGCATCAAGCAGAATAGCGGCGCGCCGCTGAAGTTAGGCGTGATGGCCTCGGGCAGCGGTAGTAACTTTGAGGCGATCGCGACTGCTATCAATCAAGGCACCCTCAACGCGCGTGTCGAAATTGTCATCTACAACAATCCCAAAGCAAAAGTAGTCGAGCGAGCGAGTCGCCTAGGGATTGCCACAAAACTGCTAGACCACCGTACTTTTGAGTCGAGAGAAGCCTTAGACGAAGCTATTGTGCAGGCACTGACAGCAGCAGGCGTCGAATGGGTAGTGATGGCAGGTTGGATGCGGCGGGTCACACAGCGGCTAATCTCAGCATTTCCCCGACGCATTTTGAACATTCATCCGAGCCTGCTGCCTAGTTTTCCGGGGGTAAGAGCAGTAGAGCAAGCCCTAGCGGCTAAGGTAAAAATTGCAGGCTGTAGCGTTCATTTTGTAGAGCTAATCGTCGATAGCGGGCCGATCATTATGCAAGCAGCCGTACCCGTGCTCGCTGATGACAGTGTAGAAACGTTGCAGGCCCGCATTCAGGTACAGGAGCATCGGATTTTTCCGCTGGCCATAGCGATCGCCGCTCAGCAGGCAGCTAGCAATCCAGACAGCTAGCAAGCCAGACAGACAGCTAGATCAATATAGATAGATCAAACAGCAACCGTTTAAACCTAGAAAGCATAAAAACTCAACAACATAAATCAATGGCTTTCCCAATGTTTTATAAACCGTTGAGATACTGTAAAGATCAGGCGTAAGTATCAATGCGCTAGTGGATTCACTTAAGTGTTACTGATAATATTTTGAGAAGCGGATAAAGGCCAAGGCAAAGTATTAGTAATAACTAGCAAAGAGTTGACTTTCGGCTATTTTCTAGGCAGACACAATGCTTATTGACCTGCGTCATCTAACGCCCTCAGCAAACAACAGTTAAAGACAATTAAAAATAGTGATGACCTATCTATTTGCAATGCTAGCAACCGTCAGCTTGTACTATTTACTGGAATAAAGCTTATTTACGCGATTAAGGTCTATAAACAAGGCTTTACGAGTATAATTAACGCTTTATCTGGCTTTATCAATTCCTCCTAACAGGCTAAAACTTAGCGGCTTATACGGACAAGCGATCGTTACTTTGTAGAAGAGATATCAAATAATATAGTTCTTTTAACGGAGTTAACTATCAACATAAGTTGCTATGTTTTAGTTGCCACAAATATGGCTCATGGGTGGACGTCAACTCCCTATTGATTGCGAACGTAATTGCGAGCGTTTGTTTTACTCTTTTTCGTCTTTTGATGAAGTTTTTATCCGGAGGATAATAACAATTCAAAGAAGATAGAAATGTGAGTCATTAGGGTTCAACAAAATGTTCGGAATGTCAAATTTTAAGTTATCGAGTGCTAAGTCAACTGCGAGATCTAATGAGCTTGAATCGTTAGTGCGCACAGCAATGCTAAACGGTGAGCTTTCTCCCGGTGTGGCCGCGCAAGTAGAACAGTATCGCGCGGGCAAGCCTTCTTGTGAAGAAAGACGAATGCTCGCTATTTTAGATGATGCGATCGCCGATGGCTGCGTCATCCCAGTAGAGCTATCGGTAATGCCCTCACGTCGTCAGGTTGCCTACAGCTTTATCGAGCGGCGCTAGAATAGCGCTACGACTAATAGGTGCTACAGCCAACAGGTGCTACGGCTATCAATTGCGATCAGGCAGTATCAGAAGGCATGGAGATGCGCTTTTAGGCAGATGGCGTCAGCGTTCACAACTTTTACACTTTTAAATAACTCCGTAGCCTATATATTCTTAGAGCTACAAACAAGACGGTTTTTTGCCGTCTTTTTATTTGCTGAGCGCGCTAAATGTCATTGACCAGTCCCCTCGAAGTTTCTCGCTGGATGCTATTTTCTATGGGCATCCGCATCCGGCTGCATCATGCAGAGCGCCTGCCCACGTCGCCCTTTTTGATGATCTCAAATCATCGCAGCTTCTTAGATGCGCCTTTGTTAATAGCCGCCTCAGCTAAGCCCGTGCACTTTGCCTGCCATCACTACATGTCGCAGGTGCCAGTGATGCGTAATGTAGTCGATGCGCTGGGCTGCTTTCCGCTAGACGAGCCGCAGCAGCGGGGGCGTAAGTTCTTTAAGCAGGCAACTGAGTTTTTGCAATCACAAGAATCCATCGGCGTCTTCCCCGAAGGCACCGACCCGATGATTGAAGTCCCTAGTCCCTCTCAGGTTGGCCCTTTTCAGCGAGGCTTTGCACATCTGGCCCTGCGCGCGCCCGTAGAAGAATTAAAGATAGTGCCCGCAGCTATCTTGGCGCTAGAAGAAACGCAGCGTTCTGCTGTGCCGTTTCAGCTACTGAGCTGGTTTGATCCGACTGAGCCCTTATTCCAGCAGTCCGGGTTGCATCCGGCGGTGATTTATCGGAAGGTAGCAGTGGTGATTGGCGAGCCTATTGCAATTAGCGACTGGGTGAAGCAGGGCTACGGCGGCAAGCGCTCTGGAAAAGTCGCCACCGAGTTGAGCGAGCAATGTCACGATAAAGTTCAAGCCCTGCTTAAGGCAGGCTGCTATTAACTGTGGTCGATGCCCAAAAACAAGCCAAAGATCAGGCCCAAGATCAGGCCCAAGACCAGGCTAAAAAACGAGCAGGCGAGGAGGTTTATGCCGACTATATTTCTAACCTTGCAGACAATGCGCCTGCTGCTAGCGCGGTTCGCCTGCAAGCGCCTAGACCCGCTCAGCCAAACAAGCCGCTATTTGTGTTTTTACCAGGGATGGACGGCACAGGCACACTGTTGCGATCACAGCTCGATCGCTTAGTACCCTGGTTTGACATTCGCTGCGTCGCGATTTCGCCTCAAGACATGACGGGATGGGAGCTGCTAGCACGACGAGTAAGTCAGCTTATCAGCAAAGAAATTGGCGAGCGGCGGCGGGCGGTTTATCTGTGCGGCGAATCGTTCGGCGGCTGCTTGGCTATGAAAGTACTGACGCTCTCGCCCCATTTGTTTTCGCGAGTCATTTTAGTTAATCCAGCCTCTTCTTTCAGGCGATTGCCCTGGATGCAGCTAGGCTCGCTACTCACCCGGCGGCTGCCTAACATGGCCTACAGATACAGTGCTAGGGGGCTCGTACCTTTTTTAATAGAGCCTTTTCAAGTTCCTCGGCGCGATCGCGAAGCCCTAGAAACAGCCATGGGCTCAGTGCCCGCCAAAACGGCAGCCTGGCGAATGGGCCTATTAGGGAACTTTGAAGTAGAGCGACTGCCGCTAGAGCGCATGATGCATCCGGTACTGTTGATTGCAGGTAGTAACGATCGCCTGCTGCCTTCTGAGCGAGAAGCCAAAAGTTTGCAGGCCCGATTTCCTAACGCGCAGCTCACAATCTTGCCGGGCAGTGGCCATGCTTGCCTGCTAGAGCAAGGCATTAACCTCCAAAAAATACTGCGCCAGCATTCGTTTTTAGACGCTTAATCATGTAAGTTGCTAGGCAAGATAGGGCGTATTGCCTTTATTATTTAAAAACCAAGCGTAAAGCCCAAAAGTAAACTTCTTTAACTCTAAAGCCCATGTCAAAGTTCTTTGGCTGGCTTCATCAGCTAAGCCGTCAGTTCATCTGTTTTTTAGCGATCGCTCTATTGGCGACCCAAGCCGTAGCGGCTCCCGCTATGGCTACCGGCCTCTACAGTATGCCAGCGACCGCCAGCGATCAAACCTGGGTCATTGACGATGCCGACCAGATTTCCAGGCTCAATGAAGGCAAGCTCAGCAGCGCTCTAAAGCAGCTATCTGCCGACACGGGTAACGAGGTTCGCTTCGTCACCATCCACCGGCTGGACTACGGCGAAACTGCTCAGTCGTTTGCCGATAAGCTCGCAGAACGCTGGTTCCCAACGCCCGAAGCCAGAGCCAATCAGACGGTTATCGTACTTGATGATGTCACCAACAATATTGGTATTAGCGTGGGCAAGAGCACTGCAAATGTGCTGCCAGAAGACATCGCTCAGAGCGTGACAGACGAAACGATGAAGGTGCCTTTGCTGCGCGGCAATCAGTACAACCAGGCATTTTTGAACGCATCCGATCGTCTGGTTGCGGTGATTTCTGGTGAGCCCGACCCAGGCCCGCCAGAGTACGACAATACAATAGACACCGATAGAAACTACGCCACGGCTGAAGAAACAGAAGCCACTCGCGGATCGTCTACAACGCTGGTGATTGTGCTGCTGATTGCAGCGACTGTCATCCCTATGGCCACCTACTACTGGTACATATCAGCAGGCGGCTAGGTTCTTTTATTGACTATTAAAAAGAAAAAAGGGAGGCACCTGCTACGGGCCTCCCTTTTTTAATGGCGTGTTTTCTCAACGTTTTTACAGCAAGAGAATACCAACGATAACGGCAGCAGCAGCAAACAATAGCGGCCCAGCTTTATCTGCTTCAGGAACGCTATCAATGGTATTAGCGAACTTTTGGCTAGGCTCTAGAGAATACGAGAGGCTGCGCTGACGCTGTTGAAAGCTTTTGAGCGGTGGCGACACCACAGGCGGGAGCTGCTTGTGAAAGTTGCAGTTAAGACAGTCGAAGGTATTAGGCGATCGCGTGATAATAGAGTACTTGCTGCACTTAGGACACTCTAAAGGCCCAGATACAGAAGGCGATCGCAATCGACCAGGCATGAGCGAGCTTGAGTCTAACAGGCTAGGCGATCGCATATTGGGGTTGTGACGGGGCAAGCCTGATGTAGATGAGGTTTGCATGATAGAACACCTGAAATAGTGAGAGAGTTGTAGATGATGGCGGTGAATTATGCGGAGAACAGCGCTGCTTTTAGTAGCACTGATGTCTCCGTACTATCACCGCCTTACTAATCTCATGGATAGGCAGACAGTTTCGTCCGAAGAATCACGCGATCGCTGCTTTGCCTGCAAGAGATACCTGTAAAAAGGCGTAGATTTACTCAGACAGGATTTTGTTAGGGTGGGGAATATACCCAATTTATTCGCTAGGCTTAGCAGGAAGTGTTAAGTTGCGGCAGAGGGCTGTAAAAAGACTGCCATGAAAAGATTGCCGCGAAAAGATTGCTAGAGAAAACCTGCAAGTAAAAAGACCCTCAGAAGACTACCGTAGAGAGTAAAGAGAATTTGATTGGGAACGCCTCACCTATGGACTGGTTGAATCGACTGCCGCGCTGGATGATTTGGGGTGTCGCTCTGCCCTTGGTGGCATTAAACGGGTGGGTGGCCCTGCAAATATTTTCTTTTTTCCAGTCGCAGCTCACTATTTTTTTAACGGCGACGCTGCTCTCTTTTGTGCTCAACTACCCAGTCGAGCTACTGTCGCGATTTCGGCTGAGGCGATCGCTAGCCATCGTCATCGTGCTACTCACATCGATCTCAATATTAGGTGTGTTGGGCGTATTGCTCGTACCGCCGCTAGTCGAGCAGCTTAACGAACTCACTGGCCGCCTGCCCTCCTGGCTAGACTCTGGCACCGCACAGCTCACAGCATTGCAAGACTGGGCAATTGGCCTCGACTTACCCATCGATCTCTCCCGGCTTTCGGTGCAGCTACAGGGCAAAATTACCACTCAGCTCCAAAGCTTGAGCGCGAGCGTCATCGGTTTGCTACCCGATGCCATTAGCGGAGTCATTGACCTGGGTCTAACTGTCGTTTTGACCTTTTACTTGCTGCTGCATGGCGATCGCCTGTGGGACGGCATTTATCAATGGCTCCCCGAAGGCTGGAACGAGCACGCTAGGCCGCTGATTAAGCGCAACTTTCAAAACTATTTTCTAGGCCAAATCACCGTCGCCCTACTGATGGGCACGGCTATGACGATTGCCTTTGTGGCTATTCAGGTACCTTTTGGCCTGCTCTTTGGGATTGCGGTTGGCGTTATGGCAATCTTCCCGTTTGGCCCAGCGCTTAGCATTACGGTGATTAGCTTTTTAACGGCGCTGAAGAGTATCTGGCTTGGTGTGAGAGTCGTCACGGTTGCAGCGGTAATAGATCAGGTGGTGGAGAATGCGATCGCACCTCAGCTTATCGGTGGTTTTGTTGGCCTAAATCCAGTTTGGATCTTAGTTTCGCTGCTGATAGGAACCAAGATTGCAGGCGTACTAGGACTGATTGTTGCCGTGCCTGTGGCTAGCTCTATCAAGAACCTATTTGAAGACAGCCGCCTGCCGCCTTCAGGCGCTGGTGAAGTCTCTACAGCTAAGCAAAACGATTCTGAGCAGCCGCCTTCAGAAGGGACTACCGCAGTCGCTTCCGCGTAACTAGCTTCTGCATAACTGCGAAATTCTGTCGCTGCAAAATCTACAGCGTGCTGGGCAAAGACACCACGAACTCTGTACCCACACCGGGCTCGGAGTGGAAAGTCAGATGGCCGTGATGAACTTCAGTGATAATCTCGCGAGCAACGCCAAGGCCAAGCCCTGTTCCTTTACCGACCGGCCTAGTGGTGAAAAACTGATCAAATATCTTAGTCTGAATTTCTTTGGGAATACCTGTGCCATTGTCTCGAATGCGAACAATTGCGCAGTCGTTTTCAAAAGCGGTAGAGATTGTAATCGCTGGATTGTCTCGGACGACACCTTCAGGGGGCAGGTCACAAAACTTTTCTTCTATCGCATCTATCGCATTCGCCATCAGATTCATCAACACCTGATTAAGCTGGCTAGGGTAGCATTCTATATCAGGAACGTCTCCGTACTCTTTGATAATTTGAATTTCAGGACGCGTCTCTTTTTGTTGTATCAAGCTCTGTAAAATCATCAGAATGCTCTCGATGCCATCGTGCAGGCTCGCATACTTTCGCTCTGCTTCGTCCAAACGCGAGAATGTTCTGAGCGATTCAACAATCTTTTGAATACGACGCGTGCCCATACTCATAGAGCCTAGCAGCTTAACGAAGTCTTCTTGAATAAATTCGAGATTGACTTCCTCAGCGAAGTCTTGAATTTCTAGAGAAGGGGCAGCGTTTTTTTCGTATAGCTGCACGAGCCCCAGCAAAGACTCTGCGTACTCTTGAGCGGGTGCCAGGTTGCCATGAATAAAGCTTACCGGGTTGTTAATTTCGTGAGCGATCCCCGCGACGAGTTGGCCCAATGCGGCCATTTTTTCCTTCTGAACCAGGCTGGCCTGGATTCTACGCAGAGCCAAATGAGCTTTAATTCTAGCTAGGGTTTCGGCCTGATCAAAAGGCTTAGTGATGTAGTCTACTGCGCCTAAGTTAAGACCTTGAATTTTGTTGACGGTATCCGAAAGGGCCGTCATAAACAGCACTGGAATGTCTCGGGTTTTAGGATCTTTTTTGAGCTGACGGCAGGTTTCAAAGCCGTCGATGCCAGGCATCATGACATCTAGAAGAATGAGATTGGGAGAGACTTTTTGAACGTTTTTCAAAGCTTGTTCGCCGCTTTGAGCAATCACAACTCGGTAGTGACAGGTATGCAAAAAGTCGCACAGCACTTTAAGATTAACGGCGTTATCATCGACAACTAAGATAGTGTCTTGCTGAGAAAGCAGGCTTGCATCTATTCGATCAAGTTCTTTAGGCGCTACGGTTTCAGACATCTTTATCGCTTTTTGATGGAGGTTTTCTTTAGTTTTCCCATTCCGCTTTTTAAGCGGAAGCGATTTTTGAAGTCATCAAAAAAAGTTCAAGGCCCGCCGAGTGAAGTGCGCTGACCTTGAACTTGTAAAAGATATTAGAGAATCTATAGCTGCTTTTTATCTAGTTCTTACCCTCTGCGCTACGGGCAGTTATTGCAAAATCTAATTAAGAACAGCCTGAACAGTAGACACGGCAGGCGATAAAACGTCAGTCAAACCGGCTGAGGCTAGTAGCTGGTTCCACTCAGCGGCGATCGCCTCATTGTCGGGTTCAGCCTGGCGCAGTTCATTCAGCACAATTGCTGCATCGTGCCATAGATTAGCCTGCTGATACAAAAGCCTCGCCTCCATCAGCGGCTCGGCAATGGCTAGCTGCGTTGCAAAGCCCGTGGGCACCGACTGCTGAGCAAACCAGTCAGAGGGCGCTACCCGGCGAATACTGCCATAGACAGTCGTGTCGTTTGAGCGATCGCTCACGTTAGGAACAATAGAAAAATACCACTGATAGTTTTCGTCTGGCGTTAGGGCAGGCATATCAGGCATATCAGCGATGCCCACCGTTACAAAGCCAGCTTCTTTGCTAACCTCAAAGGTTTTCTCGTAGACTAAAGCGTCGTTGCTATCGCGCAAAACAAACTCAGCGCTATTGTTAGATGCCATCTCAGGAACGTAAAACAATAGCGTAGGATGAGAGGCGGTGGTGATACTTAAAGGGGCAGGCGTCGTGATAGCAGTTAAAGCGCCGAGCGTATTAGCAAACACAGTTTCGCTGCGAGTGCCCCCGCCTATGCGTCGGCCAGGCACGCCGTATCGCGAGTCAGAAGCGTCTTCTTTAGCGCCAAGGTTGGATTCTAGAATGGACTGAGCACGGGCAGCCGGAGCGGCTATGCCCCCGATTACAAAACTACTTAAGCCAAGCAGCAAAAACGAACGAACGAATGGTGTAGTCATCATTATCTTCAAGTTTGATTGTTGTTTATGAACAGGACTACTTAAGAATGCTGAAACCTTCCGTTAGATGCCAGATAAAACGTCCTGTGTTTGTGTGCTTATATTCTAGGAAAACTGTCCGAATTCATAAATAGAGAAGATACCGAATCTCCAAATGCAGATAGTTGTCTCTTAAGCCGTATTGTGCATAAAGACACTGTGCTGCGTGTGGCATGAATCAACCGAAGGTTAGAGTTTTTACGCCCATAGAAAAAGAAAAGTAAGAAAGCATATTTCTCACGATTACGACGCTTTGCTACTGATAGCCTCTGCAAGCAACGAAATAGAATCTTGAGAGCGTTTACCACATCTTTATATCTATCAGTATGTATCTAATAGAAGTGCGTTTTTTTACATACCAAACACGCAATTACTGATTGCTCTTGAACCGAGTTCGTATTATTATCCAAAGGAATTTAAAGAATACTTAATGTTTCTTTTAATTCAACCAACTAATTTTAGAGGAGTGTACGAATGAAGTCTGTTATCAGTAAGTCGCTAACGATTTCTTTGGCAGTTGCCGCTGCGCTTGCCCTGCCTACGGCTGTCAAAGCACAGGCAGATAGCATGGTAGAGAACGAGACAGCGATCGCGACTATCGAAGAGAATATTAATACTGAAACCAACTGGTGCTTCAGGGTTCCTGGCTACGGATGGGTATGCGGATAAGTTTAGTTTCTCTGTAGCATCTGTCTTTAGATACGCATTAGAAAGGGCCTTAAGTTCTAGTTAGCTTAAGGCCCTTTTTTGCGCGCATTGAAAAGTTACAGCAAAAGGGTGTTCAGTACAGATTCATATTGGGAAAACTTGATGGATCGTAGACGTTTCATTAGTTTAGAAACGCTATCAAAAGCTGGTAGGCATAGAAATACGCATTCATCAACCGTTTCAGAGTCCTGTGAGTTTTCATGTTCAAAAAGTGTTCTTTTATACTTTTTTATTGGAGCAGTTTCTACGCTTTGTGGAGCGGCCCGTCGCTATCGGTAAAAGGTGAGCCCTCCGCTATTTATACGGACGGAACAACCCAAACAAATATCACTGGAGACTCAACCTGCCTGTCAGGGTGCACTATCTCGGGCGGCACCCGTATAGGAGACAACCTGTTTCACAGCTTCAGCGAACTCAGCATACTTGAAAATACGACGGTCACCTTTGCAGATGGCGGTGCAGCTAATATTTTTGCCCGCGTTTCTGAGAGAGCCTCTTTAGTTGACGGTACGCTAGCGGTCGCTGGAAGCACAGATGCCAACTTCTTCTTAATTAACCCTCATGGAATTGTTTTCGGCCCTAACGCGGTGCTCGCAACAGCCGGATCCTTTGTCGCGAGCACTGCTGAGAGCATCATCTTTGCAGATGGCGCGCAATTCAGCGCCACTATTAATACACTTCCTGTACTTATAGTGAGTGCGCCTATCGGATTACAGTTTGGCTCAAACCCAGGCAGCATCACGAATCGATCGCAGATCGCTCAGGCAGGATTTTCGACTGGGCTACAGGTCAGTAGCGGACAGACGCTATCGCTAGTGGGGAGCGGCGTCTATTTAGAAGGAAGTAGTCTCACAGCGAGTAGCGGGCAAATAGCCATTGGGAGTGTCAGTGCTCACAGCAGCGTTTCTCTGCTGTCTGATTTGACAGTAGAATACTCGGATACATCGGGCTTTGAAGATATTTACCTAACGCCCAGAGCGCTAATAGATGCTAGTGGAAACGAAGGACATATCTTTATTCGGGGTCGTAATATCGTTTCAGAAGGTGCTGCAATCGCAAACATCACCGCTGCCAACGCGACTGCTGGCTCTGTAACACTTGTATCCGACGAGACTATAGACTTCACCGGAGGAGGAATTTTCCTTTCTCCTGCGTTCGGTAGCGCCAGCGATGGTGCAAACCTGGTGATTTCTACTAGCGAACTTGCGTTGAAAGGCGGCGCGATCATTTCAAGCGGTACGTTTGGCGCAGGCAATGGTGGAAGCCTAGCCATTGACGCCTCAAATTCTGTTGAGCTAAGCGGCACAGGGCTGAGCTTTCCTACGCTTATAACGTCCTCTACAGAAGGCAGTGGCACGGGAGGGCAAATCACTATTGATACAAACAGGCTAGCTATTACAGATGGCGCTCAAATACAGGCCATTGCTTATAGTCAGGGAACCGGTGGAGATATCACCATCCATGCAGATGAACGCGTTGACATCGCAGGCACTGAGGAGACAGCTTCTATTGGCACATCTATCAGTGGTATCTCAGCAGCTTCAGGTATAGAAGGTCTGCCTTTTCAGCCCACAGGATCAGGAGGCAGCATATCTATCACGACTGACAGACTAACGATTAGCGATCGCGCTCAGGTATCGGTTAATAGCTTAGGGCAGGGGAACGCAGGAGATTTGAATGTTACGGCTCGTACTGTTCGCCTGGACAACAACGCTCAGGTCACAGCGACAGCGGCCTTTGGCAACGGCGGGAACCTTTATTTAGAGGGGTTGGAGACGCTCTTATTGCGTCGAGGAAGCGTAATTTCTACTCAAGCAGGAATTAGCGATGGGCAGGGCGATGGCGGTAATATTTTTATCAATGCAGATTTTGTAGTGACTCGTTTGCTTGAAGATAGTGACATTGTGGCTAAAGCAGCACAAGGGCGAGGCGGCAATATTACGATTGATACAAGGGGTCTGTACGGGATTAGGCAGCGGCGGGCGATCGCAAACAATCGAACCAACGATATTGATGCCAGCTCTGAGTTCGGCATTAGCGGCACCATTGAAATAAATCAGCTCGCCGCCGCCGCAGACCTAGAGGGTGCGATACTGGCAGAACGACCTTTAGAGACAGCGACAGTCGTTAGTAAGCGATGCGATGCTACTGGCAACCGATTTGTTGTAACCGGAAGAGGCGGCGTGCCAGCTTCTCCTAATAGCTCGGTAGAGATACATTCATTTTTAGATGACTTGGGAGAGAGCTTAGAAGGCGACACGGTAGCTATAGATAGTGAGGAAACTGCTTTTGAAGAGACTGTTTCTGAGACAATAGCCTCGGTAAAAGATGGCCATTGGGCAGAAGCGACCGGTTGGGGAACGGATGCAAATGGACAGGTCACACTGTTTTCAGCAAGATCGCAGGACAGTGCGGTGTCTCACATGGCAGGGCACTGCACAGGCTAGATGAAAAAACAGCGGCGCGTTCTCAGGCTTTTATTTGCAGCGCTTTTAGGCGTGCTGTTAGAGATGGGGAGTGGAAACTATCTTTCTATCGATGATGCCGCATCAGCACAAGCTGCTGTTCAACAAAGGCAATCTCAGCAGATGGAGAAGCAAGCGGTTGAGCAGCAAGCGGCACAGGCTAGACAGCTATATATTAACGGCCAGTTTTTGGAGGCGATCGCCCAATGGCAGGCGATCGCGCAAACGTATGCCGCTCAGCAAAACACACTCGCTCAAGCCAGCGCCCTTAGCAACCTTTCACTGAGCTACCAGCAAATAGGCCAGTGGGATAGCGCGCGCGGGGCAATCGAGCAAAGCTTGGCGCTCATTCAGTCTACGACAAACAACAGTCAGTCTCAGAGTCAGCAGTGGGCTGTGCTAGCTCAAGCATTAATGACCCAAGGCAGACTAAAGATGTCTGTAGGACAACCTGAGCAGGCGCTAGCCATTTGGCAACAGGCTACCGAAGCCTATCAAAAGAACAACAATACTATCGGTCAAAGTCGCGCTCAAATCAACCAGGCACAGGCGCTAAGAGAGCTTGGATTTTACCGGCAGGCGCTTGAGAAGCTGACAACAGTTACGGCTACGATAGACCCACAGCCGCCCTCACTGGTAAAAGCGATCGCACTTCGCCGCTTAGGAGAAGCCCTGCGGCTCAACGGCCAACTGTCCGAGGCTCAAACAACTCTTTTACAAAGCCTCGTGATCGCTATTCAGTTAGAGAGCCCATCAGAAACTAGCGCAACACTATCAAGCCTTGGACATACCGCACGGGCTATAGGAGAGAATGACGCTGCTGAGACTTTTTACGCTAGAGCGATCGCAGCGCTTGGGCCAAACGCCTCAGCCAGGCAAAGCGTACCGATTCAGCTCGCTCAGCTACAGCTATATGTCAAAACTCAAAAATGGACATTGGCGACCGAATTATTGCCCGCAATTCAATCGCAGTTTGACGAACTACCGCTCAGTCGAAAGGCTATTTTCTACGCGATAAACTGGGCAAACAGCTCAATAAAAATTATTCAGGCTAAGGCTCACACAGACATCAGCGCCGCCGGGTCAAAACCGGTCGCTCAGCAGCTCAAGCAGACAATCGAGCAGGCCCGCAGGCTGTCGGATATAAGCGCTGAGTCCTATGCGCTAGGCACGCTCGGCCAGCTATACGAACAAAATCAGCAGTGGGGTGAAGCCCAAGTCCTTACGCAAAAGGCGCTGAGCCTGAGCCTTGCAGGCAATGACGCAGAAATTTCCTATCGGTGGCAGTGGCAGACGGGCAGATTATGGCAGCATTCCAACAATCCCAAACGCTCTATTCCTAACGCGTTAGAAGCCTATTCTCAGGCGGTAGCAACCCTGTCACAGCTAAGAGGCGACTTGAGCAAAGCGAACAACACCATGCAGTTTTCGTTTTCAGAAGATGTGGAGCCGGTCTATAGGGAGTTTGTGAGCCTGCTGGTGCAGACTGATGATCTGTCGCCTGACTATCAAAAGAATTTAGCGATCGCTCAAAACACCATCGAATCTCTCCGGCTTGCTGAACTCGACAACTACTTTCAAGAAGCCTGTATAGACGTGCAGCCGGTAGATATCAGCCAGGTCGATCCAAAGGCAGCTATTATCTATACGCTCGTTCTTGACGATCACCTTTCAGTCATCTTGAAACTACCCAATCAGCCCTTACAGCATTTTTCAACAGATGTAGGCGCACATGAGGTCGGCAAGCTAGCCAAACAAATTAGACAGCAGCTTGTTATTCGCAGCCGCAGGCAGTATTTCGAGCCTGCCAAAAGGATGTATGACTGGCTAATTGCCCCTGCTAGAGAGGCGATTGAGCGCAGTGGTGTAAAGACATTAGTATTCGTGCTAGACGGGCCGCTACAGAGCATTCCGATGGCTGCGCTTTATGATGGCGATCGCTTCTTAATTGAAGACTACGCTGTGGGCCTCACGTCCGGGCTAAAGCTGATTAACCCTCAGCCCTGGCAGCGCTCAAACCTGAAGGCATTAATCGTAGGACTCACCGAGAGCAGGCAGGGATTAGTGCCGCTTCCTTATGTAGCGCAAGAAGTTGAACAGATTAAGGCTAATGTTAGAAGCAACAATCTTCTTTTAAATCAGAACTTCACCTATAAAGCCCTGTCTCGAAAGCTTAAGTCTTCGCTATACCCTATTGTTCATATAGCAACGCACGGTAGGTTTGGATCTACGCCAGAAGAAACGTACTTAGTCGCCTGGGATGAACGGATTAACGTGCGCGAGGTGAATCGGATGCTTCAGGCTAATTTGGGTAGCAGGCAAGGCATAGAGCTATTAGTGTTGAGCGCCTGTGAAACCGCTAGCGGCGACCAAAAGGCAGCATTAGGGTTAGCGGGCGTCGCTATTAAAGCAGGCGCGCGCAGTACGTTAGGATCGCTTTGGGCCATTCAGGATGAAGCGACTGCTGAATTTGCAGGGCAGTTTTATCAGCAGCTTGCCCAGCCAGAGGCTACCCGCGCAGGCGCACTGCGAAAGGCGCAACTGAAGCTGCTAAAAGACCCAGAATATAAGCATCCTATCTACTGGGCACCTTACGTTTTATTAGGAAGCTGGATGTGAGGTGGCAAATTCTAAAGGGCTTTGGTCACGGCGGTGTCTGATGGGAATAGCTGGCCCCTGGCCATTGCCGACGAGAGCAGCGGTTTTTTCTAGGGCCGTTCGTAGCCGTTTGGCCGCGTAGATAGACATGTCACGGGGGACGCTAATGCGATCGCGCAAATACCGCAAACCCACATCGCTCCCACCAGGCGGCATACACACCTCTCCCGTCATCATGCTAGTTAGGGCACACCGCAGCGCCTCATCAAACAGCGCTTGTCTAACGGATTGGCCCGCATAATATTTTGCCGATGCTTAAGCACCCGATGCAGCGCCTCAGCCTTAGAACTCTCCGGTTCAGGATAAGTCACATCCGGCATGTTCTCCCAGGGGCCTTCATCCACTCTCTTTTGATTGCCCGCCGTCTGCGGTTCGCTATTCTCGTAGCAGCCCCCCATTTGCGGCGGCAGGTCATGAGCGTGCGTATGAAAATCGCTCTGCGTGCCTCGATACGTAGAACGGCTCTCCATCGCATCAAACCAGGCCGACAGACGAGGATTCTCTTCTCTAAGAGAATAGCCTTTGTAGTAGTACAAACTGGCGTTCATTCGCTCTACGTAGGGCGTAAAAACAATATCTGCAATGCTGAAGTCTTCTAAAAAGTAAGGCCCTGGCGTATTGCTTAAAGCGGCCTCTACCTTAGCGACGACGGCTAAAAACTGCGCTCGATTACTTTTCTCCTGCCCAAACCATCCGCTAGGCTGACACAGCCACCCGCACCAAGCTCGAAACAATTCTCTCTCTAGCTGCCGCATTGGCAACACTTTAGGATGCTGCATACTATAACCCAAAAGCGCTAACGGGCCAAAAGCATTCTCTAACGCCATGAGAATATCGTCGCTTTCTGTGATGACTCTTCCATCTAGCTCAAGCGCAGGCAGCATCCCAGAAGGCACCTTTTTTTTATACCAGTCTTCTTTTGTTCCATAACAGAACATCGTGACTTTTTTGATACGATAGGGAATTTGCTTTTCCTCTAGCCACAGCCATACCTTCTGGCAGTAAGGGCACCAGGCATGATTGTCTCGATAGAGCGTTACTCGCACATCTGACTCAGCTTTACCAAACAGACGCAGCCGGGCTTGGGCGTTAGTTGGGCCATTAACGGTATCAGTTTTAAAGTCGGTTAGAGCTTCTAGGTCTGACCATTCAAGCGGGGCAATAGGCATAGGTAACAATAGCTGCGAAATCGGGCTGCGAAATCGGGCGTTAAAGAATGCATTTCAGTATAGCGCTATGCCATAATCACAAGCTTTTTAGCGAGACTGAAAGATGTTTTGAACGGCCTGTTTTGAACAAGATGACGAGGCAGTGTCTAGAGCCTGTACGTCTGCCTCACTTAATCGCCAGCCAAGCGCGCCCGTGTTTTGCTGCGCCTGACGAAGATTTTTCGCACCGGGAATAGGAATAGCGCCTTTGCAAATACACCAGTTAATAGCGACCTGAGCCATGGTCTTTGAACTGGCATCAGCGACTTCTCTAAGGCAGCTCAACAAAGGCTGTACGCCCGGTAATAGCTGACCTAGCGCAAACCCTCGCAACCCCTTGGGTAAGTCTTCTTTAGTCGCATACTTGCCGGTGAGTAAGCCAAGCGCTAGCGGACTGTAGGCAATCAGTCGAATGTCTAGTTCGTCGCAAACGTCTTTAAGACCCAGTTCGGTGACAGGATAGGTAGAGAGCAAAGAGTATTGAACCTGAAGCGTTTGAATTTTGATACCTTGGGCAGATAGACGCTTGTGAGCTAGGCGCAGGCGCTTGGGGCCAAAGTTAGAGAGCCCAACGCCTTGAGCAACGCCCTGCTGACACAGCTCAGCTAGGCCGTCGAGAATGGGGCCCTCCTGCCAGGGGAGATAGTTTGCAGTAGACCAGTGCATTTGCACCAAATCTAAATGTCCCAAACGCTGGGCGGACGCTTTACCTGCCGAAACGATGGACTGCTTGGTCAGCCGCCAGGGATAGGGAGCAAGCTTGGTCGCCAGGCAAATCTGGTCTTTATTTTGACCGTTGTAAGCAGTGTTGAAGCGGCCTAGCAACTTTTCACTTTGACCGCTGAGCTTGCCCGTACCGTAAGAGTCGCCAGTATCAAACAGCGTGACGCCACGGCTAACGCAGTGGTCAAACACCGCGTTCAGCGCCGAGTCCATGCTTTCTTGGTAGTCCCATAAAAGGCGGTTGCCCCAGGCCCAGGTGCCGCAGCCCATCTCAGGCAACTTAAGGATAGAAGAGGTAGGCTGCATGAATGAAGAAGCGCCGCTGAATGATGTAGCTATCTTCTCATATCGCACTGGGAATAAGAAAGGCAAAAAAAAGGTAAGGAAGCTGTGTAGAGACTTCCTTACCTTTGGTGGTTCACGCTAACGCTGTTTTGTTTGTATAGCTATGCTTGAATTTGGCTGTGAATGTTTTTTAGGTTGCTTGATGGGCTATGGCTAAAAGCCATAGTCAGAGGTGATAGAAACTGAACAGCCCGCAGCGCTCAGACAAGAGGGCATCGCAACTTTTACAACAAATGTGCCTTCGTAAGGCGCAGTCACGATGGGGAAAGAGTCGATTTGCTCGTCAGCAGCTACAAGCCTGCCGGTATCGTCATACAAGAACAAATCAAGATCTTGACAGTCTTCATTGCAAGTTGCATAAACATCTTCGCCTTGCAACAAATAGCCCGTCATGGTTGCAGATTCACTATTTCGCAGCCAGCTTGTGCGATCTTGGGCAACAGCAGCGCTGCTCATACTTGCCAGAGTCATTGCAGCAACAGCAGCACTAGCAACAGTTCGGAATTTAGCAGTTAAATACATATAACAATCTTCTTGAATACAAATATGGCAATAATGATATTGGCCTTAGAGCGACCTGAGAAATAGCGCTCAAGAGCAAGGGCTTCTTCGGTCGCGCAGACTTAATCGTCTGAACCCAGAATTGACTAGACGGTGCAAAAGTTAACAAGGCGATCGCACACAGCTGGCGCACAATCTCTTTAATTCAGCACGCACGTAAAAGAATGCACCTAGGCAAAAACAAAAACAGTGAAATGAATTGATACTGGCATATCGTTTTTGGAGACAGACTTTGAGAGACGATTGAATGACAGGTAGGCCCCACTGTTCTCTCTTACCCAGTAACAAATGTTGTTCTGGCAACAGAGTATGAAGTTTTTATGAATATGAAACCTACCATAGTTGTTCTATTGTCAGTATATTTATCATAAATAGTGCCCTAGCCTCGATATCTAACGACGAGGCTGACATACGCCATGCAAACCAATTGCGGCCAATATGGCGCTTAGCAAGGCCCAAATGCCGTCGGCCATAAGATTAATTCGATGAATGTTTTGCTGGGCTTCAGCGACAAAAAGCGCCTCTAAGGTAGACGACTGCTGGATTACTGCTGTGAAGTAGTCATAATCTTTCTGTAGCTGATCCCAATCTTGCAGAGCGTAATAGCCGAAAACAATGACGCCGATAACACCGGGCACCGTAGTGAGCAGTAAAAGTAGCGCCGCTGAAATGAAAGATCGAAAAGAAGAAGCTGAATTTTTCACGCTGTTATTTGCAGTAGTTGAGATTTTTTAAGGAGCTTAAGCAGATGGTCTTGAGCTGTATCGATATTAAAGGTACTTCGTTTTGCGACTGTTAAACCGGAGGACTGGTTACCGTATACAAGTTGCCTTGAAAGTCGCCTAAATATGTCTAATATATGGGAGGTGTCTGAAGCGTTACTGTTTGAGACATCATTCAGGGTTCTATCCGAGCTGAGAACACGGGCTAAACATCATGGGTGATCATCCATCAACTGACACATCTGGCAGTGAAAAGGCATCTGAGCAAGCAGCAGAGAAGACAAGTGAGGAAATGTCTGAGCAGGCAGTCGAAAAGCTGGCCGGAGACACTCGCTGATAAAGCTAACCGAAAATCTGCTTGGAAAGGGGCGATCGCACGTTCAATTAGCGTATGGCAAAGTGCCCAGGAAAAAATTTCCACTCAGCTTACCGATCGAATACCCACAAAATGGCTACCCACCGATTCTATACAGCTTCGCCAGGTGTATGCAGATGCTCAAAAAAGTGTGCAGAGCAATGTGCAAAGCAACACCCAAAATATTCTCAAAGCGTTCAGCGTTGACGATCAAAAAATTGTCGAGATTTTGCAGCAGGTACGCGCTGAGCTGCCCACAACCGAAGCCCTTTTAATCGGCAAGCCGCAGGCAGGCAAAAGCTCAATCGTCAGAGGCTTAACAGGCGTATCTGCTGAAATCGTGGGTCAGGGATTTCGCCCGCACACGCAAAACACAGCCCGCTACGCCTATCCGTCTGAAGAGCTGCCGCTGCTGATTTTTACAGACACCGTTGGCTTAGGCGATATCACCCGAGAAACCAGCGGCATTGTGCAAGAGCTAACTGACGAACTAAAGCCAGACAGCCGCGCCCAAATCCTGATCCTCACGGTAAAAATCAACGACTTCGCCGTCGATCGGCTCCGTCAGATTGTGCAGCAGCTTAGAAGCACCTACCCAGACTTGCCCTGCCTACTAGCGGTGACCTGCCTGCACGAAATCTATCCGCCTGAGTGGGAGAATCATCCCAGCTATCCCCCTAAGCAGCCGGATCTACACAGAGCGTTTGAGGCTATCAAAGAAGCCTTTGCTGGCTGCTTCGACCGAGCGGTTTTACTAGACTTTACGCTTGAAGAAGATGGCTTCGATCCTATTTTCTATGGGCAGACCGCACTGCGAGATACCCTAGCAGAGCTATTGCCTGAAGCTGAATCTAGCGCCATCTACCAGCTCATAGACGATCAGGAAATGGCGAGCGCTCAGCTTGGCGATCTGTATCGAGACGTGGGCCGCCGGTATATTTCGGCCTTCTCGGTGATCGCAGCGACCCTAGCAGCGGTGCCGCTACCCTTTGCAACGATGCCGGTACTCACAGCGCTGCAAATTTCGATGGTGGGCGTGCTAGGTCAGCTATACGGGCAAAGGCTGACGCCTTCTCAGGCGGGCGGGGTGGTGAGTGCGATCGCGGGCGGTTTTTTTGCGCAAGCAATCGGGCGAGAGCTGATTAAGTTTGTGCCTGGCTTTGGAAGCGTTGTAGCGGCCTCGTGGGCGGCGGGCTATACCTGGGCGCTAGGGGAAGGAGCCTGCGCTTATTTTGGTGATTTGATGGGCGGGAAAAAACCTGACCCTGAGAAAATTAAGCAGGTGATGGCTGAAGCGTTTGAATCGGCAAAAGAACGATTTCGTAATAGCTGAGGATTGGATAGTCATAGGATTGCTGCATTGGAGGGCATACGATCTTATGCCCCTACAGTTTTTTGTTTTTTCAAATAGGCTTCTCGTTTTGAGACGTTTTAGCAGCTGAGAGCGAATTTTAAAGCATTTATAAAGAGATTTCTGGACATAGCTTAGAGAAGCTTTCTCAGTAGTGCTTAATTAACAAAACCGCCTAGTTATCTGCATAGTAGGCACCAATAGCAGCACTAAGATGTCCGCTATGGAGCACTGCTAACCCTTGAGAAATCAGAACCATATCAACACAACTACTATTTATATAGCCGAATGTGAAGGTTCTGTGAATGTCTAAACAACCCCATAGCTATGACAGATCTGCCCGCTAAGCTTTACTAAATCAGCTGCGCTCAAGTCAATGCCTGCATACCTTTACGGCCTCTTAGCATTGATTACTTTATTTAATATCAAAACTTTCTCATAAGAAACGCGTAGGCAAGCTCTTGAAGCCCTCTTTTGATGGACTTTACTTAGGCGAGCTTTTTAGTCCTCAGGTTTCTTCTTCATTTTATGACTTTACCAAACTCACTAAAAGCTACCGTCCGTAATAGGGCATCAGTCGCCACGAGACATCCGCTTGAGCGATCGCACCTCAACAACATACTCAATCGATTCAACCCGACCGAGATTGAATTTCCGCCTGAAACTAGCGGCGTTTATACCGATTTAGCGATTGCTGAATACAAGCTGCGAATGTACGCGCTGGCGTGGACAGCGATAGAGGCAATAGTAGGGCCAAGCCTGAGCGTGTTTTTAATTTTGGAGCCGATTGAGGGCAGCTATCTGCCGATGGATACTCGGCTGACGGTGAAAGAAAATAATTTACTGGTTGATGAACCTAACCTGCGCTGGACAAATCATCCGACATATCTGTATACGCAGGTATTCGGCGCACGAGAAGAGGAGTTTACGGTCGAGATTTTGCTGCCTAACGCACATCCCTATGAGCTGCCCTCGTTGATGTTTACTCAGCACAAATGAATAGATTGAATCGATAGAATAGAGCCTGAACGTTCAAGAGCGCCACAGGATCTATGACCACATCCGTCGAATCATCTACGCTTTCACCAATCGAACAGCGGCTAGAGCCACATATCCAAGATCTTGGCGGCTTTAAGGCACGACGCGCGCTGCCCCAAGACGACCGCACGCTTGTCGGCCCGTTTATCTTTTTTGATCATCTAGGGCCTGCCACGTTTCCGCCTGGTAAAGGCGTAGATGTCAGGCCGCATCCTCACATCAATTTGGCGACGGTGACCTACCTTTTTGAAGGGTCGCTGATGCATCGCGACAGCCTGGGCACGGTGCAAGAAATCCGGCCTGGCGCAGTGAACTGGATGACGGCAGGCAAGGGGATTTCGCACTCTGAGCGATCGCCCGAAAGCACCCGCGATCAAACCGTCACGCTCCACGCCATTCAAACCTGGGTAGCCCTGCCTGAGTCTGACGAAGAGGTAGACCCCTCTTTTTATCACTACGCCTCAGACGAGATGCCGCAGTGGCAAGAAAATGGAGCTACCGTCAAGCTGATTGCTGGTAAAGCTAACGGTCATCGTTCGCCTGTGCAGGTTTATTCGCCAACGTTGTATTTAGACGTGCAGCTAGAAGCAGGTGGCGCGTTTGAGGTCGCCGCAGACTATAGCGAACGCGCAATTTATAGCGTCACGGCTGGATTAAGCGTGGCGGGTGAGGCTTTGGAGCAGCATCGATTGGCGGTGCTGAGGGCAGGAGAGGCCGTCACTATTGAGGCGAGTGCGGCAGCGCGGTGCGTTGTGATTGGAGGAGAGCCAGTGGGCGATCGCATTAAATGGTGGAATTTTGTCTCTAGTCGGCCCGAGCGAATTGAGCAGGCGAAAAGAGACTGGCGCAGTAAAGAATTTGTACAAGTACCTGATGATGATGAGTTTATTCCTTTGCCAGAGATCCTGTAGGTAGAAGATAGGCATCAGGTATAGAAACGTAGCCTAAGCGATTTAGCTTAAGCTACTTAGCGTATGCAGCAGTAAAGTAAAGACACCTTTAGGCCGTTGTTGCTAATAACTAACCGTATATATAGGCCATAGCATCAGCTAACACGCTTATATGTACGGTTTTGCACTGTCTTAATTGCTGATATCAGGCGATCGCAACAATACTTCATTAAACATTATCTCAAGTTTTCCGGGTGTAGAAAGCAGCTTTTTATACCTTAGCAATATGAATTGCACGTGAGAAATCTCTAGAGATATCAACATCTTTGCAGCGGGATCATTCCCCTGACGCTCCCTACTTAAGTAGTCATCAGCAATAGGTACGTATCAAAAATATTAATTAGAGTGTGAATTTACTGTTTCAAACAGATCTTTTATTACTAGCCACTCCTATTATCAAGACCTAATTCTACGTAGATATGGCAAAAAATTGCCGTATGTAGGAGATATCTGGTGTACCTACCTCTTGAAGATTCACTATGTCTAATAGCAGTTTTGGCGCTCACTCTGGCCTGGGATCTGGCCTTGATGAGATACTTATTCCAGCCATTACCAATACAGAAATATCTAGCTCACCTTTAGCAGGCAGGCTCGCTAACAACCTGAACCAGCAGGGCAATCATCTGGTTGTAATTGATTCGGCGGTAGACAATATCGAGCAGTTGATAGCCGGGATCGACTCAGCCCGAGTTGTGGTGTTGGATAGCGATCGCAATGGCATTGAACAGATTTCAGAAGTTCTAGCAGAATACGTCAGAGTGCCGGGAGAAAGTGATCAAACAGCCCCAGGCACAGATGATTTAACGGGGGAACCACTCGATAGCCTGCACGTAGTCTCTCACGGCGAGCAGGGCCAGGTTCAGCTAGGCAACACAACGCTAGACACTGAGGCGATCGCGCTTTACGAAACAGAAATATCCGGCTGGGGCGAGGCCATCTCTTCAGAAGGCGACATTCTGTTCTACGGCTGTAACCTGGCGGTCGGCACCGCCGGGCTTCAGTTTGTTGATCGGCTCTCGCAGCTAACCGGGGCCGATGTTGCCGCTTCTGACGATTTGACCGGGGCAGGCGGTGACTGGGATTTAGAGGTGACCACAGGCTCTATTGAAGCGCAGGCAATTTTAGATAGTGTGACGCAAACCTCTTACTTAGGCACCCTAGCAAGCTACAACGGCAACGAATATGTGCTGACTGACGGGCCAAAAACCTGGGAAATTGCGCAGGCTGAAGCGAGAAACATAGGCGGCAACTTAGTTACCATTAATGATGCGGCTGAAGAAGCCTGGCTAAAAGAGACGTTTGGAACAGATGAGGGCTTTTGGATAGGGTTGAGCGATCGCGTTAATGAAGGTCAGTTCACCTGGGCCAACGGTGACGCGGTGACCTACACCAACTGGTTCCCTGGCGAACCCAACGACGCAGGCGGCGCTCAAGACTACGCCCGCATGAACTTTTTGGGCAGCAAACAGTGGGACGATGCAGGCAGCGGCAGCTTTTTTACAGGCATTATTGAAATCGAGCCCGTTCCTGTCAGCGGTGAAAAAACCTACAACGGCAGCACCTACGTTTTAACCGGCGAAAAAAGCTGGGAAGCCGCTCAAGCCGAAGCCGAAGCCAAAGGCGGGAACCTAGTGACTATCAACAACGCTGCTGAAGAAGCCTGGATTCAGGAAAACTTCGGCACCAACCGAGACTTTTGGATAGGCTTTAACGACATTGAAACCGAAGGGCAGTTTGAATGGGCCAGCGGCGAAGCAGTCACCTACACCAACTGGGCACCCGGAGAACCCAACAACGGTGCAGGCTTTGGCGAACAAGACTATGGCCGTATGAACTTTGGCGCTAATAACGAGTGGGACGACCACTTTGCCAACATCTCCCTACAGGGTCTGATCGAAATTAAGGGCGATGTTCCGCCTGATCCCGAACCGCCAATACCTGAGCCACCTAATCCAGAGCCACCCGATCCAGAGCCGCCAACAACAAATCCAGGCAACATTTCTATTAAAACCAATCTCATCAATATTGGAGAGAATGCGGGCAGCGCTCGAATTAATATCGTACGCACAGGCGGGCGAGACGGCGATTTGACGGTAGACTATCGCACGTTTGATGAAAGCGCTGAAGTTGGAGAAGACTACGAGGAAACGACAGGCAGCGTTGTCTTCTTTAACGGCGAAATTCAAAAGAGCGTCTCGATACCTATCATCAACGACGATGAGTCAGAGAGCAACGAACGCTTCAACTTCACGATTGACAACGTGCAGGGCGGCGCTGGACTTGCGGCCCCTCGAACCGCTCAAATTACAATCGTCGACGACGATGGTGAGCCCCCAATTCCGAAAAGCTTTGGTGGCAATCAATACGTCCTCACTAACGGCTCAAAAAGCTGGGAAGAAGCTCAGGTCGAAGCTGCAGAGAAAGGCGGTAACCTAGTCACTATCAACAGCGCTGAAGAGGAAGCCTGGCTACAGGCGAACTACGGCATTAACGAAGACTATTGGATTGGCCTGAACGATGTCGCCACCGAAGGGCAGTTTGAGTGGGTCAGCGGCCAAGACCTTAACTACACCAACTGGGCGGCAGGAGAACCTAACAATGGCGCAGGCTTTGGCGAACAAGACTTTGTACGCATGAACTTTGGCAGCACCAACGAATGGGACGACTACACGAACACCCTCACCTTACGAGGCGTCATCGAGATTGGCGGTGACAATACGCCCGATGACAATCCCAATCCATCCAATCCTCCAAATCCACCCAATCCCACTGGAGAGCCAACTGCAACAACCGTTTACAGCGGCCTCAACCGGCCTGTTGCAATTGAATGGACGCCGGACAGCTCCAAAATGTTTATCGCTGAAAAAGGAGGCGCGGTTAAAGTCGCTGAAGACGGCAACGTGCTACCAACAGACTTTATCAATATTGCCGATCAGGTTAATACGGCCAACGATCGCGGCCTATTAGATATTGCCATTCACCCCAATTTCCCAAGCACGCCCTACGTTTACTTGCTCTACAGCTACGATCCGCCAGAAGCAGCAGGCAACAGCGGTCTAGCCGGGCGAGACGGCGGTGGTAACAGGGCAGGCCGACTAACCAGGGTTACAGCGGATGCGAGCAACGACTATCGCACGGCGGTGAGCGGCAGTGAAGTTGTTTTGGTCGGCAAAAACAGCACTTGGGAGAACTTTAATGGCTTTGTAGATAGCACCGTCAACTTCGACGAGCCGCCCGCGGGTATTTTGCCAGGCGGCGGCAATTTGCAAGACTTTATGGCCGCAGACAGTAATTCTCACTCGATTGGTTCAATAGAATTTGGCAGTGACGGATTGCTCTATGCCAGCAACGGTGACGGTACTTCCTACAATCGCCCTGATCCACGCACCAAGAGGGTTCAAGACGTTGACAACCTTTCTGGAAAGATTCTCCGTATCGATCCGATTACAGGGCAAGGCGTGAGCAGCAATCCGTTCTACAACGGCAATCCTGATTCTAACCAGAGCAAGGTTTATCAGCTAGGATTGCGCAATCCGTTCCGCTTTGTAATGAGCCCAACGACCGGGCAGCCTGTGATTGGTGATGTGGGCTGGAAGACATGGGAAGAGATTAATACGGGCGGTGCGGGTGCGAACTTTGGCTGGCCGTACTTTGAAGGAGAGAATCAGACGGGAGAATACAACACGCTACCGTCAGCGATAGAGTTCTATGCAAGTAACCCTGATGTGACCGATCCGAGCCTGTCGCTCAACCATAGCACTGGCATTAACGCGATTATTATGGGTGACGTTTATGACGGCAATACTTACCCAGATAAATATGATGGCGACGTTTTCTTTAATGATGTAGGGAGAGGGATTGTGAGCCACGCCAATATAGATGGCGCGGGCAATATTACGGGTGCGGAGGAGTTTATTAGAGATAGTGTGTTTGTGGTGCAGATGCGAACCGGGCCGGATGGTGACTTGTACTATGTTGATTTGAATGATGGAGAGGTGGGTAAGTGGGAGTTTGCTTAAGAGGGCTGCGTTTCGATAATGTTCCGAGCCCCTCACCCTAAATCCTTGAAAGACACAGTTTAGTGACACCTTGGCAGCATAGGGCGTTTTCCCTGGGGGAGAGGGACTTCAGATCTGGCTCCCTTCTCCTTAGGGAGAAGGGTTGGGGATGAGGGCTTCGGTGTGTTGGCAAACTGCGATATCTCTTACCGACGGCTCTTTTCTAGGGTGCCTCGGGTGACGCCAAGCTGACTGGAAAGATTAAGACTTTTCCACAAGTCGCTGCCGCTGATCTCTCCTGATAAAAGCTGTTGATAGGCCGCTAGCGTACGGGCTACCTGCGCTGCTGGTTCGTTTAAAAACTCGATTCTGAAGTGGCGCGCGCCTTTGCTAACTAAAAGTGGAAGAAATTCTGCGCCAGTTTGGGCGCGGCCATTAAAGAGCGTGTTGCGACAGCCTGCGTCGGCTTTGAGGATATGTTCGGTGTTGGCACGATCGCGCAAAGCCACCTCATGCGTATCGCAAGGCCGTCCGCAGTTTGTAAAATCTGTTCCTTCTGATAAAAACGCACAAAAAACGCAGTGCTCCATATGGAACATAGGCATATGCTGATGAATGGTGATATCGAACCACTGAGGCGGCGCAGTTTCTAACAAGTCTTGAAGCTGCTGTACGTTGAGATCGTAAGAGGCACTGAGCCTTTCGAGGTTGAATTCTCTTTTAAAGTAGTCGGCGGTGATAGGGTTGGCGACGTTTAGTGAGAAGTCTCCAATGCAGCGATCGTCTCTAAAAAAAGCAAGCTGATCATAATTGCGAATCAAATACCCGTCTGCACCCGCTTTACGCACCTGCTCCAAAATGTAGTATTCGCTAGGCTTGGTAATACGCGGTGGGGCAATGAAAATCTGAGTGGTAGGGCGATCGCTTCGCTCCATCTTTTCTTTTGCCTGTTCTACCGCATCACGGTAACGAACAGGATTTTCAAACTCGCAGTAGATTGTTTGAACACCCGCTTCTAGAGCTGCCTCAAGCTGAGCTAAAGTACGCACTAAAGGAATGAGCTGCGGTTCGGCTTCTTGTTGAGGGCCAATCTCAGGTAACAGATCGCGATGAGAGGCATGGGAATTGATTGTCCACGCTTTAGGCTGTGATCTTACAGCATCTAGCTGTCCTGTCAGCTCTCGACGAAGCTGGTTGAGCGCGCTAACCGGCAGCATCAGCTCACCTTCTAAATGATTCTTGAGTTCAAGCAGCTCAAAGGCGGTATTGCCGAGCCGGGCAAACTGTTGAGTTAATTTCTCAGTCGTTAGCGGCTTATTACGCGCGAAGACAAGCTGAGTTTCGGTGGTTGCCTGAACGCGGTTGCCTTGTTCATCGGAGGCGATCGCCCGCAAGCCTTCTCCCGCGCTGCCAAACACTTCAATCGTAATTGCCCGCTTAAACTTTGGCTGCTCGCCACTGTAGGTTTGGCGCAGCGATTTATCTAGTTCAGGGTCACTGGTTTTCCAGAGGCGATCGCCCACCCGCACCCGGCTCAGATCCACATCATCGCGGCCAAAGCTCACCAAAGTCTCTTTTCCCGCCTGCACCACGCCATACAGCCGCCCGCCCTGCTCATCATCAGGATTACCCGTATCAATCACCACACCATCGCCCGGCTTTACTGGCACCCGTGGCTTGATCGCAATCTGACTTTCTCGCTTATGCTGACGAATTTGCGAAATCTCTCCAATATACGCGCCTCGTTTTTTACCAAAGCGCGCATGAACCAAAGCCTGGTTATCAATCCCTTGAAACCATCCTGTCGAAAGCCCGCGAGAAAAAGCCATATCTAAGGCATAGCGCTCATCGGCAGTCGGCGTATAGGCGGCTTTTGCCCGACGAAAGCTGATATCTACAGGTGAGACAGGTAGAGAGTCCGAAAGGGTATCTACAGCGCGATCTAAAGCCTGGCGATACACCCGCGTGACGTTCGCAACATATTCAGGCGTTTTTAAGCGGCCCTCTATTTTTAGGCTAGTGACGCCTGCCTGGATAAGATCGGGAACGACCGGGAGCCCGGAAAGATCTTGTGGGCTTAGGAGGTAGGCGCGATCGCCCAGTTCCACCTTTTCACCATCCGCAATCAGCTCATACGTCATCCGACAGGCTTGAGCGCACTCCCCCCGATTAGCCGAGCGTCCGCCCAGCGACTCGCTCGTAAGGCACTGCCCCGAATACGCCACGCACAGCGCCCCGTGCACAAATGTTTCTAGCGGCAGTGAAACCCGCTCTTGCTTAAGCTGCCGCTGAATTTTGTTGATTTCCTTGAGCGAACATTCACGCGCGAGCACCACCAAATTGCAGCCAAGCGACTGAGCAAACTTAACGCCCGCCGCCGAAGTTATCGTCATCTGCGTAGACGCGTGAATGGGGAAATTAGGTGAAAGGTGACGAATGAGACGACAAATGCCAATATCTTGAACAATGGCCGCATCTACGCCTGCAGCCATGATGGTGCGTAGGTAGTGTGCGATCGCCTTCAGCTCTTTTGGAAACGCCAGCGTATTAAGCGTGATATAGCCCTTCACGCCCCGCCCGTGCAAAAAAGCCATCAGCGCAGGCAAGTCATCTACCGTAAAATTATGGGCTCGCATCCGCGCATTGAACTTATCCAAGCCGAAATAAATCGCATCTGCGCCATTTTCTACCGCTGCTTTAGCACTCTCCCAGCTTCCAGCAGGCGCAAGGAGTTCAGGGATCGCGAGGGCGGTAGATTTCATGGAGTCTCAAGTGGCGCAAGCTGCGCGTATGGGGCCTACTACAAAGTCTATATCAAACACCTGAGGCGTTGGCCTAATACTAAAGGCTTGAGTCGGTGACCGTTACTCCGTAGAATCAAAGGGCATGTGTTGAATTGAAAAAAGCACTCTCAATAAAGAGACATTAGGAGAAACTATGGCTGAGCGTCCAATCATCGTTGGCATTGTGGGCGATAGCGCCGCTGGAAAAACGACATTAACACGTGGTATCGCGCAAGTGCTAGGTGAAGATAACGTTGTAGCCATTTGCACCGACGACTACCACCGCTACGACCGCAAGCAGCGTGCCGAGATGGGCATCTCAGCGCTTGATCCTGAGTGCAACTATATTGATATTATCGAGCAGCACCTACAGGACTTGAGAAACGGTAAATCCATTCTTAAGCCAATTTACAACCACACCACAGGCGGCTTCGATGCTCCCGAATACATTCAGCCTAAAAAGTTTGTGATTGTAGAAGGACTGCTGGGCTACTCTACAAAAGCGGCTCGCGACGCCTATGACGTAAAAGTGTACTTAGCACCGCCGGAAGAGCTACGGGCAAAGTGGAAAATTAAGCGCGATACTCGCAAGCGCGGCTATACAGAGGAGCAGGTAAGAGAAGCCCTACGCAAGCGTGAGCCTGATTCTGAAGATTTTATCCGACCTCAGCGTCAGTGGTCGGATGTGATTGTTTCTTTTGTGCCGCCTAGCGATGAGGGCGAAGACAAAAACGATTTGCTGCTAGATGTAAAGCTGGTGCTGCGCCCAACGCTGCCTCACCCTGATTTTACGAACATTCTCAACGATAAGGGCAATGACTTAGGCGATGCTATTCGTCTGTTGCTCGATCGCGATATGGGTAAGCCGGTAGATGTGCTCTCAGTAGACGGTCATGCGACTGAAGAACAGGTGCAGCAGCTAGAACGGATTCTATGTAATGAGGTGCCGTATCTGGGTCAGTTCTGTAGCTTGGAGGGCAATCAGGATGTAGGTAAGGTGGTTGGGACGACAGGGGAAACGCTGCAAAGCTATCCGCTGGCGCTGACGCAGTTGTTGATTACCTATCACATGCTGAAGGCTGTGGAGCGGACGCGGAAGGTGAAGTAGGTGAAGCGGTAATGTATGGGCGTGATAGGGGCGTAGCAGTGCTGTGCCCCTATGGGGCTCGATTTAAAGAAGTCGTAGGAACCATCGTCGTATCTGATTCTTCAATAGCACCGACAGCGCGACAGCCTATTCAGCTTTTTCGAGAAGTGAGAGTAAGCCTGATGATTCTTTGAGGGTAACCAAGCTGTTGGCGCAGAGAATGCCAGAAGCGGCGACTGCCGGGACACCAATACCAGGGAGCGTACTGTCACCTACTCGATAAAGACCTTTTATCGGCGTTTTGCAGCTTGGGAAACGGCCTTCTTTTGCTGAAATTGCAGGGCCGTAGGTGCCTTGATAGCGGCGTAGGTAGCGGCTGTGGGTCAGCGGCGTACCGATTAGCTGTAGCTCAATGCGACCCTGCACATCAGGAATAATTCTCTCCACCGCCCGAAAGAGCGTTTCAGCTTTCTCTCTCTTTTTCTGCTCGTATTGTTCATCTTTGGCCCAACCCTCATAGGGCTCTAGCGTGTAGGCGTGTACGGTATGATAGCCCCCTGGGGCCTGCTGCGGATCGAGCACGGTAGGAATAGAAACCATGCAGGTGTTGCCTGGCACGGTGACATCTACCTCGCTATTGTGAACAACAACATGGTGAATCGGAACGTCCTCTAATCCTTCAGCGCGGATGCCTAAGTGAAGATGCATAAAGCTATCGACAGCGGGCGTGTTTAGAGACTCAGTGCGGTAGTCGGCAGGGAGATCTGACGGGTCGAGGAGATGGCTGTAGGTGTCCCAAAGGGTAGCGTTAGAGATGACGGTAGGGGCCATGATGCGATCGCCCCCCTTCAATAAAACGCCTTTAGCCACCCCGTCCTCAGTCAAAATCCGATCGACATGAGCATTCAGTCTTAGCTCGCCGCCCCACCGCCGAAGCCCACGCGCCAAAGCATCGACAATCGCGCCACTACCGCCCACCGGATAGTCAATCACCGACTGCGCGCGCTCACCAAACATAAACGCCATCTCAGGGGCCACCGTTTCCTCGCACTTCATTCCTGACAGCAAAAAACACTCTAAGTCCAACAGGCGCTTCAGCCAGGGATCAAGGCTGCTGATATCCGCTACTTTATCCATTACTTCGGCCATAGAGCGGCCCAGATCTGGCAGATTAGGCAACATCTGTGTCATTGCCCCCGGATAGCGCCGCAGCAGCAAGGGCAGTAGCTTCAAATCAGCCCGTAGCGCCAAAGTCGGAATCGCTTTGAGCGGCGCGTAAATCTTCAGCAGTCGAGCTTCCAAATCTGCTAAATAACTGGCCGCACCGGGGCTAAACTTTTCAACCGCCTGCCGGTACTTTTCGCCATTTCCATACACAGGCAACGTGCCTTCGGGAAAGTGATAGTAGCCAAACGGATCGTAAGGCACCGCGTCCAGGGTTTCACCTAAAACCGCTAGCACCTGGCTAAGTGGATTAGCCCCATTCGCGTCAGCTAAACCGCAGTAAAAGGAGGGGCCAGAGTCAAAAGTGAAGCTTTCGCCCTGGCTAGCGCTCTGGCTGGTCTTTTGAGCCGGGCGGGTGAACGAATGCGCCGCACCGCCTGCGATCGCATGACTTTCGCAAACAATCGTTCGCCTGCCATAGCGGGCCAGTAGCGCCCCAGCGACCAGGCCACCCAGGCCGCTACCAATCACAATTACGTCTGTAGTACTCTGCATACGGCTATTTTAAGCACACTTTGCAGGCATTAGCGTACGCTCAATATCCGACAAATGCTGCACAACAGTCGCTTCCTCATCGGGCGCAATATTCGTCAGCGTTTGTAAGCGCCAGTCATTAGCACTACGCAATTCGCTCAGCTCCTTTTGAATCTTTTCCTTTTCGCGCTGCTTTTCGCCTTCTGCTAGCGTTGCAGCAGACTCTACTTCTGCTAAGCGCTGGTTGAGCAGGTCTGCTTCGCGCTCGGCAAAGGCAAGGGTCGCCTCAATCTGCGCTTTTGCACCACCTGATTTGACCACTGAATATACTTCCATCAGGCGGTAGTAGGCGTTGAGATAGGCTTCGTCGCCCTTGGGCAGGGTAGTGTGCAAATTACTGCGTATGCTGGCGGTTTTTTTACGCTGCCGCCACCAGTCGAGCAGTAAAGGAATGGAGATGCTATTGATGTTAGAAATCGTGCTTATGGACATTTGTTATCTTCTCAACTGAACGTATAGCCGAACGTATACCGGGGGTTGAGACGATCATCAGAAACTATGATTTTTATATCGGTACTTATATTAGAACGCAATCTTCGGTTATGGAGCTTGTCACAAAAAGAACTTACAAAAGCAAACATACGAGGGAATGCTGCGCAGCTTTGAGAAAGCTGCCGAGTGCTCTGGCATCCTGTAGGCTTAGAGTAGGGATAGTAGCGGTTCAAAGACATTGGATAAAAGGGCGCGGCCTTTTTAAGACTCATGGCACTCAAAGCAGCTTTGTTTGGTTTTAACGGCATCATCATCAATGACGAAGACATTCGCCAAACGTTGAGCGGCCTGATCCTTCAGGATGAAAACCTGCGGCCTAATCCCGATGATTATCATGATGTGTGTTTGGGGCGGAGCGATCGCGCCTGCCTGAAGGCGCTACTCATCCAAAGGGGCCGCACCGTTTCACCTGAAGCTTTGGATAAAATGCTGGCCAAAGAAACGGCGACCTATGAAAACTGGCTGGCCGATCTAGAAAAGCTACCTATCTATCCTGGCGTGGAGGATCTGATTTTTCGCTGCCGGGCCGATCAGGTGAAGATGGCGATTGTAACGGGCGCTGAAAGGCAGCAGGTGATGCAGGTGCTAGATAAAGCAGAGCTGACTGAGCACTTTGCAGTGGTGGTGGCAGGTGATGATATTTCGGTGGAGGGGAGTAAGCCCGCGCCGGATGGGTTTGTTGAGGCGATCGCGCAGCTAAATAAAACCTACCCCGAATTGCAGCTACAGCCAAACGAGTGTATCGCCATTGAAGACTCTTTTACTGGAATTACAGCCGCTAAAAACGCGCAGGTGCCAGTGGTCGGCGTAGCGCACACCTATCCAAATCATATGCTGCAAAGGCGAGCAACCTGGGTAGTTGACTATTTACGAGAGATTAATTTTGACTGGATTGGAGAGAAGTTTGGCAGGGGCCGGGTAACTGAAAGTTCTGAGCCTGAGACAACTTCTGAGGAAGCTGAAGAGAGCTAGACTACACACAGTAACCATCGGCAAAGGAAAGTCGTGATGCCTTCACCATTTCCAGGAATGAATCCATATTTAGAAAATCCTGAACTGTGGCCAGAAGTGCATAGTCGGCTAATTGTGACGCTAGCAGATAGCCTAAATCCACAGCTTATTCCAAAATACAGAGCGGCTATTGAGCGCAGAGTATATACATTGGATGGAAGCGACTCTTTGCTAGTTGGGATTCCTGATGTGACTGTGAAGCGCCGGAAAGGTTCTGGCACTAGCCAAAGCAACGTTGCAGTGATGGCCTTACCAAGCAGCCCGGTTAAAGTGCAAGTGCCGATGCCGATTGAAATTCGCGAAAGCTATTTGCATATCAAAGAGATTGCTACTGGGGAAGTGATTGCGGCGGTAGAAGTACTCTCACCAACGAATAAGCGAGTCGGGAAAGGCCGAAGTGCTTACGAAGAGAAGCGTAGGGACGTACTTAGCAGCCGCACTCATCTAATTGAAATTGACTTGCTTCGGAACGGTGAAGCAATGACCGTTTTAGCGGGTGGGCTTAAGAGCGACTATCGTGTTTTAGTTAGCCGCAGCGAGCAACGCCCTCAGGCCGATCTATACGCATTCAACTTGACTGACGAAATGCCTTCATTTCCAATACCTTTGCAGGTAGAAGATAAAGATCTTGTTGTTGATCTTTTTAGTCTCATTGATCAGGTTTATGAGCGGGCGGGATATGAGGTTGTTATTGACTACGATAAACCGCCTGTGCCACCGCTTGGAGGTGATAGCGCTGCGTGGATGGATGAGCTGTTGAAAGAGAAAGGGCTGAGAGCAAAAGGGTAAAGTCTTGTATTTCTATCGTAATTTCTTTTGGCAGGAGCGTAAGGCTTTACGCTCTCCGGCTGATATTCAAGTCGCTGTCGGCAAATTCTCTGAGCTGACCGAGACATCAGAATGCACTTTCGCAATCTCTTTCGGGTCGCCAATCGTCTCTTTAATTTCAGTCTGCAATCGCTCTAGAGTAGAATCAGCTTTCGCCTTCGCTAAGATATCTTGCATAACCGTATTAACGCCCTGTGGCCCCCACGTGCAGCCCTGTTGCAAATAGCGTTTTGCCGCCTGACCCACCGCGTAAGTGCCATAGCCTGCGGCCCCGGCCTGCGCGGTCATGGCCCCAGCGTAAGCAGTGAATCCTGAAAAGCTTTCAAAGGCGCTCCAAATCGCCGCTCCACTTTTACCAAAGCCTAAGATTAAGCTGGTGCCAAACTCGCTGAGGAGTAAAGTGCCTGAGCTGCGAATAATAGACTGCCATAGCGTACTGGCCTCAAAGCGCGTCATTGGGAAGCCATAAAGGCGGGAGAGCGCGCGAATCATTACGATATCGGAACCGATGCCGCCGAGCATGTCGATAATAGCAATGGGGTTTAGAGAAACTGCGATCGCCTTATACTTCGCATACTGCCATATCAACTCATCTGCATTCACCTGATTAAGCGCCGTTGTCTCCTTTGCCAAGTTCTGTTCAATTACACCCGCCTGCCGCAAAGCATTAAGCGCAATCAGCGTCGGCCCTTCTTCTCGCACAATCTTCAACAAAGATGCCCTCAGCGGCTCTATCAGCGCAGGCGGACTCTCCCATTCCTCAGTTGTGCGACCATCAGGCCACTCCACCCGCACCTGAATCGGCGTCGGCTCAGCCGAAACCATCACAATCTCATCGACTAACCTTGCGCCCTGCGGCAGCTCGGATTTGTCCTCTGCCTTTTGCCATAGCGCCTGCAAGTTTTTCGCCACAGAATTTCTATCCGCATCTGGATAAAGATCTACTTTATTAAACACAAGCAGCAGCGGCTTCCGCGTCGCATAAAGCTGTTGAAGTGCGAGATATTCAGTTTGGGTCACATCGCCAGATACAACAAACAAAATGAGATCTGCCTGCTGAGCCACTTCTTGAGCGACTTCACCTCTTGATTGGCCTTCTATCTCATCAAGACCAGGGGTATCTATTAGCTCTAGCTTGAGCGTACTTTTTGTCTCGGCACCGTCTCTATCGGGGAGCCAATACACCGAACGCGGCCATTGGGTAACACCGTTTAGAGGGCCAGTTTCTAAAACTTTTTCCTCCATCAAGGCATTGATAACCGCCGACTTTCCCCGGCTCACGAGCCCGAACACCGCCACTCGCAGCAGCGAACTGTCAAGCTTATTGAGCAAAGTCGTGAGCTGATCGATACCCGCCTTCACCGCTGCCTGACGACTGATCTCCTGAGCATCTAGCCGCGTTACTTTTAGCTGCGGGATGTAGCGATCTATCGCCTGGCGCAGGCTAGTGCGGGCCTGTTCGACTAGAGGATTTAGCGGTTTGACGGAATTTGCTTTCGTCATAAATTAGCTAGCAGCGAAGGTGGGTTAAGCGGCAGTTGCTTTAGCCTGTGGCAGGACAGGCAAATGAGTCAACGCCTGATCGACAAAGCCTTTGAGTGCTGAGGTTTGCTTGGCGGCTTTGAAGAAAGCTTGGAGGCGATCGCCCATTTCACTAAAGGCAAACTGTCGCTGCTCAGGCGCAAGCAAACTCTGTTCTGCAAAGAAGTCAATTAGGCTAATGCCCACCATACGAGTAAGATAAGCCGCGCTCACACCCTGCAAAGCGCCCCCGGCCACATAGGTCGCCGCGTGAGTTTTGAGCAAGCTGCCCAATGCCTGCGTAGAGAGTTCAACAAGACCGAGCTTTACAAGTAGCTCAGCTAGGGTACCTGCCGCCGTTTTGGCCTGATCTAAAGAGAACTTTTGGCCGTATACCGCGCCCAAGTCCACGATCATTTGCGCATTAATAGCAGTAGAAGCGAGTAGATCTAGGCTAGGTAGAGGGCTCGCAAACGCACTGCCTGCTGCGATCCACTGCATTTGTTCTACAAGCGGCATTGCCTTCTGTCGGCGCTGAGCGTTCAACAACTGCTGAGTCTCTAACAACAAGGCTTTGGCCTGGCGAAGCGTGGTAGTCATTACAAGCTGCTGCACTTCGTTTTCGACTAAATGATTTAGCCGCTCAGTCAATGACGCAAGCTGTGGTGCAGGCTGTTCGGTAAATTCTTCTATCTCGCCATTTTCTTGATGGCGGCGGACTTTGATTGAATTGGGTTTGGCAGCGATCGCACTCACCCCAATCCCCAAATCTTCCACGCGCGTTTGAATGCGAGCCACCACCGACTGACGATCCAAAGGCGCAAGCTGATCTTGCTTGTTAAAGACTAGCTGAGTTCTATAGCCCGCTTTTAGCAAATCATGAATGCGCTGTAGCTCAGACTGTGTAAGATCGGCAGAAGTAACAAAAAGAACAAGATCGCTATCCGTAGGCGGTAAAGTCTCTTCACCTGCCACTTCTACAATAGAAGTCACGACGGGCTGATCGGACTGTCGCTTTTCGTTCAGTTGCGAGACTAAAGCCGTTTTGCCGGTAGATTTGTTACCGACCACAGCGAAATTCAGCGATTCTCTGTCAAGATTTGTAAGGAGAGATGCGATCGCTTCCTTTTGCTCCTTTATTTGCGACCAAATCGGTGCGTCGGCCTTAGTATCCTCCGGCAGCTCCGCCTTTAGCATCTCTAAGCAGCTTTCTATTTTTGTAATAACCGCTTCAACAGCGGATTTATCGACCGGGCCTAGCGCCTGCGGAGCTTCAAATTTGATAGTAGAGGGATTGCGTTGCTTGAGCCACCATAGGCCGGAGCCGAGAGCGATCGCGCCCAGCATCGTAGAGCCGTCTGCCAAGGGAGCATGTCCCACAATGTTCATCAGCCCTAAACTGGCTGATAGACCTAAACCACCGACTAAAATAGGACGCTTCAGTTGCATGAATTGATTACCGCGATCTGCTGCTTTTATTGTATAGAGTCTGGCGGAATGTAGGAAGTAGTGAGAACCGGGCTATGGCTTCAACGAAGTCAGCATATCGGGTACGGTGCAGATTTGAAAGCTGACTAGCGGCTGCGTTACGCAGTTCGATATCGCGGTAACCTTTAGCCAAAATTTACAAAAAACCTTTCTTATGGCACTACCTAACTTTGTTCAAGGCTCCCGACTGCAAAGTCTCGTCAACTGGCTAGCGCGTCCTTACGACTTTTTAGATAAGTGCGCTGCTACCTATGGCGATATTTTTACTGTCCACTTTTCAGGCTTTCAACCGCTGGTGATGCTGAGTAATCCGCAGGCAGTTAAGGATGTTTTTGCACTGGATACGAAAGATTTTGATGCTGGCAGAGGTAACAATATACTGTTGCCTTTGTTAGGCAATAATTCTTTGCTTTTGTTGGATGGCGATCGCCACAGGCGCGAGAGAAAGCTGCTGATGCCGCCGTTTCATGGGGCAAAGGTGAAGGCTTACGGTGAAACCATTTGCCAGATTGCCGAAGAGATTTGCCAGCAGTGGCAGCCGCAGCAGACTATCGTAGCGGGTGAGGTGATGCCAGAAATTACGTTGGAGGTGATTCTTCAGACTGTTTTTGGCTTGAGGGAGGGCGATCGCTACGAACAGCTCAAAACGCTATTAATCAGCCTTCTAGATTTAACCGGCTCACCGCTGAGTTCTAGTCTGATCTTTTTCAAATGGCTGCAACAAGACTGGGGAAGCTGGAGCCCTTGGGGAAAAGTCGTGCGACAAAAGCAGCAGATATACGATTTGTTGCAAGCAGAGATTGACGAGCGACGAGAACAACAGAATTTTGCGGGCGATGATGTGCTAAGCCTGATGCTATTGGCACGTGATGAAGACGGTGAGCCGATGGCGGATATGGAGCTTAAGGATGAGCTGATGACAATGCTGGTAGCTGGGCACGAAACGACTGCTGGGGTGCTGAGCTGGACGCTGTATTGGGTGCATAAACTGCCGGATGTGAAAGCTAAGCTGATGGCGGAGTTAGAGGCTTTGCCAAAAGGGGCGGATGCAATGGCGATCACATCCCTTCCATACCTCACCGCAGTCGCCTCAGAATCCCTACGGATGTATCCAATCGCACCTATTACCTCACCGAGAATATTGAACAACACCGTTACCATCAACGGCCAAACTTTCGAGCCCAATACCTTGATTGCTCCCTGCATTTATTCCATTCATCACCGCGAAGACCTTTATCCTGACTCTAAAGAATTCAGGCCCGAAAGATTTTTAGAGCGACAGTTTTCACCCTCAGAGTTTCTTCCCTTCGGTGGCGGCAATCGGCGCTGTATCGGATATGCACTCGCTAAGTTAGAGATTAATTTGGTGCTGGCAACAATCCTGACAAATCACTCTCTAAAGCTGGCAAGTGATGAGGCGGTTAAGCCAAAGCGAAGAGGTGTTGTGATAGCGACTAATAACGGTGTGCCTTTAGTAGTCGAGTCCTGATAGGGTTTAGAGTGATCTTGCGATCGCACAAGGCGTATTCATGAAAACAGACAAAGACAACAAGTGGCTTAGCTGGTATCAACAGTTTGATAAAAGCCACGGTGGAAAGGCGCGTCAGCAGTGGTATAGCGAAACCACTCAGGCGTATCGATGGGCGCGGCCAACCTACCCCAAGTCGCTGGTTGATCGCGCTGTAAGCCAGTCTCATTTGTCACAAAAAAGTTCAATCCTAGAAATGGGCTGTGGCCCTGGAATTGCGACGGCAGCTTTGGCAGCGAAAGGTTTTCGCGTTCAGGGTGTGGAGCCTAGTACGGCAGCTTGCAAGCTAGCGGCAAAAGCTTGTAGGGAATATGGCGATCGCGTCAAAATCCATAACAGCACCTTTGAAGACTATCCGCTAAACAACCAACAGTTCGATGCAGTCCTAGCAGCCACCTCCTTTCATTGGATAGCGCCAGATGTAGCCTGCGAGAAATCAGCAGCGGCGCTCAAACCCAATGGAGCGCTTATTCTACTGTGGGCAACTCCACCGCAGCCGGATGCAGAAATCTACGAGTATTTGCAGCCAGTATACGAACAGCACGGCTTAGCTGAAATGGGCCATGAGCAGCAGCGTGATCAGGCTTACTACCAGGGAAACTTTGAGCGCTTCGCAGACATTGTTAGCAGCTCGGGCTACTTTCAGCCCACGCCCGTTGCGGTAGAAGCCCATCACTCTATCTATAGTATTGAAAAGTACTTAGCGCTTCTAAGCACGCTCTCTGGCTATATTGCTTTAGAGCCGCAGCAGCGAGAAGATCTGCTGGAGAACTTAGGCGATCGCCTCACCGAAAAGCTAGAAACGGGTGCACTCGAAACAACCCACTGGTTCGCCCTGCAAGTATCGCCTTTAGCACCTGAGCCTCAAACCATCTAAGGCTTTGTAAAACAAAGTACTCCTTTGCAAAACATGACAATTAGTTATTTTCTGATACTGATGCGGCTTTGATATGGCAGCATGATCCATGGAAGTCAGCCCCGTTTGAGACACGTCAGCTAACACATCATGGAACAGCAGCAAAGCCCCACCGTCATTATCACCGGAGCCTCCTCAGGCGTTGGCCTTTACGCCGCCAAAGCGCTTACGCAGCAGGGCTGGCACGTGATAATGGCCTGCCGCAATATTCCTAAAACTCAGCAAGTAGCCAAAGAGCAGGGATTAGATCCTGAGCGCTACACCATTGTTGAACTTGACTTGGCGTCTTTAGAAAGCGTCCGCAAGTTTGTAGATGACTTTAGAGCGACTGGGCGATCGCTAGATTCTTTAGTCGTAAACGCCGCTATCTATAAGCCCAGCCTCAAGTCTCCCGAGCGCAGCAAAGACGGCTACGAAATTAGCGTTGCCACAAACCATTTAGGCCATTTTTTACTGTGCAATCTGCTGTTAGAAGATTTGAAGAATTCTCCTAATCCAGAACCTCGGCTCGTCACCCTGGGCACCGTAACCGCAAACCCTAAAGAGCTAGGCGGCAAAATTCCGATTCCGGCTCCCCCAGACTTGGGCGAATTAAAAGGGATGGAGTTAGGGTTTAAGCATCCAATCGCGATGATTGACGGCAAAAAGTTCAAGCCAGGCAAGGCTTATAAAGATAGCAAGCTGTGCAATATGCTCACCATGCTAGAAATGCACCGCCGCTATCATGACGAGACGGGCATTATTTTCAATGCGCTCTATCCAGGCTGCGTAGCCGAGTCAGATTTGTTTAGAGATGCGCCTAAAGCGTTTCAAGTAATTTTTCCTTTCTTTCAAAAGAACATTACTGGCGGCTATGTGAGCGAAGAAGAGTCGGGCAAGCGGGTGGCGCAGGTTGTTGCGGGTGAAGGCTTTGGTAAGTCGGGCGTGTATTGGAGCTGGGGCAACCGGCAGGATAAAGACCGCGAGGCTTTTTGCCAGGAAGTTTCTAATGAGGCAGCAGATGCTAACAAAGCCGGTAAACTGTGGGAACTCAGTGAAAAGCTGGTGGGTATCGCTTAAGGAACGCCGAAGTGCATGTTTGATTATTCGCTTTGCCAGCGGGTGTCGCCAACTAGGGCGTGGACGCTGGTAAGTAGTACGCTGCTCTTTGCGTTTTCTCGGCCTTTAATATTGCTAGCGGTGGTGGTGGTCTTCGCTAGCCTGCCATGGTTGTTAAACCGATCGCGATGGAAAAAGCCAGTGGCGATCGCAAGCATTACCCTATCTGTCATCTATCTTATCGGCATCTCTCCGCTTATCAGCACGTTAGGCAATCGACTGCTGGTGAGCTTTGTGCCGCCTGATGATGGCGAGAAGGCAGATGCGATTGTGATATTAGGACGCGGGGAACAACAGAATGAGGTGCGATCGCGTATTGCCGGAGAGCTATGGCAGGCCAAACGAGCACCCGTCATATTCCCGAGCGGTCGCAAAGATGCGCTTGCAATGCAGCAGATTATCAAAGAAGAGTTTCCTAAAGCTGTTGTAGAAGGCGAGCCGTGTTCTTTAACCACCGATCAAAATGCAGAATTCACAGCGGCGCTGCTGCGTCCAAAGGGGATAAAGACCATTATATTAGTCACCGATCCGCCGCATATGTGGCGATCGCTCCTCACCTTCGAGAGCTTTGGCTTTAAAGTCATTCCTCATTTCAGCCCACTATCAACAGCCACCAACCCCGTTAAAGAACGCTTTCTAGTCATTAGAGAAAGTTTGGGCCTGCTGAGCTATGGCCTAATGGGCCGGTACTCATCTCGCGACGTACCACCGCCATCTGTTATCTACGAAGACGAGTAGCATTTCTTGAGAAAATTGCCAGAGTAACTATTTATACATCGGTCAAACCATCTTCTTAAATCGGGAACCGTAGCTTGATGTCTATAGCTGACGAACCATGCAGGCTGCTGAACCCATTGCTTTTAATAACGAGCTAACCAGTTCGCTAGAAAAACTCATCATTAATAATCCCGACTTAGACGCATTGGAATCAATGCTCACCGACTTCTTGAAAGAAATGGTGAGAGAAAGTAAGTCAGCAGGCATTGTTCTCGATGAAAGTAACAAATTTTTCATTCGCTGTGCGCCTGAGAGCTGGGATCAGCTTCCTTTTCAAAAAACTTGCGATCGCTGGACAAAAAGTAAGCGCATTGTCTTATTTGAATTCTTCAACTTCTCAGACCGGCTTGAGTTTAAGCTGACACTTGGGCCAGGAGAGAAAGCCAACAAACAGGTTGTTTTTGATGCGATAAAAGCATTAAAAAAATCAGACTCTCTCAGTAGCAGATCTAATAACAGTAAATTCATCAACAGCACTTTAAAGGCAGATGGATTTAGCCCTATTATTCAGCATGAGGTTCTTGCTCACTTAGACTATTTAGAAGAAGATTGGGATGGTATACAGCAAAAAATTAAAAGGTTTTGGGATGAAATGCTCTCTGGTGAAATGAGGAGGATTCAGCAGGCCGTGCTTGGAGTTGAGTAACATATAAGTTACCGTTATAGATATGAGGACAGTAGAATACGTAAAACAGGATGGCACCAACCCTTTTCAGCAATGGCTTAATAAGCTAGATAGGACAGTCATTGCCAAAGTTCAAGTTGCCAGGGCGCGTTTAGAATCCGGCAATACATCGAATATTAAATGGTTTAGCGGAATTGGTGAGTATCGAATCAACTGGGGGCCAGGTTACAGACTGTATTTAGCTCAAGATGGCGACGAGCTTATTGTTTTATTTGGCGGAGGTACAAAGAAAACCCAAAAATCAGATATTCAAAAAGCTATAAAGCTGAGACAGGAATACAAAGCTCGTAAAAGGAAGGGAAATGAAAATGAGTGACCGATTGCAAAAACATGATTCGACTACGTATGATATCAACGGCCTACCATTGACAACTGATGGACGTGAAGTATTTGCTCAGCAAGTTCAGGGCGACCCTGAGCTAGCTATTCTTTTGATGAGCGAAGCCATTAGCCTTTGTATAAATGGTGAACCTGATGTGGCTAGAATTATGCTAAGGGATCTGGTGAATGCAACTATTGGCTTTGAAGAACTTGCGCAGAGAACTGGAAAGCCTAGCAAAAGCCTTCATCGTATGCTATCAGCTAGAGGCAACCCAACTATGGATAATTTGATAGCGATTATCGGTGTGCTTCGTATTCATCTAAAAGTGGAAGAATTCAGCGTTACGCCTACTGCCTCTGAAGCTATCTGTGAGCCTGCGAGCGCCTCTCCTGCGAGATAAGATACTGCCATGTAGAAAATTGAAAAAGGAAATTAGGGCATGATTCTCGAAGTCGCAGTTCTAGACGTTAGGCCCAAGCAAAGCAAAGACTTTGAGACAGCATTTTCCCAAGCCCAAGCTATCATTTCTTCGATGCCAGGCTACGTTAGCCATGAGCTGAACCGCTGCATAGAAAACCGCGATCGCTACATTCTTTTAGTCCGCTGGCAAACACTTCAAGATCATACTAAAGGGTTCCGAGGCTCTACTAAATATCAGCAATGGAAGAAATTGTTGCATCACTACTACAACCCGTTTCCGAACGTTGAACACTATGAGAACGTATACGAAGGTAAGCGATGAATCTAATGAATGCGACTTCTAGCTACAGCAAACCCCGATAGCGAATAAACAACAACAGCGCCGCCCACGATCCAAGCGCAACCTTTATCGCCACTAAAATATTAAGCAGTGGAATCCAGCCGCCGCTCGTCAGCGTGCCAAGGTTGCCATAGGGCAGCTCTAGCCCAATTAAAATCAGCGCGGCTAGCACGATAAAAATTAAAACCGAGATTTTTTCTAAAGTAGCCGCGTGCCAGCGCTTATATAGCGCTTCCATACTCGGCAAAGACGTGGTGATCGCCACTAGGCCAATAGCTGTACCGCCTGCAACGCCCGCAGCAAAACCACCGCCGGGGCTGAGATGACCGCGAATAGCTAGCTCTATGCTGACTAAGGCTGTGATAGTTGCGCCGATTTGCGCTAAGACAACAGAAGGGTGATCGCTGAATGAGTGGAGCGTGGTGGTGGGCTGTTCATCAGAGAGCAAAAAGCGAACCCCCATTATCGCAATTGAAAATACAACAACTTCAAAAAGCGTGTCGTACAGGCGGTTTCTAAAGATAATGCCAGAAACCGCGTTCGGAACGCCTGTGTCTTGCACAACCATTTGAACGATTGATAGGTCGAAAGCGTCTGGTGCAAAGTTTGGAAACACCAGCATTTTGATGAACAGCGCCACGCCAGCGGCTATGTAGATCCACTTCATGTCGGAACCTCCTTAGAAAGATCTGTTGGGGGGTTAGGCCGAGGATGAGAAGAAGGTAGCTGGATGTAGCCAACAGTTGCCAGATCTGGCGGTAGTCCTGATTGCAAAATTCGGTAGAGGTGGTTGACTCGGGTGTCTATCAGGAAGGGGTGCGATCGCAAACAAATGGTATGCACATCCCGGCTCATAAGCGCCGCCTTTAGTTCTTCAGATGACGCATAGGAAAGCACTTCAAGCCGAAGATGGTGAGGGGCGATCGCAAGCTGAACAGGCGAGAGCAGCGTTTCGTCAAACACGGCACACTCACTTTTGATCACCCCTAGTTTCATCGTCATAGACGAGCGCACCGTAATCGAATACAGCGTAATCGAAAGCATCGTGCCCACTAAGGCTTCGGTTAGGGCAATATCGGCCGCGCCAAAGAGCGTGTAAGTGAGGGCAGCGATCGCCCCCAAAACGCCGCGAATCACCATCGCTCTATAAGGATTCGTTTGCAGCACCACCAAACCCGCCGAGAGTGGCAGCAGTGCGACCAAAGACAATACCAACAAGTTTTCAGGCATTTTGCTCTCCAGAATTATTGTGAGCGTTACTGTGGAAGCTGTCGTAGTAGCAGTAGGCTAAAACATAGCTCAACACCGTATTCCACATCGCCAAAGAAAATAGCGCCAGCACCAGCAGCGGCCACTCTCTTGGAATTTCAACCAGCAGACCGGCAATAATGCTCATAGAGCCGAGCGTATCGGAAACAGAGAGGCTATGTAGCTTAAATAAAACAGAGCGGCGCTTGCCAACAGCCGCAATATCGAGCAAAGGCGCTGAGCCCCAGAGCCAAAATACGGCCCCCACTGCAAAACAAAACGTGCTGACGACTGTTCTTAAAATATCCATTGTCTTAAACCTCCCGCTCTGAATTAAGCCTTTGCAAATTGAGTCTTCTCAAGATATGAGCGAGCAGCATCAGCGACGCATTGCCCACGCTCAAAATCAGCACGCCCACCAAACCAACCATCCAGTCATCTCGCCAAACAGAAATTACCAAAATGATTACGGACGTTTTGGTGGAGATACTGGTAAAAGACAGTAGTTTCGACCAAACCCCCTCTAGCGGAGCCCGAACTAATAATGTGCTACCCACACGTCTTTGGGGCCTACACGCCTCTTGAAAAAGGCTATAGATAGGCATCATCAGCGCGATGGACATTGCAATCAATAGCCAAATCATGGTTTTCTCCTGGGGCCAACGCTATGAACAATATATTCACCGCAGCCTGTACCATCGGTTGAATAGTCTACGACAATTGTTTTAGGCGTAAAAGTAATTAAAAAGATGTCTAAAAAGATTAGTCCCCGCGTTTGCCGGTGTGGAATTCGCTCGATTACAATGTCTTCTTCGGTGTGGGGGTCTAGCATCATTTCAATCGCTTCTATATAGGCTCTGGGAATGGCGATCGCAATCTTCCAGAGCATATTTGCCCATTCTTTCCATAGCGGCACAGATGCTTTATCAGTAAGGCGATCGCTCAACTGAGGCAATAGCAAGGCGATCACAACGCCAATCGTTATATTCGCCCAACTGGTATCTGCGGTTAGCAAAAACCAGAGCGTGAGCTTAAAGGCAATATCAAAGACTCTCATGGCAGCGTCCACCAAAATAGAAACAACAGTACAAGGCTCATAGAGCCAATCAAATGCTCAAGATTTTCAGGCGCGTGAGATAGCTGAATGCGCTTTGCGATCGCTGCTTTTTGAAAGAGACTATGCAGCAACCAGCCGCCGCCAGCCGTAGCAAAAGCCTTTACTAAATTGTTGACGGTGTAGACTTCAGGCTGTAAGGCGCTGATAAAAACCAGGCTAACTAGCGATAGCGCCGCCGCTATCCAAAAGCCTCTCGTAAGCTGGGAGGCCACCTTTCTAGAAAACGGTAAAAAGATAAACTTACCCATCACCGCAGCCGTCCCCACCGCAGCGACATTCATCGCTACAGACTGCCAGCCGCTCAGCTGATCTAGCGTTAGGGCTTTCGCGTTAAAGCCTGCTAGCACCGGAATTCCACAGACAGACAGGCTCGCGCCTGTCACCACCGCCCAGTGAGAAAAGGGTAGAGGCGATCGCTGTAATTCATCAAACTGACGGCTCGGCAAATTGCCCACCGACAAAAACAGCACGACCTTTGCTAGCCCATGAGTCAGTGCGTACAGTCCAGCCGCAGCAGGAGCAACCAGCACAAATCCCAACTGCGAAATCGTGCTCCAGGCCAGTGTCCGCTTGGTGTCTTTTTCGAGCAGGGCGCAGCTCGTGCCCAATATGGCCGTGCCCACGCTGAAAAGTTGCAGCATCGGCCCAATCTCTTCAACCAGCAGCGCGCAGCGTACCAGCGGAAAAATGCCTGTTTTCACCACCGCGCCAGAGAGCATCGCAGAAACCGGCGTATCCACTTCGGCATGGGTGAGCGGTAGCCAGAGGCCAGAGACAAAAACACCGCCTTTGGTGAGTAAGCCTAGTGCGATAAGTGCGATCGCTTCTCTTGGCGCGTTGCTCAGTCCTTCAAAGGCAAAAGAATGATTAGCCTGATAAACCAGCACCGCCCCCATCAGGTAGAACAACATAGCCGTGTTGCTCACAAACAAATAGCGCAGGCCCACCCAAATATTACGATCTTTGCGCGGATAGACAATCAACAGAAAAGCGGCCACGCCAATCACTTCTAGCGCTACATACAAACTCATAAAGTCTGCGCAGATAAAAATAGAGTTCATGCAGCCGTGTAGCACCGTCACCTGAGCAAAAAAGAACGCTGTCTTATCGCTCACCGCTCCTGTTCTCGGCCAGCAGTAAGACACAACGGCCATCGTCACCAGCGCATTCATTAAAATGAAATAGCCGCTAAGCGAATCAGCCACTAGCGTCACGCCAAAGCTATCGATAAGCTGAAGGTTAGTAGGGGCAAATACAGCAATTCGATATAGTCCATAAACAGCTGAAATCGCAGCCATGCTGGCTGTTAGATATCGATCTAGCTGAGGTAGCAGATAAACGCTGAATCCCAAAAATAAGGGCAGCGCTATCCATACCACCGTCACCGCACCCAAAGCGTCAGTAATCATGACGTGTAGCTCTCCTCAATCTCATGGCAGTCCAACGTTGGATTGTCTTTAGAGAGTTTCATTACGCCCACTAGCATGAGCGCTTGAATAGAAAAGCCGATGACAATAGCAGTTAGAATCACCGCTTGAGGCACCGGATCGGCATAGGCTACCGCTTCGAGACTCGCCGCTTCAATACTCTCAGGAGACACTGCAATCGGCGTGGCGATACCCGTACGAGAGGCGATCACCACATAATAAGCAATCACCCCCGTGCTCATCACGTCCATGGCGATTGTTTTCATCACTAAATTTTTCTTGAAAATAATGCCAAAGAATCCGAAGAAAACAGTGGCAAACACAAACGCTTCTAAAACAGGCATGAGTTCTATCTAAACGTAAGGGCGCAAAAGATGCGCCCAGTATAATAATCTCGTCATTTCGTCGCAACTTTAGGCGTAGGCAGCGGCCATCCCAGCAGTGTCATTCTGTTGAATAGCGCTAGCGGCTGATGCGATCGCCTCACGCCTTCTGGCACAAGCATACTGCGGCGCAATCAGCTCAAATACGCCCAAATCTTCCAGCCGCTTTTTCGTCTGACCGGTCGCCCCCGAAATAAACACGTGGCGTCCTTTCTCGACCGCCTCTTTCACCGCATTTTCTACCGCCAAAGAAGCCGTCACACCTAAGTGAGGCACACCGCTTAAGTCAAAAACAATCGCATCACAGGCCCCAATCGCATTGTGCTCACGAGAGATTGCTTTGGCCACGCCAAACAGCATCGGCCCGCTCAAAGAGAACAACAGCAGCCGCCCTTTTGCCTCATCCAAAAAGCGCTTTTCGTCTTCACTTAGCGCCACCGCATCGTCAGCATCTGTAATCGTTTGCACCGACTCAGACTGCAACAGACTCATCCGCTCAATCGTCAGCACGTTCGCAACAAATACACCAATACCCACCGCCGCAATCAAGTCCACCAGCACCGTCAGCAAAATCACGCCGTACATAATCAAAGCCCCTTTTACAGAAACCTTGTGCGCCCGCTTCAAAAAGTCCCAGTCAATAATATCGACCCCAACTTTTAGCGCAATTCCTGCAAGCACCGCTAGCGGAATCGTTTCTGCCAGGTTTGCCGCGCCCAAAATCACCACCAGCAAAACCCCGGCCCGAGTCAGCCCCGAGAGCGCCGTTCTACCGCCCGATTGAATATTTACCACCGTGCCCATCGTGGCCCCGGCCCCCGGAATGCCGCCAAACAAACCCGACATAATATTGCCGAGGCCCTGTCCAATCAGCTCCTTATTAGAGTTGTGCTCCGTGCGCGTCAGGCTATCGGCCACCATCGAAGTTAGCAGCGCATCAATACAGCCCAACATCCCGAGTACAGCAGCATCTACCATCATAAGCTGGAGCTGATCGCCACTGAATGTAGGCGTTTGAATAGCCGGAAAGCCCATTGGGATCTCGTTAATTCTGCGAATGTCTATCCCTGGAAACAAGAACAAAGAGAGCATAGTGCCTGCAATCAGGGCAACCAACTGAGGGGGCACCAGCTTTTTAAAGCGAGCGGGCATGAACCAAATAATAGCCACCGTAATTACGGCCAACGCAGTCTCAGCGGGCTGAATATTACTTACCAGATCAGGAATTGCTGCCAGCGTGCCCGTGATACCGCCAGATGGACTTGCCTGCCCTAAAAAAGGAGCAATCTGCAAAATCACTAAGATAATACCGATCCCAGACATAAAGCCGGAAATTACGGTGTAGGGCATCATCGTTACGTACTTGCCTAGCCGCAGCAGACCAAACACAATCTGGAACACCCCGGCCATCATCACGACGGTAAAGGCCATCGCCATACCATTGTCAGCATCGGCAGCAATCAGGTTAGCGATGACCGCGGTCATGACAACCGTCATCGGGCCAGTCGGCTCAGAAATTAAGGTAGGCGTGCCGCCGAAGAGGGCTGCAAAAAAGCCGATTAGCACCGCGCCCCATAGGCCCGATACCGCGCCCGCGCCCGAGGCGACGCCAAAGGCTAAGGCCATAGGCAAGGCAATCACAGCCGCCGTAACCCCGCCAAATAGGTCACCTTTTACGTTTCTAAGATTAATTCGGTTTGTTATCTGCATATTTCAGCCCTCTTCCGGGCATAGACTAAATGCTATGAAAAATTTTATTCCATTGATTCAAGTCTATTCTAAATCCGTCATAGCCTCTTATAGGAAGATGTAAACATTTATAATGTCAGCCAAAAAAAATCCTGATAGGTGGATCTATTTATAGTGCGAAGAAAGTGGGCTAGCCCTATATCAGTAACAGGCCCAAAATTTTATACCAGCTTCATACACAGCATCCTGACGGCAGAATTTTTGATTGGAAGTGGTAAAAAGTGCCAAAAAAGCGACGATGTTGAATTCAACTATTCCTCCTCTATAGACCGCAAGCCTCACGTTTGTACGCTTGCCTTCAGGTCGAGATAGAAGCTGCTGATAATCACTACTTATGTCTACCTCTTCAAAACGACCCTCTGAGCAATCATTTGAGCAATCCCCTAGCAGTCGCAATCAGCAATCAGCTAACTTTTCTGAAATTGAAAGAACCCTAACCCCCATCATTAAAGATTCTAAGAAGGTTACTGAAGTTCTTAAGAAAATTCGGAAGTGGACGAATGGAGAACCCTTCTTAACGCAGCTCATTAGCAGCTACGTCATCAAGTGTGCCGACCAGATAGGTGAGGAGATAGCCGCTACTATCGTGGATGGCATTGTCGAGGTCAAAATAGTTAAGAACTGGGAAAAGAACGCGGCGTCTGTTCATCTCAATAAAGTTTGTGAGCCGCTTGTAAATTACAGCATTAGAGATGCTCTTTTAATTTCGTATATTCAGATCCTGCAAAGAGGCGCGATCGCCTATACGCAGAGCAGTGAACAGGAAGTCTTGATAAGTTCTGGGCTGGTCACACTCAAAGACGGACAGCTCAAAGTTGCCAATGCCATCTATACAAAAGTTTTTGATCTGAGCTGGGTAGAGACGCTGCTGCCAGGGATTACTCGGCCTGTCTCTATTGTCTCAACAACTTCAGCCAGCAAAATGCCGCGGTGGCGCAGCCTCTCCTATAGAGAGTCACGCGGGCGGCTACTGGCGGCTGTGGGCCTTTTTACAGGGTTAACGCTGCTTGCTGTGGCAGCTTACTTCAGCCTGATTGAGAAAGTAGGCCCAACGAGCGAAAATTCCGCGCCACTGACCACAAGTTCTGAAGAGATAGCGGCTGAGGCTATTGCGCCCTCAAAAGCTGGACAAACGCTGACTCAGCTCACGCTACTAGGTGATACTTTTAGCGGCTACAGCACTTTTCGTAATACCGACTTTCAGTCTGTGCTAAAAGAGACGGGTATTGAGATTAACTACGGCAGTGAGTTTGATCAGACGCTTAGAGTTCAGAAATTGAATCAGGGCGAAGCAGACCTCATAGTGACGACGCTTGACCAGTTTTTGCAGCAGCAGCCCAAAGGCAAAATTGTTGGCTTGATAGACCGCACAGTGGGCGCTGACGCTGTGGTTTTGAACACAAAACGCTTCCCTGAACTTAAGTCCTTACTGGATTTGGAGGCAGTCGTACAAAGTGCAAAACAGCAGGGCAAAACGCTGGGTATCGCCTATGCAACCGATACGCCTAGTGAATATTTAGCAATGGTGCTAGACGCCCAGTTTGATACCTTTGACCTATCAAACTTTCAACTTGAGCCAGCAGCCGATGCCTCAGAAGCCTGGGCGCTCCTGCAAAACCCAACGAGCAATATAGCGATCGCAGTTCTTTGGGAGCCCTACGTCACCCAGGCCCGACAAAAGGGCTACAGCGTCGTGCTCTCCAGCGCCGACGTGCCTAATACTATCGTCGATGTGATTGTGGCTTCTGATAGATTAATCGCGTCTAATCCAGATGTGATCTCACGATTTTTAGGAAATTACTATCGACGCATTGACGCCAACGCGAGAGACGCCACACAGCTTCAAACGCAAATTGCTGAAGACGGCAACCTCTCGGTGAGCAATGCGGTCACGATTATTAATGGCATCAGTTTCTTTACCGCAATTGAAACTCAAGCGTGGATGAACGAGGGTATTTTGTCTCAGCGGATTGGCGCAACGGCGGCTGTTTTGTCATTGGCCAATCGACTAAAACCCGCCCAGCTAGAGCGCGTCACAGCGAATACAGACGCTTTTTACACATCACAATTTGTCACTGAAGCAGCCAGCAATACTCAAACCCTCATTGATCTTATTCGAGCCGATAACCCCGCTCTAGCAGATAAGCTAGCCGGTCAAGGAGATGCGACTACCGGCCCTGACGTTTCGGCTGCGCAAATTCAGCAGGCCGCTGATATTGGGAACCTAAAGGTTCGGGGCGAAGTTAGCTTTACGGCGGGGGCAGCAGAGCTAACAGTAGCAGGCAAGCAAACACTTGATCGGCTAGCAAGCGAACTCAAAGCATTTAACGGACAAAGCGTTGCCCTTCGAGTGATTGGTCATACCTCTCGTACGGGAGAGGCTGCTCTCAATCAGCAGCTAAGCGAAGAGCGGGCGCGCGTTGTCGCGAACCACCTAAAGGGTACGGGGGTGACGATGAATATCTTGTCTGAAGGAAAAGGGTTTAGCAGTCCCCTGCCCAATGTTGATCCGGCTGCTGCTCAAAATCAAAGAACTGAAATTAGACTGGTGCGGGTCGAATAAGATACTTCTCATTAATTAAATACTTTTACAAATCACACTGATGACAGATCAAACCTTCCTGCACTCTGCCTTTTTATAGAAGGGTAAGCCGCTAAAAAAATATAGGACATCCCCATGAGCCAAGCTTCTTCCACAGTAGGAACTGTCTCTGCAAACACTTCACCGAACACTTCACTGGCCATGCCCACGGCTATTCAACAGTATTTTGATACGGTCAACGACAAGGCATTTGAACAAACAGCAGCGCTTTTTAGTGAAGCGGGTGAGCTAGTGCCGCCTTTTGAAAAGCCGATACAGGGGAAAGAGGCGATCGCACAATACCTCACAAAAGAAGCCAGCGATATGACCTTTCATCCTTCAGAATGCACACCTGCCGAAGAGCAAACCCCAGATAGTCACACCTTTCTAGTCAAAGGGAAAGTCAAGAACTCACTTTTCTCAGTCAATGTAGGCTGGCAGTTCGATCTTAATAGCGTTGAGGAAATTACGTTTGTGAAAGTAAAGCTACTCGCCAAGCTAGAAGAACTGCTCAAGCTCAATCGCTAAAGAAAAGCTGACAAAAAGTCTTTGGAAACGAAAGGATGATGCATGACTCGTCCAGACGTAAGAGACAACCGAATGTTCTGTTCTAACCTTTGAAGGTAGAAATCATTTGGTATCTATCACTACTATAAATGTACCGGCGGAAAGGCGTTTGTCTAAAGCGCTTCGCACTTAAGGAAGCCATTTTTACAGGCTACGCATAGCAGCGGTGAGTCGTTGCTATATCCACCGCCATTGAACGCATTCATAGAGAATTATTTTATGCCTATTTCAACTTCCACAGCCGATCAAAGCAAGCATGATGCTTCTGACTACACAGATGATTTTGCAGAGTACAAAGAGCAGTTCGGCAAGCTAAGCGCTGACGACAAACTTACTACGCTCTACAAAATCTACGATGGCTTGGGCGATAGCAGGATCGAAAACCCTGATGACAACAAAGAGTCTGACAGTTCTTCTGAGCTATACAACCAGCTCAAAGACAAATCTCAAGACGATCAGCTACAGTTCATGCGTGACGCGCTCTCTGGCTCTGACAATGCCCTAACAGGCCAGTACAATGAGCTATCTGATACTACAAAAATCGCACTGTGGTACCGCCTTGCTCAAGGCATGGATAAGAACGATGTTGTCGGGCTACCTTCTGACTACAGCCTGTCTGATGAAGGCAAGGATTTGGTCAGCAAAATGAATAGCAATAGTTTCGAACAAAGCTACATTTTTGTTCGCGATGTTGTCGTTGGCTAAATTGAGCCCTCTGCAAGCCTACTTATAGCGGTTAGGTCTAGTGAGGCACAGCCTTTAGGAGAGTTCTCCTGAGCGTAGCTGTACTTTACTAGACTATTTTTTTGTCCGCGCGCATATGCCGATCCCATGACGGTTGATACCTACCTAAAGACGGAACACAACGCATCGTTGAGGTTGCTAAAACGGAATTATCAAGAAATGTATATCTTATACGTCAAGAGGAATCAAATATGCTTCCACCTGGAGCACACGAGTTTATACTTACCCTGAAAAACGGCATTTGGTCGGTAGGCACTGCTTCCTGGCTTTTTGGCATTTCAGACAGAACAATCGCGGCTCTGATGGATGGCTATCTTTCTGCGCTTGATATCGTACAGCTATTTACAGCCGCTTTCTTTTTCGTAAGCTGGCTATTTCTAAAGCCAATGAGGCGACAGGTTTAAGGGCTGACTCTGATATCTATCTTCAGAGTCACTTGAGAGCGCAATACGTCTCTCATTTGAGCAAGGAAATCAAAAGAGAAAACCATTTAGATTATATGGGTTACACAATCTAAGGAGGACACACATGGCAGTCCGCTATTTCTCACTTGCAGTTGGCTTTATCTATACGCTTATTGGTCTTTTAGGATTTTTTCCTAGTTTCGTTACCCCGTCTCAGTCAATTCCCGAAATCATGACGTTGGTAGGCTCAGGCACTACTGCTGGATTCGGCTATCTCTTTGGGATATTTCCAGTCACCACGTTCACTAACATCGTTAATATCGTTGTCGGCATCATTGGTATCGCTGGCTTTTTGGGGACAGAGCCCGGCGCTCGCATTTTTTCTGATGCGCTAGCCGTATGGTTTGGTTTACTAACGCTGTTGGGGCTGTTGCCTGTTGCCAACACTACATTCGGCCTAATGCCTATTTACGGCGCTAGCGTCTGGCTCCACCTGGCCACCGCCGTTTTGGCCGCTTACTTTGGCTTTGCTCGTGACAATGGTCGCCTGCAAAACGATCCGAATAAGCCTCTAGAAGTCGAGAACCCTTACGGCAACACACAATTTCTATAGACGTGGGTTAAAAAGTTAATAGCGAAAGGGGGGCAGATAGCAAATATCTGCCCCCCTTTTTAGATTATCGTACAGGCAAGAAAAACGATTCTTATGACGCGGTAGCGAACTCAGAAGAAATTTGCTTGAATTCAAAACCCGTACCGCCTTGCGCAGTCGGAATGCTATAGACAAGCTGATCAAAGTCTTGAGGTGTCTCTGTAGATGGGTTGTCAGGAATGACAAATCCTTTAGGTAAAAAAGTACCTCTGTGTTCAGGAGAGAGCAACAAGTTATAGGTACTACGACCAAACGGCTCTGCTAAAAAGACTTCTACAGTGCCGCGAATTTCAGTCTCAGCGTTCTCAACAACCGTTCGATCGGCGACGTTAGGTTGCAAAATGAACAAACCTGTATCTCTTGGCTGAAGCCGAATGCTATAAACTTGGCTATCGGGCGTGTTAGTTGCAGGCAGCACCCTGTCGTTGAGTCCGTTCACATCCCAAAAGGCGAGCAGTCCGGCGGCGGAGAGATCAGGATTTTGGGCGCGGAAGTTGATATTCAAACGGAAGTCGTCGCGATCGCTCAAATTCGCAATCGATAAAAAGTAGCCCTGAATAACCGTACGGCCTGCGCCTAGAATATCGGCTCTGGGCTGTACCAAAGGCTTAACCAACAGTTCAAAGTTAGAAACAACGGCTGAAATGGCCATGATAAAACGCTCTTTAAGTGTAGTGTGCGATATGAACAAGAGCAGCGTTTGGTGAACCCCGGCTGTTGTTCATGTTGCTATACTGGCTCAGACAAAGAGAAAGAACAGTACCCGCAGGGGTAGTCATATTCGCAGAGAAAATGGCAGAAAGCAGCTAAAAAAGACTGATAGGACAGTAGCAATTAAAAACCTCTGTGGTTCTTATAATTATGCCAGCTTCTCCTGTTCTTACCTTTCGCTTTCAACCCCACTCTCATAGCTGGGTAGCCCTACACCCTCAGCCCAAAGGTGTTATTCAATTTATTGGTGGAGCCTTTTTTGGCACCTATCCAACCTTGTTCTATCGCCGGTTACTCAGGCACTTTTATCATTCTGGCTACACCGTTGTTGCCCTCCCCTTTCGCTTTACCTTTAGCCACTGGTCTATCGCGCTCAACTTGCTTGAAGAACACTATGCCATCCGCAAGTCAATGATTGAAGCGGCGGGCCGTCTGCCAAACTACCAAACAGATGTTTACTTAGACGCTGCTAATTATTACTGGGTGGGCCATAGCTTAGGCTGCAAATATATTGCGCTGCTAGAGCTGTTGAGCAATCCACAGGAAATCTTTTCGGACTACTGCGATGATATTGGCATTGACGCTGAGCAGTGGAAGATGATTGAGCGATCGCTTCAACAGCTAAGCACAACCCTGCGCCACTTAGAAACCGACGTTCATAAAATGACTGGAAAGTCCGTCAACTACGGCCAACCTTCCATCTGGCATGAAGTGTCTTTACTACTCGCCCCTGCCATCACAGATTTAGACGGCGCGATTCCGCTCAAATCCCTAGAGCGTCTTTTTAGCAAAGTGCTTGCCGTCTGTCCAACCGTAGCGCAAACACACGAACTCATTGGGCGTAGCGAGCTTTTTAACCTGACGCACCTGATTCAATTTTCAGACGATGCGATCGCCCGCCCCACCTGCCAAAAGCTCATTCAAGAACAGCCTAACATCACCCACGCTTCGCTCCTGGGCAAGCACTTAGCCCCGCTAGGCTGGAAAAACGAACCTGCAAACTTGCTTGAAACCATCGCAACGGCCCAACTGACGAGACTACGGCTCTCCTTGCAAAAAGAAGCGTCTGTTGTGACAAGAGAACTATCAAAAGAATCCATAAGAAAAGAGAGCATGGCCGCAACTACGCTCTCTTGATGGATCTTCAGAACAACCACAGGTGGCTTAAGTCGCTTTTATCAGCACTAAGTCACCTTCAACTTTCGCCTCATAAGTACCTAGCGCCTCAGTCGCAGGCCCCTCAATCACCGCACCATCGGCACTAAACTTGGAGCCATGGCAAGGACAGGCAAACTCACCCTCTGCCCACGCCACGCTACAGCCTTGATGAGTACACATAGAATCTAATGCAATCACGCCCTCTGCATTGGCCGGATCGCGAATAGCCACCACTGGCCCAGCAATAAAGCTTTTGGACGAAAGCGAACCCTCAGCATCTAGCTCAGCAACAGTGCCGAGTGCGGCAAATCCATCGTCACGAATGCTGCTATCAACTTCTTCAGCGGCGGGCGCTGTGTCCAAGTCCGCGTCAACCGCAGGGGCTTCCGCCGTTTCAGAAGATCCGCAGGCAGCTAAGGCCACTGGCAGAGAAGTTGCAACCAGTCCTAGCCCAACAAAGTTTAAAAAGTCTCGACGTTTCATCCTAGATTCACTCCTCTCAATTATTAGATGAATTTGGGCTTACGAATTTGAGCTAACAATTGCCTCGGGAACAGCCGCCTTTGCAAACCATCCCTTATAGCGCGCAGTCGCCGCTAAAACAAACAACAAATCGGCTCCGACGACAGCCGCGATCGCCCACTCAGATCCGCCCGTGCCAAAGCCGTAGCTATGCAAGCCCGTACCTAGCACAAAGTTTACGCCATACCAGGCCATCAGCACCGCATTAAAGGCCACAACGCTTGCCACGCTAATGCCAAAGTTGCCGATCCAGCCGACTAAACGACCGTGCAGCGGAACCAGATAACACAGCAGCGCAATCAAAGCCCATGTCTCTTTAGGATCCCAGCCCCAGAATCTTCCCCAAGAGAAGTGCGCCCAAATGCCGCCTAAAATAATGCCAGCGGTTAGCAGCAGTACGCCCACTTGCAGCACGTTGTAGTTAAGCTGAGAGAGCAGTTGAATACGCGCCCTCGCCTGTGGAGAAAACAGATAGCTGCCGAGCGCAACGTGCCCGATCCCTAACGCTAAAGCAAAACTTGCGTAGCTCAGCGCGATAGTCGGCACGTGAATGCTTAGCCAAAAGTTATCTCGCAAAACCGGGACTAACGGTGAAATGCTCGGGTCTAATACAGCCGGTAGGCTGTCTGCGAGAACTAGACACATCACCGACAGCGGGGCTGCTGCTAATAGATAGTATTTGGCGCGGTAGATGAGTTCAAAGGAAAGGGCGATCGCAGAAATTCCAAACCCAACCCAAACCACCGACTCGTACATATTTGTCACAGGCGGACGGCCCGCGACCTGCATTCGCAGCCAAAAGCCATAGCTCTGCACGGCCACACCTGCCACAAATAAACCCATTGAGCCCCAGTAGAGTTCTAGCGGCTTTATCCACAGCGTCAGCAGCATTGCGACAAAGGCTAAAGCGTAGAGCTGCCAGGCTTTTGCAAAGGGATGGAAGTGATTGAAAAAGACTTCTTGCCGCATTGCGCCGCTCACCGGATACACGGTTGGGCTGAGCTGTCGCAGTCCGCTTTGCAATGATTCAGCCAGCGGGGTGAGCATCGGCAAATGATCGCTCCCTGAGAAGAAAGTTTGCTTCATGATCGTAAAGCTCGCGATGAGAGGAGAAATCGCTTCGGGGGCGTATAGCGACTGCGCTTCGCTAATGCCCATCCACTTTCCTTTAGGGTCGGTGGGGTGAGGAACGATAGCGATCGCATTGTCGTCCACCATTTCTAGCATGAGCGTAAGGCGGTCTTCTAGTGCGATCGCCTCGCGCTCATCCCGGCTTATTTCTTCCTCGGCCAAATCTTTTCGGTGCGCTTCTCTGACCACTTCACCCAGCGCTTTATTGGTCATCAGCGTTTGAAAGGAGAAATACTTTTGGTCGGGATCTACGCCGATAATCTCCTTCAGCGGGCGATAGCTAAAGAGCACGAAATTCTCTTCATTCCAGTTGCGATTGTTTAGCCACAGCGATAAAAAAGTCTCCATAGAGCCCTCTTTTACACCATTGCGATTATAGGTGGTCGCGCCGTGAATTTTAGCGACTGTCTCTTTAGCGATCGTATCCAGCGGCTTTTTGCGCCCGCCCTGCTGCACCACCATGGTTTCTAACGGTTCTAAAGGCGAGTGTTGAAACTGGGTAAGCGGAAGGGCAATCAGTAATAGACCCAAACAGAGGCCCACTAGGAACTTTATACTTTCAAACTTTGCAATTTTCATCAGCATCAACGACCCGAAAAGACGTTCAATAAAGGAATTTCAACTGGCACTTTTTCTACTTCTGCATCGGTAAGGACATCTGCTTCAGCACTGGCTTTAGCATCAACAGACTTCGACGGTTTCTTGAACTTCTTAGCCAAAGCACGACCGTAAAACATTGTCGCCACGCCCACAATCACCATGGTCGAGCCTAGCCAGGTAAGGCCGGTCACCCACCAGGGCTCTCGCTTTACCTGCAAGGTAGACTGGCTCAAGTCGCCTGGATTCCAAGACGCTTGGGCAATCTTCCAGCCCTTATACCAGGTGGGGTGGTTCATCCAGACGCGACGATCAGCGCGATCGCCCGAATGGGGATCAGTTAGCGACACCGCACTCGTCCACATCGCTACAGACTCACTCCCCTCGTTGCGATCCACAATAAAATCATTCAGCTTCAGACTAAAAGGAAGCTGCAAAAGCTTGGGGCTAAACGCCACAAACCAGTCACCGCCCGCCTGACTAATTGTTGTCGGCTCGCCCCAGGGCACCCACACCGGCTCGCCTTGAGCCTTTAAATTCGTTAAGTCTGTTGCACCTACCGAACCGGATGAAACCAACAGCGCAGGCTCTCCTTGTCCAGGCATCGCATCATCTGGCAAAGGCACCACTTCGCGTTTCACCTGTGCCTTACGCACCACTTCAGCTAGGGTCACCTCAAAATCAGCCCACCCAGGCGTCACCGAATCACCAACTGCCAGAGCACCTGACTTAAAGCCTTTAGAAGACTTCGCTGCATAGTGCAACTCGCCCGCAGCATCGACCACGACTCGAAAGAAAGCATCCGGCTCAGCAGCGGCAGCCGTCACGCTATAGGCCACCTCAGCCGCAATCGGCTCGCCCGAAATTTGCGTGCGAATTGGCTCAAAGCTTGGATTGCCAAATACAAACCAGCTCTCAACAGACTCGCCTTCAGCGACAATAAGCTGCACCGCCGGGTTGTTTAGCTGCTCAGAAGCACTCACCGGCTGACGGTTTCCATCCAAGCGAAAATCAGGCCAAAAGTCTTTCACTTCTAGCGCCAGCGTTTTACCCTTCGCCGTCAGCTCAATCGGCGCTTCTAATGTTTGAGCGGGTTGCAACCTTCCGGCAACGTCCACCCGCTCACGCTTTCCTTGCCAGGCAACCTCTATTTCTCCCCACTGGGCTGCTTCAGCCGGTTCAGCAGAAGCCGTTAGCAGTTGGGCTAAGTCTTCTTTCGTATCAGCTTTAGCAATTTGCAGCTCAGCCGGGCCGACATTTATCTTCTCATAAGCAGCAGGAGCCACCGCTAGCCACCGCTCTAAAGACTGACCCATGCGATCGCTCTTCAGCACCAGTCGCACCGCCGGGTTCTCAACGCTGCCACCCTCTTCAAACCGCACAGTCTTAATCGTACGGCTGCTATAGCCCAGCAGAGACATTCCGCCGATTCGATTGGGCACAACCGTCCCATCCGCCTTAATAAACAGAGAAGTTCGCTGCGGCATTTCACCGGGCGCGGCCACCTCAATCAAATCACCTTCTACTCGCAAAGTACTTACCGCTCCAGCGTCAGTGCGAGCTAAGAGCATTCCTTCTACGCTCAAGTGAATGACTGCTGCTGAGCCTGCAATAATCACGATCAGGCCCCAGTGAGTAATCGCAAACCCTATTTTACGCGCACCTTTCCAGGGATAGCGAGATAGGGTTGAAAGGCCAAGGTTGAGAGCCAACAGAAACATAAGCCCGCCAAACCAGGGGCTTTTATATATTTCTTGTTGAACAACAGCAGAGCCGACTTCGGATTCGTAGAAGGTTGCGCCGATGAGAATGAACGCGATCGCCCCCAGCAAAGGCACCGCCAGCTTGATAGAGCCTAGAAACTCAGTAAGTTTGACCGTCATGAAAAGCAACACTCACGCTAATGTCTTGGTTAGCTGACACCTCCCGTACAAAATACAACTAAGGAGATACGCAGAAACACGCATCTGTATAGTTGTTCGATTAACAAACTATTTTTTGTATCGAAAGTTGCAAAAAACGACTAAGTTATTCTTTTTTCACATTCCACGATTCTACATTTTGCATAACAAGCCCTAAGCCAACCTTTGTTTTTCTTATCCTATCGCAGACATAGATCCCTTACAGCGCAATCAATACAGCCATCAAAGAAGGAAATAAAACAGCAATTCACATAGCTTTTCCTCGAAAACGGACAATACTATAAAATCATTCAATCAGAAGGTTCGTTCGCTTGCAGCAACATAAATAAATCAACAGACGAATGCAATTGTTGCACAGGCATGATGCGAAAATCGAGAAACTTTCTCTTGTTTTGTAACCAAAAGCACAAACACGAATAAGCTACCCACCTACGGTTTGAGTTGTGAACTACGTAAATAGACGGATTTCGCAAAAGAATCTCATCAAGAGCCTCTAGAGCATATTTATTAATTCAGTTTTACAGTTTTGTAGTTCCTTTTTATGGAGTCTCTCAAGCATGTCTTTAAATGTAGAGCTTTTAGAGCAGAGCTTTGAGCTAGTCAAGCCAAAGGCTGACGAATTCACCAGCAGCTTTTACAACAACCTATTCACCGACTATCCAGCATCGAAGCCACTGTTCGAGCATTCGGATATGGGCAAGCAACAACAAATGCTCAAAGGTGCCCTGGTCATGGTGGTTGAAAACCTGAGAAAGCCCGAAGTGCTTAGCAAAGCGCTCAAAGGCTTAGGCGCTCGTCATGTAAAGTATGGCGCGCTACCTGAGCACTACCCTTTGGTCGGCAACAGCTTACTCAAAACGCTGGGCCAGTATGCAGGCGATGCCTGGACGCCTGAGCTAAAAGACGCTTGGGTAGGGGCCTATGGCGCGATTACTGAGCTGATGCTAGAAGGTGCTGACTACTCGAAGCAGGCCGTTGCGCTAGAAGCCGTTGTGCTAGAAACGATGCCGCCTGTACCGCCCGCAGCGGTCGGATCTTCGATGACTGATGTAGAACCAGTGCTTACAGAACCAGCGCTTACAGAACCAGAAGCAGAAGGACTTAAAGTAGAGCTTTTAGAGCAGAGCTTTGAGCTAGTCAAGCCAAAAGCTGACGAATTCACCAGCAGCTTTTACAACAACCTATTCACCGACTATCCAGCATCGAAGCCACTGTTCGAGCATTCGGATATGGGCAAGCAACAACAAATGCTTAAAGGTGCCCTGGTCATGGTGGTTGAAAACCTGAGAAAGCCCGAAGTGCTTAGCAAAGCGCTTAAAGGCTTAGGCGCTCGTCACGTTCAATATGGCGCACTGCCTGAGCACTACCCTTTGGTCGGCAACAGCTTGCTCAAAACGCTGGGCCAGTATGCAGGCGATGCCTGGACGCCTGAGCTAAAAGACGCTTGGGTAGGGGCCTATGGCGCGATTACTGAGCTGATGCTAGAAGGTGCTGACTACTCGAAGCAGGCTGTTGCGCTAGAGCCCCCGGTCGTAGCTGCTGTTCCTAAGCCTGAGCCAGTTGCGGTGACAACAGAGCCACTAGCGTCATCAGAGTCTCAAGAGTCTGTAGAGGGCATCGATAACAAAACGGCGGCTGGCATTATTGGCGGTTCTACGGTGCTGCTCACGCTCATGCTACTCATCCTTCTTTAAGCGCGTCTAAGCAATAGGTTTAAGCAATAGGCTGATGACAAATCGTTCAAAACCAAGCAGGAATCACAGCAATAGCCCTGGCAAAAAGAAGTTTGACTGGCGATCGCAGGTTAACTTGAAAGGGGCGATCGCACTCACCTTAGTGCTGTTACTCACCTGGGTTTCTGCGGCCTTTGCTCTCGAAAACAAAGAGGTCTTCTTGCCCGGTGAAACCTCAGAAGGTCATGCTTTGTTTGAAGCCTCCTGTGCCTCTTGCCACGAAGGCTTTAAAGCTGTCAGCAACGAAAACTGTACGCGCTGCCATCAGGCCGAACTAGCCGAAGATGTCCATGGCGCAAAAAAGTTTAAAGATCCGCGCTGGGCCAGCTATCGAGAAAACTTAGAAGTTCTCACCTGCACGGCCTGCCACAACGAGCACGTTCACATGTTCGGGCGCGGCGTACATCTTCAACCCGACCTTTGCATGGTTTGTCACGAAGAACTCACCACCACTCAGCTCAAGAGCCATGAGGGCTTCGAGGCAGACGGCTGTTGGACTGCCGGGTGTCACAACTACCACGACCACCGTACTATCTCGACCGGATTTTTGAGGCAAAATATGGGTGAACCGGCAATGCTACCCGTGCAAAAGCTACCCGATCGCATTGTCACAACAGAGCTGAAAACCGCGCCAAGCCCCAACCTGAGCAAAGCGTTTTTGGAGGCGGGCACATGATCACTCGCCGCACTCAAAACCGGCTAATAAGACTACTAGCCCTGCTGCTGATTGTTCTTTTCAGCTTAGGCGCAGCGATCCCGGCAGCAGCTACAACTCAAAGTGAGCTTCAGGAGATCAACAAACAGTGGCAAACCAGCGCCCACGCGCTCAACGATGTCAACTGTGCTAGCTGCCACCAGGAGAGTGAAACCAAAGCGTTTGTGGCTAATCCTACGCACGAAAGCTGTCAGTCGTGCCATGAGAACTCAGTAGACACCTTTTTACTGGGCAAGCACGGCATTCGGCTATACGAAGGAGAATCTGCTTTAACGCCTAAAATGGCTCGGCTTCCGATGAAGCATGAGGCGTTTGATAAGCAAATGAACTGCAACGCTTGCCACAACGTCCACACCGTCAACACGATGCAAGCCTCAGTCGATGCCTGCCTCACCTGTCATAACGACAACCACTCGCTTAACTACAAAAACTCCAAACATGCCAAAGCTGTTTTTGCCAGTCAAGAGACGAGTAAAGGCTCTGATAGCGCGAGCGACTTGCTGCCTCGGCCTGGCCCTGAAGCCGTCACCTGCGCGACCTGCCACCTGCCGCGCACGGGCACCGAAAAGGCTGACGGCACCACCGTGGTAAAGGTGAACCACAACAACACCTACAACCTAAAACCTCAAGATCGCATGGTGGGCGATGTCTGTATGAACTGCCATGGGGTGGAATACAGCTACAACAGTATTTTCGACGAAGCCCTCGTCGAAGCCAATTTTGACCGACCTCCGACGCTTACTCATCCTTCTTTCGAGTTGATGAGAGCTGCTGAAGCAAGGAGAGCGGGCAATGATTCTGATTCGGAAGGCCCTTAAGCACAACTTTAAGCTCAACTATCTGAACTTAAAATCAACAGCCTTTCAACAGAAAACTAAAGTGCGTGAAAACGACACGCAGAATGAAATTCAAAAAACTTAGGAGACTCATCACAATGGTTATCACGACCTGGCTACAGCGCATTCGCACAAAGACCATGTTTCTATTCGCTTTAGCAGCGGCTATCTGTTTTACCGCCGTCGCCTGTAGCGGCGGTGGCAGTGGAACGGCTACAGCAACAGGGCCTATGATCGCCCCCGAACTCGTTGCCGACTACATCCACACCGCTCTCGCCGCCGACCGCACGGCCTACACTAAAAACGTTGTCAACCGCGCCAAAGTACTAGAAGGCAAAGAGAAAGCAGACGGCGTTCTGACCATTGAATCGACCGAAGGCTGGCAGCAAACTGACGGCATTCCTCTGCCCGCACAAATGTTCCGCCTCGGCTCTGAAATTGCCAACGAAAACGGCGCTTATACCTACAGCCTCGTTTCTCCCTGGAATATCAACGACAACCAGGCTCCCAAAGGAGAATTTGAAGCCACATCTGTTGAAACCATGATTGAAACTGGCGAGCCGGTCAAAGGCTATCAAGAAGTCGCCGGACAGGCGTATTTCTCAGCGATGTATCCTGACTTGGCCGTTGCTGAAGCCTGCGTAACTTGCCACAACACTCACCCTGTCCACCTAGAGCGCTACCCCGACAAAGTGTTTGAAATGGGCGACGTTATGGGCGGTATCATCATCAACATCCCCGTTGACAGTATGCCTGGCTAGAGGAGTCTCGAAACCCATCCCACTCCCAGCCGACAAAATCCCCTCTGGAGGGGTGGCCCGCAGGGACGGGGTGGGTTCCGGCAACTCTCACAGCGAACCCGGTTACCCTCGCTACAAATCTCCTTTCTATCTAGCGCTTTAATAAGAACCAACAGATCGGCAAAAGTAATGAAGCCACAATTCTCTACCCTCATTATTCTGACGCTGGTTTGCGCCCTACTGCTGGTGCCCTTTGCACTCAGCCCGATCTATCTAGATGCATTGCGCGATCGCTCATTCGAGCTGCACCAGTTTTTACGCGGCGAACTCTACAAACAAACCACCGGCTTTGCCTCCTTAGCCCTCGTCTTTGTAGAGATGACCCTCACCATGCGTAAGCGCAGCCGAAGCTGGTCTATTTGGCCCAGCAAATGGAAGCTACCAGGGGCCGTGATGATCTGGCGCACCATCCACATTTTTATTGGCACTGCTCTAGTCGCCGTTGTTTTGGTTCACACCCTCGGCTCAAGCGGTCTTAACTACAACGCCATTTTGCTATGGGTCTTTTTTGGCGTCACGCTCTCTGCCCTCCTCGGGGTCGTCGCTGAAACCGGCGTTTTAGAATCGCCCCGCAAAATCTTTAATATCGGTAGTAACAAAGTTGTTGAAGGCAAAGCCGTTGGCATCGGCAAAGGTGCTTTGGTGCGTGGAATGCGCGCCGTTTGGCTACCCTCTCATATCTTTTTAGTGAGCGTGTTCGGGCTCATGCTCGTCATTCACATCTTTTTAGCCTATTACTTTCGCTAGGGGCAAATCATCATGATCTCAACCACCGAAAATCGCAGCGCACTCTGGCGGTTATGGCTAGCCCTGATCGCTATTCTAGTAGCGGTATGGGCCACCCTACTACTGACCCGCCCTGCCGCCAAAACTATGAGCATGACACCGCTCAGCGGGCTAATGACTCTGAAGTCGCTTGCCGCTGAGGCCGTCTCCTACGAAGCAGCTTTGGCAAACCAAAAGCCCACTTTTATAGAGTTCTACGCCGACTGGTGTACAACCTGCCAAAGCACCGCGCCAACCATCCAAAATCTCCATCAGCAGTACAGCGAGCAGATAAACTTTGTCATGCTCGATATTGACAATCCCAAGTGGGCATCTCAAATTGCCCAATACAAAGCCTCCGGCGTTCCTCAGTTCACGCTCATCGCTGCTGACCAAGCGCCAATCAATACCTGGGTAGGCAAAGTGCCTAAGCCTATCTTCACCGAAACGTTCGAGCGACTGCTAGTAGAGAAGCCATGACTATTCTTCGCCGGTTTATTCAATTCCTAGAGTGGCTAGAAACCGCTCAAGACTTCTGCCACTTTCTAGCGCAGCCTACGGGCCTATCGCTAACCGCCGCGCTCCTTCTCTACTGCCCAATTCAGATGCTAGGGTGCGATCGCCTCTCAGCTGCAACCCTATCGTGCACCATCGCGCTTACGCTATTTTGCCTATCAGAGCGCCCCGACTTCTAGCTTTCTATGCAGGCGACGAGTACTGATAAATCAACGCCCCTTTCACCTGCTTCAACTGCGCCCACTGTTCTGTTTGATTGATAAATCGCAGCGCGTAGTCTTGTGAAAGTGCCATTTCTGACCTGATTAACTGCTCTAGCTGAGGATCGGGCTTGTAGTTTTGGCCCATGCCTTGATAAAAACGTCGGGCGATCGCAATCACGTAAAAAGCATGATCACCGAACCGCGCCGCCTCACACCGCACAACATACACCGCACCAATCTCATCGAGCGTCGCAAAATAATCTCCTAACTGTCTGACCTCCTCACTAGGCAAATCATGGGGAACAAACGACGCTTTATCATTTAGCTTTGCTCGCTCAGCCAGCACCAGATTCCAAACGTTCTCATGCTGCTGCCATCGCTGTTTATAAGGTTCAGCCAGTGCAGGCTGCGCTTGATTGAGATAAAGAGAATAGGCAGAGCGACAAGCTGAAACCAACAAAGACGGATCTTTATCTATGACGAATTCCAGATGAGAAATGCAATCTTTGTTCTGTTGTTCGCTAAGCAAACGACCTAGCCAGTATCGAACCTTTGTATTATTCGGAGCCTCTGCCGCAATCTCTTGAAAAATAGGTAATATCTTTGCGTTTTCATCGAGCTGTCGAACCAATAAAGCTCTTTTAATTCTCTCTTCTATGGTTAGAGAATTGGCTTTGCTGTTCAGATAGTCAAGGCGATCGCGCAATCTCTGCCCCGCTCCATAGCTCATCTTCCAACCCACCGAAATCTCTTTCTTCCACAGCCGATCAAGCTCCTCAGTCAAAGCACCTGCATAGTCGCCCAGAAGAGAAGTCGCCCGCTCATCAGATTGAACTAAAACATCAGGAATTTCATACCCCAAAGCGCCTAACCGCTCACTTAAACATGGATGCGTAGAAGCATTATCAGTTTGTTGAACCAAACGCAGCGCCAGCCAATCTTTAACCCGAGCAGGTGCTATCGAAGAGGCCAGCGCAACCATCATCTGAGTGACAAAATCATCCGGCGGCTCCGATGAATCCATCGTCTGACGACGAAAAGCCGGATAAAACTCCTCACTCAACCGCGAACTATTTACTCCCAACCAAATCAAAGCCTCAGCCTTATGCTGTGCCCCCACAATCTCAGCCGCCCGCCGATCCGCCTCATACTCCTGCGACCTGGCATGAACAAAAGAATACGCTTTAAAAAACGGCCCATACCAGCTAAAAAAGCGCTTGAACAAAAAGCCCCCACCGCCACGCTCAAACCGCTCAGCCAAATCGTACCAAGTCCGCCGAATTCGATAAATCCAAGCGCCTACCTTGCCATCACCACCGCATAAATGCGCCAGCTCGTGCGCCATTACCGCCTCAAGCTGCTGAGGTGAAAGCGCCTGCATCAGCGGCAGTCCAACCACCAAAATATTCGTTTGCCAGCCAATAAAGCCAAGCTTGGGCAACTGCATAATCCCAGCATTGAGATCGTCGTTAAGAATGACCCGGTTAAGCTTGGGCGCTTGCAGCTTTAGCGACAAATTATCAAGCATTTCAAATAGCAAAGGCACCTGAGCCCGCTTCAGCTCAACGCCCTTTGGCGGCTTCACCCAAACAAAAAACAAGCTAGCAAAGCCTATTGCCAGCAGCAAAGCGACCATTCCAAACTGATAGAAGATCTCGGGATTGCCTGCCGCAACTATCAGCCCAAATACTAGCCACAGTCCGCCAAATAGCAGCGCGAAAACAATCGCAATATATACATAGCCAAGGCTCGCCAGCCACCGCAAACGCCTGCGATAGTAAGCCGGGTTCCGCTGCGCTACGATCTCGATTTTTCGCACTAGCGCATCAAACGCCTCTGGGGTCGAAATCTTTCTTTTCTGAAGCTGAGCTAGCCGACGAGCCATAGGCTTAACGCATATTTCTGCGCTCTATTTAGAACCGCTTAAATGCTAGCAATAATCCATCCCCAATCGGCAAAAGGCTCATCGTCACGCGCTGATCGTCCCGTACTTTTTCGTTTAAAGCGCGAATTCGTTTTGTTCTATTATCTTTCACTTCCGGGTCAGCAACACGGCCGTACCAAAGCGTATTGTCGATGGCAATCAGACCACCAGGACGAATAAGCTGTAGCGATTTTTCATAATAATTGTCGTAGTTGCTTTTATCGGCATCGATAAAGGCAAAGTCAAACGTGTTGCTTTCTGCGGCGGCAATCAGGCCATCTAAGGTTTCTAAGGCTGGGGCGATGCGAAGGTCTATTTTGTCCTCTACGTTTGCTTTTTTCCAGTAGGAGCGGGCGATCGCACAAAAATCCTCACTCACATCGCAAGCCACCACCTTGCCATCATCCGGCAGCGCCATCGCCACCACCAGCGCACTATAGCCGGTAAACACACCCACCTCTAGCGTCTTTTTCGCGCCCATAAGCTGCACCAGCAGGGCCATAAACTGTCCCTGCTCAGGCGAAATCTGCATTCTCGCCTGCGGGTGGGCCATCGTCTCCCGCCGCAAATCCGCTAGTACCTCTGCCTCACGTAGCGTAGCCGAGAGCAAATAGTTATAGAGCCGGTCATTAAGGCCGATCGTTTGATTAGACATTCGGTGAAGTAAAAAACTACGCCGCGCACAGTACGCTGCGCATCGTCTTCATATTACCGGGTAAGTCGTGGCGAATCGCCTGCTCAATTAAAAAACTAGGGACTGGGATCAAAGGTGTTGCCTTCACTGAGTAAGTGATGAGTGTGCCTTGGCCATAATCCTCTAACGTAAGATCTGCTGCAAAATCTGAAAAAGTGCCGCGCTCTAAGCGAAACTGAATTTTTTGGTGGACGGTTTCAATCACCTGAAGGTAAATCTCTACCTGCGCTGAAAACATCAAAAAGGCCCGGCGAGCCACCTGATACAAACGGCGCGTCATCGGATGCGTTTTTGACTGCCTTTTGACTTCTAGTACCTGACTTTGGACAATATCAGGAAAGTACTGAACCCACTTGCTATAGTCAGTCAGCTTTTGCCAGGTGAGCTGTCGCACCATCGGCACGTACATCGTCGCGGTTACCGCTGCCCCTGAGTTCGTGGGCGTCATCGAAATCAAAACGTCGCCTTTTAATAAAGACTGTTCCTGCTCAGAGGTGACGGTAGCGTGAGCAGAGGGCTGTGCGGCGAGTGTTGAAAGTACTGTCATAGACAAAAGCGAGCCTAATAAAGAACCTGAAGTGCGCTAAACAGCGCTTTTGACTAGCCCTGTTAATGGCGCTTTAGCATAGCGTTTTAGAAACTTAGAAATACTTAATTACTAAGCTGGTCGTTTTATGATCTTCGTCATTATTGCCTAATATTACGGAAGCCACGGTTAAGTGCAGGACAGAAGTCAGTAAACTTTTAGTAAAATTACTGAGTTTGCCGCCGAGCAGATTCCGTAAAGCAGGCCCCTTGAGGGTGCCCGATTGGCTCCCAAGACGTGCCCTAATTTGCCGGTGTTCCTACCGAAATGAATAAATTTTCTTGTTTTGACCTGTAGCCCAGCGTTTTCTTATCAAAAAAGAAAAATTGCTGAAGCAAACGGATTCAATCTATCTAAACCTGTAGGACACTATTCACAGCTCTATCAACCACAATCACCATGGCTAATCGCTTCCGCCTCAAGCCCGGATCTCAGCTACTCTTATTTTTGGTGTGCTTTACCTTCGGCGTATGGGTGCTGCGCGGTTTGACGCTGCTCTCGTTTATGCCCGGCATCGTCCTCTATTTGCTAATGTTCGCCTGCCTAGCTGTTTTTATTGTCAACAGCATTCGCTCCATGCGGTAGCGGGTCATGCGGTAGTGGGCTACGCGGTAGTGGACACGAGGCACTCTTTTTCTCCACCATCGCCCGTCCCACCGTCAAGTTCAGCAGATCTCCGATCAGCATCACCAAAGATGTGATCCATAGCCACAGCAGCAGCACAATCACACTAGCCACCGCGCTATAAACGAAGTTACCAAAGTGCTGAACGTATAGCCGAAACAGTCCAGAAATAATCGCCCAGGAAAGCGCTGCTAGCACCGCGCCCGGCATCAGCGGCTTACCCGGATTCCAGCGACTTGGGCCAAACCGATAGACGAAGGCAAAAGCCGTTGACATCACGCCCAAGGCCAGCGGCCAGCGGAATAAACTCCAAATAGTCGATACCCAAAGGCCCACATCGCCACGGCTGCGGGCCACTAGCTCCTGCACAATTAGGTCGCTGACGAAAATCAGGCTTGAGGCCGTTATGAGTAGGGCAATGGTGCCTAGCGTTAGTGCTATCGACACCAGGCGAGCTTTCCAAAAGGGGCGTCTGCGCAGGGGTGGGATCTGGTGCATTTGGTCGAGCGATCGCATGGCCGCACTCATTGCCCCCGACGACGCCCACAGCGCAAAGGCAAAACTCACCGAAAACAGCCCTCGGCTCTGGTTCTCCACCACGCTCGTCTCAAAACCATAAATCAGCTCAGGCACCCCACCTGGGGCCACTTCGCCCAGGCTGGTAATCATTTTGATAAAAGTTGACTTCAGCGGCGCGAACAGACCAATCGCTGTCAAAAAAGCCAGTATTGCCGGGAACAAACCCAGCATGGAGTTATACGCCATTTCTGAGGCCAAGCTAGGAAGCCTTTGGCGAAAAACATCGCGCACAACCCAGCGCACGACCTGCCAGTTGATGTGTCTCAAAAATCTGGCAAATTCAAACGGCGAAAGGTTACGCCAAATTCGCTCCAACGGCTTTTGCTGGCGGTAGGTGGCGTATATTTTTTTAGAGATCGCGCGGCGATTGGGAGGCAAAAGCAGGCACAAAGGGGATCGGACTCTACTTATATAGCCTATTTTGAGCAGGCTTTCTGCTCTCGAACGAGAGGGGATGCGCTAGAACTGGAAGTAAATAAAGGCCGTGTAGCCAACGGGCACGAGCGTCAAAATGACGGCTGCTGCAAAACCATAGCCCACTGCAAATAGTTGATTGGGCAGCTTGGCGAGCGCTTGTGTCCACACCTGACGCGCGGTGAGCCAGTGCAGAACTGCTAGCACAGCGATGAAGCCTAGAATGCCGATGCTAAGCTGCTGGGTACCGGGCGATCGCAACAGCACAAAAGACTTAATTACCGTCATCGCCGTAGCAAAACTCCCCGCTCTGAAAAACACCCAGGTAATGCACACCCAGTAAAAAGTCAGCAGTGCGCCCCACAGGCTCCACCGATGAACCGCCTTAGCGCCTTTTTGAGATTTAACAAAACCCGCTGAATTCTGCTGAAACTTACTCCATTCCTTATGCGCAATCAGCGCCCCCCCGTGCAGTGCGCCCCACACCACAAACGTCCAAGCGGCTCCGTGCCACAGCCCGCCTAGCACCATCGTGAGCATGAGGTTGCGGTACGTAAAGAGCGCATTGCCCCGGTTCCCGCCCAGTGGAATGTATAGATAGTCCTTGAGCCAGGTGGAGAGGCTGATGTGCCAGCGCCGCCAGAAGTCGGTAATGCTGCTGGCGAAATAGGGAAAGTCAAAGTTAAGGCAGAGTTCGTAGCCGAGCAGGCCCGCGCAGGCGATCGCCATATCTGAATAGCCCGAAAAGTCGCAGTAAATCTGCACCGTATAGCTCAAAACCCCAATCCAGCTACTCAGCGCGTCAAACGCTTCAGGCGCAGAAAAGTAGCGATCCACAATCGGCGCAAGGTTATCTGACACGCAAGCCTTCTTAAAAAAGCCCACCATAAACAAGGTCAGACAGGCCCGCACGTTCACCTGGCTAAAGCTACGAGCCACATCTAGCTGCGGCAAAAAGTCAGAGGCGCGCACAATCGGCCCGGCTACCAACTGCGGGAAAAAGGCCACAAAGGTTGCTAAGTCCAGCAGGCTTTTTCGAGGCTGCAAGCGCCCCGCATAAATATCTAACGAATAGCTCAGCGTTTGAAATGTATAAAAGCTGATGCCCACCGGCAGCACAATATTCAGCGTCACCGCATTCACCGGGAGCCCAGCCCAGCCAAAGAAGCCCACCGCCGAATCGGCAAAGAAATTCGCATACTTGAAAAAGGCCAGCGCCCCCAGGTTCACACACAGGCTCACCATCAGCCAGTTGCGCTTAGCTCTAGCGCTCTGCGGTTTTACCAAATTAAGCCCGACCACATAGTCAACCAGTGTCGAACCAATAATCAACGACAGAAACCGCCAGTCCCAAGCGCCGTAAAAGGCATAGCTACAGGCCAAAATCCAGCCCTTACGCCAGCCGTTATGCCGCAGCGCCCAATACACCCCAAAGACGACCGCAAAGAAGAGAAAAAATCGAAACTCTGTGAAAATCATTGAGCGGCTACCTCACTGAAGTCTTTCGCCAGTAGCCGCGTAAACTCACGCGACCCGGCATCGTTGAGATGATCCGCGTCATAGCGATGATCGGTGCGGTATAGCTGCGGGAACCGATTAGGATTTTTGTAGGAGAACAAAGTATCGATGAGCCCTAGCTGCTGCGCTGCTTGAAAGTCCTTGGGTATGTGCAGCGACGGCGGCTCTACAAAGATAGGCTCAGCGCCCGCCGCGCGAATTATCTGCGAAATGCGAGCAAGCAGCCTTTGCTTATTAGCGCTCAAATAAGGATCGCTATCCGGCTCAGCTTGAACGGTACTTAAGGTATCGACCTGCGCTGCGTAAGCCGACTGACTTTGTAAAAAGCTTTGCCGATTAGGATCGGCCTCATCTGAGAGCGCGTAATAGCCTTCGGTCGCCGTAAACTCAGCAGCAACAGCTTGTTCTTCAGCAGAAAAATCGCTTGGCAATACCTGATTAAATAGTCTGCCAACGTTGAGCTGCTGATAGAGGAACGGTAGGAAATGGCTGGTGAGTAAGACAGCTTTGCTCGGGAGGGATTCGTCCGAGGTAAGGATGTAGTCGGCAGCGATGCGTGTGTTTTTCCACGTATGCCAGTACATCGCCCGATGGGTGCGCGCGTTGGGGATCGGTTCGTAGCCTTTATCTAAAATTGACTCAAAGAAAACCCACTTCAGGTCTTTAGGCGGGTTGGCTAAAACTTCCTCCAACAGCACGGCGCTGTCAATCGCTCGCATGGCAGGAATGCCGAAGTTGTAGCTGTTAATGTCTAGGCCGCTTGATTGCGCTACGGTGTCGAACACTTCAGGGATGACGTGGCTGTAGATTCGGCTAGAGCCAAAAAATAACGTGTTGTACTCGTCTTTGTGCGCCTGGTAGTAGTCGTATTTGGGGCCGATAAAAACGACGTTTGAAGGAATTGAGGGGCTAGGGATGATTTGATTGAGCAGGAAGGCGCTGGCGATAAAGGCGATTAGAGCGATCGCACTTTGCCTGGCATAGCCTGTCAGCACACCGACCTTGCGATACCGACGCCTGCGGCTATTCACGGTGGGATTCACCACGCTACCTAACACCATCGATACACCGAAGCTCCCGTGCAATAAGTTCTCAAGACGCTGAACTTCTTAAGACGCAGGGCAAAAGCCACAGGTTCCAATAGCTGTGTCTCAAAAATCTGTCTAGAATCCGACGACAGGGCGGCAATACCTACCTATTTGAGCAGTGAACACCGAATGGCGAAACGCTTAGGCTTTTTTACAATACATACATTACGTGAGCTGTTCTGAAGAAGTGCAGGCAAAGGAGGTAGGGTATGCAGCCTAACGATCCCAATAAATTTACTGAGAAGGCATGGAGTGCGATCGCCCGCACCCCAGATATTGTCAAACAGGCGCAGCAGCAGCAGTTAGAGCCTGAGCATCTGATGCAGGCACTGCTAGAGCAAGAAGGACTAGCGGCCAGCATTTTTCAAAAGGTGGGCGTGCCAGTTAGTGCATTGAGCGATCGCACCACCTCCTTTATTAACCAGCAACCCAAAGTTAACGGCAGCGTCGATTCGGTCTACTTAGGCAACAACCTCAACACCCTGCTAGATCGCGCCGACAAGTACCGTAAAGACTTTGAAGACGACTACATTTCTATTGAGCATTTAGTGCTTGGCTACGTCAAAGACAAGCGCTTTGGCCAAGGCTTACTCAAAGCATTTAACGTTAGCGAACAGGACTTAAAAAAAGCAATTGAACAAATTAGAGGCAATAACAAGGTGACGGATCAAAATCCCGAAGGCAAATACGAAGCATTAGAAAAATACGGTCGCGATCTGACAGCCTACGCTCGCGAAGGACGGCTAGACCCGGTAATTGGCCGGGACGATGAAATTCGTCGCACGATTCAGATTTTGTCGCGGCGGACGAAGAATAATCCGGTGCTAATTGGTGAGCCTGGGGTGGGTAAGACTGCGATCGCAGAAGGCTTAGCTCAGCGAATTGTCAGAGGTGACGTGCCCGCCTCCTTGCAAGATCGCACCTTAATCTCCTTAGATATGGGCTCCTTAATCGCGGGTGCTAAATACCGAGGCGAATTTGAGGAGCGCTTAAAAGCAGTTCTCAAAGAAGTCACCGAATCTAGCGGCCAAATCGTTCTATTTATTGACGAAATTCACACTGTCGTAGGTGCAGGCGCAAGCCAGGGCGCAATGGACGCAGGCAACTTACTCAAGCCGATGCTGGCTAGAGGTGAGCTGCGCTGCATTGGTGCAACCACATTAGACGAGTACCGGCAGCACATTGAGAAAGATGCGGCTCTAGAGCGTAGATTCCAACAGGTGTATGTCGATCAGCCCTCCGTGCCTGATACGGTATCGATTCTGCGCGGGCTCAAAGAACGCTACGAAGTTCACCATGGCGTGAAGATTGCCGATAGCGCATTAGTAGCAGCAGCGACACTTTCTACGAGATATATCAGCGACAGGTTTCTTCCTGATAAAGCGATTGACTTAGTAGACGAAGCCGCCGCTAAGCTCAAAATGGAGATTACCTCCAAGCCTGAAGAATTAGACGAAGTAGATCGTCGAATTCTGCAAATGGAAATGGAACGACTATCGCTACAAAAAGAAAGCGATCCAGCTTCTATGGATAGGCTTAGCGTACTTGAAAAAGAGCTAGCGGATCTCAAAGAAGAACAAGGCGAGCTGAGCGCTCAATGGCAGTCTGAGAAAGACACTATCGGCAACATTCAGTCGATTAAAGAAGAGATTGACCGGGTAAATGTCGAAATACAACAGGCCGAGCGCGACGTAGATCTCAACACTGCCGCTGAGCTGAAGTACGGCACCTTGCCAAACTTGCAGGCGAGCTTAGCTAAAGCAGAAGAAGCCTTAAGTGAGACTCAAGTGAGTGGTAAAACGCTGCTGCGTGAGGAAGTGACTGAAGCTGATATTGCCGAGATTATCTCCAAGTGGACAGGTATTCCGCTCAGCAAGCTAGTGGCTTCTGAAATGGAGAAGCTGTTGAACTTAGAGAATGAGCTGCACCAGCGTGTGATTGGTCAAGATGAAGCGGTGACGGCGGTAGCTGATTCTATTCAGCGATCGCGCGCGGGCCTAGCCGATCCCGATCGCCCCATGGCCAGCTTCATCTTCCTTGGCCCCACAGGCGTTGGTAAAACAGAACTTGGCAAAGCCCTCGCCAGCTATCTATTCGATACCGAAGATGCCATCGTCCGCATCGACATGTCCGAATATATGGAGAAGCACTCCGTCTCTCGCTTAGTCGGTGCCCCTCCCGGCTATGTAGGCTACGACGAAGGCGGTCAGCTCACCGAAGCCGTCCGTCGCCGCCCGTTCTCGGTCATCTTGTTTGATGAAATAGAAAAAGCCCACCCCGATGTCTTCAACATTCTGTTGCAAGTTCTAGACGACGGTCGCATTACCGACTCCCAAGGTCGCACGGTGGACTTCACCAACACCATCATCATCATGACCAGCAACATCGGCTCCCAATACATCTTGGATATTGCCGGAGACAACAGCCAATACGACGAAATGAACGCTCGTGTCACCGAAGCTCTGCGTTCAAGCTTCCGACCTGAGTTTCTCAACCGCATTGATGAAATCATCATCTTCCATGCGCTCGAAAAATCTCAGCTCCGCGACATCGTAAAGATCCAAATCAAGCGCTTAGAACGTCGCTTGGAAGATCGCAAAATGGCGCTCAAGCTATCCGACGACGCCCTAGACTTCTTAGCCGACGTCGGCTACGACCCCACCTATGGCGCACGTCCGCTCAAGCGAGCCATTCAGCGCGAAGTTGAAACCCAAATCGCCAAAGCCATCTTGCGCGGCGAATTCAACACAGGCGACACCATCTTCGTGGATGTCGAAAACGAGCGCCTGGCTTTCAAGCGATTGCCTGCTGAGCTAGTTACCGCGTAAGCTTCAAGGTAGTAAGACTCGGCCAGCCTATTAACTCAAGCTCCCTGGCTATAGGGATATAGCTGGGGAGCTTTGATATGAGACGAGAACAACAAACTCAGCCATAATAAAGCTACTAACCAATAGTCCACTAAAGTCTATGACAGCCGCCGAAAAGCTTCACCAGCTCATCCAAACCCTCCCAGAGAACCAGATCAACGAAGTCCTTAACTTTGCCGAATTTCTCCATCAAAAACATCGCTCTACCAAACCTCATGCGGCTCCTCCTGGAACCCTCACTGGCCTTCGGGGCATCGCCAAGCGATATAATTCAATCGAGAAAATGAGAGGTCTGCTCGAAACAGATCAACCGGCCCCTACTGACCAAGAGATAGCTGACATGCTAGACGAGCGGCGGATGGAGAAATGTCTCTGATGAGAGTCTTAATTGACACGAATATTATTTTAGACTTTTTGCTACAGCGCGAGCCATTTTACCAAGATGCGAACTTGCTATTTCAGGCCATTGCAGCAGAGCAAATGGATGGTTATGTCACAGCGACAACGCTAACTGACATTTTCTACATTGCTCGTAAACTTACTGGCAGCCTCGAACTGGCCAGACAGGCAATTCTAGAAACAATGACTGCTATGGACGTTTGTCCAGTAGATCGAACCGTTTTAGAAGCTGCTTTTAATTCCCAGCTTCCTGACTTTGAAGATGCTGTTCAAATCTCCAGCGCGGTCATCCAAAAGCTAGATGCAATTATAACTCGCGATACAAAGGGCTTTACGAGTTCGCCCATTTCAGTCTTGTCTATTCAAGAATTGCTCTCTCGGGCTAGTCAGTAAGCAGCCGTTCGCTTTATATCACGAGAGCGTTCTGTATGTCCTTACATACATTCCTGCGTGTCGTTTTATTGACGAGCCCTGCCTTCTGTTACGCAAGTCAAACCTGATGGGTAACTTAAAAACGATGTAAAGCTTTCCCAGTTATGAGCGCAATCTCCCCGCAGGCCGAAAGATCCTACACAAACGTTATGGAAAGGCTTGTTGCCGAAGAAGTTGAGCGCCAGAAAGCGAAACTTCCTCCAAAGCTACGCGAATACATCAAAACGGTTGAGGTAGAAACCTACGCTCTTAATCGCCTGCCCGCCCTTTATGCCTCTAGTGAAAAAGGCTGGCAAATGCAGTATGAAAAAGCCGCTAAAGCCCATGCCAAAACGGTTGCACAGGCCGTTCGCCAGGGTATTGCGGCTGTTCAGGTAGATCCGCTACGAGCCTCTCAGCCGTTATCTGTTCGCCAAAACGACGAGTCCGAAGCAATTCTTACCACCTTTCGCAATATGCTTAATCAGCCAGATTTGGGCTGGGAAGACATTTTATACAAGTGCAAGCGCATTTTACTGCCACGCAACCATCCCGACCGCCCGCCGCTTAGAGACGAGTCGCAGCACAAAGCCTATTGGCAACCTGGCGCATATGGAGGTGCAACAGATTGGGAGAAAACGCAGCAGCGTCGTCATCCGAAAAGAGGTAGTGCCCTTGCCGATCAAAAAGAGGGCGCGAAGAACGCTTGGTCAGAGCAGTACAAAATCTAGACTTTGTTCTGTTCTAGATCTGAAGGCTATTGGTCTTAAGAGCTTAGATTCTATCCAAACCCAAATCTTTCATACCTTGGCGAATGCGATCGCCCCCCATCGGATCTTCTTTTTCTATCAGCGCGATCGCTCTCTCAAATGCCCGCTTACTCTCCGGCAGCTTACCTAGCTTAAAGAGCACCACCGCCAAGTTTTGATAGGCCGCGCCATAGTTAGGATCAAGGACAATCGCATACTCATAGGCCCGCAGCGCAGGCTCTAAATATCCTCTAGCCCGATGCACCACGCCTAAGTTGAAGTAGGTAATCGGCTGCTTCGGATCAATCCGCGCTGCCACCTCATACTGCGATAGGGCCCCCGCCAAATCACCCTTCATTTTTAGCAGTGCGCCCAGGTTTAGATGCGCGCCTAGCTTTAGTCTGCCAGCGATTGGGAGTGCGATCGCCTTGCGATAGTCCGCCTCAGCCGTTTCGATCTGCCCTAGATGCCGTCGCGCAATCCCTAAGTGGTAGTGCAGCTCATACTGCGTCATCGGATCAAAATTGCCTGAGCGTAGCGCTAGGGTGAGCGTTGAGATCGCCTTTTCCCACTCATCGCTCTGCGTATACAGCGCCCCCAGCTTATTGGCCATATAGGCGTCTTGCGGATGCGCCTGAAAATGCGCTTCCATAATCCGCCGCGCCCGAGCCAGCTTGTCTTTGGCCGCCACCTCAGTCACGCTATAGCCCGTATGGTCAATCGCCACATCGCCAAACTGCGCCACCTGCCAATGCTTTTGTGCCGACAGCAACGCCTCTACGCTCTCATCTACACTCTCGTGATAGGGCCGAATAAACTTGAGCTGTTCATGATTGCGAAATAGCCGCGACACCATCGTATAGGGCGACTGATTCGCCCCAATTTCTCGGCGCATCATCGTCACCATCAGCAGATCGGCTGGGTCAACCTGGCCCAAAGGCTTCTCTTTTTTAATTGACTGGATCAACTGTCGTCCCGCCTGCGTCAGCGTCTCATCCGCATCCAGTATCAAAATCCAGTCTTTCGTCGCCCGATCAAGCGACACATTACGAGCGTGAGCAAAATCATCGCCCCAAATCAAAAAGTCTACCTTCGCCCCAGCCGCTTCCGCAATCGTCGGCGTCGCATCCCCCGAGCCGGTATCGATCACCACCATCTCATCAACCAAATCTTTCACACTCGCCAAGCATCGAGGCAGATTTTTCGCCTCGTCTTTTACAATCATGCAAAGGCTGATGGTGGCCATGGCTGCTAGTATCTCTGGTGTTAGTGCCTTGCTATGATATAGCTGCTAGCGACTTGTATCAGCTATCAATCAGTACTAGGTAGACTGCTCTAATAAAGACTTCGCCCGCTCTAGCGCTATATTCACTTGCTTAAAGCCGGTACCGCCTGCGCTATTGCGAGCAGATACCACCTGGGCAGGGGCGATCGCCTCATAAATATCCACCTCAAACGCCGGGTGCAAATCCTGCCATTCTTCCAAACTCAAATCCTTCAGCAGCTTACCTGCTGCCAAAGACGTTTTCACCACCTTACCGACCAGGTTATAAGCCTCACGAAACGGCACGTCTTTAGTCACTAAATAGTCCGCTACATCTGTTGCATTAGAAAAGTCTTCAGCCACCGCCTGATTCAGCCGCTCTTTGCGAAACGTAATGCCCTCTTGCAACAAAATTGTCATCGCCTCCAAGCAGCCCGACACCGTTTTCACCGTATCAAAAATGGCCTCTTTATCTTCTTGCAAATCTTTGTTGTAAGCCAGCGGCAAGCCTTTCATCATCACCAGCAGCCCCTGCAAGTGCCCAAACACGCGGCCCGTCTTCCCTCTCACCAGCTCAGGAATATCAGGATTCTTCTTCTGCGGCATAATGCTCGATCCAGTTGAGCAAGTATCGCCTAAGGTAACAAAGCGAAACTCTTCAGACGCCCAGAAAATAATCTCTTCTGATAGGCGCGACAGGTGCACCATAATCAGGCTCGCCGCCGCTGAGAACTCAATCGCAAAATCTCGGTCGCTTACCCCGTCCAAACTGTTGTGGTAGATGTCATCAAACCCCAACAGTTTGGCCGAATAATGTCGATCGATTGGAAATGTCGTCCCGGCTAGTGCGCCACTGCCTAGCGGCGAAATATTAACTCGCTTGAGCACATCACCTAGCCGAGCCCAGTCCCGCTGCGTCATTTCAAAATAGGCCAGCAGATGATGTGCCAAACTCAACGGCTGCGCTCTTTGCAAATGCGTATAGCCAGGAATGAGCGTTTCAACATTCTCATCAGCAAGTGCAACAATTGCCTGCTGAAAGCCCTTGATTTTCTCTCGAATCTGTTCAATTTGCCCGCGCAAATATAGCCGCAAATCTGTGCCTACCTGATCGTTCCGCGACCTGGCCGTATGTAGCTTCTTCCCGCCTGCTCCAATCAGCTCAATCAGCCGGTGCTCCACGGCAAAATGGACATCTTCTTCGTCCACACCCGGATTGAACTGACCGTTGCGGTATTCAGTGCGAATGGTTTCTAGTCCTGAAACAATTTGCTCGCATTCAGTATCGGAGAGAATGCCGACTTTGTTGAGCATTTTGGCATGGGCTACAGAGCCGGTTAGGTCACATTCTAAAAGCTGAATGTCGAAGCCGATACTGGCGTTGAACTGTGCGATCGCTGGATGCAGCGCTGATTCAAAACGTTGGCTCCAGGTTTGACCTGGGGCCTGACTTTGGGTCTGAGTCTCCACTATTCGCTCACGCTCCTACATACCGATATTGCAGAAGGCATGTCTCAAAACACACCTAAGCTCACCATACATTAGCAGCTTGCGAGAAAATGCGATCGCCTCTGGTCACCCTAACCGTAAGAAGAAAATGACTTAAAGGCGTAGCCAAGGGCCACCCCAATCAGCATCGCCCATAGCTGTCCCGACTCATAAAAGCCACCCAGCATATTGCCTGTCGTTCCAATCAAATCTTGGTCAAAATACTGCCCAACTACAGGCGTCCCAATCTGGCTGCTAAGCGTTGCAGATGTCTCAAGCTGCGCCGAGTAAAATTCAAAAGGTTCCATACTTTTCCGGGGTGCTTGCGTTTGCAAAAATATCTAGTAAGACACCCAACAACGTACCCATAGCCCTCGACAGATGTAACAGATAGACCAACTATTTTTGACGTCTGTCAATATTGATGGGGGCGTCATGGTCATGCGCCCTCCGGCTGAGCTAAACGCCCAAGGGTAAGCTACAGGAAAGCTGTCTAAACTCCGCCTGCTGCGTCACGCGCATCACCACCAGCGTCGTATCGTCTTCCGCCTCTCGATCCGAGCCAACAAAGCGCTGAAGCATCGAAAACAAATACTCCAAAATATCATCAGAGCTAGGCAAGTTTCGGCAGGCCCACGAAAAAGACTCAATCAAATTGTCTTCATCAAACCGCTGTCCGCTGCGATCAGAAGCTTCTGTAAAGCCATCTGTGTAGTAAATCACCGTATCGCCAGGCTGTAACTGCACCTGATTTTCTTGATAGCGCGTGTCCATATCAAGACCTAGCAGCATACCGTCAGCGTCTAATCGAACTATCTGACCCGTTGCAGCCTGCCACAGCAGCGGCGGGTTATGGGCGGCGTTTCCATACGAAAGCACCTGCGTTCGCGGATCGTACTGCGCGCAAAACAGCGTCACAAACCGATTTGAGCTTTCTAAGTCAGTCCGCATCACCCAGTTAAGATGCTGTAGCAGATGACTCGGCGAATGACTGTTAAGCACCTCAGCTCTGAGCATTCCTCTCAGCATCGTCATCATCAAACCCGCCGGAACGCCTTTGCCCATCACATCGCCAATCGCAAAGTTCCAGGGTTGCTCTCTTGAAGCCGGGTCTTCGGGTTTTCTAAGCTGCTCGTATGTCGTCGGAATAAAATCGTAATAGTCGCCGCCTACCTTATTGGCCGTATTGCATCGAGCGGCCAAATCGACCCCTTCAATCGTCGGACACTGACGGGGCAATAGCTGCGCCTGGATCTCAGCACCTAACTCTAGCTCTCGATCCATTCTTTCTTTATGCCGCAGCTCGTTCGTCAGCTCGTTGTTTTCAATCGCAACTGCCGTTTGGTCAGCGACTAAGCGCACCAGCTTTTGTCGAGTTTCGCTCCAGGTATAGTCACCTTCCTGGCTAAACACATACAGCCGACCACGCTCCACGTTCTGCACGATAATTGCCGTGCCAAATATTTGACAATTAGCCCCTAAATACTTCCCTGCCTGACGATCTAGCGACATCATTGTTGCATGGGTAATCGCCATTGCCTCTTCCGCCGTTGCCCGAGAAGAGGCAATCGTTGCCGTAATTTGGCGGGTGGCCATCTCTAGAGCCAGGCGTACGTCTTGACAATCACCCGTGCCCGCCGTTTCGTTGACACAGTGAATCTGCTCTAGCCGCAGCTGGCCGTCGGGCTGAAACATGACCAAAGCGCCGCCCGAAGCATCGGTAACGCGACTGGCGATCATCGGAATAAGTTCTAGAAACTGACTGAGGTTGTTGAGGCTACGAAGCGCGAAGCCTAGCGAACCCAAGAGATCCTGAATTTTTGACTGCTCTCGTTGTAGCCGAGAAACCAACTCTCTCAAGGCGTAGACAGAAGTGCTGTTGGGTACCGCGGAAGGGTGAGTCAAAGTGGGGTGGGGTAGCGAGTTTGGCATAGCGCTTCTGCTAGGAACTGGGTGACGACTTCTCTGATGAATGAGAATTTGAAGGAGAGAGACACCTAGACTGCATGGAAGAACGTGAGTGGTAAAGGATAGAACTTATGAGTTGCTTTAGTTCGGATTAAGTAAACCCAGCTAGCACGGCGTAACTGTCAAAATTAGCCATCACGATAGCATCTCGTTGGTATGAGTCAAGCATCTGTAGCAATAGATCAGCTAAATACCGCAGATAGTTATCAAAGTTCGTCACTTTTATATGTACGCACAGCGTTTGCTTGCAGACGTGAGTCAATCGTGAGAGTACGACAGGCTAAGGCTGTCTTATGCTTTTGGCTTATGCATCTTCTGAGGCACCTTTTGAGATAGCGATCGCCTGCAAAATCGAATCACCTCACTAATAACATCAGTCTGCCGGGGATAGCTCACGACCGGGCGCTGAATCAAAACCAAGCGAATGCCCAGTTCAGCGGCCACCTGCCTTTTAGTATCTTCACCACTAGGACGACCAGAGGCTTTGGCCACCACCCGCGAGATCCGCCACTGCCGCCACAGCGCTTTTTCTAACGCAGGTGATACTGGGGGCCGAAGGGCGATGATTTCTGACGGGGCGAATCCGGCAGCGAGGGTGCAGGCGATCGCATCAGCAGAGGGCAGTATCCTAGCAAATAGTCGCGAAGTTTGCCGTAAAGTTGCAAACCGAGATAAATATCTATACCCCAAAGTGAACAAAACTCTCTGGTGGCAAAGCAAATCGCTCTCTAGTAAAGAATCAATAGAATCGACAAAAACTACGGTATCGTCCGCTGCCTGCTCACAGCTCGAACCAGTGCTAGAAAGATTAGAGCGCTCGTAGCGGAGGTAGGGAATAGGCGGTGTAAGCGACTCAGCGAGTGTGATCGCCTGCCGAGACACCTCACAGGCAAACGGATGCGAGGCATCTAAAATACATTCAATTTGCTGCTGCTGAACGAACGCGCTCATCGCCTCAGGCGTCAGCTTCCCGACGCGCACCTGAGCTGTTGGGTCATATAGCGCTTTGGCCGCAGCGGTTGTGACGGTCACCACGTAAGGCATTTTTTGGTCGGACAGGGCGATCGCGAGTTCGGCACTTTCACTTGTGCCACCAATTAGCCAAACAGATTTTAAGGCCACCGAATCTTGTAGAGGTGAAACAGCTCGCCGCTCTGCTGCTTAACGATCTTTGCACCAACGGTTTTGATCAGCGCCTGCCATGCGCTCAAATCCTCTAAAAACACGTCTGCGCCCAGATACGTCTCCAAGATCGCCCAGTTCTCAGCCAGCTCTTGCTCAGGATCAATTACGTCGAAGACTAAAAAACCGCCCGGTTTTAGCAGTGGCTTCACCGCCTCCATCACAGCCTGCCAGTAGTCGAGTGAGTAATAGCAGCTAAAGCCGGTTGCGATCGCCATATCAAAACGCTGCGGCGGATAGTCGAGCAAATGAGCTGGGCCTTTCTTCACGCCTTTAAACAGCTTAGAGTCGAGCTGAGGCCCACGCTGATGCAGCGTTTTAACCGCAAAATCGCTAATATCCTGGCCGTGAAACAGCGCCTGCCAGCTTTTCCACTCATAGATCAAAAAGCTAAAGCCGCAGCCCAAATCTAAGCAGTGCTGATTTTTCTTCGGCTTGGCAATTTCCCAAAAAGGCGAGGCAATCCGTGAGTTCAGCGAGCCCGCTGCCCAATCGCGAAAAACAGGCATCGCCTCGACCTCTTCAGGCAGCTCGAATGATTTGCCCTCGTATTCTGCATCGAATCTTTGGGCCGTTGAAGCGATCGCACTTCCCCAGGCCGCAGACTTATCGTCATTAAGCACATCGCCTAGCAGAGACAATCCTTTTGGCGGTTTACTCATTTCGAGCCCTTAATAGCTTTTGAAAAGTTGCGGCGATAAGATTTGTTGCTGATTAAAAAGACAGGCCAAAGCAACGTCAAAGACAATCGACGTGAGCTGAAGTCAGTACGATTAAAGCCCGTCCAGAACTTCCAAACGCCGATGCCATAGGCAATCAAAAGAATCGGAATCACAATTTCCATAAAACATTTCCTCCTTGGAATAGTTGAGTTAGGCCCACTTGGGGTCTAATTAAGGTCTACTGGGGCTCTACTGCTTTATACATCAATATCGTTGGGGCTGAATACGGTCAAATACAGAGTTTGTAGCACTGCTATAAGATGTCAGAAAATCGCTTTTAATAAAACGCTCGGAGAGTAACGATGCGCGCAGTTCTTATGGCAGGTGGCTCAGGCACCCGGCTCAGGCCCCTCACCTGCGATTTGCCCAAACCGATGGTGCCTGTGCTCAACCGCCCAATTGCCGAGCACATTATCAACCTGCTCAAACGCCATCACATCACCGAAATCATCGCCACTCTATTTTATCTGCCCGATGTCATGCGCGACTACTTTCAAGACGGCAGTGACTTTGGCGTGCAGATGACCTACGCGGTCGAAGAAGATCAGCCTTTGGGTACGGCTGGCTGCGTCAAAAACGTAAGTGATTTGCTTGACGAAACTTTCTTGGTGATTAGCGGCGATAGTATTACCGACTTTGATTTGCAAAAGGCGATCGCCTATCACAAACAAACCGGCTCAAAAGCAACCCTCGTCCTCACCCGCGTTCCTAACCCGATCGAATTCGGTGTGGTCATCACAGATTCCACTGGCCGAATCGTTCGCTTTCTCGAAAAGCCCTCAACCAGCGAAGTTTTCTCGGATACCGTTAATACTGGCACCTACATTCTAGAGCCCGAAATCCTAGACTACTTACCCACTAATCGCGAGCAAGACTTTTCCAAAGATCTATTCCCTCGCCTACTCGAACGCGGCGAGCCCATATACGGCTATGTAGCCGAAGGCTACTGGTGCGATGTTGGCCACCTAGACGGCTATCGCGAAGCACACTACGACGCGCTTTACGGCAAAGTACAAATCGACTACGCCTACCCCGAAAAAACCACGGGCATCTATGTTGGCAACAACTCTTTTGTGCACCCAACCGCCAGCATTGCTGCACCTGCCATCATCGGAGATAACTGTCGCATCGGGGCAAGAGCCGTGCTTGGCCCAGGCACGGTCATTGGCGATAACGTCACCATCGGCAGCGATGCCAATCTCAAAAGACCGATCGTCTGGAACGGCGCGGTCGTTGGCGAAGAAGCGCATCTGCGCGCCTGTGTGATTGCCAGAGGTACGCGCGTCGATCGGCGGGCACATGTGCTAGAAGGCGCAATTATTGGCCCCATGTCTACGGTAGGCGAAGAGGCAAAAATTAGCCCTGGTGTGAGAGTATGGCCCAGCAAAATTATTGAAGCGGGTGCCACACTCAACATCAACCTGATTTGGGGGCAGACGGCGCAGCGTAACCTGTTCGGGCAGCGGGGCGTTTCTGGCCTGGCTAATGTAGATATTACGCCGGAGTTTGCCGTCAAGCTCGGTGCGGCCTATGGCTCTACCCTCAAGCCCAATACCTCGGTGGCGGTTTCACGCGATCAGCGCAGCATTTCGCGGATGGTTTCTAGATCAATTATTGCCGGACTGATGTCGGTTGGTGTGAATGTGCAAAACCTGGAAGCCGTTTCAATTCCAGTTGCTAGAAATGTATTGCCGACACTGCATGTCGCAGGTGGTATTCATGTAAGACTGCATCCCAATCGCTGCGATTTCATTCTGATTGAGTTTTTTGACGAGAGCGGCATCGATATTGCTAAGGCCAAAGAAAAGAAAATAGAGGGCGCTTACTTTAAAGAAGACCTGCGCCGCGCTCAAGTTCACGAGATTGGCTCTGTTAGCTATCCCAGCGGCCTTGTTGATATCTATACCACTGCTTTTGAAAAAAATCTGAACGCAGAATCTATTCGTAACAGCAAGTCTAAGGTGGTAATCGACTACGCCTACGCCCTCTCAGGCGCGGTGCTGCCTCAGATACTAGGCAAATTCGGCTGCGATGCGGTTGTACTCAATGCCAGTCTCAGCCACACGGCCCCTTCAACGGCTGAGCGAGAGTCGCTTTTGGGTCAGCTTGGCCAGGTCGTTCATGCATTGCAGGCAACCTTTGGCGTGCAGGTATCGGCCAATGGTGAGCAGCTTGTGCTGGTCGATGAAGTGGGAACGCCCATTCGCGGCGAAACGCTTACAGCGCTGATGGCGCACATGATTTTGACGGCCAATCCGCAGGGCACGGTGGTGGTGCCGGTGAATGCGTCGGGATCGATTGAGGCGATCGCCCGCCGTCACGGTGGCAAGGTCATCAGAACCAAAGCCAATCCCACCGCGCTCATGGAAGCGTGTACCCATCACAACAAAGCGCGTCAAAACGTCGTGCTCGGCGGCAGCGGTGATATGGGCTTTATTTTTCCGCAGCTTCACCCTGGCTTCGATGCGATGTTCTGTATCGCTAAGCTAATTGAGATGCTGCTAATTCAGGAGCGATCACTGGGCCAAATCTGGGAGGAACTGCCGCAGATTGCCCATCGCACCCAAACAATCCGCTGCCCCTGGACGATCAAAGGCGCGCTCATGCGTTATCTTGTAGAAACCCATTCAGCCGAGCATTTAGAGCTGATAGACGGCGTAAAGGTGATCGATCCAGACCGGCAAAACATTCGAGAAAACTGGGTGCTGGTGCTACCCGATGCCAGTGAGCCGCTGGTTCATATTTATGCCAACAGCGCCGCTCGCGATTGGGTAGATCAGCAGCTCCATGACTATCGGCTGCGGGTACAACATTTTATAGAGTCAGAGCAGGGAATTAAGGAATAAGAGCGTATGAACAATTGCATCTTGATGGCAGAGATTGTAGAAGCGCCTCAGCTACGCTACACCGCTGATAATCAGACGCCAATTGCCGAGTTTGTAGTGAAGTTTCCAGGCTTGCGTGATGAGGATACGCCTGGGCAGATGAAGGTAGTCGGCTGGGGCAACCTGGCGCAAGAAATTCAGGAAAAGTATCGGATGGGCGATCGCGTTCTGCTCGAAGGGCGCTTGGGTATGAGCACCGTAGAGCGCCCTGAAGGCTTTAAAGAAAAGCGCGCCGAAATGACCGTTCAGCGCGTCAGCCCCATTGGCGACTTGCAGGCCATGACGATTGCCGAGCCAACGCCTGTTGCTGCCGGTAAGTTTGTTGGGACTACTGGGGCTACACCGGCTTCAGCCCCCTCAGCTGCCGCTGTACCTGCTGCCCCTGCAAAGACACCTGTCGCCGCGCCTGCGGCTGATGCGCCTGACTACGACGACATTCCGTTTTAATGTAATATCTCGCCCCTCTTCGGAGGGGCACAAAATTCGAGCGCTTCGCCTCTACAGCGAAGTTTCAAACGCTTCACGATTCTCAAATATCTGAAACACACGATCCATACTGGTGAGTTCAAAGAGCATTTTCACCTGCGGATTGATTGAGCACACCACCATCTCGCACTCTTGAGCGCGCACTTTTTTGAGCACCGACACCAGCGTGCCTAAGCCAGAGCTGTCTACAAAAGTCGTATCTTTAAGATCCATCAGCAGCGTTTTAGCGCCTGTATCTAGGGCGCTATCTACTTGCGTGCGAACTTCTTCAGCCTGGGTGCCATCTAAAACGCCAGAGGGTGCGAGCACCTGAACGGTCATATCTATACTTGCCATAATTCACCTAAAGACTTTCTTTGACAATCGGCAAATAGTACCAGTTAGCAAACGGCTAGTCAGCGAACCAGTGAACAAACTACCGGTGGATATACGGATAGCTTTGCCTGCACTTTATAGAGTTCTGTGTGTATTAGGTATGTTGCCCAAACGCAGGTGAGTAGATATCGCCTACCGTATGGTCTGACCTAATAGTAACGACCAAACTTGTTTGTGTCTGACAAGTTAATGGCGTAATAAACAGCTCAGGATGCAGCGCTTTCCAAAAATACACCACAAAATCGGCTATTTCCGGATCAGATAGCCCCGCTCGCCCGGTAGCCTTCATACTGCGCTCGGCTTCTTGACGCCACCTTTGCGATAGGCGATAGTCAACCGGGTTTAACACTATCAGGCTGTCTAAAAGCGACCATAAGGGAAGGTAGTCTTGCAACCGGCGGTTACTGTCAAGGGCAAACGCGCAATCGGCTGAGGTCAAAATAGGTGCAGGTAGAGCTGTAGGCTCCTTTGTGAAAAGGGTGTCTGCAACGGGCCGAGTGCCAACTAGCCAGCCTTCAAATAAGAGAATTGTGGGTGCAGGCATTGTGAAGGGAGGGATGCGATCGCCCTGCCCACCATACAAAGACTTATCGAACTGCGGCACACTCACCTGCTCGCCTGCTGCCGCCTCTTTTATATCCCTCAGCGTCTTCATCCCCAGTTCAACATCGTGCGTGCCCGGTGGCCCCCGCCAAATCAGCCTGGGATCTTGCTGCTGAAGCACCTGCCGCTGAGCATAGGTCAAATACAAATCGTCTACTGAGAGCACAGCCATTCGGTGGCCCAGCGACTTCAGGATAAGCTGCAATATCTTGGTCAGCGTCGTTTTTCCTACGCCCTGCCCACCTAAAATGCCTTGAATAAAGGGCGCGCCGAGTGTTTTTTGCTGGCTGTCTAACTGCTGCGCCAGTGGCAACCAAAGCCGCCAAAGGGGTACGATCCAGTCGCTCCAATGCCCAGATAGTATCGTTGAGGCCGCCCCCTCACGCTCAAGCAGTTGAGCAGTTGACTGCAATAGCGATGCCCGCTGATTCAACTGCTCTACAATCATCGCCTGTGCGTTATCAGCCGCCAGTTGAGCGGGTGCTATCGGCCAGCCGCCCTTCGCGTTAGCAATTTCCCAGGCAATAAGCTGCTGCTGCTGCGATTCAGAAGGTAGCTGGCCATCACCCCAAGCGATAACGATGGGCCAAATGTTTTGACTTGCACTCATCTGTCGCTTATTTCCACTGAACAAAAACGCTCGCCGCTTCATCTTTGCGCGTAGCGGCTAGGGTATCGAAATGAGCCACTAAAGGACGTGCTACCTGCTCAAGCGCTTTAAGCGCTGGAAATGTTTGACTTAGCGTAGACGCGATCGCAGGCCAATCAGCGTAGAGATATCCGCTGTTAGGCTGAGGCAGTGAAGCGACGGACTGGGAAAACCGCTGAGCGCTTAACAGCGAGTCTTGTAGGGCAAGTAAGGCACTTTCCATCGCAGATAGAGAGCTTGCGAAAATTTCGTAGTTCTCTTGTTGTAGATGCAACCCTAGTATTTCTGTTTCTAAACTACTGGCAGGCGATCGCCTAGACGATCTGCCTGGGGCCGAAGCTTTGAAACGAGTCCAGGCGATCGCCTCATCCTCTCCAATCGCCACGGGCACCGCACTATAGCCCTTCGCTTTAGCAGCCTCATCCAGACCTTTAACGCCATCAGAGACTCTTGAAACAGCCAGAATCCAATCGTCGCTGCCAGCCTTGAGTTTGCCTAGCGCATAGTCTTTGCTAGCCCAATTCCACAGAGAAAGCGGTTCAAGCTGAAGAAAATTAGGGAGCAAAGTATCGGACAAACCGGCTTCAGACAGCGCAGGCGCTAGTCGGCTGAAGCCTTCGCTTGTCAGCGCCAGCGTACTATTGGCCGGTAAAAATTTCAGCGCAGCAGAAGGCCCATTGAAAAGCGAGCTTTCGTTTTTCCTATCGGTTTCGCGCGATCGCCCACCACCTGCCCACTGAACATCAGCCATTAATCCCCCCTGCTCAACCTGCAAACCAACCGCCGCAAAGGCATGAGATGAAGCCTCATCACCTATCAGTGCAGTATCAACATAAGCCAAACCAATACGCTCATCAGGAAGCCGGTTAACGGCCCGACGATAGGCTCTGTTTTGAGCCAGGTTTGCAGCGGTCTGAGTTGTGCGAAGGCTGCGGCGTAAAACCCGCACGTCGTTTGCAAAAAGAATGAACTGATCGCCTACCAGCGCACTTGCAGAGGTAATCGCACGATTGTTTAGCGGCGCATTAGGCGAGCTATAGAGAATACGAACGCCGCTATCCTGCTCGCTTTGAGGTGCATTTCCTAGCAGGCTCTGACGCTGCCAAAAAAGCTGCAAAAAGTCACGAGCCTGCTGCTGTTTCTGTGGCGCAATTTCTATCGCCAGCAAGGAACCAGCCTGCTGACCGTTGGCCTCGTCTAAGTCAATATCTGTATCGGTAAAGGCATAGGTCACTTCATTGCCAATCCAGGGCGCAATGTCTAAGTCGTAGTCGAGCCCGGTGTTTTTAAGCAGGCTTTGCTTAAGCTGATCGACGTCTTGAAGCACTTGCGATCGCCCCTCGGGCGAAACCATCGCCTGCTGCAAGCTCACAAGCTTTTCGGGCTTTGTGAGCAGCGATAGGGTAAACGGCGAATAGGCCGGGACAAAAGCCGTCGCAGCGGCAATGGGGCGATCGCCGCCTGAAAGCAGCGCCAGCGGACTATTTGCTATTAAGTACCCGTAGCCAACACCCCCTAAAGACCAAAACACCAAAACAAAAGCGAGCAAGCCCACAAAGAACTTACTCGCAAAAAACCGACGAACCGAACGATTCGACCCATCATCTGGCGCATTGTTTGGCTTATTATCTGGCGCAGCAGCCGTCATAACCTGTGACCTGTCAAATGACCGTTCACTCAAGTCTATAATGCTGCGCCTATCTTCCTAGTCCAAATCTTCGTTACGCCATACCGCAACTAGCCGCCCGTCGATATGCACATCCTCAGCCGGATAGTGCATCGGTTCAAACCTCGGATTGGCAGGCTTAAGCACAACGGTATCTTCTTCAAGATGGTAGTACTTAAGCGTCGTTGTAGACTCCACCCGAGCGGCCACGATAGTGCCATTACGGATACGAGAAGGCTCTGGCACCTTACGCATAATCACAATGTCGCCATCGTCAATCAGCGCTTCTATCATCGAGTCGCCGCGAACCTTAAGGGCAAAATCTCCCCCTTTAAAGGCAAGTGAAGCGGGGTTGAAATGTTCTACGGTGTCGGTAAAGGCTTCTACCATAGAACCGGCTGCGATCGCGCCAAAAATAGGCACGCCCTGTGACTCCTGCAAAATCCGAATAGTACGGGCCTTACCTTCTGTCCAGTCAATATATTCTTTATTGCGCAAATGCTCTAACCGGCTCTGAATGGGCGCTGGCGACTTCAGCTTCATCGCCCGCATCATCTGCCGAATAGAGGGAGAATGACGATTGACTCGAATATATTGTACTAGCCAGTCGTAAAGCTCCTGTTGGGCTGTCGTCAAAGATTCCATCACAATTTCTCGGGCTATCAACTACATACTAATAAGAACAACCGTACCAATTCCCACGGATTTTGTCCATAGATTTGTCCTCAGGTGTTCCTTCACCCAGCGCACACGCTGCTAGGTGTTCATACTGAAGGGCTCCAAGCGTTGTATAGAAAAGTAACGTCCACTAAAAAAGGAGACTTTGGTTAGTACAAAGTCTCCTTTTATTTAGGCGTTAAGCATCCAGCGATTGGCAAGCATTATCCTAACGGATATACTCTTTCAGAACGCTGTTGCGATTAGGATGACGTAGCTTGCGCAAAGCCTTTGCCTCAATTTGACGAATGCGCTCACGCGTCACATTAAAGATTTGGCCGATCTCTTCTAAGGTCTTCATGCGACCGTCGTCTAGGCCGTAGCGCAGACGCAGCACATCGCGCTCGCGAGGGCTTAGCGTGCTCAATACGCTCTCAAGGTCTTCGCGCAGCAGGCTCTTAGACACTTCATCTTCCGGCGTTTCGCCATCCGACTCAATAAAGTCACCCAGGCGAGAGTCCTCTTCTTTACCAATTGGCGTTTCAAGAGAAATCGGTAGCTGCGCAGACTTAGCAATAAAGCGCAGCTTCTCAATGGTCATTTCCATCCGAGTTGCAATCTCTTCTTCAGTCGGCTTGCGACCTAGCTCTTGAGAAAGCAGCTTGGTGGTCTTTTTGATGCGAGAGATGGTTTCGTAGAGGTGAACAGGCAGGCGAATAGTACGTGACTGGTCAGCGATCGCCCGCGTAATCGCCTGACGAATCCACCAGGTTGCATAGGTAGAGAACTTGTAGCCCTTCTCATGGTCAAACTTTTCAGCAGCGCGAATTAGGCCCAAGCTACCTTCTTGAATCAGGTCTTGAAAAGATAGCCCCCGGTTCATGTACTTTTTAGCAATCGATACGACCAGTCGCAGGTTCGATTGAACCATTTTGTCTTTGGCGCGGCGGCCCAAGTGCAGACGGCGGCGGAATGCAGGTAGCGGCATGTCCACAGCATTGGCCCAGTCAGCATCCGTAGGCTCATCTTCTAGCTGATCGTCAATTTCATCGCGAATTCTCTCTAGCTCTAGCAAATCTGCAATCTTACGAGCCAGCTCAATCTCTTCTTCGGCGCGTAGCAAACGAATGCGGCCAATCTCTTGCAAATACAGCCGAATAGAGTCTTCTGTGTAGTGCTTTTTCTTAGTTTGAGCAGTCCGACGCCGCGTTGTCTTTTTTGCAGTGTCTTTCTTGGCAGTATCTTTAGACGCTTTGGCAGTACTTTTCTCGCTCGCCTTAGTCGTCTTAGTCTTCTTAGCGGTTCCCTTTTTGGCTTTCGTCGCGGTCGCTGAACCTTTATCTGTCAAATCTATCGATGCTGCCTTACGAGTAGTTTTTGCTTTCCCGGTAGCCGCTGTCGTCACTGCAACGCTCTCAATACTGGGTTCTAAAGTTTCAACTGTGTTGTTAGCCTGGGTCATGCCGCGTTCCTCTTGCTCCTTAGCTTATAGGTGAATAAGTCAGGTTGAATAATTCAGGGTTGGCAGATATCTATAGATGGTTTTGCCGGAGGGGTTAAGCCTGGGCATTTTTATCTGTAGAAGTTGCCTGTCGTTATGTAGTTCACGTGTGTGATGGTGAATGAATCGCCAAAGGGACTTTTACTTGTGCCCGTTTTAGCAGTTCAAGCTCTGTTTCAAGCTGAGGTCTTTTCCGAGCACTTATCTAACCGTCTATCTAGCTGAGAATCGCAGTAGGGTTATCGCTAGTTTTCTACCCAGCGGTACATAGGCCAGCAGGCCAAGTCGACTCAAACTATTGAAGGGAAAGTGTGTGGAAGTAAGACTGCTTCAAAAACTTTCGGGTGAAAATGTGTACTTAGATATGCGCCTCAGGGAATTTACTGAACCTAGTTAGCGGCTTGCGAGCTGAACTCGCCTACCAACCTACCTGCTTAGCTATCGGACGGCCGCGCTGAAAAGAGGCTACCCACTAATCAAGTAAATTTAAACTGTTCTCATCAGAGCCCTACAGATTGTAGCTTTCTAGACAAGATTTCACCACTTCCAGTTCCGTCACACACCACCTTTGTAAATGTGCTGTGTTTCTACAGTGTTAACACGTACTGATCAAAATATGCCAGATTTTGATGCTAATTGTGCTGTGATCTAAGTCATATTCACACCTGAGAAAATTATAGATAAAGCTGACTAACGACTTATGTAGCCTGCATTTCGTCTATCCTTTAAACGCCGTAGCCTCCGTATATATAGGCAGAAGTTTTGCTAGTGCGTTAGTTTTTTAAACGCTAAATCTCTTAATATTCTTTTTTAAAAAGATTTTTTTAGTGTCTAATTGTACAGATCATTAGATTAACTTATGTATTAGTTTTTCTTTTCATATCGAGAAAGAAAACCAGGTTCTACATCAGTTAACTCGTACTTTCTATGCGAATCTAGCGGCTCTAAAGCGTACTTAAAGCCCTGAAAAATCTATGCTGGCTGAAGGCATTTTTGCTTTGCCATCGCTGACTCGTTCAGAGAACTTAGAACGTCTGTGCTCATGGGCGTCACAAAAAAGCCATCAATTTCAGGGCTACCTATTTGAGGCTCCCATATCAGATCGCTAGACTCGTTAAGCGAGACAATCACAATCGCTTCTGGCTGAACGCTTTGCCTAATTTGCTGCGCAACTCTAGGGGATGACCAAGTTTGGCTGTTCTCACCGGAGAGAATAACGAGGTAGGGAGGGTTTGCTTGAGCTGTTGCGATCGCCATCTCGGGCGAGTCAGCAATGACCATCGGACAGCGAATAATTTCGTTGTTTTGCAGGTCACCCGGCATCTGGCCAATGATTAAAACGTAGTCCTGTGGGTGGAGCATAGATCGCAAGCCAGCTTTACAATATCTCTGCCTTTACTATGAACGGGCCGCTGATACTCAACGGCCCAATGAAAACCTTCTTATTGAGTGTTATCAAAAGTAAGTAGTCTGAGCCGGTCTAGCGCCTGAAAAGACATGTTTCGCAATCTGGTCAGGAAATCTGGTTATGGGGACAGGCGGGCTTTTTTGAGGCGGTTGGTTTCGTACCATTGGGCGATCGCAGGCACCCATTCTTGAAAGTGCGGCCAAATGGCTTCACATAGCTTTTGCGCCTCTAGCTGCGCGTCTGCTTTCCACCGCAGGTCTAGCAGGTGCATCAGCGAGCGGGCATTTGCCGAAAGCACCCAATGCTGCCGCACGTCAAAGGGAATCAGCCCCCGAGCGTGTTCCTCAGAGAAGCCCTGATCGATTCGGGTTTTATAGCGCTTACAGCCCTGTATGCACCACTCCAAATCCTGCTGGCGAAGCTCTTCGGTATATTCGTACTTCTTACCCTGACGGTCGGTATAAGCGCCTAAAGGCCGCAGGTAAAAAACATCCTCTACGTCAGTTTTACCTTTCGCCACATCCAGAATTCGAGAGCCTGTATATCTGAAAGATTGCACATCAAAACTTAATCCGACCCGATGAGTGCGAATTTGCTGCATGGTGGAGTGAGGAAAAAAGCCGCAGTTGAGCACAATTTGAGGGTGCTCTAGGGGGCCGAAGTGGCCGCGTCCGCCTTTGAGAAGGTTACGGATGACTAGCTCGCCTGCTTTTTCTTCACAGGGCCATTCATCGCGCTTGTCCCAAACGAATTCCTCGGCATAGTCTTGGTGCATTCCAGCGTAGATGGTCTGCTGAGGATTGGGGGTTTTTGAAATGACTTCGACTCTGAAGCGATCCATAGAAGTAGCAAAAAATTAGCGGACAGGGCGTTTCATTTTCCTCCTTTTGGCCTAGCAGAAAAAATAAAAACATAATTTTTATAGATGATGGGTCTACGAACAATGTTCAGCCGGTTTTCTGCCCTTTAGCAAAGCGGGCATAGCCGTTAAAATAGGAGCAGTTGATAGATCAATTGAAGGAAATATATGGCATTTTTTGGAATGGGCAACGGTAAAAAAGACGCGATGCCGAGTGCTCAAGACGCATTGCCTGGGCGCGATAAGAAAATAGCTGTCCCAGAGAAGCACTACGTAAATGGTAATAAGCTTGAAGCCCCTTTCCCTGAAGGCACAGAGCTGGCTATGTTTGGCTTGGGCTGCTTTTGGGGCGCTGAGCGTAAGTTTTGGCAAACCGAAGGCGTTTACAGCACTGCTGTCGGCTATGCCGCAGGATCTACGCCAAACCCGACCTATCGTGAGGTGTGCTCAGGCATGACGGGCCACAACGAGGTCGTACTGGTGGCTTACGATCCTAAAGTGGTGAGCTATGAAAAGCTGCTTAAGGTGTTTTGGGAAAGCCATAACCCCACCCAAGGAATGCGACAGGGTAACGACAGGGGCACTCAGTATCGCTCTGGAATCTATACCTTCTCTGACGAGCAGATGAAGGTAGCTAAGGAATCGCAGGAAATGTACCAAAAGGCTTTGACAGAAGCTGGTCATGGGCAAATCACCACTGAGGTTTTGCCTGCGCCTGAGTTCTACTACGCTGAAGACTACCATCAGCAGTATCTGGCTAAAAATCCCGGTGGCTACTGTGGTTTAGGCGGTGTTAATGTCTCCTGTCCGATTGGAGTAGGCGCAACCGCTTCTTAGGTTCGTCACTCACGTTTCGCTTAGCCGTTTGAATGAAGCAAACTAAATAAGTGACAGCAGCGCCACGGTGGATTTTAAACTATTCGCTGTGGCGTTTTTGGTGCCATTGCCAGGCATGAGTGATGATGTTTTCAAGATCAGGATACTGAGGTGTCCAGTTAAGAACCCGCTGTGCTCTTTCACTGGTGCCTACCAGGCTCGGTGGATCGCCAGGGCGGCGATCGCACTCCACCGCCCTAATTTCTTTCCCAGTCACCTGACGCGCCGTCTCAATTACCTCTTTCACCGTAAAGCCGCTGCCATTCCCCAGGTTAAAGAAGGACGTTTCGCCACCTGCTAGCAAATATTCGACGCCTTTTACGTGAGCTTCAGCTAAATCTGAAACGTGAATGTAGTCGCGAATGCAGGTACCATCGCGCGTTTCGTAGTCGGTGCCAAAAATAGAAATGGAGTCGCGTTTGCCCAAAGCTGCGAAAAGAACCAGGGGGATCAGGTGCGTTTCGGGGTTGTGATCTTCGCCAAGACGGCCCTGGGGATCGGCTCCGGCAGCGTTGAAGTAGCGAAAGCAGACTGACTGTAGGCCGTATGCTGACTGGAAGTCGAGCAGGATTTTTTCCACCATTAGCTTACTGGTGGCGTAGGGACTGATGGGGTTTTGCGGATGATCTTCGGGAATCGGTACCGTTTTAGGCGGGCCGTAGATGGCGCAGGTGGAAGAGAACACAAGCCGCTTTACGCCTGCAGCAACCATCGCCTCTAGCAAATTAAGCGTGCCGTAGACGTTATTTCGGTAGTACTTGGCAGGTTCGCTGACCGATTCACCCACCGCGATGTAGGCGGCAAAGTGCATCACTGCCGCGATGTTGTAGGTGCTAAATAGCTCGTCTAAAAGCGGGCGATCGGTGGTGTCGCCAATAATGATTTTGGCTTTGAGATGCTGTTCGACCAGCTCTTTGTGGCCGTATTCTAAGTTATCGAGAATAACGGTTTGGTAGCCTGCTGATTCTAGCGCTAGTACCGCGTGAGAGCCGATGTAGCCTGCGCCGCCCGTGACGAGGACGGTTGGTTTATGAGAAGCTTTGGAAGGAGAGGCGATCGCCATGACAGTAGCTAGTTAAAAATAACGACAAATACAAAGACCCAAGGCTATTAGATTATGAGCCCATGCGATCAATTTGACTGAGGCGATCACCCAACTTCATCCATTATTTTAGTTGCAGCATACGGAATCTTCAGATAGCTGTATGGATAGACGCAAGCGCAAAAGCTAAGAAGCGCAGAGCACCATATTATCCCGATGAATCACCGTTTCTGCACCTTCATGTCCTAGCAGCCGAGCAATATCCGCCGAGCGATGCCCGCAAATCTTGCGCAAATCCTCATCGCTGTAGTTCACCAAGCCTCGCGCAATTTCCTGGCCGCCCTCGTCGCACAGCAGTACCGCATCCTGCACCGAAAATTCGCCCTCTACTTCGGTGATGCCTGCCGGTAGCAATGACTTGCCTGCTGACTGGATGGCCTTGATCGCACCCCCATCCAAATACAGCCGCCCCGCCGGGATCAAATTACCCGCAATCCAGCGCTTACGGGCCGTCGGCAGCTTAGATTGCGCCTCAAACAGCGTCCCAATCGGCTCACCCTGCACAACCTTGAGAATATTTTCAGGCGTTTGCCCCTGAATAATTACGGTATGAGCACCCGCCGCCGTCGCAATCCGAGCGGCTTCTATTTTAGTTGCCATACCGCCTGTCCCCCAACTAGAGCCTGCCGCACCGATATCGGCATCCAGCAAATTGATGTTGCGAACCCGGCTGATCGGCTTAGCCTCCGGGTCTTGACGTGGATCGGCAGAATAAAGCTGATCTACATCGGTGAGCAGAAACAAGTAGTCGGCAGATACCAGACTTGCAACCATGGCCGAGAGGGTATCGTTATCGCCAAACTTAAGCTCATCAACAGCAACCGTGTCGTTTTCATTAACGATAGGAATAACGCCAAGCTGCGAGAGCTGGCGGAAGGTGCGATAGCTATTGACATAGCGCGATCGCTGAGCCAGGTCGCTGCGAGTCAGCAACACCTGAGCAATCGGCTGATTGAGCGACGAGAACAAATCGTCATATACCCGCATCAAACGGCCCTGCCCAACCGCCGCCACCGCCTGCTTCAAAGCGATGGTCTTAGGTCTTTGAGTAATGCCCAGGCGAGCGCACCCTACGCCCACCGCACCTGAAGACACCAGTACGACGCTGTGCCCTAGCTGCTGTAGCTGACAAATCGTTTCAACCAGGCTAGCGATCGTGGATAAAGCTAGGTGGCCAGTTTCTAATCGGGTCAGGCTAGACGTGCCGATTTTGATGACTAGCGTTTTAACGGGCGTTTTAACGGACGTTTTAGCGGGCGTTTTAGCGAGATTTGGGTCGTTGCCTGAAGACGTAGGCTGCTGAGGCATGGCTTGTTTTGAAATTGAAAGGCATTAAAAAGGGGACAGAAAATGCTTTCTGTCCCCGATATTATGATGAAATTTAGGCAGCTATTTTAAGGAAGACCTTCAATTAGTTTTTGGCCTTGAAATTATTTTCTCCAATCTGTTAGCGTTTTGTCTTATCTATTAGATTTTCTTTATTTTTTAGCTTTACTCTCAAACAATTCCTCAGGCGAGCGTAACGCCTAGCCGCTGCGATATCCAAAATTCGGCATTGCGCAGTAGGTTTTTAGGATCTTTAGAGTTAGGCTCTAGCATGGGCTGAACCAAGATCGTGAACAGGCCAACACGGTTGCCTGCGAGTACATCAGTGAACAGGCGATCGCCCACCATTGCGATCACCTCAAACGGCAAGTTCATTTCTTCAGCCGCCTTCCGCAGCTTCTTACGCGACGGCTTACCGGCACTCGCGACAAAAGGCACACCGATGTTTTCAGCGATCGCCCGAATTCGCTCACGCCCCACGTTATTGCTTACCAGCGACACTGGCACCGCTGCCTGAATTTCTTTAATCCACACTTCCACATCTGGCGAAAGATGCTTTTGACCTACTGGCACAATGGTTTCGTCTACATCCAGCACCAATCCCTTGAGCTTGCGATCGCGAATCACATCTGGCGTGATGCCTAAAACCGATTGGCCCAAAACTAAATCAGGCTGTAGGAGAGTAATCCAGCTCATAGTGATCGCAGGTGAAATGTAGAGTTCAGAACTATTAAACCCTCTATTGAACGCCTATGTGAACTCTTGAGGCGGCCTAGCCATCTGAATTAGAGCGTGGAGACTCTGTTCTACGATTTTTAGGTTTTTGAGATCTAGATTCTCTGGCTTCAGCATCAACGCGATCGCGAATATCCCCTTGAGCCGATTCGTGCTGACCTAGCGTGCGACTAAACACATGAGTGCCGTCGTACCGAGCGACAAAATACAGATAGTCAGTGGGCGCAGGATCTAAAGAAGCCTGCAAACTAGCCACTCCAGGGCTTGCAATCGGCGTAGGCGTCAGCCCTGCATTCATATAGGTGTTGTAAGGATTAGGCGTTTCTACCTGCGCGTACGTCAGCGGGTTCTCAGGCGTTTGCACAATGCCCAGTCCATACTCCACCGTTGGATCAGAGCCCAACGTAATACCTTCTTCTAATCGACGCGCAAAAACGCTGGCAATCTGGTCGCGCTCTTCAGAGACAACGGCTTCTTTTTCGACAATGCTCGCCAGCGTCACCCAGTCCAGAAGACCATAGTCGCTAGGCTGCGTTTCGTACACAGGCAAAGCGACTTCCTCAAAGCGTCGCAGCATAATGTCCACCAAATCCTGAGCATTGGTAACGCCGCTGTCTATTTGGTAGGTATCAGGATATAAAAAGCCTTCTAAATGAGGAATGCCTCTAGGTAGCCAGGAATAGCGCTCGTAAGGAATGTTTTCGGTAGCCGCTAAAAACTCATCTGCCGTCGTCAGCCCTTGCGCCTCAAAGCGCTCTGCCATCTGAGTACGGTTCCATCCTTCTGGAATCGTGAAGCTGGTTTGAACAACGTCGCCGCTCCAAATGATATCGGCAATTTCGCCTAAGCTCTGGTCGGGTGAGATAAGATAGCTTCCCGCCTGGACGCCGTTGCCTTCGCCGCGAAAAGACTTCCACCTATTTAGCAACTTCCACGCAGTTGTAGAGCGAATTAGCCCAGCACTTTCTAAGTCCTGTCCCACCTGATTGGACGCCGTGCCCGGTGGAACCTGATACATCTGAGCAATGTCCCCTTCAACATCTTCACCTTCGCTCGCCAGCATTGGCGCTTTTGCCCAGCTCCACCAGGCCCAGCTTTGCCCTGCGACTAAGGCGGCTACGGCGAGCAGCACAATCGGAAAAAGACGTTTGGAGGCACGCATAATTACAAACTTAGCCAAAAGGGATGACTAAAATCTAAAGTGATCTTTGCAAACTTTACCAAAGCATTGTGAATTTGCGTAGAACTGTTTAATCGAGCACGTCGAATAGCTTGTCTTCTAGCTGCGATCGCATCTTCTGAAAATCGTCAGGGTCAACCAGCTCAACCGAGCCATCCTCCTGACGAGTCGCAAAAAACAGCAGCGGCTCTAGCGGCGTGCAAAGCGTGTACTGAGACTCGTTGTGAAAAAAGGTTGCCAGCATTTGAAAATCTTCCGTCATCGGCTCGCTATCTTCTTCGCTAATTTCCAAAGAAAAACAGTCCTCCTCATCAGCCTCAGGCAAATCGCCCACCGCCGTTAGCGTGTGCGCCGAACGCTCTAACAGCAAATCAAGCTCCGCGAGCACCGCTCTAGCAGAGGGGAACAAAGCGTCAATATCTTCGTCTTCGACATCAACTAAGACTTCTTCATCACCGTCTGCCGACTCATCTTCATCAGCGGCCTGCCACACGAACACCTCAATCGGCAAATCAACCGGCAGCAGCAGCAAAAAATCTACCCCATCCACATCCAGGGTCTTCTCCACGTAGCATGGCAGCTTGCGGCCCTCTTCGTCTGAGAGCGTGACGACGGGATACTCAGCGGGTTCATCAACTAAGTTCGAATCAAACTCCATAGCAGCGGTTCCTCTTGAGTGTCGGGGGCGTGGGAATTTAGGCGTGGATGTAACTCGCAAGTCTCACTATAAGCGACGGCGCGCGTCTAACCACTGCTGCAAAATAATAGCAGCGGCTTTTCTATCAATCAAACCTTTTTTGGCGTTTTTCTTTTGGCCCTTTTTCTGGCCTTTTGGAGCGCTGTTTGGAGGACGGCGCGATCGCCCCTCAGCCATCATCATTTCTTCAGCCGCAAAAGAAGTTAGCCGCTCGTCAACAAATTCTACCGGCAAGTTCAGCGCCTTCGACAGCATCCTCGCCTGCTTCTGCGTTTTCTTAGCCTGGCTACCAATCTCACCACCTAAGGTATAGGGTAAGCCAACGACTAATACCTCAATGTTTCTTTGTTCGACAAGTTTGCGCAGGGGAATCAGAACGCTCTCAAAGGTGGTGCGGTGGAGCGTGGTGAGGCCGGTGGCGATGAGGCCAGTGCGATCGCAGCCCGCCACCCCAATTCGCCTCGCACCCAAATCCAGTCCTAATGCAGAAACCATATATGCCTACCAGCCTTAACAGACTGCATCAACCAGCCGCGTCATCATCCGTCGTCTTCTGAGCGCCCTCACTAGAACTTCCATCCAGCGGCAGCTTAGTCATATTTTCCAAAGAGAACCTATCCCAGGCCAAGCCATCCCAGCTCAGCCCGTCACCCGCAGGTGTATCTAGCGCTGGGCCATGCCACGAAAAGCGCCCCGGCAGCGGTGTCCCGGTCGGCTGCAACCCAGCCAGTCCGCTCGGCAGCTTCAGCCCTTCTAGCGCGCCCGCCTTAGACTCACGCACCTTATGCCACACAGAGCGCGACATCATCAGCGTATTTTCAATCTCAAGCGCGCCAATTTGCCGCAAATACTCTTCCCGCTCCGTCTGATAGTCAAGCGACATAAGTTGCAGCGGCTGATTCGGAAACTTCTGCACCACCCCAGCCATCTGCGCCATCAGCTCAGGATAGAGCCAGGTATAGGCCGGATGCACCGTCAGCTTGGCGCTATGCGGCGCACTGCCATCGCGACAAATTTTAATTTCAAAATAGCCAATCGCCGTCTTCCGCTGTGGCTCAAACACGTAGGCCGAAACGGTTTCTTCGCGATGAACCAAACGGGTCATCCGCGCTTTAAATTTGCCTGCAAACGTGGTCTTAAAGTCTTGAATTTGGTAGTCCAGCACCTGACGCACTAGCGGCGGAATAGAGACGGTTTCGAGCTGATAAATAAGCTGCGCGTCGGCATTGCTCACCGGCAGCAAATTAGGCAAATCAGGATCGTGCTCAGAAAGCGACTCTAGCTGCTCGGGCTGAATTGACCAGTAGGTTGCACGTGCCAAAGGCTGAAAGCCGTTGTGTCGATATAAGGAAAGGCCAAACGTATCGTTAACGTCTGTTTCACTAATCCAATACTGGGCCTCGCGAATATGCTCAAAGCAGTGGCGCAAAAGCTGCGAGCCCACGTCCATACTCAAATGAAGCTGAGGATTTTCACCTTCTGCCCCCTCCACAGGAGGTTGCTCATCTGAATTGCTCTTTTTCTTTGACTTAGCCTTCTTCGCAGCTTTCTGAGCCAGATTCACCAGCATCCGATCAACTTTCCAGGTGCTCAATGTTCGGTTAAATGGCGATACCTGCACCATGCCATGCAGCGCCCCATCGGCTTCGGCCACAAAGGCTGAGAAGAGATGCTGTAACGGGTTTGGGAATAAAGTCAGCGCCTTCATGGGGCCATACCAGCGGCGCAACTGCTGAATGTACTCGGCAATTTCGGGCGCTTCGGTGGCGTGAGAAGCAATCTCGGTAGCACCAGCAACCCTGATATTGTCTAAATCACGCAGGTGAATAGAGCGAATAAAAAGAGTGGAATCTGAAGAATTGCTTCGAGTCATAAGAACTCCGTAAGGGCGCTTTGTAAGAGCAAGGGGTTTCGGCTATTTTGGGCGGATGAGCACAACGGGCGTTTGCTCGTCGGCGTTGCCCGCAGGGTTATCAATCAAAGCCTGAACCAGTAAAGGCTGATCGGTGCCAGCGGTCGCTGCTAATATTTTAACGGCTTTTAAATCGTTGACATCCACAATGGCCGCTTTAAGTCCGGTTTCTGCAAAAATTTGGTCTACAAGTCGCTGAGAATGGGCCGGGCCAAGCACAATGAACTGATCAAAGGGCGGCAGGGTGCCGGTCACATCGTCAATCAGCCGCGCCTGCTCGCCTGCTAGCTGATAAAACATTCCAGGCTTGCCGAATACTTTGGCGACCGCGCCAATCGCAAACGCCCAGGCTACCTGCCACGGCCCCGACACATCAATCAGCGTTTGCATACCGCAGGCCGTGGCCAAACTAGAGGTCGGCATGAAGTAGTAGCACAGACGCTTGGCTAGCCAGCCGGGCTTCACGGTGTTGGGATGGCGCAACCGGCTTTGCATAATTGCAACCGGCGTTTCGCCAATGGTGACGATATCGCCTTCTTTGGCGCAGGGCTTGACGTAGTGCTTAACGATTTCTACGGTGTCGTCAAGGTTGGTCAGCAGGTGAGTGGGGATGGGCAGAATGCTCGCGACGCTGTTTTCACGCCAGTTGTTCGCGGCTTCTGGCTTAGGGAATTTGAGCGGGAAGATGAAGTGGCCGGTTTTAGGAATGCGGCCTTCGGGGCCGTAGGAGGTGTAGTGCACCTGCACCCAGAGCGATTTGAGCTGGCTGAGGTCAGGGCCAGTGATATCTATCTTCAGCTTGGCGTTGGTGGCTTTGCCGACTTTGACGATGTAGGCAAACCAATAGTTGTCAGACCGCGCGGGAAAGTCTTCGTGCTGGGGAATAACCTCTGTTTTGACGGTAATGCCGTCTAAGGAGCCTTTTGAAAGTAGCTTGTACTCTACGTCTACATCGGCAATGAATATTTCTAGGGTGCGGGTGCGGTTTGAGAAAACTGCGTCTAGCGAGATTGCGTAGTGGTTAGGCTCGTAGGTGTCCAGCTTCCAGTCTTTAGCAGTCAGTTCTAGATCATTGCCGGGGCGCTGGCGATACTGCCATTCGATGAATAGGTAGGCCGCAACGCCGATGATAATTATCAGTAAAAATAACGTTCCAATCGCGGACACCATACCTAAACCTCTTTCCTCAAGACCTGCTACGCACCAGATTGTAGGCGATCGCTGTAACACCTCAATAAAAATTAAGTCGCCCTACAGCAGATTAAACAGCGCGTCATCCAGCTCATAGCCCAGCATTTGCGTCATAAACTTCAGGCGCGATCGCCCGTCTATCTGCTGACCTTTTAGCCAGCTATCAATCGCAAACACCTTGCCCATCACAAAAATCTCTAGTGACTCCGGGTTATAACGAATGCCGTCAATTGGGCTGAACTGATGCGGCACCAGCATGGCCGTATAGCGACTCAGCTCACCTGACTCCCAGTCAAGATAAAGCGGTAGCCAGGGGTATTGCGCGTCTAGCCGGATGAACCACAGGCGAATTTCTGGGATTTCTGACAGCTCACGCGGATCGCTGGCCTCGCGCGGAAAATCGATTTCAAAGCTGAACATGAGATCGGAGCTGCTGAGCGCTTTGCCTTTTGAAGGGTCTGTATCGTGCGCTTTGATAACGGGATCGATGACCTGCTGTGCCGGGGTGAGATCGAGAGATTGGAAATGAGGAGTGGTGAGAGCGATCGCTTGTTTCATACGAAAAGAAATGAAGGGCTCTTTCCATTTTGCCAGGCGACTGGGCTTAGGGATTGCTGTATTCTTTGTCTAGTGTTTTCGTGCGATCGCCATGGCTACCTCCCCCTCGGGATCTTCCAATCCTCCCAAAAAGAAGATCTGCATCACCCTGGGCACTCGCCCCGAGGCCATCAAATTAGCACCCGTCATCCGCACCTTTCAGCAAAACCCTGAGTTCAGCAGCAAATTCGACACCCAGGTCGTACTCACAGGCCAGCACAAAGAAATGGTCGCACAAGTCATGTCGCTCTTTGAGCTGCAAGCCGACCACGATCTCGACATCATGCAGCCTAAGCAAACCCTTAGCGACATCACCTGCCGCAGCCTTCAAGGGTTAGAGTCCTTGTTTGTAGAAATGAAGCCTGACATGGTGATCTCTCAGGGCGATACCACCACTGCTTTTGCCGCTGCCCTCGCCGCCTTTTATCAGCAGATTCCAGTCGGCCACGTCGAAGCCGGTTTGCGCACCGACAATATTTTGAACCCCTTCCCCGAAGAAGCCAACCGCAGACTCGTTTCCCAAATCGCCACGCTGCACTTTGCGCCCACCGCCCAATCGGTCACTAACCTCAAAGCTTCAGGCGTGACCCAGGGCATTCATCAAACCGGCAATACCGTTATTGACGCGCTGCTCACCGTTGCCGACCAGTTCCCTGTTTGCGAAGTTGCGGGCCTTGACTGGGACAAACACCGCGTTATTCTTTCAACCGTTCACCGCCGAGAAAATTGGGGTGAACCGCTTAAAGATATCGCCCAAAGTTTTTTAGAAATTCTGAACGCCTTTCCCGACACGGCGCTGCTACTGCCCTTACATCGTAATCCCACCGTTCGAGAGCCGCTTAAGGCATTGCTAGGCGATCATCCTCGCGCATTTTTAGTAGAACCTTTGGACTATGCTCAGCTCGTTGGGGCGATGAAGCGCTGTACGCTGCTGCTGACTGATTCTGGTGGACTGCAAGAAGAAGCGCCGGGCCTTGGTAAGCCTGTGTTGGTGCTTAGAGAGACAACGGAAAGGCCAGAAGCCGTTGAGGCGGGTACGGCCAAGTTAGTCGGGACTCGTCCGTCAACAGTTATCGCTGCTGCCTCAGAGCTATTAAGTGATAGAGCGGCCTATTCAGCGATGGCAAAGGCGGTCAATCCTTTTGGCGACGGCTTCGCGGCGCAGCGCATTGCCGAGATTGTCACTGACTACTTTTCAGACTGACTACTTTTCAGGGTGATGGTTTGCTGTGTCGAAGGCGGAGGGCTAAGGCTTTATGCCCCTGCGGATTTGTTGGTGACATTCTTAAGAATCTTCTTCCTTGATTTCTTTGACTAAATTCTTTTTGGAAGCCTTTAGCTCTTTCCACAGCTCCTTAATATCGTTGTAGGCTTCAGCGCTACTTACCTTGCCACCCGTTTCTAAGCCACAAATGAGCGCTACTCGCTGAGCAAATTCTTGCAAGTTGGCATTAAAGGCCAGATTTTGAGGCGTGAACTCACCTTGATAGGTGTTTCGCGGCGTGAAGAACTCGTCTCTTAGCTGCTTTTTATTCTTCTCTGGCATCTATATGCTCCTGTGGCTGAACAAAGAAAATTTAGATTATTCTGGTATACGGATTTGGCAATAAATAGAATCGGTATTTTTTAGTTTGGTTATCACAGAACGCTCTTTGATTGCACGCTTTGGCTACAGAGCGCCTTGTCTTATAAGGGGGAATCTAATGCCATAAGAACTTGACTGTAGTCTGTAATAGTAGCTCGTTTTCTCTTAATTACCTAGTCTCAACTCAATGTAGTATCCGATACTGGTTTTACTCATTCTCCTATGTTCAGCTAGCGGAGGGTTCATCAGTGCGGCATATTTTAATCGAAAGTAGGCCACAAAATTGTTTTGTGTGAGTCTCCATATACAAAGACAAAAATTAATAGGGACTGACCTGATTGAGCCGGATCAGTGGGTAAGATACTAATATCAAATCTTATTTATGTGTGACGAATGTTACGCCGATGGGCCAGTCCAAAGGTGTCACACGCAAACTATTCTCAAGAAATCTTCTCAAGTTGAGAGCAGCGAGTTTTGCCCATGAGCTTCAGCCAATCGTTCGATGTCGCGCATACTTTTCGCCGTGTATTTAAGACGAACGTATTGAAAAAAGGACTCAGCGCAGGCTTCTTAGGATTGGGCTTAACCACACTGGCAGCGCCTGGTGGTGTGGCTGCTGAGCGAGTGGTGCTCAAAGTAGGCCCGCTGCGACAGTCCATTGAGGTGACCGATTTGGAAACCTTTGCAGAAACAGGAGAGGTGCCTGATAATCTCAGCCTTTACAAGCGGTTTTTATCGCCTCAGGTGCAGCTTAGCTTGGGCCAAACGCTGGATCTAGACCCAAGAATGGGCGATCGCATCATCGAAGACGTGATGAATTCAGCCAACGGCGAACTCCTCCTCGACACCCTTTCGCAAATTGCACCAAACCTCACACTGCCTCAGCTCCAAGCCGCCATCCGCCTTGCCGCCACCCAAAGCAACGGCCTCAGCGTACTCGGCATTCTTCGCGCCGTCCCTCAAGACACCCTAGAAGTCGATTTAAGCTCAGCGATCGCCCTCGTCTCACAAATCAACCTTTCCAACCTGGAAAGCCAGTCTCTCAGCGGCGTACTAGAGCAAGAGCTTAAGACCACCGATTTAGCCGCAGCGCTACCCACCGATATCAATCCAGCGGCATCCGGCTCCGTAGACTTTTCCTATCGCACCCTATCTTTTCGCGATGAGGGGCGCGATCGCGTTATTCCCCTCAACCTGTACTGGAACCGAGACGCCCACGGCCCGTTAGTCATCCTCTCTCACGGCTTTGGCGCAGACCGCTTTTTCCTCAGCTATCTTGCTGAACATTTAGCCTCTCACGGGCTCACAGTCGTTTCGATAGAGCATCCTGGGAGCAATGTTCAAGCACTTGTCAATTTGCCGCTAGATCCCGGTGCAGTGGGCTCACCTAGCAAGCTATTACCCGCTACAGAATTCTTAGATCGGCCTCGCGATGTGAGCTTTGTGCTCGACCGCCTCAGCCAAATGAACGAAAGCGACTCGATCTATCAGGAGGCTTTCAACACTGAAGACGTGACGATGATCGGTCACTCTTTAGGTGGCTATACCGGGCTGGCCTTGGCCGGGGCGAAGTTGGACTTGCGATCGCTCCAAAGCTTCTGTCAAAACATTCAGCCATTGGGCGTTTCCCCTGCCGACTGGCTCCAATGTGCCGCCGTGGACTTAGACGAACAGCAGGCCGACTTAAGCGATGGCCGTATTAAGCAGGTCGTTGCAATGAATACGCTAACGGGTCAACTATTTGGCGATGCGGGCCTCTCAGAAGTCACCGTGCCGACGCTGCTACTAACGGGCACCAAAGACAGCGTGACCCCGACTCTGGATCATCAGCTCGCACCTTTCGAGCAGCTTGCCGGAGAAAAGTATCTGCTCGCGGTTATTGGCGGCACCCACCTCAGTACAGGTGACCCGGAGAACGTAAACCCAGCGCTCACCGAGCTACCGTTCATGTCTGAGCTGCGGCCCGCAGAAACCGAAAACCTGCGACGAATGCTAAAAGGAGTGTCTTTGAGTTTTGTTGAGCAGCGATCGCCCGAAGCCGCACAATATAAACCTTTTTTAAGCTCAGCCTACGTCCAGTCATTCTCTACCTCAGTGCTGCCCCTGAGGCTGGTAGAAACCTTGCCCAGCGGCGTCCGTAGCTGGCTTGAGATGACCTCTAGACTTTCAGCTAATGCGCAGCCCGGCATCACCGATCAGGTGATGTCGTTGAGCTATCTAAAAGCGATTGAAACCAAGCCGCAGTGGCAGAAAACGATTGCAGTGCATTTGCAGGCGGCTCAAGTAGCGACTTTGTTGCGATCGCCCTTCCCCTTCATGGCCGGTCTCTAATCACAAACCACTCGTGAGCATTTCGTCAAAAAGTTTAGATCCTAAATAGCCTTGATAGGCGGTTGTTCTGCCAGAATAGAGTACTGCAAACCTAGTAGCAGTTACTAAACTTCTGGAGAGAACTCGAATGCCGGATAATCGCAAAAGTCAGGTAGTCACCCAGGGCGTACAGCGGGCTCCTAACCGAGCGATGCTAAGGGCAGTGGGCTTTGGTGATGACGATTTCAAAAAGCCCATTGTCGGCCTTGCCAATGGCTACAGCACAATCACACCCTGCAACATGGGCATCAATTCTCTTGCCCTTCGCGGTGAAGCGGCCCTAAGAGAAGCGGGCGCAATGCCTCAAATGTTCGGCACCATCACCATCAGCGACGGCATTTCGATGGGCACCGAAGGGATGAAATATTCCCTGGTGTCTCGTGAGGTGATTGCCGACTCTATTGAAACGGCCTGCACGGGTCAGAGTATGGACGCGGTGCTAGCGATTGGTGGCTGCGATAAGAATATGCCGGGGGCGGTGATTGCGATCGCCCGCATGAATATCCCCGCTGTGTTCGTCTACGGCGGTACCATCAAGCCCGGCCACTTAGACGGCGAAGACCTTACCGTTGTTAGCGCCTTTGAAGCCGTTGGTCAGTACAGCGCCGGTAAAATTAGCAAAGAACGTCTGGATGCAGTAGAGCGCCATTCTTGTCCGGGCGCAGGCTCCTGCGGCGGCATGTTTACGGCAAACACGATGTCTTCTGCCATTGAGGCAATGGGTCTGAGCCTACCAGGATCTTCGACGATGGCCGCTGAAGATGAAGAAAAAGCCGTCAGTACTGAAAAGTCTGCTTTTGCTTTGGTAGAAGCGATTCGGCAGCAGATTTTGCCCAAAGATATTCTGACGCGGAAGGCGTTTGAGAATGCGATGTCGGTGATTATGGCGGTCGGCGGATCGACTAATTCGGTGCTGCATTTGCTTGCGATCGCCCACACCATCGGCGTAGATCTCACCATCGACGACTTTGAAGCCATCCGCCAAAAAGTCCCCGTCTTCTGCGACCTCAAGCCTTCAGGCCGCTACGTCGCCACCGACCTCCACAAATCCGGCGGCATCCCCCAGGTGATGAAAATGCTCCTCAACGAAGGACTCCTCCACGGCGATGCCCTCACCGTCAGCGGCCAAACCGTAGCCGAAGTTTTAGCCGACATCCCCGACCAGCCCTCACCCGATCAAGATGTCATCCGCCCCTTCAACAAGCCGATGTATCCCCAAGGCCACCTCGGCATCCTCAAAGGCAACCTGGCCCCCGAAGGCGCAGTCTCCAAACTCACCGGCATCAAAAACCGCTCCATCACCGGCCCCGCCCGCGTCTTTGAATCCGAAGAAGACTGCCTAGACGCAATCCTAGCCAACAAAATCAAAGCAGGCGATGTCATCGTCGTACGCTACGAAGGCCCCAAAGGTGGCCCTGGAATGCGTGAAATGCTCGCCCCCACTTCCGCCATCATCGGCGCAGGCTTAGGCGACTCAGTGGGCCTCATCACCGATGGCCGATTCTCCGGCGGCACCTACGGCATGGTCGTTGGCCACGTCGCCCCCGAAGCTGCAGTCGGCGGCACCATCGGCCTCGTCAAAGAAGGCGACACCATCACCATCGACGCCGATAAGCTGTTGCTGCAAGTGAACGTCTCTGATGATGAACTGGCAGAACGCAAAACGCAGTGGAGTCCGCCGAAGCCTCGTTATGAGCGTGGTGTGCTGGCGAAGTACGCGAAGTTGGTTTCTTCAAGCAGTAAAGGCGCTGTAACAGATAGAGACTTGTTCTAGGAAGTTACAATCACTTAAAAGCGCTAGCTAGAGTCATCACCAGATTTTTCTAGCTAGTTGCTGATTCATTAAGCGGCGAACACTAACGAATAGCTATGTCAGTCAGCTCAGAAACGGTTAAGCGAGACATCGATTTACTCACCAGCGATCAGCTTCAGCAGATTGCTGATTTTATCGCTTTTTTGAGGTTTCGAGATAAGCGTCAACACATCGTCTTAGATCCTGAGCAGCTAGCTCTATTAGCGACTGAGTTTGCTGATGAGGATCGGGCGATTGCAGAAGAGGGCATAAATGACTACGCCAAGATGCTTCTACAAGAAGACAAATCATGAAAGCGCCGCTGAAACGAGGCGAAGTTTGGCTAGCTGCGCTAAATCCGTCTCAAGGCTCCGAACAGGCGGGTACCCGCCCAGTCATTATCTTTCAGAACAACGTCATATCACAGTTTTCTACCACGATCATTACCATCCCCCTAACAAGTAATCAGCGCCGTGCTAGATTGCCTATTTGCTTACTGATAGAGCAGGGAGACGGCGGCTTAGCACAAACTTCTGTCGCCTTGTGTTTTCAAATGCGCGCAATCGATAAAACACGGCTTATCAAAAAGCTGGGTCGGCTGAAAGAAAAAACGGTTACTCAACTAGAAGCAGTTGTCTTGATAACTCTAGGCTACGAGACATAGATTTTTCGTCAGTCATTCTTTAAATAACTCATGAGTAAGTATAGTCTGTTCATTCAATGGTCTGACGAAGATCAGCTTTTCCTTGTAACGATTCCAGAATTTGATGGGCTTGTACTTATGCCTTGCACTCACGGAAAGACCCGTGAGGAAGCTATTAAAAATGGCGAAGAGGTTATTGAGATGTATCTAGAAGCGTGGCAAATAGAAGGGGAATCCATTCCCAAACCCAGAACGCTACAGGCTGCATAACATATGCAATAAATATAATGATTAGCTCCGCCGAAATTCAAGATTTTTGTCAGGAGATTGTTAACAATAGCATTGTCAACCTGCATAGCTAGATATTTACGCAAAGTGGATTAGTAAGCTGGCTTACAATTAAGACAACCGTTAAAGGAGGGCCACTCTTTGACACTTCAAGAGCTTCAGAATCAAGTGCTACAGTTACCATTAAACGAGCGCTGGCGGCTAGTACAACAGATATTAGCCTCTATTCAATACGAAACTGTCTCTCCTGAATCCTCTTCCCCAGAAGGCTCTGAATTTCAGCATATTTACTATCGATTAGGCAGTAGCGGCAAGGCCAGTCCTACAATCAAAGGAACTCGTATTAGGGTTCAGACGATCGCAATCTCAGCGCAGCACTGGAACTGGCAACCTGAGCAAATTGCAGAGGAATACGGTTTATCTGAAGACCAAGTGGTCGAAGCTCTAAAGTTCTACGAATTGCACAAGGCTGACATTGACTCAGACATCACGTCTGAAGCAGTCTTTGCAGCAACGTATGTCTAAGCTTAAACTGCATCTGGATGCAGATGTTTCGATCAAGGCTTTGCATTCAGCATTACTCAATCGGGGACACGATGTTACAAGAACCCCGAATGGTTGGATGCCCGAGGACGCCAGTGATGAGTTTCAGCTAATCACTGCGACCGAGCAGGGGCGCTGCATTCTTACATACAACGTCAAAGACTTTATTGCACTAGCAAGCAAGTTTCCGCAGCATCAGGGCATTTTGCTTGCAACACAAAGAGATTGTTTTTTTTCAGATTTGATTCGTTCGCTAGAGCGAGTACTTACAGAGACTCACTCTAAGGATTGGAAAGATCATGTGGGTTGGCTAAGTCAGTGGCGTTAGCGATCGCAAATAGTCCATCAATTAGCCTGCGCTTCTAGCTCATTAATAAGCCCCTGCAACTGCTCGCTATCAGCGTGGTACTTCTCATTGCAAAAGTGGCAAACCGCCTCAGCCCCATGATCTACTTCAATCATGTCTTTGAGTTCATCGACGCCGAGTAGCTTGAGTGCGCCCAACATGCGATCGCGCGTACATTTACAGCTAAACTGCACAAGCTGAGAACTCGGCAGCATTTCTAACCCAATATCACCCACCAGCTCTTCAATAATCTGCGGCAGCGTCTTCCCCGCTCGCAGCAAAGGCGTAAATCCCTGCAATTCTTTTAGCCGCTCTTCTAAGACCGTAATTAACAGCTCATCGCGCGCGGCCTTTGGCAAAATCTGCAATAGCAAGCCGCCTGCAACCTCCACACCATCTGCACCGACAAACACGCCCAGCACCAAAGCCGAAGGCGTCTGCTCAGAGGTCGCTAAATAGTGCGTAATATCGTCGCCAATCTCACCTGAAATTAGCTCTACGGTGCTGGAATACGGATAGCCATGGCCGACATCGCGCACCACGTACAAGTAGCCATCGGTACCAATCGCACCACCCACATCCAGCTTGCCGTTTTCATTCGGCGGCAGCTCCACATGCGGCTTTTCCACATAGCCGCGCACGGTTCCATCTAGCCCAGCATCTACTAACAACCCGCCCAAAGGCCCATCGCCTTTAACGCGAATATTTACCCGAGACTGTGGCTTTTTCATACTCGAAGCCAGCAGTAAACCTGCCGTCATTGAGCGGCCTAGCGCTGCGGTTGCCACGTATGAAAGGCCGTGACGCTGACGGGCAATTTCTGTGAGGCGAGTGGTGGTCACGCCAACAACTCTAATACCGCCATCTGCTGCGATCGCCCGAATTAACTGATCTGCCATACCCAATTTCTAAATCGTATTTATCTACTTATTGTAGAACCCCGCTCAGTAATTCCTCCACCCGCAAAAAAACAGACAAAAAAACGCCTCCTAATATATAGAAGGCGCTAAAGACAAAGAGGATAACGCAGTCATTAGCCTTCAATCTCTTGGGGAATTGGCTAGGCCGTTCCCCCGGCAAATCAGAGATTAAGACAGTTGCTTCAAAGCATCCATTTAAGGAGCCAACGCATAACCACGAAGCAGGCTACCAACCGTCTTCGCAGTAATCTTCATCTGCGTTAGTGGGTTAGCAGGCACAACAGTTTTATACAAGTAGCTGTCAAACGTCAGCTTTTGCACGTCGATGTCAGAGCACATTTCAACAAAGGCTTCGCGAGAGGCGTCACTGCGATAGAACACGCGCTGCAAAATATCAAGCACTTTGTAAGTAAGGCCGTATTCCTTATCCCACTGCTTGATATACAGCTTCAGCTCGTCCTCAGTGAGGGCGCGAGCACCGTTTTCGGAGTACTTCACAATAGTTTCAGCACACATGCGAGCCGACTTAGCCGCAAAGTAAATGCCTTCACCCGAAGACTTCGTAACCGTACCAGCAGCATCACCAACCAGGGCAACCCGGCCAACCACGCGGCGAGGTCTGGGATGCTCAGGAATGGGGTGCGCCTCTACCTTAATGATTTCACCACCTTCGAGACGCTTAGCCGCACGGGCTCTGATGCCGCGCTGCAATTCTTTAATGCGGGCCTGGTTAGGGCGCATGGTGCCAGTGCCGACTGCAACGTGGTCGTACTTGGGAAATACCCAGGCGTAGAAGTCAGGCGATACGTCATCACCGACGTACATTTCGGCCAGCTCTTCGTAGTAAGCCATTTTGTCTTCGGGCAGGCGAATGCGCTCTTGGAAAGCGATCGCATAGTTATAGTCACCCGCATCAATCGCTCTAGCCACACGAGAGTTTGCGCCGTCTGCGCCAATCACCATGTCTACTTTGAGCGTTTTGGCTTCACCCTGAAGACCTTCCTTTGAGTGGTCTGCATAGTGCAGCACGTAAGGATCTCTGTCGTTACCAGGGATTTCGAGCTTGTGCACGGTGCCGTTGATTAGCTTAGCGCCGAGCTTGTGGGCTCTATCGCGCAAAAAGCCGTCTAGCACTTCGCGGCGACACATGCCGATGTACTCATCATCATTGAGCGTTTCACCGATGTTCACTTCTACGTTAGAAGGTGAAATCATCTTCATTTTGCGAACGCGACGATCGATGATTTCGGGGGGCAAATCAAACTCGTCAACCATGCAAAGTGGAATAGCGCCGCCACAGGGCTTTGCGTTGTCCAGCTTGCGCTCAAACATGTATGTCTCGATACCTGCTTTAACCAGTATCTCTGCGGCGGAAGATCCCGCTGAACCGGCTCCTACTACTGCGACCCGAAGTGCCAAGGGCTTATGCTCCACGAAATAAAAAACCTATGAGAAAAATCGTATACCGCTTTGAGGGGGGATGCTCGTAGAAGGCGCTTATGTTAAGCACATTGAAACACTGATTTACATTGCGAAAGGAATAAAAGCGCGTAATGCTGAGCCATTATCCTTCTGGCAAATCGAAATAAAAGGTGCTGCCTTTACCTACGGTTGATTGCACGCTGAGCTGTCCCTTGTGCTGTTCTATCACCCGCTGACACAGCGCTAACCCAATACCGGAGCCTTCCGTTCTGTTCTTGCCTGCTCTGTTGAACATCTCAAAAATAGAGGCTTGCGATTCGGGTGGAATGCCGGGGCCGTTGTCGCTGATGCTGAATTTCCAGCGAGAGATTTGAGGGCGTGCAACCAACTGTCTGTTTGGGTGTTTCTTATACTGTCTCTCGGCGGCGATCGCAACAGTTGGGGTATCTGTATTGTTGTGAACAATGGCGTTTTTAATCAGGTTACTCGTGAGCTGAATAAGTAGCTGGCGGCTGCCGTAGACGACCGGCAGGTTGTCCCAGGTTACGTCTATGCGCTTTCCCTGAGCGCTGCGCTCTTGAATTAACGCCTGTAGTAGCTCTATCGAATCGCTCATCACAGCGTTCATGTCTACGGCGGTAAAGTCTTCAACGGTTTGCGATCGCAACTTCCCATAGTCCAACAGCGCGCCCACCGTTTGGTTCATCCCCTTCGCCGTCCGCCGACCCATCTCCACCAGCTTTTCCTGCTTCGCAGTCAGATTAGTGCGTTCGATCAAAGCAAGCGAGCTAGTGATCACACCTAAGGGATTGCGAAGCTCGTGAGCCACCGTATGACTAAAACTCTCTAGAATTTCGTTGCTTTGTTTGAGCTGAGCTAGGGTATCTCGCAAAGCATACTGCCGCGCCCGGTTACGCAGACAAGAGCTAACCAGTGTCGAAAATAGGAGTCTTTTTAGCGGCAGCTCTAGCAGCACGACGCTGCGGTGATGGGTGGTTTGGCCCAGTAGCGCCAGGCAGTCGCCAAACCGCTGACATTCTGAAAGTAGAATAATTACCGGAATATCTGACCAGTCGGGCTGCTGACTGAGGCGATCGCCTAGCTGCCGGGCCAAATCCTTATTCGCCAGCACTTCTTCAGTGAGCACCACTAGCGAGGCTTCAGAGGCAATCGCCTCCGAAACCGCCTCTACCGTTGGCTCATACATGCAAACAACCGCCTGCGCTGCTAGCATCTCTTGCAGCACCGCCGCATTCGGCCCCATGCGAGTAGCGAGCACCACGCGCGCCGGGATAGATTCAGCCGCTTGTGCTGCTTGAGATTGTGCTGCTTGAGATTGTGCTGCTTGAGATTGTTGAGACTGCTCTGATTGAAGCGTTAGGGTCTTATTCTTTGCCATCGTTCATTACAAAGTCGTTCGCTGTATAGTCTTGGTTGCTGTTAATGCGCTGTGGCATTCCAGAAAGGATGCCAGAGAAACCGCCCAGCGTTCGGCCAATCTCAATGCCGCCTTCCTCTATCTTCACTTCACAAATGTGTCTTTGATGCATCCCATAGCGATTTTTATAAACGCTGATCGCCTGCCTGATCTCACCAGCCGCTTCAAAGTGCCTCATGAGCAGAACAGTATCAGCTAAGTAGCTAATATCAACGGTCATATCCATTGAAATGCCGACAACGCCGTGCTGGGCCACCATCAAAAAGGTCAGTACGCCCTGCTCGTTCAAACGCTTCATCAGCTCGTGCATTCGAGCAATCAGCCGATCTCTGCCGGGCATCGCGTTCATATAGCCTGTCAGCGTATCAACCACCACCATCTCAGCACCCCAATCTTCTACATCTCTATCGACCAGCGTAGAAAATTTTCCGGGGGTGATATTGCCAAAGCTCAGCTCGTGCAAACGTAGCCGGTCTTGCTCAACTAAGGGTACTAAATCCATCCCTAGCCCCTTAGAGCGCCGCGCAAACGTATCAATAGATTCATCGAATAAAAAGATGCTGGCCCTGCCGCCCTGCTGCGCAAAGTGATAGAGAAACAGCGTGGCAATTGACGTTTTCCCGGTGCCTGATGGCCCCATCAGCAAGCAAGTCGTGCCTGAGAGCAGTCCGCCTCCAATTAGATCATCGAGTCCTGAAAGACCGCTGATTCTTTTTTCTGCTTTGGCAAGCTGTAAAGACTCTGCGCTGGCGAACTTAATGTTCTCAGCCTGCCGGTGAGATCTATACACTTGCAGGCCGCTGTCTGTGATTTCAAAGTCGTGCACGCCGGGTTCGTAGTTGCTGGCGCGAATTTTAGTCACTCTAAGATAGCGGTGGTCGCTGCCGTGAGCGGTGGTAGAGAGCGACAGAGTGATAACCCCATGGGCCATGGAAACCAGTTCATGATCGCCTGAAGCAGCTTCGGGCGAGTCGGTGAGCAGCACCGTAATCTCTCTGCTAGACATATAGTCTCGCAGCATAAATAGCTGCTGGCGGTAGATCATCTCGTTGCCAGAGAGCATTCGCAACTGCGAGATACCATCGAACACAACCCGGCTAGGCTTAGCAGCATCAATAGTCTCCACGATAGCTTTCATGGTTTCTATCAGCTCAACTTCAGACGTATCGAAGATGGTTTGATTCTGGCTCAGCGCTTTAATCGCTGCAACTGAGCTGAGGTCGCAAAAAGAGATACCCGAAACATCAATACCTACTGAGGCTGCTGTTTGCTTCAGGCTTTCTATCCGCTGCGATAGGGCTAAACACATGACCTTCTCACCTGCGGCGGCGGCAGTCAAAAAATGCAGCGCCAGGGTGCTTTTTCCTGAGCCAGGTGCGCCGTTGATGACATAGAGTTCGCCAGTCGGCAGGCCACCGTGTAATATTTCGTCTAGGGTATCGAGTCCTGTAGAGGCGCGGTTTACGGCTTGATGCTGAACCATTTCTTGAGAAGCTTTGATGAAAAAATTACGGAAGAGCACAAAACTACGCCCTCGGGTAGGGTAACGCAGCTTGGCAACCTAAGTTTAGAGAGAAAGGGTCTGCTGATAAATTTATACACAAAATCTGAGGAGAACCTTGAACCAGCATTCTCCTGAAAGCATTTCGTAGTACGCTTGTTCATGCCTATACGGCTGCTCTTCTTTCTCACTTCCACGGCAACCAAACTATGGCAATCAAACCATCTCAAATTCAGCAGGTACTAGGCCGAAAACGCGCTGACTTTGCCAGCTTTGATGAGAGCACATCTAGCTATTTACAGCAGTACCGCGAAGCTTGGAACGAGTGGGTAAATCTATCAGAGACAAATAGAGATAAGTGGGTGAGCGCTCAGGAAGGAGACTTAGGTGCAAAGCCGTTAGAGCCCATATCGTCTGAGCACAGAGGCATTCTTCGTAGCGGCCTGAGCTGGGACAATCGCGAGCAAAGCCTGAACTGGGTTAAAGATCATCTCACTGACGTCACTACGTTTGCAGTGGATGGTTCGCAGGTGTTTCCACAAAAAGACTTTTCGATTCCGATTGCGCTGGTGCAGATTGGCTGGTTTGAGAATCATCATTGCGCCGCAGGTGAATACGAAAAGGACATTTTGCTCGATGTGATGACGCCAAAGGATTTGGTGTCTGACCGATCGCAGCCAATGGATAGGTGGATCAACATGCGCCGGTTTTCCATGGAGGTGCAGCGTCTCATTGACTACATTACTCACGCCAAAGCTCGGGCCGAGGCGCAGGGGCGTGACCCCCATAGATGTCTGGTCTTTTTCGATGGATCGCTGGTGCTTTCGTTCGCCTCTATGCTCGATGAAAATATTCGCTCGCCGTACATCGATCAGGTTTTAACGCTGCTTAGAGCCAGTGAAAAGCATCAGGTTCCCTTAGTAGGCTATATCGATACTGCGCAGTCGAACGACATTACAACGCTGCTGAGGACGTTCGACAAGCTCGAAACCACGCGGACGATTCACGATGCGAAGCTGCTGGATCGGTTGATGCAGTGGGGCGATCGCACCCCTCTCATGATCTGCGATCGCGGCGACATCCTCAACTCCTATGCCGAAATGCGCGATCGCATCGCTTTCACCTACCTCAAAACCAACGCCAACTATCCCGCCCGTCTGGAGCTGCCTAAATGGATTTGGGAAGCTGGGCGCGCTGAAGCGGTGATCAATCAGGTTCGCGCTGAGGTGATTGTTGGCAACGGGTATCCGTATGCCATTGAAACGGCGGATCAAACCGCTGTTTTGCAGAGTCGCGATCGCCAAATCTTCTATCGCATTTTGCAAGACTGGGCCGAACAGGAGAACCTGGCACTGAGCCTGTCGCAGAAAATGATGAGTAAATCAAGACGCCGCTGACCATAAAACACTGTCAGTAGCAGATAAAACTTATGTATTCGTTATTGCCAAACCTCTGAAATCACTACTCTTGTGCGACTTCGGCTCGCTGGCTAAATTAGTATGCTGCTGCAAATGGTACGTTTCATGCCGTTAGCGTAAGGCACAGCTAACATCAGTGCGGCTAAGGCATAGTGCTCAACTTCAAAGACCCCTATCTCTGGATAAAACAACAATACAGCGTCATCTTCAAGCGGCGGCGCTTAGGCGAAAGTCAGTCTGCATCTGCTAGCCAGCTCAGTCTATGGTCAGGTTTAGTCGTTGCAACTATCTCCGTTGGGCTATCGGCAACGGGAGCTTGGAGCCTGCTAGAGCAGCAAAGCTACGACAATCTACACCAGGCCAAACGAAAGTTTACGGGCGAGCCGATGTGGGATAGCCGGGTCATCATCATCGCAATTGATGAGGCCAGCGTCGTTCGGTTGGGGCGTTTCCCCTGGTCGCGCAGTCTCTATGCCGATTTGCTCAACCAGCTTCAGAGCGCCCAGCCCGCTGCTATCACCTTCGATATTCTGTTCCCTGAGCATACGGATCAAGATTTAGCGTTTGGTCAGGCGATCGCTGATAGCGGCAACGTCGTGCTCGCAGTCGGTACCGATCGGCCAGGCAACTATCTCAATGTCAGCCCTAGCATTGCCGAGCAAGCTGATGGCTTTTTTCTGCGCGGTGATATCGGCAGTCGTGGCGATAACGATGGCGTGAGTCGGCGGTTGCCTCTGACCTCTAGCAGAGAAGGCGTGCCCGCTTTGAGCTTGGCAACCATGCAGGTCTATGCCGACACGCTTGCAAATACTGTTCACTCGGATACTGTTCACTCGGATAGTCAAACGGATCTGGTTGCCTCATCTAAGGTTTCACCACTCGCAGCGATTCCACCGAACGAAACTATTTGGATTAACTGGCCAGGCGAAGCAACGGCTGCCTATCAAAATAGTCATATCAACGATCTCAAAACCTATTCATACGCAGATGTCGTTGATGGATTAGTCGATACTCAGGTTTTTCAAAATAAGATCGTGCTGGTGGGTGCGACTATCGGCGGCATCGATCCGTTGCGGACGCCTTTTCATAAAGATGTGCCGGTCAGCGGCGTTTACCTCTATGCGGCTGCGCTCAACAACTTGTTGAACCAGTCTTTTCTGCGGCGACCTTCTGTATGGCACAACACGCTGCTGCTCATTGGCCTGTCGTTTTTGGGTAGCTACCTGCTGCGTCGTCAGAGCATGTACCGACGACTATTAGTAGTGATGGGGTTTCCTGTGCTGTGGAGTCTGTTCGCCTTCGGTGTCTTTTTGCTGGGCTGGTGGATTCCAGTAGCAGCGCCGATTGGCACCGTTTTACTCTGCGCGATCGCCCTCCAACTTCACGAGCAGCAAGAAAAGCAACAGCTCATGGCGCTGCTCTCAATGAATGTCTCTCCGGGTACTGCCGAACTAATCTGGCGGCACAAAGGCGTCATTCTTGATCGCGGCGAACTTGCCGCCAAAAATCTCACGGCCACCGTGCTCTTTATGGACATTCGCGGCTTTACGAGCATTGCCGAAACGCTGCCGTCGCATAAGCTACTGCCCTGGCTCAATCAATACTTTGAAACCATGACCGACTGCATCATGCAGCACGGCGGCATGGTCGATAAGTATATTGGCGATGCCATGATGGCGGTTTTTGGTGCGCCTTTGCCCCGCACTCAGCCCGAAGATATTCAAGCAGATGCGATCGCGGCTCTCCATGCCGCCCTCGAAATGCACCAGCGCCTAAAATCGCTCAACTCTCACCTGCGCGCCCAAAACCTACCCACCATCAAATTCGGCATCGGCATCCACACCGGCCCGCTTATCGGCGGCACCGTCGGCAACCGCCATCGCCTCAACTACTCCCTATTTGGCGACACCGTAAACATCGCGGCCCGGCTAGAAACTATGACCAAATCCCTACCCGAGGACGCCCCCTTCAACCTGCTGCTTAGCGCGGCCACCTGCGAATACACCCGCGCCTACTTCCCCGTTGAGCTTTTCCAATCCGGCCAGCTCCCCGGTCGCGAGGGCCACACCGATACTTACACCATCACCTCAACCGTCATCTCAAAATCTTCGACATATAAGTTCCCCAAAGCTGCGCGGCCTGCGAGCTACTCCCGCCCGTCGGCGTATTATCGTCGTTCCCCAGCCACACGCCCGTCACAACCTCACGACGCGGCACAAAGCCAATAAACCAAAGGTCTACGTTGTCGTTAGTCGTCCCGGTTTTACCGCCTTCTCCTAAGCCCAGATAGGCATTTCGAGCCGTGCCACCCTGCACCGCGCCCTGCATCATGCCCACCATCGTATTTGCCACGCTCGCGTCTAGTGCCTGAATGCCACCTTCGGCCTGTGAGTAGTCATAAATCACGCGGCAGGTGTCTGGATTGTCAAAGTCTTCGCAGTCGCTGCTGTCTATCACCCGCTGGATGCCGTGGGGGCGATTCCATACGCCTTGATTTGCGATCGCCCCAAAAGCCCCCGTCATCTCCAAAGGCGTCACCTCACTCTGCCCCAGCACCAGCCCCGGTACAGGATCTAGCTCAGATCTAATTCCCAGCCGCTCAGCCAGCTTCACAATCGAGTTCAAACCCGCCTCCTGTGCCACCCGCAGCGCAACCACATTCTCAGAACGCGCCAGCCCAGCATACATATCCAGCGCGCCGCTACCCGAACGGCAGCCCGCAAAATAAGCGCCCCATTCAAGGTCACTACAAGAAAACGTCTCCCCCGGTGAAATGCCCTGCTCAATCGCTGAGGCATAGGCAAACACCTTAAACGTAGAACCGGGCTGACGGAGCGCCTGACTGGCGCGGTTAAACTGACTTGCCTGATAGTCCACGCCGCCAACTAACGCTTCAATCTCTCCGTTGCTCGTATTCAGCGTCACCACGGCCCCTTCCGAAAATCCAGACTGTGCGCCCTGAGCCGCCACCGTTTGCTGAAGCGTCGTTTCAGCCGCCGCCTGCGCGTCCAGATTCAAGCTGGTTTCCACGATAAAATTACCCTCTCGGGCCAGGCTCTTTCCCAGCAAATCGTCCAGCTCATCAAAAATGTAGCTGTAAAAGTAGGGTGCTTCAGCGCTCTGCAACTGCTCGCGCGCTTTCGGACTAATCTCAATCACCGATCGCCTTGCTCTAGCCCCTTCAGCAGAGCTAATCATGCCTAGTGTTACCATTCGCTCAATCACGCGGTTTCGATAGTCTGCTGCCGCGCTAGGATCGCGCACCGGGTTAAACGCATTTGGTGCAGGCAAAATCCCTACCAGCGTTGCCGCCTCAGCAATACTCAAGTCGCTAGCTGATTTGTCAAAGTAAAACTGTGAGGCATCTTCAAAACCGTAAAGGTTGTTGCCTAAGTACACCCGGTTAAGATACAGCAGCATAAGCTGATCTTTGCTGTAAAAAGTCTCTAGCTTTAGCGCCACCACAGCCTCACGGATCTTGCGAGCAGCGCTATCTTCAGTCCCTACATAGTCTCTGTAAGTGTTACGTGCTATCTGCTGGGTAAGCGTACTTGCACCCTCTCGAATCTCTCCGCCAATGATGTTTGTTCTTAAGGCTCTGATAATGCCTAGCGGATCGACGCCGATATGCCAGTAAAAGCGAGAATCTTCTGAAGCGACGGCTGCCTTGGGCAGGTAGGACGAGTATTCTTGCAGCCGCTTTTTCTCCAAGTGAGCTAAGTTAGGCAGCTCATTAAGCGGTATTCTCTCACCGTCTTCTTCAGCCGTAACCAGCACCGGCCCCTGCACTGACTCGGGTATCGGCCTAATCGTAATTTTTGGCCATTCTAAGCCTACAATCCAAAAGGCCAAGAGCCCGGTGAATCCAGCGGTACCATACAGGCCGTAGCGCACTACGTTCATGTACCAGGGCGGCGGATCAATATAGCGAACGGTCACCGCGTCAGCAAGTTCTCTGGGGCCTAATGTCAGCATGTCACCGTGACGCAGCGGCAGTGAGCGAATTCGTTTTTTGCTGCGATAGATGCCGTTGGTTGAGCCCTGATCTTTGATGACAAAGGGGTTGCCGGGTCTGGAATAATCGCGCGTCAGCGAAAGATGAGTTTGGCTGACAATCGGGCTGCGCACCACAATGTCGCAAGCTTTAGAGGAGCGGCCTAATAAATAGTGTTCGCCTACCAGCGGGTATGTCTGCGGCTTGCCCGTGCCATCAGCGGTTTCAATTTGCAGCTTAGGCACCCTTGCATTGGCTTTGAGTGGAATTTTAGAGAAGTCCACATTGGCCTGCACCGTCTGGAACGCCTGAGTAATCGAGCCTAGAAAAGTTTTTGGCTGCGAGTTAGAACCTTGCTTTTTGGGTGGCTTAGGCGGCGGAGAAGTCATAGACAGCGAGGGGTTAGGCAGAAAGGTGCGAACAAAAGGCGACTGACAGCTATAGAAATCAACAGTTGCTATTCTATCTATTTCGGATGGACTTTTGGACGATTCGGCTTCAAGGGTTCACTGCCAAAGACGACTTTCAATCAGGCAAAACTTACCGCTACGGTGCGCTACGGTCGCCGGGCAGGAGTCTTGTTCTCAAATATCAACACTTTTACTAAGCAAATAAAACCGATGTTGATCCAAATGTCTGCCAGGTTAAAAACCGGGAACTGAGTTACCGGGAATACCTGTAAAAAGTCCACAACTTCTCCAGTCAAAAAGCGATCGATACCGTTGCCAAAAGCACCACTTAATATAAAGCCGTAGCCGACTTCTTCCCAGCGGTCGGGCCAGCGCGCGGTGAGCCCTAGCACAATTAGCGCCACACTCACGAGCAGCGACAGCCAGCGCAACCATTCGCCGTTTTCACTAAACAGGCTCCAGGCAGCGCCTCTGTTAGTGGTGTGATAAAAGTTCAGTACACCTGGAATGATTTCGATTGCCTCTCTGAGCGGTAGCGCCTGAAGTACCCACTGTTTTGTGAGCTGATCGAGGATGACGCCAGCGATCGCTACCAGCCAAAAAACAGGGTTTCTAAGTCTCATAGATAATCACTTCAAGTTCGCTAGGTCAGTAAGTTAGTAAAACAGGGCTTTACGCAAGCCGTAGGCAATAAGGGCGATCGCACAGGTCACCATTACCTGTCCAGGGATCAGCACTATAGAGTATGTCATGATGGCGGTTGGCAGGGAAAAGTCAGCCGCGATCCAGCGAAATAAGTACCCCAAGCACAGATAGGTAAGCCCGCATACGTGCACCACCAATAATCCGCTCAAAGCCGCAAATCCTAGCCGCTCGGGCGTGGGCTTATCTCGAAATGCCAGCTTGCCACACAGCCACGCTGCCGGAATAAAGCCCAGTAAATAGCCGAAGCCCGGATCGCGCAGGTAGCTCAGCCCAGCGTCCTGAGTAAATATTTCTAGCTGAAACCGCTCAAACAGTACAACGCCTAGAATCACATAGGCAATTTGTGCGATCGCTGCCGCATTCTTCCCGCCCATACAGCCCGTAAACAGCGCCGCACCGACCTGAAACGTCACCCCCAGCGAATAGGGCACCACCGCACTCGCTTCGCCCTGCCACAAAAGCCAGGGCACCCCAGCTTCAAGCCAGCTACTCAAAATCGTCAAAATCAGGCCAATCAGCGCCCAAAGTAGCTCGTACGGAGCAAACACCTATCTTTTTCTCGCCTACGTAAAAACCTTATTAGCGAACCTTTGCCGCCTGTCTCTGCTCAGCATTCTAGGCTAATACCTCCCCCGCGCGGCCCGTATCTATCCAAACCATCCTTTTTTAAGGAACGTAACTTTTAGGCAAATCTGCTTAAATCCGCTTGATACAGGCTTTACACTTGTTTGCACTATTGTCTGAGTGTAGAGCCCAACATGTTTCCTACTCATCGCCCCCGCCGCCTGCGATCGCACGAAAACCTCCGCCGCATGGTGCGAGAAAACATCGTCACCACAAACGATCTGGTCTATCCCCTATTCGCCGTTCCCGGCGATAGCTTTTCTCAAGAAGTCAAATCGATGCCCGGCGTCTATCAGCTTTCGGTAGACAAAATCGTTGAAGAAGCTAAAGAAGTCTATGACCTGGGCATTCCTGCCGTCATTTTGTTTGGCATTCCTACCGAAAAAGACACCGAAGCCACGGGCGCATGGCACGATCATGGCATTGTGCAAAAGGCAACTGAGGCCATCAAAAAAGCCGTCCCCAATCTGCTAGTAATCGTCGATACCTGCCTGTGCGAATACACCGATCACGGCCACTGCGGCTACTTAGAAGTGGGCGATCTTTCAGGCCGAGTGCTCAATGACCCCACCTTAGAATTACTAAAGAAGACGGCCCTTTCTCAAGCTAACGCAGGCGCTGACATTATCGCCCCTTCCGGCATGATGGACGGCTTTGTGCAGGCCATTCGCCAGGGTCTAGACTCAGGTGGCTTCAACGACTTGCCCATTCTTTCCTACGCCGCCAAATATTCTTCTGCCTACTACGGCCCCTTCCGTGACGCTGCCGAATCAGCCCCTCAGTTTGGCGACAGACGCACCTACCAGATGGATCCAGCCAACGGCACCGAGGCCATTAAAGAAATCGCCCTCGACATTGCCGAAGGCGCTGACATGCTGATGGTCAAGCCCGCGCTAGCCTACATGGACATCATCTGGCGAGTTAAGGAAGCGACTAATCTGCCGGTAGCGGCCTACAACGTCTCTGGCGAATATTCCATGGTGAAAGCAGCAGCGCTCAACGGCTGGATAGATGAGGAAAAAGTGGTTATGGAAACGATGACCAGCTTTAAACGATCTGGCGCAGATATGATTTTGACTTACCACGCTAAGGATGTTGCGCGCTGGCTCTAATAGATTCCTTTTTGGAGCTGTTTAGTAAGCCCCAGACCCCTTAGACAAAATTGTGGTTACCGTCTTTACAATCAGCTTCAGGTCATAGGCCGGGCTCCAGTGATGCTGATAGGCCAGATCCATATCCACGATGTCTTCAAAGTCTTTGACTTGCGATCGCCCGCTCACCTGCCACTGGCCGGTCAGGCCCGGTCGTACGTCCAGGCGCTTCCAATGGCGATCGCTGTAGTGCTGCACCTCATCGCCCGTAGGGGGGCGTGTGCCAACTAGGCTCATATCACCCGTGAGCACGTTCCAGAACTGGGGGAACTCGTCCAGGCTTGTTTTCCTCAAAAACTGCCCGATTCGGGTTACGCGCGGATCGGTAGAGTTCTTGAATATTAAGCCCTGGGCTTCGTTGGCAATAGTGGCTTTCAGCTCATCGGCGTTGCTCACCATTGAGCGGAACTTCCAAATGCGAAACGGCTTACCCTGCAAACCGAAGCGCTCTTGCGAATAGAGGATAGGCCCAGCAGAGTCAAGGCGAATAGCGATCGCGACGGGCACAAATAAAACGCACAGTATTGAAAGCCCGACACAAGCACCGACAATATCAATAGCGCGCTTGAATACAGAGCGCGTGGATATATGAGGCAGTCGTGGGAAGGGAGGCTGATAAAGGCTCACCCGTGACGGTCTTGACATAACTGGATAAGATATGGCGCTACGTGACATGGGTTTTCTCGAACGTTTGATAGTGACCAAAGGTACCTGCACCCTCATCGAACAGCTTGTTGCTTAAGGCGTGTATATCCGGCATACATATAGATATACAAACATTTAACAAAAGACAGTCGTAAGTTAAGTACTTCTACCCAACTCAGACTGACCAAATTATAGTTAGTGCCTCAACTTTCTACGCCTTTATGCGTAAAAATACCGAAATATCTCCTGAGCGACAAGTTAACGGTCGTATTCGTGAAGAAACGATGAAGATTCTGTAGGATTCTCAGAAAGCTATCTTCTAATCGCTTCCTCTTGCATCAAAGCGCCTTCCATCGGAGGCTTGAGGGTTTCTTTGATGGGGTAGAGTAAGTCAATATCAATTCTGGTGCTAGATTCGCAGCCGCTATGACCAATCCCTTACACAGCCCAGAAAACGCGCTAGAAAGTTCATCCAAGCGTGTAGATTCTTTCTATTCAGACGTTTTGTCGGTTTGGCGAACTCAGATTGCCGCTGACCTGCCAACTCAACCGGCTAGCACGCATGAGGCGATCGCGCAGTGGCTTGTCGGCGAATCAGCACGATTCGAGCCGATGGGCTCGTCTGAGCGCAAGCTGGCTCAAAAAGCGATGGACTATCGTTACAGAATCTTTATATCTCGCTACTGGGGCCTCTCGCCCGAAAGAGCCTATAAAAGGCTGCTGCAAAAGCTGGGCGGTTTGTTTTTAATTCGCAGTAAGGTGCGTACCTGGATTGCGCTGAGTCGCGATCGCAAACGCGCGGTCAAAGACGTGCTGCAAGAGGTAATTCAAGAAATGCTTCAGAGCGATCGCCACATGCGGCAGCAAACGCAGTGGATCGGCCAGTGCACTACGCGCGGCAGCCTGCGAAATTTGTTGACCCTTGCCACCATTGAAGAGTACTGTCTGCGGCCTATTCGCAACCAGCCGCTATTGGTCTATCGCTTTGTGAACTACTTGAGAAGGTCGCAGCGCGGTGGCATGACTCAGGTTCCCAGCGCCGAACTCATCCAGCTCATCTCCGAAGAAATCGGCACCAGCGAAGCCGACGGCACCCTCAGCCTATTGGACTTTGAGGCGCTAGACCGCTACGAGGTGCAAAAAGAATTTGAAGAACAGCAGGCCGCTCGCAGGCACGTCAAGCAGGAATTTTCTGACTACTTGAACGAAGAGCTAGGCTCTACGGCGGTGCAGTGGCTAGAGCTGCACTTGCAGGGCTACACCCAAGACATGATTTCACAGCAGCTCGATATAAAAGTTCGCGAAGCCTACCGCCTGCGAGAAAAAGTCAGCTATCACGCCATCCGCATTTTCACGATCAAAAAGCAGCCCGATCTGGTTTTCACCTGGCTAAAAACCTCGCTTAAGCACCACAATTTAGGGCTCACGCCGACTCAGTATGAAGCCTTCTTAGGCGCGATTTCTGAGCCTCAGCGGCAGATCTTAGAGGCTTTTAAGGCAGGGAATACGGTTAAGGAAGTCGCTGGGATGTTTGGGCTTACCGAAAAGCAAACGACCAGTCAGTGGGCTGAGCTGTATCTTAAGGCGCAGGATATTCGGACTGAAGGGACGGAGGGTAAGTAGAGGCGGTCGAAGCCCTCATCCCCAACCCTTCTCCCAACTACGTCTTCGACGCCCGCCGCGCGTCCATCACCCGGCCAAAATTAAGCTTAAACTCCTTCAGCCCAACCAGCCCGCCCGGCTCAGTATCCCAAGAAGCCGACAGCACACCATACGTCAGCCCCAACACGCCAAGCCCAAAGCAGCCCATCGTCACCAACAGCACAGCAATCGGCGGAAACTCCACAATCTCACGGCTCTGCAAGTAATAAGACAAAAAGAAAATGCCGACGCCTAAAGCCACAGGCGCACCTGAGAGTATCGCCATTCTGCGCAGCATTCGACGGCTCACGGCTTCAGGAATCGCGCCGCTATCGTCTTTCTTCTTACCCGGCTTACCCTTCTCCGCTTTAGCCTTAGCCTTCCGACGATTGCCCGCCAAAATCTCATCGGCTCGGGCTCTTGCCCTTGCCGACATATCAGAGGCTTCAGGCTTTTTCTTCTTAGCCTTAGCCGTTTTGGCTACAGAATTCTTCGCTTCAGTAGCCTTGTCTTTATTAGCACTAGCTGCCTTCTTAGCTTTGGCTTTTTTACCCTTGGGCTCAAAAGGCAGGCCAGCTTTATCGTCAGATTGAGAAGCCATATCGACAACTCCCGTGTTTACAGCGCTGAACAGATCTAAAAAGTATCTGTGTCGGATGACTTTAGCGACGAATGCCGAGCTTCTGGATCAAAGCTTTATAGCGCTCGGGATCTTGCTTAGTCAGATAGGCAAGCAAACGCTTGCGCTGACCAATCATCTTCAGCAGGCCGCGACGGGAGGAATAGTCTTTTTTGTTCTGCTGTAGGTGCTTAGTTAGACTGTTAATCCGATCGGTGAGCATGGCAACTTGCACATCAACCGATCCGGTATCGGTTTCATGAACCTGATGCTCGGAGATAATTTCTTGTTTGCGTTCTTGAAGCAAAGGCATAGTTTCAGACAATAAATAAGATTCAATATTCTACCATAGCCAATCTTATCTATTGCATCTGTGGCCTAACTTCAATCAATAAACCGACTGATAAATCAGCCTGACTTGATAGCTGCAAACCCGCTACGGGAATTAATGAAGGGTGAGAATCGCGGCTGGTGATTCTTACTGGTGATTTTTTAAATGCCCTTCACACAATATTTAGTCAGCTCAAATGATTCAGGTTTCTCGCTCACACACTTTGCCGGTAGCCTTAGGTCGATTGACTGCTCCTGCTAAAAAGACTGGCGATCGCACTCTACACGGCAGGCCCACTAGAAAACTCGCGACAGGACTACTCGGATTTGCAGTCGGTGCGCTGTCTTGGAGTGCTTTGTCTTTGGGTGCGATCGCCAATCAAGCGATCGCCCTACACCGACCCCAAATTTCTACCCAAGCCGCAAGCAATCCTGCACCATCCCGCAGCCCGCTCTCTACCCAGGCAATGTACCGCGAGCTAGCAAATCTCACGGGCCGAGTCGAAAGCACCTATCTTGCTAATCACGCTCAAAACCAGCCAACCCAGCTCCGCGTAGTCGATTCCACACTCACCGCCAGCGCGAACACCGCTCCTACTATTCCAACGCCCCTACCCGCCGAACTACAGGCCGCTCAGCAGCTTTTAAACGACTGGCAAGGGCTAATCTCCCAGGGCGAGTACGAAACAGCACACCAGCGTTTTCAAACGGTGACTGATTCGTTGCGCAGTGCCCAAGTAGCCCAAACGCAGATTGCCGGGCGCAGCGCTCAGCCCGAAGTCCGCTCTATCTGGCTAGACCGTGAAACGATTGTCTCTGCCGGTTCTCAAGAGGGCTTAGCCAAAATCTTTGAGCGCTTCAAAGCAGCGGGCATTAACACCGTTTTTGTTGAAACCGTCAACGCGGGCTACCCCATCTATCCCAGCACGGTTGCCCCAGAGCAAAACCCGCTCATCTCAGGTTGGGATCCGCTTCAGGCTTCTGTAGAACTCGGCAAAGCCTATGGCCTAGAAGTTCACGCCTGGGTTTGGCTATTTGCAGCGGGCAACCAGGCGCACAATCCGCTCGTGGGCAAGCAGACCAACTACCCTGGCCCTATTCTCACCGCTCACCCCGACTGGGCAGGCTTCGACAATCACGGCAACCTCATCATCCCCGGCCAAACCAAACCCTTCCTCGACCCTGCGAATCCCGAAGTCCGCCAGTATCTCTTCAACATCCTCAGCGAAATCGCTGGTCGCTACGACGTAGACGGCATCCAGTTCGACTACGTTCGCTATCCTTTTCAAGATCCTGCTAACAACCGCCTCTTTGGCTATGGCAATGCCGCTCGCCAGCAGTTCCACGCTCTCACTGGTGTCGATCCAATTTCTCTTTCTCCTAAAAACGGCGGCGACCATCGCAAAGCCTTCCTCTGGGGTCAGTGGACAGAATTTCGCACGCAGCAAATCAGCTCTTTTGTGGCTGAAGCCTCTCAGCGCCTCCGCCACCAAAAGCCCGGCATCAAAATTTCTGCCGCCGTTTTTGCAGACGACACTCGCAAGCGCCAGCAAACGCTTCAGCAAGACTGGGAGGACTGGGCCGATCAGGGTCTAATTGACTGGATTGTGCTGATGAGCTATGCCAGCAGCACTCAGCGCTTTGATGAGCTGATTCGGCCTTGGGTTGTTGAATCTAGCTATCGTCACACGCAAGTGATTCCGGGTATTCGATTGTTGAATCTGCCAGCCGCGATCGCCCACGACCAGCTTCAGCTACTGCGAGATTTGCCCACCAACGGCTATGCTCTCTTCGCTGCTGACAACCTCACGGGCGATGTGCAGGCAATGCTAGCGAGAACGCAGGGCAATGCTCAAAGCGATGTTGCGACCAGCGGCAGTGATACAACAAGCTATACAACCGCTTCGGCTCAGTACAAGTCTCTTCAACAAGAGTGGAACTGGCTGCTGACAAATCAACAGATTCAGGGAGATTCGCAGCGGTTAGCGCGATGGGTGAGTGATGTCAATCAGATAGGAGAGAGTTTGGATGATTTGGGGAGTGAGCCTTCGGCTAGGGAGTTGCAGCAGGTGACGGCGCGGTTGGATGGGTTGGGGCGATCGCTCCCCACCAGCCTGAGCGTAAATGTAGCAAGCACCCCTTATCGCCTCCGCACCTGGCAAAACCGCCTCACCGCCATCAATCGGCTATTGGCCCACACCCAAACCTCACCTGTAAATTCGTAGGGGCCCCGCCGCCGTGCGCCCTCCAGCACGGCAACCTAGACGCACTCCCTATAATAGAGAGCAATAAGGAGAGAAGGAGTTAACGGTAATGGTAGCCACTCGTGATACAAAGCTGAGCTTACCTGCGCTAGAAAGCGGAGATCGGCTCACTCGTGACGAATTTGAAAGTCGTTATGAAGCAATGCCTACTCTCAAAAAAGCAGAGTTAATTGAAGGAGTGGTTTACTTGGGTTCTCCTGTTCGTGCTGGAAAACATGCTTTGCCCCATGGCAACATAATGACTTGGTTAGGTGTTTACGGCGTGTTTACGCCAGGTGTGAATGTCTACGACAATGCAACTGTTCGATTAGACGATGCTAACGAGCCTCAGCCAGATGCGCTATTGCGTATAGACGAAGAGAGAGGTGGCCGTTCCAGTATTAGCAGCGATGACTATATTGAGGGCGCACCAGAGCTAGCGGTAGAAATTGCAGGGAGTAGTGCTTCCTACGATTTGCATGATAAGAAAATGTCTTATCAGCGTAATGGTGTGCAGGAATACATTGTCTGGAATTCGGGAGAAAGAACGCTGAGCTGGTTCATTTTGCAATCTGGCGAATACGTAGCGCTAGCGCCCGACGAATCTGGAATTATCCGCAGCCAGGTTTTTCCCGGCCTATGGCTAAACGTGAATGCTTTTGTAGCCGGAGATCTCGTTCAGGTTTACGAGACTTTGCAAACCGGCCTAAGCGATCCATCCCATCAGGCCTTTGTTGATAAACTCCGATAAAGGATGTGCATCCAAACAACATACCGTCTACAACGATTTCACCATAGGCCCGCAGCGCACATCGCAATTCACCCTAACGTAGGAGCGTAAGGCTTTACGCCCTCCGGCGCAACAACCCTTCGATCCGTCAGCAAACCCTCCTCCGTATATTCAACAATCCCTAACAAAACAATTGACACAACAGAAAGTATCCTGATACGCTACTTAGCAAGGCATTACTCCAAGTAATCGCCGCCCGCCCGAAAAATTAGCCGTTGTCGGCGTTGGATTAGGCCCCAACACCGACAACTAACCTCAAAACTGACACTAGACAGTTCAGAGGCTATTGGCATCATGCCATAGCCACCCTGACTCCTGGCAAGTTAGAGTGGCTTTTTTTTCGTGGCTTTCTTCCCCTACTCACCGGAGAAACCCATGAAACCCCTATCATTCCTCAGCGATCAGCCCACTGGTCGCACAGCTCAACACGCCCAAAACGCCCCCACGCTCCTCACCGCCCTCACGCCTCACGGCACCCCTCAACGCGAACCCATCCGCCACATCCTACTAGGCTCCCCCGCCGCCGTTCGCCAAACCATCCACACCTCGCACATCCTACATTACGCCGAAACCGTTCTGTGGAGCCCCATTATGGCTACTGAAGAACAGCTAATTATTACGCCTGCCCAAGGTGAGGCAATGAGTCTTTTGCGAAAATACTTGTAGATTCTGCTTCTAGCGGTAATAATTTAGATCTAAATTATTGTTGTTTAGGGCACGAAGTATAGTTTCGTGCCCTCTTGTTATGCTGTTGTTTCTAAATATCGGAATTATTTGCGCTTTCAGAGTCTTCTGCCTTCTCGTATTGAACGCCAAGGCTACCATCCTCACTAATCACGATGCTTCCGCCTAATTCCTCTATTTTTTTAATTGCTCGAATGCGAGTATCTTTATCTAGTGCCGTAGTTAGTAAGCTACTCCAAGCGTCTATCTGTGCAACCCGGCTATTGGGATTATCTGCCAAGAAGTCAGCGGTTCTACGTGACTGTATGGCAATTTGCTCAGAGCCAGGAGCTTTTGATTGCGCTGCCCAGTCTGCTGCCGTACCGAACGATGCTTGTGCGGCTTTATTATCGCCCAAAAATAAAAGCTCATCTACGGCTTTATATCGCCAAACGTAATAGCTATCAGGGGGTTGATTTGGACTCAGATTAGAAAGTCCCGATGCCGTTATCTCAACAGACCTGTCTGGTCTGCCAGCATACAAAGTGCTGCTACCCGAAAGGAAAATATAAAAGTCTCGATAGTAAGGATCTTGACTAATCAGAGCCTCAAAAAAATCCGGGCTTTTAGCATAGCCAAATTGTTTGCGAGCATCATCATCACCAAAGTACTGCAAAAACTGAATAAACACAGTATTAGCGACAACATTCCTAAATCCTATACTTGGTGAGTGCCGCACAAGCTCTAAACTCGCACTCAGTTCTTCTCCACTGCTATCTATTTGTGCCTGAGCACTGTTTGTAGAGCGCGCTTTGAGATCGGCCTTTTCTATAAATTGCGAACCCACAACTGTTGCGCCCAAAATGGCTGCTGTTGCTAACCTTAGAAAAATGTTGGTAGATATCATGGCACGATAAACCTCTCAGCTCTTGTCAGGAGGCAATTTTATTACTTAGTCTATAGTCTGTTGTTATATTCTTGACAACTGAACTTACTTTACTGTTCGATAAACGGATGCATCGCAAGCGGGTGGCCCAGCAAGAGCTGATTCAAGATTGTTAGGTTCTAATATCGTTCCATCTTCACCAGAGACAAAAGGCGGAGTTAATGCTTCACAGATAACAGATAAAGTACTTGCTTCCCCAGTGCCGCTATGCCTTCCTGCTTTGACACCGCCTAGATATGCTAAAGCGCCCGACTGTAAACCGGGTACGTTGCTGAAGCTTCCGTCACTTGGAATCGCTCTATTAACAACGCTATTGCCAGCCGCGCTACCCACACTTATTCGATAAATATAATTAGCTGTTTCAGATGAAATGCCAAGACCTAGCTCTCCAGCATCTACTGTGAAGCTTCCCTGCTCCATATACTCTGCTTGCTGCGCACGATTCATTGAGCCGATATACGTTTTAGCTTCTGTTTGCCTAGCTTTGTTAGCCTGGCTTAAAAAAGAAGGTAGTGAGATCGCAGATAAAATTCCTATAACAATGATAACCATCAGGAGTTCAAGAATGGTGTATCCCTGATTGTTATTCCTTTTCCTCCTTTTTACATACTCATAATCAATCATCATGAAACTCTACGAAACTGCTAGGACTTATGTCTTCTGAGTCTTAAACAAGCAAAGGGAAGCGAGATATGACATCACTTCCCTTTGCTTGCTCTTACTTATTATCTGCGCTTGCTAAACGCAAGCAACAGAAGCAGACGCTCTATGTATCAGCACAATTACTGAATTGCCTTAAAACCAGCACCACACTCAGGAGCACCTGCAGCACTGGCCAGTAGGCTGGCTGGTGCTGGTGTAACAGCATACATTCCAGGTGTTGGGTTTGAAATAGGAGGCGTGAGTGCTTCACACAAAGTTGCGAGAGTCGTTGCATCGCCAGCTGTAGCAGTAGTCACACCAATTTTTACAGTACCAAAGTACTGCTTAACGGAAGCGGCGGGATCAGGATCACCCACGGCACCTGTAGCCGGGGTGAGGCCAACGGAAGGCGTAGCAGTGTTGTTAACCGCACTGCTTCCAGCAGCAAGGCCAGTGATCCCGCCGATTGCATAGCTGTAGTTCTCTGTCTCAGGCGTAATTCCTAAACCTAAAGCCGAAAAAGCAAGTGCATCAGTAGTAAGGCTAGCATCTGAACCGTTAAAAGCGAAGTTTCCGTTCTCTAAGTAGTAAGCTTGCTGAGCACGGTTCATAGAACCAATGTAAGTCTTAGCTTCAGACTGCTTAGCTTTGTTAGCCTGGTTCAAGAAGGAAGGCAGTGCAATCGCCGACAGAATACCGATGATGATAATTACAACAAGAAGCTCAATGAGAGTAAAACCGCCGTCAGCCTTTTTCTTTGCTGCGAAGTGCTGAAGCAATTTTGCCTTAATTTGAGTTGTCATGGAAGGTGTCTCCGTGATGTTTTGAGGTAGGTTCGTGTGTTTAATGAAATCAAGCTAGCCAGCTTACCAAAAAGAGAAATCAAAAAGCTTGAAACCCTCTCAGCGCTTAGCGTTTACTTGCTTTCCGCTCCGAACTTAAGTTGCCCGCCAACATTTCTTGAACAGTCAGCCTATTTACACAAGGAGCCACCCACAAATCTCTCACTTATCCGTACTTTGCCGGTACCTTCTCCCCGACCATCCACTCAAACCACCGCCAACATCCCCCTGCAACCCTATAATGCCCTCTCACTAATCAAAATAACTTGCTAACAAAAACTTCTGTTGTTTTATAAATAACTCTCAGGAGAGAGCACAGCTACGACAAATCCTCTGGGTCAATCCCCTGCGCCCTCAAAACCTCCTCCAACCGTTCCCTTCGCAGCCGCTCCTCCTGCAATAGCGACTCTGCCTGATCTGCTCGCAACTGCTCCTGATCCGCTCGCGATCGCGCCTGATCTGCTCGCAACCGCGCCTGCTCCTCCCCACTAAAATGCCGGACGCCTTGCTCGTTATACCAGGCCATCATCTCCATTTGTACATTCCCAAACTGCCCCTGATACCGCCCTATCCCCAGCCCAACCTCCGGCATCCAATAAGGCTCACCCTGCTGTAGCTGGTAGTGCCCTTCTTCTAACCTATACACCTCAAACGGCTGGTGCCCATCCCGCTGCCAAAAGCTCTGATTATAGACAACGTAATACAGCACCCCCAGCTCAGCATAAAGGCTCATACCCTCATCGTATTCTCCTCTAGGAATATGAGAAACCATCTCCAAAACCAGCACAGGCCGAACATCATCATTCTCCCAGGTTGCATAGCTCCCTCTATCTTCCGGCTCCCGCCGCCGATCCACACCCACACACAAAAACGCCTCAGGCACCGCTGGCACTCTCACATCAATCCCTGTCGTATGATAAATCGCCATCTTCACCCCAAAATACCAATCCATCCGCTTCCCCCATAAATCTAGAAGCGAAAACCTCAGCAAATTAGGCAACAGATTATGCAGCTCATTATCTACCGGCCTACCATCCGAATAAGGCAGCTCAGTCGTACTCGGCAAATCCTGACAACGATAGGCAGATGACATCGCAAACCCTTAAAAAGCTATGCTTATTCTGTATGAGTCAACTATCACAAACGAATTCATCTCTATTAGCGTTCTCAAAGCTTGCGCTACTGATATAGTCAATACCAGTAGTACCAATCAAAGGCGGACAATGGATACTTCTCTTCTGAAAAGAATCACCATAGACTCAGAAATATGCCACGGGAAACCTTGTGTCCGTGGATTACGCTATCCGGTAGAATTTCTTTTGGAACTGCTCAGCTCTGGAATGACACACGATGAAATACTGTCAGACTATGACGACTTAGAAAATGCAGACATCTTGGCTGTACTGCTATTTGCGACACGACTCAGCCAAGTCAAAAGCTTACATAAACTTGCCTCATGAAGTTTATCGTTGATGCCCAATTACCAAAGCGATTGGCATATCTTATTCAAAGCGAAGGCTACGATTGTCTTCACACCCAAGACCTAATTCAGGGCAATGCAACTTCAGACGCCGATATCAACACGCTCTCTCTCGAAGAAGAAAGAATCGTCATCACTAAAGATGCTGATTTCGTACAGTCCTTCTTATTACAGCAAAAACCGTACAAGCTGCTCTTAGTTGCTACAGGCAATATCAAAAACTCAGAACTTGAAAAGATCTTTAAAGATAATCTGCAACAGGTAGCAACGCTACTTGAATTACACGATTATATTGAACTTGGTCGAGACGAAATCTTCATCCACCAGTAAATAACACCTCACCCTCCTCAAAAATTCTCTAATCCCTCAAACTTACCACCTGCCCCATGCGCCGACTCTCCACAAGTCCTCGGCGTCGGAAAAATCTTCGTCGGATTCGCCAGGCCCTTCTTATTCACCGCCCCCCGCACCCACTGCATCGTCTCCAAATCTGTTGCACTAAACATATTTGGCATATAGCACCGCTTATCCGCCCCAATCCCATGCTCACCCGAAATACTCCCCCCCACGCTCACACACAGCTTCAAAATATCTCCCCCCAAAGCCTCCACTTCCTCTAGCTGCCCCGGAATATTGTTGTTATACAAAATCAGCGGATGCAAATTCCCATCCCCCGCATGAAACACATTCGCCACCCGATACCCGTGTTTGTGGCCAAGCTGTTCTATCTCCTGCAACACCTCCGGCAGCCGGGTTCTCGGAATCACCCCGTCCTGCACATAATAATCAGGGCTCAGCTTCCCCATCGCCGCAAACGCCGCCTTTCTCCCCTTCCACAGCCGTAGCCGCTCAGCCTCATCTGTTGCAATCGTGAGCTGCCGCGCCCCGTTCTTATTACAAAAGGTCGCGATCGCCTCAGCACTCGCCGCCACCTCAGCCGGAGCCCCATCTATCTCAATCAACAATATCGCCACCGCATCACGCGGGTAGCAGTTCGTCGCCACCACATCTTCCACCGCATTCAAACTAAAGTTGTCCATCATCTCCAGCCCCGCCGGAATAATCCCCGCGCCAATGATGTCCGACACCGTTTCGCCCGCCGCCTCCACACTCGTAAAGTCAGCCAAAATCACCTGCACACACTCCGGCACCTTCAGCACCTTCAGCGTCACCTCAGTCGCAATCCCCAGCGTCCCTTCCGACCCCACAAAAACGCCCGTCAGGTCATACCCTGGCATCTCCGGCAACGATCCACCGATTTCAACAATCTCACCATCCGGCAGCACCACCATCACACCCATCACGTGGTTCGTCGTCACCCCATACTTCAGACAGTGCACCCCACCCGAATTCTCAGCCACATTGCCCCCCACCGAGCAAGCCTGCTGGCTAGACGGATCGGGCGCATAGTAAAACCCCGCCCCGCTCACCGCCTGCGTCACCCAGCCATTAATCACACCCGGCTGCACCACTACGCGCTGGTTGTCATAGTCAATATCCAAAACCTGCTGCATACAGGTCGTCACAATCAGCACGCACTCCTCAATCGGCAGCGCCCCGCCCGAAAGCCCAGTACCCGCCCCGCGCGTCACAAAAGGAATATCCTGCTCGTGGCACAGCTTCACCACCGCCGCCACCTCTTCAGTCGTGCGCGGCAACGTCACCACCGCTGGCCGCTGCCGATAGCTCGTAAGCCCATCGCACTCATACACCAGCAGCTCTTCTTTACGCCGCATTACTCTGTTTGCATCCAGCAGCGCTTCGAGCGATCGCACCACCGGATTCCAATCACGAGCAACAGGCCGAGCAACAACAGCAACCATAGTGAATCAAAAAGAAAAACACCCCTCGATCCTAACGCAGAAGGGTGTTTCAATGCAGGCGCAGTTCTCTATGCTTAAATCAGCCGCCTCTACCCTTGGCCAGCGTCTCTCCATTCAGCATTCGCTGCGCCGCATCTAGCAGCGCCTCCTCCAAATAAGGCTTCGTAAAGTAGCCGCTCGCCCCCAAGTCCACCGCCATCTGCCGATGACGATCCGCCCCACGCGAAGTCAGCATCGCAATCGGAATACTGCTCAAATGATTGTCCTTCTGCATCCGCGAAAGCAGCTCTAGTCCATCCATCCTCGGCATTTCAATATCACAGAACACCAAATCGCAAGGCAACCCCGAACGCAGCTTATCCCAGGCTTCTTGCCCATCTCGCGCCTGCTCCACCCGATAGCCCACTTTGTTAAAGCTCATCGAAAGCAGCTCGCGCACCGTAATCGAGTCATCCACAATCAGCACAGTCGGATCGTTCTTCACCGGAGCCTCTTCCATCGCCTTAGCCGCATCTTGCGCCCAAGTCATCGAAGCCGAATCACGACGAATTCGGCCCATCGCAATATCAATCAGCTCCAGCACGTCAGCAATCGGCATCACCCGCCCATCACCCAGCACCGTCGCGCCTGCGATTCCCAGCGGCTTAGGCACCGGCCCCTCAAGCTGCTTAATCACAATCTCCTGCTCACCAATCACCTGGTCAACCTGAACGGCGATGTAAGTGTTTGCGCTTCTGAGCACGATAATCGAGAGCACGTCATCATCCTGACTGCCACCATACACACGGCTTCGCCCTAACGTTCTGTTGAACTTCAAGAGATTAGTAACCGGCTGGAAAGGAAGTAACGTATCGCGCCATTTTACGCAGTCTTGATCCTGTTCGTTTTTGACAATGCGATCGCGAGGTACATCCAACATATCCTCCACCCCATCCATCGGGAAAGCAATCCGCGCCTGATTACTCACACAGCTTAGCGCCTTAGAAATACTCAGCGTCAGCGGCAACCGAATCGTAAAGCTAGTCCCCTTCCCCATCTCAGAATCAATCGTGACGCTGCCGCGAATATCCGCCAGCGACGTTCTCACCACGTCCATTCCCACGCCGCGCCCGGCAAAGTCGTCAGCCTGATCTCGCGTACTAAAGCCTGGATGAAACAACAGCTCATAAGTCTCTAGGTCAGAGAGATCTGCCGCTTCAGCTTCACCGATCAGGTTCTTCTCAATCGCCTTGCGCTTTACAAACTCAGTATTTATGCCGCCACCGTCATCAGCGACATAAATTACCGTTTGGTTACCCTGATAAAACGCTCTGACCGTGATCGAGCCCTCGGGCAATTTTCCCGCTTTCTTTCTCTCTTCTGGCGGCTCAATGCCGTGAGTAATCGCATTGTTAACCAAATGCGTAAGCGGATCGTACAGGTGCTCTACAATCATCTTATCGATCAGCGTATCTTGCCCTTCAACAATCAATCGAGCTTCCTTACCACACTTCAAAGAAATATCGCGCACCGCCCGAGGGAGTCGGTCAGCCGCCTGAGAAAAAGCCACCATTCGAGCGGTGTTTAAGCCCTCCTGTAGCTGAGTCGTAATCTGGCGAAACTGGCGCGTCACCTGATCAGAAGATTCCACCGTGTAGCCAATGTCAGAAGAAGACTCTCGCACTCTTACAATCAGCTCAATCATCTCTTGTGAGAGCGTATGAAAGCCAGTGAAGCGATCCATCTCTAAAGCATCAAAGGTTTCACCTGTAGCATGGTCTTCAAAGGCTGTAGGATCAGCCTGTTGTGCATTAGCCGAATCGTGAGCCCGACGGTTTGACATCAAAGAGCTTTCTAGTAGCGATCGCTCATACAAGTCCCGCATCCTCTGGCCCACATCATTAAGCTGCTGCACCTGAAACAGTAGGTTGTCTAAAAACTGTCTCAGTCGTTCTTGGTCACGTTCTAGCGTGTTTCGGCTCACTACTAGCTCGCCTACTAAGTTGCTCAGCGTGTCCAAATGCTTCACAGAAACTCGCATGTTCTGCTCACGCACGCCGCCGCTGCTGCGTCTTTGCACCGCTCTTTGAGGCGATCGCCGCTGAGTTTCAGCCAAAGGCGCACCCCCACCTTCATCAGGCCCGTCTTCCAATAGCTTCTCTAAATCACCAAAATCCTCTTCTTCGTGACTCTCTTCGCTAGAACTATTCGAGGTTCTTAAACCACCTACAAAAGTAGGCATATCGTCTGTATCAGGCTCACTGCTATCGTCTTCTTCGGCCAGCAGTGAATCAAGATTATCAAAGTCATCACCGTCGCTGCTTTCTTCAGCTAGCAGCGAGTCGAGATCACCAAAATTATCGGCAGGCGGTATGGGAATAGCGATTGCCTCAGGTTGAGGAAGATCGAATTGCAGCGGCTCATCATCTATGGCTGCCAGCTCATCTTCTGTTAAGAACCCATCTAGCGCTTCATCTGAATCATCTTCTATCTCCGCAACAGCAGCTATGTCAGTTTTGATGTCATCGGCCCGGTCGCCATCTAACGAGTCAAAATCCAACAGATCGTCTATTTCTAGATCATTGATGTCTAAAGCATCTATTTCAGAAGTGTCAATTGCGACTTCTTGACTAAGCGCATCATCCAGATCATCGCTGAGATTATCAGCCACAGCATCTTCAATATCATCAGTGAACAGAATATCGTTTACAGGCTCAGACGCACTGGCCGGTACTTCATCTGATTCAAACTCACTGGCGTCCAAAAATAATCCATCGCTGGCATCTTCGCTTGAGTCAGCAACAGAACTTTCTAACAACTCATCTAATGCCTCTTCGCCACCAAATGCCGTTTCAAAGTCAGCTAAAATTTCCGCTGACAGCTCATCTCCAGAAACGTCAAAGCCCTCCAAAGCGTTTGAGCTGTCCTCTACACTCGCTATCTCTGCATCAGGCATCGATAAAACGTCTTCAATTTCTTCACTATCTTCTGTAGTCTCGCTCATCAGATTCAGCGTTAAATCGGAGGACTCCTCTTCGTTTTTTTCGCTGTCAGCTTCTTCAAAATAAAGACTCTCAGAATCAGCTTCTTCAGAGTTTTCTTCTTCTGGCAGCGATACTAAATCGCCCCATAGCTCATCTGTATCTAAGTCAAAACTAGAAGATGAATCAAAGCCTATCTCTGGTGAGTCTGATTTTGTTTCATGGCTAACCTCTTCAGAAACTTCGAGTAGTTCATCTAGCTCAGAACCGGCCTGTTCAACATCTAAGCCGACATCAAATGAAGCTGACCGCTCAGAGCCTAAAAAGACAGCCTCTAAATCTATATCATCGGTACTTGACTGTGGTTCGCTCGTCGTTGACCATTCCAGCCCAGATAAATTGTCTTCGTTCTGATTGACAGTATCATCTATGCCCGTCAGCGTAGACTCTACAGCAAGCTCCCCCCAAGGGTCATCGGCAAGCTGTTCTCCAGATTGCAATTCAGAACCTGCTTCTGACTCAAGAAAGTCTTCATCTATCGCTTCCTCAAACGCGTCAAATGTAGGCGTTTCGCCTGCTTTGTTGTTTGTTTTGCCAGTAGGTTGATCAGAATCTTCTGGCTCAGTGTCCAAAAAGAAACTATCGATGGCTTCTTCCGCTTCAAGAAGCTGAACGCCTGTCAGCGTAGGAAACTCAATATCTAGTTCACGAGGCGCAGCTTTTTGCGAAACGGCTGGCTCGCGAACGATAGGCGTTTCTAACTGATCTACGTTAGAACTCTCTAAATTTTCACTATCTTCTGTATCAAAATCTATTCCTGCGCTTGTTTCTAATTCTTCCGATGTGTCCGCTGGTGCCTCTAGTAATTCATCAACGCTACCGCCGAACAGCTCATCGTTACTGTCTTCTTCCCACAAGTCTTCAGAGAGTGCAGCCATATCAGCAGCCATATCAACGGCCATTGCTTCAGGTGCGGTATCTTCCTCTACTGAGCTGTCTAAAACGTCTATGTCTGAAATGTCTAAGTTTAAGGAGTCTAAAGAGAAATCATCTAGGCTCGCCTCGTCGGCGATCGCAAATTCCTCATCAGTCAACGTCCCACCGAACAAATCATCATCCACCTCACCGTCAACAGCGACTTCTGGAAGCGCTACGGCTGAGTCTGTGGCCAACAAGTCAGTCAGATCGCCCTCTGTTGACATGTCAATTTTTTCAGGATGAAGCTGCATTTCTTCTGAGATGAAAGCATGTCCGCCTAAGGTATTATCCAGCTCATCCAAATCGCCATCGAATAGATCAGCCAGGCTATTTAGCTCTTCCGTGCCTACATCAGGCCCAGTCACATTCACAGTCGCCAGTAGTGCATCTAGCGATTCGTCTGCTTTCTCGCTCTTACTATCGCTACGGTTTAGCGTCGAAAGTTCCGAAGGAATTTCATCAAAGTCCAGATCCAGGCTCAGCCGACTGATATCATCCTCTATCTCTAAATCATCTGTCGTCTGCGTATCTGTTGTATCTATTCCACCTTTAGAATCAGCCTCAGAACCACTGTCAAAATCAAGTTCTGTGTGATCCGATTCACTTTCAAATAAGCCGTCGAAGTCGTCTTCAGCATCCGTATCTGCAAAACTATCCTCTGCCGCTGAACCAAGTCCTTCTAAGCTCAGCGCTTCTAAACTAGCTGCTGACTCAGCAGGCGGCAGATCCGGCTCATCTGAAAACAAGCCATCTAGCTCACCTGCACTCTCCGCATTCTCTGGTGACTCAAAATCTTCATCCAGTTCGCTCAGGCTAGCTTCTAACCCGCTTTCAAAGTCCAACTCGTCTAAACCTGCAGGCCCCGTATCAGCTAAATCATTAGCTAGCACGTCTTCTGGCAATAAAGCCTGCATTGCTTCTGATACAGCAACTTCCGAAGCTCTACCTGAGAGTACTAAGCCCTGAGCCTTCTTAATATCTTTGATCAGCACAGGTGCGAGCGAACGATAGTCATTGCTCGTACTCGCAGAGGCAAGCCGCGCTGTTTCTATCAAATCGCACCAAGCGTCTAGCTCAAACTGCTCCCCGAGGGCAAACAACTGAGTACAGATATTCTGAATTTTCTTTCTGGTTTCAGCATTATCAGCTTGCTTAAAAGCTGCCAGCATTTGCCGCAACAAAGCGGCTACGTCCTGCTTAAATGTGGCTTGCAAAGCTTCAGGCGAATGACTAGCCGTAGGCCGATCGGCCTTGCTACCCGCTTTGCTGACAAGTGAATTGAGGTGCGACTCCAATCGCTCAAAAACCGGCTCAACATCAGCCATAATTTCTTGAGCTTTGTCCTGCGTCAGACCAAACGGGCCTTCTAGCTGCTCCAGCAAATCTTTAAGACCATCAGAAGTTCTTAGAAACATCGTTTCTAAAGTGCGATCTACCGTCACAGGAGCCTCTTTTAAGACCTTGAAGTAGTCCTCCATGCGGTGAGCTATCTGCTGGATGCTATCTAAGCCCAGCATAGCTGCCCCGCCTTTGACAGAGTGGGCCGCTCTAAAGACTTCGTTGGCTTTTTCAGAGTCTTCAATCGTGGCCTGAAGACTGAGCAACCCCTGTTCAATTGTGTTGAGGTGGTCTTTGGCCTCCTCAATAAAATATCCCATGATGCGCTGTTGTTGCTCAGGCAGCATAGCCGCTTTCTCCCTTATTGCGATGGCACTGATAATAGGCTACTTTGTGATACTCGCAACCTGATTTTTTGTCTTCTGACGTTTGGTACTTTGACTTTTTGCACAATGGCTGTGCTCGAAAGGGATATGCCTGTAAGTAGCGATCGCTCACTTTTCACCCTTTTTATTGACCTTAAACTTATCAACCGAAGTCAATAAATCCTTAGCAACCCCAACCAGGTTCTGCAATGAACCCGATACCCGCTGCGACTCCTGCGAGGTTTCCTGCGCGGTCAGCTCAACCGACTGCATCACCTGAGCAACCGCCCGAGAGGTTTCAGTTTGCTCAACGGTATCTGCTGTAATAGAGCGCACCAGCACATCAATTCGATTAGAAACGTGAATAATATCGTCTAATGACTGTTTTGCCTGCTCAGCTAGTCTGGTTCCCTCAATAACTTGCTGAGTGCCCTCCTCCATAGCCGTCATTACCCCGCCCGTCTCGCCCTGAATTTGCAGCACGATCTGCTCAATTTCTTTAGAGGCTTTGGCCGCCCTATCGGCAAGCTGTCTCACCTCATCAGCCACAATCGCAAAGCCGCGTCCGGCCTCACCAGCTCTAGCCGCCTCAATACTAGCGTTTAGCGCCAGCAAGTTTGTCCGCGAAGCAATCTGCGAAATCAACGCCACAATCTTAGAGATTTCTTGAGAAGATTCGGCTAACCGCTTCACCTTACGGGTGGTATCCGCCACCGTTTCTCGAATGTCCAGGATGCCAGCCACCGTCCTTTCTACAGCCTCTCCCCCTCGCAGCGCGGTTTCAGACGCCGAACGAGCCACTTCCTCTGCCTCGCGAGCACTTTCGGCCACACGCTGAATAGAGTCAGTCATCACCTGCACAGAGTTCAGCGTCACCGCTAATTCTTCCGCCTGACGCAGCGCATCTGCTGAGAGCGCTCTAGCAAAGGCTTCATTCTCTGTCGATCCCTGGCTCACCTGTCGGGCCGCTACGCTTACCTGCTTTACGATTTCGCGCAGATTCTCAATCGTCAGGTTAAACGAGTCGGCAACAGCACCCAAAACGTCAGCCGTCACTTCCGCTTTCACGGTCAAATCGCCTCTGGCCGCACCTTCTACGTCATCTAGTAGACGAATCACCTGGCGCTGCAAGTCTTCTTTAGCCTGCTCTTGCTCTTGAGCCTTGCGCTGCGCTTCATTCGTGGTAGTGAAAATAGAACTCGCCATCTGGTTGAACCCTTCGGAGAGCTGGCCAAATTCGTCGCGGGTGAGAATGGTGGCCCTAGCGTTCAGGTCGCCCCTAGAAATTTGATTAAACCGAATTTGCAAGTCGTTAACGGTTTGACGAGTGCGTCGCTCCAATAAGTAGCCCAGGCCAAGGGCACTGCCAAAGCTGACAACGCCAGCAGCAGCACCCGTGGCGAGGGGATAGGTTTTTGACTGTTGGGGTGGGGACATTACGAAGCCCATTGCGGTGAGAGCGATCGCAGAAATCGTGCCGACCGAGCCCGCCAGCATCAGCCGCTTAGTCGGCATCGAAGCATTTTCTATCGGCGCAAGCGCTCCCTGCTTACGAGGCTTAGGATTGCTCACCGCCTTTTTATTAAACACGGGCATCGCAGACGCCTGAGCCACATCAAACCCGCTGGATTCTGCTAGTTCTGAGTCAGCTTCGGACATCGCACTGCCAAACTGACTGGGCATAGCCCCAATAGAAGGGCTCGTAAAGCCAGCAGAGCTATCTGAGAGATCAAAGTCGGGGATGCTCTCAAAGTCGTCAAAGTCATCAAACGCATCGCCAAAGGCAGTGGGCTCTGCATGGCTATCTAACGCACCATCGTCATCGGCAACTTCAAAATTATTAGCCCCAAAGTTATCATCTCCGAACGCATTACTATCATCAAAGCTCAAGGTCGGATCAGAAGTCTCTGCGGCAGCAAAGCCTTGCGACGCCTCCTCAGGCTCCACCATAAATAAAGTCTTATCTTCTACGTCTGCCTCAGACATGGGCTCAAAAGACAAGTCGGCAAACGCCTCACTATCGTCCTCTGGAAAAGACTCAAAGCTATCCTCTGGCTTGTAGCTATTTTTAGCAGCAGCACTAGCTGCCGGGCTCATAGGCTGAGCAACCGGCTGGCTACCGACCGCGCCACTGGTGCCAAACGCCTCATCAAATTCGGCCATATCGAAGCCACCAGTAGCATCATTACTGAAGGTCGTTACGCCACCGTCGTCGCTTGAGTCATCAGCCATGTTGAAGCTAAACGGATCGTCTTCTAGCGTGGCAACTAGCGGATCTGCCTCACCTAGATCTTCAGTTACGAGGTCTTCAGTTGCCAGATCCTCGGTGACAAAGCTGCTGACGCTAAAAGGATTATCGCCTTCGTCTTCATCTATTGCAGGAGATTCAGCATTGCTAGATGAAACCGCAAACGGGTTATCAGGCTCATCAAAATCGCTATCTGAAGCCGCTGAGTCGTCTGTGGGACTATCTGAGGTAAGCCCAGTCGAAAAATCACCAGATGAAAAATCGTCGAACGCTTCTAGCTCATCATGAGTTTCAGTTTCGGTAGAGCCTGACCAGGCAGCTACGTTTGCCCCATCAGCATTTGCTGGCTCATTTGCTGTCTCAAAGGCATCTACCGAGTCAAAAGCATCTACCGCATCAAAATTATCAGCGGCTTCTGAGAGTCCGTCGTCAAATTCATCTGGCATAGGCGAAGATACTTCTGTAAATTCGCCAGCAGCCTCTGCGGCATAGGCCAAACCATTATTGGCATAGTCTACAAACTCTGGGTCGGAAGAAAGGTGCAATACAGATTTGTACTGCTGTTGAGCAACCTCATACTGCTGCAACCCGTAGCAGTAGATGTGCCCTTTGAGCAGCAATACGCTGGGGTCTGTAGGATATTCGTCAGCGAGCTGATTGATCGCATCTGCTGCCTCCTCATAGCTCCCTTGCATGTAGGCTTTTTCTGCCGCCTGATAGGATTGTGCGTAGTCAGTGCCCGATGCCATGGTTCCTTTTCCTCTTGCCGATCCGATGCTTGATGTGTGAATTGCCTAAATGTCTTGTTGGGTTGTCTTTAGTTAAAGTGGGTAAAGTTTTAGGGCTAGGCAACCCAGCGCGCCGAGCGCAGAATAGCGATATGATCTAACAGCTTTAGCGACTTTCCTACCCCCGGCGGCGCATCATCTGATGTGAGTGGCCACTCCCCTTTCAAAAAAGGAGCCATCACATCAGAAGGGTCGGCGGTTGCTTTTAGCGCGTCAATATCTAACCAGTCGGTGCCGACGATCTGGTTAACGGCTAAGCCCAGCATCGTACCAGCTTCTTCTACCGCAATCACCGGAATCTCCGCACGGTCAGTATTCATCGGTACCGAATAGCCTAAAAACTGACCTAAATCAGCAACCCAAATAACGCGGCCCTGCTCGTTGAGCGTGCCTAATAGCAAAGGCGATACGTTAGGAACCGGCGTGATGTGATCAGGCGCATGTTCAATAATGCGGCGAATGCCCGTAGCCGGAAGGGCAAATTCCTCATCGTCAGTCATAAAAAAACGCAGGTGAAGTTCACCTTCTGGCGTTTCAATTTCCTGAAGTTCAGGAGCCTGATCGCGTCCTGATATTGTTTGAAAGTCGGGGTTTCCTACCATGGCACTCTTTTCCTAACGTTTTTTGGGCTTATCCCAGTAACAGTTGTTTGACAGTGCCCACTAGCTCTGTAGGCTGAAAGGGCTTAGCAATGTAGGCGTCGGCCCCTTGCTTCATGCCCCAATAGCGGTCAAATTCTTCCCCCTTAGAAGAGCACAGCACCACGGGAAGATCTCTGGTGGCGACGTTTGACTTGATCCGGCGGCACACCTCGTATCCGTTCATCTTGGGCATGACAATATCGAGGAGTACCAGATCAGGCACGTTTCCTTGAATAAACCTCAGCGCCTCAATACCGTCACTAACAGCGGTGACGGTTAGCCCGCTCCCTTCGAGCAGACCTTTAATCATTTCTCGCTGGGCGACGCTGTCTTCGACGACCAAAACTGTGCTCATAATCTCTACAACCTGTGACCCTATGAGCTGCCCAGTTGCGGTCAGCTATATATAAGGCGTTGGGGGCTACTCAGCAAAATTAACTGTTGCGTTAACTGGCTCAAGCATTCCCTGAGAAATAGAGAATAGCGCACTTTTGAGCGGTAGCCCTTTTAAGAACACTTTGCGCTACAGGTGTCTGCTATGTAATCAAAGTACCCTGGCTAGTTTTATTTGTTAAACATTAATTGATAAATGCCGCATTGTTAGCTCATGGGCCGGTTTACAAAGCGCGCTTGTGGGCATATTGAGTGGGCATATTAAGAGCCCCACTAAGCCTTGTGCCCATCGGGCTTTGGGTAAGAACTGAGCCTTGGGTTAAGGGCCTGCATAAATAGAGGAAACGCCAGCGTGCTTTATCTAGCTGAGACACAAAAGAAGAGTGGATTTATTGGGAGCGGTAAGGCGGAGTTTAAGCTGCTTGCCTGTCAGCGTTCTGAGCACGATTGGAGCGCGGTACCTGGAGACGAAGTGGTAGCTGCACCCGATGATGCGACCTATGGCGCGGATACGCTGGTAATGATTGAGCTGAATAGCAGTCGCCAGGTGCAGCGTCATAAGGAGGCGGGGCGATCGCTCGTGAGCATTCTGCAAAATTTCTCTGGGCTAAGCAAAAAGTTTAAGGCCCAAGGGGAGGAAATTGAGCAGTGGAAGGAGTCGCTGACCTATCAAAGCCAGGCGCTAAACCGGCGGGAGATGGAAATTGAAACTCGCCAGGATCAAATTGATCAGGCGGAGGCGGATTTAGCACAGATAGAGGAAAAGCAGCAGGCTGTAGAGGCTCAGCAAAGTGAAGTGGAAGCGCTGCGAGAGGAGCTAACAAGGAAGAACGCTGAGCTAGAAGGCGCTTGGGCTCATCTCAATGGAGAAATTCAGCGGTTTGAAGAGCAGCAGTCTGATGCGAGCGCTAGCGGTGGGCTCAGCGATGAGCAGGCACACCAAATGCGGACTGCGATCACTCAATTAGCAGAGGCAAGCATTTCGGCAACGGCAGTCAGCGACGATCTGACAGCGGCATTCGAGCTGGTGGCTCACTACCAAGCTGAGGTTGTAGAGAACCAGCAGATTTTAGATCAGAAGCGAACGGAAGTTACCGCTGGAGAAGAAGCGTTGACGGTTCAGACTGAGACTTTGGTAGAGGCAAAGCGATCGCTTACCGAATCAGAAACAATGCTCTGTGCCACGCAAGGTAACCTACAGCAGCAGCAGACTTTACTGGGCGCGAAACAAGACCAGAACCAGCTACTCACCGACCAGCTCAAGAACCAATCGAACCTTCATCAGCAGGTATATAAGCTACTCAACGCAACCGACAAGGTACGCTTGAGTAAAAAAGTAGATGTCGCAGCGCTTGAGGCCATGTCAGTCGATGAGCTGCAAGGTGTGGTATCACAGCTAGAAAAAGACCTAGATAAAATGTCTCGGTTTGTCAGCGACCAAGAGGAAGAGCTAAAGCTACAGCAGGATGACATTGACGCAATTCAGGCAAAGATAGAAGCGGCCAGTGAGTTTGACCGACTACAGCTAGAGACTGAAATTGCTGAAGAGAAAGACCGCCATGTAATGCTTAACCGAACGCTAGTCGGGCAGCGGCGTAATTTGCTAGAGCGAGAAGAAGTGCTTGAGCAGCATCGAGCGGTTTTACTCCGTAGGCAAGGGCTGGCCACGGAAGGCTCGGCGGGGGCCGCTGAACTTGAGCCTTTCTTAGATGAAATTGATGAGATGCGGGCTCGATTAGGAGAGCAAATTCAGGAGATAGAGGCTCAAAGCGCTCAGATTCAGACTGAGATTGACGCGCTTAAGCAAACCAAGCAGCAGCAGCAGGAAACGATTGAGGCTCACAAGCAGGCCGTAAGTGCGGCGGTAGAAAGCTGCGATGTGCAAAGGCACGCGATCGGTCAGGCTCAAGGGCAAGTTGTGCTGTATGAATCGCTATTGCCTTCAATTGAAGAACGGCTTGGCAGCTTTTATCTGAAGCTAGAGGCTATTTCTCAGACGGTTGCGCAAATTCAGTCGGCAGAGGCTCAGCAGCAAAGCGCGATCGCCCAGGCTCAGCAGGTCGTGAGCGCCTTAGACGCAGCGCCAGCATTGGTGTAGGTAGGTGTAGCTAAAGTACGGTAGATAGCGGTACCTTAAAGGCTGAAAGATCTATGCTGAGTCGAGAGAAACAACTATGTCAGCAGAAAAAGGCTCAGCAGAGTTTATTAAGCTCGATCAGTTTTTGAAAGTTACTGATGTCGCCCAGTCTGGCGGTGAAGCGAAGCTAATTATCCGCAGCGGCGAAGTCTTTGTGAATGGCGAGATGGAGCTAAGACGCGGGCGCAAGCTATACGATCAGGATGTGGTAACCGTAGACAACGTTTCTTTTACGGTCGAGATGGAGCCTGCTAGCGAATCTGACAATGTTGAGTAAAGCCCTGCTTTCTTGCAATCGGCTCTCCCACAATATTCTGTAAGCCACATACACTAGAGATGCCGGTAGGCAATTGTACACAGACTTATTACTTATAGGAGAGAAATGAATGCAGCCCAAGGTTGAGATTTATACATGGAGCCGCTGCCCTTTTTGTATTCGCGCTAAGTCGCTGTTAGACAAAAAAGGGGTTGAGTATACGGAATATTGCATTGATGGCGATGAGGCTGCTCGCGATGAGATGGCCGACCGAGCGGGACGGCGATCGCTGCCACAAATATTTATTGACGATCAGCATATCGGTGGCTGTGATGATATTCACGCGTTAGAGCGCAAAGGTCGTTTAGATAGCTTGCTGGCTGTTAGCTAGAGACATAAGCCGAGCTGGATGAGAAAAAAAGACCGTAGCGATTGCTTTTAGAGGCGATCGCTACGGTCTTTTTAAGCTATTACTCAAGTCTCGGTTGGTTTTAAGAGGCTCGCGATAGCGGCGTTACGTTAGACATTGCCATCTCTTTGCGACCGTTTTGAGATGCTTTGCCGTGGTTTTGCTTGGGCTGTAGCAATCCGTAGCCCTTATGATTGCGCTCATAAATCACGTTGATTTCGTCGGTAGCAATATTACGGAACATGTAAAAATCATGGCCAACTAGCTCCAGGTTTTCTAAAGCTTCTTGAACCGTCATCGCAGGCATTGCGAAGTATTTAGTGCGAACCACTTCAACCGGTAGCTCAGGCTGATGGTTTAGCACTTCGCTAATGTCAGGGCTTCCATCAGGGGCTATATCAGGAGCGCTCAAGGTCGCATCTACATCGGTGGGGCGAACCGAGGTGTGATCTTGATGGCGGCGCTTCTCTTTGTACTTGCGCAACTGACGGGTAATTTTGCTGGTTACCATGTCGATGCTGGCGTATAAATTCTCGCTGCTTTCTTCTGCTCGTACGACCGCATTGTTAAGATAGAGCGTGACTTCTGTCGCTTGCTTCGGAGCTATTCGAGGGTTGTTTTCAACAGAGAGATTGACATCTACTTTATGAATTAGGTGTTTAAAGTGGGCTGTCGCTTTCTCAATCTTTTGGTGAACATGAGTCCGAATGGCATCTGTGATCTCAATGTTTTTACCCTGTACTACTAGCTTCATAAAAAGCAGCCTCCCGTATGGCGGTTGGTGTATACCTTTTAAGCCTAACACCGCTTATTTTGAGCGCTCAAAATCTGTCAATTATTTAAGCATCCGTTGATATTTCTTGACCTGTTTTTAACTCTGACGAATGAAAAATAATACTGATAGAAACTCATTGATCTCAGCGCTGAGTTGTCAACCGCAAAGACACGGGAATCTATACCTGCTCGATAAAGTGCCCTATCAGACAGCGTGGCAGTGGCAGCAGCGGCTAGTTGCAGATCGAAAGGCAGCGGCGTTAGATGACGTGCTGCTGCTGCTACAGCATTATCCGGTTTATACGCTCGGCCATGGCTCAGATACGCGATTCTTGAAATTCGACCCTGAGCAGAGCAACAATGAGATTTACCGCATAGAGCGCGGGGGAGAGGTGACTTATCACTGCCCTGGGCAGTTAGTGGGGTACCCAATTTTGAACCTTCGGTTTCATCGTCAGGATTTGCACTGGTACTTAAGACAGTTAGAAGAAGTAATTATTCGGACGCTGGGCGTTTATGGGCTGGTGGGCGATCGCATTCCTGGGCTGACGGGTGTGTGGCTAGAAGGCCGCAAGGTTGCCGCCATCGGCATCAAAGTAAGTCGGTGGATCACAATGCACGGATTTGCTTTGAATGTGTGCCCAGATTTGTCAGGGTTTGAGAAGATTGTGCCCTGTGGAATTGAAGGAAGACCCGTGGGATCGCTGGCTCAGTTTTTACCTGGAATTGAGATAGAAGGCGTGCAGCAGTGCTTAGTTGCTCAGTTTGAACAGGTTTTTGGAATGGCCTTATCTCTATCGACTTTGCCGCATGAATTGGCTGTGTTTAAGTAGTTGCTTAAAGGGCAGTTACCTACAGCTGTAGTACGCACTCAAAAAGCAATTTCTAAAAGAGAGAGATCGTCGTCAAAATGGTTGCCGCCGAAGTCACTGACCTTTTGAATAATACTATCGACGCTGAGGTGGTGCCCAGATTCTAAATTTGCAAGAATCTCTGTAAATCCCTCTAAACCAAGCTGGGGCACATCGTAGCCTTTGTTGGCAGGCTGAAGTTCGTAAATGCCATCGCTAAAAATGTAGAGGCGACCGCCTTCGGCCACCCGGCAACGCTGCCATTGGTAGGGCGTATTTGGCATCATGCCAACAGGGACACCGGGCGTTCGCAGGGGCACTAATGCGGCTGGATCGTTGGCGGTAGCTGGGCTAATGAGCACAGCGGGCGGATGTCCGGCGCTGGCGTAGGAAAGCTCGCGGGTGGCTCGGTTATAAACGCCGTACCAAATTGTGAAGTACTTGTCGTTTTGATCGTCCATTTGAAAGGTTTCGTTGAGCCCTTTGAGAACGGTTTCGGGGCGGTAGAAGTTAACGCCAGGGAGAGATTGCGATCGCAATACATTCAGCACCGATGTAGACAGTAGCGCCGCGCCTAGCCCATGCCCTGAAACATCCAGCAGATACATCACCAAATAATCTGGGTCGAGCCAGTAGTGATCAAAGCAGTCGCCGCCGAGTTCTTGAGATGAGATAAAGCGAGAGGTGATAGAGACGTGATTGCTTTGCAAGCTCGCACCTAAAGGCTTTGGCACATCTGCTGGTAGTAGAGACATGACGTAAGTAGCCGCCTCAGCTAGCTCTGCTTCTAGCCGCTGGCTCTGTGCCTTCAGCGCTTGAGTGAGCTGATGCAGGCGCATTCCTGCTTTAACTCTCGCCGCTAGCTCAGCCTTATTCACCGGCTTAAAGAGTAGGTCATCGGCCCCAGCCTCAAGCGCTTCTACACGATTAGCCATGCCGGTATGGCTAGTCATCATCAAAAAAGCGGTAGTTGAAAGCTGCGGATCTTGCTTGATGCGACGGCAGATTGCGATGCCATCCATCTCGCCAGGCAGTATCCAGTCGCAGATGATGACGGAGGGATCTCGCTGCGCTTTTTGCAATCCATCTGCCGCGCTGGCCGCTGTGACTACCTGATATCCCCACTTTTGCAGCAGCCGTTGCAGGCTTGTGAGCACCGCTGGATCGTCATCAATCACTAAGATATCAATCGCTCCGTCTTCTGCCTGATCGACCTGTGAATTTGGCTGCGAATTTGGCTGCGAACTGGCCAGATCGGAACGATTGGCTGCTGACGAAAAAGGAAACTTAAAAATCATACGTGGCCTTTACAGGAAGCTCCTCTTCAGGAGCGGTAGGCGCGTCTGAGATGAGACGACTAGAGATGGCGTGATTCCATAGGTCAATGAAGTCAGCTAGATAATAAGGAAGATCTGCTCTGGTGTCTTCCTTAATGCCTGAGAGCGAGAAGTCTTCTAGATCAAAAAGATGCAGGCGCTCTATCGACTGAATTTCTGAAGGCTCTAGAATATTGGCCCGGTAGGCTCCTGATTCATCAATTGCGCTAAAGCAGCAAACTTGGTAGTAGTTTTCTCCAGATAGCTCGCGGTACTGCACCAGGGTGTACACATCAACAGGCTGCACAGGGAAAGGCAGCGAGAGTACAATTTTCTGCTGGGTGGGTAAAAGCGAGAGCCGAACGGCGTTGCGAACGCCGTAATAGCCGACTTTATCGGCCTGAAGCGGATACTTGCGGTGGCGAGGCTGCACGTGGCTGCGCATGAATGTGGCAATGCCTAAGCCTTCTTCGGTATAGGCTCCAATTAGGCTCACGTGAACATCGTAGGCTGGTACGTTACTGATATTGAAAACTTCGAGAGATAACCCGCTGGCACTATTCGCAAGATCGCCAGTTAGGCTATTTTCGCCATTCCTTTTGTATTCAGAGCGGCTATCGAGGCCACTACCTAAGCCTTTGTCAAGCTGGGCGTTTGTCAAACGATTTTCGGCTGGCCGTAGATCCCAATACAGATGGGGCAGGGCGCTAAGGCGTAGCTGCTTTTCGATAACGCTGCGGTAATAGGTGCTCTCTTGCTGAAGCTGGTTGACGTTTTTATTCGTTAACCAGGCGTAAGTGCCGGTTAGCCCGATTAAAACTAAGTTACTAATAATTAAAATGGGTTCCATTCGTCCACCCCTTTACCTATATCCCTCATTAAAAATACCAGTTCTGTTTAATATTAAAGCTCTGAAGTCAAGCTCTACGGTTTGTAGGCTGAGAATCTACTTTTTGTCGCAGTTTCTTTAAAAGAAGTGGCCTATGTTTGCGCTCCAGCCTTTGCAAACTCATTCTATGCTGACGCGCGATGGTGTTCGACTAGATGCCGATGTGTATGTACCCGAAGGTACAGGGCCGTTTCCCGTTTTGCTGATGCGTCAGCCTTATGGACGCGCGATCGCCTCCACAATTGTCTACGCTCACCCACGCTGGTATGCCGCTCATGGCTACATCGTCGTGATTCAAGATACGCGCGGTCGCGGGTCGTCTGAAGGCAAATTTTCTCTGTTTGCTCACGAAGTTGATGATGGTGAAGACACGGTGAAATGGGCAGCTCAGCTTCCGGGCAGCGATGGACAAGTGGGCATGTATGGCTTTTCGTATCAGGGCATGACGCAGCTATACGCGGCCCAAGCTCAGCCAAGTGCGCTAAAGACGATTGCTCCGGCAATGACGGGCTATCACCCTTATGAAGATTGGGCTTATGAAAACGGGGCGTTTTGCTTCCAGTTGGGCTTAACCTGGGGTCTTCAGCTTGCGGCTGAAACCGCTCGGATAGCAGGCGATCTTTCAACGTATCAAAAGCTTGTTCAAGCCGCTCGCCATCCTCCTCTATACGATCCGACGCCCGCCTGCCCTGACGTGCTAAAAGGCGTTGAGTCGTTCTTTCACGACTGGGTTGCAAATCCCAAAGATAACGGCTATTGGCAGAGTCTCACGCCTCGAATGGCGGATGTGGATATGCCGATGCTGCATATTGGTGGCTGGTATGATCCTTATCTGCGAGGTGATTTACGGCTGTATGAGGAAATGGTAGATTTTAGCGATCACACCCATCATCTATGCATAGGCCCGTGGGGACATATTCCCTGGGGCCGTAAGGTCGGTGAAGTAGATTTTGGCGCGGCGGCAATGAGCCCAGTAGACCAGATTCAGATTCAGTGGTTTGATCATGTCCTTAAGAGCAAGGAGCTGCCGAACGAGGAACTGCCTGTCCGTTTGTTCGAGATGGGTCGTAATCAGTGGCGACGATTGGCAGCATGGCCTAGCAATTCAGCGGCTCAGAAGTCGTTTGCAACCTACTTTTTGCGGAGCGCGGGCCTAGCGAATATTAGAGAAGATAGCGGTAGGCTTTCGGTCACACCCGCTGAGACAACCAGCACTGATACGGTGGTTCACGATCCTTGGAATCCGGCTCCGGCACTGGGCGGGCATAGTGCCATACCGGCAGGGGTTTTTGAGCGCACGAAGGTGGATGCTCGGGGTGATGTGCTGACCTACACGAGCGCGCCGTTTGAGCAAGAAATGCGGGTGGTGGGAGTTGTTGAAGTGGTTTGTGCGATCGCCTCATCGTCCCCTAGCTACGACCTGTGCGCGGTGCTCTCGCGCGTTTGTGGTGGCGATCGCACCGGCCAAGTCTATAACCTGACCCAAGGCTATTGCCGAGTTGAAAATAGCGGTCTAAACGACATGAAGGCGGTAAAGCTGCTGTTGCATCCCACCTGCTTTAGCCTAGCGCCAGGTGAAGCCATGCGATTGAGCCTAAGTGCAGCTTGCTTTCCGGCTTATTTAGTCAATCCAGGTACAGGCGCACAGCCGAAAGAATCAAAGGCGATAGATGCTCAGATTATTAAGCTAGCGATCGCCCTCGGTGGCCCTGATGGTGCAAGCCTCAAACTTCCTTTACTCAAAGACGATATCAGCGATAGATACTAAGCTGAATACGACTGATTGAACACTTCAAACACGCGACGACAGCAGCTTCTTAAAGATTCTCCTGACGTGGGCTCTGGCGTTATCTCACCTTCAAATCGCCAGTTGTCGATAGTAGAGAGTCGCCACTGCTGACCGCGATGGTCGAACCCAGCAACTTCTAAACCAATAGCTTTGAACTCATCGGTTTCGACATCTTGATGCAGCCTGATTTGTATCAGCAGGCTGCGGCACTGAAATAGGCGGCTGACGCCGGGAAAATGAAAGCCGATATCTACAGAGTGTGGATCGAGTAAATTGCGTGTCTCAGGATCATTGGCCCAAGGTTTGAGGTCAGCCCGCAGGTCAGGGAGTTCAGACTTGAATAATCCGATAGTTGCCGCGATCTTACTGGCAAATTCAATCGTTGATGCTTGTTCTGCTGCGTTCACGCTTAACCTTTACTCCTCAGAACCTATTGTAGCGACCTAATAATAAGCAGTTCTAGTGCAGCCGCTTAGATACTAATGCCATAGCTATGAGATGGTTGAATGTAACCACCCTTACAAAAGTTTGAAGAGGTTTGGCGCTCAAGATGCCAGAGTGCAGCTTGAGGATATGCCTTCAAAGGTGGGCCTGGCAGGTGGCTAAGATGCTGCGATCGCTCTCGCTAACCGGTAAAGCGTGAAATCCTTCAATATTAGGCGGAACCGATACGCTCAACCGACTAGCAATCTCCGAGGCAGGCGCGTTGAGCGTTAGCGCGTAAGCGGAGGTTTCTTGTGAATAGCTATCTGTTACCTGAAGCGCTATGTCCGTCGAACTCATTTGACCTTGCACACAGTCAAAAGATGATGATGGCATATAGAATGCGCCGGTTACGCTTCCAGACTGAGACTCAAAAACAAAGTAGGTTGTTGTAGCTTGATTGGCTACGGGCCGCTCACCATATAAATAGACACCATCGGCCGGGTAGCTCTCTAAGTGATCCTCAGTGACCGCAGGCATTGACTCAACCGAATGCACTTGATCAACGAGTATCCGCTCTGCTTGCGCGCGTCTGGCCCCTTCTTGCAAAGCTTGTAGCCGCTGAAGGCGAGAGAGATTATTGGTAACAGACTCTACGAACTCGGCATGGGCCGGGGAAGAAGTAGTGCCGATTGTTAATGCGGTTGCCCCTATCGTCAGCCCCGTCAATCGAGTGGGAAAGAGCCAAACTTTACGTTTTAGTTGTGTCATTTTTATGAATTCCAGGAAAGCAAAGAAACCGCCTTGGTTACTAATTGACACTACATAAAAACACGGACGGATTTCTCGACGAGAATCACATCTAGTCATTCCTTCATCGAAACTTGAGCGATGTGTGATCTCGACTAAAAAACGGCAAATTAGGTTAAATTGATGCTTTTATAGCTATGGTGTCGGCTGTTTAAACGCCAACTATGTAGGGTCTGCTTTCCAAATATGTCCGCAGCTATGGCGTCACTGTAGCTTTAGATACACAACGTCGAAATTATGAATAGTAATCCCTGTATCATTCAGCTCAGTGCTTGCACGCAAAAACTTCTTTAAGATCTGATTTTGCAAAGGGCAGACAGTATCTAGTCCGTGAAAAATATCGGAGGTGTCGCTAGCAAATACTTTTTAGTCGGAGCAGTTTCTTAAGGCTTTCTTTTAAAATAGCCGAAACTTGCTTGTAGAAAGAATTTGTCAAGAGGTATTGTAGGTATCTAAACGCCAATGCAACTCGATAGGAGGCTAAATGGAGGCTCGCGCTTCAGTTTCGCCCAAGACTGATGAACCCTTTAAGCTTTTGCTATTCATCGACAAACGACCCAACGCGACCGAACATGTGCGACAGCTTCGTCAGCACCTCAAAGCACTACAGGGTGACAGCCACATCAGCTTAGAAATTGTAGACGTTACGAACCAGCCGTATCTAGCTGAGCACTTCAAACTTGTCGCTACGCCCGCGCTAATCAAAGTTTCGGCGGATAAACATCAGACGCTAGCAGGCAGCGATATTATTACGCAGCTAGACCATTGGTGGCCGCGCTGGCAAAAAGAGATAGACGACGCTCAAAAGCTCACTGCGAGCGGGGCTGATGATGTTATAGAAGATAGAAGCACGCTTGTAGATGCAGTGGCTCAGTCTACTGAAATATTGCGACTAGGCGATGAGATATTCAAGCTTGCGCAGGAAAAAGAGGGCTTGATATCACAGATTGCCTTTAAAGATCGCATTATTGCGATGATGGCTCATGACCTGCGAAATCCGCTCACAGCGGCTTCTATTGCTATAGAGACTTTGGAGCTAGCCTACGAGCCGAACAGTAAACGCACCGAGAAATTTACACCACAGCTAAAAGCTCATCTGCTGCGAAGCACTAAAGTGCAAATTCGGACTATCAACAGCATGATCACAGAGATTTTGCAGGCTGCAAAAGGCTCTAGTGCTAACTGGCAGGTCACACCAGAAAAGCTCAATCTGCAAGTGCTATGTGGCAAAGTGATGGATACGTTTCAGGCAAAACTCAGGCACAAAAAGCAGAGCATCGATACCGATATTCCACAGGATCTTCCTTTTGTGTATGCCGATGGCGATCAGGTGCAAAGAGTGCTAACTAATTTGATTGACAATGCCATTAAGTACACGCCTGCAAACGGTCAAATTGGCATTACTGCACTGCACCGTACAACCGAAAAAGTACAGGTGAGCATTAGAGATACAGGCCCTGGCATTCCAAGAGACAACCAAACGCTTATTTTTGAAGAGAGCTTTCGACTCCAGCGAGATCGGACAAAAGACGGCTACGGGATGGGGCTAGCCCTCTGTCAGCGGATCGTTCGGGCGCACTATGGCCAGATCTGGGTGGACTCAAAAAAAGGTGAGGGAAGCTGCTTTCACTTCACGCTGCCTGTTTATAAAGGATGATTAGGCCGAGCAGGCTACTACTTGCCTTTAATCATTTGGGCCTTCATCTGAGCGAGCTGCGCTTCGACGTTGCTCTGATTTTCTAGCTGGGAGAACTGCTTCTCAATCAGGTCACCAGAGAGTTCGCCAGCGACTTCTGCCTGCGCTTCTAAATCAAGTACGCGAGCCTCCATCTTTTCAAAGGCACCTGTTGCCGTCGCGCCACCGCCGCTCATTCTTTCATGCAGCCTAGTGCTCGACTGAGCCGCCCGAGCCCGAGCGATGTACATATCTTTTTGGATGCGGGCTTTGGCTAGCTGGCTTTCGAGCGATCGCATATTGGCCTTAAGCTTTTTAACGATGTCTGTATGCTGAGCAATTTGGCTTTTGAGCGTGTGGGCGTTTTGAGCATAGGTTTGCCGGTGCGATAGCGCTTGGCGGGCGGTGTCTTCGTCGCCTTTTTGCAGGGCTAGCTGAGCGCGCTGGTAGTATTCTTGAGCGGTGCGAGTGGCCTGCTCGCTCTGTCGTTCGGTGCGCTTTTGGGTTGCGATCGCCTGAGCCACCGCCTGTCGCAGGCTCACCAAATCACCCTGCATATCAAACACTGCCTGCTGCAACGCTTTTTCAGGATCTTCAGCGCCATTCACCAGCGTATTAACGTTTGCTCTTACAACCCGAGAAATGCGATCTAGCAGTCCCATAGATAAACGCTTAGTACAAACGCAAAATCACAACACTCTTCTATTCTGTCGTAGGGCCGTAAATTTGGGCACTCACCCCTTTTGCTTTAATCTCACTGACAAATTCCTGAGCGGCAGTTGGATTGTCAAATGCCGCTAGCTGTATGCGGTTACCATCTGCAAACTGCCGGACAAAAGCTTCTGATACTGACTGTCGGATATCAAGCAGACCTTGCTCAGTGGAAAAAGGCACGGTGACGTAGTAGGTAACGCCCGCTGGAATAGCCACCGCCTGAGTTTCAGTAGGTAGTGCCGTAGCTGTTTGAGTCGGCGGCTGGCTAACGATGGGTGGCAGCGGCGTTTGAGCAGGAGAATCAGGCTTAAGCGCTGGATCTATCGCTGTTTGAGGCATTTTTAGTGAGCTGAGATTGTCAATATCGATATCAACAAATTCTTGCTCTGATAGGTCTGGGCCGGGTGGATCGAACGTGGGCTGGGAGGCGGTTGCGATCGCCGGATCTTCTCGCCTAAACCCTTTAGTCAATCGCTGCACAAGTGCAGGATCGTTCATGATGTAGCTAGAACCTAGTCCAGCAGCTAAACCCAAAAAACCAAGGGTTGCACCTGCTAAAAGCGAAACCGTTTTACGCTTGGGTTTAAATGTCGCATCTACCGGTTCGGGCATTTCTGGTACATCTGTCAAGCTTTCAATCAGCTTTTCAGACGATTCTAAATAGCTGCCTGATGTCGCAAGCGAACCTTCCGTATCTGATAGTCCACTGTTGAGCGCAAGCGGTTGAGACGATACCGACGCGTCTGCTGATTCACTTTTGCTCTGCAGAAGCTTTTTGTTGCGAGGGAGCGGGGGTGGCTCGCTCGCAGGTAAGGCAGGCATTGCGACAGATGGAATCGCCAGGGTGGACTCAAGCGTATCCAAATCGAAGGCAGGATCTTCAAACCCTGTAAACAAGTCACTAGCTGACGTACTGCTATGGTTGAGGCGGTTGCGACGATAGCGGTTGAGTTCAGCTTCTAAGTTGACGTTAAGACTGCTGAGTACGGCTTGTAGTGAGGGAGATAGGTTGTCAGAGGATCGCTGGTCTGCCATTACAGACTCCGTTTAATTGAGGATAGTTAGTCGCCTAGTAGCTTATTAAATTATCTTAGTGAGACACACAGAGCAAGGCTAAACGCCTGTATTATCAGGGAATTGGGCGATCTCACGCAAATAGAATTAGACTGAACAAATCATTTGTCACCACAGCACTTGCTCAACACTTACGTATCACGCAGATGGCGCTAGAAGGGTTAGACGGATTAATCAAAGGCTTAGAGAACCAGGAAAGCTGGCAGGTGCAAAAGCAGTTTCGCCTTGTGCTTCTTCACTGGCCAAAAGCCGTCGGGTTTGCCGTGGCTCGCAAAACTCGCCCGGTAGGAATTCAGCGCGACACGCTATACGTTGCAACCTGTACAGCGGCTTGGGCACAAACGCTGGCTTACGAACGCCTCAATATTTTACGTAAGCTCAATCGCTATCAGCCAAAGCCGCTAAAGACGATTCGGTTCTCGACAGCTCAGTGGAATCAGGCGGTGGGGAGAGGGCGCGAGGCAGGTGGTGCGATCGCATCTTCTAATGCACCCAACAGTGACCCCAACACAGGCAGATTGAAAGGCCACCCCAGCTACATCGGAGAGGTTCCTACCATCCCACCCGATACCCAGCTCACCCCTCAAGAAGCTTTCCAGCGCTGGGCAGGTACGTTGCAACAGATGCAGCGTGTTCAGTCGCTTTGCCCGATTTGTCATTGCCGCTGCCCGAAAGGAGAGCTTGATCGGTGGGGTAGGTGCGCACTATGCGCCACAAAGCAGTGGCAGTAAATCGAACCTTTAACAAATTTCAAGGTATTGTTTAACCTTCAAAAGGTAGAATCTGTAACGACAAAATGTCTGTCTAGAAGTCAGTAAATTCCGCGGTTAAAACTAACAAAAAGTAGATGCTTTCTCAGCGATCCCCGAGGGCTTTTTGAGCGGCGATCCCCAGTGTTTATGTCTCTTTTAGAATTCGTGAGATGCTTACCTGCAAACGTGTGTCGGTTCTTTAACTGATTGTGAAGAAAATCTAAAGCTCAATATGTTACGGCAGTCGCTTAACGGCTTGTTCTACCAAAAGGATCGGGTGTTTTGATCCCCAAAAGTAGGTTTCTTTAATAAGTCATCATATAGTTGAACTTACTAAGGTTTAAAAACTTTTATGATGGCTGCTTCAAAGGGTGAAATGTCTCGTTGTGGTCTGTGTCGTTTTTATAGACATGAAGGGCGAAGAGGAGGAACATGCAGTCAGCTAAACGTGCCTGTGAGCGGTAGTTTGAAGGCTTGCTGTCTCTCAGAGTCACCTTTTTCTAGTGACACTGAGACGATGGTGGGGATCGCTGACTGGGAGTCTTCTAAATATGTTGTGAACGACGTTATTTTGACAGCTAAAACGCCCATTAAGGTCGAGGCAATGTCTTTACACTAATGCTAAGAATTAGCGTTAGTTTGTCTGAGTCTTTGCAGTCGTCAGTTGAATCAATTGTCTAAATCATTTATGAAGATGAGATCACAGTAGAGTGTTTACTGTTGGTTTGAGCGATCGCTATTGGCTTATTCAATTAATTCGTGCGATCGCTATGGTAGCCAAGGATACTGTTTAAAGTCAGGTTCTCTTTTTTCAAGAAAAGCCTTTTTCCCTTCTGCACCTTCCTCACTTAAGTAATAAAGTAAAGTCGCATTTCCCGCCAGCTCTTGCAATCCAGCCTGGCCATCGCAGTCCGCATTAAAAGCTGATTTGAGGCAGCGAATAGCAATCGGGCTCTTTTGCATAATTTCCCTCGCCCAGATCACGCTTTCCGCTTCTAGCTGATCGATTGGCACCACAGTATTTACCAACCCCATATCCAACGCCTGCTGCGCGTCGTATTGACGGCAGAGGAACCAAATTTCGCGGGCTTTCTTTTGGCCGACCACGCGGGCCAGGTAGCTAGCCCCAAAGCCGCCATCAAAGCTACCCACTTTGGGGCCAGTTTGCCCGAAGATGGCGTTATCAGCAGCGATGCTCAAGTCACAGACCAGATGAAGCACATGACCGCCGCCGATTGCGTAACCTGCCACCATTGCAATCACCACTTTGGGCATGGAGCGAATCAGCCTTTGCAGATCCAGCACATTGAGTCGGGGCACGCCGTCGTCTCCTACGTAGCCAGCTTCACCGCGCACGCTCTGATCGCCACCTGAGCAAAAAGCATATTTGCCATCAGTGTGAGGCCCCATGCCGGTTAGCAAAATTACGCCCACACTGGTATCTTCGCGCGCGTTACAGAAGGCATCGTACATTTCAAAAACGGTCTTAGGACGAAAGGCGTTGCGCTTGTGAGGGCGGTTGATGGTGATTTTGGCAATGCCCTCATCCGTTTTGTGATATAGGATATCTTCGTAGTGGTTGACGGACTGCCAGATGACGGGTGTGGACATGGTTTAGTGAGGTGAAACGTTAAGAACCTATGAGCTAGGCGATCAAAATATAAGCCGCTAGCGGAAAATAGAGAAACTATATCTTCTAGAGGAAATACGTTTTCTCTTCTTGAATTAATGGCTTATTACTGGTTCAAAGCGTTTCATATTATCGGTGTTGTGGTTTGGTTTGCAGGCTTGTTCTATCTAGTGCGCCTGTTTATCTATCATGTGGAGGCCGAGGCCGAGCCAGAACCCGCTCGCGGCATTTTGCAAAAGCAGTACGGCATTATGGAAACGCGGCTGCTAAAAATTATTACAACGCCCGGCATGATTTTGACGCTAGCGATGGCGGGCGGGCTACTGTGGCAGCGGCCAGAAGTGCTGCACGAAGGCTGGATGCACGCAAAGCTAGGCTTTGTCGCGGCGCTGGTGGTGTATCACATGTACTGTGCGAAGCTGCGAAAACAGCTCGCTGCCGGTGAATGTAAGTGGGGGCCAAAGCAGCTCAGGGCTCTGAACGAAGCGCCTACGTTGCTGCTGGTGTCGATTGTGATGCTGGTCATTTTTCAAAACAGCTTTCCCACCGGGCGAGTGACTTGGCTGATAGCAGGACTGGTTCTATCGTTTGTGATTAGCATTCAGCTCTATGCCCGTAAAAGACGGTTAGATAAAGAGCGCGAGACGGCTGAGCCAACGGCGGGTGCTCAGGCGCTACAGAGCTAGTGGACAAGGGGAATAGACTAGGCTGAAGAACAAGCCAGGTGATCAGCATTCGTAGTACATTGAGCATGAGCTAATCGTGATACAAGGGAAATGAATGATGAGTAAAGCACCCGCCAAATTTGGCTTCACTGAATTTGCCGAGACTTGGAATGGCCGACTGGCAATGATTGGTTTTGTAGCCGCTATTATTAACGAGCTGATTTCTGGAAAAGGCGTTTTGGCTCAGCTAGGCTTGATGTAGCCAGTTCTGACGCTAATAAGACGTGCTGATTGGCTATAGAATTAAGCGAAAAAGGTCAGGCAGATAGATAGATGAGAGGGAGCAGGCGAGTTTCGTCGGCTCCTTTTTGTTTGGTTCGCAAGTAGTTTGTTTGGTTTGAAAGTAGTTTGTTTGGTTTGAAAGTAGCTTTCGGTCTAATCCAACTAGCTACGCCAGCTAGCCATATCTTCGTCGGCATCATCCTCTTCGACATAATCAGAAGGGTCGTACCAAGCAGCCGCTGCCCTAAGCACGTCTGGAATCTCATCGTCAGGCTCAAATTCGAGCTGAGTTTCTCTTAGACCTAAGTAGCCTGATTCAGCAAAGGACGTAAGCATTCGAGTAAGGGCAATCCATACGCGCTCTTCAAACTCCCATTCTTTAGTAAAAGGCGCGCGATCAGCGATAGATTTGAGCGCCCAGAAGTAGCTGTTACGGACGATAGGGCCTTTTTTCTTGAAGGGGGGAACGTCTTCATTACGGATGAATAGGACGCCGTTGTCGATTCGGACACGCATATTATTTAGAGATGAGATTCTGATATAGGCTGGATATGGCTAGGTATATCCAGACAACAAGCTAAAGATAGCAAGTAGAGCTGAAGCTGATGGTGGCTGCTGTTTCCCTTCAAAATGTTCACAAAGTTTATAACAATACTTGCGTGGTGAATGACCTGTCGCTGGCCATTCAGCCAGGAGAAATTTTCGGACTGCTGGGGCCGAACGGGGCTGGAAAGTCTACGACGATTCGGATGCTAACGACCCTAGCGCAGCAGACTCAGGGCGATATTGTGGTAGCTGGCTATGATGTGAGCCGTCAAGCAGCGCAGGTACGGAGCCAAATTGGGGTGGTGTTGCAGCAGGTGAGCGTCGATGCGGATATGACGGCCTGGGAGAATATGGAGTTTCATGGGCGCATGCACCATATTCCATCGGCGCAGCGGCAGGCGGATATTCGGCGCTGGCTGGACTATGTGGGCTTGAGCGATCGCGCCCAAGACAAAGTAAAAACCCTCTCCGGCGGCATGAAAAGGAGGCTACAAATTGCCCGAGCCCTCCTGCATCAGCCCAGCATTTTATTTTTAGACGAGCCTACTGTCGGCCTTGATCCGCAAACGCGCAGGCGGCTATGGGAAATTATTCGGGCACTGAATAAGGATCAGGGTATGACGATGCTGCTGACGACGCACTATATGGAGGAAGTGGAGTATTTGTGCGATCGCATCGGCATTATGGATCAAGGCAAGCTGATTGAAACTGGCACCCTGTCAGAGCTGCAGCAAAAGCATGGCGAAGGAATTGTGATGAAGCAGAAGGGCGATCGCTGGGACTATATCTTTTTCCCGACCCTGCAAGAGGCCAACGATTATCTTGACGCGCAGCCAGACAAAACAGGTATGATGACGCGACCTGCCAACTTAGAAGACATTTTTGTTGAGCTGACGGGTCGCAACCTCGACTAGCTCCGCCTTTCTAGAATTGATGAAGCACTTAAATATGTCTCGTCTTGCCAATACCATCGAAGCGATTTTATATCTGAAGGCGCAGCCCTTAAAAATTGCTCAGATTGCAGAATTTGCTAAGTGTGACAAAGACAGCGCCGAAGAAGGCTTGATTGCGCTGATGGGCGAATATGCTCACAGAGAAGGTGCTTTAGAAATTGCTGAGACAGAAGAGGGCTATGCGCTTCAGCTCAGGGAGGTGTATAAGCCGCTGGTTGATACGATTGTGCCATTGGATATTGGATTAGGGGCGCTGCGGACGTTGGCGGCGATCGCACTACGCGGCCCCATTGCCCAAAGCGAACTGGTTGATTTACGCGGCTCTGGCGTCTATCAGCACGTGCCTGATTTAGTTTCGCAAGGCTTTATAAAAAAGCGCCGACAGTCTGACGGGCGCTCCTCGTGGCTGCAAATCACCGAGAAGTTTTATCAGCACTTCAAAATCGACAAGCTGCCCCAAATTGCGAATTTGAGCTTGCCTACACCCATCAAAGCAACGCCATCCGATGTCGATGCCACGACAGTTGCTACGACATCGGACGCAACAGTTGACGCCGATGGCTCAGCGCCCGTGCCGACTGCTGAGCCGCTTGACTCTTTAACCTCAGCGCCCGAGACAGAAGGCGAAGTGTCCGAGACAACTGAGCATCTATCTGAGGCTAGTCGTGAGGAGATTGCGGTGCTTTCTGGAAGCGCGCTCCCCTCTGAAGGCTCTGTGCTCTCTGATGCCGCTATCGATCAGGCCATGCCGTCTGAAGACGAAGAATCTGCAAAAGAAGAAGAGTAGGCTTTACAGACAAGCAAATAAATTAAGAAAATGCATATCCGGGTCATAATTCGTTAAGCTGTCACTAGCTGACCTTTAAAGCTTGCAGAATTCTTTGAAGGATGCGTGGAAATGACCCAGAGATGACCTCTGAAGATTCACCCATTCTGATTGCGCTCTCAGCGGTTAAGCTAACAGCAGTTATGCAGTATCTCTATGGTTTTCAACCCTGAAAGCGCAGACTTCATCAGCCTGAATGCCGAGGACGGCAAGTCCAACGAGCTTTTGACTTACTTGCAGCACCAGCCACCCGAGGTTCTTAGCCGGGTTGCTCAATCAGTCAGCGGTGAAATTAAACAGATCATTTCTCACAATGTTCAGGGCCTTGTAGGCGTTTTGCCTGCTGATGGTTTTAATGTGCAGGTGAGTACCGACCGCGAAAATCTAGCAGGTTTGCTCGCCTCAGCGATGATGACCGGCTACTTTTTGCGTCAGATGGAGCAGCGTATGGAGCTAGAAACCAATCTGTCGGGCTCATTAGACTTAGACGACGATCTTGATTCTGAAGAGTAGCGTTTACTCTAAATTCTAATTACATCTACTCAAATAAGGCCAAATAACCCGTAGGCGATCGCTTCCAACATGCGATTCTCCTATGGGTTATTTGCATTTACAGGCGATTGGAGTCCGGCCTACTGGAACTCATCGGGTAGGGCGGTCGGGACAACACCAATCACCTGTAGCTCGCCTCCACGAACGACTTCTACTTTCAGTTCCTTGTCTAAGCCACCGCTTTCCACCTGTGACTGTACGTCGGTGACATCTAGAATGTCTACCTGGTTGACGCGTTTAATCAGATCGCCCCGTTTAAGTCCTGCAGATTCCGCTGGCGTACCCGGCATAACGCGCACAATGACGACACCACGATCTTCATCGATTTTGACGCCAATTTCTTCGTCCTGGTTAATACGATCGCGCATTTCCTCATTCAAATTCACCATCTGAATGCCCAGATAAGGATGCTGCACCTCACCTGTTTCAAAGAGCTGATCTGAAATGCGCTTAGCCGTCTCAATCGGAATCGCAAATCCCAGACCCTGCGCGTTCGCGCGAATAGCCGTATTCACACCAATCACTTCACCATTTGCATTCAGCAAAGGCCCACCAGAGTTACCAGGATTAATGGCGGCATCGGTTTGAATGAACTGCACGCGCTTATCGGAGATACCGACCTGATTGCTAGATCTATCTAGAGCGCTGATAATGCCTGCGGTGACGGTGTTGTCTAGGCCCAGCGGATTACCGATTGCGATCGCCCACTGTCCAGGTGAGAGATCTTTAGTTGCGCCTAACGGGGCAACCGGCAGATTATCAGCCTCAATTTTGATCACAGCCACATCTGTAATCGAATCAGCGCCAACCACCTCACCTATGAACTTTCGACCGTCTTTAAGCGTGACTTCTACCTTGTCGGCCCCTTCAATCACGTGTGCATTCGTCAGCAGCTTGCCATCGGCGCTCAAAATAAATCCAGATCCGGTACCTTGCTCAAACCGCTCTGGCAGTTCGGGAGCAACGGGCAATTCAGGCGAATTTTCTTCCTTAAAGAAGCGTCTAAACAACCGTTGCTCAAACGGATCATTTAGGCTGCTTACCGAACGAGAGGCATCGATACGAACCACGCTAGGCCCCACTCGATTAACCGCCGTTGCAATAAAGTTAGAGTTGACCGGCAAACCCGCTACCGGTGCAATAGGCGTCACAATCTCCTGAGCAGCCGTAATCACAGATGGCTGCGGGCTAGTCTCATCCGGCGTTTGCGCCGCAACACTATTCTCAAAATTTTTCTCAGAAAGGGTAATATGCCCAGCCCAGCCCGCACCTGCCCCTAGCAGTAGCAGCAGTCCACCAAGACCCAACTGTTTAGGAGAAACCCCCATGTCTAAATATTCCTCTTCAAAGTAGCCGCAATCATCTCAGCCGTTGTGCTAGTTGTCATCTCCAACTCCTTTCAAGAGCCCCTCTCAAGAGTATAGAGGTCAAAAGTCATAGAGACGTTCCTTCTACTTTAGCGAGTTCTGCCCTGAGAACCTGCTGGCTATCTTGAAATATATGATACTTACTAAAGTTTGTAGACTTTACATAATTCATGCCTCGATCTTTCGACTCGCCTCAAGCAATCAGCCGACTAGCCAGTTTAACCAGTATCGCTGCTCAATTAACGACTCGATTAGCAGCTCGGTTGACCATCGGCGTTCTAGTCGTTGCGGCCTACGGTCAGCCTGCTTATAGCCAGCCTACTAACCAGTCTGTAGTTAGCTCTACTAAAGCAAACCCTAGCTGTCCGGCTGCTTTAGATCGAATGAGATCGCATACTGTCTCATCAGGCGACACGCTCGCTAGCGTAGCAGCAGCCTACCGCATCGCACCGAATACACTAGCTCGGTTCAATCCTGGTATTGGCAGTAGCCTATCGCCGGGATCGACGCTGGCGATTCCGCCCTTCAATGGCGTGGTTGTGAGCCCAGCCGCTGGTGATACCTGGCAGACGGTGGCAGAGCGATACGAAAGTCGGGCTGATCTACTGTTTGAGATCAATGGCTGTGTCGCTGATTTGCCTGGGCAGATTTTTGTGCCGGGTGCGATTGGCCCTAGTGCGGCCCCAGGCGCGATCACAACTCGATCAACCACCGTCACCCAGCAGCTCGGCTATCCCCTGGCTCGCCCGGCAAACGTCGCTCTTAGCTATGGCTGGCAACCGCACTCCACCCGAGACGAACTCGTCTTTAACAGCGGCATCGCCTTTATCATTCCAAACTCCGATGAGGTATTGGCGGCGACTGGTGGTACGGTAGCGTTTGCTGGCGCGCAAGCAGGGCTTGGGCAGATGGTGGTGATCAATCACTCACAGGGGCTACAAACTCGGTATGCCAACTTGAGTGAGATATCGGTTTCTGTCGGGCAAGCTGTAGCGGCGCAGGCGACGGTGGGCAAAGTAGGGGGCAACAGCGACCCCACCTTTATGTACTTCGAGGTGCGTACCAACTCAGACTCGGGTTGGATTGCTCAAGATCCGGGCAGATATTTGCCTGATTTGGAGCTGCGTTAGGTGCCATGCTAGCTTTTTTGGCCGAAGTTTCAAAGATGTACGCATAAACAGCTATTTATGTCTAACTGAAAGAAAAACTCGCTTAAAGCTAGCCAATCGTATAATATGCCTCTACAATTCCGGTATCTTTTGGATAAGAGGCTCCTTAAAGGACTCCTTATTACTATGCATAGGCCGTCAGAGAGATCTAAAAATATGAAGCTTCCCACTGCTGAATCTAAAGGTCTGCCCCTCAAAAGCACAAAAACGCAGGACACTAAGACCCATAGCGTTTCGCCTTTAAAGCAGCTAGTCCGCAAGCTCTCCGGCTCTGCTAGTACAAAATCTTCTAGTGCGAAAAGCCCTAAGACAGAAGATGTTCAAACAACTGATACCGATGAATTAAAGATTTCTTCTGTTAAAAGCTCCAAAGGTTCTAAAGGCATACGAGTTGCGTTCACGCTGCTGCTCGTCAGACCTTGGGTGCTGGTACTCGGCTTTTGGCTATTTTCTATGTTAGGTGCGGCGTTAGCACTAGAAGGCATGATCAGCCCCAGAAAGCTAACCATGGCGCTGCCTGAACCGGCTCAGATAGCGCCTGTGCGCAGTAGCTCTTTAATTGACGTTGAGCAGGCCGAATCAGGTGATATCGCCGCCGATGAGGTTCCTTTAGCAGAAGCTAGCGAATTGATTGACGGCACCGCTGAACGCGAGTTAGACAGCAGCTCAAACTTCCCAATGTGGACGTTGGGTGGTGTTGTCGGCACCTGCGCGGCAGGTTGCCTAGTGATGTCGAGGCGAAGGGCGATGGCGCGCATGGCCGTAGCTCGTGCACGCGGTCGGGTGCGTCGGGTGCGAGTGAGCGCAGCGCCGTCTATGAGTTCTAGCAGTACAGGCCAGAAGGGTGGTCAGGCTGCAGGACAAAAGACGCTTGTTCGTAAGCCTTCTAAGTCGTCCTCCAAATCTTGGAGCAATAGCTCATCTGTTAAAAAGCCTCAAAAGCTGTCAGCTCAAAGCGGTGCTGAGTTGAGGCCGGTGACTGTCTCAAAAATCTCCGCTAAACCTGAAGTTGCCAAGCCCACAAGAGCTAAGAAACGCCGCCAGCGCAACAACCGTGGCGCTGTGGTCACTCAGCAGGGCACAGTATCAAAGTCTAGGAGAAATCAGGTTTTGGCATCTCGCTCGACTGCTAGGCCATCGGCGATTGCACGTCCGTCTCATACTCGCTCCGCGCGTCGGTCGCCTTCTCGCATGGCTAGCCGTCAGTCTGTAGTCAGCGTGGTGCCCGCTAACGAATCTCACGCGCTTGACTGGTCCAGTGGCAGCCTGGCGCATCAGGTAGATGTGCGGCCTCAGCGAACGGCTTCGATGTAGCTTTTCGCCCAGGCGATCGCCTCTTCTTTTGAGTCAATAGTGCCTGCTGCCTGCGCTTGTTCTACCGCCTTGAGTAGCGCACCGACTTCTGGCCCTGGCCTAACGCCGAGCTGCTTCATGATGACGGTGCCGGTTATCAGCGCGCGGCTGTGAGCGATGGGGTTCTCAGGGTCGAGAAAGCGGGCAATCATGGGCCGTAGCATGGCGATGTCTACGCCTTGAGCTACGGCTAATAGAGAAAAGGCTGGGAAGCTTTGACCGACTGCTTTGAACAGGAAAAACTGCTGCGATCGCGTTAACACATCACAGCGCATGGCCTCAATATGGGGCTGCGCTTCGATTAGCATGAGCACTACTTGAGCTTCGCTGCGGCTGTATTTGAGCGCCTTGAGCTGCTCGCGGGCGATCACCACATCCGCACAGAATATTTGACTCAGCTTGGCCGCTTTTATCCAGCTTTGATAAACGCCTGCTGGCACTGGCTTGATCCAATCTTGCAGGCGTTCAGCGTAGGCTGGCATTTGCTGCCTCAATTGAGCGATCGCCCGATCAATTGAGGCTATTTCCTCAACGCTATCTGCGGTGAAATGAGGTAAGCAAAACTGTAAGAGCTGGCTGTTTACCATTGGGTTCAGCACTGCTTTGTATAGCTGTTGGCCGCTTGACTGAACGCTGAGCAGGGCATCCAGTTCGCTATGGATACGCTCAACAGAGACACCTGCGAGCTGAGGAGCAAGCTGATCAATAGCAAGCTGAGTTTCTGGCGATAGGGTAAACCCTAGCTGCGCGGCCTGGCGGTAGCCTCGCATCAGGCGGAGCGGATCGTCAGTAAGATTTTGGGGGCTGACCATGCGGATAACTTTGGCTTGGATGTCTGCCTCGCCGTTGAGCGGATCGATCAGGGTTTGGTTTTTGGGGTGGTAGGCGATCGCATTAATCGTAAAGTCGCGTCTGTGCAAGTCGGCCTCAATACTTTCCCCTTGCTGCTGCGCAAAATCCACCGTGACCTGATCGAAAACAACCCGCGCAATTTCTCGTTCGGCATCAAGCACTACAAATCCAGCCTTGTAGGCTCGCGCAATTTTTGAGGCGGTTTTAATTGTGTGCTCGGGCAGCACGAAGTCTAGATCGAGGTAGCTGGCCTGGCGGTTGAGGAGGCGATCGCGCACGCTTCCGCCGACCAAGCAAGCCGCATCAGGCAGTAAGTCAATTGAAAAAGGCCAGGTTTCAGGTAAAAAGAGAGACATAAAAAATGGGCGCAATCTTTCTTTAGAAGATCGAAGAGACGCGCAAACAAAGAAACAAAAAACTTGCGCTACAGTGAAAGCAGAGCCGCATAGCAGCGCGGTTGGCTAAAAGTTTTTAGAGGCTTTGGGAGGTTAAAACGCTATGTGTATTTGCGTCAACTGCCACTACGTTGATGACTGTGTTACCTATCATGCAGTAGAAGAACAGCATCAGCAGCCTCACCTCACCGAATTACCGAGCTTTGAGCCTAAAAATCCGACGATTAACGTCAACATTACCCCACCGAAAATAGAAATCAGCGGTGACAAAATGCTGTCGGGCAACGAATTTGGCTCGGAGTATGACGTGGTAGGCTGCGATAGCTTTAAAAAGAGATGGGCAAGTGGGCAAAACTGCGTCCTGGCGAAGCAGTTCCAACCTAGTTTTTCCCAGGCTAAGTCTTGTCTGAAGGTAGTTCGAGGCGATGGTCTATTGTCCAAATCCTGTGTGTCCATCGCCGCAAAATGCTTTGTTGGCTAATTTTTGCCAGGCTTGCGGTACGCCTTTGACAGTAGCCGAACAGTATCGATTGAAATCGATTTTAGGTGAAGGTGGCTCAGGTCGAACGTTTTTGGCCGAAGATGCAGCGGGTAAAACCTACGCCATTAAGCAGCTCTACGGGGCTCAAGTAGGCAAAACCGACCGTGAATATGACTTTAAAGCGGTAGCTGAGCGACTGCGTAAGCTGGGTGAACATTCGCAGATTCCACGGTTAATAGAAGCGATAGAAGTCAGCTTGCAGCACCAGATAGTTCGGTTTTTGGTGCAGGAATATGTGTCAGGTGACAATCTGGAAAAGCAAGTAGAGACGGATGGGCCTTGGACGCCGATGCAGGTGCGATCGCTCCTTTCCCAGTTAGTACCCGTTTTACAATACGTCCACAGCTTCAACGTCATTCACCGAGACATCAAACCTGCAAATATCATTAGCCCGAGCAAGAACGCTTCAGATTTGCCAATGCTGGTAGACTTTGGCGCGGCTAAGTGGATACGCAAAGCACCCGCTAAGACGGTTGTTGGCAGCGCGGACTATGCGGCTCCTGAACAAACGATGGGGCAAGCGACTTTTGCCAGTGACATCTATAGTTTGGGGCTCACCTGCCTACATCTGCTCACGAGCATTCATCCTTTTTCGCTTTATTCTATTGCCGAAGATCGCTGGGTTTGGCAAGACTATCTGCCGCAGCCGATTGAGCCGCGATTGGCTCAGGTACTCGATCAGATGGTGGCTCGCGCTTTGCCTCAGCGCTACGAGAGTTTTGATCAGGTCGCACTCGACTTACAGTTTTCGCAAGACCCGTTGCGCTATGCGTCTAAGCAGCTCTTGACACTAGCAAAGGAAGCAGCTCCTTTTATTAGTTCTGCGTCGAGTTCTGTTGCAGGCGCACTTCACTCAGCCCGTAAGCAGCCTTCTAATCGGATATTTGCCAAAAGTAAAGCGGCTATTGGACAGAAATGGTGGTGTCAGTACCGGCTAACTGAAGCGATTGGCGTAACGCAGGCGATCGCACTCAACATTTTCTCACCATCTTCCACCCAGGCCCCGACCCTAGCCACCGCTGGCACCGATGGCTCAATTCGCCTGTGGCATCTGCCCAGCGGTCAGCTTATTCACACCTTTCATCGGCGACGGCTCATAGGTAGCGGTCACACTGCTGCGGTTACGGCGCTAAAGTTTCACCCTGACGGGCGGGCGCTATATAGTGCAAGCGTCGATGGCACAATTAAAGAGTGGGACTGCGGCGAATGCTGCTTGCTCAATACGTTGCCGAACGCGGGCTGGACGCCTACAGATTTGGCCGTTACCCCTGATGGCACTCAGCTCGTGAGCCCTTACAGTGATGGCCAGATTGCCCTCTGGGATATTGCCACGCTTCAGCCTACGGCCCAGCTTGCCCAGCATCAAAACAGTGTGAGGGCGATCGCGTTCACTACAGATGGCGAATGGCTAGCCAGCGCTAGCGACGATGGCACGATTAAGCTATGGCGATGTCAGCAAGGACAAGTGAGGAGGCAGGTGCCTCAGCTTTCTAAAACCATCAGCCTTGAGAAGCCAATCGCGCTAGCCTTCTATTCATCGCCACTTAACCCATCGGCCTCTATCTCTACAGTCTTTACCTGGCAGCTCATCGTTGCGACTGCTAGCGGACTTGTGCTGCGCTACGGTTTAGACGCGCAGGCTAACCCTAGTGAGCCTGAAACTATCTATCAGTCACCTTTGGCTATTACGGCTTTTGCGCTTAGTGCTGACGGCACACTCGCAATCGGCAGCGAAAACAGAGTTCTAACCCTGTGGAACTTGAGCACAGGAGAATGTGTGGCCGAGCTTGCGCATGACTGGGGGCTAGTGACAGCTACTTTCACCGCCGATAGCCAAACGCTGATTACGGCGAGCGCTGATGAGGTAGTTTCGGTATGGCAGCGGGACTCGAAGGGTTCGTAGCCGCCTTAGATGAATCTAGCGACCAATCTTTTGACGAATGCGCTGAACTAGCATGTCCGCTTCAGGAATGCCCAAGACCACAGTCAACAAAGCAAAGGCTGCAATACCAACGGCCCCAGCAATGCTCATTAAGATCAGGTTCGCCAAGAATCCTTCTGCGCCGATTAGGCTAGTGAGTCCGCCTAGTGTCAGCCAGCAGAAGATGCCGCTAACGAAGCTGGCTGCTGTGAGCGTGAAAATAGTTCGTGCCCAGTTCGCAATTGGTAGACCGCCCAGCTTTCTATCGAGTATCACCGTCATTGCTATCAGCGAGACAATATTGACACCGATGGTCGCAACGACTAAGCCAGTCGGCCCCATTAGGTTGAAGAGAACGTAGTCTAAAACGGCGTTGACGGCGATGTTAACCAGACTGATTTTAAAGGGCGTATTGCCATCGCCTAGCGCATAAAACACGCGCACCATAATGTCACGGGCTAGGTAGACGAACATGCCTACGCCATAGGCAATCAAAATTGGCGTAACCAGCAGAACCGCATCTGTATTGAAGTTGCCGCGCTTGTAAACGACGGTGATGATGGGCCGCGCGAGCGTAATGATAAGGGCACTCATAGGCAGCATTGTGAGCGCGACCAGCACTAAGCTTTGGCGAATGCGCTGCTTGAGTTCGGGCCATTGTGACGGGTCGGCTAGCCGCGAAAACATTGGGAAAAACGGCACCAGAATGATGTTGGACACAAGCCCTAGCGGCGTTTGTACCAATAGGTTTGCAAAGCCTAAAGCGGCTAATGTGCCTGGGACAAAGGCGGCAAAAAACAAATCAGTGTACACGTTGATCTGCATTGAGCCTGACGAAAACGTTGCCGGGCCGAGCACTTTGAGCACGTCGCGGACGCCGGGATCTCTGAGATTAAAGCGCAGCCGTAGTCGGCCTAAGCCTGATTTCCAGAGGGCGGGCACCTGTACGAGCCATTGTAGAATCGCGCCTAACAAAGAACCGAGAGCCAGTACCATGCCGCCTAGCATAATGTTGTCTGGATTGGTGATATCTCCGTTGGTGACGAGCCAAAAAACGCCTAACGCGACAATGACCGCCGAGCTAGAAAGTAGTGGGCTAATAGACGGTAGCCAGTACTGATCATCTGCATTCAAGCTGCCAAAGCCGATGCCAATCAAGCAGGCAAAGATTGTAATTGGCGACATAATGCGGAGCTGAGTAATGGCAATTTGCCGACTCACCTCGCCCACTTCGGTGCCGATAAACCCGCGCCCTAGCAGATCGATAATGGGTTCTGCGCACATGAACATAGCAATGCTCACGAAGATCATGCCGATGCCCACGACCGTTGTTACGGTTTCTACGATGGGCGCGATCTCTTCCTTTCTTCGCTTGGAGACGGCGCTGACAATGGCGCTGTGAAAAGGGCCGTTAATGCCGCCTAGCAGAATGAGTAAAAAGCTGGGAATGACATAGGCAATGCCGTAGGCGTCTGTAACTGGCCCCGTGCCAAAAGAAGCTGCGATCGCCTGTTCTCGAAATAAGCCAAACACCTTACTGAGCAAGGTAGCCGCTGCCACAATGCCCGCAATTCCTGCCAGCGATCGCTTACCCAAAACGATATCCCCTCATAACCAATCCTCATTTAATCACTCCACGGAGCCCTTGTTCCTAACGAACCGCAGACCGCAGCCATCCACTCATAAAGTCCACGCCAATCGTCAGGACTATAAACGCTGTAAGCGTAGCGGCGAGTCCGCTGTAGTCAAAGTTGCTGAGCTGCTCAGTCATCAGTCGTCCCAGTCCGCCTGCGCCAACTAAGCCCACAATGACCGTCTCTCGCAGGCACACTTCCCAGCGGTAGAGAATGTAGGCTAAAAACCGCGCCAGGGTTGCCGGTAAAATGCCGTAGAAAATGAGGCCACCGCTAGAGGCCCCGAGCGATCGCAATCCCCTCACCGGCCCATCAGGCAGGTTCTCATTCACCTCGGCCATGAGCCGCCCCAAAATGCCAAAGTTGTGAATGCCTAACGCCAAAGCGCCCGGCAAAATGCTGGGAAACATGCCGTATAAAATTACCAGGGCCAAGATGGGAGCCGGGATTGCTCTAGCGCCCAAAAGTAACAGCCGAGTCAGCAGCATCGCCACGTGCCCTATGCTCCAACGACGCGATTCACCGACTGAGCTAAGCAGACCGCCGGGTAAAAAGAAGTTCTGAGCGGCTGGGAAAGAGAATGCAATACCGCCGATACCAGCAAAGGTGATAGCCAGCGCCGACATGGCGACGGTTTGTAGCGCGAGCGGGAAAAGGGACAAGGAGAATTCGGGTAGGACTTGGGCGGGGGTGACTTGAGCAACAAGATCTGTGAGGAGCGATCGCGCCCTTGCCCATCGGCTCCAGTCAATATTCAAGTAGGCAAAGCTAAGCGGCAGGGAAAGCGCCATTACGCCCCACGAGAAGGCTATGAACAGCGGTTGGCGTCTGGGCGATCGCACCCCACTATTTTCCGAAACCCCACGCCCCAAACTCAACCGGCTCACAAATCCCATCTGCCGCCGCAGCCGAGCACTCCAAAAGTCCACCGTCCCATTCAGCAATATCAGCGCATAAAATCCTGTCCATAGCTCCTCGTAGCGCAATGATTGCAAGCTCAGTAAAATCTGATAGCCCAAACCGCCCGCGCCAATGACACCTAGAACGGCAGCGGCCCGCAATGAACACTCGAATCGATAGAAGCTGTAGGAAATTAGGTTCGGCAGTGCTTGGGGCAAAAGCGCGTAGGTAAACGCAATAACTGGCTTTACACCGCTATTAACCAGACTCTCTAGCGGCGCTGTTGGCGTTTCGTCCAAAATTTCTGAGAAGACTTTCGCAGTAATTGCGCCAAACGGAATTGCGATCGCCAGCACCCCTACAATCGCATCCAACCCAAAGACATTCAGCAGCAACAGTCCCCAAATCAGCTCATGAATGGCCCGAGGGATGGCAATCAGCCCGCGTAACGCAATCCATAGCCCGCGCCCAATTCTGCCAGGAAAGCACACCTGCCACCACACCTCAGAGCAGGCAATCCCAAGCACAAATCCAATGACTAAGCTCAACGCCGTACCGCAAATGGCAAACGCTAACGTCGTCAAAGTAGCCTGAGCCATCACCTGTAGAAAGTCGGCATCTAAAGCTGGCCGAAACATGCCCGCCCAGAACTGGCCCATCACCGTAAAGCCCGCCCAGTTCACAACCGGAGATCGACCTATGCCAGAAAGCCACAGCGCCCAGAGGATTAGCCCTATCCAAACGAGTAAGGCAACTTGAGAATGACTTAATTTTTGAGGTATTTTAGGCAGCAGTTTCTCAGGCGGCATTTGCGCTCAAGTCGCTTAATTCATAAAGCCTCGTTAGCTGATCGCTGGTGACTGAATGACTCGGTAGATCGAATACTAGCTGACCTTGACGGAGGCCGATAACGCGATCGCAATATGCCTTCGCCAGATCTACATCGTGCAGGCTCACCAGCAGAGTTCTATCTTTTCCTAGTTCGCAAAGCTGAGCCATAATGTCGTGCGATCGCGCTGGATCAACGCTTGCCACCGGCTCATCGGCCAGCACAATCGCCGGGTCTTGCACCAGCACTCGCGCTAGGGCCACCCGCTGCTGCTGACCGCCAGAGAGCCTATCCGTGCGAGCGTAGAGCTTATCGGCCAAACCGAGCTGCGAAAGCGCCTGCTGTGCTTGCCACGCCTGCTGCGGCCACGCTAAAGACAAGAGTGCTTTCCATAGCGGCCATCGCCCCAAATGCCCAGCATTAACGTTGTGAATCACGCTGAGATTCGTAACGAGGTTGTGCTGCTGGTAAACGGTGCCGACCTGTCGCTGAAGCTGACGGCGCTGATGATTACGCAAGTTCTTGAGCGATCGCCCCAACACCCGCACTTCTCCTGCTGTAGGACTCAGCGAGCCGTTGAGTAAGCTTAGCAGCGTACTTTTGCCTGCGCCACTGGGGCCGACAAGCGCGACCCGTTCTCCAGATGCGATCGCTACACTCACAGACTGCAACGCCATCACCGAGCCAAAATTGCAGGTGACATCATCAAGCGAAAGCACAGTATTAGAAGCTACAGCCAGGTCACAACCATCATTCACTTAGCAAAGTGCCTACTCAATTTTGCCAATCTCTCGACCCACCGCCTCAATCTGAGCATAGTTATCATTTTGAGTTTCAATAAACCTTTCAGCGCCAAACAGCTCTAGTATCTCAGCCTGATCGGGATCGCTCGCATCCAGCTTCAGTAAAGCGGCCTGAACTTTATCAGTAAAGCCTTCGCCATACTGCTCATCTAGCTTTTCGCTATTCACGACCCAGTGATAATCGTAGTAAGCAGGCGTTTGCCAAATCGCACGCACCTTGCTTTCATCCACACCACCTTCGGCCACCTGATCTAGCCACACCTGCTCATTCAAAGCCCCGGCCTCATAGCTGCCCGCCTCGACCAGCTTAATCGTGGCATCGTGATTACCCGAGAAACCCGGCTCGCCCTTCAAGTCGTCAAGCTTAACGCCCGCCTGCTCCAAGAAATATTGAGGCATCAGCCGCCCTGAGGTAGAAGACTCAGATCCAAACGTAAATGATTTATCTTTTAGCTCGGTTAAGTCTGCTTCGCTTTCAAAAGGCTCTATGCCGCTGCTGGTGTTGGCAATGAAAATGCTGTGAAATTCGGCATCAATGCCTCGCTGGGCGATCGCCTCTGCCCCTGGCACCTGTAGCCGAGACTGCACGCCAGTGAGCCCGCCAAACCAAACTAAATCCAGGTCACCTACCTTGAATGCAGTCACAGCGGCAGTGTAGTCAGTCACCGGCTCGTACGCTACGGGCACGCCGAGTTCTGCGCTCAAATAATCAGCTAGCTTGCTGTAAAGCCGCTGCAACTTTTCAGGATCCTGGTCAGGGATTGCACCTACCGATAACGGCGCTGCCGACAGGTTTTCAGCGACAGCTCCATCCGATGTCGTGGTACCTGTAGTTTCACTGGGCGCGCAGCCTGACATCAATAGCAAGAAAAGTCCACACGCCCCAGAGATTACGGAACGACGATTGCAAGACATCAAAAGCTTCATACAGAAATTTACTTACAAAAGGTAGTGGGACTAGAGGTTACCAAACTTCTGAATTCAATATCAATGGGGCGTCAGTGAGATTTGAGGAGAAGATCACAATCGAAAATAATAGAGATAGGTATCAGCAGTCGTTCACGCAAACGAAAAAATCTTCTGCTATGACGGAATTTATGTACATGCTGGTAAATAACCTGACGTGCAGGTAAGTGTTTTCACTTCTATATAAACAGGCGGTCTGTGACAAAAGGCACCTCAAAAAACTGCTTGCCGTGATGCGTGATGCGATCGCAAAAAGTTTTCCCCAGGCCACATCGACGACGCTTCGACTAAATTGAGCTGCCATACAAAACCGTGAATATCGCTCCAATACCTATTAATTGCCATCTAGGAAGCATTCAAAAATATTTCAGCTCGAACGCCTACTGGTCTAGTACCTCTCGGCACAAGCGTGCGAAACCCCCGAAAGACATGAACTCCCGCAATCACTCATAGAGGCAATCGACGCCAAATGCAACCCTTGCAACCGACTAATTTCACTCATTTGACGATTTTTCAAATTCTCTTTTTTCTAATCTTCCTCAGACACTTTCCACAGGTTATCCACCGATTGAGCAAAAGTTTTCCACAGGTTGCCTATAGTTTTCCACAGCTTTTTACGCAGTACCAGTAGCTTCACGCATTTCTTGGGAATTTAGTTGACGGCACGCTCAAATATGAGAAATCAGCATAACTTCATAAATTTATATGACAAAAAAGTGCCTTAAACGCTTATTTTTCGTTGATAGCGCTTTAAGTAAAAAGGCTATTCAAAGTTTTTTTATCATTGACAAACCCTACCCCTGGCAACGCAGAATAGGTCAACACCTGCACAACTCGCGCAGTGACTAAGCAAGAGGTTCTCCATGCAATCGACCGTAAGCATCCTAGCCGAGATTCCTGAAGAGCTTCACGATTCTCTGAAAGGCTTTATTGAAACGCACCCTACCTGGGATCAAGACCGCGTATATGCAGCGGCACTGTCTTTATTTTTGCTTCAAAACGGGCACGCGCAAGGCGATCGCACCCCATCCCGAATTTATCTAGATACGTTGTTCAACTACGCCCAATAGACACATCAATAAACGCGCTAGTAGATACCAAAAATCGGTCAGGGTTTGCGGTCATTGACAGTAGGGATATTTCCCCCATCTGTCAAGAGTTTGGGTATAGTATATGAGTCGTAAGATAAGTGCTATACAGCCATGTCTGCCAATCCTGCTGATAGGGCCTCTACCCAACCGGTAACCCATCGGACGGCGACGCAGGATTCTTTACTACTTAAAGAAGTATTACAGAGTATTAACGCGCAAAGCTGCCCGAGAACCTACAACTTCCATATGCATACCAACTGCTCTGACGGGAAACTAACCCCCGCAGAGCTGATGAATCAGGCCGTAGATATTGGCCTAACGGGTATGGCAATTACTGACCATCACAACGTCAAGGGCTATCGCAAAGCCCGTCAGTGGATGGAAGATTGGCGGTGGCACAACCCCTCTAGCTGGAGCCGTAAGCGCAAGCCAGGAACGAAATCTTTGCCTAAGCTTTGGACAGGTGTCGAAATCACCTCATACTTAGCCGGTACCGATGTGCATATTCTAGGCTACGCCTTTAGACCCGGTGATGAGGGGATGGCCCCTTATATTCAGGGCTCGGCCCCAAAAGGTGAAGATCGAGAGGCGAGCCGTGTCATTAACGCTATTCAGGCAGCAGGTGGAATTGCTATTTTGGCCCACCCTGTTCGCTACCGGACAGATGAAATTACGCTCATAAGGGCGGCAGCACTGTTAGGGATTGATGGTGTAGAAACCTACTACGCTTACGACAATCCAAAGGTTTGGCGACCTAGCCCTGGTAAAACAGAGCGTGTGCAGGCACTAGCTCATGAGCATAGATTATTGAGCAGTTGCGGCACGGATACTCATGGCAAAGTACTAACCAAGCGTTTGTAAGGGGCGCGGGTAGTCACGCCGTGAGTCACAGGCCAAAAAGAACATGAGAAAAGCCGCCCTTGGCTGACCAGAGGCGGCTTTTGCTATTTTGCGTAGCAGAGGTTAAGGAAAAGATTCTTTTCTAAACGAATCTTTGTAAATCCTCTAAGAATGCCTTATACCGAAGCGTAAGACATAATAGCGATCAGGCCAGCGCATCCCACGACGAGCATTAAACCCAACCCAATTGACTGACCTAGACCCGACTTGCGTGCAACTTTCATAATGAAAAGAGGCGATTGAGCCTTTAGCTATCTATGTATAAACACTAATGCAGCGATCCCCATAGTCCTCATAAAGGACAACAATCCGCAACGAAAAGTAACAGTACTTAAAGAAGAAGTGAAGTGCCTGCTCAGATTCCTGTTCAGACAAAGGGGACTAAGAAATCAGCGACGTTAGGGCTCAAGGCGTATCGGGTAGTGCTTCTACACAGTCTTCAGGCTCGTAGATGACTTCAACGTCAACTTGATACTGAGTAGGCACTTCTGGCTGGCCAAAGTCGTAGTAGTCCAGCGTACTCAGCGCCAGTCGGTTCAGCGTATCGTAGCCAATGCTCTTAAGCACAGTAATGTTTTCTCGCGACCCGTCAGGATTTACAAGCACGCCAATCCGACCATCTTGAGGCGGATCTTCTCGGCAAGCTTTGTAGGCAGAGTCTATCTCTATCTCTGCGGTACCCTCAGCAACCGTTTCCTTCCCTTCAGCGCTAGCGGTTAACCAATCTTTAGTGCGTTCCTCAGCCGCTTCTTCTGACACGCCTCTCTCGTCATAAACGATGGTGCCGTTAATGAGCCTAGAGGCATTGCCTTGAGCGGGAGCCGTTGCGATTACCGGGGGATCTACGGGAATCTCTACAACGGGTTGGTCTATAACAGGCTGCTGGCTGGGTTCTCCATCTGAGAGCTGAGGCAGGCCAGGCTGCTGACCGGGCGTAGGCGCTGGATTAGCGGCAATTCCAGCTGACTGCGTACCCTGCAAAGCTTCACTAAACCCGCCGCCTTCGGCTGGTAAGACAACACCACCCGGTAGAACAGGCAGCTCGCCGTTGACCCGATCGGTTGGCAGCGGTGGGGGATTGGATTCAATCGTGCTGGATAGAGGCGGCGGTGAAGGCAGAATAGCAACGGAGGGTGCTGGCGGGGCTGTTGGACTAGTCGGAACTGTCGTAGTTGGAAAATTTAGTGAAAAAGGTCGGGTGACACCGGCAGGGAGCTGGTTGCCTAAGGGCCTAACCGGCTGGCTGGGACGCGTGACGAGTGAGCGGTTCGGCGTGGGTGAGGGGATGGGGTTCGCCGGAACAGTTCTTTTACGAATGGTGCTGTTATTGGGCGTGTTGGGAATGTAGGAGGGTAAAGAGAGAGAACCTAAACCCGTCGCGCTGGGTGGATTGCGGCGGGGCTGGGCAAAGCTCGGCAGGCGGTTGCGTTCAGCAGGGCTAAGCTGAACGAGCGGCACGATGCTTTCTTCAGCGCTGGCTTCTTGAGCGGCCTGGTTGAGCCTGGCAAAAGAAACGTTGGTGCTGGGGCCAAAGGCGATTAAAGCGGCGTGAGCACCGACTGAAAGCAGCACGCCTATGCCCGTGGGGGTGATAACTTTAGTCGTTTTGGCAATGGGGCGTAGGGCTGACTTTAGGCGGGATGGGATGGCCATAGTGAGATGCTAAGGACTTATTTAAGACTATGTTATTTCGGCAGAATTGATTGTGGGGCGCTATGCCAATTTTAGAGATCGAATTTTCAGACAAATTTTCAGGCGATGGATTTGAGGGCGCGATCGCCTACAGCATCTTGCGCTCTGCTTGCTGCACAATCAGCAAAGAAAAGTAAGGAAGCTGCAAGTCAGGGCAGCTTTCAAGCCCCCGAAAAACCTTTTGCTCGGTTCTGGTAGCCCTTTCTACCACATAGCTATGTGCCAATAGCTGATGCCGCTCCAATATTTTCCACACCTGACGATAAACGCTGCCTACTTTCATCAGCACCACGACCTCAGCCCATTTCAAAGCCTTTTCCAGCTCATTCCCCGGCTCATCTTTCAGATCATCACTATCTGCCTGAAAGCTGTACAGCGCTGGCAAAATCGCAAGCTTCTCGGCCTGACACGTGAGCGGAATGCCAAGTGCTGCTGCTGCTGCCATCGGAGAAGAGACGCCCGCGACAGCCTCTACCTTTACGCCGGGATGCTGCTTTTGTAAGTGCTGAGCAAGATAGGTAAACGTGCCATAAAAACTTACGTCACCTTCGCAGGCAAAGGCGACATCGCCTTTTTGTAAGTAGGGCCAAACCATTTCAGCGGCCTTCTGCCAGGCAGCGGATAGCGCTTGCGCGTCTAACACGTAGGGAAATCTCAGCGCGAGCCGGGTTTGCGAGTCGTTCAGCCACGGCTCAATAATTTGTTCAGCCACGCCCGGTCGGCCTTTAGTACCGGCGGGGAAAGCCACGACTGGCGAAGACTGTAGGTATTTTAGGGCTTTAAGCGTCAGTAGCTCTGGATCGCCTGGGCCGACACCAAGGCCGTAGAGCGTGCCTGGTGTGTCTGTAGCGCTAAAGTGCTGTTCGATGGATAGTACCTCGTCATCGTTTTATGAAGCTTGTATCATCTATCACCTCTTTTGCTTGCGATCGCGTCAAGGTCGTTAGAGGCTAAGCATTATTGTTAGTCGGATTGGGATTGGTTTGTGAGTCTTTGGCTAGCTTTTCTGCTTTTGGTTTTTCTGCTTTTGGCTTTGCCAATTGCCGTGATGGCTTACGTGCTCCAGATAATCGCTTCATCATCTGAGGCGTTGGATCGTGAATCAGACAGATGAGGGCGCTGTCAGGCTGCCACTCTGCTTCGTCTAGCACCAGCTCTAGCTTGCCGTTCGTCTCAATCGCTAAAGGCACCGCGTCGCCTGCTCTGATCAGTTTGTTGACGCGATCGCGCTGAGCACTCATATCATCTTCAGTATCCGTACTCGTAAACTCGTAGGTCGTTTTTTCAAAAGCATCGTCTGCAATAAAAGTATTCCACTGCTTCACTGGCAGCCGAGGCGTCTTAATATCCCCCCGAGTCTTGCTGTCGGCCTCACCCGCTTCGGTACGCGGCAGCACAGCAAACACACGCGGCGGCCCAAACTCCTCCTGAGCCCGCTCAGCAATCACAGAGTTAACCTCACCGTTATTCGTAATCGCTAAAAACGTCCCAATCGAGCTAAGCCCGGCCTCTTCCAGCATCTCTTCATTTAGCGCAGAGCCCACATAAGTCGTAAAGCCCTCGGCCTTGGCCTGCTCACAAGCCGCCTCGTCAGTGTCGATAATCACCACCGATTCACCTTTATCTTTAAACAATCGCCCAATCGTCAGCCCCATTGCATTACAGCCCACAATCACCACCCCCGTAGCGCTGCTAGAGGTAACGCCGAGCAACTGCGCAAAGCTACGCGCGGTCAGCCCTTGAGCAAACACAGTCATAATAATGGTTAAAAACACCAGCGCCTTAATAGAGTCACCACCGTTGATACCGCGCTCAGTGAGCAAAATCGCGAATAAAGAGGCTACCGAAGCCGATACGATCCCACGAGGCGATATCCAGCTCATGAAAGCCTTTTGTCGCCAGTTGAGGTCGCTATTCCAGGTGCAGACCAAAATGTTGATAGGCCGCACGATTAGCATCAGCACTAGCACCGTGAGCACCGAGCCAGAACCAAGTTCAAACACACTGGCAATGGAAAGATCGGCTGCTAGCAAAATAAACAGCACCGACACCGAGAAGATTGTGAGCTGTCCTTTGAACCGTCGCAGCAGTCTTTCTTCAGGAATGGAGATCGCGCGCACGACAATGCCTGCGGCGACTGTGGCCATCAGTCCAGATTCACCACGCACACTTTGGGCCAAGCCATAAAGCCCCCAGATGCCCGCTAATACAACTAAATTCCTCAGCTCCTCTGAGAGAAAATCAGCTTTTCGGAGAAAGAAGGCCATCAGCGCGCCGCCAACGCCACCGATTAAAATACCAATGCTCAATCTGGCTAACAGTCCGCCCAGCACGAACGCCGGATCGGTATCGCCATTGAGAATAATATCGAGTACGACTACGGCCAAAATTGCCCCGACCGGATCGATCAAAACGCCTTCGCCCTCTAGCAGCGTAGACACCTTGCGTTCTACACCGACCTGCTTGAGCAAAGGGGTGACGACAGTAGGCCCGGTGACCACAACCAGCGAGGCATACAAAAACGCAATCGACCAAGGGAACTCGCCCAGCCAGTGCGCGGCAACGCCACCCCCTGCAAGCGTGATAAACGTGCCAATCGTGATCAGATTCCGAAGGCTACCGGATACTTTGCCAATTTCTTTAAGCTCTAGGCTAAGTCCGCCTTCAAATAAAATTAGGGCAACGCATAGAGAGACAATCACCTCTAAGCCAACGCCTAGCTCCTGCGGAGAGAGCCAGCCTAGCCCGTCTGAGCCCAGAGCGATCCCAAAAATTAGCAGCAAAATAATGCTGGGTAGTTTCAGGTAGGCCGCGACCACCTGAGCAGTAATACCTGCTAGGACGGTGAGAACAATTTGCAGCGTAATCTCAAAAGGCGCTTCCATAGGCTACGTGAGCGGCAGGTTATTCGGATCATCAAGCATAGCGCTTTGGGCGATCGCACCGTACAACAGGGTCACACAACAGCACTGTAACTAACTTCGACTATAGCGGAACTTCTTCTACGCTATCAGCCGTAAGCTGCCTAGCCGCGCGTAGCATTTGATAGGGATCGGTCGGTCGGTTATCAGATGGAATAGCGCGATCGCATCTCACGTTAAACAAACAGCGATCGCACAGCCCTTTCTCAATCGCCACTTTAGGAAAAGCCTGCTCATAGTCGGCCTGCTCACTCATTTGCGTCAGGCTATCGGTAAGCTGCTGCAAATCGCGCTGGGTTTGCTGGTGCTGTTTGGCGCTGTAGCCAAACTGGTAAAAGCTGGGATCGGTGTCAGGCGATCCCCTCACAAACCAGTACTTCATCGAAAGCTGTTCGGGCCTTAACTCTGTGGTTTCACACAGCACATATAGGTATAAACGAGTTTGCCAATCAGCCTGCACCCGTGCCTTCGGCGGCGGACTTTGGTGCGTTTTCCAATCAAATATTTGCCCCCTGCTAGCGTCGGTCACCAGTAGATCGTAAATGACCGTCAGTAAATAGCCGTTAAACGCCAACGTACGGCGATGCTCACTCTGGCTAAAGGCCGCGTCAGTCCCATCAGTAGATGCAATAGGCAAATGCTCAAAGACTTCTGGGGCAGCGTTAGATAGCGCCGATAGGCTATCAGACATCTCAGCGTTAGCGCCCGCCATTACCTCTACCGGCAAATCCAAAGCTCGCTGCTGCATCAGCAGGTGAAACTGTGAGCCCCACTGAGTTGTCGCCTGCTGATCGTAGGTAGCAGGGCCAGAGAGCCCATCAAAAAAGACGTACCTGAACTTACGCGCGCAGGTGTCGAGCAAAGTGAGATGGCCTTGAGAAAGAGGGCGCATGGTGAATCTGGTGAGTGGCTTACTTTGTCAGCACGAAGAGGCTTCCCTGGTTGCCCCGGCCAATCCGCAGGTCTTTATCGAGGTAGGTAATTTCCAGCCAGCCCTGCTGACGATCTGAATTAATTTCAAAGTCAATGCCTTGCAAGAGGTTCATTTTCTCGGTTGTCTCTAGCTTGTCGATGTATTGGGACGGCGACTGATAGCCCAGCGCACGTTGCAAGCCGATGACAGCCCGGTTAAATTTTACGTCTACGCGGCGGCTAGATGGCGTAGTGGAATCGGGCTCAAAAGCCGGTTTAAAGCCAGCCGCTACGGAAACAATGGCCTCGCAGAAAGGCAGGCTGCTAATTTCAGCGATGTTGTAGATCAGCGACTTTTCGGGCCGAACGCATTGATAGATGTCACCTAGCTGTGCAAGCGGCACTTTATCGATCCCCAGTAATTCTTGACTGGTGGTGTAGAGCAATCGCCAGTCGCCTGCGAGGAGTTCGGGAGCTGAAAGGGGATTTGGAGTTGGGTTGAGGTCTTCTACGCGGGCAATGAGGCTAGCGATCGCCTGTCGGTCAGTATCACTGGCTGCAATGCCTCGGTTTTTGGATGCGATCGCCGCTCTCAAGTCAATTTTGCTCACCATTTGTTCACCCTAAGGCAGAAGAAATATATTTTAGAGATTGACATCATTTACTATTCAAGGTAATTAATGCGATGGTAGTGTTAAATTACTGACTTTTGCGCTGACCTTAATTATTCGATGTCACTCAATCGTTAGAGCAAAGGTGATTAAAAAGTCTTCCTTGCTGTATATTTTCTAGCACTGCTTCTGAAGATATACGGATAAACGTCTACAACCTATGTAGGTATTTAGATAATCCATCAGAATTAGCTCAAGAAGATGCCTTGTAGGCACCTGAAGAGCATGTGCTTTAAGTTTTGCTTCTAAGTTCTCCATTCATTCAGCGTCTATTCAGCCTATATGAGCAACATTTACAACCCCTCCGTTCGTCAGATTCCTCGGGAAAACCCGGCTGATGTGATTCCGCTTCAGCAGGACTCTTCTATCCTCAACTGGCTAGAAGGCACCGGCAGAATGATTCCTCGCGAGCCTATCGACAGCGTTGGCGATGAGCCTGAGCCCGAAGAGCTGGCTGACTTGATGGCAAACGACGATAAAGATGACGATACGGAAGATGATGAAATGTCGCTGGAAGATGACGACTAGGCTAGCGGCTAAGTCATAGCAGCTAAGCCATAGCGGCAAAAGTCTGCTGAGCATTTTCCATAGCTTTCTGAAGCTTGTAGCGCTAGTTCTTTAGCGCTCACTCTCTGTAATACCTGTTTTTGCTACCCGTCAGGTGTCAAGCTTACCGGCTAGTTCAAGGCATCTAATGTTTTACGTCGAGAGTCGAAGCGCTTGGGTTAATAAAAGTATTTGTCAGCCGCTTGCTATAGGTGCAACAGGCTGGTATTTATTAGGCGACGTTGCAATTCTCAAAAGCATTTTGGGTCATTTCCTACAAGAGAGATGGCTTTTGCTTATGAAACAGTAAGGTTTGCTTAAATGTTTCTAGGCTGTGGTGGAATATTGTTACGAAATCTGTTCAAATGAGGTAGTTAGGTATATGTACTGACTTCTTCGTTAAGGGCAAAAATCGCTTCTATTGGGGTTCCCACTTTAATAAAAGAGTCGATAAAAGCGTTGGAAACACTGGCTTCAAGCCCTATATAAAAAGAACTTGTTCTTTTGATGTAAAGCTTCAGTGAAATATGGGAAAGGTGTGTGGTAAGTGAAGGGATAACGTTGTGGATGCCAGGTTTTCGTCAAAGTCAGTAGGTCTTTCAGGGGTAAAGCTTTCAGTAATATTAGCCGCTTGCTTACTAGCGTCGGCTATCGGTCTAGATGTTGCGGCTGAGCGTTCGTTTGAATGGGGTGTAGCAAACATTACGGAGCCTTTGCTGGCTGGAGCGGGGCTCTCTGCGATCGCAGGCTATATTGCACTTCCTATATTAAGGCAGCTAAAGGCCGCTCAGTTTATTCGTGAAGATGGCCCCCGTGCTCATCTCAAAAAGGCAGGAACGCCCACTATGGGCGGTATCTTCTTTATTCCCGCTGCGCTAACAGTGGCGCTTTTTTGGACGGGCTTTTCAGTGCCAGTCATTGCCGTAAGCCTTTTGACAGCAGCCTATGCAAGCATTGGCTGGCTTGATGACTGGCAGGTCATGCGCCGTCGGTCTAATAAAGGTATTTCTCCTAAGCTAAAGCTGATTTTGCAGATTGGATTTGCGTTTGCTTTTTGCCTGTGGGCTACCACATCAGCGACAGGCCAAGCCGCAGACATCACTTCAGTTGCACTGCCTTTAGGGCTAACGCTTCCACTAGGAATGCTGTTTTGGCCTTTGGCGGGGTTTGTACTGGTCGCTGAAAGCAACGCAACGAACTTGACGGATGGTGTTGACGGACTCATGGGCGGCGCTGGTGCGATCGCCCTCTTCGGTCTAGGCGTTCTCATTGCGCCTAACCACCCCGACCTGATGGTTTTTTGCGCGGCACTCAGCGGTAGCTGCCTTGGCTTTTTGGTTCACAACCGCAATCCTGCAAAAATATTCATGGGCGACACTGGCTCTCTTGCCTTAGGCGGAGCGCTCGCAGCCGTTGGGATCCTTAGCGGCAACCTGTTTGGCCTGCTCATTGTCACCCTGCTTTTCTTTGCCGAAACCCTATCAGTCATCCTTCAGGTGGGCTACTACAAAGCCACCAAAGGCCCCGATGGCAAAGGCAAGCGCCTCTTCAAAATGGCCCCTTTGCACCACCACTTTGAGCTGTCTGGCTGGTCGGAGCTACAGGTCGTGAGCGTGTTTTACATCATCAGCGCTCTGCTGATAACAACCGCTATTAGCACCCTGAGCTAGAGCCTTCGGCCTACGAGATGCAGCCTAAAACCTAATTTCCACTTAAAAAGGAAGGCACTAATGCCTTCCTTTTTTTGATCAAAGCCCTGCAAATAAAAAGGCCCGGCGAGTAGCCGAGCCTAGAGGTTGAGTTTCGTATGGAGCTGACGGGAGTCGAACCCGTGTCCGCTTCAAGTAATCACGTATCGCTCATTCACAGGTATAGCCTTTCTAACCCTCAAGGCGGGAGTTTTCCATTATCCCGGAAACAGGATGCTTCGATGAAAGTCTTAGCTGACACGCCCATCGAAGGAAGTTTGCCAGCGCATCCGTTGGGGGTTTAGTCCGAGCTGATTAACGGAGTCACAGCTACAGACGCTCGAACCTATAAGAGGTTTTTAGGCGGCAGCTACAAGAGCGCGCTTACGAGCAAAAGGTACGATGTCGTTTGCATGTATCTTTAAGTTTGAGCCTTTATTTACAAGAGTGGGCTCACTCTTGACCTGAATCACAATACGACTTTCGTTAAAACGTCGAAACCGTTTCAGCCCCGAGAGTTAATCAAAAAGTAGACGCATTAGTCTGCGCTTTCGATACATTAATTATAGCGTCTGCATTGTGTGCTTGCACACATCAGCAGCTTTTTTTATTAGCTTTATTAGCTTTCGTAAACTGAATCAGACAGGTTTTCACCTATAATATTTTCTTAAGCTTAGCGAATTTCGATTGAACTTTTAGCAAATTAGCCTGTGCTATTGAGCTAATAGTAGTAAGTCGAGGTTTTGCTGTGCAGCCATATATACGCCAGTTAATAGTCCGCCCGCAAATAGACGTTCTGCCATTTGAGACGTTGTGTGAGGCCGGGTTCCGCCAATAGAAAAAAGGTCAACGCCATGAGCACCAGCAACGACAACGGTAACGACAAAAGCACGCCTAGCTCTCGCAATCGGAAGAAAGCGACCAGTGCTGTGACTACCACTGAGAAGAAGGCAGAGTCTGATAGCGCTTCTGAAAATAAGGGTGGCTTAGTCAAAGCGCCCCAGCACGACATTATCGAGCTGCCTGACCACACCCGTGCGTATGAGTCAGATTCACTGCCCAACCATCGCCCGATCTCGCTCAGTGAAGTAGATGTAGTCGATTCGCTTTCTTCTGCGGGTGTGCGTCCAGTGATGTCTAACTCATTTGAGATTGCGACGACTGACTCACTGCCTGGCCACCGTCCGGTGGCTGTAAGCACGCTCGTAGTTTCTGACCTAGACGTTTTGCCTGGTCATCGCCCCATTGCGAGCAACGAGATTGACGAGAGCCCGGCTATTTTGATGGGCTACTTAGACTAAGCTTTTAGGCTCAGCGCGGGAATAGCTTTTGAAGTAGCTCGTACACGCTGAGTTTGTACGGTTTGAATATGCATTTTGAAAAGGGAGGCGATCGCCTCCCTTTTTTTGTTTTAGGCTGAAAGTGGGTGCTATACATCAACACTAGGCAGCATCGCAGAGGGTGATTATATAAGCCGCGATAGCGTTTTGGGCAAGTTTAAGGAGACTTACTTCAGCCGGTAGGCGTCTTTATTTTCATGAATACAGCTCATAGTACGGACGACGACCGGCTGCTGCTCAGCGAAATATTTGTCTCTGTCGGCATCACGTCTACACTCACTAAAGTGCAGCGTGAAGGTCTTAAGCAGCTATTGCTCGAAAACTGCCTGAGCGCAGAGGAATCTGCTTCTGTTGACCGTATTTTGCGCGCAATTCAGCGCGGCAAGATCAAAGTCGTTTAGTTCACTCATCTTCCAAACCAGCCATGTATTCTATGTTTTTTAGCTCCTTTGGCTTCTTCGGATTGCTGGGTGGCGCGTTTTGGCTGTGGATGCTTTACGAGTGCCTGAAGGCCGGGCAGAGCAGTCGGCAGTGGATATGGCTGCTGATTTTTTTGAACGTGGTTGGGGCGCTGATGTATTTTGCGATTGAGTGGCTGCCAAAGCATCCTAATTTTTTAGGGCAGATTGGCGGATTAAATAGCCGGAAGATGCGCGATCGCCTCTGGCAGGCCGAAGCTGACGCTAGAAACATTGGTAAAGCCGATCAGTACACCACGCTAGGTAATCTGCTTTTTGATATAAATCAACCTGCAAAAGCGGCTGGGGCTTATCAGCAGGCGCTTGAGCAGGAGCCTGAGAACGCGAAAGCGCTATGGGGCGCAGCGCAGGTGGCGAGCAATCAAAGAGACTACATAGCGGCTAAAGACTACTTGGCCCGGCTACTAGAGGTAAAGCCCGATTTTTCTTACGGTGCGGCCTCGCTGGCTTACGGTGAAATGCTCTATCGAGTCGAAGAGAAGGACGCGGCGGCTCAGCATTTACAGCAGCACTTGAAAGAATGGAGTAATCCAGAAGGCTACTTGATTTTGGCAAGTATCTACTCAGAACAGCAGGACTATGCGTCAGCTCGCGAAACGCTTGAGACGCTGGTGATTAAAGTGAAGGGATACGTGCCTTTTCAGTATCGCAAAAACGAGCATTTTGTGCGTCAGGCTGAACGCAAGCTTAGAGCCCTGCCGAAGCCGAAACCATAGGCTTTGGTTCTAGGGCCGACTCAGCCGCTACGCGAGAAAGGCCATATTCTATACCTGCGGCGACCGCCTGGTAAGAAGCTTCTAAGATATTGACCGATACGCCAATGGTTGACCATCGGCTGTCGCCATTCCCCGACTCGACCAGTACTCGAATATTAGCCGCCGTCCCAGCTTCACTATTGAGTATCCGCACCTTGTAGTCGGTCAGATAAAAGCTTTCAATCACCGGATAAAACTGCACCAGCGCCTTTCTTAACGCCTTATCGAGCGCTGAAACAGGCCCCATACACTCAGCAACTTCTAAAACGTCCTGCCCTTTCACCGCAACCTTCACTGTTGCCCTCGCGCCAATATTGCACTGCACGTCTGACTGCAAAACGTCGTAGCTCACCTCAAATCCTCGGAGCTGAAAAGCGGGGTTGTGCTTTCCTAACGCCTTTAGCATCAGCAGCTCAAAGCTAGCCTCAGCCGCTTCAAACTGATAGCCTTTGCTCTCAAGCGCTTTTACCTCGTTGATAATTTGGCGCATGACCGGATCGTCTTTTTTCAGATCGAGGCCATAGCGTTTTGCTTTAGAAAGTACGGTACTCGCGCCTGAAGAACTTGAGACAATGATATGGCGGCTATTGCCGATAGCATCGGGCGGTACGTGCTCGTAGGTTTTGGGGTTGCGTTCTACGGCGCTGATGTGGATGCCGCCTTTGTGAGCAAAAGCTGATCGGCCTACGTAAGGGGCGTGGTCGTCAGGGGCGAGGTTGACGATTTCGCTGATGAATCGGCTGGTTTGGGTGAGCGATCGCAACCCATCCGAGCCCAAGCACTCATAGCCCATCTTGAGCTGTAGATCAGGAATAACCGAGCACAAGTCGGCATTGCCACAGCGTTCACCATAGCCGTTAATAGTGCCGTGTACCATAGCCGCTCCGGCATCTACGGCGGCAAGTGAGCTGGCAACGGCTGTGCCACTGTCGTTGTGGGTGTGGATGCCGATCTGAGGAGTTGGGGTTTGGAGGGTTTGGAGATGGGTGCGGACTTTTTGTGCGATCACTTCAACTTCCTTCGGCAGCGTCCCACCATTCGTATCACACAGTACCAGCCACTCGGCCCCGCCTTTCACGGCTGCATTCAGTGTCTCTAGTGCATAGTCAGGATTAGCCTTGTAGCCGTCAAACCAGTGCTCTGCATCGTAAATAATCCGGCGGTCGTGCGACTTTAAGAACGCGACAGACTCCTGAATCATCGCCAAATTTTCATCCAAGCTCACCTTCAGTGCATCCGTCACGTGCAAGTCCCACGACTTTCCAAAAATCGTCAGCCATAGCGTATTCGCCGCTAGCAGCGCCGCCAGCATCTTATTCTCCGAAGCCTGCTGATGAGGTCTTCGAGTAGAGCCAAACGCCACTAGCTGCGAGTTGATTAACGGCTCCTTTTGAAAATACTCAAACAGTAGAGTATCAACCGTATTCGCCCCCGGCCATCCACCTTCAATAAACGGCATTCCAATTTGATCTAGCCTCTGCGCAATCTTGATTTTGTCCTCAAGCGTGCAGGCAATGCCGTGGCGTTGAATACCATCTCTGAGCGTAGTGTCATAAATCAGAACGCTGCCCAGGACTCTATTAGGAGGTGTCATCTAAAACGTCTGTCGCACTAGAGGATTTTTGGCCAAGAGCTGTAGGATAAGGGCTGATGTGGCAAATTGTGTAGAGTTTTCACAAGAGTTAAAAGCGGCGCTGATTGATTTCAAGCACTATGCTTCTGTCGCTAGCCTTTGGTAGGCGATCGCTAAAGCATCAGCGCCGCCCACATTCCCCGGAAACAGCACAACCGGCAAATCAGCAAACTGTGGATGGTCTGAAGCCGTTGTCACAACCGAAACGCCAGCAATCACCTGACCCAAAAGCCTCGCTGAAGTCAGTGAAAGGCCCTTGCTCAGCGTGTCGTTAGAAGTAATGCCGCCTTTGCTAATCAGAAAACCGATATCGTCAGGAAGCCCTTTCACAATATCCATCAGCAGTGTAGAAACGGCTTCTCCAAAGGCCAGCCGAGTTTGTTTATCAGAGAACGTCAGCTCTTCGCGACTGGTATAGATAGCGGGCGTCTGGCCGTTTGCATGAATCTGTTGCAGTTGCGCTAAAGCTTCTTTAAGCAGTTCATCGTGGCTAGTGTCAGGATTGTTCTTTATTCGAGCAACGTCTATTTCTATGCCAACAATGCCAGGCGTTTTTAACAACTGTTCTAGCTGCTGAGTTGTTTTTTTGACGTGAGAGCCTACCACAATCGCGCCCGAAGAAGATCGGGTAGTGCGGTTCATCTCTGTAGGCGGCGTTGGCTGTGGCGGAAGCTTGGCAAGGGCTGTCAGCAGGCTAGCGGCACTGCGGAATAGGAACTTTTTGCCTTGGGCAGCAGCAGCTAGAAGATCGCCAGCGAACTGATCGAGATCGCTTTGTTGTTCGCCATCAACAGCAACACAAACATTGTTTTTCAGCGACATCAGGCGATCAAAACAGCCCTTACGAACATCAGCAAGCAAAAAGCGCTCTACCTGATCAGCAGAAATTTTACCTTTTGTTTTTTCTTCTACGTACTCAGGCAAATAGCTGGTGCTGTAGCCAAAGACGGAATCTTTCGCGAATTCGGTGTCATGGGTGGGTGTGCGTGTGCCGTCAGATTCGATGTAGTGGGTGCTCTCTACAGTGACGCGACCGGCTTCAAAAAATTGGGGGGTGAGGAAGTGAGCGTCGAAGGGGCCGAGGTGTTGTGCGATCGCATCCGTCTCTACCGGGTAATGCCCCCGCAGCGTAGAATCCGATCGGCTCACGAGCAAGAAGTTCTGCGTATTCGTGTTCTCTAGCGCAATCTTTAGATTTTCACAGGCTTCAGTGGTGACAGCAGCGGCAGCTTCAGGGATAAGCGATCGCGTATTGGTCAGCACAAAGAAGATGGGCGAGTCGTCTAGCAATCCCAACGTCAGCGTCTCCACATCCCACTTCAGCAGTAGCAGGCAGCTATGCACCGTTTGCGAACCCGTTGGATCGTCATCTAGCACAATAATTTTGGGCGCGGTGGTCATGGCGATATGCCTGAATGAAGGGAATGCCTAGTCGGTTGGAAGCTTAAAAAGCGCAAAGGTGACAAGGTAGCTGATTAAACTACAGATTAGCGTAGAGGTCACATTGTAAAACGTCGCTAAATGTTTCCGCAGCTTAGGGTTGTACTCTAGCGAATCACCGACAATTTCCAAAGTAGGGCGATAGGCTGTTCCCTCCGTTTGCTCGGCATCGGTGTAAAGCTGCTGCGTATGCATTGAAATGTCTTTTAATAGGCTTCGCATCCAAAACGTTAGCGCCAGCAGGCCGATGAGCGTAATCGTGGCAATCATCAACGGATCGATCAGCGCATTAATGATGGCAACGGTTTCATCTGAAAGCTCATGGCGCAAAAGCCGCAGCACAGCCCACACCAGCCCAGATATGCCGATTTTGTACAGCAGCGACAGATAGGTTTTGCGGTCTTCTTCTAAAAAGCGCTCTGCTACCGCCGCTTCTGCCGCCTCTGCTTCTGCCTCTACTTCCGCAGCTTTGGCTTTTTTGCTCTTGCGTTTTGTAGTTTTATTAGCTGCCTTATTAGCTGCCTTAGCAGTCGTTTTGTCAGCAGTCGCAGTGGATTTATTAGACCGCGACTTGCGAGGGCTTCCAGAACTATCAGATGTCGAACTATCCGGCTTGGCGATTGGAATAGAGGGAAACTTACTAGCTAAGCCAGGGGAGGATTCTAGCCCCTTATCCAGACCGTCGTCGGAGAGTGACTTTGCAGATGGGGTTGTCGTCGGCAGCTTGCTTTGAGCCGCTGGCATATCGTCAGCGCTTTTAGGATCTGCTTTTTTTGAGCCGCCAAACGGGCTTTGACCGTAGGTTTTAGAATCGTATGCCATGGATTTTCCATCGGGCTTTCAGATACGCTCAACCCTATCAACAAAAGCGCAGATTTACGCACCAATGTTAGTCACACCCTTATAACTACTCGATTGTTTCACCAGCTTTTAGCCGGGTTGTGGCTTCTTCAAAAAAAGATAGGGGCGCGTTTCCTGGAATGAGCAGATCGTTCATGACAAAGGTAGGCGTACCGCGTATTCCAAAAGCTTCGGCTAGGGCAATGTCTTGGTCGATGGCGGCTTGCGCTTCGGGGCTATTGTGATCGCGCTCAAATTGCTCCATATCTAACCCAATTTGCTCGGCTAGCTCTGTGAAATAGTTCTCATTGGTTTTAATTTTGTCCTGGTAGGCGAATAGACCATCGTGATACAGCCAAAACTGATCTTGCTGCCCGGCCGCCCAGGAAGCTTTGGCCGCTTCCATGGCCTTATCGTGAATACTCACCAGCGGAAACTGCTTGTACACGTAAAGCACATCGTCTTCATGCTCAGCGGTGAATGTCTTCATTTCAGCCGCAGCCGTCGCGCAGTAAGGACACTGAAAGTCAGAAAACTTCATCAGCACGACCTCAGCATCCAACGGGCCTTTGGTCGAAGACTCACCAATTAGCTCTTCGCGACTTTTAGAGCTGAGTACGCTCTGAATCTGCTTTCGCTGCGCTTCCCACTCGGCGCGAGCCTGGGCTTGCGCTTCGGCCAGCTCGACTTCTGTGGGCTGTTCTACGTTTTCATTCGGCTCGCTAGTAGGTGCTGTGTCAGTAGCCGTGCTCTCTGCTATGGGAGTGCCGCAGCTAATTAGGGCTAGTGATAGGGCGATCGCAAGCCAGGAGGGCGATCGCTTAGCCCATCGAAATCTGCTTCTTTGAAATAAGGTCATCAAACTTCTCCTAACACCGTCATCGCGATCCTAGACGATTGAAGCCAATATCAGGGCTTTAGTCCACCCAGCCGATATCGTCATCACTCATCATGCTGTTGCTTTGACCGCTAGCAGGCGTACCGCGCTGGATAGCGTATTCAGGAATGGACTTATAGCTAGAATACGGCGGTCTGCGGAGGCTTAGTGACGGCTTAGGCTCCTCTTTTTTGGACGCTGGCTCAGCAGTCTTTTCGGCTTTCTCAGCAGCGATCGCCTTCGTCGCGGCTAGCTTCTCGCTAGCTTCCTGAGCTTTCGTCAGCGTTACAACTGCCTCCTTAGCTGTATTGAGTTCGCCCGTGAGCTGCTTGATCTGAGCTTCTTTCTCATCGCGCTCACTCTGCGCGGTTTTCAAGCTATCTTTCAGCTCGAAGATGCGCTCTTGATGTGTCTCTACATCCTCTTGCAACGCGCTCACTTGCTCAGCAGATTTCTTTAGCGCGGCTTCTAAAGACGCTATTTTCTTATCAGCTTCCGCCGCTGTCGCTTTAGCAGCCGCAGCGTCACTGTCAGCTTTGGCCGCTGTCGTTTTAGCAGAGGTTGCTTTGGCAGTGGAGGCTTTTGTGGAGGCTTTTGCTGCTGATGTCTCGGCCGCTGCCTCAGAAGAAGGCCGCTTTCGAGTGCGAGATTTGGCTGAGCTGTTTGCTTTTGTCGCTGATGCGGTTTTCTGAGCTGTTTTTTGAGTCGCTGTGCTACCCGCCGAGCTGTCTTCAGATGGTTTTTCTACCTCTTCTTTAAGTAGGTCGGCAATCCGCTTTTTAGTCATGAATCTTTCCAATCTGTTTGAATTTCGTCGGCAACTCTGATGTAGTCAGCTCTAGCTTCAATCGCGTTTCGGCCTTTCCACTGGGTAATCGGAACCCCTTCTAAGGCTGCGCGCTCGTGGGCTTTATAGGTTTTTACAAAGGCGTAGCAGGCGGGAATTTCTAGCTCCATGAGCATGTTCTGAGCTTCTAAAGCTTCGCCTAAGCTGCGCGAATCGACTTTGGTGAGTAGCACTCGATGCGGAATGCCTGACGGTGCAATCGTGTGTTTTACGGTGTGCACTAGGGCGGCAATGTCCATTGGCGCGGGGGGGGTGGGTAGTAGCAGGTAGTCGGCAATTGGCACGACGGCTTTGAGGGCTTCTGAGCTGAGGGCGGGGGGGGTGTCTACGACGATGAGATCGTAGGTTTCTAGCTTTTTTAGTTTACCAAGTAATGCGGGATCGGTTTCTTTGCTAACGTCAAAGCCGGGGCTGCTATTCCCTCTGTCGGCCCACCAGCTTGCGGAGCCTTGGGTATCTGCATCGACTAGCAACACGCGTTGGGTTTCGCTGAAGATGGCGGCTAGGTTGACGGCGGTTGTGGTTTTGCCGACACCGCCTTTGCCGTTGAAGATTAAGAGGATTTTGGGGCTCATGGAGGTTAAGCGGCTGGGGGCTTAAACGGGTGCCGATGAGTTTAAGAATAAGGGCTATTGGTCGCGAGCATTCTTTTTGTGTCGTTCCTGTTACGACATTAGAAGTCCAGGTTGTCCGGGGTGCGTGGGAAGGGGATTACGTCTCGGATGTTGGTCATGCCGGTGATGAACTGGACTAGGCGCTCGAAGCCGAGGCCGAAGCCTGCGTGGGGGACTGTGCCGTAGCGGCGCAGGTCTAGGTACCACCAGTAGTCTTCTTTGGGTAGACCGGCTTCTTCGATTCGGCGCTCTAGTATGTCTAGGCGCTCTTCGCGCTGTGCGCCGCCAATGATCTCACCGATGCCAGGGGCTAGTACGTCCATGGCTGCGACTGTTTTGTTGTCGTCGTTGAGGCGCATGTAAAAGGCTTTGATGCTTGCGGGGTAGTCGGTTACGATGACGGGCTTTTTGAAGTGCTCTTCGGCTAGGTAGCGCTCGTGCTCTGACTGCATGTCAATGCCCCAGGAGACTTCGTATTCAAAGGTCTTGCCGTCTTTGATGGCGGCTTCTAGTAGGGCGATCGCATCTGTATAGGTCACCCGCGCAAACTCGCTTTCAATAATGTTGCGCGATCGCTCTAGCACTGTGTCATCAATCCGCTGATTGAAAAATTCCATATCCTCAGCGCAATGCTTGAGCACATACGAAAAAATGTGTTTGAGGAAGGCTTCTGCTAAGTCCGCATTACCAGCCAAATCGCAAAAGGCCATCTCGGGCTCAACCATCCAAAATTCGGCTAGGTGGCGCGAGGTGTTGGAATTTTCGGCGCGAAAGGTGGGGCCGAAGGTGTATACGTTGCTGAACGCTAGGGCCATCGCCTCGGCTTCGAGCTGGCCGCTGACGGTGAGATAGGCGGGCCTGCCGAAAGAAGTCTTGGGAATAGTCGGCTTTACCGCTTTTGTCGGTAGGAATGCTGTCGAGATTGAAGCGGGTTACGGTGAACATTTCGCCCGCGCCCTCACAGTCGCTCGCCGTCAGAATTGGCGTGTGCATCCATAAAAAGTCTTGCGACTGAAAGAACTCATGGATGGCAGTGGCGCAGGCGTTGCGGACTCTAAAAACGGCCCCGAGCGTATTTGTGCGGCTGCGCAGATGACCAATTTCTCTTAAGAACTCAAAGGAGTGACGCTTTTTCTGTAGCGGATACGTCTCGCCGTCTGATTCCCCAAAAACTTCGACTTCGCTGGCCTGAATTTCTACGCGCTGACCCTTTCCAGGCGACTCGGCCAGTGTCCCTTTAATCTGCACAGATGCGCCTGTACTGATGCGCTCCATGCTCGCCGCATAGTCTGGAATGTCCTCGCCTGCCACCACCTGAATGCCCTTCATCGCAGAGCCGTCATTGACTTCGATAAAGGTAAACTTTTTAGCCGCGCGTTTGGTTCTGACCCAGCCTTGAATAGTCAGCGTTTCGCCGGGCTGACCCGATGCGAGAATATGCTTTATACGCTGAGAGGAGGCGCTTTGAGAGTCAGTCATGAGAGATCAGGCAGCTAAACGTGTCTATCTATACTAATGGCTAGCCCAGCCACCAGTGCAAAAGCCAGCCAGCGACTAGCCCAAGCCCACCAAAGCGGACAATCTGCCAAAAGGGTTCCTGAATCTCCCGCCAGGAAAGCAGATGACTCTCCAAGGTGACTTTCAGCGCTTCAATGCGATCCTGCATTTGGGCCAGCTCTTCGGCGGGTAAATGGCTGAGGTCGGCGCTGGTGGCCTGTTCGTATTTGGCTTTGGCCCGGCGGATGGCAAAGAAGCGATCGCGCAGCAGCAAGAACTCATCGGCCGTTTCTTTGAGCGCCCCTTCAAACGTCGCTAGCTCATCATCACTGGGCAAGTGGGGCTGGCGCTGACGCGACCGGCGGAGCAGTTTCATATGGCGTTACAGTATAGATATCACATCGTTTGAATAGCCATTACTGTAAAGGGAGATCGCAACCTTGGGAACCCCTAACCCCGCCTCTAGGTCACAGCCACCAAATTCACACACCGGTCTAGATCCAGCACTGCTCAAATCCTTTAGCCCCGAAGCGCTCGCTCAGGCCCTAGCTGAACAGCTTGCCATTACACCAAATGACTGGCACAGACTAAGTTCTAACCGGGCTGTTCGGGCTCGCGAACAGGCAGCAGCAGCTTTGGTATACATGCTTAAAGATAAGCCCGAGGAAGCGATCCCGAGACTCAATCAGGCGATCGGCTGGCTAGACAAAACACTCAAAGCACCGCCATGTCCTAGCCATGGCAGTAAAAAGGGCTAATTATTCCAAGTTGCAAGTCTCAGGTGCTGCGTTTTAGGTGCTGTGAGCAGACATCGGCGACCATCTGCGCCACCACGATTCAATCGTCGCAAACACAGCAGCCGGGCTCATAAAGCCTACCGCCACAGGCCGAAGCTGCTTAGCCAAATGGACTTCTTTACCGTTTTCGCTCCAGCACACCTGATCGAAAACTTGGTGCAAAATAAATAGGCCGCGCCCGCCCTCACTGACCAGCGGGTTATCAGGCTGGCTGTCGGGGAAAGGACACATTGGGCAGGTGTCTGGTCGTTCAAAACCTTCACCCTGGTCGCTCACAATCCACCAGTAGTAACCTTTGGCCCTGGCGTAGCGTACCGACACCAGCTTTTTAGGATCTAGCTGATTTCCGTGCTTAGCAGCATTGACCAAAGCCTCTTGCAAGCCTAAACGCAGCTCATCATGAAGGGGATCAGGCGTTGGCTCTAAGAGCGCGTCTAGAATAGGGCGAAGATAGAGCGTAGAGGTAAAGCTCAGGCTCTCCCATCTTTTAACTGAAGGCGATTTTAGAGCAGAAGATTTCAGGATAGACGATTTCACAGCAGGCATCACGTTCGACGATTTTCCAGGCGGAGCATAAGTCACGCAGGCTACTCTCCCAGCACGCTAACTTTTTCAACGCTAATAAAGGCACGCTTTAACAGTCGATTTATATAAATAATAATCGAGCAATAGCTGTATTAATAGCTACAAGAACAGAAGGCTTTTAAACTAAACAAATTTGATATATCTATAGTCTATCAGAACATATAAGGAGATGGCTGAGGTGTAAAAAATATTGACTCTCAGTGATGTCCGTAGCAGCATTCAAGACTGTAGTTAAAAAACGTTTAAAGCACACTAAGGACGCGATCGCTAAATCTGCACCACAGACCCAGTAACCAACCTATACAATGCAGTCATTGGGCTTATTAAAAACAACTTTTTGCAACCGCCAAAACGACCTTGCAGAGACGGCTTCAGTCAAAAACAAGCACGAGAAAAGCAGGCAAAGAGAGTGTTTTAATAGAGCGCTATGGCTTTTGAAAACATTAGATTTTATCCCAAAAATAACTTCCTAACGATCTAAAAGTTCTGTTTTCAATTGAGCGATAAAGAGCAATCCAGCGGCTTTGTGATTTGCTGTTATTACGGACATCAAAAAAATATTGATCCTGCAGAAAATACGGATATTGCCAACAGCTTCCCTTACGAGATTCTACGTAATTACCACAAATTTTTCAGACTTTGTTTGCAAAATCAGGACAAAACAACTGTAGTTACGTACAACTACAGTTGTTTTATTTACGGCCATACTGGTCAGGTTTAGTGAGGCAGCAGTACCACAACAGTCATTAAGAATTGTTGCAAGCAGCTTTAGAAGCTGACCTTCAAAACAAGCGCTAGGAAGTAGTGGCCTGCTGCTGTGCGGTTTCAGCAACGATAGCAGAATCGTCTTGAGCGAGTTTGGCGAGTACTTCTTCGACCTGTGGCTGCGTGGCAAAGTGCCCGAGGGCCTGAGCCACTCGATGCCGAACTTGCCAATCATCGTTTTTGGCGTAGGGAAGGAGGAGGGCGATCGCCCTGTCGTCTTCAAGCTCACCGAGCGCTCCAATCGCCGACACTGACACTAAAGAGTTGTCATCGTTTAGCGCTTTATTCAACAGATCAAACGCCCGCGCGTCACCCATTTCTCCCAAGCAGGCCACCACGCTCATTTTCACCAGCCATTCTGCCGTGGTGTCGTAAAGCTCTGTGAGATCGTCTAATGCATCTGTAAGCTTAAGGGCACCTAAGGCATCGGCGGCGGCGGCTTGAACATCGGGCTCGGGATCGCCAAGAGACGCGCTAAGTACCTTGTAGGCCGTCGGTTTGTCTTGCTCGCCGAGGGTGGCAATTTGGCTAACGGCAGCGTAGCGAACGCGGGTGTTTGGGTCGTCGCACAGCGGTGTGATCAGCTTGAAGGCCGTCGCCGGATCGATGTTGCGAAGCTGGTTGATGGCTTTGATGCGATCGCCAAACCCCTCGGCCTTCAGCATTTCACTGATCTGCTCAGGGCTCATTTGTTCGGGCGCTTGGTCGGGCGTTTGGTCGGAAGAAGGATTAGAAGACATGGTTATCAGGACTAGGCTAAGTAGTCCAAACTTCAATATTGCTGTCTTACCACTCTATTGCATCTGTCAGGTTAGCTAAAACATCACCGCTGGCAAGATCCTGCATATTGCAACCGCTAACACAACCCGCAAAATGCGAATGCATCCGCACTTTGCTGCACTCACTTCCACAAAACCTATGCGCGTATTAATATCAGCTATTTTTCCTATCGCGCTCGTTGCCCTCGCAGGCGTATGGGTAGGCCGCACCTTTGAGCTAGATCTCAAAACCCTAGCCCGGCTAAACATTTACGTTTTACTTCCCGCCTTAGTACTCACGGGCGTATACGGCAGCACCCTTGCCCTTAGCAGCACCCTCGGCATCGTCGTCGGCTTTTTGCTCAACTGCGCTGTTCTCTACGGTCTTGCCAACGCACTCGGCAAAGCGTTTAAGCTTCCTACCGATAGCCGCAAAAGCCTGGTCGCCACTACGCTACTCGCAAACTCAGGCAATATTGGCCTGCCCTTCATGCTATTTGCACTGGGCCAAGGCGGTCTAGATCGCGGCATCGTCTACCTGATTGCTTCAGCTATTTTTATTGCCAGCGTCGGGCCAGTCGTGTTGAAGGGTGAAGGTATGAGCGCGGGCATAAAAGTCACGCTGAGCCTGCCAGTGTTTTGGGCCACGCTTCTCGGCATTGCGCTACAGGGCATTGCCTGGCAAGGACTAGACTGGCAGGTGCCTGCTGAAATTGACCGCGCCTTAGAACTCCTCAGCGGCGCGGCCATTCCCATTGCCCTACTCACTTTAGGCATTCAGCTTTCGCAAACGCGCCTGAACTTTGGCCTGTACGAACTATTTGCCGCTGCGCTACGGCTGTTTGTGTCACCGCTAACGGCCTACATCATCGGGCGACTCTTAGGGCTGCAAGGACTTGATTTATCAGTACTTGTCATGCAGTCAGCAATGCCGGTCGCCGTCAACACCCTCATCTGGGTAACTGAGCTAGGCGGCGACACCGTACGAGTAGCCAAAACGATTGTGCTCTCTACGCTCATGAGCTTATTTAGCCTGCCATTGGTGCTATGGCTCATTACCCGCTAGCCGTCTTAGCTAGTGTATTTTGGCCCTTGGCTAGCCTCTTTAGTTGGCCCCAACTGAACCAGGCGTAGCCACAGGCTGACAAGGCGCAGCGACTACCTGCTCGCCTGTTTGATACACATACAAGCCCACATTGCCGTCGTAGTTAGCAACTGCATATTCATAAAACTCACCATCGCTCTCCTGCTGAAAGCTATAGCGCAATCCATCCAGCGGGTCTTTAATCACCAGCGGCTGGTTTAAATTAGGATCGATATCGTCATAAACTACATCGCTAGAGAGCACGAGTCCATCGGCAACGTATTCTAGTTTGCCTTCGCTGGGTCGGCGCAAGGTCACTTCAAACAGGTCTTCGCCGCACTGATACTGAGCGCTCCAGCCCACGTTAGGAATCAGGCTGTAAAAGTTTTCTTTGGTGAGCGTAAAGTCTTGCTGAAAGGGAGGCTCAGGAATTTCTTCTCGCCCGGTCACACACTCATCAGGAACACCATCCCCATCAAAGTCAATGCGTGAATCGTTGTCAAAGCCGTCACCGTCGCAGTCAATAGCGGGGCCAACAAAATCACCCTGCACCGCTTCTGTTTTGGATCGGTTGAAAGAAGCAACGTCAGGAACTTTAGGTGAAACCGTTGCCCGAACGCTCTGACCAGGAAGTACTGGCTTACAGGCAGCTAGCAACAGGGCCAAACCAGTGAAGCGAGCGCAAAAGCTTAGTTTATGGGCTAAATGCATGGGGTTAAAGGGGGAGGAGGCTAGGTGAAAATTCTAGCATCGACTTTTTCTGATGCCTTTGGAGGTGGCCACCTCTACTAACTGTACACGCGAGCCGTTTTGTTGTGGTTGAACAAAAGCAACAACTTATCAAAAGCGTTGAGAAGTTGGACGACATACTCCTTTTACCATCCCAAAAAGCCAGATATTTGACTGGCTAGCGTCGTTGGATCAAAGGGCTTATGAATGACGCCTTGAGCACCTAGCTCGTATAGCCTCTTACGGTCGGCTGCTTTAGATTTTGCGGTCAGAAAAACAATTGGAATAGACTGAGTGGTCGTATCGGCCTTAAGCGCAGCTAGCGTCGCCACACCGTCCATATCCGGCATCATCACATCTAGCAAAATAGCGTCTGGCTGATAGGCTTGGGCCTGCCTTAGTCCCTCTTGACCAAGGTCAGCAGTGAGTACCTGCCAGCCATTCAAAACGGTAAGGCCAATGCGGGCGACCGTTTGGATATCGGCTTCGTCATCAATAATTAAAATCTGTTTTGCTTGCGTTTGTTCTAGAACTGGGGTGAAAGTCATTTTGTCACCTTCCTTTTGAAGAAACCTACTACAAATTATTCAAGAGATCTAACGATAGGACATCGCTTTCTCAGCGTTAGCGCAAGTTTGTGACGGTGGCTCTATCGGTGGCTTCGGCAAAGTGAAGTAGAAGGTACTGCCCTGTCCGTGGAGGCTTTTGACCCATATTCGTCCCTGGTGCTGCTGAACGATCTCGCGACAGATAGCAAGGCCCAGCCCAGTGCCGCCACGCTCACGCGCATCAGAGCTATCAACCTGTTGAAATCGCTCAAAGATAGTTTCTAACTTGTTGCTAGGGATGCCGCGACCATAGTCTTTTACTAAGAACTCTACTTGGTTGTTGTACCGTGATGTCTGTTTTCTAGTGACCTGTTCTCTGGCTCTAACAAACACGCTTGCGCCCCGCGGAGAGAACTTGATAGCATTACTCAACAAATTAGTCAGCGCCTGCATAATGTGATCGGCATCAGCCCAAACTTCTATTGGCCCAGACGTCAGGGAATGAGCGCTAGCTACTAACGTTACGCCATGCTCAGTAGCCATCGGCTGCATGGCCTTAGTTGCGCTTTCTACTAGCTCTGAAGCTAGACAAATCGTAGGTGCCATACTGACCTGACCTGAACCCATGCGCTCAAGATCGAGCATGTCGTTGGTTAGTCGGGTCAGGCGTTCGGTGTTATTTAGTGCGATGTTGAGCAGTTCTTCGCCCTGGCTGCTGAGCTGGCCGAGTCGGCCTGTGGCCAGTAGCCGCAGCGACCCGTGAATAGAGGTGAGCGGGGTGCGCAATTCGTGGCTAACAACAGAAACAAATTCATCTTTGAGGCGTTCGGTAGCTTTGCGATCGCTAATATCGCTTATCAAGCTAAACACCCCTTTCACCCGATCGTCTTGCACATCAGGAATATAGCTAATACTCACCCACAGCCGCTGGCCGTTACTCTGCACCATCTCAGCTTCGTAAGTGACCTTTTTACCGCCTAGTGCCTCTTCTAAATAAGGCAGCATTTGTCGGTAAACCGCCAGCGAAACCACATCTCCCACCTGGCGGCCCTGCAACTGCTGATAGGGAATGCCGTACCACGTTTCGTAGGCATAGTTATTAAAGCGATAGCGATGCTGAAGATCGATGTAGGCAACTAAGGCCGGGAGCGCATTAGTGACCAGTCGAAGCTGCTTAACGTCACGGGCAAGTTCGGTCAGCACCTGGCTATAAGGGTGCGCATCTTCTGAGGGCTGTTCTGATGAGATATTAGGAGAGTTAGAGGTTTCGGTAGCAGTTTCGATAGCAGTTTCGATGGCAGTCTCAATGCCAGAGGCGATTGCAAACTCCACATCACCATCTGTTCCCGTCAATACCGTATTCGACCAGACAATCGTGTGCCTTTCTCCCCCTTTCCCTATCCAGGTACTACGAGAGTAGGTATTGGCCTGCCCGCTCGCTAGCCGTTCAAAAAAGCTTTGCGCTGCTAACCGATCTTCAGGAACCAGCAAAAAGTCCCAGAGCGCATGACCTTTAATCTCAGCCTCGCTGTAGCCGGTCACCGTTTCGCAGCAGCGGTTAAAGCGCTGAATCTCGCCCTGTGGGTTGAACACCACAATTAGCGTACCAGTCGCATCGAAAATAGTATCCGTATCAATAATTTCTGCCGCTGCCTGCCGCCGCTTATTCGCAACTCGGCTCAGCAGCTCGGCCTCTGTTTTACCTTTAGTTTGGTTCTCAATCGGCGGTAAAAAACTCATACTCTCAACAGTAACGCAGCACTGCTAGCCTGGGCATTAAGAGATTTTCAAACAAAAAGAAATAGTTCGTTACAAATAGAACAAACCCTCATATTCCTCCTGCGCTATCTTATCTTTGCAGGTCAAGGTCGGGCCACAGGTGGGCCTAATGCTATACCAGCGCGGCAAAAGATGGTTCTATCGGAATAGGTTCCTAGTACATAATCAGAGAAAATACCGGTTTCTTCATAATTTACTCAGATTTGGTTGTTACTGTGAAGGTTGTAACGACGGACAAAACTATGAAATATCTCTATTACTTTGCTAATACGAGTTTAGTTGTGCGTCTTCTGACTTATTTATCTAAGCAGGTGGACGTTCAGCTAGCGTCAGTCACTGTCATCTATTTAGTTGATAGATGGGTTGTGCGAGTTCAGCTTGAGTCGGCTTTGCCAGCTAATCGAAAGCGAGACTTTCAATCGTTTCTAAACGAAAACGGCTACGCATATGAGCCCTCTTCAGCAGTCACTAGAGCCCTATGCGGCCTAGAAGCAGGCATGGACATTACAGAGGTGATGAATCGGTATCATGTAGTCGTCGTGTCTCATGGGGCGCTTCAACCGGCTGGTGTTGAAGATTTTCGGGCTACTTTTGTAAGCGGCTTAGGCTACTGCCCGCCCAGTCTTGTTTAATTTGATTGCGCAGGCGAGTCGCGAGTTCAAAGGAAGCCACTGCTTTATGAATCACGTCATCTGCACCCGTTTCAAAAGCTTGGATTCGCGAGCTATCGTCTTGATGAGCCGTTAGAAATATTATGGGCAGCGCTTGAAAGCGAATGTCGGCCCGCAGCACTTTGCATAGCTCAATCCCACTGATCTCAGGCATAGTGATGTCTAAGACCAACAGATCAGGAGGGGCTTCCGTTTGACCTGGCGCTGTCAGCCACGCCCACAGCGCCGAGGCCGTTTCAAAGAGATGCATAGTGAAGCCCCAAGGTTCAAGGTTTTTTTGAAGCTGAGAAAGTATCTGTGGATCGTCGTCGGTGATCGCAACGCTAATCTGACGGGTTTCGGTCTTAAGTAGTGCGATCGCCTCATCCAAAACTTGACCGGGTAAAGCTGCGCGAGTAAGCACTTTCTCTATACCCTGCTGAATCCATCTCAGTCGCCTGCTAAGCGTCAGATCATCAGATAACGCCATAATCGGTAGCGACTCGTTTCGCTTCATACGATCCACCAGAGAATCAGCGTTGGGATTGCCATCAAGATCGAGTAGTAGCAAAGTAGAGGCAGGCGATCGCCCACCCTCTTCGTCTTGCAAACTGCTGAACACAGAACTTTCAGCTTGCTGATAAGAAACGACATGAGCTTGACAGCATTTAGATCCTGCTGCCTCAACCAATAGCTGAGTGAATTTAGCATCGTCGCTGACTATCACCAAAAGCGGCATCGCTGATGAGCAAACTAATGACGGTGCGTCAGCAGAGATAACGTCAGCAGAGTTCTGAGCTGCCGCAGCGGCTAACGTTTTACGCAATTGTTGTACCCGTTGCAAAAGCCTTTGAGGAGAGAGTAGCGCGATCGCCCCGTCCTCACCGTCTTTGTCGAACACAGATCTAGCCCGCAGTTGAACCTCTATCTCGCTGGCAATTTCAGAGCCCGCCACCAGGCCAAAGCTCCCCATCGATCCAGCTAACTTATGAGCATTCATCTGTCCCAACTGCTGCTGCTCCAATCGCAGATCGCCCTCACTCAGAGCCCTTACGACCTGCTCCAATCCTGCCGCCTGTTGGTCAGCCGTCGATAAATAGACCTTAAAAGCCTGTGCCAGCTCAGCTTGCCCTAGCCCTTCTTCACCGACGCGATCGCCCGACTCATTCAGCCGGTATCCCTGCCCATACACCGTTTGAATCAAATCTTTCGGCGCACCTGCTGCCTTTAGCTTCCGCCGCAGACCCTTAACATGCGTTCGTACCGTGTCCTCTCCTGGCGGGTCTTCAAAAGACCACAAATCCTCAATGATTTTGCCCAAGCTATAAATCTGATGAGGATGCCGCAAAAACAGCTCCATGATTGAAAATTCTTTTGGCGTAAGATGAATCGCGTGCTGAGCGTAGCTGGTTTCACAAGTACTCGGATCTAACGTCAGCGGCCCCCACTTTAAAACAGCGGGCAAGCCCTGGTGTTCACGGCGCAGCAGCGCTCGAATACGCGCACAAAGCTCGTCAAAATCAAACGGCTTCATCACATAGTCATCAGCTCCCGCGTCCAGCGCTTTTACCTTCTCAATTGTGCTCTCCTTCGCAGTCAAAATCATCACAGGATTAGCATATCCATCACGACGAAATTGACGGCAAAATTCAATGCCGTTGCCGTCGGGTAAAGCCAAATCCAGCACGATCAAATCGTAATTAAACAGATCAACGCAGGTTTTCGCACTGTCGCCATCAATCGCAATATCTACCGCATAGCGCTGATGGATCAATCGATCGGCCAACGAATCCATCAGGGCTTCGTCATCGTCCACTAAAAGTATCCGCATTGCGATCGCCTCCCTGTTCTCCCTCAGCTGCTAACGCTAAATGGGCTGGCAGTGCGGACAGTAGTAAATCCGCCGACTGCTGACCATTTCTTTAACAATAGGCACACCGCACACATAGCACGGCTTATCAACTCGCCCAAAAACCCAGTAGCGGTAGTCTCGGTAGCGACTTCCCTGCTGCTTTTAGTTTATTCGCCAAATCCAAATCATTCGTCACGCCCTTGTATTTGTACGACTGATAGGTCACCTCAATCGAAGTTTTGGCCAGGGTAAGAAGCTGATCGTCAGTGCAATCTATCGGTCGCAGCGTCGGGTGGAGCCGAGCAACGAAAAGAATTTCGCTGCGAAGATAGTTACCGATCCCCGCTAGAAAGTGCTGATCTAAATAGAGCGTAGAGAGACGGCGACGATGGTGTTTTTTACTTTTGAGAAGGTCTTGCAGCTTCTTGGGCTTAAGACTGGCGCTAAGCACATCAGGCCCAAGCTTACTCAAAAAAGGATGGCTTTCAATCTCTGACGGGCTGCTGAGTATTTGAATATCTGAGGCGCTGTAGAGGAGCGCTGACTTTTTAGCATTGTGAATAGCAAACCGGAGCTGACGGTTAGTATCAGGAAAATCCTGCGCCTTACGCACCATCCATTTGCCGTAAAGCTGATTGTGGCTGTATACGCTCAGGCCGTTATCAAAATGGGTGAGCATCGCTTTGCCCCGCGTTTCGACCTGCGTTACTTTGCAGCCGGTCAGGTCGGCCTCGAAATGTTTGAGGTGATCGAAGGCGAAAAAGACTGCGGTGGTGGGGCGATCGCGCACCGCCTTTTCAATTTTGTCAGCAGCGATCCGAATTTCAGGGCCTTCAGGCATAGATTCAAAAGATTACAAAAAAACGCTATCAAAAAGCCATTGCGTTATTGTGATCGTAAGTCAATTTTGGCTCTGTAGCCTCCCGAAGTCGCTTTAAGTTTATGACAGCAGCCTCTCCCTCGGCCCCAAAAGCAGATAGATCCACCAGACCTCACGCCAAAGCTCGACCCCTCAAGCCCGGTGCAGCCAAGCCCGCCAAAGAACGGTGCAGTGAATGCGGCCTCTGCGACACCTCATACATTCACTACGTCAAAGACGCCTGCGCCTTTCTCAATCAGCAAATCACCCCGTTAGAAGCTGCCAACCATGGCCGTAGCCGCGATCTTGAGAACGAGGACGAGCTGTACTTTGGCGTACAGCAAAAGATGGTCGCCGCTCGCAAGCTAGCCCCTATTGAAGGCGCGCAGTGGACAGGCATTGTCAGCACCCTGGCGATTGAAATGCTCAATAAAGGTCTTGTAGAAGGCGTGGTGTGCGTCCAAAACACCGAAGACGATCGGTTTCAACCCATGCCAGTAATCGCCCGCACGCCCGAAGATATTCTGGCCGCGCGTGTCAACAAGCCTACGCTCTCACCCAACCTCTCAGTGCTCGATCAAATTGAGCAGTCGGGCATGAAGCGGGTATTAGTCATTGGCGTCGGCTGTCAAATCCAGGCCCTCCGCGCCGTACAAGATCAGCTCGGCCTCGAAAAGCTGTACGTGCTCGGAATGCCCTGCGTCGATAACGTCTCACGCGCTGGGCTACAAAAGTTTTTGGACACTACCAGCCGTTCTCCCGAGACGGTCGTGGCCTACGAATTTATGCAAGACTTCCAGGTGCACTTTAAGCACGAAGACGGTTCAGAGGAGAAAGTGCCGTTCTTTGGGCTTAAAACCAACAAGCTCAAAGATGTGTTTGCCCCGTCGTGTATGAGCTGCTTTGACTACACCAATTCTCTTGCAGATATTGTGGTGGGCTATATGGGTGCGCCGTTTGGCTGGCAGTGGATTGTTGTTCGTAACGACACGGGCGCAGAGATGTTTGATTTGTTAGAAGGGATTATTGAGACGCAGCCAGTGATGAGTTCGGGCGATCGCACCCAAGCCGTACAAAACAGCATCCCTGCCTATGATAAAGGGGTCACTCTACCCATGTGGGCTGCAAAGCTCATGGGTGTCGTCATTGAGAAAATCGGCCCTAAAGGTCTTGAATACGCTCGCTTCTCTATTGACTCTCACTTCACCCGAAACTATCTATATACAAAGCGCAACCATCCTGAAAAGCTAGCAGCGCATGTGCCGGAGTTTGCTAAGCGAATTGTGGGGCAGTACAAACTACCAGATAAGTAGAGCCTGTAAAAACCTGTTAGCTCATTAACGGCTCGGCAAGCTGCCTCATCAGCACAACTGCATCGTCTACTGAGATAGTTTTATGTTTGAGTGGTAAAAATTCCAGCACGCTGAAGCCTACAACATTAAAACTATCTCTTAGTCTCAACAAAAGCGCAGACAAGTTTTCTACTCGAATTCCGTTTGGCGTGGGACAGGCGACATGTGGAAATTCTGTAGGGTCGAGAACGTCTAGGTCGAGATGAATGTAGATGTTAGTGAATCCGGCTTGGGCGATCGCTGCAATCAGCCGATCATATTTCCCATCATTCACAGATTTTGCAGAAACAACAGACAGACCATGCTGACGAACAAAATCTCGCTCAGGCAGATCAAATTCTCTAGTGCCAACCAAAAATATCTGCTCTGGCTTCAGCTTAGAAAAAGCCTGATCCAAAATCTCAGTATCGCCTTCACCTAGCAGCGTACGCAACGGCATTCCGTGAAAGTGAGCGCTTGGTGAAGACGCTGGCGTATTGAGGTCGCCGTGAGCATCTAGCCAGATGAGGGCTAGGGACTGATCGTATTTTTTATTGAGGAAAGAGACAGGCGCAATCTCGACGCTACAGTCTCCGCCGAGGGTGAATATTTTGTGAGGATTGCGAGCCTGAATCAGGTTACGAGCAGTCGTGAGCTGAGAAAGGATTTGGGCGCGTCCTAAGATATTTTCTTCAACTGTAAGAGAGTAGGCAAGCGAAGTTTTCACAGTCTCAAACGACAGGCTTTCAGACAAAGCATCATAAAGACATTCAGCCCCTTTTGCTAAGCCGATAATGCCTGAGCCCTGCCACTGAGGGAAAAAGAGATTTAGCGGCTCAGACACTAACGTTCCTCTGTATTGGGTTTGTTCATATGGCGCTGGCGTTTTCTTTCGCGGAGGCGATCGCACCTCTCCTCAGTCAGCTCACCAATACAGTGCGGGCAACTCACCTCACTCTCATACTCATCACTCGCCATCTCCACCGCAGAGACAGGATGGCCGCAGGCATAGCACATTCCATAAGACCCCTTTTCTAGGCCGTGCTTAATCGCTACCCGCTCGTCAAAAACAAAACATTCTCCTTCCCAAAGGCTTTTCTCTTCAGGAACCTCTTCTAGATACTTGAGAATGCCACCTTTGAGATGGTAGACCTCTTCAAACCCTTGAGAAAGCAGATAAGAAGACGCTTTTTCGCAGCGAATGCCGCCTGTGCAGAACATAGCAACTTTCTTGTTCTTATCAGGATCTAAGTTCTCTTTTACATAGTCTGGAAACTCATTAAAAGTCTCAGTTTTAGGATTTTGCGCCCGCACAAAGGAGCCCATACCGACTTCGTAATCATTGCGGGTGTCAATGACAGTGACCTCTGGATCTGAGATAATCTGATTCCACTCGGTAGCAGGCACATAGGTGCCGACTTGCTGCGTAGGGCTCACTTCTGGCAGGCCAATAGTAACAATCTCTTTTTTTAAACGAACCTTTAGCTTCTCAAAAGGCGGCTCGCTTGCCAAAGATTCTTTAACGTCAATATCACGCAAACGACTATCTGACTTTATATAAGAGAGAATAGCGTCTATGCTCGAACGTGCTCCGGCAACCGTGCCATTAATGCCTTCTTCAGCGAGCAAGATAGTGCCTTTTATGCCTTCAGCTTTGCAGGCTGCTTTAATAGGATGCTGCAAGACGGCGTAGTCAGGTAGTGCTACAAATTTGTAGAAGGTTGCAACAGTTGAGGACATGGGCGCACGGCAGAAGTTGAGAGCAGTTCCTATTTTGCCATCTTATTTTACGTGTGAGCTGTTGAATTCGGTGAGTACGGCCTTAGCGGCTCGGTGCAATAGCGAATGGCGATAGATGAGGGCGTTCATGTCTTCGCCGTAGCCGCCGCCGATAACACAGGCCACAGGAATACCTGCGGTGATGCAGGCGTGGAGTACGGTGCGATCGCGCTCATAAATCCCCACGTCCGTCAGCGCCAGCTTGCCTAGCCGATCGTCTTTGTGCACGTCTACGCCCGCATCGTACATAACTAAATCGGGCTGGAGTCGGGTGAGTAGGGGAGAAAGGTGCGATCGCAATACCGCCAAATACTCATCATCCCCGGTATTTTCAGCCAAGGGCACATCCAAATCGCTCCGCTGCTTACGACCTGGAAAGTTAATGCCACAGTGCATTGAAAACGTAAACACACTTTTGTCGCCTTTGAAAATGAAAGCGCTGCCGTCACCCTGATGCACGTCAAGATCGACAATGAGGGCGGTGCGGATTAGGCGCTGGTGCTGAAGGACTTTGATCGCGATCGCCAAATCATTGAAGATACAAAACCCCGAGCCATACCCAGGAAAGGCATGGTGCGTGCCACCCGCAGTATTGCAAGCAAGCCCAGATTGCAGCGCCAGTTTGGCCGTGAGAATAGTACCGCCAACCGCCGTACAGGTTCGTCTCACTAGGCCCTCGCTCCAAGGTAAGCCAATGCGGCGCTGGGCTTTAGCGTCTAAGGTGCCGGTGCAATAAGCCTGGACGTAATCGGGGGTGTGGACAAGCTGTAGCCATTCGGTAGGGGGTGCGCCGGGTGGATAGAGCTGGGTGGATTGGATGATGCGATCGCGTATCAGCAAGTCTTTTAAAAGCTGAAACTTAGGCATCGGAAAACGATGACCTTCAGGGAGCGGCGTTACGTAGTCTGAATGATAAACAACTGGAAAGTTAGTCAAAAGGCTTCATGGCGATCGTCTTTATTTATTATGACAACCGCTGGCTACTCAGCCGCCTCACCTAGCGTTTCACTCGCTATCTCTGGTACTGGATAAAAAATGGCCTTAGCCTCAGCGCTGCCAACATAGCGCCAGTGCCAGGGCTCGTATGAAATGCCCTGCGCATTATCTTGAGGAAATGAAAGCTCAAAGCCAAACTGAGCGGCGTTCTCTATCAGCCACGCATAGGCAGGGGTATCCGCAAAGGCGGCGGAGATGTCGTACGCCTGGTCTAGATTGCCGTCTGCCAAATCGACCGCATAGCCTGTGTGGTGCTCACTATGTCCGGGTGGCGCGCTCACCACAGCGGCCGCTTCAGGTGTGCCTTTGTTCGCAATTTGCGCTGTAAATAGCGTGCGCTGCTGGGCCAGTGTCCGAAAGCCAGAAGCGGGAACGAGCCAAACCCCTTGAGCCCGAGCGGCTGATATCATCTCGAACAACGCTGCTGCTGCGTCTGGATGCAGCGTTTCGTAGCGTTTATCTTCGCCGTGAGCGTAGCTGGCAATAAGCTGCATATCAGCAGGGCTCGCCGCGACATAGGGCAGATGGCCATATCTAGGCTCAAGCTTCGGCGGCTCAAGCTTCGGCGGTTCTAGATTTGGGATTTCGCGCGCTGAAGCCACAGCTTCTACAGACTCGCTCTCAGAGAGCAGATCTGGCGAGATTACAGCGATAGGTTTCGCATCAGCTTTGTTCAGGGTGGCTTCAGATGAAAATCGAAGCGATGGAAAGGACTGTAGAATTTCGGCAAACGCTACTGCATTGATAGCCATGCATCCTGAAACTAAGGCAATTGGCCCGGTAATGCGCAGCCAGCGGGGAAGACGGTTAAATTGCTTCATGGTAAAACGACTGAGGCTTCCTGATGTGCACTTGAGTATAAAATATCCTGGCTTTTTCCGTAGAATCCTATCTTTTTGACTACTCCCCGGACTGAAGGCGCGGGGATTCCCTGGTCAGTGACATAACTTTCAGATCCAACGTTACCGTCAAACCTAAAGAGGTCGTATCTCACAGGGCGTTCTCCTTGTCTAGCAAGGTCGTTCCTGTGTGCCCCACAGTACGAAGTGCTTTATTCAAAATATTGATAGCTGCATTCTCATCTCTATCTAGCTTGCACCCACACTTGCAGGCATGAGTCCTGGTAGAGAGGGACTTTTTCACTATCGTTCCGCAGCTAGAACATTCTTGTGATGTATAGGCCGGGTCAACGGCAACCGTCACCCGACCAAATATATCGCCGTAGCGTTCTAGCCACGTTCTGAACTGATACCAACCCGCATCAGCAATCGACTTAGCCAAGTTGTGATTCTTGACCATATTTCGGATTCTCAAGTCTTCGTACGCTACGAGGTCGTTAGATCTCATCACGGACAACGCTAATTTAACAGCGTGGTCTTTTCGCTTGCGTGAAGTTGTGAGGTCGAATCGTGCTAGTCGATTAATCGCTTTCTTGCGGTTGGCAGATCCTTTCTTCTTTCTAGAAACGCGCCTAGCCAGCTTTTTACGCTTAGCCTCACGCTTTCTATAGAATCTGGGGTTGTCTTCTTTATCACCATTGGAATCAGTGTAGAAGTCAGCTAGGCCAACGTCTAAACCGATTGTGTTACCAGATGGCTCTAGCGTCTCTTTTCTATCCACAGCAACGCAGAACTGGCAGTAGTAGCCGTCTGCGCGACGAATCAGTCTCACTCGCTTAATCAGCTTTTCAGCATAGTTTGCTAAGTCATGAGTGCCCACCAACTTCAAAAGGCCAATGCCTTTCTTGTCGGTGAAGGTAATTCGCTTAGGCGCTGTCAGCTTCCAGCCAGAAGTCTTGTACTCGACTGAGCGAGCAAACTTTTTGAACTTTGGATAACCAACTGGCTTAATGCCCTGCTTGCAGTTTTCGTAGAACCGACTAATTGCAGACCAAGCCCGCTCAGCGTGAGCCTGCCTAGCCATGCTGTTGAGTTCATTCGCAAAAGGAAACTCCTTAGCCAACTGCTTACACAGCTTGCTCAAGTCGTATTTAGACGTACCTTTAACATCCATCCACAAACGCAAAGCTTTGTTCTGAACAAACTGCCCAGTCCTGATAGCTTCGTCTATTGCGGCAAACTGTTGAGGCTTTGCCTTGACCTTGTACTCTAGAATCAACATGTTCTTACGCTAATACAATGAGCGTAAAGTTAGGGCTAAGCACCTATGAATACTGGATGTTCGCTACACTCACCTGGGAGACTCGCGAGCTACATCCCCGTGCTGAAGCACCGGGCTTTGCCTGCGTTCTCCCAAACCCTCTTAGATTCGGTAAGGGCGATCGCACAAGCGCTCATTGATTCATCCCAATAAATACGGTTCATGCCAACAAATGCGGTAAGCCATTTCGGGATTACTAACACTACTAACCGCGTGCTCTCGTCTAAGTAAGTCTGTATAAAAACTTCTTTCTTATATGAAGAAGAAGATAGAAAAACAGACTGCCTGTAAAAACTGAAAGAAGTTGATATTTCTTTCATTATGTACGTAATTCGCTCCGTATATATGAAGTGAATAAGCGCGGTAACTATAGAGCAGCCAACTGCGCGCTGCAAGGTCTATTGGGTATATAGCGAATGGCTTGGATACATATTATCTATCCGATCATGACTCACTTTCGGCGGCGGCGATTAGCCGGGCTGCTCAAGGCGTTTCCTGATTTAGAAAATTATTCAGTGTTAGATGTCGGCGGCAGACCCTTCATTTGGGATTTACTGAAGCTGCACTATGGCGTTAAACCCAAGCAGCTCGTCCTGCTCAACACGCCTTCAGAAAATCAGCTTCCGCCATCGCCGGACTACACGGTCAAAATTGCAGACGGTCGCTATTTGCCCTACGCCGACAAAAGCTTTGATCTCGTATTTTCTAACTCGGTGATTGAGCACGTGGGTAACGAGGCGCACATGGCCCAGTTTGCTGAAGAGTGCACGCGCGTAGGCCGCGAACTCTATATCCAAACGCCTAACCGTTGGTTTCCACTAGAAGCTCACTTCGGCGCGGCCTTTGTCCACTGGCTACCCAGAAAGTGGTACTACCGATTCTCTTTCCTCTCCATGCGCTACTTCTTCGCGCGCAACAACCCTATCGAAAAAAAATACTTTCAACAGGAGTTTGACACCACTCTGTTGCTTTCTAAAAGGCAGATGCGCAGGCTCTTTCCCAACCAGACTATCTCAGGAGAGAAGTTCTTAGGACTCACAAAGTCTTTTATTGTAACCAGCAAGTCTAAGCGATCGCCCGCAACCGCTTCTTACCGAGCGCGCGTAAAGCAGCCTGCTGTGGTGCCCAGCTTCAGCGTTCCAACCTTAGGCATTCAGGCCATGGAAGCGCAGGCGCTAGACATTCAGGCTCAAGAAATTCAGCCGATAGAAATTCAGGCCCTAGAAGCTCACATCCCAGACATTCAATCTACCGAAAACCAACCGCCTGCAAGACCCTTGCGCCTGAGCGACCCCTCTGAAGTGAGGCTACGCGCGAGCTAACGAACGCGCGCGCCTCGGTAGCGCATCTGGCTTCTGGCCGCAGAACGCTGCGCAAAGTTCGGCATATCGCCCTGATGGCCCATAATCATAATGGCGTCGTTCACCTGGAGCACTTCTTCATGGCTCGGGTGAATTAGCACAGTGCCATCGGCTCGCTTAAGCGCGACAATAATAAAGGTGCCTTTGCTGTTGTTTTCAACCTCACCAATCGCGCGCCTGAGCAGCGGCGACTCAGGCGAAACGAGCAGCTCATTTACCTGAATGTCAATTTCAGCGAGCAGCGCGTTCAAATTTGCCCGACCGTCATCTTGCGCAATAAAGTTCACCGCGTTTGGATGAGAGATCAGGTGCGCCATCCGCAGCGCCCCAATTGTCGCCGGTAGCACGACCTGATCGGCCCCCGCAAGCCGCAGCTTTTTCTCAGACGATGGCAGCGTGCCTCTGGCGATCACCATCAGCTTAGGATTTAGCTCACGAGCCGTAAGGCTAATAAAAACGTTAGCCGCATCGTTGGGCAAAACAGTGGCCAGTGCCCGAGCGCGATCGATACCGACGGCCTGTAGCTGATTTTCGTCGGTAGCATCGCCCACATAGGTAAGATGACCCTGCTCTTCAGCAACGCTCATCAGCTCAGGGTCGTAATCTAAAATAATGAAGCTTTGACCGTCTTCTTTGAGCTTTTGCGTCAGCATTTGGCCCATCCGGCCATAGCCACACACAATTACATGATTATTGAGGTTCTGAATTTCTTGGGTCATTTGCCTAGTGTGAAGGGCCCGGCGAATTTCGCCTTCGGTCACCATTTGCACAAAGCCTGCAACGGTATAGGCCACCGACAGCGCCCCGGCAATAATCACCAATATAGTAAATATTCGCAGGCTAGCGGTATCGAGGGGTCGCACTTCGCCGTAGCCGACGCCAAAGATGGTGATGACCACCATGTAAATGGCTTCGAGTAAATGCCAGCCAGCGAGCATGTATCCAATCACAGCCACCACGATGGTGATTGCAAAGAAGAGGATACCGGCTGAGACACGCTGAAATGAGTTTTGAATAGGCGATCGCAATCGGTTAGCTACTTGAAACGACTGCACAACATCTTACTAGGCAAGCTGGTTACCGGCAGTAGTAGGCGTAACACTAGAGATTTACTGATACCCCGGCTCTCTGTCAATTCTGAGTCGCTACAGTAAAATCCATGGAGCTACTGTAATTGCCCTATGCCGCTCGACTTACCCCGCTTTTATCGCGCTGCCAATCCTAGTCGTCCTTTAAAGGTAGCGCAGCCTGAAGACCGGCGGTATTACATTGATTTTTCTTCGGTAAGAGGGGGCGATATTGTCAGCGAGCTGGGGCGGACGGTTGTGCGGCTTTCGCCGGATGAGCCGACAACGCAGCTATTTACCGGGCATATTGGCTGTGGTAAATCGACGGAGCTGTTTCGGCTAAAGGGCGGCCTAGAACAACAGAATTTTCATGTGGTTTATTTTGAGTCAGATCGGGACTTGGAAATGGCCGATGTGGATATTAGCGATATTTTGCTGATGATTGCCCATCAGGTGACAGAAAGTATGGAGGCGGTGGGCGTTCGGCTACGGCCTACGTACTTAGAGGCGCTGTTTAAGAATTTGTTGGAAGCGCTGCGATCGCCCCTAGAAATCAGTGACGTTAGCTTCTCAGTCGGCATTGCTGCGATTACCGCCCGCGCTAAAGAAAGCCCCGAAATGCGTAGTCAGCTCAGACAGTATCTAGAACCGCGCACTAAGGGCATTATTGACGCTATTAATGAAGAAATTTTGGAAGCGGCCAACGCTCAGCTCAAAGAGCAGGGCAAAAATGGCCTGGTGGTGATCGTCGATAATTTGGATCGCATTGATCCAATTAGCCGGGCGAACGGGCGCAGTCAGTCGGAATATTTATTTATCGATCGAGGCGAGCAGCTAAAGCGGCTGAACGCGCATGTGGTGTATACGATTCCGCTGGCGCTAATTTTTTCGGACGAGCTGCCGCGTTTGGCCAATCGGTTTGGCACGTCACCAAAGCTGCTGGCGATGGTGCCAGTAAGTACGCGGACGGGAGAACCACTGCCGAGGGGGCGATCGCTCCTGCAAAAAATGGTGATGGCTCGCGCTTTTCCGACGCTCAAAGAAAGCGATCGCTGGCAGCAAATTAATCAGGTGTTCGACACGCCCGACACGCTGATGCGCCTGGTTGCAATTAGCGGCGGGCACATGCGAAACCTGATGCGCCTACTGTACGGCTGTTTGCAAAAAGGCGATCCGCCGATTCGTAAAGAAACGCTAGAAGCCGTCATTCGTGATGAACGCGACGCGCTAATGAGCCTGATTGACGCAACTGATTGGGCGCTGCTATTTGAGGCGATTAGTATGGGTGACGAACAGGGCAACGCCGGTTACAATCCGCTCTTGCGCAGCTTGTTTTTGTATGAATATCGAGATGCAGAAGGGCGCTGGTTTGGGCTAAATCCGGTGCTGGCAGAGACGAATCGCTACCGGCAGTGGCAGGCCAATCGAGGCGAGCGTTAGATAGGGTGATAGCCGGAGCGATAGAATACAGACGCGCCCCGCCCACCGCTCCTAGATATACATGGGCTAGAGAGATATGGTCACTGAGCAGCATCTAGATATTGTCACCTACAACAAAAACGCACTCAACAACCTCCGACGGGCTGTGGTCTTAGGTCAGGGGCAGTTTTCGCTGGTGCTCGCGCGGGTGAACTATCAGCAGCTTCGAGAGATTCTGATTGAGGAACTAAGCGAGCAGTTGCAGCTCAGCATCGTGCCTTTACCCCCAACGACGACGCGGCTAAGAGCAGCGATCGCAACCGCCCTCGAAACGGATCTCCCCGCCGCCGTCCGTTCTATCGGTCAAAACCCGCCAGCCCAGGCGATCATGGTCACTGGTCTAGAAGACATTCACCCCGTTCAGCTCGAAGACTTGTTGAAAGCTGCGAACTTAGGCCGAGATGATTTGCCTAAAACCTTCGAGACGCCCGTGGTGCTATGGGTGAACGACACCCTTTTGCAACAGCTCAACCGCTTCGCCCCTGATCTCAAAAGCTTCGCCGCTACGCCGATTCGATTTGAATATCCGGTGGGCTCACTAATTGATGTTTTGGCAGAGCAGGCCGCTGAAACCTTTGCAAGGGTTTTGAATGGTACCCATGAGCTGGGCAACCGATTCAACACGTATGTGCCCGCACCGCTTTCTAGCGAGGAGCTGTCTTTTGCTTTAGCGCAGGTTGAAAGCCAAGAACAGTTAGTTAGTGACGATTTGCTCGCTGATTTGTTGTTTTTGCAGGGGCGAAATCTACATCAGCAGAGCGAGCCTATTGTTAATTTAGAGCGGGCGCGCAGCTACTACGAAAGCAGCCTGGCCTATTGGAAGCAGCAGAGATCGCGAGATAAACAGGCCGTTTTGCACTTTCATTTGGGCATGTGGTGGCGTAGCTATGCGCTGAAAACGACGCGGCCTGAGGAAGCAGACTACACTGCATTTTGTGAGCGATCGCGAGATTATTTTGAGGCCATGCTGACTATTTTTCGTCAGCAGAACCAGCGCGTTCGCCTGGCCCACTTCATTTTAGTCCTAGCAGAAATCTTGCAGCGGCTCAAAAGCTGGCCTGCACTCTCAGCGATCGCACAAGAAGCCGTAAACCTGCATCAGTCTCCAGCCGATGCAATCTACCTGGCTCGCGACTATGGCTACCTGGCCGAAGTCGCCCTGGCCCACTACGAAGCCGACCCCCATCCTGACTACTTGAGTGAAGCCGCAGGGTACGCGCAGCAGGCGATTGACATCGCTGATGCGCTGTTAGAACAATCGCTTGTAGAGAAAAGCAGCGATCGCAGAACAGCAGGCACAAACCTGCTGACGCTCTCTCACGCACATACCCAACAAAGCGAGGATAAAAGCAACAGTTGGCACGAACAAAACGTACTCCGATATCACCGAGCCTGCTACCTATACTTGCTTGCTACCGCGCAACAGCAGCAGCACCAAATAACCCCTGCGCTTGAAAACTTAGAGAAAGCGCGTCAGGCCACAAACGCCCGCACCGATCTCACGCTCTATCGCCAAATCTTAGACCGTTTATGGCACCTTTACTATGAGCATAAGCACTACGCTCAAGCCTTTGAAGTCAAGCTGGCCCAGCGGCGTATAGAAAGTCTTTTTGGGCTGAGGGCATTTATTGGGGCGGGTCAGCTTCGGCCAGCCAGAGCCAGCGATCCTATTTTGACCGCTGAGATTAAAGCCTCAGGAAGAGAACAAGATATTGAGGCGGTAGCGAATCGACTTTCGCAGCCACGCTACCCGGTCGTCGTGATTCACGGTCAGTCAGGTGTAGGCAAAAGTTCTACGATTTGCGCGGGGCTAATTCCTCGCCTCAGAAAGCTAATCAGTGAAGGTCGCACAACCTGTCCTGCGTTGGTTAAGAGCTATAGCCGCTGGCCGGAGCAACTAGAGCTTGCACTCACGCCAGGGAATCGGGCGAGTGATAGTTTGGCGGCTGATGATACTGACGTAGATCGGCCTTCATCGCAATATCTGATAGAGAAAATCGAAGCGCTGACGCGTCAGAAGTATCAACAGATTGTCTTGATTTTCGATCAGTTTGAAGACTTTTTTTATGAGTATCCTGTGATTGAGCAGCGGCGAGACTTTTATGCCTTTTTGCGCGACTGTCTCAATCTACCTTATGTGAAAGTTGTGCTCTCACTCAGAGAAGACTTTTTGCACTACTTATTAGAGTGGGATCGCAATGCAGATCTGAGCATTATTGACAATGACATTTTGAGCAAAGAGATTCGCTATTACATTGGCAACTTTATGCCTAAGGCGGCTGAAATGGTGATTCGGCAGCTTACTCAGGCGGCAGGCTTTTACTTAGAAGATGGACTGGTTACAGCGCTGGTAGACGATTTAGCGGCTGATACGGGAGAGGTGCGTCCGATTGAGTTGCAGGTGGTGGGCGCGCAGCTACAAAGAGAGAAGATTACGAGCTTGGAGGCGTACCGGCAGTTGGGGCGATCGCCTAAAAGTCAGCTTCTCAAAAACTTTCTAGATAACGTCATCCACGACTGCGGCCCTGAAAATAGCGTTGTGGCCCAGTCCGTACTTTATCTGCTGAGTGAAGGCGAAGGTCGCCCGCTCAAAAGCCATTCAGAGATAGAAGAGGCGCTGACCTTTGCAGATATTGCCAGCGAACCGCAACAGCTTCAGCTCGTGTTGGATATTCTGATTGGCTCGGGTCTTATTTTTGAGGTGCCTGAAGTGTCGGGTGTGCGCTATCAGCTTGTGCATGAATATTTGGCGAGCCTGGTACAGCAGCAGCCACCTTCAGGGCTTAACGGGCTGATGGAAGCGTTGCAAACTGAGCGCAGTCGTAGAGAACAGAGTGAAACGCAGCTTGAAGCCGTTTTGGCGAATCAGTCGGCGGTGACATCGGCGTCTTTGCAGCAAACGGCGCTGGCCAAGGAGAAAGCTCAGATCGCAGAGATTAGAGGGCTGGTGTCGGTGGCACGCTCAATGCGGCTGTCAGGGAATGGGCTCGGGGCGATCGCGAAAGCCCTTCGCGCAGCGCAGCAGGTGCTAGACCATCAAAGCGACCATGCGCTGCTGAAAATGCAGGTGGCCCTGTGCCTTCACGCCTGCCTAAAAGAAATTAGAGAGAAAAACGAACTTTGCGATCATAACAACTGGGTGCTGGCGGTGGATTGCGGTTTGAGTGCGATCGCCTCAGCGAGCGATGACGGTACGATTAAACTATGGAGCCTCAATGGAGAACTTCAGCGCACCCTGACAGAGCATCAGGCAGGCGTGTTAGACGTTCGCTTTAGCCCAGACGGACAATATCTCGCCAGCGCTAGCCTGGATCACACCATTCGCCTATGGCACACTAACGGCGACTTTTTGTGCACCCTAGAAACGCCCTCAGCCAGCGTCACGAGCATTGCCTTTAGCCCGACAGAACCTTTGATAGCCGCCGCTTACAGCGATTCTCATATCCGCCTATGGAACTATCTAGACGGTGAGTTAGTACGCACGCTAAAAGGACATGAAGACTGGGCGAGAACGGTGGCCTTTAGCCCGGATGGAGAGCGGCTCGCTACGGGCAGCGAAGATCAGACAGTGAGAATATGGCACGTAGATGGTGAGCTGTTGCACGTGTTGCGAGGGCATCAGGGGTGGGTGAGAACGGTGGCCTTTAGCCCGGATGGAAAGCTGTTGCTTTCGGCGGGAGACACAAATACGCTGCGGCTGTGGAGTGCGGAAGGCCGTAAGCTAAAAACGCTTTATGGGCATGAGGACTGGGTGCGCAGTGTGGCCTTTAGCCCGGATGGTCAAAGCATTGCCTCGGGCAGTGACGATCAAACAATCAGGGTTTGGGGGATTGAGGGTACGGTACAACAAACCTTTCATCAAAGGAGTAGTGTGCACAGTATTGCCTGGAGCGCTGATGGCGGCTCGATTGTATCGGGGGGTGATGACGATCGGGTGCATATTTGGCAGCTAGCCGGGCCACCGGAGACGATTTGTCGGGCGCATTCGGGGATTGTGTGGAGCGGTCGCTGGCAAAGTGCGATCGCTGATGAGCCCCGGAAAGTATTGTCGGCGGGTGGTGACGGCACCATCAAAATTTGGAGCGCACAAGCAGAGTTGTTGAAATCCATCGACGGCCATCGGCGCGGGGTGCACAGCGTTGCTTGGAGCCCGAAAGGAGACTTTTTTGCCTCGGCCAGTGCTGATTTGACGGTGAGGGTTTGGACTGAGGATGGGGGGTTTGTGCGATCGCTGACCGGGCATGAGGCGTCTGTGTGGCAGGTGGGCTATAGCCCTGATGGCAGTCGGATAGCGTCGGTAAGTAGCGATCGCACCCTGCGCCTGTGGCACCCCAAAGGCAAACTCATCAAAACCTACGAGGGCCACACCGATACCATTTGGCACGTCAGCTTTAGCCCCAATTCTGAGCATCTCATTACTGCTAGCGAAGACAATACTTTGCGCCTGTGGCATCGCAAGAAGGGATTGGTGCAAACGCTTACCGGCCACGATGGCGGCGTTTGGTGCGCTATCTTTAGTCCGAACGGTCAGTTTTTGGCCTCTGGTGGCGCTGATGGTGTAATTCGCCTGTGGACGGTGAGCTGGCTGGGTCAGCAGCAGATTCGGATAGAGCCGAATCCTTTGCAGCTTAAGGGGCATCGCGACTGGGTGCGCAGCCTTAGATTTAGTCCGAATGGTGAGTTTTTGGCGTCTGCGAGTGACGATGGGACTGTGCGGCTGTGGTCGCTATTGCCAAAGACCGTGGCGGCTCCTGGATTTGCGGCGCTGAGCGCTGATGATATTACTGAGAATAGTCAGCTTTTGCCACCGTTGATAGGGCATGAGGGCGTGATTTGGGAGGTAGATTTTGATGCGGCTGGTGAGCGGCTGGTGACGGCGAGTGCGGATGGTACGGTGAGGATTTGGGATCTGCGGCTGGGGGCGCTGATAGGGAAGGGATGTGAGTGGTTGGAGGATTGGCTGGTGGCGCGGCCTGAGGTGAGGGAGCAGCTTTGTGGGAAGTGAATTGCTTGCGGGCGGGGGCGTTTTTTGGCAAAGTGAAGCGAGTGCGAATTTCCTGGGAGGTTTGCCAAAACGTCAGAACCTTGACAATTCAATAGTTTTGAGGTTTTCTGTGCAGGGGCAAGGTGTTATTAGGCCGTCGTTTTTTATGAAAATTACGACCTTTGCCAAAACCTGTGTTGAAGGCCAGCGATATCAGCTACTCTAGAGGGCGGCGACGCCAAACCCAAATCCCGACTTTCGGGACTGAAACCACTCATTCTTTTAGGTCTGCTGCTATTTACGAACAGACGCCAAACCCAAATCCCGACTTTCGGGACTGAAACCAACCGGCTAGCTGAGTCAACCAATGCTGCTGCGCCTGCTGGGACGCCAAACCCAAATCCCGACTTTCGGGACTGAAACGCAGCGTCTGTGCCGTGGATAAACTCAAACGAACAGGACGCCAAACCCAAATCCCGACTTTCGGGACTGAAACTCGTCGGGGTCTATGCAGGCTTTCGCCGCTATCGCCGACGCCAAACCCAAATCCCGACTTTCGGGACTGAAACTTGTCAAAAGCATTTAGAGAATAGATAACCCAGTCTTCAGGACGCCAAACCCAAATCCCGACTTTCGGGACTGAAACCGGCAGCAGGGCGATCACCTCTCTCAGGCCATCTAGACGCCAAACCCAAATCCCGACTTTCGGGACTGAAACCCTGACACTGCATCAGCGAGTGGCCCCAAGTCGACGCCAAACCCAAATCCCGACTTTCGGGACTGAAACAAATCTTCGTAGGCCACCTTAACAGCGGCCTGCATTAGGACGCCAAACCCAAATCCCGACTTTCGGGACTGAAACGAGAGCATTTATTACCTATGACGGCAGATTTGATAGACGCCAAACCCAAATCCCGACTTTCGGGACTGAAACTACCCCTGGGTCATTCCCTGACGGATATAAGCCGGGGACGCCAAACCCAAATCCCGACTTTCGGGACTGAAACACTCAGGAGATCTCAGGACACAAAAGCTTGCAGGAGCTACAGCACTACTTAGAAGTGTTGCCTGAGCAGGTTGAGGATGAGATCGCACCATTATGAATCTTATTTCAGGCTTGACTTTACATAAGGTAGGCCAAGCAGCCTAGTCCACGCCACAAAATGTATTAGGATATCAGACACATCAAACACATAAGATGAATCAACTATCGCACGTAGAGCCCAGAGCCGAAATCAAAGAGGTTAAAGGGGCACAAGGATCGGGAGGGGCTCAGCTCTACTTCAACCATCGCAACGGAAAGCTGTTCCAAGGCGATTCAGTTAGTTGGTTGTCATCCCTTGAATCTGAATCCGTAAACCTGATTTTTGCTGATCCTCCCTATAACCTTAAGAAAGCTGAGTGGGACAGTTTTGAAAGCCAAGAAGAATATATTGCTTGGTCAATGAGATGGATAGAGCAGGCCGCAAGGGTTCTTAAAGCTGATGGCACACTCTATATATGTGGCTTCTCTGAAATTCTGGCAGATATTAAGCATCCTGCAATGAAACTATTTAAGTCTTGTCGGTGGATAGTTTGGCACTACAAAAATAAAGCTAACCTCGGCAGCGATTGGGGGCGATCGCACGAAAGCCTACTGCATCTTAGAAAACAGAAGAAAGTCAAGTTGAATATAGACGACGTTCGTATTCCTTACGGTGCACATACTCTGAAATATCCATCGCACCCTCAGGCTGAGACAAGTCAGTATAGTAAAGGAAAAAAGCGTAAGAGCGAGTGGATTCCCCATCCAAAAGGTGCGAAGCCTAAAGATGTGATTGATGTTCCTACTACCTGTAATGGAATGTATGAATCGACACCCCATCCTACTCAAAAACCCGAGGAGCTAGTAAGAAAGTTTGTACTCGCCTCGTCAAATAAGGGGGATGTTGTTCTAGATCCATTCTCCGGATCTGGAACGACCCTAGTGGTAGCAGAACAGCTAGGCCGCAAATGGTTAGGCTGTGATCTTGAGGAAGAATACAATGCATGGGCTGTAGGTCGGCTCAAAGAAGTCCGAAAGATGAGTGTTGACGAATGGATTGCTCATGATCGTAAGACATCTGAGCGACGGGAGAAAATTCGTTGAATATAGAGGAACTAGCCGTTATCGCTGTCGATAAAGAAAACTTTTTATCCATCGAAAACTTTATTGAGTTTAGCAAGCAGTACCTAGAGTTCTCAGCAGAAGGTCTACAGGCTGTGATCGTCTCTCAGAACGAAAACCACTACAGGTTTTATCAATACAAGCAAGGAGGTTATTTCAACATTACACGTCCTCTTAATTCACGTCTGATGTATGACATTAGCGAACAGGAAAAGCTTGATGAGTTCCTACATATCTTGGGCGAGGTTAGGGATATACCTAAAGACGATTCTGAAAAAAGAGACACTATAGTCCGTGTAATTTACACCTTGCAGCAGTGTATTGGAGCAGCGCTTGACGCCCTTCCTTCAGGTGCATCTAATAGAGCGCGGAAAGTCAACGGCGATTTGTTTGAGCGCCTTATTCAACTACTAATAAGGCGAGTTGGCATTACGTGTAAGACAGGAACTATAAAAATCCCCGTCGAGGTCGATGGTGAGATTCAATTTCACATGAACTATCAACACGATCTTTTAATTCACAATAACGAGGAACTGAAGGTCATTGGATCAGTCAAAACATCCAGCAAAGACCGCATTGACAAGATATTCTTGGATAAATTTCTATACTCAAAAATAACGGAAACATCTCTACCCCATATTGCTATATTCCTCAACGATGTTCAGAGAAAAAAGACGGCTAAGCAAGATAGATACGGCGTAAGTGCCACCTTCTTACCAGGGCACTTCAAAGGATTCACTGTCAAACTTAATCCTCTAGATGGAGTGTATTACTGTGATATCAGACCGAATATGCGCACAGAGCCGATATTAAAAGATCATATTCGGACAATCGACCACTTCTTTTGTTCTGATTTGTGGGATCTAATTCAAAACACTTAGCCCTTAAAAACCAGACTATCTACTGAAGCTTCTTCACCCTCCATGCTGTCTCAGCCCCGTTCCTGCCAGCCTTAACGAAATTAAACCCAAGGTTTTCTTCCTCGCTACTACCCCCCAGTGCCTTTGGAATAATATGCTCAATTTCCAGCGTCCCCCAAACATACCGCTGAAGACTCAAGCAATAGCCACAGCGGTCACCGGCTTGTTGTCGAATACGAGCTTTGAGTTCGGCAGCAATATAATCGCTCACGAATTCAACGGCTCCATCAGTCCCCTTTTCACCGCCTCGACGATGGCTGCAGTTTTGCGTAGCCAGCCCTCGTTATAAATCTGCATCAAGGCTTCTAACGCTTGCCTTTCATCTCCAACCAACGCACACTCACGTTGTTTCTCCAACAATTCAGAGAGTTGTTGATCCTACGTTTCTGGCAGGGCGGAATTAGCCAAATCAAGAACAGCGTAATCAGACATTTCTGATACAGATGGAAGGGCATCAATTTCTTCGCTCAGTGGCGGCAACGAGGAAACAACCGTCTCTGATAAGACGCTCGATAAGTCACGGTTGATAAGACGTGCAAACCGCTCCGCCCTCTGATACGTTTCTTCCGGCAGGTCAATTGTGACTTGAATCGTGCTCATAGCAAGCCGCTCATTTATCGAGTGTCCAGTTTGTTTTCAGTTTACCGCAGTGCACAGGATCTACTCTATCTACTCTATTCGCTGAGCCACCGTCAAGATCGCCATCACTTCACCCAGCCTACCCGTACTCAGCAGCCGACTCCAATCATTCGGCTCAGCGTAGCCCAACTGATGCAGCCGCAAAATCGCCGCCTTCACACCCTTAGGCGAGCCAAACACCATATGGCGCACCTGCTCGCGATCGCCACCACCACCTCCACGCCCCGGATCCAACGGCAGCCCAGCCGATGCCGTCAGCGGTAAAGCCTGCGGTGAAGAGGGTAGAGCACCCGAAACAGTAGACGCATCAGCGCCTGATAAAGAAAGCGTAGTCATGAGATTCTGGCTCCCGAGTATGTTTTGCTTGGAGGAAACCAGAACCCAAAAAACCAAAGCAACGCCACAAAGAGCCGCAAAGCGCGGGACAAATCGGAGTCGCTAAGGTATCCTGCCCTTAGCTGTCAGACTGGTCGTTTCAGTTTGATAGCTAGCGATTCGGTAGGTGGTGAGACACCTGCCGGATCGTGCGTCAGTCAGTTGAGTTCTGTAAGAACAGGCATGTGATAGGCATCACACAACCCTAGTAAATGACGATAAACCCTTTCTCGTGTGGCGTCAAGCAAAAAACTAGCCCTCAAGCACGTCTGAGGCTACCGACCGCTCGATTTGTCTGAAGCTGATCGCGTCGGCGCAGCGATATCGCGCGTGTTTTTTTGAACCGCGATCGCCCCAAACAAGCTCAGCAAAAACGCCATAATATAAAATCCCTTTTCGCTCAACAGCAAATCAGCATTCCACAGGCCCACAAAAAGCAACAGCACGCACAAAATCACCGACGCCCAGGCCATCCCATAATAAAGGTCTGTCACCTTAATTCCTTCTTCTTTATCCCGCACGCTCTTTTGCAACGAAACTGTCGAGAACAAAGCGTACATTAATAGAACAAAATAGAATCCCTTTTCGTTTAGCTGCATTCCGGCATTCCAAAGCCCTGTAAAGAAAGCAACCATACCAGCCGACAAAGCCACGTACGACGCCCCAATAAAAGCAGGTGTGGGTTTACTCATTAAAATTCTCCTAATATACGGCAAGCTGAAGGACTTATCGACAAAACAACATATAAACCGCTCAGCCAAATCCATCTCGCCAGCTTACCCACATTATATTCATCAACCCACACTGATATTTCAGACGCGATCGCCCCCTTCCCTTGTAAAGTTACATTGCTAAACGTCTGTAAAACAGCAGCACTTTCCGGTATCTCCCCCGTACAAACACAGTTCTTATTCAGCGCAATATTACATTGATTATTTTTGATAATTGATGCGGGTAGGCTGTGAAAAAGTTGACGGGTAGGCCCACAGGCCGAACCACAAGCCGCTATATCTTGAGGCGCAACCATGCATTACGAAATCCGCTATAAGCCAGCCTTTGCCACCCTGTTTTTGACTCTAAAGCCAGGCGAGCGCATCTACGCCGAAGCTGGAGCCATGGCCAGCATGGCCGGACATCTTGCCATGAAGACCCAGTTTTTTGGTGGCCTCGTCCCCGGCCTACTCAAAGCCTTTCTCGGCGGCGAGTCCTTATTTATCAATCTCTTTTCTAACCCTACAGGCGAACCCAAAGAGCTAGTCCTCACCCAGTCCAGCGTTGGCGACATCACCACCATTAACCTCAGCGGCAACGAACTTTGCCTGCAGCCCGGCGCTTACATCGCCCACACGCCCGGCGTAAACGTAAGCCTGCAATGGGCAGGGCTGGCAAGCTGGTTCTCAGGCGAAGGACTCTTCAAGCTCAAGCTCAGCGGCACGGGCATGGTCTTTTTTGGCGCGTACGGCGGGCTCTCTGAAGTGATGGTAAAAGACGAATTTACAGTAGATACCGGCCATCTCGTCGCCTACGAGCCCGGCATCAAAATGAGCGTTGCCCTATCAGGCGGACTCGTCGGCTCAGTTACCTCGGGCGAAGGCTTTATCAACAAGCTGCAAGGGCGCGGCAAAATCTACCTTCAGTCACGCAGCGTTGATGGACTTGCTAGATTTTTACGGCCTCGGCTTCGGTAGTTAATTAAGGAGACACTAAAGTGAAAATTGAACTGTTACATCAGCCGGATAGTGCGATCGCTAAAATCAGCATGAAGCCTCGAGAAGAGATAGTCGCTGAGGCCGGGGCGATGATCGCCATGAGCGCCTACATGAACGTTAGCACCACGCTCAAACGCGGCAAAGGTGGCGGCGTGATGGGCGGGCTCAAGCGGATGCTGGCCGGAGAATCGCTATTTATGAGCGTGTTTCGGTCGGGCAACAGCGATGCTGAAATCTATTTGGCCCCTAAGCTTATGGGAGACATTCTTCCCTATCAGCTCACCGGCACCGAACTGGTGGTGCAGTCTACCGGCTACATGGCCAGCACTCCTGGCGTCACGATTGACTTAGGCTTTACTGGTTTCAAAAGTCTCTTTTCAGGAGAGTCTTTATTTTGGCTGAGCGTCAGCGGCGCAGGCTCGGTATTGCTCAGCTCATTCGGCAGCATTTACGAAGTGGATGTCGATGGTGAGTATGTTGTCGATACGGGTCATATTGTTGCATTTGAGCGATCGCTAGACTACAAAATCAGCAAAGGCAACAATAGCTGGGCAGGCGCGTTCTTTGGCGGTGAAGGCTTTGTGTGTAGGTTTCACGGTAAAGGCAAAGTCTTTTGCCAGACGCATAATCCGGGTGCCTTTGGGCGATTGGTGGGTGGTAAGCTGCCGCCTCGATAGTAGAGACGGGTTATTAGCCTACACACCGGAACCCATCCCGTCCCTGCGGGCCACCCCTCCCGAAAGGGGATTTGCTTCAGGCTGGGGCGTTAGAAGAGATCCTGTTTTGAATTGAGCGGAGACAACTATTTCATGAGTGCTGAAATTAGATACGATATTGAACATAAGCCTGCTTATGCTTCGCTGAAGCTGGGGCTAAATGCGAATCAGACTGTAATGGTAGAAGCGGGCGCGATGGCCGCGATGGATAGCTGTATTACGATGAGATCTAAGGCCAAAGGTGGCTTTAAGAAAGGGCTGGGTCGCATGTTAGGCGGCGAATCTCTCTTTGTGAGTGAGTTTACAGCCGAAGGGAAATCTGGCGATATATATGTATCTCCTGGCGTGCCTGGTGACATTCAGCACTACGTTTTAGACGGTTCTACTAACTTGATGGTGCAATCGTCAGGTTTTGTTGCATCCGGGCCGAATGTGGTGATTGATAGTAAGTTTCAGGGATTCAAAGGTTTCTTTAGCGGTGAGTCACTGTTTTTGCTTAGGGTGACAGGTACAGGAGACTTTTGGTTTAGCTCATTTGGCGCTGTACTCGAAATTCCGGTAGACGGCCATTATGTGGTGGATACTGGCTACATTGTCGCCTTTGAAGATACGCTTAACTACGAAGTTGAAGTGATGGGCGGCCTCTCTTTCAAAAGCCTGAAAACTAGCATTTTGGGCGGTGAGGGATTGGTCACGCGCTTTAGCGGCAAAGGTAAGCTTTGGGTTCAATCTCGTAACCTGTACTCCTTTGTCAACTTCATCAATCCGTTCCGTCCTGTTAAGAGCTAGCGCTTAGTTGTTGGTTAAAAAAGAATGGCTATAGAACTTCCCGAAGGTACAGCGGCTTATTCTGAAGATACCCCACCGCCTAAAAACAGCCAGTTGCTCACGCTGCTGGGTTTGTTTTTGTGTGGACTTCTTGGCGCGATCACTCTGGCCATCTGGTTCTCTAACGCCCTCGTCTGGTTCATTCCCCCAGCGGTAGAACAGCAGCTAGGGAGAGCCATCGTACCTATATACCAGAGGCAGGCCCAACCTTCAGCTACTCAAGATGAACTCAACCTCTTGCTCGATAGATTAGAGACTGAGCTTCCTGCTGAACAAACCGAAGGGAGAGACTATCAGGTTTTTTATGTGCCCGAAGATACGGTGAACGCGCTGGCGATTCCGGGCGATCGCATTGTCATCTACAAAGGACTATTGGCCGAAGTAGAGTCTGAAAACGAGCTAATGATGATCTTAGGTCATGAGCTGGGCCACTTTGCCAATCGCGATCATCTGCGGGGGCTAACCCGGCAGGTGCTGGTTCGGCTGGTGTTGGCTTCGATGTTAGGAGATGCTGGATCGGTGGGGGCGATCGCAACCAACAGCGCTTCGGCTCTCACCAACGCTCAATTCTCTCAAACCCAAGAAAAACAGGCTGATGAAATTGGCCTTCAGCTCCTAAAAGCCACCTACGGCCACGCCGCCGGAGCCACCGACTTCTTCAGCCGCCTGATTACAGAAGACCTACCAGCCGGGCTATCTATCCTCGCTAGCCACCCGCCCTCAAAAGCTCGCGTAGAAAACATCAAGCGCATCATTGAGAATAAAAACTACCCTATCGAAGGGAAAACGGATCTGCCTTCAGCACTAGAGATATCGAAGTCTGACCGTGAGTAGGTATAGATTAGAGTCATACAGACTTCACAGGCAAGCTATATTCAAGAGCGTAGTGATTTTTGAGGTGAGTCAGTTATGTATTCAGTAAACATACAGGAAATTGAGAACACAGATAATCAAAAACTCATCAGTGTCGCGAGTCTTTGGGAAATAGCTATCAAAGCTAGCATCGGCAAACTAGAGATTGGAATGTCACTGACAGACCTTGTTGAAAAGCAAGTGCTAGGCAATGCATTCGGTATGCTTGCTATTACGCCTGAGCATCTTAATGAGCTTGCAACCCTACCTTTCCATCATAAAGATCCGTTTGACCAACTTATTATTGCGCAAAGCATGGCTGAAGATATTTCTGTTATCTCTAAAGACAAAGCATTTAGAGACTACACAGCTCAGCTAATCTGGTAAGAGAAAAATGCTTTGAATCAGCTAAAGCGTACTACGATTTTATCTTCAGCAATAGAAATTCTAAAGGCTAGAAGTCAAAGCTATAGTTCCGAGAGGCTCAAGTGAAACAGACAGTGAAGGCAAAGCAACTAGGCCGAACTCAGCCGGATTTTCGCCTTCAAGGTGTAGGCTAACAGCCTCTACAAGATTAGCTGAGACTTCATATAAGGTAAGCCCTTGAGTCGCGACAGAAATCTCTATGCATTCTGCAATATATCTACTCTCTTCACCCATACGAATAATCGCGTGTATTTTTTGTTGCAAACGAATCATCTTAAAAGGTTACTAAAAGGCTGTAATAATTGCTGTCTAACACAATTAGATTAGCACTAAGCTCAATATACAAGTAGAAATTTTATCTAATGAGTACGTTTTTAGATGATGTCGAGACTGTAGACGAGCAGTAGAAAGGCAATTTCTAGAATGTAGCTGATGAAAACGCTAGGATTTAGCAGGCCATCCCACAGGTAGCCTTGGCGTTTGGAGATGGGTTCGCGCTTAAAGGTGCGGCTCCAGCCATTGTAAATGGCGGGGCACTGAAGACCGCAGTCGTTTTGGAGGACGGATTCTATTTTGGCGACGCGGGTGCTGTAACAGAATCGCTGCAAAGCCGAACAGTTAACGTAATTGACTCAATAGGTCTCGTGGTTCTACCTCAGACTTATCTTCTCACACTAACAAACTCTAAATCCGCCATTCATATGCTGATTGACGTATTAGAACACGAAGATTCTTATGTGCGCGGGCAAGCAGTAGATGCGCTGGGGCAGCTCGGTAGTGAGGCTGCCATTCCTGGATTGATTGGCGCACTAGAACACGAAGATTCTTATGTGCGTAGGCAAGCGGTGGTAGCGTTAGGGCGGCTCGGTAGTGAGGCTGCCATTCCTGGATTGATTGATGCACTAGAACAAGAAGATTTTTATGTGCGCGGGCAAGCGGCAGAAGCGTTAGGGCGGCTCGGTAGTGAGGCTGCCATTCCTGGATTGATTGGCGCACTAGAACACAAAAATTCTGATATACGCAGTAAAGCGGTGGTAGCGCTGAGCAAGTTAGGAGACGTTCGTGTGGTCGATTTTCTGATAAAGACAATTAGATACCGAGGCGTAGATAATCGCAGAGAATCTGCCTATTTTCTTGGAATATTGACTGAATCTGCTTCGCTATCTCTTTTAGACGAAGCTCTTATTATCAAAGCTCTCGTAGAAGCACTTGATGATAAATACTTAACCGTTCGCAGGGCCGCGATGCAGACTTTAGTGCAATGGAGCAACTCAAGGTCAATCACAATACTCCAACAATCTCTTCCTAATTCAAGCTACACAGATGCTTTTCAGGCATTGGCCGGAATTCAAGAAAAATGTAAGTTCTACAGCTATGACCTCACGCAAACGCTAGTTCCTGCTTCTATCAAAGAAAACATTATCCAAATAGTGCCGGAAAATCCTTCCGCGCATTCACCCATGACTATAATAAACGTTCTTCATCTGTCTGATCTCCACTTTGGCACCGTCAAAGCCGCCACGCTTTGGGCCAATCAGCTCGCCACGGATCTTAGCAACGAACTCTCACTCAACACTATTGATACGCTCATTCTCTCTGGTGACATCGCTAACTACGCCACCCCCGAAGAATATACCGTTGCTCAAAGCTTTATAGAAAGCATTCGACAAGACCTTCAGCTTTCTCCTAACCAGATCATTATTGTTCCTGGCAATCACGACCTTAGCTGGGATGCTACAGATCCAGAGAGGAACGAAGAAGCTGCCTACAAACTTAAATTCCGTAGCCGTTACACACCAGAAGAGCTGAGTAGAGAGAACTTTATTCCAGATGGAGAACGCTTTGTTTTAGTCCGCAACGACGATCAATACAAACAACGCTTCGCTAACTTCAACACCTTCTACCAAATCATCAAAGGCGTCCCCTACCCTCTCGACTACGCTCAGCAATACACCCTAGACCACCTCCCCCAACAAAATCTCCTTATCCTCGGCCTCAACTCTGCCTGGAACCTTGACCACCACTTCAAAGATCGCGTCAGCATCCACCCCGAAGCCCTCACCAACGCCCTCACCAAAATTCGCCGCAACGCTGACAAATACTCTAATTGCCGCAAAATCGCCGTCTGGCATCATCCCCTCGATAGCCCCTACACAGACCGCATCACCGATCAAAGTTTTCTCGAACAGCTCGCCGTCGCCGGATTTCGCCTCTTCCTCCACGGCCACATTCACAAAGCCGAAACCAATCAGTTCCGCTATGACATGAGCACAGGCGGCAGAAAACTCGACCGAATCTGCGCAGGCACCTTTGGCGCACCCACCCACGAACTCACAACCGCTACTCCCTGGCAATACAACCTGCTCCAGTTCAAAGGCAACACCCTCACCGTCCGCACCCGTAAGCGAGAAAGCGAAAATGGCGCATGGAAGCCTGATACTCGCTGGCTGCAAGGGCCAGGTAAACCAGCATTAGATTACTACACCATAGATCTGTAAAGGACACAGCCCCAGTTCTCGCTAAGATTTAGAATGGATACGCTGATGCCTTAAGGAGATTTATGAAAAGCATAGAAAGCCGAGTACATGTCAAGACCGCTGTCCAGGCAGCCATTGACTACATTAAAGACTTATATGCAGGCAAAGCGTTACAGGACTTGCTGCTCGAAGAAGTTGAATTTTCAGAAGCAACGAACCAGTGGCTCGTCACTATAGGCTTTTCACTAGCAGAAGAGAAAGAAAAAACTACGACCCTAATCACACCGAATAGAACAGGCCGAGAACTGTCGCGCCGATATAAGGTCGTCGAAATTGATGCGCTAACAGGTGAAGCTATATCAATGAAAATAAGGGTTCTACAGTAGAAAGGCATCTCAATGCGCTGTACAACCCTTTTACTAGATACCAATCTGTTGCTACTCCTATTTATAGGCGGCAAAGATCCGTCACTCATCCCAAAAGCAAAAACGCTCGCAGCATTCACCAGCGAAGATTACGACCTCCTTGAAGGGGTTATAAATAAAAACTCGTTCAATCGCCTCGTCACCACACCACATATCATGACCGAGGTATCCAATCTGCTTGGCAAAGAGCGCAGTAATATTCAAAGATTGGGTAGAGAGGCTATGGCTGAGTTTCTCAGCAAGTGCACAGAGCATACTGATAGTTCTGCGCTCTTAGTATCCGACCCAGTATTTAATAGATTGGGGCTGACCGATGTGGCGATCGCTATTGCCTCAAGACTGCCTGCTTTCGTTTTAACCGCTGACGCAGCTTTATATCTACACATAAGTAGCTCTGGCCTAGAGGCTGAGAACTTCAATCACATACGGCAGGGTGCGTGGAGCTATCAGTAAGTCATTAACAAATTAAGCAGGGCTACTGAGAAGCTAAAGCCAAACGTCAGTTAGCGGTATGATCTGAAAAACTGAACAATGCAAAACCGATACGCAATGGAACTGGCTGAAGACTATATGGGCAACGTGAGCGAAAGTGCTGATATTGCCAGGCGGGTGATGCAGTTTCAGCGAGAAGGGCGCTGCTTGGAAGTGGAAGTTGGGAGGAGCGATCGCACCAAAGGCCGCATTCTCACACAAACGCTTTCTGGAAAATCTGTCGGTATTGTAAAAGGCCGAGACTGGCCGCTGCGAGAGGGAGACGTGTTCTCTACAGTAAAACGGAATTTGGTATTGGTAAGCCTCAAGCAGCAGCAGGTGATGGCGATTCGGATGGAGGAAGGAGCGAGCAATGGGGCGATCGCGCTACTACACTTGGGGCATGCGATGGGCAACCAGCACTGGCCAGTCACCACACAGGGCGAAACGCTGTATGTAGAGCTAGTCACAGAGGCCGCGCAGATGGAAAAGACACTGCGCAAGCTATCGGACGCTTTAGGCATTAGAGGACTAAACATTAGCTTTGAAACTCAATCTGACAACCTGAACTTCTCTACGGGTCACGCTCATTAAAGCCGCGTTATGAACAACACACTCGAACAACAGTTTGTGCTGATGCAGCTAGCAGATTCCTTTTTTCCTTCTGGCTCCTATACGCTTTCGCACGGATTAGAGAGTTTGGTGCAGGCCGGGCGAGTGGCGAATGCTGAAGATGTAAAGAGTTTTGTACGGCTGCTGTTGTGCAATAAGGTGGCGGGGACTGATTTGGTTGCGATCGCCCATACCCACACAGCCAGCAAGACTAATAACATCGCTCACATCACAGCTATAGACGCTCTGCTATTTGCCCAAACGCCGATTGAAAAAACGCGCATTGCGCAGCGTCAGAGCGGGCGAGCTTTGTTAATGGTAGCCGGTAAAACCTGGCCTCATGAGCAGTTAAAAGCAATCGGTGAGCTAACGGCGACAGGAAAGATGAACTGCCTGCACCCCGTCGTATTTGCAGCAGTCGCGCAGGTAGCCGGGCTAAACCAGCAGGCAGCGCTAGTGGCCTTTGTGCATGGCTTTACAACCGGGCTATTGGGGGCGGCAATACGCTTAGGGGCCATTGGGCACTTGCAGGCGCAGCAGATCAGGCGAGCGGTAGCAGCGGATATGGCGGCAGTCTGTGCAGAAGCGATCGCGACACCCTTGAGTGAAATGTGGTCGTGCACGCCCCTGATTGACCTGGCTCAAATGCAACAGGGAAAGCTCTCCAGGCGTTTGTTTGCGAGCTAGTGACTCAACAGCCGTGCAAGCCCCAAAAGATAGAAAAACATCGTAATGCTGTAGTTTTATGACGATATTGCATCGTGAGCTTGCATTTAGCTTCATATGAAGCGCTTAATCTATGTAGAGTCGCTAACGTTAGCAGGTAGCCGTTATAGAAAACGGCTATGCAAATATACGAACGAATATATACAGTTGAGTATCATTTCATGGGTGCAGATGAACTAGACGAAAGACTAAAACGAATCGCTGCTGTTGCTCAGCACTATCCAAAAGGTAGCCAGGGTCGAAACAAGGCAATCTCACGCTTGTTAATGGCGGTAGAACGCTCAGAAAGGCTTTGTTACAGTGACCAAAGCAGCTATTCTGTCGAGGTTTATCACGAAGCGATGCAGGCGCTGCGGCTATATGTTTTTAAGCATATTGATGCTTACGATCCGTCTCGAACAAAGATATTAGCATGGCTAAATAAGAAGCTGGATATCGCCCTTAAAGAGGCGATCGCCCTTCATTTAAAACGACAGCACCATCAGGCCACCTTAGAAGAGGATGCGCTACCTAAAGCTGAATGCCCTAGCCCTTATAATCCATTGCTCTCAGTCCAGGTTCGACAGATTATTGAGGACGATCCCGACGACATTTTTAAGCAGCGGCACGTAAGAGGACGACCCGAGGTGAACTTTAGAGCGATCGCACTTAAGACCTGCTCAGGCTACAGCCGCCGCGAAATTGCAGCAGAGCTGGGCCTTCAAGAACAAACGCTGTACAGCTTCTTCACCAGATCTTGCAAGTCTCTAAAGCCCCTGTTCGATAGATATCTCAAAGAATAGAGTATTAAACATTCAGCCATTGCCTAGCTTCTTTGCTAAACCCAAACTACAAGAATGTAAATGATTGACCGTCATGACCTCACGTACGGAACCCTCGCCTTGGAGGAAGCGCTGACCTTCACCGTAAACTTTCCGGGGGCCGTACTCGCACAAGCTGAGAGGGTTTGCCAGCAGTATCTGTTACAGCAAAAAGCGCAGGCGGCTTATCTAAACGCACTGGCTCTGTATGCAGTCAGTTTCTATTGCGACTGTCTGGACGTTGAAAATCACCTGCCTAATAGCAATAGTACGAAGCTGGCGCTGCAAGTACTCACAGGCACAGCCGAGCTAATTACGGCAGATGGCACCCTGATATGCTGCTCAGTCTTACCAGGAAGCAAAGCCTGCTATATTCCGCCTAATATAGACGTTAACGCAGTAGGTTGTGTTGTTGTTGAGGTAGATACCGACCGCAATCAGGCAGTACTGATAGGGTTCACCTCTGCTGTGAATGAGGGCGAGCTGCCAATCCATCAGCTTCAGCCGTTAGAAGCCCTCATCGACCGGCTGATTGTGGAGGAGGAATTCGCTCTATCTTCAGCGCCCACTGAACTAAACCGTTGGTTTGAAGATAGCTTTGGCCGTGGATGGCAGCATCCAAAAGCCGTCTTAGCAGCTAGCCACCGAAGCAGCGACGAAGGCGGCATTATTGATGTCGGTACGGCCAGGCTTAGAGCGAAAACTTTGGCCATTGGGGTGTATCAGCTAGTGCTGGTAGTTCAAATTGATAGGATAAGTAACGGCTTAGAGATCGCAATGAGCGTTCATCCAATCCTGAATCAAGTTCTGCCCGTGGGGTTAAAACTAGAGCTTTTGAACGATCGCGATGAGACTGATGTGAGAATGACAGTCAGTGAAAATGACAATTACCTGTCGCTGACGTTCCAAATCGATCTTAATGAAGCCTTTAGCGTACGAATAACTGTTGCAGATCAAAGTGTGAAAGAACGGTTTATAAGCTAGGGCAACGGGTGAGGGCAACAAAGCGGCGAAAACAATGTCAAGGATAGAGCTAATTTTACGAAGGTCGAGCAATACCGACGCCTACGATGCCGATTTAGTCATTTTTGACGAGCATGGAAACCCTTCTCAGGTGGTCGATTCACTCGCCCCAATGCCCGCCGAGCTAAAGCGATCTATTGAAAAATGGCAGCAGTCTTTTTCTCAGCTTGTGGGCACACGCAGGGGCACCATCAGACCGGGAAAGATGGTTTATGGCAACTGTTCTAACCATGCTGAAGCGGTTAGACATCAGGCGCTCTGCTGGCTGTCTTCGCAGGAAAGCTGGCAGCGATTACAGGCGTATACGCAGCAGCTTGTCTCTGAGGGCGAAGAAGTTCAGGTAAATATTCAGACGGTGGATGAAAAGCTCCGCTTGCTGCCCTGGAATGAGATGTTTTCTTCTCATCATCGCTATGTAGAAACCTCCATTAGCTTAGCCAGGGAATTTCGCCGTCAGGGCTGTCTGCGGGTGCAGCCCAAGGTAAGGATATTGGCGGTGTTGGGGAGTCCGGGTGAGCCGGATTTGATGGGTTGTGATGAAGGTAGGTTGCGATCGCCCAGTCCCATAGACATCAGATTTGATGGGCAGCTCATAGAACAAACCCGGCTGCGAGGATCCACTATTAAAACCCTAAATCAGCCGACGGCTAAGGAGCTGAAGTCTGCACTGCGAGAGGCCCAAGGCTGGCATATTTTCTTTTTTGCCGGTCATAGCAAAAGCCAGCAGGACAAAACCCTGGGCTCAGTTGTATTGAACGGGCAGGAGGAGCCGCTGAAAATAGACGAGCTAACGCATGAGCTAAGCATTGCGATTGAAAATGGCTTGCAGATTGCAATCTTCAACTCTTGTGATGGCTTGGGGCTCGCTAAGCAGCTCTGTGATCTCAATTTGCCGCAAAGTATTGTAATGCGAGAGCCAGTGCCCGACGATGTGGCCAAAGACTTTTTACAACAGTTTTTAGCTGCGTTCTCTAATCATCAGTCGCTGTTTGAGTCAGTGCGCCGTGCCAGAGAATATTTAAAGGCAGAGTGGGACGCGCCCGATCGCTACCCAGGCGCAAGCTGGCTGCCAACAATCGTGCGCAATCCAGCCGCAAGCGTGCCGCTGTGGAGTGATTTTGTCTCCGAGTCACCGCTATCTAGACGACAGCTATGGCCGCTGGCCGCTGTGATGATGATGGCAGTAGTAAGTTTGCCGCTCAGTTTGTACCTGGAGTTCAGCAGCGAGTTGGGCACTAGTCCGAATCTGCCCAAGCCTGCATACATCTACTATGCGCAGCTCTATCCACACATTGTTCTGTATCCACCGCTGTTTTTGTGGGCGGCCTACTACGCGCTATACAAGGCATGGTGCCAAATTAGAACCCGGCCCAATCTCTGGCGACAGATTGCTTTTTGCCTGGCGATTGGCAGCATTGTGCTGAGTATAGAGGCGACTTCCGATAATATGATGTTTTTGGAGCTGCGATCGCAAGCTGAATCAATAGCCGAAATTAAGCCCGAGCTTGCCGAAAAGATTTCAACGGTTCCTAAGTCAATTATTGACACGGCTCCGCTTATCAATAGCCGTAAAAATGAAATCACAATCAGAAAAACAGATTTAGAACGGGCGCTAGAGAACTTTAAGCATCTACGGCGAAAGAACGGGGTGCTCAGCGATAGTCAAGTCTCTGCCTACCATGAATTTATGAAGACAGGTCTGGCATATGACACCTGGAAAGGCGAGCATATGTTCTCTATGAGTAGAACAGCCTACTTGGTGTCTTCGGCTGCTATGATTCTAGCAATACTGGCCTCTATTGTTCTTTGGCAAGAGATTGGCAAGCGGCACGTTTTCAATGCCGGACAGTACGTCCGCTACATTATTACAACAGAGGTGATACTGCTGTTTTGGTTTCCTTTGCGGCTGTATCACAACAGAGCCACAGCGGGCGATATATTCGGCAATTCAGGTGCTTTAAGGGGATTAGATGTTATTGCTTATCCTATTTTGATGGCTGTTTTACTCACCAGTCTTTACAAATCACGCAAATTCAACGCTAATTTTATGACAGGCGTCTCCTGTCTACTAATCATGTTTGTGTTCCTATCTTTCGGCATTGCCCAGCCTCAGCTTGTTAGCCTATTTTTTGGTACAGCTAGCTCTCCGATTACCTGGGTAGTGTGGCCGCTACTGGTGCTAGCTAGCATTTACATCGCTCACTCCGACGCTCTCACCACCAAAGCAAAACGTTGAGAAAGGTACTATGGCTACTGATTCTCTTCTACATCCTTCCGCCCATCAGCATTACGCTCAGCGTGCTTTCTTTTGAGTCCAGGTTTGTTCTACTGCTGGCAATAGTGCCTACGCTTGCACTGATTCGGCCTAGCCAGGAAACAACGCTTGCGGCTTTAGGTATCAGCAAAAAAGGCGTCACCAAATCGATTCGCGATATCTTTCCGGGAACGCTGCTAGTTCTACTCTTAATAGCTGTTCTTGATACAGTGGTAGACGATCGCACTCGAATAGACAACTCAGACTTATCCGTAATGTTCTACGCATTCTACGCGCTGATATCTTGTCCGGCACAAGAGTTTGTCTATCGCGGATATTTATTTCGTCTGATGGCGCTACTACAGCTTAGTAAATGGTCAAGAATCCTACTGGGGGCGCTACTCTACAGCGCTATTCATCTCTTTTATCTCAATGGCTGGACGCTTCTATTCACGCTAGTCGCCGGTATTTTCTGGAATATTTACTACGACAAGTCGAAAAACCTAGCAGGTGTTGTCGTCAGTCATATAGTCTTAGGTACGGCTATGATTAGGTTCGGCTTTGTGTAGCAAATAGCAGATTGCATTCAATGAGGGTCTTGCAAGTGACACATTCCCCAGTCCTAGAAGGTACACCTGGCTCTGAGATTACGGTAGATAGAGATTTGGTGCGATCGCTATTAAAAGAACAGCATTGCGATCTTGCCGAGCACTCTATACAGCCAATGGGGTCAGGATGGGACAATGCAATGTTTCGGCTAGGTGAAACAATGACCGTTCGCCTGCCCCGCCGAAAGCTCGCTGCTGGTCTTATCGAACATGAGCAGACGTGGCTACCTCAGATTGCAAACCGGCTGACGCTTCCTACACCCGTGCCGCTGAGAGTAGGCAAGCCTTCAGCGAGCTATCCCTGGCATTGGAGCGTTTTGCCGTGGATAGATGGCGAGACGGCGGATGTTGCAGAACCGAATCGTGAGCAGGCAGTGAGGTTTGGAGAGTTTTTGCGATCGCTCCACACCCCAGCGCCCACCACCGCACCAAGCAATCCGTTTCGAGGCATATCTTTGCTAGCGCGATCGCCCCAAACCCAACCCGTTCTCGAAAGGTTAGAAACTCAAACCCCTTTAATTACCCCACGTATAAAACAAATCTGGCAGGAGGCGCTCTGGGCTCCAACAACTGATGAGAAGAGATGGCTGCACGGCGATCTTCACCCGCGTAATGTTTTAGTAAAAAAGGGTATTATCAGCGGCGTTATTGACTGGGGCGATATGACATCAGGCGACGTTGCGACCGACTTAGCTGCCGTTTGGATGCTGTTCTCGGATGTGAAAACACAAAGCCTAGCGCTTTCTCAATATGGCGCTTCTAAACTAGAGACTGTTAGAGCAAAAGGGTGGGCAATTTCTTTTGCGGTATTTCTGTTGCACACAGGGTTGATTGATAATTCAAGAAACGCAGCAATTGGCGAGAGAATTCTACAGCGATTACAGGTGGCATCCTAGTGCAGTAGCTCTGATAGTCTCTGGTAGGCTTTAATAGTGTACTCAAAGATGTTTTTGTGCTTATAGGGCAGCTTGCGCTAAGCACGAAGTCGCCGATTGATTCATGCCGCTGTGACACTTAATGGGATACTCGCGAGTGTTGGCATAGATCCGAAGTGATTTTGAGAATGTTCTATCCTCAATCTATTGCTGTAATGCTGAGTGTTGGCAATCGTTGATAGGCCGTCGTTGACAGGCTGTCTGCAGTAGGTCATGTGTGATCATGAAACACCTAGTCCGTATCAAACCTATTCTTTTTTGGCTGAGTGGATTAGCAGCGGTGATTGTTGTAGGCGGCAGCGCGTTTGCCTACTGGCAGCAAAGGCAGAGTGCGATCGCCCTTTCTAGCCAACAAACCACCCTGGTCAAACGCCAAGACTTAGCCTCTCAAATTCAGGCCAGCGGTCTTGTGCAAGCAGAGCGCTCCACCAATTTGAGCCCTGAGGGTGCAGGCAAAATCTCAGAGCTGTTCATCCAAGAGGGCGATACGGTGCGCCAAGGGCAGGTAATTGCGCGGATGGTGAGTCGCCGGAGTCAGGCCGAAGTCGATAGGGCAAAGGCGGCACTGGCCCAAGCTGAAGCCGACCTGGCTCAAAAGCAGTTTGGTGCTCGTGATGAAGAGATTGTGCAGGCCCGCGCCAGAGTAGACATGGCGCGGGCGGCTATCGATGTAACTGAGGCCACCTTACGTAAGGCCAACAGCGAGCTAAGCCGGTTTCAACAGCTCGCTAGCGAGGGCGCGGTGTCTGCCAATGAGTTAGAAACCTACCTGAGTACAGCGCAGCAAGCGAGCGCGAACTTAGCCGCCGATCGGCAACGGCTGAATGAGGCTGAAGCGGCACTAGCGACGTTGCAAAACGGCACCCGCCCCGAAGAAGTAGCACAGTCTGAGGCAGCAGTTAATCAGGCGGTGGCTCAACTGGCGGCGGTTCAAATAGATCTTGACGACACTGTAGTTCGAGCCCCTTTTGACGGGGTGATTACGCAGCGCTTTGCTGAAACGGGCGACTTTGTTACGCCGACGACAGCAGCATCTACGGGCGATGGGGCAGCGTCTACTTCGATTGCTGAACTCTCTAGTGGGCTAGAGGTAGAGGCGAAGGTACCCGAGGCGAATATTGCCAAACTTCGAGTCAGGCAAACGGCTGAGATTCGGAGCACGGCCTATCCCGATGATGTATTTGCAGGCGAGATTAGTTTAATTTCCCCGCGCGCGACGAGAGAGGACAACATTACGGTTTTTCGGGTGAAGGTGAAGCTAACAACAGGCGCAGACCGGCTGCGGGCTGGAATGACGGTGCGAATGGCTTTTGTGGGTGAGCCGGTCAAAGATGCGCTAGTGATTCCGCTAGCAGCCCTAGTGACTCAGCCGGATGGAGAAACTGGTGTGTATGTGGAGAGTGCGGCGGTGCCTGTATTTACGCCAGTGAAGGCAGGGCTGACAGCCGGGGCTCAAGTTGAGGTTGTGAGGGGACTGGCGGAGGGCGATCGCATTTTGCTAGAGCCGCCGCCCGGTGAGATTGTTGAAGGCGTTGATAGTACAGGCGGTTTTTAGACATTTTTGGGGCTATACATCATGAACCTGACCGACAATATTCAGATGGCCGTAAGAACGCTGAGCGCGCATAAGCTCAGGAGCCTGTTGACGATGCTAGGGATTATCATCGGCAATGCCTCGGTGATTTCGATTGTGGCGCTAGGGCAGGGGGCCAAGCAGTTTACGCAAGATCAGCTAGAGGCACTCGGCCCTAATCAACTGACGATTTATGCAGGCGGAAATTTTGAAGACTTTGGCCCCTTAGACGATGAGGCTGTGCTGACGCTAGAAGACGTGGATGCGATCGCCCAACAGGCACCCGCCGTCAAAAAAATCGCACCTCAAATTAGCAGCCAGCTACAAATGGCCTATGGTAGCCGCTCTAACCAAGCACAGGTGATCGGGACAACGCCTGGAATGCTATACGTACGGAGCTTGCAGGTTGAAAAAGGCCAGTTCTTACGGTCGTCGGATGTTCTTCAAAACACGCAAACGATTGTTTTGGGCGCATCGTTAGCAACCGATTTTTTTGCGACTGGATCTGCTTTAGGAAAAATGATTCAGGTCGGCGACTTCAACTTTCAAGTGGTTGGCATTATGGCCGAGAAAGGATCTTTCTTTGGCAGTAACTACGACAATATGGCCTATGTTCCCATTACAACAATGGCGACTCAGCTTTCTACACGCGCTTCACCTAAAGGTATTCCCATCGATTTTTTAGAGATTTCGGCGCAGGACGCAGTGAGTATTCGCGCCGCTGCTTTTCAAATCAGCAACATTCTCACCAATCGTCATGGGCGCAAAGACTTCTCTATTTTTGCCAACAAGTCTTTGCAGGATTTGACTGAGCAGGTGACGACAGGATTGAGTTTGGTACTAGGTGCGATCGCCAGCATCTCTCTTTTAGTCGGCGGCATTGGCGTCATGAATATTATGCTGGTGTCGGTGAGCGAACGTACGCATGAAATCGGCCTACGTAAGGCCATTGGTGCCACCGAGCGCGTTATCCTCACTCAGTTTCTAATCGAAGCCATTTTACTCTCAGTCATTGGCGGCTTCATTGGCATTGGCGTCGGTATAAGCGGCGCTTTTGCAATCTCAGCACTAAGTCCGCTAAAGCCGTCTGTTTCAATAGGAGCCATTGTTTTAGCGACTGGCGTTTCTGGCACAATCGGGCTGGTGTTTGGTGTGGTTCCAGCCCGGCAGGCGGCTCGGCTAGATCCCATTGTTGCTTTAAGAGGATAGTAAGGCGATTGGATATTATTTGGCTATTAGTAAAATCATCGTGGCTGCGAGTGGTGATTGCGATCGCTTCTGGTCTTATCAGCGGCGGCTGTAGCGCTCGATTAATTGCTCTTATTAATACGGTACTGTCTAACTCGACCCAAGCGGCTGTTTCGCACTCTTCAGCAGTATTCTTTGGAACGTTAGTTGTGCTAGCGCTAATTGCAAGTACAGTATCGCAGTTTTTACTCATAGATCTCTCACAAGATGCAGTGTACAAGTTACGCCTACAGCTATCTCAGCGAATTTTATCTGCGCCTTTGCAGCAGTTAGAACAGATTGGGCCAAGCCAGCTTTTAGCCGTTTTAACCAAAGACGTGCAGTCTATTTCTAATACGGTGTTTGTAATTCCGACACTGTGTATCAATATAGCTGTAGTTGCAGGCTGCTTGATCTATCTAGGCTGGCTGTCCGGCTGGGCGCTGGTGGCAGTAGCAGCATTTTTAGCGGTTGCGATCACCCTTGTTCAGCTCTTAATCACCGCCGCCTACCGCTACATCGACCTAGCCCGCACGGAAATAGGCCGATTGTTTGAGCTGTTTCGTGGGGTCACCGAGGGCACTAAAGAGCTAAAGCTAAATTCTGCTCGGCGGCAGATGTTCTTTGAGGAAGATTTGCAGGTGAGTGCGATCGCTTCTCGAAAATACATGAAAACCGCCTCTAAAATCGGCGCACTAGCAAGCAGCAGCGGTCAGCTCCTATTCTTCGTATTAATTGGCCTACTGTTATTCGCTGCTAGCTCAGTCATTCCAAAGATTCAACCCATCCTGCCTGCATACATTCTTACGATCACCTACGTGATTGGCCCCATAGAAAGCATTATTGATCGCCTACCCAACCTAGTAGAGGCCAATGTCTCCATTCAAAAGATAAACGAGATGGGCCTGTCGTTAATTGGCTCAGCAGAAATGAATTCTGTTACGCGCAGATCGATAGCATCGGACTGGAAAACGCTCGAACTTATCAACGTTGTGCATACTTACAAAAGCAAAAATGACGATAGCACTTTTACCGTAGGCCCAATTAATCTAATGATAAAGTCAGGAGAGCTAGTCTTTATCGTAGGCGGTAACGGCAGTGGTAAGTCTACGCTCGCAAAGCTTATTGCTGGCCTATACACGCCAGATTCCGGGCGGCTTCAACTAGACGGAAATCCTATTGTAGAGACGAACTTAGAATGGTACCGACAGCTATTCTCTACCGTTTTCTCAGACTTTTATCTCTTTGAGCGGTTGATAAGTACTGAAGATATTACGCTTGATTCTCAAGCGCAGATGTATTTAGAGAAATTGCAGCTCGATAAAAAAGTCTCTGTAAAAAATGGACAGCTTTCAACAACCGCACTTTCTCAAGGTCAGCGAAAACGCTTGGCCCTGCTAAGCGCCTATTTAGAAGATCGCTCAATCTATCTGTTTGACGAATGGGCTGCCGATCAAGATCCTATGTTCAGAGAGATCTTTTACACTCAGCTACTGCCTGAGCTGAAACAGCGTGGCAAAACAGTGATAGCCATTAGCCACGACGACCGCTACTTTGACCGGGGCGATCGCCTCATCAAGCTAGACTATGGACGTATTGAATAAGAAGCTGAAAGCATTGCTAAACCCACTGTGTTACTTCTCAAATTGACACGCCAACTTTAATGTCATTTGCTCACCTACGATATCCCTTATAGATATGTATATTTCGCGTTTTGCTGGTCGGAGTAGTAGCTATGGTTTGGGTGATTGTCTATACCGCTGTGCCTCTAGCCATCCTGGGAGTTGGCCTTTGGCTCATCGTAAGGATGGTAGGAAAAGAAGATGCTATTAAGCAGCTCAGGTGGTTTTGGCCACTGCTGCTTTTTATCTTCGTACAGTCTTTTTTGATGTCGTATTTTGATGAATGGCTTGGGATTGTTTACTTCGCATATATAGCTATCTTTAGCGCTTGGTTTGTAAGCTGGCCATTTCGCAAACGAGAAGCAGGCCGCTTGCTGCTAGATGCTGGGAAGCCGACTGCCTTTAAATATATCTTTTGGGGCGGGGTGATATTTAGCGTGATCGCCCTCATCACCACGATCACTTTCCTGCTAAGTAACGAACCCATCTCAGCTCTCTTCTTCAAAGAAGACATTGCCGCCTTTTGGATGCTAGCTATCTTCGGCCTTTCTATTGGATCGACTCGATTAGAAGTGAGAGAAAACGGTATTTGCAATGTTTACAGGGTGGCTCTTTGGCGGCGAATGAGGGCTTACGAATGGGGAGGTAAGAGAACTAATATGCTGACGATTAAGTACAAACCTCGGCTTCGGTTTATGCCCGGCTTTATAGGCTTTGATGTTTCACCGCGCTATCGCGAAGAGATCGATAGGATAGTTGCGACACATGTGCCTGATGCCCCGATGCCGTAAGCATAATCTCCCTGAAAAGCAAAGCCTAAGCAACATCCAAGCATCGTCAGCAAAACTGTAGGGGCGTAAGGCTCTCATTGGTGTCAACTTAAGCATGTATCCCTCGTGGCGTAAGCTGCTCAGCCCTCATCCTAAATCCTTCTCCCGAGGGGAGAAGGACTTCAGAGTCCGGGTTCCCTTCTCCCGAGGGGAGAAGGGCTAGGGATGAGGGCTACGAAACGTATGCTGAACACCTATGACTGCAAGCATTTCAGCGTTAAGTTGACACCAATGAAGGCTCTACGCCCTCCGGCGCAGAATGTTCCTCTTATCCAAAAAAGCAAGCTGCCGGTAAAGCATCTGCATCGCCGGAACCGAAACGTTGAGGGCATTAGCCACATCAATAGGATTACCTAAAATTGCCTTAAGCTCTAAAGGACGCCCCTCGTCGTAGTCAATTTTCATGCTAGTGCGATAGGGCGTCATGGCTTCGGTTTGCTTCAACATGATATCTACCCAGCCAGAAGGGAGACTGCGATGAGTGCCTGGTGAAGTGTGCTCGCCCCAAGCATTCGCGACAGTGATCACTTCTTTCATGAGTAAGGTGATGAGCGATCGCACCCTATCATCTGTCATCATCTCGTCGGTTGTCGCATTCAAAACAACAGATAGCCCATTATAAGGAACATTCCACACCAGCTTTTTCCACCGCGCCATCGGCAAATCTTCAGTCGTCTCCACTTCGATGCCTGCCGCCGCTAAATCAGCAGCGATGCTTTCTACCAAAGGCGTTATCTGACAAGTCTGCTTATTAGCATTGTGGATACCGAGTAGCACCCGACCGTATTCCAGATGGTGAATATGCCCCGGCGTAACTCTATTGACACAAACAAAACAGAGTCCGCCGACAAGCGTTAGTTCAGAATTGATCTGCTGAGACACCTCAGCTTCTATATTTAGCCCGTTTTGAAAAAGAACGACGGCCCCGCCTGGATTTATCTTTGGTAGTAGCTCAGCAATCCGATGGTTCTGAGTTGTCTTGGTGGCCACAATCGCCACATCAACTGGCGGCATCTGATTAGGATGGTTGTAGGCGTTTACGTCAGGGAGAACAAAGTCGCCATCTGCCGACTTGATGACCAAACCGTTCTCTCGTACGTACTCATAATCGCTGCGCAACAGAAAATGCATATCGCAGCCGGACTGTTGAAGCCTCGCACCATAGTAGCTACCAATCGCGCCAGCTCCAATGATTGCGTATCGAAGATTAGACACTTAGTTGCTCCAACGCCCACTGCGCTCGTGCTTGAACGGCTAAAACCTCATCTTGATTAGAAAGATCGCTTAGCCCTTTGACGATGCCATTGATCAAACTCGTCTGTCCGTCTGCTGCTAGTGCGATCGCCACCCCCTGCAAACCCACAATCCCGCCATAGCGAACCACCCACTCAGGATCATTCGTCACCACTTTCAGCAGCGTATCTCTCACACTTTGCTGTCCTTTGCGTCGCTCATCTTCAGGCAGCTTTTCCCACTGAATTGCCCCTAATCCTCTGGCCGCCGCCCGCCGTACGCTCAGCGAAAAATCCTCAGCCGCCGTCTCCAATATCAAATCGAGCCCACGCGGATCGCCAATGCCTGCAAGCACCCGCAGCGCCCAAGCCCTTGCCCCGTAGTTATAGCCGTCTATCTGCGCTAGCACTGCCGAAGCCGCAGGCGTCCCAATTTGAATCAGGCCATCTACTGCCGCCACCGCTGCACCTGGGTTGTTGTAGCCCAGCACCCGAATTAACGAATCGGTTGCACCTTCGTCTTTCAGTTCAGCAAGCGCCTCTACCGCATCGATCATGGACTGTGCTGAGTCAGCCTCTTCTACGGCTCGGAGTCTAGTGTGGAGGGCTGTATTCGTCATCACAACAAAGAATCCATCAAAGCCATTACTTTTTTAGTCTGCTCAGTCACCAAAGCCTCAGACTGCCGAATCTCTCTTTCTAGCAGTCCTTTAAGCGCAATTAGTTTAATGCTGTTCTCGGCTAGGGTGTTCGCGATCGCCTCAGCCGCAGGTAGATACCCAATCTCTCCTAAATCTAACAGAATTGATCGGCGCAACTGCAAGTCATCGCACCTGAGCGTATCTACCAGCCGGTCAGCATAATGATTCTCACCCGTGAGCTGATACATCGCCCGCGCTGCTGCGTTCTTCACCTGTGGCACCTCATGCGCCAAAAAAGGTTCAATCGCGGTCACATTCGACCTATCACCCAAACTTCCTAACGCCTCTAATACTGCATTGTAAGGCTGCACTAAATGCGGCTTTCCAGGCACCTCAATCGCCGCTTCAAGGCCACCTTCCAACAGCTTCAATAAGTCGCTAACACTCTCTTTTGCATTCAACGACTCTAAAGACTGCGCGGCTGCTTCACGCACATAATAATCAGAACAGGTCAGGCATTCAACCAAAGCAGGAATAACGCTTGGGTCTTCTAATTTGCCGAGTGCTCGTGCCGCATTTCTTCGTAGAGGAAAGCCACCATCAGTATCGCGATCGCTTTCATCTCTTAATGCTTCAAGTAACGCTGTGATCGCATCAGGCTCTTTCACCTGAAACCGTCCTAGCCACCAGGCGGCATAGTAGCGATCGCCCTTGTCCTCTGTTTGCTGAAGGTTCGCGATCGCCTTAGCCACCGTAAGCTGAGGCCCACCACCGTCTTGTACCTCTATCTGTGACTCCGCCATCGCACCGCTTATCTAATCGCCTAAACCCAACCACTCACCAAAACACCCGCCAATAGCAAACCCAGAGAAACAAACAACCACTAGACGCTTCCAGTAATCGCATATCTCTCTGGGTGATAAATTGAGGCTCAAACCGTCTGATACTTAAATCAAAGGCTAAAACGTCAATTTAGCTGGTTAGCTGAGAACGTTAATTGCGTAGTTGATGTAGTTGTTAGCTTCAGTTGCAGGCACACCACTCAAACCGTGGTTTTCTCTGATGTACTTAAGCGCTTCTATATACCAGCTAGGCGCAAGGTCAAAGGTCTTGTTGATTTCAGCAAGGCCAGATACCAAGTAGTCATCCATGGGGCCAGTGCCGCCAACGATGAGGCAGTAGGTAATCATGCGGAGGTAGTAGCCGATGTCACGAACGCACTTGTCTTTGCCGCGCTGATCAGCCGCGTACTGAGGCCCTTGCATCTGCGTGGTGTAAGGGAACTTGCTGTAAACAGCTTGAGCCGCACCAGACGCTAGGCTATCAGCATTCTGAGTGAGCTTGCGGGCAGCTTCTAGGCTGTCTTTCGCTTGCTGAAAACGACCAAATGCAACCTGCATTTCAGTCGAGCTTAGAAAGCGACCCTGTGAATCAGCAGCCGAGACTGCTTCGGTCAGAGGAGTTTTCATCGGTAAGGATCTCCCAATCTTGAGGTGAACAATTCTTGAGTATGGAACCGGCTATTGCTAGCCACATTGCTAGCCACAAATGCCTAAGCTACGGGGCCTAAGCTACAGCAGCGGCTGCACGGTCAAAGTAACCACTGATTTCAGCAATCAGGCTGCTGCAATCACCGTTGGTTACGTTGCTGTTGTCGCTCACGATTGCGATCGCAGCAGCTTTCATCTTTTGAACGCCAGCGGCAACAGAAGCGCCGGGAGTGCCCAAAGCAATGTAAGTTTCGCGAAGGCCGTTCAAGCAGCGATCGTCAAGCACGGAAGCATCACCAGAGAATGCTGCGTAAGTGACATAGCGTAGAATGATTTCCATGTCGCGGAGGCAAGCAGCCATACGACGAGACGTGTAAGCGTTACCGCCGGGCTGAATGAGCTGAGGCTGGTCAGCAAACAAAGAACGAGCAGCGTTAGCAACAATTGCAGAAGCATTGCTAGTGATGCCGTTAACGGCGTCCATTCTCTTGTTGCCGTCAGCAACCATTTGATCTAGCGCGTCTAGAGTAGAGCCGGTAATGTATTCGCCCCGAGCATCAGCTTGGGATACAACTTTAGCAAACGCATCAAACATAGATCCGAATTCTCCTAATATTTGATAACTGGAACAAAGGCTCGGATGCCCACTGTTCCCACTCTAAAAGAGTAAAGCGTATACGCCGCGTATCTAAGAAAGTTTAAGAAAGTTCACAAAACGCTTGAGGGCGTCAATCACCCATGGGGCATACGTTCAAGTTGATTATGTGTTAATCATTTGGCGGGCAAAAATAAGCAAAAGTACTTATGCGAACATTTTTGCGTTACAAAATGAGCGACGTTTGGGCCTAATTTGCTGCGCTGAATTTTCCCGGTCGTAATCGCTAAACTCAAGCAGCCGATGAAGTGGCAACGCGCGGATCTTTCTCTAAATCAAACAGAAACCCATGAATATATTCTTCTGTCCATTCAGGGCCATAAAAGCGGGTGAGCATTCCCCTAGCCGGATCTTTCTCAGCTCGATAGCGAGCATAGCTGAGATGCGACTGCTTAATCGCCTCTAACCTATCTGGATCGGTAATAGGCTCGGCCTTTTGCACAAAGTTGATATATGCCTTCAAGTAGTCTTGAAAAGCCTCGAATACGTGCGTTTTTACGTCTTCTGTTTCTGATGGGCGCGTCCACAAAAAAGCGGGTGAGAAGAAAGCCTGCGCTTCTTCAGGGAAGTCACCGCCCCAAGGCAAATGCTGCTGATAGCCGTGGAACATATCCATAATCGGCTGGCTGTACTTGGCCTTGTAGTCGTCTGTTTGAAAGAGCGGCTGCATGTCGAGGGCAATCAGGTGTCCGCCCGGTAGCGTTACAAGGTCTGCGCCAAAGAAGGGAATGTCGTAGTTTAGCTCGGGGAAGATGACGAAGTTGAGTACCTGAAGTGCTTCGCCGCCCTGCACATGTGCGGCTCGAATCTGTCTAAGCTTGGGCGCTTTTGATCCGTAGCTGGTGGTGGTGACGGTGGCCTGGCGTTTGCCTTTGCCGGTGATGGCGCTCTTTTGCTCGAAGCCTGCCGGGATGGGGTAGGGACTGAGTTCGAGTTCGTTGGTTAGTAGGGCGATCGCTCGCGCTAAAAACGGCTCGTATATTGTTCCTAAAGGTGTTCCTGAAGATGTCTCTGTAGGTGTTTCTGCTGCACTCATTACTTACTCACACTGACTGCCAACGGCACCGCATCTTCAAACAAGAATTCGTGCAGAAACTTCTCAGACCACTCATGACCGAAGTAGCTGCTAAACAATCCTGAGGCCGGATCGCGATCGGCGCTGTACTGATCGTAGTCGCGCTGAGCTTTAGCAATTCTCTCTATAGAAGCGCTGCTGCTATCAGGCGTCGCTGCGTCCATCATTTCCCAATAGAGCTGAAGATAGTCCTTAAAAGCTTCCAATACTCGAGTTTGAACGGTTTCTGGGTCGGTCTTGGCAAACAACAGATATTTAGAGAAATATTGATTGGCGTCATAAAACTTCATCTCTAAGTTTTGCGACAAATCGGGATACTTATCGTGGAGTGCCTTGAGCGGAGTAATGTACTTTTCTTTGTAGGCTTCGTCTTGAAAGAGCGGCTGAAAATCCATCACAATAAGATTTTTCACAGCGCCGAAAGAGAGAAAATCTATGCCTAGCAAAGGCAGTTCGTAGGCATGACTAGGATAGATAACGCTGTTAAAAATTTGGGCGCTTTTGCCTGCATCAATGTAGGTATAGCGGGCTTTACGCAGCTCTTTAGACTGGTAGCACCAGCTTTGAATCGTCGCGGGGTGACGGCCTCTTTCGCTGATATTACATTCTAGACCTGCGGGAATCGGGCGCTCGCTCAGGTCAAATCTCTGTTTAAGGGCGTTTTCTAAATGCTCTAGGAAAGGGCGATACATTTTCCAGCCGGTTTTCTTATAAGGACAGAGTTGTTTAAAGACAGCTCGCCTCATCACAATACGAGATTCCGTCTGTGTCCGCCCCAAGTATTAAAGACAAAGATACATTCCTTAATAGTCGCTATTGTGCCGCGCCAACTTCGTGCCTAGCTGCCATTGCCGAAACGTCTTCGGGTGTGATGAAGCGCTTTTCGGAGCAGTAGGTCATCAGATTAACGCCGCCCATCATGCGCGCGGTGCTGACACGGACGCGAAAGTCGTCGGTAAGAAACCAGCAGCGTTCTTGGCCCTGGTTGGTTTCGTAATCGGTGTCGATAGTAAGTACGCCGTCTTGGCCGAACCAGTAGCGGCTGACGACGGTCATGGTTTCTACGTAGCCGCGATCGCGCACTAGCTTCCCCGACCGTCCGCTCTCATCATCCGGCACATCTACCAGCACCGCTGCTGAAGAAGGTGGCGCATCGTCTGCAAGGTTGGCCTGCCAGGCAAAAGAAGCGCCGCCAGCGGCTAGGCTTGGATCAATATTTTGCGACTTACAGATGTCAATTACGCGGCGATCGCTCGCATCCACCACGCCCACAATCAGATTAGATTCTCCCGACTCGTCAGCGACCACATCAAAGTGATGCACCGTCCGCTGAGTAAACCAGGTGCCTTCGCTTTTACGAAAGAAGGCCATCATCGACATGGGTGGATTTAAGAGCATATTTTAATTATCCGAATGAATTGAGCTTAAAGAGACTTCGACTCGATATATTCATCGAATGTAATGTAGTCGCCGGAGGCACATTCTGCTTTAGCAATTTTTATCTCTGCAAGCGTCTCTTCGCTCTCCTCGTAGTGTTCGTCTTCATACTCCAGAATCTGTCTATCTAGAATGTCGGCAAGCTTATGCTTATCTTTAATGTCGAGTGCACTAACTGCTGCAACCAAAGTCTCAATTGACATCGGCTCAGTCAGTTTATGAGATTTAACAGTTTTAGTCATTGCTAGAGGAATGGGCTAAACGCTATGTAACCCATAATAGGCTGTATGTCGTTTGATAGCTGAACAGTTGTGTTGTAGCTAAGGAGTCTGCAATTCTATAAAGATAGTAATCTGCGATAGCTCAATGACGGCTTCTAATCAACTGGACTCTACCGTAATCACTCCCTACGCAACACTCGCAAACGCTGACCTATCAGGAGCCGACCTTTCAAACCAAGATCTCTACCGAGCGAACTTATTTGGTGCGAACTTATCTGGTGCAAACCTATCTAGTGCTGGTTTAGTAGGTGCTGATCTTTCTCGCTCAAATCTATCTAATGCAAACTTGCAGCAAGCGGATTTACGGGGCGCTAGCCTGTGCAGAGTAAATTTTGAAAATGCTAATTTAACGCATGCCTATCTTTTTCGGGCTGACTTACAGAGCTGCGATCTTTCTAAGGCCGATATCACTGGCGCTAAGCTTAAGCTCTCGCTCTACGACAGTGAAACTCGGTGGCCAGAAGGATTTCGATATAAAAGCAGTGGGGCGGTAGGGCCGGGAGCCTCGCTGAATGGAGCCTATCTCAATACGGCTAACTTGAAAGGGGCCGATTTAAGCAGGGCGATGATGTTTGGTACTTACTTAAGCGGGGCGAATTTACAGGATGCGAACCTATCAGGGGCAGCGCTGAGCGGGACAAATTTGCAAAAGGCGTTTCTGACTGGGGCGAATTTACAGGGCGCGAATTTGGGCGGTGCGGAGCTTCAGCGCTGCGATTTGCGAGCAACGAATTTGACGGACGTGGATTTTTCGGCTGTAGGAAGTATTGCTGGGGCCGATTTTTCAGGAGCCGTTGGACTGACGGATGAAGGCCGATCTCACCTGCTCCGCCATCCGTCAGCGGAGCTAGATGAATGGAATACATTCACCCGTAAAACGACCCGGCAAAGTTTAGAGGGCTAGACGCGGGTTTCTAGATATTGACCAATCATGATTTCTTCGCCTGCGCGCGAGATGATGGTTTGGCGGGTGCGGTAGCTATCGCCAATCAGCTTAAGCTCTTCTTCAAAGGAGGAACCATTGTATTCAGTGCGCAAAACCATGGTTTTTTCGCCCGTGAATCTGTACTTAGCCGTCACTGGTTTGGGGGTGGCAAAGCCGCGATCTCGATACATAACATCGCCTCGAATACCAAAAATCGTCTCGCCCACAGAGGGCTTTTTCGCAGGCGAAATATAGCTGCTCTCCCAGATCACCTTCGCGCCGCAGATCATCGGGACAGTTAGACCATGACGATCGCCTAGTACGGCTAATTCCTCGTGATCACCCTCTAAAAAGGAAACGCTAATGTCGCTCACCACTTCTTGCGTGTCGCCGCTGGCAAGCGTGTAGTAGCGGCGGCGAGAGCACCAGTTACCGGCTGACTGCTGAAAGAATGCGATCGCCCGTTCCTCAGTCTCAGTTAGATCAATTTGAGGGTAGGGCTGAAGGTTAGAAGGTGTAGACAGTAGCATTGCGATCGCTCCTCAATAAGTCCGAAGTCAGTTCTGACCCCCATAAGTGAGTCAGCATATCCTGTAAATGAAACATTTATTTACATTAGACAAGATAGTCTATTTCTTCAAAGCCAGCAATCGACAGAGAGACATAAATCGATTTTTATCGTTCTTTTTCAGGAGGGCAGCAGGTCTTCTAGCGCAGCAGCAACGACTTTGTGGTGATCGTCCTGTCTGAGTTTGGAAAGGGCGTCTTTTGCTTTGGAAGCCTTAAAGGGTTTGAGGGCCTGGGCTAGGGCCATGCGCGATCGCCAGTTTGAACTCTCTAGCCAGGGCAGTAGAGCCTCTAAAGCGGCATCCGACTGAGGCGTACCAGCAAGTGTAGCTAAAGTTGCCATCCCTGCCTGCTGAATGGTTGCGTCCTTATCTTCAAGCGCTTCTAAGGCAATCTTTAAAAGCTGATCGGGCCTTTCTAGCTCTGGCATAATCGCTAAAATGCTGCGGCGCACTAGCCAATTTTCACTCTCGTAAAAAAGTTCCACTAAGCGGTCTACCGCAACCGGGCCGTATAGACCTAGCGAGTTAGCAATCTCAGCTTGAACGTTGTGGTCAGGCTCAGTTTTGAGCATTTCCAACAAGGCTTCGTAGCAGTCATCTGTGCGCTTGCGACCTAAGCCCATCGCGACGAATGAGCGCACTAAAAACGCTGAATCTTTGCGCTGACCGATGAGAATGGGGGCTGCCTCTTCGCTGCTGTGATCTTTAAGGGCAACGAGTCCTTTGAGCCTGAGCTGAGGATCTTCGCTGGCCAGTAGGTTTTTTATTTCTGAAATATTCATGGGACGCTCGGGCGTGAATGGGCTGTTATTTTGTGGTGTTATTCTGAGTTGCGTTAGGCAAGTTTGATCTACTCTTGTTTTAAAGCGTTTTGGCCGAGAAGGTATCTAAACAATGGCAGAGTCCGCCCAAGCAAATGAATCTGTGGCTACGTCTATGGCTACGGAGGCCCCATCTTCTGAAGAGATTGCGCAGATGATCGCGGAGCTAGAAAAGTATCGCGATCGCCTCGTCGAAGATTTTACGACCACAGCCAAAAAGGCCAAGCTGCCTAAGTCTCTGGCAATGGCTCAACTCAAAACTCATCCCGAAATTGCGAAAATAGAAGCTTCTTTGGCGCAGCTACGCGGCGGCGCGCCAACTGAAGAGGCATAGCATCCCTGTGGTTAGCAGCGAAGTATCGGTAGTGAAGTATCTAGCAGTAAAGATCAAGCTGAAATTGATCGGCTCATAAGCTACGTAGATGAACAGATAGAGCTACTAGCTTTTGACAGTCCCGAGCCTGATCTGCTTCGGCAAATGGTAGATGGACTGGCTGATTCTAGGCGGCAGGTTCGGCTGAGCTTGATAGAGTCGTTTGCTCAAATTGGCGAACCCGCGACGCCTTTTTTACTCAACGGCCTGGCAAATCATCCGAATGCTGGGGTACGGCGGGCCTGCTGTAATGCGCTGACGAATATTGGTGACCCGATGTCGGTGCTGGGACTGGTGGAAGGACTGCTGCACGATGCTGATATTGGGGTGAAAAGTGCGGCGGCGGCGGCACTGGCTAAGGTAGGCGCGCCCGCTTTTGATTCGCTGCGAGATGTGCTGGCCTCTGAGCAGGCGAGTGAGAGCTGTAAGGGCCATGCGGCCTGGGCGATCGCCTCTATGAGTAGTGAGGTGAGCGATCGCCTCTATCGCATCAGCAGCGATCCTTCTCCGGCTGTGAGAACGGCGGCAATTGGAGCTTTAGCACAGCTCGCGCAGCAGTCAAAAACGCCGAATGAACAGGCTTTGGGTGCGATCGCTCAGGCTCTAAAAGATCCGTCTTCAGAAGTGCAAATAGAAGCGGCGGCGAATGTTGCGCGGTTGAGCTATCAGGCAGCCTATGAGCCCTTGATCAACTGCCTTGAGGCGGCTGAAGGCGATGTGCAAAAGGCGGCGATACGGGCGCTGGCGAAGCTGGGCAATCCTGAAGCAATCGGTGCGATTTCGCGCTTGAGTCAACAAGAAACTGTTGAACTTTCAGTGCAAAAGGCGGCTGAGCTTGCGATTTCTCAGCTTCGACAAAAAGAATAGACATACATAAGGAACGCGCGATGAATGGACTTAGCCAGCGGGCACAGGAACTTATTCCTAAAGCTCAGATAGTTAGTTTTGAGGGTTGGGATGGTTTGGATGAAGGGGCGATCGCTAAGATCAAAGCCGCTGACGATGAGAAGCGGTATTTGAGTGACGGGGAGTTGGGGGCGATCGCAACAGATCCCACCAACACAGACGTTGTAAAGCAACTCCGCGACCAGGCCGCTGCAATTGTCGATGAAGCCCGCGCAGGTGTGCTTCAGTCGTTTCCCGGCATTTTAGAACCCGGTGGCGGTCTGTATCCAGCAGCAAGAGCTGAAGCTTGCTGGCGCGACTTTTGGCATTTTTTACGCTGCATCACCTACGGCATCGCTGGCAACAACCCTCAGTTCACCAGTTCAGACGGCCTGATTGCTATGGAGCAGCTTTACGAAGAGCTTCAGGTGCCGCTACCCGCAATGGTCAAAGGATTAGAAGGCATTAAAGAAGCTGGCCTAAGTCGGTTCCCCGAGGGAACTCACGACGCCCTATCGCCTTACTTTGATCATTTGATCGGACGGATGGCTAGTTTTTTGAAGTGAACGATCGTTGCTACTAACCAGTTTTCAAAGCAACATTCTATAAACTTTTGCAACAAAAACAGTCGATAATTATGACGCAAATAAACCGAGATAATACTTGCTTTAAAGTTCTGATTTGCCACTGAAGCCGTGTGTTATCAGCGGTTTTACTCCCACAACAAAAATACAATTCTAGAAAGTGCTATTCACAAAACTTGACAAAAAACGGCCCCTTTTCCAGACAAAATGAGAACACGCAAGCAATGTTTACCAACAGCTTGCAGAGATTTATGTCTTAAGACAACTGTTGTTAACTAGGAGATAGCATCCATGGCTTTCGGACCAGCATCGCGATTGGGCGTCAGTCTTTTTGAAGAAACGCCTCCCGTCGAGTGGGTTCCCGGTCTATCGTCTGATGACAGCGAAGATATTATCAACGCTGTCTATCGTCAGGTATTAGGGAACGCCTACGTCATGGAGAGTGAGCGGCTCACTGTTCCCGAATCTCAGTTTAAGCTTGGCGACTATAGCGTTCGTGAATTTGTTCGCGCCGTAGCCAAATCTGATCTGTACCGCACTCGTTTCTTTGAGAGCTGCCCCCGCTACCGCTACACCGAGCTAAACTTCCGTCATCTATTGGGCCGTGCGCCTAACAGCTACGACGAAATGAAGTTTCACAGCAACGTGCTCGACGCGGAAGGCTTTGAAGCAGACATCGATACCTACATCGATAGCGATGAGTATCAAAATACGTTTGGCGAAAACATTGTTCCTTACATTCGCGGCTACAAGAGCGAAGGGTCTGAGAACATGATCGAGTTCACCCACATGTTTGAACTCGTACGCGGCGCTTCTAGCAGCTCGCTTAAAGGCAGCACTTCTGGCAACTCACCTCGCCTCAACAGCCTGGTAATCAATGCGATTCCAACGGCTGTCAAAGCACCTTCTGGTGGTTCTGACGGCTGGGCCTTCAGCGAGCCACCAACGTCTGCACCAACTCGCGTGGGTGCTGGGATTGGCGATCGCGGCAAGGTATACCGCATTGAGGTGACCTCTATTCGCGCTAATACAGTGCGCAAGGCATCTTCACGGTTCCGCCGAGCGAATCAGGTCTATTTGGTACCTTACGAGAAAGCTCTCTCAAGAGTACCAGCGCATTCACAAAGCAGGCGGCGTCATTGCCAGCATCACTGCGATTGACTAGCGCGTAAAGAATTAAGGCGAGTGGCTACGCGCGTGTTGAGACGTCAGTAGCTACTCGCCTTTGCTGTGTTGTTTGTTTAAAGACTGTTTGTTTAAGACTGGATTTTAAGGAGAACCCCATGTCAGACTACACGTACGAACTTTGGCCTACTAGCTCCAAAGAAGATATTCAGACGATTATTCGCGCCGTTTACAATCAGGTGTTAGGCAACCCTCACGTGATGGAAAGCGAGCGTCTGGTCACCGCTGAGTCTCAGCTAAATGATGGATCGCTCTCAGTTCGCGAATTTGTGCGGGCGGTTGCTAAATCTGACTTTTACAAGGCTCGCTATTTTGAAAGCTGTGCGCCCTATCGCTTTGTAGAGCTGAACTTTCAGCACATTTTAGGCCGTGCGCCTGAGTCTCAAGCGGAGGCTTCTGAGCACATCCGCCGCTGCGCTGAAGCAGGCTATGACGCTGAGATTGATTCTTACGTCGATAGCGAAGAGTATCAAAATGCTTTTGGCGAAAACATTGTGCCTTACGCTCGCGATAAGAGCGAAGTAGGTCGTAAGCAGGTTGTTTATAATCGCAACTTTGCGGTGAACCGTGGCCCTGCTCAAGTCAGCAGCGCGGTAAAGTCTTCTCAGCTTGTGTATGAAGTAGCAACTAATAGCGCTAACAAAATTACTAACGCTAAGGCAACAGCAGGATCTACAACCGAGAAGAAGTTCAAGATCCGTACGACAGGCGCTAAGTTCGACAGTCCTCGCCGCGTAAGCACCAATGAGTACATCGTCTCTGCTCAGAAGATGACGCCTCAGATTCAGCGCATTCAGCGCAGCGGTGCAAAGATTGTCAGCATTACTGAAATTAAGTAGTCGATAAATCTAGCTATTCAGCTTTTCATTAGGGCTGAAAGTCAGCTACCGATAGTTGCGAGAAATGATTTTGATACAGAAAGTCTTCTTGCAATTCTTTGGTGCTACTGACTTTCAGCTCTTTTTTGTGTTGTTAAGTTAGTTTGAGAAAGCAAACGTTTTCTCATCGTCAGGTTCACAGTCCGTTTATCTGGAAATAGAAGACTATCACTAAAGCTAATTTTGACTTTGAGGCATGGCTGCTTACGCAGTAAGTTTAGAGGGCAAATGGCTAGAGTAATGATGCCAACGAGTGAGGGGCCGAAGATGGATATTGATACGTTTGTAGCGCGTTCTTTGGGGCGATGGCGATCGCAACGCAGTGCCCATCATCTAGCCTTCGCCCATTTTGAAGAAATTCGCTCGATGATTGAGATTGAACCTTTGGCAAAAGATGACGCGGCGGTGATTGCGCTGTGTGAGAGTCAGGGGTTTGATGCAGGTGCGATCGCCTCCCCGTTTAAAATGAGCTGGGAAGGCGAAACCGACTGGGACGAAGACGAAGTGATGAAAGGGGAAACCATCCTAGTGCCTGTCCCTGATAAAAATGGCACCAACAGCGGCAAGCTACTCCGCGACCAGGGCTACGCTGAAACGATCCCAGCAGCCGGACAATACATCATTCATGACGACGGCACCTTTGTGCTCACAACCGGCTATGACCGCGCCGCCGCTGAAGAAAAAATCTGGTTTGCCAGCGATAACCTTCGTTTTCGAGTGTCCTTAATCAAAACGAGCGATGGCAAAGGCGTTACCACCGCCTCGCTATCTTCTGAAGTCAGAATGGGCATCTCATAGATAGTGATAAAGGACGCGATCGTTCAGCCATCCGTCTTACAAGATCGATTTCTTTCTCTACAATTCCATATATACCCCTTCTTCTTTCACCCGCATGACTGCGCCTACCGCTGCCTCTGTTATCGCTGATCAGCCCGTCAGCCAAAACTTCCTCACGCTCATTAACTGGATGGCGGGAGACTTCAGCAACTATCAGCAGTCCCACGCCCATCCCACCGACTTCGCTCACATCCGCATATTTTTTAGACCCTTGCCCTTTGAGTTCTTTGAAGCGTTAGGTTTTCCAGGCGGCATCGGCTTTTACTCCGAGCAGGTATACGACTACGACCTGTGGAGCCCATACCGTCAGGGCCTGCATCGCGTTATCGATCGCGGTGACGAAGGTGTTTATATAGAGAACTATGGCTTCAAAGACGGTGTGCCCTACGCAGGATCTGGTCATAATCTAGACGTATTAAAAACGATCCCGCCAGAGGTTGCGATTCGGCGGACGGGCTGCTCAATGGTGTTCAAACGCGAGCAAACAGACGAGATCGATCAGTTTATTGGTGGCGTAGAGCCCGGCGGCAAGTGTTTGATTCCGCGTAAAGGGAAAAGGACTTATTTGGTGAGCCGAGTAGAGCTAACTGATAAAACGTGGGTGAGCTTGGATCAGGGCATGGACGTAGAGACAGGTGAGCACGTTTGGGGATCGACTGAAGGTGCTTTGCGATTTGAGAAGAAGGCAAGCTTTGCAGATGAATTGCCGATAGACCGGCTGATTTAGAGATGTTGCCACCTCCCGCCAAAAAGAAAATGCAGGCGTGGATTCGCAGCCGTCATCTGATTTGTTCAGGCAACTTTTTTATCTTTGAAACGGTTGAGTTTTCAACGGTAGATAAGTTTCAAGACTGCGTAGAGTGCTTAGGTGGCACCTTAATTGCTGTGGAGCCGCTGAAGAAAATTTGGATTGGCAACCATCGCCGCGTTGTACTCTATCGGGCGAAAGCGAGTCTGCATACGCCGCACCACGAGCTAAACCAATACTGGATCAAGTACGGCAGCTTTCGGACTCGATTCGACGATCGAGAATAGCCAAACTTGATACACTTTATCTTAAGTAAGCGGCGTTCACTCAATGGCGTCAGCGATCGCTCTATTCCTTCAAGCCTTTTTCTCATGACTCACCCGACTGACGTGGTAAAGCTGACTAGATGGATGGCCGCTGATTTTAGCAATCAGCCCCAGGCAATTGATAATCCGCCTTTCTTTGCCCATATCCAGGTGTGTATGCGGCCTTTGCCAAAGGGCTTTCAGTCGGGAATCAGCCTATTTTTGGAGCAGGCTTATAACTATCAGCTACACCTGCCTTACCGAGTGCGGGTGCTGCACTTTATTCAGCGCGAGGAAGATGTGCTGCTAGAGAACTATAAGGTAAAGAATGAGGAGAAATTTTATGGGGCGGGGCGCGATCGCCAAAAGCTGCTCACCCTCACTCCAGACGATCTAGAGCCCATGGACGGCTGTGACATCATTGTGAACTGGACAGACAATAGCTTTCGCGGCAAAGTAGAGCCGGGCAAAAAGTGTATGGTCGTCCGCAAAGGCATGAATACCTACCTAGACAACGAGTTCATCGTCACCGAAGACCACATGACCAGCTACGACCGAGGCCGCGATCCTGACACCGACGAGCTGCTGTGGGGCTCACTCGCCGGGCCGTTTGAATTCGATAAGCTAGAGCGCTTCGATGGTGAGATATAGCAAACGTGCGGATGCATTCGTACGTTTGCGCGACACTTAGCCCGCAGTGCAGAACGGTTCTAGCAGTTGCTAGTGTAGTGAGCTAAGTGACCAAAGCTATAGAGGCTTAACACTACCAGCCGAACGACGAGTACTTAGAGCCAATCTCAAACGCCTCACGCGCCGCTGCATCGTCTTTCTCTGTTGCAGGTACCGTTTCAACCCGCGACTCCGCACAAAAAGAAGCCGTGCTAAGTCCACCAAAGCGCTTCACTACACTTGTCCGCACCCGCAAATCAGGACTCGGAAACCAAAACCGCTCGACCGAACTCATCGTTTCGTAGTCAGTCGTCAGCACCAGGCCATTTTCCGAATCCATCTCATAGCGCCCAATCACCGGCACAATCTCAGCGTAGCCCCGCTCCCTGAGCAAATTTCCTGTCTGCGGATTGTCTTCATCCGGCACCAGCGCAAACACCGTCTCGCCCTTGTGATTTTCGCCTTCTTTATCCCAGGCCATTTCACCGTTCCACTGCACATAAGCACCGCCCACAGCCGTCGCCGGATCAACCTCGTGCATATTGCAAATAGCGATGACCTTTTCGTTATCAGCAGGCAGCGCCTCTACTGAAATATTTGAGCCGCCCAGCTCTGCTCTACGAAAAGGGAGGTGGTGCGTGGTGCGCTGCGAAAGCCACTGCCCGCCACTTGCCTGAAAAAATTCCATTACGTTCATAGCGACTTCTCTTGACCTTTTTAAAAACTGTAGTTGACACTCTTGATACCGAAGAGTGCTGCATTCTATCCCTACTATAGCGCTCAAGCTATGCCCTATAAGCGCTGAGCCGTGGTATCTCGGGGCCTTTTTGAACGACTTGAAGCAACCTGCCGCGAACCCCTTCTTTAGTGGGATGCCTAGCGGCCCCTTTTCCCCTCTTCTGGTTGATACCGGCGCTGAGAAGCGATCGTTAGAATACTGCCATCACTCGTAAATAGGCTTATTTACTTAGTAGATCTACTGAACTTTGAGTGATTTGGCAAACGCAAAAGCCTTGCCAAAAGCTATGAAACTAAGTCATAGCAATAGTTTTGGAGCATTGATGCTATACTGGCCATTCAACAAAATTAATTTAAGTAACACTTGTTACTGAACTTATTTACAAAGCGGCGTTAGTATGCATTAAAGTTGAAACTCATTAATTTGAAGCTTGACTACTCAAGTCCTGATTCAAGTTAAAGGAGCGCTTCGAACTTTAGAGTTCAATTGCCTTATCGGTAATTCAGCTCAAAGATTCAAACTTCACACGGTCTTGTTTTTAACCTTGGCAAGATCTTCCCCAACCTTATTCAGAGGAAAGACACCATTATGAGCAAATCAGGCAAAGATACGATGCCCGGCAACCTCAGTCTGGAGCAGCAGTTCAAGTTAAAAATCGTTCAAGATCAGGTCAGTGGCCTGAGCTTGGAGCAAGCCCAGCAGTACGTCGTTGAAGTTATGCGACAGATGATGGTAAAAGACAACCTCGTTAAGCATCTGCTAAAGAATGCGTAACGGCCCCTTTTGCTATTCCTAACAACCAAACTAGATATACCCAAGCCGGACTAATCGTCAACGATTAGCTCGGCTTTTTTGTTTAAGAAATGCTACGGAATGATGCAGTTGATAACGATACAACCGCTTTTGTGATATCGCTACATCCCTCTCATAACACGGTTGCTAGCGCTTTTTTCTAGCTTTGTAACGGATTATTGCTTTGTTTTTCATAAATAGGACTGCGACGCGCTTAATCTTTTAATCTGTATTCACTGGCACAAAACGCCAGATGCTGTATTAAGAAGGAGAGCTTTGATGCTTGACGCTTTCTCTAGAGCCGTTGTCACGGCTGATACCAAGACTGCTACTATCGGCGGTGGTGAATTAGACGCGCTTAAGAACTTTGTTGCTGAAGGCAACAAGCGCTTGGACGCGGTAAATGCGATCGCTTCCAACGCAAGCTGCATCGTTTCAGACGCAGTTTCCGGCATGATTTGTGAGAACACTGGCTTGATTCAAGCTGGCGGCAACTGCTACCCTACTCGTCGCATGGCGGCTTGCCTTCGCGACGGTGAAATCGTTCTTCGCTACGTTACTTACGCCTTGCTCGCTGGCGATGCATCCGTACTTGACGACCGCTGCTTGAACGGCCTCAAAGAAACCTACGCTGCTCTAGGCGTCCCAACGGGTTCTGCTGCGCGCGCAGTCAACATCATGAAGGCTTCTAGCGTTGCTCACATTAAAGAGACAAACAGCCCTGAAGCAGGTGGCTCTCGCTACAACAAAATGGAAACTGCTGACGGCGACTGCTCTGCGTTAGCTTCCGAAGCTGCTGGTTACTTTGATCGTGTTGTCTCTGCGCTTTCTTAAGTCCTTAACGGATGAACGGATTTGAAGCTTAGACCACACCGACTTTTTTGAGTTGACCGATCAAACATCATTTGGAGAATTAAATCATGAAATCTGTTGTAACCTCTGCGATCGCTTCGGCTGATTCCGCAGGTCGTTTTCCTGGCGCTGCTGACTTGCAGGCTGTTCAAGGCGGTTTGCAGCGAGCGGCTGCTCGTCTAGAAGCGGCTGAAAAGCTAAACGCTGGCATCGATAAAGTAGCTCAAGAAGCTTACGATGCTGCATTCAAGAAGTACCCTTACCTCAAGAATGAAGGCGAAGCTGGCGGCAACCAAGGCAAGCAAGAAAAGTGCCTTCGTGACATTAAGCACTACCTACGCCTGATCAACTACAGCTTGGTCGTTGGCGGCACAGGCCCATTGGATGAGTGGGGCATTGCCGGTGCGCGTGAAGTGTACCGTTCACTCAACCTGCCTACTGCGCCTTACGTCACGGCTATGCAGTACACACGCGATCGCGCTTGTGCGCCTCGTGACATGTCTCCTCAGGCACTCACTGAGTTCCGCGCTCTGCTTGACTACGTAATCAACTCTCTTTCATAACTGGCATAGATGAGTTGCTAGGCTAGCACTGCTAGTTTAGTCGTAGAAAAACTTGAAGGCTCCTAGCTGATACCTTGTTCGCAGGGCTTTGCTAGGGGCTTTTTTGTTTGGTTTTTCGTTACCCCTATCTAAACGCTATCTTCCAAAGTCATGGCTACCGATTCCATTTTTGAGCAGCTTCGGCACCCCAATCCTCAAATGCGCCAGAGGGCCTTAAGAGAAATTGTAGATACTCGCGATGAGAACACCATTCCCCGGCTGATGTCAGCGCTCAGTGAAGAAGACGTGGTGTATCGCCGGGCATGTGTGAAAACGTTGGGCGCAATTGGGATGGATTCAATTCCGGCGGTGGCTGAGCAGATGCTTAATAGTGAGAATGATACGGTCAGGGCGAGCTGTACGAAGGCAATGGCTCAAATTGCGGTGAACCATCCCGACGAGGCGTTTCCAGCAAAGGGAATGGCGGCTTTGCGTAAGGCATTAGAAGACCCTTATCCGGTGGTGCAGATTGCCTCGGTGATGTCTTTGGGCGAAATTGGTTTGCCTGCGGTGGATACGCTGCTGGATGTGCTGAAGACGACTGATAATGTAGCGATCGCGCTAACTATTACAAACACACTGGGCTCTATTGGTGACCCTCGGGCTGTAGCGGTGCTGCGTGAGCTGATTGCAGATGAGTCGGTAGATAGTTACGTACGCGAGACGGCCCAAAGTGCGCTGCCTCGGCTAGAGCAGATGGTGCAACTGGATAATTTAAAAGGACGCGATCGGAGTGAATAAATACTATGCAGCGATTAGCCCTATCAAGTCCGAAGTCCAAATGCCGGGTGCAAGCTTCAGCCTATTCGAGTATCTATCAGGATACTGAGAGTGTTTCTGAAACCCTTCCGCTTTAGCATACAAGAAATTCCACTCCATAGTTCTAGAGAAAAGACACGCAGCTACAATATCTATCTCGCCTACTCTGTAGTACCTATTTCTGCGAGTACCCCCTTCTTCATCGGTTGAGTTGCGAGTTCTTTGAAAGTCAATCGTCAGCGGAAATGCTTCAAACTGCGCTACGAATTCAGCGTCGGACAGTTGCCCTATCTGGGATTGCTGAATGCTTGAAGCGCTGTATTGATATTTTGCTAACCCAGACTCTCGGTACTCTTGAGGAACTTTTTTAAAGACAGTTGCTAGCTCAGATGACGATAGCTCCTGAAGAGACGAAGCAGACGCGCCTATCTCATTGAGAGCAGCATCTATGAATAGACGGGTCAAATAACCTTCTTCAACAAGATATTCTACATAGGACGCTCTCATCTTTTTATTCGATGTCTTTATGACTTCAACATTCTTGCATTCCAAGGTTATTGACGTTGAGCCTAATCTAATTATAAAGTCTTTTTCCATATCCCCTGAAGCGCTTTGATACTCATCTATCCTTCCGCTTTCACGTAAGTTATCCAGCGTTTTCTCAAGATGCTTTTCGGCTACAGCACCCCGCACAGCCATGTACGCTCTAGGATTATTCTGAAACACTTCAGATAGTTCTTGTGACGTCAAACCTGTCGCTTGATAGAGACTAAACGACATCAAGATCCCTGCCTGTGGTGCACCAAAAGATCAGATATTGAGCAGTCGAGAGACTGACAAAGCGTATCTAATACTGCGAGCGTTGTGTTGTAATCAGGACGTGAACCAATAGCCTCAAGTGTCGCCTTAGAAATGCCTGTCATCTCTGCCAACTGCTGATAGGTCAGCCTTTTACCGATTTTCTGACTATAGGAAGCCATCACTGCCCTTAGTTTTACCTCTATCACTTGTATTCTCAATACAATTTTGCTATAGTCAATACAAGCATTGCCTGCATTGAGGTCTTTGATCTAGTAGGCAGCTTATTCTAAAGCAATTTGACTGTGCATAATGCTCAAAATAATCAGCCTTTACACAGGGGCAGGCGGACTAGATTTAGGGCTCGAAGCCGCTGGATTTGAAACGACCATCGCTATCGAAGCTGATAAATGGGCTTGTCAGACGCTTTTGCACAATCGGCCTACCTGGAATCCTATCCAGCGAGATATCCATAGCTTAAGTAGCGCAGAGATCGCTAGCATAGGAAAGGTTGACAAGGGCGCACCCGCATTGTTAATCGGCGGGCCACCTTGCCAACCTTTCTCCAAGTCAGCCTATTGGGCTCAAGGCGATACGCAGCGCCTAAACGACCCTAGAGCTGATACGCTGAGCGCTTATCTTAGGGTGCTAAAAGATCTAAAGCCAAAAGCCTTTCTGCTAGAGAACGTTTTCGGAATTACGTACAAGGGGAAGAGCGAAGCTGTTGAACTTCTTAAGCAGGCTGTTTGTAAGATCAATCAAGAAGAAGGTACTCGGTACACTTTTAGCTTAGGCATTATCAATGCTGCCGACTACGGCGTTCCCCAAATGAGGGAACGTGTTTTCATAGTGGGCTCTCGGGACGGGATAGAATTTAGATTTCCATCTCCTACCCACCAAAGCCTAACTAATAAATCAGCAGGCTTACTAACAAAAGAACCTTGGTTAACTGCGTGGGACGCTATTGGCGATCTCAATAATCTAGAACATTCAGATATTCCAATGAATGGAAAATGGGCCAACCTGTTGCCCAGTATTCCAGAGGGTAAAAATTACCTGCACCATACTAATCGCGGTGGTGGCGTTCCTTTGTTTGGATGGCGAACTCGATATTGGAGCTTCTTATTGAAGCTATCTAAAGATAAGCCTTCTTGGACGATACAAGCTCAGCCAGGAAGTGCGGTTGGCCCGTTTCATTGGAAAAATCGGCGGCTTTCAACTCGTGAGCTTTGCAGGCTACAAACGTTTCCAGATAGCTACGAAGTACTAGGGAGCCGAGCCGAAATTCAGAGACAGCTAGGGAATGCAGTCCCTTCTTTAATCGGTGAGATATTGGGTCGAGAAATCATGCAGCAATTTTTCAACGAAGAAGTTACTGCTGAGCTGAAGCTGTCAATTAATAGAAATATGGAGCCTCATTCTGAGGAGCCTATTGTATCTGTTAGCGAGGAGTTTATGCATCTGCTAGGCCAGCACGAGGATCATCCAGGTGTAGGTAAAGGCCCTAGATCGGCTCATCGTGTAGGCGCTTAACAGTAATTAGAAAAGACGTTTATCTATGAGGCTGTCCATACAAGAACAAAGAACCGCTCGGCACCACATAGCCCGAGCGGTTCTTTTGCGTTAGTTGTTGTTTGTCTTATTTAGCATTCCTAGCTAGTAACTTGCTGAAGGACAGCTTCGGCTGGGCTGGGGTTCATTGCAGGGAAAACAGGCTTACGGGCTTCTAGCTGGCGTGATCGCTGCGTCCCAATCATCGAAACATTACTGGTGAGTACAAAGCTAACAAAGCTCGCAATCACAATCACTGGCAGCATGGCCGTGCCCGATAGCACGCTCAAAATGATGCTGGTGCTTACGGGCGTTTTAGTCACAGCGACATTCACAGCGGCCATGAGGCAAACCATGGCGACGGTGGGATGAAGACCGGGAACAAGGAGGGCGATCGCTAAACCCGTGTTCGCACCAATAAAGAACAGTGGAAAGATAAAGCCGCCTAAAAAGCCAGAGTGTAGCGTGAAGCTAATCGCGAACATCTTGGCGAAGGCAATGAGCAGTAGCGAAACTGCGCCGAGGGTTGCGCCAGTTTCAATGACCGTGTGAATTTGCTCTTCACTAAAGAAGAGCGTTTGAGGATAGACAAAGGCAATTAGGCCAATGCTCAAGCCGCCCAGGGTCGCTAATAAAATCAGGTTGTGCTCTAAAGGCGCGAGCAGTGCGCCGACTTTTTTGAATATAAAGATGAATAATACGGCGACGGCTGCGCCAACAACGCCTAAACACAGTCCTTGCAAAAGGTTGATGGGCTGCAATTCAGGGATAGCTTCAAAGTGGTAGAAGCCGCCGATGGTGATGCCGGTGTTAATGCGGAATGTCGCAAAGGAGAGAATAGCGGCGACCACAGCCGGGGCAACGGCTTCGTAGTATTCCAGGCCGCGTCGGTGTGGAATTTCGAGGGCGAAGAGGGCTGCGCCGATGGGTGCGCCGAAAAATGCGCCGAGCGCAGCGCTCATGCCGCAAAAGGTGAGCACTCGAACTGAGCTGGTATCAAGGTTGAGCTTGTCACCGAGCCAGCTACCAAAGCTGCCGTTTACCTGCACTAGCGGAGCCTCGGGGCCTGCGCTACCGCCGGAGGTAATGGCAACGAGCGAGGCAATCACCATGGCAGGCGTTTTGCTGATGTCGATGCGGCCAGGGCTGTGAATGCTGTCTACAACTTTGGCCATTTCACCGGGGAGGCCCATGAAGTAAAGCACCAGGCCCACGCCGAAGCCGCCGATAGTGGTAGCTATCCATACGTAGTTGCTATCGGGGAGCCAGCTTGGGAAGTGGGGTGTGACAAAGGCAGGCAGTGTTGTCCAAACGCCGTGCATGAGGCTTTCGAGCACGATGTAATAAATGGTGGCGACCAGTCCGCCGACAATACCAATCAGGCCCGCGCAGGCCATAAGCTGTACGTACGTGAGCTGCCTGTGCTCTGAAGTTTCGGGCAAGTCCGGCGCGGTGGCTGCTAGCTTTTCGGTGTTTTGGGCCGTAGTATCTTTTGCTGGGTCAAAGTCTGTCTGACTGAACTCTGTCTGACCGAAGTCTGTTTGGCTAGTCACTATGGGGACACTCTCCTTGGGGCGATCGCTACGAATGTAGGCCCTCAGTCTAGGAACACGCCTCAAACAACTCTGTAAGTTTCAACACCAAATGAATGAGATATCTGCAGAGTCAAATAGTGATTATGCGGTTATTACATAGTTCTTTTTGCGCCGAGGCGCGTGAAAGCGCATAGTTAGTCCCAACCTTCTTCACCCTGCTTTTTTTCGAGCTGCGTAATGGCTAGTTTGATGACTGGCTTGATAGTGTCGTCGGGTTCTTCGTTGAGCGCGGTCTGGAGAGGAGCGATCGCACCGCCATCCCCAATTTTCATCAACGCCATCGCTGCCGTTTTGCGCACATCCCCGTCCTCATCTGTCAGCATCTCTGCAAGCTGAGGCACAACCGCTGCATTACTCAGCTTCCCTAAAGCCGCCGCGGCTTCAGAGCGCACCATCGCTGATGAATCCTTGAGCGCTGCTAAGATCAAATCGAGTGCTTTTGTGTCTTCCTCCTCTAATGCGATCGCACTCAACGCCCCAACAACCGCACTACGAACTTCTTCTTGCTGAGCATCGGCCGCTGCATACAAATGCGCTGCGCCTGCTGAGCCCACAAAAGACAATCCCCAAGTCGCTAATCCTTTAGAACTATCAGGATATTCGGGAGAGGCAATAATGTCTATCAGCACAGGCGCAGCCGCTTCTCCCATCACCGCCAAAGCGCCCACCACTGAACCACGCACAACCGTGTCTTCATCATGCAGCAGCGAATGCACCAGGGTTGGAATGGTGACCGGATCGGCTATGAGCGTCATTGTTTTGGCGCAAGCCCGCCGTACGGTTTCGTTTTCGTGATTAGCCAAGCCGTCTACTAATGCCGGGGTTGCAGGTTTGCCAACTTTGCCTAAAATTTCGGCAAAAGCTAGGCGCTTTAGGCCGCGCTTGTCGTTGAAGCCTTCTACAAGCTGCACGATGAGCTGCCGGTCAGTGGCATCAAAAGTGCCTGTGGCTTGCTGGCCTTGAACCTGAGCAATTAGAGCATCGGCTTCGGCCTCGGAAAGCGCGGCAGGTTTGCTGCTGGCGGGATTTTGCATATCCAAAGCAGGGGTAACGGATACTCAAATTCTCCCAGATCGCGACCCAGTTAGGTTTTGTTGTGCTCAAATTTGATGGCGGTTTTTTGATTTTGCTGACGATCTAATGCGATCCTATCTACATAAGTGCGATTCTTTTGGAGTTGCGCTCCGCTGCTTTCCTTTCGCACTTTTGCCCATGGATAATCGCTTTTCGCGTCTGTTTAATCTCACTGAAGCGCAGGCTATCGAAATATTAGACGGGCCTGCGGATGATTCGGATGAGGCATCGGGTCGCTACATTGCGGCCTCGCATCTGGTGAATTTTGACACTGAGGCGTCTATTGGTGCGCTGATGCGGGCGGTGAATAATGATGCACCTGATTTGGATAATCGGATTGTGCGGCGCAAGGCGGTGGAGAGCCTGGGGCGGCTGAAGGTGAAGGCGGCTTTGCCAGTGATTAAGGGATGTTTGGATGATGAAGATACTTATTTAGTGGAGAATTCGGCCTGGGCCATTGGCGAGATAGGGACTGATAATACCGCAACGTTAGAGAAGTTAGCCGAGCAGCTTGACCGGCCCGACCAAAGCTATCGCACCATTATTCATACGCTGGCGAGCCTGGGGTATAAGCCTGCTGCTGAAAGGATCGAGCGGTTTACAAGTAGTGAGCAGGCACCGATTGCAAGTGCGGCACTCTCAGCGATGTATCAGCTAAAAGGAGACGCGCAGGCGATTCCTCAGGTGATGAAGTTTTTGCAGAATAAGAATGTGAATGCACGGCGCGGCAGCATTCAAGATCTTATTGACGCGCGATATTTTCGAGCGATTCCACATATTGCCAGGTGCCCGGTGTCGAGCGTGTTTCGTTTGCGAGGAATTCGGCTGTTAGCGGAGGCTGGAATTGAGGAGAAAAAGCTAACGTTTGAGCAGGTGCGACCCTTACTAGATCAGGTGATTCGAGATCACCCCAATGATGTGGCGCTGGTGCATTCTTACGATCAGGTGCCGGAGATAGAGGGGCTGGTGCAAGAGCTGTACGGGACGGATTTTGGGCGCTGCTACTTGGCGAGTAAAACGCTAATGGAGCATTACCCAAAGGAAGCTCCGGCGGCGCTGATCAAAAGCTATGAGGCGGAGGGCTATAACGACTATGGGGCGCACTATCATATGATGCGGCTGTTTGGCTGGCTGAAGGTAGAGGCTGCTTATGATTTGCTGGTGGGGGCGCTGAATAACAAGGCTCCGCAGTTCCAGAAGTCTCGAGTGGCTGCAGCGATCGCCCTGTCTGAACTCTCAGATACTCGCGCCGTGCCTGAACTCAAAGCTGCTTTATCCGTACCCATTTGGGATCTGCAGTATGCGGCGCTGATGGCACTCTCAGCATTAGGGGCCGCCTCAGAGATCGATGCAGACCTATCAAATGCAGACTGGCCCGTTCAGGAAAAGGCCAAGTCTTCTGTAAGCTAGTAATAGACGAGTTGACCGGGACAATCATGTCAGAAGCGCTTTCTATTTTTCATCGGTTTTTTGATGCCTGTGTGGGTAGCTGGGATTCGGAGCGGACGTACCATTATTTGAGCCGATCTTCTGTAGAGCGATCGCACACCAACTTCGGTGTCTCCCCACTCACCCCTGAGCAAAAGCAAAAAGTCCTCTCCGACAACAGCTACAGTGCCAACAGCGCCCGGCTGCAAAACTGCCCTGGCTTTCACCTCGTCTTTCACACCGTCTCAGAAAAAGGCGAAGTCGTCGATCAGTCTGTGAACCTGGCCTTTGTGCCAAGCGGTAAGCCTGCTGAACACGACTATCTACTAGAGGGCGACTATTTGCGCGATCGCGCCTATGAAGAAGACCGCCCAATCATCTCCCACTTCCGCTTCGACAGCCGCACCCGAGAGCTGCTGATGACCACCCGCTACACCCACATCGTCAGCGTAGACTCCATCACCCTTGTAAACCCCAAAATGCGTATTCGTCGCATTTTCAACTACATGAAGCCGCCTGAAGGTGAGCCCTTAAGCGATCTGGCCTTAGTCGGCTTCGGCGTAGAGCAAAAGCTAGCGGGTTAGCCACAAAAAAGGTTCGGTAATCGGTACAAGGCTTTCGTTGACGATACCAACACATATGTCTTATATTTTGTGTACAACTCCCCAGCGAAATCTGGTTGGGTAGTCTATATGGCTACCTGCTTAAACTATAAATGGCAAAGCCTACCTTCGTAAGTTGGTAGGCTTTGCTTTTGAGAGAGCTAAAGATCTTTGACTAAGCGCAGCATCGTATACATTGACGGTTTCAATTTCTACTATGGCGCTGTCAAAGGTACACCCTATAAGTGGCTAGATTTACAAAAGTATTTTTCGTTATTAAGAACAGACGATGATTTGCAAAAGATCTGGTACTTTAAGGCCAAAGTAAGTGGAGGCCAGCTTATCAGGCAAGAAACCTATTTCGATGCGATAAATGCTTCACCGTTAGTCGAGTTGGTTTTTGGTCTGTATAAACAGAAGCACTTGAAATGTCGTGTTAGGGCGTGTAAATACCCAGGAAATAAGGCTTACCAGGTTCCTGAAGAGAAAAGGACAGATGTCAACATAGCAGTGCAGATGCTCGATGATGCGTATCAAGGCACGTGCGACCGCATAATCTTAGTTTCGGGTGATTCTGACCTCGTGCCTGCGTTGCAGATGATTAAAAAAAGGCATCCGTTCATACAGATAACTGTTTACGTTCCCACGAGAAACCCCAAAAGAGGTGCCGCCAGGGAACTAAGGAACGTTGCTGATAAAGACAGCAGCCTACCAACTCAGCTATTCTCAAAAGCTCAGCTTCCCCTGAGCATGATAGGTGCCTCGGGAAAGGTCATACAGAAGCCTAGTCGTTGGTAACGCTTAAGCTAGGCTAAAACACATGTCTTACATCAGCCTTCTTATGTCATAATCAAAGACTGCGATTGACCAAAATACCGAAAGATCATGGCAAAAGGCGTTCGTCTTGTAATCACACTTGAGTGTACTGAGTGCCGTAGCAACCCCGATAAGCGCTCTAACGGCGTTTCTCGCTACACCACTCAGAAGAACCGTCGCAACACGACGGCTCGCTTGGAGCTGAAAAAGTTCTGCACACACTGCAACAAGCACACAAACCACAAAGAAATCAAATAGAGGCCAGTGTAGAAATCAGTGAGATAGGAAAAGGCCATAGGCGGCGTCAAGCCAGCTTGTCTGTTAGCAGCTTGTTTGCTAATACACTCCCTATCAACACATCATTTGCCCGCTTAAACGAAACGAAAATCACTAGAGAATAAGGATCATGGCTTACTTTCGCCGTCGGGTTTCCCCGATTCAACCAGACGAAAAAATTGACTACAAAGACGTAGATTTGCTGCGTAAGTTTGTAACTGAGCGTGGCAAAATTTTGCCTCGTCGCATTACCGGACTTACCTCTAAGCAGCAGCGCGATTTGACGAAGGCGATTAAGCGCGCTCGCATCGTAGCGCTATTGCCCTATGTGAACGAAGACGGCTAGAGAAGCGTCGATTCGTTGGATCACTGTTGGCTCACTAAAAGACGAATCACTCAGATTAAATTGAAAGTAAATAATAGCTATCGGCGCTCAGCAGAAGACTGCTACTTTTGAAGAGAGCGCCGGTAGCTTTTTTGATGGCGATAAATAAGTAGGTGACGGTTTCGTGGAAAAGGGCAGGCTAGTTGAGTTTAAGCAAAAAGGCGAACCTTTGCTGGCCGTTGCCGATCGCCCTGAAGGCAAAAAGAACTGGATACTAATCGATCAGCGCGGCCAGGCTCATACAATCCATCCACGCCAGGTCATTTACGAGATTCCAGGAGAGCCGGTTGAGTCTTCTAAGGAAATTGAAGGATTTGTCGCTGAGGCTGAGGGCTACATTGACCCGGATAATTTGGAGGTGGCCTGGGAGCTGCTGACTGAATTAGAAGAGTCTGCAACGCCTGCCTCTTTGGCGCAGCTTTTGTTCTCTGAGCAAAACCCGACGATGTGCTACGCGGCGCATCGAATGCTGAGCGATGACAAGCTGTACTTTAAGCAAAAGGGCGATGTTTACGAACCGCGTCCAGCGACTCAGGTAGAAGATCTTCAGCTTAAGATTAAGCGCGAGGCAGAGAGAGAGGCGGAGTGGGAAGGCTTTTTGAGTCGGGCGAAGGCGCGTTTGGGTGAGGCTGAAGAGGTGGCGGAAGTCCCTGAGTTTGAGAAGAGCGATCGCCCCCGGCTTGAAATTCTCGAACGCTTTGCCCTGCTAGGTGATGAGTCGAGCCAAAAAACCGCTGCCCAAGATATTCTTACGGCGCTAGGCCGAGACAAGTTTTCCGATGTCGCCTTTCAAACGCTCGTAGATCTGGGCATCTGGGATGAGCACGAAAATCTGGCGCTGCGTCGCCGTCAGATTCCTACTCAGTTTCCCGAAGAGATTAACGACGCCATTGAGAAGGTGCTGGCCGATCCGCCAGATATTGATGAGGCCAATCGGGTTGATTTAACCCACCTGAAGCTCTACACCGTAGATGACGAGAGCACTAGAGAAATTGACGATGGCCTGAGCTGTGAGACGCTGCCTGACGGGCGGCAAAAGCTGTGGATTCATATTGCCGATCCGACGCGCTGGCTATCGCCGGGTGACGTGTTAGACAGTGAGGCTCGTAAGCGCTGCACAACCGTGTATTTGCCAACGGGTGTGATTCCGATGTTTCCGTTTGAGCTGGCGGCTGGGCCAATGAGCCTGGTGCAGGGCAAAGTCTGCTGCGCGCTGAGCTTTGGTGTGGTGCTGGCTGAAGATGGCGCGGTGGCAGAGTTTAGCATTCAGCCGAGCCTGGTGAAGCCGACGTACCGGCTCACCTATGAAGATGCCGATGAGATGATTGAGCTGGGGGTAGAGGCTGAAGGGGAAATGTTGGCGATCGCATCGCTTGCCAAACAGCGTCTCACTTGGCGCAAAGCCCAGGGTGCTATCAGCATTCACCTCCCCGAGTCATCGATTAAAGTAGACCGCAGCACCGACGACATCACGATCACAATGTTGGAGTCATCAGTCTCACGTGAGATGGTCGCTGAAATGATGATTTTGACCAGTGAAGTCGCGGCCCGCTATGCCGAAGAGAACAGCCTGCCGATTCCTTATCGCTCCCAGCCTCAGCCCGAGCTTCCACCTGACGAGGAGCTAATGCAGCTAGAGGCTGGCTGGGTGCGAGACTCTGCTATTCGTCGCTGTATGACCCGAAGCGAGATGGGCATTGTGCCGAGTCGCCACGCCACGCTGGGTCTGGAAAGCTACTCTCAGGTCACCTCACCTATTCGTCGCTACACCGATTTAATGGGTCACTTTCAAATTAAGGCTCATCTGCGTGGTGATGAGCTGCCTTTCTCTGAAGCGGCGCTAACTGAGACGATTATGGTGGTGGCCAATGCCGCTTATGAAGCGGTGCTGGTGGAACGGCAGACGAAGAAGTATTGGGCGATTGAGTATTTGAGGCGGCAAGATGAGCGCGATCGCGGCCAAATGTGGGAAGTGCAGATGGTGCGCTGGCTTCGAGAACATGAGTTCTTGGGCCTAATTATCTTCGAAGACTTAGGTCTAGAATTTGCCATGCGCTTTGATCGGGCAGTGGGCTTAGGCGAAAGAATCAACGTACAGGTAAGCTTTGCTGATCCGCGTCAGGAAATGATTCGGTTCAAAGAAGTGCGGGCGGTAGAGCCGGAAGCAGTAGAGCCCGAGGCTGAGATACCTTCAGAAGATTCGCTAGAAGAAAAACTTGCAACAGTTGATGTGGAAGAGGAGTAGCGGAGTTTCCTCGTGATGACAGATGAGCCTGATCTCAGCGCACTGAGCGAGCACCTAGGCTTGATGCTTGCTAATTGTAATGACGCTATTGCTAATGGTCTTTTAATAGAGCGTCAATCTAAAACAGACAAAGAGTTTCACTTCCAAAACTGGTTCCAAAGAAGATTGGAAGCTCAATCGATAGATTTTGATGAGCCTGGTCGGAACACATATCCTGACTTTAGGCTGGTGCATCAGCCATTAGGTTATGAAATCAAAGGGTTAGCTTTTCCAGGTAGATTGAATGACTATGACTGCAATAGCCAAATGCCGCATGGTATACATAGAGGCCGTCATATTTTTTACGTTTTTGGACGCTATCCTGCGAAGCCAGAGTCTGATAGCTACAGTGTGCATGATCTCATAATTTGTCATGGCTCACTGTTGAATGCTAATAAAAATTACATTCACAAAAATAAGAGCGTTCGAGGCATGGGGAGCTACGGCGATATTTTGCTACGTGATCGCAAAATGTACGTAGCACCAACTCCTTTTGGTCTGTTGCAAGGCGTAGAGCGTCAAGTAACGCTAATACTGCCAGCTCATTGGCCGCATCCGTCCGCTACGACTGCTGTTGGCACCATTACTCGAACTGAAGCTGATAGCATTATGACGGGGTACACATTCGATTTGACTTCAAATGAGCTAACCGCTCAGTATGCTAGCAATCCAGCAGCTATCGGACAGCACTCTTTTGTGGCCTACCGAGCTGTAGAAGCTCCCGGCCCTCCTGTTGCTCTTCGTGAGATATTAGTTTGAAATGACTAAGGCATTGCACAACAAATATTCTGTAGTAGGTTTGTGCTCGGGCGCTGGTGGGTTGGATCTGGGGTTTGAGCTGGCAGGCTTTCATCACACGTATGCTATCGATAGCGATGCTTGGGCCACTCAAACGCTAGCTCGAAATCGCCCTAAGTGGAACGTTGAGTGCGGTGATATTCAAGATCTAACGCTGAAAAAAGACTCTGTAGATGTTCTACTAGCAGGTGTTCCTTGTCAGGGCTTTTCGCTAGGCGGCAATCGGGAAGATGAAGACCCGCGAAATCAGCTATACAAGCATGTGTTGAGGATTGCGATCACAGCATCACCGCGAGTAATTGTCATTGAGAACGTTTTGAACCTTCGTACGATGAAGTCGCCCGAAACGGGCAAATCCTTTGCGGCTCAAATCTCTGAAGATTTGACCAAATGCGGATATACCGTTTTTCACGACATTTTTAAAATGTGCCATTACGGTGTTCCTCAGACTCGTCGTCGGTTTGTGTTTGTCGCCTTTCGTGAGACTCCCCCGCCAGGATACGTTTTACCTCAGCCAGAGGCTCAAGCAACTTCAATTCGTCCTTTCTTGTTTGATCTAGGCAATGAGAAAGATAGTCTTACGCTTCCTAACCATTCACCTTCCTGGGGATTTAGTAGTTCAGTTCATGTCGAAACAGGCGAGCCTTTTGATGATTCTGAAGTTATTTTACCTGTGCGGTTCTCAAGAACGGCATCGGATGGAAACCCGGTAAGAAGCTACGATACCCCTTTTCCGGCTATAGATACTGCAACCGTCTGGGGTTGGGCTCAAGGCAATATTGAAGCTGTGCGCAAAGCAAAGGATCGTGTGAACGGGAAACACATCCGCAATCCAAAGGCAAAGGTTACGCTATGGCGGATATCGGCTTCGCGCCTCCGCGCCTTTACGCATCGTGAGTATGCGCGCCTGCAAACGTTCCCTGACGACTGGGCGTTTCTAGGCGCTAACAAACGTGATATTCATAAGCAAATAGGCAATGCTGTGCCGGTTGAGTTTGCTAAGCGCCTTGCTGAAAACATATCAGAAGCGCTCAACTGTATTGACACTGGCACTAGCTTTTCAAGCCAGAATCAGCAAATGCTTCTGTTTGCCTGAATTAATTTTGTCTACGGAGACATATCCATCTGAATTGCCCGGCTGTTCAATTGTTGTAAAGGGCGATTGTTGTGATTAAGTAGCTTCTTATAGCCGTCAATTTCCGCTGCACTCAGGCTAACTGGCTCGGTCATAACCAACCACGTCACCGATTCTGAGCAGGGTGGGGTCGTCAGCGAACCGCTATAGCGATAAGTTGTTGTTTTATTCGGCAACAGATTTTGCGCATTGATAGTTTGTTGCGTACGAATTCTATCGCCCGCTTTGGTAGGCAGGCTTTGGCTCAGCGACGCATATTCAACAGTGCCATTAACATCATCTGTCTGTAGCAAGACAGCAACCACAGCCAAATCACCCTCATCGCTTTGATGAACTAGATGTAGTTCTGCGTCCCATGGTTTGCCTTCTACGGCATGTTCGCTTGGGCTGTGAAAGTGGAACTGAAGTAGGTTGTAGCGATCGCCTTCGAGGATAATATAGCTACCGGGCGCGTAAGGCACCTTAACAGTGTGGCCGTTATTTAGGATGTTGAGCGGCACGGGCTCGTAGTGAAAGTCAGGGTTAGTGAGATCTGCGAATTCAGCGGCGGTGAGATTAATCGGGGATTGGCCTTTGCCGCTGGCGCAGGCTTTAAAGGTGGGGTCTAGCTCGGCCCAATGGTCGGGGCCAGTGGCGGACTGGTAAGTCCAGGGGGTTTCAGGTGTAGCGATCGCAGGCGAGCTAATACCGAACCATAAGTAGAAGAATAAGACCGCAATACAAGCCTTGATTATGCACATAAACGATAGCGAAAAACTTGCTGATGCCTGAGAGAATATCCTATCTGGAGATACTTTGGGGGCAATAGAAAACGAACCTTAAAGTTCTAGAATTCTCTCAATCTTCTTCAGAGCACGTTGTTAGAAAGGGCGTAGGCAAGTCCGGCCTGTTGAGCTTGGGTGAGCTGAGTGAAGCCGAAGCTAGCGAGGGCCACAGGCTCAATAGCGCTGTCGGTGGCAATGATAGTTTCCCCCTCGCTGGTTTGTAAGTGTCCTGTGCCCTTACGACTGCTGACGGTGTAGGGTTCGGCTTTGCCTGCTGCTACGGTGTAGCCGTCTTCAGTGGCTTTGAGGTCGTAGATGGCGCTGCCGCCAGCACGAGAGAGGGTGGCGTTGCCGTTGTCTTCGCGGCGGAAGGTGAAGAGGGTTTTGCTGCGCTTGGGGTTTTCGATGTGCCAGGCGTTTTCGCGGCGGGCGATGTAGCCAACGGTTTTGTTGTTGATGTCGTTGAGCTGAATGGAGCCATCGCCTTTTATGATGAGGCTGGTGATGACTTTGCCGCTGCGGTCGATGAGCTTACCGCCAGTTGGCTTGAACTGAAGCGAAAATTCGGGGGTGCCGTCAGCTTCACGAAAGATAATTTTGTGAGAGGGGAGGCCCGATTGAAAAGAGGGGGTGGTGCCTTCGCGGGGCTCTTTGGTGGCTGGCTCTTTTGTTTCTGCTTCTGCGTCTAAGGCTGAAGAAGGTGTGGTGGAGAGGGTGCTTTCTTCGAGCAGTTGGGGTTGGGACTGGCAGGCTGTGAGTAAAAGGGTAGTGGCGAGGCTGATGTAGCTGAGCGATCGCAATAATTCGGTCATAATTTTCGGTAATCTACTAACGGCCTGCAAAGCGACTTTTTCATGAGATTTGGCTAAGTACGATTTGCTGTGAAACGCTGGTTTTTATACCGAGATCCTATCCTATGGCTTCAGCAAATAGTCAATTTGAAGCGCAGCCGTTCTTGCATACGACGCCTACAGAGGCCGTAGCGCAGTTAATACATAAGTCTGTGACGATTAGCAACAAAACCTTTGAAATCGCCTATCCGGGCAATGCCGATCGCCTGTTAGATCATCCTAGTACGCACGATGCCTTTGCAGCAGATGAGTATATGCCTTATTGGGCGGAGCTGTGGCCGTCTTCGCAGATGTTGGGGGAGGTGCTGCTGGGCTCTGAGCAGGATTTGCCGAGCGGGACGGTGCTGGAAATTGGCTGTGGGGTGGGGCTGGCAGGGGTGGTGGCGCTGTCTTTGGGGCGGCACGTAATTTTTAGCGATTACGATGCGACGGCGGTGGACTTTGCGGCGAATAATGCTAGGGCTAATGGCTTTGATGATTTTGAAAGGATGCCTATGGACTGGCGGGTGCCGCCGGAGCTGAAGGTGCCGGTTATTTTGGCGGCGGATGTGATTTATGAGGAGCGGAATGTTGCACCGCTGATTGCATTTGTTCAGGCGGTGTTAGCGCCGGGTGGGGTGTGTCTGCTGAGTGACCCGGATCGCTCTACGAAGGGCGGATTTCGGTTTGCGCTGAAGCAGGCTGGGATGAGTTTTGCACGGCAGGCGGTGAGTGCGCCGGGGCCGGAGGGGCGGGTGGTTGAGGGGTCGGTTTATTGGATTAGGGGGTAGGCGTTTGATGATTGATTAGCGCTTGTTTGCTTGAGAGGCGATCGCAGGCTTTTTCAACACTCTGAAAATGATGAACGAAAAAATTAGCAGCAGCAGGGCAGTGAAAAACAACGCGGCGAAGCTTACACCGACGCTGGCAATGCTGAAGATGGCGGGAGCAGGTAGCACGCTGTCGGGGCTGGTGACGAAGAGGAAAATAGCGATGTTATTGGCCGCGTGAACGCCTAGCGCCAGTTCTAGGGTTTTGTCTTTGACGGTGAGCCAGGCTAAAAAAGCGCCGATGAGAAAGTAGTAGCCCATGAGGCTTAGGGTGCTTTCGAGGTCTGCTTGGGCGGCGACTTCTGGATTGCTGCTGTGGAGGGCGGCGAAAAGGGTGGCGGTAAGTAGGATGGCTGTCCATTTGCCAAATTTACTGCCGATGCCCTGGAGCAGGTAGCCCCGGCAAAAGAGTTCTTCGGCGGCGATTTGGATGGGGGTGAGCAGCAGTACCCAGATGAGGAATATAAAGAAGATTCTGGGCTCGAAGATGAGGGTGAAGTCTTGCGGGGCCAGGGCGTAGCTGATGCCCAGTTCGATTAGCTTGAGGATGAAGAATACGCTGAAGCCCTGACCGATGCGCCGCCAGTTGATGCGATCGCCCGGCGTGATCAGTGAAAGCAGCGATCGCCCATGCAAAGACCGAACCGACCAGTCAATACCCAGAATAAAAACGAAAAATGCCAGATTGGCAGCGATAAAAAAGAGTGTCGAGCTAACGCCTGTAAACGGAAGCTCTCCCGACACAATTTCGTCAGCCGCGAGCAGCCTGGAGGCAGGGTTGCCATCAGCTTGAACGTAAATGAACAGGAACGCCCAGCTAAGAAGCCCTCCCGGAATAATGAAGGCAAATAGCGACAGCGCCGAGCCTGCTAAGTACCGCCAGCTCTCGTTTTTACCTCGGCGGGCAATCTCAAAAAACGGATTTATCATAGGCGCTTGACTTAAACGGTGAATTTAAACGACGGCTCTAATCTGAGCAATTTCGCGCTCGGTTTGTAGCTTTTGAATGCGGCCTACGGTGCCTTCAGGAATCGCAGCAATCAGCTTTTGCGTATACTCACGGCGCGGGCGACGGTAGATTTCTTCGGCGGGGCCAATTTCTTCAATACGACCTTGGTTCATCACCATGATGCGATCGCTCATAAACTTCACCACGCCCAAATCGTGAGAGATAAAGATATAGGTCAGCTTAAACTCAGCCTGCAATTCTTTGAGTAAGTTCAACACCTGCGCCTGCACAGATACGTCTAGCGCTGAAACAGACTCATCGCAAATGATGAACTTAGGGTTGAGCGCTAAGGCTCTGGCGATGCAAACCCGCTGCCGCTGACCACCTGAGAACTCGTGCGGATAGCGGTTAATCGCCCGAGGGTCAAGGCCGACGCGATCAAGTAGGTATTCGATACGCTCTTTGAGGTTGCGTTTGCCGCGTAGGGTGTTGTGAATTTTGAGCGGTTCTGCGATCGCCGCCCCAATACTCATCCGAGGATTCAACGAACTGTACGGATCTTGGAAAATAATCTGCATCTCGCGCCGACGCTTGCGCAGTTGACCGCCGCGAAGCCGGGTCAAATCGCGCCCTTCAAACCACACGCGCCCGTCCATTGGTTTGATCAGTTGGAGGAGCGATCGCCCCAAAGTCGTCTTACCACAGCCCGACTCGCCTACTAACCCAAAGGTTTCACCCGTATACACCTTAAAAGACACATCATTCACGGCCATCACATAGCGATCGACCCCGCCAAACACGCCTTTCACTGGAAAGCCAACCTTTAAATTATCAACTGTGAGCAGCGGGCCTTTATCTTCCAAGGCTTCCAGGCGAATCTGCATTTCGCGCGGGCTAATTTCAGTCACCGGGGGCAGGCCGGGGCCGTAGTCGTCTTGAGGCTTGGCGCGGATGATCACATTGCCTTCAGCGTCGGGCACTTCTTCCATGTAGTCGGAAACGGTAGAAAGATGCCGAAGCCGACGATCGGGCTGCGGGCGGCAGGCTAAAAGGCCGCGCGTGTAGGGATGGCTAGGATCTTCAAATATTTGCAGCACCGAGCCGGTTTCAACCACGTTGCCCTGATACATCACGGCCACCTGATCGGCAATTTCAGCGATGATGCCAAGGTCGTGCGTGATGAAAATCATCGACATGCCCCGGCGATCGCGCAGCTCCCGCAGCAAATCTAAAATCGTGGCCTGCACCGTCACATCTAAAGCCGTCGTCGGCTCGTCGGCAATCAGCAGCGAGGGATTTGAGGAAATCGCCATGGCGATCATCAGGCGCTGAAGCTGACCGCCCGAGAGCTGGTGGGGATAGCGGTCTAGGAGCGATCGCTTACGCCTTTTAGCCTCACGGTTAATCACACTAATATTATCGGTGCCCAGCTCTTCACTAAGCTGCTCGTATAGCTCAGCGTCACTCGGCAGCAGCTTCACCTCCTGAAGCTGCGACAGGGCCAAATCCCGCGCGGCCCGCTTAGAAATTCTCTGGTGCTGCCTGATCGCCTCAACGAGCTGAAACCCGCAGGTATACACCGGGTTTAGCGAACTCATCGGCTCCTGGAAAATCATCGCGATTTGGCCACCACGATAGCGCCGGAGCTTACGCTTAGGCACTTTTCGCAGGTCAATCGGCTCTTTGGCATCTCGCTCTGTAAATAGAATTTTTCCGCCTGTGACCTCCCCCGGCGGGCTGGGCACCAGTCCCATTACCGCCAGCGACGTAACCGATTTACCCGAGCCTGATTCGCCCACAATGCCGATGGTCTGCCCGCGCTGAAGCGTAAACGACACGTCATCTACGGCCCGAACGCTCTGCTGCGTGCTGTCGCCATCGGTGGCAAATTCAACGGTGAGGTTCTGAACCTCTAAAATAATGTCGCTGGGTGTATCGTTGGGAGTGTCATTCATAGTGATGGAGGCAGCAGTGACCAAAGCTAGAACTCAACCGGTACAATTAGCAAGCATCATATCAGTGTTGAGCAGAATCGCTCACCATTTTTGTCCTTACTAATGACTCAACTTGCGATCGCTGTTTTCATCGTTATCATCGGCTCGGCCCTGTGTTCTGGCATCGAAACAGCGCTCCTCTCCATTCCACTCCTCAAGGCCAGACAGCTCACCCAAACGCAGCCCAGTCCAGCCGCTACAGCTCTGCTTTCTATTCGCCAGCATGTCAGCCGCCCGATTGCGACCATTGTCATTCTCAACAACATTTTCAACATTGTTGGCAGTATTGTAGTCGGTCGGCTCGCGGCGACTGTATTTGACAATACCGGCCTTGGTATATTTTCAGCCGGGCTCACCTTTGCCATCATTTTGTTTGCCGAAATTCTGCCTAAGACGGTAGGCGAACGCTACGCAGAAAACATTGGTCTGATGGTGGCGATTCCCGTTCGCGGGGCGACGTTTTTTTGCACGCCTTTGATCTGGCTGCTAGAGCGTATTACCGCGCCGTTGACCAAAGGCTCTCGTAAGCCGATTACTGATGAGTCAGAGATTAAGCTGCTGACGGTGCTGGGCTACCAGGAAGGGCTGATTGAAGATGACGAAGTGGAAATGATCGACCGGGTTTTTCGGCTGAATGACCTGAAGGCGGCTGATATTATGACGCCTCGGGTGGCGATTACCTTCATTTCGGCAGAGTCAGTTCTACGCGATATTCAAGACGAGATTATTAAGTCGCAGCACACGCGGATTTTGGTGATTCAAGAAGACTTGGATCATGTGGTGGGCGTGGCGCTGAAGGCGGAGCTGCTGACGGCGCTGGTGCAAGGGCATGGCGATGTGCAAATTAAGAGCATTATGCGCCGGGTTCACTATGTCCCGGATACTGAGCGCACCGATAAGCTGATTAAGACGTTTCAGTCTTTGCGGGAGCACCTGATGGTGGTGGTCGATGAGTATGGCGGCGTTTCGGGGGTGGTGACGCTTGAAGATACCCTGGAAGTGCTCACGGGCGAGATTGTGGATGAGACGGATCGCAACGTAGATCTTCAGGCGTTTGCGCGGCAAAGGCAGAAGCGGATTTTGCGGCGGAGTGGGTTTGTGAAAAAGAAGGTTGTGCACGAGCCGCTGTCGCCTGCTAGCTCGGGGATGGAATGAGGCCAGGAATGAAGCTTTCTGCGACTAGCAAGGATGTTCTATTTCTCGTGGGCTGGTCGGGGCTGCTGATTGCAACGACGTTTGTGCAGCCAAGCTTGATGGCACATGACGAGGGGAATTTTGCGGCTGAGGCGCGGTTTATGGCGGAGTCGGGGCGGTGGGTGGCGCGGCTGTGGTGGGATCGTCCGGTGTATACGCATGGGATTATGCTGAACTGGCTGATGGTGCTGAGCTATAAGGTGTTTGGCATTTATGACTGGGCGGCGCGGTTGCCGAGTGCGATCGCTTGCGTCACCGCCGTTCTATTCACCTACGACATCAGCAAAATCATCACGGGCAAACGCATCCTGGGCCTGCTCTCTGCGGCGCTGCTCATGCTGTTTCACCTGTGGTTCCAATACGGCCACTTGGGAACGCAGGACATGCTGCTGGTCTGCCTGGAACTGCTGGGCATTTGGAGCTTGCTAAAGGCCGAAGCGCAGCCGTCTAAAAGGATGATTTGGGGCTTTGTGAGCGGCTTGGTAATTGGGCTGGGCTTTCTCACCAAAAGCTTTATGATTTTGCTGCCTGCTGTGGCGCTGGTGCCGTATTTAGTTTTTCAACATCGCCGTCATCGGCATTTGACGAATCCGGGTTTGTATATTGGCCTGGCGACGGGCTTGGGACTGGTGGGGCTGTGGCTGACGCTGAGCATTGCGCAGTATGGCGATGTGGTGATGTCCTCACTGTTTGGCAAAATTGGTGAGCTAGGCGCGAAGCCGTTTCATGCAGATGCGGGGCGGTTTTATTATTTTTGGAATATCCCGGCGAATGGGTTTCCCTGGCCGCTATTTTCTGTGATTGGCGTTTGGTTTTGCTGGGGTGATCGCAAACAAACAAACCCCTATCGATGGCTGCTAATCTACCCGTTCATTTTGTTCGGCCTGCTGACTTCGTTCTCAACGCGAACGCCGTATTACACCTTACAGCTCTATCCCTTTCTAGCCTTGTTTGGCGTGATCGCCCTCCACCGCATCGCCACTCAGCCTTTAAAGTGGCCAAGACGACTGCTTAGCATTGCCTTTGGCACACTAGCCTTTATGCTCGCCGCCGTCGCCCTCTTCGCATTATTAGCACCCGCGAGCGATCTTACGACAACCATCAGACCCTACGCGCCAATTGCTGTCATCTTAGGCTCAGGCTGGCTGTGCTTACCGTTTGTTGTCAACACACCGCGTAAGTGGCTAGCGACCTGGCTATTGCCCGTTTGGCTAACGCTAGGCGCGGCTGGCATTACTGGACTATTTGGTAACTACAGCGCCGAATTTATGACCGACTTAGCGCAGACGCCTCAAGCAGCCCTCGCTCAGCCTATGGTCTTCATTACAGGTGATGACTGGCCAGATCCTGAAGCCCACAAAACGATGATTCTGTTGAGCTTTTACACGCCGCTACTGGGCGATCGCAACCCACCTACCCAGAACATCGTGCCGGGAACGTATGCCTGGCTCGCGCCAAACGCAGAGATAGACGCTTTGAAGTCTGAGCGACCTTACGACACTATTACAGATGTTGAACAGTGGGAGCTAATTCGCTTTCTTGATTCGGAATGAACACTCTAAAGCAACCTATAAGTCGCTTTCCTCTGTTGTTTTTGACAGTGTTAGCGCTGGTGCCCCGGCTGCATAACCTGTACTCTCCTGTGATTGGGGTGCACTCGTGGCGACAGGCAGATACAGCAGCGATCGCCCGCAATTTCTACGAAGCTCCGCTTGGCCTCTCATCCTTCTTATATCCACAGGTAGACTGGGGCGGCGGTGGCTACGCTGAAACCGAATTCCCACTGTATCCCGCCTTAGTCAGCCTGCTCTACCGGCTGTTCGGCGCGAACGAAATCTATGCGCGCGGGCTTTCGGTCGTCTTCTCGGTCGCGGGGCTTTACTTTCTCTATCGCCTGGTCACGCTCTTTTTTGGTCAGTCAGTAGCGTTCTGGTCGGCGCTGTTTTATGCAATTTTGCCGCTAAGCGTATTCTACGGACGCACGATACAGCCAGAGTCGCTGGTGGTGATGAGTAGCCTGGGTGGGCTTTACTTTTTTAAGCGGTGGCTGGGGTCTGAGAAGTGGGGAGATTTGGTGTTTTCTTGGGGGTTGGTTGCGATCGCTATTCTCCTAAAAGTCCTCCCGGTCATCTACCTCGGCCTTCCCCTCTTCTTCCTCGCCTTCATTAAATACAAAGCCAAACTCTTCCTCCGCTTAGACCTTTGGCTCTACGCCCTCGGTCTGCTCACCATCACCGCCGCCTGGTACATCCACGCCCACCAAATATTTCTAGATACCGGGCTCACCTTTGGCTTTTGGTCAGACGATACAGACCGCTATGAATGGGGGACGCTCTTATCCTTGCAATACTGGTCAGACATCATCTTTCGAGTAATGGTGCGTCATTTTGCCGTGTTGGGCTTTGTAACTGCCTTAATTGGCCTAACGTATCGCCGAACGAAAGCAGAAGATTGGTTCTGGGAAGTTGGGATTCTTGGTAGCTTTCTAGCAGGCGCACTGGCCCCCACTTCTAGCTATGTGCACGAGTACTATCAGCTCCCGGTGATGTTCTTTGGCGTGGTGTTTGTGGGCAAAGTGTTCGCGCGTGTGTTCGATACAAAACCGCTTCCTAAAAAATGGTATCGCCCGGCGCTCACGGCTGTGCTAGTGCTCACGCTCGTCACCGGCTCAGCAATTTACACCATCGACTACATGTGGCCCGAGAATCCGAGCGAGTCTACGGTGTACAAACTGGCCGAGCAGGTGGAAAAGTACACGCCACCAGATGCTAAAGTGCTGACCACATCGGGCGGCGATCCCACGTTGTTGTATTTGGCGCATCGGCAGGGGTGGATGATTTCGCCAGTGGAGGTGACGCCTGAACGGTTAGAGGCTGCTGCGGGTGATGGTGCTAGTTTTTTTGTGGGGAGTTATGAGATTGTTCAAAGCTATGCTGAGTTTGCAGATGATAGTCAAAAAGAGACTATTCGCCAGCTCTTGAGTGAAGGGCCGATGCCGCTTGTAAATAATGATTCTGTTTTCATCGTGCCCTTGAACCGTTAAACCGTTTGCTCTTTTTCCTCCTAGCCTTACCGTGCCAAAAACCATCACACCCCAGATTGTTCATCCTCACGAAACACATAAGCAGGCGATTGCGCACCACTTCAACCACAGCGCCCCTGATTTAGAACACTGGCACAGCATCAACCGCTACTACTACCGCGATTTGGCCCGCCTGCACCAGTTCCTCATCCCCGTCGGCAGCCGCGTCTTAGAAATCGGCTGCGGCCTTGGCGACTTGCTCAGCGCCACCCACCCCAGCGTCGGCGTCGGCATAGACCTCTCGCCTAGCGTCATCAACATCGCCCAAAAGAACTACCCGCACCTCCGCTTTTACTGCGCTGATGCCGAACACCTCACGCCCGAAAACATCGGCTACCTCAGCCAGCAAGCTTCAGAATCAGGGCCAGTTGAAGGCCCAGTTGATGAGCCTCACACGTTCGACTACATTATTTGCGCCAATGCAGCCAGCTACTTCAGCGACATTCAAACTGTCTTTAGTCGGCTTAAGCCCTTTTGCACGCCGAACACCCGGCTAATCATCAGCTTTCACAACTACTTGTGGGAGCCGATATTGAAGCTAGGTGAAAAGATTGGGCAGCGCCGCCCGCAGCCGCCGCAAAACTGGCTGTCGATGGATGATGTGGCGAACTTACTTTCCATTACGGGCTACATTCCACTTAAGCGCGGGCGTCGGCTGCTAGTGCCGCGCTATGTGCCGGGGATCTCGTATTGGATGAATCGGTATTTGGCACCGCTGCCGGGGATTAAGCATTTGGGGCTGACGAATTATGTGGTGGCGCGGTTGGATTGTCGGAGCCCTCACCCCGGCCCTCTCCCTGGGGGAGAGGGAGATAGAGTCCGGATCCCTTTCCGGCCCCCTTCTCCCCTCGGGAGAAGGGCTGGGGATGAGGGCCTTCCGAGCGTCAGCGTAATCATTCCAGCCCGCAACGAAGCGGGCAACATTGCTGGTGCCATCGCCCGAATGCCCCAACTCGGCAGCCATACAGAAATCATCTTCGTAGAAGGTCATTCTAGCGATGAGACTTGGGAGGTAATTAAAAAGACCGAGCGCGACTACCGAGGAGACTTTACGCTGAAGGCGTTTCAGCAAACCGGAAAGGGGAAGGCTGACGCGGTGAGGCTGGGCTTTGCAGAGGCGACGGGTGATATTTTGATGATTTTGGATGCGGATTTGACGGTGCCGCCGGAGGATTTGCCGCACTTTTTTGAGGCGATCGCAACCCGCCGGGGCGAATTCATCAACGGCTCTAGACTACTGTATCCACGCAGCAAACAGGCGATGCCCTGGCTCAATACCCTGGCGAACAAAACCTTCGCCCTGATGTTCTCCTTTTTATTAGAACAACCGCTCAAAGACACGCTTTGCGGCACCAAAGTTCTATGGCGAACAGACTACGAGAGAATTACCGCAGGCCGCAGCTACTTTGGCGACTTCGATCCGTTTGGCGATTTTGATTTATTGTTCGGCGCAGCTAAGCTGAATTTGCATCTAGTAGAAGTGCCAATTCGCTATCAGCCGCGCACGTATGGCAGCTCGAATATCGCACATGTGAGAGAAGGGTTGGTGCTAGTGAAGATGTGCGCGTATGCCGCTGGGAAGCTGAAATTTATTTAAACTTCAGGTAAAAGTAGGTTGTCAAAAGCTTGATTGTTGGAGACTCTTTAAGTGGAAAAAGCCAAAAAATCGGAAAATGTTCCCAAGGCAATGCAAGAGAAGTTTGAGCGCATTGCGGCGATAACGGACGAATTTTCTCAGCAGCATTTGAATGACGAATACGCGCAGCTCATTCGATACGCGATCGCTGCCCTATGTCGAAAAAGACCTTCTCCGTTAGATAAGGGCCGCGATCGCACCTGGGCCTGCGGCATCACTCACGCCCTCGGCATGGTCAATTTTCTCTTCGACCCGTCTCAAGTTCCGCACATCAGTGCCGGGGATCTATACAAAGCGTTTGGCGTGAGTGCAAGCACAGGACAGGCCAAATCCAAGCAGGTGCGCGACATCTTGAGAATGAGTCAGTTCGACCCAAACTGGGGGCTGTCAAACAACGTAGGCCGTAACCCTTTGATCTGGTTACTAGAGGTAGACGGTTTCATCATGGATATGCGCTCAGCGCCCCGAGAGCTTCAGGAAATCGCTCTCGCTAAAGGGCTCATTCCTTACATTCCAGGTGCTGATGGCGAGCTTGAAGTAGAGGCCGCTGCCAGCGAAGAAGTAACTACCGAAAAGACAGCCACAGCCGGTTCTCCAAAAGCTCTCTACATTCTAGAAGTCAATCTTCTAGCTGGGCCAGTAACGGACGAATTTATCGAAGAAAATCCGGTCATCTGTCGCACTATAGAAATTAAGGGCAGTCATACGCTTGCAGATCTCCACGACGCTATTTTTGAGGCTTACGGTCGCGAAGAAGAGCACCTTTACGAATTTCAAATTGGCGGTAGTCGGCCAAATGATCCCAAAGCGAGGCGATATGGCCCCAAGCTACCGCTTGATACTTCGGATGAGGTGTCGTGGCTAGATGCGGCTGAAGCTGCGCTATCGTCCTTGGGCCTAGCGAAAGATTCTATCTTGGGCTACAGATTTGATTTTGGGGATGACTGGTGGCATCAGATAAACGTGCTGGAGGTAAAAGACAAAGCGCCTAAAGGAAAGTACCCCAAGGTGACGGAGCGTACAGGTGAAAGCCCACCGCAGTATGCAGAATTTGACTAACGACAGCCTGCCGCCCTTTGCCTGCGTCAGCATCTCGTAACAATTTGATGCTTGATTCTACGTAGAAATGCGCCTATCATCAGTGCTAAGGCTTTAGTGCAGGTTGTACGACCTCATCGCTGCCTTCTCAGAACTCATATATCTTAAGGCACCGTCGATAGGTGTAACAGCACTTATCGACGGCTACACCCAGGATTCCAAAGCAATCCCAGGTGCTAAGGGTAAAGATAACCCTTAGCCACCCCAATTTGCACGTCATCTTCGGATGTCATTTCTGCGGTCGGCTGAGGATTCGAGAGTTCTGGGTTTCCTTTACACCAATAAAACGGAACCCCAGAATCACTATGTTTACCCTTGTCCCTCAGGTCGCTTTTGCGTCCACCCTCCCACCTGCCAAGCGCCCGGTTGCAAAAGCCGAGCCCGTTCGCCATACGCTGCAAGGCAGTCTTGGCGCGATACGTGCGACTATCAAGCTGCTGCACAAGCTCAACTACGCAGAGCCGAATGATTGGAGTACGCCGCAGCCGACCGGGCGTGATAATGAAGTCATTGTCGTTTTGAAGAAGCGAGTACAGGTGAGCTAGCTTTTATCTGCTGAGCGATTGCGCCTGATTCTTCTTGTAGTTCTCTGCCTGTTCGAGCACTTCTTTATACACCTCGTCGTGCGTGACGGGTGGGTAGCCGTACTCGTCTAGCAGCATAATCAGCCCTACTTGCAAATCGGCTTTAATGTCTGCGCGATCGCTCCAGTCAGTATATCTAGCCTTATCTTCTACCACGCCCTTTACAGCTTTCGCCAGCGCGATCATTTTGTCGTCAGGATAGCGAAAGTCGTATTTGGCAGTGAGCGATTTGAGAATGTCGTAAAAGGCTTTTTCTTCAAAGTCAATGCCTAGCGTGGTAAAGGAGTTTTTCTCGGTTTTAAGTTCGTCAATTAGCTCAATAATTTCGTTGGAGAAGTCTTCAAGCACGCTGCCGACGAGTATGTTGTCTTCGTCGCGTTCGTTGTAGCGTTCGACCAGAGCCTGAAATTTTTTAGAAAAATCTACGCCCTTGGCTTTGTTGACCTTCTTAAATTCAGCGATCGCCTTTGCCAACATCTGTTGCAACAGCTTTATTTTCGTATTTGGAAACTTGATCTTCTCAATTTTCGCCAAATAGTCATCATCAAAAATATCAACTTCTGGCCCTTCGCCCAGTTGAAAAATCTCTTCTACCCCATCGCTAGCCAGCGCCTCTTTAATCATCTCTCGCACCCGCAAATTCATTTGCGCGGTGTCGGGCGCGTTGCCTTTGGTGAGCTTAAAAATGATGGAGCGAACGGCGAGATAAAAGTGAATATAATCTTTGTCAGCCTCAGAGAGTGCTTCGCTGCCGCAGCAGATATCGTAGGCGGCTTTTAATCGCTTTACGAGCTGCATAAAGCGGCTTTCTAGCTGATGGGTGGCCTGCACAAATTCGGCGGCTTCGTTGAGGCACTGTAGCTGCTGTAGCGGGGTGCCGCTGAAGTAGGGGGCTGTGTTGAAGGGGTGAAAGATGTTACCGAGCAGGTGGAGGTGGTCGGTGACGGCATCAAGTGATTTGTGAATGCCTTCGATATTTTGGCTGTCGGCTTTGCTGTAGTGGGCCAGCGCCAGGTTCATTTGTTTTTTGATGCCGATGTAATCGACGATGAGGCCCTTGTCTTTGGTTTTGTACTTACGGTTTACGCGCGAGATGGTTTGGATGAGGTTGTGGCGGGCGATGGGTTTGTCGAGATAGAGGGTGTCTAAAAAGGGCACGTCGAAGCCGGTGAGCCACATGTCTACAACGATGGCAATTTTGAAGTTGGACAGGCTGTTTTTGAACTGGCGATCGCGTTCTTTTCGAGCTTCTTTGCTGCCGAGTAGGGCGTAGAGGTCTTCATCGTCGTCTTTACTGCGGGTCATGACCAGGTTCAGCTTGGCCATCGGCTTAATCTCTTTTTGCGCTGGGTCGGTGAGCGGGGCGTTTTCTTCGCAGGCTTTTACCTCGGCCCACTCAGGGCGCAGGGCAACGATGGCCTGGTAGAGCTGGTAGGCGACGGTGCGATCGCTGCACACAAACAGGGCTTTTCCCTTTTGGGTAGCGCCTTCGGCAACGCGGTTTTCGTAGTGGGTCACAAAGTCTTGAGCGATCACGCGGATGCGGTCGGGATCGCCTAAGATTGCGCCCATTTTAGCGGTGGCGCGTTTGCTTTCGTCTATTTGGTAGTCGCTGGCTCCGGCGGCGGCGCTTTGCTGGTAGTAGGCTTCAATCGCTTGCAGCTTGCTGTTGTCGAGGATGACTTTAGCGGCGCGGCCTTCGTACACGATGCGGACGGTGATTTCGTCTTGGACGCTTTCGGTCATGGTGTAGCTGTCTATGACGGGGCCGAATACGTCGAGGGTGGCGTCTACTGGGGTGCCAGTGAAGCCAACGTAGGTGGCGTTGGGGAGTGAGTCGTGGAGGTATTTGGCGAAGCCGTAGGTGCGTTTGACGGTGGTTTCGGTGAGCTGGACTTTTTGCTTGAGGTTGATTTGGCTGCGGTGGGCTTCATCGGAGATGCAGATGATGTTGGTGCGATCGGAGAGCAGTTCGGTGTCTTCAGTGAATTTGTGAATGGTGGTGAGGAAGACGCCGCCGCTGGTGCGATCTTTCAGCCGGGTGCGGAGGTCGTCGCGGCTTTCTACGCTGATGACGGTGCTGTCGCCAATGTAGGTTTTGGCGTTGGTGAACTGGGTCGATAGCTGGTCGTCTAGGTCGGTGCGATCGCTGATCAATACAATCGTGGGGCTCTCGAAGTCTACGCTTTTCATCAGCAGGCGGGTGAGAAAAAGCATGGTGTAGCTTTTGCCGCAGCCGGTGGCCCCGAAGTAGGTGCCGCCTTTGCCATCTCCTTTCGTATCAGAGATAATATTGCCCTGACTGTCAAAGCGTTTGCGGTGCTGCCAAATGTTCTCGTATAGCTTGGTGGCGGCGTAGTACTGGGGATAGCGGCAAACGATTTTTTCGGCTTTGTGTGATTTGTCAGGGAGGTAGATGAAGTGGCGGATGACTTCTCGGAGGCGATCGCGATCAAACAGTCCCTTAATGAGGGTAAACAGTGAGTCGATGCCGTCTTTTTCTACCGATTCGTGGCCGGTGATTTTGCGCCAGGCGTAGAAGAATTCGTAGGGGGCAAAAAAGGAGCCCATTTTGTTGTTGATGCCGTCGCTGATGATGCAGAAGGCGTTGTATTTAAACAGTTCGGGGATGTCTCTTTGGTAGCGGGTGGTGAGCTGAGTGTAGGCGCTGTGAACGGTGGCTTCTGGGCGGATGGCGCTTTTGAACTCGAAGACGACTAGCGGCAGGCCGTTGATGTAAAAGATGCCGTCAGGGATGCGGTCTTCTTGGCCTTGGATGGTGAGCTGGGTGACAAATTTGTAGCGGTTGGCGCTGGTGGGGTAGGTGCCGGGGCGATCGCCTACGCTAATCAGGGTTTCTTTGGCGGGAATTCGCATTTCAGCGAGCCCCTGGTAGTCAATAAGCTGAACGTAAAGGTCTTTTTGGCTGCGGTCTTCGCGCTTGAGCAAAAAGCCGTCAGACACCATTTTCATGATGGCTTTGTTACTGTCGTAAAGGTCGGCGGTGGGTAGCTGCTGTAGCTGGCGGATGATGCTGTTAATTTCGCCGTTAGTGATGTGGTCGGTGGCGTATTGGGCTTTGAGGTATTGGCGCAGGTCGGCTTGGATTAAGACTTCGTGGGGGGCGCGGCTGAGGGTGTTGCCGAGCACGTGGGGGTAGCCCTGCTGGCTGAGCAGTTCGGTGATGGCGAGTTCTAGTTTTTCCTCGGTAAATTTGAGGGTCATCTTATGTGTCGTTCTGTTTTTATACTCGGTGTAAGCCTTGTAATTTCAGGCTTCTAGGGGTGATGGTAGCGCTTTTGGGAGGGCTTCATCAGGAGTTTAAACAGGGGTGGTGAAAGTAGGATTTATGTGAATTTGGCTACTAGCTTTTCGGCATCGGGGATGCGGAGTTCGCCGGAGAGGAGTTTGGAGAGGAGGGTATCGCGGAGCGAAGCTAAAGATTGTGATTCTTTGATATTGCTACCTGCTTTTTGAATCCACGGCTTAGCGTGAAAATCAAACGCATTAACCATGGGCACATCAGCCCCAATGACCATAAACTCTTCTAAAGTTGAACGGTTCCAATTAGGGAAAGTTGATCCAGTAGCCATTTTAAGGAGGTCGTTTTTGTGGTGCTTGAACGTGTACTCAGCAAGTGCTTGGGAGCCTTTTCCTCTTACGGCACATACTCCTCTTCCGAGACAATATTCACCATCACTTATTACGTATCTACCAGTTGTAGAACCACGTACACAAACAATTAGATCACCAAGTTTTGCGACTTTTGTAGGGGATGTAGTCCACTTGGACTTTTGCGTAAAGTAAGAACCGAACTCGACTGGCCCATTTACTAAAGGCATACCGTGCCCGTCACTATTGTACGTATCTCCTTTTGGTGACTGGCCCATAATTACTGTAGCGATCTCTTGAAACTTAGATGCTCTCCATCCCTGCGGAATCCAGCCTATTTCATCTGTAGAAAGGAATCGGTCAGGGAACTGTTGCCCAGCAGTGTTTAGTGAAGACTTACGATTACGCTCTATCTCTCTTCTAACTTTGGCCCTAGCCTTTAACGCATCAGGAATCTTATTACCAGCAGACAAGGCATTATCAATCACCGGATCGAAGTCTACAAACCAACTTTTGAATAACGCTTGGGCCATGCCTTCTAGCGTTTCGTTCATTTGGCGGTTGAGTTCGATTTTGTCGTCTAGGGTGCCGAGGATGTGTGCGATCACTTCTTGCTATAGGGGTCGAAGGTAGTCTTAATTCAAAATGCAGTTTTGAGAGAAGTAAGCGGTTGACCTATGCCTGGCGTTCCTACTTGAGAAGCGTTTTTTAGTAATTCTATAAACCGAGAGGACTCTTGAAAACGTAACACAAAAACTTGGGTACAGCCTTTGTTAGCTATCAACAAGAAACGTTGCATACAGCAAGGTAAATCACATGTGCTTATGCTGCCAGATTTAATTCCAACTTCTCCAATAGAACCTCGATGTGGAAAGACATGATCGTCTCTAAATACGTTACTAGAACCAAGAGTATCTGCTTTCTCATTCACTGATGTAAACAATTCTCCACTGAAACTAGATCCATCATTTATGTTTGTACCTCTTATGACTGGAATGCCCTCGTTGACATAACAGTCGCTTTTCATGCGCGACCCAAAAGGCCCAATAGCTATAGATCCTTTCTTATTTTCTTGTATGCTCTCAATAGTTACTAGCGACCATTCAGGTTTCACAGCTTATTCCAAAGATCTCATGTATTACAGAAAGTCGTGATACAGAGAGATTAGACTACCATCCTCTCACTTCGTCATGACTAGTAATCGCCCCGTGTACTACTTGCGAGACAGCCAGTAGCGACATAGGTTGCCTTGGTTCATCTGCGTAGCAGCCTATTTCGTAAATATATCTACAGCATCTCCTCGCGCATTCTGAAATTCACCTTGATCAGGACGCTCTATAGGCGCATCCTTACTACAGCCATACAAATCAAAGAATCCCTCCGGCCAGCCATTCTCTCTCGCCAGTTCTTCATTGATATTCAACTTCTCTTGAATCATCAGCTCCTTTTGCAAAAGTTTCTCGACACACTTCGATGCCGATAAATTCAGATCATCAGCTTTCTGCTGTAGCCGAGCAGCTGTCTCTGCCGAAATATTTACCTGTAGTTGAGCCATAAACACTCCGCCCTTTAGAAGTACATTTCTTTATCATAAATAGCGATCTACTCCTGCCAATCCTCCAACTGCAAATTCGCAACGCGACTGAATTCCCTCGTATTGTTTGTCACTAAAACCGCATCATGAACGAGAGCAATTGATGCAATCAAAAAATCGTTAGGGCCAATCACATTTCCCTGACGACTCAACTCGCTCCGAACCAAAGAATACTCCTCGGCGCAGTCATCATCAAAAGGCAAGCTTTTCAAAGGCTCTAGAAATTTCTTGTAAAGTAGTAAATTCTTTTCAACCCGCCGACTGTGCCGCGCTCCGTACAGCAGTTCCGCTCTTACGATGCTGCATATAGCAACCTCTTTAGCCGGTTGCTTTCTGAAACGTTTAGAAACATTTGCAGAGGTTCCATTAATAAGCTGGATGCAGACATTTGAATCTAATAGAAACATCTACAGCACTATCTCTTTCAATGGATGTTCCCATTGGTCAGGGCGCTCTATAGGATCGTCCTTGCCGCTCCCTAGTAAATCGAAATAGCCCTCCGGCCAGCCGTTCTCTTTCTCTAGCTCCCTATCTGTCTTTTCTCTATCTAACTCGGCCTTATCCGCTCCTACCTTTTCTGTCTTTTTGTCTTGCAGAATCAGCCTAGCAACATACTTAGACACCGATAGATTCATCGCCTCCGCCTTTCGCTGCACCCAAGCAGCCGTCTCATCGGAAACATCACACCGTAGCTGAGTCATAAATGCCTCTCCCACTCACTCAAATTATCTACATTCTAGTACGCCTTATTACTTCTCAATCAACATCGCTCTAATCCTCATCCGTACATAAATAGAGAAATTTGTGCAATGACGCCTTGCACAATTAACTTTCTAGACCATGCTCTAACAAATACCCGCAGATACCTCATGCGAGTACGCTCCTTCAAGTCGCCAAGAAGAACCTGATAAGCCGCAGAAATCATCACACCTCCTCTTCCCCATAGCCCAACACCTCCAAATTCCGCCGAATCACCGCATCCAGCCGTTCCCCCTCCCTCATCTGCCCATACAGCCTCTTCGTCAGCCCCTTCATCTTCACCTCAAACGGAATCCCATCATCCTCAATCGGCGCTGCCCCCACATAGCGCCCTGGCGTCAGCACAAAATCATTCGCCGCAATCTCCGCCAGCGTCGCCGCCTTACAAAACCCCGGCTCATCAGCATACTCACCCCCCGTAGCCTCACCGCGCCAGGCATGATACGTCTCAGCAATCGTCTCAATATCCTTATCCGTCAGCGCCTTATGCGTACGATCCACCATGCTCCCCTCATTACGAGCATCGATAAACAAAGTCTCTCCTGAGCGATCGCGATATCCCCGCTCCCCATCAGCCCCCTTATCCTTCGTCAAAAACCACAGGCACACCGGAATCTGCGTCGTATAAAAAAGCTGCCCCGGCAGCGCAATCATGCAGTCCACCAAATCATTCTCAATCAGCTTTTGCCGAATCGCCCCCTCCCCACTCGTATTCGTACTCATCGAGCCATTCGCCAGCACAAACCCCGCAACCCCGCGCGCCGAAAGCTTACTCACCATATGCAAAATCCAGGCATAGTTCGCATTCCCCGTCGGCGGCACCTCATAGCCGCGCCACCTCGGGTCATCCGTCAGCTCATCAGTCGCCCGCCACTTCTTTTGGTTAAACGGCGGATTATCCATTACATAGTCTGCCTTCAAATCAGGATGCTGATCTTTAAAAAAGGTATCCGCCGCCACCTCTCCTAAGTTCGCCGAAATCCCACGCACCGCCAGATTCATCTTCCCCAGCTTAGCAGCAAGGGTCATACACCACCCCCTTAAAGGGCTCAATCATCTCAGCAATCAAATTCACCACACACTTCGGCGTATAAAACTTACCGCCACCCTTGCCTTCAGCCGCCGCAAACTTCCCCAAAAAATACTCATACACCCGGCCCACCACGTCCTCTTCCGGGTTCCCCACCGTATCAATCTTGTCAATCTCATCAATCAACGACGCCAGCTTTTTCGCATCTAGCCCTAGCCGTGAAAAATAATTATCCGGCAGCGCCCTGGTGAGCGTTTTGTTCTTCTTCTCAATCGTATGCAGCGCCGTGTCCACAATCACCGCAATATTCTCTTGCTTCGCATTCTTTTGAATAAAGCGCCAGCGAGACTCTTCCGAGAGGTAAAACACATTGTCTTTGTTGTAAAAAGCAGGAATCTCCACATACTTCTGTTGCCCCGCATCTATCAGCGCCTGCCGCTGCATCTCAAACTTATCGCTCACAAACTTCAAAAAGATCAGGCTCAGCACCACATGCTTATACTCCGAAGACTCCACCGTGCCCCGAAGCTGATTGGCCGTGTCCCACAAAGACTCCTCAAACCGTGACGCATCAACGTCCTGCTTTTGCGTCTTGCCCTTCTTTTTAGCCATGTTATGTCTTCAAAATCTGATTGCTGAGAGAAAAAGCCAAACACTATCATGCCGACTTATCACCGACCCATATTAGAGGTTCAAAGCCCTTTAAAGCGCCACAAGCGCCCAGCCACCCCACAAACTGATCCTGCGCTGCTAACGGGCGGTTAAGGCCATTCGCTATACTTTTAAGCTCATATTTAAAGGCTTTGTGCCTTAAAAAAACTTGTGTAAGAGGGTTGTAAATGGCTAGAGCTTGGACAAAACGACTGCCAGCGGCACTGGCGCGGCTCGGCGAAGTGCGCCTGATTGTCAGCGCGATCGCCCTTCTCTCTTTCATCACACTATCCGTCCTCACCAAAGCCCAAATCGGCTTCGACTTTGAAACCGATCTGATCGTCTGGCTACAAACCAACATCACAGGCATCTGGGGCTGGCTGCTCTCACTGGTCTACTACTCGGGCGATACCGAGTCAGCAGGTGTAGTCACCGCAGCCGTGCTGATCTATCTACTGATCAAAAGGTGGTGGCAAGAAGGACTGTGGTTTGCAGTAGCAACCGCTGGGGCGCTGGTGCTCGTCGGTGAAGTCTTCAAGCCACTATTCGACAAAGACCGTCCGCCTTTTGTAGACGATCCCTCCATTCACGGGGCCGCTTTTCCAAGTGGCCACGCTACAGGCAACACCATCCTTTATTTTTTTATTGCCTATCTAGTCGCTAGCCGCTTTCCTCAGCTCAGCTACCGCCTTCATCTATTTTTCATCGGCTGGCTCATACTGATGGGCTTTGGCAGTATGCGCGTAGGGGCTCACTGGCTCACAGATATCTTAGGCGGCTACTGTCTGGGCTTTTTGTGGCTGATGGTGTGCCTCACGCTACTGAACGCCTCGGCGCATATTCCGGGCGTAAAGCGACTGCCGCATCGTAAGGCTGAGACGCGCCCGGCAGCAAAAATATGAGCAAACCAAGAAGATATTCTATAAAAGACCTACACTGAAACTTTTGCGATCCGCGTGTGTCGTGTGATACAAGTACTTGCAACTAAATACGGGCGCAAACACTATAGATTGCGCTTCTTCTTCATAACAGACTATGCCGGTAATTTTTCCGGCTTATTCTCGCTGTTGCTGAAGATGTTTTGTATAGCGGCAAGTTTTACAGCGTTTTTTGGGATAGGTGGGCGATGACGCGTAATCTTTATGCGCTTTTGGTAGGTATTAACGAATACGACAGGCGATCGCCTATCTCGCCGCTCAAAGGGTGCGTCAACGATATCCGAGGAGCGCAGGCTTACTTAGAGAGCCGAGTAAACAAAGATCTCTGCGATCTGCATCTGCATATTCTCACTGATGAGCAGGCTACCCGACAGGGCGTTATCGATGGCTTTCGGCAGCATTTAGCACAAGCAGGCCCCGAAGACGTGGTGCTGTTTTACTACGCTGGGCATGGCTCGCAGGCAAAAGTCCCTAAAGCGCTAAAAACCCATGCTACCGATCGCCTCATGAGTACGCTTGTGTGCCACGACAGCCGGGTAAACGGCCACAACTGGGACATCGCTGATATAGAGCTAGCGCTTTTAATTGTCGAGGTCGATAGGCGCGGGGCGCATACAGCAGTCATTTTAGACTGCTGCTACACCGGCTCCGACTGGCCCAGTCAAGGTGTACCAGGTGTCGCTATTCGGCGGGCACCCTCTGATTTACGAGACAGACCGCTAGAGAGCTTTATTGTCTCTCCAGCAGATGCCAAGCCAGAGGCTAAGAATATTGTGCTTTCTGCCTGCGCACCGATGGAAGCGGCAAAGGAGTATTACGGTGGTGGCAGACCGCAGGGCGTGTTTTCTCACTTTTTGCAAAAGTCGCTGGCAGCGGCTAATGGCGACTTGAGCTACCGGCAGCTGCACCAGCGAACCAACGCGCTCATGCGAAGCAATGTGGTCGATCAGTCTCCGCAGCTAAACGCAGCCCAAGCATCCGATCTGACTCAGCCTTTTTTAGACGGTGCGATCGCGCCTGCTCCCGCCTACTTCACTGTCAGCCACCATCCCGAAGACGGCTGGATTATCAACGGCGGTGCGGTACACGGATTGCTTGCGCCAACGGGCGCTGAAACTACGCGGTTAGCGCTGTTTCCCTACTACAGCCCAACGGCGCAGATGGCCTTAATAGAAGAGGCGATCACGCAGACAGCCATCACGCAGGTGCACCCCCGCTACAGCAAAATTGACGGCAGCGATCTGATCGCAGCAAGCCCCACCGATCTTTTTAAAGCCGTTGTCATTGAGCAGCCTTTGCCGCTGGTATCGGTTTATATCGGCGGCGAAATGTCGGGCGTTCGGGCACTGAAGCGAGCGATCGCAACTGCCCACAACCGTCAGCATTCGCTATACGTACAGGCCACCACACACCCCAACGACGCCAGCCTCCGCGTATTGGCAGCTAACAACACCTACACCATCACCGATCCAACAGGGGCAAGATCTTTTGCCGAGGTTGTCTTGGGCTACGACGCGGCTACAGAAGTAGCTAGCAACCTAGAACACATAGCAAAATGGCAGGCAATCACTCAGTTTCCTAGCGCACTAACAACCCCTATTCAGGGCTCAGTCAATCTCAAAATCTACACAGGCAAAGAGCCCAAAAAAGAAAACGCGACCGAAATTACCAGCGCTCAGATTAGACTGACCTACCAAAATCGCAGCGGTCAAAACAGCAGCGCGACGGAAAATCAGATCCCGCCCCGATTCCGAATCAAGCTGCACAATCAGAGCAATCAGCCCCTTTACTGCGCCCTGTTTTATCTCACAGAGCGGTTTAAAGCCGCCGCGATTAAGCCCGATAGCGTCAGTAGCGTCGTGCGGCTGCTGCCGGATCAAGAAATCTGGTTTGCAGGCGGTTCTCCGCTCAATGGCAGAGTGCCTGATAGCGTTTGGCAAAAGGGCATCACCGAATGCCAGGACATGCTGAAGCTGGTGGCCTGCGTACGTGAGTTTGACCCGACGCTGATGAACTTAGGCGAGCTAGGGCGCATAGGGCGAAGTGAGGATGGGGAGCGATCGCGTCCGCCCACACCAGGCGGCAGTCTCAACCGGCTCATGCAGCGCACAACGCATAGAGAGGTCACCTTCTTCGGTTCGCCGCCAAATTACGACGACTGGGTGACTAGCCAGGTAGCCTTTACCTTTGTACGGCCTCAGCTATGGGTGCCGCTCAATAGTGACGAGGCGATCGCTATCAGCGCATCAGACGATACCAGCGCAACGGTCAAAATGCATCCCCACTCGCAGCTATCTGCCCGCATTCGGCTTACCAGCATTCCTCAAGCGACTCAGGCCATAGAGCATCCTTTGCCCGCACTGCTACAGGCTGAAACCATACCCTTTGAACTGACCCAAAGCCACATAACCGCTGCGGGCTTGAGCGTACTAGAGCTGACCGATCTGGCTGGTTCTATCTCGTCAGAAACGCCGCTGCAGTTAGAAACAGATATGCCTTTGGACGAGGGCGAGTACGTTGTGCCAGTTGCTTACAATGGCGAGGCTTACGTGTCACTAGGCTACGGTAAAACGCTGCACGGTAGAACGCAGGTGGTGGTTGAGCGCTTGGTGAAAGCTGAAAATGTGCGATCGCAAAATTCTGTCTATGTCTTTTTGCAAAAGATCAGCGCTCAAAGGCTGAAACGGGTCATTGAGCAGAAGGTGGGGTTTGCAGAGGAGCGATCGCTATTCGCGACGCTGATCAACTCTATTAATCGATCGACGACAAGCCCCTCAAGCGCAGCTTCAAACAGGGCTCCAGAGCTGCCCCCAAACGTGACTCCAATTGCTCCAACGATAGCTGCTAAACCCGTTCCAAACGTTGAACCAAAAGCATCTTTGAAGGTGGGTTCGACAGCACCCTCGAAGGTAGCAGAAACGATCGCCGCCACCCGCCAGCCCAATAAACCAGCCTACACAGCCAAACCAATTCCGCCTGCAAGAGCTGGTACGATCGGGGCTACAACGGTCACTGCACCTACCCCAAAACGTCCCCAAAGACATCCAATCTCACAAACAGTCCCTCTGTCGTCACTCCCATCCCCAACCCAAAGCATGTCTTCTACAGACCCTTCTCAAGACCCTTCTCAGCCGCCCTCAAACGAACAGCCGCTTAATCAGCCAGTCAACCAGCCGCTCAACCAGCCGCTCAACCAGCAATCTAGACCGCCGTCTCAGCAACCGATTAATCAACCCACGCGTCAGCCGCCCGTCCATCCCCCAGTGCCACCAGCCGCACAGCGACCAGAAGAAACGCCAGAACCAACTGAAGTGTACGCACCTCAATATGAGCCGTCTCCTGAATCTCGTAGCTCACCGCTGATGTGGATTTGGGTCGTGTCTACGGCTGTAATTGCTGCAATTGTCGCGATCGCCTGGCTGCAATACCTCAGTGGCTCCGACTCACCCGATTTAGAAACGCCCGAAGCCAGCCCGACCGTCGAACCGGCCCTACCGGCTGTACCCGACTCGCCACCTGTAGCACCCGAAAACGCACCTGCCTCTGATGAGTCCGAAGCTAACTGAAGCCAGTTAGTCTAAGGCTGTGCAAACTCAATTAGTCTGCATTAGTGCTGCTGTCAGCAGGTTCAACGTTTGCCTCAACCTCTTTGGCTTTAGCTTTCTCTGCCTTCTCTTGCTCGCGCTTAGCCTGCTTCTTCTTCTCCGCATCAATCATGTCTTTCATGACCACCTGCGCCTGCGCCATCTTCTCCAAGTTGCCGCGATAAATCTCAATATCCTTCTTCACCAGCTCATCATTCAGACCCAGTGTCTCAGCGATCTCGCCCAGCAGCGCCTCTCGCTTTTCCTTGTCTGTAAGCACCTCGGCATCAATCGCCTCAATCACGTTATACAAACCCGTCACAAACAACCGGCTGTACTTAAACTTAGGATTGGTAATCACCTTATGGAGGTTGCCCTTAAGCGCATCGCCGCCGCTGGTTTTGGCCTCTTCTAGCATCGTCTTAAAGGCGTCTACAGAAGGCACGCTCTTAGCTGCCTCTAGCACCTCAATCGCATCGCGACGATACTGCGCCGGGTCGCCTTCTACCGCCTTAATAATGGCCTCATAGATTGGCTCTCGATCGGCTTCAGGCTCGTAGCCCGCCATAAACCGGTCGAATACGCTAACGACGCCGAGGGCATAAATGGAATCGTAAGAAAAGTCTACGTTTACGAGGAGCAAATGCATTTCGACCATTAGCTCTTCAACCACACGGCGATAAATCGCGCTGATGGGGCGAGTGTGCGTGCCGTAGAAAGCTCGCTTTGTATCTGATACCGTGCGGACGTTGTTCACAAGTAAACGCTCTTTAGTTGAATACTATTTGTAAACATATTGTTACGCTTCTTATGTCCCTTTGCCAAGCAGTTTGTTTCAAAAATGCAGTGTATATTACAGCCCATAAAGCGATTTGATGGGCCTTTATACTTAATCTATTCAGTATCTGACACACCGTATATGGTCGCTTCTCCCCTGAACACGCTGGTAGATTATTTAACGGGCGAATTTGAAAACAAAGCTCAAGCTGCCGAATCGACTGCCTGGTTCGTTCACTTAAGGCTGTGGCAGCGGCTCGTCCCGGCGCTTTCTACTGAAAATCTATACACCTTATTTTTAGAGCAGGCCAGCGTCGTAGGCAACAAGCCGCCCTACCGGCAGCGCATTTTGCAGCTTCGAGCAGAAGGCGCTGAGCTAAGAGGAGAATACTTTGCCCTTGCAGATCCGACTGAGTTCTTAGGCGCAGGGACAAATCCTGAACGGCTGGTCAAAATGTCTGAGGCTGATTTGATGAGCTTGCCGGGCAGTGAAGCACATATTCAGTATCGAGCAGTAGAGGGCGGCTATCAGTTTAAGTCGGCGCTACCTGATGGCAAGCTGTGCTCGTTTGAATATGGCGGGCAGCGGCGATATGTGTACCTGGGGTTTGACGTAAAACCGCGTTTCGGTAGTAGTTCAGGCAGTGATTCGGCTGGCGATTCGACTGGTGATATAGAACTACTGACCTACGACAAAGGAATAGACCCCGACACAGGTCGAGGTCTATGGGGTGCTCTGATGGGGCCGTTTCGCATGATCAAGTCAGCCAGTTAGTCGGCCATTTAAACAAACTTTAAACAAAGTTAGGCGACAGCCGCGTTGTAAGGACATGCTAACGCCTCTTCTTCAGTTTCATAAATCTCGAATACTGAGTCCATCATGGTGACCTCAAAAACGAGTTTGGCTTCGGGGTGCACGTTGCAAATGCGAAAGCTGCCTTCGGTTTTGTCAGCATCGCGCATTCCAGCGACTAAAGACGTAAGGCCCGAGCTGTCGATGAAGTTGACTTCACTAAGGTTGACTAGAATGTGGGGCGTTTCTGTCGAAATGGTTTCTTGTAGCTTGAGCCGAAACTGCCAGGCCGTTGTAATATCTAGCCGCCCGGTGGGGGCCAAAATCACAACCTGATTACCGTCTGGGGTGGTGAAATCTCGCTGCTCCATACCGCTGCTGTCACTCTTCATATAGATCTTCAAAGACGCTTGTAGCGCCTTTCTTGACCTTTAGAGTGCCCACAGCTAATTACCGGCTTACCTCCGTAAACAAACGGAATTGATGGGATTTTAAGCCCTGTCACCCGCCCGTCAAACTACCCGCTAGGCCGTCATATTTGCCCAGTCTTGAGGCTGAAGGAATACGTCGTAAAGCTTGGCTTCAGGCGTGCCTGGCTCGGGATGGTAGTTATATTCCCAGCGCACCATCGGCGGCAAAGACATCAAGATAGATTCGGTGCGACCGTTAGTTTGCAGGCCAAATAGGGTGCCTCTATCGAACACCAGATTAAATTCTACATAGCGGCCCCGGCGATAGAGCTGAAAGTCGCGTTCCTTCTCGGTGTATTCGTTGCCAGCATTCCTGTCTACAATCGGAACGTAGGCGGGTAAAAAGGCGTCGCCACAGTCCACAGCAAAGCTAAAGATATCCTCCCAACTGCGTTTTGGGGCCTTGCCTGCCTGCTTGCTGTAGAGCGCGGCTGGGCCGTCTTGGTTGTGACCGCGATAGAGTTCGCCGCGCTGGCCATTTTGGTAGTCAAAAAAGATGCCGCCGACGCCTCTAGGTTCGGCGCGGTGCTTGAGAAAAAAGTACTCGTCGCACCAGCGTTTGAAGTTGGGGTAGTAATCAGGGTTGTGCTTGTCGCAGGCGTCTTTTAGGGTTTTGTGAAAGTGAATGACATCGGCTTCGGTAGTGTAGTAGGGGGTGAGATCGATGCCGCCGCCAAACCACCAAACCGGGCCTGCTTCAAAATAGCGGTAGTTGAGGTGGACGGTGGGGATGTAAGGATTGCGTGGGTGCAGCACCATGGAGGTGCCGGTGGCGTAAAACTGGTGGCCTTCTGCCTCGGGGCGCTTGCTGAGAATAGAAGGCGGAAGCTTATCGCCCCACACTTCCGAAAAGCCGACGCCGCCCTGCTCAAAGATGTCGCCTTCTTTCATTACTCTAGAGCGACCGCCGCCGCCTTCGGGCCTTTGCCAGGCGTCTTCTTGAAATTTGCCAGTGCCGTCAACGGCTTCTAGCTTTTTACAGATGCGATCTTGGAGTCCTTTAAAGGCGTTGCTGACGCGTTCTCGCGAGCCTTCAGGTGGTAGCGTCAGGTTCGGAGCTTCTACAGCAGCGGACTCTGGGTTTTCCTTGGGGCGAACAGCCTTAGCCGGGGAGATCGTCATAGTGTCAATAACTGTCTTTTATTTTAGTCAAACACGATTTAAGAATTTATTGCATTTTTGAAACAGAGCGTGACAATTTTTGACAGTTTCCGGGTAGCCGAACGAGTGGTTAAACACGCCTTATGAACGGGTTATTGGTAGACGCGATCGCTTAAACTAAATAAAGCCTTTTAAGTACATTCGCTGAGCAATCAAGCGATGGAGTAGACGCGATGAGGCGATCGCTTGTGAAGTGGCTTCAGCAAAAGCAAAAGAGTTTGGGAATTTGGCTAGCTCGGGTAAAAAGCCGACTCGCTTCGGTTTGGCACGACTGGCGCGTAGCTGAAATGAATGCCATGCGATCACAAGGCTTATGGAGCAGCGGCGAAACCGCTAAGACCTGTGAAAGTAGCCACTACTGGGCGACTAGCAGCGCCTCTGCTGAAACGCTCTGGCAAATGGTCACCGATCTAGCCGATTTAGCGACGTGGCATCCCCTTATTGCCTCTACTAACGCGCCGCGCGGTCAAAAGGCTAAGCCAGGCTTAATCTACAGAGTCGCCAGCCGTTATTTCCCTATCTCTACTCAAATATTTGTTGAGCGAGTGCTGCCCGGCGAGCTGCTGAGCATTCGTTTATTCCCGCTGCCGGGGCTACAGGAGCGCGTGACCTATCGAATTATCTCGACGCTCTGCGGCACCTGCGTGCTGTATTCGATTACTCTGAGCGGCTGGCTTTCCCCGCTGGCCTGGCCGGTTGTAAAGCCTCATGCGACTAAAGTGGCAGCGGCTTTGGTTGAGGCGGCTGAGCAGTCTCGGGTAGACGGAGAGCGGGGTGTAGTGGGTGTGCGATCGCGTTCAAAGACAGACATATTCGGCTCTACATAGATCGGCTCTACATAGATCGGCTCCACATAGATCGGCTTTACATAGAACAATACAAATTCGCAGGCTCGCATCGCCTCGCGCTAATATCTTCAAGTAGCGCCAGCCTTTTCAACTGCCTTTTCAAAATTTCTTCCAATTAATGATTAAAACGCTTGATACCGCCTCCGTTTTAGAAGTCCTTAAGCCCGTTCAAGATCCAGAGCTGCAAAAAAGCCTGGTCGCCTTGAACATGATTCGCAACGTGACGGTAGACGGCGGTAATGTGAGCTTTACGCTGGTGCTGACCACGCCCGCTTGCCCGCTGCGTGAGTTCATCGTCGAAGACTGTGAAAAGGCTGTGCGCACGCTACCCGGTGTTGAGAATGTAGCGGTAGAGGTAACCGCTGAAACGCCTCAGCAGAAGGCGCTGCCCGATCGCACGGGCATTGCGGGCGTGAAAAATATTTTGGCAGTTACCAGCGGCAAAGGCGGCGTGGGCAAGAGCACGGTCGCCATTAATATTGCTGTTGCCTTGGCAAAAACCGGCGCTACGGTTGGCTTGATTGATGCCGACATCTACGGCCCTAATGCGCCGACCATGATGGGCCTCAGTGAAGCTAATGTGACCGTTCGAGATGACAACGGCGCTCAGGTGCTAGAGCCTGCCTTTAACCACGGCGTAAAAATGGTGTCGATGGGCTTTTTAATCGATAAAGATCAGCCGGTAGTATGGCGCGGCCCAATGCTAAACGGGGTAATTCGTCAGTTTCTCTATCAGGTGCAGTGGGGCGAGCTGGACTACATGGTGGTGGATATGCCACCCGGTACGGGAGACGCACAGCTAACGCTGGCTCAAGCGGTGCCGATGGCCGGGGCGATTATTGTGACCACGCCGCAGAACGTAGCGCTTTCGGACGCGCGCCGGGGTCTGAAAATGTTCGAGCAGTTGAATGTGCCAATTTTGGGCCTGGTTGAAAATATGAGCTATTTTGTGCCGCCCGATATGCCCGATAAAAAATACGCTATTTTTGGTACGGATGGCGGTGAAAAAGCAGCGGAAGAGTTAGGCGTGACGCTATTGGGCAAAGTGCCTTTAGAGATGCCGGTGCGAGAGGGAGGCGATTCGGGATTGCCGATTGTGCTCTCTGCGCCTGAGTCGGCTTCAGCGATCGCGCTAATGGATATTGCTAAGCAGGCGGCGGCTAAAATCTCTGTGGCAGCGCTGACTTAGAAAAATATGAGCTAAAAAACATTTGACTATTATTGTTTGCACTTAATCTATGTCTTCTTATTCTCCTAGCTCGTCGCAGTTTAAGAAACGCTGGAAGCGGCTTTTTCACGGCTGGCAGGGCGTGGACTGGCTGCTGTTTATGCTGCCGGTAGGCGTAACCATCTTTGCGAGCATTTTAATTGGCAGCACGCAAAAGTACACGGGTGAAGGCGGATATGCCATTAACCACGCGATTTTAGGAGCGATTGGCGCGGCGCTGGCCCTGTGGATTGCGCGCAGTCGCTACGAGGTGCTGTTGCAGTGGCGATGGATTATTTATGGGGCGACGATTGTGTCGCTGCTAGCCGTTATGTTCATCGGGACAGAGGGCCTGGGGGCGCAGCGCTGGATTACCATTCTCGGCTTTAACGTACAGCCTTCTGAGTTTGCCAAGCTGGGCGCAATCATTACCCTGGCCGCGACGCTGAAAGACCGCGATGCTTCGACGCTCTACGGCATGGTGAAGGCGCTGGCGATTACGGCGGTGCCCTGGGCGCTGGTCTTTTTACAGCCTGACTTAGGCACCTCACTGGTGTTTGGCGCAATCACGCTAGGAATGCTGTACTGGAGCGGCACGAATCCAGGCTGGTTGATTTTGATGATTTCGCCGCTGGTGTCGGCAATTGTGTCTCAAATTTGGCCGCCAGTGTGGATCGTATGGGCCGTGCTGATGGGAATTGTGGCGTTTCGGTCGCTGCCCTGGTGGTCGCTGTATAGTGGAGCGATCGCAGTCATTATCAACCTCCTCTCAGGCAAGCTTGGTCAGGTGTTGTGGGGCGTACTCAAGGACTACCAAAAAGACCGTCTCATTCTCTTTCTAGATCCTGATAAAGATCCACTAGGCGGCGGCTATCACCTAATTCAGTCACGAATTGCCATTGGCGCAGGCGAGCTGTGGGGTCGCGGGCTCTTTCACGGCACCCAAACGCAGCTCAGCTTTATTCCTGAGCAGCACACAGACTTTATTTTCTCAGCAGTCGGTGAAGAACTTGGCTTTGTCGGTGGCATGGCGCTACTGCTCGCCTTCTGGCTCATCTGCCTGCGCCTGGTCATGATTGCGCAAAACGCAAAAGACAATTTCGGCTCATTGCTAGCCGTCGGCGTACTGTCGATGATTGTCTTTCAGGCCGTCCTCAACATTTGCATGACCATTGGCCTTGCCCCCATCACAGGCATTCCGCTGCCCTGGATGAGCTACGGACGCTCGGCGCTACTGACGAATTTTATTGCGATAGGGCTAGTGGAATCGGTAGCGAACTATCGATTTAGGCTGAAGTTTTAGGTATGTCGTTGAAACTTGAAAGGATATCATCCTCGCCATTCATACGAGTATGCCTTCTTCATGAATAGCTCGAAACAAAGGACTTGCAACTCGAGGACTGTCCTCAAACTGCTCACGTGAATACTCAAGAGTTTGAATGAACAATTCGTGCTCAAACCCCACCTCCCAAGCCGCGTAGTCGATTATGTTTCTGTGATCTGCGCTCATCTCATCGGCAACGACGCAAATATCAAAATCTGAGTCGGGTTGCGCATCACCACGCGCCCGCGAACCAAATGCCCAAATTTGAGCGTTGGGTATCTGCTTGCGTACCTTTCTCACAAACTCGCTGAGTATGGCCTGATCGCGCTCGGTCATCATGATGCTTGTACTTCGCGAAGCTTAGGGAGCTGCGCTCAAATAAAGTACCGGCAAATCGACAGATATTGCCTTGGGCATAGCGTGCTATGCCCAAGGCAATATCTGTCGGGGCTTAGCACTGCTATGCCCGAGGCAATGAACAGCGCTATCAGCGGTACTTTATTTAGACGCATGTCCCTTATGCCTGATATTTTAGCGGCAACAAGCCTGGGCAGTTTTGCTGTTTCCTGCGCCAGGCTCATCAACTTTGTCTAGAGCGCTAATTTTAGTAGCTGTCGTCACCCGTGACGGTTTTGATGCCGAGGGAGTGGTTGGCTTCGTGAAGGCGTTCAGCGATCGCATCTCTCCAGTTCAAGCTAATTTTAGGATTAGCCAACACCTGCTGCGCCTGCTGGCGACACTGCGCGCCTTGCTCTATATCCATAGAACCAATCGTCGCCAAATCTTCGTAGAGCTTTTGCAGCGGAACTTTTTGCTGAGGAACTTGCTTAGTCGTATCTGACATTACACCAGCAATAGTTTCAGGCATGGTTTAATTCTCCAGTTGATAATTTCTATAATCAAAGCCGTCAATTATTTTTGAGAGCCTGCTGTGATTATCAAAGACTAGGGCAGGCAATTTCGGTGATAGTGATCAGATGGCTAGAAAGGTTTACAGAGCAACACGGTTCGTTGTTATTTCTTAAAAGAAAAAAAGAAGGAATAGAGCGAAAATGCAAGGGTGGACGATGCGTTGATGAAAAAACTGCAAGAAAACTATGCTGCTATCGCCTCAAGAAAAAGACAAGCTGCTGATTTTTACGGCGGCACTGGTTGCCGAACGGCGAAAAGACAGAGGGCTAAAGCTCAACTACCCTGAAGCTGTGGCCTATATTTCGGCGGCGATCATGGAAGGCGCACGTGATGGCAAAACGGTGAGCGAGCTGATGAGTGAGGGCACGACGCTGCTAAAGCGGGCTGATGTGATGGAAGGGATTCCTGAGATGGTGCATGAGGTGCAGGTGGAAGCCACGTTCCCAGATGGGACTAAGCTGGTGACCGTGCACGATCCAATCATGGATTAACAGGATGGATTGATAGAGGATTTACTCAATGTATAAAGAGAACTCGGTAGCGCAGATTCCTTTGGTGCCAGGGCAGGTTATTCCTGGTGGCTCGGAGCCGATTGAGCTGAATGCGACTCGCGAGGCGATCGCGATGGTGGTGAGTAACATAGGCGATCGCCCGATTCAGGTGGGCTCTCACTTTCACTTTTATGAGGTGAATGAAGGGCTGCAATTTGATCGCGATCGCGCTAAAAAAATGCGGCTAAATATCACCGCTGGCACGGCTGTACGCTTTGAGCCAGGCGACGAAAAGGAGGTAGAGCTAGTGCCATATGGCGGCTCTAAGGAGATCTATGGCTTCAATGGAAAATATGACGGCGCTGAGCTGAAAGGATAGGGCTATGCCAAAATCAGCAGCGCGGTTGGGCATTGGTGGGCCGGTGGGCAGTGGTAAAACGGCGCTGATAGAAGGCATTGTGCCGATGCTGATGGCTCAAGGGGTTGAGGTGGCGGTGGTGACCAATGACCTGCTGACCACGGAAGATGCCGATCGGCTGAAGCGGAAGGGGTTTTTGCCTGCCGAGCGAGTGATTGGGGTAGAAACGGGGAGCTGTCCGCATACGGCGATTCGGGAAGATCCGACGATGAATCAGCTCGCCATACAGGACTTGGAGCTGTTGTTTCCGCAGCTAGATTTGATTTTGATTGAGAGCGGCGGTGATAATTTGGCCTCTACCTTTAGCTACGAGCTGGTGGACGCCTATATTTTTGTGATTGACGTGGGCGCGGGGGATGATATTCCGCGTAAAAATGGGCCGGGGTTTGTTCAATCTGATTTGGCAGTGGTTAACAAGATTGATCTAGCGCCCTATGTGGGTGCCGATTTGGATTTGATGCGACAGCAGTCCGATCAATACCGTCAAGGGAAGCCTGTTATCTATACCAACTGCAAGACTTCTGAAGGGTTAGATAAGGTGGTTTCATTTATCCAGGAGTCACTGTTGTTTGGTCAGTCAGCACCGAAAGCACTGGTGAATAATGCGCCTTGATACTGCGGTTGCTCAAAAGCAGCTTGCATTGAAACTCACCTGTAATTCTGCCGGGAGAACAGTTTCAAGCCATCGCTATATGGCCTATCCGCTGAGCGTTTCGCCTGTCTTTAGGCTGGAAGAAAATGGCACTGAGATGTCTTCTCAGAGGGCTTACCTATATCGGATGAATACGTCGCCGGGGCTGCTTGCGGGCGATCGCTTAAAAACCTCTCTTAATCTAGAGCCCGACAGTCAGCTTTATTTAGCCGATCAGTCTGCCACTAAGGTTCATACGATGCCGGGATCGAACGACCGAGCGACGGTGGACTATCAGATCAACGTAGGCGATCGCGCCACCCTGGAGTTTCTTCCTGAACCGTTGATTCTCTTTGCAGATTCAGCGCTCACTCAAAAAACGTGTATCACTGTGCATCCTACAGCGGGGCTGAGCCTGGGTGAGATTATTTTGCCGGGGCGGCTAGCGAGAGGGGAAGTGTATAAGTTTCGAGAGTATGTGAGTCGGTTGGAGGTGCGATCGCCTGAAGGAACGCTGTTGTTTGTTGAAGCGATGAAGCTACTGGGTAAAGAGAATCGGTTTAAGGCTAGTGATTTGTTTTCTAGCGGTGCGGTGTTAGGGAGTTTGGTTTTGATTTTGCCAGAGGCGATCACAACCCCAGAAAACTTAGCTGCTCTAGGCCACGACATTGATGCACTTGCCGGTAGCTATGTAGCCGTTGAGCTAGCAAGTTCTACTTTGCCCCATAGCAAGGGATTGTTTGTTCGGGCGATGGCAGCCAATACGCGCAGTCTTCAATCCTGTTTCAAAGAGGCTCTAAATTGCGTACGCAAAACCAGGAATGAACTACCGCTACCTTATTCTGTCTAGCAGAAGTCTAATAGATCACTTTAGCGGATTTGAGAATGCTCTGGCATCGAGCTAGGTTTCGTCCGTTCTCTATGGATTTTTTAGTTAAGATATCAACTTCTCGACCGAATAGTTCTTCTAATTCAAGCTTAATTTGAGCAAGAGTCAACAGCCCTTTTCGAGCGTCAGGGGCAAAGGTAATCAAAACATCAATATCGCTGCTAGCTTTAAAGTCGTCCCGAAGGGCAGAGCCAAACAAGGCAAGTTCAGTAACTTGTTTACGCTGACACAGGTCTTTAATTTGAGCCATCGGTAGCGAGATATTTGTGAGGGTCATGTCAATCTACCTCTTGCACAGAGCTTTTATATAGAAAATCGATCAATCAGCATTTGGTTAATAAGTAGATCAGGTTCGCTAGTAAGATGCTGGGCGTAGCGCTGAGCGACAGGCGGCACGAGGGCAAAGGGGCCAGTGAAGCCACTGAAGAGGTGAAGGCCGCTGACGCCGGGAACGGGGCCAAGGAGCGGGAGGCCGTCTTGAGTGAAGGTGACCAGGCAGTGCCGCCAGGTGCCGGGCGCATTTTCTAGACAGGGCACTTGCTGAGAGATTGCCTCTCGCATTGCCAACGCACTTGTACTTGGATCGCAAGGCGGCGTATATGCCGTGTGGAACCGGCTAATTTGTCCAAGCCGAGCCGTTTTATTTGCGAACTGAATCACCCCGGCTTCTAACACAGGTGGCATGATCTGAGTGTCTTTTTGCTGCCAGCGACTGTCTGTAGCCGCTTCGGCTTCTTGTTCAAAGCGAGCGTTGCTAGCAGGCATGATTAGCGATCGCACCACTACATCCAAAGGCGGCGTTTCAACAATCTCGGCATGGGTAAAGAACAAAGGCACCTGCAAACCAGCCGCTTGAATAAGCTGTTGACTATACGCCCCCGCCGCAACCACAACAGTGCTAGCTGGATAAGCTTGAGCCGCTGTTGTCACGCCCGTTACCTTTTCTCCTATCTTTACCAGCCCTGTCGCCTCCGCAATACTATGATGTCCGCCTAATCTCCTAAAGGCTCCGTTATAAGCCGATACAACAGACATCGGATCAACATGGCCATGCTTCGTTGTAAAAGCGCCCTCTATTGCATCCACATTAAGCTGAGGCTCAATCTCATGCGCTTCTTTTGCAGCAACAAATTCAGGCGGCGTATTAAAAATCTCATAGGCTTTAATAAACGCTTCTACATCCGCGCCCTTATCTACCGTTAACAGCAGATCCAACTCTCGCAGTTGAGTCTCTGCGCCTAGTTCTTCAGGCAGCTCCCTATGCCGCACCATTCCAGCGGTAAACAGCTTGCTCGTCAGATCCGTAGTGCCTGCCCAATAACCAATTCCTCCGTAGCTATAGCGCGTGCCGCTATCAAGATTGCCATCGTCTAAAAGCAGCACAGATTGACCAGCTTTGACCAGCTCGTAGCTGAGAGCAGCCCCTGCCAAGCCATTGCCAATCACGATGGTGTCGTAGGTTTGCATACGTTAAGGATGAATCTGAGACAAGATCATGCGTAGCCGGTCGTAATCGTCTTTAAGCAATACGCTCACCATACGCCCCGCTCGTACCAGCCAGTCGCGATCGAGATCGCGCAGATTATAGATTTCACGAATTGCCGCTGCTACTAAGCTTTCAGTCGGGACACCGCTGACTTGTAACAACGTGCGTAACCAGTCGAGTTCTTCGGTAAAGCTCACCACTTCGGGGATGTCACAGCGATAAACGGCCTGGTGAACCTGAGGCGGGCGTGGGGGAAGATGCTGATAGATGCGATCGCTCAAAACCATCCCATTTCCGTTAGTAGATCCATTAGACCCGCTGACCCTGCCATTCTTCCGCCCGGCCTGCATCGGCACAAAGCCCACAATCGCCACGCTAAACTCAGTTTTAAGCATCGCAAAAATCTGCGGCTGCTGCTCTCTCAGCTCATCTAATGACATGCCCAGCGCCCGCGCCCGGTGCACCGAATCCATCGGGCTCGTCGTCGCGTGATACACCACGCCGTATATCTGATTAGCCGACTCCTCGTCATAGGCTTTTACCCAGCTGCCAAACGGCGGCATCGCCGGAAAGCTTAAATCTTCAGGCTCAAGGCACTGCGCCAAAAACTCAGTCGTTGAGGTTTCAATCACCTCAGCGATATGACTTTTAGATCTTTCTTTGACTGCAAACTGCGGTAGCGGAAGGCGCATCGCTTACTTTTTGCCTCGCTTGGGCTGCACAACTTCAAGGTCGGTCTTTTGAAAGGTCACAAGCTTGTCCCAGTTACCGCCCTCAAAAAGCACGGCAACCTTGCCATCGGTGATGCGCTGCACCTGACCTTCAAATCCATAGTAGGTGTCGTCAGCGTTAGTAATGCGAACGGGCGAGCCTGGCAATATCATCATGAGAGTACGCTATTAAATCTCAACGTTTTTGTCAGTGTAGAGGATCGTCATGATTATTGAGTATTTGTATAACGGCGCTAATTTGTTTGTGCTGCCGTTTTGGCTGTTGATAGTGATCGTGCCGAACTGGTCGGTCACCCGGCGGATCATGGCGTCTACGCTGCCGTTTTTACCGCTAGCGCTAGCCTATATCTACTGCTTTGTGAACAGTTTAGATCCTGAGTCGGTGGAGTCTTTTGCGAATCCTACGTTAAGTGCGATCGCCGCTCTATTTGCCGATGAAAAAGTCATGGCAACCGGCTGGATTCACTTCGTCGTCATGGATCTCTTTGTAGGTCGCTGGATCTACTGGCAGGGGCAGGAGAAAGGCATTTTTACCCGTCATTCTTTAGCGCTATGCCTGTTTGCCGGGCCAATCGGACTGCTGTGCCATCTGGCAACCGCGCAATTACAAGAGCGATGGCTGGGCCTAGCGGAGGTCAAAGGCTCTGAGGCGATCGGCTGAGTGGCACACTCTTTTTCTGCCAACCTGCTTTTCTGCTAACCTACTGTCCATCGCTGATAATGTTGCGTTGTAGGTTAGCTGAAGCATCCAATGATTGTGTCCCTCCTTTCTAGACGACGATTTTTGAGAATAGGTCAATACCTGGGCCTCTTTAGCCTTTGCTTAATGCTTGCCGTAAGCTGCCGCTCAGGTGGCGAATCGGTGGATGCCACCATTGGCCAGGGCAACCGGGTCGCCATTGGCACTACGCTCAGCGCCGATACGCTAGATCCTGCTGACGCCTACGAAACTTTTCCCGGCATTTTGCTCTACAACCTGGGTGATCGCCTCTACACCTACGCCCCCGGCACCACCAATCTCACCCCTCAGCTCGCCACCGAACTTCCCACCATCTCAGAGGACGGGCTCACCTACACCATCCCCTTACGCGACGATGTGACCCTGCATGACGGCACCCCCTTCAATGCCGAAGTCATGGCCTTTTCCATGCAGCGCTTCATGGAGAACAACGGACGCCCGGCTGATCTGCTCGCTAGCAAAGTCGAATCGGTTGAAGCCACCGGCCCTACTGAGCTAACGATCACGCTCGAAGCGCCGGTTGCCTCCTTTACCTCTTTACTCACCTTCTCAGGCATTACCCCTGTCTCCCCCGAGCAGTACGAAATCGGCCTAGACACCTTCAAGCCCAATACCTTCATCGGCTCTGGCCCCTACAAGCTCAGCTCGTACACCAGCAGCGTTATTCGATTAGACGCCAACGAAGACTACTGGGGCGAAAAGCCCGCTAACGATGGCATTGATATTCAGGTCTTTACCAGCGCCGTTAACTTATACAACGCCTTCCAGTCCGGTAGCTTGGACGTAGCCTATCAGTCTCTAGATCCTGACCAGATCTCCCAGCTCGAAGCAGACGCGGCCAGCAATAACTGGAACGTGATTGAAGCGGGCTCTACGGTGATTAACTATCTGGCAATTAACCAGAAAATTGAGCCGTTTGATGATTTGAACGTGCGCAAGGCGATCGCGGCGATGATTGACCGTTCATTGATTAGCGATCGCGCCTTCAAAGGCCAAGCCGAACCCCTCTACAGCCTCATTCCCAAAGCCTTCGAGGTATATGAGCCCGTCTTTGAAGAAGCCTACGGCGACGGCAACTTCGATCAGGCCAGAAAATATCTCGCCAGCGCTGGGATTACCGAAGCCAATCCGCTAGAGCTAGAAATTTGGTACCCGTCCTCCTCCACCCCCAGAGCCGTTGCTGCCAACACCATGAAGCAGTCTATCGAGCAAGCGCTGCCCGGACTTGTCAACATTAAAGTAGACACCGCCGAAGTGGCGACCCTCTGGCAAAACGTAGAGCAGGGCCTTTACACCAGCGTGCTCTCCGACTGGTACGCCGACTATTTTGATCCTGAAAACTTCGTCCAGCCTTTCTTGACCTGCGCCGAAGGCTCCGCCGAAACCCTGTGCGAATCAGGCGAAAGTCAGCTCGGCGGCTCCTTCTACTACAGCGACGAAGCCAACCAGCTTGTGAGCGACCAAAACGCCGAAACCGATCCTGCTAAACGGGCAGCTATCTTTAGCCAACTGCAAAAGCTCATGGTCGATGAAGTGCCCTACGTGCCGCTGTGGCAAACCAAAGACTATGTATTTACGACCGCTGACGTTAGCGATGTTGCCATCGAGCCCAATCAGCAGTTCCTATTTTGGCAAATAGACAAAGCTGAGTCTTAAGCTAAGACAGACGTAGATAGACTTAACGTTTTCCACGCATTCCCAAGGCCCTCACCCCCCAACTACCCAATCCCCATGTCCTCCCGCGCCAGCGCCCTCCGCATCTACATCACCTCCCGGCTTCTGCTCGCCCCCCTGATGATCTGGCTCGCCACCACCGTCGTCTTCCTCCTGATGCGCGCAGCCCCCGGCGACGTCGTAGACGTAAAGCTTGGCTCCCGCGCGCCTGAAGCTGTCAAAGAAGCCATGCGCCAGCAGATGGGCCTCGATCAGCCGCTCTACGTTCAATACTTCGCCTATCTCAACAAGCTGCTGCACTTCGATTTGGGCACCTCCGGCTTCAGCCAGGGCCAAACCATTATCAAAGTCATCGGCGACTACTTCCCCGCCACCGTCGAACTCACCCTTTGCGGAATGCTGATCGCCGCCGCCGTCGGCCTCACTGTCGGCTCTATCGCCGCCTCTCGTCCCAACACCCCTATCGACGCAGGCGGCAGACTCTTCGGCATCGTCACCTACGCCCTACCGATGTACTGGTTCGGCATGATCTTACAAATCATCTTCGCCGTACAGCTCAAATGGTTTCCGATTGGCACCCGCTTTCCGCTCGCTGACTTGCCCCCAGACGGCCCCACCGGACTCTACTTATTAGACAGCTTGCTGCATGGCGATCCCGGCCAGTTTTTCACGGCCCTCCACTACCTCACGCTGCCTAGCCTCACGCTCGGCATTCTGATCAGCGGCGTATTCGAGCGCATCGTTCGCGTAAATTTGCGCCAAACGCTCAAAGCCGACTATGTAGAAGCCGCTCGCGCCCGCGGTATCTCTGAGTTTCGGATTATTACAGCGCACGCGCTTAAAAATGCCATGATTCCAGTGATCACCATTTTGGGCCTCACCTTTGCGGCCATGCTTGGCGGCGCAGTCCTCACAGAAGTGACGTTTTCCTGGCCAGGACTGGGCAACCGACTGTACGAAGCCATTACCCAACGTGACTATGAAATGGTGCAAGGGCTGATGGTGTTCTTCGCTTCAATTGTCGTTGTGGTCAGTATCGCAATTGATGTACTTAATGCCTATGTCGATCCACGAATTCGGTACTAAATAGAAGCGTATAGTTTTTCCAAAAGACACCTTTAAAACCGTCAAGGAGACTTGTTCTATCATTATCTTTTCTGATAATGTAAACAAATGTTACTTATATTGAAGACGGCGACCTCATTACACATATGTAAGCACTAGAGCTGTGCGATCGCCTCCACATCGCGCCATGACTATCCCAACTTCCACAATCCCAACTTCCACAACTAACGCCTCTTCAACGGCCTGCTTAGCGCTTAAGCGATTCATCAGGGGCACGCTGCGCCAGCTAGGTATTGGCCTTACTGCACTCATGATTGTTTTGAACTTAGGGGTTCACACACCCGAGCTAGCGGCCCAGCCTCACTTAGATCATGTAGCCGCACGCACAACAAGTCATGCTCAAACCGATCAGATTGAAACGGATCGAGATTCATCCGCGCGCCAGCAGACGCATACACTATTGGTCGGCGCTCGTATGACTCATCACCACCTAACCAGCGCCCGGCTCAGCATTCCAAATACCCCCGAGCAAACGGTAGCCAGCGCCAGTGACAGCGGTGCCTACGAGAATATTGGCGATATTGGGTCGCGGTGAAGATACATCGATTGCTAAAAATTACGGCTGCGATTTGGCTGGTGCGGGCTACTCCTAGCGAGGCCACCTGTGATTTTTTTGCTGAACCGCAGCGCTACAACACGCAGAATAGCGGTGATGTGATTGTAATTGGACAGCAGGCAGATAGACGCTACCGTGTGGTTCTCAGCGGTGAAGATGAAAGGGTTTTAGCTGAGATTCAAGCCTGCATTCCAGATGCGTTTGCCACCAGCGCTCAGTTCGGGCCATACATTCAAATTGCTAGCTTCAGCAGTCGCGCCGATGCCGAAACAATCCGGCGAATTTTACGTAAGGAAGGCTATCGCGCACGTGTAATATATGCGCGGTGAGCTAGCGCTTTGCCGGTAACTATCTACGAAATTTCAGCAATTATGGCTGAACTTTACAGAAAAGATGCATTTTAACGGTTTTGAGAACCAGACTACATGCCATATTAAAAAGATTCTCAGTACGAGTACTGATCTTATTTTTGACACCCGACTATGGGAAAGGTTCGCGGTAGCAGCGTCTCTTTCAGCAGATTTTACGCTGAGAAGAGGCGCAAATTTATCTCTATAGGCATTGCTGTTGGGCTCATGCTGCTCTCGGCTCGCGCCGTGAGTGCCTTAACTGTACAGAGCGATCGCTGGCTGTCGGTCGATCGCATCAGCGGCAGCGTAGCGCTAGTCACCTATGAGGGCGTTAGCAAGCAGGCTGCGATTGGCGATCGCCTCACCCGCGCCGGAGATACGCTTACCACCGGGCCTAGATCCTCTGCCCGGCTCACCGTTGATCAGCAGGCCGGGGTGCTCAGCATGGCCGAAAATAGCCAGCTACAGGTGCGATCGCTTGCCATCACCAACCGCGGTGGCCGCATTACTGAAATGATCGTAAACCGGGGCCAGGTAAGGCTCAGAGTTCGGCCCCTAACTAATCCTGACACCCGTCTAGAAATTCATACCCCAGCAGGGATTAGCGGCGTCCGCGGCACTGACTTTGGCGTGACCGTTCAGCCCGGCGGTCAAACTGGCGTCGCCACCCTCGAAGGCAGCGTGATTGCACGCGCTCAAGGCCAGGCCGTGACCGTAGCCGCTGAGCTGCAGTCTACAATTACCCCTGGCCAAGCGCCCACCCCCCCAGAGCCCCTACGGGACAATCCCGACTTACAAATCACCCGATTGATTTCAGTTCCGAATAGCTCAGCAGCGCGTATTGTGGGATCTACTGATACCGTCAACCTGCTAGAGATAGCCGGTCAGCCGAAACGCCTGAGCCCCAACGGGCGATTTGACGTGGTGGTGTCTATTTCGAGCGATCGCCGCATTCCAGCTAGGGTAATTACGCCATTAGGCACTGAGCAACAGTACGCATTAGTAGTGCCATGATCCCCAAAGTCAGACGATTTCGAGGACTAAACCGACTGGTACCTGGACTGATTGCTAGCCTGTGCGTCGTCGTACTCCTGAAGCTCAACGCTTGGGTACCGCTAGAGCGAGCCGTCAACAACCAGATGATGCTATGGCGCGGTGAGCAGCCCTGGGACAGCCGCATTGTGATGATCAGCGTCGATGACAGAACGCTGAACGCCTACGGCGGAGACTTTCCCATCTCGCGAGACTACTACAGCGACCTGCTGTGGCTGCTGACCAAAGAGGACGCCAGCGTCGTTGCCTTTAACGTTTTGCTACCTAACAGCACTGCTAGCAGCCCTAATGCAGCCGCCAGTAGCGCCGCTAACGCTCGCCTTGCCGCTGCTATGGACACACAGGGCAAAGTGGTGATCGGACAAGCGTGGAATTTAAAGGACGAACCGATTCAGCCAGTGCCGTTACTGGCTGAAACCGCGATCGCAGTCGGTCATCTTCAGTTTGAAGCCGATCCTGACGGCATCACTCGCCAGGTAGCCGTCACCTGGAAAAACCTACCCAGCTTAGGCGTCGCGACCATTCAAGCCTACGGTTTGCAAAAAGAACTCATCAGAATTCCGACCGAGCTACGCGACCTGCAAATCAACTGGCCCAGCTCCGCCCGCAAACTGGCGACGCTCAGCCTGGTAGATGTTTTAGATGGCAAAACACCGCCCGGCTACCTCAAAGACAAAATCGTCATCGTGAGCTACGGGGCAACCACTGGCCAAGTCCAAATCAGAACGCCATTCGACCGGCGCGTCGCCATACCGGGCGGCTACCTGCACGCAGCGGTGATCGACACGCTGCTCAAGCAGAACTGGCTGCGCCCGGTACCTACAAATGCAGTTGTCGTTTTATTGCTATTGGGCGGCACTGCCTTTGGGGGGTTGCTCTATCGTCAGCCGACCAGTGTGCAGCTTGCCATCGGCGGTACGCTATTTGGTGGCTGGCTAATGCTGGCGATGGGCGCTTTGTACTTCGGCTTTTTGCTGCCCGTTGTGCCGCCGCTAATGACGCTGCTGCTAGTCGGCACAGCCGTCACCATCTTGAGCCGCTTGCAGGCCAACGCCTTACTTCAGGTGCGTTCAGCGTTTCTCAACACCATGAGCCATGAGATTCGCACGCCGCTCAACGCGATTGTCAACCTTTCAGAAATGCTGCAAGAGACGCCGCTAGACGAGCGTCAAAAGGAGTTTGCCGAAACCCTCAACCACAGCAGCCAGGCCCTATTAGCGCTGATCAACGACGTTCTGGACTTCTCTAAAATAGAGTCTGGGCGGCTAATGATAGAAGAGTATCCGGTATGCCTCAGCGACGCCGTAGAGCGCAGTTTGGAAATGCTGGCTCCTCGCGCGGCTGAAAAAGGCCTAGAGCTGGTCTATTCAATCACACCCGCGACGCCTGCTGTGATTATGAGTGACCCGGTGCGGCTGCAGCAGATTTTGCTAAACCTGCTGAGCAACGCTGTCAAGTTCACTGAAACCGGGGAAATTTCCGTACAGGTGCAGGCCAGCATCATTCCTAAGAACGGCAGCTTGTTTTCGCTGCAAAGACTTAATCCTGCCAGATGGAAAAGTCCCCATCTAAGCTCATCAGACTTAGAGTCTTCCAGGCATTCTGAGCCGTCACAGACTCGGCGCTCACCTACCAGGATGTTTCGAGACGCGCTGACGCCGCTGAATGCCAGCAGCCAACGGTCTAGGAGTCAACAGACCAATAGTCAACGGTCTAGCAGCCAGCGATCGCAGCACTTATCGCCAGCAGCAGCGCTTTATGAAATTCGCTTTGCCGTACACGATACGGGCATTGGCATTCCGCCTGAACGGCTCAGTCAACTCTTTCGGCCCTTTAGCCAAGTGAGCGCGGCCACCACGCGTAAATATGGCGGGACGGGGCTAGGGCTTTCGATTAGTAAGCGGCTGAGCAATCGCATGGGCGGCGATTTGTGGGTCAGAAGCTACCCCGGCGAAGGCAGTACGTTTTACTTCACCGTACAGGCGCGTTTGGCCGCAGCCACCCAGCCCCCGCCTGCCTATCTGTTGGGACTCAACGGTACCCGTCTGCTGCTGATTGATCGCAATATTACGCGACGCAGCCATTTGGCCTGGGAGCTTCAGCCGCTGGGCATCAGCTTGGCTCAGGCCACCTCCTTATCAGAGGCCCGATCATTTATGCAAAACGATCCCACCTTCGACGGCATTATCTTAGATGAGGCGATCGCAACCAACCTCAAAGAATGCGCGATCGCCATCCACCGCCTCCGCCAAACCGCCCGCAACCAGCATCTACCCGTCATTTTGCTGCGCACGCTGCAACCTTCATCCCGACAGCCCTCAACGGCTGCGCCCATTCCCGACACCACCACCGTTTGGAAACCGGCTAAGCAAGCAGCCCTTTACCAGGCACTGCGCTCTATTCATCCGGTGACGTTAGCGCTGCCGCCAACAGCCCTATCAGCGCTGTCTTTTCAAGAAGGCAAGGCGACGATTAAAGCAGCACATCAGCCTACAAAACCTTTTTTGGCTAAAGCCGCCAGCGATCACGCTAACCTCAGAATTCTGATCGCTGAAGACAACCGAATCAATCAAAAAGTTGCCCTCCGACTGCTAGAGCTACTAGGCTATCGCGCCGATGTTGTGAGTTCAGGCATAGAGGTACTATCGGCCATAGAGCGCCAGCAGTACGATGTGATTTTGATGGATATGCGGATGCCCAATTTAGATGGAATAGAAGCCACGCATCAGATTCGTCAGATGCCACAGCATGAGAACATTTGGATCATCGCGATGACCGCAAATGCTATGGCTAGAGATCGCCAGCGATGCTTCGAGGCGGGTATGGATGACTATTTGAGCAAGCCTATTAACCGCAAAGCTTTAGAGAGCGCCTTGCAAAGAGATCCGGTGAAGCCGCGCGATCGCCTAGCCTAAACCGGCATTTTGCTAAACTGGCCCCTTGCTAAACTGGCACCCTGCTAAACCGGCACCAGCGTGTGGCCTGCCGGAACCCACTGCCAGAGTGATCGCAATTCACTTTGCGTAGGCCGCTTCCCCAGCCCTAGCCGTGCCAAAATCAGCCGAATAGTCACCTGATTAAAGCAATCTGGAAACCGATACTGCTCTTGAGCGTGATCCAAAAAGAATGACTGATGATATTTTTTCAGCGTTTTCGATAGCCGAGAAATGTCTTGTAATAAAGGCTGAACCTCACTCAAACGGTGAGCGTGGTGAGCTAATAGCAGCTCGGCAGCATTGCTAAAGTGCATGCCTTCATCTTTTACAAGGTGATGCCCCATGCGTTTAATCTCAGCGCCAAAGTGACGATAATACTCTCGCAAATCACGGCGATAAGAATACACAGAGCCAATCTCATCAAACATCATCGCCACGAGAATAGAAAATTCGTCTTCAAACAGCCTTTCAATCGGCTTGATTTCATGCACACGTGCCGAAAAAAGGCGCGTCATTGTCTGGTAGCTCACGCCTGCAATGCTGTGATAGGTGCGGCGCAAGCCCTCATAGTGCTTAAGCTCGTCCGCTAGCCACAGATCGAGCATCTTTAAAAAGTCTTCAGACATTTCTGACCTACGCCCCTGCACGTGCTGATAGAGAGATTGCGCATCGCCTTCAGAGAAAACATCACGACTGAGAAGCTTTTGAAAATTTTCAACAACATCCGGTAGCGCATTATCAAAATAGTGCTGTGGGATCACATGATCGGCAGAGATAACAGACTCTAAGTCCCAGACATTTTGATTTATTCTCAGGCGATTTGTTCTTTTTAGTACAGCTATCAATCCAATACTCCTTATCTTCTGTTCTCTCTAGCCTTAGAAAAATCAACCGTCTATATCTGGGATATAGAGCCCGTCATTAGAAACAATGTGAGGAATAATCAAACAGTGCCGCCCCGTCACTCGCGAGGTATCGCCTCGAATCACAACCCCTGCCGCATCGCCATCCACTGCCCAGCTTCCGATCATGTAGTAATAGCCAAACGCCTGCGCCAGCTCAACGTATTCTTGAATAATAAAGCCTTCGCTGCCGTAGCCATACGTCTCTCTTTTTTCCAACTCACCCACGCCCGTTTCAATAGAAATACCCACGCCCTCCATGCCTAGCATCGGCTTTTTAACGTGCATACCCACCACAAGCTCAGTAGATTCTATAGAGATATCATTTTCAAAATAAGTCTCTAACAAATACTGGCTATAGCGCGATGATTTAAAGCGCCCCCACATCAGCGCCAGCGCCCCTTTATTAGAAAGCACCTGTTTCCACAAAGGCTCAATCACCTTCACCTCTCCTGTCTCTAGCCTTTGAGCAAACACCTCCGTGCTGCCGCTTGCTGCCATATCGTTTTGCAAATCAGACCAGTCATACATCTTCCACAGCACCGGAATGCGCTCGTTCACATGATCAACAAAGTAGCCTTCGCTATCTAGGCCAAGCCCGCGCTGAACCTGCTGCCCCTGCTCATCTACGAGATCTCGCAAATAAACAATTTGGGTATAGATGCTAGCATCCACCTCCTCGTGCAGAATTTGGATGAGCTGCATTGCCATCTCCAAATCTTCTTCTAAATTTTCATCTACTAAAAAAGAGATGCCCGTCTGTTTGAGATTGTAATCTTCAACAATTCCTCGCCACTGCCCGGCCACTCTTTCCCAGTACTCATTAAACTGGCTAGCATCGCTAGGCAAAGGCGCAGCGCCCTTTTGATAGTTGCGCTTGTAGTCTACAAACCAGTTCCACTGATAAACAGTTTCAGCCCCTAATAGCGGCGTCTCTCCGTTGATTTCAAGCAGCTTAATCTGCCTGTCTTCAGTGAGCGCAAAGTCAAAGCGCGTACACAAAGATAAGTCTTCAACCGGCTCCTCACGCTCCCAGCTATTTTTTATCGCTTGCCAGTAGGCAGGCGGGATTTTCAGCCTGGCTAAACGCTTATCCACCTCACCCTCGCTTTCGTCCGTAAAAAACCAGTCCAAGAACTCAACGCACATTTCCCAGAGGCTTTCGGTCGCATCAGCGATCGCCTCTTCCTCGCGAGTATCTAGCTGAATAGCAAACGGCTCAGAAAGCGCCTCTACCCAATACTTTTGCTTGGCGTCGCTCAAAACATCGGCCTGATAGGCATTTTCTTGAACATGCCTTTTCCAGTTAGGCCGACGGCTCACCTTAATCGGTTTCATAATTTCTTACGCCTTCACAATTTCTCACGCTATAGCCTACTTCCCGCCTCTGCCTGTGCCCTTATAAGTAGAACCAAACCCCTGGCTCCCTCTGCCCGTAATCGTGCCCCTAGCAGCCGTACCTTTTGGGCGAGCAGGCGGCGTCGCGCGCGTATGTCTTGGGGCTTCAACTACGCCAGTCCCTACGTTATTTACCACCCGACCATTTGGCGTGACGACCCGCCCTGGCGTTGAGCTTTGGTAAACCGTGCTGGGCTGATAGAGCCGCCGCTGCGAGCCGCCATCGTTGATGTAAACGTATTGCGTTCTACTGCCTAAGAAGGGATAGAAAAAGTAGCCGCCGAAGCGGGGCTGATAGTAGCCCGTGTTTTGAGAATTGGTAGCGGGTTCGCATTCGAGCCCTTCGGCCTGACAGTCAGATAGAGAAGCGTAGGTGGGCGCGTGCTTTTGGTAGTCTTGCTGAGCGGCTAGCATTTGGGCCTCGCACTCTTCTGCTTTGAGCGGCGGTTCGGTGGGAGCAGCTTCTAGCTCGCCGCCTTCAAAGGCCGTTTTTAAGACAGCGTATTCTTCCTGCTGCTTTTGCGCATCGGCTTCGCATTCCTCGGTCGTTTTATAAAATACGGCAGGAATCTTTTCGTTGGCGTTTTGGTCAGTAATGGCGTTTGGATTGGGTTCGCCGCCAGCGCTAAGATCTGGCTGGCTGTATTGGTAGCAACTGGATGTGAGTAGAGCGATCGCGGCAGCTAAGCCCAAATGCTGCTGTACGCGCCGCCGCTGAATAGAGCGCATCTGTAGCGGTTGCTGTTCAGGATTCGTTGAGGTCATGACCTTCCTTTTGAAAATACTTGCGAGTAAATGACGGGTAGAAGTACGAAACGGTAGATAGTCCTGTAGATCTGAGCTAGGCAGTAATCATAGGCGCAGCGCCAGACATCACAATAAGGTAATCGCCAGCCTCCACAATCTGAGTGCTGTCTGGATTAGAAATGACGCTGCCTTCGAGTCCTTTCTGTAGCGCGACGACGATACTCTGATAGTGCTGCTTCATATGCACAAAAACATCTATGAAAGGATGACCGATTTGCGACGATGGCAGCGGTAGCTTGTAGAGCTGATTGCCCGTCTGCGCACTCAGCAGCTCTGAAATTACCTTTGAAATGCCGTGGTTGAGCGTTGCTTGAGAAATGAGCATACTGCTTAGCTCACTGGTGATAATCACCTCGTCGGCCTGGGCGCGGTAGCAGGTAAGGGCGTTGGCCTGATCGACTAGCTCGACAATGGTGTAGGCGTTGGGATTAATGCTTTCGATGGTTAATGTCGAGAGTACTGCTGTGGCGTCTCTAATAGAAGCGTCTAGCTGATCGTCGCCTAAGATAATGACGGTTTTTGCGCGGTTTAGGTTCGCGCGTCGCAGGGTTTCATCTGAGATGGGGCCGCGAATGAAGGTCATGTTTGGGTCGTCTATGGGCTTGCGATCGCAATTCGCAATCAGCACAATCGCCATTTCCTCAGCGGACTGCTCCATTCGCAGCTCTTTAACAATGTTAGCGGCTCTCAGATTCCACCCGCACAAAATCACATGATCTGTAAAGTGAGTGTCACTCAAACCTAATTCTTCCTTCATTTTTCGCTCCACTAAAACACTGGCCAAAGCGGCGCTCAAGGCAGCTAATAAGCCGATGCCAACAAACATATTAATCACGGCGATAATGCGCCCAACAGACGTAGCCGGGGCAATATCGCCATAGCCAACCGTCGTAAGAGTGACGATACTCCACCAAAAGCTATCGACTAGAGAGATAGATTCCACTCTAGAAATCACCACGCTGCTGGTGATAATGAGTAGCCCTAAAACAAAAGCGATTCGGTCAATATTTTCGTGCTTGATAAATAGCCAGACGGGATGCCACAGGCGATAAAGATTACGGCCTAATCCAAAGTCTTTTTTAGCTCTTCGCTTACGCCCTAGCAACGCGGTCTTTCTGCGAGAAGATCGCCTGTTAGCCAGTCTATTTTTACTCATTGATTAATCGTAGTACACGCGTCAGCCTATATGAGAAACAGGCTACTACCCCTGTATTCCGCACGTGCGCTTGCACTTGATCAATACAAGCCTTAGTCTGGCTTGATTACAGCAGTGGGCGACTGTACTTTGCAGCCTCTAAATGCCTTTGGGCTTCCCCGGCAATCCGCCGTGCTCGCTTATCAGCTAGTCTGGCAAGCCACTGTATCAGAGCCAGCATCGGCACAAAGAAGATAACAATACCCAATAGTAAAGAATGAAAATCGGCCCAAGACCAAACCTCGGGATTATCGCCGCTATAGCCGCCCCCAGCAACGATTAAAACGCTCATGCCCAGCAGCATGTAGTAAAAAATATGAAGCGCCCAGGCAAACGCACCCCGAGGAAAGTATGCTAAAAACATATTTTGTAACAAACTGCGCTGAGCGCGAGCAGTCGTCTTGGTAACGGTTCGCTGCTCTAATGCTGCCAGATTCTCAGCCAGCTCTTGTTTGAGCTGGTTTAGCTCGCTTGCAATATCTTCTTTAATTGCATGGAGGTGATCGGTGGTACAGTTCTCTTTCACACAGTTCTCTTGGGCTTTTACCCAATCGTTGAGAAAGTTCACTCTCTTATGAGCAACATCAATTGCTTGATTGCGCTGATCGGCCACGTCCCGTTTTTCTTGCCAATCAAAGAAAGCAGTCAGTGTAATTGGCAGCAGGCCCAAGACCGCGCCTAAAAGTGCATTGGTTAGTTCAGCCTGAGTCATCTTGCTTCCAGTATCTCGACGTTAGGTAGCTGTATCTATGTTGTTTCGTGTTTTTTTCTTGGCGACTTATTGTTTGGAGGTCTTTTCTTCGCTGAAGTACCGCTTCTAGGCGGTTGGCTCGGCTGAGCGTGGCCATCATCGGTGTAGCGAAAATCTTTCTCTACCGTCAGCGTTCTTTTGCGCCAGGTTCTTCCGTTTAGCCTATCAATAGCATCCTGAATAGAATCACCGTCTTCTAGTCTCACGTATTCGACGGTTTCTTCTTTTTCTCCATCAAAATCACGCTGATCTTTTATATCGATATTATTAAAACCATACTGGGCAAAAAGCCCGCTCAGATCACACTTCGGCGTATTGTCGGGAAGGTTGCTTACTCTGATGTCGTAATTCATTATAAGTTCGCACGTTAACGTGGCAGTACAGCTTTGCAAGCAAAGAATACTGATGTCTGTCTGTACACACTTAATTACTGCATATCGCTCTTATTTCCCTTCAATCGCTTCAATATTCTTTACAAGGCAGATCAATGAGGCGCTGTCGTTTCTAACGTGTTTTACAGATTTTCCGTAGGCGCTCTAAGTCTTTATCTAAGTCTTCAGAAGCGGTGTTTGCGTAATCTTTTATCTGACTACATCCCTTTTCTATGAGCCCTGTCAAACTCACAATGTCTTCTATTTCCCAAAGCAATACCTTGCCTTCGAAATCAGTAGAAATTAGCCACTTGCCGTCAGGACTGAAGTCTATAGCATTCACATCGACTGAATGACCTAGCAGTGAAGTGATGGGCCTGCCGTCGCGATGCCACAGCATAATGGTGTGATCGCTACTCGCAGAGGCGATCATCTGACCGTCCGGGCTAAAGCTAACGCCTAGCACGCCCGCGCTGTGTCCTGCTAGCGTACTGAAAGTATCTGTTTCAGTATCCCAGAGCGTGATGGTGCGATCACTACTTGCAGAGGCAATCGTCTGACCATCGGGGCTAAAGCGAACCTGCCGTACCCGATTGCTGTGTCTTCTATGTTCTTTGAGCTTTTTCCCCTCTGTACTGTAGATCCTAACGGTGGCATCGTCGCCAGCGGTAGCTATCTTTCTCCCATCAGGACTAAACTCAACGCTAAGGACTCTTCCAGCATTTTCTAATAGGCTCACGCTACGCTTACCATCTAGCGACCACAGCTTTGCCGTACCGTCTTCACTCGCAGAGGCAATTGTTTGATCGTCTGGGCTAAAGCGAAGGCTGCGAACTCTTTGAGAATGTGGCCTGTACGTTCTGAGCCGCTGTCCATCGGCGCTCCAAAGCTGTACGCTTCCAGCGCCAGCACCCACAGCTATTATGCTTTCATCGGGATTAAAGCTCACATCGTCAACAGAATTCTGCGGTGACAAGATCCTCACCAGCGTACGATCCGAAGCATTCCAAAGTCTCACCGTTTCATCATCTCTACCACCCGTAACGATTGTCTTTTGATCAAGACTGAACTGAACGCTATTAACAGAACCGCGGTGACCTTCAAGAGAATTCAGCCAGGGGCGTTTTACCTGCCACAGCTTTGTCATATCATCATTAGAAACGGTGATGAGCGTTTGGCCGTCAGGGCTAAAGTCCAGGCCATTAATTGGGCCAATATGAGCAGCCCAGTCATCTAGAAAATCTCCTTCGCGGCTCCAAAGGCTGACGTCACCATTTTTGCTGCCAGTCGCAAGCACTGTGCTGGTATTATCAAAGGCAATGCTCCAGATTTCATTGTAATGCTCAATTTTTGATAAAAACTGACCTTCTGCGTCATAGAGCAGGACATCACCATGCGAGCTAGTGATCGCAAACATCTGCCCATCTGGGCTAAACTCAGCCATCACCACCCAGGAAACATCAATCGTTTTTATCAAATCGCCACTAACATTCCAAAGCTTGAATAGGCCATCTTCTTCGCTCGCGGTGAACAACCGGCTACCGTCAGGGCTAAAGCCAGCGGAGCGAACTGAGGCGCTATGGCCCTCAAGCGTTTGGAGAAGCTGGCCGTCTCGACTCCAGACTTCTGCTAGACCATTTTCTCCGCCGATGATTAGTTTTCGTCCATCTGGGCTAAATTGAGCCGTAAAGACTATTTCATCGTTGGTTGAGATAGTTTGAAATGATCCATCTTGAAGGTTCCAAAGCTTCACAGTTCCATCTTGGCTCGCAGAAGCAAGAGATTGCCCGTCGGGACTAAAATGAACGCTCATAACGGGACTTTCGTGTCCGCTTAAGGTCTTGAACAAGCGACCGTCCGCGTAGCTAATCACAATTGTATGGTCATAGCTGCCGGTTGCAAACAGTCGTCCGTCAGCGCTGTAGTCTACAGCCTGAACAATATTTTGATGTTGCGCTATTCGATTGCGCTCTCTTGTCCAGAAGACGGCGGCAGCAAGGGTTGTTTTTGTATCCACCTGCGTCTGTTGCATAAATCGGTTTCCTGGCAGCGATCGCAGGCGATCGGCAGCGATCAAACCGTCTACAAGCGCGTCAAAGTGATACCGGTTACTTGCAAAGTTAGCTGCTGAGCTGCGTCTGAGCGCGGTTGTGAGGTGAAACTGAGCGGTGACAGCTTGAATAGTAGCGAAAATAGCGATCGCACTCATCGTTGATGTCACCGCAATAGCAATGCGTTTGCGACGATGTGTCTGCTGCTGCTTTTGCTGAATACTCTGTTGAATAAAGTCTTGTTCTACACGATTAAATCCATGGTTAGGAGCGCGTAGCATTTCTGCTAGCACTGCTAGATAAGGACTTGTGTACCAAAGAAAGCTCATAGACTTTTTGGGCGAGCTTACGGCTATCTGCTGCCATTCATTAGCCGCCTGAGTCAGTCGCCGCTGCAAAGGTAGTTTCTCCTCGGCAGCACTCTTCCAAATCAACAGCTTATCCCATCCTCTCACCAGCGCATCGTGCGTCGGCTCTAGATAAATCTCTTCATTAACATCTGTACCCGTTGTGATTAGGCGAGCTGCCAAAAACGCATCAACCACAGCTTTTGCACGGCTATCTTCTGGTTCTCTATAAACCAGTTCAGCAGCAGAGACTTTCCGCCGTGCCATCTCTCCACCCGTTGCCACCATCCGTAGCATCACATTTTGCACAGTTTGAGCATAGGCCACATCTTGATCAATCAAAGTTTGGTACTCGCAGTTTGCTCTTTGCGTCAGAGAATGAACAACTCCGCCTAGTTCTTCATAGTCAAGCCGTGTCAGCGCTCGGTCTATAATAGTGCCGCCATATTGCGCTACCCGCTGACGCTCTAAGTACTTTGTATACAGCTCGCTGAGGGCAAACGACAGCAGCGGCAGCGCCCCAGGCATATTTGCAACTTCATCAATTAGCGTTTCTACTAAATCATGCGGTTCAAAGAACATCACTCGCGCTTCTGCCGGTTTTTCGATAGCCTCTCGCAGTTCTGAACGGGTCATTGCAGGCACCATAAACCGTCCTCTTTGCCAACGGCTTTTGAGTTCTGTTTCGCCCTGCTGACGTAGCATCTCAGGCACAAACTTTAGGCCAATATCTCTCACCTGTGGTTCAAAGTCTGATCTTAGCGTCAGCACTAGCCTGAGCTGCGTTCGGTGATCGTCAATAGCCGTGAGGATCTGTTGAAAAAAGTTGGCGCGCTCAGTTTGACTAGCGCATAGCGTGATGATTTCTTCGCTTTGGTCTATAAAGATAAAGAGCTGACTGTTAGGCGATCGCCTGGCCCAAGCAGCAACACTCTGACTCAGCGTCTTTTTACGATCTAAAGGATTAACGCCGGGCAAATGGGCCTGACTCAAAGCCTGATTTAGTGAGTCAAAAGGATGTTCTCCGGGGCGAATTGCGGGCAGCAACTGCCAGCTTTCGTTCAAGCTATCTATCAGCGAGGGAATTAGGCCCGCTTTCACCAAACTGGACTTACCAGAGCCAGAAGCCCCTAGTACAATCGTCAGTGGGCGCGCTGCAACAAACTTTTGAAGCTGTTCAACCAGGCCGTCTCTACCAAAAAAGTCTTTGCTATGCTGCGGCTCAAAGGGGCGCAAACCGCGATAGGGATTAGTTGATTCATCTAGCTTGGGGGCGTCGGGTAAATTGAGTTCGTGCCCAGGCACCCAGAAGATATATTCTCCTTTGTCGTGTTTTTTTAGGGGATGGAGCCCTGGTGTTTGGCGGAGGGCGCGTTCTGCGGTGGCAATTTCGACGCGATCGCGCAAATACAGATACAGCTCTGTCGCCGTAATCACCCCGTCTCCCGCAGGCCGATCTAATCCCGCCGCTGGATAAGCATCCGCCTCTCCTCCAATCGCTTCCATTAGAGCCGCTGCAAAAGGAGAATGCTTACCACTTTGTCCCCGCTCACCGCTCAAGCTAAAGGCGTCTAGCGCCTTTTGATCACACGCCGCAGACGTTAGTATCTGCCAGGCAGGATCTCGAATAAAGCGGTCGTAGCGCTCCCGGTGAATGACTGCTGGCAAGTGACTAATATCGCGCGTGCTTGACCAGCGAAAGGCACCGGCAAAGCAACAGTCTAAAATGCCTAAAAAATGCCGACAGGGCAGCTCACATAGCGCCGCCTGTAAAGCGGGCATTGCCAAATAGCTACGGGTATCCCCGGCTCTAGCATCTTGAGGAATCAGATAGCCTTCTGGGCCATCCTCTCCGTTGAGCGCAATCCCGTGGCCTGCAAAATAAAACAACAGCCGACTGTCGGGCGTTACCTGCTGGGGCAAAACAGTCGCTAATAGGTGTTGCAAGGCTGATAGCGTAGCCTGCTGATCGATTAAGACCGTGACTTGATAGTGGTGGTCTTGTTGCAGCATTTGTGCGATCGCTTCTACATCGCTCACAGCCGTCTGAAGTGAGCTTAATCCGCTGCCATATTGATCAATTCCAATAACAACTGCAAAATCTTGAGAAAACTCAGCCACCCTTTTCCGTCTCCATGCGATTGTTGTTTTTCTAAACTTGCTGCCGAGCAAGCCTAGCGATCAACAAGGCAACGGCTTTTGGTAGAGGTCGAGAATGACTTCTATAATGCCGACAAAGGCGATCGCACCTATTACAAAAACCGGCAGCAGCATAGAGCCAAAAGCTGCGATCGCCAACACCGCCGCCGCCGCTGCTAACCGATGCCGCGTTCTCGCCTTACAGGCAAAAATCACGCCCGTCCTATGCAAAATGGCCAGCGCCACATAGCAAAGCGCTACCGAACCTGCCATCAACCAGCGCTCATTTCCAGGCAGCGGCTCATTCGGCGCACTTACAACAATATGCTCTACGCCAATCCCCGCAGCCGCTAAGCCAATCACCAAAGGCAGATGACCATATAGCCAAACCTGCAAAATCAAAATTCGCCCCGTACTGCGAACTTTTTCTAACGCTGTACCGAGGGAGTTTTCAAAATAGAGCCACCACAGACTAAAAGCCGCAACAAAGCCCAGTACCGCTGAGAGGGCACCATTCATACTCCAAGCCATCTCAGAGACACCATTCACTACCCCTAGTACCGCTTCACCCAGCACAATAATTGTGAATAGCCCGAAGCGCTCGGGTAAATGTTCAGCATGAGGCGGCATCTGCCTTTGACCGCTAGCCGCAACTATCGGCGCAACAAAATCGACTAGCAAACCTACAAACCACAGCACGAATCGTAAAGGGGCCGGTACGAACAAAGAGACAATCCATAGCGCTGCGCCAATAGCAAATCCAACGTTCATCGGATAGATGAGCGGCCTGGCCTGTGGAATGTGTTTAGCAGCTCTTAAGTATTCGATGATCAGCAACACTCGTGAAACAATGTAGCTGAGGGCAAAGCCAATGGACGTGTCGCTCCAGGCGTGGTGGATGTTGACGGCAAGCGCTGCGATCGCCAGCATTTGCAAACCCATCATGAGCCGCCGAATCGTATCGTCCGAATCAAATCTATTCGCATAGAAAGTAGTGCCAATCCAAGTCCACCACAGCGGCACAAACAGCCCCGCGTAGCTCAAAAAACCACCAATCGAAACGTCTCCACTGAGCTTATGGGCAAGTTGAGACACCGCGACCACAAACACCAAGTCGTAGAAAAGCTCTAGCCAGGTAGCATGACGCGGCTCGCCTTTTTCTTCATCGTAAATTCGCAGCCTGGGCGGCGCAGTAATCACGAGCTTCGAGAAAGGGGTGGGGGCGGGTGGTTGCATGGCACAAAGGTAGATACAGAGCACAGATGAAATAGTCGCACGATTTAACTACGACTTAACTACGCGCGCAATACCCCAAACTTAGCAAAGCTCTCAGCGCTTGGCGTAATTAACCGCATGATTGGCTGACAAAAGTTTAGTCGAGAAGAAACTTAACGGTGATAGCGTGAAGCTAGTATAAAAGGTTTTAAATTGTGTCAGTGAAGTTACTGAGCTTGATAGTATGTAGGAGTGACCCGTCTGTTCTATCTCGATCGTTATGATGCCTGATTCTTTCTCTGACTCCGCTGCTAACGTATCAGAGCCTAAAAGACGATTCCGGCTCAATTCCTTTGGTGTTAGGCTTTTTAGCGTCATTATGGGCGGCGCAATTTTGAGCATTACTGGCGTTACTTTTCTCTTTAGTGAAACGGTTAAGCTTCAGGCTGAAGAGCAAATTCAAAAAATTATAGAGAGCAAAGTTGGCAGTACCCGTGAAGTAACAGATCGGGCGGAGGCTTTGGCTAATAGCTTAAGCATTAGCGTCGCTACGCTACACGTCCGCAAAGCAGAAACGCCAGAAACCTATAAGGAGCTGACTCGTAAGCTATTCCAGGAACATCCAGACTATATTGTTGGCTTAGGATTTGGGCAGAAGGAGTATGGAATTCTTCCTAGCCAACAGTGGTTCTATCCCTATTATCAAGCGCAACGAACGAGCCCAGACGAGGCTCGTTCAGCATCGGTTCTTGTGCAGACAGAGGGAGCCCAGGAGACGAAGAAAGAGACACAAGCTGCACAAACTTCCAATACTCGCTATATCAATCGAGCGTTGGAACCATATTTTTACCCTGAAACAGAAGCCTATCGAACCTACTTTTTGCCTCAAAAGGAGCTTTGGACTTCTCCCTACTCAAACAGTGAGGACGTTTCTACAGAAAATCCTAGTCTCTTACTGACTTACTACTCACAAATTTTTGACAATGAAAACAATTGGATAGGGACTGCTGTAGTAGATGTTGATAGTGCCTACTTAAGTGAGATTATTGATGAACCTATCTACAGAGGCCAAGGACGCTTGGTTTTGGCTGCAGAGAATGGCGATATCATTGCTAACCCAGCTAACGCGAACAGTATTGAGGGTCAAACCTATGTTGATGTTCCAGGGTTGACCGAAATCTGGTCAAAAATCAACGCGGAAGCGAATACTCAAGCTGTTGGGTTGATAGAAGGTGAGTCTGGATATTGGTCATATAGCCGGGTGCCTGAACAGTCTTGGTTAATTGTGGCCTACGTTCCATACCGCGCTGTATTTAAAGAGATCGTTTTGACTGCGCTCACCGCTGTACTACCTGCTGGACTACTAATGGCGGGTTTAACGGCTTTGGTTGTTCGCTATCTCAACCAGCGACTTCGCCCTGTTATTAATGAGTGTCAACGTCTTTCATCAGCAAGCGGTTTCACTAACACTCAGGTTAAAGGAAGAGATGAGCTTGAGCAGCTTTCGACTTCTTTTTTTAGTATGCTTGAACAGTTAAAGCTGAATTTAAATCAGCCACACCGCACGGCGCAGCAGCCGTATCCGCCCCTAGCCCCTGGGCAGATGATCGAACTGCTACCCCCAGAAATCTCCCCTTTAGAAGTCGATCGACAGCTTTCCCCTCAGAAGCTGCAGCGAGAACTGGTTCGCCTTAATGAAGCCGTTAGTTCCTTGGCAAAAGACTCTCGATTATCTGAGGTTACTTTAAAGCCTTCAGACCCTCAGGGCTTAGAGACGTCACTCTCATCATCAGCACGAGCAGAAATCGCTTCTATTCAAGATCGACTGAACCAAATTTTCCCCCAAGTTTTAGCGACGCTGAATCAATTTTCTCATCTGCTGAGCGCATTTAATCAAACCCAAAACTGTACGATGCTGATTCAAGAGACCATGCTCAACGCCAACCGGGATGTTGAAATGCAGGCTAGCGTTGTAAATCAGCTACAGCAGTGTGCAATTCGTTTTCGGCCGTTAGCTGAAGACGGCCATCGGACAAAAAACGGAACCAAAAGTCAAGAAGGTGAGTTGACGACTCATCCGGCATTTAACGCCTTACAATCGACTTCAGAGCAAATCGGTGAACAGATAGGCGCACTCTCTGAAGCTGCCGAAGATAATCACCGTAAGGCCAAAGAATACCAAAGAATTGCTAGCACAGCCCAAGTTCTGATTATTAATGCTTCAACCCTAGCTATCTCAGCCTCTAGGCCACAAAATCCTGAAACACACGCAGAAATTGTCACTCAGCTACGCCAGAAAGAAACAGCGCTAAAAGCACTAGCTGAACATTTAGAAACCGCGCAGCTAGAGCAGCAAAGTAGCGCTTCCGTCAAAGCGATCGCATTAAAGCTGAAGGCGGTCGTCGGTACGTTAGATCAAGACATGCAGCAGCTTGATCATGCCATGCAGTCTGTGCTGAATGAGTATTCTAGGCGCTACGGTGAGGAGGTTCAACGGATATCTTCAAAGAGCGGGCCAGAAAGTTCAGATAGCCAATCTCTCATCCAGCAGATAAAGCACCTCCGTCAAAACCTACAGCAAATGAAAATGCTGACAGATGATATGAGCGAGCATATTTCCTCGACGCTACAACAGACACAGCAGATCAGTTCAATAAAGGCCAATGTTTCTTTAGCCATTGAGCTTGGTGAAGTCTAGAGCCATAGCCTTCTTATGCAAACAAATCAGCGGCTTCTTTAATGAGTGAAATGATCCAGGCGAGCACAAGACTTATCCATATTGCTAGCTCTGCTTGAGGAAGCCCGATCAGCCAATGCCAGCGCTCAGCCCATCCCGTAGGCTGAGCGCGCATCCACCATGCCGAAATCTGCCGGGGCCATAGCCGAGGGCTATCTTGCGTTCTAATTCGAGTTTGCCACACCGACAGTAGGAGCGGCGCACCGCCCACTTTTGCATTCATTAGCAAATGAAGGGCGATGACGCTGACCATTACCACCCAAGAAATGACATGGGCGATATACCAAGCGTGATTCAATTCACCTTTCGGCAGCCAGGTTGAGTCCATCATTTTGCCGCTAAATAGCGCGAACGTGAGAGCAAATAGTGCCAGCGTATTAATGAGACGATTAAGGGTGTACCACCAAATAGGCGATCCTACCTTTGTTCTAGCTTTGCTTAGGGTAGAGAAAGCATTGGGCTGGATTAAGCGCTTTTGTCCCCGCTGAAAGGAATACCGCAGGAAAACTGGAAAGATTAGCAGCGTATACAGTCCAAAGGTGCCATGAATGCCCTCAACTGCTTTGTAGTCAGGCAGCGGCAGGCTTAGCCAGCGGCCATCGTAAGTGCTATAGGTCCAAAGGGCACTCAGAATGGCCAAGATTAAACAGATGCCCGTAAGTCCGTGCAGAAATCGAAATAGAAAGGGTTGATAAGGGGAAGTGTATTTAGACATATCGCAGTCTTGAACGATTTTAAGGGGGCTGCAGCCCCCTATATGCTACCGTTTAATTTCTTCTTCTTAATGCCGTAAGCTTGCTACAAACTCACAACCTATACATAGTCGAAAGAACCGCCAGTCAACGAGCTTAGCTCCTTGCCATCAATAAGCGCAATGAGTTCAAACTGCCCCCCTTGTGCGAGTAAAAGTGTCTTCTCGTTCTTATCGCTGCCGCTGCCCAAGGCATACATAGAAGCATCTCCTTTGAGCTGAATAACGTCACCTTTTTTGCCATCAAACTTACTGATATAGGCATAGTCATAAAGACCAGCACTATTGACGTCACCATCGTCGTAAAAGACCTGATTGGCATCCCCTAAAACATAGCGATCGCCGTCTTTACCTATCAGCTCATCAATCTCACCGCGTCCGGCGAACGGCTGCGTAGGATCAACGCCAATGAGGATGTCGTTGCCCTTACCCGCTTTGAGTTCATCTTTACCGGTGCCCCCAACCAGTAAATTGTCGCCTTCTTTTGCTTCTAGCTTATCGTTGCCTGCGCCGCCATAGAGCCGGTTGTTGCCTTTTTCAGCCTTAAGCTCGTCATTTCCCGCACCGCCGTCCAGCAGATTATTGCCTTCTTTTGCTTCTAGCTTATCGTTGCCCGCTTCGCCATAGAGAAAGTTGTTGCCCTGATCGTCTTTGAGTTCATCATCGCCATCACCGCCAAAAAGAGAATCGTCTCCTTTCTTACCCTCTAACTTGTCTTCACCGCCCCCGCCACGAATAAAATCAGCACCATCCGTTCCCTTCAGCTTATCTTTACCGTCTTGCCCCTGAATGATTGGCCCTACGTCATAGACTGTAGTGGTTCCACTAATTTCTTGGGCGGCAACTAGCAAGGGCCGTCCCGTTGGACTATCTGCCGCTGAAACAAAGGTTAATCCCTCTGGGGAAACATCGCCTACTGCCGGATTGACCGAACCATCCGGCAGCATAATCGGCACCTCAAAATTACGGTCATTAATATACTGCTCAAAATGGGGCTTGCGAGGATTGGTGATGTCGTAAACAACAATTCCGCTGGTGCGCTCTAACCCAATAAAGGCAAACGTTTTACCGCCCACCTGTCCAATCGCTAAGGCTTCAGGCTCCGGGCCTTTGTCATCGCTGCGATCGTCAAAAGCGTTCTCCTCATCATCGGAGTTAAAGCCACCTGGCACCTGCGCTGCTGTGATTTGCTCTAGCGCATCGCCACTGTCAAAAATCAGGTTGCCATCTTCATCCCAAATCGAAAAGGAGCGCCCGCCATAGGCGTAAAGCTCGTCATAGTCACCGTCGCCATCAGTATCACCTAACGTTGTTGTTACCTTTAATCGACCCAAATTTTCATCTCTTTGAAGCTCGGCGGCGTTGGGGAAAGCAACCGGATCTAGAACCAGATCGCCCACTCGCGCTTCTTCACTAAAGCCGCTGTAGTCGCGGGCATCTCCTTCATTTGCGGTGACCAAGTAAGTCTGACCATTGGCGCGGTATGTGGCAATTGTATCTGGCTGATAAAGGCCAAACACCGGGACAGGGCGAATGTTGATGCCACCGTCTTCATTGCTTGGATCGATTCCATTACCGGGTAGAGAATAGTCTTTGAGGCCCAGTGGCAAAAGCTCTACTTGGCCGCTTGCCAAATCGATTTTGGCAAGCGCGTTGTTCTCTTGGAGGGTCACCCAGGCTGTTTTAGAGTCTGGCGTGATCGCAACAAACTCGGGCTCCAAATCTTGAGAAACGCTAGCACCTGGCCCAAATATACGAATGCCTTGGTCAATGAGCATCTGCTTGTCAAACTGGTCGAAAGACACCAACAATACATTTTGCTGAGTGAGCTGGCCGACTCCGCCTGAAAGGTCAATAATGCTCACCGAGCCTTCCGCATCAACCGTGTAGTCATCACTAGGTTCACCCTCATTAGCTACAACCACCCTTTGACCATCGGGGGTAAACGTCAGTGCATCGGGTAGTGCACCGACTTCAACAGAACTTATTAAGTTGCCATCTGTATCGAAAAAGACGACCGTTCCAGGGTCTTGCTTTACCTCGGCTTCGACTGCGACGGCAACGATGCCATTTTTGACAGCAACACTGTTAACACCGCCGCCAAATGCATTGAGCGCAATCGCATTAACTTTGGTCGGATTATTCGGATTAGAAACATCTATCACGTCTATTGTGAAATCTGCTCCGTTGGTCACAAACAATCGGTCAGAAGTTGGATCAAAAGCAACAATCTCAGCGGCACTTTCAGCGAAGATACCCGTCGCATAAGTACCTAGTTTATTCAGTTGAGCAGTAGACATCGATTAGGAACATCCTTTTGTAAGCACGTAAGCAAGCAGCCCAAAGGCTGAGAGATGCCACCCATATATGAAAGACTCAGATTTAGACGCTTTTATCTATACATACGAGATATACGTATTAAAAATGTAGGAACCGGAAATAGGAATAATAAACTTATGTGTACCTGAAGTCTTTCGTCCCTAAGATTGCTTGCTTGGCATCGAAACGGATGGCCGCTGTCGCGGTTGAAACTGGATATTTTTGTCAGCTTTTAGATAGGTCTATTGTGAAGCAAAGCAGTCTTAGAGTCAGATTTTATATTTTTTTGAGATGCTAGCACTTTATTTATGCATAAATAAAGCTATATTGACAGAGATCACAATATCCGTGAAAGTAACTACATTAAATTAAGGTATTTTTACAGCGCTTCAAACAAAAGGCGTTTTACTCACTACCCGTAGATGCTGTCCTATCCACCGAACAAGTAGAGAAGCTTCTAGTAGCTTCGATTTATACGACTAATATAAAACCTCCGCGCTGATCACCTTATTTGTCTGCTTTATTTGTCTTTAGTTAAATAAGTTCACGTCACTATTATGTTGCTGCGAAACCGTTTCACCTATCTGTCTTTATTAGGAGTGCTGGCGCTTACGACAGGCTGCAACACCAGTCGAATTGAACGTATATTTGTACCCTCAACTGCTGCGGGCGGCGATGGTGTCATTATTCTGACGGATGTAGACTTTGATCCGGCGTCTCTGATTCCTGAAACTCAGCCCGTAGCCGACTACTTGGGCCAAAAGCTCGGAAGAGCAGGTATTTCTAGTGGAAAGGTGGATATTGCGCCCGATGTAGAAACGGTCGTCCAATGGATGAAGTCAGGCAAAGTTAACCTATACTTTGACAGCGTTTATCCTGCCCTTACTGTTATGAAGGCATCAGGTGCTACGCCTATTTTGCGCCGTTGGAAAGATGGTGTGCCCGAATACAGTACCTATATTGTGACGCGCCAAGACAGCAACATTGAAGCGCTAGCCGATCTCAATGGCCAAATGATCACTTTGCAAGAGCCCAGCTCTAGCTCAGGGTTTATGTTTCCGATGGTGTATTTGCTAGAAGCGGGATTCAACCCTCAACAGAAAGCTGAAGTCAATCAGGGCGTTGCAACAGATGAAATCGGCTATGTCTTTTCTGGACAAGAGGAGGTTACAGCCGCCTGGGTTTTAGAAGGTAGGGTGGCTGCTGGGGCAATCGATAGCGAAACCTGGACAGAGCTATCGGAAAATGAGCGATCGCAGCTCAAGATTGTTGCAGAAACAGATGCTTTTCCACGACATGTCGTGCTAGCTGGGCCAGCGTTAGAGCCCAATCAAATAAAGATTTTGAAAAGCGCTTTGACTGTCATGAATGAGTCTAAGCAAGGGCGAGCAGCGCTAGAAGCGTTTAGTGAAACCTCTCAGTTTGACGAATTTCCAGAAGGCGGAGAGGCCGCGATCGCCAGATTAGAGTCTTCATACAATCTGCTACAGGCACATCTAGCTAAATAGCTTGAATGGATTGAGTTCCACCCCCGTGTCAGAAAAATATTAGAAAAATTATGCAAATCGTTCCTTCTGATCTTCCTGAGTTGAATCTGACTGATGATTCTGATTTCGCTGCCGATCAAGAATTGCCGAGAGAGCCTTTGCCCAAAAGTGACGATAGCCACTATATGGATAGCAGCACAGATAGCAGCGCCGACGCTATAGAGAAGGACGGGCGTTCGGGGACAAAGCTCAGGACAAGACTGCTCCAAACACTGCTGCCAGCCGTTTTACTGCCGCTAATGCTGGCGAGTTTTGCAGGCTACCGGGTGATTGCCCAGCGCAGTGAAGCGCGCATTCAAGAGCAGCTAAAAAATCAGGCTTTGCTCGCCAGCGAAGGCACCACAGCCGTTTTGGATGACCTGCTCGACTTACCCAGATCGATTGCCGATAGTCCGCTGGTGATCAACGAGGCCAGATCGGGTAGTAGAGAAGCCGAAGTGGCAGGGCTGACGGATATGTCGGTAGAAGAGATAGAAGCTGAATTTGCCGATACCAAATTGTTGCGATCGCACGACGCTTTAAACACCTATCTAAGCCAAACGGTCGAAACCGCCGAGATTGCAGAAATTTTGGTGACAGATAGTCATGGATTCAATGTGGCCTACTCGCGCCCAGTGGCCGATATGGTGCAGAGCGATGAAGCCTGGTGGCAAAACGGAAAAGCCAATCAGCAGTGGATCGGCCCGCCTGACTTTGACTTCGCCTCCAAAGGGTTCATGGTAGAGCTGGCTCAGGCCATCTACGATCCACAGAATGACAATAGCTTTGTAGGCGTTATCAGAACCGTTTTGCCGACCCGCAAATTTAGCCTGCTAGCGAATACGCTCCAAAGAACCGGCATCACAGACTCGCAGCGTGTGCAGCTAGTCGATGGAGACAAGCTCAGCACAATCGATACGTTCTCAGCCCAAGGTTTTCATAAAGATCGCACTATTATTGGCGGAGAAGTCGTTGAGCAGTTTATCAGTACTTTTGTTAGCGCAATACAAGCTGGCGCTGGCGTTAATATTGACACTGAAAGCGCACAGCTCGCGCAGCCGCCTAAAGGCGAAGAAATACTTGCAGCGATCCAAAGCGTCAGAACACAGCAGAGCGCTATCCGAGACATCACGTTGCCGGTAGCCGATGAAGAAATTGTAGTGGCCTCGTTTGCTTACGAGGATCGGCAGTATAAAATTGCCAATATTGCCTCTTCCAACTGGGTGGCAATTTCCTCGATGGACAACAGCGAAATCTCCGCAGCCGGGCGTGATTCGCTTTTCTTTTTCAGCTTAATTACCTTACTATTGGGCACGATCATTACCGGGCTGATCTTCGGGCTATCTCGCCAGCTATCTCACCCTATTAGCCGTCTTACGGAGCAGGCCAAAGTAGCGGCAGACGGAAACCTGGATATAGCAGTCGAGCCCATGGGTACTGCTGAGACACGCGTTTTAACGCAGACCTTCAATCAACTGATTGCGCAGGTTAAAGGGCTCATTGAGTCTCAGAGCACCGAGACTCAAAAAGTCCAGCTATTTGCAGATATTACCAGCGCGCCTATTACCGATCGTGCAGAAGTTTCAGCGCTGCTTGATCGAATTTTGCCGACGGCTCGCGGCATTTTGGGCGTAGATAGACTAGCGTTCTTCCAGGTACCACACACAGATAACCCACAAGATGTTAACGATTGGAACAATCACGAGTGGCGTCACTATGCATTGCAAGGACAGGTTGCTTCTGAGTCAGTATCGTCTATCCTACCGGCGGTTGGCAGCTATTCAGAAGGAGCCCGCTGGCTACCGGCTACCACGCGGCGTCATTCGGAACAGCAGCCCCCGACCTTCGTCTTTAGCTCACGCCTTGATCCAGCGATTGACGCCGAGCATCGAGCGTTCTTAGAGCACAGCCAGGTTAAATCTAGTCTGAACATGCCCGTCTTCTATGACATCAGCACCCCAGCCTCAGACCAGCCTAAGCGAGTGCTTTGGGGCTATTTAATTGCCCACTCTCAAAGCGATCGCCCCTGGCAATCTTCAGACATTCGTTTTCTAGAGCGGCTAGCGCTTCAGCTCAAACGCGTGCTTGATCGAATAGCGGCTGTTGCCAGCATCGAAACTTCGTATCAGGCTGTCAGGCGATCTCAGCAAGAAACAGAGGTGGTTACCCGTGCAAGCCAGCGGCAAAGCGAAAGCCAGCGTTTGCACAATGAGCAGCTCAAGCAGCAAGTGCATGCGCTGAGTGAAGATATTTCCGGTGTTTTTCAGGGAGATCTGACCGTTCGTGCCAGCGTTAGTCATGGGGATTTAAAGACCGTCGCAGACGTATTCAATATGACGGTGGCGAAGCTAGAGGAACTGGTCGATCAGGTAAAGGGCTCAACTGCTGAGATTGACGACTTTTTGAGTCAGAACGAGCGGTCAGCTTTGCAGCTTGCTAGGCTGACATTGCAGCAAAGTCAAGACGCTGTTCAGACGCTAGAGAAAATACAGGCTGTCGCCCACTCGATGGACAGCGTTGTCACACAGGCCCATGATGCAGCAGGATCTGCCCATCAGGTAGGCGATCGCGCTCAGGCCGGTAAAGCCGCCATTGACCAGGCTGCAACAAAGATTCAGGCGCTTAGCGACATATCAAGCGATGCTATCTCTCAAATCGATCATCTGAGCCGGGCCTCAAACAATGTCTCTTATATGGTCGAAATGACTGCTGGCATTGCGGCTGATATGCAAAAGCTGGCAAGTCAGACCGCTGATAGCGTAGCCGTTTGGGCTGCTAGAGGAGAGATAGAAGCGGCCCAGCAGGCGTCGCTCGCTAGGACAATACAAGAGATGGATAAGCTCGCAGAACGGTCTGATTCAGAGGCTATGCTCATCGATACTTTCTTGAACGCTGTTGGCAAAACCGCTCAGCAAGTGACCAAAGCGATTGAACGTATTAATCAGGAAGTTGCCCACAGCAACCAGACCATGCAGGCTTCTCAAGCCAGCCTAAACGAAGTACTCACGGCTGCCGAGCAGTATGAGCAGCTAGCCCGGTCGGTATCTGAGGCAACGCAGGCGCAATCTCACGTTTCTCAGACGGCCTCTGAGCTAGTAGCTACTATTGTTGGACTCTCAGAGCAGACCTCTCAATTTTCTCAAGAGATTGCGCGATCGCTCCAGAACACCGCGACGACAGCCCACGAACTACGCTCATCTGTTGAGTTCTTTAAGGTCAAGTCTTAGCGCTGAAATTCAGCTTGTGCATCCATCCATAGTTGCCTATCCCATAGTCGCAATCATCGCTTTTAGCACCTCGCAGCAGTTGCGAATCGCACCCAAATGCGCAATCTCATAGCCGTGCGTATTTTGTGTTGGAAAGGCCAAACACGCGCCTCTAGCCACATGCCCAAACTTCATCGCAATCGAAGCGTCGCTGCCAAAGCCGCTAATCGCCGCCACCTGCAAAGGAATGTCTATGCCTTGGGCCGCTGTTAAAATCTCACGGTTTAGCCCTTCATCATAAAGGCCATAGCTATCTTGAGAAAACAGCGCAGGCAGCGGGCCATCTACCAGCGGATATTCCGTTGAAAGGGGACAAATTTCTAACGCAATCACATCGTCAAGCTGCTGCCGCTGCGTAAAGTACAGCGCCCCGATTGCACCGACTTCTTCTTTAGCCGATGCGACCAAATACACGTCAACGGGCGGCGCTTTTACCTGTTCAGCTAAGGCAATTAAAATCGCCAGCGACGCTTTGTTATCCAATGTGTAGCTCGCAATATGATCGCCTAGTCGAAACGGTCTTTTGCGGTGTTTGCCCACCACCATCCTGGTACCAGGGCGAACGCCAATTGCCTGTAGCTGCTCAGTCGAAAGCTTTGTTTCTACCCAGGCATCTTTCCACGCCACCGCCTGCCCTTCTTGCTGAACCTTTTGGGGCGACTCGTGAGAAACATGGCGCGAGCCAAAGCTCAAAACGCCGCTAATTGTGAAATAGTCACCGATAAGATCAACAATGCCTTCGCCATATACCCACGGATAGGCTCCGCCCAGCGGACGCACCGACAGGCGACCATCAGCTTCCACACGCTTCACAATGCCGCCGATTTCATCTTTGTGCGCTGTGATTGCCAGGCTTCGTCGCTGCTGAGGATTCTTAGCGTTTGAAGTGCTTTCGTTAGCACCTGGAATCTTTACAACAATGTTGTCTGCGGCATCTTGCCAGTACTCTACGCCTAGCGAAGTGAAGCGATCGCACAAAAACCGATTCACCTCATCCTCCACACCACTAGGAGAATGCAGCATTACCAGCTCAGCGATCGCATAAAAAAAGCGATCCTCATTCCAACTCTCAACTCTATCAACCACGCTTAATCAACCACCTTCTGGCGCATCAGCATCCGGCTTAGGCAGCGCACTGCTAGTTCCACGAACCTCTTCTGCGGTAATCCCTTCAGTCGAATTTCCATAACGCCACAGCACCGCCGCCGCCTCAGCACGAGTAGCCGCTTTATCGGGCTGAAAAAGCGTCGTGTAGCCAAAAGCCCGCCGAATATTAGCAAAATCACCGTTTTGATAGTCCGCTAGCACGGCCTGCAAAGCCCGAGCCTCAATTCTGTTTGCATCTTGAAACCCCCAAGCCTGCTCAACCGCAGTTGGGGTCGCCTGTGGCAAAGGCTGGCGCGTATCTAAAGGCACTTTCCACAGCAGCAAATCCTTACGCGTCAGCGGCGCATCGGGGCGAAAGGTGAGCGTGGTGCTGCTGCCCGTAAGCGGACTTGGGATAATGCCTGCCTCAGCTAAGCCTTGAATGGCATCGAAGTCAGGATCGTCTGCTTTAACATCTTGAAAGACGGGCGTGCTGCTGGTGACCCCTGGGCGAATTTTGCGGGTGCGAACGCCTGCGTAAAACTTGTTGTTAGTTGCCAATAGCCAGCGCGCATATTCTCGCCGCGTAATCGCCCGATTCGGTCGAAATTCACCGGGCCCCGGAATATCGGGTGGCGTAGTTTTTGTTGTATCGTCACTATCAGAATCATCGCCTGCGCCACTAGCCGAGCTGCTAGGCGCAGCGGGCGGGCGAACTTTTAGCAAATCTAGATCGATCAAGTCAATTAGATAGGGCTGAATTTCTTCAGGCGCTTTCCCTAAGTCTGTATAGTCACCTGCGATCGCCACTACCGGCGGTGATGGCTCTGCGGGAATCGTTTTTGAGGGTTCAGCAGGCTCATCTTTAGCAGGTGTCTCAGCTTCAGAAGTCGCGGCCTCAGGGGCAGACTCAACTGTTTCAACGTCTGATACTGCCTCTTGGGCAAGCTGCGGATCGGGCTCCAGGCTTCTGCCAAGAGTGCTTCCTAATCTGCTACCCGAGCAGCCTGCGGTAAATAGTAAGACGGTGAGTAGGGAGAGATTTGCGATCGCCTGTCCTCCTCTGCCGTTCAAAAGAGGATGTCTTAAAAAAAAGCGATTAGTTAAAGCAGATCGAGTCATCACTAGCGCCAGAACAAAAAGCGAACGTAGGATTGAATGCACAAGCACTTTCAATGCTGCGTACTAAGCTATCGTACAACGGCCCCAATTGTGCGCTACATAAAGCCAGCCGCAAAACTTTGCCCCTCGCCTCCTATATTTTCTATGACAAGCGCCCTGATTATTGACTGCGATCCCGGTGTTGATGACGCGATCGCCCTTCTCCTAGCTTTTGCCACCAACCTCCCTATCCTCGGTATCACCACCGTGGCAGGCAACGTCCCGCTCACCCTCACTGCCACCAACGCTCGCAAAATCTGCACACTTGCAAATCGCTCAGACACACCCGTATTCGCAGGCTGCCCCCGCCCCCTAATCAGACCCCTTGCCACCGCCGAAGAGGTTCACGGAGCCACTGGCTTACAGGGCGCAGACTTTCCCGAACCGACCGTGCCCCTACAGTCACAACACAGCGTCGATTTCATTATCGAACAGCTCCTAAACGCCTCATCGCCTATCACTCTCGCCGCGCTTGGCCCGCTGACCAACATCGCTGTCGCCCTGATCAAATGCCCTCAAATTGCTGAAAAGATAGATCAGCTCGTGATCATGGGCGGCACAATGGGCCAAGGCAACATTACGCCCGCCGCTGAATTCAACATGTACGTGGATCCTCACGCGGCCCAGGTCGTATTCTCCGCCGACATTCCCACCGTCTTAATCGGCCTAGATATCACCCACCAAGTCCTCACCACCCCCGAACGCCTCGCCGCCATTCGCGCCATCGGCAACCCGGTTAGCGAAGCCGCCGCCGGAATGCTCTCCTTTTACGGCCAAAGCGACCTCGATCGCTACGGTTTACCCGGCGGGCCGCTACACGATCCCTGCGTTATCGCCTACTTGCTTAAGCCCGAACTCTTCACCGCCCGCACCGTCAATGTAGTGGTAGAAACCACCGGAGAACACACCATGGGGCGCACGGTGATGGACTGGTATGGCGGCGCGACGGGCACCTGCATTCAGGTCGTAGAAAGCGTGGACGCTGACGGTTTTTATGCGCTGCTCACAAAAGCGCTGGCAGCCTTTTCGTAGGCCGTGTTATAGAATTAGGCCATTGATTTAAACGGCCTGACGAGCTATGGCTTACACCACCGCGCAGCTACTAGACATTCTCGATGCAGAGATGAAGGCGGCGGTACGGGGCGATCGCCTCTTACTTAACGGGGATGCTCGCCTCGACAATCCTGTCATTACCAAAGCCATTGGCCCGCAAAAGCTCAGCAAAATCTACGCCTTTCAGGACTTCCGCGACCAGATTCACCAGTATCAGATTGCCGAGGGCGTTTCGGGCATTGTTTGGCGCGAATGCAACTTTGCAGGCCGCAGCGTGCGCTTTCCTGAGATTCATCCGCAGCTTACCGCTACCGCTGAAGATAAGCTGAGATTAGGCGCGGCTAAAGGCGCGGTGATTGCCTTTTGGCGGGCGTGCATTCCTGAGCTGAAGCTATGGAGGGGGAGCAATCCGCCGGAGCCGATTGAGCGATCGCGCGTAGAAGTCTTAATCGAAAACGCCGAGTGGGCCGATGTGGAAGCAACCCGTAGCGAGCTGTATTTGCTGCTGTGCTGGGGGAACCCGAAAGAGAGCTATTATGCCTGGGCCTATCCAGAAAGTGGGTGCGATCGCATCATCGCCACTCGCACCAAGCCCAGTGGCATCAAAGTGTAGTTCAAATGGTGTGGCTCAAATGGTGTAGCTCAAATGCGTTAATTCCAGACATTTCGCCAAAAGCCGACAGCCCAGAGCGCGGTACAATTGGGTCTATCCGATTTGGCCTCGCAAAGAGGCGCTTTAAAGCTATGCCCATTGCCGTTGTCACCATCGAAACTCACGGATTTCCTGCCTCTTTGGCCGCAGCCGATGCCATGGTCAAAGCAGGCCGCGTCACCCTAATCAAAATTGCGCCTGCCGACAGCGGCCATCAATACGTCGTTGTTCGCGGCCCCAACGCAGAAGTCAAAGCGGCCCTAGAAGCCGGGCTCAAAGCCGCGAACGCCTGCTATGGCGACGGTGCTTATGCCCACACCCTCATTCCCAACCCCACGCCCAACGTCCTCCACACCCTAGAGCTTGACTACACCGAAGAATCGCTACCCTTCGTAGAATAATCAAGCGCCTCCTCTACCGATTCCATAGACAAACGTATATATTTGTTGTCCAATTGAGCGCGTTCCCCTTCTCCCGTACAATCAATAATGGAGTTCATAAGCCAAAAAACCGGCGTGAAAATGTTCTCCATTCACGTTTAGGAGAGCATAGATGGGACAGGCAGTAGGTTCGCTCGAAACAAAGGGATTTCCTCCCGTGTTGGCAGCCGCAGATGCGATGGTAAAAGCCGGACGAGTGACGCTAGTTACCTACATCAGAGCAGGCAGCGCCCGCTTTTGCATTAATATTCGTGGCGACGTTTCTGAAGTTAAAGCCGCGATGGAAGCAGGCGTAGAAGCTGCTCAAAATGCGCCCGGTGGCGTATTAGAAACCTGGGTGATTATTCCTCGCCCGCACGAGAACGTGATTGGCGTACTGCCCATTCAGTTTGACGAGAGCGTAGAAGGCTTCCGCGAAGCAGTAGAGGTGCCGATTATTCCCGGCAGCAGCACGATGGGCCGACAGTCTTCTTAAGATCCTAAATAATCACACTTGCACCTCTTTGCATACACGTAGGGGCATAGCATTGCTATGCCCCTACAGTAGTCTCACCCACCGACCATGCCAACGCTTCTTACTGCTAACACGCCCGAAACTTTTCCACTCATGGCCGTAGTGGGCCAGGACTCCATCAAGTTCGCGCTGCTGCTATCAGCAGTCGATCCTGAGCTAGGCGGCGTGGTGATTGCCGGGCGCAGAGGCACGGCAAAATCAGTGTTGGCAAGAGCGCTGTACCAACTGCTGCCGCCAATTGAAATTATTGAAGGGTCTTGCAATTGCGATCCGAATAAGCCCAGCGAATGGGACGACGAAACCGCCACTCGCTTTTCAGCAGATACGCCGATTGAAGAGTTGCCGACAAAGGTCGTAAAAGCGCCTTTCATTCAGATTCCTTTAGGCGTTACCGAAGATCGGCTTTTGGGTTCGGTAGATGTTGCCAAATCAATCAGCACAGGTGAAAGCGTCTTTCAGCCGGGGCTACTGGCCGAAGCGCACAGAGGCGTTTTGTACATTGATGAAGTAAACCTGCTAGACGATCAAATTAGCAATCTGTTGCTTTCTACGCTCACCGAAGGTAGAAACCAGATAGAGAGAGAAGGTATCAGCTTTCAGCATCCTTGTAAGCCGCTGATGGTCGCGACTTACAATCCTGAAGAAGGGAACTTGCGAGAGCATTTGTTGGATCGAATTGCGATCGCACTCTCCGCCGACACTGGCCTCTCTTTAGAAGATCGCGTCGCCGCCGTTGAGCAAGTTAATAGCTTTACCAACAACCCCACTGAATTCCTTAAAACCTACGAAGAAGACATCGACTCGCTCAAAACACAGATAATCCTGGCCCGCGAATGGCTCCAAGATGTTGTGATCACCACAGAGCAGGTGAACTACCTCGTCACGGAAGCCATTCGCGGCGGCGTGATGGGCCACCGTGCCGAACTGTTCGCCGTTCGTGTAGCTAAAGCCTGCGCTGCCCTAGACGGTCGCACCACCGTCACTGCCGAAGACCTTCGTAGCGCTGTGGAGCTGGTGATTGTGCCACGCTCTAGCGCGGTGCCGCCAACAGATGATGAACAGCAGCCACCACCACCGCCGCCACCGCCACAGGATCAGCAAGAAGACGATTCGGACGACAACACCGAAGATGATTCTGACAATGAAGACGAAAACGAAGAGCAAGAAGAACAGCCTGAAACGCCTCCCACCATTCCTGAAGAATTTGTGTTCGATGCCGAAGGTGTCGTTCTCGACCAGTCTCTTCTCAGCTTTGCAGAGAGCACGAGCAAGCAGGGAACCTCGGGCAAAAACAGCGTTATTTTCTCTGACGAAAGAGGCCGCTACATCAAGCCCTTCATTCCATCCGGTCAGGCCCGACGTATTGCAGTAGATGCCACCCTTCGCGCGGCGGCCCCTTACCAAAAGGCCCGCCGCGAACGTCAGCCCAATCGCAAAGTCATTGTCGAACAAGGTGATATCCGCGCCAAGCGTCTTGCTCGCAAAGCCGGTTCCTTAATCATCTTTGTGGTAGATGCCTCTGGCTCTATGGCGCTCAACCGAATGCAGAACGCCAAAGGTGCTGTCCTTAGCCTGCTCACTGATGCCTACCAAAACCGCGATCAGGTCGCCCTAATTCCCTTCAGAGGCGAACAGGCCGACGTATTGCTACCACCCACTCGCTCCATTACAGCCGCCAAACGCAGGCTTGAAACGATGGCCTGTGGCGGCGGTTCTCCGTTAGCGCACGGCCTGATGCAAGCCGTACGTGTAGGCACTAATGCGCAAAAGTCAGGCGACGTGGGCTCGGTGGTCATCGTGGCGATTACAGACGGTCGGGGGAATGTGCCTTTGTCGCGATCCTTGGGTGATGAGCCTGAAGAGACAGAAGAAAAGCCAGATATTAAAGCTGAGCTGTTGGAGATTGCAGGCAGCATTCGTGCAACGGGCTATCAGCTTTTAATTATTGATACTGAGCGCAAGTTTGTTTCGACCGGCTTTGGTAAGGAGCTAGCGAAGGTAGCGGGGGGGCGGTATTATCAGCTTCCTAAGGCGACCGATAGTGCGATCGCTTCTATGGCCCGCACCGCGCTATCCGATGCAAAAGCATAGATAAAAAGTAGAATGCCAGTGACCCTTTCAGATAGCACTGTCAAAGGATTGTTCATATATGGATACAACTGTAACGCTAAGTGCCGAAGCGCTTAAGACGCTCATCAAAGAAAGCGTTCGTGAAGCGATGCGTGAAGAGTGGTTTGGGCTTTGGCTGCCATTGATTCATGAGATCAATGATGCTGAGCAGACCGATATTGAGAAAGAAGTAGAACTGCCGTCAGACTATAAGTCAGAAGATTTTGTTGATATGACAGCTTGGTTAATCGATAAGGGTTGATGTTGGCTAGGCAGGGTAAGTAGCTCAGTTGCAAAATTAATTCAACTGACTTCTAATCTTTAGAACATACAGCTTTTCGGTTAACTCTTGGAGTAATTGATCGAAGGTCATGCAGTGTAGCCGCTTACTATTAATAATAGTTAATAATAGTTTTATTCACTCTCCATTGAAATCTCTTCATCAGACCCGCTTGACGAACGAATTGATCTCTACCGATGACGAGCAGTCCCGTATATTCAATTTGACGATGGCCAAAATACTCCTCAAATTTATCTGTTCTCTCATAGTCGTCCATCCGGTAGTACCAATCTATGACTTGGCTCAATCCATGCTCGTATCTGCGCGACCACTCGTAGCTAGTATTTGCTGAGGCAGAACCTCTAGACTTCCGCTTAAAAATGCTGCCCTTTTTCGCATCTTCGAACTCAATGAAAGTAAACTTTTTCATATGCCGATTTGCAACAACAAAATCAGCTCTAAATTCGTTGCTAAACAAGCTAACTTCAGCCTTGTACAGATAGGGGTCTAAGCCAAAGTGCAAAGAACCTAACAGAAGAATTAGATCTGGCCGGTTTGAGAAAAATGTCTGTAATCCATCCTTTCCAGTTTCCTCTATTTCCACATTTTCTGATAAGAAAGTCCTCAGTTCTTCAATCTGCTTAGTGCAAGCATTGATATCAAACTGATGACTATGCAGTGTGAGCACTGTAACTTTCCTTTTTGAGATCGATGATATCAATAATAATAAAGCCCTGATCGACCTCTTGAAAGAGTAATCTGGCACCAGAATCTACTCTTGCAACCCAGGTATCCGCGCTTATTTTCTTAGAGTCTAAGCTGTGGAGCTGATCGTTGGTTAGCATTTTTATGACCAGAGCTGCCTTTTCTTTCCTACTAGGGGGCATCGTTTCATATGCTATTGATGCCTTCTCTCTAAACTGTACGTGCATTTTGCAAATCCATAGAAAAAGGACTTAACCATAAGTAACAGGCTATGATGTCCATTCTATATGCATATCAGCAGATTGCTAAAACCGTTGTTCTACATACGGATCTTCTGACAGCAGCCTCAGCGTTCTAGCTCTTTAGAGGGCATGTAACCCACCTAGTCAAAATAGCCTTTACTTCATTTGCCCGCCCGATGCTTATCGGCTGGTTTAGTCGTTTGGCCCTGTGTGACTGTGTTTTGTTGGCCATAGAGGCACAGGTCTAGAAGGGGACAGCGATCGCACCCCGGCTTCCGATAGTGGCAGCACCTTTGCCCGTGCAGCATCAGCACCTCATGATTGTCATACACCTGCTGCGCCGACCAGTCTTCAGGTAGCTGCGCCTCTAAAATTTTATGCGATGGCCCGACCGACACCTTTTCACTAATGAGTCCTGTACGCACTGCAACGCGATGGTGATGACTATCGACCGGTAAAGCCCGCTTGCGTAGCGTACTAAAAGAGAGCACAGCAGCGCTTGTCTTTGGCCCCACCCCTGAGAGCGTTTCAAGCCACTTTCTCGCTTCTTTAACCGGCATTTCTGCCAAAAAATCAACCGATAGCTTGCCCTGCTCCCGTGTAATTTGCTTAAGAATTTGTTGAATGCGCGGAGCCTTTTGTTCGGGCCACGTACAGAGTGAAATCGCGGTTTGCACGTCGGCAGTGTTAGCATCTCGCACGGCCTCCCACGTCGGGAAAGTCGCCCTAAGCTGCTTGAAAGCTCGCCCTGAGTCTTTATTTTTGGTGCGGTGCGAAAGCGATGAAGAGATCAGTTCGCTCAGCGGATCTAAGTTGTGGAAATAGGCAATGGGACAGCCGTATTCCTGGCAAAGTTTCTCGTGGATGACTAGCACTTTCTGCTTAGGATCTTTGCTGATGTCTTGCTTAGGCTCCGAGAGATCAGGGGCGGTATCTGAGAGCATGTTGAGTTGCACAAGAGAAATCCAAAAAATGATCCACAGTGACTCACGCTATCAAAAAGAGAGTCGCAGATCGTCTACCTAAAGAGAGCTACGCGATCGCTAAAATGACAGATTTAAGGCTTGGGATAGATTTTGCAAGTAGCACTGCTCCGGCATGATTAAAGCATTGAATAAAGTCTCTACACCCAATGTCATTTGCTCTTATGGGGCTGAATATTGTGAACAAAATTTCTGTTTTGACCCTAACGCGCAATCGCACCCCTCACTTAAACAATCTTCTCAAAGGTCTTGCTCAATCAAGCCTTCACCCCGATGAATGTATCATCGTCCATATGAACGAAGAGCCTACCGAACCTGGCCAAGAGCTTCCTTTTCCTTGTTATTCGTATGCTTATTACAGCGAGATTTCGAGCCTGCCGCTATCTCAGGCTCGTAACTTCGCAGCAAAAAAAGCAACCGGCAACATTCTATTATTCCTAGACATAGACTGCATTCCTTCGCACAAGATGGTAGAAGCCTACAGGGCGGTCTGTGAGCAGGCTGCCGAGTCAATTACGATGGGTAGCGTTCGGTATTTGCAGCAGTCGCTTCAAAAAGACTGGACAGAACCAGAGCTGCTCTCGAAAAGCAAACCACATCCTAAAAGAAATATCTCACCCGTTACGCCTCTCGTCATAGAACCTGATTACGGATTGTTCTGGTCGCTTTCTTTTTGCCTGTATCGAGAGCTGTTCGAGCAGCTTGGCGGCTTTAGCGAATGCTATCCTAGCTATGGCGCAGAGGATACAGACTTTGCCTGGAAAGCTAGAGCTAGAGGCATTCCGCTGCTGTGGGTACCTGATGCGCTCGCCTTTCATCAGTATCACCAAAGCCAAACGCCCCCGTGGAACAACTTTGAAAGTATTGTGTGTAACGCTCGCATCTTTTATAGACGCTGGGGTCAGTGGCCGATGGAAAGCTGGCTGAGCGTATTTGCCAAAGAAGGATATTTGGATTGGACAATAGAGGGCGATCGTCTCGAAGTTATCCGCACGCCTGTCATGACATAGTGCACTCAAAATGTACATTCAAAAATTCAGACGCCACCTGCCAACACTTGAGCAGCCGACAGCCTCAAAGTAGGGAACGAAACAGAAAGTATCCTCTGATCGCCTCTGTATACTCGCTCCGAATAAACGCTGTTTTCCAAAAACAAAACGCTGACTTTCTTGAGATGGCGATCGATAATCCAGTACTCAGGAATCTCTAAATCTTGATACTGTTGGCGTTTCCATTCGTAGTCGCGGAGATAGTTAGCGCTGCTTTCACTACCGGGACTAACGACTTCGGCCACAAAAGCGGGGGCAGGCATTCCAAAAAGGATTGCGCTTTTTCTAGTCGTCGCCATCAGCTCAATATGCTCAGGCCGCAGCACCACCACGTCCGGCTTTCGGTTAACGCGGCCATCGCCAACCGGGTCGACCTGCATTTCGGTAGCCGATGCTCTCACCAACCGCCGAGGCACGACAATCTGCTTTAGCGCAAAAACCAGCTCACCTGCAATGCAAACGTTCTCTTCATCTTCAGGCGGCAATTCTATCACCTCTCCATTGCTGAGCAGCCGAAAATCACTCTCTGAGCCAAGATCGGCAGCTAGATATTCAGCGTATGTTTTATAGCGTACTGAAGTGTATGTCACCGTATGTAACACCTCTATTGCCAGCAGTTGTCAGCTTAGACTCGATTATACCGCCTGTGGGAGACTATGGGATGTAGCGACTGACTCAAGGACATAAGGCGCTGTTCCTATGCACTTCCTAGCAATTTGCGTAATATGTTGAGCTGCTTTGTACGGGGCGTCTTCACTTTGCAACGGCTGCCAATTAGAAAGGTTTTGGCTGTGCGATCGCGCCCAAAGCCCCGCCCATTCCCTAGGCATCGGCCACTGAGAAACAACAGTTCCTAAATTCAGCTTTCGCAGCACATCCACCTTACAAAGCTGCTCATCAAAAGGCCGCTCAGCCGGGATAAAAACAGCAGGCACCGCCGCCGCCGCTATCTCCATTGTAGAATTGTGGCCTGCATTGGCAATCACCAAATCGGCATGACACAAGTAGGGCCAAACGTTTTCAACTACACCCTGAGCGCGAACGCCGTTAGGGGCAGAATGCGATCCTAGTAGATGCCACTGCCACCCTGGCGTTGCTGCTGCTGCAACCGCAAGCTTTTGAGGTGTGATTGCAGTACCGCCAAATCCAGTCATCACCAGCACATTAGGCTTATCTTTCACGTAGCTATCAGGAGCGATCGCTGCTTTCTCCCGCCCTGAAAACCGACAAAATCCACCGCTATAAAAAGTCTTCTCTTGAACCCAATCGGGACAGTCATCCTGTTCCATCTCTTCAGCAAACGGAGCCAGTAGCGAACATGCCCACTCATACGCTAGCTGATGCCCCTTATCCCATCGCCTGCCGTGCTGCCGGGAATACACCACCGGAATGCCACACATCCGCGCCAAAATAGAAGCTTCTAATCCCACATCCGACACCACCAAGTCAGGTCGCCAGCGGCTTAAAAAAGACACCATCGCCAGCGTAAAAGCGCTATTGCCGCCGCTATTGACCAAAAAGTCGTGATAGTCGTGAGAGGTTTGTTGCTGTAAAAAAGGATTGGTCGGCGGCGGCGCGTAGCCCGGTACGCTTACACGCTCTACCGGGCGACCGATATCAGCGATCGCAGGTGGCCCATCCATCCCCACCACAGCCAGCTCGCAGCTTTTCGGAAAGTGCCGAGCAATCGCCTCAAACCGCCGACAGTGCCCTGAGCCTTGAAGATTCAAATAAAACGCAATTCTCATCTAATTTGCAATGCCCATCACTTCTAAAGAGTCCTGTACAATCGCGCCTATCAGATCAGAGGCATTGCTGTGAATCTTGCTAGCAGCCTTACCGCTGTTTTGGCCGCTGTTTTGGCCGCTGCTCTGGCCGCTGCTCTGGCCGCTGTTTTGGCCGCTGTTTTGGCCGCTATAAAGCCGCAGATTTCTCTTTTGCTGCGCCCTGCATAGCTGACGATACAGGCGTTCGTAGCCGCTAATCATGTTGTCGATATGGCAGAAAGACTCTGCTCTATGACGACAGTCTTGACGGCTAAGCTGAGCGGCTGAGGCGATCGCACGCGCCAAAGCGTCTACCGTTTTCTCGGCAGCAACAACGCCGCAGCGCTGAGTCAAAATCTCTTTAGCGGCACCACTGTCAAACGTAGCAACGGGTGTGCCTGCGGCCAAAGCTTCTGCATATACCAGCCCATAAGGCTCCCGCCAAAGCGGCGTATTAACGAATACACTCGCCTCAGTCAGCGCCTGTTTAATCTCAGCATGTGAAAGATGGCCTAAGTATTGGACGCGATCGCTTGCTATCAAAGGCACAACATTCTCTTCAAAATAATCTACGTTCCCAATCGGCCCGGCAAACCGAACCAAATACCCTGCCTCTAGCGCCGCTTGAATAGCTAAGTGAGGCGCTTTCTCCGGCACGATGCGACCATACCAAAACGCTCTATAGGGCAGCACTTCAGTCGCAAAAGGCCAGCTATCAACATCAATACCGTTATAAACAACACTTGCTGTAATTGAATGATGCCAGTCTGCCGCCAGACTTTGGGAAACCGCCACTGCCGCGAGCCTGCCAGAGCTATTGCGTGCAGATGCATATTCAACTGCTGCGGCTATTTCTTTGTAGGGGGGCGTGTGTAGAACAGCCAGCATAGGCACTGGCAAATCTGCTGCGCTCAACAGTGGAAATGGATGCAGCGCGTTGTTGTGAATAACATCAAAATCATCCTGGCAGATTTGATGAATAACGCTCGCATAGGCAGACATATTACATGCCTGACGCCCCGATATTGTCTTTGCCTTTGGGTGAGTTGCAAAGGCCATTTCGATACAGGGCACCAGTCCTAGCGAAGGATCGGAGTCTCCACTAGCGAACAAAGTAACCTCGTGACCTTTTTCTATAAGTTTTTTGGCAAGCCACCATGTATGAGATTCCATCCCCCCGGCAAAGGGCTCTGCAATGGGATGGTGGAGCAGCCCAATAATAGCAATTTTCATGCGTTCTCTTAGCTTGTTGTGTAATGCTTTTATCCTGTAAAAATCTTTGTTAAAACACGACACACTGCCGCTTCCTAAGATAGAAGCATTAGCTTTTAAACCATTTTATATATGGAAGAATATAAAGCATTGATTAAGAACTATTATCTATCTAAAGGATAGATAGTCGAGCTGTCTATAGATGAAGTTACGGATGTTTTTTTCGCCAGTGGAGGCTGTTTTGATTGAAGATTTGGGCGGTTTCTGGCGAATTCAGCATAGACTGGGCCAGCGCGATCGCTGATTTCAACTGGTCTTCATCAAGCTGTTTATATGCAGGTGTCTTCCGAGACAGGTGCTGATACCAACAGTCTTCAAACAAATTATCTAAGACAATCCTAGCAAAACAGTGGTTAAGATAAACCGGAAAACCGCCCTGCTTCGCTCGTGCCGGTAGCTGCTTGTTGATCAATGATATGTACTGTTCTCGAAGCTGCGTTAGAGATTCAGGCATAGGTGTATAAAAACAACACAACAGTTAGGCAGGCGGTGATACATCAGCCGGAGGGTGTAAAGCCTTACACCCCTACAGGATATACGCAGTAGGGGCGTAAGGCTTTGCGCCCTCCGTACGATGATCTGTCGATGAATGCCTACAGCTCAACAAATAAGCTCAACAAATAATAAGTAAACCTAATATTTCAGGCGCACTTTACCGGTATAAGCCATATAAATCGGCTTAAATCTACGTCTTCATCAAATATTTGTGATTGGTTAAACAAAGTATGCGCTGATACCGATAGGATGAACCTGAGGTGCGTTGCTTTGAGTTCTATATGAATTTGTTTTATAAAATTTATGTCTTCATTGACTTCCCGGTCTATCGAACGCGTTTCTGTCACGAATGAAGGCGGTGATAGTATCGGCTTTTCTTCATCCGCGAGCCTTTCTGCAAATGGACGCTACGTTGCCTTTAGCTCTAATGCTGACGACTTAGTAGAGGGCGACACGAATCTAGAAAACGATATCTTTGTGCGCGATCGCCTAGAGGGCACCACCGAACGCATCTCTATCGCCGATGACGGCAGCGAAAACAGCATATCTTCCTACAATCCCATCCTATCGACAGATGGACGATATGTATCTTTTCAGTCTAATACAACAGACTTAGGCGACAGCAGCCTGCCGAACGCTAGCGGTATCTTTGTTTACGATCGCGAAACAAAGACCGTTGAGAGAGTCGCGGTTGATAGCGAAGGAAATCCTGGGATAGGACTCGCTAGCAATGCCGATATGTCAGCAGATGGAAGGTTTGTAGCTTTTAGATCTATTGCTAGCAACTTGGTAGAGGGTGATACGAATGATGCTTATGATATTTTTGTGCGCGATCACCTAGAGGGCACCACCCAGCGAATTTCTATCAGTAGCGAAGGCGAACAGGGCAACGGCAGCTCCAACTTACCTAAACTATCTGCCGACGGTCAGTTTGTTGTCTTCACATCCAACGCCAGCAACCTAGTCGAAGGCGACACAAACGATAGCGGCGATGTGTTCCTCTACGATAAAAGGACTGACGCCATCGAGCGTATTTCAGTGAGCAGTGAAGGCAATGAAGGGGATGGTTACTCTAGTGCGCCCAGTATTTCTGCCGATGGTCGCTACGTTAGCTTCTCCTCGGATGCGACCAATTTAGTGAGCGGTGATGAGAATGAAATAGGCGATATTTTTGTGCGCGATCGCCTCACCCAAACCACAGAACGCATCTCGCTCAACGACGCAGGCATCGAAAGCAACAACTTCTCATTCAACCACGGCATTTCTGCCGATGGCCGCTACATCAGCTATAGCTCTGTTGCGACCAACCTGGTCGAAAACGACCTCAACCGAGCCCTAGACGTTTTTGTATACGACCGTGACACGCAAACCACAGAACGCATCTCAGTGAATGCAGAAGGCGTGGGCGGTGTTGGAGAAAGTAGAGAATCTGTATTTTCTGCTGACGGACGCTTTATTGCCTTTCAGTCGCGCGCTGATAACTTAGTGGCTGAAGACAACAACGGTAGAACAGATATTTTTGTCTATGCGCTCAGCGATTCGACAGACTTTCCTGATCCTGGATTGCCTATCCCCACAGGCCCAGTCGGCACGATCGGACAAACCCCTGAAAATAGGATAGTCAACCTTACAGAAATAGCAGCACCTACTGTTACCGCATCGATTGAGGTGACTCGCGATGCCGGATACAACAACACGGTAGGCTTCTACATCGTTGAAAACGAGCTAGGTGGCGTGATGGACTCGCTCACCGGAGAGATCTTAATGCCTGAGGATGTAGGCTACATGCAGGCGGCACTCGCGCAGCGCGTTGGCATGGATCTTACGGGCACAAATGGCGAGGTGGTTAGCTACACCACCGAAATTGCCACGGGCAGCTTGCTATCGACCTTTATTGTGGCTGACGGTACGGTTGAGGCGATGCTGAACGACAATACATTGAACGACCCGGCGGTGTTTTTTGCCTATGGCGGAGCGAATAGCGATCGCACCGACCACGTGCGCCTGCTCGGAGCCAACACCTTCGGCTACGAAGATCTCTTAGGCGGCGGCGATATGGACTTCAACGACATGGTAGTTCAGCTCTCATTTGAGTAAGGGAGCTGCGCTCAAATAAAGTACCGGCAAACCGACAAATATTGCCCTGGGCATAGCGTGCTATGCCCCTACGTCACCGTCAATTTCTGTAGGGGCTTAGCACTGCTATGCCCGAGGCAATGAACAGCGCTATCAGCGGTACTTTATTTAGACGCATGTCCCTAAGCTATCAGGTAGGCTACTCCGCCCGAATCCAATCGACTTCCAACTTAAATTCTCCCTCTTTTTTATCGGCAATCAAAAAGCCAATTTGTTCTATCGCCGCTGCATTCAGCGGCGGTGCATCTGAGACAATGCGTCCTCTAAAAACAGGCTCAAACTCACTAAAAGAAACGTCCACAACCTGCCACTCACCCGCTGTTGCAAACGTCGCGCGATACGAAATATCTTCAGCATCTGCCGTTTGTACCCGCACCTGATAGCGTCGTCCGTCTCCTTTTACCCGCAGGCTCAATTCTGAAGCGTTAGAGAAATCATAGTCACCTGAGGCCCGACGCGCAGAGCTAAAGCCGCCATTGTTTTCGAGTGAAAGCGTTCCGCGAAAAACGCCAGTATCTTGCTGCGTGACGTAAAACTCACCCTCAGAAACGCCACCCATCACCGTGTCATCCACGCCGCGCCAGCGTTCAGCTTCATCCGAGATATCTGTAAAGTCTGTAACCGTTTGCATAGACGTTTCGTTTTGAGAGAGCGCCGTAAGTGGGACTTCAGCCTCAGCAATATTTTGAGGCTCTTTCATTGCAAAATTAAACCAGCCTATAGCTGCAAAGAGCGTAATGAGTCCGATAATTTTGAGCGCTAGTTTCATGATGGTTGTTTTTTTAATGCAGCGGTATCTAGATCGGTTGTTGTTTTAAAGAAGTGGGTGAGGCGATCGCGGATCTTCTCAACACCGTCCACCACATTAGACTCCACATTCAGCGGCAGCACCGGATCGTGCAGCGACAGCCTTAGCAAGAACCAGCCGTCCTCATCTACCCCACGACATGCTACCCGTACACCCTCATAATTATTCGGCACAATCTCCCAATCACGCTGCTGCACCACAAAATCTTCTAGCTGACCAATCACCTGATTCCCATGCGTCTTAAAGTCCTCCACCAAAATTTTCAGCCGATACTCCTCACTTTCAGCAGGCTCTTTTAGCTCAGCGATCAAATCCGTCAGCACCTTACCTTCCTGCTTTGCTCGCGCCAGCTCCACCAGCAGCTTACTCACCAAATAAGCACCATCATCTAAAAAGTAGTTCTCCTTCATCGCCCCGTGCCCCGAGGTTTCAATCGCCAGCCAGGATTCTTGCCCGGCCTCATCTAGCCGCATCGACTCATTAATCACATTCTTATATCCACGCTTAAATCGATGGTGCACACCGCCTAAGCCTGAGATAAATTCAGCCAGACCATCAGAGGTAATCGAATCGGTCACTACCGTAGAGCCTGGATGCTCGCGCAGCACCACCGCCGAAATCAGCGCAATCAATCGGTTCCGATTTAGCTCGTTCCCCTGCGGATCAACAGCTGCTGAGCGATCCACATCCGTATCAAAGATAATCCCAAAGTCGGCCTTATTATCCAGCACCGCTTTTTGAATTGCTGCCATCGCCTCAGCATTTTCAGGATTCGGAATATGGTTCGGGAACGTCCCATCCGGCTCTAGAAACTGACTGCCGCTCGTATCTGCACCTAAGGGTTCTAGCACCTTACTTGCATAAAATCCACCGGCTCCATTACCGGCATCCACTACAATATGCAGTCCCTGTAAAGGCTGCTCGTAATGCTCAGAATGATTCACTTCCTGACGAACCTGTTGCACTAGCCCATCGGCATATACCGAAATAAAATCTCTCTCTTCTATCTCGCCTTTAGTCGCGGCTGTTAAAAATTTGTTCTCACTGGCAAGTGTCAGAATCGCCGTAATATCTGGCTTGTTCAAACCGCCTTTGGCTGTGAAAAACTTGAGGCCGTTGCGATTAAACGGTAAATGGCTGGCAGTGAGCATTATGCCGCCATCACAGTGGTAGCCTTCGGTAACGGTACTCATAAACATAGCTGGGGTAGAAGCGATCGCACAGTCATACACCCGCGCCCCCAAATCCATCATCCCTTCGGCCAGCCCCGCCATCAGCGCAGGCCCCGAAATCCGGCTATCGCGCCCCACCGCCACCACCAAATCACTCGCCGCCTTACCGACAGCACCCGCTAGCCAGCCCACAAACCCTTGCCCCAGCTTATAAGCAATCTCCGGCGTCAGGTTCACCGCCTCACCCGCCACACCCTCCAGCGCAACCCCCCGGATATCAGAGCCATTTTGCAGCCGCTTCCACTCATCAGGCAAGGTATGTGATAGTTCCGTAGCCATAGGGATTCCTTCACTCAACATCCATATAGGGGATGCTTTTATCAAATTAGGAAAACCATAGCAAACTGTGACGGCTTAAGGCTGTTTTAATCGGATAATTACACAACGCTATAGCTGGCAGATGACGCGAAAGCTGGTGTCATCGAGTCTGTCGTGAAAGGGATAGCCTAAGCTGTAGGCCGACCGGCAGTTGGTAGGCAGGTAAGACCATGAGCCGCCGCGTAGAAACTTCTTTTGTCCCGATAGATTCCAGGTGTTGTGCTGAGAGCTGTCGTAGCCAAGAAAGTCGGGCCAGCCGTCTAGGCACCACTCCCACACGTTGCCGTGCATGTCATACAGGCCAAAAAGGTTGGGCGGGAAACTGCCCACTTCTGTTGTTTGCTGACGGTACTTTCCCTTTGGCCCTCTATCATAGGCATAGTTGCCGTTGTAGTTGACAATATCGGGCGTGATCGTTTTGCCAAAGTAAAAGGGGGTTGTTGTTCCGGCCCGACAGGCGTACTCCCACTGCGCATTGCTCGGGAGCCTGTAGGCTTTGCGCGATCGCTGCGATAGCCACTGACAAAACGCCACCGCATCTGTCCAAAACACATTCTCAATCGGTCGGTTCAGCCCGCCATTCGGCACGACATCTGGCGCTTCACTCGGCACTTTGCTAAGCTTCAAATTCGCCGCATTCCACTGAGCGCGCGTAATGGTGTACTTCCCCATCCAAAACTCAGGCACCGTCACCTCGCGCCGAGATTTTTCTCTCTCGCCTGCCCCCTTCGCTGCCCTATCGGCCCCCACAACCAACCGTCCGCTCGGAATTTTGACCATCTCTAGAAATACGCCATGACCTAAGTCTTCTGTAAACGAAGTGGCTTCAGCTAATATCTTTTTAGCCACTTCTCCTTTCTCATCTACCTGCACTGTTTCAAACCGAAAGATTGAATGAGAACTCACAGACGAAAAGGGCTGTTTGCAATCACGCCATACCAGTCGTTGAACTGAATTTGCTACCGGCCGAGGCGATCGCCCTCCCTGACGCCTACTCACCTGTTTCTCTACCAAAAGCACATCTTCATCACGCAGGTTCAACAGCCGCTGCAAATCTTTCAAATCTCGAATTGCTCGCTCACTGAGCAAATCACCCTGAAGCTTCTCTGCCGCCAACGCTTCGGCATAAACAGATAGGTGCTTCTGTCTCTGGCGAAAAGGGTGCAGCACCTCGTTCTCAATCGCCGCCGCGTACTCTGCCGACATCCTCAATCGCTGCCGCCACTGTTCCAAAGCCGCCCGCCCCGCTGGCCCAATTTGTCCCTCATGAATTCTCGCCTGCAGCTGTGCCCGGTAGCGCTGCCCGCTGTCTACTTGGGCCTTAGCAATCACAATATCGTAGCCCTGCTGCCGGTTAAACATTGCCGGTTCCATCGTGGGAGCCGCCACCTTAACCTGCGCTTTAATGTAGTCGTGTAAATGCCCTGCCGAAATTGTATCTCGGCCATCAGGCGCAGCGCTTCCCGTTTTTAACCCTTCCACTAAGTAGCGAGTATAAACAGAGAGCACCTCTCCCTTTTGTTCGAGGGCATAGCGCGCTGAGGTAGAAGCCGTCAGCACACACCAGCCTTTGCCGCCTAGCTGAGCTTCAACATCAACGCTGCTGTCATTCATCGCCAAAAAGCCGTCTGCAAACGCAGCGCCAAAGCAACAGTCTAAAATAATCACCTTACGCTCTGCTAAAGAATTGCTGGCTTCTCGCTTCAAGAAAGGCGCTTCTACTGCTGTTCCTGCGTTGGGTCGCCCGTTTTCAAATAGCTGTGTTTGAGCCGTTGTAAGATAAAAGTCTCCGGTCATATCTTTGATGCCATGGCCCGTAAAGTAAAAGAGAACTAAGTCTCTTTTGGTGGTGCGAGCAAATATCTCACAAATGCGCGATCGCATTTCCCACACGCCAGGATTCACCAGTGACTCAACTTCATCAAAGCCACCTACTGCTGGGTCACTCAGCACCGAACGCATGGCCGCTATTCCATTTGGCGGACAGCGCAGCGGCTCTAGGCCCGGCCCATAATCGCCAACCCCAATCAACAATGCAATCTTTTTAGACATACGCCTCAATGAATGCTTCTTGCTGCGGCCTTACGCCTTAGGTTTTATGGGGTGTGTCGCTTTTATAGGTTTGTCGCGAATTATGTCGAGATCGTAGGCGTCTTCGATGTTAGTTCGATCAGTAATAGTCATGGAATGGCACGGTGTAATATGTAGGCACATTCCAATTTTGTTTGATTTTGAAACCGGCTTCCCTAAAATGGCTCTAGCTTCGCTGAATATTCACTAGAATGACAAAGCAAGCACCGCTCTTTGATAGCTGTGCTGAACCTGTATACGGCTAGTGACGGGAGGTTTGGCAATTGTGAAGAGGCGATCGCTAGATCAGATATTTTTCATATAGCCGTATGCGTTATTACGGGCGCTAGTTGTATGAAATGTTACTACCAAAAGACCCACAGGTAGCATAGGAACACATATCTAATCTAAAACACTACGCGCTGATAGACCTTAGATCTATCAGCGCGCAGTATCTTTAGCAGTGCCTTGAAAGAGGCGTATCAACTAAGGCAGCTCAGTTGTGCCCATGAGGTAGCGATCGCACTCCCGAGCAACCCCGCGTCCTTCATTAATCGCCCACACAATCAAGCTCTGTCCCCGACGACAGTCACCAGCAGCAAACACACCCGGCTTATTCGTCGTAAACGCTTCGTGCTCCGCTTTCACATTGCTCCGCTCAGTCTTCTCCAAACCCAACGCATCCAACAAAGGAGACTCCGGCCCCAAAAAGCCCATCGCCAATAGAACAACCTGTGCCGGAATTCTCTTTTCACTGCCTGGTACATGATTCGGCGTAAAGCGACCGTTCTCATCGCGCACCCAGTCCACTTCTACCGTATGCACCGCTGCGACATTACCATTACCATCGTCTTCAAACTTAGTCGCTGTCGTTACATACCCACGAGGATCGTCACCGAACAAAGCCTTCGCTTCCTCCTGTCCATAGTCCAAACGGTAAATCTTCGGCCACTCAGGCCAGGGATTGTTCGCCGCTCTTACTTCAGGCGGCTTCGGCATAATCTCTAGCTGATTAATGCTCTTACAGCCATGACGAACAGAGGTTGCCACACAGTCTGTTCCCGTATCGCCACCGCCAATAATCACCACGTCTTTACCAGCCGCCGAAATGTAATTGTCCCCTGGCGCACCGTCTAACACGGCTTGAGTATTCGCCGTCAAAAACTCCATGGCGAAGTTAATGCCTTTAAGATCTCTTCCTTCAATCGGCAAATCGCGAGGCCGCGTGGAGCCTGTGCATAAGATCACAGAATCATAGTCATTCAACAGCTTCTCAGCCGGTAAGTCTTTACCGACCTCAGTATCACAAACAAAGGTAATGCCTTCTGCTTCCAACACATCTAGCCGACGACGAACAATGTCATTTTTGTCGAGCTTCATGTTAGGAATGCCATACGTAAGCAGTCCACCCGGACGATTAGCACGCTCAAATACGGTGACCCAGTGACCTGCTTTGTTGAGCTGATCGGCAGCAGCAAGTCCTGCCGGGCCAGAGCCAACAACCGCGACCTTTTTACCGGTGCGCTTAGCCGGTAGCTGAGGCGTAATCCAGCCTTCTTCCCAGCCCTTTTCAATAATCGAATACTCGATATTTTTAATCGTGACTGGCGGGCTAGTGATGCCCAATACGCAAGAGCCTTCGCAGGGTGCAGGACACACTCGGCCTGTGAACTCAGGAAAATTGTTGGTTTTATGCAGGCGGTCAAGCGCTTCGCGCCATAGCCCTCTGTATACGAGGTCATTCCATTCGGGAATGAGATTGTTGACCGGGCAACCGCTGGCCATGTTGCCAATGAGTTCGCCCGTGTGGCAGAAGGGAGTGCCGCAGTCCATGCAGCGAGAGCCCTGGGTTTGTAGCGCCTCATCTGGCATGGGGAGATGGAATTCATCCCAGTTGCGGATGCGATCTTTGGGCGAAGTTTCGGCAGGTGCTTCGCGGAGATAATCGATAAAGCCGGTTGGTTTTCCCATGGTGTTTGTTGAAGGTGTGAGGGTGGAGATGTGTAGATAAAGGTTGAAATTTGATTGGGGTTCTTGGAGCCCTCATCCCCTAGCCCCTTCTCCCCAAGGGAGAAGGGGAACATGAGGCCGGACTTTAACTCCCCTCTCCTTCTGGGAGAGGGGTCGGGGGTGAGGGCCTCCGAATCAGCCGCCACTGACGCGAGCGATATCTCGCGCATTCTCTTCAAAGGCCGCAGACATCGCCTCGTCATTACTCAGCCCGTCTGCTAATGCCTTCTGAATATGCTGCAACACCCGCTTATAGTCGCGAGGCATCACTTTCACAAATTTCGGCAAAGTCGCCTCCCAATTTTCTAAAAGAGACTTGGCTTTACCGCTTCCTGTGTAGTCAACATGACGCTGAATAATATCTCGCAGCTCCTGACTTTCGCCCGTTGTCTCAACGCACTCTAGCCCGACCATTTCGGTATTACAGCGGCTTGCAAAGTCTCCGACTTCATCAAGCACGTAAGCCACGCCGCCGCTCATCCCGGCTGCAAAATTACGACCCGTTAGGCCCAAGATAATCGCCTTGCCGCCAGTCATATACTCACAGCCATGGTCGCCCACGCCTTCGACAACTGCCGTAGCCCCAGAGTTACGAACGCAGAAGCGCTCGCCCGCCATACCGTTGATATAGGCTTCGCCGCTAGTCGCACCGTACAAAGCAACGTTACCAGCGATGATGTTCTCTTCGGGCACCAGCGTAGAGGCTTTGGCAGGATAGAGGACAATCTTGCCGCCGCTAAGCCCCTTGCCGAGGTAGTCATTGGTATCGCCCTCTAGCTCCAGGGTCATTCCCTTCGGCGTAAAGGCTCCAAAGCTTTGACCGGCGGTACCTTCAAAGTGCAGATGCACGGTATCTTCGGGCAAGCCTTCTTCGTGGTTTTTAGTAATTTCATTCCCCACAATCGTACCAACAACACGGTGAATGTTGCGGATAGGCAGCTTGGCTTTCACCTTTTCACCGCGCTCAATGGCAGGCTTACAAATCTCTAGTAGCTGAGTCATATCAAGAGATTTGTCTAAGCCATGGTTTTGAGCTTCGGTGCAGTAGCGGCCAATCTCAGGGCCAACATCAGGCTTGTGCAGCAAAGCAGAAAGGTCAATGCCTCTTGCTTTCCAGTGGTCAATGGCGGTTTTAGCAGCGAGCACGTCGGTACGACCAACCATTTCATTAAGCGAGCGGAAACCTAACTCGGCCATGATTTCACGGGTTTCTTGCGCGATAAACTTCATGAAGTTGACGGCGTGTTCGGGGTCACCTTTGAACTGCTTGCGCAGCTCGGGGTTTTGAGTAGCCACACCGACCGGGCAGGTGTTGAGGTGGCAAACGCGCATCATGATACAGCCGAGGCTGACTAAAGGCGCGGTGGAGAAGCCGAATTCTTCTGCACCGAGGAGAGCAGCGATCGCAACATCCCGTCCCGTCTTCATCTGCCCATCCGTCTCAATCACAATCCGGCTGCGCAAGTTATTCAGCACCAACGTCTGATGCGTCTCCGCCAAGCCCAGCTCCCAGGGCAAACCCGCGTGCTTAATCGAAGTCTGCGGCGAAGCGCCCGTACCGCCATCAAACCCAGACACCAGCACCACGTCCGCGTGCGCTTTAGCCACACCGGCAGCAATGGTACCTACACCGACTTCAGACACCAGCTTGACGCTGACTCGCGCCTCCCGGTTTGCATTCTTCAGGTCATGAATCAGCTCAGCCAAATCTTCAATCGAGTAGATGTCATGGTGCGGTGGCGGTGAGATCAAACCCACACCCGGCGTAGAGTTCCGAACTTTCGCAATCCACGGATACACCTTCTTACCGGGTAGCTGCCCGCCTTCACCAGGCTTAGCCCCCTGTGCCATCTTGATCTGGATCTCTTTGGCCTTAGAAAGGTACAGGCTGCTCACGCCAAATCGACCCGAGGCGACCTGTTTAATCGCGCTGTTTTTAGAGTCTCCTCTTTCATTCGTCCAGGTGTAGCGAGCGGGATCTTCACCGCCTTCACCTGTATTAGAGCGGCCACCGATGCGGTTCATTGCGATCGCTAACGTCTCATGCGCTTCTTGCGAAATCGACCCGTAGCTCATCGCCCCGGTCTTAAACCGGCTCATAATCGCATCAACAGACTCCACCTCTTCAATCGGTACGGGCTCTTGAGGCTGAAAGTCCAACAGATCGCGCAGCCTAAAGAAGTTCTTACCCTGCTCATTCACCAGCAGCGCGTACTTCTTATACAGCTCATAGTCACCGTCTCTCGTCGCCTTTTGCAACAGGTGAATACTCTGCGGGCTGAGCAAATGAGCCTCGCCATCCTTGCGCCACTGATACTCACCACCTGCTTCCAAGGTCGCTGCGTTCTTAGTTTCAGAAGTCGGCCTGTCGGGGAAAGCATGGCGATGACGCATAATCGCCTCTTGCGCGAGCACGTCTAAGCCGACGCCCTGAATGCGAGAAGCCGTCCAGGTGAAGTACTTGTTCGTCACCGATTCATTCAGGCCAATCGCCTCAAAAATCTGCGCTCCCCGGTAGCTCTGAATGGTCGAAATCCCAATCTTCGCCGCGATCTTAACAACGCCTTTAGTCGCCGCCTTAATGTAGTTCTTACAAGCCGCTTTGAATTCCACATCACGCAGCAGATTCTCGTCAATCATGCGCTGGAAAGTCTCGAAGGCCATGTAGGGATTAATCGCCCCACAGCCATAGCCCAACAGCACTGCGAAGTGGTGCACCTCGCGCGGCTCACCAGATTCCAACACAATGCCGACGCGCGTACGTGTGCCCGTCCGAATTAGATGGTGATGCAGCCCTGCGACTGCAAGCAAAGCTGGAATTGGCGCACGATTTTGAGCGATGTCACGATCAGAGAGAACTAAAATCTCCTTACCTGCTTCAATCTCTTCATCGGCCTTCATGCATAGCGCTTCAATCGCACCTGCCAGTCCTGCTTCGCCTGTATCAGGATCGAACAAAATAGGCAGCACGGACGTTTTGAACTCGCTGTTATGCTTTATTTTAGCCAGCTCGCTATTAGTGATAAAAGGCGTTTTGAGCTGAAGCAAGTGACAGCTCTCAGGTGTGGGCTCTAACAGATTTCGCTCCGAACCTATGGTTGTTGTTGCAGAAGTGATAATCGCCTCTCTAATCGAGTCGATAGGCGGATTAGTTACCTGAGCAAAAAGTTGTTGAAAGTAGTTGTAAAGCAGCTTTGGCCGGTTAGAAAGCACAGGCAGAGGTGTATCTGTACCCATTGCCCCAATCGCTTCTACAGCATTTTTACCCATCGGGGCAAGCAGCATCCGCAGCTCTTCAAACGTGTAGCCAAAGGCAATTTGCCGCTGCGTAACCGTATCAGCATCCGCTTTCACCATCGCCTCTTCAGGCGCATCCGGTAGCTGCTCTAGCTCAACTAAGTTCTCATCTAGCCACTTTTGGTAGGGCTTTGCTGAGGTAATCTGTTGCTTAATTTCTTCATCGGGCACAATTCGCCCTGCTTTGGTATCCACCAGAAACATTTTGCCGGGCTCTAACCGACCTTTTCGCACCACGTCTTCAGGCGGAATATCCAACACACCTGCTTCAGAAGCCATCACCACCAAATCGTCTTTAGTGACATAGTAGCGGCCAGGACGAAGACCGTTTCTATCGAGTACCGCGCCCATTTGAGTGCCGTCTGTAAAGGCAATCGAAGCCGGGCCGTCCCAGGGCTCAATCAGGCAAGAGTGATACTCGTAAAACGCTTTTTTCTGCGCGTCCATCGTCTCATGACCAGACCAGGGTTCGGGCACCATCATCATCAGAGAATGGGGGAGCGACCTGCCACTGAGCGCCAGCATCTCCAACGTGTTATCAAAAATCGTCGAGTCACTGCCGTCTATATTAATTAGCGGCTTAGCCTTCTCAAGATCCTCACCAAACAGATCCGACTCAAGCATGGACTGACGCGCTGTCATCCAGTTAATATTGCCGCGCAGGGTGTTGATTTCGCCGTTGTGCGCAATGTAGCGGTAGGGGTGCGATCGCTCCCAGCTCGGAAACGTATTCGTACTAAAGCGCGAGTGCACCAGTGAAATCGCACTCTCCATCTCAGGATCGTTCAAATCCGGGTAGTACTTCGCCACCTGCTCGGGCATCAACATGCCCTTATACACAATCGTGCGACACGACACGCTTGCTACATACCAATAGTTGCGATCGCCTGCCCCCCGAATAGCCCGATGCGCCAGCTTCCGCACCAGATAAAGCTTCCGCTCTAGCCCTAACTCATCCAAATCATTCAACCGGCCCTTACCAATAAAAGCCTGTTGCATAAACGGCTCACTCGCCTGCGCTGTCGGCCCCAAAGATGCATTATCAGTCGGCACGTCTCGCCAACCGAGCACTTCCAATCCGGCCTCAGCGACGACCGTCTCAAACTTTTTACGCCCTTCAGCCCGCACTTGCGCATTCGGACTTGCATAGATCATGGCGACGCCATACTGCCCTGGTGCTGGCAGCTCAAACCCTTCTGCTGCGGCCTCTTTCGCCATAAACTTGTGCGGAATTTGCAGCAAGATCCCTGCGCCGTCGCCCGTATTTGGCTCAGCGCCCACAGCACCTCTGTGATCTAAGTTCAGCAATACGGTCAGCCCTTGCTGCACAATGTCATGAGAGGTTTTGCCTTTCATTTGCACGACAAAGCCGACACCGCAAGCGTCGTGCTCATGAGCGGGATCGTAAAGACCTTGCTTTAGGGGCTGTTGTTGGGGCGGGAATTGGTTTATGGGGCTATTGGGAGATTGAACGGAAAGAGCCATCGCAAAAAAACCAGAAAAAGTGGAGGACTGTTCTCAAGGCAAGTTGATTACAGATAAAGAATCCACGACAGAAGAACTGCTGTGGATAGATGCCGAGCGGATAACGCCCGTTGTAAAAGGCATTTACCTTTCAGGGTTATCTATTGTCTCTCATTCAAGAGGAGGAGGATACTTGCCTTAATAAAAACTGTAGATGCCGTAATAAAAACACCGAAAATGTTACAAAACATCTCCGTAGTGCTTTTTTAGACACTCATAGCGTCAGGCGTCGCCCTGTAAAATTCTGGTAGGTAGGCTACTTTTTAAGATTGTCTTAGGAGTTGGCACGTCTTGCCATCATTACGCCCTCCGGCCTCTTCATGCCCCCCAGCTTCACACCGCCAAGAACTTCTGAATCACATCGCCGCTGAGCTGACTCGCCTCTCCCGAGGCTACAATCCCGCCTTTCTGCATGGCGTAGTAATAGTCAGCCTGCTGCGCAAAATGCAAATGCTGCTCTACTAATAAAACTGAGACACCGCTAGTTTCTACAATTTGGCGCACGGCGTTTTCAATGTCGAGAATAATAGAGGGCTGAATGCCTTCGGTGGGTTCGTCGAGTACGAGCAGCTTTGGGCGACCCATCAGGGCGCGGGCGATCGCTAACTGCTGCTGCTGCCCCCCACTCAAATCTCCCCCCATCCGCGAAAGCATCTGCTTCAGCACAGGAAAAAGCTGCATAATATCTTCTGGAATAGTGTCGCGATCGCCCTTCTCCCGTGTCGCCTTCGCCTCCAATCCAATAATCAAATTCTCTTTCACCGTCAGTCGAGGAATCACCTCACGCCCCTGCGGCACGTAGCCGATGCCGAGTCTTGCTCTTTTATTAGTGGGTAAAGGGAGTAGCGATCGCCCCTCATACTCAATCCGCCCACTGCGCGGAGCCAGCAGGCCAATAATTGTCTTAAGCATGGTTGTTTTGCCCACGCCATTGCGCCCAATCAGGCAAACCATCTTGCCTTTTGGAATCGTCATATCTACGTCGCGCAAGATATGACTTTCTCCGTAATAGACATTGAGTCCAGAAACCTTAAGCGTCGGCGCAGTCGTGGCGGCTGAGACAGGCGGCAATACAGAAGCTTGAATCATGACAAATATCTCTTATCCCTTGTTCTCTTATTCTCTTATCCCTTGTTCTCTTATATAGAGGCAAATTTATGAAGGCAGATCTAATGCGCGTCTGGGTCGCCCAAATACACCTTAACCACACGAGGATCAACCTGAATTTCGTCCATTGTCCCCTCACACAGAACGCTGCCCTCATGCAGCACCGTTACCTTATTATCTCGGGCAATCTGACGCACAAATTCCATATCGTGTTCAATCACTATCACCCCATGACTTTGCGCCAAAGAGATCAATAGCTCGCCCGTGCGCTCAGTCTCTTCATCGGTCAATCCTGCCACCGGCTCGTCTACCAGTAGTAGATCTGGCGACTGTGCCACCAGCATTCCAATCTCTAGCCATTGCTTTTCACCATGAGAAAGCAGCGCCGCCGGTACATCGGCCTTAGCACTGAGCCCCACCGTTTCAAGCAACCCACCCACTGTTCGAGACTCCGCTTTTGGCGTCGGCTTAAATAGCGTATTCCAAACCGTTTTGGTGCGATTGCAAGAAAGTTCTAAATTCTCTCGTGGGGTCAGGTTCAAATACACGCGGGGCGTTTGGAATTTACGACCAATGCCAAGGCGGGCGATCGCATGTTCTGGCATCGCCTTAATGTCTTTTCCCTTAAATAAGGCTCGCCCCTCAGTCGGCTGCACTTTCCCCGTAATCACATCCAAAAAGGTCGTCTTCCCCGCCCCGTTTGGCCCGATAATCACCCGTAGCTCTTGCGATCGCACCGCAAAATTCAGACCATTAATCGCCTTAAAGCCATCAAAGCTAACGGTCACATCCTCAATCTTCAACAGGGGAACCGTTGGTTTCTCTAATACATCTGTAGGCACAACAGAAATCTCCTTTTAATGGCTATGAATTAGGCCGCTGAGTCGCAGCCGGATCGGGCTCTACGGTCGTAACTTGGCCAGGCGGCGATACTGACGACGAGCCGTACATCTCCGCTTCCTGACGAATTCTCTCGTCCACTTCCAACTGCGGGTAAGTTGCTGACGGCGTAGGTTTGCCAAAGAGCGATCTGAACTGATCTACCGCTCGATACCGCGCCCAGCCAACAATTCCATCGGGCAGCACCGTTACGACAATCAAGAACAAAGCACCCTGGAAAAACAGCCAAATCGTCGGATAGTTTTCACTCAGTAGCGCCTGCCCGCCGCGCACCGCTAGCGCACCAACAATCGCGCCAATCAGCGTACCGCGACCGCCCACCGCCACCCAAATCACCATCTCAATCGAGAAAGCAATATCCATATACTGCGGCGACACAATCCCCGATTGCACCGTATACAGCGCCCCCGCAACCCCAGCAATACCGCCCGAAACCGCAAACACCAGCACCTTAAACGCCGTTGGATCGTAGCCTGAAAATCGCAGCCGGTTCTCGTCGTCCCGAATTGCAATCAGCATTCGCCCAAAGCGCCCACTGGTTAGCCAGCGACATAGGCCGTATGAGAGCGCCAGCATCAGCACCGTTATGCAGTAAAAAGTAAACTGCATGTTGTCGCCACCGACTGACTGACCAAACATCGTGGCTGTATTTGTCTTTAGGCCGTTGGTGCCATTAATTAGCTCTTGCTGACCGTTGAAGAAGTTAAAAAAGACGACTAGCGCGGCCTGCGTGAGGATAGAGAAATAGACGCCGCGAATGCGGTTGCGAAACACCAGGTAGCCGAGCGCGCCAGCAATCAGCGTTGGAATTAGGAAAATTGCAATTAGCGTGAAAGGGAATGAGTAAAACGGCTTCCAAAACCACGGTAGCTCGGAGACACCGTACAGGCTAAAGAAATCAGGAATACCGTCTCCGATGCCTTGCAGTTGCAAGAACATGGCAAAGGCATAGCCGCCAAGGGCAAAAAATATGCCGTGTCCTAAGCTAAGTAGGCCGGTAAAGCCCCAGATTAGGTCAATGCCTAAGGCGACGATTGCCAAAGAGAGAAAGCGACTGAAAAGACCTAAGCGAAAGTTTGAAATAAATGAGGGGACTACGAAGATGAGAATGAGGGCGATCGCACACACCGCAATCACCTCTAACCGCTTCCGCCCCTTTGCCTTTTTAGGCGCAGTTGAAATGCCCGAATCTGTTACAACACCAGCCATCTCTATACCTCCGCCGAGCGGCCTTTAGGCGGAAATAGTCCCGCCGGGCGCACCTGTAAAAACACAATAATCAAGGCAAACACCATCACTTTTGCCATGCTCGTTGTCGCAAAAAAGTTAAAGAAGTCCGTCACCGGCTGCAAGCCTTCATAAGAACTCAGCAGCAGCGGCACCGTTCCTGAACCCAACAAGTAGGTCAAAACGCCAATGGCCAGCGCTGCAATCACGCTACCCAACAAGTTTCCAACACCGCCTACCACCACGACCATAAAGGCGTCCACAATATAGTTCACGCCTAAGTTTGGCCCCACAGAGCCCAGCAGCGTCACCGCAAATCCAGCGACACCTGCTAATCCTGAACCCAGCGCAAACGTCATCGCATCGACTTGAGCGGTTGGAATACCTAAGCAAGCGCTCATATCCCGGTTTTGAGTCACCGAGCGAATGCGTAAGCCCCAAGCTGATTTTTGTAAGAACCAATACACGCCAATTAAACACAAGATCGTCAGCGCAATGATAAACAATCTAGAGATTGGAAACTGTAGCGTATCGCTCGCCGAAAAGCTCCCCTGTAGCCATCGGGGCGCAGTAACGTCCACATTGCGCGTGCTGAACCAGGGTTTTGCCAGGTCTGCATTGTCGTTAAGGCCGTTGCCGAACGTCCAGGCGATCGCCCCCGACAGCAAAAACAGCACCGTACTCGCCAAATTCTGCCTGGGCGCACTCAGCCGAGCAAAGCGATCCAGCAGCCATTTACCGCCAAAGAACAGCCCGCAAAACAGCACCAGCCCCACGACCATCGACCAGCTCACGCTGCGCACAAACTGTCGCAAAATCAGGCTCACGCCCCAGGTTGCCAGCAGCGTCTCCAAAGGCCGTCCGTACAAAAAGCGAATCACCCCACGTTCTAAAGCCAGCCCCACCAGCGCTGCCACCAAAAAAGCCAGCGGAATCGCCGCCCAAATATACAGATCTTGCCAGCCCTCCCCCAGCTCCTTGAAGCCGCTTTGCACCACATATGTCGTATAGGCACCTAGCATCATCAGCTCGCCGTGCGCCAAATTGATCACGCCCATCAGACCAAACACAATCGCCAGTCCGAGCGCCACAATTAACAGCACCGTGCCAATGCTAATGCCGTTAAATACCGTCGTAATTAACCCGTTTAAATCCATTCCAGCAGCTCTCGTTTTTTGTGTTGATCGCTCACTTTCGCACCTATATAAAAGGGCCGAAAGTCTTAAAAAACCTCCAGCCCTTCATCGTCAACCTGGCAGAATATCTATCCCAACCAACATACCGACCTAGATTTCCTCAGCCTTGTACTTACCACCCTTCTCAGCATCAGACCAGTCACAGGCGTAACCCTTTGTGTCTGCAACATACTGATTCCAGGGAATTGGATCTAGCGGCCCATCGGTAGCAGAAACAATATCAAAGAGGCCGTCTTCGCGCACTTCACCAATTCGTACCGTCTTAGAAATATGGTGGTTAGGCTGCATGGTCACAAGACCTTCAGGCGCATCAAACGTTTGGCCATAAGCCGCCTCACGCACAGCCGCAATATCTGTTGTACCCGCCTGCTCTACAGCCTGCGCCCACAGATACACCATAATGTAGGCCGCTTCCATCGGGTCATTCGTCACCCGATCGTCGCCGTACTTCGCCTTAAAGTCAGCCACCCACTTTTCATTCTCAGGGCTCTCAACCGTTTGGAAGTAGTTCCAGGCCGCGTAATGACCTTCTAAAAACTCAGGCCCAATTGTCCGAACTTCTTCTTCTGCAATACTGACCGACATCACAGGATACTGGTCAGGCCCCATGCCCGCACTCTTCATTTGCTTAAAGAGAGCAACGTTGCTGTCGCCGTTCAAGCTGTTGAAGATAACGCCGCCATTCGGCATCGCCTGCTTAATTTTATTGATAATCGGTGTGACTTCCGAGTTACCCAAAGGCAAGTAGTCCTCACCGGCAACCGTGCCACCGTTTGCAGCTAGCTGCTCTTTAATAATATTGTTCGCAGTGCGCGGGAATACATAGTCAGAGCCGACTAAAAAGAACTCTTTTCCCTTGTTCTCTAGCAGCCAGTCCACCGCAGGCTCAATCTGCTGGTTAGGTGCTGCGCCCGTATAGAAAATATTTTTAGAACACTCCTGGCCCTCGTACTGTACGGGGTACCAAAGCATGTGGTCTTTTTCTTCAAACACAGGCAGCACGGCTTTGCGGCTAGCCGATGTCCAGCAGCCAAACACCACGGCAACTTCATCTTGATCAATTAGCTTCTCTGCTTTCTCTGCAAAGGTAGGCCAGTCAGAAGCGCCGTCTTCTTTAACCGCAACAATTTGCTTTCCCAGCACGCCGCCAGCAGCGTTAATCTCTTCAATCGCCAGCTCTTCAGCATCGACGACGGTGGTTTCACTAATCGCCATCGTGCCGCTCAAAGAGTGCAAAATGCCGACCTTAATCACATCATCGCCACCGGCTGCAACGGTCGTTGCATCACTACCGGCATCTGCTGCGGGCTCGCTGCCGCCACCACAGGCGTTTAATAATACGCTGGCACCCGCTGCTGCTGAGGTGAATGCCAGAAATTTACGTCTACCAAGTTTTCCCATTAACCGATCTCGAACTCCCTTAAAATCATGCTTAAAACAGATGCCCAGTCGCGCTTTGCAAGGTATAAGCGCTTTTACTGATCGTGGGGGTATCGTATGGCTCCAACATCGCCAAAGTTGTATCACAAGATACGAAATATGATTACGTTCCTGTAATTGAGCGATCGCCTTCTAGCACAAATCCTCTAAAACAAAAAATAACGCTGTGCCATGGGCAGCACATCGGCAGGCTCGCAAGTCAGCAGCTTGCCATCGACCCGCACCTCAAACGTTTCCGGCGTCACCTCAATGTTGGGCAGCGTTCCATTCAGCTTCAGATCAGTTTTTTTCACAGCCCGCGTATCAAACACCGGACGCAGCCTTTTTGCATTCAAGCCCACCTGTTCGGCAATGCCTAAATCCATCGCTGCTTGGGAAACAAAAGTGTAGGCAGTGCTAGCGATCGCCTTCCCGTAGCTGCCAAACATGGGCCGCATATACACTGGCCCCGGCGTTGAAATACTCGCATTGGCATCGCCCATCTGCGCCCAAGCAATAAAGCCGCCTTTGACAACAATATCTGGCTTTACGCCAAAGAAAGCGGGATTCCACAGGCAAAGATCGGCCAGCTTGCCTTCTTCTACTGAGCCGACACAGTGAGAAATGCCGTGTGCGATCGCTGGATTAATCGTGTACTTCGCCACATACCGCTTAGCCCGATAGTTATCATGCGTCTCACCGTCATTCTCAGGATTCGGCAGTAGCCCCTTCTGCACCTTCATCTTGTGCGCCGTCTGCCACGTCCGCGTAATCACCTCACCCACTCGCCCCATCGCCTGTGAGTCAGAAGCCATAATACTAAAAGCCCCCATGTCATGTAGCAAATCCTCAGCGGCAATTGTCTCACGCCGAATCCGAGACTCTGCAAACTTCACATCTTCAGGAATGTTTTTATCGAGGTGATGGCACACCATCAGCATGTCTTTGTGCTCATCAAAGGTGTTGATGGTATAAGGCCGCGTTGGATTAGTAGAGGCGGGTAGAACATTGTTGTATTTGCAAACCGTGAGAATATCAGGAGAGTGCCCGCCGCCTGCGCCTTCAGTGTGAAAAGTATGAATCACCCGATCTTTAAAGGCCGCAACTGTCGTTTCAACAAACCCAGACTCATTCAAGGAATCGGTATGAATCGCCACCTGCACATCGTATTCATCAGCCACAGTTAGGCAGGTATCAATCGCCGCTGCCGTGGTGCCCCAGTCTTCGTGCAGCTTCAGACTCATCGCCCCCGCCTGCACCTGAGCCACTAGCTCTTGAGGCTGACTAGAATTGCCCTTGCCCATAAAGCCAAGGTTCATCGGGAAAGCTTCAGCCGCTTCTAACATGCGGTGAATGTTCCAAGCGCCGGGTGTACAGGTGGTTGCCAGGGTGCCTGTCGCTGGGCCAGTGCCGCCGCCGAGCATGGTGGTGACGCCGGATGCGATCGCCACCTCAATCTGCTGCGGACAAATAAAGTGAATATGCGAATCAATCGCCCCTGCCGTTAAGATCTTGCCCTCACCCGCAATAATCTCCGTACTCGGCCCAATAATAATGTCAATATCGTTTTGCGTATAAGGATTACCCGCCTTTCCGATTTTGGCAATATTGCCATCCTTAATCCCCACATCCGCCTTCACCACGCCCCACCAGTCTAAAATCAGCGCGTTCGTAATCACCGCATCCACCGCGCCATCTTCTCTAGAAATTGGCGACTGACCCATACCATCGCGAATCACCTTACCGCCGCCAAACTTCACCTCGTCGCCGTAGTAGGTGCCGCCGTAGGTTGTCAGGTCTTGTTCCACTTCAATGAATAGTTCGGTATCGGCTAGGCGAATGCGATCGCCCACCGTTGGCCCAAACGTATCAGCATAATCTCGGCGGCTAATGTAATTACTCATCACTCACTCAACCATAAAATTTAGAAGAACAGTTCAGACGGCGTTTATTTAAACAGCATCTTAGGTAGGCAAAAGAATCGTATCTTTCTAAGGGACGCATGAAAAGCTGAATGCAATCAATGAATAGGGCTTCATCAGTTTTCTATGATTTTCTAGGACATAACACATATGTTACTATCAATCCATGGTGTGGACTATTGAGTACCCTTATCAAGACACTGAGCAGTTCATTATTGACTTGCCACCTGGCTTGAGCGGGCGATATCTACGACTTGCTGAACTTATGCTGGAGTTTGGATCAAATCTTGGAATGCCTCACACTCGGGCGCTGTCTGATGGACTTTTTGAACTGCGCATTAAAGGTAAAGAAGGTATCGCTAGGGTCTTTTACTGCACTCTGGTAAACCAGCGTATCGTCATGCTCCATGGATTTATAAAGAAATCTCAAAAAACGCCCAAAAAGGAACTAAGGGTTGCTCAGCGCCGTTTAGCAGAGGTCAAAAGCCATGAATCATGATGAGTTGAAGGCAAAGATTCTTTCAAATCCAGAGGTAAAAGCTGCTTATGAAAGTATGAAGCCTGAGTTTGATCTGTTACGACAAATGCTACAGGCCAGGCAAAACGCTGGACTGACCCAAGCCGAGGTTGCTGCAAAAATGGGAACTAAAGCGCCTGCTATTACCCGTCTTGAGTCATCTTTAGGGAATGGAAAGCATTCTCCTTCGCTAGCAACGCTGCAAAGGTACGCTCAAGCCGTAGGTTGCGAACTACAGATAACGTTTGTGCAACAGCCCGATGAGGCTTAATCAACAACGCCTGCGAGTTTGCGATCACCCACCGTCGGCCCAAACGTATCAGCATAATCTCGGCGGCTAATGTAATTACTCATCACTCACTCATAAAAAATGGTCAAACTGGCGCTTAGATAAGCTCTTATTATCAGCATTATCTTGACTGCGAGGCGTTCTGCGCTACTTTGTTCAATAAAAGTAAGCTAGCGCGATCGCCCAGCCTACAAAAGGTATAATTTTTAGCAGTTTTATCTACGTACAGAGAAATTTCGTCATGGCCCTTTCTCAACTCAATAAGAAAATCACATATAGCACGGCTAGTCTTCTTACAGTCGGCATTATTAGCCTGGTCGCTCAGAGCTGTACGGCCGTAGAAGATACCACACTCACTCAAACACCCACGATAGAAAACCCCACAACAGAAACACCTACCGCAACAGAAGAACCCGTCGCAGAAAACATCGTCACGATGAACCTGACAGACAAGGACGGCGTAGGCGAAGCAGTCGGCACCGTCACCCTGCAAGACTCCGAGTACGGCCTGCTCATTACGCCCGATCTCACCGATTTATCTTCCGGCCTCCACGGCTTTCATATCCACGAAAACGCAGCCTGTGGCCCCGGTGAAAAAGACGGCGAAGTCGTCCCTGGTCTAGCCGCAGGCGGCCACTACGACCCGACAAACACCGGCAGTCACGAAGGCCCTTACGGCAACGGCCACTTGGGCGATTTGCCCCCACTTTATGTAGATGCAGATGGTAATGCCACCACCCCAACGCTCGCCCCGCGCCTTACCGTCGCAGATGTCTCAAACCGAGCTTTGATGGTTCATATGGATGGCGACAACTTCTCTGATGAACCGGCTGCATTAGGCGGTGGCGGCGCTCGGCTGGCCTGCGGCGTAATTGAGCCAGGATAAATTTAAAGCCATGAAAAAGCCCCGGACTCATGCATAAGTCTGGGGCTTTTTACTTTATGTAGCTAGCAGGCTAGCCGATTGATGAAGCCTACAGCTTAGCGACGAGGCTCGCGAGGCTTGGCTTTATTCACGCGCAAATCGCGGCCCATCCATTCAGCACCGTCAAGTGCATCAATGGCGGCTTGCTCTTCAGCGTCGCTACCCAAGTCTACAAAGGCAAAGCCACGTACGCGGCCTGTTTCACGGTCAGTAGGAAGCGTGAGGCGCTTTACAGTGCCATACTCGCCAAATACACCGTTCAAATCGGCCTCAGTTACATCGTAGGAAAGATTCCCAACATAAACGCCCATATCAATAGTCTCCGAAAGAAATTAAACAACAGTGGAAGCGGAAGTGGTCATCAGTTGACCAAGGTTGAAACCAAAGACAGGAAGCTTGACTTGGAAAAAGCAATTCATCACTCTACTTACTAATAGCTTTCTCTTTTACCAAAGAAAGTTCGTTGTTTTTGGTTTGTCTTTTCAGTTCAAACCAAAAACAACAGGTCTATAGATAGAGGTTACAGATGAGATTGTTCCTGACGTTAATTATTAGTGATTTTCAAGCGAAAGCTATCTAGGCTCGCGAGGCTTAGCTTTGTTGACCCGCAAATCGCGGCCCATCCACTCAGCACCGTCAAGCGCTTCAATCGCAGCGTCTTCTTCAGAATCACTGCTCAAATCTACGAAAGCAAAACCCCGTACGCGGCCTGTTTCGCGGTCGGTCGGCAGCGTCACGCGCTTCACCGTACCGTACTCGCCAAAAACGCCGTTCAGGTCGTCTTGGGTCACATCATAGGAAAGATTTCCTACATAAACGCCCATATCTAATAGTCTCCAAAAAATCGAATGAAATGACGGCCAACAACCAATGCAACAAGCCTTAGACTCTCTTGAGAATCCAAGGCAGGTTGAAATATGGGTTAGTCAGCCGGTTGCTGAACACTGAAATGTAACAAAAAGAAATCTAACAAAAAGGTCAATGGCTTAGCGACGCGGTTCGCGAGGCTTGGCTTTGTTGACACGCAGATCGCGGCCCATCCATTCAGCACCGTCGAGCGCTTCAATAGCGGCATCTTCCTCGGTGTCAGAATCAAGGTCTACGAAGGCAAAACCGCGTACACGACCGGTTTCACGATCAGTAGGTAGGGTGACGCGCTTGACGGTGCCGTATTCGGCAAAGACGCTGTTCAAGTCAGCCTCTGTTACGTCATAGGAAAGGTTTCCTACATAAACGCCCATGCAAATAAGTCTCCAGAAATTAAAACAGGGTATTGAGAATGATGGTCGGACGGAAGCCTGTAGAAATCAAGGGAAACCCTTTGAATTGAAAACAGAAAAGCAAACCTGTAACCGATATCGAGTTCTTCTCTTTCATCTTATAGCGAATTTGATAAGAGAGCGCATTTGATTGAGAAGATATCGTCACATTTCATTAATTCTGTGCTTAACGTATCGACATAATTATCACACCGCTGACCATAATCGCTGCGCCCAGCAGCCGCTCTCGCAGTCCTTTTTCACCAAAGAAGAAGTGTCCAAAAGCTACTGATAGCAAAGCGCTCATGCGTTTTACAGCGATCACTTGAGCAACGGGTGCCATTGGCAGTGCAAGCATTTGGAAAACAATGGCGATCGCATTGAACCCCCCAGTAATTCCTATCAATCGCCATTGCAATATCAATGGACGCAGCCCCTGCTTAATGCCTCTACGGAAAACAAAAGGCACCATGCCGCCTGCAATCGTGGCAAAAAGTGCGATCGCCCAACATAAAGGCGAAGAATTGACCACCCCTATTTTGTCAAAATTAGACGTAATACTCCAAATAAATGCCACGCAAAGCATCAGCCGACTGCCCGGATTTTGCGCCATCGCTAGCAGCGGCGACCAAGGGGTGCGATCGCCCACTTCACTAGCAGACACCATCGGCTTTAAGTTCAGCACATACGATCCAATCACCAGCAGCACCACGCCAACCCCATCAGCCGCCGTTGGCCACTCTTGAACAATCAGCGGCGAAGTCACCAGTAAAAACAGCGGCGTGAGCGTCACCAACGGCACCGTCAAAGACAAATCGGCCAGCTTGAGGGCTCGAACGTAGAGCGTGAAGGCCAAAATGTTGAGGCTACCGCCGACCAATAGCGCCCACCAAAAATTAGGCTGGATTGGAGGAAAGCCGCCTGAGAGCAGTATCACAGGAAGGAGTAGCACCACGCCAACGGCCATAAAGCCAAACAGCACTGAATATTCATCTAATGTTTTCAGGCTTTGTTTGCCCGTAGCATCTTTGCAGGCTTCAAAAAAAGCAGTCAACGAAGCAAAAAATAGCCACATGTAGGCAACTCAGTTTTTTTATGGGTTCGAGCTAAACATTCAACACCTAAACGTTCAGCACAACTGAAAGCGTCATACCCACCAGCAGCACAAAGCCAATCGTCACATTTTGCCGAAAGATATTGCCAAACACCTTGGGCGACTTTGGCCCTCGCGCGAGCTGACGATACTGCCGGAACCAAAGATAGGCTGCTAGGCCCAAAGATAGCCAGTAGAAAATGCCCAAAGGCAGCACAATACCTAGCCAGGCCAGCATCAGCGTCGTCCCTACAAAAAAAAGTCCTACCGCCTGGGGAGCCCGCCGCCCAAAAAAGATCGCGCTGGAGTTAATACCGAGCTTCAGATCAAATTCTCGGTCGGGAATGGCGTACACCGTATCGAACCCCAGCGTCCACAGCACCGTTGCCGCCCACAGCAGCCAGGTTGGAAACACAATACTGCTGGTAACCGCGCTCCAGCTAATGAGCACCGCGAAGCCCCAGGCTATTGAAAGGACAAGCTGAGGAACGGGGAAAACGCGCTTTGCCAGCGGATAGAGCACAATCACAGGCACAGCGGCCACACATAGCCAGAAGCTCAGGGAGTTGAGGTAGAAAGACAGCCCCCACGCGCAGAAGAAAGACACTAAAGCAACGCCGATGCCGACTTTTACCGAAAGCGCCTTTGCTGCTAAAGGTCTAGTTTTGGTGCGCTCTACCTGCGTGTCAATATCGCGATCCCATAGGTCATTAACAACGCAACCGCCTGCGCTAGTGGCTAACGTGCCCAGTACAATCACGCCGATCAGAGGCAGCTCGGGCAGTCGCTCAGCTAGCGGCAGTCGTTCGGGTAGTCCGCTGGCAGCGAGTACGACAGCCCAAAGGGCAGGCACCATTAAAATCAATCTTCCAGCGGGCTTATCCCAGCGCAGCAGGCGGACTACGGTAAGCCACGTGGGCTCGGAGGAAGCATCTTGGAGCTGGCCGTCTACAGCGGGTTTCATAAAAAGGTTTAATCGTGTATCTCGTATCACTCACAATACTTTAGATTTTTCGCTTTCGTTTTTAAGGTGAGTTGCAAAGAATGGGCAGCGATCGCCCACCCTCTCTATAGTTTTGGTCTTACCCACCAAATAGAGCAGCCCTGTAAAGCCATCATTTGCAAACAAAGTATCCAAAGACCGATGACAATCGCCGCTTATTTATGGTTAAAATGACCATAAGTCGTCGAGGTTAGAGATCAAAAGCTCATGGTATCTACACAAAATGATTCGCTCAGAGTAGACGTTGCGCTTACATCAAAAGAAGCAGCTCACACGTTGAACACTGCGCCCGCTACCAACTCGTTGACAGTTGCCGAAGACGAGTATGGGCTACTGACTGACCTGTATCAGCTCACGATGTCGGCCTGCTACGCCGGGGAAGATCTGCATCAGCGGCTTGCTAGCTTTGAGCTATTTACCCGTAAGCTACCAGCAGGCTACGGCTATTTAGTCGCGATGGGTCTGGAGCAAGGGCTGGAATATTTAGAGAAGCTGAGCTTTAGTCCAACCCAGATTTTACATTTGCAGAGAACAAGGATTTTTGAGCACGCGCCCGATAGCTTTTGGGGGATGCTGGAAGATTTTCAGTTTGAAGGCGATGTGTGGGCGGTACCTGAAGGCACACCAATATTTGCGAATGAGCCGATGCTGCGAATCCAAGCGCCGCTATGGCAGGCGCAGATTGTAGAAACTTATCTGCTCAATACGCTGAACTATCAAACCCTAATTGCAACGCGGGCGGCGCGGCTGAGGCAGGCGGCCGGGCCTGATGCGAAACTGTACGAGTTTGGCACCCGGCGAGCCTTTAGCCCGCAAGGATCGCTTTGGGCAGCGCGGGCGGCTTTGGCAGGCGGACTCGATGCAACCTCTAATGTGCTCGCGGCGCTCAAGCTAGGCCAGCAGCCGGTCGGAACGATGGCGCACGCGCTGGTGATGGCAGTTTCGGCCTTGGAAGGCAGTGAAGACAGCGGGTTTGAGGCTTTTCATCGCTATTTTCCTGGCGCGCCTCTATTAATAGATACCTACGATACGACAGCAGCAGCGGAGCGGCTGGCGAAAAAGGTGGCCGATGGAATGCCTTTGAAGGGCGTACGGATTGATTCAGGGGATTTGGGTGAGATGGCAAAGGTGGTGCGATCGCATCTCCCCAACACACCCATCTTTGCCAGCGGCGATCTCGATGAGTATGCGATCGCACACCTCCGCCAAAACAACGCCTGCATCGATGGCTACGGCCTCGGCACAAAGTTGGTCACAGGCTCACCTGTTAATGGCGTCTATAAATTAGTGGATATTGATGGCACGGCAGTGATGAAAGAATCTAGCGGGAAGGTGACTTACCCAGGGTGCAAGCAGATTTTTCGGCAGTATGAGGGCGGGCAGATTGTGGGCGATCGCCTAGCGCTTAATATTGAAGCCTCCTACGAGAACGAGCAGCCCTTACTTCAGCGGGTGATGCACAACGGACGCAGGCTTGCAGAGGCTCCAAGTTTAGAAGACATTGCCAAACGTGCGACCAAAGCTGTAGCGGCACTACCGGAATCTGTGCGTAGGTTGCAGAAGGCAGAAGCCGCTACCGGTAGAAATCTCTCATGGATTAGACAATCTTCTAGAATCAACTCGGCGAAAATGATTATTAGATAGGCGCATTTGTTTAACTGTTGTTTAGCTATTTTTTTACTATGGCTTTTTGGATAAAACCAGCACGAGTTGCGCTCTTTGGAACTAGCGCCGATCCGCCGCATGTTGGACACCAGAGTATTTTGACCTGGCTAGCTGAAGACTTTGATCAGGTGGCGGTATGGGCGGCTGAGAATCCGTATAAGAAGAAGCAGTCTCCTCTGGGCGATCGCGCCGAAATGCTGCGGCTACTGATAGAGACTTTGCCAAACAAAGAGAGCGTAGAGGTGTATCAGAGCTTGAGCGATCGCTACAGTATTCACTCAATTGCGCGTGCGCGTCAGATCTGGCCAAACGCACAATTCACGCTTGTTGTCGGCGCTGATTTAGTTGAACAGTTGCCTAAGTGGTACCAGGCCAAAGAGATCTTTGAGCAGGTTGAAATACTGGTGTTCCCACGTCCCGGCTATACCATTGGCGGGCCAGCTTTAGCAGCGCTACAACAGCAGGCCACCGTCACCATTGCGCATCCGCCAACCCAATACAACATTGCCTCTAGCAGCTATCGTGCCACCAACTGTAGTGAAGTACCAGACGATCTCCCACCCGTCATTCAGCGCTATATTAGCGAGCACGACCTGTATCCCTGCTTACACACCCCACACACCGCCCCCAAAGAACAAGTCTCGTCGCACCGATAAAGCCGCTGGCAACCGTTCGCTATGAAACCCACCACCATTCACCTCACCAACCCACTCGCACCATCGTCACCTGTCGCAGAACTCGCTGACTTCAAAGTAGGGGTAGATACCGTCATTTTTTCAGTAGATACTGAACAAAACCGACTGCTGGTGCTGCTAGTCATGCGGCACGAAGACCCGCACAGCGGCTACTGGAGCTTGCCAGGCACTTTAGTGCAAGTCGGAGAATCATTAGAAGCTGCTGCCGATCGAGCGCTGACCGAAAAGATTAGGGTGAACAACCTCTATTTAGAACAACTCTTTACCTTTGGCGGGCCTAATCGCGACCAGAGAGAGGCCAAAGATGCCTATAACGTTCGCTATCTTTCGGTCAGCTACTTCGCCTTGGTACGCTACGAAGACACCGCACTAATCGCTGATGGCGTCAGTGGAATCGCCTGGTATCCACTCAACCGCGTACCCAAGCTCGCCTTCGACCACAATCAAATTTTGACCTACGGCTACCAAAGGTTGCGTAACAAGCTCGAATATAGTCCGGTTGCCTTTGACGTACTGCCTGATACCTTTACGCTAAGCGATGTTTATCAGCTCTATGCAACGGTGTTAGGAGAAGACTTTTCAGACTATTCAAACTTTCGCACAAGGCTGCTGAAGCTGGGAATTTTGCAAGATACGAAAGTGAAAACATCGAGAGGCGCAGGGCGTCCGGCAAGCCTGTACCGATTTGATGCAGAGGCTTTTGAACCACTTAAAAACAAACCGATGGTATTCCTGTAAAAGAGATATTTAAGAGAGACACTAAGAGATATTTTATGAAGATTGCGATCGCTCAGCTCAACCCCACCATTGGCGACATTTCCGGCAACGCCGACCAGATTCTCTCAGCCGCCCAAGCAGCAGCAAACCAAGGCGCTGACCTGCTGCTCACCCCTGAGCTTTCCCTATGCGGCTATCCCCCCCGAGATCTCCTCATGCGGCCTAGCTTCGTTCAACAAATGGCACAAAAAGTAGCTGATATTGCCAAAGCGCTACCGCCGACGCTCACGGCCTTAGTGGGCCTTGCCGCCGCCAATAAAAACGCTCACCTAAAAGGAGAGAAACCTGTTTACAACAGCATGGCGCTTTTGCACTCAGGGAAAGTTCAAGCAATCTTTCACAAGCGTTTGCTACCGACCTACGACGTGTTTGACGACGATCGCTACTTTGAATCAGGCACTCAGGCCAATAGTTTCACCTTGAAGTGCAAAAGCGGCGCTGTTCATATCGGCGTCACCATCTGCGAAGACCTTTGGAACAGCGAAGACTTTTGGGGCAAACGCGCCTACCCAATAGATCCGACCAAAGAGCTGGTTGAAAAGGGCGTAGATCTGGTTGTGAACTTGTCAGCATCCCCTTTTATTGTGGGCAAGCAGTCTTTAAGAGAGCGGATGATTGCACATGCAGCCAAGCAAAACGAGTGCCCTATTGTCTATGTCAATCAGGTTGGCGGCAATGACGATTTAATCTTTGACGGTCAGAGTATCGCGGTTGACCGTAAAGGAGAATTAGTCAGCCGGGCTACAGCCTTTGAGAGTGATTTTCAAACGCTAGAATTTGACATGGGCTCGAAAGACTTACGCAAAGGTGAGGTGAAAGAGATGCCCGCTGTAGCAGAAGCTGAAATTTGGGCGGCGCTGGTGCTAGGCGTGAAAGATTATGCGCGGAAGTGTGGCTTTAGTAAGGCAGTGATTGGCTTAAGTGGTGGTGTAGACTCTGCGGTGGTGAGTGCGATCGCAGCTACCGCCCTTGGCCCCGAAAACGTACTTGGCATCCTCATGCCCTCCCCTCACAGCTCCGACCACTCAATTAGCGACGCCCAACAGCTTGCAGATAATCTAGGCATCACCACCCAGACCATTCCTATTGGCACCCTGATGGCAGGCTACGACAGTACGCTAGATAGTTTATTCGCAGGCACCGAAAGCGGCGTCACCGAAGAAAACTTACAGTCCCGAATTCGCGGCAACTTGCTGATGGCTATTAGCAATAAGTTTGGTCATTTGCTGCTGACAACAGGAAACAAATCGGAAGTCGCGGTCGGCTACTGTACGCTGTATGGCGATATGAACGGTGGGCTAGCGGTGATCGCAGACGTGCCAAAAACGCGGGTGTATTCACTTTGCCGCTGGCTGAATCACGAGCGTGAAATTATCCCGAGCAACATTATCACCAAGCCGCCCAGCGCAGAACTCAAGCCAGGTCAGGTCGATCAAGACTCTCTACCTGACTACGATATATTAGACGATATTCTTGAGCGCTTAGTGCAAAAGCAACAGTCCGCAGAAGATATTATCGCGGCGGGCCACCCGGCAGAAGTTGTGAAAAGAGTGATTCGGCTAGTGACACGCGCGGAGTTTAAGCGGCGGCAGTCCGCACCTGTGCTAAAAGTCACCGATCGCGCTTTTGGCATGGGATGGCGAATGCCAATTGCGAGCCGATGGGCATTAGAGATTCCCGGCAATGAAGCGGTTAACGTACGTTCAAACCAGAATGCTAAGGAACTCGCATCAAAATAGAGTATGGCTGACGGTTGCCCTAGAATACAGTTGCAGGCGTAATGCGATGCCATCAGGTTATGACCACGAGTTGCTAGGCTATAAGCGCACCCTAAGAGCCCATCAAGTGCTATGACTGTCAGCAGCAAAACCGCGAAAAAACTCCTCTACGACTTCATGTTTGAGAACGAAGATGCGAAGGAATGGGTAGAAGACGTATGGGGCTTGAGTCCCTTTTTAGGCCAGGGTGCGGCAAATGCTGCTGAAGTGCTAGGCGCGCTCATAGAAACCTGTTCAGAACGGCAGCTCAATCAGGTTGTCGCTAGCCTCTATGCAGCACACCAAGAGAGCATCCAAGAGCTGAGTTCGGCTAGCGAATGGCGCGTGGAAATAGATGCGAAAACGGTTGACTTTAAAGAGAAATAAGCCGTTCTATCGTTCTCTTATTTGGGCAGCTACGATGGCTAATACCTAGCCTTGAGCCTGAGCAGGGAGTGGCTCGGGGCGAATAGAGAAGCTTTGACGGTTGCCTTGGCGATCGACCTCTAGCCGTAAGTCGCGCTCAAGGCCGTTTGACTCTACCGCGCTTTGCACATCTTTGCCGGTTGCGATCGCCTCACCGTTCACCTGGCTCACCACATCACCAGCTCTTAAGCCCGCCCTAGCCGCAGGCGAATCAGGCACCACGCTACCCACTAGCACACCGCTCTCAGCATCTACCCTAAAGCCAGTGTTCGGATCTTGGTTTAGCGAGTCGCGCACTTCAGGCGTCAAGTTCACCATTTGAATGCCAATAAAAGGATGCTCTACTTTGCCGTTAGCAACAATCTGATCCGAAATTCGCTCTACCGCGTCAATTGGGATCGCAAAGCCCAAGCCCTGGGCACCGCTGATAATCGCGGTATTCATACCAATCACTTCGCCCCTCGCATTGAGCAACGGCCCACCAGAGTTACCGGGATTGATTGCCGCGTCCGTTTGAATAAAGCCGACACGGTTGTCAGGGATGCCGACCTGGCCGCTGGTGCGTCCGGTGGCGCTAACGATGCCGACTGTGACTGTATTATCAAGGCCCAAGGGGTTGCCGATAGCGATCGCAACTTCTCCAGGCAATAGCTCAGCATTACTCACCGCTAACGTTGGCAAATTACTAGAATCGATATCAATCACCGCCACATCCGTCAGCGAATCGCTACCGAGCACCCTGCCTTCAAAGGTGCGTCCGTCCTTGAGCGTCACCTGTACGGTATCAGCGCCTTCTACCACGTGGGCATTCGTCAAAATGCGGCCATCTTCACTGACGATGAACCCTGAGCCCACGCCACTTCGGCTTCTCTCTTGAGGGGCTGAAGGCAGTCTGCCACCAAAAAAGCGGCGAAACTCCTCCGGCATAGCAGAAGACTGACCAGACACGGTACGAGAGGCATTGATTCTTACCACCGCAGGGCCGACAGCCTGCACGACTTCAGAGACAGAATTTGCCTCTGTTGGAAGCGTCAAGTTTGCAGGCGTCGTTTGGTAGGCCCGCTGAGCGGTAGCAATCGGCTGAGGCGACTCTTGACTCTGGACATAATATGCACCTGTCGTTGCAGCGCCAGCGCCTAGCATTACCAAAGCAAGAGAAGTCGCTAACCGCTTGCTAGCGCCGCCTGATGAACGTTGATTGGAATTGGAAGGATGATTGTCTGTCATAAGAGATTTGATCAGAAGTTAGGATTGACGACTTCATACAGCATAAGCAGCCGGTTTGACAGCGGTATGACGAGGGTATAGCAATCATGTGATGAGTCAGCTCGGGCGTAAAGATCACCCCGGCGAAGGACAACGTATGCAAGAGTGGGCTGTTCTAATGGCTATTCGCAGCAATAGAAGGACATCTGAATTATGGATAGCAAATCAACCGTTGTTTGGCAGGGAAGCGTTAAAGAAGGGAAGGGCGAAATTACGACTGAGAGCGGTGTGCTCAAGAACTCGGTATATACCTATGGCACTCGCTTTGAAGACAATCCTGGCACTAATCCTGAAGAACTAATTGCCGCTGCTCATGCCGCTTGTTTTACGATGGCAACTGCTGACGAGATGGGCAGTGCGGGTGTGACGCCTGAGCGGTTGCAGACGATTGCAACGGTAACGCTCAGCACAGAGGGCAATGAGCCTGAAGTCTCTCAGATTCATTTAGATGTAACGGCGAAGCTGCCTGCAAGTGATAAAGAAGCTTTTGAGAAAGCAGCTAACTCTGCGAAGGAGAACTGTCCTATTTCTAGACTGTTGAATGCGGATATTACGATGGATACGCATTTAGAAAGCTAGGGCGAGATAGGGTGTTTTAGCCGGAGGGCGTAATGCCTTACGCCCTCTTGCGCCCAATACAAAGAAATAGATAGGAGAGAATAACTATGGCAAGCATGATCGACTTTCAGCGTCCTGACGGCAAAAGCTGTGCAGGCTACTATGGCGAACCTGCTGGTGACGATGACGCACCAGGCGTTGTTGTTATTCAAGAATGGTGGGGTCTGACCGATCAGATAAAAGGGGTTGCCGATGCCCTGATTGAATCGGGCTATCGTGTGCTGGTGCCCGACCTTTACAAAGGAGACGTTACTTTAGAGGCGGCTGAGGCTCAGCACAAAATGGAAGAACTCGACTTCCAGGAGGCGACACAGCAAGATATTAAAGGCGCGGCGCAGTATTTGCACAAAAAGAGCCCAGATGTCGGTGTCATGGGATTTTGTATGGGCGGTGTGTTGACGATGCTGGCGGCGATGAACCTATCTGAGCTAGATGCGGCAGTCGCTTGGTATGGCGTTCCGCCTGAAGAAGCGGGCGATCCAGGCGACATTGATATTCCGGTACAGGGACACTTTGGCCAGGCAGACAGCTTTTTCTCGCCGAAGCAGGTAGACGCGCTAGAGGCAAAACTGAAAGCGGACGAGGTTAGCTACGAGTTTTATCGATATGAGGGCGCGGAGCACGCGTTCGGGAATGAAACTGGCGATAGCTATGATGCTGAGGCAAAGGAAAAGGCTTGGGCGCGATCGCTCGACTTTCTAGAAAAGCACCTTGGCTAATGGCTAACCACAGCGGCTAACCACAGATTCGCAGCGAGTTTACCCCGACTTTTACGCATCCTGGCACAATAGAGGGGTTCCTTTATTTCCTGATAGCTTTGTGTTAGCGCCCGAAACCCTTTTTCCCTTTCAGCTAGACGACTTTCAGCTAGAGGCCATAGACGCCCTCAATCAAGGCGAGTCCGTCATTGTCTGTGCGCCGACTGGCTCAGGAAAGACGCTTGTGGGTGAATATGCCATCCACCGGGCGCTAGCGATGGGCAAAAGGGTTTTTTATACCACGCCTCTCAAAGCCCTCTCTAACCAGAAATTACGAGACTTCAGGCGCATCTTCGGTGACGAAAACGTGGGCTTGCTCACAGGCGATAGCTCCGTCAACCGCGACGCGCCAGTCGTCGTCATGACCACCGAAATTTTCCGCAATATGCTCTACGGCACAACGATTGGCGAGGTCGGCACCTCCCTACATGACGTACAGGCCGTTGTGCTAGACGAATGTCACTATATGAACGACCGGCAGCGCGGCACCGTCTGGGAAGAGTCGGTGATCTATTGCCCGCCCGAAATCCAAATTGTCGGACTCTCGGCCACCGTCGCCAATGGCGGTCAGCTCACCGACTGGATTAGTGAAGTTCACGGCCCCACCCGCCTGATTTATTCAGACTATCGCCCGGTGCCGCTCACCTTCCACTTTGCCGCCGAAAAAGGCGTTTTCCCGCTCCTGAATCCCAAGCACACGGGCATTCACCCCCGGCTCAAGAACTATCGCAAGCCGCCTCGTCGCCAGCGCGGACAGAAGAAACAGGCGGCTGGGCCGACCTTACCGAGCATCGTCAGCAGGCTTCAGCAGAATGACATGCTGCCTGCGATTTATTTTATTTTCAGCCGTAAGGGGTGTGATCGCTCAGTAGATGTGATCGCTCACATGACCCTGGTTACCCCCGCCGAATCCGAACTGCTCAAGCGCCGCATTGACGACTTTGTAGACCGCAACCCCGAAGCCGTCAGATCCAATCAGCTCGTGCCTCTATACGGCGGCATCGCAGCTCACCATGCAGGCATTCTACCAGCCTGGAAAGGCTTAGTAGAGCAGCTTTTCCAAGCGGGCCTAATCAAAGTCGTATTCGCCACCGAAACCCTGGCCGCAGGAATTAATATGCCTGCGAGGACGACCGTGATTGCCAGCCTTTCTAAACGAACTGACGACGGGCACCGGCTACTACACGCCTCTGAGTTTTTGCAGATGTCGGGCCGAGCCGGACGCCGGGGCATGGATGAACAAGGCTACGTGGTAACGGTAGAGTCGCCGTTTGAAGGGGCAAAAGAAGCTTCCAGGCTTGCGCTATCGCCGCCCGATCCTTTGGTGAGCCAGTTTACGCCGAGCTATGGCATGGTGCTTAATCTGTTGCAGGTGCATACGGTTGAAGAGGCGCAAGAGCTGGTTGAGCGTAGCTTTGGGCAGTATCTAGCGACGCTGCATTTAGCGCCGCAGCGACACGCGATTGAGGCGGTAGAGCGTGAGATTGCGGTGTTGGAAGATCAGCTTGCGTTTGTAGATGATGAGGCGATCGCTGAATACGAAAAGCTGCGCGGCTGGCGAAAAGAAGAATACCGGCTGCTAGATATTTTGCAAAAGCAGGCCGAACAGACATTGGGCGGCGGTGACCCGGTAGCGGCTTCTTTTGCAATGGCAGGCACTGTGCTCTCGCTCAAGGGTAAATATGTGAAAGTATCTATGCCTTTACCGGCCGTGCTCGTGAGCAAGGTGCCTGGGCCAGGTCAGTTTCCATATTTAGTGTGCCTGGGGCAGGACAATCGCTGGTATGTGGCGACAGTGAAAGATGTGGCAATACTGCATGATGATCTCGACCGTGTGCAAGAAGCTGACTCACTCTCACTACCTGAACACTGGCGAATGACGCCGGGTGCGAACTGTAAAGGGAATGAAGCTACTGCCGCCGTGGTTGAGAAAATGCCGCAGATTTCTGATTTTGATGAGCTAGCGCCTGAGGTGAAGGCGCAAAAGGAGAAAGTTGCGGCAGTAGAAGAGAAGCTGGCGCTGAATCCGGTAGGGGCGTTGGCGAAGCCCAAGGCGGTGGTGAAGCAGCGGAACCGGCTGGTGCGGCTGAAAGAAGAGAAGAAGGATAGAGAGAGTAAGTACGAGAATCATACGCATCGCTACTGGCAGGAGTTTGTTGGCCTGATGCAGGTGCTTGAAAACTTTGAGTGCTTAGACGATGAGGGGCCGACTGATTTGGGCCAAATGTGCGCGGCTATTCGAGGAGAGAATGAGCTATGGCTAGGGTTAGCGCTAGCTTCAGGAGAGTTTGACGCACTAGAACCGCAGCAGTTCGCCGCTGCCTGCGCAGGCATTTTGATGGAGAACAATCGCCCTGATACTTGGATTCGCTATCAGCCTACAGGCCCAGTCATAGAAGCCTTAGAAGGTTTGCGTGGATTGAGGCGGCGAATTTTTCAAGAACAAAGACGGCAGGATATTCACATCCCCGTTGCCCTAGAGTGGGACTTAATCGCAATCGTGGAGCAGTGGGCCTTAGACGTGGAGTGGATTGATCTGTGCGACAATACTAGCCTTGATGAAGGAGACATTGTACGCATTCTACGCCGCACTTTAGACTTCCTTTCACAGATTCCGCACGTGCCTTATCTATCAGACGAAGTGAGAAGAACTGCCCGGCAGGCTGCTTTTTTAATCGACAGCTTTCCTGTGAAAGAGAGTGCAGAATGATATTGATTCTACCAAGTCCTCTCTTCTAGAAAGCGCAGCCGTTTGGCTGTGGCTCAGCTTCAGCGATCGCTACCGCGAATTCGGGCGTTAGCGTCACGGGCTCGAAGCCTCCAGCGATAGTACCTTTCATGGCTTGGGGGCTGTAGCCGGTTGGATAGGTGTGTGATCGCACCACCAGCACATCATCCACATCTGCGACAACTGGCCCCCCTGATCGGGTAAAAGGTTGTTCATCTACATGAGAGTGCGCCAAAGTTCGTCGATACAACAGCTCTCCCTCTTCGGTAACGACTTCCCACCAGTTTGTGTAGCGATTGCACCCCGTATCCCCGCTTTCTATCGTCACCAAAAACGTATACCCATCCTCTTCAGAACCATTCACCTCTACTGCGCTCACCGCATCGCTTTCATCTGTAGCAGTGATTTCAGATTTATCATTAAAAACTGGAGAGGAACCCCCAGCTTCTACTTCAGGCGCGCAGCTAGACAGCAGAAGCACGAGTGCAAAGATACCGGCGATATACTTCATTCTTTGTGATTCCTCGAATAGAATTTAGGTGCGATCGCTTCAGCATACTATCTTTAAGAAGGCGCTCTAAGAAGGCGACTTATGCCAATCTTTTGCGCGCTGACGAATCTCATTCAGCTCATCATCAGACATTCTATCTAAGTTTTTCAAAATAAAATTCATGCGCCCCTGACTACTCAGCTTCTCTCGATGGCGATCTAAAAAGTCCCAATAAAAGAAGTTAAAAGGACAGGCGTCTTCTCCTATTCGCGCCTTCTTATCGTACGAGCAGCCCTTGCAATAGTCACTCATCTTATTCACGTAGTTAGCGCTAGCCGCATAGGGCTTTGTTGCCAGTACGCCCCCATCGGCAAACAAACCCATCCCAATCACATTCGTTTGCATTACCCAGTCGTAGGCATCTATAAAAGCAGCATGGAACCAGTCTTCTACTTCTTGAGGAGAGAGCCCGGCAATCAGAGAGAAGTTGGCTAATATCATCAGGCGCTGAATGTGGTGAGCGTAGCCTGTGCGCTTGAGGGTGCTAACCGTTTGGTGCAGACAGTTCATTTGAGTGTCGCCGTGCCAAAAGAAATCGGGCACGGGTTGAATATGCTCGAAGTAGTTGCGTGAGGGATAGTCGGCATCGACATGGTTATAAACGCCGCGCATGTATTCTCGCCAGCCCATTACCTGCCGGATAAAGCCTTCTACGCAGTTGAGTGGAATGTCGTTGTTATCATAAGCGTCTTCTACGGCGGTGATTACCTCCATCGGCTGCAACAGACCAATATTCAGGTAGGGCGAGAGCAGTGCGTGCCACATGGTATCTTCGCCTGCGACCATGGCGTCTTGGTAGGGGCCGAAGGTGTTGAGGCGATCGCTCACAAAATAATCCAAAACCTGCAATGCCTGCGCCCGGTTCACCGCCCACGCAAAAGTATCAGAGTCTCCAAATGTCGGATAGTCAGCCGCTTCCACCAGCTCAATGACTGCCCGCGTAATCTCATCTGGCTCAAACTCTAAAGGGGCAGGCGGCGTAATCTTTCCCTTTGGTGGCTTACGATTTTCCTTATCAAAGTTCCACTTCTCACCCACCGGCTTTTTGCCATTCATCAAAATGTTAAAGCGCTTTCTCCCTTCCCGATAAAAAGACTCCATCAAAAGACTTTTTCGCGTAGCGGCCCACTCTTCAAATTCTTCAGTAGACCAAAGGAAGTGATTGTTCGGCGTTTGTACCAATGGGCAAGGCAGCTTCACATCAGCGAGGAATTGAGCAAAGGGCTTATCGGCAGGCTGCATTACCCTTAATTCATCGATTGAGTCCTTCTTAACCCACTCAGCTAAAGGCGCTTCAAAACTATCCGCTGTCTCATAAGTTACCGTCCAGCCTTCAGCCTTTAGCTCTTCGGCAAAATGGCGCATCGCTGACCATATGAGTATCAACTTTTGCTTATGGTAGCGCCGCTCTTTAACATGCTCTAGCGATTCAATGAGAATGACATGCGCATTGTCCTTATCTTCCTGACAGCTTTCTATCGCAGACTGCCCTTGCCATAGCTGATCGCCCAATACCCAAATACCAACCGTCATGAATCATCCTAAACGCCGTCTGCCACAGTGTATCGCGACTAAGAAAGCTAGGCAGAAGCCTTTAGACGGAGAAAATCATGACTCTTGCCGACTCATTAAGTCGCTGTTCCACTGGGAGATATAGGTGTAAAGCCATTGCAGCTCGTGGTTGCTGCCGGAAATTTGTAGGCGATCGCTCCTAGAGCCATTGTCACGAGTGAGATATAGGCTCATGCAGGTGCCCGATACGGAGTCAGTGTCGAGAAAAAGCGATCGCACTGGCACCTCTAAGAGGTGCATGGTGTAGTCTTGCAAAATAGGGCTTCTTATGGCGGCGGAAGGCACAGTTGATAGGCTGATAATTGCTTTGCCTTCAGATGATCGCGATAGCTTTATGCGAGCTTCTCTTTTGCTACCGAGGTTGGTAGCGACTATGGTTGGATAGAGAATCGCAAAGGCCATAGCAAGCAATAAGATGGCTACTATTAAAAAGTCGGTGGCTGCTACGGTAACGATCAGTATTGCTAGAGAAAGGGCAATCACTGTCAGCTTTAAGTCTTTGGAAGAGATAGCGTTTTCTGAAAAGTTAATAGGTTTTGCAAGGATGAAGTTTTCTGAGAGGCGAAACTGCAAGCATCGAATTTCTAAAGATTGAGGCGTTGTGAGAATCTTGAAGTCGCTGAGAGTTTGCTTTAGGGGCGGGGGCGAAGGTGTGCGGGTAATAGAGATGGAATGTTGTGGAACAGACGGCGCTTTGATCGCAGGTTGAGGGCGGGCGAACTGCGAGAGGACGGGCTGAGGGCGGACGGGCTGAGGGCGGGTGAGCTGGGAAAGGGCGGCGGTGGTTGAGGGTGTTCTTCTGGCTAGGTCGGTGTAGGTGAGCCGTTTTATCCAGTGGGTGAAGGCGGGGGAGAGGGTTGAGTAGGGCTCGAAAGCAATTTGGAGATTGGCGGCAGTGAGGTCGGCGGGGTGTCTGCCGGTGGCCAGGTAGATGAGGGTTGCACCTAAGCTGTAGAGGTCGGAGGCGGGTTGGGCGCGACCGCCGAATTGCTCGGGGGGCATGTAGCCGTAGGTGCCGACGATGGTCATGGTGCCGCTAGTGTGGGCGATTTGGACGGAGCCGAAGTCTACAAGGTAGAGGGTTTCTCCGGTGAGCAGGATGTTGCTGGGCTTGATGTCGCGGTGGATGACGGGGGGATTGCGGTGGTGGAGGTAGTGGAGGATTTTGAGTAGGGACTGGGCGATCGCGCTCAAATCATGTTCACTAAACGTTCGCCCGGCACTCACCCAGTCTTGCAGCGATCTTGCTTCTATATAGGTCTGCACGAGCGCAAACCCTCGACCCCAGTCCATTTCGACTTCAAATGAGTCTAGATATTTTGGGATTGCAGGATGGTCTAAAGACTGTAGCGTTTCGGCTTCGCGCTCGAATAGCTTGAGGTCTTGCCAGTCGAAGTCAGGAGAAAATAGCACGAGCTTAACAACAACTTGCTGCCGTGTTTGGCAGTCTTGAGCGAGAAAGGTACGCCGACCTGACTGTTTGCCCAATAAAGACTCAAGTTTATAGCGATTATTTGTAGCGCTGCCACCAATACGCTGCCCTATAAGTTGTTCCATTATCTTTCTAGCTCAGCGAAGTTCTTTAATGGGAAAGGGATATTCTGTAGTCGGGTTGACGATGGTGCTATCCCATTCACCGATATACCTGAGTAGTGTTTTTAGCTCGCGCCGACTGCCGCTTACGCTGAGCTGAGAGTTCCATACGGATTTATTATCTTCAGAAAATATGAAAAGAGCTGTGTAACCAAAAGTATCAGGAACTACTTTAATAGATCTCATGGGCACGTCAATAAATTGGGTAGGCTGTCGTGAGTGCTCATTCCAAGATTTAACAGCATCAGTGCTTGTTATTCCCTGAGAAACCTCTACAGTCAGATTTATAGAATCGCTTCTTATTTTTGTCAAAGCAACTTCTACAACACCAGGATATTGAGAAAAATCACTATCAGAGAACTTTACAAGTAAAGCAATAATTATGCTCACGAAGATAATGCTAGTAATTATCAAAATTACAGCAGCAGGCGATCCTGAAACAGCCACGAGAAGCAATGACATAAATAGCACAGCCATCAGAAAAAAAGAGAACAAACGGCTATCTGAGTTTGGAGAATTCTTAGACCTTTCTTCAGGCTGCTGCTGTGTAAGAAATTTCTCTCTAATGCGATACTGAGAAAATCGTAGCAAGAGAGATTGCTCATCTGACTGCGCTATAAATGCTCCGTCCGCAATAGATACAGAGGTTTTATGATTTGGCAATGCGAGCCGAGAACTGGCTGAGGGTGCGATCGCCTTCGCGGAAGCCTTTTCTACACTGGGTTCTATAGCCGCTGGTGCGATCGCCGCCTGCCCCTGTGGCGCATGACTAAGCTGATGAAAGGCCAGCGCCGCCGAAGAGATCCGCTTGTGAGCCTCGGCATAGGTGAGCTGACGAATCCAGTGGGTGAAGTGAGAAGAGAGCGTTGGGTGCGTAGAAATCGCCTGCGCCAAACTGTTCTCTCCTAAGTCCGCCGGATGTTGGCCCGTGGCTAAATACACTAAAGTCGCACCCAGGCTGTAAAGGTCTGAAGCAGGCGTTGCTCGTCCGCCGAACTGCTCTGGCGGCATGTAGCCGTAAGTGCCCACGACAGTCATGGTGCCGCCATGCTGAGCCACCTGCACCGAGCCAAAATCAACCAGATATATTTTGCCTGCCGAGTGAGCCGTGTAGTCGCCCATCAAAATGTTGCTCGGCTTAATATCTCGATGCACTACCGCTGGATGACGGCTGTGTAGGTATTGCAAAATGACCAATATCGACTGCGCAATCTCCTTCAGGTTTGGCTCACTAAAGCGACGACCTGAAGTCATCCAGTCCTGAAGCGATCTGGCCTCAATGTAGGTTTGCACCAGCACAAAGCCTTTGCCAAGGTCTGTTTCAACTTCAAATGAGTCTAGGTACTTCGGAATCGCCGCGTGGTTTAGTGACTTAAGCGTTTCAGCTTCACGCTCAAATAGTTTGAGATCTTCCCATGTGAAATCAGGCCCAAAGAGAATTAGCTTGAGCACCACTAAAGCGCGAGTCTCAATATCCTCAGCCAGAAAAGTTCTGCGACCTCTTTGTTTGCCGAGCAGAGACTTTATCTGGTAGCGGCGGGTGATGGTTTGGCCTATAAGCTGTCTCATCGGCCTTTCTCCTGCGCTTGAATGCTATCAGTCCACCGATCCAATGATTTGAATAGCCAGCGAACGTCTTCTGAACTTGCTGCGATCGCAACCGTCTTCCACTTTAATCGCCGGTCATACTCACACTCAAAAATCATAGATTTCCCAAATGTACCCGATACGATTTTTCGTACGGGCACTTCAGAAAGATGCTCAGTAGTGATCCTTAAACCGTTCTGGTAAGAGGTCACATCTAGATTGAGTAAAAAAGACCCTTCAGAGAGTTCTCGTAGTCTCAGATGGGCAAATTTAGCATTCTTCAAATTTTTCTGGACTCTACTGTTTGATGTCGCTATCAGCCATAGCACTATAGAAATTGCTCCCCAGAAAAGGCCACTTGAACTGATAATAAAAGCCAATAGACAGAGCCAGAGAATAACAAAGAAACCAGAAGTTTCACTAGGAACAGAGTTCTTTTTTAAGCGCAGCGAAGAGAACTGCACTTTAAATTCGCTAGGCGTCGAATTGATTTCAAAATCTTTGTGAGACAGTTGAAAGGATAAGTTTGAGCCGCTGCGAGGTTTGGCCGCAACTGGAACGATAGGCTTTGCTGTCTGAATAGGATTGTTTAGCTGGTGTAGTGCTTGCGAGGCTGAAGCAGTTCGCTTTGATAAGTCGGTGTAGGTGAGCTGCTGAATCCATTTTGCAAACGCAGGCGAGAGATTGCGAGGCGGCTCAAATGCAATTTGCAGATTGTCTTGGGTTAGCTCTGCTGGATGCTGCCCGGTGGATAGATAGATGAGCGTCGCACCCAGACTGTATAGGTCTGAAGCGGGTTGGGCGCGACCGCCGAACTGCTCGGGGGGCATGTAGCCGTAGGTGCCCACAACGGTCATGGTGCCGCTAGAAGGTACGGTTTGTACCGAGCCAAAATCAACCAGATAGATACCGCCCGCCGTTGAATTACCTTTACTGGGGAGGAGGATATTGCTGGGTTTGATGTCGCGATGGATGACGGGCGGCTGGCGCTGATGCAAGTAGGTGAGAATGTTGAGTAGGCCGGTTGCGATCGCTCGCAAATCCCCTTCGCCAAACGTATGCCCCGAACTTACCCAGGCTTGCAGCGACTGCGCCTCAATATAGGTCTGCACTAGCGCGAACCCTTTACCTAAAGGCATTTCTACGTCGAAAGAATCCAGGTATTTCGGAATTGCTAGGTGCTGTAGCGATCGCAGCGTTTGCGCCTCGCGCTGAAATAGTTTGAGCTGATCCCAGGTGAAATCTGGGCCAAACAGCACCAGTTTTATCACCACCAGGGTTTGCGTTTGGCTATCTTCAGCCAAGAAAGTGCGGCGGCCTATTTGCTTGCCTAATAGAGACTTTATTTGGTAGCGCTGAGCGCCTGTGCTTTCGACAGGGGTACCTAAGTGCTGCCCGATTAATTGCTCCATAACGTTTTGAGAGATCGGTGCGTGAATAATGTACTGGATCGGAGAGCGTAATGCCTTACGCCCCTACGAGAAACACTGGAAACCCTGCTAATTTCCAATGTAACTACTAATTAATATATTCAATTGGAATGTCCTTCCACTGTGTCAAGTGGTCGCACAGCCATTGAATCTCCTCGTCGCTAGCTCGCAGGCTCAGCCGTCCGGTGCCCGCACCGTCATTACGAACAAAGTGAAAGTTTATCTGTCGCTGATTTCGACTTAGCCAAGGGCCTACTTGAATCAACTGCACCGCCATGTGAGAAAGCTGCGGGTCGCGATTCGAGCTATTTCCCTGGCTAACTAGGCTATCTGAATCACCTGCGGCTGAGAGCAAATCTAAGCTGAGCAGCAGAGGCCCGCCAGATGGAAACCACAGCCCGATTTTTGCCAGTCCTTGATGGCTAAGCGCTCTTTTTTTCTTCTTTTTTGAACGGGGAAATGCAAAGGCTATAATCATAACTGCTAGCCAGAATCCTATCCAACCATAGGCCAGCAAAAGTAATATCAACACTGTGGGCGAAACAATGAAGATAAACTCTGAGAAAGTTGAACGAGCTTTTTCAGTGATCTTGCCTTTAATACGAGAACGAAAGAACGATATCTCAAGCTCCTGATCGTTTGAAGAAACGCTGAAATCGTTGAATGTTTTTTGTAAAAACAAAGGCAACTGACGGCGCGAGCTATCTCGTTTTGCCAGCGGCTCACCAGCGACTTCAGCAGCAGGTGCTAAGTCTACCTGTTCCGGTCGATCTAACTGTTGTAGCGCCTGCGTCGCAGAGGCCGTTCGCTGCGCCAAGTCGGCATACGTAAGCCGCCGAATCCACGCGGCAAACGGGGGAGAAAGCTGGGTGTGCGCCTCAAACTCTATTTGCATATTGGTCTGCGTTAGCGCCGCCGGATGCTGCCCCGACGACAGATAGATCAGCGTTGCACCCAAGCTGTACAAGTCTGAAGCCGGTTGCGCGCGGCCCCCAAACTGCTCAGGCGGCATATAGCCATAGGTGCCCACCACCGTCATCGTGCCCGTAGAGTGCATGGCCTGCACCGAGCCAAAATCTACTAAATACACGTGTCGGGGCGCATGGCTGATATGCTCACTCAACAGAATATTGCTCGGCTTAATGTCTCTGTGCACCACGGCAGGATGGCGGCTGTGGAGATATTGCAGAATGGTGAGTAGCGATCGCACAATCACCTTCAGCTCCTGCTCGCTAAACCGATAGCCCGACTCCACCCAAGCCTGCAAAGAGCGCGCTTCAATATACGTTTGCACCAGCACAAACCCAGCCCCCAAAGGCGTCTCCACCTCAAAAGACTCTAAATATTGAGGAATCGCCTGATGATCTAGCGACTTAAGCGTTTGCGCCTCGCGTTCAAACAGCTTCAAATCTTCCCAGGTAAAATCAGGCCCAAACAGCAGCAGCTTCACCACCACCTGAGACTGATTGCGCGTGTCTGTCGCCAAAAAAGTTCTGCGCCCCGTTTGTCGGCCCAGCAGCGATTCCAAACGATAGCGAGGTTCTTTTAAAGGAGCGCTCGAAGCAGTGTTCAAAGTATCACTTAGAAAGTCACCTGAGGGGCTAATCGTTTGGCCCAGCATCTCATCTGTCTTATCGACACGGTTCATGTAAAAGTGTTGTTGGCCTTATTCCATTGAGAGATACGAGCGTGCAGCCAGCGGATTTCTTGACGAGAGCCGGTAATGCGCAGCTTGTTTTTGCCGTTGCGATCGCTCTCATGCAGCATCAGGCTCACCTGACCGCCCATCATATAAGTTCTAGCAGAGATCAACCTAACTGCCCGGTTCGCAAAATGAACGGTGGGCCTGAGGTGGCGCGGGCTACGTCCTCTAGCCGCCGGAAGCGTCGTCATCGTGAGCAGGGTGCGACCGTTAGGCGCATTCACAAATCTAAGCGTAACGAGGCGATCGCTCTCCTTATCTTGCTCCGACTTCACCACCCGGTACAGCACCGGCAGCGCAGCGGCCATCACCACCCCAAAAATAGCAGAGCTAGTAATCGCAACCGCGCCACCCACAATCGCTACCGTTGCGAGTGCAAAGCGCCAGCTCAGCCCCGAAGATTTTGTAGCTTCCTGAGGTGACGCGGTAAAGACTAAACCCTTGCGAACACGGCGCTGCTCAAACTGCACCTCTAAACCATAGGGCGTCGTACGCAGCTTGAAGTCGGCTAGTGAGTTTTGCGGGCGAGTCGTGAGGCCAGCGCGAACGATTGTCAGGTTGGGCTGCGCCTCTAAAGAAGGAGGCTGAGAAGTTTGGTTGTATCGGTTCATAAAGGTAAAGAGACGCGATTTCAATATAGGAGATCGCGCTGTAGATGATAGGTATTTTCGACAATCAATGTTTCAATTGAGATGTTTCAACGGATAGTGCACTACCTAGATCTATTAAATTGATCTACTTAAATAGTCCATGGTACACACACATCATCGACAGAAAGTAGGTATAAAAAAACACATCTCACAAATACCCGGCAGATATGTAAAGACTGCTCAGCATTTCATGAAATCGGGAACTTACAGCGAGAGCGCCATTCGGAAGCAGAATAGCCCTTTCAAACGGAAGCCATCAGTTTGTATGCTAGGCATTCCACACCAGGCACCTCACACCAGGCTGAGCACCATGCAAAACCCAAGCGATCGCCCTACACCTATAGATACGCTCATAGACTGCATTGCCCAAACCTTTATCATTGCCTACAAAGAGCCCACCGAGCAGCTCACAGCTACGCTCTCTGACTACGGCTGTCAGTGCACCGTCCTCAGACAGGTGCATCAGCCTGGCTACGAAACCTACTCTCCTAGCTTTTTATGCCTGCTCAATCACCGCAGTGCCTGGGAGCTAGCCCTACGCTCCGAAAAACCCACGCTTATCGTAGAAGCCGACTTTGTACCTGTTAAAAACTTTGCCGAGCTACCGCCACCGTTCAATCCCGCAGATGACAAGATCGGGATTGCCTGGCTCTATACCTGCGCCGCTCAGGTCTACAACGTTTCAGACACTTACGCCCAAGGCTACTCTACGTCGATGGTAGCCTATGTTGTTACTGCCCAAAGCGCTCGATTGCTCATAGATTTAGCTGCCCAGGTCGAAAAAGATCCTGGCCCGAGAGCGTATTCACCTTGGGACTCTGGCATTGAATATTACTTAAGAGATAAGAATCTGCACAACTATGTGCCCTTTCGCAACTATGGCGAACACGGCGGGCTTCCAAATCCTGAGCATGGCCGCAACAAACTCAGTAAGGCGCATAGGGCTGATGTGCTGTATGGCAAGCTGGCTTTTGCGCCGATGTATGCAGAGGTCGGCGGACAGGTGAATCGCTGGGCTTGGATGAAAGGAAGGGCGTACGGGCGGATTAAAGGATTTGGGAGATTGTTGTTGTTGAAGTATTTGCGGGGTGAGGTGGTGAAGAAGTCGGCGCAGGGAAGTGATTTGGTGAAGTGGGCGATCGCCCGACAAATTACCCTATAGCAGAGCGCATATTCTTAATCGGCAAGCTTTTCTAATGCATTGCCTGTTACACGACATCCTGTCCATTCATCCATCAAAATAGCCCCGATTCGCTTATAAAAAGTGATAGCGCTTTCATTCCAATCGAGTACGCTCCATTCCAGCCGTCCGCAGCCTTTGCTCAGCGCATGATTCGCTAGATACTTTAATAGATCTGTTGCAATGCCCTGCCGACGATAGTCAGGCGATACAAAAAGATCTTCTAAATAGACACCTGGCTTCATTAAGAAGGTGGAGAAGTTGTAGAAGTACAGCGCGAACCCAGCCACTTTGCCATTTACTTCAGCCACAATCGCCTCTGCATAAGCAGGCGAACCAAAAAGCCCTTTATACAAATCGGCCTCAGTACCAACGAGTTCGTGAGCGAGCTTTTCATATTCGCTTAAGGCACGAATGAGTGAAAAAATATCGGAAACATCGTCGGGCGTTGCGATGCGTATAGTAGCGGCCATATACTTTTTCTCTCTTTTCTTCTTTGTTTTTAATTAAACTAATCGGCTAGTCACCTTACCAACAATCAGCGATCTATCAACTACGCCAAAAGAACGGCTATCAGTTCCCTCATTTTCGTTGTCGCTTATCACATAGCAGCCACCATCATAAAAGGTTTCGCGGATGCGCTTGACCATTCTTATATCAGTCTTAAAAGGATGAAAGCAAACAACGATATCGTTAGGTGAAAGTTGCGTAGCGCTGCTAACGGGTATGACTAAAACGTCTTCGCCTGATTTGATCGTGGGCAGCATGGAATTACCGGTCACGTGGAAGCGCCAGCGTTTACCCAGTACCCATAGGCCAATTTCTGACCAGTTGCGTTTTAGTTTCACGGATCGGTAGATAGCAGATCGGTAGATGGCAGATCGGTAGATGGCAGATCGGTAGATGGCATACGCACATAGAAGAGGGCACAGCGATGCTGTGCCCCTACGGTTGATCGACCGGGCAATCAATTCAGTTAATCTGACAGACTAGCTGGCGGTGTACCAGGACACATCACGGCTCTTAGTCTCCCAGAAGATGTTGTGAATCTTTTGAACGGCGTCCATTAGCTCTGAACAGTGCTGGTTACTAACTTCTACTTTACAAGCAGAGCAAGTTTTGGCTGCTTTCCAGAAAGTATCATGCAAATCAGGATACTTCTCTAGGTGAACGGGCTTGAAGTAGTCAGTCCAAAGAATCAACAGCTCATCTTTAGTGATTTGGGCCTGCTCTTCTTTGATGGCCACATAGCGAGACATGGTGTTTTGGTAAGTCGCCATAGCCTGCTGATCGCTGTCGTCTGGATGCTGCAAGTCGAGGATTTTCTTTGTCATCGAAACAACGGCTTCAGCAGCGATGCGAGCAGAAGACGGGTCGTAGACGCCGCAAGGGCCGTCGCAGTGGGCTTGCGCTTCGGGGGCGGGAAACTGGGCCTTAAGCGTGGAAATAACTGTGCTGAACATAAGCTATGAGTATCAGGTGAACGGTGCCTTGAATTACCTTTTGTAAAATTGGCGTCAAGGTCATTACGAATTTAAGTATACCGCTCATGCTTTTCAAGTGGCACAACTATTAAAAAGGCCGCTGAAACGGTGTTCAGGATGACGGCGCTCATGTATTTTGTAGAACGCACGTATTCAATTGGGCGGCTCAAATTCAGCGGCGTTTACATCTCTATGCAACGGTTTAAATGGTTTCAGTTGACGCAGCGCTGCGTGGTTTTTGCACTGGTTGTAACCGTTGCAGGCTGCGACTCGGCGGGTACCGATTTTGCGAGCCTGCCGCCCTGTGTAGATAGCTACTGCGACTGTAGCGATTTTGCCAGTCAGGATCTGGCGCAGCTTGTTCTAGATTCTTTCATCGAGGACGAGTACGGGCTTGATCGCGATGGGAATGGGGCGGCCTGTGAAAGCTTGCCGCAGGTGGACTTGAGCGCGGACTGGGCGACCTACTTTTCAAATAGCGAGCATCTGGTATTTGGCAATCCGAGTAGTGCGGGCAAGGATAATTTAGACAACTACCTGATTGAGCGAGAGCAGTATGCGCTTTCGTATGACGCCTCGCGTAATGTTTTGAACTGGGCGAGCTGGTGGGTGGACGACCGCTGGCTGGGTCGTACGGAGCGGCAGGATGATTTTCGGCCTGATGGGGGGCTGCCGAAGGGGGTGTATCAGGTGACGCCGGGGGAGTATCGGCGCAGTGGATATGACAGGGGGCATATGGTGCCCTCGGGCGATCGCACCGCAAACCCCAAAGATAACTCCCTCACCTTCCTCATGAGCAATATCTTCCCACAGGCTCCTGAGAACAACCGCGGCCCCTGGCGCGAGCTAGAGCAGTACGGGCGCGATTTGGTGCGGGAGCAGGGCAAAGCAGTTTATGTGATTAGCGGTATTTATGGCGATAAGGGTGAGGTTGGGCGGGTGACGGTGCCCGGTCGGGTGTGGAAGGTGATGGTGGTGCTAGGTAGCCCGGATGATGAGGTGAGACGAGGGACTGAGGTGATTGCGGTGGACATGCCGAATAGCGATCGCGTTACCGAAGACTGGCAAACCTACCGCACTACAGTAGACCGTATCGAAATTGCGACGGGTTACGATCTGCTCTCAGAGGTGTCTACAGGTGTCCAGGCGACTATTGAAAGCCGTTAGTCTTTAACAGCCTCTGTTGTCGAAAAGTATTGAGCTAGTCGATCCAACGCCAAGAAGGCATTGGGTTGTCATTGGTAGATTCCGCTGTAGAAGACAGTGTTCTTTTAGGCGGCTGGCTAACGGCTGGCTCCTGTGAATTGACAGACACAGATAGATTTGCAAAGAGAATAGATATGAAGATACCAATGCCGACACCAATACCTAAAGCCCAGCCGTGAGAAGGTTCGAGCGTGCAGCATAGATGGCGATCGCCATCATAAACATGAACAGACCAGCCTTCGCTAGTAGGGGGCGGTGTGACCTTGAGCGTTTTCATGAAAACTTCTAATGTGAAAGATTTTCTTCATCATGCCTGAAATCTTTGAGCCGAACAGTCTCAGACTATAACAATCCTAAAATACAGAAATAAGCCGCCCGTATCAGTCGGCAGGGCCGCGCATGATTGTTGTTAACCGAGCAATCACAACAGTCCTGAGTGATTGCATGCAAACAAAAGAGAAATCGTCAAAAAAAGCATCTTTTTACATTTTTAGAACTTATTTTTTAGCTCGTTATATATAAGTTTTAATTATAAGGAAATTTTAAGATTGACATTTTACAGCTTATGAAGGCTACGCCAACATGAATGTATTGATAAATAGATAACGACCTCGTTACATAGGAGAAAAGTCCCATGGTTGCACTGGTTGACACATCTCGTTCCATTCAGACTCACAGGCGTTTGACGCTGCAGGTGGCTGCGATTGCTGCTGATACAACAGCGCTACGCTGCTTAGACTGGGATCGTGAAAGATTCGATATTGAGTTTGAGCTTAAAAATGGCACAACCTACAATTCCTTTCTCATTCGCGGTGAAAAGGGTGCGCTGATTGACACCTCTCACGGTAAGTTCCAAGAGCAATACGTAGAGTACATTATGCGGCATCTCAATCCGCAAGATATCACCTATCTAATTGTGAACCACACTGAGCCCGACCACAGCGGCCTGATCAAAGATATTTTGGCTTGGGCTCCTCATATTGTTGTTGTTGGATCTAAAGTAGCCATTAAGTTTTTAACGGGGATGGTTCACCAGCCCTTTAATACGCTCGTGGTAAAAAGCGGAGATACGTTAGATTTGGGTAAAGGGCACGAGCTATTGTTTGTCAGTGCGCCTAACTTACACTGGCCAGACACTATTTTTACCTACGATTCGCTGACGCGCGTACTCTATACCTGCGATGTGTTTGGGATGCACTACTGTGATGACTTTCTCTTTGATGAGTCTCCCCATCTGCTAAGTGCCGATTTTCAGTATTACTATGACTGCCTGATGGGGCCGAATGCTCGCTCTGTGCTGATGGCGCTTAAGCGAATTGCCAAGTTTCCTATTGATATTGTTGCAACTGGACACGGCCCCTTGCTAAAACATCATCGGGAAAGTTGGATTGAACGGTACCGCACCTGGAGCGAAAGCCAGACCAAGGCAGAAACCTTTGTCGCGCTGTTTTATATGGAAGACTATGGCTATAGCGATCGCATCGTCAAAACCATTGCCGAAGGCATCACCAAAACTGGGGTAGAGGTGGAGCTAGTTGAGCTATCTGTCGCAGATTCGCATGAGGTGCGCGCGTTAGCTGATAGCGCTGCCGGTATTGTGATTGGGATGCCACCTCAGCAAAAGCAAGGTGCAGCAATGCACCCTGCTCTGAGTACGCTGCTGACATCGGTAAATAAAAAACAAGCCGTGGGCCTGTTTGAAACGGGGGGCGGCCACGATGAGCCGATTTATCCGCTGCGCAATCAACTGCAATCGATGGAATTAAAGGAAGCTTTTCCGCCTATTGCGATTAAGCACGCGCCGGATGAGAGCACCGATCAGCTTTGCCATGAATCAGGCGTTGATTTGGGTCACTGGCTGACCAGAGACAAAACGGTGCGGCAGAGCAAGCAGATGGATGCTAGCTTGAATCGAGCGCTGGGGCGAATTAGCAGCGGGCTCTATATTATTACCGCTCAAAAGGGCGATGTCTCTAGCGCGATGTTTGCTTCTTGGGTGATGCAGGCGAGCTTTGAGCCGCTGGGTATTGCGCTTTCTGTAGCGAAAGATCGGGCGATTGAATCGCTGTTGCAAAGTGGCGATCGCTTTGTGCTCAACATTTTAGAAGAAGGTCACTATCAGTCACTCATGAAGCACTTTTTAAGGCGTTTTCCGCCTGGGGCAGATCGCTTTAGCGGCATAGAAACGCATCCAGCGAAAAATGGCGCACCGATTTTGGCACAGGCTTTGGCCTATATAGAGTGCGATGTTACCAGCCGGTATGAATGCAGCGACCACATGATTGTGTACGCCACCGTGCAAGCCGGACGCGTTGCCAAAAGAGATGGACTCACGGCGGTGCATCACCGCAAGGCAGGCAACCATTACTAATGCGCCAGTATCCATCTCACGCGCTTAAGCGCAATTCTCTCTCATATTCTGTTGTTTTACTGACCCCACAGGCTCTTTCACATGCTACTGGATACACCACACTCCTCTATACCGCAATCATCTGCACGGCTCTGTGCACAGCTATCCTCTGCGCCGCCATCTTCTACACCGCCCGCCCGTGACGTACAGATTACAGAAGTAGGCGACGATACGCTTACTTTTCGCTCGCGCGCCTGGGAGCGGCTGAAGTTTGAGGTAGAGTACAGCCGCCGCCAGGGCACTACGGCTAATGCCTACCTTGTTCAAGGCGATCGCACCGCCCTCATCGATCCACCGGGAGCCTCTTTCACCTCTATTTTTTTAGAAGCGATCGCGCCCTACCTAAAGCAAACGCCGCTCGACTATATCGTTCTTAGCCACGTTAACCCTAACCGCATGGTCACCCTAGCGGCCCTGCTAGAGCGACAGCCACAGGCCGTCGTTATCTGTTCTCGCCCTGCGGCCCAAGCGCTCAAAGCAGCCTTTCCCGCGTGGGAAGAGAATCGCATTCGGCCCATCTGCCCGCCCTGCTCAAGTCTGGACTTAGGCGAAGGGCACTGCCTGCAACTGCTGACGATACCCACCCCCCGCTGGCCAGACGGACTGTGCAGCTACGACCCGCTGACGCAAACGCTTTTTAGCGACAAGCTGTTTGGCGCTCACGTGTGTGGAGAAAGCGTGTTGGATGAGGACTGGCGATCGCTTGAAGAAGACAGACGCTATTATTTTGACTGTCTGCACGCTGCTCAGACCAAACAGGTAGAAACAACCCTAGATCAGATCGATGGGCTGAGGCTGAAATGCATCGCGCCCGGCCACGGTTCACTCGTACGCTACAGCCTTAGCCGACTAAAAGACGACTACCGGCAGTGGTGTCAGCAGCAGGAGCAACAGAGTTTTCAGGTAGCGCTACTGTACGCTTCGGCCTATGGTAATACAGCGACGCTAGCGAATGCGATCGCCCAGGGATTAATCCAGTCTAATATTGCCGTTGAACTGGTGAACTGTGAGTCGGTTGAGCCAGACGAGCTAGCCCATATTGTTCGATCGAGTGACGGATTTATCATCGGCTCGCCCACCTTGGCCGGACATGCCCCCGTACAGGTTCAGACTGCACTTGGCACGGTGCTCTCATCGGCAGTAAAAACCAAGCTAGCAGGCGTGTTTGGCTCCTACGGCTGGAGCGGAGAAGCCATCGACATGCTAGAGCAAAAGCTGCGAGATTCTAACTATCGCTTTGGCTTTGAAACCATTCGCGTTCGCTTTAGCCCTGAGCTAGAGACGCTACAAAGCTGTCAGCAGGCGGGCATTGAGTTTGCGCAGCAGCTTAGGAAACAGAAAAAACAGCAGGGGCCGCGTCAGGCTATCACCGAGGTACAAGCAGGGCGAACAGAGCAGGCGGTGGGTCGGATTGTAGGGTCTATTAGCGTACTTACCACCTACCAGGGCGATCGCCACAGCGGCGTACTCACCTCCTGGATTTCTCAGGCGACCTTTAACCCACCCGGCATTATGGTTGCGATCGCCTCCAACTCAGCAGCTCAGCACCTAGCCCAGCCCGGCACCCCGTTTGTTCTAAATCTGTTGAAGGAAGGACGCGCCCTACGAAGGCACTTTCAGCATAGCGATCAAGGTGCCTCCCCCGACGAAAACCCTTTTGCCCATCTTGAACATCGAGCGGCTGACAATGGCTGTCTCATTTTAGAAGACTCGCTAGCCTACTTAGAATGTAGCGTGCAGGGCCGAGTAGACTGCGGCGACCACCAGCTTATTTATGCAACCGTTAATGCGGGTGATGTGCTAGAAGACCAGGGCGTGACCGCTGTTCAGCATCGAAAATCGGGGGGTCAATACTAACCAAACAGTTCCACTTACAGAGCAGCTTTTATACTGTTGGTGCCCTTGTTTGCCGACCGGCATTGATATGTCTGCTACGTCTTCCTTTTTTGCTAATCGAACCGCTGTGATCGCGACAATGCATCGTAAAGAGCAGGCGATCGCCCCTCTAATAGAAACCGCTCTAGAGGTTAAAACGCTTGTGCCTTCACACTTCGACACCGACAAGCTCGGCACCTTTACCCGAGACATTCAGCGCCCCGCCGATCAGCTTACAACTGCTCGACTTAAGGCCCGAGCTGCATTAGAGCTGACGGGTGAGACGTTAGCGATCGCCAGTGAGGGCAGTTTTGGGCCACATCCTCAAATACCTTTTGTGGGGTGCGATCGCGAAATCGTTCTTCTGTTGGATTCTCAGCATCAGCTCGAAATTGTCGGAGAAACTCTCTCCACGCAAACGAATCATCAGGGCCAAACCATTCGTAGCGTTCAGGCTGCTTTAGACTTTGCTCAGCAGGTAGGGTTTCCTGAGCATGGACTGATTGTGATGGAATCTGAGCAAAGGTTTGAGCCAGGGAAGAGTGTTAAAGGCATCACAACAGAGTCTGATTTGATTGCAGCCGTTGAAGCCACTTTAGAAAGATCGCCTGACGGGCAAGTGCATATTGAAACCGACATGCGAGCGCTTTACAATCCCACTCGAATGCGGGCAATTGCCGAAGCAACAGCAGCGCTAATAAAACAGATAGGGCAGCATTGCCCCGAATGTGGATATCCAGGGTTTAGCCTGGTTCAGCGTTTACCTGGCCTTCCTTGCAACCTTTGCGGCGCAGCCACACTATTGACGCTGACAAATATTTATGGCTGCCAGCACTGCCAGTTTCAACAGAATCAGCGCTTTCCTGAAGGCACTCGAGCTGCCGATCCGGCCTATTGCCCGTTCTGCAATCCTTAGCGAAGCGCCAGAGCGTCCTAAGACAGCAGCCTTTCCTTCAAATGATCGCCCACTCGCAGCGCATTTGCCATAATCGTCAGCGCCGGGCCAACGCTCGCACATGAGGGAAAAAAGCTGCTGTCCACCACGTATAGATTGTCAATCTCGTGCGTCCGACAGTTCAAATCTAGCACCGACGTTTCAGGGTCGGTGCCCATCCGGCAGGTGCCGCTTTGATAGCCCACAACCTGAATAGGCGACTCACCTCTAGGATAAACGGTACTCTGCCGCATTCCTATCGAAGATCCTTCAAGATTTTTGAGTATCCCCATCCAGCGATAGACTAGCCGGTCATGAGCTTCAAGATTATTGGGCGTAAACTCATAGCGCAGCTTCTTGCGCTTGCGAGAGTCTTTTAAGTAAACGCGATTCTCGGCCTTGGGTAGCGTGCCCGTTTGTGCCCACCAGCCAATAGAGCTGGTTGCTAGCTGCGATAACCCTACACCCGGTACCAGGCGAGCGAGTACCGACAGCAAAGGGGGCGATTCAGCAAAGATAATATCTTGCAGCAACCCGCCCGTATTTTCGATATGGCCCATAGGATAGGGGAAGTTGTAAAAGTCGTTATCGCCCCAGTAAAAGTCGTTAATGCTGACGCTGCGAGGAAATTTACCGTCATTTTTTGCGGCCCCGCGCTCTACAATCACCGTCATCAGGTGCTTCATCAGGTTACGACCTAGCTGATCGGATTTATTAGCAAGACCGTGCGGATGTTTGTCATTCGCAGAAATCAGCATAATGGCGGCTGAGTTGACGGCTCCACAGGCGAGTACAACAATGTCAGATTTAAACAACACTGGCTGATCGCCTACTTCAGCCTGTACGCCTTTAATTTCGGTGCCAGTAGTGTTGGTGTGTAGGCTGATGACCTTGGCGTTGGTCTTAAGGGTGACGTTTTCGTGGGCAACAGCTACGTCTATGCCAAATACCTCCGCATCGCCAGTGGGATCATCCTCTTGCTGGGTAAGGCTCATGGGTAGAGAGGTGGGATGCAAGCCTTCTTTGTTTGCGATCGCCGCCACAATCGGCTGCATCACAGGCGCATGATCTACCGCCGCATGAGGATAATCGCTGCTGCGCTCCGGTTCAGTCGGATCGCTGGCCTGATCGCCATGCACCTTGTACAGGTGCTCAGCAGCCGTGTAATAAGGCTCCCAGTCTTTATACTTTAAGGGCCACTCGGGCGTGACGCCGTTTTGGTATTCAACCGCTTCAAAGTCGCGATCGCGCATCCGCATCAACGTCGCATTATAAACCTTGGTATTCCCGCCCACCGCATAGTTCGTCTGTGGCGAAAACGGCTCCCCCGTCTCGTCATACCACTGCTCCGGGGCATGATAGCGCTCCTTTTTAAACACATCCACATCCGCCCGGTTTTGATCCTCAAGCGCCATCCTCCCACCGCGCTCCAAAATCAAAATCCGCTTGCCCGTAGGCGCTAGCTTTTGCGCCAGGGTGCCGCCACCTGCGCCCGTGCCGACAATAATGATGTCGTAGTGTTGGTCATCAATAATCATGTGCTACTGCCACAGATAGATCAAAATAAACAACATAATCCAAATAACATCGACGAAGTGCCAGAACAGCGAAGTTGCGGCAACCCCATATTCTCCCTCTTCGTAGTTATTTGGAATAAAAGAGCGGCCCAGCATCACGCCTTGCAACAACACACCCGTGAGCACGTGCAGCCCGTGAAACCCGGTCAGCAAATAAAATATGCCGCCAAACACACCCGAGGTAAAGCCAAAGGGCAAGCCCATCCACTCCACCGCCTGACCGTACAGAAAAAAGGTGCCCATCGCCATTGTCAGCAGCCAGAATATCCGAAAGCCCCAGAGGTTTTCTTTATGCAAAAAGCGCTCGGCAAAGTAGATAACAAAGCTACTGGAAACTAGCACGACTGTGTTGATCAAAGGCTCTCGAACCTCTAAGCCCTCAAAGCCTTCAGGAAGCCAGTTTGCCGTGCCCGTTTTGAAGACAATGTAGCCGACAAAAAAGCTGAGGAAAATCACGCTCTCTGAAAGCAAAAAGACAATAAAGCCAAACATGCGATTGTCTTCTTCAGCTTCCTCCAGATGCTCGGAGACAGGCACCTGTGAGTTCAGCGTAGGATCTACGTTTGTTGTACTCATGCTAGTGCCCCCTCTGCCGTGCTGCCTTCAGGATTGCCCACCGGATGCCCGGCAGGCTCATTAGACACCAGCGGTTCATCGCTGCCATACCCGTACGGCGGCGACACCACAATCGGAATCTCTTCAAAATTCTCATGCGGCGGCGGCGAAGACACCAGCCACTCCAGTCCAATCGCTCGCCACGGATTATCACCCGCTTCTTCACCGCGTACCCAAGAACTCAGCATGTTCAAGATAAAGGGCAAGGTCGAAACGCCGAGTAAAAAGCCGCCGAGACTTGCAATCACGTTATAGAAGGCAAACTCAGGATCGTAGGAAGCCACGCGCCGGGGCATTCCCATCAGGCCCAGCGGGTGCATCGGCAAAAAGATCATGTTAATGCCGATAAAAGTGAGCGCAAAGTGCAGCTTGCCTAAGCCTTCGTAATACATCCTTCCTGTCATCTTCGGGAACCAGTGATAGATCGCCGCATAAAAGCCCATCACCACCGCACCGTTGATCACGTAATGGAAGTGACCCACCACAAAATATGTGTTGTTGACGTGGATATCAAACGGCGTTGAGGCCAGCATGATGCCGGTAATGCCTGCAAACAGAAACGTTGTCAGTCCGCCTAAAGCAAACAGCATTGCCGAGGTCAGCCTGATTTTACCGCCCCACACCGTCGCCACCCAGGCAAACACCTTAATCCCGGTTGGAATTGAGATTGCCATGGTGGTGAACATGAACAACATCCGCATCCAGCCGGGCGTACCGCTAGCAAACATGTGGTGCACCCACACCACCAAGCTAAACAGCGTAATCAGCAAAGAAGAGATCGTAACGACCCTATAGCCAAAAAGTGGCTTGCGAGAGTACACCGGAAAGACTTCGGAGAACACTCCGAAGATCGGCAGGATAATCACATATACCGCTGGGTGAGAGTAGAACCAAAAGAAGTGCTGATACAGCACCGGATCGCCGCCGCGAGTAGGGTCAAAAAAGCTTGTGCCCACCGTTAAATCGAGCAGCAGCATTACCGCTCCTGCCGTTAGGGCAGGCAGTCCAATGAGCTGAATGAGCTGCGCTGATAGCACCGTCCAGCAAAAAGCAGGCATTCTGAACCAGCTCATCCCCGGCGCGCGCATTCTGAATATAGTGGTGACAATATTCACCGCGCCCATAATAGAAGACACGCCCGATAGCGCCACCGCCACCAGCCAAAGCGCCTGCCCGTTGATCAAATTGCCAGTGGGATTTTGCAGGCTTACGGGCGGATAGGCCCACCAGCCAGATTGCGAAGGGCCACCGGGAATGAAGAAGCTAGCGATCAGGATGACACCGAATACAGGCACAAGCCAGAAGGCCACTGCGTTCAATCTTGGAAAGGCCATATCCCGCGCCCCGATCTGCAACGGCACCAAATAGTTCGCCAGCCCGTTCAGCATTGGAAACGTCCACATGAACAGCATAATTGTGCCGTGCATCGTGAACAAACCGTTATACACCGTGCGATCTACCAGGTCTGGCTCAGGGGTAATTAGCTCACCGCGCATCACCATCGCCAGCAGCCCGCCAAACAAAAAGAAGGCAAAGGCCGTGACAATATACTGAATGCCAATCACCTTATGGTCGGTGCTAAAGGTGAAAAACCGCCGCCAGTTGTCAGGGGCTCCCGGCTCAGGCGTCAGGTTTTGCTGTGGCTGGTCAGGCTTTACCTTCTCCAACGTTGCATTACTCATAAGAATCCTCTTTTGAACTGGTGTAGTTGACCATGGGGGCAGGCGCAGGCTTCACAGTCGCCCAGCCTAAGCTAATCGAGCCTGCTTCAGACTCAGCAGCAATATTTTGAGCGGCGTAGGGCGTGGTAGCAGCGGCCTCTGCTAGCCACTGCTTGTAGTCTTCTTCAGACTCGACAACAACGTTGGTTTGGTTGTCAGCAAAGTAAGTGCCGCTGTAGGCAGAATCTCTCAGCCGGTAGCGCCCTTCTCGAATCGGCGTAAATGAAAAGTCAATTTCTCTACCGGGGATAATGTCTTGCTTTACTCGAAAAGCGGGGACATAAAACCCGTGTAAAACATCATCTGAAGTCAGCTTGAAGCGGGCGCGCTGGTTTACTGGAACATGAAGCTCCGTGCTGCTCACATTGTCTTCAGGGTAGCGAAACTCCCAAGACCACTGCCGAGAATGGACTTCAATCGGGGGAAAATCTTGCGCGGCCTGCTCCAAATCGCCCGGCACCTTCTCAGTCGGATCGCCTGGCACCGTGCCCACTGTACTCATCACCTGCGGCGCAAACGATTCGAGCAGGCTCATCTGATCGTAAGTTTGAAAGCTCACCGTACCAATCCACAAAATCAGCATAATCGGCACCGCCGTCCACACAATCTCTAGCTTAGTGTTGCCTTCAATCGGCGGGCCATCGGTCGGATCGTACTTAGCCGCCCGCTGGTAGATCATTGAGTACAAGAGCGTACCAGTGACCCCAATAAAAATGAACGTACCGACAGCCGTCATAAAGCTAAAAAGTTTGTCTACCAGCACCGCTTCAGACGACGCCTGAGGTGGCAACCAGCCATAAGCCTGCTGGCCCATCCAAAAGCTAATCGCGAAGTTTCCACTCGCCAGCGCCGAAAGACCAACTATTCTGCGCCAGTTCAGGACGCGGCCTAAATCTCTTGTGCGTTCAGGCTCAGCCTGATTTTCGACTCGCTGCCTTTCAACCTGCTGCTTAATTTCTTCGTTCTCACTCATGCAAATCCTCCGGGCCAGAATCTGGGCCAAACTCTCTAGGGCCTACTACGCGAGGCTGTTCTATCACCTCGGTCACAGGCGTATCTGCCATCGTCTTAGTAATCTCTTGATTGGGATTGATCCCCGCATAAATTAGCCGGTCGGCAGTCACATGTACACCAAAATCACCGCCCAAATGCGCACCCAATGTTCCTTGTGCAAACATCAGCCCAAAGATCACGAGCCCTGCGCCCAAGTAGCTCCACTGCACCTGCCGGGCTCTGTCTTCTCGCCACACATAGCGCTGAAACCCTCGCCAAATTGTCATCCCGACAATCAGCGTCAGCAGCAAAACGCCACCGAGCCCGTGCCATACCATCGTGTCTGTCGCATTCAATCCCCACGGGCTGATAATGTCGTCAGGCGGGTCGGCTAATAGAATCTCGTAGAAGCCAGCGGCGACGGTAAAAAAGGTGACGACCGCAGCAGCGACCATGTTATACCAGCCCACGTCGTAGAGGCCAGAGCTGGTGGCGGGGATCGCCAGAAATTTGAAGATAGGTTTTTCGAGCGGGTAGAGGGCGGCTACGATGTCGAAGGCGATCGCAACAATAAAAAGCCCCAGCGTCAGGTGCACAAAATTAGGATGAATCGGAATGCCATAAGGCAGCCCGTTCGCTTCTAGCAGTAAAGGCATTAGAGAAATCATCAGTTCAGCAAACCACTCCGCGCCGCTTCAACCACTGGCTCTGAGTGCAAACCATACACCCACACCAGCTTGTCACCTAAATAAACCTGAAAAATAACCAGCACCGTCAAAAATGCGTTCATACCCATGTAGGCAGCCGGTAGCGATCCCGGCGACTTCAGCCGGATGATATAGCGCCAGCCTGTAATCGCCGCCAAAATCCCTGATAGCGACCAGCCTAGTAGCGTATGCAGGTTCAAATCACCTGCTGCTGCTGCATAGGGCGTTGCCAGTCCGGCCTCTATTTGGCCAAACACAATCGCAATAAAAATAGAAATCGTCGCAAACACCATATTCCACCAACCCACCTCATGCAGGCTCTTATTCTTGGTGAAATAGCCAATGCCGTCACAGACTACGGCAAACAGAACCATGGCAATCACGAAATGCACCACAATCGGATGAATAGTGTCGGGATAGGGCAGGTTGTGATTATTTAGCGGTGGAAGCAAATTCTCGAACACGTCGCTCTCCTTTTAGCATTAGCAGTCGTTTAGAGTTTTACACGGACTTAATTTATATGCCTTCTACTGTCGTAGGTAGTTGTAATAGATGGCTTAAAATTCGATCTATAAATCAAACGTCGTCAAAATTATAGCGTCTTAATTTAAAGCGCTTGCAGACGTGCTGTCGAGGTGAGGATCAGCTTTTACGTCTCTATCAAAATAGTTTTGACCCCTGCAATGATATTGTTCGGCGCGTTGCCAAGAACGTATACCTTAATTTCTACTGCGCCACAGCGATATACCTGCAAATGCGTTAGCGAATCGGTTAGTAGTGTTTTGAGCGATCGCAGCCGAGCTATCTGCACTTCATCCTCGTCGGTATGCCAACTCTTGATAGCCGTTGCCCGCTCAAAAAAATCTTCTACATCAACGATCTCTATTTCTGTGTCTTCTGCATGATCGAATAGCTCGCGCACAACTGATTGCTCGATTGAACGGTCAGCTAACGCCACAGATTCCCAAACGACCTCAACCGGATAGTCACTTTCACTACTCCACCACAGATCATCGCAGGCAGCCTCCAAACTTGTCCTAAGCTCATCTGCATTAAATTCATCCACCGCTTTCCCCTCCACTGTTTCCCCCTTTATGCAGTAGCATCTGAGCTTCATTTGCTCTACGATCTTTAGCCTACGATCTAACTGCTCCGGCCCTTAAATTTTCATGCGCATTCTCATCTGGCTCCGTAACGACCTTCGCCTCCACGACCACGAACCTCTACACAGAGCCCTCGAAAACAACGCTGAGGTGATTGGGCTGTACTGCTTCGATCCGCGTCAGTTTGGCGAAACGTCTTATGGGTTTGCGAAAACAGGTGCGTATCGGGCGAAGTTTTTGCTAGAGACGGTGGCGGACTTGAGAGAAGGGTGGCGATCGCGCGGCAGCGATTTAGTCATTCGCCAAGGCAAACCTGAGACAGAAATACCTAAGCTCGTAAAAGCGCTCAACATCGACGCGGTGTACTGGCACGAAGAAGTCGCTAAAGAAGAAACTGACGTAGAGCGCAGCGTTGAGCAGGCGCTTAAAGAACTTAAGGTAGCTTCAGAAGTGTACTGGGGCGCTACGCTATATCATCCCGACGACCTACCTTTTGAGATTAATAAACTACCGGAAGTATTCACACAGTTTCGTAAAGCCGTTGAGAAAGAGACGCAGATTTCACCGACGTTTCCTACACCCGAAAAGCTGCCTGCACTGCCTGACGAAGTAGAGCCTGGCGAATTGCCTACGCTTGCCGCTTTTGGTCTAGAAGAGAATCCAATAGATCCGAGAGGCGTGTTGAACTTTAAAGGCGGAGAAACAGAAGCCTTCAAGCGTCTACAGCATTACTTTTGGGATGCCGACCGGCTGCAAGTTTATAAAGAGACTCGGAATGGAATGCTGGGTGCAGATTATTCTTCTAAGTTCTCGGCTTGGCTAGCAAATGGAAGTCTCTCACCTCGAAGGATTTACGAAGAGGTACAGAAATACGAGAATCAGAGAAGAAAAAATAATTCTACGTATTGGATGATATTTGAGCTGATATGGCGAGATTACTTCAGGTTCGTATGTGCAAAGTATGGCCGCAAGATATTTCGCAAAGGCGGTATTCGAGGTTTACCAATTGATTGGCAGGAAGACCAGAAGCGCTTTGACAAATGGCGCGATGGCGAAACCGGCTATCCGCTGGTAGATGCCAACATGAAAGAGATTGCAGCAACTGGCTTTATGTCTAATCGGGGGCGGCAAAACGTGGCGAGCTTTTTGACAAAAAATTTGGGCATTGACTGGCGCTGGGGCGCGGAGTGGTTTGAGTCGCTGCTGATAGACTATGACGTGTGCAGCAACTGGGGCAACTGGAACTACACAGCAGGCGTAGGCAATGACGCTCGCGGCTTTCGCTACTTCAATATTCCAAAGCAGTCAAAAGATTATGACGCCGATGGCTCATATGTAAAGCATTGGCTTCCTGAGTTAGAGGATCTGCCTGCAAAAAAGGTACATAGCCCCTGGAAGCTACAGCCTGTAGAGCAAAAGCGGTTTAACGTTCGTTTGGGCGTTGATTATCCTAATCCAGTGGTGGACTTGCAAAAGTCTGCTGATGCGAATCAGCGGAAGTATGAGGAGGCATGGGATAAAAAGAAAGGGAAACGCTAAAGTGACCACTTGAGACAATTACCTATAGCTTCGATTCATGTGTCACTTATGTAGACTTTTCGTGAGCGGTGCTATTTTCTTCCAACTGGGCTAGTTCACTTATACGGTCGTGAAGATCTTGAATCTGAGAAATGATGCTTCCCCGAGCAATGGGTTCTGCATCATCGTCTAAGCCGACGTATCGTATCTGCGCAGCAAAAATGCTATAAGCCGAAAAATCTTTATATGCAGAAACCTCACAGCCTGCATCTGTTAGCCTATCGAGCAGAAGGTTTATATCATGTGTATACGGATAGATTTCGTTTAATAGTGCTAGCCATGCCTTCAAGCACTTTTCTACAGCCTGTTGCACATGAAATCCAAATATTTCATCTGTGAATAGGTCAATGTTGATCATTGCTGTTAGAGCTGTCAAATCGCGTTGGGCTGCGTTTAATAAAGTTTTAGCTTGAAGTAGATCGCTCATAGAGCACTTTTCCCTCCCTGAGTGCGCAAGCAACAACGTTGTTAAGGCTTTGGCTCCAGTACTCTACCTCGTCGGCGTTGTACATTAGCACGTCAGCAGGTACTCTAAATGGGCTTAATGCATTCCACACTTTACCTGCCGTTTCGCGGCGGCTGTGCTCTTTGCCAAACGGCGTCGGGTCGATGATGAGAAAGTCGTAATCGGAATGGATATTGGCGGTGCCTCTCGCTTGTGAGCCGAAGAGGATGATTTTGTCGGGGGCGATCGCCTCAACTATCGCATTAGCCATATCGTCAAGTAGCTGCGACTTTTCATCTCGTTTGATATCGACCTGTTCTAGCACCATCGTTTTAAGCGTTTTTGGTGTTCACTGACTGTATAGCCCCATACTACACTTGTCTACTCAGACTCAGCTTTGGACTCTCTGTCTGATATGGATTGGAAGATATAACTTACTCGATCGTAAAGGCTTTGGACTTGCTCGATTGTGCCTTCGCGATCGATGGGTTCTGCATCACTACCTAGCCCTACATACCGTACCTGAGCGGCAAAAATACTGTACGCAACAAAGTTCTCGTAGTTAGAAACATCACAGTCTAGTTTCTCTAGTCTTTCAAGTAAGCGGTTCAAATCATGCGTATAGGGATAGACTTCTCCCAACGCTGCTAGCCATGCTTTGAGACACTTCTCTACAGACTGCTGCACATGATAACCAAACGTTTCATCATCAATCAGCTCAGCGTCAATTATCACAGGTAGCGTTTTTAGATCTCGAAAGGCTGCATCTAATAACGTTTTAGCTTGAAGCAGGTCGCTCATAAAGTACCTTACCCTCTCTAAGAGCACAGGAAACAACGTTATTAAGGCTTTGGCTCCAATACTCTACCTCCTCTGCGTTATACATCAAAACGTCGGCAGCGATTGCAAACGGACGCAGGGCTCGCCACACCTTGACTGCTGTTTTTCGGCGGCTGTGCTCTTTACCGAATGGCGTGGGGTCAATGATGAGAAAGTCGTAGTCGGAATGGATGTTGGCGGTGCCTCTCGCTTGTGAGCCGAAGAGGATGATTTTGTCGGGGGCGATCGCCTCAACTATCGCTTTAGCCATATCGTCAAGTAGCTGCGACTTTTCATCTTGTTTGGGAGCGGTCTGTTTTAGCACCATTGTCTTAGGTGGGTTTGGAGCGTTCATTGATGACGTAGCTTTATACTACACCCGCCTAGCTTTGAAAAGTGTTGCACTGATCGACATCGCCGGAAGTAAAGCCGCGTCTGAACCACTCGACGCGCTGGGCAGAAGTGCCGTGAGTGAAAGAGTCGGGGTTTACGTAGCCGCGCTGTTGCTTTTGTAGGCTGTCGTCACCGATTTGGCTAGCGGCGTTTAGGGCTTCTTCAATATCACCGGCTTCTAAAATGTTGCGCTCGCGATCGGCGTGGTGCGCCCATATGCCAGAGAAACAGTCGGCTTGTAATTCTTGTAACACGGAGAGCTGGTTGGCCTCTGTTTCACTGACGCGGCGTTGAGCCGCGCGAACTTGTTCAGAAACGCCTATCAGGTTTTGAACATGGTGGCCGACTTCGTGAGCAATGACGTAGGCTTGAGCAAAATCGCCAGGCGCGCCTAATTTGTATTTAAGATCTCGGTAGAAGTCGAGATCGATATAGACCTGCTGGTCGGCGGGGCAGTAGAAGGGGCCGACAGCGGCAGTTGCCCTGCCGCAGGCAGATTGGACTGCGCCTGTGAAAAGAACAAGTTCCGGCTCGCGGTAGCTGCCGCCAAACTCGCGAGGAAAAATATTGTTCCAAGTGTCTTCGGTATCAGCAAGTACCACAGAAACGAAGTCTGCTAGCTGATCTTGTTCTGGAGAAGTAGTCTGATACGGGCCACCTGCGGGGCTTTGTCTGGGCGGCTGCGCACCAGAGTCTAGTAAGACAGTGGGATCGCCGCCCAATAGCGTAATTACGATAGCTACCACAACCATACCGAGGCCACCGCCGCCAACCACCATCGGACTGCCACCACCCCGATAGCTTCGTCCTCGACGGTCTTGAATATTTTGACTACGACGGCCCGTTTTCCAGCGCATAACTCTAATGACTCTGTGACTTACCTAGCAGCCCAGACCACCCATAGACTACCATCTGATTCTCCATAAGTCTGTCACCGTAATCTATTGACCCAAAGTAGGTTTTTTCTTACTTAAGAAACGTTAAAACCGGGAACAAAACGGCTACCTTTTAAACTTTAGATTTCCTTAATAATCTCCTGTTTTCATAACTTATGTATGTGATAAGTTATGGTCAGATTAAATGCACAAGCCTATAGCCTTTATCAATAAGCCCTACGGATACTTAAGAAGGCTGAAGGTACTGCCGTGATAATTATGGAACAGCGAAGGGTCATCAATATCGTTACCGGACAGGGTGGCGCAGGTCACTACGCGACTTACTACGCCATTCGAGCACTGGCCGAGCAGCAGAATCTGCCTTGGAAATTTCAAGTGACCGATATGGATGAGATTATTACGAATCTCTCCGAGCGAAAACAGATTGAAAATGCATATGAGAGGTTTGGCTTTTCAGGACATGACCTGTACAACCTGATGGTGAAAGGTGGGTGGACTTGGCTATGGCCACTGAAGATGAGGCTCAATAAGCTGCTGGTGAAGATAAACCATGAGACTGGTGTAAAAATCTTTACGGAGTACTGGCGGCAGCAACGGCCAGATTTGGTAGTGTCGGTGATGCCGCTCTACAACAAAGGTCTGTGGCAAAGCCTGCAGAAAGCGCAGCCGAGCACGCCCTACATTACGGTAATGACCGACTTTGCCGATAGTCCACCTGACTTTTGGATAGATACAGATATTCAAAACGTTTTGGTGTGTGGTACGAGGAAGGCTGCTAGGCAGGCGTGGCAAGTAGGCGTAGCAGAGAGTCGGATAAAGGCGACTTCTGGGCTTGTTGTTCATCCTAATTTTTGTGAGGCCAACGAGCGTGAGGAAGAGAAAAGTCGACGGCGATCGCGTCTCGGCTTAGAACCTAACGTACCTACAGGTATAGTCATGTTTGGCGGCAACGGCTCAGCCAAAATGGAAGAGATTGCTAGTCGTCTTGAACGATTCAAAGAGAATATTCAGCTTATCTTTTTGTGTGGTAGAAATTTCGAACTTGCGGCGGTGCTACGACAATATAACGGCCTGCAAAATCGGTGCGTTGTTGAATTTACAGATCGGGTGCATAACTATCTATCTATGGCTGATTTCTTTATTGGTAAGCCTGGGAACGTCAGCGTTAGCGAGGCGATCGCAATGCACGTGCCCGTCATTACTGAGCGCAATCGATTCACGATGGTGCAGGAAAAAGACTGTGCTGATTGGGTAGAAGCGCAGGAATGCGGCATTGTTCTTTCTAGATTTAAGACGGTCGATAAGGCAGTCGAACAAATGCTAGATCAGCGCGTTTACAGCCGCTATCAGCAGGCTATACAAAAGCATAATAATCGTGCTGTCTATGAGGTCGTAGAGATTATGAAACAGTCGCTACAGCCCGAATACGCTACGAAAACACCTATTTCGCAGGCTATTGCATAGGCAACCTAGACCCTCTTGAGCATCTACTATGGCACTTTTACATGGCACTTCCTTTAGTACAAACGCGCGAAGCTGACGCCGCAGACATCACCCGCCAAATTACTCAGATGGTTGCGGCCAGCGGCATTTCAAGAGAAAAGGTGCCTGCACTTTTAGGTGGCGTACCTGTGCGAACAGCACCATATCCTAGCTGGCCCACGCTAGACGAGGCGGCTGTTAAGGCGGATATTGAGGCGGTGAGTGCGGTTTTGCGCTCGAGGCAGTGGGGCGGTGCACCTTATCCGGGGGTGCACACTCGAGCGTTTGCAGCGGCGTTCTTAGCGATGCAGGTTGGAAACAATCAGCCTGATAAAGAGACTTTTTTTGCGGTGCCGATGATGAATGGCACTTTGACGATGGAGGTAGCGCTGCGAGCGGCTGATATTGGCTGGGGTGATGAGGTGATTGTGCCTGCCTACACGTTTCAGGCGACGGCGACAGCTCCGATTGCGATTGGCGCAGTTCCGGTGCTGGTTGATGTTGATCCTGATACGTATTGCATTAGTCCCATTGCTATTGAGGCTGCGATTACAGATAGAACAAAGGCGATTATGCCGGTGCATTTGGGCGCGCAGATGGCGGATATGGATGAGATTATGGCGATCGCATCCCGTCATAATCTTGTTGTCATTGAAGACTGTGCTCATGCTCATGGGGCCGAGTGGAACGGGCGTGGGGCCGGGACGATAGGGCACTTTGGCTCGTTTAGCTTGCAGTCTTCTAAGCTGCTGACGACTGGGGAAGGGGGCGTTTTAATCGGTAGAGGTGAGGACACCTGGCGAAAGGTGGTGGGGTTGGTGGACTGTGGGCGATCGCCTACGTCTTCACAAGGTTCAACCCCACATAGTCCAATCTCACTAACCCAAGATCCCACCGGCTTGATGAGTTCACTCATCGGCCAGCTACGCACGCAGGTGAATTCGCATAGTCTCGAAGGCGCTGTAGGCATAGGCAGCAACTATCGCATGACTGAACTACAGGCGGCGCTGGGCCGTACGGCCTTGCAAAGATTCCCACAACAGCAGCTACAGCGGGCAGCTATGGCCGATTATTTAGAGCAACAGTTTGAAGGGGTTGAAGGCGTACGACTGCTAAAGCGACAGAAAAATCATACTCGGCGGTCTGTTTATCGGTATATTTTTGCGATTGATCCTGAGCTGTTCGGCGTCGATCATCAGGTAGTAGCGCTGGCCCTGCATTTAGAAGGCATTGCCTGCTGGCAAGGGTATGCGGCTCTGCATTGTCATGAGAGTTTTCAGCCGTTGCGATCGCGTCTCCCGGTACCGAGCGTATACCCTCAAGCCTTTAACTTTGAGGCCATGAGCTTTCCTGAAGCTGAAAGCGCCAGCGAAGCGGAAGCCATCTGGTTAGAAGAGTCTGTTTTTAGAGCAGGAAAGCAGGGTATAGACGACGTGGTAAGGGCGCTAAAGAAAATTCAAGCAAGCGCGCCGTTGCTAAAAGCGGCTAGGGTTTATTTCTTAGAAGCTGTTGCAACGCAGGGGGTATCCAGATGAAGACTAAACAGATCGCATCTCAAAGAGATACCCACAAAGAGAGCAGCTTACAGCCAATAAAAAAAACTATTCACGTGCTTGTACTTCGCGGTGGCGGCGGTCACTATGCAACCTATAGAGCACTTCAGGCCGTGATTGAACAGCAGCAGCTTCCCTGGAATTTGGAGCTGACATTTGCTGATGATATTGGTGGCAATGGTATAGATACATCAGAAGCTCGCCCTGGTATAGCAAGAGCGCTATCTCGACTATCAGGCTACGTTGCCGATATAGTCTATGACCTTATCTTGAAGAAAGGGTGGAACTGGATACATCTTTTTACCCTGCCTTTGCACAAGCAAATCGTTAAGCTCCGAGGCCCAGTCGATCGGCAAATGCTCAGCGAAAAGTGGCAAGTGCATCCACCGGATCTAATTCTCTCGGTGGTGCCTTTTCACAACCGCTGCCTGTGGGAAAGTTTATCAGAACAATCTATTCCCATCGTCACACTGCTTACCGATTTCGGAGACTCCCCACCGGCTTACTGGATAGAGCCTGACACCGACAACTATCTGATTTGCGGCACCGCAATCGCGTCGCAGCAGGCACTTGCGCAGGGCGTTCAACCTGAGCGAATTTTGCCGACATCGGGGCTGGTCATCGATCCCAGCTTTTATGAGCCGCCCAAGTCGGCGTCGTGGATTTGTCAGGAGAGAGAAAAGCTGGGACTAGAGGCAGATCGCCCGACGGCGCTGGTTCTTTTTGGTGCGAATGGGTCTTTGGCGATGATTGATATTGCTGAGCAGCTAGAGGCTTTGGGCGATCACCTCCAAATCATCTTCGTCTGCGGGCGCAATCTCGCCGTTGAGCAGACGCTGTGGAAGCGCGAAACTGCGCAGAAGAGAGTGGTGGTTGGCTTTACGCAGGAAATTGCACACTACATGGCGATCGCTGACTTCTTTATCGGCAAGCCCGGCAACGTCAGCATCAGTGAAGCGCTCAAAATGGGCCTGCCTGTTATCGTCAATCGCAACTGGCTCACCATGCCTCAAGAGCGCCATGTTGCTGGTTGGATAAAAGATCAGCAGGTCGGCCTTACGGTTCAAAACTTTAAGCAGACTCGCGCTGCCGTTGAGCAAATGTTACAGCCCGGCGCACTCGCTCGCTATCAAAGCAATGTGGAAAAGTTCGAGAATCAGGCAGTGTTTGAAGTCGTTGAGATTTTGCAGGCGCTTTTACAGCGTGAGCCCTTGCCGTATCAGCTTTCTGAGACAGGCATTCTAGAGCAACAGATTGATACAAACAAACCGCTACAAATTCTAAGCAGCGCGGTTTCGCTCTATCAATTTACGCCACGGGCCGTCTTTCATCCAGCCACCGAAGCCGATTTGGCGCAGGCAGTTCAGCTAGCCGCTAAAGAAGGTCTGAAGATTCGAGCGATTGGCGCGCTACATTCAGCCGTACCGATTCCGGCGACTGACGGCGTTTGTATTATGCTCGATCGCTACCAAAAGCTGTTGAAAGTCGAAGGCACTCAGGTTACTGTGCAGGCAGGCATTCAGATCTGTCAGCTCAATGAGGTGCTAGCAGAAAAAGGGCTTGCCTTACCGATTCTCGGGACTATCGATCAACAGACGATTGCGGGCGCTATTTCGACGGGTACCCACGGTGGCTCGCTTCATCGGCCTAGCCTGAGTAGCTACGTTAGCGCCGTGAGTCTCATTAAAGCAGACGGCTCAATCGTGACAATCTCGCGAAATCAGCCAGCATTTAAAGCGGTCGGCATCTCTTTAGGTCTTTTAGGCATTCTCTCTACCGTCACAATCGACTGTGTGCCTGCTTTCTCTTTAAGGGCAAAGACTTATGCTTTTAGTTTTGAGCAGCTTATTAAAAACTTTGAGCGCATTCATCAAGACAACGACTTTGTTGATATCCGATACTCACCAATCACTAACACTGCCCATGCGGTGCTGATTAATCAGCCCGAGCAGCCCATTGCTAAAAATGGCGGATGGGAGCCGGTTAAGCAAAGCAAGCTAACCTGGCGAGCCACTGAAACAGTCAACAAAATGGCGCAGCGGGTGTTTCAACAGCTACCCGTCAATGGCTTACAGCGCTGGTGCTTAAATCGGTACGAACAGTCGGTTTATTCAGCGCCCTATGGTCGTAGCGATTTTGTACTCACGCACTTTGATGCGACTTCAGATGATTTGATTAGCAACAAAGCCTCAGTTGATCTTGACCCGGTGGCGGACATGGAACTAGCCGTGCCTTATGGGCGGGCGATCGCGGCCCTGCAAGCCATCAGAGATCACTTTCACAAAACCCAACGCTATCCCACCATGCAAATTCACATTCGCTGTTCGGCAGGCGAAGATTTTTGGCTTAGCCCGAGTCAAAGTGAGCCCATTTGCTGGCTAGAGTTTTGGGAATATCCCTGTACAGGCGAATTCTTTGCAGAGATGGTGGCGCTGCTCAAACCCTTTGGACTTAGGGGTCACTGGGGTAAACAGATTCCGATAGAGACTAATTACTTGCAGGCTCAATATCCGCGCTGGCAAGACTTTTGTCAGCTTGTCAAACAGTGGGATGCTGACGGGCGTTTTAGCAACTCGACGCTGACTCATTATTTTAGAACAGAGGGTTGAGTGGCCATTATGCAACATATTGAAAGCAAGTATGCGATCGCTCCACCACTGATGCCACCGCGCCGGTTGATCTTAAGCGCAATGTGCCTGGCTTTATTTATCACTAACTTTGACGGTACCGCTATGGACGTGGCGCTGCCGGTTGTGCAGAAAAGCTTGGGCGCGAATATGACTGGGCTTCAGTGGATTTTGAACGCCTATAACTTGCCGATTGCAAGCCTGTTGTTAGTGAGTGGAACGCTGGGCGATCGCTATGGTCGCAAGCGTATTTTTCTCTTTGGCCTCGGTTTATTCACCATCGCCTCTATTATCTGCGGCTGCGCGACGACGCTACCGGGCCTTATTGTCGGCAGAACCCTACAGGGCTTTGGTGCTGCCGCGCTTGTGCCTTTATCTCTAACCATCTTGAGTGCGACCTTTGTTGAAGCCGATGAAAAGACTAAGGCAATCGGCATTTGGTCTGCAATATCAGCCTTTGCACTCATCGCGGGCCCTGGGCTCGGCGGCATTCTCATCAGCACGCTTAACTGGCAAAGTATCTTCTGGCTCAACGTGCCTTTAGGACTGTTGACCTGGGGTTTAGCAGCCTACGCGGTGCCCGCCGATCAGTCACAGGCTGATCGCAACAAACCTCAGCTAGACTGGCCGGGCCTAATATTCAGCATTTCTATGCTCTCAACTTTTGCCTTAGCGCTCAGTGCGGGCGGTGAAGGGCAGTGGCTCTCAGGTTCTGTAGTGAAACTCGCAGCGGCTTCTGTGCTTAGCCTGGTGGGCTTTGTCGTGGTAGAGTCTCTCGCACGACACCCCATGCTGCCGCTGCCGCTGTTGAAAAATGCGGTGTTCTCAGTGGCCACGGTGGCGCAGGGGCTGGTGTTCTTTGCCTCGGGCAGCCTGGTGTTTCTCTTTAGCCTGTTTCTACAGCAGGTGCAGGGCTACTCTCCACTGCAAACAGGGCTGCGCTTTTTGCCGATGAACGCAGCTATTATTACAGCCGCTTTTCTCTCTGGCTGGCTGGCAAATCGCTTTGGCTGGCGGGTGCCCGTTATCGGTGGCTTTATGCTGGCGAGCGGCGCTATTTTCACACTCACCTCTATCGGGGTCGAAACACCCTACAGCAAACTGTTGTTTGGGCTAGTACTCTCTGGATTTGGCGGCGGGCTGACCATCGCCCCGCTCACCGCACAGGCGATGGCCGCAGTGCCTACGGGACTCTCCGGTATCGCCTCTGCTGTGCTGAATGTGGGGATTCAGCTCGGGGGAATTTTGGGAATTTCATTGCAGGGAACGCTGTTGGCGCGGCGGCTAGAGGGTGCGATCGCGCTACAGCTTACCGAGTGGAATGTGCCCTTGGCGCTACAGCCCGAGATTATTCAGGGCGCTTTAGAGAATCAGGTGCGGGTGCCAGTGGCAAGTGCGCTGTCTGCTGCTGAGGTGCAAATTGCTATTCAACAGTCTTTTGTGGTTGGCTTGCAGGCAGCTTTGTGGGTGGCAGCGCTGGCTTTGTTTAGCGGGGCTGTGCTGGTTGGGATGCTCAGGCGATCGCAATTCGAGAAAATAAAATAGAAAATTCTTGCTATGAAACAAATTCGAGACGGTAAGGTTACAGTCCTCTGCGCAATGTGCCTGGCGCTGTTTATGACTAACTTCAACGCCACCGCAGCAGATGTGGCCCTGCCTCAAATGCAACAGAACTTGGGCGCTGACATGCTTGGGGTGCAGTGGATTCTAAACGCATACCTTTTACCCGTTGCCAGCCTGCTATTGGTGACTGGCAAACTAGGCGATAGGTACGGTCGCAAGCGCATATTTTTAGCCGGTATTCTACTATTTAGCATCGCCACCGTAGTCTGTGGGCTCGCGCCTAACTTAGCCGTGCTGATTGTTGGACGCGGTTTGCAAGGCATCGGTGCAGCGGCGGTAATTCCTTTATCGCTCACGATTGTGACGGCGACCTTTAGTGACCATCAGGCGCGGGCAAAAGCAATTGGGATATGGTCGGCAGTTTCAGCGATCGCACTTGTCGCGGGCCCCGGCTTAGGCGGCTTTTTGGTAGACGGCTTAGGCTGGCGCAGCATCTTTTTTATTACGCTTCCTTTAGGCTTAGTCACGTTTGCGATGACGGCTCGGGCCTTTAAAGAACAATTAAGAGAAAAAGCTGTGGTTAGCTGGGTTGGGTTGGGGTTGAGTGTGGTTGCGATCACCTCCCTTGTATACGTTCTCACCCAGGGCAGCATAGCAGCCTGGCAATCCACCCGAACCCTCGGCCTACTCACTATTACCGGCCTCAGCTTCACCGCCTTCTGGCAGGTCAACGCCCGCAGCAACACGCCCGTCATTCCACCAACTCTGCTTAGAAACAGAAAATTCCTCACGCTCTGCTTCGTACAAACCTTGGTTTTCTTCACCTCTGGCGGATTGTTCTTCATTCTGAGCTTGTTCTTACAGCAGGTTCAAGGCTATTCCGCTGCCGCTACCGGCCTGTGCTTCATCCCGATGAACATCGCAATCGTTTCAGCCTCCTTCGCCTCCGGGTGGATTGCGGCCAAGCTAGGCTGGCGCTTCCCCATTCTCAGCGGCCTTACAATTGCGAGCATTGCACTATTCTCACTCACTCGCATCAGCATCAATACGCCCTACCTCACCACGCTATCGACCCTCATATTCTCAGGATTCGGCGGTGGCCTGACCATCGCCCCCCTCGCTGCTGCCGCGATGAATTCCGTACGTCCGGTAGAAGAAGGCATCGCCTCAGCCGTTTCGAGCATCAGCATTCAATTTGGCGGCATTCTAGGCATTGGCTTACAGGGTGCGCTGTTCTCAGGCAGGCTCACCGCTGCGCTAAAAGACACAATGCTCGACTGGAATTTATCGTCCGATCTCCAAGAGAAAATTTTAGCGGACGGCATCCAAAACCTGTCCAATTCCCCTGTTAATTTACCGCCCACCCTCTCTTCAGCAGCATTAGAACAAGCGGTCAAACTAGCGTTCGTCTCAGGGCTACAGTCCGTAGTACTCATAGCCGCGCTCTCACTGGTTTTCGGCGTACTACTCATATTTACCTTAGTTCCTTCAATCGTTCGGTCTTCTGTCCATGAACAAGTTTAACTTTGAGCCTCATCTCATCGACTCAGACCTACCCAAACGCCGCTTTTACGCTCAAACTGCCCTGGCCGACTTAGACAACGACGGCCGGTTAGAGGTAATTATGGGTCAGCGCCACGGCAACATTTACTACTACAAATATCACGACAACAAAACATGGTCGCGTCATCTGCTGGGCAAAAACTCACCGTCAGACGTCGGAGCCTGCGCCTTTGATGTAGACGGCGATGGCTGGATAGACTTTGTAGCGGGCGGGGCATGGTATCAAAACTCTCGCGATCCTAATAAGCCCTTTACGCGGCATGTGTTTGATCGGCGGCTCAAAGCTGTTCATGATTTAGTAGCGGCTGATATTGATGGAGACGGACAAAAAGAAGTGCTCACTATGTCTGATAAAAACAATTTGCGCTGGTACAAAGTGCCGGTTGATCCAACCCAACCTTGGATTCGGCATGATATTGCGACTTCTGTTCATGCTGGACTCAGCGTCGGAGATATTGACGGCGATGGCGATTTAGACATTGTGCGAACGGATATATGGCTTGAAAACATCAGAGGTGACGGTACGCTTTGGGTAGAGCATCCTATTGGGCCAAGTACACCGCCGCCGAAAGACTTTCGTCCGTCGTATGCGTTTAATGCAACCTGTAGCGTGGTGTGCGATGTGAATAAAGACGGTAAGAACGACGTTGTTTTTACTGACTCAGAGATTCCGGGCGGGCAGGTGTGGTGGATGGAGAATGTGGATGGTAAGGGGCGCGAGTGGCGGCGGCATGAGATTTATTGCCGTGGGGATGAGCCTAGACGGGGGGCGTATCACAGCCTTTTTGTAGGCGATTTGGATGGCGATGGTGACTGGGATGTTTTTAGCTGTGAGATGGAGGCGGTGAGCGGTGAGGAAGGGCCGCGTTTTTATATTTGGGAGAATGTGGATGGCTACGGGCAAGCGTGGAAGGAGCACGTCATTTTAGATGTAAATTTGGGGGGACATGCAACTCTCGTGGGCGATATTTCGGGAAATGGGTGGCTAGATATGTTTACGAAGCCCTGGCGCGCGAGTCGGAAGAATGCGCTGGGGGGGAAGATGTATGCAATGTTTTTGGAGAATATTGGGTGGTAGCCTAAACCAACATTAAGAACAACTTAATCAGTAGCTGGGTTCGATCTAAAGGCTTACCTAAACAGGCAGAGGCACCATACCACTTTGCTTTGAGTCTTGTAAACCAGTTTGCCTTCGGCACCATCAGTAGAATAGGAACCGTGCGGAAGGTGGGATTTTTGCGGAGGCGATCGCACACCTCAAACGCATTTAACCCCGGCATAGAGGTCGTGAGCAAAATAATATCTGGCTGATAATACACCAAATCAGTCAGCGCCGTGACCGGATCATCAACCGGCAATAGAGAGAAAACAGTATCGCCTAGATAGTTGTGAATGTTGCACAGCGTTGGAAAGTCATCTTCAATGCAGGCAATGGTGTAAACCGTTTTCTCGGGCTCGCTGAGCCTATCTGGCTGCGGCTTAATTGCGATCGCTGCTGACGTTTTCATAGCTTCTCTCCTTTCACTATCATCTATAGGCGCTGAATCTCTTGAGGCCAAATCTTTCGAGGCTAGATCCTTCACCGCCAAAAGCTTATCTTTGTGCTGAGACTCAGTGATAAAAGGCGATCCCTCGGGCTGCGCCCCCCCATAGGCATAGGCCAAATTGCTATCTAATCGTCGGTTAAACAACTGCCCTATTTTGTAAGTCCAACGGCCCAAACGCTGCTGCAATCCGGCGATATAGGTAAAGCAAACGGGTACGACGACTAACGTTAGCAAGGTTGCCGTTGAAAAGCCACCAATGACTGCGATCGCCATCGGACTTCTCACCTCTCCGCCCGCCCCTAGCTCCAAGGCAATCGGCACCATGCCCGCCACAGTAGAAATCGAGGTCATCAAAATAGGCCGTAGCCGGGTAACGCCCGAAGAAATTGCCGCCTGCTTCAAAGACTGACCGCTCTCTTTCGCCTGCAACGCATAGTCCACCAGCAAAATAGAGTTTTTAGTCACCAGCCCCATCAGCAGCACAATACCGATAAGCGCGTAAAGATCGAGCGGTTTGTGCGTGAGCATCAGGGCAATGAAGGTGCCGCCAATGCTGAGGGGCAGCGCTGACATGACTGCTAAAGGGTAAATAAAACTGTTGTACAAAAGCACCAGTACCGCGTAGATCATGACGATAGCAGTGCCAAGGGCGATCGCGAACCGACTAAACACATCTTGCAAAATATCGGCATCGCCAGCAGTTTGCTCGCTCACATCGTCAGGGAGATTCTGCAAAACAGGCAGCGCATAAACCGCATCTAGCGCCTGGCCTAAGCTAATGCCCTGGAGATTTGCGCCCACCGTAACCTGACGGGCGCGATCGAACCGTTCAATTTCAGCAGTGCCGCCGCCGATAGAGACTTCGGCTACCGCCGAGAGCGGCACAAGCTGCTGCCGGTTGCTGGCGACTTGAATATTGCTGATAGCCGCCAGGTCTGTTCTAAACTCGGGGGCGAGCCGGGTACGGATAGGAATTTGGCGATCGCCCGCATCAATTTCAGACAGGTTAGCATCGCGATCGCCCAGAGTCGCCAGTGTCGCCGTCGTCGCAATATCCCTCAGCTTCACGCCCAAATCCGCCGCCTGCTGAGCATTGGGCCGAATCAACAGTTCAGGCTTTACCAGCCCAATACTCGTACTCACCTCCACCAGTCCGGGAATCTCTCGCATCTGCTGCGCGAGCTGATTAGCCGTTTGGTTTAAGCTTTGCGGATTCGCACTTTTGAGCACTACGCTAAACGCCTCAGAGCCCCCGCCCGGACTCTGGTTGTCAAAGCCGAATCGAATATCTGGCACCCTTTGCAGTTGCCCTCTCACTTGCTGCTCAAAATCTTGCCGAGAAATATCACGTTCTCCCTTTGGCTTCAGACGAATCACCATCTCCGACTCGTCTACATTTTGAGCCACATAAACGCTTTCGACCGCTGGATGCGTTAGCAGGCGATCGCTCAGTCCCCGCGTAATCTCATCGGCCCGCTCAAACGTGGTTCCCGGCGGCAGCTCAATTTTCAGTTGCGAGAGATCCGTATCACCTGCGCCGTAAAGTCCCGTTGGAATATGTGGAATCAGCGCCAGGCTAGAAGCAAAAATTGCGATCGCTACTCCTAAAGTCACCAGCCGATGCCGCAACGCTCGCCCCAAAAGCCATCGATAGCCCCCTCTTTGCGATGTAGTTTCCTCTGTTGAGTGCCCAGATTGTCCAGATTGACCTTCGGGAGCCGCCAGCAAAATCCGCGAGGCCAAAAGCGGCGTCACAAACCGCGCCACCAGCGTAGAAAACATCGTCGAAACCGCCACCGTCACCCCAAACGGCTGAAAAAACTGCCCCGGAATGCCGCCCATAAACGCGACCGGAATAAAAACAGCCACCACCGTCGCCGTTGTTGTCACCACGGCCAAACCCACCTCAGCCGAAGAATCAATCGCCGCCTGAGTCGGCGGCTTACCCATTGCAATATGCCGCTCGATATTCTCAATTTCAACAATCGCATCGTCTACCAAATTACCCACCGCCAGCGTCAGCGCCAGCAGCGTCATACTGTTGAGCGAATAGCCCAGCGCGTTAATTACCGTAAATGTTGGGATAATAGAAAGCGGCAGCGCTACTGCCGTAATCAGCGTTGTTCGCCAGTTTCGCAAAAAGCAGCCAACGACAACAACAGCCAGCACAGATCCCAGCAAAAGCGCCTCAATCGAAGCCTTATACGCCTCACGCACATCTGTTGCCCGCGTGAAAATAAGCTGTAGCTGCACGTCATCTGGCAAAGTCTCTTCAAGCTGCGCGATCTCTTGAACAACACCATCTTCGACAGTTGCCAGCAAGCTACCGTTACTGCGAAATACGCCAAACGAAACCACCGGCTGAGAGTCTACAATTGCACCCTCACGAACTTCTGCGGGGCCGTCAGTCACCGCCGCTAAAGACTGTAAAGGGACTGTTTCGCCAGTCGGTAAGTCTATGCTGAGCGATCGCAAAGCCGCCAAACTCTCTGCGGTACTATTCGCCCTGCCCAACGCCCGTACGCTTTGTTCCTGGCCCGACACTTGCGATCGCCCGCCCGGCAAATTACGGTTAAATTCCTTAACCTGCTCATTCACCTGCGCAGCACTAATCCCATAAGCATTGAGCTGCCCAGCGTCTAGCGCCACGCTAATCTCTCGATCAACCCCGCCAATTCTCTCTACCTCAGCTACGCCCTTAACAGACATCAGCGCCGGACTAATCGTGCGATCAACCAAATCACTGAGCGCTTCAACAGGTTGCGTCTCGGAGCGAACCGCGTAGGTAAGAATCGCGCCGTCGTCGTAGCGCAACTGCTGAATGGTCATGCTTTCAGCGTAGGGGGCTAAGTCCTCACGAATGCGGGCGATCGCATCGCGCACCCCGTCCATAATCTCATCGGTTTCGGCCCCCAAATCAAACCGCACCGCCGTGTAGGCATAGCCGTCACTCACCGACGAATAAATCTCATCGACATCGCCTAGCCCGGCAACCGCGTCCTCTACTTTTTTAGTAAACTGCGTCTCTAGCTCCTGTGGCCCCGCACCCGCATAAGCGGTTTCAATTGTGACAATCGGCAGGTCAATATTAGGGTTAGCATCAATACCGAGCTGCAAAAAAGAGACAATGCCCGCCAGCGTCAGCACCAAAAACAGCACCAGCGTCGGTACCGGATTCCGAATAGACCAGCCAGGAGCGGTAATACTCATGACTACTGCACCGCGTCTACAGTATCACCATCTTGTAAATAGCTAGCGCCACCGACGATAATCTGACTGCCTGCACTTACACCAGAGAGTACTTCAACGGTTGGCTGCTCAGCTTTCGATGTCGTTGAACTAATTTGACTGGCCACCTCAACCGGATTCGCCTGCACTTTATTGTCGGAGCCGAGCGTATATACCAACGTTGTGCCGTCAGGCTGAGCGATCGCCGCTGCCGCCGGAATCACCACACTTCGCCGCCGCCCAGTCACCATCTCGGCCTGCAAAAACATCCCTGGCCGTAACTGACGCTCATCGTTAATCGAAACTCTCACCGTCGCCTGCCGACTGTCAGCATCTAAAGTCGGATCTATCGTGCGAACGCTACCCTGCACCGTTAGTTCCGAATTCTGTTCAGGCGAGCGATCAGCCGCCGCGCTCATCACCACAGGCGCACCTACCTGAATCTGTTCGAGCTGCGCCTGCGATGGCTCCAAGGCTAGCTCCAACTGTCCGTTTTCGATCAGGCTATACAAAGGCGTCGAGGCTGAGGCCGTATCTCCGATGGTCATTAATCGTTCGGCAACAATGCCATCAGTAGGGGCCGTAACGACTGTTTGTGATCGCTGCGCCTGAATCTTATTAATCTCCGCTAGCCGACTAGCAACACTTGCCCGAGCGCTGTCAATATTAGCCGCTGCTACTGCCACATTCCCTTGAGCCGTCGCCGCCTCAATCTGGCGCGTACCAAGCTGTTCCTGGCTGACCGCACCCTCACGATACAGCGAACTGTAGCGACTCACGTCAACGCCTGCGGCCGCTTGTAGTACCTGGGCTTGGGCAAAGGCGACTTCCTGTTGTTCTAGTTCAGCTTGAGCCTGAGCAAGATTTGCTTCAGCTTGAGCAAGATCGGCCTGTAAAAGGCTGCTGTCTAGTATGGCGATTATCTGTCCGGTTTGGACGCGATCGCCCGCCCTCACCCTCATCTCTACAATCGGCAACCCGCTCACCGCAGGCGTCACCCGCAGCAAGTCCTTTGGCACCACAGTTCCCGTCAGCGACAGCGAACTTTCAACTGTCGCAAGCTGAGCCGTTTGCAGCGTCACGCTTTGAGCAGGCGCGCGATCTGTTGCAGCAGTCAAAGCTGTATTAGAAGCTGTATCGACATCTGCCTGTTCTGCCTGGTTTTCTTGCACCTGAGCCACCAAAAACCGTCCGCCGCCAAAAGCGAGCCAGGATACAGCTAATCCTAAGAAGAGACTTTTTGGCCCCCAAAGGAGACGAACTTGTGTGCCTATTCGACCAATTAGAGAAGGTTTGTGAATCGGCGTTCCTAATTGAGAGATGGGACGAAGCACTAGATTCTCGTCAAAGTCTTTTGAGGAATGTTTTGGGTGGCTCAAGGAAATAAAGCTCCTGACGAGAAGAATAGTTTTGTTTAGCGTAGGGGCCTAACCAACAAACTCGAACGTATTCGTATCGAACAAGCTCAAATCTTCCTCATCTTTAATCACACCAACCAAATCGTTTTGATAGAAGATAGCAGTGCCGTCTTTAACCCCCTTCACGTCCTGACCTAGAACGTAGTCACTAGCGCTACCCCGCAGGCGGATGCGATCGCCCTCTTTCGCTTTAAAGTCATCAACCAGGCCATAGTCACTATTGCCACCGCCTAAATAGAACACATTATTCGCATCACCTAAAACAAACGTATCAGCACCCTTCTCACCCTTCAGCTTATCTTGCTCGCCTTGGCCAAATCCACTGCTCGTATCAACCCCAAAGAGCAAATCGTCGCCGTCATCGCCTTTAATCTCATCTGAGCCTAGCCCGCCAAATATGGTGTCGTTGCCTTTCGTGCCGTCTACTTTCTCACTCTTGTCGCTGCCTTGAACGGTATTAGCGCTTCCAGGCGCGGCGGTTAAAGCCTGGCCTGGCGCTGTATTCCCTAACTCAGTTCTAAGCGCGTCAGTAAAAGAGCCCTCTCTATCAGGATCGAAGATAGACCCCAGGCCGCTAGCAACATTGCCCTGATCAAAAAAGCCAAGGCCCGTAGAAACGTTGTTATCACCGCCAGGAAGCCTTTCGTCAGTGACAAAAGATCCGGTAATATCGGTTACCTGAATGTTGCCGCGCCCCGTTACAACCGGATCAACACCCTTCTGCTTACCCACAAACTTTTCCAGCTTGCCCTTCTCACTATCCAAGCGTGCGACCCAGCCGTCAATCGATTCGCCCGCCTGCTTCTTACCGCCCAAAGAGCCCTCCGTAAAGCCCGTGACAATCACGCTGCCTCGATCGTCTACAGCCACGCCAGTTGCATAGTCGGCTTTCTCTTTTGCGCCCACCTGCTGAATCCACTGGTCGTTCAAATCACTGTCAAACTTAGCGACAAAAGCATTCGTATCACCGTTGCTAGCGCCCTTGCTGTCTTTGCCTTTCCCGCCCAGCTTGCCAATGGTATAGCCCGTCAAATAAACGTTGTCCTGCGCGTCTACTGTCAAATCGCTAAAGTACGCACCATCGTCATCTTGAGAACCAATTTGCTTGGTCACAAGCTGAGTACCCTCGGGCGTAAACTTAGTCACCCACACGTCAAAGTTCTCAGAATCTGCGTTTGACTTATCGCCCAAATTGCCGTTCGTCCAGCCCGAAGCAAAGACGTTACCCTGACTATCTGTATCAACCGCCCAGCCAAAATCTAGCCCCTCATCAACGCTACCAAACTGCTGTACCCACTGCACGTTCCCGGTCGGATCGACCTTGGCTAGATACGCGTCGTACTTCAGCAGCAGCCGCGAAGGGTCAGACTCTTTTGAGAGCCCTTGAGTCCAACCCACTACGTAGGAGTTGCCCGCCTCATCTACGGCTAAGTCGTAGCTTTCATCAAAAAATGGCGTAATGCTCAGCGGAAAAGGAGCCTCTGGATCGCGAATTTGAGTGAACCAGCCCTGAGCACCCGAGTTTTTATCGAAGGTGCCAACCCAAGAGTCATCTTGAGCTGAAAAGTCGAAGATTTCTCGGTTCTGGTTTTCTTTAATCGCCAGGCCCGAAACAAAGACGCGATCGCCCTGTACCTGCAAGCCAAACGCCGTACTCGCAAACGCTGGATTAGCCGTATCGCCTGCCAGTACGCCAGGATTAAACTGCTGGCCCCAAATAAAATCACCACTGCCAGCATCGAGCTTCGCAACCCAGGCATCCTGCTCTGCTGACTTCAGCGAGCCGACTAAGTTACCGCTGGTATCGCCTGCTAAATAGACGCCGCCCTCATTGTCAGTTACCACTTCAAAGGCGCTATCGCTACCCGCCGAGCCAATCTGACGCAGCCAAAGCTGATTGCCGTTATTGTTGTACTTGGCAATCCACACGTCGCCGTTACCCTGGTTTGCACCGCCCAGGCTACCGCTCGTAGAGCCCACCACATAGATATTGCCTGCATCGTCGATCGTGGTGTTTTGTCCCTGATCAACACCGGGCGTTGTGAGCTGAACAATGTCCTTATCACCGCCTTTTTTGGCTTTATCGCCAACAAACCTGAAAACGTCTTTATCCTTAATGTCGTAGTCTTGCTCAGGCGTAGAAACAATAAAGCCCACTAAATCAGGCGCAATGCCACCGTTATAAAAAATAGCTTCGCCGCTTACTGGCTGAGCAAGCCCGTCCACCTGAAGATCGTTGGTTTCAAAGAGAAAATATTCGTCAGACTTTCCGTGCAACTGAATTACGTCATCGGTGGCATCGAAGTCGTAGATAACTGCAAATTCATTAGCACCGACGAGGTTACTGGTGAATAAAGTAGACTGATCAGAAGCCGTGTAGAAGGGTCTGCTTTCGTCACCGAGTACGAAGCGATCGCTCCCAACAGAAGGAATATTTTTATCTAAGATGCCGAAGGGTCGAGTCTCGTTTGAGATACCGACGATAATCTCAAACTCATCGGCAGAATTATCAAACAGATCGCCAAAGAGAAAGTCGATATTGGTTTCAGGGTAGGTCGCCGCCGGATCGAAGGCATAGATAGTATCGCTACCGGAGCGGCCAAAAACAGCCTCAAACTCAGCAGTGTTAGAGCCACCTACTAAGTCGCTAGCGGGCGTAAGAAGAGAGACGCTAAAATTTTCCATGGTTTCCGATTGAATAAGACCCGGCGGGCCAGGTTGAAAGTCTTTAGAAGAGGGCTGTCGCGCTTGGAAAAGTATGCTACCTCTGTTAGGGACTGCAAAAGTATGGCGATAGTTTCCTTAAAGTAAGCTTTTTTGCGGTGGAAATTTAATAAAGTTATGTATCAAATAAATGACTGCATTGGTTTTAGAGTCAAGGCTTTCTTCGCTGCTGAGGATCTAAAGATTAAATAAACTGTTTCACCGTTATTTGCTGAAGCCCTCACCCCAGCCCTCTCCCAAAAGGAGAGGGAGCCGGATTCAAAGTCCTTCTCCCTTGGGGAGAAGGATTTAGGATGAGGGCCTCGATGTGTGTAGATTACTGAGTCCTCATTCTTAATAAAAATCGAAAAACCATTCAATAGCATACTTTCGCAGGCTCTTTACATACTTTTATGGTGATAAAAAAGTCATCACAAAGGCCAAACAAACCACGGCATTGCCCACCGGAATAAAAAAGTTGTCGGTGCCTCTTGGGGCTACTAGCTCGATTACGGTTGTGAGCGTGGCGATCGCCAGCGCTAAGCACCACCAGGGCAGCGGCAGTTGGTTAAAGCTAGCCACTAGCAGTAGCGGGATGAGGCTGCCGAAAAAGACTGCACTTGTGCCTAATACTGACTTACGGTTGATTTGGCCGATGCCCCAAACGTGTAGCTTTTGCTTGCCCCAAGTAGTGCCTACTAGCTCACCGAGCGCGTCGCCTATCGTCAGCGGTAAAAAGACAAAGAAGGAGAACAGCACTAAGTTAGCCGGGTCGGCAACGCTGCCGCGAGCGAGATGATCAATCACTGCTAGCGGCAAAAGGTTCAGAAAAGAACAGCGTGCGGCAAATAGATTTTTGCGTCCGTAAACGCCATCTCGAATACGGCTAGAAGCGCCGTACATAAGCCCCGCCAGGCCATATATTTTGTTTGAGTGATAGCTAATAATGCTCAGCCCCAGCACAAAAATTTGATAGGCCAGCGTTGCGATTAAGGCCACCTCTGTGTCTTTGATCACTAAGTTAAGAATGGCGAGCTGCCAGAAGCCAGCGACGATATGTAGCAGCTTACGAGAGAGTCCATCTACTACGCACAGCTTGCGATCACCATAGCGATCAACAAAGTAGTCGAGGTTGAAGTAGTGGGAGCGATCGGAGAACACGAGCTTGCGATCGCCCGAAGGCATCCCGATATAGGCCATCAGCTTCCACTTAAACCAGGCAAACGCAGGATAAAGAATCAGAAGTTCTACGCCGAAAATAACGACATATATCAGCGCAATCGAAGAGAGATTTATCATCAAAGAGAAGTCATTGTTTGAGTAGAACCGTCCGCATTTGGACTCGAACGAATGCAGGTAAAGCTCAGCCCTGCGCCGACTAATAGCGCGATGCCACAGGCCCACACCACGCTATGCAAGCCAGAAACAAACGCCTGATGAATTGTCTGCTCTAGGGTGACTAAAGAGACGGTTGAAGCATCACCTAAAGCCGCGAGCAGGCGATCAGGGCGGGTCGCCCCATGGCCCAGCGCTTCAGCAACAACAGCTTGCGCGGCGGCAGGCGCTAGGCCCAACTCAAAGAGCGATCGCCCCAAAGAGAGCCCGAGCCCCTGCGTAAACACGCTGCCCTGCACCGCAATTCCCAAAGCGCCCCCCAAGCGAGTACTGGTGTTCAACAAAGCGGCGGCAACCCCCGACTGGGCGGCGGGGGCACTCCCCATGCCCGCAGCCGTGAGCGGAGAGAGCGTGAAGCCTACGCCAAATCCTACGAGCATAAGCTGCCAAAGCATAGCGATGTAGGGCGTGTTTGCCTGCACCTGCCAGAGAGAAAGGACACCGACAGCCGCGAGTAAAAAGCCTGCTGTGATTGCTTTTCGCCAGCCTAGACGGGCGGAGGCGTAGCCCGAGACTATTGAGGCTAAAATAAACGCGCCGTTAAGCGGTAAAAATCGTATGCCCGTCGCGACGGCTGAGTAGCCCTGTACCTGCTGTAGGAACAAGCTAAACAGAAATAACAGGCTCACTAGCATAAAGAACAATAGGGCATTTACCACAATCGCACTGGCAAATGTCGGCTGTGAAAATAGCCTCAGCGGCAGCATCGGGTAGGCGCTGCGAGATTCGATGAAGATAAAGGCAGCAGCACTGCTGAGGGTGAGTAGTCCTAAGATGAGCGATCGCCCCGAGAACAAGCTTGCGCCCTCGCTGCCAGTCAGCATGGTCACCAGTGTCGCCAGCGTGACGACGCTTAGCACCATCCCAGGGAAATCTAACCGCCGTTTTTGCAGCGATCGCCGCCCCATCTTTCTGCTCATCGGCACCGCCCGGCAAGTTAGCCAAAAGGTCGCTACGCCCAAAGGCACGTTCAGAAAAAAGATACTTCGCCAGCCCAAACTATCGACCAAAACGCCACCTAAAGCAGGCCCAACAATCAGCGCCAACCCCGATACGCCCGACCAGATACCAATCGCCTTAGTTCTCTCTTTTGGGTTAGGAAACACATCGGACAAAATTGCGAGCGATGTGGGCAGTAGAGCCGCTGCGCCAATGCCCTGTAACAGGCGTCCTGCGATCGCCATTTGCCCGCCTGCCGCCAGCCCCACCCAAACCGAAGCGCCGACAAATACCAGCAGCCCCAACAAAAAGACTTGCCTGCGCCCGTACATGTCCCCTAACAAACCCGCAGGCAGCACCAAACAAGCAATCGGCAACAGATAGCCATTCAGCATCCATTGCAGCCCAGTAACAGACAGGCCCAAATTAGCCTGCAGGCTTGGCAGCGCCACATTCACCACCGTATCGTCAAGCGCTGACATGCCCAAAGCAAGGCACATAGCTATCAGGGTCATTGTTTGAGTTTTGGTAGAAACACCTTCAGCCGTAAGCGTCATGGGGCTTGCCTGGCAGGAGAGCATAATACGGGAGCCGCTTCACTCGCCTGACTATCAGCCAAACGCGCCTGTAAAAGATCTAGCACCTCAAAAATGCCGTTGTTCTCAAGCGCTGCTGCATTCGCCCGATAGCGCTCCAAGGTCGAACCATCGAGTAACTGTTCGACCGCTTTGGGCACCTGCTTAAAACTCTTAAGCACAATACCTACCGCTTTCTCTTTTACCCAGTCGGTGTTGTAGCGCTCGTGAATCAAAGTGGCTCTATTACACTCTGTAATCACCGGCAGATTCATCACCAGCGCTTCGCTCAGGCTACCGGGGCCAGGCTTACCAATAAAAAAGTCCGAGAGCTGCATGTAGTAGGGCATATCTTCGGTAAAGGCAACCACGTGCCGCTGCTGCTCTCCCGGTAGCTGCTTTAGCGCGTCCGCTAGCGCTTCGTTGCGGCCACACACAAAAATAAGCTGGAGGTCGCGCTCAAATCGCTCTAGACTTTCGGCAATATCCACCATCACCTGAGCCCCGTTACCGCCAAACATCACAATGCCCGTCAGCTTGTCAGCAGCGAGTCCCAGCTTTTGCCGCTCAGCAGCAATGTCTAGCTCAGGGCACTGATAGAACTTGGGGTGAAGCATCATGCCCGAAGATTTCATGAGAAGAGAGTCATCGACGCCTAGCGTTTGGGCTTGTGCGATCGCCTTCTCAGTCGCGCAAACAGTCGTACAGCTTGCCTCTGGCTCTAGCCAAAAAGCCGGTGGGTAGTCAGCCAAATCACCCATCACCGTCACGTAAGGCACGCCCGGCCTGGCCGCTTCAAGACTTTTCGAGAGCCCTTTGTTGTACAGCGGCATCACCGACACCACCAAATCAGGCTGTTGCTTGCGCCAGTGCTGCTCAAAAAACCGAAAGCCCACGTCATAGTTCAGCGCCACCATGAACTTATTAAGCCGCATTTTCAGCGGCCACATCCAAGTCCAGCCGCTCTTGAGCATCAGATTGTACAAATCATGGCCGCTCATGCCAAACAGCTCATAGGCATTTTGAATCTCATTTTGCGCGGTCAGCTCAGTGATGATCTCATCCATATCTGTCGCCTGAAATTCCCAAGGCAGATCCCTTTGTTCAGCCGCCGCTTTTAGCGCTCGGTAAGCCGCATAGTGTCCGCCACCGCCTTGCCCTGTGACAACATTTACTTTTAACTTTTTTTGAGAGACGGTTGAAACCATCGGTTGTATCATTGTTTTACCCTATGAGTCGAATTACTACTACACATCTTGTCTCAGAGCCCCAAAGTGGGGACGGGGGCCAGCAAATAACTAATTTTTCTCTAAAAACTTGTCATACCAAAGCCGGTTGCCGCGCAATCTCTTTTTCAAAGATCCCCAGCGCTCGAATAACCGCCTGATCCATGTTGTAATACTTGTAATCGCCCAAGCGGCCTGCAAACAAAACGCTGCCGTTGAGCTTTTTAGCGTCTTTAAGATAGAGAGAAAGGCGATCGCGATTTTCAGCTCTTGGAATGGGATAATACGGATCGTTTCGCCCTGGAATATACGCCTGTGGAAACTCTCTTACAAGCGTCGTCTTTGGCGAAACCTGGCCCGTCAGATACTTCTGCTCAGTAATACGAGTAATGTCATAGTCGTTAGGATAGTTCACCGTTCCTACTTCCTGATAAAACGCCTGATCCAACGTTTCAAAACGAAAGTCAATACTGCGGTAGGGCATTTCCCCATGAGCATAGTCAAAGAAGGCGTCAATCGGCCCGGTGCACACCGCTCGATTAAAAGAGATATCGTCTATCACCTCTTTATAGTCCGTATTAAGTAAAACCTTGATGTTGGGATGATTGAGCATCTGCCCAAACATTTCGGTGTAGCCCTGCTTTGGCATCGCCTGATAGGGATCTTGAAAATAGCGATCGTCCCGGCTGATATAAATCGGTACCCGCGCCGTAACGCCACTATCTAGCTCCTCTGGCCTCAGGTTCCACTGCTTTTGCGTATAGCGCAAAAATACATTGTCGTAAATGTAGTCGGCCAAAAAGCCCAGGTCGCCGCTACTAGACTCCTTGAGCTTCAATATCGGCACCTTTTTACCAAAGCCAAAGTTTTGCAGCAAAAGCCCTTCTAGCTTTTCGGCATAGCTCGGTGGAAACAGCGCGTACAGCGTATTGAGGTTAAACGGAATCGGTACTTTTTTACCCTCAACGACGCCTAGCACATGATGATAGTAAGGTCGCCACTGCGTAAATTGAGACAGATAGTCCCACACTTCTTTAGACTTTGTGTGAAAAATGTGCGGCCCGTATTTATGAATTAAATGGCCGTGCTCGTTGTAGTAGTCATAGGCATTTCCCCCAATATGATTGCGCTTTTCAACAATTAGCACCCGCTGCTCAAGCTGAGTTGCAATCCGTTCAGCGAGCACACAGGCCGAGTAGCCCGCCCCAATTATCAACCAGTCAAATTTCATCATGCTAATCCACGCAACAATATTTTTCTAACGAAACGCCACCGTAACCACGTTTGAATCCCTTTGGCCATCCGACCGTTCGACGACCGGCTCATCCACCGCCCACCCCGCCGCGCCCGATAGCCGCTGCACCAGATGCTCGGCAACTCGAATAGCGTTTGCAACAATTGTCAGCGTCGGATTCAGCGCCGCACTAGACGGAAAAAAGCTGCCGTCTACCACATAGAGATTGTCTACATCGTGCGTTTGGCAGTTTAGATCAAGCACCGAAGTCTGCGGATCTTCTCCAAACCGGCAGGTGCCGCACTGATGTCCGACATCCTTCAGCTCCATTTCTGTTGTGAAGGTCACCGACAGCGGATCGAGAGACTTTAGCACGCCCTTCCAGCGCTCAATTAGGCGATTAAACGCCTCGTCGTTATTTGGCGTATACTCCAACACAATTTTGCTCTCTTCACCAGCACCCTCTAGCCGAATTCGATTGTTTAAATCGGGTAAATCTTCTCCGATTAAAAACCAGGGTGTCGTTCTAGCCGCCGCTGCCTTGAAAATTGCCATTGGAATTAGCTTGCTAGGAATAAACGGCGGACTGCTAGTAGCCGCGCGCTCAGCGTTAACGTCTCCAAGCGTTTGAATGTGACCCATAGGATAAGGAAAGTCTGCCTCGCCCCAGTAATAGTCATTAATCGCCATAGTTTTTGAATAAACTGTCGGGTTCGGCCTGAGCCCCAGTGAAACTAGCGCGCAAATCTTGTGACGCATGAAGTTACGCCCAACCAGATCAGAACTGTTGGCTAGGCCATTCGGATGCTGTTCGTTAGCAGAGCGCAAAAGCAGCACCGCCGAGTTGAGCGCGCCTGCTGAGACAACAACAATATCGGCAGAGAATAAGTAAGTCTCGCCGTTTATTTGAGTCTCTACAGCCGTCACCTTTTTACCCGTCGCGTCCGTGTGCAGCCGGGTCACCTTAGCGTGCGTCTTAAGCGTGACGTTGGGATACATCATCGTCGGCCTGATCCCATTCACATCTCCGTCAGCTTTGGCATTCACCATGCAAGGAAACCCATCGCAGGTTTCACAGCGCACGCACTCACTTAAAGATCTATTTGCCTCATTGAGCTTCAGGCCCAAAGGCTGATAGGCAGGATGAAGTCCTTTCGCCTTGAGCGCTTCACCAATTTCAGCAATCCGGGGCTCGTGGCTAATCGGTGGGAACGGGAACGGTGAATCGCTTGGGGGTTCAGTGGGGTCAGTATCGCGCAAGCCGTGCACATCAAAGAGCTTTTCGGCCTCGGTGTAATAGGGCTCAAAGTCGCTGTACTTTAGCGGCCATTCAGGCGAAATGCCGCCCTTGTGCTCCACTTCATCAAAGTCTCTTTCGCGCAGGCGGTAGTGGGCGCTACCGTAAAACTTAGTGTTGCCACCGACAAAATAGTGCGTAAAGGGGCGAAAAGGATTGCCGTCTTTGTCGTACCATTCTTCGGCAGTGCGGTAGCGATCGCGCCCATACACTGCTTCCGCATCCCAATTCTCTTTTTCTCTCGGCAAAAAACCACCGCGCTCTAGCACCAGCACCTTTTTCCCACTCGGCGCAAGCACTCTAGCCAAAGTTCCCCCGGCGGCTCCAGTGCCGATGATGATGATGTCGTAGTCGGTGCTTTGCATAGTTGTGTTCCTTAAGATAATCCCTTTATCGAATCGAGCTAAACAGTCAGCACTGCCTTATCAGCTTCCTTCTCCATTTGCCTTTGCGCACAGTCTTTATTTGTCTCCACAACGCCCACCTTGCGCAAAATGCGATCGCTCAACTCAGGCGAAAACTGAGAAAGCGCTACAAATACCTTATTCGTCAAACCGTCCAGCATCACCTCGGGCTGATTCTGCAAAATCACCTGAACCACCACATCCGCAACAGCCTCAGGCGGCGTCACCTTCATCCCCTCAGGAGCCTCTGTTTCCAAAGCGTGAAACATCCCCGCGTCCGTAATCCCAGGGCACACCACCGAAACATTTACAGGCGAATCCGACAGCTCCAGCCGCACCCCTTCCGACCAGTTAATCAGCGCCGCTTTCGTCGCAGAATACACGCTGTTAAAGGGCGCGCCTCGCTTACCGGCTCCCGAGGAGATGTTGACAATGTGCCCTGAAGCTCTAGCCAACATGTCAGGTAGGAGCAGGCGAGCCAGCGCCATCGGAGCCAAAATATTAGTTGCCGTCATCGTTTGAATGTCGTCTAGCGAATAGTTTTGAAAGGCTCGAAACTTCTCAATAGCCGCGTTGTTGATCAGCACGTCTACTGACCCCATGCGCTGTTCTATTTCACTGACTAAATCAGGCATGTCTTGGATGTTTTGCAGGTCGAAAGGGAGCGCGATCGCCCGGCACCCGCTGTCTTCCAAAGTTTGAACAAGGGCATCCAAAGGCGCAGGCGATCGCCCCACGCACACCACATTCGCCTTTTGATCAGCTAGAGCCTTTGCGATCACACTCCCAATACCGCCAGCCGCGCCCGTCAATAAAACAGTTTTTTGAGCCAGTGTTTTCACAATTACTATCTCCGAGAAAGATTGAGTTCTACAGGTTGAGCCACTTCAGGTTGCCAGAGGTCGTCACTAGAAAGAATCTCTTCTAAAATGTCTACGACTTCAAAAGCGGCCCGGTTACGATAGCCGTTCACACGGGCCTGCACTTGGGCAAACCTCTCAGGCTGCAACAGCGCCGCTAATGCCTCGTCTATCTGCCCAAAGCTAGACACCACCGTACCAAAGTCGTTTTGCCTCAGCCAGTCAGCCGTGGCCCGCTCTTGAAAAAGGGTCATCACGTTGTTGCATTCGGTGACCACAGGCAGGCCCAGTGCGATCGCCTCACTCACCCCAACGCTCCCCGGCTTGCCTATAAAGAAATCAGCCGTCTTCATCAAAGTCGGTAGCTCCTTAGTAAAGCCTTCTACGTGCTTGACATAGCGAGTCGGCAGCTCTCGTAGCGCCTCAGCAAGCCGCTGATTACGACCGCACACAAAAATAAGCTGTAGCGGCTGATTGCCCTCGTTTAGCCGCTGAGCAATCTCCAACATTTCCTGCGATCCGTGGCTACCAAAGCACACCAGCCCCGTTGGCAAATCAGGGTGCAGCCCTAGCCTCTGCCGTTGGGCCACCGGATCGACCGTGACCGGCTGATCGTAGCGGGGATGAATCACCACGCCCGAGGTATGAAAAAGACTCTCATCCGCATAGCCCATTGCTTTCGCCTGCTGTGCGACCGTAGCAGAAGGGCAGATCATGAGCTGGTCTTGAGGCTCGATCCAGAAGTGTTCAGGGCAGTCGGCAAAGTCTGTTACAGAGGTGATAAAAGGCGTGCCCGGCAGCGCTTTCCCGACGCTTTCGCACAGCACCCGATTCATCAGGGGCATTAATGAAACCACCATATCGGGCTGCTGCTGCTGCCAGTATTTTGTCAGCTTCTTCATCCATATGCTGTGCATAACCTGAATGCGAGCTTTGAAAATCGGCACAGAAATTGGATCGTTGATCCGCTTGGCCCACTTGCGTTTGAGAATCCAGGTGTTGTAAAAGTGCTGTGCAAACGTGGTGTCTAAAACATCTTCGAGCACTTCCACAATTTCGACCTGCCAGGGCAAACCGCGACTCTCAATTACTTCTTTTAGCGCATTAGCGGTACTGCGATGCCCTGCGCCCATATCGTAAATTGCGAAGATTACTTTTTTCATAATGAAGTTAGAGGAGTCGGTTGTTTTACGGGAGCAGGCAGCGGAACTTCTTTGCAGGCTGTTGATTGGTTGGCCTTCTGACGATTGCTTTGAGTGATACCAAGCCAGTCGTTAGAAAGGTCGGCTAGCACAGGAAAAATCTGTTCTAGCGCCAGCAGCAGTCGAGTCACAGCTTCTATCCCCCAGTTTTGATTGACAATTACCTCACGGCGGCGATGCAATACCGCATTGAGAACAGCTTTTGCCACGGTTTGAGAGTGCGATCGCCCCGCCAAAAAAGGCGCTTCTACCCCGGTATCAGCCAGCATCCCCTGGTCAACTACATACCCTGGACAAATGGCAGACACGCCAATTTGCGAACCAGCAAGCTCCTGGCGCAAAGAGTGATTCCACATCAACAGACCAGCCTTACTTGCCGCATAGGCGCTGTCAAAGGGATGGCCTTTCTTACTTGCCAAAGAGGCCATATTCACCACATGCCCCTCACCGTTCATCTGCGGCAACAGCAGCCGAGTCAGCGCCATCGCCGCCAGCAAATTCACCCGAACCACGCGCTCTATCTCGTCTAATCCATAGTCTTGAAAGGCTCGGTAGATTTCAATACCAGCATTGTTGATCAAGATATCAACCCGGCCCGACGCCATGTTCTTAGCCCGCTGATCAATCTGCCGGGAAAGCTCAGGTATGCGAGCAGTCTCGTTGAGATCGAAAGCAATACCGACCGCCTGCACACCATATAGCTCAACGCTTGCTTGCCAGCTATCTAGCTGAGATTGAGATCTGGCAATGCCGATAATGTGGACACCCTGCTGCGCAAAAGCTCTCGAAATCTCTAAGCCAATACCGCGCGAGGCTCCGGTCAATACGGCTGTTTTTCCTGACAGTGATAGTCTGTTCACGAACCCGTTCCTCCAACTATTGCAGGTTGAGATCTTGGCACCTTCAAATCAGGCAAATACCGTCCGCCTAGCTCTATCTGCGAGGTTTCTATTCCCTGCTCAATTCGGTTAAGCAAATAGGACAAATCGCTAGCCAGCAGATTAATCCCATGATCAGGTTCTACCATGCCCACCAGCGACAAAGGCCGCTGCTTGCTGCTTGCAAGCTGATGAATGCTCAAAAAGTTGAACACCCCTGACTCGTAGGTACCGCAGGGAACTGCTGGATTTTCGACGCCTGCAAAGTCTTCTTGATCGCCAAACCAGTCCCGATCTGGGTAGCCGTGAAAGTGAATAATGGGCGCGCCGTTTTCGATGAGTTCTGGCGTGTAGAGCGCCGTTGCTAGCGCGATCGCAATCATCACATACGTATCATAAGAAGGCTTGATATCGGTCTTAGTAACATCAGCCCCTTCAGGCACCTGCAACTGCAACCTATCGTTGATTCCAAGCCGCACAATGTCGCGAGCAGGATCTAAGTTTGTTTTGTCAGCTCCCGAGCGCGAGCACACTAGCCAAATATCAGGAATCTGTTTGTAAATGGTTTGACTGCCAATCTGCGTTTTAAGATATCGTCGGCCTGCTTCGTTTTGTCTGATCTCTTCAAAAGAAAAGCCTGCCACGGGCGCAAGAGACTGCCAGTCTTCAGCAAAAATTTCTACAGCACCAAAATACTGTGGCGGCTCGGCATAGGCAACAAATCCGTAAGAGACGCCCGTTCTACCGTTGACGATCGCACTTACAATGTCGCGATGCGATCGCCTGCGAACCACTTCAGCCAGCTTAAAGCCAGAGGGGAACAGACCTGTTGTCGCTAAAGATTTGCTAAGGTCTATCAGCTTTTGAGCATAGGTAGAACGCTGAGGTGCGTAGTGGCCCAGATTAAAGCGGCTGAGGGGTAAAGGCGCAATGGGGACGTAGATTTTAGGGATGAGCGATCGCAGCACAAACGACTCAAGCTTCTCTCTATCAAACAAAGAATCCGACAGATTCATGTTCAAAATAGAAATTTTGTCAGCCGATACACCAATCACAATCTCTGAGAACTGACTGACCAGCGTATTTACGCCCAGCGCAATCTTTTGAGCATAGGGTAATTCAGCCTCTACAAAGGTTGGGTCTATCTCAGTGAGCAGCACCACCTGAGTCGCCGTCGGATCTTCTAGCCGTTGAATCGCATGGTCTTCGGCCCAACCAATTCGCTGGGTAATTTCAGCCACCGAAGCCGGAGCCCCTCGCCACGCTGAAAACTTATACAGGTTCTCAGCAATATAGCTTTTGGCTTTGTTGATAGGACGCTCTACATCAATCACCGCGCTAATATCGCTGCGAACCACCGACATCGCAGGCCGTTTGTCTATCGGCAGTTTAGCCACTAGCGGCCCCACCACAGGCGGCAAATAGTAAAACTCGCGAGTCGCATCGGCCCAGGGCACAATCTCAACGCCATACGCTTGCAAAGTAGTTTCTAGCGCACACCGTAGCTGCAAAACGCTATCGGCAATCTTTTTATGCGGTGGCAGCGGGCGAAAAGTCACGCTTAGCTGCCTGGCCATCACCTCTGGATCGACCACAGGAGAAGCATCTTGCCCGCCGCCAATAAGCTGCCCGATAGTGCGCAGGCTCAGACCGCTAGACGTTGTGCTATTAGCTGCTGGGCCTGTTGTTTTTTGCGTTAAAAGCTGAAGAATCTCAGCTTTATTTTCAGCAATATCAGCCTTAAGCTGCGGGCTTAACGATCCTTTGGGCGCGTTAATGCGCAACTTGTCACGATCGGCCCATAGCCGGACGCCTTTACTATCGAGTTGGTGAATCAGTTGCGCAATTGTCATGGTGTTGAGATCTCTACTTAGATCTGTAGTTAGGTCTTTGAACTAAATCTCAAAGAGGTCGCTATCGTCAGTAGCGAGTTCTTCAACAATGTGAGCCGAAAGAGAGTCGATGGTAGGACAGTTCCAAATGACGAGCGGAGAAATTTCAAGACCGAAGCGCTGCTTGCCCTGGGTGGCGATCGCCATTGCCTGCACGGAATCTAAACCATAGCTGTGAAAGGGCGATCGCGTATCGATATCATCCGCCTCTATGCCGAGCTGTCCGGCCACTTGTTCAGCGAGCCAGTCTTGAATATCAGCTAAGTCCATTGGCAAACTTTCACTGAGTCCAGGCACGGTAGGAGAAGTATTTTTAACGCTTTGCTGAGCTGTTGATGGAGTAGTCATGGTCGTAAAAACACCGTTAGTTGTTATTGATTGCCCGAGAACGCTCTGCATAATAAAGACTCTTCATCGCGTTGTTTTTGACAGGCCGCTGAGTAGGCACTTGGCGAGAAGCAAACCAGTAAGACGAGCGCTCAAATGGATAGGTCGGCAGCGGCATTTTTTGTCGGCAATAGCCCGCATCAAAAACCGCCCAGTCAACCTCAGCGCCACTCACAAACAGCTCACCCAAATGAGAGAGAAGCTGCGGCCAAATCTCTATCCCATCCTGCATAGCTAGCAGCTTTACAGCCCCCAACTCTGCTTTACTCAGGCATCCAAACACAGATCCCTCTACGCCCATACACAGCGCTATGTCATAGCCCGAAAGTCCGGTTAACGGCAGCTTTTTATAGGTGTCTGGATGATCGCTCGCAGAGACAAACTGCGATACTGCTTGCTGCAACAGTGGGCTATAGGCATTAACGCGCACCTCAGTAAAAGCGTGGGGAGAAGAAGGGCTAATAGGGGCAGAAATAGCAGCGGTAGCCGCAGAGAGTAGCGGTAGGTGAGGCAGTTTGTAGGTGAGTGACGCAGCGCTCCAAAGCGGTGTTGTTAGCGGTAAAGACAGCAGGGGCAGCACTTCTCTAATATCTAACAGACCGGAAACGCAGGCTGCGACATATTCGCCTAAGCCTCTGCCCATCACAGCTCTAGGCACAATGCCCCAGGTTTGCCAGAGGGTGCTAAGCGCGTAGCTCGCGGCAAATCCACTCACCCGTGCCACCGCTGGCTCAGTTGCAAAAGAAGCCGTTAGGCGGAGCTGCCTCCCAACCAGGCGCGAGCAGAGATCGAAGGATTCGCGGAACACAGGCTGCGTTTTGTACAGGTGGTTGCCCAGGGCCAAGGTGCCTGCTGTCGCTGGTTCAGGAAAGTAAAACACTATCTTAGGGCGCTTTCTCCTCTGCGCTTTGCCGGTAATAAACTGACTGGCCAGCAAAGTCTCTTCGCCTTCTGCAAACTGGGCAAGCTGCTGTTGTAAGTGCGATCGCGAATGACTCACCAAACAAAGCCGCTCGGCAAAGTGAGTGCGCCCGGTATTTGCGGCAAAGCAGATATCGGCCAAGGAAGTCTCGGGCTGTGAGGTAGCAGCCATGCTCCCCTGTCCGCTAAGTAAAAAGTCACTGTAGCGCTGTGCTAAAGCTCGCAAAGCCGTTTTACTTTTGGCTGTCATCGCAAAAACATGATGCGACCTATCGCCATAAAGCGCGCTGTCGGCAAGTCTCACACCAACCGGCGTTTCCTCAATCACCAAATGAGCATTCGTGCCGCCAAATCCAAACGTACTCACGCCCGCTATACGAGGTCGCGAGCCGCGCTGCCAGGGTTTACCCGCCGCCAAAATCTCAAACAATCCGTCATTCAAATCAACATAGTCATTCGCCCGCTCAAAATTTAGCTGCGGCGGAATCTCGCCGTGCTGCAACGCCAGCACTACCTTAATCAGGCTGGCAATGCCCGAAGCCGCCTCTAAGTGACCGATACTCGGCTTCAGCGAGCCAATCGTACAGGCTTCTTTACGCCCCGCTGCTAGCACCTTTCTCAACGCCTTAAATTCGATGGCATCCCCCAAGGGCGTTCCTACCGCGTGTGCTTCTACATAGTCAACCTCTGCGGGAGTAACAGAACTATTTGCCAAGCTCTGTTGAATTAAAGCCTGCTGAGCGCGACCGTTAGGAGCAACCATGCTGTTGCTCAATCCATCTTGATTAACAGCCGAACCGCGAATAACAGCCAAAATATTATCACCATCAGCGATCGCATCATTCAACCGCTTTAGCACCACCACCCCGCAGCCCTCACCTCTCACATAGCCATCGGCATTAGCATCAAAGGGTCGGCATTCGCCTTTAGCCGAGAGCAGCCCAGTCTGCGAAGAGGAGATCATCGAGTCGGGTGAGAGAATGAGATTAACGCCGCCTGCAATGCCCAGGTTTGTCTCTTGTGATCGCAAACTCTGCATCGCTAAATGCACAGCTACCAGCGAAGAAGAACAGGCAGCATCTACCGCCATACTCGGCCCTCTTAAGTCCAACAGATACGAAAGCCGGTTGGCTGTAATCGACATTGTGGTGCCCGTGCCGCTATGCGGGCCAATGCAGTCAAAGTCTTTGTACAGCAGGCGGTGGTAGTCAATCGTGCACAGCCCCGTAAACACGCCCGTAGCGCTACCGCCCAAGCCCATCGGAGCAACGCCCGCATGTTCAAGTGCCTCCCATGCCACCTCTAAAAACAAGCGCTGTTGCGGATCGATATGGGCAGCTTCAGCATCACTGATACCGAAAAAAGACGCGTCAAATTGATCAACATCCTTTAAGAAGCCGCCCCGACAGCTACTCATTTTCCCGGCGATGCGAGGGTCAGGATCGTAAAAGTGTGCACTCTCCCAGCGCTCAGTTGGAACCGTGCTAATGGCGCGATCGCCGCTTTGCAACAAACGCCAAAAGGCTTCGGGACTATTCGCCTGTGGGAACCGGCAGCCAATGCCGATAATTGCAATAGGTTCCATATTCTGTATACTCCAGGGGCCTCTACGAGTAAGAGGTTAGAAAGAGATTCTTTGCGGCAATAAGCCTGCAACTGTGGTGACCACAAACTAGGCCGCTGTCTCAAAAAACTGTTTCATCGTTTGCTTGTTCGCCGCTAGCGCGCTCAAAATAGCGCCCCGACTTTCCATAGCGCCCATCGTCCGATTGACGGGCCACAGATAGTCCACATCAGCAAAAAAGTCTTGCAGTTCCTTCAGCAATCGCTGCCGATTAGCCGCTGCCGTATGAATACCGCTGTGCTCCTGGCACAGACATTTCTCCATCCAGTGCCTTGCTTCTGTTTTAGAGAAACCAAACGCAGAAGACTGTAGCAGTTGATACAACAGTTCTAAAATAGTGAAATCATCGGCAAAATAACGGTGAGGCAGCACCGCCGAAAGCCCGCCCAGCGTGCCTTTTTGCATTTTCAAGATAATGCTGTTGGCGACTATCTTTTCGTAGGCACTCGGCGCTGAGAAGGCTTTGTACAAATCTCTTGCAAGCAGCTTGGAGATAGTAGTGTGAAAAGCCTCATCTAAAAAGTGATAGCGCGAGATAGCCGTTGGCGCAGGCACCGAGTCTCCTTTGTTTTCTAGCTGCTTGGCATGTTTGGCGATCGCATGTTCCATATTCTTCAAATACAGGTTCGCAATCATCCGAATGGTATAGAACTGGCAGGCCATAAACGGCGAGCCTGCCCCCCAGCTAAAGCCATAAAAGCTTTGCCACGGTAGCGACGGGCCAATAGAACGCCCCAGCATCCCCGCCGTCGGTGCCTTCAAGATAAATCGACTATCTTGTTCAACCGTTTGCAAATACTGGGAGTATTGATGGGGTTGTTTCCCAGCTGTTCTAGCAACCTGTCGAAGCGCGTAATACTGATAGGTTGGCAGCTTCTTTTTGCCCAGCATCAGCTTATACGAGTTCCACTTCAGCAGCGCATTGAGCCCCGAGCGCCCAATTAATGCCGTCGCCGTCATCAGACCCACCTTACGGAAAGCCTTAATATGATCGTGCTCCTGTTCTGTTTCAAAAGCCAGCTCAGAAGCCAGCGTATCGTAGCCGCCAATCGACTCAAACACGCTAGCTGTCACCTGGTTATACATCACCGTTTCGGTTTCCGAATTAGAGATGTAGTTGTAGTTTGCAAACCAGCTCAGATGGTTGAGCGCTAGCTTTTGAGCTTCGGTAGCCTCAGCGTATAAAGGCGTGCCGTACAGCAAAGAATGGCTGGGATCGCTCCAGAGGCGATCGCGATTCTTTTGATAGCTAAACGTCCGGCTCAAGTCAGCAATTTTCTCGGTATAGTCAGAATCAAGATTGTTGCGATAGGTCGTCTCAACCAGCCTGGACGTTTTACGCGTCAGCGCGTCATGGGCAGAACGTCTAGACCTTTGGTTAGTTTTTTGGTCGGCTTTTTGGTCAGGTAGTGCATTAGCAACTGTCATAGACTCTACGATTCTCCTAAATAACAAACCAAGCTTTCCACTGTCGGATAGTCATACAGCAAAGTAGGATCGACTTCTTTACCTAGCCAGTCTTCAAGATCTCCGGTCAAGCCGATGGCCGCCGAAGAGTCTAAGCCATAGCTATCAAAGGGCACTTCGGTATCAATCTCATCAGAGCTTATTTCTAAAAGTCCTGATAAATAGGCAACAATCCACGCTCTAATCTCTTCATCTGTAACGTTAGAAACCTGTCTTTCTTTAACTTCCATCTAAAAAACCTTTATTTTCATGTACTTGTAGAATAATTGCTCACTTATCTCGGCAGCTAAACTTAGCAAGATGAGTGACGAATGTTTTAGGCAGCACGCGCCTGAGTCGCTAGTCTAAAATACTGGTTAAATCTCAAGCCAAAGTTTTAGAGAAGGGAGTCACCTGCTACCTGGCTTCAAACATCCAATCTCTCTTGAATTGATTGGTAAGTTTGATACGCTGTAATCAGGCCGCAATCGGAAGGCTGAAGAGGAAAAACAAAAAAATTACTCTCTGTGCTATCTCTCTTTGTTATGTAGACCGATTCGCTCAAAGGTTGTTCCGATCTATTTCTTCTTTTTTATGATTTATTTTTCCTCTCTATTGTCTTTAAAATTGAATCTACCTCGCTTTGAATTTTGACAAATTCACTTTTGTGCGTCGGGCTCTCACTCCAGTCTTTTACAATTGCCAGCTCTCCCGATAAAAACAGATCGCGGCAGCGGTAGCGCTGAAGTTTTCCACTAGAGGTTTTGGGAATGCTCCCAGGCTTTACCAGCAAAGTTGCATACACTTGCAGGTCGTGAGCTGCCGCGATCGCCCGACGAACACAGCCACTCACCGCCACTACATCTAGCTTACGCACGTGCGATCGCGCTACCTCCGAGACAATCACCAGCCGCTCTTTGCCTTTATGCTCTATCGAAAAAGCTGCGATCGCCCCCACCTTCAAAGCCGCATGAGCTGTCTCCAACGTTCGCTCAATATCCTGAGGGTAATAGTTTTTCCCTCGAATAATCATCACATCTTTAATGCGCCCAGTCACAAACAGCTCTTGACCTTCTAAAAAGCCCAGATCTCCCGTCCGCAAAAATGGCCCCGCAAAAGTATCTGCCGTATAGGCTTGAAAAGTCTGCGAAGTCTCCTCGGGCTTTCGCCAATAGCCTTTGGCCACGCTTTCGCCCTGCACCCAGATCTCACCCACTTCACCAGACGAACAACACGTCAGCGTCTCAGGATGAACAATCTTCACGCGCTGATCCTGCAGGCTTTGGCCGCAGCCAACAACCGTCACAAACCCGAAATCATTCTTCTTATTCTTGTCAGCTTCACCGACCGCTTCCACTTGATGTTGACCAAGCTTTTGGGCATCAACGTGTTTTATTGTTGGCTTCGCGGCTATCTCACCGCCCGATACGATTAGGGTTGTCTCAGCCATGCCATAGCAAGGATAGAAAGCCTCACTGCTAAAGCCGTAGGGCTCAAAAACTTCACCAAACCGGGCCAGGGTGTCAGCGCGAATAGGCTCTGCCCCGGTAAAGGCAACCTGCCAACTGCTCAGATCAAGACCTTTTAGCGGTGCCGGATTCTCTTCACGTGAGAGCAAAATTTGGGCTTTGCGAGCACATAAATCGTAGGCAAAATCTGGCCCGCCGCTGGTTGTTCCTCTATAGTCAGAAACGGCTCGCAGCCAGCGTAAAGGCTTTTGCAAAAAATCAACCGGAGACATCAGCGTTACTTCAAAGCCGCCGTATAGTGGCTGAAGAATACCCCCAATCAAACCCATATCGTGATACGGCGGTAGCCAGATAACGCCTTTGCTATCTGCACTATGACCAAAGCAACGGTGAATTGCTGCTAGGTTATGCAACAGATTTTCTTGAGTGACCATGACACCCTTAGGCGTACCTGTCGATCCCGAAGTGTACTGTAAGAACGCAAGCGAACTAGGCGTAGCGTTGCGATCCCAAAAGTGGGCGTCTGCTGGCACATCTTCTGTAATCACATCTACCGAAAGCCACGGAATATCTGCTAAAGGCGATGATTCGTCAAACCATTTTCCAATCTTGTCGGCTAGATCAGCTGTGGTGAGGACAGCCGTTGCCGCTGAATCATCCACAATAGAAAGCAGCCGCAGCAGCTTTTGGTTTTTACGGGGAGGATAAGCCGGTACCGCCGTAACCCCTGCGTACAGGCATCCCAAGAAGGCTGTCACAAAATCCAGACCGGGAGAGAACAGCAGCAGCGCCCGCCCGCCTGTGATGTTAAGCGATCGCAAATGAGCAGCTACCGCCCGAGCCCGAGCCCGCAGCGTTTGATAGTCCATCTGACCATCAGGCACCTCGCCTCTTCGCAAGTACCGATAGGCAAGGTCGTGCGGCTGATGCTGCGCGCGATAGTCTAACAGTTCAGTGAAGCTCAAACCTGCCGGAACAATCTCTGATGAGATCTGTAAAGTTGTTGTCACAAGACGAAGCCTCTCTCATTTATTGTCAATAAAACAAATGTCAGCGCCTACAAGGTCGATCTCCCAATCTCCCCTGCCCCTCTCTGGCCTCTAAACCTTGACCATAAACATAGTAAGGTTAACTCAGAGAGGGGCAGGGGGCAACACCCTACATCGCCCTATACGAAGTGAGCACTATACTCTAGGCTAATGTGCGCCGTATTTTGTAAGAAGGCAATGCGATCGCCCTGAAATAAAATCTGCGTGCTACCATCACTTTCTTGCACAGCATAATCACTCGCTGAGCCCGAGAGCACAAGCTTATCTTTGCCCACCATAAAGTCAGCAATTCCGGCAAAATCATGAACACCATCACCGACGTAATAAGCGCCATTAGCATCGCCCAAAACAAACTTGTCGTAGCCATCGCCGCTGATAATAAAGTCTTGCTCACCGCGACCCGCGTTTTTAGCGTCCGTGCCATTCAAGATATCATCACCCAGCAGTCCGGTAAGCGTATCGTCGCCCGCGCCGCCTTCTAGAAAGTCACCGCCGACGCCGCCAATCATCGTGTCGTCGCCATGACCACCAAAGATGCGATCGCTGCCACCACCACCTTCTAGCGTATCATCGCCACCCGCGCCGTATATCTTGTCGTCGCCCGCGCCACCTTCTATTATGTTGTCTTCATCATCACCAACAATATCGTCATTAAAGGCCGTGCCCACCACATTCTCGATACTGCTCAGGTGCTCACGACCATAAATACCATCGGCAAACTCTTCTTCTAAGTCAACGCGCACCGCACCTTTGCTATCCAAGAAAGAAACCGTGTCGTTGCCAAAGCCGCCGTCGAGAAAGTCTAGGCCATCGCCGCCCTGCAAAAAGTCGTTACCGTTTCCACCGAACAATTCATCGTCACCGTTGCCGCCAAATAGATCGTCATTGCCATGGTCGCCAAAGAGAGTATCGTCGCCATTGTCACCAAAGAGAAAGTCGTTACCATCTTCTCCTTCTAGCAGATCGTTGCCATCGCCACCGTGAATGTTGTCGATGCCGTCGCCGCCAAATAGCTCGTCGTTACCGAGCCCACCTTTAAGCAAATCATTGCCATCATCGCCCCATAACTCATCGTGACCGCTACCCCCAATTAAGGTATCGTCACCGTTGCCACCTGTGAGTTCATCATCACCGTTGCCACCGTCTACAACGTCGTTACCATCTTCTCCTTCTACAAAGTCATCGCCATCGCCGCCATATAGCTTGTCGTAGCCGTCGCCACCAAAGATTTCATCGTGACCGCCTAAGCCAAAAAGGATGTCGTTGCCACCAAATCCATCAATCCAGTCGCTTTCGCCGGTACCAAATAGCTCATTAAAACCGTCATCGCCCTCAACCCGATTGAAGGTCCAATACGAAAAGAATCCCATAAATTAATGCCTTGTGAGTAATTCTGATAGGAAGGTGAACTATTTGCTGCTGTTGACGCTGTGGTTAACAGCAGCAAATAGTTCATCACATCAGTAAAACTATCACATAACTTAGTTATGTTTACTTTCGCATAATTGGGGATTTATAAAAATAAGAACTCAGTAGCATATCTACAAATATTTCTGATTCTTCCTAAATATCTCTATGACTGTAGGAATGTCAGCTATGTTCCTGATCCCCTGCAAACAACACTTTTAAATATGAAAGTGCTATGTTTTTGCGTTGACTATATCTAATAAGACACATAAATTGCGTTCTGTTGCATTCACATTAGCCAGATATATATCAGAAATTGTCAGACAAAAGGAAAACTTATAATTCGTATTTGATATTACATTCCTGATTTGCGCTGATCCTAGCGAATCAGAATACTTTTTAGGATAGACTTAAACACATGCAGATTCAGTTACCGATAGATGTTTATCTATATTAAAACGGGTTGAATACAGCTTCGCTCCCTGCCACGTTCAGAAAAAGGCCACCTCTGGACACCCTAGCTGCAGGTTTTCTCGTAGCAACTCTGCTGTCGGGGTGAAGCGCTTCACCCTTTCTTTTCTCAACTTTGTTAAAGCTCACTTATTGCAGTTTAAGGAGGAGTTCCATCGTGGATTTTTTATCTGATTTCTTTGTGCGCTTCGTGGCGCAGTTACAGTCCCCAACGCTCGGTTTTCTTATTGGGGGTATGGTCGTTGCCTCCCTTGGCAGCCGGTTATCCATTCCCGATCCGGTCTACAAGTTTATTGTCTTCATGCTGCTCATAAAGGTTGGTTTGACTGGCGGCCAAGCGATTCGAGACTCTAACCTGGCGGAGATTTTATTACCGGCAGCGTTCGCTGTGATAATAGGAATACTTATCGTATTCATCGGGCAATACACACTATGCAAGCTACCGAAAATCAGAACAGAGGATGGCCTAGCCACCGCGGGTTTGTTTGGCGCGGTGAGTGGCTCTACTCTCGCTGCCGCTCTGACATTACTAGAAACGCAAAACATCTTTTATGAACCCTGGGCAGCAGCGCTCTATCCATTTATGGACATTCCTGCGCTTGTAACCGCGATCGTCTTGGCTAGCATCCATACCGGCAAAAGGCGCGGCACCACTGCTAAGCGCGTTAGAGTATGGCCCATTGTCAAAGAAAGCCTCCAAGGTTCTGCCCTATCGGCCCTGTTGCTCGGCCTCGCGCTAGGTCTGCTAACCCGGCCAGAAAGCGTCTACGAGAGCTTTTACGATCCTCTCTTTCGCGGCCTACTTTCGGTACTGATGCTGATTATGGGTATGGAGGCTGCTGCTCGGCTTCAAGAGTTGCGCAAGGTAGCTCAGTGGTACGCTGTGTATGCTTTTATAGCACCGTTAGTACATGGATTTATCGCCTTTGGTTTTGGCATGATTGCTCACTATGCTACGAACTTCAGCCTTGGCGGCGTCGTGATTCTAGCCGTTATCGCCTCTTCTAGTTCAGATATCTCAGGCCCACCTACTTTACGAGCCGGTATCCCATCAGCTAATCCTTCTGCCTATATTGGCTCATCTACAGCCGTCGGTACGCCAGTTGCGCTCGCATTAGGCATACCTATCTACATCGGGCTCGCTCAGGCGCTAGGGGGCGGCTAATTTTATACAATTCAATGAATACACACAACCAAGAGGTAACCATATGGCTAAGCCAGCAAGTATGCTCGTCATCGTCACAGAAACGTTGCTGCTAAAAAAGATCGCCGACATCATCGACAAAGCCGGAGCGACTGGCTACACGGTGGTAGCCGCTGGCGGTAAAGGCAGTCGCAACGTGCGCTCTTCAGGGCAACCCTCGGTTTCGGGCACCGCCTTCACAGATATCAAGATCGAGGTGCTTACCGACACGAAAGAGATGGCCCTGATGATTGCAGATGAGGTCGCAGCGCAGTTTTTCGATGACTATGCAGGCATCGCCTATATCTGTAACGCAGAGGTACTGAGCGCACATGCGTTCTGCGGCCCAGACGGCTGTTAACTACAGACAACGCAGATCTCAATACGAGTCTACGGAGGGAACATTATTGCCTTCGTAGACTTTTCACGTAATAGCGATGTTTTCCAAGGTGTCCAAAAGCTAGAGAAAATGGACTATTCTAATCCTCAAAAATCTTTGCAATAGTTGCCATTGGCAGAAATAAAGATGTGTCGCGATCTTCAAAAGGAATAAAGTCATACTTTAGCCAGAACGCCTTTGCACTATCGTCAATGGCATCTACGATTACGCTATCTAAACCTAGCCGAGAAGGGATTTTGAGTTGTCACAATAGCTGCAATACACCTAAATTAACTGGCCAGAGAACACTAAGCGTCAATAGTGTACTTTCTTCTATATTGAGATGCTGCGGCTCCGAGATTCTTAGAAGGTGCAGGTGGATCGTCTATAGCCTCAATGAATATTGCTGGGTCTCTATCAGAGAGAGACAGTCTTTCGTGCTCTTTAATAGAGCTGTTGCGATATAAGAAAAATAATGGCTGAAACCACTGCTACATAAAGCATTCAGCGATTTTACTCAAAAAACGTCTGAATTCGCTGCTATATAAGGGTTACAGCGATTTTTGAGTCTTATTACGCAACACGTCTAATAACTTCAATTGCCCGCTCTACCGTAGCGTCTGTAATGAAGCTAGTAAGATCCTGTCCAGCCAAAGCTGCCGCCTTCTTTAAAATGGCTTTGTTTTGAGCAGTCACACGGCAGTGAACTCTCTCGATTTTTCCTTTGGGTGCAGCAGTCATCGTTTTACACAGCTGGATTGGCTTTGAAGACATCCAGGCTTGCCTCAGCTATGCCAGCGCTGCGCTCAAGTCTGAAAAAGTTTAGAACACGTTACCAACTATCAAGACAGACAAGCACTAGCGCTGACTCGTGAGATTTGTTGAGGTGCGCGGATATCTGAGAACAAGGCGATCACACGCCCAAAACAATCCCCATAACTCACCTCACCACTTTCAAGCATACTCAGCCCACACTGAAAATGCGCCTCCGCCAAATCGCACTGCGCCCCAATCTTTTCACACAGCTCTATCGCCTGAGCATGAAGCACCAAAGCCGCCGCATACTCACCCTGCTGCCGATGCAAAACAGCCAGTCCAGTTAGCGCCTTCGCCTTCACCTGTATGTAATGGCCCGACTCTGCAAATTCAATTGCTCTTTCATATAAAACGTTAGCTTTTTGCAAGTCGCCCAGACTATTAAACGTTTGACCCAATAGCTGTAGAGAAGTAGGCAGAGCGTCCGTGTCGATCGGCAGAGCCAGCCGTCAGCTTTCCATAAAGACTGTTAGCAAGCTTAGCGGCCCTGTCATCTCCTAAGTAGGCATACACTAAGGCCAATCCCACCTTTGCTTTATCAGCCCACGCTTGATGAGCCGTACCCGAGGCCAGCGCAATCACCTCTTCAAACTGTTCAGCCGCCTGCGCAAGCTCCCATAGATCTATGGAGTAGAGGCCAATGCTCAAGTGTGCATCTACTACAAGCATTTGAAAGTAATAGGTATCGCGATCGCACGAAAGCAACACCCCCTGTTCAAAATCACACTCTAAATATTGTTCTACTTGAGCACCCTGCGGCAAAGCCTGCCGCCGCTGAGACTGTTCTACTTCAGCCTCAGCTAGCGTTTTCTCCTGACAGGCGATCGCACTATGAATCCGCCCCGTAATCCAATACACATCGCCCAAAATATTATTCAGCTCACTCCGCCCCTGCTCCACGTGAGGCAGCACTTGAGTAATCGCATTAATCACCGGCTGCAATAGCCCCATCCGATACAGGCTACTCGCCAGCGGCAAAAACTGATGCCACCGATTATGACGACTTTGCAACAGCACCGCAGCAGCGCCATCATAGTCTTGCGCCGCAATCAAATGGTAGTAAGCCTCAAGCGCTTGCAGGCCATCTTCTACCGACACGATTTGGCTCACGCGATCGCGCCAATACCCAGCCGCCGAGTAATTCGCCCGCAGCCACTCGCCCTCTAGCCGCAGCCGAGAAATCGCCACCGCCCGGCTCACTGGATGTAGCCAATAGTTGCCCTTGCGAAACTCCAACAAAGAACGATCCCGCAAAGAATTTATCGTTTGCCTGTGCTGATCAGAGTTAATATCCCACATCAGCGCCGCGATCGCCTCAGCCCTCAGCGTCGGCTGCTCTTGGTACCGATAGCAGCCCAGCCGACAAAACACCTTATACGCATCATCATCCAACGCCTGCAACCGAGACACCTGACTCACTACCAAATTCCGTAAGTCAGTCGGCCCCAGCAAATCGGTTTCATTCTCCTGCCAATAAGCCGCCAAATCCCCCTCAAAGTCTTCTAATACCGCCGCATACACAATCTCCATTGCCTTAGCATTGCCACCATAGGCCCGATGCATTTTAACCAGTATGCTCTCATTTTCTACCGTGATTCCAGTTGCAAAAAACTGTTGCCAAGCCTCTACACTCAGCCCTGGCAACCTGTAGTGGTGCACCTTTACACCCGGTTCGCAGAGGCGATCGCGACTCGTCATTACCACGCTCACCCGCGCATCTATCAGCATCCGCAACAGCTCTACATAGCGGCGATGCTGAGCAATCAACTGACCGTTTCTATCCAACGCAGGCTCCAAATTATCAATCAGTACGCCCGTCGAGAAACCAGTGCGATCGCCTGAGAGCAAACGCTGCTTCAGCCGACTCAGCGTCACCCCAAACGCTCGCCCCGGCTCCTCGTCAAAATGCTGTCGCAGCCACTCTTCTGCGACGCTCTCAGCCGGTGTGATGTTCGCCGACTCTTTCGCCATCGGCAGCTCAAACACTCGCTCAAACCGCTGGCAATACTGCTGCGCAAGCGTCGTCTTACCAATGCCGCCCTCCCCCTGAATAACAATCATCTGGTGAGTCTGAGCGAGCGTGTGTAGCGTTTGGAGCGCTTGAGTTCTACCTACAAAAATAGGAATTGTAGCCGTAGCGTCAGCGGCGATGAGTGGCAGCAAGGTTGGCACTAAAGCCTGTGAAGCAGCCTGTGAAGAATACTGGGGAAAGGCCGGTCTAGCGACGCTGGCAATGGATTCGTAGGTGTTGGGCGCGGCGTTTTTGACCGTGCGTTTGACACGGTTGATTAGGCGCGATCGCAAATTTCCTTTCGTGATGCGCTCGCCCAAAGCCTCCGACAGCACCCGCCAAAGCTGAGAGGCCACATCCTTAATATGGCCTTCGCTATAGCCTGCAGCCGACGCCACCTGCGAATAGGTGCGACCCTGCCAGCTCTGCTGAATAATCCGGCTTTGCAAATCGCTCAAATGTTGGCCGGTGCGCTCATACAGCAGTTGGTCAGCATACTCAATCGCCGTATCTATCCTCATATCGCCCCGTGCTCTATCGCTATCACTCCTCGTTCAAAAGTAGACTACCAGCTACGCGCTGGATGTTCCGAACACAGCGAACCCTTTTGCCCCAGCTTATTGAGAGTTCACTGAGTCTTCATCATGACATCCCTTTGCGTAGTCTCAGCGCCATCCTACTTTTAACCAGACTTTTTCCGACTGACATTCTCCCGCCGTAACCCTAACTTGATAGGTGAAGCCACTCTTAGAGGCCATCCACCTTGCTCGCAATGTCGTCACTAAAGCCCAGCCACACGCCGATAAGAATCGCCGCCCTATCGGTAAATAAAACAACATATGAAACGAACTATCTAAGCGACAGACAGCTTAGCGATCGCATAGAAAATACCGTTCAAACGCATCTCTCACTAGATAACTTACAACAGCTTCTCAAGCAAGCCATCTCGCAACAAATCACTTTAGAACAACAAACTAGAACGCGCGCTCAGTCGGCTATGGTTTCAGCGATCGCTCCCGACTCTATCAGCTCCGAATCCGCCACTATAGAATCCATCGCCACAGCGTACGGCACCACCTGCGTTCTCATCTGGCAGTCCCTCTGGCACCCCACCCCTCTTTCAAAATTTAGTCAGCAAATCCAGCAGCTCTGCCTCACCTGGGCAGCCGCAAAACGACACTCATCCGGCCATCCCTTCTTAGCTAATCACCCCACATCCTTTGCCGCCCTCCAAGCCAAATGGCAAAACCCACATATCCAAGCCACCCTTCGCAGTACAACCGCCCAGCTTCAAAACCATCCTTTCTACGCCAGCACCCTCTACGACTACCCGACCTGCTGGGCCTACCTTTTCGGCTGCACCATCCATCAACTATTGCAGTGGAATCACCAGCTAACTCCATGCACACTGCGGGAATTATGGCCTTGACGCTCTCCCCCTTTCTCGCTATATCTCCCTCAAAAATAATCTCTTCGCCGTCTTTCTCTCAGCCAAAAGCGCTGCCAACCCTTCATGAATCCATACGCCATCCTCCCTACCGATCTCAACCCTGAGTGCCTACCCAAACACGTCGCCGTCATTATGGATGGCAACGGACGCTGGGCCAATCAGCGTGGCCTCCCCCGTGTCGCCGGACACCGCCAGGGCGCAAAAGTCCTCAAAGATCTGCTGCGCTGCTGCAAAGACTGGGGTATCGGAGCCCTCACTACCTACGCCTTCTCTACTGAAAACTGGCGCAGGCCCACGTCTGAAGTAGACTTTTTGATGGTTCTCTTTGAGAAGATGCTGCGAAAAGAGCTAAAAGAAATGCACAAAGAAGGCGTACGCATTCGCTTTATCGGAGATTTGTCTGAGCTGTCACCCGCTTTGCAAAGAGAGATAGATAGGGCTATGGAAGAAACAGCAGGCAATACTGCTATTGACTTTAATGTTGCAATTAACTACGGCAGTCGAAACGAGATTGTTCATGCGTGTCAGCAGGTCGCTCAAAAGGTAGAAAGTGGCGAGCTTACCTCAACCGATGTCAGTGAAGATATTATTTCTCAGCACCTATACACGGCAGGTTGCGACCCCGATTTACTGGTTCGCACCAGCGGCGAGCAGCGCCTTAGCAACTTTCTACTCTGGCAGCTTGCCTACACAGAAATGTATTTTACCAATGCCTTTTGGCCTGACTTTGACCGGGGAGAATTTCACCGGGCATTGCAGACTTTTCAGGGGCGCGATCGCCGCTTTGGCAATGCAAAAGATGCGGTAGCACAGGTGCGCATAGAAGAACCAGCGCTTACAGCATAAGCGGTTGACAATGCAGCAATCATTATTGTCAACGATTTTTATTGCATCTCCTGTAGGGGCACAAGGCATTGCGCCCTCCGGCCTTCGAATTCGGTTTTGCAGTGCACCCAGCCGGAGGGCGTAAGGTCTTACGCCCCTACAATTCCGGTGCGATTAGAGGTTAATTCTAAGGCGCGATCGCCCCACCCGATAAATTATCCAACGCACCTGCAACCTGCTGAATCACCTCATTTCCACAAGCCCCTAACTGATGCCGCCCGCCCAAATAACGCGGGTCATTATAAGCAATCTGCACCTGCCCGGCCTCATCCTCCCAAATCAACATTTTCTGCGGCAAATCAATTGCAATACTCTGACTGCACTGCATCAGCGGCGTACCCAGCTTAGGATTACCAAAAATCACCACCCGCGTCGGTTGCAAATCAAGCCCCGCTCCCTCAGCATTCTGCGCATGATCCACCGTCGCAAAAACGTTAAGACCTCTCTCTTCTAAAATGCCAACAAAGCGCCGTTCTGTTTCTTCTACGCTGTGAGGACTTTCTTTTATTACCAGTCCAGTCGGGGTCGGTACAGGTAGCGATCGCCCAGCCCCAACACCTATTCCCAGCGCGATCGCACCACCTAAAACAGCCGCACCACCCATCACCAAGATCTTTCTTTTCACAGCACTTTTAGTAAACAACAATTTTTAGTAAACAACAATAGAATTCAGCGCTCTGGATCGACCGCACTATAAATTGCAGAATAATCCGCATCGGCCAGCCCCTGTGCGATCGCCTTACTCGCCACCTTACTCACCCCTGCTGCCACTGTCGCATCAATTCCCTGCGCCTGCGCGGCCTGCACAAACAAATTCATATCCTTTAACAGGTGCTTCGTTGGAAAATTAGGGTTTGCAAAATTGCGATCACACATCCGCGCCAGCTTCTTATCAAACGTCGGCGCATACAGCGCACTTTCCCGCACCACCTGCATAAACTTCTCGATATCCAATCCTTCACGCTGTACCAATCCCAAACTCATCGAAAACGCCGCCGTCAGCGTTCCAATGAGCTGATTCATTGCCAGCTTAGTTGCCGCCGCCGCACCCACTGGCCCCATTAGTTGAGGATCAGGCCCAAAGCACTTAAGCACTGGTAGCCACCGCTCATACTGCTCAGGGGTAGCGCCGACCATTAATATCAGCTCGCCCGCCTTCACCTGTGGAATGCTGCCCAGTACAGGCGACTCAAAGTAAGCACCGCCCGCCGCCTCAACCTTCTTAGCTAGCTCACGGCTTTCATCCGGCGCAATCGTCCCCATTTGTAGCAGCGTCCGATCCTTTAGCGCGGCAGGCTGCGCAAGCACCGCCGCCTCAATCGCCGCCGCATCACTCAGCATCGTAATTGTCATCTCAGCCGAAAGCAGCACATCAGTCGCCGTTGCGGCTGAATGAATGCCCGCCGATTGCAAAGGTATTAGCTTTGTAGCCGAGCGATTCCAAGCGGTTACCTCAAAGCCAGAGCGCTGTAGCTGCAGAGCCATCGGCCCACCCATGAGCCCAGTGCCAACAATGCCGATTTGCTTTTCAGAGTGCATAAGCTAAGTGCCCAAGTCCTAAAAATTCACTGTTTCTATCATAAGAGTCCTTCGCCCTTGCTAAATGGCTCTGGTGCTGTTCATAGAAAGGTTAAAAACACGTCAAGGATTCATTACAGAATTCTTAAGAGCTTGTAATATTTCAGACAGAATACTAGGACTTGCTTATAGCCTGAATAAGAATGGCCTTCTTAGCTAGTCTTTTTCGACTAGCGGCTCACTTTACTACACTTTTGGAAGACTCATGGCAAAGAAGAAATCTGGCACATCCACAGCGACCGCAAAACTGAATGGGGCAGAGACGGAAGCCAAGGTTGCAAAAGGTGGCGCTCAGGAGAAAAAGGTTGAGGACAAAGCTGAAAAGAATAGCGCTGGCAAAGGCAAAGAGAAAAAGGCTGAAAAGAGTAGTGCTAGCAAAAGCAAGGGCAAGGATAAAAAAGAAAAGAAGCACAAAAAGCTGAGCAAGAAGGTTTACAAGGCAGAGTTAGAGCGCCTGCAAAGAGAGCTGGTTAAGCTTCAGTATTGGGTGAAAGATAAAGGTCTGAAGGTTGTTGTACTGTTTGAAGGTAGAGACGCAGCGGGTAAAGGTGGGGCGATTAAGCGCATTTCTGAATGCTTGAATCCTCGCATCTGTAAGGTTGTGGCGCTAGGAACACCTACTGATAAAGAGAAAGGGCAGTGGTATTTTCAGCGATATGTGGCACAGCTTCCGTCAGCGGGCGAAATCGCTTTGTTCGACCGTAGCTGGTACAACAGAGCGGGCGTAGAGCGGGTAATGGGCTTTTGTACTCATCAGGAATATGTTGAGTTTCTGCGCTCTTGCCCTGAGTTTGAGCATATGCTGCAACGGGCTGGCATCGTTTTAGTCAAATACTGGTTCTCAGTGAGCGATGATGAGCAAGAAAAACGCTTCCAGGATCGCCTTGAAGATCCGGCTAAGCGGTGGAAGCTCAGCCCAATGGATTTAGAAGCACGGGCTAGATGGGTGGAATATTCAAAGGCTAAAGACGATATGTTTGCAGCCACAGATACGACCAGATCGCCCTGGAACGTAGTAGAAGCAGACGATAAAAAGAGCGCCCGGCTCAACTGCATCAGCCATTTGCTCAGCCAAATTGAATACGAAGATCTCACACCGCCGCCGCTCAAGCTGCCTAAGCGTCAAAAGAATATAGACTACGAGCGCCCACCGATGGAAACCCAGAATTTCGTGCCACAGAAATATTGAGGTTTCTGAGCTAAGGTTTCATATGGCTAAACAGTACGAACAAATCACAGAGGCTCACCGCTCTTTTATAGAACAGCAGAAAATGTTTTTCGTTGGCACAGCAGGCGCACAGGGCCGCGTCAATGTGTCGCCAAAAGGGTTAGACAGCCTGCGGGTGCTCAATCCTAATCGGGTTGTTTGGCTCAGCGTAACGGGTAGCGGCAATGAGAGCGCAGCGCATGTTTTAGAAAATGGCCGAATGACGGTGATGTTCTGTTCTTTTGAAGGAGCACCGATGATTTTGCGGCTGTACGGAGAGGCAAAAGTTGTTTACCCTCGCGATGCTGAATGGGATGTGCTAGTACAAGAGTTTCCTGAAGTGCCAGGCACACGGCAGCTATTCGACCTGTCGGTGAGTATGGTGCAAACCTCCTGTGGGATGGCGGTGCCGCTGTATGAGTATCAAGAAGATCGTGAGATGCTGAATAGCTGGGCGCAAAAGAAAGGCCCCGAAGGTATCGGAGCCTACTGGGAAGAGAAGAATCAGGTCAGTATTGATGGAATGCCAACTCAGATCTTTAAATAACGACTAGCTAACAAGCTGCCGCGTTTTATTGAAGTCAGGAGACTGTATGCTCAGCGAGTCTGCCATTGGATGCTGTAGCTCGTGATGGAACAGAAGGCAGTCTCTTTTGAGCCATTCGTAGCGATCGGGTAGGCACATGGCCATGGCAATGACTTTAGGCGAATCGAGCGTGTCGCCAAAGCCGCCGCGTACCGATACCTTGAAGCCCTTTAGCTCGGTTAAAAACTGGGCTGTATCTGTACGAATGACAGGCGGACGTTTGGCAGGCAGGGCGATCGCCATTTGCGCAAACAGCTTTTGCTGCCAGCGATCGCCTGTTGGCATATAGCCATCAATATCGTTCGCAACATTAGCAAGCAGCCGCTCAGCACCCATACAAACGCTTTGCAAATTCACCGAAATTCCCGCCACCATCAAATCAAAAGAATCAGCGTCCTCGTGATATTCAGCGAGTACGTCTAAGAACTTAGTGACTTTTTCGACGGTTAAGCTGATTTTCTCTAACTCATCCCAATTTTTGTCGAAGAGCGCCTGGTAATCCACGTGTCGGTGACCTGTTTGCTAGAGGGGTATCTTGATGCATCAACAAACGGCTGACCAGACTAACAATCCGGCCAGCCGCGCTGACGTTATCATGCCCAAACCCTAAGATCCAGATCACAAATTAAGTGAGTTTACTGGCCTTCTACTGGGCCTTCTGCACGGTGGCATATTCACCTGTAAGCTTGCCTAACTGCTGCACAAGCAGGCTTAAGAACAGGCCAACATCTGTGACGACGCCCGTGGACTCAACCGAACCGCGATCGCTCAGCTTCGTCACCACCGCCGGGTTAATATCCACACACACCATCTTCACACCTGCGGGTGTCATATTCCCTACCCCAATCGAGTGCAGCATCGTCGAGAGCATCAAGATTAAATCCGCCCCTTCGATCAAACGCGCATAGTCCGTCTGCGCCTCTATCAGGTTCATCTTCGTATCGGGCAGCGGGCCATCGTCACGAATGGAGCCCGCTAAGGAAAACGGCACGTTGTTTTTTACGCACTCATACATCACGCCGCTGGTAAGTGCGCCTTTTTCAACCGCGTTGGCAATGCTGCCATACCGACGGATCGTGTTAATCGCTTTGAGGTGATGACGGTGACCGCCCTGAACAGAAACGCCGCGTTTCATGTCCATACCGAGCGAAGTGCCCATCATCGACTGCTCAATATCATGCACCGCGATCGCATTCCCACCTAACAAAGCATGGATATAACCACCTTTGATCAGCTTCTTCAAATGCTCACTGCCGCCCGTATGAATTACTACCGGGCCAGCCGTGACCACGACTTTGCCACCGCGATCACGAATCCGCCGCAAATCCCAGGCAATCTGCTCAACGACTAGCTCTACTCGGCGTTCACTAGAAACGCCCGCACCCATAAAGCTAAAGTCATCTGTTTTCTTTTTCAGCGAAGGAGCCGTACGCAAAGTATGAATACCTTTACTGCCGACCACAACGTCTTCGCCTACTTTTAAATCGCGCAAAAGCTTGCAGGTCGCAACAGGCTTACCGGCTTCATGGGTAATCGCGATCGCCCCATCCATACGCTGCCCCTGTACCCGATACCAGTGGTCGCCAATCAGCACTTCCGAAGGATAAATCGTCGTTACGTAAAAGTCATCAGGCGCAACGCCGTCTTGCACCACGGCCTCCAATTTTGCAGGGGTCGCTTCTTGGGGCAAACTCACTGCGCCCAGGTCAATAAGCTGACCCATAATGTCATCCATCACCGTAGTATCTGGCGCGACCACTTTCACCTCAGCAACAGATGTGTCTTGGCGCTGAGCCCCCAAATCAAAATTAAGCACCTGGAAGCTGCCACCGCCAGTGGTGATCGTATCGAGCGCCCGATTGACGATGCCAGAATCTAACAGGTGACCTTCTAAATGCACGACTCTGCTTTGAATGGTAGAGACTTTAGGCGTCTGTTTCTTAGGCTCAACAACTTTAAGCGTTAGGCACTTAGCTGCACCGCCTGCTTTTAAGAACTCAGTCAAAGGCGTTTCTTCTATGGTAAAACCGCGATCGCCTAAAGCCTTTTTCAGCGTATCGCTCGCCTGATTCATCACCACAACTTTGCCAACATTCACCGTATTGCAGGCAAAGTTAATCGCATCGACTTCTTCAACGACAATTCGCTTTTCTTCAGGCACCCGCATTTCAATCAGCCGATTAGAATACGCATCAAAAGCAGGCGGATAGTACATCAAATACCCGCCTTCTAAAGGGCAAAAGCACGTATCCAAATGATAGAACCGGCTGTCTACAAGCCGCAGAGACAGTACCTCTACGTCTAGCCACTCAGCTAGGTAAGGATGAGAATCTAGCTCAGAGCGAAACCCATAACCGGCCCACAGCCAGCCGCCAGCGCGATCGATCAGCGCGTCACCGGCCCCTTCAAACGGAAGACTTTTAGGTAGCGTATGCACCGTAAAGCCATTGTCTTCAAACCACTTTTGGAAAAAAGGCTCCTCGCCCTGACGCTCAGGATGCAAAAACCGGCTAAGCACAACGCGATCGCCCAGCACCAGCCCTGCATTCGCCGCAAACACCATATCCGGCCAGCCTTTCTCAGGCTCTACCAGCTCCACCGTCACATGCTTTTTCAGCACGCCGTACAGCTTATTCCACTGGGCCTCAGCGCGCTCCCGCGACGAACGGTGAATATTGCCTTCCATCCATGGATTGATTACATAGTCCACATCGTAATGGTGGGGCGGGCACATCAAAATTCGCATATCGGTCATGGGATTATCCTCCTTGAAAACACGCTGGCAAAAACACTGCAAGGCAGCAGGTTAAATAACGAAAAAATACCAGGACTTAAAAGCTTATATAAATACGGGCTTAAAAACATGTAGAGGCGATCGCCAATCACAGGAGAATTTCACAAGCTACACGCACAAGTAAATTTCAGAGGCCAATCCCGTAGCGCACAAAACAGCGCATTACGCATCGATATTTCTATGCCTAAAGATAGATGCCTGAATTACGCTAATAATAGTCGCTTTTACTCAGCACAACAGAACATGTAAAACGCCTCTTTAATCAAACATTTAGCAACAGATTTATGCGCATAACAGAACGATTGCGTTTCGACACACAACAGAAATATTATGTAGCATCTGCTACTTAAAGAGATTGCGTACGCCTATCCAATAGCCAGTAAATCCTTTAGCACCACAGGGATTGAGCACGATTTACAAATTATTAGCACACAAGCCTATGTCAGGAAATCATAACCAAAAGGCTTTCTTTGGCAGAAAAGGGTGATGTAAAATACCGATGTAGGAATAAAGGAGTATCGAACTGTTGATTATTGTTTTGTTTGAATGGTAAAACAAAATTTACTTAGTTAAGAACGACGAAACAATAAGCTTATGCGCACGTCACTAAAGGGCTCGCAAGGGACAGATTGAAGTTAGGTTGCTGAGAAAGGAATTTCTGAGGACAGCAACCAGAAATAAATACTAAAACAGATACTAAAACAAAAAGATTCCTTGAGGAAATCTTAAATATCTAGGGCAGATACTTAATCTGTACTGGAAGGAGCGGTGCCTAATACCTGATACGCCACTGAATCGCAGCAGATAGCCAAAAACCCATAAGACTTTCCTATCGATGCTATCAGGATCTAATATTGAAATTACCCCAACAAGCCTATAACCTTAGTAGTAAGCTTGCTAAATGTATCCCCTTTTACAGAAAGGAAGGATGTTTTGATCGGGTTTTGATTGAACTGACGACATAACGCATAGCGCTCAGAAGTATCTCAGTTTCCACAGACAGTATTTTCACAGTTTGTTTTCGCAAAAGAAACAGGTCTGCTAGAGCTTATTGATTGCTCTTAACTCCCCATTATTCATTCACACCTTACATCAAGGAACACATCATGCTCAAAGAAGCACGTCAGTATTCAATCAATGTCATTCAAGACGAAGTACGCGCCCTGGTTACAAAAGGCTCGATTGGTAAGCAAAATCAAATCTATTCGCTATCTCGTTACTTTGGTGATAGAGAGTGGCCTGTGGTTGAAAGGATTTTGGAAACTAACGACTACTTGCTAAGAGACTACGTTTACGACCTTATTGGTCAAGAGTCTTGGGCGAGCGACTAAGTTTGCAGAGCCCTCACAAGCTCTCTATTTCAAGAGTTCTTTTAGGCTGTTGGCTAAGATTCCCAACCAAGTCGATACAAACTATATTTAAGACAAGTCCGCTCAAACCTAAATCTGAGCGGACTTATTTTTATGAGATAGTCTTTTCATGAGATAGTCATGAGAACTTCGGCTGTACGAACGTTAGATATACGAACTGCCTTTCAGCGGAGGTTTATTCAGATTAGCTTTGCCAACAACGTATATCATTTCGCAGGGGTCATCCACTCTTTTAGAGGCCCCTCTTAGCTCAAAACCAATTACCTTTCCATCCTCGTTGTAGTCCAGAATCAGACCTGGGGAAAGCTGGGCAGTTTCTTCGATCAAGTCCTTATTAAACGAAACCTGCAAAATATCTTTATCTGAATCGTAGAGTACTTTCATGTGAACGTTCGCAAAATGCTAGAGAGTGGCCCACTTTGGATTTAAGTAGCTGTATTCAATGATAAGGCGAGAGAAACCACTACGGCGAATTTAAAACAGACGGCAAAAGTGGCTGACATGCGATCGCTAAAACCACGCTCGTAAAAACGCAGTGAGTGTGTCTTAAAAGACAGTCAAAAAAACCACTAACTAGCATTGTATGGTTAAAGATAAGCCATCTGCTGTTTTGCTCACGTCATATTGGACTCGATACTCGTTATGCCTAGTTTTGAAAGAAAGGCGGCGAAGCCCGCTACGATTCGCCCAATCGGCGTATATGTTCTTTCCGGGCTGGCAACGGCTGATACCGCGAGCGGCAAGCGACTATTGGCAGTCGATACGCTGCGGGGTTACTTGGTAGAGGTTGACCTAAAAACGAACAACACCACTATTTTAAATTCTCATCAGGTCGCTGAATGGATTGGCGCAACGGGGCTCGCAGTTGCAGACGGCACCGTCTGGTTTACGCAAGGGGCCTCTGTTTTTAAGTGCGCGCTTAAAGGTGTTTCTGAGAACGCAGCCGAGCTAGTACCCCTGACACCAGAGTTTTTTGCGAAGCTCGCTTATCCTGCTGATGGGGTGGCTGTTTGGGGTTCCGATGTCTATGTAACCTGTGAAAAGTCTGGGCATATTCATGTTTACGACCAGCAAAGCGCAGAGCTTAAAGGTGAGTTTCGTCAGCCGGGCGTTGGGGTTGAAAACATTACGGCGACTGAAGATGAGCTTTGGGTATGCGATCGCACAGAGCAATCCGTCTACTGTCTAGAAAGATCTAATGGCTCAGTAAAGTTCAGCGTCATCACCCCGTTTAGCTCACCCACCGGCATCACGCTCTTTCCGCAAGATTCAGGCCAGCCCCCCGTTTGCTACGTTGCCTACGCGAATGAAGAAGCCTATATTCGTGACGATCCAAACGCGGCTAATCCTTACCAGCTTACGTTTCGCGATCGCACCTTCATCCACCCCCTCTTCATCCATCACAACGAGCAAGCCCGCTACACCCTCTCCAACGGCTACCTCACCGAACTTTCCTACGTCGAAGAACTCCTCCCACTCGAAGACGTACCCGCCCTTAGCAACGTAGAATGGCGCATTGCGCTGCCTGCCGACACCCCACGACAAAAAGTCCGCCATGTAGAAGCCATCGGCCACCCCTTCACTGAAGAAATTCAGGACGGTCAGCGCGTCGCCGTTTATAAATTCGATGGGCTTACCCCGACCCAAGCAGGCTTAGTCGGCTGGAAAGCTGTCGTCGAAATGTATAGCATCAAGTACAGCCTGACGCCGCTTGACGTAACCGCAACGCCGCCGCTCTCAGAAGAATTTCAGCAGCGCTATCTGGTTGATGATGACGAGCTAGCTATGGACTCAGACATCATCCAGGCAGCGGCCAAAGAAGCCGTTGGTAGCGAAACCAACATCTTGCGTAAAGCACTCAGAATCCGTAACTACGTCTACGATCAGCTTTCATACGGCATCCAGCCCAAAATCGACACCCCTGATATTGCCCTCAAGCGTGGCGTCGGTTCCTGTGGTGAATACGTCGGCGTTTTGCTCGCACTCTTTCGCCTAAACGGCATTGCCTGCCGCACCATTGGCCGCTACAAGTGCCCACAAACGCCAGAGATGCGAAATCTTCCTTTAGAACCTGACTATAACCACGTGTGGCTAGAGTTCTACATTCCAGATATCGGCTGGCTTCCTATGGAATCAAACGTAGATGACGTAATTGATCGCGGCCCGTATCCTACTCGATTCTTCATGGGGCTCGCCTGGTACCACACCGAACTGGGCAAAGGCATTCCCTTCGGCAAGCTCAAAGCAGACAACAGACCCGAAAAGTTCTCGTTAGGAAATCTCGCCATCAACCATATTCGCTTTACGATACTAGATGAGCTAGATCCATCTGATTCCGCGTAAACGTTATTTAACCCGTATCTTCCATGAACAACAAATATTCTCTTATTATCCACGGCGGGGCAGGGGCACTAGAAGACCTTAAATACGAAGCGGGTGAATCAGAATTTAAGACCAGCATTATCGAGATTTTAGAAGCCGGTCGTCAGCGGCTTGAGAAAGGAGACTCGGCCCTAGATGTTGTTGAATTCTGCGTCAACTTACTAGAAGACAATCCGCTTTACAACGCAGGCAAAGGATCTGTTCTCAATGAAAACGGTCAGGTAGAAATGGACGCGGCCCTGATGAATGGTAGCGATCTGAGTGCAGGTGCGGTTACCTGTGTCAAGAACGTCAAGAATCCGATCTCTCTTGCTCGCCAGGTGCTAGAACAGGGCGACCACGTAATGCTCGCAGCCGAGGGTGCACTAGAGTTTGCCAAATTCTGCAACGCGCCCCTACGCCCCGACGACTATTTCATCACCCAGCCGCGCATCAAGCAGCTCGAAGAAGCCATAGCAGCCGGACGTATGACTCTTGACCATGAGCGCATTAAGCCCGCGCAGAAATTAGGCACCGTGGGCGCTGTCGCTCAAGACGTTGAAGGAAACCTCGCAGCGGCCACTTCTACCGGCGGCCTAGTCAACAAGCGCTGGGGCCGAGTCGGCGATACGCCGGTAGTGGGTGCAGGCGTCTTTGCCGACAACGAAACCTGCGCAGTCTCGGCTACAGGATACGGCGAACAGTTCCTTCGCACCGTCCTTTCTAAAACAGTTTCGGACTACGTTCACTTCAAAGGCATGAGCGCCAGCGAAGCAGCTAAAGCAGGCATTGAGTATCTGGTTGCAAAGGTAAACGGCGAAGGCGGTGTAATCGTGATTGATGGCGAGGGTCGTTGTGCGGCGGCTCAATCCACCTCTGGCCTTATCCACGGCTGGATTGAGTCAGGGGAAGAAGCCATCTGTAAGCTAGGCTGATAAAAGTAAAGGAACAAATGATGAGAGCTGCTATTATCGGCTGCGGATACGTGGGAACAGCAGTTGCCCAGCGCTGGAAAGAGCAAGGGCTAGATGTGCTAGCGACGACCACTCGTCAGGAGCGGGTCGAGGATCTGAGTGTGATCGCTCATAAAGTAGAAGTGCTAGTCGGGGCAGATAGCGATCACCTCCAAGCTGTCCTTTCAGATCGCCAAATCGTCCTCCTCTGCGTCGCCTCCAAACGTGGGTCAAGCTATGCCGACACCTACCTCAAAACCGCCCAAACTATCGCCAAAGTGCTCCCGCATACGCCCGTAGAACAGCTCATCTACACCAGCAGTTGCTCCGTTTACGGCCAGCACAACGGCGCTTGGGTCACCGAACTCATGCCGCCCAAGCCCATTACTGACAATGGCAAAATTATTGAACAAACTGAAGAGACTTTGCTTTCGGCTACTAGCCCACAGCAAAAGGTGTGCGTGCTGCGGCTCGGCGGCATTTATGGGCCTGGTAGAACCTTAGAGAGAATCTACAGCCGTGCTGCGGGAACAACGCGGCCAGGCAAAGGAGAAGAAGGCACTAACTGGGTGCACTTGAACGATATTGTAGAAGGGATTGACTGGGCTAGAACGCGGCAGCTATCGGGCCTGTATAACTTGGTGCAGGATGAAGTGTTGACAGTGAGAGAGTTGATTGATGAGGTGTGCGATCGCCACAACATAGCCCCCGTCACCTGGGATGAAAGCCAGCCCAGCACCCGCAAAAACGTTCGCGTTTCCAACGGCAAAATCAAAAAGACTGGCTACGAATTTGTTCATCCGACCTTCGAGCTATAGCTGACCTGTAGTCGTCTACAAACCTAAGCAGCTATGCCATTTCACGACAGGAGTTAGCGCATGCCCGGCAAGACTTGGCGCAGCGCTGGCAGTGATCAAACTCGTGAGAACCGCACTCTTCAGCACAGCGATCACACGCATCCGCACACACACTGCACACTGCCTGATGCACCGTCGACTGACGCGACAACCTACCGTTTGATATATCGTAAAGCGACATTCAGCCTGAGCTACAGCACATCTGGATCGATACCCAACTCACGCAGCTTCGCTACCAATACGGCATTGCGACTGCGTTCTTTGTCAACCTGCTGCTGTGCCGCTATTGCTTTTTGCTGCTCTTCGTCAGCCTGCCGCTGTGCCGCTATTGCTTTTTGCTGCTCTTCGTCAGCCTGCTGTAGCGCTAGCTCAGTAGCTTCCTCTAAGGTAGGCACCAGCGCCCCATCAGCCGTAAAAAATCTCAGCGCGCCTTCACGAACGCCCAGATATAGCCCCAACTGCTGACTCCACAGATGACCTGACTCGTTAGGCTCCAGTGCTCTATAAGTGCCACCTACCAACTGAAAGCCCTGAAACTCCGAACCGTTAGGATCAAACCAAAAGTAGTCAGGGGTGCGAAATATGTCTTGATAGAGCTGCTTTTTCAAGCCGCGATCCACCTTTGCTGTCGAGGCTGAAAGCAGTTCTATGATGACGTTGGGATATTTTCCGTCTTCCTCCCACACAACCCAGCTGTTTCTAGGACGTTTCTCGGTGCCTAACACGACAAAAAAGTCTGGTCCTCTAAAATCTTCAGACTTCCGGCGACGCTGGCTGTAGTAAACCGTTAGATTTCCCGCCGCGAAGTAGTCAGTACGGTCTTTCCAAAGCCAGTCTAAGCACTTGAGCAGCAGTACCATCTGCTGTAGGTGAAGGTAGGTTTCCAAAGGGGGTTCATCGCTATAGAGATTACCAGGGGGAAACACTACCTCATCTATTGGCGTGTCGCTAGGGATATCTTTGATATATTCAGGCGCTAAGGGAGACATAGCCGCTCACGTGCTTAGATAGCTTCAGTTTAGCTTGCAGTTACGAATCGACGCCTTCAATTGGGGCAAATCCTTGACGCTGAACGTTCTCAGTTACCGTGCGTGGGTCTAAAAACTGAAGGAGGTAGTCGGGGCCACCTGCTTTAGAGCCAACGCCGGAGAGCTTAAAGCCGCCGAAGGGCTGGCGACCGACAATAGCGCCCGTACAGGTGCGGTTGATATAAAGGTTGCCAACTTCAAAGTCTTCATAAGCTCGGTCGATATGGGAGGGTGTGCGCGAGTAGAGGCCACCTGTTAAAGCAAAGTTAGTATTGTTGGCAATTTCTAGAGCATCCTCAAAGTTTTCAGCCTTCAGTACTGCGAGCACTGGCCCAAATATCTCCTCTTGGGCAATCACCCCGTCAGGCTTCACATCTGTGAAAATTACAGGCCCAACAAAGTACCCTTTCTCAGGCGCAGACAGCTCTAACGCTAGCGTAGCTTCTTCCTTACCCTTCGCAATATAGCCCTGAATGTTCTTCTGAGCAGCCGCATCAATTACCGGCCCCACTCTAGTTGCCGGATCTTTTGCAATCCCCACGTTCAAAGACTTTGTGGCTTCTATCAGCCGCGCTACAAAAGTCTTGTAAATAGAGGCCACCACCACCACACGAGAGCAGGCAGAACACTTTTGTCCGCTATAGCCGAAGGCAGAATAAACCACGCCCTGCACGGCCTGATCAAGGTCGGCACTCTCATCAATAACAATCGCGTTTTTACCGCCCATCTCTGCAACAACGCGCTTCAGATGCTTTTGCCCCGGCTGCAAAATAGCCGCATCTGCATATATCTGGCAGCCCACTTCTTGAGAGCCTGTGAACACAATCATATTCACGTCTTTGTGCTTCACCAGATGATTGCCCACCGTAGAGCCTTTGCCCGGAAGATACTGGAAAACACCCTTGGGAATACCCGCTTCTATCAAAATTTCTGAGAGCTTAGCGGCAATTACAGAAGTCACAGCAGCAGGCTTGAGCATGACGCAGTTTCCAGTCACCAAAGCTGCTACAGTCATGCCGGTAGGGATTGCGAGCGGGAAGTTCCAGGGAGAGATGACCAGCACCAAGCCTTTTGCCTGATAGAAATAGCGATCGCGCTCCCCTGCCACGTCATAAGCAATCTCTTGATCCAACCGCTCCATCTCAGCCGCATAATAATCGCAAAAATCTATCGCCTCCGATACTTCCGCATCCGCCTGCTGCATGGGCTTACCGCCTTCAAACACCATCCAAGCATTCAGCTCATGACGCCGTTCTTCTAGCAGCTCGCCTGCCCGTCGAATAATTCCAGCCCGCTCACTCGCAGGCGTTTTCTTCCAGCCCTTAAAGGCCGCTTTAGCCGCTTCAACCGCCTGATCGGCCTGTTCAATATTAATTTGACCAATCGTACCGACCACCTCATCGGGATCACACGGATTTACAGAGTTGATAGTGTCTGCTGTCTCAACAGACTCCCCATCAAGCACGGGCCAATAGGTTTTACCAAGCTGTTGTTGAACAGCATTCAAGCTGGCGTTAGCATCTCTTCTTAGTGCAACAGCGGCATAGTCGGTATCGGCTGCCAAATTAATCCGCGTGATCGAGTCATTATCAGAGACAATCGGCACAGGCAGCACTTCGTCCTCATCTCTATCGCCTTCACCCCAGCTCGGAATCGCCAGAAGCTCTGCCGATGGGCGATCTTCTAAGCTCTGCTTTAAGAACGAACTGTTCGCAGTGTTTTCTAAAAGGCGACGGATGAGATAGGCCATACCGGGAATCAAATCACCGTAGGGGCAATAGACTCGGACGCGGTGACCTTGCTTGACAAGGGCGGTGGCAATGGTATCAGCCATGCCGTATAGCACCTGAAATTCGATATTGCGAGAGGGAATATTCAGAGCGTTTACAATCGCTAAAGCATGAGCCTGCGACCTGACGTTATGGCTCCCAATCGCCGCATATAGAACGTCGTAGTTCTCTAGCAGCAGCGCCGTCATGCGCTCAAAGTTCGCATCGGTTGAAGACTTGTGATTATAAACAGGCGTTGGCCAAAAATTCTGACGAGCCGTAATGGTTTCTTGATCCCAATAAGCGCCTTTTACCAGGCGAACGGTGATGGGTGTACCGCGCTCTTTGGCCCACGCAATTAAATCCTGCAAGTCCTGATAGCTATCGCGCAGATATGCTTGAAGCGTGATCCCCAAATCACTACGCTCTTTGAACTCATCTTCATTCAACAGCTTTTTCAGCGCCGCTAAGGTCGCATCTTTGTAGCGATACTGTTCCATGTCGAAGTGAACAGCTACGCCTAGCTCTTTTGCCCGACGTAGCAGTGTCCGAATATGCGCAGCCACCTTACTTTCCGAGCCTTCCACATCTAACGGATCGAACTGTGAATAAAAGGCTGTTAGCTTCATCGTCACCTGCACTTTAGGCAGCGGCTCGCCGTCAGCAACATCTACCTGTGGCACCTGCGACCACTTCTTAGACGCCTCAGTCAAACGCTCCATCAGCAGCAGATACTGATCGAGATAAGCCTGTGCTTCTTTCTCAGTGACCACCGCCTCGCCCAGCAGATCTACCGTAAAGGTCATCGACTGCTTGCGAATGCGCTCAATGCTTTTAAGCACCTGCGTCATGTTCTCACCCGCAACGTATTTACGGGCAAGCGTTTCTACCGCACCCGAGAGCGTGGTGGCAGCAACATTTGCAGGCATAGAATTAGGATCTGCAAAGTTCAGCAGGCTTTTGAGCGCCTGCGGAACTTCAACGCTTTTGTCGCCTAGATATTCTTGCAGGTGCCGGGCGATTTCAGGCTTAGAAGTGAGCGCTGGTAAACAGTCGATGAGGCGGAACATCTGCACGCGCAGACCCGGATTATCCATCGTCCAGCTCAGCAGCTTATCGTCCCATTTAAGCTGATCTCTCACTTTAGAGAAGAGTGACTTTTTGCCTTTGCTATCGGCTAAAAGCTGCTGGGCGATCGCCTGCGTTTGATCCTCATAGTCACTGCGAACGTCATCAACCCGATTGCTAACTTGACTATCAGAGCGAGCGGCACTAATCACCATCTAAAAAAGTCTCCTAACTTCCTATTAACCTTTCAAAAATTCAACCAAGATCCAGCTTTCAAGCCTACAAGAACCACGGGCACAAAAGCATGATCCAGAAGGAATGGATCATACCTGTACAAATCTCTAATCCCAACCGTATAGCGCCTAATTACATCGGCGAATTAGTGCACAGCCGCATTAGCAGGCGTCGAACTATTGAGCCCCTTCACGCCGCCCGCAGCAGCGCCAACCTTAGCATCCTTGATCTCCTTGATAGGATTATTAGGAAACGCCATCCCCTTCGGACTATCAGCAGATTCCTTCAGTTCTCCCGCACCTTCAATCAGCGGATTACGCGCCTTGATAATCTCAATTGCCGCGCTCACGCTCTCAGGCAAGATCACCACCAACCCATCATCAGGGGCGTTGTCTAAAGCCCATGCGATCGCCTCGGCCTCATCCAAACAAATCTTGTGAGTACCGCTCTTATCTTCACACTCAGCACTCAAATCAGGCTGACTGCTTCCGCCGTCATCAGCATCGCTACTCTCAGCCTCCACACCTTTCGGCCCAAAACCTGTCCCTGCTTTTACCGTCACCTTCTCAACTTCAGGTGCTTGGCTAGCATCACTCGCCGCCACCGCATCCGTCTGAATCTCGACCTCAACTGATTTGCCGACAATGCCCTTCGCAATCAGTTTGGCCACCTCACCCGGCTCACGTCCGCGCCTATCGCGATCTTCTTTTATCACCACACGATCAAATATCTGTGCTGATAGCTCGCCTAGCGCAACCAAATCTTCATCGCGGCGATCGCCCGGCGCACCAATCACGCCCACCGACTCACCCGGCCAGTTTTTCACAAAGCTACCCACGGCCTCATAACCAGCCGGATTGTGGGCGTAGTCAACCAGCGCATGAAAGCGACCCATATTGAACAGATTCATTCGACCTGGGATTTGCCCAGACGTTGCCTTGAAGCTCTTCAGCGCCGCGCGAATATCTTCTATTTTCACGCCTTGTACAAAGCCAACTAAGCTGGCAGCAAGGGCATTAGCAATCATAAAGGGCGCGCGTCCAGCCATCGTCACCGGCACGTTTTCGGCCTTTTCAATGCGTAAGAGCCAGTCGCGCTGCAAAATTGATAGGTAGCCTTCTTCGTAGACTGCGGCCACACCGCCTGCTTGAACGTGCGATCGCACCAACTCATTCTCAGCGTCCATCGAGAAATAAGCCACCTTAGCCCGCACACGCTCAGCCATCGCCACTACGCGCTCATCATCGGCATTTAGCACCACATAGCCCTCCGTTCGGACGGACTCTGCCACCACCGCTTTAAGCTTAGCAAGCTGATCTATCGTGTCGATATCGCCAATGCCCAGGTGATCGGCTGCTACGTTTAGCACCACGCCCACATCACACTGCTTAAAGGCAAGACCAGAGCGCAGTAACCCGCCTCGTGCTGTTTCCAATACCGCCATCTCTACCGTCGGATCTTGCAAAATCATCCGAGCACTCTGAGGCCCAGTCGTGTCGCCTTTTTCTACAAGATGGTCGCCTAGATAAATACCATCGGTCGTAGTAAAACCAACCACATCGTATACCTGACGGAAAATATGAGCCGTCAGCCGCGTTGTCGTCGTTTTCCCATTTGTCCCTGTGATCGCCACAATCGGAATCCGCGTCGGCTGATTGGGCGGCAGCAACATGTCCATAATCGGGCCAGCCACATTGCGCGGTACGCCCACGCTAGGAGCCACATGCATCCGCAGTCCTGGTGCAGCATTCACTTCCACAATCACGCTGTTGGTCACCTTCATTGGCTGGGAAATGTCGGTCGTGACAATATCAATGCCAGCCACATCTAAGCCAATCAAGCGAGACGCGCGCTCTGCAATCCAAATCGTCTCAGGATGGATCTCATCGGTTCGATCAATCGCAACGCCGCCTGTACTTAAGTTCGCAGTTTCTCTCAGATAGCAGATCTCGCCTGCTTCTAAAACGCTATCGAGCGTCAGCTTCTGAGTTCGCAACAGCTTTTCTGTGGTTTTATCGAACTGTATGTGAGTCAGAATATTATCGTGACCTTCGCCTCTACGGGGGTCTTTGTTTTCTTTCTCAACCAGCGCCTCAATCGTATCTTTGCCGTTGCCAATCACGTGCGCGGGCACCCGTTCGGCCACCGCAATCACCTTATGATTCACCACCAAAACGCGGTGATCGCGGCCCCGATAAAAGTGCTCTACAATCACGCCATCCGACACCTCACGAGCCTTGTCGTAGGCAATCTCAGCCTCTTCCCAAGTCTCGATTTCTAACGTAATACCGCGTCCGTGATTGCCGTTCAAAGGCTTCACCACAATCGGATAGCCGCCTAAATAGTCCAGCGCATCTTCCATCTCACGCAGCGAATACACCACGCTACCTTTAGGTACCGGAATCCCAGCGCCTGCCAGCATCAGCTTTGTGCTTTCCTTATCACAGGCCAGTTCCACACCTAAAATGTTGCTATAGGCTGTTAGCGAAGCCTGTATACGCTTTTGATATTTGCCGTAGCCAAACTGAAGCAAATTACGCACGTCTAGCTCAAACCAGGGAATTTTGCGCGCTTCTGCCTCGCGTACCAAAGCTTCCGTACTAGGCCCTAGCGCCGCTTTTATCTTGAGATCTCTGAGATCTTCTAAGTCTTTTTGCAGCTCGGTGTTGGGATAGCCACCCGTCTCGACAATGCTTTCACAGATACGTAAAGCCGCTCTAGCCGCATAGCGCCCGGCCTGCTCGTTTTCATATTCAAACACAACCTGATAAACGCCAGGCGTTGCCGTTTCACGGGTACGGCCAAAGCCAACGTCCATACCGGCTAATGACTGTAATTCAATCGCAACATGTTCCATAATGTGACCCATCATGGTACCTTCCTGAAGCCGCTGCAAAAAGCCGCCTCTGTAGCCTGGAGAGCAAAAGTGCTCTATCAAGCTAGGCAGCGTGGTGAGCAGGCCATCGTAAAAGCCATCGATAGTATCAGAAGGACGATCTGCGAGTTCCTCCAGATCCAAGCGAACAACGATTAGGTTGGTATAACCGATGCTCCAGTAGTTGGGGCCGCGTAGCGTTTGGGTCTTGAGAATTTCCATAAGATTCGTAGGCGCATTTCTTTATCGCCAATGATCTAGATACAACGTGGGTAGCTTTTTCGTCTGTTTTTTAACTCTTTAGCCTTCTAACTCTCTATGGATTTCGGCACGTTTGGAATGTCAAAAACCCTTAGAGAAAAGTCGTTAAACGACACTAGAATAGAAGAGAACGATTTTTATAATCATACCGATCGCCTCGATTTAGCACATGCAATTTAAGGTTATGCAGGCTAAGAGGAGCCGTATCTTCGGCCCTGACATAGTTGGTATGGCTCAGGTGACCCGAATCAATCACGGTAATAGAGCCTTTGCCTAGCACTTGAAAAGTACCGTCGCCAGCAAGAGCGATGCAGGTGTCTTCATCAATGCCAATACCTAGCTTGTCAGGGTTGGCTGCGATCGCACTGAGCAAGCGCGCCATTCGATTTCGATTGTGAAAATGTTGGTCAACAAGCAACTCAGGAACAATTGCTAGGCCCACTGATAAGTCTACCAGAGCTTTGTTAGGTGATTCACCGCTGCTGCCGCCTGCGATCATTTTTTCGCCCATCATGGCTGCGCCTGCGCTCGTACCTGCTAGGACGACTCTGCCCGCTGCGAGCTTTGCTCTAATCGCTTTGATCAGGCGCGTATCACCGAGCAGATCGCACAGGCGCACCTGATCGCCGCCGGTAACAAAGATGCCGCTACAGTCATTAAGCGCATCTATCCACCGTGATTCTTCGCACTCTTCACGATGGCGAATGTCCATCACCTGGACTTGCTTTGCGCCCATTTTGGTAAAAATTTGATAGTAGCGATCGCCCACAATCGTAGGCTCTCGCGAGGCTGCTGGGATGATACCAATCGTTGCCATATCGCCACCGGCACTTTCAAAAAAAGCCTTGAGGATATCACAACCATTCGTTTTATCTTCTGCCCCACCAATGATCATCACTGGGTACCGGGTAGAAATTGTCATAGACTGTTGAGCCAAACGAGATTGCAGTTCCAGCATAAAACTATCCCAGCGATTTATTAACGTCATGCACCAAAAGCAGTCCTAAACAACCGAATTAACGTCTAAGTCTCCCTACGTGAATTCATGGTCTAGTTTAGAACGCTAACACCCCGCACTCTATCAAGGCTTCATGACATGGTTTTGTATAAAATTTAACTAGAGCTTAATTTTTAGCGAGTGAGTGAGGGGGCTTTACAATGGTGATCAGTCGCGATCCCTATCTATTGAATCCTTAACTACAAACATGAGCAAAGAAGAAGTTAACCAGTCTATCGAAGCGCTCCATGCTGAAATTGCGCAGCTTGATACACCAGATACTGCGGTGAGAGAAAAGTTGCTAGCGCTGATCAGCGATGTTGAAAAGCAAATGCAAGATCCTGATAGCGTGGCGCACAAGGAAGCAAACTTACAAAATCTGCCATCGTTAATAGAGCAGTTTGAAAGCGAGCACCCCAAAGTGACGACGACACTGGGTCGATTGCTCAATACGCTTAGCAGCCTTGGTATCTAGTTACGTTTAAGCGTTATCCATGGCAGTGCTTGAAGAGTTTTCCGCTGCCGCACCAGCAGGGCTCGGTTCGCTTAGGCTGATAGGGCAGTAGCATTTCGCCCGTGGTATACAGCCAGCGACCCGATGACTTGATGAAGTGCGATCGCTCGTGCATCTGCCTCACCTCACCTACAGACTGAGCCATCAACACTGATCCTGCTGGCTGATAGGCGGCAACAAATTCTACAATGCCGGTTTTGTCTCTAGTCTTGCCTTTTTGAGTGCTGACGATTAACAAGTTCAGCCAGCGGGTGTTCTTTATGCTTTGAGCAAGGCTGGCGCGCGTCTCAGGCGTTTTGTGCGTGGCGATCAGGTAGTCAATTTGGCCCTGATGAAAGGCGGTATAGCGCGATCGCATCAAGGCTTCTGCGGTAGGGGCGCTCACTTCACCGGCTAAATACAGCCCGCAGCAGTTTGATAGCGTCTTTTGAGAACCACACGGGCATAAAGCCGACTCGCTCACGACTTGCCGCCATCCACACTGATCAGCCCAGGGCCGTTTGCAATCGTCATTAGTAGCCCGCCAATCAGGGCCAGATTTTTTAAAAAGCCAGTCAAATCTCCTGGCAAAGGATGAAAGAGTAGCGTCGTTGGAATCAGGAACAAAATGAGCAGCACAGCGCCTACTTTTGTCTTGTAGCCCAGCACTAAAGAAATTGCACCTAGCAGCAAAAAGACGACGGTTCCAACTGCCAGCACAGGCGCAGCAGGCAACCCCTTTTCGCTAATGGCTGATACGAGTCCTTGGAATCCAGTGAGATGATTAATCCCCGAGTTCAAAAAGATAAGTGCTAGGCAAATGCGGCCTGCTAAAGGGAGATAAGCCATAGATAGATTGAGCCTCTAGATCCGATAAAGAGGTATTTTAACGATTTCATGGACGACGTAGATGAGAGGCGCATAATTTACGCAACTTCCAATCAACTTCAAACTGACCAGACCGCGCTGCCGCTAAAATAGACGCACCCGCCAAGTAGTACTTATGTCTCAGTCTGTCTCTGTACCTACCGACACTATCCCCGAAGTCCTTCCAGGCATAGCGCTTTCTCAGCAGCAGTGGCAAAGCTTGCAGGCGCTCGAAGATTTTGTGAATAGCGATGAGAAAATCTATCTACTAACAGGCTATGCGGGCACAGGCAAAACGACGCTGCTACAGGCGCTCATTGCCAGGTTGCAGCAGCAGTACGATGCTAGACCGATTGCGCTCACGGCCCTGAGTAATAAGGCGACTAAGGTATTGCAGGCGATGGCCTATCGGTGGGGCTGCGAAGTAGACTGCATGACCTGCTGTAAGCTGCTGGGCTTAAGGCCAGTGATTGATAAGGAAACGGGCGGGCAGAAGTTTGAGCCGGATCGCGATCGCAAAAATCTCACCACTGAATACGATTTGGTCGTGGTAGACGAATGCTCCATGATCAATCAGGAGATGTGGGAGCTGCTAGTTAATTCAGTTTCAAGACTCACCGATGGTACGCAGCTATTGTTTGTAGGCGATTCGGCTCAGCTACCGCCTGTAGGTGAAGAAGAAGCCCCTTGCTTTGAAAGAATTTTCCACCGCAGCGATCTCACTGAAGTCATTCGCTATGGCGGCGCAATCGGCCTGCTAGCTGAAGACATTCGCACCAACTTAGAGCGGCCCGCTATGCCGCAGCCCAGCAACGACTATAACGAGGCCCACACCGAAGGCATTTTCACCGTGCCGCAGCCGCAGTGGGAAAAGCTCATGCTTAGGGCCTTTAAGAGCAAAGCCTACGAAAAAGACCCCGACCACGTGCGCGTACTGGCCTACACTAACGCTAGAGTCAACTACCTAAACAACAAAATTCGCGCGGCCATTTATGGCGACAAAGCCGCCCGATTCGTTTCAGGCGAGCGGCTAATCGCCAAAAACGTCTGCATGGGCAAAGACCGCATTCTCCTGCAAACTTCTGAAGAGTGCATGGTGATGGAAGCCTATCTGGTGCGCTTTGAAGGCTGGCTGGTATGGGAGCTAGAGATCGTCACTGAAGACCATCAGGAAAAGAAGCTCAGGGTTCTGCACGAGGATGAACAAACGCGCTTTAAAGGACTTCTGTCTGATTACTCCGAAAAAAAGCAGTGGATGGCCTTTTGGGACTACAAGCAGCTTTTTCACGAGCTGAGCTACGCCTACAGCCTTACCGTCCACAAAAGCCAGGGCTCTACCTTTCAAGACGTATTCGTAGACGTGCCTAATCTGATGCTGAATCGCAAAGTCACCGAGCGCAACCAGCTTTACTACGTGGCATTTACGCGGGCAGCAAAGCGGCTGTTTTTATGCCGGTAGTTCTGTCGCCATCGGACTACAAAACTCTATCAGTGTGCCTTCTATCGCACGGACATAGGCAACCGTTTGCCCCCAAGGTTTCTCTTTAGGCGGCGCGACTGGCAGCGCCCCTTCATCTAGCGCCTTTTTATAGTCGGCCTCTACATCCTTGCTCACCAGCGCTAGCTCAAAGCCAAACGGCGTTTTCTCTAAGTCAGACTTCTGATAAAGCCCTTGCAGATTTGTTTGCCCTAAATCATGCGAAGCAAAGGCCAAAACGGTTTCTCCCGTTTGCAGCTCGCCGTAGTCAACCGTGCCGCCATCCTCATACACCATCCGCGTTTCAAACCCAAACGCTCGGGTGTAAAAGTCCATTGTTTTGTTCACGTCAGCGACATAAATAATCACGTATCCTAGTTTCATTCGCTATACCTATTTACGTACCTTTTAATCTCTGATCATTATGACGACTGTTGCAATTATCTATTTTTCAGGCGAAGGCCACACCCACAGCATGGCCGAATCTTTTGCCGAAGGCGTGAAGTCTGTTGAAGATACCACCGCCAAACTATTCAGAATTACCGGGGATCAGATCGTCGAGGGTCGCTGGCAGGGTGAAGACACCCTTGCTGAGATTAGTCGCTGCGAGGCGATTGTGCTGGGCTCGCCAACCTATATGGGTGGCGTAGCAGCGCAGCTCAAAGCCTTTATAGACGCAGCGGGCGGCATCTGGTTCAGCCAGGGCTGGAAAGACAAAATTGCAGGTGGATTTACCCACTCGGGTTCTCCTAGCGGCGATAAGCAGGGTACGCTGCTCTACCTGGCAACTCACGCGGCGCAGCACAGCATGATTTGGATGGGGCCAGGCGTTATGCCTGACGAAACTGGCGTTAACCGCTTGGGCTCATTCTTAGGCGCGATGGGCAGCGGACATGAGGAGAACGTTGATGAAGGCGATCTCAAAACGGCTTGGTTGTATGGACAACGAATTGCTAAGGCGAGTCATGCGGTAAAGGCACTGGCTGGTGATAAATAGAAGGTCTAAGGTGCTGCTCTGCTCGATTGAGCGCTTCTAGCCGACTGGCTAGCGTATTCTCAGGTGGCAGCATGTCCAAAATGCCCAGCGCACTTAGCCGCTGCTGGGCATGGCCTTTGGCTCCTACGATAAAAACAAGCCGCTGCTTGGCGATCGCATCTCCCACAATATTCTCAATCGCCAGCGCCGCCGTCACCCCCACTCTAGGCGCATCCGCCAAGTCCAAAATCAGCGCCTCAAACTGATTGACGATCGTCATTCGCTGCGAAATCGTCCTAGCCGCACCAAAGCTCATTGGCCCGCTCAGGCGAAACAGCAGCAACCGGCCTTCCATCGTGGCCAGAAGCGATCGCTCCTCTTCAGTCAGGCTTTCATCATCCGGGCTCACAATTGCCCGCACGTGCTTCCGCTGCTCATCGGTAACGGTTTTCACCGTCAGCAAATTCGACACAAAAATGCCCGCCCCCACCGCCGTAATTAAATCGACAAACACGGTCAAAAACAGCACACCGTACATCACCCAGGCCGCCTTCCAAGACACCCGATGCGCCCGCTTCAAAAAGCTCCAGTCAATAATATCGATTCCGACCTTCATTAAAATACCGGCCAGCACCGCCAGCGGAATCTGCCCAGTAATCGAGCCTGCACCCAGCACCACCATCAATAGAATGAGCGCGTGAACAATGCCCGACAGCGGCGTCTTCCCGCCCGACTTCACATTGATTACCGTACGCATCGTTGCCCCGGCTCCCGGCAGGCCGCCCATCAGCCCAGACACCATATTGCCGATTCCCTGACCAATCAGCTCGCGGTCAGAGTCATGCTGAGTGCGCGTAATATTGTCAGCCACCAAAGAGGTGAGCAGTGAGTCAATCGCGCCCAAAGTGGCCAGCACTAGGCCGTAGCCGAGCATATCACGCAGGGCTTCTGGGTTAAATTCTGGTCGTTGAAAGGTAGGTAGGCCGTTAGGAATATCACCAATACGCGGCACTGCATCGCTTGCCAGCAGTAAAGAAACACCAGTGACGACAACCAGCGCGACCAGCGGCGCAGGCAAGATTCGATTGATCTTGCGTGGCATACCAAAAACAATTACCAGCGTCAGCAAACCTAAGCTCGCTGCCGTCCAGTTTGCTTGGGCAATCACGCTCGACACCGCAGCAATAGAATCGGTCACACTACCGGAGCCAACAGCCCCAAAAAAGGGTGCAATTTGCAGCACCAAAATAATCACGCCAATGCCTGACATAAAGCCCGAGATCACCGTGTAGGGCATGAGCGTGATGTAGTCGCCCAAGCGCAGTAGCCCAAAGCAAACTTGAAACAGCCCGCCCAGCATCACAACGGTAAAAACCATTGCGACACCAGCCTCAGGATACTTAGCGACTAATCCTGTAAAAACGGTGGACATCACCACCGTCATCGGGCCAGTAGGGCCCGATATCTGCGATGGCGTGCCGCCAAAGAGCGCCGCGAAAAAGCCGGTTGCGATCGCACCATAAAGCCCGGCTTCTGCACCTAAACCCGAGGAGACACCGAAGGCCAAAGCGAGCGGGAGAGCAACCACTGCTGCCGTCATCCCGCCAAAAAAGTCGCCGCGCAAGTTTTGGAAGCTAAGCCGGTTAATCTTAATCGCACGAGCCATAGATAAGGTCACATAACAGCTCAGACTTCAGATGGTAAACGGAAATGAGGACACCGAGAGCAGCATTCGTTACTGGCGACTATTCTTAAGCGTTTTTTGAGGATGGTTAAGACTTTGTGAGCACCTCAGCGACAAACGTGATTTTTTATACCTTAACCGTGCGTTTGGGCATCTTAAACCTAGTTTTTGTGCCCAATATTTACGTAGTCGGTAGCTATGAACACACCCTTTCGCAATAGTCCGAACGCCCACCGTATGTTGCAGCGAATGCCAGCGGAAATAAGCGCCACGTTCTCTGCCGGGCAAGTTCAGGCGATAGAAGCTGCGCTAGTCCCTCGTACGCATGTAATAGACGTGCGGCTGTCGCTGCCTTTTTTAGGCAAGGGAGCCTACTTAGTATTCGCTGCAGGGCCGAACAAACGCGCGCACTATCGAAATCTACAGAACGGCAACCCATTCGTAATGCCCGCCGTGCTAGCCAGCGCCTTTGTTGGCGCAATCTCTATCTTTGGGCTAGTTCAGCTCAACGGTAGCGCGCTGCTGCAAGAGCCCGATCCTGTCTTTGCTCAAGGTGAAGAGTTTCACCCCACCATCGTGCCGTTTAAAAAAAACCGACAGGAGTGCGAAGAGAGCGGCAGACAGTGGACAGATGAAAAGTGTATTGATACCGTCCACGATCCTGACTTTTGATGACTTTTCTTTAGATAGCTGTTCTTTAGCTGTCTTTTGTATAGGGGCCTAGCGCCAAGATTGAGACGCGCGCTCTGCTGTGAATTCGGGAAAATTAGAGCTATCAGCCAGCGCCCTACACCATGAAAACTCCCGTGCATCCTCAAATACAGAGAACATTGGCGGCTATTGTAGTCACCGATGCGGTGGGCTTTAGTCGGCATATGTCGCGGGACGAAGACAGAGCGCTCTCTATTATCAATCGGGATCTTCAGCTCATTTCAGAACTGTGCGAGTTCTTTGAGGGCCAAATTTTGAAGACGGTGGGGGACGGGGTGCTGATGTACTTTGTGAGCGCTGTTCAGGCGGCTGCTTGCGCGGTAGAAATGCAAAAGACTTTTGCTAGTTTCGCAAAAAACGGGAAGGCCGACGAGCATTTTACCCACAGAGTTGGGGTGCACTTAGGCGATATCTTTTTTAACGAGCAAGACATGATGGGCACTGGGGTAAATGTCGCCGCCCGGCTCGAGGCCGAGGCAAAGCCCGGTGCTATTTGTATGTCGCAGGTAGTGTATGACGTTGTAAAGTCGCGGCTGGAGCTGGATGCAAGCTACATCGGTCAGCTAGATCTTAAAAATATTGAAGAGGCCGTCGCGGCCTATCACGTGTGGCCGTTGGGGATGCGCCCAAAGGAAAGTACCGAAGATACCACTGAGGCGATCGCACCTCTCACAGTCACCCCAATCAGCGCCGCGCTTAAAGTATTGCTAGAGCATCCCAACAGCCGCCGCATCAAAAAACTGCTGTACGGCACACACCAGTCGGTCTGGGAAAATGACGCTGAGGTACTTGAAAGCGTTTCACTCAGGCTGCTAGTAGAATCACTCACCGAACGCAATACCACCTTAGAAGACTGCCGACGCAGCCTTTATCGAATCGTCGGCACGCTTAACCGGCAGGCAGAATACACACAGGTTGCCGATGTTATTCTTGAAAACTTAGAAGACTTCTACTCCGATATCACCAGCATTAAAGCCGACGCATCCGCTTCAATTGCCGATCCGCGCAAGGTGCTATATCGAGATATTGCCGAGCAGCTAGAGCAAACGTCTGATGTGATTCGGATGAAGAAAATGCTTTACTGCCTGTGCTACGACAGTTGGGAGAATAATGGCGATCGCATCAGTGCGATTCAAACTGTCACACTCGTATCAGAGCTATACCAGCAGGTAAGCACCCTGCAAGGATTACAAAACAGACTGCGCGCTATTTTGCTGAGGCTGAACCGAAAAAACAAATACGCGCCTATTGCCAACCTGATCTTTGAAGAATGTCAGATTCTCTATCCAGAAGCCAATAGCCACGTTTCAATGCCGGGTGCGGTAGAAGAGGGTGCAACAGATGGCACCATAGAGCCGGAGGATTTATCGGGTGATAACACTCAGATAAACGTCCGTAGCGAACCGGCGCAGCGGTGGGCGGCTATGCCATCAGAGAGTAACAGCAAGAGTCATCAGAAAAATAAAGGAGGAGCGACTCGATTAATGCGCTCCACCGCCTTTACATAGCACCTTTACATAGCAAAAGTCAGATATGATCGCTATTGTGAATAGCAAAGGGTCAGCAAATGGGCGCTCCAACAGTATTTATCGATGGCGAAGCAGGGACAACCGGCCTACAGATTTATCAGCGCCTAGCAAAACGTGATGACATCCAGGTGATTAGCATTGATGCTGACAAACGGAAAGATGCTGATGAACGCGCCAAGCTGTTGAACGCTGCTGATATTTCAATTTTATGTTTGCCAGATGACGCAGCTCGCGAAGCGGTGAGCTGGGTGACCAATCCCAAAGCCAGAATTTTAGACGCGAGCACCGCCTATAGAACTGCTGAGGACTGGGCCTATGGATTTCCTGAGCTAAAAGAGGGTCAGCGCGATCGCATTGCGACCTCTACGCGGGTCAGCAATCCGGGCTGCTATCCAACTGGCTTTTTAGCAGTTGTTTCCCCTTTAGTGCAAGCAAAGCTGCTGCCTGCCGACCTACCCTTGACGGTGAATGCGATTTCTGGCTACTCAGGCGGCGGCAAAAAGCTTATTGCCCAGTACGAGGGCTTCCGTACTGATAGCCCTGACGACGAATCTACCGCGCCTTACAGTCCGTACGGGCTGGCGTTTGGACATAAGCACGTCAAGGAAATGCAGGTATATGCAGGGATCAACCACACGCCGCTGTTTATTCCAGCAGTGGGTGATTTTGAGCAGGGAATGTTGGTACAAGTCCCTTTGCCGCTGTGGTCTTTAGAGAAGCCGCCTACCGGAAAGCAGTTACACGGTGCGCTGAGTAAGCACTACGACAACGAGCCGTTTGTGCAGGTGATGCCTTATGGCGATCGCACCCTACTGCGCGACGGCAACTTTTTAGAAGCCAAAAGCGCTAACCACACCAATGAAGTTCAGCTCTTTGTCTTTGCTAACGACAATACCCAAGAAGCCCTACTCGTGGCCCGCCTTGACAATCTAGGCAAAGGAGCTTCGGGCGCTGCTGTGCAAAATCTCAATATTATGCTGGGTTTGCCTGAGTCGTCAGGCTTGATTGCAGCCTGAGAAAGCCTCTATCGTTAGCATCTGAACTTTGTTGTTGTTCATAATAAAAGAGTGCAGAGCAGGTACTTCGACAAGAACATCATGCACGTGCATTTTCGATTCTTCAGCCCCTACAACAACATCATTGATTTCATCACCAAACAGGCTTGCCCTACCAGTCGGGCCAATATTGCCTGTGATGATGGTGTAAGGACACATTAGCGCTGACAACCGTTCGTAAAACTCAAGGCTCGCCATATTTGCACCACTTTGCCCAGCGAACCAGGCAAAAGGCGGTAGACGATTGGCTAGTCTTGCCAGTCGAGGGGATTGATTCGGCGGAGCGAGCATCACCACATGAGCAGGCAGAGGAAACTCAGCAGTCGAGAGGGCCGCACGGACGAGAATACCCCCCATAGAATGGCTCACGATACCGTAGGAACCTAGCGCAGAGAGCTTTCTGAGGCGAGCACGCAGCTTAATGACAATATCGTCAAACGACTGCAAGAGCGTGGTGTAGCCAAAGAACTCCGGCGCATGACCAGCCCTCTTCAATACCTTGCCCATACCTGACATAGAGAACGGTGTACGACCGAGGCCGTGAATTAAAAGAATATTCATGATTATTTTCTTAAACGCCCGGCTGTTATAGTTGCTCCTACGACAAGTATGGAAGTAATACTCTCATGGTTCAAGTAAAGATTACCGGCTGCGCAGCGAGTCTAAACCCAATTAAGGCTCAGCTCTCTGATATTGTTCATCAGTGCTTACAAGAAGCCATCGGAACACCAGAGAACAAACGCTTTCAACGGTTCTTTTCAATGGAGCCAGAAAACTTCTACTACCCAGCAGACAGATCGACGCAATACACCATCATTGAAATTGTAATGTTTGAAGGTCGTTCTGTTGCTGCAAAAAAGAAACTCACCCATCTTCTTTTCAAGAGAATTTACCAGCAGCTCAATATTGCCGTTGCAGATCTTGAAATCGTGATGTTCGAGCTGCCTAAGCATAACTGGGGTATTCGAGGCGTCCCTGGTGATGAATTAGTGCTGAATTATATTGTTGAGGCTTAGCAGCTAAGGCTTAGTAGTATCAACATATAAAATAAACATCTAACCATTAGATGAATTGAACGCGTCAACAAACACACCAACAGGGATAGAACATATTCTCGCTTGCTGTGTAACTATACGATCAGCAACTACTGAGCTAATCACAAATAACCCATAGACGTATCCCTTTGGTAGAACCCATAGGTAATGCGGGTCTGGAAATGTTTAGCCCTCAATTATACATACATAAGGAGATTCACTTCATGAACATCGGTACATCAATCAAAAAAGGTCTTTTCGTATCAGCATCTGTTCTGTCCGCAGCAGGTTTGCTGGCAGTCATGCCGCTATCAGCTAGTGCTCAGATGATGGAAGATCGCGTGATTAGAGATGACGCTGCCGTAGAATCTTCACAAGAAATGCGTGAAGGCGACACCGCAATAACGGGTGACGAAGATACCATGCAAATGTCTGAAGATATGGATATGGACATGGACACCACTGAAGCTGCTGAAATGGAGGACGACAGTTTCGTTCAAACAACTGAAATGGAAATGGAGGACACAGGCACAACTTACTCTACGCCTACAACAACGTCTCCAACCTATTCCAATGTCTCTGACGACGATGATAGTGACACATCCACAACTTATTCCAGCACGAGCCCACGTGCCCTTTGGTAAATTGACTGAAGTAAGCTACCTAACTAAGCTGCTCGGTTAGATGTTTGGTTAGATTAGGTAACAACAAAAAGCCTCTCCTTTGTGAAATAGAAAGGAGAGGCTTTTTGATATGCTATAAAAAATGTCTTCTAGCCTCTATAGCTGTGCATTCTTTGAGTTCAGTCTTACAAAAGTTACTCAATAGCTAAGGCTCAACGACAACAGGCGTACCAAGCGCGACCAAATCGTATAGCTCTCGAACGTGCTCATTATACATACGAACGCAGCCATGGGAGGCAGCAGTGCCAACTGATTCTCGATTAGGCGTGCCGTGGAAACCGATCACGTTATTATCGTCTGTCCAGAATGCAATCCAGCGATCGCCCAGCGGATTATCTGGCCCCGGTGCCATCACTTCATCGGTCAATGGATTTGTCCAACCCGGATCAACGAGCTTGTGAAACACGCTAAATTCGCCAGTAGGCGTTTCCCAACCGGCCCGGCCAACGGCTACCGGATAGCTAGCTTCTACCGTCTCACCCCGGTAAACATACACCTTACGCTCGCTTATCTTGAGTAAAAGCCGAACGGCTTGAGCCTCTGCGTTTTGATCTGTAGAGGTCGTAGCGTCCACCGCTGGTTCAGGCGCTACTACCGCATCGGGCACTGGTTGAGAAACTGGCTCGGTGCGACGCTCTGGAATAGTTCGCAGTAAGTCTCGTATCGTTGGCCTCGGCTGCGCGTCTGAGAGTGACTGAGCGCTCAATGTCTGAGCGGACTCACTAAGCCGATCCTCGGCAAGCGCATGGCTAGGACTTAGCGTACTTAGTAGTAGGCCACCGACGCCCGCAGCAAGCGATCGAAAGGCGAGCTGCCTGTAGCCATGTAACTTATGGTTCATGGGGATGTTTAGCTTAATATAGATGTCTTTTAGCGGTAGATCATTGATACTTTGTGCATAAACTCTAACCCAAAAGAGTCAGTAGGACTGTCTACCTTTTGACACTATCTCAAAATGGATTCTTATTGGTAGCAACGCATACAAACTTCAAGAGGCAGTCGCTTCTGATAGCACAGCAGACTGTCGTGACTTTTCCCAAAAGAAACCGGCGACCATGGCCATTTGAGAGAGTAAAAATAGACCTGATAGTGAGAGTTGAAAGCCGTTGACGCGCTGCTTGAGTGGATAGGCTAAAAGGTTGAGATAGAAGGAGAAAGGCTCTACTTTGATTTTGTCTTCGGTTCTTTTGGCGCGAGCGGTATGAAAGTAGAATGCGCCGCGCCCATAGCTGAAGTGCTGTTTCCAGAAGGAGCGGAAGGAGAGATCGTGAGCGTGGACGATGTTGACTTCGGGGGCGTAGATAAGCGGATGGTTGTTCTGCCGCCAGCGATCGCACAGCTCTCTGTCCTCAGATGCAATCCGCAAGTCGGCATTAAAGCCGCCCACAGCTAAGAATGTCTCTTTAGCGACGCCCATATTGTTAGAGGTAAAGAAGCGAATAGAGGTTTCCTGCTTGTGAAAGTACGAATAGAGGTAGTCGATAAGCTGCTGAGAAGCCGATGAGTAAGGATTATTGGTCAGTGCGTTTAGCGTATGGCCGCCGATGAGGGCCTGGGGCAATCGCTTCAAATGCGCCGCAATTTTCTCAAGCCAATCGGGCTTAGGCATACAGTCGTCATCGGTGAAGGCGATATAGTCTCCTTTGGCTTGGGCAACGCCTGTGTTGCGCGCCGCACCAGGGCCAGCGTTTTCCTGCACGAGTAATCGAATATTTAAATCTCCCTCGCCCTTGGCAGAGTCTACAACAGGCGTCAGACTCATATCGCTGCCGTCATCAACAACAATGACTTCAACGCAGTCGCGGGGATAGTTTAGGGCTTGGAGTGATCGCAAGCAGTTCGCGAGCTGCTCGGGCCGGTTATAGGTTGGAATGATAATTGAGAAGGAAAGCGGCATGATGGACATGGCGTGAAACTAAATTAAGGAGACGGTTAGCGAAAAGAATTGAAGTTCTGGTGCAGGAGCGGTGCTTATGGATGGCTGTATTGAGGTGAGTGCTTGGCGATCGCAGCAGTCTTCAGAAGATCGCGGTAAAGCCCCAAAAAGCTCTCGACACAGCGAGCTTCGCTAAACTCAGCGATCGCGCGCTGATGCCCTGCTGCGCCCATTCGCTCTGCCACACGCTGCTGCTGCAAGATAGGCAACAGTGCAGCGGCTAGAGCATCGACATCGCCAGGCGGCACCAAAGTGCCTGCTGCCTGCTGCTTGCCCACAATCTCAGGCTGAGCACCTACCGCACTCGCCACCACTGCCGTTCCCCGCATCATCGCCTCTGTCGTCACGTTGCCAAACGGCTCAGCCCACAGTGACGGTACCGCCTGCACCCATACCGAATCGAACTGTTGCTCTAGTTCAGCGCGCGAAATGTGCCCTAGCCAAATTACGTTCTCTTCAATGCCGAGCTGCTGAGCTAATGCTTTCAACAAGGCTTCATCAGCCCCTTTCCCAGCGATCTTAAGCTGCGCGTTCGGCACCTGCTCGCAGACTTTAGCAAACGCCTTGAATAAAGTTTCAACCCCTTTTTCAACCGAAAACCTTCCGGCATAGCCAACGGTAGGGACACATTCAGGCATAGAGCTTAGCGGCGGACGAGCAGATCGCTCAGGCACTCCGTTATAGATCACGCTCACTGACTTCATCCCTGCGGCCTCAAGCGTTTGCTTCATGCCTGCACTTAAGGCCACGACTCGATCAAACGTCTCTTTCCACCGATCCCACAGCGCGCGCTGCGCCATCATGACAACCCAGGTCTGGGGCGTCAGACAGCCCGCTTTCAGGCAAGCAGATCCAGGGTCAAACGGGCAGGCTTTACCGTCGGGTAAAATATTGGTTCCCATCGGACAAATTGCCTTGTACACTGCCGTTTGATAGAGGCTTGGGTAGGGCCGTAACAAAGGGAGAATTAGGGGTGAGAGCTGCCATAGGAACATCCGCACGTGAACCACGTCCGGTTGAAAATCTTTGAGGGTTCGTTTGAGCAATCGATAGGCTGAAAAATTGAGCGTTTGCGAGAGAACTTGAGCGCGGTTGCCGGTAGTCCCGTAGCAGGCATAGTCAGCTAGAATAGGGCTGTTTTTCACGACTTCAGCATTGCTTGTAAAAAGTCGGGCATCGTGGCCGCGATCGCGCAGCTGTTGCCGCAGCGTCAGCATTTGGATCTCTGCGCCACCGGTCGCCCCACCGTAATCGTTTATCAACAATATTTTCATAGCAGGTGCTTGCGGGCATATTGGCGCGTCATCACGCGGTTGATTGCTGTTTCAATCGGTGCTAGTAGCCCAAACATCAGCAGCTTGTGCGGAAAAGAGCGGCGATCGCGCAAACCAAGCTTGTCCAACAGCGGTTTGAGAATGGTGTCTCTTCGCCGCCAGCCTAGCGCTTTGTACTTTTGCTTAAAGTAGCCGTCCTCTGCTAGGTTCCATTTCTCTTGCAAACGAGCCAGGCTAGTTAACTCCCAGTCATTGCTCCATCGCAGCATATAAAAAGGAATGTCGCGCCAGGCCAAGACCGGCCCCGGCACGTAGGTCACCACGCTATCAGGCTCAAAGTAGACCGTACGGCCTAGCGCCATCACGTTCATACAAAAGTCCAAATGCTCTTTGGTATTCAGCAGCGTTTCGTCAAAAGGCCCTAGCGTTTCAAATACATCGGCGCGCACTAACATACAGTGAAACTCGCACAGCTCTGTTTCGCACTGCTTAAGCTTAGAACGTACCGCCTCGACCGCTTTGTCTTGAAGGTACATCTTTTCTCTCAGGTGCCGCCGACTTTTTACATCAACCACAATATGAGACTCTCCACCCGCAAAGTGAACGATCTCGTGCACAGGCTCTTCGTGACACATCAAAGGCCCAACAACGGTTGCGTCTGTGCTTTTTGAACAGTCTATCAGCAGCCGTAGCCACCCAGGCTGAACCACCACGTCGTTATCGACAAACACCACGTAGGGCGTGTCCGCCTCGGCCAGTCCTAAATTGCGCGCGCGGTTGGGCCAGAGGTAATGATCCCGGCGAATGAGCTTAAAGCCTTTTTCGTATGACTGCTGCTCGATGTATTCACGCTCTGGAGAGGGCGAATTACCGTCTACATAAATCAGCTTAAAAGGAACCTGAGTATGCTCATAAAGACTATCCAGAGACTGTTTGGCATAGCTGAATCGTTCGCGCGGGGCGACCACGATAGTCACTTCTGGCGCGTTCTCTTCTGGCATGTTTTCTTTGGGAAATGTCTCTTTTGCTTTCATTGACAATATTCCTAAACCTTAATGCACAATTTCGACATAACTTCGACATAACAAGGTTAGCTAGCGAATTAGCCTGCAAACACTTCTACACGGCCTTCCTTTGGCTTCTCTCCCGTCGCCTCTTCTGGCTTTTGAAGATTTTTAGCGTCGCTCCACTGCTCTTTCGTAAATTCCTCGTGGTACGAACGCTCAACGTTTACGTTCCAAAGGTCATGCGTTTCGCCTAGTATGTTTTTAGCGGCTAGCAGTCCAGTCAACATAGAATGATCTTGATTGTTGTATCGGTGCATACCGTTACGGCCTACCGTTTGCAGATTTTCAAACTGCTGTAGATAGTCTTGAATCACGTCTAAATGCTGACGGTACATGCCATCGTAAACAGGATAGGCTTTCTTTTGACGAATAACCGTACCATCTTCTACATATTTTGTGTCAGGCACTAGGCCCAAGCCGACAATCTCTTCAGCAGCCTGCGCAATCAGATCTTCATCTGACATTTCCCAGAGGCGATCGCCCTCACTGCAAAAGTACTCCATCCCAACACAGGTCTTGCTTAAGTCCGGCACCATTGCCGCACTCCAATTCTTAAAGTTCTGAATGCGCCCCACCTTAAACTTTGGGCTGTGAATGTAAATCCAGTTATCAGGAAAAATATCCTTCAGGTTTATTACCAGCGGCACAATCAAAAAATCCCGGTACTTAAGACCTTTAGCCGCTTCTAGCACGCGAGCAGGCGGCGCGGGATCAAGGCACCTAGCGAGCGCGGTTACCGGCATACTAGAGACAAAGTTGTCGCCTGATAACTCAAGCGTTTCACCCGATTCATTTTGTGCAATCACTCGCTGAACCCGCTTGCCATCGTGCTCAACTTTGGTCACGCGCGTTTTCATGTGCACAGGCGAACCCTTATCGGCCAAAATCTCCTGGCACCGCTCCCACATCATGCCAGGGCCATAGATTGGATAGTCAAACTCTTTAATGAGTGTTTTGGTATCATTACTACCGAATATTGCGTTAATCACAGCTTTCTTGAGAGAAAGGCCCTTAATACGCTGAGCTGCCCACTCTGCCTGAATTTTATCGCAAGGAATACCCCAAACTTTCTCGGTGTACGACTTAAAGAACGTTCGGTAAAGGCGATTACCAAATCTCTCTATCACCCAGTCCTCTAGGTTTTCTGCCTCTGCCCCAGGACTGATTTTGCCTTTAATCTGTGACTTCAAGTAGCTAGCAATAATCAGGCCGCTATCTACTACGCCCAAGTTAGAGAGCGTACTGCCGATAGAAAGCGGATAGTCAAAGAACTTTCCCTGGTAATAAATCCGCGAGAGTCTGGGCACTTGAATAAACTCATCGCCCAAGATCTCTTTCCAAATTTGCTGAACCTCACCCACCTTAGTAAAAAAGCGATGCCCGCCAATATCAAAGCGATATCCTTTGTATATTTCTGTCCTAGAGATGCCGCCAACCTTATCGGCCTGCTCTAAAACAACCGACTTCTGGCCCTTTTTGGCCAATTCGTAAGCCGCTGTTAGCCCTGCTGGCCCTGCACCCATCACCACAGTATTAGTCATAAAAATATCTCCAAATGCCCTATTAATTCAAAAGATTCATCAAAAAAGTTAAGCGCTACTGCCGTATCAAAATCAGATTCGACGCGGCCTGTTTAGCCAGCCGTACTGCTGTAGCTCGTGGCGCAACGTGCCGACAACAAAAGCCAGTCCGCTGTATAGATAGTAAAGCCAGTGCCAGGGCAGCGCGCGGGCTGCGAATAGAGCGCCACGTTTGCGATAAAAGAACTGGTATACCGGCCAATTTATAGCGAGCAGCATCAAGCATAGTCCAACTGCAAACCACAGCGCTGGTTGAAACCACAGCGCTGCAATCATTGCAAAACAAAGTGCATAGGTAAGCGCTACACTCACGCGACTTGACCACTTTAAGTTGAGGTCGCTCGTAAAGCGCTGATATTGCTGCGGGCGATCCTGACGGATTTTTAGCAGCAGCGCCATCCAGGGAAGCGCCCTGTAAAAGACCTCCGCTCTGAGCAGTGAAAAAGGTGTCCAATGCTTCAAATGCTTGACCTGAATGCATTTACACAGCCGAATGTTGTAGCCTGACTGGCGCAATCGATAGCCCAGCTCAATGTCTTCGATACAGGGCTTGCGGTAGCTCTCATCGAAGCCGCCCAGCTCCAAAAATACCTGCTTGTTGACAGCGCCGCAGGCACCCCAAAAGGTAGAAGCTTCTACGCTGGCATCTTGGTGGGTGTAGTGATGGAAGAGATTCTTGTACTGAGAGAGAAAGTTCGCTGCGCCGGGCGCGTCGTCGTAAGAACCGATGAGCGCAGTGATGCCAGGATGCGCTTGAAAAGCGTAAATCACTCTTGGCACTGTGGTCGGGTGAATTTCTACATCGGCATCGACAAAAAACACGATATCGGCTGAAGCAGCCTTAGCACCGACGTTCCTAGCCCGAGCTGGCCCACCGGATTCGGGCAAAAGAATTACTTTGAATCCTTTCTCTTCCGCCAGCCGCCAGCTCCCATCAGACGTGCCGTCAGCAACTACAATGACCTCAGCAGAGGCGCGCCACCGACTCATTGCATCCAAGCATTTGCGAAAACTCTCGCCCCCGTTGTGTACTGGAATGACAATAGACACGGGAGGCGAATCAGAAATTAACTTCTCCATAGGGATACGAGATAGGACGTGAAATGCACGCAAGGGCTATGTGTCTCTCAAGAAAGCTGGGAGAGACGTGTGACTGTGTGTATCCAGGAAGCTGTCTTGAAGGCTGCATTCAGTTCGTTGGAACAGACAGCAGAATAGTGCCGCTTGTTAGATGATTCTATTGAGAGCTGCTGTCACAAAGAAACATGAAGACAACAGCACAACATCGCATCCCTACTATTAAAGTAAAAACATTCAGGTGTAGTTGTAGACATCTATCTGAGGGTGTGCTGAATTTGCAGCCAGCAGGAACGCTTAGGTAGTATGTGAAAGTTATCCACCGCGCTTAGTAGTTACACGTAGGGGCGTTTGGGCCCACTATAGCAGGTTAATTCGAGCAGCCATAAATTACCGAACTGTCTTCATCGTTTCTTGATTGTGCTTGTCCATATTTTCCGATCCCCTATACTTCGGGAACTTTTTGTAGAAGCCGGACACTTTAGAGGATAAATAGGATATTTGGGACGACGCTATCGTTACATCCTCAGAGGATTCATGCTACTGCTTTAGATCGCTTTTGTACTGAGAAATTTTGAACCAAGTTCCAGGGCCAACTTCTTTTTCAAATTCTTGAATTACCCAGTCGCCTGTCTTTCCACCGCCGCGCCTGGCGCTCTCATAAAGATAATCGACGATGGCAAGCTGCTCATCTAGCGTAGGGCGCGCCCCAAAGAGGGAGCCATAGCACCAGCTAGGGATAGGCGATCGCCCGCACTGATCGTAAAACGCTCTATCGGCCCAGCTAGGCGGACGATTCGCCTTAAAAGCCCGTCGCCGATGACCGTGATACAGCTCTATGAGCGTAGGCACATCCCGAATTTGCTGAGCTTGGGCATTGGAGTAGATTTCCACCATACTTTCTGTATTAATGGGGCGATCGCTGACCCATTTATGCTCACAGTCGGGGCACTTCACAATAAACGCAAGCACAATTCGACCGCAGGCTGGACAGGGCTTAGTTGGCGCAGCGCCACCACCACTGGTAGCAGCCTTTCGAGTTGGTAATGTATATTCTGTTACATCTTCAGGAAAACCAAGCCGCTCCAAATTTCCAGCCTGGTCGAGAATAATACCGTAGTCTTTACCCGTATGCGGCGAAATTCTCATCACCCGACCAAGCTGTTGAAAGTGCATCGCGCTAGATTTTGTAGGGCGTAGCATCAGCCCGACTTCTACACTGGGCTCGTCAAAACCAATGCTGATGACGTTGCAGGAGGTGAGCACCATCAGCTCGCCTGTTTTGAGCGCGTGATAGAGCTTTTTGCGGTCTTTAATAGAGGTGTTGCCATCAACGGTATCTGCCGTGATTCCCGCCTTGCGAAATTCTTCAGCCACGTGATTAGCGTGTTCTATATCTACGCAAAAGGCAATCGTGCGTTTGTTGTGGCCAATGCGAAACCATTCTTCAACAATTTTTTCGACGAGTTCTGTGCGATCGCAAGCATTCTTCAAATCTCTCTCATCATAATCGCCTCGCGCCGTCTTCACCTCCTCCAGATTCGCCATGCTATCTCTTGGCATACTGTAATACTTCATTTGCGAGAGATAGCCCATATCTTGCAGCACGTTCGGCACAGGCGAAGCCACCAATGTGTCTAAATAATCTCCTAGCTGCTCTTTTCCTAATCTCAGCGGCGTTGCTGTCATTACCAAATGAACCGCATCTTTGTGGGTGCGCATCATCACCTTTTTACCCACCTGGCTGAACAGCGTAATGTGGCCCTCATCATAAAACACCACATCGGCAGGCCATGTTTGCCACCAGCGTCGCTTCGCCATCGTTTGAATGCTGGCAATCTGAATCGGCGCGTCGCGATTTTCTTCCCAGCCCGCTTTTATAAAGCCGCACTGCAAGCCAAACGCCTTCATCTTTTCGTAGGTTTGGCCCACCAGCACATCTAGATGCACCAAAAACATCAGCCGCTTACCGGCTTCTTCTGCGTGGGCGCAAATTTGGCCGCTAATAATAGTTTTACCCGCACCTGTACCCGCGATAATAGCCACCCTTTTATGGCCTTCGTTTAGTTCGTGGTACAGGTCGTTCACAAGCTGAACTTGGTAGGGCCGTAGGGTAGGCATAGCAGTAGTGAGTTTGAACTAGGCTCATATAAAACTAGGTTTCTATAATACGCCGCGCTTGCAAAACTGCTTAGCTGAATAGCAATAGGCAAAGCAAGCGCCAGCTAAATTGCAGACACATTACATTGTTGTAATTTATCCCTATGTCCATTGGCAGAGAGTTATGTTGCATATCGATTGTTATGGTGTGAGTACATTATTCTTTAAGGAGAACACAACAAATATGGTTAATTTATTCACAACCCTTCGTCGCCATCGCACCATCGCTACTAGCCTTGTGCTAGCAGCTTCTATGAGCGTCATAGCAGCGTGTGGGCCAGCAGAAACTGAGACAGAACAAGAAGCTGCAGATAATGTATCAGTAGAGGAAGTCGCCAGCGGCACTGAAGGCTTAGTTGGTGAAACTGTCTCCATTCGGGGAGAAGTGGAAGAGACAGTTGATGATACTTCTTTTTTGCTCGAAGACGATAAGCTCTTTGGTGGCGAAGATGTGTTAGTCATCAACGCTTCTGGCGAGCCCTTTGTACTGATTGACGGCGATGATACTGAAGTGCAGGTGACAGGCGAAGTTCAGCAGCTTGTCATTGCTGACTTTGAAACGGAGTACAGCCTTACGCTCGATCCTACGCTGTATGCAGATTATGAAGACCGCCCGGTCGTAGTGGCTCAGTCTATTGCGCTTTCTCCTGATCCAGGTGACATTACCAGCGATCCTGAGAAGTACTACAACAAGCGAATTGCGATACAAGGAGAGGTCGAAGATAAGCTTTCGCCAACAACTTTCACATTAGACGAAGAGCAGCTTTTTGCAGGTGAAGACTTGCTTGTGCTGACTCAAGGCGCTACGCCTGATACTCAAGATGGTGAGTCGGTCACAGTAACAGGCATTCTACGGCCTTATGTAAAAGCAGAGTTCGATACTGATTACGATTTGGATTGGGATCTTTCAGTTGAAGAGCAGGTAGAAGCAGAATACAGTGAAAAGCCTGTGTTTGTGGCTGATGGCGTTTATCCTTCTGCGATGTAGGATTCTCTCTTTCTCATTTCCTGATTGAATCTTGATTAGAGCCAAGGCATCCCTACGAGTAATTGGTAGGGATGCCTTTTTGTTTACATGTTAGTGACTGCTATCCACCATGGTAAGTACGACCCAAGCTGTATTGTGCAGCGATGCGCACTTTATTCGGCCAAAAGGGTGATGAAGTATAAATCATGACGGCGATAGGGTACGTAAGCTCGTTGTTTATACAAAGTAGGTGTGTAGTTATGACCTTTGAAACTGTTTTAAGAAAGATAAGCGTGGCAAGTTTTGTTTGTGGTGGCTTGCTATTAGGAAGTGTTTCTTTTGTGCAAAGTGTTGGTGCGCAAGTAGACGATCAGCCTGACTCGATTGAAGAGATAGAGACTGCACCGGATAATGATTTAGGTATTAGCGATAGCGATCGCACTATCCGACTCAGAGAGCTACAGTCCACTATCCTTGACAGAAATACTAGCCCAGGTGCGCTATCTCAGCCTGAAGATTCATCAACGCCAGAGCAGATGACACCAACAAATTCCTCTAGTGAGGCTTTACCGGATGATCTAGGTGAGGCGATCGCAGTGGCGCTGCCAGTAGACGATCAGCTATCTGTTGAGTTGATGAATGATACAGGCGCGCTGATGACCTATGAAGTGATAGGAGATACCACTCGTAGAGAACTAATGGCAGGAGAATCTGCCATGCTGCAAGGTATTTCTCTGCCAACGACTATCACGTTGGTTCGTCAGGATGAAGGGCTCATAGAAGTGATGACTGATGTATCAGAAGCAGGCGTGCTGAAGGTGATGGTGACACCGGATGCGACGCTGGACGATACGCAGGGCGTTATGAGAATTCAGGAAGACGGTCAAGTGTTCGTTTACTAAGGATCGAACAGAAGACTCACGTAAGGGCGCGTAGCTATGCGCCCTTTCTGCTTATCCCTCAAGCGTAAACATCGTCAGCTCGGGCCGACAGAATATTCGTATCGGCGCAATACTCATCCCGATACCCACGTTGACATACAGGTTGTTACCTGGCTCGCCATAGCCTTGCGCCCAGCCGTCAGCATACACCTTATCTTCTTGCGTAAATCTGAGCCACGACCACTGCGGAGAATTAGGTAGGCGCGCCTGTCCGCCGTGAGTGTGGCCTGCTACGGCTAAAGGCGCAGTGCTAGCCGGAAACAGCTCGTAGCTATCAGGATTGTGCATCATAGCAACTCTCGGCGCGCCCTCAGGAATGCCTTGTAGGGCCGCACTGGCGTCGTCGTTGTCAGCCCAAAGCGATCCTACTGCGGCTAAATACAAAGGCTCGTTGCTATCAGGAATCTCCATTTGCGTCGATTCATTGGCGAGCACAGTTACCCCGGCAGTCTCTAGCGCAGTCTCTAGCGCTGAGGCAAGTTCTTGATCGGGAGCGGCTGTCTTGCTGCTCATGCCATAGTCGTGATTGCCCAGCACCGCGTAAGTCGGAATGCCAGCGTCTATCAGCGGTTCAACAATGCTGACTGCTCGGTCTATTTCATCTTGCGGATCGGGCTTGGCATGATAAATAAAGTCTCCGCTGATGAGCACAGCCGCCGGGGCCTGGTCTATGGCTTCTTCAACAGCTCTGCGGGCGGTGCCGCTATTGTCTAGCCATAGGCCCACCTGGAAGTCTGAAAGCTGCGCGATCTTTTTGCCTTCCCACTCAGGCGGCAGATTGGGTATTTCAGCCGTCTCTTCTCGAACGTCAAGCAGACGCGGCTCTATAAAGCCCCAAACAGCGAGCAAAGCAACAATACCCGCAATGCCTGTCAGCGTGTAAGTTATTCCTTTTGTAATGCCTTTCATGTCTATCAGTAGATAATTCTACGGCGTGTAAAGCTATACCGTAGAACGATTTGTTATTTAATTGCTCTACCTATTAGTAGAAGAATGTTCATCAATGGTAGAAGCGCGTTCATTCAACAAATCAACAATTGTTGTAATTAAAAAGTCTGGATCGACAGGTTTAGCGATGTGTCGCTGATATCCGGCTGCGAGCGATCGCGCTCTGTCCCCTTCACCTGCATAGGCTGTCAGCGCGATCGCCAGCACGTTACCACCTTGCTCAGGCGATCGCCGCCGAATCTCTTCTATCAGCACATAGCCATCCATTCCCGGCATCCCCACATCGCTAATCACCAGATCAGGAACACTCGCCGCTATCAGCTCAAGCGCCTCAGCGCCCGAAGCAGCCACGACAATGTTTGCATTGGTTTCTTCTAACGTAAAAGCAGTCACCAAACGAGAGTCTGGATCGTCTTCTACTAACAATATATCTACGTTACTAAGATTATTTGTAAAGCTAACAAGACCATTTTCTGGCACAGATGATTTCATATCCTCAGCCAGCGGAAAGCTAACTGTAAATGTCGTGCCAAACCCTTCCCCAGCGCTATCGACACTCACGCTACCGTTGTGCAGTTCTACCACCTGCCTCACAATGGCTAAGCCCAAGCCTAGCCCGCCAAACTGCCGCGTTGTTGAATAGTCTTCCTGGCGAAAATGCTCAAACACGTAGGGTAAAAACTCAGCGCTGATGCCTTTACCCGTGTCAGCAATGGTGATTTGAGCGCGATCGCCCACAGGTGCGAGCGAAACGCTAACTGAACCGTTCTCGGGCGTGAACTTCACCGCATTAGAAAGGATATTCCAAATCACCTGCTGCAATCTTCCAGCATCACCAGTGACACTGCAAGCAGCCATATCAGTGTTAATTTCAACAGACTTTAACTCAGCTGACTGACGGACTGTCTCTATTGCAGCCGGAATCACCGCACTTAAATCTACTCTATTTTCTTCAAGTGTCAGCTTGCCGCGCAAAATACGAGAGATATCTAACAAATCTCCAATAAGCTGTACCTGAAGCTGAGCATTGCGCTCGATAGACTCTAGTGCCTGCTCTGTTTTTTCAGCGCTGAGCTTACCGCGTCGCAGAAGCTGAGTCCAGCCGACAATCGGGTTCATAGGCGATCGCAGCTCATGAGAAACCACGGCCAAAAACTCATCTTTAATCCGATTCGCTCGCTCTGCCGATTCTCTTGCCGTTTGTTCTCTAAGCAAAAGCTGTTCGCGCTCAGCAGCTACGTTTTTACTCTCTGTAATATCGCGGGCCACCGCATAAAACTGATTTTGAGCTGACATGTTCGTGACGTTCCAGGCTAGCCAGCGGTAAGTACCGCCTTTGCAGCGATAGCGATTCTCGAAGTTAACGACATCGTTACCGGATGAAAGCCTATCGGCCTCAGCAATCGTTATAGCGCGATCGTCAGGATGAATAAATTCCAGGTAGGACTGCGCTGTCATCTCTGCAGGAGTGTAGCCCAAAATCTTTTCCCAGGTCGGGTTTACATAGGTAAAGTGACCGTTGGGATTGCCAATTGCAAACATATCAGGCGAGAGGCTAAAGAAGCGATCGCGCGCCTCCATTACCTGCTTAGTCTCAGTAAGATCGAGCACAATAGCAATAATCTCTTGCCTTTGATCGTATGGCTGCTGTAGCATCGCCGCTGTGATTAATACCGAAACAGATCGACCGTCTTTGTACTGAAATACTTTCTCGTAGGGCTTGCATACGCCGTGCTCGTACAAAGCCGTCAAAGCTCGCTGATCGAGCGTGGCAAACTTTGGCAGCGTGAGCTGATCCCATCGAATCTGCCCGGACTCAAGTTCAGCGGGCGTGTAGCCCAATAGATTTAGAAAATAGTCGTTACCATAGTGAATGCCACCAAAGCTATCGCCAAAAATAACGCCAAACATATTCGACTCAACCACCCGTCGAAACCGTCTTTCGCTTTCCTTAACGCGCGTTTCAGCTTGCTTACGAGCGGTAATATCGGTAGAGATACCCACCATTTTCTCAGGCTCACCTGCAAAATCGCACACCACCTGAGCGCGCACCACTACCCAGTGCGTACTGCCATCGTCCCAAACGGTTCGATATTCTGCGTCATAGTTAGTGCGGCCAGCGATTGCGGTTTCTACAGCCGCCATCACCCAGTCAAGATCGTCAGGGTGAATGCGCGCTTTTAGCGTGTCATACGAAAAGTCAGCATCCTCATCCAACCCATAGTTAATCTTGCACTGACCAGAGGCCAGCAGTTGCCGGGTCGCTATATCTAACTGCCAGGTGCCGATTTTGCCCATTTTAAGCGCTAGCGTGAGCTGCTTTTGCTCAGCTTCGGGCTCTACAAAGCAGGTGCACATAACGCCGCCAATATCGCCCTCGTCAGCGTGTACGGGGCGGTAGGCGGTACTCACGGCTACCGGGTCACCGCAGCATCCAGACAGATCTATCAGCTCAGATTGGACAGCAGCACTTTCGGCCAGCGCACGTTCTGCGTCTGAGGAAATTTGTGACCACAGCGACGGCAAGGCCGTTTGCACCGGCTCACCTAGAGAAGTTGTTGTAGGTTCGATGCAAAAGAGCCTACGAAAGCCATCGTTATAAAGAACAACGCGCTGCTGGCCCCACAGCACAAAGGTGGGCAAAGGCGACGATAGCATAATGCTCACCGTCGTTTTTAGGCTGATAGGCCAATCTGTCGCCGCACCTAGCAGCGTTTGGTACCAGGGATGAGCCTGCATCACCGCGCTCATTTCGCTGCTGCCAACAAAGACAGTCTTATACAGAGTTTTCACAGGTTTACTTGTAACGGTAGGCTGTAGTTCTTATTTTTTGATTTCTATATTGTTAGCTTTCGCTTTTATGGTTTTTATTTTATAGATGAAGCATTTAGTTATGTAAAAAAATATACACCAATATGAGCGATCACTTACCCCTCTGCCTAATCCTACTAAACTAAGCAGTTTCAAAGCGTCAAGCAAACTACATTTCTTTATCTTTAAGCAGTTCGCAGATAATCTCTATTAAACGGTCAGGATCGACGGGTTTGGCCACATGCCGCTGAAACCCGGCAGATATCACTCGCTGATAGTCTAGCTCAGCAGCGTAGGCAGTCAGGGCAATTGCTGATACCTCACCGCCAGCATCCGGCGGCAACGCTCTAATCCGCGTCATCAGCGCACAACCGTCCATGTCGGGCATTCCTACGTCGCTCACGATCATATCTGGCGGTGAGTGAGCGATCGCGGCGAGTGCTTCAGCCCCAGATGTCACGGCTGTTACCCTCGCATTGGCCGCTTCTAGTGCAAATTTCGTAATCTCTAAAGAGTCAGGGTCATCATCAACAACCAATATGTCTAAATCGCTTAAATCGTTGTTCACGCTTTCTTTTGCGTCGTTTGGCTGAGTATGGTGTTGAGCAGCCAGCGGAATTTGCACTGTAAACGTAGCACCTTTGTTCTCACCTTCACTTTCAGCCGTTATTTGGCCGCCATGCAACTCTACTAGCTGCCGCGTGATCGCCAGCCCCAAGCCCAATCCCCCAAACTGCCGCGTCGCTGAATAGTCTTCCTGACGAAAATGTTCAAACACATAGGGCAAAAACTCAGCGCTAACACCCTGCCCCGTATCACTCACCACCATCTGAGCAGCGTTGTCTTGAGCCTGCAAACCCACGCTCACCTGGCCGCCCTCGGGCGTGAATTTCACAGCATTGGAGAGTAAATTCCAAACGATCTGCTGCAATCTGCCCGCATCGCCAGCCACCCAGCAGGGCGACAGTACTGGCTCAATGGTGATCCCTTTTGCCTCAGCCGCAAGCTGCACGCTTTCTAAAGCTGATGTCACAACTTCGCTCAGGTCAATCGGACTTTGATCTAGGCTCATTTTGCCGCGCAAGATCCGAGAGATATCTAGCAAATCGTCAATGAGCTGCACCTGAAGCTTCGCATTGCGCTCAATCGTTTCTATGGCTAAGGCAACTTTCTCTTCTTTAAGCCGACCCCGCTTAAGGAGCTGCGACCAGCCTAGTATCGGATTCATCGGCGTTCTTAGCTCGTGAGAAACCACCGCCAAAAACTCATCTTTCATCCGATTCGCCCGCTCAGCCGCCTCACGAGCCGACAGCTCTCGCGCCAAAAGCTGTTCTCGTTCTATCTCTATCTGCTTACGCTCTGTAATATCAGTAATCAGTGCTACAAAGCCTTCTACCTCGCCCGAGTCTGCGAATCTTGGTACATACGTGGCGTTGAAGTAGTGGTGATCGCCCTCCTCCCTAAAAATCTGGCTCTCATAGGTTACCTGCTCGCCTGCTAGCACCCTTTCAACATAAGGCAAAATTGTCGCATAGGCACTTTCTCCTAGCACCTCTCGCAAGTGCTTTCCATACAGCTCTACGGCTGAGCAATCGAACCACTCTTCGTAGCCCCTATTGTTAAAGCGATAGCGCTGATCGGCATCAACAAAAGAGATAAGTACGGGCACCGCGTTGGTAATTAGGCTAAGCTCTGTTTCTCTTTGTTTGAGAGATTGTTCTGCGCGTTTGTGATCGCTAATATCCAACACAAACGCTACTGACTCTTCTCTGGCCTCACCTAGCAGGCTATAGCCCACTAGCACCGCCACCCGGCTACCGTCTTTGCGAATGTACTCCTTTTCGTACGGCGTACAAGCGCCCGTCGCCCGCGCCTCAGCAATGCCCATCTCATCAAGCGGCAGATATTCAGGCGGGGTTATCTCTGTCCAGCGCAGTCGGCCTGCCACCAAATCTTCTCGGCTATAGCCCACAATTCGCAAAAACTCATCGTTCGCTTCGTTAATCGCGTCGTACACATCACCGAATAAGATGCCAACGACATTCGCTTCTACAAAGCTTCTTAGCCGACCCTTGCTAATTTTGAGTGCTTGCTCTGTTTGCTGGCGATGGGTGTTGGCAGCGGCGGTGGTGAGATAGGCAGCGATCGCATCAAAAAAAGCGCTGTAGTCAGCATTCAACGGAATCGCTGGATTGACGCCCAATAGCAGCAGCGCCGCCACCGACTTACGCCCCGCCGTCCATATTGGCAACACCTTAGCCCGAGTCACTGGCAAATCAAAAACGCCTGTCGGCCCTAGTCCATCGAACCGCTCTGTCACCTCGCCAATGCCTAAGCTGCTACGGGTATGCAGCACATGCTCAAAAGACCAGGGATCAGCGATCGCAAAATCTATCAGTCTCGGGAATGCTGTAGCTTCTGCCTCAGCAGATAGCCTGCTGTTTATCTTTTTGCCACAGAGTACAGCCTTACTTTTAGCAGGATTTAAGCGATACAGCGCGGCAAATGGAATATCTAGCGCATCACCGGCAAACGTCTCAATCATTGAGCGGTAAATATCATCTAGCGCTTTGCCCTCGTTGGGCTGAGCCGACAGCGCTGTTAGCAGCGAGAGTCTTCTTTCACTCAAAATCTGCTTTGTCGTTTCAGCGACCACCGCAAAAACGCCGCCTGCTCTACCGTTAGATAGTAATATCGGACTATGAGAATACGTCCAGTAAGATTCTTCTAAAAAGCCAGCGCTCATCACCGGAATCTGCATATTCTCCGACCGATTCGCCTGCTGGGTTTCAAACGCGCTGCTGATTTGTGGCCCGATCGCTGGCCAACTAGCAGATAGTGCAACCTCGCCTGGCACACCTAGCGTCTGCGGATGAAGATTCAATACGGACTGCAATGCATCGTTATACAGCAACCGAAAGTTCGGCCCCCATAAAATTGCCATGGGAAACTGAGCATTCAAACAAATATTGACGGCTGTCTTAAGGCTATAGGGCCAGTCGGCTACCGGCCCAAAAGACGTATTGGCCCAGTCGTACGACGCCATGAGTGCGCTAATTTTGCCACCGCCAACAAATATATTCTCAACCGCTGCGTTGGCATTCATCCTTGATGTAGCTATCGCTATAGTCCTAAAACCATATAAGCCAAAGGGCACATAGCTCCTCTATCTTTTGAAGGATCTGTACTATGGACTTTTCCATCAGAACAAATATACTGAATCTATACGGGCTTCTTAAGTCTCCACACATCCTCCACGTATGGTTAAGATTCTTCACCTGTCAGATATTCATATGGGTAGTGGCTTCAGTCACGGACGCATCAACCCTAAGACGGGTCTAAATACGCGGCTAGAGGATTTTACGCTGGCACTCAGAAGGTGTGTAGATAGTGCGATCGCTCAGCAAGTAGATCTCGTTCTCTTTGGCGGCGATGCCTTTCCTGACGCCACCCCACCGCCCTATATTCAACAAGCCTTTGCAACAGAATTCTGCCGCCTGGTTGCCGCAGGGATTCCGACTGTGCTACTCGTCGGCAACCACGATCAGCACGCCCAGGGTATCGGTGGTGCGAGCCTCTGTATCTACCGCACCCTCGGCGTCCCCGGCTTCATTGTTGGCGACACCCTCACCACCCATCGCATCGAAACCAAAGCAGGCCCCGTCCAAATTATCACGCTTCCCTGGCTTACCCGTTCCACGCTGCTCACCCGCCCCGAAACACAAGGACTCTCTATGGGAGAAGTCTCAGAGCTGTTATTAGATCGGCTGCGTGTTGTACTTGAAGCAGAAATTCGCAAGCTTGACAAAGAGATTCCGACTGTACTGCTTGCGCATTTAATGACAGATACAGCGCGCTATGGCGCAGAGCGATTTTTGGCGGTGGGCAAAGGCTTTACGGTACCAATGGCAATCTTAGCAAGAGATTGTTTTGACTATATAGCACTGGGTCATGTGCACAAATATCAAGAGGTTTGCAAGTCTCCTTTAGCGATTTATCCAGGCAGCATTGAGCGCGTAGATTTTAATGAGGAAAAAGAAGATAAAGGCTATATTTTGCTAGAGCTAGAGAAGGGGAAAGCGACGGCTGAGTTCTGTGCTTTACCGGCTAGAGTGTTTGAGACGTTGGCGGTTGATTTGACCCAAGAAGAGAAGCCGCAGGTGGCTTTGGTGGAGGCGATCGCGCAAGCCACTATCTGCGAGAAAGTCATCCGCCTAATCTACAAAATCAGAGCCGATCAGGTAGAAGATATTGACAACAACGCTTTAGCAGCAGCCTTAGCAGAAGCCCATAGCTATACCATTCAGCCGCAGCTCATCAGCCAGCTTTCCAGACCTCGCCTGCCCGAACTTGGCGTAGATAGCTCGCTTTCGCCCATGAGCGCGCTAGAGGCTTATCTAGAAAATAGAGAAGATTTGAATACGTTAGCGCCAGATATTCTCGTAGCGGCCCAGGGACTTCTAGCGCAAGATCCTCACGGAGACAAAGCCATCGTTGCCTTAGAAGAAGTTGGCGAGGCAAGTATAGAGGTAGAAGATACGCGGCAGCTAAGGTTGCTATAGGGTCAAAATACTACTGTCAAAATACTACATAGGAAGCCCGAAGATAAACAATGTCATCTTCGGGCTTCCTATGTTTACTGTAGGGGCATAGCATTGCTATATCCCTACGACTAAGAGCGCTACACAGAAGCAGGCTTCGGCTCGGGCTTCGGCGGCTTCACTTCACTACACGCCGTTGTCACGCGCTCAGCAAAATGCTCGTCTATCTCACGGAACAAAGCAATCTGCCGCTCGCGAATAGAGTCTCTGCACTTACCTAGAGAGCCACCAATATTGTGAACCAGGCGATCTTTCTCGTCATCGTTCAGCATGTTGTAATACATGCGAGCCTGATCGGCGTAGTCCTTATCCTCCTCTAAGTTAATCCGATCGGCCATGCCTTCCACCTTGTACGGCGGCGTAGCAGCTCGCTTGTCAGCCTGCGGATACTTGTACTCAGTGGGGTGGTAGTTCTGACGGCTGCCGTAGTTACCATCTACCCGCATAGAGCCGTCGCGATAAGTCGTGTTGGCCTCCGTAGCATGAGGCTTATTCACCGGAATCGTGTCGTAGTTTACGCCCAAACGGTAGCGGTGCGCGTCGGCATACGACATAATCCTAGCCTGCAACATGCGATCGGGAGAAGCCGCAATACCCGGCACCATATTGCCAGGAGAGAAAGCAGCCTGCTCTACTTCAGCAAAGAAGTTCTCAGGATTTCGGTTTAGCTCAAAGCGACCGACTTTTTGCAAAGGGTAGTCTCCATGGGGCCAAATCTTAGTGAGATCAAATGGGTTCCACTGGAAGCTTTGCGCTTGCTCATCGGTCATGGTTTGAATGTACATTGTCCACGATGGATAGTTACCTTCATCAATGGCATTGAACAAATCCTTTGTCGCCCAGCGAGGCTCTACGCCCTGTAACTTCGTCCACTGCTCTTCAGTGAAGTTTCTAATGCCCTGGTCAGTGAGGAAGTGAAACTTCACCCAGGTGCGCTCTTCACTGTCGTTAATAAAGCTAAAGGTGTGTGAGCCATAGCCGTTTATATGACGCCAGCCCATCGGGGCACCGCGATCGCCCATTAGCCACACGACCTGATGCAAACTCTCGGGTACCTGCGACCAGAAGTCCCACCACATTTCATCCTGTCGCCAGTTGGCTTCAGGATGCTCCTTTTGCGAGCGAATAAAGTCCATAAACTTCATCGGATCGCGCATGAAAAAGATCGGCGTACCGTTGCCCACCATGTCCCAGTTGCCATCTTCAGTGTAAAACTTCACTGAAAAGCCGCGCAGGTCACGGTAGATATCAGAGCCGCCTTTTGACTTTGCCACCGTAGAAAAGCGAGCAAACACTTCTGTCTCTTTGCCCACTTCGCCAAATAGCTTGGCCTTAGTAAGGTGAGTAATATCGTCAGTCACCGTGAACTTGCCGTATGCGCCTGCACCAATCGCGTGAACAACACGCTCAGGAATCCGCTCCCGGTTAAAGTGCGCCATTTTCTCTAGCAAATCGTAGTCCTCCATCAGCAAAGGGCCATACTTGCCCGCTGTTTTGGAAACTTCGTTGTTTGCAATAGGCACGCCCGCAGCATTTGTCAGCGTATTGTTGTCAGCCATAAGAGATTTTAGTTTTGTTGAGTCAGTTTAAAACTTTAAAGGGAGTCCAAACGGCTAGCCTCTATCAAAGGGGTTGATTGACCTTAGAGGTTAGGACGACTAAACAATTTTTATCAAAACGGGCAACCTAACGGTGGGTCTAGTTCGCCACAAAATCACTGTTTGTCGCAGAATCGCTATGGAAGCACAAGTCACCGCTGCTCTAAAAGCTAGTAACTATAAGCAGGCCGCTAAACTGCTTAAGCAGTGGCAGGCCCAAGATCCTCAAAGTCCGCTGCTAAGACTGTATGCCGGACAGCTACAAGAGCAAACAAATCGGCCTGAGGCCGCTGAAAAAAACTATCTTAAGCTGCTTAAGCAAACGCCTAATAGCAAGATCATGAATCAGGCGCGGGCGGGCATTGAGCGCATTGCCCGGCAGCGAGAGCATCAGAAGGCAGCGGCGCTGAGCCAGGCTAAGACGGTGAGTGGGGGTGATGAGATAGCGGTTTTAGCGATCGCCACGCCCCCCGAAGCCAGCCGAGCCCAAGCTATCCAGGGCGTTGCCAATATCTTCAATCTAGACGCCTACACTGCCCGCATGAAAGTCCCTTCAAGTGGCTTTCGCCTGCACCGCATAGGTTCCTGGGGCGAAATTAACTATTACCAAAAGGCGCTCGGACAGACAAACGTGCCGACGCTAAGCGCCAAAATCAGCCATATCAAAACGCTACAGACATTCCAGGTCTGCTATTTCGAGGCGTTAACGCCTCAGCCTGCTGTCATTTGTAAAAATGCAGAAGGTCAGCTCGGGAAGATTGAATTTACCTGGGCAGAAGTAAGCCAGAGGGTGAGCGGTCAGCTACCTATTTTTGAGCAGGTTGTAGATATTGGCAACTGGGGTAAAACAGTTCACAAAGAGAAAGTGCAAGACTATGTGCAGGTTGTTGATCTTCATTTAAAGGAGAGAGAGATTGTTGTGAGGCTGTGCGATCGCCTCTACCAATATCAAAAAAGCACTCCTCTTTCCACTACAGCCGATAAAGCAGGCAGTCACAACAAGCTCAACAGCCGTATCCAGTGGAATCATCTTCTCACCCACCTTAACCAGTCAATAGAATCCCCCCACCACAGCGACTTCACCCGCTTCGGCAAAGGAGCCCTAGAATTCATCAACCTATTACCACCCATTCATCCCAACCTAGATATTGACCGCCGCGCCCCTAGCCACTGGGATCAGGCTTTCCACCTCTACAGCAGCCTTTGCTACTTCAATAACTAAGAAAGTCTAGCAATCCAACGAAAGAACCAGCGAAAGTCTATAATCCATCAAGGACGTAAGTTGGGAAAAAAGGAGTTTTAGCTATGACACAGCAGCTAGCCGTCGTACTAGAATAAGCAACCGCTCTCTCCTCGAACGATAAGCTTATTCTTATTGCTCACTTAGCACAGCTTACACAGAGCGATATTGAGCAAGCAGAGCCTATATCCCAAGATGAGCCTAATGTTGTAGACACCAATGCTTCCGATTCAGTGAAGTCCATTGAAGTCCATTTTGGGAATCACAGCAGCCTTCGCTGCTAATGTGCCCGATGAAGTACTCGCAAAGCTGCCGAGAGATGGCGCAGAGCAACACGATCACTATATCTATGGCACATCCAAAACCTATCCTTCCCTCTCTCTGAGAGCTTTAGGCATGTAGGCGCGATCGCCCATTCGCTGCAAAAGCGGCCCATACTTACCAAAGCTCACCACGCTCAAAGACGCTGCTGGGTAGTCAAGGCGATCGCGATACCGCCCCAAATCAATTCCTAACAAACTGCACAGCACAATCCGCAGCGTCGTCCGATGCGCCACCACCAGCACATTCCCTTCCGTGTGCTTCTCTTCTATCTCTGCAATCACGGCCATTGCGCGATTACGAATTTCTACCGCTGTCTCGCCGCCCGTTGGCGCATTCCACGCCGGTTCAGTCATCCAGTCATAGTTATCATCGCCATAAAGCTCTCTCACTTCGGCCTTGCTCTTACCTTCCCACTCGCCATAGTTACACTCACGCAACCCGTCGCGATACACTGGCTCTAGTCCGGTTGCCTGAGCAATCGGTGCAGCCGTTGCCCGCGTCCGCTTCATCGGGCTACAGTAAATTGCTTGCCACTTCAGCGACTTGTACTCGTCAGCAAATGCCTGTGCCATCTCGCGGCCCGCGTCTGTTAAATCGGCCTCTATGGTGCCGCAGAAGTTGCCGCTCATGCTGAAAGTCGTTTCACCATGTCGCAGAAAGTAAAGTTTCAGGCTCATAATGATTGGGGTATGTAGTAGGGCACCTATAGTTTACGGTGCTTATTGCAGCAGTGATCGTACAATGTAGTCTTCATTCTCATAGCAGTATCGTGACTTCAGAGATTCCAGACACTTCAAAGACATCGGAAGCGACAGAATTTTCTGTTCCGCTAGAGACGGTTGCCGACGTCGAAGCACCTTCAGAGCCGGTGCTTAAGCCGATTTATTTTATCAGCGGTTTAGGTGCGGATGAACGCATTTTTCAATGGCTACGCTATGACGGATTTAGGCCCGTTCATATTCACTGGGTACGCCCCGAGAAAAAAGAATCTATCGAAAGCTATGCCGGGCGGCTAAGCACGCAAATAACCGACAAAGATCCGATTATTGTAGGTCTTTCGTTTGGCGGCATGATTGCTGTTGAACTTGCCAAACAAATTAAAACGGAGAAAGTAGTTCTACTCTCTAGTGTTAAAAAGCGTTCGGAGGTGCCCTACTATTACAAGCTTTTTAGGGCTTTCCCAATTCATCGGATCTTTCCTTTTAAGAGTGTATTATGGGCGGTCTATGGCATCGCCTACTGGCTGTTCTCGCCAGAAGGAACAGATGAGAGAGCGCTGCTTAAAATAGTTTTGCAAGAAACCGACCCTCACTTTTTGAAGTGGGCGCTGCATAAGGTTGTTGTTTGGAAAAATGATGAGGTGCCAGAGAACTTGGTGCATATTCATGGAATGCGCGATCGCATCTTCCCTTTCTGCTTTGTCTTCCCTGACTACACCGTCGAAAACTGCGGGCACCTCATGGTCATGAACCGGGCCGAAGAAATTTCTAACCTACTGAAGAAACTGACTCTAGAGGCGTAGCAATAGCCTCGTTCGCCTGCACCTTAGCCCGACTAAAAACCTGTTCTTTGTGCAACGTTTGGGGCTCTTCCTGCGCAGCTTTTACAGTTTGAATCATCTGGCTTTTAGCCTCCTTCAACTTAGCCCCTTGTACGTCTACTCGATAGCGCAAAGGCGACAGGTAAACCTGAATACCCCGCTCAAAGCAGCGCTGATTGAACGCGCCGAGTGCCGCCTTTTTACTCTCAAGAACCTGTTCTTCCTGAGTCGCTTCTAGCATCCCAGAAAATCCTAAGAAAGCCAGCCGATAAACCAACTCGCGGCTGTATTTACCCCTAAAGTAGCCGCCGTGAACATCTCGCTTGCCAGTTATCATGTCAAACAATAAGCCCGCATAGTCCTGCAGCGATAGAAATTCTCGCTTTCCTTTGTTCTTTCTGGGCCGAGTCAGTACGCCATCTACATTTTCAGAAGTCTTATTCATGCCACCTTCTGTCAAAATTACCACGTTGTCCTGGTAATCAGTACAATCAAAAAAGGTGAATAAGTCAGCCAGTGTAGCCCGAGATTCTGTTTGGTGCTCGTGAGCAAATAGCGCTTCTAGCGTTTGAAAGCGATCGCCGCCCTTACCCTTTCTCACGCCAGTTACCAAACGCTGCAAAATATCCCAAGGGTCTTCTCTAACCGCATCATAAAGCGACTTTTCAGGCGTATAGTACTTGTTCAAATTGTCTAGGTTGATGATACCTTTGCCGTACCTATCATCGCGTAGCGCAACGCTACCTAGCCGATGACCGTGGTCTTGGCGAGCGCTGGGAAAAGAAATGTAGTTCGCAGCAGTTGAGGCTAGCTTAAGGGCCAAATCGCCTTCGCTGCTGAACAGATAAGCCTCGTCAAATCGACGTAGTGAAGAGGCCAAACCATTTGCGCGGCTAGAGACGACAGAGAGTACAGGAATATCAGGTGAAGCGAGGATCAACCGGCCTAGCCGCAGGGTATTGCCGATTTTAGATGAGGGGTTCTGTGCAATAGAGCCGTGGTCGAACACATCTGAGAGAATTCTGACAACGTTCGTAATTACTAGCCCGCCCATACTGTGTCCGACAAAGCTGAGCGTGACTCGCTTGCAGTCGGCAATATCCGAGCACTTGTCCGAGGCTAAAGCATCGATCGGCACGGCATAGACAGTTGAAGGTTCGTTTTTCTCAAGATCGTAAACGGCTTTGTCTATCTGTCTAATTAGCTCTGTAAGATCAGGAACGGCAAAGTTAATGGCGCGGTAAACATCTCGAAAATAAACAGAGAGTCGAAGCAGTAAAAGAACAGCAATAGCAAAAGGCACTATCAAAGCTAGGCCAAATAGCAGCTTTGAGCTGATAATAAAGGCTGCTTGAACGATTCTTCCGAAGGGGCCGATTTCGTTCCCACTCATCGCGCTCATTACAGTATCAAGGAACCGAATTAAGAAAGAGGGAGAGCTGACGAGCTGAAGCGATCGCGCCACTTCTAGCACCATATCGCCAATACCAAACACCAACAAAACCAGGCCAATCGTCAGTATCGCTTTAGGCACATCAGGCAGCGCTCTCAGGTTTCCATACAGCGGCACAAACCCACGAGAAATCTGTTCTGAAGACCATCGATAGCCTACAAATACCAGATTGGACTTACCCGAAATCTTGTCGTCTTTGTAGGCCGCATAGCGAAAGATATCGTTGTACCACTCCTTAATGCCTTTTTCGGCTGTGTTGTAGCCGTGAACCGAGATTACAAGCTGAGGGGGCTCAGAAATAGTCGGATCGTTTTTAATATTGTGGAGGTGCCGGGCGATCGCCTGAATGCCCATCTCGGCCTGCGCTGGAGAATTTGACACAGCCGACTCAGGCAATACTTTGTCGTCAATATTGTAAGGCGCAGTGCTCGTCACCGCATATCCAGCCACCTTCGCATCAACAATATGGCCATGCGAGCCTTCAAAGTCAGGGTCAAAGCATTTTACAGGCATTCTTGACACCTGCTTTTTACCGGCACGTAAAACTATCTTTTCAATTCTAAAGGGGGCGATTTTCATAGCTGTAGACGGGAGAGCGCAGCCAGACTTCGTTTCACTTTAAAAAGTAAAACAAAACCTGACTACAAAACAAACGTGCTTCCTGATGGTTATTCCCAAACTACTCTGCACTTGATAAACGGAGAATAAAGGTCTTATCAACTTTATTTGAAGCTTTTTCTATAACTTCAAACATTCGCTGACCTGAGAAATCCGAAGCAATCCGAACTATTCTCACAAATCGTTGCAAGTAACCGCAGGTAGTCGTAGAAACTACAGACCTCAGCACTGTCTATCTATCAGCGATCGCCCCACACTTTCTGCACATGTCCACTCGTACAGCTTACGAACCTACAGGCTCAGGAATCGTCACATCTAAAGGCACCAGTTCTGCACCTAATGCGCTCAACGAAGGATCTATCTCCGCCATATTCCCCACGACTACCGTAATCAGCTTCTCTGGCATCAGTACCGCCTGAGCTGCCTCAAGCACCCCTTGAGCCGTCGCACTCTCTACTTGATCTCTAAACTGAAAAACAAAGTCTGATGGATAGTCGTAGTACTCATAGCGAATCAAGCGCGAAAGCGTCTGGTTAGGCGACTGAAAATTGAACACAAAGCTATTGAGCACCGAATCTTTAGCAAAGGCCAGTTCCGTTTCAGTAATCGGCTGCTCGCGAACCTTCTCTAGCTCCTGATACATTGACTGAATAAATGGCACCGTCGCCTCAGAGCGCGTTTGCCCGCCACCGATAAAGATGCCGTTGTGGTCGTACCGAGGGCTCCAAAAGGCATACACGCTATAGGCCAAACCCTGCCGCGAGCGAATCTCGTTGAACAGTCTGCCCCCAAAGCCGTTAAGCACTTCGTTGAGCACAGCCATCTGGGCGTGATAGGGGCTGCTGAGTTCGCCGCCAATGTGACCAATATGAATGTAGCTTTGCGTAAGCTGCGGCTGATCGACAAAAAACAAACCGGCTTTTTGCTGTGAGCCCTCTGGCGGCTGAGGCACCGCCGCTACCGCGTCTGACTGCCATGCGCCCAGCGTGCTCGCAATCTGAGCCTTCATTACATCCGGGTCAAAGTCACCAACAATGCCCAAAATAGTGTTTTCTGGCGTGAGCGTGCGCTGATAGAAATTCACTGCATCTGCGCGGCTAATGTTCGCCAAATTGGCGTACTCTACCGTGCGAGCATAGGGGCTTTCCTCACCGTAAATCTGTTTGCTAAACTCTCTAGACACAATGTCGTCAGCGTCATCATTACGCCGAGCAATTCCACCTGCCGTACGGCTTTTAATCAGTTCAAACTGCTCCTCGTCAAAAGCAGGCTGAGTAATCACCTCAGCAAACAGGCCAAACACCGTTTCCAAGTCTTCGCTCAAAGACGAAAACCCGGCGCTACCGCTAGTGTCGCCAATACTGGTTTCTACCGAAGCGGCCTTTTGCTCCAAAATCTGATTTAGCTCACTAGGAGAATGGCGCTCGCTACCGCCCAAGCGCATGGCCTCGCCGGTAATGCCTGCAAGGCCCGCCTGCGGAGCATCCACCAAATAATCGCCCGTGCGGAAAGTCGCAGACCCGCTCACCAACGGGAGATCGTGATCTTCCATGAGGTAGACTACCAAGCCGTTTTCTAGCTCGTAGCGCTCGTATTCAGGAATTTGAATGTCGCCCAAGGGCGGAAACACAAGCTCCTCATAAGGTTTAGCCTCAATTGCCTGCGCTGGACTGGGCCAGGATAGTGTCAGCAGCACCGTACAGGTAGCAGCAGCTAAAAACAAAAGCGGTAAAAGTTTTCTGCGAATGCGCCGTAAGTTCAAACCCATGTTTCTCTTGATAACTCGCCTAAAAATGACTAGAAGAATGACTGCAAAATTAATCAGTGGTTAGCGCTACCACAAGCCTCTAACCGGCTCGGCGGCGGGCTCTATGGCGGGCTCTGGTGGCTGGGCTGAGCTAGTGCGATCGCCATCCAAACTCTCAGACGGTTCATTAGGCGGCTGCGTAGGCCCTTCAGGCGCTGTCCCTGGTGTGCCTTCATCAGGCGTCGGCACCGTTGGCTCTAGTGCTGGCTCTAATGGGGCGCTTTCCTCAGCAGAAATGAGCTTACCCACCGTCCGATTCTCAGGGCGGAAGGTTGCTCTAGCCACGCGCTGCACGTCAGCAGCACTCACCGCCTCAATTGCCTGAAGCTCTGCAAAAACATTGCGCCAGTCGCCCGTTTTAGCTTCGTACTCCGCCAGCAAACTTGCCATACCGTTATTAGAGTCCAATAGTCCTAATAATCCAGCTCTTGCCTGAGTCTTTACGCGCTCTAGCGTATCCACATCCACCGGCTCATCTTTCAACCGCTGAAGCTCTGCTTCCAAACCTATCGCAATTTCTTCGACGGTATGACCGGGCGCAGTTAACCCATACAGCAACAGCACCGAAGACTGCTTATCACCAGGAAATCCATTCGAGCTACCAATATCTAGCGCAATTTGAGGCTCCACAAGGGCCTTGTACAGGCGAGCAGTACGCCCCCCGGTCAAGATGCTGTCGATCATTGAGTACACCACATGATCAGAATCTTCAATCCCCGGTCGGTGAAAGCCCTCTAGATACCAGGGCTGCGAAATCAGCTCCAGCGTGAAATCGCGAGGCTCGTTTTGGTCAGACTTATCAACGTTCAATGCGGGCGGCGTTGCACGCGGCTGGTAGCGGCCAAAGTAAGCCTCTGCAAGCTGTCTTACCTGATTGGGATCTACGTCGCCCACAATCGCAGCAATTAGATTACTGGGGCCATAGTAAAGATCAAAAAAGGCTTGGACATCCGCGCGAGTCGCCTTGCGCAAATCTTCTTGATAGCCAATAACCGGACGGCGATAGGGGTTATTGGTAAAGGCTACTTCTGAGAAGCGCTCAACCATCTGGCCAATAGGCGAGTTGTCTACGCGCATTCGGCGCTCTTCGAGAATGACTTCTTTTTCTTTATAGAATTCTCTCAGTACCGGATCGAGAAAGCGCTCAGATTCAAGCGAGAACCACAGCTCTAGCTTATTAGAAGGCAGGCTATAAAAGTAGCGGGTAGCGTCGGCTGAGGTGGTGGCATTAAGGCCCGTGCCGCCCGCCTGCTCAATGATTTGACCAAATTTATTTTGCTCTACGTAAGAAGCAGCCTCGGCCTGAAGCGCTTCAAACTCGGCGGTCAGGGCGGCCATCTGAGCCTCGTCGCCTGATGCCTCTGCAGCTAGAAGCTGACTAAAAACCTCGTCGAGCTGGTCGAGAGCTGCTTTTTCGGCAGGATAGTTAGTGGTGCCGATGCGGGTAGTGCCTTTAAAGGCCAAATGCTCTAGGTAGTGAGCAACGCCAGTTTTACCATCTTCTTCATTTGCCGCGCCAACGTTGGCATACAGCATCATCGAGACAACGGGGGCCTCGTGCTGCTCTAGCACGATAAACTTCATACCGTTATCTAGCGTAAATTCAGTGACTTCTTCGGCCACCCGGTCTAGATAGGGCTGAATGGAGCTACCGGGCTGTTGTGCTAAAGCAGGCGGTGCGATCGCGCTGAGGCCAAACCAACAGGCCAGCGTCACTACAGCAATGCGATATGACCATTGTGATAGGCGAAAAGAAGATAAAAGAAGAAAGGCCCTAGAAATTGTCAGGTAGCGGCAAAAACCCATAGCAATCCAAAACTGCCCGATGAAAAACACTGCTATACAGCATAGGTTTTTTTGCCAGTTTTAGGGGTTTCTAATAGAGCAGCTATGTAAAACGGCCATTGCTTAATGCTTATTCATCAATCTTTAGTAGCTGCCATCTTTAGTCGCGGCAAGCTGCCATTCGGAGCGTTGACTGCGCTTGTAAGCGCTAAAGCCGTTGAGCAGTGAGGCCACAACGCCGAGGGTAAGGGCGATCGCAACCACGCCTTCTAGGCGATCGCCACCCCCAAATACCATCAAAAATCGACTCATCTGTTCGTATATAGGGTTTGAAATTATGCCAAGCGGCGATACATTAAGCGCCACTAGCACACCCAACAAGCAGCCCAGTACACTGACCGATAGCAAAAATCCAGCTACCAAAGTTACTGCTAGTGACCGAAGAAAATGTAATAAGGTAGCCATGATGAGATAAAACGCAGTATTCGTTTTAAAAGCTTGGGTTCGACTCTCGAACACCATAAGAGATAAAACTGGCTATTAAGGTCACCTGTGAGAAATCTTAAATTTTCATAAAACATCGTTGCTCTGTTCTCATTTAGCCTCTCATTTAGCCATACCCGTTTTGTACCTAGCTGTCTGTGCCTAGCCTATCTTCTTCAATCACATGAACGCGACCCATGAGTCCTTCTCTTATTCCCACTAATCTTTCCCTCTGGCTAGGGCGGATGCTGTCCGCAATATTTCTCGGCGGGCAGGTACTCATCCACGTCATCTCTCGCCCTGTTCACCGCCGCAATACCATCGAGCAGATGGCCCTCGTCGGCCCAGGCTCTATCTTGATCTCGCTAGTTACTGCCTTTTTCGTCGCCATGGTCTTTACCATCCAGGTGGCCCGCGAGTTCATTACCTTTGGCGCAACCACGGCGATCGGTGGCGTTTTAGCGCTAACGTTGGCCCGAGAGCTTGCGCCCGTACTCACAGCAGTCGTACTGGCCGGGCGGGTGGGCTCAGCGTTTGCTGCCGAAATCGGTACGATGCGCGTTACCGAACAAATCGATGCGCTGCAAATGCTCAAAAGTGACCCAGTAGACTATCTTGTCATTCCTCGGGTCATCGCCTGCGCGTTGATGCTGCCCTCACTCAGCATTTTGGCGTTTATTACCGGGATGACGGGCGGACTCATCGTCGCCACCAGCTTGTACGGCATTCCCGCCGCTGTGTTCTTAAATTCAGCCCGCAACTTTCTCACAACCTGGGACTTAGCGAGTGCGCTCATTAAAGCCGTCATCTTCGGCGTTTTAATTGCAGTCATCGGCTCAAGCTGGGGCCTCACCACCACGGGCGGCGCAAAAGGCGTTGGGCAATCTACCACGACAGCCGTAGTGACCTCTCTACTGGCTATTTTTATTACTAATTTCTTTCTCTCTTGGATGATGTTTCAGGGCAACGGCAGCGCTTTTGTCGGAAACTGAGCCATCATTAGTTTTTCTCACGTCCTTAAAGCAATGCCTTCAACCGCCTTCACCTCGACGCCGCTTACGCCTAGCTACAAGCTCCCAATCGCAATTACCTTACTCTCTATCCCTCTCCTATTCTTTCAGCTAGGAATCGGCCTTTTTGTAGCGCTGCTAGGGCTGTTTTTGCTCTACCAGACCACCACAATTCGTCTTATTTTCACAGACGTAGCGTTAGAGGTCAGACGCAACGAAAAAATCCTCAAAACTTTCCCCTATATAGACTGGGAGAACTGGACAATTTTCTGGCCGCCCGTTCCTATCCTGTTCTACTTCAAAGAAGTTAACAGCATTCACTTCTTACCAATGCTTTTTAGCCCAACCGAGCTGAGAGAAAATTTAGAACAAATCAATTGCCAAACGTCTTAGGCTCAGTGCCCGTGAGCAGGCGAGAAATGTTGCTACGGTGGCGAAACACCACATAAAAGCCACCTGCGCAGGCAAGCAAGATATAGGGGATTGGCTGCTGCATCGCGGCCATGAAGATAGCTGCCGAAAGCGCTGCGGCAATAGAACCCACTGAAACGGTGCGAGAGATCGCCAGCGCTGTGCCGAATACAGCCGCGACACTTAGCCCAACCGGCCACATCAGCGCCAGCAGCACGCCCAAACCCGTCGCCGCCGACTTGCCGCCTGCAAACCCTAGCCACACTGATTTGCTATGGCCTAGCACAGCTAGTAGCGCGGCCCCGACAGAAATCCAGGCGATCGCATCCCCTGACAGTCCCACCCCGCTCGCAGAACCCACCAGCGCGCGAATCATTAAAACCGCCGCGGCCCCTTTAATCAAATCAATCACCAGCGCCGTAATTCCCGCGCCTTTACCCACCACCCGAAACACATTGGTCGCGCCCGTATTCCCAGAACCATGCTCGCGAATATCAATACCTCGCAGTGCCTTAGCTAACAAAAAGCCCGTTGGAATAGAGCCGAGCAAGTAAGCAGCCAGTAAACCTAGCAGCACGATCACAACAGTAAGCACAGGCATGGTGGGTCTTTTAACGTAGGTAGGGTGTATAAAATAATCAAACTAAATAATCGAATTAAAATAATCGAGCTTTAGTAGTAGTCGTAGTCGGCAGAAGGATTAGCTGGATCAGGCGCAAATCCCAACCAAAGCGGGAACTGAAGCAAAGACAGACTTACCTTATCTTCAGCTTCATCCATAATCAAAAAAGGAATTCGCCCGCTATCAAGTAACCGTTCAGCCCGTTGACTCATCGGCTCAGGGGCTTCAAATAACATTACCCCACGGTTCGTCCCAAAATCTGCCCGAGCAATTCCCAAACAGTCTTGCAGCCAGCGTCGCCACTCGCCTAATCGCTCTGGCGTCGTTGCTAGAACTAGCACGCATAAACGCTGATCGTAGATAGCGTGCATACAAGAAATCGCAGCAGAAGCCACCAATACGTTTTGCAAACGACTGCCCATGCTCTTTACCGAGCCGCGTCCGCCCTGCGTAAAAAACCAGTTAGAGGCGCGCTCGGCATGAATGGGCTCAAAGGTACGCCGAAGCTGCCAGGGGGGGCCGTAGTAATCAGGGCGAGTGCGGTATTGATCCAGCAGGCTGTTGATGCGATCGCGCTGCTGAGCAAACCGTTGCGCCGCCAAAGGCACAATCTCACCATCGTCGCTTGTCGTATCCGTGGCAGGCGCTACCGGCACGGCAGGGGCAGCAGGCGGCGTCAAATCCATCTCCTCAGCCGCCGATACCAAATCCTGCAGGCTGCCGACCAAGTAGTTCTTAAAAGCCTGCACCCGAATGGCCACATCCTGAGAGCTACCCGCGAAGCTAGAGCGCATCTCCGTCTCTATTTGCTCTTTGCGTCGCTCTAACTGTTCTATTTCTGATTGCAGCTCGCGCCGCCTTTGCTCTAAATCTCTCAGCCCCGCGCGCACGAGCTGATCGACATCAGCGCCGACACCAGTAGACCGGATGCCGCTGCCACCTGACAAGCCAGAAGCAGATAGACCTCTGCTGCTACGGTCAGAGCGCTGCAAGCCTAAGGGGCGCTTGGGGGCAGAATCGCCGGATATTTGACCGGCTCTCTCGTCGGGAGTCTGTGTAGGAGAATGCTCGTAGCCAGTAGAGCTGCTGTCCGTACTTCGCGGAGTCGTATTATCAGCAGAATTAGGGTCTTCAGGAGGCATGGCGCGGCAAGGCGTACGATACTAACTGTTAAAAATGGCTGTCTAGAAATGGCTGTCTAGGAATAATAGAATATCAAGCGCTAGGCGGCTGAGGTTTGCCCAGCTCTCGCGATCGCGAACTTGCCACCCGTACGGCCTCAATCAGCGCCGAGCGCAGCCCCAACTCTTCTAAGCAGGCAATCCCCGCAATGGTCGTGCCGCCAGGACTGGTTACTCTATCTTTCAGCTCGGCTGGGTGTATTCCTGTTTTTTGCACAAGCTCAGCGGTGCCTAGCACGGTCTGAACGGCAAGCTGATTTGCGATCACTCTAGGCAATCCCGACGCCACCCCGCCATCAGCTAGCGCCTCAATTACAATCGACACATAGCCTGGCCCCGAGCCTGAAAGCCCCGTTACCGCGTCCATCATGACCTCGGGCACCTGCACCACCTGACCAACGGCGGAGAATATTTCGTGAGCCAGCTTGCCGTGCTGAGGTGAGGTGCGAGAGCCGAGTGCGATCGCTGTCATTCCCGCACCCACCGTCGAAGGCGTATTTGGCATCGCTCTGACTACTGGCCAGCCCGGCACAGCATCTTCTAGCTTACTTAGCGGCACTCCAGCCAAGATTGAAAGTACTAAGGGCGGCGTTTCGCAGCGTGCGCCCTGAAAATCTTGTGCCACCAGTGAAAAAATCTGGGGCTTGATGGCCAGCAAAATGACCTTGCCTGATTCAATCACCGTTCGGTTGCTGTCGGTTGTCTGTATGCCGTACTGTTCGGCTAGCACCTCGCGACGTTCGGGCGAAGGTTCGCCCACTATCATCTCATCAGGAGCATATAGCCCCTGAGAAAGAAGGCGAGATAATAGAGCTTCCCCCATTACCCCGCCGCCAATCATGCCAAGTCTTACAGGCAAAAGATCGCAACTCTCGTAATTTCCTAAACAGCATACCGCGAATAGGCCATTGCAAGAGTGAAGTGTGTCTCTACATCTAGCTTACTAGAGGTCTTATGCCATGCGAGCGATTTGCTCGGTAGCCCAGGCTGGTGTAGGCGCAGTTTGACGAGGCGCACTCACAGGCTCTTGACCCGTGAAGCCGTCTTCGCCTTCAGAAGGCATACTTACCTGAACACAGTTAGGCGTGAACAAGAAGATGCTTTCGCCAATGCGCTCTTGGTGGCCATCCATGGCATAGGTACCACCGGCTACAAAGTCAACGGCGCGCTGAGCCTGGTCGGGATCCATGATCGTGAGGTTGAGAACAACCGACTTGCGCTCACGCAAGGCTTGAATAGCCTGAGGCATTTCTTCAAAGGTGCGAGGCTCCATGACCAGCACTTCGCTCATTCCATTCATAGCGCCAGGCATACCAATCACATTATTCATTGAAACCATTCCAGATTCTGTGGACAAAACTCTCTCGCGGATGCGGCGGCGAGCAGGACGCGCCTCTTCTACCGGGGCCATAGCAGGCGGAACGGGGGGTGCGACCGCCTCAGCTTCGACGTTTTCTTCTTCGTAAAGGCTCTGATACTCGTCGCCTTCTTCTTCATATTCGTATTCGTAATCAGCCGGATCGTTCAATCCAACAAAGTCCTTTATTTTCCCAAAAAGACCACTCATTTCCTGCGCTCCATACACGACATTTTGACGACTTGGCAACCTACAGCCACAGCTACTTAAAGGCGAAGGCTGTAGTGATGTGGCAATAAAACTAAAGCATTCCCTGTCAAAGTTCAATCCCTTTTAATAAGAATTTCGTTTTTGAATAGCACTCGATCGATACATCAAGGATCGAAGTTTCAAAAGCGCAGTGGGGAGAAAGAACGACTTTAAAAAACTCTCAGGCGATCGCCCTTAAATGGCTGGCCTTCAGTAGTTCTTAAAAGCTGAAAATGAATCCTAAGTATTACTGCATATAACGGCTTAGCATACTGGTTTTTTGGTCAACTTTTACACGCGTTTACACTTGCGCAAAAACCGACGGTGGTAACCGGAATCAGAAACCTAATTCATCCGGCCTTTATAACTAGATGCACAAGCATTAGCCCACGGCTCAGAAGATATGTCAAGCCTTTTTTCTTTTCTTTTGATCATCTTCTTGGCGCTGCTTTATTCTCGCGCTGTCCAAAGAGGCTACTGCCCAGTCTTATCAACGTAGCACCTGCTGCGATCGCTGCCTCAAAGTCTCCTGACATTCCCATCGAAAGCTCTGACATCCTAATTCGCTCAAGCCCCAGCGTCTGAATATGCTGTGCTAATGCTTTTCCTCGTTCAAAAACCGCCTGTGTCTCAGCGGCGGGCAGTCCGTACGGCGCAATCACCATCAGCCCAACGATGTTCAAATGCGCCAGCCGATCGAGATCAGGCAGTGCTGCGATGAGGTCTTCTTGTTCAAAACCATCTTTAGACGGGTCTACCGCGAGCTTTACTTGCAAGCAGCAGGTCGGTCGTTTGCCGAGTTCTGCGGCCTGTTTGTCTAACCGAGTAGCAAGCTTCAGGCTATCGACAGAGTGAATCCAGTCAAAATGCTCCAGAACTTTGCGGCTTTTATTTGACTGCACATGACCAATAAAATGCCAGGTCACCTCCGTAAGCTCACTTAGCTCTGCCTGTTTCGCTAAAGCTTCTTGCACTTTGTTTTCGGCAAAATCTCGGATGCCGTTAGCGTAAGCAGCGCGTACTATCGCTGCTGGAAATGTTTTGGTGACGGCAATCAGTCGCACCGTCTGAGGGAGTAATGGCCGAATCTTTTTTAGGCGCACACCTATATCGTCGATGCTGGTGCCGGTGTCACTGGCAGCCGTTTTTGTCTTGCGACCATCAGAGTTCATGGCTTAAAAGGCTTGCTTATATGTCTTTTGAAGCAGATCGTATTCGGCTTGTTGGCCTGTACGCCGGATCACGCGAAGGCGCTGTTCTATGAGCTGCTTGGCTTCTATGCGACCTGTTGGCTCAAAAGCAAGGCCACTAGAGTCGTTAGTAACTAAGAAAAATAGTCGGTGTGCATATAGCGTAGCGAATAGTTCTTGTCCTTCACCGACCAGGCAAATCCTGAAGAGCAAGCCAAAGTTAGGATGGTTTAGATAGGTTTCTGTGCTCATTCAGGCTGTCGGGTTGTGAAAGGTAGAAGATAGGTTGGTGATGAAGCCGTAGGTATAGGAAGAATCGCTACACGGAAATTCATCAAAAAATTAGTTTTATAGTTAGTATTGTGCCCAAGCACAAATATGCCTTGTTACGACTGAGTTTACAGCCTTTTACCGACGATTCGCCCAAATGTTGTTAAGGGCTTTCACCGCAGCATGGTTCCTAAGTACAAACGTGCTTTGTCGGTGATATATATCACGCTTAACAGGTGTCTGTTATCAAAGAGCTGCGACTATTCTAACGACTGTTTAATTGAGTCAAGGTTTGATGCTAGAGGTTTGATGCTAGAGGTTTGATGATAAAGGTTTAGAGCTAGAGGCCAAGGGCCAGCAGTTGAGCTTTGGCTTTTTGCAAAGACTCCTGCCATTCGCGAGCAGGCTGGCTATCAGCAACAATGCCTGCACCGACCTGTCCCCATACGGTGCCTTCTGACATTAGCAACGTGCGAATAAGGATATTGAGATCGAGTCGTCCGCGCCGATCTAAATACCCACACGAACCGTAAAACAAACTGCGCCGAACCGGCTCTAAAGTTTCAATGATTTCCATGCAGCGTACTTTAGGGCAGCCGGTAATCGTGCCGCCTGGAAATAACGCCGCTATTAGCTGAGCAGTTGAATGCCGCTTGTCTAACTTGCCAGTGACGTTACTCACTAAATGCATAACGTGGCTGTAGCGTTCAACGGTCATCAGTTCCTCAACCTGTACTGATCCCCATTCACACACGCGGCCCAAATCGTTACGCTCAAGGTCAACAAGCATAATGTGCTCGGCTTTCTCTTTGCGATCGCCCCTCAGCTCAGTCGCGATCGCCTCGTCATCTACTGCGCTCTTCCCGCGCGGCCTCGTCCCTGCAATTGGCCTTGACTGAGCCTTACCCGCCTTCAAATGCACTAGCCGCTCAGGCGAACAGCTCACCACCGCCCCCCACGGAGTATGCCAGTAGCTCGCAAACGGTGACGGGTTTATTGTATGCAGCCTTTTATAAACCTCCCAGCTAGGCAGTGCAGTTTGCGCTTGAAACCGCAGCGAATGATTGACCTGAAATACGTCGCCCGCGCGAATATGCGCCTTGGCTTTTGTCACGGCCTGTTCAAAGGCGGTGCGCTCAGTTTCAAAGTGCAGGGCGTCTGTCTGCGATTTTTTATCTATATATAAGGGGTTGTATAGAGAATCGTTAGGTTGATAGGAATACTGCTGAAGTCTCGTGGCTAATTCTTCTAAGCACTCAGGACGCTCTGCCGCTATCCAAAGCTGCTGACGGTGATGATCGAGCACTGCAAACTCTGCCGGTTCATACCAGAAAGCGACTGGAAAAGGCAGCGTATCCTCTTTTAGCCAGGGCAGGCGCTCTATCTCCCACGCGCAGTCATAGCCTAGCCAGCCCAGCCAGCCGCCAACAAAAGGAAGGGCTTCGTTAGGCCGAGCGCCCTCTGATTTTTTTAGACCCTGGGCGCGTCCTAAAGTCTCTATAAAGGGCAGCACGTATCCAAGTTGAGGCGTCCACATCTGAGCTTGACCTGCAACGACTCTAGGTGCGCCCGCGCAAATGGAATAGCGGATCATTTGACTGGCAGATTCGGGCAGTGAGTCAGGGGTTAAAGGATACGGGCTTTCGAGTAGAGTTGCGATCGCCCCCATCCCAACACCTGTCACCTGAGATTGAAACAGCGCCTCAAAAACTTCAGAGCCTGTTCGATGGTTAAGGGGTAGCGATCGCCAATAAAACTGCTCGCAAGGCGCCAACCGAGAACTCATCTGAGCGTCATCTGCCACCTTTGCTCTCCCCAAATCTTAAGCAACGCCTCCTAATACAATTCGGCCCCACCAAAACAAAGCCAGTCCGCCCATCACCAGCCAGTCCCACCAGCGCAGTCGAAGCTGATGCCACACCACGCGATGCTCACTCGGGCTGGTAAATCCTCTCACCTGCATAGCACTAGCAATCTGCTCAGCGCGCAACAGCAAATTTTCAATCAGTCGCTCTGACACCATCAGCCAAATCTGGATCGCGCCCCGTACGCCCAGCTTTTGCCACTTAATCGCGCGGGTGCGAATCGATCTCACTAAGTTTTGGACTTCTTCGAGTACCAGTGGAATAAACCGCAGCGCTAGCGTTAGGGTCAGCGCTACTTCGGTGACTGGAATACCTAGTTTTTTTAGCGGCTGCATCAGGTCTTCAATGCCTTCGGTGATTTCTTCGGGCGCAGTCGTGAGCAAAAATAAGGTGGTTGAATAGATTAGCGTAAATAGCAGCGTGCTAATTTTGATGGCAATTCGGCGCGATCGCTGCGTGATATAAATGCCTAAATTAATCGGTCTTTTGGCAATTTCGATATTAACGATGTCATACCGATAGCGCGTAGCGTCGGGCACTTCCGGCAGCATTTCAGGCGGCGTCACATCATTCGGCCAGTCTTGCAAAGCTTGAGGCGTAGGCAACCGGGGCTGCTGAGATATCGCGATGCCATCAGGCGACACCAGCACCAACGCGGTGATCAAACAACCCAGCAGCAGCAGCCAGCCCATTTGCTGTCGCCACACACGCAGCGGAATACGGGCGCTAATCGTGAGCAGCACCAAAAACAAAACGAGAGCGATACGATATATCTCATTAGCCAAAACCGGGGCGAGTAGTATGCTCAGTAGCCAGATGGTTTTGACACGAGCATCAATGCGGTGAAGCCAGGTGACCGGCTGTTCTAGATAGAGGCCGATGGGGAGCGATCGCAATAAATCCATAGCAATACTTTAGAGCCCGCCTAGTTCATCCGGCCAACTTTAGTGGCTCTGTTAGCGCCCGAAGCCCGTTCCAGATCGCGCATACTCTTGCCGCGCCACATCAGTCGAATCGGCGTACCGTCATAGCCTAAGTTTTTACGAAACTGCTTTTCCATGTAGCGGCGATAGCTTTCGCCAAAGAGCTTAGGGTCGTTGACGAACAGGGCAAAAGAAGGGGGCTGCGATCGCACCTGAGTCCCGTAATAAATTCGCCCCTGCCGCCCTTGCCGTGTAGTCGGCGGCGTATGCCAGCTCACCGAATCTGCAATCACTTCATTGACTACCGAAGTCGTCACCCGGCGGCGATGCTGCTCTACCGAGGCATCTACTGCATCTAAGATATTCGGCAACCGCTGCCCGGTCAGCGCGCTCACGTACAGCCGCTTTGCCCAGCCCAGAAAGTGCAGCTTCGCTTCAATCGTCTTATCAAACTCATAAATAGTGTGCGAATCCTTATCAATCGCATCCCACTTATTTACCACAATCACGCAGGCCCGGCCTTCTTCCTCAATTCGCCCCGCCAGCTTTTGATCCTGCTCCGTTACCCCGTCTAGTGCATCCACAACCAACAGCACCACGTCGGCTCGTTTAATCGCCTTAAAAGCACGGTTAATCCCAAAGAACTCTGGGCCAAAGTTCACATTTTTCTTCTTACGAATGCCCGCCGTATCAATCAGTCGGTAGCGCTTAAGATCGTCGCCCTCGCCACGGGTAACGACCATATCAATTGAGTCACGCGTCGTCCCTGAAATTGGGCTCACAATCGACCGACTCTCACCGACAAAGGCATTCAGCATACTAGACTTACCCACGTTGGGCCGTCCTACAATCGCCACGCGATATTCTTCAATCTCTTCAATCTCATCAGTCGGCGGTAAATGCTCTACCAGTATGTCCAGCAGCTCGCCCGTACCGCTGCCGTGAATTGCTGACACCGGGTAGGGCTCACCGAGTCCTAGCTCCCAAAACTGCGCCGCCTGAATCAAGCCTTCATCTGGCGACTCACACTTATTCACAGCCAGCAAAACCGGCACGCCCTGAGTGCGCAGCCAGCTTGCAATTTCCTGATCGCCTTCGGTCGGGCCAAACTGCCCATCTACAACGAAAATAGCCGCAGACGCTTCAGTCAGCGCCGCCAGCGCTTGCTCGCGAATGAACGGTAAGAATTCTGTATTGTCATCAAAAACCAGTCCGCCTGTGTCTACGACCAAAAAGTCGCGGTCTTTCCAAAAGGCAGGTTGATAGGTGCGATCGCGCGTCACCCCCGGCAGATCAAACACAATCGACTGCCGCCCGCCCGCCAACCGGTTCACCAGCGCCGACTTGCCCACATTAGGGCGACCAATAACAGCAACAATCGGAAGAACCATAGCGAAACGGGCCTCAAAACCGAGGCGCTGCAAACGAAAGAATCATTGTAGCAACTCTACGGCAGCGTGAAGTCATAGCACCGCCTGAATCTCCGCCTTTGCCTCCTTCCTCAGCCCCGCCGATATCCGAAACAGCTCTTGCCCCGTATGCAAATAGCTATCGTCATACGTATAGGTAAACCGCTCAATCTCCTCGATGCCGTCCTCAAGCTGATTTAGGCAGTAGTACAAATTCGCCGCCCCGCTTGCCACACCTGCCGGATTCGGCATTGATTTAAACTTCGCCTGAGCTTTTTCTAAAGACGCCCGGCACTCTTCTATATAGGTTTGAAAAACTTCCATCAATTCATCGTCAAACGGATCGGCTGACAGCGCTCTTACCTCAGCTTTTAACGGTTTGATGATCTTGCCAATCAGTCGATCGGTCGGTGTATATACGCTACGAAGCCACTGTTCAATAGTGGTGGTCGAAGCCGCATTGGCACGACGCTTACGATACTGGCCCTGCGCAGCGCTAGCGGCACTGGCGGCTCGGTGGGCGCGATCACTCACCGCCGTCTCTAGCTTTAGCCGCTGCGCCGCATCATACTCTCGCCGCTCAGTCGCATCGCCTAGCACCTCATACGCCGCATTCACCTGCGCAATCTTATCGTGACTCTTCTTCTGATCTTTGACACTATCTTGAGCGTCGGGGTGAAACTTTTTCGCCAGCTTTCGATAGGCTTGCTTCACCTGCTCCGGGCTAGCTGCAGACGAAATCTCTAGCGTTTTGTAATGGTCACTCATCAGCGCGAGGGTCGTTTAAAAAGGGCGTTTAGAACTTCCCTATTTTAACGTGCAAGATCTACCCTACCGGCTCTGGATCTTGAAACAATGGCGTACTTAAGTAGCGCTCACCAAAGCTCGGCTGGATCATCACAATCAGCTTTCCTTCATTTTCAGGGCGCTTGGCAAGTTTCACTGCCGCACATAGCGCCGCACCGCTAGAGATGCCTGAGAGAATGCCTTCTTCTTTGGCTAAGCGTCTGCCGTATGCGATCGCCTCATCATCTTTTACCGTCACTACCTCATCAATCAACCCTTGATTAAGCACCTTCGGCACAAACCCTGCACCAATCCCCTGAATCTTATGCGGCCCTGGCCGCCCACCCGAAAGCACCGAACTATTCACCGGCTCCACCGCCACTATCTGAAAGCTGGGCTTTCGTCGCTTCAGCACTTCACCGACCCCAGTAATTGTACCGCCCGTGCCTACACCCGCCACCAAAAAATCCACTTCCCCGTCCGTATCCTGCCAAATCTCCTCAGCCGTCGAACGCCGATGCACCTCTGGATTCGCCGGATTATCAAACTGTTGCAGCATATAGGCATCAGGCAGTCCTTCCACCATCTCTTGTGCTCGCTGAATGCAGCCGCTCATCCCCGACATCCCCGGCGTTAGCTCTAGCTTTGCGCCATAGGCTCGCAGCATGGCTCGCCGTTCACTGCTCATCGTCTCCGGCATCGTTAGCACTAGGTCATACCCTTTTGCCGCAGCGGCCATCGCTAGGGCAATCCCCGTATTTCCTGAAGTCGGCTCCACCAGCGTTGTCTTCCCTGGCGTTATATCGCCTGCCGCTTCTGCCGCCTCAATCATGCTAATGCCAATGCGATCCTTCACCGAAGCTGATGGATTCATTCCTTCCAGCTTCACCACAATCTGCGCCACGCACCCTTCACTTTCAGGAATACGATGCAGCCGCACCATCGGCGTATGACCAATTAATTCAGTGACGTTGTTAGCAATTCTCATAGCGCTCCTAACTCAAATATGGGTCGTAATCTATGACTTTCTAAATACTCTAAATATTGGGCTCTTTAATACGCGACTTCCAAACATCAAAGCGCAATGACAGAGCTATATGTAATACATCAAGTCCACCTGCTGGCGGGCATTTCGCTTATCTACCAAATCTTGCAGCGTGTACTTCTCTAGCACCCGTTCGGCACCCTGACGCACCTCTTGCCACACCTCACAGACCACTGAGCCCTCAGTCGTTTTCGCAGGCTTCGTTTCCTTTGCCTTCGCTTCAAAGCCTTCGATACAGCTCACCACGTCTAGCAACGTTATTTTCCATGGCTCCCGTGTCAGCAAATAGCCACCTTTCGCACCGCGTTGACTCTTTACAAATCCAGCGCGCCGTAAAGTTGCCAAAAGCTGCTCCAGATAGCGATCGGGAATATTTTGCTCAGCGGCAATCTGACAAATTCGGTGCGGCTCGCCCTTGCTATAGTGCAAACTCAGCTCAATCAGTGCCAGCAGCGCATATTCACTTTTGCACGACAGTTCCACAGGCTCCCTTAAAAACCGCTGTTCTACGGCAGATGGCTACGTTCTATTATATCCCGGTTCTACGGTGGAGATTGTCTGATTGTAGTGATTATTCACCCGTTGTTAAAACTGTAAAGTCTCTCGCACGGCTCCATACATATTGTCCGTATCGTTATCGTCGCCGTCACTATTGGAATAAAATAAAACACATCATTTAGCTTCAGATTGCCGTCATTGCCACCGCCGCCACTGCTCGCCAAACCATTCTCTGTGTTCGCAAGCGTACTGGTCGCATCCCCAGTTCGCAGGCTCAGCCGCAGAAGATCGCTACTCACAAAGCTCGTATCAAAGTTCAAAGTAGCCCGATACTCAAACGTCGCATCGGCTTCTGGCCCGTCAACCGTACTATCGCTACTAGCAGGCGTCGCGTCTGGGCTACCGTTGGGTGTATCAGCACTCAGGCTAGCGTTGCCAAAGGGCGTCACCAAATGCGTATCTATCTAGCCGCGTAGTTTCGTGGTCGTTGAAAATTGGATAACTTCTAGCTCAGCTACTCTAAGCTCCAAACCATCCGCATGTTGCCGCATAGTCGATAGCTCAGCCGCAAACTCTCGTTGCAGTCGGACAGCATCATCGGAATAGCGATCCGGCTGAAGCTCACCGACACCTCCTGTACAGAAATATTTGCGATGAAAAGGAAACAGGAAAGAAATAGAAAAAGGAGGGATATTACTCCCTCCTTTTCAAAGTGCCTACGGCCCGAAGACCGTAAAAGCTAAGTTGTCACCTTCATTTAGAAGCTGAACGTAGCGCGTACAGCACCGTAGAAGTTGTCTTCTTCGCCAACACCAGTGTCGTTGTCAGCGTAGATTACAGCAGGCGTTAGCGTGAAGTACTCGTTCACAGCTAGCTTGTAGTATGCCTCAACCAATAGAGGGTCGCGGTCAATAGCAGGCGAAACACCGCCGTACACACCTAGCTCGTTACCACCACCGAGGAAGTCGTTAATTGCAATACCACCCATATAGGAGTCAGCATCGCCGCCACCTTCAACACTGTTGTTTGCATAGTGGCCTGCAATCGTAAAGCGACCAAAGTTGAGCGCTAGCAAACCTGCAATCGTTTCATCTACTTCGCCTTCATCAGCATCTGTTGTACCGATGTAGGTAACAGCTGCATCAATGAAGCCATCGGTCAAGAAGTTAAGCTGCGCAATGTAGCTAGCATCGTTGAAAAGACCGCCGTCTTCAACGTTTTCGTTGGCATTGTCAGTCGCATAGCCGACGTCAAGCACAAGGTTGTTTGTGAAGGCAATATTAGCACCTGCACCAAACGAACCACCGCCTTCAAACAAGTCGTAGAACTCAGGGCCACCGGCATCAGCGACGCTAGGGCCATCGAAAGGCACGATAGTGCTTGTTACAAAGTCATCAGTCACAACGCTGTTAGCTGCGATGATACCGCTGATGCGGTTGCCGATGGGGAAGCTGTAGAAAACATCATCTAGGCCAACGTTGTCTTCTGTGCCATCGAAACGGCCACTCTGGCTAGACAAACCACTCTCAGTGTTAGCCAAAGAGTTAGCATCATCGGAAGCCTGCAATCGAATGCGCAGTCTGTCTTCACCTGTAAAGCTAGTATCAAAATTCAAACGAGCACGGTACTCAAAGGTAGCGTCTGCTTCGTCACCGCCAACATCACCGTCGCCAGCTTCAGCCGCTTCAGCGGGGCCGCCGTCAATTGCGCCATCGATATCAACTTCAGTCGCATCGTCAAACGGCACTACCAAGTGAGCATCTAACTGACCACGTAGTTTGGTTGTCGTCGAGAACTGGTTGGCTTCTAGCTCAGCAACATCAGTCTCTAGCGTGTCTACACGACCACGAATCGTGGCTAGCTCAGCAGCGAACTCTTCTTGCAAGCGGCGAATAGTATCTAAGTCGCCATCTTCACCGATGAGCTGGATTACCACGTCCAAACAAGCGTTCAAACCGGCAGCAAACTCATAGCGAGTCAAGGCGCGGTTGCCGCGATACGTACGGTCGGGGTAGCCTTCCAAGCAACCATACTCTTCAACCAAACGCTGAAGTGCAGTGAATGCCCAGTCGCTAGGCTGTACGTCAGATAGCTCAGATACGCTTGTAACTTGTGCAAGTTGAATGGGTTCTGCAACTACTACATCAGAGACGGTAACGTCAGAAGCGGCTTCTACTTCAATCGCTTCTGCAGCGACTGCACTACCGGATACTGCAAATGCAACGCCGACAGCGGCTGGAGCTACGAGCAAAGCTTTCCAAATCATATTTGTCATTATCTTAGATTTCTCCTCACACCTTAAATAGATAAAAAAGGCTCTTAGATGAATTAAAGCTCTTTAAGTGTGGTGTAACCCGAACCCGTAGACACTTTAAACAACTGGCCTCTCTATCAAGCTTTGAAAGGTAAATCACATTGAGCCTTGACGACTCAGAGCAATTTTCTCTCAAACCTACGGAAGATGCTAGCAGATAGTTAATATGAATAGCTATACCGTAAGACAGTTTAAAGAAATGATTTAAACTGTCCCTAGAGCCTAGTATTGGGCCACATTCCTGCATGAATACGGTTATTGATGACTAGAACTATCAGGTTTGCTGAACAGAAGATAGTCAAAGTTTAGAGTTGTCTAATGAAATGCTTACTATGTAGCGACGGTGGGCATTTCACTAGCTCAAACAAGTGATTTAGAAAGCACTGTCTAAGCCCTTTAAAAAACCATCCGCTCCTACCTATCCAGTAGCACTTGCAAAAAGCAAAAGCACCTTAGAGGTAGGAGCGGTCTGGTCGGGTCTTCAGGTTAAAACCAAACTGCCGGAAGGAAATCCAGAAGCCTAGCTTCAACATCTGATGCTAAAGCTAGTTCTAGAGAACAGCCCCGGCGCGCAGCCGGTTTACATCAACCTGGAGACCCACGAATGTATCACTTACAGACATGGGCATCACCTCCTAATTCCCTAAACGATTGCATACTGAACCTGTCAGCAGCAACTGAGCGACTGTGCACTCACAGAGGTAAATATAGCACGCCTTTCAAAGATGTGGTGTAGCCCTAGAAAGGAACTTTTTTCTTAGCAGACTTACCACTCTCGAAGTCTAGCTCCTTCAGCTTCTTCAAGATCCGCGTAAAGTATTCTTGTAAGTAGTCCTCTAGCGTCGTAATCTCACCTTTATCAATTTCAAATGTCTCGTACACCTCATCCATAGGTGCATCCATCACGTTGCCGCTAGCGCTCACCTCAGTGAAAGCAAGCCTATCGGCCAAGTCCCACGTCCATTCAAAGAAAGCAGCAATATTGCGCGCGCCTCTGAGTAGTGCAGGCGGCATCTGAGAAACGCTGGCTCGCTGCTCAGACAAGCGTTCGCACAGGCGGATAATTTCGTACGCACCCCAAGCTCTAGTACCAGCCAAGGGAAAGATTTTATTTTCAGCAGACGGCAGCTTGAGCGCCTTAACCGCAAACTTAGCAATATCCTGACTGTTCATGTATGCGACCGCACCCGCTTCGCCCATGACCCACACCGACTGCCGCTCCAAGATCGGAATAGCATATTGACCCACTAATCCCTGCATAAAGCCGCAGGGTCTAAATATGGTGTAGTTCAGTCCAGATTCCTTCAAAAAGTCTTCAGTACACTTTTTAATTTCCATCAAAGGCACTTTGGGATATTCGCCCGCGCCATAGATAGAGAAAAATATAAACCGCTCAACGCCAGCTTCTTTTGCCGCTTTGATCAATGCGACTTTACCGTGCCAGTCCACATCATAGATGCCTTCTTTCTCAGCGGGCCTTGACGTAGACGCATCAATCACAGCATCAACGTCTTCAAAGCAAGGCGGCAAACTCATAGGCCCAGTCAGATCGGCCTTTACAAGCTGAGCGCCCCACTCTCTTAAGAAGCTAGCTTTTTGAAAATTCCTAACTAAGCACTTCACCTCATAGCCTTCATCTAAGGCCCGGCGAACGATTTGCCTGCCTAATGTGCCAGTTGCGCCAACGACTAATAAGACCATGAGGGGAAGGTAAACAAAACTTAATATATTTCTCAGTCTAGCATCAAGTCGTTGCAGCCGCGAGCCTACTAGCAGCGGATTATCAACAACTCAATGTCTGTATCAGAGGCTCTATGCCAATGACTTAAGCGCGGTTCTATTCTTCAGCGCCTTGAACTTTCAATAGCAAAAAGCCCACGCTCAATCCTACTAAAATCATGCCAAAAACCAATACAGCCGTTGTAAAAATTTCGCCGCCCATCTCTCAAATAGCTCCTGCTTGTTGTGCCTGTGTGCCTTTAGTCAAGGTTTATTTTAGAGCGTTTTGGGCGCGCTGTCGGACTTTTCTACGGCGTTCCGTAGCACTACCCCCTTAAGCAACGTTTGGAGAAACATCTGGAGCAACCTCTTAAAATCAGAAAATAATAATTCACATTGCTAACCTTTCGTTTTGCCATATGCCACCTAGCGTTTCCACTTCCCTACGGCCCCGTTTGATCATGACACTGGGCGATCCATCAGGTATTGGCCCAGAAGTCGTCCTCAAAACGCTGAGCGATCCAAAGTTCGAGGCATCAGCAGATATTACGGTTATTGGCGATCGCACCCACCTAAACACCACCTACACCACACTCAAAGCCACTAATCCCCAAGCCCCGCTCAGAGATCCTGACAGCCTGACGATAATAGATATAGAGGCCCCCAAATCTGTCACGGCGGGTCTGATCAACGGTGTCGGCAACAGCAGCAGCGGTGAAATCAGCTTCCGAACACTGCAAAAGGCGATCGCACACACCAACGCAGGCGAATTTGACGGCATCGTCACGGCTCCTATCGCCAAATCAGCCTGGCTCGCCGCTGGTCACGCCTACCCCGGACAAACCGAACTACTCGCAGAAATGTCTGACACCTCAAAGTTCGGAATGCTGTTTGTGGCCCAGTCTCCGCACAACGGCTGGACGATGCGGACTTTGCTTGCCACCACGCATATTCCGCTCAAAGACGTGCCGGTTGCACTGACGCCAGATCTGATGACGCTAAAGCTAGAGCTATTGATTGACTGCTTGCAAAGAGATTTTGGTTTGAGTGAGGCGAAAATTGCGATTGCTGGACTCAACCCACACAGCGGCGAACAGGGCCAGCTAGGCCGCGAAGAACAGGACTGGCTGATTCCCTGGATGCAGCAGCAACAGCAGCGCTTTCCAGATATCAAATTAGAAGGGCCGACGCCCCCTGATACGCTTTGGGTAGCACCAGGTACGGCATGGCACAGCGACCAGCTAAGACCTGCACATGATGGATACCTAGCGCTCTATCACGATCAGGGGTTGATTCCAGTCAAGCTCCTGGCTTTCGATTTAGCTGTGAATACCACTATTGGGCTACCGTTCGTACGCACCTCGCCCGATCACGGTACGGCCTTTAATATTGCGGGGCAGGGGATAGCGCGATCGCAAAGCACCGAAGCTGCCCTTAACCTAGCCATTCAGCTCACCACCCAGCGGCTATCCAGCGCTCAGAATAGCACTCAGAACAGCGCCAACTGATCTGGCGGCTGTGCTAATTCGTTCCAAGGAAGCAGGGGTACGGGTGCGTCAGCTTGCTCTAACTGGCTTTGAAAATGGCGAGCGATCTCAGGTGACTCTACCTCCATCGGGCAGTGGACAAAAAAGTAGACCTGCTTACCCGCCGATAGCCACTCCTTTACCTGAGTAACCCAGCCCGCCAAATAATCCTGATTACGCATCAGTCGTGGATGGCTGATATAGCGAACAATCACGAAATCAGCCGTGACTACTGGCTGCAAAGGCACCTTCGGCTTGCGACGGGTGGAATGCCTTTGTGGATCGGCGTCTCCGTCTTGCTCGTGATCGTACATCGTTCGAGTATCTAGTAGCACACGGCCTACGCCCAGCCGCCTCAACATAGCAGCCAGCACTTCTGCTGGTTGCGGTTCAAACCAATCCAAATGCCGAACTTCTACAGCAATCGGAACATCCTGACGGGGCCAAGCAGTCAGAAACTTTTCAAGATCAGTGAGCGCAGCCGGGCTATAGCTAGGTGGCAACTGAGCCATCAGCGGCCCTAGCTTCGGCCCTAATCCTTGCACTAGCTCTAAAAAAGACAGCGCCGCTGGCAAATGGGCTATCAGTGGCCCTTCATGTGTTACTGTGCGCGGCAGCTTCAGACAAAATCGAAAATCGTCAGGCGTATTATTAAACCAACGTTTCACCATGTCAGCACTAGGTACTGAGTAAAAGGTCGTATTGCCCTCTACCGTGAGCAGGCGATCGCCATACAGCCGCAAAAAGCTAGCAGGCTGACTTTTCAAAGGATAAAAATTACCTACCCAATCCTTAAACGCCCACACCGCCAAACCCAGCCGGAACTGGGCCTCTTGATCTTTCATGCCCATCCTTCCGTAGTTGCACCTGCTTAATATAGACAGGCGCATTATAATTGTTCTTTTCACACAAAAATCACGCTGTCATCTTATGCACGAGCACATCGCAACACCAGACTATCCAGATGTTGTTTTGGCTTTTACCTATCGCGCAATGAAGATAGAGATTACGACCTGCGTGTATCAAGAGAAAATAGTGTATTCCGCCTGGGTTAGCTACCCGACCGGAAGTGCGGTAGCCGTGCCCAGTGCGCACACAAGAGAAAAGGCGATCACCCGAGCAAAAAAATGGATCGACACGCAGTTTGCCTGGCAGTAACAGATGCAGCCCATCCCGTAATAACACTCTTTACGATCCTAACCGCATCAAAGGATCTATCTTTTTTTGCCCAAAATAGAGCATTTCAAGCTTATTTCTACGCAACAAATAAGCCAATGCACCCATGCAATTACTCAGATAAAGAGAATATGTATCGGGAATACTTGAAATACAAAATAAGCCCCATTACGCGCCCAAAGCATTCTTTGCTGATATCCCCCGACAACAGGTCAAACCGGCCTTTGAATCTTTTGCGCTGCGTGTCCGTAAGCAAAGCATCCTTATAAACTCTGAACTTTCAAAGAGAGCAGCCCCCACCCATAGCAATAGAGAAATGTTAAACAAAGCAGACCCTCTTGTTGCGCACCCACTCTAAACATTCCAGGAAGATTATCCGTCATGTCAGGCAGCCTCATCGCCAGCGATCTCGAAGAAAAGATCCAAACCTATCGCGAACAACAGTTCACAGGGCTCGTAAAGGTAAACGGACAGCAAGCACACCAGTGGTTTATTTATTACCTGCTCGGTCGAATCGTTTGGACAAAATCTCGTATTCACCCACTCCGACGCTGGCAGAGGCATTTAGCCATTCACAGCCCGGTCTTTTTCGAGCAAATCACTCAGCCTGTCAGTCTCTCTTACGAGTCGTGGAACTACGCCTCTTTGGCCAGACTGGTCAAGCTAAAGCAGTTTCGTCGCGACCAGTTCTCCAAAGTCGTTGAAAGTTGCATTACCGAGAATCTCTTCGACATTCTTCAAGTAGGTACTGTACAGCATAGTCAAACCGGCCAAGTGCTTACCTACGAAACACATGCTAAAGAAGCCGCAAACCTTCCATTCATCATGCTCCAACAAGAGCGTGCCTGGCAAGAAGCTCAGCAGGAATGGCTGATTTGGGAGAAAGCTGGCCTCGCCAAATTCTCTCCAGACTGGGCACCCACTATCACACAGCTCGAAACGCTCAAGGCCCAAACTCCACCTCAAACGTTTCAGACACTTACAACCTTTGTAGATGGGACTAGCACCCTTAGAGACTTAGCTGTCAAGTTCAAACAACCTATCATTCCGCTAACGAAGTCAATCCTGCCCTACGTTTCGAGAAAGATGTTGGGCCTTGAAGAAGTTCCAGACACAGTAGAAAATGCTAGCGATGGATTTCCTGCTGAGCTACCAGAAAATAATCAATCTGCACCCACGCCTGCACCAGAATTGTTGATAAAGCCACAGTCTGAGGCACCTTCTGAAGGCCCTGTACTTACAAGTCAATCATCACTTCCACACGTCGGGCCCAGTGCAGAAGCAGCCATGCTGCAAACCAGCAGCCAAACGTTAGCAGGCAGAACTAGGAACACTCAGGCTAGCAAAAAGCTCAAAAACACTGCCCCTCGAATCATGTACATCGACGACAGCCCTGCTGATAGCCGCACAATGGGCGCAATAGTTGAAAGTCTTGGCTATCAATACGGCAACATTCCTGACCCATTGCAGGCTTTACCTATGCTAATCGAGCTTAAACCCAAGCTCATCTTCTTAGATCTCGTGATGCCGATTGCTAACGGCTATGAAGTGTGCTCGCAAATTCGTCGGATTTCATCGCTCAAGGAGATTCCAGTCATTATCGTAACTAGCAACGATGGCATCGCTGATCGGGTAAGAGCCAAGCTTGTAGGAGCCTCTGGCTTTTTAGGTAAACCTATTCAACATAAAAAAGTTGCCAAAGTTGTCAAAAAACATCTTCGTCATCTCGAAGTGAATAGCCCAGATGATTCAAAGCGAGGTGTGCTCTCTGTTTCATAGATTTTCGCTTAGCGCTTTTTAGCATTTTCTAGCCAGTCTTGGCTCAGCCTCAGTTCAATCACAATGCAAACATATCCCCAAGAGAATCCATGGCAACCGCTCTCATAGTCGAAGACAGTATCACCGATAGAGATCGCCTTACTCGTTATCTACAACAGTCCGGTATCACCGTCAAAAGTGCACAAAGTAGTGAAGAAGCACTACAAATGCTCAAAGCCACGCCGCCTGATTTGGTGTTTCTAGATGTTGTTCTACCCGGACAAAGTGGTTTTGAGTTTTGTCGCGACCTCAAAACCGACGAAAGCACTCAAAACATTCCGGTGGTTATTTGCTCTACCAAAGGCACTGAAGCCGATAAGCTTTGGGGCTCGATGCTAGGCGCAGATGCCTATCTTATCAAACCAGTCGATCAGCAACAGCTCTCACAAACGGTAGACCAGCTCATGTCTCAAGCTCAGATTTGACTAAACCTGGAAAAAGGCCGATTAGAGAAAGACACCTGCAAAACCCATTCGCCATGCTATCAACTGAACAAGAACCTGCGCTTAAACCGTTAGATTCCATTAGCTCAAAGCAAGATCCACTCGGGCTAACGCCTTTGCCTGTGGACAATCGACAGCGCTTTCTGCGATTCATGCTTTCTCAAGAAAACGACGCGCTATTGCCACTAAAAGAGATTTTAGAAGTGATGCAGCTACCGCTAGAAGACATTTTTCCTGTGCCCGATATGCCGGGCTGTATTCTAGGCGTTTGTAGCTGGCAAGGTGAAACCCTTTGGCTTGTCGATCTCAATCATCTTGTGGGCTACACACCGCTGTGCCAGCAATCGCAGTTGGTGTCTCCGCCCATTGTGATTGTGATTCAGTCGGCAGGTCATTCGCTTGGGCTAGTTGTAGAGCAGGTAAACGATGTGGATCTGTTTGATGAAGACAAGATTCATATGGAGCAAGGGCTTTGCCCACCCGGCTTAGAACCTTTTGTCGCAGGCTATTGCCCTCAGCAAGGCGGCACAGTTCTTAATATTGCCAGCATTGTCAATTCGCCACTTTGGCAGTCTCATCAATAGCCCTCGTCGTACCGTCTAAATAACCCTCTAACTAATAGTTATTTGTACGGTGACATCTAAAGCATCAACAAAGTTTTTTAGCTTATTCAATTCATATTCAGCTAACGAGTATTTACCATGACGACAACTAACGCTTCTCTCAACGGCTCTGGACAGGTTCAAAATGCAATTCAAGATGCAGAACAAATCACCTCTGACGAAAGTTCAACAGAACTCATGCTCTCAGGAGATGACATCGGCTCCGATTCAACAACAGAAAAACAACCTATGGTATCGTCCTTAGAATCAGTGCTGGCACAGCCTTCAGTTCCTTCTGCACGTTCAATTCTGCCTAAAAGCTCTGGCAAAAGAGCCTTTGGCATCGCTAACCGCATGGCTAAAGCAGCTACGTTAGAGAACCTTTATCAGATTACGGTCACTGAGCTGAAAAAGAGATTTCAGTGCGATCGCGCCCTAGTTTTTCGATTCAACGCTCCTTCGGAAGGAACGGTCATTGCCGAATCACTCAAAGCAGGCTATAGCCCAACGCTCGGTGAAACCCTAGACGTTATTGCATTCGGCGCAGCAGAGGCACAAGCATATCAAACTCAGTCAGCCGTTTCTCTGATAGATGCGAGTGAAGAAGCCGTTTCACCCCATCAGGTGCAGCTACTTCAACGATTCCAAGTACAGGCGAGTTTGAGTCTGCCTATTTTCTTAGGCGATCAGCTATGGGGCCTTTTAGTTGTGCAGCAGTGCGAAGCCAAAAGAGCATGGGACGAGCGTGAAGTCGGCTTGCTCTATCAAGTCAGTACAGAACTTACGCTTAAGCTACAGTCTTACGAACTACAGCAGCAGTCTCAAAAAGAAATTGCTCGCGGCGAAACCCTCGGCAGCATTATTCAAAATATTCGCGAGGTTTCTGACCTACAGCAAATCTTTGAATCCACCACCAAGAGTCTGCGCAACTTCCTCAAAGCCGATCGCGTTTCTGTCTTTCAATTCACACCAGAGAGCGGACACAGTAGCGGCGAAGTCGTTGTAGAAAGTCTCAACCCTAGCTTTGTTTCTGCTAAAGAAGTCACCGTCGAAGATCACTGCTTCAGTGACCAAATGGCCGAAGCCTACCGTCGGGGTAGAGTTTCTACTATCGATGACATCTACAATCGCAACTTGCCCCAGTGTCATATTGATATTCTAGAGCAGTTCCAGGTGCGCGCTAATTTAGTGGTTCCGCTTCTAAAAGACAATCAGCTATGGGGTTTGTTTTGCATTCACCAGTGCAGCGGCCCTCGCCAGTGGCAAGATGTAGAAGTCGCTTTCGTAAGGAGAGTGGCCGCTCAGCTCGATTTGGCCATGCAGCAGGCCGACTATCTCGAACAAGTACAAGATAAAACGCAGCAGCTCGAAGCCTCCGTAGAAAAAGAGCAGCTTATCACTAAAATCACTGAGCGCCTGCGCAATACAAACGATCTGCCTAAAACGCTCAAATCAACCGTCCAAGACATCCGTCAGATGATGAAAGCGGATAGAGTGGGCCTATTTCAGTTCGATGCAGAGAAAAACTACAGCGTTGGTGAGTTTGTTGTAGAAGATGTAGCCACTGGCGTTCGCTCTGCCATGGCCGCGAAGGTGCAAGATCACTGCTTTGCCGAAGACCAAGCGGAGAACTATCGTAAGGGCCGCTACTGGGTTGTCAACGATGTTAATGCGCTCGACTTTCCTGATTGCTTAGTTGAGCTGCTTGCTCAGCTTCAGGTAAAGGCCAGTATTGTTGTTCCTTTGCTCAAAGGCAATATGCTGTGGGGATTGTTCGCCATTCACCAGTGCCACGCACCGCGCGAATGGAAAGACTCTGATGTGCAGTTCGCTCACCGCATCGGCGCTCAGCTCAACCTCGCTTTGCAGCAAGCTGACTATCTTAGCCAGGTACAAGCGCAAACGGCTAAGCTCACAGAAACGGCTGACCGAGAAAAAGCTTCTAAAGAGCTATTCCAGCAGCAAGTGATTGAACTATTAAAGTCTGTTGGCCCTGCGCTACAAGGCGATTTAACGGTTCGCGCTCCTGTCACAGAAACAGAAGTTGGAACGGTTGCCAGTGCTTACAACAACACGCTACAAAGCCTGCAAAAAATTGTTTTGCAAGTGCAAGATGCTGCTAACCAAGTAGGCGAAACTTCTAAGCTCAGCGAAACGTCTGCGGTCGCAGTAAACAGGCAGGCAGAACAGCAGGCCCAAGCGCTAAGCCAAGCACTTGCCCGCGTACAAAAAATGGTGAACTCTACTGAAGCTGTGGCTCAAGACGCTCAGCAGGTAGAAGCAGCGGCTCAGCAGGCTAACCAAATTGTGCAGCGTGGCGATACGGCGATGAACCGTACGGTGGACGGCATTATGGCGATTCGCTCTACGGTTGCAGAAACTAACCAGCGGATTAAACGATTGAGTGAGTCTTCGCAAAAAGTGTCTAAGATTGTGAGCTTGATTAGTCACTTTACGACGCAGACGCAGCTACTGGCGCTGAACGCTTCGATTGAGGCGACTCGGGCAGGCCAGTATGGACGCGGCTTTGCAGTGGTTGCTGACGAAGTACGCTCGCTCGCGCGTCAGTCAGCAGAAGCGGCTACTGAAATTGAACAGTTTGTTCAAGAAATTCAGATGGGTACGGCGGAAGTCTCAACGGCGATGGAAACTGGCATTCAGCAGGTTGCAGAAGGTACTGACATGGTGACCGACGCTCGCCAAAACCTCACCGCCATCGTGGAAGCAACAGGCCAAATCAGTCAGCTTATTGCAGACATCACGCAAACGACTCACAAGCAGGCTGATGAGTTCAAAGTCGTAACGCAAACAATGACTGAAGCCACAGAGATTGCGAATCAAACCTCTGAGAATTCTAACGAACTTGCTCACTCCATTCAGCTTGTGCTCAATACCGCCGAAGCGCTACAAACCAGCGCTGGCAAGTTCAAAGTGCAGTAGATATTCACTATCGTCTGAGAGTCCACCGTGGGGGCATAGCGGTGCTATGCCCCTGTTTTAAGTAACTACATTCCAGTCCCTACTGCGATCGCCATCCCCAATTTTCAGGTCTACCCATGACAACAGATATTCAGGTTTCTGAACAAACCCGTCAGTACTTTTTGCAAGAAGCCGCCGAACTTCTGCAAACGATGGACGACGAGCTGCAAGATATTAGAGAAAACTTCAGCGTTCAAAAAGTCCACAACCTCATGCGAGCGGCGCATACGCTCAAAGGAGCCTCGGCCAGCGTCGGTCTTGATAACGTAAAGAAAACAACGCACTCTCTTGAAGATGTGTTCAAAGCGCTGTGTCATCAAGACACGGTGATTTCGGTTGAGATGGAAGGGCTGATCTTCCAGGGCTATGACTGCCTAAAGCTGTTGATGTCTTCACAGCTAGCAGGCGCTAAGGTTGACGAGGCCGATATTTTAGATCGAATGGCCTCGATTGTGACTCAGCTTCAGGAGATGTTGGGCGATCGCTTCGGGCAAGGCGGGCATCTACCGACCTCTAGTGAATTAGGGTTCGATATGACCCAATCTATTTTTGAAGTCGGGGTCACCCAGCGAATTGAAGCGCTCGAAGCCGCGCTTGAAGCTCCTGATGAAGAAGAACTTATCGAGCTGCTCGATACGCAGATAGAAGTCTTTATCGGCCTAGCAGAATCACTCGATCTACCAGGGTTTGGAGAAGTTGCTAGCACGACTCGAAAGGCGGTAGAAGCCAATCCTGATAAGGTCATTGAGATTGCGAAGGCATCGCTTGCAAACTGTAAGGAAGCGCAGGCGGCTGTACTTGGGGGCGATCGCGAACAAGGCGGTGTACCTTCAGCAGAACTCCTAGCCTTCTGCGGTACTGTTCCATCTGCTTCACAGGTCGCAGAGCCAGCAGCTCAGATGAACGACGGTAAGAAGCAGGCAGGGAAAGACACCAAGCAAAAGGCGATCGCTAAGCCACCTACCAAAGCCATCAGTCGCGCCGATGAAATGGCACCTGCCAAAGTCGGCCTGCTCCTACGGCTATGGAAAATGCTTACGCGGCCCATCGGCACCACCTCAAAAGGCGCTGGCGCTGTGGCCAAAGCAAACGGTCAGAAAGGCAGGGCATCAGACACCCTTTCAACAGAACCTGAGCCCGGTGTTGCCCCCAGTAACTTCATCGACTATGCCGCAGAAGGCGATGAGCCTGCGGATTTGGCTTTAGCCGATCTAGCACCGCCCGAACTCGCGCTGATGAATTTAGATCCTGCGCAGGTTAGCAAGTCGCTAATTGTAGCCAGTTCGCCCATGGCTAATTCACTGGCCACACCAGACGATATAGCCGAGCTATCAGAGCTTGGCAACCTGGACTTGAGTGCGCTGTCTCTAGCCAATTCAGCCCCTGCGCCGCAAGATACAAAAAGTTCGCTACCTGACCTATCCGAATTTTTAGAAGATGACGGTAGCAGTGGGCTCTCAGAAACAGACAGCTTGCTCGAAACAGAAGAACCGGCGCTATCAAACAAAGCTTCTCAAACAGCAACCATCCAACCCGTCATTGAGCTACCTACCGCGCCGACGCGAAGCGCAAATAGCAACGCCACTATTCGCATGACCGTTGAGCATCTCGACCAGCTCAGCCAGTCAATGGGAGAGCTACTCACGCACCAAAACCGTCAGGCTTTGTACAATGAACAGCTTGCGCTTTTGATTAGAAAACTGTTGGATCGCATCGCCCGGCAGCAGAAAGAACTCAACAAGCAGAGAGGCCGTAGCGTAGGCAATAATAAAGCCGAGCCACTTTCACCTGTTGCAGCCAGCACGCAGCTTTCTAATTTGGCTTACGCTCACTTCGACTCGCTAGAGCTTGACCAGTACAGCGATGTTCAACTGCTGGCCCAAAGCTTTCTGGAAGAAACTGTTCAACAGTCAGAAAGCGCCGAAGCAATTGAGCTTTTTGTGGCACGATCCGGTCAGGAGTTAGAGAAACAAAAGCGACTGCTAGCGAACACTCGCGAAACGCTGTTAGAAGCAAGAATGCTGCCGCTAGATAAAGTCTTCCAGCGGTTTCCGGCAGCACTAGAACGGTTAGAGGTGCAGCACAACAAACCGGCAAACTTGGTCATTACTGGCAGCGATGTACTGGTTGACAAGATCATTGCTGATAAGCTTTACGACCCGATGCTGCATCTGGTACGAAACGCCTTTGACCACGGCATTGAAACGCCTGAAGCTAGAGCCTTACAAAATAAGTCCGAGGCTGGCACGATTACAATCGAGGCCATTCAGCAAGGGCGGCACCTGATTATTAATGTCAAAGACGATGGCAAAGGGCTCAACCTTGAGATGATTCGCACTAAAGCTGTGGAGAATCAGGTGATTACAGCAGCAGAGGCAGCAGCGCTCACTGAGGATCAAACCGTAGATTTGCTGTTTGAGGCTGGTTTTTCGACGGCGAGTGAAGTGGATGACCTGTCGGGTCGTGGCGTTGGGCTAGATGCGGTGAAAGCTCAGGTGCGATCGCTCCAAGGCTGGGTTACCGTCAGCCACAAACCCGGCGAAGGCACTACCTTCACCCTCCAAATCCCTTCTAGTCTCACCATTGCAAAACTCTTGCTGTGCCAGGCCCAAGGCCGTATCTATGCGCTCATTGCCGACGCCATTGAGCACATTCTGATTCCAACAACAGAACAAATGCGCGCCTGGGATGGTGGCAAAACCCTCACCTGGCAAGCAAACCATGAGGAACATCTGGTGCCCGTAAATGCGCTAGCTGATGTGCTGCACTACGCTTCACCCATGCCTAGCCATCGCCTAATTGAAACGCGCAGCGACATTAAAGCCGCTGCTCACAATCCAGTGATTCTTCTACATCACCAAAGCGCTTTAGTCGGCTTAGAAGTCGACCAGCTACTCGGTGAGCAAGAGCTTGTGATTAGCTCGCTAGGCGAAACCATCGTGCCACCGCCTTATTTGTACGGCAGCAGCATCTTGCCTGACGGTCAGCTAACGCTCGTACTCGATGGCGTCATGCTCGCCAAAATGGTTTTAGATCAGCGCAGCCAGGGCAGCATTGATATCAGCGTAGACGGCCCAACGCAGCTCAAGCCGAAGAATGAACCTGTCTTTGTTAAAAAGCTCATTTTGACCGTAGATGACTCGATTACCGTGCGAAACACGCTAGCCGAGGCGTTACAAAAAGCTGACTATCAGGTAATTCAAGCACGTGATGGGGCCGAAGCGCTAAAACAGCTAGAGCGCTATCCGGGTGTTGAAGCTATTTTGTGTGACATCGAGATGCCAGGGATGAATGGATTTGAGTTCCTTAAGGTACGCCAGCAAACGCCTAAGATCGCGGCCATTCCAACCATCATGCTGACCTCTAGAGCAGGCACTAAGCACCGTTTGCTCACCAAAGAGCTGGGCGCAACGACTTATCTCACCAAGCCCTATCTCACCCCTCAGCTTCTCAAAACACTCTCTGAAGCTATTGAAGATAAAACCACCAAACAGCTCGCTGCGACAGGAGGCTCACATGAATAATCCTTTAAATCAAGTCACAATCGAGGCTGAAGCTGAGATTAACAAGTACATTACATTCACCATGGAGGGCTATTTATTCGCACTGCCTAGCGAAGAGATTTTGAAGATCGTCGCAACACCAGCACCTAGGCAGGGTGGCATGGTGAGTATGGGTTTGGTGCAGCTTGAACAGTACAGCATTCAAACCATTGATTTGCCGAAGCTGCTGAACTTGCAGGGCGAAAAAAAGAACATTGCTGAGGCCGCGATTAAGACAATTAAGAAAGCCGAAAAGCCGCAGGGTTTAGAAAAACCTGCACCAACAGAAAATCCTCCTTTTTTGATGGTTTTGCAAGATGCCGACGAGGTTCTATGGGGCATCGCTGTTGATGAGCCGCCTGACTTGATGGATATTCCTCACTATGCGCTAAAGCCGGTACCGCCTGAAAAGAGAATGACTAGAGCGCTGCGCTGGGTTTCCCATGTGGTGACCTATGATTTGGGCGGCGATCGCCACACCCTCCTACTGCTAGATCTCTCTGTTCTATTGGCCCAAGAGCCACCTGAGACTATCCTGCCAGGTAGCGCTGACTTCCTTGGCATAGAGCCGCCAATGGAGATGGCAATTGTAGACGAAGAGAGCGCAGCGGCACGTAAAGAAGAAATGTACGCATAGTCTATTTTCTTTGTTCATAACAAAGCGGACTGTTCCTAGTAACAAAGGAACAGTCCGCTTTTTGGTTGAGACGACCTAGCACCTAAAATTGCTTTAAAAATCTCAGGTCACTGCTGTACAGGCGTCTGATATCGTCAATCTTGCTTTGCACCATAGCCAAGCGCTCCACACCCAAGCCAGCCGCAAAACCTGAATATACCTCGGGGTCACAGCCCACAGCTTTAAGCACGTTTGGGTCGATCATGCCGCAGCCCATCACTTCGAGCCATTGCCCCTGCCAGCGCACATCTACTTCAGCAGAAGGCTCTGTGAAAGGAAAATAGCTAGGGCGAAAGCGTACTTCAATATCCCCGAACAGCGCCTCTAAAAATAGCTGTACAGTACCTCGCAGGTCGGTGAACGTGATGTTCTTATCGACGGCAAAAAACTCAATCTGGTGAAACACAGCGGCATGGGTCGCATCGACGGTATCGCGACGGTAGCAGCGACCAGAGGCGAGTACGCGCATCGGCGGCTCGTGATTTTCCATGTAGCGCACCTGAGTATTTGAGGTGTGCGTACGCATAAGCTGGCCGCCCGGCAAATACAGCGTATCTTGCATATCGCGGGCAGGGTGATCGGGCAAAAAGTTTAGCGCCTCAAAGTTGTAGTAGTCGCTTTCGATTTCTCGGCTTTGGGCGACGGTGTAGCCAAGGCCGACAAAGATGTCAGTAATTTGGTCAATGATGCTGTTAATTGGATGGATGCGGCCTTGAGGTTGGTAGACACCCGGCATGGTGACGTCGATGGTTTCAGCCGCAAGCTGAGCTTCAATTTGGGCGGATTGCAAGTCTGTTTTGCGTTGCTCTATTTGTGACTGAAGCGCCGCTTTGGCTTTGTTTGCCAGCGCACCGATTTTAGGCCGCTCTTCGGCTGAAAGCTTGCCCATGCCACCGAGGACTTTGGAGAGATTTCCTTTTTTGCCTAGATACTTGACGCGCACTTTTTCCAGGTCATCTAGGCTGCTAGCAGCGCTGATGTCGGCGGTGGCCTCTTGTTGTACGGCGCTGAGCTGAGCTTCTATCTCGGATGATGACATGGCGCTGTTAGGGCTGCTGGTGAGCTTAAGGAATTCGCAAATTAGTCTATGTTAACCTGCCAGGGAAGCGAGAGAGCCTAGCTTCTCGTTTTATTCGCAGCGTTTATTTATAAGGATCAGGTCTTAGTTTATGAATGTCTTGGTGAGCAATGACGATGGGGTTTTCGCGCTGGGCATTCGGACGCTGGCGAATGCGCTAGCGGCGGCTGGGCATCAGGTGACGGTGGTGTGTCCTGATCGCGAACGCTCTGCAACGGGTCACGGGCTTACGCTGCACAGACCTTTACGAGTAGATCAGGTAGAGAACGTTTTTGATCCGAAAGTCACTGCCTGGGCTAGTTCGGGCACACCGTCTGACTGCGTGAAGCTGGCTTTGGATGCACTTTTGCCTGCGGCTCCTGACTTTGTGGTGTCGGGAATTAATCACGGGGCTAATTTGGGCACAGATGTGCTCTATTCGGGTACGGTGTCGGCGGCGATGGAGGGGGTTTTAGAAGGCATTCCAGCGATCGCAATCAGCCTCACTAGCTTCTCAGCCAAAAACTTCGACCCTTCTGCCCAATGCGCCGTTCAGCTCGTCTCCCAGCTAGAGCAGCAGCCGCTAAATCTGCCCATATTGCTCAACGTCAACGTGCCACCCGTAGCAGCCGCAGACATTAAAGGCACGGTGATTGCTCGGCAGGGCGTTCGCCGGTATTTCGATCAGTTTGCAAAGCGCGTTGATCCTCGTGGTAAAACCTACTACTGGTTAGCAGGAGAAGTTATGGAGGAAGGAGAGGCTGAACTGGTGATCGATCACCAGGGAAAGAACGAAGCGGCGGCGATTGATAAAGAAATATCAGCTATTAATACGCAGTTTGTAACCGATGTGAAGGCTATTAAAGACAATTACATTACGATTACGCCGCTTCAGTACAATCTGACGGCCTATACGGCGCTGGACTTCGTGCGCAGGCGATTATGTGATCGCAACCTCTGATAACAAAACTTTGCTAACGAAACTGTTACTAACAAAAGTCATTCTCATCAGTGAGGCAATCGTTAAGCTATGGAAAAGTACGACGCTGATGAAGGTGAAGCGAGCGAACTAAATTGATGAATATGGCAAGCTGCCAATAGGGCTTGGGCATTATGCATGAAGGTATTCTGGTTTTGGAGCCGGTATTGGTGCGTCCTTTCACCTGATGAAGGGTGCGACTAGCTGTAAAAATAGACAGTAATTCCTCTAAATCACTTCATGTAAGGCTCATGTCAGATCATCACGGTCAGTTTTCGATATGCTTTTGGGGCGTCCGGGGAAGTGTGGCCTGTCCTGGCTCCCAAACCGTTCGCTATGGTGGAAATACTGCCTGTATTGAGATGAGAGTCGGGGGTGAACGGCTGATTTTTGATGGGGGAACGGGGTTGCGCAACTTAGGTCAGCAAATGCTGCCTGAGATGCCAGTACACGCAAACATGTTTTTTACCCACTCTCATTGGGATCACATCCAGGGTTTTCCGTTCTTTGTACCTGCTTTTGTACCGGGCAATAAGTTTAAGATTCATGGGGCGATCGCACCCAACGGCTCCACTATCGAGCAGCGCCTAAACGATCAGATGCTGCACCCCAACTTTCCGGTGCCCCTACAAATCATGGGCGCAACGTTAGAGTTTTGTGACATTGAGGTAGGCGAGGTTATGAAAATTGGTGACGTTGAAATTAGCAATGCTATGCTCAACCATCCTGGCGAAGCGGTAGGCTACCGGGTGAGCTATCGCGGTCATTCAGCCGCGTACGTGAGCGATACTGAGCACTTCCCTGATCGGTTAGATGAGAATGTGTTGCGACTGGCTAAAGATGCAGACGTAATGATTTACGACTGCACCTATACAGACGCGGAATATTACGACAAGAGCAATAGCAAGGTTGGCTGGGGTCATTCGACATGGCAGGAGGCTGTGAAGCTAGCGAAAGCAGCGAACGTTAAGCAGCTCGTAATTTTTCACCACGATCCTACGCATACGGATGAATTTATGGACGATATTGTTCGTCAAACATCGATTGCCTTGCCTAGCAGCGTTGTGGCGAAAGAAGGCATGGTGCTTGAGCTGATTAAAGAAGAGTCCGCTATGGCGGCAGTGTAGAAAAGAAGTCAGAGACGACTAAGCAGAAATAGAGCGCTGTACGGACTGGCTTTGTGTCAAAATGTGAAGCGTGCGGATTACTTCTTCTCTTAAGGCGGCGAAAACCCCTGTAAATATAGCGCTGGGCAATTTTGACGGCGTGCATTTGGGCCATCAGCGAGTGATGGCCGAGATTTTAGGTGGCCGGTTAAATGACCTATTGTCACTGGCTGAACAACCAGCGATCGCCCCTTGTTTGAGCCCAGCTTCAGTATCAGACCTTCATCGTGGCGCGATCGCTCTTGACTACAACTACCAAAATGCTGCATCCCACCACGACGGCCTTAATCTTCCAATCGGGCTGCAAGCCGAGTCAAATCTAGAAATCTACTCAACCGTTGTTACCTTTTCACCGCATCCCCAGGAGTATTTCTCAGGCGTATCGAAGCCTTTGCTCACGCCCGTTGCAGAAAAAGCATGGCAGTTATCTCAGCTAGGGATTCATCAGCTTGTGATGCTGCCTTTCAATCAGGCAATGGCTGAGCTGAGCCCTGAGGAGTTTGTTAAGCGAATTTTGATTGATGGGTTGCAGACGAAAAGAATCAGCGTCGGCAGCGATTTTCGCTTTGGCAAAGGCCGCGCAGGGGATGCGAATGGATTGCAGGCGATCGCCCAAAGTCATAACGTCCCGGTCGTGCAGGTGCCGTTGAGACTGGAGGAGGGCGATCGCATCAGTAGCTCCAAAATTCGCACCGCCCTACAAGCTGGCGATCCTCAACAGGCCGCTCGTCTGCTAGGTCGTCCTTACACATTGACCGGGCGCGTTGTGAAAGGAAAGCAATTGGGCCGTACAATTGGCTTCCCAACCGCGAATTTGCAGGTGCCCGCCGAGAAGTATCTACCTTGCACAGGTGTTTATAGCGTTCGGGTATATGGCGCACAAGCTGAATCTTCAGAGCCCTTAAGAGGTGTGATGAATATTGGCAATCGGCCTACAGTTGAGGGGCGATCGCTCAGCGTAGAAGTCCATTTGCTCGACTGGATAGGAGATCTGTACGGACAGCTTTTGACCGTTACGCTAGAAGGCTTTGTACGGCCCGAGCAAAAGTTTGAGTCACTAGCGCAGCTTAGAGCGCAGATTGCCGAGGATTGTCAGGTAGCAATCGCGCTCTTAAAATAAAACGTCTCCGCTAACCTTTTCTTTGTCGTCCATTTACCACCTCTTAACCCAAGAATTATCATTTTCCGACATGGTAAGAAGCACTTACCAGTGAGAAAAGGTATTGCGCATGAGTATTAAGCGTCGGCAATTTCTTCTATTTATGGGTGCGGCGGCCACAACCTCTGCAATTGGGCCTCTCGGCAGTCAAAAACAGAGCGCATCCCTCGTCAGCTCAATCGCAAACCAGGTGACCGCAGGTGAGATCGTAGCCGCCGGGTCACCAGCACCGTTTGAACCGCTCAAAGGCCCGATGCCCTACGGCGCAATCCAAACCAGTGCCGAACAGCAGCCTTTGGAATACGCCCAGTATGCGATTCAAGATGACATTGTGCTACCTGAAGGCTTTACATATGACGTGATTGCCTCTTGGGGAGATCCGGTAGGCGACTCTCGCTTTGGTTATAACAACGACTACCTTTCATTTATTCCAACCGGCCCAGATGAAGGCTATCTAACCGTTAACTTCGAGTACATCAGCACGGAGACGTGGGAGCAAACTTATCCAGAAGTTATCGGCAAGGCTTTGCCTTTTGAAGACGTTAAGAAGGCGGTAGAAAGCGAGGAAGTCGATGCGTTTAGTTTGCCTGACGATAGCGCACTTAAAGCTCAAATTAGAGAAATCTCAAAAGCAGCGCTGATCGATCAGGGGCTAGGCGTAATCGCTGTGCGCAAATCAGCCGATGGCCAGTGGGCGCGCGTACCTGGCTCAAACGACCGCCGCGTATCAGGCATATCCGGGCTAGAAGATGGCCGCTACTTAAAGACAACTGGCCCCGCAACGGCTGTGTTTATGAAAAGTGAGGTGACTGGCTACACTGATGGACTAGGCAATAAAGCTATCGGGACTTTTGGCAACTGCGCAGGTGGAACAACGCCTTGGGGAACCGTTCTAAGCGCTGAGGAAAATATCCAAAATCAGGTGCCAGAGGCCGTTCATAAAGATGGGTCTTCTTTTGTACCGGGAGCAAGATCCTTTGATATCGGCTTCGATGGTCAGGGTAATGTGTTGGGGCTAGCGGGCAATAAATACGGATGGATTGTGGAGATCGATCCAGCGAACGCGGATGACTATGGCACTAAGCACACTTGGCTGGGTCGGTATCGGCATGAGGCGGTAGGCGTGAGAGTTGAGGCGGGGAAGAAGCTGGCGTTTTATTCAGGGTGCGATCGCCGGGGCGGACACGTTTACAAATTCATCAGCGCTGGCACCGTCACTAACCCAACAGACAAAGCAAACTCCACCCTGCTCTCAGATGGAATGCTCTACGCTGCAAAGCTTAATGCTGATGGCACAGGGGAATGGATAGCGCTGAATCCAAGCACGCCTGTAGATCCCGTTTTGCCTAGCGAGGTGATGGGCGGCATGGTGACGTTGCCGAAGCGGCCTGATGGAGGATTTGAGGAGGTGGAAGATGATGCGATCGCCCTCCAGCTCAAAGAAAAATTCGCCACACTAGGCGATCTTTACGAAGGCAGCGACCTCGAAAAACAAGGCGCTATCCTCATTGACGCCCACTTCGCAGCCAATGCCGCCGGAGCCACCGCAACGGCTCGCCCAGAAGACACAATCGTTAATTCAGAAGGCACCCTTTTTATCGCCTTCACCTCTGGCACCCCAGGCGGCGACGGTGGCCCAGACAAAGCCATTTTTATTGGCCCCAACGGCGAATCCGACTACGAAGCTGGCTGGATTGTGAAATTCACCGAAACCAACAACGACCCGGCTGCGCTCACCTTCAACTGGGAAAAAGTCGTCGCAGGTGGCGAGCCTACAGACGGCGGCTTTGGATTTGCTAATCCAGACAACCTAGAGTTCGACAGCAAAGGCAACCTGTGGACAGTCACCGATATGTCTACGAGCACGCACAATAAGCCTGTCCCATCTCAGCGCAAAGACGAGGAGGGCAAACCCATCAGCGGCAAAGACTTATTGGGGCTATACGGCAATAACTCTCTTTGGCAAATTAGCCTCACGGGTGAAACTGCCGGGGAAGCGAAAATGTTCGCCTACGGCCCAATGGAATGCGAGCTAACCGGGCCATTTTTTACAGAGGATGATAGCACCCTGTTCATAGCAGCGCAGCATCCTGGTGAAAAGAACGGTGCGCGTCAAGCGATGGCATCTGAAATCCGCGAGTTTGAAATGAAGACAACCGCAGGGGAAACTTTTTTACAGCGACGTGAGGTGCCAGTAGGTTCTAATTGGCCTGGTAAAACAGAAAGCTCTTTACCAAAACCGTCAGTAGTCGCAATCAGACGGGCAGCAGGCGGTAGCATAGCTTAATCTTTGCATTAAGCCGCTGTGCTTCTCCCCTGATATGTCCCTTTCTCAAAAACTCTGGCAGGCAAATCAAGACTTAGCCAAAGCCTCTCTAAACAACCCGTTTGTTCAGGGCATTAGTGACGGCTCCTTACCTGCCGATAAGTTCGCCTACTACGTCGGACAAGACGCATTCTTCTTAGAATCCTTTGCACGTGCATACAGCGTTTGCGCAGCTAAAGCGCCTACGTGGGAGAGCTTTCAAACGTTTCATGCCCTAGCAGAAGGCGTTTTACAGGAGCTAAACCTACACAAAAGCTATGCACAGTCTTGGAACGTAGATATCACAAGCGTTGAACCTGACACAGCCACACGTCAGTACACTGATTTTTTACTGTCAACAGCCTGGAGTCAGCCTATAGCAACAACGGCTGTCGCCATGTCGCCCTGTATGCGTCTGTACGCCTACTTAGGACAGACGCTTCTCCATAAAAGAGGGACTAACAATACAAATGCCATAGATTCTAATCCTTATAAAGACTGGATAGAAACCTATGGCAGTGATGATTTTGAGCCTTTGGCCACGCAGCTAGAGGCTATTGTCGATGAGCATTCTGAAGATACGCAGGTCATACGCTCAACGTATCGGTATGCGATGACCTGCGAACGAGACTTTTTCCAAGCAGCTTGGCATCAATAAACGTCAGACGCAAGCTACGTGAAAGCCCTATTCTTCAACGTACATTTCAGGCTCAATGGCAAAGTTATTCATTCGACCTGAGTCATCAACAACAAATCCGCCTGTTGTCTTTAAATCAGAGCCTTCTTCACTCTCTTTAGCAGCAGCAATGTCCTCTTTGTCCTCTTCAGGGTGACCGCCGGGCATTGACTTTGTGCCGGGTGGCTGTACGGCGTCACCGACTGGCTGAGCAACTTGTACGGCCCACTGATCGCCTGCCGCACCTTTTCCAGGTTCTGCTTCAGTTTGGATATTTTCGTTTTGATTAGTCGCCATAAAAAGGGCTCCTTCTACTTACGTATGTCATCATCTAACTTAAGAGGAATGAGCTACCTAGCGCGTCTTACGTTAGATGAGCTTTCGTTCTATCAATAGTGATATTTTTACAGCGCTCGTTTTTTAGTTGGGTAGCGCAAAGTCGTAGTGTTCCTTAGCCGTCCACATTTTGCCATCGTACGCTAGCAGCGTAAGCTGATGAACGGTGAAATCGAAATGGATTTCTTGGTGTTCAAAAACTGACCACGCCTTGCGAAACATGTTGGGCTTGAGATCGCGGAAGGCGACGGTAAGGTGGGGGACAAATGAGCGGTTGCGATCGCGCTTACTCACCAACCCAATCTGCTCCTCCAAATAATCCAAGAGCTTAGACTGAACCGTCATCAGGCGATCGCGCTTCACTACATTGATATAAATCACGTGCGGCGCAAACGCAGCGAAGCCATTAAGCGTCATTGGAATCGGCGCTTGCGTAGCGGCAAAGGCATTCAACGCGCTGCCAAGGTTAGCGACATCTCTTACAGGCCAATCGAAAGGAGCTAGTAGGGTGACATGAGGCGGAGAGCGGAAGGCGGCTTTGCTAGCGTAGCGATCGCGCATCACACCTTTTATCTCATTCGCCTTTACCCGTACTTCCTCAGGCGGCAGCAGTCCGACAAAAAAACGCTTACAGACTGGCGGCGGTGACTTCGACCTTTCATTAAGTTCCACAGATTTTTCAATGGCCATAGAATAGTCTGTTTAGAGGAGGCACAAGGAATCGCGATGGCATGGTTCGTCAAAATTGAGCGCGGCATTGTTGACAAGCCCAGATTCGATCAGTTCGTAGGCGCTCATGTTGCATACGTTAACAGCTTGAATTTAAAAGGGCATCAAGCAAGCAGTGGATATTGGGCGGAGCGCGGCGGCGGTATGCTCATTTTTGAAGCCGATTCTATGGACGCGGCCAAAGCAATCATTGAGGCTGATCCCCTAATTTCTAACAACTGTGTCACCTATGAGATGCATGAATGGTGTCTTGTCGCACATCCTGACAAAAATTCTTCAACATAAATCTTAAGACGACGCGATACGAGCGCAGGCTGATGTCAGAAATGGCAGCGAGCCTCTAGACTTAAAACGCTAAGAACTCTTCAAACACTGACTTCATCATGGCCAAACCCGGCAAAGATAGCGGCGGCGGTGGCATCAAAATTGCAGCGAACAATCGCCAGGCCCGCTTTCAATACGAAATTTTAGACACCTACGAAGCAGGCGTCGCGCTGCTGGGCACTGAGGTGAAATCTATCCGCGAAGGCAAAGTGAACTTGCAGGATGGATTTGCCAACGTCAAACGAGGTGAAGTGTGGCTGCATAACGTGCATATTTCGCCGCACAGAATGACGAATTTGGCCTACAACCACGAGCCGCGTCGGGTTCGCAAGCTGCTACTGCATAAGCAGGAAATCCGTAAGCTGATTGGTCAGACTGAGCAAAAGGGCTTAACGTTGGTGCCGCTCAAAATGTACTTTAAGGATGGAAAGATTAAGGTCAGCATTGCGCTGGGCAGAGGTAAAAAGCTGCACGACAAGCGCGAAAGCCTGAAGAAAAAGCAGGACAATCGCGAGATGGCAAGGGTGATGAAGAGTCGAGGCCAGGAATAACCTACCGCGAATGACCTACCGCGGTTACTTGCAGTGGTTGCTCACAGGTCGCCCGATCAATGGTCGCGACCACCTGTTCATAAATGTCCTCAGCTTCTTGCGGCGTGTTGCCAATGCAGGTAAGCCCCAGCTTGCCGTGCTCGCTCAAGCAGCCCATCAGGTGAAACACCACGCCCACGCCATCAATAGAGCTGAAGTGCAGTTGCTCGCCCATGATGATATCCATCAGGTCGTTAGGCAGTAGCCCTTTGTACGCCTGATTTTGCAGGTTATCAGAGGCGCGATAGTATTTTGCCTGACCGTTTTTGGTGTAGAACTTACCGTCTTTGAGGCTGTAAGTCCCATTGGTCAGCAGCTTTAGCGCCATGAATGGATGCGTTGTGCCACCTTTGCGTAAGTTGATTTCAATTGCATTCAGTTCCCAAGGATTAGCCACGTTCTCAGGATTATGTACGGCGATAAAGTCTACGCTATAGCGCTCTAGTGCGCCTTTGGCTGCTAAGTTCTTGCCCACTTTACGGCCCATATCTTGCAGCGCCATTCGATAGGCGTCAGCAGCCGGGAATGTGCAGCCTAGAAAGATTTGACCGTCAGGGCCACCTAATACCTGATCATGAGTGGAAAGGATTTCGACATCCCCTTTGGGGGTAACGCGCCCCTGTACGCTTGGGGAGTATTTTTCCTCGCCTTCGATAAAGGCTTCTGCGATCGCACCCAACTCCTCAATCTTCCGCTCAAACGAAGCCCAAGTCTCGGTATTACACTGAAACCGCAGCTCAGGCAAAGCCCCTTCAATTGCAGCTACTCGCGCATCGTGACTTGCCTTACCTGGAGCCACATCAGCCAGCGGCTTCAGCGAAAATAGAGCATTCCCCTCACCCGAGAATCCTTCATTGAGCTTAATGACAATTCGCTGCAACTCGGGCTGTCGCTCCCACAGCGCTGCCGTCACCTCAGACAAGTCCGCCGTGTTATGCGTTAGCTCGCTACCGTCTGGCAAAGGCAAACCGCACTCGGTAAAGATCTGACGACTGCCGCCCTTAGTCCCCCAGTACAAAAGATCAGGATTGACCGCAAGCAAAGGCAAATCTAGCGTGAGCGCCAAGTCCCGCTCTAGCTCGGTAGAGTTGTAGCAGGTCATGTAGGCTTCATCAGGCTTGATTTTGGCTTTAATACGCCGCATGAGCCTGGGTCGGGCCAGGATTTTCTCTGAGAGCGGGCGGAGGGAGGAGTCGTAGGTGGCGAAAAGATCGAGGCGATCGCGCGCATGAGAACTCGGAATCCCCGGCAGTAGCTCTAGATAATAGTCCACGATGCTCGGATGCAATGGCTGAGACGTGACGTAGATAATCCGCGTCTCTGGATTGCGCAAGCGGATTAGCGAAAACAGCAGGCGCTCCTCGTAGTGATGAACGCCTTTCACCTTCATCAGCTCAGCCTGATCGAGGCTCAGCGAAGGCACTACTAAAATTTGCCGGGGCTGTCGGTCAAAATCATCAATCGATCGCCATCGGTTAGGCAGCTCGGCCTGCAATCGCAAAAACTTTTTGGCAATCTCATCGGTATCAGCTTCCAGGCTACTTGCTGAAATATGATCTTGACGAAAAGGTGCTTCAGCTATGGCCATGGGTGCCTCCAGGTGCGATCGCAATCAAAAACAAAGATAGGTGTCCTAATCATTAGAGCTTAATACGCACGCGGATCAGCAGCCTTATCCCTATCGACGGGATTTTCACCCACTGGCGCTAGAAAGATAAAACCTGAGAGCAAAAAAAGTCGGTGCAACTCATAGAGAACTACACCGACCGATTCACTTAGGTGAGCCGAGGACAACGGCTAAGGAAACATGAAAAAACGGAAAGTCTAATATTAAGGATCAGTTTGCAGCTCTTGCTGTGGCTGCAAATAAGCGATCATTTGCTCAACACCGCGCTGAATGCGACGTGTGACCGTCATGGGGCTCACACCGATGCGCTCAGCAACTTCCTTACGAGAAAGCCCTTTGAAAAACACAAACTCAATAGCAGAGCGCGTCTTTTCTTCAAGCTGGTTCATCGCCCGCTGAATCTGCTGACGGTCTTCTTCCAAACCCTGCAACATCATGTAGTGAATATCAGGCAGCGTATCGCCCAGCGTAATGCTCGAATCAATTTGGTGGCAGACAGTCGCATCTAGGCTCAGCGGCATCCGATTTTTGTTCGCCATCTTTACCTGTCTCCACTCTTGTACAGAGACATTAACCGCTTCAGCCATTTCAATATCAGAGGGCTGACGGCCATAGCGGCGGATGAGTTCAGCCTGCTTCTTTTGGCCTTCTTTTTGCAAGTCTTGCCAGCGACGAGGAATTTTTACGGTGGTGCCGCGATCGCGCAAAAAGTGGAGCATTTCACCACGAATGTAAGGCACTGCAAAAGAGCTAAACGCACAGCCCTGGCCAGGATCAAAACGCTCAATAGAACGAATCAAACCGATATAGCCAATCTGCTCAAGATCTTCATAAGGCTCAGCACACTGATGACTAACGCGGTGGGCAATCTTACGAACCAAACCAGCATTGAGGCGAACAAGCTGATTACGGAGCCGAACTGATTTATCTACCTTGTACTGCATGAGCAGTTCCATACCGCGAGAACGAAGCTGAGCTGATTTTGAAGAAGCCATGTTAATTGCAGTGATTACTGCATCGAAGCGAGCGTTTGCGTGAATTGAATTCATTTTCGGGAACAGCCCCTTTACTCACCATCGTTGAAACACGGTAGTCGCTAACTAGGCACCCCAATATGGTCAGCGGATACACGCACAAAGACGCATTTCGCACACATCTTCCCAAATGCAAAACGCCCTGCTAAAAGCCACTCCAGCTATCAAATTCAGTAAATATTCTGAAAAAACTATTTAACCCAACAAATTATTTTAGAATCGCCTTTTGCTTCCCTTGCACCTCAAAAACGCCCATCATCTGCACCGAGTTTTCACGGAAACTAGCCTTCATTTTCAGCTACGCATAGCATCAGTAACTTCCATCATTCTTCGCTCCAGAAATATCAATTTGAGTTGATAAAAAGTACCCAGCCGACACAAAAGAGTTCAAACCGTTAGCCTACGAAGCGATATTTCTTAAGCCGGGCTTTATAAAGTGGCCAGATAAAATAGCGAGCCGAAAAGAATATTAAGGGTGGAGAGCCGTAATGCCGCAGCCCTGTAAATTCAGTACAATTCAGATTAGATAACTCTTTTAGGACAACCCTTTAGCTAATGAGTAACACCAGTAATTTTCGCAAAGCCATTCGCGATGCTCAGGGCGGCTCGATTATCGGCCCTAACGTCATTGCCAATGCCCTTCCCTACGTCGGCGGCGGTCTGATTCTCACCGCTTTAGGTACTTTCGGCGGACTCAACGTTCAAGCCGCTAGACCTGATATCTTCATGCCCACGTTCATCGTGGCAATCATTGCCGAGCTAGTTCTATTCTTCGTCGCTCGCAGCGTTGCGCTTAAAGGTAATAACTCAGTCGCTTTACCGCTGCTAGCAACCTACGGCCTGTTATCTGGCTACACCCTAAGCGGTATTGTTGGCATCGCCTTAGCTAGCAGCGGCGTAGGTCTTACGGGTGTAGGTGCTGCTGCATTAGGCTGCGGTGTTACGTTCATCGCCGCCAAACCAATTGGCTCCAACCTCTCAGAAGAAGACGGCTTTGCTCTCACTAAAACTATTCAGCTCGGCATCATCGCGCTGATAGTGGTAATCGTCGGTCAGCTCGTATTTAGCCTGTTTGGCGTAGGCACCCCTGGCTTCCTTGAAATCGCCATTTCTGCCATCGGCGTGCTGCTATTCGTTGGCGCAGCCGTTGTAGACTTCTTCATTCTGCCTCGCACCTACCGCGACGATCAGGCCATTCCCGCCGCGCTGTCGATGTATCTCACTTACATCAATTTGTTTGTCTTCATCCTGCGCCTATTGATCGCTATCAACGGCAGAGACTAGACTAAGTAACCAGTTCTCAGGCAATTCAGGTAATTAATATGAGGGGTCTGGATTTGGTTCAGACCCCTTTTGTTTTTGACTTAATCCTCAAACAACACGTTTATGTTCGATACCACCACCCTCAAACAAGAAATCGATTCAATCGCTGAGCGCCTGGGCAAAGCTCAGGACTATCTTTGACATTCCTGCCCTCAATGCCAAAATCAATGACTTAGAGCAGCTATCCGCGCAGCCCGACTTTTGGGACGATCAGGCCAGTGCGCAAAAGCAGCTCCAAGAACTCAGCGACTACAAGTCGAACTTAGATCAGGTGAAAGGCTGGTCTACAAGCTTGGAAGACTCGGGCGCGATTCTAGAGCTGTTAGAGCTAGAGGCGGATGAAGGTCTGCTATCTGAGGCTGAAAATACGGTCAACCAGCTCAATCGCGAGCTGGATCAATGGGAGCTACAGCAGCTTCTTTCTGGCCCCTACGATAAAGAGGGCGCAGTGCTGACGATCAATGCAGGTGCGGGGGGTACTGATGCTCAAGACTGGGCTGAAATGCTTTTGCGCATGTACACCCGATGGAGTGAGCAAAACGGCTATCGGCTCAGCATGGTCGAAAAGTCTGAGGGCGATGAGGCGGGCCTCAAGTCGGTGACGTTAGAGATAGAGGGGCGCTATGCCTATGGCTATCTCAAAGGTGAAAAAGGAACGCATCGTCTAGTCAGAATTTCGCCGTTTAATGCAAATGGCAAGCGGCAGACGAGCTTTGCGGGCGTAGAGGTGATGCCTATTCTTAATGATGATGTCGAACTGGATATTCCTGATAAGGATCTAGAGGTTAAGACATCAAGATCGGGAGGTGCGGGCGGTCAGAATGTGAACAAGGTGGAGACGGCAGTTAGGGTAACGCATTTGCCAACGGGACTTTCGGTGCGGTGTACTCAGGAGCGATCGCAGCTCCAAAACAAAGAAAAAGCCATGGCCCTCTTGAAGTCTAAGCTCCTTGTCATTGCCCAAGAACAGCGCACCCAAGAAATTGCCGACATCCGAGGCGATATGGTGGAAGCGGCCTGGGGCAACCAGATTCGCAACTACGTTTTTCATCCTTATCAGATGGTGAAAGATCTGCGCACAAATGTTGAAACCACGGCGGTATCCGATGTGATGGATGGCGATTTAGAAGCGTTTACACAGGCTTATTTGCGCCAAGAAAATCAAATGCTTCAGGAAAGCACCGTCTAAAGAACTGCACAAGACCATCTCCTCATTTACGATAAATGAAAGGCAGCTACTCAAAATTCTGTCAACACAAATAAAACACAAACAAACCATGAGCACCGATCAATCAGTCGCTACCGAACTAGAGAAGAAGTCGTCAGAGCTAAATGAGCCGCCGCCAAGCTACGTCAAGCTAGCGATGCGAAACATGGTAAAAAAAGGAGGCAAATCGCTCTATCATTTCTTTTTATCTTCCGTTGCTTTGCTAACCCTGTTTATTGGGCTTGCCTACCTCACTCGCTAGGGTCGAACTTCTTTTATGACAGCTACGATTCAGACAAAGGCGATTCAGGTAGAAACGATTGTAGATGGTGATGCGGTAGAGCAGGTGCCAGGAGTAGCGATCGCCTACTACCAACACTGGCTCCACACCTGGCTAAATGACCTATCTATCCAACTCTCACCCATCAACGCCTACGAAGTCAGCCTTCGCCTCACCACCGACGCCGGAATTCAGCAGCTAAACACCGACTACCGCCAGCAGGCAAAACCCACTGACGTATTATCTTTCGCCGCTTTAGAAACTAATATTCCAGGTGCAGGCGTCCTACACGCTCAACAGCCTCTATACTTAGGCGACATCATTATCTCCGTCGAAACCGCCGCCCGTCAGGCTCCCACCCACGACCATTCCTTACCCCAAGAAATGGCTTGGCTCACGGCCCACGGACTCCTTCACCTGCTAGGCTGGGATCACCCGGACGAGATAAGTCTGGTGCGAATGTTAGATCGGCAGGCGCAGCTACTCCAATTGATAGATCTCTCCTAAAGTCGGCACCCATCAAGTTACGTCAGCATAAGAACTGGGCAACGTTTAGAGTCTAACAAGCGTCTCAAGACATCTACATACAACGAAGCCAGCTAGGTTTGATCTGCCTTATGTTTTCTCACGATAGCCAGTTCTCCCCCGATAGCAAGATGACCCGTGATAAAGAACTCGCTGACCGTAGCGAAAGCCAGTCGGGCAAGCCGGGCGACAAGCTATCGATTCGTAAAAAGACCCGTGATGTGACAGAGGCGATCGCACCCGACAAAGACAAGCGATCGCAATCCTGGCAAATCGCACCCGATCTATTCACCAGCTTCAAATACGCCTGGGCAGGCATTTCCTACGCCTTCACCACCCAAAGAAATTTCAGAGTCCACACAGGTATCGGCATCATCGCAATTAGCCTCTGCTGGATACTTAAAGTAAGCAACATCGAAACTGCCGTCGTCTGCCTAACCATCGGCGCAGTTTTGGTCATGGAAATCCTCAACACCGCCCTCGAATCCCTTGTCGATCTCACCGTAGGACAGACCTACCACGAGCTTGCAAAAATCGCGAAAGACTGCGCAGCCGGTGCAGTCCTCATGGCCGCAATCATCGCTTTACTTATTGCCGCGCTCATCTTCATCCCGCCAGTCTGGCTACTACTACAGGCCCACCTCGCGTAATTCTGCCTCAAGCCCCATCTACGCCCCACCTTCCGAACCATGATTCTGGTAATCGACAACTACGACAGTTTCACCTATAACCTCGTTCAGTATCTAGGCGAACTCGGCCAAACCCTCAACGTGGCCAAAGACATTCAAGTCTTTCGTAACGATCAAATCACCCTCGAAGAAATTAAAGCCAAAGCGCCTGACGCCATCGTCATCTCACCCGGCCCCGGTACGCCCGACGACGCAGGCGTTTCTTTAGAAATTATCGAAAAGCTAGGGCCAAAAACGCCCATCCTCGGCGTTTGCTTAGGCCATCAAAGCATCGGCCAGGTATACGGCGGCAAAGTTATCTCCGCAGCAGAACTCATGCACGGCAAGACATCTCCCGTCCGCCACAGCAACACAGGCGTTTTCACAGGTCTTGCCGATCCACTTACCGCCACTCGCTATCACAGCCTTGTCATCGAAAAAGAAAGCTGCCCCAAAGTACTCGAAATCACTGCCTGGGTAGACGACGGCACCATTATGGGCGTTCGCCACCGCGACTATCCACACATCCAAGGCGTTCAGTTCCACCCTGAAAGCGTTCTGACCGAATCAGGAAAAGACCTGCTAAGGAACTTTTTGCAGGAACTCGACACCTAGACAGTTAGTAAGGGATCTAAGCTTCAAACAGCTGAAAGTAGCCGCGTTTAAGCAAAATCTATAGCCATCCACCATCACAAACTGGCCCAGTTTAGCTGTGCTACGTGTCACACAACGCGGCAAAATGTAGCCTAACCCCTGTGGATAAGTCGATAAGGAAACACATGAAACGGCGACAACTGCTTCAATACGCTAGCGCAACCTTCGTAAGCACATTAGGACTCGGCCTCGCTTCTCAATATCAGTCTTACCAGGCTCAAAGCGGTCAGCTCACCATCACAGCCCTCGGCCACACCGCCTTCTTATTCACAGGCGGCGGCCATAGCATTCTCGTCAATCCCTTCAAAGCAGTCGGCTGCACCGCTGGCTACGCCCAACCCACAGCCAGCGCTGACCTGGTGCTGCTCAGCAGTCGCCTATTTGACGAAGGCTTTCTAACCGATACCTATGCCAGCACTCAGGTCATTGACGAACCTGGAGACTTTACGGTCAATGGACTAGCCGTTCAGGGCGTAAGTATGCCTCACGATCGGCTTAACGGTCGGCGTTTTGGCTCCAACGTAGCCTGGGTTTGGAACCAAGCAGGCATCAAAATTGTGCATTTAGGCGGAGCTGCCGCCCCCATCTCAATTGAAGACAGAATCCTCATTGGTCGGCCTGACGTTTTGCTGGTGCCGGTAGGCGGTGGCCCTAAGGCTTATACGCCAGAAGAAGCGGCTGAAGCTATTAGGTCACTTAATCCGAAGGTTGTTATTCCGACGCACTACCTCACGCAAGCTGCTGACACAGACAGCTGTGATCTAGTAGGCGTAGGCGACTTTACAGCGCTGATGTCAGGGACACCCGTCGCGCAAAACGGCAGTACGCTTAGCCTGAGTGCAAGCAACCTACCCAGCAGCGGAATGCGGATTGAAGTTTTGAGCTATGCTTTTTAGAGCTTAAAGTTCTTAAAGGCTTTCAAAGTTAGTCTTTCAAACCTCTTCCAGACATTTATGCACAGTGAGTATCAGCAACGTCGGCAGTCTGTATTAGATGCGATTGGTCAGGGCACTGCAATTTTTTGTAGCGCCCCCACCGCTGTCATGCACAACGATGTGGACTATCTATACCGTCAAGACAGCGATTTCTTTTATCTAACAGGATTTAACGAACCTGATGCGGTAGCGGTACTCTCTCCGACTCACGACGAGCATAAGTTTGTGCTGTTTGTGCGTCCTAAAGATCCTGAGAAGGAAACTTGGAGCGGCTACCGTACTGGCGTAGAAGCAGCGAAGGAACGCTACGGAGCAGACAAGGTTTATCCCATTGAAGAACTCGGCAAAGAGCTGACGCAGTATGTTGCTAAAGCTGACCGGCTGTACTACCACTTCGGTCACAATATTGCTTTTAACAATCGTATTATTCGCCTGTGGCAGCAATTGCTCGGCAAGATGACGAAAAAAGGCACCGGCCCGGTTGCTATTGAGGACGCTAAGCTGCTGATGCAGCAGTTTCGGCGGGTTAAGAGTCCGTTTGAGTTAGAGAAGATTAAAAAGGCGATCGCAATCAGCACCGAGGCTCACAACGTTGTTCGCGAAATGGTACGCCCTGGCATTTACGAATACGAAATTCAAGCAGCCCTCGAAAATATCTTCCGGCGTGAAGGCGGCATGGGGCCAGCCTATCCTTCCATTGTGGCAACCGGCGAAAACGCCTGCATCTTACACTACGTTGAGAACAATCAGCAGCTAAAAGACGGCGATCTGCTACTGATAGACGCTGGCTGTGCTTACGAATATTACAACGCAGATATTACTCGCACACTACCTGTTGGTAGATAGCCAGTCAGAAGAACAGCGATTGCTTTACGATCTAACTCTGAAGGCGCAGCTAGCAGCTATCGATCAGGTAAAGCCGGGTACACCCTTTAATGCGTTTCACGATGCGGCCACTCGCACCATCACCGAAGGGCTAGTCGAACTAGGACTACTCATAGGCGATGTAGACAAACTCATCGAAGAGAAGAAACACAAAGCTTTCTTTATGCACGGCACAGGTCATTTTCTGGGACTTGATGTGCACGACTCTGGCATTTTGCGCAATCCTGATCAGACTTGGAAACCATTCGCGCCTGGCAACATTGTCACCGTAGAGCCAGGTATCTACATTCCTCCCAACTATAAGCCTGCTGAAGATCAGCCCAACGTTCACGCCCGCTGGCGAGGTATTGGTATTCGTATAGAAGACGACGTGCTAGTGACTGAAACAGGGCATGAAGTTCTGACCTCAGCCGTCCCTAAAACGTTTGACATTCCAGCGCAATCACTAGCTGCCTGATCGGATTGGGCAGAATTCAAATGCTAAAAACAAAAGTCTTTAGGTACAAACACTCATTAATACTCTGATATCTTCAGGCTTATTTGGGAAGCCTCCGTGATGCCACGGTCAAAAAGTTTGAAGATCGCAATAACTTTGCTGATAGGCATTCTCGGTCTTTGAACATTAGCAGTAGGATGCAAACATCTAGGCTAGGCGCTTAGCCTGTGGCACTGCATACAAACATAAGTTGTTATATGCCTTATCAGGCGGGGCAAGCTAATAAGCGGAACGTTTGATAAGAGTTACGGTCTTAGTGAATATTGCTCAGGCCCGTATCTTTGTAAATTCAGGCGTCTATAGCGAGTTTTAGGGCAACTGCGCAATCTAATCACGTTTTTTAGCCACATTTCTAGATTTACAAAGTGCTGATAAACCTTCACAGTACTTAAAGGTATGAAAGGTAAAGATTAATCAGTTCGTTTACTCGGTATTGAGGAACCTAATGGTGAGATTGAATCGTCTACTGCCCGGCTTGACTTTAGTGGGGGCTCTTATGTTAGCGCTACCCGCAGAGGCAGCTAGGCTACAGTTCTGGCGGTTCGATACCGAAGAGAACCAGCTAATTTTTACCACGGATGATAGCGTTCAGCCTACGGCTCAACTGCTGGCTAACCCTACCCGTCTGGTGATAGATCTGCCCGGCACCACTATCATCGACCCCGATACACAGGCTTTTGGTGGCGCGGTTAAAGAGGTGCGTGTGGGTGAGCTAGATGCTGAAACCACTCGCCTGGTCGTGGAATACAACTCGGGCTACACGGTCGATCCGACGCAGGTTCAAGTACGAGGTGAAGGCGCACGACAGTGGACGGTGCAGTTGCCTGAAGCCGAAGAAGTGAGCAGTCGTGATATTGCCGATGAGCAAACAGACGGTGAGCAGGCCAGTGAGCAGGAAGCCGCTCGAACGTCAGCGCGATCGCTCGCCAACAGAGTCAGCAACCGCCCCGTACAAGGTGCAGACACTCGCATTCAGGGCGTAACAGCAACAGCAGACGGTTTCTTTATTCGCACAGTTGGCGAAACGCCGCAGCTAGAAGTTAGCCGCTTTGAAGAAGACGGGCAGCGCTACATTACAATGACTTTCGAGCAAACTGCCGTGGCTTTGGGCGTAACGACCGCGCGATTGCCGGTCAACAGATACAGCATTGATAGCTGGCGAGTAAACCAAGCGTCGGCTAATCCAGCTAGAGCTGAAATTACGCTGGCATTAGGTGAAGGAAGTCCTGACTGGGATATTTCTGCTAACGATGGCGGCGTGGTGATTTTGCCAAAAGATGCTTCTATTAGCAGTATTCCTGATGCAGGCAAACCCGAAGCCGGTGCCGCAACCATGGTAGCGAGTAATGAGCGCCGACCTGCTGAAGCGCGCCAGGTACCAACGACCGGCGAGTTGCCTACGTTGCCAAACGGCAGGTTTACGGTAGTGATTGATCCCGGCCATGGCGGACGCGATCCAGGTGCGGTCGGCATCAACGGACTTCAGGAAAAACAAGTTGTCAACGATATTGCTCCTAGAGTAGCGGCTATTTTGCGCGAACAGGGCGCGAACGTAGTGATGACGCGCGATAGCGATATTGAGGTCGATCTTGCGCCTCGTGTTCAAACGGCTGAAAGAGTTAACGCTTCTATTTTCGTAAGCATTCATGCAAACGCTATTAGCATGAGCCGCCCTGATGTGAACGGGCTAGAGACTTTCTATGCCTCCGATTCGGGCCAGCGGCTAGCGAATACGGTTCATGCGACGGTGCTTAGAGCGATGGGAATGCGCGATCGCCGTGTCCGATCAGCTCGCTTCTACGTCATTCGTCGCACGTCCATGCCCGCTATTTTGGTTGAAACCGGCTTTGTCACTGGAGCAGAAGATGCGCCTAATTTGGCTGATCCAGCCTGGCGCGAGCGGATGGCAGAGGCGATCGCTGAAGGCATTTTGCTACACCTCCAGCGCGGCCTATAAAATCTGCTTTTCAAAAACTTACTTTTTCTCAGGATGTTCGACCGCCTCGCAGGCAGTGCCCAACTTACCTAGAAAGTGAATCATCTGATGCAAACGTCCGGCATCTCGCTGATTGAAGTGAAGCGCTAGCCGAGGCAAATTTTCAGTTTCATCGCCGCGCTCTACGTCAAAAGCTGACACCTCTCTAATCGTGCCTTTACTCAAGATGTCAGCAAACTTCGCATTAAGCTGATCAATGCCACCTTCACTCAGCGGTGCCTTGAGGCGAATCACAAGCTGACCACGTACGTATCGGCTAGAGTGATATACCCGGTAGAAGCTTTCGACATAGTTTAGGGCGTCATCTAGGCTATCGGTTAGGTGATACAGACTGGTGTCATCAGGGCTGATCAGTCCTTGGTCGAGAAGACGGTTGCGCACATAGTAGTCCCAGCTCTTCCAATATTCACCGCCGGGTCGGTCGATGAGAATGAGTGGAATGGGATCGGACTTTCCGGTTTGGATGAGGGTAAGCGATTCAAAGGCTTCGTCTTGGGTGCCAAAGCCGCCGGGGAAAAGGGCGATCGCATCACTCTCTTTTAAAAAGAACAGCTTGCGCGTAAAAAAGTATTTAAAGTCCAGCAGCTTAGGATCGCCTGCCATCACCGGATTGGCACCTTGTTCAAACGGAAGCTGAATGTTCAGCCCGAATGAATAATCACGACTGGCCCCTTCGTTGCCCGCTTGCATGATACCGCCACCCGCCCCGGTCATCACCATAAAGCCGTGCTGCACCAGCCGACGCGCAAATTCGGCGGTCATTTGGTATTCGGGGCGATCGCTAGGCGTTCGAGCAGAGCCAAAGATCGTAACCTTACGAGTGTGCCGATACGGAAAGAACGACTTAAAACCCTTCTCCATATCCATGAGTGAATGGCTTAATATTTTCCAATCTAAAGGCTCTGCCTCTTGAGTCGCCATCCGCACTAAAGTCTCAAGAATCTCCTTAATTAGCCCACCGCTTTCCATCGTCGGCAGTTGATCCATCACACGCAGCAGGTCACCGCGCAGTTGATTATTCAACGGCGAACCTGAGCCCTGATCCGAGCTGCGATCTGAATATTGAAAAGGAGAAACGTCCATCATGTACGTATGTAAAGAATATTCGTTCACTAATGAATGATCATCAGTGAGCCTATTTTAATCTGTGATGACTTTCCTCTAAACAGCCCATATACAGAGAAACTAGACAGTAAAAGTTACCCGCTCGAGCAAGATAGATGTAACCAACAAAAAAGGCTCCAGTATTTTTCTGAAGCCTTCCTTTGATATTTATTCTATAGATAGTCATCTTGACTGACTGTCAGCGTGGCTACATCAAAGCCCTGTCGATACCATTACTCTTTTAAGGAATGGCTTAAAGATACTTCTCTAGCGTATTTGCCAAAGTCGTCTTAGGAACAGCGCCAACCACCATATCTACACGCTGGCCGCCCTTGAAAATCATCAGCGTTGGAATACTGCGAATACCGTACTGGCTAGCTACGCTAGGGTTTTCGTCTGTATTTACTTTAACGACCTTGACCTGACCGTCGTATTGTTCAGAAATTTCGTCAACAACGGGAGCCACCATTCGGCAAGGCCCACACCAAGGAGCCCAAAAGTCTACTAAGACTGGGGCTTCGCTCTCCAAAACTTCTTGCTTAAATGTCGAATCAGTAACCTGTGCGGCTGACATTCTTAAAACCCTTGTCACTCGTGTATATCGATCTTACCATAGCCAAAACCCCAGCCCAATCGCGCGTATCTACAGATTTTTTACTGACTGGCTAACAATACTTAGCATTGCGCGATAGATCGCAAAACCCTCTCTGCCAAAAGACACATTGGCAGACTACAGACTCATTGGCAACAAGTCCCACCCAGTTACTCAGAAGAACGTCCTTGGAAATGCCTTTAAAGAGGAACCGCCCAAACCCGAAACTAAAAGCTTCGCTGGTTTAGGCGGAGTGTGGTGTGAGGAGTGAACGGAAACTTGCGTCTCCGCTTACACCTAATTGTAAGAGACTCTTCGTAATTTGCCACCAGTCTTAGCGGTTATCAGAGACAAGTCTTAAAATTTGTATACCTGACAATTACATGAGCCCTATTATCTGATAAAACCTTTCCAAAATACCGGAAAAAGCAAGCTCGTGCGAGTAGAAGCAACCGTAGCTCCACGCAATTTTTGACTAACTTTATTCGCACGAGCTTACTTGGCTACTTACCCATTCCCAAATGCTGAGCCTTCTGATAAACCTTTCCTTCAGTCAAAAGAGAAGGCGCAATCACGACCTCCACGTTCTGCATTTCCTTAAGATCTTTAGCGCCCAACGTTCCCATGCTAGTTTTCAAAGCCCCTAGTAAGTTATGTGTGCCATCATCAAGCTGGGCTGGGCCTCGCAAAATTTGCGCTAACGTCCCTGTCTTACCAACTTGAATGCGAGTGCCTCTGGGTAAAACTGGGCTAGGTGTTGCCATTCCCCAGTGAAACCCGCGACCAGGTGCTTCTTCAGCTCTAGCAAAAGGCGAGCCAATCATCACGCCATCCGCACCCGAAGCAATGCACTTACAAATGTCTCCACCTGTCACTAGCCCGCCATCTGCTATCACTGGCACGTATTTGCCTGTTTCCTGCTGATAGTCATCTCTAGCCGCCGCACAGTCTGCAACTGCTGTCGCTTGAGGAATTCCAACACCCAGAACCCCGCGAGAAGTGCAGGCGGCTCCTGGGCCAATTCCCACCAATACGCCCGCTGCGCCCGCCTTCATTAGCTTCAACGTCACTTCGTAGGTAACACAGTTACCCAGCAAGACAGGGATAGGCATTTCTTGACAAAACTGCGCTAAGTCCAAGGGGCTAACCGACTGCGGTGAAATATGGTCGGTTGATACCACCGTTGCCTGCACAAAGACCATATCTGCACCAGCATCAGCGACCGTCTTACCGAACTTGACAGCTCCAGCAGGCGTTAGGCTCACAGCCGCAATGCCATCTTGGGTCTTAATTTCCTTAATTCGTTTTTCGATCAGTTCTGGCAGAATCGGCTTTGCATAAATTTCCTGCATCAGCGGTACAAATTCTGTTTTACCGACCGAGGCAATGCGATCCAATATCGGATTAGGATCTTCGTAGCGGGTCTGAATACCTTCTAAGTTGAGTACGCCTAGTGCGCCTAGCTTAGAGAGTTCGACGGCCATTTTTACATCAACAACCCCATCCATTGCACTGGCAATAATAGGAATTTCTCGGGTGACCCCACCAATTTCCCAGCTAGCGTCTGCTAGCTGCGGATCCAGCGTTCTGGCCCCAGGAACTAGGGCGATTTCATCAATTCCGTAAGCGCGCCTGGCTGTTTTACCACGACCAATTTGAATATTCACGTCCGTACTTATCCCAAGGAAGCATCTAGCTAGCCTAGCAAAGAAAGAAATCTATTGCGTATCGGGTTTTCGTACGGGTATTGGAAAATACGAACAGATGCGCCTGTAAGCAATAAAAGCGGATTGATGGATACTATAGAGCGCAGCCAAACCAGTAAGATGCTTAGAGGTTCTCAATTGCTAGCGATCGCCCATGGTGAACATCTCATCTCTTAAGTTCTTCAAAAACCTCAGAGCTACCAACCGTCAGTTTGCGGTTATCGGTTTAGGCCGCTTTGGCAGGGCCGTTTGCCTCACGCTACACGGCATGGGCTACGAGGTCATGGGCATAGACTCTAACGAATCACGAGTCGCTCAGGTATTGACCGACCAAATTGCCGCTCATGCCGTGCAGCTTGACTCGACGCAGCCCTCAGCGCTGGTTGAAGCCGGTATTCCTGATTTTGATACAGTGATTATCGCTATCGGCAACTACGTTCAAGAAAGCATTATTACGACGCTAAACGTGAAAGAATCGGGCGTGGCTAACGTGGTCGCCAAGGCATCTTCTGAAATTCATGGCAAGCTGCTGATGCGAGTAGGAGCCGATCACGTGGTTTTCCCAGAGCATGAGATGGGCTGTGAACTGGCCAGATCGCTCACTCGACCCGGCATTTTAGATCGCTTTGAGCTAGATCCTGATCACAGCATTGTAGAAGTAATGGTGCCTCAAGCTTTCAATGGCAAAACCATTATGGAAGTAGATTTGCGCAATCACTATGGCTTAACGCTCATGGCAATTAGTAAAGATGACGCCAAAGAGGATGACAACAATAAGTTCATCATTAACCCCAGCCCAATCACGCGGCTAAGAGGCGGTAGCTTGATGGTAGTGATTGGGGACAACAAAGGTATCGACAAGCTGCCCGTATGAACGATATTCGAAGGCATTAGCTATAGCAAAAGCTGGATGGTGAGCATAAGGTGATAAATGTAATTGGGCTCATGAGCGGCACGTCAGTGGATGGGATTGATGCTGCCCTGACGCAGGTGTCTGGAGAAGGATATGCGGTTGAGGCCAAGTTGGTTAAAGGGATTACGTATCCTTATCCGAAAAAGGTGCGATCGCGTATCCTAGCGCTATGTGCCAATGAGCCAATTACCTTAGCTGAACTAGCTGATTTAGATGATGCGATCACCCATCACTTCATCTGCGCCATCCACACCCTCAACATCGATCTATCTACTGTCGATCTCATCGGCTCTCACGGCCAAACCCTTCACCATAGACCGCCACAACCCAACCGCCTTGGCCACACCCTTCAGCTCGGACGCGGCGATCTCATTGCCCGCAAAACTAGCATTCCTACAGTCAGCAACTTCCGCGTCGCTGATATTGCCCTCGGCGGACAGGGCGCACCGCTAGTCCCGATTATTGACGCTTGCTTACTCAGCCAGCCCAATCACGATCTAGCCGTTCAAAATATTGGTGGAATTGGCAACGTTACATATCTTCCTCCGTGGGACAAAACATTAGAGGGATCTAAGCAAGCAATACCTCAAGGCGTTAGAGGCTGGGACACTGGGCCAGGGAATGCGCTGATAGACTGGGCGGTTGCAAAACTATCAGAAGGACAGCAAACCTACGATAAGAACGGACGTTGGGCAGCGCAGGGTAAGCCAGATCAAGCGCTGATAGATCAATGGCTGCAAGCACCGTTCTTTCAAGAAGTACCGCCTAAGTCTACTGGGCGCGAGCTTTTTAGCGTTGAGTATGCGCAGCAGTGTTGGCAGCACGCACAAGATAAAGGGCTAAGCGATCGCGATTTTCTAGCGACCCTTACCGACTTTACTGCGGCCACCATTGAGTTAAGCTACCGGCAATTTTTGCCACAGATTCCTGCCGAAACATTGATCGGCGGCGGCGGCAGTCGGAATCAGTACCTTATGAGCAGGCTTCAGCAACGGTTGCCTGAATCAAAGGTGATTTCGACCGATGAGCGCCAGTTAGACGCTGATTATAAGGAGGCGATCGCCTTTGCTATTTTGGCCTATTGGCGCTGGCACAATACGCCAGGCAACTTACCCAGCGTGACAGGCGCAAGCCGAAGCTGTTTATTAGGCGAGATTTGGACACCGTAGATTCGGTGCTGCCAGCTCAGCAATTACAGGTCAAATACAGCGTGACGATGGTAACCTACCGCAAACTTAAGGATCGCAAACTTCAGACAAGATATCTGAGTGGGCATTCTAAAAAAGCTGGTATGAAGGAATAGCGCTGTGGCCCACAGCTTTTTATTAGAACCTGGCAAATGGACGTTGCAAGGAACCTGGCTCACTCGTGACGCACTGCCAACGCCTGTTAAGGGGAAAATGTTGGTTGCCTGGAAACAAGATAGCTACTTCAGGGTAGTGACTAAGCTTGCCTTTCCTGAAAGCGATCTTGAAGATATTGTGATTCAGTCACGAGGCCGCATGACCAGTCAAGAACGGCAATATACCTTCGTGCTACAGCATAGCCTGCTTGGCAAAGTAGAAGGTGAAGGCTGGATAGCCCCAGAAACAATTGTGCAGCGCTACTGGGGCCTGAGTGACAAACAGCGCCGTTCAGGCTTTGAAACGCTGCGTCAAACTGGCCCAGCGCAATACTACTTGTCGGGTGGAGAGATGGCCGGACACTATCTCACCAGCACCGTAGAAGCTGAACTCACTCGTCAGTAGACAACCCTTGAATGTCAGATCCTAACACTGGTCGCAAAATTTCTAATCGGTACGAGCTGATAGAATCCATCGGGCAAGGCTCTATGGGCAAAGTCTATCTAGCAGGCGACTCTTTGCTCGGGGGCGTACCTGTTGCCGTTAAGTTTTTATCTCAAACGCTGCTCAACGAGGACATGCGGACACGCTTCTTTCGAGAGGCCATGACCTGCGCGCAGCTTGGCCAAAAAAGTATGCACGTGGTCAGAGTGACTGACTATGGTGTCAACGAGGACGACATTCCGTTCTATGTAATGGAATATCTCAAAGGCGAGAACATTGGCCGATTAGTCCATAAAAAACCGCTGCCAGTACCTAGATTCATTGGGCTAGTGCGTCAGATTTTGCTGGGCCTTAGAACGGCACACCACGGAATATTGGTCAAAGGTGAAGTTGTTCCTATCATCCACAGAGATATTAAACCCAGCAACATTTTGGTAACCTCCGATCCTTCTATGGGTGAGCTGGTCAAAATTTTAGACTTCGGCATCGCTAAGCTTTTGCAGGCAGGCTGCAAACAGACCAGCACGTTCATGGGTACGCTGGCCTACGCTTCTCCAGAGCAGATGGAAGGTCGTGAGCTAGATAGCCGCTCAGACATCTATAGTCTGGGCGTGATGATGTATCAGATGCTATCAGGTACGCTGCCGGTAAAGCCCGCTAACAATACGTTTGGAAGCTGGTATAAAGTTCACCGCTTGTCTGTTCCTAAGTCACTAGCTGAGTTCAAACCTGATCTAAAAGTGCCGAAAGCGCTAGAAGAAATCGTAATGGCCTGCTTAGCCAAACAGCGAGAAGATAGACCTGAAACAATCGATCAAATCATAGATGCAATTACGCCCCTAGAGGAACGCTTCGGATCAGGGTTTCAAATTTCACAGAGAATCAATACGACGCTCTCAAAGCTGCCTGTAGTGGGCCACAGCGAATCCGAACAGCAGCCGAACGGAACAGAACGCCTACTAGAAAGCCTGGAAGCTGATGGCACTTCAGCAGATAGCGCTTTAGACAATTCAACCGGCAGCGCGTCTGCTAACTACCCGGCAGTAGATGACTTCTACTCGCAGCAGAGCTGGCCGTCAGAAATGCCGATTGCGCAAATTGTGTTTCCCCGACTATTAACCCAGGATAAGAACGAGATTCCGGCACTGTGGGCAATGATGCCAGCCGTCGAAATCGACAAGCGAATTCGCAACACTCGCTATAACAATTTTATGTGCACGATGACGCCGCATCCGATGGTGCTGTGGCTGACTGCTTTTTATAACAAGCTAGAAGGGCCGCGTTGGCTACCGTGCTACCTAGATTTAAAAGCTGAGTCTGCTCAAAAGATACTTTGGGCCTTAGCCGAAACTCGTCAGTATCGTATTTTGTTTTTTACGAAAGAAGCGCCAAATCGATGCGTCAGCGTACGGCAGCTAAACGTGGCTACAAGCCAGCAAAAGCTGTTCAAGGAATGGGCTATGACAGCGCGTAGCCTACGTACAGTTGGCAATCCGCAATATAGTAAAACACTGCTTAAGCGAGAGCTAGAAGATAATCTTAAGCCTAAGATTATCATGAACTTTGAAGCTATGCATTCCGATTCCCAACCCGGACTTGACGCATCTCTGGGCTTCTAAAATAGCTGGCCTAGAGATTACTTCTGCCGAGGAAAGTGGATGATAGGATGCCAGGAAGCTCTGAGGATAGCGTTGGTGAAGCTAGGTACGGTGAGCTTGAGCAATCCGCCACTTTTGCCAGAGCAGACAGCGATCGCGCTAATATCGTTCATCTCACCCGACTTCATAATTTCCTCTAGAGGATCGCCAACGCGAACCTCAGTCTTGATCTCAGTGCCTTTATCGTCTAGATCAGCCTTGACTCTATCCAACTCAGCCTGCGCTTTTTCCATGGGACTGTTGCTCGATATCCGTCCACCATCATCAACGACCCAGCATAGCGTGCAAGTCTCCAAAGCACCCTTCGGCTCGGCCTGAATTATCTCCTTGATTTTGCTTACTAAGTACTTAGCGCTACCGCTGCCGTCATAGGGAACTAGCAAATAGTCGAATAAATTTTGACAGCGCTGCGCTAGCTCAGCTTCGCGGTATGTAGAGACAAGCTGAGGGCGCATAATTAATATCGGCACGTCTATCTTGTCAGCCATGTCCAAGGTAGTACTGCCAAAGAGCTTTTCATTCAAAGCTGAACGTGTAGGCATTCCTGAAAAAACGATATCGGGCTTGTACTTTTTAGCGGCCCTAGCAATGTTTTCACTCGCCCGGCCCGAGGCAATTTCGATCTCAACGGTCGTACCGGCTGGGACATCTACCTCAGCAGCGGCAAGTACTTCGTGAGCTTCACTAACACGCTCTTCGTCCACACAGGGAATCTCACGAGAGGTCATCAGCGGTACATTGTGAAAAAACACAATATGCTCCATGCCACCTTTGGCTAAGTCAGGGACGAAGTTAGCCAGGCGCTGAAGAGAATCAGTGAAATCAGTGCAAATTAGTACACGCTTAAACATAAAATCGCACCTAAATAAAATGCCTTGACTCGCAGCACGCTCGAAAGGATAAGGCAGGTGCTACGAAGATATATTTCAACAGTATCACTCTCTTAAAGCGATCATCTCGAATCAGAATCATCTAAAAGCAAAACCTTAGAGCACCGTAGAACAAAAATCCTGACAAATCAATCCGGCTATAGATAGACAACTTTGAAGCTGTTAGCTGAAACGCTGGCATAGGGCAGCTAAAGCAAAGGAACTTTACAAAAAAAGTGCGATCGCCGTGATGTTATCGCGACCGCCCTGTGCCTTAGCGGCTTCAGCTAGTCGATTGACCGACTCTTCACAGGTATCAGCGGACTGTAGATAGGTAATGATTGCATCGTCAGACAGTTCGTCTGTGAGCCCATCGCTACACAGCAGTATTCGATCTGATGGTTCGACATAAACTCGCTGAGTCTCGACCGATAAAAGATCTTCGCGACCCACGCACTGAGAAAGGACGTGCCGCCAGGGATGGTGCTGCTGTTGCTCAGGCTTCAGATTGCCGTTTTTTATAGACTGAGCGACCCAGGTATGGTCTTGCGTCAGTTGAAAAAAACCACTCTCTCTAAGCAAATAGAGACGAGAGTCGCCTACGTGCGCACACCAGATCTGATCTCCTCTAAGCATTAGCGTGACAACGGTCGTACCCATATCTGCTCGCTCAGGGTGGGCCTGCTGGTCGTCTAGAATCGCATCGTTGGCTAGTAGAATAGACTGCTCTAGCAGCATCGAAGAGCTAATATCGCTAGCAGTGTAAGCAGCTATATGACCCAGAATTGTTTTAACGGCAATTTGGCTTGCCTCGTGACCACCCGCATGACCACCCATTCCATCAGCCACGATAAACAGATCACCCGCTGGCGATAAGTAGTAGCTATCTTGATTCGTACGGCGCTGTAAGCCAATATCTGAAAGACCAGCACAGGACAAAGCGGGTAGGGAATGGCGCATGAAAACAGTTTTGAGAACTGAGCCTAAGGCATCCGGTCTGCTTTGGCAATTCGCATGAGCAGGCGAACAAACGAAACACCCGTAATTGCGGCAATCACACCCATCACTATCGCTGGCCAAACTGTCAGCGTGCTAGCAAATATTGCTAATAGTGTGGCCGATAGCGTAAAGGTTCCAACCAGCAGTGCATAGCTGTTTGCTAGTGATAGATCGCTGTTGCGGCGAAGAATGCGATCACTCTCAATAGAACGCACTCGCACTCGAATGTCGCCTCTATCCAACCTATCTAGCGTATCTTCGATCCGCCGAGGCAAGCTCAAAGCAGATGAACCAACTTGCGCCGCCTGCCGACTAATTTCACCCAATAGACCGTTCGTCTCTCCAGGGCCACCGTTTGTCATAAGTTCACTCGCATAGGGTTTTGCAGCTTCCATAAAATTGAACTCTGGATCGAGTCCTTTTCCAACCCCTTCTAAGGTAGAAAATGCTCGCATCACAAACGTAAAAGTAGCCGGAAAGCGGAAAGGCTGATCGTAGGCAACCGCGTATAAGTCGTCGCTAATGGCCGCGACCGACTGCTCCTCAAACGGCTTATCCATCAGGTTATCTAAGATGTACTGAATAGAACGGCGTACTGGCCCCATATCATCGATTTCGGCAAGCGCTCCCAAGTCTACTAACGCAGACATCACCAGGCCAGCGTTTCGCTGAGAAACACCTACAAACGTATCCATCAGCCGGGCCCGAGTTACCGCTGGGATCTGGCCCATCATGCCAAAGTCATAGAATATCAGCGCGCCGTCGGCTGGATTCACCGCAATATTGCCGGGGTGAGGATCGGCGTGAAAGAAACCATCTGTTAGCAGCTGTCGCAAATATGCTTCTGCGCCTAACTTCGCTAAGCGCTTTCGATCTAAGCCTGCCGACTCCAAAGCCTCGTAGTGGCTAATCTTAATACCGGGCATATACTCCATCGTCAGCACGCGAGGAGATGTATAGCGCCAGTAGATGCGCGGCACCTGCACCCACTCAACACCACGGAAGTTACGCCTGAACTTGTCACCGTTTCGGCCTTCATGTAGGAAGTCAATCTCTAGCCACAGCAAGCGGCAGCATTCTTCGTAAATGCCCATCCAGTCACGACCTTTGCCCCAATCAGGATGGTTTTGGAAGTATTGAGCAATGCCTTTAAGGATGGAAAGATCAATTGCAAATAGTCTGGAGAGTCCTGGCCTCTGAACCTTGACAACGACTTCTTCGCCTGAGTGCAGTTGAGCACAGTGCACCTGGCCTAAGCTTGCTGCTGCGATAGGTACCGGATCAAAGGTGTTGTAGAGTTCTATGAGCGATCGCCCAAAATCACCCTCAATTGTCGCCTTTACTTGCTCGTAGCTAAAAGCAGGCACCCGGTCTTGAAGCTTGGACAGCTCGTTGACATATTCGATCGGAAATAGATCGGCGCGCGTAGAAAATAGCTGACCAATTTTAATAAAGGTTGGGCCTAAGCTGAGGCACGTCTCTCTAATCCAAACCGCCATCTCTTCGCGGCGCTTGGTCTTTTTCTCGGGCGTTACCTCGCCTGCGTAGCTCCACTTCTTGTTGTACAGCCACCGCTTAGAAAGCAGCTTAAGTACAAATGACCAAATGTCTATAAATCGCTGGGGTCTAGAATAGCTACCTCGATTCCATCGATAGTCGCCGTCGCTATAAGAGCTACCACTATATGTCGAAGTAGAAGCAGGTATCGGTGCCTGTATTGGGACACTGGGAATCCTTTGCGCTGCGCTTTGCGCTTTTTCTCTTTGCGCATTTCTTTGATCGGGGTGCTGATGCAACTCTGTCTGCGCTGGCGGTGTAACTAAGCTGTCGTCAAGAACAGGAGCAGGGATCTCTAAGCGAGATCTCATATGACCTGCTGTATGGCCTTCTATGTGATTGCTGTGACCACTAGCGGTATGACCATTGTGGTGATGATCAGTCGGGCGTACTTGAGGCTCGCTAGAAGACAAAGCAGCATCTAGCGTATCTGCCGGTGAATCGGGCAGCGGGGAAGATTCACTTTCTTTAGAAACAGCAGACACTCAAGCTTCCTACTACAGTTAAAATGGACTTTCTTGTCGAAAATGGGATACTAAAGAAACCATTTTGTTGAATAGCTTTTGAAGATCTAAACAGACGGGCGAATTGGCTAGCGCGCTTCAAGAGGCTTGCTTGTGCTGTTGAATGGCCGCTCTGGCTTGAGCAATTTCAGCTCTTAAGTCGTCAATGGTTGCCTGAAGATCTTCGTTATCAGGAGCACCGCCCGGTGGTGTAGGTGCCGCCACAGAAGCGTCGCTGGTGTAGCCACCATTTTCTTCAGCCGCTACCTTTTCTTGCTCTGCTCTAGCCATGACTTCTTCAGTGAACTCGCGCAGCTTCTCACGCTGTTCAGCGTCAAATTTGCCTAACTGGCTTAGGCCGTCACTTACAACGTGTCCAGCTCTCTCACTGACAGCCGCTGCTAGCGCTCGTCCAACAAAAAAAGCTTGCAGCATTGGGTTACTCATAAAAAATTCACGCGTTCACATCTGCAATTATAAACACCCTTCAGACAGTTCTGGCAGATTTAACCCCTAGCAAAGTTTTTTTAGGAATGCTTATGAAATTGACTGGGGGTACAAATAATCGCTAGATGCAGACATCGCTAGGTCTACTGCTGCCCTTCGTCATCATAGTAGTATGTTTCATCGCTCCAGGTAGAGCCTTCTACCGGAGGATAGTTCTCTGAGTCAAAGTAGCTCTCCGGGTCGGAATAGCTTTCTGAGTTAGGGTAGCTCTCTAGATCTTCGTCAAAGGTAGGGATTTGAGGGGACTCTGGGAAAGCTTCATTGCCCTTTACATCACCGCTGTTGTAATCACTACTGTCATCACGGCTAGGCAAGCCCCCACCCCCCGGTAGATAATGCGAATCAGCAGTGCCCTGAGGCAGCTCAGGGGCCCAAGTAGAAAGCGCTGGGAAGGTTTGTAGCGGGCTTAAAAAGCGAACATTCGATGAGTTAGCAAGCGAAAATCGAATGAGCCCGCCGATGAATAGTCCGACTAAACCAGCTAGCCCAGCCGTGATTAGCAGCGCTTGGGAAACGCTCAACCGCTCGTCTTTCGACTGAGTTGAGGGTGCCTGCTCGGCGTTGGAGTTGAAGGGTGATAGGGACATACCAAATTTGGAGCCGGTAGTTTAGGTGGTTACCTGGAGACTTACTTGAACGAAAGGCTACTTGAACGGAAGACTTATTGAGAAGGAAAATGAGCTAGCACGTAGCTTTGGGTCGCCTGGGCGGTGGTTAACTCGCCATTTAGCGTTAGATGGTGCACTGTGGTTAGGATGTCTCGAAACTGTGGGCCAGGCTTGTAGCCAAGCTGCTTGAGCACGTCACCATTGAGGAGGGGCGGCTGATGGCTAAGCTGAACTATATATTGCCAAATCTGAGGGCCTAGTGTGTAGGGGTGGCGATCGCTCATAAGTAGCAATTCCGACTGCCCATATTTCTTCAGCAGGCGATAGATTTCGCTGGGCTTCTCCGCATTGGGCAACTGTTTAAGCAGATCGGCTTCCCACAGATGGAGGTGCTTGAGGCGTTGCTGGCTTTGGGTATCTAGGTGCAGATTAGCCGCGGTGAGCGCACGCGCAGAAGGCTCTAGTTGAGCAATGATTAGCTCTAGCAACATCAACCACTGGGGCGCTACTGCAGCTAAATAGCTATCGTCAGAATTGACATCAAACTTATTGAGCCAGCGAGTCATTCGTCGGAGCTGTCGCCATATAGCAGGCGTCATTTCTAAAGAGCTGTGCAGACAGGCAAGCGCGCCCAGCCGAGAGATTTTAGTCAACGAAGCCTCCCAGTGATCAGCGGACAGCAAGTACCTCAGCTCTGCTTTTAGCCGAGTTTGGAGTGCGGGCGCTTTAGCCTCGTTCGCCTGAGTTTGTTCATACACGCCGCTACTAATGGCGTAGCGGATAAACGTCTCAGTTTGAGAATCGATTGAGAAGCCTAATCGCACTGCAAACCGCACTGCTCGAAAAATGCGTGTGGGATCTTCAATGAAGCTATTGGAATGAAGCACACGTATCTGACGCTGCTGTAAATCTAGCCAGCCGCCGAAGAAGTCTAAGAGCTGTCCCTGCTGTGCACCGTCTCCACTGCCACAATTAAGGCGAATAGCCATGGCATTGAGTGCAAAGTCACGGCGGTAAAGATCTTGGCGAATGGTACTCGCTTCAACCTCTGGATTAGCGGCTGGGTAGGGATAAAATTCTGTTCGCGCCGTTGCAATATCAAGCAGGAGTGGATCGTCAGAGCCTACTGAGTGCCAAATTAGCGCAGCCGTTTGGAACTTGCCATGAACTTGAAGCTCGACCTGAGAATAGCGCTGTTGAATAGCTTCGGCTAGCGCGACACCAGCTCCTTCGCCTGCCCCATCTACCACTAAATCGATATCCGTTAGCGGGTGAGACTCACGGGCTGAATCTGGCACGAGATCGAGCAGTAGATCGCGCACGCCACCGCCTACTAGATAAATCGCCCAGCCTTTTTGATCAGCAATATCAGCTATCAGCATGAGCGCTGGCCATATTTCCGAAAGGCGCGCTTCGAGCTGTTGAAAGAGCGTTTGAGCTGAGGGCGGACGGCTCAGAGAAGAGGGACGATAGATGGAGGTTGCAGGCGCGTCTTCTAGATCGCGTGACGATTTGACAGTCACTTCAGGACGTGGGCCCTCGACACTGTTGTGGTCTTGATGTGCTTGATGAAGCTGTCTGAGCAGGTCTGTTCTGGTGACAATGCCGACCAGCCGACCCTGGTCGAGCACTGGCAATCGACCGATGTCATAGGTCGTCATCAGGTCTTGAATGTCGGTTACAAAAGTCTGTGGCTCTATACTCTTTATCTGACGGCTCATACAGCCTGTAACAGGCGCGTGGCCTAAACCATGGCGAAGCGACACGTCAATATCGCGACGGGAGATCAGGCCGAGCAGTTTGCCTGACTCGTCAACAACGCAAAGGCCCGTGTGGCCGTAGCGCAATAAGATGCGTTGCGCTTCGTCTATAGACGTTTTGGGTAATACGGTACGCACAGGTGAGGACATAATCAACCGGGCGCTTGGCGGCTGAGGCACCTGATCGCGCACTGCCTTTAGAGCAGATTCAAACAGGTCGTTGATGGCTGCTTCATCTGTATCTAAGACGGCTGAGGCTGCCTGGGCATGACCGCCGCCGCCTAAGGCTTCAAAAATTGGGCTGAGATCGATACTGCTTTGGGGCAGCAGTGGATTGGCGTGCGATCGCCCAATTACCACAGCCTTATAGGTCTGCTTTTGAGCCTGCTGCGTCTCTTTTACATACATCGCGCTCAGCAAAAGCGTATCTAGATTGAGCATCGCGATTAGATGTTCTGTTAGCCCAGAGAGCCCTGGGACGAAGTGAGCTGTCTTCAGCTGCACCCAGCCTAGATAATGGCCCCGCACATGCTCCGTCTGGATAGCATCTAGCGCTTCACTCAGCAAAGACTGTAGCTTTGGCGATAGCCCAGGTTCTCTGTTATCGGCGATAACCTGTTGGTTCGCGCCCTGACGCATCAGCCAGGCGAGTGCTTCAGCGTCGCGAACTGTCGCCTGCTCAAATCCGAGAGAGCCTGTATCGCTGTGAATACCTAAGGCCATCACTGTCGCCTCAGAAGAGTTGATGGGAATAGATTGCAATCGCAATGCTTCCGTAATCAAGGTTGTAGCTGCACCTACCGCCTCTAGATGGGCCTCCGCTGAGGGCAATTCAGCGAGTTGGTCTGAGGACTCTGAACTGTTATCTAAGTCGTGGTGATCGTAGACGTAGATAGGTAGGTTCAACTGTTTGGCTTGGGTAAACCAATCGCTGACAGGGGAGAAGCGATCGGGGCTACTGGCATCTACTAGCGTGAGCGATCGCACGTGATCAAAATCTACCGCCTTGCGATCAATCAGCGGATATTCATCTCGCCAAATAGCGAGAAACGACTGCACCGTTGGATGAGCCCCGCCGGTGAGCACAATGCGGCTACCCGGACGAAGCAAAGCCGCACCCACCGCCGCGCCTAGCGTGTCAAAGTCAGCAGTCGTGTGGCATAGAACCAAATGCATAAAATCTGAAGCCATAGAATTGGAGATATCAGCGGCAGGTTTTTAGTAAAAGTCTTTTGGCAAGGGCACTGATTTTTGATAGCGTACATATAAGTGTTGTAAGCGTTTTGAGAGTACGAAGATCATGTCTGTAATTTTTCAGCTAACCCTGTTTGTTTTAGTGCTTTGGTCCTTCGTTATGATCATAGGCGTTCCGGTCGCCTACGCCTCACCTAGCAACTGGGAACAGTCTAAGCGTTTGATTTTCTTAGGCTCAATCGTTTGGGGCGTGCTGGTCGTGCTGGTCGGTGGACTCAACTATTTAGTTGTATAGTCCAAGCCGATAGACTTCAGTCGAACCTAAGCGCACTTAGCGTTCAGAATCTTGTTCAATTTCCATCCTCATTACGTAAGTCTTTATGGCAGTTTTCGAAGGCAATTTTACTCAAACAGGCTCCATGAAGTTTGCCTTCGTGATCGGCAGGTTCAACGACTTGGTGACCACTAAGCTGCTCGAAGGCGCTCAGGATTGTCTTAAGCGCCATGGAATAGACGTCAATCCTCACGGCACTCAGGTTGACTACTTTTGGGTGCCCGGTAGCTTTGAGGTGCCTACAGTCGCAAGACAAGCGGCTTTGAGCGGGCGTTACAGTGCCATTATTTGCCTGGGGGCTGTGATTCGGGGCCAAACGCCGCACTTTGACTATGTGGCCGGAGAGGTTGCTAAAGGCATCGCAGCGGCTAGTTTTCAGACGGGCGTGCCGGTTGTATTCGGCGTGCTGACGACCGATTCTATGCAGCAGGCACTTGAGAGAGCGGGTATCAAGAGCAACCTGGGTTGGAACTACGCAATGAGTGCACTAGAAATGGCGAGCCTGATGCCTCAGGTTCTTAGCGGTGAGGTAGCGAATGCAAGCAATGGGATTGCGGGCAATCAATCGCCCATGCTAACGATGTCAGCCGAGCCTGTCTAGCCCTACTGGTTTAGCTCTGTCGATTTACGCTCAAAAAATTATCTTTGAGGGCTATTGACAAACCCTTGTTAATTTGCGACAGTGATTGAACGTCAAAAAGACACGCGGATGTAGCTCAGTGGTAGAGCGCGACCTTGCCAAGGTCGATGTCGAGAGTTCGAATCTCTTCATCCGCTTTTTAGGTTTAAGTATTTGGAAGTCTCATCTTCTAAACAGTAAGCACTTATAAAACAAGCTAATAAAGCAAGCTATTTTTTTAAAGACGCTAATGCCTTAAGCAATACATGGGCATTAGCGTTTACTTATTTTAAAGTGGGGGTAGATGCTGGTGGAACGACCCGTGCACTCAAAAGAAAAACAGACGCTGGATTTTGATCAGACATATCCCTGTCCGGCTTGCCGTCATGGTGTGCTGGTGCCAATTACCTTGACTGAGGCTTGGGGGTGTGATCGCTGTAAGCAAATCTTTGAGCAAAGAGAGGAACCCAATACCGTTGGCAAGCTAGCAACCCCTTACCACCGGCAGCGTACCTGGCGATGGAACGGTAAGCAGTGGGTTATGGGCCGTAAATTTGTCAAGCCCAAAGCCATCAACGCAGTGACTATTGGGGCGCTCTCGGTTGTGCTGATTTGGTTTGTAGTAAGCCGAATCACGACATCAAGCGCTTTAATATTAGGAATACTCGCATTAATACTGCTTTTAGTTGTAATGTTTTGGGTGTTGCGGCAGCGCTAGATGAATGGCCCTATCTTCGTTTGATCTTACAGCGGCACTTGCGGATGTCCGTAAAGCGACCGAGCAGCTTAGTACGGCCGATTGCTCGGCTGATTTATGCTCCAAGGCGCTAGCCGCCATGGGCAAAACGATTGCTGAGCACCAAGACGACATTTTAGAAGCGAATACGCTGGATCTTGAAATTAGTCGGGATATGGCGGTACCTGAGCTGGTAGTTGACTGGCTAAAGCTGACGCCTGAGCGAGTGCAGACAGCCGCGAGTATTTTTCAAAGGCTGGCGTTAATGGGCGCAACGCTGCCATCATCTAGTCGCGAAGATGGCACTAATGCTTACTACCGCACCTGCCCGGTTGGGGTGGTGGGGTTTATCTATGAGGCATTTCCTGATTTGGGTGCGATCGCTGCTGCCCTCTCTATTCGCACTGGCAACGCGTTGGTTCTCAAAGGCGGCAGCGAGGCTAGCCACACCAATCAAGTCATTGCGGGCCTGCTACAAGACGCTTTAGCGCAAAGCGGCCTACCGAGCGCGCTCATATTTCCGATTGCATCTACCGCAGAAGTCTCGCGAGTAGAATTTTCTCAGTGCTCAGGCATAGATTTGATTATCCCTCACGGTCGGCCTAGCCTAGTCGAACAAGTCGTAAAGCACTCTAGCGTGCCTGTCATCCCTTCTAGGATGGGGAATTGCTATTTGTATTGGTCAGCAAGCGGTAGCTTAGAGCAGGTTTACCAGATGATTGCCGAAAGTCATTTGGGCACGCCTGATGCGGTTAATCGAATCGAAAAGATATTACTGCACGAGTCTCACAGCGAAAACTCAGTGACACGGCTATGGAATCGACTGCTAGAAAACAAGTTCAAAGTGAAAGCAGACGAATCTATCATCCGCTGGCAAAGTTCGACCCATACGCCAGATACCGCCTTAGAAACAGTAGCCACCAATGAGTGGGATACCGCTTACTTACAAAGGACAGTCGCCTTTCGGCAGGTTAAAAACAGTGCTGCCGCCATTCGCTGGATTAATACGCACAGTAGCGGTCATGCCGATAGCATCGTGACTACTGACTATACCGAAAGTCGAAAGTTCATTAGCCGCTGTCGAAGCGCTTCCGTGTACATCAACGCGTCACCACGATTTGTTCGCAATGCTAAGCAAACTGAAGAGATCTCGATAGGAGCCTCAGACTATAAAGATGCTGGCGGTGGGCTAATTGGGATGTCGGTGATGCAGGCGCGTCAGCGTATATTTCATAGCTGCTAAGGGCCGTGATTGATGTGCTTTTGTAATCACTAGCTGCAACCATTGAATTTTAGTCAAACAAAAAAGCCCTGCTATTTTATCGGCAGGGCTTTTTTGTTTGATTGCTCATGGAAGCTTCGGACTAAAGCGCCTGGCTGGGTCGCTGCGCTTTAGCTAGCTTAACTTTGTCTGCTAGGCCCAAGGCTTGAAGCGTCCGAATAATCATCCAGGTAACGTCGATCTCCCACCATTGGAGGCCGTGGCGAGCTGAGTACTGATAAGCATGGTGGTTGTTGTGCCAGCCTTCACCAAACGTACAGAGGGCTACCCACCAGCAGTTGGTGGAATGATCGCCTGACTCGTAAGTGCGATAGCCAAACTTGTGAGTGGCGCTGTTGACGAACCAGGTAAAGTGGTAAACCACAACCAGGCGAACGAAAATGCCCCACACAACGAAAGACCAGCCGCCAAGCGCATAGAGCACTGCGCCCAAAGCAAACTGAAGCAGCAAGAAGTAATCATCGACGAAGTTGTAAACCGGGTCTTCGTTGATGTCTTGAGTGAACTTACGAATTTCAGACTTTGCAGGCACATCATGCAGCAGCCAGCCCATGTGGCTCCACCAAAACCCACGGCGGGAATTGTGGTGATCTTCTTTTTGATCGGAGAAGGCGTGGTGATGGCGGTGCAGTCCAATCCATTCGATTGCGCCACTCTGGCAAGAGAGAGCGCCACAGATAAGGAAGAAGTACTCTAGCCACTGCGGCACTCTAAAGCTGCGGTGAGAAATGAGCCGGTGCCAGCCCAATGTAATTCCTAGACAGCCTGTGATCCAGTAGAGTATGAAAGCTGCACCCACGGCCCCCCAACTAAAGTTAGCGGGCACCAGCGCGAACAACGCCCCGATATGAATGGCCACCATAAATAGGATGATGGGCCAGTTGAGCGGACGGTCAGATGATTTTGCAATAGTCATTTAAAGTTTCAGCACAAAATGTTTGGGCTTGTGATCGGATGAATCGCTTACGAATCGCTGAAACGCGAGACGGGATGAGAGCGAAACTAAAAGACATTACAGTTTAAAAGGAACAACCGTGTCAGCGCAATTAGAGTCTTCATCACTCCAAATTTTTTATCAGATTGACACGCAGGTCAAAAAAAACTTGGCTAAGGTTCTAGCAGCGTTTAGAGCCTACCGGGTAGGGACTCACCATTTTGCCAGCGTATCTGGCTATGGACATGATGATTTGGGCAGAGAAGTACTCGATAAAGTATTTGCCCAAATCGTTGAGGCCGAGGCCGCTGCTGTCAGGATTCAGTTTGTCTCGGGCACTCATGCGATCGCTTGCGCGTTGTATGGCGTGCTCAGACCCGGTGATGAAATGCTAGCGATAGCAGGCCCTCCATACGACACCCTCGAAGAGGTGATCGGCACCCGAGGAAACGGGCAGGGATCGCTCAAAGAGTTTGGCGTTCACTATCGAGAGCTGCCGCTTACGCAAGAAGGTAACGTAAATTTTGACGAGCTGGCCAGTTCTATAAGTAAAAAAACTAAGCTTGTCTTAATTCAGCGATCCTGCGGATATAGCTGGCGTTCTAGCCTCAGCATTCATAATATTAACAAAATTATACAATTAGTTAAGCAACAAAACCCAAATACAATATGTTTTGTTGATAATTGCTACGGAGAATTTACCGAGGAGCGAGAGCCTACGGCGGTTGGAGCCGATTTGATGGCGGGTTCACTGATCAAAAACCCAGGTGGCACGATTGTAACGACCGGGGGATACGTAGCCGGACGAGCGGATCTAGTCGAGGCTGCCGCCTGTCGGCTTACAGCTCCGGGGATTGGCAGTAGCGGTGGGGCGACGCTAGATCAGAGTCGGCTGATGTTTCAGGGGCTTTTTTTGGCACCGCAAATGGTCGGGGAGGCCATGAAGGGCAACTATCTATCGGCACTGACGTTCGAGCAGCTTGGGTATGAGGTGAATCCACCAAGTTCAGTGGTACAGCGCGAGGTGATTGGGGCTATTAAGCTGGGCTCCGCTGAGAAGCTGATTGCATTTTGTCAGGCGGTGCAAAAGCATTCGCCGGTAGAGTCTTATGTGAGCCCGATACCAGCGGCAATGCCAGGATATGACTCCGAGCTTGTGATGGCGGGGGGATCTTTTATTGACGGGAGCACTTCGGAGCTATCGGCAGACGGGCCTTTGCGGGAGCCCTATGTGGTGTATTGCCAGGGGGGAACGCACTGGACGCATATGGCGATCGCACTCGAAGCCGCCGCTGCTGCTATCGGCCACAACAAGTCTTAAGCTCAAACAAACCCTAGAAGGAAGTAGTCAGGCAAAACAATAGGGAGATCTGCGCTTTGGCAAACCTCCCTATAAAGTGATGCATTTAGACTAAATTTCTCAAGCAGCTTCCGATGAAGGTATTGAGAAGTTCAGTGCAATATATTCTGGGCGACAGGCAAAGATTGTTTGGCCGTCTACCCGCATCAATGAAACACTAACTGGACTGGCCTCAAGAATTCTGTAGTAATACCCTTCGTGAGACTTTAGGATTTCGCCTGCTCTAATGTTCATTTTGATGCACCGCGCAGTTGCTTTTCAAAACAGTGACGTTTCAGGAGTGTTTCAGGAACCCCACGTAATATATATACGGAGATACACACGCATTGGATGTGATCTGACTCACCCATAAAGCCTGCGTGTTAGATTTAATACTTTCTTTATTATTTGGGTATGGGTGAGCAAATAGCGTCAAATGCATACACTGACTATCTATTAGGCGTATGATTGGTAGCATCTGCTCGCTTCATCTGAACTTCAAAGTTTGTCCAAAATTATGATTACGGTTGCTCTACCAAAAGGTTCACTTCTCAAAGAGAGCATTTGCTTATTAAAGTCCGTTGGACTAAATTTTGAAGGCTTTTTAGAGAGCGGTAACCGGCAGCTACAAATTACAGACAGTAGCGGTCAGGCTAAAGGATTGCTAGTGAGAGCAAAAGACGTGCCTGTCTATGTGGAATACGGTCAGGCGCAGCTAGGGATTGTTGGCTATGACGTTTTACGTGAGAAAAAGCCTAAAGTAGCGCATTTAGCCGACCTAGAGTTTGGCGGCTGTCGGCTGTCGGTAGCTGTCGCCAAAAGCAGTGGCTATCAGTCGGCGTTAGATCTGCCGCCGCACTGCCGGGTAGCGTCTACTTCCGTCAATAGTGCTCGTGAGTTTTTTCAGTCTATTGATTTGGCGGTGGAGATTGTGCCCTTGTCAGGATCGGTTGAGCTGGGGCCAATTACGGGAATGTCGGAGGCCATTGTCGATTTGGTTTCGACGGGCACTACGCTTAAGCAAAATAATTTGGTTGAGCTAGATGTGCTCTATCACAGCACCGCTCGACTGATTGCGCATCCACTGAGCTATCGCATTAATAACGATGGACTTGATGACATCGTTGAACGGCTGCGGGTGTCGGCTGAGATAACGCGTTAGAGTATATAACTCTTGAGTTAAAGATTAGGTATGTCGGTGTAATGGTGTCAGCTTCTTCGAGTCAACCGCCTGCTGAAAACCCGGATAAGAAACGGAGTGCTAAGGGCGATTGGCGACTGTTTTTGAGGTTAGCGCCTTATATTAAGCGGAATCGCAAACAGCTAATCTTACCACTGACTTTATTGGTGCCGCTGTCTTTGGCCCAAGCGCTGCAGCCGGTTTTAATTGGCCAGGCGATTTCGCTGATTAAGCAGGAAAATGCAAGCTGGGATATTTTTGCATCCATGAGCCTGCGGGCAGGTCTGAACTGGATTATCGGTGGGCTTTTGTTGGCGATCGCAACCCGTTTAGCTTTAGATGGCTGGCAGAGCTACCAAATTCAAAAAGTCGGACAGAGCATCACCGCCGACGTGCGCAAAGATCTCTTCAAGCACGTTACCGATCTATCGATGGGCTTTTTTGATCGAACGCCAGTTGGCAGGCTTATCACCCGGCTCACTAGCGACGTGGATGCCCTCGGTGACGTGTTCGCGACAGGGGCTATTGGCATCATCAGCGACCTGTTTTTGATTTTGGTGCTGATGGGCACGATGCTTCAGCAGGAATGGCGGCTAGGACTCATGCTGATTGCAATGCTGCTGCCGGTCACAGCGCTGATTATTTATTTTCAGCAGCAGTATCGCAAAGCCAACTACATCGCTCGCGAAGAACTTTCGACCCTTAACTCTAATTTGCAGGAAAACATCAGCGGCATCAATGTAGTGCAGCTCTTTCGTCGCGAGCAGTTTAATGCAGAGCTGTTTCGGACGGTTAATAATCGCTATGTCAGCGCGTTGGACAAAACGATTTTCTATGATTCGGCTGTGTCTGCGACGTTGGAGTGGATTGCTTTGGTGGCGATCGCAGGCGTTTTAGCCTTAGGCGGCACCCTCGTCACAGGCGGTCTGATGGAAATCGGCACCCTCACAGCCTTTATCCTCTTTGCCCAGAAGCTATTCGATCCGCTACGTCAGTTTGCCGACAAGTTCACCGCTATTCAGGCCGGGCTAACGGCAGTTGAGCGCCTGAACGATTTATTAAGTGAGCCCGTGACCATTCGCGATGCCAAAAATACGGTCGCGCTGCCCTCTAATACGCTAGCTGATAATGAAACCGTTGTACCCGGCGAAATTCGTTTCAAGAACGTATCTTTTAGCTACAAAGCAGATGCCGATAAAGCGGAATACGTTCTTAACAATCTAGATTTTACAATTCGACCCGGCGAAAAAGTTGCCCTGGTTGGCCCAACAGGCGCAGGGAAAAGCTCGATTATTCGGCTGCTGTGTCGCCTGTATGAAGTGAGCGAGGGGCAGATCTTGCTCGACAACGTGGATATTCGGGATATTGCTCAGCAGGATTTGCGCGATCGCATTGCCATCATTCTCCAAGACGGCTTTCTCTTCTCAGGCGACGTTACCCGCAACATCACGCTTGGCGAAGACTACAGCTTTGAGAAAGTTCAGAAAGCCGCCGAGCAAACCAACGTTGCGAAGTTTATAGAACAGCTTCCACAGGGCTACGAAACCGTCCTACGCGAACGTGGGACTAACCTTTCAGGCGGCGAAAAGCAGCTCCTTGCCTTTGCCCGTGCCGCCATTCGCAACCCTGGCATTTTGGTATTAGACGAAGCCACCGCAAACCTAGACGTAGGTACCGAAGCGATGATTCAGCAGGCGCTTGATAAGCTGCTCGAAAATCGCACGGCCATTATCATCGCCCACCGCCTCTCGACCATTCGCGATGTGGATCGAATTTTAGTGCTTAAGCAGGGGCAGTTAATTGAGCAGGGATCTCATGATGAGCTGCTAGAAAAAGACGGCCTCTATGCAAGTTTGTACAAGCTACAAATGCTTGGTCAATAAGCTTATTGACAGATCAAGTTTGGTAACGCGCTTTGGTTTAATAGAAGTGATTATCTAAAGATGAGGGCGTGGCCTTGGTTAGTACGAAGCATATTGAGTTTGATGGGCCGCAGCTATTGCAGCAGTTGATTGAGAGGCGATCGCTCACCCAGGCCCAGGCCGAGGCCCTGATGGACTGCTGGCTTACCGAAACCCTTTCACCTATCCTCTCTAGCGCCATCCTCATCGCCATTCAGGCTAAAGGCGTCACAGGCGACGAACTCGCAGGGATGGCCCGAGTCCTTCAAGGCCAATCCCTCGGCGGTGCGGTCACTGATATTCTCGATCTGCCGCCTAATCGCATCGACACTTGTGGTACAGGCGGTGATGGATCATCTACCTTCAACATTTCTACCGCCGTCGCTTTTGTTGCCGCCGCCGCTGGCATTCCCGTTGCCAAACACGGCAACCGCTCAGCCTCTAGCAAAGTAGGCTCTGCCGACGTGCTTGAAGGACTAGGAATAGACCTATCAGCCTCGCCCGACAAATCCAAAGCCGCACTCAAAGAAGTAGGCGTTACCTTTTTGTTTGCTCGCGGCTGGCATCCCGCGATGAAGGCCGTCGCTCCTTTACGCGGTGAGCTAAAAGTTCGCACCGTATTCAACTTGCTTGGCCCCCTAGTCAATCCGCTGCGGCCGACAGGACAGGTAATCGGCGTCTATAGTCCTGCTGTTATTGAGCCAATGGCAGTAGCGCTGAAGCAGTTAGGAATGAAGCAGGCGATGGTTCTTCACGGCAGAGAAACCTTAGACGAAGCGGGCTTAGGCAAACCAACCGACGTTTCTGTAGTCAACAATGGCATAGTCACCAAAGAAGTCCTAAACCCTGAAGCCTTCAATCTCACTCCTGCGCCTTTATCGGCATTGAAGGGTGGCGAGTTAGAGGAGAACACAACGATTCTGCGTAACGTGCTTCAGGGCAAAGGCACCCAAGCTCAGCAAGACGCGGTTGCTTTGAATGCAGCTTTAGCGCTGAAAGTGGGCGGTTTAGCCGAGGGTGATACTTTTGAAGCGGCCTGTGCAGATGGCGTTAACAGAGCCCAAAATATTATCAGAAGTGGCGCAGCATGGGACAAGCTAGAGCAGCTAGTGGCTTTCCTACAAAACTAACGACTTACACTAGCAATAGATAGAAGTGGTACTGATAGCTATGGTTACTATTACAAAAGATCCTGTCGCTCAGAAATCTGATGCATTACGACCCGATTCTTTAGAAGCTTGGTTAGAGAACCCACCAAAAGGAACCGAGTGGGTAGACGGTCAGTTAATTGAGAAGACAGGCATGACGCTGACACATAGTAAGGTACAAGGCAATCTGTATTACTTTTGGCGCTCGTATCAGGAGCAGCAAAAGTTGGATGGGCGAGCTTATACAGAAGTACCTTGCAAAACCAAGAAACAAGGTAGAAAGCCGGACGTGGCTTATCTCACTCAAGCGCTATTAGAACAGTATGGCGAACCTAATACTTTGCCGCGAAGCTTCCCTTTGATTGCAGAGATTGTGTCCCCGACAGACTACGCAGGGGACGTATATGACAAAGCCGATGAGTATTTAGACTCAGGCTGTGAAGAAGTTTGGCTAGTTTTCCCTGACAATCAAAGGGTCGTCGTGGTCACGGCTGAGAGTGAGCAAACTTTCAAATCTGGTGAAACAGTGAGAACCCAAGTGGTATTACCTGGATTCAGTATTTCAGTCGATAATTTGCTGTCCTAACACTTCTCAAATTATTCTTCTATCGCATTGGTAAGCGGGATATCGGCAGCAGAGGTGACGAATAGAGAAAGGATTGCGCCGACGGCCATGAAGCCACCGCCTAAAATGACGACTGAGAGGCGATCGCCTCCCAAAAAAGCACCCATAAACCGACCTAACCCTAACGCTGCCACAATCTCAGGAATCACCACGAAGCAGTTAAAAATCCCCATATACAAGCAATTCTTCTCCAACGGTAGCACCTTTACCAACATGGCGTAAGGCAGCGACAGCATACTGGCAAAAGCAATTCCTAGTCCGACCATCGGCAATAGCAGCCAGTATTGAGAATGAACATAGTGCAGCGAAGCTAAGCTGAGGGCTCCACAGATTAGGCAAAGGCCGTGAGCCATGGGCGCAGAAAATCGACGAGTTAAGGCAGGTAGTGTAAAAGAAAAGCCACAGCAAACCAGATTGTACAGCGCCATGCAGAGCCCGGCCCACTCGATTCCAGCCGCATAAAGTGGAGTGCTTTGCTCAGTTGCGCCAAAGATGTTGTGAGCGATCGCAGGCGGAAAGTACAGGAATACGCAAAACATTCCCAGCCAGCTAAAACACTGCACCCAAGCCAACTGACGCATGAGCGGCGGCATGTCACGAACGGCTTGCCATGTGTCCAAGAAAAAGTTGCCCGAGTCCAGATCTTCTAACTCGTTTTCTGGGAAAAACGGTTTTGGGGCGGCAACGATTGTCCAAAGAACAGCCCCTGAGAAAGCAGCCGCGCCGATATAAAAGGAAACTTTGACCGACTGAGGAATCACTACGCCTAGATGTGGCGGTAAAAATCTGGCGATTATCCATGGTAGGGCAGACGCGACAACTGCGCCTAAACCTGTCGCAACGCCCTGCATAGAGAAGGCTTTTGTTCGCTGATGTTCGGGTACAAGATCAGAGACGAACGAGCGAAAAGGCGTCATGCTGACGTTTGCTGAGGCGTCTAGTAGCCAAAGTGCAGCCGCAGCAACCCAGAGGGCGTGCGCGTTAGGCATGATTAGCAGTGCTAGGGAGCTAGACAGTGCGCCGAGTAGAAAATAGGGGCGACGGCGACCTAAGGAGGAACGGGTGCGATCGCTTAAATACCCCACCACTGGCTGAATAATTAAACCTGACATCGGCGCAGCCAACCACAGTATCGGTAGCTGCTCAGCATCAGCACCTAGCGACTCAAAAATAGCGCTGGTGTTCGCCATCTGAAGGCCCCATCCAACTTGAATTCCAAAGAAGGCGAAGCTAATATTCCAAAGCTGTCGAAAGCTTAAATTTATTTTTATCGGCGTTACTTCCGGGAGCAAAGAATTCGCTGAAGTGTCTTCGTCTTGAGGCTCTAATTTGTTGCTTGAAACGTCAAAGAGCAAATCTAGCGGCCCATCTGCCATCGTTGAACCATATATCTGACTTGGGCGATATCTAACCTAAGCGATCGCTCCACACCAACTATAGACAGCCCCGCTACATTTCGTCCGTAGATGAAAAATATTACTTATTACTGATATCTGTTTAGTTGAAATGCTTCTCTAACCAGCCTTTCATTTTTCCAGGATTCAGCAGACCGTAAGGATCAACTTGCTCCTTAAACTTAAGTTGATTCTCATCGACAGTTTTGCGTCCGCCGTCTTCTAAAACGTAGGTATGAGGATTCGCAATAAAGGCTCCTTTCTCTTCGTGGTAGCGAATAATCTCTTTCAATCGCTCAGCCGTAGAATAGCGAACGAGTTGTAGAGCAGCAGGAAGAATCTTGCCCTGAGAGCGAATGTATTCCAGGTGCATGACTACTTCATTACCAAAGTGCTCGTACATGTGCGCCAGTAGCTTTAATTCAGGATCGTAGGGGAATACCGTTTGTAGATACGTCCAAGATTCATCAGCGTTGCGAGCGTGAAGTGTTGTATGGTTCCAGGTAAATTCTCCAATAGCTGCGCCTTTACCTGCGGCCTGTGCGTCTTTTTGATAGGTGATAGTTCCTGAGTAATCTTCTACTAGCTCGCTTAACGCAGTCAAATCAGCTTCGGAAACCATTAGCAAAGCGGCAGCTTTCCCTTCAGGCAAAGCATCTTGAAGGGCAGCAAAGTAGCTGGGTATCGGCCAAGCGTGAATGCTGATGAGCTTTTTGATAATGCCATCAGCATCACCTAAGACCTGACCAAATCGGGCGGCGCTTATGAAGTCATCAAACACCACAATGACTTCAGCCCAGGGATAGGCTGGCCCCAGCGGAATTTCGAGTTCGGTGATGATGCCGTTGGTGCCGTAGGCATGGTTCACCTGCTGCACATCGTCGCCGCGCAGCTCAATAATGCGAGGCGTGTCTTCTAAAGTAGCGACGCGGACGGCCTGAAGATTGCCCCGATCGGCAAGCTGTCCGTACATCACTGAGCCAATGCCGCCGCTGCCGCCACCAATAAAACCGCCAATAGTCGCCGTGCGATAGGTCGAAGGAGCCATCCGAATCTCCCAACCTTGAGGGCGACTGAGGCGATCAATCGCGGCTAGCTTTGCTCCAGCTTCAACGCGGGCAACACCCGGCTTTATCCACTTCACGGCGTTCATGGCGCTAAGATCGAGAATGACGCCGCCTGATAGAGGAATTGCTTGACCATAGTTGCCGGTACCAGCACCTCTAACGGTCAACGAAACTTTGGCTTCTACACAGGCTTTGGCAACTTTCAGCACCTCAGCTTCGGTTTTAGGACGCACGACTAAATCGCCTACTTTGTCCTTGAGCTGCTCGGCTAGTAGCGGACTGAAATAGTAGTAGTCCTTAGAGAGCTTGCTGACGATAGCAGGGGCGATCGCGGTTTCAATACTCTCCAAACTCGCCGCAAAAGCTGACCAATCGATTGACTGAGCCGTCACTGCAAGCTGCGACAAAGATTGTGCTGAAGAGATCATGCGATTGAAGAATACGACAGGGGAGATTGCTGGGAATAGAAGAGATTATAGACGTTTGGCAAACTTGAAGAATCATCAACTCGCCCTACGTACGCTGGCAACCATCCCGTAGGGTGAGAGGCGATCGCCTTTCAAATCATTCTACTTAATAGCCCTCAAGGGCGTCTTCGAGGACATGCGACATGACTTTGCCTCAAGGTCAGGAACCTTAGTCATTTCGGTATTCGGACTGCTGATCTACACCATCTTTTTGAGAGTGTCTTTAGAGAGCTTTATTACCATCATTCGGACTGCGGAAAATACGCGCATCCTTTCAGAAAACGTGCTTAACAATACGGCAGTTGATAACTTGAACACTTAACTGGCGTGATATTACGGAGGGAGAACCGGCTATAGATTGCCAATTATTGATAGGTAAGCGCATCGCTTCACGACCGCTTTATCTCACCTTCGCTACACAACATAAAGCTTATGATGTCCGCTAATCCTATTTCTAAGTTTCCTATTTGGCAGTATTTGCGCCAGCCAATTGGGGAGCGCGATCATAAGCTGATCGTGAACCCTATGAAATTCTGGCACACTCAAAAGGTGCACTACATTGAGCGCTGCTGGGTTATGTCTTATTCACCCGAAGAACGCGCTCACTAAGCAGCTTGAGGAATCAGGGAAGCGCTGCTTCAGTATTAAAAGCATCATAAAAAAGCACGGCTAGCTATCTTACTAGAGCAGCCGTGCTTTTTTATGGTTGTAAAGAGGTAGTCATAAAAAGACGTTTGCTAGCTGTCAGAAGATCACTCGAAGGTTTGGCTGAGTGCTTCTTTTGCGGTTGTCCAGTTAGCGATCGCTGGCGTCAGCCACAGCCAGTTACCACCCAGCGACTTCGCATCAAACTCAGTGGGAGCCTCGTCTATCACTTTCAAATAAGCCAATCCTGCTTGCTCTAACAGTCGTCTGCTCTCTAGCGGGTCAACTTCGTCCTCAGACAGCGCCAGCGCAGCCATTGCAATCCCAGCATAGGCATTGAGTACATACTGCTCCTCAGCGTCGTCTGCAAAATAAACATTGAGCGCATCGCCCTGACGATCAGCTAGCTCAATCGCCTGCTCCCAGGCTTCTAGCGCCAGGTCTTCACGACCGTCTGCGTAATGGGCAAAGCCAAGCGCCATTGAAATTTCCATCCAATCAGGCTCGTTCTCTAACGCCGCTGCCCATGACCGCATAGCGTCGCTAGTGGAGATGACGGCGCTGCCCTGCTTAGCTAAACTCCACTGCGCTCTGCCTCTGAGAAATAGAACGATGACATCTTGCTGCTGTCGGAGATTTGCGGCATCTAAAGCATCAAGGGCAGCCTGGTACTCGCTGTTGTCAATTAAGCGCTTGGTAGCAGCCGTCGCAATATCCAAGCGATCCTGGTTAAGTGCAACTTCGATTTGAGCAGGTAAGCCTAGTTCGTTAAGGGAAGCAGCCGGTTGAAGCGGTTGGGGCTGGCGCGATCGCCCTAAGTAAGCAACTGTGCCCGCACCTAGCAGCGCTACCAAGGCAATCGAAGCGATTCCAGGAACCGTCAGTAGCTTAGTGTGCAGCGTATGACTACGCGTAAGCCTCTCACCAATAAGTTCAGGCACCTCATCTTTTTGACGCGGCTTGCGAATTGACTCATCAACAGCCCGTTCTGTAGACGGTTCGCGGTCATCACTTTGCGGAGGCGTTGCCGCTGTGCGCGGCTCTCCATAGAATCCGCTAGGTGTTTCTATCTCTTCTGGCACGCGCAGTTCTCCATCAATCTCAGCTTGGGTCAGTGGCGATGAGAGCTTTTGTACCATAGCGGCGGTTACCTCAACATCGTTGTTATTAACTAGACGTGTCTCATTATTTGAACGGACAGCGTTTGTAGCAGCAGCGCCTGAAGGAGACTGAGGCGGAACCGGCCAGTCGATATCAGCTAATCCTGGCTCAGAGAACATATCTCCAAACGGATCGTTGTGCGGATCAGGCAGATCGACAGCGCTGCTGCCGCCCTCCGTCATCAACAAATAACCCTCAAAAGACGGCTGCATATAGAGCGTTGGCAGCGCCCAGTAAAACTGGTGCGAACCGTAGGCCGAAATCAAGCCCTGGCGCGTTCGATTGAGACTCAAATCAATCGATTGCCCCTTTCTCAGATTGCGATAGAGCAACTGCGTAAACGTAATCGCCACATGATCGGGAATTCGCTCTGCCATCGCAATCACGCTAGGCACGCCCCGGTTCACCAGCGCCTGGGCCAAATTACGCTCTTGCCAGCCCTGCTTCGAGCTAGAGCTATAGCCACCTCTACATGAGTTAAACACCGCTAGCCTAATGCCGTTATTCACCAGCAGCCCAGCTAAATCTTCACCGCTCAATCGCTCTGTCAGGCCGGTTTGGCGACTGACCAAATAAAGATCGCCGCCCGCATCCCCTAAGTTGCTATGGCCCGCATAGTGCAACACCTGATAGTCACCGCGATCTAACTCTTGAGTCAGCTCCGCGCGACCTGGCTGCTCTAATATCTTGAGCTGAACATCTAGCAGCGCATCGTCATCTGCTGCACCGACAGGATGTAGCTCAGTTTGCAGGTGATGCACCTCTTGCTTTAGCTCCAGGCGCTCTTGGTCATTGGGCGAGGCAATCACCATCAAAATCCTGAGCACTTTTTCAGGCGTGCTTTGATGGGGCACTTGCACCATATGGCTGTGTCGCTGATCGAGAATGTAACGGGAGAAAATAACGTCTGTGCCCGTTGCCAGCGGTCTGGTTCTAGCGTGCAGCGCCTCCCAGGGAAGCTGCTGAAGGCGGCTGTCTTTCATGCCAATTCGCAAGCGCAGCAGCTCTTGGCGGTTCTGAGCGACGCCTTGAGCGGTCACCCAGCTATCGTGAAGCTGACCTTTGAAGAGTTCGTCGTGTAGGGTTTGGCCTAGCTGAATGAGGGTAGAGGCGTCTGGGTTTTCGGGTAGCGATCGCAAATTACTGTGCCCGGCGCGAGCGCTACGCGGCTGTCTCTGTAGCAAACCCAGTAGCGGATCGTGCATAAAAGACTTCGTTTTCTCTAACCACTGAGCCACGGGCCAGCGCACTTTCTCTTCAGCAAGCTGCACGCCCTTCGCCACGTTTTCCGTACGTACCAAATACTGATCGCCGTACTGATCGCCGCCAACGGCAGTGATGGATATTTCAAATTCCTGTATCACAGCTGCTCTTATCCCCTGATGTTTGCCCTTGATATTCAACCTCTCAAGATAGGCTCGCTGCACCGCTGTTCTACCATCTTAAGCACTTTAACCAGGCATTGTATCCGTGTCAGATGTGCCTATTGTTGTGCCCAAAGCGAAGCGGGTCTATTCCTACGCTCGACTATCCGTTAAGAATGTGTATCTCCCGATCTTTCGTTCTCGTAATCCCTATGGTAGAAAGCAGACTTCTCCTTTAGGAAGCCGGTTGGGACACCTTAGGGCCGTGCCCACCTGATGGCTAACCAAACGAGCCTTTGATAAGTACTGAGCAATCTCACGGATAGCTTACCCGCCTAGCCCAAAACAGCAGGCATCGCCATAGTGCATATTACCGACACCAGGCTACTCAAACATACCTAAACCGCCGTTCTGTAGGAATTTTAGGCTTTTAAAAGGCTGTCGCTTTAGTCGATTTGCCAGCCACTAATCTCGGCATTAATACCCGCAGAAAAGCAAAATCTATCTCTCTATATAGCGCCCTCGAAGATAGCCGCAAAGAAAATGTAGGGGTCAACCGCGATGCCTGGCACCTTATCTTCGGCGCTCATGTAGCGCTACTCCTTTTGACTCATCTGATCTCGGCCTCAATGCTAAAGCAAACATTAAGCATTTATCTCTGGGGACTTATTTATAGAAAGCAGGGGTTCTTTGAATCGCGCGCTGACATAGACTGTGTAAAGAAATACATATTTTTGTGAGTGGCTGGTTGTATCAGCACATGTTTGGAAACAAACGGCAACGTATAGCAACGAAGCGAAGCAGTCCTGTTCTCGTCTTTTCAAAACCTTTCTTAACAGCTTTATCGGATGACTTCTTTACAAATCGGAGCCACCAAACGTTCGTCAAAACCAGCGACACGCTCTCAGCTAGTAGAGAGGCCGCTAGTAGACGCCGCGCTACCTACAGCAGGTGATGAAAGCAACGCTACCAATAGCAGGCTGTCAAAGTCAGCCATTCGTAAAAGTCTTAAAGGCTCTACGCTCGACGGCACGTTCTCTTCAGTCTTTGAGAACGTCGTTAAAGGGGTGCTGATTAGCAACTTTTTGCTAGGACTTGGTGCAGGTGCTTTTGAAGTAGGTTTGCTGACGTCTATTCCGATGATGGGTCATCTGTTGCAGCCGCTAGGGGCTTACTTTTCTGAGAAGACAACCAGTCGTCACAATTACTGTCTGTGGATTTATGGCATTGCGCGCGTACTGTGGCTGCTGCCAGCGGCAGGCATTTTCCTTTACAGCAACGGTACGATCACCGCTCACGTTCTTACGATTTTGACAATGATCGTGCTGACTATCAGCAACATTTTGGAGTCAATAGGCTCTGCGTCCTGGATGAGCTGGATGGCAGTGCTGGTACCCGGAAAGCTGAGAGGCCGCTACTTTAGTTTGAGGCGATCGCTCTCTAGTCTCACCGCTTTACTCACCATTCCAATCGGCGGCTGGCTTGTCTCGCAGTGGATGGGCGGTGAACTTGAAGGCTACGGCGTCGTTCTGATTATCGCGGTGCTAATGGGCTTAGTGAGCTTAGGCTTTCAATTCTATATGAGCGATGTTAATCCACAGGCTGAGAAGGCGGCGGTTGCGCAAAAGGCACAGACAGTAGCAAAGGCTACTGGCGATGATGAGCGAGATTCAGGCTTGCTTAAAGACAAGAACTATCTCACGCTGCTGCTGTTTTTAGGCATATGGACATTTGGGGTGAACCTGAGTGCACCCTTTTTTAACTACTACCTACTCGATAAGCTCCATTTGGATGTGCAGTGGGTGACGATTTACAGCAGCTTGAGGTATGGCGCATTCTTTCTAGCAATTATGCTGTGGGGCCGACTGGCTGACAAAATTGGCAATCGCCCTGTTCTTATCATCAACTGCGTACTGGCGGCTTCGGTTCCTTTGATTTGGAGCTACACAGACGGCGGTATCTCGTGGGTTTGGATAGGACTGCCACTGCTGCACCTGTTACAGGGTGGTAGTTTTGCAGCACTAGAGCTTTGTTTGGCGAATATTCAGCTTGAGCTAGCGCCTATCGGCAAGCAGTCGAGCTATTTCGCGATCGCTGCTGCCGTTATGGGCATCACAGGCGCACTCGGCACTACCGCAGGCAGCATGTTAGCCGAACTCTCTACCGTTGGCTTGCCTGCTCTGTTCGCGGTTACGGCTGTTGTACGGCTTGCTTGCATCACACCTTTGCTATTTGTGAAAGAAGGTCGGGCGCGCTCGGTGCGATCGCTCCTAGAAAAATATATAAAGCGCGACGCTAAAGCATTACAGCCCGTTAGAGTCAAAGCCTAAGCAAGCTAAGCCGCGCCACCGATAGCTATACTAATCAGGACAAAAGGTCGTTCATTTGTACCAGATATGGTTGCGACTTCCGGTGAGCTGACTACTGATAGTAGAGTTGAAGACAAGCTAGCGAAAGAAACGCTAGCCGAAGAAAGGGCCGTACTGATTCAGCAGATAGTCAATAGCCTGCGGCCAGGACAGAAGTCGCTGGCACAATGGCACTCTGGGCCGCTAGCGGTTTCGGCAGTACCGGGTTCTGGTAAGTCTACTGGGATGGCAGCAGGCGCTGCGATTGCGATCGCCCAGCACCAGCTCCACGCCCGCAAGCAGCTCGTACTCGTCACCTTCACCCGCTCAGCAGCAGCAAACCTCAAGGCTAAAGTACGTCAGCATCTCAAAGCGCTTTCTCTGCCCCTCAACAGCTTTGTCGTCCATACGCTCCACGGCCTCGCGCTCAACATTGCTAGCCGCCATCCCGAAGTCTCAGGCATCAACCTTTCGCCCTTAGACTCGGAAGGGACAACGCTGGTTTCTCCGACGCAAAGTCACCGACTCATTCGCACGGCAGTAGAACGCTGGATTGAGGAAAGCCCGGCGAGCTATCAGCGGTTGATTGAGGGCAATAGCTTTGACGGGGAAGAGACGGAGCGCTTGCGCAGGCAGTCTGTATTGCGCACAGAAGTATTACCCGCGCTGGCCTACACCGTTATTCACGAAGCCAAAAGCTCAGGGTTACTCCCTGAAGCCTTAAGTGACGTTGCTCAGACGATGAGAATTAGCGTACCGGAAGGTAGTGCTGATTATGATGTGGTTGCGATCGCGGCCAATCTATACGCTCACTATCAAACGCTGCTAACAGACAGAGGGCTAATCGACTACGACGATATGATCCTCGCAGCGCTGAAGACGTTGGAAGAACCCGCAATTCGGCAAATGTGGCAGAGTCGGGTGTTCGCAATTTTTGAAGATGAGGCGCAGGACTCGTCGCCCTTGCAGACGCAGCTATTAGAAGTGTTAGCAGCAAACCCAGAGGATTCGAGCGCGCCTGTGAATCTGGTGCGCGTGGGCGATCCGAATCAGGCCATTAACTCTACGTTTACGCCTGCCGACCCGGTGTTTTTTAATCAGTTTTGCGATCGCTGCCAGGAACTCGGACGGCTCGCCAGTATCGAACAAGCTGGTAGAAGCTGCGCAAGCATTATGCAAGCAGCCAACTTCACGCTTCACTGGGTTAATAAAAACGGAGCGCGGCAAGCCTTTCGCAGCCAGGATATTCTGCCGGTTGGCCCCAACGATCCACAGCCAGATGCCAATCCTGATCCAATCGGGGAAGGCGTAGAGCTAGTCAGACCCAAGACGACAACCGACGCTGTAAGGCAGCTCGCCAGAAGAGTTGTCGATGCCTTCAAGGAGAGTAGAGACACTAGCGCGGCGGTGTTGGTGAGAGAGAGCCGCCAGGGAAAGTTTTTGCGAGAGATATTAGAAGATCCGCAGCGCTTGGGATTTGATTTTGAGGCGACGGGGATTGAAATTTATGACGTGGGGCAGCGCGATCGCAAAAGCCACATCCCCCGAGAAATCCTCGACCTATTGCAGTTCATCGAACGCCCGCACTCTCCCGACAACATCAAAGCAGCTCTGCGCGTACTTGTCTCCCGGCAGCTTGTACCCACTCAAGATCTCAACCCGCTCGCCACAAATCCAGAGCAATTCCTTTATCCTGGCCCACTAGACGCACCGCCCAAAACGACTGCTGCCCAACAGGCCCGTCGCTACTGCGCCGCCCTCATCCGGGCTCGATTGGAGCTGCCTGCCTATCATCTCATTCCTTTTCTTGGGCTCACCCTCGGCTACGACCAAAGCGAACTTGCTACCGCCGACAAGCTCGCCGCCCGCATCGCTCAACAAACCATGGAAGACAGTACCCTTACCGCCATGCTAGGCGTGCTGCAAGAGCTTTTAGGCTCTGAACGCTTCCGCGCCGTAGAAGCTGAGGATACCGAGTCGCAATACACGCAGCCCGGTCAGCTCACTATCATGACCATGCACAAAGCAAAAGGCTTAGACTGGGACGCTGTTTTTCTACCTTTCCTACACAAGCGCAATATCCCCGGCGACGCCTGGGTTCCACAGCAAATGCAGTTTCTCGGAGACTTCGCCCTAGATGAAGTCGCTCGCGCCCAGCTCCGCGCGCATACTCACGCCGTCTACGCACAAGATCACAAACCTGACCCTATTCCTAATATCGAAGACGCCTGGCAACAGGCCAGCAACCTCAAACGCGCCGAAGAATTTCGCCTGCTCTACGTCGCCATGACCCGCGCCAAAAAGCTGCTGTGGATGTCCGCCGCAAAGCAAGCGCCGTTCACCTGGAGCAAACCCGAAAATCTGCAAGATTCAGAAGCCTCGCCTATCTTCACAGCCCTTCGTCAGTAACACTAATCCATCTGCTCGTCTTGCGCCTGCATCAAAATTTCTTCAAAGCAGGCTTCACCAATCGTCGTCGCTGGCGTATCAGGATCGTCAAATAGAAATTCACCAATCGCTCGCACTTCTTCGACTGGCTTGTTAAAACTGATCCGCTTACTCTGAGCAACCTGCGGCGGCGAGGGGAGGTTAGGAATGTACCGTTGCTCAACAGCCATTTTTTTATCTTTTACCGCTGTCCAAAGTGAGGGGCTGCTGGCCTTACTGCTTGACTTCTTTTTAGATGAGCCGTTTGAAGAACTGGCCTTGACCAAAGTATCGCCTTCATCGACCGCTTTGACCTTTTCAAACATAGACGTAGGATCATAGGCTTTAGCGCTTTGCGTTCTCTGCTTTTCTTCTTTGGGCAGTCGCTTCCACTGACTCGTGTATGTCGTAAACAGCCGCATCCCCTCCCGCATTCGTTCTTTAATATGCAGATACAGTTCTGAAGAGGCATCAATACCGCGCTTGGTGGTCGTAATTGGGAGCTTTCGAGCATCGGTACTGTTAAAGCGCACAATGCCTGAGATAGAAATGTACTGAGGATGATATTTCGGAACGCCTGCTTCGCCCCATCCGGTCAAAATAGTTTTGTCATTAGCAACGACTACGCGATCGTTACAAACAATCGTCCAGCCCGCCGTATCTCGCTTGCGTCGTTTCTTTGTCTCAGCATCAATGACTTCTTCCTCGCTCGGCAGCGCCCGATGAAAGCCGACAGCAACGGTGACTTCTACGTCTTCTTCGTAGCCTTCGTATAGGTAGGGAGCGATCGCCTCAGCATCTTTCTTCTTCAGCTTGGTAATTCCCTCCCACTGCAACACCAGCGGCCTCGCCTTCACTAGCTTGTTATTTACCGATACTTCAAAGCCTTTAGCAATGATGTAGCTGTAGAGCGATTCAATTTCTTGAGCAAGTTCTGCCTGAAAAGACTTAGCCGCAAGCTGACTAGCAGCCTCGTCGCGCATCTCCAAAATTTCAACCACCGTACCGTTCCTATCCAAAGACGGCTTGATAGTCTGCAAGGGCAGATCCCAAGTCTCGTCACTCGTCAGCCAATCCGGCTGAATGAGCACCTTAAAAGCATCAGATTCGGTTTGAGATACGACTTGAGCAGATCGCCCCATCTTAAAAATGGCTCGCTTCATACCGATGCCATACGTGCCAATCGTGGCAATATCGTCATCGTCAGTAATGTTTCTAGGCTTGCCCATCCTGAAGGCATATCGCTGAGCAACCTCGAGCGGAATGCCGCCGCAGTTATCCGATATTCTGAAGCCCTTTTCTGAAAGTTCTAAACTTGCCCAAAAGCCTTCGTATGGCGTTTCCGAAGGTTCCCTGTCCCGAATCGTTCGCTGAATGCCATCTATACAGTTGTCTAAAAGATCGAGGATGGCATCTTTGAGATCGATGTCTCGCGTCAGCATCTCTACAAAGAAGTTTTTAGTCGGCGCGGCATTAATCGAAGTTGGGGCCATGGCGATGAACGGTTGAAGTGATGTCTTTGCTATAAACCTTATCGCAGCGTTCCGTTTCTACACCGCTCATTGGCTGATAGCCATTCTTTTCATACAGCCGGACGGCTTCTTTTAAGGCAGTGGCTGTTTCTACCCAGGCTTGAGAGAACCCGTTAGCCGCTGCCGCCTGCTCTAACTGAGCCAGCAAAAAGCGGCCTAGTCCATAGCCCCGAGCTTCAGGTAATAGATACATTTTTCGGATTTCAACCGCTTCTTTTCCCCGCTCAATCGGATGATAGCCTCCTGTGCCAACGATTTTGCCTGATTGCTCAACGACCCAAAACTCGCCGCCCGCTTCCAAATAGTATTTTTCGACTTCTACCGCATCTTGGTCGCTACAGCCGCCGCAGCTTACTTCCCAGCCGAGTCCGTATTCGGCTAGGACAGTTTTGATGACATTAGCGGCAGCGGTGCGATCGCTCGCCACCCAATCTCGAATCAAGAAATTCCTAAACCTAATCCGCATCTACATTTCCCGCTCAATGTATGCCAATATCTCTAGCTATGTATTCGAGGCTCAGGATACAGATTGCTAAGTATCTCACTCTCTTGTACAGCTAGCTCTCTCAGTCGATCGTTGACACTATCAATATCAAAATACGTAGTCGCCAGCAACCAATAGCTGCCGTAATGTCTGGCTTCAGAGGCCATTAGCGATCGATAGAACTTGGCAAGCTGCGGATCTGGGCAGTGCTCGCCAATTAAGCCTAGTCGCTCGTGGCTACGAGCTTCTATCAGCGCCGACACTAGCAAAAAGTCGAGCATCCGATCTGGCTCCTGCCTGCGTACTAGCTTTTTGAGGCTGGCACCATAGGGCGGTGGTGTCACTGGCTGCAAGGGAATGCCGCGCTTGTCTAGCCACTGGTTGACCTGTTCGTAATGACTGAGTTCTTCTTGCGCAATCGCCGTTAGCTCTCGAACCAACCTATCACTCGAAGGATACCGCGACATCATCTGAATCGCAGTGCCCGCTGCCTTGCGCTCACACTGAGCATGGTCGAGCAAGATAGTGTCTATGTTTGCGATCGCCTGCTCTACCCAAGCCTGCGAGGTCGGCGTCTTTAAAAACTTAATCTTTGACTTAGCCGGAACAGTAGCAACCAAGGCGCTCGTTACCCTATCGGAACAGGCCCATATTGTAAACGTAATCGCAGACGCGTTCTATCAGTTACGAAGATGCTTCACTAAGCCTTCTAAACCCAACCGATAGCTATCCGCGCCAAAGCCGCTAATTTGGCCGACCGCAACTGGCGCAATATAAGAATGATGCCGAAAAGCTTCGCGCTGGTGAATATTACTCAAATGAATCTCTACCGTGGGAATCGCCACCGCTGCAATGGCATCTCTAATCGCCACGCTCGTATGCGTATAGGCACCTGGATTGATCAAAATGCCCTGGTGGAGATTCAAGGCTTCTTGAACCGTGTCCACCAGGGCACCTTCATGGTTAGATTGAAAAAAAGTTAGCTTCACCTCTAAAGATTCGGCCACTTTGACTAGAGCTTCATTGATATCTTGCAGGGTTTGAGAACCGTAAATACCTGGCTCCCTTTTGCCTAACATGTTGAGGTTAGGCCCATTCAATACCAAAATGCTGATCAAAACAGTGCGCTACCGGCGATGACGGCGACCGTCTCTATCATCTACGGGAATAGGAATAGGCTCGTGTTCAGGCTGCGTTTGCGGCCCAAATAAAGCGTCTACTACCTTATCAATCCATTCTCCGAGTTTTTCTAAAACCTGATCGATATAGTCCATGAGCTAGATTGCTCCCTCTCATCTTCTTGCAATAATTCGCCTTGGCAGAGCAACTAGGAAAACCTAATCGAGGCCGGAAGGGAACAAAGCCATACGCTTTCGGCACATTCGATGATGGCCTAAACAGACGACGACTTATGTATTTATGATAACCAATTAAGAGGAATGATCAAGGTTGGGGCGGTAGATTTAACATAATCTCCTATATTTCTTTAGACAGAGGCGATCGCACTGCTCCCCATACCTTTTAGCCCAAGAGCTGTAGCCGCAAAGCGTTAAGCGCACTCAGCGCACTCCGCTGGCGAATCTGATCGCGACTGAGATCTGCGCCGAACAGGTGCTTGTGTGTTAAAGTTCCGGCGGCTGAGGACAGGCCGATGTAAACGAGCCCTACTGGCTTTTCATCGCTACCGCCGCCCGGCCCGGCAACACCTGTGATGCTAATGCCCCAGTCTGTGCCAAGGCGATCGCGCACCCCTTCAGCCATCGCCGCTGCTACTTCCGCGCTCACGGCTCCCACGCTATTCAACAGCGCTTCATCAACGCCTAAAACGCCTCGCTTCACCCGGTTGTCATAAGAGATAACGCCACCCCAAAAGTAGCTAGAGCTGCCGGGCGTCGCCGTAATCATTTGGCCAAGCCCACCGCCCGTACAAGATTCGGCCACGCTGAGCGTCGAGGCGTTCTGCTGCAAAAGCGCGCCCACCACGCTCGCTAACGTATCGTCGTCCTGTCCATAGCAGTGAGCAGATCCAATCTGACGAATTTCTTTGGCAATCGGATCGATTAACTTGTCCGCCTCGGCAACTGTCTCAGCGCGTGCCGAAATTCGCAGCTTAACTTCGCCATCACCTGCATAAGGCGCAACGGTTGGATTTTCCAGGTCTAGCAGTGATCGCACCTTCGTCGCCAGCGTCTCCTCGCCAATGCCCCAAAACTTCAGCGTTTGGCTATGAATCACGCCATCGGCCCAGCCGTTTGCCTGAAGATAGGGCCGCGCCGTTTGCTGCCACATCGCTTTCATTTCACGCGGAACGCCTGGGAATGTCATCACCAGCAAGCCTTTTCGAGGCTCCCAAAGTACGCCAGGCGCGGTGCCGACTGGATTAGGGAGAATGCTCGCCTCGACAGGAAGCTGCGCCTGGCGGCGGCTGATATCGTTAAGCTCGCGGCCCCGGCTAGCAAATTTTGCCTTGAGGTCAGCAACGATTTCACGGCGCTCAGAGAGCTGCGAACCAAAGAAATCGGCCAGGGTCGCTATGGTCAAATCATCGGGGGTAGGGCCGAGGCCGCCTGTAAAGATGAGCAGTCGGGCGCGTTCACAGGCGATCGCAACGGCCCGTTGAATGCGCAAAGGATTATCACCCACCACGGTTTGATAGTGATGGGTAATTCCAAGGCTGGCGAGCTGTTGAGCTATATATTGCGCATTGCCGTTTACAATGTCGCCCAGCAGTAGCTCTGTGCCCACACAAATAATTTCAGCGCTTCGGCGGCTCATGAGATAGGCCATGGACTACGAAAGCGAGTATAGCGCTCGTCAGCCAGATAGGCGGGCCTCAATTTGGGGGCTTTTAGGCGGCGGGCTTCTCTTTCGAGGCATCATCGCCTGGTTTCTACCGCCTGGCTTCGATGAAGCCTACTATTTTCTCTACAGCCAGCATCTCGACTGGAGCTATTTTGATCATCCGTTAGCGGTTGCATTTTCGACAGGCATTGGCGTTTGGCTGACGGGCGTAGTGTCGCCTTTTACAATTCGGATTGGGGCTTTAGCGCTATTCACTGGCAGCGTTTGGCTGCTGTATGAGACGGGGCGATCGCTCTTTGGCAAGCGGGCAGGTTGGATTTGTGGTGCGATCGCGTCCCTTTCCCCACTATTCCTACTCACCTTTGGCACCCTCACCGCGCCTGATAACGCGCTGATTTTCTTTTGGAGCGCCACTCTTTATCTATGCGCTCAAGAATTCTTCAGGCAGACTTATTACTACCAGCCAACGTTTCGACTCGCACTGATTGGTCTAACGGTTGGGCTTGCTTGCTTGAGCAAGTACCACGGCGGGCTGCTTGGCTGGGGGTTAGTATGCTTTTGCCTTACCAGCTCTCACCATCGCAAAGCCCTGCGTTCTAGATGGATGATCGGCAGCGTTCTACTGTTCGGCCTATGCTTGCTACCTATTTTGTACTGGAATAGCCAGCATCACTGGATTTCGTTTCAGTTCCAATTAGGTAGCAGATTCGCAGGCAGTGCGCTCAAATATTCACTGTCCAATCTATGCGGGGTGCTTTTAGCAGAGATAGGCTTTTTGTTTCCGACAATTGGTCTGCCGCTCTGGTGGATTGTCTTAAGCGCGAGCCTCCGCCAGTCAACTAATCAGTACAGTTCTCCTCAAAGCGCTAAAACGCGATTCGTTCTATGGGTCAGCTTACCTATAGCCGTTGGCTTTACAGCACTAGGCGGCCTCACACAAATTTATCCCGCCTGGCCCGCACCGGGACTGTGGGGTTTGACGCTTTTGTTGGGACGAGCCGCCGTAAGCTGGCCTCAAAGTCAAGTTCGCAACTGGCTCAATGGCACCAGCCTTGCTATCGGATCGCTACTTATGTTTGCACTGCTGCACATCACACTTGGAACGCTTCAGCAGCCCAGCACTCATTCGATTTTTGGCGGCTTCATCGCCCCCCAGCAAGATCCTTCAACAGCACTCATCGACGTAAGGCAGCTTCGCCAGCAGCTCAATAATTCAGGTGAGTTTCAAGCAGCTTTACAAACCACTGACTTTGCTATCACCCACGAGTTTTGGCTGAGCGGATACGTTGCGATGGCGCTGCCGAATGCCATGAGCTTAGAGATTGGCAGCTTTACAGAAGATCCGAGGGGCAGCGCTTTTTGGTTTGACTCCCGCCGCTGGTTGACCAAAAACGCTCTATTCTTTAGCCTGACAGACTTTGCTCAGCCAGAGGTGATTAAAGAAGTCGCTCCCTACTTCCAGTCCATCACGCTATTGACTACGCTCGACACTAAACGCGGCAAAGCCACCACAGAAACTTTCTATATCTATCAAGCGCGCAACTTGATCAGGCCCTACCCCTATCCCTACTAACGAGCGTGGCGAAGCGCCTGCCAGCCCGTGTAGCTCAGCAGCGCCGTCGAGGCAAATACAAAGGGAATGCCAGCACGTAGCCCAGAGAACGCCATCGCTAAACTGCCTACCCATAGCGCCAGCACATATATAAATAAAACCGTAAAGCGATGGGAGAAACCAGCTTTGAGCAAACGGTGGTGCAGATGACGCTTGTCGGCTACGAAAGGCGAGAGCCCTTTACGCAATCGCAGCAAAATAACTGCCGACATATCCAGAATCGGAATCGCCAGGATTAGAGATGGCAGCACGACTGCAACCGTTGTCACACCTTTGACCAATCCGATAATGCCGACGCCCGCTAGAGTAAAGCCAATAAAATACGCACCGCCATCGCCCATGAATATTTGCGCGGGGTTGAAGTTGTAGCGCAAAAAACTTAGCAAGCCGCCTGCCAAGGCTGCTGCAATCAAGGCCGCCGCAGGCTGCTGCATATATAGGCTCACGACCATCATCACAACAGCAGCAATACCCGACACGCCAGCCGCTAAACCATCCAAACCGTCGATCCAGTTAATCGCATTGGCCATACCCACCAGCCAGAAGACAGTCACGATGAGACTGATCCAATTAGGCAGTTGAATAATGCCGGTTTCAACTAAAGGCAGGCTTAAAAAGGCAATATCGACGCCTACATACCAGGCCACAGACGCCACTGCCGCCTGCATAATTAATCGGCTAACTGCAGATAGTCCGAACAGGTCGTCAACGAGGCCAATTAGGAAGAACGCCAGACCACCAATGGTGACGCCCCAAATCGAATTGTCTGCCACCGGATCGAGGGGTAGGCCATCGGAGTCTAGAAAACCACCTAAAAACCACACCACTAAGAGCGCGATCAGTACGCCAAAAAAGATAGACACACCACCAAGACGAACCATCGGCTGGCTATGGACTTTTCTACCCCCAGGCAAATCAACTTTTCCGCTAGCGAGCCCGGCCCTCCTAACGATGGGCGTTAGAACTAGGACGATAACGGCTGAAATAACAAAAGCGGCGAGATGGTAAGACGGGAATGCCATCAGGACAGATTGTGTAGGGTGGGCAAACTTAGGAACACACTTTCTGTAAAAGGCTACGAATTCACAACAGAGACATCCGGCACTTTACCGAAGCCGTCTGCTGACAATGAAGCACTCTAAAAACTTAGATATTGTGTGCAGAACGATTAATAGGTTAGTAACGAAGGTTTGAAATATGAGTCAGAGATGTAGGCAAAAACGGACTGAACGCACCTGATTAGAAGGGTTTGAACGCCATTTAAAGCCTACTGGGCGACAGTATACCCCTTTACAATCTACCTAACGTATGAAAAATATCAACAATCCCTCATACGAATTAATGAGAAAAAGCAAAAGACCTCAGGCACGCCGGTAGAAACATGTCTGAGGTCTTTTGACTATTCTTTTGCTTTATAAGAAGCAGTGACTACACCAAAGCAGGCTCGGCAACCTGCAAATGAGGGTACAGCGGGAATCGATCGCACAAGTTCAAAACCCGTCGCTTGCAATCATCACCCACCGAACTATCCTCTGGATTGAGCAAACAATCAGCAATAATATTCGCAATCTCCGTAAACTCGGACTCACCCATGCCTCGAGTGGTCATCGCAGGCGTGCCTAAACGCAAGCCGCTGGTTACAAACGGAGACTCAGGGTCAAACGGCACCGTGTTTTTGTTAGCTGTGATATTTACCTGGCTCACCAAAGCATCTGCAATTTTGCCGGTCATGTTAATAGAGCGCAAATCCATCAGCACCAGATGGTTGTCGGTACCGTCAGACACTACCTTAATGCCTCGCTTTTGAAGCTGAGCAGCGAGCGCCTGTGCGTTCTTAATCACCTGCTGGCAGTAGTCCTTAAACGATGGGCGCAAGGCTTCACCAAAGGCAACAGCTTTGGCCGCAACAACATGCTCTAAGGGGCCACCCTGACTACCAGGGAAGACGGCCTTATCAAACTTTTTACCTAAATCTGCATCGCGGGTCATAATCAAACCGCCGCGTGGGCCGCGCAGCGTTTTGTGGGTCGTAGTGGTAACTACGTCACAGTGAGGCAGTGGGTTGGGGTGGAGGCCAGTGGCAACCAGGCCCGCAATGTGAGCGATGTCGGCCATGAGATAGGCACCGACTTCATCTGCGATCGCCCGAAACTTCTCAAAGTGAATCGTCCGCGGATAGGCCGAATAGCCGCAGATGATCATCTTTGGCTTGTGCTCTAAGGCAATGGCTCGAATCTCGTCAAAATCTAGCTGCTCGGTTTCACGGTTAACGCCATACTGCACCACGTTGAACCACTTACCCGAAAAGTTCACCGGAGAGCCGTGCGTGAGGTGCCCGCCGTGAGATAAGTCCATGCCCAAGATAGTATCGCCGGGCTTGAGTAGCGCTAAGAACACCGCAAAGTTTGCCTGTGCGCCTGAGTGAGGCTGCACGTTGGCATGGGCTGCGCCAAAAAGCTTCTTCACCCGGTCAATCGCAAGCTGTTCAGCCTGGTCAACAAATTCGCAGCCGCCGTAGTAGCGCTTAGTCGGCAGACCTTCTGCATATTTGTTGGTCAGCACAGAGCCCTGAGCAGCCATTACGGCTGGTGAGGTGAAGTTTTCGCTAGCAATTAGCTCCAGGTGAGTTTGCTGGCGATTTAGCTCCTGGCCCATAATGGCCGCTAGCTCTGGATCTTCCTGCTGCAAAAAGTCAATATTGGCCTTACTCATCTACTCAAGTCCTCTGGCAATTCATCTGGCAATTTAGAACATTTATGATAGCGCCTTGTAACCCTGAAGCTGCGGGCGATCGCGCATAAATTCTATGAGTAAACAGAATGTAACCTGATGCGGAAGCTGGATAGATTGCCCTAAGGGTGCCAAATTGTAACGCTTTGAAACATATAATAGAAAAATTAAGCATTGCTCAGGATCTATCGACTGTTCAGGCCACACACATGTAGCCCTGAAGCGATGAGCCCGAAGCTGCTTTTTGAGCCGCTGCCCTGTTGGCATCACCAAAACCTCTGCTGTAATCGTCGCTACACTAGCTAGCCCCACGGCCCTGTTGGCGTATAAAGTAATGAAAGCGATTCGCTCGGTACACACTTGTTTGCCCGGTTTCAAATGTTACCCGACGCGGTTAATACATCAGAGATTCTGCCAAAATTAGCGACTTGCCACTGTTCATTTTCCAGTTTGAGGCATTGATGCTGCAACTGACCCATCCTTCCACTACCACCCCCGCTCCTAGATTTGTGTCACTTGAGGAGTCTTACGAGCGATGTCGTCAGATTACGGCAGAGTATTCCAAAACGTTCTATATGGGAACGCGGCTGATGCCAGAGGCCAAGAGCCGGGCTATTTGGGCTATTTACGTATGGTGTCGCCGCACCGACGAACTCGTTGATGGCCCTCAGGCCAAATTCACCACTGAAAGCACGCTGGACCATTGGGAATCTCAGCTAGAGTCTTTGTTTTTAGGCCATCCTAAAGACGATTTAGACGTAGCGATGGTCGATACAATTGACCGCTTTGAGCTAGATATTCAGCCCTTTAGAGACATGATTGCAGGTCAGCGAATGGATCTGCATCGTTCGCGCTACGACACGTTTGATGAGCTAAAGCTGTACTGCTACCGCGTTGCAGGCACGGTCGGGCTGATGTCTACGACGGTGATGGGCATGGATGACAGCGTGAATACGGCTCCCTGGCAGCGAGAAAACCCGGCACTGCCGCCCATTCCAGAGGCGGTGTCTTTGGGTATGGCTAACCAGCTTACGAATATTTTGAGAGATGTTGGGGAAGATGCTCGGCGCGATCGCATATACCTACCGCTAGAAGACCTGGCGCTGTTTGACTACACTCAAGAAGATCTGTTCAACAGCGTGATTGACGATCGATGGAGAGCATTAATGCGCTTCCAAATTCAAAGAGCGCTCAAATATTATCAAGAAGCTGAAAGTGGCATTGGCCGGTTGCATCCTGACGCCCGCTGGCCGGTGTGGACGGCGCTAATGCTGTATCGCAAAATCTTAGATGTGATTGTTGAAAACGATTACGACGTGTTCAATCGCAGGGCATTTGTGCCTAAAGCGCGGAAGTTTGTGTGCCTGCCCCAGGCGTTGATCAGGGCTCGCATTTCGTAGCGGCTGGTCGATATAGCGATCAAAAAAGGCCATCTACCTATTGAGTAGATGGCCTTTTTGCTAATTCAGCACTGGTTCAGCTTTGAGAGTTCAGCGCTAAGAGGGCGTGGTTTGCGCAGCCAGCATTTCTTTGAGCTTGGCCAAGTCTTGTGCCCAGCGCGGATCGGGCTCAGCCGACGCTGATTGGGTTTCGGAAGCAACGGCTGTGTTGCCGCCGCGACGGTTGCCGCCTTTTTTAGACTTGCGATCGCCACCCGACTCGCGTCCTGCGGCAGGGACATCTTCTTTTTCAGTGCGCGGCATGGCCTTTTCGACCTTCAGCGTTGCGTCTTGCAGCGTAAATCCGTTGTACTTCTCTACCAGCGCATCTGCAATCTCATCGGTTTTAGCCGTCACGAAACCGAAGCCGCGACACTTACCCGTTTTACGATCTGATATGAGTTTTACAGAAACCAAGCCGTCGGTTTCTTCAGTAAAAATAGCCTCGAACGCTTCGCGCTCTAAATCTCTAGGCAAATTGCCAAAGTACAAACGAACTGACATCGAGAATGACCTCTAACTTTTAAATTTGATTTCAAGCTTCAAGAACGCTCAAAAGCCAGAACTCGCTAGCCAAAGGACGCCTGTGATGCTTCACCCATGGAAAGATGGAAGGAAGAAATGAAAAAACTTTCTTTTTGCTTCAGCTTCTTTAAAGTATCACGGCGACTGTAGCCAAACCAAACCTAAAATCAGAATTTATACCTACGGTTAAAATCCGGCTGTGCTAGCGACTCAATAGAGCCCAGATTCGAGCTAGAGCCCGAACTTAGACCAAAGCCACAGCGGCGAATGCTGCCTCGAACCTTAAAAGAGCGCAATAAAAAGCCAGTCGGAAAAACCGACTGGCCGAGATGCTGTGTTGAGAGTAGGAGAACCTATGCTTTGGGCATTGAGTTCTTACGGTGAATCTAACACCCTTTTACAGACTTCGCAATGTTTCTTTACATTCAGCCTGTTCAGCCATTTCAAGCGCTACCCAAAAATCTTGTGAGTTGCTTCTTGAAAGAATTGCTCGAAGCCTAACAGCCATAGGCCAAGCATTGCTGTAACAACGGCCACTAGCAGCGACGCAATCGGATGGGCAGCTTGGAGCAAGGTGCCATTGTTAAGCCGAATTTTGTCGATGTCTATCCAGGCGTGATTGCCTCGACGAAACCAGCCGAGGACTTGAACAGGTTTGCCAAGGAGGGCAGCAGGCTTTTGTTGCAAGCCGATAGCATTGCCCAGCGGGCCGATTGCTGAGAAGAAGTGAAGTTTGAGCAAGCCTTCTGACGTTTTGAGCATAAGGTCTTGACCCAGCCAATTAGCAATGCCGGGTCTACCCACGATCGTGCCTGCAAACTTGGCAGGGAGGCTGCTGTTGGGTAACAAACTTGGCTCGCTGATCCATTGGGAAAGCTGCTGCGAGAGCGTCATGCCAAAGGTGAGATCGGGAAAGAAGCGGTTGATGCGGAGCATTGTGCCTAAGCCTAAGCCCATCAGCGGACAGAACCAGAATGTTCGAGAGTCCTTGTACATCCAGTCGAGAAACGGCCACTGTAGCCAGTGCCCAATAGCGCCGACTATAAGCAAGCTGATACCTATAGCAAGGCCAGTCAGCAAGCCGAAAAAGGGCATACCCTGACCGATTAGCATTATCCAGTTTTGTTGAGATAAACCCTTTTGGCGTTTAGGGGGTGCAGCCAGCGGTATTTCACTATCTAGCTTCCAGTGCCGGGCGTAGGCCATGATCAGGCGGAGGCGATCGCCCAAAGGCGGATGGGCATCACTTACGCTCATCCAATTGCGCAGCGGATTCAGGCTATCCCAAGCAAACAGCTCAGCTAAAGGCATAGTGCCGTATAAAGACTGGCGGGTCAGCTCGACAGAAACTGGCAGCATCAAGGCCAGTCGCTCAATTGAAACTGGGGTGTAGCCTTGTTTGTCGATGCTGCTAGCTAAGGCGAAAGACAGCTTGGCTAAAGCGCGGGCGTGACCGTTAGGGTTTCCTGTTATTTCAACGGTGGTGCGATCGCCATAATAAGTTCGCACTCGGCTAATCCACATCATCGGCAGTCGCGATAGCCAAAAAATCCCATAGCTAATAGTGGCAACTATTCCTACTGCCCACTGAACGGGCTTGGCCTGATGGTTTCCCCAGAGCGCCAGCTTCCAGTAGACCTGATGAAAGAGCTGAAGCACTAAACCCTGTAGCGATAGCAGCGGCCAGTACATCGTTTTCCAATGAGACACTTCATACACAACTAAAGCGGCAATCTCGTCGGCTGAGAGCGCTGATAGTAAGCCTTCGCTAACGACGAGCCTGGCATTGCGCGGTAGCCAGCCGTAGGAAAAGATGAGCGGCACGTCTGTGTTGAGTTTCCACAGGGTAGGAAGCGGCCAGCGGTGCTGTTGGCAGCGTTTGCCTAGCAAGGTAGCGGCTTCAGGGGAATAAGTGCGAAGCTTTGGGATGGAAAAGGACTGGCGATCGCTGGTGAAGCGTAGCCATAAATCCCATAGCCAGGGGGAAGCAATCAAAAGTCCAAAGAGAACACCAAACACCATCCAGGCCCAGTATTGATAGTGCGGCGATAAGTAGAAAAACCCTATCCTTATCGGCAGGATGTTCAGGATTCTATAGAGCGTGTCTAGAACTTTGTTGATTGGCTCGACCACGCTGTAGATCAAGTAGAGCAGTAGGGCGTAGAAGGCGGTTATGCCGATCGTTTGGGCAAACCATAGGGGCGATCGCTTCATTTTGCCGAGCGATCGCCCTTTGGTTAAGCGGCCCGCATTTGGCCATTCATAGGATGGCGGGGCTACTGGCGGGGCTTCAGGGATAGGCCCAGCGGCAGAGGGTTCGACTGGGATAGGGTCGTCTTCGCCGTTGAGGTAGGCGTAGTGAAACATTGAAACCGCAGGCGGTGCAGTTTCCAAAGGAACAAATCCAGATGGCGAGCTTTTTGATATAGGTTTCTTTGGCGTATTAGTAGGCGATCGCGCTTCAATTTTCTCAAGTGTCGTTGTCGCCCACTGCTGGATAGAAGGCTGCGAGCTGCGACCGATTTTTTGACAGATAGATTTGGCCTTAGCCCATTCTTGCTGTGCCATATAGACGCGCACTAAGCCCATGCCTGCTTTGGTGCGATAGGTGCGGCTTGGGGTGCGGCTGAGTTTGGAAAGGGTTGCGATCGCCTGCTTGTAATCGCCTTGTTTGTAAGCTGCAATGCCAGCCGCGAGCAATTGTTCTAAATCGGGCAGCGCGGTGGTCATAGGCTTTTCGTTGATAGGCGGCTTTAATGCACTCGCCCTCAGCAACGTAGGGCTCAGGCTCAGGGTACGCAAATCAACAATTTTTATAACTTAGGCACTATGATCGTTAGAGAATATATTAAGAGACGGTTAACATTTTCTTCGGTCGCTTTTTCTCTGGGTATTTTTTCTTTGGTCACTTTTTGAGGATAAATGTCTAGCGCCTTACTTATTTCTCTACTCGCCTCAGTTAGCTTTACGGCATGGTTTATCAGCATGTTGGTCGGCGGTGGCAGTCCGTTAATTTTGATTCCTACAGTGACGTTATTGCTGGGTGCTCAGTCAGTAGCGCCCGTGCTGACGATTGGCAGCGTTCTTGGGAATATGCAGCGTAGTGCGTTGCTTTGGCGGCATATTGACTGGTCGCTGACGCTTTGGCAGGTGCCGGGTGTGATTGTCGGCTCAGTGCTAGGAGCCTATGCGTTTACGCAGGTGCAGGCGGAGGGATTGCAGGTTTTTATTGCGATCGCTCTTCTATATATGGTGGTGCATTCTGTACTGAGCGATCGCATCAACCTGCCGAAAGTGGTGTTTAAGGTTTGGTATTTTTTGCCTTTGGGATTTTGTAATGCGATCGCCTCTGGCCTCATCGGCAGCACTGGCCCAATCTTAAATCCCGCCTATCTCAGCTATGGCCTAGAAAAAGAGCAAATGGTCGCCACCAGAGCCGCCAGCCTTACGCTCACTCATGTCGTCAAGATTTTGACCTACACTGCGCTAGGCGTACTGTCGCCAACGTTAGTAGGCTATGGCCTAATCGTGGGTTGTGCGGCGCTACCGGCTAATTGGTTAGGACGCAAAGTACTCGAAAAAATGAGCGCCGAGCAGTTTCAGATTGCGGTTGTTAGCTTCATCGGGCTTAGCGGCGTTTGGATGCTGTGGCAACAGCGCGCCTTTTTTGTTCATTAAGTTTGGCCTATCGATTTATCGGATAGAAAATCAATCCTTCTTCAATAGACTTTCAACGACTGCATATAGGCTCTCTTCACTTTCTCCGGCTATCTGACGGTCTTTAAGATCAATTAGACCGTGGGCTAGCTCTGCCGCTCGTTTTTTGTAGTTGTTATTAGCTGCCAATAAGTCTGTAAATACTTCTTGCTCAACTTCTAACCGGCTAGCCTCGTCTGCAATCGGAGACTCGTAGGCGGCTTCGTCTACGTCGTAGCGGAGGAGAAAAATAAGCGCGTTGCACTGTTCTTGCAGTTGCTTTTGCAGCACCTTGGTATCTAGTTCTAGGCGGTCAAAGCCTACGGTGCCAGTAATGCGTAGCTCTACGATGGGCTGGTCTTCAGGGATGATTTCTTTGGATTTTAGAGATTTTTCGATTAGGGTGATCGCTTTGGTAGAGATAGATTCGATGGGGTCTTGCGATCGCACCTTCATTGGCAGTCTCACAATCGACCTCTGCTGATAGTCAGTCTTCAGCTCAGCTCGAACCCCAGTCTCATCAATCTCAACCAAATAAGCCCCGCGCTGAAACCGACTCTCTTCGATATTATTCGCCTCTATCGAACCAGGGTTAAAAATCCAACCATCTTCCTCATAGTTTTTATGAATATGACCGAGCGCCAAGTAATCGATTCCTGCCTTCTTTAGCGGCAGCACTTCACCATATCGCAGCGCCCCAGCATAGCGAGCAATTTGCCCCTCTAGCCCATGGTGAAATAGCAAAATAGAAGGGCCAGGCGCAGGCGGTAAGTCACCTAGCGCCTTAGCAATCTGCTCAATCGCTCTCGGAGCCGCCGCGCCATACCAGCTAGAGCCCAACACCCGTACGCCGCAGTCAAGATCGATATACCCGCCGCGCTTAGACTGCTCATCCCAGGGTAAGTAAAAAGGCTCACCGTCACTGATATTACCGGGCTCTAGCAGCTTCAACAGCCGCCACTCTGACAGGTATCGCAGCCAGCTCGATTTGGTACCGTAGGGCGCATTGTCATGATTTCCCTCGATAGCCAGCACTGGAATCCCAGCAGCTTTTAGCATCTCAAGACAGATTTGAGCCTGGTTGAGAATAGCGGGCTGAATGTTGCGATGCTCGAATAGGTCACCGCCAATAATCACAAAATCAACGGCTTCACCAACAGCGTATTTTTCTAAGACGTTGTGTAGCGAATAGAAAAAGTCCAGCGTTCGTTGGCTGCTGTCGTAGCGGTCGAAGCCAAGGTGAATATCGGAGATGTGCAGGAACTTTGCCATTAGCGTACGAGAGGATAAAACACGAGTCTCAATCGTAGAGCGTTTATTCTAGAACAGATGAACTGTCTAGTCGAGATGATCCTTTTGTTTCAGGGCTCTCTTACAGGTTTCTCAGGCTCAATGAGAGGACACTGAGTATCACCTGTGAACACTTCAAGGCAACGTCTCAGCTAATCTCAGCGAGGTCTTAATTGGGCTTCAGAACGCGGCTTAGTAGGCATGGCATTCTTGAATCAATGAAGCAAACACATTGACTCCCAAGGAGACACACGCCATGAAAACTTCCACTATCCAACAAGCTTTCGCCGCTCTACTTTTGACCACAGCTACCGTTGCATTTGCCCCGGCTGCTACTGCCGCTGAATCAAAAGCAATTACGAACATTCAGGCCACTCGCTTAGAGCGACTCAATACGCAATCCAAGTCAATTGACGACATTCAAGTCACTCGCCTTGACTTTCTTGATAACCAGACAAAATCTGTCGAGAACATTCAAAAGACCCGTCTAGATTTTTTGACTAATCACGACTCATCAAAGGCTGTTGAGAACATTCAAAAGACTCGTCTAGATTTTCTGGCCAACCACGACTCATCAAAATCTGTTGAGAACATCCAAAAGACTCGCTTAGAATTCCTAACTAATCACGACTCGTCGAAATCCGTTGAGAATATCCAAAAGACTCGTCTGGAGTTCTTGACTAACCACGACTCGTCAAAGGCCGTTAAGTAGTCCCCTATAGCATTTCAAAATCAACTATTAAGGTCAGCCACTTACCGAAGTACTGGGTCAGCAGAGATTGACTCAGTACTTCGGTTTTTTGGCTAGCCTGTCAAGTTTGGACACCCTATGGTTCCTTGAGAATTTATAGCTTCATTCGCTGGGTGTCCTTTCCTACTTCATGTCATTATTTGGCCGTCAATACTTGTTCGGCGGTTAGCGTTAGGTCAGGAAAAGTAAGAGAGGTGATGGGGCGATCGCCTCGAAGCAACTGAACATCATATTCCCCATTTACTAAAGTGCAAACTGAAAGGGTTGGCTGTTTGGGCTTACCGATATGCCGAATGCCACCTAAGCCCGCGTAGTCGGCAATCCAGTATTCAGGAATGCCTAAAGTCGCATAGTCTTCGAGCTTTCGAGCATAGTCGTTTTGCCAATTGCTGCTCACGACTTCTGACACGAACTTAAGCGAACTGCCTAGCGTAAGAATGGACTGTTCGCGCCAGAGCGGTTCTTTACCCAGTTCTGAACGGTCAACGATAGCGACATCAGGCCGAAAGGCAGTCATGCCTGTATTCGCAGGCCGCAGCAATCCGCGCTGAAGAACAAACCAAGGCTGGCTGGCTTTGTCGATTTGGACGCAAGCTTTTGTGGTGATGAAGGCGGCAACCTCTTCGTGCTGACCTGTAGGTTCCAAGTCAAAGACCTCTCCATCTATCAATTCGTAGCGGTTGTCGTCACCGTATTGGGCAATGAACTCGTTAAAGCTTAAAGGCTTAAGTTGTACGGATTGATCGGTTGCAGCAGTCATCGGCTACCTCAGTGTCCCTTCAACGTTCTTAGTTTATAAGCTAAACCTGTTCTGTCGTGGAGGCTGCAAGTTCTTCTAGCTGTGCCTGCTGATCTTGAGAGATGCAAGACTGAATGACAGGTTCAATGTCGCCTTCTAAAACACTGGGGAGCGAGAAGTTTTGGTTGAGGCGGTGATCCGTCATGCGGTTGTCTTTGTAGTTGTAGGTGCGGATTTTTTCGGAGCGAGAGCCGGAGCCAACTTGTGATCGCCTAGTCGCCGTAATCTCATCCTGCTGCTCTTGCAGCTTCATCTCATACAGCTTGGCTCTGAGGATCTGCATGGCGCGCTCTCGGTTTTGCATCTGCGATCGCTCCTCAGTACAAAACACCCGAATTCCTGTCGGCTTATGAATCAAATCCACCGCCGTCTCTACCTTGTTCACATTCTGACCACCCGCACCGCCTGATCGCGCTGTCGTCATCGTAATTTCCTTCGGGTCGATATGAATTTCCACATCGTCCACCTCTGGCATCACCGCCACAGTCGCCGTAGACGTATGCACCCGCCCGCCCGATTCTGTCATCGGCACCCGCTGCACCCGATGCACCCCCGACTCAAACTTCAGCTTGCTATAAACCTGATCGCCTTTAACTTCTATCACGGCCTCTTTCACACCGCCCATATCCGCCCGCGATTCGCTCAGCAGGCTCGCCTTCCACCCCTGCCCTTCTGCATACCGACTATACAGCCGCAGCAAATCTCCAGCCCAAATCCCCGCTTCATCACCGCCCGTACCGGCTCTAATCTCTAACATGATGTTCTTTTCATCGTTAGGATCTCTCGGCAGCAGCAGCACCTTCAGCCGTTCTTCTAGCTTCTCAGTCCTTTCCTCTAGCTCAGTAACCTCCAGCCCCGCCATCTCGTACATTTCAGAGTCATTAGCCGCTTCTTTATAAATTTCTCGTGCGCCCGTCAGCTCCTCTTGCACCTCCTGCCATTCGTGGTAGGTCTGCACCGTCTCTTCTAGGGACGCTCTGAGCTTGGCAATTTTTTGGAACTCATCAGGATCTCTGGCCACGTCAGGGTCGGCCATCCGAAGCGTCAGCTCCTTGAAGGTCTGTTCTACTGAGTCTAGTTTTTGTAGAAGATAAGATTCAGCCATTGCCGGTTACCTGAAGTGTGATTGCTAAGGATATTAGAGAGAAATCAAAAGAAAAACTGCTGCCAAAAAAATATCCGAGCGGCTAACCCCATTTTATAGAAGAGGTCGGACACTCGGATAGTGATGTTGGGGCGATCGCTACTTCTCAGCGTCGCTCGATCCACTGGTTTCTTGGGTCGTTTCTTCGGTCGTCTCTCCGGTTGTTTCTTCATCAGTTTCCGAAGACATACCGTACTTACGCAAGAACCGCTCAACGCGACCCTCGGTGTCAATAATCTTCTGCGTACCGGTGTAGAAGGGGTGGTTACCCGACCATACATCGACGCTTAGTTCAGGCTTGGTAGAGCCCACGGTCATGACCTGTTTGCCGTTGCAAAAGACCTTGGCCTCGGGGTACCACTTTGGATGGATATCAGCTTTTGGCATTGTTGTAGTTAGATGAAAATTTGGGTTTGTATCGAAATAGAAAGAATTAACGCTTCGAGAACTGACCAGCTTTACGCGCCTTCTTCAAGCCGTACTTCTTACGCTCTTTCTGGCGAGGGTCACGCGTCAAGTACCCTTCAGTTTTCAAAGGCATCCGGTTATCAGGATCTAACTCACACAGAGCGCGAGCAACGCCCAGCTTGATAGAGTCAGCCTGACCCGTAAGGCCACCGCCACGTACGTTCACCAAAATGTCGTACTCACCTTCTAGGCCCAGCGTTTCTAAAGGCGCTTTGGCAGAAGTGATGTAGGCAGGATTATCTTGCAGGTAAAATTCGCCGGGCTTTTTGTTGATAGTCATTTTGCCGTTACCAGGCACCAGGCGCACTCTAGCGACTGATGACTTGCGGCGACCCGTGCCCCAATATACAGCGCGATCGGTTTGTTCAGCCATGGGTTATTTACCTCCGGGAGTAGTGTTTACGGTCATTGTTTTTGGGTTCTGAGACGAATGGGGATGCTCAGCGCCTGCATATACCTTGAGCTTAGTGAAGAGCTTACGGCCCATGGCATTTTTGGGCAGCATTCCTTTGATTGCTTTTTCAACAATGCGCTCAGGAACGCGCGCTTGCAGTTGATTGAACGTTTCAGTCTTCATCCCGCCCGGACGGCCAGAGTGACGGCGATATAGCTTTTGAGAGCTTTTGTTGCCGGTCACGACAATTTTGTCTGCGTTAATCACAACGACAAAATCGCCAACGTCCATGTGAGGGGCGTAGTTAGGCTTATTTTTGCCGCGTAGCACCTGCGCCACTTCGCTGGCGAATCGACCCAAACGCTGGTCAGCGGCATCTACCACATACCAATCGCGTTCGATTTCATTAACAGGAGTAAGGGTAGTTTTCGTTGACATAGCGGTTTCCGTAGGCTTCGTAAATCGATCTAAGGTGAAAGTGGAACTAGAGTGAAAGTGAAAAGTGAGGTTGGGTATCGACCCATGCCTCGGGGGGAAAAGGGAAATTTGGGTAGCCCACTCGCAAAAGGCAAAGACCTTGAGGGGGGGCTGAATATTTTACCAAATCGCGGCGCTGATGTTGCCAAATAGCCGTAAATTCGTGAGGCGCTAGCTGCTCTTGGCCGACCTGCACAACCAACCCCATAATCAGCCGAACCATCCCGTACAAAAAGCCTTTCGCCTGAAGCTCGACCTCTACAAAATGACCTGACCGCTGACAGCTCACATCCTGCATTTCTACCCAGGAGTGAGAGCGATCTGAGCCTGCACGGTGGAATGCGGCCAAATTATGATAACCCACCATGGGCTCAAGCGCTTTGCGCATTAGGCACTCGTCTAACAGCTGGTAGTAGTAGTGCCACACGTAGGGCGCAACAAATAGGTTGGGATAGCGGTTGGTGTAAAAGGTGTAGCGATAGCGTCGCCACTCTGCCGAGAACTGAGCGTGCCAGTCGCAATCAACCGCAGCAGAGGCTCGAATTACTACGTCATGCAGCAGCCGGTCGTTGAGGATAGCGGCCCAACGCTCGGCGGGAATGACCGTGGGCGCTTCAAAGTGGGCAGCTTGGGCGGCGGCATGAACCCCGGCGTCGGTTCGGCCCGCCCCTTGAAGGGTCGTTTGGTAGCCGAGAACAGAGGCGATCGCCTCTTCAATCTCAGCCTGCACCGTCCGCTCTTTTACCTGACGCTGCCACCCATGAAACTCAGTCCCCTGGTACTGAATTACCAAAGCAATCCGCTGAGTGCTTTGCTTATTTGGCGGCAACTTTGCCAACTGCTTAGCCGTATGGCTAGCCATTTGATCCTCTATCCTGCTGCAAGCTCACACCTTCCAAGCTTACGATTAGGTCAGCTCAATAATCGCCATCCGCGCATTGTCACCGCGACGGCTAACCGTACGAACGATGCGAGTGTAGCCACCTTTACGGTCGGCGTAGCGCTCAGGCGCTTGGTCGAACAAAGCATGAACGAGCTGCTTGTCGTAAATGTAGCCCATGGCCTTACGACGAGAAGCCAGTGAGCCGTCTTTTGCCAAACTCACCATACGGTCAGCTTCAGCGCGAATAGCTTTGGCGCGAACTTCAGTCGTTTTGATCCGACCGTTGCGAATTAGCTCAGTGGTGAGCGCTCTCATCAAGGCTTTGCGCTGGTCAGCGGCCTTGCCTAATTTGGGGGTACGACAACCGTGTCGCATTGTATTTCTCCTTTCCTAACTTTGTCTTTGAATATTTGTCTTGAGGTGTTCGTCTTGAGATGCTCAAGCAAACAGTTAAAAGCCCCTGATGAAAACCAGAGGCCCTTATCGTGACTAGCGGCTATGCAGACTTAGCCGGTTTCTCTAGCGGCAGCATAATGCCGAGATGAATCTGAAGCGCTTCAACCACTTCTTCAGCAGACTTTTGACCGAAATTCTTTATTTCGAGCAGGTCTTCCTGACTGTAGTCCAACAGATCTGAAACCGCGTTAATTTGCGCACGCTTCAAACAGTTGTAAGCACGAACCGATAGCTGCAATTCCTCAATAGGAATTTGATAGGTCGGATCTTCCTCTTTAGTATCTTCATCACGCTTAGGCTCAAGCGTGACATCCTTGAGCGGGTTGAACATATCAACCAGTAGCGCCGCTGCTTCACTCATAGACTGCTGAGCCGTGAGGCTACCGTTCGTCCAAATCTCCATGACCAGACGATCTTTGCGCTCGTTAGCAGCGTCTAAATAGTTCTCGACGCTGTAGTTAACCTTGCGCACCGGCATAAACACAGCGTCAATTTGCATGAAATCGACCCCGCCTGTTTCTTCTCGGCTGCGGTCAATGGCGCGATAGCCTTTGCCTTTCTCGATCCGAAATTCCATCTCTAGGGTATGGCCCGCAGACACGGAGGCGATGTACTGGTCAGTGCTAATCAGCTCTACCTCAGAAGGCAAATCAAAATTAGCAGCCGTTACCTTAGCTGGCCCCTGAACGACCATGCGACCAATCTGAGGCTGGGTTGAATAGCTTTTCAACACCGTCTCTTTCATGTTCAGCAAAATGTCTAGCACGTCTTCACGGACGCCTGGGATTGTGGAGAACTCATGGCTCGCGCCCGCAATCCGTACAGACGTTACCGCTGTGCCTTCTAAGTTAGAGAGCAGCACACGGCGCAGGGCATTACCCACTGTCGTACCCTGGCTACGCTCTAAAGGCTCAATGACAAACCGGCTGTACTGGCTCTGGTCATTTTCAACAATGGACTCTACACAATCAACTTGAAATACCATTCACTAACCTCTTTTGAGTGCTCACTAAATACTTGAAAGATTAAACACGACGACGCTTAGGCGGACGGCAGCCGTTGTGAGGAATAGGCGTTACGTCACGAATAAGCGTAATTTCAAGACCGGCACCCTGTAGCGCACGTATGGCCGTTTCGCGTCCTGATCCTGGCCCACTCACCTGCACTTCACACTGACGCATTCCCTGGTCAATAGCCCTACGAGCAGCGCTATCAGCGGCAGTTTGGGCGGCAAAAGGCGTTCCTTTTTTAGCCCCTTTGAAGCCACTAGAACCGGCAGAGGCCCAGGAGACTGCATTACCCGTAGCGTCGGTAATGGTGACGATGGTGTTGTTGAAAGTGGACTGAATGTGAGCGACCCCGTTAGGGATGTTCTTTTTGGCCTTACGCGGCCCGGTCTTGCGAATGGGTTTTGCCATGTCTAGCTAATAAAGTTGAGGTGTTCTTAGGAATGAGCGTATACACAGGAGGTTTGCTATGGAAGGTTTGGCTGGGTGAGTCTTGTTCTGTCAGTTCAAAAACTATCAGTTCAAGGGGACTGAACCCGGATCGCTTGCCATCCAAAACGGGCTGGGCGATCGCCTACTAATTCCACTGGAAAAACGCGAACCAAACCACTCTGAAATAAAAGAGCTTTTAGTACGCGCTTGCAGCAGCTATGTCCTGTTCTACTTGCTGCCTATCTGAAGAAAGAGCGGCTACTTACGTGGAGCCTTCTTCTTACCGGCAATCGTGCGCTTACCGCTACGACGAGTACGGCTGTTGGTGCGAGTGCGCTGGCCGCGAACGGGCAAACCCACACGATGACGGCGACCGCGATAGCAGCCAATGTCCATCAGTCGCTTGATGTTCATATTCACCTGACGACGCAAATCACCTTCAATCAGGTAATCGCCTTCAACAGATGTTCTGAGCTTAATAATGTCGGCATCTTCAAGATCTTTAACGCGAACGTCAGGGTTGACGCCGGTTTTTTTGATGATTTGTTGAGCGCGACTGAGGCCAATCCCGTAAATGTAAGTTAGGCCAATTTCAATCCGTTTGTCTCTTGGCAGGTCTACGCCCGCAATACGTGCCACTAAATGTTCTCCCTCGTTTGCTTTTGTTCGGCTCTTAGCTTGGGTGCTTGCTATGGCGTTGCTTGCTATAGCGGCGACAAGTGCGAACTGAAGTCTTGCTTAAGTTGTCTTGGTAACTCGGTCTTGGAATGTCTTTGAATCAATCTTGAGATCGCAATATAATAGCGACCTTTGCTACTAACCCATGAGCCAACGGCTGAACTAACAGCTGCTGAATCTAGAGGGTAAGTGCGTCATCTGGCTTAACCCTGGCGCTGTTTATGCTTGGGGTTAGTACAAATGACCATTACCCGGCCACGACGGCGGATAACACGACACTTTTCACACATTTTCTTTACAGAGGCGCGGACTTTCATGTCCCAAGGTGGTTGTTTTACTACACAGGTTTGCCATCATAGCAAAGACATACACCATCGATCAACGAATGTGTCAATCTTTGGGGTATGCCTTTTTAAAATGGACTTTTTAGTGGGTTCGATTGGGCTGATTAGAACGATAGAGTGTCCTAATTAAGCGCCTCTACGAAGCGCTGATTCAACTTGCTTAAACTCTTGCTCCAAGCGATCCTGTAGCTTTTGAGGAACGGGACGATTGGGATAAGAGCTGTAGTGACCAGCCAAAGCGTTTAGCGCAGTACGCATTGTTGCAAAAGAACTCAGGTTAGCGATATCAGCATCGCGACGGTAGCGAGAGGCGAAATCGTTGATTCTTTGCTTGGCGACGTTCTGCAGCTCTACTTTGTCAGGCGCGTCGGTAGGGAGTGCAATCGATTCTCTGAGTGAGTCAATCAGGGCGACCGTATCGTCAGCGTAGTTACCAGTTAGACCATTGGCGGAGCCGCTAACTGCACTACAGCCAGTGAGGCCGATAACGGCGACCAGCATGAGAGCAAACATCCGAGACAATAAGCTTTTCATAGAAGTAATGAGGGTGCGAGCTAAGTTAAGTATCTTATCTGACTGAGGGGCAGTGCGAATAGTCCTTAAGGAAGGAGCGATCCCCACTGCCTATTTTCACGGCCTATCTTTAAGGCAGAAAAAGCCAAGTCAGATTAAGCCGGATAGATTCTCAACCGCCGGTTGGGCTCATCGCCAAAGCTCAGCGATTTGAGGCGGTAGTGTTCGGCTAGCTCGTGCTGCATTTTGCGAATTTTGGGTGATCGCGGCAACAGTTCCACCGGCTGACTTTTCGGAATCACAATCTGCTCTACCGCCAGCCGCGCTTCTTCTAGCGCCTCTAGCTCATCATCTGCACCGTTATGTGCAAACAAGTCCAGGTTAATGCCTTCAGCCGTTTCACCATCGTCATCTAGATCGAGCACTCGCCTAAGCGCACGGGTGATCTGTGGGATGCTGTTTGACTTGACGGTGTAGACCGGGATTTGCCGGGCCTGGGCGACCTGCTTGAGTTTGGAATGATTTTTGATGTGCGATCGCAATGCCAAAACCGCATCCGCCGACCCCAAATCCTTCGTAAACTTCACCGGCATATCCAGCGTCCGCACCACATGATCAAGCTGCTGACGACTAATCCCGTAAGCATAGAGCCGTGTGATATTGCTCTCTTCTTCAAAATCGGGATTAATCGGCTGCGCAAGCTGATCGTTATTCAACGGCAGTTGTACAACCGTGTCATTCAACAGCGACTGCATCCGCTGCTGCTCGTCCCAAACCAAAGAAGGCCGACTCGCCCTTTTGCCAAAAGAATCAGATCCTAAAGGCGCAACCGGCGGCGTCATTTTGCCAGACGATCGCCAGCCGCCCGCACTGGGCCTGGTAGACTTCAGCTTTTCATGACTGAGCTGTCCCTTACGGTTCGCCCGCAGCGCAGGAGCCACCAGCCCCGACTGACTCGGCATTTCGTTAGTAACCACCAGCTTATTATCCGCACCGATTTCTCTCACCTGCTGACCCGGCACCCGGCCCCGCAGCAAAAAGTCCACCGTATCGGACACGTCTTCGTGCACAACCCATCGCTGGCGCTCGTGCATCTCGACTGCAATATCAAAGGTCGGTGGAGCCTTACGTTCAAGCACACTCTTTTGACTACCACGTCTACGCGCTTCGTCGTCGCCTAGCGTGACCGACTGAATGCCACCGACTAAATCCGAAAGCGTCGGGTTCTTAATTAGGTTCTCTAATCGGTTACCGTGCGCCGTTCCGACCAGTTGCACACCGCGCTCGGCAATCGTCCGAGCGGCCAAAGCTTCTAACTCCGTACCAATCTCGTCAATCACAATCACTTCGGGCATGTGGTTTTCCACGGCCTCAATCATCACCTGATGCTGATTTTCAGGTTTTGCGACCTGCATCCGCCGGGCTCTACCAATCGCGGGGTGAGGAATATCGCCATCACCCGCAATTTCATTCGAGGTGTCGATAATGACTACTCGCTTCATCAAATCGTCGGCCAGCACTCGCGCAATCTCTCGCAGCGCTGTCGTTTTACCCACGCCAGGCCGACCCAGCATCAAAATGGAGCCGCCCGTTTCCACCAAATCGCGAATCATGCCAATGGTGCCGAACACAGCCCGCCCGACCCGGCAGGTAAGGCCAATGACTTCGCCTGCTCGGTTGCGGATGGCGCTGATACGGTGCAGCGTTTTTTCGAGGCCCGCTCGGTTATCGCCGCCAAAGTGGCCGACGCGCTCTATGCAATGCTGCAAGTCGGCTTTAGAAACAGGGGTTTCAGAAAGGTACTCGACTGAATCTGAGAATCGGGCCTCGGGCTGACGGCCAAAGTCGAGGATGACTTCGATCAGCTGATCGCGGCGCGGATGATTGTTGAGCTTTTCGCGGATGTATTCGGGTAGGACGGCCAGCAGTTCGGGCAGGTCGTCGGTGATTTCGGGCGGGGTGATCTGAACGATGGGGGACTTGGAATCGGTCGGCGTTTCTGTTGGTTTTTGGGAAGTATCGTCAGATGTTTTGGTAGCAGTAGCCTTGGTTGGCTCTGATAAGGGACTACTTTCAAACAAGTCGTCTGCAAAACTCGACATAGAGAACTGATTTACTAACGAAAGAATAACGTTATTGAGGGGCTAGAGCCTGCATAGCGATCGCGCACAATAAGCTTGAACACGCTGCTACACCTGATTCTTGAGCGGCTTCACTAATGACTCAGCGATCGCTACCGCCTCCCATAACGCGGGGGATACTTCTTCAAGATAAAGGGTTTGCTCTATGACTGACATTAATCTGTCGGTTAAAAGGTGCCTAGCGTAGCTGCCATAGGCGATCCCAGAGACAAATCTACGGTTTTCAACACCTCGATTTGGAGGCCCATTGAGCAAACCCAGCGCTCGAAGTTTTGGCACGGTGTACTGGTTTGTACCACCCGCAAGCTGCACATAACCTGGAACGTCAGAGGCTAAAACCTTTTGCGCCAGGCGGATTGCAGCGTGAGTGGTGCCCTTTCCAATGTCACCGCTCATCGGACGACCGTCTGTCTGCCACATTACAATTAGGCGATTTCCTGCGGACATTCCAGCGAGTTGTTCTGCTGGATGTATCAATATGTTACGCAAAGCGTGAAGATAGCCGATCAGGCCATCGCCATCAGGGCAGCTAACGGAAATTAGCTTGAGATGACCTGTCCAGGGCGAGATGGTTTGCCAAAGATCTTTGAATTCTGAATAGTGACCGACCTGGGTATGAATTTCTAGAGCGTCGGCCCCGGTGAGGACTTGCTGGGCGATCGCATCCAAGCTAGTCGGCTGTGACTTCGCCTCAATCAGGCCCAAAGGACAGACCGGCAAACACCTGCCGCAGCCATAGCAGCGATCGCTCACCACCCCACTCGCGTCTATCGCATCTGCTGGACAAATGCGCTCACAGGGCCGAGGGCAGTCAGCCGGGCACCGCCGCTCATCAAACCAAGCCTTTCTAAAGTGCGGATCTTCACCAGCACTCATACTCACCATCAGCCAGGGTCGTTTGAATGAGCGGCCTGATTGATTCGCAACTTTTTCAGCCGCATCCATTCCCGCTTTCGCTGCGGTCATCACCGCTGGATCGGCAGCGACATCAATGCAGTCTGCGCCTGCTAGGGAATAGGCGATCGCTAAACTTCTAATCGCCGGGAGGGCCTGATAGCTCGCGCCGCAAATCAGCTTAAACCACGTCCCGGTTTGGAGTGAATGTTCAGACAAAGGCTAGGCAGCAAGTGCTTCTGTCAGTGGGAACCAGGTGAAGGCGCGATCACCGCCCAGCTCAACCACCACTTTTACACGAGGCTCCAGCTTAGGCAGCGCCGTTAAGAAATCAAGCTCTTGGTTAGAAAGCACGTGGCCCTCGATTAGCCAGAGCACAAGCCCCTTTGACTGTGGTGCAAGGGATTCGAGGCGGTAGCTGATGATGGGTGGGATGTAGTAGCGATCACCCGTTGCAGAATCTTCCATATTCTTCTTGCCCAAGTGAGGCGGGCGTATGCCATGCGTATCTAATAAATAGGCCGACAAATCACCCAAGCCGCGCACCGTCATATGAGTAGACTCGTAACCGGCTGCGCGTGTGCGGCGACGATAGCGGCCCTCAAACCCACCTTCTAAAGGCATCCGTACGCCGAGCGCACCCGTTTTTTCGAGGTCACGAGTGAATTTGTTAAATGCGATCAGCGGCATAAGGAGTTCGGCATAGTAATAAAGACACCGTAATAGTACTTCAAAACCATAGAGGCAGTGAATAGTCCTTAAGAATCAATCATCCAAAAAAGCGGTCACTAGCAGGCTAGAGAAAGCAGCTACTTAAGGCGGTAAATCTACGGTATGATACGAACTCGCTACATATACGGCTGACTTGCCAAACTGCGTCTGCAAAAAAGTTCCTAAAAAAGCTTTTTAGCTGTAGACACAGCAAGAAAAACGTGTATGATTATAGACCTGTCGCCAATCAAGCGGAAACTAGAGGAGTGCGAGCTTTCTTTGTAAGAGGAAAGTTTTTCATCAAGCTTTAAGCGTATCCTCCAAGTCTGAGGCGAAAAAGATAAGGCAAGTTTTGCAGCTCCTATGTGGCTTTGGCCCTTTAGTCGAGACTCCTAACACCAAAAGCCCTGTCGATTGTTTTCCAGTGTGATAAGCAAACGCGCTGCCATCACTCACGCCAAGAGTCCTTAAAACAGCTCTTGGCACAAAAGTGTGTCAAGCGGTTTGCAACGAGCTGGTTTGTTCCCAGAACCTTTGCGAGTAGATGGCCCTTTGCATTTTCGGTGCACGGTCGTTGGTTTCCAAAGGCGCGTTATGAAGCGGAGTCGAGATTAAGTGTCTGTTGGGATTTTAGGTACCAAACTTGGTATGACCACGGTGTTTGACGAAACGGGGATTGCGATTCCTGTGACCGTCGTTCAAGCTGGGCCATGCACAGTGACGCAGGTAAAAACAGAAAAGACGGACGGCTATTCGTCTGTGCAAATTGGCTACGGCGAAGTCAAGGAAAAGGCGCTAAATCGGCCTAAGCTCGGTCACCTCAAAAAGTCTGGCGCATCGCCGTTGCGTCACCTGCGCGAATATCGCGTGGGCGCTAAAGACGGTGAGTTTGAGATTGGTCAGTCGCTCGCTGCCGACCGATTTGAAGCCGGTCAGCTCATTGATGTGAGCGGCACCAGCATTGGTAAAGGCTTTGCCGGTAACCAAAAGCGGAATAACTTCCGCCGAGGTCCGATGTCTCACGGTTCTAAAAACCACAAGCAGCCTGGTTCTATTGGCCCTGGTACCACGCCCGGTCGTGTGTATCCCGGTAAGAAGATGGCTGGGCAGATGGGTAACGAGAGAGTGACAGTGCGGAAGTTGAGTGTGGTGAGGGTGGATAGCGATCGCAACCTCCTCCTCATCAAAGGCGGCGTCCCTGGCAAAAAGGGCTCTCTGCTCAGCATTACGCCTGCCACCATCGTTGGCCAGCAGTAAGCCAGCCGCAATAAGCCAGCAGATCAAGGCAGCAGCAAGTTTTAGGCGAAAAGACCAGCAAGGATAATCATGGTTGATTGTGTAGTAAAAGATTGGCAGGGTACGGAAGCGGGCACAGCCACCGTAGACCTTAAAGTTGCCAGCGAAGAAAATGCAGCGCACATTGTCCACCGGGCACTCGTGCGCCAGATAAACAACGGTCGCCAGGGCAACGCCTCCTCCAAAACTCGCGCCGAAGTGCGCGGCGGCGGACGTAAGCCCTGGAGACAAAAAGGGACAGGCCGCGCCAGAGCCGGTTCTATTCGTTCTCCGTTATGGCGTGGCGGCGGCGTCATCTTTGGCCCCAAGCCCCGCGATTACACCACAAAAATGAACCGTAAAGAGCGCCGCTTAGCGCTCCGTACCGCGTTCCAGGGCTGTGCAGACAGCATGGTTGTCGTCAGCGACTTTGCCAGCGAGCTAGCTCAGCCAAAGACCAAAGAATTTATTGCCGCCCTTGGCCGTTGGGACATCGACAGCGAAAGCAAGATTTTGCTGATCACCGTCGATAAAGACGACACCGTTCACCGCTCTGTGCGCAACATCCCCAACGTGAAGCACATCACGGCAACGAGCCTGAACATTTACGACATTTTGAACGCCGAGAGCCTGATTGTCACGTCATCGGCCCTAGAGAAAATCCAGGAGGTATACGGTGAGTAAACGATTACAAGAGAGCGAACTACCCGACATTATTCGCAAGCCTTTGATTACAGAGAAGGCAACCATCGCTTTAGAAGACAACCAGTACAGCTTTCAAGTTGCCCCTAAAGCCACTAAGCCTCAAATCATCTCCGCCATTGAGTCACTGTTTGACGTAAAAGTCACCGGCATCAGCACTCAAAACCCACCCCGTAAAAAGCGCCGGGTCGGTCAGTTCATCGGCTACCGCGCTGCTTACAAAAAAGCCGTGGTCACCTTAGCCGAAGGCGACTCCATCACCCTTTTCCCAGACGTTTAAGACAGTTTTTCACAAACCTGTTTTGACCCCAGATCCCCAGAAGTAACCAAAGCGACGAAGTAAAGCCATGGGCATTCGCTCTTACAGACCCCTAACTCCAGGTTCGCGCGAGCGCACCGTCTCCGACTTTGCTGCCATCACGACAGACAAGCCTGAGAAGTCATTAACCTACTCGGTTCACCGTCCCAAAGGGCGCAACAACCGGGGCGTGATCACCTGTCGCCATCGCGGCGGCGGTCACAAGCGCCTCTACCGTCAAATCGACTTCAAGCGCGACAAGCGCAACATGCCCGCCAAAGTCGCCACCGTTGAGTACGATCCCAACCGTAATGCTCGCATTGCACTGGTGAACTACCAGGACGGCGAAAAGCGCTACATCCTCCATCCCATCGGATTGGAAGTCGGCACCACCATCATCGCCAGCGAAGACGCACCATTTGAAGTCGGCAACGCCCTACCGCTACACCGCATTCCGTTAGGTACGACCGTTCACAACGTCGAACTGATTGCAGGCAAAGGCGGTCAGATGGTTCGCGCAGCAGGCGCAGGCGCTCAGCTCGTGGCTAAAGAAGGTGGCTATGTCACCCTCAAGCTGCCTTCGAGTGAAGTGCGAATGGTTCGCCGCGAATGCTACGCCACCATCGGTCAAGTCGGTAACGTTGAGCACCGCAACCTTTCGCTAGGTAAAGCGGGCCGCAAGCGCTGGGCCGGTCGTCGCCCCGAAGTTCGCGGTAGTGTTATGAACCCTGTAGATCACCCACACGGCGGTGGTGAAGGTCGTGCGCCGATTGGTCGCAGTGGCCCGGTTACGCCTTGGGGTAAGCCAGCACTGGGTTACAAAACTCGCAAAAAGAAGAAAGGCAGCGATTCATTGATTGTGCGTCGTCGTCGTCGTTCGTCGAAACGCGGTCGTGGCGGTCGTAACGCATAGTCTATTTCAGAATCTAAAGAGCAATCTAAAGAGGAAAACAATATGTCTCGCTCCCTGAAGAAGGGGCCATTCGTGGCAGATCACCTTCTCACCAAAATTGAAAAGCTCAATGCGAAGAACGAGAAGCAGGTCGTCAAAACCTGGTCACGCGCTTCTACTATCATCCCTCAGTTCATCGGTCATACCGTCGCCGTTCATAACGGTCGTCAGCACGTACCCGTGTTCATTAACGAGCAGATGGTCGGCCACAAGCTAGGCGAATTTGCGCCCACTCGAACCTTTCGAGGCCATGCAAAGAGCGATAAAAAGGCACGTCGCTAAAAGGAACAGCCATCATGATTGACATCGATTCAGACTCACAAGTAAAAGCAACGGCCAAATTCGTCCGCATGTCTCCGATTAAGGTGCGCCGCGTACTCGATCAAATTCGAGGCCGCTCCTACCGCGAAGCGTTGATTATGCTCGAATTCATGCCCTACAAAGCATGTGAGCCCATCCTTAAAGTATTGCGCTCTGCGGTTGCTAACGCCGAGCACAACAACGGACTCGATCCCACAGGTCTTTACATCAGTGAAGCCTATGCCGACAAAGGCCCAACCCTGAAGCGCTTCCGTCCTCGTGCTCAAGGCCGCGCCTACCAAATCCAAAAGCCAACCTGCCACATTGCAATCTCGGTTGCACCTGGCACCGAAGCTTAAGTTCAACAGTTGACTTTTCAAACTATCCGTTTTCATTAGCCGTTTCTAAGGAGTACATCAGTGGGACAGAAGATTCACCCAACCGGGCTTCGTCTTGGCATCACCCAGGAGCACCGCTCCCGCTGGTATGCCGACAAGAACCGTTATCCAGAACTCTTGAAAGAAGATTTCGAGATTCGCCAGTACGTTGAGAAAACCCTCGCAAACGCCGGGATCTCAGAAGTACACATCGAACGCAAGGCCGACCAGATTGATCTTGAAGTTCGAACTGCTCGCCCCGGTGTAGTGGTCGGTCGTGGTGGCGCAGGCATTGAGGCTCTGCGCGTGGGTCTGCAAAAGCAGATTAAAGACGACAGCCGCCAAATTAAAATCAATGTGGTTGAAGTGGCTCGCGTAGATGCCGATGCCGGTTTGATTTGTGAGTACATCACGCAGCAGCTAGAGCGCCGGGTTTCATTCCGTCGAGTAGTGCGTCAGGCGATCCAGCGAGCGCAAAGAGCGGGCGTTGAGGGCATCAAAATTCAGGTTAGCGGCCGGTTGAACGGGGCTGAGATTGCCAGAACAGAGTGGACTCGTGAGGGCCGCGTTCCTTTGCACACGCTCAGAGCCAATATTGACTACGCCTATCGCACGGCTCAGACGACTTACGGCATTTTGGGCGTGAAGACCTGGGTATTTAAGGGCGAAGTGATTCCGGGTCAAGAGAATCAGCCTGAAGATAGTAAAGCTCAGCCACGTCGCCGTCAGCCACGTCGCCGTCAGCAGTTTGACGATCGCTCTAATAACGAGTCGTAGCTAACGAGTCATAGGCTAATAGCCAAAGATAACGCGAGCCATAGAAAAAGAGATCCATCATGTTAAGTCCAAGAAGAACGAAATTTAGAAAGCAGCATCGCGGTCGGATGCGCGGTATGGCCCACCGGGGTAACGAGATTAACTTCGGTCAGTACGCTTTGCAAGCAACTGAGTGCTGCTGGATGACGTCACGTCAAATTGAAGCAGCTAGGCGTGCTATGACCCGTTACATCAAACGGGGCGGCAAGATTTGGATTCGGGTTTTCCCTGACAAGTCTGTCACCATGCGAGCCGCAGAAACCCGGATGGGTTCGGGTAAAGGTAACCCTGAGTTTTGGGTTGCTGTAATCAAGCCTGGCCGGGTGGTGTTTGAAATTGCCGGTGTGAGCGAAGAAATTGCTCGTGAAGCGATGCGACTGGCATCTTTTAAGCTGCCATTCAAAACAAAATTCATCGCGAAAGAAGGCGAGGAGGGGTAAGTACCATCATGGCACTGTCAAAAGCAAGTGAATTAAGAGAGCTGAGCGCTGAAGAAGTGACCGCCGAAATCGCCAAGATCAGGCGCGATCTGTTTGACCTTCGCTTTAAGAGGGCAACTCGCCAAATGGAGAGTGGATTTCATGAGTTTCGGCACATGCGCCGTAAGCTCGCGCAGCTCATGACGATTGAAAGAGAACGACAGTTAGCTGAAAAGAAAGCTGGCGCATCAGCAAAGGAGGCATAGGTCATGGCAGCGAAAGAGAGAATTGGCCAGGTGGTCAGTAACAAGATGGATAAGACGGTGGTGGTCGCGGTTGAAACCCGCGTTCAGCACAAGAAATACGACAAGATTATGGTGCGTACACAGCGCTATAAGGCCCACGATGAGGAAAACAACTGTAAGGAAGGCGATCGCGTACGCATTAGCGAAACGCGCCCTCTGAGCAAAACCAAACGGTGGGTCGTCGCCGATATCCTCAGTTCTTCTGGCGTATAGGTGAGGATTAATTTAAGTGATTCAGCAAGAGACTTATTTGAACGTAGCCGACAATAGCGGCGCTCGAAAGATCATGTGCATTCGAGTGCTCGGCGGCAGAAAGCAGTATGCAGGCGTGGGCGATGTGATTGTCGCAGTCGTCAAAGACGCGCTGCCTAACATGGGCGTAAAAAAATCCGACGTGGTAAAAGCCGTCGTGGTTCGCACCCGTAAAGGCATTCGTCGCACCAGCGGCATGAGCATTCGCTTTGATGACAACGCAGCGGTGATTATCACCCAAGACGGCAGCAACCCACGCGGCACTCGGGTATTTGGCCCGGTTGCTCGTGAGCTGCGCGATAAAGGATTTACCAAAATCGTTTCTCTAGCACCGGAGGTACTTTAGATGCTGAAGAAAAAACCGGCTCAGCGCCAAAAGATGCACGTTCGCCAGGGAGACACCGTTCAGGTGATTGCCGGGAAGGACAAAGGCACGGTGGGCGAAGTGGTCGCGATTAGCGCTAAAAAGTCTCAGGTTATTGTGCAGGGCGTCAACATGCGTACCAAGCACGTTAAGCCACAGGCCGAAGGCGAGTCGGGCCAAATTCTAACTAAGGAATTTCCGATTCATAGCTCCAACGTGATGCTGTATTCGACCAAGCAGAAAGTCGCGAGCCGCGTGGCTCACACGGTAACTGACGATGGTCGTAAGGTACGCATGTTGAAGAAAACCGGCGAGATTTTAGACAATTAGGTAGGGGCTTAGCATTGCTATGCCCCTACCTGCCGACAAATCGATCTAACGCCCTGACCAAGCCCAGGGATTTTTCCAGAGGATATAATGGCCGACTCACTCAAAACGCTCTACTTAGAGACTGTTGTGCCTAAGCTCAAAGAAGAGTTTAGCTACACCAACCCTCACCAAGTACCCAAGCTTGCCAAAGTCACCATCAACCGTGGCCTAGGAGAAGCGTCTAACAATGCCAAAGCGCTTGAGTCTTCACTCAGCGAACTGGCAGCGATTACCGGCCAGCGTCCGGTAGTCACCCGCGCCAAGAAGGCGATCGCAGGCTTTAAGATTCGCGAAGGTATGCCGGTCGGCGTCAAAGTGACGCTTCGAGCAGACCGTATGTACGCTTTCACGAACCGCCTAATCAATTTAACCCTGCCCCGCATCAGAGACTTTAGAGGCGTTAGCCCCCGCAGCTTTGATGGCCGAGGCAACTACACGTTGGGACTACGCGAGCAGCTTATTTTCCCAGAAGTTGAATACGACAGCGTTGACCAAATTCGCGGTATGGACATCACCATTGTCACCACCGCGAACTCCGATGAAGAAGGCCGCGCCCTCCTCAAAGGATTGGGAATGCCCTTCCGAGATAACTGAGGCCCATGAAAGCTAACCAGAGCAAAGTAAAGGATTATGGCGTCTAACGACACGATTTCAGATATGCTGACGCGCATTCGGAATGCTAATCTTGCGCATCATCAAACCGTCGATATTCCATCGACCAAAATGACTCGCAGCATTGCTAGCGTACTCAAGGAAGAAGGCTTCGTTGCCGACACCGAGGACGTTGGCGAAGGTATTTCGCGCACCATTAAGCTCACGCTTAAGTACAAAGGCAAGCAGCGCCAGCCGATTATTCGCAACCTTACCCGCGTCAGCAAGCCGGGTTTGCGAGTGTACTCCAACCGCAAAGAGCTGCCTAGAGTGCTCGGCGGCATTGGCATTGCGATTATTTCTACCTCCAGCGGCGTCATGACCGACCGCGACGCTCGCCGTCAGGGCGTGGGTGGAGAAGTTCTTTGCTACATCTATTAGAAATGACGATACAGGCCAACAAGGAGGCCAGTGATAATGTCTAGAATTGGCAAACAACCTGTGCCCGTCCCTAAAGGCGTCACCGTCACGATTGATGGGCAAAAGGTCACCGTAAAAGGATCTAAAGGCGAGCTTTCGAGAGAGCTGCCCGATGAGATCGCATTTGTACAAGAAGGCGAAGAGATTGTTGTTACTCGTAAAAACGAGTCGCGCAATGCCCGCCAGCGTCACGGCCTAGTGCGCACCCTGATTGCCAACATGGTAGAAGGGGTTTCTAACGGCTATGAGAAAAAGCTAGAAATTCAGGGCGTGGGCTACAGAGCTTCCCTGCAAGGACAAAAGCTGGTAATGGCGCTTGGCTACAGCCACCCCGTTGAGTTTGAGCCCCCCGCAGGCATTCAGTTTGCAGTGGAGAAAAACACCAACGTAACGGTTACAGGCATCGATAAAGAAGTCGTGGGTAATACCGCCGCTAGAGTTCGTGCCGCTAGACCCCCCGAGCCTTATAAGGGCAAAGGCGTTCGCTACGCAGGCGAGCAAGTAAGACGTAAGGCCGGTAAGGCAGGTAAGTAGAGACATGAAATCAACGCGTAGAGAATCTACCCGTCGCCGCCATACGCGCGTTCGCCGTCGGGTAAAAGGCACCACTGAGCGGCCAAGGCTCGCTATTTTTCGCTCTAACCAGCACATTTATGCGCAGGTGATTGACGATACTGAGCACAAGACCTTAGCAGCGGCTTCGACTTTGGATAAGGATGCTGGCGCAAAAGCTGGCAGTAATTCGGAAGCTGCCGCCGCAGTTGGTAAACTCATTGCAGAGCGGGCGATCGCACAGGACATTTCACAAGTCGTCTTTGATCGCGGCGGCAAGCTATATCACGGTCGAGTAGCGGCGTTAGCTGATGCGGCCCGTGAAGCAGGTCTAAAGTTTTAAGGCAACCCCATTGGCCCATAATCCAACGCTAAAATATGGCAGATAATAGAGACAGCAAAGACAACAGACGCGGTAAAAAGAATAATAAAAACCGCGAAAAAGACTCTGAATGGCAAGAGCGCGTCGTCCAAATTCGCCGCGTTACTAAGGTTGTGAAGGGCGGTAAAAAGCTCAGCTTCCGCGCCATTGTCGTCGTCGGCAACGAGAAGGGCCAGGTCGGCGTTGGCGTCGGCAAAGCCAGTGACGTTATTGGCGCAGTTAAAAAAGGCGTCGCAGACGGCAAAAAGCACCTCGTAGAAGTGCCTCTAAACAAGGCGTACTCCATCCCTCATCCTTCAACAGGACGAGCCGGTGGCGCTAGAGTCTTCATGCGCCCAGCAGCACCCGGTACTGGCGTAATTGCTGGTGGCGCTGTCCGCATCGTGCTAGAACTTGCCGGTATTCGCAACATTCTTGCGAAGCAGCTAGGTTCCGATAACCCCCTCAACAATGCGCGCGCTGCCGCTGAAGCTCTCGACTCGCTTAGAACGCTAAGCAGCGTGGCTGAAGAGCGCGGTATTCCCGTCGAAAAGCTATACGCATAGTCGCTTTACCCTAAGCACTTGCTTAACATCAGGCCCGCATAAGGGGCCATACAACAGGAGACTCCCCGGAGATGAGATTAGAAGATGCAAAGCCCAAGGCGGGCTCTAAAAAGGCTAAAAATCGCAAAGGTCGTGGCATTGCAGCAGGCCAGGGCGCGAGCTGTGGCTTTGGAATGCGCGGCCAAAAGTCTCGCTCCGGTAGTGGTACTCGCCCTGGCTTTGAAGGTGGTCAAATGCCCCTTTATCGCCGTGTGCCTAAGCTGAAGCATTTCACGATTGTGAACCAGAAGGTTTACACCGTGATTAATATTAAAGACTTGGCTGATCTGCCCGCTAATACTGAAGTGACGATGGATTCGCTATTAGAAGCGGGCGTGGTCACTTCTAATGACGGCCCTTTGAAGGTGCTAGGCGATGGCGAAATTTCAAAGGCGCTGACGGTGAAAGCTGCGGCGTTTACGAAGTCGGCTAAGGCGAAAATTGAAGCGGCTGGTGGTAGCTGCGAGATTGCTTAAGTTAGTTGCTGAGGGTGAGAATCAGATCATCGCGGCCCTCATCCTAAATCCTTCTCCCGAGGGGAGAAGGACTTTGAATCCGGCTCCCTCTCCCGAGGGGAGAGGGTTGGGGTGAGGGCCTCAGCAGATAACAATTGAGTAATCTGCTCAATCTTCGATCCTAAGCCTGACTTTCACGGTCGCTTAAAAGCAATTGGGCAAAATGGGGAGCAAGAGTACCCGAAAAGTAGGTTAGTCGGTAAGCTTTGAAGATTCTTAGCGAGATTATTTATCTCCGGCTAAGCATTTCGCAAAGAAATTACCGAGCATTTATCCTATTTTTTCACCAGGGCTCCTTGCTCCCTTTATTATTAGATAAGGGTTAGTAATAACGATTAAAAAAGCGTGTACTTAGCGCTATTCGAGGTTTCTAGATATGGTTGTGAGTCAAGGCAAGTCGCCCAGCGCTCAAGAGACATTTTTGCAGATGGCCCAGGCGGCGGGGCTGCGATCGCGCTTACTCGTCACAGTGGGCCTACTCATACTCGTCAGACTGGGCATTTACATTCCCGTCCCTGGTATTGATCGGGCCGCATTTTCCACCTTTGTCTCCAGCGGCGGCGCAGGTGGCGTCCTTGGCTTTTTAGACATCATCGGCGGCGGTGGCTTATCGCTGGTCGGCATTTTTGCCCTGGGCATTTTGCCGTTCATCAACGCCTCTATTATTATGCAGCTCCTCACAGCGGCGATTCCCGCGCTAGAAGATCTGCAAAAGAACGAAGGTGAAGCGGGGCGACGCAAAATTTCTCAGGTCACACGCTATGTCGCGTTCGGCTGGACGATTTTGCAAAGCACCATGCTCTCCTGCTTCTTGCTAAGAGACTTTGCCTACGACTTCGGCGTTCCTTTTGTTGTAGAAACTGTGCTGGCACTAACGGCTGGCTCCATGTTCGTAATGTGGGTCGGTGAACTCATTACCGAGCGCGGCTTAGGCAATGGCGCATCGCTGCTGATTTTCTTGAACATCGTTTCTTCGTTGCCACGGGTATTGGGCGAAACGGTTGACTTAGCTCAAACGGGCGGACGCGCTGAAATTGGCGGTATCGTTATTCTCTTTTTGGTCTTTATCGCCACCATCGTCGGCATCGTCTTTGTTCAAGAAGGCACCCGTCGCATTCCTATCGTCTCAGCTAGGCGTCAGGTGGGCCGCAAGCTCTATCTAGAAAAAAGCAACTACTTGCCATTACGTCTCAACCAAGGCGGCGTAATGCCCATCATTTTCGCCTCGTCCATGCTGATCATTCCGCTTTCGCTGGTTCAATACATCCAGAATCCAGCCTTTGCGGAATTCATGGGTCGTAACTTCAATCCCACCTCACCGCTATACATCCTGGTGTATTTGGTGATGATCGTCTTCTTCAGCTACTTCTATGCCTCTTTGGTTGTGAACCCCGAAGACATGTCAAAGAATCTAAAGAAAATGGGTGCGAGCATTCCTGGGATTCGTCCCGGCAAGGCAACCACCGACTACATCGGTAAAGTACTAAACCGCCTGACATTCTTAGGTGCTATTTTCTTAGGGCTCGTCGCGGTAGTGCCTAGCCTGGTTGAAAGCGCTACTCGCGTAACAACCTTCAGTGGCTTTGGCGCAACGTCACTTTTGATTTTGGTTGGTGTGGCCATTGACACCGCTAAGCAAATTCAAACCTACGTTATCTCTCAGCGCTACGAAGGCATGGTGAAAAGCTAATGACTCGACTTATCTTCTTAGGCCCACCGGGCGCAGGCAAAGGAACCCAGGCAAAAGTGCTCTCAGAGCGCTGCCAGGTTCCCCACATTTCGACGGGCGACATCTTGCGTAGTGCCGTTAAGGCCAAAAGTGAGCTTGGCAAAAAAGCGGAAGGCTACATGAGCGCTGGCGAACTGGTGCCTGACGAACTCATCTTAGATTTGGTTCGCGAGCGGCTGGGCCAAGAAGATACGGCGAATGGTTGGCTACTCGATGGGTTTCCTCGAACGGTAGAGCAGGCTGAGTTTTTGAACAAGCTTCTGGACGAGATTAAGCAGACCTGCGAGTTTGTGATCAATATGGAAGTGCCGGACGACGTGCTGGTAGCTCGAATGTTAGAACGGGGCCGAGCTGACGATAAGGAAGACGTTATCCGCAATCGGTTAGATGTGTACCGAGCAGAAACCGAGCCGTTGATTGCGTTTTATCGTGGGCAGCAGCTTCTTAAGTCGGTAGATGGCAATCAGGAATTAGATACCGTCAGCGAGGCGTTGCAAAAGATTGTGAGTGCTGACGCTGTAGCGTCATAAAAGAGGTAGGGCTAACCGGCCCTTTAAGAGTGCAGGGTTTACACAACGATTTGCTACTCTTGAGTTAACTGTATATTTTTCTGTTTAAAGAGAGGAAGGACTCGTTGTCTAAGCAAGATTTGATTGAAATGGAAGGAACGATTACAGAATCGCTCCCAAACGCAATGTTCCGGGTTGACCTGGACAATGGCTTTAACGTACTGGCCCATATTTCGGGCAAGATTCGACGCAACTATATCAAGATTCTGCCGGGCGATCGCGTCAAGGTAGAACTCACCCCTTACGATTTGACTAAAGGCCGCATTACATACCGCTTGAAAAAGCCAAGATAAGCCCTTTAGCGAGAGTCGTGATCGCTAGATTCAGATAAACCCATAACAATTAGTAAGCGCATAGTCAGCTCATATTGAAGCTCTGACTATGCGCTTATCAGCTTTAAAGAGTTCAGCATCAGCTAGGGCAAAGAATTGGCAGAGATATTTCGTTCTGATGGCTGCGTTGTGAAAATTTTAGTGATGACCACGAGCCGCCTCACGTTCACGTTTCTTCTGCCAAACAAGAGATAAGAATCGATATTTCTGGGCCGATGGCGGTAGTACTTGGGGCAAGCAAGCGACGACAGCGAAACGCTAGTATTAAGTTTACGAAAAAAGCTCTACGCTTAGTTAATAACCGCCTGCCTGAGATAAAAGCTGCTTGGGAGTCTATTCATGGAAAATAAGATCGTTGCTGTTCGGTACCTAGCAGAGAATAGAGAAGTCGAGTTGAAGTTTTTAAATGGCGCTAGATTGAGCTGCCCAGTAGATACTTTAGAGATACTGAGCTGGACGGGCTCAGAATTTGTAAAGGCTCCGTGTCCCACTGATGAGCAGCTTGCAAACGTTCGCGTATGGGCAGGTGGCTATGCCATCGATTTTCCTGAGATTGAGCAAAATTTTGATATCGACGAGTTGACTGCGATGTTGCCGATAGGCCGTTCCACCGAAGCAGCAGCTTAGATAAAGTGCAGATCTAAATGCAGACAACCCATGGCTACTTTGACGAGCAAGACGGATGAGAGGGTTAAGGCAGTGCACTTTGACGAAGAAACTGTGAGCGTCGATCTGATGGATGGGCGCACAATTGCTGTGCCCCTAGTGTGGTATCCCAGACTGCTCAACGCCACTCCTGAGCAGCGATCACGCTGGAAGGTTTGCGGCGGTGGGTTCGGTATTCACTGGGAAAACATTGATGAAGACTTGAGTACAGCAGGAATGCTACCGGGTGCGCCAGCACCATCCGCCAGGAAGACGATTAAATAAGACCCATCTCTTTTCTCATTAAGTAAAGTTCGTGATCAGCTTCCATGAGTGCAAACATACGTTCTTGCTGAGCTAGAGAAGAGGGGCGTTTTTTAATGATGATGCGATGGTCAGGATCTACCTTGACTGTTTTCTTGAGTTCTTCCATTTCGCACTGAGCTTCAAAATCCTTCCAACCTTCTTCGTACCAGTCGATAAGGGTTCCGTATTCCGAACCGCACAGGCTATCTAGAAGGATTAGGCCACCAATAACGGGCAAAGCACCCATTGCGAACAGTCCAACTTTCATACTGCCAAAGCCAACCCAAGCGGCGATCGCACTTGTCTGTGCCGCGCCGCTCAGTGAGCCAATAGCCGTTCCAGTTTTTGCAATACCGATAGCATTAGCAACCGCGTTTATAGCTAGGCCACTGGAACAAAGACCTACACCAATAGCCGCTTGCGTATTCATGTTCATACTCAAATATATTGATTCGTATAAAGCTCATTATTGCGAATCGAATAATGAGAGAGTCGCCTACTTGCTCCTTCTTTATTGAATTCAAACAAACAAGAAGTAATTAAATTCACGAAGAGAGTCTTTCAGCGGGATGGTTATCTAATCGAAAATGCTATCGACCGTACAATCAAATCCTGGCAGCAATGGCGAGGTTAGGCTATCTGTGTTCAGCAGTGTAGCGAATAGCTGTAGCTGAGTGTCTTGCCGCCTGTAGACTTCGATTTGTTGCGATCGCCAGTCCACAATCCAATACTCCTGAACGCCATGCAGCGAATAGAGCTTTAGCTTAATCTCGCGATCGCGCACCTCATTTTTACCTCCCGCCGAAAGCACCTCAACAATCAACTCAGGCGCAATTGTAAAGTGTCCGGCCTCATCAAGACCATTCGCCCAACGCGCTTTACTCACCCAGATAACATCGGGAATCACCGCATCCCATTCAGTTAATACAACACCAGGCGCTGATAAAGACCTGCCCAAACCTGTCTGTCGCGACCAAATTCCTAACTCAAAATGAATATTACCGCCCGCGTTTTGATGCCGAGCATGAGGGGCGTGTGTCGTAAACAGTTCTCCATCTACTATCTCGTAGCGCGTCCAACCGCTGTTATCCGGCATCGCGTCTAAGTCTCGAACTGTCCAGCGAATAGAGTGAGCAACCATGAGATGTCGATGATAGCTTAGCTGTTCGGAAAGCTTGCTTAGTGAGGAAGATTTGAAAGAACGTAATGCTATTGAATTCAGGCTTACTGTAGAGCCTAAGATTCAACGATTTTCAGCAGACAGTTTCTGCATCCACTGTTTAGAACCTAGCTGACCGCGCATGAGAGCAGGAATACTGTAATGCTGATCAAGTGTAGGAAATTCAATCACGTCACCGCCTTCCCAGATGATGACATCAGAGAGGTCTGCATCGCTTGGAGACGAAACTGGCTTCCATCCATGCTCGCCTCTACGAATCATTTGCAAAGAATCCACAGCCCATCGTCCCTTGAAGTGTGAACCAAATGCTATCTCTAGCTCTCTAGTTTTGGGAATATATCTTGCAGCAGTAGGCATTAGTGCTGTAGATTGCATTGCCTTTGTCGATACGGTTGTAGATAACAAACTTGAAGCCTTTTATGGGTGGAATAATCTGCGGCATCGGCTTTGCCTTTTATTCTATCCGTCCGCACGATTTGTAATTTGAGTAAGTAGAGCCTCGCCGCCGAAGCGGACAACATCGGTGCAGGGTAAGCCGGTTTCTTGGGTGATAGCAGCGATCGCACCCATCGCCTCCCGCTCATCCAATCCAAACGTATTCAAAGCAATCCCAGCAACCTTAACAGGCGCAAAGATACCGCCCGCCGTCGCCACCGACTCATACATTTTCACCACCTCAGCAATCGGTGGAATCTTAAAGTCTGGGAAATGCTGAATATGTGAGAGGCCCGCCTTGTGAACCAGAATTAAATGCGTGGGCTGACTCCCTCTAATCAGCGGCAGCGTTGCGGTAGAAGCTGGGTTGAGTAGAGAGCCCTGGCCTTCGACAAAAAGAATATCGTGATCGTCGCCGTGACGGAGTAAGGCTTGTTCGACCGCGCCCGAAGCGTAGTCTACGCGGATAGCGTCCAGCGGAATGCCGTCTTCGCCCAGCATGAGGCCCGTTTGACCCGTGGCAATCAGTTTGGAGCGTAGACCTTTGGCTTTAGCAGCGCGGTTGAGTTCTATAGCCGTAGACATTTTGCCAACGGCCATATCAGTGCCGACCATTAGTACGCGATCACACTTCAAAAGCCGCGCTCTCCCACCCCCCACCGTCAGCCCATCAGGCTCTTTGCGCATATCCCACACCCACCGCCCCGGCTGAATACTACCGACCACATCAGGATCGTTATTCATCTGAGTATGCAGCCCGTTCATCACCGAAAGCCCAGACTTCACAGCCTGCTTGACTTCTTCATACCAGGGCTCCGGGAGCTGCCCGCCAGAAGGGGCTAGGCCAATTGCAAGCACCGTAGGACTATGAGAAAGGGCGGCTTCTACAGAAGAGACAATCGGAATATCGCGGTCAATGCCTATTAAGGACGCAATGGATTCGCCTTGGGCGGTTTCGTCGATGACGGCGACGATTGGATTTTGGCTGTAGCGGAGGAGTGACGTGCCCGTTTTGCCTTTGGCTCCCTTCAGCCCACCGTGCATAAATATAACAATGCGATCTTCAGGCGTGAGCATGGCAAGAGAGTCCGAGTCCAGGTAGATTGTTGGGAATTAAAGCACCGTTTCGTAGGCTTGCGCCTTGGAAGGGATCGTCTTTGAGGTTGAAGTGGCTGTCGAGATCGAGGTGGTCAGCTAAAGGAGAGAGGTGGGAGAGGGCGGTGTTGGCGATCGCACTGTCCGAATAGCAACCAAACATCACCTGTAGCCCGCAAGCTCTTGCCGTAGAAATCATTCGCCGCGCTTCACTCAGCCCGCCCGACTTCATCAGCTTAATATTGATGCCATGAATGCAGTGCGCCAAACGCGGAATATCTGCGCCAGTAAAGCAGCTTTCATCAATGAAAATTGGCAAAGGTGATTTTGCATGCAGTTCAGGCAGCAAGCCGTCATCTGCGACAGATAAAGGCTGCTCTAAGTATGTTACGCCGCGCTCGGCTAGCCAATCAGCCATTGTCAGCGCATCCTGTAAATTCCAGCCCCCATTTGCGTCAATGCTGACTTTAGCACCTGATGGAACATGAGCCAGCAGCGCCTCAAACATGGCCTGATCGGCAGCAATACCTGCCGGGCTACCCAGCTTTATTTTCACCGAAGCGACCTGCTGCTGCTCGCACCATTTTTGCAGGCGATCCACCGCGCCTTCAGGCGAACTAATGCCCACTGTAACGGCGGTAGGGCTGATACGCTCAAGATCTAGCCCCCAAAGCTGCCAAAGCGGAAGACCCGCATGTTTGCCCGTCCAATCGTGCAGCGCCACATCAATAGCGGCTCTAGCTGCTGAACAAATAGAGGCGTCGGCTAGGAGGGATTCAAGGCACTGGTGCTGAAGTGGATGATAGGTAGCGATCGCAGGAATTACAGACTCTAAATCGCTTTTAATTCGTTCGGTTGTCTGAGGATTAGAGCCAATACAAAAAGGAGAAGCTTCGCCCCAGCCTTCGGTACCATCGGCTTCGATGCGAACCCATAAGTTCGTTGAGCCTGCGGTGGTACCTCGACTGATAGTAAGCGGTACGCGCTTGTGGACGGTGAAGGGCTCATATTGAATCTGCATTGAGCTGGTTGGCTACCTCTATCAGATTACCGTCGGGGTCACGGATGTACACAGATAGGATAGGGCCAAGCGTACCTGTGCGCTGTACCGGCCCTTCAATAATCTGTACGTCTAAGCTTGTGAAGTGCTCTATGACAGCTTTTATCGGTGTAGATGTGATAAAGCATAGGTCACCTGAGCCCGGTTGAGGTGCTTTTGCAGCGGGTTGAAAGGGATGGGCCGCAGCGTGCAAATTTATCTTTTGCAGGCGATCGCCAATTTGCAAAGCATATCTTTCTCGTCCGTCAGATGAGTCGAATCGTATAACCTTGCAGCCTAGAACCGTTGAGTAAAACTTACAAGATTGATCAACACTAGATACCGTAAGCACTAGATGGTCTAAACGGTCAAGAGAAATCATGACTGATGCGTCTTAGCAACGGTGCGAGGCTTCTTTCAGGCATCTCTTATACTAAGGTGAGCGATCGCTATTCTCTAAACGTAACTTCTTGCAAAGGAGTTATCTGCATGACACTTCAGCAAATTCAGTCTCAGCTTTTGGCTTTGTCTCCTGATGAGAAGACACAGGCGATTCAAATATTATCAGCCAGTCTTGACGGCAGTTGGCCGGGCATACAAAAGACGCCTGGCGTGATGGGCGGCGATGCTTGTATTCGTCAGACGCGCATTCCTGTGTGGCTACTGGTTAGCCTTCGTCAGCAGGGTGCAACTGAGACTTACCTGCTAGAAGACTATCCTGATTTAACGGCTGCTGATTTAACAAACGCCTGGCTCTACGCTGAGAATAATGCTGAAGAAGTCAATGCTGCGCTTCGACGGCAAGATGCAGCATAGGGGTGGCTCAAATATATGCAGATGAAGGATTTCCTCGTAAGGTAAGCGAAGCACTTATAGGGTTCGGTCACGATGTATTAACCGTTCAGGATGCAGGACAAGCAAGCCAGCGTACTCCTGACGACCAAGTTCTAGCCTACGCAACAGACAGACGCCGTGCAGTGCTGACGGTGAATCGAGCTGATTTTATTAAGCTGCACAAACAGAACTCAAACCATGCTGGAATCATCGTCTGTAGCGAAGATCTCGATCGTCAAAGGTTAGCTCGAAGGATCCACGCTGCGATTAGTCAGGAGGGCGACCTTGAAGGGATGCTGATTCGAGTTAATCGTCCGCCTGCGTAGATACAGATTGCTCAGTCAAGCAACGCTTACTGAAGCTGAGTTTTGGAGACAATGCGGGTCTTTTTGCGATCGCTCTCCGAAAGCTCATTCCCCGACTGCAATACCGTCACATTCTCCTGTAGCACTGTCGCCGCATTTTTATCACCCATCTGGATTGCGGTATTCGCTGCCGACTGAAGCATGGTGACGGCTCCTTTGCGATCGCCCGCCTTCAGCTTCTCCTCAGCAATCTGCGTCTGCCGGTACTTTGCCAGCGCCAAAATATCCTGCTGCACTTTGGCATCTACCTTTGGCACATAGGCATCTTGGGCCTCTATTTCAATCGGAAAGATTTCGGTGCGCTGAGACATCAGCCCGATAGCAGGCGCGTCGTAAGTCACGCTGAGCTTGGCAATGGTTGCTGTACTAGCAGCAAGCTGAGGAACGTATAGGTTGAGCAAAACGACGCGGGACTGATCTTTCATCAAGTCGCCAATGCGTACGATGGCCTCGTTGCCTTCTTGAACGGTGGGCAGCTCAACGGTTTCAGGAGCAACTTGGGCGACGGGCTTTAGGTCGGCTAAGCGGGTGCCGTCTGCAAGTTCGATGTTGAGGTAGGCGTTGGTAAGGCTAACAGATTGGATGCGGGTGAATAGGCGACCGAAGATGGCGATCGCTTCCTCTGCGTGCTCAATATAGTTAAGCGATCCGCCGCCTGCATCAGAAATTTGCTCTAAAACATCCTGGTTCCAATGATCGCCAAAGCCCAGCGTGCTCACTGTGAGGTTGTAGCCGACTGCGACATCGGCAAGCTTGATAGCTCTAGCGTTATCACCATGTTCGTTTTCGCCGTCCGTTAAAAGCAATAGCTGCGAAACGCGGTCGTCTTTACCGGAAGCGAGCTGCGAAATGCCTGCTTTTAAGCCATCGTCAATGCAGGTACCGCCACCCGCTCTGAGGCTGTCAATTTTGCGCTTGATGGCGTCAAGATCGGTTGCAGGCTGATTTTCGATTAGGACTTTAGCTTTGTGATCGAAGGTGACGATAGAGATGCGATCGCGCTCCGTCAGCCGGTCAATCAATCGGTGGGTCGCAGCTTTCACCGTCTTCAGCGGCACGCCGCCCATAGAACCGCTACAGTCGAGCACAAAGCAAATATTCAAAGGCGCTTGCGAACCTTCACCACCCGCAGAGAGCGACACCGAGAGCTGACGCTGATTGTTTTCCTGCTGGGTAGGGATATGGGCATCGCTCAAGGCCCACTGCAAATCTACATTCATCACTCGGCATCGCTCCTAACGTTCAACAAAAATGATAGACACTTTCTCTAACCATCAAACTGCCCCTAGCGTACATATCATCAACACAGCAAGCGCTCATTCCGCTCAGAAACACAGGAGTTAATAGTGAGTAGTAGCCAAATTCTGCCACAGCAGCGCCGCCGGTATCTTTAGACATCCTTAGAGGTGAGGTTAACCGTCAAAAACCGACCCAAAACCGCCAATCTATGACGGCGCAGCAAGTTCACTAGCGAGCTACTATGGAAAACATATTATTGAACTAAGCGCCTTATGAGTTCTCCCATTAAAGCAATGCAGGCCCCCTACGGCGGAGGCAGCATGGCTTACAAAACACCCCCACCAGACTTGCCTTCTTTGCTATTAAAAGAGCGCATTGTGTATCTGGGCACGCCCCTGGTTTCTTCTGACGACTTCAAGCGCCAGATGGGCATGGATGTTACAAAGCTCATCATCGCTCAACTGCTCTATTTGGAGTTTGACGATCCCGACAAGCCGATCTTTTTCTATATCAATTCGACCGGAACGTCCTGGTACACAGGCGATTCAGTCGGGTTTGAAACCGAAGCTTTTGCTATTTGCGACACGCTCAAATACATCAAGCCCCCGGTTCATACGATTTGCTTAGGGCAGGCGATGGGAACGGCGGCGATGATCTTATCTTCGGGTGCTAAGGGCTCGCGGGCTAGCTTGCCTCATGCCACTATCGTGCTTAATCAGGCTCGCTCAGGGGCGAGAGGTCAGGCAACTGATATTCAAATTCGTGCTGAAGAAGTGCTCTCGAACAAGTCTTCTTTCTTAGATATTTTGTCGAGTAATACAGGACAGAGTGCTGAAAAGCTTGATAAAGACACCGATCGGATGTTTTATCTGACGCCAGAAGAGGCTAAGGAATACGGCCTGATTGACCGGGTACTGAGCAGCACCAAAGAGCTGCCAACGCCCATGCCTGTTGGGGTGATGTAGATGTCTGTTGATGGAATTTTGCGCGTTCCGTATAACTTGCCCGGTAGCCGTTCTTGGCAGTGGGTGAGCGTATACACACGCATGAGCCAGGAGCGCATTCTTTTTATTAATCAGCCGCTCTCAGACGGCGTGGCTAATTCGATTGTCTCGGCGCTGCTGTATCTTGACTCGGAAGATCAAAACAAGCCGATTTATATCTATATAAACTCGGTGGGTGACCCGGTAATGACGGGTCAGGCAGATGCTTCAGCCGGAATGGTTTCGATTCGAGCGGGCCTAGCGGTGTATGACACGCTTGCCTACATTAAGTCAGAAGTGGTGACGGTTTGTATGGGTACGGCTTACGGCATGGCGGCTGTTTTGCTCTCATCGGGTACGAAGGGCAAGCGGGCTGCGCTACCACATACCAGTATTGCGCTCACGCATCCGCAGACGCTTACGCGCGGGCAGGCCACTGATATTCAGCTTGAGGCTGAGCAGGTGTTAGAAAAGCGAAAGCTGATTCAGCAGATTTTGGCGAACAACACGGGCCAAACGCCTGAGAAGGTTTCTGAAGATATGGAACGGATGTTTTATCTGACGCCTGAAGAAGCCAAGGAATATGGCCTGATTGACCGGGTGATTGAGAGCCCAGCAGCGGCTAAAGATATTGAGAGCCCAGCAGCGGCTAAAGATAATTAGATTGATCGATTGATTGACCCCTTTACCTAACGTGCAAGACTTATGCCTATTGGAACTCCTAGCGTCCCTTATCGTTTGCCGGGCGGCACTTACGAGCAGTGGATCGGTATTTATGAGCGACTGTTTCGCGAACGCATTATCTTTTTGACCGAAGAGGTTGATGATGGCATTGCGAATGCAATTGTGGCCTACATGCTCTATCTCGATTCGGAAGATAATACGAAGCCAATTTATCTGTATATCAACTCGCCGGGTGGCTCGGTCACTGCGGGCATGGCGATTTATGACACCATGCAGTACATCAAGTCGGAAGTGGTGACGATTTGTGTGGGCCTAGCAGCGAGTATGGGCGCATTTTTGCTGAATGCGGGCGCAAAAGGTAAGCGGTTGGCGCTGCCGCATTCGCGCATTATGATTCACCAGCCTTCGGGTGGGGTGGGCCGGTCGCAGGCGACGGATATTGAGATTGAGGCGGCGCGGATTGTGCAGGTTCGTAAGAGCTTGAATGAGCTGATGGCAGATCATTCGGGGCAGACGATTGAGAAGATTGAGAAGGATAGCGATCGCGACTTTTTCATGTCCGCAGCAGAAGCCAAAGAATATGGTCTAATTGATCGGGTCATTGAAGAGCGCCTTCCTTCTTAGCTCCCTAGCCAAAACAGACCTCATGAGCTTAGCCCAGCACTATCGAACGTTAGGTTTGCGCCGAGGAGCTTCATCTCGCGAGGTGAAAAGCGCCTATCGAACGCTGGTGCGGCAATATCATCCTGATATCAATCCTGATGAGGCGGCGGTTGAGCAGTTTATCAAAATCAATGATGCCTATACGGCCCTTTCTGAGAACGCGCAGCGTAGGGAGAGGGCCGCTGAAGCACGTGGGCAGCAGGCTGCGTCGAATGACGGCTTTAGCTTAGAAAATCTGAAGCAGACCCTAGAAAAACTGGGCATTAGCCCGCTAGACGACGAGTCCGTTGCCGCCGAGTCTGCTGAAAAGAGGCAAAGCGCTGTACCCGCTGACTATCGAACTGACTATCAAGCTGGGCTTCAGTCTGAAATGCCACCGGCTCCTTCTGCTGAGGCGGCGGTCGGGAAGCAGGTTGCTGAGCCGCTTTCTGATCAGGAAGAGAGTTTGAAGCAGGAGGCTTACCGGCAGCTTAAGGAGCTGTTGAGGCATCAGAAATTTCCTCGGGCGATCGCACTGGTAGAAGGCTTGGCCCACCGAATGCCAGCCGACATAGAAATCAACCAGTGGCAGGCCATTGTTTATCAGCGTTGGGGACGGCAGCTCATTCAAATGGGACAGCCGCAAAAGGCGCGAATTTATCTCAAAAAAGCACTGCGAACCGATCCGAATAATCAGTCTTTGTGGCGCGAGATCAATAGAGACTTTTGGCAGCTAGCTAGTTTCGGTAGGGCTGACGATTTGGAATCCGAAGGGCTTTAATCCCCCGTCAGCTCTAGACTCGGCTGTTGTCAAAGCTGCGGCAAAAGTCTTGAACGTCAGCCTTGAATACGTAGATAGCAACGATCGGGGCCATCAGCGCGGGGCAGTCGGTTTCTTGCGTAAGGTAGTCGATTAGCGTGTTGGGCTGACCGGCGGTGATCGCTTCTCTAAACTGTGCCTGGCAAACAATGTGCCGATAGCGTTTGCTAAAGCCCGCTAGCCACTGCTCGTTAGAGTCAGGTTCCTGATCAGATCTCAGGGCAAGCGAAATGGCCGCGTCTTCTAAATCGCCGTCGCAGTCGTCAATTTCTTGGAGGGCGTCTATCGCTTTGGGATAGTCGGCTAGGCGAGTTCTAAGCTGAGCGATTTCTTCAGGCGTGAGCGCAATCATTGGCATTCAAGAGCATTAGATTTTATCTATCTAGCCGATTATCCTACCGGAAATAATTTGATAAAACCACTGCTCGAAGCGCTCACCCCAGGCCGGAAGGGAATATAAGGTTTCGGCCTGATGGCGACATGCTCGGCGGTCAATCAAATTAGTTCTAGCGATCGCCGCTACCAGTCCCTCTACACTCTGCGGCTCTACCAGCCATCCCGTTTCACCCGAGCGCACAATCTCTGCTGGCCCGCCCTGCCAGTAGGCAATCACCGGCACCCCACAGGCTAGAGCCTCAATCGCCACTATGCCAAAAGCTTCTATCCAGTGTGGCGTCATCAGTAAAGCCTCAGCGCGGCCTAGCGACTGTTGCAGTTGAGCAGTGGGTAGAAAGCCGCAATATTCAATGGGTTCAGGCGACTGAGCAAATTGCTGTTGAATGCGCTGCCAGTATGTGGCGTCTTCTATTTTTCCAAATATTTTGAGCGATCGCCCAGCCATTATTGCCGCATCAACAGCACCCTCTAGACCTTTCTCAGGTGAGATGCGACCAACCCAGGCTAGATAGTTTTCAGGGTGATCGCAATAGTCATACTGAGCAATATCTATTGCACTACCTAAAATCTGCCAGCGCTCAGCAGGCGTTTTGGTAAAGGTATCGACCTGAGTGCGGGTGTAGGCTCCTAGCGTACCGGGAACCTGAGTAGATATTTGGGATATTGCATTGTCTAAATGCTCGCTCAAAGACCCCATGCTGACAAAGTGAGCAATCGGCGTCGCAAAAAACGGTGTGAGGTAAAACGGTAGCCAGTCGTAGGAAAAGTTCACCAGCAGGTCGTATTGCGATTGTGATCGCCGCGCATAGTCCCAAATATTGGCCAGCGCCGTAGAAACAACTGTTGGGGCCGAGCGATCCTGCGTCTGTGCGGTGAGTTGCCAGTCGCCAGGGATTTGAACAATTTTTGTAGCAGCCTTTGCCCAATCTGAATCAGACAGCGTTGAGGCAGGCAAACTTGAACCGGCAGGCGCGGCAATCGCAACCTGATGGCCTCGCGCAGTAAGCACCCTTGCTAAGTTAGCCACCGTTAGCTCAACGCCGCCACCTAACCCAGAGCCTAACGGCCCTACAGGCGTCGAAAGCAGTAATAGTCGCAAAGCCATCTCTGTAACTGACGATTAACTTTCTACCGTCAGCTACAGCGCAAATCTATCAGCCGCATCAATCGGCTTGGCACCGCCGCCGCCCGAAAGCGTACGCACATTTGCATCAATGTCTTGGCTGCGGCGAATGCGGTTAAGCTGCTCTAGCGCCCAAGTGGCGGTTTGTCGTACTTCGGGATCTTCGTCTTCGGTAGCGTGACCCAGCATTTGGCTGATTTGAACCACTAGATCGTAAACGCGAGTGAGGTCGCGAATTGCATTCTTACGCACTTCGGGGTTGTCGTCTTGAAGGGCGATCGCCAGCGCCCGACTCATCGGCTTCAGCGAACGAATACCAATTTCTGAGAGCGCCGCTAACACCAGGCTCTTTTCCTTTGAGTCAGCGTTCACCATTGAATCGACGAGCGGCTGCATTGCCAAAGAGTTGCCGCGCTGGCCTAGTTCCCAAATCGCCTTTCGCCGCCGCGCCGGTTCAGGATTGCGCAGGTCACCAATGAGTCCTTCAATGACATCGACTTGGGCTAGAGGCGCAGTACCGCCCATTTGGCCGGTTTGTAGGGAGCTAGCGACGGGGGCTGCGATCGCCCCATTACCGTTGTTAGCACTAGCCGTATTCACACCACCCGTATTCACACCACCTGGCGCGATCGCCAACGGTTGAGCGCTCGTCTCGATCTCGCCCCATTCATCAGGCTCGTCCTGATCTGCCTTAGATCGATTGGCAATAAAGAACCCAATCCCAAAGCTAGCCAGTACAGCAGCAACGCCCAAACTGATCCCAAATACTTTACTAATACCGCTGCCTTCGTCCTCTATGACGATAGGAGCCCCATCTGCTGCCGGAAGCTCGCTAGCCGTTGGAGCAGTAGCAGGTGCGTTCGGCGCTGAACTATCAGTCGCGTTAGTAGCGCTGTCTGCGCTGCCACCGGCAGGGTTGGCACTGGGGCGATCGCTCGTTGCTGCTCGTAGCTGTCGATAGGTTTCTTCGTCCATCGCGCCCGTTGGCGCTATCCCGGCAGCCTCTTGAAAAGCACTCACCGCACGCTGAGTCGCTAGCCCATAAATGCCATCGACAGGCCCCGTGTAGTATTCGCTTTTTTGCAGGCGCTCTTGGATGGAGCGAACCGCAGCGCCCCGAGAGCCTAAGTCTAAATTGCCGCTAAAGGTGCCGCCCGATGCCTGAGCTAGCAGTGTTCGTGAGGTCGATAGGGTTGAGGCAGAAAGATCTGTTGCAGCAGCAGCGCCCATCCGCATAATCGGCGCGCCCGAAGCGGCTATGCAGGTGAGAAATACTAGAGTAGAACGCCGAATCATCACTGTCTTTACCTACTTATCTTGCTGGGTAGCCTAGCGACTCAATAATCAAGAATTTTTCAAGATTCCTTACGTAGGTGCTTCGTAACAACTACACCCTTAATCAGTCTTAAATCGGACGAATGAGCAAACGTCACGCTTAAAATCACTACTATCAGAAATAGAGTGCCCGTTAAACAGTGTTTGTGCCGAACGAAGCGATGTCTATCCCTACAAAAGCATCCTACCGCAAACATTTATCAGCGCTCACTATAAGGCTTCTCAATTCTTCTGTTCTTTATAGTTATCGTCAGTAGGTTTACGCATCTTTTTTGGTTTGTCGTTAATGTTACCTACGTTTGGTCTGACGATTCTTTAGAGACTGAGGTTTCAATAGGGCCTGATGAAAGGTTAAGGGGCGATCGCGCCGATAGCCATCCGCTAAGCTGAACCCTTTGATTAATCAGGTAGATGCTTACTAAAGTCAGCAATACGCCGCTCCATTGCAAAGTACTCAAGCTTTCTGAGAGCAATAGCGTGCTAAAAAGCAGCGCAAACACAGGCGTCAAAAAAGTAAGAGCGCTAAGGCTAGTGAGGTTGCCCTGAGCGGCAATGTAGAAAAATACGCCATAGGCGATCGCACTACCAAATATAGTCGCATAGCTAATTTCCAACACGCCCGGCAGCGAAAGCCCTTGCCAAGGCATTGTGCCAGCCTCCCAAGTACTCTCTGAAAGCGAAGCTATAAATAAAGGCGCGCCGCCAAGCACCATATGCCACCCCGTCGCCGCCACCGGATCAGCCCAGCGGGCCACGTAGCGAATCAAGATAGTGCCGCCTGCCATCGACAGCGCCGCCATCAGCATTAGCCATTCGCCCTGGGTAAATAGAACCGACCATAGATCTTGCTCTAAGGCCATCACCGGGTTTTGTCCGTGCAGCAGTCCTAAAATCCAATCGTCCGGCAGGCCAATAAAGCTAATGCCCAAAAGGCCAATCGCCAGGCCAATCCAGCCCAAAGGCCCAATCCACTCCTGAAACAAAAACCGCGCCATCACGGCAACTGCCAAAGGCTGAGAGTCAATCATCACAGAGCCAAGCCCTGCGCCCGTCCGCTCTAGCCCTTTCGCCAAAAAGCCCTGAAACAGCGTGCCATCGACCAGGGCAAACAGGCTAATCCACAGCCAAGCCCGCCACCCTTTCGGCTGCTCGCGCCCCAACAGCACAGACACCAGCACCACTAGCAGCCCAGCAGGCAATAGCCGTACGCCCGCAATAAATAGCGGCGTCGTTTCGTCCATCACGCCCTTCATCGCCACCATGGCCGTACCCCACAAAAAGAAGGGCGAAATCAGCACCAGCGGGTTAGACGCTAGCTCGGTGAGGGGCTGCGGCAGGGGAATTCTGGGCGCGTTGCGGAGGGCTTTTCTAGAGGTATCGGGAGAGGGGCGAGAGTCCATTCAGATTAGAGGGGCCGCAGGCGCGGTATTAAGGCAGTGGGGGCGTGGCAAGTCGTATACTTACTCTAAAGTAATGTAAAGCTTCGCGCCCTGAGATTTTTATGATTTGGCCTTTTAAGCCTCGCTTTCGCAAACAAGTTGCTCGTATTGAGATTACAGGCGCGATCGCCCAGGCAACTCGCAAGCGCGTGCTAGAGGCGCTTAAGGAAGTAGAAGAAAAGAAATTTCCCGCCCTGCTGCTGCGCATTGACAGCCCCGGCGGTACCGTAGCCGACTCTCAAGAAATCTACAGCGCCCTGAGAAAGCTGCAAGAAAAGGTCAAGATCGTCGCTAGCTTCGGCAATATCTCCGCTTCGGGCGGCGTGTATATCGGGGTGGGAGCCAATCATATTGTGTCTAACCCTGGCACGATTACAGGCTCAATCGGCGTGATTTTGCGCGGTAATAATATAGAGAAACTGCTAGATCGCGTGGGCGTCTCTTTTAAGGTAATTAAATCAGGGCCTTACAAAGACATCTTGGCTTTTGATAGGCCGCTGAGCCCTGAAGAAGAAGTGATCTTGCAAGAGCTGATTGACGTGAGCTACGGCCAGTTTGTGCGGACAGTGGCAGAGGGCCGAAATCTGAGTGAAGAGGCCGTCAGACAGTTTGCCGATGGCCGCGTGTTCACCGGAGAGCAGGCGCTAGCGCTGGGCGTCGTAGATAGACTTGGCACCGAAGAAGACGCGCGTCGTTGGGCCGCTGAGCTAGGTGGGCTCGATCCAGAGAAAGCTGAGTGCTACACCTTTGAAGAGAAAAAGCCGCTGCTGAGCCGAATTTTGCCGGGCAGTCGCTTTGACGTTAGCGCGCCCGCTAATTCGCCTTGGGCCATGCTACCTGCGCAGATGCCTGCGACCCTGGCCCGGCTCGACTTTGAAGTAGCTACGAACGGCGTACCGCTATGGATGTATCAACCGGCCAACCTTTTGTAAGCTTGCGTTTTGATCCGTTGGGTTAATCGTTCAGCCGAACCGGGAAACAATGGTTAAATGCTTAGTAGAAGCGTCATTTCAGTAGCAAGGGAAGGAAGAGCTGTGGACTGCCAAATAAGGGCTATTCGGGGGGCAACGACTGTCTCAGAAAATTCGGTAGAGGCAATCGCTCAAGCCGTCACTGAGATGCTGGATGATTTGGCGTCAAACAATCAGCTCGACCCTACACAGATAGTCAGCGTGACCTTTTCGGTAACGCGCGATTTGGACACTGTTTTCCCGGCTGCGATCGCTCGCAAAAGGCCCCGATGGGATTTTGTCCCCTTGCTCGATGTCCAGCAAATGCATGTACAAGGCGCGCTCCCTCGCTGCATTCGGCTGATGATATACACCTACTTGCCTGTGCCTCAAAGCGACGTTAAGCACTCTTACTTAAGAGGAGCCCGCGCCCTGCGGCCCGATCTTTGCCTGAGCCACGACTAGCTTTAAAGGCGCTAGATGTGAAAATTCAGCTCCTCACAAATCCAGAAAATTATAAGGTCTTCGCTCTTTGGGCGGAGACTTTTTACGTGCGAACTCTCCCTACGGGTTATTCAATGCGGGGTAGACCGCTCGCTACGCTCTAAAGGGTAAAGAACGTACGAAAGGACGCATTTATTATGCCAGTCGGTACAGAACAACAAACCAGCTCTAGCCAAGAACTCTCTGCCTTCAACAGTCTCGGCACAGACGAAAAGTTAGGACTACTCTGGGTCGTTTACAAGCATATGGGCGAATCAATTACCCCAGCCGCTCCAGGCGCAGCAGCTCCTCAATTTACAAAAACGCTGCTGAACGAAGTAAAAGGCATGGAGCACGAGGCCCAGCTCAACTTTATGCGCGATTTGGTCAACAAGTCCTCGACCGAGCAAACTAAAGCCTATGGCGCTTTTGATGAAAACAACAAGCTGCTGTTTTGGTATGAGCTGTCTGAAGAAATGACCAAAGGAACGGTCGTGCCCGTGCCCGATGACTATGAGCTATCGGCTGATGGCTCGCAGGTGTTTGATGCGATCGCCGCACTCGACTACAACGAGCAAATTACACTGCTGCGCGATGCCGTCGTCGATATGGGCACACAAGCCTAAATAAAGACCGACACAGATTTACGTCTATGTTCCTAAGCAAATAGCCTACCGAGCTAAGTTCGGTAGGCTTTCTTTTTGAGCGATGAATTCTAGAACGTGCGGCTATTCCGTTTTACTCACGGCTTTAGCAGACTTATCTGGCTTGCGATGAAACCGAATGCCTAAAAACAGGTCATACATAAACCCTAGAAAGTCCTTCGTCTGCATCAGCCCTAGCGACTGCGGCGAGCCCTTTTCATCCAGCAAAGGTTTCATCACCTCATAGGCAGGCTTGTACTTGTACCAGGGAATAGAGGGCCACAGGTGATGGATCAAGTGATAGTTCTGACCCATGATCAAAAAGTTCAGCACCCGGCCAGGATAGACCCGCGCATTTTTCCAGCGATGTTGGGTCTTAAACGGACGATGCGGGAGGTAGTCAAAGAACAGCCCTAGCGCTAACCCAACGACCAGCGCCGGAGAGAACCAGTAGTTAAATAGATAGTCAATAAAGCCATAGTGGCAGGCTGCGTAGACAAAAAGCCCCACTGCCAACCGGCTTAAAAACCATTCCAAAAGCTCATACTTCTTCCACAGGCGACGCTGGAAAAAATAGATCTCATGGTAGAAAAATCTAGCCGCAATCAGCCACAGCGGCCCACCCGTTGAGACAAAATGATCCGGGTCATTTTCAGGGTCGTTCACGTGCGCGTGATGCTGCAAGTGCACTCGCGTAAACACAGGAAACGTAAACCCCAGCATTAAGGCGCTGCCGTGGCCTAATGCCGCATTAATAATTGGGTTGCTATGAGCCGACTTATGCGAAGCGTCATGAATGACGGTACCGACTAAGTGCAAAGCGACGGTATTAAACACGAAACAGCACCAGCTAGGCCAGTGCCACACAAAATATCCAACTGTTGAAAGAATAACCAGTGAGACAGCCCCGAAAAAAATCAGCAGATTGGGACTCAGCCCACCCTCTGCATCTAGAAACCGCTTAGGGACTCTCCGGGTAACTGCCAGTGGCTTTACTGCCGCCGACACCATATATGCGCTCCTACAGACCACGTTCTTCGGTAGTATACGCTACCTGAGATGAATAATAAAGTTTTGTGACGCGGCTGAAAAGCAACCACTCGAGCCATCCTACTTCTATTGCTCACAGGTTTTATCTTATCTGGCTTGCGATCGCTTGAATACATACTTTAGCCATAGACATAACGGCAGGCAGACTAAGCGCCGTCTATAGCGCCTCGCAATGGTATCGTTTGAGCAGATAATTTTCTTGTATTTTCACTGACATAAGCGTATGCCCTCGCGTCCTGCCCTGCGCCGAACCAAGATAGTCGCGACCATCGGCCCCGCCACTGAAAAGCCCGATGTGCTAAGAGCCTTAATAGAAGCAGGCGCAACGACACTGCGGCTCAACTTTTCTCACGGCACCCAGGAGAATCATCAAAAGAATATTAAGCTTATTCGCCAGATCTCATTTGAGCTAAATCAGCCAGTCGGCATCTTGCAAGATTTGCAGGGGCCAAAAATTCGCTTGGGGAAGTTCAAAGACGGCCCCATTCAGCTCGCCAACGGGGACAAGTTCATTCTTACGAGCCGCGATATCCCAGGCACTCAGACTGAAAGCGCGGTCACCTACGAGCCTTTGGTAGAAGAAGTGCCTGAAGGAGCCACTATTTTGCTCGATGACGGCAAAGTGGAGATGAAGGTGGTTGGCAAGGAGATAGCTGAGCGAAATCTTATCTGCGAGGTGGTCGTCGGCGGCAAGCTTTCTAACAGTAAGGGCGTCAACTTTCCAGGCGTTTACCTGTCGATTAAGGCGCTGACCGACAAGGACAAAAAAGACTTGTTATTTGGGCTCAACCAAAACGTAGACTGGGTAGCGCTGAGCTTCGTTCGCAACCCTCAAGACGTTTTAGAAATTAAAGAACTCATTCAAAACTCAACCGCTCGCCGTGTGCCAGTGATTGTCAAAATTGAGAAGCACGAAGCAATTGAGCAAATGGAGGCGATTTTGTCGCTCTCTGACGGGGTGATGGTGGCCCGAGGCGACCTTGGCGTAGAGCTACCGGCTGAAGACGTGCCTGTGCTACAAAAGCGGCTGATTGCCACCGCTAACCGACTCGGCATTCCGGTGATCACGGCCACCCAAATGCTCGATAGCATGGTTGATAGCCCCCGCCCCACCCGAGCAGAAGTCTCAGACGTGGCCAACGCCATTTATGACGGCACCGATGCGGTGATGCTCTCAAACGAAACGGCAGTCGGCCAGTTTCCGGTAGAGTCAGTCGCCACCATGGATCGCATTGCCAAGCGCACTGAGCGCGAGCAGCTCAAGCAGATGACCGAAGACTTCAGCAAAATTCATACCATTCCGAATGCCATTAGCCAGGCAGTCGGCCAAATCTCAGCGCAGCTTAACGCGTCTGCCATCATGACCATGACACGCAGCGGGGCAACCGCTCGCAACGTTTCTAAGTTTCGGCCTAAAGCACCCATCTTGGCCGTGACGCCGCTGGTGGATGTATCCCGGCAGTTGCAGGTAGTGTGGGGTGTCAATCCTTTGCTGGTTGTCGATTTGCCGTCTACGGCGCAGACGTTCCAGGCGGCGATCAACGTGGCTCAAGAAAAGGAGCTGGTGCGCGATGGCGATTTGGTGGTGATGACTGCCGGAACGCTGCAAGGGGTTTCGGGCTCGACTGATTTGATTAAGGTGGAAGTGGTGACGGCGGTGCTGGGCCAGGGTCGCGGCATTGGTGAGGGCGCAGTCAGCGGGCGGGCGCGGATTGCACACAACACGGCGGCGATTAAGGACTTTCACGCTGGGGAGATTTTGGTGGTGCCGCGTACGACGGCGGACTATGTAGATGCGATTCGCCGGGCGGGTGGCATTGTCACTGAAGATGACAGTATGACCAGTCACGCTGCGGTGCTGGGTCTGCGGCTGGGGATTCCGGTGATTGTAGGAGTGGAGCGGGCCACTGAGATTATTCGCAATGGCACAGTAGTCACTCTGGATGTAAGCCAGGGTAAGGTGTGCTCAGGCGGCTCAGCAACGCCGAGTGATGGATTTGTGAGCGTACATTCTTAGGGCTTCTTTGGCAGAGTCTACACGCTAATCGTCGCTGAGCATTTTAATGATGTGCTTCGCTAAGTGCTCCTTGACTTCTCTATGCCTTGGAATGGGTTGAGAAACTTTAGTCTTAGGATTTTGATACCAATCGTGCTTTCCGCCATGGCGCACAAATACGCATCCGAGCTTTTCTAGCTTTCTAATTAAATCTCGACGTTTCAAGACACTTCAAGCTCGGCAACTCTGCGAACGTGTGAAACTGCGCCGCTCGTTAGATCTTTGTATATATCAAGTAGGTTTTCTTTTAGCTCAGCTTCAGTTTCTCCCTGCGTCAAATAATCAGGAAATTCCGCAAGATATCCTAGCCACATATCCTCGTCTTTCCAGTAAATATATTTCTGCTTATCCATTTAGCCTCCAAACGCAGCACTTAATCGAGTCTGACCATTGTTTTCACAGACTATTTTAGCGGTTGTAGAAGGCTGGGGAACCGCGATAAATGCGATCGCGCTGCCCTGAAGACAATCTCGAAGATCCTTGAGCACTCGGCTGAGACTGGCTATCGGGCTCTCGATTGTTGTTGTCGTAGGCGTCTAAAGACTGGAACGGTGGCACGAATCGGTGGTTTTTGCGGTCGTAGGTGAGTACGGAGCCGTCAGCGATATTGTAAATCCAGCCGTGGAGGGCGATTTCGTTTTTGTGGAGGTGCGATCGCACAGAAGGATACGTCCGCAAATTATCAATCTGCGTCAGCACGTTTTCAGCCACCAGCGTCGATAGCTTCTCCTGCTTGCCCAGGTGGCCATAGTTTTCCTCAACCATCTCGCGCGTGGCCTCAGTATGCTTCAGCCAGTTGTATACCAAAGGCATTTTGTGCTCTAGCTCGCCTACTTGTAGCAACCCTTTCATCGCCCCACAGGTGGTATGCCCGCACACCACAATATGCCGCACTTCTAAAGACTTAATGGCATATTCAATCGTGGCCCCTTCACCGCCATTGGTCGCCCCATAAGGCGGAACAATGTTACCGGCATTACGAATCACAAACAAATCGCCCAAATCCGACTGAGTGATCAGCTCGGGCTGCACTCGCGAATCAGAGCAGGTAATAAACAAAACGCGCGGATGTTGACCCTGAGCTAGCTCATTCAGCAGCTTCTTATTCTGCGGCACATAGCTACTTTGAAACTCTCGCAGCCCTTTAATTAGATCTTTCATCGACGGTGGCCTTCTATCTTTCGTTATCTAATAATCTCACGCTGAGCAGCTATTAATCGATAGGTTAAGACTGGCTAGGAAGAGAGTTTGTTGATCCATCATGAATGCTAAGCCGCGCAGACAGATAGTTACAAGATGAACAAGTCTTTGCGGATGCCTCCTGTCTAACTTCAGAAACCGCCCTAGTTCAATGAGTTTTTTTATGCCATGCGATCGCGCTTAATGTCATACACCGCCTTATCAATACACCAAACAGCATCTTTACCAGGATTTCTCTCTGCAATCCTTTCCACTAATCGCAGGGAGATTTCTTGATTATGCGTGAGTTCATTAAGTCGGTGGTACGGCAGCGATTGTGATGTAGTGCGGCAACAGCTCTGCTTCAACCAAGGTGATTTTGGTTTTATGTTGTCAGTCCGTAACCGATCGTAGCGAATAGGAGAGCTTTTGGATGATGTTTGCTTTTGCTTCAGCCAGGGTGACTTCGGCTTTATATTGTCAGTCCGTAATCGGTCATATCGAATAGGTGTTTTCAACGGCGTTCTCAACGGCGTTTTCCCATTCCAGCTAAACCACGGAATGCCAATCTTTATAGCTCTAAAGTAGCTCCACAACACCGCTAAACCGACTAAGGTAAGCAAAACAGACATTCAGCTACACTCGCAAACAAATTCTCCCTTAGTGTCCCCGTCAAAAAGCCTCATATAATGCAAAGCTCATTTGATACGACGAATTCAAGAAGTGAATTTCAATTAACTGACAAGAGAAGCTTCAATTTCTGACCTAGAACCTGTGAGATTTCAATGTTGCAATGTCTACCGAAATCACCACTGTTATAGTTCGTCGTAAGCAGCCATTTGAGGATGATTCCAATCTTCGGCAATAGCTTGTAGTCGAGATCGCAACTCAGCAGCCTGTTCTGCCCCTATTCCTCGGCTCACCAAATCCACCAAATTTTCAGCGCCCGATAGGCCCGCGTTCGTTTTTTCTTGTAAGAACTCAGCGAACTTCAACACGGCTTGCTGTTTATCAGGTGCCAGGACGCGGATAGTTTCAAAGATTTGTTATTCAATTAGCATATCTAACTCTGTCAAATAACTATGATATGAAGGATGGCAGAAGATAGCCGACTCATTCCGCTGACTATGCAAAACGCCTTCTTACAACATTTGCGCTTGCGTCTCCGTAAAAATACGCCTATCATCATCTCTAAGGTTGTGATGCGGGCTTTCGTACCGCGCTGCACCTTCTCAGAACTCAAAAAGACTAAGCACCGTTGGTAAGTGCTGACACACCTACCAACGGCTAACGCACAGGATTCCTAAGCAATCCCGGACGCCTAAGGGTCACGATAACCTTTAGTCACCCCGATTTGCACGTCATCTTCGGATGGCATTTCTGTGGTCGGCTAAGAATTCGCGAGTTCTGGGTTTCCTTACCCTCACCTAAAAACGGAACCCCAGAAATCATGTTCACCCTTTCTCCCCAGGTCGCCTTCGCGTCCACCGTTCCTCACGACAACAAACCTGTTGCCCAAGCCGAGCCTATTTGTCACACCCTAAAAGGTAGCCTCAGCGCCATCAAAGCCACCATCCGGCTACTGTACAAACTCAACTACGCCGAACCCGGCGACTGGAGTCCACCGCAACCCACCGACCGACACAACGAATTCATATCTGTTCTAAAGCGACGAGTAACCGTAGGCTAGCTACTGGTATTGAACTGCCGAGGCGGGGGCTAAGAAGTCCTCGCTCGCTTTTCTATGCGTATCTTGGTGAAGCGCTGCTTAAGTACAACAGAAGGTTGATCTGAGGAAGTTTGCAGCGCAGCATGTTTGTTTGCCTGAGCATCTCTTAAAACAAAACCCTAAACCATAACGGCTCAGGGACTGCTTCAACTATTTATTCAACAATTGGCCGATGCCAGGAGGCGGACTTGAACCGCCGACACGAGGATTTTCAATCCACTGCTCTACCAGCTGAGCTATCCCGGCTTGCGCGTTTTGCGCTTAACCAAAGTAGCAAACTAGGGGGACGCAAGCAAGCAAGTTTTTCAAGGGTCAGCCAATTGAGTGAAATCCTCAGTTTTGATTGACACCGACCCTCAAGTAATGCTGCAAACCACCTAGCTTGAATAGCAGCGCTATTGGATAGGACGCAGTCGAGCGACTTTGAGTGAGAAGGGGCCTGCGCCGCCACCTGCATAGGAGCGAATGCGAATGGTGTATTTGCCGGTTTCGCTGATGCGAGCAAAGAGCAGAGAATTGGTAGAGCCGTCGGGGCCGTCGTCGTTTTCGCTGACGGTAATGCCGTTTCCATCCATGAGGGTGACGAGGGTATCAAATTCGTCAGAGATGGCGTCGATGGTGATTTGATCGCCTGATTCTAAATCGACTACGTAGTCGCGAGCAAAGCCGCCAAAGCCTGTAGGAATATCAGAGGTAGAGAGCGTATCTTTGATCTCTTCGGTGCTGATGTCCTCTGGGTTGTACATTTGCGCTGACGCTTTAGTCGCACTAAGGCCCATAGATAGCACGAGAGCAGGAACGAGAAGCGACAGGAATCTGGTGGGTTTCATACTGAAGTTAAATTTAGATGTGCTGGTCAAAAAAAGGGTGAACGCTACCAATATGCCCGAGAAATATACTCACAACTATTGATAGCGACAGTATAAACCGTCCATTTTACGGACGCTTAATGAGAGCAAGCTTAGCGGCATTTGGCGTTCTTAAATGTTCAATGCCGCCGTACTAAAGACTAAGGACAGCTAAGGCTCGCTAGAAGGCGCTTCAGGCTTGTAATAGTCATCGGCGGTAATGTTCGCCGCTTTGCCCTGTTCGTTAATGCAGCCAGCTTTCTTGTTGAACTGACACACTCTGGCCCAAAGCTTGGCGCGGGTGCCCTGGGGGCCAGAGGAAAAGATGACGCGATCGCCGCCAGCAGCACCCGCGATAATTTGAACGCTGCAAATCGGACAGGTTTGAGTCGTGGGTTCTGCCATAACACGAAAGAGATGATAGGGTCTAAAAAAATCCTTCAGAGTGAAGAAGGGAACGAACAAGGCCGTAGCCAATAATGAACTAGCGTATCAAAACACCGGCTTTTACAACATACATATGGCGCTTCCAAAACGTTTCTCCAAAAAATCGGGATTTTCTAAGCCAAATCAGCCGTCAGGCGATGTGCCTGCTTCAATGAAAAGGTTGCGCCAGCTTAGTCATCTGCTCGACAACGCGATCGCTCTCCCCGGCACAGACATTCGCTTCGGACTAGACCCCATTCTGGGCCTAGTGGGTGCAGACGTACTCACCGGACTGGTATCGGTATATATCGTATTTGAAGGAGCCCGGATGGGCCTGCCTGCTGCGACCATAGGGCGTATGGGATTCAATATTGTGCTCGATACGCTCACCGGGCTAGTGCCTGTGCTCGGAGACTTATTCGATGTGACCTGGAAGGCAAACGCCCAAAACGTCGCGCTTTTAGAAAAGCATTTGGCCAATCCTGAGCCTAGCCGGGCAGCTGATAGAGTGTTTGCCTTTTTGGTGATTGCAGCGCTGCTGGCGCTGGTAGTTGGGATGGCCGTGTTCTCGGTGTGGGTGATTAGTCAGGTGTTTGGGTTTTTGACAGGCCCACGATAGGAGCAGAGGTAAGCGCTAAAACCTGCTCTTAATCCTTAGCCGCTTTTAATTCTTAACAGAGGGAATGGCTGTGGCATAATAATTCGGCTCCTTGCCGCTAGGTTTTAGATGACAGCTAAGCAGTTTACTGCGGATATTTCTGGGCCTGACCAGTCGGTTGAGCTGGAGGTTTCGGTGCCCGAGGCAGAAAGCAGCCTCTCTGACTATGAGTTTCATCAGCAGGTAGATGTGGCCTGGCAGGTGTGTGATCGCTTCGATTTGCAAACAGATATCTGGCGCGGTCGCATACTGCGCGTTGTGCGCGATAGAGAAAAACGCGGTGGCACAGCAGATGTGGAGAATAAGGAAGGTGAGAAAAGCGGCGATACCGGCGGTGTCGGCTTTCTCAACTGGCTTAAAGATAGAGACGTGAGTAAAAGCCAGGCTTACGTTCTAATTGATCTAGCCAACAGCGCCGATCAGATGCTCGAAGAAGGACTGATTGAAACCAAAGACGTGAATCGTTTTAGCAAGCGAGCCTTTATGGAAACGGCTCAAGCCTCGCCAGAAGTGCAGCAAATTGTCAGCGAAGCGGCCCGCAGAGGCGATCAGATTACGCGCAAAGAAGTTAAAAACCTGTCCGATGATTGGACAGCGATGAACTCAGACTTAATTCCTGAATCTGTGCGAGAAAAGGCCGCAGATAACACTATTCCTTCTCGCTATCTGGCCCCGCTGGTAAAAGAGATGGAGAAGCTGCCAGTTTCTCATCAGCAGACGCTCAAAAACGAGATTGATGAGAATCCTGATGTAGACATGCTTAAGCAGGTGACCGCCGAAGCTAAGTACCTGTCTCGGTATATAGAGGCGGCGGCTCAGGTGCGATCGCTCGACCCCGAACAAATCAACTTAGAACTCGCCCTGGACGAAGCCCTTAGAGTCGGGTGTCTAAACTCAGCCGCCGATTTGGTCAATCAGGCCACTCAGCTAGAGCAGGCCACCGTCAAGCTCTACACCGCCTGGAAACGCATGAATAAGCTTTCAGATCGCGTGTATGTAGACAGCGGCGAAAGCACACCGCATCTTAGAGCATTGCTCGCGGCCCTGACGCCTTTATGCAGCGAATTTATCGAAGTGCAGCTTGGTGAAACGAACAGCCCCACCTCTCGCCAAATTCGGCTTAGGATGCTTAGCGATGAAATGACGCCAGAGACAAATGTTACAGATTCTAGCGCTGAGCATAACGGAGCTGCACTAAAGCGCCCAGAATCCCCAATCGACGTGCCTAGTGAAGCGGTTTGAGAAGGAAGTAGCCAATAGGTAGAGGCACCTGAGAGCCCTGATCAGCGTCAATAAGATTTACCGATAGATTGCGCGTCTATTCATATGACTGGCCCTATCACCTTTCCCGTTGTGATTCTGATACGCTATAAGGAAAGATGAATTGGTAAGAACTATTAAGTAGAGCCGATTTATACTCAACCCAGGATGAAACAATCATGCCAACCCTTGAAGCCAGCCCAGTGATGGACTTCCAGAGTGAAACCTATAAGGATGCTTACAGCCGCATTAACGCGATTGTCATTGAAGGAGAACTCGAAGCTAACGACAACTACAAGCAGTTAGCTGAGCGCCTAAACGAGCATAAGGACGAGCTGATTAAGCTAGCTCGAATGGAAACTAAGCACATGAAAGGCTTTCAAGCCTGCGGCAAAAACCTTAGCGTTACGCCCAACATGCCGTTTGCTAAAGAATTCTTTGCTAAGCTACACAACAATTTTCAAACGGCCTACGCCGACGGCAAAATTGTTACCTGTCTGCTGATTCAGTCTTTGATTATTGAGACATTTGCGATCGCAGCCTACAACATCTACATCCCCGTCGCTGACGACTTCGCTCGCAAAATTACCGAAGGCGTTGTCAAAGACGAATATATGCACCTCAACTTTGGCGAAGAGTGGCTCAAGGCCAACTTTGAAACCGCTAAAGCAGAGCTAGAAGCAGCCAACCGCGCTAACTTGCCGCTGGTGTGGACAATGCTTAACGAAGTTGCCACCGACGCGGCTGTACTGGGCATGGAAAAAGACGCCCTCGTCGAAGACTTCATGATTACCTACGGCGAAGCGCTTGGTAATATCGGCTTCAGCGCCCGCGAGGTCATGAAGCTATCTGCTCAGGGTCTTGCGGCTGTCTAAATAGCTGTATAGATGTCTGTGCTGCGGCCCTGCTTTGTTCATTCGGGCAGGGCCAATTTTCTTCTAGTTGCCGCCGGGTGACGCTATATTCGGTTCTTTTTCAATCCCATTACTTTTAACGCATAAAACGACGTTACTAACCCTGAATGTTTGGTTTAATCGGTCATCTCACAAGCTTAGAACATGCTAAATCTGTGGCTCACGATTTGGGATATCCCGAATATGCCGACCAGGACTTAGACTTTTGGTGCAGTGCGCCGCCGCAGATCGTCGACCACTTCAAGGTCACCAGCGCTACGGGTCAAACCATTGAAGGTAAGTACGTCGAATCTTGTTTTTTGCCAGAGATGCTAGCCCATCGCCGCATTAAAGCAGCCACTCGCAAAATTTTGAACGCGATGGCCCACGCCCAAAAGAACGGCATCAACATCACAGCATTGGGCGGATTTTCCTCCATCATTTTTGAAAACTTTAACCTGGATCAAATTAAGCGCGTTCGCAATCTGGATCTAGACTTCAAAAAGTTCACAACGGGCAACACGCACACTGCCTACATCATTTGCAAGCAGGTAGAAGAAGCCGCTCCTAAGTACGGCATCGATCTAACCAAAGCTACCGTGGCCGTCTGTGGGGCCACTGGTGATATTGGTAGCGCCGTGTGCCGATGGCTCAAAGCTCGCACGGGCGTAAAAGAGCTGCTGCTCGTCGCCCGTAATCAAGAGCGGCTCAACAACCTGAAAACAGAGCTAGATTTTGGCACAGTCGTGCCGATGGATGAAGCGCTACCCCAGGCAGATGTGGTGGTGTGGGTGGCAAGTTTGCCCAAAGGCTTAGATGTAGACGTGACCACGCTCAAGCAGCCTTGTTTGATGGTAGATGGCGGCTATCCCAAAAATATTGACGTGGCCTTTGCACATCCTGGCGTTCATGTGCTCAAAGGTGGCATTGTGGAGCACTCGCTAGATATTGACTGGCACATCATGAATATTGTAAACATGGACGTGCCGGGCCGTCAGCTATTTGCCTGTTTTGCAGAGTCGATGCTGCTGGAGTTTGAAAAGCTCCACACCAACTTTTCATGGGGTCGCAATCAAATCACACTAGAAAAGATGGATTTAATCGGTGAAGCTTCGCGACGTCACGGATTTAGACCACTGCTCACCTAAGACTCTTACCTAAGCACCTCACTGATCTATCAGGCTTCGGGTTTCCTATAGATTCGACAATTACGGTAATCTAGAGTCACTGCTACTGAGCGCTATATCCCCCATGGCAACGACTGAACGTAGGCCAATCTTGCTGGACTTTGAAAAGCCACTAGCCGAGCTGGAGTCTAGAATCACCCAAATTCGAGATTTGGCCGAGGACAATGACGTAGATGTTTCTAAGGAAATTTACGAGCTAGAGTCGCGGGCTCAGCAGCTACGGCAGGAGATTTTCACCAGTCTATCGCCCTCCCAGCGGATTCAGGTTGCCCGGCATCCGCGTCGGCCCAGTACGCTCGACTATATTCAGGCGGTGAGCGATGAGTGGATAGAGCTGCACGGCGATCGCCGCTCCGGCAAGGATGATCTGGCCTTAGTCGGTGGCATTGCCCGTTTTGAGGGCCGTCCGGTGATGATGATGGGCCATCAAAAAGGGCGTGATACCAAAGACAATGTGGCACGTAATTTTGGCATGCCCGTGCCCGGTGGCTATCGGAAGGCGATGCGGCTGATGGAACATGCCAATCGGTTTGGGATGCCGATTATGACGTTTATTGATACGCCGGGCGCTTGGCCAGGCTTTGAAGCAGAAGAAATGGGTCAGGGGGAGGCGATCGCCTACAACCTCAGGGAAATGTTTCGGCTAGACGTGCCGATTATTTGCACCGTGATTGGTGAAGGCGGCTCGGGAGGTGCATTGGGCATTGGGGTGGGCGATCGCCTGCTGATGTTCGAGCATTCTGTTTACTACGTGGCGAGCCCTGAAGCCTGCGCCTCTATTTTGTGGAAAGATGCTTCGCGCTCAGCCCAGGCCGCTGAAGCTCTAAAGGTGACCGCTTGGGACTTAAAGAGTCTTGGCATTTTAGATCAGCTATTGCCAGAGCCGATTGGTGGTGCTCATGCCGCGCCGATTGAGGCGGCAAATACGCTGCAGCAGGCGCTTGCACAAAATTTGAACGTACTGCTAGAGCTGAGCCCAGAGCAGCGGCGATCGGAGCGCTATAACAAGTTTCGGCAGATTGGTGCTTATACCGAATAGTTTTATGGCCGGTAATTCTTAGATGCATTCGGCGATCGCGACAGCTCGATTCACTCATCCGTGACCGTTACCAGTTAACATTTATTTACGAGAATATCAATTTTTCTCATTTTGCCCTATCAAGCTCTGCGAGAGAGGCCCTATCAGGGCTGTTGAGTGGGCAACCTTTTAACGTTTGACTATCGATTAGGAAACACTTTTTATGGCTATCTCCGACGGGATTCCGGCTGCTGATGGAGGCCAAAGCTTAAGCGACTACGCCCTCAAAGACGCAGGGCAAACCACCAATAGCAACGGCAAACCCAAAAGCCGCCCCGCTCGTGAAACCAAGCACGGCAGCACCACCCCTCGTCATCCTTCTGCCGTAGATCCCACCAAAGATAACGGCCCCATGATGGACGCCGTACGCACGATGCTGCTTTCTGTTGGAGAAGATCCTGAGCGTGAAGGGCTGCTTAAAACGCCCCATCGCGTTGCTGAGGCCATGCGTTTTCTCACCCAGGGCTATTCTCAGTCATTAGAAACCATCGTTAACGACGCCATTTTTGACGAAGGGCATAACGAAATGGTGCTGGTGCGCGACATTAACTTTTTTAGCCTGTGTGAGCACCACATGCTGCCGTTTATGGGCCGCGCGCACGTCGCCTACATTCCCAATCAAAGGGTAGTTGGTCTTAGCAAACTCGCCCGCATCGTGGAAATGTACGCTCGCCGGTTGCAGGTACAAGAGCGCCTGAACCGTCAGATTGCAGAAGCTGTACAGGAAATATTAGATCCGTTAGGCGTTGCGGTCGTGATGGAAGCAAGCCATATGTGTATGGCAATGCGAGGCGTACAAAAGCCGGGGTCTTGGACGGTGACGAGTGCGATGGTGGGCGTTTTTGATGAAGATGCCAAAGCCCGAGAGGAGTTTTTGAGTCTGATTCGTCACCAGCCAGGATTTGCTAACTATTAGCCCGCTACGATTCATCCAAAAGCGATAAAAGAAAGTCTTCATTACGTCGCCTTCCATTTTTTGAGCACCAACGATAAAGTTGGAGTGATTGATGACCTTCACAGTTGAACCTATCGTTATGACAACCAGCGCACCTATCGTTGAGAACCTTTCGAGCCTTGAAGAAGGTGACGACAATACGCCCGCTAGCCCGATAGAAGTGATCGAAACGGTTATTTCTAGCCTGGAGCAGGAGGGCTCGGCGATGGTCAATCGCTCAGAGAGCGGCCATCTGTGGAAGTTCAAATACGGTACGGTTGATGTATTCGTACAGCTATCGGGCGAAACCGATGACGATACGTTGACTACATGGTCGCCAGTACACAAGCTGCCCGTGCAAAACGAGCCTGATATGATGCGCCGTTTGCTAGAGCTAAACTGCGGCAGCACGTTTGAAGCTTGCTTTGGCCTGATTGATCAAAGCGTGGTGGTGTTTGCAGCGCGTACGCTTAAAGATATTAGCCCTAGCGAAATTTCTCGGCTAATGACGATTGTGGCTTCGATTGCCGATGAAAATGACGAAGTGCTTTTGAAGGACTACCCATCTGCTTAAACCGATCTCTCAAGGTAAAGCCTGGCGAGCTATTCCCTTAATGGAGGGAACAGGTATTGAGCAAATGGCGATTGATAGCTGGCTGCTCGATCAGCATGTGAAGGGATTGCAGCCGCCAAGCCTGCGATTTTATACCTGGAGCAAACCCACTATTTCGCTGGGATACCATCAGCGCCAGTTTCCCGAGAGCTGGAACAAGTTGCAGTGGCACGAGCACCCGATAGATCTCGTCCGCAGACCTACTGGCGGCAGAGCGGTATTGCACCAAGGCGATCTAACTTATGCCCTGGTTACATCAGGATTAAAAGGCTCACGCAGAGATGTTTATCAACAGCTCTGTCAATTTTTGATTGAAGGCTGGCGCGATTTAGGTGTAGCGCTTTCGTTTGGCACAGCGGGACGGGGATACATCCATAATCCAAATTGCTTTGGCACAGCGACAGCGGCAGACTTAGTAACAGCAGACGGCTACAAGCTCATTGGCAGCGCTCAGGTTTACCGTGACGGCTGTGTGTTGCAGCATGGCTCTATACGACTACAGCCTAACGTTGAGCTGTTTGAGGCGGTATTTGGTGAGAAGCTAACAACATCGATCGGGAAATTGGAATTAAATCAGGTTACGACAGCACTGGTAAAGGCGGCTAGCCGTAGCTTTGGAGTTGAGTTTGAGACGCGATCGCTCACAACAGCCGAACGAAAAGACGCGCTTACAAATCACTGGCTAGAACTTGATCGGCACTCAAACCAAAGCTAAGAAACAAACGTCGCTCTTATCTCACGCTTGCTCAACAGGCGTTTGTTCGACAGATTGAGCGATCGCACCAACCTGCAACCCAGCCGGGTAAACACCCTCCTGCTTGATTTTCTCAATCAGCGCATCAGACACCTGAAACTTCATCTGCTTAGCCAGCGCCCGCACCACATCGCCACGATCAATTGTGCCTGCAACCGCATCAGCGGGCGTGAGCACCGTCAGGCGATTCAACTTTTGCGCTTCCATCATCTGAATAGCTTCAGTCAGCGGCGTATCTTCGCTTACGTGAGGAATCTCTAGCAGCGGACGGGCAATGCTGTGTAGATTTCGGCTGTCCCATTCACTGCGCTCTACCTGGCGCAAGTCGTCTAGCGACACCATGCCGCGATAGCGACCGTCAGAAGAGGCGAAATAGATAGGCGGCGTCTTTTGATCGTCTAGCAGGCACTGATCGGCAAACTGTCGTAGCGGCATATTGGCATCTAGCACTCTAAAGTCGCGCACGGTGGCATCGCCAGCTTTTAGCTCAGCTAAGCCTTCTTGCAAGTCGTTCATGCGGTTGTAGTTGCTGGCGTTACGGAGCACAAAGGTACCGATTAGGCCCGGCCAGATGTAGCCGAAGTCTCCTGTGGACAGTAGGGCTATGAGGCTGAAGGCGATCGCACCCCATCCCAAAATCTGACCTGACTTTGCCGCCCAGCGAACGCCTTTGGCTTTGTTATTAGTCGCTTTCCACACCGCCGCTTTGAAAATTTGACCGCCATCTAGCGGGAGCCCTGGAATAAGATTAAAGAGGGCCAAGACCAAATTAGTAAAGGCCACGCTTTGAATCACACCGCTAGCAATCGGCGGCAGGCCACCAATCTGACTTACTAGCGTTAGCAGTAAGAAGAGAATAAAGCTGACAGCAGGGCCAGCTACAGCCACCTGAAAAGCCTCACCCGGCGTTTTTGACTCACGCTCAATCGAAGCAATCCCACCAAACAGAAATAGCTTGATCGAGTTGACGTTAATACCCTGCGACTGTGCGACCAGGCTATGTCCTAGCTCGTGGGCTAATACCGACGCGAACAGCATCAGCGCTAGCAAGAGCCCAGTTGCATAAGCGCCAACCGTTCCTAAGCTCCCGGCTAAATTGGGGTCGCTGCCCTGTACAAATGTGATGAGTAGCACCACAAAAAACCAAGAATTGTCAATAAATAGCGGGATATTAAACAAAGAACCCACTCGCCAACCAGATTGCATAAGCTATATTCTTCGGTGCTGATCGAAGCCTACGATTAAAAAACGATGCCTCTATTGTACCGACTCTGCCGATTCGTCTCGACCTGCGGAAGTTGTGGATAACCGGCTATGTTGAAAGGGTTAGGTGGAAGGGCACATGCTGAGATGAATAAAAGGGATTGAAAGCAATGTTACAGGTGAAAATTTGCGGAATTACGAAGGTGGAACAGGGGGTCGCGATCGCTCAACTAGGCGCAACCGCCCTCGGCTACATCTGCGTCAGCAAATCCCCCCGCTACATCACTGCTAAAAACATCGCACCCATCACATCTGCCACCAAAGTACTCAATCCAGACATCGACCACTTTGGCGTATTCGCTAACGCCCCTCTCTCAGAAATCCTGACCACCGTGTCTATCGCTGGCCTCAACGTCATCCAGCTCCACGGCGACGAAACCCCTGCCACCTGCCAGCTCTTGCGTGACGCGCTAGCACACGCCAACCTACCCAAAGTCAAAATCGTCAAAGCCATCCGCGTCCGTACCCCCGAAGACTTACAAACCGCGCTCAGCTACGAGCCGTACATAGATACTCTTCTACTCGATGCCTATCACCCCGATCAGCTCGGCGGCACTGGCGAAACCCTAAACTGGCAGACGCTTCAAGCCTTCGCGCCCAGTCGTCCTTGGTTTCTAGCTGGTGGTATTAATCCCAACAACGTCCTTACAGCTCTAACTCAACTCTCCCCAAACGGAATCGACCTCTCTAGTGGAGTAGAGAGGTCGCCAGGTGATAAAGACTTAGCAAAAGTCGATCAGCTATTTGAACAGCTAAAAGCACCAAACATGAGCCGCAAAACCGTAAGGGCACAAGGCTTTACGCCCTCCGACACAGCAAGCCCCTAGCTCGATGATTCAATGACTTAGCAAACCTAGATACTGGGCTTTACCGCAACCCAGTACTTGCTCATAAAGTGATTGCTCGTTTTCACATCAGTGAAGCCTGCCGACTCCAAGCGAGCAACCAAATCATCACCAATGTAGTGACGGTAGTAGGGCTCGTGGAACATCGCCGGGAAGTTTTCCATCAGCGGCTCAAACTCTGGGGTGTCTAGCTTTTGAATAGAGTCGCAGATGACAAAAACGCCGCCGGGCTTAGTGACGCGGAAGGCTTCATCAATCACATTTTGACGGGCCCCAGCAGGCAGCTCATGGAACAGGAAAGTGCTTGTTGTCGCCTCAAAGAAGTTGTCTACGAAGGGCAGCTCTTCGCCGTTAGCCTGTACGAGCTGCGCGGGGATAACGCCTTCGATGTCAGCCAGATTCTCGTTGGCTTTACGAATGTAGGCCGGTGAGAGGTCAGCTCCGTACAGCGCGACTTCAGGCATAGATTGGTTGACGAGCCTGAGGCTATTGCCCGTACCGCAGGCAATATCAAGCAGCTTTAGAGGTTGAGGAGACGTACCTACAGCAGTCGGCATTTGGCTGAGGTGCTGCTTTAGCGGGGCCAAAATGCGGCGACGCATAGGGGCAGCGGTACCGTTGAAGAGAACTTCTACTTGCAGGTCGTACATGTTGGCGGAGTAGTCACTGAAGTAGCCGTCGGTTTGATGGTGGAAGTTTTGAACGTAGTAAGCAGGGTAGCCCTCTGTGCTGATGCCTTCACTAAATTCTTGGTGACGTTTTTTAGAAGCGCGATCCCAAATTTTGGGCAGGTCTACCCATAGCTCGGGGTAGTAGCGAAAGAAGTCGTCCCAGCGGTTGTCAAAAAGGGCTTGCTTGGGATACACGCCTGCTTCGGCATCTTGCCAGTCAACTTCGAGCAGCTTATCAATGCTGCCTTGGATCGTCTGAAGCATCTTTGGATCGAGCGGGTTGGGCTCTTGGCGGTCTTGAGAAAAGACGGTGTTTAGAAATCGAGTGCTGAGCGTTTTGTGAGCAAAGCCGAAAACTTGCTTGCCTTGCTGGAAAGTTTGGTAGGCAAATTTGGTCAGGGTATCGGAGGTGAGAGTATCTGGCATAGAACGTATGGGATGAGCGCTGTTTTTAAGTAGACAAAGTATTTTTATTGTAAAAGAATGTTACGAGAAATGTGAGAGGGGGAAGGCGTATTTTTTCTTGATTGTTCTTACGGAAATAGTCCGAACGGTTTCTAAACGCAAAAAAGCCGCCCATCACGGACGGCTTTTTCTTACTTTCTACAAGCCAAAGCCCGTAGGCTCAAGCACAGCCAAAGTCTACTTAATAAAGAGCATTTCTTCGTAAGTAGGCAGCGGCCATAGGTCATCAGCAATTTCACCTTCGAGCGCGTCGGCAGCGTCACGAACGCTGTTCATCAAGCCGCGAAGGGTGCCTGCACAGTAGTTCATGTGGTCTTCAGAAGAGCCGAAGTCGTGCTTAGCCATGGCGGATTCTAGCTCGCTAGCACTATCAAGCAGTGACTTTGCGAAACTAGCGACTTTCTCGACGGGTGCTTTGTCCATTTCGATGCCGACATCGCTCAGGTTCGCGATCGCCCCAGCACACTCACTCATATAGCGCAGCGCCGCTGGATAAATTAGCGTCTTGGCCATATCACACACTAGCTTAGCTTCCACCTCAATCGAGAGAATGTACTGCTCGGCGTACACCTCATAGCGGCTGAATAGCTCAGTGGGCGACAGTACCCCAGTGCTTTCAAACAGCGTCTTAATGCTGTCGCTCTTCAGGTAAGGAAGCGCGTCAGCAGTCGTTGGGATATTCAACAAACCGCGCTTTTCAACGGCCTCTGTGTGCCACTCATCGGAGTAGCCGTTGCCGCCGAACACAGCCGCGCCGTGCTTGTCCATTACGTCTTTGAGCACTGATTGCACAGCCGCACCGACATCGCCGCCGCCCGATAGCTTGCCCTCTAGCTGGTCGCTCATCCAGTTAAGCGAGTCAGCCATCATGGTGTTGAGAGCAATTAACGGGCCAGAGACAGACTGGCTAGAGCCAACTGCGCGGAATTCAAAGCGGTTGCCGGTGAAGGCGAAGGGAGACGTTCGGTTGCGATCGCCCGCATCCTTACTCAAAGGCGGCATCGTATCAATCCCAAGCTGCATCGTGCCCTTATGGCTAGAGCCCTTCAGATCGCCCGCCTGAATCTGATTGAAAATTTCCTCTAGCTGGCTACCAAGGTACACCGACATAATCGCCGGAGGCGCTTCGTTAGCACCTAAGCGGTGGTCGTTACTAGCCGAGGCAATTACCGCGCGCATTAACGGGCCATACATATGAACGCCGCGAATCACCGCACCACAGAACGCGAGGAACTGAAGGTTCTCTTCAGGCGTATCACCCGGATCGAGCAGGTTGCCCTGAGTCGAGTTACCAATCGACCAGTTGACGTGCTTACCAGATCCGTTGATGCCCGCAAAAGGCTTCTCGTGCAGCAGGCAAATAAAGCCATGTTCTTTAGCCGTATCTTGCAGCGTCGTCATGATCTGCTGCTGGTGGTCACTGGCAACGTTAGCCGCTTCATACACAGGCGCAATCTCAAACTGGCCTGGAGCCACTTCGTTGTGGCTAGTTTTAGCGGGGATGCCCAGCTTGTACAGCTTCTCTTCTACATCGTGCATGTATGCCTGCACGCGGGGCGGAATCGCACCGAAGTAGTGATCGTCAAACTGCTGACCTTTCGCAGGGGCTTTACCAAAGAGGCTACGACCTGCAAGCAATAGGTCAGGGCGAGCATTGGCAAAGTGAGAATCAACCAAAAAGTACTCTTGCTCAGCACCGCAGCTAGAGTTAACGGGGGCAACATCGGTGTTACCCAACAGCTTCAGCATTCGGTTAGCGGCCTTATCAACCACTGCAATCGAGCGCAGCAAAGGCGTTTTCTTATCGAGCGCTTCACCCGTCCAAGAAATAAAGACGGTAGGGATGCAGAGCGTAGCGCCGTGCTCACCTTCTAGGATGTAAGCCGGGCTAGTGATATCCCAGCCGGTGTAGCCGCGCGCTTCAAAGGTGTCGCGGATGCCGCCGTTAGGGAAAGAAGAACCGTCAGGCTCACCTTGAATCAACAGCTTGCCTGAAAATTCTGAAATGATGTCGCCGTTGCTCTGAGGCGAGATAAAGCCGTCGTGCTTCTCAGCGGTGATGCCTGTGAGCGGATAAAACACGTGAGCGTAGAACTTAGCGCCTTTAGACATCGCCCAGTCACGCATCGCGCCAGCGACCGTATCGGCTACAGAAGGATCTAGCTTTTCGCCCGACTGAATGGTTTTCTGAACCGACTTGAAAACGTCTTTGGGCAGCATCGCCTTCATTTTGCTCAGACTGAATACGTTCGAGGCCCAAATATTCTCTAGCTTCTCAGATGGTTTTACTGAGACAGGCTCTCTGTTAGTGATTTCATAAATTGCTTGGACGCGCGACTCGTTTCCAGTCATGTTTGTATTCCTAAGGTTAGAAAAAGGAGATCACTCAAATAGCGGCTAACTATCCTTTGAGGGATTCCACGTAAGACGTAACCAATCGTATGAATAGCAATTGATTGGTTTTGTATCGGCATATACCGAATGCACAACAAGTTTTGTTGAAATGCCTTTACATAGGGCTTTCAATATCCATGAAAATTTTGTGAAGGTTGAGAAACATTGCAAAGCAGCTCGAATTGTAAACTTTTCCTTCGATAACTCATCTAGAAGGCGGCGCTACGGCGAGTGATTTTATCTTGCATGGTAGACTTGTATCTACTTAATAGAAAAGCCGAACCCTTTGATGCTCGTGCCTTTCAGAGGCTCTAAAGGGCTCTCAAGAGCTTTGGCAAGCAGGCTTTGACAAGAGATTGCTTAGGAGAATTTTCATGCGAGATACGGTCACCAGCTTAATTAGCAATTACGACACCACAGGCCGTTACCTAGATCGGGACGCCCTCGACTCTTTGCAGTCTTATTTCACAACAGGCACTAACCGCGTCAAAGTGGCGGCCATGATTAGCGCCAATGCCGCTGAGATTTCCCGCGAGGCAGGCAAGCAGCTTTTTGAAGAAGTGCCTGAACTCATTCGCCCCGGTGGCAATGCCTACACGACTCGCCGCTATGCCGCCTGCCTGCGCGATATGGACTACTACCTGCGCTACAGCAGCTATGCGCTGGTAGCAGGTAATAACGATGTGCTGATGGAGCGTGTGCTACAGGGCTTGCGTGAAACCTATAACTCTTTGGGTGTGCCGATTGCGCCAACGGTGCAGGGCATTCAGATTATGAAAGAGAAGGTCAAGAACATGGCTGTGGATGCGGGCATTGAAGATGTTTCGTTTATTGACCAGCCCTTTGACTTTATTTCTCGTGAAGTGAGTGAAGTCAGCGTGTAGGGCTTCCTTGATAATTCGGTTTAGCTAATTCGGTTTATGAAAGGCCCTACAAATTAGGGCCTTTTTTGTGCTCTTCTTTTGCTGGCATATGCTGTTTTTAGGGATAGATTTTGGAACTTCTGGGGCTAGAGCTGTTGTTTTGAGGAATGTGGGCGATCGCATTCCCCCTCAAATCGTCGCTCAATCTGCCTGTCAATTCACAGATGCGACACCACAAGACACTTACCTCTGGCAAAGCACGCTCCATCAGCTACTGGGCCAAATTGAAAAGAGTGTCCGTGAGCAAATAGGCCGGATTGCGATTAATGGCACGTCGGCGACGATGCTGCTGTGCGATCGCAAAGGACGCCAACTCACTCAGCCTTTGATGTATAACGACGCCAGCGCTCGCCCGGCGCTTGATGAAGTGAGAACTTTCGCGCCCAGTGAGAGCCCTGCTGTTAGCGCAACCTCCACGCTAACTAAAGCTATCTGGCTCTATCGCAATAGTGCTGACGATCGCAGTGGCGTTTACATCACGCATCAGGCCGACTGGCTTGCCTGCCTACTGCACGGGCAGCCACCTGTAACTGACTATCACAATGCGCTCAAGCTGGGCTATGACGTAGCGACACTGGCTTATCCAGACTGGCTGTTAGAGTCACCCGTGGCCGCCTGGCTCCCTGATGTTTTAGAACCTGGCGAAGCGATCGCACCTATCACCCCACAGATGTCGCAGCTCTTCAGCATCTCTGGAACCTGCCAAATCTGCGCGGGCACCACCGACAGTATTGCCGCCTTTTTAGCCAGCGGAGCCCAAAGCCCAGGCGAAGCCGTCACTTCCCTCGGCTCTACCCTCGTACTCAAACTACTCAGCACGAAACCCATAGACGATAGCAGCGCAGGCATCTACAGCCATCGCTTAGGCAATCTGTGGCTAGCAGGCGGCGCTTCTAATACAGGCGGCGCGGTGCTACAGAAATTTTTCTCAACCGAACAGCTCAAAGCTATCAGCCAGCAAATCGATCTATCTAAGCCTAGTCCGTACGACTATTACCCATTGAGTGCACCGGGCGAGCGCTTTCCTATCAACGATCCAGACTATCCGCCCCGGCTAACGCCCAGACCTGAATCAGACGCAGACTTCCTACACGGCCTACTTGACGCCATGGCCCGCATAGAAGCAGAAGGCTATCGAAAGCTTGGTAGCTTAGGCGCTGACCCCTTGAGCAAGGTATACACCGCTGGCGGCGGCGCACAAAACCAGGTTTGGCAAGCCTTGAGGCAGCGGCGCTTGGGCATAGACGTTAGCACCGCCGTTCACACAGAAGCCGCCTATGGAACTGCAAAGTTAGCCATGTTAGGACTGAGCGAATTTATCCAGGATTGAACTCAAATCCAAAGGAAAGCCCTATCGGTCTTAGCTTCAGAACCGATAGGGCTTTTAATTGATATTTTGAGTGTTTGGGCTTAGCCGCCTAACTGATCGCCCCGGCGGTACTGCATATAGGCGGCGACAAATAGGCCAATAAGCGTAACGGGAATAAGACCTAAAACGATGCCAGATAGTAAGGGCTCGACCACGGTAGTTCTCCTAGAGGTGGGTAAGTATTCATTAAGTGCGATCGCTTCTAGCCAGCTTGATAAGGGATAATCGCTTACCAATAGCGGCTTTCTCTGAAGTTCGCTTATCTAATCTTAATGTGAATTGAGAGCTGAGTCGAAAAACTATACTCAAGTTCACTATTGCATTGGGCTAGTCTACATGTTTCGATCAAGAAGCCCGGTGCAATAGCCAGAAACAGCGTTTTAGACGCACAAATATCAAATCGAGGCCGTTAGGCTTAAGCATGAGAAAAGCCAAGAACCAGGGCTTGCATCACCAAGAGAATCTTCAGACATCTTGATAAAACTTGTCTTATTCTCTTAAAAAAACTTAAGCTATATGAAGTTAAAGACTTGTCAATAGCTGCTTGGTTGTGTCGATAGAAAGTGCCCGAGAACAAATAGTGCAAAACCAGGCCGAGAAATCTCAGACGGTAGAGGCTCAGACGGTAGATTCTGGGATGATAAATGATAGTAGCGACTTTGGGCAGGCTGTGCGGCGAGCAATGCTGCTGATCGTGGGTTTAGTGATGGCAGCGGCAATCGCGTTATGGGGCGCACATACACTAAGCACCAGCGATCCCTACATTCACAGCGTACTTGAGATATCAGGCGATGCTGGCCGGGGGCGAGATATTTTTCAGCTAAACTGCGCAACCTGTCACGGGCTAGAAGAGGCCGGTGAGGTCGGGCCAGACTTACACAATGTTTCGGAGCGAAAGTCGCGGGTGGGTTTGATTAATCAGGTCATTAGTGGGAAGACGCCGCCGATGCCGCAGTTTCAGCCAAACGCAAAAGATATGGCCGATTTGCTGAGCTTTTTAGAGACGTTGTAAGGGATCTTTTGACGTCGAATGCTGTGTAGCTTCGGCAGATTACCAAGTGCCTGCTTCGCAGTTCATGATCTTATTCAAGGTAGCGATCGCCTCTTCCTCGCCGTTGTCTCGAATGATTGCCTCAGCCGCCACGTTCATTAGCTCCATTTTGAGCCGCATGAAATAAGCCTCTTCAATCGTATTGGCTTCTACAGCGGGCGATCGCTGCTCGTTTTCAGTAAAAGAACGCAGCGGGTCAAAGCCCAGCTTTAGCACCAGTGCGCTGATGACATACTGCTGTTCAGGCCGCGCCAAATCGTACCAGGCTCTCATGGACTGCGCCAGAATAGCCTCTACTTCACCGTCAGAGAGCTGCCTCTGTAGCCAGGCTTCCAGGGTAGAAATGGGCCAGTCTGTGGTGGCTTCGTCTACTTTGGCAAAGGCGTGAGCTTCAGCGTAGGAGATGATGCTGTCTTGATTGTAGTCAGCGGAGTCTACTGAACTGCCCGTGCGATCGCGTCCGGTCAGTCCTGCAAAAAAGCTAGAGCTGTAGTCCTTGTAATCAGCTTCATTTACCGCAGGCGTACAGCCCACCGAAGGTCGCGACGCCACCGTCGCAAAAAATCCGCAGCGCGTCTGCAAAGCCACCGGCTGCTCAGGATCGCCATTCTCATAAATTAAGTTAGCAAACGCGCCCGAGTAGCACTGCGCCATCATCGTCACAAACGGCTGATCGGCAGGCAGCGGATCTAGCCAGCCTGCCATCTCTTTAACCGAGACAAAAGCCTCTTCCCACAGCACCAGCCAGTTATTGTCTTCATTCTCAACGTTACGCGCTCCGTGCCCTGTGAAGTAAAAGAAGGAAGGACAGGGCTTTTTAGCGCGGGCAACGGCCTCAAACCAGCCTTTGGTGTTGCCGTAGTTGGCCGCGCCGTTTAAAGAACCAATATCAGGTGCTTTGAACTGCTGCTCTCCGGCCTCGTCAAGATAGCGAACGGTTTCTTGGCCGTCATTGCCGTTGGCAAATAAGAAGGTGGCTAGGGTAGAGATGAAGCCTCGTTCGGTGAGCGATCGCTGAAAATACAGCACGTTCTTCTCTAGCGCAATCTCGTTGTAGCTAGGCGCACCGCCACCCGCTACCACTGCAAAATAAGTGCTGACGTCTGTCGGTAATTCGATAGGGACAACCGCTGTTTGCTTGAGAGGGGCCGGATGAGCGGTCGAATGGGCCGCTGGCATCAGGTTTTCTAAGCTGATATTTTCCCAGCCCGCCTGCCTAACCACATATTGAATAGACGCTGGTAGCCCTAGCTCGGCGCGCATCGCTTCTGCCGTCAGCACGACCGCATAGCCGAGCGAAAGTCCCGCTAAAGCTATGCTCATTAGGTTCGTAAAACGCATAGCATCCTAAAAAATTGCGTTTGAAAAGTGAAGTGGTGTTGAACGTTTGCCCCTACATCTGTCGTAGGCTCGCGGCTAGACCCATCGTAATTTTAGCCATTGCCGCGATGTCTAGTGTCCCTATTTGATCAGACGAGGTGTGATAGTGAGGGTTTCGCAAGTTAGCGGTATCGGTCACTAAAATAGCGGGATAGCCAGCATCCCAGAAGGGCGCGTGGTCGCTGCGTCGGGAGGATGGAATCTGCTTTCCTTGATTGAGCACGGGGAGCCACTGACAGGGCATTCCAGCCCGTTTTATATGGCGCTTGAGAGACATCATTTTAGGCACTGTAGAACCGTTGCCAATGAGCGCAAGGAAGTCGCTCGTTTTGGGATAGATGCGGCTCATGATCTTAAGCGGATATTGCTGAGGCGCATCGCTGAAGTAGCCCAGCATCTCTAAAGACAGCATGAGATGGATAGGGCGCTGCTCGGCTTGCCAGCTCTGAGCGCAAGTGGTGCTGCCGACTAAGCCGTATTCTTCAAGGTCAAAAGCGATTAAATGAATCGGACGGCGGGGTGGGGCTGTAGAGAGGAGTTGAGCGATCACTAGCAAAACCGCAACACCACTGGCGTTATCATCAGCACCGGGCGAGCCCGGCACGGTGTCATAGTGAGCGCCCACCAAAATCGGCGCTAAATCGGGGCGACTACCGGGCAACACGGTTTGCCAGTTGTAGTATTTTTGTTGGGAGGGGCGGCCTTGAGCATAAAAGCTTTGGCTACTCACTTCACCCCAACGACCTAGCTCAGTGCGAATATATTGCTGCGCGAGGCTGTGTCTGCCTGAGTTGAGATAGGGGTCACGTGGGCCACTCAAGGCTTGCAGGTGGCCGTTCAACTGTTCGATTATCTGTTCAGTGGTTGAGGGTGGCGATCGCATTCCCGTCCTTAACGATGATGTCGGCATGTCCGCAGCGAGCGCGCTCTGCAAATTTCTCCCTTACAGTACCGATTATTCAGCCGTCGAACAAAATATGAGCGTTGGCAATCAGCAGCCCAAAAAACCTTCTCAATTCTCAAAACGAGCCTCCAAAGTTCGGATTCATATCGAGAACGGACGGTTTCATATTTTGGGGTTAGGGGCCTGGCATTCGTATTGGCGATCGCCCTACTACCTCATGCTCACGGTGCCCTGGCAAGGCTTCTTGCTGATCACAATCGGCACGTATGCCCTGGGTAACGCCCTCTGCGCTCTACTGTTTTTACTCGGTGGCGAAGGGGCCATTCTCAATGCCGAACCCGGCTCATTTGCCGACGCCTTTTACTTCAGCGTGCAAACCTCAGCCTCTATTGGCTACGGCGTCATGTCACCCGGCAATACTTATGCTCACATGCTAGTCAGCCTGGTGGCTATCACCTCCCTGGTAGGAATCGCCGTGCTCACAGGACTGGCCTATGCCCGATTTTCACGGCCTACCGCGCAGGTGTTATTCAGTCGCGTTGTCGTCGTAACGCCGTTCAAAGGGACGCCTACGCTGATGTTTCGGGCGGCTAATGAGCGCCGCAACCAAATTTTGGAGGCGCAAATGCGGGTGTATTTGACCCTTGATGAGTATAGCGACGGGCGGATGATGCGGCGGTTTTATGAGCTGGAGCTGCTGCGTGATCGCAACCCTAGCTTTTTCCTCACCTGGACGGCGCTCCATGCCATCGACGACAACAGTCCACTCAAAAATCTCACCCACGCCGATCTTATCCGTACCAGCGCTGCCCTGCTCGTATCTGTCAGCGGCATCGATCAAACCGTGGCCCAGGCCATTCATACACGCCACACTTACTACGCACCAGACATTCTGTGGAACCGGCAGTTCAAAGATATTATTCATCAGGTGGACGGGGGCGATCGCTACATCGATTTCTCAGACTTCCATGAGGTTGAGTAAGCAACCTAATTCTCCGGCGGCTTTAGCAAGCTCCCGCTGAGCTGACGATCGATCTGCCCCAGCGTGGCCAAATCAGCCATCGGCACCCCATGTTCAAACCCTGTCCAGCTCTGCGAATTTGGGTTTCTCAAAAAGTCAAAAGCCTGCCTAAACTCATCCGGCCCTGCGGCAACTGGCGCACTGAAGTGACAGGGAATCACCTGCTGAAAATCCCACTGCGCAATCCGATCGGCCCAAGCCAAAACGGCCTCCGCATCACGGTTAAAAATCAGGGTTTGCAGAATGGGTGCAACTAAAAGCCGTCCGCCCCTGCGCAGGGTTTCAAAAGACTCATACCAGCCGCTTTGCCACTGAAAAGGATACAGCCCAAAATAGTTCTTCTTAGAGCGGTTCGGCGACTTCAGCGCGTTCTTGAGCACCGCACCCGTGCTTGGCACTTCTAGCTTTTCTGGCTGAAAGTAAAACGTAAATAAGGCAATTCGTGCCCAGCCCTTCAGGCGGTTTTCAGGCGTATCTTCCAGCGGTTCTAGGGCGCTATCTCGGGCGTGAAAGGCTAGCGGGAAAGGATTCTGTGAGACGACTTCGGGCGGCTCTATGGGTATAGAAAGGATGGTATCGATGGCGAGGAGTGATCGCGTCTCCCGGTGAAAGAAAGCCACTTCCGTATACGGCTTCAAATTCAGCTCAATAGGGCCAACCGTCGCATAGTCAAACTCATCAAAAAACGGCGTCTCACTCGGCTCTGCTGGCAAGATATGCGTCCGCTTAGCCGGAAAGCCCAGCCAGCTTAAGGGCAAATCAAGCGGAAAGCTCCACTGATTCGGCGCAACATACACCTCACAACGCTTGAAGTAACGCGCAAACGGCCCGGCAAAGTACTTGTGCTCAACCCCGGTCACCGTCGGCATAATCACATACTTTACCTCACCGTGCTCAGCCTCTAGCTCCCGCATCAGCCGAATGCACTCACGGGTCGGCGCTACCGGCGAAAACGCCAGCAGCCCGCCTTCAGCCAGCTTTACAACCGTCATCCGAATCGGCACCACCACATAAAAAATTCCCTGCACCTGCTCAAAGAGCCAGAGCTGATTTGGGATAATTTCTCGGCGGAGCGTGCGCCGCTGCCCGTAGGGATAAATCGGCACAATTGGCCAAAGCGGCCAGGCTCTATCTCCGCGTTTCGTCATGGTGGTGCTATAGATCTGAGTCTATCTATCCTAGCGCTAGCCCTACAACAACTTGATGTTAGAAAATGAAATTTCCGTTGCTGGCTCGTCGGCTGAGGTGATCGTACGCTTTGACAAAACGGTGTAGTCACCGACCTGAGTGTAGTCGTCTGTAAACTCGCTGCGGCCCTGCTTAAGTTCACCCGTCTTAGGATCGTGATAGACAGAATCGTATGTTTGTGACAGGTAGCCGCTGCCCGTGTCGTACGAGCTAGACGTGTTGATAGTTACAACAACGCCGTGGATGTGACGGTGAACCATCGTAAATTCGTCGTTTTTCACTTTGTAGGCGTCGCCCTCTGCTTTACCACCCACTGCGATTTTGACTGCGCCATCATCATCTGTGCCCTCTACTTTGAAAGTATTGGCTCCATGCGTTTTTTCAAACGGACGGCTAACGCGGTGAATCGCCACTTCCCAAAGCTGACCCTTGACGATCTTGTGAGCGTCTTCGTCCTCTATCCCAAACACTTCTGCCGATAAATCAGGATTCACTTTCGCGGTTCCTTCAAAGGTTTTATCACCTAGCTTGAGCGTTACGTCAGTCGTGTAGCCTGGAAAGTTCTTATCCCAGGTATAGCGATTTTCGTAAGCAGATTGAACGAGTTCGCGAGCAGAAACCTGTAGGGCAGTCATAGCGATTTGTCGGTTAAAGGGACAGAGTTAAAGTTGATATAGAACAGATCCTAACGCAACCTTAGGCAGGCATGAGCGCGAAAATACATCGGCTAGCCTAGCTGCGCGGTTTCGATCTGGGCAACGTTTACTTTCCACTGCACGCATTTGCCCCAGGTCTGCTGTCGAATCCAGCAGAAGGTTCCTAAGTAGCGCTCTAGTACGAAATCTGGCAAGTCGCTGGGCTGGTCTTTAAGTCTGACAAAGTTTCCGGGACTTAGATGCTGGTTCATAAGTACCTGATGGGGGCTAGTTATTGATATGCTACCTGAGATTAGTTCATTAGTACTATACAGAAAACAGGTTCTTATAGTTATGAGAGTCTTCTATATAGCTTTGAAGCATTCTTAATATTTATTCGTATGAAATAAATATCCTATGGGGGAGCGCGATCGCACCATCTATCTTGTTATAGAGATTGTCGCAGGCAACAGACCTAGAAATAGATAGAGGCGCACAGCACTACAGAGTCTTTACGTTGTTATAGGTAAATAACTTGATAGAGAGCGATCGCAACTATGGCTAGCAAGCAAAAGTTTCACAAAGGCGACAAGGTGCAGTGGTCTTCGGGCCAGGGCACTTCTACAGGCACCGTGCAGAAGATGATTACCTCTGATGAAACCGTAGAGGGAACGCATGTTTCGGCTTCAAAGTCTGAGCCGCGCTACTTAGTCAAAAACGACAGCACAGAGAAAGTGACAGGCCACAGCGTAGAGGCGCTTTCAAAAGCCACTGGTGAGTCTAGTCAATCGAAAAACAGTCAGTCGAACAGTAGTGGGTCGAAAAGCAGCGGGTCGAAAAGCTTGGAGGAAGGTGATCGCGTACAGTGGAATACGGCCCAAGGCAAAACCACAGGCGTTGTCAAAAAGAAGCTCAGGACGACAACCGATATCAAAGGCTATACTGCCGAAGCCACTGAGGATGAGCCTCAATATTTAGTTGAAAGCGAGAGTACAGGCAGCGAAGCCGCTCACAAGCCGGATGCTTTAGAGAAAATTTAGAAGAAAGAGATAGACGACAGAGCGGATAGAAAGGGAGTTCTAGCAGTTGAGGTGTCTAGCGTTCGCCAGGAATTTTAGGCAGCACTAGCACGCGTTCAGAGACAGCAGTTTGCGGATAGCGGCGATCGCTACACGCTTGATGCCCTGGCCACAGAGATGACCGTGAGGGCGATCGCTGCGTGTCAATTTTATGGTCAAACTTACTGTTTTTGGGCTTGTCTTCGTTTGAGGCGGTGCGATCGCTAGACGCTTGTGAAGAGCAAAGGTGCTTTGCAGACGGCATATCTTCTGAGGAATCTTCTTCAGATCTCAGCGCAGAAGCCGTCAGCTTAGTCGTATAAAACATCACGCCTAACGTCGTAGCCAAACCTATCGCCTGAAACACAAGATTCTCTGCCTGCTGGCTAGAAGACAGAATGCTTGCCCCGAACTTACCCACATACACATAGGTGAAGATAACCGGCAGCATTCCCATCCAAGAGAAAAACAGGTACTCCCAAAAGTTAATGCGCGTGATGCTAAAGCCGTAGTTCAGCAGGCTAGACGGCAGCACAGGCGAAAGTCGCGTGAGCAAAACGATCTTCCAACCCTTTTTGGCAAACGCTTTGTCTAACTTATGAAAGCGACTGTTTTCACCGACAAAGCAGGTAATCCAACGACGGCCCATGTTTTGCCCAATTGCAAAGCAGGCGGCGATGCTAATCACATCAGCCACCGAGGCAATGACAACGCCTTTGGTAAGGCCAAACAATGTGCCCGCAGCTAAGATCAAAACGATATTGGGCAAGCCAAAGACAGCGGCTAGTACATAGATGCCGATAAAAGCTGGGATTGCCCATACGCCCTGGCCTGCAATCCAGGTGTGCGCAGCCGATAGCCAAGCGCCAATCGGTAGGTGGCTGATAACGACAATGAGGCAAGTTGCGATCGCCAGCCCTGTCCATACCCTTTTTTTCTTCAGCAAGGCCAAAGTTTTCTTCATTACGTACTGGCATCCCCAAATGTTTAACCTCAAGCGCTACACACCCTTCAGTAGCTTTCGCCAATCGTAGGCGAACTTGTCTCCTTTGCTACAGACGGTAGGCAGATATGTAATGTGCCACTCTATACCTTAATGGCTAGGCGCATCGTCACCCCACACCTGGGCCAAACGCTGATCGCGCCCGCAGCCATTGCGATAAAACTTGTAGCGAACAGGCCGCGTTTTGTAATAGTCCTGATGATAGTCTTCAGCGTCGTAGAAAGTCGCCGCTGGCAAAATATCTGTGGCAACTGGCTGATTAGACTGTTCGGATAGCTCAGATGCAATCTCTTCTTTAGACGATTCTGCTAGTGCCGCTTGCTCAGGTGTCTCATAGAAAATAGCCGAGCGATACTGGGAGCCCTTATCGCAAAACTGTCCTCTGTTATCGAGCGGATCGACGTTGTGCCAAAAGGTATCTAGCAGAGCTTCATAGCTTACCTGCTCTGGGTCGTAGCGAACTTCTACAGCTTCCACATGGCCCGTACCGCCGCTAGAAACTTCGGAATAGGTAGGGTCTTCTGTGGTGCCGCCCGTGTAGCCTGATGTGGTTGAAGCCACACCCGGTAGCTCGTCGAAGGGCTGCTCCATGCACCAAAAGCAACCGCCTGCAAAAACAGCGGTAGAGAGATCCTCATTGGCTCTAGCTTGAGCAGTTGTGAGCGCCGAAACTTCAGCGCTTGCCTGCGTGTCGTTGCCCAAAGCTGGAGAGCTAGCCGAAGAGTCAACCGTCGCAGAACAGCCCGCCGTGCCCCATAGCAAAACGAATACACCGAACCCAGTTAATACCTTTTTGAATAGTGATTTTTTGAAGAGCTTTTTGCCTGCTGCCATATCTAGAGCGCGCCTATTTAGAAACTGTATTCAATGTTGCTGTGCCTCTATTATCGTATATTCTCTCGCTATCGTATATTTTTATTAACCGCCGTCTCACAAAACACCCAGACCTCATATGAGCGAGCAACTACCCTCACCGCCTGGCAGCTTAGGATTACCCTGGATAGGCGAAACCCTGGGTTTCCTGCGCGACCCTGACTTCGCGACCAAACGCCAGCAGCAGTACGGCAGCTTATTTAAGTCACGCATTCTCGGCCAAACCACCGTGTTCTTTTGCGGCCCAGAAGCCAATGCCTTTTTGCTCGCTAGCCACGCTGATTGTTTCTCCTGGCGCGGTGGCTGGCCCAATAGCTTTAAAGAGCTACTGGGCGAATCGCTATTTTTGCAAGAGGGTGCAGAACATCGGCGCAACCGCAGGCTACTCATGCCTGCTTTTCACGGCAAAGCGTTAGCAGGCTATTTCGATACGATGGTGGCACTCTCTGATACCTATCTCACGCGCTGGGAAGAGAAGGAGAATCTTATTTGGTTCAATGAGCTGAAGAAGTTCACGTTTGAAGTTGCCAGCGTTTTGCTAGTGGGCACAGCGCCCAGCTCTGCGAATGAAGCCGTCGATAAGGCCAACGAGAACAATACGATAGAGCAGCTATCAAGCTGGTTTGCAGATTTGACGGGCGGATTGTTTACACTGCCGGTGAAGTGGGGGCCGACGCCCTATCGCAAAGCGCTGGATGGACGCGATCGCCTACTTGCCTACATCGAACAAGAAATCGCCAGCCGTCGCGAGCTAATCGCCAGCCTTCAGTCAGCCGAAGACGCAGCCTTACCTACCGACGTACTAACGCTGCTGCTACAAACTGAAGACGAAGACGGCAACCGCCTCAGCGAATCAGAAATTAAAGTGCAAACGCTGCTGATGCTGTTCGCGGGCCACGAAACCACGACCTCTATGCTGACATCGCTAATGATGGCGCTAGCGCAAAACCCTGACGTACTAGAACGAGCAAGAGCCGAGCAAAGGCAGGTGAGTGGTAATGTCAGCGGCGATATGAAGGCGGCATCGCTCACGCTAGAGCAGGTGCAAAATATGCCGTATTTAGACCAAATACTCAAAGAAGTTGAGCGCAAGTATCCGCCCATCGGTGGCGGCTTTCGCAAGGTGATCAAGCCTTTTGACTTTAATGGCTATCACGTTCCGGCTGGCTGGCTAGCGCTCTATCGCATTGAAGCGGCCCATAAGGACGAACGCTGCTACACAAATCCTGATGCGTTCGATCCTGATAGGTTTAGTCCTAAGCGGGCTGAGCAAAAGCGATTTGACTATAGCCTGGTGGGCTTTGGCGGCGGGCCGCGCATTTGCTTGGGCATGGCTTTTGCCAAGCTAGAAATGAAAATTTTGGCCGCCCAGCTCCTTCGTCGCTATCAGTGGCAGCTAGATCCTGGCCAGGATTTGACCTTGAGCGTAGTGCCTTCGCTGCATCCTAATGACGGTTTAAAAGTCACGCTACAGCCGCTACCTTCCGCTGTAGTGGCCTAGCAATAACCGCATCAATGGCAAGGCGGCCTGTGTCTATATTGAGTCCTAATCAAAGCGAATTCTACTGAACTGAAAGCGTAGGCCAGTTAGTGTCTGCTTTGGCAATGTTGCCAGGAATATCCTTCTGCCACCGGGTCTGAATCTTTTTATTCAGGTTGAGATATAGCTTGCCATCGACAACCGCCCAGGCCCTCGGATCAATCGCGGCGATCGCGTTTTGAGCCACCGCCCAAGCGCAGTGACCACCATACTGCGGCGCATACTGCTCAGGATTCGCGGCAAAGGCGTCCCGGTTCTGGGCGCTGGCAAACTGCCAGGTAGCACCGTTCCAGTCGTAGGTGTAGTCAGCACTGCCCGCGACAAAATCACCTTCGCTGGCCGAGGAAAAGTAAGCGACTGGATCGGCACCACCAATGGCTATACCGTCTTCTGCGTAGATTTTGGTTGCAGCTTGAGCCTCTGTAGCAGCCGCGCCTTCTACGGATGTGCTTTTAGCAACATTCTCAGCCACCGTTTCATCCGTATTTTCACTAATAGAACTGCTAGTGGTTTCGCTAGGTGCGCAAGCGCCCAAGGCCAAAGCTAATCCGAGAGTTCCCGCTAGTACGGTGGTAGAAAAACGGAGGGGTGACGAAATTAGTCGCTGCCGAGTATGCATTTTAGTAAATCTCGTGGGTAGTTTTAAAGGTTGTGTAAACACATTAGGCGAATCTTATGAAGCCCAGATGAGAGCCTTCTATGAATCGGCTGAAACTCGTGGTTAGCGCCCTGCAAAAACCTCAAATAGCCGACTGGGTTGAGATGTGACAAATCAAAAGTAGTCACATAAACGATACCTGTTGGGTAAGAAAACCCGCTCAATGGGGTCAGTTCTCCCAGGCTCCGTAAAGCTGTAGAGCACCTGCTATAGTCCTTTTGACCTCTTTGCTAGGGCCTCACACACCCGCTACGCAAGCTCGCCTCAGAGCTGCCCTTGTTCGCTGCACCTGCTCAACTGCCGAAGATATGAAATCCGTAATTCGCCGACTCACCACACTTACCGCGCTCACCGCTACCGTTTTAGGCGCTAGCGCTCTCGCCTCTGCCAGTGCGATCGCCCAAAACTACGGCGAAGAATCGATTGACGCTGATAGAACAGTCGCGATCGCTGAGCCTGTCGCCAACGGTCGTTTCTATCGCCTGTTGATTCTAGAGCAGCTATCAGATCAGCAAGACTGCTTTGCCGAAGAGCCCGGTAGCCCCACGGTTGTAGAACCGCTACTGCTAAACTTCGACTTTTCAGGCATTTGCGGGCGGCGCTCTGATAGCAACGGCTACTCGGTGCGCATTGGCAACGAAGATCTTAGCCGCCGCTATCGATTGCAGGTGACGCGCCGAGGTGAAAGTCTCGTATTAGTGGCCTTACCAGGAGCCCTGCCAGGCAGAGGCGGCGACCTGCCTGTTCTAGAGATTGGCCGCAGTAATGGCGTCGCTAATGACTTTGTAAAAATTGAGCTAGACCCCGGTTGGGAAATGACCCGCCGGACGCTAAACGGTAGCGCTCAGGGCCATGTTTACCTTTCTAATGACGACAGCCTAGAAACCGTAATTGCCCAAGCAGGTGGCCCCAGACCCACAGCCGCCGCACCGACACCCGCATCGCCTGCGCCGTCATCTCCTCCGCTGTTAGGCGGCAGTAGTTTGCCCTCGCCTACCGCAGCACCGAGGCCCAGTAGCCCAAGCCCCGGTGGCAATGAGGGCACCTACTATCAAGTCATCGTACCGAGCGCTTCACCGATCATTCGCGCCCGCGTCCGTCAGGTTGCACCCGATGCTTTTAACGCAACTGTTGACGGCCAAAGAGTAATCCAAGCAGGGCTGTTTCAAGAGCGCAATCGAGCTGAGCAGCTTACCAGCCAGCTTTCTAGTCGCGGCATCGAGTCTCAAACTATAGAAGGACAAAGAAGCGCCCCGCCACCAAGACCTACGGCCCAAAACGAAACGTTTTATCAGGTGATCGTGCCTGAGAATGGTTCTAATACGCGCGATCGCGTTAACCGAGTTGAATCCGGCGCTTTCCGCACCCGCGTTAACGGTCGCTCTGTCGTTCAAGCGGGTCGTTTCCGGGAGCAAAATCGAGCTAACCAGCTCCGTGACAGGCTCGTCTCTGCTGGCCTCCCGGCTCAAATTATCGAGGGTTCAGCGCCGCCGATTGCCACCGCACCGCGTCCTTCGACAGGTACACCGTCCATCCCGCGGGCGCGTCAGGGCCAGCTTACCGTGGTGATCGATCCAGGGCATGGCGGCAGAGATCCCGGCGCTGTTGGTATCGGGGGGCTTAGAGAGAAAGACATCAATATTACAGTGGCGCGTCGAATGCAGCGATCGCTCCAAGAAAAAGGCATCAACGCGGTACTCACTCGCTCAGACGATCGCGAAATCGATCTTGATCCGCGCGTTGATTTTGCTGAGAGAGCCAATGCCGATGTTTTTGTGAGCATTCACTCCAATGCCATTAGCCTCAGCCGCCCGGATGTGAACGGCCTAGAAACTTACTATTACTCCTCAGGCTTTCGCCTAGCGCAGACTATTCACAACAGCGTTTTGCAACGGACTAGCTTGCGCGATCGCGGCGTTCGTCGGGCGCGTTTTTACGTTTTAGTCAACACCTCCATGCCTGCGGTCTTAGTCGAAACTGGCTTCGTCACCGGGCGCGAAGATGCCGCTAGATTTAGAGATCCTGCGGCTGTTAATGAGATTGCTGACGGCATTACGGCTGGCGTTCTTCAGTATCTGAACGTTCAATAGCAATGCGTATCTACTGATATATCTATTGATAAAAGAGGCCACTGCACAGGTGGTCTTTTTTGCATTTGCCAGTAGCAAAAACGGTAAATGTCTTTCGAGGTGAGCAATGTAGCTATTGCAATAGATGACTTTTCAAACGCAAAAAGCCTGGTAATCTCGCACTTTTCTTACAGCATGTAGGCAGAGCATACAGTTACTCTTTATAAGTATCAACTGCTCTACATCAACTGTTTAGGCTTTTACAAAGTTCATGGCAAAAGTTTCTTCGCTATCGGCAACCCCCATAGAAGCATTAGCGGACACGGCAGTCACCGCTTGGCTAGAAACGCTGCTTCAGCACTTTAGTATCAGCGAACTTGGCGCTAACTCAGATCGAGATCTGGCGGATCTTATTGAGCAATATGGCGTGGCGTGCGCTGCAAGCGGCGATGGCGACTGTGCCGCTAAGCTTCGGGGCTTGTCGGGTTCGAGCGGATTGTTGCTGAGCGAACTCAAGCGTAGAATCGTGCGCTTAGCAGGCGCTCACTTAGATAGTGCATTCGTAGATATGGCTCCTGAGGTAATCGACGCAGAAGACGCAGAAGCGATTCTTTTGGCCGTTGCCGGACGGCAGTTAAAGGGGGTGCGCTATCAGGGTGAAATCTATCGCTTAACTGAGAGCTTTAAGCCAGCTCATCGGCTTCAGGCGTTTTGCTTGGGCCAAACGCTCAGCGAGCAATCCATTCCCTATATCATCACGCAGAGCGCAACGTCTTTTACAGTTTGGGTGAACATCAGGGCACTACCGCCGGGTGGCTATCGTCGTCATTTGGTTTCTAACGCTAGTCCAATCAATTTTGGTCAATAAGGCGGTTTTTGCTGAGAATCTCGGTATTATTGAGTAACCATGACGTTGCTATTGCCTGGTTTCTTGGCTTAATCCATGACAGAAAAAGAAGCGCTAGAAGCCGTTCAAAGAGCGATCGCACCTGAGTCTTTAAGCTACGTCCAAGAAATCGTTTTCAAGCAGTCATGGTCAGGTCAGCTCTACCCTGAGATCGCAAAATCAGTCGGCTATCACCCTGAATATATTCGCGACGTGGGCGCTCAGCTCTGGCGATCGCTTTCAGACTCCATCGGTCACAAAGTAACTAAAAAAAACGTCAGGTTTGTCCTCAATACCCTGGCAGAAAAGAATCTCTCAACGCCTTCGGGCACCCAAAAAGACAACCCAAGAGCCAAAAGCGATTCAGACGATTCCCAAATTCTTCATTCCCAGGTTGGCGACTTGCTGAGCACACAGGCGACAACAACACAGATAGCGTTTCCCAGCGTTGGACTCTCCGTAGAATCTGCCTTTTATATTCCGCGTCCTCCCGCCGAAGAACAGGCTTTTGCAGAACTCGAACGACCTGGCGGGCTACTGAGAATCAAAGCCCCTAGCAATACGGGTAAAACGTCACTACTACTACGGGCTCTAGACTATGCCCGTGAGCAGGGGGCTCGAACAGTACTGATTAACATTCAAGAAGCTGATACCGCGATTTTAGAAGACTTGAGTCGGTTTCTTCGCTGGTTTTGCCGCAACACCGCGCAGCAGCTCGGCATCGAAAATAAGCTAGATGACTATTGGGATGACGAAATTGGCTACAAGGTAAGCTGCAAAATATATTTTAGAGAATACTTACTCAACCAGATCTCTGGGCCCGTTGTCTTAGCCTTAGATGAGGTCGATCAGCTCTTTGAGTATCCAGCGCTCGTGCAGGAGTTTTTGCCAATGCTCAGAGTTTGGCACGAAGAAGCGATGGAGCTAGCCATCTGGCAAAAGCTGCGCCTGGTGCTCTCTTACAACACAGAAGTATATGTGCCGCTAAAAATTTCTCAGTCGCCTTTTAATATTGGGCTCTCTGTGCAGCTACCCGTTCTGAGCCTGGCGCAAACCGAAGAACTAGCCGAACAATACGAGCTGTCGATGAAAAACGAGGGAGCAGATGGCGAGGCCAGCGGAGAAGCCATAAGCGATCGTGACCAGCTCACCCGGCTACATGCGCTAGTATCTGGACACCCGTACTTAATCCAGCTTGCGCTCTATTGGCTCTCAGAACGAGAGATTACGCTGACGGCGCTATTACAAGAGGCCCATACGCAAGCGGGTATCTATAGCGCTCATCTCCGCCGACACTGGCAGATTATGCAAAGACAGCCTGAGCTTAAAGGGGCTTTGGCTAAAGTACTTAAGGCTCCGAAAGAAGGGGCTCAGATCGACGCAATGCTGGCCTATCAGCTAGAGCGGATGGGGTTGGTTTATATGGTTGGTAATGTCGCTATTATTAGCAGTGAGCTGTACTATTTGTACTTCAAGGAGTTGCTATTAGGTTAATGCCTTGAGGGCGATCTTTTAGTGAAGTGCTTGCCATCTTTAACGCTCAAGGCCCCATGTTCGGCATGGATCTATTAGATGTAAAAAATCTCTCGAAGCGTGAGTCCCCTTACGATTATCAGGTAGGGGGTAGCCTGCGGCTGGATGCGCCAACCTATATCGTCCGGCAGGCTGACAAAGACCTGCTTGAAACGCTGATTGCGGGAGAGTATTGCTATGTTTTTCACTCCCGGCAGATGGGTAAGTCTAGCCTGCGGGTGCGATCGCAAGAGCGCCTGAGAGCAGCGGGCAAGCTCTGCGCCTCAATAGACATGACCAGCATCGGCTGCGAGAGAGTCACGCCGTTGCAGTGGTACAAGGGCCTAATGGTTGATTTGCTCTCTAAGTTTGAGCTGCGCGATCGCGTCAACTTCAGCCAGTGGTGGGCTGATAATAAAGATCTCTCACTGGTGCAGCGGCTACGGCTATTTATTGAAGAGATCTTGCTGGCCGCTTTGCCCGATCGCGATCTGCTCATCTTTGTAGACGAAATCGACAGCGCCCTAGCCCTAGAGTTTCCGATAGATGATTTTTTTGCGCTGGTTCGCTATTGCTACGACCAGCAGGCAGAAAACCCGAGCTATCGGCGGCTGACGTGGGCCTTGTTTGGAGTCGCTACGCCTTCGGATTTGATTCAAGATATGACGCGTACTCCGTTTAATGTTGGACGCGCGATTGAGATTAAAGGCTTAGAGTTTTCAGATGCGACGGTGCTGACCGAAGGGCTATCAGGCTACGGTTATGACGCGATCGCACTGGTTCGAGAAGTTTTGCGATGGACGAGCGGCCAGCCTTTTTTAACTCAAAAAATCTGTCAGCTTACGGCGCGATCACTGCTAGGCGACCTGCCGCTAGACGCCGATTTATCACTTCCCAAAACACCCGCCGCCTTAGTCAGATGGGTCGTTCACACCCAGGTCATAGAGCATTGGGAAGGGCAAGACAACCCTGAGCACTTTCGGACAATTCGCGATCGCCTCCTTCGCAATGAAAATACGGCCCCCCGGCTGCTCGGCATCTACCAAACAATCCTGCTGGCCGCTATCTCTCAGGGCAAACCAGATTTAGATCTAGAGCGGCTTTTAGCCTACGACGATAGCCCGGAGCACATGGAACTGATGCTCTCGGGCCTGATTAAAAACGAAAAAGGACGGCTACTGGTCAAAAATCCTATCTACGCAACCATTTTTGATATTCAGTGGGTAGAGCAGCAGCTTAGCGCCCTACGGCCCTATGCCCGGCAGCTATCGGCCTGGGTAGCGTCGGAGCGCACCGACGAGTCACGACTGCTCAGAGGCAGAGCCCTTAAGGACGCTCACGACTGGAGCTTGGAGCGCAGCGTCAGCGAGCTAGACCACGACTTTCTCACGGCCAGCGAGCGCTTCGACCGAAAGATTATGCAGCAGGCACTCAAATCTGCCAGGCTCAAAGAAACCGAAAAAAGACTCACGATTGAAAGAAAAGCTAGACGCGCTCAGCGAGCACTCATTACAACGCTAAGCGGCGCGCTGATTGTTGCTATTTCGCTTGGCATGGTTGCCCAGGCTCAATATCAACGGGCCAAACAAACAGAATTTGAAGCGCTTGTTACCACTTCAGATGCCCTCTATGCTTCCGAGCAACGGTTGGATTCTTTGGTCAAATCGATCGAGGCGAATCGCTATTTTTACGAGCAGGGAGGCGGACGGCTCAACCAGTCAGAGCAAATGGTTAGCGCGCTGCGCAGGAGCGCGGTGGGCGTGACTGAAAAAAATCGGTTGACGCTTGAAAAAAGCAATTTTTGGGACGTTGATATTAGCCCTGATGGTCAGCGAATTGTCACGGGTAGCGCCAACAGTGAAGTCCGGCTGTGGGATATAGACGGCACGCTGCTCAATACGTTTGCCGGACAAACCGCGCGGGTGCGGGCGGTGAGATTTTTCCCAGATGGCAAAAGGATCATTTCAGGCAGCGATGACAGCCGTCTCAAAATTAGAAACTTGCAGGGAAAGGTTCTGCACACGCTTAGAGGTCATACCGACGCTGTTTATGCGGTAGCAGTCAGTCAGGACGGACGGCGAGTGGTTTCAGCCAGCGGCGATCGCACCCTCAAAGTTTGGACAGCCAGAGGGCGACTCCTCCATACGCTCACTGGCCACACCAATGAAGTGACTGCCGTTGCCATTAGCCCTGACAATAAAACCATTGCGTCTGCTAGTGAAGATGGCACCGTCAAGCTGTGGAGTCTTGGTGGAAAGCTGCGGCGTACCCTCAAAGGCCATACCGCACCGATGACCGCTGTGGCCTTTAGCCCCAATGGTAAGCTACTCGCCACTGCCAGCCGCGATACCACTATTAGCTATTGGAATGTGGCAGCTTTGCTAGCTGAGGCATCGAATTTGCCATCAAAAACAGCGGCATCCAAGACAGCAGCGTCAACAGCAGTATTAAAGACAGCAGACGAGATGCAGCCTTTAAAGAAGTTACAGGGCCATCAAGCCGATATCTTATCAATTGAGTTTAGCCCTAATAGCGAGCAGCTCGTGTCTGCGAGTCGCGATCGCACGGTCAAACTATGGAACTTAGACGGCGAGCAAATTGCTAGTTTTCGAGGCCACCAAAGCCGAATAAACGCCGTCACGTTTGGCCCTTCTGGCCGGTTGATAGCCAGCGCAGGCTCCGACAAAACCGTACGGTTATGGGATTTAACCAATCCGCTGCTAACGGTATATCTAGGCCCAAACGCAGGCATTATCGGCGTTGATATCAGCCCAGATGGTGAGCTTATCGCCGCTGCTAGCGACGATCGCGGCCTGTACCTTTGGCACCGAAACACTAACCAGCTCATCGCACGTTTTGATCATCCCGACGCGGTACTCAGTACTGCGTTCAGTCCTGACGGCACTCAGATTGTTACTAGCAGTTGGGATGGAACTGCCCGCCTGTGGACAACCGCAGGAAATCTCGTCACAATCTTTAGTGGTCACGACAAACCTATCTGGGATGCGGTTTTTAGCCCTGACGGACAAACAATTGCAACAGGTGGTGTCGATGGGCGCGTGCGTTTTTGGGATTTACAAGGGAACGAGCAAGCTGCCTTTTTTGGACATAAGGGCGAGGTGCGCGCGGTTGATTTTAGTGAAGACGGTCAGTTTGTCGTGTCGGCCAGCTTAGATAGAACGGTGAAGCTATGGTCACGAGATGGCAAGCTGTTGCAGATTATTCGAGGCGATGGCCGCAGCGGATTTATCGATGCGAATTTTAGCCCAGATGGTGAGCTAATTGCGGCAGCAGGTTTTGATAACGCAGCAAAGGTATGGAAGGTGGATGGCACTTTGCTAACAACGCTAGAAGGCCATGAAGCCGAGGTACGATCGGTTGACTTTAGCGAGGATGGAGAGCAGCTAGTAACGGCTAGCGGGGATGGCACGATTAAGCTATGGACGCTTGAGGGGGAGCTGGTAGCAACGTTTACTGAAAGCGGGCGGGCGGTATGGCAGGCGCTCTTTGCTCAGGGTGCTGATGCGGCAGCAGATCGCGTAGTGGTGTCAGCCGGAGAAGATCGGCGATCGCACCTGTGGAACGTAGAAAAGCTACTCGACGAAGACGGCCTGTTAGAGCAGGGCTGTCGGTGGGCCGAAGACTACATAAAAACCAGCTCCACCGTAGAGAATCGCGACCTGTGCAAAGACGTTCTGTCGCGATAAACTTCGCAATCGCGCACAAATCAACGTCAAAAATCGCTAAAGTAAAGGAACGTTAACTTTCATAAATCACAGGCCAGCTTGCTATGCGCGTACTCTTAATGACCGGAAAAGGTGGGGTTGGTAAAACCTCAGTCGCCGCAGCAACCGGCCTCCGCTGTGCAGAAATCGGGCACAAAACGCTCGTTCTTAGTACCGACCCGGCCCACTCACTCGCAGACAGCTTCGACACCGAACTCAGCCACGATCCCAAAGAGATTAAGCCCAACCTCTGGGGCGCAGAACTAGACGCACTTAGAGAGCTAGAAGGGAACTGGGGCGCAGTGAAGCGCTATATTACGCAGGTGCTACAGGCTAGGGGCTTAGAAGGCATCGAAGCTGAAGAACTTGCAATTTTGCCGGGCATGGACGAGATTTTTAGCCTGGTGCGAATGAAGCGCCACTACGACGAAAACGAATTTGACGTTTTGATTATCGACTCTGCCCCAACTGGCACAGCTTTGCGGCTCCTAAGCCTACCGGAAGTCGCAGGCTGGTACATGCGTAAGCTCTACAAGCCTTTTCAGGCAGTTTCGACTGCCCTACGTCCACTGGTCGAGCCGTTCTTTCGCCCGGTCGCTGGATTCTCACTGCCGACAAAAGAGGTAATGGACGCGCCTTACGAATTCTACGAGCAGTTAGAAGCGCTAGAGAAGATCTTGGCAGATCCGACAGTGACCTCAGTGCGGCTGGTCACTAATCCCGAAAAGATGGTGATTAAAGAATCCTTACGCGCTCATGCCTACCTGAGCTTGTATAACGTCGCGACAGATATGGTAGTTGCCAATCGGATTATCCCCGAAGAAGTTAGCGATCCGTTTTTCCAGCGCTGGAAAGACCAGCAGCAAAAGTACAAGCAGCAAATTCATGACAACTTTCACCCGCTACCCGTTAAAGAGGTACCGCTTTATTCTGAAGAGATGTGCGGGCTAGAGGCGTTAGAGCGCTTGAAAGAGACAATTTACGGCGATGAAGATCCCGCTCAGGTTTACTACAAAGAGACGACGCTGCGAGTGGTTCAAGAAGAAGACAACTACAGCCTGGAAGTTTACTTGCCCGGCATTCCTAAAGATCAGGTTGAGCTGAGCAAAACTGCTGATGAGCTAAACATTCGGATCGGTAACCATCGCCGTAATTTAGTTTTGCCTCAAGCCCTAGCTGCGCTTCAGCCTTCAGGAGCCAAAATGGAAGACGACTATCTGAAGATCCGATTTGCGACGGCATAGGCAACGTTACTCTTTTTTAACCAAAATCTCTCTCTATCAGCAGAGCTAGCCGCCAAATATACCTATTCAATCGAGTTGTATGGTATGTAAGTATCTGCACCCACGTTTCTCTCATTTTATCGAGGCGAGTATTCCTGTGACCCAATCTCCCCTAGAGCCCCCCAACGAGCCCAATCTTTCGAGTCGTCGCCCTTCGACTGGCGGATCGAGCGATCGCCCTACGAACCCAAGCAGACCGCTCACGTTTGATGAAGTTGTGGCACTAGCGATCGCCTTTCTATCATTAGGAAGCGTCTTGCTATGGGGCCTAACCCGTGGTGGCATGGGAGCTTTTAGCGATTCGCTAGCGGGTGTAGATCCCGCCCTAGTGTCTCCAGAGATTGCGCCAGACGCAGGCGATCGCCCCATTGCTTTCAACTTTGGTACAGACGAAGACGATCTCGTTGTAGCGCCGGACGGCGTAGTCAGAACTCGCGACGGTGAGATTGTCAGAGGCTCTGCCAGACGACAGCTAGAAGAACGAGCCGCCATCAGACAAGAAGAGACATCAGGCCGAGTCGTGGAAGGGCTTGGAGCCGGGCTAGCTGGGGGCGCTATTGTTGGGGCCGCTGCTAATCCAGACCCGGTAGCGGCTGAAGAAGTGACCCCTGAAGAGGTAATTCCTGAGACAGAGCCTCAAGCAGGCGTCGTACCTGCACCAACACAGCTTTCTGAAGAAGCTTTGGCCCCCTCTCAAGAGGCAGTCACCTTTAACGATGTGCCCGAAAACTATTGGGCCAAGCCATATATCGATGAGCTGAGCAGCCGTGGCCTGATTTCAGGGTATGAAAACGGTAATTTCAGACCCGACCAGCCGGTTACCAGAGCTGAGATCGCTAGAATCGTCTCCAACACTTTTGTCTTAACCGCAGACAAAGCTGACCTAGAGTTCTCAGACGTTGAAAGCGACTACTGGGCTAGAGAATCTATCGGAGAAGTCGTGAAAGGCGGCTTCATGACTGGTTTCCCAAACGATACTTTTGATCCCAATGCACCCGTCACCAGAGCGCAGGCACTTACGACGATGGTTACGGGGCTAGGCATCCAGCCACCGACTAATATTCAAGCAGCGCTTGCTCGCTATGCCGATGCCAACGCTATTCCCAATTGGGCTAATGAAAAAGTAGCAGCAGCCACATCGGAGTCTCTAGTTGTAAACTATCCCGACTTACAGCAGCTTGACCCAAACGAGCCTACGACTCGCGCCGAGCTATCTGCAATTATTTACCAGGCACTTGTCTATCAGGCGGGTAATGAAGACGCTGCAAATATCAACATAGAGCCTATAGATTCTGAGTTTGTAGTGAAACCGTAATCTCCGGCTGCAGCTATAGGACGAAGCTAAAACGCTGAAAAGCCTCAAAGTCTATCGTGTAGTAGACTCTGAGGCTTTTTTAAATGCTTGTATGAGGCGGTTAACTTATGAAAGATTGCCTCTAGAGCTTGACCGCTTCGGCATCACGGCGAGACTCTAGCCACCAGGCGATCGCTATCCAACCAACCACAACTACAAAGGCCACGCCTGTAAACTGGGCGATCCATTTCATAATCACTGCTAGGGGCACTAGCTGACCTAAAAAGTACGTCAGCCCCACCATCACAGCAGCCCAAGAGGCCGCGCCAATGGTATTGCATAGCAAAAACTTAGGATAGGGCATTCGGGTAATACCCGCCAGCGGGCCTGCGAACACACGCAGCAAGGTCACGAATCTGCCAAATAAAACGGCTTTACCTGCGTTTTGGCTAAAGCGATCGCGCAATCCTACCAAAGTCGTCTCAGGCACCTTCAGCAGCTTTGCAATTTTGACCAGCAGCGGCCAGCCGCCGTAATAACCCAACAAGTAGCCACCGCTGTCGCCTAAAATAGCGCCTGAGGTAGCAGCGCCAAGCACATACCAAACGTTAAGCTCGTCGCTACCTGCCAAGAATCCGCCCACCAAGGTGACTGTCTCTCCAGGAATGGGAATTCCCATGTTTTCTAGCAAAACGCCGAAGAATACAGCCCAATAGCCATATTCGCGGGCAATGTCTTGCACTATTTCTATAGAGATGAGTTCGCCCATAATGAGATGTTTGGCGCTAAAAATTGTTAACTTTCTGCTACAGCTTTGGCCACTTAGCTCAATACATTCACACTGGCCGTAACCTGTATGGGCTGCGGGCTAAGTAGCGCGCTAGCCTACGAATGCATCCGCAGGCTAGCTATCTTTACTTATCTTGACGTAACTTTCCGGTAGGGTCAATTCGAGATCTACGGATTGTTCTGCAGATTGTTGACAAGAGAGATCGCCTTGCGCTCAGTCCACTTTCCCAAAAGTCATGCTTGCAAGCAAGTATTTACACTAATTTAAGCTTTTTAGCGCACACAACACCTGTGTTTTAAACGACATCCAGCAAAGTCCTAAGTATCGGTCGTAGCGGTGTTAGAAAAGCTCGCCATAGAGTTAGCCCCGAGCATTTCACTCGGGAACGTCGGCAGATCTAAATGGCTGGTGCCGCGACGACTGCGAACAGCAAGGCGATAGCTAGTGCTTTGTAGCTCAGCTTGTAGCTGACGGTTTTCCTGCTGAATTTTGGCAACTTTATCTTTCACCGCGCCCATTCGCTCCGCAAACTTCTCCTTATATATTCTCGGCAGTTCCTGCACGACCTGCTCTAGCATTCGCGTACGGTCAGTCAGTTCTTGAGCAGTCTGCCGAAGCTGATAGGCTTCTTCGTCTCGGCTCTCAATTTGCTCTTGATAGAAAGCAATCTGCTGATCTTGCTTGCTTAGCTGCTCTCGAAGCGCACTCATCTCTTGCTGATGCTGCTCAGATATCTCCGGGGCAGGCATAAAATCTTGATTGCCTTTGACTAATCGAAACAGTTCTTGGGAAAGCTGCTGCACGAGCTGATCGCGCATAGCTAACTCCTCGCGGAGCCTGACAACTTCTGAATAACTGGTAGAACTATTAACGGTAGCGGTCTGAATCACTTGCGTACCTTCGATCCTTAAGTATCAGAATATATACCATCTACCAGCAAACGCTCGAAACCCAGCGATAACGGAGAAGCGGCGTGATAAAACGAACATTCCAGCACTATAAGTAGAAGCACTATAAGTAGCAAAAAAGAAAGCAGACACCACTAACTGCAATGTCTGCTTTCTTTTTTGCTTAGATTAGGCTTTATAGCCTGCATTGTTGAGTGCTAAGAGCCCAGTGGCGCTGCCGAAGCTGTTGCTTCAGACTCAATATCAGCGCTTTCGCTACCTTCAGCGGGCTCTTCAAAGCAGATAGTGAGATAGCGAATGACATCTTCGCTAAGGCGCATAGCACGTTCCATAGGTGCGATCGCAGTTCCCGGCGCTTGGTAGTTCATCTGAATATAGATGCCTTCGCGGTAGCGATTGATCTCATAAGCCAAACGGCGCTTGCCCCGGTGCTGCGTTTCCATCATGTCAGCACCGCTTTCGGTGAGCATATCCTGGTAGCGGCTGATGGCTTGATCAACGGCTTCATCACCGAGATCGGGCCGCAGAATGTACATGGTTTCGTAAAGCGTACTCATAATCTTAAAACTCGAGATCCTTATGGACAAATAGGCCTCTATCGTTGCGATCGCAGCACTTGTAGAGATTTCTCCAAAGGCCAGACATAGCGCGGATAAAAGCAAGGGCTTACAATCATACCAACAACTGAGCCTGCTTAACACGTACACTAGCTTCGAGTGCCTAAATAAACGTTTGATCTAATCTGTGGCAATACCTATGGTGCACCGTTACGTTCGAGTTCAATCGTCATCAGGACAGCTACACTACGGCCTGCTACTCGCAGACAGGCGTGTGCAGGTATTAGACGCACCGCCCTGGCGAAATGGTCAGGCCACCGAGATTGAACTGGCTTTAGAAGACTACCGGCTACTCGCGCCTTGCTCGCCCTCTAAAATAATTGCGGTTGGCCGCAACTATGCCAAACACGCCGTCGAGCTAGGGAATGATCTCCCGCAAAAGCCGCTGCTGTTCATGAAGCCATCTACGGCGGTAACAGCAATAGATTCGCCTATTTTTTATCCGCAGCAGTCTCAGCGGGTGGACTATGAGGGAGAGCTAGCGGTGGTAATTGGCGATCGCGCGACCGATTGCGAAATTGACGAGGCACGCAGCAAAATTTGGGGATATACCATTGCCAACGATGTCACCGCGCGCGATTTACAGCGGCAAGAAAATCAGTGGACACGGGCCAAAGGTTTCGATTCTTTTTGTCCGTTAGGCCCCTGGATAGTGCGCGAGATTCCAGTGGGCGCGCGGCTACAGACGTTTGTTAATAACGCTAAAACACCTGTTCAGTCAGCATCTATTGCCGATATGGTTTTTTCACCAGAGTATTTGGTGGCCTATATTAGCCAGGCAATTACGCTGCTGCCGGGAGATGTGATTTTGACGGGAACCCCAGAAGGGGTAGGGGCAGTGTCAGTGGGCGATCGCATCCGCATAGAGATAGAAGGCATCGGCTCACTCGATAACCCCGTACAGGCCAAACCCACTAAAAAAGCGCCCGCTACAAAAGAGCTGGCGCTTCAATCAGACTTTATACAAAAGACTCAAAAGGTCAATTGATGTTCTGCAAATTAGTAAGGCATTTGCATATTAACGGCATCCGAAATCGTGGGAATTTCGGCATAGCGGCCTAGCACCGACTGCGCAACAGAATAGACGACAATTGCCATCCCGCCCAAGAACATCACGTTTAACAGGGTTTCACCCACAATGTTGCTGCCCGTGAGGTTGAACACACTTAGCACCAGCAAGGTGATAGAAATCATGAAGCTCACTAAAATCGCCTGCAACACGTTGAAGCGAATAAACCGGCTGATATTCGAGTTTCTGATGACAAAGAGAAACAGCAAAATGAAAACGCCAAAGCCAAGCCAGCTATTTTCAATCGCAATTAGCGGCTGTAGCGGCAGCAGCACAATCTGGAACAACTGAAATGCTGGCGGGAACTGAAGACTTAAAAACCGCAAAAAATAACTGCCTGCATCTAAAGCAGAGGCAAGAGGCATGACATAAGCTAGAGCTGCAAAGGCTCTATCAAGGGCGGTTGCAGAACTATTCATAACAAACTCCTACGGTTCATGGGTTAATGGCTGATGTGAATATATTTCTCTTTAGCATAGCGTATCTGTTAGTTCAGCCACTCTAAAGCCCATTGCACACTCATACTGAGCCGGACATTTGGTGTCTACTGTTGCCGGTGCATCTTCACAGCCTGAAGCGCCTTCTAGAACACCTTCTAAAACACTTCCGGCTAACGGCGGTTCAATCAAACGACCGCATCTCAGCCGTCCTTTTTGCCACCGGGGCTGTCCGCTTTGGCTCGCCATAGGGCAGCTTTGACACACTGCCGAAGGTGGCAAAAGCTGCTCTTTCATCAGAATGACTAACATATGTTCACCGTTCCATTCCTACGCCTGCTTCTCTAGGGCCCATCCCTTTAAAGAATGCCTAAAAATAGCTGAGTGCCTTTATATTCCAATATAGTAGGGCACTCGCCGGAGGAATCTGTATGGGTTTTTACACACGTAGGTATTCTTTGGCTGCCTTACTTCTTTACAGAAATCTCAGGCGCTCTAGTAGATGCTCTAGCAGGAATATCAGCTTCGATTGGTTTTGATTGCGATCGCCGCTGCTTAAGCAAACGAGGCTTGGGCTTAGGCTTTTCGCCTACATAGTCTTCCGTGCGCAGGTGCGTTGGCCGCGCCTGGTCGTAGGCCATCTGTAGCGCCGCTGCTGCAATCGTTCGAATGTCATACTCTTCGCCAAGCTGCGACACAATTGGCAAAAAGGAAGCCAGCCGCTCACTCGTCACCGCTTCTCTCACGCTCGCCTGAAGCTTTTCAAGATGACGAGCTGCAATCTCTGCCTGAGTCGGCACCTTTGCATACTCCACCTTCTTACCAAAGCGCCGCTCTACTCTAGAAAGCTTATATTTTTCCAGCGTCGTCACAATCGAAATAGCACGCCCTTCTTTACCCGCCCGGCCCGTCCGCCCGATCCGGTGCACGTAGCTGTCTAAGTTATCAGGCAGCTCATAGTTGATCACATGAGTTAAGTCTTCTACATGAATACCGCGAGCGGCAATATCAGTTGCGACCACATAGCGCACCTGCCGCTGACGAAAACGCTGGAGCAGTCGTTCACGCTGGGGCTGAGTCAAATCGCCATGGTACTCGTCGGCACTGTGGCCCGCAGCCTGAAGCTGCCGCGTCAGTTCAGTCGCCGTACGACGCGTCCGCACAAAAATAATGGCCGACTCTGGATCTTCTATCTCTAAAATAGGCATCAACGCTCTGGGCTTCGTCCAGCCAGTCGGCACGACATAGCCTACCTGCTTGATTCGAGCGGTGGAAGATTTTTGAGGCTCAACGCTCACCGTGACCGGAGACTTTAAGAATCGGGTAGAGAGCTTTTGAATCGCCGGATCCATCGTGGCCGAGAAAAACGCAGTTTGGCGATCGTCAGGCGTATGTGACAAGATTTTCTCTACGTCGTGGATGAAGCCCATATTGAGCATTTCATCGGCTTCGTCAAGCACCATCATGCTGAGCTGGTCAAGCACTAGGCCACCGCGATCGATTAGATCAATCACTCGCCCTGGCGTACCGACAACGACCTGAGAACCGCGCTTGAGGCGGCTAAGCTGCTGACCAATAGACTGTCCGCCATAGACAGACGTGACGTATATCCGCTCGTCCACGATGAAGCTCTCCATCGCTTTACTCACCTGCATAGCGAGTTCGCGGGTAGGCGTGAGAACTAAAGCCTGCACGTAGCGATTGGCAGCATTGATCTGCTCCAATATAGGCATTGAGAACGCCGCTGTTTTTCCGGTGCCTGTCTGCGCGAGGCCGACAACATCGTGGCCAGAGAGCAACTGCGGAATGGCCTGAGCTTGGACTGCCGTGGGCTCGGTAAATCCCATCTCGGTAAGATGAGCAACGCGGGCAGAGGAGAGTCCTAAGTCAGCAAATGAAGAGGTCATTATGTTCCTAAAAATTGAAAGTTAGCGTTTAGAGTTAGCGTTTAATGAAAGCTGCCATATTGACTCAGCTTAAAAATTGAACTAAAAGAATCAAACAGAGGCAGCCATAGGCGATGCAGTGATTGTGGGCTTGGAGTCAGCTGAGGCAATTTCTCCAAACAGGTCGTAGGTATCAGCAGCGGTGATAGTGACTGGCACCATCTGACCGAGGGTGATGCGATCACCGCTCGGGTTCTGGGCATACACCAGTCCATCTACATCCGGTGCAAACCGCGCGCTACGGCCAATAAGTTCGCCAGTCGAGGGATTTTCTTGCTCAATCAGCACGTCTACCACCTGGCCAACCTGAGTTTGGTTCCGACGGAATGAAATGTCTTGCTGCGCGAGCATGAGCGTGTCACGACGACGTTCTTTAACGGACTGATCGATTTGGTTAGGCAAATCAAAAGCAGCCGTGCCTTCTTCAGGCGAAAAGGTAAAGACCCCTACATGGTCAAACTCGTGACGCTGCACGAAGTCTTTGAGGTGTTCAAATTGTTCCTCCGTTTCGCCTGGAAATCCCACGATAAAGGTGGTTCTCAGCACGGCTTCTGGCAGCGCCGCCTTAAGGTTTTGAATGATGTCGTCGTTAACCTGCCCCTGCCAAGGCCGGTTCATGGAGCGGAGCACCTGAGGGTGCGAATGCTGTAAAGGAAGATCCAAGTAAGGCAGTGCGTTTGGCGTTTCCTGAATGGCTTGTAGTACCGCAGGCGTTAGGCCAGTGGGATAGGAGTAGTGCATTCTGACCCAGGGCACGTCTACTTCACCCAGCGCGCGGATGAGTTCGGCAAGCTTAGGTTTGCCGTAAAGGTCTACGCCATAGTTGGTCGTGATTTGAGAGATTAGGACGAGTTCTTGAACGCCCTGGGCAGCGAGCTGATGGGCTTCGGCCACGATTGATTCTATGGGGCGTGATCGCTGCTTTCCTCTCAGGTGCGGAATAATGCAAAAAGCGCACTTATAGTCACAGCCTTCAGCCACTCGCACGTAGGCCACGCCTTCAGAGGTCGTACGATATCGAGGCACCGTCTCATCGGCAATGTAGGTAGGCTCTGCCGAGACAGCTTTTACTCGTTCGCCCGCTTCGGCCCGTTCAATGACGTTGACAATTTTGTTGTAGTCGCCTGTGCCCACGAGCGCGACCGCTTCGGGAATTTCTTCTAGTAGCTCATCTTGAAAGTGCTGGGCTAAGCAGCCGGTAATCACGATTTTTTTCTTCGCCTCGGCCAGCTCCACCAGCGTACGCACCGACTCTTCTCTAGCCTCCTGTATAAAGCTACAGGTATTGACGATCACGTAGTCTGCGAGTTCCTCGTTAGCATCTACGCCGTAGCCTGCCTTCACCAGTAGCCCCAGCATGTGCTCGCTATCTACTCGGTTTTTCTCGCAGCCAAGGTGCGACAGTGCAATTGTGGGTTTGCGTCCCATAAAAATTCTCTTGATAGTTCACAAAGCAGGTGTAGCGATCGCTTCATGAACAGTCTTAAGCAAATCTTCTACGCAAGAATCATAACATAACTACACAATTGACGAGAGAAAAACACGGTTGACGGCTGAAGGACACCCAAAGAACGTCCAGATAACACGCAAAGAAGGTTCTGACGCTCAACGACATCCGGCTATCGCTAAGGATGATTGCCCAGCGGCTCCAAACTCTCAACATTGGCTGTTAATGTAGATCGAGGCTCCAGAATGGAGGCCCTTTCATATTCGCGCAAAACAAACCCATGTCACGAGTCCGAGATTAAAACCCCCCGTGGACTTAACCCAAATTTTTAAGACGCCTAATCCTGTCATTGGCGTCGTTCATCTGTTGCCACTGCCAACCTCTGCTAGGTGGCAAGGCGATTTGCCTGCTGTCATTGCCCGCGCTGAGCAAGAGGCTACGGCATTAGCCTCGGGCGGCGCTCACGGCCTGATTATCGAAAACTTTTTTGATGCGCCTTTTCCTAAATCTCAAGTAGACCCAGCAGTCGTCAGCGCGATGACGCTGGTGGTGCATCGCCTTAAGCAGTTGGTGATGCTGCCAATTGGGCTGAACGTGCTGCGGAATGATGCGCGTAGTGCGCTGGCGATCGCAACCTGTACAGGCGCAAGCTTCATCCGAGTGAACGTGCTCACGGGCATTATGGCGACCGATCAGGGCCTCATAGAAGGCCAGGCACACGAGCTTTTGCGCTATCGCCGCGAGCTAGGTTCTGACGTGAAGATATTTGCTGATGTGCTGGTAAAACACGCTCAGCCGCTTGGCCATCCAGATTTAGGTGCGGTCGTTAAAGACACGATCGTTCGCGGCTTAGCAGACGGTGTAATTTTGTCGGGTACGGCTACCGGAGAGCCGCCTAGCGTAGATGAGCTAAAGATAGCAAGAGCCGCCGCCGGAGATACGCCTGTACTGATTGGAAGCGGAGCGAGCATTGATAATATTTTTCATCTGATTCAGTCGGTAGATGGCGTTATTGTGTCTAGCTCACTTAAGCGCAAAGGCCAAATAGAGCAGCCGATTGACCCCATTCGAGTGCGCGACTTTGTAACAGCGTTAGGGTTAGGGCTATCGTCTCGCACATCGACGGCTGCAAGCGACAGCAAGAGTGTCAATCATTCGATGGCAAATCGCTAGCGTTTTATTGCATTCTTGAGTTAGTGAAGGCGTCGCTTTATCGGCTGTGACATATTCTTTTTCAACAGCGGGTATTTTTGTCTAGGATCTCACTTGGGGTCTTTTGGGGTCTTTCTCAGCATTTTCTCTCAACATTCTTAGTGCGATTAGAGAAGCGCTGTCCCAAAATTTCTAATAATGTTGATATTTCTACTATTCGCCGAGCACTCAACTATTAAGCACACACATTAAGCACACACTATGAGCAAAGCACGCAGTACAAGAAGGCGTCGTCAGGAAACGACCTGGATACATAAGTGGTCACGCCCGATTATTGGCGCGATCACAGCCGTAGGTGCTCTCGGAACTGGCTACCTCACCATTACCAAGCTGATGCAAACGTCAGCCGCCTGCGCTGCAGGTTGCGACAAAGTGCTCAACAGCGCTTGGGCTGAGGTGTTTGGCCTGCCGCTGACGCTGTTTGGCTGCTTAGCGTATCTTTCGGTGCTGGGACTGGCGATCGCCCCTCTGCTTGTAAAAGAAGAAAACAGAGAGCAGCGCACGAAGTTAGAGGGCATCACCTGGCCTCTACTGTTTGTCGCGACCACTGGCATGATGGTGTTTAGCGGCTTTTTAATGTTTGTGCTAGTCACCGACATCAAAGCGGTCTGTCCTTATTGCATTGCCTCTGCGCTGATGTCTGCCACGATGTTTGCACTTACCCTATTGGGCAGGCGCTGGGACGACCGCGGTAAGCTCCTATTCAACGGCGCAATCGTCGCCATGATTGCATTGGTCGGCACATTAGGCATGTATGCCGTTCCCGGCGGGCCTTTGAGTTCGGGCTCTCAGGCTGCTGAAGTCGCGGGTAGTGGCCCGCCCGTTACGACCCCTTCTAGCGAAGCCGAAATTGCCTTGGCAAACCATCTAACTGAGGTAGATGCCAAGATGTATGGTGCCTATTGGTGTCCTCACTGCCATGATCAAAAGCAGCTATTTGGGAAGGAAGCTTATAAGGACATTCCTTACGTTGAGTGTGCTGAGGACGGTCGTAATTCTCAGACTGCGGTTTGTAGGGCGGTGCCTGAGGTGACAGGTTATCCAACTTGGGAAGTGAACGGGGAGTTTTTGTCTGGCTCTCAGAGTTTGGAAACGCTGGCGCTGGCGTCTGGATATGAGGGGCCAGATGACTTTATCAATGGTGCAGGGGCCGTAGGTGGGACTTCAGATGGGGGTTAGCGAGGGAATCTGCTGGAGGGCGTTAAGAAAGAGGTAAGAGGCAAGAGGCAAGAGGCAAGAGGCAAGAGGGCGTAAGGCCTTACGCCCAGTGCAATACCTGTTGCAGCAGCGATATTTCTATCTCGACAAAATTAAAAACGCCTGCTTCTGAACTAACGAAGCAGGCGTTTTTGATGGCTGTTAATCACTGTTTCCAGTGAGATTTCAGATCGAGCTTGTCGGCTAGCTCGGCTCGAATCTGGCGCATGATGGAGTCTTCGTCAAGGTCGTTGAGAATCTTGGCGACAACAGCCTTAGGGCTATCGTTGCCCCAGGTTGCGCCGTTAGCGAGATAGGTTTTGGTGACTTGAGCGATCGCATAAGTAGACACTCCCGACACCGCCGCTTGAGTGAGCGCCACCGTCACATAAGGCGTTGCTGTAAGCCCGCCCGTCGGAATCGAGGCGGCAGCTAAAGCGCTTTTGAGCCCGCTCAGGCCAAAGCTAACGGCCAGTTCACTCAAGGTCAGCCCGCCCATTGAGAGCGCAATCTTTCTCAGCAGCTTAGCCGCACCCTTTTGGGTCATTTCTAAATCATAAAGCCGGGCAAGGGCTACAATTAGCGCCACATCAATGGCAGCACCGCCAAGTAGATCAACGACCATCAGCGGATTGAGCGCGACGGCAATGGACTTGGTAATGGTGGTTTTCCAGATAGTGTCATCAGCTGCGCGATCGCGTATAGCCAGCTTTTGAGCCACCACCTGCTCATTGATTTCGTCGGCATACAGCAGCGTATTGAGCGCCACGAGCGCCTTACCCTCTCGATGCAAGATCTCTAATATTTTGAGCTTGAGGGCGCTAATATCTGGCTGACCACGTTCGGTGTGCGTACTGAGCTTGCCATTAGCATCTCTAACTGCCTGAGTAATTAGAGGAGCCGCTGCCGTGACCACCATATTCTCGGGCGGCAGCAAATCTACGAGTCGCTCCTCGCGCAGGGTTGCCAGGATTTGATTGCGATCGCCCTGAGGATACTGATCGACTTTATTAAATACCAGCAAAATTGGCTTGCCCGCATGGCGCAGTTCGCTGAGCGCGTCGTATTCGAGTTGGGTGAGATCGCCTGCAATGACGAAGAGGATCAGGTCGGCTTGATGGGCAATTTTTTGGGCGATCGCCTGCCGTTCGTCACCCCCCACCTCATCAATTCCCGGCGTATCTATCAGCTCTACCCGCGAAGCTGATTGCCCCGATAGCGTCGCTCGATACACGTCTTGATACAGGCTTTCATGCTCCGTATCCCAAGGAATGCTTTCAGCTTGGCGAGTGACCCCGTGCAGTGGCCCCGTCTTAAAAATTGGCTGACCAACCAGCGCATTCAGCAACGAAGACTTACCTCGCCCAACCATGCCGAACACCGCAATATGAACCACCTCATTCTCTAATTTTTCAAGGACGCCGTGGAGGTGATTGATCTCAGTTTTTAGCGCGGATCGCTCACGTTCTGAGAGATCCAGCTTGCTGATAAGGGTGGTGACTGAGGCGATCGCCTGACTGTATCGCAGGTCTTCGGCAAGCTGATCAAATCCATCAATCTCTGAAGGGTTAGCGGCAGGGCTATCGAGTGCTGATGCGTTATCCATGAACGGGTAGGTTCGTTTGATACAAGCTGAATTAATAGGGTAGCGAAATCGACCGCTTGAGTGCGTTTAATCAAAAGAACTTGCTAATAACCGGAAATTAGACGACGAACTGTGATGAGGAGAGTAGCTAAAGAGTGAGAGAATACAAATACAAATGGTTTATTACAATTCTTTACAGCCTATGGAGTTTGAGAGTACCGCACAGAAAGCCTGTTATCAGCGTATTGTGCCGTGGATGGAAGACTTATTTGGCGAATCCGCCGTTGTCTTTGAAGACGAACCCCTATTTATTGTCACGATTGGCTCAGCCGTCGCCTCTACCCGCGTAGTGCCTTGGGGCGACAACGATGCCCTCATTACGAGCCGCTCCTTTGTGGTCACAGACGTCACCGTCACCCCAGAGCTGAGCTACTATCTGCTGCGCGCCAACAACGGCATTCACTTTGGTCGGTTCGCGCTTGATGGCGAAAACGACATTGTGTTTGAACACAGCCTAGTCGGCTCCACCTGCGACCAAATTGAGCTAAAACACTCAGTCGCCACCGTCATTCGGATCTCTGATGACTACGACGATGAAATTGTGGCGCGTTGGGGCGGGCAGAGGGCTCTGGAACGGTGGTCTGCTTCTTAATCAGTTATTGAGTAGCGCTGCATGGACAAGCTTTTCTTCGGAGAAGTGCTTATTGAGAAAGCGATATACATAATCCATGGGACTGTTAATTGCTTTCTAGTATTGCTTCTTATTGAGGGATACTGTCTCCAAACTACTGCAAAAAGCTGCTCAGGTACTAGCTACTTAAGCAGCTTTTTGGTTTCACAAACCTTTCAATATTAAATATCGATCAATTGATCAGCAAGTTGCTCTCTTTTTGAGAGCAACTTGGGTTATAGTGAGAAGAATCAGACTTTACAAAAATACAAAAAAATGACAATTACTAGAGAGCTATGCGGTTCATTAAGAAAACTAATCTTATTCAAGACCTGAATGACGTTCCTACCGCTGTAAAGAATTCCGCCTTAGAGTGGCTGTCAGTAATTGGTGACAAAGCACTCATGTGGCACAGCTTTATGGACGTGAAGAAAAAATATGTCAGGGCTAGCCAGGTTAACAAGCTTTACGTCTTCAATATCAAAGATTATAGGCTTATTGTAGGCATCAGTTTTAAACGACAGATCGTGTATTACAAGACGATACTGTCACATTCTGAATACGAAGAAGGTTATTGGAAAAGTAAATATTCGCGGTCTAAATAGTTTGGCTATTCATGACCGTCATGTTGTGGAGAAGTGCAATGTACAGTGCGGTTGATTCTGCTATCAGCGTTGAGAACAAAGAGTACGGACAGCTTTTAAGCTTAGTCCAACCTAGAAAAATAGAATCAAAACAAGACTACGAGAGGTCTGTTGCCTTACTAGAGTCGTTACTGGAAGAAGAGGAAGAGGAGGGTATATCACAGCAAGAGGAGACTCTTGTTGAGCTGCTTGTTGTGTTGGTTCAGGACTATGAGCGCGAAAACGTTAACGTTTCCACGCCCGAGCCGCTTGCCGTTTTAATCCACTTGATGGAGGCTGGTGAGTTGAAGCAATCTGATTTGGTTGGTGTTTTGGGTTCTAGTGGCATCGTCTCAGAAGTTATCAACGGGAAGCGAGAAATTAGCAAGACGCAGGCACGTAGCTTAGGTAAGTTTTTCGGCCTATCTTACAGACTCTTTCTCTAATGACCTGCTTGCAAAGTCGTAGATACGTTCAATATCTAAAAGCTCCAACATTCAGCTTATAGAATGTCGGAGCTTCTCAATCTAAATCACTACGTTATCGGCAATGATCTCTTAGTGATTAGACGATCTACCAGTACCTTCTATCGACCGACGCCCAGGTAACGGAAGCCTGCATCCTCAAGCTTCTTTTGATCCAAGAAGTTGCGACCGTCAATCATAACAGGAGCATTCATCAGACTCGCCATTTTGGTGTAGTCCAGGTTCTGGAACTTTGCCCAGTCTGTGACGAGTACCAAAGCATCGCAGCCATCGGCTAGGCGCTCAGGGTCAGTTTCAACAATAACGCCCGAAAGACCCTGGCTGACGCCGCTTTGAGAAACGATGGGGTCGTAAGCTTTAACCTTAGCGCCCAGGCGGTTGAGGCTTTCGATCATAATCAGCGAAGGGGCATCGCGCATGTCGTCTGTGTCAGGCTTGAAGGTGAGGCCGAGTAAACCAACCGTTTTACCTTTTAAGATTTTGAGCACTTGCTGAAGCTTTTCAACGGTGAGCAAACGCTGACGGGTGTTCACGTTAATGGTGGCTCTGAGCAGCTCAGCTTCGTAGCCGTAGTCTTCAGCGGTATGCAGTAGCGCTGATACGTCTTTGGGGAAACATGAGCCGCCCCAGCCAATGCCTGCCTGCAAGAATTTGCTGCCGATGCGGGAGTCTAGCCCGATGCCTGCGGCGACCTGGGTGACGTCAGCGCCGACGCGATCGCAAATATTCGCCACTTCATTAATAAAGCTAATCTTAGTCGCCAAAAACGCATTAGAGGCATACTTCACCATTTCAGCCGAGCTGAGATCGGTCACCACTACCGGTACCTGGGGCGCAGCCGTGTCTTCGGCAAACTTGCGCTCTACGATGGGGGTGTAGAGTTCTTTCATCATTGCGATCGCCTTTTCGCTATCGCTACCCAGCACAATGCGATCCGGGTTAAAGGTATCAAATACCGCCGAACCTTCTCTTAAGAACTCAGGATTACTCACGACATCAAAAGCCGCTCCAGCAGCAGGAGCCTCTACGGGCGCGCCTGCACCAACGGGCACTTTTTGACGCTCAGCGATCCCGTCTAAAACGATCATGCGCACCCAATCGCCCGAGCCGATAGGCACAGTGGACTTGTTCACAATCACTTTGTAGCCGCCGTTGAGGTGCTCGCCAATGCCTCGTGCTACGGCTTCTACATAGCGCGTATCGCTCTCACCTGTAGGCAAAGCAGGCGTACCGACCGCGATGAAAAGAATATCGCCGTGACCAACACCCGCACCCAAATCAGAAGTGAACTCTAAATTGCCAGAAGCCATCGAAGACTTCATCAGCTCAGATAAACCGGGCTCATAGATAGGAGACTGGCCCGACTTCATGAGCTGAACTTTTTCTTCGTTGTTATCTACGCAAATAACATGATGGCCGATGTGAGAGAGGCAAACTCCCGTCACTAATCCTACATAGCCGGTTCCAATAACGCATACACGCATGATGGTAAAAACTCTCTAAATAAATGACAAAAGATAGATCTAGGGTAAATAGCGGCCCGTAGACCTTTTAAACTAGGGTGTGGTCACAGCAGGTTCGGCCGTCTTGCTAAGCTTTTCGCTCAGGGTGCCGTTAGCTGCCATGCGATCGCGAAAATCAGCAATCGTCTTCTCCAAGCCTTCTTGAAGCTGCACATTAGGCTCCCAGTCAAAAAACTGCTTCGCCTTAGTGATATCTGGCTTTCGGCGACGCGGGTCATCTTGGGGCAGCGGCTTATACTGCACCTCAGAGGCAGGATTCACCATCTTTTGAATCGTTTCAGCCAGCTCCAAAATTGTGTACTCACCCGGATTACCCATATTGATTGGGCCAGTCTGATCGCCGTTCATCAGCCGAATAAAGCCCTCTACCAAATCAGAGACGTAGCAGAAGCTGCGCGTTTGAGAGCCGTCGCCGTATACCGTTAGCGGCTGACCACTCAACGCCTGCACAATAAAATTACTCACCACACGACCGTCGTTTTCGAGCATTCGAGGGCCGTAGGTATTAAAAATACGCACCACGCGAATGTCTACATCGTTCTGCCGGTGGTAGTCAAACGCGAGAGTTTCGGCCATCCGCTTGCCCTCGTCGTAGCAGCTACGAATCCCAATCGTATTCACGCTACCCCGGTATTCCTCAGGTTGAGGATGCACTTCCGGGTCACCGTAAACCTCTGAGGTAGAGGCTAGAAAAAATCGCGCCTTAGTCCGTTTTGCTAAGCCCAACATATTGAGCGTACCGAGTACATTAGTTTTCACTGTCTTTACAGGGTTGTACTGGTAGTGAACCGGAGAAGCAGGACAGGCCAGATGGTAGATCTGATCAACTTCTAAACGAATCGGCTCTGTAATATCGTGACGGATCAGCTCGAAGTAAGGGTTGTCGAGCCAGCGCAAAACGTTGCGCTTGTGTCCGGTATAAAAGTTGTCTAAGCAGATGACCTCGTGGTTAGCTTCCATCAGCCGATCGATCAAATGGGAGCCAATGAAGCCAGCTCCCCCGGTGACTAGAATTCTCATAAGTTTTGAATATCTGAAAGGATATCTGACGGACAGCGCAGAGCTATTAGCACAAAGCCTCTAGCGCAAAGCTACCAGCTCAGAACAGCGCAACATGTTGCTGGCTGAAAGCTCTTTTGGATGACGAGAGCGTTTTTAGCAAGTGCCTACAGGAACGGAACTTTGCAGCAATTGGGGTGAAACTGTCTAAAAATGTAACAAAGTTTCTTGATTTCAAAAAATGAAATGGCTAGGTTTCACTAAAACTTCAACCGTTCCTATAAATACCCAAAAAGTTTGATGCGTTATCAAAAAAGCGCGGAACACTAACGTTCCGCGCTGTATAAAATGATCGGCCTCAGGTTTTAACTACTCGGCGTCAGCTTCAACACGGCCATAAACGCCTCCTGTGGCACATCTACCGTACCGATAGACTTCAAACGCTTCTTACCTTTTGCCTGTTTTTTCAGCAGCTTTTTCTTCCGCGAGATATCGCCGCCATAGCACTTTGCCAGTACGTCCTTGCGCAACGCTGGAATACTCTCACTGGCAATAATCCGGCTCCCAATTGAAGCCTGAATTGGAATTTTGAACTGGTGGCGAGGAATTAGCTCCTTAAGCTTTTCAGTCAGCGCGCGACCCACATAGTAGGCATTGTCCTTGTGCACAATCGCCGCTAGCGGATCAACCTTATCGCCGTTAATCATCACGTCTAGCTTCACCAAAGCATTCGTACGGTAGCCAATCAGGTTGTATTCCATGCTGGCATAGCCCCGGCTACGCGACTTCATCTGATCAAAAAAGTCGGTGACAATTTCAGCTAGAGGAATCTCATAGGTGAGCGTCGTACGGCCTGGGGTGAGATACTTCATATCTTTAAAGTCACCCCGACGCTTTTGACACAGCTCCATCAGGGTGCCGACAAATTCTTCGGGCGTAATTAGATCTACCTTCACGTAGGGCTCATCAATTTTTTCGCGCTGCTGTGGCTCAGGTAACATACTCGGGTTGTCAATCTCGACCACATCACCACTAATGGTCGTCACACGATAGATCACCGAAGGCGCTGTGGTGATCAAATCAAGGTTGTACTCGCGCTCTAGGCGCTCTTGAACGATTTCCATATGTAGCAGACCCAAGAAGCCACAGCGAAATCCGAAGCCCATCGCACTCGAAGTTTCAGGCTCGTACTGCAAGGCCGCATCGTTGAGGCGCAGCTTGTCTAAAGCTTCTCGCAAATCTTCGTACTGATCGGAGTCAGTTGGAAACAGGCCGCAAAAAACCATCGGCTTAGCTTCTACGTACCCCTCTAAAGGTTCAGCGGCAGGGGCTTTAGCGAGCGTAATCGTATCGCCTACTCGCGCATCTTCTACCGATTTAATCGAAGCCGAAATGTAGCCCACTTCACCCGCATGAAGTTCATCGACCTGCACTTGATTAGGCGAGAGTACGCCTAGCTCATCAATGTCGTATTCTTTGCCGGAGGCCATCAGGCGAACGCGATCGCGCTTATTAATCACCCCATCTGTCACCCGAAAATACACAATCACGCCGCGATAGCTGTCGTAATAGCTATCAAAAATCAGCGCGCGCACAGGACTATCTGTCGTATCGGCGGGGGGCGGCACCAGGTAGGTGATGGCTTCTAAAATCTCAGGCACACCAATGCCCTCTTTTGCTGAGGCCATAATCGCGTTGCTACAGTCGAGGCCAACGACCTCCTCAATTTCGGCGCGCACCCGTTCAGGGTCGGCTCCCGGCAGATCAATCTTATTGAGAACAGGAATAATTTCTAGATCGTTTTCAAGCGCCAAATAAACGTTTGCCAGGGTTTGCGCTTCAACCCCTTGAGAAGCATCTACGACTAGCAGCGCGCCTTCACAGGCAGCTAGAGATCTCGATACTTCATAGGTAAAGTCCACGTGCCCCGGCGTGTCGATGAGGTTGAGCACGTACTGCTCGCCGTCTTTGGCGGTATAGTTCATGCGGGCGGCTTGCAGCTTAATGGTGATGCCGCGCTCGCGCTCAATGTCCATAGAGTCGAGAAACTGCGCCTTCATGTCGCGATCGCTCACCGTACCCGTAGTCTGTAGCAGCCGATCGGCCAGGGTAGACTTACCGTGGTCGATGTGGGCAATGATAGAAAAGTTGCGCAGACGTGAAACGGGAACGTCGGTCATGAAAAATCCGGCTAAAAAGCTTGGCTAATACTTAATCGCCAAGCCTTGATTGTAAGTCTTGACGTGAGGATTTGGATAAGTGGTTGGGTTTGCTAAATACTAACGAAGCTTGTGGGCAACCGTGCGTTAAAAAGTTTCGCGATCGCCCACAAGCTAGCTGTAATATGGCCGCAATATGATACTGCAGCCACAATATCTGCCAATAAGAGATAATCTTGATTAGAGTAGCCTGAAAACTGATGCCCCGGTCTGTTCAACCCCAATCGACAGCTCAATCAACGCCAATGCCCGAAGACAAGTCGGCACCGAGGCTTAACCCTGCAATTCGACCTAACGGAGTTTCTAGCGGCGCTTCTGCAAATGTTTTAGTCGTGACGCATACAGGCCAAGGCGAGATACTGTCGCTTCATTGGCCCCAGTCTAGCGACTGTCAGAACTGCGAGAACCTGACAGGTCAATCTGTCGAGGCTCTCTTTGGGCCAGTTGCAGTAGAGCCTTACCTAGCGCGCGTGCAAAAAGTATTGGCTACCGGTCAGCCAGACGAATTTCAGTGCGTGGTGCGCTGCGGCCATCAGCCAGTTAGCTTTGAGTTTTTATTAAGTCCTTTGCCACTGAGCGCCCAGGAAGCAACGACTGGTGTGGTTGGCGTCGGACGTCGAATTGTAGCTGAAGTGGCACAGCTTGCAGAAGTGAAGCTGACTAGAAGCAACAGCCCGGCTGGTAATAGCTACTATGCACTGCTCTCTAGCGTCGCCTCTAGCATTCGTAAGACGCTAGATCTCAACACCATTTGGCAGCAGACAGTAAATGGGCTAGGCAACATGCTGGGTCTAGATCGCTGCTTGGTGTGTGACTATTCGCAGGCGATGCAAACGCTTACGGTCGTCGCGGAATATCACGAAGCCGAGCTACATCCCTGCATTGGTAAAACTTTCGATCTGTCGCAAAAGGCAGATTTTCTAGAAACGCTACAAAGCTTAGAGCCGGTTATTTCTGACTTTGAGCGCGGCGATGAGCAAGGTGAAGCCGAGCGGCCCTACACCGTTTTGACCGTCGCGACCTGCTATCGCAATGAGCCCAATAGCATTTTGGTATTGCAGCAGGCACCCTACCGCCCCTGGCAACCATTTGAGATTGAGCTAGTGCAGGAGCTGACCGATCAGGTCGGTACTGCGATCGCACATGCCAAGCTCTTTAGCGAAAGCCACAACATCACCCAAGAGCTGCGCAAAAAGTCTTACGCGCTCAGGCAAACCAACGATGAACTCATGCGCAAGCATGACGAGCTTGAAGAAGCCCGTCAGCAGGCAGAAGAAGCCTCCCGATTGAAAAGTGACTTCTTAGCGAATACTTCTCACGAGCTGAGAACGCCACTCAACGGCATGATCGGCTTTTTACGCCTTGTGCTAGACGACATGGCCGATAGCGCCGAAGAGCAAACCGAATTTATTCAGGAGTCTCACAATTCAGCGCTGCATTTGCTGAACCTGATCAACGACGTGCTTGATATTGCCAAAATCGAAGCAGGCAAAATGGATCTGCCGATGAGCGCTGTGAGCCTCACAGAACTGCTCGCTGAGGTGAAGCACTTTATGAGCCCGCAAATTGAGCGGCGCGGGCTTGACTTTAATATCGTGCTGCCTGCAACCCTTGATGAAATTAAGCTATATGGCAACTATCAAAGGCTAAAGCAGGTGTTGCTCAACCTCGTCGGTAATGCCAACAAGTTTACGCACGAAGGCGGAATCACTATCGGTGTCGAAATCAAGCCTCAGCCCGTGGTGTTTGCCGATCAGTCTTGGCCTGGCCTGGTGAAGCTGAGCGTGGCAGATACTGGCATCGGCGTTTCATTAGAAAAGCAAGACCGGCTATTTCAAACCTTTTCTCAGGTCGATAGCGCCCGCACCCGTCAGTACGAAGGCACCGGTTTGGGCCTCGCTATTTCTCAGCGGCTTGTAGAAGCAATGGGCGGCAAGGTGCAGTTTATTAGTATGGGCGAAGGGCTTGGCTCTACGGTGACCTTCACGGTGCTGCTCTATCAGGAGCCGGTGATGGAGTTAGGGCCAAATGCTCAAATAACTGAACTTTAGACCGGGCTTTAAGGCGGGCTTCATTCGGAGACGAAGTGTGATCGCCCCTCGCAGGTTTCTTTGAGCTGATAAGCGATCGCCTGCCAGTCTTCAGCTTCCAAATGCCCAATTGTCGTATCGATAACATCACGATATTTTTTGAGCGATCGCAATACCTCAGCCCGATTGTACTGAGCCATCATCAGCCCTAATTCTGGATTACCGCCGCCCACTCGACTCGTATCTCGAAACCCAGAACTCGCTAGCTGCTGCGAAAGCTCAAGCACCTCAGCATCAGGCTCTTGCAGCGCAGCTTGGATCAGACCAGAGCTGACCATTACAGGCAAATGAGAAATCCAGGCCACGGCTCTATCGTGATCTGCTGGCGAACAGTGATAGAGCTGCGAGCCGATCTGTTTGGCTAGCTGTTCAACAACGGCAACGGCGCTAGGTTTCGTGCTCTCGACCGGCGTAATCACATAGGGCCGCTGCTGAAAAATGCCAGGCTCAGCCGCACCCAAACCAGCTTCGCTCTTACCGCTCATCGGATGACCGCCCACAAAATAAGGCCACGCCTGTGTCGCTTCAGCCGTAATTGCAGACTTCACCGAGCCCACATCAGTTATCACCGTACCGGGCTCTACTAACGCCGCTAGCTTTTTTACCATTGGCACAATAGTCGCAATCGGCGTACAGACAATCACCACATCGCAGGGCGGCAGTGACGCTATATCAGTACTAGCCGTATCTACTAGCTCCCTACGCAAAGCCTGCTGACAGGTTTCGAACCTTCTGGCAACGCCATGAACGCGATGGCCCAAAGCTTTAAAATCCAACCCTAGACATCCACCAATCAGCCCAAGTCCTACAATCGCGATATCCATACCGTCCTCTTTCTACCTACGGGCCAACTGTACGAATGTGTCACAATAAAAGTCACCGCGAAAGTCACCGTTTGCCCTACTATCTATACTTCTCACGCTTCTACCCATACACCTGTGATCGAAACAGAAGTTCATCAGCGCCTCCGGGCTTATCTCAGAGATCAAGGGCATACCCAGTGGCCACACCATCTGACTATGGCACGGTTGGTCGCCAGGGCTTTGCGCGTAGATAGAAGCGCACTTTTGCAGATAGATAGTCTGGCCGCTTATCAGGGGAGCCATCGCCTCAGCTACCTGATGCCTGCGCTGCTATGGCCAGAGCCTGCCGTTTTAGCGCTGCCCGACGCGCTAATAGAAACGGTGCTACGGCAAGATATTCCTAATTTGCAGCAGGGGCTACCGGTGGTAAAGCCGGTGGTATCGGGCGATCGCTGGCCCGACCAAAACTTTAGAGGACTGCTGGTCACCTCGGCACAAAGCTGGCTGAGCGATCGCCTCAACACCCAGCGCCATCCAAATCACCCAAGCCGCTTTGTACCAGGCATTCCTACTCTCATAGACGGCGCTGGCTCGCTAGAGCGCTGGGCTCAAGACCTGCTTAGCTCAACGCTTTCTGCCACAGACTGGGAAACGCTCATGCTGGCCTATCCCAGTCAGCGGGAATTTATCCGAGACATGCGGGTGCGAATTACCCATGCCATTTTTCAGCATCCGGTTAATCCCTATAGCTGCCATCTCATCGAAGATCCTGAAAAAATACTGCTGCACGAGCTGTATGAATGGCTAAAGATTTACGGAGATGATAGCCAGATGCCTACTTGCTGGGAGCGATTTTGGCAGCAGTTTTCGCAGCCTGAACGACTGGCTTGGAGCAGCCTAGACCGCGAGCTAGGCAGTGTAAAACTTCACTGTGGCCCGGTCGATCTTAAGAGAGCTTTGGCTCCCGTCTGGAAACAGCAGCCGATTGTGCTGGTGGGCGCAGCGCTAGACGCCGAGCCTCAGGCACAGCAATATCGCGATCGCCTCGGACTCGGGGATATGACCTGTCTTCGCTTCGGCCCTGATCGCCACCATGATTTGGTACAGCTCTACCTGCCCGATCGCCTGCCCATGCCCAACACCAGCCACTTCAAAGACGCCGCTCTCAAAGAGATTCGAGAACTCCTGAGCGTGCGTGGGGCCACTGACGATCCGACCGTGATTTTGATTGGTGACGTGCCGCTCAAAGCTCAGTTCGCGGCGGTACTAGCAGCTGAGTTTGGCTCTCGGGTAAAGCTCGAATCACCTGTTAGTAGCCAGGGAATTTTGATTACCGGGTGGGATTACTGGCGATCGCACCAAACCCAATTCACAACGCCTGGCCTTCTGATTATCACCACCCTGCCGATCCCCTCTCTCGAAAATCCCTTAGTCGCCAGCCGAGTTGCCGTCTACAAGCGTCGCCGTCAGGACTGGTTTAAGGCGTACTTATTGCCCGCTGCGCTGAGTGAATTGCAACATGCTGTGGCACCTGTGCGATCGCGCCACGACGACAGCATCGGCATCATCGCCCTACTAGACAACCGAGTAAACTATCGCAGCTATGGCGCGCGTGTTTTATCGGCTCTGAGCCCAGCAGCTCGCAGCAGCTACCTCAACGAAGACTGGTTCAACCACAGATCACCATCAGAGAATTCGTCTTTCTAGAACACGCCTTAAATAACCTTGAACAAATAATAAATTAGCGCCAATCTTTTCAAGTTCCTATAACCAGACCGCTATGATATGAAGCAAGAACGCCGCCGCAATGGCTACAACACGACACTACTGGGCTTTCGACATGGGAGAATCCAACCGCAGAAAAAAAGCATTAGGCGAAGACTACGGCAAGCCCAAACCCTTCATTCGCGGCTTGCCCATCAGTAAAGAAACGGGCGCTAAGTTCGTCTCCTGGACAACCACTGGCGCTTGGCTCGGCATTGCTCTAATGATCGTAGCCTGGCTCACTATTCGGTTTATTGGGCCAGGCTTTGGCTGGTGGACACTTACAAATTAAAGAACGCTAGATCAAAAAAGCGATCTCGAGCACAGCACAACAGATGTCTTTGTAAAGATTAATTTAGGCGTAACGGCTTGAGCGCATATCACCCATCCTTTGTAATCTCTCTACAGACATATCTGTCCGGGGTTTCAAAGTATTCACTTAGATATATTTACGAGCAGGCTGTGTCAACTTTTGTCATATTTTTGATCCCCTGGTCAGTGAATCTTTTAAATAGACGCTAGTTGCGTTAGAACGGTTAGAGCAGTTAAGCGGCATTTAGATCGGTTCAAGTAAGCAAAATTCAATAAAACAGTCCGCATAGCTCTTCTCACAAATACAAGGAATCCGAGAAACGCATCAAGAAAACCTGCTGATTTAAGCAACTGTGCTCAGAAGGTATGTCTACGTGCTCACTGGTGACATGACCTGACAAAGCTTTGTCAACAGCCAAATGTACTTTTTTGGATAGACAAGCTCGTAAGATAAGTTGGCTACAGTCTGAGGCTAGCTTAAATGTTAGGTCTAAGCTGCTGAGGTCAAGAATGGTTGATGGATTAGTCCATTGGGTACCTTGCAGTATCCATTCGCTAAAACTGTCATAAAACGTTACGATTTTGGAACGATTCCTATATTCCTTAATTTAAGGGCGCTCTAGAAGCGTTTGTGATCTGTCTTCAGGTCGGCCGTTTTCTCCGTCAGTTGCTTTCTTAAGAAACTTCTTAAGAAAGTGTTAAGTAAATATGTAAAATCGAAAGATGGTGTAGAGGAAAGACATGTTTGTCAGACTTGCAAATCAACATCGACAGTTCGTTCAAGACTTAGTGTTAGATCTAAAGGCCTTGGCTGTTGTTCTAGAAAAAAGAGGGTACCTAGCGTCCTGCTATACCTGTGGCGATGAACTCAACAGCGCTTCATTTATGGTGAGCCTGGGTGGAGATCATCTCATTCGTTTTTTGGTTTCCGACTACGGAATTACCTGGACGGAAATGCGCGACGACCGTGAGCTAATGAAGCTTGAAGGGGCTGAAGCCATTAATCAGCTTCAAGAACTCGCCAACCTAGTTAAGTATCAAGTGAGTCCGGCTGAATATGAAGTCGTTGGTTAAACCCAACGGCAACTGGGCCTAAAGGCTGTTGGCTAGAGCCGTTAGTGGTTCGTGTTTGGTCATGTGTTTGGTTAAACGGACAAAGCAGGCACCTGTAGCGCTTCGCGTACCTGCTGCTCTATAACCTGGGCGATCTGTAAGTTTTGAGCGAGATATAGCACCGCATTATCTCTTCCCTGGGCAAAGTTATTGTCCTGGTAGCTATACCACGCGCCCTTTCGCACAATCACGCCTGTCTCTTCTGCCAAATCGATAATGCAGCCAACCGTCGAGATGCCTTTCCCGAACAGAATATCGAACTCAGCAAGGCGAAAGGGCGGTGCAATCTTATTTTTGGCGACTTTTACCTTCACGCGAATGCCAAAGTTATCGTTGCCCTTCTTAAGAGTCTGTACTCGTCTAATATCGAGCCTGACAGAGGCATAGAATTTTAGAGCATTGCCGCCAGTCGTCGTTTCTGGACTGCCATAAACAACCCCAATCTTTTGCCTGAGCTGGTTAAGAAAGATGATCGTGCAGCCTGATTTACCCAGGTTGCCAGTAAGTTTTCTTAGCGCCTGACTCATCAGCCGCGCTTGCAGCCCCATGTGAGAGTCACCCATTTCCCCTTCAATTTCCGCGCGGGGAACCAGCGCCGCCACAGAATCTATCACGATAATATCAACGGCGGCTGAGCGCACAAGCTGATCGGTAATTTCTAGCGCTGTTTCACCGTTATCTGGCTGAGCAATAATCAGGTTTTGAGTATCTACGCCAACGGCTGCGGCGTATACCGGATCGAGCGCGTGTTCTGCATCAATAAAAGCAGCCGTGCCGCCTTGCGCCTGAACAGAAGCGATCGCATGAAGCGCCAAAGTCGTTTTCCCTGCGCTCTCGGGCCCATAAATCTCAATCACCCGACCTTTTGGCAAGCCACCCCCTAGCGCCAAATCCAAAGGCAGCGCGCCGCTCGGAATAGTTTCGACCTTAAGCTGCTGCGCCTCACCCAAACGCATAATCGATCCCTGACCAAAGTTGCGCTCAATATGAGTCAGCACGCGCCCTAATGCCTGATCGCGCTCAGTCGCAGCAGCTCCTTTTTCTGAGCTAGTCTTCGCAGTATTCTCGACGGTCGATAGGTTCATAGGAGCGCACGCTAAAGGGTATGCGTTAAATACGTATGTACTACGTTGTACTCTATAATATCGCTTCTGGCTAGCGAATACTCTTATTATATTGACGAATATTAATAGGGCTTTCTGCTGAAGTCATGAATAGAGCTACTTGATTAATCGTGCTCAAACGATAAGATCTTAAGCATGGTTAATATCAGCGCCCAATCTACAACTGACCTAGCCGTAGGCGTTGCTGGGCTCACGGATTATTTGAAGCTGCTGCTAGAAGAAAATCCTCAGCTCAGCAAAATTTGGGTCGTAGGCGAAGTTTCTAGCGCTCGCAAGCATCAGCAGGGCTGCTTTTTCACGCTGCAAGAGCCAGATGGATCGGCTGCGGTGAACTGTGTGGTGTGGCGATCGCAACTCCCCCGGCTTACGGCTATGCCTGAAGTGGGCGAACAGGTCACCGTACTTGGTCAGATCAAGCTCTATCCCAAGCGCGGATCGTATCAGCTCACCGTTTGGCAAGTGCTCCCGGCTGGTGAAGGGCTTCAGGCGCTGCGTTACAAGCAACTGCGATCACGCCTTACCGCCGAAGGACTCTTCGATCTTGCCCGCAAGCGTCCTTTACCCACCTATCCACAAACGCTAGCCGTCGTTACCTCGCCTCAGGCAGCCGCCTGGGGTGACATTCAGCGCACTTTGCTACAGCGCAATCCCAATATCGAAATCTTGCTTTCCCCAGCGACGGTTCAAGGCGCGCAGGCACCGGCTTCAATTGCCAGAGCGATCGCGCGCGTGAGCAAAGATGGCCGCGCCGACGTATTGCTGCTTGCTCGCGGCGGCGGTGCTAGTGAAGATTTGGCCTGTTTTGATGATGAGCAGGTGGTGGTGGCGATCGCCCAATCTGCCATTCCTGTAATCACTGGAATTGGCCACGAACGCGATGAGTCACTGGCTGATTTGGTCGCAGATGTGTGCGCTCATACGCCAACGGCTGCTGCCGAGCAGGTCGTACCGAGCTTAGAGGCGCTTTATGCTGAGCAGGTTCAGTACTTGCAGCGGATGGTGCAAATAGTGACGCGGCGGCTGCAATTGGGACAGAGCCAGGTGCGATCGCTTCAAACCCGGCTTCAGCGCCTGCGACCCGACCGCCAAATTGCCCAGCAGCAACAGCTCATAGACTGGCAGCGACAGCAGCTCATCACCGCGCTATCTCAACGCCTACAGCTCGCCCAGCTTCAGCACCAGCGACTGCAAGAAAAGCTAGCCGCACTCGATCCCGCCTCAGTCATTAAGCGCGGCTATGCCCTTGTTAAAGCAGAAGGCGAAATTGCCACAGATGCCCGGCAGCTTCCACCCGGCACCAAGTTAGAGATTCAGCTAGGTACTGGAAAGCTCACGGCAACCGTAACAACAAACGACACTCATTCCTAAAGGGAACCTGCTATGCCTCCCGCCAAAAAATCATCAAAGACACCAGCGCCATCTGAAAAGACATTGCCGGACAATTGGAGCTACGAAGATACGCTCTCTCAAATAGAAGATATTACAGAACAGCTAGAGACTGGCGAGCTGCCTTTAGCCGAAGTCTTCGAGCAATTTGTAGATGCCGTAAGCGCTTTGCAGCAGTGCGACCAGTTCTTACAGTCCAAGCAGCAGCAGGCTTCTTTACTCATAGAAACGCTGGTTGGAGAAGATGATTAGACGCTTGCAAGCGAAGCGGTTGAGCTGCCCGAGGAGCTACCAGAGCGCACAAAGCTAGCGTGATTAGCAGGCGTCTGTGAGCCTAATGTTTGTGAGCCAGCGGCTACTGGGGCGATCACAGACGGCGCTGAATGACATATCGGTAGCAAAATTGTGAGCGTAGTCCCCTGATTTTGAGCACTTTCAACGGAGATACTGCCGCCCATTCGCGCGACCAACTGCTGTACGAGCGTAAGTCCTAACCCAGCACCAGGCGCACTCTCGCCGCTAGCAGGACAGCGATAAAAGGCGTCGAACAGCCTGTCTGTATCCGTCTTCGCAATACCTGCGCCCGAATCTCGTACCGTTAGCGCGATAGCGTTAGCGTCGTGAGCAGCAGCAGCGACCCAAACTCGCCCCCCTTGAGGCGTAATTTGAATACCGTTTTTAATTAAATGAATCACGATCTTTTTCAGCTCTGACTCTACGCACAGCACCTCGTTCAGGCTAGCGGGAATCGTGTATGCCAGCATAATGCCGCGCTCTTCGGCGATTGGCTGATAGGTGCTCACAATGCCTGGAATAATCTCGGCTAGCTGCACGGGCTGAGGATTGATAGCCTGAGTTGTTTGGATTTTAAGCAGGTCGGTGATGCCGTTGATCAATGACTTTTGGCGATCGCACTGCGTACTGATCATCTCCAGATATCGCTGCCTCTGCGGCAGCTTTAGCGCCGGGGAACCAAGCAACGTCAGCGCCGTTTTAATCGTGGTCAGCGGCGAGTGTAGCTCCTGACGCGCCTTGGCTAAAAACTCAGGCGAAAGCGAACGCTCTGAAAGTTCCGAGTCGTCTTTACTGGCATTGCGGTAGGTGGACAGCTGGGATCGCAAGTCCTCTTGAAACTGTAGCTGCCAGGCTAAAAAAGTGCCGGTTAGCGGGAGCGCTTCATGAGCCAGCAAATCGACAGGAAATAATCGATCCCACTGACTTAGCGCCGCTCTGCCTTGCACAGATTCGTCCGTGTTTTGCAGCGGCTCAGTTGACGGCTCGTTCGACTGCTCAGCCGTGTCGCTCAAGCTATTTTCGATAATCTGCCTGATTCCTACGCCGAGTGCAGCCACCGAGCGCCCAGCAGTAGAACAATAGAGGCTGATAGTGCGCTTATCGGTGGTCGGCGGTGCGCTAGGCGGGTTACGAACAGCTAGCAGTGAGACGACAAAATTATCAGCGATCGCCACACACATATACTCTCGCTTGAGATCGTCGTCTTGATCAATCGCAATCGGGCGCAAGCTCGCTGCTAGATTATCTGGTGGTGTGCCTGTCTGATCTCCTAACGCATAGACTGTGCAACCTGCGGCCTGCTGAGCGTACTGCCAAACATCCGTCCACCAGGCGTCTCCTTTGGGCAGCTTGAGCCAAAGGGTCGCCGGAACCTGATGAGCAATCAGAAAGTTAGTCAGCGATTGCAGGGCAAACTTAAATCCCTTCGGCCCCATGAGAACTGCCGATGGTGGTGATTGGATACTGACCAGATGAGTCTGTAACGATAAAGACGGCATGGCTTACTGAGTTAGGAATAACTGGCCAGAGAATTCCGGCGCACGAGCGTTAGGTGTTTATAGAGTCCGATCACACTTTCAAAGCTGTCAACGGTATGGCCAACAAGCGGTGACTAAATGCAGTGAAAAGACCGTGTTTCCACGGACTCTATAGAAAACGAATAAAAGAGCGAAATGATTAAGCGGCAGGGGCTAACTGCCTTAAAGATGCCCAAAACAACTCTAGTTGTTAGCGGCAGGGGCATAAACATTCCGCGTTTTTGCCCTTATCACCGCATCTAATGCCCTTTTAATGCGGTCTGCCCCGTATTGACGGCAGCTACGCCCTCGCTGATATCCGCGCTTTCAAAGCCTCTCTAGACTGTTCGCGGTCATCAAAGTGAATTTTCTCAGTGCCCAAAATTTGATAGTCTTCGTGGCCTTTACCGGCAATTACAATGCCGTCTCCGGCCTGGGCTTGCAAAATAGCGCTACGAATGGCCTGGGCGCGATCGCAAATCACCTGATCCTCATCCAGCGGCCCCTCAATTCCAGCCACCACATCTTTTAGTATCTGCTCAGGATCTTCGGTTCGCGGATTATCGGAAGTCACAATCGCGCGATCGGCTTCTGCGTAGGCAATGCGGCCCATTTTCGGGCGTTTGGTGCGATCACGATCGCCCCCACAGCCAAACACACAAATCAGATTCCCCGACACAAAAGGCCGCGCCGCCCTCAGCGCATTCTCTAAGCTATCGGGCGTATGAGCATAGTCCACAATCACACTGATGTCTTGATCAGGTTCTACCTGCACACGCTCCATTCGCCCAGGCACACCTGCAAAACCGGGCAGGGCGGCCACGATTTGCTTGAGCAGCACATCCATATATAGCGCCGCGCCAACAGCTGCTAATAAATTTTCTAAATTAAACTGACCGACCAAAGGCGACGTAAAAGCAGCTTTGCCTTGAGGCGTGCAAAGCGTACCGCTTACCCCAGTCGCGCTATAGCTCAAATCTTCCATATAAAGATCGGCGCTGGTGTCGTCTACGCTATACGTCCAAACTTTGCCTTTATCTAGGCGACTAATCAGCTTTTGCCCGTAAGCGTCGTCCTTATTAATAATCGCTTGGCCCTTTAGATAGTCAGGCCCAAACAGCAGCGCCTTCGACTCAAAATAGTCGTCCAGATCTTTGTGATAGTCGAGGTGATCTTGCGTGAGATTTGTAAAAACTGCCGCTTCAAACGGAATTCCCCAGGCCCGGTGCTGAGCCAGTGCGTGAGAGCTAATTTCCATAACGGCATTTTCGCAGCTTGCATCACGGGCACTGGCTAGCTCTGCCTGCAAGTCAATAGGAAAGGGTGTGGTGTGAACTGCCGTTTTTTCGTAACTTGGCCAGCGAGTGTAGAGGGTTCCTAAGATGGCCGTCTTTTGCTGAGCCTGATTGAGAAAGTATTCGATTAGGTGAGTCGTGGTGGTCTTGCCATTCGTACCCGTGACGCCGACCATATTCATCGCCCGAGCGGGCCAGCCATAGAAATTCGCTGCTAGCTTCGCGCAAACACGTGCCATATCATCAGATGTCAGCACAAGGGCAGTCGCCTCGTTTGGCTTAGCTTCTAGCGCTTGAGGTGAAACCAAAGCAGCAATAGCGCCTTTATCGATGGCACCCTGCCAAAATTCGCCACCGTCCACGCGGGTGCCGGGCATTCCAACGAAAAGGTTGCCGGGGGTGATCGCCTGTGAATTGGCTGAAAGTCCGGTCACTTCCTTTTCCCAACTTGGATGCCCTGCCAAGCTATCTGACACCGTAAACCCCTTCAATTCAGAAAAAAGTTCTTTGAGCAGCATGTGTTTTCGCCTCTTCACTCTATAGCTAACTTGTGGCTAAATATATCGGATCAAACGCACCTCAGCTCATATATCAACCACCGTTGCTAACTAAGATCGTTTGGCTGAGATTATGCCGTGAAAGGGCCTACATGCGTCTGTATCATCTGAGCTACCTTAGCCACTGAAGCCCGAGGCGAAGGTCTGGGCAATACTCGTTCAGTCTGACCCTCTTCTAAATCTTCTTGAATCGCGCATAAAACAGGCACTTCGTACTGATATTTCTGAAACCACACTTCATTGGTGGTGATATCTCGAACGTCTATTTGGATAGGTAGCGCTGCGAGCTTTTCGGCTAAGCCTTCGCAGAGATGGCATCCTGGCTTGCTGTATAGAATAAGCGTCTTCATTGTGTTGCGGGTAATTTTGTCATCAATTTAATCTATAGCGTTTACAAGCCGCCTGGCACTTGGCATTCAAACCTACTTTCGACCCGAATAAAATAATGTCCGGTATTCCGATCGGTTTATGCGTGATTAATAGAGTAGGATTAAAACTGTCATCTTAAAAAGCCGTTTAGAAGGCGCGTTTTTTAAGCAAATGACCGTTTGGATACTTCTTTATTGGCAAACCACTTCCGGCCACTATTTTTGACCGGCACTCATACCCAGCAACTATTATGGTTCAGTGCATAGAAGCCCTTCCCACCGCTCTTTCCAGTAGGGCTCCAAATACTTTCGATGGCGATGCGTTGGATTGCGATCGCCTCAATCAGCAATTTGAGCAGGCCACCCCTCAAGAAATCCTGGCCTGGTGCATTTGCAATATCCCCGAAGGCTTAGTTCAAACCGCTTCTTTCAGCATGTTGACAGTTACTCACATGCTGTATAAAGAGCTAAGCCACCCAGTTCCTGTCATCTTTTTAGACACCCTTCACCTGTTCCCTGAGACGCTAGAAACCGTCAAGAAATCGGACTTCATTTACGACCTGGATCTCCACACGTACAAAGCGGTAGGTGCTGATACCCGTGAGGCATTTGCCGAACGCTATGGCGATAAGCTATGGGAGCGAGATGTCGATCAGTTTTACGCCATTACAAAAGTAGAGCCTCTACAAAGAGCTTTAGACGAGCTGCAAGTGAAAGCTTGGATCACAGGCCGTCGCCGCGATCAGTCTGATAGCCGTGCGCAGCTTCCTATCTTTGAGAAGACTGAGCAAGGGCGATTGAAGATTAATCCCCTGGCAAACTGGACGCTGAAAGACGTATGGGCCTATGTTGACGAGCACAACGTTGTCTACAATCCGCTACTCGACCAGGGCTATACCAGCATTGGCGATCAGCCTTTAACAACGCCTACGGCTAGCGGCGAAGATGAGCGTGCGGGCAGATGGCGCGGTACTGAGAAAACTGAGTGTGGTATTCACTGGTAGGTAAGGGTCACTGTAACTTGAGCCTACAAATCAAGCCTTTTCAGAGGTTTCGCTAGCTAGTAATAAAACCTTCTTTTGCATCGTCTTAAAAATGTTGTAAAAGCCGTTTGCTCTTGAAGGCGTTAGGCTTACGTCTAACTGGGTTTCTTGAATGAAATCGGGCTCAAGGTGAACAATTTCAGCGGGCGTTAGGCCGCTCAAACCTTCAATTAACATCGCCAGTAGGCCCTTCGTAATTTGAGCATCTGAATCGCCTTGAAAAGCGACCTTACCTTCGTTTATATCAGCCGTAATGTACACCTGAGAAACGCAGCCCGGCACCTTATTTTCAGGCACCTTTCCTTCAGATGGAAAAGGCGTTAGTTTTTTGGCATACCAAAGTAGCTGCTCGTAGCGGCGCTTGGGCTCGCTGATGCGGGCAAATCGTTTGACGAGTTTATCGAGTTGAGCAGGGCGAGAAGAAGCAGTCATGCAGGGTATGGAAGGAAAAAGCTTTCAAAGATCAGGTACTCTCCCACCATAGCGCTACAAGAGCGAGCTGTTACTTGCTATTGGCCAAACCTTTTGAAGCGACTTCCTTTACCGCTCCTGATTCTTTGTTGCCAACAAAGCGATGGGCCACGGTTTCTGGTTGAATAGCCGACAAAATGACATGCCCTGAATCAGTGACCATCACGGCCCGAGTGCGCCTGCCATAGGTGGCATCGACAAGCTGACCGCGATCGCGTGCCTCAGAAATTACCCGCTTGATTGGAGCAGATTCTGGGCTCACAATGGCCACGAGTCGGTTGGCAGAAACAATGTTTCCAAATCCAATATTGATAAGCTTCATGTTCTTATTTGAATTACTAAAGTGCTAGATGATGAATGGGAGTGATATGACTTAGAGTGAGTACAAGCAAGAAAGCGCAATAGAGCCGGTGGCCTTATCCGAGCAGCTTTGATTAGCTGCCACACCGCAGCGGGCTAAACCGCACTGTCTAATTGATTCAAATATTGTTCACAGCGATTCTGGGCGTTGACAACAAACGCCTAGAATCGATATTCAAAACAAGTACTCAAGAAAAACGAACTTTTTCGTAGGCCCACCCATATAAAAAACAGCCCTATCAGGAGCTGCCTTTGGGTAGAGCTACGCACACCTTTTAAGTTGATATCTTGTTTTACAATGCTAGCGAACAAGTAAGGCTTTTGTGTTGGCTTATGACACATCATTAGCCACAAAAACGAAAGCATTCGAGGATTTAGCGCTATATAGCCCTCAATGAGTACGCTAAAAGATTTATCAGGGCTTATAAATCTAGCTTTTCTAGGATTTACCTTACTTTTTTACGTTTGTTCTTATTTATTAAGGAGCGTAAAAATTACCTACGAAAGGGTAGCTTCCAACAGTTTTTTCTAAGAGGTTTTCGTGCAGCCGGTCGATTTTACAACTCTCACGGCGGTCAGCGCTGATTTGCGATCACGCTGGCTTCCGGCGAGGTGCGAGCAGGTATACCAGCGCGACCCCTACACGCTCTTCATCGCTCTAAGAACGCTAGATTCACGCGGCTGGCTGGCCATATCCTGGCATCCTCAAGCGGCCCGACTCCACATGGCCGAACCACCGCCAAAGCAGCCCGACACCTTCACCTTCTCCCAACAGCTCAAGCACCAGCTCGGCGGCTTAGCGCTCACGCACATTGCCACCGTCGCCCCCTGGGAGAGAGTTCTCGATCTTCAGTTCGCCCGCCGCCCCGACGAGCCTGCCCTATGGCATTTATATGTCGAAATTATGGGCAAATACAGCAACGTCATTTTAGCCACCGCAGATAACCAGATCGTGACGGCGGCTCATCAGGTCAGCGAGCAACAGTCAAGCGTTCGCCCCATTCAAACCGGCAAACCCTATGCCTATCCGCCCGCTATTCGTGGCAAGTTGCCGCAAATAGCAGAGCCGTTTGAAGACTGGCAGGAGCGTGTAGCCCTGATTCCTGGCGCGCTTAAGAAAATGCTGGTGAAGACGCATAGTGGTGTGAGTTCTGCGATCGCTAGCCAGCTCATCGTGGCTGCTCAGCTACCCTCAGGCGCTTTGACCACCGAACTTTCTGATAATGACTGGCGCACTCTCTTCAAACGCTGGCAGTTTTGGCTACACAGTCTAAAAGACGAAACCTTCACCCCCGGCTGGCAAGACAAAAGCTTCAGCAGCTACACCGTTTTAGGCATCGGTATAGAGAAGCCTGCTGACAACGTTCAAACACTGCTAGACGAGTATTACCGCCATCAGTTCAATCAAGAGGAGTTCCGCCGCCTGCACAACCGTATCAGCCAAAGGCTCAAAACGCTGCTCGCCAAGTTCCGGCAAAAAGCAAGTACCTTCTCTAAGCGACTAGATCAATCTGAGCAATCTGAGCGCTACCGGCAAAAAGCAGATCTGCTAATGGCCAATCTGCACCAGTGGAAAATCGGGATGTCTCAAATTGAGCTGGCCGACTTTGAAACAGGCGAGCCCGTTGTATTGCCACTAAATCCTGAGAAAAATGCGGTACAAAACGCGCAGGCGCTCTACAAACAAAGTCAGAAGCTAAAGCGGGCTAGAGCCGCCGTGATGCCTTTGCTGGCGGCAGTGAATGCCGAAATTAGCTATTTAGAGCAGGTAGAAGATAGTTTGCAGCAGGTACCGGCTTATGAGGTGGAGGCTGATTTGCGATCGCTCGAAGAAACCCGCAGCGAACTCATCGCCCAAAGCTACCTGCGAGACACCACTGGCTATCAGGCCGAAACCTCCTCCAACAAATCCGCCAAAAACCAATCTGGGCGAGGCAAAGGCAGCGTCAACTTCCGCCAGTTCAAAACGCCTCAGGGCTTTGACCTACTCATCGGTCGCAACAACAGCCAAAACGAACAGCTCACCTTCAAACAGGCCAGTGACTACGACCTGTGGTTTCACGCTCAAGAAATTCCCGGCAGTCATGTTTTATTACGCCTTGACGCTGGAGACACTCCCAGCGACGACACGCTTAATCTCGCTGCGAGCTTTGCCGCGTACTACAGCAGAGCCCAGCAGTCTGAGCAGGTGCCGGTTGTCTACACCGAGCCCAAGCACGTGTACAAGCCTAAAGGGGCCCTACCTGGCATGGTGATTTACAAGCACGAGCGAATTCTATGGGGGCAGCCGCAGCGGGTTCAGGGGCTAGTTGAGCGATCGCTAGAAAACTAAATTCAAAAAATCGTCAGGGACATTGTTTTATGATTGATATTGGTCAATAAAACCAGGAACAGAATGCGGCCCCTCAGCATTGCGCCCATGATGGATCGAACCGATCGTCACTATCGGTACTTCATGCGGCAAATTACTCGGCGAACGTTGCTCTACACCGAGATGGTTACCAGCATGGCCATTCGCTACGGTAATTTAGAAAAGCTTGTGGGCTTTAGCGCCGAGGAAAATCCTTTGGTACTGCAAGTGGGCGGCGACGATCCTAAAATGCTGGCGCACTGCGCCCGTGTCGCTGCTGAGTTTGGCTATAGCGAAATTAACTTGAATGTGGGGTGTCCGAGCGATCGCGTTCAAAGTGGTAACTTCGGTGCGTGCCTGATGGCCCAACCCCAACTCGTAGCCGATTGCGTCGCTGCAATGATGGCCGCTTCAAGCCTGCCCGTGAGCGTCAAGCATCGCATCGGCATTGATGATCTTGACGGCTACGAAGACATGGCACGCTTTGTCGAAGTCGTCTCATCAGCGGGGTGTAACCGATTTAGCGTTCACGCTCGCAAGGCTTGGCTACAGGGTCTTAGCCCCAAAGACAATCGCACCGTTCCACCGCTCCGCTACAGCGACGTTTACCAGCTCAAGCAAGACTTTCCACAGCTTCAAATTGAGATTAACGGTGGCTTCAAAAATCTCGATCAGGCCAAAGCCCAGCTAGCGCATGTAGACGCCGTGATGATTGGCCGCGCAGCCTACGACAATCCCTACCTATTTGCGAGCGCCGACCGAGATATATTTGGCGATACGGCCCTACCACAGAGCCGCCACCAAGTTGTGCAGGCAATGCTGCCCTACATTGAGCGAACAGTTCACCAAGGCACTAGGCTACACAGCATCACGCGCCATATGCTGCACTTATTTCATGGTCAGCCGGGTAGCCGTATCTGGAAACGCACTATCACTGAGCAAGCCTCGCAGCCGGGAGCAGGCGCGCAGGTCGTCGTCGACGCTTTAGCGCAGGTTAGTACAGCCGCCGACTTAGCTTTACATCATCAGCAAAACGCAGATAGCACAGTGCTTGCAAAAGTAGACTCACGCTAGCGATATATTTTCAGAAAATTAGGTTTAATCATCTACAGATTCCCGTTTATTTGACGGGCACTTTGGGAAAGAACAGGCGGTACATGCCGTACAGCCGGAAGCGCGAGCCTAAGGAGAATCTAATTTATGTCTATCGCAGGAATAGTACTGCTGATATCAATCACCATCATTGTGTTGGCGGTTTCGGTGGTGTGGAGAAGCTACAACCGACTGGTTACACTCCGTAATCGCTACCAAAATGCTTACTCACAAATCGACGTACAGCTACAGCGACGCTACGACCTGATTCCTAACTTAGTCGAGACTGCCAAGGGCTATATGGCTCACGAGCGCGAAACGTTAGAAGGCGTAATTGCCGCGCGCAATCATGCTTTTAGCGCAGCTAGAGGCGCAGCGGCAGCACCCGGCAATCCTCAGGCAATGCAGCAGTCTGCTGAAGCTGAAGCGGGCCTGACCGGAATGCTAGGTCGGCTCATGGTGCTGACCGAGGCTTACCCCGACTTAAATGCCGATCAGTCTATGCAGACGGTCACCGAAGAGCTGCGCGTTACTGAAAACAAGGTTTCGTTTGCGCGTCAGGCTTTTAACGATGAGGTGATGCTTTACAACACCAGCCGCGAAGTTTTTCCGAACAACATGATTTCTGGAGCCTTCAATTTCTCGCCTGCTGAGCTGTGGGCAGAGATGACGTTAGACGCTCGTCAGGCTCCTAGAGTCGCGTTCTAAATGAAAAACTTTTTTGAGCATCAGGCTAGAGCTAAGCAAACGACTCATTATTTGCTCTTTTTGTTTAGCTGTGCGATCACCAGCACGATTGCGGCCTTTTACGTCACCATCATCACCATTGCCGTTCGTCAAAACGTGGTGTCCTCGATCTGGCAACCGCTATGGCTTTTGGGCACAGCGATCTGGGTCTGTCTTATCATCGGCTTTGGTAGCGCCTATAAAATGAACTCGCTACGAGGTGGCGGTGCGGTCGTAGCCCAAAGTTTAGGCGGACAGCTCATCAGTCAGCATATGGCTGACGGGCAAGAGCGCCAGTTGCTTAACGTGGTAGAAGAAATGGCGATCGCATCAGGCATCGCCGTTCCAGACGTATACCTCCTTCCCGAAGCTAGCATCAACGCCTTCGCCGCTGGCCTCACACCCAACCGCGCCGTCATCGGCGTGACGCGTGGAGCCCTGAGCAAGCTTAATCGCGACCAGCTACAGGGCGTGATCGGTCATGAATTTAGCCATATCGTCAATGGAGATATGGCACTCAACCTCAAGCTGATGGGGTTAATACACGGCCTACTGCTGATTCACTTAGGCGGCAGAGAGATGGCGTTTAACGGGCATCGCCGCTCGGCTTTCTCAGATCGAGACGGCAACCAATTTGCCTGGTTGGCCTTTGCTTTTGCCATGATGATAATTGGCGGCATCGGCTGGATATTTGGGCAGCTCATCAAAAGCGCGATTTCTCGACAGCGTGAGTTTTTAGCGGACGCTTCTGCGGTTCAATTTACACGTAACCCTGAGGGCATTGCTGACGCGCTTAGATGCATCGCCCAACAGTCTCATCAATCTCGAATATCTTCGGCAGCGGCTGAATCCGCCAGTCATTTATTTTTCAACAACGTCTCTTTCATCGGCTCAATTGCCACAGTCTTCTCAACACACCCACCGTTAGAAGTTCGTATCCGACGCTTAGGTGGCGCTTCAGCATCACTGCCAAATACGCAGAAGCCTTCCGTTAGCAGTATCGCTAACGGTATCAGTGCTCAACAGTCCGCAATTGCTGGGGCCTCAGGATTCGCACCCGATGCTGTAGTTGCCAACATTGGCACGGTAACGCCTGCTCACCTCACGCAGGCCCAGTCTATTTTGAGCCATTTACCAGACGGTCTTTTGCAAGCAGCTAGGACGCAGGCCGGTGCTGTCGCGGTGACTTATGGATTGCTGCTAGATACAAAAGAGAGTGTGCGATCGCACCAAAAGCAGATTGTTGCCAGTAGCTCAAAAACAGTGCACAGCCTTGTAGAAGACATGGAGTCTCTTTTTGCAGGCGTACCATCGGCATCGCGTCTCCCGCTGCTAGAGCTTTGCATTCCCAGCTTAAAAACACTCAAACCCGACGTCGCCATTCAGTTTTTTAATCGCGTCAAAGAGCTTGTCAAAGCAGACGGCAAGCTTTCCCTAAGCGAATATGCCCTACAGGCTGTTTTGCAATATCGCTTAGCCCCTCACTTCCGCCCCGAGCCGATACCAGCCGTCAGCTATGCCCATCTCAATGACATTTGGCCCGACTGCTTGGTTCTTATCTCGGCCTTAGCCAAAACAGGCTACACAAAGCCTGCACAAATAGACTACGCCTTCCGCAACGGCCTCTCTCAGCTACCCGGCGTCGCGAAGCAATCAATACCCACCGTACCCCCTAGCCACACACTGCACGACGTTAGCCTATCGCTGAGTCGGTTACGACAAGCCGTGCCAAAACTCAAGCAGGCCATTGCAGAAGCCTGCGCGCATACTGTGCTGACCGATGGACAAACCACCGATCAAGAATCAGAACTACTGCGGGCAATTTTAATTGCGCTTGGCTGTCCTATTCCACCGTTTCTGAATGCAGTTGCTCAGAACGCTGCGCTAGCAGCTTAGTCCAGCAAACTTCGTAATCAATCCGTATTGCGATACTGCCAAAAAAAGCTAGAAACAAAGTTAGTGGTCACATGGGCCACGATGGGTACCAGCAGATTGCCAGTGACCAAAGCGCTGCCGCCGAGAACAAAGCCAATTGCGATCGCCCACACCGCATAAGGCCACTGCCGCAAACTAGACATATGCAGCACCCCAAAACAGGCACTCGAAACAATCAAACCTGTTGCATTAAGCCCGATAGCAGGCAACAACACGCCTCTAAACAACAGCTCCTCACTTAATCCAGGTAGTAGCCCCACCCAGATAGAATCTGCCAATAGCAAAGGCGATAGAACAAAAGCCAGGTAGTAATCGGCGCTTCGCTGATAAGCAGGCCAAAATCTGTAGATCATCAGGCTCACACTAGATATAGCAAGCCCCAAGCCTACGCCCATACCAGCACTTTGCCAGCGTAGCGAGATAGAGAAAAGTATAGGCTCAAAAAATAGCCATACGCGCGCGATGAGCAGCAGTATCACAGCCGTTGCAGCCATAGCTACTAATAGCTGTGATCGACTTAGCAATTCCATCTCTGGGCCTTTCTCCATGCCCTTCTTGACACCTCTTTTTGAGCTTTTAGACTGAGAGCGGTTGTGTTGCTTAGGAGGCTCTGGACGCTTAGAAAGTCTTGCCACGCTACTTTCACTTAGCCTCAGCGTTGAACGATGTTCCCTATTCTATTGGATAAGTTCTACGAGATATGAGAGATAGCTACTGATACAAAGGAAAAAAGAGGCTGAAGGGAACTTTGTCACCCCTAATACCTTCTTACTTTACAATTCCTTTACAAAATTTCAAGGAATTAATGTACGTAGATAAAAACAGTGCTCTGTTGTTCTGATTATCAATCAGACCCAGGTAATCCCTACAGGACAGGCATTAGCCGATATGTAGGAGATAGCCGCACTTTATGGTTCAAATGTCTATTATTTTGGGGCCGATCGAATTGAATCAATAAATCAAAGTTTATCTGTATAATTGTTGGCTTAAACGTTCCTGTCGTCTGTTGGTTGACGTGAAAGTTGATACTTTCTTAATGATTTATGCATGCTTCTATGAGGTTTCCAGAACAGAGCGAACTTGTTAAGAACTTGTCCGTAATCGATCTGGTCTAAGAAGTATAAAAAGTTGGTCAAAGTATATTAGAGGCCGCCTTTCTTACGCAATCTATCGACCAAAATTGATTCTATAAGCATTAGGAGAAAGCCGCTCATATCAACTTCTTAAGGTGTTATCTCAAAAGAGATTAAGGGAATTCAATAGTTACTCAGATGGTCTGATTTTGGAGCGGGATTAACCGCTAGATAGATGCTCAGACGCTGATTTTTAGGGTCTGCCGAATTCTTTAGATTTATTAGCCTGCGGAACTCAAACTTAAGATATGGACAGTTCAACAAATCGAGCTTTACCCGATAGTGACGTTGGGATTTATGAGTGCGAAGTACGCCTCAAATTTCGAATTATAGAGGAACAGCTAACGATGACAAATAAAGAACAGTTAGTAGAAACGCTAGTAGACGCATTTGCCTATGGTAGCGATGAGTATTTAGAAGCTTTGGATAGCGATGTCGATATTCAGCAGCTTCAGGATGTAGGCGATGCCTCCCCACAGATGCGCAGACAGCTTATTCGCCTGAAGAACTCTAGCCGCTTGGCCTAATAGCCTAGACTAAGAAGCTAAAGCGACCATTGGCTTTTGATAAGCTTTTTGGCGTTGTGCTCTAACTGGTAAGCGTAAATCTATCAAAGGAAGAATAAAAGAAAAAACAGGTCAACAAGGTTTGACACAAAGCGCAAATAGCAGGTATCTTTATAAAGGTTCAAACCACAGGCCCCCATCGTCTAGAGGCCTAGGACACCTCCCTTTCACGGAGGCGACAGGGATTCGAATTCCCTTGGGGGTATAGCGAAAGTCGCGCAGACTGTAGATGTCTGTGCGGCTTTTTTGTTGCCTGGCTGCTCAATTGCTGAAACACTCTGAGCTTTACCTACTGCTTGAGAAGGCTTACACAAAAGCGGCTCTCACAGTTTGGATCGTGAAAGCCGCTTTTAGATTACAAGTTTTAGCGCAGGTGTCTAAGCTATCTCTAAGGTTCTTTGACGAATAGCCAGCAGATTCGTGGTGAGGTTGTGGCAGATATGCCGCTCGATAAGCGCAGCTGGCATTGCTCTTGGCGGCTTAAGGAATAAATCGTACGAGAGCTGAGTGCTCTGGCCTGCTGCAGTTGGCTCCAACCTCCAGGTACCTTCAAACTGCTTGAAGTCACCCTCTTTGAGGACGAAGCCTAGCTCGTTTGGAAACTTCTCAGTCATATCTATGACGACACGGGCGCAAAACTTGAATTTTAGAAAGCACTGACTACCGATTTGCTCTAGGCGGATACGGCCTTCTGAGTTGGGCACAAGCTTGCTAGAAGTCAGGTTTGGCACAAAGTCAGCGAGGCGCTCGTAGTCAGTAAGAACCCGCCACACGCTGTCTATGGGCTGAGGGATATCAATAGTTGCAAGAATGCGCCTTTCTCTATCAGAGCGCTTTTCGGTTGAGATCTCGACGTAGGCGTTATCGTTGACAGGCAGATCGGTTTGTCGTTCACCGGAGGAGACGCGCTCAGTCGATGGGGAGGAATGTAAGGAGTTTTGAGTCACAGGCGCTCTGGGTTCTTAAATTTCTGTGTGGTTACTCTTCAGTATTCTCAGCGCAGTAATCAATAGCACTCAGTAATTTAGCGGATTTGCGATCTTTATTCCGCACGGCAGGTCACACAGCAGACCGGATGCAAGATATAGCTACATACACAATAGCAATATTATTTGTTGAAACGATCAATTTTCAGCGATCTCTTTGCGCCGTAAATCTCTCGGCATAGTAAGTTTGTATGGGGTAGGCGTGTGAACTGTGGTCGTACCTGCTATAAACATCATTAACAAGATTCTTGCGTAGTAGTGGCAATGGTTAAAGCTTCAGCGAATGCTCATTCCAGCGTTATCGGAACGGTCAAAGGCCCTGGCGAGAATGGGAACCAGTATCTTTTTATTACGGCTGATAACCGCCATGTGAAAATCGGCGAGTTTGTATATTACGAGGTGTCTGCGCCGGACGGGAATCAGCTACTGCAAATTTTGGGCAAAATTTCAGACCGGCGGTTGAGCGACCACCTGCCCGATCGCATTTTTGCTGATACCGAGATCAGCCCAGAGGCGATCGCTGCCCTGGTCGGATTTTCTCATCCTAGCCCCGAAATCTACGAAGTCACCGTCGATGTCATCGGCTACTTCAACCCAGCTTTAGGATTTATCAACCCTCGCCTCACGCCCAATCCAGGCGCAAAGGTGTCAATTGTTGACGATGAAACGCTGCTACAGGTTGTGAATAAAAAGCAGCCCGGTGAAGTGGGCTCAGCGAACGTGGGCTCGCTGCTGCTGAGGCCGAGCGGCGCGGTGCAAGTGGCGCTAGACGTAAAAGAGCTAGTGAGTACACACATGGCGATTTTAGCGGGCACAGGCTCCGGTAAGAGCTATACCGCTGGTGTGTTGATTGAGGAATTTTTGCAGCCCTATAATCGAGCTGCCGTGCTGATTTTTGATCCGCATGGAGAGTATGGGACGCTCGCTGAAATGAGAGGACATCCCAAGTTTCAGGGGGATGACGGCTACGCCCCTGACGTAAGAATTTTGACGCCGGATGATATTACGATTCGGATTTCGTCGCTGGACTACCATGACGTGCTGACGCTGCTGCCGGAGATGAGCGATCGCCAGCAGTCAATTCTCAATAAAGCCTTCAGAATTTTGCACCGTCACAAGCGCGGCGAATACCGTTGGAATGTAGATGACTTAATTGCAGCGGTCAATGAAGCTGACACCGCCGAAGATGACGAAGGTAATCTGAAAATTGGATCTTCTGCCCCAGCGATTTCTTGGAAGCTAGAGCGATTCGCTAACTCGCCTTACTTTCACCAAACCCATCACCTCGCGCCGAAAGATCTATTCATGCCAGGCCGAGTGACGGTGCTGCAAATGAATGAAATTAGCCAGGAAGAGCAGCAGGTTATCTGTGCAGCGGTGCTAAGGCAAAGCTACCTGGCGCGCATCAATACCGAGAAAGACAAAATTACTGAAGGCGATGAGAACTACTTGCCTTACCCGGTTTTCACGCTCGTAGAAGAAGCTCATCGATTCGCACCTGCTAAAGAGCCTTCTCGATGTAAGGCCATTTTGCGAACGATCTTAAGTGAGGGGCGAAAGTTTGGTTTGGGTGTAGGGCTAATTACGCAGCGGCCCGGAAAGCTTGATTCAGACGTGCTCAGCCAGTGTATGAGCCAGTTTCTGATGCGGATTGTTAATCCGGTAGATCAGGAAAGCTTGAAGTATGGCGTGGAGGCGGCTGGGCGAGATTTGCTAAAAGAGCTGCCAGCGCTGACGAAAGGGCAGGTAATTATTTCGGGGGCCTGTGTGAATACGCCAGTGCTATGTCAGGTTCGGCAGCGGCTGACGAAGCACGGTGGTGAGACGCTGAATGCACCGACAGAATGGCAAAAGCACTTTCAAAGCCATCGGGTGCGATCACAAGAAATTGAGCGAGCGCCCATAGCTGCCAAGTCCGTTGCCAAAACCTTCCAAGGCGTCAGCATCGAATAAGTTCACCGGTAGTTCACTGGTAGTTCACTGGTAGTTCGCTGGCCGCTGAAAGCTAGCTCTATTCCGTCTGCGGTTCAGTTTGGGGTTGAGCCTGAGGCTGATCTTGCAGGGCAGCCGCTTCTTGAAGTGCGGATTTGCTGTTGGCCTGGTAGGTAGTGATGCGGTCTTGAGCTATTGCATACTGCTCGCTACCCACTGGAATGTTACTCATTAAATCAGACGCTTTTTGCCATCTGGCGGCTAAGTCCAACCATTCAGCAGCAGTCGTCACCGTTTGCCCATCAACAGCAGCCTTTTCAGCCACCCGGACGGCTTCAGAAAAAGCATCCGACACATCACCAGAATTACTGCTATCTGGGGGCGTTGGACTGGTATTAGCACTCGCGGGTGGGGGCGTCGTTTGATTGGATTGGCTAGCAGGCGGCGTTGCTGGCGCACTTGGCGTTGGAGGCGTTGTATCGGCCGAGCGATCGCCGTCTGAGCCAGGCGAATCTGGGGTAGGCGCGTCTGAGCTAGGCGCAATTTCAGTTGAAGTTATCGTCGGATCAGACGGCTGAACTGGATTGATGTCTTCTCTGAACACCCAGAGCACGGCCAGCAAGAGTGCCGCTAAACTCGCACCGCCAATGAGCTTGCTAGAGAAGCTGGTTTTAGAAGGCTCAGGTTCTGTGATGTCTTTAAATATGGGGCCAGCGGGCTTTAGATCGCGATCACGAATCCAACGCTGTACAAAGAAAGGACGCTTGAGCGTAATCACCTCATCCCATAGCAAATTATTTTCAGGGTCGCGGTTGATTTCTTCTAGCCAAAGCAACTGCTCTTCCTTGACGATACGGCTGTTGATTTTGACTTTTTTGATGCGCTGCGGGCTGATGGCTTCTAGCTCGCTACGAACGCGATTGACGACCTTTTCCTTCTCAAGCTGCTCAGCCGTAGCTGCCTCACACAAAAGCTGAAGCATTCCATCAGAAACCACCGCGCGGGTGCGGATACCAATATCAGCTAAGCGCTGATTAAGCACTTGAATAATTGCGGCTACGCTACCTTGCCGGGCCTGACCAAATGCCTCGGTCGCGGGGTTAACTGTGCTAGCTTCTTTCATTTAGCTAATGCCCGATCCAAACGTATACGAGAATACCTGACATTGGGGCCTATCGTCTTCTTCGGCTGTCCTTTAAGTATCGCAGACCGATCAACTATTGCGGGTCAAGATGCGCGCAGTCGTTGAAGCGACGAAGAACCCAAAATTCAGGATTGAAGCGATCGCCCCCAAGCTGCTGCCACTGATTATGATCTTGCGTGCTCGCTAGCCAAAACTCAAACAGGGCAGTGTGCGGTATGCGAATCTGCCAGGTGCGATCGCAGCCCATCATCACCGATACCAACTGCTGTAAAAACCCCTCGTGAGAAACGGCCCACACCACATCGCCTAGCTGGTGCTGCTTTAAGACATGTCTGACCCACGATCTAGCTCTGGCTCTAGCTGCGACCAAAGATTCAGCTTGCGGGATAGGCTGCCACGCTAAAGAAGACATAAGCTGCGCGCAGATATCGGGATAATTCGCCTGCGCCTGCGACCAAGTTAGCCCCTGAAAGATACCTTGATGAAGCTCTTGTAAAGCTTCAGTCTGCTTAAGGTGACAACTGTGGCGACCGCCCTCATCATCTCGATCTACTTGATTAAGCTCTACTTGATCTAGTAAAGACTGGGCGGTCTGCGTCGCTCTTAGCAATGGACTGCTATAGCAATGTGTCGGCAAACCCTGCTGGCTCAAATATTTACCTAGTCGCGCTGCTTGAGCATAGCCTTCAGTAGACAGCTCAGTAGAACTTTGACCTTCCATAACACCTTGAACATTGCCGATAGACTGGGCGTGACGGATGAGTAAGATTTTAAGATAGGCCATGGGAAGGACATTGTAACGAAGGGGCAGCGATCGCAATAACGCACTCGCAGGCTAAACGTTTACAATGACAGCAGCTCAACTATCCACCAAGCCTATGCTGCTAAAATCCACTACCCGCCACGTTTTAATCTACGCGGCGACCATTGAAAACAACGAAATCGTGCCGAGCGAAAACCAGCTCACCTTAGATGTTGATCCAGAAAACGAGTTTACCTGGAGCGATGAAGCGCTGCAAAAGGTGTACCGAGAGTTTGACCGCTTGGTAGACGATTATGACTCAGAGGCCCTAACAGACTATAATTTGCGACGTATTGGCTCTGATCTAGAGCATTTTGTCCGTGCCCTGCTACAGTCGGGAGATATTAGCTACAACCTGGAGAGCCGTGTGCTGAACTACAGCATGGGTCTACCGCGCGTTGTTGAAGGGGCATCTTCTTAGCTAAGCATCCACCTCTTGGCCTCTACTTAAGCTAGGGTCTATTTCCTCCGTGATTAACTGCCCCAATCCCAGTTGCAAAGCGGCCAATCCTGAAGGCAACGATACCTGTCAGGTTTGTCAGTCGGCAATCCCCCATCGCTACCTATGGGGGGTGGGAAATCTGGTGGCAACGCTCGAGCCTGGTGCACTGCTTAATCAGCGCTATTTACTGAAGCGCGATCGCACCTTTCTAGATACTCAGCCCGGATTAGTTCCCGAATCTCTCATAGAGATGCCTGAGTTTTTACTTCCCTATCTACACCTATCAGCCTATCCATTGCATATGCCGCGTCCGTATGCGGTGATACAAACGCCTGAGAGAGACTACGTGCTGCTGCTAGAGTCCAGCGCCTTAGCCACAGCAGTGAATGGCGACGAGGTGCCCGCTCAGCTCCCCCAACTTTCAGCTCGTTGGGCCGATGCGCCGCCGCTACGGCAGCTAAGCTGGCTGTGGCAAATTGCGTATTTATGGGACGCCTTTCAAGCCGAGCAGGCTGCTTCGACACTTCTAGAGAATTCCTTACTGCGCGTAGACGGATCGATATTGCGACTGGGTGAGCTGTCATCACCATCTACTGGCGAGCAAGCAGTGCGGGCAATCACTCAGGTAACCGCTAAGCAGCCGACGCTGCTCGATCTAAGCCGTAGCTGGCAACCGCTCGTGGGAAGCGCGCATCAAGCAATAAGAGTATTTTTAGACCGGGTATGTGAGCAGCTAGACCGGCGACAGATGAACGCTGAACAGCTTACAGAGCTTCTGAGCCAGGCAATTTCGATGTGTGCTCAGGGGCAGTCAGTCAGCTACGACTTGGCCGTTTATACTGACCAGGGGCCGACTCGAAAGCGAAATGAAGACGCCTGCTATCCCGCCAGCGGCACTGCTCAAACGTTGACAAGCGAGCAAACCAAAACGAACTCTCAGCTACTCATCGTGTGCGATGGTATTGGCGGACATCAAGGGGGGGACGTGGCATCTAAGCTGGCGATCGCTACCATAGAATCCAGGCTGCAACCGCTGCTATCGGCTGATTCGCTTGAGCTAACCGCTACTGAAATAACGCTGGCTATCGAAGCGGCGATTTGCGCAGCTAATGATGAAATTTCGGCTCAGAACGATCAGGCGCAGCGGCAGGCGCGCGATCGCATGGGCACGACGCTGGTGCTGGCATTAGTTAAGGGTGCGGACGTATACATTGGGCATTTGGGAGATAGCCGGGCCTACCGGATAAGTCAGCGCAACTGTCAGCAGGTCACTTTAGACGATGATGTCGCCTGTCGGCAGGTCAGGCTCGGTGGCGGTCTATATCGTGAAGTGCTCACGCATCCTGGCTCAGGGTCGTTAATCCAAGCGCTGGGGATGAGTTCTTCGCAAACGTTGAGGCCGACGGTGCAGCGGTTTGTGCTGGACGAAAACTGTGTGTTTTTGCTGTGTTCGGATGGGTTGAGTGATAGCGATCGCGTCGAACAGTTTTGGCAGCAGGTGCTGCGACCTCTCGTCTTAGAAGACAGAACAATCGGGCAATCAACAGCAGAAGTCGGTCAGCGCCTTGTGAACCTGGCAAATAAATACAACGGTCACGATAATGTCACAGTTGGCCTGCTAACGGCACAAGTTATTAGAGCGTCGGAGCGACGAGTGCCAAGAGATTTATCAAGTTTGAGCGCGGGTGATACAGTTGCCCCTAGCCGAGCAGCTAGAGGGGCCACCAGGATAGTGAGCCTGCCGCAAGTTGACACTACGGTGAATAGGTCAACTTCTCAGCCCTCTGCAGATGAAGTGCCCGGCGAGAGCGCAGGTGGCTTAACAACCAGTACATCGGCCTCGACTAGCCTGGGCAAACCCGCCACAAAGACTTCAGAGTCGTCTGGTAAAAGAGATATTAAAAAGATAGGCGCTGTTGTTGCCCTGCTAGCGGCTTTAGCAGGCGGGCTGTACTTCCTATTTCCGGGGCTGACCTATCGGTTTACGGCTGATTCGAGAGAAGAGGGCAGTTCCTCTACGGCAGTGACAGCACCCGCAGAACCTTTGGAAGCGACTGAAAATGGGGGCGTGGGACGACCGCCTGCCGATATTCAATTAGGCGCTTACCTCCGCGTACTACCTAACCTATCGAACCGCACAGAGGCAAACGGTCAGTACGAACCGCTCAGGCTCTATCCCAATCCCCAAATCGACGACAAGGAGCTGGCCGTTACGATGCCATCTGGCAGCATCGCGCAAGTCGTTGAGCAGGCAACAGAAGGAAATACGCAGTGGGTGCGACTCACACTATGTTCTATTCCTTCAGGCGCGTCGCTGGCTGACGTTCCTGCTGAGACAGACGCGCTGCCGCTAGACCAAGAAAGCTCGCCTACAGGTCTGAGCGATCCAGAAGCACTCAGTGCCGATCAGCCCCTTCCTTTGGATGCAGGGAAAAAGGCTTGGGCTGTGAAATCGTCAATTGCCAGTGCCTCGGAAAATATTAAAGATTTGCAGCCCACCCAGCGCGGAAGCTGTGGAAGCTGAGAGGAGTGCTGCGTGATGTCTGAAAAGGATTCTCTGTGCCTGTGGCTGGCAATCGATAGGCTGCAAATGCAGCGCGATCACTTTGCGATGTGGATAGTGCGCGCCCCCCATCCGGGCGGGCATGTTCATTACGATCGAGAGTGGAGCCCGGAGCTAGCGCAGGCGTGGCAAAGCTGGCAGTCTATTTTTTCGCTGCGCGGACTGCCGCAGGTGCCGCATATTCCCTCAGCTTACGTGCCCCAGTTTGTGCTCGAAGACGTGGCTGAGATGCCAGATGATCCTGTCACCGGGCAGCCTGCAAGCTATAGCAGCCGGTATATGCAGCATTTGGGTGTGAGCTTATGGCAGTGGCTATTTGAGGGGCCAATTGAGAGTAGTTTTGAGCGATCGCAGGGTATTGCCATCGGCCAAAACCAACCGCTGCGGCTGCGGCTAGACATTCGAGATCCTGAGCTGATTGCGCTGCCCTGGGAGATTATGCAGCCGCAGCCAGGTAGCCGGGCGCTGTCTTTGAACCGCAAAATTTTGCTGAGCCGCACCAGCAACACAGTCGATCCGTTGGAGATAACGGGGCTAGACAATGCGCTGAAGATTTTGCTGGTTATCGGAGAAGATAGTCCAGGGCAAGACGCCCAGCAGGATGAAGCAGATACTAATGGCGATGACGATGTAATGCTACGGCTCAGTGAGGAGGCCGTACTGCTCAAAAAAATCCTAGAGCAAAGCAGCGATTTGAGTATGCGACCTACGGCTAGACGAACCGTAGACGTGCTGCTTCAGCCGAGCGCTGCCGAATTGAGCCGTGTGTTAGAGAAAGGCAGCTATAACGTCTTCTTTTATTCGGGGCACGGCGTACCAGGGCCAGACGGCGGGCTGTTGTTTTTATCTGATGCTGCCTTAAGTGGCACAGAGTTAGCTCAGGTGCTTGTGCGCGCGAAGGTGAAGCTGGCCGTATTTAACACCTGCTGGGGCGCGCAGCCGGAGCAAAGTCAGCAGCAGGCGCTTCCTCGTAGCAGCCTGGCAGAGGTGCTGCTATATCACGGGCTACCGGCGGTGGTGGCAATGCGTGACTCAATAGCTGATGAAGAGGCGATTAGCTTTATTCAGGTGTTTGCCCAAACGCTGGCAGAGCGGAAGCCGGTGGATGAGGCAGTTGCGATCGCCCGCCAACATCTCCTCACCCTCTACCACTTCAACCAGCCTGCCTGGACGCTGCCTGTGCTGTACATGCACCCGGACTACAGCGGCACCATTTTACTGAACGAAGAAACCACGCAAATTAACGAACACAGCGACTTTCGCCCCAGGCGGCAGCAGGCCATGTTGCGAGATGCCACTGATATTCGCCAAATGTGGCCTATCTACAGCGACGTGATGAGAATTGGCCGCAAACCCGACGACAATGACCTAGTGATTTCTGATCCGTGGGTGTCGAGCAGCCATGCCGAAATCTTTCACAGGCGCATCACGGCGCAGAGTCCGGGAGATGGTCTAGAAACCGCTTATTTTTTGCGGGATAATTCTCGATACGGCACGTTTTACCTCCAAGGCAACGACTGGCGAGAAGTTCACCGTCAGGAGATTACGCTACATTCAGGTACACAAATTCGCTTTGGCAGTAAGTCGGACGGGCGACTGCTAGAGTTTGTAGTAGAAAACTAGGTAATAACACTGAACTTTGCCTCAAATGAAGGAAAATTGTTTAGCTTTGCGGAACGGTTGAACGCGCCTCTGTATCCCTTTTCTGTCACACTTTATAATTTCTGCTAGCACAGATAAACGCACCGCTATGGCTAATCAATCATTCAGCTCTGAGGATAAAGACAGCAAAAACAATGGCCTGCCTGCGGCTCAAGCTGAGCTGTTGCAGGCTGTTTTAGAAACTGAGGGCTACCCCTGGCTAGCAGATGAAACATCGGTGACATATTCAAAGGAGATAGAAAACGCTGGGCTTGCGTTAGAAATTTCTGAAGATGAAGCGGCTCAAGGTTGGCAAGGACTCTCTACACAGCTCAATCAAATGTGGGGTGATCGCACTGCTGAGGACTCTCTGACAGATCAGCTCGTCGTGAAGTTCGCTGAAAGCCTGCCGAGCGAAGTAATCACGCGCATCGGTGAGAATGCTCAGCGGATCGCCAGTGAGGCCAAGTCGTCGGGCCAAAGCATGTTGGATCAGATGGTTGCTTGTGTGCAGGATGTAATGACGCAGATGGCCGATGATGACCTGCGCGTGATGGGTAGACCGATGGCGATGGCGATGCGCGGCAATAGTGCAGATGAGTTTGTGACGGCAACGATTCAGTCGATACGCACGGCTGAGTGGGAGGCGCTATCACCGATTGAGCAAGCGCGGCTAAGTTTAGCAGCAGCGCGATATGCCCTTTCACAGGTCGAAGGCTAAAGCAGAATTATTTGCCTTCAGGCTGGAATAGCTGATTGACCACGAGCGCTCCAAGTCGGTTAATAAACGGGCAGGTGAGGCCGATGCTGAAGCCTGCTTTAAAGATAAGCTGATTGATTTCCGAGGTGGGTTTAGCAGGATTGTAGAGGGCGATGAGGAAGGCGATCGCCCCAAAAATCAGCGCAAAAATAACGGCATACAAGACCACAGATGTCACCGCCCGCTCCCACCCTTGCCACGTATCCTCAACCCATCGACTCAGCACGGCATTGATACAGGCCGTAGCAGTGCCACTGGCAAATCCGACACAAATTGCGAGCAGAACAGTTTGATCAACGGGCGTGAGGTAGTTCATGAGTTGGGCTGCGTGAGCGATTCTATTTGCTCAATGAAATAATCCTGGCGAAGATCAAGCTGATCGGCAATCACGAGCGCTCGTTCAAACGCCTTGAGCGCTTCAAAATCATTGCCTTGCTGACGCTGAAGCAACCCAATGCTGTTGTATGCATTCATCACGCCATAGCTGTTGTAAGCCTGCTGCTCTACAGGCACCAGCAGATTGTAAGCCCCTAGCGCTTCATCAGTAAGGGCAAGGCTTTCGTAAAGCGCACCCAAATCTATAAGCACTTGAGCCGAAAAGCTGAACTGATCGAACCTTTGGGCGGCGCTGTAGGCTGAGCGATAGTAGGCGATCGCATTGTCAGGCTGGTTGAGTCTGCGGTAGTTTTGAGCGATCGCAAGCAGCAGTCCCGGCAGCTTCTCTTCGTCACCCTGCCCCTGGTACAGCAAAAGCAAATCCGTCTGTGCGCGGGTCGCATTGGCAAATGAGTCTGCCTGCTGATAGCTATAAACTAAACGCTCTAAGTAATCTATTTCCTGAGCCTGATCGCCGTTTGCTCTGGCCGTTTGCAATAGCGCTAAATAAATATCAGCCGCATCGGCAAATTGAAACCAGGCCAAGTGGAGTTCGGCTAGCGATCGCCGCTGCGGAGTAGGGTCAACCCCTTGCTGGCCAGCAAGCTCAATAAGCTGGCTGTAGACTTCTACGGTCGAATCAATGTCTCTAAGCGTAGAGAAGGTTTGAGCGATCGCATTTAGCACGACTAAATCCGACTCAGCATCACCGCTAACCAGCAGCCGGGCTGGTGCCGACTCATCAGGCGGAATTTCAGCAAACTCTTCCGTCTCAGGCTCTAAACCTAACGTCGCCTGTACCGTCTCCCAAATTTCACGCATTCGTAAGGTCAGCAGTTGCACATCGACCGCGCGCTGATTTTGCCAGGCCAGCGTGGCCGTTCGACTAATCGCATTAAACTCCTCAACCGGGCCGAATATCCGACGCAGCCGTAGCTCTCGTCGAAATAGCTCAAAGGCCCGATCGACGTTGCCTAGAGCTAGCTGTTGCTGTGCGGCCTGATTCAGTTGTTCTACGCCTGTAGCGACTGCGCTTAGCTCTAGCGGGCTGAGGGGCCTATCAACGGTGAGTTCAGGCAGCAGCGGATCGCGAGGTGCGGCGGTGAGGGGGTCAGCAAGAAAGTTTTGTCGGAGCTGAGGGCTGACCTGTTGGGCGGTCGCTTTAGCAGAGAGAAGACTACCCAGTATTGTTAGGGCGATCGCTGGGTAAAAAACAGCTTGACGTAACAGTGAATACACAGTTGTTTGCAGAACTTTATGTTCGACGGGCTGGGGGCGAAGCGTAGGCTGAAATTGCGGTAGGCTTGTGACCTGAATAGCAGATCACCCACCATAGCAAACGCCCACCTCAGTATGTCTTCTAACGTTGCCACTCGTACCGTTCGGATCGGTTCTCGCAAAAGTCAGCTCGCCCTCGTGCAAACCCACTGGGTTCAAGCTGAGCTGAGCAAGGCGTATCCCGACATCACCTTTGAAGTCAATACGATGGAGACAAAGGGCGACAAGGTGCTAGACGTGGCGCTCTCAAAAATCGGTGATAAGGGTCTGTTCACCCAAGAACTCGAAGACGACATGCTCAGTGGCGACATCGATTTTGCGGTGCACTCACTCAAAGATTTGCCCACAAATTTGCCCGAAGGGTTGCGGTTGGGCTGTGTCACCAAGCGCGAAGATCCGGCGGACGCTATGGTCGTGCACGAAAAGCACAAGGACAAACAGCTCGATACGCTGCCTGAAGGGGCAGTGATTGGCACCTCTTCGCTCAGACGCTTAGCACAGCTACGCCACCATTTTCCTCACTTCAAGTTCAAAGATATTCGCGGCAATGTGAACACCCGGCTGCGCAAGCTAGATGAGGGTGAGTATGACGCGATTGTTTTGGCAGCAGCCGGACTGAATCGGTTGGATATGAGCGATCGCATCCACCAGCTTCTACCCCCCGAAATTTCACTACATGCCGTTGGGCAAGGGGCTTTGGGCATCGAATGTCGTCAGGGAGACGATGACATCCTCGGATTGCTCAAGGTACTAGAGCATGAGCCCACCGCGCAGCGCTGCTATGCCGAAAGAGCCTTTTTGCGCGAATTAGAAGGGGGCTGTCAGGTCCCTATTGGCGTGAATACTATTATTGAAGGCGATACGCTGACCCTGAAGGGGATTGTGGCTAGCTTGGACGGGCAGCGCTTAATTTCGGATACGGTGACGGGCGCGCCGGTAGATGCTGAGCACATGGGTACTGAGCTGGCGAAACGGCTGCGTGACCAAGGTGCGCAGGAAATTTTGGATGAGATTAATGCGCAGAATCGGTCTTAGGTCTGTCTGTGGGGGTTGGGGTGATCGCTCATAAAGCGCACTTCTGATAGATGTTTGAAAGTCGGCTTTTCGTTAAAAATAGGAAACTATTCAATCAAAAAGTTCGTTTAAGCGCTTTTGAAAAGCCCAAGCATCCTATGAGAATTACGCCCAACGTTTCCTATCGCGGCATTGAGAAGACCGACGCTTTGGAAAGTCTGATCAATGAAAAAATTGAAAAGCTAGAGAAGTTTTATCACCAGATTAGTAGCTGTCGGATTGCCTTAGAAAAAGTGCACGATCATCCTGAGAGTGGTTCGCCCTACCGAGTTCGCCTCGATATTACTGTGCCTGAGAGCCGCGAAGTTGTAGTTGATAAAAGCCCTGATAACGGCGTGCAGTATGCATCTTTAGAAACCGTCATTCGAGATGCCTTTGACGTTGCAAATAGACAGCTTAAAGAGCTAAACGAACAGCAGCACAACCACATGAAAACGCATGTTCCGGGCCAGCGCGAAATTGTGCTAGATGACCTACCGGCTGGCGAAGTGCCTGCCCCCCCGGCTGACGTGACGGCAAGCTAACGCGGCGAAGACAATCCATAATTTGCGAAAAGACGGCTAGTTAGATCAAGCCGTCTTTTTTGTGCGCTATATTCTGTCGTCATTCCTCTGACGTTTTGTCAAGACACCTGATCAGCGCGCTGCTGAGCGTCAGGAAGATTGCAAAAGTCTTATCTAGAGACATTCCAAATCACTATAAACTTGAACTTATTAAAAATAAGATTGTTAGATAGGTCGTGATATGCGAATTTTATTTGTGGCCGCCGAAGCCGCGCCACTGGCTAAAGTTGGTGGCATGGGTGATGTGGTGGGCAGCCTGCCTGCCGTTTTAAGGGCGATGGGCCATGACGTGCGCGTATTCATGCCCTACTACAACATCATGGGCGATAAGCTAGAACCGCCCGGCAAGCCTATATGGTGGGGCCAAGCCATGTTCAACTCGTTTGCTGTGTACGAAAGCAGGCTTCCGGGTACGGACGTGCCGCTGTATCTATTCGGCCATCCTTGCTTTGATAACGGCATCATCTACGGCGGCGATGATGAGAGCTGGCGATTTACCTTTTTCGCCAATGGCGCAGCCGAGTTCGCCTGGAACTACTGGAAGCCCAATATCATCCACTGTCATGACTGGCACACTGGAATGCTGCCGGTTTGGAATCATGAAATCTCAGATGTTGGCACGGTTTTCACAATTCACAACCTAGCCTATCAAGGCCCCTGGCGTTGGGAGCTAGAGCGCATTGCGTGGTGTCCTTGGTTTATGCAGGGCCACAACACAATGGCCGCAGCATTGCAGTATGCAGATCAGGTCAATACGGTATCGCCAACCTATGCCGACCAGATTAAAACACCAGAATACGGTGAGGAACTAGAGGGTTTGCTGTCCTTTATTAGCGGCAAGCTGAGCGGCATTGTTAATGGCATCGATACAAAGTCTTTTGACCCAGCAACGGATACCAAAATTGAGCATAACTACACGGCAAAGACGCTAGATAAGCGGTCAAAGAATAAGGCCGTTGTGCAAAAGGAAATGGGCTTAACTGAGAATCCAGATGGATTTTTGATTGGGCTGGTGAGTCGGCTGGTGGAGCAAAAGGGCATCGATCTGATTTTGCAGACGATGGATCGGTATTTGGCCTATTCGGATGCGCAGTTTGTGATTTTGGGGACGGGCGATCGCGTCTATGAAAACCAGCTTTGGGAACTTGCCGCCCGCTACCCAGGTAGAGCCAGCGCCTACATCATGTACAGCGACAGCCTCGCCCGCAAAATCTATGCAGGCTGCGATGCCTTCCTCATGCCCTCCCGCTTCGAGCCCTGCGGCATCAGCCAAATGGTCGCGATGCGTTACGGCTGCGTACCCATCGTTCGCCGCACAGGTGGCCTCGTTGATACCGTCAGCCATAACGACCCTGAGAACAAAGCCGGTACAGGCTACTGCTTCGACCGCTACGAGCCTTTAGACCTATTTACCTCAATGGTCAGAGCGTCTGAGGCATATCGCTTTAAGCCTCAGTGGGAGGCGCTGCAAAGACGAGCCATGGGTGAAGACGTGGGCTGGGAGAAGTCAGCAGTAGAGTACGTCAAGCTGTATAGCAAAGTCATGAACATACCCGCAGAAGATCAGCTACCCGTGCAGTACGGCGGCACGGTTGAGATTTAGAGTCTCTAGCAGTTTCATTCAATCAAAAAGCCCTCGTCCAGCTAATGAACGAGGGCTTCTTATATGCGACCTTAAGTTGTGAATAACTTAAACGGGCCCGACGAGATTCGAACTCGCAACTTCCGCCGTGACAGGGCGGTGCTCTAACCAATTGAACTACGGGCCCTTGCTTAGTAGAGGTCGCAGTTCTGCTCCCTTCTCAAGGCGATCTCTATTGTGCGGATATGAGGACGCTTTGTCAAACATTTTTAGGTGAAAATGTTTTGGATGGTCATAACAGTCTGAGATAGGAGAAGCGATCGCCAAAGCGATGCTGAAGTTTTTGAACTTGCTGTAGGAAGAGGTGTAAAGAGGAATAGCTAGCGAACCTCTAGCCTATTAAGGCAGCGCATCAAGTTTTCTAAGGTCGCTGGGTACGAGAGGCTTTCACTCAACAACTGAATTTGATCTTCGCTTAATGATTGAACTTGCCTGTGAACGTCAGCAGGTAAGGTTCCGATACTCTTAGTCAACATACCTAGCATTAGTCTTGCAGCACCTTCCTGGCGACCTTCCTGGCGACCTTCCTGGCGACCTATTTCAATGCCTTCTTGCGTCCAGCTCGTGATGATTTCCACTGCCGCCTCCCTTGTTTCTTGAGTTTCTATTTGAGCTATCTCAATATTAAACGCTGTTTTCTCTTCGGGCGTAAGCTGCAAGTAAGTATCAACAAAGCCAGAGATTAGCTGCACTCTAGCAGGATCTAACTTTAGTGTTACAAGCAAACGTAGGCACTCGGCTTTCACCTTAGGTCGATCTTTTACATTGATGTTCATTTTGGCCATAAGCGCTGAGGCTACAGGGTTCTGCTTCGTCAGAAAGTCACGCCAATTTAGCTGATTGAGCTGAATAACCCGGTAGTTAAAGCTTAAGACAGAGAAATCGGGAAAGTCGATTTTGAACTGGTTAGGCGCAGGCAGCTTTGGTTTGTCGTAGGAAAAGATCACGATGGGGTAAACCGGATAGTGATGTTTTTCGTAAAGGCGGGCGAAGTAGCGGAACATGCGCTGGCCAAAAGCAGCTTTTGAGGAGGACTGATTCTCAATGTGGATAAGGAAGAATGAAGGATTCCCGCGAAACTGAACTTGAGCGAGTAAATCGGTTTCATACTTGTCGCCTACGGTGACATCGGTAAAGATTTCTTTATCTAAAAACGTGATTGACCCAGGCTCAAGATAGCTGACAACTTCTGGTAGAAACAGCTCTAGAAATTCTACGAAGAAAGTAGAGAGCAGTTCTTTGAACAATCGGTCATGGTCAATCATTTTTAATCGATGGGTTCTCTATTTCTTTTCAATCCCAAAATTCTTGAGCAAAGTTGACTAGCCAGTCTTTGACTCGGTAGGTGGCCTGACAGTCGTCTTCGTTGTAGCGGAGGATGGTGTTGAGATAGGTGCGATCGCCCGTCCTCAACCAGTCGTCATACCAGCAAATCGACTGCGCCCCGTTCGCGTCTTCATCACGCCACTCAAACCCCATCCACCGAGCCAAATGCTTCAGCGCATAGCTCTCTACCGGCAGCGCCACCGCATCCACAACGCGCTTATGAATGTCTACAAAGCGATCTAGCAAAACCTCTATATCGACACTGCCATTGCCGTACAGCTCAGCGAGTCTACGAACTGTTTGAGCTTCATAAGGGCAAAAGTGATAGATCGGAGCGTCTGGGTAGCTATCGACCAGTGCTAAAAACTCAAACCAGGCTGTTTCTTCAGCGTCAGGTGATTCTGCGACTAGGGCGTGGAAGGTTTCTTCTTTAGTTTCGTTGTTGACGACTAAAACGCCGTGAAGATAGATCAGATCTTTGTCTGGGGCCGCTTCGATATCGAAGTAAAGTTCAATATCCGTGGTTGGAACTTGCTGTGGGGTGAGTAGGAACTTGCCGTTGTGAAGACGTGCGATCGCCTCTCCTGTCCACTGCGCCTGCGCCTGAAAGATCATCTTCTCCGTCACTGGCTGTTCCACATCTAGCTCATTGGCTAAATGAGTTGGCTGAGCCTGCGCCAACGCCTCAACGGTCGTTAGACCCATGGATACCAGCGTGGGATAGCGCGTTTTAGTCACGCCCGGTAATAGTGAAAGGTGACTTTGTTCTTTGGCAACCTGATAGCAATGGCTCAGCCAAGGGCACATATCGCAGCGGCTACGAGAGATAAACACCTCTGGCGACTCAGGTTGCCTCATCATGCCGTCTCGAACATCTAAGCAGTCGTCTAAAGCCTCTTGAAGCTTAGGAACGTAACGCTCCAGATTAACGGCATACTCTCGTTCTTTCAAAAGCAGCCCGGCCATATCAGGCCATACGCCCTGTGTTTCTGCCAGCACGTAAGCGCCAAAAGCCGAAACAAGCTGATACTCGGGCTTTGGCTTTTTGCCCATTTTGACGTTGTAAGGCACGTAGTACCAATCGCCCAGCCAAGACTCACCTTTACACTTCACCAGCACATCGGGCTCAGTGCGGTACAAAACATCCCCCGGCCCCTGTGCGATCAGTACGCCACGATGGATAGACGCTACGCCTTCAGCCATCATCCTATAGGTCGCTTTAGCACCCGCTTCCCAATCGTATCGGTCAAAGACAGGACGCTCTAAAGGCTCAAACTGAGTCAGCATGGCGGCTCGATGATCAGCGCTATCTTCGCGGAGCTTTACAAAATAATCGCTGGGCGGATCTTTCAGAGCAGCATCCCCATAGCTGTCAAGATATACGCGACGACGACAGCGATGGTAGTTAAAAAGCATGTGGTCGGTAAACCACGCTGGGCCAGATTCATTATCGTGGTGAAACTGCGGCAGACTGCCTTCGAGCTGCAAATTATCGCGCTGCGCAGTTGACAAACTGACCAAAACCAGAAACTACTTTGATAGCGTAGCGTACTGAGGCGCTTTTAAGCACTAGCTACAACTCTAGGCTGCTGAGCAGATTCGCCGTCTTCAGCACAGTCCGCCAGGTAAATCTCAATCGTCTCTTCAAGGCTATTTTGAAGTTCATTCACTGTACGACCATAGGCACTTATCACATGGCTTTCGATGTTAACTACGCGCGCGCGTAGTAGATCGGCTTCGCGATCAATCTCAACATCAGCTACGTAACCCTTATACTCAATTTGGTTGGTCGCCATCTTCAGTAACCCCTGCGCTATAACAATCTTCTCATGCCTACTTATGAGCGCGTTATGACTCAGATTCCTATCGAGCTAACAGCCCACCACTCAAACGCTTCAGCGCTTTTTGCACCATATCAGCATACTTCAGCTCGCCTGTAAAAATCTTACCCATCGCTCGCGTAGCTGAAGGCTGATTCAAGATTGCCTTATAGCTCAAGTGAGGCGCGGTATAAAAGGCTTTTGCCAACCTTGCAGCTAGCCGCATTTCACTTCCTAGCTCAGTTGCGACAACATGTGTATAGTTTGCCAGCGCCTTAGCATTTCCATTTAACGACCGATCAATCGCTTCAGCCGCCTTTACGCCCGTAAAGATCGAGGGCCGAATGCCCTCCGCTGTAAATGGATCAACTACGCAAGCGGCCTCTCCAACGAGCAGTGCATTCTGCGCATGTAGCCGCTGATCGCCATCCCACAAGCAAACAGGATGACCGTGCTTTTGCTCTGCTGCGCCATCAACACCAAAGGCTGCTGCATAGTCCACCATGGGCTCAACTAAGTCTCTTCCTTTGCGCTGGTTTGTACAAAAAGCGCCGCTGCCGATTGAATAGCCATCGCGCTTAGGAAAATTCCAGACGTAGCCGTTTTTTAATAGGCCAAATTCAAAGTGGACAATATGTCCGTCTTCGACCGCCATCTTTGGCTCAATCTCGATGGCCCCGGCAGTGCTTGTCTTTCGCTCTGCAAAGCCCAGCCACTTTGCGACCGGGCCACGTCCGCCGTCTGCTGCGATTAAGTATTTGCCTTCAAAAGTTTCATTCTCGCTGGTGCTTACCTGCCAGCGATCGCTCACAAACTCAATACCCGTCGCCTTAGTCTCGTCGCGCAAGACCGCGCCTTTCTGCTGAGCCTGCTGCACAATGTAATGATCAAATTCGTTACGCCGCACCATCCAAATATCAGTGCCCAAGTCAGCTTCTATCACCTCGCCTAGCTTCCAGGTGTAGCGAGCCCGCGTGACCTTTTGAGAAATCACGGGCTCAAAGCTGAAGTCGAACCACTGCGCAATTTCGGGAGAAACGCCGCCGCCGCAGGGCTTGTACCTGGGTAGCGAGGCTTTTTCTAGCAGCAGGACGGTGTGGCCTTGCTTACTTAGATGATAGGCAGCGCTCGCGCCCGCAGGCCCCGCGCCTACGATAATGCAGTCGTATAGTGGCATGTCCCAAGGCTCTTGATAGTCCATATCAAGTTTACCCGGTACGCGATCGCTCCCTACTGACAGGCCAGCACTATCCGACTGACTGATTCTGCGACAACATCTAAGTTCAGCGCGCAGCTACCCATCGAAGGCGCAGCATAGATCGCTCGCTGACTACCGCCTGATGGCACTAAAGCAGTGAAGCCTAGCGTGTCGAATACAAGATCGATAGAGTCGCCAGGACACACGCCAGAGGGCGTACAGAACTTAGGGGAGGTGGCGATAATGTCCCAGACCATTCCGCCTGAGAGGGCGACAGAAATACCGCCGTAATAGAGTATTTCATCTATGTAGGAAGTGGGGCTAATTTCTCGACTTTTTGGGGGCCCTAGCAGGCTATAGACTTCGGATTCGGTGGTGTTGAGGGTGAGTCCTGAGAGGTTGAGTTCGCCTGCGTAGACGGTACCTTTTGTGAAAGATTTAGTGAGGGCAGGTTTGCTGGTGGTGAGGTCGGGGAGGAGGGGTGTGGGATCTAGGGCGATCGCAGGAAGTGCGATCGCCATTGCGCTAACGACGGCACAGAAAAACGGATTCGTTAGCTGACGGCAGACTGTAGATGCAGATGCGGACATGACGCTTGCCTTATGTAGATGCAATTTATGTCTTTATTAATCATCTACGCAACTATACGTAGAAGCTCAACAAATAGTGGTATCTTATCGAACATTGACGTCGCAAAAATGGATTAGTTTCTGATGTTTGTGATCTAGATCATTGCAATAAGTTAAAACCAATTAATCAGCTCCGCCAATGAAGATTACTGGATTTTAGTGGATGCCGTTCACAATCGGGTTGAGGGGTAACGCTTCTATTTACAACTATCAACAACAAAGCCCCCGCTGAAATCAATCAGCAGGGGCTTTATTAGTCTAGACTTCGCTTGTGCTAAACCGTCTTACAAACTGTCTTATAGGGCCTTCGCACGAGACACAACGTTATCGATGGTGTAGCCGAACTTCTCCATCACCACGCCACCCGGAGCCGAAGCACCAAAGGTATCTACGGCAATCATGTCGCCTTCATCACCGAAGTACTTAGCCCAGCCGAAGCTGCTCATGGCTTCTACAACCAGGCGCTTCTTGACAGCTTTAGGCAGCACAGACTCTTTGTAAGCAGCGTCTTGCTCTTCGTATAGCTTCCAGCAAGGCATCGACACCACGCGAACTTTTTTGCCTTCGCCACGTAGCTTTTCAGCCGCGTCTTCGCAGAGCTGAACTTCGCTACCTGTACCGATCAAGATAATCTCAGGCGTACCGTCCGAATCGGACATGACGTAAGCGCCTTTGGCAACAGCATCAATAGATGAGCCGGGAAGGTTGCGCAGTCCTTGGCGTGAGAAGCACATCAGCGTAGGCGCTTTGCGCTTGTTCACAGCAATTTTGTACGCACCCGAGGTTTCGTTGCCATCAGCAGGGCGGATGACGTAAAGATTAGGGATAGCGCGCAAAGAAGCGACCGTTTCTACAGGCTGATGTGTGGGGCCGTCTTCACCGAGGCCGATGGAGTCGTGCGTCATGACGTAGATGACACCGGCTTCGGAAAGAGCAGAAAGGCGAATTGCGCCGCGCATGTAGTCGGTGAAGACGAGGAATGTTGCGCAGTAAGGAATAAGGCCGCTGTTGTGCAGGGCGATGCCGTTACAGATTGCGCCCATGCCGTGCTCACGAACGCCGAAGTGAATGTTCCGATTCTCGTAAGCGCCTTTTTGATAGTCGCCAGAGATTTTTAGCTCGGTGAGGTTAGAGTGCGTCAAATCAGCAGAGCCACCAATGAGTTCTGGCAAAACAGGAGCTAGGGCATTGAGCGTAACTTCAGAGTTCTTACGAGTCGCCAGCGCCTTGTCGTCAGGGGTGTAAGTAGGCAGGGCATCTTCCCAACCGTCGGGTAGCTTGCCAGAGATGAACCGCTCGAATTCTTTAGCTTCTTCAGCGTACTTAGTGCGGTAGGTGGCCAGCGTTTTGTCCCACTCAGCTTCAGAGCTAGCGCCTTTGTCGATGGCCTGACGGTAGCGGCTAAGCGCATCTTCAGGGATCTCGAAGAAGTCGTACTTCCAGTCAAGGTTTTCGCGCGTGGCAATGGTTTCTTCGTCGCCTAACATTGCGCCGTGAATGCCGCCTGTGCCCGCTCGGTTTGGAGAGCCGTAACCAATCGTCGTGGTCACTTTGATCATGGTCGGCTTGTCGGTGACTTTTTTGGCTTCAGCGATCGCCTTCTCAATCGCATCCAAATCACTATTGCCATCTTCTACATGCAAAACATGCCAGCCATACGCCTCAAAGCGCTTGCTCACATCTTCAGTAAAGGCAATATCAGTAGAGCCATCAATGGAAATATGGTTGTCGTCGTATAGCGCAATCAGCTTACCGAGGCCCAAGTGACCGGCCAAAGAGCAAGCCTCGCCCGAAATACCCTCCATATTACAGCCGTCGCCCATGATGGTGTAGGTGTAGTGGTCTACAACTGTGCAGTCAGGCTTGTTGAACTTAGCGGCCAAATGCGCCTCAGCCATCGCCAGGCCAACTGCGTTACAAATGCCCTGCCCCAAGGGGCCAGTGGTGACTTCAACACCGGGCGTTTCAAAGTTCTCAGGGTGCCCAGGCGTCGTAGAGCCCCACTGTCTGAACTGTTTGATATCGTCAATGCTTACGCTGTCGTAGCCCGTGAGATACAGCATGGCGTACTGCAACATGCAGCCGTGACCTGCTGAAAGCACGAATCTGTCGCGGTTAAACCACTGAGGATTTTTGGGGTTGTGGCGAATGAATTTGTCCCACAGTACAAAAGACATGGGAGCCGCGCCCATGGGTAGGCCAGGGTGGCCCGACTTAGATTTGTTTACAGCGTCAATTGCCAAAAATCTAATGGAATTTATGCACAGCGTTTCAAGTGATTGAGTTGCGACAGCCATAGCCTTTCTTTTGTAAGGGGACAGTTTTTAGAAGCATTAAAGGTAGAGTGCGATCGCTCTACCTTATTTGAAAGCTCATTGAAAAGTGTTAGTTCAGAAGCATCAGTTGGGAGCCATGCTCTCACTTCAACATGAGCATAAAAGTAGGATGAGGTGAGAACTAGCGGTGAGTCAAACGGCAAAGCTTAAGTTAGGTCATTATACCTACGAATTTGTAACATCCACGACTGTTTGCAGCAGCTTTGTTTGATACCAGCTTAGCGGTCAGCGATGATACAGACAACGAAAAAGTCAGTGCGCTAAAAGTACCGAAATCTAGTCATTAAGGGCGCTCAAGCTATGGTAGCAACCAACTTTTCAGCCTTCAAGCACAGATTAAAATGTCTTGAAAACTTGATTTATTCGCTAGATTGCTCTGATTGAACGGCTCTATGCTAAATCGCACTACTTATACTTTCTGAAGGCCAGCGTGACGTTGTGTCCGCCAAAACCAAACGAGTTAGAAAGCGCGACATCTACTAGCTGATCTCGGCTTTTATGCGCCACGTAGTCCAGATCGCAGGCCGGATCGGGATTGACTAGATTAATCGTCGGCGGAACCTTGCCGTTAGCAACCGCCATTGCCGCTGCAACACCTTCAATACCGCCCGAACCGCCGAGCAAATGTCCCGTCATGCTTTTAGTAGAGCTAACCGTGATTTTGTAAGCATGATCGCCAAGTACCGTTTTGATAGCCGCCGTCTCGTTAGGGTCGTTTACAGGGGTGCTAGTGCCATGAGCATTTACATAGCTCACGTCAGTGGGCGATAGTCCACCGTCTTTGAGTGCCATCCGAATGGCCCGAGTCGCACCTTCACCTTCAGGGGCAATGCCAGTCATGTGGTAGGCATCGCAGCTCATGCCGTAGCCCACTATTTCGGCGTAAATACGTGCGCCTCTACTCAGCGCATGCTCCAGCTCTTCTAAAATTAAGATGCCGCAGCCTTCGCCTAAAACGAAGCCATCGCGGTCTTTATCAAACGGGCGGCTAGCGTGATCGGGGTCATCGTTGCGAGTAGACATGGCCCGCATCGCGGAGAAGCCACCGAAGGTTAAAGGCGTGACGGCAGACTCGCTACCGCCACAGATCATCGCTTGAGCGTAGCCGTTTTGAACCAGTCGAAAAGCGTCACCAATAGCGTTAGAGCCTGCCGCACAGGCGGTCACCGGGCAAGAGTTTGGCCCTTTCGCGCCGACTTGAATAGCGGTAAGGCCAGCAGCCATATTCGCAATCATCATCGGAATCATGAAGGGGCTACAGCGGCTAGGGCCTCGGTTGAGGTAAATTTCCTGCTGGTCTTCCATGACTTTGATGCCGCCGACGCCCGTGCCGATCATGACGCCAATTTGTTCGGCGTTAAGGTCGGTGATTTCGAGCTTGGCGTCGGCTAAAGCCATTTTACTGGTGGCGATCGCAAAGTGCGCAAACCGAGCCGAGCGCTTAACGTCTTTACGATCCATAAAGTCAAGCGGGTCAAACCCTTTGACTTCGCCCGCAATTTGGCTACCGTGCTGTGAAGCATCAAAAGCAGTAATAGGGCCAATACCGCTTTTGCCGGTCATAAGCCCCTGCCAGTAAGCCTCCAGGGTATTACCAATCGGCGTTATCGCGCCTAACCCAGTAATGACAACACGCTTTTTCTCTAAATTAGACATAGTTCTAAAGGGCAACGGGGGCTATGGCTTGCCGCCAAAGATTGTGATTGAAGCCATAGGATCAAATTTTAATTGAGCCATTGGCCACTGACACCTAACTTAGGCAAGTGTTGTGGCCTTGGATGTACTTACCTTTAACATCTAAATAGACCCCCTTAACTGTGGCCGCAGCAGCAAGGGTCTAATCACGATGCAGCGCTAAGCAGCTTTCGACTTGATGAAATCGACGGCTGCTTGCACGGTGCTAATGCTTTCAGCCGACTCGTCGGGGATTTCAATATCAAATTCTTCTTCTAGGGCCATCACTAGCTCAACGGTATCGAGAGAGTCAGCGCCTAAGTCATTAGCGAAGTTAGCCTCTGGCTTTACTTCAGCTTCGTCTACACCCAACTGTTCAGAAACAATTTTCTGAACCTTTCCTAAAATGTCGTCACTCATTACTGTACTTACCTTCCAACAGCGGCAAAAAGCGCAAAAAAATAAACCCAACTTGGAATGTAAGGTGTAGCGATCGCCACGCTTACAAATCTCCAAATTTAGGTTTCATCATCTTATAGGAAAGCGTGACCCCTCGAAATTTTCTCGTCATCCTGCCGGGTTTGCAGAGCGCTGCCAAAAGAGAGTAGAGCCTCAGCAAGTATTACATTCCATAAATTTTTACCTATGAAAGTGTCGGATCACCTGTCACCACGGGATAAACTGCGGTGTGGGTTAGAGTCGCTGAAGGCATCTTAAACAAGCCTGCGCCTCCTCATAGCCTGCAAGAGAGGACTAGCGACACCAAGGCTAGCAACGTTGCAATTATTATTTTTGGAGTCTGCACTTCATGTCTCATTCAGTAAAGATTTACGATACCTGCATCGGCTGTACCCAGTGCGTCCGCGCGTGCCCTACTGATGTGTTGGAAATGGTGCCTTGGGACGGTTGCCGGGCAGGTCAAATTGCATCTTCACCTCGCACTGAAGACTGCGTTGGCTGTAAGCGCTGTGAAACGGCTTGTCCTACCGATTTCCTCAGCATTCGTGTTTATCTCGGTGCTGAAACAACTCGCAGTATGGGTCTAGCTTACTAAGCTATCTGTTGAACAAGATTTAAAGGCTGAAGCGCTGAGTGCCCTAGCAAACGTTTTCTTGTGATGAGGGAAATGTAATAGGCCATTAGTGAGCTTCTTGCTTTTCAAGACTAGAAAATCCCTCGTTGAAGTCTGTGTAGTGACAGATATCAGCGGGGGATTTTGATTTAAATAAAAATACTTCGGCTAAAGGGGTTTCTCGTTTTAACTGGCCGTTGCCATAAGTCCTTTCATCCAAGCCTCACGGCCATAGACGCCCGATAGCAGGTCGGCAACTTTAAAGGCTTGATCTAGCTCATCCCATAAAATGTACTGCCCGCCACCATAGACCTCGACAGTAGATAGTTGCTGATCTGAAACGTCTACAAGCGGCACCCAACCATCTTGTGACAACTTAACCATCTCTAGCAAACGAACTGGCCAGGCATGTCGAGAGCCATCATTTAGAGTCACAATCACTTCTCTGGCATCGGCTTTGTAGATAACACTCTTCGCTAGTTTTAAGGCTTCGTTATTCATAGAATTGCTCAGCGTTGTCTTTTGTTTGAGTGAGTAGAGGCGCGTAGTCAAACTAAGGATGAAACATCGCTCACTGCATTGCCCCCCAGCCCCCACTTTGGGGGAGCACCGCTGATCCAGAACGTTTTGTTCTCCTAAGCAGTATCGGTTCAGCACGTCTTGCCTCAGAGCCCCAAAGTGGGGACGGGGGCAATGCAGTGAGCTTCGTCTACTTTCAGTTTGATTAGGCCGACCGACCGACATCTACTAACTTTGTAACCTTACAAGGCTCTATCGACTTCGCAAGCGAGATTTCGCATTATCTAGCAGCAGAGACTTTTTTAACTGCCAGCAGGCTTCCGACCAAGCCAATGCTAACGCCCAATCCGCCCAAAGCAGTTGGCAGCAGAATCCACTGTTGCGGCGTGAGCTGTAGGCCATTTACTAAGAATTCGATGAAGGCGGGTTGCTGACTTGCCGATAGCGATTTTAGACCTTTTTGGACTGCGAGCAAAAGCCCCCAGGAGCCGCCTGCGCCGACAATACCAAACGTGCAGCCTTGCAGTAGAAAGGGTAGATAGATCCAGCTACGGGTGGCACCGACAAGCTGCATTACCTCGATTTCATGACGGCGGGCGATCGCAATCAACCGTATCGTAGTCGTCACCACCGCGATCGCTGTCATACTCAACAGACCCACCACCGTCGAACTCACCCACCGCAGCCCCGTATTCAAGTCGCGTAGCTGCTGAATGACCTCGCTCACGTAGAGCACATCATTCACCCCATCCATATTCTTCAAAAGGTTCGCAAGCTGAGGAACCTGCTGAGCATCTCGCGCTTTTACCTTCAGCTCATCAACCAGCGGGTTGCCTTTGAGCTGCGCTGAAGCATTAGACACATCAGAAAGTCCTAAGTCTTCAGTAAGCTGCGCCCAAGCCTGCTCTTTACTCACCGCTTCCACGTCTACTACGCCCGGCAATCTTCTCACCTGAGAAGTCAAAGAGCCCGCATCTACGCCGCTGTCTAAATAAGTAGAGATCACGAGCTGCGAGCCAAACTGATTGAGCAGCCCTTCTATCTGCCAGCTTGCCTGCAAGCTAACGCCGAATAGAAACAGCAGTACGGTCATGGTGCTCATCGCGGCCCAGTTCATCCAGCCGCCGCGCCGCAGACCTCGTAGGGTTTCGTTGAGCAGGTAGTCGGTTTTGGTGAGCGATCGCAACATGGGGCTTACCTTACGTCTTAAGTCGTGGAGGGAGAATCAAGATAGGCTTCCCTTCTTCGTACCTTCTATCAACTGAATTTGATTAGGTAAAAGCAATTCGCAACGAATTTCGCCGCACGTATCTCGAAGTGAGTGTGAGTTGTTACAATAAAAGTGTTCCACAAAACGTTTAACCACTGGTTTACCTCCTTACAAATCGAAGGGCGTTTTGACCTCATTTTTAGAATCATGGCCGCAGTCATCGACGTTGAAAAAAAGAAGCTTAAAAACCCACCGCTCACCATTTCTTACCTGGGCAATCGTGGGCTAAGAACGCCCTCTAAGCGCGTCACTAAAATAGATGATGAGCTGCGATCGCTCGTACGAAAAATGCTGCAAACCATGTACAGCGAAGACGGCATTGGCTTAGCAGCACCTCAAGTTGGCGTCAACAAGCAGCTATTAGTCATAGACGCCGATCCTGAAAACGAAGACGCACCGCCGCTCGTGCTGGTTAATCCTAAAATCACTCGCTACAGCAAAGAGATGGCAAAGGGGCAAGAAGGCTGCTTGAGCATTCCAGGCGTTTACTTAGACGTAATTAGACCGGCAGCGGTAGAAGTGAGCTTCAAAGATGAAAACGGTAAGCCGCGTAAGATGCAGGCCGATGACCTAGTAGCGCGCGTCATTCAGCACGAGATGGATCACTTAGACGGCGTACTGTTTGTTGATCGGGTGGAAAATTCTATTGCGCTCAATCAAGAGCTGAAGAAGAACGGCTTTGAGGTTAAGCACGTTCAAAAGGTGAAGTAAAGCGCTTTCTACAGGTCGCTTTTAGCGCTTTCTTTAGGGAGGCGATCTCCGTTAGATTGAAAGAAGACTGAATAAATAAGTTCTTAGTAGGAAACGGTTGTGACTCCAAAAAGTGGTGCGTATTTAGGGATAGCTTGTTTGGCTGCGATCGCCGCAGTCGGTTCCATATTTGAGCTATCTTCTGGCGATCCGAATTGGGGTCAGGGGCCAACGATTGCAACGCTAGCGCTATGTGCACCAGCAGTTGTGATTGCCTTTGTAGCAGCGGTAAAAGATGCCCGCGCCAACATGGAATGATGACGCGGGAGAGCCTTGGCTTTATTCGTACAGCCAGGGCTTCATAGCAGGCTCCCAGCTACAGAGTTCACTCTCATCAAACCACAGCTTAATTTCACTTTGCGCAGTTTCAGGCGCATCGGAGCCGTGGATAATGTTGCGGCCAATTGTAATGCCGTAGTCGCCGCGAATGGTGCCGGGCTCAGCGTCTAAAGGATTGGTTGCGCCAATGATTTTACGCGCAGAGGCAATCACGCCCTCGCCTTCCCACACCATGGCCACTACAGGCGCAGAAATAATGTAGTCCACGAGTCCCTTAAAGAAAGGACGCTCTTTGTGCACTGCGTAGTGCGCTTCGGCTAGCTCGCGAGAAACGGCCATTTGCTTGAGGCCGACTAGCGTGAAGCCTTTGGCCTCAAACTTACCGATAATGTTGCTTACCAAGCCGCGCTGCACGCCGTCAGGCTTGATCATGATAAAACTCTTTTCCAATTGACAAGTGCTCCTTAAAAAGCCGATGAGTCGTTACGAAATTTAAGACAGATGCGTCTAAAACCTTTCCTATGCTCAGCAACCAAGGTCAGTTTGTAAAGCGGTTTTTAGAAAACACTTTCATATTTAGCGAAATCTCATCAGCCGCGTACTGCCGTCACGTCTATCGTGATCGTGCCATTACTCGAATCAGATTTGCTTGGCTGTGAGCTAGCTTTGGGCTCTGGCAACCTAATAACGGGTTTATCGGTAGGCTCTGGGTTTGAAACAGTTCTCTGCGCCACTGATTTCGCCGTTAGATCTTCAGACTGTGAAAGCTGTCGTAGCGTTCTGATTTGCTTGGCGTTTGACCAAGCCGCATGAGCCTGTTGCGCCTGGGCTCGCTCTGCTTGGGCTCTCCTTACGTGCATCTGCTCTGCATAGGCCCAAGCGGCTTCTGCTTGAGTGGCTTGCGGGTGATGCACAGAGGCTAAATTAAACACGTAGATGATGTCGCCTTGAGGCGTGGTTTCAAAAAAGGCCGAGAATGCCTGCGCCTGCGTGTTCAAGTAGGCTTGAGCTGCCGTACCGTTCATTTGAGTTCGCATTGCAAAATCTAAAACGCTGATGCGGCCCTGCTGCTGCTGAAGGAGCTGATAAAACTTGGCGTTGATTCGAGCCTGCTGCTTTTGTCTGTGCTGCTTTTGCTTGCGGTTTTGCTGCCATAGGTAATAGCTGCCTGCTGCTAAGCCAGCGATCGCAAACACTGGCAGCAAAAGCCTCAACAGCAGCACAACCACTAAAGCCAGCAACCCTACGCCTAAAACCAAGCGGCCTTTAATTTCAAGATCCGAACGAGATGGCATCTTACCCTTCAACTATGCTTCATAGCGTCGTTAATTTGAGCTTCTCAAAAGCTCCCCTGTACTCTAGTGGTAAGGGTGAAAATTGGCTACTCATTCGCTACTTTATTTCTGTTTTATTTAAAAGGATCTTCGGCAATCGGATCGCCTGCGAATATTTGATAGGCCGCGATCGCAATCCGTTCCAAATCTTCATCTAACAGCGGCGGCCAGGGCACCCGAGCCGCCCGCCCCGACTCAAACAAATTACGGCTTTCGTAAGCCACCAAAAACAGCGCGTGAGCTAGCTTGCGATCTAGCATTGGCGAGGCTCTAACGGTATCGTGAACGACCTTAAGCGCCAGCAAAATTGAGGTGACCTGTCCGGGCACAGGCGGCTGTCCCATCCGTAGCCGACCTAGAAACGTGCTGTCGGTTTCGTGTTCAGGAAGGGTCTGATTGGCGAGTACGTGACAAGCCGCTTTAAAGTCCATTCAATCGAGCGCTCAATTTCAATCGTTTTATTCAAAACGCCTGCTGCTGGCGTTGTCATTGAAGATCAACTAAAAAACACGAATAAGAATTGCCGAAAAAATATCAAGCAAGCAAGGCCCAATATAAAGAGAAACTGATGTAACGATAGTTGCCCGGCAGGGGCACTCTTTAGCTATCTAATCAAAACCTGTTGAAGTAATTTAGGCAAGTTTTACAGAGAATTCATCCTTACGCGAGTGGCTTAGCAAGAAATCAAGTCAGACTGGTATAACCCCGCACGACTTTACTTCAGCACTGCCGTGATGACTTCTTTTCGACTCGTCGGATGATTCATTATGTGGCCCTTTCTTTTACCCTATGACCTCCTCTCTTTCGTCAGCCCTTCCGCCAGTCCAGAAAGCTCACTCATCAAAGGCTGAAGTCGTTCCATTTGTCGATCTTTCCTGGCAGCACCGCCCCATTCAGACCGATATTTTAGCCGTGGTAGAGCGGGTAATGGCCAAAGGTGATTACGTGCTAGGCAAAGACGTGGCTGAGTTTGAGGTGGCGTTTGCTCAGGCTTGTCAAACGGTTGAAGGGGTAGGCGTTGGCTGCGGTACGGATGCGATCGCATTGGGCCTACGCGCCTGTGGTATCTGTGATGGCGATGAGGTGATCTTACCAGCCAATACCTTTGTCGCCACGCTAATCGGCATTGTTAGAGCCGGGGCCGTTCCCGTTTTTGTAGACTGCGACCCTGACACTGCGCTGATAGATCTAGAGGCCGCGGCTGAAGCGATTACGCCTAGAACTCGGGCGATCGTGCCAGTGCACTTATATGGTCAGATGGTGTCACCTTCGGGGCTAAAGGCGATCGCTCAGCAGCACGACCTGATTATTTTAGAAGACGCTGCCCAAGCGCACTTAGCTGAGCGAGAGGGCTGTAAAGCCGGTTCAGTGGGGATGGCGGCAGCGTTTAGCTTCTATCCCAGTAAGAACTTGGGCGCTTTGGGCGATGGGGGAATGCTGGTGACTGGGCAGCCCGTGGTGGCGCAAACGGTGCGATCGCTCCGCAACTACGGGGCCACACGCAAATACTTCCACACCGACCCAGGCGGCACGAACAGTCGGCTCGACACCATCCAAGCTGGCGTACTCGCGCTCAAGCTGCCGCACTTACCCGAGTGGAACCTGGAGCGCAACCGACTCGCCGCCTACTACGATCAAGCGCTTGCGCCATTAGCTAATGACGGGCTACTGCCGATCAAAAACGTCAGCGGGAAGGGCCACGTCTATCATCTATACGTTGTGCGCGTTACGAACGAATGCCCAGTAGATCGCACTCGTTTGCAGCTAGAACTCAGCAGTCAAGATATTCAGACCGGCATTCACTACCCTATTCCCTGTCATCTACAGCCCGCCTTCAAGCCGCTTGGGCATAGAGCCGGTGACTTTCCCCATTCAGAGGCGCTAAGCCAGGAAATTTTATCGCTGCCTATGTATCCTGGACTAAAAACAGAGCAGATTGATCGCGTCGTCGCTGAGATTAAGGCAGCTATAGCGACAGCGAAGGGTCAAAGTCAGGAGACTGAGAACCCTCCTTTAGTTGCCGGGGAATCTATTTAGGTCTGCGTATTCGTAATAGATAAAGGTGTGATAGTTACCTTTATCGCTGATGTTTCTGATTTAAGAGTCTTGCCATGCTAGCTTCAAAACCAAAAGCATCTCTACCACTAGAGGGCGTCATTATTGGCCTAATCGGCGTTTTATACGCCCCGCTGCTGTGGCATTGGGTAGATGGCTGGCTCAACAAGTCGATTAGCATTCAGCATGAATACTTCAGCCACGGGCTACTGGGGATTCCGTTTGCGGCGTGTTTGGTTTGGGAGAGGCGATCGCAATGGCAGGCCCTACCGTCCAGAACCCACTGGCTTGCCTTTCCGCTACTCATTGGAGCCGCCGCCTTTTATAGCATCCGGCTGCTCGACTTCATGAACCTATCGCTGCCGCTGGTATTGGCCGGGCTACTGCTAGCGCTAAGAGGAGCCAAAGGCTTTCGGCTCTGTCTATTTCCTTGGGTATTAGTGCTGCTCTCTACACCCACCCAGCTTCCCTACCTGATCGAGCCTTACATACTGCCGCTACAGTCATTTATCGCCTCAGTGGCCGGGTTTATCCTGCTGCAATTCGACGTAAACGTGTACGTAGACGGCATCTATTTATTCGTAAACGACCAGCTCGTAGAAGTCGCGCCCCACTGTGCGGGCCTCAAAATGCTGTTCACTAGCCTATACATGGGCCTAATTTTGGCCTACTGGACAGGACTCTACCAGTCCAAACTTAGAACCGGGCTCTTCTTTGTCGGCATCATCGGCGTCAGCGTCACTGGCAATATCATTCGCAACACGGTGCTCACCTTTTTCCACGGCGCGCAAATGGACGCCGCGTTTGACTGGCTGCACGAAAGCTGGGGCGGCGACCTTTATTCAGCCGCCATGTTAGGAATGCTGATTGTGCTCATTCGGCTGTTAGAAAGCTACGCGCCCATGACCCTACAGCTCTCCGGCGCAGGGAATAGCCCCAACGACAGTTCTACCGGCAACACAGGCAAGCCCAGTGGCCCAAAGCCCAATAAGCCGCAAGCCCCTCCTCAGCCACCTAGACGAGATTACTTTTAGCAGCGAGTTTTGATTGTGCCTTCCTCTACCGTTTCCAGCAAATCAACCCCATCTTCCTCTAAAAGAACCGTCGTACAGCTTGCGGTGGTGGCCTTGCTAGCATTGTTTGTCGCGGTCGGCGCGCTGCCGCAATACTTCGGCGGCTGGCCTTGGGCAACCCCGCTTAAGCTTCCAGCGGCCAGCCGAACAGCACTTCAGGCCATCCCCGACCAGGGTCTTGAGCTACCGGGCTGGAGAAATGACGACCAGAGCAAAATTAAAATTAGTGGGCACAACTGGTCAGTTCAGCAAATATCAAGCGCAGCGGCAACTAGCGGCAGCACCCTCACGCCTGCTTTTTTGTTACTGCGACCTCAAACCTATGGCCCCGATCAGCCCGAAGTAGAATGGCTTGATATTGAAGGATCGCAGCGTTGGGATACGGATTCGCATCAAAAGCTAACCTTTAGTGTTCCTGCAATGCCTTCCGTAAAGAATTCTGCTCAAAACGCCACCGAAACCAAAACTGTCCGGATTAGTAGTGATTTCTTCCGTGCATGGAGTAAGGAGCAAACCTACGCAGTTTTACAGTGGTACGCTTGGCCTACAGGTGGCAGTGCTTCTCCGGCCCGCTGGTTCTGGGCCGATCAAAAGACGCAGTGGAACAGCCGTCAGCGAATGCCTTGGGTAGCCATCAGCCTTTGGCTGCCAATCTCGCCGCTAGGCGATATTTCGCCTCATGAAAACATGGCCTTATCTTTGGGTAAGACCATCCAAAAATCGCTTTTAGAGTCTGTTTTTGTAGGCGATCACGAAGAGGTTAGCCCCGAAAAGCCAGGTTAGTACGTAGCACTACTTACCGTTTGCGTCAGCTTTATTCGATTGAGTTGTTGGCTCCGTAAAAGCACAATTGCCATCACTTATGTTGAGTTGCTATGAGGCTAGAAGAAGATTCCTTGTGTTCCTTTTTTAACACTGTATTTTCCGTGGGTTCGTAGGATAAAGTGGCGATATATCTGAGAATTTACTGACTGAGAATTTACTGAGCAATCCTCTCTATCGCACCGCAGCCAAAGGTTTAGATTGGCAGACCTCTTAACAAACTTTACTATTGTCTATTAACTGATAGCTTTACCCAACGTTTAGTACGCGCCCCAACCACGGTCACTGATATATATCAATCACTGACGCCTATCAATCACTGACACATATCAAATAGGGTTATGAATAACGGTTTACAACGCTCAAATAGTTCGTCTCAGCTAGCAACGGCTGCTGTGGTGCAGGCGACTCGCCGCTCGTCTCGGTGGTTAGCTGGCACGCTGTACGTTATGGGCGTGGGGATTGCAGGCGCAGTTGGCGCAGAGTTAGTGAGCGATCGCACTGCATTCGCCCAAGACACCGAAGCACTACCAACCCTTTCGGCCCCTGAAACGAACGGTTCAGACACGCTAGACGCACCGCCACCAGTTGTCTCACCGGACATGCTGCCGGTTGATCGCAACGACACCTTCAACGATGATTCAGACGGCGCAGAGTTCTTCACGCCAACAATTCCTCAGCCTGTCACTCCCACATTGCCTAGAGGCTTGAGCGCGCCAGGTACACCGGTCAACCCTTCAGACCTATCAGAAAGCTTTGACGGCTATTATCTTGGCCCTGGCGATTCTATTTTCGTCAGCGTGCAGCGCTACCCCGAACTCAGCTTTCAGGCCACGCTAGACCTCCGCGGCAATATTGTGCTTCCTATCGAAGGCGCAATTTCACTAGAAGGGCTCACGCTAGAGCAGGCCAGAGCCGAAATTCGTCAGCGCTATGACCGCTACGTCACCTTTACCCCAGGCAACGACCGCGAAGTTTCACTTACCCTGGTCGCTCAGCGCGGCGTAGAAGTAACCGTGCTGGGCGCAGTTCAAAGGCCCGGCTTTTATCCACTGGGCAACCCTACCGTCGCCACCGCACTCCTCACCGCAGGCGGCGCTACTCGTACCTCTGATTTGCGCACCATTCAAATTCAAAGACGCATTCCCCAAGGTGGCGGCTTTGTAGAAGCTCGTGTCAACGTCGATCTTTTCACGCCGCTTAAAGAAGGCTCTCCCCTACCAGACGTTCGACTCGAAGACGGCGACGTGATGATAGTGCCTGAGCTAGACCCCAGCGAAATTAGTAACTACGACCGCTACCTGGTCGCTCGCTCTACCCTTGCCCAACCCATCATCAACATCCGCTTTCTCAACTATGCAGGCGGACGCGGCGGACTGGGTACGCTCAACCTGAATAACGGAAGTACATTTCTTGATGCAATATCTTTGCTAGGCGTTAATGCCGACGCCGCTAACCTCAGAGACGTTGCCATCATCCGCTACGATCCTGAGACGGGCCGAGCTGTCACCGTCAGCATCGACGCCAAAATGGCCATCAGAGGAGACATTACCCAAAACCCCATCCTCGAAGATAGCGATGTCATCGTGGTAGGTCGCAACCTGATTGGCCGACTCTCGTTTGCCCTGAGCACGGTTACCCGTCCCTTCCGCGACGTGCTTGGGTTCACCAACTTCTTCAACAACTTCTTAGACGACAACAACAATTTGTTCTAGACCGCCAGCGACGCTAGCTCACGCTCGTTAAGCCCACACCTACAAGCTTTCATTGCGCCCCCTCACACGTTATTCGCTTTAGTAAACTCCCCAAAGTAGAACCATGGCATCCCCATTTATCAAACGCTACCTGCTTGCGCTGAACCGCTATAAGTGGCCGGGTTTGTTCACCTTTCTCTCTATTTTGGGGGCCTCTAGCATCGTCGCCTTCCAGCCCGATCCGCCTGAAGAATATTTCTCAGAGGCCAGGCTAGTCGATAACTCGCCTCTTGTCGCATTCACAGCGACAGGCACTCAGGTGCAAAATCAAGGTATCGGCATTATTGACGAAGAACTGCTGCTCTCTGAAATTTTGCTCAACGAGGTATCGAGTCAGCTCAGAACGCGCGGCATTATCTTAACGCCTGAAGAACTCAGAGAAAACACCCGAATTGCAGTGGAAGCCGCAGGCCCACCAGATACGCCAGAGTCGCTGAATCGCAGAGTGACCGTACGCTACGCCGGGCCAGACCGCGAAGAGGCTACAACGGTGATGAACCTGATGGTTCAGGCCATGATTGAGCTAAGTCAGCTTACTAACACACAAAGGCTGAGAGATATTTCAAATGAACTCAATAAGCGTCTGCCTGAGATTGAAGCTGAACTACGAGAAGCAGAAAGGGATCTAGAAAGATACGATCGTCAAGAAGGCCCGGCAATTCAGGCATCAATTGACGGCAGTTTGCTAGGTGCAATTACCGGTAGTCAGCAGCAGTTTCGGTCAAACCAGATCACGCTTGCTGGAATTGAGGCACAGATGCAAAGCATTCAGTCTCAGCTCGGACTCACGCCGTCTCAAGCCTACGCATCTTCTGCATTGAGCGCCGATCCGCTGATTGCCCAACTGCGGGCTCAAATTTCTGAGACAGAAACCCAGCAGGCTTTGCTCGCAACCCGTGGGATTAAACCCGATCATCCCAATCGCGTCGCCGTTCGAGAAAATCTGGCCGCGTTTAGTGCGCTGCTAGAACAGCGCGCAAGCGAGGTGCTCAGCGGTGATGGGGTGGCTCAGCCCATCTCAGGGCAGGTGCGCCGTGATAGCAGTTTAGATCCAGCGCGGGCGGCACTGGCCAACCAGCTAGTGGCTTTAGATACGCAAAGAGATGCTTTAATATCGCAGCAAAATGTTATTCAACAATCAGCCGCCGATCTTCAGCAGCAATATTCGCAGCTACCGAACAAGCAGCTAGAGCGCAACCGTTTGGCACAGCAAACGGCCCTACGCCGAGCGCTATATGACAGCTTACAGGCCAGACTGGTAGATGCAGAAGCTGCCCAAGCTGAAACAGTGAGTAGTTTGACAGTGGCTAATGCACCTGCAACGTACCTTAATGAGCAGGAGCGCCCCCCTGCGGCTTTAATTTTGTTAGCAGGTGGCCTTACCGGCTTAATCGTCGGCGGCGGTGTCGTTTATCTGCTCGATATGCTCGACGGCACGGTGCGTACGGCTGAAGAACTCGAAGGGCTATTGCAGGCTCAAGAGGTGCCGATGCTCGGTATTATTCCGGCGATGAAGACGCGATCTTCGCGGGCGGTGCCAGTGCTTGTGCAGCCAGATTCGGCCTATCACGCTAGCTACGAGCGGTTCTTGAGCCGGTTGCGACTGGTGGGCACTGAGGAGAGTTCGATTGGGCCTCGGATGATTGTACTCACCAGTACCCGGTCACAAGAAGGGAAGAGTGTGAGTGCTTATAATTTGGCGATCGCCTCAGCCAGAGCAGGCCGCCGCACACTACTTATCGAAGCCGATCTCAGATCAAGCTCAAAATCCGAAATTCTGGGGCTTATGGCCGACTCACAGGCAGTCATGGAGCCTTTGCGCTACTACAGCGGCCAAATTGGCCAGAACGTACAAATGGTTTCTCAGGTAGAAAACCTGTATGTGTGTCCATCGCCGGGGCCTCAGCGCCAGCCAGCCGCCATTATCGAATCAAGTGAAATGCAGCGGTTCCTTAAGGACGCGCGCACTCGCTTTGACATGGTGATTTTAGATACGCCTTCGCTCACGCGCTGCGATGACGCGCTGCTGCTCGAAGAACAAACGGACGGCATTGTATTAGTCACTCGCCCTGGCGTTACAGAAAAAGCAGTACTCGATACAGCCATCGAGGAACTAGAGCTAAGCGATGATGTACGTCTGCTTGGCGCGATTGTGAATGCAGCTCGTATCGGCGCGCAAGACCTATCGCTAGACAATGAAGTGAACGAAGAACCGATTGAGCTAGCGCGTGAGCCTGAGTTTAGCGGCACGTCTTCTGGCCGGATTGACTTCTAGAAGCCAGACTTCTAATAATCGGGCCGCCAAAAGCCAGACTTCTAATAATCGGACGCGATCGTCGTAGGATAGGAAATGTAGCAAAAGCTATAGAATATCTGCGGCGAATCGCACGAATTAGAATCATCAACCCATGACAACTTACTACTACGTAGCGGCCAGTCAGCGTTTTTTGCTAGACGAAGAGCCGCTAGATGAAGTGCTCGACGAGCGCCATCGTCACTACAAGTCTCAAGAAAAAGAGATTGATTTTTGGCTGGTCAAACAGCCTGCATTTTTACGTGCCCCTGAGCTAGCTGACGTTAAGGCGAAGTGCCCTCAGCCTGCGGCGGCGGTTATCTCTACCGATAAAACCTTCATCACCTGGCTCAAACTGCGGCTAGAGTATGTAGCGATCGGTCAGTTTGAAGCACCTTCCGATGCCATTCCAGACCCCTTAGCCTCATTAGAAACCGTCGCTTAAAAAAAGTCTCCTGGAAAAGCTATGTCATTTCTCAACCCTTTTTTTCGTACCCTGTCGCTCAAACCTCGACTTTTACTAGCCGGATTTAGCCTGGCAGCGATCGCCCCAATAGTCACAGCGATGCCTGCTGTTGCTCAATCGCGTTTGCCCGCCTGCCCGCCGCCGATAAATCAAGAGTACTTACTGCTTGTCAGAGGCGAAACCGAGGCAGATCGTGAGCAGATTGCTGCGGTTTTACCGGCTGATAACACGGTGCTGGTGTGTGAATATCTCAACGAAACGCTGGTGAGAGCAGGCGGCTTTGAAAGCTTAGAGACAGTTAACGCCTGGGCCACCTACATGACCACGGTTGAAGGGTTTGAGAGCTTTGTTTCTAGACCTTCAGCAACGCAAACCGCTGCTAGACCTGCTGCTAGCTCTGGCAGTTCAACCGGTCAAGTCGGCACACCGACTGCCGACTATCAGCCGCGCCGATTAGCCCCAGGCTACGCAGTGCTGGTGGACTATGGCATTCGCCCCGAGGTCGCCGTAACGGTCGAGCAGATTGTACGGCCTGTAGGACTGGCAGTTTACCGGCAAAGATCTTACTTACTCGCTGACTACACGAGCGATGCAGCCAGCGCCGCTATTACGTTAGAAAGGCTTAGCGACGCGCAGCTCAGAGCCATTTTGGTAGATGCGCAGCAGGTGGTGCAAATGGCTCCAGAAATCGCGGCATTCTAGGGCATATTTTTTGCTAGGCGGTAGGCGCAGATAGCCAGGCGATCATTACGCCCAGCGCAGAGCCCACAATGACCTGAACGGGGGTATGCCCTAGTAGTTCTTTGAGCCGGTCTTGATTGAATTCGGCATGTTCCTGAAACAGCTCGTCCAGGATTTGGTTGAGGACTTTGGCCTGTTTGCCAGCGGCCTGACGAACGCCCGCAGCGTCGTACATGACGATGACGGCGAATACGGAGGTGACTGCAAAAGCGGGCGTATTCCAGCCGATAGTTTGGCCGACGCCACAGGCTAAGGCGGTGACCAAAGCTGAGTGGGCACTAGGCATACCGCCAGTTTCGACAAGTACTCGGGGGTTGATAGAGCGGTGCTGAGCGAACTCAAAGACAAGCTTTAGCGCTTGAGCGGCGATGCAGGCAACAAGGGCTACCCACAGCACATGATTATCGAAGATTTGGTTGAAGTCCTGCATGGGTGAGTGATACGGGCCAGTAGTATAGGCCACGGACAAGTTAAGTTGGGCGAGCTGATCTGAACTGAATTGAGACTGTAGAGATGAGACTGTAGAGATAAGAGAAGAGAGCTTAGTGGGTGCGGGCGGTGATGTATTGAGCGATCGCAATCAAAGGCCGCGCTTTCTCACCGAAGCTATCTAGCTCAGCAATGGCCTCCGCAATTAATTGATCAGCCTTACGTCTCGATACCTCTAAACCCCAAAGGCTTGGATAGGTCGCCTTCTTTGCCACCAAATCTTTACCGGCAGATTTGCCCAGCTCTTCAGACGTTGCGGTGATATCTAAAACATCATCCACAATTTGAAAGGCCAAACCAATACGCTGAGCGTAGCGCCTCAACTGCTCGACAGTAGAGTGCTCAGCGCCAGCTAAGAAGGCCGCAGATGTCACCGAAACCTCTAGCAGCGCGGCGGTTTTGTGCATATGAATAAACGTCAGCGTGCTCTCGTCAATCGTCTTCCCCTCAGAGTCCAAATCGACAATTTGTCCGCCCACTAAGCCTGCTGCGCCAACTGCCTTACCGAGAGCCGCTACCACTTTAAGGATTTGATTCGGGTCTGCGCCTTCGGTTTGCATCGCAATATGCTCAAAGGCGTAGGCGAGCAGCCCATCTCCTGCCAATACGGCCACGTCTTCGCCATAGACTTTGTGATTAGTGAGCTTGCCCCGGCGATAGTCGTCGTCATCCATCGCAGGCAAGTCGTCATGAATTAGCGACATCGTATGCACCATCTCTAGTGCGCAGGCCGTCGGCATCGCCGTTGCGATAGGAGCCTCTAACATTTCGCAGGTTGCCAGGCACAAAATAGGCCGCAGCCTTTTGCCGCCAGCCATCAGCGAGTAGCGCATCGCTTCATAAATTTGCTCTGGGTACACCACCAGCAGCGCTTTGTCTAAGGCAGCTTCAACCTGAGCGGCCCGTTCAACGAGATAGCTTTTAAGGTCAAAAGCAGTCGGGCTATCGATGTTAGTGGTCACCATGGGAGGGCAAAAGGGGGGCAAGGAAAAGAACAAAAGGCAAAGAGGCAAACGCTACGACGTAGACGAAACAGAGGCAGACGATATGTTCATCCGGTTGCAGTAGCTCACAATTGTATTCTCTAACAGCATGGCCACCGTCATCGGCCCGATTCCACCGGGCACGGGCGTAATCGCACTCGCAACCGGTTCAACTGAGGCAAAATCGACATCGCCAACCAGCCGTGACTTACCTGTATCTGGGCCTGTATCTGGGTTTGTAATGCGGTTGATACCGACATCAATGACGGTGGCATTGGGTTTGACCATGGGGCCATCAATCAAATTAGGAATACCAACGGCTGCTACTAGAATATCGGCTGAGCGAGTCAATTCAGATAAGTTTTGCGATTTTGAATGGGCCATCGTGGGGGTTGCATTGGCAGCGAGCAGCATCAGTCCGATGGGCTTGCCCACTAAAATGCTGCGACCTAATACGACCGCAGTTTTACCTGCTAGCGGAATGTCGTAAAAGTTGAGCAGCCGCATGATGCCTGCTGGCGTGCAGCTTCGCAGGCCAGGCTCTCCTCTAACCAACCGGCCTAAGTTAATCGGATGGAGCCCGTCTACGTCTTTATCTGGATCGATCAGGTTGAGTAGCGCAGTGGAGTCTAGGTGATCGGGTAGCGGTAGCTGGACTAGAATGCCATCGACTAAAGGATTTTGATTTAACGCTAAGATTTCTGTGGCGATCGCATCCTGGCTGCTTTCTTTGGGCAAGTTTTTACCGAGTGAGGCAATGCCCACGCGATCACAAGCCCTTTCCTTATTGCGCACATAGGCGGCGCTAGCAGGATTATCACCGACCATCAGCACGGCTAATCCTGGCGGACGACCGCAGCGCTGGGTCCAGTTTTTTACACTGGCTAAGCGGTCGGCTTGAATCTGTTGTGCGAGAGCTTTCCCGTCTAGGAGCTGAGCCATAATGGTAAAATGTGCCACTGGCCAACGAGGCCATTTAAGAGAAATAACAAGGACGAGTACGATTTAATCGAAGCGTTGCCGCTAAAGCACTGAAACCAGATTACCAAAGCAGCGTAGGATTTTTTTGAAATGCCTTTTGAAATGCCTTCTAAAATACCTGCGTTTGTCATTAATAACTACTATGATCCATTCTTCTTTTGACGCTTCATATCATTACTTATCTGGCATATCTATCAAACCCTCTAGATTGTTAAGCGCTGCGCTACTGCCTTTTGCACTCGCAGGCTGCACCCTGTCTGAAGTTAGCTCAGAGATAAGCACTGAGACTGTCTCACAGCCAGCAATTTCGGTGCGCCTGCCCTCCATTCGACTGGCTAATCGCTCGACTGTCAGCATTGATTCTTTGACGGCTGAGCAAACGGACAAAACGGTCGCGATCGCAGGCACCGTCGATCAGCGCGCTGCCGTCTTAGAGGGCTGGCTATACAAAGTGAGCGACGACAGCGGCAGTCTGTGGGTGCTCAGCGATGAATCTACGCCAGAAGTCGGTGAAGCGGTGACCATTGAAGGGGTTGTGCGCTACGAGGAGATTGTGGTGGGCGAAATCGACGCGGGCGACGTTTACCTACAAGAGCAGTCTTACGAACCGAGCGGTGAATAGCGACCATGCCGACCTATCAAGAGCACGCCATCACCCTTGCGAGCTTTAAGCAAATTGATCGCGAAGTGAGCACTCATAGTTTTACCAAAGATGAATACGCCGTGGTGCGCCGCGTCCTTCACACCACCGCCGACTTTGAATTTCAGCAGCTTCTTCAGTTCAGCCAGCAGCCTTTTTTAGCCGCCAGGCAAGCCTTCACACAGCATCAGCCCGTTGTCACCGATGTTTCGATGGTGGCCGCAGGCATTGGCGGCGTGATGGCTAAAACTTGGGACTCACCGATTGAGGTGGCCGTGAAGCGGGTGAAAACTTGCCCACCGACCCAGACTCGCAGTGCACTAGGGATGGAGATGTGCGCTCAGGCATATCCAAACGCTATTTTCGCGATTGGCAATGCGCCTACGGCACTGATTGCGCTGTGTGAAGGCATTGAACGCGGTGAATATAGTCCTGCGCTCGTGATTGGCGCGCCAGTGGGTTTTATTAACGTGGTGGAGTCTAAGCAGGCGCTGGCGAAACTATCGGTGCCGTATATTTTGGTGGCTGGGCGCAAAGGTGGATCTGCGGTGGCCGCTGCGATTTTGAATGCGCTGGCGATCGCAACCTGGGAGCAATCGTGACTGAGCCTGTGGCCGAGCCTGTGACCAAACCAGTTGTGCAAGTCATCGGCATCGGATTGGCAGGCCCAAAAAGCCTGTCCGCGCAGACGTTGGCGTTAGTCAATTCCGCAACGCTTTTAGTCGGAGGAAAGCGTCATCTAGTCGCTTTCAAGCATTTAAAAAAAACGGTAGAATCATGGCCCTTAGGCGATTTCACTCGGGTATTTGCTGACTTGAAGTCGCGTCTTCAAGCTCATCCTGATACAAAGGCAGTCATCTTAGCCTCCGGCGATCCTTTATTCTTTGGCATCGGTCGCCTGCTACTGGAAGCCTTTCCCGCTGAGCAACTGACCTTTCACCCGCAAGTTAGTTCTATACAGCTAGCCTTCAGCCGTCTGAAGCTGCCCTGGCAAGATGCCACGCTTCTGAGCGTCCACGGACGCAGCGAAAAGCTACTAATTGAAGCGGTCAAACGAGGCGATTCAAAAATTGCGGTACTCACAGACGGCATACTGACGCCACAGGCGATCGCGACTCTCATCACAGCTCTCGACTTCCCTGTTCACTACCGCCTGTGGGTCTGTGAAAATTTAGGAAACGACGACGAGCGCGTGAGTGCACACTGGCCTAGCGAACTACAAGGCCAAACGTTTGCCTCTCTGAATGTTGTTATTCTAGTGCGTCAGGAATTAGAACCTCAGAACGAAGCGATTACTCGCCCTGAATCCAACGAGCTACCGCTGATCGGACTACCTGATGCGGCATTTAAGGGATTTGCGGATCGCCCTACGCTCATCACCAAGCGAGAAATCCGTCTGCTCATCCTTGGCGCACTCTCACCGCTAGATGGCGAAACCTTTTGGGATATTGGCGCGGGCACTGGCTCTGTGAGTATAGAGCTAAGCCGGTTATGCCCAAACGCTCAGCTGTATGCGATTGAGAAAACGGCGATGGGCGCAGCGTTGATTCGACAGAATGCGGAAAGGTTGGCGATCGCACCCATCCAAACCATCCAAACCCAAGCACCTGAGGCCCTAGCAGACTTACCTAGTGCAGATCGCGTGTTTATCGGTGGCAGCAGCGGGCAGCTTACGGCTATTCTCGATTTTTTGCATCGCCTAGTCGTTAGGCCGAAAAGGATTGTTTTAGCGATCGCCACCGTAGAGCACCTATCGCAGGTCATTACCTGGGCCAAGCAGTCGACAATCGCAAATCACTGGCACTACCAGCTCACTCAAATCAACATTTCACGTTCTGTCCCTGTCGGCCCGCTCACCAGGCTGTTGCCCCTAAATCCAATTACGTTAGTGACACTATCTCTCTATAGTTAATAAAACATAAAAGCAAGGTATAAACGGCGCAATTTAACTACTTTTGCCTCGCTGCTTTATTCTGATTCTTCAGGGCGATCGCTATCAAGCTGCACCAAGCGAATATGCTTGTAGCCCAGCTTAATTTCAAACTCATCACCGGGCTTAAGGCCCATTTCTTGAGTATAGGTAGAGCCGATTACGATTTGCCCGTTTTTGTGAACGCTAACGCGATAAGTCGGCTCTCTTCCTCTCCCATCTTTCGATCCTTCAGGACTCAAAGAAATACCCCGAGCTTCTAGCAGCGCATCATAAAAATCAGCAAGGTTAGCTCTAATCTGATTTTCTTTAGTCAGCGTGTAGTAGCCACAAGCTTGCGCCCGCTCTCGTTTAGATAGATGGGCCAGCTCATCAAACTTTTGAAGGAGCGCTTTTCCTTTTAGCGGCGCGATTTTATCAGCCATAGCCCTCGAACATCTAACTTTTGAAAGTTTGCATAAAGTCTTACGCCAATAAAGGCCAGTTAAAGACCAGTACGAGCCTATAAAGCAATTACATATAAGCATAAAAGCTGGCAATGACGAAAACATCAACTCATAAAAAATTAAAACTGTATAACGTCAAAATTTAACGGCACAGCTCATTCGTTAAGGTTGCATTCTCTATCAAATACACATTAGCTCAAACGATTGTATAGCTTGAGTGCACTAATAGCTTGGTTTTTTAATTCATGGTTGCAGCTAAGCTACGTCATCGTTAGCAAAATAGCTTCAAAGCAACGTGCAATAAGACTTTAAGTATCTTCAGGTTGCGTCCTTAGATTGTAGCTACCAGCCTATTAGTTTGGCCATTTGTTATAGAAAGTATGCTAAACACCAGCACTTCTATCTATCACACATTCGATTACATTGAGCCTTATCAATCGTTGATCTCTTAACGCGGCTTCTTAATGCGATAGAAACGATTAAAACACCATCCGAATCGTTGAATCTTCGAGCTTTCGGCAAATCTCTTCAATCCCTTCAATAGTGCAGAGGAGAAGATACCCAGTAATATAACCAGTAATATAAATAGACACAAAAGCAGACGCACCCTTATTTGCCATGACTTCTAACTCATCGCCCGATTTGCCTAACTCAGCACCACTAGAGACACCTATAGCGACCGAGCCAGCAGCCGAGCCAAGCTTCGGCTGGACTCGGTATGCAGAGCAAATTAACGGTCGATTCGCCATGATCGGGTTTGTCGCGCTGCTGGTACTGCAGCTAGTAACGCGCCAGGACTTCTTTACGTGGATAGGTCTACCCTAGACGAGGCCAAAGGTATGTGTCCTGACTGCGTTCGTAGTCAAAATTCATAGTCAAACAAAAAGAGCAAGCCATACCCAAAGGTCAACTTGCTCTTTTTCGATTAAAATTTTTGAGCTGTAAGGCGATCGCCTTACAGCTCAAACAATAGAACTCACATGGTCTAACCTAGCCTAGACCTAACAAAGCTTGCTATGCCAAACCTGTGTTTGCGCCCTGACGCCCTGTTGCTAGCTCTACTTTCATAATAGTGCCGCCCATTTTTTGAATGCGCTGCTGCTCTTTAAACCAGTTCTCGTAAGGAACAAGCTTAGTGAAATAAGTATTTTGCAACTCGCGCTGAGTCCGAATCCTGGTTTGACTAGGAACGCAAGCAGTGACTCGAAACATTCGCATGACAAGGGCCTCTTAGGTATCTAAAACAGTTCTGAAAGTGGTCTGAAAGTAGTGTCTGAAAACTTGGGCAATACTTTTGTCGTTCGCACTAATTTCTCTCTTGTGCCTTCTCTATTAGCTCTACTTAGCAGGTGCTCAAGACCTATGCATCACTGCGCATCAGCATGACGTAGCTTAGTCTCTCAGCAGAGCCGATGGCAAAAAGAGTAGCGAAAAACGAGGGAATAGTCGAAAACGAGAACTATCTAGAAGTCTGTAAAATCAATGCTAACGAACCGAAGCCTCTCAGTTAACAAGAAAGTTTTCACGCTTTCTCCTGCTAAGCCTTCAATTTTCTAACACTCATCCCAGACTTCTAGAGAGAGTTTGGTTTCACTGCAAGCAGCAAATCCGGAGGTTTCTAGCCAGGGGCTAGAGGAGCTTCAGAAATTCGTTAACTGAACAACAGCTATCGAATCATCAGCTAAATCTGACTGACAAATCTAGCGAATCGCCTAGCTAAGACCAGAACAGATGAAGTCGAAGTAAACGCCCATTTCTTTGCCAGCATCAGCGCCAACAAGACTAGCCGTGACTTCTTTCATTGCTTGGATGGCCTGAACGGTTGCACCGACAGGGACGCCCAAGGAGTTGTAAGTCTCTTTCAAACCGTTGAGCACGCGCTCATCAAGGATGGAAGGATCGCCAGCGAGCATGGCGTAGGTGGAGTAGCGCAAGTAGTAGTCCAAGTCACGAATGCAGGCTGCATAGCGACGAGTGGTGTACATGTTGCCGCCGGGGCGAGTGATGTCAGAGTACAGCAGTGACTTAGCAACAGCTTCTTTAACGATTTCAGCAGCATTAGCGCTGATAGACGTTGCCGCACGAACGCGAAGTTCGCCAGTCTGGAAATAAGCTTTGAGCTTATCCATAGAAGACGAGTCAAGGTACTTACCCTGTACGTCTGATGCATTAATTACAGCAGTAATTGCGTCTTGCATTAGGTTTGCTTCCTTTAATGTGGACTTAGATGAAAAGAATTAGACAAGAACAAAAGTAAGGCTCAGGTGAGGCTTACTGGAGGCCGCCAACAACGTAGTCAAAGTAAGAAGCAGCTTCAGCAGCTTCATCACCAGACATCATGCCGGTTGCAACGTTCTTCATACAGCGAATCGAATCAGCCATTGCTGGGATGGACGTACCGAGAGAGTTGTACATCTCGCGCGCACCAACCAAGCCGATTTCTTCGATGGGTGTAACATCGCCAGCGACTACGCCGTAAGTAATCAGGCGTAGGTAGTAGTCCATGTCGCGCAGGCAAGTCGCCGTCATTTCTTCGCCGTAAGCGTTGCCGCCAGGAGAAACAACGTCAGGGCGCTTTTGGAACAACTGGTCGCCAGCCGTTTTGACGATGCGCTCGCGTGACTCAGTAAGTACCTGAGCGATGCGAACACGACGCTCACCAGAGGTTACAAAACCTTTGATGCGATCTAATTCACCGGGGCTGAGGTAGCGGGCCTCAGCGTCAGCATTCACGATGGACTTCGTGACTATACTCATTTGTGGATTCCTCCGAAAGAATAAACCAGATGAGTTTCACTGGCTCTGTAGAAAACAGACAAATAACTTAAGCTTTGTCAAGGCAGCTAGGCTTCGTTAAGGTGACTTGCCTGTTGGGTTAAGGCAACAGCAAACGCAAATGCTCTTTGGCTAAGGCGGTTAAAACTTTAGGCTTTTGTATGGTTAAGCAAACAAGAGTTTTCAGTTTCGCGGCTTTGGGCTTCAAGCGATCGCGCTCAGTGCAAAGGTCTTACCCTTGTTTAATCTCAGCTACCTTCTCGTAAACATTTTCCGGTATTACGCCGTCCTTCTTAGAGGTTTAGCAATATTTCGTAATAAAGATCCTCAGATTTGCTATTCAGCCTGTTATCTACGAACAGATCAAATGATCTGAATTTGTTACAAAACGAAAAAACGTGGCAACACAAAAGGGCGCACGGCAAATCGGTGCACCCCTTCAATCATTTAAAACACGCGGCTAGTCAATCGCACTTGCCATCAGCGGCATTTGCTCAGCCGGAGCGCCACCGTCAGACGAGCTGAAGCTAGGAACAACAACGTCGTCGCTCTGCTTTGTCAACCGATTGTACAGAATCTCTGTGTTCGGGAAGTTCGCAGCAGGCAGCGTTGGGAAGCGGCGGTAAGGCACGGTGTCTTCACCAAAGTACTGAGCATACTCAGGCGTATCAACCAGGGCTCTGATGAACCCACGAATGCCCTCAGCGGCCAGTATTTTATTGTACTTACGAATCTCAAGCTGATCTTGAGGCGCACGGCCTAAGAAGTGCTTGGTGCCTAGCTCAATCACCTTCGTATTGGGATACGGCGCGTAGAACTCTTTGATATAGAGCTTGGAATTGCCAAGTCCTTCAATGAATTCCTTAAGGTTGATCTCGCGATTGGTCAGCTTGCTCTCTAGCTCAGAGAACTCGTTGCCGTCAATGACGTAAGGCTCAATGTTGCGCTCAAAGATTTGTCGGTAGGCTGCCTGGGCAACGGTCTTGACCGTCTTTTTATCGAACGTGGTGAGCTTGAATCGCTTTGTCTGCTCGCGCTGTACGCTTACGCCCTGGCGGATACGCTGCTTCACTTCAGGCGTGGGACGGCTAGTCGAAACCGCACCTAGCTCGATAAAGCGTGGCGTAGTCTTCTCTTCGACCTTGGCACCTGTCTCCTGAATAGAGCCGACTCTGAGCGATCGCATCGACTGCCCAGCCGGGGTCAGATAGCGCTCGTAAGGCACCGTATCTTCACCAAAGGCTTCAGTGAATTCCGAAGAATCCATGATGGAATCAATCAGTGCATAGAAGCCTTGCTTCGCACAGATATCAAAGTACTTATTCGTCTCCTGACGGCCATACGTAGGACGACCTAGCAGGCGACGATGGATGTACTCTACCGCCTTCATCACATAGAGCGAAGTCCAGTAGGTCTTGCGGAAAGCTTCCGATTTGGCAACGGCTCTCACCAGCTCACGGACGCTCAAATCACCATTGTTAAACTGGCTTTCTGCGGCACTCAGCTCTTGTCCGGCATAGGGCTTACGACCGAATACCTGACGGTAAACCGCATCAATAATGATTTGGTTGCTGACTTCTGAGGCCTTGAACACCTTGGCCCCTAGCGAACCCGGCGCTTGAGCGCGAGCCGCTGGATTGCTGAGCTGGTTGTTGATACCAGCGCCCTGGTGAATCAGGATGCGACGGGTGTCTTTGCTAAACGGAGCAGGCCGAGTACTGGGGTTCTCGGTTTCTTTCGGAAAAATTGCGCCGAACTGAATTTCGAGCGGATCGTTGCCCGCGCCGTAGACGTGCTGGTCGGGTAGCGGCTGTTCGTAGGATGCAAACAGGGTGACAAACTGAGGCACCTTGCGGTAGGGCGCACTGTAGTTAAACAGATCTTGTTGGGCTCCCCAGTTGCGGCATTCCTGAGCTTCTTGACCGAGGCCGCGAATATAAGGAACAGTTTCTTCGCCAAAGTAATCTGCGTACTCGTTGGAGTCGACCAGCGCATCAATCAGGGCTGGCAAGCCACCTTCAGACACCACAGAGAAATACTTTTGCACTTCCTCACGAGAGCTAGGGCCACGACCAAGAATATGGCGGAAGGCCAGCTCTAGGGCGCGGCTATTAATAAACGGCTCGTAGAACTGCTTGCGATACAAAGGAGACTTGGCAAGGCGGCGAATGAATTCCTTCATCGAAATCTCGCCGTTTCTTACCTTCGACTCTATGTCTGAAATCGACTGAGAGTAGGCGCGAGTGATATCACGCTCGAATACCTGGCGGTAGGCAGCCGCGATCGCCTCGTTCTTCTCCAAACGAGAAAGACCAGGCTTCATCGCATAGATAGGACGACGCTCTGAAGCGTTGTAATAAATCTGAGGTAGCTGCAAGCCCTGCTGATCTTTAGAAGAGCGCTGGCGGAGCTTGTTAGAAGGCGTCGGCCCTTTAAACTCTGTGAGCATTACGTCAAAGTACTGACGCAAAATATCTTTGGCTTCCTCGTCATCTTTGAAGTAGCCAATCGACGCGCCGCGCATGGTTTGCAGCGCCACGATAGTCGCTGGCGTAGAGCAGGCGTTTTCGATAATCTCGCGCAGGCCGCGAACGTTCACCTTGATGATGTTGGGGTCGCCCGCCACGATCGCATAGGTGAGATATCGCAAAAACCAGCTCATGTCTCTAAGAGACTTAGCCATATTGCTAGGGCCGTAGCGCGCGACGTTAATTGGCCTGAATCCTGGAGGCGCTGCGCCCGTTTCAGGATTGTTTACCAGCAGGTTGCGAATGCTGCCGAGAATGCCGCCGCCTTTGTCGCCACCGTCGCTACTAGAAGCGGCTGTAAACGTCGCCGTCCCGAGCTTGGTTGCTTCGTTCTGGCTGAGGGAGTAGTCATTATTTCCGGCATCTAGCGGGTCGTCTACTCTTTCGAGATAGGCCAGCGCTGAGCCACCTGTGAAGATGCGGTTGGCCGCTTGAGAGACGATTAGTTCGGAATAGCGGGTGAGGGTTTGGGCAATTGCCAAACGCCTCATACCTGAATTGAAAAAAGTCTTGAGTTCACCCAATTCGGTGATCTCTATGTAGCGATCTTTTTGCTCCGCTTGCGCAATCGTCGAGGCGGGCAGGGTTTGGTAAAGTTGGGGCCGCGCTACAGAGCTTCCGCCACTAGCTGTCACTGTCATGGGTTCTCAAAGACTCCCTATATAAGAATTAGGTCGTTAAAAGCTGTTAGTCTTTTGGACTGATTTGATCTTCAGAGTAAAACGATTTGGAAGGGCCTTTGCCGGATTGTTAAGAACCGTATTGTTTGAAGCCGCTGCCATCGGGTTTATTCTGCGTTCTCTTTTAAGTGATCCTTTTGCCTTCCTGATCATAGAAGACAGACGAACTCTCTGAGAGAAGAGATAAGTTTTGTAAACATTGTTTTCCTTGTGTTTCACCTAAAGCAACGTTGCGAGGGATGCTAGAAAGAGAAACTTTCCTCTATATATCTGTAGCGCCACATTCATAGACTTTTGAAATAGACACTTGAAAAATGAGCGATGACCCAACAGGCCAGCAGAACAGCCAGAACGTAGCCAAGGTAAGTTCAGCCGTTGCCAAACTTTACGATACCTACCCTTTCCCACCAGAGCCGCTGCTAGACGAAGCGCCACCCGGCTACAACTGGCGCTGGCACTGGCCAAGCGCCTATAGCTTTTGCTCGGGTCGTAAGCCTCAGACTAATCAGGTGCGTATTTTAGATGCGGGCTGCGGTACGGGCGTGGGTACGGAATATTTGGTGCATTTGAACCCTGAAGCAGAAGTAGTGGGGATGGATTTGAGCGCGGGGGCGATCGCTGTTGCTACAGAGCGCTGCCAGCGGTCAGGAGCCGATCGCGTCACCTTCCACAACCTCAGTATTTACGATGTCGAGCAAATTCCTGGCGAATTCGACATGATCAACTGTGTGGGCGTGCTGCACCACATGCCTGACCCCATTCGCGGGATTAAGGCGCTGGCGTCAAAGCTAAAGCCAGGCGGCATTCTCCATATATTTGTATATGCAGAGTTGGGAAGGTTTGAAATTCAGTTGACTCAAGAGGCGATCGCACTCCTCCAGGGCGACCAGCGCGGCGACTACAAAGACGGCGTTCAGGTAGGCCGTACGCTCTTTGCCTCACTGCCCGAACAGAACCGGCTGCGAAAGCGAGAAGAGACGCGCTGGGCACTTGAGAACCATCGCGACGAATGCTTTGCCGACATGTATGTGCACCCGCAGGAGATTGACTACAACGTTAAAACGCTCTTTAACCTAATTGATTCATCTGGGCTTGATTTTGTGGGATTTTCTAATCCGCAGTACTGGGATTTGTCCCGGTTGATTAGCAGTGCGCCTGAGTTGATGGCAAGAGCTAAAGGGTTGGGGGAGCGCGATCGCTATCGCCTGACCGAACTGCTCGATCCTGAAGTGACCCACTACGAATTTTTCCTTAGCCGCCCGCCGCTAGAGAAAACAGACTGGACAGATAGCGAGGCTCTAGCAAACGCCATCCCTGAGCGTCACGCCTGTATGGAAGGCTGGCCAAGCCGCAGCTTCTTCAACTTTGACTATCAGGTGATTTCGATTACCGAAACAGAGTTCAAGTTTTTAGAGCTATGCGAGCCAGGGCAGACAAAAGTCTGTAAGTGAACTGCTTTCAGAGCTTGAGCTAGCCTCACATGACGGGCTAGAAATAGTGCGGCAGCTTCAAAGGCGTCAGCTCATTTTGTTAGCTCCATCACAAAAATAATCGGGATTCTGTGAGCAAAACTTTTTCTTAAGTATTGTTGCCGTGATATGATCTGCCTTGGTTTGACACAGTTAACGCTGGTTCAAAACCGGCTAGTCTTACGACTGGTTTGACACCTGGTTTCGCACGCCGCCCGTGCAAATATGCCGCTGTGACTTCTGCAAGAAAATCGATTGGGACGATTCAGCTATTTCAAGACGATGGCGCGATCGCCGAGCAGCTAGCTTCAACGGCCAGCTCAGCAGGCAGTTCACGCACAGGTAATGCAGCCGAGCATGACGAGGCCGTTCAAGAGTTGGAGCAAGTGCAGGAAGGGCCGCCTTTACTGCAACGCCCCCCTTCTGAAACCTCCATGCAAGACTACTATCAGCTACAGCTTGACTTGCTCAGGCTGACCGTTATCTTCGGCGCAATTGTTTTTCCCTGCGTGTGGTGGGCTTACTCACCCAATACAGCCCTCAACTATTTGCTCGGTGCTAGCACTGGCGTTGTTTACTTGAGAATGTTGGCAAGAAGCGTCGGCAAAATTGGTCGCCAAGCACCCAAGTCCAGTAGCGGCAGGCTTGCCATACTAATCGGCGTTTTAGTCGTTGCAACCCAGTGGGAACAGCTTTCAGTACTGCCTGTATTTTTAGGATTCTTGACCTATAAAGCAGCCTTAATTGCCTTCGTGCTGTGGACTGCTGTGCTACCGCCTAAGGAAACATCAACAAGCAACACCCAATAAGACCGCGTGAGTTTTTAGCTTTAGCTCTAACGCGAATACGTAAAAGAAATTTAGACAGAAAGAAGAGAATTAAACGGCGATGCTAAACACTTTGCAACTCACCAGCCATTTGCTGGGGTCTTCACTTCTAGCCAAACTAGAAGTGGGTCAGCACTACTACTGGCACATTGGCGGCTTGAAGCTTCACGGCCAAGTCTTTCTGGTTTCATGGTTTGTGTCTGCGCTGCTGATTGGCGTAGCATTCCTCGCCACTCGCAAAGTCGAGCGCATTCCTTCTGGCCTCCAGAACTTTATGGAGTACGCCTTGGACTTCATTCGCGATTTGGCCAAAGACCAGATTGGCGAAAAAGAGTATCGCCCCTGGGTGCCCTTTGTCGGCACGCTCTTCCTATTCATCTTTGTTTCTAACTGGTCAGGCGCACTTATCCCCTGGAAGCTCATCCACATTCCAGGCGGCGAGCTAGCAGCCCCCACTAACGACATCAATACAACGGTTGCACTGGCGCTGTTGACCTCACTAGCCTACTTTTATGCAGGCTTCCGCAAGCGCGGCCTGGGCTACTTTGCAAAGTACATCGAGCCTACGCCAATTTTGCTCCCTATCAACATCCTAGAAGACTTCACCAAGCCACTTTCGCTCAGCTTCCGACTTTTCGGTAACATCCTGGCAGACGAGCTGGTAGTCGCGGTACTTGTGCTTCTCGTGCCTCTATTCGTACCTCTACCTGTAATGGTTCTGGGTCTATTTACGAGCGCAATTCAGGCTTTGATTTTTGCGACGCTAGCGGCTGCATACATTGGTGAGGCCATGGAAGGGCATTAGACAAGGAACTGCCCGGATTTCCGTAGGGGCATAGCACTGCTAAGCCCCTACAGTTTGAACCACACCACCTGAGAGATAGAGACTCTCATTAATCTCACTCTGAAACAAACTGCCTCGCAGCAATGGGGGGCTTTTACAAACGACACTCTAAACATCAAAGGAAGAACATCATGAATCCTACTATTGCTAGCGCATCTGTAATTGCGGCTGCTTTGGCTGTTGGTCTAGCGGCTATCGGCCCTGGCATTGGTCAAGGTAATGCAGCAGGTCAGGCTGTAGAAGGAATTGCACGTCAGCCCGAAGCTGAAGGTAAAATCCGTGGCACCTTGCTACTCAGCTTGGCATTTATGGAAGCATTGACCATCTACGGTCTTGTGGTTGCACTCGTTCTGTTGTTCGCTAACCCATTCGCATAAATTTCTTTAGTTAAGCGAGGTTTTGAAGCGTTCGGCACAAGCTGCTCTCTTCAAGTCCTCTCTTTTATGTGAGAAAGTTTGAGACTTCGTTTTTAAGCTTTCTCTTTTTTGAGAATTTTAAGAGATGGGCTGTTTAACGATCAGCGAGATTGAGAGAAGACCATGTGGACGGGACTGACATTACTAGCTGTTGAGGCTGTTGAAGCGACTGAAGAAGCGGGCGGGTTATTTGACCTGGACGCGACTCTTCCTTTAATGGCAATTCAGTTTTTGATTTTGATGGCTGTGCTTAACGCCATTTTTTATAAGCCTTTGGGTGCAGCTATCGACGAGCGCGATGCCTACGTACGACAGGCTAAAGGAAATGCGCAGGAGCGCTTGGCTAAAGCTGAAAAGCTAGCGGCTGAGTACGAACAGTCTTTAGCAGATACGCGCCGGAGTGCTCGCAGTGTGATTGAGAAGGCCCAGGCCGAAGCTCAGCAGATTGCTTCAGCGAATCAGGCACAGGCTCAGCAAGAGGCGACGGCTCAAAGAGAGTCGGTGCAAAAGGAATTAGACGAGCAGAAAGCAACGGCCCTTGGTCAGTTGGAGAAGCAAGTCGATTCGTTGAGCGATCAGATTTTGAATAAGCTGTTGGGTTCAGCAGCGTAGCGGTCAAAGCAAGCAGCAAGACCGAAAAAAGACCAGAGACGAAGCAGTATAGGTATCGAAAGTGTTAACGGAAGCGGTGGGGCTGCTGGCCTCTGAAACGAAAGGGTTTGGGTTGAATTTCGACATCCTCGAAACCAATCTCATCAACCTAGTCATTATTATTGGCGTCCTTTTCTACTTTGGCCGGGGCTTTTTGGGTGACAAACTCAAAGACCGTCGCGAGGCGATTGAGAAGGCAATTACAGACGCAGAGGCTAGGCAGAAGAAAGCTTCTGCGGGCCTAGCTGAGCAGCAGCAAAAGCTGCAAATGGCTAAGAAAGAAGCTGAACGCATCAAGGCAGAAGCGCAGAAAAACGCTGAAAGCGCACGTGAGGCTGTGATGGCTCAGTCTGCTAAAGACATTGAAAGGCTGAAGGCGTCGGCGGCTCAAGATCTTTCTTCTCAGCAGGAAAAGGTTATGCAGGATTTGCGCAAGCGGGTTTCGGCAATGGCCCTGGATAAGGTGCGATCGCGTCTTCCTGAAGCGCTAAATGACGGTGTACAGACCAAGCTCGTTGACCAAAGCATTTCCCAGTTAGGAGCCTAACCCTTATGAGTATTGCAACTTCCGAGGTTTCTGCACCCTACGCGCAGGCGCTGCTTTCTATCGCCCAGTCAAAAGATTCTGTGGACGAGCTGAGCCAAACCGCAGGCGAGCTGCTGAATCTTTTGAAAGAGTCAGACGAACTCTCTGCATTTCTTGCCAATCCCATCACTGATAAGGACGCTAAAAAAGGCGTCCTGAATAAGGTGTTGGGAGAGGGCGCTAACGTGCAGATGAAGAACTTTCTGATGCTGCTAGTAGACAAAGGTCGCATCTATTTGGTGATGCCCATCCTGCAAGAGTTTCAGTCGAGAGTCCGCGAGCTAAAGCAAACGGTCTTAGCTGAAGTGATATCAGCCGTTGAGCTGACAGATGAGCAGAAAGATACGGTGCGTCAGAAAGTGCAGCAGATGACAGAGGCCAAATCAGTTGAGCTAGAAACTCGAATTGACCCCGAACTCATCGGCGGCGTGATCATTCAAATTGGCTCGCAGGTATTAGATGCCAGCATACGCGGCCAGCTTCGCCGCATCAGTTTGCAGCTAGGTGCGTCTTAATTACGTCATTAGCGCACGTCATCAGACAAAACGCTAGCGCCTCAGACGAACCCCACCCCAGTTTTAAGTACACAATCGGTAGTTATTAGAGCGATTCCTAATATGGTAAGCATCAAACCGGACGAAATTAGCAGCATTATTCAGCAGCAGATAGAAGAGTACGACCAGAGCGTAAAAGCCGATAGCGTCGGGACTGTTCTACAAATTGGTGACGGGATTGCCCGCATCTATGGCCTCGATAACACCATGGCCGGTGAGCTGCTCGAGTTTGAAGACGGCACTGCGGGCATTGCCCTCAATCTTGAAGAGGATAACGTTGGCGCGGTACTGATGGGTACTGGCCGCAAAATTCAGGAAGGCAGCACGGTAAAATCTACCGGCAAAATTGCCTCTGTTCCTGTGGGCGATGCGATGCTTGGCCGCGTGGTCAATACGCTCGGTGAGCCAATCGATGGTAAAGGCGATATCAACACGAGCGAGTCTCGCCTGATTGAGTCTCCTGCCCCTGGCATTATTGGCCGTAAGTCAGTTTATGAGCCTTTGCAGACGGGGATTACTGCGATTGACGCGATGATTCCTGTTGGTCGTGGTCAGCGTGAGCTGATTATTGGTGACAGGCAGACGGGTAAGACTGCGATCGCTATCGACACCATTCTTAACCAGGCAGACCAGGACGTAGTTTGCGTCTATGTCGCCATCGGTCAAAAAGCCTCTTCTGTAGCTCAAGTTATCGGTGTACTCGAAGAGCGCGGCGCAATGGACTACACCGTTGTGGTTGCTGCAAACGCAAACGACCCTGCGGCGTTGCAGTACCTAGCTCCTTATACAGGTGCTTCGATCGCTGAGTACTTCATGTACAAAGGCAAAGCCACTTTGATCATCTACGATGACTTGACCAAGCAGGCTCAGGCTTATCGTCAAATGTCGCTACTGCTCAAGCGTCCACCCGGTCGTGAAGCATATCCTGGCGACGTGTTCTATCTCCACTCACGTTTGCTAGAGCGCGCTGCTAAGCTCAGTCCTGAACTTGGCGAAGGCAGCATGACGGCACTGCCAATTATCGAAACCCAAGCGGGTGACGTATCGGCATACATTCCAACCAACGTAATTTCGATTACTGACGGTCAAATCTTCCTATCTTCTGACCTGTTCAACTCCGGCTTGCGCCCTGCAATTAACGCGGGTATTTCGGTGTCCCGAGTCGGATCGGCTGCGCAGACTAAGGCAATCAAAAAAGTTGCCGGTAAAGTGAAGCTTGAGCTAGCTCAGTTTGACGAGCTGCAAGCCTTTGCCCAGTTTGCCTCTGACCTTGATCCGGCGACTCAGGCCCAGCTTGCTCGCGGTCAACGCTTGCGTGAAATCTTGAAGCAAAAGCAGTATTCTCCTCGCTCTTTGCCTGAGCAGGTAGCCGTTATCTACGCGGGTATTAACGGTAAGCTCGACGAGATTCCGGTTGAGAAAGTCGCTGACTATGTTGAAGAGCTAATTGGCTATATCAACACCAGCAAGAAGGCTTTTGTGGATGAAATCATGAGCACTAAGAAGCTGACTGACGACGCAATTAAGCTGTTGGAAGAAGCCATTAGCGAAAGCAAGCAAGCATTCTTGGCAGCGTAGGGAGACGCGAATAAGGCCGTTAGTTCAGTTTTTTCTGGATTAGCGGCCTAAAGTAATAACGATTATGGCTAATTTAAAACTGATTCGCGATCGCATTAAGTCGGTCAAAAACACGCGCAAAATCACCGAAGCAATGCGTCTGGTGGCCGCTGCGAAAGTGCGCCGCGCCCAGGCTCAGGTAAACGCAACTCGACCCTTTGCCGACAGACTAGCTCAGGTGCTATACGGTTTACAGAGCAGGTTGAAGTTTGAAGACACGTCTGATTTGCCTTTGTTGCAGCAGCGTGAGGCTGAGAAAGTTGCCTTATTGGTAATTTCGGGTGATCGCGGTCTGTGCGGTGGCTACAACTCTAACGTCATTCGCCGCGCTGAAAACCGTGCCAAAGAGCTAACTAAAGAAGGCATTGAGTACACCTATGTGCTGGTAGGCCGCAAGGCTATTCAATACTTCGAGCGTCGTGAAGCGCCTATCTCTGCCAAGTACACTGGCCTAGAGCAAATCCCGACCTCTGAAGAAGCTGCGGGTATTTCTGACGAACTGCTCACCCTGTTCCTCTCAGAAACCGTAGACCGCGTAGAGCTGGTTTACACCAAGTTTCTTTCTTTGGTCAGCAACAAGCCCGTCACTCAAACGCTTTTGCCACTAGACCCACAGGGTTTAGAAGCTCAAGATGACGAGATTTTCCGACTTACCAGCCGTGACGGACGCCTCGCCGTGGAGCGTTCAGACGCGCCTGATGCTGAAATGAGCGAATTTCCGAAGGACATGCTTTTTGAGCAAAACCCTTCTCAAATTTTGGACGCGCTACTGCCCCTGTATCTCAATAATCAAATTTTGAGAGCCATGCAGGAATCAGCAGCAAGCGAGCTAGCCTCACGAATGACGGCGATGAACAGCGCCAGTGAGAACGCAAAGGAACTGATGAAGTCTTTAACGCTTTCTTACAACAAAGCTCGCCAAGCCGCGATTACTCAGGAAATCCTGGAAGTTGTGGGTGGTGCGGCCGCGTTAGGCTAACCAACTTTCATAGTTCGACGACTAAGCAGGGTTTCGACCCTGCTTTTTTATTGCTAAATCGCAGAACCCTTTGCGCGATACCTTTAGAGCACCGGGCTTCAATCTTCAGAAGTACCACGAGCGAAAGCACGATGACGACTGGGAAATTCGTGTAAGTGGTAACTGGAGAATGCTTTTTAGATGGAACGGGGCCGACATCTCTGAGGTTGAATACACTGATAAAACCCACTAACGACTACCTAATACAAAAATTATGACTGATAGCTCTGAACTTATTAGTGCCGCTGAGATCATTGCTGAAGACTATATGGAACCGCTTGGTCTTAGTGGTGCTGCTTTAGCAAAGCGGATTGGCGTAGCGCCGAGTACTATTAACCGTATGCTCAGCGGTTCTAGCAGTCTTACTGCTGAGCTGGCAGTCAAAATTTGTGCTGTTATCGGCGGCAGTCCTGCCGTTTTGATGCGTATCGAAGCTGCGTACCGTTTAGCTTTAGCAGAGGCGAGTGTAGATTTGACTAAGTTGGAACGTATTGAATCTCGTGAGCAATTAACTGCCTAGTTTTTCTATATCAATCATATGTTTGGCACCTTTTCACGAGTTGCACATTCGCGATATGGCGATCGCAATCCAAATCCATTTTCACCGCTACAGCCTTCACCTGCTCAACATAGCTTTGTGGAAAATCTAGCTTCTCGCACCCTACAACGACCAAATCTCTATACCAAGAAAACGGCACTAAAGCGTCGTCAATGTGCGTAGCTGCTGCGATATAAGTAATACTTTTGCCAAATCCATCAACGTCTATCAGGGCTCTGTCGTATCCAGAACCCGCGCCTTCATGCCGATCGAGTAAGGTCATCTCGGCTAATGGAATATTATAGACGGCAACGTAGATGCGATCGCCTTTCCGGCGAACAATATTGCATTTACCCGAAAAATCCGTGTAGCCGCGCTTATGAAAACGCAATGACATATCATTGATCATCGCCGTGCCCAAAAGCCGAGCTGTCGGCGTCCTTTGCTGCATACGAACCGGATGAAGATTAGAGCCATAGGCGGCATAAAGCATAATCGTCAGAGGTAGAAGAATGAGAGACTTCAGTAGGAAGCTGGTTGCATTATCAACGCTAGGTTTGGTTTGGGGCTGTGCGGAGCCGCTGACTAGAGAACTATCAGCTCCCAATAAGTTAGATGCCAGCACTCAGAAAGCTGTAGAACCGCCACCTTTTGATGGCAATAGCTTAACGGTTCCACTAAGCCTACCGGCTGAGTTTACGGGTAAGGGGGGTCTGATTGCAGCGGATGTCACTGGCTCTGGTCAGATGGAAATTGTCATTACGCAGCCTAACTATATTGCGGCTTATAGCCCAGTAGATGGGAAGCTATGGGAACAAACGGTCAACATTTGGCTAAGCGATAATGCTAACGGTGAAGGGTTACCAGGGCCTAACGGGCCAGGCATTCAGGCAGGCGATATCGATAATGACGGGGTTGTCGAAATTCTTTATATCACGCCAGAAAACAAACTCGAAGTTTTATCAGGCAAGTCAGGTGAGCTGAAGTATCAGGTGGAATTGCCAAGGGTTGATTCAGCTTTTGGCCGCTGGGAACAGGCCGTGATTGCTAGTTTTTCGGGCGCAGGCGATCGCGATCTGTTACTTCAGGCGAGCCAAGCGACCGATAGAGAAGATTATTTTCGCGACAATATTCAGGCCGCATTTAAGATAGAAGATCTGTTATCGACAGGGGCAGCTACTGATGCTATGTGGCGAAACAACAGCTTTGTTTCGCTCGCTCACGGCGCAGCTAAAGTGGCTGATATTAATGGTGACGGTAGAGATGAAGTGATAGGAGCAACCATTCTAGGCGCGGACGGGCGAGAGCGGCACCGAGTTGATATTGAAAATACGGCCTATCCTCATATTGATTCGATTGCGATAGGAGATATCGTGCCTGATAGAGCTGGGCTAGAAGTGGTGATTCCTGAAGAGAACCGCAACAAGCGCATTTTTTTGTTTGATGAGAAGGAGACAATCTGGGTATCGCTGCACCGTCAAACCTCGCCTGATGACGATGGCGATAAGGTGGCTATTGGAGATTTTGACCCTGAGAGTCCTGGGTTAGAAATGTGGTTTAGAGGAAATGACTCCGCGCACTTTACAGTGCTTGATGCTGAGGGCGAAGTGATTGCAGACTATGCTTTTAGCGATCGCAAACCTGAAAACTGGACAGAGAAGGGGTTTGAAATTATCCACCGGATTCGCTGGAGCGGCGAGGCAAAAGACTATATTGCGGCTAAAGAGCGCCACGAAGCAGGCGATATTGGCATATTTGATGCCATCACAGGCGATATTGTTGTCCAACTGCCCGCCCGCGCACAGCGTTTGTATGTGGCAGATATTTTAGGAGACTGGCGCGAGGAGATTGTTGTTTTAGAAAACAATCAAATGAGAATATACGAAAATACTCAGCCCAATCCGAATCCCGATCGTCCTCGCTTATGGGAACAGGCACACTACCGTCGTCAAAAAATGACTTGGGATTACTACAGTCCTTAGTTTTGCAAGCCAGCCTGAAAGTTAGTCGAGAAATGAGCTATCGGTGCTTTTATCTTGTAAAACGCTGTAGATATCGATTTCTAATGAGATTTGGTAGATGTCGCGTTTAGACAGATCTGTGCGCTGAGCGAGCTGCCGACTTGCCTCGGAACGAGAGAGTCCTTGGGCTATTAAGTTTTGAAGTTCAGTGACGATTTCGGCTTCAGTTAAAGGCGTTTGCGTTTGGGGAGTAGGAGCGACCACAACTGTAAATTCCCCTTTAGGCACCACCTTCTCATAGTGCACCAGCGCTTCTGCTATCGTCCCACGCCAAAACTCCTCATACCGCTTAGTCAGCTCCCTTGCTAGTGCTACCGGGCGATCGTCTCCCAAAACTTCGCCTAAATCAGTGAGCGTTTTGACAATTCGATGTGGGCTCTCGTAAAGAATAGCGGTACGAGGTTCTGCTTTAAGCGCCTCTATTTGAGCCTTGCGAGCTTTGCCTTTTACCGGCAAGAAGCCTTCAAAAACAAAGCGATCACTCGGTAATCCCGCTGCTGCGATCGCCGCAATCACCGCCGTTGGCCCAGGAATAGGAACCACCGTGACATTGGCCTCAATGCAGGCGCAGACCAGTTCGTAGCCAGGATCAGAAATGCCAGGCATTCCCGCATCGGTGACTAGCGCGATCGCTTCCCCTCGTATTAACCGCGCAATAAGCTGCGGGATTCGCTGCTGCCGGTTGTGATCGTGATAGCTAATCTGCGGTGTTGTAATCTGAAAATGTTGCAGCAGCTTTCCGGTATGGCGCGTGTCTTCAGCCGCGATGATGTCCGCGCTCTTGAGCACCCGAACAGCCCGAAAGGTCATATCTTCTAAATTGCCAATCGGGGTGCCCACTAAGTAAAGTGTGCCGGGGTCAAGAGTGCGGCTATCGGCGCTATCGGCGGGCTCAAAATCTGTCACAAAGTAGGGCCAAAATAAGCTTTATAGTGATCCTACCGCAGCGTAGCGACTCTCAATATTTCATAGGAGCCCAGACCAGATGGCGAATAAGCGAGGACTCTTTGTCGGCATGACAACCCTTGACTGCCTTTATCAGGCTGAGCGATCGCCCGCCGCTGATGAAAAAATCGTAGCCACCAAAAGTCTTTTAGTCTCAGGCGGGCCTGCAACCAATGCGGCAGTCGCCTTCGCTCAGCTCGGCGGTTCACAAGGAAATGACGCCGTTCTACTCTCTGTATTAGGCGAACATCCGCTCACAGCGTTGCTTAAAGAAGATTTGCAAGAGTACGGGGTTACCATCGCAGATCTCAATCCCGAACGGCTATCGCCGCCGCCAGTATCTTCGATTGTCGTGACGCAAGCGACCGGAGAGCGGGCAGTGGTCGCAACGAATGCGGTGGATCTGCAAGTAGAGTCAGATGAGATGTTATCTACTATTTCTATCGATATTTTGGCTGATGCAAATGTCGTATTAATTGACGGGCATCAGATGGCGGTGGGGAGGCAAGTCGCGCAGTGGGCAAAGGCAAAACAAATTCCAGTGGTGGTAGATGCCGGAAGCTGGAAGCCTGATTTTGAGACGGTGCTAGGGCTAGCAGATGTGGTTGTGGCATCTGCAAACTTTTTCCCGCCGGGCTGTGCGAATGCCGATGAAGTCTTTGCCTATCTAGAAGGGTTAGGCGTCGCGCAGATAGCCATTACGCAGGGGGCAGATCCGATTCTATTTTGGGAGGGCGGTGAGCTAGGCAAAATCGAGGTGCCTAAAATTCGAGCGGTGGATACGCTGGGAGCTGGTGATATTTTTCATGGGGCGTTTTGTCACTTTTATGTAAGCCATCTGTTTGAAGAAACGCTGCTAAAGGCTAGTCGAAGCGCATCTTTTGCCTGTCAGTATTGGGGCACGCGCGACTGGACAAAAATTTATCGAATGACCGATGAGGATGAAGCCGATGAAACGATAGAGGGCTAGCGTCCTGAATTAAGTGGACTTGACCGGTAGACTAAGAAAGTTTGATATGACCTGCCTAGATGGGCAGTCTATCGTGGAGTGTGCTCCATTAAGGCATTCAATTAAAGCGTTTAATTTGTATCGTTAGGGTTAGAGTTTTTATGGCGTTTGAGAAGGAAAAAGAAGTGGCGATCGCGGCAGCTATCAATGCGGCCACCATCTGCGAGCAAGTGCGCAAAACCATGGTGCCAGAAGCGATTGAAAAAAAGGACAAAAGCCCGGTAACGGTCGCTGACTTCGGCGCTCAAGCAGTGGTGTGCAAATCACTTGCAGAAGCCTTTCCAAACGATCCGGTCGTCGGTGAAGAAGACGCAGGCGAGCTAAAAACGCCCGAAATGGCCGCCCGATTGCAGCAGGTGACAGACTACGTAAAGCAGGTCGCACCCGATGCAACCCCAGAGCTTGTAACGAAATGGATCGATCATGGTAACGGCAAGGTCGCTAGCCGGTATTGGACACTCGATCCGATTGATGGTACCAAAGGCTTTTTGCGCAAAGACCAGTACGCCGTGGCTTTAGCGATGGTTGCTGATGGCGAAATTAAAGTAGGCGTGTTGGCCTGTCCGGCGCTAACGCTTGAGCTAAAAAGTGGCGCGGTCACCGGCATTTTGTTTGTCGCGGTGCGCGGTGAAGGCGCGACAATGCAGGCGATTGACGGCGGTAGACCAGCAGGCAATTAAGGTAACTAGCTCTAGTGATACCGAGCACTTCCGCTTTGTTGAGAGCGTAGAGTCTGGGCATGGCGACCAAAGTTTGCAAAGTGCGATCGCTCAGGCCGCAGGCGTCACCACCGAATCAATGCGAATGGACTCTCAGGCCAAATACGGCGCAGTCGCCTCAGGCAACGCCGTTCTATATTTGCGCCTGCCCTCTCCCAAGTATCCCGGCTACCAGGAGAAAATCTGGGATCATGCAGCAGGCGTGATTGTTGTAGAAGAAGCCGGGGGCCGAGTAACCGATATGCACGGCAAAACCTTGGACTTTTCTAAAGCCGATCGGCTAGAAACAACAGGCGTTGTCGTCAGCAACGGCGAAATTCATAACAAGGTTCTAGCGGCACTTAGCAAGGAGGGCTAAGCGTAGTTCCCAGGAGCTAAGTCTGTGGCGTTAAAGATTTTGCTCCCTCACTATCTACCGGCTTGTGACTTGCTGACTTGCCGCGCGCCGACTTACTTGTAGCTTGCAACCTTATCAGCAGGCAGACGAGACTGTATACTCTTCTCCTCATCTGATTGGGCAACTGGCACCCTAGCACCCAGTCCTGGCAGCAATTTCTTAGCCATGTCAGGGCTTTCTTCTAACAGAAATTGCAAGAACGTTTCGGCTACAACAGAAAGCTGTTTACCTGCTAAATTAGCCACGTACCAGTGCCGCTCAATCGGAAATCCCTGCACGTCTAAAATGGCAAATTCTCCGGTGGTGCCTTCAGAGATAATCGTGTGCTGAGAGAGCACAGAAATACCGAGGCCGCCTGCGATCGCCTGCTTGATGGCCTCATTACTACCCAGCTCCAAACGCACCCTTACCTTAATATCTTTCTCGTCAAACAGCTTCTCTACCGCCGTTCGCGTCCCCGAACCCGGCTCACGCATAATAAAAGACTCATTATTAAGCGCCTCAATCGGAATATTCTTTTCCTGAGCCAGCGGATGACTGGTCGGGGCAATCACCACCAGCGGATTTTCTAAAAAGGGATGCACGGCCAAATCAGGCTGGCTCGGCGCTTGGCTAATAATGTACAGGTCGTCCTCGTTGGTAGACATGCTCTCTTGAATCAGCTTGTGATTCGTCACCTTTAGCGAGATGTCAATGCCAGGAAAGCGCTTACAAAAAGGCCCTAATAGCCTTGGCACAAAATACTTAGCTGTTGTAATCACAGCCAGCTTCAGCTTGCCTTGCTTCATTCCCTTAAGATCGGCTACTGACATTTCAAACTGCTCAAGTCCCTGAAAAATCTCCTGGCAGGTCGCCAGCAGCTTTTGCCCCGCTTCCGTCAAATACAGCCGCTTCCCAACTTGCTCAAACAAGGGTAGGCCGACTGCTTTTGTAAGCTGCTTCACCTGAATAGAAACGGTTGGCTGTGTCAGATACAACTCCTCCGCAGCGCGAGTAAAGCTCCCATGGCGAGCTGTCGCTTCAAAAACTTTCAACTGATGGAGCGTTGCATGAATCACAGGAAAACTACCTCTTAATATGACGCTAGCAGGATAAACGTTGCGACGACTAGAAACGCTATCTAGACTAAAAAGCCTAGATTCATCCATAGACAAGAGTCTATCAGAGAATCAAATGATATGGGATATTTCTATGCAAGCTACCATTCAAAGGCATCTAATTCGTTATAAACCAGATGCCTATATCTGGTAAGTAGTATTTTGAACAAAGATGTCTGCGGTCATTTCCAAGGTGATTAATGCCGATTTATTTCTTCTGGGGTGCTGATGAGTTTCGTCTAAAAAAGGCGGTGACCACGCTGCGCGATCGCACCCTTGATCCTGACTGGGCCAGCTTCAACTACGACCGCCTCCCGCCAGAGCTATCCGATGCCCCTATGCAGGCACTTAACCAGGCCATGACGCCACCTTTTGGCATTGGCAAGCGGCTCGTGTGGCTGGCAGATACCACCCTGGGCCAGCGCTGCTCTGAGGAGGTTATGACTGAAATGGAACGGACGCTGCCGCTGGTGCCAGAGACGACTGTGCTGCTGCTGACTAGCGAAACTAAGCCAGACGGACGGCTTAAGTCTACTAAGCTGCTGAAGAAATATGCAGAGGTGCGGGAGTTTGCAGCGATCGCCCCCTGGCAAACCGATCAAATGATCGATCAGGTCAAACGGGTCGCCCAGGAAATGAACCTGCGAATCAAGCCTCAGTCGGCGGCACTACTCGCTGAAGCCGTTGGTGCTAACACCCGTAGACTCTACAACGAAGTCGAAAAGCTCAGCCTGTATTGGAGCAAAAACGGCAAAATAAAAACAGAGCCTTTGCCGCCAGAGGTAATCACGCAGCTCGTTACAGTAAGCACCCAAACCAGCTTTCAGCTTTCAGAAGCACTCGTCGCCGGAAGAACAGATCAGGCACTCAGCCTAGCGAGCGACCTATTAGCAAACAATGAGCCAGCGCTGAAGGTCGTTGCGACTCTAGTTGGGCAGTTTCGGAAATGGCTTTGGGTCGCTTTGATGGCCGCTGAGGGCGAGCGAGATACGAGGGCGATCGCTAAAGCTGCCGAAATCAACAATCCCAAACGCGTCTACATCCTGCAAAAGCAAATACGCGGCTGCTCTCCTAATCAGCTTCGCAAAGCCTTGGCCCTCCTGCTCGATCTCGAATTTAAGCTTAAACGCGGCGCGCCCGACGAGATCACACTACAAACCAAAGTCATCGAAATTGCCAGTTGTTTTTAGATCTGCGCTTGTAGCGATCGCGCCCCCTAAAATCTCACGGCGTCCGAAACAACAAACACTTGACGACAATGGGACACCCCTCCTCTAGAATATGCAGATGAATCACGCACTAAAGCGTCTAAACCATCTGTATATATTGAGGGGTTCAGATTAATCGTCATGGCTTTCAAAACGCATCGTCATCTTGCCTGGCTAGCGATAGCCGCTGGTACGCTAACGTTCACCCAGTTTGGAGCAGTCATCACCCAAGCGCTGTTTTCCCCAGCTCACGCCCAAGAAATTACCGAAACAGATGTAGCAAACTATGCCAACGCCGTTTTTGACATTGAAGTGCTGAGAATAGCGGCTTATGACGCTGCTGATCAGACGCTTATTACAGCCGGTAGCGAAGTTGGCGTATCAGAAACGCCCTTGAGCTGCACCGCCAGCGATATGTCAGACATGCCCGATATGGCTAAGCCCGATCAGGTGAGCTTGCGCACGGTGCTCGTTGAGTTTTGCAATGAGGCCAGCGACGCGGTGAGGGCAAATAGCCTAACGCCCCAAGAATTTAACGCTATTACAGCCGCGCATCAGGCAGATCCGGCACTTGCTGAGCAGATTCAGGCAGTGCTTAGCGACCTGTAGAGGCGGTTAGCGCTACAATTGCGTACTGAGCGCTTCTATTGACCTTTTCTCTGCTGACCTTTTTACCTGCTGACCTTCTTACTATGCAATTTATTGACCAGGCCGAAATTGAAGTAGAAGGTGGCACAGGTGGCGACGGCATGACCTCCTTTCGGCGGGAAAAGTACGTCCCAGCCGGAGGCCCGTCTGGCGGCACAGGTGGCAACGGCGGCTCAGTAGTATTAGAAGCCAACAGCAATTTACAAACCCTTCTAGACTTTCGCTACAAGCACCGCTTCCGCGCACCAGATGGCGAAAAGGGCGGCTCTAAAAATAAGACGGGTGCCACAGGTGAGGACTTGCTAATCGAAGTTCCCTGCGGCACTTTGGTATACAACCTGGAAACAGACGCAGTGATGGGAGACTTGACCGAGCCTGGTCAGCAGCTTGTAATCGCGCCGGGTGGTAAAGGCGGACTGGGTAACCGTCATTTTTTGAGCAACCGTAACCGTGCCCCTGAGCGATCGCAACCCGGCGCACCCGGCGCTATTCGCAGCGTCAAGCTAGAACTCAAGCTCTTAGCTGAAGTCGGCATCATCGGCCTACCCAACGCAGGCAAATCAACCCTGATCTCAACGCTCTCGTCTGCCAAACCCAAAATTGCCGACTATCCTTTTACTACGCTCATTCCCAACTTGGGCGTCGTTCGTAAGCCTACTGGCGACGGCACTTTATTTGCCGACATTCCAGGACTCATTGAAGGCGCTCACGAGGGGCAGGGCTTAGGCCACGACTTCTTGCGCCACATTGAGCGCACGAAGCTACTGCTGCATTTAGTCGATGGCACCGCTGAAGATCCAGTTGCCGACTATCGCACTATTCAACAAGAGCTTATTGCCTACGGTCAGGGGTTAGCGAGCAAACCCCAGCTGCTCGCGATTAATAAAATAGACGCTTTGCTCGAAGAGGAAGTCGATGAGATTGCAGCTCAGCTTGCACTGCTGACAGGGGAGAAAGTTTTTCGGATCTCGGCGGTTAGCCGTGAGGGTGAAGATGAATTGCTTAGAGCCGTGTGGAAGCTGTTGGATGAAACGAATGATGCGATCGCAACCGAAGCGGCCCGCACCGCCCAAGCCATCGTTGAATTCAACACGCCTATTCTGCGTTCCTAAAAAGCTGGAAGCAAAGAGCCCTTAGACACCAATTTTCGGGCACACGTCAGCCAGCGGGCAGCTTTCACACTTCGGATACTGACCTTTGCAAATGTTCTTGCCAAAGGGCATCAGCAATCGGTTTGTATCAATCCAGTACTTCTCTGGCAGCTTTTCTTCAAGCGCCTTTGTCGTTTTCTCAGGCGTCTTAGTCGCAACATAGCCCCAGCGATTCATCACCCGATGCACGTGCACATCCACGCTGATATACGGCTGCTGGCAGGCAATGCCCAAAGCTAAATGAGCGCACTTAGGGCCGACGCCTTTGAAGCCAAGCAGTGTGGCCTCATCACAGGGAAGATTGCCGTTATGGTTTTGAATGATGTCTTGTGCGATCGCCAAAATCTGCCCCGCCTTTCGCTCAGCATAAGTACTCTTAGCAATCAGCTTCTCAATTTCTGCGACCGACAGCGCTGCCATCGCCTCCGGCGTATTCGCCCGCGCAAATAATTGCCGAGACACTGGCAAGCTTACTTCGTCATAGGTACGGATCGAGATAATGCACGAAACCAACTGCTCAAATGCAGACGTATAGCCTTCTTCGGCAAGCTGGAACATCGCTGCGCGCGGATACGACTGCATGACATCAGCTAAGCGAGCGAACGCAGTTTCAATCGTCTTAAGGTCAAGAGGAGAAGGCATGGTAAGGGGAATTTATAGCCCTTCCAGCCTAAATAAATTTACCGCAGCAAGCATCGCTCTAAGAGTTCATTTAAACCCTTGCCCACCCAGGCGCATCGTATGCTACATTTTATAAGCCGTAGATGGTTGTGGGTCAGTGCCCGAGTGGTTAATGGGGGTGGACTGTAAATCCACTAGCTATGCTTACGCTGGTTCGAATCCAGCCTGGCCCACCATCTACTGCACGCTCCTAGTTTTCATTTCATAACCAGGAACTTCGTAGTTTTGCCCATGTGGCTCAGTGGTAGAGCACACCCTTGGTAAGGGTGAGGTCACGAGTTCAATCCTCGTCATGGGCTTCTTATTTCAAGTTTTTTCTGCTCAACGACAGCTTACTCAACGACTCGGAGCCGACCCGCATTAAGGGCTTCGTATATTTTGTTGATCAGCGCTTCGTCCGCAGCGCTAATTTTGCCACTGGCAAACACCGACATTAAAAACGCCTGGTCAGTTCTCGTAATCTGACGAGCCGCAAATATTTTGGCAACTCTCTCTTCGATAGAAGGCATAGGCAAAATGGCGTCAGTCGCAATGGGCTGCTGGGTGTCAGATTACTGACTTAAGCAGGCTTACAGCTAATAGGATGCCCGTTTTTACAAAGCTAGCCACCTAAATAGCTCAGTCAGTTGTACGCAACAAAAGACGCTATCGAACTCAGATAGAACTTGATGAGCCAGTTTTGAAGGCGACTGTTCTAAAAGCTATAAAAAAAGCAGAACCACCTGCATTAGGATAGTTCTGCCTTCGTGAGAAGACAGACTCTCGAAAGAACCTGCCTTCACGTTGCGCGTATCCCTACACAGCAGCTAGCTCAGGAACAGGACGCTTGCTGTTGCGAATATCTTTGATAGCCGTCGCATAATCATCTGCTTTAAAAACGGCAGAGCCAGCCACAATTGCGTTTGCACCGGCTTCTAGAACCTGCCAGGTGTTGTGAGACTTGAGGCCACCATCAACTTCAATCCAGGGGTCAAGACCTCTTTCATCACACATCGCTCTGAGCTTTTGAATCTTAGGAATCACGCCTGGAATAAAGCTCTGCCCGCCAAAGCCAGGGTTTACACTCATGATCAAAATGAGGTCGCAAAGCTCTAGCGAGTACTCAATCATGTCAAGGCTGGTGCCAGGGTTAAGGACGACGCCTGCCTGCTTGCCACACTCTTTGATTTGGCCCAGTGTGCGGTGCAGGTGAGGAGATGCGTTGTGCTCGCAGTGAACTGAGATAATATCGGCACCTGCTTTAGCAAAGTCCTCTACGTACTTCTCAGGCTCTACAATCATCAGGTGCACGTCTAAAGGCTTATCAGTCATAGGCCGTACGGCTTCGACAATCATGGGGCCAATCGTGATGTTAGGCACAAAGCGACCGTCCATCACATCGATATGAATCCAGTCGGCACCTGCTTTATCAACGGCGCGGATTTCTTCACCCAAACGGCCAAAGTCAGCAGACAAAATCGACGGTGAAATGACAACAGATTTATTGGACTGAGTATTTGCCATAGGGGAGCAGCCTCGCGCGAGTAAAATGTTTGCGTATAGCTATAGAGAAAGATCTATATAGTGTGATCATTGTAACAAAATATTTATACTCCCTATACGAAAGTTCAGGATTTGAAACTTAAGAGTCTGCGTTTAGGTGCTCAATTCACGAACTCAAAGCTTAGAAGCGGCTGTGATAGGGAGACTGAATTTCTCAGGTTTTAATAACTTTAGCCAATTACGCTAGAGTTGCTTTATTGAATTTATCTCTTACTTTCATCGAACGGCGATCGCTATGGGCATGACCGGACAATCATTTCAGTACTGGCAAACCCTTCTCAAAGGCGTTGGAAAGGGTATCGGCAAAGGTGCCGCTAAAGGCATTGGCTTTGGCGCACTGGCAATCGCACTCCCCGCCGTAGCCCTCTCCGATTCAGTTGGCCCAGGCGGTATAGATGCCCTCAGACTGCGCGAAGCACCCTACAACCTCACGGGTCGTAAAATCGCCATTGGGCAGGTAGAAATCGGTCGCCCCGGCCAGTTTGGGATTGATAAAATCGCCGATAGCGAGCTGCCTGTGCGGGTGGGGCGAATTTTTGAGCTAAACGGGCCTGCGATCGCCGACGAATCAGTAGACGGCCATGCTAACAACGTTGCCAGCGTCATGGTCAGCCAAGACAAGCTGCTTCAAGGCGTTGCCCCTGATGCCTTTTTATACTCTGCGGCGGTCGGCACCCTCACAGAATTTACCGGCCAGCAGGAAGAATGCTTAGCCTCTCAGCACGTTGCTCTGCAAAATAGCGGCGACGTTCGCGCCATCAACTTCAGCTTTGGCGAACCGCTCAGCCGAGACGAGCGGCCCAACGCGCAGCTAGACGGTGAAGCGCTCCTTACCCAGTGCATTGACTGGTCGTCTCGCGTCCACAAGCTGCTCTACGTCATCGCCGGGAACCAGGGCCGAGGCGGCATTCCCATTCCTACTGACAACTTCAACGGCATCAACGTCGCCTACTCCAAACGAGTTGATGGCCAGTTCGTTCGAGTAGACTACGCCAACCTCAGCAGTGAGCCCGTCCGCACCTCTTACTACGGCACCGGCCCAGAATCGAATGTCGGGGCGCGCCGCTCCATCAATATCGTCGCCCCCGGCAGCAATATTGAAATGTTCGATCCTAACGGTAGTCGGATCACCAGCAGCGGCAGCAGCTTTGCCGCGCCTCATGTGGTGGCCACCGTTGCCCTATTGCAAGAGTTTGGCGATCGTCAGTTCCGCGCCGGAGCCGAGCAGTGGAGCTTGGATTCTAGAGAGCCGCTGGTGATGAAGTCAGTGATTCTTAACGCCGCCGATAAACTTCAGGACACAGGCGACGGCAAGCTACTGGGCATGAGCCGCACCTTATTAGATGAAAGCGGGCGCGATTGGACAAACGGGGATGCCTATACCGACCAAAGCATTCCACTCCACGCCGAGCTAGGCACGGGTCATCTCAATGCGTTTAGAGCCTACGAGCAGCTTGCGGGCGGCGAGTGGGCACCCGGAAACGTCCCGGCTATCGGCTGGAACTACAGCAGTGAAGACTCAGATACCGCTAGCTCAAGTACTGAAGACTACATTTTCGAGCAGCCACTTGAGGGCGGCAGCTACGTTAGCGCAACCCTCTCTTGGGATCGCATCGTAGATATCAACTCTGATGACGACTATTTTGATGCTGGAGAAAACTTTACTGGCAAAGCGCTTGATAACTTAGACCTTTACCTTTTGCCCGCAGATACAGACGACTTGAGCCAAAGCGTGTGGTCTTCAGTGAGTACCGAAGACAGTCTAGAACACCTTTTTATTCCAGTGCCGACGGACGGACGCTATAAGCTGCGCGTTGTGCAAAGAGGCGAAGAAGTGCAGCCCTATGCGATCGCCTGGTGGGCAAAACCAGCTTCGTAAGTCAGCTCTAAAAATCCATAGCAAAAACCCCCGAAAAGGTTAACTTTCGGGGGTTTTACGCTGTTAAAGGGCGAACGACGGGACTTGAACCCGCGAATGGTGGAATCACAATCCACTGCCTTAACCACTTGGCCACGCTCGCCATATTTGGACTATTAGTATATCACCGTTTTTTTACCTATCGCTAACTATTTTCAAAATTTTCTTCAGAAGAAAAATGCAGCTATAAGAGGCCGAAAGCCCCTTGCGTAGGATATTTGGGCATAATCTTTAAGCTAACAGAAAAGGAAAATTAGAGCTGAAGGTAGCGATTGGCGAAGATAGCGATCGCCTATGCGAGCTATCGAAGTTTGCGATCGCTTGTTGAGAAGAGACAGCTCAGAACTGCTACTTCCGATACAACCCTTTGTAAACGAAATATTGAATAATAGTCATTAGACTCTTCAAAGTTCCTCAAGTCCGCTATCAATAGAAATAGTCCGTTCATACTTACATTAAAGAGGTGTCTTTTGAAACCTGTGGTTGCTTCTACTGCTTACTTACTGATCTCGCACGGTAGCCGAGATCCTCGTCCGCAGGAGGCCATGAACCGGCTAGCAGACTTGGTGCGCCAGCATTTAGAGGCGTCAGTTCAGACTACAGAGCAGTCGCCGCAGAGCGATCACAGCGCTTCAAGAGAACCCGTAGCTTCACCCAACGAACGTGCTTTTTTCGACGCTAGCTTCAATGGCAGCCCAGAAGAGCGTCACAGCAGCAATGCCACAACTTTACTCGCCAGACCTAAACTACAGACCCTACCGACAAGACCTACTGAAATCATCGTCGGCACGGCCTGTTTAGAACTAGCGCCGATTCCACTAAGCCAGCAGATCTATGAATTTGGGCTCAGGTTAGAAGCCGCAGGGATAAAAGAGCTAAAGCTGCTACCCGTGTTTTTGATGCCAGGCGTGCACGTTATGAAAGACATTCCTGAAGAAATAGCAGCGGCTGAAGTGTTACTCAAAGACGTCTCTATTAAGCTCACCCTTTGTCCTCACTTAGGCAGTCATACCAAAATCAACGAAGTGTTAGCAGGCCGTTTGGCTTCAGTACCAGCAGAGGGCTCTATTCTGGTAGCTCACGGCAGTCGTAGACCCAAAGGGAACCAGGCTATCAAAGGGTTGGCAAAGCGGCTTAATACAGCCGTTGCCTATTGGTCAACGCCGCCAGATATTGAGTCGCAGGTGATCGACCTGATGCAACAGGGCTGTCAAAAGCTCACCATTTTGCCTTACTTCCTATTTGCAGGCGGCATCACTGATGCCATCACTCATCGCACAGAAGAGCTAGCGGAGCGTTTCCCTAAGGTCAACTTTCGACTGCTACCAACGCTAGGCGCGACCGAGGAAGTTGCTGGCCTAGCAGTAGAGCTAATTAGACGTTAATTAACTGGGCCTGACCGAAAATCCAAACGGCAACTGCGGCCCATCTCGTATCGTAGCTGGCAAAACATTAGTGGCCCTTTTGCTTGAATAGTGCCATAACCTTTAATTTAGCCTCAGCTCGTAAGCGCTAAGGCTATTGTTTTCATAAGATTAATTTCTCCTGCAAAAGCCCTATTGCTGACTATGCCGTCTAACTTATCCAATGCTTCGCGATCGCTACAACCTGACAAGCAGCCTTCGGTCAATACGCTAGGAAAGGTGTATCTGGTAGGGGCAGGGCCAGGCGATCCGGGGCTGCTGACGGTGAAGGCAAAGACACTGGTGGAGTGCGCAGACGTAGTGGTGTTCGATGCTTTGGTAAGTGAGCCGATATTAGGACTGATTAATCCGCGAGCCGAACGCATTCACGCAGGCAAACGGCGGGGGCGGCACTCGATGTCTCAAGCTGAAATTACGCAGGTGTTGCACCAAAAGGCTCAGAAGCACGCCGTTGTGGTGCGGCTTAAAGGCGGCGACCCGTTTGTATTTGGGCGGGGCGGCGAAGAGATGGGCGACCTGATGGCAGCAGGGGTGCCGGTTGAGGTAGTACCGGGGATTACAGCGGGAATTGCAGCACCAGCCTACGCAGGGATTCCGGTGACGCACCGAGGGTATAGCTCGTCGGTCACGTTTGTGACCGGTCATGAGTCGGCGGGGAAGTATCGGCCAGATGTGAACTGGCAGGCGATCGCGCAAGCCTCAGAAACCATCGTGATCTACATGGGTGTGCACAATCTACCGAACATCACACACTCACTCATGAATGCTGGCTTACCCGCTGAAACGCCTGTAGCTTTGGTTCGATGGGGCACGAGGCCCGAGCAAGAGGAGCTGATAGGCACTTTGGGCAGCATTGTTGAGAAGGTGGCCGCGAGTGGGTTTGAGGCTCCGGCGATCGCAATTGTCGGCAAAGTCGTCGATCTCAAATCGCAGCTAGCACCGGCTTCTCCTATGCATAACGAACACTGGAATGCCGTTCAAAGCAGCTAAAGCATAAACTGGATCTACAACGGATCACGGGAGAGAAGTGCATTGGCTCAGGCTATAGAGGAGACGGTTGGAGGAAGTGAACCGACTCGATTGGATCGCTGGATTGCTAAAGCGGTGGATAGCCTTTCGCGAAACCGGGTGCAAAAGCTGATTGAGCAGGGCGCGGTGCAGGTAAACGGGACGGTATGCGTGCAGAAAAAGGCGCTGGTGAGTGGAGGCGATCGCATCCATATCCACATTCCAGAACTGGCCCCTTACAGCCTCACACCAGAAGACATCCCGCTCGATATCCTCTATGAAGACGATCAGCTCCTGATGATTAATAAATCAGCAGGCATGGTTGTTCATCCTGCACCGGGTCATGCAACAGGCACACTTGTTCACGCCCTTTTGTTTCACTGCGGCGACCAGCTCACAGGCGTCGGCGGCGTCCAGCGTCCTGGAATCGTGCACCGACTCGACAAAAATACGACGGGTGTTATGGTGGCAGCGAAAACGGAGCTAGCACTGCATAGCTTGCAGGGCCAAATTCAGGCCAAAACCGCGCGGAGAGAATATCTAGGGGTGGTTAACGGCGCGCCTCAAGCAGAGCAGGGAACGGTCGATCAGCCGATAGGTCGCCATCCGAAGAACCGTAAAAAGATGGCGATTATTCCAGTAGAGGCAGGTGGGCGCGCAGCCGTCACACATTGGAAGAGTATAGAAAGGCTCGGCAACTATACTTTGATTCAATTTCAGCTAGAAACCGGGCGTACCCATCAAATCAGAGTGCACAGCGCCTATATGAATCACCCCATCGTGGGCGACCCTGAGTATGGCTCAGGTAAATCTTTGGGCGTAAAGCTACCGGGGCAGGCGCTTCACGCTTTTCGGCTAACGCTGGCACATCCGGTTACCCAAGAGACGATTGTAGGCGAAGCCCCTGTGCCTGAGCGGATGGAGAAATTGTTAGGGAAGCTGCGTTCGCTTCAGCGTTGACAGGCTGGCTAGGCTGGCTTTAAATTGCATAAAAAAAGCCGAGGCGGTAAAACCACCCCGGCAGATAACCTTTTGAGGAAAGAACAAATCAAGCGTTAGCTATCCGAACCGTTACCGTTCACAGGTACGTCTAGCTTACGGAAAGGTACAGAGGCACCAATATTGATAGTCGCCGTGTTAACGCGAGGCGTAGCGGCCGGACGAGCGTTCACGCTGCGAGCCATGTCGAGATAGAGCGCAGGATTACCAGCCGTTGCCTTTTTCTCTTGGGGCTTGAAGCCGCGAACTTCGTCTTGCCAGATAATTTGGGGGAAGCCCAAAATGCCACGGTAGTAGTCATCGTAGCGAGGCGACTTGATATCGAAAGGACGCTGGCCGATCTCACGACCCGGCAAAATCCGACGACGGTAGTAAGGCACGATGTCGTAGCCAAAGTTTTCCATGTACTCGTCGCTATCTAGCAACTCGTCAATGAAGCCTTCAACGCCTTTAGTCCCAATTTTGATAGACCAGGCAATTTTCTCGCGCTCGTTGTAGGGATCGCGGCCTAATGCACGCTGAATGACCTGCTCTACGAAGCGATAGTTGCTGTTCTTGGCGTAGTAGTTTCTGAGGAAAGTATCAGAAAGCAATAGGCCGCGAATGAAGTCGCGTACGGTAATTTGGCTATTGCGGAGCTGAGACTCAAGCGGTGCTTCGCGGTCGGCCTTAAAGGCGTAGAAGAAGATCTGACGGTAGGCCGCTTCGATCAGCTCAGTCATTTCGCTGTACTCAAGCAGAGCCTCAGCACTGTAAATTCTGGGCTGATCGTCGCCCTGGACTGTATACCCCTCTACCCTTTGGTTCTGGCTTTTGGGGGGGTAATTCAATAACGGAAGAGCCACGCTTGAATCTCCAACACTTGTATAAACGGCTGCAAATATTTACTAATCATAAAGGCGCTAGGCCCTGCCAAAGGAATAGTCTGAGGAAATCATTACACAGCTTAACATTTACGCAAGAGCCTACTTCCAAGGCTTTAGCTGAAAGTGATGTCAGATCGTCGCTTTGTTTTTGAGAGGATTCGAGGCAGTTTCGACAAGAAAACTCATATTCCGAAACATTCTTCTCATGAATTGCTTTTACGAGATGTTTTGCTGTGCGATCACCCAGTCATCAGGCGTATTGCAGTTAAATAATCTCGCTGGCGGAAAGTCGGTATAAGCGATAACCGATAGGTCTTTTAGCCAAGCTTGAAAGGATCGCTGGCGTCTAGATGTCTGTGAGTCCTGAGCCCCCAGGTGACGATGCAAAGCTGGTAAACACTGGCGATGGTAGAAGCCACAAAGCGGTTCCCAATGCTTCTGATCTGATGTTTGAGGGTGTGGAATTAAGGAGGCGGCTGTGGTGCTAGAGATCTGCTGACGACACAGCCAAGCCCACCATTGACTTAAGGGTTCGGGCTGCAAATAAGGCATGTCGCAGGCGAGGAGAAGACACCAGTCGGCATGAATATGCGCCCAGCCTTGAGCGAATCCGCTTAGAGGGCCAGTAGATGAGCGGTCGGCAGCCGTTTGCTCTTGAATGAGTGAAACCTCTGGCAGTAGAAGTGATCGGTAGCGATCGGGCCAGGGGGTTACGACTGCGATATCTGAGGTTAGCTGTTGAGCAACTTGAGCCGTTCGAGTGAGTAATGGCTGACCGTCAGGCGTTTTTAGAAGCGCTTTGTCAGTGCCCATACGCTGAGAGCGACCACCAGCTAGGATGAGTGCTGCGAGCGTGGGGGGTTGGTTGAGCGATCGCATCAAAATCCTAAAAACAGCGATTCAATAAGGCTTACGATTAGGCGGAGTCGGATTTGTCAGGCTTACAGGCTGAGTGGCTTCATTCTGACGCTTATTCTCAGCCCAATCGCGACCCTTAAAGTAATAAATCAGAGCCGTTAGCGCTGCGATTGTCATGTACATAAACCGAACGAGCCAGCCGACCTTCTCAAAGACATACGCCACCGCATCGGCTCTAGGATCTTCGTAGCTAGCTAGCTCCCTGGTCAAGAGCTGACTGGGATTGCCCGTCCCAGCCTCTAAGCTTTTGCGCAGCGTTGGCAGCTCGGCGACTTCAGTACTGTAAGGATAAAAGCCAAAAAAGCCGCCCCGGCCCGTTTCGCGCGTTAAGAAAGCGTTCGTTACAGTCTTGGCTTCTGCATAGGGAATGTTGGCACGAGTCGCCACTCGCTGTATCCAAAGATGTTGCAGCATCAAGTAGCTAGCGCTAAATACAAAAGGGCTCACAACGACGAGCAAGGCTACTTTTGCAGCCTGATGCCAGCGAGCAGGAAGGAGGTACGTCGCTGCGCCGATACCGCTTGCCAAAAGCGCAAACACAATTAAATTCGAGATTTCAGCAATTTCGATGCTCCGCAAAAATCCGCCGACCCAGGGCAGCGAGTACAGGTAAGCTTCGGCCAAACCAGCGGCCAGTGCCTTAAGCGCAGCCATCAACAAGCTCAGCCCAACGCCAATGGCAAAAAAGAGAGGAATGCGGGTGCGATTGGCAGCGGGCTGCTTGTTAAGAGGTCGCTTAAGGTTGGGGGCCATGCGCGTAACAAAAGGGGATAGGCACTAGCCAAGCGGCCAGCAGAATCGAAATCTTCGTACAAATACTATCTTTATCAAAACACTGTGCTTGCGAAATTCAAAGCAATATAGAAAGCGCTAAGCGAGATTTGAAGTTAAAAAGGTCGGCGTGCGATCGCCGACCTCCAGAATCACTCAGCCAAAATCACTCAGCCGCAAAAGCAGCCGAGAAGATAGAGCAAACTACACCTTCTCAGCTAGCTCAAGTGGAGACTCGCCTAGCTTGAACTGCTGCAAAATTCGCTCAGCCATTTGCGCAGGCATTAGCCCCAGAGTCGCTCTTGATTGATCGGGCGAGGCGTGATCTACTAGCTCGTCAGGAACGCCCAGGCGCAGCAGATCAGGGGTCATTTTGCGGTCGAAGAGTTCTTCAGCGATCGCTGAACCAAAGCCACCCATCAAGCAGCCATCTTCTAAGGTCACCACGCGGCCAATCTTTTCAATAATCGGCAGCATCAGCTCCGTATCTAATGGCTTAGCAAAGCGCGCATTAATCACCGTCGCTTCTACGCCGTGCTCACTCAAAATCTCAGCCGTCTGCATCGCCGGATACACCATAGCCCCGTAGCCAATCAGCATCACATCGTCACCCTGACGCAAAAGCTCAGCCTTCCCAATCGGTAGCGGCTGCCAGCCCGATTCCATCAGCGGCACACCATAGCCGCTGCCACGCGGAAAACGTACGGCAATCGGCCCATCGTAGTCCACGCCCGTCACCACCATGCGCTGAAGCTCGGCCTCATCTTTAGGAGCCATCAGCACCATGTTAGGAATGCAGCGCAGGTAGGCAATGTCATACATACCCTGGTGGGTAGGGCCATCGACGCCGACGATGCCAGCGCGGTCTAGGGCCAAGAACACTGGCAGCTTTTGGATGCAGATGTCGTGAACAATCTGGTCGAAGGCACGCTGTAAGAAGGTGGAATAAATGACAGGGACAGGCTTCATGCCCTCGCACGCAAGACCGGCTGCAAGCGTGACGGCGTGTTGCTCTGCGATGCCAACGTCAATGTACTGCTTAGGCAGCTTGGCCTGAAGCAAATCGAGCCTTGTGCCTGTAGCCATCGCAGCAGTAATGCCTACAATAGTGGGATCTTTCTCAGCCAAAGTAATGAGCGTTTCTGCAAATACTTTGGAGTAGCCAGGCGGCTTAGGCTTATTCGCTGGAATCTTTTGCCCAGTTTCTAAGTCAAACGGGGACTGCGCGTGATAGCCGACCTGATCTTTCTCGGCAATTTCGTACCCTTTGCCTTTCACAGTGACGACGTGAACCAGCACAGGGCCGCCGTGCTTATGCGCTTCTTTAAAGGCGGTGATCAGTTCAGGCAAGTTGTGACCGTCTACCGGGCCCATGTAGGTAAAGCCAAGCTCTTCAAAAACTGCGCCGACTTTAGAAACGGCCAGGCGCTTCACGCCTTCTTTAATCCGGCCTAGCTCAGGGGTCAGCGACTCGCTAAAGGGAAGCTGCTTGATTTGCTCCTCAAGATTGTCAGTGAGAAACTGCATGGGCGGGCTCAGGCGCATTTTGTTGAGATAGCGCGGGATCGCTCCGACATTGGGCGAAATCGACATTTCGTTGTCGTTGAGCACGACCACCAAGTTAGTGTCTGGCATGTGCCCGGCGTGGTTAATGGCTTCTAAGGCCATGCCACCTGTGAGTGCACCGTCGCCAATGATGGCGGCTACTTTGAAGTCTTCGCCTTTGAGATCGCGCGCGATCGCCATTCCCAAGGCCGCTGAAATACTGGTCGAGGCATGACCTGCACCAAAGTGATCAAAGCGGCTTTCTGAGCGCTTCAGGTATCCAGCGACGCCATCTTTTTGCCGGAGCGTATGAAAATCTTTGTAGCGGCCCGTAAGCAATTTGTGCGGATAAGCCTGGTGGCCCACATCCCAAACCACCTTATCGCGATCAAGATCAAGGGTTTGGTAGAGCCCCAGGGTGAGTTCGACCACGCCAAGGCCAGGGCCTAAGTGGCCGCCGCTGGCGGCAATCGTTTGCAGGTGCTTGTCTCTAATCTGTTGAGCAATTTTTTCTAGCTGGGTGACCGACAGGCCATGCAACTGGTTGGGGTGGGTGATGTCACTCAGATGCATATCGAATCCTCTCTTAATCGGCTGTTGTATCGGTGGTTGTGGCGCACACTGTCATTCGGGCGATGGGCGTCATTCGGGCGATGGGCGTCGTTCAAGCGACGGTCTGCTGGGCAGTGGACTGGGCGCTTGCTCTGGTCTTTGCTCTGGTCTTTTCTCTGGCGCTTGCTTTGGCCACATCCTTGAAAATCTTCGCGATTCCCGATAGAACCGTCATGATTTCTTGGTACCTTCACAGTACAAAGATTAGGTGGCGTACTACGTATCGTTATCTTTACTCCATTCACTGTAGATTAGATCAGAGCACAAACAAGCAATGAGGCTCCTTTAGAACATGGCTATGACTCCCGATTTACCACTTTTAGGAAAAGCTTTAGCTTTGAGCGCTCTGTTGAGCACGGCTGGCTTAGGCACAGTGGCAGTAGCGCCCGCAGCGGCGAGTCCTGATTATTTTGACTGCGCCGTTGGCATGATCAATTCGGGCGTGTCAGAAAGCGATGCGATCGCCGCTTGTTCTGCTGCTCGATATCCCGAAGACTTAGGAGCCTGCGTAGTAGATGTTAACGAATTTACAGGGCTGACGGCCAACACTGCTTTAGTGGTGTGCAGCAGAACGCGCCGCCCGATAGAAGTCGCCAACTGCACCATTGACATTCACGACGCCTTTTTAGAGAGCCCCTCGACCAAAGTGCTCGAAGGCTGTGGCCGCAGCATCTTGCCCGACCGCTACGGCACCTGTGTGGTTGACATCGTAGATGCCGCCGAGATTACTGTAGACGACGCGCTCACGCAATGCCTCCGCGCTGGATTTCGCCCCTGGCAGCTAACACCCCGCAGCTAACCGTCAGCGACTAAGCATCAGCAATACCGCCAGCAACTAAGGGCATTAGCGAGAAGTATTGGCTAGCAGCACCAGTCCAGCAGCTAGCCCTAAGCTCAGCGGTAACCAGCCTGCAATAAAGGGGCTGATTACCCCAGCCTCACCCATGGCAGCAGCAATAAAGCTGAGCAAATAGTAGCCAAAAATAATTACGATACTGATGCCAAAGCTCGTGGCCTTACCCGTGCGCTGAGGCCGGACGCCAACGGCTGAGCCGACTAGACCAAACACCACGCAGGCAAAGGGTACCGAATACTTGTTTTGAATGGCTACTTTCAGCTTACGCACCGCTTTTTCGTCGCCCGTCTGACGCAAAATCGTTAGATAGTCTTTCGCCTCAGCAATATTCATTTCCTCTTGCTTTTTAGGGCGACTCGCCAAATCTAGCGGTGCGCGGGGCAGTTGCAAGTCTTGCTTATCAAAGCGAATAATTTGACTGAAAGAGCCTGTAGGCGACACCGCGTAGATTGTCCCGTTTGTGAACTCCCACAGATTTCGATTGAAGTTCCAAGTAGCAGTATCAGCACTTACAATTTGCTGCAAACCGTCTTCATTTTCTTCTTGCGAAAAATCAACAACCGTAATGCCATACATGGTCGTGCCATCAAACTTACGCGCGTGAAAGAACCGCACAAGCTCATCGCCAGAGCCATCTTCGGCGCGTTGCTGCTGCTGAAAGGTGATATTCCCTTCTTTAAAGGGCGGCTTCTCTTCGTCTAACGCCCGAGCCAGCAGCATTTTGGCTCGCTGCGTACTAGCGGGCGCAACGACTTCATTCACGCCAAAGCTCAGCCCTGTCACCAGCAGGCTCAAAACAACGGCTGGCACTACAATGCGCTTCACACTCACCCCACAGCCACGGAGCGCAATCATTTCGCTATCGCTCGAAAATCGGCTGTAGGTCATCATGGTGGCCAGCAGCGTAGACATCGGGAATGCCAGCACGACAAACTCAGGCATACTCAGCAAAAAAACCTCGAAGGCTAAAGAGCCCGCTAGTCCGTAGTCAGTGACCTTACGGATGAGTTCAAACAGCGCACCAACAGAGACGCCGATTGAGGAAAAAGCGCCCACGCCAAATAGAAATGGAAACGTCAGCTCCCGAGCGATATATCGATCCATAATCGACAATCGCGGGAGCCACCTGACAATTCTTTGGCCGAAATTAGGAGCCGTGCTGGTTGTCATAGCTTGAAGCTCTCGCCAAGGTAGTATTCACGGACTAGCGGATTGTCAGAGAGGTCGCTGGCGCTGCCTGAGGCTAATATTTGGCCCTCGCTCATGATATAGGCGCGGTCAATAATTTGGAGGGTTTCGCGGACGTTGTGATCGGTGATGAGTACGCCCATGTTGCGATCGCGCAATTCCGCCACAATCGACTGAATCTCCGACACCGCAATTGGATCAACCCCAGCAAACGGCTCGTCTAAAAACAAAAAATCTGGCCCCTGTACGCCCGAGGCCAGCGCTCTTGCCAGCTCAGTTCGCCGACGCTCTCCGCCTGACACCTGTATGCCCAGCGAGTTCTGAACCTTCTCCAATCGAAATTCTTTAAGTAGCCGGTGCAATCGATCCTCTCGTTCATGGTACGGAACGCCCGTTTGCTCCATCACCAGCTTTAGGTTATCGCGCACGCTCAGATTGCGAAAAACGCTAGCCTCCTGAGCCAGATAGCCAATTCCTAACCTAGCCCGCTTGTACATCGGCAAGTCGGTAATGTCTCTATCGGCCAGCGACACCCTGCCGACATCAGGCTTTACAAGCCCTGTCGCCATATAAAAAGTCGTAGTTTTACCGGCCCCGTTTGGCCCTAGCAGCCCAACAATTTCGCCCTGAGAAACGGATAGATTAACCCCTTTGACCACCGTGCGCTTGCCATATGTTTTCTGAACATTTTCGAGCACAAGCTTCAAAGGAAACGCCTCTTGATCAGGTCGGGCTAGCTCAGATTTTACCAAAGAAGTCACAGCGTACTGAGCGCTCTAAGTAGCGCGGTTAGAAGGATTAATCAATCGGGCCTAGCTCGGCAGGCAGCTCATCGGGCACAGCAGGAATAGAAAGCGGTTGGGGCGCAGCAGGATTTGTCGAAGGCTGTACGGCGGGCGATTCGGGCAAAATGTAGACGGCTTCAACCTGACTGTTGGCCCCAGGCGTCGCAACAAATCGCCCTTCTTGAATTAAATACGTCACCGTTTCGGCCTGAAGCGAGTTGCCCTCTTGTAGAACGTCTACGTTACCGCTTAAGACAATCCGCTGCTCCTGGCTGTAATACTCGGCTTGAGCAGACGTCGCAAATATCTGGCGGCTAGGATAATCAATTCGCACGTTGCCAATCGCAGTGACTACGCCCGTATTAGAGTTTGCCTCTACTCGACTGGCCTTCATCTGAATTGCCCCGCCTGACTGCTGGGCCTGGGCCTGTACCCAAGCAGCGGGCACGAGTCCATGGGCAAATTGCAGTAAGAAAGGTGCTGATAGGGCACTTAGAAAGTACCAGAGAAAATACCAGGCCGCTTTTTTGCGACGGGTGTTTGTGGGCGGGCGATTCTCAGGCGGACGATTGAATTGCGAGTGCAGCATTCTTAAAAACAGGAAACGAATGGGAAGGGCGATCGCACTGCCGCCATCTGATATAGACGTATCTTATGTAAACCTCAGGCGGGCTAGCTACAGCGCTCAGGTCGCTTTCTAAATTGGCAATTGTTTAGCCGTAACACAATCAACGGCATTATCACGTTATCAGCACAGCCCTGCTTCCACATTAGTAGCTGGTGCCAGAAATTAGCACGAAATACCTATCACTTTCTTTACACAAACCCGATTAAACATCCAACTAAGCCCAATACTTCGCTTGTTCTTCATTTAACCCAGCTAATTTGAGGAAAAGGCTGTGGCAACTTCGCCATGAGTTCATCGAGTCCTTCTGGCCCGGCTGATTGAATTAAGCTCAGCCAATCTACGGACTGATCCACCAGCTCATCAACCGCAATCCCTTCATAGCTAGGCTCAAAGCGTCGCAGCCGATTAATCCCTTCTCCCAACAAAATAGCGCCACCTCGCCAGTTGAGATTGCCGAGGTGGTAGAAAGCTACTGCCACCTGCAGAATACCCTGATAGAAAGGCTTTTCAGCCGTTTCAGCCTCCATCCAAATAGCTTCTAACGTATCGTGGCAGGCGTAGAACTCTTTTTGGTTGAACTGCTCGATTCCTTGCTGAAAGCGCGAATGGGCCATAGAAGACTCTAGAGACGATGTGGGCTCTGATGGTGGTGTAGGTAGCGTGGGCATAGTGGGCTATCGTTCGATCAATTTTTGTTGATGGTTTGTAACTGCTCTGTAGCTGCTTTATGGCTGCTAAGTATATTCCGCAAAAAATCGTGAACTAACGCTTTCAGCCAGTGACTTTAGCAGAATTGGCACATATACCAGATTTAGGGAGTCTAAGGTGATATCCTCCACACTTATATAGGTGATGTGAGCAGCCGCTCACCTTAGACAGATAGAAGGCAGATAAAAAGGCAGCCAAAAGCTAAATAACTAAACACAAATAATCTAATTCGTCGTGTAGGGAGTGAAAATGGTGAGTTCTCAGATTAAGAGCAGTTTGGCAGGTGATGCCGCCAGAATCCAGGCTAGCGGTAACGCCAATAGCCACGCAAGTAACCAGGATGGCGGGCAGGCCATAGGCTTTAATCCAGTTCCCGCCAGCAGATGTACGGTGCCATCGCTGCCGTCTACGCCGCTTTTTGGTACAGACGGCATTCGCGGGAAAGCAGGCACTTTGCTTACCGCTCCGCTTGCAACGCAGGTTGGGTTTTGGGCGGGCCAGGTGATGCGCGCTCAGGGAGAAACAGGCCCGGTCATTCTCGGCCAGGACTCTCGTAATTCTAGCGATATGCTAGCGAACGGACTCGCCGCTGGCCTCACAAGCGCTGGGCTTGAAGTCTGGAATATGGGCCTGTGCCCAACGGCTGCGGTCGCTTGCTTGGCGATGGAAAGTGCGGGTGGCATTATGATTTCGGCCAGCCATAATCCACCGGCTGACAACGGCATTAAGTTTTTTGGCTCGGATGGCACAAAGCTGTCTACTACCATTCAAAAGCAAATTGAGGCTGCCATCAGAGCCCAGCGCCTTCCCGGTGATAGTCTGCTGCCTGAAACGACTGAAATGCAGTGGGGCCGCACCTATCAGCGGCCCGATTTGGTTGAGCGCTATATCGACTTTTTGCACCAGCCTTTCCAGCCTCATCCTGATTTGAGCGGGCTCAAGATTGTATTAGATCTTGCCTGGGGTGCGGCGACTCGCGTGGCTAAGCAGGTGTTTGAGGCGACAGGCGCAGACGTGGTGATTTTGAACGGGTTGCCTGATGGCGATCGCATCAACGTAGACTGCGGCTCTACCCATTTAGGCGCGCTCACCAGCGCAGTTGCCGAACTGCAGGCCGACATCGGCTTTGCCTTTGATGGTGATGCCGACCGCGTGATGGCCGTTGACGCTCAAGGCCGTGTGATTGACGGTGACTACATTTTGTACTTCTGGGGCCAAACCCTCAAGCAGGCAGGCAAACTGCCTAACGACACGATTATTTCGACCGTGATGGCTAACCTGGGCTTTGAACGGGCCTGGCAAAAGCAGGGCGGCACATTGGTTCGCACGAACGTGGGCGATCAGCACGTGTTTGCTGAAATGGTGAACCAGGGCGCAATGCTAGGCGGCGAGCAGTCCGGCCATATTTTGTGCCATCACTACAGCCTGACGGGCGATGGTATTCTGACCGCGCTGCACATAGCTGACTTGCTCAAGCAGGCAGGCTGCTCCCTGGTAGAGCTGGTCGCACAGAGCTTTGAAACCTATCCTCAGCGCTTAGAGAATGTGCGCGTAGAAGATCCGAACGTTCGTCGGAACTGGGGGAATTGTGATGCGTTGAAGCAGGCGATCACACAGGCAGAAGGTGCAATGGGTGACCAAGGCCGCGTTCTCGTCAGAGCCTCAGGCACTGAGCCACTCATTCGCGTGATGGTAGAAGCCGCGAATGCTGAGCTAGTCAATCACTGGACAGATAGACTAGCAGCGAAAGTGTCACAGCATCTCGCATAGATGAGCAAATCGACAAATTGCATTGGTAGACAGACCTTTACGAATTCAACGCAGCAATATGAAGATTTGCAAAGCTGCTTGGGTTCGTGGTAGGTCTTATTGAAAGAAATGTCTTAACCAGTCCCTTTAATAGCCCTTTCAACAGTATCTATGGCGGCAACCTTTTCTCAGCCCTCCACGTTGCAGACCTCTGCTACGCGGACGAGATCGCTTCAGGCCCATCCTAAAAAAGTCATCGCTATTGGCGACAGTCTGGTCTACGGCTATGGTGACTGCGAAGGCGGCGGCTGGGTAGATCGGCTGCGACTGGGATGGATGAACCCCGAGCAGCTAGGCCCTATTTTTTATAACTTAGGCGTGCGTGGCGATGGTGTTGTGCAGGTCGCGAAAAGGCTAGAGCAAGAGTTTTCGGGTCGCGGAGAGCTGCGTCACCGTACGCCTGAGGTGCTGGTGCTATCAGTAGGCATTAACGATTCTGCTAGAGCAGGTCGGCCCAACGGTAGACCCGTGACTGATATCGAGACGTTTGAGCAGGTATTAAACGGGCTTTTGGCCAGATCGCGTCAGCTCTGCCCGGTATTTTTTGTCGGCATGGTACCCATCAATGAGGCCGCAATGCCCTTCGCTAACATCTTGCATTTTAGCCGCGCTGAGCAGGCCCGCTATCGCGATGTGACGCACCGGCTTTGCGCTGCTCATGGCGTGCCCTATTTAGATTTATTGGCTGCATGGGAGCAACAAGGTGATGAGTGGGTGGGCGATCGCCTCTGCTCAGACGGTCTTCATCCCAACGCGCTCGGCTACCGCAGCATTTTAGAAGCTGTCCAGACCTGGCAACCTTTTGTGAGTGCAATCCAGTAAAAAGGCGTTCAGTCCTGCTGATTAGAGAACTGGTATGCGCCGAGAAAAGAGAGCAGGATTGCAAATACGAGCAAAATTGGAATGCTGTACCAGGGAAATTCTGAAAGTGGTTTGTAAGCAACAGCCCTGAGTCCAATCGTGGTGTAGGTCAACGGCAAAGCGTACACAATCGGCTTGAGCGTGACTGGCAGCGTCGTCGGATCGAAAAAGGTGCCACCCAAAAATGACATTGGCACAATCAGAAAATTGTTGAACAGACCAACGCTCTCTAATGACTTCACGTTAAGGCCAACGATCACGCCTAAGCCTGCAAATACTGCGCAGTTCAAAATCACTAATAGGAAAAACAGGGGATTGATAAAGCTCCAAATTTTGCCTGTGAACAGTACGGCGACCAAAATCACGGCTGAAGCAGTCATCAGGCCGCGTACGATGCCTGCAAGCATTTTACCGAGATGCAATGCTAGCGGATGGATAGGATATAGCAGCATCTCCTCAAAGGTTTTAGAAAAAAGCCGTTCGCCGCAAATGGAGAAGGTGGTACCGCCGAAGCTAATTACCATCGAAGATAGCGCCACCATCCCTGGCAATATAAATTCCAGGTAGCTATCCCCGGCGGTTGGCTCGCTTACTTTATCGAGCGACGTACCAAGCCCTAACCCAAACGCCAAGATGTATATCAGGGGTGAAACTAACCCTGAAGCCGCGACCTGCGGAATGCGTACGCGTAGGTCTAGCCAGTCTCCCCAGAAGACAGTCAGGGTGTCTGCCAGCAGGGTTTTAAGAGAAGTTTTGGGGGCTTTAAAGGCCGGATCAAAAGATGTTTTCACAGAACAATATGAGGGGTAGAACCTAAGGAGTACGGACGGGGGCGGTCTACCTTATATTGTGCCGTGCTACGCGCGTATGACCTAGTGCCTTTTATGACGGCTATGGCAGTGGCTGTCCGAAAGGAATGGGCTCTGGCCAGCGGCTCGTCGCTCTTGAGTTCGTCACAGGTGAAATTTCAATCTCAGGAATCTCAATGTCTGAGGTTCCAGCTTCAGGAAGTTCAATCTCAGACGCTGCGACTTCAGATGCAGGCGCTACTGAAACCACTGTGGGCTCAACAGCAGGTGCATTCACAACTTCTACTTCGATCTCACCGATAAATGGAGGTTCTACAATGTCTTCGGCCAAAGGTTCTTCGACGGCAACTTCTTCAACAATGGGTGCTTCAATGACCGGGATTTTGACAATGGGTGCTTCGATAACAGGAACTTCGACAACGGGTGGTGCAGGTGGCTGAGCGATCGCAACCGATTCAGCCTCACTATCCCTAGCAGCATCAGCCTCAACAATAGGTGGAACGAGCACTGGAATGACTTGCGCAGGCGGGCGGCTAGCCATCGGTGGGGGTGGGGCAACGGGTCTAGGTGTAGGCGATCGCACATCAATCGGCGGCACAATCACCGGCCCACTATCTGAGATTGCAGGTTCTAAAACAGGCAAATCAGGGAAATCAGAAACAGCAGCGATCGCATCGCTCGAAGATATTGCTGCTGTCGAACGATCGGTGCGCAAAGCTGCTGCCGGAGAGGCCGCATCAGATTCGACCGCCGAAACCGAGCTTTCTACGACTTGACTCGCTAATAAAGCAGGGCGAACCTGCCATTGCTTGATATCAGGATTTGGATTAGCCACAGCAATTTGAGTGGCATTTTGAGTATTTGATAGAACGGTGCCGGGCGCAAAATCGACCGTCATCCATACGGTATCGGGATCTGCTTGTTCTACGACAACGCTTTCAACGACGCCATCAAACACAGTTTGACCAATGGCATTGCCGACTTGAGTACCAGGAATCTCAATGAGGAGCTGGCTGTCGGAGACGACCGAGAGCGTAGGCGTGATGTCACTTGGGAGAGTAAGGGTAAGCGATCTAGTCTGTGAATCGTAGCGCCAGTCGGATAGCTTTTCGGCCAGTGCAGGCAGTACGCCAAAGCTCATAGCAAGAAGGGAGGCACCTATTGTCAGACCACCGCCACGCCAAAGCAACTGCAAAGGCAGCTTCAAGTATTTGCAGAAATATTGGTGGCTCATAGAATGCTCCCATCAATCAAATTCAATGTCAGGATACGTCAAATTTCTTAGCCGCGATATGTAAATTTTCAGGAAAACGTTAGCTTTCATTCTTGAAAATCGTTATATTCTCGCTTGCGATTCGTCATCATAGAGACGGTCAGCAGATAGCGTCTGTATTCATAACGTCAATTGATCGCTATCAGCAAGAATTGTCCTGCTATTCGTACATTTTGCTGGCCTGACACCTGACTTTTTACTCTGACCTTTACTAGAGCGATCGCATGGAACTCCACGATTTTTTCCTCCTCATTCTTCTCCTCAGCCCCGGTCTACTTTTATCCGTCGTCGTCATGGCCGGTATGAGCGCAGGAGGCTAATCCAATGGTTAGAACTGAATCTACAATGCTGCCGTTGGGCACCGCTGCCCCTGAGTTTTCATTAGAAGATGTCGTCAGCGGCAAAACTATTTCTTTAGACACCTTCAAAGGCAAAAAAGGACTGCTGGTAATGTTCATTTGCCAGCACTGCCCGTTTGTGAAGCACGTTGAAGATGAGCTAGGCCGTATTGGGCAAGACTACATGCCTAAAGATGTTGCGGTGCTTGCGATCAGCGCTAACAGCATCGAAAGCCATCCTCAAGACGACCCTGATAACATGCGCGAGCAGGTAAAGCGGGCAAACTTCAACTTTCCCTATGCCTACGACGCCACTCAAGAAGTCGCCAAAAGCTACACCGCCGCCTGTACACCCGACTTCTTTTTATTCGACAGCGACTTCAAACTCGCCTATCGCGGTCAGCTAGACGACAGTCGTCCCGGCAACAATAAACCAGTTAACGGCAAAGATCTACGAGCCGCACTCGATAAAATTGTGGCAGGAGAAGCTATTCCTGAAACGCAAAAGCCTAGCATCGGCTGCAATATTAAATGGATTCCAGGCAAAGAGCCTGCTTACTTTGGGGCTTGAATTGAAGTTTGAATGGAACGAGCAAAAAGCACGAACAAATCAGCAAAAGCATGGCATATCGTTCAGAGAAGCAAGCACCGTCTTCTATGACGAAAATGCGCGTCTGATCTACGATACAGAGCATTCTTTGGAAGAAGATCGGTATATCATTCTGGGAATGAGTAAGTCGCTATCATCGTTAGTAGTGGTTTGTCATGTGTACAGCGATAGCGAGGACATCATTCAAATTATCTCAGCTAGGAAAGCAAATGCTAAAGAACAGCAGCAGTACAGGAGGTTCCTTCCATGAAAAATGAATATGATTTCTCTGAATCGATCAAGAATCCATATACTGAGAAGCTGAAGGGATCTGCAACTGTTCAGCTTGAAGAGGACGTTGTTAACTACTTTAGAGAGCTAGCTGAAGAAACAGGTATCCCTTACCAAAACCTAATCAATTTGTATCTGAAAGACTGCGTACAATCGCAGCGGAAACCTTCATTGGAATAGGTAGCGTAGTACTAGATTTTTAGATCATTCTCGGCACTTAGCTTAAAAGAATTAATAACCTCGCACGGCCCATCTTCTGCATCGTACATCGCAGGCAATGGGTCGTTTTTTTGGGTGGGCTTCCAGTTTTGAAAGTATGCCTCTAGCGCAGAAACGATGGCTGCTTCAGGAGATTGTATATCGCTGTCGCTCTGGTATGCCTGAAGCTGAACTCGCAGCGATTGCGGCATGTTGACGGTTAGAGTTTGCACTGCAAAGGCACCTCGTTAAAGAACACAAAAGTTGAAATCACACGGGTAGATTGGCTCTAGGATCAAGTCGCTCAATGTTTCTTAGTTCCTGATATAGCGCTTTCTCCTCATCGTCTAGCACTGTAGGCATAACCACGTCAATTTCTACTATTTGATCACCATATAGCTCTGGGCTAATTGGATAGCCTTTGCCGGTCAGCTTAAGTAGTTGCTTGGGCTGCACGCCGGGCGGAATCATCATGTTCACCAGCCCGCCCAAGGTCGGCACCGCGATGGTACCGCCCAGTACCGCTTCGCTAGGGGTGATGGGTAACTGGCAGTAAACGTTGCCGTCTTTTAAGGTGAAGTAAGGATGGGGCTCTACCTCAATGCGCAGATATAAGTTGCCACCGTCAATGCCTTGCCCCTTGAGTCTGATGCGCTGCCCGGTCACCATACCCGGCGGCATACTTACCTCTAGCGATCGCCCATCTTCTAGCCGAATGCGCTCACGCCCACCCGCATAGGCTTTTTCTAAAGGCACGACCAAATCAGCTTCAGCGTCACGACGTGATCGCGAAGGTGGCTGCGTTCTATAAGCTGCTCGGCGGCTGTCTGTAGCCGCAGAGCCATTAGTTTTTGAGCTACTGGTAGTTGAGCCGCTTGCTGTTCGACGGCTGGTGCGATCGCTCCCGTCACGCTGAGATTTGGCAAAGTCACCCTCAGATTTACCCTCAGATCTGCGCTCAGTTTGAGTACGCCCAGACGAGGTAGCGGCCTTTTGAGCAGGCGGCGCTTGCCACATCGAATCATCGTTCGACTGATGGCGCTTCAGCAGTTGCTCGACAAAATTATCAAAGTCTTCAAACGCGCTGTACTCAGCTTCGGCTTTAGTTTTGCGCGTTTTTTTGTTCAGATTGCTCCAGTTTTTGAAGCCTTTTTGCTTCCAGTACCGACTGTACTCTTCGTAGTGCGATCGCTTATCCACATCCGAGAGCACGTCATAAGCTTCGCCAATCTGCTTAAACTTCTCTTCAGCCTCCTTATTCCCAGGATTCAAATCAGGATGATACTGCCGGGCCAGCGCCCGATAGGCTCGCTTAATTTCTTCAGCCGTCGCCTCTTTAGAGATTCCAAGAATTTCGTAATAGTCTCGAAAGTTTTGCATCAATGCGTATCGCGTTTAAAACCACTCATCGTCATCGTTCCAATTGTCCTTAGCAGGCTGAGGACGACTGTTAGGGGCAGACCCAGCTTGATCATAGCGGGGGCGATCGCTCGGTCTATCGCTCGGTCTATCGCTCGGTCTATTGTCCTGAGGCGCTTCGTTCTGGCGATAGCTATCTTGACCATATGAATCTTGGCTATAACCGCCCTGACTGTAACCGCCCTGACTATAGCTATCCGGTTGATTATAGGCGTCCGGCTGCCTACTGCCTGGCTGCTGGTAACTATTCTGTTCGTAGGCGGGCTGATTGTAGGCATCTTGAGCATAGCCGCCCTGATCGCGATACCCTCCTTGAGGTGGCCCAGAATTGTAGCCATTACGGGGACTCTCGTTAGGTGAAGCATAGGCATCTTGACCATACGCGCCTTGATCGTACGAATTGCCTCGGTCATACGAATCGCTTGGATTATATGAATCCTGACGATACGCATCTTGACCATAGGCATCCTGGCCATACGAATCTTGATTGCCGTAAGCGTCGCGACGATAGGGCTGCTGACCACCGGCAGGCGGTTGGCTGTAAGCGTCCTGCCCATAGGCATCTGGACTATAGGTTCGCGGCGAGTAGTCACTGCGAGTGTCACCTGGCAGGCTACGGCCAGGCTGTTCATAGCCACCTTGCACAGGCCGATCTTGACCGTACACATCCGCACCGTAGCGCTGGTTTTGACTGTAGGTCTGTTCGTAATTTGGCGCGGGCGGCGGAGAATTACGAGACTTTTCCCAGTCGTCGTCCCAGTCGTCCCAACTGCTGGCCTGACTGGCATTGCCCTGCCCCCAGCTTGGCGTATCCCACTGAGCCTGCTGGCCCCAGCCATTAGAATATCCGTTAGCAGGATAGCTGTCGTAGCCGCTGCCGGTGCCATAGCCACCAGGGCGGTAATAGTCGTCGTCATCTCCTGAAAATGCGCGCTTCAGGGTATCGCCAATTTGGCCTAAGATGCCGTCGCCGTCTTCGTCCATATCGTATAGATAGGCTTCACGATTGAGTTCGTACACCTCATTTTGCAAATCAGACTGGGTGATATCTATGCCGCGCTCGTCTTTTTGCTCAAGGGCAGCTCTGAGTTCTTGCACCAAAGTTTCGATGCGGCGGCGGCGATCGCGCGCAAACTGCATTCCAAAATCAATCGCCACTTCTCTAAGCACGCGCTCGGCCTTAAAGGTCAGCGCCTCTGCCCGATTGCGTTTCTCAATCCGCTCACGCTGCAGTCGATCGGTCGCGGCATTCTCCTCAGCCGCCCGAATCATGTCTTGAATATCAGCCTCAGACAAATTCGAGGCTTCTTGCACCGTAATGCTCTGCTGCCGCCCGGTTGTCTTATCTAGCGCCGACACCTGCAAAATACCGTTCGCATCAATATCAAACGATACCTGCACCTGCGGAATGCCACGCGGCGCGGGTGGAATGCCCATCAGCTTAAAGCGGCCCAAAGACTTATTGTCTTGAACCATCTCGCGCTCGCCCTGGAGAATATGAACTTCCACCACGGTCTGATTGTTTTCAGAGGTCGAAAACGTATCGGAGCGCCGCACCGGAATTGTCGTATTGCGAGGAATCAGCTTCTTCATCACGCCGCCAATCGTCTCAACGCCCAAAGACAAAGGCGATACGTCTAATAGCAAAATGTCTTTGACTTCTTGCGTCAAAATGCCTGCTTGAATCGCTGCGCCCACCGCCACCACTTCATCGGGGTTCACATTACGGTTTGGCTCACGGTTCATCACCGAGCGCACCAAATCTTGCACCATGGGCATTCGACTTGCCCCACCCACTAAAACCACTTCATCGATCTGGCTAGGGGTCACGTTGGCATCGGCCAAAGCCTGCTTGAGCGGGCCGCGAATTCGGCTGACCAAATCGCTACAGAGCGCCTCAAAGTGTGATCGCTCCAACTTAGTCTCGATATGCTTCGGCCCATCTGCGGTTGCGGTAATAAACGGCAGATTAATTTCGGTAACTGGCACGCCAGAAAGTTCTATTTTTGCTTTCTCAGCAGCTTCGCTGAGACGCTGAAGGGACTGGCGATCGCGTCGCAAATCCACCCCTTCTTTCTCCAAAAAGCCTTCAGCGAGCCAGTCAACAATCTTCTTATCAAAGTTCAGCCCGCCCAACTGCGTATCACCGCTTGTAGAGCGCACCTCAAAGACGCCATCGCCAACATCTAGCACCGACACATCAAACGTACCGCCGCCCAAATCAAATACCAAAATTGTCTGGTTATACTGCTGGTCTAGTCCGTAGGCCAAAGAAGCCGCCGTTGGCTCATTGATAATTCGCTTCACTTCGAGCCCGGCAATGCGCCCAGCATCGCGAGTCGCCTGTCGCTGAGCATCGTTAAAGTAGGCAGGTACCGTAATCACGGCCCCAGTGACCGGCTGGCCCAGATATTGCGCCGCCTCATCGGCCAGCTTACGCAAAATCATTGCCGAAATTTCTTCGGGCGCAAAGTCCTTGTCCAGCCGAGAGCTGCGAACCCTTACACTGCCAGATTCACCGCGTCGCACCGTGTAGGGCACCCGCTTAGAATCACTGCTCAGCTCATCGTATTTGCGTCCCACAAAGCGCTTCACCGCAAAAAAAGTATTTTGAGGATTCAGCACCGACTGACGGCGGGCCATTTGGCCAATTAGCTTCTCGCCTTCTTTACTAAAAGCTACGACTGATGGCGTCGTTCTCATGCCTTCTGCATTCGCAATGACAACGGGTTTACCGCCTTCCATCACTGCCACTACAGAATTAGTCGTGCCCAGGTCAATGCCAACTACTTTACCCATTCGCCTGGTTTCTCCTCATCTAACATATCTATAGCACTAGCCGTAGCGCTCAAGGCAGCGGATAACCGTAATCCGCACCCGCCTCACAAAAGCACCCAAAATGCAAAAGGCTCTATATATCTAATTGACTTATCATAGGCGCTTCTCGGAGTCGTTGTCGGCAATCAATGCCGAATTAATACAGAAGCACTTTGGAGGAGTGGTTAAAAACGGTTTTGCGAATCGCACCAAAAAATCAACATCTTGTCCGCGTTTGTTGATACTATTGAAAGCCAACGCGGATGTGGCGGAATTGGTAGACGCGCTAGATTTAGGTTCTAGTGTCCTCGTGACGTGAAGGTTCAAGTCCTTTCATCCGCATCGTACGAGCCCGTCAAAAGCCCAGTACGAGCATAGTAAAAGCAAAGCGCTTCAGATTTATTCCTGGAGCGCTTTCTTCAATTTAAACCAGGCTTTTGAAAAGGCTAAACCGTAGAGACAGGAAAGGTGAGCCTGGAGCCTTCTATACTGCTCTAGCGGGTCTATGCATAACTGGCAATTAATTGATTCAGGTTCTAAATCTCAGCCTCAAAACCGTCATCTTTTACACCGTTTTATAATGCTTTCTCGGATTCTTTTTTGAACCCCCTATATATAGGAGAAGATTTTATCTCGAATTCGTTCCTACAGGCCCCAAATACGAACCGCCAAACACACCAAATTCTGCTGAACACATCACCGACGACATCTAGGAAAATTCCTGTGCTGCTATCCAAAGGTTTTGAAGTTGAAATGTATACGGGCACGCCTGCTGGAGAGGTTGTAGGCTTTTCTGACAAAATTGTGGCCACCCTCGATGGATTTGTCAGGGAGCCCGATACGCGCAATGTCGAATACACAACCGCGCCCTTTTGCCGCTACGAGCATTTACTTTGCGAGCTAGTCAAGCCCAGAGTCAGGCTCAGGAACTATCTCAAAACCTTAGGCGACTACACCATCATTCCGGGCAGTACGCTGCCGCTAGGCGGAGCAGACACTTTTCATCGCTCCGATCCTAAAAATCCCTATCACACCTACATCGAGCAAACCTACGGCACCGATGTGGTCACCGCCAGTATTCATATCAACGTTGGCATTACCGACCCTGAGGCGCTGATGCGGGCCTGTCGGCTAATTCGACTAGAAGCGCCTTTGTATTTAGCGATGACCGCTTCTTCACCATTTTTTGACGGCAAAATCACCGGCTTTCACTCAACCCGCTGGCACCTTTTCCCTCAAACGCCCGTCCATGTGCCGCTGTTTGAAAGCCATCTTCATCACATTCGATGGGTAGAGGAGCAGCTAGCGGCCAATACGATGCAGAGCGTTCGGCACCTGTGGAGTTCGGTGCGGCCCAATGGCGATCGCCGCCCTTACAACCTCAATCGGCTAGAACTCCGCATTTGTGATTTGGTTAGCGATCCGCTTCACCTACTGGCCGTGACCGCTCTGCTCGAAGCCCGGCTACATCAACTGCTTGAGAATCCTGCTCTCGACCCGTTAGAAAGTTCGCAAATTAGCGCCCACAATCGCAGTGAAGATCTTTTAGCGATCACCCTCGAAAACGAACAATCTGTTGCAAAAAATAGTCTCAATGCCGAACTTACCCACTGGCAAAGCGGCGCGACGATTACTGCCAGTGACTGGATCGCGCAGCTATACGAAGAAGTTCGACCCTACGCGCAGCGATCGGGTATTAGCTGTTTCCTCACGCCCGTCAAGCAAATTTTACGAGAAGGAAACCAGGCGCAGCAGTGGATTGCGCAAGCCGAGAAGACCAGTTTGGATGAAGTGGTGCAAGGGGCGATCGCTAAAATGCACCAGCAAGAAGACTTTTTAGCCCAAGATATCTGCCAGCCTGCCGCTATCGCTTAAATTCTGCCTATATCCTCATGCCCAAAATCGTTCTAATCGAGCCCGAAATTCCGCCCAATACCGGCAACATTGCTCGCACCTGCGCCGCCACTGGCACCCCACTGCACCTAGTCATGCCGCTTGGCTTTGAACTCAGCGACAAATACCTCAAGCGTGCCGGACTAGACTACTGGCCTCACGTTGATCTTCAGTTGCACGAGTGCGTTCAAGATTTTTTAAGCTATGCCACTAAGCAGCCTGGCCGACTCATCGGATTTAGTGCTCGCGCCTCAGATAGCTACACCAACATTGCCTATACGGATGACGACTGGCTAATTTTTGGCAAGGAAAGTCAGGGTCTATCGCCTGCAATGCTCGAAAAATGTAGCTTAGTCACCACGATTCCGATGACAAAAGGACACGTACGCAGCCTCAATCTTTCAGTTAGCGCTGCGGTCGGCCTGTTCGAAGCAATTAGACAAATTGGAGTGGGTAGCCCTACTGAACAAAAAACATAGGGAACTCTGCTGTCTGTAATCTACGAAACCTTATTAAATAACTATCGCTTATAACAACCGGCTCCTACGATTATTCGTCCTTAAGCATTAAAAAATTTCAGTATTTCTTGGGAGAGCGCCCACCAATCGCAGTTAAGACAAGGCATTCAAGATATAAATTGCTCAATAAATAGAGCAAGCGAAAATATCTGTGACCTCTACCCGAAGGAATATTTTCTAATGTGCCAGATAGAAAATTGGCCCCTACCGTACATTCTCAAAGTCTAAGCATCTCGGGCGTTTTAGAATCTTCAAGGGTTATCCAATTGCAAACCTCTGTTCAGCACTCAGGCGGTGAAGTTTAGGTTGTATCAAGTTTTGGGCATTCAAAGTAGGTCGCGGAAGTGATGATTGAAATAAGCGTTAAGTCGTGTAAACTTGCCTAAGTCGAACAAGCACAGGTTTGTTGACGGGCATTAAGCACATTGCTGCCGGGTCACACCGCAGCGAACCTGGAGAAAATCTAGGGACATTAATGCCACGAGAAGCAGCACTGCTGTTATCGAAAGTCGTTGTACGGTCAATCGAAGAGCTATTGCGACGATTTTGTACTAACGGTTAAACGCTGAACATTAGGAGGTTATTCCTTGAAAGAAGCAATTTCACAGGAAAAGGTGTCTGACTCAAGTCATTCATATATTCCAGAAGGAAATGGGAGCACTAGCTCAAATAGCAGTCTTAAGTCGGCTGCGATGTTGGGTCTTGCTCTCTCAGTCGGTGCATCTGGAGCGTTGGTTTCTCAGACTGAAGCCTCAGCGGCAGTCTCCGCTCCAACATCCTCTGCAGCTACAGAGGCTGTTTCAAGTAATTCTTCTCGTCCTTCTAATGCTGCGACGGCGACTGATGAAGCTGCTACACCGCAGCAGCAGATTGTAGGAACTCATACCATCGAAGCGGGTGAGAGCCTGTGGCAAATTGCCCAGCAGCACCGCGTAGGCTTGCAAGAGCTGAAGCGCGCAAACGCACTACCGCCAGAAACTTCGATTCGTGTGGGTCAAACGCTTCAGGTTCCCAGCAGCCAAACGAGCAGCCAGGCAATCAGTAGTGCGTCCTCGAATAGCAATACATCTTTGTCAAAGCTAGTCGCCGGTATCCCTACTAAAGACAGCCGTCAGACAGAAGCTTCATCCGTTCAGCCTGTGGCCATTCCTCAAGGTGAAGCAACTCGGCAAGTTGCCACGCAGGCTCCTAGCCTGGAAATGGCGTCACCTGCAATCAGCATTGAAGTGGCCGATGCATCTTCTCAAGAGGGCACTGTGTCGGACACTGGTTCTGTAGTGACCGCTCTGGCTACGCCAAGGTCGGTGACTCGCTATCAGGTTCAACCAGGCGATACGCTAAATACAATTGCGACTTCGTTTGGCATTACCTCAGCAGAGCTGATTAGAACCAATGCGCTTGCCAATCCCAATGTAATTTTGGTTGGTGACACGCTAACTGTTCCAGCAGCAGCAACCCCCATACCCGCTGCCAGAAAAGCGTCTCCAACGCCTAATGCAGCGACCCCACAGCAGGCCAGCTCCCAACGATTGGCCTACCTTCGCAGCACCGTTATCCGGCCCGAAGCCACTCAGATTATAGAAGACCTACGCGAAGCCTCTGCTGAAGAGCCTGTCAGCGTAGGCGGTGAACCGGTTACTGCTAAAGACTTATTAGGGTCTAACGAGACGATTACTGAGAGCGCCGATCCTTCTACGGCCAGTCTTCTAGAAGACGTTCAAGAGATTCGTACTCAGGCTGCTGCTGTTTCAGAAGTTGACACAGCAGAAACCTCCGTAGCTGAAGCGGCTGAGTCAGAAGGGACACTGCTCGCTAGGGCAAGGCGATCAGAACTTAGACCTGGCGTTGCTGAGGGTTCGGCTCGTTCGATCAATCGCCCAGCGGTGCGTTCGGCTGAGTCTTTGCCTGAAAGCAGCAGCGCTGATACCGATCTTCTTGCGGCTGCACCTATCAGCCCAGACGCCTACATTCCAGCGCAACGTTCTGGTGTGCCTCAGGTGGTATCGCCTGATATGCCAATCTTGCCGTCAGCAGATGAGTATTTGCCCGAAGCCCCCGAGTACTTTAACGGCTATATTTGGCCAGCTCAAGGTACGGTCACTTCCGGCTATGGCTGGCGCTGGGGCAGAATGCACCGAGGCGTCGATGTCGCTGGGCCGGTCGGTACACCTATCGTCGCAGCCGGTACTGGCGTTGTTGAGCAGGCAGGTTGGAATTCAGGTGGCTATGGCAATATGGTCGAGATTCGCCATCCTGACGGCAGCCTTACTCGCTATGCTCACAACAACCGCTTGAATGTGAGCGCAGGTCAGTCAGTTCGCCAGGGCCAACAAATCGCTGAAATGGGTAGCACTGGCTATAGCACTGGCCCTCACCTACACTTTGAGCTGCATCAAAGCGGCAGCGCTGTTAACCCAGTTGCCTATCTGCCTTAATCGCTAGTGCTTTTATTGACGTTTGCTATCGACGCTAGCAAACGAAAAACAAAATCCCTGCTATTTCAAAAATGAGCTAGCAGGGATTTTTTTGCGGATCGTTTCGTGTTACATTTGTTCAGCTACGACAGACACAGTTCTATATAGAGCACGGTTTTCGTCTAGGCATTTTCGGCTCTGTAGCTCAGTGGTTAGAGCAGGGGACTCATAAGCCCAAGGTCGCAGGTTCAAATCCCGCCAGAGCCATTCACTCAATTGACGCTAACGATGTTTAGGCACAACTTTGATGCCAAGCTCCGGGCGTAGGGTAATAGACGATTGAGGAATAATTTTGTGATCGGACACCAGGGTGAACTGGTAGTGCTGCGCGATGGTCGCTAATATCAAAACCGCTTCCATGACAGCAAAACCTTTGCCGATACAAATCCGGGGGCCGTCTCCGAAGGGGAAATAAACGCCTCGGGGCAGTTGCTTTTCTAGTGGTTGCTCGTCTGTAGCGGGTAACCAGCGCTCAGGCTGAAAAGCTTCGGCATTATCGAAGTACTCGGGGCTGTGGTGCATAACCCACTGGCTAATAATAACAACGCAATCTTTGGGAATGAGATAGTCGCCTACGGTGACATCTTCTGTAGACTCGCGACCTAGCAGCGCCACTGGTGGATAAAGCCGCATTGACTCTTTGATGACGGCGTTGGTGTAGGGCAGCTTGTCGAGATCTTGCATAGTAGGACTTCTACCCTGAAGGACTGACTGAAGCTCTTCGTGTAGCTTAGCTTCGGCCTCGGGGTTTTGAGCGAGCAGCATCCAAGTCCAAGAAAGGGCGTTGGCGGTCGTTTCGTGCCCGGCGAGCATCAGCGTCGCGATTTCGTCACGGAGCTGCTGGTCGCTCATGCCGCTGCCATCTTCTTCGTCGCGAGCGGCCATGAGCATAGAGAGCAAATCGCCGGGGTCTTCACCGCTTTCTTTGCGATCGCGAATAATGCCATAAATAGTCTCATCCATCGCTTTTACCGCATTGCGATATCGAATATTCTCAGGACGAGGAAACCACTCGATGATAAAAAAGTTTTGGCGGCGCTTGCTATCAAACCAGTTCATCGATACGTCTAGAGCATGAGCGACGGTATCGGCTTCCCCCGTCGAGACATCCTGATTAAAGATAGCTTTCATGACAATATTGAGCGTCAGCCGCATCATGTCGCTATGAATATCTCTGGGCTCGGTATTGTCGTCACCCCAGCTATTAAGCATTTGTTCGGTGTAGTCAACCATCGTGCGCCCGTAGCCTGCAATGCGCTTACGGTGAAACACCGGCTGGGCTAGCCGCCTTTGACGGAACCAAGAATCGCCTTCGTTGGTGAGTAGGCCGTGGCCCAACAGTCGGTTGAGCGCTCGGAAGCCTCTGCTTTTTATGAAGGAGTCTCTATTTTTGAGGACGGCTTCGATCAGGTGAGGCGCGGTGATTAGACAGGCAGGCGTAGGGCCTAAGCGGAGCGGGACAATATCGCCGTAGTTGCGATCGCACTTTGTCAAAAAGCCCAGCGGGTCGCCGCCCAATTCGTTAAGGTTGCCAAGAATGGCACTACCCGCAGGCCCTTCTAGCTTAAAAATATTGGTCGCTGTCGCTTGAGTCATGGCGAATTTTTCCTACTAGCAGGTAGCTCAATATTGTTCTTGGGTCATCCCAGGCATCTCACGGTATCTAACTTTACGAGAGATACAGACTAATGTACTTAGATTTATACCTAGCGGCAGAGTAGGGAACTGAAGAGCAATAAAGAAAGGTGAGCATGGTCAATTACCGTTAAGTTGCCCTAATCAACGAATTAAGTTGATATATGCTTATTTCGCGTTTTCTAAATAAACGCCAAGTCTTGCAAATCCCCCGAAGGATATTAATTTTCTTTGCGCTATCCTCTTCTTTTGGCAGACGCGCGGAGAGTTTGTATCTGGTGTAATAGTGCAAGTACACACCGGAGAGAACACATATGCAATATTTGAACATTGGCTTGAGTGAGGAGCAAAGGCAAGGCGTCACTAATCTGCTTAACGCCGATCTTGCAGACTCATATCTGCTAATTATCAAGACTAAAAAGTACCACTGGGATGTGATTGGCCCTCAGTTCAGAACGCTTCATGAGCTTTGGCAGCAGCAGTACGAAGCTATCAGCATGAATATAGACGCGATCGCTGAGCGCATCCGTCAGCTAGGCGGATACCCCATTGGTACAGCCAAAGGCTTTTTGGAGAACGCTACATTGCGCGAGCACGCTGGTGACTTGCCTAATGCAGACCAAATGGTACAGCGTTTGGTAAGCGATCACGAGCAGGTTATCCGCAATCTGCGTCAGCACGTTGACCAGTGCAGCGATGATTTTGGTGACGAAGGAACTGCCGACTTCCTGACTGCTTTGATGGAGCAGCACGAAGAAATGGCCTGGATGCTGCGTTCCTTTATTGAGGGCACTAGCCTCTCGCCTAGTGGCAACCGTGAGTCTAACTTGAAGACGCCTGCAACCGTATAGATTTACGACTATCGATAGATTGTCTTTTCTATGAGAGAAGGCCCTAGCAGTTTTTATTGCTAGGGCCTTCTTATGTATGGAGGGAATTGCAAAAAGCGGATCTTAAAATGTGTCTACGGAGCTACCTGTAAATCATCAAAGAGAGAGAGGCTGTAGCGACAGGCGCGCTCCTATGATGAGCACAGTTTAGTTTAAGAGGCAAAGATTATATGATCCTGTTACTAGAGACCGCCATTGAGTCAGCACCGTACGCCTTTTCGTTAACCACCGTAGGCATTGTTGGATTTATTGCGGCTACAACCATTGGTTCTATTGCCTGGTACAACTCTAAGCGTCCTGCGGGTTGGGAAGGCAAAGAGCGTCCAGATATTGTTCCTGAAGTCGAGAAATAGACAGTAGAACGGTCGCGTTTAATTAACGCTTATATATTGCCTTAATACATAAGCAAAAAGTGGCTAAGGGGAAGTTTATAGTATCCCTTAGCCATTTTTTATGGTGTTAGCTGTCTTCGGACTTTGTTTCGTTTGACTTCTGTTTTGTTTAATATCAAACGCTATTACTTCATCGGAAGTAATACAATCCTATGACTTCAAATCACCGGGTTCTTCAACGTACATTTCGGGCTCAATAGCATAGTTATTAGCCAGCCCTTCGTTACTGACGGTCGTACCGCCTGTGGTATCAGGTTTACCCTCCTTATCTTCTACAGGCTGCTTATAACCGTCACCCTCACGCTCTTTGCGAGCTGCGGTTTCAGCAGGCACAATACCCTTGTCGAAATTATCAGTATCGACGCTATGTTCTGTTTTATTTTCCATGGCTTAACCTTTGATAAAGGAACTATCTCTTTAGGAGATATGTAACTGATCAAAAGCATCTCTCAAAAGATAGTATTATTCCTCCCCCCAGAGCTATACATACTGTTGAATACGTCAGACAACAAAACGCCCTGAACGGATTTACACGTTCAGGGCGCTTTATCTTTCATGAAACTGCGCTAGTTATGCACAGAAGGCATGAAACAAATTACAAAAGACGAATTAGTCTACAGCGTCTTTGATACCATCTTTGACGTTCTCTGTGGCTTTCTGAGCAGAAGCTTCTGTCTGCTTTGCTTTGCCCTTGGCCTGAGCTTCAGTGTTGTCAGTTGCTTTACCAGCAGCTTCTTGAGCTTTACCTTCTACATCTTTAGCGGCAGCTTTGGCCTTGTCTGCAATACCCATGTGAGTAGTCTCCAGTTAACGTTCTTTACACTCTCTATTGTAAGTCTTGCAAAAAGGAGATACCTCCGTCTCTAGGTGACGTTTGCTTATATCTAAAGGTATACCCGATAGAGAGAGATACACAGGCAGGCAGCAGCGCGCTTGCGTAGACGATTGCGGTATGGTGTGTATGCTAAAGGTCTTTTACGGGTGTTAGAGTGGTTTTGCTCAAATCCGACCGTTAGTCATATTCATGTATTAGCGAGTATATGTCTGTAGTTGATGATGCCAAAGACCAGCCTAAGAAAAGTACGCCTAAGCCAAAAGATGATAGACCTCGGCCCTGGCGGCTGCGCCCGCTAGTTTTAGCACGCTACTATTTGCCACCGCGCTACTATCGTCCGATGGTCCAAGCAGCTCGTAAGTTCGACAGGTTTTGGGGCGTCAATGGTGCCGATTGGAAGTGGATGGCAAATAAGCCACTGCCGCTAAAGAGTTTGAACCGTAGCTTGTGGCGCGGCGCAGACCCTTCTTTTAATTACTACATCATGCTGTTTCTCTCAGGCGTTATCTCCACGCTCGGGCTGCTAGCAGGGAGCACAGCGGCTATTATTGGCGCAATGATTGTAGCGCCCTTGATGGGGCCTATTATCGGGATGGCGTTTGCGACAACGATGGCCAACCGGCGTTTGCTCAAGCGCTCCGGGCTGGCTGTTATTACGGGCATTTTGCTGACGGTAGGCACGGCTTATCTTATCTGTAGCTTAGTGGGGCTTAATACGCTAAACAATGAGATATTGCAGCGGACAAGGCCAACGCTGATTGATTTGGCAATTGGACTAGCAGCAGGGGCCGCAGGGGCTTTTGCGACTACGCGAAAAGAGATTGCTGAGGCGCTGCCGGGGGTGGCGATCGCAGTCGCTTTAGTGCCGCCTTTAAGCGTGATCGGGATTGGATTAGCGTTTGGCGATCTCAGTATTTTTTACGGCTCCACCCTACTGTTTCTAACTAACCTAGCAGGCATTATTCTTAGCGGCGGTGTTGTCTTTATCTGGCAAGATTACGGCTCGATTAAACGGGCTAAAAAAGGGCTAACGGCTTCTGTTATGATTCTGTTGCTTTTAGGGATTCCGCTAGGCGTATCGCTCAAAGAACTTATCGTCGAGGAACGCGCTCGAACGCTGGTAGGCAGCCTTATTAGGAGAGAAACAGAAACCTTTCGCGGCACAGATATCCGGCAGCTACGTATAGAATCTGATGAGGATGTATTAGCCGTCTACCTAGAAGTCGCAGCCCCTATCGCTTCTATTTCGGATAATCAGGTAAGGCTAGTGCATGAATTTTTGGAGCAGGAGCTAGGTCGCCCCATCACGCTAGACGTAAGCCTGTTTCCAGTGCGTGAGCTAGAAGTCGGCCCCGGTAAGGAAGGTGCCGATAGCAGGGCTAGCGTTGAAGCTCAAATTGAGCAGGATCGGATTGATGACGATCGTTAGTAAGAATGGTACGAGTCTTACTCGTCTAGATAACCGTTCACGCCGTTTTTACGAAGTCGCAGGCTTTTGAGTGCGCTTTGTTGAATTTGACGCACCCGTTCGCGGCTGACGCCGAGGCGATCGCCCACCTGAGCCAGGGTTAACTCGTGCCCATCTATCAGGCCAAAGCGAAGCGTAATCACCTCTTTTTGAGCAGGTGAGAGCGAAGATAAGAGGTTGAGCAGGTCTTGCTTGAGGTGCTGCTGGGTTACGTTTTCTTCGAGTGTGGCGTGCGTGTCGTCTTCGAGCATGTCGCCAAGTTCACTGCTTTGATCGTCACCGACACGCATTTCTAGTGACAGGGGTGTGCGCGATATTGCCAAAGATGATTTGATGTCTTCGACTGAAATTTCTAACGTCTCAGCGACTTCAGCTAGAGTTGGCGTGCGCCCTAATGACTGAGATAGCTCTCGCTGTGTACGCTTGATTTTGTTGAGCTTTTCGGTGATGTGGATGGGAATGCGAATGGTGCGGGCTTGCTGGGCGATCGCCCGCGTAATACCCTGGCGAATCCACCAGTAAGCATAGGTCGAAAACTTATAGCCCTTTGCAGGCTCGAATTTCTCGACCGCTCGCTCTAAGCCAATGGAGCCTTCCTGAATGAGATCAAGCAGATCTAAATTTCGTCGCTGGTATTTTTTGGCAACAGAGACAACCAGCCTCAGATTAGCCTCTACCATTCGGCGCTTTGCTCGTTGCCCTTTACTCAACACCTGCTTCAGCTCAGTTAGCTCCAACTGCGCGGCTTTGGCCCATTCAGCCTCAGTCGGATCGTGACCTAGTTCTTTAGTTAAAGAAGTCTTGATCTCAAGCAGCGCCATCATATCTCGCACCTGCTGACCCAGAGTAATTTCATCGCTAGCTGAAAGCAATGGAATTCGGCCAATCTCCTTCAGGTAGCTTTTCATGGAGTCATGAGAGGCGATCGCACGAGAGCGCTTGGCTTGATTATGGGAAGCGTCAGAAAAAACGGCTTTCATAATGGATTTTTTTGAATAAGGTAGTTGGTTAAGCAGCAGCGATACAGGCGTGGAGCGTGGGGCGATCGCTATATTGAACAACATACTGGGACGCCTGGTCATAAAGATATTGCTACAGGTATATTTAAGCGGTTTATTTCAGCCGCGACCGATCAGGGGTTGCCAACAGCTCTTGGGCCGTTAGGATAAGTGCGGCGATCGCAAAGGGCAGTAAGTAATAGATCATTCGATAGGCCAATAGCGATGCTAATACGTCATCGCCGGACACCTGATCTGCTAGGAGTAAGAGCATCACCGTTTCAAAGACACCGACGCCGCCCGGCACGCTACTAGCAACCCCTGCGGCCATCGCCAGTAGGTAGATGTTGAGGAAACCAAAGTAAGAGATATTGCCCGTAGGCATTAGCGTGTAGAGCACAGCGGCAGCGAGCCCCCAATCGAGGCTAGAAACGGCCAGTTGGGAAAGGGCAATCGGCAGGGCGGGTAGCCGAAAGCTGAACTGCCGAACGGTGATCTGTCGTCTGATGAGAACGCTGCTGAGTAGGTAGGCAGCAGTTAGGCCCAAGAAAATGCCGCCTAGCGGGCGGGCTGTGCTAAAAGGCAAATGGACAGCCGTTGGGACGGGTAGCGGCGCGTGTAAAAAAGCAATGCTGCCGAGAGCAAAGAGTCCGAGTAGGAAGGTGAAGTTGGCAAAGGCGATGACGTGTGCGATCGCCCAGCCGGAAATGCCCCATGCACTATAGCGCCGATACCGAATGGCGCTGCCTGTGACAATGGCGAAGCCAATCACGTTGCTAAAGGCGATGCTAATAAAGGCGGTGAGCGCAATTCGCCGGTAGGCCAAAGACTCTTTGAGGTGGTGAAAGGCCAGAGTATCGTAGCCAGTCATCGCCGTAAAGCCCAAAAAAGTGAGGGCGATCGCTAGCCCTATTTGCCCAGTTGAGATTGCGGTAAAGCTCGCAATGACATCTTGAAGGCTGTAGCTTTTTAGCTCAGTGCTAATGACAACAACAGAAACCAGCAGCAGCAGAAGAGCGATCGCAGTCCCTAGATAAGAGAGAATGTTTTTCTTCAAGATAGGCAACTCCTAAGGCGGTACAAAGCATCAACTCTCAGTGAGCGTACCTTGGTGGGCAATGCCATCGTTAGGATTTAGCACCTCACCTTTGTTATTGGCACCGCCATTATTCTGCTTAAGTGCATCGGGCACGTCTTTGAGTAGCAAAGTATAAATCTCAGTAGGCATTTCAATATCGTAGGTCTGCAAGGCTTCTTTGACCTTTTGAGCCACTAATGAGGTCGTTTGCAAAAAGCCCGCCCGATGAGAATCGACCCAAAAGCGCACTTCTATATTGACGGTGCTTGCAGCAAGTTCACGCACGAGCACTTCTGGAGCGGGATTTGGCTGTACGACATCAAGCTGAGCGATTGTCTCTACAATCACCTGCTGCGCCTTAACAATATCTGCCTCATAGTCAATCCCGACCATCACCGAGCTACGCAAATATTTAGAGGCCGTATTGTTCGTAATGCTCGCCTGAAACACCTCTTGATTGGGGATATAAATCATCCGTCCGTCATAGGTTTTCAGCGTTGTTGAGCGTAGTTGAACCTGGGTAATCGTGCCTTCAAACCCTTCTATCACCACCTGATCGCCAATATGAAAGGGCCTTGCAGCGAGCAAGATCACGCCTGAAATGTAGTTACTCAAAACATCTTTTAGGCTAAAACCAATCGCCACACTCGTTAGCCCTAACGCCCCTAACATCGTGGCAAAATCAATTCCCCACACGCCCAGCGCAATCACCGCGCCGCCCACCCAAACGGCTCCGTAGCCCAGCCGTCCGATCAAAACTTCAGTGCCGTGATCGCCTTCTGTCCGCTGCGCCCACCGAAAAGCGCTGTAGCGAACGCCTTTAGCCACCAGCCAAGTCGCTAGCATCACGACAATCACGCCGATCAGAGCTGGAATGCTATCAATGGCATCTTGGCCCAACTGACGCAGCGTACCGTTTAATCGCTGCACGACATCAATTGCCACTGGCGGCTTTTCAAAACTATTGCCCAGTCGCTCGGCCCAGTCCTCAGCCAGCGTCTCTAGCGACAGTCCAAAGTCTTCAGCATCTTGCCCAGTCACCGTCATCAGCACCCGATTATTGGCCTGGATCGTTACCAGTTCCTGGTCTTCAACGGCCTCGGCGCTTACCGTCGCATCGCCATCCGTACGCTCTAGCACGCTGGCGATGCGACGGTTGATAATGGCGGCCCTTTGGCTTGCCGAAAGATTGTTGAGGCTACCCACCTGAAAAATGGTCTGCCCCCTAACAATAATATCTGCAAAGTAAACACCGTCATCAGGAGCGGTATCTGCCGGTTCAACTGCTTCAGTCGTCTGGGCAGCGGGACTCTCAATGGCGGCTTCATCCTGTGCGATCACAGGCGCTATCGTCGGCGGCACGCTCAGCAGCACACAGAGGCAAACAGCGGTTGAAATAGCGCTAAAGCGATACTTTTTCATGGAGAGAATATGAACAGATTGTGAATGGTTAAGGCAGCGCAAGAGCACTACGATCGAGCAGACAAATCAATATTTTTCAGGCTATCGACTTCTACACTTTTCATCTCGAAGCTATCGACTATTTGCTTAAAAGTGCCAGCGAGCGGCACTGCAATCACCGCGCCCAGCAATCCACCTGTCTGCGCACCAATCAGCAGCGATAGCAGCACCCAAACAGGATTAATGCCAACGGCATCGCCTAAAATTCGTGGCGTGAATACATTGTCAACAATTTGATCGGTAACAATGCAGGCGACTAGCACTTCGCCACCGAGCACAGGGTTGCTAACGCCTACCAGCAAACTGACCGTCAACATGCCTAGCCAGTCGCCAAAGGGGATAAGCACTGAAAGGCCAATGCCAATACTAGAAATGAGCCAGAAAGGCACCTGAAGAACATAAAAAACCAGCGCTAGAATTGAGCCCATAATGGCCGCA
>CAWBZI010000007.1:0-470651 GCA_963793265.1 uncultured cyanobacterium
AGTATTTTCTCACTATAATTTTTTTGCTAGCGTGAGGCGCGCATTATTATCGATTAGCTGGGGCTGGCCTGCTGGGCAGGTAGCGTCGTATTGTTGAAAGTAGCTTTGAACATTGGGCGGCAGATCGGGATAGTCGAAAATAGCGTCTCCCGCGGCGACGTTGGCCCAAAAGTCTCGAATGTGCGGCGCGTAGGTTTTGGCCTGCCTGAGGCTGAGTGATAGCGGCGGTTCGGTGAGCAGCTTGAGGATGAAAGGAAAAGAGCGATCGCCCATCCATTCTCTAGAGGTTTCCTGCAACGTCGGCCATTCGGGCACGGCTTCTATACGGCGCGATTGCACCTCTAGCTGATACTGCCCCTGCTTATCAGTAGTCAACGACATCAGCCGATAAGGATGCGGATAGCTCACCAAAGAACCCGTTGTAATGGCATAAAAATCACCCGCCTGGGCAATATCTTGCACATGCAGGTGCCCTGTAAAGGCAACGGGTACATTCGCCGCCTGTAGCCGCTCTACAAGCTGCGGCGCGTTGCTAATCATGTACCTTTGCCCCAGCTTCGTTCGCGACTGCCCCGGCAAATGCTCCAATACATTGTGGTGCACCATCACCATCACAAACTTTCCAGCTAGCGCCGCGAGCTGTTCGTCTAGCCAGGCAAGCTGCGCGTCGTCAATTAGCCCTGTACCCGTCTGCTCGCCCGCCTCATCAAAGGCGTTGGAATTAAGCCCGATTAAATGGACGCCCGGCAAAATTTCCTGCTGGTAATACAGCTTCTGCCCGTCGGTATAGCCAAACTGTTGATAGATCTGAGGAAACTCGGCCAGCGCAATCCGGTCTTTTGCTTCATTCCCATCTGGCTTGGAACCCCACCGTCTGACGACATCATGATTGCCAGGCACCACATATGATGGAAAAGGCAGCTCTGATAGTTTCTCGGCCATCCACTGATGGTTTTCGCGTTCGCCGTGCTGCACTAAGTCGCCCGGTAGCAGCAAAAAATCGGGCTGGTCGTCAATAAGCTGCGCCAGGATTTGTTCAAAGGCTGGAATGCTCACTTCTACCAGATGAAAGCGAGTGGGCGCATCCCATATGGTATGCGGCAAGGCTATATGCAAATCGCTGACAACGGCAAACTTAAAATTGAGCTTCATTACAGGGGGGTTAGGATGAGGGCGGCTTAACCGAACTGACGGCTTATATTTTGCTATTTTACATTTTTGTGAGTTTTCACGCCCAGATCATAGGCATCTGGTAGTGTTGAACAAACACCACGCAACCACCTCGTAAGGTTCTAAACTTGCCGTTGATACCGCCGATATTCGTGTAGCAAACGGTTTGTTCTCATGGTTTTATTTTCAAAGGATCGAATATTAGTGCCGATTGACTTTTCTGAGAAGTCTATAGAGGCGCTGAAGGATACGGTTGACTTTGCTGGAACGACAGGAGGGGTGCACGTTGTACATGTGCTAAAGGAACTTGACGCTGTAGAGCCCGGCGTTGTTTGGGAAACAGTAAACGATGATAGTCGTCGGATTGCCATTCAGAAGCTATTTGATGAGAAGTTTCCGAGCAGTACCTACGAAGGGCTCAAATTTTCAATCCAAAAGGGCGATCCGACTGCCGAAATCATTGACTACGCAGAAAAGCACCAGATTAACCTCATCGTGATGCCTTCTCGGGGGCGAACGGGCATTTCTCGTTTCTTTATGGGCTCGATTGCAGAAAGGGTCATTCGCTTTGCCCACTGCCCCGTACTGGTGCTCAGGCAGTAAAAAATTCGTGTTCCTAAAATAAAATGTCGCAAATATAGCATAGTCATTGCACTGTGCGTAATGCCTTACGCCCCTACAACAATTTCCGTAGGGGCGTAAGGCATTCATTGGTGTCAACTTAAGGCTGAAATGCTTTCAGTTATAGGTGTTCAGCATACGTGTCGTAGCCCTCATCCTAAATCCTTCTCCCTGGGGGAGAAGGACTTCAGAGTCCGGTTCCCTTCTCCCCGAGGGAGAAGGGCTAGGGATGAGGGCTGAGTAGCTTACGCCACAAGGGATACATGCTTAAGTTGATAACAATGAAGGCATTACGACCTCCGGCTGAAACATCACCATCCCATCAACCTCTACCCCTATGCCTATTGGCTTTTTGCATAGCGCCTATCGATTCAGCCTTTTGTTGTTTCTTATTGGCCCCACTACATTAGAAATATCCCGTTCAAGGTATTCCTAATGGTCTTCAAATCTCCTTCTGTTCACCCTTCTAGCTCATTACAAAACCACCGTAAGTCTCTGTTGGGTAGAGGCTTACGGTGGTTTTTGAGATTCAGTCAGTTCTATGGTGAGTATACGGTGCGATCGCCCCAAGAACGTCAGCAGTGGCTAGCGCAGCAAAGCGATCGCGAAGCGTCTACACAGCCTCGTTCATAAGCATCTGCCCAGACGTCAGCCGGTTCCAGTACTCTTTAAGATCGCCAGCTACTTCATTAGAGAGAATGTAGCAGCCGAGCAAGTTAGGAAACGCCATCCCTAACAGCAGTAAATCGCTGAAGTCGATGATCAAAGAGAGACTGGTGAGGCAGCCTAAGAACGTGCAGGTAACGTAGATAATTTTGAACAATAGCGTGGTCTGCTCGCCGAATAGGTAAGTCCAGGCTTGAATGCCGTAATAGCTCCAAGAAATAATCGTGGAGAACGCAAACAAACAAACGGCAATACTCAAGACAACTGGGAACCAGCTTACGACAGAGCCAAACGCTGTCGCCGTCATTTCTACGCCGCTTAGCTCAGTGCCCGTATCTAAGTAAGCGCCCGTGAGCACAATGCTGATGGCTGTGAGGTTACAGATAATAACCGTATCGATCAAAGGTTCTAGCAGTGAGACAAGACCTTCTCTTACCGGCTCATCTGTTCGGGCAGCAGAGTGTGCGATCGCAGCCGAGCCTACACCCGCCTCATTAGAAAAGGAGCTACGCCGAATCCCCTGAACCATCACGCCAATAAAGCCACCCACTGCCGCCCTCGGCACAAACGCCTCGCTGATGATAGTCCCAATCGCTGCGGGCACAGCGGTGATATTCACAATAATCACCGTGAGACAGGCGAGTATATAAAGCACGGCCATTGCAGGCACAAGCTTTTCGGCAACTGAGCCAATCCGCTTAATCCCACCGATGATCACGAATGCGGACAGCGCTGCTAGCACCAGGCCAAATAGCCAGGCGGGCAAACCAGGCACCAGCCCAGAAATAGCCGCATACGCCTGGTTAGACTGGAACATATTGGCACCGCCAATGCTGCCGCCCAGACACAAAACGCTAAACAGAATCGCCAAGCCCTGACCAAAAGGACGCATACCACGCGCTGCGAGCCCCTGATTGAGGTAGTACATTGGCCCGCCTAAGATGGTGCCATCGGGCAGTTGACGGCGATATTTCACAGCCAGCGTGCATTCTACAAACTTACTCACCATGCCGCACAGGCCCGCTATTGTGAGCCAAAACATCGCCCCCGGCCCGCCAAGCTGAATGGCGATCGCCACCCCGGCAATATTGCCTAAGCCCACCGTGCCCGAAACAGCCGTTGCAAGCGCCTGAAAGTGAGACACTTCGCCCTCGTCGTGCGGATCGTCAAACTTGCCTTGGACAACAGCGATCGCGTGCTTGAGCCCTCTGAGGTTGATAAACCCCATCCGAAAGGTAAAGAACACCGCTGCGACAAATAGCCACAGCACAATAAATGGAAATCCGTTTTCACCACCGATCTTAAAGAACAATAAAACGGAGAGAACATCGACAACGGGCTGAAAGATAACGTCGGCAATTGAAGTCGGGGCTTCAGCAGCCCCTTGAGCCATAGCAGCAGGGGCCGCGATCGCCATCAATACCAACAGCATTGGCAGCATTGCCCAGCCGTCTGGCCCATTGCGAAACCATCTTGCCGACAGGCGAGCGAGCGATCGCCCCAGCCGAACTAGCAGGTTACCAAGCGCCAGAGGATTGAGCCCCAAAGGGGAGAGTTTATGTTTAATCATTGATAGTTCACTATTTCTTCTATTGAATAGGTAATGACATTTATGGCTACAAACAAGCATTAAATCCTGTTGCTTATAAAGCCACAATTTATGCACCACAGACAGTAGAGCTTATTAACAAATAAGCTCGCTAAAAATCTAATCTTGCCGAACAACAGTTCGCTATTGCCCCTAGTGAAACACCGTCTAGGGGCGTAGCCCGCTACTGGCAAGCTGAACGTATCAAATACACCTCAATATAGATAGGGCCAAATGCTGCTGAAGTCACGCCGATGTATAGCAAAGTACCACGCCACTCCGAAATGTCACTGTAAAAATAGTTACGACTTACGCGAATACTTCTGACAACAAAGAATCTACAACAAGAGCTGCTAAATGATGGCCGCTAGAATTTTAGAGAGAATGCTGTAGATAATAGCGGTGCCGAGCCCGCCAATAATGGCGCTAATGAGGCCCCAGCGTAATCTAAAGCCTCTGACTAAAAGCGCCGTCAGGGCAAATAGGATAGTGTTGCCGATAAAAAAGACGAACCCAAGCGTGAGCACATTCAAGATAGTGCTGCCGATAAACCAGTTAGTCAGGCCGTTGAGCAAGCCAAAGATCAGTGCCGCTATGCCTACTTTGCCAAAATCGTCTGCTTCAATGCCCGTTGGCAGCTGAGTCAAGATGATGAAGGTGATCGTCATGACGATCCAAGAGATGATAAGTCCGGTCATGAGTTAAGTTCCAAGTACACAGCCATCCTCCACCGCTTGCATTCTGTTATTGGGGCAAGGATATGGGGAGTATACCAAAGTTTTTTGGCAGCAAGTTTTTTGGCAGCAGCGCGGCGGCAAACGCGCTATCGGTAAAGGCTAGGTCTGCTTTGCTGTCGGTAGTATTGCTTGAGCCGCTGTTGAAAGCTTCGCCAGTAGTGAAAAAGGTCGTCGGCTTCTAGCATAAATACCTGCGCGGGATGATCTTCTAGGGCGATCGCAATCATCCCTCTCTCAATACATATCCCCGTCTCCCGATACACCCAGTTCACCGCGTAGCAATAGGCCGCCACCTGCATACAATAGTCTTCAATCCACTCAATCTTCTTCGGCTTACGCGCCGTTTTCCAATCGCACACGCACAGCTCGCCCGCATACCGCATCACCGCATCCGGGTAGCCCCCAAACTTCAGCGGGTGCCACACCGCCCCTTCCACCAGCAGCACCTCATCAATATCGGCCAGCACTGGCTCAATCGAGTTCCAAAAGCCATCTAACCCTTCAGGCAGCTCGTAAGGGTCTTCCTTCAGATGAGATTTGATAATTTTATGAATGCGCGTACCAGAGCGAGCGGATGTCGTGGTAATGCGTCTCGCTTCTTCTTTACCAATGCGATCTTGCCAGTCCCAAAGCCGCTTTTTGTCTTCGTAGGGCTTTGTTGCCGACAAAATAGTGGTAATGCCGGGATAGCAGTGGCCTTCTATTTCATAGTGGCGCTTGCGGTTAACCGAAACTTGCTTAGCCTTATAGTGAGGCAGCTCAAACATTAGCGAGATGATTCCTAGAGTAAGTGACTCTTTAGCGCCGAACGCCTATCTAGTCTAATGGCTTGAGCTGCTTGCGCTCAGCGAGCTTGAGCATGATTTCGGTGTGGGCCTCGCGGGTGAGGGGGTAGAAGTAGATGAGCACGACGGCGCAGATGACGAGTAGCAGCGGCACTGGCCCCATGAAAAGGCGGATGGCGTTGAGCGCTGAGTCGGGCTGAGGGGGGAGCGGCTGGCCGGGTAAAACGCTGACGAAGCCGGAGGCTTTGAGGGCTGCGCCGACGAGGAAAAGGCCAAGGGCTAAGCCGAACTTTTGTAGCAGGGTCATGAAGGCGTAAAAGGTGCCTTCGCGGCGGAGGCCCGTGTTGAGTTCGTCGAAGTCGATCACGTCAGGCAAAATAGACCAGGGCACGACGTAGGCAACCGCAACACCGAAGCTGGCGAGGATGCAAAGGCCGAAGAGGAGGTTGACCTGGCCGGGCTGAAGAAAGTAGAGCGCGGCCTGCACGGGAATCCAGATGGCAGAGCCGAGATAGTAGAGACGTTTTTTGCCGATGCGTTTGCTCAGCGAGGCGCAGACGAACATAAGGACGATCGCTGGCCCCTGCACTAAGAGCGCCACCAGGCTATCACTGGTGCCCATCCAAGAAACGGCGTAAAAGGGAAGCACTGCCGCTGTAATTTGCAGCGCTAGCCACGAGAACATGTAAATGCCAACGACGAACAGAAAGGGGCGGTTGCTGAGGACGGCTTTGAGCTGCTCAAAGAAGGGTTCTGAGTCGTTTTCGGCAGGCGCGTTGAGCGATCGCCCCTCCGCTGCCGCTTTGTTCTTCATGTAGCCATACGTACCAAAAATGCACCAGTAAATAGACAAAATCGAAACGCCGCCGCCAATTAATCCCAGCAGCGTAAAGCGCAGGGCGCGAGCCTCTTCAGGAATCATCGACTCAATCACACCGGCTGCAATTAAAATCGCCACGCCGCCTGCGACTGAGAAGGCAAGCCTAAACGAGGTCAGTTCGGTTACTTCGTCGTAGCTGCGGCTCAGCTCGGCGGTGAGCGCGGTGTAGGGCAAGTTGGTGGTGGTAAAAAAGATTTGAAAGATGGTGGTGACGACGATGTAGTAGATCAGCTTAGTCGTGTCGCTGGCATCGGCAGCAAAGGGCGTTGTCCAAATGAAGTAGTAGGAGAGGCCGAAGGGAATGGCGGTGATGAACATCCACGGGTAGCGGCGACCCCAGCGGGTTTTGGTGCGATCGCTAAAAAGCCCCACTAATGGATCGTTCACCGCGTCCCAAATTTTGCCAAAGGCCAGCACCGAGCCTGCCACCAGCGGATCCATACCCGCCACGTATATTAAAAAGCTCAGCAGGAAAAAGGCTAAAAACTGAGAGGTCAGCCCCGCACCAAAGTCGCCTGCGCCGTAAGCTAACTTTACAGGCAGCGTCAGCCTCGGCATTAGCGGCTTTGCGTGAATATCCAAGCTGGTTCCGTCAGTTCCTAAGTTGGCCATAGAAAAACCCTGTATAAATAACTATATAGATTCACAATCTCTTACGCACTCGCCCATGTCAGCCTCTTCGCCACCTGCCTCAGCGCAGCCCACCTCAACTAAGCCCATCTCAACCAAGTCAGATCTGTATGTATCCTGGTCAGACTACCACCGCAGCATCGAGCAACTGGCCTTGATGGTACACCGCTCCGACTGGCAGTTTAATCAAATTGTGTGTCTAGCTAAAGGCGGCTTGCGGATTGGGGATATTTTGTGCCGTATTTCTCATCAGCCGCTGGCGATTTTGTCTACGGCTTCTTACGGCGGCGAGGGCAACCGCACGCGCGGCTCTATCACTTTTTCTAGAGATTTGAGTATGACCACGGCTAACTTGGGCTCTCGCATTTTACTGGTGGACGATCTGGTCGACTCTGGGCAAAGCCTGAAGCGCAGCATCTCCTGGCTAAAGCATCGCTACGGCTTTTATATAGATGAAATTCGCACGGCTGTTTTGTGGCACAAAGACTGCTCTGTTATCACTCCTGACTACGCTGTACACTACCTTGAGGACAATCCCTGGATTCATCAGCCTTTTGAAAACTACGAAGAAATGAGCTGGGACGATTTGGCTGAAGCTCACCTGTGATGCGATCGCAAAATAGCAGCCATAAAATAACAGCCAGTCAAATAGCAATCTCAAAATAACGTTAAATCAACTTTTGTCTGTGAGTAATTCTTCCCACAAAACCTCGAATACCGCCAACCATAGTCATAATGGCGGCCAGTCTGAGAACGATATTCAGCCAGCGCGTCGTCAGCCTGCTGAGATTTCTTTAGATGAAATTGAAAAGTCTTCGGCGGCCATGCGGCAGCCGCCTAAGAAGAAAAAGAGTGCTGCTCCTATGCTGAGTCTAGTTTTGCTGGCGGGCTGTGTGGGCTTGGGCACCTGGCAGTGGGATCAGATTAGCCCACGTGTAGAAGCGATCGCTTCAGGTACGTTCTCAAGGCCAACAGATTCTAGATCAGCAGAAAGTGAACCGGCGATCGCCGCCGACAGCACAACTGTCCAACTTCCACCTATTCCCACTACCGCTGATTCGCTAGACACGCTACCTAATGAAGTATCTGGCGAATCACCTAAGAGCGATCTAGAAGCCGCTTCACCACCCGATACCCTCCTCAACCATCGTCGCTACGAAGAAGCTGCTCAAGACTCGCTCGTCACCATTAATCCAAACAGTACGCTACGGCTACAGCCTGCCGCTCAAGCGAGCCTCAATGCGATGATTGCCAAGGCCAAAGCTGACGGCGTGCAGCTCGGCGTCGTCTCCGCCTTTCGCAGCTTAGAAGACCAGGACTATTTATATTTCAAAGTAAAAGCTGAGCGCGGCCAAACTGCTAAAACTCGGGCCGAAGTTAGCGCGCCACCCGGCTACAGCGAGCATCACACAGGCTACGCGGTCGATTTGATTGATGAGAGCAAACCCAGCACGCACGTAGAAGAAAGCTTTGAAACCACGCCCGCGTTTAAGTGGCTTGAAAAAAACGCGGCCTTTTTCAACTTCGAGATGTCGTTTCCTAAAAATGCTGACGGTACGCCGCCCCCAGTGGCCTACGAGCCCTGGCACTGGCGCTACGTGGGCGATCAAAAAAGTCTGGAAACCTTTTACGCGCGCTGAGTCAAACTCTGAACTGATGAATCCTACGACCCTTAACCTTCTAGCCGTTTCTGTATTTGCCTTTACCCTGCTGAGCCTGGTAGGGCCGCTGCTGAATATTTCACCTGCGGCGGTGGCCGTTACGCTCACGGGCTGCGCAGGTGTCATTGCCCTCGATCGCTTCACCTGGCAGGGCAGAGGTAGCAACCTTTTAGTTGATTTATTCTCAGGCCAGGATTCGGAATATCGGCAGCGAATTTTGCATCATGAAGCCGGTCATTTTTTGACAGCTCATCTGCTTGATATTCCGGTAGAAAGCTATACGCTCAGCGCCTGGCAGGGGATTAAAGCTGGGCTGCCTGGCATGGGAGGCGTCGTGGTTGATACGTCAGCACTCGGCTCAGAAGAACAGGCTACAGAGCAGGCTACCTCTGAAAGTTCTACGGGCGTACAAACGTCGCTCTCTACCCAGCAGATCAATCGCTTTTGCATTGTGTGGATGGCAGGCATTGCTGCTGAAACTCAAACCTACGGCAGTGCTCAGGGCGGTGATGACGACAAGGCCCAGCTCAGGCGTTTGTGGCAGCAGGCCGTGCCGACAAAGGGCTCAGAAGCAGAGGCCGAAACGCAGCTTCGCTGGTCGCTTTTACAGGCGAATACGATGATAGAAGCTCAGAGAGATGCCTACAAAGCGCTGGTCGCAGCGATGGCGAATCAGGAGCCGGTAGAGGTTTGCTGTCGTGAGATTGAGGCGCATAGGGTAGAGATTGAGCCGGTGTCTGAGGTTTAGCCCTACCCCTGATCAAGGTCACTGACGACCTGATTGCGTCCTGATGTTTTTGCCTGAAGCAGGTACTGATCGGCTCGGTGCAGCAGGCTGCGGCCTTTGGGGTCGTCTTCATCACACAGCTCTGTGAGCCCAATGCTGACGGTGAGCGGGAGCTGGCTAGGGGTATCAACGGCTAGCCCTAAGTTGAAAGGCGTTTGATCGATGGACTGCCGCAGGCGCTGTGCGATCGCTATCCCCTCCTCTAAATCAGTATTATTCAGCGTAATGACAAACTCCTCACCGCCATACCGAAAGGGCGTGTCGTAAAAGCGCATATTGGCCAGCAGTCGCTTCGCCAGCATCTTAAGCACATCATCGCCAACCAAGTGCCCATAGCGATCGTTAACAGACTTAAAAAAGTCAATATCGAGCATCATCAGCGACAGGGGTAATCCCTTAGCACGGGCAACTTTAATCTGGCGCGGCAGCTCCAGGTCAAACGCCCGCCTGTTGCTGAGCTGCGTGAGTGCGTCTACAAGGGCCACCGCCGAGAGCCAGTCATTAATTCGGGAGAGATCCCGGTAGCGCTGAGCCCGATTGAGCCCAATTTGTATATAAGCCTGAATCAGTCGCTGCTGGCTCTGTCTAAACCTAATTGGGATGATGGTCTGGCTCGCAACCTTGCAGCCACTAGCAAACGCTTCATGCTTAAGCCAGGGATCAGCAGCTACTTCGTCTTTACTCGCTTTGTCTAGCCCTTTGTCTAGCCCTTTGTCTAGCCCCTTATCTGGGCTAGCTGGCATCAGCCAAATATAGGCATCAGCGCCTGTTTCTAACGCCTCTACCTTCTTTTCTATATAAAGCTCCGACAGACCGTCTAAGATATTGTCTGGCAACGTTTTTAGCTTGCTTTCGCCAGAATAAGCGCCATGCCCGTTCCGCTGCTCCTCACGAAAAAATCTGCCCGGCTCGTCTAGCACAATAAAATAGATACTCTGACGCTCCTGGCTAAACGTTTTAAGTACCGATCCTTCTACTAGCTCGGATGCCTGCACAAGTACCACATCAGGCATTGCCTCTCCCATTAGCTCAATAGCTTCGAGCACAGAAGTGACAGCGATCGCGGTGAGCGCATCTAATCCTCGCACTTGCGTAGTGATGCTGGCCGTAAAATACTCACTCCCAATCAGCAACACACTATTCATAAAAGGTAAACCCGAGAAGCATCAGAAGGGCAATTGTTTTATACAGCAGAGTTTGAAATTGAAGGCTAGGTTCTCATCGTATAGAGAGCGTTATATAGCTTCCTATACGGTGTTTCCTACAGAGAAAAAAATTAGGAAAACGGTTCTTTCTATTTGAACGTTAGATCTTTACAAACAGTTAGCGTTCTACTGAGACAAAGGATTGAACAGCATAGTGTCTTTATTTGCATTTCTGGAATAGTTTTGTACACAGCGTTGTATACATCAGAAGACTTGAGGTCAGCAGATTAATTCCATTCATAACCTACCTGTAATACTCTGGCAACTCAAGCAAATATGCTCTTTTCTATCGTAGATAGAGAGCATATAGAGTCCTTTTAGTCCAATCCTATCGGCATGAGTGCAGATGGAATACTGATACCTTAGAGCAAAACTGAACAACTACACGGATGTTCTTACTTGAGAGCAGCTTATGTTCTGACTTGTGGTCTATTGTGCGCCTTAAGGCGTAGTTGAGTTTAGCGATCGCCAAACTTGTCAGTCGAAACTTCCGAGATTGTGGCAACATTGATAGGATCTGGAGCGCCTTATCGTCCTCACTGGCCGTTAATATCTATGTCCGTCAATAAGCCTGTCAAAAAAAGCAGTTCTTCCTCCACTGAGGTGCCTGGTAAAAAATCTCAGCTTACTAGCTTGAGTGGCGCTGATATTCGCCAAAAGTTCTTAGAATTCTATGCGACTAGAGGACACCAGCTTCTCGACAGCGCGTCACTGGTGCCAGAAGACCCCACTGTGCTATTAACAATTGCGGGGATGCTGCCTTTTAAGCCAATCTTTTTAGGCCAGCGCGAGGCTGATTTTGACCGGGCGACGACGGCGCAAAAATGCATTCGCACGAACGATATTGAGAATGTGGGCCGAACCGCGCGGCACCATACGTTTTTTGAGATGCTGGGTAATTTCAGCTTTGGTGACTACTTTAAAAAGGAGGCGATCGCCTGGGCCTGGGAACTCTCTACCACCGTTTTTAACCTGCCGCCTGAGCGCATTGTTCCCAGCGTGTTCCGCGACGACGACGAAGCCTTTGCCATTTGGCGCGACGATATTGGCATTGCCGAAAACCGCATTATCCGCATGGGCGAAGCCGACAACTTTTGGAAGTCTGGGGCGACTGGCCCTTGCGGCCCGTGCTCTGAGCTGTACTACGACTTCCACCCCGAGCGCGGCGACGACACTATCGATCTTGAAGACGACACTCGCTTTATTGAGTACTACAACCTCGTCTTTATGCAATACAACCGCGATGCATCTGGCGAGCTGACGCCACTGCAAGCGCAAAATATTGACACAGGCTTAGGTTTAGAGCGCATGGCCCAAATTTTACAGGGCGCACCCAACAACTATGAAACTGACCTAATTTTCCCGATTATTAAAACCGCTGCCGACATTGCCAAAGTGGACTATCACAAAGCAACAGACGCGCAAAAAGTCTCTCTTAAGGTGATTGGAGATCACGTGCGTTCTGTTGTGCATATGGTTTCTGATGGCATAACAGCTTCTAACGTCGGTCGCGGCTACGTATTGCGCCGCCTCATCCGCAGAGTTGTTCGGCACGGTAGGTTGTTGGGGATTGACGATTTATTTACCATCAAGGTTGCAGAGACAGCGATTCAGCTTTCTGAAAAGCCTTATCCACTGGTTCGTAAGCGCGAGAATGCGATTGTCAACGAGCTAGAAAGAGAAGAGACACAGTTTCTTAAAACCCTGGAGCGCGGTGAAAAGCGACTGGCTGACATTTTAGAGCGTAAGCCTAAGCAGGTGTCGGGCGCGGATGCGTTTGAGCTATACGACACGTACGGCTTTCCGCTGGAGCTGACTCAAGAGATTGCAGAAGAGAGTGGAATTGCTGTTGATGAGGCTGAATTCAACAAAGAGATGGCGCAGCAGCGGCAGCGCTCAAAAGAAGCGCACGAAACCATTGATTTGACGGTGCAGGGCAGCTTGGATACGCTGGCGAGCAAGATTGAGGCGACTGATTTTGTGGGCTACGAGCAGAACGATAGCCAGAGTAAGGTTGAGGCTATTTTGTTAGAAGGAGAGTCTGCCGCTCAGGCTGAGACGGGCGCTGAGGTACAGGTCGTGCTAGATAAAACGCCTTTTTATGCGGAGTCAGGGGGGCAGATTGGCGATCGCGGCTATCTCTCAGGTGAAGACTTAGTGATTCGCGTTGAGGATGTGAAAAAAGAAGGGGCGTTCTTTGTGCACTTTGGCAAAGTGGAGCGGGGCAGTGTGAAGGTGGGCGATCGCCTCAGCGCTAAAATCGATCGTGCCTGCCGCCGCCGGGCTCAGGCAAATCACACGGCCACTCACCTTTTGCAGGCTGCGCTGAAGTCTTTAGTAGACGACTCTATTTCTCAGGCTGGCTCTTTGGTTGATTTTGACCGTCTGCGCTTTGACTTCCACGCGCCTAAAGCCCTCACGCCCGAGCAGCTTGAGCAGGTCGAAAAGCAGGTGAATACCTGGATTGCTGAGGCTCACAGCGCCGATGTGCAAACGATGCCGATTGCCGAGGCTAAGGCCAAAGGTGCGGTGGCGATGTTTGGTGAAAAATATGGCGATGAAGTGCGGGTGATTGACTACCGTGGCATTTCGATGGAGCTGTGTGGTGGTACGCACGTGGGCAATACAGCAGAGATTGGGGTGTTCAAAATTATTTCTGAAACCGGGGTTGCCGCTGGCATTCGGCGGATTGAGGCGGTAGCCGGGCCTGCGGTGTTGGATTATTTGGAGGTGCGCGATCGCATTGTCAGGGAGCTAAGCGACAGATTCAAAACCAAGCCCGAAGAAATCACTGAGCGCGTCACGAGCCTGCAAGGCGAACTGAGAACCACTCAAAAGGAACTGGCTACCCTAAAGTCTGAACTTGCCTTAGCCAAGTCCGATCAGCTCCTCGGCAAAGCTGAAGACTTTGGCGGCACGCCTGTGATTGTTGCGAACTTAGAGGCGGTAGAGCCCGAAGCGCTAAAAGCGGCGGCTGAGAGGCTGCTGCAAAAGCTAGGCGATGGCGCGGTTGTGCTGGGTTCTGTGCCCGCTGAGGGCAAGGTGAGCTTAGTGGCGGCTTTTAGTAAGCCTGTGATTGGCAAAGGCTTGCAGGCAGGAAAGTTTATTGGCGGCATTGCTAAGCTATGCGGCGGCGGCGGCGGCGGTAGGCCAAACTTTGCCCAGGCAGGCGGACGCGATGCGGCTAAGCTACCGGAGGCGTTAGAAGCTGCGAAAAGCCAGCTTGAAGAGACTCTAAATTAGTGCCTGAGATCATTTGGACGTCCTATCTTCGCTATCGTGCAGTCCAAAGAGGCTTCGATCTTTCTCTTATTGAAGAGATCTTACGCTTCTCAAACGAGAGAATCACTATTCACGCTATAACCAAACAGCAAATTCGTTTTCGCGTTAAAAATGGAAGGTTCATTATTGATGTCTGATACTAAGCAATCTAATCCACAAATGAACTACTTCCAGGAAGAGGATGTTTTACATCTACTGATCTCTAAGGAAGTAGAAGCAGGCAGCGTTGAAATCAGCCCTAATATCACGGCTGAGCTGAATGAAGCGGGAGAACTTATCGGCGTAGAAATTTTAAACGCTAGTACATATATCCGAGACTCTATCTTAGAATCGGTTCAAGGAAAGCTGCTTAACTTAGTAGCAGCCCAATCATAGGATGATCCTAATAGGTGTCTTTGTTGCTGGTAGTCGCTAATGCTTATTCTGTATCCGCTCAAAGTCTGAGTCATTGCCTACTTCAGGAACTAGGCATAAGACTTCAGAAAAAGGCTTTCTGGGAGGGCATGTCAACACTTGTTCTAGAATCTTACGATGCTCGGTTTCTGCACTGACACCATGTTTGTTTGCTCGCTCTTTAAGTGCTAGAACGACGGATTCGTCAATATTGTGAACAACCAAGTCAGCCACGGGCAATCTCCCTTTTTACGCATAGTATAGATTTCAAGTTACTTCAAAGATAGCACTGGTACTCTCACAGACCAGTACTTTCACAAATATAGTGTGCGTAGCTATACGATCCTTTACTGCCGTTACTATCTGACGGACGCATACACCGCTCGCTTTCTAAATCAGGGCGAAAGTTGAACAGCCACAGATCAAACGGACGCGCAACAACTTTCAAACTCTCTTTGAGGGCGACGGCAGGGTCGCTATTAGTAACAGTATTCCTTTCGGCAATTACAAACTGCGGCTCACCCTTCCATTCTTCAACCCCTACACCATTATCCAACTGTCTTTTTACCTCCCACGCAATCGAGACAATCTCGTTGCCAATCACGCTGGGCTGATCGCTCACAATCGCCCTAATGCCAATAACCACCGGCAGCGTAGACTCTTCACGAACGAAGTTAACGATCCGATTAGCCTTGTAGAATTTGAGATGGCTTAAGTCGTTGACGATGGCCTGAGTCCCTAAAAAAGCGATTAATAGGACGGTTGCAACAAAGGCTCGCCCGCTGATAGAACGCTTGATGAACGGTAGCTTTACAGCGTTGAGTTTATGAGCTTCAGGCGCTGAAGATGGTTGCAAAAAGGGCGCTAGTCCTGCGCCGACGAGTACCACGATGCTCGGGAAGTAGACGAAGCTGTAGCGGTGGCCTCGGGTGATGTCGAAGCCTACGCCGTAGCAGATAGTGAGAAAAAGAATGTTGCCGATGACGAAGAAGCCGCCAATCGCTAGGAGTCCGGGGCGGCGGTGAAGATTGGCCCACTGGTGTTTGAGCGATCGCCTCAAGTTAACCCCCAGCCAAGGCGTATAAAAAAGCAGCACAAACACAGACGTAACGACAACAGTTGCCGTGCCAATTGTGCCGTAAGCGCTAGTGATCGGTGAAGCTACCGCATAGAGCCAGCCCACTACGGACTGCACAATTGGATCGACCCAGAATTTCCAGCTCCCTTGCGCTGAGGTGATGTAGGTAGTCTGTGGGGAGCCGTAGAAGTTCAATAGAATAGGAAGCCAAACCAAAGCGCCGACAAGAGAGCCTACGGCGGCGGTGTAGATTTTGGGCCAGGGCGATCGCCGCCAGCGAGATCCTTTTTCTGCAATCTGACGAATCAACATAGCCAGCAGCATCAATCCTTGAGCGCAGATAGCAATGCCGCAAAAGTAATGAACAGAAATGCTCAGCGTATTAATGACAATCCAGCTTACTCGTTGTTAGCCAGCTCAGCGGCCTGCGATACCAGGCGGCTTTTACCGCCAGTGCAAAGCAGCAAAGCGAGGCGATGATCATCAAGATTGCGAGCGTGTAGTGGCGAGCTTCTTGCGAGAGAAAGACGCTAAAAGGCGATACGGCCATCAGCGCAGCGCAGATTAAGCCGATTGAAGTGGTGCGATCAGGTGCATTTACAGGATTCGAGAGATCTTCAGGCGACTCTATAGAGGATTGAACAGAGGGATCTTTGCTGAAGCTGAGGTAGGCCAGTATGTATGTGGCCGGAACCGATAGTGCGCCAAATATGGCCGGGAGGGCGCGAGCGGCCCATAGCGACGCGTAGCCGTCTGAGCGGGGGAATAGCTGCATCCACCAGTGGGCAATCACGAAGTAGGCGGGCGGATGGTTGTTTTCTTTAAGCAGATTGATCGCCGCGTCCCAAGCTGTCGCGCCGGGGGTGAAGCGTAGGGCTCTAAGGATTTGATCGAGGCTGATGATTTGATCGGTGGGGATGAGGCGTGAGGAGTTGCCTAAGCTGAAAAGGACGGTGGAGACTTCATCCATCCAGGCGGGTTTGGAGGCGAGGTTGATAAAGCGAATAGCCAGGGCGATCGCAAACCAAAAAAGCAGCCACTTAACAACGGTCTTTGGGGCAAAAGCACCTTTCCCTGTAGCCTGACGATGCGGCAATTCTTCCTGAGAAAAATCGCCTGCTCCACCGCTTTTCTCGCCCGAGATGGTCATGTTCTTTCCTACTTTCTAGTCTGCGATTGCGTTTCTATGGGTATTTAAACGCTACACGATTTACGAAACCGTCAGATTAGAATTTTTGTTCGTATAGCCAGGCGATCGCGGCCCCCACTACTTCAGCTAAAGTACTCACCAGCCGATAGCAGGCCACGCTGCCTAACACGATGCCATGTGGAAACTGACCGCCTAGCAGCACCACCGCACTCGCTTCAAACACACCTATGCCGCCTGGCGCACCCGGTATCACTAGCCCCAGCAGCCAGGCAATGCTAAACGTAGAGACTAATAAGGGCCAGTCTGTCGGTGTGACTGGCATCAGCGCTACTAGGGTGATGATGAAGCCGACTGAGCGCCACAGAACAAAACCCATTTCACCAAGCAGTGGGCGCAATGGGTACTGCTTCAATTTGAGCGATGGTGCGCCCTCATCTGCAACAAAAGCCGACTGATTTGCCGCTTCAGCCTTCATCTCCACTGTTAAAGGGACTGAAGGCGATCTGTCCCCAAACCTACCTAGCTTTAGCTTGCCTAGCTTGATCCGACTCATTTGAGCCAACCGTGGATTTAGCCAGCGTGGGTGAAGCAGCAGCAGCGCGACTATCCAGATCGCCGCTAGGCCCAGTGTCCACAGCGGCCCGCTGCCGACTTGATTGGTGGGGTTGCGGATGTCTGTGAGGCAAAAAATACCGCTGGCGATCGCCCCTAAGCCCACTGCTGCGACGGCCATCACTAACGGCTCTGCAATCACGCTAGCGATCGCCTTACCAAACGGCCCACCCGACTGCTGCACCGCCCGCACCCGGCCAAAAAAGTGCCAGATATTGCCCGGCAGGTATTTAGCGACATTTGTAAACAGATACACGCGCACCGCCCACAGACCGCTCAAAGGAAGGCCCCACGCCTGCAAAAGCCAGTGCCATACCCAGCCCGCCCAGCTATGCGCCAATAGCGACATCAGCCAGGCTAAAGCCAGATAGCGCCAGCTTATTGCCGTCAGATCAATCGCCATCACCTCAGGCCAGTTAACCCTGAGCGTTTCGACAATAAAAAATACCGTCGCGCCCCAAATGACCCACCGAACAAAGCGCTTAAAGCTACGACTAGACTTGAGGCTGCTTAACATGAGCTACAGAAGTGAGACAACCTTAATACGCCTAGTGCTTTGTAACGGTGGTTTTAGGGCGCTCAAAGACAGTAGCAAAATTATTAACGGATTGTTAACACCAGATAGGCATAACCAGCCAGTCCGTTAATCTGCACAATCCATACTCCGATCAGTGCGCTTCTCAGGGTTTTAAGACGACTTTGATACAGCTATCCTTTTTATCGCGGAACATCTTGTAGGCTTCAGGCGCATCGGCTAGCGGTAGTCGGTGCGTAATTACAAAAGAAGGATCGATTTCGCCGTTTTGAATGCGTTCTAGCAACGGCTTTAAGTATCGCTGCACGTGGGTTTGGCCCGACTTCATGGTCAATCCTTTGTTCACAAAAGCGCCCATCGGCATTTTATCGACGAAGCCCCCATATACGCCGGGTACAGAGATTTTGCCACCTTTGCGGCAGGCTGCGATCGCCTGCCTTAGCACCAGCGCCCGCCCCGTCTCTAGCCGCACCGCCTGCTTCACCGTGTCATACAGTGCCATGGGCCCATTCCCATGCGCTTCTAGCCCCACTGCATCCATACAGCAGTCAGGCCCCATGCCACCCGTCATCTCTTTGAGTGCCTCACCGACATCAACTTCTTCATAGTTGAGCACTTCAGCGCCGCTCTTTTCTGCCATTGCTAGACGTTCAGGAATACGGTCAATCGCAATTACCCGCTCAGCGCCCAGCATCAATGCGCTACGAATCGCAAACTGTCCGACCGGGCCACAGCCCCATATCGCTACCGTTTCGCCGGGCTGAATATCGCAGTTTTCAGCAGCCATGTAGCCGGTTGGGAAAATATCGGTGAGAAAGAGCACCTGATCGTCGGTGAGTCCTTCAGGGACTTTGATAGGGCCGACATCTGCAAAAGGAACGCGCACGTATTCGGCCTGTCCACCTGCGTAGCCACCGACGAGGTGAGAGTAGCCGTAGATTCCAGCGGGAGAATGGCCCCATAGCTTTTCGGCCAGGCCCGCGTTGGGGTTTGAGTTATCGCATAGTGACCACAGGTCTTGGTTGCAAAAGAAGCAGCTACCGCAGGAGATGGTGAAGGGAATGACGACGCGATCGCCCTTTACCAAGTTCTTAACGCCAGATCCAGTTTCAACCACCTCACCCATAAACTCGTGGCCCAAAATATCGCCCGACACCATGCTGGGAATGTAGCCATCGTAAAGGTGAAGGTCAGAGCCACAGATGGCCGTGGAGGTGACTTTGATAATGGCGTCACGTGGATTGAGAATTTTGGGATCGGGGACGGTATCGACGCGGACATCTTCGGCGGCGTGCCAGCAAACTGCTTTCATGAAATTGACTTCCTGGTAGGGTGTGCTTAGTGGGGTGGTTCTAGTAACGGATAGCGGGCGTTATCGGGCGGCAGGCTGACCGTCTACCGTGGCAATTTCGCCGGTTTCCATAAGCTGCTTGAACCGGCTTAGCTCGTCGGCTACCTGCTGTTGAGGCTCTTCGCCAAAGAACTTGGCGAGCGTGGAGGTTAAGGTGCCGCCGGGGGGTTCGTATTCCATCACGACTTTGACGACTGTGCCGCGATCGCCCCTCGCCGGTTGGAAGCGCACAAATCCTGAGTTTGGCACCATCGCATCTGCCGCAGAAGCCCAGGCGATTAGGCTGTTGGGTTCATCTTTAACAATTTCGGCATCCCATTCCACATCTTGACCAAACGGAGCGCTAGCAACCCAGTGAGAATGCTTGTCGTCGCGGGCTGTCACGCTCTTTAGATGCTGCATGAACGTAGGCAGGTTTTCTAGATTGCGCCAAAAGCTGTAGAGTTCGGACGCTGGCCGGTTGATAGTGACTGTTTTCTCAACTCGGATAGCATCGTCAAGACCGATGGCGTTTTCAATTTTCTTAAGCGTGCTCTTTTGATTAGCGCCCTGATATACGAGGCCGCCGCCTGCCATGGCAAGTAATACACCGCGCAGCGATCGCTCCTTCAGCCCGGCCAGCACCATCGCCCCGCCGCCAATCACCGAAGCCCATCGCTCTATATCCCCAGCCTGCTCGCCTGAGCCCTGAGTGCTAGAACCTTGCGTGCTAATTGACTCTTCCATAACCGCTTCCTACTGCTTTCAACATGCCGATCAGCGTAGAAGCTAGCTATAGGCGAAACGTCTTTCAAAGGGCAGAGAGGGCACCTGGCGCAAGGACTATTCTCAGTGAGCAAAACCAAATCTAAAGCCTCTGGTATACTCCTTTCAAAAAGCGCCCGCAATCCAAGCCCGCAATCCAAGCAGTCCACTTCAGGCAATACATTAAGGGAAGACACATGACCAACCAAGCCACCAAAATCGTCTACACCTTCACAGACGAAGCCCCTGCCTTGGCCACCTATTCTCTTCTCCCTATTATCAAAGCCTTTACTCAGTCAGCCAATATTGCCGTAGAAACTGCCGATATCTCCTTAGCAGGCCGCATTCTTGCCAACTTTCCTGACCACCTCAGCGAAAGCCAGCAAAAGCCCGACGCGCTTGCCGAACTAGGCGAACTCGCTAAAACCCCGGAAGCGACAATTATCAAGCTGCCGAATATCAGCGCCTCTGTGCCCCAGTTAACCGCTGCAATTAAGGAGCTACAGGCCAAAGGCTTTGATGTTCCTGACTATCCGGCTGATCCTAAAAACGAGGCTGAAGCGGCGATTAAAAAACGATACGCTAAAGCCCTCGGCAGCGCGGTGAATCCAGTATTGCGCGAGGGTAATTCTGACCGTAGAGTCGCGGCGGCGGTGAAGCAGTACGCTCAAAAGCATCCTCATAAGGTAGGCGCGTGGACGAAAGAGTCCAAGTCTCATGTGGCTCATATGAGCGAAGGAGACTTTTATGGTAGTGAGAAGTCTGTTGTTGTTGAGAAAGCAGATAGCGTCAAGATCGAGCTGACGACAGCGGACGGCTTGAAGAAGGTGTTGAAAGAGAAAACGGCTCTGTTAGCAGGCGAGGTGATTGATGCGGCTGTGATGAGCGTAAAGGCGCTGCAAGACTTTTATCAGAAAGAGATTGAGGCGGCTAAAGCAGAGGATATTTTGCTCTCTTTGCACGTGAAGGCGACCATGATGAAAGTCTCTGATCCTATTTTGTTTGGTCATGCGGTTAAGGTTTACTACAAGGACGTTTTTGAGAAGTATGCTGATACGTTTGCTGAGCTGGGTGTGAATCCTAATAATGGCCTGGGGGATGTTTATGCCAAGATTCAAGGGTTGGGCGAGCGCGATCGCACCGCCATCGAAACCGATATAGCAGCCACCTACAAAACCCGCCCCGACCTGGCCATGGTTAACTCCGATAAGGGCATCACTAACCTCCACGTACCCAGCGACGTCATCATTGACGCCTCCATGGCCGCTGCCATTCGCACCTCGGGCCAAATGTGGGGAGCCGATGGCAAACCGCACGATATGAAAGCGATGATTCCCGATCGCTGCTACGCCACTATGTACCAGGCTTGCATTGAGTTTTGTCAGGAGAACGGTGCTTTCGATGTAACAACAATGGGTAGCGTTGCCAACGTTGGACTAATGGCTAAGAAAGCTGAAGAATACGGCTCACACGATAAAACCTTTGAGATTCCGGCTGATGGCACCGTGCGCGTTATTGACGAGGCGGGTGAGGTGTTGATCGAGCATGAAGTAGGGGAAGGCGATATCTGGCGCATGTGTCAAACCAAAGACGTTGCCATTCAAGACTGGGTAAAGCTGGCGGTGAACCGGGCTAGGGCGACGGGTTCGCCTACGGTGTTTTGGCTAGACGAAAATCGCGCTCATGATGCTCAGATTATTGCGAAGCTGAATCAATATCTGCCTGACTACGACACAACAGATTTAGACATTAGAGTAATGCCGCCCGTCAAGGCGATGCGCTTTACCTGCGAGCAAATCAAGCAGGGAAATGACGTTATCTCTGTGACGGGTAACGTACTGCGAGATTATCTAACCGATCTCTTTCCGATTCTTGAGCTGGGAACGAGCGCAAAAATGCTCTCTATTGTGCCATTGCTGGCAGGCGGCGGACTGTTTGAAACCGGGGCGGGCGGTTCTGCGCCTAAGCACGTGCAGCAGTTTGTCAGTGAAGGGCACTTGCGCTGGGATTCTTTAGGAGAGTTTTTGGCTTTGGCAGTCGCTTTAGAAGATGTGGGCGCTAAAACCAACAATGAAAAGGCACTGGTTTTAGCAGAAACGCTCAATCAGGCGACGAGCAAGCTGTTAGATACTGACAAGTCGCCTTCTCGTAAGGTGAATGAGCTAGACAATCGCGGCAGTCACTTCTATCTGGCGCTATATTGGGCGCAGGCTTTGTCAACGCAGGATAGAAATGCCGATCTCAAGACGCATTTTGCTGAGCTGGCTCAAAAACTAAGTGAGCAGGAATCAGCCATTGTCAAGGAGCTTGAGGCAGCGCAGGGAAGTGAGGTCAATATTGGCGGTTACTACTTCCCCGCGCCAGAAAAAGCGAGCGCTGCAATGCGACCTAGCGCACTGTTCAATCAGGCAGTTTGATCAAGCTACTCGATTTCATGCGGCCATTTCAGTTGCTTCGCAATCGCGGGTCGTGTAATACGCGCTGACGTCGCCAGATGAGAATGCCGCAGGTTCAATGTATTCTCCTTCTTCGTTATATGACCCAACGCTACTTTGCGTGTACGAAAATACAACCGCCGCTTTATCAACTGCAGCCGCAGCATGACCTGTAGCAGATACCGATAGCGTGCGCGGTACTCCCGGAAGTGGCTGCATTTGGGCGTTAGCTGATTGCTGAGCGTGAGGTATCATGAGCGCTGCGGTAGCGATCACACCTACCAATAAAGCCTTAGCGGTTCGTTCAAATAAAATTTTCATTTAACGGGGCGGAGGTATTGCAGCTTTTGCTTGAAGCAGACGGACTACCTGTCCCTGAGCCTCGTTCTGCGGTAGTTGCTTAAGAAGCAATATTCTTTACTGAGACAGGCTTTCGTAGGCGATCGCTAAAAACTGATCAGCCGTCAAAAAGCCACCACCCAAAGCCTCTCCATAGTCAGCTAGCGGCTCTGAAGCAACAAATTCCTCTAGGGGAGCTGCGCTCAAATAAAGTACCGGCAAACCGACAAATATTGCCCTGGGCATAGCGTGCTAAGCCCCTACGTCACCGTCAATTTCTGTAGGGGCTTAGCACTGCTATGCCCAGGGCAATGAACAGCGCTATCAGCGGTACTTTATTTAGACGCATGTCCCTAGCGTTAAGCCTTCCTCAATAGCCGACTCTGTTCTAAGCCGCACGTTCACCAGCATCGTTCGATAGTCCTCTAGCTCAGCCCGATTAGAGAGCGGGCCGTGACCTGGAATAATTTGAGTCTCTTCATCAGCTAGCGCTAGTACGGTTTCAACTGCTTCAATCATGCCAACCACAGATAGCAGCATATAGATATTCTCAGCGACTGGCACCGTTTTAATTTCAACCGCACTAAAGTCCTGCTCTTGCGCAAAGCTAGCTGTGCCTATGCTCAGCGCGCCTAATCCGAGAATACTGGCTGCAATTCGTTTAATAGGTGTTATTGAGGTTAAATATGTAGCCTTTTAGCTAGTTCGTATGAGGGAACGTACTTAGATGATTGATGCATGTTATGAGCTGCCTACATCAGACCGTAATATTTCTACACGTCTGTTCCTTTTGGCTGATGCTGCCCCTATCGACTTTTATTAAATTATGCGTGCAGACCTTTTTTGGAAGACAATATTATGCAAGACGGAACAAACGTGCCCATGGATCTCAAGAAGCCTTACGTTGAGCCCGCTACTAGCTGGAAGTTTGGGTTTGTACCCAGTGCTGAAATCTGGAACGGTCGCCTGGCAATGATGGGCTTTCTCGCAGCCGCTTTGGTCGAGATTTTCTCTGGTCAAGGCTTCCTGCACTTCTGGGGCCTGCTAGGGATGTAGTCTTCGCCGCTTTTTAGCGGAACGTATAGAGACTATTTTCAACTCGACTTTTGAAGGCGGTAGCTGGTTTCTAGCTGCCGCCTTTAATTTGTCTCAGCTAAAAGACGCCGAATTTGGAGGTTACGATCTTAGCCTTATTGGCCTCTATATAGTCCCAAATGAGGCGACATACTGGGCGTTTTTGCCCTACATTGCAGTTCTCGTGCAGATCTACGTAGGGTAAGAAGTTGTATTCGTTGAAAGCACCGCCGGTTTCGCTAAGTGGCTTAGAGATATCTGAAACAATCAGATCAAAGCCTAGCGTTAGGGTAGTGAACTTATAAGAGAAGTCAATACAGCTTTGGATAATGCTGTGGTGGAGCTGGTCGGTACAATCTATATAGTCAGAGCCCGTGGAGGCTGTAATTTTTTCTTGCAGGTAAACGACTTCTTTAGGCGGTAGCACCGTTTCCAGGCTGTAGCCTGCTTCGGCTAGAAGCCTGCGGCTGGTGTCGTCAAAAACGAGCTTGTGAATAGTGGTGTGGGCTTCGTAGCGATCGCCCCTCCCGACTTCTTCATTCCTCAGCCGAAACAGCTCTAAAATAGAATGCTGCCCGTCGCCTGTTACATTAGCGGGCCTACGTTCTACGCAGCCTGCATACTTGTGATCGAGAATAAGCACCCGGTAATCGCGCCCCGAAATGTGAGATTCGAGCTGAATGGTGCTGCCATTTGCCGCGATGATATCGGCGCACTGCTGTAGCTGATTGGGCGTAGTGAGGTTAGGAAATACGTTTTCGCTGAGGCTGCCGGAGTCTGGCTTGACGACAAGGGGAAACGGTAGGTTTTGAGGTTGGATTTTTTGCGTGATTTCGGTGAAGCTTGCGAACAGACCGTAGGAAATTGGGACGGCTAATCCGCTCGCTTTCATAAGTGAGAGTTTGTACGCTTTGGTTTGTTCGTAGTCGTAGTCTTGATACTGGCGGCGGAAGGAGAAATGACCTGGATAAATTTTGTAGATAAAGCCTTTGCCGTCGCGCTCTGCTTGAAAGGTTCTGTCTCGAAGGCTGAGTACTTTGAAGCTAAAGCCGCGCTCCATTCCGGCCTGCATCACCGTCCAAATGCGTTTGGTGAGCTGCCGGTAGTCAATAGTGCTTGCAAGATTAGGATCTATAGTGGATTCTGTGCGGATGGCTTTGGGTGTGATTTGGGTGGCGGCGGTATCGACGGGGGCGGATTTGGCGATCGCACGAGCTGCCTGCTGCACACTAGCAATGTTGGGCTTTAGCGGATGCTGGTAGAGGGCCTGGGCAATCGCAATAGAATTTCCTACTAGCAGCCCGGCGGCTGTATTCACAGTGATCGCGTACTCTCCTCTCGCCTCAATAAAACCTGCCTTGGCATCTATCGACCGGCTCCAGCTCACTGTATTGTTTGGCGGTTGAGTGCAGCCTAAGCGGCTAAAATCTTGACAGGCTTGCGCAATGCAATGGCCGCCGCCTTCGGCATCGCTGGTTAGCAGTAGCCCAAATACTTTGTTATATAGCTGATGCTCTGTGCGATCGCCTTGCAGTTTCTCAAGCAGTTTGTAATAGATTGAGGGAGATCTGCTGTGACGCACTGACAATCCAACAATCAGGATATGAGCCGCTTGAATATGCTGTAGAACCGCAGAGAACCTATAGTCTTTCTTTTGTGATATTTCATAGTCAATGACTCGGAGCTGATGCGTTCTATGACCCTGTTGCTGATATTTTTGGGCGACGACAGTCCAGAGCGCTTCAGTATTGCTCACTTCAGGAGAACGCTTCAGCGTGCAGTTCAAAAATAGGATATTGAGCGCGTTCATATGATATTGGTAGATTGGGAACGGCAATAGGTGGGAACGGCAATAGGTGGGAACGGCAACAGCTTGCAAACCAATGTAGCATCTGCGTTTTGGGATTATATGAGAGCGCTATGAGCTTGCGTTAAGAAGGACGCTTGTTTATTTAGAAGATTTTGTTGGTAATTTCTCAGCGTTCAGTCAGAACACCTTCATATTTGAATGCTTCTATAGGCAAAAAGCCTCCAGGCCATCAAAGCATTTATCCGAAGCACTTGTTCTATGAAGCTACTCAGCCTTTGCAATCCTCTCCACTACGCTCGCCCGCCGCTAGATGTACCCACCTTCTATCAGCGGCTCTCACGCGATCCTCGGGTGACGTTTTACCACGTGCCGACGCCTTATGTAGTCGCGGGCGTGTTTTCTGGGGAGCTGCCCAAAGCTCAGGCGATACCAGTCTCTGAGCTGCTGAGCTATGAGGCATTTGTAGCGCTAGGTCAGGGCGCGCCAAAAGGCATCAGCTTAGAAGAAATAGACGTGGTGTTTTGCCGAACGCTGAAGCCTTATGCCCCTCACTATTTGGATTTGCTTAGCGGCTGGGAGCCGTTTACGCGCTTTGTGAATCGGCCTTCGGGTAAGCGATCGCAAATGAAGTCTGACTTTTTAATGACCGTGGCCAGCGCCTATATGCCAGAGACGATCGTCAGCGAAAGCGAGCACAAGATTCTTGCATTTTTTGAAAAGCACCAAACCATTGTGGCGAAGCGAGCAAACAGCACGGGCGGGCGCGGTGTGTTCAAAATCTTCTACAAGGGCGGGGCCTATCAAGTCGATAACGTGCTAACGGGCATGCAGGTATTTCCAGTGTTTTCTCAGGTTTTGGACTATCTCAAGGTCGGGCAAACCGAGCCGGTTCAATTCTGTCGGTATTTGACGAACACCACTGCGGGAGATAAGCGGGTGGTGGTCGTAGATGGTGAGATTTATGGGAGCTACTTGCGCCGGTCTAAGAGCGGGCATTGGGTGAACAATGTGAGCGCCGATGGAGCGTGTAGCCTGGCGGAGATTACGCCTGATGAGCGAGAGGCGATCGCCTGTACGGCTAGCTACTATCAGGCGCTGGGGCTGCATACGCTGGGCTATGACTTTTTGATGGATGACGATGGTACCTGGCGCATCAGCGAAATTAATGCAGGTAATATTGGCGGCTTTGCACGACTCGAGCTATTGACAGAAGAGCCAGTGATGGATCGGCTGATTGACTGGCTGATAGCCTATTCCCGGCGACCTTTAGCCTCTTCTCTCATTCCTTCTTTAGCGCCTGCTTCGGCCCCTCCTAAACTTCTTAGCACGCTCTCAGCAACAGCAAATATATAGCCGCTAATTTGTTTTTAGAACAAGTTTTTATTTTTTAAAACTTTAAACATCCTAATTTGAGCCTTTTAAGATGGTGTTGACGATTTTTCATGAAGCAGGCTACCAAACAGGCCGTGAGCTGAAGAACGATGCTCTCAATAGTTCAGCTAGCTACAGTTCTGTTGATGACTATCCAGCGAGTTTGCAAATACTGATAGAAAAGCTTCAGACCTCTCGGTACTTAAGCGCTGAGCAGGTGACGAGCGTACTTAAAGCAGCTAACGTCTCCGCTGAAGATTTGATGCCCTGGGCAGATTTTGACCATTCGTGTCGCGATAGCTATGGTCGCAAGCTGGTGTTTTATGGCGGGCACTTTGAGATAATGGTGATGTCTTGGGTGCCAGGTGACTTCAGCGCGGTGCATGACCACGGGCCGACGCAGTGGGGCGCGGTGCAGTGCTTCGGGTATGCGAAACACTATATTTATACGCTCAAAAATTGCGTGCTCCAAAATTCAGTGGCCGCTCACTATTCACCAGGCATGATTCACGCGGTTAACAACAGTTTGATTCATCAAATGGGCAACGAGAGCGATTGCCCTTTTTTGAGCCTGCATGTCTATGGCTGCCAAGACACTCAACCGTCTATCACCGGTAACGCGCGGGTGTTTGATTTATTAGAAGGGAGCATTCAATATACCGACAGCGGCGTGTTCTTTTGCCTGCCAGACGACAAAATAAACAAGCGGCAGTACGGCATCAGAGGCGATAGAGAAACCACGCTCAGGCAGCACCGACTGATGAATAGTCGCCTTCGTCAGATGGTGAGGTTAAGGGACAATCGCCGCGCTAAAGAGATGCTCAGGCGCTTGCAAACGAGAATGAAGACTATTCAATAGTCGCTTTTGTTTACTACGGTCTGCGAAAGCGGTTTGAGAGCGGGACTGCGCTAACACCGTGCAGGACGATGCTCATTAAAACGGTGAGGACGACGCAGGCAGCAAGCTCGTTAATACCGGGTACTGGAAATTCGTCTAGCACTAGCAGCGCAAACAATATAGAGGCAAGTCCTCTAGGGCCAAACCAGCCGAGAAACAGCTTGTCGTAGCGGCTGAGATTGAGCCCTTTGAGCGCAATCCAAATAGGTATAAGGCGAACAAAGGTGAGAAATAGCACCGCGAGCGTGAACGTTCTCCAACCGATATGCGTGAGCCCAAGCGGGGCTAATACTGCGCCGAAGATAAAGAAGGTGAGAACGGTGAGAAGCTGGCCTTCGCCTTCCATAAATTCAACAATGAAGGTGGGGGGCGATCGCAACACATTCCCAAACGTCAACCCCCCGACAAAAGCAGCGATAAATCCGTTACCACCAATAGCCTCTGCACCAAAATAGATAATAAATGCGGTGGTTAGAAAGTATAGCCCTTGGGCAACTGTGGTAGCTGAGCGATGGTTAACCGATACATCCAAGAGCCTGGCGGCTACGGTGCCAACAACAATACCGGTGAGCGGGCCTAGCGTGAGCTGTAAGAGTGTGAACAAAGCCACGTTGTTAGGAATATTTTCATTGCTAATTCCAGCAGCGTTAGTGGCCAGAACAGCGGCAATGAGTACAACCGGTAGCGCTAGTCCATCGTTTAAACCGCTTTCGACGTTAATGCTTTGGCTAAGCCTTTTAGGCACAGCAGGGCTAGTAACAACGCTTTGACCTAAGGCGGCATCGGTCGGGGTCAAAATAGCAGCGACTAAAAGCGCTAAAAACCATGAGCTATCAGGAGAAACCCATTTGGCTATAAAGGTACCTATAACAACGCTCAACGGCATCCCGATTAGCAGCATACGAGCTGGAATAGCTGCTTCTTTCCTCAGTGCGCTGAGCTTTACCTGCGAGGCATCTGCAAATAAAACCAGGATCAGCGTGGCTTCTGTAATGAGCTGAATAGAGTCGCGATCGGCGTTTTCAGAGACGAGCCCAAAGCCGAACGGCCCCAGCAGAAGGCCGAGGGCGGTGAAGATCATCGGTAGAGAAATAACGGAAGCTGCAAGCCGACGAGAGAGCAGGGCGTAGGTGGCCGTGGCTGCAAGCACAATCAAAATGACGGTAGTAGAAGGCATAGGCAAAGCGTGAGGCGAATTGAATTAGATGTCTTCATTTTCTGGCTCAAACGGTACGTCTGTCTTGGAATTGAGTGAGGTTTTTTGCATCATGAGTAACTTCATCTCGTAATCTCAGGACAAGCTTATTTTCGTATTCGCGGATACTCATGTGCCGCCTTCACTATAGAAATTGTAGACAAGGCGATCGCCCCTCGAACCAATCGGGCCTACCGCCTTTATTTGGAGATATCAAAACTCATGAAACGCTTTTTACTTTCTACGCTTACACTCATGACGACAACAGCACTATTAACAACGACTGTAAGCGCCCGTCAGGTAGGTCTGAACAATCCGATTGCCGATCTTAATGGAGACGGCAATGTAACCCTTCACGAGGTTGTTACGTTTAATCGCGATCGCAGAGATAAAAACTAAGTTAAGAAATCATCTATGAACAAAAACAACTATTAATTAAGAGAATTTTACGATGAAAACACAGACCTTGGTCAAAGTAGCGCCAAAGCAAAAAACAGACAGTGATTTAAGCAGGTGCCTAACGCACAGATCTGTTCATAGTCTGGCTGAAACAATCTCTCTTTTGAGCGCTTCAGAGGCGAATGAAATCATTTCAGCTTGTGGCGAACTCGGGCCAGATCCAAGCTCAGACCATTTTACAGCGCGAACCAAAAACGTTGCTTACGTGCTGTGTCTCAACGGAGAATGGTTTCAAATTCGCGCCCGCTGTTTTTCTCAACCCGAACAGTACAACGATTTCTCGGGCGGCTACAAGCGCTGCTATCGCGAAATGCCGCAGCCGTTCTTGACGAGTCCGGCGACTAAGAAGGTGCTGAATGCCTTTAAAGAAAAGTACAACATTTCTGATAATGAGCCGGTTTTGGTGCAGGTGCAAAAAAGCCACATCACCAACGAAAACTCTGGCGGGTGCTTAACCGGGCAGGGCATTCATTCTGACGGAGCCGATAGAGCGATGCTAGTATGCTTGGAGCGCGAGCATATTGAAGGGGCCAAGAGCGCTATCTATGCCGACCTTGAAGGGACGCGATCGCTCATCAGTCCTTTTGTATTAGCAGCCGGTGATGCGATGCTGTGGCACGACAATCAGGTTTTTCATACTGTTGAACCGGCTAGCGTGGCACCAACAGCTTTAGCAGGCACTCGCACCGTTCTAATTGCACACTATCCGGCAATTCACTATCTTAACGGGACTGTAAACCCCAACAATACCCTGGGCACAAACGTGGCTGAGGCGCACAGGCGACTGCGAAACCAGAGCGTCTAGTAAAAGCGAGCTAACACGACACTCCAACACCAGAGCATAACTATGACAACTCAAACCGATCTCTCCTCTCAAATTATCGAATTTCAAACTGGCTTTTTACAGCAAGTTCCCCAAGAAACGTCTGCTCTTATGCAACAGAAGACGGCTGAGCTAGAAGCTTCTGGCGTTACCAACAATAGCTTGAAGGTGGGCGATCGCGCCCCTGATTTTGAACTGCCCGACGCCGTTGGCAATTCTCACAAGCTCAGCCAGCTTTTGACGAAAGGCCCTGTTATTATCAACTTTTATCGCGGTGAATGGTGCCCCTACTGCAACTTAGAGATTCGCGCTTTTCAAAATCTGCTGCCCGAATTTCAGCAGGCTAACGCGCAGCTTGTGGCTATTTCACCTGAGCTGCCTAACTACTCGCTAACCATGCAAGAAAAGCACGATCTTGCCTTTCCAGTCCTTAGCGATGTTGGCAATCAGGTTGCGCGTAGCTACGGACTGGTGTTTACGCTAGACGCGGCGCTACGCCCGCTTTACAAAGGATTTGGGCTTGATATCGAGGCTCACAATGGCGACGATAGCTACGAGCTGCCGGTTCCGGCAACCTACGTGATTGATAGCAATGGGATGGTTCGCTATGCCTATGCTAATGCTGACTATACAAAAAGGGCTGAACCGGCTGATGTTTTAGCGGCGGTTAAAGCGCTGTAGCTTTGTACGAGCTTGTGAGCGTGGATAGTTTGACGGGGCCGATTTGACGACCGTTAAACTGGCTGTCAAATTGGCACATGCGATAGGATTCTAGGCTACCGTGGAAAAAATAGGCACTTTTTTATGGTTACAACCGTTCAGAACAACGAACAACCTTTTGAACGGCAGAACATGTCTTCTCAAGCTGAGCTGTTAGGCGGTGTTGCAGAAGCCGCTCGCAGGCTGCTTGTGATTGAAGATTTTGACGAGGCGATCAATGGCGCGCTAGAGGCGCTTGCCCGCTCAGGTCAGGTTGATCGCATTTACGTTCTTGAGAATAAAGTTCTCGAAAATAGAGGTTTTAAAGGTGAATCTAGCGCCTTTGAATCTGGCGCTTTTGAATCTAGAACAAACGACAGCGAAGATAGAGAAGTTGCCGACTGTCTCTATGAATGGACGGCTTTGAATATTCCAAGAATAAGTGATATTCCTGGTTACTTTCCACTGTTTCATTCAAGCTTTGGAGACTGGCTCTCTTTATTTAGAGTAGGGCAGTCGGTGCAGCGTTTGGCAGGTGATCGCGCTGAACCGATGCCAGAGATTTCCGATGTAGCGATCTTTTCTCTATTGAGGGTTCCGATTGTGATTGATGGGGCCTGGTGGGGCCTGATTGCTTGTGACGACTGCACTACTGAGCGTCGATGGCACGATTCGGAGATTGCTGGAATGGAGACGGCGGCAGCCTGTATTGGCAGCGCGATTAAGAGAGGTCGCAGCCGTCAGGAGAAAGCGGTTGAGGCTCAGGCTCGCGCAACCGCATTAGAAACCTACAACTATCAGCTTCGTAGCCGCGATGGCTTGCTCAAATGTGTCAACGCTGCGGCCCAGTGCCTGGTTGCAAATGACGATCTTGCGCTGGCGCTCCCGGCCACGCTGCAAATTATTGGGGAAGGCACCCGGCAGTGCCGGGCCTATATCCTGCGAAATTCTCACAGAGGCGATACCGATGAACTGATCTTTAATCTCCACGCCGAATGGGACGCGCCGCATATTCCGAACAAAATGGACTCAGGCGCTAAGTTCCCGGTGCCTGTTAGTGCTTTTCCAGCTCGCCTATCAGCGCCCTTAAAAGCAGGGCAGGCTACGCAGTTTTTAGCTCGCGAGCTAGACGGGATTGCACCTGAAGATCGCCCCGCCGGGCAGGCGAGATCGCTTTTGGGCGTGCCAATTAATGTGGCCGGTGAATGGTGGGGACTGCTAGGAATTGACGATTGCTATATAGAGCGCGTTTGGATGGACGCTGAAATTGCGGTGCTCGAAACGGCGGCAACGGCAATGGGGAATGCCATTGAGCGCGATCGCACTCGTAGGGCTCACGAGGCTACGCAGCGGGAAATGCTGATGGCCCAAGAAAGGGTCGCTAGAGCGGCTGAGCTAGAGGCGGCGAACAGCGTGTTGGTTACGCGCGATCGCTGGCTACAAACGATTGCTACAGCGGCCAGTGAGCTGCTCTCGGCGGCGCAGTCGGATACGAGCGTGACGGCGGCGCTGGAGACGATCGGCCAGAATTTGGCGTGCGATCGCTTAGGGATCATGCAGTATCTACTCGATGCTGAAGATACTGCGCCGGAGCAGGGACGGTTTCGGCTGCTGCATGAGTGGGATTCGTCGGGGACTGTCAGCCTGATGACCCTTGCAGATTTGGTTGAAATGCCTGCTAGCGAGTTTCCCGACTGGACAAGGCGGCTGATGGCTGGTGAGTCAGTGGGGGGGCGCACTGCTGAGCATTCTGAGTCTGCTTGTAGCCAGATGCAATCGCTGGGAGCGCAGTGCACCTACGCGGTGCCTATTTTCATCGGCTCAGACTTTTGGGGCCTGATGTTTATGGACTACTGCCAGGACGTTCGTGAGCTAACCGCTGCTGAGCTAGCGGTGTTTAATACGGCAGCCGCTTGTGTGGGCGGGGCGATTTATCGCGAGCAGATGCAGCGCGATCAGGCGGCGCGAGAGCGCACGAAGCTGCTGGGCAGTGTGGCAGAGGCAGCGAACTTATTGCTGCGATCAACAGACTATAAGACGGTGCTCTCGGAAGTGGTGCGGCTGCTGGGTGAGGCGGTGGAGTGCGATCGCTGTTCGCTGACCCGTCTGATTACTCAGCGTGTTACTGATGAGGGCGGCTTTCTCAAGCTTCAGTTTTTGCAAGAGTGGTGCAAGCCTGGGGTAGACGGCTCGCCTCCCGAGTTTTTTGAAGAGGCTCTGATTCCACTAGAAGGTCATTTTCTCGAATTTCGCCGCACGCTTTTAAAAGGAGAAGCGGTGAGCTTTTTGATTCCCGATCTCACCGGCTATCAAAGAGACTATATGGAAGAAGCTCACAGCCTGTCTTCTACGGTGCTGGTGCCGATTATTATTCAGGGCGAATACTGGGGCGAGTTCAGCTTTGATAACTGTTCGACGCCTAGACCGTATGAAGAGGCTGAGATTGCGGTGCTGAAGGTGGCGGCGGAAAGCGTGGGGAGTGCGATCGCCCGGCAGGCTCAAGATGAAGCGCTGCGAAATGCCGAGAAGGCCGTGCTTGAAGAACGCGAGAAGGCCGCGCGCGATCGGGCCACCGAACTGGCCAAAACGAATCTGGCGCTGAGTGAGACGCTCAACGCCCTGACGGCTACGCCCGAACTCAATGACTTCCTCGGTCAAAACCTGAGTAAAATGGCTGAGCAAATTGGAGCCTGTAGCGCGCACCTCTTCCTTTACGATCAGGCCGCCCACACCCTTAACCAGCACATTACGGTTCAATCTGGTCAAATATACCAGGGCAGTGCGCCGACCGATCCCGATCTCTTTAGCCGACCGATCCCCGCTGATCTATCCAAGGGGTGGGAAATTATCGTCAAAGCACCGACGCCTTTTACCGTTGCCAAAGGTCATCCTGAATCTCTGGAATTTTGCTGGCCCGACTCGCTGGCCTGGCACCGCGCCCAGGGCCATACGTCTATCGTCTGTGCCTGTATGAGAGTGGGCAACCAGCCGCTCGGCTTTATTGGCTTTGCGTTTAGCGATCGCACTGTCCTTACTGACGAACAGCTTCAGTTTATTCAGGCGCTCACCAACCAGGCCACGCTCTCTCTACACCTCACGCGCCTGGCCGACCAAACCCAGGCCGCCGCGCTCACCGCTGTACTCAATGACGAACGCACTCGCCTTGCCCGCGAAATTCATGACACCCTAGCCCAGTCCTTTACAGGCATCTCCCTCCAGCTCGAAGCTCTGCGCCAGCGAGCCAGACTGGGCGGTGGCGTAGCAGACGGACAAGACATCGAAGCCTATATCCGCCGCGCTCGTGATCTCGCCCGCAAAGGGCTTTCTGAAGCGCGTCGTTCTGTCCGTGCCCTGCGCTCTGAAGCGCTTGAAACCGACTCGCTTCCTGACGCCCTGCAAAAGTCTCTCACTCAAACCACGCGCGACACCGGCCTGGCTACTCATTTCTACCTCGAAGGCGCGCCCCTGCCGCTGCCTGATGACATTCAGCTCAACCTTCTGCGCATTGCTCAAGAGGCAATTACCAACGCCCTCCGCTATGCCAACGCGACTCAGCTCGATCTCACCCTTGTTTTCAAAGGTGAGCCCGATGCCCTTGCTTCAGAAACATACGTTCAAATCTGCATCGTTGATGATGGCATTGGCTTTGATGCCTCCCGCCTCATCGAAACCAGCGGCTTTGGCCTCATCGGCATACGAGAACGCGCCACTCGCTTTGGTGGTACCTTTGAGTTGCTAAGCACACCCGGCGTCGGCACAACAATTGAAGTTGTCATTCCGCTGAATTGGAAAAATGACCCCTGATTTGCCCATTACTATCCTTGTCTCTGAAGATCATGGCATTGTTCGTCAGGGTATTGTTTCTATTCTTAAGCTGCAAAGCGATTTTAATATCGTGGCTGAAGCGAAAGATGGCTTAGAAGCGATCGCACTTCACTCAGCCCATCAGCCCGATATTACGTTGATGGACTTGCGGATGCCTAATATGGAAGGGGTCGATGCGATCACTCATATTCGCGAAGCGACGCCCAACGCCAAAATTATCATTCTGACAACCTACGACACCGATGAAGACATCTATCGCGGCTTGCAAGCAGGGGCACGTGGCTACATCTTAAAAGACGCTGATTTTGAGGATCTCATTGACGCCGTTCGCACCGTTCATAGCGGCAAGCGCTACCTACCGCCTAACGTCGTCCTCAAACTTGCCGAGCGTATGGAAACCGAAGATCTCACTGACCGCGAACGTGATGTGCTCAATATGATGTCTTGCGGTAGCAGTACGGCAGCGCTGGCTGAAGCGCTAAGTATCTCTGAAGGCACCGTCAAGTTTCACATCAATCATATTTTCCAAAAGCTCGGCGTTAACGACCGCACACAGGCGATCATCGTAGCCCTTCGGCGCGGCCTGATCAGATTAGACGAACCGCCATAGCACCTCTACTGCTTTTTGAGCTTCTACCGATTGGTTGGGGTTAGCTCATACCCTGAGTTCAGCTTGTACCTACACCATTCATCTACTAAAAATTTAGGCTCACCGCTAGGCGTCTACAGTACAGGGTTTTCCGTAGAATTACCCCATCACTTTATTCAGAAGCTGGTTTTTCTAAGTATTGACAATGCATCTTCTCACCGTTAACTAAGATCCCCTCTAGCGCTCTTAACTTCTGAGGAAATAGCACAGCATGGCAAACGTCACAAGACGCACTCTAGACAACAATACTTACACGCTCGACCAACAAATAAAACATAAGCAAATTATGTTTATTTCCGATCAAATAGAGCTTGCTGAAACGCTGCAAATGGAGCTGTCGGGCCTTGGCTATCAGGTTAGCGTTATTCACGATGGTTTGCGCGGGCTGCTGGCGGTAAATCGGATGAAGCCTGATTTGGTAATTTTGAGCTGGTCGCCGCCTCGGCTTTCTGGGCTAGAAATATGCGATCGCCTCCGCAGCAGCAGGCATGAAGAAGCCATTATCTTACTTACCGAGTCAGACTGCCACAAGCAGCGAATTGCAGGCTTCAATGCGGGTGCTGATGACTGCCTTTCATGGCCTTTAGCGAAAGAAGAATTTATTGCCAGAGTGCAGGCCAACTTAAACTACTGCGATCATGGTCAGCGTCAGAGTCCTATTCTGCGCTGCACCGATCTTCTCCTCAATCGTGACACCCGAGAGGTGTTCCGCAACCAACAGCTCATCCGACTCACGGCCACGGAGTTTAATTTGTTGGAGTACTTGATGACACATTACTTTCAGGTGCTCACTCGCAGCCAGATCTTAGAGAATGTTTGGGGCTATGACTATGCAGGCAGCTCTAACATTATTGAGGTCTATATCCGCTATCTGCGTAAGAAGCTAGGGGCGACGTCTGAAAATCCGCTCATTCATACTGTCCGCGGGGTTGGCTATATTTTGCGAGAAGCTGCTTAGCGCTATGACCGAACTCTTTTTGATTGCTGTTGCATAGATCCTTAACCCAGTGTGAGAGAATCATGAGAACAACTTTAGAATAGGTTCGATATCTCTCGCTTTTGTGTTTGAGGCATTATCCTTATTGACTAAGGACTCATTAAAAGTGGTCATTAAAAGGTCATTCGCGGGACTATCAAGCCAGGCAAAAAATAACGGTAAAAATGGCCTATGTCAGACATTCTGCTACAGACATTAAATAATGCTGATATAGACTGGCTAGTGACGAGCGGGCAGCGGCTACGGCTTTCGGCTGGTGATGTTTTGATGAAGCCTGGGCGATCGCTAGAAACACTATACGTATTGCTAGAAGGCACTTTAACTGTGCAGTCGCCCGGTGCTGCTGAAAGCCAGCTATCGCGAGGCGATATGGTGGGTGAGGGCAGTTTGTTTGATATTGAACCTGTTGTTTCTGTCGTTGCCAGTAGCGAGGCGATCGCGCTAGCAGTGCCCAAGGTGGCGCTGTGGGATAAGCTTCGGCAGGATGCGGCTTTTGCCTCCCATTTTTATCAGGCGCTGGCGCTAATTATGTCGGAGCAAATTCGCCATTTGTTTGAGGCCTCTACACTGTTGCGCTATCAGTCGGGGCATATGGTGAAAGAGGCGCTGTTTGTATTTGGTGAGCTGCAAGATAGTGATATTGACTGGATGACGAGTGCGGGGCAGGTAACGAAGCTTGCAGCAGACAGGGTGCTTTTAAATGCAGGGCGTCCGGTGGATGCGCTGTACACATTGCTAGACGGACAGCTTGCGATCGCGGCTACCGAAAATCCATGCGACCCCTTTTCTACCTGCTCTGATGGCCTAGCAGAGAAAGCAGCCGAGCAAGACTTTAAGCCGGTTGCCTATCTGGCGCGAGGCGGTTTACCAGGCATTATCTCTTTTCTAGACTTTCGCCCTTTGCCTGTACGTATTAGCGCAGTGAGAGAGTCTTTGATGCTAACGATTCCCCGGCGAGAAGTCTCTATTAAGCTACAAGAAGATCTTGGATTTGCGGCCAGGTTTTATCGGGTGATTGCCGCTCAAACGGCGAGCTTGCTCACGGCTGTTGTTTCTAATGATACCGATGCTGGGCTCAATGACGAATTGGATGTAGACGCCCTACAGCGGGTTTCGCAGGGTGCGGCCAAATTTGACTGGATGCTTAAGCATTTGGGGATTAGTGGCGGCATTAGTAATAGTATTGGTAGCGTTGGTGGAGTTAGCCAGTAATGGATAAAAGCAGTATTTTTCGCAAAGAAGCGCTCGAACGGCTGGCGTCGCCAGAACAGCTCGATCAGCTCATGCAGATTGTGACGCCGCGTAGCTGGTTGCCGCTAGCCGCGCTCGGCGGACTGCTGAGCTTTGGCGTTGTTTGGAGCTTTGTCGGGCGAATTCCAGTGACAACGACCGGGCGGGGCGTGATTGTTTATAACGATATTTCTGAAGCAGATCCCGCTTCGGCGGCTTTGCAAAGTGTGGCCTACTTTAGCGCGGGCGAGATTGCCCAAATTCAGCCGGGGATGAAGGTGCTGCTGATTCCTGATGTGGAAGGGGCGCAGGTAGCCGGAGGACTGATGGGTACGGTGCAGTCGGTAGAAAATCCTGCAATTACGACAGCTTCAGCAGCGCGCGAGGCGGGGCTAGAGCAAGCGTATGTGGAAGTGGTAACGGTGCCTGATATGGACGCGAATGGTGACTATCACTGGTCTACAGGGGCGAGTATGATGTCTCCGATTGCAGGAATGCCTGCGATCGCCCGCGTCACCCTGGCTGAAAAAGCGCCAATCGCCTTCGTGTTTCCATTTCTAGACCGTTCGGAGGGGCAGTAGCCTATGGTTCGTGAAAAGACACCCGTTGCCCCTTCTACTGGTCGATCTGCGGCTAAACCTGTTGCACGTCAAAAAACGCCTACCGTCTTACAAATGGAGGCGGTGGAGTGTGGCGCTGCGGCCTTAAGTATGATGCTGGGTCACTACGGGCGGTATGCGCCTTTAGCTGAGCTGCGACAGGCTTGTGGGGTTTCTCGGGACGGGGTGACGGCTGCGAATATTCTTAAGGCGGCTCGGAACTACGGCCTGGATGCTAAGGGTTTCAAGAAAAGTATTGAGAACCTGAAGCAGGTAGAGACGCCGTTTGTGGTGTTTTGGAACTTTAATCACTTTTTGGTGGTTGAGGGCTTTGACGCGAAGCATGTGTACCTGAATGACCCGGCAGTGGGGCCGCGTAAGGTAACCCACGATGAGTTCGATCAGGGCTATACGGGCATTTTGCTGACGTTTGAGCCGGGCGATGGGTTTGAAAAAGGGGGGCATCGGGCGAGCGCGCTGCGGGGGCTCAGGCATCGGCTCAGCGGCTCGCTGGTGGCGCTGCTTTTTTGTGGAATTACAGGCTTTTTGCTGGTGCTGCCGACGCTAGCGCTGCCTGCCTTTAGCCGGGTGTTTATTGATAATGTGCTGCTGGCAAAGCGGCTCGACTGGCTGCCCTATGTGCTGCTAGGAATGGGATTAACGGTCGTTGTGCAAGCGCTATTGACGGCTTTGCAGCTTCGATATTTGCGGGCGCTGCGGGTGAAGCTCTCGGTGGGGATGGCGAGTCGGTTTGTGTGGCATGTGCTGCGATTGCCTGCTGGGTTTTATGCGCAGCGGTTTGCCGGGGAAATTAGCGATCGCATTTCGCTCAATGACAGCGTAGCTAATGTGCTCTCAGGGCGGCTGACGACGACGGCAATTAGCTTGGTAATGATTGTTTTTTATGCGATTGCCATGCTGCAATACGATATTCCCCTGACGCTGATTGTTGTTGGTTTTGCTGCGATTAATGTAATTGTGTTGCAGTGGGTGGCGCGCACTCGCACAGATGCAAATCGTCGTTTAATTCAGGAATACGGTAAGGCTTCAGGGGTGAGCATTGCGGGCTTGCAGAGTATTGAAACGCTGAAGGCTTCTGGCATTGAGTCGGACTTTTTTGCGCGCTGGTCGGGCTACTATACCAAGGCGATTAACGCGCAGCAGCAGCTAGGGCTAACGAACCGGCTACTGGGACTATTGCCTTCGCTGCTGACGACGCTGACGGCGCTGTCGCTGTTAGTTTTTGGCGGCTGGCGCGTGATCAACGGATCGCTCTCAATTGGAATGCTGGTGGCGTTTCAGCTTTTGATGCAGAGCTTTCAGGGGCCAGTGAATAATTTGGTGCGCTTTGCCAATACGCTGCAAACGCTTCAGGGGAACTTGGAGCGTTTAGATGATGTGTTGGAGAATGACGTTGATGAGGTGTTTGACCAGAGCGGTACGGGAGATTGGAACGGTGAGGCGGCTGGATCTTCTTTCCGGCTAACGGGCGCAGTTGATATTACAAATCTCTCTTTTAGCTACAGCCCGCTAGACGCACCTTTGATTGATAACTTTAATCTGTCGATTAAGCCAGGGCAGCGGGTGGCTTTCGTGGGCGGTAGCGGCTCAGGAAAGTCAACGTTGGTGAGGGTAATTGCCGGGCTGTATCAGCCGCGTTCGGGAGAAATTCGGTTTGATGGCAAGCTGGATCAAGAGATTCCTCGCGCTGTGATTACGCATTCGTTGGCGATGGTGGAGCAGGATATCTTGCTGTTTGAAGGATCTGTGCGTGAGAACTTGACGCTGTGGGATGCCACGATTGAAGCGTCTCAGCTTCGGCAGGCTTGCCAGGATGCGGCAATTGAGGAAACGATCTTATCGATGCCCTATGGCTATGACGCAAAGCTGTTAGAAGGTGGGCAAAACCTGAGCGGCGGGCAGCGGCAGCGGTTGGAGATTGCGCGCGCGCTGGTGAACAATCCTTCAATTTTGATTATGGATGAGGCGACCAGTGCCCTGGACTCGGAGACTGAGAAGGTGATTGACCAGAACTTGAGGCGGCGGGGCTGTACTTGTTTGATTGTGGCTCATAGGTTAAGTACGATTCGTGATGCGGATGAGATTATTGTGCTCGATCGCGGTCAGGTGGTGCAGCGCGGGACGCACGATGAGCTGTGGTCACAGCCGGGTCACTATGCAACATTGATTCAAAGCTCTGGTACGGCACTTTCTACCAGTACAGCACCCTCATAGGAGTTCGCTATGTTTTCTGTTCAACCTGCTCAGCCGTTAAAAGCGGACTGTAAGGGCACGCGATCGCTGGCGGGTAACGAGGCGCTGCCGCTTAATACTGCCGGTCAGATTTGGCAGGTTGAGTCGGGGGCGCTGGGCATTTTTAGCGTGGCCCAGGAGAATGGAGAGCCGGTGGGTGCCAGGCACTATTTGTTTACGGTGCCAGCCGGTGAGGTGGCGCTAGGACTTGAGTCGGGAAAGGGACGCTATGGGCTAATTGCGATCGCCTTCGAGCCGACCCAGCTACGTCAGATAACGTGGCAAGCGCCGAGCTGGAAGGAAGAGGCCAGCTCAAAGAACGGGCAGAGCGTGCTTAAAAATGTCTATCATTCTCTGGCCGTACAGCTCACAGGATGGTGCGATCATTTCAGCCAGATCAAGGGATTTCCAAAGCCTGCTGCCGCTGTCAGTGTGTTCTCAAGTCACTATCTTTCGCTGAATGATAGCGATCGCTACGGCCCTGACGATCAGCTCGTTTGGCTGCGGCTGAGCCGGGGCAAGGCGCTTTGGCTGGGCGATGAGGGAATGCCGATTTTAAGAACGGGTCTGTTTCCGATGGGCGTGGGTACCTGGATTGAGATTCAAGAGAGTGCGGAGGTAGCGCTGTATAAAGGCGCGACTCGCCAGCGCGCAACTGATTTGGGGCCAACTGATATTGAGCTGATGTTTGCAGGTATTGCGCAGTTTCATGCTCACTGTTTGCAGGTGATTCAACAGATTATTACTGAGCAGGCGCAGTCAGACTTGCAGCATTTTCAGCAGCGGCAGCAGCTCAATCAAAAGAATACGCAGCAAACGCTGCAGGGGCTCGCGTCTTTACTCAAGCCTGAAGACGACAGCTATTTGACGGCTGATACGCCTTTGTTGATTGCCGCCGGGGCGGTGGGTAAGTCGCTGGGGGTAAAAATTTCGCCGCCGAGCACTTCGGAGAATATGGCGCAGCTTAAGGAGCCGTTGGAGGCGATCGCGCGGGCTTCTCAGCTCAGGCTGCGGCAGGTTTTACTGCGGGGCGACTGGTGGAAAAAAGACAGCGGGCCGATGGTGGGCTATCTGGTTGAGGAAACTTCAGAAAAAGAGCGCGAGCAGGGTCAGCCGGTGGCGCTGCTGCCAGTGAAAGACAGTCGCTATGAGCTGTTAGATCCGGTGACGCTAAAGCGATCGCTAGTAGATAATGCGCTGGCTGAAAAAATAGTGCCGACAGCGCATGTGTTCTACCGGCCCCTGCCAGAAGGCAAGCTGAACGCTTGGACGCTGCTGCGGTTCGCTTTTTATGGCCGTCAGCGCGACATGATTATGGTGGGGCTGACCGGCGTAGCGATTTCGCTGCTGGGCATGGCGATTCCGCAGGCGACGGCGGTGCTAATCGACGATGCGATTCCCTACGGGAGCCGGGGCATTTTGATTCAGATTGGGCTGGCTTTGCTGGCGGTTGCTTTTGGCCGGTCGTGCTTTCAGTTCGCTCAGGCGATCGCCTCCATGCGAATCGAAACGGCCTCGGATGTAACGCTGCAAGCTGCCGTATGGGATCGCTTGCTGAAGCTGCACACGTCCTTTTTTCGAGACTATTCAACCGGTGACCTGCAGTCGCGAGTCTCTAGCATTAGCGCGATTCGCAGCAGGCTCAGTGGCACTGCCTTAGACGGGCTACTCTCGGGCGTGTTTGCGCTGCTTAACTTAGGACTGTTGTTTTACTACAGTGCCAGGCTAGCGGTATTGGCGCTGTTTGTTGCGTTTATTGTAATGGTGGTGACGGTGGTTTCGGGCGCTATTTTGCTCAAAAAGCAGCGGCCATTGTTGGAGCTAGACGGTCAGCTTTATGGCCTGATGGTGCAGCTGATTAACGGCGTTTCTAAGCTGCGAATTGCCGGGGCTGAGCCGCGCGCTTTTGCCCAGTGGGGTGAGAAGTACCGGCAGCAGCTTCAGCTTGATTTAAGCACGCAGCGACTGGAAGATGCGGTGAGCGTTTTTAACGGGGCGATGCCGACGCTGACGGCGATTGGCCTGTTTGCCCTCTCAAGTACGCTGGTAAATCCGATGCAGGATGCGGGGTTTACGCCAGGTACGTTTTTGGCCTTTAATGCGGCGTTTGCGCTGTTTATTGGCGGGGCGACGGGGCTGAGCTTGACATTAATTGACGTGCTAACGGTGTTGCCGCTTTGGCAGCGATCACAGCCCATTTTAGCCGCAATGCCCGAGGTGGATACGCAAAAGTCTGATCCTGGCCGATTGACCGGGCGCATTTGCCTAGATCACGTCACCTTTCGCTATCGCGATGATGGCCCGCTGATTTTAGATGACGTGACGGTGGAAGCCTATCCGGGTGAATTTATTGCGCTAGTCGGCCCGTCTGGTTCTGGCAAATCAACGGTGCTGAGGCTGCTGTTGGGCTTTGAAACGCCGCAGTCGGGCACCGTTTACTACGACAGTCAAGACGTGACAGGCATCGACATTACGGCGGTGAGGCGGCAGCTAGGGGTCGTGCTGCAAAACGGTCGGATCAACGCTGGCTCGATTTTCGAGAATATTTCAGGTGGAGCGTTGATTAACTTGGATGATGCTTGGAAGGCTGCTGAGATGGCAGGCTTTGCTGAAGATGTGCGTGGTTTTCCGATGCAGATGCATACGGTTATTAGTGAAGGCGGGACTAATCTTTCAGGCGGGCAGCGGCAGCGGCTGGTGATTGCGCGGGCGCTGGCGCTCAACCCTAAGATTTTGCTATTAGATGAGGCGACGAGCGCGCTTGATAATCGGACGCAGGCGATTGTAAGTGAGAGCTTAGATCGGCTCAATGTGACGCGGATTGTAGTAGCTCATCGGCTGAGCACGATTCGCAATGCGGATCGGATTTATGTGATCAAAGCAGGGCGAGTTGTGCAGCAGGGGAGCTTTGAGGAGCTGGCGGGGCAGGCGGGGGTGTTTGCTGAGCTGACTAAGCGGCAGATGGCGTGATTTGTTGTAGAGGATCTTCTCTCATAATCCCTAAGCAAACCCTTATGTGTTTATCATCTATGCCACTGCTGTGACGGCGATACTGCTCATATGCACCACTCAAACAAAGAGGTCGTATGAAAATGCAGCTCATGGCGAAACTTGGAATATCTGGTTTGGTTGTTGCGATCGCCACCATCGCCTATCAACCCATCCTTCAAGCCCAAAATCAGACTCAGAAAAGCCCGCTTGCATCTACGCAGCTTGTCTCTCAGAACGCATTAAAAAGCGCAGCCTTTGTCGGTGAGGCTCATCCTGCGACGGGCTCGGCCAAAATTGTTGAAGATAACGGTCAGCGCTATCTAGAGTTTGACGCGGCGTTTCGTACGGATGCTGGGCCTGATTTGGTTGTACTGCTGCATAAAGAAGCCGTGCCTAGTGACTATGGCCCTGAAAACTACATCAACTTAGGCCAAATTCAGCGAGTAGGCGGGATGCAGCGCTATGCCATTCCGGCTGACGCAGATCTGCAGGCGATTCAGTCAGCGGTAGTCTGGTGCCGTGCCTTCGATGTAACGTTTGCTTACGCGACCCTTTAGACCAATATCCGCAGGATCTAAAGAAATCTGTCAGTAAATTCTCATCATTTACTAAGGATAAAATTTTTGAACTCGATACGGTGTTTAAAAGACAACTGTAAACCCTTTAGAAGGTAAAAATCCATGGCAGATACATCGAAAGCCGCTAAGCCAGAAGACCAGATTTCAGATGAGCAGCTAGAAGGCGTTGTTGGTGGCAACAAAATTCAAAAAACTCGTCTGGAGCAGCTAGATACTCGCGACTCTAGCAAGAGCGTTGATAACATCCAAGAGACTCGCTTAGAGCAGCTAGAGAATAACGATTCTAGCAAGTAAGCGCTTGGTTTAAGTAGAGGGCTAAAAGTCTTTTGCTTATAGTCAGCAGGTGCTCCAGGCTATGCTCTTGGAGCACCTATTTGTTTGAGGTGTGTGCCACAGGTATTTGATAATGGAACAGAACGCTCAAAGTGTTGAAAGAGATCTTGAAAGCAAACAGCTTGAAAGCAAGCAAGGTGCTCAGGTTGATGCAGCAGAAAAGGATGGGAGCGATCGCATCTCGGATGAACAGCTCGAAGCGGCTGTCGGCGGCGTCAGTGAGCCCAGCGGACGCTTGAAGATCACCAATAATCGAACGGTAGATCGGCCTGCGGGTGTTGAAAGCGCTGACAGTGTAGGATCGGCGTAGCTTTAAAAGAAGATAGAGATCTACAGGTGCCTATCATGGCGAGAGCGCCGCAGTTCTTGGTGATTGACGATCATGAGGCTATTTTAGCGGGTACGCTGCCTGCGCTACAGCAGCAATATCCGCAGGCCAGTATTGCGACTGCGCAGACTGAACGAGCTGCAGAAAGGCAGATTGTTCAGCACAACTCTGATTTTATTATTCTGGATTTGATTTTGCCGGAAACTACGTCGGCTCATGCAACGGTTGACACGGGATTGCGGCTATTGCACAAGCTAATGAACCGCAAGCCAGCGCCCAATATCATGGTGCTAAGCATTAATGTGATGCCGCTGATTCGGCTAAAGGCTGCAATTAACGTTTATGAGGGCGGTTTTGTTGCGATTGATAAGTCGCTATCGCTTGAAGAGATGCTGCACTTTGTCGATATGGCCCTGAGAGGCTCGGTTTATTTACCGACTGCGATTAGGTCGCGCCCGGAGGTAGATATGAAATGGGTACGCGTGCTTCAGCTCAAGTTTCACAAAGGGCTTTCGGATGTGGCGATCGCGCGCGAAATGGGAATTAGCGATCGCACTGTTCGCAATTACTGGGTTCGCATTCAAGATATGCTCAATGTGTATGAAACGCCAGAGCAAGACACACGCGCTCAGGTTCAGATTGCCGCACGGAGGGCTGGTTTAATTAATTAGGAATGCGGCAACAGCGCTCTCAACCACCACGTAAAATCTTAACGAAGCGACTGTCTGAATGGAGAGATCTAGCGCTGCCGGGTTTGTTGATTATTGGCTTAATTTGCCTGGTTCGCATATCAGGGCTGCTACAGGTTCAAGAATGGATGGTGCTAGACACCTTTTCTCGTAGCTGCCCGCCCCAAAAGGCTTCAGACAGAATTGCTTTGGTGAGTGTAGATGCCGCTGACTATCAGGCGTTAGGCGAATTCCCGCTCTCTAGCCAAAGCCTGATGGATGCTTTGGTTACGCTCAAACAATATCAGCCGCGCGTGATTGGGCTGGATATTTATAAAGACTTACCGCTGCTGACGGGCAAAGATGAGCTGTATCAGCTCGTGACTTCTATGCCCAACGTAGTAACGGTAGAGGTTGCTTTAGACGAAAATACCATGACCGTTTCGCCGCCGCCGGGTGTGCCCCCAGCGCAGGTTGGTTTTGCAGATATTATGACCGACGCTGATGGAAAAATGCGTCGGATTGCGCTAACAAAGCCTGGCGTTGAGGGGATTAAGTACTCATTGGCTCTGCAGCTTGTCAGGCAGTATCTTAGGGCAGACGGTGTTTTGTTGCAGCCGGGTCACACTGCTGATGACCCTATTCGGATTGCGGATGTTATGCTCTCGCAATTTCGGGCTAATTCGGGCGGCTATGTTCGTGCGGATGCGAGTGGGCACCAGATATTGATGAACTTTTGCATGTTGCAAAGGCCCTACGACACGATCACATTACGAGACTTGCTGGCAAGTCGTGACAGCTCGCAACCGCAGGCTGCTTTGTTGGAAACGCTACGCGATCGCATTGTGATTATTGGCAATATTGACACCAGTGCTAAAGACAGCTTTATTACGGCTGCTGTTCGCGATACTTTGTACTCCGCTCGTATTGGCGGCCTGCCTAAAACAACAAAGCTTATCTATGGCATAGAGGCACATGCCCATGCGGTTAAACAGATTGTAAGCTCCGTGCTAGATCGCCCCTGTGTGCTTACGACCTGGCCTAATGTTATTGAGTATTTGTGGATTGTTGTTTGGGGGTTTTTTGGCATATCCCTTAGCGTTTTGCTAATGTCGCCGTGGAAGAGCGTGATTGGATTAGCGATCGCAACCCTGTTTTTATTAGGCGCTGGCTATATCGCACTCAACCACAATCTATGGATTCCGGTGGTGCCTACAGCAATCGCCCTATGCGGAGCGGGTTTAGTGACAGCTTTCTTTGATCGAGATATGCGCTTTGAGCTGGTGCAGCAAAAGATAGCGGTAGAGCGAACCTACGAAGCTTTTCACAATGGGCCATTGCAGCGATTAGCGGCTATTTTACGCAGCCTGAGGAAAGAATCTACGCTATCTAACGAACAACGCCGTCGATTGCAAGAACTCAATATAGAAATGCGAGGCATTTTTGAGAGAATGCGCCAGGATACAAACGCAGGCTCTAACAGTCTGTATCTCATCGACAACACGGCGCTTGATTTGCAGCAGCCTTTGCCGGTACTGCTTTATCAGGTTTACGAAACAACGCTCAATCAGAATCTACCTGGATTTTCTAATGTCGAAAGCTACATCTTTCCAAATTTTGAAGATCTTCAGCAGGGACGCTTCAAATTAGAACAAAAGCGCGGGCTTTGTCTATTTTTACAAGAAGCGCTCATCAATATCGGCAAGTATGGCGCTGGGGCGACGCGCATTGATGTGATCTGTCAGCTAGAGGCAAGGCAATATCGGCTTCAGATTGTGGACAATGGCCCAGGGCTAGATGACCAGCTCAACAATACAGGGCAGGGAACTCGACAAGCCGTACGCCTAGCCCGTCAGCTTAAGGGGACATTTCGTCGGGTTTCTGGGGCTAATTTTGATGATAAGGAGGGCGGATTGATGCGCGGAGTTCTGTGTGAAATAATTTGGCCTAAGTAATGGTTTTCTGGTCTAACATGTGACGAGCTAGTAAGAATAGGAAATTAAAACATGGCTTTAGATCAGCTTGAAGCGTTCTTGAAAAAAATGCAGTCTGACCCGGATCTTAAAAGTGAAGTCGTCGCAGCATCAACTGCGGATGACGTTGCGCGAATAGCGCTAAAGCTCGGTTTTGAATTTTCAGGAGATGAATTACTAAGAATGTCAGGGCGGAAAGTTGGTAAAGTGACTGTTGTGAAAACAGAAACGCCTGGAGAGTACAACTAACTGCTTTTCCTGGCATTTACAAAGGTACGAACAGACCGCTTAATATCTTCTTCGGTTGTGGCCCATGAGCAAATGCTGATCCGAATGGCGGCTCTGTCTTTCCAAGTTGTTCCACCTACCCAGCATTCGCCGGATTGTTGAATGTTGGTCATGGTTATGCGGGTGGCTTCGTCACTGCCTGCGGTGACTAAAACCTGATTGAAAACAATGTCGTTTAGAACTTCAAAACCTTCGTCACCGAGCGCTTCGCCCATTTGAACTGCTCTTTGGTGTAGTCCGTACACTAATTCATCAACGCCCGCTTTGCCAAGATACTTTAAGGTGGCCCAGAGTTCTATAGCGCGCGATCGCCTGGACATTTCGGGCGTATACAACATGCCATCTCTGTTCTCGCTGTAGGTCATGTATGGCCCGGAGGTGTGTAGCGCGTGAGTGAGCGCAGCTTTATCACGACATAGAATAATGCCGCTGTCGTAGGGCGTGTTGAGGGTTTTATGACCGTCGCCTGACCAAGAGTTTGCTTTTTCGATGCCACAGGTGAGGTGGCGGAGCCTTTGGGTGCCTGCTGCCCATAGGCCAAACGCGCCGTCTATGTGTGCCCAGGCGTTGGCTTTGTTGGCCTCGGTGCAAAGTTCATCGATTGGATCGAATGCGCCTGTGCTGACCTGGCCTGCTTGCAGAATAAGGATGGTGCTGTCGTCTAGCTTGGGCAGGCGAGCGGGGATGATGCGGCCCTGAGCGTCGGTGTCTGCCCATTCTATGTTGTCGGTGCCGAGGCCAAGAAGTGCGATCGCTTTAACCACGGTGCCGTGCGTCTGTCGGCCTGTAACAACGCTTACCTTCGGCGCGCCGTTAAGCCCTTGCTTGTTAATATCCCAACCTTTGCTTTGCAAAATTCGGTATCGGGCCGCTGCTAGGCCACAAAAGATTGAGAGAGAAGAGCCGCTGACGAAACCAGCTACCGTTTGAGCAGGTAGCCCCAGCAAGTCAATTAGCCAGGTTTCAACAACAGCTTCAAGCGTAGAGGCAATGGGAGACATAGCGTAGAGCGCTGAGTTTTGATCCCAAAAATCGGATAGCCAGCGGGTGGCTAAGGCAACAGGTAAAACGCCGCCTGTTACGAAGCCAAAGTAGCGGCCTCCGGTGCCTGCGGTGGTGGCGGGCGCGCCGTATGTGTGCAGGGTTTCTAAAATCTCAGCAGCTTCTCCAACTTCAGCAGGTAAGTCCTCAACAAAAACCGCTAGGTTCGCAAGCGCTTCATCTGTTGGAAAAACGGGCCGTTCGAGCGCGTCGCCTGCGTAGTCAAAGGCATAGCGCTGGGCCTGGCTGAATACTTCTTTGTGCTTCATGTCCTGAAACATCTTTTTCTGAAAGCTATCAACCATGCGCTTTGTCCTCTAGCAATCGACTAATATATCATTTGAAATCGCCCGGTCGAGCGGCTATCCACTTTTCGTCGGCGAGCTGAATGACCATCAGCCGAGCAGGCTCATCGCCAACCGTGCCGGAGAGATGTCCTTTGTGCCCTTTGCTGTTGGCCCTGGTGTTCTGATCGCCGCCAAAGGAGATGTCGCCTGGGCCCATTTCTACGCGATCGCCATCCATTGTTTCGACAAACCATCGACCCGACAAAGGCACAATCCACTGCGGCTTAGGATTTTCGTGCCATTCCCCAACCCAGCCCACAGGCTGCACGGTAAACAACACTTCAGCCTCACCTGTCATCAGGCGATTGTTCCACTGCGGGTCAGCATCACCCCCCATACTTTCTTTTTGAAACTCGCTCAGTTCGCAGCGGGTTTGATGGCTAACACCGTCATCGTCAGTCCATACGTGCCAATACTTTGTCGTGGGTTTGTTCTCGGTTTCAGCCATAAGTTCGGACGCTCTAGGTTGCCAGATATCTATGATAGTCATTCTTGTTGCTACTCAAGTAAGCGTGACCCAGCAGCGAGTGTGGCCGTATCACGAACAAATTGCCGATTTTGGCATCTGTAGACTGAGATTTCGTACTACCAGTATTTACCCTGAGAGCTTCATGAAAACTTACTTTTCGTACAAGCTCTCAGAATCTTCACGGGCACAATAAGCACACACCCTTCTTAAGTCTCATTTGCCCCTTCCTTGTGAATTGTACGCCAGCCATTTTATGCAAGCTATCGCGCCGCAAGACACTGTTTATAAAAAGTTCGACGCGCTAAATGCGGTTCCCGCGCCTGAAATTATCGCGGGTGCTTCAGCGCCTTTGGGCATCAGCTCTACCCTCGCAGATCTACCGCTCTATGCCTTCTCAGTCACCGCCGATGGCGCTATTCAAGATCTCATTGACCGCTTCGCCCAGTTTCCCGATCTTCCCGGCGCAATCTTCTCAGAGGCTGGTCGGACGCGCGTACTTTCCAGGCATCACTTCTTAGAATGCCTGCTCAAGCTAGGACAAACCAGCCTTCTCGTTGAGGGCCCCATCGACTTAATCTTGAGCCAGGCCAATCCAAAATCTCTATGTTTGCCTATCGACACCTCTATTCTTCTCGGCGCACAGCAAGCGCTCAAACGTCCTCATGAGCAGCAAAGCGACCCTATCTTAGTGCAGCACGCTGATGGCTTTAGCCTGCTAGATGCTCGCACGCTCAACGTAGCGCACTGGCAGATTCGCGGTATCGAAACCCAAATTCGCTACGAACGGCTACAGATGCAGCTCCTGCAAAGCGAAAAAATGGCCGCACTCGGTCGTCTGGTAGACGGCGTAGCACACGAGATTCTCGACCCGGTTAGCTTTATCTGGGGAAATCTCACCTATATTGCCGACTACGCTCAGCAGCAAGGCGACTTGATTAAGGCTTATGCAAAGGCGCTGCCTCAGGCTACAGAAGAGATTGTTCAGCTTCGAGAAGAGATCGAATTTGACTATTTGAGTAGCGATTTGCCAGCTGCTATCAAAAGTGCCAAAGGCGGAGCCCACCGGCTGAAGCAGCTTGCGACTAGCCTACAAAACTTTTGTCATATAGACGAAATTCATCCCCGCCCAACAGACTTAAACTCACTGCTTGATAGCACGCTAAGGCTGTTAAAAAGTCGGCTTGAGAGCCCCATTCAAATCGAGCGCTGCTATGGCAAGCTGCCGCCTGTTCCCTGCTTTTCAGGGCAGCTAAGCCAGGTATTCATGAACATATTTACCAATGCAATCGACTCTTTACTGGCTCAGGCTCAGATAGAAAGCTACGGCGTTGAGGGCAGCACGACTATTGGCATATCGCCAGGCAAACCCCTGCAAATCATCCCTCAGATAACCGTAACGACCTGCGTTCGAGCCGAGGCAGATACCGCCTACAAAGACCCTCACGAATCTCGCTGGGTATCGATTATTATCAGCGACAACGGCCCTGGACTACAGCCTGCAACCAAAGCTCAAATTATTGAGTCGTTTTCGCCTAAAAGTCGCTCTCGGAAGGAAAAGGGCCTGGCTATGAGCTATCAAATTGTCACGGCTAAGCACGGCGGCAGGCTGTGGATTCGTTCGTTTCACGCTAGTGAGGTACCGGCGACTGAGGCTGAGCACGTGACGACGGGTACTGAGTTTGAAATATTGCTGCCGCTAACCTCTGGCGAGGTTGATTAGGACGAGGGTTGAATATTTTTTGGAGAGGCTGTTGCAGCTTGCTTCGAGGGTTTGCCGATGCCGGTTGCTCGGCTAAGAACGCGGGCGGTGCGGCTGCGGGCTCCGCTGATGTAGGTGAAGAAAACAGGGACAACCACGAGGGTGAGGAGGGTGGAGGTGGAGAAGCCGCCAATGACTGCGATTGCCATCGGACTTCTGGTTTCACCACCAGCCCCAATCGCTAAAGCAATCGGCACCATTCCTGCCACTGTAGAGATAGAGGTCATCAAAATGGGTCGCAGCCGGGTAATGCCTGCTTCGATCACCGCCTGACGACGCGACTTTCCTTGTTTAACAGCTATTAGCGCGTAGTCTACTAGCAAAATAGAGTTCTTAGTGACCAGGCCAATGAGCAGCACAATCCCAATAAGAGCAAATAGACCCAGCGGCTTTTGAGCGATCAATAGGCCCATCAAGGCACCGCCGATACAGAGCGGAATGGCAATCATCACCGCAAAGGGGTAAAGAAAATCGTTGTAGAGCAGAACGAGTACCGCATAGATCATCATGATCGCAGTGCCTAACGCCAGGCCGAAACGGGAAAAGATTTCCTTTTGGATATCGGCGTCGCCAGCAGCCTGCTGGCGAATGCCGGACGGTAGGCTTTGCATGATAGGCAAAGCGTCAACGGCTTCAATACCTTCGCCAAGTTCGATGCCCTGAAGGTTTGCGCCCACCGTGACCTGACGAGAGCGATCAAAGCGGTCAATTTGAGCGGGGCCGCTGCCAAATTCAATATCGGCCACTGCAATGAGTGGAACAAGCGCGCCGTTTTGGCTAGGAACCTGTAGGTTTTTTAGCGTGCTGATATCGTCGGTGGCATCAGGGGCCAGGCGAACGCGGATAGGAATTTGGCGATCGCCTGCGTCAAAGTCAGCCAAATTCTGCTCAGCATCTCCTAAGGTCGCCAAAGAAGCTGTTTGAGCAATGCTGCTAACCGAAACACCTAAGTCAGTAGCCCGAACAGGATCAGGTCTGATCAAAATCTCTGGCTGCACCAGCGCCGCGGTAGAGCTAACTTCTACCAAACCCGGCACCTGTCGCATCTGCTGTGTTAAGTCCTGCGCCGTCTGATTCAACAGCGCTGGATCTTCACCTGTAAGCACAATCTCTAAGCCCTTGCCACCGCCGCCTGCGCCCTGGCTCACAAAGTTGATCCGCGTCCCTGGAATTTTTTGAAACGCATCGCGCATTTCCTCTTCAAATTCGCTGCGGGTAATGCGCTCATCTTTAGGCTTGAGCTGAATATAGGCCGTAGAGCTACCGGGCTCTTGGGTACGAAATACGCGCTCTGTAGCGGGGTGGGCAAGCAGGCGATCGCTCACTTGCGCGCTTACTTCGTCGGTTTTCTCAAGGGTAGAGCCCGGCGGCAGCTCCATCGATACCCTAGTTAAATCAGTGTTGCCCGAATCAAACAAAGACGTTGGAATGAACTGAACTAAAGCCAAACTCGACACAAAGAACGCAAAGGCTAAGCCCACCGTAACCAGACGATGCTTGAGCGCGCCGTTCAAAAGGCTGTGGTAGGGCAGCAGCAGCCGAGGCACCCGCAAACCGTCGGCGGCAAGTACCGTATTATCAGCGCCGCCTTCTACTTTTGGCTTGAGCAAGTAGGCCGACATCATCGGGGTGACTAGCCTGGCCACCAGCGTAGAAAACATGGTGGCTACAGCGACCGTGACGCCAAAAGGCTGAAAAAACTGGCCGGGAATGCCGCCCATGAAGGCCACAGGAATAAAAACTGCAACGATGGTGGCAGTCGTTGTAACCACAGCTAGGCCCACTTCAGCCGTAGAATCTAGCGCGGCCTGAAAGGGCGTTTTGCCCATTTGAATATGGCGCTCGGCGTTCTCAATTTCTACAATGGCGTCGTCTACGAGGTTGCCAACGGCCAAGGTCAGTGCCAGCAAAGACATGCTGTTAAGGGTGTAGCCGAGCGCTTGAATCACCAGAAAAGTTGGAATAATTGAGAGCGGTAGAGCCGTCGCGGTAATGAGCGTAGTGCGCCAGTTGCGCAGGAAAACGCCCACTACCACTACGGCTAATATGCACCCCAGAATAAGCGCGTCAATAGAAGCCTGGTAGGAGTCGCGAATTTCGGTGGCCTGGGTATAGACCAGTTGAAAGGCAATGTCCTCAGGCAGCGTTGTTTCCAAAGCAGCGATCGCTGCTTTGACCCCATCTTCTACGCTAACGACCACGCTCCCTTTACTGCGAGATACCTGAAACCCCACCACGGGCGTCTCGTTGGCATAGGCTGAGGCTCTAATTTCTGCAAAGTCATCTTTCACGCTGCCCAAGCTCGTCAGCGGTACCGTGCCGCCGTTGGGCAAAACCACATTAAAGTTTTGCAGCGCCGCGACCGTATCAGCGCTACCCAGCGTCCGAATCCCCTGCTCTATGCCCGAAATATCGCTGCGTCCGCCTGGCAAATTGATGTTGAACTGACGAATTTGATCGTTTACCTGCGTCGCCGTGATGCCGAGCGCGTTCAACTGCTCAGGATTTAAATCAACTCGAATTTCGCGATCGACGCCGCCCACGCGGCTTACCTGCGAAACGCCATCTACCGCTAGCAGCCTGCGGCTAATCGTACGATCTACAAGATCGCTGAGTTCTTCAACGGAGCGCTCGTCTGATGCAACCGTGTAGATAACCGTCGCCCCGCCTGCAAACTCAAGTCGTCGCACGACCGGATCTTGCGCATCTTGAGGCAGATCCTGGCGAATCCGCGTAATCGCATCGCGAACGTCATTGGTGGCCTGCTCGGTATCCACACCCAAATCAAACTCAATTACGGTGCTAGAAGATCCGTCAGACACCGTTGAGGTCAGCGCGTCAATATTGCCAAGACCGGCAACGGCATCTTCTACCTTTTTGGTAACCTGCGTTTCTAGCTCGGCTGGCCCTGCACCTGTCTGTCGCACTTCGACGAGGACGGCGGGCACGTCAATATTAGGGTTGGCGTCGATGCCTAAATTGGTAAAGGCGACCATACCGGAAATGGTGAGCACCAAAAAGAGCACAATTGTCGGCACCGGACGCTTGATTGACCAAGCAGAGATGTTGAACATGGGGAGAAGTAATGTTTTTAGGCTGGGTCTAAGCTTGAGACGAAAAGGCTACGAGTCGGCAGAGGGGCGAGCAGGCTGAGTGAAGCTCTGGTCTACGATGTCTACCAAATCACCATCTTGTAGGTAGCTAGCGCCTTCTACGACCACTTGAGTGTCGGGTCGCAGGCCAGCGGTAATTTCGATCATCGCAGGCGTGTTGCCGGTAGCAGGGGTGCGATCGCCCACATCTACCGTTTTCGCCTTCACGGTATTGTCCGCATTCAGCTCGTATACCACAAAGCCGCCGCTCGACTGCGGCAAAACGGCGGTTGCTGGCACGACGACACCCTGACGAGAGCCGGTCACAATCGCAGCCTGTAAGAACATGCCGGGTCGGAGCTTATCACTGCCGGGCAAGCCGATTTTCACCGTCGCCTTCCGACTTTGCGCGTCCAGCGTTGGGTCAATGCTGCGAACCGTACCTTGAAGCTGCAAGTTCTCATCTGAGCCTGATGTAATCTGCACGGGCGCACCCACATTCACCTTAGAAAGCTGCGACTGGGGCACGGTAAGCGCCAGCTCTAGCTGATCGCCGCTGATGATTTTGAATAAAGGCGTTCCCGCTGCTGCAATATCACCAACTGTCGCCGTTTTCTCTGCGATCACACCGCTTTTAGGCGCGACCACCTGCGTTTGGCCCATCTGCGTATCGAGCTGATTGACCTCGGCTCTACGGCTGCGAACGGTGGCCTCAGCGCTTTCAATCGCCGCCACGCTAGAGCCGACCGCCTGATTAGCGGTGGTGAGCTGAGTGCGGCGCGACGTGAGTTCTTCCTGGCTGATTGCACCTTGCGCGAATAAGGAAGCATAGCGGTCGTAGCTTTCCTGCGCTTCAGCCGCTTGGGCTCTAGCTTCAGCCGCCTGCGCTTCAGCCTGAGTCACCTGGGCTAGAGCGGCGCTCACCTGAGCTTCAGACTGATCCATCTGGGCCTGCATGACCGAATCGTCTAAAACGGCAAGTACCTGACCGGCGGTGACGCGATCACCCTCTCGCACGTTCACCGCTTCAATCTGCAAGCCGCTGGCTTTAGGCGCAACTGAAAGTAAATCAAACGCTTCTACCGTACCGCTGGCCGTAATTGTTTCTTTGATCGGTGCAGTTTGAGCCCGAACCGTGGTCACGCTGGCACTAGAAACCTGCGCTATCTCAGCGGGCACCGCAGCCGGATCTGTAGCCTGTCTCTGGGCTACTCTAGCCCCAGCGAAAGCAAGCCCTAAGCCTAAGCCCAAGCCGATTAGAAGTCCCTTGGGGCCGCTGAGCCAGCCGCCGAGCGATCGCCCCGGCTGACGCGCACGGTCGGGCGAGAGGTCATTTGAATCTACAGACGAGTCCACAGCGGACGCCTCACTGTTTGGCAAACTATTTGGCAAATTCCGATCTGGAAAGTCTGGGTCTGAGAAATTTTGGTAGGTCACAAAGGGGATGGCGTAAAACTTAGGTAAGACGAAAGCGGCTGAACACGCCCCTATAAAGCCCTATCTCGGCTAATTAACGACGGTTGATACGTATTTATCAAAACTTAATATTCCTATTATTACGCATTGCTAACAAATCGTGGGACGTAATAAGTCACTGTCAAAATAGCCACAGTCTGCTGACATTTTTGAACAACTGCGCTATGGCCGGGCTAGATTGCTGCTACTCTAAACTCCAAATAGCTGTGAGCACCCAGTCTTCTACAGCAGCAATCCTCAATTTTATATATCGGCACAAATGGAACGATCCTGGTGGCAAAAGCTAAAATCCAATCCGCTAGCACGGTTTGCAGCTGTCGTACTGGCGACCTTTTATATCGTGGTGATTTTTGCTGACTTCTTTGCGCCATATAGTCCGCTGGCCCAGCAGCCCAACGGCTCACTGCTGCCGCCGACACAAATCTACTGGCGCACTGTGGAAACCGGAGATTTTATTGGCCCCCATGTGTATCCAACCATTCAAGGGCCAATCGATTTAGACACTGGGTTACAGGAGCTAGAGGTAGACTACAGCCGCCCGGCACCGCTGCGTTTGTTTGTTCGTGGCAGCGAATATCGCCTGTTTGAGACAATTTTGCCTGTTATCACCAGCTTTTCGTTTGACGGCGAAATGACGCTGAGAGAGTTCAAGCTATTCGGTGGTATTCCGATGAACCTGCACCTCTATGGCGTGTCGGTGCTAGATGAGGCAGAAGCAGGCGCTGATGAAACCGCCGATGAAACGCTAGAAGCCGTAGAAACCACACCTGCCTATATCAATATTTTAGGTACTGATAACGCGGCGCGTGATGTCTTTAGTAGACTGGCCCACGGCGGTCGAATTAGCTTGAGCATTGGCCTGATTGGTATCGCGATTTCCTTTCCACTTGGGCTGCTAGTGGGCGGTATCTCTGGCTACTTCGGCGGCTTTGTTGATTCTGTTCTGATGCGAATTGTTGAAGTGATTATGACGATTCCATCTATTTATCTACTCGTGTCTTTAGGCGTAATTTTGCCGCCTCAGCTCAGCAGTTCTGAGCGCTTCTTTTTAATCACGCTAATTATCTCGTTTATTGGCTGGGCCGGGCTTGCTCGGGTGATTCGCGGCGAAGTGCTTTCGCTCAAAGAGCGGACGTTTGTGCAGGCGTCTCAGTCTATGGGGGGGCGATCGCTCCACATTATCCTCCGCCACATCCTGCCGCAAACTGCCACCTACGTCATCATCACCGCCACCCTCGCCATCCCAAGCTACATCGTCTCCGAAGCCGTCCTTAGCCTCATCGGCCTCGGCATTCAAGAGCCCGATCCCTCTTGGGGCAACATGCTCTCAGCCGGTACCAATGCCTCCATTTTGGTGCTAAACCCCTGGCTAGTGTGGCCCCCGGCGGCGCTGATTGTGATGACTGTACTCTCATTCAATTTGTTAGGCGACGGACTGCGTGATGCTTTAGACCCGCGCAGTTTGCAGGAGCGCTAGCGCTTAGCAGCCAGATTCACCTACCGCCGCAACCGTTGTTGCAAGCTCATCTCGATACTGAATCTCGAGCGTGGCGTTTGGAATTTCTGAGACTTCGTAGCCAGTACGCTCTCCGAGCGGGGTATCTGCTATCAGCGTAAAATCACCGTCTTCGCTCTCAAAAAATCGAGGCGCTTCAAAGAATCGATTGACTTCAGCATCGCTAGCAGGCGCAGTCGGTACAAAATTTACCCAGCCTCCCTCAATTTTCATCAGCGCTGGCCCGTAGCCATCTGCTTGAATGCGCTCGTGGTAAATATAGTCGGTGTCATCAGGCGATTCTGTCAGCAAAATGCTACAGCCTCGCCCCGCTTTTTCGATCAGTTCGTCCAGCGTGAAGCTGTTCACCTCTAGGGGTGCAGGCGGCGCAGGCGTTGAAGATGGCGCAGGTGAAGACGTTTCTGCTTGGCGCTGAGGGTGCAGGTGTTTCAGGCGCAGATGCGGTCGTGTCAGGCTGGTTGCAGCCGAGTAGGAGAGTTGCCGCGAGTCCGCAGATTAAAGGATAAGGGCGTAAAGACATAGTAGGTGCGTAAATCGAAATTTCATGAACATTCGTGTATGCACTTGGAAATACTTACTCACCCCGACCAAAGGTGAGGTTGTCTAAGCTTTGACCTGGCGGCAGATCGATAAAAACGCGATCGCCCGCTTCTAGCCCATCAACAATCTGAATGCGATCGCCCACCTGAGAACCCAACACCACCGGCTCAAACTGCACCTCGCCGTCTCCGTCAGGTATAAGCACACCTGATTCACCAGCCTGCGTGATAATCGCCACTGTTGGCACAACCAGAGCATCTTCAACGCGATCACCGATAAAAGCCACCGTCGTATTCATATTCGAGCGCAGCTTATCCTCACCAGTGAGCAAATTTATCCGCACCTGAAAAACTGTCACATTTTGCCGTTCAATCGCTTCAGGCGCAATGAGCTGAACTTCACCTTCAAACGTCTGATTGGGGAAAGCGTCCGTCTGAATCTCAACCGTTTGCCCCTTCTCAATGCGGCTAATGTCGGCCTCTGGAACCTCGGCGATTACTTCTAAGCCACTTGCGATCGCAACAATTGCCGTCGAAGTCGCTGAGGTCACATCTGAAGCTGTCGCTGTCGGCGTTACAAATGCACCGACTTCAGCAAAGCGCTGCGTCACAATGCCATCAAAAGGCGCACGAATTTCAGTATCGGCAAGCTGAACCTGCACGGCCTGAAGCTGCCCCTTTGCTCGGTTCAAACGGGCTTCAGCTTGAGCGATAGTTTCTTCGTCGTTGCCGTCCATTTGATCAAACATGCGCTGTTCGGCTTCATCTATACGCGCGATCGCCTGCTCAACCCCTGCACTCGCGCTGCGATTGTCATTGAGCGCACGGTCTAGGTCACTGCGAGAAATTGCGCCCTGATCAAAAAGCCGCTGGCTGCGGTTCAGCTCATCTTCTGAAAGGGTAAGACGAGCGCGGGCGTCGTTAAGCTGAGCGCGGGTAGCAGAAAGTGCAGCCTCCGCCTGGCCAATATCTGTTGCCGACGCGCCGTTGATCGCATCGTCTAGCTGCGCCTGAGCTTCCGCGACACCAGCGCGGTTTTGCACAAGCTGAGCGTTGAGCTGGGCGCTGTCCATGAGGCCGATGAGCTGACCTTTCGTCACGCGATCGCCCTGCTCTACTAGCAGTTCTTCTAGCGTTCCTGCCGTTTTGGGGCTGAGATTGACTGTCCGCACAGGCTCCACGCTGCCACTGGCGGTAATGCGAACGGTGAGTTCTGATAAGGTGGCTGGAACGGTGAGTTCGTTAAGGTCGTAATCGGGGCCGCGTCGGGAGAAGGCAAAGGCGATTGCAACAGCAGCCACTATCCCCATAAATCCAAGCACGAGCCAGAGACGTGGACGCTTAAGACGGGTTGGGAAAGGCAAACGCATGAAGGCCGGTAGAAGAAGATATACGTGATGAGTCAGCGGCTTATGGAGTTACCTTTATAAAGCCTTCTTTAAGGATAGTGACTTTTAGCGAAGTTATGGGGTGCGATCGCCCTCATTGACAGGGCTGCGCGATTACCTCTGCTACTACCTCAAGGGAACTAATCACTTCGGTGTCCGGTCGTTTTCAGTGTCAAACAAGACTCAGGCATCTCCCTTGGCACCTACCCTCACTCCCCAAGTTCAAGACTTGCTGTCACGCTCGTTTGCTCAACCTCAGGGCGCGATCCACGGCGCAAAGGCGCTCAATGCTGAAGGTCTAGGGCTGCATCAGCTTGTAGAGGCTCAAGCAGCGCAAACGCCTGACGCGATCGCCCTGGTTCATGAAAAACAAACGTTTACCTACCGGCAAATTAACGAGCGATCTAATCAGCTCGCGCACTATTTAATTAAGCTAGGTGTGCAGACAGAGCAGCTAATTGCGATTAGTTTGGTGCGATCGCCCGACATGCTCATCGCCTTCCTCGGCATTCTCAAAGCCGGAGCCGCCTATGTTCCAATCGACCCCAACTATCCAGAGGCGCGCCGCCAATACATTCTTACCGACGCCCAGGTTGAAATTACGCTAACGCATAGCGATTTAGCTGACGCGCTATTCACGGAACGGGGCCAGACCATCTGTTTAGATCGAGCCGCCTCTGTTTTAGCCCAGCAGCCCAAAAGCAATCCTGATCTCAAAGTCAGCCCAAAACAGCTCGCCTACATCATTTACACATCAGGTTCTACAGGCAATCCTAAAGGCGTTATGGCCCATCACTTAGGGCTTGTAAACTACAGCCTGGCGCTAGCAGAAGCCTTGGAACTAACCGCCGCCGATCGGATGCTTCAGTTCTCGACAATGAGCTTCGACTTTATTGTCTCTGAGGTGTATCCAACACTAGCAACTGGCGGTGCTTTGGTGCTGCGCTCAGATGACATGGTGACTTCTACCAAAGCCTTTGTAGATTTTGTTGCTGAGAATAAAGTCTCGGTCATTCAGTTCACCACCGCTTTTTGGCATGAGCTGGTGAGCGGCATTGATAGATTAGGCATTTCACTACCGCCAAGCCTGCGGTTGGTTTTGTTTGGTGGAGAGAAAGCCTCTTTGGCGCTTTGCAGGCAGTGGGTCGAGAAAGTAGGAGACTATCCAAGACTGTTTAACGCTTACGGCCCAACCGAAGCGACCGTGATTACGACGCTATACGACGCAGTAGCTGAAGGCTATGACGGCAGCCAGGACTTACCGATTGGTCGTGCGATTCGTAATGCGCAAACCTACGTTTTAGATGAGAAGTTGAACCCGGTTGGCCCCGATGAATCGGGTGAGCTGTATATCGGCGGGCCGGGCGTTACGAATGGCTATTTGAACCTGCCAGAGAAGACCGCGAACGTTTTTATCGGGAGTCCCTTTCAGACGGGCGATCGCCTCTATAAAACAGGCGACTTAGTGAAAATGGATGAGAGTGGCCTAATTGAATTTGTAGGCCGAGCTGACTTTCAGGTAAAGATTCGAGGCTTTCGGATTGAACTCGGTGAGATTGAGAGCTGCTTGGATCGCTATGAGGCGATAGAGCACCGGATCGTAATTGCGCGTGAGGATACGCCCGGCGATAAGCGACTGGTGGCTTATGTGGTTACTAAGGGCGGGCACACGTTGGATATAACAGCGCTAAAAGAGCACCTTAAAGCAGAGCTACCTAGCTTTATGATGCCTGCGGCAATTGTTGTAATGCCGGAGCTGCCAAAGAATGCGAATGGCAAGATTGATCGGAAGGCGCTGCCTGTGCCGGTTCAGGAGGATGCGCAGCGATCGCTTGTGTCGGCGCGATCGCCCCTAGAAGAAAAACTCGTCACCCTCTGGAAATCAGTATTAAACCTTGATACAGTCGGCGTCACCGATGACTTCTTCGACCTTGGCGGCAACTCTCTGCTAGTCATGCGACTGTTCAGCGAGCTAGAGGCTTTGTTCGATCAGCGCCTGCCCCTAGTGGAGATTTTCGCGGCCCCAACGATTGAGAAAATGGCTGAGCGACTAGAGCAGATAACGGTAGTCGAAACGACTGCTACTGATGAAAGCAAAGCAGAAGCTTCCACCTTTTCTCATTGTGATTCGCTGGTGCCGCTAAGAATAGGAACGGTTTATCCACCGCTGTTTTTGGTTCATGATGTGGATGGTGATACGGCGCTGTATTTGCATTTAGCCCGGCGGTTGGAGCGCGATCGCACCGTATACGCTATCAGACCTCAGCGGCTCTGGCAGCGAATGGACTGTAGCGACGACGCGCCTTTAGCCCATAGCCGCGTTGTTGAATTTGCACAGCACTGTGTAGAACAAATGCGTCTGGTGCAACCAGTCGGCCCTTATTTAATAGGCGGCTTATGTGCAGGCGGGGTCATTGCCTTCGAGACAGCCCGCCAGTTAGAAGCGGCTGAAGAGAACGTTGTTTTAACGCTGATGGACGCACCTGCACCAAATGCCCAAAAACGAGCTGGACTAATTGCCGATCAGCGCTTAGAAAACTTAGGTAACGTATGGTCTACAAATAAGAACCCGCTGCAAGTTGCTATTAAAATCTGGCAAAAAGGCACTAACGCCCTTCGCTACGAAATCTCTTCTACTTACAACAAAGTGCAGTCCTGTGCCCGCGCTCACACCTTCCAATGGTTCCAAGACAAAGCGCTACCCATACCCAGCATCCTACAGAGCCTGTCTGCAAGAAGCCTTATTCTGTTTGCCTACCACACCTACCACATTGAAAAACCCTTCAAAGGCAAGGTTTTGTTGGTTAGAGCAACAGCAGGCAACGGTACTAAGGAAGACGCGGCCTATGTTTCAGAATACGAAGATTCGATGTTCGGATGGAGCCCCTATGTACAGCAACCTATCGAGGTGACTGATGTACCGGGCGGCCATTCTACGATGCTCGGCAGCGACAAGGCCCAGTTCATTTCCAAGGCGCTAGAAATCTTCATCAAAAAGTCTCTCAGGTGAATATCGATGTTCACCAATGAGCACGCATTGTTTAGTTCATACTCTTTCACTTCACCCTTCACCCGCTCTATGATTGCCACCACTCAAAACGTATCTTCGCCTAATTACGCCAAACCGCTTATCAACTGGAGTCCTTCAAACTACGCCGCCTTTGGCCGCAAAACGCAGCTTTTCGATCACGGCTACCACCAGCTTCCGCTATTTGAAAAGGCATCTCTAATCGCCCTGCTCGACAGCTACCCGCGCGCCTGCCTTCAGGCTTTTACAATGGGCACTGATAAAACCCAGCGCTCGGACTGGAAAAGCGTTGACATTCACCCTGATAGCAAGGGCGCAGATCTTTGGGCGGCAGTAGAGAAAGGTCGCCTGTGGCTAAATATTATTTCGCTTGAAAAGCACTCTCAAGCGTATGCCGAGCTAGTCAAAGGTATGTACTCCCATTTAGACGAGTACTGCCCGCACTTAGGAGACTTGATTGCTAGCTACACCACTATGCTCATTTCTTCGCCGGGCGCGCAGGTGTATTACCACATGGACGAGTCTCCTAACATGCTGTGGCACATCAGCGGCCAAAAACGCCTGTGGGTGTATCCTGCGATGGACTTACGGTTCGTACCACAAGACTTTTTAGAAGAGATTTATACGGGTGAGATTTCTGAATTCTTGCCCTACGACCCTGAATTCGACGCGGCGGCTGAGAGCTTTTTGCTGACGCCTGGCAAGGTGGTTTCCTGGTCTCATAACGCGCCTCATCGGATTGAGAACCTGACGATGAATGTGTCGATGACGACTAGCTTTCGGGCACATACTCAACGGCGGCGATCGCTCGTACAGCAGGCCAACCGCTACATCATGCGCAACTTAGGCGTGAAAAATCGCTCAATGAGAGAAGACGGCTTTAGATCGGCAACAAAGCGCTTTAGCTACAAAGTCATCAATAAGCTCAAGCCATTCAAACCGACTAAGCATCCTCACGATGACTATGTGACCAATTTACAGATAGATCCCAGAGAGCCCAACGGCATTCGTATTCTTGATAAGGCTGTTGTTGCTTCTTTTTCTAAGGATCGCAAGGATTAGGAAGGAGGAGCCGAAGGACGTAACCGCTGATAGCAGTGTTCTAGTTGGGCAAGAATTCTCTAATCTTCAAGAGTTTTGAGGCGATCGCAATCTCGATCGCCATTGATCTCTATGCTTTCAGGAAGCTTGGTTTTGCATAAAAAGGGAGGATTGACGCCTATTAACTGTGCCGCTGCTATCTCAGCGCTACCAAGATCGGCCTCAGCTAAGACTGCTTTATCAAGCTTTGCACCTTTCAAATCAGCGCCCGTCAGGTCGGCTCTCTCTAAGTTAGCGCCTTCTAAGTTAGCGCCTGAGAGCACAGCACTATCCAAAATCGCATCGCTAAGATCGGTGCACTGTTCAGGTTCACGGTCAGGACGTTCAGGTTTTCTGGGCGCGCAGTGAAGATCGGCCTTTGTCAAGTTAGCTTCTGTTAAGTCAGCCTTAGGGAGCAAAACGCCTCTCATTTCAGCATTGGTTAAGTCTGCATTGTTCAGCTTTACCTCGCTCATCTCAGCCCGCCATAGCTGAACCGATGTCATTTTCGCATAGGTCAAGTCAGCTTTCCAAAGTCCTGCGTCCTGAAGCCGGGCACTCTTTAAATTTGCATAGGGCAGCTTAATACTCCCCAAGTGAGCCCCTTGAGCATCCAATCCTTGAAGACTCACGCAGTCTGGGAAAAACCCGCCCACAAGTGGCATATCACTCATAGCCTCAGAGGTAGGCATCCACTCCACTCGCGAGGAAATTTTAGTGAAGAAATTTCCACTACAGCCTTTCGTGAGCTTTTGCAGCGCGCCAATACGGCCAGCACTAGAAGTTTCAACAGCTTTAACATCATTTAGTAGTCTCCAGGCTTCGTTGTGAGCAGCCTCACGACGATTATCGGCTTCCATTACAAAAAGAAAAAGTCCTGAGAAAATAGTCAAATGACTTAAAATCGTACCGGCTCGCTTTACCAGGGGAATCACTTTCCCGACCACACGAACTCTTCTCTCTTTGTAGGCTGCAAACATCTCTTTGTAGACGCTTGTCTCAATATCAGAAGCCTTGGCCTGCCTGATTAAAAGATAGTCGCGCGCCAGCCTATCTTTGACATTTAGCAAACCCTCAAACTCTGCCCGCAAATGCTCAATATCTAGACTTTGACCTGTCTCTGCTGAAGGTTTTTTATCTGCCGAGTCAGCGTCAGGTTTAAATACCTTTGAAGGCAACCGCTTCATATGAGGTGTCCAGCTTGTTTTATTCGATCGAGGCTCAGAACTAACGTTTACCATCTTTCAAGTCCGCACTCGCGACACCTACTTATCAGGGGCACAAGCAAACATTATGCAGTTCTTTCAAAAAGCTGGCTTTAAAGTCAGTTGCTAGGATAGTGGCGATCGCATATTACCCTACCGAGTACCTGACCTCTGCCAGCTAACGCCATACATTAGAACCCAAGGACAACACATCAAATGCATCTACAAAAAAGGAACACACTATGTCTTCAGTTACACTTCCAACAACAACTCTGAGCATTGGCAGCAACGGTGCTGAGGTGAAGGAACTGCAAACGCTTTTGCTTAAGCAAGTCAACATTCAGGGCCTTAGTGCAGACGGTGACTTTGGCGAAATTACTCAGCTAGCCGTCAGGGTTTTTCAGCTTCGTAACTTCTTAGCAGCAGATGGTATCGTTGGCCCACAAACGCGCGCTGTTTTGGTCAATGGAGGCGTCGGACACCTGCCTATCTTGCGTCGGAACAGTCAGGGCGAAATCGTAGAACGGTTGCAGCGAGCAATGTCGCTGGGTGATGAAACAGGCCCGGCAAACGACATTCAACAGTTTGCAGGCACAAGGGGATTTTACTTTGGTAATATTGACGGCGACTTTGGCCCGGCGACTGAGAAAGCAGTAAAAGCGCTTCAGCAGTCACCCGTTGTCGGATCGCGCCAGCCCCTTTCTACGGTTGATGGCATTGTCGGGCCAAAAACCTGGGAGCAACTGAAATCGTTGGTTGCCCTAACTTCTCACGTCGGCCTCTAGAGGCAAATCACACACAGTCTATTGATTCAAGCTTGGATTTAACCTGTCTCTCCGCACAAGCACATGTGCGGAGAGATTTTCTGATTAAACCGCTTTAGTGATGGTGCGTGTGCTCAGCTCCAGCATGAGCGTGGCTCTTTTCAGCGTGCTCATGATGCTCGTTGTGAGCGTGCTCGTGGTGCTCATGATGGTTGTTGTGAGCGTGCTCACCATGAGAATGTCCACTGTGAGCGCCAGCATGAACGCTTTGCTTATGGCCGTGATCATGACCGTGCGCGTGATCGTGGCTATGTGCATGATCAGAGGCTTCAAGCACACGCAGCTCAGGATTCACTGTAACAGGGGCAGATTCCAGTAGCGCCTGAATGTGCGTATCTGCCCAGTCGGCTACCATCTGCATAAACTCAGGATGGTCGTTTACGCAGTCCATTTGCACGTAAGTGACCTGCGGGTTCTTTCGGCGGAGCTGATGAATAATATGATCTACATCTAGCAGCGTCTCGTGGTTCTCAGTAGCAAAGCCAATCGGCATCATCACCAGGGCAGTCGCGCCCAAGTCAATCACATTTTGACCGGCAACGGCCATATTGGGCTGCGTCCAATCAATCAGTGGCGTGTCGTGGTTCATCCAGCCAATAGAGATGAGTGGATACTTGTAGATGAGCTTTTCGCGGACGGCTTCGTAGAGCTTTTGGCTCTCGTCAATACCGGAGGTGAAGCCTTTTGCCTTGTGAGGACAGCCGTGGTTTAGCAAGATAATGCCGGTTTGAGAAGGGAGGTGTGCAACGGCAAGCTGCTTCTCAATTTTCTCTTCTACCATTTTGGCCAACAGAGAAATGTAGCGCTCCTCGTTGTAAAAAGAAGGAATGTAGCGGGTGCCTTTGAGCCAGTGCTCGCCTGCACCAGCAAGTTTAGTCAAGCCTTCGTTTACCTGCTCTACGGCAATGCCGCTGGTAAAAATAGAATCAACGACAAGTAGAGGATAGATCAGCAGCTTGCTGTAGCCTTCTTCTTTAATGGTGGCTAGCACTTGCTCAGGCAGATGAGGCGCACAAAAGTTAAATGCTTTGAATACCTTGACCTTATCGCCCCAGCGCTGCTGCAAGCACTCTTCTACATTGGCGCGCTGGCTTTCAAAGATGGCGTTGTGAGGCGAGATAAAGTCGCCGTGCTGGTGGCTCCATTCGTGCAGATCAAACATCGCTAGCAGCTTTGCGAGCGGCGGATATATCCAGGTTGGAACCGGCGCAAATTTGGCCGTTAGCAGGTTCAGCGCTTGCTCGTTGTAGTTGGCAAAGTCTTCGTAGCTCTCGACTTCGCCGTAGCCCATGAGCAATACCGCCACGCGATCGTCAGTAGCAGTAGTCTCAGCAGCGTGATGGGTTTGAATAGCAGTCATATACAGTTGTCTCAGTTCGGTGTTGTTTGCGGAATCGTCGGGTTGCTTTAGCCTTAAATAAAGCGAAGGCCGAAAGCATTTATTAAGCTGTTTCTAAAAGTATCTCAATCTCGTCTTTATATGAAGCTTTTTATGATTTGTCAGAGCAGTCGCCAATTGGTTATCTACGAGCAATAGAGATTAGGCTATCACTGAAAAAACGAAAGCATCGCATCACTATAGAAAGGCTTAACGATACTTTTTATCTATTGGAAGAAAATCTTTAGGTATTAGGAAAAAAGCCTGTTTTAGAGACAGCTAATCTCCGTTTAAAGGTAATCAATTTAAAGGCAGTTAATCTTCCCAGAGCCGTCTTCTTTTTTTACCGTTTAGCCGATGGTGAGTGTCTCGCAGCAGGTTTGGAATATCGAGCTGTTCAGGGCAGCGAGGTAAGCAATCGCCGCAGTCAGTGCAGCAGTTGCCTTTTTGGCCTGGAAACCAATGGCCCGCGTTTTCAAACATGCCGTAGCGATATTGGCCAAAGGCGGTCATGTCATAGGCGACAGCTAGGTTTCGTAAGCGCAATACTTCTGGAATGTTGATGGTCTCGGGGCAGGGCAGGCAGGCGTGACACTGGGAGCATAGGTCGCCTGCCAGAGTCTCCTGCTGCGTTTTGGTTAGTTGTGCGATCGCCCCCAATTCCCCCTCATCCAAAGGCCCCACATCATCCGCCACCTGCAAAGGCCAGTCCAGCTCAGCAGGCACCGCAGGCCCCATACTCAGCGTCGTAATTCTAGAATCACTCAGCAGCCAGCGGTAATTCAGCAGCAGCGGATCGTAAGGCGCGCAGAGGGCTTTGAGTTTTTCAGGTGGGGTGTAAAGCAGTCCGGCTTTGTCGGCAGGCGAAATGATGAAAATGCCCATGTTTTGCTGATGGGCTCGTGCGATCGCTGCGGCGTTCCGCTGAAAAAAGTAGCTGTAGTGCAGGTTGATAAAGGAAAAAGACTGAGTAGCGATCGCCTTCAAAATCAAATCCAAAGGCCCATGCGTCGAAAACCCCACATGCCGAATTCGCCCGTCCGCCTGGGCCTGAGCCAGTGCGCCCAGCATTTTGTCTTGCGTCCATGCCAAATGAGCCGCCGTATTAATGCCGTGAATTGCCAGGCAGTCTATATAGTCTGTGTTGAGACGGGCTAAGGACTGATCGATGGCGCGATCGGTTTCTTCAGCGGTGAGGGTGGGCGTTAGCTTGGTGGTTAAGAAAAGCTGCGCTCTGATGTTTATTGAACGGTTAAGGCGGGTGAGCGATCGCCCAATATAGTCTTCACTAGCACCGTAGGCAGGGGCAGTTTCAAGATGGTTTATCCCACAGGCGATCGCCCGCTCAATCACCGCATCTGCAACATCTGCCGACTCGAACCGCATCGTGCCGAGCGAAAAAACGGACAGCCGCAAGCCGGTACTCCCAAACTGGCGATACTGCATAAGCGGTTAGGTAGACTGGTTAAGTAGATTGGCCGCGCTCAGCAAAATCAGCCGGGCTAATGTTTGAAAGGAAATCTTTAAAGGCTTCTTTCTCAGCCGTATCTGCGTCTCTATCAACCGGATGCGCGGCGTCTAGCACCACCTCTTCCATCACCCAAATCGGTGCATTCACCCGCAGCGCTACCGAAATTGCATCGCTAGGACGCGCGTCTAGCTCCTTCTTTTTATCGCCTCGGCCTACCGTCATCACCGCATAGAACGTGTTGTCTCTCAGCGCGTGAATCACAATTCTTTGCAGCTTTAGCTCCCAGGCATTGAGCATATTCACAATCAAATCGTGCGTCATCGGACGAGAAGCCTTTTCGCCCTCTAGCACTGACTGGATGGCCCGCGCCTGCTCATGAGAAATAAAGATAGGAAGCTGCCGCCGCTGAGAGCTATCCCTTAACAAAACTATAGGGTTTCGACTGCCTGCATCTACGGCAATCCCTGCCACGTTCATCTCAATCATCGTTTAGTTCCTTGAACTCGCCAGGTAACGCTCACTAAACACGGCCTCATCAAAACAGAGTCGATATAAAATCAGGTTTTATATAGTCTATATAGGTTGGGATTATTTTCTCTATTAACTTGTCCTAATATCAACAATCCTTATCGAAAATATGACACAGGTAATTTGACTTGTCCATTGATTGTTGCAAGGGTTCACTGTAGAACTTAGGAGCAAGCAAGCGGAAAACAAAGAAAGCGCTAGCTACGTTACATTTTTTGTGCCGTCATCAAATGGATGAAAGCGGTAATATGAAGCTTCAAATACGCCAAAACTCCTATTCTATAAGGCCATCACAACCGTGTTTACAGGACTTGTTCAAAGCGTCGGGCAGCTTCAGCACTTGGGCCCCTACCAGCTCAAAATTACCTGCGCAACGCCAGGCGATCGCGTTCTACAAGGCATTGAACTAGGCGACAGTATTGCAGTCGATGGCGTGTGCCTCACCGTTGAGAAAATACTGTCCAAAGGGTTTGTTGCCTCTGCCTCGCCTGAAACGCTGGCAAAATCAACCCTGGGCGAAGTGGTGGATAACGGCCAGGTGAACTTAGAGCCTTCGCTGCGGGTGGGCGCTAAGATTGGCGGACATTTTGTGACCGGGCACGTGGACGGGATGGGTCAGCTAGAAAGGGCTGAGCGAGTGGCAAATGCGTGGGAAATTTCCTTTCGAGAAATCAGCGATCGCGTGGCTCGATACATCGTGAACAAAGGCAGCATCGCCGTCAACGGCATCAGCCTTACGGTGGCTGAATGCAGTCCTTCTGGCGACTGGTTCTCTACGGCGGTCATTCCGGTTACCTACGCAGAGACGAATCTGCAATACCTGAGTCCCGGTGATTGGGTGAATTTGGAGGGCGATGTGCTGGGTAAATATGTGGAGAAATTTGCCCTGGGTCGCGGCGATGCTGAAGTGCCTGTTAACGATCCAGCCGTAGGACTCTCGATGTCTTTTTTAGCTGAGAATGGCTATATGTCCTAGCCGTGTGATCGCTCTCAAGGACAGTACAGCGTCTCTCGCGTCTCGCGTCCGGTCACCGGATTTACGCCGTCTGCCGTTTCGCACAGCATTCTATTCACTCTCGGATCAAACAGCACATCGGTGAAGTCAGCGCCTTCGATATTGGCACCGCGAAAGTCAGCGCTGATTACGTACGCGCCTTCTAAAATAGCGTCTTTGAGATTGGCCTTAATCAGCGTTGCGCCGTCTAGCGTCGCGCCTGTGAGGTTAGCGCCTTCTAAATTAGCGCGGTCTAAATGGCTCGTGAACATCCTGACGCCCACTAAGTTCGTGCCGCTAAGATCCGATTCTGTTAGATCAGCGCGGGTGTAGTCGTTATCAGTCAGGTCTTGGCCGGAGAAGTCTTGCTGGCGAAGGTTTTTGCGGTCGTAGTTTTCAGCGTGAGCCGCGTCGGTGCTGATAGTAGCTGATCCGATGAGGAGGGCGATCGCTAGCACTAATGTCATCGTCAAAGGCAAAAGCCGCTTCAGGTTTATCGCCTGTCTGCTTAGCCTTGTGGTGGCAATCTTTAGACCCTTGAACACTGCTTTTATCAAAATAAACCTCAACCGCTTTAAGCTCCAGACCTTAGATCTTACTGGAGATTTTACCGGAGATGAGGCGATCGCTCCTTAGTTCCGACTCAAATATTTGTACAGCGCGTTACGTCTTTTTTCAGCAACGGTTAAGAATCAACGGTCTGATCGACCTAACATAATTCTGTATATGTATTTCTACACAAGTGCTTCTATCGCCTCATCCACGCCCAGTTTCCCAGCAATTCTATGGATATCTCTTTAAATCAATCTTCTTTAGCTAGCACGCTAACGGCCAGCGAACTTCAGCAGCTTGCCAAAGCAGGTACCCTTGCAGCTATTAAGTCCGGTATGGTTTTGCTCTCAGAAGGTCAGGTGTGCGACGCTTTGTATCTGCTACTGCAAGGCACCCTCAACGTATTTAAAACAGAAAAGCTAGAAAATGGTACAACTGTTGGCACCGAACAGCTAGGGCATCTAGAGCCCGGCGCGATGGCAGGCGAGGTGGGTCTTTTGATGCAAATGACTTCGCCTGTCACCTACCGAGCAGCGACCGACTGCCAGGTATTTATACTTTCGCGTACAGCCTACGAGCAATGGGCAGTCACAGCGCCTGAGCTAAGCCGAAAGCTAGCTAGCAGCATCGCCCGCGAGTTTGATCAAAAGCTGGCGGCGATTATGGCGCAAGTTACCAGCCTGCTGAGCGACCACGAGAGCCTGGTGCAAACGGTGGCGCGGCTAAAAGAAAAAGGCGGTGCCCGGAATCTATTGAGCTGCAAAATCAGCTGCACTCACAGGTTCAAGAATGCCAAATGAAATCGAACTCGCTGAAGCGCCGCACGTATTCGATGGCTCAAGAGCGCAATAAAGCCCGTTCGGTAGTGCAAAATACACAGCTTTTGGTTGGCGTGTTAGGAAGTGCGGTGGCGCTGCTGCTAGTCGGCAATATTTTAGGGTGGGCGAAGGCACTTTCTGGGCCTGGGGGTAGTGCGATCGCCCACCCCACAGAAGTCCCTTACGTCACATCCAAACCACAGTGCGAGAGGCGCTCGGGTTCAGTTTGGGCAAATGGAAAGTGCCTCGACTTCGAGCACGATCCTTCTTTTTGAATGCCTCTAGAAGATAGACTTGCCCAGTTCCTTAATTCTGTTCATAATCGGCTGCTCAGCATTTAGCACCGTACGCGCACAGTTACGACCCGGCATTCCTGAAATTGCACCGCCGGGATGAGTGCCTGCGCCCGTGAGATAAAGGCCATCAATCGGGGTGGTGTAGTTGGCAATCTCGGGCAGTGGGCGGAAAAACACCATCTGATCGAGGGTCATATCTACGTGGTAGTAGTTGCCTTTGTAAGCGCCGAGGCGATCGCCCAGCTCAGCCGGACTCTCCACATTACGCGCAATAATCGACTGCTTAATATTCGGCGCATAGTCAGCAAACTTATCCATCACCCGATCAGCCGCCTTGTTCTTCAGCTCATCCGTCCAACCCGTGCCAAACTGCCCGGTGCCTTCTGCGCCCGCAATCTGATACGGCGCAAAAAACTCAATCCAAAGCGTATGCTGCCCGTCCGGTGCCATACTCGGATCGCGCACTGTCGGCACCACTGCATAGAAAGAAGGATCGTCTAGCGGAATATTGCCAACTGACGGCTCGGTGTGAGCAATCTCTACATGGCGAACAGAATCAGCAATTAGCACAGAGCCAACCAGATACTCATCACGATGGTTGTGATGCTCAAACCTTGGCGCTTCTGAAAGGGCACAGTCAATCCGCATAATCGTCTCATTGTTGTTCACAATCCGGCGATCCAACCGTTCCCTTAGCTCCGTGTCTGCCGCCGCCACCTCGCCCGGCTCTAGTAGCTGCAAAAACACCCGTTTCGCATCAATATTAGAAATCACGCCTTTGGTCGCCCGGTACTCATCAATACCACCAGGGCCAGCCGCTTCAACGCCGACCGCCTTCTTCCCATCGACCAAGATGCGCTTCACCGTTTGCTCGGTAAAAATCTTGCCACCTTTATCAGTCACCAGCTTCACCAGTGCGCCTACTAACGCACCCGTGCCGCCCCTCGGCCTTGCCATACCCGGATCGTGACGCATAGACATCATCATGCCGCCGACTGAAATTGTCTTTTGCGACGGCGGTGCGCCAAATTCTGAAGCTAGACGAGCCAAGGGCGCTCTGATAAATTCAGAATCGAAATACTCTTCTAGCAAGTCTTTGGGACTTGTCAGCATTGTGCGAATGAGGTCAAGAGATTTATGAGGCCCGCCTAAAATGCTCAGCAGGTTTTGAATACTCTTGATATCGTAGTTGCCCAAGATGTCAAAGATTGCCTGGGGTGGTGCGTTAAATACCGGTTGAATCGCCTTCGTAAAACGCTGCCAGAAGTCAATGAACTCTCTGTATTTTTCAGCATCGCGTTTGTTGAACTGCGCGATTTCTTCACAGGTTTTATCGAGCGAACGGTGCGACAAAAAGTATTTGCCGTCAGGGTGCGGGCAAAAGACAGTCGGATCGCAAAACAGATATTCCAGACCATATTTGTTTAGCTCCAGTTCTTCAACAACCGGCCCCAAGTGAATAAATTCGTGGTCAATCGCGCATCGATTAAACTGAAAGCCAGGCGCTTCTTCGGGCATAAGTTCTTCGGTTGTTGCCGCACCGCCTGGAATAGAGCGCTTTTCTAGTAGCGCTACGCTATAGCCTGCTTTCAATAAGTAAGATGCGCACACCAGTCCGTTATGACCAGCGCCAATAACAACAAAATCGTAGGTTTGCATAAAAAAGAGCTTCTCGAAGCGGGAGGGCAGTGCGGCATACGAACCGGCTCTTTTGTGATATCGAAGATTTTTAGTCGTCGGGTCTGTCGAAATACAGAGATGCTAGGCGTCTTAAGGCAGTAAGTGGGTAATAGAGCAATGGTCGATTAAGCAAGCTTCAGTTCAAAGTTTCGTCGAGATAGTGGTGATCTCGATGTCCGTTACTGTAACCGTTGCCGCTGTTGTAGCCGCTGCCGCTGCCATAGCCATTAGTAGACGTAGGGGTGTTACCAGAGCTGCCGCTGGTGAGCTGGCGCGGGCGACTAATCGGATGTGTAATATTGAACTGGTTAAAGTCAATCACGCGTCTGCCGTCGGCTTTGGTAAGTAAAACGTCAGCGAAGCGGTAGTCCCACTGGATGTCTTCGGCAGTGAAGGTATGGCGGGCGTGGATGGTTTGGGCCAGGGTTTCGTCGAGGCCAGTGAGGGTAACAATGATTTCGGCGCGATCGCGACTTAAAGTCGCCATCGTATCGCCATCTAGCAAACCACCCGGCAAAATTTGGTGCATGGCCGTCCACGTAAGGCTAAATACTGGGGTATGCGATCGCACCAGTTGAATATCGTGAAAGCGCCGCATAAAATCGCCCTCAGTGCTGTATTCATCGCGCACCAGCGTCACCCATAGCTGCGCTTCTAAAATATAGTTTTTACGCTTATTCGCCGTGCGAAACATCAGCGTCGGTACACCGTTAAAAGGCGCAATTACAGCCACATTGCTAAACAAAATGCGAGCCGTTGGCAAAGAGAACCGGGCAAATACCAGTCCGGTTGTCGTTGCAATAAAGAACAGTCCAACCAGCGACTCTAGCACCACTAGCCAGTGGGTGAACACGCTGTTGGGATACATCGCGCCGTAGCCAATCGAGGCCATCGTTTGGACGCTAAAAAAAAATAGCTCTTGAAACTCCTTTGGCCCTTCGCCATTTACCGTCGCAATGCCGTCGCCAAAGCTGTATAAAAAGGCAAATAGCGCGTTCACTAGCAAGTAGAGCACGCTGGTCAGGCTAATAAACGACACCCACGGCATTGTTAGCAGCAGATGATAAATATCGCCCCAATATGAATGAGGATCGCCAATCCGCTCAATTTCTGGATAGGAGCTGTTCCCGACAAAGAACTTTTTAGACGCGCGCCGAAGCTGAGGCCGAAGCATGGTTTCTCCTAAAGAAGCGTAAGCCCAAGGGCAACCTACAAGATAACAACTACTGTCGATTTAGCGTATCAGCACTGCCTGTAGCCTAACTGCTCCGTACGAACGCTTGCTTTTGCGGCGTTACAAGGCCGTAATCGGCACGAGGGAGCATATTTTGATACGGCGATGGGTAATAATAGCCAAAAGTCGTTGGAGTTAATAAAGTCACTATGAAGCAGCTTGCGGTTCGCAGTTTGGGTTGGGGCGTTGGGATGGTTGCGTTTTTTCAGCTCCCGATGCTCGCCAGCTATCAGGCACCAGGGCATCAGGCATCGAGCGTTCGTTTTGACGCTCAGCAGCCCCAGTTGATAGCCGTTGCGCTGAGCACGCGTGATTTGCGACCGGGCGATCGCGGCGCAGATGTTCGCGTTTTGCAGCGCTATCTCAGCCGCAACGGCCTCTATACCGGCAGCATTGACGGTGCCTACGGCGACGAAACAGTTGATGCGGTAGCCACCTATCAGCGCATCCGCAACCTACCGGCAACCGGCATCGCTGACGAAGAAACCCTCATAGATATGGACTTCGACTTTTTGCCCGACGCTAGAGATACAACGGCACCCGTTTCCCAACCATCACGCAGAAACGCGCCTATCTCTAGAGGCGACCTAAGACTCGGTAGCACAGGTGAAGACGTTGCTAACCTTCAGCGCCGCCTTAACGACTACGGCATTCCTGTCGGCATTGACGGCGACTATGGATTTGAAACGCAGCAGGCCGTCCGCACCTATCAGCGCGTGCAGGGCTTGCCGGTAACCGGCAATGCCGATAGAGAAACGCTCAGAAGCATGGGGGTTTCAGCATCGTCAGTCAACGACAGTCTGCCTTACGTGGCGGCTATCATTGCTGACGAGTCCCGACTAGCCGACGTGCAGCAGTTCTTTCCTGATGCCTATATCGATCGCGTTCGCAGAGGTCGGTTTATCAATATCGGTAACTTTGGCGATCGCTTCCCTGCCGAAGCTCGGGTGGACGCGGCTAAAGCACGAGGATTCAATACCCGCGTGCTCTATCGCTAACTCGCTACTATGCGGCGTTGTTCCAGATCGCATCGACATCCATCACCAGCGATCGCCCGAGCCTGACCCAAAGGCTCCAACGAGGCGCTAACCGCATATCCTCAGTACGCTCCTCACTTAGTCGGGCCTCCATCAAGTAGCCGTAGTAAAGCTCTTGAGCCCGATAGAGCGCTGAGGAAATCGACAGCTTACGCCCTAAAGAAATCAGCCGTTCTAAGCCTTCAATTGCAGCTTCTAACTCACGATAGTCATTTGATGCAGCACCCTGAAGCGTCTGCGAAAGGCCCTGCAAAATTAGCCGCTCTAAAACCGGCTTAGCGCCCGGCAGCTTCAGCTCGCTGCGGAAGTGATGGGCCTCTACCGCAATTCCCTCTAGCTCAGCAATCCGACCCACCGTAATTTTGAGCAGGTTGCCTTCGGGTTCGGTAATGTCCTGCTCTAGCGCTTTGATCACGTCTAAGGCGCGATGGCTGAGGGTAATATCAGCGGCGACCTGTAGGGCTTGAGGAACAGCGAGGCGATCGCGGTGAAACGCCATCAGCACACCATAGTTCTCTCGATACACCTGCTCGTAAAGCTGATCGAGCCGTTGCAGCGTCTCCTGGTTGAGCTGCTGCATAATCTGCTGACGTTCTTCTGCAAACAGATCTTGCAGCGTGTAGGTAGGGCTAAAGTAGCGCGAGATAGAGAGTACGCTTTGAGCAATGCTGTTGCTGGTAAAAGCAGAGATCACCGCAGACTTGGCTTTGCTGTAGGCCGAATGACTAGGGAACGCCTGCACTCCACAGTGAAAGTCCCAGCCGCCTAAATGCAGCACCGCAAACGCCAGGGTTGTCGTCTCTTGCGTCATCGCAGCGGTAATTTTGACCTGTCCAATCGCTAGCGTCAGTGCGCCTAAAGGCTGCTGGTAGTAGTCTTTACGGTCTAGCGTGTAGCAATAGAGCTGATGCTGGGGCCGGTAATTATTAAACAGCGAGGCCATCGCATAGTGAGCCACCACCTGCTCTATGCTGACCCGGTTAGGCTGCACCTGCTTGAGATATACGCCTGCGCCGTCTTTGAAGTAGTCCACATTGCTCGGTGCGCTCTCTAGTCGCCCGATGAACTCGGCTTCTAAGCTATTGCCAGAGATCACCTCAGCTAGCTCAATGGCTCGCGCTGCATATTGCAAAAGCTGAGTGCCCTCGGGTCTAGAAATTTCGTCAAAGAACCAGCCGCAGCTTGTGTACATCAGCAGGGCGTGACGCTGCATTTCTAGCAGGCGTAGGGCTACTGTGCGCTCGGCGCTGTCGAGTGGGTGGGTTTGGTGCTGCTCAAAGAAGGCGTCTAGGGTTTGTTGGGTGCGATCGCTCACCACCATTACATAGTCATTTCTTGCCGCCCAGGGATCGCGCAGCAGCCGTTCGCCGTACTTTTCATAGAGGGAAGAGAGGCGATCGCGTAGCCAGTCCAAAGACTCTCGCAAAGGCGCGCGCCACTGCTGCTGCCAGCCACCGCCACCGCCGCAGCCGCAGTCGGCCTTCCAACGGTCTACCCCGTGCGAACAGCTCCATGCAGTAACCGGCTTTAGCTGCACCTCCCACGTCGGCTGACAAATACTGAGATAGTGCGCGTAGCTCGTCACCTGCCAGCCTCGCGCTGGAAACTCGTCTGTGAGCGCGTAGGCCAGCGCCTTTTCCGCCCCGGCTCTATGGTGACCAAAGGTTTCACCGTCCGTCGCCACAGAAATAATCTGCGCCTGACTGGGCTCATTGCCCTGAAAATCTAGCTGATCGTCCCAGGGCCGTACGGCCTGACCGATGCGATCGGCAAAGTACTGCGAGGAGCGCAAAATGTCGTCAAAGCCCATATCACCAGAGATCGGGCCGTCATAAAAGAAAATATCTAGATAGTTACGGCCATTGGCCTGCGTCGGTACAAAGCAGCGATAGGGTCGTGTGGGATCGATATTGGCGCTGCCCACATCCTGCCACTGATCGAAGCCGTCACTGCGGCCAAACTGACGACAGCGCCCGGCCTGCGTAGGAGCCAGCACAATAAACTTGATGCCCTCATTCACCAGCACCTCTAAAGAGGCATTATCAACCGCAGTTTCAGCTAGCCACATGCCTTCTGGGTCGCGGCCAAAGCGGCGCTGAAAGTCAGCAATGCCCCAGCGAACCTGCGTGACCTTATCGCGCTCGTTAGCCAGCGGTAAAATGATGTGATTGTAGGCTTGCGCGATCGCGTTTCCATGCCCCTGATTGCGCTGACAGCTCGCTCTATCAGCAGCTAAAATTCGCTGGTACGTCTCTAAATCATGACGCTCTAGCCAGCTCATGAGCGTAGGGCCAATATTGAAGCTGATATGCTCGTAGCTATTAACGATACGAACCACCTCACCCTGCTCATTCAGCACGCGAGCGAAGGCGTTAGGCCGATAGGACTCATGTAAAATCCGCTCGTTCCAGTCGTGAAAAGGGGCCGCGCTAGGCTGACGACCCACCACATCCAGGGAAGGGTTTTCGCGCGGTGGCTGATAAAAATGCCCATGAACGCAAACGTACACACCCGCCGCAACCGACTGATTCGGTTCGTTCACAGTCTCTACAGGAGAGATTAATGAAGGCATAGCCATAGAATTTTTATGAGGTGTAAGGAGGAGGGGCGATCGCCAGTGAGAAAAACCCGTTGGCAGAGTTTAGGTGCTCGATCACAAAGGACTATAAAGATAGCGCTAGTGTAGCGACATCTCTCTAAGAAAAGATATTCAGATTGCAAAAAATACGGCTACTTGTACTAGGTACCCGTATTCCACCCTTGCCATTTGCAGATTTTCAGCGATCCCCTACTTCACCTTAAGAATCTGACAGCGAGAATGATCAATCCTTTCCTCAGCCCACTTCCTTGTGTTTTCGTATGCGATCGCAGCCACCCTCCAAAAACGACTCATCCAAGCCTCAAATCACGACCGTCAGCGGTACGGTCGTCTCAGGGCACCAAGTCGCCTCCGGGCAATCATCGCAAAGCCCTTACCCCAAAGGCACCATCGAAATGCAAACGCCGCATTTCCTGGCCCTCGGCGTCGATCTCACCCCTTTCTACCCCGGCACACTCAACGTTTCCATTGCGCCACATCGCTTTGAACTCATCCCCAAAGTCACGCTGCCTCACGTGAAATGGTCTGCTAACCACGACGCTGAAAGCTTTTCGTTTGTGCCGATTAGTCTCACCTGGCAGCAGCAGACCCATTCTGGCCTCATCTACTACCCACGCCCCGAAACCAAAATCAATCACTTCCAAGACCCTTCGGTACTAGAGCTGCTGCTGCCTTTTGTAACAGGAATGACTTACAGCCAGCAGGTTACGCTCTCTGCTTCGGCCAGCGAACTTATAATAAAGCCGTAAGCCCTTCCGTCCCACACTTTTCTCCTATGACGCAGCCTGACATCAACTTTCTCTCTCAGCAGCTCGAAACAGGCGATCTTAAAGATCGCAAGCTGGCACTGGCTGCGCTGCGTGAAGTCCCGGCTGAGCAGGCAGTGCCGTTAATTAAGAAGGTGTTGACGGATAAAAACGATCAGGTGCGCTCGATGGCGATTTTTGCGCTGGGCGTAAAGCAAACCGATGAGTGCTACGACCTACTGTTGAATATTTTAGAAAACGATCCTGACTACGGCATTCGCGCAGATGCCGCCGGAGCGTTGGGATATTTAGAAGATCCCCGCGCGTTCGATCCGTTAGTAAAAGCGTTTTACGAGGACGTTGACTGGCTGGTACGGTTTAGTGCGGCGGTTTCTTTAGGCAACCTCAAAAACCCAGCGGCCCACGATGCATTAATTTCGGCCTTAGATAGTAAGGAAGTTGTGATTCAGCAGGCCGCGATCGCAGCGCTAGGCGAAATCAAAGACCTTTCTGCCATCGACAACATTCTCAACTTTGCCCAATCCGACGACTGGCTCGTTCGCCAGCGTTTGGCCGAAGCCCTCGGCAATCTACCCAGCGACAAAAGCCTTTCTGCCCTGCGCTACCTCGCTAAAGACGAGCACTCGCAAGTCTCCGAAGCAGCGCAAATTTCGATCAAACGTTTAGAAGCGTTAGATTCAGCAGAGTAAGAGATTATAGCTTGACATAAAGGGAAACTTAGGCATAGGTAAAACAATTTCTTCGCATACCCATGTCCAAATCCAGTTCTTCTTTATCAGCTAAAGCGCTTTCTTCTATTAGATGGCCTTGGTTTGTAACTGGGTGCATCAGCTTAATCATCGGCAGTCTTTATCTTGGCGCAATAGACTCAACCACTGCGCCACCTGAGGTTAAGTATTCTTCAACCTCACAAAAGTAATGCTTACAGTTAGCTTTTAGGCGCATTGGAAAATAGGAGGGCGGCAGTCGCGATCGCTGCCATCCCCAAAACCGTCACCGGATTCCGACGCGCCCAATCTGAAACACTCGGCACCGTCAGCTCGTTGTAGTCGCCGTCGGCCTGCTCATAGCCGGGCATCGGCTCGAATAGGTTATCCGGTGCTTGTTCGCTTTTAGGAATATCAGTCGTTTGCCCCTTAAACCCAAGCGGTGTGGTTAATAGGCGATCAAGCAGACCTGGCGCAAGTCTTTGGGCAATATCTAAAACTCTACCAACGTCGCCAACGATATAGTCGCGCGTAGGATGCTCAGCGGCATATAGAATAGCCGCGACAACGAGCTGAGGATCGTAGTAAGGCGGTACGCCAGTCGGCTTGTATCCAACTTTTGTGCGAGCGTGGTTATAGAAAGGCGTATTAATCACAGCAGGCTTGATACTAGCAACGTTGATGTTTGCGCCCTCATGCTGCAATTCAACGCGAATTGATTCGAGAAAGCCTTCTACGCCATGTTTGGCAGTCGAATAGGCGCTTTGCAACGGAATCGAACGAATGCCTTCTACTGAAGAAATAGAGATAAATGAACCCTGACCTTCTTTTTTGAGATGTGGCAGTGCGGCCTTTGCGCCGTAGACCTGGCCCATAAGGGTCACATCAATCACCCGGCGGAATTCATCTAAATCTGTGTCGCTAAAAGGGGCAACAATGCCAACGGCTGCGTTTTGAACCCAGGTGTCAATGCGTCCGAAGATAGCTATGGCGGTTTGGGCGATCGCCTCTACCTGCTCAAAGTCAGCCACATCAGCCACCACTGATACCGCCTCGCCCCCCTGCGCCTTGATCTGTTTAACCAGCGAATCTAAGGCGTGCTGATTACGCGCTGCGGCCACCACCTTAGCGCCTTGCTTAGCAAAGTCTAGGGCAGCGCCTCGTCCAATGCCGGTAGAAGCGCCGACGATAACAACAACTTGTTGACTGATTGGCTTGAGATTCATAAGACAATTTTGAGGAGGTTAAAGAGATTATGGAATTTGAGTTTCGCCAGGGCCGACGATGCCGACCTTGTGGCGAAAGGTGAGTTCTCCGCCGTACCAGCCGCTGATCATCAACAGCGCGGCGACGATTAAAGAGAGAGTAATGCCAAAAGGTAAGATGATAGCGTTTGTACCGATTAGACGAAGGCCAAAGTTAACCAGCGTTAGCGCCAGTACGCCAACGTTCAGCCACATGTGCGCCCAGCCTGCGCGGCGGTTGCGGACTCTCGGAATGCGAATAAAGTCAAACATGCCGATGATGGCGGCGGCGATCGCCGTTAATAATCCTGCCCCCAGTAGCCACACCGAAGCCTGCGCCCAAAACTCTCCTTTTGTAAGCCAGTAGCCCAAATCTGTGCCAGCAACTGTGCTTAAAAACGCAACGGGGAAGATGACAATAACCGGGTGGATAGGATGGCCTAATATAGCGACTGAGCTAGTGATGCCGGTGTCTCTATATTCTGTTTCACGGCTATCAATCAGCGGTGGAACGTTAGGATAGGGCGTGCCGGTGTCGTTTGAGTCGGAGCGAGTTTGTGAGGTTGTCATGTTAAGAAGGCTGCTTACGATGGACAACGGGCTTGAGTTGCTATGGTAGAAACTTTCTAGAAGTGCTTGCTCTACCTACAGAGCTAAGCGGTTAGCATCATCAGGCGTGAAGGCGATCGCACCCATACCTTCCTTAAGACGTGCCGAAAGAGAATTGTCGTGCGATCGCCACTTTGATACACAATAAGGACAATCACTTAAAGGCCAAATTATGAAATTCTTTGAAAAGCCCGGTGCCGACGTAGCCGATCGTGTTCCGCCTGGTCAACATCTTGCCAAAGGCTTTCCAGTACTCACCTATGGCGACACGCCGCAAATTAGCACAAACGACTGGCAGTTTACGGTGTCGGGCTTAGCCACCCCCAAGACGTTTTCCTGGCAAGACTTTATGGACATGCCGCAAAGTGAATTTACCGCTGACTTTCACTGCGTCACCACCTGGAGCAAGCTGGATGTGAAATGGCAGGGTATAAAAGTAACAGATTTTTTGAAAGCTATTGAAGTTGATCCGAAAGCAGCTCATGTGATGGAGCACTGCTACGGCGACTACACGACTAACATTTCAATGGAAGATTTTGCTAGAGAAGAGAATTTCTTCGCCCATACGCTGTTTGGCGAACCTTTACCGGCTGAGCACGGCGGGCCAATGCGACTTGTTGTTCCTCATTTGTATGCGTGGAAGAGCGCGAAATGGATTAATGGACTGGAGTTTTTGGCAGAGATGGAGCTGGGATTTTGGGAGCGTAATGGCTATCACAAGCGCGGTGAGCCTTTTTCAGAAGAGAGATATAGCGATCGCTAATACGGTAGATTTGTTTGCGTAACGATATAAGGGTTAGCAGGCAGTTGCTAAGGCTGGGAAATATAGGGGTGACGGTTTTTGCGCGATCGCCCATTCCCTCCCATTCCCTATGGCTACCTTCGATCTCAACAGCACCATTCCCATTCTCTCTAGCCTACCACCCGAGGCCCGAGACTGGCTCACTAGCTTGCCCTGGCAGCAGCGTCGCTACGTCCTTTCACTGTGTCATTTAGCCTGCGCAACGCCCTCAGCCCAGCAGGCCGAATTTTTAGATGCTTACACGGCTGAAGGTCTGCTGTCGAGAATTGTAGATGATGCTGATACGCGGCAAAGGGTGAATGAGCACCTGGCGCGCTTTCGTAGCGATGCTGAAATTGACGATGCCACCGTGAGGAAATATATTCGTCAGGTGTATGTGCATTCTGTTCAAGATGCTCGGCAGCGGCCCGATCTGTATTTAGAAACCGCGCTCATGCTAATGGGTAGCGCTCAGGAGCACAGCAGCGTACTCAGCTACATATTAGGTTTTGAAATCTTGAAACTGTTGTTTGATATGAGCTGGGCGCAGCACGAACGACTCTATCATTTGCAGCCCAATCAAGACGAATTTACACGCGAGTTCATTCGCCCTGTACAGCAGGCCCACAAACGCTACGGCATTGTAAAACCCAGGGACGAAAAGAACTTTTTCGCCCGCCGCGATTACTTTATCCAACAGCCTAAAATTCACCGACAGCGGATAGTCGGCCTGATTATTGAATTCTTTACCGCTAATAAAATTATTGAGCTAGGGTTTTCAGTTCTTCGTCACCCCAACGCCATCCATTTTGACTACGAATATATATACGCACCTGATGATGCCGCGTTAGGAAGCCCCCATAAATAAATTGTAGGGGTGTCATATCTCACTAGCTAGCCTTTCGTCTAAAAAAGGGTTTCTTCGCAGTCTTTGGAGCCTCACTACTAAATCTTTCCATAGGCGTCACGTCTACCTGTAGCGACACCGGACGATTCAGCTCCTGAGAGAGCAAATTGCGAACGACATCGACTTGACTGGCTGAAATAGTATCAGGAACAGCCTCTACCCCTAAGTCAACCGCAACCGTCTTGCCCTCTTTTTGAACAGAAAGAGAATTGATTTTAGCGTTTGCAAACGTCTCACTGCGGCGGCGAATAACATCGTTGACCGTTATGCTAGCCTGCTTTGTGAGCACCAAGTCCTGAAAAGAAAAGCTCAGCGGAATACCTAAACATAGCAGCGTAACAATCGCGACTGTCATACCGCGTTTTGCTCGTTCGATTGAGCCGTAGCGCTGCGCCAAAAAGACCAGTCCGCCGCTGAAGATGATGCCTGCCAGGTTCGTTAAGAACAACAGCAGTGCGCCAGAAAATACCTGCCAGGAGGCAAAGGCAATGCCGACACCGACCACGCTTAGCGGTGGGACTAACGCAACTGCGATCGCAACCCCCGGTAGCGCATCCGAAATCCCTCTACGAGACTTCGCCAGCGCCCCCGTAGCACCTGCCGCTAAAGCAACTCCCAAATCTATCAGCGTCGGCCTAGTTCGCGCTGAAATCTCAGCCGTCAGCGAATCGATCCCCACAACATTAGAAATAATAGCCGCTGTCACAATCGTCAGCAGTGCGCCAAGCACCAAAGACAGGCTCGCCCGCTTCAGCAGCCTGCGGTTAGCCATCACGATTGCAAACGACATGCCCTCGATTGGGCCCATCAAAGGCGCAACAATCATCGCTCCAATGACCGTAGCGCTGCTGTTAGACAATAATCCTAACGTCGCAATGGTGCCTGAAAAGAACAACAACAGATAATAGTTAGAAGAAGATTCAGCACTTCGCCATAGGCTACGGTTGAGGCTAGGCAGTGGGACGGCTCTTGTTTCCATCCAGTGCCAGTTGCCCTTATTTCGCTCTTTTAGCGAAACCACTTGACGAGAACTCCAGGCAAATAAATTCTTACTAATAGTAGCTAACATACACAAAAAATCCTCAAGGGGTGCGCGAAGCGATAAAGAAGATGAGGCAATGCCGTTGCTACCGGCTATATAAGTACGGCTACAGAGAGCTATACGCTAAAAGAAAGCATCCGAAACGCGAGCACAGAAAACCGTGCTCATGAAAGAGTATACAAGTATTTACTTTTGTTAAACTATCTAACTTGAGAGGTATTTGCGGCTTAGCAGCGAATAGGCGGTACGCTTGGCCCTGCGTTGATGCGGTTCAAACCTTCCAGGTTTAGCAGTGTGCTGTCGTAGCGGACGATGTTGGCTTCCTGCCTACTACCCACTTGGCGACCTCGGCGGAGCTTTAGGCGATCGCTAGCATTAAAGCTCTCAAACGTCTCACCTGTGCTAATAGGAACTGCACCTGGCGCTGCTTGAACCGAAATACCCGTCACGGTGTCTCCGTTGATTTGCCCCTGTACGCAGATGGTTTCGTCATTGACGTAGCCAAATATACCCGTGAAGTTGTTGCCTTGCTTTTTAAATCTCACAACTAGGGTACGCTCACCGCTAGCTAAAAGATCGTCATCTGAAACAATGCCATCTGTAGGTGAGCCATTCCAATAGCGATAGTTACCATCTGGCAAGCTACTGACAGTGGGTTGATTGGCAGCTACGGGTCTATCAATCACCTCGGCTTCGGTGATGATAGTCGCGGCCTCGCTCCTACCGCAGTCTACGTCTCCCCGGCAAGAATAAGGCAGAATGTTTGCAGAACCGTAGGTGAGCCGAACCGTGGCCCCTTCTAGATCTTGGTTGCAAATTGAGAAGTCGGCAAGCTGTACAAATGTGTTGCTCTCGGCATCTGTTAGGCCGACGTAGCACGTGCGATCGCCCGCTTCTAATCTAGTAATCGTGCCTGTTTCTGGCGATGGCAGCACCGCTAGCTGAGTGACTTCGCGCGTAAGCTGAATTCTGTTACCGACGAGAACTTGCTCGCAGGTTGCAGCGTCCGTGACTTCTGTTGTGGTTTGGCCTTCACTGGTCAGGGTGATGGTGCAGCGATCGCCCTCAACCTCCAAGCCTAAAACGCTCCCCGTAAACGTTTGCTGTGCGCGAACAGTTTGAGCCGTCACCAAAACAGTGCCCAGCGCGACCAATGCAAAAGTCTTTATCTTTATTTGAATACTCATTATTTAATAGATGACTGCAACAAACGAAAAACCGTCCAAGAGCAGCATAGCCTTGAACGGTTTATTCTTTGATGTTCAGTTGTCTAAACGTTATATTTTGGCCTATCGACCAGGCCCCATGCCAATCGTGCCCGCATACACAGCCTGCACGCCCAGCTCATCCTCAATCCGCAAAAGCTGATTGTACTTAGCCACCCGCTCACTCCGACACAGCGACCCGGTTTTGATTTGACCTGCACGGGTCGCAACCGCCAAGTCAGCAATTGTTGTATCTTCTGTTTCACCCGAGCGGTGACTAATCACACAGGTAAACTGATTGCGCTTAGCCAAATCAATCGCCTGTAACGTTTCTGTCAGCGTCCCAATCTGGTTGAGCTTAACCAGCAAAGAGTTTGCCGACTTCTGTTCAATCCCCTTTTGCAGGCGAGTCGGATTGGTCACAAACAAATCGTCACCCACGAGCTGCACTTTGCTGCCGATGCGCTCAGTCAGCTTCTTCCAGCTATCCCAGTCATCTTCATGCAGTCCGTCTTCAATTGAGACAATCGGATAGTTGCTGGCAAGACCGGCTAGATAGTCAATCATCTCATCGGGAGAGTGAGTAGCCCCGTCATAGGTGTACTGACCGTCTTTGTACATTTCGCTGGCGGCGACATCTAGCGCTAGGGCCACTTGCTCACCGGGCTTGTAGCCTGCTTCAGAAATAGCAGACATGAGCAGATCGAGCGCTTCTTGGTTAGAGCCTAAGTTAGGCGCAAAGCCACCTTCGTCACCGACGCCTGTCAGCAAGCCTTTGGCATCTAGCACTTTGCTGAGCTGAGCAAAAATTTCAGCGCCCCAGCGCAGCGCTTCGCGGAAGGTGCTCGCGCCTACCGGCATGATCATAAATTCTTGAATGTCTACGTTATTGCTAGCGTGCTCGCCACCGTTGATGACGTTCATCATCGGTACGGGCAGCACGTTTGCAAGGGGGCCGCCAAGGTAGCGATAAAGCGGCATTTCAGATGCCTGTGCGGCTGCTTTTGCCGTTGCCAAAGAAACGGCCAGGATGGCGTTCGCACCAAGGTTCTTTTTATTGGGCGTACCATCAAGTTCGATCATGGTGCGATCAATCTCAATTTGATTGAAGGCATCAGAGCCCATTAGCTCACGGGCAATAGTTTCGTTGACGTTTTCAACCGCTTTGGTAACGCCTTTGCCACCGTAGCGATCGCTATCCCCATCCCGCAGCTCATGCGCCTCAAAGCTACCCGTAGACGCGCCGCTAGGAACCTGCGCCATCCCAGCGGCTCCGCCCGTCAAGTACACCTCCGCCTCAATAGTGGGTCTGCCCCGTGAATCAAGGATTTCTCTCGCCTGTATGTCTTCAATCGCCGTGTCGAGGGAATCTATCATGCTATGCGCCTGTGCTTTGTTATCTATTGATAGTCTGATTATGGTTGCGAACGTTCGCTTTCACGTCAAAATAGACCATATACAGAATAGGGCACAACGAGAGGATCAGTACAATGCGCTTACTACACACGATGTTACGAGTCGGTAACTTAGAAAAATCGCTGGCTTTTTACTGCGACGTGCTGGGTATGAAACGCCTGCGCCAAAAGGATTACCCCGGCGGCAAGTTCACCAATGCCTTCGTCGGCTATGGCGATGAGGCTGACCATACGGTGCTAGAGCTGACGCACAACTGGGAAACCGATAGCTACGATTTGGGCGACGGCTACGGTCATATTGCGCTGGGCGTGGAGGATATCTATGCGACCTGTGAGGCGATTCGGAAGCAGGGGGGCAATGTGACGCGGGAGCCAGGGCCGATGAAGCACGGCACGACGGTGATTGCGTTTGTGACTGACCCTGATGGCTATAAGATTGAGCTGATTGAGGGACGGGGGTAAGATACGGCGACTAAGTAGAAGTGATCATTATGCGGCCATCAGCAGCACTGGCTTATAACCATTTCTACATGTCTGTATAGAACTTGAACCTGGTCGATCGACTGCTCCCGATCGACCGCGCTGTCTTCTTCAATCATGTCTGCGTATCGTAGCTGAACTGCAAAAGGCGCAAAGTCTGCTAGCTGACGATACTCGGAAACGTCGCAGTCTAGGTCTTCTAAAAGCTGAAGTAGTAAATCTAAATTGTGAGTGAGCGGATAGACCTGGCCTAATGCTGACAGCCAAGCCTTCAGAAGTTTCTCTACGGCTTGCTGTACATGAAATCCAAATATCTCATCTACGAATATATCGGCATCTAGCATTCCAGCCAATGCTCTTAGGTCGCGCTGAGCAATGCCTAAAAGGTTTCTCGCCTGGTTAATGTCGCTCATACAAGACGGTTCCTTCTCGCAGGGCTCGGCCAATGACGTGATTGAGGCTCAAGCTCCAGTAATCCACTTCATCGATACTGTGAATCAAAAGGTCAATTGAAACCCTGAATGAAGCCAGCGCACGGGAAACTTTCGATATTTCTTGGCGGCGGCTGCGGTCTTTACCAAAAGGGTTAGCATCAATGATTAAAAAGTCATAGTCGGCATCGTCTTTCGCTGTTCCCTTTGCTCTAGAGCCAAAAAGGATGACTTTCTCGGGCTTCGTTACCTCAACGATAACCCTAACCATTTGCTCTAGCATTGGCTGAACATTTGGTAGTTGGGTATTAGGCTGTTCGTTATCTATGTGGGCAATCATTGGATATGAGCTGATGCTGCGTCTATTTATACCAGGGTATTGTTGGGGGCATTACGCGATCGCTTGCATCCATACTACTATGCTCACAGAATAGGCGGTTCTGGCAAACGCTACACTTGTCTCTTAGTAACCATCTGGATGTATAAGCATGGTCGAGCTTAGCAAACTTATTCCGATCGTTTTAAAGCTTGTGGCAAGTGGCATAAAAGCACCGCTGCAAAAAAATACGACCTTGATTAAAGCGCTGAAAAAGGCGGGCTGGAATCGAGAGCATCCACCGGCTGACTTTAGTAGTATTTATGCGCATACCATAGTGGAATATGCTTTAGGCGGAGAGGTTGTTAAGACGGAGCCTCTTGTTAAACTATTTGGTGAGCCTGAAATTAAGCAGGCTTTTCGTACAGCCTTTGATCATGGCGATTTAACGCCGCTTGTAAAAGCCTTCGATCAGCGGCTCAACTGGCAGGATGAGGATGACGACTGGAACTTTGCAGCGTAGGCTATCCGTGATGAAGGTATTGATATTCAACAGGAGGTTGATAGCTTTCACCATTTGTTTTTGAAGGTAGTGGAGCTGAGTGAAACGCCTAAAGAACGTTATCAGACGCTATTGATAACCGACTTGCAACAGCGTTTAAGTCAGATAGAACTGAAGCCTATTCAGGAAGAACAGCTTTGTGCGGCTAGAGAGCTAGCAGATCAGCTAAATGGCTGGTTCAAGTCGCTGAAGTATGGCCGTGAGTCTTACGAATGCGTCGAAGAACTGTACTGTGAGTGGATTATTACAATTCCTGCACGAAGAGGGTTTGACCGAATTTTAGTGCGTTGTATTGAAGGAGAGGCTGGACTCTCTCATATTCAGGATTTACGAACATCTTTTGAACATCACAAGCCAGATGAGGGCTGGCTAGTTTCTACAAGACGGATTAGTTCTGCTGTAAAGGAACGATTGGAAGATCGCTCATATCGAGGGATTTATTGCTACACCCTGGATGATGTTATCGATCAGGTAGCTGATTTTAGCAAGTATCTAGAGTGGCTAGAAGCTGAGATAACCACGAGAGGCATTGATACCGACTATATTTCGTTGGGATGCACTAAAGAGGAGATTGATCCGAAGACTAAGGCACCTTTAGGAATTAGCCGCTATGGAGAGGATGAAGGCTGGATCGAAGGATATGTAGGCCAGTGGCTAGCGGATTCTTCTAAGGAGCATCTGTCGGTATTAGGAGAGTTTGGCACGGGAAAGACTTGGTTTGTGATGCACTATGCCTGGCTAGCTTTGCAGGAGTATAAGGTGGCAAAAGAGAGAGGTGTAGCGCGGCCTCGACTACCCCTGGTGGTTCCGCTGCGTGACTATGCAAAGGCGGTCAGTATGGAGTCGCTGTTTTCGGAGTTTTTCTTTCGGAAGCATGAGATTCCGCTACCGGGGTACACGGCGTTTGAGCAGCTAAACAAGATGGGCAAGCTGCTGCTGATTTTCGATGGATTTGATGAAATGGCGGCAAGGGTGGACTTGCAGTCTATGGTTGATAACTTTTGGGAAATGGCGCGGGTGGTGGTGCCGGGGGCTAAGGCAATACTCACCTGTCGTACGGAGCATTTTCCAGATGCTATTGAGGGGCGGGCAACACTGAGCGCAGAGAAAAAAGCTTCGACCGCAAATTTGACGGGGGAGCCGCCGCAGTTTGAGGTGTTGGAGCTAGTGAAGTTTAATGATGAGCAGATTGCTGAGCTGTTGACGCAAAAGGTGCAGCGAATTGCAGCGGCAGAAGGCCGTGAATCTAGGCCGGAGACGATACAGAAGGTGATGGGTAACGCACAGCTATTGGACTTAGCGCGGCGTCCGGTGATGGTGGATTTGATATTGGAGGCGCTGCCGGACATTGAGGCGGGGAAGCCGGTGGATATGGCGCGGGTGTATTTGTATGCGGTGACGCGCAAGATGCAGACGGATATTCGCAGCGAGCGGACGTTTACATCGCTGGCGGATAAGCTTTACTTTTTGTGTGAGCTGTCTTGGGAGATGCTGTCTACCAATCAGATGAGCTTGAACTATCGAGCGTTTCCTGAGAAGTTGCAGCAGATGTTTGCAGGTCGAGTAAATAAAGAGAAGGAGCTGGATCACTGGCGCTACGACATGATGGGTCAGACGATGCTGATTCGGAACTCGGAAGGAGACTATAGTCCGGCGCATCGGTCGCTGTTAGAGTTTTTTGTGGCGTATAAGATTGTTGCTTCGCTAGGGGCGATGGCTGAGGACTTTTTAGAAGTTGCGCAGGATCAGTCGCATTTGCATAAGACGCTGCCGAGTCAGGACTATATTTGGGACGGCTACTTTAAAAGAGAGTGTGATGAAAATGGTGAGCCAATAGAGATAGCACGGCTAGGTGAGTTTGTAGGCATAGGGTTTGATGCACTGTTACCGTTGCTAGGACAAGCGAAGCTCGCAAAGGCAGTACTGGACTTAGCGCATCCTATGTTGGATGGAGCGACAATGAGAGAAAGGTTGCTACCGTTGTTGCAAGCGACTGCGAACAAAACAATGCAGGAAAGCGGCTATCTGGGTGGGAATGCAGCGCAGCTCATGCTAGCCAAAACGTCTCATGCGCTAATAGATGCTGACTTGCACGGAGCTAAGTTGCAAGGCGTGGACTTTACCAAAACTTTTTTACGCCGGGTGAGCTTGCAGGGGGCGCAGCTAGCTGAGGCTCCTTTTTCCAAGGTATTGAGCGCTGTTAATTCTGTTGCATATAGTCCAGATGGGCTCCATTTGGCAATTAGCGATGATAAGGGCGTCTTACAGGTTTGGGAGATTGCAACAGGGCAGGTAGCTTTGTTTTGCATGGGACATACGGCAGCCATACAATCGGTGGTGTACCGCCCCGATGGGCGGCAGCTTGCAACGGGTAGTGATGACAGCACAGTGAAGCTATGGAACCCTGAGACAGGCACCTGCACCCGCACACTCGAAGGCCATGGGGATTTGGTTAGGTCGGTGGTGTACCGCCCTGATGGGCAGCAGCTTGCAACGGGTAGTGATGACAGTACAGTGAAGCTATGGAACCCTGAGACAGGCACCTGCATCGCACACTCGAAGGCCATGGGGATTTGGTTAGGTCGGTGGTGTACCGCCCTGATGGGCAGCAGCTTGCAACGGGTAGTGATGACAGTACAGTGAAGCTATGGAACCCTGAGACAGGCACCTGCACTCACACACTTGAAGGCCATGAGAATTGGGTTTTGTCAGTGGTGTACCGCCCTGATGGGCAGCAGCTTGCAACGGGCAGCTACGACAACACGGTGAAGCTATGGAACCCTGAAACAGGCACCTGCACCCGCACACTCGAAGGCCATGAAAGTTCGGTTTCGTCAGTGGTGTACCGCCCTGATGGACAGCAGCTTGCAACGGGCAGTACTGACAACACGGTGAAGCTATGGAACCTAGAGACAAGCACCTGCATTCACACACTCGAAGGCCATGAGGATTGGGTTAGGTCGGTGGTGTACCGCCCCGATGGGCAGCAGCTTGCAACGGGCAGCTACGACAACAAGGTGAAGCTATGGAACCCTGAAACAGGCACCTGCACCCGCACACTTGAAGGCCATGAGAGTTGTGTTTCGTCAGTGGTGTACCGCCCCGATGGGCAGCAGCTTGCGACAGGCAGTGACGACAATACTATTCGTATCTGGGACGCGAATACGGGCGAGTGCCTGCGCGTAATGGACGATCACGTGTGCGCAGGGCTAAACATTACAGGCACGGTGGGCCTTAGTGAGGGACAGCGTACGGCGCTGAAGCTAATGGGGGCAATAGATGAAGGCGACGAATGATGGCGATCACACCAGGATTCCAAACGATGCCAACATTCCACTAGCCAAGCTAACTCGCTATCTATCAGTACAGCGCGATCACAATGACAAATCTAAATTCTTAGCTCAAGCGGGTTTCACTCCTGACAATCACGAAGCTTTAGACAGCGCATTAGGCGAGCTAATTGTGGCTGTCAAAGCGGCTGAGAAGCGCACAGATGAGCACGGTACGCTTTACCAGGCGACAGGCTGCTTAAAGGGAGTCAGTGGCGTCAGCCTTATCGTTGTCACGGTTTGGCTATAGTCTCATGATATGGATAACGAACTCTCTAAAGCCGTCGAAGCCTGCATAGCGATCGCTCTAGCGTGTCGTTGCCGTTACCCCCTTGCAGGTTATTCAATTCTTTCTGACTCTTCAAAGACTCGCGATTCATCGTTATACTCGTCGATGAGCGCAATAATCTCATCAAGGTCGATTCGATTATTCTTAACTGCAAAAGATAGATTGCTAATTTCTTCTGCGGATACACCTGGGCTACCGTCAAGGCCACGTGTACCATCTAAGCCTGCTTTTCCTTCCACTCCAGACTCGCCCTGCAGGCCACGCTCTCCGGGGTCGCCCTTTTCGCCAGTCTCACCTTTAGGTCCAGTGTCGCCCTTTGGACCAGATTTACCCTGCTCTCCACGCAGACCTCTCTCTCCTTTTTCTCCACGCGGTCCAGATTCACCCCTAGCCCCTGGTCTGCCATCTTCACCTTTAAGGCCCGCTGGGCCTGATGGCCCTCGTAAAACTTCGAGTTCTGGCAAATCGCTAATAGCAGATGCAGTGAGCTGACCGTCCTGGCTGAGCTTTTCGACCTGACGAGCAATTTGCAGGTTAAGCATTGCCATCTCGGGCGTGCAAATACCTTCGCTGGTGAGTCCGTCGTTGGCCATCATGTTGATAGTGGTGCGATGGGCGGCTTTGGCAGTAGTCCCTAGCCCCAAGACAACAAAAGCAATCACCAGCGCGTTGAGGGCAACTACGCCCCAGTTACCTGCACTAATATTGTAGGAGATATATTTGATGTAGTCGCGGCCTACCTGCGTAAGATTTTTACCAGCGCTGCCGGATTGAATGGGAGATTTGGAAGACATAGAACGATGCTTGATAGATAGGTTTGATTAAGCTATACAAGAGATTGTTTTACGGCGAGTTGGTTTCGGAACTGTTAGCACCTTCAATCAGCTCGCCGTTGCCGGATGCATTAGGCCCAACGTTGATAGCCCACGCCAGGCCGCCGAGCGCGAGTACGCTAATGACGAAGACAGAGATAAAGACGCTGATAGTCGTTGAGTTGCCGCTATCCTGACTGAAATCTCTGCCAACTTGAACAGAGTTGCCACGAACGTTTTTAGCAGATTGCTTGGGTGGATTAGGCTGTTGCTCAGACATGAAATTTTTCCTTAAAACGGGGTTTTAGTAGAAAGTTATCAAAGGGAATAGCTGAGATGCACCTCGTTTTTGCTGCCCCCTTGTACATCTATCAGAGACGGTTAGAAATTTTATGCATGAGGTTTGCAAAGGAAGATCTTTTACAACATAGATGTATATGTTGTAACTTTTCCTAAACTCAGCAGCCTCTCCATATCTTCTCCATCTTTCTTATTTACGCTGACTTCAATCAATCGAGAAAAGACAGTTTGCTTAAAGCTGTCCTCGACAGCGCAGGAAAATGAAGATGACACAGATAGGCTTTGGGAGAACGAGCGCACTGGATCGCTTTGAACCACAGGTGTCTCCAACAGCGGCTAATATCGAGAGCCACTTTAGCTACCCAGTCAGTGCTGAAAATACTGCAACAGAGTCGGGCCGCTTGCGGCTTTGGCGTCGATTTTGCCTGTGGGTTACTAGCACTGAAAACCGGATATATATCGGTTGGTTTGGCATGATTGCGATTCCAACCCTTTCTACTGCGGCCATTGTGTTTTTGCTGGCTATTATCGCGGCCCCGGCTGTCGATATGAACGGTACAGGGCAAATGGTTTCAGGCGCTTTGCTGGATGGCAACAATCTGATTACGGCTGCTGTTGTACCCACGTCAGCGGCCATTGGTACGCACTTCTACCCGATTTGGGAAGCTGCCTCTATGGACGAATGGCTGATGAACGGTGGGCCTTATCAGCTCATTGTGCTGCATTTTATTATCGGCATTATCAGCTATCAAGATAGAGAGTGGGAGCTGAGCTATCGGCTAGGAATGCGTCCATGGATCTCGCTGGCCTTTACTGCGCCTGTAGCAGCGGCGGTGTCGGTGCTGTTGGTTTATCCGGTGGGTCAGGGTGGATTTGCTTCGGGGATGCCCCTCGGCATTTCAGGCACGTTCACTTTTATGATGCAGTTTCAGGCCGATCACAACATTTTGGCCAGTCCGTTTCACCAGGCGGGTGTTGTTGGCGTGCTGGGTGGAGCCTTGCTGTGCGCGGTTCATGGGTCTTTGGTGACTTCGACGCTGACGCGCCCTGAAGACAGATCGTCTGGAGACTACAGCTTTGAACACGCCCAGCGCTTTCAACAAAAGTTCTTTTGGCGCGGCGCTCAGTTCGACAGCTCGCGGGCCGTACACTTTGTCCTTGCAGCGATTCCGGTTGCGGGTATTTGGTCGGCGGCGCTGGGTGTGGATATGGCGGCTTTTGACTTTGACCATTTTCCACTGATGAGAGGGTCGGTGCAAAAGACGGTTGCGCCTACTTGGTCTGATCGAGTGCTACGCGCCAATCTTGGCATCCAGGCGATGAAAGAAGTGAATCAAACAAAGTTTCCAGCGCTGATTACACCGTTGACAATAAAGGAGAGTTCTCATGACCGCTAGTCCTCCGAAGCCGGAGACGCCTACTCGGGTTGTTACTGATAACAATCCGGTGCCAACCTCTTTTGAGAAGTGGGCAAAGCCGGGACACTTTGATCGAACGCTGGCACGTGGGCCTAAAACCACTACCTGGATTTGGAACCTACACGCTGACGCGCACGACTTTGATACGCATACGGCTGATTTGCAAGATGTCTCTCGCAAAATCTTTTCTGCTCACTTTGGGCATTTGGCCGTTGTTTTTGTTTGGCTGAGTGGAATGTATTTCCACGGGGCTCGCTTTTCTAATTTTTCGTCCTGGATGAGCGATCCGGTTCATATTAACCCGAGCGCTCAGGTGGTGTGGCCGCTGGTTGGGCAAGACATTTTGAATGCTGATATGGGCGATGGTTTTAGAGGGATTCAGATTACCTCTGGGCTGTTTCAGATGTGGCGCGGTGAAGGGTTTACGAACGAGTTTCAGCTTTATTGCACCGCAGTCGGGGCGCTGGTAATGGCAGCGCTGATGATTTTTGCGGGCTGGTTTCACTACCATGTGCGATCGCCCAAACTAGAATGGTTCCAAAATGTCGAGTCGATGCTCAACCACCATTTAGCCGGGCTGCTGGGCCTGGGCAGTTTGGGCTGGGCCGGGCACCTCATTCACGTGGCTTTGCCGACCAACAAACTGTTAGATGCTGGAGTGGCACTCAAAGACATTCCGCTGCCGCACGAGTTTATTCTAGACAAAGCGGTGATGGCCGAGCTTTATCCTGGATTTGCGCAAGGGCTGAAGCCTTTGTTCACGCTTAACTGGGGGGCCTATGCTGACTTTCTTACCTTTAAGGGGGGATTGAACCCGGTGACTGGGGGCTTGTGGATGACGGATATTGCGCATCATCATGTTGCGATCGCTGTCCTCTTCCTGGTCGCAGGCCACATGTACCGCACTAACTGGGGCATTGGGCACAGTATCAAAACGATGCTAGACGATGCCAGAAACCCAAAGATGCTGCCGTTTTTGAGCTTCATTGGCCCAGAAGGACACAGGGGACTCTACAAAGTACTCACTACCTCCTGGCACGCGCAGCTTTCGATTAACCTGGCTTTGTTGGGTTCGCTGAGCATCATTGTGGCTCAGCACATGTATGCCATGCCGCCCTATCCGTATTTGGCGACTGACTACGGCACCGTGACCTCGCTCTTTACGCATCACATGTGGATTGGCGGCTTCCTGATTGTCGGCGCTGCGGCTCACGCGTCTATCTTCTTAGTGCGTGACTATGTTCCGGCTGAAAACGTTAACAACGTGCTCGATCGCGTCCTGCGCCATCGAGATGCGATTATCTCTCACTTAGTTTGGGTCTGTCAGTTCTTAGGCTTCCATAGCTTCGCCATTTACTGTCATAACGACACGATGCGAGCGTTTGGGCGGCCTCAGGATATGTTCTCTGATACAGGGATTCAGCTACAGCCTATTTTTGCCCAGTGGGTGCAACAGGTTCAGACTATGGCCGTTGGCGGTATGCAGGCCGCAGAACCCTTGGGCAATGCGTTTGGTGGGGCAAAAGATATTGTTCTATCGGGCGTGGGCACAACGGCTCCTGGGGTGATCAATCCCGTCAGCTATGCGTTCGGTGGCGGTGTTGTGGCCGTGGGTAACAAAGTTGCGATGATGCCAATATCCCTGGGCACAGCCGACTTTATGATCCATCACATCCACGCTTTTACCATTCACGTGACGGTGCTGGTGCTATTGAAAGGCGTGTTGTTTTCTCGCAGCTCTCGGTTGATTCCTGATAAGGCTGAGCTAGGGTTCCGCTTTCCTTGTGATGGCCCCGGACGCGGCGGCACCTGCCAGGTTTCCGGCTGGGATCATATCTTCCTTGGGTTGTTCTGGATGTATAACTCGATTGCGATGGTGATCTTTCACTTCTTTTGGAAGATGCAGTCGGACGTGTGGGGTACGGTGAACGCCGATGGCAGTATCTCGCATATTACGGGCGGAAACTTTGCGCAGTCGTCGATTACGATTAACGGCTGGCTCAGAGACTTTCTGTGGGCTCAGGCGACTCAGGTGATTAGCTCTTATGGGTCGGCTATTTCGGCTTACGGGCTGATGTTTTTAGCGGGGCACTTTGTCTTTGCCTTTAGCCTGATGTTCTTGTTTAGCGGTCGTGGCTACTGGCAGGAGCTAATCGAGTCGATTGTGTGGGCGCATAACAAGCTGAGAATTACGACAGCGATTCAGCCTCGGGCGCTGAGCATTACGCAAGGCCGCGCGGTGGGCGTTGCACACTATTTGCTTGGCAGTATTGTCACGACCTGGGCCTTCTTTTTGGCTCGGATGGCATCACTGGGCTGATAGATCTATTTATCAGAAGAAAGATCACGCAATCACGCAATCACGCAATCACGCAATCGCGTAGGGGCATAGCATTGCTATGCCCCTACCCGGAAATCATGAAAAACTCATTACCTATTTCGAACCATGGCGACAAAATTTCCAAAATTTAGTCAGGAGTTGCAGCAAGATCCGACCACCCGGCGGATCTTCTATTCCATCGCCACGGCACATGACTTTGAAAGCCACGATGGCATGAATGAGGAAAGTCTTTATCAAAGGATTTTCGCTTCCCATTTTGGCCATATTGCCATTATCTTTTTATGGACTTCTGGCACTCTCTTTCATGTGGCCTGGCAGGGCAACTTTGAACAGTGGATTCAAGATCCGCTTGGGCGATCGCCCATTGCTCACGCCATCTGGGATCCTCAGTTCGGCCCGGCAGCGATGGAAGCCTTCACAGTGGCGGGGGCACGTAACCCAGTTGATCTGTGCTATTCGGGGGTTTATCACTGGTGGTATACCATCGGAATGCGGACGAATAACGATTTGTTTTCAGGCGCGATGTTTTTACTGCTGCTAGCAGCGATGATGCTCTTTGCGGGCTGGCTGCATTTGCAGCCCAGGTTCCGCCCTGGTTTGGCCTGGTTTAAGAATGCCGAATCTCGGCTGAACCATCACCTGGCCGGTTTGTTCGGCGTGAGCGCCCTGGCCTGGACAGGTCACCTCGTACATGTGGCAATTCCCGAGTCTCGCGGTCAGCATGTGGGCTGGGATAATTTTCTCTCGATGCCGCCGCATCCTGAAGGGCTCAAGCCTTTCTTTACGGGTGACTGGGGAGCCTATGCGCTTAATCCCGATTCCGCAGAGCACGTGTTCAACAGTTCTCAGGGCGCAGGCACGGCGATTCTTACCTTTTTGGGTGGGTTTCATCCGCAAACGGAGTCGCTGTGGCTGACGGATATGGCGCATCACCATTTGGCGATCGCAGTCATATTCATCATCGCGGGCCATATGTACCGCACCAACTTTGGCATCGGGCACAACATCAAAGAGATGACCGAATCGCTTCAGGGCCCCGGCCCCGATGGGTTCTTCATTGCGCCTAATACAGGGCGCGGTCACCAAGGCATCTACGACACCTACAACAACTCTTTGCACTTCCAGCTTGCGTGGCATTTGGCCTGCCTGGGTGTGGTGTGTTCGCTAGTGGCTCAGCATATGTATGCCATGCCGCCCTATGCCTTCATAGCACGTGACTACACGACTACGGCCTCGCTCTACACCCATCACCAGTACATCGCTGGCTTCATTATGCTGGGGGCGTTCGCCCATGGCGCTATTTTCTTAGTGCGAGACTACGATCCGGTTCTAAATGAGAACAACGTGCTCGCTAGAGTGCTAGACCATAAAGAAGCGATTATCTCTCACCTGAGCTGGGTGTCTTTGTTTCTAGGTTTTCACACGCTGGCGCTATATGTGCATAACGACTGTGAGGTGGCTTTTGGTAGCCCCGACAAGCAGATTCTAGTAGAGCCTGTGTTTGCGCAGTGGATTCAAGCTTTTCACGGCAAAACGCTGTACGGGATTAATTCGCTGCTCTCTAATTCAGATAGCATTGCTTCAACGGCCTGGCCGAATCATGCAAACGTGTGGCTACCAGGCTGGCTAGAGGGGATCAATAGCGGCACGAACTCGCTGTTTTTAGCGATTGGGCCGGGAGACTTTTTAGTGCATCATGCGATCGCCCTCGGTCTGCATGTCACCACCCTTATCCTGGTAAAAGGCGCACTAGACGCCCGTGGCTCTAAGCTAATGCCCGACAAAAAAGACTTTGGCTACGCATTTCCCTGCGATGGCCCCGGTCGTGGCGGCACCTGCGATATCTCCGCCTGGGATTCTGTTTACCTTGCAACTTTCTGGATGCTCAACACGCTGGGCTGGGTGACCTTTTACTGGCACTGGAAGCACCTTGCCATTTGGAGCGGCAACGTAGCCCAGTTTAACGAAGGCTCTACCTATCTCATGGGCTGGTTTAGAGACTATCTGTGGCTCAACTCCGCTCAGCTAATCAATGGCTATAACCCGTACGGTACCAATAACCTCGCCATCTGGGCTTGGATCTTTCTGTTTGGTCATCTGGTTTGGGCGATTAGCTTTATGTTCCTCATTACCTGGCGCGGGTACTGGCAAGAGCTAATTGAAACGCTGATGTGGGCGCACGAAAACACGCCGCTCTCCTTTGGCTATCCCAAAGACAAGCCGGTTGCCCTGTCGATTGTGCAGGCAAGGCTGGTCGGGCTCACCCATTTCACCGTCGGCTACATCGCGACCTATGGAGCCTTTCTAATTGCCTCCACCAGTAGTCGATTCCCGTGATACGCATTGCCGGAAGCGTCTCCTTCTAGTTTTTTCTGGAGTTCTCTTCTGGCACCCATTCTGTGGACTCTCCTCGTCCCAGACACACGTCCTGATTGCTAGACCGATCAGGACTTTCTTTCCCCTTTTTCTGCTTTCAACTGTCCGCTTTTAACTGTTCGCTTTTAACCTCTGCTATTCGCGTATCGAGGCAAACACATGACCTCCACATTCACCAGTACTCTGCCCGATCTCTCGGGTAAAAACGATCCCATTGGGCCCTATAAAGGCGATCCACAGCTAGGCAATTTAGCAACGCCTATCAACAGCTCTAATCTGGTTAAGGCATACATTAATAACCTACCGGCCTATCGCCCTGGCCTAACGCCTTTTTTGAGGGGTCTAGAGATTGGCATGGCCCACGGCTACTTTTTAATTGGGCCAGAAATTGTAGTTGGCCCGCTGCGAGAGACGAGCCACGGCGCTAATTTAGGTGGCTTAATTACGGCTATCTATATCACCGTATCGGCCTGCTTAGGTATTTCTATCTTCGCGCTAGCGACTTTCCAAAACGATCCTAGAGGCGCTTATAACTCTCATTCTAACGATCGACTGCGACCGCTTCGTAGCAAAGAAGACTGGTATCAGCTCAGCGGCGGTATTTTGCTTGGCTCTATGGGTGGCGCTATTTTTGCCTATGGGCTATTGGAAAATTTTGACGCGCTAGATGCCATTTTGAGAGGGGCTGTTAATGCTGGTTGACGGCTTTGTTGGATTGCTTACTTTATAGAATAGATAAATACCATGGCTGATATCACACAACTGACGGGCGACTATGCGGCTTCCTGGCTGCCCTGGATCTTTATTCCGATGCTTACCTATATTCTTCCTTTTCCAGTCTTTGCGATTCTCTTTCTTTGGATCGAAAGAGAAGTTCCAGGCGAAGAAGAGATGGGTCAGGATGTTTCTTCTTTGTAAGTAGGTTTATCCGATTAACGCCCCTACGAGTTTTTGTTTCTTGCGAGGATATTTTCAATGCGAAGGATATTTTCAATGCTGTTGATAGGGTCTATTTGGCTCGGTATGGCCTTTATAGCTCCGGTGGCTACGGCTGCTCAGCTTCCTGGTCAAAGCACTCATTTAGTGCCTTGCAGTCAGTCACCAGCATTTTTAGATCGAATGAAAGCTGCGCCGCAGACTTACTATTTCGATACACCCTATCAGTCTTATTCGTCTAACTTGCTCTGTGGGGCTGAAGGATTACCTCACTTGCAGCTAAGGTTTGATCGGGCGGTTGATATTGCCATTCCCTTTGCTATTTTCTTTTATGTCACTGGCTTTATTGGCTGGTCAGGCCGAGCCTACTTGATTGGAAGTAAAGACGATAAAAAGCCGGAAGAAATGGAGATCTTTATTAGTCCGGCGCTGGCTGCTCGCTCATTTTTGCAGGGGTTGCTCTGGCCACTAGCAGCGCTCAAAGCGCTAACCTCTGGCGAGCTGACGGCTGAGAAATCTAAGATCTCTGTATCACCTCGATAACGTATCGCTACTGGCTACTTTAGCTACTTTCTAGGAGAACGCTATGAAATACCTTGCAAAATACATAACCAGTGCGCCAATTATGGCGACGCTTACACTGGTTTCTTTGTCTATCGTTTTGATTGAGTTAAATCACGTTTTTCCAGGTTTGCAGTACGGCACATACTTTCACACGCCTTGAATAAGTTCTTCGCTTACAGACGCGATGAGGGCTCGCTTGAACTGTGTAGGAAGATGAACAAATGTTGCAGGCAATATTTTTCATAACACGCTATTGCCTGTAGCATCGAGCCTGTCGGTATTCTGGCAGGCTCAACTTTTATAAATTTTGGTGAGATTTTAATCGATGCCGTTACAATCGGCTCATATGGAGTTCTTACTTTAGGCTCTGTAAGAGAATGTTGGATCACTTTTGATAGGCTGCGAATCATGAGAATTCTACTTGTAGAGGATGATGAGTCAGTTGCTAAAGTGCTGAAAAATCTGCTGAGCAGTGAGGGCTATACGGTAGATGCTGCGCACGATGGTTTTTTGGGCTGGCAGCTAGCAAGTGCTTCCCATTACGATCTAGTAATTTTAGATGTTGTTTTACCCAATATCGGCGGGCTGGAATTTTGTCGGCGGCTGCGCGAGCAGTCTTATAATATGCCGGTGCTGCTGGCGACTGCGCTTGACTCTAGCGATAAGAAGATAGATGGGCTAGACGCGGGTGCGGATGATTATATTACAAAACCTTTTGAGCCTAAGGAGCTGTTGGCTCGGGTGCGGGCGCTATTAAGGCGCACTCAAACGTCTATTTCTCTGGCTTTTGATTGGGGCAAGCTGCGGTTGGAGCCCCATAGTCGAAATGTGGTTTATGCAGAGAATGTGCTAAGCCTGACGCCGAAAGAGTATTCGCTGTTGGAGCTGTTTTTAAGAAATTCGTCTCAGGTGTTTAGCAGAAGGGCAATTTTGGATAACCTGTGGAGCTACAGCGAAGCGCCGGGCGAGGAAACGGTGACTTCTCATATTAAAGGGTTGCGACGGAAGCTCTCGGCGGCGGGTGCTCCGGCTGATTTTATTGAAACGGTTTATGGGGTGGGCTATCGGCTAAAGCCAATGGCGGAGGCTGTTTGCGTTCAAGAAGACGCGAATAAGGCGGCCGCGGATCGTCGTCAAAAAACGAAGGTTGCGCTGGCGACTTTGTGGAAGTCGGTGAAAGTTCATCAGGTTAAAAGATTAAATCTGTTGAAGACATCACTTGAGGCGCTACAAACTAACCAGCTTTCTGCACAGTCGAGAGTGTCTGCCTATCGGGCGGCGCATAGTCTGATTGGCGTGCTGGGAATTTTTGGATTCAAAGCAGCTTCTGATCTGGCGATAGAAATTCAAGATTTGCTGGCGGGCAATCTGCCGATTGGGCCAGAAGATCAAGAACAGTTGCGATCGCTCATTCGCAAAATAGAAATGCAGCTCAATGAGGCCGTGCAGCTATCAGAATCAACCTCGAATACAAACTGTATTCCGCTATTGGTGCTCATGGATTCTCAGCTAACGCTAGCGCCTAAGATGGTCAGCGCACTTTGGCAAAAAGGGTTAACCGTCAAAATAGCGCCTCATATAGAGGCGCTGCAAAATCTTTTGGTTGCCTCTAGGAGCATTCAGCCTCAGACAGTTCAAGCGGGTTCTCAAGAACAGGCTTTTGTAGGTGTGAAGGAGTCTGAGTTAAAAGGTATTTTACCAGATGTCGTGCTGCTTGATTTTTCGGTTGATAAAGCGACCGCTGAGGAGATAGCTCAGCTATCGGATCTTATTCAACAGGTGCCGTCTTTGATGGTTTTGACCTGTAGTGCTGACGGGTCGCTGATGACTCGGGCTAAGGCTTCTAAGCTGGGTAACTATCCTTTTCTCTACAATCCAAATGCAGCCGGTATCATTGCAGGCATTGAGATACTGAGATCGCACGCTCATCAGACCTCAAGCAAGATTTTAGCAGTGGATGACGATCCTAAAATCTTAGCGGCCTTGCGGGCTCAGCTAGAGCCTCAGGGCTTCGAGATTGTGACGCTAAATGAGCCGCTTGATTTTTGGCGATCGCTCCAAGAAGCCGCGCCCGATCTGCTGCTGCTTGATATTTCCATGCCTGAGTTTGACGGCCTTGAGCTGTGTCAGATTGTTCGCCAGGCCCCAGACTGGAACCATCTGCCGATTGTGTTCTTTACCTCTCACGCCGACGCTCGCACAAAGCAAGCCGCGTTTCGAGCAGGTGCAGATGATTTAGTTGAAAAGTCTTCTCATAGCGCGGAGCTGTCTGCGCACCTTTGCAATCAAATTAAGCGATCGCACCTCCAGCAGGCAATATCAGCGATCGCCTCTTAGCCTCATTTGATACCGCATTTGGCTTCTTTAACGATGCAATCCTCTTACCTTCCTGTCAAAAATCTAGAAGATCTGGTGCATCGGATGACCGATCGCATTCGGCGATCGCTTGAGCTGCCCGAAATCTTAGAGGCGACAGCAGATGAACTCAGGCGGTTTTTAAAAGTCGATCGGGTGAAGGTTTATCGGTTTCATGATGACGCGAGTGGAGAAGTGGTTGCAGAGGCGATTAAACGCCAGCGGCTGCCTTCGCTGCTAGGCCAAAGATTTCCGGCAGGAGATATTCCAGAGGACGCTCGCGAGCTTTTTTTGGCGGTACGCCAGCGCAGCATTGTGAACGTTGCTAGGCACGAGATTGGCGTTAGCCCGCTGTTGAGCGAGCAAAAAGTAAGCGAGCCGCAAAATGCTCTATTGGCCAATCTCTCTTTTCGCAAGGTCGATCCCTGCCATATTGAGTATTTGAAGGCAATGGGCGTGCAGGCGTCTTTGGTGGTGCCAATTCTGCATCGGCACAAGCTTTGGGGCCTTTTGGTCGCTCACCATAGCGTGGCCCGGCGGTTTGGCAACAAAGAGTTGGAGATAGTGCAGCTCATTGCCGATCAGGTGACAGTGGCGATCGCGCACGCTAATTTGCTACAGATTACGCGATCGCAGGGCCAGCATGAGTCTGTGATTAATCAAACAGTTTCGCACCTGCACTCCACGGGTAATAATCCGCTTAAAAACGCCTTATCCCAGATGGTAAGCGCGCTAGGGTGCGTAGGCGGTCGGCTGTATATACCCACAGACAAAGCTGGCTTTCGGCTGATTACCGACGGCATACAGCCACAGACGCTCAAGACCTCGATTGAAAGCGGACTTGAACCGTCAGGTGCCGCCACTGTTTTGGAGCGGCAGTCTAGCTGGAAAACCTGGCTAGAAGCTGAAGCCGATAGCCAAATTGTTGCTAACTTATGGGCTATTGCCGATATAGAACATCCTCGTGTTTCTTCGGGGATTGTTTCAGCTTTTTCGCGGAGCCATATACGAGGCGTTTTGGTGGCCAAGCTGGTGCATCGAAACCGATTTTTAGGCTACTTGAGTCTGTTTCGTCAGGCAATAGATACAGAGACAATTTGGGCCGGGCGGCTAGATGCGAGTGACGCTAGGCAGCAGCGCCCGCGCGAGTCCTTTGAGGCATGGCGAGAGATTAAAAAGGAGCAGCCGCAGCCCTGGCGATCAAGAGAGATTGGCTTAGCCCAAGATTTGGCCGACCGGTTTGCTTCTGCTATTTATCAAATGCAGCTATACGAGAAGGTGCAGGCGCTCAATGCTAATTTGGAAGCGCATGTGCTGCAGCGGACGGCGCAGCTTGAGCAGGCAAATGAAAGCTTAAAGCAAGAAATTACTGAGCGGGAGCGAGCGTTTGATGAGCTGCAAAAGGCGCGGGATGCGCTGAAGCGTTTGAGCCATCAAAACGAACTGATTCTTGATTCAGCCGGAGAAGGTATTTATGGCATTGATCCTAAAGGCAAAATAGTCTTTGTTAATCCGGCAGCACTCAAGGCTTTGGGCCGCTCAAAGAAGGCTGTGATTAATTATTTTATGCACGACCTTATCTGTCACTCAAAGCCTGATGGTACTCGCTATCCCTGGCGACAAAGCCCTATATACAACACGCTAAAGCACGGACAAACGCAGCACGTAGCGGGTGATTTGTTTCAGCGGCAAGGGCAGAGCTTTCCGGTTGAATACGTGAGTACTTCGATTTGGGAGCAGGGCAAGATTATTGGGGCTGTGGTTGTCTTTCAAGATATTACGGAAAGGCAGGAAATAGAGCTGATGAGGGATGAGTTTATTGCGGTGGTGAGCCATGAGCTGAGAACGCCTTTGACCTCTATTCGGGCTGCTTTGGGCCTGCTTGCGCAAAAGAAGCTAGAGGTTCCGGCAGCTCAGCGTCAGCGGATGGTCGAGATTGCATTTTCCAATACAAACCGGCTGGTTCGGCTGGTTAGCGATATTCTCGATGTGGAGCGTATTAAGCTAGGGAAAATTACGCTGAGCCCGCAAACTTGCGACTTGGCTGAGATTATGACTCAGGCGGCTGATGAGATGAGAGCGATGGCTGAGAACCGCAATATCTCTTTGAAGGTGTCACCGCTTTCGATTCAGATTGAGGTGGATCGCGATCGCATCGTTCAAACGCTTACAAACCTGCTGAGCAATGCCATTAAGTTTTCACCCACGGGCCGCGCGGTCGCGGTGAGTGCTCAGCAGGTTGATGCAACTGGCCAACTGCAAATAGCGCATGAATTAAGCGCTGCTGGCGAAAAGGCAATTCAGGCGACGCTGGCGCAGGCTCCTTCAATACTGTTAATTCAGGTGAAAGATCAGGGCGAGGGCATTCCTGAAGATAAGCTAGAAGCTGTTTTTGGACAGTTTGAGCAGCTCAACACGTCAGATGCGGCGCATCAGGGTGGAACCGGGCTAGGACTGGCGATTTGTCGCAGTATTGTGCAGCAGCATCGGGGCAAAATTTGGGCGCAGAGTGTGCCGGGTGTAGGTAGCACTTTTTGCTTTACGCTGCCGCTGCCGTGGACTAATTAGGGCGGCTTCAGAAGAATATCAGATTGTTTGTTTATACATCGGAGGAAAGACCTGTGAGGACTGTGACCGTGGCGACTAAGCGAATTTTGATTGTGGACGATGATCCTGATATTCGTGAGGCTACTCAGCTATGCCTTGAAATTACGGGGCAGTGGGAAGTGCTAAAGGCGGCAAATGGGCCGGATGGGATAGCGATCGCGCGGCAAGAAAAACCTGATGCGATTCTTTTGGACATGATGCTACCGGGTATGGACGGGCTAACAATCTTGCAGCGGCTGCGAGAAAATCCTGAGACGCGGCAGATTCCGATTGTTATTCTTACCGCTAAAGCGCAGTCTCATGAGCAGCAGTATTTCGGTCAGCTAAAAGTGGCTTCTGTGATTACAAAGCCATACGATCCGCTCACTATCTCAGACCAGATCGCAACAGCGCTCACGGCTTCAGTTGATTAGTATGACCCGCGTTCAAAACTCAACCTATCCTCAACCTATTGAAACATAGCCAGTACTTATATATCTCTTTCAAAATCAGCATCGTCCATGTGCTGTCAGTTTAGATATTATTTTATTGAAATCTCCAGAACATCAATATTTCTCTAAAGAGAAACCTTTGATTTCTAAATTGCGTCAACAACGCTCTCCATACCCTTAATGGAGAGCGCTTTCTTTAAAGAGCACTTTCAGCTAGGCATCCTCCGTAACTTTTCTAAAGATGGGTAGTTGCCTGACTAAAAAGCCTTTAAAGTAACCATATCCATTTATATTTATGTCGCTGTATGCCTGTACAAACCGTTGGAACGCCGCCGCCCGAAGCCGATCAGCTACGCGCAGATGTTGAAAAGCAGCTCCCGAATATCATCGCTAGCTTTAGCGAGGTATTGCAAAAGCAGTTCGGCTTTGAGAATTTGAGAGTTGGTGGGTTCACCGTTGTTCCAGGATCCGCTGTTCCAGAAGCTGCCGAAAACAACATTTCTTGTGATGAGGAAGGCTGCTCTCTCGACTAGCACAGCCAAACGGCAGCGTTAGGAAAGTCTTTGGAACGCTTCATAACATCTCCATTTTGCTTTGTTCTAATAGGCGTGGTCACTTAAATAACCCATCCTACAAAACAAAATGACTATTTCTATCCAACGTCCTAACACAACCCAGTGGGAGAGATTCTGCCGCTGGATTACTAGCACCGAAAACCGACTGTATATCGGCTGGTTTGGCGTTTTGATGCTGCCGCTTTTGGGCGTTTCAATTACCGTTTTTGTCACGGCTTTTATTGCCGCGCCCCCGGTTGATATTGACGGCATTCGCGAGCCGCTATCGGGCTCACTGCTGTATGGCAACAATATTATTACCGCCGCTGTAGTCCCAACCTCTAACGCGGTCGGACTGCATTTTTACCCCATTTGGGAGGCTGCTACGCTTGATGAATGGCTCTATAACGGTGGGCCTTACCAGATGATCGCCTTCCACTATATTCCAGCGCTGCTCTGCTATTTAGGGCGAGAGTGGGAGTTGAGCTATCGATTAGGAATGCGCCCTTGGATTTGCATTGCCTACTCTGCACCCGTGGCGGCGACAATCTCAGTTTTTCTGATCTATCCGATTGGTCAGGGCAGCTTTTCTGACGGCCTGCCTATGGGCATCAGCGGCACTTTCAACTTCATGTTCGTTTTCCAGGCGGAGCACAACATTCTGATGCACCCGTTTCATATGATCGGAGTTGCAGGTGTGCTGGGCGGTTCGCTCTTTTGTGCCATGCACGGTTCTCTGGTCACATCTAGTTTAATTAGAGAAACCTCTGACGTTGAGTCTCAAAACCAGGGCTATAAGTTTGGTCAGGAAGAAGAGACTTATAACATCCTTGCGGCTCACGGCTACTTTGGCCGGTTGATTTTTCAATACGCCAGCTTTAATAACTCTCGCCAGCTACACTTTTTCTTAGCAGCGTGGCCTGTTATTTGCATTTGGATTGTGGCTCTGGGCATTAGCACCATGGCGTTCAACCTCAATGGCTTTAACTTCAACCATTCCGTGCTCGACTCTCAGGGCCGGGTGCTACCAAGCTGGGCAGATGTCGTGAATCGTGCAAGTTTGGGCTTTGAAGTGATGCACGAGCGCAATGCTCATAACTTCCCGCTAGATTTGGCTAGTGGTGAGGCAACGCCTATCGCCCTGCAAGCGCCTGATATTCAGGCTTAGCTTACGTTTGAATTGGCGCTAGTTTAGCTTTCGCGGATACCTCCACAGCGGCGCTTTCCTTTTGCGAGAGCGCTTTCTTTGCCTTGGGAAAGATGCAGCTTCAATTCTGTTGCTGACACCCAGTCAACACCCAGTCAACACCCAGTCAACACCTACTTGGCACCTATCTTTGGCCGCAGATAGCTCTCTATCTAACGACAGATCATAAGCGATCGCTATAACAACAGCCATATATCCTAATGCATATTGTTCTCATTTAGGGGGCGTCCTCCATAAGTTCTCCATATTTGTTTTTTAAATTCTAAAGTAACTATCTACAGACGTACTATCTACAGACGTAAAGAGACTCCCCTGATGCCTTCTTCCCTTGAAAGCCCACCTATTAGCGCCTGTCAGTTCTTAGTGATTAGCTACGGTAGTCAGCTACAGGGCGACGGCTCAGCGGGGATGCGATCGCGCCCTCGTCACAATTGAGCAATTCTTCAAAACCTACGGTCAAAGGCCATGACGTACTAGCGAAGCGCTATGTGCATAAGCCGCTTCAAAAATTAAAATGCACCGTTGAACTCATTTTCTTTTACCCCTTCTAACACCATGTTCAAAAGAATTCTAGTTGCGCTCGACTCAGGGGATACCTGCTACGCTCTGTTTGATAAAGCATTAGCGTTAGCCCAAGCTACGGGTGCAAGTCTAATTTTGTTTAGTGCCCTAAACGCAGAAGAAGATGCCAGTGTGCCTTCTGCTTACGCGCTTGTAGGCTATCCAATCGGGATTAATGACAGCGCTTGGAACAACTACCAGCAGCGCTACAAAGCCTATGAAGCTAGAGAGCTAGCGAAGCTACGAAATTTTGTTAAACGCGCTAAGACCGCGGGAATTCAGGCAGAGTTTGCTCAAACCTCGGGCCTTCCAGGACAGGCTATTTGCGATCGCGCCAAAGCCTGTAGGGTAGATTTGGTGATGGTAGGCAGTCATCGACGCCTGGGCATTAAAGAGCTGCTACTCGGCAGCGTAAGCAACTACGTTATGCATCATGCACCTTGCTCAGTCATGGTTGTTCATAATCAATCCACGACGCGACTGACCACTGGCATTTCAAACTCGCAAACTTCAAACTCGCAAACTTCAAACTTGCAAGCTTCAAACTTACAGAAGGAAATCTATCATGTTGACAGTCGCTGATATTATGACCCCTAAAGTTTTTACGATTCGTAGCTCTGCAAAACTGACGCAGGCGATCTTGCTGATGCAACAAAAGCAGGTGCGATCGCTAATTGTTGAAAGAGAAGTTCAGGGCGGTGCTTATGGCATCTTAACCGGGCAGGACATTGTTTATAAAGCGACAGCTCGGTGCGTAGATCCTAGTAGCACGATGGTTTGTGAGCTGATGAGTTCGCCCTGTGTAGCCGTTGAGCCTGACTTGAGTTTGTCAGCACTTGCTAAGCGCTTTTTAGCAGCGGGTATACGAAGGGCTCCGGTGATTGAAGACAGTCAATTACTGGGCGTTGTTTCTATTACAGATATCCTTATGAATAGCAATGTGGATTCGGTTCATTTGCCGTGCGATTTGTCTGAGCAGATTGAAGTTGCTTTGCGTCACAATCGGCTTAACTGGGCTGAAGATAATCAGATTGAGCGGGAGTGCGAAGCGGCTAGAAATGTGCTGAGCGAACTGAGCTAAATGCTAAGCCCCTACGGAAACAGCAATCTCCGTAGGGGCTATAGCCGTTTATTACGAACCTATATGAGCGCCCCAAGAAACCCAATTTTGAGCGTTTGAAGACGTTCCACAGGTTGTAACTTTTGTTAGATTTTTTAGGATTGCACCTTCGTAATCGGCAGATTCTAGCTCGCGAGCGTCTATATGAGCGCCCGTTAAATCGGCTTCGCACAGGTTAGCGCCGCTCAGTCGCACGTTGCTAAGATCCGCGCCTCTCAAGTCAGCGCGCCTTAGATCAGCGGCTCGCAAATCAGCATTTGAGAAGTTTGCCCCTATAAGACTGGCCGCCTGTAAGTCAGCGCCAATAAAGTTTGTACTTTGGAGATTAGCGCCGTTCAGAGTTACACCCGTAAGATCAGCATCGGTAAGGTTGGCCTCTGAGAGGTTAGCCCGGCTGAGATCGGTATTGGTAAAGTCTGCGCTGCTAAGATCGCAACGACTGAAGTTAATACCAACAAGAGAGGTATTGTGCAGTATTACCCCTCGTAATGACATTTTTGCGAAGTTGCGATCGCCTTTGTTGAATTCTTGAATGAGCTGTCGAAATACCATGAGAGTTTGCCTCAATAACACGTCTGTATGAGTGATTACCTATCAACGCACCACTTGCCGAAACGATGCGCATGTAGGTCTGGCTATACAGCTTGCACATGCGGATAGAGCGGTGTGTTTTCTCTCTTCACACCGCTCTATTGTATACGCAGAATATGGAGAACTTATGAGGTTTCTTCAAACAGTGTTACTTAGCAAGGTATCGCAAAAGTGCGAATGCATCCGCACTTTTGCGCGCCGCTTAGCCCACAGTGCACAAAGACTTTAACGACTACTAATGTAGTAAGCTAAGTGGCCAAAACGATAGTACCGTTATAGAGCTGCAAGAGAATCAGCATGAAAACCAGCAGCAAAACCAGCATAACCGCCATAATCGGCGCTGTTCCCCAGCCAGGAGATACCCGGCCTGCTTCAGAGTTAAGCTTTCTCAAGGGGTATTGAAGCGGGGCAGCTTTGTTAGAAACGTACTTTTGAGCCATGATCTAGTCTCTATTAAACAACTTTCTGACGAGAGGTCGGATCGCCTACTTTTGTGAAATAGCCCCACTCCACTTGTTCGGGGCTTAGCGTAGGGTCGATACCAGAGAATACGTCTTGGAAGATGGCTCGTAGGCCGTGCCAGATATGACCGAAAAACCAGAGTAGGGCAAAGCAGACATGGAAGAAGGCAAAGAAGCCGCGATTGCTGGTTCTAAACAGACCGTCTGAGTCGTAAACGTCGCGGTCGAACTCGAAGGGTTCTCCGAGCTGAGCTTTGCGAGCGTATTTTTCGACCGTTTTAGGATCGGTGAACGTTTGGCCGTCTAAATCGCCACCGGAGAAGCTGACGGTTACCCCAGTTTGTTCAATACCGTATTTGGCTTCTGCCTGACGGAAGGGAATATCGGCTCTCACTACACCGTCTTTGTCGAATAAGACAACTGGAAAGTTTTCAAAGAAGTTGGGTATTCGACGAACGATAAGCTCTCTGTTTTCGCCGTCTTTAAAGGTGGGATGGCCGAGCCAGGTTGTTGGAAGCCCGTCGCCATCCACCATACGACCTACCCGAAACAATCCCCCCTTAGCAGGACTGTTGCCTACATAGTCATAAAAAGCAAGCTTAGTCGGTACGCTATCCCAGGCTTGTGAAGGCGTTTTACCCTCGTTAAGATCGGCGTTTACCCGGCGGCTAATTTCTTGCTGAAAGTAGCCCTGATCCCACTGGTAGCGCGTGGGCCCCCACAGTTCGATTGGGGTTGTTGCTGTGCCGTACCACATGGTACCAGCGGCGATGAACGCGCCTGAGAAGAACACGGCCAGGCCGCTGGCAAGAACGCTTTCGATGTTGCCCATTCTAAGCATTTGATAGAGGTATTGAGGCGGCCGCACTAGAATATGGAACAGTCCGCCAAGAATGGCAACAATGCCCAGGGCAATATGGTGCGCGACTACGCCACCTGGGTTTTGCGGATCAAATCCAGCAGGGCCCCAGTCTGGAGCGACGCCCTGAACGTGTCCGATGAGGCCGAAGGGATCGGAAACCCACATGCCGGGCCCGAAGATGCCGGTTAGGTGAAATGCGCCAAAGCCGAAACACAGCAGCCCGGCGAGGGTGAGATGAATGCCGAAGACTTTGGGAAGATCGATCACAGGTTCGTTGGTTTTGGGATCGAAAAAGGTGGCAATGTCCCAGTAGACCCAGTGCCAGCAGGCGGCTAGGAAGGAGAGTCCAGAAAAGAGAATGTGGGCGATCGCAACCGTTTCAAATGTCCAAAAGCCTGGATTGATAAATGTCTCTCCGGTGACGCTCCAACCCTGCCAAGAGTTGACGACGCCTAAGCGAGCAACAAAGGGCATTAGGAAGCATCCCTGCCGCCACATTGGATTTAAGATTGCATCGCTAGGGTCGTAACGAGAGAGTTCAAACAGCAGCGTTGAACCGGCAAATCCAGCGCAGAGTGCGTTGTGCATCAGGTGCACGGCGATAAGTCGGCCTGGGTCGTTGAGAACAGAGGTGTGTACGCGATACCAGGGAAGTCCCATGGCGTTTTCTCCTATGAGTTCAGGGCGGGTTGTGAGGATTGTTACCGATTAGTCCGAGCGCATACTCGGATCGATAGGAGCCATCGAGAGTACGGGTTCGTTCTCTCGATCTAGACCAGTTTCAAAGCCAGCCGCAGCGGCTCTAGCTCGACCAGCGTGCCAAAGGTGGCCAACTAAAAAGAAGAAGCCAAAGATAAAATGAGCAGAGGCAAGCCAGGTTCTGGGCGAAACGTAGTTGAAGGCGTTAGACTCGGTGGCGAGCCCTGCAACAGAGTTGAGTGAGCCAATCGGGGAATGGGTCATGTATTCAGCGGCGCGGCGAACCTGCCAGGGCTGAACGTCGTTTTGCAGCCGTTCTAAGTCGAGGCCGTTGGTGCCGCGTAGTGGTTCGATCCAGGGGGCGCGGGCATCCCAAAAGCGCATGGTTTCGCCGCCAAAGATGATTTCTCCTGTGGGCGATCGCTGTAAATATTTCCCTAAGCCAGTTGGCCCCTGCGCTGAGGCTACGTCTGCCCCCATACCCTGATCTCTCATCAAGAACACAAACGATTGAGCCTGTGATGCTTCAGGTACGGTCGGCCCGTAAAAGGCACTTGGATACACCGTGTTGTTGAACCAAATAAACGCTGTTGCAATAAACGCCTGCCCAGCGACGTTACCTAAGCTTTGAGAGAGATAGGTTTCGCCTGTCCAAGGAAAGAGATTATAAGTCCAGCGGAGGGGCGGTACTAAAATGTGCCATATGCCGCCGGCAATCAGGATGCAGCCAATCCAAATATGACCGCCGATGACATCTTCTAAGTTGTTGACGCTGACAATCCAGCCTTCGCCGCCAGTTGGCTTCTTAATTAGATAGCCGAAGATAATTCGTGGATCTAGCGTAGGATGGCTGATCAGGCGAACGTCGCCGCCGCCAGGAGCCCAAGGATCGTATAGACCGCCCCAGTACATCGCTTTGGCTGAAAACAGTAGCGCAAAGACACCTAGAAGGGCAATGTGAAAGCCCAGAATTTGAGCAACTTTGGCTTTGTCTGTCCAGTCAAACTGAAAGAAGCCGTACAGTTTTTCGGGCCCCTGGATCGCGTGATATAGGCCACCAATGCCGAGCACTGCCGAGCCGATCAGGTGTGCAACACCAATAGCAAAGAAGGGGAAGATACTGGTGATTTCTCCGTTCTGGCCAACGCCGATGCCGAGCGTGGCGATGTGGGGCATGAGGATGCACCCTTGCTCGTACATTGGCTTGTACAGGCTGTAGTGAGAGACTTCAAATAGCAGCATTCCGCCTGCCCACAGGGCAACAAGGCCCGCATGAGCGACATGGGCTCCTAAGAACCGACCCGTGAGTTCGGGGGTGATAAAGCGGGCGTTGCCTGCCCACCAGGCGTAGCCGCTAGAGGCTTCGTCGTAGCCAGCGCTTTGGGGCGCGAGGATAGAGCTGGTTTCAGCGGGGATAGTAATAGATAGATCTGGGATGGTTTCGATCGGCGTTTCCATGGGGGTTAGAACCTCTTAGGATTGATTGTCTGGAGCATAGTTCTGGGTATTGTCCTAAAATTTGTTGAGCTTTATTCGGAGAAGCCACGGGGTAAGACTTCATCTGGAAAGACAAACTTTTTAGCGGGCTGATCCATTTCTGAAAGCCAGGCGCGAAGACCTTCATTGAGCAGAATGTTCTTGGTGTAGAAAGTCTCGAACTCGGGGTCTTCAGCGGCTCTAATCTCCTGACTAACAAAGTCGTAGGCTCGTAGGTTAAACGCCAGCCCGGCCATACCGATTGCACTCATCCATAGGCCCGTGACGGGTACAAATAGCATGAAGAAATGCAGCCACCGTTTGTTAGAAAAGGCAATGCCGAAAATCTGCGACCAGAAGCGATTGGCAGTCACCATAGAGTAGGTTTCTTCTGCCTGATCGGTCGCAAAGCCTTTAAAGGTGTTCTTCCCTCGATTGTCTTCAAACAGCGTGTTTTGCACGGTGGCTCCGTGAATGGCGCACAGCAAAGCGCCTCCTAACACGCCCGTAACGCCCATCATGTGAAAGGGGTTGAGAGTGTAGTTGTGGAAGCCCTGAAAGAACAATAGGAATCGGAAGATTGCGGAGACGCCAAAGCCGGGGCCAAAGAACCAGCTTGATTGGCCGAGCGGATAGATGAGGAAGGTGGCAACAAAGACGGCAATTGGAGCAGAAAAGGCGATCGCATTATAAGGCCGAATGCCGACTAGCCTAGCCACTTCAATCTGTCGCAGCATAAATCCCATCAGGCCAAAAATGCCGTGGAAGGCGACAAACGTCCACAGTCCGCCGACTTGGAACCAGCGAACCAGACTACCCCCGGCTTCTGGGCCCCACAAAAGTAGGAGAGAATGGCCCATGCTTTCGGCAGGTGTAGAGACGGCAACCGTCAGAAAGTTGCAGCCTTCTAAATAAGACGAAACGAGGCCGTGAGTGTACCAGGAAGTAACAAACGTGGTGCCGGTAAACCAGCCGCCAAGTGCAAGAAATGAGCAGGGGAAAAGTAAAAGACCCGACCAGCCGATGAACACGAAGCGATCACGCTTCAGCCAGTCGTCAATCCCCCTTACCCAGTTTCCTCGGGAGGTAGGCAATCCTATTGTAATGGTCATGATGATGTCCTTAAACTTAACTAATTAGGCGCGTTCAGGCAGCTTTGCGAACGCTGCTGTCTTTAATCCCAAAGTAGGAGGGGCCTGGCCGCACCAGCTCTTGAATGATCTGGTCGAAGTAGGGGATAATGGCGGCGGCTTCGGGCTCTGAGAGAAGTGCGATCGCCTCAGCTCTTAGGCAGCGTAGGTACTGCAAAATGTTGTCTAAGGGAATGCCGATATTGGTATAGAGTTCTTTCATACCCAGCAGGCCGATCTCTCTTAGGGGGCGATCGCTTCCGGCTAATAAACAATAGCTAATCAGCCGAACGTACCAGCTCATATCGCGCTGAGCTGCCTCAGTTTTTTTGCGGCTACCGCTATTGCTAGGCGTACGCGGGCATATCTGCCAGAATTTGCGAGTGCCTCTTTCTACAATAGCAGGCGCATGTTGTTCTAAAACCTTGGCGAGCTGAATTCGCTCTGTTCCTGTTTTACAAAAGCTGCGAATGGTCTGTAGCTCTCCGGGGGTTGGGTAGCGGAGTTCTTCGTCGGCGTCGATAATGACCTGTTTGACGATGCTCATAGGTTTAACCTCATCTAAACTTTGGGTAGATATGCACGCCGCCAAACCAGCTAATTGAGATGCGGTAGGCAAAAGGATTGATGTAGTGATGGGTTGTTTGGCTAGAGAGATTTGTGCTGGTAGCTGATGTGACGATTAGCGGAACTTCTAGCGTGGAATGGGCTGGATTGTTTTGTTTGTTGTTCATGGTTTTGTTGATGAAAGACGACACCTAAGCCGTCACAACCTCAGACTCAACGCTTTCTTCGGCACTCTCTTCTTCAGCAACAATCGGGTCAGAAGCCACAAACTGATCTTCCTCAATAGGAACAGGCGACGGCGACGCGCTATGCGCTGAACCTATCAGTTTGTCACGGTCTGAAAGCGGCGAACTTGGTGCTTGCCCATTCCCATTTTCGCTGACGAGCCTATCTTTAGACGGCACATAGCGCATCATATAGGCTTCGACAGTCAGCGGATTCTCTCTTTGTTTCGCAAAGGCCGCTGGCCCCTGCGGATGTCTGGCACTAAGCCCGCGCGGCGTTATATAGCGTTCGTAGGGAACCGTATCTTCCCCAAAGGCTTTCGCATATTCATCGCTATCAATAATGGCATCGATTAGGGCGTAGAAACCTTGACGACCACAGATATCGTAGTATTTGTTGGTTTCTCTGCGGTCGTAAGTTGGTCTGCCGAGCAGCCGCCTGTGAATGACTTCAGCGGCTTTGGTTACATACAGATTTTCCCAGTAAGCCCGACGGAAAGCTTTTGTTTTTGCGAGCTTTCGGACAAACTCACGCATCGTAATACGGCCCCCTCTAAACTCGGTTTCGGCCACTAAGTCTCGCTGACTTGCCGAGATATCGCGGCCAAATACCTGACGGTAAGTCGCTAAGATAACGGCCTCAGTAGAATGGTGAGCGATGTGCCTGTGATGGCTACTGATTAAAATGCGACGGCTGTCTTCACTGAAGTGAGCAGGCTGAGCGTTTGGATGACGATTTTCCTGCGGGAAGATTGCGCCAAACTGAATCTCTAATGGGTCATTACCGACACCGTAGGCGTGCTGGTTGGGTAAAGGCTGCTGATAGCCTGCAAAGGTGGTTACAAACTGTGGCACTTTGCGAACGGGCGCGCTGTATTTGAACAGATCTAGCTGCGGCCCCCAGTTACGACACGCTTGAGCCTCTAAACCGATTCCTCTAAGGAAGGGAACGGTTTCTTCTCCAAAATAATCAGCGTATTCTTGAGAATCAACAAAGGCATCTACAACAGCCGGAAAACCCTTGTCTGCTATCAGTTCAAAGTACTTTTGGAATTCTTCCATACAGCTTAGGCCGCGCCCGAGAAAGTGGCGACAGGCTAGCTCGATAGATCGGCTAATGGTGTAGGGCTCGTAGTATAGCTGCCGGTAAAGCCGCGATTTCCCAAGCTGACGAACGAATGTTTTCATTGAACCTTGTTCGCTTTTTACCTGCGAGATTGGCTCGGCTAATACCCTATTGCCTACGTGAGACACATCTCGCTCAAGCACCTGTCGATAGGCTGCTTTTATCACTTCATCTTTTTCAATGTCGGGCAGCTCGTGCCGCATAATCCACCGCGGCTGAAGGCGACCGCTTTCTTCGTAGCTATCGGGGAGATACAGCCCTTGATGATGCTTGGAAACGCCTGGGCGCAAGCGATCCGAGGGCTTTTCAACGGTGTAGTCAGCAATCAGCACATCGAAGTATCGCTTTACCAAAGAAGCTGCTGCTGATTCAGGCCGGAAAAAAGAAAGAGACTTCCACTGCATTTCTCGTAAAGCAACAGCTGTAGCAACCGTGACGTTCTCGGGAATAACGCCTCGAAGCCCTTTTGTATTAATGGTGATAATGCTAGTGTCACCAGCGACAATTGCATAGGTGATATATCGCAAAAACCAGCCTAAGTCTCTCATAGAGCGCTTCATTCGCACCGCACCGTAGTCAGAGATGCTAATGGCCTGAAAGTTGCTCGGAAGGCTAGGCTTGCCACTAAAGAACAGCCCTTTAACCCAATCAAGCGGACTCTCAAAGGTATTTACTTTCGTATGGTCGTCTGTTCCACCGTGCTCTTTACGAACCCTATCTGCCGCAGAGAGGTAGTCTTCGGCTATGTAGTATCCTGACCCTGGCAGTCCTAGCGGGTCTTCTGGCTTTTCAAAGTAATCCATTGGATTGCCGCCGACAAAAATGCGCTTGCCGCCAGCAGCTACGATGGTATCGGCATGCTCACTCAGGGTTTGGGCAATCGACAGGCGGGCTCTGCCTGAAGATAAAAAAGCCGAGAGTTCTTTTATTTCATTTTGGGTGAGGTAGCGATCGCGCTGTTGCGCACTATCAATTACAGTGGTCGGCACCGTACGATACTGTTGCGGGCATACCACCGGGCTGCCCCCATTAATCCGATCAGCCATAGCGGCCTCCAAACAAATTCAACACATTATTTTCAGCAATCAGCTTTAGACTCGTCAGCCGCTCAGGGCATTAAGCCTGCAATGAGATAGTCAAAGTACGGGCCGACTTCAGCGACATCTTCTAAGCTCAACATTTCTAGCGTCACCTCTTTAAGCGCGCGCATACAGTCTGCTAGGTTCCTGAGCGGAACGCCGAGAGACTGATACATTTCTTTTGCGCCTCTGACGCCGCTATCTTCAAGCGGATCTACGTCGCCTGCGGCTACCGCATAAGAAATCAGCCTAATAAACCACGCCTGGTCGCGCAGACACGAAGCCTGGAATCGCTCGTTTTCAGCATTGCTAGGGGTAATGGGGCATCGCTGCCAAAACCTTTGGCTTCCCTTTTGAACAATCTCTTCTACATTACTGTTGAGAATTGAGACAATTCTCAATCGCTGCGATCCGTTATGGAAAAATCTCTCAACGGCGTCAAGTTCGCCTTTAGACAAGTAGCGAACTTCGCGGTCGGCGGTTGCGATCGCCTGAGTAATCACGCTCATAATAAACAGCCCTAACACAGCATAGACATTAACAAAGGCGATGCAATACTTCTACTACTAGCTCAGCCCAGAGCCAATGTGATCAAAGTAAGCGCCCACTTCTCGACCGGCTTCAGCGCCTATCATATCGGTGACTACTTCTTTCATGGCCTGCACCGAACGCACAGTTGCGCCTACGGGTACGCCCAAAGAGTTGTAAGTCTCTTTCAGACCGTTCAGTACACGCTCATCTAGAATTGACGGATCGCCTGCTAGCATGGCATAGGTCGCGTAGCGTAGAAAGAAATCCATATCCCGAACGCAGGCAGCGTAACGACGACAGGTGTACATGTTGCCACCAGGCGCGGTGATATCGGTGTATAGCAATGATTTTGCGACTGTTTTAGTCACAATCACAGAGGCATTAGCGCTGATTGTCATAGCGGCTCTTGCTCTTAAGTCGCCGCTGCGAAAGTATTGCTGCAGCGTGTCTAAAGATGAGTCATCTAAATACTTGCCTTGAGCGTCAGAAGCGTTAATGAGCGTGGTGATAGCGTCTTGCATGGGCGTTCTCCTACAGGGGGTAATCAAAATAGGTAGTTGCTGAAAGAAAGGCTTTTAGGACAGAGATTGGATGATCAGATCGAAGTAGGCAGAGACTTCTTGAGCATCTTCATCGCTCAGCACTGCCATGGCTTCTTCTTTTAAACAGCGCATACACTCGGCAATATTCCGAATAGGAATCTCTAAGTTGTTGTACATCTCTTTGATGCCTACTGTACCAATATCTTCTAGCGGGCGTTCGCTGCCTGCTAAAACAGCGTATGCAATCAAACGCACGTACCAGCCCTGATCGCGCTGGCAGGAAGCGGTTTTACGGTCATTGCCGCTATTGCTAGGCGTGTTGGGGCATCGCTCCCAAAACTTTTGGCTACCGCGCTCAACAATCTGCTGTTCGTTTTCAGCGAGGGCCTTAGCAATGCGTACCCGCTGTTCTCCTGTTTTCACGAAGTCTTGAAAAATGCGGAGTTCTTTAGGGGCAGGATAACGAGCTTCACTGTCTGCGCTCAAGATGAGTTCTGTAACTAGGCTCATAACAACGTGTCCTTTTATGGAAGTGGCTATTACCCTAAACAACAAACATGAAGAACCTATGAAAAGAAAAAGATATCTTCCAAGCTCTGTTGACTTAAGTTAAACCAAGGAAAAGCTGTACGCTTTCCTCTTCATAGGTTTTTCATGTTTTCACGCTATATCTGTTAGGTGAGCCACTGAGCTAAACCTTTAAAACTCACCTAACAAAGCCTATGTTTTTAACTAAAAAGATACCGTACAAAGCGATCGCCGTATCATTCTTAGCCCTTTGCTTAGGACTGCTAACGGCCTGTAGCAATAGCCCAACGATAGGCAGTGGCTCACTTAGCTATGACGATATTAAGGGTAGCGGACTAGCGAATAACTGCCCTCAGCTTACAGGCACCAATATGGATTCGATAGCTGTAGAAGGAGAGCAGCCTTACCAGCTCAAAGCGCTTTGCATACATCCTGAAACGTTCTTAGTGAAGCGGGAGAGTCCGTTAACCCGCCAGGGAAAACGTCAGGAAGGTAAGTTTGTAGAAAGTAAGCTGTTGACCCGCGAGAGTTCTACGCTCGATCAGGTTAGTGGTGTGCTGCAAAGTGCTCCCGACGGCAGCTTGACTTTTATCGAGCGAGGCGGATTTGACTTTCAGCCGATTACCGTTCAGCTACCGGATGGTGAACGTGTGCCTGTTTTGTTTACGGTGAAGGGACTGGTGGCGAATACTCAAGCAGCGATCACAGCACTTACTCCATCTACCCGGCTATCAGGAAGCTTTGACGTACCGCCCTATCGAACCTCTAGCTTTATCGATCCAAAGGGTCGTGGGCTTGCGGTGGGTTACGATGCGGCAGTTGGCATTCCTATTCAGGCGGATAGAGACAAGTTTTCTAAGCAAAACAACAAGTCTTTTGACATGGCGAAAGGACGTATTGTGCTGCAAATAGAAAAAGTGAATCAGAGAACCGGAGAACTTTCGGGTCAGTTCGAGAGTCAGCAGCCTTCGGATACTGATTTTGGCACGAAAGAAGCCATGACCGTCAAGATTCAAGGGACATTTTACGGACGTGTTGAGCCAGAGATTGCGTAGTTTATATTCATTGAGGGACGTTTTACCATGATTGGGAAACTAAGCCTAGAACAAGAACTTGAGCTGAAGATTTTGAGCGATCAAGCCCAGCGGCTGTCTCTTGATCAGGCTCAAAGGTATATCGTTGAAGTAATGCGGCAAATGATGGTTAGAGACAATCTATTAAGCCATCTATTAACAGAAACCGGGCTTCCTCAAGAACAGTATACGCAGTCTATTATTTTTCAGGGAAAGTCTTCCTGGTACGAAGGAACTTAAGCAGTTTAAGTTAGATAGCCACAGAGAAGAAAAAACGTAGAGGGGACAATAGCAATGATTCGTGTTCTTAAAAAGATTCTGGCTAGTGCCGCCGCTTTGTATGCGATTGTAACGGCTTTGATGATAGCGTTTGCCTGGACGAGTAGTGCGATCGCACTTGAAATCGACGCCCCCCTTCGCACGGTACCGCTCAATGATACGGGTGAACAAACGACGCTGACCATTGAGCAGATTATGCTCGGACAGCAAAAGTTTAATAGTAGCTGCGCTCAGTGCCATATAGACGGCAGCACAAAGCCTAATCCCGATGTAGATTTGAGCACTCAAACGCTTGCGCTCGCCACACCTTCGCGCGACAGCGTTAGCAGCCTGCTGGACTATCTCGATCATCCCACTACTTATGACGGGCTGCGATCGCTAGCCGATCTGCACCCGTCTACGCTGAATCTCGATCTTTTTCCTAGAATGCAGGGTTTGTCTAGGAGTGATTTGGAGGCGATCGCAGGCTACATTTTAGCGGAGCCTAATATTGTTGGAGAGCGGTGGGGCGGCGGTAAACCCAAGCGGTAAATGTTATGTACGCTATTCTCCTAACCGCGTTAGTTCTTCTAAAAGTAGAGCTTCGGCTTCGGCATCTGAAAGATTGTCTATGTCTTGAGTTTGTTCAGTAGAGTCTATGAAGAAGTCAGCCGCTTCAAGAGATGAGATCGGAGGCGCAATGAGCGCTACGAGATAGTCTTTGAGAAGCGATGGCGTTGGGTAGTCGTAGATGAGGGTGACAGGTAGAGGGCTCTGAAGGTTGGTTTGTAGGCGGTTGCGCAGCTCTACGGCGGTGAGCGAGTCTAGGCCGAGTTCGGTAAAGCTGCTGCTGAAGTCGGATAGCGGAACAAGATCTGTCCCTAACACTATGGCAATTTGTTGCTGTAGGTGATGCGATATTAGAGCCTGTCGCTCTGGCTGGGTGGCCTGCTCGATTTTAGTTCTGAAAGCGGTGGGTGCAGCGGATGTTTTCGCAACACTCATTTGTGCTGTGTTGTCGGCAAAGAGCGTGTTACTGTTTGCTATGCTTGTCCAGTTTTTGATATCTCCTGGTAGAATGCCGATTTGAGGCGCTTCAGCAGCGTTAATCATGATCTGGCTCAAGAGAGACAGTCCGATTTCAGGCTCAATTAAAGGAATGTTTGCTTTGTCCAAACGCTGTTTTACGGCTGGATTGTTGGCTAAGTCTGTGCCTGCCCAAGCCGCCCAGTTAATGCTCAGCGCAGGAAGCTCTAGCTGATGGCGTAGGGTAGCTACGGCGTCTAAAAAGCTGTTAGCGGCGGCGTAGTTTGCCTGTCCAGCCGATCCGAGAAGAGAGGCGGCCGAGGAGAACATAACGAAGTGATCGAGTGGTAGGCTTCGGGTGAGCTGGTGTAGGTGCCAGGTGCCAGTGACTTTAGCTGACATGGCACGCTCGAAGTGAGGCCAGGTTTGTTGTGATAGAGCGCTGTCGTCGGTTTGGCCTGCTAGGTGGAAGATTCCTTTGAGCGGATTTGTTGCAGAAAACTCAAGCATATGGGCGAGGGCTGCTGTTAGAATAGGTAAGTTGGAGAGGTCGGCCTGGATAGTTTGAATAGTGATACCAGACTCGGTGAGCTGTGCGATCGCCTCCTCAGCTTGGGCAGAAGGCTGTTGTCTTCCTAATAGCGTAATGTGGCGGGCACCTTGACTAGCTAACCATTGGGCGACCTGTAAACCGAGCGCGCCTAAGCCGCCTGTAATGAGGTAATTTGCGTCGGAGCGAATAATGGATTTTGACTCTATAGCAGGCGGCGTAACTACGACTTTGCCAATATGTTTGGCTTGTTGCATCGTGCGGAAGGCGTCTATGGCGCGCTCAGCGGTGAATAATTGTAGAGGTAGCGGGCGTAGTTCTGCCTGCTGTAGCTGAGCGACTACGCACTGTAGCATTGATTGAATGAGCTGCGGCTGGTTATGGGTAATGCTGACAAGATCGACAATGTGATAGCTTACGTCAGGGCGGCTGGCGGACATTTCTTCGGTTGACCAGATGTCTGTTTTGCCGATTTCTATGAACTGGCCGTTAGGGGCTAGGGTAGAGAGACTTTTAGCGATCGCCTCTCCCGAAAAAGAGTTCAATACAAAATTAACCCCTTCACCGTCTGTCTGCTGCATAATCTTGTCTGCAAAGTCAAGTGCACGAGAATTAAAGATATGCTTGATTCCTTGACTTTCAAGGAGATTCCATTTGGGCAGGGAGGCAGTGGCAAAGACTTCCGCGCCGATATGCTGAGCGATTTGGACTGCGGCTTGCCCAACACCGCCTGCGGCTGAGTGGATGAGGATGCGATTGCCTTTTTTAAGCTGTCCTAACTGACATAACGCGTAGTGAGCTGTGAGAAAAGCGGTGGGAATGGTGGCGGCTTCTGTTGCGCTGATGCCGGTTGGCTTTGGAATGACGAGCTGAGCAGATACAGTGGTGAACTGGCTGAAGCTGGCAGGGGCGATCGCAATGACAATATCTCCCACCTGCACGTTTTGCACCTCTGCACCTTTCGCCACAACCTCACCAACACACTCAAGCCCTAAAGCGCCCGCATCACCGGGATATAGCCCTAGCGCGTTAAGCACATCTCTAAAGTTCAAACCAGTTGCCTGTACGCGCAGCTCTACCTCATGTGATTTGGGCGGCTGTCGCAGCACTTTGTTCCAGTGGAGCTGTTCTAATGTGCCGCGATCAGGAATTTGAAGCTGTAAGGCTGTGTCGGCTAACTGGCTATTCGCAGGTTTGCGAATGAGCGCCGCGCTGTATCGGACGTTTTGTCGGTATGCAACTTGAGAGCTGTTTACCTCAGCAGTCGAAAGTTTTATTTCAGCGAAGAGGTTCTGTAGCGGTTGGCGATCGCTATCTTCTAAACCCAAATCCACACAGGTGCAGTTTAAGTCTGGATGCTCCAAGGAGATCGTTTTGCCTAATCCCCATAGTGGCGCTGTCGATACGTTGATGTGATCAGTAGGGAGAACAGACTGAGCTTGATTCGTGACTAACCACAGACGCGCAGGATTTGTACGATTAATGAGAGCTTGGGCGAGATGAAGTGCGCTTTGGCAGCTTTGTTTGATCTGGCTGTTGATGGTTTCAATCGTTGAAGGGTTGCGATCGCTAGCAAGATAGATAACGTTATGAACTGTTTCAAAGGTCTGTGGATTATTTGAAATGTAGCTGTCGATTGATTGAGGGATGTCGATCAACAGCTTGTGGCAGGTTTGGTTTTGAGATGTTAGAAGGGTGGCGATCGCATCTATTTTTTCATTGTCATGCCCTGCTATTAGCCAAGTTGAGGGCGATAAGGGATGGTCATTCTCTACGGGTGTAGCTTTCCAAATAGGCTGATAGAGCCAATTCTGCCATGGCTTGAGAGATGTATTTGCCAAGCACTTTGCAGATATACCTGAGAGGTAGGCGATCGCCCGTCCGCTATCATCAACGATCTGAATATTGGCAGTGACGATATCGTTCTCGACTGGATGAAGTGTGATGTGGCTCCAAACAGTGCTGCCAGATTTAGCGGGGAATGACTGGTAGTAAGTAAGAAATTCTAAACCCATCGGAACGTAGGCATTAATTCGTTCGGCTTCGGGTAGGGCGGCGAGTATGCACTGAAAGCAACTGTCTAGGATTGCGGGATGTAAGTGGTTTTGTTGTTGATCAATGGATTTGGGGATTTCTATTTGGCCTAAAGCTTGAGAGTCAGCGCACCACAGCGCTTGGATGCTGCGGAAGGGGCCGCTATAGCTGAGGTTGGCTTGCTCGCACTGGGCATAGTGGACTTCAGGCGATCGCATCTCAGGAAGGGAGCGTTTGACTGCCTGAATATCTATAGGCTCGGGAGAAATATTACTGTTGGACGCAATTATTCCTTCACAGTGAAATGTCCAGTCTTCAGATTGTTCTTCTTTGCTATAAATTTGAAAGCGATGATCGTTGAGATGAGGCGTGAGAATTGTTTGGATAGTGACGGGGCGATCTGTGAGCGTAAGAGATTGGGGAATGGCTACTTTTGTGAGACTCACTGAGTCGGTCTTTAGTAGGGACTTACCGGCTGCGATCGCTATTTCAAGATAGGCTGCACCAGGAAATACGACCTGATTATGGACTTGGTGGTTTTGAAGATAAGCGGGCTGAGTTGCCGTTAGCGTCTGTTGAAAGAGATTTTGTTGTAAAGGGGTTGAAATAGGTGAGCCTAATAGAAAATGGCTAAGCTGAGTATTTGAAACAAAGGGTATGTGAGGGACGGGCTCTCTATCTATCCAGTGGCGCTGGCGTTGGAAGGGATAGGTGGGTAGCGGAATGCGGTGGCGGGGGCGATCGCTGTAAAAGGTGTCCCAATCAATGAGATGGCCCTGGGTGTACAGAGTGGCAAGCGTGGTAAGACTTTGTTCGGTGTCGGATTGTTTGGGGCTGAGAGTGGGGAGCCAGCGGTGGGTGGTGTTGGGCAGTGTGGTTTGAGCGAGGGTGAGGAGGACAGGGCGAGGGCCAAGCTCTAAGAAGGTGTTGTAGTTTTGAGCGTGGAGAGTTTGAATGCTTTGCGAGAACTGTACGGGATGGCGGATGTGGTTAACCCAGTAGTCGGGGGTGGCAATTTGTTCGGGAGGAGCAACCTGACCAGTTTGGTTTGAGATGATGTCCAGGGTGGGCGGCTGGTAGGTGATGGTGACTGCAATTTTGCTGAATTCCGCTAGCATAGGCTCTATGAGCGGCGAGTGGAAAGCGTGAGAGACTTTTAAGGGACGATGTTTAATGCTTTGTTGTTCTAGCTGCTGAGCGATTTGGGCGATCGCACGCTCATCCCCAGAAATCACAACGTTCTGCGGGCTATTGATAGCGGCTAACGAGACGCGATCGCTATAGGGCAATATCAACTTTGCACAATATGCCTCGTCTGCAACCACCGAGAGCATCACACCGCCTGCTGGCAGCGATTGCATGAGCCCACCTCTAGCCACAACGAGTTTTAGTGCATCTTCTAGGCTGAATACATTAGCAATGCAGGCTGCCACATATTCACCCAAACTATGGCCGAGAACGGCTGACGGGCGAACGCCCCATGATAGCCAAAGCTGAGCGAGGGCATATTCAAAGCTAAAAAGAACTGGCTGTGTATAGGCTGTTTGATGAATGCTTTCTTCTCCTCCATAGAGAACTTCGAGAAGAGGAATATCATATTGTTTAAGAATCTCTTCACAGTGGCCTAGTGCTTTGCGAAAGATAGGCTGAGTGTTGTAAAGTTCTTGCCCCATACCGGCTGACTGAGCACCTTGGCCAGTGAAGAGAAAGGCTGTTTTAGCGGTGCTTGAGGTGGTTTAGGACTGGATAACCATTGCTGTAGCTGGGTTTGTAGGTGCTGGATGGAGCGGGCGGTGAAGGCTAGGCGATGGGGGAAGTGCGATCGCCCAACGGCGGCTGTAAAGCACAAGTCGGCAATGGATAGATCGGGATGGTCTGCTAGAAATGAGATGTATTTCTGGGTGAGTGATCGCAGCACAGACTCACTTTTAGCTGAGAGCACGAATATTTCAGGGCGATCGCTAGCAACTGTTGTTTGATTCTGAACAGCTTCTTCTAACACCATATGCACGTTCGTTCCACCGATGCCAAGTGAGTTAACACAGGCGCGTCTGGGCGTTTTTTGCTGCGGCCATTCGGTGAGCGAGGTGTTGACGTAAAAAGGACTGTTGGAGAAGTCTATCTGTGGATTAGATTGTTCAAAATGAAGGCTAGGGGGAATTTGAGCGTGGTGGACGGCAAGGGCGGTTTTGATAAAGCCGACGATGCCGGAGGCGATGTTGAGATGGCCGACGTTGGTTTTTACCGAGCCGATAGGGCAGAACTGTTTTGCTTTTGTGCTGAGGCGAAAGGCTTGGGTGAGGCCGGTGATCTCAACCGGATCGCCAAGCTGAGTGCCAGTGCCGTGGGCTTCTAGGTAGCCGATACTGTCAGCGGGAATATCAGCGGTGGCGATTGCTTCAGCGGCGACTCTGGCCTGACCTTCGCTTAAAGGGGCCAGGTAGCCGACTTTTTGCCCGCCATCATTGCCGATTGCTGAGCCTTTGATAACGGCGTAGATGAAGTCTTTGTGAGCGATCGCCTCATCCAATCGCTTCAACACCACTAGCCCAACGCCGCTACCAAAAAGCGTCCCCTGCGAGCTAGCATCAAAGGCCCGACAGTGCCCGTCTGCCGAGAGAATCATGCCTTCCTGATACAGGTAGCCTGCTTTTTGCGGCGTTTCAACCGATACCCCACCAGCTAGGGCGATATCACATTCTCCTTGTATCAGGCTTTGGGCGGCGAGGTGAATAGAAACGAGAGACGTGGAGCAGGCGGTTTGGACGTTGATGCTGGGGCCGCGTAGATTGAGCTTATAGGAGACTCGGGTGGTGAGATAGTCTTTGTCGTTGGCGACGGTGGCCTGAAAGCCGCCCATGGAGCTGAGGGTGAAGACGTTGAGGGTGTCGTTAGGATCGAGAGTGTGGCGCTGAGGGTAGACGTGATTGAGCAGATAGGTGTTGGTGGTGGCTCCGGCGTATAGGGCGATCGCGCCTGGATAGGTATGGGGGTTGTAGCCCGCGGTTTCAAGGCTTTCCCAGGCACATTCTAGTAGAAGGCGCTGCTGAGGGTCGATGAGTTTAGCTTCTTTGGGGCTGTAGCCGAAAAAGTCGGCGTCGAAGCAGTCAACATCGGTGAGGGTGGGGCTGGCTTTGACGTAGTTTGGATTCTGTATGAGGGCAGGATCGATGCCTGAAGCTAGGAGTTCTTCGTCGGTGAAGAAGGTGATAGATTCTACACCGTTTTGAAGGTTTTGCCAGAAGGTATCTAGGTCGGGCGCTCCTGGAAAACGACCGGCCATACCGATAATGGCGATGTTGTTGGAGACTGTCGTTTTGGGACGTGAGCGAATCTGTAGGGTAGGCTCAGCGGCGTCTGATAGGTGGGTGGCAAGCGAGGCGATAGTGGGATGTTGAAATAGGGTGACGGCGGTGAGGGTAGGGTCTATTTGGTTTTGAAGGTGGCCGAGCACCTGCATGAGGCTTAGAGAATTGCCGCCAAGGTCGAAGAAGCTTTCTTGAATACCGATATCTGTTGTTTTAAGGACGGACTGCCAGATCTGAGAGATTTGACGTTCTAGGGCCGGTTGAGTGCGGTTGACGGTACTGAGCTGCTGTTTCAAGGCATTGGTAGACTGGCGCAGTTGTTCAGCAAAGTCTCCTTGCTCAAAGCGCTGGCTGAGCTGGCTACGCTGAATTTTACCAATGGCGGTTTTGGGTATCTCTGCTTGAGCTAGAGGGATGATGTATGTAGGAGAAATGCCAATGTGCGTGACAATTTGGGTGCGGATTCTTTTGGTGAGATCGACTATCTCTTCTGAGTCAGTGGGATTAAAGAAGATAGCGAGCTGTTCTGTGGCATCTTCGGGAGTGCGAACGCCGCAGGCTGCTGTGAAGGAGGTTTCGATACCGTCTATGGTTTCGACAACAGATTCGATGTCGTGGCTGTAGTAGTTGAGGCCGTTGAAGATGATGACATCTTTTTGGCGTCCGGTGATGGTGAGCTGACCGTGGTGCAAAAAGGCTAAGTCGCCCGTGTTGAACCAGCCATCGTCTGTGAATACTTCGGCGTTGAGGTCGGGCCGCTGGTAGTAGCCTGCCATGACGGTGAGCCCTTTTACCTGAAGGCGACCGATGGTTTCTTCGCTGGCGACGCTGTTGTTTTCATCAACAATGCGAATGGAGACGCCAGGAATGGGTGCGCCAACGGTAACAAATTTACTATTGGAGCCGATTGAGAACTGTCGAGAATGAACAATGCCGGAGCAGGTTTCTGACATGCCGTAGCCGGGGCTAACGGCGGTAGGAGCTAGCTGGTGAGGTTCGAGAAGCTGCAAGAAGCGCTGGGCTGTTTGACCAACAACAGCTTCGGCTCCGTTGCCCATCCAGCGTACGGATGAGAGATTCCACCGACGGTTAGTTTGACGGCTGGCAATTTCGGCGGACTGGTCGTTGATGAGGCCGTAGGCGAAGTTGGGAGCCCAGGTGGCGGTGGCCTGATAGCGTTCTAGCAGGTCTAGCCAGGTGAGGGGGTTTTTGAGGATGCGATCGCGCGAAACATGAATCTGACAGCAGCCCAAATACACTTCGGTGATATGGAACATCACCAGGCTAGCGACGTGCTCTAAAGGCATCCAGTTGAGCGTAATATCGTCTGCGGAAAGGCCATTGACGGTAGCCATGCCGTAGGCGCTAACTCGCAGGTTTTGATGGGTGAGCATGACGCCCTTTGAGGTGCCTGTGCTGCCGGAAGTCAGCAGGAGCAGGGCGAGATCGTCAGGCTCAGGAGAAGGGAGTGAAAAGCCTTGCGGTTTTGCCATTCGCAAGGCTTCTATCGTCAGCGACTGTGAGCTGAGATTAAGCCCTTCAATGAGCGTTTGGCTGGTGAGGACGGCGGCTTTTTTAAGGAGTGAAAGTGCGCCTGATAGCGGCGTGGACTGATCGTCTTCACAAGAAAGCTGAACAGGCACAGGGACAGGAATGTAGCCGCTGAGCGTGCAGCCCCAAAAGGCTGCGATCAGGTCTGCATTTTTAGAGAGCTGAAGGATTACGAAGTCATTAGCAAGGTTTGCGGCCTTTAGACCCGCGGCGATTTGGGTAGCTTCGGTGAGCAGTTCGGCGTATGACTGTAAGGTTTCGGTGCCGTCGGCTTCTAGATAGCGAAGGGTAGTGTCTTTTTGCGCAGCCTCTCGCAGGGCAGCGGCTAAGTTTTGGGGTATGCGGGCCGAGTCGGGAAAGGGGGCTCCGTGTGCTGTAGCCTCTGGTCGTGACTCGTCTGTCGCTGGCATCATGGGTTACGGAGGTGCTTTGTATAAGATAATAATGGCTGTTGCGTGCATGTTTCTACTGTCTCTTTCAAGTTTACGAACGCCCGAAGTTTATGAATGTGAGTCCGAAGCTGTTCCCTTTGTATTTGATCTAGATGAAGACGCTTGATTTATTGGTTTCTGACGAGACGTTGCGAGACGGAGAGCAGCAGGTTGGATTATTTTTTGAGGATAAGGCGGCTTTAGCGCGGCTGATTGCGGCAACCGGGGTGCATCAGATCGCGCTGATGCCTGCGGTTCATGCCTGTGAGGCGCAGTTGGTGAAGCGTCTGGTTGAGTCGGGGCTAAAGCAGCAGGTGGCAGCTTCTACGATGATGAGGCGTTCGGCAATTGATGATTCTAAAGGCTGCGGAGCGAGGCAGATTATCTTGTTTCATGCGGTGAGCGATCGCCTGTTGTTTTTAAGAGATCGGGCGATCGCTGCTGACCCGACGATGCAGGGCAAAACTTTAGATGATGGGATCTCCGCAGCGGTGATAGCACAGTGTCGGCAAGCGATGCTGGCAAACGCGCTAGAGCATGTGCAATACGCTGCGGCCCTTGGGCTACAGGTTTGTTTTGCGGCTGAGGACGCGAGCCGAGCTGATTTTCATTTTTTAGTGGACTGTATTAATACGCTGGGGCCGTATCTCGATCAGTTTTTGCTGTGCGATACGGTGGGCGTGCTAACGCCTGAGAAGACGGCGATTTGGATTTACGACCTGCTGGCGTATACAGATGGCGTGCCGCTCTCGGTTCATTTTCACAATGACCGGGGGCTAGCGCTAGAAAATACGATTCAGGCGGTGCAGGCGGGGGCGCTGGGCGTGTCGGGAACGATGGGAGGCATTGGTGAGCGGGCTGGGAATGCGCCTTTAGATGAGGTTTTGCTGGGGCTACGGGTGCGCTTTGGTTGGGAGGTGCCGGGGATTGACTACGACGCGGTGGCTCAGGTGGTGGCTTATTTGCATGAGCGCGGGCATCGGCCCCACCCGCCTTATTCGCTTGAGGCGCAGCGGCAGGAGTCGGGGATTCACGTGAGTTCTTTACTGCGCGATCCAAAGAGCTATATGGCGTTTCCGTATGGCCAGCCGGACGTTTGGTTTGGTAAGGGCAGCGGGGTGAGTAACTATCGGTATCTGTTTGAGCGCTATTTGCAGCGGCCTTTGGCGCAGGCGCAGTATGAGCGACTGAGAGATGCGGTGAAGGCGATCGCGCTGCGAGAAAGGCGGGCTTTTTCGGCGGATGAGGTGCTGCGGCTGATCGATCAGCGCGATTTGCTAGGTGAGAAATCTGAGGCAAACTTGCTTGCGGAGTCAGCACATCGTCATCTGTAAACGCAGATGGATTTGAGTCTAGCTAAGTGCTGTTCTGCCTTGGTGAGGGTAGAGAATATTTTCTTTCTTCTAGCCATAAATCACTTTCTTTTAATCAGGTCTGTAAGAGATGAATCAGTCCAGAACGATGGAAGTGTTGCAGACTTCATAGCTGCTCATAATCCATGGGTGTTGACTTTCCTTCGGCTATTTCTTGCTTTGCCTTCTGTGCTGATGCAATTAAGCTGTCGCGAGTGCGCTCAAAGGAAGCATCCCATTTAGCCTCATCTTCTAAATCAGCGATGAACTCACGGATATGGTCTGCGACCTTCTCTTGCAGAGAGTTTGGTAGTGATTCAACCATCTTGACAATAGTGGCGACTGAAGGAGAAGGCATGGGGTTTGTGAGTACGAAACTAGCTACACCTAACATGATACAAAAATCGGCTGAACTACAGGAATGTTTTGATGTCACTCAATCTACCGACATCTGCTGTGCGGTCGTCGTCAAATAGAAAATCATCATGAAATATTGAGTTTTCAGGCTTAAGAACGGAGTTTTCAGTGATACATTCAACTCTATGCCCCTTATCCTCGTCGCTTGATGCCCCCAGCGCAAAGGATTCTGATACTCGCTGCTAATCCGTTAGATTCGTCCAGGCTGCGCTTGGATGAGGAACTGCACGAGATTGACGCGGTGTTGAGTCGGGCTAAGCTGCGCGATCAGTTCGAGATTCGTCCGCAGTATGCAGCGCGTCCGAGCGATATTCAGCAGGCGCTGCTGGACTACAATCCGCAAATTGTTCATTTTTGTGGGCATGGCGGTGGGGAGAGAGGGTTGGTTTTTGCAGATGATGGCGATCGCAGCCAGTTTGTGAGCGCTCAGGCTTTAGCGAATTTGTTTGAGCTGTTTGCCGATTCGGTGAAGTGTGTGGTGCTGAACGCTTGCTATTCGGAAGTGCAGGCGATGGCGATTGTGGCGCATATTGATGCGGTGATTGGGATGAATCAGCCGATTGGAGATAAAGCGGCGATTCGGTTTTCGGAAGGGTTTTACAGAGGCTTAGGGGCGGGCAAAGATGTGGAGTTTGCCTATAAGCTGGGGCGGAATTCTTTAGAGCTGCAAGGGATAGCCCAAGAGAATATTCCGGTGCTGAAGCGGAAGGGAACGCGCAAGCAAGGAAGGCTTGAGGAGAGTTCTGTGCGAGTGCCAAAGTCAGAGGCTTTGGAGCGACGGGATATTGCGCTGGTGGAGCCGGAAGTGCTGGCGAAACGGGCGCGGGTGTTTGTGAGCTATAAGCGAGATGTGAGGCCAGATGAGCCTTTGGCGCGGGAAATATGTGTGGCTTTGCAGGCGCAGCATGACGTGTTTATCGATCAAAAGATGCCGGTGGGAACGCCTTGGGCAGCGCGAATTGAGGCGGAGCTACAGGCTTCGGATGTGCTGATTGTGCTCCTGTCGGCGCATTCGGTGCAGAGCGAAATGGTGGAGCATGAGGTGGAGCTGGCCTATCGCTTTGCCCAGGCAGCAGGCAGCGCGTCGGGGTCGGGGGGCTGTCCGCGTATTTTGCCGGTGCGGCTGGCCTATCGCAGGCCGTTTCCCTATCCGCTAAGCCACTATTTAGATCCGCTGAACTGGGCGGTGTGGGATAGGGCGGATGATACGGCGCGGTTAATTGATGAGCTGCTGAGGGCGATCGCGGGTGAACCGCTTTCAATTACTGAGGCCGATAAGGCCGACCTTCTAAAGTTTGACGCCAGTGAGGGTTCGATTATAAGTCCGGTACCTTCGGCCCAGCCGGTGCCTTTGGAGTCGCCAGACCAAGGCACGATGGCGTTGGAATCGCGGCTGTATATCCAGCGGGCGGAGGACAATCGGGCGCTGCGGGCGGTGGAGGCTCAGGAGGGCACGGTGATTGTTAAGGGGGCGCGGCAGATGGGCAAAAGCTCGCTGCTAAACCGGATGATTGCTGGGGCAGTAGACAAAGACCAGCAGGTGATTTTTCTGGATTTTCAGCTATTCGATCAGCCTGCGTTGGAGAATCGGGAGCGATTTTTCCGGCAGTTCTGTACGTTTTTGGCAGATGAGCTGGAGCTGCCGAATAAGCTCAACGAGTATTGGGATGAGGACTTGCCGTTGCCGAAGATTTGTACGAGCTATATGGGGCGCTATTTGCTGAAGTCGCTGGATGGGCCGGTGGTGCTGGCGATGGATGAGGTAGATCGGGTGCTGAATACGGGCTTTCGGTCGGACTTTTTTGGGATGCTGCGGAGCTGGCACAATAAGCGGGCGATGAGTAAGCTCTGGCGTAGGTTTAGCCAGGTGTTGGTGATTTCGACTGAGCCGTATCAGCTAATTGAAGATCTCAATCAGAGTCCGTTTAATGTGGGGCAGACGCTGCGACTGCAAGATTTTACGTTGGCGCAGGTGGCGGAGCTGAATGGGCGGCATGGCAGTCCTTTTGGAGTGGGGGAGCTGGATGAGCTGATGCGATTGCTGGCAGGGCATCCGTATTTGGTGAGGCGATCGCTCTACTTATTGGCGACGGGCGAGTATACATCAGCGAGCTTTTTTGAGGCAGCAGGAACCGATCAGGGGCCGTTTGGGGGGCATTTGCGCAGGCATCTGTTTCGGCTGAAGGGTAGGGATGAGTTGACAGAGGGGCTGGTTGAGATTTTGCGCAATAATGCCTGCGCGGATGAGCAGCTTGTGTGGCGGCTGGAGGGTGCAGGGCTAGTGAAAAAAGAGGGGATGCGGGTGTTGCCGCGCTGTGAGCTATATACGAAGTATTTTCGGCAACATTTGTCGTGAGGGGAGATTGTGGTAGCGCCGAATCCTAGCTTTTATACCGTGGGTGGCCCGGTGCAGGCGGGCAGTGGGGTGTATGTGCCGCGCCGGGCGGATGGCGAGCTGTTGGCGCTGTGTCGGGAGGGGACGTTTGCCTATGTGCTAACGGCGCGGCAGATGGGCAAGAGCAGCCTGATGGTGCGGACGGCGCGGCAGCTTACGGAAGAGGGCATGGCGGTGGCGATTGTCGATCTTCAGGGATCGGGGAAGCTGGTGTCGGTAGATCAGTGGTATCTGAATTTTTTGGTGTCTTTGGAGGAGGCGCTGGAAGAGCAGGATGTGTGGCTGGACACGAATGTGCGGCGGTGGTGGAAGGAGAATAGCGATTTGGGGCCGTCGAAGCGGTTTTCGCTGTTTGTGGAGAAGGTGCTGCTGGCGGAGGTGAGTGAGCGGATTGTTGTTTTTGTCGATGAGATTGATACGACGCTGGGGCTTGCGTTTACGGACGACTTTTTTGTGGCGATTCGCTATTTTTATACGTCGCGGGCGACGAAGCCGGTGTTTGAGCGATTGTCTTTTGTGCTGATAGGGGTGGCGACGCCGGGGGATTTGATACGAGATAGGCAGCGGACGCCGTTTAATGTGGGGCGGCGGGTGGAGGTGACGGACTTTACGCCTGTGGAGGCGGAGCCTTTGGCAGCGGGGCTGGGGTTGTCTGCGCTGGCGGCGGATCAGGTGATGGGATGGGTGTTGGATTGGACGGGAGGGCACCCGTATTTGACGCAGCAGCTTTGTCGGGCGCTGGCGGAGAAGATGGCGCAAGCTGAGCCAGGGCAGGCGGCGAGCTGGACGGCGGCGGGGGTGGCCGATGTTGTTGCGGGTACGTTTTTTGGTGAGATGCGGGAGCGGGATAATAACTTGCAGTTTGTGCAGGGGATGCTGACGGATGAGCGGCAGGATATTTATGAGGTGTTGGGGACGTATGGGCTGGTGTGGGCTGGGCGGCAGCGGGTGCAAGATGAAGAGCAGTCGCTGGTGAAGTCTCACCTGAAGCTGTCGGGGGTGGTGCGGCGAGATGAGGATAAGGCGCTGCGGGTGAGTAACCAAATTTATGAGACTGTTTTTGATGGGGCGTGGGTAAAAGAGAATTTGCCGGTGAACTGGCGGCAGCGGATTCAGCGGTTGCAGGGGGTTATTGCTGCGAGTTTGTTGTTGTTGGGGGTGATGTCTGGGTTTACGGCTTGGGCGCTGAGGGAGCGGGCACAGGCAGCGGCCCAGAGAGATAGAGCTACGGGATTGTTGTCAGAGGTTGAAGCGCAGCGAGAGCGGGCTGACAGACAAAGAGACATTGCTGAAAGCGAAGCACAGAATGCAATAGAAGCATTAGCTGAGGCACGTACGCAAGAGAAGAGAGCGGAAGAGAAACAACAGGAGGCTGAGGAGCAGCGAAAGCAGGCAGAAGCTGCTAAGAAAACGGCTGAAGCGCAGCGACAACAGGCAGAGACGGCTAAGCTCACTGAAGCTCAGCAGCGACAGATTGCTGAGCTTCGGCAGCAGGAAGCCGAGCAAGCACAACAGGCAGAAGTAGAAGCTAGAGAAGCGGAAGTGGTTTCTAGACAAGCTGCTGAACAAAGGAAAGTAGAGGCAGACGCTGCTACCCAACTGGCCAGAAGAGAACAACGAGTCTCCTTGGCACGGCAGCTCGCGGCCCAAGCCGATGCCTTGCGGCGCTTTCGCGGCAACATGTTGCCTACTAGCTTATTGCTCGCAGCAGAAGCCAGTCAGCGCTTCATGCAGCTAGGAAAGCAAACGCCCATTAGTCGAGGAGAGGCCGATAATGCGCTGCGCAACTACACGCTAAAAGCACCTGAGATTGCCCGGCTCAGTCACGATGCATTTGTCAGGGCGGTGAGCTTTAGTCCTGATGGCCGCTATGTAGCTACCGCTAGCGACAACACGGCCAGAGTGTGGGATAGCCAGAGCGGTGCTGAAGTTGCCCGGCTCAGTCACGATTCAGTTGTCATGGCGGTGAGCTTTAGTCCTGATGGCCGCTATGTAGCCACCGCTAGCGACGACGCTACGGCCAGAGTGTGGGATAGCCAGAGCGGTGCTGAAGTTGCCCGGCTCAGTCACGATTCAGTTGTCATGGCGGTGAGCTTTAGTCCTGATGGCCGCTATGTAGCCACCGCTAGCGACGACGCTACGGCCAGAGTGTGGGATAGCCAGAGCGGTGCTGAAGTTGCCCGGCTCAGTCACGATTCAGTTGTCATGGCGGTGAGCTTTAGTCCTGATGGCCGCTATGTAGCTACCGCCAGTTACGACGCTACGGCCAGAGTGTGGGATAGCCAGAGCGGCGCTGAAGTTGCCCGGCTCAGTCACGATTCAGTTGTCATGGCGGTGAGCTTTAGTCCTGATGGCCGCTATGTAGCCACCGCTAGTGAAGACGCTACGGCCAGAGTGTGGGATAGCCAGAGCGGTGCTGAAGTTGCCCGGCTCAATCACGATGCATCTGTCAGGGCGGTGAGCTTTAGCTCTGATGGTCGCTATGTGGCCACCGCGAGTGGGGACGACACTGCTGAAATTCGCTACGTTTTCACTCAAGACGTGCTTACCCAAGCCTGCGATCGCCTCACCCGCAACCTCACCCTCCGCGAATGGCAACGCTACCTTGGCGACACCGAACCCTACCGCAAAACCTGCCCCAACCTCCCCTACCCAGACGACTACGAAGCGGCTCCAGAGACAAACAACAATCTCTCATCTCTCTCCACCTGGCTCATCGCCAAAGTAAACAACCTCGTCTCCATCAGGCAATAAAACGAAAGAGGGCAGAGAGAAATATAACAAAACGGTCAAAGCGACTGGAATGATAATCATAGTAAACTGTAGTTGACTTACCTATGTGGAGAGCTGTCTTATGTCTGATGTAAGCTTGAGTGAAACCCAGCTAAAAAGCCTGATGAAAGCGGCAATATTAGAAATTTTTCAAGAACGGCGCGATCTCTTTCAGGATTTAGTTACTGAAGCCTTAGAAGATATTGCTTTAGTTAAAGCTATTGACGAAGGCAAAGATTCTGAGCCCGTCAGCCGTGATGCTATCTTTGCTATTCTGGAGCAGCCAGAGTGAAAGTTGAGTTTAGAAAGACTTTATGACACCTTACGCTTCATAAGGGTTCTACATCGCAGAGAATTCTATCGCTACTTTCCATAGATATTACAAGGCAGCACTTCATGTCTTAAGGCTCAAAGACACTCATTACCAACAGCCAACTAAACCTAACCACTATGACGAAATTCGACGGTAAAACAGCACTGGTAACTGGCGGCAATCGAGGAATTGGATTCGCTATCTGTCAGGGACTGCTCAAGGCGGGCTTTAACGTGTTGTTGGCAGCGAGAAGCACTGATGAAGGAAAAGAGGCTGCACAAAAGCTCTCTGAGTATGGGACGGTGACTTTTGTTCAGCTAGACATCAGTGACGACAGCAGTATTCAAACGGCGATAGAACAGATTAAACAAAAGACGGATAGGCTGGATGCTTTGATCAACAATGCGGGCATCTATCCCGATGAGGGGGTAGATATTTTGAGCGTTTCAAGAGAGTTGTTGATGCAGGCTATGAATACAAACACGTTTAGCCCGATCGCACTAACTCAGTCGCTGGTGCCGCTGTTGGAGAAGGCAGAAAGTCCCAGAGTCGTTAATATGTCGAGTGGTAATGGGCAGCTAGAGGGGATTTCTGAGAATGTGCCTAGCTATTCGCTTTCTAAAATGGCGCTGAATGGAGCGACTATCTTGCTCTCTCGGGCATTGGAGCCCAAAGGGATTGCAGTGTATGCGATGTGTCCGGGGTGGGTACGGACGGATATGGGTGGGGAGAGTGCGCCGCGATCGCCCAAGGAAGGCGCAGATACGGCTATTTGGCTGGCAAGTGAAGGGACAATGGCGCAGAGTGGGAAGTTTTTTCGCGATCGCACCGAACAACCTTTCTAATAAGCTGTGTATGTTCTACGTGAAACGTATGAGAAGCATAGTCTCTAGAACTCTTACAGTATTCACAGCGGCTATGAGCCCGTAGCGTTACTTGTTGTCTTTGCTGCGCAGAAATATATTCTCTAGGCATGAACAGGTGGCGGCTTAATGTCGAGCTGTTCCATTAAAGTAGGCAAAGAGACTTGGCGAATTTGTGAAAGTGTAAATAAAGCCTCTAGCCGTTCTCCCTCTGCTTGCTCAATCCGCTCAATAAGCTTCACCAGTTCCTTCTGCTCAGCAGCGGTTATGGTTTCATTATGAATCTTGTCTTGCAATACGGTATGCCGCATCTCTACATCTACTGGCAAGGTGCAGTTAATTATTTTAAATAGCTCTGTTTCTTGGGTGGATAAGCTAGCTGCCTTGCGCTGGGCCACGAGTAAGCTAATTTTCTCTGCATAAGCCTCAAGCTCTGGCGTTTCTAGCTGGGCTACGCCTGCAATTAGCTGGTCGAGGTCAATCTTAGAAGTGATTTGTATAGAAGTCATAGGATCTAATTAATGACTTAGTTTAGCTGCACAGCATATTCCTACTATACGCCTAAGTTAAGTTTACTCCCGCAACTTGATCATAACGTTGTTTATTCAGGGAGGCGATCGCTAATCTTTCCACAAACAGCAGATATCGCAACGGTGCGTGGAGATGCCAGGTAGTTGTGAGCTGACGGATCGCCACTGCGGCCCTTGAAGTTTCGGTTTGTCGCATAAATGCCGGTTTCTTTTTCTCCTAACACGCCTCTACCGGCGTTAATACAGGCACCACAGCCCGATTTGAGCACGGTTGCACCTGCCCGTTCTAGCGTATCAAGGTAGCCTAGCGATTCTGCTTGCTGTCTGACTTCTTGAGAAGCAGGCACGACGAATAAACTGACGGCTGAATCTACGGTTTGTCCTTTTAGCGCAGCGGCAGCTTCGGCAAGATCGTACAGTTTGCCACCCGTGCAGGAGCCGATGAAGGCTTTGGTGATGGGCACTTTGTCGAGGCGATCAATGGGAACGACGCAATCGGGTTTGGGTGGGCTAGCAACTTGAGGCTTTAGCTGGCTCAGGTCAAATTGATAAGTGCGTTCGTAGATGGCGTTAGGATCGGCAGTGACTTCTGTGAAAGGCTCAGACGTTCTCTCTTTTACATACTGTCGGGTTACGTCATCAACAAGCATAAGACCACACATAGCGCCGCACTCAATGGCCATGTTAGCTAAGGTCATGCGTTCGTCTATAGGCATTTGATTGATGACGCTGCCGGAAAACTCGATGACCTTGCCAGTAGCACCGTCTGAGCCAAGCTGCCCGAGGATAAAGAGCATCACGTCTTTAGCGCTGATGTGTGGTGAGAGCTGGCCCAAGAGTTCTATGCGTAGGGTGGCGGGGACTCGTAGCCAGAGGTCGCCCGTGGCGAATATGTTGGCCATATCGGTGGTGCCGACGCCTGTAGAGAAGCTGCCGAATGCGCCGTATGTGCAGCTATGGGAGTCTGTGCCTGCGATAATCATACCGGGACGGATGAAGCCTTTTTCAGGGAGGAGTACGTGGCAGATGCCAGCGGCTTCTCCAGGGGAGATCACGTCGAAGAGGTGACATTTTTGCTGATGGGCAAATTCGACCATTTGCTGATGCATTGCGATCGCACCTTCATCAGCCCGGATGTCGTTGATTTGGATGAAGTGATCGGCAACGAGGACGATCTTATCGGGGTTCCAGACGGGCGTAGTGGCTCCGAAATGCTGATGGAAGAGGTGGGCGACCGGGCCAGCGATCGCATCGTGTGACATAGCCAAATCGACCTGGGCAAAGACGACTTCTCCAGGCTGCACGTATGGGTTGTCTGAGGCTTGCGCGAGTAGCTTTTCAGCGACGGTCATGGGGCGCTGGGCGGTGGTGCTTTTGGGTGGGGTGATGCGGCCCTGCTGGCGCTGCTGGTTGTAGGGAATCAGGCCGCCTGCTTGGGTGATGGCGTCTACTACCGGGTTTTGCTGGGTAGAGCCGATGATTTCTAAGGGCAGGCCAATGTTGATGCTATTACGGTAGAAGATTTCGGCAAAGGATTTGGCGCGGATTTTTTGGATGCCTGCGGCTTTGATGGCGATAGGTGCGAATTCTCGGCTAGAGCCGCAGCCGAAGTTAACCCCGGCTTCGATGATGTCGTATTTGAGTAGGTTACCAGGGCCGATCAGGTGCTCGAAGGCGTAGTGGGCGAGATGATCGGGATCGGCGCTAGTGCCTCTTTGGGCGGGGATGATGTCGTCGGTGTTTATGTTGTCTCCTAGATAAAGCGGGGGCTGAGGCATGGTGTCGGGTTGTTTGTGGGCTATAGAATTGTAGGAGAGATTGGGGAAATACCGGAAATACTATGGTTGGAAGAGTGGCTGAAAGAGTGGCTGAAAGAGATATCTATGATGTGGTGATTGTGGGCGGCGGGGTGTGCGGGACAGCGCTACTTTATAGCCTGAGCTGCTATACGAATGTGGGCAAGATGGCGCTGATTGAGAAGAATGATGAGGTGGCCCTTGTTAATTCTAGGCAGACGAGTAATAGCCAAACGCTGCATTTTGGCGATATTGAGACGAACTATAGCCTTGAGAAGGCGACAAAGGTGAATCGGGCGGCTTCGATGGTGAAGCGCTATGTGCTGGCGCATGATCCTGAGCAGGTGAGCTATACGAAGTATCACAAGATGGTGCTGGCGGTGGGTGAGGAAGAGGCGGATTTTTTACGGGTTCGCTATGAGGATTTTAAGGGGCTGTTTCCCGATTTGAAGCTGATTAAGCGGGCGGAGATTGCTGAGGTGGAGCCGAATGTGGTGCTTGGGCGAGATGAGGATGAGGAACTGCTGGCGCTGTCTACGCCGGATGGGTATGCGATTGACTATCAGGCGTTGGCTCAATCTTTTGTGGCGCGTTCGGTGGAGCGGATAGCGGCTGAGGAGCGATCGCTGGATTTGATGATGGGGACGAAGGTGCGGGCGATTGAGGAGCGGGGCGATCGCTACGTAATCACGATGGCGAACGGTAAGACAATAGAGTCGCGGGTGGTGGCGGTGACGAGTGGGGCGCATAGCCTGATGTATGCAAAGGCGTTGGGCTATGGGCAGGACTATGCGCTGCTGAGTGCGGCGGGGAGTTTTTATTTTGCGCCTGCGCTATTAAAAGGGAAGGTGTATATGGTGCAGATGGCGAAGCTGCCGTTTGCGGCAATTCATGGTGACCCGGAGGTGCACGATGCGGGCAAGACGCGGTTCGGGCCGACGGCGAAGGTGTTGCCGATGTTGGAGCGGCATCGGTATGGGACGGTTTTTGAGTATTTTAAGACGGCAGGATTAAGTCTGGATGCGTTTAGGAGCTTTTTTGCGATTTTGAGCGATTGGACGATCTTGTGGTACATGATTGTCAATTTCTTTTATGATTTTCCGGTTTTGGGTCGGTTTTTGTTTGTGCGGCAGGTGAGGAAGATTGTTCCTGCTGTGCGGGTGGGGGATTTGACTTATGCGAGGGGGTATGGGGGGATTAGGCCGCAGATTGTGAATTTGCGATCGCGTAAGTTGGAGATGGGGGAGGCGAAGATTTTGGGACGTAATATTTTGTTTAATATCACGCCTTCGCCGGGGGCGTCTACTTGTTTGAAGACGGCTGAGGATGATGCGCGGCGGGTGGTTGAGTTTTTGGGCGAGGGGGTTTGGTTTGACCAGGAAGGGTTTTCTCGGGATTTGGGATAAGAGGCAAAACGCAAGGCGTCAAGATTAGGGAAATACCCTTTGATGCCGAGGGACACTGGCTCGGTGCTTCTAATGCGTTTCCCCTAAACCCCTCCTCTGCTTATTTCTTTAAACCCTGCCTGGGGGCCGAACCCTCCCCCAGACCCCCCGAATGGGTTGCTGGCTGTTTGCTGAGTGGGGTGTTGGCTTTTTTTGGTAGGATACACGTGCCTTTTATGAATTCGTGTGTATGTTCGGAGCGGCTTTTCGACGGCTTACCTTGGGCAATTTTGCATTTGACCAGTGGCGGCAGGTAAGTGTGCTGCATAAGCTGCTTTCGCCTTTGCGGAGCTGGCGGCAGGGGAGCTGGCTGCTGGCCTGGGGTGATGGGATTGCCTGGGTGTTTGTGGCGCTGATGTTTGCGATCGCGCCCTATGTCTCTACGACGATGATTGGCTTTTTGCTGGCGGTGGCGGCGGGGTTCTGGCTGCTGCTGACGGTGAGCGATCGCGCCGAAGGCTGGCTGACGCCGCTGCATATTGTGGTGATGGTCTACTGGGGGGTGATGCTGGTGGCGACGGCGCTTTCTCCGGTGAAGGCGGCGGCGCTCTCAGGGCTAGTTAAGCTGACCTTGAATGTCTTTTTGTTTATGCTGCTGGCGCGGATACTGCGAATTAAGGAGCTGCGTTCGGGGCTGATTTTGGTGTATTTGGCGACGGCGGCGCTGGTGTCTATCTATGGCGTGCGGCAGTGGTTTTCGGGGGCTGAGGCGCTGGCGACCTGGGTTGATCCTGAGTCGAATATGGCGGGGACAACGCGGGTTTATAGCTATTTGAAGAATCCTAATCTGCTGGCGGGCTATCTGATACCTGCTGTGAGCTTTAGCGCAATGGCGATGTTTGCCTGGCCGAAGTGGTTGCCGAAGGTGCTGGCGGGGGTGCTGTGCTTGGTGAATACGGCCTGTTTGGTGTTGACGCTGAGCAGGGGGGGATGGCTCGGGTTTGTGGCGGCGGCGTTTGTGATGATTGTGCTGCTGGTGTTTTGGTGGAATCCTCGGTTCCCGAAGTTTTGGCGGCAGTGGGCGCTGCCGATGCTGGTGGTGGGCTCGATGGCGTTTGTGGTGGCAAGTGTAGTGCTGGTGCCGCAGGTGCGTGAGCGGGTGGTGAGTATCGTGGATTTGCGCGGCGATAGCAGTAATAATTTTCGGCTGAATGTGTATGAGGCGGTGTTTGCTATGTTTCGCGATCGCCCCATTATCGGAATTGGGCCGGGTAACAGCGCGTTTAATGCGATCTATCCTCTGTTTCAGCGGACGGGCTACTCGGCGCTGAGTGCCTATTCTATTTACTTTGAAACGGCGGTTGAGGCCGGAATTTTGGGACTGTTGTCGTTTGGCTGGCTGCTGGTGGTGGCGTTTCAGCAGGGCTGGGTGCAGCTCGGCAAACTGCGTTCGGCAGCAGGTGAGGTGATTGATGCTCAGGGCTATTGGCTGATTGGAGCGCTGGCGGGTATGGCTGGACTGCTGGTGCAGGGGACGTTTGATACGGTCTGGTATCGTCCGCAAATTAGTACGCTTTGGTGGATGCTGCTGGCGATTGTGGCGAGTTTTTATGTAGAGATTCGGCAAAAGTATAGAGAGAAAGAGGATAGGGTTTTTGTCGAATCAGATGAGTGAGATGAGATTGCCGGATGCGGCGAAGGTGCTGGTGGAGACGCTGACGGAGGAGACTTCGGTAGCGATCGCCCAGCAAATTCAGTGGACAGATATATCGCTTCCTTTTGGTACGGTGGCGACGAGCTATGTGTGCCAGGGTGAGGGGGTGCCGATTGTTTTGCTGCACGGGTTCGACAGCTCCCTGTTTGAGTTTCGGCGGCTGGTGCCCTTGCTCGCTGAGCGCGCCCAGGTGTGGTGCTTAGATTTGATGGGGTTTGGGTTTTGCGATCGCACGGCGAGCGATCGCGTTGATCCTGAGGCTATCAAGCAACACTTACACGCCTTTTTAACTCAGGTCATCAAAGCGCCAGTGGTGTTAGTAGGCGCATCTATGGGGGGCGGTGTGGCCATAGATTTTGTCACGAGCTATCCAGAGATGGTGAAACAGCTAGTGCTAATTGATGCGGTTGGCTTTGCCGCAGGCCCGGCGATCGGCAAGTTCATGTTTTCGCCCTTAGATAAGTGGGCGACGAACTTTCTGCGCAGTCCTAACGTGCGCCGCAAGATTAGTGAAAAGGCTTACTACAACAAAGCTTTTGTTACGCCCGATGCACAAGTCTGCGCGTCTTTGCATTTGCTGATGCCAAAATGGCAGGAAGGACTAATCACGTTTACGAAAAGCGGTGGCTATAACTTTCTATCGAAGCGGATTGCTCAGGTGGCGGTGCCGACGCTGGCAGTTTGGGGTCGGCAGGATAAGATTTTGGGCACAAAGGATGCAGCGCGATTTGAGCAAGAGATTGATGATTGCAAACTGGTGTGGATAGAGGACTGCGGCCATGTGCCCCATCTAGAGAAGGCGGCTGATTGCGCGCAACACATGTTTGAGTTCCTTTCGCTAGGATGAGGCTTTAATCACAGAGCATTTTGAAGGGGCGATATGCGCTATTGGCAAGGTTTTTTGGGTCTATGTTTACTGCTAGGAGGCTGTCAAAGCAGTGCGGTCGAGCAAGGTAGTGTAGAACCAGAGGTGACTCAGACTGAGGCGATCGCCCAAACGAATGCGCCTCAAACATCTGTGCCCGAGAGTGCTCAAATACCCACAAATCTACTCACACCTGAACCGATCAATATCGCTTTGACTGGCCTGCCTGAGCCCTACGCCTCTGAAAGCGCCAGCCAGTCGCCAAACGTAATTCCGCCCCCAGCAGATGCGACGTTCAATGTGCCTGAAGGATTTGCGGTAAATGTGTTTGCCGAAGGGCTAGATCGGCCTCGATGGCTGGCGCTAACACCCGAGGGTGATGTGCTGGTAACCGAGACACGAGAGAACAGAATTCGGCGGCTAGTAGATGCGAACGGCGATGGCGTTGCTGAGCAGCAGGAGACATTTGCAACCGCCCAGAATGGGTTGGATATTCCGTTTGGCATGGCGTTTGCTGACGGGGCTTTTTTCTTAGGAAATACGGATGAGGTGCTGCGGTTTCCGTATGAGAGTGGGCAGGCGGCATTAGAAGGGAGAGGCGATCGCATTGCAACCCTCCCCGGTGGCGGCTACAACCAACACTGGACGCGAAATGTTGTTGTTTCTCCTGAAGGCGATCGGCTCTACGTCTCCATTGGCTCTCAGTCAAACGCCAGTGAAGAACCCCTACCCCGCGCATCTGTGCAAACCATGGCGCTAGACGGCAGCGGTATGCGTACGTTTGCCAGCGGCCTCCGCAATCCTGTCGGCCTAGACTTTCACCCCGCAACGGGCGAGCTATATGCGACGGTGAATGAGCGTGATGGGCTCGGTGATGACTTGGTGCCTGACTACCTTACGCAGGTGGAAGAAGGCGCGTTTTATGGGTGGCCCTATACCTATCTCACGCCTGATAATCTAGACCCGCGTCAGGTGGTGAACGGCGCGAGTAAAGCGCCCGACTTGGCAGCGCAAACTAAAACGCCCGATGTTTTATTCCAGTCGCATTCGGCGGCTTTGGGCCTACAGTTTTACGATGGTGAAACGTTCCCCGAGCGCTATCAAAACGGTGCGTTTGCGGCGTTTCGCGGCTCGTGGAATCGCAGTGAAGGAACCGGATACAAGGTTGTTTTCATCCCATTTGATGAATCGGGACGCGCTGAAGGAAACTACGAAGACTTCTTAACGGGCTTTTTGATTGACCCGAGCGGGCCAACAACTTGGGGAAGGCCAGTAGGACTGCTGACAATGCCGGATGGTTCGCTATTGGTGACAGATGAGGCAAACAACAGAATTTATCGAGTGCATTATGTGGGGTAGCAATCGAGAAGTTTATTTGAATCGCTGCATGAGCTTGGTTTTGTAGGGGGAGCCGAGCCGGGCGATCGCCTGAACCGGATGAATAGAAGCCGCCTTCAGAAATGCTTGAATAGCGGGGAGCGGAAACCCTCTACGCCACAGCATGTCAGCGTGATTAAACACGAAATCTGCATAGCGAGCACGGGGATACTTTAGAAAGATGTCCTGATGTTTTTCGATCAGGTGCTGAAAGTTTTGCTGTCGCCGATGCAGGCTTGAAGAGACTCTTGGCCCACTGTGGGCTGTTAGCTGGTAGGTCACCACCGGCAGACCTACTAAAGAACAAACAGGATTGAGCCGAAGAAAAAGCTCTGTGTGTACCCTGGATGTAAACGACTCATCAAAGCCGCCAATATCTAGTAGCACCTGGCGCTCTACAACAAGCGTTTGCTTAGACGAAAAAGACAGCCCTGGATCGATGGTTTCTAAGCAAAAATGACTTCCTTTAGGTAGCGAGGGCGGCGTGTGCGTCTTGCATATTTGCTGCTGTTCATTCACCTCTACGAGCGCCGATAGCACGCCGACCGGCTGCGGTAGCGTTGTGTTTTCGAGCGCTTCAAAGGATACCTCAGCCATGTGGGGCAGCAGCTCATCATCGTCGTCTAAATAGGTAATCCAGCGCGCTTTAGCAGCCTTTGCGCCGATATTGCGAGCGGCAGCACCGCCCTGGTTTTGAGAGAGACGAAGTACCTGTATGTCAGGATATTCTGGAAGAACCACAGGTGGCGTTGAGGCGTCGTCTACCACAATAATTTCAATGCCCGAGAGAGTTTGAGCTAGGGCGCTGCGGATAGCTCGCCTGAGTAAGTCAGGTCGATTATGCGTCGGGATAATGATGCTAAGAGAAGGCGATCGCATTCTGTATTAAATCGTGGCCGGAGCTACACGGCGTAAGGGGTACGACAGATTTCATACTAGCTTAGTCCATACATCTTTTTGTAAAAGACTGCTGTTGTAGAAGCGGAAATCGGCGAAATAAGCTCCTCAGCTTTGCAGACCTAAAATTATGCAATCTGCATACGAGTACGAACAATATGCATCGCAATCTTAATTGCATGAGAGATCTCTTTTTAACTTTTTGTAAAACCCTGCACAATAGCGACTGTTAAAGCTTGAGAAACTTAGTTAAAACATTTTATTCCTGAAAAATCGTAGCTATCTAATTGCTCATTACTCTTTCTATTCTATGAAGACTATTCCTCGCCCTCGAACTCCCGAAATGCTGCAAACACTTGAATGGGTGCTAGATCCTGTTGGATATATGCAGAAGAACTTCAGCCGTCACGGGGATATTTTTCAAGCGGCGATCTCGGGTAGGTCTAAGCCTTACCATTTACTTAGCAGACCCAAAGACATTCAATACATACTGACTCGCGACACCAGCAAAGATCTGTCGTCTCCAGGAGAACTCAACCGGATACTCGAACCCATGATCGGTCAGCAAAACGTGATCCTGCTGAGCGGCAAACAGCACCAGAAACGCCGACAGTTAGTAATGCCGCCTTTTCATAGAGAACATCTTTCCACTTACAATCAGGTGATACAACAGATAACTGAAGCGGTCATTGCCCAATGGCAAGCTGGCGATAGCTTGGATGTTCGTATAGAGATGCAGAAAATCACCTTGCGGACGATTCTTCAAGTTGTGTTTGGCCTGTATCAGGGAGAGCGCTATCAAAAAATAGAGCAGCTCTTAAGCCTTCGTCTAAATATGGCCAGTACGCCGCTGACCGCTCTATCAGTATTCTTTCCATGGCTGCAAAAAGGTATCGGTAAATGGAGCCTGGGTGCAAAACTACTTCAGATAAAAGAAGACACCGACAAACTTTTGTTTGCAGAAATAGAAGAGCGCAGAGCTAATACAGACCCTGAGCGAATGGACGTTTTATCTCTGCTGATTGTCGCTCAAGATGAAGAAGGCAACCATCTTTCAAACCAGGATTTGCGCGACGAATTGATGACCCTGCTAGTTGCTGGTCACGAAACCACAGCCACCGCGCTTACTTGGGCAGTGTACTGGACGCTCTCTCTACCAGAAGTAAAGCACAAGTTGGAGTCGGAGTTAAAGCTGCTTTCGGACTCTGACCGTGCAAACCAAATGCTGGCGCTGCCTTACCTGACGGCAGTTTGCAACGAAACCCTGCGCATTCATCCGGTTGCGATGCTAACGTTTCCTCGCCGGGTAGAAGTTCCGCTGGAGATAGGCGGCTATCCATTTTCGTCGGGCGATCTTGTTATGGGCTGTATCTATGCGCTACATCAAAGAGAAGAACTCTATCCTCAGCCGCAGGTATTTCGCCCCGAACGTTTCTTAGAAAGACAGTTTTCTCCCTACGAATTTATGCCATTTGGCGGTGGCGTACGAAGATGCATCGGCACCGCGCTAGCCCAGTGCGAAATGAAGATTGTTTTAGGCACAATATTGAGCAAAACGGAGCTGTCATTGACGAACGCTCGACCCGTACGGCCTGCCAGAAGAGGCCCCACTTTAGGACAAAAAACACCTGTACGGATTAATATAAACCGTGCGAGTGTTTAGGTAGCAAAGTTAGGATTGCTGGCTAATGCGCTTTGCCTTTATAGCTGGCGGCTAAAACAAAAAGGCGTTTTGAGATAGAAACAGGGTAGCAAAATGCTGCAAAGCTACGCTCTACCCTCTGAGGGTGCCAGACGAATTGAGGCTCTATAATCTGTTATCCATCTCTTGCTGAGCACTTCAAGCTGCTGCCGTTCCGCTGTGCCAAGGCTATTAGGATCGAATCGGTGACGGTAGTGCAGCATCAAAATCGTTTGCAAGCCTGCCCACTGTATTTCTGATAGATTCTCTCGCAGGCGATCGCCCCACTGCAAAAAAGACTCCGCCGGTAGCCGCTGCAAATCTTGCGCGCTCAGATGCTGCTCAATGTCATATAGCTCTGAATCTAGTCCTTTGGCTACCGACTCCGCATTCTCTTTTAAGCCCAAGACTTCTAATGTATTTTTCCGCTGCCCTTGAAATGACTGCGTAGAGCGCCAGAGTAAATAGCAAAAGAGCGGTATTACAATCATGAGTACTTCTTTTAGTCCTAACTCTCCTAGCTGACGAATTCGGTAGGTGCTTTGAAACCCTAAAAAGGACATAAAATCTGAAATATTTTGCCAGGATGTCCTTAGTTCTCTATCCCTTGTTGTCCAGTCAGGCGGCGTGGTGTCTAGGGTCTGCCAAGCGCCCTCTAGATAGACCAGCGTCCAGGCGTGGGCATCGCGGCTGCGAACAATATATTGATTTTCGAGCGCGCTAAACTCATGGACGGAATAGCCTACGGCGTAGCGAGCTGGAATCCCCGCCCCGCGTAGCAATAAGGCGGTGGCACTGGCAAAGTACTCGCAGTGGCCCGCTTGGGTATTGAGCAAAAAGTCCGAGACTGCGGAGGTGTTGGCTGCTGGTTTTAGCAAATCGAGAGAGTATTTGAAGTTTTGAAGGTAGGCGGCAATCTGGTTGGCGATCGCACGATCTGATCCAGTGAGGTCAAGCTTTGCCAGAGTGCTTTCAACCGCAGCTTTATCGACATTGGGAATTTGTAAATCTGTCGGCGTCGGCGGTATGTCGGCAAGCGGCGTCTCCCTGCCTGATTCAAACTGCACCTCGTAGGCCGCGGTGCCGGTAGCATCTACCTGCACCGCGCCGTATTGATTGCGCTGCATTTCTTCAACGGGTAGCTGACGAATAGTGGAAGTGCCGCGCGGTAGGGTTAGGACGCCATCACCGCGTTCTAAATCCGTAGAGATGGTGATGGATTTGGTGCGATCGCCCGCTGCTCCGAGTATCCAACTACCCGCTTCATCGCCGGGCGGCACTGGGTTAAAGAGAGAATCGGTAGCCCGCCAGGCGGAGAGCTGGTACTGGTTGTAGACAGCCTCTTGAAGGAGTAAGGGAAACGTGTCAGAGGAGTTAGCCTCTAGCTGGCTTTCAGCAACGCGGAAGGCAATCCGGCCAGATAGCTTCAGTCTACCAATAGCACCCATCTGGGTGGCGGTGCCGTTGGGATTGATTCTACCGCTGGCGATATTGCCGAGCATCGCAATGACTTGAGATTCTAAACGTTGCTGAAACTGCGCAAGCTGCAAATGGCCAGCAAACCCTAGACCTGTAGAAAGGCAAAAAAGCAGCACCCATAGAATTGGCGCTGAACGCCTTGGTCTGAGTGGCCACAGCAAAAGGGCGGTAAGCACAGTCGCCGCGCCATAGAAGAAAAACCGATCGGTATCTGCCGCGCTAGCTGCCACCAGGCAGGTGCCAAAATAGAGATAGTACAGATTAAGCGGACTTCGCTGACGGCGAATGCCCCGCTTTAGCAGATGCGGATCTGAAAACCAGTCGAGGAGTCGCGCCTGTGTGTCAATCCCGTAGGTTTGGGCGAGCAGTAAAGGGAGCAAAGCAGCAGGCAGCCATTGCAGCAGACCGTAGATAAAGAGTGATTTTTGAGTGGTGATGAGCACCGCGAGCAGCATGGCGAGAATGGCACCGCAGAGCTTAGCGGCTTCTTTAAGATCCGGTAGAGAGATTTCCCAGCGATGCTTCACCACATGGCGAGCTTCTAAGCTCAAAATGATAGGAATAGCGACCCAGAGAAGGCCCGTTTGCCATCCCCAGAGGGCCGTTGCTAGGCTGCATAAGCTGGCGTCGTTAAGCCAGGTAGATATCTGTTGGACAAACGTAGAGGATTGAGCCGATCTGGAGGGTGGCACGCTGGTTTTCATAGCGTTAACAAGCCCTCCTGAATTCGGTTCAGGTGCAATACGTGAAGACTACTTTGATTGTTCCTCAAGCAGCTACGATCCAGTGGTTCTGCTAAGCCCGCCTCGCTGGCAATGATCAGCCCTAACGTAGGAATGTTCGCAGCTTGCAACTGTTCGACGAGCTGTTTGCGATCGCTGTCCCACGTCAAAAAGATACAGATACAGCCACTCAAAAGGGAAAGGCGCGATCGCACCACCGTCAGCAGCGATTCAAAGGGACGATCCTGGCAGGGGACTGCTGAGGCTAGCAAAGCCAATAGGCTTTCTGTTTGCCCGGTACCGCGTCCTGCGGTGAAGTCGTGAGCGCGATCGCCCATAAAAAGCATGTCTAGCAGAGCGTCTTGCGCCTGTTGTCCTGTTGGCAGCGTGCAGGCAAAAGAGGCTGCAACGGCCACAGCTTCTTCCAACACCTCACTATAATCATCAGCTTGAAACGTATCGAGAATCAGCGCGTGCCGAACCGAGTACGCGATCTGTTCTTCTTTGATAATAGGTTTACCCGTTTTTGCCCAGCTCTTCCAATGAATTTTTCGAGGAGAATCGCCGGGCCGGTACTCTCGCAGCGCCCTGAACTCTTCTGAGTTTCCAACAGAAGTAGCCAAAGCTAGCCCGTCAGACTGGTAGCGCCTAGTCCCTGGCAGTTGAATATTGGGCAGTTGATAGCGCTTCGGTAAAATCAAAACCTTTTGCGGCACTGATAAGGTGACGCAGCGGTTGACTAAGCCCAGCGGATCAGGACAGATCAAGGTGAGCTTGTTGAAGCTCAGCATCCCCCGGCGTAGCGGAATAAGTTCGGCGGTGACTTCGGTTTGTTGCTTGGGCGTAAGCGTCGGCAGCAAAATTGCAGGTGCAAATGCCCAGCGCCGCCGTGCTATGAGCTTAAGCCATGCACTTCGTCCATTTTTGGCTTGCATAGCTTTGCGAAATTCTGACAGGGTAGGAAAAGCCGCTTTGAAAGACTCGCTGGCGGCAAAACCGCTTTGCTTTGTTGAACTGTGGTTATGTAAGACTATTCGATATCGCAAAGAGACATCTACGCTACCGTATTGAGGCAGATGGCGAGTAGCGCTAATTCGGTATCGAGTGCAGCGAGCAGCGATGATAGAAACGATTAGCATCGCCAGCAAGAAAGTAAAAAGCTGATAAGATACGCTGCGTTTGATATCTAACCCAACCAGGCCAAAAACAAACAGCGCGCCTAATATACCAAGTCCGCTAGGCGTGAAGTACTGGGTTAGCCACAGCCGTAGCCCGTGACTAAACTTGAGTGTCCGATAGATCACTCGCATCCCCAGCGGGCTAGGCTTTAAGCTCTTTCCCAGAAGCTGTTTTAGTCTCTGGCGAACTTGTCGAAGAGAATCATATTCCTTCATCAGGCTGGAACCGGGAGCGTTTTCAAGATATCTGTGATGATGCTTTCAGCAGTTGTTCCAGAAAATTGAGACTGGGCCTCCATGACCAGGCGATGGGCTAGCACCGACGCCGCAATCTCTTGAATATGATCGGGCGTGACAAAGCTATACCCGTCAAACAGTGCGAGTGCTTGAGCCACTTTCATCAGGGCAATAGAGCCCCGTGGACTCGCGCCAAGCTGAACGCCTTCGGCCTGGCGCGTAGCGTTGACAATATCGACCACATAGCGCTTTAGCTCAAGGCTCACGCGTACCTGCTTGACCTGCTGCTTAAGCATAAAAATCTCCTCAATCGCGACGCAAGGGCGCACTTGACTGATTGGATGGGTTTCAATCTGATTAGAGAGAATCTCGACCTCTTGCGCTGGTGAAATATAGCCCAGTCGAAACTGCAAAGCAAAGCGATCCATTTGGGCCTCGGGCAAGGGATAAGTCCCGCGAGCGTCGATTGGATTTTGGGTCGCGATTACAAAAAAGGGATCTCGCAGTTGATTCAGCGTTCCGTCTATGCTGACCTGTGACTCGGCCATAGCCTCTAGCAGAGCCGATTGGGTACGAGGGGAGGCTCTATTGATCTCATCGGCAAGCACAATATTGGCAAAGATGGGGCCTTCATGAAAGTGAAAGGTGCGTTTTTCAGGATCGAGAATAGAAACGCCGAGAATATCGGAGGGTAGTAGATCGGGCGTGAACTGGATACGCTTGAATGTAGCGTCTACAGAGAAGGCAAGAGCCTTAGCGAGCGTCGTTTTGCCAGTACCTGGATGATCTTCTAATAGCACATGGCCGCTGCTAGCGAATGCGGCTAGCAGCTTACGAACTGCCGCAGGCTGACCTTTAACGACCTGCTGAATATTGTCAGACAGACGGCTGTAAATAGCCTGACCCGATAGAACAGCCGGAGCCGACGTAGATGAAAGTGCCATGGCAGAAGATTGAAACCAGGCGTAGCATACCCAAATTAGAGCAAGCCGTCTTGATATAGCAAAAGTACGGATGAATTCGCACTTTTGCGCGCCACTATTCCGTCTCTAGCTGTTGCACAGAGGGCATTTGCGGATAGGCTAGCTGCTGCCGGGCGCAGGCTGCTTTTATCCGCAAAACCAAATCTGTTTTATACACAAACTCATTGCGCGCGTCCATCGGATACGACTTAAGCTTTAGCTTTGTTGCCCAGGGATGCTCTGAAACAATTACTACCACTGGCAGCTTTAGCTGAGTGTAGCGACTGCTGTAGGCCGCCTGATACAAAATTTCAACCGCCAAATTAATATCAGCTCCGTGGGCAAAGTAAAATGCGGTTACCACCTGAGCCTCAAGCTGACCGCTGTTTGAGTTTGAAATTGGCTCTGTCCAGGTGGCGCTATGAGGAATCGTAACCGCATTGTCATCCGGGGTTTGTAGCTGCAATCCCCGCAGGCCGTAGTCGGTAACTTCGCCGTAGTGCTCACCGATTTGAATGCGATCGCCCATCCGAAAAGGCCGCTCAACTAAGTTCACAATGCCCGCCACCACGGAGCTGGCGTAGTCTTTAAACACGAAGCCCAGCGCCACAAAAATTGCGCCCGAGAGCGCCAGCACATTTGGCCGGGTGAACTTAATAAACAATGTAAGTAAATAAACGCCTGCACATAAAAGAATAAACCCTCTGATCAAAGGCACAAGCTGCTTTGTCCGCAATCTATTACGACGCGCCACCTGTTCCGAAAAGTTGTCTGCCGCTGTTTTAATCACCAGCAAAATGCCGTAGGTGATGATGAACACTAATATCGCGTGAACAATCGTTCCGACACTAATATCATGGAGAAAATCTCCGATATTATCGATGCCTAAAAAGTCAGACTGAGCTAGCAAAGCCGCGCTTCTAACAGGAAAAAGGATCATCATCTATATTTCTCCAATCAGAAAGTTGTTGTTCTTCAGCTCGCTATAGAGCTTAGGGTAGTGAGCCGGGTGCATCGCTAGCCGCCGCCCTCGCTGAATGATGATGCCCTCGCGCTTGAGCACCTGGAGGCGATCTCGTATTTTCCTTTCAGCCTCACCCAGGCTCAGCGCCAAATGAGCCGTGGTCATCTCTTCATGAATCATCAGCGAATGTAGCAAATATCGATCCATCACCTCCAACGTCATCAGGCTTGGCAAAGCCGGTTTTGCAGGTAGCAAAATCGTTTTCCCTTCAGCCGCAGAGGCACTTTCTCTTACCCGCAAAGACTTTAGCCATAGCCGCGCCGCCGTAGCGCCAATGCCCGACGATAGGTTACTCAGACTAGCCCAACAGCGATCACTCCCCGCCTCCAACGTCACAGGCGGATCGTCGTCTGCTCCCTCTAAATTCATGACCGTCAGCGCATCGCTAAAATAAGGCAGCAGCCACGCCTTCAAATCCTCACCCTCTAGCTCTGGCAGTCGGATCGTCTGCTCCAAATACGCCCCTACCTGACACACCCGCTCCAAAAAGGCCCACGCCCAATGATTGCAGCCAAACACCCAAAATCGGGACGTATCCCGCGTACTGAGCGCCTGCAAATACTCAATGCCCTCCCAGCCCTGAATACAGCGTAAAAAGCACTGATCTAATCGTGGTATCACCACAATTGTCGGCAGATCAATGTCCGTAGGCGCGTCATCAGGCTCCAGCTCCCTTTTAATATGCTGCGGAATCTCTAGCGGGTCGAGCGGACGCTGATACTTTTTTAGGCAAAACTGCACGTGATAGTCTTCAAACCCAGTTTGCAAGCTCTCCTTCAAAATAGCTGTCACGTCTTCTACCGGCCTGTTGAGCACCACTAGGCTATTAGGGGCGACTTCTGGGTTTGCCTGCCAGGCTGTGATCGCCTGCAATATGGCTGCTTTCACTTCAAGCTGACAGGGCGCAGGCGCAGGCAGCTTACCGGCCTTACTTCCTAAGGGGTTAAAAATAGCGGGCGGTACGATAGTCAGCACTTCATCAGCCTCAGCGCTCGGAGCCGCCTCGCCCCATGCGGCCATCGCTTGCACAGCGGTTCGTAAAAAAGATTGAATGCCCACTGTCAAAGCCCTATCTAGATCATTTGCACACGCTTTAAACGTTTGTACCCTCTCAGCAAGCATTTTCTACCAATGCGGGCATATCTCAAAGGATTACGAGCAAAAATCTCTATGTTCGAGGTGTATTAATTGCTACTGCGGGCAACGGGTGCAGCCGTTGTTGTAATTCGAGTGCGGCTTTGAGACTTCCAGTGCTGATAGCGAAGTAAGGGAAAGGCGGATACTCGTTTTGCTAAAGACCAGAAGAAGACATAGCTCGCCAGCAGACGTTCGTAGGCGCTGAAACGAGACTCTTGTAGTTTCTCGAAGGCGACTTTTGAGGGAGAGTTTTCTATAGTTGGGCTAAGGTCACTAGAAAGGACAATCGCGTCTTGAAAACCCTGCTGCGCGATCGCCGGATTGTGGCCCAGCGCAATAATCTCGGCCCCCGCGCGAGCATTTTGCACACCGATTGCCTGCTTGCCCGTCATAATCACCGCGCTCTCGTCGTCTTTTCGCATGGGGTGCCGCCGCCCGTCTGGGATGCCTAAAAACACCAGGGTGCCTCTAACGACGCGGTGACCGTAGTGGTGCAGCATGTGGTCTTGCGGGTTGGCGCTGTGTATGTCTATAGAGGCGATGCCGTAGCTGAGTGAAAAGAGCTTGCTGACGTAGGCTTTTAGCAGCTTATGAACCCAGCGCACGTCTCCAACTACGAGCGAGCGGTTGCCGGTGCGGGCGACAAGCGGTCTGCCCTGAAAATATCGGAGGGCTAAGGCCCAGAGCCAGGGGCCGAAGATGTAGATGAGGATGTCTCCTAGTGTGAATAGAGGGAGTAGGAGGAGAATAGAGGGAGGCAGGTTGGCGATCGCAACTATCCCTCGAAACATCGTTTGCAGCAAAGGCATTCCTAGCCCAACGGTAATTAGGATGTAGAGTGCATGAATGGCCCATGTTGTCGGCGTTTCGGTAATGTGCAAGGCCCACTTTCGACTGCTGCTGACCAACTTTTGATGTTCAAGGGACTTGAAAGGTTTACCGCTGGCGTCGGTACCCGTAATGGCGGCCACGCGCTGCTTTAGAAAATCATCTTTCATCCGTTCTAAACAGGAAAGATCGTCTGCGGTAAGGGTCATGCCAAACGGCCCTTGACGGGCGGGAAACTGCTGCCGTAGTCGATCTGCAAGATAAAACAGGAGTTCGGTGAGTGTCGATTGTGTGGCTGCAACCACAACCGTAATCGGTTCAGCCGTTCTGCGTCCGCTGCTGTTGATGAATATGCGGCGCGTAAAGCTAGAGTCTGGATAGTAGTATTGAGCGATCGCACTTCCCATCAAACTACAAATCTCGCCAGTCATAATAAACAATTCACCAATTTTTCCCTGCTGACGTAGCCCTTCAAAAGCATTCGTCGCCTGCAGCGTCGGGAAGGTTTGGCCGGAATGGCTAATGGCTAACACAATCGAGCTTTTGTCTAGATGCAGACCGCTAAAGCCATCGTGCAGCTTGCGCAACACCTGATTAGAAGAGAGTGTTTTGATACTCAGGGCAGGAAACAAGGTGTTTAGGTCTTGAGCAAACTGCTCACCGAGCCAGAGGCTGCTCTCAACACCCGTAATCAAAAGATCTAAAGGCTGCTCATAGCTCATCGATTCCAGCTTAATATTGATCGTGGCTCGCTGTTTTTGTTCCCAAATTTTAGCTTTTGCCAGCAGCAGCTCAGTCAGATACGCCCCGCTCTGACGATTGAATGAATGAGGATCGCGCCAGGAAATATCTATCTGGCTAAGCACGCCAGCAATATCTTGAATATCCTGCTCAACAGGATCTTTTGCATTTTCTTTAGGCGGCAGAATATAAGGATTATCCTGTAGTGGAATCCACCGCTGCTCAAGCTCCGCACCTTGCAGCTCGCGATCTTCTCGCATTGAGTACACTGCAATATTATTAACGCCGACCCAGGCAATTTCGCCCCATTTCTGATCCAAGTCCAATCGATAGGATCTCGGAATATGCGACAGAACAGCATCCACAGCAGCAGGCTCAGAAGCATAGACCATGTAGTTATCTTCTACATTAAAACCAGTTGCAATCGGCTGCCCCCACGAGCTAAGTACAAGGCTGTCTTCGCTCAGCGTTGAAGCCGTCACCAGGCCGAAGCTACCTTCGGCTCTAGACATAAACAGCTTCGTCGCCTGATACAGGTTGTTGTGAAAAAAGGCATAAACCGCATTTTTGACAAAAGCAGATTGTTTTGACGCTGGCCACTGGCTGATAGTGCTGTCCTCACTGAGGGCCTTCAACAGATCTTGCTCAAAGCGGGCCACTTGCTTTCTAGAAAGCTCTAGCATTGACTTGGCGTAGGGCAGTAGCAGCGTGCCTTTGTGCTTGAGAAAAATGGGTTTAGCGATCGCACCCCAGTCCTGTATAAGCTGTTCTGAAGGAGCCGTATTAGGCGCAGTTTTCGCAGGCGTTTCACCCCCAAACGCATCGTCGATTGACTCAGCGATCGCAAGCTGATAGGCCAGTCTTAAAGAAGCCTCCCACATTCCCTGGGTGATCAATAAATCCATCAGTCCAGCAATTTTAGGAGAATCGCCCAGCGTCGAATTTGGCGTATGCAGCACCCGTTCAAGCCACAGCCCCAAAGGCGCATTTTGAATCGCTTCACCGAACAGCGTCCAGGCGTCGAAGTCACCGTTGTGCGTAATGCGGTGATTGACCGTCTTGCGATCGCACACCCACTTCCCCTGCTCTACCCGCCAAACGTCCGCCTCTTTTGCACCCGTCCACTCATGCCAGTGCGTTTCTACCACCGCAGGCGGACTGCTCGTAGCGTAGCGATAGTGCCAAACGCCCACAATCGCTTTGTCTAAAGGCTTTGCACCGGCACTCGTCGCTTTCTTCCGTATAGGTGAGAAGGCAGCTTCTAGCGACTGTGTAAGATTCTTCCGCTTTTGATTAACAACCTTTTCACCGACAAAAACAACCTGATCGCGCCGATCTTTAGCAAACGTAACGCCGCCGCCTGCCTGCTCTCCTCTAATTTCAGTCTCGCTGCCCATCGTGTGAAAAATGTCAACCACTCGCGCAGGCAGCAGCTCATCCTCATCTCTCGGCAAGCGCTCTCCTAAAAAACCAAAGTTACCGCAGTTAAAGCAGGTCGCATGGCCAGTGACAGCCGCTGCAATATCCGAGAGTGAGCTAAGCGCGATGAGGGCGTTAGCGAGTGAGAAAGCAGCGATTAATAGGGTTGCTATCTCTCTGTTTTCAGAGGTGTTAGAAATTTGGGGAATGAATAGTATTGAGGCTGAGGCGATCGCATTAAACAAAACGCCGCCTAAGGCTTTAATCCGAATAGTCCAGGGCGTTAGTTTGCCGCTATCAACCCAAGGGTAAGGGTCGTTGCTAAGTTCAGGAAAGAAGGTAGATGCAAATGGGACACATGATTTTGCAACGTTGAGCAAGCTTCTATTTTCAAGAATATTAGAGGCTTTTATAAAAGATAAATCTCGGTCGAGAATAGCAGTGAGTAAAACATGACCTAAGCCATGAATTATGATAGCAACGTTCCAAATAACGCGGCTCAAAAGGCAAACGATAATGATGTCTGGAGCTATGCCTTCAAAAACTATCGAACAGAGAAACATTGACCTACCTTTGAAAATAAGATTTTTCAGTCTACCGTTGAGCACTCTAAACACGTCTTGATTTTGCTCAGCAAGCGTGGAAAATCAATTGGCTTAGTGTCGTAGTCATCACAGCCTGCCGACAGCGCTTTTTCGCGATCGCCCGCCATAGCATGAGCCGTCAGCGCAATAATCGGAATACGGCTAGTCTCAGCATCCGCCTTAAGCTGCTGCGTCGCCTCCCACCCATCCATCACTGGCAGGCTAATGTCCATTAATATGACCTGAGGCTGTTCTGAAACCGCCTTAGCCACACCGTCTGCACCGTCAGCCGACAGCACAACGTCATAACCTACACGCTTTAACCGGCGAGAGAGCATATCGGAGTTCAGCTCATTGTCCTCAACCAACAAAATTCTGATAGGTGTATCTATAGACTCTCCGTCCGCAGACGAGCGTTCTTCAGGGGCTTCAGAGGCTGCTGGTATTTGTTGAAAATAATCTGTTTGTTTAATAGCAGTTGCTTGCTGATTCTGACTGGCTTGCGCTAGCTCCTTTTGCAGCGTCATCACCTGCTGCTTCAGCGCTTTTTGCTGTTCCTTTAGCTGCGATCGCTCCAAACAGCCCATCACTTTTGCACGCAGCATAACCGACTGATAAGGGCGCGTCATATAGTCTGTCGCACCAATTGCGATCGCCCGCGCAACCGCAGCACGATCTTCAGGGATAGCCATCATCAAAACAGGGATATGCTGCCAGTCAGCTCTAATTTGCGCTAACACCTCTAGCCCACTGATATCTGGCATATTTATCTCTAGCAAAATGAGATCAAAAGGCGCAAGTGCGATCGCCTCTAAAGCCTGCTGGCTAGAGGATGTAACGGTTACTTGAGCACCCTGATCTTCCAAATGACGAGAGAGCAGTACGCCGTTGTACGCATCGTAATCAACGACTAAAATTCGACTGCCTTCTATATTGCCTTCTGCGTAGAGCGTTGGAGAGGTCGGTTGTATGGAAGCCGTAGCACTTTCAACATCTAGTGAACTACCACCGAGCGCCTGAATAGACTCAAAACGCTGCTCTATAGTTTTATCGAGGTCATTTACTTTAGCTAGCAAATCCTGCGCTGAAGCATAGATTCGCTCTAGATCAGGAACAAACTCACCGGGCGCTTCTTCTATCAAAATCTCGCAATAGCCAACAATTGTGCTCAACGGCGTCAGTAGCTCCCGCCTTAGCGTTGGCCCAAGTAGATCAATTTCTTGCTGTTGAATCTCTACTAAAGCCGGATTCAAAACAGCATGGGAGAGGCGCAGTAATTGCTCTCCAGACGTCAGCAGCTTTTGTAAGTCGCTCTGCAAGCTCTCTTTTTCACTCACGTCCTGCCGAGCAAGCAGCCCTAAAAGGAGATCGCTATAGCCAATAATGCTACAAATCGGGGGATCGAAGTCTTGACGGCGAAGCTGAGTTCTCAGGGCTCGCTGCTGGCGATCGCGATCGGGCCGAGCTAAGTCGGTAGGTACCTTCGGAACCTCTGGGGGTGAAGCTACCGGCACGATCAATTGAGTCATTTTGGCGATGAGCTGCGGCAGGTCAACGGGCTTTGTATCGTAGTCATCACAACCGGCAGCGATCGCCTTTTCCCGTTCGCCCGCTAGCGCATCAGCCGTCAGCGCAATCACAGGAATAGCCTGGGTTTCAGGGTTTGCCTTAATCTGTTTTGTGGCCTCCCAGCCATTCATAATAGGCAGGTGCAAATCCATCAAAACTAAATCGGGCTGCTCCAAGCGTGCTTTCGTAACGGCCTCAGCGCCATCAACCGCCATCACCACCTCGTAGCCTTTGCGTACCAACCGGCGAGAAAGCATGTCTCGATTAATTTCGTTATCTTCAACTAAAAGAATTTTAGACATGGTGCTTGCCAGTGGAAAGTTTTGATTCTGAAAGTTTTGATTTTGTAGATGCGATCGCTTCATCACTTGCCGACGGTTCAGCAATCCGCTGGCTCATAGCATCAATCGCTTGAGCCAAAGGATGCTCAGGATAGCGCAGCGAGAAAACCTCACTACTGGCTAAATGCATCAGCGCCTCAGAGAACGGTAACACCTTACTCACTGGCACTTCATAAGCAGTTTCTAACTGTTGCCGGTAGGCAGGCACATCAAAGGCCGGTAGCGCTTTATTCACCACTAGCTGCATCTCTTCTACCGAAAGCATTTTTGCCAGCTCAACCAACACAGAAGTCCCCTGATAGTCTTGATAGTCTGGGCGCAGCACCACCACTAAAAGATTGCACATAGAAATTGTCTGTAGCGTTTCCTCACTAATGCCAGGATGCGTATCAATAAATAGGTAGTCTAGCTGCAGATCGCCAATAAGATCGTGAAAGCCATCGGTCAGCTTCTCTTTTTGATAGCCCTCTCGGGTGATGCGCGTGATATCGCTAGGCTTGGTGCTCGCAGGCACTAGATAGATAGCCCCGTTAGCATTCACACTATTCGGCGGCGAACTCTCTTGCTTTAGTAAATAGCTCAGGTCTTGAGCGGCCTCATAAAGCGTACTCTCACCCCATAGATAGCTGTTCAGCGTGTGGCCCAGCGCCCGGTCTTTTAGGCCAAACAGTACATGCACACCTGGAGAGAGCAAATCAGTGTCTACAACGCCAACGCGCTTTCCCTGCTTTGCCATGCTTATCGCCAGGCTACTTGTTATGTTTGACTTTCCTGTTCCACCACGAAAGGAATGAACAGCAATAATCTTTGAGTTGTCAGCGTGATACTCAGAAGACTCATCTGAAAAAGAGACTTGCTGCGAAAACTGCTGCGAGAGCGAAGGATACAAAGACGAACGGTATAGGTTCTCAATATCAAGACTGCCTTTTGTTCGTTCCTGAAGCTGCTGAAAATGGTCAGTCTCAACAACTTCAGCAATCATCTGTTGCTTCTGGCCGCTATCGATAGACACCTGCAATAAATGTAGCTGCTGCGCCAAATGCTGCTCGCGAGAATGAACCTCTTGAGCCATATGCTGAAAAACGCGCGCAAGCTGACCTAGTTCGTCAGGATATTGAATAAGATCGTTCAGGCTCTCAGGCTCAAAGCTATTCGCTTCTACGGCGGCTGCTGCTGTGGTCAAACGCTTTACCTGCTGTAGATACAGAATCTCCTGATCGCGCAGTTGCTTGCGCTCCAAATAAGCACCGATTCTCGCCTTTAATAAAGTAGGGTCAAACGGCTTGTGTAAATAGTCTTCGGCCCCTAGCTCAATACATCTAACCGCGCCTTCTATCTCATCTAAAGCCGAAATCATAATCACTGGAATATGCCGCCAGGTGTCGTGGCTTTTAAGCTGCTGTAGCAGTTCGACCCCGCTCATACCCGGCATAATTACGTCTAGCAAAATCAGATCGTAAGAAAGCGCTCGCAATAGGCGTAAACCCTGCTGAGCGCTGGTTGCCGTTGTTACTGTATAAGCTTGTTTTTTGAGCTGTCGGGCAAGCAAATCACAGTTAGTAGGGTTGTCATCAATGACTAAAATCATCCCCCCTTGAGGCGGCTGCTTAAGAGAATCTTGCTGCAATACCTGAAGCGCACTGGTGACGCTTTTTGCCAGGTGAGCGGCCTCTAAACTTTCGAGCGAAAGCGGGGCCGTACTATCCGACTTGGTGGTGATCATCTGAAGCTGCTGCTGAGCCAAATGAACAATATCACTCGTCAGCGCTAGTAGCTGCTGAGCTGAGCCGTTGAGCTTGTCAATATCAGGAATTAGCTCAGCTGGGGCCTCCTCTAGTAGCATTTCGCAGTAGCCAATAATCGTGCTTAGCGGCGTTAGCAGCTCCATTCGCAAAGTAGCGCCAAAGCTATCTAAGTCGCCGTCAATCTGGCTTTTCTCAAGCTGCTCAGGATCGAGAATAGCCGTGACCAGCTCTAATAGCTGCTGGCTACAGCTACGGATCTTTTGGAGGTCTTCAAATAAGGTGGATGATGGCTGGCTCTGTAGCTCCTCTAAAAGCAAATCGCTATAGCCAATCATGCCGCTAATAGGCGTGCAGAGTTCGTGGCGTAAATAAGTAACTAATGTATGGTGAGCGGGCGCGTGGTGCGCAGGCGTATCTTTCGACATCTTCGATAACCAGTCCTAATAATAAGCCTTCTTTAGTGCGCTGTTAGCAAGTGATTAATCTCGTCTAGCAAAACCTGTTTGCTGCTGCCACCCTTTTGATAAATCCGCTGAGTTTTCCCCTCTAGCCAAGCGCGTTCTTCATGGCTCAAATCCTTAGCGGTTAGCACCACTACCGGGATCTGTCGCCACTGCGGACGCTGGCGAAGCTCGCGAATAAACTCAAACCCGTCCATTTCAGGCATCATCAAGTCCAACAGGATAATGCTCGGCGTTTCAACTGACACTATCTCTAGCGCCCTACGCCCGTTTTCAGCTTCAACCGTATGCCATCCCGCTTTCGTAAGCTGACGACATATCATCTCACGATTGTCCACATTATCTTCTACAACCATCACAGAAGATGGTGACAGCTCGGCGCGATACGGCTGCAAAAGCCCCAGCAGTCGGTCGTAATCAATCGGCTTTAACACATAGTCAACTGCGCCTAGAGCGCTGCCTAGCGACTGGTCATCTACAATGGTCACCATCACCACTGGAATATCGGCCAAATCTGGATCGGACTTGAGCCGACTCAACACCTCCCAACCGTTAAGATTAGGCATTTTTACATCAAGCAAAATAGCCGCAGGCGATTGTTCTTTAGCCAATCGGATACCCTCTTCGCCACTTGAGGTTGAAAGCGCAATAAACCCTTCTCGCACTAAAAAACGCTGCATAATATCGCGCGCGGCTGGGTCATCGTCAATCACCAGGATAGTGCTAGCGCCCACGACTGAAGATGATACGCCGGTAGAAGCTTCACTGGCTTTAGGCAGCGTTGGTGCGATCGCCCCCTCAACCAAAAGTGGCTGCACCCGCTCAGGCAAACGAATGGTAAACGTTGTGCCCCGCCCAGCATCGCTCTTAACTTTAATTTGTCCGCCCATCAGCTCACAAAACTGCTGGGTAATCACTAAGCCCAACCCGGTACCGCCATATTTACGCGTGGTTGAAGCGTCAGCCTGTGAGAAAGAGTGAAACAGCTTGGCCTGCTGCTCAGGGTTCATCCCGATGCCGGTATCGCTTACCCTGAAATCTATCCAGCCTTTTTCTATCTGTTGTACTTCAAGCGTAATCGTCCCGTTTTCTGTAAACTTGCTGGCATTGCTGAGCAGATTAAACAAACTTTGACGCAGCTTAGTCACATCAGCAGTCATGGTGCCAATGTCATCAGGGCAGTTTATCACTAGCGTATTGTGGTTTTTAGCAACCAATGGACGCAGCGTATCGGTGACTTCTTTGAGTAGAGGGGCGATCGCGAACGTCTCTAAAAAGAGTTCCATCTTGCCCGCTTCAACCTTAGAAAGATCCAAAATGTTGTTAATTAGCCCGAGCAAATGCTTGCCCGCCCCGTGAATCTTTTGCACATCAGGCACCAGGGCGCGCGAGCTGGCATCCGTCATTTCTTCAACCAGCATTTCGCTATAGCCAATAATGGCATTCAGCGGCGTGCGTAGCTCATGGCTCATATTCGCCAAAAACTTACTCTTAGTCGCGTTTGCCTCTTTGGCCTGAGCCGTTGCCGACTGAGCCACCTTCATACTTTTTGCAAGCTGATGCGTCCGCTTCTCAACCGCCTGAGCCAGGTTTTGCTCTCGGCTGGCCACCTCTTGAGCCATATGCTGAAACGCGCGGGCAAGCTGTCCGGGCTCGTCGGCGCGGCGGGCGATTCGATGGATTTTGGGCGAGTCAAACTCACTGACCCTCTTCGCTGTGACAGAGCCAGTCGTCAGCCTTTGGGCAATGCTTGTAAGCTGCTTAACCGGGCTGATTACCCGCCGCTTGAGTAGCTGACTTACCAGCAGCGAGAGCATCGTGAAAATAGAGATAAAAATACCCATGGTCAATACTAAGTACTGACGACCCTTAGCAAATACTGCGCTAGAGGGCACATAAATAGTCTGAGCGGCAACCACACTGCCAAGCTGCCAGCCATAGCCGTTCTGATCCCCGAAGGTTGCAAGCTGACTTTTGGGGGCAGCCTCAGGTCGGCCATGGCACTGCAAACAGCTAGCCGCCGATACTTTCAAAGGGCGAGAGGTGAAAAAGAGATCTTGCCCAGCTACGTTTCGGTAGCCAGAGAGCTTAGCCATATCAGGTTGAGCCTGAAACTGTTCTACCAGCCGAGCTTCAAACTCGTCTGCTTTATCTTCAAGATTAGTCGGGTTCAGCGTCGCTTCTTTGTAGAAGAAATCCTCATACTCGGGCTGCGCTCGAAAGTTATTAAAAACTTCTTTGGCTGAATAGGCAGGCACTACTTCGCTAATAAAAGCGGGCGCTATGGCTAGCTGGTCTTGCAGCAGAGGGGCCACGTGATCGCTCGTATAGCTTCTGACCGCGTTCATCGTCTGGGTCAAAATTTCGGCTTTGGTCGTAATTTCGTCTTCTGCCTTACGCTGCATCGCCTCCGATAGGGTAACGCCGCTGAGGATGATGCCGCCTAAGAAAATTAAGGTTAACAGCAGGGTGAATTGAGTGCCAAGCTTAAGTTTTCTAAACATTTTTAGCTCTTATATATGTTCGTTAGCTTGGAGAAGACGCGATCGCACGTGAATCCAAACGCTTTTCCTAACGTCAGCTCAAAACGGTAGATAGCCAGTGAAATCACGTAATTTGCATAACGTAAAATATACATTTTATCAGAGCATACCGAAGAAATTCTTATAAAACTTCCTAATGTGGAAACCTGAAACATTTTTTTACCGCACGTATAGACGCTAGAAATTTTAGCAATCGAGGACTTCTCTCGTTTTTCTTGATTGCTATCCTGTTGTCATACTCTTTAAACGACAACAACACCAACAGCGAGATTTTTTACATATCTCTCTATTGATGTTGTTGTTTTTAGCTGTGTTAGCTGTGTTAGAAACGAGCGTCTGCGTCTAGGCAGCTCTCAAGTACTCAACCTCAAACCCGTGATAATACGGTCTACCCCCTGACGTTAAAAGCTGTTGTAGCTTAGGAATTTCACCACTGTTATAAACTCGGAACTCGCTTTCTACTTTAGCCGTCTGCTCTCTTACCGCCTGATTAATCACCAGCGAACCGTCTCTATCTGACTCAGAGCGGTGAAACGTGCCGGGTGGAATCCGTAGAATATGTTTGTTAGCATCTAGCCTGACCACATGATACGGGTTTTCCCATTCAAAATTAACGAGGTGAAACGTGCGACCCCCTGAGAGTGCTAGTAAATTGTCTTCCTGACGAGGATGCAAGTAGAACTGCCAGTCGCCTTGTTCAGCATTGTTTGGACTAATCGCTGGCCCGGTATGGCAAACCAAATCACGGGCGTTAGAAGACGGTACTGTGATGTCAAAAAACTGAACGCTAGGCGTATCTCTGAACTTTTGGAACTGAAGTAACTCGAACATAGGAACCCCTCATTTGTAAGGTCATTAGAAACTTGACCTCTGTGAATTGTTGTAACCTTAACTTTACCTTTAGCAATGATCAAACCGCCTGCTGGTATATATCTATGCGCAAAGCGAATATAAGTTGTCTATGAACATTTTTCAGCTGGAAGTGCTCGCTGCGGTCACACAGCACGGTACTTTCTCGGAGGCAGCGATCGCACTCGAAGTCTCTCAGTCAGCGGTTAGCCGGGCCATTGCCGCTCTAGAAACCGAGCTAGGCATTCCGCTACTCACGCGGGGTCGATTTGGCGCTAAGCTCACCCCGGTTGGAGAGCGGATTATCCGGCACAGTGAGAAAATGCTGGAACTCAAGGAGCACATAGACTATGAGGCCAATCTAGAAAAGGGTCTGTACCGCTCTCGCCTGCGAATTTCTTCGTTTCGCAGCGCCGCAACCCATCTGCTACCGGCTAACATCGCCCGATTTCGCAAGCAGTTTCCCTACGTAGAGATCACCCTTTCAGAGCTTGATCCTGCCGGGGTAGAAAATTCTCTACGAGAAGGCAATACGGATATAGGACTCATTCCCTTGCCGCGCTCGGAAGAGTTTAGGACAGTTGAAATCGCCCGCGATGAATATGTTGTCTTACTCCCTAAGATAGATCCACCGCCGCCCAAAGATCTAACCTGGGAAGATCTTTCTGGCTACTCTTTTATTCTGTTTAACTACGCTGAGTGTACGAGCGCTGTACGCGACCATTGGGACAGGTGGAAACAGCCTTTTGAGGTGGCCTATGTTATTAAAGAAGACTCGACAATTGTGAGTATGGTTGCCCAAGGGTTAGGCGCGGCCATTTTGCCAAGACTCGCCGCGCTGCCGATTCCAGATGAGGTGTATGTGCGATCGCTACCCATCCGCTTAAATCGCATCATCGGCGCAGCGGTTTTAGCCAATACGCCCCCCTCACCTGCGGTACAAATGTTTTTGGACGTACTGAGCCAGCGGGGCAGATTCTCTGAGTAGGGCTTTTTCTAAGTGCCCTTTTGGTCAATCACCAAAGCCTGCTCCAAAGCCGCTTTCTCTTTTGCCCGCCTGGCGTAAGCTTCTAATGATGAGAGACTAAACCCTGAGAGAATGCTGAGATTTTCCAGACTCATCCCTTTCGTCAGTAGCTCTATGCACCAAGTTTGGCGCGCGTGAAAAGGCGTCGCTGGTAAGCCCGTGACGGTAAGCGTTTCCGCAGCGATTGTGTTCCACAGCTCAATAATGCCGTCTGTATCCAACGGCTTCGCGTCTGTATCAACAAACATTTCAGGCTGTTCATCCTGACGACTTTTGAGCCATTGCGTGAGCGGATTTTTGAGATAGGTGCCGTAGCGGTTGCCCAGTATCCAACGGTTCAGCGGCACCTGTCTGGATATCCGCTGACTACTCGGCTCTGTGATGGTGAGCAGGTGCTGAGATTTGCTGCTTAAGGAGTGCGATCGCAGCAGTCCTACTGCTTCTTCTACGCGCAGCCCCGCACCAAACAGAACGTAAGTCAAAGCGTATTCCTGCGGGCCGAGCTTCTTTGCTTTTTGGAAGAGCGATCGCACCGTTTCTGCGGGCAAATCTTCAACAACACCTGTCCCTTCGCTCATCGGGCTATCAGCAGTGATAGCTTGGTCGCTGCTAGCTGCTAAGAACAAAGCATTCGTCGCCGCTAAAAAGTCTTCCTGGCTCTGTTTAATCCCGTGTCCACCGCTGGCAAACTCCATCACCGCCCGGCCCATCACCAGCATATTTAAAAGGCTCGCGACTGTCTCTACAGAGAGCCCAGGCGGCAGGCTCACCCCAGCACCGCGTAAGTAGCCTACTGTTTGCTGATTCGCCAGGCACAGCGTTTGCCCCAACGCCTGCAAATTTTCAGCGGGCGCTTGACCGGCTTCTCCAATGAGCGATCGCACCAGCTCTGGCGCATCTCCTAACAGCTCTAGTCCCAAAGCGCCATAGGCCATCACGGGCTCATTAGCACCCACGATATCTGCGAGCGCCGCTTGCATACTCTCAACAATAGGCGCTTCTTCTAAAACGGCCAAAAGTAAGCCGTGCTTGCTACCAAACTGCCGAAACAAAGTCACTTCATTTACCCCAGCCTGCTCAGCCGTTTGCTTGGTCGTTGTCGCCGTAATGCCTTGTGTTAAAAACAGCGATACTGCTGACTTTAGTATCTTTTCTCTGCTAGATATCTTTTGCTCTGCCATCTTTCTTTAGGGTTGTGTGTACGGTCTTGAAAAGAATATAAATACTTGTCTATAGGAACCTAGTGAGTCATTCGGAATATATTTTGCAAGTAACACTTGCACTATTGTAGCACCTACGCTAGGCTAACAAATGTAAGCAGCACTTGCAGAGGTTATTCCGCTGGCCGATCTGTTTACCCAGCAGTCACTATCAATCAATCGTTCAAAGGACACTATGAACACTGGCATTCCCCCCAAAAACTTCCCCTCACCTTCGCTATTTAAGGGTTCTCTAAGTGAAGGCAGCCTGCGCCCTGCTGCCAAAGCTTCAGTATCCACCGAACCCAACCAGGCAGATCAGCCCACCGACAAGCCCGCCGATAAAATTAGCTGGCTGACCGTCGGCTTTTTTGGGGTGTTTCACGCGTTTGCGCTGCTTGCGCCCTGGTGTTTCTCCTGGCCTGCGCTCGGAGCAGCCATCTTTCTACACTGGGTCAGCGGCAGCATTGGCATTTGCATGGGCTATCACCGAATGCTTACCCACCGTAGCTTTAAGGTGCCAAAGTGGCTGGAATACATCATCGCCACAGCAGGCGCGCTGGCCTTGCAAGGTGGCCCTACGTTCTGGGTCGCAGGCCACCGGCAGCACCACGCCTTTACCGAAGACGTAGAGAAAGATCCGTATTCGGCCAAAAAAGGCTTCTGGTGGAGCCACATGGTTTGGATGTTCTACCTCAAGCCAGAAGTGTTTGACCGTAAGATATATGCGAAAAACGCGCCTGATATTGCTCGCGACCCTTACTACGCCTTTTTAGACAAGTACTTTCTTGTGCTGCAAGTGCCGGTTGCACTTATTCTATATGCCATGGGCGGCTGGTCGTTTGTCATCTACGGCGTGTTCGTCAGAGCGGTTGCCCTGTGGCACTGCACCTGGCTAATTAATTCTGCTAATCACATATCCGGCTATCGCCACTTCGAGAGCGACGACAACTCTCGAAACCTTTGGTGGGTAGCACTTCTCACCTATGGCGAAGGCTGGCACAACAACCACCACGCTTTTCCTAAAATGGCTAAAGCTGGGTTGACGAAGTGGGAGATTGACCCGACCTGGTGGTTGATTAAAGGGCTTAAGAAGGTTGGCTTAGCGACTAAAGTTGTGATGCCGCCAGCTAAAGCAAGTGTTAGATAGGATTTGAGCTGGCTTTAGGACAATTGAGGCTATGGAATAAGGTCTGGTGATCGCGATCGCCAGACCTTTTATCGTTTTAAAGGACTGGCGTCGAAATAGAATACCGTTAGTGGTCAGTGTTTATTGTCCCGGAGGGCGTAAACCCTTACGCCCTCCGACTCGGACATACTGCCTTCTCACCTATCTTCAACGACACGTTCTATGGAGTGCGATGCTTGAAAGTATTATCTGGATTTTGCTAGTCGGTTTCTTCGCTGGGCAAATTGCCAGAAGGCTAAAAGCACCACCTTTGGTCGGCATGGTGTTAGTCGGCATTGTACTGGGCCCTCAGTTCACTAATGTGATCAGCGAGGGCGTACTAGGTGCAGCAGACGGACTCAGAACCATCGCGGTGATGGTGATTTTGATGAAGGCCGGGCTGGGGCTAGACCGCGAAAAGCTCACTCAGCAGGGAACGGTAGCGCTGCGGTTGGGGTTTTTGCCGGGGGCTTGCGAGGCGGTTGTTGTTGCGATCGCATCTATCTGGCTACTCAACTTCGACTGGCCCACCGGCCTACTCCTCGGCAGCATTATCGGCGCAGAATCTCCGGCTGTGATCGTGCCCGGAATGCTGAGGCTCAAAAGTTTGGGCTGGGGCGTAAAAAAAGGAATTCCCGACGCAATCCTGACCGGCAGTGCCCTTTCAGATGTGCTGCTGCTGCTTGTATTTAGCCTGCTACTGGCTTTTCTCTCGCAAGATTCGCAGGCTGCTTTTACATTTCCAGGCGGTATTACCATCAGTCCTGTCTTGTTGTTGCCGGTTCAGGTCATCTCTCAGATCGCAATAGGCATTCTTTTAGGCTGGGTAATTGCTCGGCTGCTGGTGGTCATACTCGCTGGGCAAAAGTGGACTCAAAGCGTTGTGCAAGACACGCTAGTTGCCGCAGGGCTGGCGCTTTTGTTAGTTGTACTCGCTCAACATTTTCCAATCTTTTCCGGTTATCTAGCTGTGATGGCAACCGGCTTTTTCTTAATAGAATTCGATGCGCCGCTAGCTCGGCGGTTGCGCAATGGATTTAACGGGCTGTGGGCGATCGCGGAAATCATTCTATTCGTACTGCTGGGCGCGAGTATTCAGCTTGGCGTACTAGAAGAGACTGTTTGGGTAGGACTGCTGCTGCTGGCAATCGGGACTTTGATCGGGCGATCGCTTGGCTGGTATCTCTCAACGCTCGGGAGTAACTGGACACTTAGAGAAAAGCTGTTTCTCTTACCGGGAAACTCGGCAAAAGCCACCGTACAAGCAGCCATTGGCGCGGTGCCACTAGCTCAGGGAATTGCAGGTGGTGAGACAATTTTGGCACTTTCGGCACTCTCTATTTTAGTCACGGCCCCTTTAGGTGCCTGGGCAATTCCTACTTTTGCCCCTAAGCTATTAGCCAAAGGTGAGGTTGATCCAACAAAGGTTGCGACCGCTCAAAAAACAGTTCTCCTCGCCGCCATAAGCAACTCCCCTACTACAGCTCAGGTACTCACTAAAGCCGCAGAACTCGCTCGCCAGAGTGAAGGAGAAGTTGTCGTAGTACATGTCGCTCAGGCAGAAGATTCGCAGGCAGAGATTGAACGGCTCAAGACCCAATCTAAACAGCTACTTGCTGATATTCATCACCAGTTTGTACTATTGGGATACCCTATAGTTCAGCGGGCGGTAGCGCAAGAGAACAATATAGCCCAAGAAATAATCAGCAGCGCCCAGTTCTACAGCGCCACAGACATCATTATCGGCAAGCGCAGTAGTCTTCAAAGGTCGGTCGGCTCAGTCTCTAAGATTGTTGTAACAAGTAGTCCTTTGCCCACTATCGTCGTTGAGTAATCAAACAAGAGCGCTATCTAGAAGATTCTTTACTATTCACCCACCACCGATATAGTAGCCAGCCTACAGCTAATACACCAGCTACGACCGCCACCCCGATACTCACCGGCCCTAGCACCACGGAAACTTTTTCATAACCATCTCTTAGCCAGTAGCCCGCCATCGTCAGCAGCGTAATCCACGCTAGCGATCCTATTGTTGAGTAGATTAGAAAGGGGAAAAACGGCATTTTTGTAACGCCTGCTGGCACCGAGATATAGGTGCGAATGCCCGGTACCATCCGCCCTAAGCCAACGGCCCAATAGCCGCCCTTGTTAGAAAACCACTTCTGTACAGCAACAATCTCTTTACTAGAAATACCCAGCCATCTACCCTGGCTGTCGGCAAGCTCACAAATTCGCTTGAGCCCAAATGCTGAGCCAATGTAATACCAAACCAGCGCGCCAAGCACTGAGCCAATCGTGCCAGAAGCGATCGCACTCACCAAATTCATCTCCCCCCGCGCGGCAGCAAAGCCCGCCAAAGGCATAATCACCTCCGAAGGAATCGGCGGAATCACATTCTCTAACAGCATAAGCCCGCCAATTCCCCAGTAGCCGAAGAAGGCGATCGCGTCGGTAATTCTATCTAAAATATCCAAAACAGGCAGCAGGCGATAAGGTACCAGCAGTAGTTTCGCACTTCGCTGAGCCTGTGCCCTCTACCCGCCTATACATTTAACATCTATAGCGAACGTAGCTACATATCGTCGTGATTATGCTCTTCCATATTCATCTCCATAGATTCGCCATGGTTCATCAGCCCCATACTAGACGGCCCTGAAGCCATAACGCCCATCGAAACCAGGCCAGCTGCGAGTACACCCATCGAAACCACGCCAGCGGAAAAAACGCCCATCGAAATTACGCCAATAGAAACAATGCCGTGAGAGATAATACCAACGGAAACGATGCCATGGGCCGTGACCCCAACTGCAACGACGCCGTGAGCACCAAGACCAAAAGAGAAAAACTTTTTCCTTGACGGATGGGATGTCATAGCTTAGTTCCTTCGTAATTCCCTAGAGGGGTATACAGAAGAAACTAACCTACGAAAGAGAGCCAGCCAAATGACAGCCTGTCAACTGCAATCAGCTTTGACGGACTGTCTGTTGACAACTTTTAAACGCAGAAAAGACACTTAGGCTTAACTCTCTTTTGCTCAGCTCTCTTTTAAAAGCGAGAAAACTATGACTATCACGGATGCTCACACAGCAAGTCGCCAGTCGTCTACCACCGAGTCACCGAATAACTACTTCTACCGAACCGTATGGCGCTGGCATTTTTATGCCGGTCTGTTTGTCATTCCCTTTATGCTCGTACTGGGCATCACTGGCATTATCTACCTGTTTAAACCGCAGCTAGATAATGCCATGTATTACAATCTCATGTTCGTACAGCCGAGCGTTTCCGTGCTGCCCTATACACAACAAGTCCAGGCGGCCCAGCTAGCTTATCCAAGCGCAACGGTGACAAAATTCACGCCAGGCCCGGCAGCTAACCGCAGCGCTGAAGTTATCGTGACCACTGCTGAGGGTCGAGATTTAGCGGTATTTGTTGATCCTTATGCTGGTAAGGTGCTGGGCGATCGCGATGAAGCCAATAATTTGCAGGCGATCGCCCGCAAAATCCACGGCGAACTGTTCATTGGCGACTGGGGTGACTACCTGATTGAACTAGCCGCCTGTTGGGCGCTCGTACTGCTAATCTCAGGCGCTTACCTGTGGCTTCCCCGCAGAAAAGTCTCCTTGGCAGGCACTTTAATCCCTCGCCTGTGGAGTAAAAATAAACGGATCTTCTGGCGAGACTTACACGCTGTTCCTGGCTTTTATGGCATGTTTCTCATCGGTTTCCTCATCCTAACAGGGCTACCCTGGACAGGCTTCTGGGGAGACACCTTTGCACAAGTATGGGGCCGTTTTCCCGATAAGATGTGGGACAACGTACCTGAGTCCACGCTAGTATCAGGCTCACTTAATCAACGCGGCGACATTTTTGTGCCTTGGGCTGCTGAGCAAATGCCCATACCGCAGTCGCGACTTAGTAAGGGTGAATCGAGCAATTTCAGCAGCTCCTACACAGCAAAATTAGTAGCCGACCAGCAAAGCACTGCTGCGACCCTCTCACCTGTGTTTAACCAGATAGTTGCCCGAGCCATTAATGCAGGGGCACCACCTGGATTCAGCATTGCCTTTCCCTCAGATAAAACGGGCGTATACACAGCCTCAGCTTTTCCAAACGATCCCAAGCAAGAAGTCACGATGCACATGGATCAGTACAGCGGTGAAATGCTCGCAAGCGTAGGCTGGAAAGACTATGGCCTGGTTCCTAAAGCAGTTGAGATGGGCATCTCTATCCACATGGGCAAATACTTCGGGCTGGCCAATCAGCTATTGATGCTGTTTGCCGCAGCCGTCACTATTTTGCTTTCTGTGACAGGGGCAGTGATGTGGTGGCGGCGGCGTCCGCAGGGCTCCGGCTTACTAGGCGCACCAGCGATGCCCCCTTACGTGCAGCATTGGAAAGTCCCGCTGGTGATTGTTGCCGTTTTAGGATTCATTTTCCCGCTGGTAGGGCTTTCTTTAGTGGTTGTTCTTCTGTTGGACTATCTCTTAATTTCCCGTGTGCCTTTCCTAAGAAGGCTGTTGGGTTAGAAGAAAAGATAGCCTACATAATATTTAGCTGCTCAGTAGTGCTCTACCGACCGCACAGGCTGCGGAATCACGGCATACAAAACAGCATATAAAATAGCTGCCGTCACAATCCCATTAACCGGGCCGATTCCCCAGTTTGCATTGCCAGTAAAGTAGGCCACCAAAGAGCCGACAACATAGGCAATAATGCCTGCCCAGTTAAAATCTGGCAGGCGAGAAGAGAGACTGGGGAAGTGACCCTTATGTCGCAGCCAAAAATCGACCATGATAATCCCCCCAACTGGCGGAATAATGGTGCCTAAAAATAGCAGGTAGGTGGGCAACAAACTGTAGATGCCAGATAGCGTAAGCGCCAGTGCGAAAGTCGCCCCGCCGAGAACAAACGCATGACGCTTGTGAGTGCGAAACATATTAGCTCCGGCCACCGAGAACGAATAGATCGTATTGTCCTGCGTTGTCCACACGTTCAAAATCAGCAAGATTACGCCGCCTGCCAAAATGCCCTGGCTGCTCATCGCCTTAATCAAATCTTCCGAGCCATACACCATCGAACAAAACGCGCCTGCAAACACCAACAGCCCGTTCACAAACAAAAAGGCGCTCAGTGTAGCCACAATCGCCTCTTTGCCCGAGCTAGCAAACCGGCTCCAGTTGGTCGCTTGCGTACCGCCAGAGATGAAAGAACCAATGATAATCGCCAGCGCTGCGCCAACGCCAAGCTCTCCAGTGGGGGCCGCGATCGCAGCGCTCCCATAGTCTCCGGCTGCTAAAACAAGACTGACCGTAACTAGAATGAGCATCGCAGGCACCGCTAGTCGGCTAAGCAAATCGATTGCCCGATAGCCAATATAGGCGGTTGCGCAAAAGGCATAGTTAAAGAAAAGCACCAGCAGGACGAACAAAAGGCCGGTTGCAGGCGCACCGAATAGCTCTAGCAGCACTTGCACGATCACCGCTGTGGTAAAGGCATACCAGCCGATTTGGGTGAACCCCAAAATAAAATCAACCCAGCGAGAGCCTGCATTGCCGAAGCTAAAGCGCGCCATTAATACGGTGGTTAATCCGCTCTTTGCCGCGATAAATCCTAATGCCGCGCAATACGCACCTAAGATTAAGTTGCCGCCTACAATAATAGCGATGAGCTGAGGAAAGCTAAAAGATGGGCCAATTGCGCCGCCCGCAAATAGTGTTGTAGAGGTTAACGCAAAGCCCATCAGCAATAGCGAGAGCGACCAAAAGGACTTGCGATCTGTCATCGGCACCGCGCTTAGCGGGTAATCTTCTGTTGCTGACTTTGCAGCAGGCGGCGCGACCGACGGTTTAGTAGATAAAGGCATACATCTAACCGAACAATGTTTACTTTGACTTAATCTATTTTTAGGTGTGTTTAGTCACATAGATAGTATCTTTAGCTACGGTCAAAAAAAGAACGCGATCCCGACCCCTCACCATACTTAGCTATGACACAGACTCCTTCGACCTCGCGATCGCCCCTCAGCTTTGCCGATCAGGACTTCTGGGCACTTCCCACCCCGATCCCCGACGCCGAAGCCCGTCTGCACTCCCTAGCCGCCGCCCTCTACTCAGACCTTGAAATTGTCAGCTATCCCGGACGTAACTGGGACTACAGCCGCGACCCCGCTATTTTAGAAGTGGCCATCTTAGGTGCAGGCCAGGCGGGAAAGTCAGCCGCCTTCGGCTTGCGGCAGCACGGCATCGGGCGCGTTCGCATTTTCGATCAGCGGCCAGCAGGCTACGAGGGCGTGTGGCGAACGTTTGCTCGCAATGCAAAGTTGCGATCACCCAAAAAAGTCACGGGTGGCCTCCACTGGGGCGTCCCTAACCTCAGCTTCCGCCGCTGGTGCGCTGCCCTCTATGGCGAAGACTACTGGCAAAAGATTCAATACATCCCCCGCCCGCTGTGGGCCGAATACCTGGACTGGCACGGCAAAGTCCTCGACTTACCGATTCAAAACGATACCGCGATTCAAGACATTACCTGGAATGACGCAGAGCAGTGTTTTTGGCTACAGGCAGAGCACCAGGGTCAGCGAGAACTATACAAAGCGCGATTCGTTATTTTTGCGACCGGCATGGCCTGTGCAGGCGGCAAAAATATTCCCAGCATTGTAAAAGAGAGTTTGCCTGAGCATTGCTACCATCACACGATGGACAGCATTGATTTTCCTAGCTTTAAGGGCAAACGAATTGTGATCGTAGGGGGAGGGGCAAGTGCTTTTGATAATGCTTTGTTGTTGTTGAAAGCAGGTGCCGCGTCTGTTGATCTTACTGTGAGGCGGTCGCACCTGCCAAACCTCAACAGAATCCGCTGGAGCGAATGGAACGGCTACCACCGTCACTACATCGATCTATCCGACGCCGAAAAATGGGACTATACCCTATCAGAAGCCCGGCTCGGACAACTGCCGCCCGCTCACACCTACCAGCAGGCCATCAGCCATCCTCGCTTCACCATCCATACCGATGCGCCGCTCCAAAGCCTCAGCTACGACAACAAAGAGATTGTGAGTGTCTACGGTGAGTCCGGTTCATCCACTCGTACGTTTCATCACGACGCCCTTCTCTGCGGCACTGGTTTTATCACTAATCTCGATTATCAGCTAGAGCTACAAACGCTTTCTCCTTACATTGCTCGGTGGCGCGATCGCTTCACCCCACCCGTCGGTGACGAACACAGCGAAATGAGTCAGTACCCATATCTCGGCAAAAGCCTCGAATTCACACCCAAAGACCCCGCGCACAGCTACCTTCAGCGCTGCTATTATCCTTCCTGTGGCGCTGCCATGCTCAGCGGCTATCGAGCAAACCTAACTGACTTAGAATTTGCCTTACCCCGAATCATCTATGACATCGGTCGGCAGCTATTCATAGAGCACCAAGACGATATCAAAGCTGACTTTGAAGCTTACGACAAGTTTGAGTATTAAAGCAGGGTTTAAGCTTTCTTTTTGCCTAGCAAAAACCACCAAAGCTCTAATCCAACCAGCCCAGCGCCCGCAGCAGCAACGCCTACTTTAATAGCCAGTGGTTGCTCAATACGACGGAACTCACTGGCATCGGGTTCTGAGATTTGAGCTTTGGCAGGATGAGGGATACCTAGCAGTAGACCGACGCTGAGCAGACCGCCGAGCAGATACGTTCTCTTGAAAGATTTTAGTTTCATAGATCCAACTGTATTGAAAGTTTGGCCGAACATCTAACGAACGCCTTTGGGCTGAAATTTTCTAAGCCGCAGCGCATTCGTTACAACAGAAACTGAGCTAAAGGCCATGGCCGCACCTGCAATCACAGGATTCAACAGCCAGCCGAAAATGGGATAGAGAATACCGGCTGCAATTGGAATACCGGCAACGTTGTAAATGAAGGCGAAAAAGAGATTCTGGCGAATATTTGCAATTGTGGCTTTGCTGAGCTGAATAGCGGTGACGATGCCACGCAAGTCACCAGAGATTAGAGTGATGTCGCTAGCGGCGATCGCAACATCTGTCCCTGTCCCGATCGAAATCCCCACATCCGCCTGAGCCAGCGCAGGCGCATCATTAATGCCATCGCCCACCATTGCCACCTGCTTCCCTGGAGCTTCAGACTGCAATAGTTTAATCTGCGCGGCCTTTTGGTCAGGGCGAACTTCAGCAAACACTCGACGAATGCCGATTTCTTGTGCGATCGCCTCAGCCGTCTGCTGATTGTCCCCCGTCAGCATCACCACCTCTAACCCCATCTTCTGCAAAGCACCCACCGCTCGGGCAGACGTCCTCTTCAACGCATCAAAAATCCCCAGCAGCCCCTCAGCCTTACCATCCACAGCAATCCAGGCCGTTGTTTTAGCCGCCGATTCCCAAGCCCGCCGCTGAGACTGCAAAGCTTCAGTATCAACGCCCATACTCTGCATCCAGCGCTCAGTCCCAATCTGCACCAAACGACCGTTCACAACGCCCTGAACCCCTCTACCCGTCACCGCATCAAAGCCTTTCGCACCCGTCATCTTCTGTTTGCTAATACCCTGCGACTCAGCATAGTTCACCACAGCTTCTGCCAGCGGATGCTCCGAGTTACGCTCTACAGCAGCGGCCATCTGCAACAGTTTTATCTCATTGCTATTAGCGCTACCTCTCACCGTCAGGTAGTCCGTAACCGTTGGCTTCCCCTCCGTCAAAGTCCCCGTCTTATCAACCACAACAACCTGTAGCTGATGGGCTCGCTCCAAACTCTCAGCATCTTTAATCAAAATGCCATTCTCAGCGCCCTTACCCGTTCCCACCATAATCGAGGTAGGCGTCGCCAGGCCCAGTGCACAGGGACAGGCGATAATCAATACACCGACTGTCGTAAGCAGTGCTAGCGTCGTGTTGCCCGTGAGTATGAACCAAAGTACGAAGGTGAAAATAGCGATCGCAATCACAACCGGCACAAACCAACCCGTCACCTGATCGGCCAGCTTCTGAATCGGAGCTTTAGACCCCTGTGCATCCTGCACAAGCTGAACAATCTGCGCCAGCACCGTATCCTTACCCACCCGTGACGCCCTCAGCCTAAAGCTCCCAGTCTTATTAATCGTTGCACCAATCACCTCCGCACCCGTGTCCTTCTTCACCGGCACCGGCTCGCCCGTCACCATCGATTCATCAACCGTAGAGCGCCCTTTAATCACTTCACCGTCCACCAGAATCTTCTCACCCGGACGAACAACAACAACATCGCCCACAACGACATCTTCTATAGGCAAATCAATCTCATCGCCCTGCCGAACAACTCGCGCGGTGTTAGCCTGCAATCCCATAAGTTGCCGAATCGCATCTGAAGTCTGCCCCCGCGCCCGATTCTCCAAATACCGGCCCAGCAGCAGCAGCGCGATAATCACAACAGCCGCTTCGTAATAGACCTCTGGCGCGAGCCCTTGGGCAATCAGTAAATTAGGAAACAGGGTCACAAAAACAGAATAGAGATAGGCCGTGCCCGTGCCCAGTGCCACTAGAGTGTTCATGTTCGCGGCACGATACGTAAAGGCTTTAGCAGCCCCCATATAAAAAGACTGACCACACCAGAACAGAACAGGAGTAGCTAGGATGAGCTGTAGCCAGGAGTTGTGCAAAAACATCGGCCAGCCTGGAATATCTACCCCGAGCATCACCGGCAAAGTTCCTAACACCAAAACAATGCCGATAACCCCGCTGACCAAAACCTTATTTAAGAGATCTCGCTGTTGAGCCTTGCGTTCTGCTTGCTCTTTCGCATCCGCTTCACCCGTGCTCAAACCCTCCCTGGCGCTGGCTTCATACCCAGCCGCTGCAACTGCTGCCTGAATTGATTCCAGGCTAGTACGCCTTTCATCGTAATCAACCCTGGCCTGCTCCGCCGCAAAGTTAACCTGAACGCTACTCACGCCTGGCATGCATATTCACATGACTTCGGCAGGCATTCACACCTAACTTCGGGCTCTTACGCACTTTAGGTGATCCTTTCAAGTCACATGGAAAACAGACTGAAACCTCCTATCTCTGACGAATTCCATGGAACTCTTACAGCATCTACTTCCTAGCCAAACAGACATAGCTTTGAACCACTGGAACTTGAACGCAGCCACCGGGCAGATAGTCGTCCATCTGAGTTCAACGCAATCGGTGGCGCAATGCCCACTTTGCCGTTGCGCTAGCCACCGCGTTCATAGCCACTACGAGCGCACCCTGAAGGACTTACCCTTAGCTCAATTCACGTTAGTGATACTGCTAGCGGTCAGCAAGTTTTTCTGCTTAAATGACAGCTGCCAACGCCGCATCTTCAGTGAACGTCTGCCGACTGTCGTTGCGCCTTGGGCGAGACGTACCGCTCGATATACTGAGAAGCTGAAAGCGATGGGATTGGCACTAGGGGGAGCAGCAGCGGCAAGATTAAGTTGCCACCTGAGCTATGGCTACAGCCGTGACGCAATCCTGCGTTTGATTTCCACCTTACCGCTGCCAGTGATCGCCACCCCCCGCATCCTTGGCGTAGATGATTTTGCGCTCCGCAAAGGCCATGTCTACGGCACTATCCTGGTTGACTTGGAAATCCGCCAACCGATTGCCCTGCTGCCAGACCGCACCGCTGAGACATTGGCAACGTGGCTCAAAGCGCATCCTGGCATCGAAATCCTATCGCGTGACCGTTCCAAGACTTATAAACGCGGGATGAGCGAAGGCGCACCCGAGGCCACTCAAGTCGCGGATCGCTTCCATCTGTTGCACAACCTTGAGGAGACTCTAGAGAAAGTTTTCAAAAGCGAGTATTCAGCCCTGAAGGAAGTTGAACGAAGCCAGCTCGAAGCAGAGGCCGTATGCGTTTCTCAACCTTCTAATTTCATCATGGCTCGTCGAGAGAAACAAACGCAAAAGCGTGCCCAGCGCCTAGCGAATTATGAGCAGGTTCATGCTTTACGGGCGCAGGGACATCAGGTTAGTGACATCGCCTATCACCTCAGCATGGGTGAGCGCACTGTCTACACCTATTTGTCTCATTCGACCTTTCCAGAGTGGCAACCGACCGTCCATCATCGTCGCCGCAAGAGCGAGCTAGATGACTACAAACCTTATCTCAAAGCGCAATGGCAGCAGGGGCATACAGTCACGAAAGAATTGTTTAAGGAAATTCAGCAGCAGGGCTATTCGGGCACCTACAAGAGCGTGACTTGCTACACGCGAAAGCTGCGCCAACAAAAGTGTGAGGCACTCAGTGAATTGCCGGGGCGAGGGCCTGCACCAAAAGTCAACGCTGCTGACAAAAAGCCTTTGAGTGCCTCGCGTGCAGCTTGGCTAATCATGCGCCGGGAGGAAACACTGACCACCGGGGAGAAGGCTATCATCGAACAACTGTCTCAGCATCCAAAGCTAGCAACACCTATCGCACTGACACGAGGTTTTCTATCACTGGTACGAGAGCGCTTACCTCAGCAGCTTGATAGCTGGTTAGAGCAGGCTAAGCATGGTGAAATACCTGCCTTTCAGAGTTTCTCGAAGGGAGTAGAAGAAGACTATGATGCGGTCAAAGCGGGTGTCACCTTAGAGGTCAGCAACGGGCAGGTAGAGGGTCAGAACAACCGCTTAAAGATGCTGAAACGACAGATGTTTGGACGCGCTGATCTCGATCTGCTCGCTAGGCGATTCATTCTGACTAGTTGATCTGTTTTTGGGTAAAAAGCTAGATCACCTAAAGTGCGTAAGAGCCCGAAGTTAGTGTGATTTTGCATGGCACCTGCTGAATAGCACTTTCAATACTATTGGCACAAGAAGCACAGCTCATATCTTTGAGTTTGAGGGTAGTTGCACTCATCGGATTCTCCCCTGAATGAATATCTAAAGAATAGATCCTCTAGTTGACTAGAGAGTCCAGGGGCGCTGAGTAAATGTTCATAAAGGAATAGTTGGTTTTATTCTTTGGCTATAGGCGGCTCATTTGCCATGGATATTGCAAAGTCAAGGATTCGTTGTCTAGCAGCCTCAAAGTCTTCACTGAAAGATATGTCTCTCTAAAACAGGATGTAAGACTCTTCAGTGATACTTTAAGAAGCGTATGCAATATCCTGATGTTCAGATTGATAGGCTATTGCAATTCGATCAGGAGAAATGCCGGACTCTATCAAGTTTTGGGCTACGCCACATTCCATTCCGTCGTACTCAATCACAACTCTTTCGTCCTGTAGCGTGATATAGATAAGGTTTCCTCGAACCCGTCGCCCTCTATCCCACCCTACTTGCATCAGAGCATAATGTTTCTGCTCATCGTCGAAGACGGTATCCAAACGGATATCGCCATGAGACGGTTTCAACCGAGCATATTGGTTGATGATATCTTTTACGATGTTTGAGAGCTGCGTGGTGGAATCCATTGCTGAACCTCTACAGTTTTTCGATTAACGACAATCAAATTTAGCGGTAGCTCGCTAATAACGAGTTCTCCGATTGGTTCACTCAGAATTTGATCATAGTCTAAATCGTTGACTGCGAGATAAAGACGCCGACTTGGATCAATTTGGTCGAGCAATAGGCGATAGAGTACATACTGACCAATGGCTTGCTCTAGAGACGCGACTGCTGACTGACCTCGAAATTCTTTGATTTCTACGGCAATTCTTTGACTGTTCTTAGCAGCGCCAATAAAACGACCTTGCAAGCTGTTGGGCCTTTCCTTCGCAGTAGCAGCCAAATCAACGAACAAAAACCTTTCACCGTACGATATGACGTAGGGATCGTCTGTAATTTGCCATCCATCTTTGACTAAAGCCTGTTTAACTAGGTCGTGAATGGCATCTCTTCTTGGCATTATGAAAAGATTTTAGGGAATGGACGTACGCCGACTCGAACGGCGAACCTCATCGATGTCAACAAGGCTTTCTAGGCTCTGAAACCTAATCACACCAGAGGATTCAGAGGCCATCTTTTTTCTTGCACCAATTTTGCACCAATCTACATCATATGGCCTGTCACACATTTGGGTATCAATCACTATGCATTAGCCACGGTATAGAAAGCTTTGTTAAAGCGATTAAACCGGCTGCTCTTGCTTAACAGTGACAGATAGCTTCAACCCTAGTTCATTCAGTAAGGTCAGAAGTGTAGGCAGTGCTGGCATTTCTGCTTGCTTTAACGACTGGTAACATTCCTCCCAATCGGCATTGATTTTATGAGTGCCATCAGGTAACGTCCTACGAGCCTCGGCAACATTTCTGAGCGCCAGTGACACTTCTTCTGGATTGCCATCTTCAAAGACGGCATCTAGATAAGCGGCGGCTTCTTCTTTATCTTTTAGCGACTCAATTAGGTATGAGTGATAGCTTTTAGAGGTTTGCATCGTCTTAATTTTGAACTGACTTTTGAAAAGCCATCCAGTACTGCTGTGCTCTAAGGATATCTCTATTCTGAGTCTTTTTGTCTCCGCCACACAACAAAAGGATAATATGCTGCCCTGTTTGAGCAAAATAAATTCTGTACCCTGGGCCGTAGTTGACTCTAAGTTCCAAGACACCTTTTCCAACGGCCTTGAAATCACCCATATTACCGAGTTCAAGCCTGTCCAAACGCTGCTTGATCTTGGCTTTTGCTTGCCGGTCTTTCAAACCTTCTAACCAATGCACAAATGGACAGCTTCCATCTGGCAGTAGGTACAAGCTAATTTCCTTTGGTGACGCATCCATCAATGACCTTTCGTCCTAGTAAAGATGAGGTAATAATACCGTCTCAACTAATTTACATCATATAGTGTAAACTTTGATCGATGTAACTTGTTTGCTCATTGATGCAATTTGACCGTGTCCGTCAATGGAATGGATCTGCTCAAGCGCTGACTGAAGAAATTCAGTATCAGCTCGGTTCGTTGAGCATTCCAATAGAGCCGCCTGCACTGCGAACGATTCGACTTTGGCGGTCTAAGAAGCTGCTCTCTCAGCCGAAGGGCAAGAAGTTTGGGTTTCGCCAAATCTTAGAAGGCTTGGCTACGGTATTGCTATTAAAAAGGGGCTGGACGCTATCGGCAATTGGGCAGGTCTTACCGAATTTTTCTGATGCTGATATCGAGAGGCAAATTCTGGCTGAGTCGGAAAATAGAGATCCTAATTGGTCAGCTGTGATCGCACAAAGCCCTACATTCGCAACCAGTTTGCGGAGCATTGCAGACATCGCAGAAGATGCAGTCGTTTTACTCGCTCAGGGCATTTTGAAACAGTACACGCGTGTTCTTAATCAAGAAATCGTACGGCAAGACGACCGTATCCCCTCCGAACTCTACAGGGCGATGTGTAAACTAGGTCGTCTATATATTGAGGAAGGATTACCCGATAAAGCCGCTTGTGTTCATACCGTACTCAATCACGCTCGACACAGTTTTAATTCAGAGATTTGGCAGTTAAAGGTCTTTAGCCAAGATGATTTTCGGTTTTCGGAGGTTGTTCTCATTGAGCCTGATTTATATGTACCTACGTCAGACTGTACTGAAATTGCTCAGGCTAATGGCGGCTGGGGAGAAGATAACGTCGTTGAGTATCGCTTATATCAAAGACTAAAAGCATCTACAGAAGAACTGGGCGCACGTAGGCAGCATCTTGGATACACTGCACTACGAGAACTCGCTGTCCGGCATTCTCTCATCACCGAAAAGGCACTGTGGGAATATCTCGAAGATCATCAGTTGACGCCTCTTCAGGAGATGATTATTGGTACCTTCTTCGATCGAGTTCCAGAGAGCTGGCTAATCGAGGGAAAGGCAAATCGGTGTGCTCACTGTGGGACGTTGATGCATCCGCATCCCAACCGTAAACAATTTTCAAAAGGGCGGTGCCCTATCAGACAATGCAATAGTTGCTATCCACCCAAAGTCAGTGAGGCGATAGATCCAAGGCACCATCGTCTACTCATTGCGAAGCCTCAGATTTTGACCTATTGGACAGGCCCAGGCATTGATGAGCTTGCCATTTTCGATGCTGCGAAGAACCAAGGGCTGAAGGCTGAACTGTATCCCGAATCGGATTTGTGTGATGTGTCACTCGATGACTATGCAATTGGAATAGATGCAAAATCATATATCAGTCCAGTTTCGCTAGCGTTACGACTCAATCAGAGTATCGGTGGTCTTGGTTATTACCGTCGTCGCATTATTGCCATCAGCGATCAGCTTATTGCAGATAATCCAAGCTATTTATCAACTTTGCAGTCAACACTCTCAAAAAAAGGCGATCTAGAAACGCTGGAAGTCTTTTCTGTGTCTGCTGTGCTGAAGCTTTTGAAGGAGGTTGCTTATGCGAGTTAAGCCTGACTTTTGGAAAGGGCCGGATCAAATTTGCTGGCTTTGTGTCTTGATGGAGTTTTTTGTAGGAAGCCAGTCTTTAGAACATGCGCCTGCTGTAATGTCTGGGATGGAAAGTGTTTTGAATGCACCTGCGCTCGCGGATGCACGTCAGGCTGTTTTTAATTTGAGGCAGATGTCTTTAGCTTATGCGACACAGCGCTCAGTTGATCATGCGATCGCAGTCTATAACAACCATCACTATGTGAAAGGCACACAAGGCGTTTATAGAATTGATGCTAAGCAGCTAACTTTTGAAAGAACAGACCCTTTGGAAAACTCTTTAATTACGCAGGCCAAGGAACTTCTGCGATCTCCAATTGCCTACCAGCCCAATACGGCTAAAGTTGCTGAGGCAAATCAAGGAATGAGTATTGCACTAGGGGCAGAAGCTACGTCCACAAGAATTCCAATTCCACCGATTGAAGTAGAAATCGCGCCAAGGCATTACCATTCGCTGAACCGACAGCCTTTAGGGGATATTCAGATTCCCCTAAAGGCATTAAAGTTGCTTGCCGTTGAGATGGATAAAAGGGAGTTGAAATATCCTGAACGGCGTCCTGGCCAATGGGCCAGTCGGTTAGACAGGTTTATGCTGACGGTGCCTACAGAAGTAGGTTTGCAATCAATAGACATCCTAAACTTGTCGGGCATAAAGCACCTGATCGGATTACCAGGCTCAGGAAAGACAACAATTCTCATTCTTGTAGCCGTATGGCTAGGGCGGAAAGATTACAAAGCAATGTTTGTTTTTCCCTCTATTGAAGTTGCCCGTCAATATATGGATGTTTTGCAGTTCCATACGGTTAAAGTCGGTATGTTGGTAGGGCAAAGCGATGAAACGCGCAGGCGACATGCTGATAATTTGGCAGAGGCGATCGCAGCAGCACATCCCAACAAAGGATTTGCTCACACGCTAGGCGTTGCCGATATTTTTAGCCTTAACTGTGTGCTACCGGCTTTTTCTAATGCAGACACCTCAATGTGGGGATTTGGCTACGCACCTTGCAATGCTGTTTTGCAAAGTGGTGCAAAAGGAAAGTTAAAACAGTGTCTTTGTCCACTTTGGACAATGTGTGGGCGTAATAAATCCGTACGAGAGCTGACAGATGCCAACATTTGGGTTGGCCATATTCGCTCTATGGATACGAAAGTCTCACCTCATGCCATCCAAGCTCAAATTCGATATTTTGAACTGATTGCCCGCACCTTTGATGTGGTGGTATTTGACGAGGCTGACATGGTGCAATCAGATTTAGATACCTACGGTGCCGCAACACTAAGTATTTCAGGATCGGAGAAATCTATTCACCGCACTATTCAAGAACAAATTCACAATCGCTTTGCAGGCGAAGACAACCACCGATTAGCGGATCCTGATGTCGGAGCCTTTAGTCGGCACCTGGCGGAATTTGGAAATCACAATAATGCGCTTGTCACTACGGTTCAAAATCTGAATGAATCTTATGTTGGAGAAAAATATGAGAACCAGCTACTCACCGTACTCAAAATTGTCAGTGACCTGCTCAATGAGAATAATCAGCACTCAGATAAAGTAACTTCACATCAGGAAGAAGCTGATAAGGCGAAAATCTCTAGGCTAAAGATTGATCGCAGCCGAGCCTTGACAGATTTTTGGGAGACTGCTGCGTATGAGGCTTTTTACAACCGGACGAGTAGCAGTGTAGAAGAGTGGAAAAACTTGGCCTTTAATGCCACTACTCTGGAAATTTCGGAAAAAGACTTGGAAAGGAAACGGAATAAGCTGATTCAGCACTTTCGGCGCTATCTGGCAGAAGATTTAGCCCAGCCAAGAGATGATATAGCCCTAAAAATCTCTCGTTTCTACTTATCACTCTGCTTCCCTGAACACTCACCAACAGGAGAAAAGTCTGATGCTATCAAACTACTTATTGCCATAACATTCGTTATTCTTGGCTATCAGCGCATTATTCCAGGAACCAGGGCGCTCGTTGCGGAAGGTCTTATTCGAGATCCTATTATTCAATCTACGGCTTCTAGGTCGCTACGGCGAATGATTCCTAGTAGCCTGCTCGGTTCACTCTCTGGCGTAAAATATACCTTTTCCAAGGCCCAAACAACCCGTAAAAACGCTAAGAATGTAGAAATATCTTACATAGCATTTGTCGGAGCCCCCCGAATGCTGATGTACCGATTCCATCAGTTACTATCAGCAGACAATAACCATCCTGGGCCGGTAACCCTACTGACGTCTGCAACATCATTTTTGGAAGCTAGCCCCGCCTACAACGTCAATATCAAACCAGACTATCTACTCAAGCCCCGCGAGTCTTTGCAAAAAACAGAACCTAGTCGATATGAATTCAAGTGGCAGGCAGACAGCGAATGGAAAGGTCAGCCACTACGCTATAGCGGGGCTGGAGAGTACAGAGAGCGCAATCTGAGAAAAATGGTGGAAGAACTGGTTAAAGGTGGAACTAGGGAAGGGGACAGCAGGCAATCTGAGATCTATAAATCTATCAATAACTTTGATGTTCGCGACGGGCAAAAGCGAAAAGCCGCGCTCATTGTAAACAGCTATGAGCAAGCGAGAATGATTAAAACATTTTTGAACAGATATTATCCAGAGACGGGACGCCGGACTAAAGCAGTTGTTCGATTCCTGAAAGATGGAGAGAAATCTGATGACTATGTAACCACAGGTCAATGCGAGTCTTTAGGTGATGACGATGCTTGCGATATTATTATTTTTCCAATGTTAGCGATTGGGCGAGGGGTAAATATTGTGTTTACCCAAGGACCTCGGACACTGGATGCCGCCATTGGCTCTCTCTATTTTTTGACTAGGCCGCATCCTACCAGTGATGACATGCAGCTGTTGTATAGCTTAGCAGGACGGGCGACGCAGGCTTTTGATAATAAAGTGTTTGGGGAAGAAGATGTGGGTGTGATCGCCAAGTCTTGGCAGCAGGCTAGAAAAGACCTATGGAAAACAGCTAATCAGCTTCTACGTGAGCCTATTATGGCTAGTCGGCTAAGCCCTGAACTATTTAAAGCTTTCACCGCTAATCAAATGGTTGCCATTTTACAAACCATTGGTCGAGGGATGCGCAACGGTTGTCCGGTTGCCGTCTACTTTGTAGATGCTGCTTGGGCCATGAACTCTGCTGTGGGAAAAACCGACTCAGGCAGAGACAGCATGTTAGTTCAAATGCGCGTCATTTTAGAAGACTGTATGAATCATCCTGATCCGATTGATCGTTCAATTTATCAAGAACTCTATGGCGCTTTTTTAGAACCCTTAAGAAAAATCTCCGGCGTCAACTATCTCAGAGATCTACAGCATACTTCAGATGAAATATCTGAAACAGACGACTTCGATTCACATTCATATTTCTACGAACAGTAATCAATCATCCATGAAAAATCAATTCGTTCAAGTCGGCCAAATTAAAAAGCTGCGCGATGTCTCTTTAGCATTTACAGTTCCAGATGACTTACCCTCGATTCTGATCAGTGGCACAACACTCGTTTGGACAAAACAAGCCCTAAAGACCTTCAGTGACATTCACAGGGCTGCTTATGAAGAAAATGAGAAGTTCAAGGAACTCCCTTATCAATCGCTCAGAGGAGGATTAACTGTCAATCTAGAGGCCATCACTCGAATCGAATCGCACTTAGGCTTAGAACATTCTCTGATTAGAAACGTTCGTAGCGATAAGCCTCAGGAGTATAGCTTCGCGTGCTTGCTAGATAGCAATGATAACAATCAGCTTAAAAAAAGGTTGCGCTCTACTTTAAACAATTGGCTTGTCAACTACTTAAGACCGTTCTGCAAAGAAAAGAACGTTCCCGACAACCTACTGGATCAAGTCCAGAATCTGATCGAGCATAACGAACTAATACGCCTTTCCACTTTTGGATTTAACTTATTACCATGGGCAGCAGGAGAAAATGGTACAACAGAACCTGAAGATGGCCGTGCTTACATCGTAGTTGTAGACTACGTTGCTCGCTTAATCGCAGGAAAGGAGCTATTTGAGGGTTGCGGCCCAATGCGGCGAGTCATCTCCAGCTATGGTAAATTCGCGAGCAATATTGCTGAGCTTATAACTTCTCCTATCTTTATAGAAAATAAAGGGCGTTTTAGCTTGGTGATAAAGCTACAGGTCGTCACCTTTGCCTCAATTAGCCAACCTATCATTAAGCTGGATGTTTCCAAACGCCGGTGGCTGGATTTACTTGATGCACCTGAGCGCGATCGCCAAAAGATTTCTGGCTATGCATTTTCTTCAACTCTTCAAGACCGCACATTCAGTTTCAAAGTCGCTCCTTGCAAAGATAATAATGAGTGGACTTGGAAAACAGAAAAAGACTTTGGTGCCATTCGGCGTCAACTAGAGCTAGGTATGCAGACGTTTAGCGGTCAGGATATCGTTTTAGGAAACGCTGATATTGGTGGCTCTCAGCTTGTGCTCTGTCATCGCAATAGCCTGGGGAAACACGGTATTGATGCAGGCGTACCAGAAGTTGACAAGTTAGAGGCTTACACAAAAGTAGAAAAGATAGTAAGTACTCTTGGCCTCGTACCTTTCGCAGCGTATGAACCCATTGGGAACAAAAGTAGCAAAAGACAGGAAGAGAAAGAGATCAAACTACCAACGCTGTTGAGCGCTCTACTCCAAATCAGTGATTCTGACTCACCCGCTCCTACACTTGATTACATAAACAAGCTTAGCGATAGTCAGCTCAATCAGCAGCTAGCAAAAGCGTTTCGTTTCTCTTCAGAATCCGTTAAATTCGGTAGGAAGGCATTTCAAGTCAGCCAGCCAAAGGAAAGTGATTTTGAAGAACTCCAAGCAATAAGAGAACGAAACAGCAATGCTTTAAAGCGGTTGTATCCAGGAGAGAAGCTATCACTCTTTATATTTTATCAAGATGGCTTTTGAGAAGAACTGAAGTTTCTGACAGCATTAGCACAATTACTATGGGGAGAATCTGTTGAAATTGTAACCAATAGCTTGCCACCAAATACGCATGGCTCAAGGCATGACTTGCCAAACCCGAAAGCAAAAGCGCAGGAGCGCTCTAAGCAGCGCATTAAAGCGTGGGAGTCAACTGCAAAGCAACTCGCTGAGCGAGAGGGGCGAATCTTCTGCCTTGTGCTTGCCGCAAAATTCTTCAAAGATGAAGATGGCACCGATAAGCGAGACGATCCCATCAACAAACCATCTACAAGGAGGGCATTGGCGAGCCTGTGTGGCGCTTGCGTACAATTCATCACCCAGATGAATAGAACTAAAAACAACCTAATTGATTTAGTAGATTATTCTCGTCGGGGGCAGCAAGCGCTGAAAGATTTGCTATCTGCGCATTCAGGGCGAGTAGAAAGTATTAAAGATAAAGTCGATGAGTGTTTGCAAATACCGTCAGCATCCAAACCCAAAGAAATTATTGCTATCACCATTGTACGCAAACAAAAGGGCCGCGTACGAGGTCGTATTGAGAGTACTTTTCTACCTGTTGCCATTCGTATTCAGGTTGAAACGGAGCGGTGTGACATGCGCTGTGCTTACGCAATTGAGGAGAAACTAACGACAACGGAATGGGAGAAGTTTCCTGATGCACTTGCTAGAATCGCAAATATTTCTCCTGTTAAGATAGGAAACAGTCATCAAACACGGAAGAGAAATTTCATGCAGTTTGTGAGGAACGTTATCTCTTCCTCCGTTAAACAAGAGATGCAACCCTTGGTAATAATAGATTCAACCAATTGCGTTCAACTATGGCCCTGGCTAGCTGACAGCCGCATAAACGCGAATAATATCCAGCTTGAGGGCGTTTCTAGCTGGATGTACAAAGAGTGGGCAGGGGCCAGACTCGTCCGCATCAAACAAGGCTTTACACCCGCGATTATCGAAGAGAAAGTACGCTACATCATGGAATCATCGATAAGCGATGAAAGATCTTTAGATGAATTGAAACAGCTAGATGCAGACATTAAGATTCCATCCGCATCTAGCACCCTTGGAAAGCTATTCCGATTGAAGGCGTCTAATTCAACGGGATGTATTGTTTATTTATCCATAGGTAGTAGAGCTGTTCAACAAGAGTGGAGAGGACAAAGCTGTTATCATGCTATACCCGCTTATACTTCTGTGAGGCTTCAGGATACTGATGAAACTTCAGAAAAAGGCATCTCTAAAGAGAGACCTAAAAAACTAAAAAACGCCGCTGGAATCGAGATGCGTGAATCGTCTGAAAAGCCACCCTTTATAAAACAATGGCCAACACCCAATCCACTTGAAATTTTAGTCACTTTACACCAGGATGACGATAATCCTGACCAAGTAGCAGCTCTCGTTGAGTCTCTGCGATATGTCCTCGGACACTATGCAGAATCAACGACTCTACCAGCTCCACTATTCTTTGAGCGTGTCGTTAGAGACTACATCAGCGATTTTTCAATTGAGGATGACTCTGAGAATGAGGAATTTTAGTGGTTCCCTTTTGTAAGGGCTTTGCCAACGCACAGAGGGTAGTGCTTACGTCAAGGGCATAGCAGGGGTATGGCTACTACCAATGAGTTGCATCTGTAAACTCATGTGTCAAACGTTTCCTTTCCGAAAACCTCTTATGAAAATGGCTTTAATAAATGGACGTACGCCGACTCGAACGGCGGACCTCATCGATGTCAACGATGCGCTCTAACCAACTGAGCTATACGTCCTGAAGCGATGCTTTTACACCGGGCTTTGAATATACCACAGCGGTTTGGGTTGGTGCAATACTTGATTTTAGCTATATGGGCTTAAACTCTAAGTTGCCTGAATCTACAGGGCTATATTCTAGAGTTTTCAATCAAATTGGTAGACGACTGGTAGAAAATCTTTGCTTACTATACATAGGTTCTAGCGTCTGAGCCATACACTAGACGCTAGAAAATGGAGTTCAATCTGACGACTGATAAAGGTAGCTATCGAATTGATTTTACTTTAGATGGGAAGCGTAAGCGTTTTCATCCAGGCACTAAGGACGAGATCACCGCTAAGCAGTTAGTAGCGCAAATGACGTATGAGTGGAATATAGGGAAGTTTGATGTAACTCTACACTCCTACAAGCTCAGGAATAGAATCCAGGCACTGCTGCGTTTGTTCAGCCTTGGAGCGGGTGGAAAGAACCATCCATAATTTGGGCAATGAGTGTAGCAACTACGGGTTCTATGAAATCACCAACTGTGGATATTATTACTAATCCATTATGGGAGTTGGACAGTCAGGAGAGTGAAGATAGGGACTACGTTGTAGACGATGTTACGATGGAAGCTCTTATTCAAGTCTATCAACATAATCCCAGAGGGCTGTTAGTACATAGAGATGAGCTAGATGGCTTGTTTAAAAGTGATAATAAATATCGTGGTGGGAAAGGAGATGATTCACAGAAATGGCTATCTCTTTACAGCGGTAAACCTATCAAAGTCAATCGAAAGGGAATTGAAAGCGACAAATTACAACTCAATAAAACGACTGTATCAGTTACAGGTACTATTCAGCCTGAGATATTAAGACAGTATCTCAAAGGAATTCAAACCCATAGTGGATTTAATTCAAGGTGGTTATTCTGTAGTTCTCAAATGCCTTCTGCGAAATATACCGGTAAAGATTCTCCAGATGTTAGGGATATTTTGACGCAGCTCTATTTGGCATTGGGAAAAGTCCCAGATGGTTCTACGTTTGTATTTTCTAGCGAGGCTAAAGATTGCTTTGTTAGAGACTGGCATGACCCTATTGTCGAAAGAATAGAGCAAGAGCAAAATCCTTTTATTCAGGCTATTCTAGCCAAGATGAAAGGGTATTGTGCCAAGATAGCTTCGATTATCCATTGCATTAATGAGGCCATTGCAACTAGCCATAACAATTCAGAAACTGCCATAGATATCTCGAAAGAAATATCCTTAGAGACGATTCAAAAGGCAATAGCCCTATCTTTTTTCTATGTAGCCCAAGCAGAAAAGATTTATGGAGTAGTAAGAGAAACTCAAAACCCCACATACGATGTCTGGATGATTCTGAAACAGCTATCTGAAGACAGTGGCGGATGGATAAAAGCTAGAGATGCTGGTCAGAAAACCAAAAGGATTAAGGGAGCAGACAACTTCCGTAAACTATTTCAGAGTATGGCTTCTGATGGGTTTGGAGAAGTCCAAGGTGAAGGAAAAAACCTTGAGTGGAGGTATGGAGAGTCTATAGAAATAGCTTCTACACTTCTGTAAAACGCTGAAAGTATTGTAGCTTAAAGGCTTAGCTGTAGAGCTACTGCTAGAAATAGCTCTACAGCTAAACAGAATTTTCGTATGTCAAAATGTGTTAACAAGCGCATCTATACTTTCTATATCGGTGCCTTACGGATTGCGCTGAGTCTCTCCATATCATTTCTATGCTTTCACATGGACTATCCCAGGAAGTCTTAGCATGCAACTTAAGTTTGCGTTTTTGGGAATTCCACTTGAGTTCAATCGAGTTTTACTAGCCGAGAAAAAAATTTGCTTCCTTGCTCTAGTTACACCTACATAAAATACGCTCAATTCTTCCAAGAATGGTTTTCTGTTTTTATCGCTCACTGTTAAGTTGCAACTATTTTTATAATTGCAACTTCCACAAAGCCCGCGCCAGTTAGGAATAGAATATTGTTCCATGTCTGGCATTAAGACGTAGTCCCATTCTAGTCCTTTTGCTCCGTGGATCGTTGAAATAATAACGCTTCTATCAATATATTCCATGTTTTGTTTCAAGGTTTTATTGTCAAAGGTATCTCTTATTAGGACTACTTTGTCCTCAGCACTCAAAAAGGAATAATCAGTTGATACCCTATCTAAAAATACTCGTAGTAGATTCAGTAACGACGCTATGACAGGTTTTCCACTATCTCTAAATGTTTTTTCAACTCGAAGGCATAATTTTCCTAGACTTCCTTTTGAAATCTTAATGCCTTCTCTTAATTGATCAGTAAACTGAGAGGAACACTCTCTATGAAATAACAAGTAGTCTGGGTCATCATCTACAAAGAGGGCATAAAAATAAGGGGTAGTCCTTAACGTGTAAGGATAATTCTATCGATTAGGCGATGCGATCGCACAAACGATTGGGTGATAATAGTAACGTTGCAACCTTAACTTTTCTAGTGACTTCCGCTCTTCCAACCTGCCCTGATTGCCATTCTGATTCTGTTGTTAAGAATGGATTTATTCACAACGGCAAGCAAAATCATCTGTGTAAAGACTGCGGACGACAATTCGTCAAAGACCCGCAGAATAAGGTGATTAGCGATGAGACGAAGGCGTTGATAGACAAACTATTGCTAGAGAAAATACCGCTGGCTGGGATTGCTAGAGTGGCTGATGTTTCTGAGGTATGGCTACAAGGTTACGTGAATAAGAAATATGCATCGGTACCGCGCGAAGTCAACGTGCGGGCCAAAAAAAGGGGCGATTGACCATCCAATGCGATGAGATGTGGTCATTCGTGGGCAACAAAGGCAACAAACAGTGGGTATGGCTGGCGATAGATATTGAAAGTCGAGAAGTTGTAGGGCTCTACATCGGTCGTCGAAGTCGAGTCGGTGCGCGTGGGCTATGGGCCACACTGCCTCCCGTCTATCGGCAGTGTGCTGTGGCCTATACTGACTTCTGGGAAGCTTATGAACAGGTAATTCCAAGCAAACGGCATCGAGCAGTAGGGAAGGAAACGGGACTGACCAATCGGATTGAACGACTCAACTGTACCCTGCGTCAACGTATCTCTAGATTAGTGCGTAAAACGCTCTCATTTTCTAAAAAGTTGGAGAATCATATAGGCGCTATCTGGTACTTCATCCATCACTACAACGCATCCTTACCGCTTTAGGACTACCATGACCTAATTACTATAACGAACTACATACGTATTAGGTTTTCTTTTTTCTAATTATACTGAGTCTCAAAATATACTGATGCTACAATGGAACAGTTAGCTATTTAGACGATGAGATTCATGAAAAGTATCATTTTAATTAGGGCAGTATAAAGATACATTTACCGTACCAAATAACTTCTCATGCAACTTCTGCGTAAAAGAACTATTAAATCTGATTCCGATGCAAGTAACACTGGTAGTCTTCAAGAACAGCTTGAAGAGAAAATGTTTAATCTTTTTGGACAGGTAGTAGAGAAGCGAAGCGACTATTATGACTCCCATCAAAATGAGTTGCCAACAATTCAAAGTCTTCCTACACTAACCAAATATTGTGGCAATCAAAATGCTGCGATTTCCGGTGGTGCTAGCTTAGTTCCTGGGCCTTTAGACATGGTGGCAGTAGTTCCCGAAATCACGTGGATTATCAAAAATCAAGTGGAGATGGTCTACGATATTGGCGTTGCATACGGTTACAGAAAGCAATTATCACCTGAACTCCTTGCCAGCGTAGTCGGGTATGCATTAGGCGCAGGCACTCTAGGTCTAATAGCGCTACATGGACAAAAAGTGCTGGTAAAAAGAGCATCGCTTAGACTAATGCAAAAGCTCGTTAAGCTGATGGCAGGAAAAGTATCACAGAGACTACTCAAATCTATGGTGGGTAAGTGGGTTCCCGTTGCTGGTGCTGTTGCTTTAGCAGCATGGTCTAAATATTCAACACATGCAGTAGCTAAAAAGGCTATCTCTATTTTCGAGAAAGAATTTGTATTTTCTGATGATGAGGTAGGTCTTGAAGGGTATATGGAAAATCAGGATTCTTTAGAAGTATCAAAGGGCAATAGCTCAGGTACAGAGAGTCGAATCGAAAAAGCGAAGATTGAATCGCTTATTAGCCTTATGCGTATAGACGGAGAAATTAAGTCAGAAGAACAAAAATTTATCGGACTCATTATTGAGGATTCTACTGTTCCTGATGGTGAGAGGATTGACCTAATCAAGAAGATGAATCAAACTACCAAGTTGCAAGTCGATTATTCAGAAATCAAGAAGTCACCTGAAGATGCCGTCAGTCTGACTATTGATTTGGTAGCTCTATCGAAACAAGATGGTGAGTTTCACATTTCTGAGAAGATGTTCATTAAACAAGTAGGCAAAATGGTGGGCATGTCTCAAGACGACTTATCCGAAGTCATGTTGGCCTCATAGTTTGACATCTTCAAATTAGAGGTGTTTGCAAGATACTAATGTCAATGTAGTGATCTCATTAAGGGTTTATGTGCAGTGGTAATTGTAGGTTTATTAGTACTTAATTGTACTGTCTAAGCTAATCTTAGCCAGGAAAACGACGCGCTAAACCTGTCTAAGACCTTATAAGACCCTAGTTATAGGAAAACTCTATCAAGCTCCTCTTTACTAAAATAGATTCAGTAGAGAAGGGCTAATCCATCTCATACCTATTTTCATACAGACAAGAATACTCGATTTATCCAGTTGAGCTATTAATGTTTGGGAGAGAAGTGCTAGATTCTACAGACTTGATACGCTAGAACCCTTATGTAAAAAGCAAGATACCAATCGATGTCAACGATGCGCTCTAACCAACTGAGCTATACGTCCTTAGTGGAAACTGGGCATAGCATGGCGGTTGCCTCCTATGCAAGTATGGATTTTGTTGAGGCAAAACTGCACATGACGAAAGTTTAGTCTACTGGGAGTATTTGATTTTGAGACGTTTGGTGTGGGGAATAGGCGCGATCGCACTACTCTATCTCGGGGCCTGCATAGCGCTATGGGCCTATCAGCCACGAATGATATTTTTCCCTGATGCTTTGGTGAAGAGTAGGCCAACTGAGGTAGGGCTAGCTTACGAAGACATAGAGCTGCAAGTTCAGGGCGATACTGTGCATGGATGGTGGATTCCGGCGGTGGGTGAGACGGCCCCGGTTGTGCTGTACCTGCATGGGAATGGCAGCAACGTGGGGGATTTGGTGGCGCGGGCGCAAAGGTTTCATGAGTGGAATTACAATGTGCTGCTGATCGACTATCGAGGGTATGGGCGTAGCAGCGGAAAGTTTCCGAATGAGCGGCGGGTGTATGAGGATGCTGAGGCAGCTTGGCAATATCTGACGCAGGAGCGGCAGGTGGCGGCAGAGCGGATTGTGATTTTTGGTCAGTCTTTGGGGGGAGCGATCGCAGTGCAGCTAGCGAGCCAAAAAAACGATGCAGCGGGGCTGATAGTCGAGTCGTCTTTTACGTCTATGAGAGAGATGGTGGGGCACTCATATTCGCGGCTACCGTCGCTGGTGCCAGTGAATTTGATTTTGACGCAGCGGTTTGATTCTTTGGCGAAGGTGCGATCGCTCAAAATGCCCTTACTGCTGCTGCATGGCACCGAAGATCAGATGGTACCGGCCAGGATGAGCCAGGCTTTGTACGATGCGGCAGGCGGTGAGAAGTCATTGGTGTGGCTTGAAGGCGGTGGGCACAACGATTTGCCTTATAGAGAAGGGAGTGAGTATGCAGATAGTATTAGAGCCTTCGTCGAGCGGTATGCTAAGTAGCAATTAATCGATTGCGCCTACTACGATGAGCCGTATTGCAGCCAACTCACACTCTCAGCGTCGCCTCTGGAGCTGGATTGTTGTCATCCTTTTATGTTTGGGCGTTTTGTTTCGAGTGTCCTATCTCGATCGGCCTGTGTACTGGGTGGATGAGGTGGCAACGTCTATGCGGGTGTCGGGGTATACGCACGCGGATGTGCGGGAGCAGGTGGCGACAGGGTTGCCGGTTACGGTGGCGGATTTGCAGACGTTTCAGATGATTAGGGGCGATCGCCCCCGTTCAGATTTGTCGCGAGTGCTTACCCAAAGCCCAGAACATGCGCCGCTTTATTTTGTATTAGCCAGGTTTTGGGCAGAGGCATTGGGTGGTTCTGTTGTGGTGATGCGAAGCTTGCCCGTGTTGTTTGGGTTGTTGGCCTTCCCGGCAATGTATGGACTAGGGAGAGCGCTGTTTCAAAAGCATCAAGGGCGGCATTTGATTGGGCTAAGTGCGATGGGGCTGCTAGCGATTTCTCCCTTTTTTGTAGCCTACTCGCAGGAGGCGCGGCCCTATAGCCTTTGGATACTGCTGCTGTTGCTGGTGAGTCAGTTTTTAGCGCGATCGCTCCAATCAAACCGCTGGCAGTGGTGGCTCAGCTACGCCCTTTCTCTTATTCTATGTTTGTACACCTCCCTGCTAACGGTGCTTGTTGTCTTTGGTCAGGGGCTAGCGGTGATAGCTTTTCATCCCAAACGACGGCTCTCCTATACGATTGTGACAGGGGCTTCGCTGGTCGCGCTTCTACCCTGGGTAGTTGTGGTGTTTACCCACTGGACGAAGCTACAGAGCAATACGGTTTGGATGCAGGTGCCAACAACAATATGGGCGATTTTAGGCACATGGTTTTATAGCCTAGCAGTGCTGTTCTTTGATGTGCCAGTGGCGGTAAATCCAGTGCTATTCGTGATGGAAGTGGTTGCAGCAACGCTAACGCTAGCGGTAATTGGCTATGCTTTTTACCACCTCATCCGCAGCGCACCTCGTTCTGTAATAGGATTCTTTTTGGCAGGGACGTTTTCAATCCCGCTGATGCTGTTGTTAATTGACATTGTTCGTGACGGACAGGCCGCTGCTACGCCCAGATACCTGATGCCGACTCATATAGGTGCTTTGGTGGCAACGGCTTATCTAATAGGCGATCGCCTTTTTGCAGCGAATAATTTGACAGGAAATCAGACAGCTAAGCTGTCAACTAAGCAGTGGAATAGTGCGATCGCCTTACTCCTATCCGTCAGCCTATTGTCTTGCATTATCGGTCTGAATAAAGACTCTCCCTATCTAAAAAGTCGCAACCTGAGCAACGCAGGAATTATAGCCGAGCTAAACAACGTCCAATTTGTTCAGCTTGTCACAACGCCCTACTACATTCAAGATGTGATCTCTTTAAGCTATCGGTTAAATCCTGACATCAGCATCTATTTCTTACCCGAGAAAAGCGACCCCGGCGAGCTACTGACAAAAGTTGTGAGCCTAAATAAGCCCACCTTCTTGTTTACACCTTCAGAAGAGCTGAAAGCAGTTGTAAAAGAGAATCAGTTCGGTAATTTGCGATCCGTCTTCGAGCCTGCACCTCTCATTTCAGGAGACTACGGTCTGACGCTTTGGAGGCTTGAATCATGAAGATTGCAATTATTAGCTCTGGGTTTTTGCCGGTTGTTGATGGGGTGACGGTAGCCCTTTACCAGCGGCTGCGAGTGCTGAGCGAATTGAAACACGAGGTATTAGTGCTATGTCCAGACTATGCATCGATTGAGTCAGTCTATCCTAGTTGGCGCGATTATCAGGGCGAGGTTTTACCGGGGGTGCAGGTAAAGGGGGTGCCGAGCGAGCCTTTCATGGGGGTGGCGTTTGAGCGGAATATGAGCGGGAAGGCTAATCAGGTGTTGCAGCAGACGCTAAAGGCTTTTAATCCAGATGTTGTGCATGTAGACGAGCCCGATCGGCTGTTTTTAGGGCTATTGAAAGCGCCTGGTGTTGCTTATGCTAAGAGAAACCACGTTCCCTGTCTGGGGTTCTATCATACGAACTTCATTGACTATATCGAAGACTTTTTGCCGCTGCGGGGCGTTGCAATTTCTTTTTTGCAGTGGGTTTCGATGTTGTTTATACGGCCCGTGCTGCACGCTTACGATGCGATTTTGGTGTCTAGTCCGGCAGCAGAGGCTAGGCTAAAACAATTGCGAGTGAAGGGCGTGGTGTGCGATCGCTTCTTAGGCGTAGACACAGCAGCCTTTGACGCGCAGACACGCCAGCCCAATTTCTTCAAAGCACAGTACGGCATTAACGACATTGACAACAAAGTAAAAATAGTCTTCTTAGGGCGGCTGACGCCTGATAAAGGCTGGCAGTTTACGCTGAAGGCTTTGGCGGCTTGGATGAAAGATCCTGCGAATCAAGCGATCGCCTCTCAGATGGCAATCGTAATTGTAGGCAGCGGCGAGCTAAAAGTCGAAATTGAATCAAAACTACAGTCTCTGGGGCTAACGGCTTATTTCCTGGGACGGATTGCGCCTGATGCGGTGCCTGCTCTGCTGGTGAATAGTGATATTCATGTGACGACTTCTGAAAAGGAGACGCTGGGGTTGACGATATTAGAGGCTTTTGCGGCAGGGATTCCAGCGATCGCGCCCAATGCAGGCGGCGTCACAACGCTTATGCGCGACGGTGAGAACGGGCTGTTGTTCGAGCCTCAGAATATCGAGAGTTTTGGGCGATCGCTCTCAATGCTGGTCGTAAATGAGGGAATGCGGCAGCAGATGGGCGATCGCGGAAGACGAGATGTCGAGCCCTACAGTTGGCGCGTGGTGGTGAATAATTTGATCGAGGTCTGGAAAGCTTACATACCCGACTGAATATGGAACCAGCGCCTTCCAAATCTGGCTAATTTTATGGAACCTTGTCTTGACAGCGCCGTTCTTTCAGTTTAGTTAGATATATACAGTCAGCTCTAAAAGTACGCATTCACAAACTTCCTCACGCATGAGTTCATCCCGGTCTGCTTCGCCTGAGCCTATTGCAATTGTCGGTATTGGCTGCCGATATCCGGGGGGCGCTAATACGCCTGACGCCTTTTGGCAAATGATTCGCAATGGCATCGATAGCGTGACGGAGGTACCCGCCTCTCGCTGGAATGCAGCCGCTATTTATGACCCTGATGTGAGTGTGCCGAATAAAACGAATACTCGCTGGGGTGGCTTTTTAGAGCAAGTCGATCAGTTTGACCCGCAATTTTTTGGCATTGCGCCGCGCGAAGTGGCGACGATGGATCCACAGCAAAGGCTTTTGCTAGAGGTGACCTGGGAGGCGCTAGAAGATGCCGGGCAAATTCCCGAGCGTTTGCGCGGGTCTAAAACGGGCGTTTTTATTGGGATAGGGACGCACGACTACTCGATTATGCTGTGGCAGCAGCCGGTGAATGACCCGTATGCGACAACCGGTACGGGGAACTGCATTGCGGCGAATCGAATCTCTTATCTGTTCGACTTTAAGGGGCCGAGCTTAGCGGTAGATACGGCCTGTTCATCGTCGTCGGTGGCGGTGCATTTGGCCTGCCAGAGTATCTGGAATGGTGAGAGCCAAATGGCGGTGGCGGGCGGCGTGAATGTGCTGCTGCTGCCGACGGTGACAGCCGGGTTTTCTAAGGGCGGCTTTATGTCGGGTGAGGGCCGGTGCAAGAGCTTTGATGCGAGTGCCGATGGCTATGTGCGCAGTGAAGGTGCAGGGCTGGTGATATTGAAGCCGCTCTCGCAGGCGGTGGCTGATAATGACGCGGTATACGCGGTAATTCGTGGAAGCGCGGTTAATCAGGACGGCTTTAGTCAGGGGATGGCGGCTCCAAATGCTGAAGCGCAGGCGGCGGTGCTGCGGGTGGCGTATGAACAGGCGGGTGTTGACCCGGCGAAGGTGCGGTATGTGGAGGCGCACGGGACAGGGACGAAGCTGGGCGATCCGGTGGAGGCGCAGGCGCTAGGGGCGGTTTTGAGTGGGGGGCGATCGCCTGAAAATCCTTGTATTATCGGCTCTGTAAAAAGCAACATCGGCCACACTGAAACAGCAGCTGGGGTCGCAGGTGTGATCAAAGCGGCTTTAATCCTCAAGCACAAGGAGATTCCGCCTAGCCTGCATTTTTACTCAGCAAATCCGGCGATTGACTTTGAGCAGTTGAGGCTGCGGGTAGAGACAGGCGTTACGTCTCTTTCACAGGAGTCTGAGATATATGTGGGCGTGAATTCTTTTGGGTTTGGAGGGACTAATGCACATACCGTATTAGCTTCGTTTGAGACGGCTAAAGTAGAACAGAATAAGTCTGTTTTAGAGGCTCAGATTTTAGCGCTTTCAGCTAAGAGTGAAGCGGCGCTAAGGGATTTAGTTGTGCGGTATCAGGAGCTATTACGCTTAGAGCCTGATCTGGGGGCTTTGTGCAGAGCGGCGGGGGTGAAGCGATCGCACTTTTCTCATCGGGTTTCTTTTGTGGCCAAGTCAGTCTTGCAGCTACAAGAAAAGATAAAGGACTGGCTAGCTGGCGATGACGCAATCGGCGCTGTGTCTGGTCGGAAGGCAGAGACTACCGGCATTGCCTTTCTCTTTACCGGGCAAGGGTCGCAGGCAGTAGGCATGGGGCGATCGCTCTACAAAACTCAGCCTGCTTTTCGCGACGCGCTAGATTGCTGTTCTAAAATACTCAGTCAGCACAATGTCCCTTTATTAGATGTGTTGTTTGAGGGGAAGCCGACCGCAGAGGCCATTCATCAAACAGCTTATACGCAGCCGGTTTTATTCGCTTTTGAATATGCACTGGCTCGACTTTGGATGTCGTGGGGCATTCAGCCTTCGGTAGTGCTAGGACATAGCTTAGGCGAATATATGGCTGCTTGCCTGGCGGGCGTGTTTAGTTTAGAAGATGCGCTGAAGCTAGTTACAGCCAGAGGTCGGCTGATGCAGGCGTTGCCGTCAGGAGGAGCGATGGTGTCTGTGATGGCGAGTGCGGCACTATGTAAAGAGGCCATTGCGGCAGTCGGTAAGGAAGCTTCGATTGCAGCGGTGAATGGGCCGCAGAGTACTGTTGTTTCTGGGCATGAGGAGGCGATCGCGCAAATCACCCAACAGCTCGAACAACAAAACATTAAGTGCAAGCCGCTTACCGTCTCTCACGCCTTTCATTCAGATCTCATGGAGCCGATGCTAGATGAGTTTCGAGAAGTGGCAAATTCGGTCATTTTCCATAAGCCCGAGCTGCCGCTAATTTCTATGCTTACAGGAGAGGTAGCCACCGCAGAGATCGCGACGGCTGACTATTGGGTGCGACATGTGCGATCGCCCGTCCAATTCCTAGATGCCATAAAAACCCTACATAAAAGACAAGAACGCACCTATCTTGAAATTGGCGCAAAGCCCATTCTGCTCGGGATGGCTCGAATCTGTTTGCCCAATGCCGAAGATGTGCGCTGGTTGCCTAGCTTGCGGCCTCAACAATCTTCTGAGCAAGTCGAAATGCTCACTAGCCTGGCGAAGCTCTACGTACAGGGCGCAAACGTCAACTGGGCGGCAGTTGATCCCAACCTGAAAGCAACCGCGATATCGCTACCCACTTATCCCTTTCAGCGGCAGCGCTACTGGTGGGAAGGGGCGAGCATTCCTAGTATGGAGCCTCGGCAGTCAGCGTCTCAAGGACTGGCTTCTACCACAGAACATCCTCTAATTGGCAATCGTCTGCTGCTAGCAGGCACTAGAGAGCAGCGGTTTCAAAGCTTATTGAGTGCTCAATCACCTGGCTATCTAGCAGATCATCGTGTTTTAGAGAACGTTGTTTTGCCGGGAGCGGCTTATTTAGAGATGGCGATCGCCACGGCGGCTCACTGGTGCGGTTCTACAAAATTCTCACTCTCTCAGGTATCTATCGAACAACCGCTAATACTAAAAGAGAAGGCAACAGTAATACAGTCGGTACTAGCACCTGATCAAAATGAGCAGGCCACGGTTCAAATATTTAGCTCAGATTTGTCCGAAGAGAATTTTACACGTCATGCGATGGCGACAGTTGAAAAAGTCTCTTCCAAAGAGAACTTACTGCTAGAGAGGCGATCGCTTAAGAACATTCAAGCTGCCTTGCAGTTTCACGCTGTTGATGTTGACGGCTACTATCAAAAGCTTAGCGAGCAAGGGCTGAACTACGGCAAAAGTTTTCGGGTTATTCAACAGCTTTGGCGACATGAAGGGCAGGCGCTAAGCCAAATCAGCCGTGAGGGCGCTATAGATCTTGCATATTCTCTTCATCCCGCCCTGCTAGACGGCTGCTTTCAAACCATAGGCGCGGCGGTGCAGAACAACATAGCACTCGGCACTTACCTCCCTGTTGGACTAGATTGGCTTCAGGTTTACCGCCCACTGCGGCAGTCGGGCTGGTGCGCCGTAAAGATCACGCAGCCTGATGCAAGCGCTAACGGCAGCCGAGACGGGGCAACACCTACGCAGATCAAAGCCAACCTGTCCATTTGGGATGAAGCAGGCGAGCTGGCAGCGCAAATCACAGGAATGACGCTTAGATACGTCAATCGCAGCGCTTTACAACAGCTTTTTGGTGCGCCCGAAACGCCCGCACACAATTGGCTATACGATTTCGCCTGGTTAGCTCAGCCCAAGCCAGAAGGTAAGAAGAAAATAGTGGCTCAAGATACGTCTACCTGGATTATCTTTGCAGATGACAAAGGCATTGGGCAACAGATTACAGAAGCTTTGCAGGCGGCGAGCGGCTCAGTTAAAGTCGGATCGCAGCAGCGCTGTATTTCGGTGAAGAAGGGCGATCGCTATCAAGCCTTAAAGAAAAACACATACGCGCTAAATCCTGCTAGCGCCGAAGATTTCACGCAGCTATTCACCGATCTCACCATTACCTTAGCGGCTGAGCAAGGCGATCTCAACTGTCGAATGCTCTATCTATGGGGTTTGGATGCTGAAGGCAGCGAGATTGGAGACTTGAGCGTACAGGAACACGTTTGCGGCGGACTGTTGAACTTAGTAGGCGCGATCGCTCAGTTCCCTGCTCTTTCTGCTCGCCTATGGATCACAACGCAAGCGGCACAGGCAGTAGACGGCCCTTCATCGCTCAAGCTTCAGCAAACGCCACTATGGGGCCTGGCGCGAACCCTGCGATTAGAGCATCCCGGTTTGCAGTGCATCTGCTTAGATGTCGCAGAGACATTCTTTTCTAAACTCAGCCCGAAGAGCTTGAACCTGTTGCTAGCCGATCTCTGTTACCCGGATGCCGAAGAACAGATTGCCTATCGACAAGATCTCCGGTTTGTCGCTCGCCTACTTTCTCACTCAGATGAAAAAGCCTCTCAACCCTTACAAGTTCCTGACAGTGACTCTTTCCGCCTGGGTCTTTCGAGCTACGGCGTACTCGATCATCTAACGCTAGTGCCCGCAAAACGACGCTTTCATGCAGGCGCAGCAACGCCCCAAGCGGGAGAAGTTGAAATTCAGGTGAAGGCTTCAGGGCTAAACTTTCGTGATGTGTTGAACGCGCTAGGAATGCTGCAATCGGTGGCAGAGAGCATGGGCTATGCCACCTCGGCGGAGGTGCCTTTTGGTGGTGAGTGTGCAGGGATTATAACGGCAGTTGGGCCAGGCGTGAAGCGTGTGCAGGTGGGCGATGCAGTGATTGCCGCGCAGGCCGTAGGCAGCTTGAGTCAGTTTGTAACGGTGCCGGTAGATTTTGTGGTGCCAAAGCCGCCGTCTATGAGCTTTGCCGATGCGGCGACGATACCCACCACGTTTTTGACGGCCTATTATGGGCTGGTGCACTGCGCTAGGTTGAAGAAGGGCGATCGCATCTTGATTCATGCCGCAGCAGGCGGTGTAGGGCAGTCGGCGGTTCAGCTCGCACAGCAGATTGGTGCTGAGGTGTTTGCAACCGCAAGCGAGCCTAAGTGGAACTTCTTGCGGGCGATGGGTGTTAAGTATGTCAGTAACTCTCGATCACTTGACTTTGCCGATGAGATCTTGGCGCTGACAGAGGGTAAAGGCGTAGATGTTGTCTTCAACAGTTTGAATGGAGAGGTAATCGGCAAAAATATAGAGGTACTAGCGCCACAGGGTCGGTTTGTTGAAATCGGTAAAATTGGGATCTGGACGACGGATCAGATGCAGGCGACTCGGCCCGATGTGAGCTATTTCCCATTTGACCTGCTAGAGGTTTCTAATGCTGACTCACAAATTATTGCTCAAATGTTTGCTGAGCTGATGACCCGCTTCAAGTCAAGAAGTCTTCAGCCTTTACCTAAAACTGTGTTTCCCATTGAGTTTGCTCCTGACGCCTTCCGCTATATGGCCCAGTCGCGGCACATTGGGAAGGTTGTGCTGACGCTGCCGGAGATTGCGCCGTATCAGGAGATGATTGATGGTGAGGCGAATTATTTGCTGGCTGGGGGATTGGGGGCCTTAGGGCTTAGGGTGGCTGAGTGGCTAGTGAGTCAGGGTGCGCGTCATTTGATTCTGTTAGGGAGGCGATCACCTGCTGCCGCTGCAAAAGAAACTATCTCGCATCTTGAAAACGAAGGCGCTACTGTTAAAGTTATCCAAACTGACATTGCCAGTGCAAAAGAACTTAAAACGGCCCTTTCTTCTTTCATAAACGCCTCATCTGCTCACCCGATCAAAGGCGTGTTTCATTTAGCGGGCGTTCTAGAAGACAAACTCCTTATAAACCAAACCTGGGAAAGCTTTGAAACTGTCATGAAGCCCAAGATTGCGGGCGCTTGGAACTTACACTATCTCACTCAAGACCTACCGCTCGATCACTTTGTCTGTTTTTCTTCGATTGTCTCTTTGATGGGTTCTTTGGGGCAAGGCAACTATGCGGCGGCGAATACCTTTCTCGATGGCCTAGCACATCATCGTCGCGGGCTCGGACTGCCAGCGCTAAGCATCAACTGGGGGCCTTGGGCCGAAGCTGGGATGGTCGCTGAGCTAGACACTCGCAGCCAAGACCGCATGAAAGCGCAAGGATTGACGGCAATCTCGCCGGACGTGGGTCTACAGATATTAGGTGAGGCGATGCACCAAGCGAGAACGCAGGTGGGCGTAGTGCCGATTGACTGGGCTGCGTTTATGGCATCCGCAGGCGGGCAGGCGAGCGGCGCAAAGTCCTCGCTGTTTACAGCACTCAGACCAGCGGCTAAACCGGCTAAGGCGGCATTACGCGCTGAGGTGCTTCAGCAGTTGACGACCGTCGATGCGCGAGATCGCCCCGCCCTATTAGCCACCTACATTCAAGCTCAGCTCGCAAAAGTCATGGGCTTCAGCTCACCAGAGGCCATCAGCCTCAACGAACAGTTTGGCGACTTAGGCATGGATTCTCTCATGGCCGTCGAATTCAGCAATCGCCTGCAAACCAATCTCAATCACCCCATTCCACAAACGCTCGCCTTTGACTATCCCACCGTCAATGCCCTATCCAAGTATTTAGTGCAAAAAATCGCGCCTGCAACAGATGCCGAAAAAGCACAGCCTGCCGCTATGAAGAAAGCACCAGCCTCTACGTCTATTAAATCCACTGCCGCTGAATCCACTGCCGCTAAATCCACTACCGCTGAATCCACTACCGCTGAATCCACTACCGCTAAATCTACTGCTGTTGAACCTATAGCAGAACATTCTCTTCCCCCAAAACACACGCCGAAGCAAAACAAAGCTCCCTCATACAAGCCTCCGGCAGCGCACTATCAGTTCTCACAAATGCCTGACTACCGGCGATTACAGCAGGATCTAGAGCGGCTCGAAGATCTCAAAAATCCTTTCTTCGCCGTTCACGATGGTATTGCCAAAGACACCACGCATATTCAGGGGCGATCGCTCATAAACTACGCCAGCTACAACTATCTCGGACTCTCAGGCCATCCCGCCGTCAGCGAAGCCGCCCAAAAGGCAATTACGCAATACGGCACCTCCGTTTCGGCAAGTCGAGTGGTTTCAGGCGAGCGCAGTGTTCATCTGAAATTAGAGCAGGCGATCGCACAGTTCTTAGGCACCGAAGACTGCATTACCTTCATCGGCGGACACGCCACCAACGTAACTACCATCGGCCACCTCTTCCAAGAAAAAGACCTCATCCTTTGCGACGCGCTTAGCCACAACAGCATTCGCGAAGGATGCAAGCTCTCAGGTGCAACCATTATCGAGTTTCCTCACAACGACTGGCAGGCGCTTGACGAGCTTTTATATGAACATCGCCCTCATCATGAGAAAGTATTGGTCGCCATTGAAGGCGTTTATAGTACAGATGGCGATCTGGCTGTGCTGACAGAATTTGTGCGGCTAAAAGCAGCGCATAAGGTGTTCTTGATGGTAGATGAGGCGCATTCTATTGGCGTGACGGGTGCGACCGGGCGAGGTGTGGGTGAGCACTTTGGCGTAGCTGCTGGCGATGTAGATATGTGGATGGGCACGTTGAGTAAGTCTTTTGCGAGCTGTGGCGGCTATATCGCTGGGTGTTCTGAGCTGGTGAAATACCTGAAATATACGGCTCCAGGATTCTTGTTTAGTGTGGGAATGGCTCCTGCGAATGCAGCAGCAGCACTCGCGGCTTTGCAAACAGTTCAGCGAGAGCCAGAGCGGGTGACTCAGGTGCAGGCGCGATCGCGTTTGTTCCTCTCTTTAGCCAAAGCCCAAGGACTCAACACCGGAGACAGCCACGATTCTCCCGTAGTCCCCATTATTGTTGGCGAACCTTACAAGGCCGTTCAACTCTCTTACACACTGCTTCAGCAAGGCATCAACGTACAGCCAATGGTTTACCCTTCAGTGCCTTACAACGCCGCTCGCTTACGATTCTTTTTAAGCTGCTTACACACCGAAGAACAGATTACAAAAACCGTACAGACTATTGCCGACGAGCTAATGATTATCAACGCAGCGGCCTTATAGTGGCTGTCAAATCTTCTCGCACCTACCGAATCGTCGCGCTACCGGGTGAAGGCATTGGCCCTGAAGTGGTAGAAGCTTGTCTGAAAATTCTTCAAGAACTGTCAGGAACAGAGGGCTTTACGGTTGTAATAGATTACGGTTGGATTGGCGAACCGGCCCGGCAACAGTTTGGCTCTGCCTTGCCCAAGGAGACTTTGCAGCTATGCGAAGGTGCGGACGGTATTTTGTTCGGTGCGGTTACTAAAGGAGGACTGTTAGAGCTACGGCGACACTTTGACTTATTTACCAACCTGCGTCCGGTTCGGCCTTCATTGAGCTTGATCCATACCTCCGCTATTAAAGCCGAGCGGTTGCAAAACGTCGATTTACTCTTTGTTCGAGAGCTAGTCAGCGGAATCTATTTTGGCGAGTCGGGGCGATCGCACAGCGAAGGATTTCACACCATGCGCTACGCCGACAGTGAAATTCGTCGAGTTGCAAAAGTCGCTCTGGGATATGCACAGTCTCGGCGGCAACGCCTTTGTGTGGCGCACAAGGAGAACGCACTGCCTCATTTGCACTGGACACGAATCGTAAAAGAAGAGGCGCAAGCTTTTGAAACTGTGAAGGTAGAGCCGATGCTGGTAGACAATTTGGCAATGCAGCTTGTAACGCGGCCTGCTGACTTTGATGTTGTGCTGGCGGGGAATTTATTTGGTGATATTTTGAGTGATTTAGGAGGTGCGATCGCTGGCTCAATCGGTTTACTCGGCTCAGCTAGCCTTAACGCCGACGGGTTTGGTATGTACGAAGCTGTGCATGGTACGGCCCCTGACATTGCCGGTAAAGGCATTGCTAATCCGCTCGGAACCTTAGCAGGTGTCGTCTTGATGCTAGAGCAATGGGGTGAAATTCGAGCGGCTAAGAGGCTCGTGTCTATCCAAGAAAAGCTGCTTGCTCAGGGCTACCGAACGGCTGACTTATTTCAACCGAACGCACCGCATCATCAGCAAATGGTCACCACTGCCGAACTTGTTAATCTATTTATCACATTAATTCGGGAGCCTGACCGGTAGAATGCGATCACTTTATTCAATATGTCCTATTACTTTTTTTCCTACAAATGAAAGCTCAAGAAAACACTATGATCTGCTTTAATCGATTGCTGGCAGGCAAACGCTTGAGCTATACAAAAGCGGTTTTGTTAAGTGCAATTTGTGTAAATGTGATTGCGCCCGGCGAGGCACTAGCCGAACCTTTACCCAGTGTCACCTCTACAATCGATGCCTCAGACGGAATCGCAACAGTACAAGACGATTGGAAGAGTGAGCCTGCCGCTGAAGCTCTACAGCCCAGCAGTCAGCTTACCAGTGAGTTTATCCCTGAAGAGATTTCTCTTAGCGCTGAGAATCCTTCTGTTCTACTCACTCAGCTCGAAGATGAAACAGATGAGACGCCAAAGTTTGGCACCGCTGGTAAGCAACGACTGTATGTACAAGGCGCAGTTGCAAGTGATTTTGATGATGAAACGCTCGGCTTGGTCGGTGTAGGCGTATCTCATTTCTTCTATGACGCGCACAGCGTTAATTTAGAGCTGAACGCGCTGGCTTTTGATCAGCCAGGAGACAATGCGCTCGGGTTAAATCTGAATCTTTTGGTGCGATCGCACTGGATTCGCGGCGAAAACTGGTCTGTTTTCATCGATGGCGGCGCAGGCATCATCGGCACCACCAGCGACGTACCCAGCGAAGGATCAAGCTTCAACTTCACCCCCCAAGTCGGCGGCGGCGCAACCTTCCAAATCAACGATAAACAGCGGCTTATGACCGGCCTCCGCTACTACCACATCTCCAACGCCGACACCTTTGAGAGCAACCCAGGCTTGGACGCCTTGATGGGCTATGTGGGCCTCAACTTTCCGCTATAAATCTTTTCAAGGATCCGTTGGCATCTATGAGCTAGATACTCTGTTTGCAACTGTCAATTACATTTTCAAGCAATGTAAGCAACAGTTGAAGGCATTGGTAAGCGCCTAACTTGCGGCTTTGGTTGCAGCGCCAATGTACATTACGCAATCGCCCTCAAAGCTCACCTGAAACTCACCGCTCTCCCAATACCGCCGTAAACTCTTCCACTTTCCTAACACACCTTTCCCGAACAGATCAAAGCCATTCACGGCAACAGTCTGCATTTTCTGTTCTTCAATCATCCCCACGAGTTCTGCGGGCTTAATGAACTTATCCCAATCGTGAACGCCGCAGGGAATTTGTCTGAGCGTATTTTCTAGTAGCCAAATCATCACCAGCTTTGACTGCCAGGTGCGGTTGATCGTATCGAAGCAAAACCAGCCGCTCGGCCCTAGCACTCGGCCAATCTCAGCAATAGTCTGCTGTGGATCTTCGACATGTTCTAAAACATCTACGCACACGACTACATCAAATGCTGCATCGTGAAAAGGTAGCTGCTCAGCATAACCCTGCTGATAGCTAATTTTAAGATTCACTTCATCCGCGTGACGACTAGCGGCTGCAATACAGGCGGCTGATTGATCGATTCCCGTTACCTGTGCGCCGCGTTCTGCTAAAAACTCACAGGTAAAGCCGCCCCCACAGCCAATGTCTAAGACGCTAAGTCCTCGCCAGTCGGTAATATACTGGTCAAAAAACTGGAACCGTAGCGGATTAAGCCGACTGAGCGGGGCGACGGTGGCGCTTTTGTTCCACCATTGAGCGGCCCACTGGTCATAATAGGAGAGGTTGTTACGCTGCATGAATTAGGGTGATTGATACAAAAGAGGCTAACGTTTCTATCATTATTCCGACGCTAAATGAGGGCCGCTGTTTGGCCAGGACGCTTCGTCATCTAACCATATTGGAGCCCCCTGCTAAAGAAATTATTGTTGTTGACGGTGGCAGTACGGATGATACGGTAGCGATCGCTCAAGCCGCCAAACAGTCCGCAAAACAGTCCGTCAACGCCACTATCCTCCATAGCCCCCAGCCCAACCGCGCCCTACAAATGAACTTAGGCGCTGCGCAAGCCACAGGCGATTTCCTGTGCTTTCTACACGGCGACACGCTAGTGCCTGACGATTTAGTCGCTATCATTGCCACGACCCTGTCCGATTCTAAAGTAGCAGGCGGCGGTTTTATCTCGTTGATGACAGGCAAAACAACCCGGTGGGGCACTTCGCTGCACAACAGCTTAAAGACGTACTACGCGCCATTACTCTTTCGGCCCAGACTGTTCTTCCAAAGAGGATTGAGGCTGTTGTTTGGAGATCAGGTCATCTTTTGTCGTCGGCAAAATTTTATGGACTGCGGCGGCTACGACAGCGCACTTAGCATTATGGAAGAAGCTGATTTGTGTATTAAGCTGGCGCAAAAAGGTCGCATCTGCCAGGTTAACCGCACTGTACGTTCAAGCGATCGCAGAGTTGCAAAGTGGGGGCCACTAAAAGCCAACTTCATCTATCTATCCATTGGCTTTCTATGGGGCATCGGCGTTTCATCCAACACGCTCAAACGCTTTTACGAAGAAGTCCGCTGATTTAAAGCCCAGCTATAGGGAAGATACGCTATCTCAACAGTGGTTGGAATTTTAGCGTTGTCAAGATAAGACTGAATATATTGAGGAACGGAATCGGCCTGCTTGAGAAAGTCTTCTTCGTACCATTCGAAGATTTTGCTGCAATAGAGTGTTTGCCTATCAGCGTCGTAATCAACTTTTTCAGGATTGTTGATAAAACGGTGTGCGTCTTCTTCTAGCTGCTCGTTCACCTGTTCTGGAAAGTAAGCACCGCTTCTTAGCAAAGGACAGCCTGAAGAGGCACACACCAGAGCAAAGTGCATACGCGGTTCGCTATAGCGCTGCTGCAAAATATCTTTTTCAATATTGTCTAAGCTTAGCGATCGCCCATTGAGCGTATAGATCTTTCCCTTGAAAAATAACAGAAAGCTAGCCCAGTTAGGAATGCCTAAAATTTCGGGCCGAATAGAGTCAATCGGATACTTTTGCAAAACCTGTCTAATGGTCAGCGCGTTATAAAGGTTGATCAGAAAGGCGATCGCGCCATCCCGAGTCAACTGCTCGATATCAACAGCACTCACGTCCAAAAGCCATTGCTCAAGCCGATCTATTGACGCTACCTGCCACCGCTTGTAGTCCACCGCCCCAGCACTCACGTACTCACGCAGCATTTCATCCAATGGCCTAAAATCAATTGAGCTGTCCATAAAACCTTCTTTATCACACCTACTTTTTAGCAATGTCTTGGCTTTCTACCCCTGCCCGTTCGGTTCGATCATTAGCCTGGCAAGGGGTGAAAAGCTGGGTACGCCGTAGTTTCCCATCAGTGCCCGCAGTTTCTACCACAACCCTAGCAGGCTGGCTGCAAAAGGAAACAGTTCAGCTGCTGCTAATCGACGTGCGCGCTGAAGAAGAGTATGCGATTAGCCATTTACCCCATGCCCACCGGGCGAAAACAGTGGCCGAAGCTGAGCGCCTTATTCAGCGTATCAACCCAGTCGGACAGACGCCAGTCGTACTCTATTGCTCGGTAGGCTATCGCTCAGCGCGGCTGGGGAAAGCGCTTCAAGCAGCGGGCTACGATGTGGCGAATTTAGAAGGATCTATTTTTCAGTGGGCCAATGAAGGACGGCAGATGGTGAGTGAGAATGGGCCGACGCAGCAGGTGCATCCTTATAGTCAAGTTTGGGGATGGCTGCTAGCGCCACCTGAAGATTGAGTGCGTTTCAGCTCGTACCACAGGGGCAAATCTTCTGGACGATCGATGTCAGAGAGGGGATTGAGTCGGGCAGTAGAAAGATTGTGGTGAGTTGCGATCGCCTCCGTTTCTGTCAGTACCCGCTCTGTGCTCCAGGGAATATTCTCAAACAAAAATGGATAAAACTGGCTGAGCCCAATTAAATAATAGCCCCCGTCTAGCGCAGGCCCTAACGCCACATCATGCGTATCTAATAGTCTCAGCGCTGCCAAGATCTTCTGATTATCTAGCTGCGGGCAGTCGCTCCCTACAACAATAATCTTGCTCAGCCCGCCCTGAAATCCTTGCCTTAACGCTGCTACTAACCGATCTCCCAAGCTTCCTGACTGTTGTGGAATGAGAGTTTGAACGGTGGGGAACTTAGGGCTTAGCCAATCTGACATTTGTTCGGTGGTGCCGCCTGCAAAGTGGATCTGAAGGGATAGCGATCGCTCAGAAAACTGCTGAAACCGCGATAGTAAATGTTCGGTCATTTGCTGCTGCAAGTCAGCGGCTCCGCGATCGCCCAAAGCCGGGATAAGCCGCGTTTTAGTGCATCCCGGCTGAGGAAATCGGGTAAACACAAAGAGTCCGTCGCTAGCTAAAGGCTTCAAAATACTATTATCAGACCTATCTTGTGAAATAGAAATAAGAGAAGGAGAAGCAACCATAGTCTGAAAAATCTTAATTTCTCTGTACTTTGACAGAGAAAGCACGCTTAGCGGATCGCTTTAAGGAGGTAAAAACGTTACGATCCTAGAGTCGCTGGATAGTTTTATGCCTCAAGTGCCCGCTGCATTAGTCAATCAAGCTGCTGTCGAAATTGAAGGCCATCAGGCCCAGCTTGTCACCTTCAACACCGTTGAAAATCACCCCCTAACCTGGCAGCAAATCGCTCAGCACCTGACCAAAGACAGCGACTTTCGCACGCTATGGAACCACACCTGGGCGACCCTTCCCTTTGATTTTGAATGGAAGCCCGTTCCCATTCATCCTTACACCGCCCAGACGCATCCTTTTTTTGCGATCGCCTTCCCCGCCAAATTTCGCCCGGCTAATCCCAAAGACTTTCAGCACTACCTCACAGACTTAGCACCAGATGAGCTAACGGCAACGTTCGATAATTTTTCAGGCGACGCGCAGCTACTTATTCCTGCTAATACAGGAGACTACGGCCATATTGCCGCTTTTTGTAGAACGGCTGAGCCCGAGGCTGCGCGCGCGCTTTGGCAGGAGGTAGGAAAGCTTTGCTTGGCGGCGATCGCCCAGCAAACCCCAGTCTGGTGCAACACCCACGGTCACGGCGTACCCTGGCTACACGTTCGCTTCGATAGCCGGTTAAAGTACTCGATATTCCCACCTCGCGGCAACATCACCGCAAACTCTCAAGCCGTTTGGTACGAACAGATATACGCTCAGGTGCAGCCGGACAACTGAAGTTGGTACTATAGCCAGTAATCGTTTATGCGCCAAATCTATGACGGCTGCTATTACAGACGCTATCAAGACCATAGCTGTAGCAGAACAGCGCTTTAATCTATCAAGAGCAGAGAACGAGACGTTTTTTACTGAATGGCAGACGACGCTGCCTGAGCTTAGCGAGCGCACAAAAATCCAGCTAGATGAGCTACGTCAGCGCTACCTATACCAGCGCTCATCTGGGCAGCTCTTGGAGGGAACAGTCACCTTACTTTTAGCCTCTCCGTTGCTGGCAGCAGCGGGTTTTTATGATCCGCCTTTTCTAGTCAAAGCCGAAAATTCTATTCAACTGCGAATAGAAGATAGTGAAGAAGTGCTCTGCGGACAGATAGACGTGCTGGTACTGAAAGATCGGCTGTGGGTTGTCGTATTAGAGTCTAAGAAGACGGCGCTATCAGCGTGGGCTGCACTCCCGCAAACGCTCGCCTATCTAATGGCAAACCCTCAACCGGATCAGCCTAGCTTTGGTATGGTCACCAATGGCGACGATATCTTTTTTATCAAGCTTATGCAGCAGCCTCAGCCGCAATATGCTTTATCGCGCGTGTTCTCACCGCTTATCTCCAAGCAAGAGCTTTACAACACATTGCAAATTCTGAGGCGACTTGCGCAGGTGTAGTTTGAAGAAAGTCGCCTTAGTTGATTTTTAATAGCGACAACAAAGACTCTCCTGTCAACTGTTCAATTACAATGCTTTCTTTTTTAGCTTTAGACAGCCGTTTGATTCGATATTCAGCTTTAGCTGCTAAAGAGCGAATGCCGATCTCAGCCGAGTAGACCATCGTCAGCGGCCCCTTAGCTCTAAGATATTTAGCACCCTGCTTACCGCTCTCGTGCTCGGCTAGTCGCTGCAATACGTCTGTAGTAATGCCAGTATACAAGGTGTTGTAGCGGGTTCTGACAAGGTATACAAACCAGGTTGATTTACTCATTGTTGCACCGTTCGTTGCACTGCGCTGTGCCTATGCTATCTGCTGGCTTTGCTTTTTTATGCTGCTCAGCGCACTGTACAAGTCTTGCGTGTGCGGCCAGCCGACAAATCCTGCAAAAAGACAGTCTCCCATATAGTTTGATAAAAATACATGGTGAATGTTCATGCGGCTACGCCAGGTGCGGAGGACTAAGCTGTCGGGCAGCAGCGCCCAGACTTCAGACTTTTCAAAGCCGCGATAGTGAGCGTCTGTAATACCAGGAATGGCCTGCAACTGGCGGATGAGGCGATCGCAATAGCTCTCAACCGGCTCGGGCACACACAGGCCCCCCTCATGCTGCCAAAACTCTCGAATAATGCTAGCCACCTCAGGATGCTTCTTCATCCGATCGTGGTTGATGTGGTTCACTTCTACATAGCTCGCTCGGTGAAACCGTGTGCACTCCACCGGCACCACGCCATCGCTGCCATCGTCATAGTCACCTGCAATAATCAGCGTCGGCACCTCAGCCGCTATTCGCTCAGCTAAGGCCCGCCGGTTTGTGCCCAAATCTCTAGCAATGCCAATCCCCATCCCCAGCGGATCGACCATGCGGCTAAGGTCTGCACCCCCCACAGGAGAAGCGACTAATACCAAAGACTCCACCATTGGCCACCATTCAGGATGTCGGGTAAGCACTTCTAGCCAGATCAAACCGCCCATCGAATGCCCCACAATTCGTAGCGGCGTATCGGGCTGCTGGGCCTGGGTTTGTTGCGCGATCGCCTCTACTCGATCAATCAAAGGGGCTATCCGAATCCAGGTATTCACAAAGCCTAAATTTGGAACAACTACCTGCGCCTGCGGGCTGGCAATTTGTTTTGCTAGCTTTCCGATGCCTGTATCGATATCGGCCCAACCGTGCTGCGCGTAGAGAATGTAGTCAGGCTCAAGCATAAGAATTAAGAGAGACTTTAGGAGATATTTGCGCTTACTGTAGTCAGTGATTATGCGCTGCGTCTAGTGTGGGTAGACATCTTGGCAATTGTCTTTACGGACGTTAGCAGAGTCGCAAAATAGCGGGCGGCTCGGCCACAACGTATAAAGTTTTCCCGGTACGTGGATGCAAAAATCGCAGGCGGTGTGCGTGCAAATGGTAGCCACAGTCACCCGGCATCGCCTTGCTACCTGCAATCGGCACACCACCAGCGGCATAGAGCGGATCGCCTAGCATGGGGAAGCCTGCCGCCGCTAAATGAATCCGAATTTGATGCGGCCTGCCGGTCAAAATAGAAACATCTACCAGGGTCGAGTCGGCATCGCGACGCAGCACCGTGCACTCACTTTTTGAAGCTAGGCCGCCTTCACAGTGGCCGTATAAGTAGCTCAGTCCTTCGTAGGGCAGCTTGCCGATGGGATAGTCGCAGGTGAAGCGATCGCTCAACTCATCCACCGAAGCAGGCCCAATCAAGGCCCGATAAACCTTGCTCAAAGACCTCACTCTAAACTGCTGCGAAAGCAGCTCTCTAGCAGTCTGAGACTTCGCCACTAAGATTGCGCCTGAGGTGCCTCGGCCTAGTCTGTGTACGGGTACGGGCGTTTCGTTTGGGTAGCGCGATCGCATCTGATGCAGCAGCGTGTGCTCTAAAAAGCCGCCGCCGGGCAGTACGGGTAGGCCAGAAGGTTTCGCGATCGCCCAAAAGTCCTCATCCTCATACAGCACCCCAAAATCTAGCGGCACCATCGGCTCTGCCCAGGGCAGTCGGTAGTAGGAAAGCTCTCCTGTAGATAAGCGTGTTTGCGGGGTCACTGACTGGCCGTTCAGCAGAATCTGGCCGGTTTCGATGCGCGATCGCCATTCCTCACGGGTCGAATGCTGATAGCGCGAGGTGTAATAGTCCAGCACTGTTTGACCCACCGCCGCAGGCTTCACCCGGTCAAAATACGTCCAGCCCTGGTTCATCACGTGTTGTAAATCAGCCTGCACGTCTTCGTCGCCTGATAGATAATCTATCGTGAGCATACATTTTTCCAACGCTTGCTAATGTCTATTGATACATCCATTCAGCGGTCGAAAGTATTACTGACGGCTTTTTTAGCGGCTATCTTACTTGGCGGCTGCGCCCTGCCCCAGGTCAGCGCCCAAGACCGACTGTTTTTAGATGTCTCTGCGGAGCTAACCGGCAGCACCGTTTTGAGTGAGCAGAGTTTTGAGGGTGAGCCAGTGGGAGGAATTTCTGCGATCGCCTACGATATTCCGCGTGATCGCCTCTACGCCCTTTCAGATAATCGCGATCGCCCCCGCTTCTACACCCTCACCACCGCCGACTTACAAACCCAAAACCCCACCCTCGCTGTCGAAAGCGTCACCTACCTCAAAGACGAACAGGGCAACCCCTACACCCCCGGCGACATCGACCCTGAAGGCATGGCCCTTACCCCCACTGGCACCCTACTAATTTCCAGTGAAGGCTCCCCTACCCGACGCGTCGCCCCCGCTATTGGCGAATACGATTTGGCAACCGGCAAACTTCAAAAAGCCTTCCCGCTCCCGACCCGCTACATTCCAGACAGCGTACTCAGCGCAGACGCCTCCGCCCTCGGCAAAGACCAGACTCAGGGCGTCCAAGAAAACCTCAGCTTTGAAGCGCTTACCATCAACGTCTCATCCGGTGCAGGCGGCGTCTACGAGCCCTACCGCCTCTTTGTTGCCACTGAAGGCCCCTTACTGCAAGACCTCGACTTTGCCCCCGATATTCCCTACAAAAACCGTCTGCTCCACTACACCATCGACCCCTATCAAACCACCATCATCTCCGAGCACCTCTACGAAATGGACTTAGCTCCCTCTGGCGCAGTGCTCCACGGCCTCTCAGAGCTTACGCTGCTCGACCGCGGCGGTCACTTCTTAGCACTAGAGCGTTCCTACGGCTTTCAAGGCTTTGCAATTCGGCTCTATCAGTTGGCCTCAGGTGGCGCGACAGATATTAGTGCCATCGACTCTCTTAAAGCCGACACCAGCGGCATCAGCCCTATCCGCAAAGAACTCGTACTCGATTTAGCTGAGCTGCCCATACCGCTACAGAACTACGAAGCGATGACCTTTGGCCCTAGCCCCTCAGAGCGTAGCCGCACATTATTAGTGATGAGCGATGATAACTTTGACGCAGATCAAGAAACCAGGCTGCTTGTGTTTCAGCTTCAGGCGTCCTAAACTTCGGCTGCTAACTTCTATCAAAAGAGAGAGGGAGTTTAGTTTGGTTTTAAGTAGCTGTTGGCGACGCTTTAACTTTTTCTTATTTTTCTTAAGCGGCGCTTATTTTAAGACAGCTTTTTGTGCAGTCACTTAATGCATTTTTTAGGCCGCTAAAAGTTATTATTTTTGGCGACCTTACTCAACTTCAAAAAACGCTGAAACCCTAGCAAATAAAGCACTTTGATTCAGATCGTCAGATCTCAGAATCGGCATTTACACCGGCCTTACAGCTCATTTATCGACCGCCTGCTTTGCAAGAAATTACGCATCCTTGCGCCCAAACGATGATAAATTGAGCAACAGCAAAGGTCAATTATTAAAGGTTTCATAAAGAAGCAGCATGAGAGTCTTAGTAATCGGCGGAGATGGATACTGCGGCTGGGCTACAGCGCTCTACCTCTCCAACAAAGGTCATGATGTCGCGATCCTAGACAGCCTGGTACGGCGGCTTTGGGATATGGAACTCCAGTCAGAAACCCTGACGCCTATCGCGCCCATTCAAACTCGGCTCCAGCGCTGGAAAGATTTGACGGGCAAAGACATCGAGCTTTTCATTGGGGATGTGAATAACTATCCCTTTTTAGAGCAGTCGATGCTTCAGTTCAAGCCCGACGCGGTGGTTCACTTTGGCGAACAGCGCTCGGCCCCCTTCTCGATGATTGACCGCGAACACGCCGTCATGACGCAATCGAACAACGTACTTGGCAACCTCAACCTGCTGTACGTACTGCGCGACCATTTCCCTGAATGCCATCTGATTAAGCTTGGCACCATGGGCGAATACGGTACGCCCAACATCGATATCGAAGAAGGCTACATCACCATCGAGCACAATGGTCGCAAAGACACCCTGCCGTTCCCTAAGAGCCCAGGTTCTTTCTACCACCTCAGCAAGGTGCACGATACGCACAACATCCACTTTGCCTGCAAAATTTGGGGGCTGCGCGCAACTGACCTCAACCAGGGCATCGTTTACGGCGTACTCACCGAAGAAACCGGCATGGATGAGCTGTTGATTAACCGTCTAGACTACGACGGCGTATTTGGCACCGCGCTCAACCGTTTTTGCATTCAGGCGGCGGTCGGCCATCCACTCACCGTCTACGGCTCAGGTAAGCAAACGCGCGCCCTGCTCGATATTCGTGACACCGTTCGCTGTATTGAAATTGCCTGCGAAAATCCAGCCGATGCCGGAGAATTCCGCGTCTTCAACCAGTTCACTGAGATGTTTAGCATCAACGATCTAGCGATGCTAGTGAAGAAAGCGGGTACGACGCTCGGCCTAGATGTCGAAGTCAACAGCCTAGATAATCCTCGCGTAGAAGCGGAAGAACACTACTTCAATGCGAAAAACACGAAGCTCATAGACTTGGGCCTAGAGCCTCACTTGCTCTCTGACTCTTTGCTCGACTCGGTGCTTAACACAGCGGTTAAGTACAAGCATCGCGTTGATAAAAAACAGATTCTACCGACCGTTAGCTGGCGGCGCTAGGCTCTGATCGTTTGAGTTTGATTGGTGAAAAGGTCAGTTTGCATGTTTGAAGTGCCGACTGGCCTTTTTACTAGCTACTGGCATCTTCAATTCGGTTTCCTCTACACGCTTCCGTACACTTACTTCTACTACTGCCACGCACTTTTTTAATCTATGCGAATTGCAATTTTCACGGAAACCTTTCTGCCTAAAGTGGACGGGATTGTCACTCGTTTGAAGCACACCGTTGAGCACTTGCAGAGCTTCGGGAACGAGGTGTGCGTGTTTTGCCCTGATGGCGGGCTGCGTGAGTACAAAGGCGCAAAAGTAGAAGGGATTTCTGGCTTCCCGCTGCCGCTTTACCCAGAGCTAAAGCTGGCCTTACCTCGACCTTCGATGCGAGAGGCGATTGAAGCTTTTAAACCCGACCTAATTCACGTTGTCAATCCTGCCGTTCTAGGCGTGGGCGGCATCTACTACAGCCGCTCGCTCAACATTCCGCTGATTGCGTCCTATCACACGCACCTGCCTAAGTATTTGGAGCACTACAACCTTGGCATGTTAGAAGGGGTGCTGTGGGAGCTGCTGAAGGCGATGCACAACAAAGCGGCTTTGAATTTGTGTACCTCTTCGGTTTTGCAGCAAGAGCTAATCGATCATGAGATCGAGCGGGTAGAGGTGTGGCAGCGCGGGGTTGATACTGAGCTGTTTCGCCCAGATTTGCGCAGCGATGAAATGCGATCGCGCCTCACAAACGGTCATCCCGACGCGCCAATCTTGATTTACATCGGTCGTCTCTCTGCCGAAAAAGAAATTGATCGCATTAAGCCCGTCCTAGACGCTATGCCGGGCGCTCGTTTGGCCTTAGTCGGCGACGGCCCTTATCGTGAAGAACTCGAAAAGCATTTTGCAGGTACGCCTACAAACTTTGTGGGCTACCTGGCGGGCGAAGAACTTGGTGCGGCCTATGCCTCTGCTGATGCGTTTATTTTCCCTTCTCGAACTGAGACATTGGGTTTGGTGCTGCTAGAAGCGATGGCCGCAGGCTGTCCGGTGGTGGCTGCTCGCGCGGGTGGTATTCCTGATATTGTGACCGATGGCGTCAATGGCTTTATGTTTGACCCGACCGATGAGCAGGGGGCGATCGCAGCGACTCAAAAGCTATTAGGGATGAAAGCCGAGCGCGAACTATTACGGCAAAATGCTCGGGTAGAAGCTGAGCGCTGGGGTTGGGAAGCTTCTACCCGGCAGCTAGAGCGATACTATATTGCAGTTTTAAGCAGGGGTTTGAATGGGGGAGAAATGGTGATCGCAGCTTAGCTACGCCAAGCTGCGATCACCAGTACCGAAATCGGTATACTGGCGCACCTCGGGCTCATGAAAAGCAAGCACAATATCTTCTTTAGGAACGCCCATCTCTACTAGCTGATTGGCAATACCGACTTCTGTGCCATCGTGCTGAATCCAGATTTTGCCGTCTTTGATGTCAAGATGTAAAAGACAGCCGAAGCTACGTTTATTGCCACGCCAGCCAACGTGAAGTAACTGGTAATGATTTCTTTCAGTGTCAAAAAGCGTCTGAATTTCATACTCGCGCGCGTTCTTTTGCAGTGAAGAAGCTCGTTGACTACGCTCAAAAAGAAGATCTTGAATATACTGCTGATACTGCTCTACGGCCATTTCTCAATTACCTCCTGCTCTACATTGTAGACTAGGAGCTGTAGCTGGTATCGACGCACCGCAGCCGTGATAAACTTTCTTTGAAAAAAGCTTTCGTAGATAGGCGTACGTACGGCGAGGAAAAGCTGACGGTCTGGCTCAACTATCTCAAGCGCATCTCTGTAGTTGAGAAACTGTCCTAGTGCCGTATGAAAGTCTGAGACGTTAGAGGGGCTAATAAAGCTCTTGATCTCTACGGCAATCTTCTGAGTGTCTCGAATAGCTGCTACTAGCTGCTCAGCGGCTAAATCTATCTCAAAGTCTACATCATCAACATCGATAGTATAGGGATCGTCTGTGATTTGCCAGCCTTCTTTTTCTAAGGCTATTCTAACGACTTGATGGAAACGATCCCTGGCCATAGTGCACTGTATAAATTAACTAAAAAGTCTGCTAGTTTTACTAAGCTACATTTCATGGTGCTTCTATACTCAAACTATTTTATTGAACCTTAACGGAGCAAAGCTGAGCTACTGTCTGTCGATAGTGAGCGTATCTAGCTTATTTGTGCTATGAGTAGGTCAAGAAGCTTATGCAGTACAGGGCTTGTTTAGATCTAATATACGCATAAAGTTAGCGGATAAACGTAGGGTTTCTAGATCTGCTTCTGAAAACGGATCGGGGTCAAAATGCATGATGTCATTTCGTAAGCTACGGATAGCATCCAAGTGTTTTATGAAAATCTTACGATCAACAAAAATGTTCAAAGAATCCCAGGATTCAGCTCGACCTATCAATCTCAGCGCTTCTCCAAACGATAAATCCGCTACATTGTTGATGGTACGATTATCGCTAGGATCTTGTCCTTCAGCGAGCTGATCTCGCGTGAACTTACCATCAATCAGTCTGCGAATATAGTTCTCAATTTCACCGACTAAAAGGAATGGCTCTGCTAGTTGGCGAAACTGTAGGCTTAAATCTGTTGTTGTGACAATTCCTGTTATTCTACTATCTTGTTGGCGAACAAGAACGTATCCATGCTTAACAATTAATTCTATAGCTGAGAAAAGTGATGATTCAGACTGAACCTCTACAGCTATTCCCATACAGTCTCGAACAAAGATACATTCATTTCCAAGAGCGCTATGTTCACCAATCGATTCCCAGCTAATAACGCCCTTAATAGTTCTCTCGTTTTGCATGACTGGGAGTTGAGAAAAATTATGCAGCATCATTAGCGTAGTTGCCTCTGATATCTTTGAGTCTGGCTTAACAGCAATGAGCTGAGTATCGGCTGAAGGCAGTTTTCCCATACGAAATGTCGGGTCTTGAATAGAACCAGATACATATTCCTCAACACATTCTGCATCTACCTCCGTAACGCCTTCACTATCATCACTTGGAAGAGAAGAGGTGATATTCGAAGCATCTTCTTTTCTAACAGGTACAAAGCGCACAACCGCATCAATGTATACGTTTGAAAAGTCTGGATCGGTCACCAAACCAGCATCTGTTAAAGCTTGCCTAATGAAATGGACGACGTATGAACCTCTCCTTCTTGCGCCAAACCAACCCAATAAAACTCTGACGCTTTCTTTTACTTCTTAATCTTTTTCTCTTACCTGTATAGAAATTTCTTGTAATCTACTCCATCCCGTCTGGCTATCTTCGCTGTTTACATTATCTCCATACTCAGCGTTGACTAGCATTATGTTATCTTCAGCAGTCTCACGTACGTCGAGATCCCCTTCATGATTTTTTGCTTGGTCGTAAGACATAAAATTCGGTCGTAGATTTTGATGTATCTTAGTCTACTTTCGCACTTTGTTCTCGTGAAATCCTTTTATTACCTAAGATGAGTGGCTACTTAGTTTGATTTCCTACAACCAGCCTGTGACATAGATCGCTATAAAGATTTTAAACCGCTATGAAGACATATAGAAACAGCCCATCATCTGCTGACTATCGTAGCTAGCCTGTCGCGGTGAAAGGCTGATGAGTCACGAGAGGCAAAGTCATAGAATTAGCTCCAAATATTTACCCCTTTCAGTAGATTCTTTTATAGAGATAATCTGCGATAGTAAGAGGCAGTAGATGGTGCACCTTTTAAAAGCAAAAGCCTTATATTTTAAGGTAACTAAAGGCGTCGCTTAATTCTACTGTTTGCTCACCCGCCTAAAGTCTTCATGAAAAATACGTCCCAATCTTCCAACCTCGTTAGGAGCTATCTCAAAAATATCGGTCGCTTTCCTCTACTCACCCATGAACAAGAAATTAAGCTGGGCAAGAAAGTTCAGCAGTATATGGCATTGCAGGAAGTGAAGTCTGACTTGGCCGAGTCAACAGGTGAAGCGCTAAGTGAAGAAGAATGGGCAGATAATACGGATCTTTCAACGACAGAGCTGAGGCAGGTGATCGCTCAAGGAGAACGCGCTAGGGCAAAAATGGTCAGGGCAAATCTGCGCTTGGTCGTATCGATTGCGAAAAAGTATACCGGCCACAGCCTAGAGATGATGGATCTCATCCAAGAAGGGACGATTGGCCTGCATCGCGGCGTAGAAAAGTTCGACCCGGCTAAGGGCTATCGATTCTCGACCTATGCCTACTGGTGGATTCGCCAGGCTATTACGCGCTCGATTAGTAACAACAGCCGGGTTATTCGCCTGCCGATTCATATTAGCGACAAGCTCAGAAAGATGCGTAAGGCTCAGCGGAAGCTATCTGTTTCATTAGGTCGTCAGATAACCGTTTCAGAACTTGCTAACGAGATGTCTATATCGGTTGAGAAGCTCAGGGAGCTTCAAGAGCAAGGGAGAAAGCCGCTCTCGCTCGATATGAAGATTGGTAGTGAGCAAAATACTGACCTGGGCGATTTGTTGGAAGACGAAGGCATTTTGCCAGAAGAATACGCTACTCGAAGCCTGCTAAAGCGTGATTTGAGAAATCTTTTGCTGAGTCTTTCAGAACAGCAGAGGGAAGTGATTAGATTGCGCTTTGGCCTAGATACAGGTAGTAAAATGACGCTTAATCAGATTGGCGAGCGCATGGACATTAGCCGAGAGCGAGTGCGTCAGGTTGAACGTTCCGCACTGCGAAAGCTTCGTCAGAAGGGCGGTTCTTTAAAGGAATACGCGACTGCGGTTTGAGGACTGCCAGCTAGCAACAGATAGCTATTACAGCCAGTTACCCACTAATACGTAAGAGGCCCAGTAGTAAGGTGCCGGATAGCCTTCTTCAGTCAGTAGCGCTCTTTGGGCTCTTTGTAGGGCCTTTGCTTTAGATAAGCCTTCGTTCAACCCCTGGTAAAAGTAAGTCATAAGCTGAGTATTGGCCCGATCGTCTGCTCGCCAGAGGGTAGAGAGCGTACTGCGGGTACCGGCTCTGATGGCAATACCGGCTAGGCCCAATACAGCCCGGCGATCGCCTTGAGCGGTGGCACAAGCGCTGAGTACTAATAGCTCTAGTGGCTCAGCTTGCGTTTGACTCGCTGAGCGTACCAGTGCGCTGAGTCCATTCGCCGTAATGCCGTCCTGATAGGCAACCAAAAAGGTTTCAGCAGGCGTAGAGCTAAAGACGCCGTGTGTTTTCCAATGGATAGCCGAATATTCATAGGTAGCAAGCTGCTGTTCAATATTGGCTTTGGTAAAGGCTTCATTTAATAGCGGTGGGGCGACCGTTAAAGACTCTGGAATTTGATCGAGTTCTGTTTTGACCAGTTCAATCGGCGGAAAGCTCTGGCCGCGGATTGTTTGAGACAAACCGATGCCGCCTCTTAGCACTTTGAGCTGCTGCGGCATGGGGCGTGGGGCAAATAAAGAAAGCTGTGGGGCGATCGCGAGCGCATAGTCTTTTTCAACTAAGTAGCGATCGCCATCGTACAGCACGCCCATCGGAATATTTCGCAGCAGGCCGTCAGGCACAAACACCAGCGTTTCAAGCTGACGATTAGCGGCCAGCGTGTCTTCTAGCGGCGCAATGAGCCATTGATAGATCTGACTAGCCTCTGCAATGACAGCAGGCGTTTTACCCGGTAGGGTAAGGTTTGTTCTCAGCGACTTAAGCGTTTGTTCAACGTCGGCCTGAGCCACTTTCACACGACGAAAATCGATTGGTTGATCAGGAACCTCGAAGATAATAGCAATTTGATCGGGTAGGATAATTGGATATATTTTGACGGCATTAGGATCGCTGTTAGATTCATTCAGGTTTACAAGCTGTGAGAGATTACAGCCCAAGAAATTCTCTAGCTCTGTAAGCTGAAGGGCATCGAGCGTTTTGACCGCGCGCTGAAGAGATTGTTGATCTGGCTCTACAGCATCTGTCGTCTCATCATTGAGCAGGATCGCTACAAACTCTCGATAGATAGGCTCTACATTGTCTCTAAAAGAGAACTGCACCTGCGAATCAACAAGCAACAGATTTTGACGAACAGCCGCCAGAGAATCTATAGCCTGCTGGTAGGCCAAGATTGCCTGCTGCCGAAACTGACTACCTGGAGCCTCACGTTTTGCCTGCTGCCAATAAAGGCGACCTAGCTGCCACTGCCAGCGATAGGCAGCTTCAGGAACAGACTTACCCTCCAATAGCTGTAATGCCTTTTCGCTAAGGGCTTTAGCCTCTGCCCATTGCTGGCTTAGCTCGTACACATGACCTAATTCACCTGTCGCGTAAGACTCCAATAGCGGATCTTGAAGCGCTCTAGCAGCCCTGACCGCATCGTTTAATAAGGCCGTCATCGGCTCCCAAAGCGACTGATCTGAGCGAGCAGCGGAGGAAATACTGCCCAATTCTTCTTGCCACTCCTGCTTTACACAGGCGGCTGAAGTCGGTACTTGCAAGCATCCGAGGCTGTGAGCGTAGCTGATGTCAGCTTCTACCACGGCGCGACCTGTCGGTAAGTCTGCCAAAGATATGTTTTGCCAAAAGGACTGGGCCGCTTCTGTTTGACCAATTTCTACAAGATAGCTGAGCTGATTGAGCTGAGCTTGAGTTTGAAGGAGCGGGTCGGTAGTTTCTGTATCGGCGGGCTGAGCAGCAGCGGTGTAGGCACTGATTGCGGCTCTGGCATAGTCACGGGCCAATGATAGCTTGCCAAGTGCGATCGCCCGGTGGCTGAGGGCGCGAGCCGTATGCCCTAGCTCTAGCTGAAGCGCTGGGCGCGCTGGGCCACTAGATGGAGCAGTTGCAATTCTTGCAGTAAGGAGGCTTTGGGCAGCGGAAAGTTCTCCTACGCCCCGCAAAGCTCTGCCGAGTTCTTTCGCAGCTACCCCCTGCAAGCTAGGATTCAAAGCCGAAACCTGTGGAACTATCTGGTTCAGCAGGCGCACGGCTTGAGCGTTAAAGCCAAGCTCTTGCAAAGCCATCGCCTGATTGATTTGGCTGAGTACTTGGCCTGACGTATTCGAGTTTAAAAGCGCCTGATCGCTCTGGGCCGGTTGAGCCTTTTGATAGTGCGCTTCGGCCTGTTGCCAGGTGGCGAGCGCCTGCTGGCTTTGACCCTGCTGCCACTGGCTTTGGCCCTGCGTATTAAGGACGCGAGCAGATACCTCCCAATAGGTCTGATCCTGTTGCGGCCAAGATTCAATAATTGAAAGGCTCTCTGCTAAGGCTGTTTGAGCGTTTTGAAACTGGGCTAGCGCCTGGTAGGCTGCAGATAGGTTGCTTAGCAGGTAGGCTCGGGTGAGATCTGGAGAGTGGGGTGCGATCGCCTTTTGCCAGTAATCAATAGCGTCTGCAAATCGTCCGTTTTCATAAGCCGTTACGCCCGCCGTAATGCCCGCTGTGGTGTTAGCACCAGCAGGCGTATCAATAGCGGCTGCGACACCGCCCAGCATCAGCGCCGCCAAAAAACTTGCCAGCGCCAAAACGGCCCTCTGCTTTCCCCGCTTGATTAAGACCGCCAGTTCAAACATCTTTCGCCTTCATCTGAGGAAGCCGCTACCAGCATGATGCTCCCCTGTTCATCCCTCGCCCAGCCCTGTGCTTCTACAACTGGTGAAGCTTGAGAGGATGGGACATTCGCAGTATTTTCGGGCGCAGCTAGCGCGGTTGGAATAGACACATCTACAAGACTCTGGCGATTATTTAACACACCATAGGGACTGGTGCCTAAGCCACCGCGTCCAGACTGAATAAACCGGCTGCCGCTGCTGCTGGCGTCGCAGCCCTGAGCGAGCGCAGGCACTTGAGTAGATTGAGGCGTCTGCGCGGCCTGGTCGCGCAGAATCGGATCTAGCGTTTCTAGCTGAGTTTCGCCAGCAACCCCAAAGTCAGAGCTAGCGGTGATGTCGCTCTCTGAGGTCACCGCCTCGCGCGGCTGAAGGCCGATCACCTGCTGGGCGGTAATATCTACTCTGCCACCGTCACCAAATACAGCGTTAGCGGTGATATCACTATTTTCATCAGGTACGGCAATGACAAATCCATTCGCCGCATTGATGTTGATGTTGCCGCCTGTGGCTTCGCCTGTGGCGTTGGTGGTGATGTTGCTGCGATCGCGCAGGGTCAGCAGGTCTGTGGTTAGTGTAATGCTGCCGCGATCGCCCACCGCCGTATCAGCACTCAGCAATCCCTGATTTCTCACCGTAATTCTGCGCGCATCCACCTGTAAATTACCAGCCGCGCCTCGTCCAGGCGGTATCGGTGAGCTGGCCCGACTCGGAAAGTTACTCACGCTCAGCGTTCCGCCGTCATTCACCTCAACGCTATTAGCCGTCACAATTAAGTTTCCACCTGCGCCCACATCACCAATTGCCGTCGCAAACAGCCCGCTTCGTCCCTCATTCGTTTGGCCCGATACTAAAACCGACTCACTATTTACAATCAAATCTCCCGAAGGGCCAGGCCCCCGCGTCCCACTATTCACCTGCGCCCCGTTTAGAACCTGCAATTGTTGGGCATCCAACCTGAGCCTGCCGCCTGTTCCTGTGGCCCCCCCGCTTACGGTAGTACTCACCAGGCTGGGGCCTTCAAGCGCATCGAATCCAGACACCTCAATATCGCTTGCAGAAATATTGACGTCACCAGACTGGCCCTGACCAAACGTACCTGTTGTAATTTCTGCGCCTTCAAAAAGCACCACCTGCTCAGCGTTAATTGAAATGTCCCCGCCTTGTCCCTGCGATCCTTCGCCCATGGTTGACTGTAATAGCGTCGGGCTCACAATGGTGTCTGTAGTGCCATCAGGTAGTGAAATCTCAAACGGTAAGCTGGTGCCTACCAGGGTCACTTGGTCAGCCTCGACGCTGATACTGCCAGCCGTACCGCGATTGAAACTGCTAGTAATGACCTGCGCGCCCTCACTTATGCTTAAACGTCCGGCCTTTATATCAATTTGGCCGCTGTTACCACTGCCGGTTTCGCCTGTAATGGCAAACAAACCGCTAGGGCCTAAAAAAGACTCTCCACCCAAAAAAGCGGTTTCACTCACTACTAGCTGGATTCGTCCAGCATTACCGTTACCGTAAGCATTAGCGCCAATCTGCCCGCCTCGCTCTATTGCTAAGTTACGAGTCTGCACGCTCACCACACCCCCCACCCCCTCTGCGCCCGGCGCAGTATCTACAGATAGATAGCTATGGAAAGGTGGGTTAAAAGGGATCTGTGGGTCTGCTGTAAAGTCGCTTATTTGAATGGTGCCGGTTGCGCGAATATCAATCAGCCCGCCTGAGCTGTTCTCAGCAAGCAAAGGTGGCTGCTCTGGAAAGTCCATTTGCAACACGTCTATTGCCGGTAAGGTTTCAGCGAGCACTGCCGAGCTATCCATTACAGAAATATCTCGACCTTGAAGCAACACCTGGCCGGGGTGGCTATCGCTGACTTCTAAGGTTGATCTTTGGGTGAGTGTGATATCAGCAAAGCGACTGACTGAGCTGTAGTTGGGTGCGAGGGTTTGATCGAATAAGAGCGTGCCATCAGATAGGCTGCCAATAGCGATCTGCCCGCCTGCGGCAGTGAGATTACCGCCTGCTAGCTCAATGCCGTTGCCCAAAAGTGCGATTGTCTGTCCAGGTCGTACGGCGATTTCAGAAATGGGCGGCAGGCTGGGCGGCTGTGGAAAGGCATCGGGTGGCGCGGGCGGCGCAGGCTGCTGAAAGAGACGATTGACAAACGCATCTGGCCTATCAGGCGAGCCAAAGACCAATCGATTGCCCGTGCCTTGCGTGGTGATGGGGCCGCTACTTTCTATAAAGCCAAGCCCTACTGGCGCGCTGATAGTGAGGAGGCGATCGCGACTGTCAGTAGGCTGACCCGTCAACAGCTCAACCCCATTTTCAAACATCACTTTACTAGCAGTGCTGGCCACAAAAGAGCCGCCTAAATCAAGCTGAGCGTGAGGGCCAAAAGCAATGCCGTTCGGGTTGATCAAAAACAAATTAGCGCTACTTTCTGTACTGCTGCTGATTAACCCATTGACTAAAGAATCCGACCCGCCTGTAACGCGCACAATAATATCGCGCACGCCTGGATCTACAAACAAGGCTGAATGATCGCCTGAGGGTGAATCGAGAGAAAACTGGCTAAAGCTATGAAGCAGCGTACTTTCGGCTGTATTGAGGGTGCCGCCTGTGATCGTGCAGGTGGCTGCTAGGCAGCTATCGGCAGTAGATCCGTTGACGATTGAGCCTAGCGTACTGTCAGGTGTGACCTGTGCGATCGCGCGCTTATTGCCCAGTATTCCACCGCCTAAAGCATTGCCTTCTAAAACACTGTCAATAGTGAGCAGAGATCCTGCTGCAACACCAATCTTAACAAGTGCTTGAGCTTTGCTGCGTCGATTATTTGATAAGCGCATAGAGTTCAAACTGCCAGAGCCGCAAACAGAGCCGCGAAACGCATTTTTGATGATACCAATAGCTTCTTGGCTGTAGCACAGCTTGGATTTTGGCGCGACGATATTTTAGATGAGTATAGAAGTTTCTACGTGATTATTTATTGAAAGCCTGTTGAAAAATCACTTTGAAACGAATGTTATTGTTTTTAACATCATTTTTTATGAATGCCAAGGATTTATGAAAAGCCCCGCACTGTATTGAGTTGATCAGTGCTTCAGGAAACTAATGTCTTCGCCAATCGTCTTTGATTAAGAGCCGTACATAATCAACCTTCAGTAATTATGCTTAAGTTAGCGATATATTGATCTCGCTGAGGCTATTTCTAAGCATTTCTGGCCGCCAGCGATCGCTTTATATTCAATTTTTATCTATTAATTTTCTCCACTTAAAACCTATCCTCTTTTCAAGAACCTATCATGTCTAAGCCTTTATACCGTTTTAGTGATGCCCTGCCTGTAGCACTAGCCCTCGCTATACCCGTAGCGCTAATACCGCAGTCCTCTGCTCAAGCGCTCAATTTTCGGTTCGATTTTGGCGGCAACGTCTCTGATGATTTTCAGCAGGCAGCCCAAGAAGCTGCTGGAATGTGGTCGTCAGTGCTCAAGGATGATGTCGCAGTTGATATTAGGGTTGAGTACAGCGATTTATCGTCAGCAGGCGCGGTACTGGCGGGCGCGCGGCCAAACAAAGTGAAAGTGAAGTATGAAGACTACGTACAGGCCATGCTCAAAGACGCGGTTTCGAGCAATGATATTCAGGCGCTAGGCAGTTTGCAGCTATCGAGCAAAGGGCAAGAAGCTATTCAAGAATTTCAGGCTGGCGCGCTTAGCTCGGTCGAGAAGATCAAGCTAGATTCAAAAGAGTTTGACTTTTTGATGGACGGCCAGTTTGCCAAAGGCGCTTCGCCCTCTCAAGCTGATTTTATTGACAACAACGGCAACGACAATAATAAAAGCGTGATGCTGACGCGAGCCCAGGCGCAGGCGTTGGGCTTAGTCGATACTAAAAAAGAAGGGCTTGACGGCATTATCAAGATCAACAGTGACGTCAGTTGGGATACCGATAGTAGCAATGGCATCGATAGCGATAAATACGATCTTTCTACGGTGCTAAAGCACGAGATTGGCCACACGCTCGGCATTATTAGCGGTGTAGACGGGCTAGATTTTTTATTAGCTGTGAATGAGCCGGTTGACATTGAGAAAAATGAGTTCTCATATCTTACGCCTTTAGATATGTTCAGGTACTCAGAGAAGAGCGCAGCGTTAGGCGTGATGGACTTGACGCTGGGCAGCGACGAGAAATATTTCTCTTTGGACGCAGGACAAAGTGCTGTTACCAATGCAGCAGGCCGAGCAGCTTATTTTTCAACGGGCAGCACTGAATCAGGAGGAGATGGCTACAGCGGTAGCCATTGGAAGTCGGGAGGTAGCCCGTTAGGTGTTACTAATCCGATTTTACAAAAGGGAACCTCTATCGATATCTCTGAGCTAGATCTAGCGCTTTTAGATGCGGTTGGGTGGGATCTAGAAGATAATAACCTCAAGCGGGCCGCCGCGATAGGGTTCGACTGGGCAGGGCTGAAAAATGATTTGGCAAGCGATCGCCAGGCCGTTAAATCGCAGATCATAGCAGAGTGGGGCGATGACATTCCAGCGCTAGATGCGGCATTAAGTGAGGCTTCTTTTGAAACAGAAGAGAAGTTTCGTCAGAAGCTACAAGAAGAGTTTGATAAGCTAGCGAAAGAACTTGAGGGTGAAGACGGCGGGAAGGATCGCAACAAAAAGATTTCAAAGTTCTATGAAAAAGTAGATGAGGAGGCTAGTAAGCGAAACGAAACGTTGCGCAAGCTACCCGAAGAAATCTCTAAGACAGATGAAAAAGTCCGCGAATGGCTAACGCTTTCGACAGATGATTTGTCAAAGGAAGTAAGGGAAGCAGACGGTGCAACTATAAACCGGCTAGCCAATATTATAAAAGCCGCTCCCCGAAAAGAGAGATCGCGAATGGAGGCAAAGCTAGAAGAGGCGCTAGCTCAGTTTGTAGATAAACCCAGTAAGTTAGTTGGAGAGCTTCTAAAGTCGAGCGGCCCTAGCAATCCGGTTAGGTGGGGCCGTGCCTATCGTTTTAACTGGTGGTTTCAGGAAGCCGACCCCGCAGAGTTGGGCGTTGCTACTAGCGAGGGCACAGATAGTTTGACCTACTTCGCAACGGCTGCACCCGACGACGCTGGGATAATAGATAGGGTGGGGGCAGATGCCGAGGCGATTGGAGGCTTGGTGCCAGTTGGAGCAGGCTCACTGAGCGCGGGTGGCTTCAGCGACTCGAAGCGTGATGCTGAAGATGTACCGGAGCCCTCTTCAGTGCTGGCTTTGTTTGGAATAGCAGTGCTAGGAGCAAAGCTCACCGGGCAGCGTAAAGCATAGCTGTAGATTTTATACCCAGCCTTTTCAGGGCTGGAATATCCAGTCTCAAGAACATGTCAATCTGCTTTTCCAGCGTCAAGAATCTGCGTGACGGGTATCGTTATTTCTGGAAAGATAGCAGACTTTACGCTTTGTCCTGCGACGAATGATTTGCCTGCTTTGTACTCGCGATCGCCCAGCTCATAAACCCACACTGTCGGCGTTTTAGGCGATCCAATAAACCTGACGCCCCCCAAAGCACGATAGTCCACTATCCAATATTCCAGCACACCTAGCTTTTCGTACTCAGCTAGCTTTATTAGATAGTCATCTTGCCAGTTAGTGCTAACAACTTCAACAATCAGCTTAATAGGAGCACCGCTCGAAACACTAGAAGCTTTTTGCCAATAAGGATCTTCTTTTAGCTTTGCGCTATCTAAAACGATGATATCTGGCAGATATCCTTCACCTTCTCGATAAGGTTTCACCAGACAAGACTGTGGGATAAGATAGGGCTGCTGAAGTCGGTCAATTTCTAAATCAAGCTTACGACGAATCAGCGCGATAACTTCTTCATGGAGGCCGATAGGTCGCATTTCTACGATTTTTCCATAGCGTAGCTCGTAGCGTCCGTTGTCTTCTGGATACAGCGCTATGAAATCATCGAACGATAGGGATGGGGCGGTTGCTTGAACCATAGCCAGGTTAGCGGAGGTTACTGTAGGGGCGTAAGGCTTTACGCCCAGTGCAATGAATATACCATTAGCCATTTTATTTGGTCATTGTCTGAGCCGAACTAGCCTCACAGAAAAGCTGGCTGATGTGAGAGGCATTCATCGGCTTACCCAGGTAGTAGCCCTGCACAACGTCTACGCCACAGCGTTGAACTAGATGCAACTGCTCTGCGGTTTCTACGCCTTCTGCTACGACCGAGAATCCCAAATCATGACAGAGCTGAATGCTAGAGGCCAGCAATACTTGGCCGCGCCTGGCCTCTCCTTTAGGTGCAGTCACAAGCTGTCTATCTAGTTTAATTTCGTCGGCCTCTAGTGCCACTAAATTAGTTAGGGAGGAGTATCCTGCCCCAAAGTCGTCAATCGCAATGCGGTGCCCTGCCGCTCGAAGCTGATGAATAACGGAGGCGAGGGCCTTGAGTTCTACAGTATAGGTATGTTCAGTGATTTCAATGTAGAAGCGGATGTTATGTTGTTTTGCGCGAGCAATAAAGTCTTGCACAGCCCGCGAATCGAGTAAAAAGTCTTTATCAAAATTGATGGCGATCGGTGGAATTTCAAAGCCCATCGTTCGCCAGCGAGCAATCTGAGAGAAGGTAAGATTAACGACTTTTTTATCAACGGCTTTTGAGAGCCCTTGCTTGTAGAGCACGGGTAGAAACGACGGTGGGAAAATTGTGCCGTCATTGTCTTGAAAGCGGAGCAGGGCTTCTAGGCCAACCAGATGAAGCGATCGCGCATCCATCTTGGGCTGAAAATATAGTAAAAAGTCCCCGTCTCTAAGCTGATGTAGCACCTTTTGAGCCGCCGCCACACTCTTTAGCATATCCTTCTGACGTGCGACGAACAGCCGCTCTTGGCGGTTGCTCATTTCCTCACTCACAAATCCATAGGCATCTCCCCCGAAAAGCCGACGCAGATAACGGGGCGCTTCGTATTGCTGAGAGGCGATCGCTAAAAACGGAAAGTAAAGGCAGCCGTCTACCACAATGCAAACCATCTGTGTCGCTACAGCCCACAGCGATCCATCTGTGGCCACATAAGCGCTGTAGAGTGGGGGCGTCATCCAGTGTACGGGCAGCAGATCGATAGAGAATAGGCCGAGGCGAATAGCGGTAAAGGCGATCGCCATATTGACAAAGGCGGTTGCAAAAAAAGGAATAAAGAAAATAGGATTCAACAGAATAGGTAGGCCAAACAGCAGAATTTCATTGACGTTGAAAAAAGAAAACGGCAGACTCAGCCGAGCGATTGATTTTAGGCGGGTGGCTTGCTTGGTGAAAAGAATGAGAAATGGCACTACGAACGTCGCCCCCGTGCCTCCTATACTCAAAAAAACATCGTAGAAAGGCTTCATCCGAATTGTGGTTGTTTCACCGACCGGAATTTTGTAGAGAAGCTGAAAGATTCCAGAGGCACTATGATCGCCGTGTAGTCCTACAAACCAGGCACATAGCGCAATTATTTTGAAGACAACAAGTTCTTGAATAGGTTTAATTTGCTCAAACTGTGGAAAAGCATGAGCCAATAGAAAGCTTCCATCCGCACCCAATAGCAGCGCGGTAGGCCATCTCATTAGCTCAAACAACAAAACCGTTAAAAAACCAGGAATGACTAGATTAAGAGAACTAATCAGGCGAGGGCTCAAATCGCTACGGTAATTAACAATCTGTAGCCAGGGCTTTTTAGAAAAGTAGTGCAGAAGCCAAACAGCCAGCCAAGCGCACGGAATGCTGGTAAGGATAGATCCGTGATAGGAGATAATTTGAGCCGACTCGTCAATACCTAGAAACCCTGAGCCTCTTAAAAAGCAGACCATGGCAATGAGCAGCGTACCAATTTGATCGAGCCCTTTGTGCTTGGCCAGCAGCGTGCTGAGCGATAAGTTGACAAAAAGCGGCAGCAAAAAGAAATATAGCCGATTGATCTCTGTGCTAGATAGTGCGGCTTTGTCTATAAAGAGGCTGCTGGCATTTATGCTTTCTAATACCCCTGTCAGGCCAGAAAGCATGACCAGAATATTCATCACCAGCACAACAGGCAGCAGGGAGATGAAAGCTTCTCGGATGATGATAAGCGGCTTAGCGTCGATGGAGGGGGACGACATCTACAAAAATGGCGCAAGGATTACATCAGAATACTCGCGGATGCTGTAGTTTTGCCCTGAACTCATTAACGGCTTAGCTCTACGATGTGCCTTACACAATAGCTCAGCAAGCCTTAGTAGAGGTTCAGTGGTTGAGAGGTAAAGCCGAGTATAAAAAGCGATCGCGTTAGTATTCACCTGATTCTTTAATCCGTCTTACCAGGTACTCTCGCATCTCGATAAAGTCTTTAGATACGCGGATTTCTGACGGCGAGGTGGTTTGCAGCCGTGCTGAGAAAGGGTTGGGAATATCTTCAACAATGCGTCCCGGCTTGGCATACATCAAAACAATGCGGGTAGAGAGCAGCAGCGCTTCTTCGACATCGTGGGTGATAAAAAAGATGCTTTTGTTGGTTTTACGCCAAATGTCGTAGAGGCTGAGCTGCATCGATTCGCGCGTAAAGGCATCGAGTGCGCCAAAGGGCTCATCCATGAGGATGACTTTAGGATCGGCGGCCAGGGCGCGGGCGATCGCAGCGCGTTGCTTCATCCCCCCTGATAGCTGGTGCGGTAGCTTTTTAGCCGCATCAATCAGGCTTACCATCTCTAAAAAGTAGCTGACGCGCTGCTTTCGCTGCAGGGCTTCCATCTTTTTCATCCGAGGGCCAAACGAGACATTCTTCTCTATCGTGAGCCAGGGAAATAGATTGGGCTGCTGGAAGACAACGCCGACTTCAGCGTCAGGCTTGGTGTGCGGTCTGCCATCCACGGTGACAGTGCCGTTTGTAGGGCGTTCGTATCCGGCCAGTACGCGCAGTAGAGAGGTTTTGCCGCAGCCAGAGGGGCCAATGGCACAGACAAAATCGCCTTCGTTAAGATTGAGATCAAGATCGTGCAGCGCTTCAAAAGGCTCACCGCCGTCGTCTTCGTAAAATAGATCGATGTTCTGTAGTGAGATTAAAGTGTCGCCAGTCAGCGGGTTTTGGATGTCTTCAGTTGAGGATGCTCCTGTGGTATCTACAGGCGTATCTGTAGATGAGGTGCCATGAAGCGTGTCAGGGAGAAGATCCATAGGAGAGGATTAGGTTACGACAAGAAAGGGAGATTAGGTGTTTTTTATAAGAATGCTGTAGGGGTTTAGCACTGCTAAACCCCTACGAGATATCAAGCGATCGCGTCTTCTAAACCCTACTTAGCCGCGTCAGCAACAGGCGCGTTAAATAGCGCTTTTTGATAGGTTTCAACATCAGGCGCACTAGGAATCGCGTCTTGGCTCACCATGAACTCAGCAGAATCCTTGAGCACCTGGCTCATCTGACCCGGCGCATCGGGCGTGCCCAGATACTCAGCCGTCGCTTGTTCTGAAGCATCTAGCCAAACCAGCTCATTCATCACCTTCAGGCTTTCTTCAGGCGTCAGACCGATCTCTTCAGAGATAGCAGCAGCAGCTTCTTCAGGCTCGCTACGGTATAGCTCAGTTGCCTCGCTCAGCGCAGCAACATAGCCCTCAAGAAACTCAGGGTAGCTGGCAGCAAACTCTTTACTCACGATCCCAAGATCAGCGGTGATAATGCCGTCTTCAGCGAGCTGCTTAGCCGTGATTAGCAGGCTGCCGCTTTCATCGACCATTTTAGAGAGCGTAGGCTGCCACACAAAGCCGCCGTCGATGTCGCCACGCTGCCAGGCAGCCAGCATGTCTTGAGGCTGCAAATCAAGAATTTGAACGTCAGCAGGGTCGATGTCTGCCTGGGTAAGAGCCGAAAGTAGGCTGAAGTGAGTGGTGGAGCCGAAGGGAACGCCGATTTTTTTGCCAACAAGATCGGCCATTTCGGCAATGCCAGAGGCTTCGGTCACGGCCAGAGCTTCGTTGTCGCCAATGATGTCGTGAATGAAGTAGACGCTATAGGGTAAGTCTTGGGCAACGCCTGTAGAAACGGGAACGGAGCCTGCTAGGCCCACGTCAATGCCACCTGCGACCATGGCCGTGTTTACGTCACGACCGGAGTCAAACGGAAGCCACTTGATGTCAACATCGGGAAATTTAGCTTCGGCTAACCCTAAGTTTTTTGTTAGCAGTTCAGCGTTAGGAACCACCTGATAGCCAATGCGAAATTCGGTGGGCATCGCGCCGGTAGCGCCACCCTCAGCGCTGGTGGTAGTTTCAGGCTGGGTGCAGGCAGCTAGCGTCAGCACTAACGTCATGCTGAGGAGGCCGAGCAAAACGGCGAACTGTCTGCGGAATAAGCGCTTTAGCCCGAAAGGCGATCGCGTGGTGGGCTTGATTGAATGGGGCATGTTTTCTTTTAGTTCTGTATATAAAGAGCGTGAGATTCAACAGTCACTATACAAGGCGACGTTAATTTGCCAAGGCTATTACCCAGCTATTTCTCAGACTATTCGCGACCGACCCAGGGCAGATAGTGGGCCTGCAAGCGGCGCAGACCCGTGTCAAGAATAATCGCAATCACGCCCATAATAATGATGCCGACGAACATCACATCGCTGCGCAAAAAGCTGCTCGCATCAAGCACCATCCAGGCAATGCCTGAAAGAGCTGCCACCATTTCAGCGGCGACTAAGGTGGTGTACATAAATCCGAGCGCAGTTCGCAGACCGGTAAATAGTTCAGGTAAGCAAGAAGGGAAAACGACCTGAGTAAATACTTGCCACTGCGAGGAGCCTAGCGAAAGGGCGGCGTTGATGCGATCGCGCGGCACCCTTTGAACGCCCGACACCATCGCAATATAGAGCGGGGCAAAGCCAGCTAAAAACAGCAGCGCAATCTTAGAGCCGTCTTCAATACCGAGCCAGATAATCAGCAGCGTGTAGTAGGCCAGCGGTGGCAGCGGGCGATAGAACTCAATGAACGGATCAATAATGGCCCGAACTGGCTTGAAGTAGCCGCTGGCTAGTCCTAATGGCACCGCTAGCGAAATCGCGAGCACAAAAGCAATGATTAGCCGCATCATGCTCGCGCCAATGTGCATTAGCAGCGGCGTCCCTTTATAGCCGTTTGTGAGAATATCTATAAAGGTTGTCCATACGGTTTGAGGGGATGGAAAGAACAGGGGTTTGACCCAGCCTAAGTTAGTGGCTAAAAACCAAATGAGGAGGGCGATCGCAACCGATAAAAAAGACAGCCAGCGATAGGAAGAAGGTCGCTTTTTCTTCGTAGATCGCTGGCGCTTGCGGGCGGGTTTAATCGGTACGTTTTTGTTGATCGGCTCTTTGGTTTGCGCAGGCATAAAGGTATGTATCAGGCTGGGGCTTACTTTTCGATTGAGCTGTGTCAACTACGCTAGGCGAATTATGCAGGTAATGCAAATACAGCCTTGCGTAACACCTCAGCGAGCCGGTCTATTTCTGCGCGCGTAACAATCAGCGGCGGGCAAAGAATCAGCACATTGTTAAAGCCTGGAATGGTGTTGGTGTTGCGCCCAATCATCACATTTTGTTCCATGCAGCCTTTCACAACGGCAACAACTTTTCCATCCTCTAAAGGCGTTTTACTCGCTTTATCAGTCACCAGCTCTACGCCCATCAACAGTCCTTTACCTCGCACATCACCCACATTCGGATGCGCTAGCAAAGGCTGAAGCTTCTCCATCAGGTAGTCACCCATTTCAGCCGCATTGTCGGCCAGATTTTCTCTTTCAATAATTTCAATATTACGCAGCCCTACCGCCGTACAAACGGGCGTACCGCCGTAGGTGCTGATATGACGAAAGTGGCTATTGGTACCGGGCTCGTCTAGAAAAGCCTCAAAGATATGCTGCTTTACAACCGTTGCAGAGAGCGGCATGTAGCCACTGGTGAGCCCTTTGGCAAAGGTGATAATGTCAGGCGTAATCCCCCAGTGCTGGTGCCCAAACATTTTGCCGGTGCGGCCAAAGCCGTTGACGACTTCATCGAATATGAGCAGAATGCCGGTGCGATCGCAAATCTCCCTGACCCCTTTTAAATAGCCATCAGGCGGCACAATTACCCCGCCCCCTGAGATAATCGGCTCCACAATAATCGCCGCAATCGAATCGGCTCCCTCATACTGAATAGTCATCTCCAACTCTTTTAGGAGCGTGTCGTTGTAGCTTTCTTCAGTCTGGCCGTTGCCAAATCGGTAGTAGTAAGGTGGATTCGTATGTAAAAAGCCTGGCACCAGCGGGCCGTATTTTGACTTTCTTTCAGCTTGAGCCGTGGCGCTTAGTGCGCCCATGGTGCCGCCGTGATAGCCTCGGTAGCGAGAGATAAATTTGTAGCGATCGCCCGCCCCCTTTGCTCCTGTTTGCGCATGATACTGCCGGGCAATTTTGAAGGCGGTTTCATTCGCTTCAGAACCACTCGTAGAGAAAAAGACTTTGCCCTCATAGTCAAGCAGTTCCAACAGTTTATGAGCCAGGCGAATGCCAGGCTCGTGGCTCATCGTCAGCGGCGAATAGGCCAGATTTGTCATTTGCTCATAGGCCACCTCGGCTAGTTCCTGTCGGCCATAGCCAACATTCACGCACCAAAGACCTGAAACGCCATCAAAATACTCTACGCCCTGGTCATCCGTTACATGACAGCCTGCCGCTTTGCTAATACACTTGGGCGGCTGCTTTGCAAAAGGCTTGTGCTGCGCCATCGCGTGCCACAGCGACGACTGATCCATCTCAGATAGGCTACTTGCCGGGTTACCTGCTTGATCTAGCTGCTTTAGATCAAACTCTTTTTTATTCAACCGACTCTTGTCTAGCTTAATAACCATGGTGAGATACCTGAATTTCAGAACAAATAATTTTGAAGAAATGCCTGAGTCGCGACTGATATGAAGCGCGCTATTGAAAGAACAATAACAATTCAGGAAAAGAGTTTGTGTATCTCAAAATACGGTTAAGGGAGGAAATTGTTGAATCTCCTCCTTATGACGAAAGTGAATATTTTTCTTTAGCCGTCTTCTCGATGGATGAGGGTGCCTGTAGACTGATCGGTGGGCAGTAAATACAGCTCACTAATGTTGACGTGAGCCGGGCGGGTCGCCGCAAAGAAGATACTATCGGCCACATCATCTGGCGTCAGTGCCGTCATGCCTTTGTAGACATTCTTCGCCCGCGCTTCATCACCTCGAAAACGAACGCCGCTAAACTCTGTTTCGACCAGCCCAGGCTCAACGTTAGTCACGCGAATAGGCGTACCCAACAAATCTATTTTCAGCCCCTCAGTTATTACCTTCACCGCCGCTTTTGTCGCACAGTAAACGCTGCCTCCTGTGTAGGTATAGCGCCCAGCGCTAGAGCCGATATTTATGATGTGCCCCTGGTTGCGCGCCACCATGCCCGGCACAATTGCGCGCGTCATATACAGTACGCCTTTAACGTTGGTATCGATCATCTCCTCCCAGTCCTGAAGCGGGGCTTCGTACTGTTTATCAAGGCCACGACTCAACCCGGCATTGTTGATGAGGACGTCGATAGATTTCCACTCATCCGGTAGACCAGCGAGCGCGCTATTGACATCACCAGATTTTTGCACGTCTAAAGGCAGCAACAATGTGTCTGTTTTATGCTCTTTTTGTAGCTGTTCGGCCAAGGACTGTAGCTTTTCTTTGCGGCGAGCGCAGAGAATGAGTTTGGCCCCAGCTTCAGCGAATAGTCGGGCACTAGAGGCACCAATCCCCGCGCTAGCTCCGGTGATAAGAACAACTTTGTTTTTGAGTGCGATCGCCATAATTTTTCTAAGAATGCTAGTGTGCACCCCTTATGGTAAAAGCTTTTTGAGCGCAGCGTTCACCGTTTCGCTCCAAGCTAGATAGATGCATTGTGATTAATATTTTTGTTCTACCAAACCCAGGATTGGAGTGACTGAGGAACAAGAACAATACTTTAAATACTATGCTTCAGGGGAACCGACGCCGCTTCTTTTGATTAAGTGGCTGTGCCGACGCCCTTCTTTAATGCCGAAGTTATGGGGTGCGTAGGTGGAGCCTATACGTAATGATCGCAAGGATGCCGACAACATCTGCCTAGACCTACGGTGAGCGTTATTTATGTACCGATACTAGAAATTTTCTATGTGCACTTCTGTATTGAACCGCACAATTTTTCTTTATAAATGTTAGTGCTTCATTACAATTGTGTCGCTAGCGCAGCCCCTTTGCACTAAGAACAATCGTTAACGACCGCTGACTTGCTTAAGTATTCCTTACCAGAATTAGATTATTTGATGTATAGGCCGTAAAATTGAACATATGACGGCTGATAAAACGATTTTAATTTTGGCGGCGAATCCTTCGGATACGACTCGGCTACGGCTTCCAAAGGAGGTACGCGAGATTCAGGAAGGATTGGCGCTTTCATCAGGGCGCGATCGCTTCTCGGTTGTCTCCCAATGGGCCGTACGCCCAGACGATTTACGCCGCGCCCTACTTAAGTATCAGCCCCAAATCGTCCACTTCTCAGGCCATGGCGAAGGCGCTCAAGGGCTCGTATTTGAAAACGATAGAGATAAGTCTAAACGGGTCAGCGGAGCTGCGTTAGCCCGGCTGTTTGGGCTGTGTCCTAGTGTGGAGTGTGTGCTGCTAAATGCCTGCTATTCGAGCGTACAGGCCGAGGCGATTGGTGAGCATGTGCAGTATGTAGTGGGCATGACGCAGGATATTGGCGATCGCGCTGCGATTAACTTTGCCGTTGGCTTCTACGATGCCTTGGGCTACGGACGCTCAGTACCCGATGCTTATAAGTTTGGACTGGCTGCTATTGACCTAGAAGGCATTGACGAGACGGCGACGCCGGTTTTGCAGGTGAAAGATCAGCCGGTGGAGAACTTGCGTGTTGAAGCGCAACCTCCTGAACTTCGACCAGTGGCAGATTCGACGCCTGCAAATAACGGCACAGATGACACGGACGAGACACCGCCGATTCAGACTCAATCACTTCAGATCGAGGAGCCGGGGGGACTGGTGCCTTTGCAGTCGCTGTTCTATGTGGAGCGATCGCCTATCGAAAAAGACTGCTACGAGGCCGTTGTGCGTCAGGGCTCTCTCATTCGGATCAAAGCGCCTCGGCAGATGGGCAAAACGTCTTTGCTGGTAAGAACGCTTGACCACGCCAAAGCGCAGGGCTACGAAACGGTCAGGTTGAGCTTTCAAACCGCAGACACCGAAGCGCTCAACCACCTCGACGAGTTTTTGCAGTGGTTTTGCGCCAGCGTGACTGAAGAGTTGGATATGGAAGATCGCCTAGCTGACTACTGGAAAGGCGCTCGGGGAATTGTCAGGCGGGCGCAGCGATATTTTGAAAAGTACGTTTTAGCTGAGTTAGATAAGCCGCTGGTGTTAGGCCTTGATGATGTTGATCAGGCATTTGAGCATCCTGCGATCGCCACCGACTTCTTCGGCATGTTGCGCGTATGGCACGAAGAAGGCAAAAGCAGCCCCTTATGGCGCAGGCTGCATCTGGTCATCGTGCACTCTAAAGAGGTCTACATTCCCCTCAGCATCAATCGTTCTCCTTTTAACGTGGGCTTGCCAATTGAGCTACGAGAGCTGAACGCCGAAGAAGTCGCCGCCCTGATAGATCGCCACCGTTTAACCCTCACCGAGCATCAACAAGAACAGCTAGTAGAGCTAGTCGGCGGTCATCCCTATCTACTTCGCGCTGCCCTCTACCAGCTCGCCAGAGGCCGACTTACCCTTTCTAAGCTCATGGCCCAAGCCCCCACCGAAAGCGGCCTATATAGCGATCACCTACGCCGACATCTGTTGAACTTAGAGGCCGATCATGATCTAGTAGAAGCTTTTCGAGAAGTGATCGGCGTGTATAGCCCAGTGCGAATTGGGTCTACCGCTGCGTTTAAGCTACATAGCATGGGACTGGTAAAGTATCAGGGTAATGAGGTGGTGCCTTTGTGCGAACTTTACCGGCAATATTTTCAATCTCGGTTAGGAGGATAGATCTATGGTGCAACAGCTATTGTCCGATAGCCAATCCGATAGTCCGCTTGACGATTTCGATCAGTACCCTGACACCGATGGGCAACTGATGGCAGACAATACAAAACAGTTTCGTTGGATTGTCATTATCAAGGAGAATTTAGAGCGATTGTTTGCGGCTGAAGCAGACGTTTTTGTGGCCGGAGACTTGCTGTGGTATCCGGTTGAGGGTGAGCCCAAACGCAGACAAGCGCCAGACGTGATGGTTGTTTTTGGCCGACCTAAAGGCGATAGAGGATCTTACCGGCAGTGGATAGAAGCCGATATTGCTCCCCAAGTTGTATTCGAGATATTATCGCCAGGCAATCGCTCTGGAGAAATGCTGCGGAAGCTCAACTTCTACCAACGCTACGGCGTAGACGAGTATTACATTTACGATCCAGACGGTAATGAGCTGACTGGATTTCAGCGCTCAGGCAAATCGCTTCAGCTTATCAGTGAAATGAATGATTGGGTTAGCCCGAGGTTGAATATCCGTTTTCAATTAGGAGAGTTAGCCTTAGAGATTTATCGCCCCGATGGTGAGAAGTTCTTGACTTCTGTAGAACTAGGCGATCAGCTTAGGATTGAACGACAGCAGAGACAGCAAGGCCAGCAACGAATTCAATCTTTAGAGGCTAAGCTGCGCGAGCTAGGCGTGAATCCAGAAGACTTAGCGGAATAGGTGATGGCCGAATATCGCTACCAAGTAGGCGGAAGTCTGCCCGCCGATGCTCAAACGTATGTGGCAAGGGCCGCTGATACGGCGTTCTATGAGGCGCTAAAGGCCGGGGAGTATTGCTATGTGCTTAACTCGCGGCAGATGGGTAAATCTAGCCTGCGGGTGCGGGTGGCGCAGCGGCTTCAGGCAGAAGCGGTGGTTTGTGCGTCGTTGGATATTAGCGGGTTAGGGACGACAGCGATCGCGCCCGAAGAATGGTACTTTGGCATCATCGACAGCCTAGCCGACCGGCTAAATCTAACCCTCGATATAGATGACTGGTGGGAGGAGAACAACAAACTCTCAGCTACTCGACGATTAGGGAAGTTCTTAAGCGACGTACTCCTAACAGCCATCGCTCAGCCTATTGTTATCTTCTTAGATGAAATCGACAGCATCCTTAGCATAGACTTTGATACAGACGACTTTTTCGCCGTCATTCGAGAGTGCTACAACAACAGAGCTGAAGATCCTACATTCAATCGGCTGACGTTTGCCCTAATTGGGGTAGCTACGCCTACAGAGCTAATTCAAGATAAACAAAAGACACCCTTTAACATCGGCCAGGCCATTCAATTACCAGGCTTTAAGCTAGAAGAAGCTTCGCCTTTACTACCCGGATTAGCTCAGCAGGTAGATGATCCAGAGGCCATACTGCAAGAGATTTTGCACTGGACGGGCGGACAGCCATTTTTAACCCAAAAGGTTTGTCAGCTTGTAGCGCAAGAAGCAAATCGGCAGCAAAGAAGATCTGTTGAAGTATCACCCTCACCACAGAAGCTGGTGGAATATGTGGTGCGGACTCACGTCATTGATAATTGGGAAATGCAGGATGAGCCGCCGCACTTGAAGACAATACGCGATCGCCTCCGCAGCAATCCCAACGTGGGTCAACTCTTAGAGCTATACCAAACCGCACTCATCCGAGGCCGCGTGGTCCAAGACAAAAGCCCACAGCAGGTAGAACTGCGGCTATCGGGCTTAGTGGTAGAACGCTTGGGCACCTTGCAGGTTTACAATCCGGTTTATCGAGCCGTTTTCAACGCAGAATGGATTCGCGACACCCTCACAAGCATCCGTCCTTACGGCAGACAGATAGAAGAGTGGGTGAGTCACGAGCGGCACGACAGATTTTTACTAGAAGGAATGACGCTCGAACGGGCTCTAGATTGGGCTGAGAGCCGCAACCTGAGCAAGTTAGACTATCAGTTTTTAGTAGAAAGTCAGAAGCTCGGGCTGCGTAACGATTTGATTGCGACGCAGGAAACGGTCGTACGCACAAGTAAACAACTCTCTGATAAAAATAGAGCGCTTAGCGCTGTCAATACGGATCTAGATAGTGCTCGTATAGCCCTAACGAAAGTACGCCGCCGTACGAGAGTGGCTAATATATTGGGCCTCGGGTTATTAGGTTTGGTTGGAGTAGGAACGGCTTTGGTAGGACAGTACGCAGGCGAACAAACGCGGGCGGCTGAACTGGCGAGCCAGGAAACGGCTGAGGCTGAAGACAAACTGGTAGTGGCTTCTAAAGACGTTGAAGATCTGCAATCTGAAAGAGAGAGCTTAAACGCCGCTCGCGTTGAGCTTGAGCAAAACAACCAGACTCTAGAAAACAACAATCAAGGGCTTCTTTTAGAAAACAAACAAATCTCTCAACAGGTGAGCGCAGCGCTATCGGCTCAACAGTCCGCGCGTAATGCAGCGGCAAGCGCTCAGAATGCGGCGGCTCAGGCGAAGGAAGAAGCGGCTGTGATTGAGGCTGAAGCCGCTAGTGCTAAGCAGGAAGCAGATCGGGTAAAGGCTGAAGCAGCAGCGGCGCAGGCTGAGGCGGCTGATGTACAGGCGGCGCTGGCGGGGGTAAATACGAGTCTGAAGGAAAAGAACAGTGAGCTAAATCAACTGCTAGCTGAAACAACTGCGCTTCAGCAGGAGCAAGCGGCCTTAAATGAAAGTAACGCGCGGCTCAGGGCTTTGGGCGAAGACTTAGGCAGACGGTTTCGAGATGCGGGCATTGTTCAGCGATTTCGCAGCGTCACCGAGAGCGATGCGTCTCAAGATTCTTTGACTATGTTGGAAGATAGATTAGAGATAGCGATAGAAACCAGTGATAAAAGAGAAGAGGGATATATTTATAGCAATATAGGTGATGTGTATCGAAATTTAGGAGATAATGACCGAGCGCTGGAATACTACGAAAGGCATTTAGCGATCGCACAGCAAACTCAAGACCGCTACCGAGAAGGGCAACTGTTTGGCCAGATTGGTGAAGTGCTCTACAGCCAAAACGAGTATGCAAAAGCGCTAGAGCGACACCAGCAACATCTAGACATTGCCCTTGAAACGCGAGACAAATGGGGCGAAAGTCAGGCATTGACTAATTTAGGCCGAGCTGAGGTGGCTTTAGAGAAACCCGACGACGCGATTGAGTATTATGAACAAAGTATAGACCTGGCTCAATCGATCCAAGATAGCTCAGGGGAAGGTGAAATACTTGGCTATATAGGCGATGCGTATGCTGTTAAAAGAGAATTTGAGGCGGCGATTGAGTATTATCAGCGCGGGTTGGAGATTGCAAGGGAAGTGGGCGATCGCACCAGAGAAGCCGAACTGCTTGAGAAAATAGCGGCAGCGCGACAGCAGCTTATAAGGCAAATATAGCAATACTCTCATTTAGATTTAACAAAAAGACTGCTTAATTTCTATGAGATGCAAGCATCTCTGAACAACGTTTAAAATCTTTGCCAGTCTATTAATCCAGTCTATTAATTAAGTGTTGTGAAACAATGGCAGCATTAGCGTACAAAATCGATTTGGCTTAACTAAAATTGCAGTTAAGCAAACTCGTAATGAGTATGGGTAAGCGATATACTTAAGCAGCTAAGCTTTTTTTCTCAATTTCTCACAGTAGGAAACGACATATGGGTAGCGAAGGCAAATGTCCGTTTATGGGCGGAACTCAGAATTTTACGGCTGGCCGTGGCACCACCAATCGAGACTGGTGGCCCAATCAGCTAAACCTGAGAATTCTCGATCAGCACTCGTCTCAGTCCAATCCTATGGGCGAGACGTTCGACTATGCCGAAGCGTTCAAGAGCCTTGATCTGGACGCGGTAAAGCAGGACATCTTTGAGCTGATGACCACCTCTCAAGACTGGTGGCCAGCCGACTACGGCCACTACGGCCCGCTTTTTATCCGCATGGCCTGGCACAGTGCGGGCACGTATCGCATCGGTGACGGTCGCGGCGGTGCGGCTACTGGCAATCAGCGGTTTGCCCCGCTCAATAGCTGGCCTGATAATGGCAACCTCGATAAGGCGCGCCTGCTGCTTTGGCCGATTAAGCAAAGATACGGTGCGAAGCTTTCATGGGCCGACCTGATTATTTTGGCGGGTACCTGTGCGCTAGAGTCGATGGGCTTCAAAACCATTGGATTTGCGGGTGGACGCGAAGATATTTGGGCACCTGAAGAAGATATTTACTGGGGCAATGAGTCTGAGTGGATGACGAATGAGCAGCGCTATAAAGGTGACCGCGAACTTGAAAATCCGCTTGGCGCGTCCGTCATGGGCCTAATCTACGTCAACCCAGAAGGGCCAAACGGCGAACCTGACCCGGTGGGCTCAGGCCAAAACATTCGCGAAACCTTTGGACGGATGGCCATGAACGACGAGGAGACGGTTGCCCTCGCTGCCGGTGGTCACACCTTTGGCAAATGCCATGGCGCGGGCGATCCGGCGCTAGTTGGCCCCGAACCTGAAGGTGGCAAAATTCAAGATCAGGGCCTCGGCTGGAAGAATAGCTTCGGTACTGGCAAGGGCGTTCATACCACCACTAGCGGCATCGAAGGAGCCTGGACGACCAATCCGACGCAGTGGGACAACAACTATTTTGAGAATCTGTTTGGCTACGAGTGGGAGCTGACCAAAAGCCCGGCCGGTGCCTATCAGTGGAAGCCTAAAGGCAATGCAGGCGCGAATACGGTGCCTGACGCTCACGATCCCGATAAGCGACACGCGCCCATGATGACCACGGCGGACATGGCGATGAAGATGGATCCCATCTACGAGCCAATTTCGCGACGCTTCTTTGAAAATCCCGATCAGTTTGAGGACGCCTTTGCCCATGCGTGGTTTAAGCTAACCCACCGTGATATGGGGCCTCGCGTGCGTTTCTTAGGCAAAGAGGTTCCTGCTGAAGAATTTATCTGGCAAGATCCTATCCCCGCCGTCAGCCACGAACTGATTGATGAGCAAGACATCGCGGCCCTTAAAAGCAAAATTCTCGCCTCAGGACTTTCTGTTTCTCAGCTAGTTTCTACCGCTTGGGCCTCGGCTTCAACGTATCGTGACTCTGACAAGCGCGGCGGGGCAAACGGGGCGCGCATTCGGCTTGCCCCGCAAAAGGACTGGGAGGTTAACAGTCCTGAGCAGCTAGCAACTGTGCTGGCAAGCCTTGAAGAGATTCAGCAAGCGTTTAACGACGGCCTCTCTGGGGGCAAAAGTGTCTCGCTCGCTGATGTGATTGTTCTAGGCGGCTGCGCAGGCGTTGAGCAGGCGGCAAAAAATGCTGGGCACGATATCGCCGTTCCCTTTACGCCAGGGCGGACGGATGCCTCAATAGAACAAACCGATGTGGCCTCTTTTGCCGCGCTCGAACCGGCTGCTGATGGGTTCCGCAACTATCTGCAATCAGACTATCTCAAGCGTGAGTATCTCAGTAGCGAAAACGCTGTATCCGCTGAGGAAATGCTGATTGACCGGGCGCAGTTGCTCACGCTGACGGCTCCTGAGATGACGGTTCTGATTGGCGGGCTGCGCGTGTTGAATGCAAATGTTGATCAGGTTCAGCACGGCGTTTTCACACAGCGGCCAGAAACGCTCACCAATGACTTCTTTATGAATTTGTTGGATATGGGAACGACGTGGAAGGAGACTTCTGAGGCTGAGTATGTGTTTGAGGGGCGCGATCGCACCACTGACGAACTCAAGTGGACGGGCACCCGCGCAGATCTTATCTTTGGGTCTAACTCTCAGCTAAGAGCGATCGCAGAAGTATACGGATGTGAAGACTCTCAATCAAAGTTCGTGCGCGACTTTGTGGCGGCGTGGGACAAGGTTATGAACCTGGATCGCTTTGATCTGAAGTAGCTCCTGAATGCTCGGAGGGCGTAAAGCCTTACGCCCCTACAAAGGGTACGGCTCTTAATTGGGGGGTACGATTCGGACTTGGTATAACAAGGTCAGCATTATCTATGTTCTAGTAAAACCGAGATGGGCAAAGAACACTTCTTTTCCCTATCTCGGTTTTATGGTGGCTTCGCCTACTCACCGCAACCATCCGTACACAGCCCATCAGCGTCAAACGCCAGCGTTCTGCCGCTCAGTGGCACATACACGCTAGTGTCTGTTGCTTCAATAAAAGCAGCCGTTTTAGTATCTAGCTGAACTTCACCATTCACCGTCGCAGCTTCATTCGCGTGAGAAGCGATTACCGCAGCCGGTTGAATCAGCTCATTGATAACGTACGCTGCTTCTGTCGGCCCAGTGGTAAACGTATCGCCAATATTCATCACAACAAGTTCAGCACCGTATTGACCAGCGACTACAGTTTGTTGTTCAGCCGTCACGCCCGTATCGCCTGATAGGTAAACGACCAAACCGTTGGAGAAAGTAATGACATATCCTGTCGGTGGCCCCACGTAAGCGCTCAGCCCCGCAGCAGATAGGCTCTCACCCAACTCGCCTTCAATAAAGTCACCGCTCAATCCGTTGGAATGCACGGCTGGAACCGTTGTAAAGCTCACGCCTTCAATATTACGAGAAGCTCCAAAGCGCACGAGCTGAACACTGCTAGCATCGCCGCCTAAGCCCTCAACTTTGTTCGCCAAAAAGCTAGACATTTCGCTGCCTACAACAATGTTTGCCGCTTTCCCCACGGCAATTTCAACACTGTTGGAGTTAGGAACTGTGCTGATGTCCGTTTGGGGCTGTGCGCAGGTGCCTTCATTGGGGGTTTCGATCCTGCGATCGCCCAAATGATCCCCATGCACATGACTCACCAAAACAACATCAATATCACCTAGCCTCGGATCGTCAGCGCCCGCAACCGTTCTCCCCGCGTCGTAAAGAATCCGCAGCCCGCCAGGATCTTCAAACACCATCGCCCGATCCAGCGCGCAAAACTCACCATCGTGACTGCCAAGCGGCGTTACTTTTACGCCGTTGGTCAGATCTGCTACAGGCTGCGCGCTGCTCGGAAAATTTGATACGCAAAGGACAAGAACAGAAAGTGACAGAACTAGAAACCATTTGCGTAATGCCATTGTGAGCGTTGTTTCCATTGAGATAGTTTTTTGATTGTACAGCGCTGAAAAGAACCAGTACTATACAGCTTTGGGAAGATCTTGCTGGCGGCTGTCTGTAGCGTGAAATAGCGTGTAAAAACAAGGAATTACAAACAGCGTCAACAGCGTTGCTAGAGAAAGACCAGAGAACACAACCACGCCTAGCGGCTGTAAGAATTCTGAACCTTCACCAATCCCTAGCGCTAACGGAAACATGCCAAGAACGGTTGTGATAGTGGTCATTAAAATAGGTCGCAGGCGCTGGGGTGCGGCTTTGAGAATAGCCAAGATGCGACTACAGCGCTCTTGTGCGTAAATTTGGTTGGCCAGCTCTACTAGAATAATGGCGTTGTTAACAACAATGCCGACCAGCAGCACCGCGCCTACAATCACCGTTGCACCAATCGCCGTTTGGGTAATGAATAACCCTAAAATGCCGCCCGCTAAAGCCAGCGGCACCGTTAGCATAATCACCAGCGGATCGATCAGCGAGTTGTACTGTACGGCCATGACGGTAAAGACCAAAAAGGCCGCGAGCCCGCCTAAAATGCCGATGCCGTCTGAAATCGCGGCGTTGCTTTGGGCGCTAAAGCTCGGCAGGCGAGTGATGCCATCGGGCAGATCCAAAGACGAAAATATCCGATCGGCTTCTTCTAATGCTTCGCCCAAGCTGGCACCGTCGCTGAGCCTACCTTCAATGATAAAAACCTGCCGCTGACTAATGCGCTGAATCTCGCCGGGAGCCTGACCGTTTTCGATACTAGCGACATCGCCAAGGCGCACGGGCTGACCGCCGCTGTTGGTGAGTAGGGGCAGTTGCGCTAGCTCAGATGGGTTTTGGACGAGCGCTTGAGGGGTTTGAATGCGTACGTCTACCAGGCGATCGCCTCTTTGAAGCTGCGTCGGTACCGCCCCCGAAAGTACCGTCTGCACCGTCCGGCCAATATCTTCTGCCGAAAGCCCCAAATCAGCCGCACGTTCCCAGTTGGGCCGAATCTGAATTTCTGGCTGCGGCGGATCGGCATCGGGCGAGTATGCTGCCAGCGTAGCCTGTTCTTCTAGCGCTTCTACGACGAGCGCACCGGCTGCTTCCAGTGTGTCTGTATTAGACCCTTGCAAAATAACGTCAATATCGCCGCGCACCGGAGAGTTGTTCAAAATCAGGCCGCGCACGCTGCCGGGAGATACGCGCAGCCGGGTATTGACGAGGTTGAACTGATTGAACTGTTCGGACATGCGATCGCTAAAAGCCGTTACGTCGGTTCCCGGCACCAGCGTTAGCGTACTAGACCCTCGCAGCGCATTTTCGCTGGTGCTACCGCCGAAGAGAAACCCACCCGACGTACTAAACGCATACTCTACTTCAGGCTGAGCTATCAGCAGTTCGTCCACTGCGCTCATGACCCGACGATTCTCCTCTACGGTGGTGCCCGGCGGCAACTGCACCCGTACATCTGCCTGGCCCGTAGCAATGCTTGGCAAAATCTCTTGAGGAATGCGGCTCACCATGAGAACGCTGCTGCCGCCGAATAAAAGGAAGGCGATCGCGACCACCAAAATCCGTCGCCTCAGCACCCACCTCAACAGCCTCGCATACTGCCTGGTCAATCCTTGCAACCGCGCATCAAACCCACGAATCACCCAGAGCTTACTCACCCCGCTAGACCTTTTCACAGCAAGCAGCCGAGAAGTCAGCGCAGGCACCACCGTCAGCGCCACCACCAGCGAAGCCCCCACCGCAAAACTCACCGTTAGCACCAGTTCATTAAACAGCAGTGCAATAAACCCACCAATCAACAAAAACGGCAGCACCGCAACCAAGTTTGTTGTCGTAGACGCAAATAGCGCAGATTCCAACTCTCGGCTGCTCACTTCAGCCTGACGAACTACGTGCTTTCTGTCCGACTGACTATTCTCCTTTACCCCTTTCACGATGTTTTCTAGCATCACAATGGCATTATCTACCACAATGCCAACGCCCAGGGCCAGCCCGCCAAGGCTAAATACATTTAGCGAGAGCCCAAACATGCCCATCAGCAAAATTGCAACGAGCGTAGCCAAAGGAATTGCCACGACAATAATAAATGTCTGCCGCAGCGAGCCTAAAAACAACAGAACAGCGACCCCAGCAAGCCCAGCGCCCGTAATGCCAGAAATAGCAACATTGCGAATGGAATTGCGAATAAAAATAGACTCGTCCAGCGTGGCATTAAGAACCAGATCTTCTGGAATTAATCCAGATGCCCTCAGGTCTTCTAGCCGCTGTCTTACGCCTTCAACCACCGCAATTGTGTTCGCCGCGGGCTGCTTTTGAATGCTCAACTTCACCGCAGGCTCACCGTTAAGATTCACAAAAACGCGCTGTTCTTCAGTCCCGTCTATCACCTCAGCAAAGTCCCGCAGGTATACCTGTTGCACAGAGCCCGCTTCACCGACTTCAAAGATTAAGTTACGAATCTCATCTGCCTGCTGAAAACGTCCGGCCACACGGGTTAGCGGCTCGCCATCCATTCCCTGAATGCGTCCGCCTGACGTATCCTGATTACGTTCTGAAAGTGCATCCAACACATCTGTCAGGCCCAAACCCAATGCCTGCAATCGCGCCGGATCTAAGTTGATGCGAATCTCTTCTTGAGCGCCCCCCGAAATATCCGCGCTGGCTACACCAGGTACGGTAATCAGCTCTCGGGCCAGCTCTTGCTCAGCAAACACTCTCAAGTCTACCCCTTGTAGCGACGGCGAAGTCAGCGCTGTCTCATATACCGGCAGTTGCGACGGGTCGAACTTGAACAAACGAGGCTGCCCGACCGTATCTGGGAGGCTATCGCGAGAACGATTGAGCGTGGCAGTTGCATCATTTAGTGCCTGGTCAATATCGCCGCCTGGTTGAAAATACAGGTCGAGACTAATACGGCCTTCTCGGGTTTGAGACACTACCTGAACGACCCCTTCGGTTGCAGACAGCGCTTCTTCTAGCGGGCGGGTGATCTCATCGACTGCGACTTCTGGTGATACCCCTGGCGCATCTGCTCTGACGCCAATGCGCGGATAGGTAATAGAGGGCAGCAGATCGACGGGAAGCTGCTGAACAAAGAAAAGACCTAACACAATCACCGCAATCGTCAGTACCAGCGTGGCAATGTGCCGCCGAATGGCCAGGGTGCTAAGGCTGAGATTGCTGGAAGGGGAGCCGAGGTTTGGGGTAGGATCAGTCTCTAAACCTGATGAAGCAGTGGAACGTGTCATTTGTTTTTAGTCCTGCTTTTGTTTTCTCAGTGCATCATTCAGATAAAATACTCAGCCGCACCGCCTGCCCAGAAGTCAGGGGCCGATCGCTCTCAACGATAAAAGACTCTCCCGGACTCAGGCCCGACACAATCTCCACGCTCTCCTGACTTTGTTCCCCTGTTCTTACCGAACGCGCGATCGCCTTTGCCTGCTCATCCTCACCCTCTACCACAAACACCGTATTACTCTCTTCTCCAACCGCCAGCGCACTCGCAGGCACCACCACGCCAGGCTGCTGCCTTGAAGAGAACTGCACCCTAGCCAGCAGTCCGCTACCAATCCGACCATTTGAATTCGGCACGCTCACCTGCACCGGAATCAGCCGCGATGTCTCATCGGCAACTGGTGCAATTCGTTCAATCTGCCCTGTGGTCGAACCTTCACCGGGAAAAGCATCAAACTGTATCTGCGTGGGCTGACCTACGCTAAGCCGCGCAATATCTAGTTCAGAAACCTGTACGGTCACCTCTAAGCGGCTAAGGTCGCCTAGCTCAAGCACGGTCGCACCCGATTCAACAAAGTCACCCACGTCTACCTGCCGCGAAAGCACAACACCTGTGAGGGGCGATCGCAGATCCGCATAAGAGAGCTGCTTCTCCGTTTGCGCTAGCACCGCCCGCTGTGCGTCAATTCGATCCGCCGAAGAAGCAACGGCCTGCTGCTGCGCATTTACCTGAGCTTGAGCTGAGAGAATCGCCTGCCGCGCGTTAGTAACTGCCAGCTCTGCCGCTTCAGCCTCCTGCTGAGAAATCGCCCCCTGATTGGCCAGCGATCGCAACCTATCCGCGTCAATCTGAGCCTGATCAAACGTCGCCTGCGCCTGCACTACTGCCGACTGAGCATCGCTAATCGCTACTTCTGCCTGAGCCGTCTCAGCCCTTCTCGCAGAGAGTTCGGCCTGCGCTTCATTAAGGCTGGTCGTTTGCAAATCGCCGTCAAGCTGAGCGAGCAAATCACCACGGGCGATCGCATCACCCACATCTACAGCCAGAGTGGTCACTTCGCCAGACACTTGCGATCGCAACGTCACCTGTTGATTAGGCCGAGTAGTGCCTGTGTAGCTCAACAGCCCAGCAACCGAACCCGTTTCCGCTTGAGCGGTTTGTACAGCAATGGGGCCGTCAGACCCGTCCCTACCCCGCGCTCCTGATGTGGGCTGAGCCGAGCTAGAAGGAAAAAGGCCGCATCCTGCGATCGCTATTAGCGGCAGCAGTAAACTAACTTGAACAAACCCCTGTATAAAAGGCCCAATAATACGCATACGAAAATAGAAAGGGGTGACCGCTCGAACTCGCTCGATGTGAACGTTACAAGCATAATGTGAACCGACGTTCATTACAGTAGCGCCAAAACCGGACGAAAACTTGTGCCAAAAGTCATTATCTACCGCCGAAGTCCTGAGATAGTATTCTGTCGGCTGTAGTTTTCTCCTAGTTGTTTATCACACCTTTTTTATGAATCATCGTTTTTTGCTTCGGCTTGCCACAAACTTCGCGGTTGTTTTGCTCACACTCTCTTGCTTTGGCATTGTGCTATGGGTGATTGATGAGTTTTTGATGTGGGATATCTTACCGGAGACGTGGAGTCTCGCTGTGCGGGCTTTGCTTGTTGCAGGTGGGATTATTGCTTTTGTATTGGTGGTGATGAATGTGCTGCTGTCTTTTGCACTGCTGGCTGAGGCGAATGCAAGTCGGGCAGGGCTGCCAAACTACGGGGTATCGGTGCAGCTAAAGCGGCGGGTGCGGCGGGCAATTGTTGCAGGGATTGTTGCGGTCGCACTCATTATTGCGGGCCTGCAAGTCACCAATCACTTTCGTGAGCAGGTCGCCGCGCGCGAGGCCAAAGCCGAGTTTATTCAGGTTCAAAACGACTTAGATTCATCTATGGCAGAAGTGCTAGCCCTATTTACGCCGCCACTTTTAGAAGCACTCGATACGAATACGCTTGCAGAGAAAGGTCAGCTTGGGAATATGAGCAAGCTGCTGAATGCGATTGAGTCTTCTTTTCCACATGCACCGACTGCTAAATTGCTGGTGCGATCGCCTCAAGCTCCGTTCAAATATGCACAGATTGATGAAAGCAGCATTCGCTCTAGCAATGGAAGACTGTTATTATCGCCAACGCTATACGCAAACTTTCCTAGCCAAAGAGAATCTGTTGCCATAGAGCAGCTATTCGCAGGCGAGCTACCCGTCATCTCTGAATCCTTAGCCGGTCAGGTCATTAACAACACCTTGCCTAGCACCTGGGGCGTACTCCAACGCGACGGCCAAGTCATAGCCGTTGTACACCTGCAAAGCAGTCGATTCTACGACTTTGTTACCCGCAGCTCGCCTGGCTTTCACCACGATGGGCCAGCGACGCTGATTAGCAGCGGTATTGGGTCATGAATGAGAATTGTTTTCTCGGATCTTTGATGTGTCAGCCGGAGGGCATAAGATCTTATGCCCCTACAATAATTTCTGTAGGGACATAGGGCTTTACGCCCGGTTGTGGCAAATACAGTTCCGTTTAGAACAAACTGCTGAACGCGCGCGCCATATTGCTTGGCTGCAAAGCTGCCGCTGCTGCTGTCGGTTCGTAGCCGCAGTGAACCATGCAGTCAGCACACTTGGGATTGCCGCTCTTGAAGCCGTATTCCTCCCAATTTGTGTTGTCTAGCAGTTCTTGGAACGTCTTGTAGTAGCCTTCATTTAGCAAGTAGCAAGGCTTTTGCCAGCCTAAAACGCTGTAGCTAGGACTGCCCCAGGGCGTACAGTCATAGTCTTTTTGACCGGTTAAAAAGTCTAAAAAGAGAGGATTGTGGTTGAAGTCCCAAGCCTTTTTCCCAGCGTTAAAAGGAGCCAAGATCTCTCTAAATAGGGCTTTCGTTTGTTCGCGCTGTAAAAAGTGGTCTTGATCGGGAGCCCAGCGGTAGCCGTAGCCAGGCGACACCATAATGCCGTCTACTTCTAGCTCTGTAAGATAGTCAAATAAGTTTTGAATTTCTTTGGGATTGGTGCCCTCAAACACGGTGGTGTTTGTCGTAACCCGAAAGCCCTTGGCCTTAGCCGCTCGAATGGCGCTAACGGCAATATCAAACACACCTTTGCGATCAACGCATTGATCGTGCAGCTCCTTCATACCGTCTAAGTGAACGCTGAAGCTAAAATAGGGCGACGGCGAAAACTTAGACAGGCTCTTCTCTAGCAGCAGGCCATTTGTACAAAGATAAACAAACTTTTTGCGATCAATTAAGCCTTGAACGATCTCCTCAATTTGAGGGTGTAAAAGCGGCTCTCCCCCTGGAATAGAAACCACAGGTGCCCCGCATTCTTCTACCACAGCAAAACATTCTTCTGGTGAGAGCTGCTGCTTAAGAATCTCTTTAGTATGCTGAATTTTGCCGCAGCCCGAGCAAGCTAGGTTGCAGCGAAACAACGGTTCTAGCATCAGTACTAGCGGATACTTTTTGCGCCCTTTGAGCCTTTGAGTCACGAGATATTGACCGACTGAAAGCGCTTGTTGGAGATGAATGCCCATTAACTTATCTGTTCCTCGCGGTTATTTCTGAATTATCTTTAGCAATGACTTACCCTAAGACAGTTTCTATAAAAATAGAAATCTGGTAAGACCTAATCTTTCAAGCAGCACATAAGCCTTTTACAAGGCTATTACTCTACTCTAGAATCAAATTAATGTTTTTTCAGCGCGATCGCTCAAACGTTACGCATTTTTTGATACCTATCCCTTACTATTATTCTGATAGATATTCGCTTGTGATAAATTAATCCAACATTAATTTATTCCGTGTAACAAAGCAGCACAATCGTAACTATAACCGGTGTCTGAGGAAAAAGAATGTTTACTGTTAATTCTGCGACTAATTCTGCTTTAGACTTGCTAAAAGCAACGAGTCGTACATTTTATATACCTATTAGCCTGCTACCCAAAGGTCTTAAAGAAGCCGTTGCCTCAGCTTATCTATGCATGAGAGCAATCGATCAAATCGAAGATCATCCCGATTTGGACTATGTGGTAAAAGCCAAGCTGCTCAGGCAAATTAGCCTCAACTTACAGGCCGGAACCGCCTCGTCTTCAGCCGCAGATTTTGCCGCCGGGCTCAGCGATTTTGATTCACACCTCGAAGAAGTCTCGCTCAGAATTGGTGAATGGGCCCTACTCGCCCCTGAAAGCATTGCCCCTCGTATTTGGGACGCTACAGCAGCCATGGCTGACAGAATGGCCTATTGGGCCGAGCGTAACTGGCGGATTCAAACCGAAGCCGACTTGAACCAGTACACCTTTAGCGTGGCGGGCGCAGTCGGGCTCATGCTCTCAGATATCTGGGCTTGGCACGATGGCACCTCTACTAACCGCACGGATGCGATCAGCTTTGGCCGCGGCTTGCAGGCGGTGAATATTTTGCGCAACCACAGCGAAGATATGACCCGAGGCGCAGACTTTTATCCCGATGGCTGGAGCGATGCCGATATGCAAAGCTTCGCCCGCGAAAACTTAGCCAGAGCCGACGCCTACGCCGCCTCCCTACCCATTGGCCCGGCGCTGCTGTTTTGCAGAATTCCGCTCGCCCTAGCGCACGCGACGCTAGATGCGATGTCGCAAGGCAAAGAAAAGCTTACGCGCAATGATGTCTTAGCAATAGTGGCCCCGCTGAGCAAAATCGCGAGCTAGCCGCGCCGCAGGTCGCTATAGGCAGACCACTATAAAATAGGGCCATTGTGAAGGCAATATCTGACCATGCGTCTACCTAAGCTGCGATCGCCCCGATTTATCACTCGCTTTACGAACAGCGCCATTCGAGAGCGGCTGAATATTTCCAGGCTCGCTATCCAGCACTCTGGGCTGACCATTTTCTGCTGGATAGCGATCGCAGTTGCCGGTCTATTTGCCTTTAGCTCGCTCAAATACGCCCTTTTCCCCGATATTACCTTTCCGGTTGTTGTCGTTAACGCCACCGCGCCTACGGCTACCGCGCTAGAGAGCGAATCGCAGCTCACTAACCCGATTGAGCAACAGCTACAGGCGCTTGATGGTCTAAATGAAATGGTGTCTTCGACGTTTGCCGGGCGCAGCGTCACGAATTTACGTTTCAAGGTCGGGACGAATCTGGCTGAAACAACCGCCGCCGTAGAAGCGAATATTGCAGCAGCGGACTTACCGGCCTCAGCAGATGTTGAGGTGGTGCCGCTTAACCTTAATGAAGAGACAGCGGTGAGCTACGCGATTACAAGCGATCGCCTCTCTACCGATGAGCTAGCTGCCTTGAGCGAGCGGGAAATCTTGCCTGCGCTGCGTTCAGTAGAAGGCGTACTGCGGGTTGATTTACTGGGTACCGGGATCGCTGCAAATGCCCTAGATGTCAGCAGCGAACCGAGTGAGAACTTTCTGGCAGATTTGCGCAACTCACCGACGCTCGTCCGGTTTGATGGTGAAGATGCACTGGCGTTTCAGGTTGTCAAGCGCGGCGATGCCAATACGCTAGAGGTGGTCAGTCGGTTAGAGGCAGAAGTTCAGCAGATTAGAGCGGATTTCCCTGACGTAGCGCTCTCGATGGCGGCTTCGCAGGCTGATTTTATTCGCGCTTCAACGCGGGCGACGATTGATTCTTTGATAGGGGCCGTTGCGATCGCAGTCTTGGTCATCTTCGGCTTTCTAAAAAGCTGGCGAGCCACCCTCATCACAGCGCTGGCCATTCCGCTTTCGCTGCTCGGCACCTGCATTGTCATGGCCGTTTACGGCTTTAATTTAGAAACCATCACGCTGCTCGCTTTGGCCCTGGTTATCGGCATTATCGTAGACGACGCTATTGTCGAAATTGAAAATATTATTCGTCATATCGAGCTAGGCCAAAGCCCGCGTCAGGCAGCGCTGATAGCCACAGATGAAATTGGACTGACGGTATCGGCTTCTACGCTGACGATTGTGGCTGTATTTTTGCCGGTTGCCTTTATGGGCGGGACGATTGGGCAGTTTTTCAAGCCGTTCGGGCTCACAATCTCGGCATCTGTGCTGGTATCTTTGCTGGTGGCGCGGACGCTGACGCCTGTACTGGCCGTTTATTGGCTGAAGCCGAAGCAGTACGGTAATGGTGCGATCGCGCCTGAGTCTCATGTGAATGAAGAAAGCCTGGAAGAAACAGCGCCCGTATCTTGGTTGGAGCAAGGCTATAGCAGACTATTGTCCTGGTCGCTGGCCTATCGGTGGGCGGTTGTGGGAATTGCGATCGCTAGCTTCATTGCCGGAGTCGCAATCATTCCACTCATTCCCCAGGGCTTCATCCCACAGCTCGACCGGGGCGAATTCTACCTTAACTACACGGTGCCCCTACCGCAGGTGCCACAGAATGTCTCGCAAGGCACTTTTCTCGAACAGCAACAGAATCAACAAAATTTCTCACAATCGCCTGTTGATCCTAGAGTGCGCTTACTACAACAATCTTTTGCGACCGGAGGAACTCTAGAAGAAACGGTGTTAACGCTGCCAGACGTGGAATCAGTTTTGACTACTGTTGGCGGACAGGGTAGGCCAAATCAGGGCAGTTTATACATCAAGCTGAGAAGCGATCGCATGCTCGACACGGCCACCGTACAATCACAGCTTCGCCAAAAGCTACCCCCACAAAGCGAAGTCACCACCAGCGTAGAAGACGTTCAGTTTATTGATACGGGTGGTGAAAAGCCCCTACAGATATCTTTGCTCAGCGATAATTTGGCCACGCTCAATCAGGCCGCTGCTGATGTTAAGTCTCAGATTGAAGATCTCCCTGGCTTTGCCGACGTGCGCGTATCGACAGAAGAGAATACTGCCGAAACAACCACTGAAATCAATCATCGCAACGGCCAAAGGGCCGTGTTCATCAGCGCTAACCTGGCTAAAGGAGAAGCCTTGGGCGATGCCACCGATCAGGTAGTCGCTGTTGCTGAATCTGTTGTTCCACCAGACGTTCGCATTAGCTTAGGCGGCGACTCAGCTCGCATTGGAGAAGTATTAGGTAGCTTTGCAAGAACGCTCGTACTTGCCGTTTTCTGTATGCTCGCAGTCTTGTTCCTTCCTTTCGGAAGACTGCTAGAACCGGCAGTAGTCGGCCTTTCTCTACCGCTTTCAATCGTTGGCTCGATGTTAGCTTTGCTGGTCACTCGCAGCGATTTTGGCATGGTGTCTTTGTTAGGATTGCTGTTTTTGCTAGGCTTGCTCGACAAAAACGCGCTTTTGCTCATGGACTACACCAATCAGCTACGGCGAGCCGGTATGGCACGAACCGCCGCGATCGTGAAAACAGGGCTAGTGCGGCTACGTCCTATTTTAATGACAACGGCTTCGACCGTTTTAGGAATGCTGCCAATCGCCTTCGGACTAGGTGCAGGTTCCGAGCTGCGTCAGCCTTTAGCCGTCGCTATCATTGGCGGACTGCTGACATCCACGCTATTAAGCTTAGTCGTAGTGCCCGTCCTCTACAGTTTATTAGAAGATGGCTGGGCAAGAATTACACGGCAACGCAAGCGGGCTTAAAGGACTTAGCTGCTAAATCACAGAGAGACATCGAATGAGTACAGAGATCGTCAGCATTATTCTCGCTGCTATCAGTGCCTTACTAGGTTGGTTTTTCGGTACTCGCGCGGAGAGAGCAGCCAGAGAGCAATATCGACTAAACGCCATATCATTTGCTAGTAGTTGGTACTCCGACCTAAGGGCTTGGGCCTCCGAAGTTATTAGCTTGCTGAGCGAAGCTGCTGAACGGTGTGACGATACACAAGCAATTGATTTAAAACAAACGGAAGCTCTTGTGGTCTGTCGATATAGGCTGTCTGCTTTGATTGATCGCGGACGCTTTTTCTTGCCTAATAGACTGCATGAGACATACGGAACGCATAAGCCTGAAGCTTACAAGGGAATTCGACATCCGGCACTTGATTACCTAGTTGCTGCGTATCAGATACTAGATGGCAGCGCAACAGTTTCAGAATTCGGATTTGACAATGAGAAAAGAGCACTCATTGAACTGAAATACCAATTTGTATCTGCTATTCAAGTTGTATTAGACCCTCGACTTCATACGAAAGAGATCAGCAGTTTAGTAGAAGACTCTCGTAAGGAAAAACTAGAGAAGGCATCGCCCATTGATAAGCTCCTAAATAAACTTTCCCGAGCAAAAAAATAAGCCATAGCCCTTCTGTTACATAAGTGGTAGCGATCAGCCCCGAACTTAACCAAATAACGGTCGTTACCCAATCCAACAGCGCTAATGTGAATTACGCTATGTTCTCCTAATATCGGGCATGTCATAACCCCATTGCTCAATAAATGGTTGCCATCTATCTTTCACCACTTGCATAGCTTCTAGCGAAAAAGCATATTTGTTTTTACGATAGCTTTTTTGAGAATCAAGGTACGTCTGAAACAAAGGCTCCGCACTCTCCCATCCTGCTATCTCAAGCTGCGTATAAATCTGCTTCAAATGCCCTATCGGATCGGTTTCAAACGTCTCAAACTGTAGCTCTATAAAATCTTTCTCAGGCAGCGTTTTGGTATCATCAAAAAGCGCCTCCATCATTTTCGGATAGCTCTCTAAAATAGTCTCACTTACCGGCACATGCTCAAACGATTGCAGCGACAGCTCAGGTAAAAGCTTGTCGTAAAAGTTGAGCGTCGATTGGTAAACAATGTATGGATTTCGATAGATGTGAATGAATTTAGCTTGGGGCCATAGCGATCGCAACCGCTCAATCCGACCCGTATACACCGGATTCTTAATCAATAGCTGCCTACCCGGACTTTGCATCCGCAGCTTCTTATACAGGTGCCTCATAGCATCCTGCCACGCTTCAATTTCTAGATCGTCACAGCCTTCAAAAAAGAGCCCAGCGTTAAAATTCTCAGTGAAGTTTTTCGGGAAATAAAGCCCGTGATAAAAAGACAAAAGCTGCATACTCGCCAGCGCAATTTCGTCCTCCTGAGGAGAATCTGGATTTACTGCTACTTTGTCAATAAAGCGGCCTTCTGGCAGTGCCTTCTCTAGTACCGGACGCAGCAGATTGCCAAGCGTCAAAAAGTCCCACGGTAAACCTGTGGCCAGCGGCGCGATATAAGAAAACTGGGGAGAACGGCACAGCAGATTGTGCAAAAAAGTGGTGCCGCTGCGCCAGTGACCGACAATGAAGATAGGGGGAATTTGATTGGATTCGGGGAGAGGCGATCGCGCCACACTCCACCGTTCATACGTCGAGAAGGGCCAGCGCAATAGCGCCACCGACAAAATAATCGCCAGATGAACAGGATACTCACCTGCGCCGTTATGCCGTAGCAGAGCAAAAAGCGTTCTCAGATTCACACCCATCAACGGATGCAGGTATCGAGGAGAAGTCATATCTTTTGTTTCAGCTAAATGTAGCCATTATCAACAAACCAATTCACCTCGCGCTGTAAAGCCGCCGAGATTGGCGTCTGTGGTAGCCCCAGTTCGCGGACAGCCTTAGAAGCATCGTAATACATCGTTTTAGTCCCCATCCGAACGCCGTCTAGCGGCACATTAGGCGCTTTGCCAAACCGGGCCAAAATATTCTCTTCGATCCAGGCCACACTCATCGGCACCGCGACCGGAATCGACTTCTCAGGCGCAGGTGTGCCGGTCATGGCTTCGAGCATATCCAGCATGGCCTTCAGCTTCATATTTTGATTGCCTAGAATGTAGCGATCGCCTGCCTTCCCCTTTTGCAGCGCCAGCAAATGCCCCCAAGCCACATCCTCAACGTCGATCACATTCAGCCCCGTATCCAAATAAAACGGCATTTTCTGCTTCAAAAACCGCACAAAAATATTCCCCGTCGGTGTCGGCCCAATATCCCAAGCCCCAATCGGTGAAGTCGGATTCACAATCACCACATCCTGACCGGCCTCAGCCGCCTTCACCGCCTCCTGCTCCGCCCAATATTTTGACTTACGATAGTGCCCAATCAGCTCGTCAACACCCGACTGATGCGTCTCGTCTACCGCAACGCCTTTCTCACCTAAGCCAATCGCCGCCGCCGAGCTAGTGTAAACCGTGCGCGCTACACCCGCTCGATTCGCAGCAGCCAAACAGTTCCGCGTACCCAAAACATTATCTAGCTGAAGCTGATCCTGATCGGTTTGCCAAAGAGAATAGTAGGCCGCAATATGGAACAGCGCCTCGCAGCCCTCCATTTTCTCCCACAGGTCATCATCGTTCAAATTTCCAGTGACCGTCTCCACCTTAAGCCCCCGCAAATTGTCGAGGCGACTCGTAGGCCGTACTAAAGCGCGGACGCTATGTCCCTCTTGCAGCAGCAGGCGAACCACATTTGCGCCAATAAATCCGGTTCCGCCTGTGACAAATATTTGCATCGGTTACGATTTTCTGTTGTTTATTGATAGTCTATTCTCTTCAGAGAATTGTTACACGCCGAAGATACCCTACACCTTAAAAAAAGATTTTAATGGATCTTATTGTCTTTTTATTCAAATCCTCCTGGAAATCAGCGGCGATCGCTCTCATCACAGGCATCATCAGCGGCGGCTGTAGCGCCGGACTCATCGCCCTCATCAGCCAAACCGTCGCCCAAAGCCAAGTCCCCTCAAGCACCACCATTACAGCCTTCATCGCACTAGGGGCCGTTACCCTAGCCGCTGCTACCGCCGCCCGCATTCTCCTCGTCCGCTTCTCCCAGGCCGTCGTCTTCGATCTGCAAATGCGCCTCAGCCGCCAAATTTTAGCAACCGAACTTAAGCCACTAGAGACAATCGGTCTTCCTCGTTTACTCGTCATTCTCACAGAAGATATTCAGGTTGTGGCCACGGCTGTGGGATTCGTGCCCGTACTGACAATTAATATTGCCAGCGCGGCAGGCTGCATGGTGTATATTTCGTGGCTCTCTTGGCAGGTTTTGGCGCTGGTGCTGCTGCTGACAGCGATCGCAACCGTAAGCTGCCAATGGTTCCTCATTCAGGGCAAACAGGCCCTCGCCGCCGCCCGTCAGCAGCAAGACCGCCTGTTCCAACATTTTCGCAGTCTCATTGATGGCGTCAAAGAGCTAAAGCTGCAATACAACGGACGCCAAGATTTCCTCAGCGCAGATCTAGAATGGACAGCGAGGCAGATGCAGCGCTCTAATCAGCGGGGTCTGAGCCTATTAGCAGTGCTCGATAGCTGGGGCAAGTTTATTTACTTTTTTGCAGTTGGCCTCATCCTATTTTTACTACCCACATGGATTGACATTAGTCTGCAAACTCGCTTTGCCTACGTGCTCACGTTCACTTATCTACTCGGCCCTATGGAGAGCCTAGTTAACAAGCTACCGATGTTGAGCAAAGCAGGAATTGCGCTTGGCAGGATTAAGGCACTCGGTTTAAGTTTAAACTCGCCAGATAACCAGGCCGCACCCAAGCCAATCGTCCAAAGCCCTCACTTACAGCTACAGCAGGTGAGCCATACGTATCGAACCGATCAGGGTGATCGCGAATTTACCCTCGGCCCCATAGATCTCTCCCTGAAACCAGGAGAACTCATTTTCATCGTCGGTGGCAACGGCAGTGGCAAATCCACCCTCGCCAAGCTACTAACCGGCCTCTATCAGCCGCAGTCCGGCTCAATTCAACTAAACGGCCAGACAATAGACAACACCAACCAGGAATGGTATCGCCAGCATTTCTCCGCTGTTTTCTCAGACTTTTACCTATTCGAGCGCTTATTAGGTGCTAACAAACCTACTGACGACACTACCGCCTTAAAATATTTGAAACAGCTCCAGCTCGATCACAAAGTCAGCGTTGATCAAGGGCAGTTTTCAACAACAGCACTTTCTCAGGGCCAGCGCAAACGGCTCACCCTGCTAAACGCCTACCTACAAAGCCGCCCGATATACCTCTTTGACGAATGGGCCGCCGACCAAGATCCCACATTTAAAGACATTTTCTACACTCAAATTTTGGCTAATCTCAAATCTCAAGGCAAAATTATCTTTGTCATCAGCCATGACGACCAGTACTTTCATCTGGCCGACCGCTTAATCAAGCTTGACTATGGCAGCATCGTTTACAATGGCTCTCCTGAACAGGCCGCTTATGCCAGATAACACACCAAAAGTTCAGGTTATTTTAGTGCCTGCGGGCGCTGAATACTCAGCCGTCAAAAGGGGGCTACGCGGCGTGCAAAACAAACCAGAGCTGATCGCAATTCCAGCAGGGCCGCAGGGGGTAAGGCAGTTTTTACAAGATCAAACAGAACAGAATTGGACTGATAGCAATGTGCTGATAATGGGACTAGGCGGCAGTCTTTCTCTAGACTATGGCGTGGGAGATGGCGTTGTTATAGAGAAGATTTGGAATGGATTTGAGGCAGCGCAGACGTATACGTGCAGTTCGGAGTTGACGGCATGGATTGAGGCAGCATTAGGACTCGATCGCGTGGTGGGGGTGACGTGCGATCGAGTGATCACTCAAGTAAAAGAGAAAATAGAATTAGGCGATCGCTATCAGGCCAGTGTTGTAGAGATGGAAGGCGCTATCTTCGCCAAAGCTCTACCAAACTGCGCCATCATACGCGTTATCAGCGATAGCCTTCAGCACGAACTCCCGAACATTTCACAGAGCATATCTTCAGACGGGTCTATAAGAGTAGGTGCGATCGCCCTCAGCTTCCTCAGCCGCCCTATCCCCGCCATTCGACTCATAGCAGGCGCGCTCAAAGGACTATCAACACTAACAGCGCTAACTGCCAAACTGTTCAAAGCGTAAATCTTTCCATCCTAAGCATCGCTATACACCCGCCCTTTCCAAGCTCCACCTCTCCCCGCCCAATGAAGCCGAGCCGAATCAACCGTCATCACCGAATACATCAGCGCAATCAACGGCAGCGCCAGCGCTGAAACACGCGATCCACCATACAGCTTCAGCATCGGCCAGTAAGCGTAGGCCATCAGTAGCCAGCCTGCTAATCCTGCGATCGCGATCCAAAAATTCCCTAACAACAACCCAAGCAAAAATCCAATCGGTGGCACTAAATACACCAGCACCATCCCAAAAACAGTACCTATCAGCAGCAAAGGCGAGTAGTTAAGCTGAGTGTAGGCGCTACGAGTCACCATATTCCAAAGACTGGCCAAATCAGAATACGGGCGCAGGCTGCGAACAGTTGTGCTGAGCCCTAGCCAAATCGCGCCATTCTCCTTAATCGCCGCCCCGAGTGCGCAGTCATCAATTAGGGCGTGACGAATCTCTTTTAGTCCGTCGATTTTCTCTAAAGCACTAAAGCGTACTAAAGCGCAGCCTCCGGCAGCAGCAGCCGTTTTCTTAGCAGGATTGTTCACCCACGGAAACGGATAGAGCAGCTGAAAAAAGAAGACGAACGAAGGAATCAACAGATATTCCCAGAAGCTCTCGCAGCGTAGCTGAACCATTAAGGAGACAAGATCTAGCTCTTCTGTTTCCGCCTTACTTACAAGCTGTTGCAGCGTGTCTGAACTGTGTTCAATATCAGCGTCAGTAAACAGAACATAGTCAGGAGGGCTTTGCTGTAGATACTGAAAGCCTTGTTCCATCGCCCAAAGTTTTCCTGTCCAGCCAGCGGGTAGGGGCTTACCTGAGAGGATAGTTGAGCTTTTTGCGTTGAACTGATTGAGCGTTGACTGCGTGATCGCCCCCGTTCCATCTGTGCTCTGATCGTCAACCAATACAATTGAAAAGGAGCCAGGGTAGGTTTGAGTGAGGTGCGATCGCAAAACAACTTCAATCAGCTCAGCCTCATCCCGCGCCGGAATCACTACCGCCACGTTCGGCCAGGCGTCTCTAGATAGGATCTTTTGGCCCTCTAGCCTTTGATCAGCTCGCCAAAACTGACCCCAGCTCACTAGCATTCCTATCCAAATTATCGCTGAAACGATAGTCAGTCCACATAAAACGCCTTCCATATTACTCATCTGTGTTTTACGCTATGTTGTATGAAATCCTATGACTGATGCCTCGTCCATAGATGAGAGGTCGGTGAGAGAACCTGAAAACATTGTTGTCAAAGACCTTATTCTAATATGCAAACAGCAACAAGACCCGTTACCGATCTAGCTAAAGGAATTGCTGCCGCTCAAAACCACCTGATTTCTATTCAATATCCAGACGGATACTGGTGGGCGCAGCTAGAGTCTAATGCTTCGATTACCGCTGAAGTCGTGCTGCTGCATACGGTTTGGGGCACAGATAGCGATCGCTTCCCCAGAAAAAAAACGGAGGCGTATTTGCGATCACAGCAATGCCCCCACGGCGGCTGGGAACTCTTCTTTGGCGATGGCGGAGAACTCAGCACCTCCGTCGAAGCTTACATGGCCCTTAGACTCCTCGGCATCCCAGCCACCGACCCGGCCCTTCTTCGCGCAAAAGACTTCATCCTCAGCCATGGCGGCATCAGCAAAACCCGCATCTTCACCAAATTCCACCTTGCCCTCATCGGCTGCTACAACTGGCAGGGCCTCCCCTCCCTTCCCGCCTGGATCATGCAGCTAGAGCCGCCTTTCCCAGTCAACATCTACGAGCTATCAAGCTGGGCACGTGGCAGCACCGTCCCGCTACTCATCGTCTTTGACAAAAAGCCCGTCTACTCACCTAGCCCAGGCTTCAACCTCAATGAACTCTACGCAGAGGGCATTGAAAATGTTGTGTGGGAGCTACCCCAAAATAATGACTGGAGCGATGCCTTTCTCTGGTTAGACAAAGCATTCAAACTAGCCGAATCCTTCGAGGCCATTCCTCTTCGCGAGGAGAGTCTTAAGAAAGCACAAAAGTGGATTCTAGAACGGCAGGAAGCGACAGGCGACTGGGGCGGCATTATTCCAGCTATGCTCAACTCTCTTTTAGCGCTGCGAGCCCTAGACTACGACCTCAACAATCCGGTTGTACAGCGAGGACTAGAGGCGCTTGATAACTTTGCCGTAGAAGACAAAGACACCTACTGGATGCAGCCTTGCATTTCCCCCGTATGGGATACTGCCCTAGTGATACGAGCATTGGCCGCTTCAGGGCTCGAACCAGATCATCCTGTGCTCGTTAGAGGTGGAGAATGGCTGCTCAAAAAACAAATATTAGACTACGGCGATTGGGCCGTCAAAAATCCCAACGGTAAGCCTGGCGGCTGGGCCTTTGAATTTGAAAATCGGTTTTATCCAGACGTAGATGACACGGCAGTTGTTGTCATGGCTTTGCAGGCAGTGCAGCTACCGAATGAAGCATTAAAGCAACAATCTATAGCCAGCGCCGTTCGTTGGATTGCAACGATGCAGTGCGGCACAGGCGGCTGGGCCGCTTTTGATATCAACAACGATCAAGACTGGCTCAACGCCATTCCCTACGGCGATCTCAAAGCCATGATCGATCCTAGCACCGCAGATATTACCGCTCGTGTGCTAGAGATGCACGGAAAGCTAAAAGGCAAAGAAACTTTAGTCAGTAGCTATAGTGCAGATCTAACACCCTACCGACTTTCACGCGGCCTCAAGTATTTAAAAGAAGAACAATGTGAAGATGGCAGTTGGTTTGGTCGGTGGGGCGTCAACTACATCTATGGCACCAGTGGAGCCCTTTCAGCGCTAGCCCTTACCGCGCCGCGTCAGTGCCAGGAGAATATTAAGCGAGGCATTGGCTGGCTAGTAAGCTGTCAAAACGAAGACGGCGGCTGGGGCGAAACCTGTCACAGCTACAGCAATCCTAAATTAAAAGGCCAAGGCGTGAGCACTGCCTCACAAACGGCCTGGGCGCTATTGGGTCTACTCGACACGCATTTTTATCTGAGCGATGAGGCCAAACTAGCCGTTCAAAAAGGCATTCAATATCTGTTGAACACACAACAGCAAGACGGCACCTGGGAAGAGAAAGAATTCACAGGCACTGGCTTTCCAGAACACTTCTATCTTCGCTACCACCTCTATTATCAGCACTTTCCCCTCATGGCACTGGGCCACTATCAAAGGCTTAAAACAACGTTTGAATAGCTAAAATAACATCCCACCATACTCCCTCCGACGCAACAATCTAATAATCCCCCAATCCTCCAACATGACAACCCAACAATTCTTTACCCCTACAGCCCAGACCCTCTTATCTCATACCGAATCTCTTCAACCGGCAAACCTTCGTTATCACAATCGCCATAGCGCAACTGCAACCGCTTCTCCCCGGCATGTTCACCCAAACTTCCCCCATAGCGCTCAGCCTCAGTTCCCAGGCTTTGAATCCGAATTTTGCCATTAAATACCGTCGCCCGCGCTAAATAAATCACCAGATCATCTCGCGACGGACGATTCACTGTAGTACTCGCCGTCAGGTGGGCAACCCCCCTTTCATCCATCTCCTGAGCTAACGCCATTGCCGTATTGCGAATGCCGGTAATAGCCACAATCGCAGAGGCGATCGCCATCGTGATATCCACCCCTTCATCCGTAAAAATCTGCTGGCTCGCCAAATACTCAAAATTCTGCTCGCCCAAGTCATCACGAATCCGGCGATGAATCAAATTCTTTGGATGGTAGTCCGTCAGCGCCCCTACAATCGCCCCACAGGCCGCACGGGGTTCACGCCACGGAGCCTCGCGCGTTTTGCCATACACCACGTGCTTACCGCCTTCTCGCAGCCGCCCCACATGCGTCTTCAAATCAATCGCTACCAAAGAGATTGATCGAGGATTACCCGTATAAAGCTGTCTTTTTAAGCCCTCGTCTAGCTCGTGAGCAACCGTCACATGCGCCAGCGTCGCTCCATTATCCGTACCGCCGCCCGCTGGGAAAAAAGCTTCTAGCTTCAGCTCGCCAATTTCAGAAAGGGTTGCAAATCGGGAGGCCACTACGTCGCGATAGCGTTTAGTCGCTTCGCCCTGATGAATGCGATCGCCACAGTTGGTATAGGCCAGCGTCGTCACCACGCTCGGCAAGCTCAAATCTGCCCCACACGACTTTACCGCCGTCGGACTAGCCGCCGCAAACTGCAGCTCATCACGCAAAATTTGCAATCCCTTGATCAGCGCATAGCGGTCTTTTACAATCTCATTCAAATAGTTGTGATAGGCATTTCGCTCCATACCAAAGCTTGCAGGCAACTGCCAAAACGTATCTACTCGCTTTTGAGTGGCCTCAGCATCAAAGGGTAATGTCATACGGTTCCAAGCCCCTATTGCTCAGGCTTTTATGATAGTGTCTCGCAAATATACAACCATCCTAGTCCTAGAGACAATCGGCCTATCGCTACAAAGTTGCTAGCATTGAGGTAGCAATTTTTAGCAGCACACACTTTATGCCTCGCTCTCCTATTCCCTCCATGCTGACGCCTAACCTTATCGGGCGTCAGCGCGAAATTGTCGAGGTATTCCTTAAAAACGGCTGGGACTACATGCGGCGCTTGCTCACGGGCAACGCCCCCGATGAGCCTGAGCTGCCACCGCCTGCCGTGCTGTGCAATATTCTAATTGAGCTAGGCCCGGTATACGTAAAGCTAGGCCAGCTTCTAAGCACCAGACCAGACTTACTCAGCTCCTCTTATATCGAAGCCCTTAGCGGCTTACAGTCTACGGTGCCCGCTGTACCCGCATCAGAAATCCAAGGCTATATTCGCACGCACATGCACCGACCCGTTGATGAGGTGTTTGCCGAAATTGACTATACCGCGATCGCCGCAGGCTCTATCGGCCAGACGCACAAGGCCATACTGCAAAACGGCACCGCTGTGGCCGTCAAAGTATTGCGACCCGGCATCGAAAAGCAGGTCGATCGCGATATGGCGCTCATTAAAGATATTGCCAGGCTCGTTTCTGCGACCCAATTTGGTCAGCGCTACAACATCACCGAACTGGCCGAAGAATTTAAAAGCGCCATCACCGCCGAGCTAGACTTCACCACCGAAGCGCGCTACACAGACGAGCTAAGGCAAAACCTGCTCGAAAGCGATTGGGTTGACTCTGACCGGCTAACCGTTCCTCAAATTATTTGGCCGCTAACTAACTCAAAAATACTGGTGATGGAATGGCTCAGAGGTCAACCTATCCTCACCGCAAATGTCCCAGTTGCGAAGAAAAATCTATTGGGCACTCAGCCCAGCGACGAACGCGCTGAAATTACATCGCTCCTGTTTAGAGCCTTCCTATCGCAGTACTTTATCACTGGCTTTTTCCACGCCGATCCTCACCCAGGCAACATTTTTTATCTGGAAGACAAGCGCTTAGCCATACTTGACTGCGGCATGATGGGCCGATTAGATCCGCAGACGCGGGCGACGTTGACTGAACTGGTGCTTGCGATCGCCACTTCCGACGCCCAGCGCTGCGCCCAGCTCACCCTCCAGCTTACCGAACCGCTCAAGCCCATTAACCTCGTACGCTTAGAAAGCGACTACAGCCGGTTACTTAGCCGCTACTACGGCCTCTCCCTCGATCGGGTCAACACCGCCGAAGCATTTGCTGCCGTCATCGAAACCGGCACCAAGAATCATCTACGCTGGCCCGCCAACATCGGCCTCTTTACCAAATCGCTCGCAAACCTAGAAGGCGCAGCCCGACTGTTCAACCCCGAAGTGAATCTAATGGCCGAAATTCAGCCGCTCATGCTGGACTTGCTTCGCCAGCAAATATCGGGTGACGATCCCGTACAACTGCTGCTGCGTACCGGCCTAGAATTTCGTAACCTATCTCTATCAGCGCCCCGGCAGTTCGGCTTTTTGCTCGATCGCCTCAGCGATGAAACCCTCCAGTGGAACCTGCGCATACAAGGACTAGACTCCGTTCAGCGCAGCATGGAGCGGGCCGCTAATAGGCGGGCCTTTAGCACCGTCGTCGGCGCACTCATTATTGGGGCCGCTATCATCACCACCAACCAAAAGACCGTACAGCTACAGTCTTTGAGCACGCTGCTATTTGCAGCCGCTTCCTTCTTGGGCCTCTGGCTAATTGTGAGCATTTTACGCTCAGGCCGCTGGAATTAAACCCTATGCTGACTGCTCCGCTCAGTTCTTTTGTCCCTCAACTCCTGTACAGAGATGGCTTTGCCGTATGATGGAATTATTGAGCACTCGGTTTTGAACCTTACTAATCGCTGGATACATAGCCCAAAATAAGTGGCATTCTTAATATTTGACTTTGACGGCACCATTGCCGATACGCTAGCCGCCATTGTGCGAATTACCAATCGCATTGCCCCGGAGTATGGCTATTCGCCAACAACACCCGAAAAGCTGACGTATTACCAATCACTCAGTACGCAGGAGATGCTCAAACAGGCCGAAATTCCGCTGTTTAGGCTACCCTTTTTGCTGCGCCGCGTCCGCAGAGAAATGACGGATGAGCTACCTGAAGTTCCTGTTGCTCAAGATCTGCCTGAAACGCTCAGAGAGCTAGTGGCTGCGGGTCATCATCTAATGGTGATGAGTTCTAACTCCAAGCGTAATATCCAGGGCTTTTTGCAGCTTCACGGCATTCATGATGTCTTTGATTCTGTGCAGGGGGGCGTGGGGCTGCTGAGCAAAGCTAGAGTGCTCAAGCGAATCATACAAAAAGGAGGGCTCGATTTTTCGCAGGTCATCTATGTGGGTGACGAAACGAGAGATATCGATGCCTCTAAGCAAGTCGGTATCCTTGTAGCTGCGGTCACCTGGGGATTTAGCAGCCGCGATGCCTTAGCAGCCCAAGACCCTGCGTTTTTAATCGATCACCCACGCCAGCTTATCGGCGCTGCGCAAACGCTCGTAAACCCGAGCTGGGTCAGAAGAGACTACCGATCGCCTAACTACACGACTAATCGCAGGCGCAGCACAGACGCACCTAACCTTGTTGATTTCAAGATTGATTCCAAGCAGGATGAGAGAGAAGCGCACTCATCGTCCTGACGCCTCTCAACTGGTTAGAAAGCGGAAGATGCGCAGCAGGAGACTTCTCCAAGTCCCAGATAAACTCATTGGGATAGCGCGTCCAAACGCCATCTGTTGACTTCCAGAGAAGCTGTATCCACAGACGATCCCAATCTTTACCTAAGCGCACCCATAAGTCTCGCTGCTTACGCCAGCCAAACTTGTCTTCAGAGTACAGCCCCCACATAATGTCGATAGCCTGTAAGTCGATGACTGGAATCTGGCCGACCTCAGTAAAATAAACCCACTTACGCTCTACTGCATTTGCGCCTGCTAGCTCACATAGCTTTTGGTTTGTCAGTTTGTCAGCCTGTTCGTATTCTTTTTGAACCAGCAGCATTTGCAGCTCACGGTAGTCAAGATCTTTATCCGATTGAGGGCACACCAGTCCATCTGGAAAGTCTTCAATCAATGCTTTAGCAGCATCAGAGGCGCTACCCTGTAAAGCTCGAGAATATAAAACCTGATAGGCACTGCCGTGAGCAGCGGTGGGCTCGTCTGGATTTTTCTTAGACATGCGATCGCGCACAAACGATGCCAGAGCCTCTTCGCCCTGCAACCTAAGTTCTGAAGCGCCTGATTCTGAAGCGCCTGATTCTGAAGCACTTGACTCTGAAGCACTTGATTCTGAAGCACTTGACTCTGAAGCACCTAGTTCCGCCAGTTTCCGAATGGCTAGAAGCTGCTTTTTAAGACTATTAGAAGACAACCGCGCAACCAAAGAAGCCAGCTCACTCGCACGACCTTCTAAAGTCGAGCTATTGGTAGGTGTTTGACCGCTGTTCTGAGGAAGAGCAGAGGTCTTATCAGAGACTCTATCAGAGGCTCTATTTTCAGCGAATTGAGCAGATTCTATTGCGTTTGAAGACATGTTTTACAGATAAACATAGGCATGAAGATTGTACTTATGAGTTAAGCAAACCACCACGCCCTATTGTCGTTTTCTTGAGGTGTCGTTAGCTGATGACTTGTCCAATAATAAAGGAATACCGCAAGCTGTGCCCGCTGCGGTACTAATTGTTTTCTTTTTGAGAGCCTACAGCGGTGCTATGCGCTTCTACCTGAGGCTCTGCTGGAGGATCTGCCTGAGGCGGCTTGTGCCCATTCTCAAAGGCGTAGCGAATAAGCTGAGAGCGGTTTTCTAGCGACAGCTTGCTCAATATATTGCTGAGATGCGTTTGAACGGTGCGTGGACTGATAAATAGGCGATCGCCTATCTTCTTATTGGTAAAGCCCTGCGTTACTTCCCAAAAAACCTTTTCTTCAGCAGGCGTCAGCGGCAAAGGCGTCCGAGGCTTTGCAGGGGCCTGATCGGCACTAGGCTGTTTTAAGGCCCGATTAATCTCTGAATAGATCCGGCTAGCTCGAGCTAACTGAGCCTCAATCTTTGCAATGAGTTCTCTGGGATGAAAAGGCTTCACCAAATAGTCGTCTGCACCAATGCTGTGCCCTTGAATCCGATCTTCTAAATCGCAGCGTCCAGAGAGAAATATGAAGGGAATAAGCTGACCGGGCTCGCTTTCTCTGACTCGGGTACACAGCTCGAAGCCGTCCATTCCGGGCATCACGACATCCGACACAATGAGATCAGGCGTGTCATTGGTAAAGCTATCGAGCCCCTCCGAACCTGAAGAGGCATTATGTACTGAAAACCCACGATCCTTTAGGTAGCGCGTCAGCGCTGCTCTAAGGGTGCTATCGTCGTCAACGATGAGAATTTTTTGCATTCTGCCAGGGTGCTAACCAAACGAATGGACCGCAAGTAATTGCACTGGCCCGATGGTGATGTCATATAAAAACTATATAGCGCTCTGGTCAGACCTTAGGTAATTTTCCTGTAAGGATCTAAACGGAATGCATAATTGTCTATTGCATCTGCCTATCGCACCCGGCGGGTTTGCTCTGGCTGAGTGAAGCTAGGTGGGGTATAGCTATTAGCGTTTGGGAAAGGGGCTGCGGGCACAGGCGCGGCGGCAGGTGCAGCAGGCTCAAGCTGTCTGAAGTTGTTTCGTGGAATGTTGTTTTGGGGGATGGCCTGATTACCGCTAAAGGGGCCTTGAGTTGGCTGCTGCGGAGGTGCGTTGAAGACAGGCAGGCTAGAGGAAGCGGGTGTTTGGTAGCCGGTGGTGCCTGGCGGCGGTGACATGTTGGTCGTCGTCGGAATGAAAGGGGTCGTGATGCCACTTGAAGACGGCGCGGGGGAGGTACTAGAGGGATTGCCGCTGCTGGAGGGAAGATTGCCTGAGAACCCGCCGCTATTAGATCCGCTGCTGTTTATACCGTTGCTGTTAGGTCGTGTGGGCTGAGAACCCGGCGTACTGCTATTGTTGGCAGGCTGAGTAGCCTCTGAGCTTGCCCTTTGACGGGCAAGTGCGTCCGCTAAGGCGCTACTTGTAACAGCGCTAGAGCCACTGGCGGGGGCGGGCGTCAGGTTAGCGCTACTGGATGGCGCAGTTGGCGTGATCGCGTTTCGGTTACCTGCGCCTGGAAACTTATACTCTTCTTCATAAGCCGCAAAAGGATTGTCACGACCTGCTAGCCCGTCGCTGGGCGTTGCACCTTCTGCTGCGCCCGCTTCTGAAGAGGCTGGATCGGTTAGACCGGCTGTTTCAGGTAGGTTTCCACGCAGCCGAGATCCTTCCATCAATACCTCTAACGTATCTATTTCAGAGAGTCTGGCTGCTTCCTCAGGCGTCAGGTTCGACTCCGGTGCGATGTCGTCTACCTGAGCCCGGTTAAACCAGTCAGGATTGCGGTGATACTCCCACAAAAAGGCGCTGAGTAGCGCAAAGATGGTTAGCGGTGCCCATATCGCCGGAGAGCTGAGTGGCTTGAGACGGGCAGGAAGGTATCTGAGGAAAGTAGGCTTAGCCATAAGGGTAAAAACCAGATGTATTTGATTAAACAGTTACTTTAATGTTATCAACTTTAGCAAATTGGTTAGATGGGCCCTTTTGACTCTAAGATACCCCGCAAATTAGCCGTTTTGCGACGATGGGTCGCAATTGCATTGTGACGGAATCTAAAGTTACTTAAAAATCTTGCTACTTAAATTATTGATAGATTCTAATGTGATTTTTCCTCTATCCAAAGAAGCATTATGCTGTGAGACTATGATTACTCATCTAATCAAATAGATTCGTTTAGATAGTGAGACAGTGGCGTATTGATCAGGGATATCAGTGATCTTGCGCACATGCTTGGATAACTCAACAGCTGGCGGATTTGCTAGTAGCCGTCTTAATTATCATGGGTTTTACATCTTTCAACGCAACTCATTCTTCTGAGCACTTTTCCGGGAGGTCTTCTGAGTACGGCGGGGTTGAAATTGACGCCATTAGAGCCGTCACCGATCGCTCAGAGTCTATCGTACTGCCGCCAATTCAATCAGAAGCTTTCATCAGTCAGCGGCACGAGGTCAACCCTGCACTAGCGCTCAATGTGCTTAAAGATATCCATGCGAAGGTCAGCACCTGGCAACTACAGCAGCGGCAGATTGTCCAGGCCATGCGAGTCCTCTATGAGCAAGGGCCAATGGTTGATGGCTGGCTGCAATCGTCAGCTCAAATGGCTTCAGCTCAGCTAACGCCTGGCTGCGTGCCTACACCAACTGTTTTGCGACATGGAGATACCGCTGCCTTGATGCAATATATAGAGGCGATAGAGCGCGATCATGCTGAAGCGGGTTCGTCCTTGAAGAATAAGCTTCCTTTAGCTAACTCGAATGGTTCGAGCGATCGCCTCAGTCACACGCATCACTATTACCTATGTTCCCTCACGACAGAGGGGAATGTGCGATCGCAACCCTGTCCGCCCGCGCAGATGGCGATGGTCAGCACTGCGATCGCCCGCTATCAAAAGTTCAAGCAGCTCGCCAGTCAAAAACAAACCATAGAAAGCAAGCTTCAGCAAGCCGTAGACTCGCTAACAGCAATTCGCGCGAACCTTTAGCAGACTTAAACGTGCCGCTTAGCCGCCCTGAGATTCCGACCTCCACCGCCTGATTGCCTTCTGAGTCGGTTCGTAAGCAGTCGTGCCTGCAGGCACCAAAACAGCCGCCTGAATAGCCGCGCTCTGTCTGCCTTGCGCGGCCCGAGCCTGCGCGATGCTAAAAATACTTTCGCTCCACTGGTCAGCTAAACGCTGGGCCGATTCGTATTCTGGATGCTCAATGGGGACTTCTCTGAGCTTCACAATGCCTTGCTGATAGGTGCTAGCTACGCCTAGCTTAGGAATTTTTTGAGCCTCGCTGATGATGTTACGGCTTTGCTGGCGCTGCTGCCAAAACGCAATTCTGTCCTGCGCTTTTTTATGAAATTCGGCGTTGTCGTATGGCATGACACCAGCTGCGGCGATCGCCCCATCTAAGTTGCCGCTCGTTGCTCTGCCTTCAGCAATATCCAGAATGATTTGGCTCCAGCCTTGAATATCGTTTTGAGCGGCCTCGTAGTAGGGCTCACCGGGTTGAATGAGTCTGGCTTTCGTGATCGCCTCTGTAAACTGAGAAGCCTGCGTGGGCTGAATAGCCGTCCGCGCTTCAGTCAGTACAGACGCATTCGCCTGCTGAGCCTCAGCAGCACCCGCCCTAGCGCTAGTCAGCACCGACGAAAAAGTTTCATCTCGCAGCGATCTTGGCACTTGCTGCAAAGCAATCAGCGCTTCTGAGAACTGCCTTTGCTCTACAGCAGCTTTGGCCTGATTTAATAAGCTCTGAGCCGCTGCCTTTTCGGCATCACTCACGGATTCGCTAGCTGATTCTTCGGCTGACTCACTAGCTGCTGGCTCATCAACAGGTTCACTTACTACACCTGTCTTTTCGGCATCACCTTCAGCCTCCTGCACTGACTCAGCAGTTGAGGACTCAGCAGTCAAGGGTTCCGCAACAGAGGGCTCAGCGACAGAAGCCGCAGAAGGTACAACTGCTGTAGTGTCGGCATTCTCAGCAGGCGGCACCGATTCACCACCAGAGCTGGCTGCAACTGGCGTCTCTGCGCTCCTTGTCCACCCTTCCCATGCAGTCTTTACAAACGGCTGCTTTAACAGCACTCCTCCCATCAGCACGGCCAGCGCTAGCAGGCCCCAGTTACGAAGCTTAGCCCCGCCAATCTCACGCTGTTGAGACGTATCAACATCTACCATGCTGCGATCTGCTGAAGTAGAGTCCTTTTCCGCTTGTGGTGGCTCGATTAGAGGAGGTTCTAGGCTCAGACTAGCCGTCTGGCGACCAATATCTGGCACTGTGTCCGCCTGAGCATCTTCTTCTATATCTACGCCTCGCCCAGCGCCTATTGCGACGGGGGGTGCAATAGACAATCCGCCCGCAGCGACTGCACCAGACGAAACCGCGCCCATTCCGGCCGTGCTCGCCTTTTCTACACTCGGCTTTTCTGTACTTACTACTTTTTCTTCACCTGCGTCCGGCTCTGCTAGCTCAACGGTTGGCTCAACGGTCAAAGCCTCCGTACTTTCAACGGCCTCAGTAGCCACCGCATAGGATATCTCAGGCACTACGCTAGCAAGCTTTTGATTGTCAGGAACTAGGCTTACCGGATTTTGCACAGGTCGCCAGTGGTGATCGCAAAGTTCGGGCAGGCGCTGATTGATAAAGTCGCTAATTTGATCGATGGTCTTACAGTCTTGATGCAAGGCTTCTAGCAAGGCTGCTGTAAATAGACCGTGACGAACGCCTAAGGTTTCGTGAGAGTACTGCTCAGGCTGACAGGAAAGCAGCGTCGCCACGTTATGCTTTTGAGCTAGATCGATGATCTGTGTGCCGATCGCCTGGCCCGACATAGCCCCTTGAGCACGATTGATATCTAAAACCAGCAAGACTTTATCGGTAGGCAAGTGGGCTAGCGTATCGATCAAACCGGCAACCGCAATACCAGTGCTCTCTATTTGCCCCGGATCGCCATCAATCGGCATTAGGTAGTCTACAGCTTGGCCATTTTCGTTTTTCACCTGCGCTCCATAGCCGCTGAAGAAAAACCACATCACATCGCCAATACCTACTTGCTCGGCAATCGTTTGCAGCCCTTGAACGATGGCAGGCTTATCAGGATAGACGGCCTGTTGACCTGCGGACGTGCCCAAATCACTTAACAAGACGCAGTGATCTGCCGGAGTGTCCGTTTCTGCTGCGAAGAAATAATGGACAAAGCGGGCATCATCTTGCGCGTGCATAAGCGGCTGTAGATGACGGTATTGATTGATGCCGATGGTGATGGCCCAGTAGTTAGCCATTGATCTTAAGTGTCTCCGAGACTATTAACTTTGTCGTAAACGCCGAGGGGTTAGCAGCTAGTAAACAAACGACCTATCAAATATAGACGTGTACTGATCAACAGATCCATTTTAAAAACCTACCTACACCTAGTCGATGGTTAAAAAAGCTCAGCTAAGCTATGTACGACCCGAAAATATCATAAGGACTGCGCCTTCGTGTCGCTGACTTTTTAGACTGGTTTTTTAGCAAGTGTAGCGAGATCTTCTAAACTGGGAAACTTGATAGGTAGTTCAAACACACCCGATCATCTCAAATCAAATCTAATTTCAGAACTTAAGTTCGAACATAATCGCATGTGGCCAATTCGCTATCAGGCGCGCCGTCTTAAGCGCGCTCAACTATCTCACGGTGCTTATACGTCAAACGCAGATTTGGGCGTAGATTCAGGCGCAACGCTAATGCTGCGTTCCCGCGTTCGAGCTGGCAGAAGATCCCGCTCCTGGCAGCGTTCGATTCTATCGGCCGGGTTAGCGGCGCTGCTAGGGGGTACCGGAATTTGGCTGACAGAGGCTTTGATTGCACCACAGGCTTCTCAGGCTTACACCTCACGTTTGGATTTGTTTTTGACGACCGAAGCCGGAGAAACCTACGATACCTTGCTGCGTAGAGCAGAAATGGCGGCTAGAGCTGGGGCACAGCGAAGCTTTGATCAAGACCTGCTCATCACTAACGTATCGGTCACGGTCGTAGTTGAAGGAGAAGGCGTTAGCGTGCCGATATTGGCGCTCAGGGTAGACCGCGATCAGTGGCGGACTCGACCCGAAACATACTACTGGGCGACGTATTACCGTGCAGCAGAGGCGCTGCTTAGATCACCTTCTGGTGCCTTAGGGTTTTAGATAAGGCTATCTACCATGGGCTACCAATCATGGTAAATGCTGACCAGTAAAAGGGATGAGAAAAATCCCAAGTGCCACTTTGCTCTAGTTCGGGGATTGTGGCTAATATTTCATTGTTTACGCCATACATTTGGCCATCGCGGATACCGATGTTGCCCTGAATCATATTGATCTGGGCAGTTCGGAGGGCTTCGGCTCGAATGTCAGCACTCGGCAGACGGTCGTAAAACTGGGTCATAAAGCCTAGTGTGCCTTCGTCACTAACCGGCCATAGGCTCGCTAAGGCTGATTGAGAACCTGCGCTCACGGCAAAGCCTGCAAACCCATATTCAGAGTTGCGATCGCCCATTGCCGTGCTACAAGCGCTCAAAATAATCAAGTCGATATTGCTATCTTCGAAATTCAGTTCCTGAAGCTGAGAAAGGCCCATCCGTCGATCCCAGAGCTGAATGTAAGAATTTTCTATATCACCTGTCTCAAAAACGGCGTGCGTAGCCAGGTGAATTACGCCGTATCGCTGGCTATCGACTTTAGTTTTAAGATTTTCTAGCGTGAAGCTCTCGTTCAAAAAAGCATCTCCAAGCTGTAAGTCGTCTGAGATAAACGCAAGCTCAGCAGCAACAGCAGGCAGAGGCGGCTGGTCTGCAAACTGAGAAGCGCCCATCGCCAGTACGCGAACCGCTTTATCAGCTTCTAAAGCAGCTTGCTCTGAAAAATTCTTTTCCAACCCAAAATCCGTCAGGCTGAAGGTGGGAAGTAAGCCCAGGCTGTACTTTTCAACCAAAAACTTATCGCCATCGTGAAGCGCTGCTAAGGGCAGCGTGCGTAGGCCGTCGTCCATAATCATGGCCAGGTTGTTAGTACTTTTCTCCGACAGGTGAGGCTCTAACGGCGCAATCATCCACTGATATAGCTGCTGGGCCGGTTCAAGATACTGCGCAGGCGTCGAAAATTGGCTTGTAGCCTGACGGCGAAACTCAGCGGCGACCGTCTCTACTTTTTCTCGAGTAATGCCCCACTGTCGATAGCGAACCGGCTCACCATCAGCGGTGATAAGCATAACTTCTAGCTGGTCGTCAGGCTGAGGCTCGCGGTCTTTATCTGGCCGTACTGAAGCAATATCAGCAGCATCGGGCACGAAGTAAATATAAATTAGGGCTGAACGCACCCTCTGCGATTTTTCACTCACCCGATTGAGCGTGTCTTGCACCTGCGATAGGGTTGCAACTTTAGTGGGTGTTTCTCTATTTGTGAGCGATAGGTAGTTCGCAAATTGAACCCCTGCGCTTGTCTCTATTTGATTAAACGTATTGGTGATGCTACGGCCAGTGTCGGCATTTGCTAAGACAATATCGAGACTGATGTCGCTGCGATCTTCAGAGACGGGTATGGTTGTGGCAATAGGCACTGTTACCGTGCGAGGAAGAACGTCTGGCACTTCTGTTAGAACTTCCGCAGGGCTCTCTTCGGACACCTCAGGGACTTCTGTCAAAATTTCAATATTGCCTTCAGATAAGCTGCCGTCGATACTGATGTTTGCTAAAGAAACGTCCGAGTCAGTAATCTGACCAACTGTCCCATTCGTACCAGGCCCATCAGATGAGGCATTGCCTACGACAAAAGGTGTTTCGCCGTTACCACCGTGCCGAACTGTAATTCGACCGTTTGGCGTCGTCTCAAGGCTAGTGGCTATACCGTCTATTAAAAGGCTTTCGGTTACCAGAACGTTGCCCGCAGAGACAATGCTGATATTGCCGCCGTGTGTAATTTGAGTAGAATTTCCAGCGCTGATGTAGCCGGTCGTAATATTGCGGGTACTTGAAAGGTCTATGTCGCCGCCTTGTGAAGTGATGTTGCCGACATTGATGTCGCCATTGGCCGCAAGCGTCAGGCTGTCAGCCTCAGATACATTAATGTCATTAGCGGTAATTGTATTGCCGCTGAGGGTAAGCGCGGTGTTTGTGGTTAAGTTGTCTGTGTTGATAGCGATCACACCGCCCGAAGAACTACCGATCTCGATTTCATCGAAGCCGGTGATCGCTGCATACTCAGCATCTGTCAAATTAAACCGACCGGGCAAATCATCTCCACCAATCTGAATAATGTCATCTGAGGCCGTCTCCCCAAACAGTCTCAAAGTGCCGCCGTCGCCTGATACCTCGTGGGCCTCTAAATCAATGTCTTCGCCTGTAAAAATTAGGCTGCCTGAGCCACCTATGATACGTTCGGTGATCTGAGCATTAGCGTTTGCAAAGTGAATAGTATCGTTACCGCTACCGCCTGCTAAGGTGCCTATCCCAGTAAAACGAAGCCCATTGGCTTCTGAGGGGACGTTCGCTTGGGCGTTAGAGAGAGTGCCGCCGTTTGCCCCTGTTATTGTCCATAGTGTATCTACATCAGGCCCTACTAATGTTGCATCTTCATTGCCCAGCAGCGTAATGCGAGAGAGTTCATCAGTCTCAGATAATAGGGGATCTTCAAGTACGGTGATGGTGCCTGTGCCTAAACTACTGCCAATGTTCACTTGGCCAATGGTGGAATCTAAAGCGGCTAAATCTGCACCAGAAACGACCAATGTGTTGCTGTTTTGAGTGCTGCTGTCGGCTGATACACTGCCAACCTGAATGTTTGTATTTTCATCACTTGGCTGAATGGTGATAGTGGCAGCGCGAACTGAGTTAGCCTGGCCTAAGTTAATACCGTTACTAATAAGCTTAATATCGCCCCGGCCCGCATTAAGACCTTGAGCACTGATAAAGTTCGCGCTTTGGAGTTGAATAGTGCCGTCCGTAGGAAAGCTTTCAGATGCGCTCACATCAATACCACCTACAACAACTTTGCTCTCAGCATTCGCCGCAAGGTTTCCAGCCGCGATTTCAACGGTTCCACCTGACACTCGAATAGTATCTTCGAGATCGCTGGCAATGAAGCTTCCCTCATCGTTATCTGAGTCAGCTTGAAAAGTAACGTGGCTACCGGGAGAGAATGTCAGTGCGTCGTCGGCCAAATCTTCGAGCGTAATGTCGTGAAGGGTGCTTATTGTGATATTGGTCAACTCTTCTAGGCTCTGTTCATAGAGGAACGAATCGCCGTAAACATAATCGGCATTAGAAAAGAAAGATTTGATCGGATGTGAGCCCTGGGCCGGTGAAGATTCTGGCTGATCGCCATCTTTAATAACCGCGTTGTAAGCACTAAAAAAAATGTTGCCATTATCACCTTGAGGCGCTTCTAGATCAGCCGTGCCGCTGTAGGTAAAACGGTTATTGCTTGCAATCTCAACATTGCCACCGTCGCCACTGATCGAGCCTCCTTGAGCGCTAAGTTCACCATAAAACTGAGTCGCAACGAGATTAGAGTGCACGTATATCTGGCCGCCACTGCCCGCTTCTAGCGCATCAGCCGTCAGTGTCGATTGCCTATCTACGTAGGTTTGATCAGCGGTCGGAATTAAAGCCTGTTCTAGATAGCCGCCGCCAATGCGTAAGGTGCCGCCGCCTGTTGTACCAGAAGCCGAAAGATCTGCATCTGTAATGCCTACTTGCGTCCCGATAATATTGATGCTGCCGCCTACGCCATTGTTGTTATCAGTTGAAAGATTTCCTGAGGCGATCGCCCGCCCCTTATCCGGCACCGGCACACTCGAATCAATTAGACGAACAGTACCCGTATCATCGACAATCAGCGTGTCAGCATAGTCTGCAATGTTGCCAGTAAGTAGCTCGCTTAAGGACTGAGGTGATGAAGGATTAGCTGACATCTCTTCAGATAAAACTTCTAGAGAGAGGAGGTGGCCTTGCTGGCTAAGACGAACTAAGCTGCCCGGCTGCACTGCGGCGAGATTGAGCGCGCCACCGGGAGCTAGGAGTGTTCCTGCATTTAAAACAGAGCCGCCAGCCAAGGAGATATATTCACCCTGATTGACCGATAAACTTCCTGCATTACTTACAGCCCCAGCAGTATCGAACCTGAAAGCCGTAGGGTTACCAAAGAGTAGTTCGTAATCAGGCAGCGTATAGGGGTCTGTAAAGTCAATCCATTCACCGCTGCTAAAGCCAAAAGCCGTTGCACTCGTCGCCGTAAAGCTACCGGACAAGTTGAGCTGTGCGTTTGGCCCAAACAAAATTCCGGCTGGATTAATCAGATACAAATTGGCATTACTGCCTTCTATTTGCAGGCGACCGTTGATACTAGAAGCCTCGCCTGTGATGTGGCTAAGAACGTTTTGAGTCTTAGAACCAGTAATGAAATTAGCCGTTTGACCGGCTCCCAAATCAAACTGATCGAAGCTGTGAAACAAATTATGATCGCTAGCAGCTTCACCTGTGCGCTGACCGCCCGTAATATTGAACTGTACGCCCTGGGTTTCAGAAAGGTTGACTTCGGTGCTGGTACTTTCGGGGGTAGCGATAATTTGGGCGATCGCACCCGAACTTCCTCCAACTAGCGCTAGTAAAGCGAGTCCTCCTTTGAACGCAGCATTAAGGCATTTACGAACAATAGCGTGAGTTAATTTGGCTGGGATGCTGCGCATGTAGTGCTGAGTGACGAGGTAACATCAAATGGCCCATAAAATTACCCTGGGTCCATTGGATGTAGCTTGCCCAAAAGGGTTTGGCTGCGCAGGTAAAATTTGGTTCTCTCTATGTCGAGCCCACTTAATATATGGCCCTTTCTAGCCGTCAATATGCTGCTGCAACTGAACGCAACCGACAGCCGATTCTAGACGTGTTGCAGCGCGTTTTACCGAACACAGGAACCGTTCTCGAAATCTCTAGCGGGACAGGTGAACATGCAACGTTCTTTGCCCCAGCTTTGAGTCATTTGCAGTGGTTGCCGAGCGATCCTCAGGCGATCGCCCGCCAAAGCATTCAGGCATGGCGCGAAGCCCTACCGGCTAAAAACCTGCTGCCACCGCTGAACTTAGACGTGAGTATGCAGCCTTGGCCGGTCGAGCAGGAGCCGGTTGCAACGCAGCTAACTCAGCCGATTACAGCCATTGTCAATATCAATATGATCCACATTGCGCCCTGGGAAATGTGTGCTCATCTGATGGCAGGAGCCGGACGAATTTTGCCAGCAGGCGGCGTACTGTATCTGTATGGGCCGTTCATTCGTGAAGGGGAACCAATGGCTCCTGGCAACGAGGCATTTGATGTCATGCTGCGCGATCGCAATTCAAGCTGGGGCATTCGAGCGCTATCAGCAGTGGTTGCGATCGCACAGCAGCAGGGCCTAACGCTAATAGAAGTCGTTGAGATGCCTGCTAATAATCTGTCAGTCGTGTTTAAAAAGTAGTCTTCTCAAAGCTAGAGCTTAACGGCGGTTCCAGTTGCCGTAATCAGCATCAATACACCGTGCTCATCAATATTAATGGTGTCAGTTTTCACTTGAATCCCCACCACCGCATCGGCTCCTAACCGCTTAGCTCGCGACTCTAGTTCCTTGAGCGCATCCTGCTGACCCTTTTCAAAAACGCGCTCATAAGCTCCCGTTCGTCCGCCTAAAACGTCCCGGATTCCAGCAAAGAAGTCTCGTAAGGCATTACTGCCGTACACCACCTCGGCGGTGACGATACCCAAATAATTTTGGATATTCTCTCCCTGAATAAGATCAGTTGTTGATAGAATCATGAGCTGAACCCGGCGCAGTTAATGTCACAAAGATACTATCGTTCTTTAGGATGCATAAATAGATAGGTTTTTCCAAATGTGTGTTTCTCATATTTGCTTACTTTAAGTTTTTTCAGGAGATTATCTGTGCGCTATCCACACAAGCTCGCACTTTTACTGACCGCAGTTGGGCTCTCTGGTGCTGCGCTGCTGTCTGAGCCTTTTTCGCAAGGGGCGATCGCGATTGAGTTAACTGCCCGCACCGAGGGCGTATTAATCGCTCAAACCAGTGATAATCTGAGCGATTCTGAAAAAGAGCGCCTCTCGAATTTAATCGGCGAAGCGCAAAAGAAGATTGATTCAGGAGACTATTCAGGTGCGATCGCGCTCTATCAGCAGGCTATTCAGGTTGATCGTGACAACGCTCGACTCTATTCAGGCATTGCCTACTTGCAGGTGAGGCAGGGCAACTTTGAAGCCGCCGCTGAGTTTTACCGCCAGGCATTAGATCGTGACCCACGCAATCTTTCTTTCCACTACGGGCTAGCGCACAGCCTATTTATGGATGAGCGCTACGAAGAGGCTGCCGGAGCCTATCAGGATCTGCTGAGCTTTGATGCCAGAGCGGCGAATGCTTTTGTAGGCTTAGGCGGATCGCTGCTGAGACTAGAAAGATACGACGCGGCCCGTGAGGCCTATGAGCGAGCGGTACAAATTGCGCCCAATAATGCTCAAGCCTACGAGGCAATTGGGATGCTTTTCCTGGCTCAGGAAAACTATGACGATGCGATCAGGCCGCTGGAGCGATCGCTAGCTCTCGATCCTAACCGGGGCAGCGTTCACGCGAATCTTGCAAAGATCTGGCTAGAGCAGGGCAATGAGTCTAGAGCCTTTGATGCCTTGCAGCAGGCAGTTCGGATCAACCCTGGGAATGCAGAAGCGCAGTTTTATTTAGGCGAGATTCTGCAAAAGCGAGGCGATATAAATGGAGCGCTCAATCGCTTTGAGCAGGCCGCTGATGCCAATCCAACCCTGATACCTGCCCAGGCTGCTCTGGGTGAACTGCTGCTCGAAAGAGGGCAGTTTCTACGCGCTGTGCTCGCCTACCGCCAGCTAACCCGCGCCTTTCCCGAAGATCCCGGCATTCGCTACAACTTAGGCTTAGCACTATGGGGCCAAGGCAATACGAGAGCGGCCATAGAAACTCTCGATCAGGCGTTGCGTCTGTATGAGCGTCAAGAAGACGGTTCAGGGGCAGAGCGAGCGACCGCGCTGCTAGAAATCTGGCGGAATAACTAGCCGTTTGCTACGGCGTGTCGTCGTCTTGAATGGCAGCGGTGCGCCAGCTTAGCTTAAGGCTAATCCAAAAATTCCAGACGGCGGTGAGTGCGATCGCAATCAAATTAGCCACGTACACTAGGCTACCGGCAAAGATAAAGTGATAGATCAGCTTCAGCAGCAGCACGTCTAAAACCAGCCCAATAAAGCAGACAATATTGAACTTGAGCAGGCGCTTGAGGCGCGATCGCCAGCCTCTTTGGCGTCGTGCCATATCTGCAAACGTCCAGGCATCGTTCCACAGAAAATTATTTACAATTGCAACTTCTGCGGCAATCACTTTGCTTAAGACAATACCTGCGCCAGCCGTCTCTACCAGTAAATAGAACAGCGCCATATCTACAAATACGCCGCTGAGCCCAACTAGCCCGTAGCGAATAAATCGCTCAGTCGGAAACGTTGTTTTAGATCTAGAAACGCCACCGCCTGAACGTAATCTTGCTAGGTGGCCTAGATACTCTACGTATTGCTTCCAAGTAACTTTACTCTCGCCCGACTCGCGCTCTTGAAACACGTAGCCAGCTTCAGCAATCTCACCGATATTGCCTCGGCCAATCACTTCCAAAAGAATCTTGTAGCCAAGCGGATTGAGATGAGGCCCAGCGATCGCACTTCGGCGCACCATAAAGTAGCCGCTCATCGGATCGCTCACTCGCCCCACTACTGCCGGACACACTACCAGCCCGAGTAGCTGAGCGCCCCGAGATAGAAAGCGCCTAACAACGCTCCAATCGCTGACCCCACCGCCTTCTACATGGCGACTCGCCACCGCTAAGTCTGCACCGTCTAAGGTGGCCTGTAATAGCTTTAATAAGACTTCTGGTGGATGCTGAAGGTCGGCATCAATAACACCTAATATTTCGCCTCTGGCAACCTGCCAGCCGCGAATAACGGCAGAAGAGAGTCCGCGTTCGGTTTGGCGACGCATCACCTGTAGCTGTGGGTACTGTTCGGTGAGGGCCTGGGCGACTTGCCAGGTGCGATCAGGGCTATTATCATCTACCAAAATTAGCTCGTAGCGGTTGGGGATGAAGCCATCGAGGAGATTGGCAAGCTGAGCGACGATTTTATCGACGTTGCCGCGTTCGTTGTATGTCGGAATAATCAACGAAAATTGTATAGATCGGCTGGTGCTGGGTAAATTGTGAGGAGATGACGCTTTAGCAAACACCTCTGCTGCGGTAGGAGCGGCAAAGGGCACCTGCAAGGGGCCTTGCGGCGGTGTAAGCAGCGGATGAGTCATAGCGAGAGCACGTTGAAGATAAAGTTAGCTGTGAAGAAAGGGTATGCAAACTTAATAGAAGCTTGCCCAACAATTTTTTTTAATGAACGCGAAGGCAGTGTAATTGACTACACGTGTTTCAAAAGGCAGGATTAGCTCATCTAGGACGGCTGCTGAATAGCAGCGATCGCACACCGAATATCAGGCGCAATCTTATGGAGACATTTTCAGGCCCGCAGCCCACAATCCGGCCATCTTCTGCACCCTCTACGGTAGAAAACTCCCCAGTAGAAATTTCTGTGGTGGTGCCGCTTTACTGTGAAGCGTCTAATATCGACTATCTGTTTAAGCGATTGGAGCGTGTCCTTGAACATTTGGGATGCACCTATGAAATTGTCTGCGTGGATGATGGCAGCTACGACAATACTATTGAAGGGTTGCAAGGGCACCGGCAACGTAATTCTCGGATTAAGATTGTGGCGCTTTCTCGTAATTTTGGTAAAGAACTGGCGCTAACGGCGGGGATTGACTATGCCTGCGGCGCTGCGGTTGTGCCGATTGACGCGGATTTGCAAGATCCGCCGGAGCTAATTGAGGCGCTGGTAGCAAAGTGGCGCGAAGGCTATGACGTGGTGTATGCCAAACGGCGATCGCGTCAGGGCGAAACCTGGCTCAAGCGAGCAACGGCCAACTCGTTTTATCGAGTGATGGAGCGCATGAGCAAGGTGCCAGTGCCCCGCGATACTGGCGATTTTCGCCTGCTAGACAGACGCGTAGTTGAGGTGCTTAAGCAACTGCCCGAGCGAACCCGCTTTATGAAGGGGCTGTTTGCCTGGGTGGGCTACCGTCAAGCCGAAGTGCTCTACGACCGAGAGCCACGCTACAGCGGCGAAACCAAGTGGAACTACTGGCGACTGTGGAACTTTGCAATTGATGGGATTGTCTCATTTAGCGTAGCGCCGCTGCGCGTTTGGAGCTATGTGGGTATCACCTTTGCCAGTATTTCCTTTTTATACGGTGCTTTTTTACTCGTGCGTACGCTAATATCTGGCAACGATGTGCCCGGATATGCCTCATCAACCGTGATTATCCTGTTTTTAGGCGGTATTCAGCTCGTTAGCTTAGGCATATTGGGCGAGTATTTGGGCCGTATTTACGAAGAGGTGAAAGGTCGCCCGCTGTATTTGGTCAGAGACGCTTACGGGGCCGGTAGAAAGCCGACGATAGATCGCTCTAGAGTGCTGATTGAGACAAGTCCTGATCTCATTCAGCCTATTCATAAACAACCCGATCCTAATCAAACAGGCTTCTCTCCTGCTGAGGAAAATGCTTAGCCCTATGTAAAGCACCTATAAAGCACCTATAAAGCACACCTATAAAGAAGTTGTTATTGGAAGCGCTATCGACTTATGAGCTATGTTCCTGCCAATACAGATGCAGAGGCTTCTTTGAGCAGCAGTTCAAAGGATAGATCTATAGGGCTTGACGTGTGTTTGAGTGTAGCGATCGCACTTGGCACTATTCTACGAATTGCCTGGGTCGGTAAGCGTGAGCTTTGGTACGACGAAGTGCTCTCTGTGCTATTCGCATCAGGGCAAAAAAACGCCTACGCACCGCCGATCAATACACCTTTTAAGATTCAAGACATCTCGCAGCTCATCACAGGGCCATCGGTACGAGGACTGAGTTCTGTTGAAACAGTCAAAGACGTGCTGAAGGGGACGTTAGGCGATCCCCATCCTCCCCTATTTTATCTGGCTGGGCACGGCTGGACGCGGATATTTGGCACCAGTGAAACGGCGCTGCGTGCTTTGATGGTGCTCATTAGCCTGCTCGCTCTGGTCGTGAGCTATCACTTAGGTCGCAAAGTATTAGGCCGCAGAGGCGGACTGATTTTTGCAGCGCTGCTGTCGCTGAATCCATTTTTTCTCGCGCATTCGCTCAACCTACGAATGTACGCGCCGATGGTGCTTTGGGTGCTGGTGAGTGGATGGTGTCTGTCAGCGCTGATAGAGGTAAATAAAGAGCCTACTCAAAACCATAAAACTCGTCACATCAAAAAATGGATGTGGAGAGGGGGCGTTGCTCTGTCGCTAGCTGCTGGTCTATTAACTCAGTATTTATTCGCTTACTGGCTATGTTCGCTGGTAGCGCTGGCGCTTTATTTAGACCGCAACCGCTGGTCACAGTATGCGCTAACTATAGGAACCGGTGTGCTGCTGTTCATACCTTGGGGCCTATGGGGCACTCGCCAGCAAATACACAATCGACGAGACGTACTCGATCAAATTTCATCAGCATACGGGCCGCTAGAGTCGGCTTTGCGCCATGGCAAAGATATCGCGCAAACGCTAGGAAATCATCTTTTGCTGGGACACTCAACAACGAATATGCTGCCCTTTGGAGAGGATATTAAGCCAACGGCGGTGGCGGTAGGCTGTGGGGTTATTGGCTTTTTGGCAGTGTGTATCGTTGGCCTGTACCGCCGCCGTCAGTATCGAGTCCTGATGATCTGTGTTTTGATGGGCTTGCTTCCGCTGGCGGCGGCTTTGGCTGTGGATGTGGCAGCAGGTACGTTTACATTGGGATTTGGCTGGGGCCGCTCGATCATCGTAGCGCTGCCGGGGTGTTTGCTGCTGGTGGCAGCTTGGCTAGAGCTAGGGTCTGGGCGATCGCGCACGGCAATGACAGGGCTTTTGCTGGCGGTGTATTTGGGCGTGAATGTGGTAGATTTTGGCGGGCGCGATCGCCAAATGTTCTACACAATCGATGCTTATCTACCACAATCAGACGAGCCAAGCTTAGTTGTGATAAATTCTCAGGCTTGGGGGCACGTGCTAAGGCTTGCCTACTATCTAAAAGATTCTGCAAATACTGAAGTGCTGGCAACAGACGCGGCAGATGGGCCTACGGCTTTGGCAGCGGCGCTATCGGCTAAAGACTATAGCCGGGTGCTATGGCTGCGATCAAACGATCCGGTATGGGGCGTTACTGATGGAGATGCTGAGGTTGATGTGGCTGCGTTTGCAGACGAGACAGAATCGTTATTGAATGAGCATTACGCTGCGGGAACTAAGCGAGGTATACCTGCCAAGCAAATGTTAGAAGGCACGATGGATTTAGATTCTTTTACGTTGCAAGTCTACGAATAGCGTTAGGTTCAGCAGAGTCAAGCCTACTTACTTTTAGTGCGCCAGCTTAGCTTGAGGTTGATCCAAAAATTCCAGAGGGTTACTATCGCGATCGCAACCACCTTGGCAAAGTACTCATTAGCGTTATCTGCCCAGTCTGCCGCTGTAAACTGCCCTATAAATATTGGTATCTGCTCGGTCATAGGAATCGCTAAGATTAGTGCCATAATGCCGATTTGCAAGATCGCCCCGATCACACACACGGCATTGAACTTTGCAAACCGCTGTAATCTAGCGCCCCAACCCTTTTGCTTTTGCGCCAGATCGGCAAACGTCCAGGCGTCGTTCCACAAAAAGTTATTGATAATCGCCGCCTCGATCGACAGCACCGTACTTGGGTATAGCGGCAGGCCAATTAGCTCACGTAGCAAATAGAACATCACCAAATCGACGAACAGTCCGCTAAAGCCGACGACGCCAAACCGCAAAAAGCGCGCAATTGGAAATGCCCGCAGTCGCTGCGCTAAGGAAACTTTCTTCATGATGCGATCGCCACTCTATACAGCGGATACTTGCCATAGGTGCCCAGTTCTTCAAACGCAATTGATCCGCCACTTTCTAAACCCAGCTCACTAGCAGGCGTATCTGGCGTAGGGCAGTCGCGATGAGGATAGCACACGTACAAAAACTCGCCCTCGTTTTGGTTGGCTAAAGCCTCTGCTAACTGTTTTACATCAGCAATTGCTTCCGTCCGAAAGAAAACTTTCTCAGGCAGCGCGTTCCATAGCTGCTGAGCGACGAATTGGTGAGACATTGCAATCCACGGCAGCGGCTGCTGCTTTAGCTGGGCGATCGCAGGTGCAATCGGCTCATAGTTAGCGGCTAGCGAAGTAGACTGCGTTTGTTCATCTTTAAACACACTAAATGCGCCTTGAACTGTATTGGTATGAATGCCAAAAATCAGCATAACGGCAGTGCCCACTATCGCCAATCGACGCGCCCAGGGCTGAAAGTAGCCCATACGCAGCCGGTCAGCGAGAACCAAAGAAAGTAGGGGTACCAAAATAAGATAGAACCTTGGCCCCCACTGTTTGCCACCCGAGCCCGGCGGTACAATTAGCGGTACGCCAATCGCAAAAAGTATGCTTAATGCGAGGACAAAGCGAGTGGGAATAGGCGCAGTTTTAACAGGGCTGACAATACCTATAGATTCAACATTAGGCGTTTTGAATCCTTTGAATTGATTACCCGTTTTAAGACCAGTTCGGCTAAATTCTGGCCCCGCTACAACGATGAAAGCGAGTAATATAACGGCTGGAAAGTAGCGTAGGAGTGATCGCCCCATTTGCACATAGCTGTCTTTTGCCTGCGCAACTTGTGTGCCCACTGACGATTCTTCAACAATCTGAATAGCGTGAATGCCCAGCGGATGACCGTATATGCCGTAGTTAAGCGCAAAGAAAATGCCTATTGTGCAGGCCATCGCGCCCACCAGAATAAAGACTTTTGCAAAGGTGAGTTTAGGCGCGAGTCGCCAGCTCGGGCGCAGCCAGCTCACGGCCGCAAGAAAACCAACAGCGGCTACAAAACATAAAAATTCTGGACGAAACCATACGGACAAACCAATTAAGACGCCGCTATATAGGGCTCGATAGCCAGAGACAATCGGTTTGTGAGGCGATTCTTCAGGAGTGATTCGAGGAAACAACAGCGCTGTGATGCCCCAAAAGGCAAGCGCTACAGCCAGGGTGTGCTCCCAATACATGCCGCCGTAAAGACTCAGCGGTGAAGCAAAAATAAGGACTACCAGCCCCAAACACAGGGCAAATGTATCTAAGCTAATTCGTTTGCCAACTTGCCAAAACCTTGCCCAGGTGGCCCAAAGCGCAAGGATCGGTACGATGTAGAGGCCGCGATCGCCAAAAAGCGCGTAAAAAGGCGCTGTAACGGCAGGGAATGTAAAAGGAAACGTAATAAAGTATTGCGAGCCCACTTCGTACATGAAAGGCGGCGTGAAAGGATAGAGTCCCTGCTGCCACACCGCATCAATCCACTCAGTACCGCCCCCATCTATAGGCAAACTCAAAGACATTTTCAGCGGCAAAGTCCCTGCTGAAATTTGTTGTGCGAGTTGTTGGGCTAGCAGCGCCTTCAGTCCACCATCACCGCTGAAGACAACGCCGTTTCGAGAAAATCCCTGCATCCATACGGTGAGTAGGATGCCGCCCAAGATCACAATTGCTGGCAGCAGGACTGGCAGTAAGTTTGATGATCGGCGTGAGCCTATATGCTCTTTCACATTTGCATTCATAGCCAAAGACGGAAGGTGATGGGTCGCGCCATCGAATTCTATAGGGCTATTGGCTACCAATCAAACAGCTCCGCCAGAATCACATTTCTCGATAGAGCTGTTTTGTTCTATTCAGTAAAAAATACAGCCAGAGTAGCGATTTACCCTAGCCGGTAGCCAAAACCGCGTACCGTCTTAAGATATTTTGGGCTGCTGGGCACTTCTTCAAGCTTCTCTCGCAACCAGCGAATATGCACGTCTACTGTTTTGTTGTCACCCATAAAATCGTAACCCCACACCTGATCGATAATTTGATCGCGCGACCATACGCGCTTAGGCTGGCTCATCAAAAGCTCTAGAATCTTAAACTCTTTAGGCGACAGGCTAACTTCTTCACCGGCTAAGAAAACCCGACACTCATCTGTATGTAAGGAGATATCTTCAAACTTACGAACAGCTTTGTCAGCTTGCTGTAACTTAGAGTGCGATCGCCTCAGCAAAGCCCGACATCGCGCAATCAGCTCTCTCATGCCAAAAGGCTTGGTTAAATAGTCATCTGCGCCCACTTCCAGGCCAAGAACGCGATCGGTTTCCGTTCCTTTTGCACTCAAAATTAGGATGGGCACGTCTAGTCCACGGTGACGTACCAAACGACACAGATCCAGGCCATTCATACCAGGTAGCATGAGATCTAGAATCACGAGGCCGATGTCTGCGATCGCCCTTTGCACCCCCGGCTTACCCCGCTCAGGGCTACCTAGTAGCATCTCTAATGCCTGCTGTCCATTGTCAGCCACAAATACTTCAAATCCTTCGTCTGCAAGCGAGAGGGCCACAGTCTCGCGAATCAGCGCCTCGTCCTCAATGAGCAAAACCTTACCTAGCCCAATCCGAACGTCTGCTTGGGTGGGTGCTGACTGCAAAGAAGCCATCAAAGGAACCTGTGTCTTTTCGTCTAAATTTTATCAGGAATTACCGCAAGATAACAGCACGGTTCCCTTCAAATTAGTGGTTAGCTTTCAGAAGGTTAACCCTTCCTTAACCTCGCAACTTCTTAGTTTATAAACCTTCAGACTGCTACGAAATTAACCAGCTTATTAGGAACAACAATTACTTTCTTAATTTCCTTGCCTTCCAAATATCGCTGAGCAACCTCCGACTCACGGGCATAGGCTTCCAAAGCAGCTTTGTCAGCGCTAGCAGGCACCTGCAAAGTCCCTCGGGTTTTACCCATTATCTGAATCACCAAAGTAATCTCATCAGCGACCAAAGCCGCAGGGTCAACTTCAGGCCAGGCTTGCTGATGCACCGATCCGGTTCCTTCGCTAATTTGTGACCACAGCTCGTCTGCAATATGAGGTGCAAAAGGCGCAATTAACAGCACCAGTGTACAAACACCTTCTGCATAGGCCAGGGTCGTTTTGTCTGACGTATCGTTGAGCGCATTGCTGAGCTTCATCAGTTCAGAAACGGCTGTATTGAACTGATAATCGCCTTCGATATCTTCAGTAATCTCTTTGATGGCGGTATGCGTTGCCTTGCGAAGGGTTTTGTCTTCTTTGTTAAGCTTACTTTGATCGATCTTGCTAACTTTGCTGACCAAATCGGCACTATCAGACTGAGCAAATCCGGCCACCGTACGCCATACTCTGTTCAAAAAGCGATACTGCCCTTCTACGTCAGCGTCATCCCACTCCAAATCTTTTTCGGGAGGTGCCTTAAAAAGAATGAACATACGAGCGGTGTCAGCGCCGTATTTCGCCAGCACCTGTGAGGGTGGCACACCATTGAACTTAGACTTCGACATTTTTTCATATGAAACCTGTAGCACCTCGCCTGTGTCAGGATCAGTGGGGGTTTTAAGATCGGCAATATTTTCAGGCACAATGAACTGGCCTTCAGCATTTTTGTAGGTGATGGCCTGTACCATGCCCTGCGTTAGCAGTCGCTCGAAGGGTTCGTCAAAGTCTAGAAGATTGCGATCGCGCAAAACCTTTGTAAAAAATCGCGAATACAGCAGGTGCAAAATCGCATGCTCAATGCCGCCCACGTACTGATCGACCGGCAGCCAGTCATTCACCCGCTCAGGTGTAAAAATGCTCTCTTCATTATTCGCATCGGCGTAGCGCAAAAAGTACCAGGACGAATCTAAAAAGGTGTCCATGGTGTCGGTTTCACGTTTGGCAGCAGTGCCGCAGCTTGGACAAGGCACATCGACCCAATCAGCCATCTTTGAAAGCGGCGAAGCGCCTTTGCCAGTAAACTCTACATTTTCGGGAAGCTTTACCGGCAAATCAGCATCAGGTACGGGCACCGCACCACAGCTCGGGCAGTGAATAATTGGAATCGGCGCGCCCCAGTAGCGCTGGCGAGAAACCAGCCAGTCACGGAGGCGGTAATTGGTGGTGCCTTCACCCAGAGATTTTTCTTCGAGGTAGGCGATCGCCTGCTCAACACTTTCACCTTTCCCTTTGCCAGCGATCGCACCATCCAACGGCCCCGAGTGCACCATCACACCCGCCCCAACATAGGCAGCTTCCATCGCAGCACCAGACAGATCTTCACCTTCGGGCTGAATCACCTCCTTAATCGAAATCTCGAACTTGCGCGCAAAGTCAAAGTCTCTTTGATCGTGAGCAGGCACGGCCATAATCGCACCCGTTCCATAGTCCATCATCACGTAGTCAGCCGTCCACACCGGCACCTTTTCACCATTCACCGGATTAATGGCATAGCTACCCGTCCACACACCTGTTTTCTCTCGACCTTCATCCGTGCGATCAATCGTACTAAGACTAGCCGCCTTCTCTTTATATGTTTTAACCGCATCAGCCAAAGCATCCGTCGTCAACGTCTCTACCAACGGATGCTCTGGGGCAACCACCATAAAGGTCGCACCCCAAAGCGTATCGGGGCGCGTAGTGTAAATGACCAAATCCTCGCCAGCTTCCGTTTTAAAAGTGACTTGGGCACCCGTAGACTTACCAATCCAGTTAGCCTGCATGGTTTTAACGCGCTCTGGCCAGCCAGGAAGCTTATCCAAATCAGTAAGGAGCTGTTCGGCATAGTCCGTGATCTTAAAGAACCACTGACGCAAAAGCTTACGCTCTACTTTCGCCCCAGAGCGCCATGAGCGACCTTCATTATCGACCTGTTCATTCGCGAGTACGGTCTGATCAATAGGATCCCAGTTAACAGCCGCTTCTTTTTGGTAGGCAAGGCCCATGTCGAAAAACTGAAGGAAAATCCACTGTGTCCACTGGTAGTAATTAGGGAGGCAGGTGGCAACTTCGCGATCCCAATCGTAAGACATTCCGAGGATCTTGAACTGCTCACGCATCTGCGCAATGTTTCTAAGCGTCCACTCAGCCGGAGGAATGCCTCTGTTTATCGCGGCATTCTCAGCGGGCAGGCCAAAGGCGTCCCAGCCAATTGGATGGAGAACACGATAGCCCTGCATCCGACGAACGCGAGCAATTACGTCGGGATCGTGTAGTTGCGCACGTGTCCCATGTGTAGGTCGCCAGACGGATAGGGAAACATTGCGAGCACATAGTACTTTCCTGCCGCGTTCTCACCATCTTCTAGCGTCAGGCGTTTTGTTCGTTCGTGGTCGGCCCAGTATTTTTGCCACTTAGTTTCGATGTCTGCTGGGCTATATCGCAATTCCACGCCGCTTATTCCTTGTCTGCTGTCACATTACTAAGGTTGTATTTTAGTAGGTGAAACGGCCTTTCGATGTTTTTTGTAAAAATACAGTTGCTATGACTGCTGAAATTGCTGATCCTGTAGCCGAACTTTCTGTGTTCGTGTACGGCACCCTAAAGCCGGGCGGTCGCTTTCACCAACGGTATTGCAGTGAGGCGATAGAAATGACTCCGGCCTTAGTGAAAGGTCGGCTGTACGATTTTCCTCAGCTTGGATATCCAGCGATGACGGTAGGTGATGACTGGGTGAAGGGCTGCTTGATTCGGTTTCAGCAAGAATTAGAAACGCAGACGAAGATTCTGCGACGGCTAGATTGGCTAGAAGGCTACAAAGCAGATCGCCTGCCCGCTGAGAACGACTATCAGCGCTGTTGGGTGATGATATTTACGACAGACTACAAGCCTGCTGAGGAGGCTTGGGTTTATGTGATGGATGCAGATCGGGTGCGATCGCTCCACGGCATCTACTTACCCAGTGGAACCTGGCCAAGCTAAGTGGGCTCCTGGCTCAAACACTGCGCCGTTTGCCAACTAGGAGAGGACACATCAGGTAAGGCCATAAGCGTTACCTGCCCGTTCTCATTACGCTGCCAGGCTACGGCCTCTGCAATAGCTTCTTCGGCGGCGATTGAAGCAGCTCGAACTATTGGCGTGTGACTAGCCGCAACTGTTCGAGCCAGCAGTGGGCGTGTGTCTTGCCAGGGCTGTAGGGACTGTAAAGTTTCACTCGGGTTCACCGAAAGTCCGCCGCGCCCCGAAGCGACGAACTGATTGCCTTGCGTGTCTGCGCAACCCGCTGCAATCTGCTGATCTTGATCGAGCAGCGTATCTGAAAGCGCTGCCGTGCCTGAACTAGGATCGACCTCGGGCGTACTGATTTTGACGGTGCCATTGAGGCCGAATTGGGAGCTAGCGGTGATATCGCTTTGGGGGGTGAGGCGATCGCGAAAAGCCGTCCCTAAAATGCTCTGCGTCGTAATATCAATGTTGCCACCGTCGCCTTGAACAGCATTAGCAACAATATCACTGTTGCCAACTGCCACAATAGCAGGCGCTGAGATAGAGATGTTGCCGCCATTGCCGGTACCGTCAGACTCCACCGTTAAGCGGCTACCGTTTCTCATGACCAGCGAATCTTTTAGCTGTAGCTCAATATTGCCGCCTTCACCGTTAAATGTTCGCCCTCGAATCTCGCCAGAGTTAGCTAGCCGAACTGAATCGGCCACAATCAGAGCATTACCCGCATTGCCTGCACCCACGCTTTGCACATTGATGCCAAAAGCCCCGTCTATTGATAAAGCTGGCGTGCGAATGGTGACATTACCCGCGTTGCCACCGGGTCTTGAAAAAGGAATTCCTAAAAAAGCCTGCTCGGCTAGAGAGGGCGTTATCACAGAAGAGGTAATCGCATCACCACGTCGAGTCGTTGCTGAAGGGCCAGAGATATCTAAACGCTCAGCTGCATTAATTTCGATACTACCAGCATCGCCATCGGTGATAGAAAGAGCTGCGATCGCTGCTGTATCTGAAATAGACAATAAGCGCGTATTAATCTCAACATTACCCACTTCCCCCACGCCGTAGTTAGTAACAGATATCGTGCTCGGAACGTCGCTCGCTCTATTTCGGCCTGATAGCGTCAGCGTATCTGCATTTACCTGCAAGTTGCCCGAGCGCCCTTGCGCAAAATTAATAGAGACAATACCACCACCCGCCGATAAGGTAGTGTCAGTAGCAGTAGCCGTGATGTTGCCAGAGGTTCCGGTTGCACCAATAGACGCCGTAGCAATAGTGCTACTGAGGCCCTGATCAATTGCATTTACGCCTTCGATCTGTAACGTCTCAGCGATCTCTACGTTAATAGAGCCACTACTGGCATCGGTAAAAGTAAACCCGGTGATACCCGCGCCTTCTTTTATTTGAAGGTTATCTGCCGAAACATGAATATTGCCGCTAGGCATAGCCCCCAACGTTTCACTGAAGATACCGCTGCGAACAGTCGTTTCAGCCTCGCTACCTATCAGTGAAAGTGTTCCATTCGCACTCACGCTTATAGCTTGTCCTGGGCCTGTCGCGAAGGAACCGCTTTGCCCTAGCAGCACTGAATTATCTAATAAGTTAATGTCTTCTCCAACGACTTGCGCTCTGCCCTGATCGCTCACAAATAGCTGTAGCGGAGAATTTGGCCTAAGTGCCATCGGTAGCCCGCTAACGTTAATCAATGACCTATTTACCAAGTCAACCGCAGCAAACGCTTCCACCTGAGCATAGTCAGTCGCAAACCCGAATGGCGTTTCGACCAAACCTATCTGATTGCCAGCCGCAACACTACCAACCTCCACATTCCCACTGTGCGCCGCCAATAGTCCACCCTCCAACCGAACACCCTGGCCAAACAGTCCCAGCGTTTTACCTGGGTTAACCTGCAAGCCTCTGCTTGTCCCAATCTGAACGTGAGGGGCTAATATGCCAGTCTCTCTAGTACTCGGATTGATTTTAGTGAGATTGTGACCTGTATTGTTAACGGTAATGGCGCTAGAGGAATCGCCCATATTTAGCCCAATGGGCGCGCTCACGGTCAGCAGCGAAGGGGCCGACATACTCTCAGCACTGAAGACTTCACCATTGCTAAAAATAGCCTGCTCAGCGGTAGTCGCAACAAAAGAGCCTGGCAGGTTGAGCTGAGCAGTTGGCCCGAATACAATACCTGCTGGGTTGAGCAAAAAAAGATTGGCACCACTGCCAGAAATCTCTAGCGTACCGTGAATTTCAGAGGCAATATTACCTGTTACTCTCGAAATAATATTCTCCACCGATGGCGTGGTCACAAAGGTAACTGTATCGGCAGGAGAAAGCGAGAATTGCTGGAAGCTATGAAACAGATTTTGACCTGAAGCAGAGTCTCCTGTTGTCCTTCCGCCTGAGATAACACCGCTGTTGTTTTGTGTGCCTAAGCTGCCGTCAGGAATGACCTGTGCCTGGGTTGGCATTAAGAACCCTGCTATCCACAGCGACAACAAACCAGATTGAGCTGCCATAAATTTTGAGGCAGCAGCGATCACTTTATTTAATTTCATAGATTGTTACACGTTGCGAGAAATTTAGATTCTTATAAAAGTCATTCGACAGTAGGATGCCCTAGCCGTATTCAAGAGAGTCTCAGGTGATAGCTAAGACGCTAGGAAGACAGGTGATTGTACGGGTGGTTGCCGAAAGAAGCATGGGGGGAATTCTATCGAGGAATGCTGATGGTAGATTTTTGATCGCTTTTTGGTTAGGCAACTTTTAGTTAGGCAATAAATAATGACGCGCACTTGGCAATATGTTGTGGCCAGTTTTTTAGGCGCAAGTGCCTTCAGTGGTGGTATTGCAGCAACGCCTGTTATGGCTTTCAATAGCGCTGATATGGGCGAGGTGCATCAGCAGGTTGCAGAGCGCGCAGTAGATGCAGATGCGATCGCCCACGGACGCCAGCTTTTTAACGAGGGTCAATTTTCTGCTGCCGCTGAAACTTGGCAAGCTGTTGCTGAAGCGGCTCGCCGCCAAAACGATGTAATAACAGAGACGATCGCACTAAGCTATAGCTCTCTAGCCCACCAAGAACTAAATCAGTGGGACAAAGCTCAGCAAGCTATCGACAGCAGCGTAGATCTTTTAGAGAACGATGCAGCTAGCAATGCTGATGCCGCACTATGGGCACAGGCGCTTAATACAAAAGCAAGTTTGGACTACTACTTAGGCCGAGCCGAACCCGCGCTAGAGCTGTGGGAGCAGGCGGAAGTGTTTTATCAGCAGGCCGATGATAGCGCAGGCGTTTTAGGCGCTCAAATCAACCAGGCGCAGGCGCTGCAAAGCTTGGGGTTTTACCGGCGATCGCGCCAGCAGCTCGAAAAAATTGCCCAGCAGCTCGGCTCTATGCCCGATTCTGAGCTAAAGATAAACGGCTTTAGAACCTTGGGAACGGCGCTTCAGGTACTCGGTGACTTATCGGCAAGCAGGGCAGCACTATTCGAGAGCGCTAACATCGCGATCGCTATCGATGCCACCAACGAACTCAGTGCGACCTATCTGAGCTTAGGCAGAACCGCCGCCGATTGGGGTGATGCTAATGCCGCTATAGATATGTTCGAGCGTGCTCAGTCAGCGGCCAAAAACCCTACCGATAAACTACAGGCTGACCTCAGCCGACTGCGATTTTATGCCAACGGCGCTGATGCCGAAAAAGTTGATAGCGTCGCGACTGAAGTCGCACAGCAGCTAGAAGCCCTACCGGCCAGTCGATTGTCTGTATATGGCACGGTTAATCTTAGCGCCAGCTTAGCTAGATATAACGCCAGACAAAGTTCCAAACAAGATCGAGCAGCGCGATCGATCTCACGTTCTATCCCAATCGAACAAACAAACCAGCTACTCGCCAAAGCAGTAACAGCGGCCCGAGACTTGAACGACAAACAGGCTGAGGCGTACGCGCTCAATCAGTGGGGTTCGCTCTATATGCAAACCGAGCAGTGGTCAGACGCGCTTAAGCTTACGGAAAAATCGCTTGAAATTGCGCGCGCTATTAATGCAGATGATATTGCCTCTCAGTCGGCCTGGCAGTTGGGTCGTATTTTGAAGCAGCAAAACAATACGACCGAGGCGATCGCAGCCTACAGCGAGGCCGTCGATTCACTACAGTCTTTGCGAAGCGATTTGGTAGCGATTGATCCTGACGTACAGTTCTCTTTTCGAGAAAATGTAGAGCCTATCTATCGAGAGCTGGTGAGCCTGCTGCTCAAGGGTGACCCCCCCAGCCAAGAAAATTTAATGAAAGCCAGAGAGGTAATCGAGGCCCTTCAGCTTGCAGAGCTAGATAACTTCTTTCAAGAAGCCTGCATTGACGCAGAGTCGGCTCAAATCGATCAGGTCGATACGCTTGCAACCGTCATCTATCCGATTATTTTGCCAGACAGGATAGCGGTGATTGCTTCTAGCGCGAATCAACCGCTAGAGTACTATTCCACAGCGGTTAGTGCCGAAACGGTAGAAGCTACGCTGAATGACCTGTTAAGTGCGATTCATCCGGTTTCTGATAATCGCGATCGCCTGGCCCTATCTCAACAGGTCTACGATTGGCTGGTGCGCCCAGCAGAAGACTCTCAGCTAACCGCTAATAGCAAAACCATGGTGTTTGTGCTAGACGGAAAGCTACGAAACATACCGATGGCCGCGCTCCATGATGGCGATCGCTATCTGATTGAAAAATACGCAGTGGCGCTCTCACCTGGCCTACAGCTGATGAGTTCAAGGTCGCTCGACCAGATCAAAACTGACGCAGTTGTCGGCGGCATTAGCCAAGCCCGTAACGGCTTGAGCGCACTTCCTGCGGTAGAAGATGAAATTGCAGATATCAGCCGTTTAGTATCTGCTGATACGCTTATCAATGAAGAATTCACCAGCGATAGCTTAGCCAAAGATATCAAAAATAGTTCAGCGAGCATCGTGCATCTAGCCACCCACGGTCAGTTCAGTTCACGGCTCGAAGACACGTTTCTCTCCACCTGGGAAGGCCGCTTAAGTGTAAAAGAGCTATCTGAAATTCTGCTGACCAGAGGACGGGCTAATGCTATTGAGCTGCTGGTGCTCAGCGCTTGCGATACTGCTTCAGGAGACGATCGAGCAGTGTTAGGGCTCGCCGGGCTCGCGGTAAAGTCAGGTGCGAGATCTACCGTTGCAACGCTGTGGCCAGTCAAAGACCAGGCCGCTGCCAAAATGATGAGAGTACTCTACGAAAATATTGGCGAGCCCAGTGTCAGTAAAGCCGAGGCGCTAAGGCAGGCACAGCTAGCTTTACTCGCAGATCCTGGCTACAGCGATCCGTTCTTCTGGTCGGCCTATACGCTCGTTGGAAACTGGCAGTAACAGAGTTTTGATCAGGGCCATTGTCATCCGTAGCTTGCGTAGTCCACTTAGTAAAAAGTACGCAATCGTTTCAGTAGTTTTGCACACACCTCTTAGAAGATTTACACAAATTTCCGAAGGGCTACCGTACGCACCGGAAAGGGCAAGTTCTTACTATGGATAACAGCAAGACTGTAATTAGGAGCGCGCTATGAAACAACATCGGTTAGCAAAGACTTGGGGCATAGCTGCCTTAACGGCTGTTTCAGCAATCGGCACAGGATGGCGCTATCCAAATGCTGCCTACGCCGTTACTTTCGAGCCGCCAACAGATCAAGCACCTCATTCAACAACGGGCGGCGCTTCCCGCAGCAGCGTTTTTACCCCACCCAATGACCTGGCTCCCGTAAACACCACAGGCGGATCTTCTCGGGGTGGATTCTTTACCCCACCCGCTGACAACGCGACGCCTCAAAACGGAACAGCCGGTGCCTCTCGCGGCAACTTCTTTGCGCCACCTGCTGACAATGCCGCACCTCACAACGCTGCGGGCGGAGCCTCTCGCAGTGACTCATTTGCACCACCGCCTGAGAATGCGACGCCTCAAAACACTTCCGGGGGCGCTGCCAGAGGAGAGGGATTAGCTCGGAGTAATGTCTATGGCGTTACCTACTCACCAGAAGGCGTAACTATCCCTGCCATGATGGCTGTTATGCCTGATACTTTCTATGGCACAACCTTAGAAGCTAGGCCAACTGTTCTTGTCTATACACCGGCTTCTAACGCTGAAGAAGCTATTTTTAGCCTGAAAGATGAAGCCAAAAACATGGTTTATCAGATGCCAGTCGCTATCCCGGCTGGTGGAGGTGTTATGGCCATCGAACTACCCGCTGATGCCCCTGAGCTAGCAGTCGGTGAAAACTATCAGTGGTATGTTGCTATGAAGCTAGACAATGAGCTGAGTCCTGCTAGCCCATTTGTAGATGGATGGATTAGTCGAATTGCGCCCGAACCTCAGCTAACAACAGCATTAAGCCAGGGCGATGCCCTAGCTAAAGTTGAAGCATTAGGGGCCCATGGCATTTGGTACGATACCGCAGCACAGCTAGCCCTATTAAAAGAGGCTGACGGTAGCGAGGTGATGAGTACTCATTGGTACGAGCTACTGGAGGCTGTAGGGCTCGCAGAGATTGCCTCAGCGCCTATTGATATTGTTGAGTAGTTGGACAGTGTAGTTAGACATTCACTAAGTATTGACACGAGGATTAAAGGCGGACGAGCGTTGAGGCTCGCTCCGCTTTTTTCTTTGCCTAATTTTTGACTGGCTTCTTTTGACTGGCTTCTTTTGAATGGAAGGGCTAAGAGCAACGACTCAATTGTAGGTAGTAGGATAGAGAAACAAGCTGTTCTGTGGCGATTGATAGTGGTTGAAAAGATGTCGGTGATTGAGGATATTTTAGAGAGGGCTTTAGCCGGAGACGATATTTCGGTTGCCGATGGCGTTGCTTTGTTGAAAGTAAAAAATATTGAGCAAAAGGAACGCGTTCGCAGCACCGCAGATACACTCAGGCAGCGACAGGTAGGTGATACGGTCACCTACATTCTCAATCGAAATATTAACTACACCAATATCTGCGAGCAGCACTGTAGCTTCTGCGCGTTTCGACGAGATGCCGATCAGTCCGGGGCCTACTGGGTAGATTGGAGCGGCATTTTAGAGAAGGCGACGGAGGCAGCTCAGTTAGGTGCGACAGAAGTCTGTATGCAGGGCGGCTTGAATCCTCAGGCAAAGATTGCAGGTACGTCGCTAGGCTATTACCGTAAGCTGGTAGAAACGATTAAAGCCGCTTCGCCTGATCTGCACGTCCATGCGTTTTCCCCTCAAGAAGTGCAGTTTATTGCTAGAGAAGACGGGCTCACGCTCGAAGCCGTTTTAGTTGAGCTGCGCGATGCGGGCGTGGGCTCGCTACCAGGAACAGCCGCAGAGGTGCTAGATGATAGCGTGCGGCGAATACTTTGCCCTGAGAAAACAACTGCCGCAGAGTGGTTAGAAATTGTTGGCCTAGCGCACAAAGTAGGACTGCCGACCACTAGCACTATGCTATCGGGACATATTGAGACGATTGAGCAACAGGTTGTTCATTTAGATTTGCTACGACAGCTTCAACAGCGCTCTCTTGCCGCTGAATATGTTGGAATATCAGAGTTTATATTGCTGCCGTTTGTTGGACAAGAAGCGCCTAAACCGTTGAGACGTAGGGTAGGCCGCGACCAGCCTGTTTTAGAAGATGCTTTGCTGCTGACGGCGGTGGCCAGGATTTTCCTGGGAAATTGGATTGTGAATCATCAGCCAAGCTGGGTGAAGCTGGGCTTAGTGGGGGCGACTGAGGCTTTGCGGTGGGGCTGCAATGATATTGGTGGCACGCTGATGGAAGAGCATATTACGTCTATGGCTGGGGCGACTGGGGGAACTTGCCAAAGTGAGGAAGATTTGGTGGCAGCGATCGCCTCTACCGGTCGGCAGGCAAAGCAGCGAGATACGCTGTATAGCCACAAGCAAAATAATGTTAAGACTGCTGCGGCTGTTGGTCGTGCAAAGCTTGTAGCAGCGCCACAAGTTCAGTGCGGATAGATTGATGGGTGCAGTCGGCGTCGGGGTGAGGAGCGGTGTCTGGACGCTGGAAGTAGGGGCGATCACCTGTGAGCTTGCCTTGAGCAATCGCGACTTGCCGCGCAAATTCGTGGAAGGTCGTCGGCTCGGCTAGGATGCTTGCAGTAATTTGAGCTAGAGCAATCAGCGGTGTGTCGAGCTGACGGCTCACGCGAATGTCTTGGCTAACCCAGCTCTGAAGAGCTGTAGAAAGCGCGCTAGTATTAGGGTTCGCAAGATATTTAAGGATGAACCGATTGATCTTAGCTGTAGCCCGTAGCGGGCGCGGAACGGTTGATTCGCCCTTCATAAAGCTACCGCCCTCTCGGCCAATGGCTTCGGCTAGTGAGAACTTGCGCTGCGCTCGGATTTCTCTTTGGAGGTCGTTTAGATTGTTTGGGGTTGAGTTGGGCTTGGATTCAGGCGGAAGGGGGTGTGATCGCTGCCCAGGCTGTTGAGAATCTGGGACATTAAAATTCAGATAAAACCATAGCTTTCTAAGAAAAGAGATCATAAGAGATTTTCGTTATTCGTAAGCAATATTACTTTTTTGGCGGCAGTGCCTCTACGTACATCTACGGCGGGAACCCTTAGTAGAAAATATATTGAAGAAAATATGCTGGGTATTAATAAGCAAGCTGGGGTTTCGCTTTTATGGGTAGGCGTTAACTTCGTTGGGATTTTAGCGGGCACGCTAGTCGCCTTTTTTCTGTACACGTTTCTCACGCTAAACAACAATATTACGCTAGATGCCGTAAAACTACTGGCTCAGCTCGCTATCTGCGGTGCCGTTCAAGGGTTCATTGTAGCTGGGCTGCAGACCATTGTTCTGTTGCTTGGCAAGCTAAAGCTAGTGCAGTGGCTAGTGACTAATATGCTCAGTATGGCGGCTGGTATGGCCGCACCTACCGCCTATGCGATCGCGATTCATCCTAACTTTGAAGCAACCGTTTCTTTTAACCAATACGTGATGTCTGGCTGGGTGCTCTCTTGGGTGTTGGCGGGTGCTAGCGGTGGCATTGTGCTTGGGCAGGGGCGATCTCAAAAGATTCGCTGGGCCACCTTGAACGCAGCCGCTTACCTCTACTGGGGACTCTCAGCAGCTTGGGGGATGCGCTTGCTGGATGCGGCGCTATATGGCGTCTCGACACTATCGACCCGCTGGGGACGTAGCCTACTATTGATTGGACTAATGCTGAGCATAGGCGCTTGGCTGCATAGCTACGTGTTTAGAGGCGTAGCGCGAAGACGTAACCGCGTAGAAATCTAGCTAGCGATCATCCTATTGCTACTACACATAAAACAGTTAAAGAGAAGCAGGCGATGAAGGATCATTCCCAAAGTGTGTTTTAAGATACATATTTGATCCCTCAGTAGTGATGACGAGCTAAAAAGTAGCTACGCGCTAGCTATTTTATCCCTGAAGAAATTTATTTAAGTATTATTTTACTAAAACGGTAGAAACCTGCCTTGAGAAAGGGATACAGGCAGATAAAATCTCGCAAGCGATATTCTAAGATAAAGACATACGCTTCCTACATGCCATAATGTTTTGATTTTCTGACAATCGAAAGATTGTGTCTAGCAAGAGATATTGAAAGTATTGTCTTTATTTTTCTCTTGACTACTGAACTTCATACAAGCTCGCTGTTTTCCATCAGTTACTGATGTCTGCTTTTTTTAGAATGCCTCAAACAACTGATATGAAGCAATTGGGTAGCGATTTATCTTGTGAGCATAACCTAGTACTAAGCCGAATATCTGACTTAGCTTCACATACATCGCTGAGCATTTTATATATTCTTTAGCCGCTTGAAGTGCTTCTTTTTACAAAGCAAAAACAAAAAGCTTCAGTATCACGTATGTCTATCATTAAGGAGATGTATTAGCGTCAGGAATCTTACTGATAGCCTGCATACTTGACTCTTTTGCGAATGCGAGATAATACTGACATCATCTATTAAGAGCGCTGAATGACGATAATATTATGACTTTCTGGCTGTACTGTTGGCGACTTTTGTAAAGAGCCAAAAGATATTTTTATCGACCTAACAATTTAATTTACGAGCTGAAAAGAATCCATGAAATCATCTCCAGATTCGTTCCCAAACTCACCTCGATCTTCAATCAATTCTTCAGAGGTGCTCTCGCAATTTTGGGAGGAGATGCTTCTCAAAATTGACGCTGATAAAATTCCCGTCGCACTGAAAAGAATAGAGAAGTGGACAAGCACTCAGCCTGAGCTAACAAGCGTACTCTGTGGCTATGTTATGCGGTATGCTGAGCAGCTTAAAGGAAATCAGGTAGAGGCGGCTATAGACAGAATCGTTCGACAGCATATTGTTGACGATTGGGAGCACGGCGCATTAGCCCTTCATTTTAATAGAATCAAGCAGACGCTTTTAAGTCACGATCGCAAAGATTCCTTGCTAATTGAGTACATCCGAATTTTGCAGCGGGGGAGCGTTCCGGCAAACAATACTTCGGAGCAGTTCGTTTTGCTGCGCTCTGGTCTAGTTGAGATAGAGCGAGGAAGCTTGAAGGTAGCGAACTCTACCTATGCAGAAGTTTTCGATCTGAGCTGGGTAGAGCAGCAAATTCCGGGTATCACTAAGCCTGTGGCTATTATTTCGCCCAGTGCCGCCAGCAATCGCCCTTCAGCTTTATCTAAACTGTATTCCAAAGTAGCGATCGCAGCGTGTGGCATTGCCTTATTAGGTGCGGCAGTTTCTTCGTATATGAAAGAATCAGGCGGACAGGCGATCGCAATTAGCGAATCTGGTAGCCAGCTACTTGTCGATCAGCCGGTCGTTGAATCGCGCATTAGCCAGTCGGAAGAAGCCTCTGCCTCAGTGCCCGCGCCAATAGTCTCTGAACCAGCAGCCTCTGAATCTGCTAGCACCAGTACGCTAGCGATGACACAGAATACAGAGATACAGAATACAGAGACACAGAAAGCATTCTTTGATAATGGTGAGGAGCACGCTAAGAACAGTCGCTGGGTGCTGATGATGAGACAGTTTTGCGGCCTTTCGCCCGATTCTATCTATTTTTTACCCGCTCAGAAGCATTTAGACCAGTGGAGCGTTTTGTACCCCGATGATATTCAGATTGCAAAAGATATTGTAATGCAGGAAAAATCGGGAAATTGCGCGATCGCTACGGAATAATGGCGGGGGCGGCCCCTTTTTCTTCCATCTCTATCGGGACTCTCAAGCCCAGTCTGCTGATATGCAGTAAGTAGGTAAGCAGCGAAACTTTTGTACGGTTCGTTGTGACGTAGCTTGTTTTTATTTTCTCTAGCTGTTGCTTGCTAATTCTTTCAGAGCTAGGGCTTGATATATACAGCAGTAAGCCTACACAAGTCCACGCTATAAAGCTCAAAGTAGCAACCGTTGCAGAAACGCTGATCCACCCTACAACTTGATACAAAACCTGTGACACCCGGCGGTAGTTATCTATTTGATATTCGCTAGAGCTAGAACTAGCAAATAACCCGACTGCTAGCGTACCCCAGCCGCCACAAACTAAATGAACAGGAATAGCCCCGACAGGATCGTCAATTCTCCAATCGGTTAGCCGATTTTCGGCATATAGCACCAGCAAGCCACTGACGGCTCCGATGACAACCGCTATGCCGATACTCACGTAGGCAGACGAAGCGGTGATGCCAACTAGGCCACCTAAAATGCCATTGATAATAGAGTAGAGCCTGGCTTTACGGTCGGTGGCAAACGGGCTAAAAATGACGGCACCCAAGCCACCTGCTGCGGCTGAGAAGAAGGTTGTGGTCAAAATATGAGGGACATATTCGAGGCTAGCTGTTGAGCCGCCGTTGAATCCGAACCAGCCTAGCCAGAGGATGAGGCATCCCAAGGTGGCTAAGCTGAGGTTGTAGGGCTGAAATCTTTTGGCGTCTTCTACAGCTACAAATTTTTGGGTGTTTGCCTGATAGCCAAACTTGCCCTGTCTGGGGCCAACTATCAGTGCGCCAATTAGGGCAGCGATGCCGCCGACTGAATGGACGACAGTAGAGCCCGCGAAGTCTCGGAACTGTATAGGCACGGATGATAGCCAGCCGCCGCCCCAAACCCAGTAGCCTGCAATGGGGTAGATAAAGCCTACGAGCAAAAAGCTGAACAGGATAAAGGCCCAGAACTTGATGCGCTCGGCTACTGCGCCAGAGACAATGGTGGCTGCGGTGCCTGCAAACACTAGCTGAAAGAAGAAAAGGGCTGCAAATGACCTGCCGGGCCAGGCGATCGCTAAATTACGAAAGCCCGGTGGAAATGGATTAGGAACACTGGCAGAGGGAAAGGGAAAATCGACTAGGAACCCGATCTGTCCGATGACTGCGCTGGTGCTGTCGCCAAACATGAACCTGAAGCCAAATAGCCAGAAGGCGAAGGTTGCAATACAAAAGACGATAAGATTCTTGGCGAGGACATTGATAGCATTGCGGGTGCGACAGAAGCCGGTTTCGAGCATGGCAAAGCCAGCGTTCATAAAAAACACGAGCGCGGCGGCAATTAGTAGCCAAATGGTGCCGACTGGATCAAAGGTATTGGCGATCGCTGTCTCTTGGGCTACAGATTTGCTAGCAAATACAAGCAGCAAAATAACTGATAGAGCCAAGCACGCATTGAAAGAAACAGAAGCGAGGGCGTTGCGTAATAATTTTCGCGGGCGAAACATAGAAACGATAGTTTTTTGTGAAAGGTGCAGATAGTCAGGAAAGCGGCTATAGCTTAGGCTCTATAGTATTATGCTGAGCACCCTTAAGCTATTTGAAAGGGGGTATAAATTGGCACTTTGTATGTAAGGCGGCTTATGGAAGTTTTGGAGCAATTGAAGTCGGGTCAGCTAGCCGGGCAAAGGGCGCTGAAGATATCGGCTGAGCTAACGGAATTTCCTGTAGAAATTTTTGACTTGGCAGAGTCATTGGAGCTATTGGTGCTCTCGAATAATTCGCTAAGCACGCTGCCTGAAGATTTTGGCCGATTGAAAAAGCTCAAGCGTGTCTTTTTTAACAACAATGCGTTTGAAACGTTCCCGGCGGTACTGGCTGAGTGCCCGGCGCTTTCAATGATTAGCTTCAAGAGCAACAAAATAAAAACAGTTCAAGCAGGCACCTTATCACCGGCTATTCGCTGGTTGATACTAACGGATAATTTGCTTGAGGCACTACCGGCTGATATCGGTCAGCTAAGTAAACTGCAAAAGCTGATGCTGGCGGGCAACCGGCTCCAGGCTTTGCCCAACGAGCTAGCGAACTGTCAGAATTTAGAATTAATTCGACTGTCGGCAAATCAGCTTGAGACGATACCGCGCTGGCTGTTTTCACTACCGCGTTTGTCTTGGCTAGCTTACGCAGGCAATCCTTTTAACAGTCATAAGACTATTGCTGCTGGCGCCGCACAGAGTACTCTACCAGTCGTGCCTGAAGATGAGGTACCGCTAGGGAAGATTTTGGGAAAAGGCGCTTCGGGCGTTATTTATAAAGGCGCGTGGCGTTCAGACTTGGCGGCAGAAGAGACGGTGGCCGTTAAGGTCTTTAAAGGAGAGATCACCAGTGATGGTTTGCCAGCCGACGAAATGCAGGCTTGTATGGCAGCAGGAGCGCATCCTAATCTGGTTACGGTACTGGGTAAGTTGGACAGTCCTGAAAAAGCAGGCTTGATATTTTCTTTTCTCTCCGCTGACTATGAAAATCTGGGCGACCCACCAGATTTAGATTCTTGCACAAGGGATACTTACGATGAGACAGTTTCCTTTACATTGCCAGTTGTTTTAAATATTGCTCAAGGCATTGCAGCGGCGGTCTTACATCTTCATACAAGAGGAATTATGCATGGGGATTTGTATGCTCACAACATATTGATTGATAAAACTGGCAAAAGTATCTTAGGCGATTTTGGCGCGGCGTCTTTTTATAATGTTGCTGATGAAAGCATGGGCAAAGCACTACAGCAGCTAGAGTCTAGAGCTTTTGGCTGCTTATTAGAAGATTTGTTGGATCGCTGTGTTTTAGAGAATGACAATTCATCTACTGCTTGCTTTGATGGATTGAGACAGTTGCAAGTGGATTGTATGAAACACAAGCCGGATGAAAGACCTTTGTTTTCAACGATTTGCGAAAATATAGACCAGTTAGAGAGGGTTTAATCAGGTCATAAATACTTCGATCCACCGATGAAGTGCTACTTTTTAAGTTGTTTGCCAAGCTGTTTTTCTTTAGAGAGTTACCATGGAACGCTACGTCAAGGCCGATCCTTATCCTTATCCCTATAACGGTGATTTACGACCTGAAAATACGGTGCTGATCGTCATTGATATGCAAACTGACTTTTGCGGTGAGGGTGGCTACGTCGATAAGATGGGCTATGACTTGACGCTGACTCGGGCACCGATTGAGCCTCTGCAAAAGCTGCTAGGGGTGATGAGAGCGCAGGGGTTTCATATTATGCATACAAGGGAAGGTCATCGGCCAGATTTGGCAGATTTGCCTGAGAATAAGCAGTGGCGATCGCGTCAAATTGGCGCAGGCATCGGCGATCCTGGCCCCTGTGGCAAGATACTCGTGCGCGGTGAAGCGGGATGGGAAATTATTCCTGAGCTAGCGCCTCTACCGGGCGAGGCCGTTATTGACAAACCGGGCAAAGGTGCTTTTTTCGCAACAGATTTAGACCTGTTACTGCGCGGTAAAGGCATACAAAATGTTGTGCTTACAGGAATTACAACAGATGTATGTGTACACACAACCATGCGTGAGGCGAACGATCGCGGCTATGAATGCCTGGTACTTTCCGACTGCACGGGCGCAACCGATTACGGCAACTATTTAGCCGCGCTTAAGATGATTAAAATGCAGGGCGGCGTGTTTGGAACAGTGGCAACTTCAGCAAATCTGATTGAGGCAATCTCCTAACGGTGCTCTCTTAATATTGCACCTTAAAGCTGTTGCGACTATCCACTGTCAAGGTCGCAGCGCAAAGATCTAGATCGTTCCAGTCTAGCGGCAGATAGTTGCCGCCGAGCTGAAGCGTTAGGTTAACGTCGCAGCCGTTGCTGAGAGGAACGGTTTGAGACTGGCCGATTGCGAGTGGGCCGTTAAGGACGTTGGCACCGGCTATTTTGAGCGATCGCAGCTCGACCGTACCATTGTTAACCACCGTGAACTGGCGATCAGCAGCGGCAGCACCTCTAGGGGCGTTGGCATAGTTAATCACACAGACGCTCCGATAGGTCGCGTGGGTACTACAGCCCGCGCCTGCCATCGCCCAGCTTGGCCGAAAGATGTTTGTTCTATGACCGCGATCGGCAACCCCGTCATCCACAATCAGGTTTACCATAATGTCTTGTGCGTCTGTCGGGCCGTAGGCAATGTTCTCACCAACGCCTGCATTTTCGACGTTGAAGCGAGCCACGCGATCAGAAGGTCTGCTGCCGTCTGAGCCGGTATGACCAAAGTTGCCGTTGCGCTGATCGTAAGCGTGAGCCTTAGCCGCCTGAGCAATGCCATCGGAGGCTGATAATGCGCCGACCGCCGTTTGATTTTCTAGAAAGCGGATGGCTTCTTCTACAGCGGGCCTACCTTCATTCGTCGTGAGCGTACAGTTGCGCCCGCATCCGTTAGGAATGTTGCCCTGTCGGTTCATGCTGGCTAAGCGCGCTTCTAGTATGGGAATGTAGCTTTGAGGATTTTGGCGAACGCGGTTGTGCTCAGCAATCAAGTTTTGCTCTACAGTTGCCCAGTCAGAGGTTTGGGCTTGAGCTGTATTAGTCGATGCGAGTGAATTAAACTGCTGAGCGGGGTAGCCACAGGCAGTCGCAACGAGTGCAGCCGGTAGCGCTATAGCAAGCTTCCATTTGTGAGGGAGTAGAGCCGATAGCTGGCTAGATAGCTGGGGTTTGAGCACTTTCATTAAAAGCAATCTTCTATTTAGGGCGACTTATGGCGACAAACTAGCATTGTAAATGCACTACAAAAAATTACCAGGATCAACAGTCCGGTAATGAAGCGTCTAGGACAAATAATTTAATGACACACTGTTGCCTTTTCTACCGTATGGCATTGCGCTATTGAGTAACGATATGCTTTCCTAGCCGCTTCAGAACTTGAAAAACGGAATAGAGTTCATTGCCTGGATTGACTAGAGAAAACAGCCTGGAGTTGGCGTATTCTGGACTTGTCAGGCGAGATGACTTAAGGAACAAAAACTCGCTTCCGTTGGTAATCATTCCGAATGTTGGCTGCTGTCGTTCTGGGTTTGCCAGCATGTAGGCAAGTGCTTGTGGAAGCGCTCTAGTCACTGCAAAATCACTTCGCTTAGATTCAATCACTAGCAGCCATAAACGTTGCCTTAAGACTAAGACATCAATGCGGCCTCGAATAACAACGCCGTCATCCTGCATTTGGATCTTTGTGCTGGTTTCTGTTTCTATACGAAAGGGCTGCTGGTAAAAACCACACAGATCTAGAAGGGGTGCGAGCACTACCATCTTGACGCTATTTTCAAGCATCGGCGGGTCGTCCATTAGCGCTATAAAATTCGACTTTACGCGGTCTAACAGTACTTGTTCTATCTCTGTAGGTGTAGCAGAGGCTTCTGTCCATTCAGGAAAAAAATCAGGATCTTGAGAGGCCTGCAAACCAAACGCCTGCTTTAGCTGCCGCAAGGTAGCTTCGGTTGCTGGTATTGCTCGCACCATCTGGTTTATCCTGCTTTTGTAGCCTATGAATCTAAATCATACGTTCTTTCCTGATTTTAATGCTGCCTGATAAGCTCGCCAGCCGCCATACTGCGTGATTTCTTTTTTACCTTCTACTGTCAAAGGTTCACCGATAACGCCGAGCACTTCTTCGTTATCCTCTAACGTCAGCTTACCGATGGCAAGGCCGGGCGGTTCTTGGGAAAGGATAATGCCCAAGCCTGCAAGCGGAACATTCCACACTTCTAAAGCAACAGAAACGCCGCCTTCTTTCACTTTAATCATGGCGGGATAGTCATCGTCTATTGACCAGATTCGATAGCTGGGTTCTGTTTTAGCTTCTCGCTCAAAGGTAGAACCTACGTTGAGCATGTTTGGGTTGAGCGAAAGACCCTTCATTAGCGTACCGTTGACGGCTAGCTTTAGCGTGTCTGTCATAGTTATGTGGTGTATAGCTTACTTAAGCCTAGCTTAGCGAGTCCTTTTCGATAGATAATAGAGGTTTGGTCAGCTTCGATGTGCGTTTCAGCTCGCAAGTCGAGTGGGAGATCTTCAGGGTATTGAGCTTCAACAATTACTTTGTCTTCATTAAAGATTTGGTAGTTAAATTCATAGACAGGTTCTAGGGGCTGATCTTGATCGAAGTTGCGGCAGATAGGGCTAAAAACACGAGTTTTGCGGGCGGAGATAGGAGAGGCGGCGTTGAGGATACACAGACGACCTTCGTTGGGAAAATGAACCCGAAGCAGAGCGGTGAATGGGAGGAAAACGGTGAAGTCTCGCAGCCATTGAAAGTCTTTAGGCGCGAGGTGCTGAAGGCTTTTGGGGAAGTTGCTGACGCTGCTGAGATATTTGGCTCGCAGGCCGCGCGGGGTAGAGGAGACTTCGTAGCGGGGGACGATGGGATTGTTGCGATCGCCAAAAGAGTCTCCATGTACCCAGGCAAAATGAGCCACATCTAAAAAGCCCTCCATCTGCCTACCTGCTGCCGCTTCTACCGCAATTGAATCTGGTAGAATTTGCTGGTAGCCCGCGTCTGTCCATTCAGGGTACACAGGCAAAGCGTCTTTGTTGTTTTGACCCGCTAGCGTTGTCCACACCAAACCATAGGCTTCTTGAACAGGATAGGTTTTGAGGCATAGCTTGCTAGGAATACTGGCCTGCGGGCTAGCGGGTATGAGCGTACACTGGCCCGTGTTGTTGTAGTGAAAGCCGTGATATCTACAGATGAGCTGATCTTGTTCGATCAGGCCCATGCTTAACGGAACGCCCCTATGCAAGCAGATATCGTTGGCAACAGAAATCCCTTCAGCAGTACGCCAAACGACGAGACGCTGATCGAGCAGTGTGGCGGCAACGGGCGAGTTTTGGACGTTGTGGCTATAGGCGATGGGATACCAAAAAGGGGCGATCGCATCCCAGTCGGTTTCAGAAAACGTGCAGTCTTTAGGATAAGTTGTTCTGATTTCATCGCTCGCTTTGTTTCTTACTTGACTGACCACTCGACTGACCACACACATCACCTCTCTATCAACAGCGTTCTTTTTTCGCCAATAGCAGTACCATAACAACTGCGGTTTATTATTTCCACGATGCCTTCAGATGCTTCAGCACCCCTCAAAGATACGGCTGCTCGTTCAGACGATCTGTCTCAAAAGACACCAGAACAATCATTGATCTTAGGCGCTGGTCTAATTACATTCGGCTTTTTAGCAAATACAATACAGGGCGCTTTGGGGAAAGTGGCTCAAGAGACAATCGGCCCCGGTCAATTCTTATGGCTGCTAATTTTATTAGCGCTGGCCGTGCTAATGCCCTTTGAAGCAATCAGACGCGGGCAAGACCTGAAGGCGGGTTTTAACGCCCAGATACTGCCCTACTATCTAATGCGAGCCGTGTTTGGTCTGTGTGGTTTCTATCTATTTATTTGGGCGGCGGGGTTAGGCAGCTTGGTAAGTGCAAACGTGCTGCTCAATACAACGCCGATTTTTATCCCAGTGATTGGTGCGGTGGTGCTAGGTAAGCAAATTTCACTGAAGCTGTGGGGTGCGATCGCCATTGGCTTTATCGGCTTACTCCTCGTCGTGCAGCCCAACGCCGAACTGCTCCGAAATCCTGCAAATCTGATTGGCTTAGGCGCTGGCCTTTCAGCTGCTATTGAGTTTTTGACCGTACGCAAAATCAGCGAAACGCAGTCACCGCTCGGCCAAACGCTCTACTATCTACTCATCGGCGCTATTCTCACTGCGCCGATCGCGCTATGGCAATGGCAGCCCTTAGAAACAAGCACCGTAGGCTTCGTCGTTGCTGCCGCTGCTGCTTTTCTCACCTTTCAGCTACTACTCGTGAAAGCCTACCGCTACGCCGAGCCCCATCAGATAGGCGTTTTTCAGTACAGTAGCGTCATTTTTTCTGCCATCATTGGCTGGTTGTTCTTTAACGAAATTCCCAACGCCCTTTCTATCGGCGGTATGGTGTTAATAACGGTAGGTGGGGCGCTGGCTATATATCTAGAGCAAAAACCGCAGGTACAAGAAAGCCGAGGGAACTAAGTGGTCAGCTTAGAACCCCTCAGCGGTTAACCGTCATAGGCAAAATCACGGCAGTAGGGCCGGATTCCTGACGTTTGAGCCGATACTTGCAGATTGAGAGATTAAGTCAGCGAGTAGGCGGTTGAGGGCGCTGGTGACGGCGTAGAAGGAGGCTGTGACAATGCTGGTGTGGATGCCAATGCCGTAGCTAGCGCCTTGGGGCGTCGTGATTTCGATTAGGGCGATCGCCTGACTTTGGCTACCCTTGGGCAGATCGCCCGGACGAGTCGGCAGGGCCATTTTCAGCGATCGCTCCTCATACCCGCTCACCTGCATTTGGCCGAGGCGATCGCCTAGTTGGCTACCATTCAAAGCCGCTACCAAAGCGTCAATTGGCCCATTGCCTTCACCTTCTAGCGTATGCTCACAGCCCTCAATCTCGACACAGACCGCTATCTGCGTGCTTCCTGCTTTTGTTGACACGCACTGATGAGAACAGTATGTCAACGGCCCGGTAGCTCGAAGATATTCTGCCTTGAAAATCTGCCAAATCACGTCAGCAGTGACCTCTTTCCCACTATCTTCTACGGCCCGCTGCACTATCCGACTGAACTCTATTTGCAGCCGTCTAGGAAGCACCACCCCATAATCTCTTTCTAGCAAAAAGGCAATGCCTCCTTTGCCCGACTGACTATTTACCCGCACAACAGATTCGTAAGAGCGCCCCATGTCCGCTGGGTCTATGGGTAGGTAAGGAACCGCCCATGTATCTTCAGGCTGTCTTGCAGCAAAGCCCTTTTTGATGGCGTCTTGATGAGAGCCTGAGAAAGCAGTAAAAACAAGTTCGCCTGAGTAGGGGTGGCGTGAATGAACCGGCAGCTGGGTACAGTCTTGGGCAACTTGAACAATGTCGTCTATACGAGAAAAATCTAGACCCGGCGAAATGCCCTGCGTGTACAGATTCATCGCTAGCGTCACCAGATCGACATTTCCCGTCCGTTCGCCATTGCCAAATAAGCAGCCCTCTACCCTCTGCGCGCCAGCCATTTGAGCCAGTTCAGCAGCAGCCACGCTACAGCCCCGATCGTTGTGAGGATGCACGCACAGCACCACGGCCTCGCGGTAGTCAAGGTGGCGATGCATCCATTCCACCTGATCGGCAAAAACATTAGGGGTGGATACTTCTACGCTGGCTGGAAGGTTGATGATTGCTTTTGCTGCAGATGTAGGCTGCCACACGGCCAGCACTTCATTGCAAATCGCTTTGGCAAAAGGCAGCTCGGTTGAGGTAAAAACTTCGGGAGAGTACTGAAATCGCCAGGCGGTTTCATGTTGGGCAGTCGCTAGCTCTTTGATGAGGGCAGCGGCATCGGTTGCTAAGCGAATAGTGCCTGAGCGATCGAGATTGAAAACAACTTTTCGGAAGGTGGGCGCAGTGGCATTGTATACGTGAACGATCGCCTGCTTAGCGCCTTTTAGAGATTCAAACGTACGGCGAATAAGGTGATCTCTAGCAGGGGTAAGAACCTGTAGCGTGACATCGTTAGGAACTAGATTTTGCTGTATGAGGTGGCGAACAAAATCGAATTCTGTTTGAGAAGCACCAGGGAAACCGACTTCGATTTCTTTGAAACCAATATTGATCAAGGTGTGGAACAGGCGCAGCTTGCGAGCGATACTCATGGGCTCAATGAGCGCTTGATTGCCATCACGTAAATCGGTACTGAGCCAGGCTGGCGGCTGCGTGATGGTTTTGCTCGGCCAGGTGCGATCTGCGAGATTAATAGGCGTAAATGCGGCGTACTTGCTATTTGGTTGAGTCAACATAGGATGGCTGTGAATAATTGTATTGGGGTGGTTTTTGTTTGTGCATAGATGAGGCGGCAGCGATGCAGCGAGTAAGCGCTAGGTTGAGCGATCGCAGGGTCTAAAACGAATGCAGCCTAGCGGCACAAGGAAGTGAGCCGCAAGAAAATGACTGGTTGTAAAAAAGTAATTATGCGCGCCCGCGCAGCAGCTTCAGCCCAATAAGGCTAAAGCTAAGCTTGTAGAGAGGTGCAGGCCGCTTGTTCATAGGTCTTTTGCATCGGTAGCCCCATTTAAGCACAGACTAAGCATAGGCTGAACGCAAAAAATCTGGGTTTCCAGCATCTAGGTCTGTAGCATACTTATTATCATAAAAACAGACCATCACATCACCGTATTATGCACAAACAAACAGTCGTAAATGAGTGCTTTCCTAATACAAAAATGGTCTTCCATTGAGGTTTGTATACTGTTCTTCTAAAAAGAGCGTATAGAGTGCACAGATTGATTTTTTGACCTTTTGAGAGTTCTCATGTTTGCTTCAAGCGTTACGGGTGCTTAAAGATACAGGCAATAATAAAATGCTCAGTACCCAGGTTAAAATTTTTTAGAAGATCCATTATTTATTATGGTAATCGTGTATGCTTCCTTTTATAAACGCAATGGAAGCTTAGACATTGCTCATTCTATTGGTGCTTATCTACATTAGAGTTCATAAAAACCTTTCTAACTAAGCAAGCATCGGCGTTTGTGCAGTAAGTAAGGGATTGCAAAGATTGTGATTGGAATGATCTAAAAGTAAAAAGCATACATTTATTGCAATATCTGCTTTTGCAACTATCTTGTAGAAGGGCGATCTTCTTGAGTTAATTGAGACAGGTTACGTAGAGCTTTAATGAGTCTGATAGGTTGCTGCTCAATTGTTTAAGTAAGGGTTAGGCTGGCTGTCTACAAGGGATTAAGTTGCTGTTGTGATAAGCGGCCTAATTTATTCGGCTGTTTTGTGAAAGTTAGATAGGCAAAAGTAGGTGAGCTTAGGAACTCATTGCGTTAGATAGAAGACTTTAGCTTTAGTATCAACGTTTGAAATATAAGCTTGGTGCTAACCACTGAATATCCGTAGGTGAGTTTGGCTTTGGCTTTGCGTGGTTTTTAAAGAGGGTTGCTGCTACTTTGGCAGATGAGGATGTGAATGTGGATTTGACGACTGCGCTGAAGTGGCTGAACGCTGCGGTGATGAATGGTGTTGGGCATCCCTTGCGAGAGCCTGAGATTGTGATATTGAAGGGCACCTGGCGAGGGTTGACGTATGAGCAAATGGCAGGCGGATCGGACTACAGCACTAATTATCTGATGCGGGACGTGGCTCCTAAGCTATGGAAGCAGCTTTCGAGCGTGTTTGGGCGCTCGGTCGGCAAGACTAATTTTCGAGTAGCGCTAGAAGCCTACGCCGTTTCTAATAAGGCGCTTGCCTCTGAAATTGCTGCTTCGAACTTTGGCTTTACGCCCGATTTTGAAGCAGACGTGATGCATAGCCGAGAGCAAGGTCGAGATGCGTTTGAGGGGCCTGGAAGCTCAAAAAGAAGCTTGGACAGTGGTAGTGGAACGACAGGCACGGACTACAGGCATCCTTCTATGCTTGGAAATGCCTCAGCTAGCGGCGGATATCGTGGACTAGCGATGCCTGTAAGTTCGGAGGCATTGATGTATGGATATGAAGATGAGCTGGCTCAGATCAAACAGTGGATTTGTGAGGGCATTGGAGAAAGCTCCCTCTTAGCAGGCACCTCTTCAGGTGTGCTAGTGGGCCTGTGGGGCCTGTGCGGCGTTGGTAAAACGCTGCTGGTTGAAAAGGCGATCGCTCAAGTCGGCGATCTTGTTGAAGGCGTTGTGTGGCGATCGCTACAGTCTCAACCCAGCTTGAACGACCTGAGCGCCAGCATTTTATCCAGCTTGGGGATTCGGTTAGCTGAGGCTCAAGCCGCCATTGCGCCTGCTCAGCTGATCGCGCTGATGAACCAGCGATCGCTTCTAATTGTTTTAGAAGGGGCAGAGGCGCTGCTACAGCCCGGCGTGCTTGCAGGCGACTATCAGCCAGCGTTTCAGGCATACGGTGAGTTTTTTCAGTCGGTATTGGGATCGCGTAGCTGTGTAATTATGACAGGTATTGAAGGGCCTGCTGAGCTGGTGCGCCAGGGTAGCTATAGCCAGCGGCAAGGGGTGCGATCGCTTTATCTCAAGCGGCTTCCAGAAGCGGCTGCGATTTCCCTTTTGCAAGCTGAGTCGAATCAGCAAGCGTCTTCGGCTGAGCACTGGTCTGAGCTGATTGCCCGCTACCAGGGTCACCCGCTGGCGCTGAAGTCAGCCGCTCGGGTCATTCAAGAAATTTTTAATGGCCGCGTCGATCAGTTTTTGCAGCAGGGGTCTGTATTATTCACAGATATCTTGCGGCTGCTCTCGCCGTCTTTTGAACGACTGTCTTCATCTGAATTAGATATTCTCTACTGGTTAGCCAGCCAGGAAGCGCCGATTAGCTTGGTTGAACTTCAGCAGACGCTCCCGAGATCTGTGGCGGCGAACGAACTGATCTCAGCGCTGGACTCATTGAAGCAGCGATCGCTCCTGAGCATCCATACTGATAGCGAGGATCTGCCGACCTTCTATTTACCTGCGCTGATAAAAGCGTATGCGGTGCATCGATTTATGAATCGATTTGGTGAAACGCTTACCGCTGACGCCATCGGAGAAAAGCGCAGCAGCGAGCCGTTAACCCGATTGAGCGCCCAACCAGCCTATAGCGACCCCAATCAGGTGATTGACTTAAGCCCGCCAGCCGCCACGCGCGTACAGCTCAGCCAGTGGTTTCAGGGACAGTTTGAAGCCGATTGGCAGTCGCTAAACCGTCTATTTGAGGCGTCTGCGCGTCCGGCACTGCGGCTGCGTAATGCTTATCATCTGCAAGATGAAACATTTATTAAGCGCTGTAAGTCAATTGTTTTATCTAAAGAAAATCAGGCCAGCAGTCGGGTAAGTGCCTCTAAACCGGCGGCGGTACTCCTAGTGGCTATTCATCAAGATGGTGAGAATCTGTACAAAATCTGCGTACAGGCTCAGCCTCCCAAAGACGCTAGCGTGCTGCCCGAGCACCTGGCGCTAAAGCTACTAGATAATCAGCAGACTGTTTTGGCTACGGTCGTTGCTCAGCAAGACGACACGTTCATTCAACTGCCCTACTTTCGAGGGGCCGTGGAAGAACCTTTCTCCATTGAGCTGAGCCTGGCAGATAGTCATCATACAGAGACTTTTGTGATATAAGCGCTGCATGAAAAAAGTTATCTTGAACTTAGGCGGTGGCACCCTTATCGAAGGGTGTAAGAACGTTATTGGCGAATTTTTGGGCGAGTCTTTGAGCCAGCCTCAGAATCAGACCCAAAGCCAACCCTTGGGGCCGTCATCAACAGCGCAGAGTCAGGCATATCCTATTCGCTTCACCGGGGAGCTACCGGCAGCGCCTCAGCTAGCGGCCACGCAAACGCGGTGGCAGCACCTCTATGCCGCTCGCAATCAAGATCAGGCGCTACGCATTCATCTGCTTGATGTAGAAGGACTTCGCTACTCTGAAAATGATTTTAATCAGTGCTGTTTGCAGCTTGTTAATCAGTTTGAAGCCTGGCTAAATACGCCTGAATTGCTGCAGATTGATCGCGCCTTGAGAACCGAGTTCAAGCGCAGCGATGACGTTCAAATTATCTTAGAAACCGCCGACCTTCAGCTCTGTAAGCTGCCCTGGCATCTGTGGCCGCTTTTTGAAGATTATCCTCAAGCCGAGCTAACGTTTGGCGCGCTCGACTGGCGACCGCTGCCCAACCGGCCATTCAATCACCGCAAAAATCAGGGGCCTAGTGCATCCTCACGAATCCTAGCCACGCTGGGCAATCACGATGGCCTCGACTTGGCGGCTGATTTGACCACGCTCAATCATCTGCAAAACACTCATCTCAACGTTCTTGATACCCCTACGCTCAACCAGCTACACGAGCATCTTTGGGAGCCTGAAGGATGGGATATTTTCTTTTTTGCAGGCCACAGCCAAACCGAAGGAGAAACCGGCATTATTAATCTCAATCAGCATGAGCGGCTGAGCATTGAGCAGATTAAATATGCGCTGAGCCAGGCGATCGCGAACGGTCTAAAAATTGCCATCTTCAACTCCTGCGACGGGCTTGGGCTCGCCAGGCAGCTTTCGAGCCTGCAAATTCCGTATGTGGTGGTGATGCGAGAGCCGGTACCTGATGCGATCGCTCAGCAGTTTTTACGCTATCTACTCGCAGCTTTTACCCAGGGCCTGCCGTTTCACTTAGCCATGCGTGAAGCGCGTCAGCGGCTCGCTGGGCTAGAAAATGAAGCGCCCTGTGCAAGCTGGCTGCCGGTTATTTGGCAAAATCCTACCGCGCCTGCGATCTACTGGCAAACCCTACAGCCGCAGGCTGATGGAGGAGTTAAGACGGCAAAGAGATGGGGGCGATCGCACGCTAAGCAGTTCGCTTTCAAAACTTTAATTGCCAGCGGTATTGTACTGGGCATTCGAGCGCTGGGGCTGCTAGAGCCGGTTGAACTAATAGCTTATGACCAGCTTATGCGGCAGCGGCCCACCGAATCAGTCGATCAAAGAACCGTTGTTGTCGAAGTCACTGAAAAGACAACTAGCCAGTATGGCTACCCGCTACCTGACGAACAGCTAACGGCATTAATCGACCGGATAAATGATGCGCAGCCTTTGGCAATCGGATTGGACTTGCACAGAGCGCGGCCCAATCCTTCTAGAGCAGAAAGCAGCTTAATCACTGATGTAGAACCTAGCTACGATAAGTTTTTGAGACAGGTAGAAAGCACACCCTCTCTGTTCTTAGTTTGCTTTTATGACAGCAAGGACAAGAACTACGGGACGCCAGCTCAGCTTTCTGAGGAGGTTCGCGCCTATCAAGTCGGCTTTAGCGACCTGCCGATTGATCGCTTTACTCAATTTGGCGGTAATCCTCGCAGCGATGTCACCGCAGCGGGCAGCAATGCGCGAATGGGCGAAATGGTGCGCCGCCAGTGGCTCTCTTACGATCCTAATCTCTCACCCGCTTCACCAAACTGTGAAACGCCCTATAGCCTGAGCTTTCAGCTTGCCTTTGAATATTTAGACCAGGCTGGGGTAGAGCCGCTGACGGTCACAGACGATGAACGCTGGCAGTTTGGCCCGGTTGTTTTTGACTGGCTACCGCAGCGGGTAGGCGCTTATCAGCAGCTAGCAGCGCACAGCAGCCAGGTTTTGCTGAACTACCGAGCGAACCAGCCAGGCGAAGAAATTACGGTTGAGCAGCTCATGTCAGACGGGTTTGATCCGCAAATGCTGACCGACAAAATTGTGCTCATTGGCTACACCGCGCCTGTTTCTAAAGACTATTTTGAAACGCCTTATGGGCCAATGGCTGGGCTGTGGGTGCACGCTCATATGGTGAGCCAACTGCTGAGCGCGGTGCTAGATGACAGGCCGATGATACATGGGCTAGCTCAATGGCAGAGCTGGCAGTGGGGCGACTGGGTGTGGATTGCGATGTGGGGATGTGCAGGGGGCTACGTGGGCATTGCGATTAAGCGGCGATCGTACTGGCTGCTGAGTCTCCTGCTAGGGGGAGGCGCGCTGTATCTATGGTGTTGGATAGCCTTAATATCCGGGCTGTGGCTACCGCTGGTACCGAGTGCTTTAGCTGCGACCGGCTCAACCGTTTGGCTACGGGCAAATCGCCCGTCTGACAAGAAGCTTGCGGATTAGATATTTAGATAGAATTTGCGAGATTATGTTTAATTTTTCCACTCGGGTTTATGTTCAGTGGCTGCTAATTGTAAATATGGTGTTAGGGGCGATCGCTGTACCGCTGGCGGCTGTGGCGCGATCTCAAAACGTTCAGCCGCCAGCCGCCCGTCATCAGGCCCGCTCTCAGGTGCGTCGTCAGGTTCGTCGTCGCCCGCGCCCACCGCGCAGGCTACCGCCCAATCGGGTGCAGCCGGGGGGCGGCTTAGACGTGGCCGCGCAGTCTTGCGATTCTAGCCGCCAACCGCTGACGGCTTTAGTCCCTGTGGAAAATCCAGTCTTTACAGCGTCGGCCTATCCCACATTTCTCTTTCACTTAACAGACGATCCCGATCAGATTGAGCGAGCCGAGTTTATGCTGCTGGATGCTGATGAGAAAGAACAGATCTACGCTATGCAGTTCGAGCCCACGCAAGCAGGCATTGTTAGCATTTCGCTGCCTGCTGAGGCCGCCTACGCCCTTGAGCCTGAGCAGGCTTATCACTGGTATTTGAACATTCATTGTAAAAGGAGCACGGCGGTTTTATCTGTAGATGGTTGGGTGCAGCGGCTAGGCGAAGCCGAGAGCATAGAGGCGCGTGACGAGTCGGGTTTGCCAGTGGTTTGGTATGACGCGATCGCTCAGGTGGCCACTGAATTAGCGGTGTCTTCACAGGCGACCAGTCAGCAAGAATGGGCAGCGCTACTGGCAGCCGTTGGGCTAGAGAGCGCAGCAGCAGCGCCCATTGCAGGCACTGCCATATCTCTTGAATAGGCGATTGAGTAGGCGGTTTTGGTGGGCGATCGCCTTTTTACGACGATCGCAAAGCAACCACCTCAATCTCAACCAGCCAGCCCGGATTGGCCAGTCCTGCAATCTGCATTGCCGAGCGAGACGGTAGGTTTGGCTGCGTCTCTGTACCAAAGAACTGAGTGTAGCTGGCCATAAACCCAGCAAAGTCCATCTTGCCTTCCATCTCTGGATCGCCCACCAAAAACGCCTGCATTTTCACCACATCGCCCATCGTCAAATCCAAGCTTGTCAAAACGCTCTCAATCTTTTCTAAAACGCTGTAGGTTTGAATCTCGGTATCACCGTAGGCCATAATCGTTCCAGACTCAGCCGCTTCGTTAGTGACGCTAGGCACCTGACCGCTCAAATACACTAAAGAGGCATCAGCCGGTATTTCAACCGCCAGCGAAATGGGGAAATCTGAGTCTGGAATAGGGTGGCGAATAGGCATTTGAGCCGAGACACGCGGCGTAAACCCAATAATTAGACCGATGACTAGCAGCGCGCTCAACAATACTTTTTTGAAAGACATTCCCTGATTTTCCTTTTGTGTTTGTTCTTGTTTGCTATCTCGATTTGCTATCTCGGATGGGCTAAGCCGCCTGTACCCGACTGGCAACACCCTCTACCGCCGCCAGCGCCGATCTCACAGAGCCTTCCTGCCACCCTGTTAGATAGCTTAAATGTTCTCCTGCCAAAAATATTGGCCCATCAGGCTGCAATAACACTTGATAAGCCCCTTCTCTTTGTTCATCTTCCCATTCAGCCCATCCGCCTTGACTATACGGCACATTCTCCCAGGCAATCGTTACCCCATTTGCCGCCGATACTTCTGTTGCATAGTCAGGATGAATGGCGCTACCCTCCTCAATCGCTTTGGCTAAGCGGGCCTCGGGCGATAATGTGCCCCACACATTGCCAATCGGGTTATCCCAAATATAGGCACCGACTAAAATGCCTGTATCGCTTTGAAAATCGGTAGAAGGATACCAAATTTGCGTGATGTCTCGTTCTGTCCAAGAGATGCCGCCGTAGATGTTAGAGTCTTCTTCCCAAAAGCGTCGATTGGCCTGGAATGCAACCTTCACCGCGTTCGCATAAATGCCTTTACTCTCCTCAATCGCCGCCGTCATCTCTGGTGAAAAGTCCGCATCTACAGTCGCTAATACAGGTAGAGGAAATGTGCAGATAGTGTAGTTTGCCTCTAGAGCTTTCTCTTCATCCGTTGCTAGATTTTTGTAAACAACTCTCACACCCTCTGGCGTTTTCCGAATTTCACTGACCTCAGCGTTATATTCAATTAGCGCTCCCACTTCTCGCTCAAACGCCTTGATAATCTGATCCATGCCGCCAACGGGCTCTAACATGGTTGCAGCCTGGGTATAGCCTTCGCCAAAGTGAAGCTTATAGTCCCAAAAGTCCGAGCTGAGCAGCTCGGCTAATCCTAAAGGCTCAAACGCCTCGCCTACGTCGTTGCCCGCTGCTGGCCCGGCTACATAGCCGCCGCGCGAACCGCCTACATAGGTGTAATCGTCGCCTAAACTGCCAAAGCTTTTGACAAATGCCATCAGCCGCTCTTGGTCAAGTCCTGACACGGCCTGATCGAGAGATTTTTGACTAATCGCCTTGGCCAGCAGCTCAGCAATATAGCCTCGGCTGTCGTTCACGACCCGGCGGTTGAGCATAGGCGAACCATTGAAGGCTTTGTCGTCTTGAAAATAAGCGGCTCTGTTTTCATTAACACGCACCTGTAGGGGCACACCTAATTCTTTGCAGTATCCTAGAATCGCCGTGTGATGGTATGGAATGCGGGCAGGCCCCGGATTAAAGTACAGGCTCTGGTTGCCCTCATCGAAAGGGCAGATTTGCTCAGTATCGAATTCTTTAACAACATCGCCGCCTCGAATGGTTTGACAGCGACCGCCTGCGCGATCGCGTGCCTCTAACACAACGCACTCATACCCTGCCTTTGTCAGCTCATAGGCCGCCGTCATCCCAGCAATGCCAGCCCCCAAAATAGCAATTGTGGTGCCGTTACCTGACTGGGCCTGCAATGCTGGCTTTTGAATGGCTTCGGCAGGTGCTAGCAGTCCCATTTCCTTCATAGTCGTCAGCACAGCCGCCGTGCCTCCGGCCCTGCCCACCATTTTTAAAAACCGCCGTCTTGAAGGAGAACCTACCGGGCGATGGCGAGAATTAGACATACAACACACCCTGCTTAAAACGTAGATTTTTAAGCAGTATGCACCAAGAGTCAATTTAAAAACTGTTCAATGAGCGACTGAAATCTGTCGCAAAATGTGTGATGTGCCTCACAGGTTTTAAATGCGTTCCGTCACAGCTACAGCTACAAGAGATTTTTTGTAGCTGTAGCTACAAAAGCAATGTATCTCGAACCTCACTGCATGCTAACACCTGCTGCTCTGAGCATATACGCCGCGCTAAAGTGACTCTGCCCAGGAGAAGATCGCTGCTGCCGGGCTTGGGCGTCGGCCTCTGCGTATCGCGCTTTGTTACTGCTGACTAGCTCTACTGCTGAAACAAAGTATTCAGTGGCCGAGCGCAAGGGCCTTTGCTGAGCCAAGTCGTAGGCGTACAGCGTCTTGCCATCTTCAACAAGGCGCTTGAGATCTGCGCCTGTAAACCCTGTTGTTTCAGACACTATTTTAGAAACGTCTGCCCCTGATAGCACAGCCGGTAGCTGGCTAAGATGCTGCTTTAGAATGTCTCCTCTGGCTTCATCATTCGGAAGCTGTAGCTCTAGCCAAAGCTCAATCCGCCCAGACCTCACCAAGGCAGGCGGCAAGCTGCTTACGTTCATCGCCGTCATCATCAGACACACGCGGCCAGCGTTTTCACTTTCTAATCCGTCTAGTAGCGTGAGCAGATAGCGGTAAAATCCTAGCTCGTCGCCACCTTCAAAAATCACGTCGCCATCATCGATAAAAACAACGGCAGGCGCGTTTTGTTTGGCGGCCTCAAAGATTTGATGAACCTTACCGTAAAAGTCTCCTGTGCCGGAAATGATCGTGCCGTCTATGAGAAAGAACTTGCTTCTTAGCCGGTGGGCCAGCGCGCGGCCAATGGTGGTTTTGCCGGTGCCTGGCGGCCCTACGAGAAGCACGCCGCGCTTGGGCTTCAGGTTTAGTTCAGTCGCGATCGCATCATTCTCCAAAGGCAAAATGATATTAGCTTCCAAACTCTCCACAACGCTCTCCACACCTTTAAGCGCGCTTAGCTCAACTGCCTGTACCTCGCCTAAGTCAATATTGCTCACGAGCTGCCGGGCTTTAAGATATTCAATAAAGCTATCAGTACTTGTATCAGCCTCTAGTGCATCTGCTTGCTTTAGCCACAAGCAGGCGTCTTTGATTTGGTAGGCGTTTAGCTTACTCGCAAAGCGATAGATTTTAGCATGATCGAGAGTTTGCGCGACCTCGCCCAAATAGTGCTCACACAAAAACTGATAGTCTTCTACCGTTAGTCGAGTTATGCTCATCCATCCGGCCCCCTGAGTAAGAAAACCCATCCCGCAAGGCTGACCCGAGAAAATTAGATTTTTGTCAGACTGGGCCGCGTAGGTAGAAACAATCTTAAGCGGAATATCTAGCAGTCTAGCGCGAGGATAGAACTGGTTTTGAAGCGTTGTGCACAGCAGATGCATATCATCAACTACAACAACATCGTGCGCTTTGAGGGCAGATAGAACCAGCTCCTCAAACACTTCCTCCATCGCAAACGGGTGGCCCTGACGCACTGAGTCTATAAAGTCTTTGAACTGAAAGACTGTCCCGCCTAGCTGCTCAAGCATGGCGTTGATGATTGTTGTTTTGCCTGAGCCACTTTCTCCAGAAAGCACGAAAGTAGAATACAGCGGCATTTGCTGAAGCAGGCCGTTGAACGTTTTTTCTTGAGAAGGATAAAGCGATTTAGGCATGGCTAGAACCTTGTACAAAATTGCTGGGGCTGACAGAGTTGATGAACGATAACGTACATTTGTATTATTTTCAAGAGAATTCTGCTATTTTCTACGTATTCGTGAGAATTCTTAAGGTGGCTCTTGCACAGATAGTCGGCATTGCCGATAATACAAGCTATCTACTTAATCACTGACTTGTACAGATATCTAATGGTTAATGTGTCTATTGTAAAATCTGAGCTGTTAGAAAAAATGGTTCAAGCCATCGTCAAGGTAGCTGAGCCTGAGAAAATAGTTCTCTTTGGCTCTAGAGCAAAAGGAACTGCTCAATTCGATTCTGATTATGACTTTTTAGTCATCAAATCAAAGTCATATTTTGAGAAATATAGTCGTCGTAAAGAGTCTGGTAATTTGAGGCGAGCGCTGGCGAAGTTTGAAGTGTCGAAGGATATTTTAATGTACAGCGCTGACGAGGTAGAGCAGAGACAGAACTGGAGAAACGATATTGTTTCTTGCGCCTTGAAAGAAGGTCAGGTGCTCTATGAACGATCTTGAGAAGGCTCAAGAACTCTTTAAAGCTTCTGAAAGAGAACTGAGAGGTTTGATTGGAATGCTTCAAGTTAAGGACATGTTTTCCGATGAGTTTTTTGGACAACACGTACAACAGGCAACCGAAAAACTTCTAAAAGCATGGATAGCGGCACTTGGCGAAGATTTTCCATACACACATGATTTGGAGCGTTTGCTTCAGCAGCTAGACGATTTACGGGGTGATGTTGCTGACTATTGGAGCTTGGTAGATTTTACCGACTTTGCTGTGAGGATCAAATATGAATCTTTGCTAGCAGATGTCGAACCTATTGAACGAGAGGCTGTAGTTGCACAAGTTCAAAGTCTTTATGACCGAGTAAAGACCTTATTGCAGCCATCAAATGAAGGATCATTCACGGAACAAGAACTGCCTAAAAATTAGATTTGTTATGGAAATATATTTAGACAGATCGCGAGTTTTCTAAGGCAACAAATGTTCGTGTGCCCAGAGTGCGGCTTGGGTGCGATCGCGTGCCTCTAAAAGACTAAAAATATTGGTCAAATGATTCTTAATTGTGCCCTCGGTTAAATGCAGCGCCGCCGCGATCTCTCTGTTGCTACAGCCTTTGCCCAACAGCTTCAATATCTCTAGCTCACGAGCATTGAACAGTCTTATAGTATCTTTTTCAGGCGTAGCTTTGGGCGTGGCGATCGCTGCTCTCACCTGAGAGAATACCTTAGTAGCAATCGTGGGGCCAAGCTGAGAGTAGCCGTGATGGACGTTGCGAATCGCGATCGCAACCTGTTTAGCAGGCGTACTCTTAAGCAAATAGCCCAGCGCCCCCATCTCTAAAGACTGAAACACATAGTCATCTTCATCAAACGTCGTCAGCACCAAAATCCGAATCCAGGGAAACTGCTGGTGGATCTGGCGCGTGGCTTCTACGCCATTACACACCGGCATCCGCATATCCATCAAAATCACATCGGGCTGAAGCTGAGCGCTTAATTCTCTTGACTCTTGCCCATCACTAGCCTCGCCCACAATCTCAAAATCCGTCTCTAGCCTCAGCAAAGATGCCAGACCTTGCCTAAACATAGGCTGATCGTCCACCAGCAAAATCTTAATCATCGCGGAATCACTACTCGAATAGTCGTGCCTACAGCGGCGGTGCTCTGTATTGTCATCTGACCTCTCAATAAGTGCACACGCTCCTGCATTCCTCGTAAACCAAATCCAGTGTTAGACGTCTTATGTGAGAACCCAACGCCGTTATCTGAAAGTTCTAACGTGACCTTTTTGGCAGTTGTTTGTATCCATAGGTTAAGCTCGGAGGCTTGAGCGTGCTTGCCAACGTTGACTAAGCCTTCTTTAACAATTAGATATAGCTGTTGGTTCACCTGAAGCGGCAGGATAGGGACATCAATTTGGGTGGTCACCTCAAGGTGATGCGTTTGCTTGATTTGTGCTATGAGATTAGCGATCGCCTCTTCTAAATCAAAGTCGCTGTGGCGCATCGTAGAAACAGCGCGACGCACGTCCTGCAAAGACTCGCTGGAAAGCTCTTTAGCAATATTTAATGCCCGCAATGACTCATCAGGGTTTTGCGTGCGAAGCGTTTGCGCGACCTCTAGCTGCACATCAAGGGTCGTGAGCGTATGACCGAGCGAATCATGAATGTTTCGAGCAATTCGAGTCCTTTCTAGATCTGCGGCTAAAGCCTCTACTGTTTGGGCGAGTTCTACGGCCTGCTGCCTGCTTTTGCGCTCGGTAAGTATTGCCATACTCAACAGAACCACTAAAAAGCTCAGCGTGATATAAATAGTGCTGCTATTGACCAGCTCAGCTAAAAACAACAGTGACTTATTAGGTGCTGCTAAAAAATAGCCGTAGTCCTTTCGCAGCACTTCTACCGGCCCAAAGTAGCTGTGAGACATATTTTTTGCCACCCCTAGCTGCCAGGCAACGCCACCGGCAATAGTGGTAAAAATCACGTCTGAACGGCTTAGCAAAAAACAGCTTTTCACCAAAACCAAATACATGATTGGATCGAGATCCCAGCCTGCAAAGGTTCGCCCTGCAAGCAAACAAACAATCTCTATAAAAATGTAGCCTCGCCGCTGCCACAGAGGCCGGTTGACTGGAAAGACATTGCTCAACGCGGCTAATACAAAGACTAACGCCAGCGCTAAATAGTTTCCGGCATCGGCGCGAAAGCTTGAAGATTTGCTCAGCACCTCCATCAGCAGCCGTAAGGCCAGCGCCAACAAAGAAGCCCACTCTATATAAAGCAGGGCCCTGTAGATAGAAGGGGCGATTGTTTGGGCTGCATTTGAGCGCGACGCGGCAGTTGTCGTCACAGGTTCCTTGTTTGAAGCGTGTTGAGTGCGATATTTAATCACAGCGCCGCCCTTTTTATCAGGTGAGGTCAATGTATAAATTCAAGCAGAATAATGACTGGCTGTTTCAGTACGGTATCTATCTTTTTTAATAGATCACACTTACCAAAGCAGCTTAACTAAAACATTATCTAGCCCTTATCAGAATTTTCTATAAACCTTAGAAGTGACAAACGTCATGATTTGGCATGACGTTTCGCTATAGGAGAGGGCAGACAAGCGTCGCTAGTATTCGGGCAAGACCGCTGCTACAACAAACGAACTATGAACCATTTTTCAGTATTAATTTGGCTATTGCGCGATCGCCGCAAGTTTTTAGATGATGTGCGATCGCATACTAAACTAGACACCAAAATCGCCTCGCTCTTAGTTGCCAGCAGCCTATTTTTCTCAATATACGGTGCCATCATCGGCTCCTATGGCGGCGGCTTACAAATCATCTCTTCTGCTATCAAGCTCCCTTCGCTATACCTCTTAACGCTAGTTATCTGTCTGCCTGCGCTTTACTTCTTTGATATTCTCTTCGGCTCTAAGCTGAGCTTTAAGCAGTATGCAGCCATGGCGCTGACCTCGGTTGCCGTCATTAGCGTGTTGTTGTTTAGCTTCGCGCCAGTCGTCCTGTTCTTTTTAATTTCGGTGAGAGGCTACGACTTCTTTTTGATGCTGAACGTACTGGTGATGGCGATTACAGGCTGCGTTGGCGTGAGACTCTTTTACAAGGGGATGCTCGATATGGTAGGCCCGCAGGCCATTGAGCAAACTATGCGTCGCCGGTTATTACAAGGATGGGTTGTGCTGTATGCCCTAGTGGGCTCACAGCTTGGCTGGACGCTTAGACCCTTTGTCGGCAGCAACAGCGAGGCTTTTCAGATTTTTAGGCCCGAAATTGACGGCAATTTTTATGCTCAAGTTGTTCGCTCTATTAGCTCTATGCTGGGTCTGAATTGATCGCTCCAGATCGGCGTGAAGGAACTGGGCGTTAGGAACACCAACTATGAATGAAGGATCGATTCGCTTAGACAGTTTAAGAATCGGCTCACAAGAGCTAGACGAGATAACAGGCTTAGATATTAGCTATATGACAATGGGATGGGCTTACCGTCAGCGTGCGTTTGAGCCTGAGCATCGATGGGCGTTGTTGATCGATCAAGTGCTGAGCGGCTGTATGGCGCTGGTGCTGTGCATTCCGATTATGGTAACGCTGGTGCGGGCGGCAAGTGGCGACGATGTGCAGGCTGTGTGGCGATCGCTGCCGATAGGGTTTTTGGGTGCGATCGCGCTTACCCTTGTCTGGAATCTCTTTCGCTGGCAAGCAGGCAAGCGTCTGATCACGCTAAGCCACCTACTCGACGAAATTGACCGCTTTAACGAGATGGTTGTCGCCGTCGAAATTTTAGAAGAACTTGGCTCAACAACACAGCCGCTCACGCTAGAAAACCGACATGACGTGATAGAAGCGCTTCATTTAACCCGAGAGAATTTGGTATATGGGCTCTCTACAGAGCGAATTATGCGCAGGCACCAGCGGTTTATGGCCCGCCGTCAGGAAATGTTCTCTAGCATTGAGAGAAACTTAGTCACACTGCATCTCTTAGATGTCAGTAATGAGGCCAGCGAGTATGGCCAACTGCTCAATGAGGCCATCATGATTGGTATTAGCGTCCGTGAAGAATTAGCAAAAGATTCTCTTTAATTTCGCCTACTATCATGTTTTCTACATCCTCCTACTTCCTTCGTTTCACTTCAGTTTCTGCAGTCGCTAGTGCCCTTGCAGTAGTTGGCTCAGTCGCTATCCCGATGATTGTGCCCTGTCGCACCGCAGCCTGGGCAAATCACGACCGGCATGGACGAGAGCAAACGGAGCAAACAACACATCTTTTTGGTCGAAATGCTCAAAGCGGTAGAGATGGCAGCTCGGGTCGTGATGGACAATCTGGGGCTGACCAGACTATCTATGTGCAAGGCGCTCCTATGCGCTTAGATCTCTCTGGCCGCGATGGCGAAGCGGGCCGCGATGGCGAAGATGCTAGGCGACCTCGCTGCGAAAGACAGCCTCGGAACAGGCGCTATCATCAGCGGGCCGCAAGCGGTGGCGACGGCGGCGACGGGGGCGCAGGTGGTGACGGCGGCAATGGGGGCCTTTTGACAATTCACTATGCAAACCCTGAAGACTTGCGGCAGGTACTTGTGAATGCGGCGGGCGGTAAGGGCGATCGCGGCGGACGCGGCGGGCAGGGAACTAACGGCTGCAACTGTAGTGACTATCGGTGGACGGTTGAGGTGTGTGATGAGGAGACTTGTCACGATGAGCACTATACCTGCCAAGCGGGACGCGATGGTGAAGATGGACAGAATGGTCGAGACGGTGCAGCAGGCGAACTGGGCTATGTCACGTTGATTGATCAGCTTGCAGCGCTACCCTCCGAAAGACCTAGCCAAACAAAATCAATAGAGCGGCTGGCTAACGGTGAGCCGGTCAGATTATCTCGTAATCTTTGGGAAATTCGCAGCGGCGCGAGCGGACTTTTGGCCCCTGGTTCTGTTGTTCAAGATGATTACAAAGCCTATAAAGGCTTCATAGAACAACAGTTTTCTTTAGACTGGCAGGCACCGCAAGACTTTGACGCGTTTGATGATGAAGTGAATCTGTCACTCGCAGAAGATGGCGAGGTTGAGATGATTTTTCCTGATTCGTATTGGCTGTTGGGCGAGACTCTCGAACAAGTGGATTCAACTACCTATCGCGTAGAGGGCATTTTACCAATTGATGATGTCACCCGGCTAGCTATGGGTCGGGTGACAGGTCGCAGCCGCACGTTTGAAGTGAGTGCGATTGATCAAGCTCAGCTATCAGACGAATTAGACACTGAGTTTGAGGTACGCTACAGCACCTCAAACAACGAGGGGCGTCGCTACGAGGTTAAGTACGAGGGGCCCGTGCCTGCTGATTTGATTGTGCGCGATCACAACAAATTCACGCTAGCGTTGGGGCGACTGCCGATTCGCTCTCAGCTTATGAGTGGCGGTACTGAGGCGCGCGTGGAGCTGATTGCTACCCGCAGCTATGGCCGCAATTCTAAGCAGCAAACGCTTACTTGGTCGGGGCGTTTGTAGATAGGCCGCTTTGTTGCGCTTTTCAAATCCAGGAAGGTAGCCACCATCTATGGCTTAAGCTCTCTGGCGTAAGCGGTGCGCCTAAGCTCAGCGGGAGCCAAAAGAGAAATGCTAGGGCGATCGCAATCACCATTGCCAGTCCAACTGTTTTCACCCAGGCAGGCGATCGCCCGCTTGGCATACACAGCCACTCACTCAACAGCCAAGCGAGCCCCATAAAGCTAAAAATAGCCGAGGGCATATACAAATAAATAAAAGTGCAGCGTTTCACTAAAATCCAGGGCAACCAGTTAGCCAAATAGCCCGCTAAGAGATAAGTGCTAAGACTATCGGTAGCTGCTTTGCGAGCTTTCGCTTGGGCATATCTCTTAAGTGAAAGTACAACAATAGCTGCGCTAGAAAGCCACCACAAAATAGGATTTCCCATATTGTTGACGGTGTAGACCTGCTGGCCTGCGTCTTCGTACCAGTAGGCAATGGGTTTGATTAAAAGCGGCCAGGTGTACCACTTTGAGCAGGCTGAGTGGCCGGTAGTCGGGAGGCCCTGGTGAAAGGTGAGTAGGGATTGGTGTAGGGTTAGTAGGTTTTGGCTGGTGAGATGAATGTGGGGTAGCCAGATCAGAAGGTATGTGATGAGTGGAACTAAAAGGGTGTAAAAGAGAAGATTGAACCGGCGGGTTTTGTTCTTTGGGCGGCATAGTTCCCAGCAGATGAGGCTAAGGACGAAGCCTAGACCGTTCCACTTTGTTGCGATCGCACCTCCCAAACAAATCCCCGCTAACAGCCTCAGGCCGTCTCTAACAAAAGGAGACTGAGCCTTTGAGTGCAGCCATAGCCAGTGCCCCAAAAAGCCAAAAAACACCGTGTATATGTTGATTAGCCCGTAGCGGGATTCGGTGATAAAAAGGCCATCTATGGCAACAAAGCTGCCTGCTAAAAGCGCAAACGTGATTGCTCTAGCTCGGTGACGTGAATGGCTAAACCCTTGGCTCAACAGTCGAGCAATATCTGTGACAACTAAAGGAATCAGGCTTCCTACTAGCGCGTTCATCCATCGGTAGGAGAATGGCGATTCGACATTGAAGAGGCGACCAAAAAGACGATTGCTGCTGAACTGATCGCTTAGCCATATGGCAGCCGCAATGAAGTATTTGCCCAAAGGTGGATGAGCATCAAACTGAGGCGCTTGTTCTAAATAAGCCTGAGCAAATTTGACAAAGTAGACCTCATCAAACACCAGATCGCTAAAGCGAGAAAGCTGCCAAAATCGGAGGCCAAAGCTCAGAAGTGCGATCGCTAACAGTCCGAGGCAATAGAACGCTCTGAGCACAATCCGGGCACAAACTTAGTTAATTTTGGGCTGCTGAACGGCTATTGTAGGGCCATTCAACCGCTTCACAACCCCCATACCCAAGCGAGTATTGCGGCCAATAGCGCAGTAGCGGGTGAAGTCGGCCAGGGTATTCACTCGTTTGATCGTCAGCGGGTCACTATCGCCTGCGATGCGAAAGCTAATTTGTCCCGTGCAGCCAACAATCAGCTCAGGTGAGCTGCGTCGCAAGTTTCGGGTCACCTCGGTTTGAATATTGAAATTCACGGGGATAATGTTGCTGATTAGGCTGGGTGCAAATACCAGACCACTGTAGCAATTCCATTGTTTTCTAAGCGAGTGAAAGACCACTTCGGCCGTGGGTAAAGGCGTGAGATAGCCCGCATTACTGAAGGCAGTAGGGGTTACAAACTGCAGGTGAATATCGCGATCGCAGCTAGAGGCGTGCTCATAAATATCACGGTAGCTACAGCTAGAGGCCCAGTCAATACCCGGTAAATCGGCGGCGATACTGGTGATGGTAACGCTGCTGGAACCTAAAGGAAAAGGCTCGTCTCGGAGCTGATTCCAAAGGAAAATGAGATGGTCGAAGAGGTCATCATCTAGAAAGGAAATTCGCCACCAGCAGGAGACGTTTGCCTGTAAAGCCTCTCTATGAGCGTACTGAAGCTGGCAGGTCTGTAACCTCGCTTGAGACTGCACTTTAGAGGGAAACAGGCGAACATTACTCTTGGACGAAGGCCGCGCTGGCCAGCTAACCCCTTCAGACTGAAGCGCACTTAAGGCGTAGGAACGGTTGCTTTTATCGCGCCGAAGAACATGGCCTAGCTCTGGATCTACCGCCTCTACTAGCTCAAAAAATAGCATCTGCAAGGAATAGCCCTGTAGATGATCCAGGCTGATAGAAGACTGGGTGACTAAGTTGAGCACAAGACTTTGGGGCATACGTTCTATGCGAAGTATTCACGCAAACATGTAGATAAACAGTGACAGCATGTGAGGCGGAAGGCTGTTAACCTCGGCCTAATTAAAAGATAGTCAGAAATAGCACCCTCAGAAAAAGACATAAAGGTAAGGAGAAAGTGTTAGAAAAATCGCTGGGTTCATCAAATCTTTAAACTAAAAGAACCTAAAAGGCTAGACTCTACTCAATCACATCTATTTCATATATCTATGGAGCTTGATGTAAAGTTTTACTTTAAGCAAGCGATTGTACTTAGCCAATAAAGGCTATGACAGCTCGTCAACTGGGCTTTAGTCTTGAAAATAAGGTTTTAGAAAGATGTGGCGAAGTATGAGTAAGCGCGCTATTTGGCAGGGCGTGATTTGGCTGGCGGCTGGGGTGACTTTTTTGTTGAGTCTGTGGATTGTGCTGCCCGGCACTAATTTATTTCTTTTGACCCTGGCGGTGGGGGCTCCTGAAATAAGCCCGCTTTTAGGACTCATAGCGCTCATTTTGCTAGTGCTGGCGCTGCGACTGTATCTTCGAAAGCATCCTCGAAAAAAAGGGTTTCGAGGACGCGCTTTTCGCCTGCTAGTAGCGATGCTGCTAGTGACGCTGACGCTGAGCAGCTTGCCCTTGTTGCAGCAACCCGGTGCGGTAGCCCAAGCGAATAGATCGATGGCGATCGCATTTCCCAATGCAACCCCAGCCGCGACGACTGCGCCCACCTTTAGCTGGCTTAATTTTGCCAGAGGCATCCCTACCCAAAACGTACGCTATCAGGGCCAAATTCCGTTTGCCTCACCGGACAATCAGCCTCTATTTTTAGATATTTATCAGCCGCCAGAGGTGGGGCAGTATCCGGCAGTGGTGACGATTTATGGGGGGAGCTGGAAACAGGGGAGCCCTGCGTCGAGTGAGAAGATTGGGCGATATTTGGCGGCTAGGGGCTACGTGGTGGTAGCGGTGGACTATCGACACGCACCTGAGCATCGCTTTCCAGCGCAGTTAGAAGATGTGCAGGCGGCTTTGGATTTTGTGTACGATCGCACCGATGAGTATGAAATTTTGCGCGATCGCATCGGCCTATTAGGCTGGTCAGCAGGCGCACATTTAGCCATGCTCGCAGGCTTCCAATCCTCACAAATCAAAAGCATCGTAGACTACTACGGCCCGGTAGATTTGGCGGCTGGATATGCAGATCCGCCGAACCCCGATCCAATAGATGTCAGGCAGGTGCTTTTAGCCTTTATGGGCGGCCCGCCGAGCGAGCTACCTGAAGCCTACGCAGTAGCTTCACCGATTACCTACGTAAACTCTGCTCAGCCCAAGACGCTGCCGCCTGTTTTACTCATTTACGGCGGGCGAGATCATCTAGTCGAATCGCGATTTGGCAGGCGGCTATACGAAGCCCTGATTGCATCCCAGAACCTCGCCGTTTGGGTAAAAATTCCCTGGGCCGAACACGCCTTTGATTCGATATTTAATGGCGTTAGCAATCAGATGGCGCTGCACTTTATAGAGCGATTTTTGTCGCAAACACTGGGGCGCTAAACATCGGAGCGCTAGCTTGGTTCTTTAGCTCTGAGCTGTCTGCTTGTCTGACAGCTATGGCTAGCGCGCTTTCGGTGGTAGTCTTTTTGATACTCGGTCAATGTCGTCAGATTTAACGATCTGTTGGCTAAAACAAGGTGTATTCAACAAAGAGATAGTTATGGCTGTGAGATTGCGAAGCGCACTGTCTGCTGGGTTACTTGGCGCACTGTTATCAGGCGTATTGAGTTCTCAGAATGCAAGGGCTGAAGGTGTAAAGGCTGAAAGTGCGATCGCTAAAATTCCGCTTCAAACTCGTAGCCTCAAAACGGCAGTAGAAATTCCTGAAGATGCCGAAGGCCATGCCAGTGCGCTGCCAACTTCTGCAGCTAAGGTCGGCAACGTTCGCCAAGAAATGACTGAGATTACAGAAGCCGACGGTACGACCGTAATTTTGCCGCCAGGCTACGAAGAAGGCCAGGCTTATCCAGCGCTAGTGCTGATGCCCTACACCAATCGCACTGCGCTCCATATGTTCAACTGGGGCATGTACGAAGCCTATCACCAGCGCACCGAAGGGTCATTCATTGTGATTATGCCGCCGGGCCAAGGTAGCTCAGCGAACTGGTCGGGCTCGGGGTGGGAAGCTTTGGTAAATGAGTACGAAGCTTACGTGCAGCAAGACTTAGAACCATTAGTAGCTAAGTATAATGTCGCGCCCGATCAGCTCGCGATTGGTGGCTTTTCGCTGGGTGGAGACTTGAGCTGGACGCTCAGCTTGCGTAACCCCGATATTTTTAGCGGCGCGATTGTGATGGGTAGCATGTCGAACTACCGCAATCCGCAAAGTGCCAGGCAGCTAGCGGGCAATGACTTTCGCTACTTTATGGTGATGGGCGGCTATGACGGTAATCGAGGCGCTATGCACAATGCGTTAGATAGCTTAGAGGCGCATGATATTGACTATCACTATGAAGAGGTTAGTAATGCGGGCCACGGCGATTTGCCAGCGCAAATGCAGCCCGATCTATTTTTGTCGGGTATGGACTACGTTTTTTCGGAATAAGTTTTTTTGAATCAGGGATTGCTCTATGCGATCGCTGCAAAAGATCTATGCATTTTTCAGAAGCATCAATATACAGCCTTCATAGCGTTTATCTAGGTAAATTCTAGATGCTGTCAATTACATTCTCTAATTTTCTTTGCGAAACTACTGATACCACGCGTTACAGGTTATTTTGACGTATCTGTGAAAAGACTGGGCAGTATAAAGCGTGCATAAACCTAATAAAAATTGGCAATACACATTTCAGTAAACATTTCTACCGTAGGTAACTGTGCTCATGTTTTAAAAGTTGCGGTTGCGCTAAAGGTTGTTTTAATGTTTAGTGATATGAGCATTTTTGATTAGCTGTTGTCTACCTGCCAACAGATTACTTAGTCTTTTCGCATACTTTTTATGACTAATAAACAAGAGAGTCCTTTCTTCAAGGGCTTCCCGTTTGCGCTGCCCGCTCTTGCTGTAGGAGCAGTTCTAGGTTTTGGTAGCTATAATTTTGCGCGTCACAACAGTTTGAGTACTCATAAGTTGTTGTCTGCGATACTAAATGCAAATTCTGCTGTAGCTGCTGAAACAATTGATACACAAATTGCCAAGCGTCCGGTCAATCCGCCTCAAGCGGTTACCACTCAAACGCTCTGGCAATCAAAAGAGATTCGAGGAATTTATCTTAGCCGGTATCAAATAACTGGCAGTACCAGAGAAGAGACTATTCGCGATCGCGTTCGATACTACAAATCGCAAGGGATCAACACCATCATTCACGGCGTATGGGGCAATGGCTGCCCAATGTACAACAGTAAAGTGATGGAAGATACCTTTGGGATTAAAAGCTGTCCTAACGCTTTTAATGAAGAGTGGCTAGACTGGCTGCTAGATGAGGCCCATAAGCAGGGAATGCAGGTACACGCCTACTTTGAAAAAGGGATTAAGCTAGACGAAGACAGTCCTATTTTTGAAACTGCTGTTGCTAACAATTGGTTTGTTCCTGGTGTTGATCGCACCTATGCCGGTGTTGATCACTATCTGTTGAATGTCGATAAGCCTGCTGTGAGCACATTCTTTAGCCAAATATCGGCAGAGTTTGTTCAGCGATATCCTACTGTTGACGCGGTGCAGTGGGACGATTATCTAGGCTATCATTCTGACTTGCCGGGCTCGGAATATCGCACATCTTCACTCACCCGGTTTGTGCAAAGGCTCAGAACAAGCGTGAAGCGGTCTAATCCAAACGTGAGCTTCGATCTGTGCCACCACAATCCCTATTGGAGCAGTCGCTATTTCGCGGCTGACTGGACAAATTGGGATGCGGATCGGGCGTTTATTCAAGCTTACAACGACAACAACTTTCGAGATGAGATAGCCTACGCTGAAGCCCATTCAGGCGTAGCGATTACTGAAAATCAGTTTCATCGATTGGATGAGCTGGTGAAGAACGAGAATATCGAGAGCATTTTGATATTTCCGTCTCAGGGAAATCCTGAAGAGGCCGCGGGGTTGATTAAAAACTATACGGCGGTGCGGTAGATACGGTAGAGGGCGTAAGGCATTCATTGGTGTCAACTTAAGCATGTATCCCTCGTGGCGTAAGCTGCTCAGCCCTCATCCTAAATCCTTCTCCCGAGGGGAGAAGGACTTCAGAGTCCGGGTTCCCTTCTCCCCTCGGGAAAACGCACTATGCTACCAAGGTGTCACTAAGTTGTGTCTTTAAAGGGCTAGGGATGAGGGCTACGAAACGTATGCTGAACACCTATGACTGCAAGCATTTCAGCGTTAAGTTGACACCAATGATAGCCATGCGCCCCTACGACGTTTTCTTACACCTGCTCAACTAGCTCCTCAAACCGAACAACAGATTTTTCAACAATATCCAAACTATCTTGCCAAAACTGAGGCTGTCTCAGATCTTTCTGCAAGTGCTGCTGCACCAGATCTTCTGCTGTCATCGTGCCGGTATCACGCAACAGATCGGTATATCGCTGGTTAAAATCGCTGCCGTAAACAGGCTGCTGCGCATAGATCCCTAAGCTGAACAGATAGCCAAACAAGTACGGATAGTTGTAAAAGCCGAGACTAGAAATAGAGAAGTGAAGCTTGCTCGCCCAGAACAGATCGTCGTACTGGCTGAGGCTATCTTCAAACCACATTTTCCAGCTATCACGCATCATCTCGCTGAGCTGAGCGGGCCGCAGCGCGCCCACTTTTCTCGCCTCAACCAAACGCTTTTCAAACTCAAACCGAGCGGGAATATTTAACAGAAAAACCGCTGCGCTGCTGGCATCTTCCCAAGCAATTTCCATCTGTTGCGCGGGGGTCGTAGCCCTTTGCATGAGCGCATCTCGAACGAGCGTTTCGGCAAAGATGCTCGCTGTCTCAGCTAGGGTCATCGGGTAGCGGGTTTTCATTTTAGACAGATCGCGCATTACCCAGTTGTGCCAGGCGTGGCCTAGCTCGTGGGCAAGCGTGATGACGTTGCTCATCGTGCCCTCGTAGGTCATAAAAATGCGGGGCTCTCTCGGGTCGCTAAAGCCGGAGCAGTATGCGCCTGTCGATCGGTTTGGGGTGGGCTTGCCGTCTATCCAGCCTTTTTCGGCCATCATGGTAGCGAATTTGCCCATTTCAGGCGTGAGATTGTTGAAGGCGTTTGAGATCAGGGCGATCGCCTCTTCAAACGGAATCTTCTCACCATCTCCTGATGCACTAGGCGCACCCGCCATCGTATCCCAAGGATTCATTTGCGCCTGACCCAACGCCTTAGCCATCGCGGCTAGGGCTCTATGCCCAATCTTTCGATTTTGATAGGTTGTGTCCATCAGCGCATCAAGCGTCGATCTTTCAATTCGGCTTTGATGACAGCTTTTATCGAGGTAGTGGAGCTGACGCACATTAGAGCGCTTTTTGGCTTCTTCTAATCGCCAGCCATTAATAGCATTGAGTCCAGCGGCAACGGCAGGTTGTTGAGTAGCCCAAGCGCTACGGATACCGTCCCAAGCCGCTTTGCGAGTATCAGCGCTAGTGCTGCTCAGCAGATTAGCTGCCTGAGCGAGGCCCATGGTTTCTCCCTGCACTTCGCACTTTAGGGTGCCTGCTAGCTCGCTGTAGAGATTGCCCCAGGTGTGCAGTCCATTAGTAGCCAGCGCCGTCATGAGCTGTTCTTCAGCTACGCTGAGTAAAAAGTCTTTTTGTTTACGAGCGTGACGCAGCAAAAACTCAATTTCGCTCAGGTCGGGGTCAGCCAGTAGCGCCGTTATGAACGCTTCGCTAGCCCTTTCTAGGAAAATATTCAGCGGCTTCATGCCCTCTTCCAAGTCAGCGCTGAGCTTTTGCAGGATGGGCATCCAGGTATTAGCGTGCTCATCTTGGGTATCGACACTGAGGGCGGTGTAGATGAAGGTGCCAGTGTTGCCTAAGCGGCTGAGGATGTCTTTGCGCTGTAGGTGAATGGGGCGAATTTGATTGATGAGATTGGCGTAGTCGGCCAGATCAATCGTTTCGGCGGTTTCGGCTAAAGTTTTGAAGGGCTTGCAGTCAGCAGTGATATTGGCAATGTCGGCCTTAAGGGCTTCTACGGTGGCGTCGATTTTAGGATCGCGGGTGCTGCTGTAGAACTTCGTGTTGTCCCAGGTTTGGCGCAGTGTCGCTGTAGGCTTTGCAGGGATGGTAGCTGTCATAGGGTTTTGGTAATTTGATTAATACAGAGATGCTTAAGGGTAGCAAAACTGGAACAGGGCGGCTTGCTGGTGAAGGAAGGAACATACACAATAGAGACTTTTAACAGCGATCGCACGGCAGCATTCATGAGTAGTTTAATCGGCAAACGCCTGCAATCTGGAAAGTACAAGCTGGATACCGTGCTGGGTCGGGGTGGATTTGGTCTGACGTTTCGAGCGCATCAAACCTTTCTAGATCAGGTGGTGGTGATTAAAACGCTGCATGAAACGCACTGGCGCGCGCCGAATATTGGCGATTTGCAGCGGCAGTTTCAAGACGAGGCCCGGCGGCTGGCGATGTGCAGCCATCCTAATGTGGTGCGGGTAAGCGACTTTTTTTTGGAAGACGGCCTGCCCTACATGGTGATGGATTACATTCCAGGGCGATCGCTCTTCGATATCGTCATCCCCAGCAATCCGCTCCCTGTCAAAGCCTCTGTAGACTACATCAGCCAAATAGGCCGAGCCCTTCAAGCCGTTCACGCTAAAGGCTTACTGCATCGTGACGTAAAGCCGCAAAACATCATGATTCACGAGCTGACCGGAGAAGCCGTGCTCATCGACTTTGGCATTGCCCGCGAGCTAACGCAAAACCCAACTCAAACCCACACCAGCATTGTCTCAGAAGGATATGCGCCGATTGAGCAGTATTTGCCCAAGGCCCATCGGTCGGCGGCAACTGATATCTATGGCTTAGCCGCGACGTTATATACGCTATTAACCGCTGAGGTGCCAGTGGCGGCGGTGTTGCGCGATCGCAATCCTCTAACGCCAATCAGACAGCTTCGGCCTGATGTGCCTGAACCAATGGCGGCGGCAATTGAGCAGGGAATGAATATTGAACTGCGCGATCGCCCGCAGTCGGTCGGTCGGTGGCTAACTATGCTAACAGAGGGGCAAAAGACAGGGATCTTCGGGCGATCGCAGCGTCCCACCGCAAAGCAAGTTTCTAATCGCCTACCGAATTCCTCAGCCGTGCCAACCCAGGTTGCAGCACCAGGCTATCGATCAGCGCCTGCTGGCACGAACAGTAAAACGGTAGCGGTGCCTGTTCCTACCGGCTACCGAGAAGAAACCGCTTATCGCCCAGCCGTCCAGCCCAAACCAAAAGGAAAAGGATTGAGCTGTCTTTCTATTTTAGGACTGCTGGCGTTGTTGATTATGGGCGCTGTAGCGGGCGGTGGCTACTGGCTGTATGAACAGTCTCGGGGACTTTCGCTGCCGCAAATAGAGCTGCCCGATGACATTGAGGTAACACTGCCTGAAGCAGAGAACCCTGAGTCAGAATCGGAAGAACCCGAAAGTGAGCAGCCTGAAGCGGAGCCTACTCCAGAGCCAAACGTGCCCGATGAGCCTGAGTACACGCCCGTACCTGATAAACCTGTGAGCAGCCCAGGCGCGCCGCCGCTGGTACTTGCAAACAGCGGTAATCCTGCCAATGCCCAGCCTGGCAACACGGGTGGAATGGTGCCTGTACCAGGATTTTCGCCGGGCACCTCAGAAGATAAGGTAACCGCCAGGCTCGGCCAACCTACTCGAACCAATTCGGCCAACGGCTTTTATACAACAACTTATACGCTGGTTCCCAATCGCGTCACAGTAGCCTACGTATACGACCAGGGCTCCGATCAAGTGCGACAGTCTGAAGCAGCATTTTCACCTGCTACCGACCGGTTTGTCATGCGGACGGCTTTGATCGGCATGTTGAACGGGCGATCCACCACAGAAATTGAGAATGGGCTGAAGGCGGTAAGAAAGGGGGAGCGCGATCGCTTTCCGATCAATACAGGCGCGTTTACAGGCGCTATAGAACGCAACGCCAACGGCTACATTCATATTCACGTGCAGCAGTAGCGGCTGAGCTATTCCATGAATCTTCTTTGACTTCGCTACGGCGACGCGAGTTGAACGATAAACTGAGGTCTTGTCGCAACCTACGCAAGGCAGTTCTACAGTTATGTCTACAGTTCAGCAGTGGCACACGCTAGGAACAAGTGAAGCTTTGACGGCCCTTAGCAGCAGCTCAGAAAAGGGACTAAGTGCGGCAGAAGCAGACAAGCGACTAGCGGAATACGGCACGAATGAACTGAAGGAGACGGGCGGTCGCAGTCGCCTGAAAATTTTGCTCGATCAGTTTGCAGATGTGATGCTGCTGATGCTGATTGGGGTGGCTGTTGTGGCGGCGGTGCTGGATATTCGGGCGGGAAATTTTCCCAAGGATGCGATCGCAATTTCCGCCATTGTCCTGATCAACGCAGCCTTAGGCTACTTTCAAGAGAGCAAAGCAGAAGAGGCGCTATCTGGATTAAAAGCACTTTCTGCCCCAAACGTGTCGGTACTGCGAGACGGTCAGCGACAGCAGCTACCGGCAAAGGAGTTAGTGCCGGGCGATTTGGTGCTGTTAGAAGCGGGCGATCAGGTGGCAGCCGATGGGAGACTGTTAGAAGCAGCTAGCTTGCAGGCTAGGGAGTCGGCGCTGACGGGGGAAGCGACTGGGGTAGAGAAGCGATCGCAAGAAACGCTGCCTGAGGACACTGCACTAGCCGACCAAAAGAATCTTGTTTTTCAGGGCACCGAGATTGTTCACGGACGCGGCAAGATGCTGGTGACGCGCACTGGCATGGACACAGAGCTAGGCAAAATTGCCACCATGATTCAGTCAGTATCCGTGCTCTCTACACCCTTGCAGCAGCGGCTCAAGCAGCTAGGCAACGTGTTGGTCATTGGCTCTCTTTCGCTGGTAACCATTGTTGTTGTTGTCGGTACAATCGTTCTAGGCTGGCCGTCGTTTGAAGAATTGCTTACCGTGTCGTTGAGTATGGCGGTGGCGGTGGTGCCAGAAGGACTGCCTGCGGTGATTACGGTGACGCTGGCGATTGGAACGCAGCGGATGGTAAAGCGACAGTCCTTAATTCGCAGGCTCCCGGCGGTAGAAACGCTGGGCTCGGTGACGACCATTTGTTCTGATAAAACCGGGACGCTGACGCAGAACAAAATGGTGGTGCAGTCGGTGCACGTTGCCGGGCTTCCTTTTGAGAGCAATATAGAAGTTAGTGGCGAGGGCTATGTGCCTGAAGGAGAGTTTCTGTTAAAAGAGAAGGTGGTGGAGCCTTTAGAGAAACCGACGCTGGCTTTGTTGCTGTTGAACTGCGCGCTGTGTAACGATGCCGCGCTGCAAAAAGAAGATAGCGCAGAAGGTAAGCAGTGGGGGATTGTGGGCGACCCGACAGAAGGGGCGCTGGTGACGCTGGCGGCTAAAGCTGGACTGGATAAAGGACAGCTAGACTATGAGTTTGTGCGGCAAGATGAATTTCCGTTTTCTTCTGAGCGCAAGCGGATGAGCGTGATGGTGTCGGTGCCCGAGAGTAATAAGCTGGGGATTGATGCGGCGGCGGTGGTGTTTGCCAAGGGGTCTGCTGAGCTGTTGCTAGAGCGCTGTAATCGGATTGGGCATGGGGGGCGATCGCTTGCTGAAGATGACCGAAAGGAGATATTAAAAAAGACCGAAGCGCTAGCGAGTGAAGGCGAGAGAGTGCTGGGGTTTGCCTATAAACCGTTAGAGTCTGAGAGCCAAAAGCTGACAGAAGAATCGGCTGAACAAGATCTGATTTGGCTGGGGCTAGTTGCGATGATTGATGCCCCCAGACCCGAGGTACTAGGCGCGGTAAAGCGCTGCCAAAGAGCCGGAATTCGTCCGGTCATGATTACAGGCGATCATCCTCTAACCGCGCGGGCGTTGGCATTTGACTTGGGCTTAGTGAGTGCGCCTGATTCGGAGGTGTATACGGGGCAAAAGATAGAGGCGATGAGCCAGGATGAGCTAGAGCAGGTTGTGAAGTCTGTGAGCGTATATGCGCGGGTATCCCCTGAGCACAAGCTGCGAATTGTACAGGCATTGCAGGCGCAAAAACAGGTCGTCGCGATGACCGGAGACGGGGTGAATGATGCCCCTGCGCTGAAGCAGGCCGATATCGGCGTGGCGATGGGCATTACGGGCACTGATGTCAGCAAAGATGCAAGCGATATGGTACTGCTAGACGACAACTTTGCTTCGATTGTGGCCGCTGCCGAAGAGGGGCGAGTGGTGTATAGCAATATTCGCCGGTTTGTAAAATATATCTTAGGCTCCAACATTGGCGAGGTGATTACGATTGCCCTTTCACCTTTACTGCTGCCAATCGTCGCCGTGCCGCTTACGCCCTTACAAATTCTGTGGATGAATCTTGTCACCGATGGCTTTCCGGCTTTAGCGCTGGCGCTAGAACCACCGGAGCCAAACACGATGGATCGGCCACCGCACGACCCTAAAGAGAGTATTTTTGCCCGCGGGCTGGGTTGGTATATGGTGCGCGTGGGCATCGTGTTTGCAATCTTGGCGATTTCGCTGATGCTGTGGTCATATGGCTATACGCAGCAGAGCGGCAATCCTGAGCGATGGAAGACGATGGTGTTTACGATGCTGTGTTTGTCGCAAATGGGTCATGCGATCGCCGTTCGTTCTAGCCACAAGCTCGCAATCGAAATGTCTCAGCTTTCTAATCCTTACGTACTCCTAGCTGTTGTTACCACCACCGTGCTACAGCTCTTACTCATCTACGTACCTTTCCTACGGAACTTCTTCGGCACACACTACCTATCGATTACAGATTTGCTGGTATGCGTAGGCTTTAGCTCGTTGTTGTTTTTGTGGATCGAACTGGAGAAGCTGTTTATTCGTAGCAGGTCAGCGACGTAAGCGGCCAGCCGACCAACGCTAAACGTTTAATCTTCTGGCTAAATTCTTCTGGCTAAATTCTTTTAGCCAAATTCTTCTAGCCAAACACAACCCCCTTTTTGGCATCATCAGAGTATACGTGAAAGGTAAATCCAGGCTCCAAGCAGGTAATGCGATGAATGCAGTTATCATAGCGCTCGGCTTCTCCAAAAGACCAGGTAGCCTCCGCCTGCTGTAGCCGCTGGACTTCTTTTACATACAGACCGCTAGTGAGCGTTGTCCCAAAAGTTTCTACTTCAAACACGCCGCTGACAACATAGTAAAAAGAGAAGTCGGGATGACCATGAATAGAGGTTTTTGCCTGCTTATCCCAGCGCATTACCAGTGCTTCAAAGTCTCTATAGTCGAGCGTGGCACTCGGTTCCGTAATTAATGACTCTTTTGCGATACAGGTTCGCGTGTAGTTTGCTGACTCAAACGGCATATGATCCATATTAGGAAAAGCCCCTGTGTCGAGGTTGCCCTGTAGCCATAGTCCTAATAGCTGACGGCTCGCGGTATTCTCTAGAGCGGTATTGTGAGAAGTGTTTTGGTCAATATTATCTCGGTAGTCGAGCAGCCTTTGAAACAGACGATCTAGGTCAATAGTTTGCATTAGCTCACCTGCGCTAAATCAAAATGATCGGTCGCTCGGAACATAGACAAACCCCTTTTTGCGTTGCTAGCCCATAGAAGACGAGAAAGATGAGAATAGGCTTTGCAAGCTCAATCACAAACCTTAAAAAATCTGACTAACTGTTTTTTCGACAAGAGCATCATCATAGAGCATCCAGCAATACTATTCATAAACTAAACCATTTCTCATTATCAACTCATCTCGCAAATCGTCTTGCAGGCTAATAGTTAGCTACACCTGTTCAAAACAGCAGTCACTCTAAAGCCTCCCTATGAATCGAAAAACGTACAAAAAAGTGCCCAAAAGACTGCTTTACGGCACTGCATTTGCAGTCAGCCTATGCCTATTTGCAAGCACCGGCTTCTCTAATAACCTATCTGCACCTCGCCTGGGTTCAGCCACCGCTCAGGCCCAAACGTCAGGTATGACGCTAACGCAGCTAGAAGCCATTCTCAAGGCAGAAGACAACAACTTACAGGGTAGCGCCGGGCAGTGGCAGCTCAATGTAAACGTTCAAAATCCTGAAGATCCTTCATTACAGGCTACTCGCCCTGTTGTCGTACTGGCTGACCAAACCAACAACCGCATGAGAATTGTGGCTCCTGTGGCTGCTGCTAGCGAGATGTCTGCGCAGCAGGTGCAAATTGTTTTGCTCGCCAATTTTCATACGGCTTTAGACGCCCGCTATGCCCTGTCGGAAGACACGCTGGTTTCTGTTTTTGTTCATCCGCTGGGCTCTCTTAGCGAGGACGATTTGCGCTCAGGGCTGAGCCAGGTCGCTACTTTAGCCGATACTTTTGGCACCACTTACTCTAGCGGCATCATTGGCTTTGGCCCCGGCAATCAGTCAAATTCTCAGCCTGCCTCTGCTGATGATTTGCCTATTTAACGCTGTGTTTATGTAGCTTGCTCACCTCACAAAGGTTCATCCAACAGGATTCATCTAACAGGATATTCTCATGACTTCTAAAACAACGATCATTCGCGCGGGTCTGACGGCTTCGGCGCTAGCAGTCGCGGCCCTCTTGGGCAGTGCCCCTTTATTTGGCAGCGCTGCTAATACAGAACCTGTTGCTGTTACGGTCACTATCGAAAACATCGCGCCCGATCAGGGGCCGGTGCTCACGCCGCTGTGGGTAGGGTTTCATGAAGGCGATTACGATTTGTATGAGTTTGGGGCGGCGGCTTCGCCCGAGCTAGAGCGGATTGCTGAAGACGGCAGTCCGGCGGCGATTAGAGAGGCGTTTGCAAGTGAAGGGGAGGCCCGAGTGGATGGCGTATTGACGGGTGAGGGCATTAGTCCTGAGTCACCACCGCTGATTCCGCCCGGCACCTCAGCGACGATGACGTTTGAGGTGAGCGCGGCCCATCCCTTTTTCAGCTATGCCTCGATGATTTTGCCGAGTAATGATGGCTTTATTGGCAATGAGAGCGCCAGTGGCTACCGTGTGTTTGATGTTGAGGGTAACTTTATTGGCACGGAGTTTATTGTTATTGGTAGTCAGATTCAGGATGCTGGGACTGAGGTGAATGATGAGGTCGCTGCAAATGTGCCGCTGCTAGGCCAAATGGAGCCTGATAGTGGCACGGTTGAGGGCGGTACGATTGTTAAGCACGTTGGGTTTAATGAAGGTGGCAGCATTTTGACGGCTTTTCCGAATGCTGACTTTACGCAGGCGACCTATCCGATTGCTCGCATTCGGGTGGTGCTGGCTGAGTAGTTAGGCTTCACAGCTTAGCTTCTAGGGGCTATTTTCATCACGACCGCTCGCAGAACGTCTTGAGAGATCAAGGCGTTTTGTGTTATCGTCTGGCTGAAAATAGCGCTTATCAAATTAGAAAATTATCAACAACGTGAGGATTTGAATAGCGTGCTTAAAAAGTACTGGATTGTTTCATTTTGCATGGTCGCCTGTCTATCTATCAACCTTCCAGCTCACGCGCAAACTGAGCCTGAACAAAAGCCCAGGCGTAGCTACATCGGTATTGGTGGAAATGTTGGCCTCAGCGGCGGCGATACTGCAATTGGTGACGAGGGTTTTGCGATTGTTAATAGAACTCGAATTATCGAATATCTGTCTGTACGTGGCTCTGTGATTTTTGCAAGTGATATCTCTTCGACGACTGCGCTGACGGGTGAGCTACCGATTACGAATCAAAATGGCGATGTGATGGTGACGCCGTTTTTGGGCGGTGGCTTTGCGATTGAAGATGGCGATTTTAATCCGCTTATTAGCGCGGGCGCAGATGTTCCGCTGAGCCAGGATTTTACGTTGACTAACCGCATTAACGTGAGCTTTGGCGATGAAACAAACGTTGGTGCGCTAGTTGGCGTGGGGTACAATTTTACGCTGTTTTAGGAAGCCGTAAAAATGTTGAGAGTTGATGCTGGCCCAGCTCGCAGACTGCTTGCACTAAGTTGTACCAGCACCTTTACCGGAGATGAACGTAGGGTTTTGATAGCCTGTGGGTTTATCTCCGACAGAAGCGCCGCCATGAACCATGCCCTGCAAGCTCGGCTCAAAGAAGGTGTAAGGAAAGCGAGTCTCTGGTTTGCTCACGTCGTCCAATCTTTGCTGAAGCTCAGGGGGTAGCTCAAAGTCTAAAGCACCTAGATTGTTTTCTAGCTGGTGTAGCTTGGTGGCCCCGATTAGAACGCTTGCTACGCCAGGGCGATTGACCACCCAGTTCACTGCCACTTGTGCCATTGAACGGTCTAGATCTTTGGCTACTTTCTCTAGCTCAGCAACAATCTCCCAGTTTTTCTCTGTGAACTTGTTGAAGGCAGGATTATCGCCTCCTGCTAATGTGGCGAGTCGGCCCGATCCTTCTCCCCCGGTTTCCGAAGGTTTGTACTTGCCCGAGAGCAGTCCGCTCGCAAGTGGTGACCACACCATGATCCCAGCGCCCAGCGCTTTTACCATCGGCACATACTCAAACTCAATATTGCGCTCTACTAAGGAGTACTCAAGCTGAACGGTGCTAATCGGCTCTAAATGTCGTTCTTTTGCCAGCGTTTGCGCCTGCGCGACATACCAGGCGGGCGTGTCTGAAAGCGCGACGTAGCGAACTTTGCCAGAAGTGACTAAATCGTCCATGGTGCGCATCACCTCTTCAGCAGGCGTGACGCTATCCCAGGTATGCAGAATGTACAGATCGATGTAGTCGGTATTGAGCCGATCTAAAGAGCCTTCGACTGCTCGCATGATATTTTTACGACCGTTGCCGCCTGCGTTGGGGTTGCCAGGTTCGCTGTTGTAGCTGAATTTGGTCGAGATGACGACGCGATCGCGCCACCCCCCATCTTTTACAAACTGACCCAGCATCTTCTCGCTATTGCCGTCTGTATACATATCGGCGGTATCGATAAAGTTGCCGCCTGCCTCTAGATAGGTATCGAAAATTCGTCGTGCCGTATCTTCTTTCGCACCCCAGCCCCAGTCTTCACCGAAGGTCATTGTGCCCAGTGCTAAACGGCTTACCCTCAACCCCGTGTTGCCGAGTGTGTAGTAGTCCATAGCAGTCATCCTTTGGTCTTAAAAAAGTTATTATGAACCGGCAGCACCTTCAAAATCTTGTACATAGTTGCTAGTTGTCAGCGTTTTATTGCTAGCCGCGCGGTTCGATAGTGATTCTCCTGAAGAGATCTTCGGTAAGATTCAAAGTGACGTAGCCATTTGGCAGTTCTTATGGACAAGAAAGCGATCGCAGGCAGCTCATTTGAGAATGAAAGTGATGGTCATGCTGGCCCTAGCGATCGCCAAATTCGCTTCGTTGATAGCCAAACATTAGAACCCAGGCCAGATGTAGATGCCGGACAAATTTTACTCTCTAGCAAGCCCCTAAACTGGGATGGCATCTACCTGGAGACAGGCGAAAATAAGTCATTTAATCCAGACGATGCTACGCTTGTTCAGCACTATTTTGCGATGAACATTGGCCCAGCCTATGAATGGGAGTGGAAGGACGGCAGACAATTTAAATCTCATCGGTATGAGACGGGTGATATCTGGGTCAATCCTGCGCATGTGCCTTTTACGCATAGAGTGAATACCTACAATAGGTTTGCACTATTGGCGCTTGAGCCTAAAAAGCTAGTAGAGTCGCTGCCTGATTTTCCTTTGATAGAGCGCCAGCAGTTCAGACGAGAGCACAAAGCTCAAGACCTTCATTTGCAGACTTTGATGCGCTCATTGTTAGTGGAGGCCCAAACGGGTGGCCCAAACGGCAGGCTCTATACGGATTCACTGGCTACCGCGTTAGCCGTTCACTTTGTAAACCACTACAGCATCGGGAATCAACCAAATTTTCAAAAGCACTTTCAACAGGCTAGTATTGCTGACCGTCAGCGTCTACGGCGAGTTGTTGATTACATAGAAGCCTCTTTAAAAGAAGACATTGGCCTTAGTGACTTAGCGTTAGTGGCAGGGCTCAGTAAGTTTCATTTCTCTCGCTTATTCAAGACAGCGTTCGGTTTTACGCCGTATCAGTACCTAATGAAGCGCAAGATAGAAAGAGCAGCTTACGAGCTATCGAAAAGAGCTACGTCGGTAGCTCAAGTTGCCGCAGAATATGGCTTTACAGACCAGGCTCAATTCACTCGAAACTTTAAGAAGGTGAAGGGACTAGCGCCGAAAGCGTTCGTCAACCAGACTCGTTAAGTTCTACGTGGGTGGGTTGTGTACAGCCGGTCGATACAATCTCGCGCAGCAATATATTTATCAAGAACAGCAATAATTGCCTAGATTAGCAGCCGTAGATTTTGTACGATGGCTCATCGCCTTTGCACAAGAAGGGGCAACTGTTGTTTTCAATGGTCGTCGCGCTGATTTGGGTCAGCAAGTAGAGCAGTCGATCGCGGCGATGGGCGGTAGCGCACTGTATGTACAAACTGACGTGCGAGAAGCGGCTCAAGTAGAGCAGTTCGTCAGTACGGCTGTTGAGCGCTATGGCCGATTAGATATTGCCTTTAATAATGCTGGCATCTTTATGACGCCGGAGACAGTTCCAGAGATGGATCTTGATAACTATCACAATATGATTTCTACAAATCTCAACGGCATTTTCTATGCCATGAAATATGAGATTCCTCAGATGAAAGAACAGGGTGGCGCAATCGTTAATATGGCTTCTGTTTCAGCGCATAGAGGCTACGCTAACACACCTCATTACAGCGCTAGTAAGCATGGTGTTGTTGGTTTGACGAAGGCGGCAGCGACGGGGTTTTCGGAGCATGGCATCCGAATCAATTCTATATCGCCGCTAGCGGTTGATACGCCTATGCTGCGCCGTTCGTTTGAACACCAGGGATTAACGTACGAAGGCATGGCTCCTAACTTTGTTACCCCTCGCGTTATGACGGCTGACGAGATTGCTCAGTCAGTGCTGTTTTTGTCGTCGGATGCGGCTTCTTCTATTAACGGTATGGATCTTGATGTCACGGGTGGTCAGCTCGCTTAGAGAGATTTGTTCTGTGCGCTTGACCTGGCTCTAGTAAAAATGTAAGCGGCTTGTCGTTGCTAAACATGCCCTAGTTAAATCATCGTTCCATCACAGCGATCGCCCGATTCAAGATATGAGTGTAAGCTGAGATTAGCATTTTTCAACTACGCTGATCTTGGCTAGCATTTTTGCGATGCCGCACTCTATGAGTAATCTTGATGGTGACTTCGTTTCAACGGAATAGACACATAGACGCTCATGCCCAAGCAAGCACGACTGGGGCGGAGGGTCTGCTGCGTAGCGTGGCGGAGGCGGCGCAGTGTTTGGTGGCGACTGAGAATTTGGCGGCGGCGATTCCGGCGGCGCTGAGGATTTTGGGGCTGGGGACGCGGCAGGATCGGGTTTATGTGTTTGAGAATGTGTTTCCGAACGGGCCGGATGAGCTGTTTCTAGATTTGTTGTGTGAGTGGAATTCTTCTCATGGAATGCCTATCGCAGATATTGCAGAACAGTTTCCGTTTCCGGCAAATGCGTTTCCAAATGATTCAATCTCATTGCCTTTGAAAAGAGGTGAAGCTGTTCAATCTCTGACTCGGGATTTAGAAGGGCTTGCCGCAGAGATGAATAGAGACATACTCACAAAGTCTATGATTGTTGTTCCTATCTCAGTCGGCGGTTTGTACTGGGGATCGATTGGCTTTGATGACTGCACGACTGAGCGGGTGTGGAGTGCGGCGGAAGTGGCGGTGTTGGAGACGGCGGCGGCTTGTATTGGCAGTGCGATTGAAAGGGATCGCACGGCAAAGGCCCGCATGGCTGAGATGGAAGCGCATAATCAGGCGTTGGCGGAAAGGGATCGCATTTTAGAAGCCACGGCGGCGGCGGCGAATGTGATGCTGGTGAATGACGACTTTGAGAGCGCGGTGACTGAGGCGCTGCGAATTGTGGGCGAAGGCTTGGCGGTGGATCGGGTTGGTATCGGCAGCTACTTTGCGCAGACTTCTGAAGAAGATGGCTATCACGAGTTTTTGTATGAGTGGGATTCTGAAGGAACGAATGTACAGATAGAACATCCTGAACTATCAAAAATTAGTGATCGTGGCATTGGGGATTTTATAAATGCGCTAAAAACAGGTCATGTCTTTGGCGGTGTCGTTGAAGAGATGGGAGAGCCTTTTCGCAGTAGCCAAATAGAGATGGGTGTAAAGTCGGCATACGCTATTGCGATCATTGTTGCTGGTAAGTATTGGGGAGCAATAGCGCTTGATGATTGCCACAAGCAAACGCGCCGAAGCGAATCGGAGCTTGAGGCGCTCAAAACGCTGGCAAACTGTATCGGCAGTGCCATTGAGCGCGATCAAATTCGGGCGGCTCGGGAAGCGGCTGAGCGTACGGCCATTATTGAGCGAGAGCGGGCGGCGCGGGCGGATGAATTGGAAGCGGCCAATAAGGTGCTTTTGGTGCGCGATCGCTGGCTACAAACCACGGCTGCTGCCGCGAATGAGCTGCTTTCTACCACAGATGTGCCCGCGAGCGTGAATGCGGCGCTGGCAACGATTGGAGAAAACTTGGAGTGCGATCGCCTTTCTGTTCTTCGTTACATTGCAGATCACAAAAGCCATCCGTTAGGCGCAATGAAAGGGCTCTACGAGTGGGACGCTGAAGGTATTAAGCCTCAAATCGAAGACTCAGCGCTGAGCGTTATTACCGCTGAAGGTTTTGAGGACTGGTTCAAAACGCTACTTGCAGGTGATTGGATCGGCAGCAACGTCTCTGATTTGCCTGAACCTGCGCGCAGCGGTCAAGAATCGCTAGGCGTTTTATCTACCTACGCGGTGCCTATTTTTATAGATAACGCGCTTTGGGGCATTGTGGCGATGGACTACTGCCACGAAGAGAAGCGATTAGAAGGATCGGAGCTAGCGGTATTTCAGACGGCAGCGACCTGTGTGGGGAGTGCGATTCATCAGGCACAGGTGCGGCGAGATAAGGCAGCACGGGAGCGATCGCGTTTACTCGGCAGCGTTGCTCAGGCGGCAAATTTGCTGTTGGAATCGTCAGACTATCAGAGTGTGCTTTCGGAGGTTGTGCGGTTGTTGGGTGAGGCGACTGGGAGCGATCGCTGTAGCATTTTGCAAGAGGTCATTATGTCTTCTTCTCAAGAACTCGGAGACACTGTAGTGACAGAATGGTGCAATGCCGAAACGCAGCATTCAAAAGTGCATACCCCTGAGCTCTCAGATGCACTTTCCTGTCGGGTTATTCCTGAACTGCATGAGTCATTTTTATCAGGTGGAATTTCTAATGTTCTCGTGTCAGACTTGCAGGAGCCTGCGCGAACTATTCTCTCAGAGCAGGGAAATACTGCGATGATTTATGTCACTATCGTAGTTAATGGCAAACCTTGGGGCGTTATTAGCTTTGATAACTGTGGTGAGCCTCGACTTTACGATGAGGCTGAGATTTCAATTTTGCAGATTGCAGCGGAGAGTATTGCCAGTGCGATTTCTCGTCAGGCTCAAGATAAAGCGCTGCGAGATGCTGAAAAATTCATCCTACAAGAACAAGAAAAGGCAGCTCGCGATCGCGCTACCAAACTCGCCAAAACCAACGAAGCCATCAGCACCACCCTCACCACTCTCGCCACCCGCCCCGAACTAGACCAGTTCTTAGGCACTATCCTCAGCGAAATGGTACGCCCTCTCGGAGCCTGCAAAGCTCATCTGTTCCTTTACGACCAGCCCACTCACACGCTAAGCCAGCGTGTAGTTATTCAAGACGATCAGCTCTATATGGGCGCAGGCCCAAATGATCCTGACATGTTCAAGCATCCTGTTTCAGCCGACATAACGGCTGCATGGGACGCAATCATCAATAGCAACAGACCGATCACCTACGATGAAACTCTACCTTCTGACGAAAACATTTGGTGGCCCGAATCGCATCGACTTGGCATAAAGCACAAGGACACAAAGCCGTCACCTGTATCCCTCTGAAAGCAGGCGAACAGCCCATCGGCTACATCGGCTTTTGCTTTTACAATCACACCTTCCTCACCGACGAACAGCTCGAATTTATGCAGGCGCTCGCCAACCAAGCCATCATCGCCATCCAACTCACCCGCCTTGCCGACGACAGCAAAACCGCCGCGCTCTCGGTTGCCCTCACCGAAGAGCGCAACCGCCTCGCCCGCGAAATTCACGACACCCTCGCCCAAGCCTTCACCGGCATCTCTCTCCAGCTCGAAGCCGCCAAAGGCAGCTTTGACGAAAGCACCGAAGACACCCTCTACCACATGAACCGAGCCGGTAACCTCGCCCGCCGAGGACTCTCTGAAGCGCGTCGTTCAGTCAGAGCCCTGCGCTCAGCCGCCCTCACCACCAACACCCTCCCCGAAGCCCTCACCATCGCTCTCACCGAAATGACCCAAGACAGCCCCACCACCCCCCACCTACACATCGTCGGTACCCCCTACACCCTCCCCGAAGACATCCAAACCAACCTCCTGCGCATCGGCCAAGAAGCCACCACCAACACCCTCCGACACGCCCAGGCCGACACCCTAAATATTACCCTCACCTACAAACCCACCCAAATCCGCATGACCATCAGCGACGACGGCAAAGGCTGCGATATTTCTCTAGACAACGTAGAAGGCTTTGGCCTGCTAGGAATGCGAGAGCGCGTTCTGCGATTCGACGGTCAGTTTGCCTTATTTGGAACCCCCGGTAGAGGTACTGTAATAGAGATTGCCATTCCCCTCGACCTATGAACACCCAGCCCGCTATCAAAGTCTTAGTCGTTGAAGATCACAACGTTGTCCGCGAAGGCATCGTGTCGATCATCAACCGGCAAAAAGACATGACAGTCGTCGCTGAGGCTCGTAACGGTCAGCAGGCTATTGATCTCCATCAGGCGCACGAGCCAGATGTCACCCTGATGGACTTGCGAATGCCCAAAATGGAAGGACTAGAGGCCATTATCCAAATTCGCCAGAGCCATCCCAAAGCCAACATCATCATCCTCACCACCTACGACACCGACGAAGACATCTACCAGGGATTGCAGGCCGGAGCGCGTGGCTACCTGCTAAAAGACGCCACCACCGCCGAACTCATTGAGGCCATTCAGCAAGTGAGCAAAGGCAAGCGATCTTTACCCGCCAAAGTAGCCGATAAGCTGGTTGAGCGCATGGAAGCCGACGAGCTAACGCCCAGAGAAAAAGAAGTTTTAGCGCTGATGGTAAAAGGATCTAGCACCGCTAAACTGGCCGCAACCCTACATCTCTCCGAAGGCACCGTCAAATTTCATATCAACAACATCTTTCAAAAGCTCGGCGTCAGCGATCGCGCCCAGGCCATCGTCGTCGCCCTCCGCAGAGGCATCATCCGCCTAGATCCGTAACTTCTTCTGCCGATTGAGCCTACCCTACCCCCGCAAAACCTATCCGATCAGCTAGGTCATCACCCGGTTATAGTCCAGTCGCTTGTACTTCCGTAAGTGCCTACGCTAGAAGGCATTACGTGAAAACCAAACCTGCTCCTGCCTAATGGATACGATGCCTACGCTTAGAGACGTTGACCATATCCAAGGCTCATCTTCTGCGGCGCTGCTGCTGCTGGCCTACGGCAACTATCAATGCCCCCAATCAGGCAAAGCACGCCACACCATCAATAGGCTACAAGACTCACTGGGCGAAAACCTATGCTTTGTGTTTCGCCACTTCTCAGTCGCTCACTACCCCCGCTCCCAAAAAGCCGCCGAATCTGCCGAGGCTGCCGGTAGCCAGCAAAAATTTTGGGAAATGCACAACAAACTGTTCGCCAATCAAACAGCGCTCGACGATGCGTCCTTAGTAGAGTATGCCATTGAGCTTGGCCTGGATCTGCCGCAGTTTCTCTATGAGATAACGCACGGGGTTCATACCGAGCGCATCCGGTCTGACGATGAGATTGGTCGGCAGTGTGGTGTAGAAGAGACACCCACGTTTTTTGTTGGCGTGCGCCATCAGGGCAGCGACAACTTAGAGGCGCTAGTAAAGCGGCTGTTGAACGTGGCGCTCAAAGATGACAACTAGCCTGGGCAAACGGGATCTCTCAAGATGTAGCCGATGCCGCAAACCGTATGAATCACATTATCTGTTGAAGTAGCCCCAAGCTTCCTGCCTAAATAGCGAATATAAACCTCAACAATATGGGAGCCCTCTTCAGAGTCGTATCCCCAAACGGCTTCTAAAATCTGGCTGCGCGTGACGACTTTGAAGCGATACTTCATCAGATACTCTAATAGCTCGAACTCCTTTTCAGTTAGTTGAATGAGGCGATCGCCTCGAAACACCTCTTGAGTATCGCGGTTGAGCGAAATATCCGAACAGCGTAGAACTGAAAGCGTATAGCCATCCATGAATCTTTCTTTATCTGTAGAAAAACTTTGTGTGTTTATTCTACGAGAATACAGAACCGTGAGCGCCCGGTGACAAGACTGGCTTCCGCTCGAACGATGAGAGAGGGTGTGGTTATACAGCGAAATGTAGGTGGTGCCTATGAAAATGGTAGGGGGATGGACTGGCTGATGGGGTGGTACTTGTTTTGGGTGGGTTCGCAACCCACGCTACATCAAATACACCTTCCCCGTAGACTCCACCATCAGGCTCCCTACCTCTATCTCTGGATTGTCTGTTGGCGTCACAATCAAATCCAACATATCGGCCAGCGCATTAGCTCGCAAATCAGCCTTAATAAATCCGATGCCTGTGGGTCTATTCTCTCTGACATCCCGGTACGTAAACGTCACAGTCGTAGGCACCTGAAGATCGGGCAGCATAATATCCTCGTTCGGATCTAGGCTGCGCGGCTCTGTATCGCCTAGCGCCTGGTAGGTAATAGAATTAGGCGTGTTATTCACCAAATGAACAGAAACGCTGCCTGATGTGAGTGGCATGATCATGGCGTGTTCTCTGGCGGGCGCTCTGGGGTTTGCAGGTGCGATCGCCTCAGCTTCTATCGGCTCTACAACTAACTCCTGTGCGCCTAGCTGCGGCAGTTGGGCCAGCGACGTGCCCTGCGCTACAATCGGCGCTTGATAAACAGTTGCAATCAGCAGCGCCGATATCACGCCACTGACAAAAAGAACGCACTGACTAAATTTCATAATGTCTCACCTTGTTTAGTCAAACAATAAGACGGGTAGCTTATGCAACTATGAGAATTTTACGAGTAAATCGACAAACATTTGTGTTTAAATCCCGCGGCTATTCAACTGTGATAGCAACTGAAAGACATAGCACGCTGAATTTTCACCCATCTCTCATCTACTAGCATAGCTGCGTTGTCATCATAAGCAGTACTTATAACAATTCTGCCACGTGACGCTTTGCCGACAACACAAAATTTTCAGCTATGGAACCCTCTTTCTTCAAGCCTCGCAAACGCTTTAATACGCTAGCCAAAGTCTTAGTCGGGATGCTGACTGGGGCTGTTGTAAGCGCGATCGCCTCCCTTCCCGCCCAAAGCGCCGAGAGAATCCAGTTCTTCGTAGGCCCTTTTGAGCCCACAATATATGTTGACGATCTAGAAACTTTCGCCACCACAGGAGAGATTGTTGATCGATTGAAACCTTTTGCCAACCGACTTAATAGCGAACAGAGGCAAGCCTTGAGAGGAATGCTTATGGCTCAATATGACCTGAGCCCTATTCCAGTCGCGCAGTTCACCTACTCAACGTTTGGCGAAGATCTGCTCAGCAAGCTAGGGCAGGTAGTTCAAACCGATAGCTTTTTAAACGGCATGAAAGGCATTCGAGCCTCGCTAATTTTAGCTGCCGCAGACGAAGCGCAAGGCGGCTTCACGCCGATTAATATCCTGCGTCACTTCCCCTCCAACACCATTCAAATCGACTTTTCTCTTGCTCAGCGGCTCATCACCGAAAACAACGAGATCTTTAGACGCCGCGATCAGGTCGTTGCCGGTATTAAGCAGCTCGCTCAAGCCCAAGCATTAGACAATATCGACCTTTCAAGCACGGGCGATCCACGCTCAGCCGGTCGCTACACCTGGGATGTAAACACGCTCACCTTTCAAAATCCCAATCGAGATCAAAGCTCTATAGCCGATATATATTTACCTCAAAAGGAGGCCGCAGGCAGCACGCCAGTTGTTATCATCTCTCACGGCGTCGCCTCAGACCGCAAAACGTTCGCCTACCTATCAGAACACCTCGCCTCTCATGGCTATGCCGTTGCCGCCCTAGAGCACACCGAAACCAGCGCCGAGCGGTTTATGCGCTTTTTGTGGGGGCAAGAAGGCCCGCCTAGCTCCAGAGACTTACTGCTGCGTCCTCAAGATATTACAGCGCTGCTCGATACGCTTAGCGACCAGCAGGCCACTGACCCTGCCCTGAAAGATTTGAACCTCAATTCAGTTGGCTTGCTGGGCCAGTCACTCGGCGGCTACACCGTACTGGCCGCGAGCGGCGCGGTCATCGACTCAGACTTTTTGTTTGACGAATGCGAGTCAGATTTAGGATCGCGGCCTACACTCAATCTCTCTTTGTTTCTACAGTGCACGCTGCTAGATTTGCCTGTCGGCACAGACTTAACGGTAGCTGATCCGCGAGTGGCGGCGGTAATTGCGCTCAACCCGGTCACCAGCAGTATATTTGGCCGCTCGGGCCTGAAAGCAGTGCAGGTGCCCGTAATGATGATGGCCGGGACAAACGATTTTGTCGCCCCTGCCCTACCAGAGCAGATAGAACCTTTTGACTGGCTAGACACAGAGCATAAGGCGCTTGTCGTTATGGAAAGAGGCACGCATTTCTCTTTTTTAGATCGAGAAAGCCAGAGCGTTTTACCCTTTTCTCAGAGCTTCACTGGCCCTGATCCCCTAGCGGCCAGAGAGCCCACGCAAGCGCTTAGCCTGGCTTTTTTCAACAGACATCTACAGCAAAAAAACGACTTTGAACAGTTTTTGAACCAGGCGTATCTCAACGAATTTCCAACGGAGCCGTTTCAATTTAGCGTGGTCGATAGCCTGCCGCTAGCAGAGTAACCCTTCTAAACACATAGCCAACAAAAAAGGCGGACATTTACTGAATGTCCGCCTTTCCTAATGGCCCTGCTCAAGGCTTTAGTGTGATGAAGTAAAAGGATGAGTCCTCGAAAGCCTAGTGATGATGACCGTGACCGTGGCCGCCGTGACCGTGGCCAAACTTCTTCTTCTTTTTGAACTTAAAGAAGCCTTTCTCCCCGGCCTCATCACCTGCACCGTCTTTAGCCGTTTCATCGACTGAAGCTTCGTGATGGCCTCCTGAAACCTCCTCTAGTACGTCATCAGAAACCTGATCAACTGCCTTTGTATCTTTTTTGATGTCTGTCATGTTCTTGCCTATGAGTGTAAACAATGGCGCTAAAGAGATAGCTGTTTTCTTGTGTCAGCAACTTCAAGATATGGCAATAACCAGCGAGTATACTGAGGGAACCGTGAGAGAGTCGTAAGAAAAAAGAGAACTTATTATGAGATAAAAATAGGGCTTTATGGAATAGAAGCAACATTTTCAGTATCTTTCATCATTATTTCTGCTTTGGGATCTACATTTTTCGCGCTGCCAAGACTCGCGATCGCGACCCCCATAATAATCACCACCAAAGTCCCTAGCTGAGTAGCAGAAGGATATTCTCGATTGATTAAAAAAGCGTAGACCACGCCAAACACCGGAGAGAGCACCGTCAGTCGGCCCACGATGCGAGAATCTAGATTGTTAATAGAGGCATACCAAAGGAACTGCGCAAAGACAATCACCACCAGCGCATAAATAGACATCAGCGCCCAAAGCTGACCGCTGAAAGCATCGGCAAAATGATGAGGGCCAAAGAGCCTGAGCGCAATGAAGAAGAAAATAACAGACGATAAAAAATTACGAGAGAACACCACCACCTGCAAACTTGCCGCATTTGCAATCATGAGCCGATTAATCAGTGCTGAGAGCGCAAATACCAGCGTAGAGAGCAGGATGAGAATATCGCCTTTATTGGTTTGAAACTGGCTGGTTTTGAGTGCGATCGCCACCACCCCCACCGTAATCAAAGAAAACCCAGCCCACTCCAGCGGCCTGATCCGCTTGCCCAACACCATCGCCCCCACCAGTGCAAAAATCACCGGGCCGAGTCTTCCGAGCAGCACCGCATTGGTCACCGTCGTCTCTTGCAAGCCCAAAAAAATAAGCGCCGAGAGCAGCGTTGCCAGCGCTCCATTTAGCAGCAGGCCCAGCTTTACCTTTGGCCTGAGCGCTCTCATATCTGCCAGCAAAGCCCCAAAGCCAAACCAAAACCCCACCAGCAGCGCGGCAGAGAAATTGCCTACAAACAAAACATTGCAAAATGAAATAGGATGCTGAACGCCTCCGCTCAGCTCAGCCCCGCTGGTAATCAGCAGCGAAATCAACGCAGGACGCGCTGCCGACAGTGCCCGAGAGGCTACTAGCATCACCTGAGAATTCAGGGGCTTAGCGGAACGGTCGGCAGAAAAATCACTCATGGTAGCTCAAACGCAAAGACAAACACTCAACCAAAAAGTGTATGGAGCGAATAAAAGCAGAAGATGAGAATTGTCTTACAGAGCGCTAAGAAAAGTATAAAAGATAGCAAGGAAATCTTAGGGAGCTGCGCTCAAATAAAGTACCGGCAAACCGACAAATATTGCCCTGGGCATAGCGTGCTATGCCCCTACGTCATCGTCAATTTCTGTAGGGGCTTAGCACTGCTATGCCCGAGGCAATGAACAGCGCTATCAGCGGTACTTTATTTAGACGCATGTCCCTTATTCCACTTCTCTCAAGATGTATCCCACGCCGCGAACCGTCTGAATCAGACGATTTTCTTCAGTCTCTTGCAGCTTGTTGCGCAAATAGCGAATATACACTTCTATAATGTTCGAGTTTCCTGTGTAGTCGTAGCCCCACACATTCTCTATAATCTGAGCCCGCGTTAGTACCTGAAAATAATGAACCATCAAGTACTCTAATAGGTCAAACTCTTTAGCCGTGAGCCGCACAGGATTCCCGCCTCTAAAAACCTCTCGGGTATTGCGATTTAGCAAAATATCTGCGCAGCTTATTGTCGCATCTGATTCCTGTTGCAAATAGCGCTCCGCTAGCTTTGCATTCACCCTTGCCACAAACTCTTCTTTTACAAACGGCAGCGAAATGCAGTCATCAGCGCCCGCCTTGAACCCGGAGATTCTATCAGCAGCGTCATTGCCATGCGTGAGTAGAATAACGGGTTCTTCACCTTGCCCTGAACGAATGCGATCGCATATTTCCAGCCCCGACAGCCTGGGCGGCGACCAGTCCACAACAATCAAATCAGGCGAAAAGCGCTTAACCGCGAGCAGTCCTCTTAAGCCATCGTGAATAACGCTAACCTGATAGCCCTCAAGACACAGCGCAGTCTGAAGCTCCTCAGCTAGCTCTACAGCACCCGAAACCACCATGATCCGTTTAATATTTCTACGGCGCTGTAAATTTCTAGGTAGCGTATTAGGTGAAACTTTATGCAAGGCTTGAGCGGTCGGCGCTGACTGCAAGGAAGTTACCATTAGGTGTCCTATAGGTTAGATTCCGCAAATATACTAATGTCCCGGCCTCAAGTCACCGCTTCACCCGGAAACGGCCTTTCCAAAATCGGAAAAATGAATGAAATAAATCGTCAAAGCACTGATGTCTAAAGCGTTTCCCGTAGATGATTAAAAGAATCAATAGTTCTTCGTTAAAACGGCCTTAAATGCATCATAAACAGGCTGCTGATGTGAGATTACCCCATCAAAATCACCGTATCAATCGCATGGATCATGCCATTGTCAGCCTCTATATCTGCGGCTACGACTGTCGCATTCTTCACCTCAAAATCAGGTTCAATACGTATAGGAATTGGAGAAGTTTCTAGCGAAGGCCAGCTCTCTTTCTCGGCTAGATCAGACTTTCGCAAGCTTCCAGCAACTACGTGATACTTTAATATTCGAGCTAATTGAGGCGGATTATCCACCAGCGTTTGCACTGTACCCGGCGGCAGCTTCGCAAAAGCATCATCAGTGGGTGCAAACACCGTGAAAGGCCCGCCTGTTGCCAGCACCTCGACGAGCCCGGCAGCCTGCACGGCGGCGACTAGCGTAGAAAATCCTTCGGCATTTACGGCAATATCAACAATACTTGGCATGGTTTTCCTGTTTAATAGTTCTCTTAGGTGCCTCTCTCTAACCTAACGATAATCCTGTGTTTGAATATCCATCAGTCTTGCTTCTGGTCTCTTAAATCGATCAAGCTGTTGCTCTAGAAACTGACGATTCGCCTTCAAATGCTCTACATTCTCATCATCTAGCGGATAAAGCAGCGCCATTCTTAATGCCTGAATTACTGCTGAGGTCACGTTGTACATAGAGCGCTGAAACGTAATTCCAAGCTGAATCAGCGCGTCGTCCTCCCCTCGCCCGTGCTGCTGATACATCTCTACTAGGTAATCTGGCAGAAAGTGCAGCATATCCTGCATGAGCAGCGTCGGCGGAATGCCCGCGCTGCCTACCGGAAAAACGTCTGCATAGAGAATGCCGTAGTGAAAGTCTTTTTGCTCGGCTGGAACCTGCCCGGCCTGGGCGTTGTAAGACTTTGTGCCTCTAAAGGGGGCAGTGCGATAGAAGACTGCTTCTACATAGGGCAAAGCTGCCTCGTATAGCCAGGTAAAGCCCTGAGACTTAGGGATAATCTCAAAGCACTCATTACCAATATAAACGTGGTGGTAGATGGGACGACCGGCTACTGCAAAAATGCCGTTTGAAATAAAGTCCATTGCCTCCGGGACAGTGGTCATTTTGCCTTCGTCGTAAAGGTCGCTCATCTCGAAGAATACGGGGGCCATCACCTCCCAAAACAGTCCTAAATTGGCGTAGTAGGAGAGTCTTTTGACCTGCTCTAAAAACATGTCAGGGAACAGCTTATAGAGGCCGAGCATCACCGGATTGTTTTTGAAATAGGCGCGAATGGCGCGATCGCTATTCTCCCTATACTCCTCACTATCTAAATACTCATTAAACTTGGGATTGATATCCTCATGCCAGAGCATTGCCTGCATACAGGCTTCAGCAAACTCCATATTCACCCGGTCGTGCCACAGGTGATGAAACAGCTTCGGCAGCTTGCGCTTAACTTCGCCCTCTTTCATAAAGGCTCGCAGTTCAGGATGCGCATCGCCTACACCGCGCCATATGCGCAAGTCGGCCTCATCTCCCGCATAGGCATTTTGACGATCTAAGTACTCGTCAGAAATGAAGTATTTGAAGGCGGGTAGAGGATTAAGGAAAACGCGCTCGGCGATATAGAGCAAGTCTCGCCAATAGAAGTCCATCGGCACCGCGTAGGCTTTGTATATACCGATAATTTGCTTGAGGTTTTCAGGCGTATCGGGCAGCATTGAGCCGCCTGCTTCGAGCCGATGAATAATATCGGCAAATTCGTGGCTAGAAGGTGGCAGCGTTTTTTTGAGGGTGGCAGTTTCCATGGGGGGTTTAGAGAGAGTAGGGAGTGGGGGGTTGGAGGTTAGAGAGCTTAAAAGGCTAAAGCGCGTTGGGAGCGCGAGCAGATGAAACGGTTGTTTTGTGTAGTGAAGCTTCAATTGCTGGCTGTATCAGCTTTACAGAGGTTGCCTCGCTCCAGTGCACTAGCCAGTTAGGCTGAAGTCCTAAGACAACAACCAAAGCCGCTAGTATCAACGCGGGCGTACGCTCGCTGACGGTGACTTTGTTGTAGTTCGCCGTTTGATTGTTCAACCGACCAAAACAGGTGCGATTGATCAAAATCACGAAATACACAGCCGTTAAGCCGGTACCTACCACACATAAGAGGGTCGCCACTGGAAACACGCTATAGCTGCCCTGAAAGACCAGAAATTCGGTGATAAAGCCAACCAGTCCCGGAATCCCAGCGCTCGCCATACCGCTTAGTACCAGCAGCGCGCTCACCATCGGCAGCCCTCGTAGCGGGTTCATTAATCCATTGAGCTGATCGAGCTGCCGGGTGCCGACTTTAGCTTCCACCACGCCAACTAGGTGAAACAACAGCGCCAAAATCAAACCGTGAGACACCATCTGAGAAATCGCCCCGACCAGGCTCAGCTCTGTGAACGCTGCGCCGCCGAGCATCACGTAGCCCATGTGCCCAATCGAGCTGTAGGCCACCATGCGCTTGATGTCTTTTTGGGCGATCGCGGTTACCGCACCATACAAAACGCTCGCCGCCGCCCATACCGCTAACAATGGAGAAAGCGCCGCCCAGGCATCGGGAAACAGCCCCAGGCCAAATCGAAAAATCCCATACGTGCCCAGCTTAGCCAATACGCCGCCTAGCATAATCGCCACGGGTGGAGACGCACTCACATAGGTATCGGGTAGCCAGGTATGAAAAGGAATCAGCGGAATCTTGATGCCAAAGCCGACTAGCAGTATGGTCAGCAGCGTGATTTGAGCCGGTAGCGGTAGCTGATTTTGGAGCGCCTGCTCGTAGGAAAAGTCTAGGGTGCCGCCAAGGAGAACCGTGCCGATAAAGCCAGCGAAAATAAAAGCGCCTGCGATCGCGGTATACAACAAAAACTTCGTCGCCGCATACTCTCGCTTCTCCCCACCCCAAATCGAAACCAAAAAGTAGAGCGGCACCAGCTCGATTTCAAACAGCAGGAAGAACAACAGCAGGTTTTGTGCCAAGAACGCACCGGCTACACCGCCACTCACCAGCAGCATCAGCGCATAGAAAAACCGAGGGCGCTCCTGCGTTTTTGAACTGCTGCAAATGGCAATCCAGGTCAGCAAGCTGTTGAGCGCAATCATCATCAGCGAGAGCCCATCAACTGCCAAGTCGTAGTTTAGCCCCAGCGAGGGTAGCCACGACATAAACTCTCGCATTTGAAAGTCCGCGCTACCCATATCAAACTGCGTGAACAGTCTCATTGTCCAAAGCAGTGCGGTGCCTGAAAATGCCAGCGCCACGCCTCGAACCTGAGCGGCGTTGAGCTTTAGTGGGAGAAAGGCAATCAGCAGTGCGCCTAATGTCGGCAACCAGATTAAGGGGCTCAGCATAGTTTTATAGACAAGTTCTAAATTATATTGGCGTTGTTGAAAGATCCTGTGGGGCGCGAGGCGCAAGAGGGCGTAAGGTCTTACGCCCCTACCGTTGGGGGGCAGGCTAGTGGAGGAGGCCCCAGCTTAGATATAGGCAGATTGCGGCTACAAAAGAGGCAATTGTTAGCGCATAGACCTGCGTTTTACCGCTGTTGGAATACTTCAGCGCCTCACCACTTAAAAGAGAAGACAGCCCGATGAAATTCACTAGCCCGTCTACTACATAGCGATCTAGCCAGTCGGTGAACTGAGAGAGTTTATCGACCGCGAAAATGGCGGTTAAGTCATAGATTTTGGGCGTGTAGAAGTCGTAGGCAAGCAGGCGATTAAGGACGGGAGAAAGCAGCTTTTCTGGTTTCTCTACGCGTCGCAAAATGTAGAAATTAGCCGCGATCGCAATTCCCACCACGCTCGACAAAAACAAAGGCCATCCCAACGCCCAGCTCAGCGTCACATCCGCCGGGAACAGCGAAAAGTTTCGGATGATAAACGGCATATGCAGCGTCAGTCCGGCCATAGTAGCCATCGGTAAAACAACGAGCCACAGCGGCTCGGGCGCGCGGTTTGTCATGGGGGTGCGATCGCCTGCAAACATCAGGCCAAACATCCGCACCAGCGCAAACGCCGCCACCCCGTTAGCTGCAATCACAACGCCAATAACACCCCACTGACCCTGCGCCTGTAACCCTTCTAAAATCACCATCAGCGACCAAAAACCACCAAAAGGCGGCAGCGCCACCAGCCCCACAATTCCCACCAAAAAAGAGAATCCTGTCACCGGCCTGGGACGCCAGAGCCCGCCCATCTGAGTCAAATCCTGAGTCACCACATTGAAAAGCACAGACCCCGTACTCATCAGCAGCAGCGCTGTTGCCACCGCATGAGTCAGCACCAACAGCAGCGCTGCCGTGGCCTGCCCCGTGCCCACCGCGATAAAAATCAGCCCCATATAGGCGCTCGCCAGGTAAGAGAGCACCCGCTTCGCATCAATTTGAGCGGCTGCAATCAACGTACCGCCCAGCGCACTGATCGCCCCAATCGCCACCGCCACACCAGAGGCCCAGGGCGAAAGCGAAATCACTGGTTCTAGCTTCACCAGCACCCAGGCTCCAGTGGCCACCACCACCGAGTTTCTTAGAATAGTCGTCGGCAATGGCCCTTCCATTGCCTCGTCAAGCCATAGATGCAGCGGAAACTGAGCGCATTTACTCACCGGCCCAGCTACCAGCGCAATCCCAATCAGCGCCAGCGTTAGTGACTGCGGCCCGACCTCCATCAAAGGCACCTGCTGCGCCCATTCAGCCAGCTCGCTAAACCGCCAGGTTCCCGTCAGCGGATACAGTGCCAGCACCCCCATCAACAGAATCAAGTCACCAATCCGCTTTGTCAAAAAAGCATCTCGTGCACCGCTCACCACCAGCGACTGATTAAACCAGAAGCCCACAATCAGGTAGGTTCCTAGCGTCAAAATCTCCAACAGAATGTAGCTAAAGAACAGCGAATCGCACAGCACCAGCGCCGTCAGCCCCGCCTCAAACAAAGCCAGCAGCGAATACATCCGCCCCCAGCCCCAATCCATCTCCAAATAGCCCACCGCATAAACCTGCACCAGCAGATTCAGCACCGTAATCACCACGCTCGCCCCCAGCGTCAGCGCCGACAGCTCTAGCGGCAAAACCAGGTTCAAGTCAGCGACATGAAGCCAGGAAAGCGTTAAAAACTGCTCGGGCTGATGCCACACCGCTGCCAGCGCTACGCTGCTATGAACCAGCGCCACCACCGTCAGCAGCAGGTTGATATATCCCACCGGACGGGGGCCAGTGCGGCGAATGAGCGCTGGCGACCAAAAAACAGAGAGCGCAGCGCCCAATAGGGGATAGCAGGGAATCAACCAGCTTGTTTGGGCGAAAACGTCAGCATTTATCATAGATAGGACTCTATGCGAGTATAGAAAATTGTGGCGACAATCAATACATAAAATATACCATCGCCAATATCTATTCAGATCAAAAATACTATTGAATAATCTTAATAGTGGTTTAGGTATTGCTTATAGACTCGCTTAAAAATGTGTGCTGTAAATCAAGTCCGTAACAATTATTGTTACGAGCTAAGCCACGGTATGTAGGGATGTATGGACTATTTTGAGAGGCAGGCGCTATCTAGGTAAGCGGCGACAAAACGGTCACATCTCTCGCTTCAATAAAATCACCTGTGCGCTTTTTCCGTCGTCTCCTATGCAGAATCAGATAAGCCGCGGGTGTAAAATACAGTGCTAAAAAAGGTGAGCCGCCAATGCCACCCGCGATCGCAATCGCCAAAGGCTGCCAAAACGCCCCACCCGACATCAGCAAAGGAATAAACCCCACCATCGTGGTAATCGTCGTTGTGAGCACGTGACGGGTTGAACGGATAACAACATTCTGCACAGCCACGCGATCGCCCTGCATCGCCAGCTCATCTTCATTAATCGCCGAGAGCACAATAATCCCACCGTTGATCGCAATCCCAATCAGGCCCATCGTGCCAACCACCGCCATAAAGCCCATCAGCGAACCAAACGCTCGCAGCGAAAACAGCGCCATCCCCACCGAGCCAATCCCAATCGCCGCCACAATTCCCGCCGACCGAAAGCTTCTCAGCGACAGTACCAAAGTTGTGCCCATCAGCAGCAACAACAGTCCCACGTAAGCCAGCAACGCGCCGACCGCACTACCGCTCTCCGCCTGCTCTCCTCCCACTTCTGTGTAGTAGCCCGGCGGCGTCTCAAACCCTCTAGCCGCTAGCGCCGCCTGAAAATTCGCCAGCACCTCCGAAGGCAGCGTGCCTGCCGTAATAAATCCCTGCACCGTATTCACCCGCTGCTCATTACGGCGAGAGATTTGCGCGAGCTGAGGCACCAGCTCAAACTCGCCTAGTGCAGAAAGGGGACGAAGATCTGAAGCGCCCGGCTGATTGTTCTGTAAATTCAAAGCCGCAATCTGCGAGAGATCGCCCCGGTCACCGTTCCCAATTTGTACCCGTATCGGCAGGCTTTCCGTAGATTCTAGAACAGAGCCACCGACCGCCCCTTCCAAAGTGGCTTCTAGCTGCCTAGCAATCTCTGCGTTCGTCAGCCCGGCAAGCTGCGCCTGTTCTTCATCCACCTGCAAAGCCAGCTTTGGCACTGTTGCCGTCAAATTATCTCTTACATGAGTAACTTCAGGCACCTCTGTTAAGATTTCTCGCGCTTCTGCGCCTAGCTCTCTGAGCACAGCCAAATTAGGCCCATAGATACGCAGCTCTACAGGCGCTTCAAAAGGTGGCCCCTGCTCTAGCTGACGCACCAGCACCCGCGCACTCGGCAGCGTCATATCTAGCTCGTTTTGAATCTCACGGATGAGCGATCGCACCCCCTTATCCGTATTAAGCTGAACCATTGCCTGCGCGTAGTCAGGAGAGTTTTGTCGGTTGCCCGTAAAGTTGTAGAAAAACTTAGGCGCGCTCTCCCCTACAAACCAGTGAACTTGTTCAATTTCCTCATGCTGTAAGAGAACATCGCGGGCGCGTGAAACGTCTGCTTGGGTTGCTGCGATCGCCTGCTGACTGGCAAACTCCACCTCAATTTGAAACTGATCGCGATCGACAGATGGAAAAAACTGTTGATCGAGCCCGCCCGCGCCCGCAAATCCCATAACCGGCACGATAAAGGTAAGCGCAACGCCCAAAATAGGCCGCGCCGTTACCCGCTCCAACGTCCACCGATAAAACCGCCCTAGCCGCCTAGAGCTGAAGCCCTCATTCCACCAGGCTCCCGGACTATTTAAAAAGTTAAGCACCTTCGCCTTTAGCCCTCGATGCTGCCGCATTCGATTCTGCCGTCCTAAAAACCGCCCGCTCAGTGCCGCAATCACCGTCAGCGAAATCACCAGCGACGCACAAAGAGAGAGAATCACCGTCAGCGCAATAGAGCCCACAAACTCACCCGCTGGCCCTGGCAAAAGCGCAATCGGTAAAAAGGTCAGAACCGTCGTCAGCGTCGAAGCAAGCAGCGGCGCTTTGAGATAGTTCACTGTCTTCACCACGGCCTGCTCCGGCGGCGTCCCGTGCTTCAGCTCCGCCTGAATTTCATCGACGGCCACCACCGCATTATCAATCAGCAGCCCCAGCGCAATAATCAGCCCCGTCACCGACATCTGATGCACCGCAATGCCCATCACGCTCATCAGCCCCAGCACCGCCGCAATTGTCAGCGGCAGCGCCGTGCCCACCACCACCGACGCCCGCCAGCCCATCGCCACAAACGTCACCAGCACCACCAGCCCCGCCCCAAAAACAAGGTTAGACACCAGCGTCTCTAGCCTGCTTGCCACATACTCACTCTGATCAAAAATAACGTCTAAAGAGATTCCTCCCGGCACCTGCGCCCGAAAATCTTCTATCTGCGCACGTGCTGACGCTGCCCACTGATCGATTCGCTGCCCAGGCTGCATTAGAATGCCGAGTGCGATCGCTGGCTTTCCATTCACAATCGCCAAGTCCGTCACCGGCTCCCTCACGCCCCTGGTCACCTTTGCCACATCCGCCAGCCGCGCAAACTGCCCGCCCTCAGTCTGAATCGGAATCTGCCGAATCTGTTCTAACGCGCCCAGCTCGCTATCAATTTCAATCGCCAAATTCTGTTCCGCATTTCGAAGCTGCCCCGCCGTCACCTTCGCATCGCTACTATCAATCTGCTGTGCCAACGCGCGTGCACTCAGGCCCATCGCCGCCAGCCCAGGCGCATTCACCGCCACCTTAATCTCCTCAGTCGGCGCACCAAAGTCTTCTACTTCCTCAGTGCCCGCCACCCCGCGCATCTGCACCGCTAGCTCTTCAGCAAAGCGCCGCAAAATCGCATAGTTCGGCTCGCCCCCCTGATCCCAAGTCAGCGCCGCAATCAGCGAATAGGCCCGCGTCTCAGCCGACTCCAGCTCCGGCTCAGACGCCCCCGCTGGAAACTGACTGCTCGCATCTTCCAGCTCATCCCGAATCCGCGACCAAACCGGATCGGCGTCCTTCACCGCATCTTGCAGCTCGATCGTCACCGTCGAAAATCCCACCCGCGAAGCCGACGTGAGCGTTTTAATCTCATCTATTGTCGCCACCTCCGACTCCACCACCTGAGTCACCAGCGCCTCCACCCGCTCAGCGCTCGCCCCGGCAAATCGTGTTTTTACTACCGCAATTCTCGGCACTAAAGTCGGATCTTCCTGTCTGGGCAGCGATTGAGAAGCGGCTAGCCCCCACACCACCACCATCACCATGGTTAAAATCAGCAGCCGAGTATTGCGAAAAAAAGCGCGAACCATAGGTCGTGTCTGTTTAAGTCCGTGTCTGTTGAGCTGTCTTTAAAATTAGTTAGCAGCTTCTATCTGAAGATTAGAAAGCAGCTCCTTCACTGGCTGCACCTGCTGACCCGGCACTAATCGGTGCACCCCATTTGCCACCACCGTATCGCCCGGCTTCAAAGTGCCTCTTACCAAAACTCGATTTTCTGACGGTAAAGCACCACCGCCTGATGAGCCCTGGCCAGTACTCTCCTGCTGAATAATCTCGAGCGATCGCGCCTCAATCTCAAACGCACCCGGCTCCCCTTCAGCAGGCACCAGCACATAGCAAGTCCAGAGCCCGCGAATCCCCTCAGTCAGCGCCGCCACCGGCAGCCAAAACCCTTCCGCTTGAATGCGATCGCTCAAAGCCCACTGCACCGTCTGCCCTGGCTCCACCGCTCCAAAAGCCGTCTGCGCAAGTCCCAACACCACCGTCTGCGTCCTGGTCGCCACATCCACCTCCGGCAGCACCGCCTTCACCTCAGCCGCAAAAGGCTGGTCATTCACCCGTACGCTTTGAGTGCTGCCCACCGCCAGCGTACTTGCCACCTCACTCGGCACCCCAATCCGCGCTTCTGGCGCAGCCGACTCTATCAGCGCCACCACGGTTTGCCCCGCGCTCACCACCGTTCCCTCATCCACCGCCCGCTCTGCAATCACCCCAGAAAACGGAGCCGTCAGCGTACTTTTATTTTGCGTTATCTCCAGCGCGTCTATCTGCGCCTGAAACTGATCGAGCGTCGCATCTTGAGCGGCCACCTGCTCCGATCTCGTGCCGTTCTCAAGCGCTGCTAAATTACTTCGGGCCTGGTCTAGTTTGGCCTGTAGCGATCGCGTCCCGAACGTATATTCATCTAGCTGCTCTCGTGTGATCGCCCCCTGGCTAAACAAATACTCCCGCCGATTCTGCTGCGTCTGCTGCAAAGCAAGCTGCTGCTCCAAATCCGTCGCCGCCGCTGCCGCCACTGCAATATCTTCCGGCCTCGCCCCTGTTTGCAGCTCATTCAGCCGCGCCTGTGCCTGCGCCTTCTGCGCAATAAGCTGCCGCTTCTGAGCTTCCAAATCCTGAGTATCCAGCGCCGCCAAAGCCTGCCCAGCGCTCACCTGCTCGCCTTCACTCACCTGCATATTCACCACCTGGCCGCTGCGCTCAAACCCCAGGTCGCTGCTGCGAAGTGCTGCAATCTTCCCCGTATACAGCCGCGATACTGTGTATGACGAAACCCGCTCCACCTCAAATGTTTCTACCGGAATCGCTCGGCTGGCGGCAGGGGTTGCTACAGGGGCAGGCACAGCCGTCTTTTTGAGTGTGCGTACGCCGACAACAGCACCTACGAGTGCAGCTAGGGCGAGTGCACCTATCAATGCATAGCGTTTAAAAATCGGCGGTGCGGTGGGCTGTTCTTCTCCTAAGCTAATAGGCAGCAGTCCGGCAGGCGTTAGCCAAGCGGCTTCAAACTCACTGGGCTCGGCAGATTTTACTGGCGGTGTGTGAAAAGGGTCGGGAGCCATGGCGATCGCACCTGCCGTTGCGCTACGTAAAGACGTTACAGCTCATCGTAAAGGCGCTCTCCCGGACAAATCTACCTTACCTGCAAAAACCCTAAAATATGGTCAAAAGACAGCTCTTATTTTTCAAAAGCCATAAAAAAGAATCAACAAAACCATCTGTCTAAAATCGGTAAGCCCTTATGAGATTCGCCAAATGAGATTAGCCAAGAAAATAGAAATCGTTTTTGAAAAGACCATTTGGAACTTCCGATTTTTTGTGCTGCTGCCGGTCATTTTTAGCCTATTTAGCGCCGTCAAGTTTTTCGTTATTGGTACGCTCGACATCTGGGTGGGCCTCAACCTCAACTTTGATCTGACCGATCCAGAAGGCGAAGTCACTAACCAAATTGTCTCTTACATCATCGGTGGGGTGGACTACTATCTCATCGGCATTGTTCTACTTATCTTCAGCTTCGGCATCTACGAACTGTTCATCTCTAAAATTGATATTCGATTTGAGCAAGAGGTGAGCATTCTTCAAAGTGAGTCTTTAGAAGAGCTGAAGAGTAAATTAGTGCAGGTGATTGTTGTCGCGCTGATTGTGAGCTTATTTAAACGAATGCTGGGCTTAGATGTGAGAGAAGCGAGCGATTTGGTTTATGTGGCGATTTCTATTCTGCTTATTTCTGTTAGCAGCTATCTGCTTCAGATTCAGTACAATGCGCATGGGAGTAAGGGCAGTGCAACGAAGGCTGAGGAGTCGTAGTATGGGAGTATGTGTCGATACCCTTCAAGGCAACCCAATCAAGGCAACCCAAAGCTAGCCACCCTAATCACCAAATCCCCTTGTCTTGGGTCGTGCTCAAACACAAACCCACCGCTCTTCTGTTCATTCCCCGAGAGAAAATCAAACTGTTGTTCTCCCGCTTCATCGACACCTTCGTCTACGCCTGCATTCACGTGCAGCTCAGCAATCACCTGCACCGTTCTAGCAATGCGTCCTCCGGTGTTCTTGATTGTAAACGGCACATAGTAATGACCCTCTGTCAGCCTGGGCGCTTCCATCATTTCCACCCGAAAAGTTGGCGGCAAATTTTTACTCACCTGCCAGTCGTACAGCACCAAAACAACCAGCAAACTCAGCACCAAAGCAGACACCGCCAGCGTGATCCATTCAGCGAGCGATCGCATCCCCTTCAGCCTGGCAATTCTCGATGGCAGCACGGCCTTAGATTTCTGCGTTACTTTCAACTCCGGGACATCTTCACTCAAAGCTACAAACCATCACGCTAAAATTCTACCGGCTGCGCCCCCCACCGAAGCAGGCAGGCCCAGCACAATTATATTGCCTAGCCACTCTTGCCACGGGTCGCTGCTGCTAAGCTGCTGAAAGAAAACCAGCATCAGCGTAGACGCACCCAGCACCACAATATACGTCACCAGCGTCTCAGTTAGCGGGCTCAGCAGCAACCCTCTTTGGGCCCGTTCGCTGCGATCGGTAAAGCCCGAGGCAAACACAATTACATAGGAAATTAGCAGAGAGGCCGCCATAATTAGCAGCAGCCACAGCGACGGCAGACCCGAGGCGATAATTGCAATTTCTTCAGTGGGGGCAATGCTAAAGGCGATCACAATCGCGCCAATAATCGTTGCATCGATGTCGGCTAGCGTATCGCCTAGCACACCGCGAAAGCTCACCGTCGTCGGCAAAAAGGTAGGGGCAGCCTCAATCGTACGGCGCGTGCTCGCCCGGCGACGCTCTAGGGTAGAGCGGGCTAAGGTGACGCCCAGTGAAAAGGGAACGCCTTCAAAAATCAGCTTGCCCAGCGCCTCTGAAAGCGGCGTTTCTAGCGTGATGCGGCGGAGCAAGAGTAGGGCGATCGCAGCGCAAATAATGCCAATCCCCAGCGCCTCAATGCTTTCTAATACCGTCTCAATGGGATTGATGGAGAGCGATCGCCTAAATCCCTCAATCTGAGTCAGCAGCAGCACCACTACAAACGTCACCGCCTGCACCACCAGCAGCCGCAGCGAATCTGTCGAAGACCCAATTGCCCACACCTCGACCGTATACAGCAGCGGAATGCCAAACAAAAAGCTTCCCGCCGCCCCCCGCAAAATCGCCCGCAGCTCCTCTGTCCACATATTGCTAGGGGTCTTTAGTGGAAATGATTCTAAGGGCTCTTGAGGCATACGAGAAACTGTTGAGCAAGGGCATAAGCTATGAAAAGCTTAGCGAAGAGCATGTATCTTTATAACGAGGTGTCTAGTTTTGTAAGCGTTTGACGGTGACGCTCATCACAGCGCCGAGCATAGGGAATAGTTTATTGACGCAAAGTTCATGATATAACCCCTAGAGGGTAGCTTATAGCCAACTAAGTTTGATACGTGCGCGGCTCTTTTGAGGCTAACTCGACTGACTGGCGTAATATGTCGGCAAGTGTCGTCAAACAGTCTGTAATGAGAATAAAGCGCATGACAGTAGCATTTCGCACACAGCAACATCCCTGCCCCTTTGCTCAAAAGATCTTTCGACCGATGGCTGCTGTTGTTCTTACGGGACTATCTAGCTTTTTGCTGGCAGGCTGCAACCCTTCTAATTTGGTTGCCCAAGGCATTGAGCGAGAGCTACCCAAATATGTCGGCCCGGCTGATAATTACGATGTAGACATTGAAGGGCTAAGCGTACGAGAAGGCAGTGCTAAAAGCGTGGTAGCGGTAGGCGAGCGGGTGCGGCCCGAGGGAGCCCCGGTTATCGATCAGTTGTCCTTGGATTTGCAAGATGTGGTATATGACCGGGAGGCTGAGCGGCTGAGTGAGGTTGGCGCTGTGCGACTCACTGCTGTGATTAAGACAGATGACTTGGCCGATTTTTTGGAGGCTTATCGCAATGTGCGCGAGGCTGAGGTGATGTTGCGATCGCCCGACCAGGCCACTATTCGCTTGCGTCCTCAAGTCGGCAATCTTGCCGTCCCTCCTGGTATCACCGTTGATGTTGGGGGCCAAATTGTCGGCCAGGGCACTCAGCTCAGGTTTGAAGTAGACAAAGTAACCGCCGCTGGATTCGACCTGAGCAACCTTGCCGCGCGCCGCCTTTCGGATGTGATTAATCCTTTAGCTGATTTGCAAGAGCTACCTGTAGATGTGAATATCACTTCTGTTGTTGTTGCGGGTGAAACAATTGGCTTGGAAGTGGTGGGCGATCCTAGCAGCTTTGAAATGGAGCTTTGAGTAGCTACGGTTTGTTGTTTGCGATGTGTTTAGTGTTGGTCGGTTGGTGGTTTGGGTTGCTGACCCACCCCGTCGCTGCGCGCCACCCCTCCCAAAAGGGGATCTACTTCAGGAGAGGAAAATCAAAGGGGTCTCTTTCGATCTTTAACTTGCTCGTAGCCAGGACAGATCTTATCTTGGGAGAACGCATTAACGATGTAGTTTCGTTCACTTTTCTTTTATAGCTCCTTTTTCTATCTAAGTGATCGCTATAAACGGTTGATAAAGTGACCTGACAGAACTACTGAAGGGAGATGGTATAGATTATTGTAAGAGCTACTGCCAAGCTTTCATTAAATGAGTATCAACTTCGGTCTTTATGCGCTGCTAATTGTAATTCCATTAGTCCTGCATCTCATCACGCGAACTGCGATCATAAGCTTTCGCGACCGGCGACCCGCAAAGCTTTTAGCGGTCATATACAGACGCCAGCATCGAAAGATAATAGGATTGCTCTTGCTAATACTTGTTTTATCGCCGCCGTGGTGGACTCGGTTTGGGCCACAAACTGCGTGGCAACAGGAATCTTTTATTCCTTGCGGAAGCCCATTGGCAATGGAAAACGATGTACTTCTAGTGGGTGGAACAGCAGGGCATCACGTATATATCCTGCGATATCAAAAAGGTCGCTGGATAGAGGAAGCTGCTTTTGTACGCGAGGTGAATAAATCCGAGAAAGTGAGGATTGTTGAGCCTTTATCACAGCAAATACAACCCCATAGAACGATGCTGGGGTGTGCTTGAACAACACTGGAATGGTACTCAACTTATCGACTTGCCCACTATGCTTATTTGGGCTAAGAGCATGCGGTGGAAAGGCACTTATCCCACCATCAAATTGAATCCATTGATTTATAAAAAAGGGATCGCTTTGACAAAACAACAGATGAACACAATTGAAGCGCGATTAGAACGACATCCTGACCTGCCAAAATGGGACATTTTTATTCGACCCGCTTAAACGGTAGCTTTATTCTTGGAAACTACCTTATCAGTCATAGCTATCTCGATTGACTGCTTCGTAGTAAATCTACTGAAGTAAGCTGGCAATCTCTAAGGCTTAAACATTCTTTGCTACTTCATAAGTGCGTAAAGATACATAAAGGCTACCTATACCTACGTAGCCATTTCGGTAATATTTCAGATACGTTTGTGAACGAAGCCCCCAAGCAAAACAACGTTCCGCAAAACAGAGTTATTGCATAAGATTGAAAGAGGAAGCGGTAGATTCTGATAGCCCATTTGCTATATCTCTAAACGTTTGAAATTAAAGTTTTAGCATTAGACAAGCTATTTGAGCCGTTTCTAATGCACCTGTATTTGGCCTGCATTAAGATTCAGAAACGTTATCTCTATGCCTTGAGACAAGCCAACAATAATACTGTTTTAGAGCTATCCCTATATCTCTATTATTAAAGGAATTGATAGTATATGATGCATGTAAGACGATGTAGTGTTGTTGCTGGTCGATTAGTGTTGATAGTTTTTCTTCTATTTTCTACTACATCATGCCGGTTATTGCGCACATTCAGACCTGAAAGCGAATGCTACAAATACGATAAAGCTGTTTTTAAGCCCTGCATAGAAGAGAGATTTCCTGTCGGGTCTAGCTACTCTGATTTAGAAGATTTTTTGCTAGAAGATGGTTTTAGAAGTTCCCAGAATCCTGACGATTTAGCCGAAAACAGATTCTACTTCAGATGGAATGCCAACAATCTGACTAATGGATTTACTGACTACGCTGTAGTCGTTGCAGGAAATTACGACGAGGGTCTGAAAATAACGGACATTGAAGTCAACTAGGGAAGGTGCTGACACGAACAAAGGAAAATGCTTTTCAATTCTGTGACGGTATTTACATCTCAATAGTAGATAACAGATACATACTAGGAAATAATTATGAGTAAGATTTCAATTGAAGGATTGCCTGCCGCAGGATTCAGTGGTTCTCAAGCAGTTCCAGGATTTCCCGTAACCCCAAGTGGGCATCTATATTTAGTATATGAAGATGCTGCTGGCAACGAGTTTGTTATTCGAGGTGGCCCGAGAAACGGAGAGGAAGACGACGGAGCCGGTCCTATACTGGTTGAGGTGGGCAAGCCGATCGAAAGATCATTAGATAAGAGAGAAGATGCGTACGGAAGACCCGTCACACCAGAGGCTCGCGGAAGCAGAGTCCTAGATCTAGGAGGACGCAACCCAGAAAATGTTTGGAACGTTCTTCTCCAGTACGCTCAAGGTATACAAAACAAGCAAATTCCTTATCATGCTCTCGGTGACAACAGTAATTCTGCAATCGGTAATCTTCTTCGACTTATAGGTATAGAACTACCGACAATTTTTCCAGATCCGTATGGCATTTTCCGATTAGCAGGTATAGAGCTGCCGACAATTTTCCCAGATCCGTATGGCACAACTATTTTTCCTTTCTTAGGATGGGAAAGGCAGTTCTCATTTGATTATGAGATTGCAGGAACAGATGGCGACGATATTTTGATAGGTGGGGGAGGTGCACAGAGATTTTATGGAGGGGATGGCGATGATACGCTAGAGGGTGGCTCTGAAATTGATATCTTGATAGGTGGTTCTGACAAAGATATCTTGAAGGGTGGTTCTGGAGTTGATTTCTTAGACGGTGGGTCTGGTAATAATGACGAAGCTATCTATTCTGGAAGATACGCTGAATACGATTTCTCATACAACAGAAGAACGGCTGAATATGCAATCGAGCATAAAAATGGAGGTGTTGATAGCATTGATTATGTTTCGAGAGTAGAAGTGGCTAGATTTACGGAATCCTCCGCCATGCTATTTGACGGACAGGTTATCAGACTAGGAGGTCAGGTTCTATCCGCAAAAAACGGAGAAGATCCGATTCACCTATCAATAGAAGCTCCTGCACACATGATTGACGGAGATATCGAATATAAACTTACTCTTTCGTCTAACAATAAGGGTGATGACAAGGATGGTTCAGAAGCAGCGAACGGCTTTTACAACTTTGCTTACATCATCGACAAGTCAGGTAGCATGGGCGGCGGTCAGCTCGCGCAGGCAAAAGCAGCCTATATTCAGCTAACAAATGCGCTAGCAAGCTACGGTATCACAGAAGAAAATAGCACCTTCGCAGTCATTCCCTTCAACGATAGCGCCCAGCTACTATCAGGCCCATACACACCGGACAATGCAAAATCTCAGCTTTCATCCTTAAACTCAGGGGGCGGCACAGCGTTTGGCCCCGCACTAGACAAAGCAAAAGCTTTCTTCACCTCTAAAAATGCTACACCGAACGCAATAAACATAGCTTACTTCTTATCTGATGGATCGGGCAGCGGAGCCGACACGTCTCTCCAACAATACGCAGACGTACGAGCATATGGCATCGGCGGTGGAGCCAACCTTACTGCCCTAGACATCATCGATTCCAACGACGCAGTTGTTCTAAGCGACGCTTCAGAACTAGCTGAGGCTTTTCTAAATGGCGATGCAGGTGGAGATGATAGCGACGCTGCCGAAGAAGTCTCAAAAGTCATTCTCCTCCTCAACGGAGAAGCCGTTCGCACTATCTTGCCAGACGAATTCACTCAAGATCCACTCGGGCTAGAAGGACTACAGTTCGAAGGCACACTCGACGGATTAGATACATCGCTAGACGCAGAAAACATACTCACCGCTCAAGTCATCTTCAAAGACGGCAGTCCTTCCAAATCTGTTGAGATCACAGTCAGAAGTGGTGCTGTTAGCTATGGCGCACCACCTATCAACGCCGACGGACAGCTCAACCCAGTCGTAACAGATTACGCAGCCCAAGAAAACGACGATAAAGTCATTGGCAACAGCCAAGACAACATCATCAAAGGCAGAGACGGAGACAACAAACTCAAAGGATCTTCAGGTAACGATACTTTAATTGCAGGCTCAGGCACCAACGACTTAGATGGTGGCACAGGAACCGATATCGCAAGATACAGCAAAACCTCATCTACCATCGGCTCTATCAGCAAAGCCGGTACAACCACAGTCATCGGCAGCGGTGCTGAAGCAGATACCCTCAAGGGCATCGAATACATCGAACTTAACGATGTATGGGTAACCACAAAAACGCTTGCCCAAACCCCCACTATCGAACTAGACGGCATTACCGTTGGCACAAGCGGCGACTCTACCATCCAAGGCTCAGACGCCGACGACAACATCAACAGCCGCGACGGCAACGATATCGTCGATGGCGCAGCCGGTAACGACACCATAGAAGGCGGCAACGGCAACGATAGCCTAAGCGGCAGCGACGGCGACGACACTATCAACGGCGGTGCTGGTAACGATACAATACGCGGCGGCAACGGCCAAGACACCTTGACTGGCGATATCGGTAAAGACCGAATCTACGGCAGCGATGGCAACGACAACATCGATGGCGGCAGCGGCGACGATAACCTCTATGGCGAAAACGGCAACGATAGCCTCTACGGCAACACCGGCAACGATAGCCTCGTAGGCGGCAACGGCGAAGACTACCTCAACGGCGACTCCGGCAACAATCGACTCTTTGGCCAAGGCGGCAACGACACCCTCGTAGGCGGCACCGACAACGACCTCATAAAAGGCGGCGTAGGCAACGACAAACTAACCGGAGGACGCGGCGACGACAAACTCTACGGCGGCAGCGGCGACGACTATCTAACCGACTACTCCGGCACCAACCGACTCTACGGGCAAGCCGGTAACGACACGCTCATTGGCGGCACTGGCAACGACTTTCTAGATGGTGGCAGCGGCCACGATTCACTCTTCTCTGGCAACGGCAGAAACATCATCTACGGCAGACAAGGAACAGACATCGCCGTCTACAACCAGTACTACGATCAAATAGATGTGCTCAAGAAACTAGACGATGCCGTCAGAGTTGTTGTCAGAGGTCAAAAAACAGACACCCTAAGAGGCGTAGAACACCTCGACCTTGTAGATACATGGGTCAGCACACAAACCTTAGAACGCTCTGCTACCGTAGAAATCAACGGCACCACCTACGGCCTCAGACTCAAAGACACACTGATCGGCACCAACGAAGCAGACCGCATAGACGCTCGTGCAGGCAACGACGAACTATACGGGAAAGACGGCAATGATACCCTCTTGGGTGGCGATGGCAACGACCGCATCGAAGGCGGACGCGGCAACGACACCATCTACGGCGGCGCAGGCGACGACGAAATAGAAGGGTCGGGCGAAGCAGGCGAAGGCAGCGACGTAATCTATGGCGGCGACGGTAACGACACCATAGAAGATAACCACGGCGATAGCAGAATGTATGGAGAAGCCGGGGATGACAGCTTAGAAGGCGGTGACGGTGCTGATATTCTAGACGGTGGTGACGGCAACGACTACATCAGAGGCTTCAAACATGACGACATCATCTACGGCGGCGATGGCGATGACGAAATCGAAGGCTCAGGCGAGGCAGGCTACGGCAACGACACTATCTACGGCGGCAACGGCAATGACATAATAGAAGATAACTATGGCAACAATCGCATCTACGGTGGCAACGGTAACGACACCATCGAAGCAGGAGGATACAACGACTATATCGAAGGCGGGGCAGGCAACGACTACATCAGAGCAGGCAGTGGCAGCGATGTGATTGAAGGCTCAGGCTCCGCTGGTGCAGGTGCTGACATTATCTATGGCGGCGATGGCGACGACATTATTGAAGACAACTTGGGCGATAATCGTCTCTTCGGTGGTGACGGTGACGACAACATAGAAGGCGGTAGCGGCCAAGACTACATAGAAGGTGGTAGCGGTGATGACTATATTAGAGCAGGCAACGAAGACGATCGAATAGAAGGAACTGGCGAAGCAGGCTTTGGTGACGACATTATTTACGGTGGCGCTGGCAACGATCAGATAGAAGACAATCACGGCAACAATCGCATTTACGGAGAACAAGGCAACGACCATATAGAAGGCGGCAATGGTAAAGACTACATCAATGGTGGGGTGGGTGATGACCGCATTCGAGGCGGCAGCAATCAAGACAGACTTCTAGGCGGTGCTGGCAATGATTGGCTTTCAGGTGACGGCAACAACGACAATCTAAACGGCGGTGCTGGCAATGACGTCCTCTTAGGTGGTGATGGCGACGACTTCCTAACAGGTGGCGATGGCCGAGACGAACTCATCGGTGGTGGTGGCCGAGATACTTATTTAGTTGAAGCATCGGCGAGTGAAGACTTTATTGTAGGATTTGTTAACGACTACGATACGCTAAAGTTAGTAGAAGGAGTTAGCTACTCATCGTTGAACTTTGCGCAAGTAGGAGACAACGCTCAGATTAGGCTGGGTAGTTCAACGCTTATGGAGCTTCGTGACTTTAATGCCAGTAGTATAGGAAAGGTCACTTTTGGCATAGCGCCACCACTACCGCCCACCGTAATCAATCGATTTGTCGTTATAGATAAAACAAATTAGAGATAAGCGAAAATTTCTGAAGGTATGTTCGTAAAGTAGGCGATGGATAAAGATGTATCTGTCGCCTACTTTCATAGGGAAATGCGATCGCTACCCATAAGCAAAAATTGCAACGTGACTAATGCTACAGGCCGCTAGCAGATAATGACAGTCGCGCGGTATGCTTGAGGCTTGAGCAAAAAAGTTGTGCCGAGCACGTCAATAGCTATCTGCTTCGAGACGGCTTGCTTCAAATTGTGAATCTTTAATATCTGTCCTTATATCGCCTTGTATCCACTCGCTATTCAACTGCCTTTCATCTTTGGTCTTACGCTGCTACTCCCCTGCATTCTCTACCCGTAGACCTTATTCGCACATCACCGCTCCTTCTAGTCTCTTTGTAACTTAGTTCCTCCATTTGCTTGCCGGAATGTAGCTTTGGCCTGTAGTTTTGGCCCGCCGCTATACTCCGCCGCCATTGCCCCTCCAGGTACCTCTCACATGTCTACGCCCGTCCAATCTTTCCAAGATCTCGCCCTCATCGATCCCGTGCTGCAAGCGCTCAACGATGCTGGCTACGAAACCCCCACCCCCATTCAAGCCAAAACCATTCCCCCCCTCATCGAAGGGCGAGACATCATCGGCCAGGCCCAAACCGGCACCGGCAAAACCGCCGCCTTCGCCCTGCCCATCCTCTCCCACATCGACACCTCCAATAACCGCCCCCAAGCGCTCGTACTCGCCCCCACCCGCGAGCTAGCCCTTCAGGTCGCAGAAGCCTTTCAGGGCTACGGCAAGCACATCAACGGCTTTCACGTCCTGCCCATCTACGGCGGACAGAGCTACCAAATTCAGCTCAAGCAGCTTAGACGCGCGGCCCATGTCGTCGTCGGCACACCAGGGCGAGTCATCGACCACATCAAGCGTGGCACCCTCGATCTGTCGAACCTAAAGTATCTGGTGCTAGACGAAGCCGACGAAATGCTGCGGATGGGCTTTATTGACGATGTGGAATGGGTGCTAGGCCAAACCCCACCGACTCGGCAAATCGCGCTGTTTTCAGCGACCATGCCGCAGGTAATTCGCAAAATCGCCCAAAAGCACCTCGATAATCCCATCGAGATTTCCATTCAAAACAAATCCAAAACAGCAGACACCATTCGTCAGCGCTTTTGGTCAGTCAGCGGCTACCACAAGCTCGATGCGCTCACCCGCATTTTAGAAGTCGAAGCCTTCGACGGCATGATCGTGTTCGTGCGGACTAAAGTCGCCACCGTAGAGCTATCTGAGAAGCTAGAGGCCAGAGGCTACAACACCGCGCCGCTGAGCGGAGACGTGCCGCAAAACCAGCGTGAGCGGACGGTGGACAGGCTGAAAAAAGGCAAGCTCGATATTTTAGTCGCTACCGATGTTGCCGCCCGTGGCCTCGACGTAGAGCGCATTAGCCACGTGATTAATTACGATATGCCCTACGACCCGGAGGCTTACGTGCACCGGATTGGGCGAACTGGGCGAGCTGGGCGTAAGGGTGAGGCCATTTTGTTTGTTACCCCTCGTGAAAAGCGCCTGCTCAATTCGTTAGAGCGCTCTACTAAGCAAAGGATTGAGCGGATGGAAATGCCGTCTACGGAGACAGTGAATAACCAGCGGATTGCCCGGTTTAAGCAGCGGATTACAGATACGCTGGCTGAAGAAGATTCTGATTTCTTCAAGCGGATTGTGGAGCAATATGAGCAGGAGCACGATATCCCCGCTCTAGAGGTTGCCGCTGCGCTGGCGCATTTGCTACAGGGTGACGAGCCGTTGCTATTAGAAGAGCGGGCTACGCCTCAAAGAGGGCGAGATGGTGACTATAGAGATCGTAACGGGCGCGATCGCGGTGGCCCCGGCATGAACGGTCAAACTAGCGTCGGCATGGAGCGCTTTAGAGTGGAAGTAGGCCGCAGTCATAACGTAAAGCCAGGGCATATTGTGGGCGCGATCGCCAACGAAACCGGCCTCGCCAACCGCCACATCGGCAAAATCAGCATCGAAGACGACCACAGCACCGTTGATCTGCCAGTGGGCATTCCCAAAGAAACCTTTGAGCTGCTGCAAAAGGTATCGGTACTAGGCCATCCGATGAATATTTCTAGCCTGGGCGAAACCCGCGACGATGGGAACTGGCGCGAGGGTAGACCCGCTAAGCGTAGGCGGAGAAGTGGGCCGACGAGTCCACCGAGAAAGAAGCATCGGCCTAGTAAAGAGAAACCTCAGACGTAAGCGATTTAAGGGCGGATTTTCTATTCGTGAATCCGCCCGTTCGGCATAATCGTCCCGGTTAGTCTCGCTCCCAGCAGCTTCACCATAATCTTGTCGCCATACCCAACTTTGGCTCCGCTCAAGTCCGCTCCGCTTAAGTCTGCGCCACTCAAATCCGCGCCAATCAAGTCCGCCCCACTCAAGTCCGCGTGGCTCAAATCGGCCTGAAGCAGATTAGCTCGAAACAGCCGCGCCTTCCGCAAATTAGCCCGATTTAAATTCACCTTATGCATAAAGGTGTCGCTCAGATCTGCGCCCGCTAAATTAGCATTGCTCAAATTACGCCCTGAAAAGTCTTTTTCCTTTAGGTTCGCCCCCCGCATATCTACCCCACTCAGATCAGGGTCGCGTTTAGCCCTGGCCGACTGACTCTCAGACGTTCTAGAAGGGTAGCCGCTTGCTTGGTAAGGATAAGGGCTCGACGGATAGCCTGACGACTGCGAAGCAGCCTGTGACGCAGGCGGAGCCGAAGCCTTACGAATGCGATCTTGCGCCCGACTTACCGTGCGCTCTGAAGCCTTACGCTGAGCGTCGGCTGTCTTTTGTTCAGCGCTTTTTGAAGCGCTAGATGGGCTAGCGGCTTTAGCACTCGCGCTTGTAGTCCCATTCTGAGACTTGCTGTCGGTGGTGCTAGTGCGATCGCCTCCACTTGCCTTTTGATCCCGACGTGGCCACTGACTGCTCGGATAGCTCCCTGCACCGTTCGTAGCAGAGTTTGACCCGTAAGTACTGGCATAGCTACTAGCCGCACGACGATAGGCTTCATAGGGCGGACGATAGCTCCCAGCCCGAGTGCTACTGCCGTTGGTACTGCTGCTGCTAGCACTAGCCGACCGGCTACCCGTACGACTGTAAGGGCGATAGGTAGAGTCGTCGCCGGGGCGGTAGTAGGTAGAAGACCGTGCGTTGCGAGCATAGGCAGAAGCCGTTTTCGTCCTAGAAGCGCTAGTAGATGTGCTAGCTGATGAGCCCTTGCCGTTTTTAGCCTGTGATCGCAAAAAGCTACGCGCCTCATTCAGCGCCTTGAGCTTAGCTTCAGCTTTTTCCTTCAGGCGATGGCGATCGCTCGGAATCCGATCGGGATGCCAAATAAACACCAGATCCTTATAGGACTGGTTTACCTGGAACATAGAAGCACCCGGCTCCAGCTCTAGAACTTGATAAGCTTGCTCAGTTTGATCCATACGCGCTGTGTCAGCGGGGTTTTACAAATATCGTCGAAGTTTTTAGGCGGATATCTTTGGTATGACTGGGCTATGGCCAGCGATAGGGTGCTGTTATGAAAGTAATTAGATTAGATTATGACCCATCGACCTCACAACCTGCCGCAATCACAGCAAACCTTAAGAACCTGGCTCAACCTTCTGCAAGGGTCACCTACGCCTAATACTCCTCAATACCAAGCTCATAGATGTTCCACAGCAGCCCACCGAGCGCTGTGTACTGTACATTTGTGATTTTATTACGCGCCGCACTCATAGAGTACTGACCAACCAAATGAATGAAAGGCAGATTCTCCTGAACAAGCTTTTGCGTTTCCACGTAAAGCGCTTTACGTTTCGTTTCATCTAGCTCCTGAGCGGCTTTCACATACAGATCACCGATTCTTTGCTCCCAGTCGGCCACCTTACGGCCAGGCAAAGGCGGTTGCCCTTGAGGCTGCTGATTAAAGATATGTAGATTGCCATTAGGAAACCACAGGCTAGCGCTACCGTTGGGCTCTACACCAGCGCCAAAGCCCATAATCATGGCATCCCAAGCCAGCGTACTATCCATATTTTCGATTAGCTTATTAAAGTCAATCGGCTGAAAATCTACCGTAATGCCAAGTTTGGCTAGGTTTTGTTTGATCTGTGCGCCCGCAGATTCTCGTATTTTGTTGCCAACGTTGGTTTGAAGCGTAAAGCGCACCCGGTTGCCGTCAGCGTCGACAAGCTGAGAGCCTTCGTACTTGAAGCCCGCAGACGTTAATAAAGCCTTTGCTTTCTCAATGTCGTAGTCGTAAATCGGGATGCCAGTCTCAGCAAAATATGGGCTTTGCGGCGCAATTTGTGAATTTTGCAGCTCGCCCAAACCCTTAAATATGTTGTTGAGCATGGTGTCACGATCGATGGCATAGGCGATCGCCTGCCTAAACTCTACCGTGTTAAACCAGGCTGATTTGACCGGATCAACCACGGGCTTACCGTTGAGTGAGCCCGTGTTGAGGTTAAACATTAAAAACAGGCGTGTCGTCGTCGGCCCGCCGTTGTATACGGTGTAGTTGCCCTGTTCTTCGTCCTGCTTCATCAGGCTAAAGTTATCAGGCGTAACGGCCATCAAGTCAGAGTCACCTGAGCGAAAGCGGACGAATTCTGCATCTTGAGAACTAACCACTGGCCATACAATTTCCTCAATATATGGCTGAGGCTCGCCGTTAGGCCCTTCTCGCCAGTAGTAAGGGTTGCGTTCAAAAGCAATCCGCTCGCCGGGAAGGAAACTCTTAATCACATATGGGCCGTTGCCGACAATCTCAGTGGGGTTTGTGTCAGTGCCCCAGGTAGAGAGAAATACAGGCAGGCCGTTTTCATCCTCAGTTGTGGCGGCTTCTTCGAGAATATGCTTAGGCAAAATTCCCAGCCCCGTATTGCGCAAAAAGGGTGCAAACGTTTCTTCAATTTTGAACTGCACGCGACGGGAGTCTAGCTTGCTGACCTGCGGCAGCGTTCCGGCCTCGCCTACTCTCAGGAAATCGCGCTTGTTCGTCGTAATTTTCTCATTAAAAATCAGCGTGTTATAGGTGAACACAACGTCATCTACCGTCAGCGGCTCACCGTCAGACCACTTCAGATCTTCTCTAAGCGTAAAGACAATGGTTTTCCCCTCATCGGCAACCGTCCAAGACTCTGCGATCGCCGGTACAATCTCATTGGTATTCGCATCAATAGTCGTCAGTCCTTCGTACAGCAGCGCCAGCACATCGCTACTAGCGCTCTCATCCACCAGAATGTAGTTAAACGTCTTGGGTTCACCAATGACGGTGCTAATCAGCGTCGGTACGTCGCTATCATTAGTTCTGAAGTTTTCTAACCTCAGCTCGCTCAAGGGGCCGCGTTCAACGGTTTGACAGCTCGGCAGCGCGATCGCTACCGAGCACATCAACAGCCCCAACAGCACCAGCCGCCACAGACGATTGATTCGATACCCCAATACTTGCCGACCCATAAGCTTAAGAAACTAGCGAACGTTTAGATCAATATAGATAAAAACACGTCGCTTGCGTAACAGCCTCCCAGTAATTGAGCAGCAATTGATCAATAAACCCCCTACAAAGGGCTCTGAAGCACAACCAGACTGCGGGCTGCAACCGGAATTTGGTCATCTTTACGAAACGTCTTAGAGCGTTTGGCAAACCCTTCGGACTTGGTGTCGAGCAGTAGCCGCCAGCGGCGATCGCGCACATCTTTCGGCAGCGAAAACTCCAGCGTGTCGTAATGCGCATTAAACATCAGCAAAAAGCTATCGTCTAGCACCTGCTCACCCTTATGCGAAGGCGTGGCAATCTCCTCCCCATTCAAAAACACCGTCAGCGTTTTGACAAAGCCCGCATCCCACTCATCCTGCATAGGGTTGCCTTCTACATTAAACCAGCCAATATCAACCACACCCGAGCCGTGCAGCTCTCTGCCATAAAACCAGCGACGTCGACGCAGCACCGGATGATCCCGCAGCATTTTGATCAGCCTTTGGGTGTAGCGCAGCAGCTCCTTATTCGCCTCAGTTAAGTCCCAATTAATCCAAGAAAGCTCGTCGTCATGGCAGTAGGTATTGTTGTTACCGTTTTGCGATCGCCCCATCTCATCGCCCGCCAATAACATCGGCACCCCCTGCGATAAAATCAGCGTCGCCAGCATATTCCGCTGCTGCTGCGCCCTGAGTGCCAACACGTCCGGCTTATTGGTTTTACCCTCCACACCACAGTTCCAAGAGCGATTGTGCTCCTCCCCATCGCGATTGTCTTCGCCGTTCGCCTCATTGTGCTTGTGGTTATAGCTCACCAAATCACGCAGCGTAAAGCCATCGTGCGCCGTCACAAAATTAATACTTGCGTGAGGCCGTCTACCCGTGTGCTCATACAGATCCGAGCTACCCGTAAAGCGCAGCGCAAACTCACCGAGCGTACTGTCTTCACCGCGCCAAAAGTCACGCACCGTATCGCGATACTGCCCGTTCCACTCCGACCACAGCAGCGGAAACTTACCTACCTGATAGCCGCCATCACCTACGTCCCAAGGCTCTGCAATCAGCTTCACCTTCGAGATCACCGGATCTTGGTGAATAATGTCAAAGAACGTCGCTAGCGTCCCCACCTCAAACAGCTCACGAGCTAGCGCCGATGCCAAATCAAACCGAAAGCCATCTACGTGCATTTCCTGCACCCAGTAGCGCAGGCTGTCCATAATTAGCTTAAGCACCTGCGGATGGCTCATTCTCAGCGAATTACCACAGCCGGTATAGTCCATGTAATACCGCTCACTGCCCTCCACTAGGCGATAGTAAGCAGCATTATCTACCCCCCGAAAGCTCAGCGTCGGCCCCATGTGGTTGCCTTCGCCCGTGTGGTTGTACACCACATCTAAAATCACCTCCATCCCCTCGGCATGAAGCGACTTCACCATCTCCTTGAACTCACGTACCTGCTGCCCTTCTATGCCACTCGCGCTGTAGCCCGAATAGGGTGCAAAGTAGTTAAGCGAATCGTAGCCCCAATAGTTCTTCAATTCCTTACTTACTAAGTAGCCAGGCTTGGCGTGAAAGTGATGGATCGGCATCAGCTCTACAGCCGTGATTCCCAAGCTCTTAAGATGCTTAACGGCTGCCGGATGCGCTAAGCCTGCATAGGTTCCCCGCAGCTTTTTTGGCACTTTAGGGTGCAGCTTAGTAAAGCCCTTAACGTGCGTCTCGTAGATGACGGTTTCATTCCACGGGATTTGTGGCAGGCGATCGCCCTCCCAGTCAAATGTTGTATCGACCACCACGCACTTAGGCATTGACTTAGCGCTGTCGTCTTCGTTGTAGCTCAGGTCATCGCCCTCAGTATTCCAGCAGTAGCCAAACGTTGGCTGCCCGGAAGTCACATCGCCTGCGATCGCCTGCGCGTAAGGATCAATCAGCAGCTTATTCGGATTAAACCGATGTCCGTTCTGCGGTTCATAAGGCCCGTGCACCCGAAAGCCGTATCGCTGACCGGGCTCTACGCCCAAAAAGTAACCGTGCCACACAAAGTTATACACCTCATGAAGCGGGTAGCGAGTTTCTTTACCTCGCTTAGTAAATAAGCACAGCTCTACCTTGGTTGCATTCTCTGAAAAGAGCGCAAAGTTCGTGCCCCGACCGTCCCAAGTTGCGCCTAAATCGTTCGCTGTGCCAGGTAATTGCCGAATGTCCATATGAAAATCAAACTTGTAGAAGAGGAGGCGATCGCGTCTAAGGTAATGTTCTTATATCAGAATTTATTGCTGAATACACTTAAGCTTAATAGATACAGCGTTTTAAGCCCACCGCGCATCCTCCACACGACAAAGAGGGTCTGTACCAAATTATGTCTATAGAGAGTTGATCGTTTTTACTTGCAGCGTCTTTCTACGTGCATCAATAATAAGCACGCACTAAATAGTGTGCTTCACCATCCTGTAGAGGTATCGAGTTGGGCCAAAAAGTATCAAACATGATACCTCTGTGGGTGTAGATAGTGAGTACAGCTTGCAACTGCGGATATTCGCAAAACTACGAATCGGACAAATAGATTTGGCAAGGAAGCATATGAAGGAGATAGATAGATGACTCGTCCAATGTTCGAGAGCTTTAGAAAAAAAGCATTAGAAAATAGTGCGGTAAAAGAAGAATATGAGGCACTTTCCGCTGTTTATGAGCTTAGAAAAAAGCTTATCTCTTTGAGGCAAGAGGCTGGTTTAACTCAGGAAGAACTAGCTAGCGTTCTGCATACACAAAGAAGCAATATTTCTCGGTTAGAAAGTGCTAGTTCCACGTCATCACCGAAGCTTTCGACGATTGAAGAATATGCCCGAGCCGTAGGGTACACAGTAGAAATTAACTTTGTACCCATAAAATCTTCCTCATGAGTCAGCCAATTTCTCATTTCACGGTTGAGCTTAGGCTACACTTCTTCGGGGCCAGCGCCCATCAAATCAGCAATCAGCTCAGTCTGAGGGAAGGGTTCTAAGAGCAGCTTTTTGACCATGATAGTGAGCGGCAGCGCCAAGAATGCACCGATTGGGCCAAGAATCCAAGCCCAGATAATGACTGCTACAAAGGTCACTAAAACTGACAGATCCAACCCTTTGGCCAGATAGCGCGGGGCCACTACAATATCGAAAAAGTTATTAATAACAACATAGACCACGGCAAAGATAACCGCTTTCACCCATCCCAACTCGATAATAGCGATTAGCAAAGGTGGAATCAGCGCCAGATAGAAGCCGATATTAGGGACAAAGTTAAAAGCGAATGAGAGTACGCCCCACAGCACCGCAAAATCCAAGCCCAAAACCAACATCAACAGCATTTGCAACAAAGCCGTCAGCGCTCCCAGCCAGCCTTTAATCATTAAATAAGAGCTGGTGCTATGGGCAAATTCTTCTAGTCGATGAAGCATGGGAGAGCCACCCTTGAGCCCCTTTCGTAAGCGAGCTGAGAAGCTAGGCGCAGTTGCTAGCATGTAGCCGAATATCAATAGCGTTAGTCCGGTATTAGAGACTGCGCCTAGTAAAGTTGTTGTCAGTGAAAGGGAAACCTGAAGAATTCTCTCGGGCTGTAGCCAGCTCAGCGATTGAATATCGTCTAAGGTGACGCCTCGTTCGGTGAGTAGCTGCCACAAGCTATCAACCTGCGTTTCGATTTGGCTGCTATAAGTAGGCAGTAGAGCAATTAGCTCATTAATAGAGGTCACCAAAAAGAAAATACCAAATGCGCCGATTGCAATAACACTCAATAGCACCGCAATATAAGCAAGCCAGTTAGGCAATCCCTTCGCCCTCAGCCACGCCAGAATAGGGTAGGTAACCAGCACTAAGAATAAAGAGAGCAAAATCGGCGTTAGCAGCCCTGCCATTGCTCTTAATCCAGCGACAATCAGAACAACGCTAGCTAGGCCGACCAGCAGAGATACTATTTTAGGCTGCGTTTTCATCTTTGATTATTTCCCGAGCTGGCAGAACCACGCGCATTTGAACGTTTACTATCTTGCGTTACATGGTAAGCGATCGCGCTACAGGCCAAATCAAGTAGATATCGCAAACAACTGTGTACACCTGAGATAGCGGATTTATACAGGCTTCATAATTCAAAGGTTCTGATAAATAAAGTCACTATCCTGATTAAGTAGATGTACTATAGTTTCGCCGTCTGTGGTTACGGCTAGAAAGGTACAGTTAAAGGCGTAGGGGATATTACAATGCTGATTGCTCTGGCGGCGTTGCTGCTATGAAAGTTGCAATACTTGCTGGCGGTTTGGGCACTAGGCTGGCCGAAGAAACAGAGGAAAAGCCTAAGCCGATGGTGGAGATTGGCGGGCTACCGATTCTTTGGCACATTATGATGCACTATTCGCACTATGGGTTTGACGACTTTGCCATCGCGCTGGGCTACAAAGCCAACGTCATCAAAAAGTACATGGTCGATTACTGCTCCCTCAACAGCGATCTGACCGTCAGCCTCAAAAACGGCGATATCAAAAGGCACAGCGGCGATGCCCCCGACTGGAAAGTAGACCTAATAGATACCGGCCTCTATACCAATACGGGCGGACGCATCAAGCGATTGCAGCCCTACATAGGCAATGAAACCTTTATGCTTACCTGGGGCGATGGCGTTTCTGATATTAACCTCAACGAGCTGCTGGCCTTCCACCGGGCCCACGGTAAGCTGGCCACGATGACCGCCGTCAGACCCCCGGCGCGGTTCGGCCATCTGGACTTGCAGGGCGATCAAATCGTTGATTTTTCGGAAAAGCCGCAGACCCGAGAAGGCTGGATTAACGGTGCGTTTTTTGTGTTAGAGCCTGGCGTTTTTGACTATATCGCAGGTGATGATACGCCGTGGGAGAAAGCGCCTTTAGAAAAGCTTGCTAAAGATGGTGAGCTAATGGCCTATAAATATTCTGGGTTTTGGCAGTGCATGGATACGCTGCGAGATAAGCGGCGGTTAGAGAGTCTTTGGGATGCAGGCAATGCGCCATGGAAAAGTTGGAGCGTTTAGCCCAGTTCAACACGTTCTGAAGAAAAACAATATGCAAGAGACTACAGAGGCTAATTAGATATGCGCGTATTAGTAACCGGACACAAAGGCTATATCGGCACCGTGCTGGTGCCGATGCTGTTAGCAGCAGGACATGACGTATCGGGGTTAGACAGTGACCTTTACCGGGGCAGCACGTTTGGCGATCACATTCCCTCTATCCCTGAAGTCGAAAAAGACATTCGAGATTTAACTATCAAAGATGTCGAAGGCTTTGAAGCTGTTCTGCACCTAGCAGGGCTCTCCAACGATCCGCTCGGCAACTTGAATCCTGCGTTAACTGGGGAAATAAACCATCAGGCAACCGTTCGCTTAGGCGAGCTAGCCAAGCAGGCAGGCGCTAGCCGTTACATTTTCTCTTCTTCTTGTAGTAACTATGGCGCAGGCGGAGACGACTGGCTCAATGAAGAGTCTGCGTTTAACCCGGTCACCCCTTACGGCGTATCAAAAGTAAAGTCTGAGCAAGATTTGGCCAAGTTAGCCGACGACAGCTTTAGCCCAACTTTTCTACGCAATGCAACAGCTTTTGGCGTCTCGCCTCGGCTCCGGTTCGATTTAGTCCTCAACAATCTCACCGCTTGGGCCTTTCACCACCGGACGAGTCTTTATCAAGAGCGACGGCACGCCCTGGCGACCGATTGTGCATATCGAAGATATTTCGCGAGCGTTTTTAGCGGCTTTGCATGCCCCTAGAGAACTGGTGCACAACGAAGCCTTCAACGTAGGTCGTAACGAAGACAACTACCAGATTCGAGAGCTGGCCGACATGGTGCAAGAGATTGTGCCGAACTGTCGAGTTGAGTATGCCGAAGGGGCGGGGCCTGATAAGCGCTGCTACCGGGTAGATTGCAGTAAGATTTTGCGAGTGCTACCTGAATTTCAGCCGCAGTGGAGCGCCAAAAAAGGGGTGCAAGAGCTGTACGATGCCTATAAAGAAGTGGGGCTGACGTTAGATGAATTTGAGGGCGATCGCTATCAGCGCATTGCGCATATTAAGTCTCTGTTGAAGTCTGGACGATTGGATAATGACCTGCGCTGGAAAGCGGCGGTTCCTAGTGTCTAAAACATGCCTTAAAAAGAATTACTATTTAACAGAATTCAGCATGAAATCTCCTTCTCCCGCTTGTCGCGCCTGCGCTCACGAATCGCTACTGCCTATTATCTCATTTGGCGACACCACGCTAGCCGACGCGCTGTTGAGTAAAGATCAGCTCGATCAAGACGAATATACAGCACCACTTGAGCTGGTCTTTTGTCCCAACTGCGCCTTAGTTCAAATCACGGTAAGCGTTCCTCCCGAAATTTTGTTTTGTCGGGACTACCCATACTTCTCATCCGTATCGCCTAGCCTGCTAAAGCACTTTGGCGATAGCGCCGAGTCCATTATCCAAAGCCGGAAGCTAGACTCCGATAGTATGGTCATAGAAACCGCTAGCAATGACGGCTACATGCTCAAGACTTTCGCAAACAAAGGCATTCCTGTCTTAGGTATCGACCCGGCAGAAGGCCCCGTGAAGGCCGCACAGGCCGCAGGTATTCCTACAAAATGTACGTTTTTTAGTAAAGCGCTAGCGACTGAGCTGCGTGAATCGGGTACTCAGATCGATGTTTTTTTAGCCAACAATGTGCTGGCACATGTGCCCGATCTCAACGGCTTTGTTAAGGGCATTAGGCTATTGCTCAAAGAAACAGGTGTAGCTGTGATTGAAGCGCCTTATGTTGTCGATCTCGTTGAGCATGGCGAATTTGACACAATTTATCATCAACACCTTTGCTATTTTTCGGTTACAGCGTTAGATCGTTTGTTCCGTAGACATAATCTGTTTTTGAATAATATTGAACAAACTAAAATCCACGGCGGTTCGCTGCGGCTTTTTGTAGAACCGCACGAGAATGTTCAGCCTACGGTTAAGGCGCTGCTCGCTCAGGAAAAAGAGAATGAAGTAGATTCGATTGAGTACTATCGCAATTTTGCAGGTCGCGTTGAGACGATTAAGACAGATCTGCTGACTATACTCTCTGAGCTAAAGGCTCAAGGCAAAAGGGTTGTAGGCTATGGTGCTGCGGCTAAGGCAGCAACAATGATGGCCTATGTAGGGATTGATCGCAAGCAGCTTGACTATGTAGTAGACCTTAATGCATTCAAGCAGGGCCGGTATATGGGCGGCAATCATCTGCCGATTTTTTCGCCAGATAGGCTGCTAGAAGATCAGCCGGACTATGTGCTGATTTTGGCTTGGAACTTTGCTGAAGAGATTATGCAGCAGCAGGCATCGTATCAAAAGAGCGGCGGGCGCTTTATCGTGCCAATTCCATCACCTAAAATTGTTTAAGAGAAAGTAGCCCTATGACCCAAGACGCTTCGACACTAAATCCTATCATCTCTCCTAGACTCCGAAAATACTCGGTTCTTAGCTGATCAACAATGCCCAAACTGTGGTACTAAGGGTCTGTCTATTTTCTACGAGGTCAGCGATGTCCCGGTGCATAGCTGCCTCATGCTCTCTTCTAGCGCAGAGGCATTGAATTTTCCTTCGGGTGATGTCAGATTGGGGTTTTGCGATCGCTGCGGATTCATCACCAATACCGAGTTCGATTCAAAGTGGTCTGCCTACGCCCCAAACTACGAAGACCAGCAAAGCTTTTCACCCACCTTCAACCGATTTGCCAAAGAACTCGCTCAGCATCTCGTCGATAAATATGATTTGCATGACAAATCAATCGTCGAAATTGGCTGTAGTAAAGGAGACTTTCTGTATCTGCTGTGTGAGCTAGGCAACAACAGCGGCATTGGCATCGATCCAAGCGCAGTACCCGGACGCGTACAAAGCACTGCTGCTGATCGCGTAACGCTCATTCAAGACTACTACTCGGAAAAGTACGCTGATAAAGTAGGAGACTTTATTTGCTGTCGGCATACGCTAGAGCATATTCAGCCCACCGCTGAATTCGTCAGCACCGTGCGTCGTTCGATAGGCGATCGCGATGTCGCCGTCGTATTTGAAATCCCCGATACCGTACGCGTACTCGAAGACGCGGCCTTTGAAGACATTTACTACGAACACTGCTCTTACTTCACCCCTGGATCGCTCGCTCGCCTATTCCGTAACTGCGGCTTCGAGATTGTTGATTTATACAGAGCCTATGGCGACCAGTACTTACTCGTTGATGCTAAACCTGTCGCCATTCCATCTGAAACTATTCACGCCCTCGAAGACAGTCCGCAGCAAATCGCTCAATCTGTTCAGCACTACATTGACCAAATTCACGGCAAGCTAGACGACTGGCGCAATCGATTGAGTCTCGCCCAGCATGAAGGCAAAAAGACAGTGGTATGGGGCTCAGGATCTAAGTGCGTGGCGTTTTTGACCACCCTTGACACCATAGATAAAATTCAGTACGTGGTAGATATTAATCCACACCGCCACGGCAAGTTTATTCCAGGGGTAGGAAAAGAGATTATGTCACCAGCATTTTTAAAGACGTATCAGCCCGATCAGGTAATTGTGATGAATGAAATCTATTGCGAAGAGATTCAGGCGATGCTAGACGAGATGGGCGTAGTCACTGAGCTGGTGACAATTTAACCTATGGTGCATAATTCTCTCGACTGCCCTATCTGTAACGCTTTGGTTAGCGATGTCTTCATTGAACTGCTGAATTTACCTATTTACTGCAATCTTCTATGGTCAGACCAACAGGCTGCAAGGGACTGTCCTAAAGGAGATATCAAACTGGCCTTTTGCGATCAGTGTGGTGCCATATTTAACACTGCTTTTGATCCGGCAAAGCTAGGCTATTCTCAGGACTACGAGAATTCCTTGCACTACTCTAGCCGCTTTCAAAGCTATATAGAAGACTTAGCGCAGCGACTGGTGAGTGAGCATCATTTGCAAAATAAAACCATCCTTGAAATTGGCTGCGGTAAAGGAGACTTTCTGGTGCTGCTGTGTGAGCTAGGCAATAATTCAGGCGTTGGTTTTGACAATAGCTATGTTGAGCGAGCTGAACATAAGGCGCTGAGCGGGCAGATTGAGTTTATTAAAGACTTTTACTCGGAGCGCTACGCAGACTACCCAGCCGATTTTGTATGCTGTCGGCAGGTGTTAGAGCATATTCAAAAGCCCGATGATTTGCTGAGGCCGCTGCGCCAGACGCTAAAAGATCGGCCAGCTACAGACGTCTTCTTTGAGGTACCCAACGCGCTCTACACCATTGGTAACCTAATGATCTGGGACATTATCTATGAGCACTGCACTTACTTTACGCCGGTTTCTTTGCGCTATGCGTTTGAAGCGGCAGGTTATGAAGTAGGCCCGATCAAAGAAGAGTTTGCTGGGCAGTTTTTGAGTATTGGTGCAAAGGCTGGGAAGGTGGGGCGATCGCTTACGGTAGACAAGAACGCGATCGCCCAACTCACCGCAGACATCGCCCACTTTGAAGAACGCTTCCATGCACACACACAGCAGTGGAAAGCACGCTTAAGCAAGCTATCTCAACAAGGCAAAAAGGCAGTCGTCTGGGGATCTGGCTCAAAAGGCGTCACGTTTTTAAACCTATTAGCGTCCGACAGCAATATTGAATACGCGGTAGATATCAACCCCCGTAAGCAAGGTAAGTTCATTCCCGGTACCGGGCAAGCGATTGTGCCGCCCGAGCGCATGGCCCACTATCAGCCAGACGTGGTGATTGTAATGAATCCGTTGTACAAGCAAGAGATCGCAGACAGCTTGCAGGCGATGGGATTAACGCCAACTATTGTAGGGGTATAGCGTTAGAAGCAACGATTCTATGCATATTGAGCCTCTATAACCATCGTATCGACAGTCTGTCTTTTGACCCAGCCGATTAGAGAGAGCTACCGTTAAGAGCGTCTGTTCTTAATAAGAGTACTTCACTAATGAAAGTCTTGATAACGACACTGATTGCCACTATTTTCGGTGTTTTGCTACCGTTGACCTCACCTGCTGTCGCTGCTGATCTAGCGCAAGGTGAACAAGTATTTGGCGCAAACTGTGCCGCCTGTCATGTCGGAGGCGGTAACGCTGTGATGTCTAACAAAACGTTGAAGCGCGACGCCTTAGAGCAGTACCTGGACGGCTATGGCACAGAGCACGCTATCGAAGCTATTGTCAATCAGGTCACTAACGGCAAGAACGCAATGTCAGCCTTCAAAAATCGACTCACCGCTGAGCAGATTGCCAACGTAGCGGCTTACGTTCAAGACCAGTCAGAGAAGGGCTGGTAGGATATTTTTCCATTATTTCTTAGCCACCTGATTAACTGACCCTGTAGCGCTAATATCAGTAAAGTCTAGTGGGTATCTTATAGGCGTAACAACCTCTACGACCCACTGGGCTTTCACCTATGTTCGGTTTGAATCACGCTTCAAAAGCTGGACTTGTTCTCTTAAGTATTTTCTCCTTAAATCTACTGGCAACGAGTGCATTTGCTCAATCGCTCGATCCTGTTCAATCATCCGCCACTGCTGAAAGCGGGTTGACAGATGATCTGGCAGGCAGCTCTACAGCAGACGAGACTGCGATGCTAGAGCTGCTGGAGGCACTAAACACTGATGGGATTAGTATAGAGGCGATCGCACCTATCGAAACAGACACTATCAAGACAGAAACTGCCGAGGTAAGTGCTACTGAAACAAATGTTATAGAAGAACCCCCGGTAGCAGACCCTACAGTGCAGCCCACCGCTTCAGCGTTGAGTGGGCTTGAATCCGCTAGCATGAACGACACAGCACTCGCTGAGCTAGCTACAAGAGATCTCTCTGCAGTCAATATTCATACCAACGTCGATCCTGATGCTGTGCCTGCGCTGAGAGCCTCACTCAATAGCGACAGTGCCCTCACTAGACTCTACGCCGCCGATGCCCTATGGACGCTGACAGGCGATCGCGATTTAATACTACCAACGCTCATGACCGCTGCTGTCGATGGCGATACCCAGGCACAGGAGCTAGCCATTGCAGCGATCGCTCAGCTCGGCAAAGAAGCGCTTCCGGCAGTGCCTATTTTGAACGACCTGAGCAGCGATCGCAACTCCAGAACGCGGCAGATTGCCCAAGACGCGCTGGCCATTGTCAGAAGCGAACGGCGATCTTCAACAGTGCTAGGCATCATCGCCAGAGAGTCCCGGCAAAGGTTAGTTCCGGCTGCCTTTAGAGCTATTACTAATCTTTTTAGATAGAGAGATTGTTGGTAATAGGCGCTACAGCATCACCAATCCGTGACGAACGCCCATAGCGACGGCTGCTGTGCGGCTAGAAACGGTTAGCTTTGAGAAAATAGCGCCTATGTGAAACTTCACCGTATGCTCCGAGATGTTCAGCGTTTTAGCAATCTCTCTGTTTGTCAGTCCGTTTGCTAGCTGATTTAATACCTGAATTTCTCGGGGCGTAAGCGGTTCTAGCAAGGCGTCAGCAGCATATTTTGAAGTAGCTGAGTATCTGTTGTTTTCGGCAAAGGACACTGCTGAAATATCAGGATGAAAAACAACAAGGCCGTTGAGAATGGCAGCAATGGCATCACTAAACTGATCAGCCGATACCGTCATTGGCAAAAGGCTTACGGGCGCAGATTCAGCGCTAAGAGAACAAACCGTTGCTAGATTAAGTTCGTCCCAATTATCTAGCATAATCAAGACCGGCACTGTTTCTTCCCCAAAGGGATCGTCAGTGAGCTGTAGGAGATCGGTTAGTTCGGGGTCGCCTAACTCAGCGCACTCAACAACTATCAACTCAGCCCCATCAACACCGCTTTGCGACTGTAGCCAAAAGCTGAGCGACTGAAGAGAACTGAGCTGCGCGATCGCCCGATGAGAAGCCGCCGCTACCATCGCCGTCAGCCCAGCTCGTGCAATTGGATTTTCAGCACAAACAACCACATCCACCATCAACGCTCGCCAACCGTCACCGTCGCCGTTTTCACTTCTCCACCTCGTAAAAGCTTAACTTCTAAAACCTTGCCCACGCTTTGAGGCCCTAACAAAGCCTGAATCTGTTGTAACGATTCGAGCGCAACATCATCAACGGCCACCATCACATCGCCTAGCAGCATCCCGGCGCTATCGGCAGCGCTATCAGCGTCTACGCTAACCACCATAATGCCAAACTGATTGGTTAGATCATGCTGCTGTTGAAGATTCTCACCTAGCGGAATTGCCTGCATTCCTAGCCCCAGGTAGCCACGAGAGAGTTTGCCGCGCTGCTGTAGCTGTTCGATAATCGGATTCACAGTAGCCGCTGGAATTGTAAGCACTTTGCGACGTGGCCCAAATGTATTAAAACCCACGACCTCACCACTCGCATTAATCAGCGGACACCCGGCGCTGCCTCTGCGCAAATTGAGGCTCACTTCAATGTATTGATCAATTTGACCACCGAGCTGCGATCGCCAAGCCGAACCCACCTGACTCACCATCCCCAAGCTAGTAAATTGGCCGCCCCGCATAGAGCGACCTACCGTAGAAACAAGCTGCCCGAGCGCGAGCCCCTGAGCCTTACCAAGCGTCGCCGTTGGCATTTCGACCTCAGCGGGCAAAGCAAGCACCGCGATATCGGTTGTCGGATCAGCGCCCAGAAGCTCGGTTTCGATCGTTTGCCCATCAGGTAGACCCAGCTTAAAGCTGTCGTTAGTGCGTAAAGCCTCGCAGGAAGTCACGATGAGCCCTTTGCGCCAGTGAATTCCGGTAGCCGCAGAGCGCCGCCCTGAGACAGAGACAATGGCTTTACTCGTTTGAGTCACAATTTCAGAAAGCGACTGCGAAAGCGATTCTAGCGATGTTGTCATAAGAGTTGAGAAATATATGAACGCCCTCATTCTGCACAGAATAGATAGCGCATGACATCACCAACACGGCTAGGAACAACCTGCCCGAATGGCTAGGGCCTAGCCTAGTTCAAATGTTGTGATGCCGAATATACGGCTTAGTGGCAAATTTAAGACCGCGGGCCGATACATTCTAGCTGTTTCAAACACAACGGACATTTGATACTTTTCGGCTATTGCGATCGCGGCTGCATTCACCTCTGGTACATCGAGATAAAAAGGACTGCCCGGTTCTACATGTACTTTTAAAGCTAAAAAAATTGCCTCAGCCACTTCAGCCGTATCAGCAAATAGTGGGCCAATCTTATACCCTTGTTGGCAAGGACGAATCACGCCGTAGCCAATTAGTTTCTGTTGAATCACACAGCCGATAGCCGTATGGTTTGTCATACTTAGCCATTTTTGAAGAAAGTCAGATCGTTCTGCTGAAAATATAGCGCGATCGTACTCAATTATTGCTTCCAAAGGCAGCGAAGATACCGGCACAAATCTTGCTTCTGGTTCAAACACTTCCGTGAGAAGATTGCTTTTTAGCCCAGGCTCCACCGCTAAAGCGTCTCCCTTTCCTTCGTATCTAATATTGCGATGGGCCAGCTCAAATCCAGATTTCGCATAGTTGTTCTGCTGTTGCAAAACGCCGTCTAACCCAATTGTGCGGCCTTGGAGATATGCGATCGCCCTCTCCCATATCTGTAACCCATACCCATGCCCTCTAAATTCCGGCTTCACAATATAGCAGCCAATAAACCCGAAGCTATTGCCGTATCTAACCGCTGAAATACTAGCTATCGGCTCACCGTTTAGCAGCCCTATCAAAAAACCATCCTGATCGGCAGCATAAAAGCATTCAGCATCGTGCAAGCCTGGATTCCAGCCTTCAGCAGCCGCCCATCCTAAAACTATCGCTAGCTCTTCGCGTGTCGCAGTTTTAATAACGTAGGCACTATCCGTATTCTGGTTGTTTTCGTGAGGTAAAGCCATGGCCTATCAAGAGAGTGCAGCAATTTTTCGATAACATGATTTACGAACAATACTAAAAATTGAGGCAAAAGGTCTAATGACTTCAGATTATCCTCGCGATTTGATTGGCTATGGGCAAAACCCCCCTCATCCACAGTGGCCCGACCAAGCTCGGCTCGCGCTTCAGTTTGTTATTAACTACGAGGAAGGCGGCGAAAACTGTATTCTGCACGGCGATGCAGCCTCAGAGTCTTTTCTATCTGAAATTATCGGCGCCGAGCCATTGCTAGGCGTGCGCAACTTAAACATGGAATCGATGTACGAATATGGCAGCAGAGCTGGATTTTGGCGGCTGCATCGGTTGTTTACTACGCGAAATTTGCCGCTGACCGTCTATGCGGTGGCGATGGCACTAGCGCGAAATCCAGATGCGGGTAAAGCGATGGTAGAGGCTGGGTGGGAGGTTGCCAGCCACGGCTATCGCTGGATTGACTATCAGTATGTTGGAGAAGATGTGGAGCGATCGCACATTCAAACAGCCATCGACATCCACACCCAAGTCATCGGCACCCGCCCACTAGGTCTTTATCAGGGCCGCGTCAGCCCCAATACGCGCCGCTTGCTAGTAGAAGAAGGCGGCTTTCTGTACGACGCTGACAGCTACGCCGACGACCTACCCTACTGGAATCACGACTACAACAAACCACATCTAATCATCCCCTACACCCTCGACAATAACGATATGCGCTTTGCCACCGCCCAAGGCTTTAACTCAGGCGATCAGTTTTTCACCTACTTACGAGACGCCTTCGATACGCTCTATGCCGAAGGCGAGCAAGCGCCTAAAATGATGAGCGTGGGTCTGCACTGTCGGCTATCAGGCAGACCCGGAAGAGCCGCAGCGCTCGCAAAGTTTTTAGACTACGTGCAAAGCCATGAGAGCGTTTGGATTTGTCGGCGTGTAGACATTGCTCGGCACTGGCACGAGCATCACTCACCGGCATAGATCGAGATAATATTTTTACCAATAGTGTGTTCTTTCTCTGCGTAGGTATGCGCCTCAGCAATCTGCTCTAACGGAAAAATCTTGTCAATCACAGAACGAACTTTTCCTGCTTCAATCTGCGCTGTCAGATAATCAAGGTCTGCTCCATTAGCTGAAAGCAAAATCACTCTATACTGCTGACCGTTCCACGGGAAAAGAGAAAGAATACTTTTGAGATAGTTACCAGGAAAGGGCTGAGTTGTTACGTAGACACCTCTAGGCTGCAAAATAGACTCGCACGCCGACAGTGAGCTATTGCCAACAACATCAAAAACGAGGTCGTACTTAACGGTGCCCTTCGTAAAATCTTGTTGCTTATAGTCAATCACCAAGTCAGCGCCTAAGCTCTTTACAAGCTCAGCATTCTTTCCACTACACACGCCCGCAACCGTAGAGGCTCCCATCATTTTTGCAAGCTGAACAGCATAAACGCCAACGCCACCAGAAGCACCGTTAATCAGCACCTTTTGCCCCCGCTTCAGCGCTCCTTCGTCTCGAAGCGCTTGCAGCGCCGTCATTCCAGCTAGCGGAACCGCAGCGGCCTCCTCATGTGTCATATTCGTGGGCTTAAACGCGGCTACCTCATCATCTACAGCCGCATACTCGGCATAGGCTCCTCCTGTAAGCTGATCCATTCGAGCATAAATCAGATCACCCGGCTTGAACCGAGTCACCTGCGCGCCTGTCTCTACCACTTCACCCGACACATCAAACCCCAGCGTAATCGGAAAATCGCCCCCTGTAAGTATCGCGAGCATTCCCTTCCGCATTTTCCATTCAATTGGATTAATGCTGCTGGCATACACCTTCACCAATAGCTGATCGGGCTCGATGTGAGGGCGTTTTATCTCTTCGACTTGCAGAACGTCAGGCGCTCCATAGCGGTAAATAACAGCAGCTTTCATGGCTATGTTCCATTCGTTTACACATTAAACATATCGTAGGCAACCCTCCTGCTAAAAAACTCGCCCTAAAGTCGAATTCGGCTATCCGAAAATTAGATAGTTGAGCAGCACACTAAGAGATTACAAGGCCATTAGCTAAATTACGTCCGAGTTGACAGCTATACGGCCAAATTATGGTATAGAGATAAGCAAAGGTGTCAAAGCCTCACATTTTCCGTCTTCACTACGCTATTTTTATTCGGAGACGATGCTGTGCGTTTTATACCCGAAGATCTCACTCCAAAAGCTTTAGCTCAAAGGCTGCTGCCAAGCCGCCTGCTGCTCTCTGATATTGCTGTCGGCATCACGACAGGAACATTGGGCATTCTGTTTGATCTTTCTTTCGCCGCCCTTATCTTCTCTGATAGCCTATCAGGCTATATCTCAGCCGGTGTTGGCTTTGTCCTCTTTAGCGCTGCCGCCACCCGTATTATGGTCGGGCTGATGAGTTCGTTTCCTGGAATGGTTGCCGATTTGGCTGGAATTCCTACCGCCATTCTGGCTTGGAGTACAGGCATGGTCATCAGGCAGCTTCCGACAACGGCAACCTCAACAGAACTTTTAGTCACGGTTATTGTAACGATCGCCTTTACTTCTACGCTTACTGGCGCGTTTTTATGGCTAATTGGCGCAATGAAGCTAGGCAATGTCAGCCGCCTGCTGCCAGTTCCCGTTGTGGGGGGCTTTATTGCAAGTAGCGGCTGGCTGCTGGTAAAAGGTGCCTTCGAGGTAATGGTGAACCAGCCCTTTACCCTTGCTGCTTTAATCAATGCTGCTCAGTCCGCTAGCCTATGGCAATGGCTACCCGGCCTGCTGCTTGCTCTATATCTACTGTTCGTGACTCGCCACCGCACCCGCTCTCTGGTAATGGCGGGGAGTATCATCGGGGCGATCGCACTATTCTACGGCTGTCTATCTCTTACAGGTACATCGCTCTCTCAGGCAAACGCTCAAGGTTTAACGCTGGGCATTCCTTCATTACAAACAACCTGGCAGCTCTTAAGTTGGAGCGATTTACTGCAAATTAACTGGCAGGCAATTGGCAGCCAGTGGATGTGTTCTGTAACAGTAAGCGCGATTACGGCAGTGCTTTTGCTGATGAATGTAAAAGGAATGGAGGTAGCGATCGCACGCGAGATTGATATGAATCACGAGCTTAAGGTTGCTGGCCGCGCAAATATCATCATGGGCCTCGTCGGTGGTATTCTCTCTTTCCATTCATTTGGCCGTTCGATCATGGCGCACAAAATGGGTGGTCATACTCGCCTGGTGACCTTTGTCGGTGCTGCAACCTTTGTTGTTTTCCCGCTATTGTTCTCCCCTGTGCTCACGTATTTCCCGACGACTATCTTAGGCGGATTACTGTTCTATCTAGGGCTATCGGCTTTGCTTGAGTGGGTATATCACGCTCGCAAAAAGCTCTCTACCGCTGACTATGCTATGGTTCAACTGATTTGGTTAGTCAGTGCCATTGTTGGCTTTTTACAAGGCTTGGCATTGGGATGGGCGATCGCCCTAGCTATCATTCTCTACCGAGTCACCGCCCGCGTGCGATAACTACTCTATTTGTTATTACGGCGAAGCGATCGCAAGCATAAGACCCTCGTAAGCAATGGTGGCTTTGGCAAAGCGATCGCTAATATCTTTCTGCAAACGGTCTAACGCCTGGTCATCTTGCATAGGGCTATGGTGTAGCAGAACAAACTCTTTTACGTCTGCTTTTTCAGCAATTTCTATGCCGATTTCCCAAGGCTCAAGGCTATTAGAGGGGACTGAACCATAGCGCAAGTAGCCAAGGTCAGAGTAGGTGCCATCGTAAATCAGAATATCTGCCTGATGAGCAATTTTCAAGAAGTTCAAATCGATGCACTGAGTTGGGGTATCTGTGGCATAGACTAAAACCCGATTCTGCCAGGTAAGGCGATAGCCGAAGGCTGCTGTGAGCGGATTGATTGCAAAGGCTTCGATAGTAATGTCGTCGATTTGAAAAGTGTCTCGCTCTAAGACGGTGTGAAAGTCTAAGCTAGCTCGCATGTTTTGCAGGGGCATGGAGAAGTGAGGCTTCAGCATTTGCTCAGTGAGACAGTGCTTAATAGATGCGCCATTAGGCGCTATACCGCCGTAGATGGAAAAATGGTTGTGAGGATTGAAAGCAGGTTGAAAGAAGGGGAAGCCCTGAATGCGATCCCACTGGGTATGTGTAAAAAATAGGTGAGCGCAAGCTGACTCTTCGGTTTGTGAGAGCGCGCGGCCTAGCCCAACGAGCCCGGTACCGCCGTCGAAGATGATGCGGCAATCGCCTATGACCACCTCCACACAAACCGTATTGCCGCCATAGCGCTGATGATCGAGTGAAGGTGTTGGTACGCTGCCTCTGACGCCCCAAAACCTAACAGAGAAGTCTGCTTCTTTAGTGGCTGATTCTACTGCCTGCGCGCGGGGGAGGGTAACGGGGCGAGCGGTGTTGACCATGAGAAGCAAAGGTGCTTTATGAAGAGTGTGTGATCTCTAGTGAGCCCATGGTAGATGAAGGGACATCTCAGTATTTCTGTCGATTTTATGGAGAGATATAGGCGCAAAGAAGCCCTGAACACCTATGCTCTAAAGCACGTCTTAGAGAGGCATTCAGGGTCTTTTACGCTACTTTGCAGCTTTGACGCACTCGTCAATGAGAGGCTGCACCTGATCGAGGTTTTTCCAACCGAGCACTTCACACTCTTTTTTCTCTAGGTTCTTGTAGGTTTTGAAGAACTCAGCAATTTCAGCAAGACGGTGCTGATCGAAGTCATCTAAGTTTTTGATATTGGCATAGCGGGGGTCGTCGGCAGGGACGCAGAGGATTTTTTCGTCTCTGTCGCCGCCGTCAATCATTTCCATCATCCCAATAGGGCGAGCGGGAATGACGCAGCCAGGGAAGGTGGGCTGATCCATAATAACCATGCCGTCGAGCGGGTCACCGTCGTCTGCCAGGGTGTTAGGGATGAAGCCGTAGTCGTAGGGATACTGTACGGACGAGAACAGTACGCGATCCAGCGCGAAGGCGTTCAGGTCTTTATCAAACTCATATTTATTTTTGCTACCAGCTGGAATCTCGATAAGCACGTTGACGATGCCAGGCTTGGGCTGAGCGGGAATGCGGGATAAGTCCACGAGGTTCTCCTGTTTAATGGCTATTCGGTGAGGTACCGAATAGCATTCTACGGGAGAGCGGGCCTCTAGACACATACTCGCTTCTAGCTAGACTTTCAAGTATCGCTTTATGGGCCGCAGCCTTCTTATTGCCAGGCTTTGGTGAGTTTAAAGTTTTCGTCTGCTTTATTCTTTAGCTCGCATGGAATAGGTGGCTGGCTGCTGCTGAACGGTAATCTCGGCGCTAAAATTGGATATTGCGTATAGCGGCAGAGCAAGCGTAGTGACGGTGATCGCAAAGCCGACTATGTTAGCAATATGGCCGGGAGGTGGTTCAGATTGACGTTCTAGACTCGCAGATTCCATGAAGTAAAAGAGGTAGACGCTAAGAGGATATACAGCTAGCCGGTAGCATAGGCTACATGGTCGGCTGGCCTACTATTTAAGGCAGTAGGAGGGGCTAAATGCAACTGCCTACAGGGCAAATCTGCCAAGTAAAGCTCTACCTTACGAACCTTTGACTATATAGTAGCCAAGAGTCTATAGTTCGGCACATTTGATCTCACTTTTATGACATTGTGTTTACTTATCTAAGTAAGCTGACCTTTTACCTGTGTATTATAAGCCTACGTACAGGGCAGAAGATGAATAAATAGCTGAAAGTCCTGCTGCCGGGGCTGAGATAGATTCACGAAGATATGACGTAGATGATCAAAGCCATAATGACCGTCGTCAACATCCCACTGGGTATTTAGCCTTAGAGCGCTCAAGGATTTTTGAACTGTTAGTCCCACTGCAAGACTATGCCTGCAAGACTATGCCTGAGAAATCGTGGTAGAACTTTTCTTCCTTGCCGAAGATAGGAGATCTGTTTCTGTTGGCATTTTCTGCTTGGAGGCTAGCCCTACAAATTGCAGACATTGAATGAAGAAAAAGGTGAAGTCGTGTAGGTATTTGACTTTGCCGTTTTCGATGGTAATGCCTTGGCGCGCAGACCACGGGAAGGCATGATGGCAGCTGTGCCAGCCCTCTCCTAGGGTAAGAACGGCGACGAGTGGGTTATTGCGGGCACAGTCACCCGATTCAAAGGGTTGCGTTCCGAACTTATGGCAGAGAGAATTAACGGTTGCTACACCGTGGAACAAAAGGGTTGAGCTTATGAAGAAAGCTGCTAGATATCCGGTGCCGCCGATAGCGTAAGAGAGCGCAGCTAACGCAATTGGCGGTACAAAATGCAAACGATCAACTACTCTTAGAACGATATCCTTTTCGATATCGGCAGGAAGCTTAGAAGGGAAAAAGTTGCCAGTGAGTAGCCACTGGTAGTGCGACCACCAAATACCGTTGGGAGAAGAATGTGGATCGCGGGGTTCGTCTGAGTAGAGATGATGCTCGTCGTGATGACCTTTCCACCAGCTTGGCCCCATTTGTCCAGATGAAGAGGCAATAATACTGCCAATCCATTTAACAGGTGCAGGGCTGCTGTATGCTTTGTGGGTGAGTAGACGATGGTAAACGCCGGTAATTGCCAACATCCTTATCCAGTAAAGGAATGCTATCCACAGCCAAGCGCCTACACTGAGACCGGTAAAGAGCGCTAAGCCGCAGCCTAAATGGCATATGACGATTATGGTGGGGCCCATCAGATAGGCTGCTGTCACCAATGGGGAGTAGACCTGCTTTTCGTGCTGATTTGAGAACTGCCTAAAAGCAGGCTGCCATTTATGGGATGGACTCGTTATTGACATTAATTCTATTTTCCTTTTGTCGATATTATCGATGCATCGATAATCATATGCTTTAGGCCAAACATCACCATTACATATTTAAGCTACATACACCATGGGCCCATAGTTGCGAATCAGTTGCAAGTCCGCCGGTTATTTTGGCCCTATTGTGATACTAGATTTATTTGTGAGTCTCTCTTCCGCTTCGCTTAGTATCGTCATGAGACTCCGTAATGATGTCGCTCAATGCGATCGCTGCCTAAAAACCTCTTTGAAAGCCCTTGTCAAATATTTCTTATTTTGTAAACCCGTTTGCAATATTTCGTTACATATGCTATGATAGGTACATACCGACGAGCAAAAGCAATTATTTTTTCGCTTCTGCTGTGTCATATACATATTCACTTTCACCCCGCAATCATTCCATGGTTTCTACAACTAACACTCTTCAGCGGAGCCAAAGCGCTTCTCTGTGGGAGCAGTTTTGTCAGTGGGTCACAAGCACCGAAAACCGCCTCTATGTTGGCTGGTTCGGCGTCTTGATGATTCCTACACTACTCGCTGCTACCGCATGTTTCGTAATCGCGTTCATCGCTGCTCCTCCTGTGGACATCGATGGCATCCGTGAGCCTGTTGCAGGTTCATTGATGTACGGCAACAACATCATCTCTGGTGCGGTTGTACCTTCATCTAACGCCATTGGCCTCCACTTCTACCCCATCTGGGAAGCAGCTTCTCTTGATGAGTGGCTTTACAACGGCGGCCCTTACCAGCTGGTCATCTTCCACTTCCTCATCGGCGTCTTCTGCTACATGGGTCGTGAGTGGGAGCTATCCTACCGCCTCGGTATGCGTCCTTGGATCTGTGTTGCTTACTCTGCGCCAGTCGCAGCGGCAACGGCAGTGTTCTTGATCTACCCCTTGGGTCAAGGTTCGTTCTCTGACGGGATGCCTTTGGGTATCTCGGGTACATTCAACTTCATGTTGGTGTTCCAAGCAGAGCACAACATCTTGATGCACCCCTTCCACATGTTGGGAGTAGCTGGTGTATTCGGTGGTTCATTGTTCTCAGCAATGCACGGCTCACTCGTAACTTCTTCCTTGGTACGTGAGACGACAGAAACTGAGTCACAGAACTACGGCTACAAGTTTGGTCAAGAAGAAGAGACATACAACATCGTTGCAGCGCACGGCTACTTCGGTCGTCTAATCTTCCAGTACGCCTCGTTCAACAACAGCCGTAGCCTCCACTTCTTGTTGGGTGCATGGCCAGTAGTTGGCATCTGGTTTACCGCTTTGGGTATCTCCACGATGGCGTTCAACCTGAACGGGTTCAACTTCAACCAGTCGATCATCGACTCACAGGGTCGCGTGATTGGTAGCTGGGCAGATGTATTGAACCGTGCCAACTTGGGTATGGAAGTAATGCACGAGCGAAATGCTCACAACTTCCCGCTTGACTTGGCTGCTGGCGAAGCTGCCCCTGTAGCTTTGACTGCTCCTTCAATCGCCGCATAGTCTGAACGATTACGCTTTGGTTGAGACAACTGAATAGAAAGAAAAGCCCTCCGTACAGCAATGTGCGGAGGGCTTTCTATTGCGAGAAACAACACAATAATGATCAGGGGAGTCATTACTGTGTTGCCTGGCGTTCCAACCAAAACGCTGCGAATTCTCCGATAGAGAAGCAAAGTCAACTTCACCCACTTCATCAATACTGGCCTACGGTTGCCGCCAGTCTCTGGTAGGTGCTGTGAAAAGGCACATTCTCACAGCGCTCAGCGGTTTCAGGCTGAGGTGTGTAATTCCGTTCCGCCTGCATAGTTTCATTCTGATTGAAGTCCTACTTGCTTGAGTATGCGGTTGCCCTGCGCTACCGACAGCGGCAAGACACGGCGAGAGAGGCGGCGCTGCTAACCGCTGCCTCTCTCGCCATCCGAGTATGGGTACTTTTGCACATTCTCTACCCAGAATCAGGGCAACTATCGTTGCTACCTCAGCCATTTCGCTACGGCGATATTCGCGATCGCCTATTCGCAAACACCTATGCCTATAGCGTTGCACCAGCAGATGCAGGAAGAAGCTCAAGAGAAATGTAGCCACTACCAGATCGATTGGCTAAATGCGGCCAAAGTTTTCTACGCCCGACGGGCCTTTCTCAGGATGCTCAGACAGCGTTTTTATCATTGGCCCCATGGCTTGCGCGATCGCCGTTGCCCCCTCATAGCACTCAATCACCCGCAAAGCCTCATCTACAGCCCGATGCATAAGTCAGGAGCTGGTCGTATGGCAAGATGGATTAGGCATGAAGCGAACGACAACTACTACGAAAAAGCTTACGCTGTGTCACCCCTTCAGCTAGCAGGTAACTCAATCCAAAAGCGACTTCCTTCGCCTAACTTAGAGTCAACGCCACACTGCCCCCCCAATCGACTAACCCCGCGCTGCATGATGGCTAGTCCAAATCCTGAACCTTAATAGGATTCACAGCCATGCAGCCGCTCGAATGGCTTAAAGATTCGATCTTGATCTTCTACTTTGATGCCGATGCCGTTATCTTGAAAAAACCAGCGAACGGTTGATCCCTCTGCCGACTGAAGCTTTAGCTGGCCTGTCTCAGCGCCAATGTATATTTGAGGTGAGACGCCTGGTTCCACGTACTTGAGCGCGTTGTTCAAGATATTGTTGGCAGCTCTGTCTAAAATAAGATAATGTCCAACAACTTTGGGTAGGTTTGGTTGGACTTCAATAGTTGCTTGACTACTTTCAATAGTTGCGTGTAGCGCTTGTAGAGCATCATCTACAACTGCTTGTAGCGAGACAGAACCCACCGTAAATTCAGCACGAGTCATACGACTGTAGTCCAATAGCGTTTTAAGTAACACGTCCATTTCTATAGCAGTCGATCTGATGCGCTGCAAGTACTCCTTACCCAGGGTATCCAAGCGATCGCCATAGTCTTCTAGTAAACCAAGTACAAACGCATACGGTGAGCCAAGGCCCGTTGGCAACTGTCATCCAGCACGACAACTGACTGTCATGTTACCGCTATGACTTTGACATCTAACATACCGCAAGCTGCTTGAGGAAAAGAACATTGATGTCATGGTGTACCTATACTGTTAAAGCTACAAGGGGGATTCTGTATGTCTAATCACAGCGGTAGCTACATGCTTAATAAAGTGCTATAGCTACTGGAAAAGAGCAACTTCCAAGTGTCTCTACCAGATCAAACTTGCAAGTCAGCGTATGTAGTAATCACGGGTGCCTCGATCATTGAGCGCTTCGCCAATGCGACTTAGCGCATGAATATAGGCAGCTGTCCTAAACGAAACATCTTTATGGCGAGCAATTTGCCAAATGGTTGCCGATTCTTCGGTGATGCGCGATCGCAACTCCTGATTTACTTTATCTAGCTTCCAATACAGTCCGCTCCGGTTTTGAACCCACTCAAAATGACTTACCATCACGCCGCCAGCATTGACCAATATATCTGGAAAAAGAGAGATTCCTTTCTCTTCTAGAATCTCATCGGCATCCGCAGTGACCGGGCCGTTTGCCACTTCAAAAATATACTTAGCTTGAACGCTTCGCGCATTGACAGATGTAATTTGATTTTCTAGCGCTGCTGGGATCAGAATATCAACATCCAAAGAGAGAATTTCTTCGTTCGTCAAAGTATCATAGCTCGCTACATTACACACGGTATCTTTGCAGTACACATCTTTCATCGTCCGATGCGTCTGCTTAAACTGGCGCACGTCTGGAATATGAAGTCCGGCTTTGTTGTAAATGCCACCTTTAGAATCACTCACTGCAACAACTTTATAGCCTGCTTCAAAAAGCTGTTGAGCGATTACGCTTCCAGCGTTACCAAACCCTTGTATAGCCACCGTCATTGCCTCAGGTGACTTACCTAGCTTTTGCATCATTGAGTCAAGTACGAAGAATGCGCCTGTTCCAGTCGCTGTGTCACGACCTAAGCTGCCGCCCATGCTAACGGGTTTACCGGTTATAACCGCAGGCGATCGCACCCCTTTTATAATGCTGTACTGATCCATCATCCAGCCCATAATCATCGGGTTGGTATACATATCAGGCGCAGGAATATCTAAGTCCGGGCCAATGAAAGGAGCGATCGCGTCTATGTATCCTCGGCTCAGCCGCTCTAGCTCCAGTCTAGAAAGATCTTTTGGATTCAGCGTAATTCCGCCTTTTGCACCGCCAAACGGCAGGTTTACCGCCGCGCACTTAAAGGTCATCCAAAAGGCAAGAGACTGAACTTCATCTAGCGAAACATTGGGGTGAAATCGAATACCACCCTTGGTTGGCCCCCTGGTGTCGTCGTAACGAACCCGGTAGCCTTCAAACACTCGCAAAGAGCCATTATCCATTCGTACGGGAATAGCAACTTTTAGACTGGCTTTAGGTGATTTTAGGCGCTCGGTAGCATCGTCTGAGATAGGCGCGTACTGTGCAGCTTTTTCGAGTCGGCGACTGGCATCGGTGAGCAAAGTAGCAGGCATAGATAGTCTTCGCTTTAAGTAGGAAGGCTTCAAGTATAGGCGTAAGGCCCGCAACCTGGTTAAAGGTAAATAATCTGTACGAATAGATACAAACTGCAAGTTTTTTGCGCGGCGATGTTTTTGCCATGAGTACAGTTATAGATATCAGCCAGCGAGCAGCAGACGCGATTGGGGAGGTAATTATGGCCATCGCAAGCATTAATCCAACTACAGGCGAAACCCTCAAAACCTATCAAGCGCTAACGCCCGAGGGGATAGAATCTGCACTCTCTCAAGCTCAGGTGGCTTTCTTATCTTATTCCACAACAACGTTTAGCCAAAGGCGGCAGTGGATGCATAAAGCCGCTGATATTCTACTGGAGAAGAAAGAAGACTTTGGCAAGACCATGACGCTAGAGATGGGCAAAACGCTGAAAAGCGCGATCGCTGAAGTTGAAAAGTGCGCCTGGTGCTGCCGCTACTACGCAGATAATGCCGAAGGCTTTTTGCAAGATGAGCCAGCTAAAACGGATGCTAGCCAAAGCTACGTACGCTATTTGCCTTTAGGCATCTTGTTGGCCGTAATGCCGTGGAACTATCCTTTTTGGCAGGTGTTTCGAGCCGCCGCTCCAGCTCTGATGACGGGCAATCCAGTGCTGTTGAAGCACGCCTCTAACGTGCCACAATCAGCCTTAGCGATCGCCGCTGTCTTTGAACAAGCAGGTTTCCCATCCGGTATGTTTCAGACGTTGCTGATTGGCCCTGAGCCGGTAGAAGGCATTATTGCCGATGATCGGGTAAAGGCAGTAACGCTGACAGGGAGCGGCCCGGCAGGCGCGGCAGTGGCACAGACGGCGGCGCGTCATATTAAAAAAGCGGTGTTGGAGTTGGGCGGGAGCGATCCATTTATTGTGCTACCAAGTGCGAATTTGGAGCAGGCGATCACAACTGCGGCCAGTGCTCGCTTGCTTAATAACGGTCAGTCGTGCATTGCCGCTAAGCGATTCATTTTAGTGGGCAATATTGCCGAAACCTTTGAAAAGGGATTGGCCGAAAAGTTTGCTCAGCAAAAGGTCGGCGATCCTTTGAATTTAGACACTGATATTGGGCCTTTGGCAACGCCTAGCATTTTACAAGCGCTAGATGCACAGGTGAAAGCCTGCATTGAGAAAGGGGCAACGGTGCTAACAGGTGGAGATATTGCCGCATTGAATCAACAGCTATCGGCTGATCTGCGCTCGGGCAATTTTTATCCGCCAACGGTGCTATCAGCAATTCCGCCAGGGACACCGGCTGATAAAGAAGAATTTTTTGGCCCAGTGGCGCTAGTGTTTCGCGTGGATGATATTGATGAGGCGATCGCACTGGCAAATAGCACTGAGTTTGGCCTCGGCGCAAGCGCCTGGACGAACGATGCTGATGAACAACAGCAGCTCATCAACAGATTAGACGCAGGTGCTGTTTTCATCAACGGGCTCGTAAAATCCGATCCGCGTTTGCCTTTCGGTGGCGTCAAACTTTCGGGCTACGGAAGAGAGCTGGGGCGCTACGGCCTGATGGAATTTGTGAATGCCAAAACAGTTTGGATAAGGTAAAGACTTAAATTATGAACACTGCCGAACTGCTCGTAAGCTGCCTAGAAAACGAAGGCGTTGAGTACATTTTTGGACTTCCTGGAGAAGAAAATCTTCAGCTACTACAAGCTCTGAAACGCTCTTCTATCCAGTTTGTTACCACGCGCCACGAGCAAGGCGCAGCCTTTATGGCTGACGTATACGGGCGACTTACTGGAAAGGCAGGCGTTTGTCTTTCTACTCTTGGGCCAGGCGCAACCAATCTGATGACGGGTGTGGCCGACGCCAATCTAGACCGCGCGCCACTGGTGGCAATCACCGGACAGGTCGGCACCGATCGGATGCATATAGAATCGCATCAATATCTTGATTTGGTGGCGATGTTTGAACCTGTTACAAAGTGGAACAAACAGATCGTGCGGCCTGACAATACGCCGGAGATTGTGCGCAAGGCCTTTCGGCTAGCGCAAAGCGAGCCACCCGGCGCGGTGCATATCGATCTACCTGAAAACATTGCGGCTATGAATGCGAGCGGTGCGCCCTTGCGAGTTGTCCGTCCGCCGCATCCGGTGGCGTCAGAAGAGAGTTTGCAAAAGGCCACCATCGCCATATCACAAGCAAACAAACCTATCATTTTGGTAGGTAACGGTGCTATTCGCAGTCGAGCTAGCGAGTCTATCACTCAGTTTTCTCAGCAGCTAAATATTCCGGTCACCAATACCTTTATGGGCAAAGGCGTTCTGGACTATCGGGATGAGCGATCGCTCTGGACAGTGGGCCTTCAGCAGCGCGACTACATCGCCTGCGCTCTAGATGAAAGCGATCTTATCATCGCCATCGGCTACGACCTAATTGAATACAGCCCTAAAAAGTGGAACCCACAGGGTAATCTACCGATCGTTCACATTTCTGCTACCCTCGCAGAAATCAACAGCAGCTACATTCCTACCGTAGAAATTGTTGGTGACATCTCAGATGCGCTTGATGAAATTAGTAAACGCATTCAGCGCTCTGAGCAAGTAATTCAGAGCAGTCCAAAAGAGAAAAAGATCGAAGCGCGGTTTTCAAGCCTTCGAGCCGAAATGCAGAAAAATTACGAGCAGTACGCGAGCGACGTGGGCTTTCCGATTAAGCCGCAGAAGCTACTGTACGATCTGCGTCAGGTACTCGATCCTGAAGACATCGTAATTTCTGATGTCGGTGCGCATAAAATGTGGATTGCCAGACACTACCACTGCGCTCGCCCCAACACCTGTTTAATTTCTAATGGGTTTGCTTCTATGGGCATTGCCATTCCGGGGGGCGTAGCGGCTAAGCTCGTGCATCCCAATCGCAAAGTAGTAGCGGTCACGGGCGACGGTGGATTTATGATGAACTCTCAGGAGCTAGAAACAGCTCATCGCATCAACGCTGCGTTTGTCACTATTATTTTTAACGATGGGGGCTATGGGTTGATTGAGTGGAAACAGGAGTCTCAATATCAGGAGTCTTCTTATATAAAGTTCAACAATCCTGATTTTATTAAGCTAGCAGAGAGCATGAATCTCAAGGGCTATCGCATTAAGTCGGCAGCAGATTTCATTCCCGTCCTAACCGAAGCGCTTGCTCAAACGGTGCCCAGCGTAATTGATTGTCCTATTGACTATCGGGAGAACCTTCTATTTAGCGAACAGTCAAAGGGATTGCACTGTCCGTTGCCACCAAGTTAATTGATGTTTTCAAAATCATGATGAAATTGAGGATTTTGTGAAGAACTAAGATCGCTGAGTGGCTATCTTATGGCTATCGAAAGCAAAATTCAAACTATATTTCCTCATAAGTTCTTCAAAGTACGGCGCTATAACGATAGGTAAGAAAAGAGAAAATTTAGAAGAAACAGGAGATAGACATGTTTGACAAAATCATCGTTGCTATCAATACAACTGAAAATTACGCTCTCCTATTCGACAAAGCGCTTTCACTCGCAAAGGCAACTGGCGCAGCGCTGAGATTAGTCAGTGTGATTACGCCTCACTACGACTATGGAACGTCTTTTCGCTACTATCCAGGCTCAGCTGGCTACGCGGTAACGATGGAGGATGGTTATTGGGATGCTTACCAAAAGCAGTATACAGATCTCAAGGAAGAAGGTTTTAGGATACTGTCTGGCTTGAGCAACCAGGCTAGAGCAGAAGGCGTGCAGACTGAATTCTTTCAAAGGAGCGGCGAACCGGGAAAGGTCATCTGTGAGCTAGCCGATACCGAAAAAGCCGATTTGGTTATCGTTGGGAGCCATGGGCGCAGAGGATTAGAAGAGTTTCTAGTTGGCAGCGTCAGCAGCTACGTTATGCATCGTGCTCCCTGCTCGGTGATGGTTGTACGTGGGCTGGCGCAGGTAGATAGTCTCTTTAAAGAGAAAATAGCAGAGACTTCTGTGGCGTAGCAAGCGCTGTCTTCACGAAAACTTCACCTTGTAGGGTTACAGTTCAGTTGTCAGTAACAGCAAGGAGCTGAGTCCCATGAACGTTTGTATTTGCTGCCATCATTCTTTGCTACGCCATATCGGTCGAGGTGATGTCTATTGGTATTGTTCTCAGTGCCATCAGGCTATGCCTGCTATTGAGATAGATGTTACTGACTACCTTTCCAAAAAACAAAAGCGCTTCCTCAGAGACTAGAACCTGTTCCTTTTTGTTCAAAAGCTCAGGTTCAAAAGCTCGGCGCAGAGATTCTTGAATCAACAGTGTTTTTGGCCGAACCATTAGCCTGGTATGCCTGAAGTGACTAGCTTGCGCTCTGATAGCTGGTTTTAGCCTGCCAGGCTTTGGCGGCTTGAGGGTAGTGAACTTGCATACAGCGATCGCAGATACCGTGCGTCAGCTCAGCTTCAGAATGCTGCTCGATAAATTGTTCAATGGATGACCAAAAGCCGTCATCGTTACGCACGCCCTTACAGTGGGAGCAAATAGGCACTAGCCCATCCATCAGCTCTATCTTTTCTAAAGCATCGGCAAGCTTAAAGCAAACTCGCCGATACTCTAGCTGCGAAACGACCTGCCGAGCCAGCGCCTTGAGCTGTTCTTGCTGCCCTTCTGATAGTTCTCTGGGCTGATGGTCAATCACGCAGAGCGTTCCTAGTGAGTAGCCATCGGAAGTGGTCAGAGGGACGCCTGCGTAGAACCGAATATCTGGGGCGCAGGTGACGAGCGGGTTGTCTGAAAATCGCTTATCTTCACTCGCATCGTTGATCACCATAATGTCTGTATCTAGTATGGCATGGGCACAAAAGGAAACATCGCGAGTGGTTTCGCTGGCGCTTAGCCCTACTTTAGACTTGAACCACTGACGGTCTGAATCGACGAGGCTGACTAACGCAATTGGCGTATCGCAGATAAAGGCGGCTAGGGCTGTAATATCGTCGTACGTTTGCTCGGGAGGAGTATCTAGTATGTTGTATGCCCTGAGTGCTCTAAGCCTATCAGACTCTTTGGAAGGCGGTTTAGCTTTCATAATCAGGTTCATGACGATTCAGTACCTAGTCCTTCTATTTTATCTGCACCGACTAATCGCGAATGTTAATACAATATGCGAATGTTAATACAATATTTAGCATGGCGTTTAGTGCGATGCATTCTAGCTCGGATCTACACTAAAGCTCATGCCATTTCAATAGGTAGGACGGCAACAACTGCTACATGATATAAAAAACACTATGAATAGCGGCAAAGAGCATTTAAGCTGCTAGTTGTTTTGAAGCTTATGGAAAGACTATGTGATATCTGTGCGGATGCTAGAGCGCGGCAAGATTAGGGACATGCGTCTAAATAAAGTACCGCTGATAGCGCTGTTCATTGCCTCGGGCATAGCAGTGCTAAGCCCCTACAGAAATTGACGGTGACGTAGGGGCATAGCACGCTATGCCCCAGGGCAATATTTGTCGGTTTGCCGGTACTTTATTTGAGCGCAGCTCCCTTAGTCTGCCCAGCCTAACAACGTGCAGATTTGGCTTGCGATCGCCTCTGGTTCAAACGGTTTTAGAATGACGCCAGCACCAAGTTCTTCTAGCTCTTGTCGCTCAATCTCTCTAGCTTGGGCAGTGAGAAAAATAACAGGTATTTTCTGAGTTGAGGTTTGGGCCTGAAGCTGGCGAAATAGCGAAATGCCGTCGATACCAGGCATCATCACATCTAGCAAAATCGCCTCTGGCTGATTTGCTTGAGCCGCCGCCATGCCTTCTGTGCCAGAGGAGGCCAGCAGCACCTTCCAACCTGCTGTAAACTCTAACGCAGCTTTCAGAATTATTCTAATACCCTGTTCATCATCAACTACTAAAACTGTTCGGCTCATACTATTAACTCCTAATTGCCTCAAGTCATCCTCTCGCTAGCCGCTGACTGGCAGCGCAAAGCGGAAACAGCTACCTTCGCCAACCGTACTCTCAACCCAAATTTTACCGCCATGCTGCTCAATGATATTACGGCAAATCGCCAGCCCTAACCCAGTCCCTCCTTTTGCCTGGGCGTTGTTATGGCCGACCTGTGTAAATCTTTCAAACACCTTACTTTGCTGATCTGTAGGAATACCAACACCCTCATCGCACACGCTGAAGCAAACAAGTGATTTACCTTCGCCTAGATCTATATCTTTGTAATCAGGCGTAGTGGTGACGCGAATAGTAGAACCCGGCGGAGAGAATTTGATGGCGTTGTCTAGCAGATTTGTAAGCACCTGATTGAGGCGGTCGCTATCGGCCACGATCTGTAGCCCTGGGTCGTCAATCTCAATCGCGACGTTGGCATTAGTCGCTAGTAGCTCAAAAGCTCCTGCTATCTGGCGCGTGAGCGCTCGGGTATGCACAAGCTGCCTTCTCAGAGGACTTCTCCCAGATTCTAGGCGCTCCAAAGCTAAGATATCACCAACTAGCCTAACTAGCCGCTCGGAGCTTTCAGCCGCAACTTGCAATATATGCTGGCCCTGCTCAGATTGACTCGTAACAATGCCATGAGAAAGCAGTTTGATACCACCGTGAATTGTTGTTAGCGGCGTCCTCAACTCGTGACTCACCATCGCAACAAAGTCGCCCTTGAGCTTATCTACTGCGAAGCGCTCGGTTACATCTTCTCCGATGCTCATAGAACCTATGGCGTTACCTTGAGTATCGCGCAGCAGCGTGTTGTTCCATACTAGAATTCGGGCTTCTCCTGATTTTGTTAAGATCGAATGCTGATGCTGTAGAGGCACTTCAGACTGATGATATAGCTGCTCGAAGTAATCTTCTACTTGCGATCGCTCAGGGCCAGGAATAAAGCTTTTAATCCAATCTGCACCCATCGTTTCTTCGGCACTATAGCCGACCAAATCTAGTAGGAAGGGGTTGGCATAGGTTACATGGCCATCATGACCCACGCCCACAACAGCTAGCTGGACATCTTCTAAAAGCGTCCGCCAGCGCCGCTCTGACTGACTTAGTTCGGCGCTGCGCTGCATGACTCTTTCTTCTAGATCGGCGTTGATTTTATTGAGTTGGACGTAGGCTTGTTGAAGTTCGCGCTGCTCGCTTTTTAACCGTTCGTTCAGACTAACCTGTTCGTTTTCTAGCGCTTGATTACGAACCTCTAGCAGCGTTTGGTTATCAGTGCGTAGCTGTTCTACTTCTTGTTGTAATAGATCTATCATCTGTTTTACTTCAGTAGGATTTAACGCCTGTAGCAAGCTACTTTGCGTAACCAGTCCGGCTAGTTTCCCGCTACGGGTACACACCACAAAGCGTCGAACCCGGTGCTGGTTCATCTGCTGGTGCGTCTGCCATAAAGAATCTTTGGGATGAACGGGCAGTAGTGGTGTGCTCATGACTGTCTGGGCTGATGTGGTTGCCATATCCAGACCTAGCGTTTGAAACTGCACGATATCGCGTTCGGTCACAATGCCGATAGGACGAGCATCTGGCGCTAAAATTACCACGCAGCTGACGCCTTCTTCAGACATTTTTTGAGCGATCTGTCTTACTTTTGTAGAGGTCGGCGCGCACACGACGTTGGTTTGCATTACGCTCTCAACCAGTTTTAGCTTGAGCAACGTGGAAGGTGTGAGTGCTTTACGCAGACTGTTCTTTGTAATGATGCCGAAGAGGGTGCCGTCTGCTTCTACGACGGGGAGATGGCGCAGGCGATGCTGTTGCATCTGTTCAAATACGCTGAAGGCGTCTGTGATATCAGCTTTGTGAATGGTGATAACTGGCTGGGTCATTACCTGCGCGATAGATTTGTTCGAGATAGGGTGTCCTGATGCGATTAAACGGACTAAATCTCGCTCTGTAAAAATGCCAGCAGGCTGTCGATTTTGGGTAATGAGCACATAGCTATCTTCGCAAGCATTCATCTGAGCGATCGCCTCTTCTATCGGCGTTTCAGGCGAAACCATTGACGGTGTAGAAATAACGGCTCGACTCACTAGCAAAGCGGCGTTTAGAGGTAGAGGCTCTGGCTCCATATTCAGATATTTAGCTCCTCAACACCGAATCTTTCTAGCGTATCTTGAAATAATGACATTCTTGTGAAGGTATCTGCTGACCCTCATACTATCGGCATGACGCGATCGCGACCCGCTGCTTTAGCTTTATATAACGCTTGGTCAGCACTTTGATACAGGCTCTGCAAATCCATGGCATCGTGAGGGTAAACGGCTACGCCCGCACTGAAGCTAACTTTGAATGTCAACGGCTCTACAGTGGCGGTATTGATAGCGCCTGTCTCAAATTGCTCTGTTCGCCATGCCTGCAAGAACTGACGCAGCCGGTGAACTCCCTCCTGGCGACCAACGCCATAGAGACCGACGTATAAATTCTTCTCCGCCCCAGCGGGCTACCACATCTTCATTGCGAAACGTCGATTTCAGGCGGTCACCAAAGCGCTTAAGCACCTGATCGCCCTTTGGATGGCCGTACTTATCGTTGATCTCTTTAAAGTTGTCCAGATCGATCGCTGCAAAGCAGAGCGTTTGACCTTGCCGCTGAGCCAACCCCAGTAATCGATTCAACGACTGGGTGGACTTACGCCGGTTGGCAACGCCCGTAAGACTATCGACATCGGCCATGAGCTTGCGATCGCGCGATCGCGCCAACCAGCCCAGCACCCGTGCCACCAGCTCAGGCGCTACAATCGGTTTACGAATATAGTCATCAGCGCCCACCGAAAACACCTGCTGAATCGTATCGGCATCGGTATAGCCCGACATAAACAAAACGGGCAGCTCGCACCAACGGGGCGCATTGCGCACGACCTGGCACAAGTCAAATCCACTGATTCCAGGCATTCTGACATCCAGCAAAACTAAATCAGGCTCAAAGCTTTCTAACGTTTGCCAAAATGAGCGTGGGTCGCTCAATAGCCGTAGCTCAAATCCCCAGGGCTGCAACAAACTCTGGAGCAGCGTTAGCATCGCTGGCTCGTCATCTACAATCAGCAGCTTGGCGGTAGGCTCAACTCCTCTTCGGAGTACTCGCGCTGCTGTTTCAAGCAAATCGCTCGGCGTCACTGGCATCTGAAGCAATCCATCAACGCCCATGCGAGCGACCCTAACCCGATTCTCAAAACTAGCCGCTGCTGTCAGCACAATATTTGGAATAGGCGGCTGAGTAGCCTGCATCTCAGCTAGCAGCTTAAACTCGTCGCTGTCATTATCTGGCAGCTCAAGAGAGCCATCAAAATCAAAGACAACAATATGAGGCGGTTGAGCAGAAGCAGAAATCGAAAATATAGCGTTTCTGGCCTGCGCAATGGAATCTACGATAGAAATTTGCGTTTGGTAGCGTCCAGCCATTTCCTGTAGAGTTTCCAGCCACTCCCGATCGGTTTCGCCCGATTTTTCTACCATCAGCAGATGAAAGTGCTGTCCTGGTAGTAGTTCTATTGGCATCGGAAACGATCTGGGGTCGGACGGAACTACAGATGTAGAGACAGGTGGAGCAGGTGTAGAAGTATCTACAATTCCTTGTTCTAGCGATCGCTGTATTTGTGTGATGGCCGTCTCTAGCTGGCTGATATGATCTGCACTCAGGTAGGCATTGGCGCGAAGGAGTTGCTCTATGTCTCGACAGCGGGCAGTTGCAGACTTAAAGCCAAAGCTACCTAGCGACCCAGCTAGAGAATGCGCTTCGGTGAGTATCTCTTGCTTAACAGATCTATCGAGGAGTCCTGGTTGTAACCCACGCAGCGTATTGGTAACGTTATCCACCCGCTGAATGTAGCTTTGACTGACGCTTTGCCAGAGCGCTGCTATATCCAATGAGCCTGTGACGTTCTCTACTTCTGGCGTAGAATCAGGCAACTGTGGAGCTGCTTGGCTTGTGTCGGTATTAAGCCGATAGCCCAATCCATAGACCGTTGTAATAGTATCTGTTAGCCCTGCTTTTTTGAGCTTTTGGCGCAGCCCTTTAATATGCGTTCGGACAGAACCCACATTAGGCGTATCGTCGTAGGCCCACACCTTATCGAGCAGATTGTCTAGACTGAAAATTCGGCTAGGATTGCGTAAAAATAATTCTAAAAGCGCGTATTCCTTAGGCGTAACGGAAATGGGTAGATTGCGACAGCTCACCTCACCGCTGCGCGGATCGAGGCACAGATCGCCCCACTGTAATACAGGTGAAGCTAGCCCTTCCGCCCGACGCAGCAAAGCGCGAATACGGGCCAGCAGCTCTTCAAACTCAAAAGGCTTTACTAAGTAATCGTCAGCGCCAGCATCTAAACCAGCAACTTTGTCACTACTGGCATTGCGGGCAGTCATCAAAATGACAGGCGTGTAATTGCCTTCGTTTCTAAGGTGTCTGCATAGCTCTATGCCATTGAGCTTGGGTAGCATCCAGTCCAGCAGGATAAAATCGTAGGGAAAGGCTTCGGCCATGTCTCTGCCCGTGACACCATCTGTTGCCAAATCCATGACGTAGTGGTGCTCGCTCAGTAGCTGTTCTATCGCGCCTGCTAAAGCCTGATCGTCTTCTACTAGCAGAAATTTCATGCAAGCCTGATGAATTCGTTCTGTGAATATTATCTCAGGCTAAGTATTACGAGCGTGCTGACAGCGATGATTGTTTACCTCTCATTTTGGTGGCTTATTCGCATTTTAATACCTGTCTTATCAAGGTTTATTTCTCTAGATATTTACAGAGACTCATTGAAGAAAGTTAGCTCCACGCCGATACCAGCAGGATCAGTGACGAATAGCTGCGTTTGGCAAATATCTGGTAGCTGAATGAGGCGATAGGGCGTCTGGGTGGCGATCATTTTTGCGATCGCCCGTTTAAGCCCTACGCACCCTAGCGAAATATGATTGAAGTGCCCTTTTTGCGAGCTGGGTAAAGCTGCTATGCCTGGTCGCACGCTTAGATGCACAATGGGTGTGCGTCCGGCATATAGCCAGTAGCCATCGTTTGCTAAATGTGCCCTGGGGCCAAGTTTTAGCCCGATAACGGCTGTATAGAAGTGCTTCACTTGCTCGATTAGCTCACTATGGGCAGTGATATTAAAGTGGTTAAGACCACAAACGCTCATGTGGTCTGTCGCTGACGACTGGCAGCTAGGCCCGCTTAAGTTAAACTCACTCAAGCTGAACTTGCTTGAGTTAAACTCGCTTGAATCGGGCCGTGCTGCTAGTTGCTCAGTTGCTTTTAATAGCGGTATTTTATCAGTTGATTCTCGATACGGCAGTTCCTGATTGGTTTTTCCAAATGCCAGCGCTAGATCTGTTCCAATGGTCTTTGCAAGGACAACTTTAGTCATGACACCTCCTCCAAGACTACAGAACCAGCGGGTTATCCCACCTACTCTATAGCTCCAAACATCTGAACCTTTGAAGAACGTAATGTTGTTTTATATGCTGCTGTTTATAGGTTTACCTTAAAGAATAAATGTGAGGAAGTTATGCGCTTTTATACGAATTTATCGTGCTTATAGCTTCTTTAACTTAATGGGCCATTGAGTGAGGGAGCAGTACTCACGTTAATCGATCCGTTGAGTCCTAGTGAAGTGCAGCATAGATAGCCTGTAATAAGGATTCGGAAGAGAAGGGCTTCTGCAAAAAACCTTTTACACTGTCGCTGGCAGAGGCTGCAACGTCTGCGTTTCCTGGCAATCCACTAATTAATACCGCTTTGAGCTGAGGATCTATCTTTTGCATAACGCGAGCTGCCGACACGCCATCTAGCTCAGGCATTGCCATATCCATGACGACCAAATCAATAATTTCTTTGTGCTCTGTGTATTGAGCGATCGCATCAATCCCATCACTCGCATCTAGCACCTTGTAGCAGTGAGTTTCGAGTATGCTGCGAACAATCACCCGAATCGCAGGTTCATCGTCTACAACCAGTACACACTCTCCTTTACCCACCGGCAAGAACTCTGTTTCTGTCGTCGTTCCTGCTGTAGATTCTAAAGCAGGCAGGTAGATCTTAAACTGGGTGCCCTTGCCAACTTCGCTAGCTACGCTAATAAAACCGCCGTGACTTTTGACGATGCTATGAACAGTGGAAAGCCCTAAGCCAGTACCGCCCTGCTCCTGCTTGGTGGTGAAAAAGGGTTCAAAAATGCGATCGCACAGACCGCTCGCAATGCCCTCACCCGTATCGGCAACTGTCACTAAAATGTAGGGGCCTGTATGTGCTTCTATATGGCTATCTACAAACGCCTGATCGAGTGATAGGTTTACTGCCGATACGCTCAAAGTTCCGCCATCAGGCATGGCGTCTCGGGCATTGACAAACAAATTCATAAACACCTGATGTAGCTGGGTTGGATCGCCGCTTACAGACCACAGCGAATGAGGAATATCAACAGAGATATCAATCGACTTTGGAAAGGTTTTATGAACAAAACTCCTAATTTCTCTAATCAAATGCTTGACCTGTAGCGGATTGCGACTGCCTTCTGCCCCTCTGGCAAACGAGAGCATTTGCCCAATAATTTCAGAGCCGCGCTTAGCACTATCTTGTAGAATCTCAAATTGCTGTTTTAGCTGCTTGTTTGCAGTCGGTAGCTGCATAGGCAGTAGCTCCGCAACTCCGTATATCGGCGTCAAAATGTTATTGAGATCGTGGGCAATGCCGCTAGCTAGGGTGCCAATACTTTCTAACCGTTGCGCTCTTAGGAACTGCGCCTGAAGCTGTTTTGCCTGGGTGATATCAGTGTTCACCGTCAAAATAGAAGCTGGGCGATCGCGCTTATCTCTAAGCAGCGTCCACCGGCTCATCACAGTGATACTCTGGCCCGTTCGAGTGAACTGCTGGCATTCACCTTGCCAGCGCCCTTTGTCGAGCAAACTTTGCATCGCTTCGGTCGGCTCATGGAGTTCATCTAAAGACAGCAGTTCTTCTGCATCTCGCCCTAGTGCCTCCTGCTCGCTCCAGCCATACAGCACCGCTGCGCCCTTGTTCCAAAACAGTATCCGATTATCCGTGCCGCGCACGAAAATAGCTTCTGTGGCGACATCTAGCAGTGCTGCCTGCTCATGTACTTTTTGCTGTGCGAGCTTGCGATCGGTAATGTCTATAATCAATCCGTCAATGTAAGCGGACTGATCGCCTGTGGCTAAAACCGGCTGTCCTTTCTCCCAAAAGTATCGAATGCTGCCCGCTTTGTTTCTAATTCGATACTCAGCTTGAAAGGGTTGATGCTTTGCAATCGACTCCTTTATCACGGTCTGCACATGATTCCGGTCTTCTAGCAAAATAAGCGACTCGATAGAACAGACGCCATCTATCAATAGCTCGGTGGGCTCAAACCCGGTCAGTGATTTGCACTGACTGTTGAGAAAAACCGTGTGATTGTGATTGTCATAAAACAGCCGATAGACGATTCCCGGCATATTTTCAGTCAGCGTGCGATATTCTAGCTCGCTTTGCTTAAGGACTTGAATAGAGTGCATCCGTTCAACCGTTTGCGCGATCAAAGTGGCAATAGACTGAATAAAATCAACGTCATGGCTGTTGAATAAGCGTTCTTGAATAGAATGAATCTCCAAAACGCCATAGGGATTAGAATAGCTGCCAATGGTAACACTCAGGCCGCTGGTAACGTCGCCCTCTCCCAATAGAGAAAGTTCGTTAAAGCGAGTCTCGGTGCTAAAGTTCTTGATCGCGATTGGATACTCATGGCTCAGCGTGTAGCCCGCTTGAGTATTTTCGTTTGTACTAATTACAGCCTGACCTACTAGCGCTAGGGGCCATCCAAATCCGGCTTTCAGTAATAGCGTTTCGCTACCAGGCAGCAATTCTAAGATTTTGCAATAGTCTATGTCTAGCGTCTGAGCAATCGCGCACGCCACCTTATTCATAAACCGGCTAAGGTCATCAGCGGCCAGTGCGAGCTGTCCTAGCTCAGCAATCGTTCCCTGCTGCTCTACTCTCGCTTGCAAGGACTTTTCTATTTGTTTGCACTCGGACGTACTTTGATCGAGCTTGCAGGTTACTGGCTGAGAGGAGGTTTGATCTGAGCCTATGTGATCGGCAGAGTCTATGGATTGTAGGATGCTCATAAGTTTGAGTCAGTACGCAAAAAATGCGGTTCTAGATCGAAGATCTGTCGAAATAGCATAGCAATCACCTTTATAAAAGTATCTATGCCATTAGAGTACAAAGACAGTTTGAGGAAATTGTGAGTACGCGCTTTAACGGTAAAGGCAATCTCTCAAGGGGTTTTCAATTGCGATCGCTTCATAGTTTCCTCACAACTGACTCCCATAATAGCGAGGTAGGCAAAAATAGAATGCTATTGAGAAAGGTCGCTCCCTTGCATGATATGCGCTGGATTTTCCTGCAAAGCCCTAATGTGTGTTAGTGAGAGGAGTTATTATGCTTGTGTTAGCATCTCCGACTAAAAAACATTTTATCTGATGTTATCCCGTGCTCCCATCTGGCAAAAAGCTGCGATATCCGAAAGCGTCTCTCTAAAATTGTTCAGCAGGTTGCCTAGCTGATAAAAGCGTCGCGTTCAAGGTCTGTGGGCCTTGTTCATATAAACCATGATTTCTAACAAAGAGCCTTTTATCCAACCTGGTAATAGCTTTCCTTTAGGGGCTACTGTACAAAATCATGGCATTAACTTTTGTCTTTATGCCCCAGATGCGATCGCTGTAGAACTTCTCCTTTTTAGCTCTCCTAATGCTCCTCAGCCGCAGACTATTCTTCAGCTCAATCCGCAAAAAAACAAAACTGCTCACTACTGGCATATATTCGTTGACAATCTCTCTTCAGGACAAGTCTACGCTTACAGAGTAGATGGGTCTTACGATCCATGCGCTGGGCTGCGGTTCAATCGGAATAAAGTCCTGCTCGATCCCTATGCCCGCAGCGTGACGGGCTGGGATATCTATTCTCGTAAAGCAGCAAGCGATCGCCATGATAACTGCGCTCAAGCCCTGAGAAGTGTCGCAATTGATTTGACTCCTTACGATTGGGAAGGCGATATTCACCCCAAAGTTCCTTATGCAGCAACCGTTATCTACGAGCTGCACGTAGGCGGGTTTACTCAGCGAGAAAATTCTGGCCTGCCCGTTGAAAAGAGAGGAACTTATGCGGGACTTATAGAAAAGATTCCGTACCTGAAGGCGCTGGGCGTTACAGCCGTAGAGCTAATGCCTATACAACAGTTTGACCCTGGCGATGCTCCCGCAGGGTTAACTAATTACTGGGGCTATAGTCCAATCGCTTTTTTCGCACCGCATCAGGCTTACAGCTCTTGCAAGGATAGTTTGGGGCCAGTCGATGAGTTTCGCAATATGGTCAAAGCTTTGCACCGCGAAGGGATTGAAGTAATTTTGGATGTCGTGTTCAATCACACTGCTGAGGGCGATTGTGAAGGGCCAACGCTGTCGTTTCGAGGACTGGCAAATGGAGACTATTACATTCTTGATAAGGACAAAACCTATTACAAAAACTACAGCGGCTGTGGCAATACGGTGAAGACCTCTGCAATCAGCGGCTACCTGATCTTTGACTGTCTGCGCTACTGGGTTTCTGAAATGCATGTTGATGGATTCCGGTTTGATTTAGCTTCGGTGCTCTCACGCGATGTAACGGGCGAACCCACGGAAAATCCGCCTATCTTATGGATGATTAATACCGATCCGGTGCTGGCAGGCACTAAAATTATTGCTGAGGCGTGGGATGCCGCAGGACTGTACCAGTTTGGCAGCTTTGCGGGCGATCGCTTCTCCGAATGGAACGGGCCTTATCGAGATGAGGTAAGGCGGTTTGTTAAAGGCGATCGCAACATGGTAAAAGCGGTTGCCCATCGAATTGCCGGTAGCCCCGATCTGTATCCTCACCTCAAGCGAGGGCCGAACTACAGCATTCATTTTGTTACCTGTCACGATGGGTTCACGCTAAATGACTTGGTGAGCTACAACGAGAAACATAATCAGGCTAATGCAGAAGACAATCGGGATGGAGCTAGCGAGAACTGGAGCTGGAACTGCGGGGTCGAAGGGCTGACTGATAATGCGGAAATTCAGGCGCTGCGAGTGCAGCAGGCAAAAAACGCGCTGGTGATATGGGCGATCTCACAGGGAACGCCTATGTTGCTGATGGGGGATGAGGTATTGCGATCGCAGCAGGGAAACAATAACGCCTATTGTCAAAACAACGAGCTAAGCTGGTTCGACTGGAGCTGGCGCGATGACCAAAAAGATTTCCGCCGCTTCACCCAGCAGCTCATAAAATTTGTTCAATCACTCTACATACTCAAGCACGACCATCCGCTCATCGTGACCCCTCAACCCATTCTAGAACCGGCAATTACCTGGCACGGCACTCAGCTCGGCCAGCCCGACTGGAAAGACAATTCTCACAGTTTGGCTTTTACCCTACGCTACGGGCAGCACGAAGAACGCCTTCACGGGCTACTTAATATGTTTTGGGAGCCACTTACATTTGAGCTGCCACCGCTCGAACGCGGACAATACTGGCGTCGCATTATTAACACGGCTTTACCGTCCCCACAAGATATCTCTTCTGTAGAAAGCGCACCCTGCACGAATCAGCCCTTTTATAGGGTTGAAGCTCGTTCCACAGTAGTCCTTATGGCAATTAGAGAAAGTGTTCCAATTTCTGCCTCTAGTACAGAATTAACGACAATCAGTGAGTATGCACTATAGCCGCCTTAAGGGAGCTGCGCTCAAATAAAGTACCGGCAAACCGACAAATATTGCCCTGGGCATAGCGTGCTAAGCCCCTACGTCACCGTCAATTTCTGTAGGGGCTTAGCACTGCTATGCCCGAGGCAATGAACAGCGCTATCAGCGGTACTTTATTTAGACGCATGTCCCTAAGCTCAATTACAATCTTCGTAGAAAATAATAGTTTTCTCAATCGACTAGGTGCAGATGCAGTTTCTTAGAACACTCTTGTTGCCCGTAGGCTATTGCCAGTCAGTCACAAACCTGATCGAGCTGAGTGAGCGTCAGCAGTTTCATCAGCATATAGCTGAATTATGTAGACTTTATGTGTTGGCCCATGCTGAAACAAACAAGCTTCAACCTATGCTTCTTAATCTCCTAAATGCTGAACAAAAGTCATGCGTGCCAAGCATAGTTGTGTCAGAATATAGATAAGACAAATTTCAAATGCCAGCGTTCCCTTCATTAAAACGCTGGCTGAAGGGAGGTCACGAATGAGATACATCACGAAGCCTGTAGTGCTGCACCATACAACACAATCGACGCACCAGCGCAAACTCAAAAAAAGAAGGTACTTTCCAACTATGGTAGTTACTGCGGTGGCAATGATAGCGACATCAGCCATGGCAGAAGCTCCTATTGAGGAGTCTACCTTCACGCCTCAAAGCAGCCTCTCACAAGTTATTCTTAGCCAAGAAGCTACCCGTCAAAACAACATACGTCAGCTAATTCTACTCAATGAATGTATGGGCTGCGATCTAGCAGGTGTCACCCTAACGGAAGCTCACCTCATTGGTGCTGACCTACGCCAAGCCAACCTTCGAGGTGCGAATCTCACAAACAGCAACCTAGAAGGTGCAGATTTAGCCGGAGCTGACCTCACTGGAGCCAACCTTACCCGCGCCTTTTTAACTGATACCAGCCTGGCAAATACACAGCTAGACGGGGTTAACTTCAGCGGCGCTCATCTCTACTCTGTCGATGTGAGCGGAGCCTCAATGAACAACCTTAATCTAACAGGCGCACAGCTATTCAACACGCCTATCTACATCGGTGGCGAAGAAGACTCGCTGCCCAGTCAGCTAGAGCCAGTGAGTCCTACGGAAGAAGTCAATCCTATGGAGCACTACAATCCGCTGCTAGACTTTGCTCTGTAGCGTTGAATAGCATTTCGTATCACATCCGTACAATCTCCTCAGCCGACGAGCGACCTCATAGAATCCTCATGTCTTCTTTCTAAGCTGAGAAAAGAAAGGCGCATCACTTAAGGAGACTAAGGTAACAATGATTTACTCATCCGTCGTTCAAGAACCTCAGCAAAAGATATCTCGGAATGTGGCTAAACAGATAGCGCGGCCTCACTTCCTGGTTATTGGCTACGGTAATGGTGCAAAAGGCGACAACGCAGTCGGTATCCAAATTGCCAATCATATCTCCGCTTGGGAAGCCCCATTGGTTAAATCTATGGCTGCTTATCAGCTCACGCCAGATCTCGTAAACAATCTTGCCTCTGTAGACTATGTGTTCTTTGTAAGGCCCTGTCGGAGATCGAGTCATGCTGGAACGCTACAGGTAGATCCTATTTTCGCGAGTGGTAAGCCACCGCAAACTGAACAATCAGCGGAGCGATCGCCCTCGGAATGCACTCATCCGTGCACGCCAACCGCGCTACTGAACTTAGCTCAGCAGCTATACGGTCATTCGCCCCAAGCATGGCTTCTACAAATACCTACTGACAGCACCAACTGCAACCAAGCATTGTCTTCTACTGCTCAGAGAGGTTACGATCGCGCGCTTAGAACGATTGAGAAGTTTTTCATGACTTACCAGCAACCGGCTGAGATGATGTAGGCAACATTCGGTCAAGCGCGACCGAAGCGATGGCAACGGCTTGGATTGCTTTAGCCCGATTGCAAATGACTTTTCCCGGTTCGCCTCCGGCCTGCTGCAAAAACTCTGCATGGACGCCTGCTACTTTTGGCATTCAAGATGTTCCCTTTGTGGGTGGCAAGAATGCTTCGCTTGGGGAAATGATCCAGCAGCTCTCTCCACAGGGCGTTCGCGTCCCTACCGGATTTGCGACTACGGCTAATGCCTATGCCTACTTCATTCGAGCAGGTGGGCTAGAAGAAAAAATGCGATCGCATCTAGATTCGCTAGATACAGAGGACATTGAAGCCCTAAGAAAGAGCGGTCAGTCCGTGAGAGATCTTATTCTAGAAACGCCTTTTCCGCCGGAATTAGAGAGGGCTATTGAAAGCGCCTACCTGGACTTGTGCGATCGCAACAATCCAAATCTAGATGTCGCTGTGCGCTCTAGCGCCACCGCCGAAGACCTCTTTCTGAACTGGCATCGGCAAACCGTTAAGCAAGGTGACAACCGTAGAGTTGCAACAGCGTAAAGATTCACGGCAAGGAAAAATATTATGTTTAATACAATTCTAGTGGCCTTAGATACCGAGGAAGACTGCACCTCTGTTTTTGAACAGGTAATGGATATAGCCAAGCAGATGGGTGCAGGGCTGGAGGTAATGGGCGTACCGCTTTTTACTTCAACTCATCGGAGAAAGTAGTCGCCCACCTGTTTTTCGGCGACCACTTTCTCCAATGCAATGAGCCACAGATCGAAGACGCTAGAGCGCGAAATAAGAGGGACATAAGAAATGAAAGTAGCCGATATTATGACGACTAAAGTAGTGGCCATTCGCGGCTCGTCTACAGTCGCACAAGCTGCAGCCTTAATGAAGCAAGAAGGCGTTCACGCGCTGGTTGTAAAGCGCATAGATGATTCGGACGCTTATGGCATCGTTTCGGTGAGCGATATTGTTGGCCAGGTGATTGCGTTTGGCCGCAACCCAAAGCAAATTCGGGTATACGAAATTATGTCTAAGCCCTGCCTTGTGCTCAATCCCAATCTCGGGGTTGAGTATGCGGCGCGTCTGCTAACTCAGTTCAATCTGCACAGCGCTCCTGTTATCCAGTCCGAGCTGATAGGAATTCTATCTGTCTCCGACATTTTGGATCGTAGCAGCGCTATAGAGGAACCGCGCGAGCTAGCGCTAGCCGATGAGATTGAAGCTCTTTCTGAGGCTGCGCAGGCTATCTGTGAGGACAACGGGCCAAACTCGACCGCCTGCGCGGAGGCTTGGGCTAGAGTTGATGTTCTACAGGCAGAGCTAGCTCATCAACAGACTAAAACGCTCGACCAATTCGCCTCGGAGCAGTTTTATGAGGAGTATCCAGAAGCTTTCAAAAATAGAGAATACGATGCTTGGTGTAGTGGATAAATACCTTCATAAGACCCTCAACATTCTTGGCTAGTTTGACTGTATGAGATCTTTGGCGAAAGCGCTTACGCGCCCTGCAATGGTAGTTTTGAAATCGGTTTTGGTTGATTCCAGACTCGCGCTTCTTTCCTACTTTGTAAATGGTGCCTATTTGCCGACCTGATCGGCTCGTAGCGATTCACAATACTTTTTTGTCAGTCAGCTAGCGCGATCGCTCAGCGCATCGTCAAAATAGAGCTGCGTTTCTTCTAAAGTAAGGCATTGCAAAATCAAAAGAGAGGCATGCGACAAGGTGACAAACGCCTCTCTTTTAATTTAGATGTTACGAGTCAGTTTGGCCATTGCGATTGCCTCGTTGCCCTCTTTCTGGCAACTGCTGGCGCTGTTCTTCGGTGAGTACGGCGTTAATTTGCTCGTGGGTATCCTCGTGAATGGCTCTGAACTGCTGGCGCTGTTCGTCTGTCAAGTCGAGCGATCGCCATGCCCGTCGTCCCATTTCACCATCGCCTAATTCCGTGCGCTGCTCGGCGGTCAGCAGGGCTGACATTTGGGTGCGTTCGTCATTGCGAATGGCTTCGATTTGAGCAGACTGTGCCTCTGTCAGGTCGAGACTTTCCAGATACCCGCCTCTGCCACCACGACGACCGCGTGATTCTGCTAGCTGCTGGCGCTGTTCTTCTGTGAGCACAGCCTCAATCTGCTCGCGTTTGCCGTCTTTAATCGCTCTAATTTGGCTGCGCTGGTCATCGCTTAAGTTGAGCGATCGCAATCCTCTTTTCAAAGACTCGTCGTCTCCTAACGCTGCCTGCTGTTCGGGGGTCAGCACGGCCTCAATTTGACTGCGGGTTTCAGTACGAATCGTTTCGATTTGGCTAGATTGCGTTTCTGTCAGGTTTAGCTGCTCGAAGCGCTCGCCCCGACTGCCATCATCGGCGTTGGCAGTGTGAATCCAGGCAAACGGCGTGGCGACTAGGGCAATTGCGGCCAAGCTACCCAAAGCAACAGTCTTAACATTGAAATTCATAAGCTATACGATTTGATAGTTGCCGCGAAGCGCTCTAGTCAGCTTGGAAGGCTGAACATTGGCTCCGCGGGTTGACTGTTTAAGCTTAGGCAAACCAACCTCTATTCGGGAGGTAGAAAAGGTCACTATCTTACCCATGCTTACCCATGACTTTCGTCATAACTTATGAGCGATCGCTTTTCATCGCATCGTATTTGCCCGATAGTTGAATGCAGCGGCTTTCTTTATTCTCTACTTCTCCACTCCCTACTTATGGCTAATGCCATTCAGCCTAAAACCCACCCCTTCCGCTTCTTACTTTACCTGGAGTGGGGTTTACTTGCGGTTGCTTCGATAGGCGTACTCGATGGCCCTTCCCCACCTCATAGAGGCCCCCGCCACGGCCCGCCACCTGGCTGGGAACACAGCCCGTTTACGGCAATAGGGCTACTGCTGCTGTTTGGATTGATGGGCCTTTATCTACCTGCTGGCAAGCTGTCGCGAGTCGGTCATACGCTCGGACAGATCTTGCTGATTCTACTCATGTCGGTCACCATTGACGAGGGTGGCCGACTAATCCCTGTGGTTTATCTAGTGCTGGTCATTCGCGGCTGTTTGATGTTTGGCCTCGCCGGTCGCCTCGCGCTGACGGGCCTATCTTTTGTTTTATTTCTAGTCGGCCTACAGTTCAGACTTCAGTCGCTAGCGGGCGCAGGGCGACGCTTACCCCCACCGGCCAAGCGCCGTTTGGAAGGGCTGATTATGGGCTTCCAGCTTGATTTTATTGTGCTATTTGGACTGGCCCTGCTGCTGGTTGTGCTGCTGGTCAATGCACTACTTACAGAGCGTAAGAGTCAGCGACGGTTGCAAAGGGCGAATCAGGCGCTTCAGCAGTCGGCCCAAGAAATCGAAAAGCTAGCAATGGATCAAGAACGTAGCCGGATTGCAAGAGATATTCATGATGCGCTGGGCCATCTACTGAGCGCCTTGAACATTCAGCTTGAAAGCGCGTTAAAGCTGTGGTCAGCCGAACCCGTTAGAGCACGCCAGTTCTTAGCGCAGGCGAAGCAGTTAGGCACACAATCTTTGCGAGAAGTTAGAAATTCGGTCGCAGCCGTAAGACAAGATCCACTAGATGGAAAAACGCTTGAGGGGGCGATCGCCCAGCTCCTTCAAGACATTCAAAACAGTCTAGATGCGCAATCGTCGCCCTTAGCGCCTGAAGTCACCTCAGACGTTCATCTCAACAAACCTCTGCCAGCTAATTTCCGAGCCATCCTCTACCGCATCGCTCAAGCCGGACTCACCAACAGCGTTAGACATGCCAATGCTACGCTAATTCACTTGCGCTTGATAAACTCAGGCCAAAACGTCATGCTCGCTATAGAAGACAATGGCGTTGGGTTCGAGCAGGCGCAGGCACGAACTGGATTTGGCTTACAGAGTATGCGCGAACGCGCTGAGGCAGTCGGCGGAACGTTCAACATCTCTAGTCATACAGCTAGCCATACAGAGACTAGCGATCATCAAAACCAGCAGATCGATCTAAAAACGGGCACCCGAATTGAAGTTGTTTTGCCGCTTCAGCATGATGGTAGCCCCCTTCTTGAGGAAGATTCTCATGCTTAAGCTTTTAATTGTTGAAGACCAGCGGCTTATTCGCGAGGGATTGGTCGCCCTGCTCACGTTAGAAGGGGATTTAACCGTTGTTGGAGAAGCTGAAAATGGTCGAGTGGCTTTGGCACTGTTGGCAAAACTATCCGATAACGAGCTGCCAGATGTTGCCTTGTTAGATATGAGAATGCCAGTGATGGATGGTGTCGCGACTGCCGCTGCGATCAGCGATCGCTATCCCAGCATCAAGATACTGGTGCTTACCACCTTTGACGATGACGAACTGATTGCCCAGGCAATAGCCAGTGGTGCTAAAGGCTACCTGCTCAAAGACACGCCCTCGGAAGAGCTAGCAATGGCGGTGCGCTCAGTTGCCAAAGGCTATAGTCACTTTGGGCCAGGGATTGTCGATAAGATGATTGGCGCTTTGCCGCCAATTCGTAGAACAACGGCGGCTGACGCTCATGTAAATGAGGTGATGATAGCTGACATAAACGCGCTGACGCCAAGAGAGCAGGAAGTATTAGCCTGTATGGGACAAGGTGCGAACAACAAAGAGATTGCTCAGCAGCTCCACTTGTCAGAAGGCACAGTCAAAAACTATGTGACAAGCGTATTGAGCCGGTTAGGTTTACGCGATCGCACCCAAGCGGCGCTGCTCGCGCAAAAAGTCGGTGTTCCAGAGTGAGTGCTCTCTTAGCAGATCAACTATTCCTCTGCCGTACCCAATAAGAGTCTCGACAGCGTTTCTTTTGTTCCTAGCGCATAGAGCTGTTGAAGATGATGGGTGACGGCGGCTACTAATGCTGGAGACTTAGACAAAGCGCCAAAGATTGTTTCGATGTTGAGCAACAGCGTTGGATCGTTTTTTCCAGCTAACGCCTTTTCCGTTAGTAGCTGTGCCATCGGATCGTCAATCGGCAGCGGCTTGTTCTGTTCGTCTTGACCGTTGAGGTAGCGAAACCAGAGTGCGATCGCAAAGCTCAAATAGGTAATCGACCCGCCTTCTGCCAACTCATCTCTCAAGCTACCAAGAATAAACTTCGGAATTTTATCTGAGCCGTTCAGGCACAGCCTCGATAGCTGATCGCGCACTTTCGGGTTAGAAAACCGTTCAATCAACGTTTGCTTATACTCGTCTAGCTGAATACCGGGTAGAGGTAGCAGCGTCGGTGACACTTCATCCATTAGCCGTTCAATAACCTGACGAATCAGTGCGTTATCCATAGCTTCGGAGCTATAGGTGTAGCCGAGTAGCGACCCTGCGTACCCAAGCAGCGAGTGGCTAGCGTTTAGCAAGCGAAGCTTCATCATCTCGTAAGGATGAACATCATCAGTCATTTGAACGCCAACAGACTCCCAGTCCGGTCGTCCCGCGCAAAAGCGATCTTCTACGACCCACTGACAAAACGGCTCCGCCACAACAGGCCAAGCATCATCAATTGAGAATTTATCGGCCACCATTTGCAGATCAGCGGGTGTGGTTGCAGGCGTAATGCGATCGACCATGCTATTTGGAAAAGCAGCATTCGCGGCAATCCATTCGCCCAGCGCCGGGTTTTGCAGCTTGGCAAAAGCGATCAGCATTTTGCCAACGAGATTACCGTTGCCCTGAATGTTGTCGCAAGAGAGCGTGGTGAAGGGAGGCTGTCCGTTTTGTCGTCTTTTGTTTAGGGCCGCCGCAAGATAGCCGTAGATACCCACTGGCTGCTCTGGATGCTGCAAATCATGTTGAATGGTGGGATTGTCAACGTCTAGCTCACCGCTGCCTTCAATCACATAGTAGCCACCTTCTGTAATTGTTAGCGTCACAATGCGGCACTGGGGACTTGCCATGGTGTCGATGACGGTTTGCGCCGCTTCAGGCGCGAACAGATAGTCGGTGATCGAGCCGATAATGCGAGCGCTATCTTGGTCGGCATCGCGCTCTACTAGCGTATATAGGCAGTCTTGCGATCGCAAAGCATCACGCATCTTAGCATCGTACTTCAGCAGGCCAACGCCGCAGATTCCCCAGTCGCTACCCGGATGTTGTTCTAAATAGTTGTCTATATAAAGCGCTTGGTGGGCGCGATGAAAGCCGCCCACGCCAATGTGGACAATGCCGTTAGTCACCGCTTTGCGGTCGTAGCGAGGAATGCGAACCGTTTCAGGATACTGTGACAGGGAAGCTTCGCTAAGCTTTTTAGGAGAGATCGTTGTTGATCTTTTTGGCTGCGGTTGTTTGGATAGGGCGGGGCTGCGCATGAGGGTTCTCCGAGGTATTGAGAGCTGAGGAACTGCGATCTGAGGTATTAGGAAGGGTTCTATCCACTAGCAGGCGATTCTGCTGAGCTTTGGGAATCGCCATGCCGTCGGCGTCGAAAAGGTGGCACAGGTTACCGTCAATGTAGAGCGGAACGCGATCGCGCACAGCAACGGGTCTATCGCCTTCTGTTTGCACAATTAGCGTATCGCCGCCCGCTACTTTGACGTAGCAATAGGTTTCTCCGCCCAGCCGCTCTACCACCAGCACCTCACCCATCAAGGTAGGATTCTCAGCGTTGATTTGTATATGCTCGGGGCGAATGCCGACTGTGGCGCGATCGCCTACCATCAGCTTTTTAGGCTGCACCGGAATCGTCACCGTTTGGTCGCCCGGTAGCCGTAGCGTCGTGCCAGAATCCTGCACGCTCGTGGTCATCGTCGGCAAGAAGTTCATATTGGGCGAACCGATGAACCCGGCTACAAACTGATTATTGGGGTGGTGATATAGCTCTAACGGAGAGCCTATCTGTTCTATTTGGCCATCTCTTAGCACAACAATCTTGCTTGCTAGCGTCATCGCCTCTACCTGATCGTGCGTTACGTAGATCATGGTGGACTCTAAACTGTTGTGAAGGCTTGCTAGCTCCAAACGCATCTGTCCGCGCAGGGCCGCATCTAAGTTCGATAGCGGCTCGTCGAATAAGAACACTTTAGGATTGCGAACCAGCGCCCTGCCAATGGCAACTCGCTGCCTTTGTCCGCCCGAGAGCGCTCCAGGTTTACGATTTAGCAGCGGCTCTAGCTGTAGAACTCGGCCCACTTCCTTAGCTCTTTCATATCGTTTTGCTTTGGGTACGCCCGCTAGTCGCAGGCTAAAGGCCATGTTTTCAGCGACGGTCATGTGTGGATACAGCGCGTAAGTTTGAAAGACCATTGCCAGACCTCGCTGGTCGGGCGGGACTTCGTTCATTCGCTGTCCATCAATTAGCAGTTCGCCGGAGGTAATCTCTTCTAGTCCGGCAATCATCCGCAAAAGCGTTGATTTGCCGCAGCCGGAAGGGCCAACAAAGACAACAAACTCGCGGTCTTCAATGTCAAGATCGACACCTTTAATCACCTCGGCATCGGTGTAGGTTTTACGAATGTTTCTAAGCGTTACGGTAGACATAAGACAGCTCGGGGTAGGTGAGTATTAAAGGACGAGTGGATGTTAGAGAGACTATTTGACAGCGCCGAAGGTAAGCCCTCGCACGAGCTGCTTTTGACTGAACCAGCCGAAGAGAAGGATAGGGGCGATCGCCATCGTAGAAGCCGCCGACAGCTTGGCCCAAAACAGTCCTTGTGGGCTGGAGAAAGAGGCTATAAAGGCCGTTAGAGGTGCCGCATCAAACGTGGTCAAGTTCAGGCTCCAAAACGCCTCATTCCAAGACAAAATAACCGAGAGCAGCGCGGTAGAGGCGATTCCTGGTAGCGCTAAAGGCAACAATACGTAGGCAACTTCTTGATAGGTCGAAGCCCCGTCCATTCTGTCGGCTTCGAGGATCTCTTTGGGCACCTCTTTGAAAAAACTGTAGATCATCCAAACTACAATTGGCAAATTAATTAGGGTGTAGATGATAATTAGACCGATGCGCGTATCCAACAGACCGCTTTCACGGCCCAGAATATAAATGGGTACGAGCACGCCTACAGGTGGCAGCATCTTAGTCGAAAGCATCCACAACAATGTGCTTTTTGTACGCTTTGTCGGGAAAAAAGACATGGCGTAGGCCGCAGGCACCGCTAGCAGTAGTGCCAGGATCGTTGCACCCACAGAAACGATGACGCTGTTCCAGGCATAGTTAAAGTAAGCCGCCCTCTCCTGCACGGCAATATAGTTCTCAAGGGTGGGCGTAAAGAAAAGCTGAGGTGGGGTTGAGACAGCCGCAACTTCTGTCTTAAAGCTGGTGATAAACATCCAGAATATCGGAAAGAACAGAATGCAGGCAACTAGCCATGCTAGGAGGCCCACCAACCATTGGTTAGACTTGTTTTGAGTTGTCATGGTAGGTACCGGGAGCTAAGTATTAGGCGTTAAGTGTCAAAGATCAGGTATCTAAATTACGAGCGACACTGCGAACTAAGAAGATGGCGACAATGTTGGCAAGAACAACGGCGATAAGGCCACCAGCAGAAGCGCCGCCAACGTCAAACTCTAGCAATGCTTTGAGGTAGATGTAGTAGGCCAAGTTAGTGGTCGCCAGTCCTGGGCCGCCGCCTGTGGTGACGAATATTTCTGCAAAGATAGTGAGAAAGAAGATGGTTTCAATCATGGCGACAACTGCGATCGCCCGACTCAGGTGCGGCAGCACCACAAACCGAAACAAAGAAAGCGATTTAGCCCCATCCATCCGCGCCGCCTCTATTTGATCGGTATCTAAAGACTGAATCGCTGTGAGCAAAATCAGCAGTGCAAACGGCAACCACTCCCAAGACACGATGATAATAATCGATATCAAAGGAAAGTCAGTAAACCAGTCAATCGCACCTAGCCCTAGCCCGCGAGTGATTTGAGCAAACAGCCCGTTCACTGGATGCATGAGCATATTCTTCCAAATCAGCGCGCTCACCGTGGGCATCACGAAAAAGGGAGAAATCGCAAGCACTCTAGCAACGCCCTGGCCTGGAAAGTCTTGATTGAACAAAACCGCCAGCAGCGTGCCTAGCCCAATTGTGATAGCCAGCACAGAGGCTACTAGCACCAGCGTAATGCCAATAGAACTCCACAGCGCCGGGTCGCTCAGAATATACGTAAAGTTCTCTATGCCGACGAAGGCTTGATTGTCTGGAACCAGCAAATTGTATCGCTGGAAGGCGAACCAGATAGCCATGGCTAGCGGAACAATCATCCACAGCAATAGAACGATGACTGAAGGTGCAACCAATGCCAAGGCAGGCACGGTTCGATTGGGTCTTACCCGATCGGCGGGCGGCTGTATTCGCGGATCTCTTACGACAGAAGTCATGGCTTATCTCTCTTTGTTAACTTCGCTAGCACTTTCTCTTAGCAGCTATTTTTGACAGTTCTTCAACGACAGCTCTTCAACACGCTTTCGACAACGCCTCAGCCGCCCAATCACTCGATATACCCGGTATGGCGCATAAACCTTTCTGCAATGCCCTGAGCTGTCTCAAGCGATTCATCAATTCCAGACTGGCCTGCTAAAGTCGCTGCCATGCGCTGCCCTACCTGCGTTCCTATCGCTTGAAACTCGGGAATATCTACATACTGAATTCCTTTGTAGGGCGTAGGCAGTGCAGACGGACTCTCAATATCAGCCGATTCAATCGAATTGAGCACTGTTTTGGCAAAAGGTGCCACCTCTTGATAGTTAGGATTCTCGTAGGTAGAGGTGCGCGTGCCGGGTGGAACGCTGACCCAGCCAGACTTATCGGCAACCAGTTGAATGTAGTCTTTTGACGTAGCCCAGGTAATAAACTTTTGAGCAGCTTCGGGCGATCGCGATGTCTCAGGAATAGCCAGCGCCCAAGACCACAGCCAGTTCGACCCATTGGGATAAGACTCAATAGGAGCGGGCGCAAAGCCAACCGTATCGGTGACCTGAGACTGTTCAGGATTAGATAACAAGCCCGCTGCAACGGTGGCATCAATCCACATGCCGCACTTGCCCGTCGAGAACAGCGCTAAGTTCTCGTTAAACCCATTAGAGCTAGCGCCCGGTGGCCCATAGTCATTCAAAGTTTCCACATAGAAACTCACTGCATTCTTCCACTCTGGGGTATCAAGCTGAGGCTGCCAGTCCATATCAAACCAGCGGCCACCAAAGGTATTAGCTAGCGTCGTCAAAAAGGCCATATTCTCGCCCCAGCCAGGTTTGCCCCGCAGGCACATACCATAAACGCCGTTTGCCGGATCGTGCACTTTACTGGCCCATTCTTTAACCTGGTCGTAAGTCGGCTGCTCTGGCATCGCAATACCTGCTTTTTCAAACAGGTCGCGGCGATAGTACAGCATTGAGCTTTCGCCATAAAAAGGCAGCGCATAAAGCGTATCTTCATACGATAATCCGGTACGAATAGGCGTAATTAAATCGTCCACGTCGTAGTCGTCAGGAAGCTGGTCGAGCGGCTTTAGCCAGCCTCGCTTTGCCCAAATTGGCGCTTCATAAGAGCCAATCGTGAGCACGTCAAACTGGCCGCCGCCGCTAGACACATCCGTCGTTGTGCGCTGACGCAAAATGTTCTCTTCTAGCACGACCCATCGCAGCTCAATGTCTGGATTATCGGCCTCGAACTGACTAGAAAGATCCTGCATCACTACCATGTCGCCGTTATTCACAGTGGCAATGGTCAATCGGGTTTTTTCGGCGGCCTGCTCTCCTGCGCTGCAAGCGTGCAGCATTTGCACAAGCAAAACGCTGGCTAAGAATATTGCCACTACTTTGGCGAAGCGGAAGGGACGCATCGCTAGGCTCCTTGTTTAGGTGAAGGTGTTTAAGTGAAGTCAAACTGTTTTTGGGTTTATGCTTAAGCTGTGAGCAAAAGCTCTATACTCAAAATCATACAGAAGCGATCGCTAGATTATGAGAAAGACTGTAGCCTTTGAAACATTTCTTGACTAAGCGCATAAAGTCGCAAACAGTCAATAATGCGATTTCGGCTGTCGCTATTTCATAAAAGTTTGAGAAAACGTTCAAGCATACGAAGATAGCTAACATAGGCACAAGGCATGGAGAGAGTAAAATGTTGCTTTTTGGTGGTATAGAAGCGGGTGGAACAAAATTTGTTTGCGCAGTTGGCACTGGCCCGAATGACTTGCGCTCAGAAGTTCGTATTCCGACGACGACGCCCGCAGAAACCCTTTCTAAAGTGATTGATTATTTTGCGCAGCAGCAGGATAAAGAAGGCAGCTTGGCAGCAATTGGTATCGGTGCCTTTGGCCCTGTAGACGTTCGTCAGAACTCTTCGACCTTCGGCTGGTTTCTAGACACGCCGAAACCAGGCTGGCAGCAGATTGACTTTGCAGGGGTTGTAAAACGCGAGCTGGATGTGGCTGTAGGGTTTGATACTGACGTGAATGTGGCTGCTTTGGGCGAGCACAGGTGGGGGAACGCACAGGGGTTAGAAACCTTTATCTATCTGACGGTCGGTACGGGAGTGGGGGGCGGTGGTATGGTGAGCGGGCGGCCTATTCACGGACTGCTTCATCCCGAGATGGGCCATATTCTAGTGCCGCACGATCGCCAGATCGATCCTTTCTCAGGCACTTGCCCTTTCCACCAAGACTGCCTCGAAGGACTCGCTTCTGGATTCGCAATGGAGAAGCGGTGGGGACAAAAAGGCGTTGACCTGCCTGCCGATCATCCCGCTTGGGCGCTAGAAGCTGACTATTTAGCGACAGGGCTCATGAATTTTATTCTGACGCTTTCACCCGAGCGGATTATCCTGGGTGGTGGCGTGATGGCGCAACAGCAGCTCTTTGGAATGGTGCGCGCTCGGGTTCAAAGTAAGCTGAATGCCTATCTATCAGTTCCTAAAATTATCGACGAGATAGAGGACTATATTCTGCCGCCCGGCTTGGGCAACAAGTCTGGAATTATGGGCGCTTTCGCCCTAGCAGAGCAGGTAGCACAGCAACAAGGAATAAGTTCGAGTGTGATAGCTTAAAGAGCGTTGAACAATAGGTGGGAAACAGCAGGCATTAAAGTATGGGAGAACCTCGTTCTGAGCAACATAGCAATTCTGCGAAGCATAGTACACAGCGGCGAGAATCCAGCGACCGTAAGCTTGATCTGGCTGCTCGTGCTGCCTGGCTTTACTACATTGCCGATAACAAACAAGAAGAGATTGCGGCTAAGCTCAACGTTTCTCGTCAGGCGGCGCAGCGCTTAGTTGCCCTAGCTGTCAGTGAAAAACTCATCCGGTTTCGGTTAGACCATCCGCTGAGCAACTGCATCGCATTGGCCGAGGCGTTGAGAGACAAGTTTGAGCTTTTACTATGCGATGTGGTGCCTAGTAGCGTTAGCGCAGCCTCTTCAAAGAATCGTAATTTACATACGGGACTCGGCATTTGTGCGGCAACACATCTAGAGTCGTATTTAGAGACAAAAGAGCCTGCTGTTATTGCATTTTCGTCGGGTCGAACGCTGCGTGCGATGGTTGAACAACTGCCGCCGATGCAACAACCGCAGCACAAAATTGTTTCTATAGTGGGCAATATGTCTCACTACGGTAGAGCAGGCCGTCATGAAGTGGTTATGCACTTGTGCGATCGCATTGAAGCTGTCGCTTATCCCATGCCAACGCCGGTTATTGCCAATAGCATCAAAGAACGAAAGCTTCTGCAAACGCAGCAATCGTTTGGGACTGTAAAGGCTCTAGTAGAGCAAGCAAAAGTTACCTTTGTAGGCATCGGTAGTATTGGCCTGAACTGCCCGATCCATGAAGACGGATTTGTTAACGACGACGAAATTGCCGAACTTGTCGGGTTAGGTGCTATCGGAGAGATTGCAGGTTGGGCTTATGACCAGCAGGGTGTGTTGTTGAAAAAAGGAACAAATCAGCGAATTGCTGGTGTTCCGTTAGCGCAGCCTGCCAGTCGGCAGACGATTGCGATCGCAGGCGGGATTCACAAAGCGCGAGCAATTAAGGCCGCCTTAGAAGGAAAACTAATCAACGGACTCATCACAGATGAAGCTGTTGCCGCAGAGATTCTACGAGAAAATCATTCAGCGACCAATCGGTTATAAAGGCTCTACACGCACATTACAGCGCTACATCACTTGCCTGTATTTTGCTCAAAGACTGGCCCTTGATAGACAGCTATCGCTAACTGCAACTGCCTACCGCTTTGACTAATTGCGATCGCTATTTTGAGCGCTGAATCTCGCGCAGCTGTAAAAGATCCCAGAAATCACCTTCACTGCCTTCTGGAGCAGATTCTACGACGGCTAGATTGCCCGAGGTGTCTGCTATTAGAAAGTTGTTGGCAGACGCTACTTTCGCGCTTTTAATAATTTCTATAGCGCTATCGATCGTGTCGCAGTTCTCAAGCACTTTCCGAATAACAAAATGAAAGGTGATGCCCGGTCGAATGGTGGTACCGTTGACGAAGGACATTGTGATCGCTAATCCCTTTTCATTAATCCCATCGGCTCGTCCAACAAATAGGTCGGACTGGCCAATATGAGCGAGCTTTTGCGCTGGCGCTGTTAGGCTACTTTCCGTAAATTTTTTGAACGCAAAGAGCATATCGTAGTTTCTGCCAAAGATGACTGAATCCTTGTTTTTGAAGGCAAAAGCGCTACACTTGCCAGTCGTGTCAAACACACCTACTCCAGCGACGAAAGCGCCTACGAATTCTTCTTTAACTTGTAAGCCCGCAGAAAAGCCTTTAATTTCTTTGACTAGCTCAGGATAGAAGTTCTTGAGCGCTTGGTAACACTGAGTTCCAAACTCAGCCTTGGTCTGACTCAAGTCAGGGAGATGAACGCCTTTTTGATGAAGCAGATTCCCGTACCTGAAACCAATCTCATAAAAGTCACCGTAAAATCTAGGATGATACATAGCCTTTTGATGGTGGAATGATATGTGTCTGCAAGAGATAGATAAGTTTCTACATCCACGGCAAGTCGTCCAGTAGAGCTTCTATCGTCTTTTGAAACTCTAGACGCAGGAGCGCGCTGATGATGCCACAAAATAAGCTGGTACCTGCCATCACCCACCAAAAGTGAGATACTTGCCAGGAACCTCCTACCAATAGAAAAACGATCAGGCCAGCGCCAGCGCCTTTGATAAAGAAAGAGAGGCTGCTACGAATCATTGAGTAAGAAGCTGATCGACAAGCCGATTGAGAAGCCATATGTTTGGAAGCCATAGAAAAAGTCTCTCCTAATCAAAAATAGTTCTTCTACATCGTAGACAAACACAGATATGCTCTACCATAGCTAATGGTCATAGAGAAGAATGACTTTTGACATTCTTCTTCGGAATACCTTCTGTCACTTTACTTAGGGCATAAGGGTTGGCTGAAACCATTACACAGCAACAGACAGGGCGACTGGCAAATAGCTGTCATTGGCTAAGCGGCTATATCTAAAGCGCTTCTCGAAGTCTCAGGGTCTAAAGGTTCAGTACGATCTACATAGAGAGAGGGAATATCCCAGGCTTCAGCGATCAGGCCGTTAACAACGCGCCAGACGACGACCGCATCTAGTTCTACATGAGTGCCATACAACAGCATATGATCTACCACGTGGGTGACGACTAATTCATCACCAATAGGTACAAGACTGATAGGCTCGACCCGAAATGTACCGCCAGTATAGTGCTGTAGCTTTTTGAAGAATATTTTCAGTCCCGCTACGCCAGCATAGTCACCTTGAACATCCGTCAGCTTTGGATTGAAGAAGTGCCAGACAAAGCTGTCGGCAAAAAGATGGGCAGAGGCAGCTAAATTAGCGGGATCTAGCTGTTGGATTAAAGAGACGTTGGGATGCGCCATTGCGTTCATTATTTCTCGTGAATCTTAGTAGTACTTGGTCGCAGATTATTTGTAAGCATTCAATAAAAAACGTATCTGCTAGTTCAATAGAAGCGAAAGCTGTTGTTATTCTCCATAGCTAAACGTCATGCAATTCGATGACTTTTGTCATGGTGATCGCAAAACCTATCTAGCTACGCTCAGTCACAGTGAGATATGCAGAGAGCGTCTATGGCTTTCAATCCTATTGCTTTTAATTTTGTTATATCACTAGCCAATTCAGGAGTTTGTTCTTCATTTGACTTTGCTTTCTATGACAAAGGTCATTAGAAGCTATGACATTTAGGCATGGAAAGTAGTCATTCGACTCACTAACTTTAGATCGTAGCTAATGTTTGAGTAGAGTACTAAGTATGAAACAATCGCGTATAGGAATAGCGCTGAGGCTCGCATCTGCTAGTATCATTACTCTGGGGCCTATGTACAACCCGCTACCTTTTCTATCATCAACAGCCGCAACAGCCGAAGAATTGATTGCCTCCTCTACCCTGCCACCGCTGATTGATCGAGAGCTGTTCTTCGCCGACCCAGAAATCTCAGGCGCGCAGCTTTCTCCAAACGGTCAATTTATTGCCTTTCAAAAGCCATTAGATGGCGTTATTAATATTTGGGTAAAGGGCATTGATGAGCCGATGGCAGCAGCTCGCCGGGTGACGGCGGATACGCAGAGCCCAATTATGATTTACTTTTGGAGCGCCGATGGTCGCTATATTCTCTATGGACAAGATACTGGGGGCAATGAGAATTTTCGCCTCTATGCGGTCGAGCCGGAAGTGGTGGGTGAAGCAGACGTGGTTGCTCGCGATCTGACCCCGATAGAGAATGTCACAGCAGTGGTGTATGCGATTTTGAAAGAGACGCCGAATCAAATTGTGATCGGGCTTAACGACCGCGATCCGCGAGTGCATGACGCGTATAGCTTGGATTTGACGACGGGCGATCGCACCCTACTCATTCAAAATGATGGCACTGTCGCTAGCTGGGTCGCCGATCACAAAGGCAATATCCGCTTGGCCTATCGTCAGTCTTCAGAAAACGGTCAGGAAATTCTCAGAGTAGAAGAGAACGGTAGCCTTACGCCTATCTATACTTGTCGTCTCGAAGAGACTTGTGGACTACTGCAATTCCATCCAAACGATCGACAAATCTATTTACAAACAAATCGAGAGGCGGATCTGACTCAACTAGAGCTGCTTGATGTCAATACAGGCAAAACCGAATTAGTCGAAACCGATCCTGAGCAGCAGGTAGATTTTGGCGGCGCGTTATTTTCGCCTGCAACCGATGAGCTGGTAGCGACCTACTACGTAGGCGATCGCCGCCGCATCTATCCAAAATCAGATGAATGGTCAGCGGATCTGGCCTTTCTTCAACAGCAGCTTCCTGATGTTGAGCTTTCGGTAGATTCTGTTACTTCTGATGCTCGGCTTGCCTTAGTCAGCGCTCAAAGCGATGTTAATCCGGGAGCTATGTACCTGTTTGACCGCGACGCTCAGACGCTTGAAAAGCTCTATGATGCCTGGCCAGCGCTGCCAAGCGAACATTTGGCATCTACCACGCCTATCCGCTACGAAGCTCGTGATGGCGTAGAAATTCCGGCTTATCTAACGCTGCCTGAAGGGGTTTCTTCAGAGCATCTACCTGTTGTTATTTTTCCTCACGGTGGGCCTTGGGGAAGAGACTACTGGGGCTATGATCCGGTAGCTCAATTTTACGCCAATCGCGGTTACGCAGTCTTGCAACCAAATTTTCGAGGATCTGCGGGCTATGGCAAAGCCTTTCTCAATGCAGGCAATCAACAGTGGGGAACGGGCGTGATGCAGCACGATGTCACCGATGGCGTGCAGTATCTAGTTGACGAGGGCATTGCCGATCCTGAGCGAATGGGGATTATGGGATTTTCTTATGGGGGCTATGCTACGTTAGCGGGGCTAGCTTTTACGCCAGAACGCTATGCGGCAGGCGCTTCTGTGGTGGGCCCGTCTAGTTTGATCACCCTGATGGAGAATATTCCGCCCTACTGGATGCCGATTCAAGATTCTATGGACTTGCGAGTCGGCGACCCGAGTGATCCGGCTGATCGCGATCGCCTAGTAGCCCAATCCCCATTGTTCTCGGCAGATCAGATTCAGTCTCCTCTGCTAGTAGTCCAGGGCGCAAACGATCCGCGCGTGCTTCAACAAGAGTCCGATCAAATTGTGAAAGCGCTAAGAGATTTGGGTCGACCCGTAGAATATTTAGTCGCACCAGACGAAGGGCACGGCTTTAGAAAAGAGATAAACGCGCTAGCGATGACAGCCGCTCTAGAACGCTTTTTTGCCGAACATCTAGGCGGGCGCTATCAAGCAGAAATGTCACCGGAGCTAGCAGCGCAGCTAGAGAGACTGACGGTGGATATCGACACAGTTCAGTAGCAGACCTGAAAACTAGAAGATCTAAATGTCGGGAGAATTGTCATAAAACCTGATGACAAATGTCATCGCAATCGCCTGGCAACACAGGCTAAAACTAAAGACAGAGATTGGCTAGTTCATGTTGAAACAATATACTTCTCGATGGGCTTTTCGACGGGCTTCTCTGATTACTTTGATAGCTGTAGTATCTGTTGGATGTAGCCTGCCATTCGGTTCTAAAGACAGCGCCGAACCAGCAGCAGCCGTAGCGCTTAGCTCGGTAGTGGCCCTCGGACGAATTGAACCAGAAGGCGAAGTGATTCGGCTGTCGGTGTCAAATGCGGCGGATAGTCGCGTCAACGAAATTCGAGTGAGTGAAGGTGATTGGGTAGAAGCGCAGCAGGTAATTGCTGTATTGCAGGGCGCTGAGCGGCGACAGGCCGATCTGAGTTCCGCCTATGCTTTAGTGCGGCAGCGGCAGGCCGAACTTGCTCAACAACAAAGCGGCAGTGTCAAGCCTGCTTCGCTTATCGCACAGCGTGAAACCATTGCTCGACTAGAAGCGCAGCTCTCGGCCCAAAGACGCCAAAGAGAGGCCGCGATCACAAAAGCTCAGGCTGTCCTTCAGGAGGCGCAGACCAAGTATCAGCGCTATCAAACGCTGGCTGCTGCTGGCGCACTTGAGCAAATAGAACTCGATATTGCTTTACGCGACTATGAAACGGCTCAGGCTGACTTAGCTGTAGAACAATCTGCACAAGAAGAAAATGAAATGACGCTCAGCGCCCAAATTGCAGAGGAGAAAGCGCGACTGACTGAGCTGAGCCAGGTGTTGCCAGAAGCGGTCGAGATTGCTTCTGCTCAGTTGGAACAAGCGCAGATACAAGTTTCTCAAAGTCAAGCTGATCTGGACGATGTGCTAGTTCGAGCGCCGGTCGCAGGCCAAATATTGAAGATAAACACTCGGGTAGGAGAACAGGTGAATACGCAGCAAGGCATTGTCGAACTCGCCCAAACCGATCAGATGATGGTGATCGCAGAAGTATACGAAACTGATATCCGTAGAGTGGGCTTAGGCCAGCTGGTCAAAGTCACTAGCGAATATGGTGGGGTAGAAACAGATCTTACCGGAACGGTTGATCAAATCGGCCTGCAGATTGGGAAAGCGAACTTTGGTGAAGAAGAAGCCGACCCGACTCAAGATGTCAATGCGCGCGTGGTGACGGTGAAAGTTCGCCTAAATGATGAAGACAGCGAGCGGGTAGCCGCGCTCACCGGAATGCAGGTGAGAGTTGCTATTGACACCGATGTGTAGCGAGCTGATGCGTAGTGAGCTATGACGATCAGCAAAATTACAAATGGACTTGTCTTATGTGGAAGTCTCTTATTCCTCGAATACTGGCTAAACAGATGACTTTTGAGAAACCACTCGCTTGGGCGCAGCTTTCCCATCAAAAGATTCGGCTAGCGGTCGCGATTACTGGCGTAAGCTTTGCCAACATCCTGATGTTTACCATGATGGGCCTACAAACCCTGCTGACCGATGGAGCAACCACCCTACACGAAAGTTTAAAGGGAGATCTCTTCCTAATGTCTTCATTTAGCCCCACGCTGCGTATTCCGATTTCTATTTCGCGCGCCTACCTGCTACAAGCAGACTCGGTAGACGGGGTTGGCATGGCCGCGCCGATGTATATTAGCAGCGCAAACTGGACAGATCCTAGCCAGCTCAAACCTCCTTCGGAGCGGTTTTCAAAGGACAGTTCTTCTGAGGATCGTCCCGAGTGGTCACCGGAAGAAGAAAACGCGGGCGATATTTTTGGAAATCAAGTGCGGATAGTGGCTTTTAATCCGAGACAGTCTATCTTGAATATTCCCGAGGTAGAGCAGCAGCGCGATCGCCTTAGTCCTGCCAATACTGTTTTGTTTGATCGGCTCTCTCAACCTTCTTTAGGAGAGATTCCCGCGCTGCTATCAACTGCTGATAATGTGCAAACCCTGATGGGAGGCCGCAGAGTGAGGGTAGTCGGTCTATTTAGCCTGGGCAGCACCGTTATAGAGAAGGGCACGGTGGTAATGAGTGACTGGAACTATACCCAGTGGGCTGGAGCGCAGGCGCTAGAGCAGGTAAGTCTGGGGATTTTAACGCTAGAAGCGGGCAGTGATATTGTTGCAGTTCAAGCAAAGCTTCAGGCATATCTGCCGGATTCTGTAGACGTTTTGACGATGGAGGAGCTACTGGCTAAGGAGAAAAAATTTACGGATGAAGATCCAGGGGGCATTATCTTTGGCTTTGGTAGCATGGTGGGCTTCGTTGTGGGCACCGTGATTGTTTATCAGGTGCTCTATACCGATATCAGCGATCATCTGCCGGAATATGCCACGCTCAAGGCAATGGGCTATAGCGATGCGGCCTTGCTACGAGTAGTCCTGCTAGAAGCGATTTTGCTGGCTGTGCTGGGGTTTATTCCTGGGTTTGTGACCTCTTTGGGTCTGTATCAGGTGTTGACGGTGATGACTCGGATTCCGCTGGTGATGAAGGGAACTGTTGCCGCTCAGATATTCGTGCTGACGCTGGTGATGTGTAGTTTGTCGGGTGCGATCGCGATGCGTCGTCTCCAATCTGCCGATCCTGCCGATGTGTTTTGAGGATGAATTTAAATGTCTCCTACCGTTGCGATAAATAGTCTTAATCACGCTTTTGGCAAAGGCCAGCTCTGTCGAACAGTACTAGCCAATATAAACCTAGAACTCCATCCGGGCGAAATTGTCTTACTTACGGGGCCGTCGGGCAGTGGAAAAACGACTTTGCTAACGCTGATGGGCGCTTTGCGTTCGGTGCAATCAGGCAGCTTGAAAATTCTCGATCAAGAACTGAAAGGAGCGCGTAAACGTAAGCTGGTTAAGCTACGGACTCAAATTGGGTTTATCTTTCAGTCTCACAATTTATTGGATTGTCTGACAGCCACAGAGAATGTTCGAATGGCATTGAAATTGCATGGTGGGTCGTTGAGCGATCGCCGCGAGCAATCTCACGAAATGCTGAAAACCGTCGGCTTAGCAGAACACAGCCATAAGCACCCAGGCCAGCTTTCCGGTGGGCAAAAGCAGCGAGTTGCGATCGCCCGTGCCCTCGTCGCCCAGCCCAAAATCGTCTTAGCTGACGAACCCACCGCCTCCCTAGACAGCCACTCCGGGCGAGACGTTGTAAATTTAATTCAGCAGCTTGCTCACCGTCAGCACTGCACCGTTCTACTCGTCACTCACGATGCTCGCATTCTCGATATTGCCGATCGCACCTTGCATATTGAAGACGGACGATTGAGCATGTGAAAGGACTATTCCTGATTAATGTACATGTAAGATAGGAGAACATTTATGATACGTCTACGAAGATATAATCTAGAGGATTGGGATGCCATTGCTGAAATCCATGATCGCGCAAGACTAGATGAACTGAAGGCTTCAGTGGGAACCGAAGCGTTCTTGTCATTAGCGGCTACGGCTGAGGAGGAAGAATTATTTGCAGGAGAAGTCTGGGTCGCTTGCTGCGATCAGTCCATACTTGGATTTGTTGCTTTTGCCGATGACGAGGTGAATTGGCTGTATGTATCGCCGAGCCATTACCGTCAAGGAATTGGAAGGTTACTGCTACGACACGCCATTAGCCGATGTGGTAAAACCGTGGGTACTTCTGTGCTGAGCGGTAATGATGCAGCCTTGCAGCTTTATCTAAGCGAAGGGTTTCAGATTGTAGAGACAAAGACAGGCAGGCTAAATGGAAATGAGGCTTTTCCAGCTACCGGACATATGCTTGAGCTAAACAAGCAATTGTTAACGTCTTGAAGGTGAACTCATGAGCCGAATTGTTCTGACTACGTGGGGTTCATTGGGCGATTTGCATTGATGGCGATGATCAGCCCGACAACGCAGCGCGAGTTCAGCGGCTAGAAATCTCTCGCACCCTTAGTCGCAAACATCTTTTAGTATCACGACTGACACAGGAACTGAAAGCGCTCACCGAGCTTCCCAGCTACGCAATCAAAGCAACAGAAATCGGACGTATAATGAGATCCGAAAATGGTATAGCCTGCGATGCCATAGAAAAGAAGATTGAAAGAGGTTGAACCGATGCCGTCCGATATTATTCTGATTGGCCCTCAAACGGCTGGGAAATCTACCGTTGGTGCACTTCTCGCAACCCGCCTTGGCTTGCCACAATGCTCAATGGATGAGTATCGCTGGCGCTATTACAAAGAGATCGGCTATAGCGAAGCTTTGGCAAAAGAAAAACGAGAAGCTGAAGGAGCCTGGGGCATTATTCAGTATTGGAAACCTTTTGAGGCGTATGCTGTAGAATGCCTGCTCATGGAACATACAAATTGCGTGATTGACTTTGGTGCGGGTCACTCTGTGTATGACGATCTTACGCTGTTTAGAAGGGTCGAGCAAGCATTATCAAGCTATCCTAACGTTGTCCTTCTACTGCCATCACCCAATCTAGAAGAATCGATAGACATTTTAGCCGAACGCAACCGACACCTGCCAAAAGACATCTGTAACACCAACGAATACTTTATAAGACATCCCTCGAACAGCAAGCTGGCTAAGTATACGGTGTACACAAAGTCAAAAACACCGCAAGAAACCTGCCATGAAGTCTTGCGGCTGGTCAACATTTTATAGCAATCGCCCACCAAAAGATGACTCTTGGCATCTGTAAGAGTTTGTCTACTGTGTTAAGGCTTGCGAACATTCTCTCGAACGATAGCCAAGTCACAAAAGCAGCCACACCGCTTTCTGCGATTCCAACCCAGAACAGTATCTTGCTGTGTCAGGTTCGACCCGCTTCCGGTTCATATCTCTTGAGATCTTTCGAAGACAATGGTGGCCAAGTTTTTGCTAACTTTTTCTGCTGGTGCGTTCTCAACGTTTGCCAAAACGCCGACAGTCAACTTCTCTTCAGGATAGTAGGCCAGAGAAGAAGCAAATCCATGAATGCTGCCATTGTGGTGCATCACCTGACGATCTAAATAGGTGTCGTGTACAAGGCCATAGCCATAGAAAGCATCTGGGCTAGGTCTATCCAGATCCATCGCTATCACGGGTCTGGTAAGTAGTGCAACAGATCTAGAGCTTAAGAAAGGCTGCTCCGAAGGGGTTCTATAGAGCCATTGATGCCAGATTGCTAAATCTTCGACTGTCGAATACAGGCCGCCAGCCCCTTGAGGCAGGCTCATATCGATGGGTTCTGCCTGTAGATAGCTCTGATTGCCTAAGGCGAGATACCCCTGAGCCAGATTAGGAATCACTGCTTTGGGTACTTCGTAGCCCGTATTATTCATACCCAGAGGCGCAAAAAGATTGACCTGCATATAGTCAGCATAGGACTGACCTGAAACCGTTTCAATGATTTGAGTAAGCAACACATAGCCAGAATTGCTGTACAGGAACGCAGCGCCTGGCTCAAATATGAGCGGCAAGTCTTTGAAGCGATCTATCGCCTGCTCTAGGGTAGCGGGTAATCTAATCCATTCGGCAATGTCGGGAAAGATTTCAGAATTTAGGCAGTCAGGAATGCCCGCTGAATGAGTGAGAAGATGATGAATAGTGATGCGATCGCTATGGTTTTTGTTTTGTAGAGAGTGAGGCAGATAGGCTGCGATAGGCGCTTGCACATCTAACAAGCCATGCTGCTGAAGCTGCAATATGGCCGCTGCTGTAAACTGCTTGGTAATCGAAGCGATCCGAAATTTAGTATTGGCGGTATTGGGCACCCAATGTTCTCGGTTCGCTAAGCCATAGCTACGAATAATGGCAGTTCCTGGCCCTTGGCTGACTATCGCGTTCCCAGAAAAACGGCATCCTTCTTCTCTCTCAGCAGATGCTAGATAATCATCTATTGCGTTGATAGTGTTTGTACTAAAGGGCGTGACTATGGTTGAGCTAGCCGTCAACATCGCAGTCATATAAAATTCCTCCTATTTGTGAAGTTTTAATCACTTGCCTTGAAGTGTATCGATGAAGTCGGAAAGGCTCCAGAGAAAGAAGTCATGCAGTATCATGACTTTTGTCATGGTGATTGCCCTCAAACTTGCCGTACGATTGAGAGTTAGGAGGACGTATCGGTAACGCATGAGGGAAAGGCATGACTCAAACAAGCGAAAAAGCAGGCCGCTTATCTACCCCCAAAGTTTTAAGGTACGTAGAGTGGATGTTTCTAGGAATTCTGATCCTAAGAATGCTGTTCCCACTGTTGTATAAGCCCTTGGGATACGAAGTCTCTAGCGGCGACTATGTTGTCTTATGCGTTGTTGCTTTGTTTGTTTCTCTTAGCTTCCGGTTTCCAATCGATCGCCCGCTATGGCAAAAGCGAGCTTACCTGTGGGTAGAAATTGGTGCTCTCTTATTGACACGCCTGTTCTCTCTGTGGGGCTTGGATCTATTTTTGTGGTTTGTGCTGGTCAAAAGCTGCTTTCTACTGAACCGAAGAGAGGTGATTTTTACAGCAGTTACCTCTGGTGTGGCTTGGCAGATAGCGCTGTGGCATTACGGAATGGAGTACCTTTCTAGACCGATTGAGGAAGCGATGGCAGAGGTAGAGGCGATGTATCAGACGCCTCAGTCTGTTCAGGTACTCGATTTTGTGTTGAATAGTACGGCTATTTTCATTGCGGCTAATTCGCTGATTATATTCTTGTGCTTGACCATTGTCTCTGAGCGTAAAAGCCGTCAGAGAGAAGCGGTACTCACCCAAGAGGTAGAGCTACTAGCTGCCGACTTAGAACGAACTCGCATTGCCCGCGATATCCACGATACGATCGGACATACGCTCACCTCCTTAGATGTTCAGCTAGAGCTAGCCCAGCGGCTATACGAGCAAAATACGGAGCAGGCGAGAAAAGCGCTCGACACTTCTAAGATTCTCTCTAAACAGTCGTTGCAGGAAGTGCGCCGAGCAGTTGCTACACTAAGAGAGGAGGCTTTTGATCTAAATGCTGCGCTTGCTCGCCTGATAGTGCCTTTCAAATCCGATCCTGATTTAGTCGTAGAAAATAAGCTGAATATACCAAGACTATCGCTTCAAATAGAGCATCAGCTCTATTGTATTGTCAAAGAAGGACTCGAAAACATTCGCCGTCATGCGAAGGCGAGCAGCATTAGCCTGCGTACTAAGACGTCACCCGAAAATATTGTTGTCTACATTGAAGATAATGGCATTGGCTTTAATCTATCATCGATCGGGTCTGGATTTGGCCTGAGAGGAATACAGGAGCGAGCACAGGCCATCAATGGCTGTATAAAGATCGATAGTGCTCCCAAACAAGGAACTTGCATTCAGATTATGGTGCCCTATGATTAAACTCTTAATCGTCGACGACCAAATTATCTTTCGTCAAGGACTCTCTTCTTTGCTATCGCTAGAGGATGACTTGGAGGTCGTAGGAGAAGCAGGTCATGGTCAAGAAGCGATCGCACTCGCTGCTACCCAACAGCCAGACGTTATCTTAATGGATGTGAGGATGCCTGTGTGCAACGGCGTACAGGCTACGAAGGAAATTCACGCTCGCTACCCTTGGATTCGAATTCTGGTCTTGACAACTTTCGATGACGACGAATATGTTTTTCAATCTCTGCAAGCAGGCGCTTTGGGCTATCTATTGAAAAGCACGTCCGCGCAAGAGGTCGCAGAAGCCATTCGCAATTTGCACAGAGGCTACAGTCAGCTAGGGCCCACTATCGCACCAAAAGTATTTTCTCACATAAACACTAACACGGAAGTAAAAAAGGCCGACTATCACAGTCAGTTTAGTGAGAGAGAATTAGATATTCTAAAACAGCTTGGACAGGGAAAGCGTAACCGAGAGATCGCTGAAAACCTAAACCTGACTGAAGGCACGATCAAGAACCATCTGACGAATATTTTTTGCCAGTTGGATGTACGCGATCGCACTCAGGCCGCCCTGTGGGCACGCGACCATTTGCAGCTATAGTCTCGACTGATTGTCATTGTTTGGTTTTATGCATCGCTAGAACTACGATGACTTTTGTAATCAAAAAAGGTGACTCTCCGGTATGGGAAACGCATAGTCAGAATAGCTAAAGTTTACGTCGTTGTACGTCCTTTAGCGTAAGTCTATTAATGATAATCTTTGTTCTTATCTCGTTTTTACCTTTCATCAGCGCCCTGCTGCAGCCGACCCTTTGCGCTCAGCAGCTCAGCAGTAATCTTCTACTTTAATCTTCTACTTTTTCTGACCATAGACCAACAATGCATCTAAACAATAATTCAAACCGCCTTCGACAGTCGTTGAAGGCGGTAGCAACCGCTTTGTTTTCTAGTATGGCGGTCGCACTACCCGCAGTCTCTGCCGAAAAAAACTACTTTGACTACGGCTATCTAGAGCGAGCAATCTCTACCGACTAGGATTGACGGGCTAATTCAAACGCGAGGGCGTCAAAATGGACATCAGGCAATCCGGGGTGCGCTAGTTTCAGCCGCCGCCGATCCAAACAGACTGTCGGTAATGAACGTTGTCCGCTTTTATCCAACAGAAGCAGTACGATTGAACCTGTCTAAGATTCTGGATTTGTCTCGCAGCATTAGCGCTAATGAAAGAGCAACTGAACAGCTTGTGACTATGGCTATTGAGCAGTCTGAAGCTGCAGCACTACAAGATTCTTCTATTGATTACAGGGCTCTACCAGTTCTGTCAGATATAGCTCAGTTTGAAGTCATAAAACAGCCTTTAATACTAGACGATCGGAGCCGTGATCGTACCTATGCCGCAGATTTATACCTATCTCCCACGGCCATGGCGATGATCGGCACCTATCTGATACGGTTACTTTGGCTGAACGCTTAGCAGCTAACGGATTTGCGGTAGCAGTGTTAGAGCATATCGGCAGTAACAGAGACTATAGGAGAAACCTGTCTCTCGGACTAACGCATGAATCATTTGAGGCTGTGTCGTTTATCAATCGGCCTTTGGACATCACATTTTTACTCGATACCTTAGAGCAGAAAAATAGCGCTGAGTTCCAAGCTCGTCTCCAGCTAGATCGTGTCTGCGTGATCGGCCGCTCATTAGGCGGATATACTGCCCTCGCCGCAGCTGGTGCTACCGTTGATATTGAGCGGTTGCAGTCTCAGTGCGATCCAGAGGCAGAATTCACGCCCGATACGGTCAATATGGCGCTGTTGATTCAGTGCCGCGAGCATCTACTCCAGCAAAAACGACCCAGATGGTGCTGTCGTTCAACAACGACCGGTAGCCTGCCTGTAAACCGCCGCCAAAGTTACCGTCATTGTCTATGCTCACAAGGCCATCGAGATTCTCCCAGGGAGAGGCTGCGCCATCGCCTCAGCCGAAATAGCCAATATACTCGCTAAAGACAAGCAATAGCTCAAACCCGCGCGCGTCCAGTCGTTTCAGAATTCGTGATTGAGTATGACGAGAACTAGTTTTCATGTGAATAACATCCAACAGTAATTGACAACAAAAAACGTTTGCATGTTCCTCTATACCTTTATTAGACGCGGCGAAAGGTTACGTTAAAGGCTAAGAAAAAGCTGGCTCGTGGCTAACTTATGACTGAATAGAAAAACAGAAACCATCAGCGCAAAGAGAAACTGCCCAGTCAACACTTGTGCGAGCGCTGACTGAGCAGTTGACAACGGATTACTGTTGTTTAACAGCGTTGTTGCTTTTGTTTACTGTTTGTCTATTGACCTAGATAATCTCAACATGGGTATTGATATCAAAGCTACCAACGGGCGCTTCCAGGGTGGCGATTTGAACGCCATCTAGTGCGATCGCGCCACTGCCAGCGTTGTAAGTCAGTGACTCACGAATAGAATCGGCGCTCCCCATACGCGCCTGAGGCAGCATATCTTGTTGAATCTGGAGCATGTCGCCTTCAGCAGCGTTGAAGTTTTGAATCACATCAATGCCGCCGAAACCAAGGCCAAAGATATCTGCACCGTCGCCGCCGATAAGAGCGTCATTACCGCCGCCACCAATGAGCAAATCAGCACCGCCACCACCGATGAGAATATCGTCACCGCTACCGCCGATAAGAATGTCGTCACCCGCGCCCCCATCCGCAGTAATGGGTGTTGCCGTACCGCCCCCATTCAGAAAATCATTGCCGTCGCCACCCGAGAAGACAACGGATTGAACCCCGCTGCCAATGAGGTCACCTACTGTAAACGAGTCATCACCGCCCTGGCCATTAATCTCAAACTGTTCAATCTCTTCGTTCGTTAGGGTAAACAAGCCCAGATTGAGTCGATTAAAAATGGCCTGACCATCAACTGCACGCAGGTCAAACTCATCGCCAGCACCGTCAGCACCATTTACCTGGGTGACATCAAAGCCCTTGCCGCCGTTGATGAAGTCGCTGCCGTCGCCATTGTTCCAGACGAAGCGATCATCGCCATCTTCCAGGTAGGCGGTATCATTTCCTCGCTGACCCACCACAATGTCATTGCCACTGCCTGCAAAAAACGTATCTTCGGCAGAGCCGCCCAGCAATAAATCGTCGCCTTCACCGCCAAAAGCCTCGATAGTAGTAGAACTTTCTCTGGCGTCCAACACATCATTGCCGTCGCCGCCTGAGAAGATAACTTTTTCAACCTCACTGCCAGTGAGATCGCCTACCGTCAGCGAGTCATCACCGCCCTGGCCATTGATCTCAAACTGTTCAATCTTCTCGTTAGTCAGGGTAAACAGTCCTAGATTGAGTCGGTTAAAAATGGCCTGACCGTCAACTGCACGCAGGTCAAACTCATCACCCGCACCATCGGCACCGTTCACCTGGGTGACATCAAAGCCTTTGCCGCCGTTGATAAAATCACTGCCGTCGCCGTTGTTCCAGATAAAGCGGTCGTCACCTTTTCCTAAAAAGGCGGTATCATCTCCCCGCTGACCCACAACAATATCGTTGCCAGCGCCCGCAGAAAACGTATCTTCGGCAGAGCCCCCCAGTAACAAATCGTCGCCTTTGCCGCCAAAAGCTTCAAGGGTAGTCGAGCTTTCTCTAGCATCAAGCATATCGTTGCCTTTGCCACCTTTAAAGACCACTTTTTCAACTCCGGTGCCCGTAAGGTCACCAACGGTCAGTGAGTCATCACCGCCTTTGCCATTAATCTCAAACTGCTCGATCTTTTCGTTCGTCAGGGTAAACTGGCCCAGATTGAGTCGGTTAAAAATGGCCTGATCTTTCACTCCGCGCAAGTCAAACTCATCGCCAGCACCGCCAGCACCGTTTACTTCCGTAACATCAAAGCCTGCGCCACCGTTGATGAAGTCACTGCCGTCGCCGTTATTCCAGATAAAGCGGTCATCACCACTTCCTAAAAAAGCGACATCATCGCCGGTTTGACCAATCACAATATCGTTGCCATTCCCGGCAAAAACGACATCAGTGCCACCCCCACCTAAGACAGTATCGTCACCGCCGCTCGCCAGAAAGATATCGTCTTTATCGCCGCCTTGGAGATTGTCATCCCCGTTGCCACCAATAAAAATGTCACCGAGATTGTCAATTTCAGGGGCGTTTTCAAACAAGTCACCGACGATTTCGTTGACCAGGAGCGTTAGAAAGTTGTTCATTTTTGGATTTCCTTTAGTTTTTAGAAGGCTGAAAAACACTCTCAGAAAAGCGACGCAATTTAATAGCCCTGATGAAAAATCAGGACGGTTTATACGAAGCGTTTTAGTGAGAGAAAGCGTTGAGGTGTGTTACGCCCGAGTAATAGCAGGCGTAACAGCAGAACGCCCGCTTGCTGCGTTTGCTTGTTTCTATTACACCGTCTGAGAGTCTACGTTACGGGCTACGAAAGGCTGACTTATGGCTAACTTACTGCTGCTGCCGTTGCAGCACAAAATTCTGGCTTACACAACACCAGCCTCGGCTTAACCCCTAGTCAACATATCCCTAGTCAACAAAAAGAAAAAGGGGCGTTCCATGCCTTTAAAGTCCATTAACCCTAGTAGGGTATTGTCATCTACTTTTCTAAATACATCGTTAATGGGTAAGTAGTCGTAACTCATCGTTGCGCTGAGCTTGCCACGATATTCCATCATCCGAACTCTGGCTTTGCTTTCTTTAGTTCTGAGCAGTTTGCTCATAGCACTATACAGCGGCTTGAGCGATTCCTTCTGAGGCAAATCGATACTAAACCCTAAATGAAAAACAGTAGGGTTAGGATCGACCTTATAGATCTTATTCCCGTCAGAAAATAGCAATGGATGAACGCAATCTGGGCTAACAAATTCTTTGCCATACCAGCCAACAGTTTCTAGCAACCCATCCATGCGGTGATGCGTATTAAAGCCAGAGCCTTTCCATCGACCCACTATGAAATCGAGGGTTACGCCCTCTAGCTCGTCAAACAGTGCTAGTGCTTTATCAGTCGTTGTTTCGCCCTGCCACAGGAGGGTGTGGAATTTATCTAAGGTACTCATATTTCTTCTCCAGGATGAGATCGGGCTGTTGAGCGCCGCATTTATCTCTTACATCGAGCTGCGATAAAGGCGATCAATGCGCTTGCGATTTTCGCCTAGAACCCGATCGTGGCGACCTAGCTGCATTTCGCTCAGGGCCATTTTCTTATCGGCCAGGTTCTCTAGGATGTCTATGTCTTTTTTCAGCTCGTAATTCACAAACCATCTGATAATTGGCCCTCCCAAGAGCTGAAACATCAGCTTATTGATAGTGGAATTGACGAATACAAATATCATCACACGCGAGCGATCATTGCCAGTGGGAATATAGAAGACGACTAACTTCACCTGTATGCGTCTTGGCTTGTCTGTAACAGTATCGATCCAGGACTGATCAAACGTGCTATACACAGGGGAGAAGTAAGTCTTCCAATCGTTTACGAACTGGTCGCCTGAGTGGACGTTGAAAAATATTTTTTCGACTAGCCAAGGTAAAGGCTGCTGAGATCCTTTATTGATAACGCGGACAGTATCGTCTGTTGTTTCTATGTGGCTTTTAATCTTGGCTAAGTTCTCGTAAGAATAGCCAAAGTAAGTATGCGTGGTGGGATTATGCTCAATATCTGAGAAGTTATCGACGACCACTTCTAAAGGAGCCTGAATGTCTTGCGTAACGACACCTGCAAATAAATGATCTTGAAGGTTGAAGTCTGGGAAAATGGCAGACGAGGCAGCCGATTTTATCCAAATAATGCCATACCGCTCAATGACTGAAAATGAAGAGACGCAAGGCTTGAGCTTCGGTGTGCTAGGGCTGATACCTTTGCCATCAGCTGCGTACCGCCAAGCGTGATAAGGGCAAACAATTTCGTCATTCTCCACCCACCCTTGGCTGAGCCGCATACCACGGTGAGGGCAACGATTTTTTAATGCCCCGATGCTGCCTGTCGCGCTACGAAACAATACTATCTCTTCATTACATAGCTGAACTAAAACAGGCTTACGCTTTAGCTGGCTGCTTTTGATGGTGGGATGCCAGTGGTTAAGTAATGTCATGGCCAATTGTGTTCCTTACTATTTTTCATGTTTGGGCAACTTTTTTGAAAGCTACAGCCATTGTCTGGCTTTAGTGTTTTGTGAAAGGAAGCCATCCAAAAAACCTTTTTCAATAACTTGGTGATAAACAAAGCTGGCAAACTTTGGATAGAGAGACGGAAAGAGTCTTTTACACATCCAAAGGAACTGCCAGTGCCACTCCACGCAAGAGAGCTTGAGCATAGATGACTGTTCAATGGTCTGAATAATATCTGAGGCGACTCGCTCAGGCTTAGCGCCATTATGAATCGTTTTACGTAATGTCTGAGCAACGGTAGATTCTGAAGAAAACATGCCATCTTGACCAAGATTCGTTTTGATAGAGCCAGGGCACACTGCCGCAACATGGATGTTGTCAGCAGCTAATTCAATCGATAACGATTCCGTTAAGCTTAAGATGGCAGACTTAGAAGCGTTATATATTGCCATTTCAGGCGCGCCAATCAAGCCTGCAATAGAGGCAATGTTGATAATGTGGCTGCTGTTTTCTCGATTTCTCATCTGGGGAAGAAATGCTTTGATGCTATGAATAACGCCCCACAGGTTCACATCAAGTACCTGATGCAGTTCTGTATTCGCGGTTGTGGCGATTTTGCCTTGATGTAAGATCCCTGCGCAGTTGATCAAGATGTCTACTTTGCTCTGTAATGCGCTTGCAAGTTGTTCTAGCTGTTCTGGTTTTGTGACATTGACGGTATGACCGTGAAGGTTGAGAGCTTCCTTCAAAGGGGCTTCGTCAACGCAAATACTTGGCGTAGAAGATAGCTCATCGAGCACTGCTGCTATTCGCGCTTGATGACAATCGACGAGATGAACGATAGCTCCTTTTTTAACCAATGCGATCGCAACAGCTCTTCCAATTCCCGAGCCACCTCCCGTAATAACAGCAGTCTTTTCAGTCCAGTTAAATTGATGTTTTGGCATGGGATCAATGGAGCCGTATGGCTGCTTCCGGTTAATTGCTCTACATGCTCAGTAAAGCGAACGAGAGGCTACGTTAAGGGCTAACTTAGGGCCAACTTAGAGCTAATCTGTGAGGTCTAGTTAAGTGTCACTATCAGAGGGTTGCCTGTCCCAAGGGACGACCGAGAAAAAGAACAGTGTTGAGGCGATGACCAAACCACTATAGAAAAACTGCCAGCTTGTGATGCTAAGGAATTCGATGACTAAGCCTTTCTGAAAAAAGATTGTCGCACCCAGATGCACTAAGCAAGCGGCAGTGAAACAACGCGATCGCATTCCGGCTGCCATTACGCCGTAGCCTATCGCGCATAGGCCCAACCACAGCAAACATAGATTTGACAAAATCCAAACGTCACTACAAAAAATGCCGTAGGCTGTAACAATCGCGCCTGTGCTCACAAGCCCAGCCCATAGAAAAATTACCCAGAGAAGTTGGGCACTGCTGGCGATCGCCCACGTCAATCCAGAGGTGATTGCAATCCCCGCTCCCGCAAGCGCGGCATCTAAAATGGCTTGAGTTGTCCAGTTGATTGAAGAGAACTGTGCCAGCGAAAAAATAATTAACGTTAAAACGCCCCACACTAAAAAAGCCCGATCGATCTCTGTAAAGCGGATGCACAGAGACGTACAAAATTTGAGCGCGCGAGAATGTTTAAGAAAGCTATCAGGGCGCTGCATACTAATCGCGGCGCCGACCGAAGGCGTTGGGCGATCGCTAAGCTCAAGAGAAATCATGACGCTTGCCTATATCGTAGAATTGCCGAAGTGATCGTGCAAAATTATTGTCTGAAATTATTGTTATCTGAAGCTGTTGTCTGAGGCTATCTACAACAGTTCCTTTTTGATCAAGAACTGGCGCAGCAGGAGTCCAATCGCGATCACCCATCCCAAAGCCAACGCCTGCAGAAAGCCGACAATGCCGCTAACCACCCAAATCAACTGAACAATACAGTAGTCCACAGGAAGCATCTTTTTACGCGCGCGCCATACCCACTCATACAAACAAGAGAGTCCTAAATAAAGCAACAATCCGCCCAGAATAGAGGTGGGAAAATAAGTGAGCCAGGGAGAAAATAGCAGCGGCAAGAGGATAAAAGTAAGTGCGCCAGTGACGGTCACCCAACGGCTGCGGCCACCCAGACGATGCATCAGCATAGATCCACCCATTGAGTGAAAAGCGAGAATGCCGCCGCCCATGCCCAGCAAAACGTTGGCGCTACCTGCCACTTTAAGTTCGTGGTTGATATCAATATCTTTCGCTATAGCGACCTCCATTCCTTTTACATTCATCATCAAAAGGATCGCTGTCAGAACGCTGACTGTCCCCGCACACATCCACTGAGAGCCGATGGCACGCCAATTGATTTTTAATAGATCAGACCAGTGCAGCAGTTGCCAAGTTGTCTGCAAGGAGGGAATACCTAGCGTAAGTCCTTGCATATTGGCCTGTGCTGGCGAGATGCCCGAGAACGATAGAACGCCGTAGAAAAGTGCGATCGCCCCGGCAAGACTACTGGTAATCACCCAAGAATAACGATGGTGATGAGTGACAACTAGCAAATACAGGGCGAGCAATAGTCCCGGTAGCCAGTGCATGAACGCTGCAGACTGATCAAGACTATGAAATGAACCGGCATCTAGCGGCTGCTTCATCAAAATTTCGGCTGCCCCTTTCACCAGCAGTAATCCGCTACTGGCTACAAAGCCGCCCACTACTGAATTAGGCAGTAAGCGAACAACATTGCCTAATCTCATTTTTCCTAGCGTCCAAAGAAAGAGTCCTGTAAGGAGAGAGGTCAGGGCAATCGAGGCGATCGCAGTTACCAGCAGTTCTTCTGATGAGGCAGTCGGTGGCAGCTCTCGAACAACCATGCCTGTGCTCCAAGAGACAATAGCAGTTGGAATCGCTGCTAGATCTGATACCGTACCCGGAAATGAACTCATGAAGGCTACTATAATTCGGGCTGCGGCTGCACTGAAAAGAACAAGGCCAATGCCTGCTGAGAGATAATCTGACAGGCTATTGGAAAAAATCAGAGCAGCAAAAGAGACATCAAATAGAACGCCTAATATGCCTGTGGTAATGCCAACGGAGAGCGTAGGCACCCCACTTTTATAGAAAAGAGAATGCGTATTCATAGTCTTCTGCGCTTCAGTGCGGGTGATTAGGAGTAGGGAAGCAGCGGCTGCAAAAGGCATAACGCATCCGCCTAGCTTCCCAGAAGTAGTTCAAAACAGATGGAACAGCGATCCTTTTAACTGCGACAGTCTAATGAGCGCTGACGTTGCTCTTTGAATTTTCCTCAGATTTATTACGAGCGTCCAGCTCGCTCAAACGCAATGACTGAAGTTTGAAAACAGATGGGTCGTCGTTAGCTTTGTTGCGAGCGTCCATTTCATCCAAACGCAATGACTGAAGTTTGAAGTCAGAATCGACTTTAGGAAGCGCATGAGCGGAAGGTGCGATCGCACTCGCTAAAAGCAACAGTGAAAAGGCAGAAACAGAAAGAACAGAAGCAGTGAAGCATTTCATAGTGATACCTAAAATTGTGTGTACGAGCGGTAGAACCTTAGCTAGTAGCTTTGGCTCGCTGCTCTGTATCTCTATTAAAAACGTCGGAAAGCTACGTTAGGGGCTGAGAAAGGTTGACTTATGGCTGACTTGTGGCTGCTTGTTTTGATGGCTGTTCTGCCAAGTATGACTAGGCATTTATTGTTTAAACGCTTTAAGAATAAAGAGAAATAGGCAGAAAAGGCGTCATAATCGGAGTAGGCTGGTTCAATAAAGGTAAATAACGGCGATAGTAGTGAGATATGACGGTTTGAGAGTTACAACTATCTCTGGTGTATCAAGTGTCAACTACGTGTGGCTTATCCAAGCTTTTGGTGAAGCGTCATATAGCTATAGCTGGCGCGCGGTGCTCTGATTGCGCCCTTCTCACTATCGTTTAATACTGTTCACTTAT